>CAWAWF010000001.1:0-308738 GCA_963785665.1 uncultured Alphaproteobacteria bacterium
TCCTGAAGAAGGAACTGACGGCGCAGTTGCGGACTGAGCGGCGGATGCGTCGCCCCAAGGGCCACAACGCGAAGAGCGGACAAGGACATATCCTCGATATGGTCTCCATCCGCGAGCGACCCGCCGAGATTGAGGATCGCGCCGTGCCGGGGCATTGGGAAGGAGACCTTCTTACCGGGGCGAACAACACGCACATCGCCACCCTTGTCGAGCGCAATACCCGCTTTACGATGCTCGTCAAAATCCTCCGCAAGGACACAGCGACTGTTGTTGCTGCGCTTGCCAAGCACATCGGTAAGCTACCTGAGGAGTTGCGACGCTCTCTGACCTGGGATCAAGGCAAAGAGATGCATGCCCACAAGCGCTTCACGGTTGCGACCAATGTCCAGGTCTACTTCTGTGATCCGCGCAGTCCCTGGCAGCGCGGATCAAACGAGAACACCAATGGCCTGCTGCGTCAGTACTTCCCGAGAGGAACAGACTTCTCGCGCATCTCTCAGAGATATCTGAACGCGATTGCTCTGCGGCTCAATCAACGTCCGCGAAAGACCTTGGGCTTCGAAACGCCAGCCGATAGACTACAAGCGGTGTTGCACTGACCGGTTGAACGCGCCCCCCCGAAAGCAGGGGTGGTCACTTATAAATGTTGTGTCCATTTGGAATGTGGTGGGCGGAAACAAGGGACAGAAAAGACCGAATCAGGCGAGCTTTGCGCTGCAAGGGGCGCAACCGGACCCTCCAAGGCGGTCGCCCCTATAACGAGAGGATTTCGCTATGGCGAAGAAAGCTAAGAAGGCGAAAAAGGCTCGCAAGAAAAAGTAAATTTTGGCTCGGGCGCGAATGCCCGAGCAAACTTCATGGGCTTGGCAGCGCCTGAATGACGAACGAATTTTGCGACCGTTACCGTGAACGTAACGTAGCCAACCCGCGTGAAATGTTGGCGCTTAAAAACACTCCCATCGATTTGTCAAAATGGATGCCGATATCCTTCGGCCGCACTCCACCAAAAAATGCTGCCGCATTGACGGCGAATGGATTTGTCATAATCGAAAACGCGGCGGACCTGTTGATCCGTGCAGCCCGCCGTTACCGGAGAGGCTCAGCGGCGAACATGTCGAAAATGTTCTCGATGCCTCGTAACGGACAGCCCGTTTAGACTGCGCTAACCGTCGTTCCCGAGCTCACGGCAGGCGGGCGAAGTCGACGGTGACCACTGAATAATTCTTGGCGCACTCGGAAGGCCAAACTGCGCTATCTCGAAGCAGATTTAACCAAGCTCCAATCCGCGCGGCCGTTACCTCGTTGGCGCTGAGCGCGATTGGCTATCAATGTCAGTAGCACTGACGCGCGTGTGATCCGTCATATCTTAGGTGAAACGAACATTCGGCACTGCGAGATGGACCGGGATGTTCATGCCAAAGAATAGGCTCCGCACCCTCTTTTCGCGGGCTGACTGATACTTACGCACAATGGCGCGTTCGCGTCAGGCGCATCAAATGCCGGTTGTAAGTCTGTCAACCTCACAGGAGTCATCCATGAAACGCATGTGCCTTGCGGCGCTTACCGGCGCGCTCGCGATCTCGACGATGGCCCTGGCCATTGATATTGCATCGGCGGCAACTCGTGCCGGCGTCTATCGCGGCGGTGCACACCGCGTTGGAGTAGGTCGTGTTGGAGTGGGCCGTGTCGGCGTGGGCCGTGTCGGAGTCCGGTATGGCCGTGCCGGATATGGCTGGGGCGGCCGTTGGGCCGGTTACAGGGGATATGGCTTGGGCGCCGCAGCAGTCGCGGGGGCAGCCATCGGTTCCGGCTACTACGCGAGCGGAGGCTATGGCGCGAGCGATGGTTACGACGCCTACGCGAGCGCTGACTATGGCACGAGCGGTGGCGACAGCTACATCTTGCACGGTGTCCATATCAGCGAATCGGATGCGGTCGCATATTGCGCTCAGCAATTCCGCTCGTATGACGTAGAGAGCCAGACATTCCTGGCGTACAGCGGCGAGCGAGTGTCCTGCCCGCAACAATAACCGGTGCAACTCAAAAACACTGCAACATTCGGCACGGCATTGGACGGCATGATCACCATGTCGTCCTTTGCCGCCGCTCAGGGGAGATCGCGCTCCCGTGGGAATTCGGCGCGCCACTAGATATGTGCTTCTCTAGAAATGTGCTTCTAAGGAATCACACGACGCATACATCGATGAGAGCCTACGACCGCTGAGAAACATCATCTGCCGAGACAAGCCGCCGCGCCGCGCGATCCAGTTGCGGACTTGCCGCGGGTAGTGACTTACCAGAAGCGAATTTCCCTCGAGACTGGCCACTTGCCTTCCGCTCTGGTCCACACGAAAGGCCGCGTGAAAACCGAAGAAGGCGCGCGACGTGACGCAAATACGATTGTGCGGTATGGCGCCGAGCACCATGGTGCATGCCGAAAGGCAAGGTCCGTCGATGATCACGCGCTCGCCCGACTGCCGCATCGTTTCGTGACGCTGGAGATAGGCGCCGATCTGTCCCCCGGCATCCCCGGCAATCCGAATGGTCGCCAAAGCAGGCGAAATGGTTGTTAGCGCCCCCACCAGGACCGCAATCAAAAACGTGTACCTCATTCGTCCTCCTTGGGTCCGCGGCACGATTGCCGCGTCATTTGTGGGCGCTTGCTAACGCTAGCTTAATGGCCGCGAGATGCCGTTGGCGGGGCAAACGCAGTCGAATTCTGGGCGGGTCTCTTGCTTGCGGAAACCAGGGCCTCTGCGGCGACCGCTTGGTTAAGATCGCAGCAGCGCAGCTATATCGGGCGTGGCGTTACACCGACGGTCCAAACAGCTCAATCCAGAGCGGGATGCTTGACCATCAAAATGCTCTTAAAACGCCCGGCTTACGGTAAATTCAGAAACTGGCTTGGATATGGGAGGCAACGCTCAATTGTCCTGCTGTGTCGCGCCAAACATTTGTTTGTGCTGCCAGCCCCCGATCTGGGTGATCGTAGGCGCTCGCTTTCGCGTAACGCAGGCGGCGCCTCACCCATTGCATATTGGCCGCGATGTCCGCGTTGGGCTTACACCAGCAGGTCGAAGGTCGCGTTGCCGAAATGGACGTGGACCAGGTCCTGCCCTGACGTTCCGTAGCCTTGGAGAACGGCCACGTCCACAAAGTTATGGCCGTTGGCCGCGCCGTCCACGTCGGCTTGCACGACGACGTCCGAGCCATTTTGCACGAGGCGGGCAAAATCCGCAGGATTGTCGGTCGGGTGGAATTGACTGTCCAGCAAAGGCGACAGGTCGATGACGTCCTTGGTGTTATGGTCGGTGATGGTATCGACGTTGGCCGGGCCGGCTTCGGCGAAGACAAATCGATCGTTGCCGCCGCTCCCCGTCAGAATATCGTTGCCAGTGCCGCCGACTATCACGTCGTCACCGGGGCCGCCGGTTATCCTGTCGTTGCCAGCTCCGCCGACCAGCAGGTCGCCGCCTCGGCCTGCGGTAATGGTGTCATTTCCTGCGTTGCCGAAGATCAAATCCCGGCCAGCACCGCCGGTCAGCGTGTTGTCGCCGCTGTCGCCCGCCTGGATTGGATTGCTGCCACGACCGTCCAGCGAGTAAGTCACCGAGCCCAAATCGTAGCCAAGATAGCTTGCGCCGCCGAGGAAGGTCAGGCTCTCCACGTCAGAATTGTTGTTTCCGTTGAACTCATCGACCACGGTGATCTGCGCATCGTTGTAGTCGATCACGAGATTTCCACCGGCGCCGGGGACTGTATCTGAGAAATTGAGGCTGCTGAGCGCCGCCCCGTTTGCCATGATCGTGATCAGGTCGGTGCCGGCGCCACCATTCGATCCGCCGTTCTCGTTGATGGTGTCAATTCCATCGTTGAGACCAAACAGATAGGTGTCGTTGCCGCCGCCGCCAAAGAGCGTGTCGTTGCCGGTTCCGCCGACGCAGCAGGTCGTCACCATTGCCGCCGTCGAGCGTGTCATTACCCGCGCCGCCGAAGATGAGATCGTTTCCGCCGCTGCCGCCGTTCAGGACATCGTCGCCGCTGGTCCCGGCGACGATATCGTTGCCGCCTGTCGTTTTATTGATCGTATAGGGACCGGTTCCCAGCGAGTAGTCGCCGAACGTTCCACCATTGAACGACATCGTTTCGACTTGGTTGTTCGCGATTGCACTAAATTCCTTGATGACGGTGATCGACTGCCCGTTGTAAGTGATCAGAAGGTCGTCAACCGATCCATCCGAGTCGGCGTCAACGCGCTGAAAATTGAGATCTGTGTACGAGCCGCCGACGGGGGTCGTGATCTTGATGAGGTCGTTGCCGCCCCCTCCTAATATCGACTCGTCGATCCGATCGTTGCCGCCGCCGGTGAAGCCGAACTGATAGGTATCGTTGTTGTTGCCGCCGAAGAAATAATCGGTGCCCGGACCGCTGATGAGCTTATCGTTGGCGTTGCCGGTGGCGATATAGGAGAAATCGTAAGTCTGGTTTGACAGATCGGGGGTGTCGCCTCCGCCGGTGTTGACCTGCATGACGCCCACATCGACGGTTGCGGTCGACGTGCCTGAGCCATTGGAGATCGAATAGGTGAAGGTATTGCCGGTGAGATCGCTGGTGTTCGGCGTGGCGAAGGTGATTGTGTGCGCGGTCGCGTCGAGGGTGACCGGAATTGTTCCACCAGTAACGCCATTCAGGCTCGTGACGGCGGTAATGGTCGCGTTCGGATCGCTGTCATTGGCGAGGAGCGCGCTCCAGGGGATGATCACCGTCGTTGAGTTGGACACCAGAATGTTGTCGTCGTTCGCCACCGGCGTCCCGCCGACGCCATGGATGTTGACCGCCACGGTTTGCGCGTCAGAGGCGCTGCCATCGGTCGCCTGCACCGTGTAGGCAAGCGTCAGCGTGTCGCCCGTGTTCAGGAAGTTGAACACCTGCGCCCCGGAATTGAACGCCCAACCGAGGTTGTGCGTGTCCCCGGGATCGGCCGCAATCAAGCCGGCGGTTACTGACAGCATTCCCAGCACGTCGGCGGCCGTCAGCCCGCCAGTCGTTCCGCTGAGAACAACGGAGGATACTGATGCCGTGGCTGTATCAGTGAGGTCGGGATCCCTGACAGTCATGGTGCCGCTCGTCGTCAGGCCCGTACCGATTTCGGTCAGATTTGCGGTAGCGCTATCGCCGCTAAGAATGACGATGTCCGGTGCATCATTGGTTCCGGTGATGGTGATCGTGAGCGACGAAGACGATGTTGAGCCGCTGGCGTCGGACATAGTGTAGGTGAAGGCGTCAGTGGCGGTCTGGCCCTGCGCCAGCGCATTGGTGTCGGGGTCGGCATTGTCGAGCGCGTAGCTCCAGCTGCCGTTGGCCAGGAGCGTCAATGTGCCATAGGTGCCGACCAGCGGCTGGCCGACGTTGAGCGCTTCGCCGTTTACCGCAACCACCGTCTTGGTATCGCCGCTGTCCACGTCAAGGTCGTTGGTCAGCACGTTTCCCGCCGCCGAAGGGTCGCCAGCAAACGGCGTGTTGCCTGGATTGACGCCGCTCTCGGTCACCGGATCGCCGGCGTTGTTGTCGGCCACCGCCGTGGGGGTATCGTTGCTGCCATTGATGGTGATGGTCACGACCTTGGCAGTGCCGTCGACCGTGGTGCCGGTGAACGTGTCGGTCAGCGCCTGACCGACATTGAGCGCCTGCACGGCCGGATTGCTGTTGTCGAGCGTGTAGAGCCAGACCCCGGACGCTGTCAGCGTATAGCTGCCGAAGCCGTCGGTGCTGGCGGTCGGCGCGCTGACGACCGTCCAGGCATCGTTCGGGTTGTCGACGTCGGTCGAATTCAGATCGCCGGTCGCGGTGGGTATGCCCGGCGTGCCGTTGTTGATCCCGCCCGCCTCCAGCACAGTGCCAGTCACCGGGCCGGTGATCACGGCGGCGTCGTTGGTGCCGTTGATGGTGACGGTGACCAGCTGGGCGGTGTCGTCGACCGTGGTGACGGTAAAGGTGTCGGTCAGCGTCTGACCGACATTGAGCGCCTGCACGGCGGCATTGCTGTTGTCCAGCGAGTAGGTCCAGACCCCGGCCACTGTCAGCGTATAGGTGCCGAAGCCGCGATCACTGCGCAACGATGTGGCGACCACGTCCCAGGCATCCGTCGGATTGTCGACGTCGGTCGAGTTCAGATCGCCGGTCGCGATCGGGAGACCCGGCGTGCCGTTGGCGACGCCGCCCGCCTCGGTGATCGTCCCGGTCACAGGGCCGCTGATCACGGCGGCATCATTGGCGCCGTTGATGGTGATGGTGACCAGCTGGGCGGTGCCGTCGACCGTGGTGACGGTAAAGGTGTCGGTCAGCGTCTGCCCGACATTGAGCGCCTGTACGATCGCGTTGCTGTTGTCGAGCGTGTAGAGCCAGACCCCGGACGCTGTCAGCGTATAGCTGCCGAAGCCGTTGGTGCTGGCGGTCGGCGCGCTGACGACCGTCCAGGCGTCGTTCGGGTTGTCGACGTCGGTCGAATTCAGATCGCCGGTCGCGGTGGCTGTGCCCGGCGTGCCGTTGTTGACGCCGCCGGCCTCGGTCACGCTCCCCGTCGTCGCGCCGGTGATCACGGCCGCATCGTTGGCGCCCTCGATCGTGATCGTCACCTGCTGCTGGGTGCCGTCGATGGTGACGGCGGTGAGCGTGTCGGTCAGCGTCTGCCCGACATTGAGCGCCTGCACGGCCGGATTGCTGTTGTCCAGCGTGTAGGTCCAGACCCCGGCCGCTGTCACCGTGTACGTGCTGAAGCCGCTATCGCCCCGCAACACCACCGTGCCGTCTGGCTCCCAGAGGTCATTGGGATTGTCGACGTCGGTCGAGTTCAGATCGCCGGTCGCGATCGGGAGACCCGGCGTGCCGTTGGCCACCCCGCCGGCCTCCGTGCACCGTCGCGGTGATATCGCCGGTAATAACGGCGGCGTCATTGGCGCCGTTGATGGTGATGGTGACCAGCTGGGCGGTGCCGTCGACCGTGGTGACGGTAAAGGTGTCGGTCAGCGTCTGCCCGACATTGAGCGCCTGTACGATCGCGTTGCTGTTGTCGAGCGTGTAGAGCCAGACCCCGGACGCTGTCAGCGTATAGCTGCCGAAGCCGTTGGTGCTGGCGGTCGGCGCGCTGACGACCGTCCAGGCGTCGTTCGGGTTGTCGACGTCGGTCGAATTCAGATCGCCGGTCGCGGTGGCTGTGCCCGGCGATGCCGTTGTTGACGCCGCCGGCCTCGGTCACGCTCCCCGTCGTCGCGCCGGTGATCACGGCCGCATCGTTGGCGCCCTCGATCGTGATCGTCACCTGCTGCTGGGTGCCGTCGATGGTGACGGCGGTGAGCGTGTCGGTCAGCGTCTGCCCGACATTGAGCGCCTGCACGGCCGGATTGCTGTTGTCCAGCGTGTAGGTCCAGACCCCGGCCGCTGTCACCGTGTACGTGCTGAAGCCGCTATCGCCCCGCAACACCACCGTGCCGTCTGGCTCCCAGAGGTCATTGGGATTGTCGACGTCGGTCGAGTTCAGATCGCCGGTCGCGATCGGGAGACCCGGCGTGCCGTTGGCCACCCCGCCGGCCTCGTGCACCGTCGCGGTGATATCGCCGGTAATGACGGCGGCATCGTTGGCGCCGTTGATGGTGATGGTGACCAGCTGGGCGGTGCCGTCGACCGTGGTGACGGTGAAGGTGTCGGTCAGCGTCTGCCCGACATTGAGCGCCTGTACGATCGCGTTGCTGTTGTCGAGCGTGTAGAGCCAGACCCCGGACGCTGTCAGCGTATAGCTGCCGAAGCCGTTGGTGCTGGCGGTCGGCGCGCTGACGACCGTCCAGGCGTCGTTCGGGTTGTCGACGTCGGTCGAATTCAGATCGCCGGTCGCGGTGGCTGTGCCCGGCGTGCCGTTGTTGACGCCGCCGGCCTCGGTCACGCTCCCCGTCGTCGCGCCGGTGATCACGGCCGCATCGTTGGCGCCCTCGATCGTGATCGTCACCTGCTGCTGGGTGCCGTCGATGGTGACGGCGGTGAGCGTGTCGGTCAGCGTCTGCCCGACATTGAGCGCCTGCACGGCCGGATTGCTGTTGTCCAACGTGTAGGTCCAGACCCCGGCCGCTGTCACCGTGTACGTGCTGAAGCCGCTATCGCCCCGCAACACCACCGTGCCGTCTGGCTCCCAGAGGTCATTGGGATTGTCGACGTCGGTCGAGTTCAGATCGCCGGTCGCGGTCGGGCGTGCCCGGCGTGCCGTTGGCCACCCCACCGGCCTCCTGCACCGTCGCGGTGATATCGCCGGTAATAATGGCAGCGTCGTTGGCGCCCTCGATCGTGATCGTGACCAACTGATGGGAGATGCCGTCCGCCGCGGTGGCCGTGAAGGTATCGGTCAGCGTCTGCCCGACATTGAGCGCCTGCACGGCCGGATTGCTGTTGTCGAGCGTGTAGAGCCAGACCCCGGACACTGTCAGCGTGTAGCTGCCGAAGCCGTTGTCGCCCGGTCTCGGCGTGCCGACAGGCGTCCAGTCCTCCGATGGATTGCCGACTACGGCGGCATCCAGATCCCCGGTGGCGGTGGGTATGCCCGGGATGCCGTTGGCGACACCGCCGGCTTCGAGCACCGTCCCGGCAAAATCGCCACTGATCACAGCCTCGTCGTCGGTGCCATGAATGGTGATGGTGACCAGCTGTGGGGTGCCGTCGATGGTGGTGACGGTGAATGTATCAGTCAGGGTATCGCCCGTATTGAGCGCCTGCACGGCCAGATTGCTGTTGTCCAGCGTGTAGGTCCAAGCGCCACCCGCTGTCAGCGTGTAGCTGCCGTAGCCTTCGGTGCTTGCAGTCGCCGTGCTGACCGCGGTCCAATCGTCTGGCGGGTTGTCCACCTCGGTCGAGGTCAGATCGCCGGTCGCGACCGGGATGCCCGGAATGCCGGAACCCACCCCGCCGGCCTCGATCACACTCCCCGTCGTCGCGCCGCTGATCACGGCGGCGTCGTTGGCGCCGTCGATGGTGATGGTGACCAGCTGGGCGGTGCCGTCGACCGTGGTCACCGTGAAGCTGTCGATCAGGATATCGCCGACATTGAGCGCCTGCACGGCGGCATTGCTGTTGCTGAGCGTGTAGGTCCAGACGCCGGCCGCTGTCAGCGTGTAGCTGCCGTAGCCGTTGGCGCTGGCGGTCGGTACGCTGACGGCCGTCCAGGCGTCGGTCGGGTTGTCGACGTCGGTCGAGTTCAGATCGCCGGTCGCGGTGGGCGTGCCCGGGATGCCGTTGTTGACGCCACCGGCCTCGGTCACGGCGCCGGCCGTGGTCCCGCTGATCACGGCGGCATCGTTGGCGCCATGGATGGTGACGGTGACGAGTTGCGACGTGCCGTCGACCGTGGTGGCGGTGAAGGTGTCGGTCAGCGTCTGCCCGACATTGAGCGCCTGCACGGTCGGCGTTGCTGTTGTCGAGCGTGTAGGTCCAGGCGCCACCCGCTGTCAGCGTGTAGGTGCCGTAGCCGCTGGCGCCCCGCAACGACGTGCTGACCGCGTCCCAGGCGTCTGGCGGGTTGTCGACGTCGGTCGAGGTCAGATCGCCGGTCGCGATCGGTGTCCCCGGCGTGTCGTTATTGACGCCGCCGGCCTCGGTCACGGCTCCGGCCGCGGTCCCGCTGATCACGGCGGCGTCGTTGGCGCCGTCGATGGTGATGGTGACCAGCTGGGCGGTGCCGTCGACCGTGGTCACCGTGAAGCTGTCGATCAGGACATCGCCGACATTGAGCGCCTGCACGGCGGGATTGCTGTTGCTGAGCGTGTAGGTCCAGACGCCCGTCCGCTGTCAGTGTGTAGCTGCCGAAGCCGTTGGCGCTGGCGGTCGGCGCGCTGACGGCCGTCCAGGCGTCGTTCGGATTGTCGACGTCGGTCGAGGTCAGATCGCCGGTCGCGGTGGGTGTGCCCGGGATGCCGTTGTTGACGCCACCGGCCTCGGTCACGGCGCCGGCCGTGGTCCCGCTGATCACGGCGGCGTCGTTGGCGCCATGGATGGTGACGGTGACGAGTTGCGCGGTGCCGTCGACCGTGAAGGCGGTGAAGGTGTCGGTCAGCGTGCCGCCGACGTTGAGCGCCTGCACCGCGGCGTTGGTATTGTCCAAGCTGTAGGTCCAGGCGCCACCCGCTGTCAGCGTGTAGGTGCCGTAGCCGCTGGCGCCCCGCAACGAGGCGCTGACTGCGTCCCAGGCGTCCGGCGGGTTGTCGACGTCGGTCGAGGTCAGATCGCCGGTCGCGATCGGTGTCCCCGGCGTGTCGTTATTGACGCCGCCGGCCTCGGTCACGGCTCCGGCCGCGTGTCGCCGCTGATCACGGCGGCGTCGTTGGCGCCGTCGATGGTGATGGTGACCAGCTGGGCGGTGCCGTCGACCGTGGTCACTGTGAAGTTGTCGATCAGGATATCGCCGACATTGAGCGCCTGCACGGCGGCGTTGCTGTTGCTGAGCGTGTAGGCCCAGACGCCGGACGCTGTCAGCGTGTAGCTGCCGTAGCCGTTGGTGCTGGCGGTCGGTACGCTGACGGCCGTCCAGGCGTCGGTCGGGTTGTCGACGTCGATCGAGTTCAGATCGCCGGTCGCGGTGGGTGTGCCCGGGATGCCGTTGTTGACGCCACCGGCCTCGGTCACGGCTCCGGCCGTGGTCCCGCTGATCACGGCGGCGTCGTTGGCGCCATGGATGGTGACGGTGACGAGTTGCGCGGTGCCGTCGACCGTGAAGGCGGTAAATGTGTCGGTCAGCGTCTGCCCGACATTGAGCGCCTGCACGGCCGCCTTGCTGTTGTCCAGCGTGTAGGCCCAGGCGCCTCCCACTGTCAGCGTGTAGCTGCCGTAGCCGCTGTCGCTCGCGGTCCCCGTGCCGACCGCCGTCCAGGCATCGGACGGGTTGTCGACGTCGGTGGCATGGAGGCTGCCGATCGCGGTCGGAGTCCCCGGCGTGCCGTTGGCCACCCCTCCGGCCTCGGTCACGGCGCCGGCCGCGGTCCCGCTGATCACGGCTGCATCGTTGGCGCCCTGGATGGTGATGGTGACCAGCTGGGCGGTGCCGTCGACCGTGGTGACCGTGAATGTGTCGGTCAGCGTGCCGCCGACATTGAGCGCCTGTACGGTCGCGTTGCTGTTGTCGAGCGTGTAGGTCCAGACGCCGGACGCCGTCAGCGTATAGCTGCCGAAGCCGTTGGTGCTGGCGATCGGCGCGCTGACGATAGCCCAGGCATCGTTCGGGTTGTCGACGTCGGTCGAGGTCAGATCGCCGGTCGCGACCGGGATACCGGGCGTTCCGTTGCTGACGCCACCGGCCTCGGTCACGGCTCCAGCCGTGGTCCCGCTGATCACGGCGGCGTCGTTGGCGCCATGGATGGTGACGGTGACGAGTTGCGCGGTGCCGTCGACCGTGAAGGCGGTGAAGGTGTCGGCCAGCGTGTCGCCGACATTGAGCGCCTGCACCGCGGCATTGCTGTTGTCGAGCGTATATGCCCAGACGCCGGACGCGGTCAGGGTGTAGCTGCCGTAGCCGCTGGCGCCCCGCAACGACGTGGTGACCGCGTCCCAGACGTCATCCAAGTTGTCGACGTCGGTTGAGTTCAGGTGACCGGTCGCGGTCGGGGTACCCGGCGTGCCGTTGGCGACACCACCGGCCTCGGTCACCGTCCCGGTGGTATCGCCGGTAATAACGGCGGCGTCGTTGTCGCCGTTGATGGTGACTATCACCAACTGGGCGGTGCCGTCGATGGTGGTGACGGTAAAGCGATCGTTCAGAGTGTCGCCGACATTGAGCGCCTGCACGGCCGCGATTGCTGTTGTCGAGCGTGTAGGTCCAGACGCCGGACGCCGTCAGCGTGTAGCTGCCGTAGCCGTTGGCGCCGGCGGCCGGAGTACCGACCGTAGTCCAGGCATCGTTCGGATTGTCGACGTCGGTCGAGTTCAGATCGCCGGTCGCGGTGGGCGTACCCGGCGTGCCGTTGGCGACACCACCGGCCTCGGTCACCGCTCCCGGTCGCAGGCCCGATGATCACGGCGGCATCGTTGGCGCCGTCGATGGTGATGGTGACGAGCTGCGACGTGCCGTCGACCGTGATGGCGGTGAACGTGTCGGTCAGCGTGTCGCCGACATTGAGCGCCTGCACCGCAGCATTGTCGTCATCAAGTATGTAAACCCACAGGCCTGCAGCATCGATCGTGAACGTCCCATAGCCGTTGGCGCTCAACGTCGGCGTCTCGATTTCAGTCCAACTGTCCGACGGGTTGTCGACGTCGGCGGCACCGAGGTCCCCGACCGCAAACGAAGTGCCCGGCGTGCCGTTGGCGACACCACCGGCCTCGGTCACCGTCCCGGTGGTATCGCCGGTAATAACGGCGGCGTCGTTGGCGCCGTTGATGGTGACTGTCACCAGCTGGGCGGTGCCGTCGATGGTGGTGACGGTAAAGCGATCGTTCAGAGTGTCGCCGACATTGAGCGCCTGCACGGCCGCGTTGCTGTTGTCGAGCGTGTAGGTCCAGACGCCGGACGCCGTCAGCGTGTAGCTGCCGTAGCCGTTGGCGCTGGCGGCCGGAGTACCGACCGTAGTCCAGGCATCGGCTCGGATTGTCGACGTCGGTCGAGTTCAGATCGCCGGTCGCGGTCGGGCGTACCCGGCGTGCCGTTGCGACACCGCCAGCCTCGGTCACCGTTCCGGTCCGGGGCCGATGATCACGGCGGCGTCGTTGGCGCCGTCGATGGTGATGGTCACCAGCTGCGACGTGCCGTCGACCGTGAAGGCGGTGAATGTGTCGGTCAGCGTGCCGCCGACATTGAGCGCCTGCACGGCCGGATTGCTGTTGTCGAGCGTATAGGTCCACACGCCATCCGCCGTCAGCGTGTAGCTGCCGTAGCCACTGGCGCCCCGCAACGACGTGGTGACCACGTCCCAGGCATCTGGCGGGTTGTCGACGTCGGTCGAGGTCAGATCGCCGGTCGCAGTGGCTGTGCCCGGAACGCCGTTGGCGACACCGCCGGCCTCGGTCACGGCGCCGGCCGTGGTCCCGGTAATGACCGCGGCATCGTTGGCGCCGTCGATGGTGATGGTCACCACCTGGGTGGTGCCACCCACCGTGGTGGCGGTGAATGTATCGGTCAGCGTCTGCCCGGCGTTCAGCGCCTGCACGGCCGGATTGCCGTTGTCCAGCGTGTAGGTCCACACGCCAGCCGCCGTCAGCGTGAAGCTGCCGAAGCCGTTATCGCCCGGCGTCGGCGTGCCAACAGGCAGCGTAGGCGTCCAGCCCGGCGGATTGTCAACGTCGGCGGCATCCAGATCCCCGGTGGCGGTGGGTATGCCCGGGATGCCGTTGGCGACACCGCCGGCTTCGAGCACCGTCCCGGCAAAATCGCCGCTGATCACCGCGGCGTCGTCGGTGCCATGGATGGTGATGGTGACGAGTTGCGCGGTGCCGTCCACCGTGGTGGCGGCGAATGTGTCTGTCAGCGTGTCGCCCGTATTGAGCGCCTGCACGGCCGGATTGCTGTTGTCCAAGCTGTAGGTCCACACGCCTGCAGCGGTCAGGGTGTAGCTGCCGTAGCCATTGGCGCCTGGTGCGGCTGTGGCGACCGGGGCCCAATCGTCCGGCGGGTTGTCGACGTCGGTGGCATTGAGGTTGCCGGTCGCGACCGGGATGCCCGGAATGCCGGAACCCACCCCGCCGGCCTCGGTCACGCTCCCCGTCGTCGCGCCGCTGATCACGGCGGCGTCGTTGGCGCCGTGGATGGTGACGGTGACCAGTTGGGCAGTGCCGTCCACCGTGGTGGCGGCGAATGTGTCTGTCAGCGTGTCGCCCGTATTGAGCGCCTGCACGGCGGGATTGCTGTTGCTGAGCGTGTAGGTCCAGAGCCCGTCCGCTGTCAGTGTGTAGCTGCCGAAGCCGTTGGCGGTGGCGGTCGGCGCGCTGACGGCCGTCCAGACATCGTTCGGGTTATCGACATCGGCGGCGGTGAGATCACCGGTCGCAGTGGGCGTGCCCGGCGCATCGTTATTGACGCCACCGGCCTCCACCACCGTGCCGGTCGTCGGGACCGCTGATCACGGCGTCGTCGTTGGCGCCGTCGATGGTGATGGTGACCAGCTGGGCGGTGCCGTCGACCGTGGTAAGCGGTGAAGCGTGTCGGTCAGCGTGTCGCCGACATTGAGCGCCTGCACGGCGGCGTTGCTGTTGTCGAGCGTGTAGGTCCAGACGCCGGCCGCCGTCAGCGTGTAGCTGCCGTAGCCATTGGCGCTGGCGGTCGGCTGTGCCGACCGGCCGTCCAGTCGTCGGTCGGGTTGTCGACGTCGGTCGAGGTCAGATCGCCGGTCGCGATCGGAGTGCCCGGGGTGCCGTTGGCGACACCGCCGGCCTCGGTCACGCGCCGGCCGTGGTCGCGCCGCTGATCACGGCGGCGTCGTTGGCGCCATGGATGGTGACGGTGACGAGTTGCGCGGTGCCATCGACCGTGAAAGCGGTGAAGGTGTCGGTCAGCGTCTGCCCGGCGTTCAGCGCCTGCACCGCCGCGTTGGTATTGTCCAAGCTGTAGGTCCAGACCCCGGCTGCCGTCAGCGTATAGCTGCCGTAGCCATTGGCGCCTGGTGTGGCCGTGCCGACCACCGTCCAGGCATCGGACGGATTGTCGACGTCGGTGGCATCGAGGTTACCAGTCGCGACCGGGATGCCCGGAATGCCGGAACCCACCCCGCCGGCCTCGATCACACTCCCCGTCGTCGCGCCGCTGATCACGGCGGCGTCGTTGGCGCCGTCGATGGTGATGGTGACCAGCTGGGCGGTGCCGTCGACCGTGGTCACCGTGAAGCTGTCGATCAGGATATCGCCGACATTGAGCGCCTGCACGGCGGCATTGCTGTTGCTGAGCGTGTAGGTCCAGACGCCGGCCGCTGTCAGCGTGTAGCTGCCGTAGCCGTTGGCGCTGGCGGTCGGTACGCTGACGGCCGTCCAGGCGTCGGTCGGGTTGTCGACGTCGGTCGAGTTCAGATCGCCGGTCGCGGTGGGCGTGCCCGGGATGCCGTTGTTGACGCCACCGGCCTCGGTCACGGCGCCGGCCGTGGTCCCGCTGATCACGGCGGCATCGTTGGCGCCATGGATGGTGACGGTGACGAGTTGCGACGTGCCGTCGACCGTGAAGGCGGTGAAGGTGTCGGTCAGCGTCTGCCCGACATTGAGCGCCTGCACGGTCGGCGTTGCTGTTGTCGAGCGTGTAGGTCCAGGCGCCACCCGCTGTCAGCGTGTAGGTGCCGTAGCCGCTGGCGCCCCGCAACGACGTGGTGACCGCGTCCCAGGCGTCCGGCGGGTTGTCGACGTCGGTCGAGGTCAGATCGCCGGTCGCGATCGGTGTCCCCGGCGTGTCGTTATTGACGCCGCCGGCCTCGGTCACGACTCCGCCGTCGTCGTCGCCGCTGATCACGGCGGCGTCGTTGGCGCCGTCGATGGTGATGGTGACCAGCTGGGCGGTGCCGTCGACCGTGGTCACCGTGAAGCTGTCGATCAGGACATCGCCGACATTGAGCGCCTGCACGGCGGGATTGCTGTTGCTGAGCGTGTAGGTCCAGAGCCCGTCCGCTGTCAGTGTGTAGCTGCCGAAGCCGTTGGCGCTGGCGGTCGGCGCGCTGACGGCCGTCCAGGCGTCGTTCGGATTGTCGACGTCGGTCGAGGTCAGATCGCCGGTCGCGGTGGGTGTGCCCGGGATGCCGTTGTTGACGCCACCGGCCTCGGTCACGGCGCCGGCCGTGGTCCCGCTGATCACGGCGGCGTCGTTGGCGCCCGTGATGGTAATAGTGAGCGACGTTGACGAGGTGGCTCCGTTCGCGTCGGCCATGGTGTAGGTAAAGACGTCGGTGGCGGTCTGCCCCTGCGCCAGCGCATTGGTGTCGGGGTCGGCGTTATTGAGCACGTAGCTCCAGTTGCCGTTGGCCAGGAGCGTCAATGTGCCGTAGGTGCCGACCAGCGGCTGACCAATATTGAGCGCCGAGCCGTTGACTGCGGTCACGGTCTTGCTGTCACCGCTGTCGACATCGGTGTCATTGGTGAGCACGTTGCCGGTCGCCAAAGGGTCGCCGGCGAAGGGCGTGTTGCCCGGCCCGACCCCGCTCTCGACAACCGCATCGCTAGCGTTGCTGTCGGCCACCGCCACCGGTGCATCGTTTGCGCCTTTGATCGTGATCGTTACAACCTGTTTGGTGCCGTCGACGGTGCTGACGGTGAACGTGTCAGTCAGCGTGCCGCCGACATTGAGCGCCTGCACGGTCGCGTTGGCGTTGTCGAGCGTGTAGGTCCACACGCCCGTGGCGGTGAGCGTGTAGGTCCCGTAGCCACTGGCGCTCGCGGTTGCCGCGCCGACCGCCGCCCAGGCATCGTTCGGGTTGTCCACATCACTGGCATGGAGATCGCCGGTGGCAGTCGGCGTCCCAGGGGTTCCGTTGTTCACGCCGCCGGCTTCAATCACCGTGCCGGTTATCGGGCCGGTGATCACCGCCGGATGATTAGTGCCCGGGATGGACTGCAAAGGTGGCGTGGGCAGTGGCGGTTGCGGTGGCGGTAGCGGCCCAAACAAAGGGAAAAACGGCTCGGGCAGATCCGGCAAAATAGGAAGCGGTGGCGTATCCGTCGGGAGTAGCCCGATTTCAGCACCGGGGCCGCCAGTGTGGTCCTCAAATGGCAAGGAAACCAAAAAAGAGCCGCTACCCTTCGTGATCCAATACGTATGGGCAAACTCCTCCGACGATAGCGTTTGGCCAGCAGACGTCAGAAGCAATGGTTCGACCGGTTTACCAAGCACAGCGCCGGTGTGGTCTTCGTCCGAGGATCCGTCGTAAGCCGAGTGGAAGGAGAAAAAGTTTAGCAACTCGATAATGGCGCCGTTGCTGAAGACAATTTGGAGCGTGCGCCCGAGCTGAACCAAGCCCGCCCACTGATGATCGATTAACAAAAAGTCGATGACCGCGTAGTCTTGGGCGTCAAACGTAGAGACCACACCGTTTTGCGGTCGGCTGAGCGTCAAGGTTCCCGTTGCTTGTGCAGCGGGCCGTGCGATGCGCTGGGTACTCTCCATCACCACCTCCCGCGCATGTTGCGCGAGCGCCGTTCGCTAGAGCCACTGTGCGAACCAATTTTTGTGACGAGTTTCCAACGAGGTCTCGCCGCAGGACGCGAACCTGAACTGCTTCGCCAAAGCCGTTCTTTCCTGTCAAAAGAACGACCCCGGCGGTATGCTCAGAGCGTACCCCTGCATGATGGGCAATGAACCTGTACCTAGGTGGATAGGGTCTTAATCCCCGGAGCAACGGGGGCACACCTGAAGGCACTCCTACCCTATGCGCGATGAATTGATTTTTTGCTTCAGTGCCATTTAGTCCCCCTACGCTGCCGCCGAGACGACTACCGCGGTATCGACGAAATTCTCTTGCGACGCACGGCCGGACCACACATCCGGGTTATAAGCGGAAAAGCTCAGACCGAGCGGTCGCGATGAGCTTCGGAAACGATGCAGCAAGCCACGCGCGAATTGGCCGCCGATCGGTGTCGAGACATCGAGGCGACTGTAGCGCGGATCAAGTCCGACGCGGCGGCGGCCTGCCTCTTCGGCCAATTTGAGCGGTTACGATGGCGGCTCCTTAGCTTTTGGGGGGCGGACACGCGGCGGGGAGAATTTCGGTCTTGTCTGCGGCGTGGGGGCGGGTTGGCCGCGTATGGCGCATAGCCAGCAGGCCGGCAAGATTCCGAGTATCGGCTCCTCTACCCTGGACCTATAGCTCCCGCACCCGCTCGCATTGAAGTTATCTCGACGGATTGCACACGGTCGGCTACCGCGACCCTGGGCGGATGAACTATAACCCTTGAACGACTTTTGGCAACTGGTTCTCGCCGTTCAATCGCCGCCATGTTTTCGCGGCAGCGTTGACGAGTTTGAACACCATGAGCTTGGCGGTCTTCGGCGATAGCGCGCCCTTCGTCCGCACGGTTCGATGACGCACGGTCGCGAATACGCTCTCGATCGGATTTGATGTGCGCAGATGGTCCCAGTGCTCAGCAGGAAAGTCAAAGAAGGCGAGCAGAGTTTCGATTCCATTTTGGAATTTGACGCCATGCACGACTTGGCAACTGGTCTCGACGAACAAGCCGATGGAAAGCGCGGTCGTTTTGTTTGAACGCTCGCAAGATATCGGACGATCTCACCACCGCCGCCGTCCCGGCAGGGACGACTTTTCCCGCCGTGTCGCGGGAACTCTATGATCTCCTTGTGCGCCCTACGCGGCGATTGCCTTCTTCGACCAGTTGAATTCGGTCCCCTCGATCCACATGCGGTGCAGGATGACCGCGAGTTTGCGCGCGACGGCGACCTTCGCCTTGCGGAGCCCGTTGCTTGACGAGCCTCGTGCCCCAAGCCTTGAGAGCCGACCATTTTTGCACGCGGGTCAGCAGCACGCCGGCTGCCTCGAACAAATACATGCGGAGCATGGCGTCACCGCACTTTGATATCCGGCCGGACCAATCGACCTCTCCGGAGGCATGACGCCGGCTCGTCAATCCGACACAGGCGCCAACGCTTCTCGATCGCTTGAAGCGCGCCGGATCGTCAATCGTCGCCTTGAAGCAGAGCGCGGTGATTGGACCAACGCCGGGCGCGGTCATGAACCGCGGACTGTGCATCATAAGCGGGCAGCTTCCGAAACTTACGATCAAGATCGTCGACCTGCTGTTCGATAGCATGGCGCGCTTTGAGCAGCGGAACCGCGGCGACCTCGGGACGACCCTCAGGTGCCAATTCCGGAGAGAAGCATGAGCCCGCGGGCGACATCGACACCGCAGCGGTGGATAGTCTGAAAGCGCTTGACCCCAACCGGCCGATTAGAGAAGCGGACATTAGGGGCCGAGGCGGTGGGGTGCGTATGGGTGGCGGCGGGTTTGCCGGTCGTGGCGGTTTCGCGCACGTCTCGCATCCTATTGCGAGACCGGGGTCGGGCGGCGGTCGCTGGGCCGGTCGCCCAGGCTACGGGTGGGGCGGTCGTTGGGGCGGAGGCTATCGCCCTAGCTATGGGTACGGATGGCATCTTCTGCGCGCGCCATGCGTTCGAATCTACGGAATTATCAGTTATCGAAATGTGCAATTCCGTTCGGCCTCAACCTCAGTGCACCGGTGAGACAGCCGTTGCTTTTAATTCGATGCATCCCTTCGAGATTATTTGTCGCGCCATGAAGTTCTATTTAAAACCGTACCGGTAGCCGCGATAGCTGTAAGTGCCGCAACAGCCGTAACCACGCTCGGAGCATTGGTGCCGTGGATCGCATAGTCGCCGGGTGTAAGCGTCAGCGCGGCCACACCCATTGGATTTCGGCGAGAACCTCCCGGGATGACTGCCGGCAGGTTCGGTTTATCGCGCCGTATTTCAGCCGGCGGAGACCAAGCTGGATTCAAATACTTCCCATCGATACGAGCTTCCCCCGCCCACGTCTTCCCGAGTTTCCCAACCGCAATGGGGTAACTAAGTGCGTTGCCATGTTCCAGCACGTAATAGAGGCGCCGCTCAGATGTGCTCACTACGACAGTTCCGACCCCGTAATTCGATAAGGTGGCGCCCCCGACATATACGGCCGCAGCGGAGGCTCGCTGTGAGATCTGCAGGCTGCCGATTAGGATTAAACACAGCAAGACCTTACGCGAGACATGTCGCGTAGACGATGCTGGCACAAATATGGGGCTATCACGACGTGTCCAAGATTGCCGTTCTGCGGTCATCAGACCTTCCGTCTAAATATTTCGGCAACGCCCGCCTTATGTAAAACAGCACCGACACGATCACTCCCATGAGCAAAGGTCATGTGAAGCACCAGCGCCTAATACGCCGATGCTCCGAACGAGCGGTCGCCAGCCAACGATAGCGCTGTCTGATGTTGCACCACGAGCCGAACTGGGAGGTAAGACGTACGCCCTATTGATGAAAAGCGTCAAACCGTTCGATTGTCCTGTGCCATGGAAGTCGGTGGGCGCCAACCAATTCACGCAGCAAGGCAATGACCGTAAGCATCCGAACGAGACGTAACATAGTGCCGCTCCGAACCACGTCGCTGGAGCGTGACCGACCTTAGACGGGCCTGGAGTCCGCTGGGGTCAATGTTGGTGCGCGCCAACCGCCGCAATTCTTGTGCGTCAAGACCATCGACGTTTAATCGCCCCATTTGCTACCGATGGTCATCAGCGTCCTTCGGAGCACCTCAAAAATCACTGCGGTTGACCAACCGAACAGCAGCACACCGTTCATCGCCGTCATCGGCCCCAGCAGATGCCAGCGCTCCACGGGCGTTACGTCGCCATAGCCCAGCGTTGTGTAATTTACAAAAGAAAAATAAATGAGATCAGTGCCTTTAGGTGCAGCATCGACGATTGCATAAGCCAATGACCATACGAGCACCTCGGAGCAATGCGCCGCCATGAGGAACGACACGGTCACAATCATGACTGCAATTAATCGGAACGACTGATGTAACGTTGCGACCGCGCCGGCAAAGCGCGCGGCCCATATGACAGCCGCCATAAACAATGCATGGATCGCAATGTTGCAAACACTGACGGCAACACCCATTAAAGTCTGGCGCAACATGCGGGATCGTTCTGGCGATTCACTGTAGCCGGGGCGGTAACAGGTACAGTGTCATCGCGAAAATCAGGTACACCAACAACACAAGCACCCCGACAAACCACGCCGAGCGCCCACTATTTGTCACCAGAGACACGGTTATGGTGGCGATGAGCATCATGACCACTGCGCCCGGCCAGAATTGCAGGTTCATTGGTTCCGGGCCGATGACGTAGCTGAGCAGCACCAGTGCTGGGGAGACAAAAAGCGCGATTTGAGCCGCGCTCCCCAGCGCGATGCCCACGCTCAGATCCAGCCGATTTTTTCGTGCGCCGGAAAACGCCGAGGCCATCTCCGCTGCACCGCCCACCAGCGCCACGACGATGAAACCCACGAATGCGGGGGTGATCCCGAACGTCACCGCCGCCTGCTGCACGAACTCGACGAACACCTCGCTCACGAGCGCAACCAGCACCGTGACGCCGGCCAGCGTTGTCAGGGCCAAGCCCAATGGCCACGATGCTTCGCCAGTCTCCTCGTGTATCGCGCCGCCGAAGAATTCGCGATGTGTCTTGAGTGAGAATAACAGGCCCAATCCGTAGGTGGCGATCAGCAGTACGGACAAACTCCCACTCAACTTCTCAATAAATGCCGAGCCCGTCGTGGAGTCGGCTTCAGAAACTGCTGAAGGAAATCAACAACGCGATAGTGGCCAGAAACAGCAGGCCTGCTTGCAAGCGGGCGCCCGCCCGGTTGTATTCCTGCACATGGTGCTTGAGTCCGCCGAGCAGAAACGAGGCGCCCAGCATGAACAAGGTGTTGGTTACAATCGCCCCGGCAATGGACGCCTTCACGAGGGCATATTGGCCGGCGCGTAACGCGGCCAACGCAATGACGAGTTCGGTCAGGTTTCCAAGCGTGGCGTTGAGTAGACCACCCGCCATATCGCCCGTCTTGGCCGCTACGGATTCGGTGGCGTAACTCAGCAGCGCGGCCAATGGCACGATGGCCAGAACGGACAGCACAAAAAGCAGCGTATGCGCTTCGGACGTTAGATTCTGAGTGGCGAATACCACGGGCACGAAAACCAGCAACCAGAGCACGGGATTGTGACGTATTTCTTTAAGCAAGAGGTTCATGGGCAGCCATCGCGCCGGAATGAAGCAATGATCCTGACCACAAGTAAAGTTGGCCCCGCCACAAGGACGGGGCCAGTTGGGAGATGTATGCTCAGTGTGGCCCCGATCCAGACGCTAAGGCCCGAGCACGCGCCGCGTAATCAGTCTTGGGTATAGTATGCCTTATCCGAAAGAAGAGCGCCGCTGTCTGCAGGCACCGAATGCTGCACTGTCTTGGTGCGCCACTGGCTTATTGCGGGCAAGACACTCGCTCACCGCTGTACGCCAGGAATGTCCTACTCTCGGTGTCATATGAGCGGAATTGCTGGGCGCAATATGCGACGGCGTCCGATTCACTGATGTGGGTACCGTGCAAAATGTAGGTGTCGCCACCGCTCACGTAGTAGCTGGAACCGAGGGCTGCCCCGCAACTGCAGCTGCGCCCAAACCATATCTGGGCCATTAACCAGCCCAGCGGCCGCCCCAGCCATACCCGGCACGGCCATACCGGATTCCGACGCGACCGACGCCAACCCGATGCACGCCGCCGCGATAAACGCCGCCACGATAAACGCCGCCACGGAGGCGTGGAACCTCTTTCTTTGGCATGATCCTCCTCGTTCATCTCGCAATGCTGTCCAATAATCCAAAAAGCAGTACGGCAACGAGAACGATCGTTACCAGGTGATGGTCCTCGACACCACGTGCCAAGCATCACTGTTGGTTCGATGTGAGAATGAAACGCCGATTTGGATTCTGCACCGGACGGGCGTTCATCGGGTACAGCTTGGCGAAACGGACAATGTCGATCTCGGCCACCTCGATGGGGTCGGCGAGCACAAGCCAATCGACGGTCTCGCTGCACGGCGGGGTCGTGAGAGACCCTTCGTAGCGATAGTAGTTATGCCGCGCCGGCAGCAACCCGTTTGGATCGATGGCTCGATCGGCCGCAACGGGTGAGCCTTCTTTCGCCGGCATTGTCGACACGATCTTATTGAATACCGCGTTTGTCTTGCCGGGAGTCATAAACACGCCGACCACTGCGAACCCGCCGCTATCCATAGTGGCGTGGACAAAATGCGCTTCCATGGCGAAGCGCTTCCCATTAAGTCTGTGCTCGCTCGGTTGATGGAAGTGAAACTGCGTCAGCCCGTAGGTTCGCCTGCCAAGACTAATAGCGCTGCCTTCGCTGAAATTAAGTTGGATGGCGTGCCCATTGTTGACGATAGTGTCGGGCCGCGTTTTCCAATCAAGATTCAGCGCAGGCTGCCGAGCGCCGACCGGCTCGGAGAGGTCGATGGGAGATTGTTGAGTACCGGTCGAGCACGCTCTATTTGCTGCATCAAGATTGGCCCAGTTGTTCGGTCCGGTCCCTCCTTCATAACTCCAATGTGGACCGGTCTGCGTCTCACCAAGGCTCGCTCTCATACAGAGTGGACATAGCGCAAAGCCAGAAAAGAACTTCAACGCTTGACGACGATGCATCGGATATCTCCGCGCGACCGGTTCAAAAAATACAGCGCGTCGCGAGCCCATCGGCGTTCATTTCAGGGACGAACCCATCTACACCAACGAGAGGCCACCGGATCGGTGGCGCCGCGAGGAGCGTTGGCTCAGTTGTGCGAACGGCGCGGAATCCAGCTTCTTGGCGGCTGCCAGAATAATATTGATGTTGCTTCGCATGTGGCGCTGCAGGTTCGGCACGTTCAATTTCGCGGTCATTTTGTACCGGTTGCTGCGGTGCTCGACATAGCCTCGTTCGCGCAACTCCTCCAGCCGTTGCACGGCAATGTCGCGCGGGCGACCGATCACACGGCTAATTTCGGACGCCGTTGCCGGCTGGCTTCCCAATTGAGCCATCAGAACATGCGCCCCCGTGAGCAGCAACTCATGGGCCTCTGCCGGTTCGAGGTCGGGAAGGTAGGTCAGTCGGACATTGGTCAACAGGTTGATCAACATATCGGCGATGATCGCACGTTCGTTTGCGAGTGCTATTTCTGTGCGCATCGAGACGCGCCTCTCCGATTCGGCCCTGCCTTCGCCGCCGTGGTCTATTCACGAAGGTGGGCTTACGGCCACCGCAGCGTCTTCAAGTCAGGGCAGCGTGGTCGGTTAGCTCCGATTTGGCCTCGTCTCAGTCGAACCGAGCGCAAACGCCTCCGGTCCATCGAACACACCTGCGAGCGTGGCGAATGGTGGTTCTGGCCACGCAGACACCACGGACGCTTGTCCTGCCGGGGCCGCATCCGTAGGCGACTTGCGTGACCATGCCGTCCGATCCGCGAACCGGTGTCGTGGGCATTGCCTGTGCTGACGTTGTCGTAACCCAGGCGAACGCCGCCAAAGCGATCAATCTCATCATTAGCTTGCTCCCATGGACAGTTTGTTGCACCGCAAAACCGACGTACTTCAGCGACCTTCGATCCAATCAATGAGCCGCGCCCGTAGTGGTCGGCTGGCCCTTGGCGAGCATGATCGCCACCTCGCTGATTTCCATTCCCTGCGGCTGGATCGCAACCGATTGCCGGTTGCCGCGCGTGACCAGTGAAAGGCTTGCTGAAAAATTGTCACCGCGCGCGACCATCTGGATGCGGTCCCCGCTGACACGCCCGGACACGGTGCCGCTCGCATTGCGGGTTGTCTCACTCCACGAGCCGAAGACTGCGCGGCCATCGGATGCGACGTCGCTCACGAGGCGGAAATTGTAGCTATCGCTGGCGCAACGCAGGCCCAGTTCCATTCTGTTGCCGCTGATGCCGACATGGTAGTCCGCGCGGCAACGCAGCCGTTCCTGGGTTCCATTAGCCATCGTGAGGCTCCCAGCCCCCAACCACGATCCAGCCATTCCGGCGAAGGGGCCTGCCGGAGAGGCGTGACCTTGGAAGGCCGACAGTGAAATCATAACCGCCAACGCGAGTGGGACGATATGGCGATGCATTGTCTATCTCCTGACACGGCACGTCACTACGCGCGGTGTTTTGACGGCCTGTATGTGCGGAAATTATCGGCGGCAGATCGATCTTCGGACAATTATCCAAAGGTGTAGGGCAGCCGCGCTAATCAGTAGAAGCAAAACACAATATCGATGGCAGCCTGAGATCATTAGATGGGGTAATCGGCCGGCAGCTTGTGGATAGCTGAAGGTTTTGGGTGCTGCGCTTCAGGCTGATGGTGAAACGAGGTCCGCATTCGCGGCCTCAAGCATCAGAAGGAGAAGCGCAGCATGGAGCATTTTGCTGGACTGGACGTTTCGGTCAAAGGACACGAGCGTCTGCATTGTAGATGACACGGCAAGATCGTCCGTGAAGTGAAAGTGGCGAGCGAACCCGACACTCTGCTGGCGGTTCTGAGAGTTATGCGGGAAACTGGGTGATGACGGTGTGAGATAGGCGGCGTATCGAGGCGGGTGTCGAGCCTGCCAGAACCTCCCCGAAAGGAGCGATACGCCATGTCGAGAGATACCACTGTCATTGCCTTCCGTCAGCCTGACATTATCGATGATCCCCTGACTGAACTTGCCCGTGAAGGCGCCCGTCGGATATTGGCTCAGGTGCTGATCGCCGAAGCCGACGCCTTCGTCGCCATGTGGAAAGACGAGAGGTTGCCGGATGGTCGCGACCGCATCGTGCGTCATGGCCACGGGCCGCATCGCGCGATCCAGACCGGGGTCGGGCCTGTCGAGGTCCGTCGCGCCAAGGTGCGCGACCGAGGCGACGTGGGCACGGAGGAGAAAATCCGGTTTTCCTCGGCGATCCTGCCGAAATGGGCGCGGCGGACGAAGAGCCTCGACGCGCTGTTGCCGGTTCTCTACCTGCGCGGAGTATCAACCGGCGACTTCCAGGAGGCGCTTGCCGCCCTGCTGGGCAAGGAGGCGCCGAACCTGTCGCCGGCCGTTATCTCACGGCTGACGGCGCAGTGGCAGGTCGATTACGATGCCTGGCAGAAGCGCGATCTCTCGGCACGGCGATACGTTTACGTGTGGGCGGACGGGGTCTACCTGCAGGCGCGGATGGAAGACAACGCCGAATGCATGCTGGTGCTGATCGGCGCGACACCCGAGGGCAAGAAAGAACTCGTCGGCTTCCAGACCGGGGTGCGCGAGAGCGCGCAGAGCTGGCGTGAGCTCCTCATCGACGTCAAGCAGCGTGGGCTCGAGATCGGGCCGGACCTCGCGGTCGGCGACGGCGCGCTCGGCTTCTGGAAGGCGATCGAGGAGGCCTTTCCGAGCACCAGGCATCAGCGCTGTTGGGTTCACAAGACCGCCAACGTGCTCAACAAGGTCGCCCTCTCGGTCCAGGTCAACATGAAGGCAGACCTTCGTGAGATTTACGGCGCGCCGACCCGCGCGGCAGCCGAGGTCGCGATCGACGCGTTTGCTGAAAAATACCGCGCCAAGTACGACAAGGCGGTCGTCTGCTTGACGCAAGATCGGGAAACTCTGCTCGCCTTCTTTGACTTTCCTGCTGAGCACTGGGACCATCTGCGCACATCAAATCCGATCGAGAGCGTATTCGCGACCGTGCGTCATCGAACCGTGCGGACGAAGGGCGCGCTATCGCCGAAGACCGCCAAGCTCATGGTGTTCAAACTCGTCAACGCTGCTGCGAAAACATGGCGGCGATTGAACGGCGAGAACCAGTTGCCAAAAGTCGTTCAAGGCGTCAAATTCCAAAATGGAATCGAGGTCACTGAAGTGACGGCTCACCGCGCCGCCTGATCAACCTCGTCAGAAGTCAGGAAGGGCGCGGTTGCTTGGGCACAGCGCCCCGTTTCCCTTCCTCGCTCATCAAACCGGACGTGCGGAGTTGCCGCATCCGGCTTTCCGACTAGTTTCCCAAAATCCCGCATAGCTCCGGTTCTGAAGAACCCCGCCTGTCACTTCAAGCGCATTGGGCTGGAAGCTGGGCCGTTATCGCAATGGCTGTTCAGTGCGTTGGCGGAAGCAGGCTTGCCAGTGATCTGTGTCGAGACGCGGCACATGCGGGCGGTGCTGAAGGCGCAGATCAACAAGACCGACCGCAACGATGCGCGTGGCATCGCACAGATGATGCGGGTTGGGCTTTACCGTCCGGTGCATGTGAAGACGTTACGCAGTCAGAAGCTGCGGATGCTGCTGACGCATCGAAAACTGCTACAGTCCAAGGCGATCGCCATCGATAACGACCTGCGCGGGACTTTACGCAACTTCGGCCTCAAGGTCGGCATGGTTGGGACGGTGAGGTTCGAGGCCCGCATTAGGGAGCTCGTCGAGAACCTGCCCGACCTGGCGGCGTTGATCGAACCGCTGCTCGTTGTCCGACGGACGCTCCGCGAGCAGTTCTGCATCCTGCATCGCCGCCTGCTGGCGATCGTCCGGGATGACGAAGTGTGCCGGCGCCTAATGACGACCCCTGGTGTCGGCCCCGTGGTGTCGTTGACCTATCGCGCCACCGTCGACGTGCCCGCTCGCTTCCGTAAATCCAAGTCTGTCGGGGCGGTGTTTGGGCTGACGTGCGCCAAGTATCAATCGGGCGAGGTCGAGTGGAGCGGCAGGATATCGCGGTGTGGAGACGAGATGATGCGGGTGATGCTCTACGAAGCAGCTCAGGCCATGATGCGTTCGAAGAAATGGTCGTGG
The DNA here is from genome assembly GCA_963785665.1 of uncultured Alphaproteobacteria bacterium. Classification (GTDB taxonomy): domain Bacteria; phylum Pseudomonadota; class Alphaproteobacteria; order Rhizobiales; family Xanthobacteraceae; genus Z2-YC6860. The sequence continues at coordinate 27,354 of CAWAWF010000001.1, forward strand.
CTCAAGACCTGGGCGATGCAGATTGCCAGGCGCTGCGGGATGAAAAAGGCGATCGTGGCGCTGGCGCGTCGGCTGGCCGTGATCATGCATCGCATATGGGTTGACGGCACCGAGTTCCGCTGGACCAGGGACCAGGCCACAGCAGCAGCATGAAATCTGGCCAGGATAAGATCCGATAGGAGGAAATTCGAATTCCACTGAGCAGTGGAAAGATGTCCCTCGCGGGACGATGGATGAGGTGAGTTCGCATGTCGGCTTGGCCCGCCGTTACTCTGATGGCAAGGCCGCCCATTAGATTGTTCCGCCTCGTCCTCGAATCCCATGGTGGAAGGGCCTTGATGCCGATTTCGAAGAGAAGCGCGAGCCCGTGAGCGACATCGACACTGCAGTGGTGGATAGCCTGAAAGTGCTTGACCCCAAACGGCCGATTAGAGAAGCCAACATGGCGGCTTGTTTTGACCCGGCACGGCGCACGATGTGTTCTATGCGGAACTAAGGCTAGGTGCTGACGAACCTTTGCGACCTGGACTGTCAAAGTCCGTTTTCATGTCGGTGCCAGGGCGCTCACCGGCATCGCGTGGCAAGGCGATAGCCAAACAGCTGAGCTGCACTTGTGCAGAACCACGACAACGCTAAGCCGAGAATCGAAACCGGCGCGCCCTAGCGCCTGATCGGTCCCCAGTAACTCACCATGGCGACCGATACTATTAGCACGGTTATCAACTCTACTTGGGACATGGCGCAGCACCCACACTGACAGACACCGCTGCGATCCTCCGCTCGTATGGTTAATGAGCGGTTACGAGAAGAAACGAACCAAAACCCACGCGGCTGCCGCGGCTGAAGGAAAACACGCCGTGCAAATTAAAAGTACCTGGTCGTTGTTTCGCATGGCCCGCCCTTGCTCGTTTCGTATGGCCCGCCTCGAAAGGCACCTCCATGGGCAGCTCCATCGTGCCAGGCCCCGCCTTGAGGATGTCAGGCCGTAGCAGATACGCATGGCCCGCTCTCGGCTCTGCAAAAACTCGGCCCCGCCACCCCAAGGACGGGGCCCAGTTGGCTTCGCCTGGGGATCCAAACAGGTAGGACAATAAGGAACGTATGCCAGCCTCGCTATTGTCCCAACGTACAATGCCCTCGCCGCAACGTTCAGAACCGGCCGCTTCGGAATTCAGAACCGAGCGCTAATCCTAGGTACGAGGGCACCGACACCAAAGTTTAGGGGACAGTTCCGCTGTCCTACCTGCATAATTGCGACATTAAGGCAGGGAGGAAACGCAATGCATACGCCGGACGGTGAGCAGCGCTCTCTCAACTGGGCCAAGGAAAGAATCGAGGAGATGGAAGCGACCTTGACTTCCCTCCAGGGGAGATCGCGCCAGCCGAAGGCCACTGTCCGCGCTGATCCTACTCGCTTTATCGCACAGTTGCGCGCACAGCGCGATGCGTTCCGCGACGCCGTAGCGCAACAGGCGCAGGCCGACGAGGCTGAACCGACGCTCGCCGCGACCGAACTGAAAGCCCAATGGGCAGCGTTTGAAAATGATGTAGATTTGTATTTCGAATACTTCGGCAAGCAGACCGAACAGCCACAGGCAACCTTCCCGATGCTCGCCGCCTTGCAGATCGAGGCCTGCGCGACGTCGCACGTACGATGCGACGCACCACATGCAAATTCGCCGCGGATCGGCTTCGAGACATCGGGAGGGCCGTAACGCGCGTATCAAAATTAAGTCGGCGGTGCCGAAGCGAAGCGCCGCCGGTCACTCGCCGCAGGATCGGCGCGTTTTGCGCAGTCACCTGAATTGTGTCGTATCCGTTGTCGTGCTGGCCCCAGGTGACGTGGCCTCGCCGGTGGTCTCACTCGATCTGGCTCTCACTGGAGCTTTCACGGACATAGTTCCATTTCTGCTTCCATTTTTGCTTCCATTTTTTCCGGAGTTTCCGCCGGCGAGACCGGCCGGTGCCGACGCTGTCGAGCGAGGGCTGGGGCCGCTAGCGACCCAAACGCCGAGGGCCACGACCACCAAGACTGCTATCGCGGCAAAAATCCAGACGGTGTAGTCGTGGTCGAATGCTTGGTGGCGGTTGGCATTCGAATCGTTTTTAAATGACATGATCAGCCTCCTGCCCGCAACAGAGCTCCACCCGTTGCCGCTCACTTCTCTTAACTGGCGATTGCGCTTCCGCGCGCCCGCTTACGATTAGCGGTTTGCCGGCCGTGAAAGCCGCATTCATATCCAAGCGCCGAACCGAAACGTAGGGCAGCACACACTCCAACTATGTTGAGAGCGTGGCCTTACGGCATTTGATCGATCACGGCACTTGGATACATAGGTATAGCCCTCCTCCTATAGGAGCTCAACTTATCCTGCCACCAGTACAATTTAGTTTTTCCGCGACATGGTTGAGTGACTGCGGAGAGTGAAAATGCGCGAAGGGTGCGGGGCATAAACTAGACTGCACGACCAAATACTCGTGGCCCAGATGGCGGAAAAACAATGACTGACATAATGCCTGCGCAGGCCGATCTGCTTACGTATGGTTTTTCGTTGATCGCAATTCTTGTTGCAGCCGTCTTGCTCTATTCATTCTTCGCAAAGCGGTTAAAGAATTCAGCCGAAAGCTATCAAGAGATCGTAAAACGCGAGTGGCATTCGACTGGTCGGATCGATTTTTCAACTCCCTCGGGCGACGGCGTCGTAAACGATGAGCGGCCACAGGAATTTAGATTGCTCGTGGAAGAGCAGAAAGTCGTCGAAAGCATCGCTGGAAGCGAAAATCTAGAAATTCAATGGCGACACGCCACCCTTCGAGAGGCTAAAGCGGTCGTCACCCAGTACCACAGGTACTTGTCTGACAACTCGCTTCTCAATTCTGGCCTCGACATGGCCCCTGCATCGCTGAAGAAAGCGGGGACGGAAGGTAACGGGCTCCTCGACTTAAGCCACACAGCTTCGCCCCCGTTGTCTCCAAGGGTCAACGCCGCCACCTCTGATGTCGACGCTCTCTCCATAGACCATCGCTGACACTGACGCCTTTACGATTTCGGCATCGCTGCCATCAGTGCTTTCGCATTCAGACGCTTGTGCATCGCGTGGCTCACCTCCCTGTCGATCGCGATCCGTGCCGCATCAAGCTGCTTGCCTTCTCGCGCCAAGCGGCAGCGGAGATGCCGCCCAGTGTCAAGCACATACCCCAAGTGGCTAATGCTCATCATCCGTGGGGCTAATATTCACTACAGGACGCCTCGTTTAGCGTGATCTTGGGCTACGGGGTGGCTACTTACTCAGGAGGCTACCAATGTGGAAGATGGCCGCGGCTGGAGTGACTGCGCTCTTCGTTACCGGATGTCCCCTTACCTATGCGCAATCGTCTTCTGTGGAGACCCATGAGCGCTTGGGCGCAGGTGAATGGAATGCGTTGACCGATTTACGAATCGATCTCGTCAAGGGTGCACTGCAGCTGACAGCTGAGCAGACGAAATATTGGCCCACTATCGAGGAAGCCATTCGCACCAGAGCCAAGAACAGAAAAGCCCGAATCGAAAACTTGGCGGAAACGGTGGGTCAGCGAGCCGACGACAGTCCAATGGAGGTTTTGCGCAACCGGAATCCAGTGAACTTCTTAAATCGCCGCGCCGAAGCCTTGACCCAGAGATCAGCCGATCTTAAACGGCTCGCCGACGCTTGGCAGCCGCTCTATGGCACCCTCAGTCAAGAACAGAAACGGCGCATGGCCGCTCTTACAATCTTTGTGCTTCGTGACTTCGCCGACGCTGCAGAACGGCGGCGTTTTAAGTCAGAGCAAAACGACTAATCACAATTAATAGCCCACACCGCTCGAGCGTGGTCGCTCGAGCGGTGTGAAGCCTTTGTTTTGCAGGAACGATAACAGTGAGAACACTGGTTGTGGTCGCCCTATTGCTCACGCTCCTGTTGGAGGTTCGAGCCGAGCCCATCGAGGTGTCCGTACCCTCGGAGTGTCAGAGCCTCGCCCAGCAAGTCGGCGTGCCGCAAGTACTGCACAGCAAGATGCAAATAACTTACGCCCTGTACAAGTTAAAGAGAATAGACGAATCCCATTCAGGCGTGTCTGAATGCCGCGGAGCCGTCGAACGGATGAAGGCAGCCTACCGAACGCAAAAAAATAGTAAGCAACATGACTCGCCATCTCCAACTTCTCCAGCAGCACCGGCTTCCGGACCGTCATTGTCGAGTTGGTGAGCCGTCGCGGCAGGGTCGGCAGCTGCGATTGGCTGGCCTGGCGGAAAACGGCTTCTTTCTTATCGCCAGTCAAAAAAGACAGATCGCGAGCGCGGTTGATAGTCATTCCACTGTGGTTGCCTCCAACCACTGGTCCAACTGCCCTGACCCTGATTGAAGACGCGATAGTTCCACTCCACGGCAGCCAATGCTCGTGCACGTTGAAGGCGCTTGGCTTCTCTTGCTTCATAGCGTCCGCGGCCAGCAAGCTTAGGCTCAATAATGCGGCCGGCTTTGTCGGCTCGGAAGTATTCCGTATAGCTGCCGCGGCCATCGCCGGTGCGCCTGGCCTCAAGGTATTGGAGGGCTTGGCCGGATGGCAGAGCCAACGCAGTCCGAGGAGCATAGCTCGCCCACGTGGCCTCCATGATGTGAGCGAATATGGGGGCAGCTACAGAGGCACCGGTCGATCCACCTCCCAAGGTACGACGTTTGCCGCCGGAATTGTCATAGCCCACCCACACGGCCACGGTGACGTCGTTGGAGAAGCCGGCAAACCAGGCGTCATTCTCGCCATCGCTGGTGCCAGTTTTCCCGCCCACGTAGGGCGCTAGGTAGCCGATACGCCGCGCGGTTCCGCGCGAAAGCACGCCCTGGAGCATACTCTTGAGCTGAGCGAACGCCACGCGGTCGGCCGACTCCATGAACACCAAGGGCATCGCCTCGTGCTGATACACCGTCTTGCCGTTCCGTTCGATCAATTCGATCGAATAGGGCTGAGGGCGCCCCCCTTCATTGGCGACGGCAGCATAAAAACCGGCGAGATCGACCGGCCGTACCGGTTGGGCGCCGAGCACGAAGGGATAAAAGTGCACGCACTCTGGGTAGATCTTTGCTTCGACTGCGATCGCACAGACCTTGTTGAGGCTGTCCTGGGGGCGCGCAGCAATACCGCCATCCAGCAGATGTGCGGTGACCAGATTCTTGGAGTTCTCGAGCGCGTATCGCAGTGTAACTGGCCCCGAGTTGCCTCGGTCATAGTTCTTCGGCGCCCAATAATCCGTGGCTCTGGTGTAGCGATTTGCACCACCGGGCGGCGGCAGTTCGATGGGAGAATTCGAAATCAACGTCGTTGGCTGCAAACCAACGGCCAGCGCGGCGAGATAGGTGAGCGGCTTGAGCGAGGAGCCCGGTTGTCGGCGCGACTGCGTGATCCGGTTCAATTGACTCAAGGGATATGAAAAACTGCCGACCATGGCTAGAATTTTTCCGGTCTTGTTTTCCAGCACGATAGCGGCGCCTTGTACTTTCGGGCGGACTCGCAATTCGGCGCGAGTATCGTTGTTCCGACCCGCTGCGATCGACACGAACACCACGTCGTAGAGCTGCAGCGAATGCCTTATCGCCGGGCGTGGAACGATAAGCGTCAGGATGCGGCCATCACGCAACCCGACTTTAACCTCACCACCGTGCTTCGAGTTCTTCTCTATCACCACCGCGATGGGCCAATGCACGTCGTAAAGGGGCAACCGCGCATGCTGGAGAGCTTCTTGCCATGCCGGCACTGCAAGCGAGCGGGCGTTTGATGCAACTATACGCTTGACACTTTCGGACAGGTTCGTCTCAGGGCCCTGCCATTCAATGCGGGCTCGACTCAACTCGTATTGCGCAAGCCCTTCCTGCAACGAGGTTTCGGCCGCCCGTTGGATATCGGGCTCAATGGTGGAACGGATCGTGTAGGACCAAGACGTAAAACTGCCGATGGCGGCGACAGCCCTGCCCTCCTGACTGAGATGATCGACGAAGTGGAAGCCGCTGTCAGGACGGCCGGAAGGCTGCGGCACCATCGCAGGTAATTGCACGTCCTGCGTCTCGTTCTCCTTGAGGACACCGTCCGTATGCATGCGATCGAGCACGTAAGCGAGACGCGCCTGGGCGCGGTCCGGATGACGGTCTGGGCTGTAATAATTCGGACCCTTGACCAGGCCGGCGAGCAGCGCGCCCTCGATGACCGTTAATTCTCCTGCTGCTTTTCCAAAATAGCTTCGCGCCGCTACCTCAATACCCCATGAAGACCGGCCGAAAAAAATGGAATTGAGATAGAGCTCAAGGATTTCATCCTTCGTAAGAGCCTTCTCGAGCCTGTTGGCCGCGATCACTTCACGGATTTTCCGTTCATAAGTCGTGGCGTTTCCAACCAGCAGATTCTTGACCACCTGCTGAGTAATCGTAGACCCACCTTGAAAGCGATCGGACGCGGCCAAGTTAGCGACGAGTGCCCGGATCACGCCACGCTCATCGATGCCTTTGTGTTCATAGAAGCGCCGGTCTTCGGCGGCGACAAAGGCGCGCTGCACCACCTTCGGGATGTCAGTGAGAGACACCCATATGCGGCGATTCTCCGGTTCATAAATCTCGGCAAACGGGGCGCCCTTCCCATCCAGCACGCGACTCATTGAAGGCAAGTTCAAATCCTTGAGCACGCTGACGTCAGGAATGTTCGATGCCGCCCGGTTGTAGAATTCGATTAACTCGCCAACATCGACGATCGTCGGAGGCCCGTCATCGCCCTGACAGAATTGCGTGTAAGCTGTCTTCACGTCGTTGATGCTTACGCCGCGGAGCAGTCCGGTCTGATCTGCTGCCTTTGGATCGTTCAGCGCAGTATTGATCAGGTCGTCAAGATCGGCCGCAGCGATGTCGAATGTCTTTCGCAGGTTCGTACAACTCTGGCGCAGGATTTTTACAACTTCCTGCCGATCGCGGACGGGATCGAATTCTGAGCGCACCGCGTCGGGGCGCGCCGTTGCCTGGCCAATCGCCAGCGCCGTCGCCAGTATCTTCAGAACAAGAAGATTCATTTTCACCCCGACAGGTGGGACTTGGAGCGGCGCTACCCACTCTTGTCCCTGCCAGGAACACTAGAATTCCAAACCGATTGTGGGAAAGCCGAGCACAAAAACTATTGTGCTTGGGTATAGCTCGTTGCCCGCGCCCCACGCCGTGACGACCGTGTGGTTCGGCACGCGCGAGACGAAACGATGCCTTGTCACGAATTTAAATCATATCCTTTCGTGTGCGAACTGCGTCAACCGCTCGCTTCGGACTCGGGTAGAGGGGTAGCACGATCCAAGCTCCTCGCGCATTGCGCGCGTAACGAACTCACCTACCGAGCGCGCTCGTTGACTTGATCCGCGACTCTGCCAAAGCCGTGGCTAAGGTTGGGATCCGCGAATGATTTGAATACAACAAGTCCGTGCCGACGCCCGGGACATTGCCTCCGCGTTGTCGGTGTGTTTCGCCGGTGTCGGCATGGTCCGGCGGGACGCCTGATGCGGTCGCACGTGCACAACAGCCGTTACGGTGCGTTTCTCATGACCACGGCGGCCCGGCCTATCTCGCCGCGGCGTTTACCTTTGCCAATCACTGGATGTCGACCGACCGGGTCGCTGTCGGCGACCATCTGACCGCCAGCTTCAACGGCCAGAGCTATGGCGGCCGGCTGGAAGGCCGTCACCGGCTTGGGATGCCCTATGGCGGCATCACGCCGTACGCCGCCATTCAGGCACAGAGCTTCCACATGCCGAGCTTCAATGAGACCGACGCCATCGCCAACGGCTTTGCGCTCGCCTTCGGCTCGCACGATGCGACCGATACGAGGAGCGAATTGGGTGCTCGCTTCGACCGGATTCTGGCTCTGTATTCCGATGCCGCGCTGACATTTCGCGCGCGGATTGCCTGGGCGCATGACTGGGTGACCAGCCCCTCGCTCGCGCCGGCATTTCAGGCGCTTCCGGGAGCTGGCTTCCTCGTCTATGGCGCGACGCCAGCAAAGAGCTCGGCACTGGCTTCGCCGGCGCCGAGCTTCGACTCAGCAATAACCTGTCCTTGCTAGCCAAATTCGACCGCGAGCTTGCCTCAGGCTCACGCACATATGCGCGCACCGGCACGTTGCGGTACGCTTGGTCACCAGACTGTGGCCATCTGACATTGGCTTTTGGCGCCCTCGCCAATGTTAGCCAACATCCCGCCGCGATTTCAACGCGAGCGACCGCGTGTCGACCGCCCGATGGCTCTTGATCGCCCCAACCACTGTCACGGCGACGGATGCGAGACCGGAGGAGCCTATCACTTTAGCGCCGGCCGGCGTGAGGTCAATGATCCGACCCCGGATATAGGGACCGCGATCGTTAATGCGGACAATGACCGAACGACCATTCGCGACGTTGCTCACCTTGACCAAGGTGCCGAACGGCAAGGTGCGATGAGCGGCTGTCAAGGCAGTGGCGCGTGCATACTCACCATTGGCGGTCGGCTCGCCGCTGTACACCGACGCAATCCCAGTTTCGGTATGCGCGGCCAGTGGAGACGAAGTTGCAATAACCGCGATCAAAATGGCGGCGCATGACTGAAGGTTGAAGCGATACATACTAACGTCCTCATCGATTGTTGGCCGCGCACAGCGCAAATTGGCCGGCGGCACTTGTTCGGGGCGGCCCCAGAGAAGCCGCCGCCTATCGATGGGGAGTTAGGACGACCCGCCTGATGGGTCTTGTGATTTTTTGCCGAAGACTTGTGCGCGCACGCCGGCCGAGCTGTTTTCGAAGCCTGGCGTAACGCGGAGCGTGGCTGCTATTGTGGGGTTGGCTAACGCGGAATGAGCGACCTGAACCGCCAACAGCCTGATGATCGTGCGCGGGCTACCCGCGGCGCATCATTCCATTGTCTTCTAACGTCAGTTCCAGATCGTCTCGCAGCCAGGATACTTGTTGATCGCGGGCGGCTGCCGCGATCGCGACGGAAACGCGACCGTCGCGATCGTAATACGAGGCCCTCCGCTGCTACCGGCGACGACCTCCACCGCGGTGGGCAACATGCGCGCGTCCGCCACGATAGCCAGCGCGGGCGTATCCGCGATAGCCACCACGATAAGCGGCGCCGCCGCGATAGACCGCACCACCGCCATAGTATCCGCCGCCACAGTCTTGATAGTTGGGGTCACAATAGCCCGCATACCCGCCACCGCCGCCGTACACCGCCGCGCCCCTGTAAACGGCGCCGCCTCTGTAGACGGCGGCGCCACGATATCCGCCGCGATATCCACCCCTGTAACCACCGCGATATCCGCCCCTGTAACCACCGCGATATCCGCCACGATAAGCCACTTGCTCAATCAGATCGGCATAGTCCCGATCGCCACTTGAAAATATGGCGAGCGTTGATTCGCTCAACTCCGGACTCTGCCCGGTGCTGACGTTCGCCGGCTCGTGCGCCAATGGGGATGGGAGCGTCATCGATGCGGATGGGAGCGTCATCGACGCTAGAATCAAGGCAGCGTAGAACGATTTGCCGGGCAGCATGAGCATGTTGATCCTCCGATGTGGGAGATGTGGAGATTCAACATGTTGCCGCAGTGGTCCTCTCGCCGAAGCTATACTGTGGCGTAGGTGACCTCACCTTTTCCAACACGGCCAAGTCATAAGCAGCGGTCGACTGACCCGTGCAGACAGCCGGCGCTGCTCCTGGCGTATGCCAAGCCGCAGCGAGGCTGCCGCAGAGAGCCCGGGTCGGGAGGTCGGCTTAGCTCGGGTTTGGTGTCAGTTGTAGCGCCACCCGCAAACACCCCTCCTCCATCGAACACACCTGCGAGCGTGGTGGACGGTGCTGGTTACGCAGACACCATGAACTCGTGTCCTGCTAACGCCGCATCCGTAGGCGACTTGCGTTATTACGTCGGGCTCGACTGGCGCCATTGGCATTGCCTGTGCTGACGTTGTCGTTGCCCAGGCCAAGGCCGCAAAGGCGAGCAACCACATCATTGGCCTGCTCCGATGTTTGCAACTATTTGTCGACGTCCGGATGTTGCTCCGGACATCGACCTTAACTCGCGAGGACAGCAGACTGCTCGAAACGTCGGAACGTCATTTCTTGCGCCGTCCGACACGATTGACCGGGCCGCCGCGGTTTACGGCAGCGCCGACCGTAGCCGCGCGCGCGACCGGCCGCGCCCGCAGCATTACACCGGGCCTTGCGACGCAACTAGCCGGATAATCAGTGTATTGGCAGTACACCACAGCACCGGCCTGCTCGGTGCCGGCTGCTACGAACCCAGTTATCAGCAGCGTCGACAGTGCGATCAATGGCTTCACTTTGGCCTCCTTCAGTTGGCTCTCATCGAGTTGACGAGAGGACCATCATTGGCTTCGTGATCGGCGCGCGCGGTAGTGCACAAACGTATAGCCTGGCTAAACCATGTCGCTTGTTGTCAGCGGCGTACGCGTGAAGCGGCCAACAGCTACTGCACTGCTTCGGCAAGGTCTCTTTTTAAGCTTTGAACATTGCCTTGCGACGACGCGCTTTCATTGCCGCGCATCGCCGGCGGCGGCTGCCAGCCCGGCTCGACGCCCGTCATATCGGGCAATTCATGCGCGATTCCTTTGTGACAATCGATACAGGTTCGTTCTTTCGTCACAAGATACCGCGAATGGATTTCGGCGGCGCGCCGCGTCTGTTTGGTGAAATCCATGGCCGCGGAGGAATGGCAATTCCGGCATTCGAGTGAATCGTTGGCCTTGAATCGAGCCCATTCATGTTTGGCAAGTTCCAGTCGCATGGCAAGGAATCTTTGGCGGGTGGAAACAGTGCCGAACATTTTTCCCCAGACCTCCTTTGACGCCTGCATCTTGCGGGCGATCTTGTCCGTCCATTCATGCGGCACGTGGCACGTTGGGCAGGTCGCGCGCACTCCCGACCGGTTGGTGAAATGCACGGTGCGCTGCAGCTCCTGGTAAACGTTGTCGTGCATCTCGTGGCAGGAGAGACAGAATTTTTCCGTGTTCGTGAATTCGAGCGCGGTGTTGAAAGCACCCCAAAACATGACGCCACAAATGAAACCACCGAGCGTGAGAAATCCAAGGCTCAAATAGGCACTCGGCCCGCTGACGAGGCGCCAAAACCAAATCAGAAGGTGCTTTATGCGCGCCGCCCCGATACCCTTCATCTGGCGCCGCTCACTGTTTTGGCTTTCCGACGACCAGCATGTCCTCGAATGTGTTGGGGACCAGCGGCTTTGCGTCAGTCTGCGGCACGTGGCAAGTGGTGCAGAAATAGCGCCGCGACGTGACGTCGGCGAGCACTTCGTTGTCGCGGTCCATAAAATGCGTCACGCTGATCATTGGTGCTCCCGATCCCTCGCTGTATTGGCGACGGTGGCAATCGAGACAGCGGTTGGTCTTCAGCGTGAGCTGATAGCCATCGATCGAATGGGGAATGACCGGCGGCTGTTCGGGGTAGTTCCGCATCTTCCTCACATCGTCGGTCACCGGGCGCGCGAGCGGAGGGGCGCGAATATCCTGCATCGGCTGTGCACCGCCGGTCACGCGGGGTACGATGTAGGGGATGCCATCCGCCGAAAGGGCACCAGCGGCAAAGACGACGGTGCCGCCCAGTACCGCACCGCTAACGGCCAAGCGCAACGCGCTCAGACGGGAACAACTTTGACCGCGCATTTCTTGAAATCCGTCTGTTTCGATATCGGGTCGGTCGCGTCGAGAGTTGTCTTGTTGATGAGTTGACTGGCGTCGAACCAGGGCACGAAAACAACACCGCGCGGCATCCGGTTTCGTCCGCGCACGTCGATGCGGGTGCGTATCTCACCCCTCCGCGAAATGACCCGGACCTCGGCACCCTGATTGATGCCGCGCGCCCGTGCGTCTTCCGCATGCATGAAGCAACGCGCGCCGGGAAACGCTTTGTACAGTTCCGGCACCCGCATGGTCATGGAGCCCGAGTGCCAATGCTCCAGGACGCGGCCAGTGACGAGCCAGATATCGAACTCCTTGTCGGGCGATTCTGCCGGCGGCTCATACGGAACGGCAATGATTTTGGCGCGGCCATCGGGCTGGCCGTAGAAGTCGATGCCCTTGCCCGCTTTGACATACGGATCGTAACCCTCGCGATAGCGCCATCGCGTCTCCTTACCGTCGACAACGGGCCAGCGGAGGCCGCGGACGTCGTGATAGGTGTCGAACGGCGCAAGATCGTGGCCGCGTCCCCGGCCGAAGCCGGCATATTCTTCGAACAGTCCTTTTTGCACGTAAAAGCCGAAGGCCTTGGATTCCCGGTTCTCGTATTTGTCGGAAATCTCGGTGAGCGGAAAGCGATCGACGTTGCCGTTACGGAACAGAACATCGAACAGCGATTTTCCGCGATAGTTGGGATTTTCCGTGAGGACCCCGGCCGGCCACACCTCGTCGGTAGTGAATCTTTTTGAGAACTCCATGATCTGCCAGAGATCGGAGCGGGCTTCGCCCGGCGCGCTCACGAGCTGATGCCAGAAGTGCGTTCGCCGCTCGGCGTTGCCGTAGGCACCTTCCTTCTCGACCCACATGGCCGCCGGCAGGATCAGATCCGCTGCCATCGCAGTGACGGTCGGATAGGCGTCGGAGACCACGATGAAATTGTCGGGATTTCGGTAGCCGGGATAGGTCTCTTGTGTGCTGTTCGGAGCGGCCTGCAGGTTGTTGTTGACCATGATCCAGTAGAAATTCAGCTTACCGTCACGCAGCATGCGGTCCTGCTCGACCGCGTGATAGCCGGGCTTCTCGGGAATAAGGCCCGCAGGCAAACGCCAGATCTGCTCGGCGCGCTTGCGATGTTCAGGATTGGTGACGGTCATGTCGGCCGGCAGCCGATGCGCAAAGGTTCCGACCTCGCGTGCCGTGCCACAGGCCGAGGGCTGTCCGGTCAGCGAGAACGGCGAGTTCCCCGGTTCTGAAATCTTGCCCGTCAGAAGATGAAGATTATAGACGAGCTGATTGGCCCACACGCCTCGCACATGCTGATTGAAACCCATCGTCCAAAGCGACATCACCTTGCGCTTGGGATCGGCATAAAGCTCGGCAAGCTCCTGCAGGAAACCGCGCTCAACACCGCTCACTTGCGAGGCCTTGTCGAGCGTGTAGTCTTTTACGAATTTTGCATAGGCATCGAAGTCAATTGGCTGCGTCGCAGCCGGGTCGGAGGCGCCCTTCGCCTTCATTTGCAGCGGATGCTCCGCCCGCAACCCGTAGCCGATATCGACAGCACCTTTCACGAAGCTGGTATGGTTCCGGACAAACTCCTCGTTCACCCGGCCGGCCGAAATGATGTGATTGGCGATGTAGTTGAGGATCGCCAGATCCGTGCCGGGCTTGAAAACGATCGGGATGTCGGCGAGATCGGAACTGCGGTTGGTGAACGTCGACAGTACGGCAACCTTAACGTGAGGGTGGCTCAACCGGCGGTCCGTGAGGCGCGTCCAGAGAATTGGATGCATCTCCGCCATGTTCGAGCCCCACAACACGAACGCATCGGCCGCCTCGAAATCGTCATAGCAGCCCATGGGCTCGTCCATGCCGAAAGTACGCATGAACGCATAAGCCGCTGAAGCCATGCAGTGGCGTGCGTTGGGATCGAGGTTGTTGGAGCGGAATCCCGCGCGCATCAGCTTGGTCGCGGCATAACCCTCCCACACGGTCCATTGGCCGGAGCCGAACATGCCCAGCGCGGTTGGGCCTTTCTCATTCAGGATTTTTTTCGCGCGAGCGGCCATGACGTCGAAGGCTTCGTCCCAACTGACGGGCGTCAGTTCGCCGTCCTTGTCGAAGGCGCCATTCTTCTTCCGCAGCAGCGGCGTGGTGAGACGGTCGCCTCCGTACATGATCTTCGAAAGAAAATATCCCTTGACGCAGTTGAGGCCGCGGTTGACCTCTGCCAACGTATCGCCATGCGTGGCGATCACCTTGCCAGCCTTCACGCCCACCATTACGCCGCATCCCGTGCCGCAGAACCGGCAAGGCGCCTTCGACCATTCGATCTCAAGCGATCCGACGCCGCCGGCAGTCGGCTGGGCTTCTGCCGGCAGACTGATGTTGGCGGCGGCCGCCGCAATGGCTGCTGCGTTGCCTTTCAGCATGTCGCGGCGCGAGAGCGGCATTTATTGTTCTCCGAGATCAGCGAGACGTTCGACCTGCTCGAACACCATGTTTGCCGCCAGGACACCGTTCAATACAGCGATCTCCGCCAACCGAGCGCCGACCACGCCACTGTCTGGTCCTTCGAGCACAATCACGACTTTTGATGCGGCCCGATGGTGGACTTCGACGCCACTCATATCCGACAGCAAACGGACGATCCGCTCGCTGTGCGCCGGTAGCATGGAGACGACAGCGCTCGAGATGTGAACGGTTTGAACCGATTCTTCTTCAAGCATCAGCTTGTTCGCCATGAGATGCGCTCATCGTAATTGCCGCGATAGGGCACGCCGAAAGGCAGTCGCCGCAACCGGTGCACTCATCGGCAATCACTTCAGGAACCGCAGGCTTGCCGATCCGCGGCCAGAATCGGATTGCCGCCCCAGCGCAAGCATCGACACAAGACTGGCAAACGACATTCTGCTTCGCGAAACAGCTCAGCCCGATTGCGATCTCTGGCGAGCGCGCGCGAGAAAGCCGCGCGGTTAGAAACCTCCGTCTTGTCATATTGTGTGAAATTGCATGGACTCCAATCATTGAGGGGGCCCCGGGGGGCCGAGTACAAGTTGAGACATCCAGACAATGAAGCCGTAACCACCGACGACACCTACGGCGATCAGCGGCCAAATCAGTATTGCAAGGGCCAAGAACGCGAACAGCTCCTGGCGCCTGCTGTGCGTCTCGCCGTGACCGGGTGAAGACGTGCCTGGGATCGTCATTGGCTGACCGGCAATGCATCGGTTACGTTTCGTCATATGGAGCTGCGCATAGTGTGGGCACATGCGAAACTTCGACAGTGTGCTCCGCCGTGAAGTCCACTCTGGAACCATCGTCACCTAAAAGCTGTGCCGTAGATAAAGCTGTGCCGTAGATTTCGTGAGGTCTATGGCACCTAGGTCTTAGGCGACCGACCAGTACGGAAGCCGCGCTGAAACGTCGGGCTGGTATCATGGCCCGTGCCACCAACTTTAGATCCGAAAGATAAGGCGCGCCCCACTGCACCGAACGAAGCGGTGAACGTGCTATTGTCGTTTGCTGCCTCGATGCTGCGCGCGGGGAATACGGCAATCCGAACGCGTGAATGGATTCAAATGATCGCGCGCAAAATGGATATCGATGAGGTATGGGTAAGCCTTTCACTCGACAGCATCACGGCCAGTATTCGACGGGCTGGAGAGTGGACTACGGCAATGCGCGAGATTGGGCCGCCGGGGATTAATGCCTGGCGCATCAGCGAGCTAGAACGGCTTGCAAAATCGGCAGCGTCAGCACCGAGCGAAATTACCGTCAAGATTTCGCATATTGAGGCCACGATGCCTCGATATTCCAATGTGCAAATTGCGGCGGCCATCGGTGCGGCAAGTGGCAGCTTTGCGTTTCTCAACGGCGCCGCCGCACCAGAAATGATTGCGGCAGCGGTCGGCGGCGGTATCGGCCAATGGCTGCGGTCACGGCTGTCTCAACGCCATTTGAATCACTATGGACTTGCAGCATTGTCCGCCGTGGTGGCGTCTGGCGTTTACGTTCAGGCCGCCGCGTTGGCGCCTTACGTTGGCTTCGAATTCTCGCACTATCCGGCCGGCTTCATTGCCTCAGTCTTGTTTCTGATACCGGGTTTCGCGCTGATCGCCGCGCTTTTCGATCTGTTACAAAACCAGACTGTCGCAGCCGTAAGCCGGCTGGCACATGGCGTGATGATTCTACTCGCCGTTGCTTTTGGCCTCAGCATCGTTATCGAGCTCGGCGGAATCGACCTGTCGCGGCAACCGCCCCCTGAACTCACATATCCGCTGAAGCTGTTGCTGCGGGCGGTCGCAAGTTTTGTTGCGGCCAGCGCGTTTGCAATGCTGTTCAATAGCTCTCCACGAACGGTATTGGCTGCTGGCCTTTTGGCATTGGGGGCGAACGGTCTCCGCTTGGTCTTGAACGACATGGGCATGATGCTTGCGCCCGCGGCATTCTTTTCTGCTTTGGCCGTTGGACTCGTGGCTCTTGTGCTGGACCGGCGCTTGAGCGTGTCGCGTATGGCGACCATCGTGGCGCCAGTCGTTGTCATGGTGCCAGGTGTGTATGTGTTCGAGATGATCGCATTACTGAATCGGGGACAAATACTCGATGCCCTTCAGGCATCCGCCTCATGCGGCTTCATTGTCGGCGCGTTGGCGATGGGCTTGGCTACAGCCCGCGGTTTCGACCCGCGATAGCCCGTGTGCTAAAGAGACAACAGGACGGCAATGAAGGCAATTGTACCAAGGCACAATGCGCGTCTGACGCGGGGCGACGCCGACATTTCACCAATAATTGACCACGATCGTTCTTATCCGCGCCAGTATACGTAGACGTTCGGATATGTTGGGGAGGTCATCTCCAAGATTGAGAAGAAGAACCCGACGGAACGGTCGTGTGATTAAGATTCGAGTCGGGTTCCATGCAGCTTCAGAGGCAGCAGATATATGACCGTGCGATAATTTTCGCGAGGACGCCCCCGTGCGCTCTATCTGAAAAGATCGTGCCGCCTGTCTCGATGCAATTGGTACAGCGCGCGATTGCTCCCTTCGTCCGACCGCTATTCGTGGGCCCGCGCTCGCCCCGCCACGAGGCCAAGCAGCAATGACCCCAGATCAAATCATCTCACTACCTGAACGCAGAACTCGACCTGAGCAAACGTCCGATCCTCGGTGCCGTTGTTGTTGCAATCGCCTACCTGCTCGGATGCGAGTTCGCATTTCTCATCGGAACTCTCTCCGACAAGATATTCGCGCCGTTTTGGCCGCCAAACATCGTACTATTGTGTGCGCTTGCGTTTACGCCGGCGCGAAACTGGTGGATCTATATTCTCGCGGTGTTTCCCGCGCATGTGGTCGCAGAAAGCGGCGTTGGCATGCCTATCCCGCAGATGCTCGTGGCATTCTCAACCAACTGTCTCGTTGCGACGCTTAACGCCTTAGCGATGCGAAAACTTATGGGAGGCCCGCCGTGGTTTGGCAGCCTGCGCAAGGCAATCCTATACGTTCTCATCACAGCGCTCGTTAATCCGGCTCTCGTTGCGTTGGCCGGCGCATTCGTGCCGATCCTGGGAGATGGCTCGCATCACAACTATTGGCCGTATTGGCTGCAATGGTACTTGTCCAACGCGCTCTCCAGCCTAACGCTGGGGCCGATCGCGTTGATAGCGCTCAGCCCTGGATCATTCTTCGTCACACTTACGACCCGTCAAAAGATCGAAAGCATCACATTGGCTATCGCGCTCGTAATTGTGAGCATGCTTGCATTGCGGGTCAGTGTCGACCGGATTCTAGGCGTCTTCATGCCTGCGCTGATACTGCTGCCGCTAGCACTCACCATCTGGTCCGCTATTCGCTTCGGCGCGCCTGGCGCCAGCGCCGCCATACTCTTTACGACAATCGCTGCGATCCAGCAGACGCTCAACGGGCCGAGTCCTTTCATCGTCGCGAGCACCGAGGCAACCGTGCTGGGCTTGCAGACATTCCTGATTGTGCTGGCAGCGCCCATGCTGCTGCTGGGAGCGGCAACCGAAGAAACACGTAACGCCGTTCGAACTGCGAGAACAAACGAGCAATTGATGGCATTGTCGGCGGTGGCGGCCGATAGCTGCCTTTGGCAATACGACCGCAGGGCCGAACGCTTCTGGATGACCGAGAATGGCCGACAAATGTTTGGGCTCGACGTCGGCGATCCGCTGACGCGCGTCTCGATCGAACAGCGAATCCATCCCGACGATCGTCAAGCCGCAACTGACGCCATGCGAGCGGCAGCCGCCACCCATAACCTAGCCGACACCGAGTTTCGCGTGGTGCGGCCGAACGGCGAAATTCGATGGATTCGGGCGCGAGGGAGAGCACTGCAAAATGGCCGGGGAACTAAGGCAATCCTCAGCGGCACTTTTGCTGATATCACCGAGCGCAAGCTTGCGGAGCACGAAGCCGCGCTGAAGCAGCGTGAAATCGCCCGATTGATGCGGGTATCGATGCTCGGTGAATTATCAGGAGGGATCGCGCACGAATTGATGCAGCCGCTCACCGCGATCCTGTCCAATGCACAAGCCGCACGTGCGCTCATAGACAATAAACCGGATATTGAAGAGGTTAGGAAAACGCTCGACGACATCATCAGAGACGACAACCGCGCTGGTGAAGTGATCCATCGCATGCGAACTCTTCTGAAAAGAGGTGAAGCGAAGACCGAACCGACCGATCTAAACGAAATAATTCGTTCCACATTACAGTTATTGCACAGCGAACTGATCAATCGCCGGGTCAAGGTTACTTGCGCTTTGGAGAACAATCTTCCCCCGACTCTCGGCGATCCTGTTCAATTGCAGCAAGTGCTCCTAAATCTGATCGTAAATGCCGCTGATTCTATGAACGATCAGATACCCACGCGACGGATTATGACGATTGGAACGCGTGGTTTGAGCGAACGAGAAATCGAGGTCACAGTTGCCGACCAGGGAACCGGCCTGTCGCCCACACATCGACAGCAGATTTTCCAGCCATTCTTCACCACCAAGGAGCGAGGCCTTGGGCTTGGATTGTCAATATGCTCATCGATCATCAGGGCTCATGGTGGACGGCTTAGCCTTGAAGACAATCCAATTGGCGGCATTATTGCGACATTCACATTGCAGTGTCGGCACTGAATTGCAAACTGGAGATTGCGGAGCGAGTTCTCGATTAAATCCATATACGTAATATCGAGGAATATGGATCATTCGGCCAACTCGAGACAACGCCCGGTTTGACCAATGTTGGACATGTCAAAGTCATCGATCCGCATCGCCCTCGTAGATGACGACGAATCGGTGCGGAATGCACTGGGGCGACTGTTGTCGGCCTTCTGTTTCGACACGGCAACCTATGGGTCAGCGCACGAATTTCTAGTGTCGCTGAAGTCGGGACTACCTCATTGCCTCGTGCTCGACCTCCACATGCCAGAGTTCACCGGGCTTGATCTCCAGCGGCACCTGATGCGCGCAGGCATCGTAATTCCGACGATCGTCGTTACCGCCCATGATGAGCCGAGTATCCGCGAGCACTGCCTATCGGCCGGTGCCACGGCGGTCCTGCTCAAACCGATCGACTCTTCGAGCTTGATCAGCGCAATCAATGCCGCCGTCGATTCGCGAGCGATTGCCCCGGCGTGACGAACGAATGGCTGACGAGTCAGCGGCCGGACAATAAGGCCACCAATGCAACGGCTATAAATACGGCGAGCAACACACCAACCATCGCTGAAACGACGTGATGCCGACGCCCGGTAGGCTTCATCTCTTTTGAACCAACGGCCAAACGTGCCGCTGCCAAACCTGTCCAGGAATGCAGGTTCATGTATGCTCTCCACATCTCATGCACGCCGCGAGTGACTAGACTCTAAGGGTGGTTTTCTCGTCTAAGCCACTGCACCTTGGTGCAATGTTGTGCAAACGGTTGGCTTTCATCCCACACACTGAGCCGGCACTGCTGCATGTCGGCCGTCACCATGGTGGATTGCGGATCACGATTTGAGTCTCTTCAGTGGACGGTGAGACCGACATATCCAACACACGCCAAAGAATAGGTTCAACGCCTCCTTTTATCCGCTGAGTCATACTTGCGCATAATGGAGTCTCTGCGCAGCTCGCATCAAATGCGTGGCTGATTGAGCGATCTCAGCGAGTGAGTATCAACAGGAGCAACTCATGAAACGTATGTGGCTTGTGGCGGTTACGGGCGTGCTTGCGATCTCAACCACGGCTTTGACAATTGATGCTGCGTCGGCAGTAATCCGTGGCGGCGTCTATCGCGGCGGCGTGCACCGCGTTGGCGTTGGTCGTGTAGGCATCGGCTATGGCCGTGCCGGCATCGGGTACGGCCGCGCCAGGTTGGCATATGGCGGGAGGTGGAACGGTTACTATCGCCGCGGATTAGGCGTTGCGGCCGGCGTGGCGCTCGGCGCGGCCGCGGCCGGCACCTACTACGGTGGCTACTCTGACTACGGACAAGACGCCTATGCCTCCGCAGCTGGCACGTCACCGGCTGTCGGCTCGGATGACGCCTCGGCTTACTTCGGCTACGCAACTCGCAGTGGCTATGGAACCGGCTACATCTCCCCCAGCTACTACGGACCGATCTGCAACCCGCGGACCGATATGTATTGCCAGTGATCTGGCTAATGGATCATTAATGAAATCATAAAGCCCATATTTCGCAGCGCACGCGCGACGGTTCTCCGTTGTGCGTGCGCGATCTACTTTAGCAGCATTCAACCGGCGCCATTCTGTCCCCCGCCACTTCCAAAGACTCGTCTGGCCTCCCTGTGTGCACCGGAATGCCAAATGTAGTCACGAGATTCGCGATTCGGTTACCTTCACGATTATCGTCACACGTAGTCATGCGCCGTCTGCGGACGGCCGCGCTGAAATGCTATATGGTCTGGTCGTATCGCGCATTACTACCGGAACGCCTTGAGCTAGCGAACTTGCTCGTGGCCCTTGCCGACGTCAGCGCACGAGAGCATGGCCGTTTTGGCTTACGTCCGCACCATATCAACCGTGGTCGCTGCCTTAATGGCGGCATCGCTGACCTGTACGGTTGCGCCAGCGGCCGAACTAAAGCGGGTGTTAATGCTTCATTCCTTCGGCCAAAATTTCAAGCCGTGGAGCGAATACGCCAAATCCATCCGCGCGGAACTGGAACGACAATCGCCCTGGCCATTGGATATCACCGATCATTCATTGGCAGCCGCTCAGGATATCGACGGCGACCCGGAATCACCGTTTGCTGAATATATTCGCGCGCTTTATGTCCAGCGCCCACCCGATTTGATTGTGAGCATCGGCGCGCCGGCAGGACGGTTCATTCAGCAGCATCGGCAACAGTTATTTTCCAGCACGCCCATGGTGTTGACCGCCATTGAACAACGTCGAGTTCAAAACTCGAGCCTTACTGTCAATGACACCGTCGTCGCGGTCAAACATGACCTGCCAGCCATCATCGAAAATATCCTACGCCTGCTGCCGGGCACGAAATCCGTGACCATCGTTAACGGCGCCTCACCTCTTGAACAATTTTGGCTGGGGGAAATGCGTCAGGAATTCAGACCATTTGAGCCACGGATCGATTTTGCATGGACCAGCAATTTGTCCTTCGACGATATTCTCAAGCGTGCCGCTGCGCTCCCGTCGCACTCGGCGATATTTTGGGAGTTGATGATTGTCGATGCTGTCGGCACCGTACACCAGGGCGACAAAGAGCTGGCAAAACTCCACGAAGTCGCCAACGCGCCAATTTTTTCGTTTGACAATTCTTTCTTCGGACGCCAACTCGTCGGTGGTCCAATGCACTCGGTCCTGCAGCTAAGTCAGCGGACAGCCGAAGTTGCCATTCGTATCCTCGGCGGTGAGAAGCCCGGGGAGATCAAGACTCCCCCACTCGGATTTGCAACGCCGAAATATGACTGGAGGGAGCTGCAGCGCTGGAACATCAGCGAGACAAACCTACCGCCTGGAAGCGAGATTCGGTTCCGCGAACCCGCGCTATGGCAGCAATACTCGTGGTGGCTGGTCTTGATTATTACGGTGCTAGTCGTGCAAACGGCGCTTATCCTGGCGCTAGTTCGTGAAGATCGCCGCCGCCGCAAGGCAGAAGTGGAAGCGCGCCAGCGCATGTCCGAGCTCGCGCATATGAATCGGCATGCGACCATGGGCGAGATGTCGATAACGCTGGCACACGAACTCAGCCAACCACTTGGCGCTATCCTAGCCAATACCGAAGCCATGGAGATGATGGCCAATTCCCGACCGCCAGACATGAACGGCTTCAAGGAGATTCTGGCCGATATCAAGCGCGACAATCATCGAGCAGCTGATGTCATCCGACGCGTGCGACGTATCTTAAGAAAAGTGCCCACCGAGGTGAAGAGCCTTGAGCTCAATGACGTGGTGCGAGAGGTTTTCGAATTTGTCTCGACCCAAGCCAACCTGCGCAACGTCATCCTTATCAACCGACCAACTTCACAGCTGCTGGCTATCACAGGGGATCGAGTCCAGCTTCAGCAGGTCATTATCAATCTGATCATAAATGGCATGGACGCCACAGCCGGCGCACCTAACGATCGACGCAAGATCATCGGTCGTACTGCATGGCGGAGCGATGGATTTGCGGAAGTGTCAATTTCAGATTTCGGACCCGGACTTTCTGAGGATAATTTGAAGAACATTTTCAACCCGTTTTTCAGCACAAAGCCGGAAGGCATGGGTATGGGACTATCCATCGCTCGGACTATTATTGAAGCTCACAATGGACGGATTTGGGCAGACAACCACGTCACTGGAGGCGCAGTGTTTCGACTCGTCCTGCCTCTCGCGAAAAGCGCTCATGAGAATTCCTGACGCAGCCTACAATCCTCAACCGAAGGCCGTGCAGATATCCGATGGTTGGAAACGCTCGGGGCGACGTTTCCGGGCGACGTGAAAAAAGTGCGGCTGGCCCCTGGGGAAGAGCCAGCCGCGCGCGAGCCTGGTCTGGGGAGGGGGTGGGGGGACGACCCGGTTCGCGTTTCCGTGCTTTCAATCGCTGCCAGCGTCGCCAAAGAGCGGGCGAGCGGCGATCCGCATCTCGCGCGCCTGTGGAGGATGATCGGCCGCCGGCCGCTGCTTACGTACGCAGCTGGTGAGGTCCGCCGGCAAGCAAGCCGGTCCCGCAGGAAGACGATCTCCCTTCAACGCGCGTTGAAGCACATTCAGTTCGTTCTTCGGGATGCGATCGTCGAAAACGACGACCTCGTAAAACGTGAGGCTTGCCAGCGCGCTGGCCAGGATGATCGTGTGCACGCCCATCTCCCCCTATCGGTTCGATAGGACGAAACTAAGAGTGCGCAGTCTTTTGCTCTATTGTACGAATGTAGGTATGGCCTGTCGGAAGGAGCAACCGATCCTATCCAGGAGTTTAGATGCCTGATCGGCCGGTTTCCGAGATTGGCTTCTACTTGCGCGACGGAGCCTTCTACGTCGAAGTACAACGGCCGACGAGCTTGCTCTTTCGCAGATAGACAAACCAATAAGTCGCAGCGACCATTCCCGCGCCTCCGATGATATTGCCAATGGTGACCGGAAGAAGGTTGCCCAACAGGAAGTTCCCCCATTTCAGAGCCCGGGAAATCTCCTGCCGTCTTGCCGATCGAAAGCCAGAACGGCTCGGTTGCGCCCGCCTTTATGAACAGCGCCAACGGGATGAAATAAATGTTAGCGATGCTGTGCTCAAACCCCGCCGCGACGAAGGCTGAAACCGGCGGCACAATCGCAAAGATCTTGCCTACTGTTGTTCGCGCACTGTAACACATCCAGACGCCCAGACACACCAGCGCGTTGCACATGATTCCGAGCGTCACGGCCGGAACAAACGCCAGTGATGCCTTGGCGTTTGCCGTTTTCAGAGCCGCCAAACCGACGGCACCGTCCCCGAATGTGTACTGGGTGGTTGCGAACATCAGCGCAGCAGTCAGCAATGCTCCTGCCGCATTTCCTGCGAATACGATCACCCAATTACGCAACAGCGCCTGGGTCGTCACCTTCCCGCTTGCCCAGGCCATAATAATGAGATTGTTTCCGGTGAATAGTTCCGCGCCAGCAATCACAACCAGCACCAGACCCAAAGAAAAGGCTAAGCCGGTGAGAAGGCGCACCACCCCATAAGGCATCGCTACGGAAAACATAGCGCCTTCAGCCGGCGTAATGGCGATGTGACCGGCACTGACAGTCGTCGCAAACACGGCGCCGAAAGAAACGAAGGCTCCTGCCAAAACGCTCAGCACCAGAGACATCAGCAGATCGTTTGACGCTCGCTGGACACCGGCTTTTTCGGCACGAATGGCCATGTCCGCCGGCATGATAGCGTCGAACGTCACGACCTGAGGCGACAGGAATTCGGCCGGTTCGGATGGGTTGTCATTCATTGGTCACCATCCAGTTCAGCACACGAGCGCAAGGCACTCGCGTGCCGGATCGTGCAGCAATTAACTTGGCGCCAAGGCCATGAGTCCGACAATCTGCACGGCTATGACCTTCACCATTGTCATAGACGGGAAGATCATGGCGTAGCCGATATCGGGGCGGTCGGTAGGAGCCATCCGGGTCGAATAGACCAGAATGGCCGGGTTTCCGGTCGCACCCGATGCAACCCCGACCAAGTCGTCGTAAGGAATCTTCATCAGGTAGTGGCCAACCAGCAAGACAATGATCACCGTCGTCAGCAGAACGGCAATCCCGATGAAGAGCATTGTAAATCCGGTCTCGGACACGGTGCGGACAAACGGTTGCCCCGCATTGATGCCCACGGCGGCGAGGAACATTGCCAACCCGTAGTTTCGCAGCACGATATTGGCGGGGAGCGGCATTACCCAAAGTAAAGGTCCAGTCCGGCGCAATCGTCCCAGAACGAGCGCCGCAAACAACGGGCCGCCGGCGATGCCGAGCGTGACTACACCGATACCCGGAATCGGAATCGGAATGAGCCCGATCAAAAGCCCGAGCACCATCCCAAGGCCGAGCGAGACATAGCTGAATTCCGCCGTGGCCTTCACAGTGTCGCCAAAGTGCTTCCTGACCTCCTCCTTGCGGTTGGGAGGCATCAGGACGCCGACGCGGTCGCCAAATTCAAGGGTCAAGTTAGGTGTCGGAACGACGTCCATGTCGTAGCGACGAACATGCAGCAAATGAGCTGGAAATCCAGCTGGCATCGGCAGCCTCGCGAGCGGAATCCCGACCAGACCGGCTTTGCCGACGAATACGCGGATGTAGTCGAGCGTCGAACGATCTTTGACAATACGGCCTGCCTCCAGCCTTCCAATTTTTGCCACGGCTTCGGCGATTGCCTCCTCGCGGTCCGCCACGATCATGACGCCGTCGCCGGAGGCGAACGTCAAATCGGCCGCGGGTACGATGTTCTGATCGCCCTTACGAACCATGGTGACCTGTACGCCATCCGGCAGATCGAAGCTAAGACCCTCGAGGGTACGTCCGACATAGTCCGGAGCGAGCGTAATCTCGCCCATGTGAAAGCGCTGCGCCTTCGGCGGAAATTTTGGCTGCACGCGGCGCGTCATGAAATATATGCACAAGATCGGACCGATCACACCGAAGGGATAAGCAATCGAATAGCCGATCGATGCGTCGGTGTTTTTCATGACATCTAGCGCGGCTTGCAGCGTGGCCGTGCTGGTCATCGAACCGGCATAGATGCCTAGCGTGTGGCCGATCTTGATATCGAATATTTTGCCAAGGCCGAGGGCGACGGCAAGTCCGGCGATGCAGGCGATGAACGCCAGGAGATTGTATTTGCGGCCAGCCGCTCCGGTAACTCCTTCGAAGAACTGTCGGCCATAAAGGATTCCTATGCCGTAGAGAAACATGATCAGTCCGGTAAGGCCAATCGGTCCGGTAATCGAGGATTTCGGTGCAAACGCTCCAATCGCCAGCCCGACGAACAGGACCGCGCCGACTCCGAGCGAGAACCCGCCGAGGTTGATCTGGCCGACCAGATAACCGACGCCAATGGCGAGGAACAATGCGAGGATCGGCTGCGACCCGATGATACTCTGAGCGAGGTCGAACATGCTGAATTTCCTCCGTTTGGCGTTCTTTATCGCGCGCGGCAGCCCGCGGCGCGGAATTGGTCGATTACCCGACTAACGAGATCCGGAGTTGCTGGCTGAGTATCGACGTGCTTGTAATCAAAATTCATCGCCTTCCACTTGAACTCACCGAGCTGATGGAACGGCTGGACCTCGACCCACTCGACATTTTTCATGGGAGCAACGAACCGGGCTACCTTCTCGACGTTGGCGGGATCGTCGGTCAGACCCGGCACCAGCGTGAAGCGCACCCAGGTCGGCTTATCCATTGCGGCCAACCGCTCCGCGAAACGCAACGTTGGAGCCAGATCACGTCCGGTCGCCACGCGGTAGATATCAGGGTCGCCGCTCTTGATGTCGAGCAAAGCCAGATCGAGATAGGACAGGAAGTCATCGTCTGCGCGGGCGCCGAGAAAGCCGGACGTTTCGATCGCCGTATGAAGCCCCATCTCCTTAGCGGCACTCAAGATGCGTTGCGTAAATGCGAGCTGCACCATCGGCTCTCCGCCTGAGATGGTCAGCCCGCCCAGCGAACGGAGCACCGGGGCAAATTGAGAAAGACGATCGATGACTTGCTTGGAACAAACGAGCGTGCCGTCCTTCAAATGCCAGGTGTCGGGATTGTGGCAGTAGGAGCAGCGGAGCAGGCAGCCGGACAAGAACAGCACCAGCCGCAAGCCGGGTCCATCGTATCTCGATGACGTCTCGTATGAATGGACGTAGCCTAAGGTGCCTTCGTCATCGTCAAGGTAATCGGCTTCCTCCGGCGCACCGGGAGACACACCGACACGCAAGTCATGTCGGCTGCCGGCCGCAAGATCGCCCAATTGCGACATGTTGCACCCGCCTCCCCGTCAAATCTTGCCGTGGAATGTCCGGCTAATAACGTCGCGTTGTTGTTCCGGTGTCAGGCGGACGAAGTTGACTGCATATCCCGATACCCGAATCGTGAGTTGAGGGTATTTGTCCGGATTTTTCATCGCGTCTTCGAGGGTGTCCCGGTCGAGGACGTTCAAGTTCATGTGGAAGCCGCCCCGTTCGAAATACATGTCCATGGCTTTGGTCGCGGCATCGACCAGCTCGTCGTCGGACAGGTGCGCCTTCTGGGGCGCAACGGAGACGGTATAGCTGATACCGTCCTGCGCATCCTTGTAGGGGAGTTTTGCAACGGACAGACATGAGGCAAGCCAGCCGTGACTATCACGGCCGTGCATCGGATTGGCGCCAGGCCCGAACGGTTCACCCTTGCGGCGGCCGTCAGGTGTATTGCCCGTCGCCTTCCCGTAAACCACGTTCGATGTGATCGTCAGCACGCTCTGGGTGTGGGTCGCGTTGCGGTAGGTCGGGTGTTTGCGGAGCTTTTGCATAAACTCCGTGACGATTTCTGCGGCGATGCTGTCCACCCGGTCGTCGTTGTTGCCGAACTGGGGAACGGCGTTGGCTCCGTTGAGGTCGATGCGATAGTCGACGGCTAGGCCGGTCTTGTCGCGAATCACATGAACCTTGGCGTATTTGATTGCCGCCAGGCTGTCCGCCACCACCGACAGTCCGGCGATTCCAAAGGCCATGGTCCGTAGGATGTCGCGGTCATGCAGCGCCATTTCGAGGCGCTCATAGAAATACTTGTCGTGCATATAATGGATGCAATTCATGGCGTGCACGTAGGTCCGTGCAAGCCACTCCATCGTGCCGTCGAATTTTGCCATGACCTCTTCATAATCGAGTACATCGCTCATGATCGCGGGCGATGCCGGCGCGATCTGGTCACCGGAGATCTCGTCTCGTCCGCCGTTAATGGCATAGAGCATCGCCTTTGCGAGGTTTACGCGGGCGCCAAAAAACTGCATCTGCTTGCCAAGCTTCATCGCCGACACGCAGCAGGCGATGGCGTAGTCATCGCCCCAATATGGCCGCATCAAATCGTCGTTCTCGTATTGCAGCGACGACGTCTCCTTGCTGACTTTGATGCAATAGCGCTTGAAATTCTCGGGCATGAATTTCGACCACAGAACCGTGATGTTCGGTTCCGGCGCCGGCCCTAGATTTGTCAGCGTGTGGAGCATCCGATAGCTGCTTTTGGTGACCAGCGGCCGGCCATTCAGATCGACGCCGCCGATGCATTCGGTCGCCCAGTACGGGTCCCCACTGAACAGCGCGTCATACTCCGGGGTCCGAAGGAAACGCACGATCCGCAGCTTCTGCACCAACTGATCCCAGAGTTCCTGCGCCCCAGTCTCATCCAATGTCCCTTCCTTGAGATCGCGCTCGATGAATATGTCGAGGAAGCTGGAGATACGCCCGATCGACATCGCCGCGCCGTTGGCCTCCTTGATCGCGCCCAGATAGGCCAAATACGTCCACTGCACCGCCTCGTGCGCGTCGACCGCCGGACGGCTGATGTCGCAGTTGTAGAGCTTCGCCATCGCCGCAAGATCGTTCAGTGCTCGAATCTGGTCGGACAACTCCTCGCGGATGCGGATGACTTCATCGGATCGGCCACATGTCATCGATCTGTGTGCGTTCCTGCTGCTTGACCTCAATGAGGCGATCGACCCCGTAAAGCGCGACGCGGCGATAGTCGCCGATAATGCGGCCGCGGCCATAGGCGTCGGGCAGATCCGGTAATGATTCCGGATTTGCGGCAGCGCATGATTTCTGGCGTGTATGCGTCGAACACGCCGTCATTGTGGGACTTCCGATATTTCGTAAAGGCCTCATGAACCTGCGGGTCAGCTTCAAATCCGGCCGCCTTTAATCCGGCCTCCACCATTCGCAGTCCGCCGAACGGAAAGATCGCGCGCTTGAACGGCTGGTCCGTCTGCAATCCAACGATCACTTCATTGTCGCGATCGATGTAACCAGCCTTGTGCGCCAGCAGGGTCGACGGCGCTTTCGCATCAACGTCGAGGACGCCTCTCTTTTGCTCTGCCTTCAAAAACGGCTGAAGCTTTGCCCACACTGCTTTGGTGCGTCTTGACGCCGACGCCAGGAATTCTTCATTTCCGGCATATGGCGTGACATTGCGAATTATAAAATCACGGACATCAATGGCGTTGCACCAACTGCCCGGATTGAAGTCGCGCCAGCAATCATCGGACGCATGCTTCTTCGCGAGCGCGGGCATTGACATGTGGATTCTCCGTGATGCTGCCGATATTTCGCTGAGTGTCGACGCGAGGCCGAGACGAATCCTGGCCCCGCGCACGGAACGAAACCGTCAGAATGGCCCTCGTGGCAAGTCGAAGACTTGTCCTTAAAGCGACGTCGATTTTTTCAATCGATATCCGTATTTGTGCATGCAGGAACCGCCTGCTGCGTACCGCCCCGCGGTGTTTGCGGCCTCGGCTGGGACGTTCTTGGTAATCTCCTGCTTGCATTGTGCCCAGGCTTGCTCATACGAGAGCTTCTTGGCCTGTTGGGCAGAGGCAATGCCTTGGAGCGCCAACAACATCGCACACGACAAGGCAATTGCATTTCGATTTAAGCTGCGGGCCATTCGTTTCCTCCTGTGAACGCCTATCAGATGTCGATTCTTCCCATCGGGTGGGAGATATCGAAATGCCATCAAGGTAAGTTCAGGAGGAATTGCACCTAGGTTTAAGGGGCGGTGACCGAATGTCGGCGAGGAGCCCCGGAGTGCTTATTTCAGTCACCTCGCAAGTTACAAACGACGAGCGCCCCTCCCCTTCAGTATAGCATTAGGAACGCCTTCACTGCCGCACTGTGAAGTCAATCGCTCCAGATTGGATGATTGAATCTCCAGCCAGCACCGCTACGGAGGCACACTTGCCGAACAAGACCTGCCAGCAGCCCTCGTCAAAGTCCGAAAGTGCGGAAGGAAGGACTGCCGTGATCGTCGCTGCCCTAACTGTTATCTGCCTTGCCGGTTCGGCTGACTTCAGTGATGCCGCGGCGACTACATCCGCAGCGAATCGTGTACGCATCCAATATGTAGGGCCATCAAATTCGGCACATCGGTCTATCTACGAGCGATCAAAGGAGTTGCGCGTCCTCGAATATGTTCGGGAATTGCTGCTCCCGATCCGCTATCCTCGACCGCTGACTCTTAAGCTCGCGGGATGCGACGGCGTCTCGAATGCGTGGTATGGCGATGACGACATCACGGTATGCTATGAATTCGTCGCCGACATCCTCAAGAATGCTCCCGAGCGCGAGGTCCCAACTGGCGTGACCAGGGAGGACGTGATCGCAGGCTCGCTGCTTGACGTCTTCTTGCACGAGGCGGGCCATGCGACCTTCGATATGCTGGAGATTCCCATATTTGGCCGCGAGGAGGACGCGGCTGATCAATTTTCCGCGTACATCATGCTGCAAAAGGACAAGGTCAGGGCCAGGAGCCTGATCCTGGGATCGGCTTATCAATATAAGATCGACATGCCTGGAACTGAGGTCACGCTCGCGCTAAACAAATTTTCGGACGAGCACGGCATTCCGGCTCAGCGTTTCTACAACGTTTTATGTGTGGCTTATGGTGCCGATCCGAAGCTGTTTTCGGATATCGTAGAGCAGAATTATCTGCCGCGGGCCCGAGCCGAAGGTTGCGAAGAGGAATACCGCCAAATCAGCTTCGCATTCAAATCATTGATCGGTCCTCACATTGATCGAGTGCGGGCAAAACGTGCATTGAAACGGCGGCTCGGAAGCTAGCCGCAAAGCCCTCATCCTGATCGTCAAAGTGCATGGTTCCCGAGCCGACCGTATTTTCAGTCCGATTACGGATTGTCCGGTCAATGCATCGCGGTGCCTTGCAGGTGCAGATCCAGCGCCTTGAAGTGATCGAGCCGGGCAATCGCCTTGTCGAGCCCCGAGCCTTGGGACATTTCCTTGATGTCCTGCTCCATCTTTCCGATCTGCTGCTGCAGCGAGGCGCGATCGAGGTCTTCGACCGAGGTCGCAACATCGGCGAGCACGGTCAGCCCATCGGGACCGACCTCGGCGAAGCCGCCGAGCACGACGATCTCGGTGGTTTCGCCGGCGACAGTGACCTTCATCACGCCGGGACGAATGAGCGAGATCATCGGGGCGTGTCCCGCCAGCACGCCGAAGTCGCCCTCGGCGCCGGGCACATCGACCTGATCGACCTCGCCCGAGAACGAGATTTTGTCCGGCGAAACAAGTTCGAAGTGGAAGGTGGCCATGCGCTATGTCCTGACGCGAGCTACGCCGCTTCCGCGGCGAGCTTCTTGCCCTTCTCGATCGCCTCTTCGATGGTGCCGACCATGTAGAACGCGGCCTCTGGCAGATTGTCGTACTTGCCTTCGACCAGGCCCTTGAATCCCTTCAGCGTGTCGGCAAGGTCGACCAGCTTGCCGGGCGAGCCGGTGAACACCTCGGCGACGAAGAACGGCTGCGATAGGAAGCGCTCGATCTTGCGGGCGCGCGACACCGCGAGCTTGTCCTCTTCGGACAACTCGTCCATCCCGAGGATGGCGATGATGTCCTGCAGTGCCTTGTAGCGCTGCAACACCTGCTGCACCTGGCGGGCGATGTTGTAGTGCTCCTCGCCGACGATCAGCGGCGACAGCATGCGCGAGGTGCTAGTCGAGCGGGTCGACCGCCGGATAGATGCCCTTGGCGGCGATGTCGCGGGACAGCACGGTGGTCGCATCCAAGTGCGCGAAGGATGTGGCCGGCGCCGGATCGGTCAAGTCGTCGGCCGGCACGTAAATCGCTTGCACCGAGGTGACCGAACCCTTGTGCGTGGTGGTGATGCGCTCCTGCAGCGCGCCCATGTCGGTGGCGAGCGTCGGCTGATAGCCCACCGCCGAGGGGATGCGGCCGAGCAGCGCCGACACTTCCGAGCCGGCCTGGGTGAAGCGGAAAATGTTGTCGACGAAGAACAGCACGTCCATGCCTTGGTCGCGGAAGTGCTCGGCGACGGTCAGCCCGGACAGACCGACGCGGGCGCGCGCGCCCGGCGGCTCGTTCATCTGGCCGTACACCAGCGCGCACTTGGAGCCGGCGGTCGAGCCGTTGTTCTTCTTCGGGTCCTTGTTGACGCCGGACTCGATCATCTCGTGATAGAGGTCGTTGCCCTCGCGGGTGCGCTCGCCGACGCCGGCGAACACCGAATAGCCGCCGTGTGCGCGCGCGACGTTGTTGATCAGCTCCATGATCAGCACGGTCTTGCCGACGCCGGCGCCGCCGAACAGGCCGATCTTGCCGCCCTTGGCGTAGGGCGCCAGCAGATCGACGACCTTGATGCCGGTGACCAGGATTTCCGCTTCGGTCGACTGGTCGGTGTAGAGCGGCGCATCCTGGTGGATGGCGCGGCGTGTCGTGGATTTGACCGGACCGGCCTCGTCGACCGGGTCGCCGACCACGTTGATGATGCGGCCGAGCGTTTCTTCGCCGACCGGCACCGAGATCGGCTCGCCGGTGTCGGTGCACTCCTGGCCGCGGACGAGGCCCTCGGAGATGTCCATCGCGACGGTCCGGACCGTGTTCTCGCCGAGGTGCTGCGCGACCTCGAGCACCAGGCGGTTGCCGCCGTTCGTGGTCTCGAGCGCGTTCAGGATCGCCGGCAGGTGATCTTCGAACTGCACGTCGACGACGGCGCCGATGACCTGGGTGATTTGTCCGACTGCGTTGGGCGTGGTGGCCATGGTGTCCTCGTTATCTCGAATTAAAGCGCTTCGGCGCCGGAGATGATCTCGATCAGCTCCTTGGTGATCATTCCCTGGCGGGTGCGGTTGTAGGTGATGGTCTGCTTGCGGATCATTTCGCCAGCGTTGCGGGTGGCGTTGTCCATCGCCGACATGCGCGCGCCCTGCTCGGACGCCGCGTTTTCCAGGATGGCGCGGAACACCTGCACCGCAATGTTGCGCGGCAGCAGCTCGGTCAGGATGTCGAGCTCATCCGGCTCATATTCATAGACCGCCGACGGCGCGCTCTCGGCCACGGCCTCGAAAACCGGCGGGATGATCTGCAGCGCGGTCGGGATTTGCGAGATCACCGACTTGAAGCGCGAGAAGAACAAGGTGGCGACGTCGAACTGGCCGGCCTCGTAAAGCTCGATGATCTTCTTGCTGACTTGCTCGGCGTGCTCGAAGCCCAGCGTCTTCACGCGCAGCTCGATCACCTCGATGATCTGCGAGGCATATTGGCGGCGCAGCTGGTCGGCGCCCTTGCGCCCGACGCAGAGAATCTTCACGGTCTTGCCGGCGGCGGTCAGCGCATTGATCCGCTCGCGGGCGAGCCGGACGATCGAGGAGTTGAACGCGCCGCACAGGCCGCGCTCGGCGGTGCAGACGATCAGCAGATGGGTCTGGTCCGCCCCAGTGCCGGCCAGCAGCCGCGGCGCGGAGTTGATGTCGGTTACGGTCGCCGCGATATTGCCGAGCGTCTTTTCCATCCGCTCGGCGTAGGGCCGCGCGGCCTCGGCCGCAGCCTGGGCACGGCGCAGCTTCGACGCCGCCACCATCTGCATGGCCTTGGTGATCTTCTGCGTCGCCTTGGTCGAGGCGATGCGGACCCGCATGTCCTTGAGGGAAGCCATTGGCCGGGCGTGATCCTTTAGGCGAAGGTTTGTTACGCGAAAGTCTTGGCGTAGCCGTCCACCGCGGACTTGAGCTTGGCCGCGGTGGCGTCGGTCAGGTCGTTGGTCTTGCGGACGTCGTCGAGGATGTCGGGGTTCTTGCTCCGCACCAGCGAAAGCAGGCCCTCCTCGAACGCGCGCACCCGGTTGACCGGGATCGGATCGAGGTAGCCGTTGACGCCGGCATAGATCACCACGACCTGCTCTTCCATCTTCAGCGGCGAGAACTGCTGCTGCTTCAAGAGCTCGGTGAGGCGGGCGCCGCGGTTGAGCAGGCGCTGCGTGGTGGCGTCGAGGTCGGAGCCGAACTGCGCAAACGCCGCCATCTCGCGGTACTGCGCGAGCTCGCCCTTGATCTTGCCGGCGACCTTTTTCATCGCCTTGGTTTGCGCGGCGGAGCCGACGCGCGACACCGAGAGGCCGACGTTCACCGCCGGACGGATGCCCTGGTAGAACAGATCGGTCTCCAGGAAGATCTGGCCGTCGGTGATGGAAATCACGTTGGTTGGAATGTAGGCCGACACGTCGTTGGCCTGGGTCTCGATCACCGGCAGCGCGGTGAGCGAACCGGCGCCTGCGGCATCGCCCATCTTGGCGGCGCGCTCAAGCAGGCGCGAATGCAGATAGAACACGTCGCCCGGATAGGCCTCGCGGCCCGGCGGGCGGCGCAGCAGCAGCGACATCTGGCGGTAGGCGACGGCCTGCTTCGACAGATCGTCGTAGATGATGACGGCGTGCATGCCGCCATCGCGAAAGTATTCGCCCATGGTGCAGCCGGCGAACGGCGCCAGGAACTGCATCGGCGCCGGATCGGACGCGGTCGCTGCGACGACGATGGAGTATTCCATCGCGCCTTGCTCTTCGAGCACCTTGACGAATTGCGCGACGGTGGAGCGCTTCTGCCCGATCGCGACATAGACGCAGTACAGCTTGATCTTCTCGTCGGTCTGCGCGTTGAGCGATTTCTGGTTGAGGATGGTGTCGAGCGCGATCGCGGTCTTGCCGGTCTGGCGGTCGCCGATGATCAGCTCGCGCTGGCCGCGGCCGATCGGGATCAGAGAGTCGATCGCCTTCAAGCCGGTCGCCATCGGCTCGTGCACGGATTTGCGCGGGATGATGCCGGGCGCCTTGACGTCGACGCGCATGCGCTTGTCGGCCTTGATCGGGCCCTTGCCGTCGATCGGATTGCCGAGCGCGTCGACCACGCGGCCGAGCAGGCCCTTGCCGACCGGCACGTCGACGATGGCGCGGGTGCGCTTGACGGTCTGGCCTTCCTTGATCTCGCGATCGTTGCCGAAGATGACGATGCCGACGTTGTCGATTTCGAGGTTCAGCGCCATGCCGCGGACGCCGTTCTCGAACTCGACCATCTCGCCGGCCTGGACGTTGTCGAGGCCGTAGACGCGGGCGATGCCGTCGCCGACCGACAGCACCTGGCCGACTTCGGTGACCTCGGCCTCCTGGCCGAAATTCTTGATCTGGTCCTTCAGGATCGCTGTGATTTCTGCGGCGCGGATATCCATCAGCCTGCCTCTTTCATCGCGTGCTTGATCGCATTGAGCTTGGTGCGGAGCGAACTGTCGACCATGCGGGAGCCGAGCTTGACCATCAGCCCGCCGATGATCGCCGGATCGATCTTGACGTGAAGATCGACCGACTTCTCGCCGGTGATCGATTTCAGCGCATCCTTGATCTCGTTGAGACGCGCATCCGACAATGTCTCGGCAGCGGTCACCTCGGCGGTCACTTCGCCCTTCCACTTGGCGACGAGCTTCCGGAAATCGCGGATCATGGCCTCGACCGAGAACAGCCGCCGGTTCGCCGTCACGAACATCAGGAAGTTCGAGGCAAGCCCGCCGATCTCGGCCTTGGCCAGCACCGCGGCGAGCGCCTTGCTGCGCTCTTCGGCGCCGAACACGGGACTGCGAACCAGCCGCCGCAGGTCGTCGCTGTCGGCGATCATGGCGGCGAATTTGTCGATGTCGGTCTTCACCGCATCGACGGATTTGGCATCGAGCGCGAGCTCGAACAGCGCGCGCGCATAGCGGCCCGCCATGCCGGAAACGGTGGTGTCTTCGCTTGCAATGGGCGACTGACCGGTCACTGACACACCCCAATCATCTAGGAGCTGTTGCCCAAATTCGCTTTCAAAGCCTCTATGCCGCGACGAAAACTATGCTCCGCCACCTCTCCGTTGACGGAGTGAACCAATACCTTTTCTGCGGCCGAAACGGCTATCTCCGAAATCATCGCGCGGATGTCGGCGACGGCCTGCCGCTCCGCCTGGGCTATCTTGGCTTCTGCAAGTCGGATCCCACGGCGCACGAACTCTTCTGTTCCGGACTTGGCCTCCCCGATGAAGCGCCGCGCCTGGGCGCGCGCATCGTCGATAAGCTGATCAATTTCGCTCGCCGCCTCTCGCCGTTTGCGCTGAGCATCACACAGCACCGCCTCCGCTTCCTGCCTGATGGCGCGCGCCTCGTCGAGCTCTCGTTCGATTGCGGTTCTCCGCCGATCAAGTGCATCGAGCACCTTTCGATGAACACCGACACGACCGAGGACGCCTAGAAAGATCACGAATGCGACCGCAACCCAGAATTCGGCCTCGATCGGCATAGCTACCCTCGTCGCTTCAGGACGTCATCCACGGCGTCCAAGACAACATCCTTTTCTGGCGTTCTGCCAACGAGCTGAGCCACAACGTCGGATGCAATTTCTACAGTGATCGTGCGTATGTTGGTGGTAGCGATTTGTTTCGCCTTACCGATGGCGCCATCTGCCTCGATCAACTGCTTCTTCACATCCTTCTGAAACCTGTCCCGCTCCCGCGTTGCTTCAAATTTGACTTTTTGATGAGTTCTTCTGATCAGGACATCCGCCTGGCTTCGCGCACGACCAAGCGCGCTGTCGTAGGCCTCCATTAAACGATGGGATTCGATCTTATGCCGGTCAGCCTCGGCGAAATCATCAGCAGATATGCGTTCGCCGTTTTTCGAGTATCGCGCCAACGCGTGCCAAGCCGAATTTGGCCACCACGGCATACAGGAGAGCGAAACTAACGGAGAGCCAGACTAATTGTGAAACGAAGGTATCCGTTTGGAATGGTGGAAACGCACCGGCTCGGACCGGCACCTCCGTATGGCTGCTAAGTTCGTTGGCCATGACCCATTCCGCTTATGCCGGCCGCCAGCGATCTGACGTGGGATTCACAACGCAAACAGCAGCAGGAGAGCAACCAATAACGAGAAGATGCCAAGCGCTTCGGTTACCGCAAATCCGAAGATCAAATTGCCGAACTGGCCCTGTGCAGCCGAAGGGTTTCTCAGGGCCGCCGCGAGATAATTTCCGAAGATAATACCGACTCCCGCCCCGGCCCCGCCCATGCCGATGCAGGCAATTCCAGCTCCGATGTATTTTGCCGCAGTAGGGTCCATGACGAGATCTCCTCATGTTGGTTGGTTATCGGGTTGTCAGTGACCTGGGTGCAGTGCGTCGTTGATGTAAATGCACGTCAAAATTGCGAAAGACATAGGCCTGCAGAAAGGCCACGAGACACTCGAGTGCGGTCAGCGCCACTGTGAGGGACAGAGGCAGAAGCGCGCCAAGCCAGCCGAGAAGGCCAAGACCGCTCAGCATGGTCACGAATCCGGCAAATACCTTGAGCGTGATATGGCCGGCCAACATGTTGGCGAAGAGCCGGACACTATGTGAAATCGGACGCGAAAGGAACGAGAGCACCTCAATAAAGACGATGAGGGGTAGAATGTAGACCGGTACGCCGCTCGGAACGAACAGCCGAAACCATCGCAGGCCATGCGTGTAAAGACCGCAGATAATCACCGTGAGAAACACGAGGAGCGCCAGCGCGGAAGTGACAATGATATGCGTCGTCACCGTGAATGCGTAGGGAGCAAGTCCCACCACATTTGCAAATAGAATGAATATGAAAAGAGAAAATACCAAGGGGAAGAATTTCATACCGTCTTCGCCGGCCGTGTCACGAATGGTCTTAGCGACGAACTCATAGGACAATTCGGCAATCGACTGCAGTCGGCTGGGTGCGAGTTCGCGCCTTGCAGTTGCTCCGAACAGAAGTAGCCCGGTCAGAGCAACACAGAGCAGCATAAAGAATGCGGAATTCGTGAATTGCAGATCGAACAACCCCACCTTCATTACAGGAAATAGTTCGACGATCTGAAATTGGTGGATCGGATCCTGCAAGGCCGGCCTCAGTGCAATTGCCTGGTCGGTCATTAGCCGACTGAGACATGTTGCCGTTGGCGAATTACGTCCAGACGACGCACAGTTCGCCAGGACCAGAAGACCCCATGTGCCGCAACCGCCATATCGGTCATAGGTATGAGCCGGCTACTCAAATGGATATGAGCAGCGCAGACCCAGGTAGGGAGCTGCCCGATTGTCGATGAACGGTAGAGTATCTACAACTCAGGGAGGCGCTCAACGGCAACGAAACGAATTGTTTCAACGCAAGGCACGCTTCGCTTCGACTGCGCCCAGCGTACGCCATTTCTATGGCCCCGCTTTTGCCAAGCCTAGGGTGTCCGCCATCCGTACCAATTCCGCAAGCGACCTGGCGCGCATCTTTTGCATGACGTTTCCACGGTGCACCTTTACCGTTATCAAGCTGATGCCCATTTCGCCGGCGATCTGCTTGTTCATAAGACCCTTTACAACAAATCCAAACAGTTCCTGTTCGCGGGGCGTGAGCGCCTCCGAGCGCATCCGCAGTTCCTGATATAACTTGTGCTTTTCGCGTCTCTCCTGATCTCGCTCAAAGCCGTTCCGCACGGCGTCCAATAGTTCTTGCTCGCGAAACGGCTTGACCAAAAATTCGACGGCGCCCGCCTTGATTGCTCTAACCGACATCGGTACATCAGCATGCCCGGAAATAAAAATGATCGGCATTTGGAAATCGGTCTGATTAAGCTCAGCTTGAAGGTCTAGGCCGCTCTTACCCGGTAATCTGACATCCAAAACCAGACAACCAGGTGTGTCCTGCGTTTTGCCCAGCTGAAAGTCTTTGACCGATCCAAACGCCTTAACCTGCATACCTATCGATCGAAATAGACTGATAAGCCCGTTGCGCAGTGCGTCGTCATCGTCGATGACGAAGACAGTTGGTTGATCGCACTCTGCCTTAGCCTTGGTCACTGGACTACCGCTTAGCATTGAGGAATGGCTATCTCGAACGATAGCTCCCTTGCTGTTGCTATTGGCTACAGTCATTTTTCCTCCGTGAGCGTCCACTATTGATCGGCAAATTGACAAGCCAAGTCCCATCCCGTCGCGTTTTGTTGTAAAGAACGGATTAAAGATATTGTCGAAGTTATCTTGATCGATACCGGGGCCAGAATCTTCCACGCCAATGCGCACCTCACCACCGGCTCTCGGCGCGTACAATGTCACCCGCAACGATCGTTCGCGGTCCATCGTCGAATCGACGGCCTCCATTGCGTTCGTAATGACGTTGAGGAGAACCTGCTGCAATTGAACTTCGCTCCCTTTCACTATGGCGTTCGGCTTTCCGGTGATCTCGAAGATTAGCCGGATGTGTTTTTTCTTGATCTCAGCCTGGACCAGTTCGAGAACCCTACGAACGACGCTGCTGACTTCGACAGGCGCCTTCGGCGTCACGTCATTGTTAAACATGGCGCGGACGTTTTGTATGACATCGCCCGCGCGGTGGCTTTCATCGACGACACTCTGAAGCGCCTTCTTTGCTTCATCGAGGTCCGGGGGCTTATTCGATAGCCAACGTAAGCTGGCCGTTCCAAACGCGACTATAGCCGCAAGCGGCTGCCTGACCTCATGCGCAATCGTTGCCGACATCTCGCCCATCGCAGAAGTCCGCTCCCGACGCGCCAACTCGCTCATGAGTTGAAAAGATCGTGACTGTGCCACGCGGCGAGCGCGATCTTCGAGCAGCAATGCTGCGATCAATGCGCTCTGCAGGCAAAAGGCCGCCGCGATCACCGCGATTTGCCAGTGATATCGTTCCCATGTGTCTGCCTCGCGAAACAAGAATTCGCTGTCCGGCGGCAACTGCGCTTCGGATACTCCCCATCGTCGCACAGCTCTCCAATCGAACACCCGCAATGGCGGCCCTGTGAGGTCGATGAAATCTAAGCCCGCGATTTGCGAAATCTCGAGCTCGGTCCGTTTTCGAAAGCCTTGAGTCTCTAACGGTTCGCCAACCAATGCCATTCGCTTGAGGCTTGGGACCAGGGCGGCGGCGGCCGTCGCCCGGCTCGCTAGCGGAAGGTCAGCGGTCCGCCCGTTAAGCGCCGCAGGCAGCGACGAGAGCTGATCCAATTTTTTCGGATCGGCAGCGGAAAAGACCGCGGTTTTGGCTTGATCCTTGGCACGCAATTCCAGTTCAAATCGCAACGTTTTGGGTCCTGCGGTAACGATCGCCTCTATCGAACGGCCACGATATTTTTCGCGAATGAAACTCTCTAAATTCCCCCGATACGATGAACCGAGAATATAATTTTGATCAAGAACTTCCCGGCATGTATTGCGGGAGCTCATATCGATGGCTATCCGGATGCCGTCCTTGACGCCGGCAAGATCTGCAAAACCGCAATAGGCATGGTTGAGAATTGGGATCGATTTTGGAGGTGTATTTGTTCGGCCGCTCGCCGGGAGCATGCCAAAAATGCATACAAAGATAATTCGCGCCAAAATAGCGGCCCCAAGTTTCGACCTGACTGTCCGAAACGAGAACAAAGTCAGCCCTCAATGTACAAGGTATTTACAGGCCCACTCTTCCGACTGAGGTCCTTAGCCTGTAACTCCGCAAGTCTTAATCCAATAAGGCAACTGGTTGATGTTTGAATGGGCAAAATCAACTGCGACTTGAACCTAGGTATAATTTATTCAAACCATGCGCAGGATGAGTGTCGACGATTGAAGATAAAATCGTCGCGATTGCGTCCTCGCTATGTGACTTTTGACCGCGGCCGCATACCTGATCTCCTACCGCGCACGATGAATGCAGTTGACGGGGCATCACTCCTTGTCCAAGGGAAACGCAACAGCTCGCCGATCGACC
Organism: uncultured Alphaproteobacteria bacterium; assembly: GCA_963785665.1. GTDB lineage: Bacteria > Pseudomonadota > Alphaproteobacteria > Rhizobiales > Xanthobacteraceae > Z2-YC6860. The sequence continues at coordinate 67,833 of CAWAWF010000001.1, forward strand.
AGCGGCCGACCATTAAAAATCGACCGTCATGCAGTCATTCAGTGGAATCACAATTACCGATTTAAGACCTATGTGGGATCTTCGCTTTGGTTGCTTCCCTTGCTTGCGATCCCAGCAGGATTGCTCGCTTCGCGCCTCTCGCACTGGCTGGACGTCCGACTCGGCTGGGGTTTCCTGGATTTGGCCGTTCCCGGAGCAACAGCGCTGTTTCAGACTGTCGTCACAGCCAATCTATCATTTGTGGTTTTTACGTTCAGCTCACTGCTGGTCGCCATTCAGGTTGCCAGTGGGCAGCTGACTCCGCGAATTATCGCCACGACCTTGGTGCGTGACAATGTCGTCAAGTACACTGTTGGGTTCTTCGTCTTTACGCTTCTGTTTGCACTGGGCGCCATGGATCGAATGCAAGGGGCCGTGCATCAGACGGTCGCATTCCTCGACAGCCCTCTTCGGCATCTTGTCATTCACCGCATTTTTCTACCTGATTGACTATGCAGCTCGCATGCTCCGGCCAATCAGTGTCCTGACGCGCGTCTCTGGAGCCGGACTCGACGTTATCGACAGCGTCTATCCTGCTCCAAGTCTCGGCCCGAGCGAGGCACATTCACTTCACACGACCGGATGTTCCGAATCGGGTCATTGAACACACCGGGACATCGCAAGTTGTTTTGGCCGTCAGTCTGGACAACCTGTTTGCAGAGGCGGTGGATTACGACGGCGCGATTGAGCTCGTGCCTCAGGTGGGCGATTTCGTGTGCCAGGGCGAACCGCTATTTCATTTGTATGGGGAAGCGGCAGCTGTCGACGACCGGGTGCTCCGTGGCAGCATCGTATTCGGCTCCGAGCGCACTTTGGATCAGGATCCTACGTTTGCCTTTCGCATTGTAATCGACATTGCGCTTCGCGCTTTGTCGCCGGCAATCAACGACCCGACGACTGCCGTACTCGCATTGGATCAGCTCCAGCAGATGCTTCGAGTGGTTGGATCGCGGCACCTGCGCACAGATGAGCTGCGGGACGCGTCCATGCATGTGAGAGTGATCTGCCGAACGCCGAATTGGGAGGATTTCGTCTACCTCGTCTTCAGCGAGATACGCAGATGCGGGTCGAACAACCTTCAGGTGGCTCGACGCTTGCGAGCCATGATCGAGACATCTGTTGCATAAATTGCCGTCATATCGACATGCCGCGTTGTATCGAGAGCTCAGCATGCTTGATCGAGATATCAATAGCCATTTCTGCTATCCTGAGGAGCTGGCGTTAGCCCGCATCGCGGATCCACAAGGCCTGGGCGGACACTCAAGAAAGCCCGACAATGTCAAAGGTCTGAATTCTGCCGCTCAAGATTTCGCAGCGGGCGCTGCGACGCTGCCTGAGTGTCACTTCGTTCCTGGACCCACGCTTCCGCCAACTCCCAAATCACTGCCAAGACAATGGGGCCTAAAAACAATCCGGTAATGCCGTAGGAAATGGCGCCACCGATGACTCCTATCAGAATAACGAGCCTCGGCGTGCGTAGGCCCCGGCCCATGACCAGAGGCCGGAGAATGTTGTCCAGCAGATTGACGGGAATCATGTATGCAGTGAACAAGCACAGCCGTCGTCGTCTCCAGCGCCGTCCAGCTCCAAATAATGACGGGTATGAGAACGATCGATGGACCGATCTGAATAATTCCCAAGATCAACACCGCGGACGCAATCAGGCTGGTACCGGGAATGCCGACGACCGTTAGACCTACGGCAGCCAGAAACGCCTGCAATACAGAAATAGCAATCACCCCTCGCGACACAGCCCGAATGGTGGCGCCGGCGAGCCGGACGAACTCTTCGCCTCGCCCAGAGGCAAGCCGCCGCGAAACGCCAATGACGCCATCGAGCAGCGGGGGCGCGGCTGGAAAGAGGAAGGCGGCAACGATGAGGGCGAGAAAGAACTTTATGACGCCGGTGCCAGCCTCTGCCGCAGAGGAAAGCAAGCTGTTGCCGAGCGGCTTGAGATGCGGCGCGACTTTCGCCAGCGCCTCGCGAAGATTGGCCGAGGCGATCTCCCAGAACTGAAAAATTGAATCCCCGATAAACGGCCAGGCCTTGATCCTGTGCGGGGGCGGTGGGAGCGACAAGTTGGAGACGTCAATCCGCCCGGCCATAGTCCGAATGCCATCGATCAGGTCTAAAATGAGCCAGGCAGCAGGCCCGGTCACAATGAGAAAGCTCAAGGTGGTCAACAGGACGGCCGCCAATCGCCGCCGGCCGCCTACGCACCGAACAATCCGCTCATAGATGGGATAAAGCGCGACCGTCAGCACAACGCTCCAGATGGCGATTGTGATGAAGGGCCGGATCAGCACATACGACCAATAAAGAAAAAGACCAAGGACACCGATCCGGATCGTCAGCTCGATCCAAACCGACGTCAGCTTCTCCCCCAATGAGGAGCCATCATTCGCATTTGCCACGTGCTGTCCACAGTTTGCGTGACCAAGGACGACGATCTGATGCTTAGTATTGGTTGGGTATCAGCTCACCTGCGCCTAACTCTCCGATCGCACCTTTCGGCCGACGCTGCGCTTTGGGAATTTTCGGCAGGTCGATTTTGACCTTCTTGTAGGGGATGCTGTCGAGGAGGTGCCGGATCAGGTTCAACCGGGCGCGACGCTTATCGTCAGCGGGCACGATGTGCCACGGCGCTTCAGGCCTATGTGTCGCCTCGATCATGCGCTGATAGGCCGCTGTGTAATCCCACCAGCGCCGCACCGACTCCGTGTCCATCGGGCTCAGCTTCCAGTGCTTGATCGGCTCCTTGATCCTGGCGGCGAAGCGGCGTCGCTGCTCCTCTTGGCTCACATCCAGAAAATACTTTCGCAAGATGATGCCATTCTCGACGATCAACTCTCGCTCGACGATTGGCGCAAGATCGAGAAATCGTCTGTATTGGTCGTCAGTGCAAAAACCCATCACGTGCTCGACCCCGGCCCGGTTGTACCATGAGCGATCAAAGAGGATGATTTCGCCTGCTGCGGGGAACTGAGCGATGTAACGTTGGATGTAGGCTTGCGTCTTCTCCCGGTCCGAGGGCGCTGGCAGCGCCACGTGCCGGAACACGCGCGGGCTTGTGCGGGCGGTAATACGACTGATCACGCCCCCCTTTCCCGCGGTGTCTCGTCCTTCGAAAACCACTATAATCCGGGCTTTTTCGGCTTGGACCCACGCCTGAAGGCGGACAAGACGCTCCTGCAGCTTTGCAAGCTCGTTTTCGAATTCCTTGCGGCTCATTTTGCCGGACACGCGTGTCGTGTCGGCTCCTTTGTGCTTCTTGTCGTCCGTAGCCAAGTGGAAACGCTCCCTGGGTTGACCGCTGGCGTGATGAGAGCGACGCGCTTTCAGACCTGCTTTCAAAGTTAAAAGGCGTTCACCCCCATGCAGCACTATCGATTAGCAAAAGTGGACAGCCAAAATGATGCGAGCCCCTACACCTACGTATGCGGCGCCACATCCAAACGTCGCATCTGTTTCCGGTCCGTACCACCCAACAGGCTGTCGAGCGTCGTCGCCCTGTCGAGGCCTCCTGTCTTTTCAGCCAAGCCGTCGGCACGCAACAAATCGCGGACGTTTCCGTGCGCACCGACAATCCGTAAAGCGAATATCTCGAGATCTCAGCTCGTTGTAAAGTTCGTGCAGCATGCGCGAACCGGCAAGATCAATATTGGGCGAAGCCGAGAGGTCGCAGATCACCAGGACGATTTCACGGCAGTCACCAAGCCGCGCCAAAACGGCTTCCGATACAGCATCGGCATTGATGTAGACCAAGGAGGCCTCTGGGCGAAATGCAATCACGCCGGGCACGGCATCATTTTCAGGATGGCGGGCCATATCGGAATAGGATCCGGTCCCGGGAATACGACCGAGGAATGCGATGTTCGGACGAGAGGCACGAAACAGCAACAGAAGTGCAGTGGCCAACGCGGCGAACAGAATTCCGTGGAGGATTCCCAGAATGAGCACGGCTCCGAGCGCAATCGTGGCTGCATAGAAATCAAGCCGGCTTACGCGCCACATGTGAAACAACGCGCCGAAATTGAACAGGCCCGAAATCGCCATCAGAACCACAGCAGCCAAAACCGCCTTCGGCAAATTCTCGAGCCATCCCGTCAGAAACAGCAAGCACAGCGCAAGCGCGAGCGAGGCGAATACGAGAGCCAACGGGGTGCGTGCCCCCGAACTCTCATTCACTGCTGACTGTGAAAGGCCGCCTGCCACGGGATAGCCATGGCCCAGGGCCGCGGCTAGATTTGCCGCTCCAATGCCGAGAAATTCCTGTCGGGAATCGATAACATAGCCGTGTTTGGCTGCGAAGGTTCGTGCGGCGGCGACGCTTTCGATGTACGCCAGCAACAGGCAACCGGCCGCCAATGGAATGACGCCATCGACATCCCGCAACCGCAGGGACGGCGCCCCCAGAGTTGGCAGCCCGGCCGGAATTGCGCCCGTTAGCGGCACGTCCGATACGGACAGGCCCAACATGGTCGCAAAAATAATCGAAAGCACCACAACCCCAAGCGCAATCGGTTTACCCGGCAGCATACGCTCGCCAAGTGCAAGCAGCAGGATGGCAACGGCTCCAATGACGACTACGAGCCATTTAGTTTGCGGAATCTGTCCAAGAAACAACACGACCCGCTCAAAACAATCGTGCCCACCGCCAGCGACGCCAAATAGGCTAGGCAATTGCGTCATTGCGATGGTCAAGCCGGCGCCAATCTTGAAGCCCACCAAGATGCTGTCGCTAATCAGCTTGACCAGCGCGCTCAATCCGAACCACCACGCCATCAGGCAGAGCGCGGCAACAATAAACCCGGTCAGGCTTGCAATTTGCGCGTAACGTTGAGCGTCGCCGTCGGCCATGACGCCCACAGTTCCAGCGATCATTAGCGAGATGGCAGAAGTCGGCCCGACGGCAAGATGCTTCGATGAACCGAACAGTGCGTAGCCCAGTCCACCAAGCAGATATCCGTAAATCCCGACATGCGGCGGCAGGCCAGCAAGTGTCGCGTAGGCCAGTGAAACCGGGATCGCATAGGTGGCAAGTGTCAGACCAGCAATGAGGTCGTGGCGCAGCCAATCTGAACGATATTCCCGTAGCCACTGAGCTGGTGGAAACCACGACCGGCGGATTGATCCACTCGATTGCGCCGCGGCACGTGGTCGATTCATAGCTCACGCCATGGCGCCAAAAAGCGTTTCACCCGGAGTAGGTCAGGAAAAGAAAGCGATCACCACCAAAAGCAGCACAACGAAGGGACAACTGACATACGCGGTTAGCTTTGCTCTATTGATTTCCGCATTCGGCATGAAACTTGGGGCTGTCTGGAGCACTGCCGCCCTCCCGCCTAGTGCTGTTTTGAAACGCGGGTAACAATATTCGGGGCTGACATGTGCGATGTTCGGTTTCATCGTGGCTCTCCCGGTAGATTCAGAGAAGATCGCGTCTGACATCGATGCAAGCAGCCCGTTCCGAATCCATGATTTGCTCGCATCTCCTTCGCTGTCGAGAGTTTTGATAAATCCGGCCTGCAGGACTATTGTCTTCGAGTTCATTGGACCTCAGGGCATTGTCCCAAAGTACAATGTCCCTGAGGACGTGACCCCCACTCCCATAACAATTCGGCTATGAATCCGCGTTGTCTCAAAAGGCGTTCGAAGCCTCAAACGAATGCTGGGATCGTCTTCAACGATGAACAACGTCCGGTGCAATGAGCCCAAATACGTCGCCCTCCCGGTGGTTCAGCGATCCGCTCACGCACGCGCCGAATTAACAATCCAACACGCAACGCCGGAAGCGACCGCCGCAACGCCAACACCGCCGTATAATTGTCACCGAGTCCCGACCTGCTACTGGAGTTGGCGGCTAAAGGGCCATTATTACTTGTTACATTATGGGGCATCTGTGGTTGCGCGTCCCGTGGGCCCATTGCGGGATGCTAAAGAAGCTAGCGGCGGCTACCGATGCCAAGCTGCATCGCGAGCGAAACCAGTTCGGCGAGCGATTTGAACTCTCATTTTCTCCATGACGTTGTGCCGGTGCGCTTTGACTGTACGCTCAGTGGTCCCCAAGTCGTGACCAATCTGCTTGTTCAACCTTCCCTGAATGACAAGCTCGAACACTTCTCGCTCGCGCCGCGTTAGCGTTCCCACGAGTGCGAGGATCGCGTGATCGCGATCGCGTCGCTCACGGGTGACCTGATAGCCGGCGATCGCACGTTCAATGGCGGCAAGCAACTTGTCCCTTGCCACTGGCTTGGTCAAGAAATCGTCAGCCCCGGCCTTGATTGCCTGCACGGAGGTCGGAATATCGCCGTAGCCGGTGAGAAAAATGATTGGCAACGAAAATTCGCGCTCGGCCAAGCGAGCCTGCAACTCAGGACCGGTCAATCCAGGAATACGGACATCCAGCAAAACGCAACCTAGCCGGCCTGCGTCCGGCAATTGATCCAACATTTGATACGCAGAGCCGTACAGCGCGACTTCATAGCCGGCGAGCCGCAGCAAACGTCCTGTGGCCGTCCGAAACGACGCGTCGTCGTCGACGATGTGTACAATTTTCGGTAAAGACAGACCTTCTGGGCGTGCAACAGGGTGCATGAAATGACCCCCGCTCTTTAGATAGCCGCAATTTAGCGTCGGCAACAATCAAATTGTGGTCAGAGCTGCCCGCTGTTGAAGCAAGTCGCAATATTATCCAGCCAAACAGTGACAGGGAGTTGTCTCATCACCACTTCGTGAAACCGTTGCAGCGCCAGTTTCCCTTCGGGAATGATCGGGCGCTCCTCAGTGGCCGCCGAAGACAAGCGTTTGGAAGGGAAGCACCAGTGCCTGGAGGCGCAAAATCAAAGCGTGGACGAGCGCCAGAGCATCGACGACGTGCAGAACCATCCCTTTCACGACGCCGGTTTCCTTTGAAGCGATCACGTCGTGGTTGTCCGAATACGCGTTTGCGATACAACTGCTGCCGGGCGTGACGCCGTCGAGCCCGCCCTTGTAGAGAGGCTCGAGAAATACCAGCAGTGTGCCTGGCTTTGTCACGCTTTGGGGATCGACAAGTTGCTCGCTGGCGCGAAACTGGCCGGCTGCAATGAAGTTCTGGACGTCGGTGACAACCATCGGAATGATTGTCCAAGGCTTGGATACGCAGGTCACCTCTGCGATCATTCCGACCGTCATGATTTGAGACTCGATCTGTCCGAAGCCTGCTTGCAGGCCACGCTGCCCAGCCCCATCCGGTATAAGGATGCCGGCAGGACGCATCAACGGGTTAACAAGATCGCCTACGCGCAACAAGAATTGCTCTACTCTGCCACTTACGCCGGCACGAATGACGGTCTTTTGCAATTCCACATCAGCTTGCGCCAGTGCGGCTTCGGCGCTGGCCTTCTCTGCTGGCAGCTGACTGGAAACCCGTAACTCGGCCGCCTCCTTCGTGGCGGTGGCAGAGGCGATCGAACCTCGGCGTCCTTCCACGCTTACTTCGAGTTTCTCGATGTCGCGCCGCGGGACGTTGCCAGGATTTCGCCTGTAGAGTTCTTGTTTGGTCTCTAACTCGTCCACGGCCTGCTGGTAAGCACTTTTCGCCTCCTGGATTTTTCCTTCAGCCAATGCGATATCGCTTCGTGCCACTGACATTGCCGCATCAACTTCGGCAATTTTGCGCCGCGCGGTCTCCACTGCAGCTTCCTGCTTCGAGCTGTCCAACCTGAAGATCGGCGCTCCCTTGACGATCGGACCGCTGTAATCGACGTAAATCTCGGCGACGCGTCCTATCGTTTCCGGAACGATGGGGACGGTTCTGAAAAAAAGCGTAACGTTCGTTGTGGAAGGATGATTGTAGAAGATCACGGTAATCAAGCACACAGTCAGGACGAGGCAGCCTGTAATGCCCCACCTCAGCTCAAACCAGACGGAGTAGAACGTAATTTCTTGTCCCAGCCGCTTTCCCTGAACAAAGCGCCGGAAAAGGTAGTCGGGCACGATCGTCAGCTAGCGAGCAGAACATCATCTCAAGCATGGATCAACTCTTTGGGTTTGACCCCGGCGCGCTTTGGGCCCTGAAGGCTCCTCTCCTCCGTTCCGTCAAATACATCAGCTGTATCGCGTTGTTCCAGCTTGACCTCAGCGTTGGATGTTTCGTTTGGGTCCGGCTTGATCCCGGCGATTTTCTCGACTGCGGTGCCGATCCTGCTCAGCCAGCCGCCGACGTCAGGCAGATCGATCAAGGCAAGCAACAAGCCTGCGATCCAAAAAATATGCATATGCGTGAAAAGCGAAATCAGGCCCAGAACCGCGACAATCTCGAACTGAAGCTTGTGTCCCCGGTGGGCAATTCGCTCGGGGAGAGTGTGCAATCGAAAGAACAAAATCCCGAACATCAAGACAGCCACGATCAGGATCAATCCCATCACCACCATGAGAGTGTCTGTCTCACCTGGCGCCGTGATGAACGACGGCAAGTGGTGAGATGCAGCCGGGTGCAGCGAGGCAGACACGGCGCTCACCCCCAAGCCAGTGTAATACTGAAATCGCCCGGCACACCTTCGGACCAGTCCGCGACCTGACACTTGATGCGGTATCCGCGCGGCTGCAGATATTTTTTCCAGAAGACGAAGAGCTCCTTCGGAAGTCCCGTAAGTGTTTCCTCCCAGCCGGACTCCTGCTGATTGATGGCGCGGCCGCGATCAGTGCAGAGTCTGTTCGGAAAACGACCAATTTCAACCTCTGAGACGCCATTGTTGACGGCCCGTTTGATAATGGCAGCCGCGCGTTCCATCCTTTCCTCGTCGGATACACCCGAAGGCTTTGCCAACTTCTCGAGCAGAGCCTTCTTCTCTGCATCAGCAGACGCCCGCCGCTGAATGTAGTCCGAGGCCTTCTCCGCCTCCCTATCTGCAGCAATCTTTCTGCAATCAAGCGCCGTCGGAAGAATGTCGTCTAGGGTGCTTGTCATGAACTTGCCTCCCGTAATTAGAGTTGCATTTCCGGAATGTGTTCAGGGCATCTCGAGTTCCGCTTCGGTGGCTTGAATGACTTGGTCAACGGAGACGCCTGGTGCAGTTTCCTGCAGCGTCGCCTTTCCGTACTGAAAATGAATGACTGCCAATTCTGTCACCACCAGATCAACGACGCGATTTGAAGTCAGCGGCAGGCTGCATTTCTTGACGATCTTCGATCCGCCCTTCGCAGTGTGCTGCATGGCGACGATCACGCGTCTTGCACCTGAAACCAGGTCCATGGCGCCTCCCATGCCCGGCACCATCTTGTTCGGGAATGACCCAGTTCGCGAGCCGCCCCGCTTGATCGACTTGCAAGGCCGCCAAGCACGGTGAGATCGAGGTGTCCGCCGCGAATCAGGGCAAACGACATCGCGCTATCAAAACTGCTCGCACCGGGTAGCGCCGTGACCGGACTGCCGCCGGCGTCGGTGAGCATCGCCAGAGCCATTCCCTGCTCGGGCACTGGACCCGTCCCGATCAGCCCATTCTCCGATTGGAAGAACACATGGATACCTGCCGGCACATAATTCGCGACCTGCGTCGGAATTCCAATGCCGAGATTCACAAGCATGCCATCGCGTAACTCACGCGCAATGCGCTTTGGCAATAATGGTCTGAGCGTCCATGCGTGTTCAGTGGGCTACGAGGTAGTCGACGAGCGGTGCCGGTGTAACGACATGGTCGGGAGCGATAACACCGACTGGAACGACATGATCAGCGTCGGCAATCACGACATCGGCCGCCATCGCGACGACAGGATTGAAGTTCCGCGCGGTAAGTGCGAACGAAAGATTTCCCAGATAGTCGGCTAGAAAGGCGTGCACGAGCGCAAAATCGGCCCGGAGCGGCTTTTCCAGGAGATATTCCCGGTCGTCGATGACGATCTTGCGTTTGTTGCTCTCGACAATCGTGCCAACTCCCGTTGTCGTGAGAACTCCTCCGAGCCCGGTGCCTCCGGCACGAATTCTTTCGATGAGGGTCCCCTGCGGCACCAACTCGATGATCATGCCGCCCGACATCATTTGCTGCTGCGCCTCGCGATTGAGGCCAATGTGACTCACGACTGCCTTGCTGACCGCATTAGCGCTTACGAGTTTGCCAACTCCAACTCCGGGCTTCGCCGTGTCGTTCGCAATCACGATCAGGTTCTTTTTCTGTTGGTGCACGAGTTCGTCGATGACAAGTTCTGGGCTACCGACGCCCATAAATCCGCCAATCATCAAAGTTGATCCGTCTGGGATCATCTCGACCGCTTGATCTAGCTTTATGGTGCGCATCGTTCTTCCGCCGTTTGCGTCCGATCTACTGTGCGGTCCATCCACCGTCCAAGGGCAGCGCCACGCCGCGGATTTCTGCTGCAGATGCCGAACACAAGAAAACAGTCAGGGCGCCCAGCTGTTCGACCGTGGCAAATTCATGCGAGGGTTGCTTTTCAGAGAGCAATTCTATCCTGGCTCGGTCGACAGGGATGTTTTCGCGCTTGCGCACGATCATCAATCTGCTTTTGTACCAGAGGCGTCAGAACCCAGCCTGGGCAAATGGCATTGCACGTGATGCCGGTTCTCGCCGTCTCAAGCGCTACAACCTTGGTAAAGCCGACCACACCATGCTTTGCGGCCACATAGGCCGACTTTTCCACTGACCCCACCAGGCCGTGAGTCGATGCGATATTGATGATACGGCCCCAGTTGCGATCCAGCATCTGCGGCAAAACGGCTTTGGTGGTGTGAAAGGCCGCGGAAAGATTGATCGATATGATCGCGTCCCAGCGTTCGGCAGGAAACTCCTGGACGGGAGCCGTGAATTGAATGCCCGCATTGTTCACGAGGATGTCGACACGACCGAACTCTCTGCATGGCCAGATCGACCATCATTGTGATTTCTGTTGCTTCCGACATGTCGGCATTGCTGTACGATACACGCACGCCATATGTCTTCGCGAGGCACCTTTGCAATTCTGTGATCTCCGCAGCCGATCCGAAGCCGTTCAACAGAATATCGACACCCTGCTCCGCCAACGAACGCGCCATGCCGAGGCCGATACCGCTTGTTGAGCCGGTAATGACAGCCGATTTCCCCTGCAATAGCATTCGTCCGTATCCCGCTAGTCGGTGCTGAATGGCTCAGACAGGACGCTCGCACGCTCATCCCAGGGCGTGTTTCGTAACTGGCGCTCCAACACTCTTGCTTCGTCTTCTTTTCCGATCCAACGCAGCTTGCATACAAGCTTGGCGGCCTCAACCGATTCTCTTTGGTGTCGCGGCACGTCGGGTATGTCCTGATGTAGGTGTGTAACGCCCATAGGTGCTCTCCCTGAATATGCTTGTTGGGGCCTTTTGCTCGTTACGTTTCAATCGCGTAATCCTGAGACTGCGACCTTGCCTCCTGTTTGTTCGATACGCCTAGTCGATGATGTGATAGCCGCCGTCCACGTAGAGGGTTTCGCCGGTAATCAGCCGCGCTGCGTCGTGCGCCAGGAAGGCGGTGGCCACGCCGACATCGTCGATACTGACGAGACTTCGTGCCGGCGCTTTCGCCTGTGCCTTGTTGAGAAGCTCGTCGAACTCGGGAATTCCCGATGCGGCGCGCGTCGCCAAGGGGCCTGGCGAAATGGCATGAACACGAATTCCCTTGGGGCCGAGCTCGGCGGCAATGTAGCGCACCGCACACTCGAGTGCCGCTTTGGCGACGCCCATGATGTTGTAGTTTTTCACGACCATCTGGCTGCCGTAGTAGCTCATGGTGAAGAGCGTTCCGCCGTTCTTCATGAGCGGCTCGGCGAGGTGCGCCATCCGCAAAAACGTCCAGCACGACACATCCATGGTCGCGGCAAATCCGTCGCGCGGACTGTCAACCACTCGGCCGCACAGCGTGTCCTTGGGAGAGAAGGCAATGGAGTGGACAAGGAAGTCGAGCGTCCCCCATTCTTCCTCAATGCGCTCAAACACGGCCTCCAACTCGCCGGGCGCATTCACGTCCAACGGCATGAAAATCGGCGCATTGAGCTCCTTCGCCAGCGGCTCCTACAAACTTCTTTGCTTTGTCGTTGAGATAAGTAACGGCGAGCTCCGCCCCCAATGCGCGAAATGCCCTGGCGCAACCCCACGCGATAGACTGATCGTTGGCGATGCCTACGATCAACCCCTTCTTGCCTTCCAGAAGTGGGGCTTTGGCAGATGGAATTGTCATGCGCTCCTCGCATATATCGCGTTCTGGAGACCTCTTGCCGACAGCAGCGCCAGCGTGTGCCTGGCGATCATCAGCTCCTCGTCGGTTGGCACGACAAGCAGCGCGACGCGGCTGGTTTCGGAAGCTATCTGTGGCTCGCTGGCTGTGTTCGCCGCCGGGCTCAGCTTTGCGCCCAACCATGCCAGTTTGCTCGCGATCCGCGAACGCATTTGGGCCGATCGTTCGCCAATGCCCGCGGTGAAAACGAATGCATCGAGGCCGCCGAGGGCCGCGGCCAGCATTCCTGCATAAAGGCCGACGCGGTGGACAAAGTAGTTGAGAGCAAGCGTCGCACCCGGCGACGGGCTCTCCAGGAGTTCGCGCACGTCGTTGCTCACTCCCGAAAGTCCTTTCAGCCCGCACTTGTTGTAGAGAAAGTGCTGAGCTTCCTGTGGAGTCATGCCCTTCTCGGTCAATAGATAAAGCACAACGCCTGGATCGATCTGCCCGGACCTGGTGCCCATGGGCAAGCCATCAAGTGCGGTAAATCCCATTGTGCTTTCGATACTGCGACCATTCGAAATCGCGCACATCGACGCGCCGCTGCCAAGGTGAGCAACGATCACCCGGCCTTTGGCTATTTCCGGCGCAATCTTGCACAGGCGCCAAGCTACATATTCGTACGATAAGCCGTGAAATCCGTAACGCCGAACCCCTTCGGAATAGAGCTCGGCAGGTATTGCGAAATGATCTGTTGTGGCGCTATGGCCCCGGTGGAAGGCCGTATCGAAACAGGCGACCTGCGGCAGTTGCGGAAAGCGCTCCATCAGACTGCGAATGGGCGCAAGATTGTTAGGCTGATGCAAGGGTGCGAGCGGAATGAACCGCGCAAGGTCTGCGATCACTTTGGCGTCGACCTGAATTGGGCGATCGTAATCCGGCCCGCCATGGACAACTCGATGGCCGACGGCAATCAGTTCGACATCCAGTGTGTCCTTCAACCATATTCCCGCGGTGCGCATCGCGGTAGCGACGTCTGGCACCTCACCCAGCGAAAACGTCTGATCGACCAGAAGCGAGTCAGTCGGCCCGTGCGCACGCAGACGAGGTCGAGATCCAATTCCATCGAATTGACCTTTCACCATGCGCTTGAGGCCAGCTTTTCCTTGGATCTGAAACACCTGGAATTTGATGCTGGAAGAACCGGCATTAATGATGAGGATCGCGTCCATAGTCATTTACGCTGCTGGGAGGACCGCCGAACGGCGACGCGAATTGGCGTAGAGCACTGCCACGGCACAGGACGCCATGCGGGTCCGCACGGAATCGGCGCGCGAGGTCAGAACGATCGGCACGCGCGCGCCGAGGACAATTCCCGCAGCGTCGGCCTTCGTCAGGAACGCGAGGTTTTTTGCAAGCATGTTGCCGGCCTCAAGATCGGGCACCAGAAGAATTTGAGCGCGGCCGGCCACTTCCGAGTTAATACCCTTGATCCTCGCCGCCTGTTGGTCGATGGCATTGTCAAAGGCGAGCGGGCCATCCAAGACACCGCCAGTGATCTGCCCCCGCTCCGCCATCTTGCATAGTGCGGCTGCCTCGATCGTCGAGGGTATCTTCGACGTCACCGTTTCAACGGCTGAAAGTATGCCCACACGGGGCGTGCCAAGGCCAATTTGCGTGAAGAGATCGATCGCATTTTGGATGATGTCACGCTTGGTATCGAGATCGGGGGCAATATTGATCGCCGCGTCGGTAATGAAAAGCGTATCGGGATGGGTCGGCACATCCATGATGAAGACGTGGCTGATCCGGCGCGCGGTGCGCAAACCTTTCGTCGACGACGTGACGGCCCGCATGAGTTCATCGGTGTGAAGGCTGCCTTTCATCAACATCTCGCCCTTGCCCTGATGAATCAGTTCGACGGCCTTGGCCGCCGCCACGGATTCAACGTTCTCGGTGTCAACGATTTCAAATTGCTCGATGTCCAGCCTGTGATCGCAGGCGACAGTCTTGATCCTGGCTGCCGGCCCGACCAGAATTGGAACAATGATTCCTGCCTGCGCCGCCTCCACGCAACCGCGCAGCGAGTTCTCGTCGCAGGGGTGCACGACGATCGTCGAGGCTGCCTGCACTTCGCTCGCTGCGGCAATCAGGCGTTCATACTTGGCGTGAGGCACATGGAGTGGCCGATCGAGTTGCGCGGTGCCCATTAAGCTCTCCTTCATGCAGCGACTTCCGCTACGAGACCAAAGATCGCTCATTCCGTGCCGTTGTCTCGCGGTTTCCAATCCTTGAAAGGCTGACCGGAGGCTCCTCCACGCCGAACAGCCGGATGATGTGTTTAAGGCGGTTGGCGGCCTCGCCTGCAATCTCGCCGCGCGCGCTCAGAATGTCGCGAATGGTGGCGACACCCTTCTGTCGCTCCTCCACGCCCGCAGGCAACAGAGATGGGATGGCCGCAAGGGCGGCCAGTTCGTCGATCAACAAGATGAAATACTGCTCTCGGACGAGAGCTTTGAATTCTGCCAACGTCAAGCGAGTGATATCGTCGGATGCCAGCCGCATCTTCCGAATCAGCGCAAAGGTTCTCTCATCGGCTGAGCCACCACGACCCATTCCGACGTAGAGCGCGCCGCGCACCAAGCAGGTCCGCAGCCCGCCCATACCGATCTTCGATTTCAGCTCTTCAATCTTGGACTCGACCAGTTGCTTGTGAAGCTGGCTTTTCGCGGACTTGCGCAAGGGCTCGGCCGATTCCGGATTGATACCCATGCCGGCCTGCAACGCGGGAGAGCCGTAGATGGAGAGGAACATTTTCTCGGCAAGAATTTCACTCGCGGCCCGCCAGTGATCGAGAGTGGCGACAACCTGCCGAGAGATATTCTCCTGCAGCGCCAGAAAAGGATTTGTTGCTGATACAGGCTTTCGATCCTTTGCCACTTGATTTGCCAGGGCGACGATCGGCGCCATTAGCGGATTTTCGTCGGAGAACAACTCGTATTGAAGACGTAACGGGTGTAGTCGCGGAAGCACTTCGGCACTTTGCGAATTCATCAACGCGCGCACCGTCGGCTGCGCAAATGACTTGTAGAGTGCGAGGTTGGTCTCGGAGACGCGAGCGGCCGTGGCAAAGCGGCGCTCGTCGGCCGGGTCATTACCCCCAAGGGCGCGAATGTCCTCCAGCGTTCTCGGTTCGCACCGCATCAACCATTCGCCGACGACCAGATCGGAACGATTCGTTTCGGTGGATTTCTCGACCAATACGGCCTCGTAGAGGCCTGGCGGCAGTACATCGATCAGATCAATGTTGGTTGAGAATTCGCCGTATTCCTTCCGCGCGACACCAGAGGAGACGAATATTCCCAGATGACCGATCGAGTCGTGAATCGAATAAACGATTGTCTGTCCGAACGAGCGGATCTGTTCGACGTCTTCGTATAGCTCGAGAATCCATCCCAACGCCTGCTGTGGCGGTGTAATGTTATCGCCCTTTGAGCAGAACACGACGATCGGCGATCGGATGTTGCGCAGGTCGATTGTCATGCCGTCGCCGGTTTTGATCGCACCGCTCGACAGCTTGTTGCCTATGAACAGCTCATCGACGATGAACTGGATTTCTTCGGCGTTCAGGACGACGTGACCGCCCCACCAACGCTCGAACTCCAGGTATCGCGGGGCCTCCGTATCGACTTTCGAATAAAGATTGTATGACTTGGTCCAAAGCGTGTTGGCGGGATTCTGGTTCTCGAAATTCTGCACGAGCCAGGCGCCATCGAATTTTCCGCGCCCGACGTCGCTGGTGAGCGCCGTCAGCCAACTGCCACCGAGAAGACCCCCGCTGTACCGCATCGGATACTGGCCACGTACGCCTGCCCAGTACGACAGCGGCGAGCCGGCTATGATGATGGGGCCGAACAGCTCCGGTCGGATTGCGGCGACCATCATGATGGCCCACCCGGCTTGGCAGTTGCCGATGACGCAGGGCTTTCCTTCAGCGGCGGGATGAAGCGCAATCACCTTTTCAAGAAAGATCGCCTCGGCATATGCAATGTCTTCGATCGTCTGACCGGGCATCGGCTCCGGCAAAAACCCCACGAAATAGCAGGGATGGCCGGCCTTAAACGCCACGCCGATTTCGCTCTCGGCCTTGAACCCACCGATGCCGGGGCCGTGTCCGGCCCTCGGATCCACAACCACGAACGGACGCAATGCCGGGTTAATCGATATTCCCTCTGGTGGG
Source organism: uncultured Alphaproteobacteria bacterium (assembly GCA_963785665.1). Classification (GTDB taxonomy): domain Bacteria; phylum Pseudomonadota; class Alphaproteobacteria; order Rhizobiales; family Xanthobacteraceae; genus Z2-YC6860. The sequence continues at coordinate 84,279 of CAWAWF010000001.1, forward strand.
ATGACCCGGACGAGAACGTAGTTGACCGGCCGATCTAACTTTCTGCCGTCGATCACCAATTCGACATCGAAACTCAAGACGTGGGGCGCTGTCTGCGCACCGTGCTCACGGTAGTTGTTACCGCGCTGCCGCAGCACATCAAAGAACAGGATGGAGCGCTGAGCGCTATCCGTCAGGTACTCAACCGCGGCTTCGAACAACCCGAAAGGTGACAGGGAGGCCTGATCTCGCGAACTCTGGACGGTCGACATCGGGGGCCTGCCAAGGATCATTCCGGGCACCTTTGCGAATTGCAGGTGCGGCCTGAAATTGCTCACACCCGACGGGTTTGCAAAAATTGCACTTTGGTATCACCGACGCGAGCATCCCAATGGTCTTCGCCGCCCCTAGCATTACAGTTGCCTTCTTGCATTGAAGTGCGCGCGCTGAGCTGCAGCTTGGTGAGCCCTGCGCCAGAATGACCATGCGATGACATGCGCGGGTTGAATCCGCTTTCGAGCAAGTCTAATGGCAATGCGGCGGACTTCCTGGATCGACCAACGGATCAATGACGGCGCGGCGATGCTTTGGTTTTTGCCGGGGTCCGACGTCTCGTTTTTTTGGGGGGTGGCGGATTGGCGCGATGTCGGATCTTGGCCATCATGGCGAAGGCGAGCATCACCAGGGAAACGTGGCGATGCCAGCCATGCCATGATCTGCTCTCGTTGTGATCGAGCCCGAGCTCATTTTTCGCGGTCTCGAAGCTGTCCTCGATCGCCCACCGGTGGCCTTCGACCGCCACCAGCGTTTCGATAGACGTTCCCGCTGGACACCAGGTGGTGAAGAAGGCGAGATCGCCATCGGCGATGTGACGCCGGATCAGTAGACCGCGCGTCCACAAGCCATCATTTGCACTGTTGAATGGCTCGGCCTCGAGGTCGGCCAATTCGAGATAACACCAATCGTGCAGCCGTGGTCCTTTGGTTCCGGCTCCCGCCGACAGCCGCTTCCAGTCGGATGAGCGCCGCATCCGGGCGATGTCTGCGGCCGTACCGGCGACCGGCGGTCGTTTGCCCCAGGATCGAAACACATGAGCGCTGCTGACCCCGAGGACATAGCTTTTGCCTGCTCGACGCAGTTGCTGCTCGATATCGCCGACACCGTAGACGGTATCCCCGGCAACCCATCTGAATGGTACAGCCGAGGCTATCGCGCGTGCGATCATTCCCGTCGCAAGTTTTGGTTTGGTCGCAAAGCCGATATCGGCAGGCACGTATGCGGCTTCCAGGCGATTTGGATCGTCGGTCCATTCCTTCGGAAGATACAGCGTACGATCGATGAACGCATGACCGTGGTGCGAAACGTAGGCAGCGAACACGCCGATCTGGCAGTTCGTGATCTTGCCGGCGGAACCAGTATATTGCCGCGCCACTCCGCACGACGCCTTGCCCTGCTTGAGAAAGCCGGTCTCGTCGATCACCAGGACCGCATCGTCATCCGCCAGATGCTCGAGGACATAATCGCGTACGATATCGCGCAGCGCATCAGCATCCCAATCCATGCGACCCAGGATCGCCTGCTGACGCCATGGGCCGGGATCGCCAGCCGCCTCCGCACGCATCCAACCGGTCTTGCGTTGCTCATCCCCGAGCAGGCCTTCCAGGAACAGACCTGCATTTGTCGCAACGCGCTCTTGTCTGAACAACGGACGTATCCGCTTCTTGATCTCCCGAAGCGACGCCGCCCACAACGCAAGCGTCTCCTCAATCGACGCTGTCCGCGTCCACGATCTTCGAATCATGGTTGACCATGGATTCAGAAGGCCGCAAAAAGCGCAACTGTAATGTTAGGGAACAACCGAAGGTATCCGCAGCCCGGAGAAGCGCATCGGTGCAGGCCTTAACGGACAATTCCACGCCACGACCTACACGATTTGGGTCGAGGTACCTCCCCAGGTGCAATGCAACTTATCCATCGGCGCAATGGAAACAGGTTTTGCCGTGTGGAATTGGCACATACAACAAGGAGAAGTCACGACCATTGGCGACGATCACGCCTTAGTCCCGAACCGCACGAATAATTCGAGCGTGAACTTCAAATGACTCCAGAACGGAGGAGACAAGTCGATGGAGCGCGCGAGCCACCTGGCGCTTATGACGGGCATATTGATTGCGCTAACGGCTACCTGTGCGTCGGCGCAGTCGACTGTCAGTCTCCCTGGAATGTATCGATGTGTGCAGGGCTGCGCCGAGGGTTTTGAAAGCAGGCCAGCGCTTGTCATTCAGAATGGATGGGACATCAATATCGTCACCGAAAGTGGTGTGTCTGTCCAAGGCCGCCTTGACTGGTTTTCGCCGAACAATCGAATATGGGTCAAAGCCATTCATCAAGGCGCGGTATTTGCCGGTGATGGTACAACGATCCAATTCGACCGGGGCAAAGTCTGGCAACGCGACTTCGGACCTGACCCTGCGGCTATTGCATATCGTGCGCGACAATATCGATTCGAACGACCCTCATAGTCAGAAGTACCTCACTCATGATGGCCGCCGAGGAAATTGTCCTGACGTTGCTTCTTGATACTCCGTCGCCGGAGCCGCCCCGCCGACGTTTACGTTGACGGGCGATGGCGACAAACAACGCTCCTTGGCGCAGCGGGTTAACTCGCCTCAGAGACAGGGGTAGATAATCATGTTTTCCAGACCACCGCGTATTTCACCTCTATTCGCGATCGTTACGGCCAATGGCCAAGTCAAGCGCCTCCTTCAATTGCTGTGCTTGAAGTGGCTTCAATAGATATGCGACGCAGCCTAAATCAAGCGCTTGTCGGCGGAATATTTCGTCCTGCGACCCAGTCATGAAAATTATGGGGAACATGAAGCCGCTCGACGACAGATGACGGCCCAATTCTATGCCCGAAACGTCTCCCAATTGGATGTCGACCAGCACGCATGCAGCAACCGAGGATGTCGCCGCGCGAATAAATTCTTCGGCAGAGCCGTAGAGTTCAACGCCATAGCCCCAGGATGTCAGTAGTCTTGCAAGTGCGCGCCGTATTCCGACGTCGTCCTCCACCACTGCAATGACGTTATTTTGCAACATGCTGCTCTCTAATTCGTGGTCGCCACATGAGGCGAAGATAAGAACGGTCGTTCAAGGCGCATTGTCACAATCGGCCAAAGTCTTGTTTAGACGCGCCAAACCAGAATCCGGGCTCGGGACAATCTAATGCGAAAGAAGCTGGACGCTCCTCGCATCAAGCGGTTTCCAAACGCCCACGGCGTCATAGCGCGGCTCGCCTATGCCCAGGCGCAGGCAGCGGGGGTTCAACTGGGTCCACTGCTCGATCAATCCGGATTGAGCCGCACTCAGATGGAAAATCCAAACGAACCCATCAAAGTTCACGCCCAGATTGGATTTTTGAATCTGGTTGCCAAAGCACTCGACGACGATCTTCTTGGATTTCACCTGGCACAGACGCCTGATCTGCGCGTGTTTAGCTTGTTGTATTACATACCCGCGTCATCCGAAGCTCTGATGGACGCTTTACAACGACAAGCGCGCTACAGTTCGATCGTCAACGAAGGCATCTTGCTGGACTGCATCGACGGGAAACATCTGGGATTGTCGTTTACATATACAGGCGTAAGTCGTCATCTGGATCGGCATCAGATTGAATTCTGGATGACGGCATTGATCCGAGTGGTTCGGCAACTAACCGGCCGCCACCTGCTTCCCAGCCGAGTACGGCTCACGCATCGCAGACCTCGCGCCAATCAGGAGCTCAACCAATTCTTTGGCACACAGGTCGAGTTCGGTGCCGCCCACGACGATCTCGTGTTTCCGCATCACGCCAGGCGCTTGCCGATCGCGAGCGCCGACTCCTATCTCAACAAATTCCTGGTCGACTATTGTGAAAAGGCACTATTGCGCCGGCGCAAACGCCTCAGCTCGTTTCGATCTCGCGTTGAAAACGTCATTGTCCCTCTGCTGCCGCATGGAAAAGCCCGGGTGGTTGAGGTCGCTCGCCAGCTCGGGTGTAGCGAGCGCACTCTCGCTCGGCGGTTGGCGGCGGAAGGGACAAATATCACCGGGGTGCTGGAAAATCTTCGAGCCGATCTGGCCCAAAGCTATCTCGCGGATAGCAGCTTGGCGATTTCGCAAGTCGCGTGGCTGCTTGGATATCGTGAGCATGCCTCATTTTGTCACGCGTTCAAGCGTTGGACCGGTAAGACGCCACGCCGAGCACGCTTGAACGCTTCCATCAATTGAGTAGAGCTGAAAACTAATCACGCAAGATTTACGTCAGTTTTTTGTCTTATAGAGACTCTTCATGTCCACCACCAATTCCAGGCACGAAATCCATTCCATATAACTTGCCGCATAAACGTCGGGTTTGATGCACGATGTTCGATGGCGCGATGGAATGTCCTTCCAAGCGCCGAGGAGCGCGGCCCGTGCTTCTTGCTCGGATTTCATACAACCGGCGTAGAGCTCCCCAATCCTTGACTGGTCACCCATCGTTTCCCCAAGCGCTTTCTCGCGATTGCGACATGTTGTTTGGAGATCGATGCTCGGAAGTCCGGCGTCCTTCGCGACGGCCTGAAGAGCGATGAAGAAAGATGCGATTGCAGCGAAGCTGAGAAATCGTAACTTTAGGGTCATGTATAACTCCTGCAATCGACTCTCGCCATCAGCCTGAGCAATGCAATCGCCCACGATCAACGCGCTTCCTACGACGAACGCCGATTAAGAGTATTGGTCTTAGGTTTCGCAGAGCTGATGAGAATGGGCCGCGCTTATCCGCGGGCTCGCCGGCCAGCGCGGTTCAAGTTATCTCGCCATCTCTCTGCTCAAAATGTCTGGACCGGGAACACCACCGGGGTTCGCCGGCCGTTCAAACGAATACAGACACCTAAGTATAATTACACCCAACATCAGAACGGAGATCAGATATTGCCCATGCCAAGTATCGGGAGGCGGAGATGCGGAACATTCTGTTCACCACCATCAGTCTGGCGGCTTTATCGGTCACAGGCTCTCTCGCGGCAGATCTCCCGCGAAGTGCACCAGCGCCGGTTCTGGTCCGTGCTTATTCCTGGACCGGCTTTTATCTCGGCATCAATGGCGGCTACGGATGGGGCAGCTCTAATTGGAATGCCCTGAACAGCCGCTCTGGCCCAAGCGGCGGTTTGATCGGCGGCACGATCGGCTATAACTGGCAAACGGGCGCTGCTGTGTTGGGCCTGGAGGGTGACATCGACTGGACCGACCTTAGGGGCAGTTTCACGAATGCCGCCTGCCCGACCGGCTGTCAAACCAGCAATGGTTGGCTTGCGACCGTGCGCGGAAGATTGGGTTACGCCATTGATCGGGTAATGCCGTATGCAACTGGTGGCCTTGCTATAGGCGACATTAGGGCTGCCCAACTGGGTGTGGGCAACATCACCGGCACGCAAGCGGGATGGACGGTGGGTGCCGGCGTTGAGGCCGCAGTTGCCCCGAACTGGACTGCCAAGATCGAATATCTTTATGTGGACCTCGGCAATGTCAATTGCGGCACATGCATCGCGGCGACGGCCGTCAATTTTAAAGCCAACGTAGTTCGAGCTGGTCTGAACTGGCGGTTTTGATCTTCTAAGCCAAGAGACCTGACCTTCCTCCTGGCGCGCGACTTCAGCGTGGGCTGCACGACATCCAGACTCACTCATCCTCTGATGACCCGAGGAGACTGCCTGTACCCTCTGGAGCGGCCCGGTCGGTGTCAGTAGAGCCGATTATTGGCATATAAGGCTGATTGCGATGCGCCACCGCATCGTACAAGAAGAAGAACATTGTCACTGCGATCGAGATTCCAAGGCAAGCCAATGCGCGCGTGCCATGACAATCGGACGGACCTGCCGGAAGCGGTGCAAACATCGGACCCACCATCGTCTGCTACTATTTGACGTGCTTCTCCCGCTCAACTGCCGGGTCATATTGTGCTTTCCAACCGTTAGCTACGAATGCACGACAATCCATTCGAAGGACTCGACCTTACGCATGGCGGAATGTAGAGCTGGGGGCAGCGGGTCGACGTCGGCGGCGCCTAACATCTCGGACGGCTTCCGACAGCGCGCACATCCGCAAGCCGGTATCACTCACGGGCACGGATACCGATTTCCGTCGTACGACAGGAACGTACCGCTGTTCACGTCATAGGACCGGTAGCGCTGAGCGCAATAGGCGGCGCTATCATCATAGTTTTGGTAGCTGTTGTCGTAGTAGCTACTGCCATCGTAGCCAGACGCATAGGCGAGGCCGGCACCCACCGCCGCCGCGTCAAAGGCATAGCCAGGATAGCGCCAGCCGCCGCGGTAACCGTAGCCGTAACCGGGCCGATTGCCCAAGCCCAGGCCGGGTCTACCAACGCCAGCGTTTCGCCACCCGCGATTCGCGATCGGGTGAGAGACATGCGCTCCGCGAAATTCCCCGCCGACGCGAGCACCGCCCGCACGTCCGCCGCCACCACCACCAAAACATGCAGCGTTGGCATCGGTAATGACCGCCGTCATTGCGACTGCAAATGTCGAAATCAAAGCTGCAGATGCTATTTGCTTGAGAGTCAATACTCGGAACCTCCTGCTGTCCGGTGGCCACGGAGAAAAATTGGCCAAGTCAAGTTTCGGTGCGTCGTGAGTTTCGAGCACGCCTGAAACGTGGCGTTCGTCCGTCAAGCTCCCGCCGATTCAGTACGCTTCAGAGGCCGCTGCTCACATCAAACTTGGGGTTGGAAATCCCATACATGGGTTCAGTCGGCTCGGACGAATGACGAAGCAGCTTGCTCTGCCGTCATGGCTGGCTCAATGCGCCCAACAACCGCTGGCGGTCCGCCCCGATTACGCCGATTGAAATTGAATGGTCCGCGGTGGTGACGCACGTTGCAATCTCCACAACAAGTACGGGCCACGTTCGTAGAGCGACACTTTTTCCATGCTTCCGACGGGCACGATCAACGTCTTCGACCGCCGAGCACTCCCGCTCGCACATCGCATGCGCATGCCATCCGTCCAAAGAAATGCCAGTTGAACGAACGGCGGTCTCCCCTCCTGCCGCGGATTAATCCGGTCCGGGCCAGGCCGCAAAAGTCTGTCCGCCAACCATTCCTAGTGTTGAGAATGTCTATACCTACAGCCAAGTGGCTTCCGAAGGCCCACGATGTACACCACCGACCCTGGCGGCTTGCGGCCAACCACTCGACCGCCAACATGTAAGGGGGATCGATGCTTGACATACATTTTTATTGTCCAATCGTTCGGCGCAGGATCGATACCGGAATACAAGTGGATCACATCACATTCGAGCGGACGCGACTAAATATCGTCCATGTTCCGTGTCCGCACTGCGACCGCATGCACAGGTTTCTGATGGCCAACTCACAGATTGAATCTCGCGGCCACAATAATTGGAAACAGCTGCTTGCACGCGATATACCTACGGGCCTCTCACCGGCAGGGACGCCCTGGAATTACGCGGGCGATAGCTGGATGCGGTGGAGAGAAATCGGCAAAGAAACCCTCCGACGCGCTTGGCGAACAGCTCAAGGACATGAGAATTGAGGACCATTCGTCATCTTTCCAGATAACCTCTGAAATCCGCCAATGATCGTCGCTACCGGCCCAGTCCTCAGCCCGCTTAGTTCGAAGTGCAGACCTTGACGTCTTCATTCCGGTTCCCGCTTCTTTACGAGTGGCCTGCCCCGATCGGGTGGTCCAGGTGGAATGTTAGTTTAGGGTTGGTCTTGGCGCCAGCGAGAGCGCGCCTGGCGTAGCTGGTCCGGATTGCGAAGCCGGGCGCGCGGGCATGAGGACTGCCCCGCAACTAATTAAAAGAGCAAGTCCGGCGTCGATCCAAGTTCTGATCACAGCGTACTTTCGACAACGCAATTCGCCATTGCAACGCTTGAGAGAGCAAGTCGTTTTCGTTGGTGGCGGAAGAACAATGTTGAGAGGCAACGCGAACATCGTCGACTGGCCGTCAGCGTTCGAGAAAATCGCCCTGCTATCCTTGAAGCGGTGCGCTCGGTTGACGAGGTCGTGTTGGCGATGGGACCGACCCGGAAAAATCCGCTAGCGGGGAGGGGAACTTGGCTGCGCCGGCGCCCCTCATGTTGTACGAAAAGTCGTACTATTCCTGCCCAGTCAACTGATGCATCTCTTTCAACGCCGCAGCGCCCCACGACGAGATGAATGACGTCTCCCGCGTGCGCTGCACTTCGCCGCGGCAAGCTGCGCCCGCCACTTCCGCAGTATGGCAACTGCGAACACAGGAATGCCTTAACACAGAAGGAAGTGATGAAAATTTCTAGGGAAATTGCTGTGCTGTGAACCTTAGCGATTATGCGTTGGGACGCATCGTCCCTGCCTAGATGATTTGCGGCGGTGTGACGCGAGCGGCGATCTCAATCGCATCAGCCAATTGTTGTTGGGTATAGGGCTTACTCAAGCGCGGAAACCCCAGCGTCGCGTGCGGCGGCAACTCGGCGTAGCCTGTTGCAATCACGATGGGCATCCGGGGATAAATCGCTTTAATCTTCTTTGCCAGTTCGAGCCCGGTCATTCCAGGCATCGCGTAATCGGTGACGATGAGATCGAACTGAGCATCGGTTTCAAGCATCCTGAGCGCATGCACACCCGAGGGAACCTCAAACACGCTGTGGCCGAGATCCGCCAACATATACGCGGTGTTCATACTGACCAGCGAGTCGTCGTCGACAATCAGGATACGTGACCCACGCTTCCCATCCGGAACGACCACGGTTGGAGATACCTCGGACGCACGTCGCACATCCTCCCGTAGGGCACGCCGCAGCCAGAGGTTAACGACGGTGCCCTTGCCGATCTCGCTGGAGATATTCATACCGCCGCCCGACTGCGCGGTCAGGCCTTGCACCATCGAAAGGCCGAGCCCTGTGCCCTTACCAATGCCCTTAGTTGTAAAGAAGGGCTCCATAGCCTTCGCCAGGGTTGCTTCGCTCATCCCTCCGCCGGTGTCGGCGACGCTAACGCGGACGTAATCGCCTTTCGGAAGGTCTTTCGGCAATTCGCTTCGCGACCCTGCGCTTTCATCGCGGCAAGAAATCGTCAGAACACCGCCGGTCGGCATCGCGTCACGTGCATTCACCGCCAGGTTCATGAGAGCGAGCTCGAACTGGTTGGCATCGATTTTCACGGGGTGAATATCGGCCGGAATGTCGACCTCGATTGAGATCGTAGGACCGACCGATTGCCGGAGGAAATCCAGCAGTTCGGGGATGAGCTTCTGAATTTCGACCGCTTCGAGCTTGAGTTCCTGTCGGCGCGCAAAGGCCAGCAGCCGCTTGGTGAGGGTCGCGCCTCGCTCCGCCCCTTGAATGGCTCCATCGAGCAGGCGCGAGGTTCGGGGGTCGTCTGAAAGCCCCTTTTTCAGGAGCGACAAGCTTCCGAGGATCACGGCCAGCAAATTGTTGAAGTCGTGGGCCACGCCGCCAGTGAGTTGGCCGATGCTCTCCATCTTCTGAGACTCGTGGAGCTGCTTTAGGACAACCTCACGTTCGCTGGTGCGCTCAGCAACAACGGCTTCCAGCTCGTCGTTACTTCTACGTAGCGTGTCGCGCGCTTCAACAAGATCGGTAATTTCAGTCGCCGTGCCAAACCAACGTGCGATTTCTCCGGTCGTACTCCGGACTGGTATCGCCCGCAGTTTGAACCAACGAAACGAGCCGTTTGCCCTGCAAAGGCGCGCATCGATATCGAACACGCTACCGGTTGCCAGCGAGGACCTCCACGCGGTGTCCAGAGCGTCGCGGTCGGTCTGATGGACCGCCTTCAGCCATCCCCAACCCAGATGTTGTTCGGCAGACGCCCCAGTGTAGGTTTGCCATTGGGGATTGAAATAATCGCTGCCTCCTGTCGCATCTGAGGTCCACACCAGCTGCGGCACGGCCTCCAACAGCGACCGATAGCGGTTGTCGCTTTCACGTCGCGCGTTCTCGGCGGCGATGCGTTCGGTTACGTCGCGCCAAATGGTCGTCACAAACACACGTTTGTCCGCTTGCCACCGCCCGAACGAGACCTCAAAGTTGGCCGCAGTCCCGTCCTTGCGGCGGCCGGAAATCTGCGCCGTGGCAGCTTTCTGCTCCGCTGCATCGCCTTCAAAGCCGGCGGCCACGTCATCCCGCTGACTTATAAGAACGTCGATGCTTTGGCCTAGCAACTCGGTTGCTGCGTAGCCAAACACGCGCTCCGCCGCGCCGTTCACCCAATGGATGGTCCTGTCCAGGCCCGTAGTAATGATCGCATCGGGCGCGGAATCAACAATCGCGTGATAGCGCGCGTTTTGACGGTCCCGCAGAACGCGTTCACGAGTAACGGACACCGTGACATCGTTGATCTGGATCAAGCAGAAATTGGTACGGTCCGACGACAGTGGACGTACGACAATATTGTGAAGCAGATGGTTTCCATCTGCGCTCTGCAGCGGAAGTGAGCGATTCAAGGTGTGCGTCAGGATACTTGAGCTGCCTACGCGCAACGAGTCTTCTATCGCGATCGGTAGGCGGGTCTCGGTAAGCTTCGGAAACACTTCCGTGAGTGTTTTGCCTAACGCTGAACCTTTGACAATGTGGCTTGCACTCGCAACCCAATCGTTCCAGCCGACAACGCAGCCTTGGGTGTCGAGAATAATAATTCCGACATCCAACGCGTCAAAGACCGATTCGAATTCAACTGTCTTCGCGTGATCCAGCATGGCCGGGTTACTTGCCTATCCTCTCGATGAAATCGCCCACGATTTCCTTAAGGGCTTTGATCGATGGAAGATCCATGAGTAGCGCAATGAAGCCGCGCATGTCGCGGCTTTTGATGGTGAAATCGATGTAGAGAAATAGCACGAGATCGCCGTCCGGGTCAGAGGTGCGGGTCTCAAAGAGCGTTGCACCATCGCCGCGTATGACAGAGGGAAGCGACATCCGCATCGAACGACGCAACACATTAGCGATCGTCGCCAGACAGGCATTGAGAATGATGTTGCCCGTTTCCGCTAGCGCCTCCTGCTCGAGGTCGATGATATCTTCGAGCGAGTGCTCGGCTCCAACAATGGAGCGCACGAGCTCAAGGCTCTGGGCTTCCGGGAAGATCAAGAGCGCCCGGCCGGAAAACGGCCCCTCGAAGGATTGTTGCACAGCAACGAGCTTGGGCGAATTGCCGCGTTCTACGAGCCTGGCCGCAGCTTCCCGGGTCACAATATTGACGGCCGGCACAGACAGCAGAACCTGTTCGCCAACCATTTGCCGCAGGCTAGACGCCGCACGACTGACGCCGATATTGGCGATTTCAGCGAGAGCGTCTCGCTCAATGTCGGTCAGATCACCTACCGGCACTCAAATCAACTCGTCTTTCTAAGGCGAAGGGCTGCTCCGGACAGGAATGCGTTAAGGGCATCGTCCGTAAGGGGTTTAGCGACAAACGCCGCATTAAGTTCCCGCGCGCGGGCAATAATCTCGTCCTGGACGTTTGCCGAGACAACGGCGACCGGCATCGTTGGATGTATCCCCCGGATACGGGCCACCAACTCCAGGCCATCGATGCCGGGCATATTGAAATCGACGAGTGCAATATCCACGGAATTGGCAGCAATGGCCTTGAGCGCCCCATCGGCGTCGCCTGCTTCGACCAGTTCCCAATCAGGCCTGAGCCGCCTGAAGGCGCTCGCCATCACCATCCGGGCGAGCTTGCTGTCGTCGACGATCAGAATGCGATGGGCCATGTCAAAGGGTCTCTCTCAGCAGCCCCGGATCGAGGCCCTTCCCGAAATGCACACAGGATTGGCGGCACCCTTCGTATATCAGATTACGCACCTGGGTGTGTCCCTCAGGCGTGACTATGTCAAATCACTCACCCAGCAACAGCCTTGGCTATCCAAGCTTCAACCCACGGATCACCGCATGGCCCAACCAAGACAGGCCGGGCCGCGAGAATGACCTGAATGACCGCGCTGTGCAGGTGGCCACATTTAGCCCAGTCGCAACGGGCCGCTGGCGTTGCCTGCAGAAACTGCAACAACGGCTCCGCGTCTTCGACCGGGCAAGGACCCTCCAGGGCGATGCAACTTGCGTCCAGACGTCGCACGCTCACGGCAATATCTCCTTGAGGTCAAGCACCAGCAAGACGGCGCCGTCGCCAAGAAGGGTCGTCCCGGCGTAGCCGCGAGCGCCGGAAAGCAATCGATGCATCGGCTTGAGAACGACTTCAAGGCGGTCCCGTATCGCATCCACCTCGATCGCGGCCGTACGTCCGCCAGCTTCCGTCACGGCCACGAGGCGAATTTCGGATTTATCTTTCTTCGCTGCTGAAAGATTCATCAGCTCTGCAAGGGAGCAGATCGGTATCACGCGATCGCGCAACACAAAGCCGTCGTTGTTCTTGATACGACTGATCCGGTCCGGCGTGAGTCGCACAGTTTCCGTCACCCCATCCATTGGAATGCCAAAAACTTGTCCACCAGCGTCCACCACCATGATCTGCAGCAACGCCATGTTCATGGGCAGGTCGAGGCTGACAGTCGTCCCAACGCCAACCTGGCTTTTCAACAACACCCGCCCGCCGATCCGCTCAATGGATGTACGAACAACATCCATTCCGACACCGCGGCCGGAAATATCCGACACTCGTTCTGCCGTTGAGAAACCTGCCGAGAAGATGAGATCGACGGCTTGCTCATCGGACAAGGCATCGAGTTCCACAGAGGGGAGCAGGCCCTTCTCTGCTGCTTTACGTCTGACAACGGCAGGGTCGATTCCGCATCCGTCGTCTCTGACTTCGACAACGAAGCGATCGCCTGTTCGCGCCGCCGACAAGGTAAGCGTCGCGCTATCGGGCTTTCCTGCCTCACGCCGACGCTCGGATGTTTCGATGCCATGATCGAGCGCATTCCGTACCAAGTGCATCAATGGCTCGAAGAGCGCATCGACAATCGTCTTATCGGATTCGGTTGTTTCGCCACGCGTCACCAGCTGCACGCTTTTGCCGAGTTGTTGCGACATATCACGGACAAGACGCGGAAACGGCCGAAAGACCTGCGCGACCGGCACCAGCCGGAGCTGAAGGACTGCGGCATGCAATTCGCCGGAAAGCCGGTCGATCGCGTCTGATTGGAGCCGTATTGCGCGCACGATATCCTGCTCGACGAGTTCGCCTTCGAAGCGCTTGGCAAGGTGCGCGAGCCCATTTTTAGCCACGAGAAATTCGGCGGCCAGATCGACCAGCGCATCGATTTTGGCTTCGTCGATACGCAGCGAACGGCTCTGGGCAACGCCTGATCGGGCAAAGATGGGGTCTTCGGCTTCGCCGGTTTCATTCTCGTCCAAGGCCACCAGCGCTTCGTCGATCACGCCCAGAAGAAGCGCTTGGTCGGCTGTGCGCGCGGCAACGACTCCTGCCGCCTCTATGCGCTCTCCCCAATTGGCGTGATCGCGGCAGCGAAAGGCATTGGCCGCCGTTCGCGCCGCAGAGCGCAGGCGGCCGCTGTCGCCGCGTTCCGTCTTGGCCGCGCGAATGAGCTCCCGCTGCTCGTCGATGATAGCGCGGAACAGCGCCGTCTCTTGGTCCGAGGTGATGCCGACATTGCCAACGCCTGTCTGCATGACGTCAGCCGGGATTTCGGCGAAGCGCACCTGATCGGGAACGAGACGGAAGACGGCTGAAAGCTCGGGCTGCGTCGCGGCAGAAATGCCCAAAAGGCGGAGGTTGCAGGAATAGGGATCGAGTTCTTCCAGCGCCGGCCACGCCTCCCGTCCTTCGACGACCAGCGCGAGAAGCTTGGGAACGCGTCGCGTCAGGGCAAGAGGATCATCACCATCGAAAAAGCAGCCCGGGTTCGGTTCGTACGCGAACGCCCAAACCGGTTGCTCTAAACCGGCCAAATCCGGAGACGAGGTCCGCGCTAACGATGCGAGGAGCCGGTTCACCCAATCAGGACGTGCAGCCGGTCCCGTTGCGTTCGCATTCCGTGCGCCGTGCGGAATCGTCGCCCCACCCAAGAATCCTCGAAGCGCCTCGGCCAGGCGGCGCGCATCCTCGCCCGCGTGCGGCGGCAAAGCCTGTTCGATTTCAAACGCGTCCACCCATTTCGAGGTTTGATCAAGGCACGCGAGTGCCTGATCAATGACGGCTTTCGAGAGTTTGACCTTGCCCGCGACAATTGCCGCGAGCAAATCCTCGGCTGCGTGCAGAACGAGACCCATGGCCGGCAGATCGACGACGCCCGCGGAGCCTTTGAGCGTATGAAAAGCACGGAACACCCGATCAATCCGCGCAGCGGAAACTCCTTCCCGCTCCGCGGCAATGAGATCGCTCGTTGCCTCGTGGATGAGATCACGAGATTCGGCGACGAACTGCTCATGAAGCGCATTCATGCCCGAACCCCGGCAAGGATGGCGGCGTATCGCAGCAAGTCGGCCTCAGACACCGGTTTGACCAGGTAGCAGTTCGCGCCAGCAGCGCGCGCGTCGTTCTTGTCCTGCTGTGAGGCTTCTGTGGTGATAACGAGCGCGGGCAGCGCCGAGACTTCTCCCGGAGTCGCCCGAAGCTCCCGGACAAAGGAAAGGCCGTCCATGCGCGGCATATTAACGTCCACGATCACCAGATCGAATGGCTGTGCAAGGACCTTTTCCAGGGCTTCTATCCCGTTGATAGCCTGCTCAACCTCAAACCCGCCGCGCTCCAGAGTGGCGCGATAATAAAGCCGCACCAGCGACGAGTCGTCGATGACGAGCACGCGCGCGCGCGAAGCGGCAGGGCGGCTATCACTTCCCATCGCGGTCTGCCTCCGGCCTTTGATAAACGATCGCTTCAGGAAACCGGCAAACGCCGAACAAGGGTGATATGCGGCTCATGGTCTCCGAATGTCCGAGACAAATGTAGCCACCCGGGCGAAGACAATCATACAGGTTTTCCGCGGCTATTCGGCGCGAAGCATCATCAAAATAGATCAGCACGTTACGACAGAACACAATGTCGAAGTTTCGATAGCGCGCCATGTCCTGGCCATCGACCAGATTGGCGCGTGTGAATTGCACCGACTCGCGCAGACCCGGATCGATCCGGACCTCGTCCTTCCCCAACCGCTCGAAATAGCGGTCGACAACGTCGGGCGACAGCCTCATGAGCGCGCGCGCGCCGTAGATGCCTTCGCCTGCGGCTTTGAGCGCGCGTGTATCGATGTCGGAGCCAACAATTTCAATGTTGTGACTATCAACCTCGGCCCAATTCTCCATCAGCCACATCGCAATCGAATACGGCTCCTCACCGGTTGAACACGGTATCGACCAGATACGGATGGCGTCTTGTGCGTTCTTGCGCCTGACAATCTCGCCCAGAAGGCTCGATGTCATGCAGCGCAGCTGGTGATCCTCACGGTAGAAATACGTCTCGTTGACGGTGAACGCATTGACCAGATGCTCAATCTCGTGCTCCGCATCGGAGCGCAAGGTTGCGAAATAGGACTGAAAGGATTCCGAACCGGTTGCAGCCATGCGCTCCGCAACGCGACGATCGATGTAGTATCTTTTGTTGTCGTCGAACGACATACCGGTCCGGCGATAGAGAAATTCGCAGAGCCGCCGCACATCCTCCTGCGTGACGTGGATGGCATGAGCCCCATGAGCTTCCAGCGGTGCCATTCCCAGCTAGCCCTCGCCGTCTGCAATCCGGGCAATCGTCGTTGAGATGGCAAACGGCAGGAACGGCGTCTTGGCAAAACGCTCGGCACACGCCCTCAGCAATGGAATCGCGTCGCGCGTTCCTACCTCTGCAAGTACGTCAATGGCGGCCGCACACACATTTGGATGCGGCTCTTTGTCGATCAGTTGACATAAAACGCGGGTAGCGTCGTTCGCCTCCATATTGCGGGCGAGCTCAGTCGCCAGAATACGGACATCGGTATCTAAGTCTTCGAGGAGAGCCGGCATGAACGGCGAGATTGCCGCGGGCAGCGACTGTAGAGCCTCGACTGCAGTTGCCCTTTGCCCGGCATCCTGAGAACGAAGATAGGGCAGCAGCGCCAGGACGCTCGCCTCATCGCCAACCCGTATCAGCGCGGTCATGATCGCTTCGCGCACGCGCTGAACCTGTTCAGTGCCGAGCGCTGCAGCAAGTGCCGAGACAGCTTCCGCATGCCCTCCAAGAGCGCGTGCAGCAGCCCAGCGCATCTCAGGATCGCCGCTGCGCAGTTTCTCGATATTCAATGCGGAACCATCCGGAGCCTTTTCTGGAAAAGGCGCTGAGCCAGTGCGTTTAATGAACGGCATCGGCCTCAACCTGTTCGACTATGGCTCTAGCAATCTCGTCGACCGGCAGCACAGCTCCAGCGCCGCCGCATTTCACGAGCTCTCCGGGCATCCCCCAGACGACGGCGGTCGTCTCGGCCTCCGCGATTGTCCTGCCCCCACGGTTATGCAACTCCGCCATGGCGTCCGCGCCATCGCGGCCCATTCCGGTCATCAGCACGCCCAGCAAATCGGCAGGTTCAAACAGTGTCAGCGCGCTCGTCACCATACGTTCAACGCTGGGATGCCATGGATAATCCCGCTGTGCGGGCATCGGCATGGCGTTAACACCAGAGGATCGCCGAGCCACAACAAGGTCAGCATCGCCACGCCCGATATAGATGGTGCCTGGTTGCAACGGCATGGGGCGACTGACCTCCACCACGTTTAGTTCGCAAATCCGATCAAGCCGTTTGGCGAGCGCCCCGGTAAAGCTTGCGGGCATGTGCTGGGCGACAAGGACCGGCCACGGAAAGCCGGCCGGCAGAAGGGGTAGCACCGCGTCCAGGGCTGCGGGTCCGCCGGTCGAAGTGCCGATTAGGACAAGACCAGGGGGCGGCTGTGATTTGTCGGCCGCGGCCTTGGGCCGTGGCAAGCGGACCGCACGCGGCTGCACGCCCGCGCCTTTGAATTGGTGGCGAATACGCTCAGTCAAACGAAGCGTGCGGCGGATACGCGCCTGCGCTGCGCCTCTAACTTTTTCCACGAGGATAGGCCGCAGCCGGTCAATTTCCAGCGAAACAGTACCACCCGGCTTGGCAATGAAATCGACAGCGCCCAGCGCGATAGCTTCCAACGTCGCTTCTGCGCCCTCTTCTGTCAGGCTCGAAATCATGACGACAGGGCGCGGTGCTTCAATCATGATTTGCCCAAGGCACTCCAAGCCATCGAGCCCGGGCATCTGAACATCGAGCGTAACCACGTTTGGATCGAACGACCGCACAAGCTCAAGTGCCTCTGTGCCGTTGCGCGCGACACGAATATCGAAGTCGCCTTCCTCGCGGAAAATTCCTTCGAGCAACTTTCGCATCAACGCGGAATCGTCTGCGATGAGGAGCTTGATCACGACGCCTTCGTCGCCGGAGCACGGTCAAATTTCTGAAGCACATCGGTCTCGATCTGATCGAGGAGTTGCGCCGGATCGACGAGCAGGATGATACGACCTGCAGCATCCAGGTTCGCGACGCGACCGATCAGCCGCATTTGCTCGGGCGATAAGTCCGGTGCAGGACGAATTGCCACGGCTGCTACGCGCAAAATCTCCGAGACAGCGTCCACCAGGAAGCCTGTTTTCCCACCGCCAAGAGCCAGTACGAGAATGCGTCTCGCCTCGATCGGTTCCTTAGAAGTGACTTCGAAACGCCGCCGGAGGTCAATGATCGGTACGACCGTGCCACGCAGATTCATGACCCCGTCGACAAAAGCAGGCGCCTTTGGCAGGCGAGCGATCTGTTCGGGAAGACGGGCGATCTCATCGACAGCAGCGATTGGCAGGCCATACTCCTGCTGGCCCAGCCGGAAGATGACAAACTGCTCGTCCGACATGGAGAATCCATCCGCTTGATTATCTGACAAAACACCTTCCGTGCTCTCTTCAGAAAGAAGGCGGCTTACGACTTCGGATCGGAAAAGACGGTCGGGCGACAGCAAAGCCACAAGGCGCTTGCCCTGTTCGAGGCGGCAAATCGAAGTAATCTCCGCATCACCGGCGCCTCGGGTGAGCAACGTGGGTGCCGGATCAATTAGGCTCTGGTCGATCCGCAGAATTTCGCGGGTGCGATCCACTACCACACCAACAGCGCCCTTCCCGATGGACAGAACGAGCACCTTGCCGGACCCGGCGCGATCGTCGTCGCCTGGAAGACCGAGCAAGGTTCGCAATGAAACCAACGGCAATAGGCGGTCTCGTAGCGTTACAACACCAAGCACGGCGGTTTCGGCTCGTGGTACTTCGGACACATGGGCTGGCGGTTGAATGATCTCTCGTACGCGATCAAGCGGCAGAGCATATTCCTGACCACCGAGATCGAAGCTGATCAGCGACACCTTTCGTTCAGGCGCCGCTGTCGGGTGCGCCGAAGCGGTGATTGAAACCGACGCAATAGCCGGTGCACGGAAAGCTGAAACGCTCAATTGCGCGAAATCTCGCAGCAGACGCTCTGGGTTCAGTATTTTGATGGAACCCTCGCCTTCGGCACCCTTGATGGTTCCTTCTAAAAGCGACGAGTCGATACCGCCTGCGCCGGCGCTTTCTGTTTCGATCCGATTTGCCGCCACAGATCTCAGGTTCTCGACCCGGTCGACGGCAAAGGCGACAGGAGCGGTCTGGTTGATCACGATAACCCGTGCCGCGTCGCCGAATGGCGCATCAGGAAATCCGAGTACGCGCCGCAAACTGACCACGGGAAGCACCGCGCCATGCAGATTGGCAAGGCCAAGGAGGCTACGTGGCCCGAGCGGCATGTGAGCAAGGCCAGGCATCCGCAGGATTTCGCCAACGTCGCCTAGCCGAAAAGCGAACGTTTCGTGCGCGACTCTACACAAGACAACGTGCGCGGCGATCGATTCAGCATCTCCGCCGCCCGACATTTCCAATTGAATGGAATCCGCGTCCTGTGTTGTCGCTCGGTGTGCCCGCTTAGCCATTTCGGCTCTGAATGTCCTCTGCGAGCGAAGCAATCTCTTCGATCGCCGCTGCAAGCTCCTCAGCCCCGCGAGCTTGCTGCTTGGCCGCCGCGGACGCTTCGGCCGCTGCGCTACCGGCCTCCTCGGCCGCGGCGGCGACTTGTTGGACGCCCCGTGCGCCTTCCCGGAGGGATGCGAGAATAGCTTCGGCGCCGCTCAGGATTTGCCGGCTGCCATCGGCGACTTCGGCCATGTCCGTCTCGACAGAGCCAAGATTGGCGAGCACGGTGGCGTTTCGCTGATTTTCAGCTTCAGCTGCTGAAGTGATCTGCTCAAGATCTTTCCGGACCGTGCCAATCTGGTCCTGAATGGCCTGGACAGTGTCCTTGATGCGGCTGGCGTTCTCACCGGAATCGCGTGCCAGATTACGGATGTCTTTTGACACCACGGCAAAACCCTTGCCGAGATCACCCGCCCGCGCAGCTTCGACCGAGCCGCTAACGGCGAGCATATTCGTTTGCACCGAAACCATGCCGATACCGTCGACAATTTTGTCCACGCTCCGGCTAATCGCTTCGAGGCTGGTCATCGATTCAAGGCCTTTGCGGGTTGTCTCCAATGAGCGTGCCACACCTGCGGAAAGATCCGAGATCGTCTGGCGGACTTCCGCCAGCATGGTCACGCCCTGTTTGGTACGATCGAGGGCCTTCATCGCGTTTTCCCGGCTTGCCATGGCTGTCTTCTCGATTTGTGCCATAGCAGCGCTGGCTTGCTGCGTTGCCGCAGCCTGCTGCTGTCCGCCGCGGCTGATCTGTTCAACCGCGATCATGATCTGCGAAGCGGCGCCGGAAATCTCTTGCACCGTCGCTGATAATTGCTCGGCTGCAGCAGCCAATTCATCGGCGGCTTGAGCGCTGGCCCCTCCCCCGATGTCGTTGGACATCGTTGCTATGGATTGGGTTGCACTCTGGCATTCGTCTAGTGCTGCGCTTTGCTGCTCAATGCTTTTGAGCGCCTCCGCAGCGGCCGCCGACTGCTCCTCGGCGGCTGACGCAATAATCTCAGCGCCTTTCTGCGCTTCACGCGAAGCGGTTTCAGCCTCTACCGCGGCCTTGGCAATGAATTGATTTGCCTCGGTCAGAGCGATGGCTTCCTTGCGTAGCTCGGCAAGCGCCAGGATCACAGTCTGGCTCTTCTCGGCTTCGGCGGCAGCGGATTGAGCCGCGGTCCGGATCAACCCCGCCACCGCCTTCACTTCATCCTGAATCTTCGTGGCGAGATCGAGAGCATCGCGCGCGCTTTTCTCAGAAGTCTCCGCGAGAGCACGCACTTCGTCCGCAACGACTGCGAAGCCTCGGCCATGATCGCCAGCACGCGCGGCCTCAATGGCGGCGTTTAGCGCGAGGAGGTTGGTCTGATCTGAAACATGCCCCACAGTTTTTGTGACGTCGCCAATGCTTGCCGCCTGTTGGCTGAGCTTCTCGATAAGCGCAACAGAGCTCGCCTGCCGCTCCCCATTGTGTTTGATGTTGCCGGCCCATATGCCAATTTGACTCGCGCTCTCCGTGATCATGGTTTGCAAAACTTCCGTGCGGCGACGTGAGACATCTGCGCGTTCGCGGGCCTGCAGGAGTGTGGCTGAGGTCGTGTTGGCGACAGCAAGCGTTTCCTGTGAAGCCGCAGCCGCTTCCTCTGCCCCGGTCGCGATCTGTTCCATGGCTCGGCGAAGCTCTTCGGCGGCCGAAGCGGCCTCTGTGATCCCGCTGGCGAGTTCCTCGCTGGCAGCCCCAATGCGCTCTTCGATTTTCTGCGTACGATCCGCCGGAACACTCCGCACAGCGGGCTGCTGCTTTCGTGCGGCTGATTTGCCCGGGGACGCGAAAGCCACAGGGGCCGGTCGGTGGGAATTCGCACCGCGGGTCGCCAAGCCGGTAGTCTTCATGAGCGATCGCGGCCCCGGTTTGGAAGGGGCGGCCCCAGCCATGCCGGTGCGGGAGGCTTGCTCGGAGGGAGCGGCGGTCTGCTTTTGTAATTTCTCTGTTTCGGTCTGGGTGTTGGGCTGCCCCGCGCGTACAGTACCATTCGATTTTTTACGCATTTGAACAACTCACTGGCGTTGAAACACTGGTACGGCTTCACCTGCTCGGGGCCGTTGGTGGCAGCGTCGAAAGCTGCCAGCAGGTGCAAAAAACTAGCAGATTCAGGGCTATAAAGGATAGCTCAACAATCAACGACGCGCCCGATTGCGTGGAAACAGACCTGCCGTATGGGTTCGCAGAGAATGGAACTTTCTGACGGGTCTATGCGGTATGGTCCGGTCGTTCTGTCGATTGGCAGCTTCGAGACATAAAAATTTGCGCCTGCTGTCGAACTAGCCCAACAAACGTATGAGAACCCATGGCCCAGACATTCACGCCACTGACCGAGCTTGAGCGCGACGCGCTCGCCGAGCTTTCCAACATCGCCATGGCGCGCGCCGCCAATAGTCTGCGGCAGATGGTAAAGCATCAGGTGGAGCTATCGGTTCCCAGTGTGGAGATAGTCTCGAAGGAGGTCGCGACAAAGCTGGTCTCCAATTCTGGTAAAGCGACCCTCGTCGCCATCCGGCAAGACTTCACAGGAGCCTTTTCCGGACGTGCACTTCTGATCTTCCCAGAGGCCAGCAGCCTTGAACTGATCCGTATTGTCGTGGGCAGCCAACTGCCGTTGGAGGACATCGTCAATCTCGAAGACGAAGCACTGGCAGAAACGGGCAATATCATCCTCAATAGCTGGGTGGCCACGATTGCCAATCTTCTCAAAAGCGGGCTGAAAATGTCGCTGCCGACGGTGGTTCGGGGTGATAGTCGCCAGATGTTCAAGAGCGACGAAAATCAAAATCTCGTACTCTTTCTGCATATCAAGTTCGAAATCAGCACAAAGGAAATTCGCGGCTATGTTGCTCTGCTGATGGACATCCCTTCGGTGGAAGAACTGAGGTCTCTGATTGCTGACTTCATCGCGCAAGCCACGCGTTCAACTTGAGCACAGAGCGAGCCCCTCTACAGGGAGAGGTTCGGCAATTCTATTTGTGATTTTCACAGCAGCAGCAAGCAACCAGTAGAGCCCCACCAGCGCGCTCCGATTCCGTCATCACCATTTCCTGCATAAGCAAAAAGCGGAGCCGATTAAGACTCCGCTTTTTGATTAGTCGCGATCTTTTTTTTGCGGCATGGGATCTGATCAACGGTCGTCTCATCAGGCCATTCGACGTGTCGCTGGGGTTGGCCAACACGTACTGGATCATCTGTCCGAAGGCGACGTCTGCGCTTCCCAAAATTGCGGCATTCCGCGAGTGGTTGCTGGCAGAGGCCGCCGAAGATACGCGCCGCCTCAAAGCTCTTCACGCATAGAGGATGCTGTAGGGTGAGCGAAGGTCGTCGGAAGCAGCGTCGGCGCACCTCCGCAATTTGCCGGTGCTGCCTCGACCTTGCTGTTTTCCGGTCCTATATAGCGTCCAAGACGGAGCAATCGCGATGCACGACCATTCAGCGGCCACTTGGACCCACGACCACGTGTTCCTTGGCGAAGCGCATGACCGGCATGAGCGCCGAATTTGGTTCGTTGTGGCACTGACCGGGAATGATGGTGGCCGAAATCGTGGCGGGCAACATTTACGGCTCCATGGCGCTCACTGCCGACGGCTGGCACATGTCCACGCACGCTGCGGCGCTGGCTATTGCGGCCTTAGCCTATCGGTTCGCAAGCAAGCACGCGAGGGACAAGCGATTCACGTTTGGGACCGGAAAGTTGGGCGAACTCGCGGCATTCGCAAGCGCGATCATCCTCGCGCTGATAGCGGTCCTGATCGGCTATGAAAGCGCGATCCGGCTTTACGCCCCGGTGCCTATCCAGTTCGATGAGGCGGCTTTCGTTGCCGCCGTCGGTTGGTCGTGAATCTCGCGAGCGCGTGGATGCTATGGGACGGCGGCAACCATTCGCACGGCCACGAGCACGGAGATCATCATCATCACGGCGGCCGACACGACACCAATATCCAAGCGGAATTCGTGCATGTGCTCGCCGACGCTGTAACCTCGGTTCTGGCCATCATCGCGCTGTTGGGAGGTCGATACTACGGTTTGACGTGGCTCGATGCGGCGATCGGAATCGTCGGCGCAGTCATCATCCTGCGATGGTCATACGGTCTGGTCCTGTCGTCCGGCAAGACGCTGCTCGACATCGTGCCCGACAACGGCCCGGCGGATCGGATCCGGTCAAGGCTGGAAATTAAGGGCGACCGGGTGGCGGATCTTCACCTCTGGCGGCTTGGACCGGGCCACGCCGGCATGATCGCCTCGATGGTGTCGGACAACCCGCGCGAGCCAGAAATCTACAAGCGGCGGCTCGGCGGAATTGGCGGCCTATCGCACGTGACCATCGACGTGCATCGCTGCCCCGATCATGCCGTCCCGCATTGATTTGCGCGCCGTTGAGGGAGCCGATCACCATTAAGCTTGGCAAAGTAATTTTGGTGAAACGGCGATACACCAAACGCAACTGCACGCCAAAATCGACGCCCCGTAACCTATTGACGGATCGGGTGGAATCCACCCCAGCCGGTCCCATCCGTCATGGGAGCAATGGAAAATTGCCTTTTTAATACAGCCACTTGATCTAGATTCCTAAGGTGTTGCGCCGCCTTCCCGGGCCGCATGGAAATAGCACAACTTCGATACAACATTCGAGCTTCAGTGCGGCGGAAGAATTCGTTGAAAAGCAACGGGGCGCGCCTCTGTCGATCCAGGCCGTGCACGCTTTCCGCTTGATCCCGTCTGGTCCGATCCGGATGCGACTTTCGTGCAGACGATCGACATCGACCTCGGAAAGCTCGAGCCCATGATATCCCTTCCCGGGCGCGAAGATAGAAAGGTTTCGGTCGGCAGTGTCGCAGGCACTCAAATTCATCAGGGTTTTTTTGGATCCTGTACCAACGGGCGCAATGACGACATCGCCGTCTCGCTGCTCAGAAACAATAAAATCCATCCATCCGTCCGCATGCTGGTCGTGCGGGCATCGCACGCGACCGCAGTCGAGGCGGCACGCCGCGGCTACCTAGAAATTCCGATCGAAGATGGAGCCACGCTCATGCCCCGCGGCTGCGCCGTTTGCGCCGGTGATCATCAAGGAGTTCTCGCAGACGGAGAAAAGTGTCTGTCAACATCGAACCGCAACGGCGCCGGACAAATGGCAAATGCCAAGGCAGAGATATTTCTCTGCAGCCCCGCGACCGCCGTTGCATCGGCCATTGCGGCGATATCTGCGATCCGCGACGCTTCCTCTAACCTGATGGCGGGGTGCTGTCCGCCGCGAACCGACGGGTGCCATACCGGCTCGCATTTTTCCGGCAAAACGCTTGAACCGAGCATGCGAATGGGGCCAACTACAGTGCGTCGAACGGATGCGTGAAGGGAGTGAAAGCTATGGATGTTCGCCGGTATTCGACGACACGCGGCGCCTTGGCGGGGTTGCGTCCAGTGGTCGCAGCGGCGCTCGGCGCCACACTTGGTACTGCAATCGGGCTATTGCCCATTTCGGCGCACGCCCAGGACAAGGTCCCTCTTCGCGTCGCCTACACCAAGGTCATCACATGGCTCCCTGTGATGATCGCGAAGGACGAAGGGATTTTCGACAAGAACGGGCTCGATGTGACGCTGACTGCGTTCACGCAGATCGCCAATCTGCCCGGCACGCTTGGCAAGCAGTTCGACGTCGCGCCGACCACTGCACCCGACATGCTGAACGCCGTTGCCAACGGCATTAACCTCGCAGCCGTCGCCGGCGAGACGATCGAGACGTCAGCGAACAAAGCCTATCAAGTGCTGGTGCGGGCCGACGGCGGCATAAACTCGCCCAAGGACCTTGCCGGCAAGCGCATCGCGGGCCCTGGTGTCGGCTCGATCATGCATGTCGCGCTGGTGGACTGGGTGAAACGCGATGGCGGAGACCCGAGCGGCATCGTCGGCGTCGAAGTGCCCTTCCCGAACATGATGGATCAGCTCAAGGCCGGCCGCGTCGACGCAGTCGAGCAACTGGAGCCGTTTGTCGGTGTCATGCTCGGCAACGGATTCAAATCGCTCGGCGATCCGCTGCTCGCCATCGCCGATCCGATCCTGTTTCCGTACTGGATCGCCGACGCCGACTGGGCTCGCGCGCACCGCGATGTGATCAAGAAGTTCGTCGCCTCGCTCGATGGCGCGGTGCAGGTCATCAAATCCGACGAGAAAAAGGCCCGCGCCATCCTCGCCAAGTACACCGGGCTTCCGGAGGCGGTGATCGCCCGGATTCCGATCCCGCATTATGACTTCGGCATGAAGCCCGATCAGCTTGAGCCCTATCAGAAGCTGATGGTGCGGCAGGGCTACCCTGTCGATAAGCTCGACATGAAGAAGCTTGTCGTCACGGCCAATTGAGCGGCGGCCGATGGCCGGCGAACCATCCTCGGCGACCGACGAGATATTCCGGTGCCATGAGCTCTGCTTCGAGCTCATGCATCATGGCGCGCGCCGCCGCATCGTCGAGAACGTCACGCTTGATGTTGGGCGGGGCGAATTCCTCACCATCGTCGGCGCCTCCGGCACTGGAAAGACCACACTGCTGCGTCTGCTCGGCGGACTCAGCGCCGCAACCGGTGGGGCGATTCTGTTTCGCGGCCAGCCGGTCGTCAGGCCACCTGAAGGCGTCGTGGTCGTGTTCCAGGACTATTCCCACGCCCTGCTGCAATGGCGAACGGTCGCCAACAACGTGGCGCTCGGGCTTGAAGGCCATATCGACCCCGCGACGCTGCAATCCCGGGTCAAGGCAGCGATCGACATGGTCGGCCTGGAGCGCTGCGCCGAGGATTATCCGTGGCAATTGTCAGGCGGCATGCAGCAGCGCGTGCAGATCGCCCGCGCGCTGGCTTTGCAGCCGGCCGTGCTGCTGATGGATGAGCCGTTCGGCGCACTCGACGCCATGACCAAGGCGACGTTGCAGGACGAGCTTCTCCGCGTGCAAAGTCAAACTGGGGCTAGCGTCGTCTTCATCACCCACGACATCGAAGAGGCGGTTTACCTGGGCGATCGCGTGGTCGTGCTCGGCGGGCCGCCCGGTCACATCCACAAGATCGTGTCGGCCGGGCTGCCGCGGCCACGTCACCAGATCGAGAGCCGCCAAGCCCCTGAGTTCCTGCGCCTGCGGCTCGAGATACATGACGCGGTGCGCGAGGCCAGCCGGGGAAATGGCGATGCGTAAGATCGCCGCCTCCGTGAACATCCCGGGCCTGCTGGTGATTGCCGCGCTGGTGCTGGCCTGGGAGCTCGCCGTACGGAGCGGCGCGGTCACCTATGAATATCTGCCCGCGCCTTCGGGCTGCCTGCTGGCGGCGCGCGACCTGCTGCTGTCGGGGGAAATGCTTGCCCAGACGTCTCACACCTTGCTCGCGGTGCTGATCGGCTGGAGCATCGCCAACGTCATCGGCATTGGGCTCGGGCTGCTGCTCGGCTTCTCCGCGTTCGCACGGCGCTATCTGCTGGCCTCACTGGAGGTGTTGCGACCGATGCCGGTCGTGGCGTTCCTGCCGCTGGCGCTGCTGATGTTTAATTTCTCGCTGACAACCGAGTTGGTCCTGATCATCTATGCGAGCCTCTGGCCTGTGATCATCAACACCATGGGCGCCATCATGGCCACACCAGCCGGACTCTACGATGTCGGCCGGACGCTGCGCCTGTCCCGCTCGCGTATCCTGCTCAAGATCGTGCTGCCGGCCGCGGCTCCGGCGATCCTGGTCGGCAGCCGGCTCAGCATGGGGCTCGCTTTGATCATCGCGACCATTGCCGAGATGCTGGCGAACCCGCATGGGCTCGGCTACGCCGTCATCAGCCAGCTTATGGCGATCCAACCACAGCGCATGTTCGCCTATGTGATCTGCATCGGCCTGTTGGCGATCGCGCTCAATGCGACACTGATCTGGCTCAGCCGGCTGCTGTTGCGCGGCCACGCGGTGGCAAGCGATGCCTAATCGCACCGGCCATCGCTTTGGCGGTCTGCTGGCGGGATTGCCGCCAATGCGGGGGCTGTTGCCCCTGATCGTTGGCCTTGCGCTGTGGCAGGCGCTCGACCCGCAGCGGTCGCCATACTTTCCGCCGCCGAGCGCCTGGTGGAGCAGCGTCCACGTCATGATCCAGAACGGCAAGCTTGGGCCAGCTCTGGTGTCGACGCTGGTGACGTTCGCGCTTGCCATGACGATCGCCGCCATCCTCGGCGGCGTGCTCGGTCTCCTGGTCGGCCGCTCCCAGGGGGCTCGCCGCGCGCTCGGACCGCTGTTCGAATTCTGCCGCGGCCTGCCGCCGCCGGTGATCGTGCCGGTGGCGGTGCTGCTGCTCGGCTATGCCGAAAGCCTCAAGCTGCTGATCGTCGTCTGGGTCACAACCTGGCCGATCCTGCTGAACACCGCGTCGGCCGCGGGCTTGCTGGACCGGCTGCTGCTCGATGTGGCGCGTACATTCCGCCTCGACCGCGCGACCACAGCTACGCAAGATCATCCTGCCGGCCGTCATCCCGGACTTCCTGCTCGGCCTGCGGGTCGCGTTGCCGCTCGGCATCATCATCACCCTGCTGGTGGAGATGCTGACAAGCCTGCCCGGCATCGGCAGCCTGATCGTGATCGCCCAGCGGCAGTTCCGCTCCGCCGACGTCTATGGGCTGCTCGTCGTTGTCGGCTTGATGGGATTCCTGCTGAACAGCCTGTTTGCCATCGTCGAACAACTGGCCCTCCGGCGATGGCCACCCCGCGTGCAGAATTTCCGCTAGCGTGCCAGACAGTGGGCAAGAGCGCGCTGGCAATTGAAAACGGGCCGTGCAAAATTCGCGCGCAACGGCAACCGCCGGCGAGGAACCTGTCATGACAGCGAAAGTAACCGGAGTTCGAAGCATCGAGCTGGGTGTTCGCAATCTCAAAGAGTCCGTTGCGTTCTACAGCAAGGCCTGGGGCCTTGAGGATGTGACCGCCGAGGGCAACGCCATCCATATGCGCGGGACCGGGCCCAACCATCACCTGCTGACGCTGCGGGATCAGGGCAAGGCGAGCCTGCTCGCGGTCGACTTCGCCGCGGTCGACCGCGCCTCGGTCAATCAGCTTCATGCCCAGGCGAAAGCCTACGGCGTCGAGCTGATCGGCGATCCCGCTCCGCTCCCGGCGATCTCGGGTGGCGGCTACGGCTTCAAATTCCGCTCGCCCGACGGCCTACCGCTGAGTGTGTCGTGCGACGTTGCTCAGCATCAGGACAGCGTCACCGACCGCTCACGGCCGACCAAGATTTCCCACGTCGTGCTGAACAGTGCCAAGACCGAGGACCAGATCGCATTCTTCAGCGACGTGCTCGGGTTCAAGCTGACCGACAGCACCCACATGATGGAATTCCTGCGGTGCAGCTCGGATCACCACAGCATGGCGATCTTCCGCAACAACGGCCCTTCGCTCAATCACGTCGCCTATGAGGTGCCGAACATGGACGGGCTGATGCGCGGCTCGGGCCGTCTCAAGCAGAACGGCTTCAACGTCGAATGGGGCATCGGCCGGCACGGACCGGGCAACAACGTGTTCTCCTACTTCATCGAGCCGAACGGCTTCGTGACCGAATACACCACCGAGGTCGAGCAGGTCGACGAAGCCTCGCATATCTACGGTGACGCGAAATACTGGGACCGGCTGCCGAACAAGCCAGACCGCTGGGGGCTCGCGGGCGCACCGCCCAACCGGATGCAGCAAGCGATGTCTGGCGCGCTCTACGGCGGCGAGCCTGAGCTTTGCGAAGACGTTATCGGCCGCAAGCTCGGCTGATCGCACAAGACTACCGGTCCAAGCCCGACGGACCTTTGACGCCGCGCGGCGCGGGCGGACGCACGCGAAACAGCCGGGCGAAGATCGCGCGAATCCACTGATTGCCGGGCTCGCGATGAAACCGCTCATGCCAGTACTGTGAAATCTCGATCCTTGGCAGTTTGATCGGCGGCGTGATCACTGCCAGATCGAGGTCTTCCACCAGCACGGTCGCGATCGACAGCGGCAACGTCGCCACCGCGTCGCTGTGCTTGGCAATGATGGATGCTGCGAGGAAGATCGGCACCCGGCAAATGATATTCTCCGCCGGAATGGAGGCTTCGACCGCGCGTTCTGCGAGCTGATGAGCGTGCCCCGTGCCGAACGTCGAGACCAGCACGTGTCGCTCCGCGGCGAACGCCTTGAGCGATGGCTCGGCGGTTAGCCGGGGATGGCCCTTCCTCACCACACTGACGTAGCGCTCGATCCACAAAGGCTGGCGCCGAATACCTTTGGTCAGATGCGGAAACGAGCCCATGGCGAAATCGATCGTGCCGGTCTCGAGCCACGAATCGAGATGCTGCGCATCGAACTGCACGGCGTGAAGCCGCACATGCGGCGCCTCCTCCTGCAGCAGACTGACCAGCGGCGGCAGGAGCTTGATCACGCCGGCGTCGACCACGCAGAACGTAAACGTGCGGCTCGATGTCCGGGGATCGAACGGCACGTTGTCGGTGCGTAACGCGCGCATACCATCGAGCACGGCGCGCACCGAGGCCTGGAGGCTCAGCGCCTTCGAGGTCGGCTCCATGCGGAGCGATACGCGCACGAACAGCGGATCGTCAAAGTAGCGGCGCAACCGCGCCAGCGTCTTGCTCAGCGCTGGCTGGGTGACGCCAAGCACCCTCGCCGCCCGCGTCAGGCTCCGCTCGCGCAGCAGGACCTCGAACACCTGCAAATGATGCAGATCGAGCTCGCCCGCATAACCCGATGGAATGGCAATCATATCCATGGATGAATAGTATAGGTCTGCAACCGGGCGTAGGCTAGCGAGATGATGACGGCCCGCCCGACCGCAGACGACATCATCGCCGCACCCCGGACGCGCGGCGCGTTCGCCGAGTCGGTCCCGGCATCGGAATTTCGCGCGGAGCTGGCCGGCCTCACCTGCTCCGCCGTGTGCGAACCTCTCGTCCATCACCGACAGCAATACGCAACCACGAGGGCCCTATGAGCACCAGCAAGCCGACGCCAGGCTGCGATGCGCGCAAAGCCGTTCGCACGGTGCTGCGCACCGGACAGCACTATCTCGACGCGCTCGATGACGGCCGCGTCGTCTGGGTCGGTAATACGCAGATCGACAATGTCGCCACCCATCCGCTCACGCGCGACTACGCCAAACGCACCGCCGAGTTCTTCGACCTGCATCACCGCGAGGATTTGAAAGACATCCTGACCTTCGTGGACGAGAACGGCGTGCGCCGCTCGATGATGTGGTTCCAGCACCGCACCAAGGAAGAGCTCGTCCGCAAGCGCAAATACCTCGAATTCATCATGAAGCAATTCGTCGCGGCGTCGATGCCGCGGACGCCCGACTCCCAGAACTACATGCTGGTGACCTACATCGACGATCCCGAGCCGTGGGAAAAGGCGTCGATCGGCGCCGACGGCCGCGGGCTCGCCAACAACATCCGCAACTTCTGGCAACAGGCGATGGATCACGACCTGGTGGTCGCGCCGCATTTCGTCGATCCGCAAGCCGACCGCTCGGATCCCAACGCCCATGCCAATTCACCGGCGCTGCGCATCCTCTCGACCAGTGACGAAGGCATCCTCGTCAACGGCGTGAAGGCGATCGGTACGGCATCCGCGTTCGGCGACTTCCTGCATCTCGGCGTGTTTTTCCGGCCCGGCGCCAAGGGTGACCAGATCATCTACGGCGTCTGCCCTGCGAATCTGAAGGGCATCACCATCGTCTGCCGCGAAAGCCTCGTCGAAACCGATCCGATCGAACATCCGTTGGCGTCACAAGGCGACGAGCTGGACGCCACTGTGATGTTCGACAATGTGCTGATCCCGTGGAAATACGTCTTCCACATCGGCAACCCCGATCACGCCAAGCTCTATCCGCAGCGCGTGTTCGACTGGGGCCATTACTATGCGCTGGTACGTCAGGCAGTGCGGGCGGAATTGCTCGCCGGCCTCGCCATCCTGATGTGCGAGCATCTCGGCACCAGCAAGATCGAGGCGGTGCAATCGCGGCTGGCCAGGATCATCGCCTTCCAACAAACAACCTATGCGCACGTGCTGGCATCGGAGGACCAGGGCTTCTACACGCCGGGCGGATTGTTCAAGCCGGACATCCAGCTGTTCAACTGGGGGCGCGTCTATTTCCTGCAAAACCTCGGCCCCATGGTCGACGAGCTGATCGACCTGTGCGGCCGCAGCGCGATCATGTTTCCGACCGAGGCCCAGTGGCAGAACCCGGCGATGCGGCCGTGGTTCGAGAAGCTCAACAAGGGCGCGACCGGCGAGGCCTATGACCGCGTCAAGATCGCCCGCGTCATCCGCGACCTGTACCTCACCGACTGGGGCGCGCGGCTGTTCATGTTCGAGAACTTCAACGGCACGCCGTTGCAAACACTGCTGTCGCTGACGATGAAGCGCGCCGAGTTCGGCGGATCGGGGCCGTTCGCCTCGTTTGCCCGCCAGGTCTGCGGCATCGAGGCCAAGACCACCGCAGGCGAATATCAGGCGACCGCCGATTACGCCAAGGCGCAGGACACCGGCCGCCGCGCGGTCAACATTCAGGCCGCGGAATAACGAAACACAAGGAGACGATCATGGCCAAGCAACGGATCAGCTACATCCCACTGGAAAAGATGGACGCCAAGATGCGCGTCGAGATGGAGCGCTGCCAACGCGAAGGCACACCGCGCCCGGAGAGCACTGCCATTCGGGCGCACGTGCCGGCGGCCTTCTGGTTCTTCGCCGATTCATGGAAGAATTTGTTCCACAACGGCGTGCTGGATCACGCGATCAAGGAACTGTGCCGTCTCTACGTCTCGCGTTCGGTGCAGTGCGAGTATTGCGGCAACCAGCGCTCGGTAAAGTCCACGGTTAGCGGCGCGCTGATCGAAGACCATGTGATGGATCTGCTGAATTTCGAGAACTCCGCCAAATACAACGATCGCCAAAAAGCGGCGCTGGCCTACGCCGAGGCAATCGTATGGCACCTGAATACAGACGATGCGTTCTGGGATCGCATGAATAAGAACTTCAGCGAACCGGAGCTGGTCGAGCTCGGTTGCATGATTGGATTGACGCTCGGCCAGCAGAGCTGGCTGCGGCTTCTCAATATCGAGCATCATCAAGTGATGTCGGGCACGGATGCGTCGATGGCGCCGGGCTACGAGAGCATGGACAAGCTCAAAATGACCAAGGCTCAGGCCGACTATTGGGCCAAGCAAAAAGCCGGCCAAGCCGCCAAGGCATGATCGCCGGCGCGGTCAGCAACGAACAGGGAGGGGAAAATGCACGGACTTTATCCAAACGATGCGTCGATTCTCGACACCGCCGGACGCCTTCTGATCGTCGCGCTGTTCCTGATCATCGGCATCAGGAACTTGCAGAAATTCCACATTGACGACCACATCGCGAGGCTGACCAAATTCAAGGCGCCGCTTCCCAAAGTGACGTTCTGGGTCGGCCAGACGATGGAATTCATCGCCTGCGCGATGGTTCTCTTCAACTGGCATGCCGCCATCGGCGTCATCCTGCTGATCGCGTTCACGGTCATTGCCTCGCTCCTGTTGCTGCGCTTTTGGGAGGTCGAGGTCCCGCCGATGCGCGTCGGCATGCAAAACGGAATGGTCGCCAACATCGCGGTGGTTGGCGGGCTGCTGCTGCTCCTGCAAAACGTGCGGTCGTGGTGAGCCGACTCGAACCATTGCCGTCCGGGCATACGCCTGAATTGAAAGAGCAGTTCGACTCGTTCTTCAAGTCGCTCGGCTTTGTGCCGAACAGCGTGCTGACGATGCAGCGCAATCCGAAGCTGGTGCGCGCTTTTGTCGGCCTGCAAAGCGCGATCTGGGGACCTGATAGCGAGGTCGATCGAGGGTTGAAGCGGCTGATCGCCCATGTCGCAAGCCGCGCGGCGGGCGACGTCTATTCCATGGCGCATACCGCCAGCGGCGCTCTGCATTTCGGCGTCAGCGCGCAGAAGCTCGCCGCGGTCACCGATGCCGCGGCAAGTCCGCTGTTCAGTCCAGCCGAAAGGGCTGCGCTTCGGGTTGGCGCCGCCGCAGGGGCTGTACCCAACGCCGTCACCGACGAGGTGTTCGCCGAGTTGCGCGAACACTGGAAGGAAAACCAGATCGTCGAGATCGTCGGCGTGATCTCGGCGACGGGTTTCGTCAATCGCTGGAATTCCACCATGGCCACCCCGCTCGAGGATGAGCCGACGGAGGTCGGCGAAAATCATCTCGCAAAGCACGGCTGGTCACCCGGCCGGCACGGCCGCGACGATAGAGAGATGTCGGATAAAAAATCGAAAGCACCTGCCGTATAGCAAGGAGGACGCCATGAGCCGCCGTATCAGCCGCCGTAAATTTGTCGCCGGAGCCGCCGCCCTGTCTGGCGCCAGCGCATTTCCGAAACCGTCGATCGCGCAGGCAGCGCCAGTGAAGATCGGCCTGCTGACGGTGAAGACCGGTCCGCTCGCCGCCGGCGGCATTCACGCCGAAGAGGGCCTGACCGCGTTCCTAAAGGACAAGAACTACACGCTGTCCGGCCGCAAGATCGAACTCGTGATCGCCGACACCGGCGGCAACCCGGCCGGTGCCAAGAACAAAGCTCAGGAGCTGGTCGAGCGCGAGAAGGTCAACATCGTCTGTGGCCCGTTCGCAGCTTTTGAGCTTCTTGCAACCCTCGATTATCTCGCACAAGCCAAGATGCCGACGCTGGCCTTCGCTGGCGCCGAGGACGTCACCCAGCGCAAGGGAAACGCGTACCTCACGCGCACGTCCTACACCTCGGCGCAGTGCCTCTATCCGCTCGCCGAATATGTCGCCAAGGAAATGAAATTGAAGGCGGCCACCACAATTGCCGATGATTTTGCCTTCGGCTACGAGCAGATCGGCGGCTTCCAGCACACCTTCGAGGAAGACGGCGGTCGCATCGTCAAGAAATTGTGGTCGCCACTCAACACGGCTGACTACGCGCCCTATGTCGCGCAAATCGCCGACTGCGACGTGGTCGTGGTCGGCCAAGCCGGCGCGAACCCCATCAAGTTCATCAAGCAGGCCAAGGGGATGGGCATCAAACAGCAGCTCGTCGGCGGCTCGACAGCCGCAGACGACACCAACATGAATGTCTTCGGCGACGAGGTCGACGGCTTGATCAACACCAATCCCTATTCGCTCGACGTCGACAGCGATTCCAACAAACGCTTCATCGCGGCGATGCGGAAGTACAACGGCGAGGACGTGAAGATTGGCCACTATGCCGCATGCTTCTATCTCGACGGCCAGGTGATCGAGGCGGCGCTGGCGAAGACCGACGGCAAGTCGGACGACCCGGATGCGTTCGTCAAGGCAATACGGTCGGTCACGCTCGCGGAGACGCCGCGCGGACCGGTCAGCTTCGACGAGCACGCCAATGTTGTCTGCGACGTATTTGTCCGCCGCTCCGAAAAGCAAGGCGGCAAAATGGTCAACAAAACCATCAAGACCTATCACAACGTCAGCCAGTTCTGGACGATGGACCCGAAGAAGTTCCTGCAGAATCCGGTGTACACCCGCGACTATCCGCCGATGAAGGGCTGACAAGGTCTTGTTGGAGCCTTGAACAGCGCGAGATTGAAAACAAGTCCTTCCTCGGAGCCGCAGTGCCTAGCTCTCCGATGATAGGAAGCGCGTTGGTGTTGGGGGGTTACACGGGCGCACAAGAACCCAGCGTCGTCGAAATCATCGAGGTTCATTCCCATAAGCATCCCATACATTTCAATTCGTGGCTTTCTCGATGCCTTTCGGGCCGCCGTGGACATCATCTAAATTTCATTCCAAATCCGCGGCGCGCTCGGACTGAAAGGGCCTCCCCATTAACCAATGCCGAAAGCGGGCTAGCTAGCAGCGTCGCGCAGATTGCTTGAGGCCGTGCGAGGAATTCTATAGACCAATAAAAAGCTGAATTTAAGGTCGGGCCGACGTAAAGACATTCGCTAGGGCCGACTGCACACAATATTAAATGACAAAATGATCGGCGCTGGGTCCCGCCGGGTTGGAAGCGCGATGGTTGTCGAACTGTTTGTGAACGGGACGCTGATGCGCGGCTTGGCGCTGCATCACAACCTGGAAGGCGCCACCTTCCTGGGCGCCTTTCGCACCGCCCCGGTCTATCGCCTCTACTCGATCGGTGACGTTCATCCCGGCATGTTTGAAGTTGAGACCGGCGGCATTTCGGTCGCCGGCGAAATGTATCGCATGAGCGACGAGATATGGCGGAGCGTGGAAGCGGGCGAGCCGCCCGATCTCTACCGCGGTCCGGTCAGGCTGTCGGACGGCCGCACCGTGGACGGCATACTTTTTCCGCGCTCGATGGCTGAAGCCCGGCACAAGGACATTTCCGAATTTGGTGATTGGCGCGCCTACATGGCGAGCTTGAAGAGCGGATAGCGGATCGGAGCAGCTGCTCCTCGAAATCCCGCGACAGCCTGCAATCGGTTGCCTATTTTTTGGGCGACCTGCACGCAGCCCGGCAGACATCGCGGCATCGCTTAAAATTCACGAATTTTTCTCAATGGCTTGCATCGGCGCCCGAACTGGCACGTCCCTTGCGGTGTGCCACCCCGTGAACCTTTGAGGCCAGGGGGACTTCGGATGAAACGGCGTGATTTTCTGAAATCGGCTTCCGCGGCGGCAGCAGGCGGCGCCATCCCTGCCACTTGGTCACCCGCCAAGGCGCAATCGCGCCAAGAGACGCTGCTGATCGTCTCCGAGAGCGGCCCCAACAACGTCGACATCCACGGCGTCGGCACCAATGTGCCGGGCTACGAGGTGTCGTGGAATTGCTACGACCGCCTGATCAGCCACGAGATGAAAACAGGGCCGAACGGCGTTCCCTATTACGACAAGGATAAATTCAAGCCCGAGCTCGCCGAGGACATGAACGTCGGCGACATGTCGGTGACCTTCAAGCTGAAGAAGAACGCCGTCTTCCAGGACGGCACCCCGGTCACCGCCAAGGACGTCAAATGGTCGCTCGACCGCGCGGTGTCGGTTGGCGGATTCCCGACCTTTCAGATGGGCGCGGGCTCGCTGACCAAGCCCGAGCAGTTCGTCGTCGTCGACGACGGCACGTTCCGCGTCGATTTCGCCAAGAAGGATCGCCTGACCATTCCCGATCTCGCGGTGGTCGTGCCCGCGATCTACAATTCCCAGCTGGTGAAAAAGAACGCCACGGAAAAAGACCCGTGGGGCATGGAATACACCAAGCAAAACACCGCGGGCAGCGGCGCCTACAAGGTCACGAGCTGGACCGCGGGCTCCGAAGTCATCATGGAGCGCAACGACAAGTGGACAGGCGGCCCGATGCCAAAGATCAAGCGCATCGTCTGGCGCATCGTGCCGTCGGCCGGCAATCGGCGCGCGCTGCTGGAGCGGGGTGACGCCGACATCTCCTACGATCTGCCGAACAAGGATTTCGTCGAGCTCAAGGCCAATCCC
Source organism: uncultured Alphaproteobacteria bacterium (assembly GCA_963785665.1). Classification (GTDB taxonomy): domain Bacteria; phylum Pseudomonadota; class Alphaproteobacteria; order Rhizobiales; family Xanthobacteraceae; genus Z2-YC6860. The sequence continues at coordinate 120,787 of CAWAWF010000001.1, forward strand.
AAGCTCTCGATCATCTCGACGCCGTACTCCAACGGCATCCAGTACCTCGGCATGAACGTCACCAAGCCGCCATTCGACAATCTGAAGGTGCGTCAGGCGGTGGCCTACGCGATTCCATACCAGAAGATCATGGATGCGGTGCTGTTCGGGCTGTCAAAGCCGCTGTTCGGCGCGCCGGCCGAAGCACCGACCGAGGTCGCCTGGCCGCAACCGATCAAATACAACACCGACATCGACAAGGCGAAGAAGTTGATGGCCGAGGCCGGCTATCCGGAAGGCTTCGAGACGACGCTGTCGTTCGATCTGGGCTTTGCCGGCATCAATGAGCCGCTCTGCGTCCTGACGCAGGAGAGCCTCGCCCAGATCGGCATCAAGTGCACGATCAACAAGATCCCTGGCGCGACTTGGCGCACGGAGCTGAACAAGAAGGTGCTGCCGCTCTACACCAACGTGTTCTCGGGCTGGCTCGACTACCCCGAGTACTTCTTCATCTGGTGCTATCACGGCAAGAATTCGATCTTCAACACCATGAGCTACCAGTCGAAGACGATGGACGGCTACATCGACGGCGCGGTGACGGCGGCCGCAAATGGCGACAAGGCAGCCTACGACAAGGACGTCAAAGGCTTTGTCGACACCGCCTTCGACGACATGCCGCGCATCCCGCTGTTCCAGCCCTACGTCAACATCGCGATGCAGAAGAACATCACCGGCTACCAATACTGGTTCCACCGCCGCCTCGACTATCGGACGTTCGAGAAGGGCTAACGCAATTCGCAGCTCGTCATGTCCCGCCTCAAGCGGGGCATCCACGCCTTCTTTCCTTGGAATGAGGACGTGGATGGCCGGGGCCGAGCCCCGGCCATGACGACCCAAGGCAGGCAGAACGCCAAGGCCCGGCCATGCTGAACATGATCCTGAAGCGAGCGATGTTCGCGGTGCCGAGCCTGATCGGCGTCGTCATCGTCACCTTCCTGCTGACCCGCGCCCTGCCGGGCGACCCCGCCGCCTATTTCGCCGGTCCCGCCGCGACCAAGGAGGCGATCGACCAGATCCGCGTCAAGCTCGGCCTCGACAAGCCGCTGATCGTGCAATTCGGCAGTTATGTCGGCGATCTGGCCCACGGCGACCTCGGCAATTCATTGACCACGGGCCAGCCGGTCGGCAAGGAGATCAAGAGCCGGCTGCCGGCGTCGGCCGAGCTGACGCTTCTCGGCCTTCTGGTGTCGATGCTGGTCGCGGTGCCGCTCGGTATTGCGGCGGCGACGAAACCGGGCTCGCTGCTCGACCACGGCTGCCGCGTGGTTGCCACTGCGGGCGTGTCGCTGCCGGTGTTCTTCACCGGCCTGATCCTTGTCTATGTGTTCTATTACCTGCTCGGCTGGGCGCCGGCGCCGCTCGGCCGCCTCGACATATTCTTCAGCCCGCCGCCGCAGGTCACCGGCTTCTACCTGATCGACAGCCTGATCGCCGGCAACCTGCCGCTGTTCTGGGCCAGTCTCAAGCAGCTCATTCTGCCGGCGGCGACGCTTGCGATCTTTTCGCTCGCGCCGATCACGCGCATGACGCGCGCCTCGATGCTCGCGGTGCTGGCCTCCGAGTTTGTGCGCACCGCGCGGGCGAGCGGCCTCTCGCCCTACACGGTGATCGTCACCTACGCCTTCCGCAACGCCATGATCCCGGTCGTCACCACGCTCGGCATGGTGTTCTCGTTTCTGCTCGGCGCCAACGTGCTGGTGGAGAAGGTGTTCGCCTGGCCGGGCATCGGCTCGTTCGCGGTCGAGGCGCTGATCGCCTCGGATTTCGCGCCGTTGCAGGGCTTCGTGCTGACGATGGCGGTGATGTATGTGGCGCTCAATCTCATCATCGATATTCTCTACGGCTTGATCGACCCGCGGGTGAGGCTCGACGCATGACCGACCTCGCCGCAGCGTCACGACCGTCGCGCGGGCTTGTCTCGCTACTGCGCCATGGCCGCTACGTCATCGCCGACAACAATGTCACAGGCTTTGCCTTCGTCCTGTTTCTGATCATCGTGTTGGGGGCGGTGCTCGGCCCATACATCGTGCCGCACGATCCGCTGGCGAGCGACACCGTTGCAGCGCTGAAGCCGCCGTCGACTGAAGCATTGGTTCGGCACCGACCAGATCGGCCGCGACGTGTTCAGCCGCGTCGTCGTGGCGACCAGGCTCGACTTCTTCATCGCGGTGGCCTCGGTCGCTCTGGTGTTCCTGATGGGCGGGCTTGCCGGGGTCGCCGCGGGATTCTTCGGTGGCTGGACCGACCGCATCGTCGGCCGCATCGCCGACACCATCATGGCGTTCCCGCTGTTCGTGCTGGCGATGGGCATCGTGGCGGCGCTCGGCAACACCGTGGAGAACATCATCATCGCCACCGCGATCGTGAACTTCCCGCTCTATGCCCGCGTCGCCCGTGCCGAGGCCAACGTCCGGCGCGAGGCAGGCTTCGTGCAGGCGGCGCGGCTCTCCGGCAACGGCGAGTTTCGCATCGTGCTAAGCCAAGTGCTGCCCAATATCATGCCGATCATGATCGTGCAGATGTCGCTGACCATGGGCTACGCCATCCTCAACGCCGCGGGGCTTTCGTTCATCGGGCTCGGCGTGCGGCCACCGACCGCCGAGTGGGGCATCATGGTGGCGGAGGGCGCGGCCTTCATGGTGTCGGGCGAATGGTGGATCGCGCTGTTCCCCGGCCTCGCCCTGATGATCGCGGTGTTCTGCTTCAATCTGCTCGGCGATGGCCTGCGCGACATCGTCGATCCGCAGCGGCGGACGTGAGTGTGATGTCATGACCGCGATCCCGCTGCTCGACGTCCGCAACCTTACGGTGGAATTCGCCACCCGCCGCGGCATCGTCAGCGCCGTCCAGAACGTCGATCTCAGCATCGCCAAGGGCGAGACCGTCGGCATCGTCGGCGAGTCCGGCTCCGGCAAATCGGTGACGTCCTACGCCGTGATGCGCATCCTCGACCGCGCCGGGCGCATCGCCGAGGGCGCGCTGACGTTTTCCAACATCGACCTGCGACAGGCCAGCGAAGACGACATGCGGGAGCTGCGCGGCCGCGAGATGTCGATGATCTTCCAGAATCCGCGCGCAGCCCTCAATCCGATCCGCAAGGTCGGCCGCCAGATCGAGGACGTCCTGTTGGAGCACGTCAAGGCCGCGCCGGACGATGTCACCGACCAAGGCGATCGGCCTGCTCGAACAGGTTCGCATCGCGCGCCCGCGCGAGCGTTATCACGCCTATCCGTTCGAGCTGTCAGGCGGCATGTGCCAGCGCGTCGTCATCGCGCTCGCCTTGGCCTGCCAGCCGCGACTTCTGATCGCCGACGAGCCGACCACCGGCCTCGACGTCACGACGCAGAAGACGGTGATGGAATTGATCGTCGAGCTCACCCGCAGAGCGCGGCATGTCGACGATCCTGATCACGCATGACCTCGGCCTCGCCGCAACTTACTGCGACCGGGTCGTGGTGATGGAGAAGGGCCACGTCGTCGAAACCGCGACCGCGCGCGCGATCTTCACGGCGCCGTCGCACCGCTACAGCCGCAAGCTGATGCGCGCGACGCCGCGGCCTGGCGTGTCGTTGCGCGACCTGCTCCCCGAGGACGACGCGCCGGCCGCCGCTGGGGCCACCGTCACCAAGCTCAACACGGCGGACCGCGCTCCGCTGCTGGTGGTCAACAAGCTGGTCAAGGAATACCCGCGCAAGGGCCTCGACAGCCTCGGCGCCATGCTCGGCAAGCTCACACGCCGCGGGCCCGCGCCGGAGCCCGAGGTGTTCCGCGCGGTGGACGGCATCAGTTTCACCGTCAATCGCGGCGAAAGCGTCGGCCTCGTCGGCGAATCCGGCTGCGGCAAGTCCACCACCTCGACCATGGTGATGCGGCTGATCGACAAGACCGGCGGCGAGATTGTGTTCGACGGCGAGGACATCGGCGACATTCCGGCGAAAAGCTTCGCCAAGCTGCCGCTGCGACGACGAATCCAGATGGTGTTCCAGGACCCAACCGACAGCCTCAATCCGCGCTTCACCGCGGCGCGCGCCATCGCTGACCCGATCTTGCGATTGGGCGACATTCGCGGCCGTGACGCCGTCCGCGCCTGCTGCGAGGATCTGGCCCGCCAGGTTGGCTTGCCCGTCGATCTGCTCGACCGCTTCCCGCACCAGCTTTCCGGCGGCCAGAAGGCGCGTGTCGGCATCGCGCGCGCCATTGCGCTGAAGCCCGATCTCGTGATCCTCGACGAGCCGACCGCGGCGCTCGACGTGTCGGTGCAGGCGGTGGTACTTAATCTGCTCCAGGAGCTCAAGGACACGCTCGGTATGAGCTATCTGTTCGTTTCGCACGACCTCAACGTGGTGCGGCTGTTGTGCGACCGCGTCATCGTCATGCAGGCGGGCCGCATCGTCGAGGAAGGCCCGACCGAGCGGGTGCTGTTCGCGCCGGAGGCGCAATACACCCGCGACCTGCTGGCCGCGATCCCGCATCCGACATTCGATCAGGATCCGGCTCGGATGGCGGCGGGCTCATGACGCGCGGGCCGAAGAAGAAGCCGACGAAGAAAAGGACAGCGCGCAAACCGGCACGAAAACCAAAGCCCGACGCGCTCGACGACTTCATCTCCGCGGGCGCGGCCTCGCTCGGTTTGATCATCGATCATGCCTGGATGCCCGAGGTGCGGCGTCAGCTTCAGGTCACGCTGGCGCATGGCGCGAAGGTGGCAAGCTTCGCGCTGCCCGACGACGCCGAGCCCGCGCCGGTGTTCGAGGCGTAGGGCTTGGCATGGACTGGGCCAGCGCCTCGGAGATCGCCGAAGCTGTGGAGGAGGGGCGGCGCAGCGCGCTCTCCGTCACCGAAGCTGCACTCGCGCGCATCGCGAGCCTGAACCCGACGCTCAACGCCTTCACCGATGTCACCGCCGACCGTGCCCGCGCCAAGGCGCGCGCGCTGGATCGGGCGCGCAGCGAGGGCAAGCCGCTTGGGCCGCTGGCCGGCGTTCCGTTCGCGGTGAAGAACCTGTTTGACATCGAAGGCCTGCCGACGCGCGCCGGCTCCAAGATCAACCGCCGCCACAAGCCCGCCGTGCGCGACGCCACCTTGATCGAGCGGCTCGAAGCCGCAGGCGCGGTTTTGCTCGGCGGCCTCAACATGGGCGAATACGCCTACGACTTCACCGGCGAGAACGTCCACGACGGACCGTCCCGCAATCCGCACGATCTCAGCCGCATGACCGGCGGCTCGTCCGGCGGCTCGGGCGGAGCGGTCGCGGGCGGCCTGGTGCCGCTCGCGCTCGGCTCCGACACCAACGGCTCGATCCGCGTGCCGTCGTCGTTCTGCGGCATCTTCGGGCTGAAGCCGACCTATGGGCGGCTGTCGCGAGCCCGCACGTTTCCTTTCGTCGCGAGCCTCGACCATCTCGGACCGTTCGCCCGCAATGTGAGAGACCTGGCCCTCGCCTACGACGCCATGCAAGGCAACGACCCCGACGATCCGGTGTGCGCCGGGCGGCCGGCCGAGGTCGTCGCGCCGCAACTCGACCGCGCTGTGACAGGCATCCGGATCGCGGTCGCCGGTGGCTATTTCCGCAAGGGCGTATTTGCCGAGGCTAGTCGCGCAGTCGAGCAGGTCGCCAAGGCCCTCGATGTCCGGCGGGAGGTCGAGATCCCCGAGGCCGAGTGCGCCCGATCGGCAGCCTATGTCATCACCGCGGCCGAGGGCGCGGCACTTCATCTCGAACGGCTGCGCGACGCACGCCAAGGACTTCGATCCGGCGGTGCGCGACCGCCTGATCGCCGGCGCGGTGGTGCCGGCGGTGCTGGTCAACCAGGCGCAGAAGTTCCGCCGCTGGTATCGCGCGCGCGTGCTGGAGCTGTTCCGCGAGGTCGATGTCATCATTGCGCCGGCCACGCCCTGCACCGCGCCGAAGCTCGGCCAGCAGACCTTCGTGCTCGATGGCGTCGAGACGGCGCTGCGCCCCAACATCGGCATTTATACCCAGCCGATCTCTTTCATCGGCCTGCCGGTGGTGGCGGTGCCGGTGCCGTTGTCGCCGCTGCCGATCGCCGTGCAGGTCATCGCCGCGCCATGGCGGGAAGATGTTGCATTTCGCGTTGCCAAAATGTTGGAGCATTCCGGCGTCGTCGCCGCGCCGCGGCCAAGTCGCTGAGGTTCTGACGCTTGTCACCCCTCACAAGTGACTCGATTCAGGCTTGCTGGCGCCATCCTGCCGACGAGGTAATCGAGTAAGCGGCAATGTCTACTTGTGGCGGTTCCACAGGTCCAGCGCCGGTATTCGGTTCTGCCGCCCAGCCATTTTGCGTCGAAGCGGAACAACCCGTTTTGCCCGCGGTTGTCGCTGTAGCTGTCCTCTCACATCATTGCCGGAGGGTCCTATGCGCAAACGTCCGTGGATCATTGCGGCGCTGACATCAGTATGCTGCGCGCTGCTACTGTTGACGGCGCACTTTCCTGTTGCATCCGAGGTCGCGGCAAGTCTTCGCGCCCAACTGATCGCACCAGCTTCGGCCAAGGTGATCAACGTCAGAGGCATGGTCCCCAACGGCCTGTCCGACGAACCTCCGGCCATCACCCTGGACACGCGAGATGTCCGGGGAATCCTCGGCACCTCAGTTCGCAGCGCCACAGACGAGGACATGGGGCGGATCGTCGACGTCATCGTCGATCGAAGCGGAGGGGCGCGCGCCGCAATCATCGATTTTGGCGGCTTCCTCGGCGTCGGCAGCCGGAAGATCGCGATCGACTGGGACGCCATGCGGTTCACCGGCCTCAACCGCGTCACCCTCGATTTGACGCGTGATCAGGTGAAAGCCGCACCGGCCTATGAGACTGGCAGCAAATCGATTGTCGTACTTGGCGCGTCACCGGAGTTCGCACGCTCGCGCTTAACCGAGAGGACAGCGGAGCCCTAGTCTGTCGGCTGAAACCTCCCGTGGGATCATTCCTGGACCTGAGGACGAGGCGCGTGACAAGTCGCCGCCCCGCGCTCACAGCCTGTCGGTCGTTGAAGGCAGCCAAAGATCGCGTGAGCAGCAACCTACCCCCGCGCCATCGCTGCGTTCGCTGCGCGGCCTCGACTGGTTCGTCTTCTTCGTGGCTGACGTGCAGACCGGATTCGGTCCGTTCGTCTCCGTCTATCTGACCACGCAGAAATGGACCCAGATCGACATCGGTCTGATCCTGACCGTTGCCGGGCTGGTGGCGCTGGTCGGCCAGATTCCAGGCGGCATGCTGGTCGATGCGGCACGGTCCGAGCGGCTGGTGGCGGGCCTCGCGGTCGCCGCCATCGCGCTGAGCGCTTTGACCTATGCCGCTTTTCCGGTTTTCCCCGCGATCCTGATCGCAGCCGTCGCTCACGCCACGGCAAGTTGCGTGCTGGGCCCGGCGATGGCCGCGATCAGCCTCGGCCTGGTCGGCCATGCCAGGATCGGCGAACGGCTCGGACGAAACGCCCGCTTTGCGTCGGTCGGCAACGGCTTTGCCGCGGCGCTGATGGGCGCCTGCGGCTATTTCTTCGCCGCCCGCTCGGTGTTCATCGTCACTTTCCTGCTGCTCCTTCCCACCGTGCTGGCGCTTCGCCACATTGCTCCGCAGGAGATCAATCCTGTGCAGGCCCACGGCGGTCCTGCCGCGCCGGACCGGGCAGCCACGCCGTTCCGTGCACTGTTCCGTCAACGTCCGCTGATTTTGCTGGCCTGCTGCGTCGCGCTGTTTCATCTGGCCAACGCCGCGATGCTGCCGCTGATGGGTAGCGCCTTGACCAGCCGGCTGAGCGAATGGGCCACCGTCCTGATCGCCACCTGCATCGTGGTGCCGCAACTGGTGGTCGCACTGATTGCGCCCTGGGTCGGACGTCAGGCGCAAATCCGGGGGCGGCGGCCTCTCCTCATTCTCGGATTCTCGGCGCTTGCGATACGGGGATTGCTGTTTGCCGTATTCACCGATCCGACCATGGTCGTCGCCGTTCAACTCTTGGACGGCATCAGCGCCGCAGTTCTCGGCGTCATGGTGCCTCTGATCGTGGCGGATATCACCCGCGGCACCGGCCGATTCAATTCCTCACTTGGCGTCGTCGGCATGGCAGCCGGCGGCGGCGCGGCCATGAGCACCACACTCGCCGGGGCCATGACCGATTACGTCGGCAGCCAGTTTGCCTTCTTCGGTCTGGGGGCGATCGCGGTCGTCGCGGTCGCCGCAGTGCTGCTGCTCATCCCCGAAACCCGACCGGCCGGAACGGAGGCCTAATCGGCAGCCGCGAGGGAGGCTTTGCTGTCTACGACCAGTTTCAGGTGTGGCTCCTGCTGCTCCATCAAGCTGCGATAGACGGCGAGATAATCCAGCGCCATGCGGCGCGCCGTGAAGCGCTCCTCGAAGCAAGTGCGGATCTTTTCCCGTGACAGTTCAGGCAAGCGGTACGCCGCTCCGATCGCGCCCTGCTCATCCTCGACGATGAACCCGTTGACGCCATCTTCGATGATTTCCGGCACCGAACCGCGATTGAACGCGATGACGGGCGTACCGCAGGCCATCGCCTCGATCATCACCAAACCAAACGGCTCCGGCCAATCGATCGGCACCAGCAGGCCGATGGCCCCGCTGAGAAATTCCGATTTGTCGGCATCGGTGATTTCGCCGATGTATTGCACGCTGGTGCCGTCGATCTGCGGCTTGATCTTCTCCTCGAAATACTCGCGGTCGACCTTGTCGACCTTGGCCGCGATTTTGATCGGGATACCAGCGGCTTTGGCGATGTGGATCGCTCGGTCAACACCCTTCTCGGGCGCAATGCGGCCAAGAAAGCCAAAATAGCTGGGCTTCACGTTTCTGGGCGACAGCAGTTGTTCCGGCAATCCGTGGTGGATCGTGCGCACCCAGCCCGCGTGTGGAACCGGGCGCCGCTGCGAGTTGGAAATCGAAACCACCGGCACGGTGGGAAATGTGGCGAAAAGCGGCTGATGCTCGGGGAGATCAAGGCGGCCATGCAATGTGGTCACGAACGGTGTCGGCTGACGGGAGAAAAGTGAGAACGGATAGTAGTCCAAATGAAAGTGCAGCATGTCGTATTCATCCGCCCGCTGGCGAACGCGCTCCAGCATCAAGATGTGCAGCGCGTTCGGGTCCCGGATCGAGCCGTCCAGCCGTAGCGCCCGCGGCCAAGCCGCTTCGAGCCTTGCTGACGTGCATGAATCGCCGCTGGCGTACAATGTTACCTCATGCCCCAGCGCCACGAGCTCCTCGGTGATCCAATGCACCACCCGTTCGGTTCCACCATAAAGCTTCGGCGGAACAGCCTCCGTCAGCGGCGCGATTTGGGCGATATGCATCGAGTACTCCGGTTCGTTGCGAGATGCGCCCCGCAGTTGAACCACGACCCGGCGCAAAGGTTTCGCACTCAGCCCGAAAGCCGGAACAATAGTTCAGGATATTTTGGCCGCGCCGGAACTTCACCGCCGCTTTCGGCGTCATCGTAACGCTGCGAAACCAGTCTCGCGCGTGTACGTCTCCCGACCCCAGATCAACCGTAAACCTGAAATCGACGATGGACGATCCACATCACAATGTGAGCCGGCCAGCCGCCGTAATGTTGTCATATGTTCGCCGCCGTCCGGTCGCGCACTCCGTCATCCTGCTTGCAGTGCTTGCCGCTGTTGCCTGTTCCACCGGAACACAATACGGCGTCAAAAGTCTCGTCGACGCGCTTTCCGACGCACCCCGGGCCATGAGTGCATGGGGCGCATTCGCATTGCTGGTGTCTCTCATCGCCGCCGATAACCTGCTCTGGCGAGTTGCGGGCTGGATCGGGAGCATCACCTTCGTCGGAGTAACCGGCGACCTTCGCCGTGACTTATTCAGGCATCTGACCGGCCACTCGCTTGGCTACTTTTCCGACCGCTGGCCTGGCACGTTGAGCAGCCGCATCACCGCATCGTCCAACGCGATCTACACCATCGAGAACCTGTTCATCTGGAACGTGCTGCCGCCCTGTGTAGCAACCGTGGCCTCCATTGCGCTAGTCGCCACGGTAAGCGGGCCGATGTCCGCCGGATTGTCAGTGCTTGCCGGCCTGATGGTCCTGGTGATGTTCCGTCTGGCCGCGGCGGGACGGCCATTGCACCACGACTTTGCCGACAAGGCCGCAGCCATCGACGGTGAGATGGTCGATGTCATCAGCAACATGTCGCTGGTGCGGGCGTTCGGCGGCCGACGGCGCGAGCATCGCCGCTTCGACGCGGCGATCGATCGCGAGCTGATGGCCCGGCGTCGCAGCCTGCTTTATCTCGAGAAGCTGCGCGCCTTTCATGCTGTGTTTACGATCCTATTGACCGTTGGGGTGCTGGCTTGGGCAATCGTGCTGTGGCAACGCGGTTCGGCCACGACCGGCGACGTTATCCTGTCATGCACGCTCGGCCTGACCATCCTGCATGCGACGCGAGACTTGGCCGTTGCGCTGGTTGATGCCACGCAACACGTGGCCCGGCTCGCCGAAGCGCTTCCGGCGCTTCTCGTTCCGCATGAGCTACCCGATCATCCGGAGGCCACCCCTTTGGTCGAGCGCGGCGCGAGGCTGTCGTTCGAGCGGGTTTCGTTCAATTATTCCGATGGTCATCGCGTGTTTGCGAAATTCGGACTTGAGATCGAACCGGGCCAGCGGGTTGGCCTGCTGGGCCCATCAGGCAGCGGCAAATCAACTTTGTTTGCGCTGGTGCAGCGCTTCTACAACGTGCAGGGCGGGCGCGTCCTGATTGACGGGCAAGATATCGCGAAGGTCACGCAGGACAGCTTGCGAGACGCAATCGCGGTCGTGCCGCAGGATGTTTCGCTGTTCCACCGTTCGGTCATGGAGAACATCCGCTACGGCAGGCCTGACGCCACGGACCGCATGGTCTTGGCCGCGGCGCAGGCGGCGCACTGCGACTTCATCGGGCAACTGCCGGATGGATTTGACACGGTCGTTGGCACTCAAGGCGCCAAGCTTTCCGGCGGTCAGCGCCAGCGCATTGCGATTGCTCGCGCCTTCCTCAAGGACGCGCCGCTTCTGCTGCTGGACGAGGCGACCTCGTCCCTCGACAACGAGTCCGAAGAGGCCGTTCGAAAAGCGATGGAAGGGCTGATGCGGGGTAGGACCGTGGTCGCGATCGCCCACCGACTCTCCACAGTCCGCGAGGTTGATCGTGTCGTGGTCCTCCATGACGGCAAGGTGGTGGAGGACGGGGCACCCGACAGCCTGATGCGGCGTAGCGGACCCTATCGGCACATGGTTCAAACCGAACTGGGCCGTCTGGCGCGCAATGCCGCGTGAACGAAATCGCTACACCAGTCGCAAAACAAAGCGCGCTCCAAGTGCGGCCTCGCCGACTATTGCATCATTTGACTGATTTTTTCGGCCACCGCGTGCGGCAACTGCAACGTATCGCGAACGATCTGGTCGATCTCTTCCCCGGTTGCACCGTCGACCATCAAGTTTCGCTTCTCGCAAGCCTCAATGAATGCCGGGTCACTGAGCATCGCTTGAAAGGCGGCACGCAGCGCGGTCAGCCTCTCCTGGGGCACACCCGGTGTCGTCAGAATGGAGCGCCCTACATCGCCGGTGCTGGCCGCCGCCCGCAGCACCGCGCGGCCCTCGTCGGATTGGGCGAGTTCTGGGATCGTGGGCACATTCGGCAGAAGGCGGTGCCGCTTCAACGAGGCCTGGTAAAGGATCGTGGCTTCGCCCTTTTTAATCCAACCAGGCTGACTCGCCAGAATGCCGGGAAGACCGTAGGCGCCAACAATATCGACCTCGGTTCTTTCCATCGCGAGCAAGATGTTAATCGTGCCGCTGTAGCCGCGAATGATCTTGAACTTCGCGCCGGCATACGCGTTGAGCGCCGTCGGGAACAGAACGGTCGTGGAGCCGCCCCCGGACGCGCCGACATTGTATTGCTTCGACCGAACGTCATCGAATGATTTGATTCCGGTCTTTGTCAGCGCTGCGCCGACATCGATGTTGGTCACGAGCCGGCCGATGTACGGCATTTTCGCCACGTCGATCTTTGCACCGGTGCTTGTCATGCTGTCGAGCGCCAATGTCTGGGCGAGGCTGCCGAACACTGTGCCGTCCTTGGGCGCGACGTCATAAATATACTTGGCTGCCGCGAAGCTCCCGGCCCCTGGCATGTTCTGCGCAATGATCATCGGCTTACCGGGCAAGTGCCGCGGCAGGAACTCGGCGACGAGCCGGCCATAAATGTCGTAGCCACCGCCCGGACCGTAACCGATCAGGATGCGCAAGGTCTTCCCGCGATAGAAATCCTCAACTGGCTCGGCATGGGCCGAGAGGGCGCACAGGACGATCGCCGCAGCCATCCCGACTGCAGCAACCGTCGTACCTACTTTGGGCATCCCAACTCCTCACAGCATCCTGGCGATGTTCCCCGCCTGTTACGCAAGGAAAAAGTGGCCGGCGCGTTGCCGAGCCGACCACTTTCTCAACTTCCGAAAATGACGCGATCACGCATCTTCACGTCAACCGGCGGACGCGCGAAGCTTCTGGCATTCAGCCTGGAACACATTGTTCAGGCAATACTCGGCCAGTTCGATCCCGGTTGGGTACCAGAGATTGCCGGCCTTCTTCATGTGCTGGATGATACCGCGGAGCGCGAGCGTACGCCCGGGACGGCCAATAATGTAAGGATGCATCGTGAACGGGATGTATTTCGGACGCTCCGGGCTGCTTTCAGAATAGAGCTCGTCGAAATAGGCTTTCCAGCTCTCCAGCCCGTGGAACGGATTGCCGTATTCCCCATGACGATGGCCGAACAGCGTGCCGTCACCGAAAGGCTGCCGCGGCAGCTCGACCAGCAGCTTGCCGTTCTTCTCCCACAGGAACGGCATCTCCTCGTGAAAACAGTTGGTGTTGAAGACGAATCCGTTCTCGATCATAAGTTCGATGCTGTTCGTGCTCTGGGTGCATGAGCGCCAGCCAAAGCAGCGCCGTCCGGTGCGCTTCTCGATCATGGCGATGGTCCTCTTCATCACCTTGTCTTCCTCGTCGCGCGGCAGGTAGCGAGCGATCTCGTGGTTGTAGCCATGGCCCTCCACCACATGTCCGTGGTCGAGAATGGCCTGCACCGCCTCCGGATAGCGCTCCGCGATTGCCCCGCAAGTCAGGAAGGTGGCCTTGACGCTCTCTTCCTTCAAAACCCGTAAAAGCCGGTAAATCGCGTGGTGCGGGCCATATTCCCCCTGGCTCCACATTTCGTAATTGAGGACGCCGTTCTTGTCCGGCTTGACATCCTCGCCACCTTGGAAGTCGAAGGTGAAAAAAACGGCGGCCCGTTCACTGCGCGGCCAACGAATGAGATGGTCGTAATGGTATTCTTTCAGCATGGCGATCCCTCAAGTAGCTGGAACGGACTTCGAATCCGCCTTTCGCAGATGGTCGGAATTTTAGTATCCATCGGTCAAGATTGGTAGCCAATATCCTGGAACAACTGTTGTTCCTGGAACGCCCCCTCCCTTGGATACCTCTTCGTCGCCCTTGTGACTCCTGACGCTGGCCGCGCTACGCTGAAGCGGTCAACGCCAATGCGAGAGGCGTTCTGCATTCGCCCGTTAATCGCGGCGCCGATAGCGCACTTACGCTCATGAAGCATACAGCCAATCTACACCTTCATTGCGGGGCGAGGTTCTGATGGATAGGGCGATGCCGTTTACCGCCGTCCTCAGGGATCTAAACAAGCTCAACACCTTCGTGCGCGTTGCACAGTGTCGAAGCTTTACCAAAGCCGCCGCCGAACTCCGCACTAGGCCATCCGTCGTCAGCAAGCGGATGAAGGAGTTGGAAGAAGCGCTCGGGTTCAGCGTTTTGAACCGCTCCACCCATGGCCTCGCTCTAACAGAGGCAGGTCATGGGCTGTTTCAGCAATGCCTGGAAATGCTCGCCAACCTGGACAATTACGTCACCGCGACTCGAAACACGGAAGCGGGGCCTTTCGGCACATTGCGCGTTCAAGCCACGAGCGAGATTTCGAGCTTAGTCCTTGCGCTTCTCTCGACCAAATTTGTCGAATTGCACCCCGGCGTCCGCGTTCACCTCTCTGTCATACCCAAAAACTTTAATGCGGCCGATGACGGATTCGACATCATCATCAGCAGCCAGAAACCATCGCTGCCCGGTCTCGTTGCGCACGATCTTGGGGCGATCCGCCACGCGATATGCGCGGCGCCCGACTATTTCCGCAAGGTCGGCCGGCCGAAGACGCCACAAGCTCTCCGGGACCACAATTGTCTGGCCGATCAGTACTCAGGGCCTAAAAGCTGGCCATTCCGAAATTCGCCACGGCCTCTACTCGTCGAAGTGAAGGGATCGCTGTCGTCCAACAGCAATGCCGTACTCATTCGAATGGCCCTCGATGGCCGTGGCATCATCAGAGTGCCAGTTCATGCAATCACGAAGGAAATCGCTGCTAAAAACCTCGACGTCATATTCAAAAACGTTTCACTATCGCCGGAACGATTGGCCGCATATTGCGCAAAAGTGAAACGTCTGCCCGCGAAAACCATCGATTTCATCAATTTCCTGAAGACGTCGCTCCGTCATCAAATCAACGGTTGAGCTCGCGCCGACTGTGGGCACCCGACGCGCAACGTTGTCGGTGAGCCCTTGCGATGGGCCCGTTCCCATAAGAGACCTGCCGATCGACGATCGTGCATCAATACCCCCGCCTGATGACTGCCGCGAAAATTGACGTCTGCGACGCTGCGCCGACGGCACCACTTGGCGAAGTTGGCACCTGCAAGCTATTGACCGATCTAGCCGAACCCCGCTCAATGGCTTTGCCAAAATCTCAAGCCCGAATGGGGAAATCCTGTCTCATAATTGAGATTTTTATTGTAATTGAGACAACTGTGACGAATAATGGCTGCAAGGTGTCTTCGGAACGCTGTCGCCCGAAGGCAAGTCAACTTCTCACAGCCGCTCGCGACAATTGCGCTCGGCTGCCAAGTGACGTTTCCGCGTCCCTGAGAAGGCGAGCGAAAGCTCCAACTTCGATCAAGTCAGCTGTGATCTCAAAATCTCGCCCGTGCCGGGCGCCGAATTCTTTTGAGTTGCCGAATGCAACGCATCCCAGAAAGGATTCCATCGTGAGTGAACATGCGGCTGCCGCCCCAACAGATTTCAGCACAGGGCCGACCACCGTCGACAAAGACGCCTGGAAGGCTTTGTTCGGGTCCGCGCTCGGATACGCCATGGATGGGTTCGACCTCCTCATCCTGGGCTTCATGCTGCGAATAATTTCCGCCGATCTTCACCTGACCCCTCCCCAAGGCGCCTCACTCGTCACCGCGACGCTGATCGGCGCGGTGATCGGCGGCATCGGCTTCGGCATGCTGTCCGACCGCATCGGCCGGGTGCGCGTGCTGACCTACACCATCGTCCTGTTCGCCGTTTTCACCGGGCTGTGTGGACTGGCGCAGGGCTACTACGATCTTCTCGGCTACCGCTTCATAGCCGGCATCGGTCTTGGCGGCGAATTCGGCATCGGCATGGCACTTGTTGCTGAGGCATGGCCGGCCTCGATGCGGGCGCGCGCCTCGTCCTATGTCGGGCTCGGTTGGCAGCTTGGCGTTCTCACTGCCGCCATCCTCACGCCGATCCTGCTTCCGGTGATCTCTTGGCGCGGCATGTTCTTCATCGGCATCGTACCGGCGCTTGCGGCCTACGTGATCCGCTATTCGCTGCACGAGCCGGAGGTGTTCGTCGCGCACGTCAAAGACCGCCCCAAGGAATCCGCACTGATGCTCCTGGTCAAGGATGGCGAGACCACCAAGCTTAGCATTGGCATGATCATCCTCTGCTCGGTGCAGAACTTCGGCTACTACGGCGTGATGATCTGGCTGCCGAGCTATCTCTCCACCCGGTTCGGTTTTGCCCTGACGCAGTCCGCGGTGTGGACCTCGGTCACGATCGCCGGCATGGCCGTCGGTATCTGGTGCTTCGGCCACATCGCCGACCGGGTCGGCCGGCGTCCGGCCTTCTTCGGCTACATGCTCGGCTCGGCGATCATGGTGGTGCTGTATTCGCGCCTGACCGATCCGTTCGCGCTGCTGGTGGCGGGGGCCGTCATGGGCTTCTTCGTCAACGGCATGCTCGGCGGCTACGGCGCGCTGATCAGCGAACTCTATCCGACCGTCGCTCGTGCCACCGCGCAGAACGTGTTGTTCAATATCGGCCGGGCGGTCGGCGGGTTCGGGCCGGTGGTGGTTGGCATCGTCGCCGCAGCCTACAGCTTCGAGGCCGCGATCGGCATGCTGGCGGCGCTCTACGTGCTCGACATCCTGGCCATGTGGTTCCTCATTCCCGAGCGGCGCGGCGCGCAACTCGAGTAACGGAGAAGGACATGCCGACGGAGGTCGACACCGGCGGCGCGGCGCAAGGCAGACGCGGCGTGCCAAACCCCGGCACGCCGTGGAAGCCAAGCATTGTCGCCGAGCTTGCCGAGGTCGTGTCCCACGACGCTTTGAACCCGGAATACCGGCATCTGCGCCTCAACTGCAGCGCGGAGGCGGCACAGGCGGCGCCAGGGCAGTTCTTCCAACTGCTCTGCCCTCACCCGCCCGGCGAACAGCCATTCTTACGACGGCCGATGAGTCTCTACGGCGTCGACTCGGACAAGCGCCAGGTCGAGTTCCTCTACAAGGTCGCGGGCGCCGGCACGCGCGGGCTCGACACCATCAAGCCTGGCGACCGCCTCGACATCATGGGGCCGCTCGGGGTTGGCTTCATACTCAACCCCGCCTGGAAGCATGTGGTGGCCGTCGGCCGCGGTGCAGGTTTGGCGACCCTTGCGCCGCTGGCCCGGGCGGCCCGGAAAAGCGGCGTTCATGTCACCGCGCTGTTCAGCGCACGGCGTCCCGACGTGCTTGTTTCGGTCGATCTATTCAAGAACAACGGCGCGGACGTCATCACGGTCACGGATTCGGAATCGACCAGCGGACCCGCAAGTGTCGAGCGGATTCTGCGCCGCCTCATCGCGGACGGCAAGTGCGACGCGTTCTTCACGTGTGGTTCAAGCCGCCTGATGCGGGTCCAGCAGCGCCTGGCATTGGAGTTCGGCCTGCCAGGACAGGTCGCGATGGAGCAGCAGATGGCCTGCGGGCTTGGCATGTGCTTCTGCTGCGTTCGCGATTTCAACGTCAACGGCGAGATCGTCAGCCGTCGTGTCTGTTGCGACGGCCCGGTGTTCGACCTGATGGAGGCGCTGCCATGACACCGGCCACTGTCGACCTGTCGGTGCGCGTCGGCCGCCTGACCCTGCGCAACCCGGTGATGCCGGCCTCAGGCACGTTCGCCGAGGGGCTGGAGCAGGTGATGGATTTCAATCGCCTCGGGGCGTTCGTCACCAAGACGATCACGCGCGAGTTGCGCCAGGGCAATCCGCTGCCGCGCGTGGTGGAGCGGCCGGGCGGCCTCATCAACGCGATAGGCATCCCGTCGAAGGGCGTGCCCTACTTCATCGAACAGACCATGCCGCACTATGCGGGTTTCGACGTGCCGCTGGTGGTCAGCATATCTGCGCCGACAGCAGAGGGCTTTGCCAGCCTCGCGCAAGAACTATCGATTCCCGGCATCGCGGCGATCGAAGCAAACATCTCCTGTCCCAACATCGAGGAGGACGGCAAGGCTTTCGCGATGAGCGTGGCCTCGACCGAGCACGTCACGCGGCAACTGCGTGCTGCGACGAAATTGCCCTTGTGGGTCAAGCTCACCCCGAACACCGGCAACGTGCCGGAGGTTGCCCGCGCCGCCGAAGCAACTGGCGCCGACGCCGTGGTCGTCGCCAACACCATCCTGTCGATGGCGATCGACCTGAAGACCTTCAGGCCGTGCCTCGGCAACATCATGGGGGGCCTGTCCGGCCCGGCCATCAAGCCGATCGTGCTGCGCCACGTTTTCCAATGCGCGCGTGCGGTGAAGATCGCGGTGATCGGCTGCGGCGGCATTTCCACGGCCGAAGACGCGGCCGAATACATGCTGGCTGGCGCGGCCGCCGTTCAGATCGGCACCGCCACCTTCCTCCAACCCGCGGCGATGACCACCATCGTTGACGGCCTGAGCGCCTTTTGTCTGCACCGCGATATTCCCCGGGTTTCCGATTTGATCGGCGGCGTTGTCATCGAAGAGGCGGACGAGCCCGATCTCGCTTGGGTGAACCCGGTGTCATGAATGACCTTTTCGCAACTCGGGTCGGCGACGCCGGCGACCGCGCGTTCGCCAAGAAGCTGTTCGATCTCCTCGCCAGCAAGACCGGCGACGGCGTCGGCATCACGCGGGCGAGCTACGGGCCAGGCGAATCGTTGGCGCTCGATCTGGTCGAAGCCGAGGCGCGCGCCTGCGGGCTCGCGACACAACGAGACGAAGGCGCCAACCTAGTCGCTACCCTGGAGGGCACCGAGCCTACGTTGCCATGCATCGCCTGCGGATCGCATCTCGATTCGGTGCCGCAGGGCGGCAATTTCGACGGCGCGGCCGGCGTGGTGGCCGGCCTTGCGGTCCTGCGCGGCTTTGCCCGCGACGGCTTTAAGCCGCGCCGCACCCTGAAGCTCTACGGGCTCCGCGGCGAGGAAAGCGCCCGCTTCGGCAAGGCCTATGTCGGTTCGTCGGCGCTGTTCGGGTGTATCACCCCGGCCGACCTCGCGGCCAAAAGTGCCGATACCGGGGAAACGCTGATGGACTGCATGCGCGCCGTCGGCGTCGACGTCGATCGGGTGGCAAAAGGCGAGCCATTGCTCGACGCCAAGCGGCTCGCCGCCTGGGTGGAACTACACATCGAGCAGGGACCAGTTCTGATCGCACGCGAACTGCCGGTGGGTATCGTCACCGGAATTCGCGGCAACGTCCGCCACCGCATGGTGGAGTGCGTCGGCGAAGCCGGACATTCCGGCGCCGTGCCACGCTGGCTGCGGCACGACGCCGTGTTCGCCACCGCCGAGTTGATCACGCATCTGGACCGACATTGGCGTACCTTGCAGGAGCGCGGACGCGACATCGTGGTAACGGCGGGCATCATGGGAACCGATTCCAAGGAGCATGCGATTGCGCGGATTCCCGGCAAGGTTTGCTTCAGCTTCGAGGTCCGCAGCCAGAACAAGGAGACCCTGGAGGCGTTCTACGATCTGTTTTTGTCGGAATGCCAGCTGATCAGCGAAGACCGCGGCGTGGAGTTCAAGCTCGACCGGCGGCTGGAATCCGCGCCCGCGATCATGGACAGTGGCTGGGTCGCGCGGCTGAAGCGGCACGCCAAGGCACTGGGCCTGCCCGACGAGGAAATCCCCAGCGGCGCGGGCCATGACGCCGCCGTGTTCGCCAATGCCGGCGTGCCGAGCGCTATGATCTTCGTCCGCAACGAGAACGGATCGCACAACCCCGCCGAGGCGATGGACCTCGACGACTTCACGGCAGGCGTGGCGCTGATGCGCGCGGCGATCAAGGAGGCGGCGCAATGAATATCGGTCAGCTTTTTGATTCCGCCGCCGCGGCCGCGAAGCCCGATACGACGCTGACGATCCGCCGGCCCGACGATTGGCATGTGCATCTTCGCGACGGCGCAATGCTGAAGGCCGTGCTGCCCTACACGGCGCAGCAGTTCGCCCGCGGCATCGTCATGCCGAATCTGGTTCCTCCGGTCACCACGGTCGCCGATGCGGTGGCGTACCGGGGCCGCATTCTCGCGGTCCGCCCCGAGGGCTCGGACTTCGAGCCGTTGATGACCTGCTATCTCACCGACCGCACCTCTCCCGACGAGATCGAGAAGGGATTTGCCGAGAAGGTGTGGGTCGCGGCCAAGCTCTATCCGGCCGGCGCCACCACCAATGCGCATTATGGCGTGACGAACATCCCCGCCCTCGCCCCGGTTTTTGAGCGCATGGAGCGGATCGGCATGCCGGTGCTGATCCACGGCGAGGCCACCGATCCGGCGGTCGACGTGTTCGACCGCGAGGCGGTGTTCATGGAAACCTCGCTGGTGCCGCTCCTAAAAGCTCATCAGGGGCTCAAGGCCGTGATCGAGCACGTCACCACCGCCGAGACGGCGGACCTGGTCCGCGCCCATGCGCCGCGCGTGGCTGGCACCCTCACCCCACATCATCTCGTCATCAACCGCACCTCGATTTTCCAGGGCGGTCTTCGGCCGCATCTTTACTGCTTGCCGGTGGCCAAGCGTGAACGCCATCGCGTCGCGCTCTGCAAGGCCGCGACGTCGGGCGAGGCGTGTTTTTTTATCGGAACCGATACCGCGCCGCACGACCGTAAGAAGAAGGAAGCCATGTGCTGCAGCGCCGGCATCTTTGGCGGCGCGACGGCATTGCAGACTTATGTGGAGGTGTTCGACGCCTCCGGTGCGCTCGATCGCTTCGAGGCCTTTGCCTCGCTGAACGGCGCGCGATTTTACGGCCTGCCGCCGAACCGCGGAACGATCACGCTCATAAAACGGCCAAGCCACGTTGCGCCATCGCTCGCGGTCGATGGCGACGATGTCGTCATCTTCCGCGGCGACGAGCCGCTGGCGTGGTCGATCGGCGAGGTCAAGCCATGACCGCCATCGGCCAAGAGGTGGCGAAGCTGCTATGGCAAGCCGGCGCCGTCCGCGTCAGCCGGCAGCAGCCGTTCATTCTCGCTGCCGGTTGGGCAAGCCCCGTCTACATCGACTGCCGGCTGTTGATCGGCGAGCCGGCTTGGCGGCGAACGGTCACCGCGCTCGCGGTGGATTATCTAAAGGCGGCCTTAGCGCCGAATGCGTTTGATGCGATCGCGGGCGCCGAGACCGCGGGCATCGCGTTCGCCGCATGGCTCGCGGACAGCCTCGACGTCAAGCTCCGTTACGTGCGCAAGCGCTCCCTCGGCGTCGGCCATAACGCCCAGGTGGAAGGCGGGCCGGTCGAAGGATTGCGGGTGCTGCTGACGGACGATCTGACCACCGACGGCAACAGCAAGCTCGGTTTTGCCCGCGGACTCAGGGCAGCCGGCGCCGACGTGCAGCACGTGTTGACGATTTTCTATCACGATGCATTCCCGGGCGCGCGCGAGCGGCTGAGCACGGCGGGTCTTACGCTTCACGCGCTCGCAACCTGGGGCGACGTTCTGAAAGCCGATCATGGCGGCCGGCTGTCCCCCGAGGACAGCGCCGAGATCGAGAAGTTTCTGGCCGATCCCGTCGCCTGGTCGACCCGTCAAGGCGGCCGCTCCGCTGCTGTCCGCCGGCCTGCCGCGCCCTGACTGCGCCGGCCTGTCTCAAACGAAGGAGCATCTCCTTGCCCGATCCCTCACGCGATTCGACGGCGGTGCAGATCGCAACGACCCAAACCATCCAGATTGCGGCAGGGCCCACACGCCGCGAGCATGACCTGCTGGGCGAACGCGACGTGCCCGCGGACGCTTATTGGGGCGTCCATACGCTGCGTGCGGTCGAGAACTTTCCGATCACCGGCGTTCCGATCGGCCACTTCCCCGATCTGGTCCGGTCGCTTGCCCTCGTGAAGCAAGCGGCCGCCCGCGCCAACCGGCGGCTCGGTCACCTGCCCGCCGACAAGGCGGATGCGATCGAGCGCGCCTGCACCCTCATCGCCAAGGACGGCAAGCACCACGACCAGTTCGTCGTCGATGCCGTTCAAGGCGGCGCCGGAACCTCGACCAACATGAACGCGAACGAGGTCGTCACCAACGTCGCGCTGGAACTGATGGGGCACGCCAAGGGCGATTACGCCGCCCTTCACCCCAACGACGACGTCAACATGGCGCAGTCCACCAACGACGCCTATCCGACCGCACTGCGCCTAGCGGTCATTTTCGCCGCCGATCCGTTAACCGCGGCGCTTGACGAACTGGCCTATGCGTTCAAGGCGAAGGCGGTCGAATTCGGCGATGTGCCGAAAATCGGTCGCACGCAGTTGCAGGACGCCGTCCCCATGACTCTGGGTCAGGAGTTCGACGCCTACTTCGCCACCGTGAAGGAAGACGTCTCGCGGCTAAAGGAAGCCGCCGCGCTGTTCCGCGAGGTCAATCTGGGCGCAACCGCCATCGGCACGGGCATCAATGCCGACCCGCGCTACGCAGCGCTTGCCATCGAGGAGCTCGCGCGCATCTCGCACCAGGCCCTGACCCCTGCCGCCAACCTGATCGAAGCGACATCCGACATGGGAGCCTTCGTGCTGTTCTCAGGCGTGCTGAAGCGCATTGCCGTGAAGCTTTCCAAGATTTGCAACGATCTGCGGCTGCTTTCCAGCGGGCCGCGTGCGGGCTTTGGCGAAATCAGGCTGCCAGCGGTGCAGGCCGGCTCGTCGATCATGCCGGGGAAGGTCAACCCGGTCATTCCGGAGGTCGTCAATCAGGTCGCCTTCATGGTGATCGGACACGACCTCACGGTCACCATGTGCGCCGAAGGCGGGCAACTGCAGCTCAATGCGTTCGAGCCGACGATCAGCTATTGCCTGCTGTCGTCGCTTCGCCATCTCTGCGCGGCGATCACCACGCTGACGACGCGATGCGTCAATGGCATCGAGGCCGATCGCGAGCGCTGCTTGGCCCTGGTCGAGGACAGCATCGGGCTGGTGACCGCGCTTGGCCCGACGCTCGGATATGAGGCGTCGTCGCGCATCGCAAAGCGTGCGCTTGCGGAAAAACGCAGGGTGGCCGATATCGTGCTGGAGGAAGGGCTGCTGACCAAGGCGCAACTGGATCAACTGCTGAAGATCGAAACAATGACGGCGCCGTCCCGGGCGCGCGCCCGCCGATCGGGCACCAACCTTGGCGTCAGGACGCCTCGCGCATCTTCTGGCGGCTGATGCCCGATCGGCTGAGGACCGCACTGAGGCGCGCCGCCGCGGCGGTTCCCTTGTGCGCGCGGCTCCACAGGAACTCGGTAAGGCGCCCGTAGAATTTCACCGGCTCCTCGTCCGTCGTCACCATGGCGGCGCCCATCCGGACGTTCGGCAGATCGCCGCCGAGACGAAACGGGCTCAAGCCGAGATAGGTGCGCTCGGGTGTACGGAACAACTGGAACGCCATGTTCGGCAGGGTTTCCTCGATGAGCCCGATTTGGATGCCCATCGGGGCGCTCTCGATCATTCCGATGAGATGTTCGATTTCGCGTTGCGCCGCCGCCCGGCGCTTCAACAACACGTCCTGGTCCAGGCCGAAGCAGCCGACCACGCCAAGTTTCACCCAGCGTTCGATCTCTGGGAGACTGACAAAATTCACGACGCTCAACCCCCGCCGTGCCCGCGCCTCCTTGCGTTCCTCGAGAATTGAAACGACGGTATCGATTTCGGCGCGAAGCTTCTTTCGATCCTTGGTGTAATCGGGAATCGAACTCGATCAGGGACTGCCGCAGGTACGGCGGATAATTTTCCGAGGTCAGAAGATACGACAGCGGTGGAAAATGGGCGATGACCTGGTCCGACAACTCCTCGAGCTGCCGCATCCGCTCGAAATACGCGATCGAGCTGGTGTAGTATTCGACGCCAACCCCAAGAAGCGTTGCTGCGGAAATGTCGAGGACTGCCGCCAGACGCTCCAGGGTTTCGATCTTGACCACGCCGCCGCTTTCGATGCGATACACCGCGGCCCGGCTGATACCGAGCTTCTTGGCGATGTGGTCTGCCGTGAGGTTGCGTCCAAGGCGATAGGCCCGAAGCCGGCTGCCAATTTCATCAAAACGAATGGCCATGAATCTCAAATCTCATGTCGCCGTCTCAATTATTAGACAATACAGCAGGACCGCGGCTGGCGATAGGCAAATCTGGCAACCTAATTATGCGCCGGCTTCGTGCGCCGCGGCCGCCTTCCGGCGCGCCTCTTCCGCGCCCTTGGTCTCGCCGAGCGCCGACAGCACCTTGGCGTAATCGTCCCAATTCTTTCGCTTGGTGCCGCGGCCGATCACCCGCTCCGAAAGAAGGCTGCGGGCGATCGACAGCTTGCTGCTGCGCGCCGCCGCGTCACACATGATCTGCGCGAACAGGTCGCGCTGGGCATGGCTGCCGCCAATGGTCGAAATCTCGTTGCGGATCGGCCAGAACAAATCGATCGCCTTGTCGTAGTCGCCGGCCTCGCAGGCGATCATGCCCTCGCACAACGGAATGAGGACATCCCGCGTCGCCTCGGCGCGCCAGCCCTGCCCTTCCCGCGAAAATGCCGCCATCGATTCGAGGTGAGCCCGTGCGGCTTCGAAATTTCCGTTGGCGGCGAGCGCCAGGCAAAAATGCGCATCGCGGAACGGCAGCATGTGGTCATGGATGCGTTTTTCCGAATGCTCGGCCAGCAACTGCCAGCGGTGGCCGACGTCGACACCGTTCATTTCGATGCGCTTGAGCAATGCGGCCTGGTTGGAGACGTCGACATAGTTGTCGGAATTCACCGAGCAGAGCGCCTTGTCGTAGAAGTCGAGCGCGCGGTCGTTCTCGCCCTGCGCCAGCAGGAATAATCCGGCGTGCCACCAGACGTGGGCCTTGAACGGGTTCTTCTTCGCCCATTGCTCCGGCGTGAAGTCGAGCCACTTCACGCCCTCGGCCGAGCGGCCCTGCATTTCGAGAACGTGGGCAACCGAATGAATGGCCCAGAGATCGCCGGGATTGCGCTCGACCGCCTGGCGGCCCCAGCGCTCCGCCTCGTCATAGGCGCCGCATTCCTCGAGCGCATAGGCGTACATGCCCTGCACGCAGCCGTAGTCCGGCACCTGGTCGCTCCAGGCGCCGAGCACGCCGGACACCACCGAGCGCATGACGTGGCTGCGCCCGGTATAGAACGTCATGGTGTGGTGAAGCTTGAGAGCGAGCAGGTCGAGCGGGAATTCGGTCAACAGCTCTTCCCAGCGTGCGCACGCGCCCATGATGTCGCCTGCCGCCCATGCCTCCAGCGCCTGGACATGAAGCTGCTCGCGGCGCGTCGCGCCGCCGAGATGCGGCCCGATCTCGTCGAGCGTCTGCTTGACCCGCGGCAGCAGCGCCTTGTTCTCCAGCATCAGGAAGAAATAGCCGCGCATGCACAGCGCCAGCACCGAAGCCGGATCGTGCTCCAGCGCCGTCTTCAGATGCGCACCGGCCGTGGTGCCGTAATCCATGTAGGCCTTCACGGCCTGGTCGATGGCCTTGGCCGCTTCCGCGCTCGGCGTGGTGATCGCCAGTCCCCGGCTGTCGAACTGCATGTGTCAGGCCTCACCCGGCAATACGCCCAGCCCCCTCAGCACGCGCTCCGGCGTCGCCGGAAAGTCGTGGATGTCGCCGCCGCGACGGCTCAAGGCGTCGGCGACGGCGCAGGCGACCGCGCCCAGAGCGCCGATGATCGAGCCCTCGCCGCAACCCTTGAAGCCGCCCAGCGCCGCCGACGGCGTGTTGGCATGATGAAGCTCAATTCGCGGAATTTCCAAGGCGGACGGGATCAGGTAATCCGCCAACGTCACGGTGCGGGGCTGGCCGGCCTCGTCGTAGACAAGCTCCTCCAGAAGCGCCTCGCCGATGCCTTGCGCGATGCCGCCGACGATCTGCCCTTCGACCACAGCCGGGTTGATGACGGTGCCGACATCCTCCGCGGCGACGTAGCGCAGGATTTCGACGTGGCCGGTCTTCGGATCGACGTCGACCACGACGACATGGGCGCCGGCAGCGAAGCTGCCGAACTTGGGATCGTAGAAGGCCGTCACTTCGAAGCCCTGATTGAGCTCCTGCGGGATGTCCTTCGCGGAGAAGTAGCTCTTCTCCGCCATGTCCCTCAGCGAGATGCTCTTCGCGCGGTCGACGGTCTGCACCACGCTGTTGGCGATGGTCAGTTCGTCGACCGGCACCTGCAGGATGAATGCCCCCATGGCAAGGATGCGCTGCCGCAGCTCCCGCGCCGCCTTGATCACCGCACCGCTGCCGAACACCGCGGTCCGCGAGGCAAAGGTGCCGAAACCATAGGGCGCGGTGGCGGTGTCGTTGGTGATGCTGGTGATGTCCTCAAGCTTGATGCCGAGCTCGTCGGAGGCGACCTGCCGCATCGCTGTCATGATGCGCTGGCCTTGCGACGGCAGCGCCGCGGCGATCGTCAGCACGCCGGACGTTTCGAGGCGCAGGGTCGCGGCATCGCGGCCGGGCTGCAGCAGCGTTCCGGGGCCGACGGCGGTGCTGGTGCCAAGCCCAGTCAGCTCGGCAAAGCAGGCGACACCGACGCCGCGGAGCTTGCCGTTGGCCTGGGGCCGAAGCTGCTCGGCGCGCTGCCGCTCATACTCCGACTTAGCCACCGAGAGCTTCAGGCACGGTACGTAGTTGACGTTGTCATGCACCAGATTGTTGGCGTTGCGATAGGGCATCGCCTCGCCCGGGATGAGGTTACGGAGCCGCATCTCGACCGGATCGAGCTTCAGCTTGCGCGCCATCTCATCGATCAGAAGTTCGAGTGACGCCGAGGCCGAAGGGCGGCCGACCGCGCGATAGGGCCCGACCGGAGTCTTGTTGGTGGCCACGCCTCGGGTGCGGTAGCGCATCGCCTCGATGCGATAGGGACCGGGCATCAGCCCCGCGGTCTGCAGCGGTTCCATACCGGCGGACCAGAGATAAGTGGAATAAGCCCCGACGTCGACCCAGATATCGGAGCTGATGGCGAGGATGCGGCCGTCCTTGTCCGCCGCCATCTCGAGCTCGATGGTTTGATCGCGCGCGTGGGTGGACGCGACCATGTTCTCGATGCGGTCCTCGACCCACTTCACCGGACGGCGAAGCTGAAGCGCAAGCCAGCCGCAGACGAACTCCTCCGGATAGATCGAGGCCTTCTGGCCGAACCCGCCGCCGGTGTGCGGCACGATCACGCGAACGTCGGTCTCGGCGAGGCGAAGGTGCTTGGCGATGTAGTGCCGCACCACATAGGGAAGCTGGTGGCTGATCCACATCGTCAGCGTGAAGGTGTTCTCGCGGTAGCCGGCGACACAGCCGCGCCCTTCCAGGCACAGCGCCTGCTTGCGGCCGATCTTGAACCTCCGCTTGACCACGGCCGCGGCATTCTGGAACGCCTCGTCCACCGGGCCGCGCTGGTACTCACGCTTGATGAGATAGTTGTTCGGACAGGCGTCATGCACGAGTGGCGAGTCGTCCAACTCGCCCAACCGCGGATCCGTCACCACCGGCAGCGGCTCGTAATCGACCTTGATGAGATCGACAGCGTCCTCGGCGGTGGCGCGATCCTCGGCCACCACGGCGCAGATCGCCTCGCCGCAGAACCGCACCTTGTCGACCGCGAGCCAGTGCTGCACCGACTCGCCGCCGGAAAAACGGTTCGGCATGCTGCGGAACGGATCGACCTTGCCGAGCAGCTCCTGGCCGGTCAGCACCTTGATGATGCCGGGAAGCTTCCGCGCCTCGCTCACATCGACGGAATTGAGCTTGGCATGGGCGTGCTGACTGCGCAGGAACGCGACGTGGTACATGCCGGGCAGCTTGATGTCGTTGAGAAAGCGGCCGTCGCCCTCGACCAGCGGGATCGCCTCGTCGGGAATCACCGACGAGCCGACCATCCGCTGATTGACGAAGCGGGTGTCCGACATCAGACGAGCCCCTTGTCGGCCGCTTCCAGCACGGCGTCGACGATGGCCTGATAGCCGCTGCAGCGACAGAGGTTGCCGGACAGCGCTTCGCGGACCTCGTGCTCGGTCGGCTTCGGGTTGTCCCGCAACAGCTCGAGCGCGGTGATGAGGAAACCCGGCGTGCAGTAGCCGCATTGCAGCGCGAAATTCTCGAGGAAGAACTGCTGAATCGGATGCCGGGTGCCGTCCTCCGCGCGAAGCCCCTCGATGGTGATGATCTCGCAGCCGTCGGCCTGCACCGCGAACGTCAGGCACGAGCGCGCGCTGCGGCCATTCAGGAGATCGTGCAGGCGCCGCAAACGCCATGCTCGCAGCCGAGATGCGTGCCGGTGAGATGCAGATGGTCACGCAGGAAGTCGGCAAGCGAGAGGCGGACCGGCACGGTCCTGTCGTAGGCCCGGCCGTTCACCGTCACGCGGATGCGCTGCTCCCTGGCCAAGCTAGTGCCCTCCGGCCCGCGAAAGCGCGGTTGTTAAAGCCTGCTCCGCCATGACCCCGGCCAGATGCCGCCGATAGGACGACGAGGCGTGAACGTCTTCGGCCGGATCGACCGCGTCGACGACGCTCGCAACGGCCTCGCGCAGGTTCTTTGCTTCCAACCAGCTGCCGACCAGCATCTCCTCCGCGGCGCGTGCCCGAAACGGTCCCTCGCCCATGCCGACAATGGTGAGCCGCGCCCGCTCGCAGATGCCGTCGCGCACCGTCAGCATGGCGGCCGCGCCGGCGATGGCGAAGTCGCCCAGCCGGCGGGCGAACTCCACAAACGCTGTGCCGGTGCCGGCCGGCTGTTTCGGATAACGTAGCTCCACCACCATTTCGCCGGGCTCCAGCGCGTTCGACAGCATGCCGGTGAGAAACACCTCCGCCGGCAGTTCGCGGCGGCCGGCGGGACCAGCAATCACCACCGTGCCGCCCATCGTGACCAGCACGCTCGGTTGCTCCGCCGATGGATCGTTGTGGCAGACGCTGCCGCAAACGGTGCCGCGGTTGCGGATCGCCATGTGCGCGACCTGCTGTGGTCGCCTCCCAAATGAGCGGCCAGCCTTCGCGGACATCGGCGCTGCGAAGCAGGTCGGCGTGCCGCACCAGCGCGCCCACACTCAAGGTGTCCTGGCTGGCCTCGAGCCGGTCGATGCCTTCGACGCGGTTGATATCGACGATGACAGCCGGGCTGAGGATGCGAAGGTTCATCATCGGCACGAGGCTCTGGCCGCCCGCCAGCACCCGCGCGTCCTGGCCGGCGTCGCCCAGAAGGCGAACCGCTTCGTCGATATCACGCGGGGCGTAATAGTCGAACCAGGCCGGTTTCACGTGCGTCTCGATCTCGCGTCGCTATAGGTCAGGACTTTCATATGCAAGTGTTTTACTATACGACCAATCCGGAAGTCACTAGGGAGGCGCAGCCATGGACATGCAGCTTAAAGGGCGCATTGCATTGGTCACCGGCGGCACTCGTGACGTCGGCCGCGAAATCTCGCTGTCGCTTGCCGCCGAGGGCGCCACCGTCGCGGTCCACTATCGCGGCTCGGCCGACGAGGCCAATGCAGTGGTTGCGGAGATCGGCAAGGTCGGCGGCAAGGCGAAGGCCTATCAGGCCGACATCGCCGATCGCGCCGCGGTGCAGGCCATGATCCAGAGCATCGTCAGCCGACCACGGCGGCCTCAACATCCTGGTGAACAATGCAGGGCTCGCGATCCGCAAACCGTTCAAGGACACCACGCCGGAGGAATGGCGCAGCCAGATCGACGTCAACCTCATGGGCGCCATCCAGCTTTGCCACGCTGCGGCGCCACATCTGGAAAAGGGCGGTGATGGACGCATCATCGCCGTCGTCGGCGACTCCTCGCGGGTCGGCGAATCCGGACTTTCGATCGTGGCCGCCGCCCGCGCCGGCGTGATCGGGCTGATCAAGTCGATCGCGCGGGAATTGGGGCGCAATGGCGTGACCGCCAACATTGTTTCGCTCGGCATGGTCGAGACCGGCCACGATCCGAAATGGCTGGAGGCCAACCGCGAGAAGCTGATCCGCTTCTATCCGACCCGGCGGCTCGGTCTCGCCGAGGATATCGCGCCGACCGTGCTGTTGCTGGCGTCACCGCGCAGCGGCTGGATCACCGGCCAGACGATCAGCGTCAGCGGCGGCTACAGCATGGTCTAGCGCGGCGGCATCATCCATGAAAATGCACCTTCTACCCTGCGGACGGCTGCGGATGCGAAAGAGCATTTTCGTGCCGACCGCCGAGCGCGGCGAGTCAATCGAACTGCCGGTTTCCAGCGCGCTGCTCCGTCATGGCCAGGCCAACGTGCTGTTCGACACCGGCTGCCACCCCGCGGTGCCGGACAATCCCGAAGCACGCTGGGGCGGCCTCGCCAAGCTCATGGTTCCGATCATGCAGCCCGGCGAGCATGTGCTCGCGGGTCTTGCCGGGCTTGGACTTGGCGCCGACGACATCGACATCGTCATCAACTCCCACCTTCACCCCGACCACTGCGGGTGCAATGCGTTCTTCCGCAAGGCGACCTTTCTGGTCCATTCCGAGGAGCTTGCCGCCGCCCGCGCCCCGAACAGCGAAGCAGCCGGCTATCTCGCGGCCGACTGGGACCAGCCGATGCCGGTCGACGCCATCAACGGCCAGCGCGACGTGTTCGGCGACGGCCGTATCGTGCTGCTGCCCCTCCCCGGCCACACGCCGGGCTCGATCGGCGCGCTGGCTAGGCTCGAGCGAAGCGGCACGTTCCTGCTCGCCGGCGACACCGTAAGCCTGCGAGAGACACTCGACACCGGCGTCATCCCGAAGAACACCTGGAACGGCGATGCGCTGGCGAAATCGCTGGTCGAGGTCCGCCATATCGAGAGCGCCGGCGCCACGGTCATCTGCAGCCACGATGCCCGCCAATGGGACACCCTCCGCAAAGGCGCGGACGCCTATGACTGAGCACCACGGCACGACGCCGAGCGAGGGCCGATAGCATGTCGCTTCGGTTTGCATTGCTTGGCTTGCTCGCGGTCCAGCCTGCATCGGGCTACGACCTGAAACGCGCCATCAACCGCTCGACCTATTTCATCTGGAACGCAACGGGTCCCCAGGTCTACAACACGCTGAACAAACTCCGCGAAGACGGCTTCATCACCAGCAAGTCGCAGCCGCAGCAGGGCAAGCCCGACAAGCATATCCACACCATCACCACGAGCGGCCGGTCCGCCCTCAAGGGCTTCATGGAAGAGCCGATCCGCGCCGCGGTGACGCGTGACGAGGTGCTGCTCCGCATTTTCTTCGGCAATTTCGCCAGCAAGAAGACGATCAAGCGCGAGCTTGAGGCTTATCTCGATCGCATCGGGCAAGAGCGTGCGCAGATGCAGGCGACCGAGACGCGCATCAATGCGCATCCCGGCCACAAGCACGAGGCGCGGCGATTCCAGCTCCTGTCGCTGCGGATCAAGGTCGCCCAGATCCGCGCCATGGAGCAGGAGCTCGGCCGCTTTCTCTCGAACGGCAGCCGGGCTCGACGTCATTGACCCCAAACCGGATCGGCCCGATCATCCAACACGAGACAAGCTGCGGAAGGACTGGCGATGCAGATCAAGCGGACACTGACGTTCTTCGACGAGGTCGTTGTCGAGGCCGGCCAGACGGTCGACCCGCCGCTTCGCAAGGTTGCGGTGGTGGCCGTCATCGACAATCCATTTGCAGGAAAATTCGAGCGCGACTTGAGCCCGCTGACCAAGGCGAGCGAGCAGATCGGCCGCACCATCTGCACGCTGGCGGTGTCGATGCTGGCACCCTGCAAGCCGGAGAGCTACGGCAAGGCCGCGATCATCGGCATCAACGGCGAGCAGGAGCATGGCGTCTCGCTGCTCACGACCGTGTTCGGCAATGTGATGCGCGACGCCGCCGGCGGCGGCAAGGCGTGGATTTCGTCGCTCACCAAGCGCGCGGCGCCCGGATCGACCATCGACATTCCGCTGGCACACATGAACGCGCTCTACGTGCGCTCGCACTATGACGGCATCACCATCACGATCCCGGATGCTCCGCTGCCGAACGAGATCGCGGTGATCTGCGCCTATGCCAGCCGCGGCCGCCCCAATCACCGCGTCGGCGGGCTCGCGGCGGGCGACATCAAGGGCATCGACGGGCTTGTCTGATCGAACGGAGCGACCATGACCACCTGCAAGACCGGCGCAGAGCACATCAAGTCGCTTCAGGACGGCCGCACCGTCTATATCGACGGCGAGCTGGTGCCCGACGTCACCAAGCACCCGGCGTTCGAGAAATCCATCAAGTCGACCGGCATGCTCTACGATTTCCAGGCCAAGCCTGAAAACATCGAGCTGATGACGTTCAAGCCCGCCGGCTCGAACCGGCGCGTCAACCGCGCCTGGCAGATGCCGAAGAACTACACCGAGATGGTGCAGCGCCGAAAGGCGCTGCAGGCCTGGGCCGAGCAGCATTACGGCTTCATGGGCCGCTCGCCGGATCATCTCGCCTCCGCGCTGGTCGGGCAGCGCATGGGCATCGAGGTGTTCCGCAAGCAGAAGGACGGCGAGGCGCGCGCCAAGGCGCTGGAGAACTATGTCGAGGAAGCGACCCGCAACGACTACTTCCTCACCTACGTGATCATCAATCCGCAGGCCGAGCGCGGCAAGGACTGGAGTGCGCAGACCGAGGACCTGGTCGCCCGGATCGTCGACGAGGATGCGGGCGGCATCACCATCCGCGGCGCCAAGATGCTCGGCACAAGCTCCATCATGGCCAACGAGGTGCTGGTGGCCAACCTGCAGCCGCTCAAGCCCGGCGAGGAAGACCTCGCGTTCTCCTGCGCGCTGCCGATGAACGTCAAGGGCCTGCGCGTGCTGTCGCGCAAATCATACGAGGCGTCCGCGGTGTCGGTGTTCGACAACCCGATCTCGTCGCGGTTCGACGAGAACGACGCCCTGATCTACTTCGACGACGTGAAGGTGCCGTGGGAGCGTGTGTTCGTCCACCGCGACACTGATCTGTGCCGCGCCCAGTTCCACGACACGCCGGGCCATGCCTATCAGAACTATCAGGCGCAGATCCGGC
Organism: uncultured Alphaproteobacteria bacterium; assembly: GCA_963785665.1. Lineage (GTDB taxonomy): Bacteria > Pseudomonadota > Alphaproteobacteria > Rhizobiales > Xanthobacteraceae > Z2-YC6860. Next base: position 153,483 of record CAWAWF010000001.1, read on the forward strand.
TGTCGGTGAAGATCAAGTTCCTGGTCGGCCTCGCCCACAAGATCACCGAGGCGATCGGCACCACCAACATGCCGCCGATCCGCGAGCAGCTCGGCATTCTCGCGGCCCATGTCAGCATGGTCCACGCCATGATGGCCGGCATGGAGGCTGAAGGCAGCCAGCGCGGCGAGTATTGGGTGCCGAACAAGCACTTCATGTATTCGGCCCAGGTGCTGACCCAGGACCTTTATCCGCGCGTCATCAACACGCTTCGCGATCTCGCCGGCGGCGCGCTGATCATGCTGCCCTCTTCCATCGAAGATTTCGCCGACCCTGAACTAAAGCGCATCATCGGCCTCACGCAGCGGTCCGCCAACATGAAGCCTGAGGACAAGGTGAAATTCCTGAAAGCCGCCTGGGACGCCATCGGATCGGAGTTCGGCTCGCGCCACACCCAGTACGAGATGTTCTACGCGGGCGCACGGTTCGTCACGGCCGGCCACAGCTACCGCACCTTCGACTGGCCCGGCGCCAACGGTATGGTCGACCAGTTGATGCGCACATACGATCTCGGCGACGAACTGTCCCGCACCTCGCACTAGGCGCTCGCATGAAAGTCGCTATCGTCAATCTCGGCCATATCGTCTCCGGCGACTGGCGCAATCCGCTCGCCCAGGGCGACACCATCATCAGCGACGGCGAGCGCATCGTCTCAGTCGGCACCGCATCGGCGCAGGCCGTCGATGGGGCCGACGTGGTGATCGACGCCGGCGGCATGACCGCCATTCCCGGCCTGATCGATTCCCACGTCCACATCACCTTCGGCGACTACACGCCGCGCCAACGCACGGTCGGCTACCTGGAAAGCTACCTGCACGGCGGCACCACCACGTCGATTTCGGCATCGGAGGTGCACGTGCCGGGACGGCCGAAGGACCCCGAGGGCGTCAAGGCGCTGGCGATCGCGGCGCAACGCTGTTTTGCCGATTACCGCCCCGGCGGGATGCGGGTCATCGCCGGCTCCGTGATCCTCGAGCCCGGCCTCAAGGCAGCGGACTTCGTCGAGCTAAAGCAAAAGGGCGTCACGCTCGCCAAGGCGGGCTTCGGCGCGGTGAAGACCTCCTACGACTACGTGCCGCTGGTGGCCGACGCCAAGGCGGCGGGCCTGCTCACCACCTGCCACACCGGCGGGTCGTCGATCCCAGGCTCCGGCGCGATCACCGGCGATCATCTCCTCAAGATGCACCCGCACGTGTCGTTTCACATCAACGGCGGGCCGACAGCGATGCCGGACGCCGACTTCGAGCGCGTCATCCGCGAATCCAAGATCGCGCTGCAGGTCTGCACCGCGGGCAATCTCCGCACCACGCTGCTTTGCGCGCGGCTCGCCGAGCAACTCGACGCCTTCGACCGCTTCATCATCGCCACCGACACGCCGACCGGCAGCGGCATCATGCCGCTCGGCATGCTCTACACCATCGCGCATCTGGCGAGCCTGACCGACATGGCGCCGGAACGCTTCGTTTGCGCCGCGACCGGCAGCAACGCGCGCATCTATGGCCTCGACAGCGGCTTCCTGGCGCCCGGAAAGGCGGCCGACATCGTGCTGCTCGACGCTCCCGATGGCGGCACGCAATCGACCGCACTCGCGGCCATCAAGCATGGCGACATCGCCGCGATCGGCGGCGTGGTGACGGCGGGCGTGCCGCGGTTCGTCGGGCGCAGCCGGAACACGCCGGGGACCACGCGAAAGGCCCGCGTCGCCAGCTCTCGGGTGATGCAGGACTTCGCCGCACCGGCGCACTAGCGCCAAGCATCAAAGTTCGATGACGAGATAATCGTCCTCGACCGAGACCGGGAAGGTTTCGGCGACATAGGGCCCTTCGCCAGTTGCTCGCCCGGCTGCACGCTCACCTCGAATTTGCGCACGAACGTGCTGTTGGGGTCGCACCACGACTGCCCGGTGCGGATGTCGAACTCCCAGCCGTGCCACGGACAGCGCAGCATCTCGCCCTTGCGGGTCAGCCGGTATTGCCCCGGCTCGTCGGACTGCGCGAGCCCGATGATGCGGCCCATGCAGAGCGAAGCGCCGGCGTGCGGGCACTTGTTGAGCAGCGCGAAGAATTCGCCGTTGACGTTGAACACGCCGATGTCGCGCCCTTTGACGCTGACGAACATCTTGCCGCCGACGGGAATGTCCCCGACCTTCGCCACCACATGCCGGGTTGCCATCCGCCGAACCGTCAGCGAAGCCCGAACAACGACTTGGCGTTGGCGCTGAAGATTTTCTCCCGCTCCTCGCGCGACAACTTGCACTTGAAGGCGAACGCCGGATCGTCGAAGTCCCAGTGCGGATAGTCCGTCGAGAACACCATACGATCCCAACCGATCCAGTCGATCACGTCGCGCAGATGCTCCGGATGCTCCGGCTCGTCCATCGGCTGCGACGAATACCAGAAGTGCTCGCGCACATACTCCGAGGGCTTGCGCTTCACATGCGGCACCTCGTCCCGCATCCGCTCCCAGTGCTGGTCCATCCGCCAGCACAACGCCGGCGCCCAGGCAAAGCCGGTCTCGACCAGCAGCACGCGCAGTTTCGGGAACTGCTCGAACACGCCCTCGAACACCATGCTGGTGACGAGCGACAGCACCGAGGGCACGTTGGAGAAGTGGTGCTCGAAGTAATAGGACGGCCAGCCCGTTCCCGTCGGGGGATGGCCCGGGATGCCGCCGATATGCAACGCCAGCGGCCGGTTGGCAGCGCAGGCGGCGGCGAACATCGGCCAGTAGCGGCGATTGCCCAAGCGGCGCCTCCGACTGCGGCGCGCAACTCACCTGCACAAAGCGCGGATCGTCAGCGCGCCGCTCGATCTCCTCCACCGCGGCCTCGGGATAGTCCTGCGGCACATAGATCGAGCCGCGCAGCCGCGGCTCCGGGCCGACCCAGGCATCGATCTGCCAGTCGTTGATCGCGGTGCTGAGCGCCTTGGCGAAATCCATGTTGCGCTCGTCGTAGCCGCCGATCCGCAGCGGATGCAGCACGCCGACTTCGATGTTGTTGGGGTCGAGATGCTGCTTGCGCATGAAATCGAGGTCGGAACCCGGCGGCCCGCCATTCGGCGGCCAGGCGTCGCCGCGCGCGGTGTCCGGCGCCATCCGCGGATAGGCCATCGAGCCGGTGTAGGCCTGTTTGATGTGGCCGCCGTAGCTGTCGTAGTGCTTGCGCCAGCGCTCCGACAGATACTTGGTGATCTCGCTCTTCGCCTTCATCGAAGGATGGATGTCGCAGTCGACGATGCCGAGCTTCGCCGGCGCGGCATTGTCGCTCTTCGGGTCCCTGACAGCGACATTCATAGCGCGGTCTCCTTGGCGGCGTCGGCCGGCGCGGTGCGCAGCCGTGAATAGGTGGCCAATGGATTGTCGACGAGCACCTTCTGCAACAGGCTCGCCGGGAAACCCTTCGGCAACACGTCCTGCGCATCATAATGCCAATGAGGATAGTCGGTCGAGAACAGCAGGATGTCGTCGGAGCCGATATGCTCCAGGACGCGCTCCAGCATTGCAATCTCCGGCGGCGCGTTGTCGGGCTGGAGGGTGAAACGCACGTGCTTTCGCACCAGGTTTGACGGCGATTCGGTCACCCACGGCACCTCGCGGCGGACGCCGCGCCAGGTCTTGTCCGCCCGCCACAGGAAGCCCGGCAACCAGGTGAACCCCAATTCGACCATCACCACTTTCAGCTTTGGAAACTTCGAGAACACGCCCTCGCTGATGAAGCTCAAGAGCTGGCTCTGGAATATCTGGGCGTGGCCGACATAGTCCTCGACAAAGTAGGACGGCCAGCCGATCGGCGTCGGCGGGCAGCGCAAGCCGCCGCCGGCATGCACGCCGATCGGCAGGTCGAGCCGCTCCGCTGCCTCGTAGATCGGCCAGTAGTATCTTCGGCCGAGCGGCATCTCGTTCATCGACAAAAGCTGCACCTCGACGAAGCGACGATCGCCGGCGCGGCGTTCGATTTCCTTGACGGCCAGATCCGGGCTCTGCGCCGGCACCACGATCGAGGCGCGCAGCCGCGGCTCGCGGTCGAGCCACTCGCGGGCGATGTAATCGTTCAGCGCCCGGCAGACCGCGGCGGCCATGTCCTCGCTGTAGAACACCTGGCCGGTGTGGACGCAGTGCGCGATCGCGAACCGCGATCCAAACGCGTCGAGCGCATTGTGCTGCAGGGCGGCAAGATCACTGCCCGGCGGCTTGCCGGGGGTGCGCCAGTCGGCGCGGCCCATGATCGGTGCACCGAGCGGTTGCGTGGTCAGGGTCAGGTTGAGCTTGTCGGTGCCGCGGTTGGTGAGATGGTCGCGCCAGTAATCATCCATGTAGGCCAACAGCGGCTGCATGCTGGGCACGGTGATGTGCACATCGCAGTCGATCGGGCGATAGGAGGCGACGGTCATCTGCGGTCTTTCGGCTCGATCGCCCGAATGATACGCCGATTGACGGCGCGCCTCAAACTCCGTGCCACACGCCCCTAGCGACTGAAGCACTCGTGAGCTTAGTATTGACGCCAAAGCTGCCGATGACGGGCGGCAAGGGAGGAAGCCATGAAATCATCGCACTCGCCAGCCGCAGGTTTATCGCGCCGCAAATTCATCAAGAACTCCGCCGGCGCAGGCGCCGCGCTGGCATCGAGCCTGGCCGCGCCTGCCCTGCTCGCGCAGACCCGCGCGCCGATCAAGATCGGCAATCTCAACTCCTACACCGGGGCCATCGCCTACGCGTCCGAGGTCAACCTCAATGCGATGAACCTCTACTTCGACAGCATCAATTGGACGGTCGCCGGCCGCAAGATCGAGATCATCAAGGAGGACGACCAGTTCAATCCGCAGGTCGGCTTGCAGAAGGCCAAGAAGCTCGTCGAGAGCGACAAGGTCGATCTGATCGTCGGCGTGCAGGCCAGCAACGTCGCGCTCGCCGTGCTCAACTACATGAAGCAGCAGAAGGCGTTCTACGTGGTGTCCGGCGCCGGCACCGACGCCATCACCTGGGACCGCTATCCCTATCTGTTCCGCACCTCGATCTCGACCTACCAGCTCAGCACGCCGATGGCGAAGTATGTGTACGACAATCTCGGCAAGGAGATCGTCACCACCGCCTCCGACTATGCCGGCGGCCGCGACGTCATCGCCCAGTTCAAGGGGCCGTATGTCGCCAAGGGCGGCAAGGTGCTCAAGGAAATCTGGCCGCCGCTCGGCACCACCGATTTCAGCGCCGTATTTGACCGACATCAAGTCGATCAACCCGCCGGTGACGTACGACTTCATGCCGGGCGCCGACGCGGTCCGCTTCATCCAGCAGTATTCGGAGTTCGGGCTGAAGGAGAAGATGCCGCTGACCGGATTCACCATCATCGACTCGCAGATGCTCAAGACGCTTGGCAAGGCCTCGCTCGGCGTGATTTCCGCGCTCACCTATGTCGACACCGTCGACAATCCGGAGAGCAAGAAATTCGCCGCCGACTTCCAGGCGAAATACAAGGTGGCGCCCGACCTGTTCGCGGACTACGGCTATGTCGCCGCCCGCGCGGTCGGCGAGGCGCTGAAAATGGTCGACGGCGACACCTCCAACAAGGACAAGCTCACCGAGGCCATGACCAAGGTCAAATTCAACGCGCCGCGCGGCGCGTTCCGGTTCGATCCGGCGACGCACAACCCGATCCAGGACATCTACATCTGCCAAGTGGTCGAGCAGCGAGGGCAAACTCACCACCAAGATCCTCTCCACCGCCAAGGACGTTCAGGACCCGGGCAAGAAGATCTATTGAGTCGCCTAAGCTGCCGCGTGCGGGCCGGTTGAGGACTTCATGGAACTGCTGGTCGCCCAGCTTTTGAACGGGCTGGTGTACGGCACCCTGCTGTTCCTGATGGCGGCGGGCCTGTCGCTGATCTTCGGACTGATGAATGTGGTCAGCCTGGCGCACGGCTCGTTCTTCATGCTGGGCGCGTTCTTCGGGCTGGCGGTGTTCCAGTTCACCGGCAGCTTCTGGCTTGCGCTGATCCTCGCGCCGATCCCGGTCGTCATCCTCGGCGTGCTGATGGAGCTTGTCTTCCTGCGGCCGCTCTATCGGCGCGGCCACATGGATCAGGTGCTGCTGACGTTCGGCTTCACGTTCGTCGCCTTCGACCTGGTGCAGACCTTGTGGGGCCGCGTCGTGCTGCGGCTGCCGGCGCCGGAGGCGCTTCAGGGATCGGTGCAGATCGGGCTCGGGGTTTTCTCGACCTATCGGCTGTTCCTGATCGGCTTCGGCTTTGCCGTCGCGCTCCTGCTCTGGCTGTTCCTCGACCGGAGCCGGCTCGGCGCCATGGTGCGCGCCGGCGTCGACAACGCCGGGATGGCGGCAGGCCTCGGCGGCAACATCCCGGCGCTGTTCACGGGGATCTTCGGCCTCGGCGTGGCGCTGGCCGCGATCGGCGGCATCGTCGCCGGGCCCATCCTCGGCCTTTACCCCGGCATGGACACCGAAATCCTCATCCCGGCCTTCATCGTCATCGTGATCGGCGGCATGGGAAGCCTGCGCGGCGCCTTCGTCGGCAGCCTGCTGATCGGCATCGCCGACACCTTCGGCAAAGCCTACTTCCAGAGCATCGCGCTGTTTCTGATCTATCTCGCCATGATCGCGGTGCTGCTGATCCGGCCGCAGGGGCTGTTCGGCATCAAATACTCCGACGTCTCGGTGGCGCCGGCCGTCGCCACCACCAGCGCGCCGGCGACAGTGCAGACGCGCGCTGGCCGGGCTGCTGGTGTTGGCGGCGTCTTCTGATCCTGCCGTTCCTGCTGTCCAACTACCCGCGCGCGCTGGTCTCGGAAATTTTCATTTTCGCGATCTTCGCCATGAGCCTCGACCTGCTGCTCGGCTTCACCGGATTGATGTCGCTCGGTCATGCGGCCTTCTTCGGGCTGGGCGCCTACGCGGTCGCCGTGCTTGGCGCGCAGTTCGGCCTGAACGCCTGGCTGGGACTGATCGCGGGCGTTTTCATCGCGGGCGGCGGCGCCGCCTTGATCGGGTTCTTCTGCGTACGGACCGGCGGCATCCCGTTCCTCATGCTGACGCTCGCGTTTTCCCAGCTGGTGTTCTCGGTGGCGTTGAAGTGGCGCGACGTCACCGGCGGCTCCGACGGCATGGCGATCGCCGAGAAGCCGAGCTTCTTCGGCTTCGACCTGTCCAACTCCCTGACCATGTATTTCATGGCGCTGAGCTTCGTCGTGCTGGTCTATGGCGGCCTGCGGCGGTTGCTCAACGCGCCGCTCGGCCACGCCTTCGTCGGCATTCGCGAGAACGAGCAGCGGATGCTCGCGATCGGCTACCCGACCCGCGCCTACAAGCTTCTGTCCTTCACCATCGCCGGCGCGGTCGCGGGCCTGGCCGGCGGGCTCTATGCCATTTTCAACGGCTTCATCTCGACCGACGCGATGTACTGGACCGCCTCCGGCGACATCCTCATCATGACGATGCTGGGCGGCGCCGGCACCTTGATCGGCCCGGCCATCGGCACCGCGATCTTCCTGCTGATGAAAAATGTGGTCAGCTCCTACAGCGAGCATTGGCTGTCCATCATCGGCGTCACGTTCATCTGCTGCGTGATGTTCTTCCCCGGCGGCGTGTGGGGCGCGTTGCGAAGTCTGCGGCGCAGAGGAGGCGCCGCCATGAGCGTGCTGCGCCTCGACCATCTCAACAAGTCGTTCGGCCGGCTGGTCGTGACCGACGACATCAATCTCAGCATCGCGCCCGGCGAGCGCCACGTCATCATCGGGCCGAACGGCGCCGGCAAGACCAGCCTGATCAATCAGATCGGCGGCCAGCTCCAACCGAGCTCCGGGCGCATCTTTTTCAACGAGCAGGACATCACCGGCTGGGCGCCGAACCGGATCAGCCGCATGGGCGTGGCGCGGACGTTCCAGCGCAACAACCTGTTCCAGAACCTCAGCGTGATCGAGAATCTCCGGCTGGCGCTGGAGATCCGCCACGGCAATCCGCTCAATCCGCTGACATCGGTCGGGCACAACGACGCGCTGCTGCAACGCGCCAAGGCGCTGATGGCGGACGTGCATCTCGACCCGGCCGGCGAACGGATCGCCCGCAATCTCTCCTACGGCGAGCAGCGGCAGCTCGAGATCGGCATTGCGCTGGCCGGCGACCCCAAGCTGCTGCTGCTCGACGAGCCGACCTCGGGCATGTCGCCGGCCGAGACCGCGCGGATGATCGGCCTGGTCGGCTCGCTGCCGCGCACGCTGTCGATCCTGATGATCGAGCACGACATGAAGGTGGTGTTCTCGGTCGCCGACCGCATCACCGTTCTCACCTACGGCAAGGTGCTGGCGACCGGCACGCCTGCCGACATCCAGTCAAATGACCGCGTCCGCGAGGTCTATCTCGGGATGACGCACTGATGCTCGAGCTCGAAAACGTCAACGCCTACTACGGCGACAGCCATATCCTGCACGGCGTCTCGCTCGCCGTGCCCGAGGGCGAGGTGGTCTGCCTGCTCGGCCGCAACGGCGCCGGCAAGACCACGACGATCCTGACCATCATGGGTTATCTCCCGCCGCGCCCGGGACGCATCCGCTACCAGGGCCGCGACATCGCAGCCCTGCCGCCCTACGCCGTGGCGCAACTGGGCGTCGGCTTCGTGCCGCAGGAGCGCGGCATCTTCCCGAGCCTGACGGTGCGTGAAAACCTCACCACCTTCGCGCGAAGCGGCGGCAAGGGCTACTGGACCCTGCCGCGCATCTTCGAGCTGTTTCCCCACCTGCAGGCACGCGAGCGCAATCTCGGCTTTCAGCTCTCCGGCGGCGAGCAGCAGATGCTGTCGATCGCGCGCGCGCTGATGCTCAACCCGACGCTGTTGCTGCTGGACGAGCCGTCCGAGGGACTGGCGCCGTTGATCGTGCAGGAGATCGTGCAGGTGCTGCATCGCCTCAAGAAAGAAGGCCTGGCCATCCTGCTGGTCGAGCAGAACCTGCGCACGGCCTTCGCCGTCGGCGACCGCCATCATGTCATGAACAAGGGCGAAATATGCTTCACCGGCAGCTCGGCAGAGCTGGAGCACAATGAGGCCGTGCTGCGAAACTATCTGAGCGTCTGAGCGGGAGCTGCTATTCCGCTCATGGCGTTCCCTTCATCCCGCCGATGTGGCACGCTTGACCGATAAAATTCGTGCCGTCATCCGGGAGGAATTCGTTTGCAGGCAACGAAGTTGAAGGTGGCAGACATCGAGCTCGAGTTGCTCGATACCGGCAAAGGCGCGCCCCTGTTCTTTTTGCATGGCGGTGGCGGGTTCGATCCGGGCCAGCCGTTCGTGCCCCGCCTTTCCGAGAAGCACCGGCTGATCGCGCCGTCGCATCCGGGCTTCGGCGCTTCCAGCCTGCCGGATTGGCTCGACAGCGTCGACGACATTGCTCACCTCTATCTGGAGCTGCTCGACAAGCTCGGCGTCGAACAAGCCGATTTCGTCGGATGCTCGATCGGAGGCTGGATCGCGGCCGAGATGGCGACCAAGGCGCCGAAGCTGGTCCGCCGCCTGGTCATGGTGAGCCCGGTTGGAGTGAAGCTCGGCCCGTCCGACAAGCTCGATATTCCTGACATCTTCGCCATGCCGCAGGCCGATGTGCAAAAGCTGATGCACCACGATCCGGCCAAGATGGCGTCCGACCCGTCGAAAATGACTGACGACCAATTGTCGGTCACGTTCCGCAACCGTGAGACGCTGGCTCTCCTGGTGTGGGAGCCGTGGATGCACGACCCGAAGCTCAGGCGCCGCCTGCATCGGGTGACAGCGCCCGCCCTGTTCATCCGCGGCGAAAGCGACGGCCTCGTCTCCAAGGAATATCTGGAGGGCTATGCCGGCCTGCTGCCGAACGCACGCACGATGACGATCACTGCCGCAGGCCATGTGCCGCAACTCGAACAGCCGGAAGCCTTCGCGTCCGCGGTACTCGAATTTATCGGAGCGTGACATGAGAGCGTGGCACTTCAGCGAGACCGCCTATCCATACCTGCCGCCGGTCGAGACCTATCCGTCGATCCGCGTGTCGCTGCCCAACCGCGTCTACGACCCGAAGAAGGGTGCCGCGCTTTATGACCGCTACATCGACGAGTGGCTGGAGGCGGAGGCTGAGGGCGTCGATATCATGCTCAACGAGCATCATCAGACCGCGACCTGCGTCGATCCCGCCGCGCCGCTGATGCTGGCGGCGCTGGCACGGCTGAGCACGAAGGCGCGGCTGCTCATCCTCGGCAATCCGATCGCCAACCGCCGCCAGCCGGTCCGCGTCGCCGAGGAGATGGCGATGATCGACGTGCTGTCGCACGGTCGCGTCGAAGCGGGCTTCGTCCGCGGCGTGCCCTACGAGATCCTGCCGGCCAACAGCAATCCGGTGCGGATGAACGAGCGCCACTGGGAGGCGCTCGACCTCATCGTCAAGACCTGGACCCACCACGACGGCCCGTTCAGCTTCGAGGGCCGCTTCTTCCATCATCGCTCGATCAACATCTGGCCGCGCTGCTACCAGCAGCCGCATCCGCCGGTCTGGGTCTCGACGACGAGCCCCGGCGGCGCCGCGCAGGTCGGCGCCCACGGCTATGTGCAGGCCACGTTCCTGACCGGCTTCGACACCACCAAGCGCATCTACGACTCCTACCGGCGTGGCTGGCGCGAGGCCGGCCGCGGCCAGGACGTGCCGATCGACCGCCTCGCCTATGCCGCGCTGGTCTATGTCGGCGACACCGAGGCGAAGGCGCGCGCCGGCGCCGAAAAGCTTCTTTGGTACATCACGGCCAACAAAGTGGCGCCGCAGTTCGCCAATCCGCCGGGCTATGTGTCGGTGGCGATGAACCTCCAGCTCGCGCGCGGCGCGCACAACGTGGTCAGCGCCCACGGCACCAAGCAAGGCACGGTCGATGGCGCGATCGAAGCCGGCACCATGTTCGCCGGCACGCCGGACCAGGTGTTCCAGCAGTTCAAGAAGCACTACGAGCACGTCGGCGGCTACGGCCATCTGCTCATCATGGGCCAGGCCGGCTTCCTCGAGCATGACGACACCGTGCACGGCATCCGCATGTTCGCGCGCGAGGTCTATCCGCGGCTGAAGGAGCTCTACCCGGACACGACCATTTCGGGATTCACCGAGAAGGCCGGCGCAGCAGCGGGTTAGCAGTCATCAGTCGCAGCGCGCGACCATCCCGCCGTCGACGATGATCTCTGTGCCGGTGACGAAGCGTGCTTCGTCGGAGGCCAGAAACAGCGCCGCATTGGCAGTGTCGCGCCCGTCGCCCATAAACCCCGCCGGAATGCGATCCACGCGGGATTTCAGCAGCTTCTCGACGTCGCCGCCGGCGCGCTGCCCGGCAAGCCGCACCTCGACCATCGGGGTATGCAACTGCCCCGGCACCACGGTGTTCACACGGATGCCTTTGTTGGCGTATTGCACGGCCGTCACGCGGGAAAACTGGATCACGCCGGCCTTGGAGGTGGCGTAGCCGACCTGCGCGGAGCCGGTCCAGCGCAAGCCCGACGTCGACGCGAGATTGACGATAGCGCCGCTGCCCTGCTTTTCCATGATCGGCAGCACGTGCTTGCAGGTCAGGAATACGCTCTTCAGATTGTAGGCCATCTGGCCGTCCCAGGCCTCTTCCGACAGCTCGACCGGGCCGCCCGCGGCCGACCCGCCGACGTTGTTCACCAGGATATCGATCCGCCCGAACGCAGCGAAGCAGGCATCGATCATCGCCTTGACCTCGCCGCTCTTCGTCACGTCGCACTCGTGCGACTTCACGGTGCCGCCAAACTCGGCGATGCGGTCCAGCGTCTCTTTCATTGCCTCGCCGCTCTTGTCGGCTGCGAAAACCTTGGCGCCTTCGCGCGCGAACAGCACGGCGGTGGCGCGGCCGTTGCCCCAGCCCGGGCCGACGCATCCCGCGCCGGTCACCAGCGCGACCTTGTCCTGAAGCCGTCCGGTCATTGTTATTGCGAGCCCTTCAGGCCGAGCTTCTCGACCAGCGATCCCCACTTGGCCTGTTCCGACTTGATATAGGCCTGGGTGTCGGCGACCGACGGCGGCGCGATCGGAATGAGGCCGATGTCGGCGGCCCTCTTCTGCATCTCCGGATCGCTCATGATCTTCTGCATCTCGCTGTGAAGTCGGTCGACGATGTCCTTCGGCGTTTTCGCCGGCACCAGCAGAACGTGCCACGACACCGCCTCGTAGTCAGCAGCGCCCGAGGCCTCCGAGAATGGCGGCACGTCAGGGAGAAGCGGCAGCCGGCTGGACGCCGAGACCGCCATGGCGCGGAGTTGGCCGGCCTGGATCAGCGGGATCGAAGCGCCGGCTTCCACGAAGCCCAGCGCCACATGCCCGGCCGCGATATCCGTGACCTGCTGCCCGGTGGCCCGATAAGGCACGTGTGTCATGTCCAGGCCGAAGCGGTTCTTGGTGAACTCCATCGACAGATGCTGCAAGCCGCCCGCCCCGACGGACGCGTAGTTGAGCGGCGGGTTCGCGTCCTTGGCGAACTTGAGAAGCTCTGGAACGGTCTTCACCGGCAGCTTGGGATTGACGACAAGAATGAACGGAGACTTCACGTAAAGCGAAATCGGGATGAAGTCGTTGTTCGGGTCGTAGCTGATCTGCTTGTAGAGCGTGGGATTGATCGCCAGCGCCGAACTCGTCAACACCACCATGGTGTGGCCGTCGGGGGGCGAGGTGGCGACGGCATTTGACGCAAGCATCGTCGAAGCGCCGGGTTTGTTCTCCACGATCACCGGCTTGCCGAGCACGGCCTGCAACTTTTCGGCATAGAGCCGAACCAGAACGTCCATACCGGTGCCGGCGCCAAGCGAAACAACGATGGTGACATTCTTCGACGGATAGCCCTGAGCCTGGGCCCTTGAACCGACCGGCAGCGCGGCCAACGCCAGCAGCGCGAGCCGCCACAAAGTCCTCGTCATCGCCTTCCCCCGAACTCGCTCGCGCCCGCAAGGCGCTTGTTGCGATTCATTCCGATTGTCGATTGCAGCTTAGGCAGGGCGCGCCGTTCGAACAAGACGCTTTGCGTAAACCCTGGGCTCGCATTATCTAGCGGAGACAGTCGGCGGAAGATCAAGCCCCTCATGCAGAACGAGAAGGAACGCGTTGCACTCGGCTCGATCGCCGCGTCGGCCGCGCTGACACTGGCCAAGGGCGTGGTGGGCTTTCTCACCGGCTCGCTGGCGATCCTGTCGGAGGCCGCGCATTCGCTGATCGATTTCGGCGCCACTGTGATGACCTATTTTGCGGTGCGCATCTCCGGCAGGCCCGCCGACGAGGAGCATCATTACGGTCACGGCAAGGTCGAAAGCGTTTCGGCGCTGGCCGAGACGGCGCTGCTGTTCCTTCTCTCCGGCGTGGTGATCTGGGAAGCGACCAAGCGGCTGCTGGCCGACGCGCCGCATCTCGTGGAGGCCACCGCCGCGGCTTTCGCGGTGATTGCCGTCTCGGTGGTGGTCGATTTTTTCCGCGCCCGCCTGCTGTCCCGCGTCGCCCGCGAAACCGCCAGCGAGGCCCTGGAGGCCGACGCGCTGCATTTCAGCTCCGACATGTGGTCGTCGCTCGCGGTGCTGGGCGGGCTCGGCGGCCTCAAGCTCGGCTATCAATGGGCGGATTCAGCCGCGGCCATTGTGGTGGCGCTGTTCGTCTGCGTGGCCGGATGGCGGCTTGGCCGCCGCACCATCAACACCTTGACCGACACGGCGCCGGCCGGCTCCGCCGAGACCGTGCGCCGCGTCTCGGCCCGGGTTCCCGGCGTGGTGGCGGTGGACGGCGTGCGCGTTCGCCCGGTCGGCGACAAGCTGTTCGTCGAGGTTGTCGTGGCGGTCAGCCGGGCACTGCCGCTCGACCGGGTCGCGGCCCTCAAGGTCGCCGTCGCCCAAGCAATCCGCACCGAGATGCCGCGCGCCGAGGTGGGCGTCGATGCCGCGCCCCGCGCGCTCGACGACGAAACCGTGCAGGAGCGCGTCATGGTGATCGCCCGCAACCAGGGCCTTGCCGTGCATCATGTCACCGTCCACGACATCCACGGCCGGTACGCCGTCTCGCTCGATCTCGAGGTCGACCGGAAGCTCGCGCTCGGAGCCGCCCACCAGATCGCCGACAATCTCGAGGCCGCGCTCCGCGACGAGCTAGGCCCGGCGGTGGAGGTCGAGACCCATATCGAGCCGCTGCCGCCGCCGGAGGCCGCCGGCCGCGAGGCGCCGCCTGAACGCGTGCGCGCGGTGGCCATCGCGCTCGGCGAGATCGCATCAGAGATCGGCGTGATTCGCGATGTTCACGACGTGCGTGTCCGTGAGACCGATGAAGGCGAGATCGTCAATTTCCACGGCCATGTCGATCCGGGGCTCGCCGTGCAGGCGGTACACGAAAAGGTAGACGAAATTGAGCGCGCACTGAGGCGCCGCTCGCCTTCGATCAAGCGGGTAATCGGCCACGCCGAGCCGCAGAACTGAAAAGACGAACGCGCGCAGCTCGATGCCACGCGCGCTCGAAATGATCCGTCGCGGTTGGACGGCTTAGATGCCGGCCTCCTTGAACACCTTGGTCAGGCTTTCGGTTTCGTCCTTGACGATCTTGTCCATCGCGTCTGGCGTATCGGTGACACCGATCAGGAATTGCTTCTTGAGCTTGTCCTGCATCTCCGGCGTCTTCATCGCCTCTGCCCAGTCCTTGCTGACCTTGTCGAGGACCGCCTTGGGTACGCCATGCGGCGCCATCAAGCCGAACCAGGAATCATAAACGAACGGCAGCCCCGCTTCGGTGAAGGTTGGCGTATCGGCCATGTCCGGAATGCGCTGGGCGGTTGCGGCCGCGATTGCCTTGACCTTGCCAGCCTTGGACTGGTCGCGCGCCAGGTTGACCGGCGCGAAATAAAGCTGCGCGTCGTTTCGCATCACGGCGGTGACCGCGTCGGGCGCGCTGCGGAACGGCACATGGACAATGTTGATTCCCGCGGCCTTGCGGAATAGCGCGCCAGCGATGAACGTGGTGCTGGCAAGGCCCGGCGACGAGAAGTTGAGCTTGCCCGGCTCTTTCTTCGCGAGATCGATCACGTCCTTCAATGTTTTGACGGGAAGATCGGGGCTGGTGATCAGGAACAGCGGCGCAGAGCCGAGCCGGGTAATGCCGGAGAAGTTCTTCACCGGATCGAATGGCGCGTCCTTGCTGACCAGGCCAGAGACGGTGTGGCCGTTGGACGTCACCATCAAGGTATAGCCATCGGGTGCCGCCTTGGCGACGCTGGCGGTGCCGGCGAGGCCCGGGTGGTTCTCGACGATGACCTGCTGGCCCCAACGCTTGCCCATGTCCTCGGCAAAGATGCGCGCCAGGATATCGGTGACGCTTCCGGCACCGAACGGCACGACGATCGTTACGCGCTGGGTTGGCCAACTCTGTGCCGACGCCGGCGTGCTGCGGCCGCGGCCAGTGCCGCCAGCCCGAAAAACGCGCTCAGAAACCGTTTCATCGTTTTTCTCCCGTTCATTTTTTCATTTGGCCGGCACGGCCGCACGCGCCGGCGCGTTCGCCTCCCTGCCAGCCACGACTTCGTCCAGACTCCTACCAAAATCCTTGAGCATCACGGCAGCGGCATTACGCCCCGGCCCGCCCGAAATCGAGCCCCCAGGATGCGTCGTGGAGCCGGTCTGGTAAAGGCCAGGGATCGGCATGCGATGCTGCGCCCAGCCCGGCGCCGGCCGAAGCGCTGCGGCTTGCGCCGCGTTCTGCGCGCCGCCGTGGCAGGAGCCATGCCAGTTATGCGGGTTCCGCCGCTCCAGATCGAGCGGGCTTTCCACCACCTGGGCCAGGATCTTGTCGTCGGTCAGATTGGGCGAGAACTTGCGCAACCAGTTCAGATTGGCTGCGGCGACCTCGTGCTTGATGTTGTCCCAGTGCTGCGGGCCTTCCTTCAAATCATAGGGCTGCATGCCGATGATCTTGATGGTGTGCTTGCCGGGCGGCGCCTGGCTCGGATCGCCGATAGTCGGAGACACTGCCAGCAGCACCGGCTCCTCGACATTGGCAACGCCGCGGGCGAAGTCATAGCCCATACGCAGCGCCCGGGTCGGTTCCGACAGCATCGCGCAGGCAATCGGCGTGATGTTGCCGCCGTCGCCCTTGAACGTCATCGGCTCGCTGGTCGCGTAATGCTGCACGAACAAGGTCGGTCCGCCTTGGTAGGTCTCAACGCCCTCGACGAAATCCTCGGCCCATAACTTCTTCGGCGCCATGTCGATCAGGTGCTTGACATGGATGGTCGACAGCACCGCCTTGTCGGCGCGGTAGGACGAGCCGTCGACGCATTCGACACCGGCGCACTTGCCGTCCTCGACGATCAGGCCCTTCACCATCTTGTTGGTGAGCGCCACGCCACCGTTGTCCTCGATCAACCGCACCAGAATCTCGGTCAGCATGCCGGAGCCGCCTTTGGGGATGCACCAGCTCCAGCGCTGCCGGCCCCACGCGAGCGAATAGGCGTTCCGCCCGGTCATCGGCCATTCCGGCGGCGTCACCGTCTGGAACGCCATCCACAGCATGAAGCAGCGGGAATGATCGTCCTCGAAGTTGTCGCGGATGATCTCCCAGGCTGATCGCGCCTGCCGGCGCAGCCATTTCTTGCCGTCGGGATGCTCGTTGAGGCGGTCGTTGATCGGCTTGCCGAAACCGATCGGCGTGTAAGAGGCTGCGTCGAACAAAGGCTTAATCGCATCGTATTCGTTGTACATGCGCCGGTAGGCGTCGGCATCCTTCTTGGAGAACTTGGCGAACTGCTCGATGGTCCGCTCGATGTCGTGATACTGCGTCAGCCAACTACCATCGAGGAATGGCGCGTGGCAGACGATCTCCGGGTGGATGTATTCAAGCCCATAGTCGACGAGCCCGAGCTCGTCGTTCCGCATCATCGGGCTGTCCTGCAGGATGACGTGGGCGGTGCCGCAAGAATCATGGCGGAACCCCGGCAGCGTCAACTCCTCGGTGACGACATTGCCGCCGAGCACGCCGCGTCCCTCCAGCACCAGGCAGCGATAGCCGGCCTTCGCCAGATACGCCGCCGCCACCAGGCTGTTGTGGCCGGCGCCGGCAACGACGACATCGAACCGATCGGACATCAGATCAGCTTATCGGGCACCCCGGCGGCTTTGTAAACGCGCGCCTTGGCCTCGGCGCCAAGCCGCTCCAGCCTTGCCATATCGACGCCGACGAGCTTGCCGCCCCGCTTCATCACCTTGCCGGCGATCAGCACGGTGTCGACGTTCTGCGGCCCCATGCTGGTGACCACCGCGCCGACCGCGTTGTTCATCGGCATGACGTTGAGCATGTCATGGCGCAGCAGGATAATGTCGGCCTCCTTGCCGGGCGTGAGCGAGCCAACCTTCTTTTCGAGATGATTGGCGCGGGCGCCTTCGACGGTGGCGAACTCCAGCACCTCGCGTACGGTGAGGAACTTCGGCGGGTTCTTGTCGCCCGAAAGCTTGCGCTCCCACACCTCGTTCTTCTGCTGCGTGAAGATCGAGCGCATCTGGTTGAAGAAGTCGTTCGGCACCGAGGTCTCCACATCCACGCTGAGGCTCGGACGGATGCCGAGGTCGATCACCTTCTGGATCGGCGGATTGCCGTGGCCCATCAGCTTTTCGACATAGCTCGCCATCGATACGGTGCCGCCGGAATCCTTGATCAGCTTCCATTCCGTATCGTTCAGCGTGCAGGCATGGACATAGGTCGTGTCGGACCGCAGCGGCTCGATGGCGTGGACCTTTTCCAGGAATGCGCTCTTGCCGAACTCGCCGACGCCGACGTGGATGGTGATGGGCGCTCCGACATCACGGGCCGCTTTCCAGATGTTGACGACATCTTGAGGCGCGCCACCCGGCGACGCCAGGAACAACGTCGTCAACTGGTCGTCGCTGCTGAAATACTGCTTGCGCAGCCGCGCGATATCGCCCGGATATTTCTGCTTGGGTGCATCCTTCCAATTGCCGGATGCGGTCTGCGGATAGCCATAGGCGAAAACCGAGCGCACCCCCGACTCCTGCAAGCCCTTGATCGCGGCGTCGGTGTGTTCCGGCGAATTCTGGATGTGCGACCAATCCAGCACAGTCGTCACACCGACGTCGATGCAGCCCAATGTGCTGAGCAGGTTGGCGATGTAGGCGTCTTCCGGAATGTAGTTGGCGCCGAATTTCTTCTGGATCAGATTGATGTAATCGAGCAGCGACCCATCCGGCAGCGAGTTGCGGAGAAACCCCTCCCACATGTGGCGGTGGGTGTCGACAAAGCCCGGCATTACCACGCATTTCGACGAATCGATCACCTGCGCGTTCGGCGCGCTGATGTTCGGCTTCACCGCCGTGATTTTCTTGCCCTCGACCAGCACGTCGGCCTTCTCGAAGTCACCGATGTCCTTGTCGAGCGAGAGCACACAGCCACCCTTGATCAAGATCGGCCGGCCGGCTTGCGTGGGTTGGGTCTGGCGCTTGGCCGCTTCGGCCTCGCTGCTCATGGCCGCGGCCATCAGCGGCGTAGCTGCCGCGCCCGCCGCTGTGGTGCAAAGGAACTGCCGGCGCGATACGCCCGCGCGCGGCATGCAGCACGGACAGCCGGTATCGAATGAATGCGTCATGGAATCCTCCCCGGTTGAGCACTCTTTGTTGCCATCATGCTATGCCTCCTGTGATCGATGAGCCAGCAAACGTGACTCTGCCCACCGATCCGGGCAAAGATTGCGTCCCACTTACGTTGGGCCAGACACCCATGATGCGCACTGAAGAGCACCGTCCCGTTCGCCTTTCCGAATACCGGCCGCCCGACTGGCTGGTCGAAACTGTCGACCTCGATGTGAAGCTGCATCCGACCCAAACTCCGGTGCGCGCCACACTGAAATTCAAGCCCAACCCGGCAGCGGGGGCGCCCGCCCCTCTCGTGCTCGACGGCGATGGGCTAACGCTGGTGTCGCTTAAGATCGACGGCGCGCAGGTGCCCCAGGACGGCTATGTCGCGAGCCCGGACGGGCTGACCATAGCGCAGCCCCCGCATCGGCCGTTCACCTTGGAGATCGAGACGCTGGTCGACCCCACGGCGAACCTGCAGCTCTCCGGGCTGTACCGATCGAGCGGCAACTACTGCACCCAATGCGAGGCCGAGGGCTTCCGCCGCATCACCTATTACCCGGACCGCCCCGATGTCATGGCGGTCTTCACCACGCGGATCGAAGCCGACAAGGCCGAAGCGCCGGTGCTGCTTGCCAACGGCAACCTGACCGAGAGCGGTGACCTCCCCGGCGGCCGGCACTACGCGATCTGGCACGACCCCTGGCCGAAGCCGGCCTACCTGTTCGCGCTGGTCGGCGGCAAGCTCGGCCATATCGAGGATAGCTTCGTCACCGCGTCCGGCCGCAAGGTCGCGCTCCGTATCTACGTAGAGCCCGGCAAGGAGGATCGCGCCGGCTACGCCATGGATTCGCTTAAGCGCTCGATGCGCTGGGACGAGACCGCGTTCGGCCGCGAATACGACCTCGACGTCTTCATGATCGTCGCGGTGTCAGACTTCAACATGGGCGCGATGGAGAACAAGGGGCTCAACGTCTTCAACGACAAATACGTGCTGGCGACCCACAAGACCGCGACCGATAACGACTTCGTCTCCATCGAAGCGATCATCGCCCACGAATATTTCCACAATTGGACCGGCGACCGCATCACCTGCCGCGACTGGTTCCAGCTTTGCCTGAAGGAAGGCCTGACGGTTTATCGCGACCAGGAGTTCACCTCGGACCAGCGCTCACGGATCGTCACCCGGATCGGCGATGTGCGCGGGCTTCGCGCCAGTCAATTCGTCGAGGACGCCGGCCCCCTCGCCCACCCGGTACGACCCGAGCTCTACAGCGAGATCAACAACTTCTACACCACCACCGTCTACGAGAAGGGCGCGGAGGTGGTGCGGATGATCCACACGCTGCTCGGCGCCGAGCTGTTCCGCAAAGGCATGGACCTCTATTTCGAACGCCACGACGGCCATGCCGCGACCGTCGAGCAGTTCGTGCAATGCTTTGCCGAAGTCAGCCGCCGCGACTTCAAGCAATTCATGCGCTGGTATTCGCAGGCCGGCACGCCGCAGGTGGTGGCTTCAGGCCATTACGACGCCGGCGCCAAGACCTACAAGCTTGACCTTGCCCAGGTGATCCCGCCGACGCCGGGCCAGCCGACCAAGGAGCCGATGGTCATTCCGCTCCTGACCGGCCTGATCGGCCGCGACGGCCGCGACCTGCCGCTCGTGCTGGCCGACGGGCAACGGCCCGAGCGCGGCCTGCTGATCCTGGACAAGCAAGCAGCAAGCTTCGTCTTCACCGGCCTCAGCGAGCGGCCGGTACTCTCGACCAATCGTAATTTCTCGGCGCCGATCCGACTGATGGCCAACCTTTCGGCCGGCGACCTGCGGCTGATGGCGGCGCGCGACGCCGATCCTTTCAATCGCTGGCAGGCGGTTCAGACGCTTGGCAGCGCGCTGCTGGTCGGAAACGTGGCCCGGCTCCGCGCCGGCCAGGATCCCGAAATCGACGAGGGCCTGCTCGACGCACTGGCGGCGATCCTTGCCGACAAGACGCTTGAGCCGGCCTTCATCGCCGAGGCGCTGAGCCCGCCGAGCGAAGCCGACATCGCTCGCGAGATCGGCCGCGACGTCGATCCCGACGCGATCTTCCGCGCCCGTACGGCTCTTCGGACCTTGATCGGCCTGCATCTCAACGCGCCGCTGACCGCGACCTATCAGGGCCTTGCCGATAACGGACCCTATAGTCCCGATGCCGTCAGCGCCGGCCGGCGGCTGTTGAAGAATGTGTGCCTGGATCTCCTGGCGGCGACGCAGGAATCACACGCCATCCGCCTGGTCGCCCAACAGTACCAGGCCGCCGATAACATGACCGACCGCATGGCGGCGCTCGGGACGCTGTCGCTGCACGACACGCCGGAGCGCCAGGCGGCATTCGACGATTTCTACGGCCGCTACAAGGACGATCCGCTCATCATCGACAAGTGGTTCTCGCTTCAGGCAACAACACCTGACCCCAAGACGCTCGATCGCGTCCGGGCCCTGACCGGCCATCCGGCCTTCTCGATGACCAATCCCAACCGCGTCCGCTCGCTGATCGGCGCGTTCGCGCAAGGCAACGCCACCCAGTTCAACCGTGCCGATGGACTGGGCTATGAATTCGTCGCCGACCGCATCCTGGCGCTCGATCCCGCCAATCCGCAGGTCGCCTCACGGATGACCACCGCGTTCAAAAGCTGGCGCGTGCTGGAGAGTGGCCGCCGCGGCCGCGCGCAGGCGGCGTTGCAGCGGATCGCCGCGGCGCCAAAGCTGTCGCGGGACGTCAGCGACATCGTGCAGCGAGCGCTTGCGGTAACCTGAGGCGGCGGAACATCGGCTGTATCGTCGCCGCGGGCGCCAACGCGTTGAAACAACTCTGCAATCGCGCACCGTGCTCAAAACAGCGCAATGCAAATATCTGTTGATGCGTTAACCAATTTTATTGACTCCGACTCTCGACAACCGACTCGCCATCGATTCGAATGGCCACTGATTCGAGGCGGTGCGGCACACCGATTCGGACGCGTTGTTTTCCAGGGGATCATCCAAACGGGGATCGGTATGGCGCGCGCCGAAGCGGCGAGTGCGTCCGCGCGAGCGGATTCGATCAAGGGGCTGGCTCAGTCGATCGCCAATCCGGCGTATCGGCGGCTGCTCACCGCCGAGCCTGCGCTGCGCCGCGCAGTTCCGGCGTTGATCATCGCGTTCCTGCTGACCATCGGAGTCGGCGCGGTGGTGCAGGTGCTCGACCACCACCGCCAGGCCATCGCGGAAGCCACCCACGACATCGACAACGTCGCCGATTTCGTCTCCGAGCGCTTCGACCGCCTCGCGGCGGCGGAAAACGGCGACGCCACGCGGCGCGACATACTGGAGCGCGCGCTGTCGAGCCGCGCCATTTCGTTCGGCCGCCGCGTCCTGCTCAGCAACGCCGACGGCATCATCACCGCGACGGCGCCCGCAGGCGGGCCGATCGGGTCGCACCTGATCGACATTCTCGGCGACAGCCAGCCGCTGACCATTCTCGGCGCCAGCGCCGGCGTCCTGGAGATCACCCTCGCCGACGGCGATCAGGCATTCGCGACGGTGCGGGCGCTGGCCTCCACCCACGGCCAATTGAGCGTGTATCAATTGCGCAGCGATACGCTCGCGCCCTGGCGCTCCGACACCACCTTGACCGTCACGCTCACCGCGACCACCGGCTTCGTGCTGCTGATCCTTGGCTTCGCCTTCCATTGGCAGGCCACCCGCGCCCGCGAGGCCGATGCCATCTATGACACCGTACGAAGCCGCATCGACACCGCGCTCAACCGGGGTCGCTGCGGGCTGTGGGACTGGGATCTCGCGCGCGGCCGGATTTTCTGGTCGCAGTCGATGTTCGCGATCCTGGGGCTGCATCCGCGCGACGACTTGATGACGTTTGGCGACGTCAGCCAGCTCGTCCATCCCGACGACATCAAGCTCTACCAAGTGGCGGCCCAGCTTGCCGATGCCAAGACCAACGCCATCGACCACGAATTCCGCATGCACCACGCCAGCGGCAAATGGGTCTGGCTGCGGGCGCGCTGCGAGCTGGTGCAGCAGCCGGGCGAGCCGGGCGTGCACCTGATCGGCATCGCGGTCGACGTCACCGAGCAGAAGACGCTGGTGGAGCGAACCGCCGCCGCCGATATCCGGCTTCGCGACGCCATCGAGACGATCCCGGAGGCGTTCGTGCTGTGGGATCACGAGAACCGTCTGGTGCTGTGCAATTCGAACTTCCAAAACCTGCACAGCCTGCCCGAAGCCGCCGTCGCGTCCGGCACGCCGTATGAATCCGTGGTCGAGGCCGGCCGCAAGCACGTCATCCGATCTAAGCTGTCGAGCGAAGACCCGTCGCTGCCCGGCGCTCGGACCTTCGAGGCCCAGCTCGACGACGGCCACTGGCTGCAGATCAGCGAGCGCCGCACCAAGGACGGCGGCTATGTCTCGGTCGGCACCGACATCACGCCGCTCAAGCAGCACGAAAAGAAGCTGATGGACAGCGAGCAGCGGCTGATGGCGACCGTCACCGACCTCCGCCAATCGCAGCAGAAGCTGGAATCCCAGGCCGAGCAATTGACCGACTTGGCCCAGAAGGCCGAGGAGGCCAACCACGCCAAATCGAAGTTCCTCGCCAATATGAGCCACGAGCTGCGCACCCCGCTCAACGCCATCATCGGCTTTTCCGAGATCATGGCGTCGGGCATGTTCGGTGCGCTCGGCTCCGACAAGTATGTCGAATATTGCCGGGACATCCACGGCAGCGGCGAATACCTGCTCGACGTCGTCAATGACGTGCTCGACATGTCGAAGATCGAGGCCGGCCGGCTGAAGCTTGACCTCGAGAACGTCGAGCTCGACCGTGAACTGTCCGACGCGTTGCGCGTGGTCACAACGCGCGCGCAGGAGAAGAACCTCAAAGTCTCGTCCCGGATCGCATCGGCAATCCACTTGAAGGCGGACCGCCGCGCCCTCAAGCAGATCGCGCTCAATTTGCTCTCGAACGCCGTCAAGTTCACCCCCGAGAACGGCCGCATCACCGTGCGCGGCCGGATGTCGCGTGGCGCGGTCGTCATCGGCATCCAGGATTCCGGCATTGGCATCACACCCGAGGCACTGCAAAAGCTCGGCCGGCCGTTCGAGCAGGTCGAAAGCCAGCTCACCAAGACCCAGCACGGCTCAGGGCTAGGGCTCGCCATCGCCAAATCGCTGGTGGAACTGCATGGCGGCGTGATGCGCATCCGCTCGACGATCGGCGTCGGCACAACAGTCGTCGTGCGCCTGCCGCTCGATGGAAAGCCTCACGTGGCGTGATTGTCGCATGTGGGTTGCCGAGCCCGACGCCGCCGCCATAGAGTGCGGCGATGACACACAACCGCATTCTCGGCTCCTTCATCGCAGTCCTGTCCATCCTCGGCGCGGCGGGTTCCGCCAGCGCCCAGCAATGGCCCGACAAGCCAATCAAGCTCCTGGTGCCGTTCGCCGCCGGCGGCAACATCGACGTCACCGGCCGGCTGATGGCCGCGCGACTGTCGCAGACGCTCGGTCAGCAGATGGTGGTCGAGAACCGGGTTGGCGGCGGCGGCATCATCGCCATGGAGGCGGTCCAGCGCGCGACGCCGGACGGCTACACGCTGCTGTGGGCGAGCACCAATGTGATGGCTATCGTGCCCGCGACCAACAAAGTGAAATACGACCCCGCCAAGGACTACGCTCCGATCAGCGAGTTGGGCTCAAGCCCGCAGGTCCTGGTGATCAACTCCAGCGTGCCGGCGAAGACCGTTGCCGAGTTCGTCGCCTATGCCAAGGCCCAGCCGCAACCGCTCGCCTACGCCGGCGGCGGCGGGCCCGGCAGCGCCAGCAATCTGATCATGGCGCTGTTCCTGCACCAGGCCGACTTCAAGATGACCAGCGTCAGCTACCGCGGCACCGCGCCGGCGCTGACCGATGTGATCGGCGGCCAAATCCCCGTCACCTTCGTGCCGATCTCCGAGGCGCTCGCCCAAGCCACCAATCCGAAGCTTCGCCTGCTGGCAGTATCGAGCGAAAAACGCTCGACGCGGGTGCCAGATATGCCGGCGATTGCGGAGACCTATCCCGGCTACAACGCGGTGTCCTGGACCGGCATGCTGGCGCCGAAGGGAACGCCGAAGCCGGTGATCGACCGGCTCGCCACCGAAATGGCGAACGCCGCCAAAGACCCGAAGTTCATCGAGCAGCTCCGCGCCAACGGCATCGATCCTGCCGTAGAAGGCCCGGAGAAATTCGCAGCCTTCATCGCCAAGGAGATTCCAAACTGGGCCAAGGCGGTCGAGATCGCCGGCGTCAAGGTGGAATAGCGGTCTTCACTGCAGCCCGATGTTGGCGTCGCGGATGATCTTGCCCCAACGCGGGATCTCGGTCCTGATCCACTGCGCGAATTGCTCGGGGGTGCTGCCGACCGGATCGAAACCCATTGTTGCCAGCTTCTCTCGCGTTTCGGGCTTGGAGAGGACTTTCACCGTCGCATCGTGAAGGTGATCGATGATCGGCTTCGGCGTACCGGCCGGCGCCATCAGCCCGTTGACGATGTCGGCCGGCAGATCGTGGCCGGTCGCCTCCATCATGGTCGGCACATCGGGCAGCGCCGAGGACCGCCGGCTGCTGAACAACCCAAGCGCACGGAACTGGCCGCCGCGGATGTAGGTCGATGCGGTCGGCAGCGCCGAAACGGCGATCGGCACATGGCCGCCCAGGGTGGATTGGCTGGCTGGCCCGCCGCCGTTGAACGGCACGTGGGTGATGTCGACGCCGAACGCCAGCTTGAACATTTCGCCCGCGAGGTGAGCCGGCGTGCCACGCCCGGCCGACGCGTAGCTGTATTTGCCGGGGCTGGCCTTCGCCAGCGCGACCAGCTCGTTGACGTTGTTGGCCGGCACCGACGGGTGCACCACCAGCACGTGCGGCGAGGAGCACATCAGCGAAATTGGCTCGAAGTCCTTGTAAGGATCATAGGGGATTTTCGAATAAAGGCTGACGTTGGTCACGATGTTGCTGGTGGCGGCGAGCAGCGTAGTGCCGTCCGGCGTGGCGCGCGCAGCCGCACCCATGGCGATGTTGCCGCCACCACCCGGCATGTTCTCGATATAGAACGATTGGCCGAGGCTCTCGGTCAGGTTCGCCGCGACGAGCCGCGCGGTGATGTCGCCCTGCCCGCCCGGCCCGGTGGTGACGATCACCTTCACCGGACGGGTCGGATAAGCCTGGGCACGGGCATCGCCCGCACCAAGCGAAGCCAGCGGCACCGCGGCCATGTAGCGCAGCAACTGACGCCGGGCCAGCATCAAAAGCCGCTTCTGCGGCATACCACCCGATACTTCCGACAATAGCAGCGAAGGCCGAACGCCGCTATAAACCAAGCATGCATTCAACCTCTCAAAAGCCCATCCTCATTGCCGGCGGCGGCCCGGTCGGCGTCATCACCGCGCTGGCGTTGGCTCGCCAAGGCTTGCCGGTCCACGTGTTCGAGGCCGACGCGCGGATCAACGACATGCCGCGCGCCGCGACCACCCACGCTGCGACCCTGGAGATGCTGGCCGGGCTCGGCATGGTCGATGAGGTGATCGCGCGCGGCTATGTCGAGCCGCTGTTCCGTATCTGGGACGGCCAGGGCATGAAGATCGTGGCCGAATTCAATTTCGGCATTCTCAAGGACGAGACGCCCTACCCCTTCGCCGTGCAATGCGAGCAGCACAAGCTCGCCGCCATGGCGGTCGAGCGGTTGAAGGCGTTCCCGCACGCCAAGGTCGAATTCTCGGTGCGGGTGACGGCACTCACGCAAGGCCCCGATGGCGTCGAGGTGGAGGTTGAAGGCGCCGAGGGAAAGCGCAGGCTCGCGGGCTCCTACCTGATCGGCTGTGACGGTGGCCGCTCGACGGTGCGGAAGGCCCTCGGAATCGAGTTCGAAGGCTACACCCATCCCGAACGCTTCATGATCCTGACTATGACCGACGATCTCGGTCTCCGCTACCCGGGATGCACGCGCAACTACGTCTCCGACCCCGACGCATGGTTCTCGATGTTCAAGGTCAGCGGCGACGAGCGGGGCCCGCTGTGGCGCGTGCTGTCGTCGACCCGACCCGAGCAGACCGACGACGAGTTGATGAATCCGGACGCGACCGAGGCGCGGCTGCAGCGCTTCCTGCCCCAGGCCGGCGCCTACGACGTGGTCCACCGCAATCTCTACAACGTGCACCAACGCGTAGCCGAACGCTTCCGCAAGGGCCGTGTATTCCTCGCCGGCGATGCCGCCCACGTCAACAATCCGCTCGGCGGGCTCGGCCTCAATTTCGGCATCCACGACGCGGTCGAGATCAGCGACCTGCTTGGCCGTGTGATCCGGCGCGAGGCGCCCGACGATATTCTCAACGAATACGACCTGCACCGGCGCCCGTTGAACATCGAATTCGTCCAGCAACAGACCGTCGCCAACAAAAAACGGATGGAGGAGAAGGACCCCGCGGCCCGGGCCAGAGACTTCGATCAGCTCCGCCGCACCGCCGCCGATCCCGCCGCCCACCGCGCCTATGTGCGGAAGGCGTCGCTGATTGCAAGCGTGGCGAAGCGCGCCGCGGTCCCAGCTTAGGATCGACCTACAGCGCCGCGCCAAGGATCCGGTTGAAGCTCGCCCGCACCTTCTGCTGGGTTTCGGCGACATGAGCATTGAGGGTGGCGAAGTTCGGCAGGTCGGCCGCGCGGCATAGCAGACTCAGCAGGCCCGCGCCCGCGGTCTTCGGATCGAACGGGCCGGGCAGACACAATCGCAGGATTTGCGTCAGATTATGGAACAGCCGCGCCGCCGGCCGCAGCACGTCGGCGTCCTCGGCCGCAAGCAGGCCCAGCCGCCACGCCTTGTCGAGCACGCGCGCCGTCGTTGTGTCGAGGATGTCCGGGTGTTCTGCCGCATGCACGAGTTGGAGATATTGCGCGATGAACTCCAGATCGATCAGTCCGCCGGCAGCGTATTTTAGGTCCCAGCGGGTGTCCTCGCCCTTTTCCTTGGCGATGGCCTGGCGCATCTCGGCGACGTCGGCGGAGATCGTGACCGCGTCACGCTTCCGGCTCAGCACCGACCGGATCACCGCCTCGACCCGGTTGGCAAAGGCGGGCGGCCCCGACACCACGCGCGCCCGGGTCAGCGCCATGTGCTCCCAGGTCCAGGCTTCGTTCTCCTGGTAGCTCGCGAAGGCGTCCAGACTGGTGGCGACCGGCCCGGAGCGCCCCGACGGCCGCAGCCTCATATCGACATGATAAAGCGCGCCGTAGTTGGTCCGGGACGACAGCGCGCTGATCAGCCGCTGGGTGAGCCGCGCGAAATACTGCGCGCCGTAGAGCGGCCGCGCGCCGTCCGATTGCGGATGCTCGGCGTCGAAGTCGTAAACGATGATGAGGTCGAGGTCGGAGGTCGCCGTCATCTCGCGGCCGCCGAGCTTGCCGAGCGCCAGCAGCGCGGTCTGCTGGCGGCGGATCCGGCCGTGATTTTCCGCAACCACGTCCTCGACCCGGCGGTCCAGCGCGCGGATCGCGACATCGGCGAGGCGCGCGAAAGCGCCGCCGGCCTGCTCGGCCGAGACGGTGTCCGAGAGGATGCGGGCGCCGATCAGGAACATCTGCTCCAGGCTGAACATGCGGAGCCGGTCGAGAAAATCCTCATAGCTGCCCGCCTGCTCGAGGGTCCGGGCGAGTTCCGCCTCAATCTTGCTTTCATCCGGCAGCGCACCGAAAAATGCCGGATCGAGCAGCGCGTCCATCGCCTCGGGATGCAGCGCCAGAATGCCGGCGAGCCGTGGCGCTGTGCCCAGCATCAATGCCACCACCGTCACCAGGTCGGGATTCTGCCGCAGCAGCGAGAATAGACGGCCGCCCCCTTTGACGCCGCCGAGGAACGCGTCGAATGCCGTCACCGCGGCGGCGGCATTTTCCGAACGTGCCAGGCGATCGAGCAAGACCGGAACGAGTTCAGCGAACTGGCTGCGGGCGAACTCGCTGCGCAGCGCTGGATAGGTTCCGTCGAGCCAGCGACGCACGGTCGCGGAGACTTCAAGCGGCTTCCGATAACCCAGGGCGCCGAGCCGATTGAGAGTCCCGCGGTCGTCGGCCCCTTTGGGAAACGACAGCGCCAGCCGGTCGGCTTCGCCAGCGGGCTCCTCGAACAGCTTGATGTATTGGCGCTGCACCTTGCGCAAATGCTCGACCAGAGCGTGCGCGAAGCTGTCGCGATCCCTGAAGCCGGCGAATCGCGCGAACCGCTCCATGCCTTCACGATCGGACGGCAGCGTGTGGGTCTGGTCGTCGGCGACCATCTGCAACCGGTGCTCGATCATGCGCAGAAAGCGGTAGGCGGCATCGAGGTCGGCGCGTGCATCGGCGCCGATCCAGCCGCCCTCGACCAGCGCCTGCAGCATCGGCAGCGTCTCGCGGCCGCGCAGCTCCGGGTGGCGGCCGCCGGCGACGAGCTGCTGGGTCTGCACGAAAAACTCGATCTCGCGGATGCCGCCGCGGCCGAGCTTGATGTTGTGGCCTTCGACCGCGATGTCCTCGTGGCCGCGGTAGGCATGGATCTGGCGCTTGAGCGCCTCGATGTCGGCCACCGCGGCGAAATCGAGGTACTTCCGCCAGATGAACGGCGAAAGCTGCGCCAGCATCGCTTCGCCGGCTGCCATGTCGCCGGCGCAGACACGCGCCTTGATCAGCGCCGCGCGTTCCCAGTTCTGGCCGACGCTGCCGTAGTAGTTGAGCGCGGTCTCGGTCGAGACCGCGATCTGTGTCGAGGCTGGATCGGGCCGCAGCCGCAGGTCGACGCGGAACACGTAGCCATCCGCGGTGCGCTCCTGCAAAAGATTCACGAGGCCACGGGTGATGCGCACGTGAAACGCTGTGACATCGTCCTTGTCCGCCACCGCCGGGGCATCGGGGTCGTAGAACACGATCAGGTCGATATCGCTGGAATAGTTGAGCTCGAACGCTCCCATCTTGCCCATCGCCAGCACGATGTGGCCGCTGCCCGCTTCGGGCTGCGCGGCATCGGCAGGCTTGAGCCGGCCGCGCCCGGCCGCCTCGCGCAACAGAAAGCGCAAGCTTGCGCGAACGGCGGTGTCGGCAAGCTCGGTCAGCGCCTTGGTCGCGCGCATCACCGGCCAAACTCCGCCGATGTCGGCGAGCGCGATGAGCAGCGCCGCCTCCGCCTTCATGCGGCGAAGGAGCCGCATGATCTCGTCTTCGTCGCTGGTGGCAGCGGCCTCGTTCTCGGCGGCGGCCAGCAATGCCGCCAGATGTCGATCCGGATCGCAATCGAGCAGCGCAACGAGCCGCGCGGGTTCTGCGGTCGCCAGTTCCCAGAGGTAAGGCGAGCCGTCGGCAAGCCCGAGCAGCAGGGCTTCGACATTCGGCGCGCCGGCGAGCCGACGCTTGAGCGCCTTGCCGGCGGCGGTGCGGCCGATGTCAGTCAGCCATCCGGCGAGACGGGCTTGCGCGGCCTTGCGGTCCACCAGCCGCGGCGCGTCCGTGATCGCGAGCGCCAACGTGCCCTTTTCAGTCGGGGGAACTTTTAGCTTGCTCGCGCGCGGATTCCCGACGCGCTTCTGAGGGCGTTTTTTGGCGACCTTGGCCATGGCCTGTCATAGCGGCGCTGGCGCGAATTGACTATTCGGTCGATTGCAGCAGTTGCGGCCCGTCCCGCGGCACCACCAGCGTGGCCTTGAGCCCGGGCTCATTGTCCTCCAGGTGCAACTCGCCGCCGTGGAGATGGGCGACTGCGGCCGCCAGACTGAGGCCCAGCCCCGAGCCCGGCTCCGACCGGCTTTGCTCCAGCCGCACGAAGCGCTGCACCACCCGCTCCCGGTCGCCCGCGGGCACGCCGGGGCCACGATCGGAGACGCTGAGGCAAATCGATGCCACATCCCCACTCGCCTCCACTACAACGCTCGCGGGCGTTCCATTGGCGTCATGGGGCCGGGCGTATTTGATGGCGTTGTCGACCAGGTTGGCGAGCGCCTGGGTCAGCAATTCCCGATTGCCCCGCATCGGCAGCGCGGCATTGGCTTCGATCTTCAGCGCCAGACCCTTGTCATCCGCAAGCGGGTCGTAGAGCTCGCCCACCCCGCGCGCCACCTCTGCCGCATCGAACTGCGTCATCGGCGCGCTGGACTGGCCGGATTCGGCGCGCGCAATCATCAACAGCGCGTTGAAGGTTCGGATTAGTTCGTCGGATTCCTCGATGGTCGAGTCGAGCGCAGCGCGGTAATCGGCTTCATTCTTGCCGGAACGAAGTGCCTCCTCGGCGCGGTTGCGAAGCCGCGTCAGCGGCGTCTTGAGATCATGGGCGATGTTGTCGGAGACCTCCTTGAATCCCCGCATCAGCGCCTCGATCCGCTCCAGCATGGCGTTGAGATTGATGGCGAGACGGTCAAGCTCGTCATCGGAGCCGACGGTCGGCAACCGGCCGGACAGGTCGCCGGCCATGATGGTGCGCGAGGTCTCGGTCATGGCATCGACCCGATGCAGCACGCGGCGCGCCACGAAGAAGCCCCCGGCCAAGCCCAGGATAATGACCAGCGCAATCGACCATTGCCCGGCGGCGAGAATGACTTCATAGAGCCGCTCTCGCTCTTCGAGGTCCCGGCCGACCAGCAGCCGGAAGCCGCTCGGCAACTCATAGACGCGCACCAGCGCGTGATGCTCGCTGCCCTCCGGATCGTCGAGCCGGCGATAGACCGTTTCGGTCCACCCGGTGTGCTCCAGCACGCCCTCGCCGAGCAGACCAACATTGCCGGCAAGGCCGTCGCCGGAGAAGGTCGAGACCAGATAGAGGCTCGATCCGGGCCGGCGCGCCCGCGCATCGATGATGAAAACGAGGCGGCGGATGCCGCCCTGGTTATATTGCTCGGCGAGGCCGGTGATCTCCGCGTCGACCGTGCGCGTGATCTGCTCGGTGATCAGGCGGCGCGTATTCCAGGCGAAATAGCCCAGCAGGAAGGCCGCAAACACCGCGAACACCGTGAGATAAACCAGCGTCAGCTTGAAGGCGGTGGTGTTGGAGAGCTTGCCGAGTGCGTTCAGCCACGGCCGCGCCCGCATCCGAACGAAAAACCGGCGCAGACGCCCCGGGGGCGTTATCGTCGCGGGCGGATCGACCGCGTTCGTCGTGACAAGATCATTTGTCACGGATCATGTATCCGGCGCCGCGGATGGTATGCAGCAGCGGCTGCGAGAATCCCTTGTCGATCTTCGAGCGCAGCCGGGAAATGTGCACGTCGATGACATTGGTCTGCGGATCGAAGTGATAGTCCCAGACGTTTTCCAGAAGCATGGTGCGGGTCACCACCTGACCGGCGTGCTTCATCAGGTATTCGAGCAGGCGGAATTCGCGCGGCTGCAAGTCGATTTCCTGCTTGCCGCGCTTGACCGAGTGCGACAGCCGGTCGAGCTCGAGATCGGCAACTCGGTAAACCGTTTCTTCGCCGCGGCCGCCGCGCCGGCGCGCCAGCACCTCGACGCGGGCGAGCAATTCGGAGAACGAATACGGCTTCGGCAGGTAGTCGTCGCCGCCTGCCCGCAATCCCTTCACCCGGTCATCGACCTGCCCGAGCGCGGAGAGGATCAGCACCGGGGTTTCGATGCCTTTGGCGCGCAACTCGCCGATCAACGACAGGCCGTCGCGCTTGGGCAGCATGCGGTCAATGATCAGGACGTCATATTGGCGGTCGCTGGCGAGGACTAGGCCCTCCTCGCCATCGGGGGCCTGATCGGCGACGTGGCCGACCTCCCGGAACGCCCGGGCGATGTAGTCCGCGGCATCGCGGTCGTCTTCAACGATGAGGAGGCGCATGGCGGTCCGCTTTTGGAGCGGCCCATCTTACCCATAACTGGGCGGCCGCCCATCCAGCCCTGAACATAGTGCGGGGGGCGGTGGATTGCTCCACCACCCCCCGACCACCCTCGTTTCCGGCGGGGGCGACGGATGCCGGTCCCGCGGGTGGTTTAAGTGGGGACGGGTTCGCACCCGTCCCCCGGGTTCGCTCCGCCGGCGGGGGCGACGAATGCCGACGTAACAGACCCGATCCTTGTTCCCGCACCCAAACCCGGGTGCGAGCCGTAATTCGTCAGGCGCTGCCGAGCGGAATCGCCACGTACCGCGTCCCTTGTTCAGACTTCACGCGCATCAGTACGCTGTGCTTGCCCTCGGCGCGGGCATCGCCCAGCGCCTTGCGCAGTTGATCCGGTGTACTGACAGCCTTGCCGGCCACTTCGAGGATCACGTCGCCTGCCTTGAAGCCGAAATCGGCGGCGGGTCCGGACGGATCGACCTCAGCGACGACGACGCCCTTTTCCTTGCCATCGCCTGGAGCGAGCGACAGGCCAAGCCGCGGCTCGTTGCTGGTCTCCTTCTTCTTGGCGCCCTGCTCCGTGTCAGCTTTCGCCTCACGGGTGTTCGGCAGTTCGCCCAGCGTCAGGCTGACGTCCTTATCGGCGCCATTGCGCAGCACGCCGAGCTTGACGGTGGTGCCAGGCGCCATGCCGCCGATCTTGCGGGCAAGATCGCGCGCATCGATCACGGTGTTGCCGTCGACATTGGCGATCACGTCGCCGGCCTGGATGCCGGCCTTCATCGCCGGGCCATCCTTTTGCGGCTCGGCAACCAGCGCGCCGCCGGGCTTCTTCATGCCAAGGCTGTCGGCGATCTCCGGCGTTACCGGCTGGATCTGCACGCCGATCCAGCCGCGCGTCACCTGACCCTTGTCCTTGAGCTGAGCGACGACGCTCTTCACCGTCTCCGCCGGGATCGCAAAGGCGATGCCGACCGAGCCGCCGGAGGGCGAGAAGATCGCGGTGTTGACGCCGATCACGCTGCCTTCGGTGTTGAACGTTGGGCCACCGGAGTTGCCCTTGTTCACCGGCGCGTCGATCTGCAGGAAGTCGTCATAGGGGCCGGCGCCGATATCGCGGCCGCGGGCCGAGACGATGCCGGCCGTCACGGTGCCGCCGAGCCCGAACGGATTGCCGACCGCAAGCACCCAGTCGCCGATGCGCGGCGTGGCGTCGGCAAGCTTCACGTAGGGGAAGTTGCTGCCATCGACCTTGATCAGCGCCAGATCGGTGCGCGGATCGGTGCCGATCACTTTCGCGGTGTGGATCTTGCCGTCGTCGGTCGAGATTTCGACGCTGGTCGCCTTCTCAACCACGTGGTTGTTGGTCACGGCAAAGCCGTCCGCCGAAATAAAGAAGCCGGAGCCCTGCGCCTGGCCGAACTGGCGGCCGCGCGGCGCGTGCTGTCCGCCTTCAGGCATGCCGAACCGCTTGAAGAACTTCTCCATCGGAGAGCCCTTCGGGAACGGCAATTCTTCTTCCGAGGACGTCTGCGGATCGGTCCGCATCTTGACGCGAACCGAGATCACCGCGGGCTTCACCTTCTCGACGATGTCGGCAAAGCCGGTCGGCCGCGCGAGATGCTGGGCCTCCTGCGAAAGATTCTGCGCCAGCGCCTGCGGCGCGTAAGGCGACAGCGTTGGCGCCACCAGGAATCCGCCGACCGCCAGGCCGGCCACCGTGGTGGCCAGGAGAGCAAGCCGACGCATTGGCAGAATGCGCGCTGAGAAACGATTGGGGGTGGTCATCAAAAAAATTGTCCTCGGAGGTCTGTGCTTCAGCGCCCCAGCGCCCGTCTTTGAATAGGAAGATGGGGCGAGCACCCTTACCGAGCCGTGGCGGCGGCATTAATCTTTGGTAATCTTGAAATCGGTAAATTTATAATATTATTCAAACGCTTAGGTGGATTACTCGGGTCATGGGGTGTGCTCTTCCACAAGCTCTGCAAGGCGGTTTCGCTCGGCCGCGGTGAGGTCCGACTGATCCGGCACCGAGGCCAAGCCAACCCGCCGTCGGCGGAGCGCCATGACAAGCGCGAGAGCGCCCGCCAGCAACACCACGGCCGGCGCACCCCAAAGCAAGGCCGTGTCGAAGCCGAACCGCGGCTTGAGCAACACGAACTGGCCATAGCGCGCGGTCAGGAAATCGAGCACCTGCGCGTCGCTGTCGCCGGCCTTGAGGCGCTCGCGGACCAGGAGCCGGAGATCGCGGGCGAGCGGCGCGTCGGAATCGTCGATCGACTGGTTCTGGCACACCATGCAGCGCAACTCGCGCGACAGATCGCGCGCCCGCGCTTCAAGCGCGGGGTCGGGCAGCATCTCGTCGGGTTGCACGGCGCGCGAGGGACCGATACCGGCAAGCGCGATCACCAGAACGCACACCGACATCCAACGTGACCGCGCGGCGCTCACGGCTCACTCCGCAGGCTGCAGCGCGGCGGACCGCGCCGGCCTCGGCGCACCGATCCGCAGCCGGCGATCCGATAGCGACAGCGCGCCGCCTGCGAACATCACCAATGCGCCGAGCCAGATCAGCAGCACCAGAGGCTTGTGATAGAGCCGCACCGCGACCGAGCCGTCGTCGTTGGGGTCGCCGAGCGAGAGATAGAGCTGACTCACCCCGCGCGTCATCAGCGCGGCCTCGGTGGTTGAGCTCTGCCGCGACGGGAAGTTTCGCTTCGAAGGCTCCATGGTGCCGATGACGTGGCCGCCCTGCCGGACCGTGAATTTCGCGGCCAGCTCGCGATAGTTCGGTCCCTGCCGCGTCACCATGCCGTCGAAGCTCAGGTCATACGACCGCAGCGACACGACGGCGCCGGGCTTCACCGCAACGATCCGCTCGGCGCCCCAGGTCGATGCACAGACGAGGCCCAGAAGCGAAACGCCGAGGCCGAAATGCGCCACCATGGTGCCGAACGCCGAGCGCGGCAGGCCGCGCGCCCGGGAAAGCGCCGTCGACAATGGAAATCGCAACAGGCCGGTGCGCTCGACCAGATCGGTCAGCGCGCCCGCCATGACGAAGGCGGCAAGGCCGATGGCGAATGGCGCCAGCACCGGCCCGCCGCTGGTGGCGAAAAACACCGCCGCGATCACCACAAGCGCGAACGCTCCGGCGCCGAGCAGCCGTTGCGCGACGCCAGGGAGATCGCCGCGCTTCCACGCCATCAGCGGCCCCATCGGCACCACCAGCAGCAGCGGCACGAACAACGGAGCGAAGGTGAGATTGAAGAACGGCGCGCCGACCGAGATCTTCTCGCCGGTCAGCGCCTCGAGCGCCAGCGGATAAAGCGTGCCGACGAAAACGGTGGCGCAAGCCGCGGTGAGGAACAGATTGTTGAACACCAACGCACCCTCGCGCGAAATGGGCGCGAACAGACCGCCCTGCTTGAGCGCCGGCGCGCGGAACGCGTAGAGCGAAAGCCCGCCGCCGATGAACAGCACCAGGATGGCGAGGATGAACACGCCGCGGGTCGGATCGCTGGCAAAGGTGTGGACCGAGGTGAGCACGCCGGAGCGAACCAGGAAGGTGCCGATCAGCGACAGCGAGAACGCCAGAATGGCGAGCAGGATGGTCCAGACCTTGAGCGCGTCGCGCTTCTCCATCACCACGGCGGAATGCAGCAGCGCCGTGCCGGCGAGCCACGGCATCAGGGATGCATTCTCGACCGGGTCCCAGAACCAGAAGCCGCCCCAGCCGAGCTCGTAGTAGGCCCAGTACGAGCCCATGGCGATGCCGAG
Source organism: uncultured Alphaproteobacteria bacterium (assembly GCA_963785665.1). Lineage (GTDB taxonomy): Bacteria > Pseudomonadota > Alphaproteobacteria > Rhizobiales > Xanthobacteraceae > Z2-YC6860. The sequence goes on from CAWAWF010000001.1 coordinate 189,782, forward strand.
CGTCAGGCACATCCAGGCGGCCAGCGTCCACGGCCGCACCCAGCGCGCCCAGGCCGCGTCGATGCGGCCTTCGATCAGCGCTGCAATCGCAAACGAGAACGAGATCGAGAAGCCGACGTAGCCGAGATAGAGCAGCGGCGGGTGCACCGCGAGCCCGATGTCCTGCAGGATCGGATTGAGGTCGCGTCCCTCGAACGGCGCCTGCGGCAAGCGCAGAAATGGATTCGAGGTGACCAGGATGAACAGATAAAAGGCCGCGGCGATCCACGACTGCACCGCCAGCACATTGGCCTTCAAGGTCGCCGGCAGATTGCCGCCGAACGCCGCCACCGAGGCGCCGAACAGCGACAGAATGAGGACCCAGAGCAGCATCGAGCCCTCATGGTTCCCCCACACGCTGGTGAACTTGTAGATCAGCGGCATCGCCGAGTGCGAATTCTCGAACACATTGGCGACGGAGAAATCCGAGGTGACGTAGCAAGCCGTCAGCGCACCGAACGCGGTCGCCACGAATGCGAACTGCATCAGCGCCGTTGGACCCGCGACGCCCATCAACGTGTCGTCGTGCCAACGCGCGCCGATGAGCGGCACGACCGCTTGAATGAGGGCAAGCCCCAGCGCCAGCACCAGCGCGTAATGGCCAATCTCGGCGATCATTCGGCTGTCATTTCTTGCCGCTACCCTCTTCCCACCGGCCTTGCTTCTTCAAGGCATCGACCACTTCCTTGGGCATATACCTTTCGTCGTGCTTGGCCAAAACGGAATCGGCCTTGAAGGCGCCACCGGGCTCGATGGTTCCTTCCGTCACCACGCCCTGACCTTCGCGGAACAGGTCGGGCAGGATGCCTTGGTAATTGACGGAGACAGCCTTGTTGCCGTCGGTCACCTCGAAGCGCACGGCGAGATTGTCGCCACGGCGCACCGAGCCTTCCTTCACCAACCCGCCGAGCCGGATGCGGGTCCCTGGCGCGACATGCTTCTCAACCACGTCGGTCGGCGAATTGAAGAACACGATGGAATCCTTGAGCGCGCTCAGCACCAGCACAGCCGCCAGCGCCAGCACGCCAAGACTGCCACCGATCAAAGTGAGGCGCCGCTGCTTGCGTGTCATGCTCGCTTTCCTTGGAGCATGATCTTGTCGGAAAACCGGTGCCCACTTTTCCGGATCATGCTCAGCCTTCCAGCGCCAGTTCCTTGATCAAGTCGTCGATGCGGCGAAGCTTGTCGGGATCGCCGGCGAGCGCGCGCCGGGCGTCATCCGCGGCGGCGCGGGCCTGCTGCCGGTCGCCTAGCACCATATAAGCGCGAAGCAGCCGCAACCACCCCTCGACATCGCCGCCGTCCGATTTCAGCCGCTCGGCGAGGCGAGACACCATGCCGCGCACCATCGCTTCGCGCTGCTCGGGCGCCATCTGGCCTGCGGCCGCGACATCGCCGGCGCTTGGCCCTGGTTGCGTCGCCGCGGCCCCCGGATCGATCCGCGCCAGCGATTCCCGCACGAAGTTCGTCCATGCCGCATCCGCCGGCGCGCCCACCAGGAGCTTTCGCCAGATCTCCGCGGCTTCCTTGGGGCGGCCGTCCTGCTCGGCGGCTAGGCCAACAAAATAGCGCGCCCGCACGTCGTTCTCATCAAGAGCGACCGCGCGGTCGAACGCCTGCTTCGCCTCGGCGGTGACGACGCCGTCGGCGGCGCCGGTCAGCGCCTCGCCGAGGTCGGCCTCGCGACTCGCCGTCGGCCCGAGCAGCCGCAGCGTATTGCGTCGCGCCTTCACCGCGTCGTCGTAGCGGCCGAGCCGCATATAGACCGGCCCCACCACCTCCCAGCCGCGGCCGTCTTCCGGATTCTGCTCCAGATGCGCCTCGACGCGCGCCACCAGTTCCATGATCGAGCGCTGCTCTGCCGGCGCCTCGCGGCGCGCTTGCAGCGGCTCGCCGGGGAGTTGCGGCGAGCCAAGCCAGAGGTAGAAACCCGGCTGCACCGAGCGGCAGCAGGATCAACGCGGCCAGCGCGGCAGCGCGGCGCCGGCGCCCTGCGCCGACACCCGGCACCGATGCCGCCGCCGCTTCTGTGTCGGCCGCAGCCAGCAACCGCCGTGACACTTCGATGCGGGCCGCTTCGGCCTCGCGTTCGCCGATCAGTCCCGCTGCCCGGTCGCGCCCGATCTCATCGAGTTGATCGCGATAGACCGCGACCTCGCTACCGGAGGCGAGCCGCGCACGCCTGGAAAGCGGCCAAAGCACCGCAAAGATCGCGGCGGCCGTCATCAGCGCCATCACAAGCCAAAGCCACATGGCGACGGTTTACATCACGTTTCCGGCGGGCGAAAATACAATTCGCTCGCTTTATCGCCGATCGCGCCGGGAGGCTTCAAATGATCGTGGCCATCGTGACGTTTCAGCTCGCCCAACCCGAAACGCTCGCCAACATCACCAAGACCTTCCAGGCCACCGCCCCGAAATACCGCGGCGTTCCGGGCCTCATTCGCAAGAATTATTTCATGAGCGAGGACGGCCGCCGCGCCGGCGGCATCTACGTCTGGGAATCGCGGGCCGACGCCGAGCGGATGTACACGCCGGACTGGTCAAAGTTCGTCGAAGGAAAATACGGCACGCCGCCGGTCGTCGAATACCTGCATTCGCCGGTGATGGTCGACAATCGGGACGGAACGATCAGCGTCGCGGCCTGAGTTCAGGCTTTCGCTGCGGCGGCCTTGCGTTCGTGGTCGTGCGAGGCGACTTCGGCGGCCTTGGCGAGCAACGCCGCATATTCCTGGCCGAACACCTTGGCGCAAAACCGCACCGCCGCATTGATCTGGGACTGGCGGAATGAAAGTTCGCTCGGACTGGCGCCACGCAACCCATCGAGCAGGGTCCGCGTGCCGCTCTCGAGGAACTGCTGCAGCTCCTTGAAGACGCGCTGCGTGATCTCGTTGATGGCAAGCTCGCTCGCATAGTTTCGGCACGCCGCGACGAAACCGATCAGCGCTTCGGTTTCAGCCACGTCGCCGGCGTCGACGCGGGTGTTCGGCGTAATCTCTTTTGCGGGCCGGGGCCGGATCAAACGCCGCACCCGGCCGGGCATCAACTCGATTTCCGCGGTCAGGATTTTCGACACGTCGGCGCGTATGGCGGCAAGCTGTCTGCCCCATGCCGATTCCGCTGTCATGCCGATCTCGGAGCGTAATCCGCGGAGCGCGTCATGAACCTCCTTGAGCAGCGCCGAGACCGCGATCCCCCGACCGCTTTTGAGATCCGTGGCAAGCTCGCGCACCCGGCGATCGACCTCTTCCAGCACGATCTGCACAGCAACCGAATAGGGTGTTTCGGCGACCCGCTTGGCTTGGTCGCTGCCGGCGGCTTTGGTCGCGAGCCGGATCAGATGGGACGGCGAGGCAAGCCTGCCCATCACCAGAATCAACGAATACAGCAATAGGTCTGGGTCGCCCGCTGTCGTTGAATCAACCGCCGCCTTGACGGACTCCATCACCGGCCCAGCCAGCGAATTGATATGGCCAGGCAGTTGCGCAGCGAGCAGCCCAAGCACGTCACGGGAATGCAGAATGCCGCGGAGGACCTGGACGTCCTCCAGCGCGCGGGAGGTGCCGAGCTGGACCGTCAGGCGGCGGCGCTCCCTATCGTCCGCGCTCACCAGCATTTCGCCGATGCGGCCCGCCACGAGATCCTGGAACCGACGTGCCTGTTGCTCGGCGAGGCTGGTGTCGCCGGCCGTCAGGGCCTGCTCGACTTGCGCGGAATAATCCTTGGCCTCTTCGGGCGCCAGCATGTTGCCGATCCAAAGCCACAGTGGCTCGATCGCGGAGCGCGCAATGCGGCCGCGGTGCTTGTGATCGGGACCATCGTCGACCAGGAACGGCTCGATGGTCTGGAAGAACAGCCTCGCCGAATCGTCGATGCGGGGGGACGTGGTGCTGCCTTCGCGCAGGCTTCGCCGCAGCTCGGCCAGGACGAGTTCCGCCCCCGCCGGGCTGGTGCCGTGCAAAAGTCCTCGCTCGAGTTCGGCGATCAACAATGCCCTCGCCCCAGGCTTCAGGGCCCGGAGGTAGGCTCGCAGCTTTTCCGCGGCGGCATCGGCTTCGCCGGCCATTCCGGCACCACTTCGACAATAATCCAAAGCGTTTAATAGCCGGCCGTGATTAAGACTTCGTTAGGGCTGTCGATGGCGGCCTGGATGGGCTTGTTCAGCGCGCCGTGTGGTTGTCGCGAAGGCGTTGCAGCACCGGCCCGACAGCCTCGATCATGCGTGAAACGATGGCATCGCCGTGCCCGGCCGAAGCGCTCGCGGCGTCGCCGATCACGCCTACGCTGGCGATGCGTGGATCGCCACTCGACCACGGCCAGCTCGCCGCCGGGTCGAGAATCGTGGCGCGCACTGCGTGTCCGTCCGGCGGGGCCGCCAGTTCGCCAAGACGCTCGCGGCGCACCAGATCCGGCGCCAGCGCGAGCATCACCGAGGTTTCGTCCCTGCCGGCGTGGATTTCCGGCAGGCCCGCCTCCGGCACCGGACTCATCATCGCGCCAAGGTGCAGCGTGACGAGATTGAGGCCGAAGTCGCCACGGAGTTCGCGGCCGAGCGCCTCCAGGATGCCCCGGTTGCCGCCGTGACCATTGACGATCAGCAGATTGCGCGCCGGAACCGCGCGGACCATCTCGCGGACGAGGTCGCGAAGCAGCGCGGTCATCCCGCCGACCGACAGCGACATCGTTCCCGCGGCCCAGTCGTGCTCGCGCGACAGCCCGATCGGGATCGCCGGCAGCCGCCAGAGATCGTAGGCCTCGCCCCAGCGCTCGACGATGCGGCCGGTGAATGCCTCGGCCAGCACGGTGTCGGTGTTGAGCGGCAGATGCGGGCCGTGCTGCTCCATCGAGCCCATCGGCAGGCACAGAATCGACGTCGCGTGAACCGCCGCGCCGATCTCCGGAAACGCCAGATCGCCGATGTTGCGGCTGACGCTGCGGGCTTTCACCGGTGCAGACATATCCACGTCCCTCAGCCGGGCTCCGGCCTCAAGGCACCAGCCTTACCGGCTCCTCGTCGTCCTCGGGCTGTTCCGCCAGCGACGCCATCACATGGCGGAGGTGATGACCGGCTCGCGACGCCTTCGCCGTCAGATAACGGCGGTTGTCGGAGTTGATCGGCGTTTCAATCGGCATACGGCCGGTGATCTCGATACCGGCCTTGGCGAGGCCCTCGAGCTTGGCCGGATTGTTGGTCAGGAGCACCACACGGTTGCAGCCGAGCATCTGCAGCATGCGCACCGCGACCCCGTACTCGCGCTCGTCGTCATCGAAGCCGAGCGTGGTGTTGGCGTCCACCGTGTCGAGGCCGCCGTCCTGCAGCCGGTAGGTCCGCATCTTGTTGGCGAGGCCGACGCCACGGCCCTCCTGGGCAAGATAGAGAATGACGCCGCCGCCGGCCTCATGCAGCCGCGTCAGCGCCAGCTTCAACTGATCGCCGCAGTCGCAGCGCCGCGAGCCGAACACGTCGCCGGTCAGGCAGGCGGAATGGATGCGCACCGGCACCGGCTTCGACATGTCCGGCGTGCCGACGATCACCGCGACCGGGTCGGCGCCGAAGGCATCGCGGAACACCACGAACCGCGTCCGCACGCCCGAGCTGAGCGGCACGTGCGCCTCGCCGGCAATGGTGAGCGATTGCGTGGCCTGGGCGCGGAAGCGCGCCACTGCGCTCGCTTCGACGGTCATGATGGCTGGATTGAAGGTGCTGACGATGCTCGCCGTGGTTTCGGCCACCAGCACCGCCGGCAGGACCTGCGCGAGCTTGACCAGCTCGATCGCACCGGTGGCCGCAGCACCCGCCGGCTCCGGGACGAACTCGTGATCGGAGGTGGCATCGGCAACCAGCGCGAGGATGGTGCTGGCGTCGATATCGGCCATCAGCTCGAGCGCGACCGGGTCGTCGGCCTCGATCCCCAGCGAGCGCGCCCGCAGGCTGGTCAGCACCAGGCGCGGCGCAATCGGTGCGCACAGCGTACGGAATGCGGCCAGGCGATCCTTGTCGAGCCCCTCGACCGGCAGGCAAAGCAGCGTTTCGCCGCGGCTTGTGAGCACCACAGGCCGGCCGGCTCGAAATTCGGCGAGGCCTCGGCCAACGCCCACCAACTCCCGGGTTCCAAACAGCACGGAACCCGGCTCGCTCCCCTTATTATTTGGCATCGATACTCGCTTCACTGCGCCCAAAACGTAGAACAACCACCGGGGCTATGTATTCCCCTAAGCCATTATGGCAACTTAAGGTTCCGCCGTCACCAGTTGCGCGTGGAACCTGATCAAAGCCAGTCCAGACATGGATTCTTGGAACCCCGTTCCCGCCGCGTTTCGGGCCCTCACCTTCCCGTTGGCCTCGCCGTGGGAGGACCTGTTCGGCCCGCTGCGGCATGGCCGTGTCGACGACCTGGTGGTGGTGGCGCAGATCGGGCAGTCGCTCGACGGCCGGGTCGCGACCGAAACCGGCCATTCGCACTACATCAACGGGCCGGCCGGCCTCGCCCACCTGCACCGGCTGCGGGCGCTGGTGGACGCGGTGGTCGTCGGCGTCGGCACGGCACTCGCCGACGATCCGCAACTCACCGTGCGGCGGGTCAGCGGCCCGCACCCGGCCCGCGTCGTCATCGATGCCAGAGGCCGCCTCCCCGGCGGCGCCAAGCTTCTCGCCAACGACGGCGTGCGCCGCCTTGTGGTCACCGCCGCCGGGGCCCGGCCGCCGTTGCCGTCCGACGTCGAGATCATCAATATCGCGCGAACCGACGGACAGCTCGCGCCGGCGGCGATCCTTGCGGCGCTCGCCGAACGGGGATTGCGCCGAGTGCTGATCGAGGGCGGCGCGGACACGGTGTCGCGCTTTCTCGCCGCCAAATGCCTCGACCGGCTCCACGTTATGGTGGCGCCGATCATTCTCGGCTCCGGCCGGGCGAGCTTTGCCCTGCCGCCGATCGCGCGGGTCGATGAGGCCGTGCTGATGCCGATCGCGACGCACCGGCTCGACGACGAAGTGCTGTTCGACTGTGACTTGTCGGGTCAGCGGCTGGCGGTCGGCGCCGCGAAAAAGTCAACGTGACCGACGCGGAGGGACGAGCGCCCGGCGGCGACCAGATCGCGCCGCCGCGTCAGCCAGCCGATCACCTCCGGCAAGGCGACCTTCCCGATATCGCGGGCCGCGGCAGCCCAGCCCGATAGAACCTCGACCTGCATCTCGCGGTGTTGCGGCTGCAGCAGCCAGTCGGATGCGCCCTGCACCACCTCATAGCCGACGCGCTGGTATCGCTCGATGGCCTGCCGCGCAGCATCCGGTCCGAGCGCCGGCCCGAAACCCTTGTCGGTTCGCTGATGCGCATTGACCGCGGCGACGATCGAGCGGTCCGCGGCATCGGCCGGGGTCATTTCGATGACGCCGTTGTAGCTGAGCGCCGCATAGACCGGCAGCCGCCGGACCGCGGTCTCCACCACGAACCGCTCAAGCCATTCCTCCGAGACCAGATCGAGCAGCGCCGACGTCGTCACCAGATCGACCGGGCCATCGAGCGCCGCTTCCAGGTCGCGGTTGAGATCGATCGGGGTGGTGGTGACGTTGATTTTGGGAGGCGATGACTGCGGCGCGCGGGCGAGCAGGCTGAGGTCGTTGTCGATCAGCCGCCAATTCTGCCGCGCTTCGATGCGAGGGCCGAGCGCGCGGAGCGTCGAGCCGGTGCCGCAGGCGAGATCGACGATGGTGACCGAGGGCCGCCCGGCCAATGCGGCAACCGCCGCATCGATCACGGCCTCCTGACGTGCGCGGCGATCGAACGGCTCGCGCTGTTCGAGCCAGGACGCGCTGAAGCTCATGCCAGCGCCTCGATGGCGTCGGCCAGAAGCTTCGCCTGATCCTCCCAGCGCGGCAGCGCGGCGCCGGCCTCGCGGGCGCCGGCGGCGAACCACTGCCGCTCCTTCGGATTCTCGATCAGCATCCGCAGCGTGCGCGTCAGAGCGGTCACGTCGTTCGGCTCGACCAGCACGCCGGCATTCGGCGGCACGGTGTCGGGAATGGCGCCTGCCGTCGTGCCGACCACCGGCAGGCCATGCGCCAGGGCTTCGGCGAAGGCCATGCCATAGCCCTCGAAGCGCGAGGCCAGCACGAACAGATCGGCCCCGGCATAAAGAGCGGCGAGACGGTCGGCCGGCAGCGCGCCGAGAATGTCGACTTTGTCGGCCAGCCGGTTCTGCAAGATGCCGGTGTCGAGCTGTTCGGCGGCGGCCTCATCGCGGCTGCGGTCGCCGACAATCGTCAGCCGCCACGACAGGCTGGCGAGCGGAGCGAGCGCCGCGATCAGCACGTCGTAGCCTTTGCGCGGCACCACCGAGCCGACCGCAAGCATTCGCACGATGCCGTCGCTGCTTCCCTTCGCGGTTTCACCGCGGTCCGTTCCAGGAATGGCGACGGTGATGAGCTCGGGCGGCACGTCGTAGTCGTCGGCGAGCAGCGTCCCGGTCGATGGACTGGTGACGACGACGGCGTGCGCCGCCGCCAGCGCCTCGCGCTCGCTTTTCCGGAGCGCTTCCGCCGCATCGGGCGACAGCCCGCTCTCCAATGCCAGCGGATGATGCACCAGCGCCAGCAGCGAAACCTTGTCGCGCAACTCGCGCGGCCGCCTCGGGCAGCACGCCGAACGCGAGCCCGTCGACGATGATCGGCACGCCTTGTGCCGCGGCCGCAAGCTTGTCGCGCGCCGCGGCCTTGGTCTCCGGAGTGGGCTTCGGAAAACCGTCGCCGAGGGAAATGACGTCGACCTGCCAGCCGAGCGTCTGCAGCCCTGCGATCATGCGGCGATCGTAGCCATAGCCGCCGGTCGGCGTCGATAGGTCGCCCGGCACGGCAAACGCGACGCGCTTCACCACAGGTCGCCCTGGTAGGTCGCCCGGGCGACGTGCGATTCCGAGATCGTGATGCGAAGTGCGTTCAGCTCATGGCCGTCGCGGCCGAGATCGCCCTCGCGGGCGTGATGCGCGATGCGGTCGAAGATGTACTTGGTGAGGAATTCGGTGGTGGTGTTGACACCCTTGAACTCCGGAACCTCATCGAGGTTCTTGTAGTTCAGCGGCTTGAGGATTTCCTTCAGCACGTCATGGGCGCGGCCGATGTCGACCACAACGCCGTTGGCGTCGAGCTTGTCGGCGATGAACGCCGCATCGACCACGAAGGTCGCGCCATGCAACGCCTGCGCTGGGCCGAACAAGGCGCCCCGAAACGAATGGGCGATCATGATGTGGTCGCGGACTTCGACGATGAACAAGGCAACCTCTCAGGAATAGCTGACGAGCTGGCACAGTACGCCGCTGCCGGGCTTGAGGATATCGGCAAGGCGCGCGGCAAGATCGCGGAATGGCACGGCGGGCGCAAGCAGCGCATCGAGCCGCGGGTCGGCGCAAAGTTTTAAGGCCGCTTCGAGCCGCTGGCGATGGCTGAATGTGGCGCGGCGCGACGGCGCGACCTTGCCGACCTGGCTGGAGATCAGCTTCAGCCGCCGGCTATGGAACGCGCCGCCGAGCGGGACCGCCACCGTTCCTGCCCCGTACCAGCTCAACTCCACCACGGTGGCTTCGTCACCCGCCAGGTTCAAGGCGGTGGCGAGTCCCTCGGCACTGGCGCTCGCATGGAATACGAAATCGCAGTCGGTCGGCGCCTTGGCGGGCGAGGCGAATTTCAGTCCAAGGGTCCGCGCCAATTCCTCCCGCGACGGATCGACATCGACCAGCGTCACGGCAGCGCCTTCGACACGGGCGCACAAAAATCCGACCAGCGCGCCAACCACGCCGGCGCCGACCACCGCGATCCGCCCGGACGGCCCCGGCGCCGCATCCCATGTTGCGTTCAGCGCAGTCTCCATGTTGGCCGCCAGCACCGCGCGCGGCGGCGAGAATGTCGGCCGGCACCGGAACCACAGCTTCGGCCGGCACATCGAAAATGGTCTGGTGCGGATAAAGCGCAAAGACATTCCGGCCGACCAGCCCAGCCGGTCCGGCTTCGACCACGCCGACGCTGGCATAGCCATACTTCACCGGGAACGGGAAGCGACCGGCCATGAATGGCGCCCGCATCCGCTCATACTCGGTTTCGGGCACCCGGCCGGCGGCGATCAAGGCCTCGGTGCCCCGGCTGATCGCACTGGTGAGCGCGCGCACGCGGACATGGCCCGGGGCGAGCGCGCCGAGCGGCTCAGGCCGGATTTCAGCCCGGCCCGGCCCGACATACCAAAGCGCCTGCGCCGTCTGCTCGGCCACGTCCGCTCCCATTGGACTAAAACCCCCGCCGCCGGGTATATCCAGCACGGACCGGGTGGATAGGGAAGTTGTCAGGCGTGGCGGGCGGCGTACTCACGAATTCTGCGCTAAGTGACCGTTCCGACAGCGGAATTGTCGGCCGCCGCGTATTGTTCGCGGCCCTGGTCGTGGTCTCCATCGCGGGCCTGCTGGCACTCGCCGCCTACGCCCTCTCCGCCGGCGGCTTCGGCTTTGCCGACGCAGTCCTTCTTCTCTTCTTTGCCCTGACAATGCCGTGGTCGGTGATCGGCTTCTGGAACGCCGCCATCGGCTTCATCCTGATGCGGTTCGCCCGCGATCCGGTCGCGACCGTGGTGCCGTCGGTCGCGCGGGTCCGCGGCGATGAGCCGATCACCGCATCGACCGCGATCACCATCTTCGTGCGCAACGAGCCGCCGGACCGGGTGATCCGCAATCTCGACGCCATGATGCGCGAGATCGATGCGGCAGGCGCCGGCGGCCGCTTTCACCTCTACGTCCTGAGCGATACCAATCGCGCCGACATCGCTTCGCTTGAGGAAAGCGGTTTCGCGGCACTCGCCGCGCAATGGCGCGACCGCATCGCGGTGACCTACCGCCGCCGCGAACTCAACACCGGATTCAAGGCGGGAAACTTCTGGGACTTCTGCCAGCGCTGGGGCGGTCAGCACGAATTCGCCGTCACCCTCGACACCGACAGCTTCATGACCGCCGCGGCGATCATGCGGATGGTGCGGGTCATCCAGGCCGATCCGAAGCTCGGCATTCTGCAGGGCCTCGTTGTCGGCCTGCCCTCGACCAGCGCGTTCGCCCGCATCTTCCAGTTCGGCATGCGGCTCGGCATGCGGTCATGGACGATCGGCAGCGCCTGGTGGCAGGCCGACTGCGGCCCGAACTGGGGCCACAACGCCGTCATCCGCATCGCGCCCTTCGTCGCGCATTGCCACATTCCGAAGCTGCCGGAAGGCGGCGTGCTCGGCGGCGATGTGCTGAGCCACGACCAGATCGAGGCGGCGCTGATGCGCCGCGCCGGCTACGACGTGCGCGTGCTGCCGGAGGAGGACCTCGGCTGGGAGGAGAACCCGCCGACCATGATCGAGTTCATCCGTCGCGACCAGCGCTGGTGCCAGGGCACGCTGCAATACGGCCACTTCCTGTTCCTGCCGGGCATGAAGCTCGTCAGCCGCTTCCAACTCGCCTTCGCCATGCTGATGTTTCTCGGCTCACCGGCCTGGATCGGCTTGCTCGTGGTCGGGACCGTGGCGCTCGCCGCCGCGCCAGCGCCGGCCGATTTCATTCGGCCCGATGCAGGCCACGCGCTGCTCATCATCATCCTCGTGATGTGGTTCGCGCCCAAGATCGCGACCGTGATCGATGTGCTGACACGGCCAAAGCTCCGTTACGCGTTCGGCGGGACGCTGCGCTTCCTCGCCAGCGTCGCCACCGAGACCGCGTTCTTCATCCTGCTGTCGCCGATCATGTGGGTTTGCCACACACTGTTCCTCGCCGGCCTGCCGTTCGGCCGCGTGATCGGATGGATCGGCCAGATGCGCGACGACCACTCGGTGCCGTGGTCGCAGTCGTTGCACCAGCTCTGGCCGCACACGGCGCTCGGCTTTGCCTGCCTCGGCCTCACGGCCGTCACCCACCCGGCGGCGTTCGTCTACGTCTTCCTGCTCGCCGGCGGGCCCGCGCTGTCGATCCCGCTCGCCGTTTTCACCGCACGGCCGGCGGTCGGGCGCTTCCTGATGCGGATCGGCATCGGCCGCCTGCCGGAGGAGACCGCGCCGCCGCGCGCGCTGACCGAGCTCGCCCTCCCCGCGGTCGCTGCCGCCGCGCGGCCGGCGTAACGCCATGCTGCAGGCGCTTCGCACCGCGCGCGGAGTGATGCGATCGCTCGGCATCTATCGCGGCTGGCACCAGATCAAACGCACGTCCGCGATGGACGCGCTGCACCGCCGCTTTGTCAAACGCGGCGACCTGGTGTTCGATATCGGCGCCCACGCCGGCGATCGCGTCGCCTCGTTCCGCCGGCTCGGCGCCAGGGTCGTCGCGGTCGAGCCGCAGCCCGCCTTCGGCCAACATGCTCGGCATGTTCTACGCCCGCGACAACAACGTCACCGTCGAGCGGGTCGCGGTCGGCCGCCATACCGGCGATGTCCGGCTGATGATCAACACCGACAATCCAACCGTCAGCACGGCGTCGAACGCCTTCATCCACGCCGCGGAGGGCGCGCCAGGCTGGCAGGGCCAGCATTGGGACCGCTCGATCCGCGTCCCGATGACGACGCTCGACGCGCTGATCGGCCAGTATGGCGTGCCGGCCTTCATCAAGATCGACGTGGAGGGCTATGAGGAGGAGGCGCTGAACGGCCTCACGCAGCCGGTCGCGGCGCTGTCGTTCGAGTTCACCACCATCCAGCGCGACGTGGCCTGCGGCTGCATCGATCGCTGCGCGGCGCTTGGCCTGACCCTGTTCAATGCCGCGATCGGCGAAAGCCAGGAGATTGGCGATTGGCGTTCAGGCGAAAAGATGCGCCAATGGATCAACGAGCTGCCGTTCGAGGCGAACTCCGGAGACGTCTATGCGATGCGGCCTTAAGGTTGCGCTCGCGCTTGCTCTGATCGGCGCACCCGGCGCACATGCCGCCGATCAACTTGCCGTCGACGTGGTCAACGCCAGCGAGCCGACGCTCTGCGCCGAGAAGGACAATGTCTATCTCAAGCTGCAATCAGCCGAGGTGCGGCGCTTCACCATCGAGGCCGCGCATCCGGCTTACATGGGCACCATCGTCAAGGACCGATGGGCGCCGGACTTCAGCCATTGCGACATGGCGAGCGACCCGGCGTTCAAGTTCGAGAAGCGCCGGCTGACCATCTACGAAACCGAGGAATGGCAACTCGTCGGCCTCACATTCCCGAGCTTCTGGCGGCCCAACCAGGTTCCGGTCCGCGTCGGCAATCGCACCGAGACCGGATTCCATCTGCTGCAGCTCTGGACGCGCCATCAGGAGCGCGCCGAGGAGGTGCTGGTGCTCTATCCCGCCGACGGCTATTGGCGAGCGCGGCCGCTGCCGCCGGAGAACCTGCGCTGGAGCTGCCTACGGCTCGTCGTTCCTGGTCGGCCCGGTCGAGACCGCGCCGCGGCCATTCGTCGACATCAAGGACGTGGCGTTCGATCCCGAGAGCCGCACCTTCACGTTGAATTTCGTCCGCGGCGGCAGCGCGACGCTGCGCCTCGACAAGCTCGACCAGGAGCGGATCGCGCTCGACGTGGCGCTCAGCGCCCCGGCCGCGCCGGGGCAGCCGTTCGCGGCATTGCGTTCGATGTTTGTGACCGAGGGGAATGCCGACGTTGCGCAGGTCGGCTGGCGGGGCAAGGACAGCCCGGCGTGGACACAGATGCCGGTGATGTATTTCAAAAGCGCCAGCGCCGCCGAGCTATGGGCCGGCCGCACTGTGCCGTCACGCCACAACACCAGCGCGCCCGACATGACATTCAGCGCGTTCAGCGCGACGCCGCGCTGACGAGCGTCCTTCAATTCGGCGAAAGCGCCGGCGAAGGGATGGAAGCTGAACCGCACGATGTGCTTGCCGGGCGGCACCATCACGGCGCGGAACAGCACATTGGCCTTGAGGATGTCGGCGGCCTTGCCATCGACGCTCGCCCGCCACCACGGGTGCCAGACATCGTTGAGCACCACGAAGCCGCCGCCCGGCGCATCCGCCTCGATCTCGATCTCGGTGTTGCGATAGCGGACGATCCGGACGGTGCCTTCGGGTGTGCTGTTCGGGGCACCGGTAGGCGCCTGCTCCAGAAGCACCGTGCGGCGCGGGTCGACGTCCGGCCACTTGCCGTCGCGGAGCATCGGTCGAAATCTGCCTTCTGCCAGTGCGTCGCCAACAGCGCGCGCGGCAGCGCCCGCGGATTCTCATAGACGTAGGCGTCCTTGGTGTGCGCGACGAATTCGAGATCGCCGGGCTTCAGCGTCTTGTCGATCTGCTCGACCGGCACGCCGATGGCGATGAAGCGCACCCCGAACAAATCCTCCAGCGTCGAGCGATACGACGACATCAGCGGCGGAAACTGCCGCTGATCGGCGCCGGCCACCGTGTCGGGCGCCGCGGTGGCGCGCTCGAAGTTCATCAGCCGCAACGGATTGTGGCCGAACAGATGATCGAAGTCGTGGATCAGGCCGATGTTCGGCCAATGGTAGGCAACCCCGATCAGCTCGACGCGATCCCGCCGGTCGGGCGCGGCGGCAGCCTTCAGTTTCGCCTTGAGCAGCGTCACGGTCTCATCGGTGGTGTCCGGCCGCAGTGCTTCGTATTGCGAAGGCTTCAGGCCGGTCGACTCGTTCGGCGCGTTGTTCCAGGCGAGATCGGCGACGGTGAAGATCGCGAGCACGGCCGCTGCGGCAAGCGCGCCGTGCGCGGCCACCCGGCGCGCCAGGATCAGCGCCGCGATTGCCGCCGCGATGAAGCCGGTGCCCAGAACGATCGGCAGCACCGCGCTCTGCACGGTTCCAACCCGGATCGCCAGACCGACCGCGATCCCGATGAGCGCAACAGCGATCGAAATCGCGCCGGCGCGCTCCCAGCGCCGCGCAGCGGGAACGGTACCCGCGACGAAGCGATGCACCAGATAGCCCGTGGCGATGGCAAGCATCGCGCCGAACACGAATGTCGCGTCGGCGGGCCGGCGGTACAGCGTCACCCCCGGCACGAAGTCATAGATCACATGAAAGACCGGCGTGTATCTGCCGAGCGCGTAGAGCAGCGTCAGCAGCAGCGTCACCGTGAAGAAACGGATTTCGCGCGCCCAGAGCAGTCCGCGCGGCAGGCCGAAGCCCAGCACCACGACCACGGCCAGCGCACCGGCATAAATCTGTCCGACATTCTGCGCGACGTAGAGCCCGGTCTGGCCGAACGCATCGTGCCAGGCAAAGCCCGGCGGGCCCCAGAAATCGCGGTCGAAGTCGGAGGCACCGAACAGGTCGCCGAACACCAGCATCAGGAGATTGGCCGGATGCAGCGAGCCGCCGGCGGCATAGTCGTAGCCGACCTCCGGGCGATTGGAATGCTCGGCGAGCAGCGCCGTCAGCGTGACCGGAACGGTGACGATCAAGGCGCCGACAAGTGCGCCGGCGGCCAGCGGCTTCACGCTCAGGCGGAGCCGCGCCAATCGGCCCGCGCCGGCGAGCCAGTGCCAGACCACGTATCCGGTCAGCACATAAACCTCGATCAGCGACACCTGATCGCGGCCGAGCACGATCAACGCCGCGAACACGCCGGCTCCGGCTCCATCGCGCCAGGACGAACGCTCCAGCGCGCGCGCGAGTAGCCACAGCGACAGCGGCAGGAACACCAGGCTCTCGATCTGCCCGGTGTGCTGGATGCGCGAGGCCGCCGAGCCGCCGAACGAGAACACCAGCGCCGCCACCACGGCACCGGCGACATGCCAGCCGCGATCGCGGAAGAACAGGATCACGCCGGCGCCGCCGGCATAGAGCAGCACGAATGTCAGGACGTCGAACAGCCACGGGCTTGGCTTTGGCACCAGCCAGGCAACGACAAGATGCAGAGGGGAAAAGATCAGCGACTGCGGATCGGCGATCTGTGGCCAGCCGGCAAAAATGTTCGGCGTCCAGAACGGCGATTGTCCGGTCGCGAGCGAACGGGCGAGGAAGGCGAACTGCGGGTAGAACTGCGAGGCGGCGTCGTAGGGAATTTCAACGACGCCCGACAGCCACGGCGAGGCCAGCGCCAGGAAGGCTATGGTGTAGAGACCAAACGCCCCCGCCAGCGAAAACCGCTGAGCCTGTTCCGGATGTCCCGGCATTCCCCGAACCCTGACCCCATCCATCTCTACAATGAAAACGGGCGGCTCGCGCCGCCCGCGTCAATTCATCCAGCGCTCGGATGTCACACCGGCTGCCAGGCGCCGTCCGCGCCCTTGCAGGCGGTGCCGCGGGCGGTCTGCGGCTTGCCGTCGATGTAGATGGTGTGGGTGAATTGCCGGCAATTCATGCCGTTCGAACTCATAGGCCGGTCCCGGCACGATCGAGCCGTAGCGCCCGGAATCCGGATTGCGCCACGCGATCGGCGCGCCGGAGGGGCCGCTTTCCAGCGCCTGCACCTGCGCGGCATAGGCGCGGCGCTTGTCCTCGTCGTCCAGGCCGGCGCCGATCCGGTTGCCGATCATGCCGCCGATCGCGGCACCCGCGACCGCGCCGGACACCCTGCCGCCGGTGGCCGCGCTGCCGATCGCAGCGCCAGTCGCCGGCGCCGACCAGGGTGCCGGTCACCTCCTTCGGTCCGGAATCCGAAGCGCAGGCCGCCAGCGCCGCGCCGATCGACGCAACCGCCAGAAGCCTGAGCGCCGTCCTGAAAGCCATCGCCGTTCCTCGACCCTAAGTCGTGCGAATCGCGTCGCCTTTTAACTACCGCGCCCACCGCCCAACAGCCAGACGCCCCGCCTGTCCGGCCCAAGCAAAAGGCAACGATTGGGGCGAAACTCCGATCGCAGGCACTCACCCCGCCGGCAGAACCAATTCCGCCCGCAAGCCCCCGATCGGCGCCGTCCCCAGATTCAGCGCCCCCCCATAAAGTCCCGCAAGTTCCACCACGATCGATAGCCCGAGCCCCGAGCCCGGCTTGGTTTCGTCGAGCCGCTGCCCGCGCCGCGACACCTGATCGCGCTGCGACGGCGTCAGCCCCGGCCCGTCGTCGTCGACCACGATCCGCACCACCTGCTGGCCCGGCTCCGGCTGCTCCAGCAGCACCTCGATCGAGACTCGCGAGCCAGCCCACTTGCAGGCGTTGTCGACCAGGTTGCCGACCATCTCTTCGAGATCCTGCCGCTCGCCGCGGAAGCGCGCGTCGGGCGCGTGGATGTCGAGGTCGATGGCGGTGTCCCTGTCGTGATGCGTCTTCTCGATGGTGCGGGCCAGCGACTGCACCACCGGCACGACGTCGGTGATGGTGCCGACCACGGCGACGCGCGCCGCGATCCGCGCCCGCTCCAGATGCCGCGTCACCTGCTCGCGCATGATGCCGGTCTGCTCCTTGACCTTGCCGGCGAGCGGATCGTCGCCGCGCGCCGCCGCCTCGTTCATCATCACCGACAGCGGCGTCTTCAGCGCATGCGCCAGATTGCCGACATGGGTGCGGGCGCGCTCGACGATCTCGCGGTTGGCGTCGATCAGGGCGTTGGTCTCGCGCGCCAGCGGCTCGATCTCGACGGGAAAGTTGCCGGCAAGCTTTTCGGCCTTGCCGGAGCGAATCGCCGCAAGTCCGCGCGAGATGCGGTTAAGCGGGGCTAAGCCAAACCGGACCTGAAACAGCGTGGTGAGGAGGAGGACAGCGGCCAGGACGAGGAAGGTGGTGACGATGGCGCCGTCGAAGGCCAGCACCTCGTCGTCGAGCTCGGCAGCGTCGCCGCCGACCGCGACCAGGAAGCGGCCGTCATCGCCAAGGTCGACGTCGCGCTCGACCAGCCGCAGGCGCTGGTCCTCGGGACCTTGCACATAGCTTTTGCGCAGGCCCTCGGTGTCAGGCGCAATACTCTGGCCGCCCAGGTGCGGCAAGCCGCGATCCCACAACGAGCGTGACGAGGTCACCTCGGGCTTGGCGTGGTCGAGCCGCGTCACCTGCCAGTACCAGCCGGACAGCGGCAGCTCGAACAGCGGCTCGCCCAGCATCTGGCCGGTCTTCTCGATCGGGATTTCCGGCGAGGCAAGATCGGCGATCAGCGTCTTCAGATAGACGCCGAGCCGGCGGTCGAACGCCCGCTCGACCGAGTCCCGGTAGAGGCCCGACAGCACAAAGCCGGTGACGAACAGGATGACGGCGATCCACACCGTCGCCGACACGAACAACCGCAGCGCCAGCGAGTTAGCGCGCATGCTGGCTCAGGGATTCGGCGGGGTGAGGAGATAGCCGAGCCCGCGCACGGTCTGGATGATATCGACGCCGAGCTTCTTGCGGATGCGGCCGACGAACACCTCGATGGTGTTGCTGTCGCGATCGAAGTCCTGGTCGTAGAGATGCTCGACCAATTCGGTGCGGGAGACCACGCGGCCGGAGTGGTGCATCAGATACGACAGCAGCCGGTATTCATGGCTTGTGAGCTTGACCGGATTGCCATCGACGGCGACGCGTCCGGTGCGGGTGTCGAGCCGGACCGGTCCGCAATTGAGTTCGCTTTTGGCGTGGCCGGCGGAGCGCCGCAGCAGCGCGCGAATCCGAGCCAGCACCTCTTCGAGATGAAAAGGCTTGGCGACATAGTCGTCGGCGCCGGCGTCGAAGCCCTGCACCTTGTCGCTCCAGCGGTCGCGCGCGGTCAGTATCAGCACCGGCATGCCGCGGCCGGAGCGCCGCCAGGATTCCAGCACCGAGATGCCGTCCATCTTGGGTAAGCCGATGTCGAGGATCACGGCGTCATAGGGCTCGGTCTCGCCGAGGTGATGCCCCTCTTCGCCGTCGAAGGCGCGATCGACCACGTAGCCAGCGTCGGTCAGCGCCGTGGCCAGTTGCCGGTTGAGGTCAGGATCGTCCTCGATCACGAGGAGACGCAAGGCAATTCCTCCAAAACACCGCCAGATCAGCGGGCGTTGACGACCTTGCCGCTGGTGGCATCGACTTCGGTGTGGGTGACTTTGCCATCCCGCGCCAACAGTGTCAGCAGATAGACGAGGCCTATCTCCTCGCGGCAAAGCCGGGCTCTGACCACCTCCCGGGCGCCACGCCCGCGCACTGAACCGCGCGCCGAGCGAATCGCCGCCGCCAGCGTAACCGTTTGACCGCTGGAAAGGGCGGCCCTCTGCTCGACCTTGGTCAGGCAGGCGCGCTCAGCCGACGCGGCCTGCGCGGGCGCATGCCAGACGGCCAGTGTGGCCGCCAGGGCGACCACCGGTGCGCGGAACCGCTTCATGGCTCTGGTCTTAGGAACAGCGCGCTGAATGTCGGATGAACGGCCCATCACTTCTTCTTGCTCGGCGCCAGCGCCTTGATCAACTGGCCGATCGCGGTCGGCGGCAGTTCCCCGGTCGCGCCAGCCTGCTTTTCCCGGGTCCGGCCGGAGACATAGACACCCAACACGCCGAACCCCGCGCCAAAATAGGTCATCCAGAGGGCCGACAGGCTGGCGAATCCGTTGATTCCCACCTCGTGACCAATCCACAACGCATGCAGCATGGTCAGCGCGAAGGCCGGGCATTCCAGCAGCGAAAGCTCGACGGCGACCGCCGCCGCTTCAAGCGAGCTTAGCCCGTAAACAGGTCGCAGTGTCGCTGTCGGTTGCCAATCACCACGCGAGCCTGCCGGTGGCCTACCGTCTGTATCTACCGGAAGACTGGGCGGCGGACAGCAAACGGCGGCGCAAGACGGGCGTGCCGGAGGATGTCGTCTTCAAGACCAAGCCCGAGATCGCGCTTGAGCAGATCGCGGCGGCCTGCAAGGCCGGCCTTCCTCGCGGCGTGGTGCTGATGGACGCGGGGTATGGCTGCAACACCGACCTGCGCACTGGAGTCAGTGCGCTCGGATTGCGCTATGTGGCCGGCATCCTGCCGATCACCGCGAGTCGGCTGTTGACATCGGCCATGAGCGCATCCGCCGAACCTGCGCCGCGCGATGGCAGGTGCGCAGGCGCGGCGACAATCCCGAGGCGTCGTCGGCCAGCACGTCGATGCTGCCATCTCGCCGCGACCGGCCGCGACCAGGCCGCAAGAGTCAGCCCGCTTGGTCGACGACGCCGGCGGATCGACGCCACCACGATCCGCGAAAGCTGCGTCGGCTCTCGCCCGGCAATCCTCGATGCGGGCTCGCGACCACGGCGCGCCGGCACGCTCGTCGACGATCTCGCCGTCCAGCTCCTGGCGGCGCAATTCGTTCCGGCGTAGCGAGCCGACAACGGGCCAAGTAGGCGGCGCCAGCGCATCGCGTTTTCGCGGTCGGCGTCCGTGTCCTTGGTCTTCGCATCGCGATTAGCCGCTCGACGAGCGCGACGGCCGGACGTGGTCTGATGACCTGCCGAGGCCGCTGGCCAAGGCGAGCCCGAACTGCAACATATCGAACCTGGCTTCGGCGTGGCGCCACTTGGCAAGCTCATCGCACCAGGCGGCCGCGAACTGCGGCCACCGAAACTCTCCGGATCCTCCGCCGAGAACACCTGCGCCACCGCGCCATTGCTCCATTCGAGCGCTCGCTGGCGGAATCCAGGTCGGCCGGAAGCTGTCGCTGCAGCAGCAGTCCCGAACGCCCTCGACCATCACCTCGCGGACGTCGTGCTCGGTCTCGCCGATCAGCGCGATCGGGCCCTGCTTCGTCCCGCTCAATGCAAGCTGCTTGACCCATTCGGCGCCGGCGCGGGTTTTTCCGGGCCGCGGCCGCCGAGCAGCAGCCACGTCGTCCAATCGCCCGGTGGCGGTCGCTGATGGCCGCGACCAAAGACGTCCCAGTAAAAGTTTAATTCAGTGGTCTCATCCGGAGTTAGCGCTATCAGGTACGGCAGCACTTGATCCGCCGATAAGCGCCTCAAGTTTTCTCGCAAGACTGCGGCGAAGCTCGTCGATGTTTCGGGGCGGGGCGTCGTCATTGGTGTCTTTCGATGCCTCCTTGCCGCGCGCCTTCTCGGCTTCGTCGACCGCCGACAGCTCGCGAAGCGTCCTTGCGACGATGGACAGCATGCGGGCGTTGCTTTCGCGCTCGGCCAGTTCAAGGCCCGCGGCCTTGAGCGACCCCGATCTCGCCGACCTGCTTTTCGGCGGTGCGCCACATCCGCGCGATCAGCGCACCGCGGCTGCCGATGCGCCCGCAGTGCGCGCGTCGGCGCGGCGGCGTGGAATGGGCGCCAGCGGAGTCCCCGAGCCGTCGTCGAACTTGCCGTCGATGCAGCGGTACATCGTGCCAAGCGTGATCCCGGTCTGGCGCAGATGTCCTTCACCGGCACGCCGTCCTGATAAAGACGGCAACTCTAGAACTCCGCATGGAAACGTCCGGTGAAGACCGACACGGGACCCCGGTCGGCGTTGTAGGCCGGGTTGGTGATGAGCTGATAATCGAACGTCAGCTTGGTGTCCTTGCGCAGGCTGTACGCGTAATACGTCTCCAGGCTCCGCTCGTGGTGGTAGTTCAGCATGCCGTCGCCGATCAGCACGCCGGTCCCTCCGGCCGCGATGAAGTCGCGGTAATCCGACGACAGCGCGTTCACCGCTCCCGCAAGGCCGACCGTGTCGTCGGGCCGGCCCCATGACTTGCCCTGCACCGAAACGCCGGTCGAGAGACTCGCGTTGATGTCGGTGAACGCCATGATCTCGGTCTTGCCGTCGTTCCAGCTCCAGCGCCCGAACAATCCGACGTCATCGGTCAGCGACTGCTCGAGATTGACGACATAGCCCCACTTGATGCGGCCGGCGCGCGTCTGCGTGATGTCGAGGTTCAGCGCCGGATTGTCCAACGTGTCGCGGAAGCTTCCCATGTATCCGCTGTTGACCCAGCCGATGGTGCGCAGCACGCCCGGCCGCGACAACAGCGTGTAGCGGTTCTCCAGCTCGACCAGGTATTCGCCGCGCTTGAACAGATGCATGTCGAAGTCGTTCGAGTTCGACACCGAGTCCATCAGCAGATAGCCGCCGCGGATCGCCCAGTTCTTCTGGTTCAGCTCGACGATGGCGCCGTAGCTGTAGCCGAGCTGATCGGCCGGAAAGTCGAACGCGCCGCCGGCCCAGTTCGACCAGTTCAGGAACGTCGTGCGCGGCTCGTCGGAATATTTGTTGTTGTCGATGATATCGGGCAGGAACAGCCGGCCGGCCAGGATGGTGACGCGCGACACGTCGACCTTGCCGCCAAAGTGGATGGTGTCGCTCTCGATATTCTCCTGCTCGCCGCCGAGCCCGAAGGTCTGGCGGATGAACAGCCGCGACGTGTTGTAGTGCGGATAGGGAAAGCCGGCCTTCTGCGCCTCGCCGTTGGTGAAGCCGCCAAGCCCGAACGTGCCGCTGAGCCCCGAGCCCTGCGCGATCTCCGGCGCGTAGAACACCTGCGCGCCGTCCCAGAGCTGCACGCCGAGAAATGCCGTGGCGCTGACGGTGTTTTTGCTTTGCGCCGGGCCGGTGAGACTCTGCGACCCCTGGTAGGGCGAGTGGAAGCTCGGATAGCCCTGCTGGATGTAGGTGGTCTGGCCGTGGATCTGCCAGCGGTCGGAGCCGCTCAGCGAATCATCCTTCGGCGCCGGCACCAGGTCGCCGTTGCCCCAGGTGACCTTCCGGTTGAGACCCAGCCGCACGGTCTGGAAATTCCAGGCGGAGTCGAAGCGCGTGCCGTCCGCGAAACGTGACCGAGCCTTTCTCGAAGCTGTCGTAGAGATATTCGAGCCGCGCCGTCCAGACCGGATCGAACGCCCACTCGACGCCGGCGCCTGCGGTCCAGCCGGTGTGCAGGCCCAGCCGCTTCTGGTCGTCGCCGACCGCCTGCGGATTGAGAAAACGACCGCCGGCGAGCGCAAGCCCGCCGGTGCCGTAGATCATCCACGGGCCGAACACGCCGCCGACCCGGCCGCGGAAGGTCGAAATGAAATCCACCTGCTCGGTGATGTTGCCGTTCGGCCCGGGCAATGTCGCGGCGACGCCGTTCGACGGCCAATAGTTGGCGAACGACACGTCGGCCTCGGCGCCGAGCAGAAGCTGCGACGGCAGCACATAATTATAGCCGACCTGGGCGCCCGCGATCGGCCCGCCGAAACGGTGATGCCCGGTGACCGTTGGCGGGCTCGAACGCGGTGGCGTTCGATGCGCCGCCGCCATAGCCGATGTGGCCGCCGAAATACCAGCCGCCCCAGTCATACGCCGGTGCCGATGGCCGGCGCGGAGTCAGATCCGCCGCACCGGCTGGCACGGCGGCGGCGACTGACGCCGCGACGCACGCCACAACAGCTCGCGCATCGCGCGCGATTCCCAAGCACAACCATGACAACCCACCCTCACCTCTGCCCAATGACATCGCGGATGAACCGGATGCTCAGGCGAGCGGGGGGCCGCGTGCGTTGAAGGATGACGTGTTCCAGGCCGCGGCGAATGCGGCCGTTGCCACCGGCGGCGTCCACTCCGCCGGCTCCGGCAACGCCAGAACCGGCGGCGCCGGCTGCAGCGTTGCGCCGGCCAGTTGGATCGACAGGCAGATCGGGCAGAGCGCGTCGTGATTGGGCCCCTCCGGCGAAGGCGCGCCGGGATGATCGGCCGTCTGAACGACAACCTGCCGCGGAGCCAGATTGAGGCCGTCGAGATGGACGTGCGAAAACGACAGGACAAGCTGGATCGCCAGCGCAAACAGCGCCAGATGCGACCCGATCCGCAGATTTTGCCGAACCCAACGCATATTGCGCTCGCCTGACCTCGCCCTGGCGGCGCCGGTCGACCCAAACTGTCAGGCATCGGGACCCGGCCGTCAATGGCCGGCGGAGCTAGCTGAGGAACGGCGAGCCGTTGCCGTTCATGGCGTGACCGATCAGCGCGGCGACCAGAACGGCAAACACGAAGGCGCCCACGAACGCGGCAATCCACGCGGCGGGACGCACATCGGGATTGCCGGAATGCCAGTCGGAAGCGCGCGCACCCAATCTCATGTCAGTTCTCCTGTAACTGGCAGGGCAACGTCAGCTCGACCACCGCGGTTCCGGACCGGCGTGTGGCGGGATGTCCGACACCAGACAGAGCCGAGAGTGCAGGCACGGTTTTGTGAATGGAACTCCGAGCCTCCCCTCCTCGTTGTGTTGGCGAACAAGAAACGCGGGGCGAAGGAGCCAGCCATGGCCAGGATTGTCATCCGGTGCCAATACACCGGTCACTATGTCTTCACCGGGTTCGACACCCAGAGCCAGCCACCGGTGGCCGGCGGTCGCATCTTCTGCCCGTACTGCGTCGCCGAACACGTGTGGAGCGCCAGCGAGGTCCGCCTCGACCCGCGCGCAGGCGAGCGCAAGCAGAAGCCGCTGGTGCGGCAGGCGAGTTGATCCAGCACCGTTACGCGCAGACGTTAGCGAAGATTGTTTTTGCAGCGGCGGAGTCCAACTCCGCCGCTTTTCCATTGCGATCAGGTCAGAACGTGAACCGCTTGGTCCCGGCGATAGCGCCGAGCGCCGCTGCCGCAACCTCGCGATCCTGTTCGCCGGTGCCTGACCCCACGCCAATCGCGCCAACCACATGGCCGTCGACGATCACCGGCAAGCCGCCCGGCAGGTTGATGCGCTTGCCGTCGGTCGCGATGGCGAGCTTGATGTCGATGCCGGCGGCGATGTCGCCGGTTGGCACGCCGTAGGCGGCGGCGGTCTGCGCCTTCCGCAACGCCGTGTCGATCGACAGCGCGAACGCGCCGTCCAGCCGCGCCATCGTCAGCAGGTGGCCGCCGGCGTCGACCACGCAGATGCATTGCGGCACGTTCATCTCCCGCGCCTTGGCAATCGCGGCGTGCAGCAGCTTGTGCGCGCCCTCAAAGGTCAGCTTCATCGATGGTGCTGTGTCGGCCATGTTGTCTCCTTCAATTTCGCGAAACCTGTTGCACATGATAGCCGGCGACCTTCTGGTAGCGCTCGAAGATCGCCTTCATCTCGTCCTTGGTGATGACGTCGTCCAGCCGCTCGAACCGCTTGCCGCCGGTGCGCTGCTCGACCGCGTCGAGGATGGCGTTCGGCGGCGCGGTGCGATTCTGCACCACGACCTTGCTGGTCGCCGGCAGCCGCGCGTCTTCATACGCCTTCAGCGCAGCGACAGGATCGGCATTGGCCGCGAGACACCGCGCCAGCATCGCCGCGTCGAGGATCGCCTGCGCGCCGCCGTTGCCGCCCTGCGGATACATCGGATGCGCGGCGTCGCCGAGTAGCGTCAGCCGGCCGAAGCTCCAGCGCGGCAGCGGATCGCGGTCCACCATCGGATAGGACAGGATCTGATCGGCCGAGCGAATGAGCGCCGGCACGTCCATCCAGTCGAACGTCCAATCCCGGTAGGGCTCGAAGAAATCCTCCAGCCGTCCCGGCTTGTTCCAGTCGACCGGCACCGCCACCTCGCGCTCGATCTCGCACACCCAGTTGACGAGCTGGTTGCCTTCGCCGTCGATGTCGTTGCGGATCGGATAGATGATCATGGTGGCCTGCCGCGCGCCGATCCGGGCGATGCTGGCGCCGGTCAGGAACGGCTTTCGCCGCGTGGTGCCGCGCCAGAGATTGTAGCCGCGAAAGCAGAACGGCCCCTCGTCCGGATAGAGCTGCGCGCGCACGGCGGAGTGGATGCCGTCGCAGGCGATCAGCAGATCGCCCTCGGCGTCCGGCAGCGCCTCCCCCTTGGCATCGACAAAATGCGCGATGACGCGGTCGCCGTTCTGCGTCGCGCCGGTGCAGCGGTGGCCCGGTGACAAAGTTCTCGGCGCCGATCCGCTCGCGCACCGCGGTCAGCAGCACGCGCTGCAGGTCGGGCCGCGGCAGGCAGATGTGCGGCCAGTGGTGACCGGCCGCCTTGCCGAACGGCTCGCGATAGACGAGCTGGCCGTGGCGGGTGAAGAAGGCGTAGTCCTCCGGCTGGCATGAGGTGGCGACCAGCGTCGTCCTGAAGCCCGAGCGCGGCGAGCTCCTTCATCGCATGAACGCCGATATGGATGCCGATGCCGAGCGCGCGCATCTCGGACGCCGCCTCGAACACCCGGACCCGGCGGACCGCGCCGCAATCATGCAACGCCAGCGCGAGCGTCAGCCCGCCGATTCCGCCGCCAATGACGATCGCGTCCATGGCCCTATTGATAAGGCATCTACCCCCGTAAACGCCACTTTAGGTCGCCATATCAGACCGCCCCGTTACCGTGTAAAATGACGGGGGGAGCACTCCGATGCCGAAGGCTCACGAGACACTGGAGAAGATCGCGCTGTTTCGCTCGCTCGGGCCTGCCGAGCGCGAGACTTTTGAGCGCCGTTGCCAGTGGCGCCACGCCAACCCCAAGGAATGGGTGCTGGAGCAGAACGATATCGGCACCGACATCTACTTCCTGACCAGCGGCGTGGTGCGGGTGCTGATCACGCCGTCGCCGGACCGCGAGGTCATCCTGGGCGACATCGAGGCCGGCGGCTATTTCGGCGAGATGGCGGCGATCGACGGCCAGCCGCGCTCGGCCGGCATCCTCGCCATCACCGAGGCCTCGATCGCCCGCATGTCGGCCGCCGTGTTCCGCGACGTCATCCTTCAGCATCCCGACGTCGGCTGGCAACTGCTGCAGCAGCTCGTCACCCGCATCCGCACCCTCGACCAGCGGGTCAACGAGTTCAGCTCGATGCACGTCAAGAACCGCATCTGGGCCGAGCTGCTGCGCCGGTCGCGGCCCGACCCGACCGACCAGCGGCGCGCCATCGTGTCGCCGCCGCCGGTGCATTCCGACATCGCGGCCCGCGTCAGCACGCGGCGCGAGATGGTGGCTCGGGAGCTGAAGGCGCTGGAGCGGGCCGGACTGTTGAGCAAGCGCCGCGGCGCTTTCGTGCTCAACAATGTCCCCGAGCTGATGCACAAGCTGGAAGAGGACGTTCAGGCCGCAAGGGCGGAGCCTCTGGGTCGATAACCGTCGGGTACGGCAGGTTGCGGGAACAGCGTGGTTGAACGAGGTCCACAGGGGGGAATCGTCTCCCTTTCGGAGATCAGGAATCCATAGGCTGCGATGCACAGCGTGGCGTGGTGATGGAAGCCGCGCCATCCGCGCCCTTCGAAATGCCCGAGCCCGACCTCCTGCTTGAGCTCTTGATAGTCGCGTTCGATGTGCCAGCGCAGCTTGGTGATGTCCACCAGCGAGCGGAAAGCGATGTCTTGGGGAAGCGTCGCGAACCAGTATTTGGTCGGTGCCTCCTCGCCCTTTGGCCACTCGATCAGCAGCCATTCTTCCGGCCGGCTTTCGGTGAGATTGTAATCGCGATGCGCGGCACGAACCCGCACCCGCGCAAAGCGCGAGGACAGCCACTCGGCCGTCCCCTCGCGCCACCGGATCGTGCGCCAAGCCCGCTTTGGCAGACCGAGAGCAAGCTGCTTGACCGAGACCGGTTGATGCTTGGCGTCGCGGCGGATGAGCTTCGGTGGACGCCCCTGGCCCAACCACTTCTTCGGCGGCAGCGGCCCCACGCCCGATGTCCACACCGAAGTGTTTGGCAGGATGCCGGCCACATACCGCAATCCGAGCGCGCTGACACCGGTGCGCAGGTCGGTGTTGCAGCCATAGCCCGCGTCCATCAGCACCACGCCGCGAGGAAGGCCGGCCTTGCAGGCCGCCTCGATCTGCTCAAGCGCGATCTCGGGCTTGGTCTTGAAGACGACATCCTCCGGCACGCCCGTCTTGCGCCGCCGTTTGCTGTCCGCCGCCCAGTCTTCCGGTAGATACAGACGGTAGGCCACCGGCAGGCTCGCGTGGTGATTGGCAACCGACAGCGACACTGCGACCTGGCAATTGTCTTGCTTGCCGAGCTGGCCGCAATATTGCCGCGCCACGCCGACCGAGTGCTCTCCCTTCTTCGGAAAGCCGGTGTCGTCGATGATCCACGCTTCAATCGGCCCGTGCCGTTCGATTGCAGGCAGCACCATCTCGCGCACCTTGGCCAAAACCTTCGCGTCCAACCAAGCTGCGTTGCCGACGAAATGCAAAAGTGACTGATGCTGCGCCGCCGTTCGACCCGGCGCTGTTATCGCCGCCATCGGCTCCACGCTCTTGCGCCCGCTCGGCATCATCAAGCCAAGGCAATAATCTCGCAGCGGAACCGCACGGTCCGCGTGGCCAATCACGCTCACAAGCCCCTCGACATAAGCCGAAAATCGCGACTCACTGCCGCCGGGTGTTCGGAGATTCATGTCAGCCCTCATCCGCTGATGTTTGTATCTCTCCGCTTACCTGAATCGCATCCGAAGCCGATGCGACTTTCTGACTCAGTAAGACTAGCAGTCCGCTGAAAAACTCTTCTCGCCGCGGCGAGAGTTTGCTGAATTCAGTTTTCTATCACGAATCGGTGGAGGCTTGGATGCGGGGCGCATTTTTAGATCAGGGCAAGCTGTTTTCGTACCTGTCGCCGGAGGCACGGGTGCCGGCAAGCCATCCGCTTAGGAAGATCCGCGAGCTTGTCCGTGATGTGCTTGGCGAGTTGAACCGTAGCTTGGGGAGGCTCTACGCGAGCGAAGGACGCCCCTCGATCCCGCCGGAGCAATTGCTGAGCGCATTGCTGCTGCAGGTGTTCTACGGCATCCGATCGGAACGCCAGTTGATGGAACAATTGGACTACAATCTTTTGTACCGCTGGTTCGTGGGGCTTTCGCCCGACGACCCGGTCTGGGACCCGACCACGTTTACGAAGAACCGGGACCGGCTGCAGAACGCCGACGTGTTTGCAAAGTTCATGACCAAGCTTCTGAACCATCCGCAGGTCAAACCACTGTTGTCGGCCGAGCATTTTTCGGTGGACGGAACGCTGATCGAGGCCTGGGCTTCACAGAAGAGCTTTCGCCCCAAGGATGGCAGCGGCGACGGAGATGGCGGCGCCGACTTCCACGGCCAGAAGCGCAAGAACGAGCACCCATGCCAGTACGACCGACCCCGACAGCCGGCTTTACCGCAAGGCCGCGGGGCGAGAGGCCAAACTCTCCTATATGGGCCACGCCACCATGGAGAACCGGCATGGGCTGGCGGTAGCCGGCATGGTGACGCACGCCAATGGCAGCGCCGAGCGCCGCGCTTCGGAGATTATGCTCAAGAGAGATCAAAACTTCAATTTCCGGGTTTTTCAGCGGACTGCTAGGTCCCGAGGCCCGCGATCTTGACCCCGCGGCGTTTTCTCCCCATCTCACGCGCGGGTTGAATCGTTTCCGGAGACTTGCCCGCCATGACCGCTGCCGCCGAAACCAAGCCGGAAAGCCGGCCGTTCGAAGCCGACGTTGCCCGCCTGCTGCACCTCATGGTGCACGCGGTCTATTCCGACAAGGATGTGTTCCTCCGCGAGTTGATCTCCAACGCCGCCGACGCCTGCGAGCGGCTCCGCTACGAAGCCATCGCCAAGCCCGAACTGCTCGGCGATGACGCCAAGCCCCGCATCACCATCCGGATCGACGCCGAGGCGCCCAGCCTCACCGTCGAGGACAACGGCATCGGCATGAGCCACGACGAGATGGTCGAGGCGCTCGGCACCATCGCGCGCTCGGGCACCAAGGCGTTCATGGAAAAGCTCGAAGCGGGCAAGGAAGCCAGCAAGGCAGCCGGTGGCGAAAACGCGACCCTGATCGGCCAGTTCGGCGTCGGCTTCTATTCGGCCTTCATGGTCGCCGACAAAGTCGATGTGTTCTCGCGCCGCGCCGGCAGCGCGGAAAGCTTCCGCTGGTCGTCCGACGGCAAGGGCAGCTACACCGTCGAGCCCGTCGTCCGCCGAGGATGCGCCCGCCCGCGGCACCCGCGTCGTGCTGCACCTGATGGAGGACGCCAAGTCCTACACCGAGAAGTTCAACATCGAGCGCATCATCCGCGCCAACTCCGGCCACGTGCCGGTGCCGATCTCGATCGTCGAGAAGCCCGGCGCCGAGGCCGCCGAGGTCGCCGACGGCGCGGCGCTGTGGACCAAGCCGCGCTCCGAGATCAGCGCCGCCGAATACACCGACTTCTATCGCAACTTCGGCAATTTCGACGAGCCGGCGCTGACCGTTCACTTCAAGGCCGAGGGCCGCCACGAGTTCACGGCGCTGGCTTTCGTGCCGAGCGCGCGGCCGTTCGACCTTTACGACGCCGAGCGCAAGGGCCGCATGAAGCTCTACGTCAAGCGCGTCTTCATCACCGACGACGCCGAGATCCTGCCGCGGTATCTGCGCTTCGTCCGCGGCCTGGTCGATTCCAACGATCTGCCGCTCAGCCTGTCGCGCGAGATGATCCAGCAGAGCCCGATCCTTGCCGCCATCAAGAAAAGCGTCACCGGCCGCGTGCTGACCGACCTGGAGAAGCTCGCCGACAGCGATGCCGAGGCTTACGGCAAGATCTGGGACGTGTTCGGCTCGGTGATCAAGGAAGGCATCTACGAGGACTACGAGCGCCGCGACCAGCTTCTCAAGCTCGCCCGCTTCCGCACCACCACGTCCGCCGAGCCGCGCCGCACGTTGAAGGATTACGTCGCGGCGCTGAAGCCGAACCAGACCGCGATCTATTACATCGCCGGCGAGGACGCGGCCCAGATCGAGAACTCGCCGCATCTGGAAGGCTTCCGCGCCCGCGGCATCGAGGTGCTGCTGCTGTCGGATATGGTCGACAGCCTGTGGACCAGCGCGATGCCGTCGTTCGATGGCAAGAAGCTGAAGTCGGTGACTCAGGGCGCGGCCGACCTCGCCGCCATCCCGCTGCCCGACGACAAGAAAGACGAAGCCAAGCCCGAGGCCAATGAGTCGGTCACCAATTTCATCGCCTTCGTGAAGCTGACCCTCGGCGACGCCGTGTCCGACGTGCGCGCCTCCGACCGCCTGACCGACAGCGCGGTCTGCCTGGTCGCTTCCGAAGGCGGCATGGACCGCTCGCTGGAAAAGCTGCTGCAGGGCTCCGGCCGCGTCGTCAACGCGACCAAGCCGATCCTGGAGATCAACCCGCGCAACGCGCTGGTCACGGCGCTGGCCGGGCTCGGCTCCGACGAGGATTCCTTCAAGCAGGACGCCGCGCATCTGCTGTTCGACGAGGCGCGCGTGCTCGACGGCGAGAAGCCGACCGACGCCCGGCGCTTCTCCGAGCGCCTCGCCCGGCTGATCACGCGGGGCCTGGCGAAGGGGTAGCGTTCAGGTTGAAGCCTGCGGTTGCGGCCACCGCTCCGACCCAGCGACCGGCCCGCCACTTGTCAATTCCCGCGTTGCCGCCGACACTGGCCTCGGGGAAACGTCAGCGGCGGGGGAACTCCGGGAATGATCGACAAGGCGCTGGATCGCATGGCGCGGCTCATCGAGCTTGTGCTCGCGGTCGCGTTCATCCTGGCGGTCCTGCTCAACTTCGCCAACGTGGTCGGCCGCTATCTGTTCGACTTCTCCCTGCTGGGCTCCGACGAGGTCGAGGTCTTCGTCATGGTCGGCATGACGTTCCTCGGCGCCGTGGTGGTGACCCGGCGGAACGAGCATCTGCGGATGGACGTGCTGGTCCGCTTCATGCCGGCCCCGGTCCGCCTGGCGCTCCGGATCGCCGAGCAGCTTCTTCTGATCGCGCTCGCCGGCTTCGTGCTGACGCAATCGTACTTCTACGCCAGCCAGATGCTCCGGCTCGGACGCACCAGCGACATGGCGGGCGTGCCGATGTGGATCCCGCATGGCACGGTGGCGCTGGGCTTTGCCCTGATCCTGTTGATCGCCGTCTGGCGCCTCGTCACCGTGGCGACCGGACGCGAACAACCCCGCTCGGCGCCCGCCGACGGCGAGGTGCGCGAATGACATTTGCCCTGTTCGTCGTACCGGTCGTTCTGCTGCTGCTCGGCTTTCCGATCTTCATGGTGCTGCTGACCGCTGTGACGGCCGCGCTGGTGTTCTTCATGCACGTGCCGCTCGTGGTGGTGCACCAGAACCTGTTCGGCTCGGTCAACGCCACGCCGCTGCTCGCGGTGCCGTTCTTCATCTACGCCGGCGAATTGATGGGCCGCGGCAGCGTCGCGCAGCGGCTGGTCGATTTCGTGCAGGGCGGCGTCGGCTCGATCCGCGGCAGCCTCGGCGTCACCGCGGTCGGCACCTCGGCGATCTTCGGCGCCATCTCCGGCGCCAGCGCCGCGACCGTCGCCACCATCGGCAGGGTGATGGTGCCGGCGATGCGGCGCGCCGGCTATCCGGAGACCTTCACCGCGGGGCTGATCACCGCGGTCGGCGCGATTGACGTCATCATCCCGCCGAGCATCCCGATGATCGTCTACGGCTCGGCTGCCGAGGAATCCGTCGCCCGGCTCTACGCCGCCGGCGTCATCCCCGGCCTGATGATCGCCGTCATGATCGCGGCTTATGTGATGTGGCGCGCCCGGCGCGAGAACTTCGGCGCCGGCGAGCCGTTCGACATGTCGCGGTTTCTCCGCGCCACCGGGCGCAGCGTCTGGGCGCTCGGCGCCCCGGTCATCATCCTCGGCGGCATCTATGGCGGCGTGTTCTCGCCGACCGAAGCCGCGGCCGTCGCCTGCGTCTATGCCGCCCTGGTCACCGCCTTCATCTTCCGAGAGCTCGGCCTGCGCGACATCGTCGAAGCCGCCGCCGCCACGGTGCTGTTCACCGGGCAGATCCTGATCATCGTCGCCTGCGCCGGCGTGTTCGCCTGGCTGCTGACGGTGAACCAGGTTCCCGCCTCGATCACCGCCTGGCTGCAATCCTTGCACGTCGCGGCCTGGCAGCTGCTTCTCGCCATCAACGTGCTGCTGCTGGCGGTCGGCTGCTTCCTCGATCCGCTGTCGGCGATCCTGCTGCTCAGCCCGCTCCTGGTGCCGATCGTGAAGTCGGTCGGCATCAACACCGTTCATTTCGGCATCGTGGTCACGGTCAATCTCGCCATCGGGCTGTTCCATCCGCCGTTCGGCATCAACATCTTCGTCGCGCAATCGGTGCTGGGCCTGAAGCTCGAGACGATCTATCGCGGCATCATCCCGTTCGTGGTCATCTACCTGATCGCTCTGGCGCTGATCACGTATATTCCGGAGATATCGCTGATCGGCGTGAAACTGCTGCTCGCCAAACCATAGAACAACAACAGGGAGGATCGAATGACACTGAACACCAAGACGCCTGGCCATGATCGCTTTGGCCGCGGGCGTCGTCTTCACCGCGGCACCGGCCAGCGCCCAGCAGTTCACCATGAAGCTGTCGCAGCCGACCATCAACGACGTCACCTACGAATACTTCAAGCGCATGAAGGCCGGCATCGAGGAGCGCTCCGGCGGCAAGATCAAGGTCGAGATCTATCCGACCAACCAGCTCGGCCAGCTTCCCGCGGTGGTCGAGGGCGTGGCGCTCGGCACCATCGAGGCCGCCGCCTCCGCCAACGGCTTCTGGGTCAGTCTCGAACCGCGCTTCGCGGTGCTCGACGCGCCCGGCCTGTTCGACACCTTGGAGCACGGCTTCAAGATCATGAACGACCCGGCCATCCGCGCGCGGATGGCGACCTGGGGCGCCGACAAGGGCATCGAGGTGCTGGCGCCGAGCCTCTACAGCCCGTTGATGCTGCTCAGCCACAAGGCGGTCCGCACCGTCGCCGACCTGCAGGGGCAGAAAATCCGCACCCAGGGCGGCGCGCCGATCCAGGTCGATCCGCTGAAGAAGCTCGGCGTCATTCCGGTGTCGCTGCCGCTCGGCGAGGCGCTGCCCGCGATGCAGAACAAGACCATCGACGGCATGGTCGGCGCTGCCGCTCCCTACGTCGCGTTCAAGTATTACGACATCGCCAAGCCGATGACCTATCTGCCGTCGACGATGTTCGCCGCCCCCGTGGTGGTCAACCGCGGCTGGCTGAAGTCGCTCGGCCCCGATCTCGAAAAGATCGTGCGCGAGGAATCCCGCAAGGCCGAGGTGGTGTTCGGCCAGTGGGACATCGACGACATCAAGGCCAAGGAAGACATCTGGAAGAAGAACGGCGGCGAGGTCATCACCATGTCGCCGGAGGAATCCAAGAAATACATCGACCTGGTCGCCCCGGTCGCGGCCTCGCTGCTGTCCGGCGCCAAGGTCAAGGAGGATTACGAGGCCTTCATCGCGGCGGGGAAGAAGTAGCGCTGAAGTCTTCTTGTTTGACGTTGAGGCAAACTCCGTTCGCCCCGCGGAAGCGGGGCCCAGTTCTTTGCCAAAGTGCTGGGTCCCCGCCTCCGCGGGGACGAACGGGACGATAAGCTCACGCGATCATGCTCAGCGTGCGAGTGGCGAGCCCGGGGGTAGTCAGAAATGAAATTCGGCCTGTTCTATCTGCCGACCTACCTGCCGGCGCAGCGCGACGCGCAGACGCTTTATCGCAACGTCATCGAGCAGGTCGAATTCGCCGACCAGATCGGCATCGACTACGCCTGGATCGTCGAGCATCACTTCGTCCGCCACGGCGGCCTGTTTCCCTCGAACTTCGCGTTCCTGTCGTACCTCGCCGCCCGCACCAAGCGCATCCGGCTCGGCACCGGCGCGACGGTGCTGCCGCTGAACGATCCGGTCCGCGTCGCCGAGCAGGCCGCAACGCTGGACCAGCTCTCGCAAGGCCGTTTCGATTTCGGCGTCGGCCGCGGCTTCATCCGCGACGAGTTCGACATTTTCGGCGTCGACATGAAGGACAGCCGCGAGCGCGTCGAGGAAGGCGTCGAGCTGATCAAGCAGGCCTGGACCGGCCCGACCATGGAGTTCAACAGCAAGTTCCGGCCGCCGCTCCAGGCCGGCTTGCCGCTGCTGCCGCCGGTCTATCAGAAGCCGCACCCGCCGATCTGGGTGGCGTGCCTGATGTCGCCGGAGAGCTTCGAGTGGACCGCGCAGGAGGGCTACAACCTGCTCTACGTCGCCTACCACGTCGACCATCCGCTCGCCGTGCAGCGCATCGGCTGGTATCGCGACGCGTTGAAGAAGCACGGCCGCAAGGTCGAGGACCACGAGGTCTGCTGCGTCTATCACGCGCATTTCCTCGATAGCGACGACGACGCCAGGCTTGAGCAGTTGGTGCACACGCCGATGAGCGAATACGCCGCCGCCGGCGTCGAAGCAGCGCGCAAGCCTCCCGATCCCACCGCCTACAAGGGCTACGAGAAACGCGAGGCGGCGCAGCGCGCATTCGGCTTCGAGACGTATTACCCCGGCCGGGTCGTCATGGGCGGCCCGCAACAGGCGATCGAGCGCATCCACGCGCTGAAGGAGGCCGGCATCACCCAGGTCGGACTGCTGGCCGACTTCGGCTCGCTGCCGCACGACGAGATCATGCGCTCGCTGCGGGTGTTCGCCGACAAGGTCTTGCCGCACGTCCGCGATCTTTGAGGAAAGAGTCCAACATGCAACAACCCCTCCTTCTGGTCGGCAGCATCCCGCTCGACACCGTCGAGGATGTGTTCCGCACCTTCGGCAAGCCGCTCGGCCCCGAGCTTCGCACCCTCCCCGACGGCGAGGTCGGCCCGCGCCGGCGCTGGATCAGCCGCATCCACCAGCAGATGCTGAACGGCCATCCCGAGCTTGAGACTGTGCGGCATCCGGCCCCGTTGAACGGCGTCGAGCAGCTTTTTCCGCAAAACGCCGGCGACAGCTTCCTGTTCAAGGTCAAGGACGGCGTCGAGCGCGTCCGCTTCGGCGATGCCGGCTGGCGCGTCGGCTACGCCCGCGACGCCATCAACTCGTATTTCGTGTTCAAGACCTTGCGCGAGAAGGGCGAGCTGCCGAAGCATCTGCGCTTCCAGGTCTCGCTCGCCTCCGTCGTCAGCGCGCTGCCGCCGCGCCTGTTCCCGAACCTCGCCGATGTCGCGAAAATCAGCCCGGGCTTCACCGAAGCGCTCGCCGCCGAAGCCGCCAACATCGTCAAGCACATCCCCAATGACGACCTCGCCATCCAGTGGGATTGCTCGACCGAGGTGCAGGACGTTTACGGCGCGGTAAAGGGCCTGCCCAAGGAGGGCGCGATCGAGCGCAACGTCGCGCAGTTCCGCACGCTGAACCGCGCCATCCCGGAGAGCGTCGAGCTCGGCTATCACCTGTGCTTCGGCACGCTCGGCGGCTGGCCGCGCTTCGCGCCGCCCGATCTGTCGGCGACGGTCGAGCTTGGCCAACGCCATCGTCGAGCAGTCCGGCCGCAAGGTCGACTGGATTCACCTGCCGGTGCTGCCCGATGTCGGCGAGGCGTTCTTCGCGCCGCTGAAGAACCTCAAGCCCAAGGGCGCGCGGGTCTATCTCGGCGTCGTCCACAACATGGCGGGCTTCAAGGAGCGCATCGCGCTGGCGCGGAAGTATCTGCCGGAGTTCGGCCTCGGCGGCTATTGCGGCTTCGGCCGCGTGCCGCCGGAGCAGATGCACGAGGTGCTGAACGAGCATCTGCAGGCGATCAAGGCCGCCTCATGAAACGCGCGCTCTCGGCTGCGATCGCGCTCTGCCTCACCTCGTCGTTCGCCGCCGCGCAGGGCTTCCCCGACCACGCCGTGAAGATCATCGTGCCGACCGCGCCGGGCGGCTCGATCGACACCGCCGCGCGTGTCGTCGCCGAGAAGCTGCAGGCGAAGTGGGGCAAGCCCGTTGTCGTCGAGAACCGCGCCGGCGCCGCGATGCGGATCGGCGCCGAAGCCGTGCAGAAATCGCCGCCGGACGGCTACACCCTCCTCGTGGCGCACGACGGCACCATGGCGATCAATCCGCTGGTGTTCGCCGACCTGCCCTACGATCCGCAGAAGGATTTCGTGCCGCTCGGCCTCGTCGTCTCGATCCCCGAAGCGCTGATGGTCAACAAGGCGGTGCCAGCCAACTCGGTCACCGAGCTGATCGCGCTTGCGAAGAAAGAGCCCGGCAAGCTCACCCACGCCTCCGGCGGATCGGCGACCTTGCTGTCGCTGGAACTGTTCAAGGCGCTGGCCGGCGTCGACGTCCGCAGCATCCCCTATCGCGGCGGCGCGCCCGCCGTGACCGCGACGATCGGCGGCGAGACCTCCATGATCATCGCCGACCTCACCACCGGCAGCGCCGGGCCTCAACTCCGACCGCATCCGCACGCTGGCCGTCACCAGCGTGCAGCGCTCGAAGAAATACCCGGACGTGCCGACGATGGATGAGGCCGGCGTCAAGGGCTACGAGGTCAACACCTGGATCGGCTTCTTTGCGCCCGCCGGCACGCCCAAGGATGTCGCCGCCGTCATCGAAACGGCGATCAAGGAGGCGGTGGCGATGCCGGACGTGCGCGCCCGCTTCGAGACCACCGGCGCGGTGGTGCGCTCCGGCAGCGCCGACGAGATGCGCCAAGTGCTTGCCACCGACGTCGCCAAATGGGCGAAGCTCGTGCACGACAAGGGCATCAAGCTGGTGCCGTAGCCGCGCGGCGGCGACTACACCTTCGCCACCGCGACATTCTCCAGCGAACGCTGCGCCGGCTCGACGCCCCAGACGAACACCGCGACGATCTGCACCACGACCAGCCCGATCATCAGCCAGATCACGCCGGGCAGTCCGTAGTTCACCATCAGGTGGCCGACGATGAACGGCGACACCACGGTGGCGCCGCGGCCGAGCGTGTTGCAGATGCCGTTCGCCCGCAATCTGATCTCGGTCGGGAACAGCTCCGGCGTATAGACGCCGAACAGCAGCGCGGTCTGGATGTAGATCGCAACGATCAAGACGGCGCCGACGCTCAGCACGATGACCGGATCGGAGCCGGCGTTGAAGCGCGCGTAGATGTAACCGAACACGATGGTCAGCACCGAGCCGAGCATGATGCTCCAGCGCCGACCGATCGCGTCCGACAAATAAGCGCCGAGCGCGCAGCCGACCAGCGAGGCCGCCGCCAGCACCACGGTGTAGCCGAGCGAGTTGGCGATGGTCAGCCCCTGACGCAGGAAGAACTGCGGCAGGAAGATCACGAAGCCGAAGATCAGCGTGTTGATGGTGATCAGCAGCCAGCATCCGACCAGCAGGCGCTGCAGGATCGGCGGCTTAAACATCGAGGCCGCGGTGAGTTGCGTGACCGGCGCGGTGATCGGCCGGCGGCGGCAGCGGACCCGTCGTCGCGGCGACCTCCGCCTCGATGGTCTGCATCAGCGCCTCGGCCTCGGCGTCGCGGCCTTGCGCTTCGAGCCAGCGCGGCGACTCCGGCAGGTTCTTGCGCAGATACCACACGATCAGCGCGCCCACGCCTGCGATGACGAACATCGGCCGCCAGCCCCAGTTCGGAATGATCAGGTAGCTCAGGATCGCGGTGACGGGGAATCCGCACACGGTGAGGAACGCCATGAACGACAGCCAGCGGCCGCGCGACTTCGGCGGCACGAACTCGGTCAAGGTCGAATAGCCGACCACGATCTCGGCGCCGAGGCCGAGCCCCTGCACGAAGCGGCAGATGATGAGCTGCGTCATGTCCTGCGCGAACGCCGCCGCGAGCGAGGCGAGCCCGAAGATCAAGCAGGTTGACCTGGTAGGTGAAGCGCCGGCCCATCTTGTCGCCGACGAAGCCGGTGATCAGCGAGCCGATCGTCATGCCGACGAAGGTCAGCGACAGGAATTGCAGGTTCTGCGGCAAGGTCGAGAACTTGCTCTGGATCGCCGAGGCCAGCACGCCGCCGGCGACGTAGAGATCGTAGCCGTCGAAGAACATGCCGGCGCCGACCAGCCAGAAAATCCGGTAGTGAAACGACGACACCGGCAGGCGGTCGAGTCGCGCGCCCGCATTCACCACTTGAGCCATGTTGTATCCCCCCTCGCGCGGGCCCTTGATCGAGACCCGTCTTAGCCGCCCGGCGGGATGCTATGCGAGCGGAGGCAGCCGCGCCAAGCCCCGTTGCTCAGCGGCCGTCCAACTCCGGCATCTCGAAGTCCTCCCAGCCCGGCACGTCGGCCACCTCGGAGAACGGCTTGCCGTACGGCTTGCGTGGCATCGATGCCGATCGACGACGCGACGCGGAACGGCCGCGGCCTGGTCGGTTCGTCGATCGAGGGATCGGACGGCCCCGCCGGAATCTGATCGACGATGATGACGTCGCGCTGCGGCTGGGTGCGGAACGCCATCGCCCATTCCACCTCCGCCGACGAATGCACGTCGACATCGGGATCGACGATGACGGTCCATTTCGGCCGGATGTTGCTCGCACATCGCCGCCAGGATCACCTGCCGCGCCTCGCCGGCGAAGCGCTGGTTCATCGAGATCACCACATAGAACGACACGCCCGCCGACGCCCGCACCGAGATGCTCTCGATGGTCGGGAACTGGCGCTTCAGCGTCTTGAGAAACGACGCCTCGAACGGAATCTGCTTGAGGATGTGGTTCTCGGTGACCGGCTTGCCGGTCAGCAGGCCCTGGAAGATCGGCTTCTTGCGATGCGTGATGGCGGTGACGCGCGCCACCGGCTTCAGCGTCGCCGGCGTGTAGTAGCCGGTGTATTCGCCGAGCGGGCCTTCCATCACGGTCTTCGCCATGTCGACCTCGAACTCGATCACCACCTCGGCGGTCGCCGGCACTTCGATGTCGCAGGTCTTGCACTTCACCAGTTCGATCGGCTCGCCGCGCAAGACCGCCCGCGACCTCCCAGTCGTTGGTCTGGTCGTGGACCTGGACCTGGCAGGTGTAGGCCAGGATCGGATCGACGCCGATGATCAGCGCGGCCTTCGGCGTCACGCCCATCTTCTGGCACTTCGCCAGGTTCTTGCCGAAGCGGTGGAACGGCTGCGCCGAGAACGAGAACGTGTCCTTGCCGAGAATGAGAAAGCGGTAATGGCCGATGTCCGGCACGCCGGTCTCGGGATCCTTCGACACCACGATGCCCGGCGTGATGTAGGGCCCGCCGTCCTTCGGGCTGTAGGTCGGGATCGGAAAGCGGTTGATGTCGATGTCGTCGCCGGTGATGACGACCTCCTGGCACGGCGCGTTGCCGTTGACCATCTTCGGCGCGATCGGGTTGTCGAGGCCGTCGAGCACCTTCTGCAGGATCGACTTCTCGTCGGTCTGGAACGCCAGCAGCGCCTTGTTGCGATCGGAATAGACGCCGCACACCAGCGGAAACTCGGTGCCGTTGTCGTTGAACAACACCGCCGGCCGGCCCTTCTGATAGGCCTGCTTCAGCGCCTTGCCGACATCGGTCAGCGCGACCGGGCGATCGACCTCGACCAGTTCGCCCTGCTGGCGCAGCACATCGAGAAACTGGCGAAAATCCTGATACGGCATGTCTCACTCCGGATCACGCCATTCGGCGGACTTCCACTGTGCAATCGGCTGGACAGGTTGGCAATCGGGTGCAGCCTGTCGCGGCAATGCGAACCGGGAGTTGACGTGATGATGCGTGTCGCGCTGGCGCTCATCGTGGACACTCGCACAGCGCCGGCATGGCGCAATCGCGCAGACCGCCGGCGAACTGGCCCGACCGCCCGCTCCGCATGGTCGTGCCGCTGCCGGCGGGCTCGGCGGTCGACGTGATCGCACGCCTGATCGCCCAGCGCCTGACCGCCCGCCTCGGCCAGCCGGTGGTGGTCGAGAACCGCGCCGGCGCGAGCGGCACGATCGGCGCCGACGTCGTCGCCAAGGCTGCGCCCGACGGCTACACGCTCGGCATGGCGACCTCGACCACGCACATGACCGCGCCGGTGCTGAACGCCAAATTGCCCTACGACCCGGTCAAGGATTTCGCGCCGGTCGCCATCGTCGGCGTCTCGCCCTACGTGCTGGTGGTCAATCCGAAGGTGCCGGCCAGCACCGTCGCCGAGCTGATTGCGCTCGCCAAAGCCAAGCCGAAAACGCTCAGCTATTCCTCGGTCGGCAACGCCAGCCAGGCGCATCTCGCCGGCGAACTGTTCGCCAGCATGGCGGGCGTCGAGCTCAACCACATCCCCTACAAGACCTCCACGCATGCGGTGATCGACCTCAACGAGGGCCGCATCGACATGCAGTTCGGCATCCTCGGCACCAGCCTCGCGCTGATCCGCGAAGGCAAGCTTCGCGCGCTCGCGGTCACCACCGAGAAGCGGATCGAGGAACTGCCGGACGTCCCGACCATGATCGAGTCCGGCCTGCCCGGCTATGACGTGTCGCTGCTGTTTGCCGTGGTGATGCCGGCCGGCACGCCTGCGCCGATCGTCGAGCGCCTCAACCGCGAGATCGTCGAATACGTGACCGGCCCCGAGGTGCGCCGCGTGCTGGCCGCGCAAGCGATCCACGTCGTCTCCAGCACGCCCGATCAATTGCGCGAGCGGATCGCCAAGGAGATCGAGCTCTGGCGCGGCATCGCGCAGAAGGCCGGCCTCGCGCCGGAGTAACGCGCGGCCTGCGCGGGCGTTTCAGAACTTCACCCTGCCCTGCACCACGTAGGTCCGCTGCGGGAACGGATGGAACAGGTGGTATTTCTCGTTGGTGAGATTGTCGACGCCGAAGCGCGATCGAGCCGCGTTCGCCGAGCTTGTATTGAACGCGCGTGTCGAACACCAGGAACGGATCGAACGCCTGGAACACGTTGCGGACCGTGTCGGTGTTGTCCAGCGTCGCGTAGGTCTTGCCCTGGTAGCGTCCAACCAGAGTCCATGACAACTCGTCGGTCGGCCGATAGGTGCCGCCGAAGGTCGCCCGCCACATCGGCACGTTCGGCACGTGCTTGCCGACCGCGGTCGTCCCGTGGTGCTGACGAAGGTCGGATCGCTGAGGATCACGCGAGTCGACGTAGGTCACGCTGCCGAACCACTCGACGCGCCGAATGAAAGGATCGGCCTTCTGCCAGGCCAGCTCGACGCCGCGGTCGCGCACCTTGTCGACATTGGTCACGAATGCCGTCGGCGTCGTGGTGCCGGCAACGATGCCGTTCTGCGAGATCAGCGCATTCCTTGTGTCGTCCTCGAACAGCGACAGCCGCACCTTGCCGTCGTCGAACCTGCGCTCGACGGCAAGCTCCGTCGCCAGCGCCTGCTCGGGGGCGAGGTTGGGATTGGGGAACACCACGACACCGGCCACGGTGGCGTTCTGATAGAGCTCGGTGACGGTTGGGAACCGATTGGCGATGCCGACCGAGGCGGTGAACAGCCATTGCTTGCTGGGCTCGAAGCTCAACGAGCCCTTGGGCGAGAACCGCGTCGCCTCGACGCTGGGCTGGGTCACGGCGCTGGTGCCGGTGATCGCGCCGGTCGCCGACGCCGTGGTGGTGCTGAGGTTGAATCCGTCGAACGCCCGCCACACCTCGCCGCGCCCGCCGAGCGTCAGCTTGAAGCCCGGCGCAAACCGCCACGCGTCCTGCAGCCACAGCGCTTCGGTCTGGGTCTTCCCGTTGCCGACGCTGTAGAGCGCATTGGTGGAATCCGGCCCGGCGAACCACGTCGCCGTCTGATAGGTCGGATTGTTGAGCACGACCTGATCGAAGTGATAGCCGGCGCTGACCTCATGGGCACCGCCGGGCCCCTCCGGCCGCCAGATGCCCCTGGCGTCGAACGTCATCCAGTTGGTGCCGTCGAGCCGCGCGATCTTGCCGGTGTCGGTGAAGCTCGCGCCGGTCGGCGCCACCGTGAACGGATTGCGCTGGATGTCCTGAAGATAGTCATAGCGGGTGAAGACGACATCCCAATCGAACTTGCCGTGGGTGTCGGTCTTCAACGCCAGCGCGTTGGCCAGGTTCTGCTGGTTCTGGTTGTAGGTGTTGCTGGCGAAGGCCGAGCCCGCGGCGCTGCCGCCGTAGGTCGGATTGCCCGCCGCGTCGGTCAGATAGGTCTGCACCCGGGACTTCTGGTCGTTCGACCAGAAGCCCACGGTGTAGGTCGCGGTCAGCCAGGACGTGATGTCGAGCGCAAACTTGGCCTTGGTGTTGACCTGCTCGGTGTGCAGCAGACCGCCGGCGCCCAGCACGTTGGCGACGCCGCCGGCGCGGCCGGGCTGCGGGATCACGCCGGTGACGCCGGCCGGCACCGCGGACGCGGTGGTCACCCACGCCAGCGGCTGGCTGAAGCTGTTCTGGAAATTGAAGCTGACGAACGCCGAGAGCGGGCCCCAGCGGTTGCCGATCGAGCCGCTGGTCTGATCGGTCCGATAGGTGTCGTGGGTGTTGTAGAAGCTGAAGCTCTGGAACGACTCCGACTGCTTCAGGGTCTTCTCGAACTTGTCCGGCATCCGCGTCGTGATGTTGAGCACGCCGCCCATCGAGTTGCCGGGATAGGCCGCCGAAAACGGCCCGTACAGAAAATCGATGCGCGCGATCTCCTCCGGGGCGACCATGCCCCAGCGCGGCGACGCGTTGCTGTTGTTGTTGCCGATCAGCGACGACAGCAGGATGTCGTCGGCATAGATCAGGGTTCGCGCGCTGGAGCTCAGCCCCCAGGAGCGCGTGGCGAGCACCGCCTGGTTGTCGCCCTCGTTGCGCTTGCGCACGAACAGGCTCGGCATGTATTTCACCGCGTCTTCGGTGTCGACCACATTGATGGTCTGCTCGATCCGCTCGGCGGTGATGCTCTCGACGGTCTGCGGGAGCTGGTAGCGCTGCTGGAGCGGCGACGGGCCGGGCAGGCTCGAGGCCGACGCGGGCTGAGCCGGCGCGGCAGGCTCTGTCACGACAGGTGCCGTCACGACCGGCGGCTTGGGCCGCGGCGGCCTCCGATGTCGCGGCGGCTTCAACGGGCCGCTGACCACGATTTCCGGCAACGTGACGGTCGATTGCGCGAGCGCCGGACACGCGAGCGCAAGCGCGCCAAGCGAGGCGCAAGCCAGCAGACAAAGGCGGGGTGACATACGGAAGCAGCCTTCCGACAACGAGCGATGAAGACGCGGCCGTGGCCGCGCCGGTTCATGCGCGCTGCGGAGGTGCCCTGCTCAGGCCCGCACGGGCTCGGTGGAAGGAAATGCAGGCCGCGATGGAGACGAACGCCTGCCGTTGCGTCAGCCCTTCATGCCGCGCCGGCGCCAGGACCGGCTCGGGCAACAGCGCCACATTGGAGGCCGACACCGTGCAGATCGGGCAATGGGTGTCGGGCTTGGCCGGCGCATCGGTGTCCTGCGCAGTTCCATCAGGCGCGTGCGAGGAACAGATGATGAAGAACGCGCCGTTGGGAGAGTCCTGCGCCGCCGCCTGCGTCACGATGCTGGTGGCAAGAAAGCCTTGCAGCACGATTGCATAGGCCGCAACCAGAGCGATCAGCCGACGCCACCGAAACTTTTTGAAGGTAACAGACACAATCACCGCCCTCGGATCGCATCATGCAACAACGCGAATGTTTTGACCAGATGCGCAAAAAATCCTGAAAATAAAATCCGCTTGTCGAAACGGAGTTTATAGGATTTTGTCGCGCGGCAATTGGAAGTCAGTCAGTGAGGTCAGTTCGTGCGTGAGTCGGACGTTATCCAGTTCCCAAACAGCAATGACACTTTGGATCGGGCCGGCCACGACGCGCTGGTGCGGCTTCAGCACGCGGCGGGTGTCGCGGAGCAGAACACCCAGCAGGCGCTGAACATGGCGCACCAGGCCGCGATGCAACTGCGGGTCGCCGAGGACAAGGTCGGCAAGCTCGAAGCGGAAATCTGGACCTACAAGGAACGCGCCGAGCGTGCCGAGGAATGGCTGCGCCGCATCTCGCAGGAAATCGACAAGACGTTCCCTTCGCGCCGGCCACAGCAGCAACAACAGCAGCAGCAGCCCGAGGACTACGCGCCGCGGCAGTCGAACCGGCGCTGATCCTGGTCTACTGCGCCGGCTCCGGCGGCGCGACGCTCGCTCGAAGCGGCCGC
The DNA here is from genome assembly GCA_963785665.1 of uncultured Alphaproteobacteria bacterium. Lineage (GTDB taxonomy): Bacteria > Pseudomonadota > Alphaproteobacteria > Rhizobiales > Xanthobacteraceae > Z2-YC6860. Next base: position 234,453 of record CAWAWF010000001.1, read on the forward strand.
TCCTCCATCAGCGCGAGGAACAGCAGGCTCAGCGCCAGGAAGACGAACGCCGCCAGGAACACCCAGCGGAACACCAGCGCGCCGCCGTGCTGCCGGCCGCGCTGACCGATCTGATCACCGAGACCGCGTGGCCGCCACGCTGCGGCGCCACGCCGAGCCCGGCCAGCAGGATCGCGCCCAGCACCGCGACGATGAAGGCCGACGCGAGCGAGCGGAAGAAGTTCAGCGCGCCCATGGCGACGCCGACCTGATGGTGCGGCACCGCGTTCTGGATCGACACGGTGGTCACCGGATAGACCAGGCCGACCGCGGTGCCGACCACCGACAAGCAGCGCGATCACATAGACCAGCGGCCAGTCGGGCCGCCAGATCAGGAACGACGCAGCGCCACCAGCGCGCAGCACAAGCCGATCATCGGCGCGCGCTTGTAGTGCTTCCAGTACAGCATCGCCTGGCCGGACAGCAGCGAGCCCGGCGTGGTCAGCGCGATCGGAATGAGCGCGATGCCGGATTCGGTCGCGCTCAGATGGAACGCCACCTCGAAATACATCGGCACCACGATGGTGAGGCCGATCTGCACGCCCATCGACAGCGACGCCGCCGACGGTGCCCATCCGCATCACCGGATTGTTCAGCACGGTGAGCGGCAGGAACGGCTCGGCGGCGGTCGCGTCAGCCGCCAGCCGAACAGCAGCGACAGCACGAACGAGGCGCCGATCAGCATCAGGATCTGCGGCGACAGCCACGGCAGCCGCGTGCCGCCCCAGGTCAGCGCCAGCAGGAGCGGAATGGCGCGACGCCATCATCAGGCCGGCGCCGAGCACGTCGAGCTTGTGGCGGCGGTCGTGGCGCGGGATGTTCTTCAGGTGGATGTGGGTGAGCAGCGCCGCGCCAAGGCCGAGCGGCACGTTGATCCAGAAGATCAGCGACCAGTGCAGATGCTCGGCCAGCATGCCGCCGACCACCGGGCCGAAGACGCCGGAGGTCACCCACACCACGCCCATGTAGGCCTGGTAGCGGCCGCGCTCGCGGGGCGCCACGACGTCGGCGATCACCGACTGGCAGAGCGGCAGGATGCCGCCGCCGCCGATGCCCTGCAGGCCGCGGCCGATGATGAGCCAGATCATGTCGGGCGCCGCCGCCGCCGCAGCCGAGCCCGCGATGAACAGGCCGATGGCGGTCAGGATCATCGCGCGGCGGCCGCAGATGTCGGACAGCTTGCCGTAGAGCGGCGCCACCGCCGTCGAGGTCAGCAGATACGCGGTGACGATCCAGCGACAGATTCTCGAAATCGCCGAAGTAGCGCCCGATGGTCGGCAAGCGCGGTGGCGATGATGGTCTGGTTCAGCGCCGCGAGGAACGCCGCCAGCATCAGCCCGAAGAAGATCTTGCGGACCTCGGCGTGCGGCAAGGTTCCGCGCGTCGGCTGCGCCGCCTCGGCGGCCGCCGCGGGCGTGGCGTTCTTCACCGCGCCGCGCGGCGAGCCAAGCCCGCGGCGGTTCCGCACGCTCAGCTTGACGCGGGCCCGCGCCCGCGCGGCGGCTCGGGAAAAATTCATGATGCAGGATAGCCCAGCAGAAATGCCGGGACGGCGCGAATCGTCGGTTTCATGTTGCAAAGCAACATCGCGCCGCAGAGGCCGAAGATCAACGCCCGCCGTTGCGGATCAGCTATGCCGGCTTGTTCCGCGCACTTGATCCGCCACGGCCCGCGCAGCGGCCGCTCCTCGATCGCCAGCACGGCGATCAGCCCGAGCGCGAGGAACACCGCGCCCGCCGCGAACACCAGCGGAACACCGCGCGAAATCCGCGCCCGCCACATGCGCGCCGCCGCGCAGCATGTCGAGCGTCAGGCCATGCCCGCCGGTGTCGATGCCGCCCAGCACGATCGCGCGCGAACGCCGCGACGATGATCGCGCCGCCGAGCTGGCGGGCGAAGTTCAGCGCGCCGGTCGCGGTGCCGAGCTGGTGCGGCGCGACCGCGTTCTGCACGATCGTGGTGGTGACCGGATACATCACGCCGAGGCCCGCGCCGCCGACCGCGAGCAGCGCGCAGACCTGCCAGCAGCGACAGCTCGCCGGGCTGCCAGGCGAACACCGCCATCATCACGATGCCGAGCAGCATGCCGCCCGCCGGCACGAGCTTGTAGTGGGTGAGCCGCACCATCAGCCGGCCGGCGAACGAACGAGCCGACCGTCGCCGCCAGCAGGAACACGATCAGCGCGGTGCCCGAGCCGCTCGGCGAGAAGCCCAGCACCAGCTCGAAATAGACCGGCATGAAGATCGTCAGCCCGATGATGACGCCGACGCTGAAGAAGCCCGCCGCCGCGGTCGCGCCGACGATCGGCTCGCGCAGCACCGTGAGCGGAATGAACGGCTCCGGCGCGCACGCCACCCGAAGCGCGAACAGCAGCCACAGCACCGCCGAGCCCGCCAGCAGCCCCAGGATCGGCGCCGACGCCCAGCCGTAGCGCGTTCCGCCCCACGTCATCGCCAGCATCAGCGCCAGCGCCGCGCCCACCATCAGCACCGCGCCGAGCACGTCGAGCTGTGCGGCCGGTCGTGCCGCGGCAGCTTCTTCAGCGCGCGGTCGGTCATCCACAGCGCCACCAGCCCCGATCGGCAGGTTGATCCAGAAGATCATGGTCCAGTGCACGTAGTCGGTCAGCACGCCGCCGATCACCGGGCCGATGATGCTCGCCGCCATGAACATGATCGAGGTGTAGCTCTGGTAGCGCGGCCGCTCGCGCGGCGTCACCATGTCGCCGATGATGGTGTGCGCGATCGGCAGGATGCCGCCGCCGCCGATGCCCTGCAGCGCGCGCGCCGCGATCAGCGCCGGCATGACGGCGCCAGCGCGCAGGCGACCGAGCCGACGACGAAGATGACGATGGCGCCGAGCATCATCCGCCGCCGGCCGTGGATGTCGGACAGCTTGCCGAACAGCGGCGTCGCCGCGGTGTTGGCCAGCAGATACGCCGTCACCACCCAGCTCAGATTCTCGACGTCGCCGAGCGTGCGGCCGATGGTCGGCAGCGCCGGCGCCACGATGGTCTGCTCCAGCGCCGAGAGGAACATCGCCAGCAGTGATGCCCATCATGATGGCGTGGATGGTCGCGCGCGGCAAAGGCGCGGCGGTGCCGGCTTCGATCGGGGCGGCGTCGTTCATGCGCCCGCACCATGACCGACGCGCTGCGGGAAATTCAACCGCCGCGCGGCGGCAGGGCCTGCCCGTGCGGCTACTGCGCTGCGCTCTTGCGCTATCGCCCTTCGCCCCCTTCGGCCACTTCAGCGGCCAGCTCACGATATGATCCTCCAAATCCTTGTCCGGCACATCGACCTCGCTCGCGCCGACCTTGCCGCGCACCGACACCCCCGCCGCATGCACGCTGTCCGGGTCGCCGGACACCAGCGGGTGCCACCAGTACAAATCCTTGCCCGCCGCCACGAGCTTGTAGCCGCAGGTCGGCGGCAGCCATGAGATGCGGTTGATGTTGCGCGAGGTGAGCGTGACGCAGTCCTTCACCTCGGCCGCGCGGTTCGTGTAGTCGCTGCAGCGGCAGCTCTGGCCGTCGAGCAGCCGGCAGCCGACGTCGGTGTAATAGGTGCGGTCGGTGCCCTCCTCCTGCAGCTTGTTCAGGCAGCAGCGGCCGCAGCCGTCGCACAGGCTCTCCCACTCGGCCGGCGTCATGTCGTTCATGGCCTTGCGCCGCCAGAACGGCAGTTCGTCGGGGGCGTTGTCCGGAATTCGATCCGGTTGGGGCGCGGCAACGGGCTTCATTGGCATTCGATGGGCATTCGGGTCTCGGGCGGCCCCGCCCCTGAAACGGCCGGGAACCGGGCGGGTCAACATCTAATACGAGAACATCCCGCGCAATAAGCCGCGAAACACCGCGTCAAATAAGGCACCGCGGCGCGATTTTCCCCTGATTTCCGTTCACCTTGCGCCCGGGCCGGCATGGAACGCCGCCCCACGATGGTCTAAAAGTGACGCAAAGGTGAAGCGGAGGCACCCCGCGGCCGGGGGCGCTTCATCTTTGGCATGAGGCGGCGTTGCGCGAGCTCTATCCCGATCCCGAGAAGAAGCAGTGGAAGCCGAAGCTCCGGCGCTTCCTGCTCGATTCCGACGCGCGCTTCGACAATTTCCTGTTCCAGACCGGGCGCTGGGCGCGCGAGGTGTGGGAGCGGTTCTCCATGTTCATGGACCGCTTCCACGTCGGCGGCTGGCGGCGCTGGATGTTCGTCGAGCCGCTGTCGGAGGGCGCCACCATGGGCGCCGGCGGCTTCGTCGCTGCTGCTGGCGCTGGCGCTGCCCGGCCTTCCGCGAGACCGCCGACGACGACTGGCTGAAGAAGTCCGAGCTCGCGGTGACGTTCCTCGACCGCTACGGCAACGAGATCGGCAGCCGCGGCATCAAGCACAACGATTCGCATCCCGCTGTCGGAGTTTCCCGGACGCGCTGATCAAGGCGACGCTCGCCACCGAAGACCGGCGCTTCTACGAGCATTTCGGCATCGACCTTCCCGGCACCGCTGCGCGCGCTCGTCACCAACACGCAGGCCGGCGGCGTCCGCCAGGGCGGCTCCTCGATCACCCAGCAGCTCGCCAAGAACCTGTTCCTCACCAACGAGCGCACCATCGAGCGCAAGGTCAAGGAGGCGTTCCTGGCGCTGTGGCTGGAATCGCGCCTGACCAAGAACGAGATCCTGAAGCTCTATCTCGACCGCGCCTATCTCGGCGGCGGCGCGTTCGGCGTCGACGCCGCGGCGCAGTTCTACTTCAACAAGTCGGCGCGCGACGTGAACCTCGTCCGAAGCCGCGATGCTCGCCGGCATGTTCAAGGCGCCGACCAAGTTCGCGCCGCACATCAACCTGCCGGCCGCGCGCGCCCGCGCCAACGTCGGTGCTCGACAATCTGGTCGAGGCCGGCTTCATGACCGAGGGCCAGGTGTTCGGCGCCCGCCGCAACCCCGCCATGGCGCTCGACCGCCGCGACGACCACGCGCCGAACTATTTCCTCGACTACGCCTTCGACGAGATGAAGAAGCTCGTCAGCACGTTCCCGAAATCGATGAACGAGCGGGTGTTCCTGGTCCGCACCTCGCTCGATTCCGGATTGCAGCGCGTCGCCGACGAACGCGGTCGAGAGCCTGCTGAAGCAGTACGGCCGCGACTATCACGCCAGCCAGGCCGCCATGGTGATCGCCGATCTCGACGGCGGCGTCCGCGCCATGGTCGGCGGCCGCGACTACACCTCGAGCCAGTTCAACCGCGCCACCGACGCGCTGCGCCAGCCGGGCTCCTCGTTCAAGCCCTATGTCTATGCGACCGCGCTCGAGCACGGCATGAAGCCGACGTCGATCGTGGTCGACGGCCCGGTCTGCATCGGCAACTGGTGCCCGCACAACTATGGCGGCGGCTACGCCGGCTCGATGCCGCTCGACCGACGCGCTGAAGCGCTCGATCAACACCATCGCGGTGAAGCTGTCGATCGCGATCGGCAAGGGCAACGCCAAGGTCGGCCGCGCCACGATCGTCAAGAACGCCAAGGCGATGGGCCTCACGCACGCCGCTGCCCGACACGCCGTCGCTGCCGATCGGCGCCGACGAGGTGACGCGTGCTCGATCACGTCGTCGCCTACGCCACCTTCCCCAATCTCGGCAAGACGGTCACGCCGCACGCCATCCTCGAGGTGCGCACCGGCGCACGGCGACGTGGTGTGGCGCTTCGACCGCGACGGTCCGAAGCCGCGCCAGGACGCTGCCGGAGAAGGTCGCCATGGACATGATCTTCATGATGAACAAGGTCGCCGAGGAAGGCACCGGCCGGCGCGCCCTGATCGACGGCGTGCGGATCGCCGGCAAGACCGGCACCACCAACAATTATCGCGACGCCTGGTTCGTCGGCTACAGCGCCAACTTCGTCGCCGGCGTCTGGGTCGGCAACGACGACTACAGCTCGACCAACCGCATGACCGGCGGCTCGCTGCCGGCGATGATCTGGCACGTGCCGATGGCCTACGCCCACCAGGGCATCGAGATCAAAACCCTGCCGGGCCTGCCGCCGCCGGCGCCGGCGGTCGCGCACAACGAGCCGGCCGCCTCGACGGACAAGATCCATGCCGCCTCCGCCGGTGCGGCCGACCGTGCTGACCCGGCGCGGCACCGACGTGCTGGTGCGGATCGAGCGCATGATGGAAGACGCCAGCCGCGCGCTTGCCGGCGCCGAGCGGCGAGGTGTCCGAGCTGCCGCCCGGGCCCGCGCGCCGATGCATCGCGGCCTGAAGCCTTCGCCTCGGCCACCGGCGGCTCCGCGCCCGGCGCGGTGCGTGGCAACTAGCGCGCCAAGCTAATAAACTAGCCCCGCGATTTTCGCTCCCGTTCATCGTCCTCATCGACCGGATCGATCGTGCGCCTGCTGCTTGGATCATTGTTCGCCCTGGCCGTTGCCGCGCTGGTCGGCCTCGGCGCGACGTGGCTGGCGCTGACGCGCGGCACCGCGTTCGGCGCCGTCGCGATCGGCGCCTGGACGGCCTGGCCGAAGTCCGGCACCCGCGACGTCGATCCCTACTCGCGGGCGGCGATCGCCCGCAGCGGCGAGCTTCCGGTCGGCTCCGGCGACGGCGTCGCCTTCGTCGCCCGCACCGACGACGACGGCCGGCCGCTCGACGGCCGCTGCGACGTGCGGATCAGCGGCACCACGCCGCAGGCGCGGTTCTGGACGCTGACGCTCTACGATCCGCAGGGCCGCCTGATCGGCAACGCGATCGACCGCCAGGGCTTCACCAGCCAGGAGATCGTGCGCAACGCCGACGGCAGCTTCGACATCGTCGTGGCGCCCCGCACGCGGGCCGGCAACTGGCTGCCGACCAACGGCGTCGAACAGCTACGTGCTGGTGCTGCGGCTCTACGATTCGCCGGTCGGCGTCGCCACCCGCGCGGCGCGCGAGGCGCCGATGCCCTCGGTCGCGCAGTCATGCTCGTGAGGGCGCGCCCATGATCCGCTGGCTGCTCTGGCTGCTCGCGGGCGCGCTGCTCGGCGGCATCGTGCATCTCGTGGCGGTGCTGATCCTGCCGCGCACGGCGACGCAGGACGCCTATTCGCGGCTCGCTCCCGATCGCGCCGGTCAACGCGGTCGACGCCGTTGCCGCAGCCGACGCCGCAGAGCGAAGTGCTGCCGTTCATGGATCCGGCCTTTGCCTCGGCGGTCTGCCGCTACGACCTCGACGGCGGCCCGATCAAGCTCACCGTCCCGGTCAGCCCGGCCTACACGTCGGTGTCGTTCTACACGCGGCGCGGCGTCGCCTATTACGCCATCAACGATCGCTCCGCCGGCCGCCGGCAGATCGAGCTTCAGCTGATGACCCCGGCGCAGCGCGCCGACCTGCCGGAGGAAGAAGACGTCACCGCCGCCGACCGGCTGATCGTGGAATCGCCGAGCAACACCGGACTGATCGTGATGCGGGCGCTGGCGCCGGAGCCCGGCCTGATGCCGGTCGCGCAGGCCGTGCTCGCGCCGCGCCACCTGCAAGCCGGAACCGACCTCCGACGGGCGCTAGGCCGCGCGTTCTCAGTCGCCAATCGAACGAATGACTGTCGCCGGATTTCCTCCGACAAGGGTATTCGGGGGAACGTCCTTGGTGACCACCGACCCCGCCGCCACGACCGAGTTCTCGCCCACTGTCACGCCACCGACGATGGTCGCACCGGCTGCGATCCATACGTTTTTCTCAATCACGATGGGCTTTCCAATCGTGACGGCGCGTCGCTGCGAAGGTTCAAGGGGATGGCCCGCCGTGACGATGCTCACGTTCGGCCCGATCATCACGTCGTCCGCGATATCGAGGCCACCAAGGTCATAGAAAGTGCAGTTCTGATTGATGAAGACATTATGCCCGACGCGAATTTCGTCCCCACCGGCGGTATAAAATGGAGGGATCAGCAAAAAGCTTTCGTCTACTTTTTTACCGATGAGTTCGCTGAACAACGCCCGAATTTCGTCCGCATCGTTGAATGTCAAACGGTTAAGTTTGGCGGTGATCGCCATCGCTCGTTTGACGTTCGCCAACATGGCCGCTGATTCCGGCGTCCTGCTGTAAATTTTCTTGGAGCGATCGTCATTCGGCATTCCTTATTGTCCTCGGACTACAGTACGGCGTCGGCCCGGCGCCAGAACGCTCGGTTCAAGGCAGAATCGCGAACGCACGGGCCGGAAACCCAAGCCCATCCTTGACCTTCGGCCACGTCACAACGATGAGCGCGCCCTTGGCGGGCACCTTGTCCAGATTGTCCATGACTTCGATCTGAAAGTGCCCCTGCTGAAGGATGTAGGTTTCCGAGTCCATCTTGGAGGTCGTATCGGTGTCGAGCGATTCATGGCCGGTCGCGACGGCACCGCGTTGTTCGTAGAGGAATTTGATGGTCTCGAACGCCCAGGCCGGAAACTGCGCACGCTTGAAGCGCTCTGGATTGGCGTCAAAGTCCTTCGACATGTCGGTGCGCAGCGCGACGAACGAACCCGTCGGCACGCGGCCATGCTTCTTTTCCCAGGCGCGTAAATCCGCGACCGAGAAGGCGTGGTTGGCATCCGTTGGTCTGATAGGGCGTGTTGTCGAGCACGATGAGCGGCAGGATCATCTGCTTGAGCGGAATCTTGTCCATCGTGGCCCCGCCTTCGGCGAAATGCGCCGGCGGATCGACATGGGTGCCGTATTGGCCGACCATTTCGTAATAGGTCATCCGGAAGCCATCGTTCTTGATCGTATAAGGCACCTTGGTTTTAGGATCGGCGCCGGGTGAGAACTTGGCCTGTTCAAAGCCAGACCACACCGGCGACGCCGGCGAAAAGGCGTGCGTCAGATCGACAAAGGTCCTGCTTGCGATCACCCGATAAGCGCGATCGAGCGCGGACCGTGCTCCCGCAGGGGTCGTGATTGCAAAGCTCAAAACCAGCGTCGTCAAAATGATCAGCGTCGGTCGAAGGTGATGTGATTTCGAATCGCGCATGGCTCCTCCAAGGTGAATGTGGCGAGGTTGCAGGCGTCGTGCCCGCGTATCGCGACACGCGCGCGGCGAATTATCCCACCTTCATCCGACCGGCATCAATTGGGGGTGGTGGCGCGACGCCCATGCCGGGGCATCCAGAGCCGTCAGGCGCCGTAACCGTTGATCTGCTGCTGCAGCAGCGTCAGCGCCCGCTCGGCCTCGACCGCCAGCGGCGACGGCGCCGCGATCACCATGCGCTCCAGCGCGAGCCGGTACGATCGCACTCGCTCGTGAAGCGATCCCTGCACCCACAGCACGATGTTGCGGTTCTCGGCGATGCGTTGAAACGTGTTGTCGCGCTCTTCGTCGGTCAGACCCGTGGACATAGTCGAGCGCCTTCTCGCGCTTCTTGTCCATCTCGAGGACGTAGCGGGCGGAGCTGAAGAACGGATCGATCCGGATGACGTCGTTGCGGATGTCTTCGATCAGCCGGTTGTAGCGCGCCGTCTGCGAACGATAGGCGGTGGTGAACAGCCGCGACGCATAGGCCGTGCGATCGGGATAAGGCCAAGGCCGGCTGCCGGCGCCCACCTCGCCGACCACGCTGTACCACTTGTTGCGATCGTATGGCGGCTCGATCAGCGGATAGGCAAGATCGCGCAGCGTGCGCTCTTCGTCGGTGAGCTGATGATTCCACGCCAGATCGGTGGCAGGCCCGCGCGCCGCGGCCGGGCCCATCCAGGCGTGGGTGTCGTCGCTGACCAGGACGGCCGCACCCGGCCGAAATCGCCGTTGGTGCCGCAGCCCGCCAGCAGACCGAAGCGCCGCAGCCGCCGCGAACCATCGCAACCGGCCCGTCATGATGTCCGCTGGACGGCCGCCGCTCACGAACGCGAACGGCGCCGGCGGCGCCGCCGGCCCGGTGTCGCGCTAGCTGCCGCCGTCCAGTCCATCGGACGGCTGATCGGGATTGCGCTCGATCCGCACCACCGGAAGGATGATCACGCTGGCCGGCTCGGAATTGGCGTCGACATAACGGCCGCCGCTCAGCGGGCGATGCCCGTCTGGAAATTGCACGATGATTCCCATGCCCCTCTCCCCGGACACCGGGCGCGGGCTTCTGCGCCGCCCGCCGATCGGTCCGTACCACCAATTAAGGACCGGCATGGTTAACGGTTCGCTAACGGAGGTGGCGCTAACCTTCGGACACATGCGCATTTCGCGCACCGTGACGTTCGTGCACCCATGACCGAAGCGCGCAACCCCTCCCAATCTCAACGGCCTGGTCGAGCTCGGCAACCGCGACGGCGTCGACATCCGCCCGACGCTGCTGCGGGTGATGACCGATCTCTATGTGCAGAAGCCCAGCGCACACCGAGCAGGAGGAGAAGCACTTCACCGAGCTTGCGCTGCGGCTGATCGATCTGGTCGACGCCAAGACCCGCGCCATCGTCGCCGACAAGATCGCAGGCTATCCCCCCGCCCCGGCCAAGGTTCGGCAGCGCCTGCTGAAGGAACTCATCACCGTCAAGGAACCCGAAGCACCCGAAGCAGCGTATGTCGAACCCGAAGACCAGGCCGACGCCGGCCGACGAGCTGAGCGAGCTGTTCTTTGCCGCCGAGCGCCGAAGAGCGGCGGCTGATCCTGCTCAATCTGCCCTACGCCCCGCTGCCGCCGGCCGCGCCGATTGCGCCCGCCGTCGCCAAGCGAGGCGAGCAACCGCCTGGAGGCCGCAGCGCTCGGCCACAACAGCGAGCTGTTCGCCCGCGAGCTCGAGCGCATGCTCGGCATTTCGCGCGCGCAGGCGCGCCGGCATGCTACGAGGACCAGTCGGGCGAGCCGATCGTGGTCGCGGCGGTGGCGCTCGGCATGCCGGCCGTCGGTGCTGCAGCGGATCCTGCTGTGCCTCAATCCGGCGATCAGCCAGTCGGTGCAGCGGGTCTACGAGCTGGCGCTGCTGCACGAGGAGATCGAGACCGAGTGCGGCGCTGCGCCTGGTCGCGATCTGGCGGGCGGCCATCCGGCCGACCACAAAAGTCCGGCACGGCCGGCCGCCGGCCATCAGCCGCAATACTGGCACGACGAAAACGCGCGAGCGCCACCGCACCGAAGCGCTGCCGGTGTCGCGGCCGAAGATTCGCTGGGACGAGCCACGCGCAGGCGAAGGCCGAGAGCGCTTAGCGCAGGCGCTCACGCCACCACGCTGTCGAGGAAATTGCGGCCGGCGCGGTCCTCGACCTCGACGATCCAGACATCGGGATCGAACTTGATCTGGCGCGCCAGATAGGCCTCCGCGTCGGCCTCGCTCGCACCTTCCGTCTTCAGGCTCCGGATGAAGGCGCGGTCGGCCGGCCGCGCCTCGTCGAAGCTGCTTTGCGGCGCCGGGCCATACACCTCGGCGGTGCCGTCGAGCTTCGACATCTTGATGAACACCGCGCCGGCCTCCTCGGCGCCGCGCCGGCGCAGCACGGCCTGCGCGCCTTCGACCTGGCAGCGGCGGATGTAGGCCGCGACCCATATGCCGGATTTGAGACGCATGACGACCCTGACCGGGGTCTTACCACGACGACGGGCCGGCTTACTCCAGCGGCCGGCCGGTCAGCGTCGCAAGGTCGCGCACCAGCTGGTCGGAGATCTGGCCGGTCACCGGCCGCCGCCGCGCCTTCTCGAAGCGCTCGATGGCGGCCCGGGTCTCGGTGTCATAGATGCCGGTCGGCTTCACCGGGCCATAGCCGAAATCGGTCAGCGCGCGCTGCACCGCGACGATCCGGGCGCTCGGCGCCAGCAGCGCCGCGATCGGATCGTTGCGCTGGATCGCGACCGGCTGCGCCTTGATGGCCGAGCGCGCGATCGAGGCGAGCAGCATGTCGTTCGGCTCGGCCGAGGGGCGCAAGCCCGCCGCCTGCTCGAAGTCGCGGATCGCGGCATCGGTCTTCGGACCATAGACGCCGTCGGCCGCGCCGTCATAGAAGCCGTGGCGCAGTGAGCTCGCGCTGGATGTCGGCCACCATGTCCGAGCGCGGCCGCGCCAGCTTCCGCCTTGTGCTGGGCCAGCGCCGCGGCAGGGCCCGGTCAGCGGCACCGCGACCGGCGGCGCGCTTGTTGGCGAAGATCGGCGCCGGGTGCGGCCCCGATTGCAGGAACAGCGCGTTGACCAGGATCGCGAGCGCCGCCAAGCCCGCGACGGCGGCCGCCATCGAATCGCGCGGCCGGCGCCGCAGCACTCGCCAGCACGCCGCCAAGATCATCAGCGGCAAGCCGCCCCACGGAGCGGCCGCTGAACTCGTCGTCATCCAATCGCGCTGTTGCTGCTCGCACGGAACGCCTCACGCTGTTTTCTTGATTAGAGCTTCTGCCGCCTCGACCACCCGATCGAACGACGGATGCGCCACGTTCGAGAGGCTTGCGCGCCGGCGCGCAGCGCGCTTCGCAATTGATGCGGCAGCCGCACGCGTGACGCGCGTGCCCTCGCCGAGCCGGCTCGCGATCTTCACCTCGCCGCCGTGCAGCGCCACCAGGCCCTGCACGATCGAAAGCCCGAGCCCGGTGCCGTCATGGCGGCGGTCGTAGGCGCCGCGCGCCTGGAAGAACGGCCGGCCGACGCGCGGCAGATCGTCGGCGCTGATGCCGACGCCGGTGTCCTCGACCGCAACCACGATGTCGGCGGCCATCGAGCGTCGCGGTCGACGGTGACGCGGCCGCCGCGATCGGTGAATTTCACCGCGTTGGACATCAGGTTGAGCAGGATCTGCTTGAACGCGCGCTTGTCCGCCGTGATGTCCGGCAGATCGGCGGCAAGCCGCATCGATCAGATCGAGGCCGCACTCGCGCGCCTTGAGCGCCAGGATGTCGCAGCAATTGCCGATCACCTGGGCCGGCGCGAACGGCTCCGGCGCGATCTCGAAATCGCCGGTTTCCATCTTCGACATGTCGAGGATGCCGTTGACGACCGAGAGCAGGTGCGTGCCGGAATCGTTGATGAGCTTGGCGTATTCCTGGCGCCGCGCGCCATCGAGCCGCATCCGCTCCTCGTTCGTCAGCATGTCGGAGAAGCCGATGATGGCGTTGAGCGGCGTGCGCAGCTCATGGCTCATGTTGGCGAGGAACTTGACCTTGGCGGCGTTGGCGTGATCGGCCTCGGCGCGGGCGCGATCGAGCGCCTGCTCCTGGACCTTGCGCTCGGTGACGTCGCGCATCACCGCGACCACTTCGGGCTCGCCGACCTCGCTGCTGGCGCAATCGAGCCTCCGGCAGCGCATCTCGACCCAGATGAACTGCGTGGCCGGCGAACTCGCCGCGCCATCCTCGGCGCGCTCGCGCCGCACCCGGAATTCCACCGAGCGCGCCTCCCCAAGGCCGCCGCATCGGCCAGCGCCGTCAGATAGGCCGGCCGGTCGGTGACATGCACGCGGTCGAACAGATGATGGCCGTGCAGCTCGCTCACCTTGGCGCCGAACAGCGTCTCGGCCGCCGGCGAGACGAACAGCACCGCGCCGTTCCGGCCATGCCGGGTGATGACGTCGGTCATGTTGCGCGCCAGCAGGCGATAGCGGTCCTCCTCGGCGTAGAGCAGCCAGAAGCTCGTCCGCGCGAGCGACTCGGCGCCGAGCGCGAGCCCGGTGGCATAGAGCGCCGCCGAGACGATGCCGAGCGCCGCCAAGCGTGCCGGCCTCCGACGCGTCGGCCGGCGGCAGCATGGCCTGAGTGCCGAGCAGATGCAGAAGCCCCGCCGCGACCAGCGCGAAGGTCGAGGCCAGCGCGACGACGCGGCGCGACGCCGACAGCGCGGCCTCGAGCGGCACCACCACGAGCCAGATCGCGGCGAACGAGGCGATGCCGCCGGTTTCGGCAGCGACCGCGGTGACCAGGCCGGTCAGCGCCAGCGAGGAGAGCACGTGCGCGCTTTCGTATTGCCCGGTGCGCGACAGGTAATAGGCGGTGAGGATCGGCAGCACCAGCCAGGCGAACACCAGCACTTCAAGCGCTGCTCGGCACGCCGCGCACGACGATGTAGATCGGAAACGCCGCGAGCGCCACCACGCTGCCGAGCAGCCGCGGCGCGATGAACGCGCGATGACGCGACGCGGTCAGCGCGTCGTTCAGCGCCGACGGATGCACCAGCGTATCGACATAGTCGCGGATCGGCTTGAGCAGGCCCACGTTGTCAACGCACGTCCGTCTTCTGCGGACGCGCTCCCCTGCTTATTGCGGGATCGTGTCAGAGGCCACTTAAACGAATGCTAAGGTCGAAACCGGAGCCTGCATCGGATCGCGCCACGTGCGGCTACTCATGGTGAACAGCCAAGTTGAAGCGCGGCTGCCGCACGCGCTTCGCCCCGTTATGGGACGGCGCGAACCGGCAGAAAATCTGGGGTTTCCAACGTCAATAAATCCTTCAGCAAACCGTTCGAATTCGCCGAAAATTCCCGGCTCATTCGCTTCGAATGTGCGCAAAAACCCGAACAGCCTCTTCAAGCCCCGTCTGCTAGCGTGTGTCATGCGGCGAAATCGACAACAGCCGCCCACGGCGTCCCTCAGGCGACGCCGGAAGGACATTGAACAGGGACACGGGGCGTCATGTTCTTTTTGTTGCGGGTTGCGTTCTGGCTCACCATCGTGCTGGCGTTGCTGCCCTCGGGCGGCGGCGCGCAGCAAAGCGCGCAGGCCAAGGTCGGCGCCACCGACGCGGTGGTCGCCGCGAGCGCGGCGGTGTCCGACATGAGCAGCTTCTGCGAGCGGCAGCCGGATGCCTGCGTGGTCGGCGCGCAGACCGCGGTCGCGATCGGCCAGCGCGCGCAGGCCGGCGCCAGGATGGTCTACGACTTCCTCAACGATCACGCCTCGCACGGCAGCGAGACCGGCTCGGTGAGCAAATCCAAAGTCGGCGTCCAATGCAGGCCCCAAGCTCGCGGCGGCAGTTCGCACCGTCCCCGCCTCGCCCGGGCTCACAGAGCACGCTGAAGGCCAGCGACCTCGAGCCGGCCTGGCAAGGTCCGCTGCCGGTCCGCACGGAGACCGTGCCGCTGCCGCGCAAGGCGCCGCACCGCAAGGCCTGATTCGATCGCCGTTTTCCTTCGACCCGCGCGGTCGCCGCCCTATATAAAGGGCATGGACCACAGCCGTCGATCGCCGAGATCATCGAGAATTTCGATCTGCTGGAGGAGTGGGACGACCGCTACCGCTATCTGATCGAGCTCGGCCGCACGCTGCCGCCGCTGCCGGAGGACGCCCGCAACGACGCCAACAAGGTGCGGGGCTGCGCCAGCCAGGTGTGGCTTTCCACCTCGGTCAAGCCGAACGGCGGCGCCGGCCCGATGCTGAGCTTCGACGGCGACAGCGACGCCCATATCGTGCGCGGCCTGATCGCGGTGCTGTTTGCGCTGTACTCCGGCAAGGGCGCCAAGGACATCCTCTCGACCGACGCCGTCGCGCTGTTCGAGAAGCTCGGGCTTGCGCGAGCATCTCACCCCGCAGCGCTCGAACGGCTTCCGCTCCATGGTCGATCGCATCCGCCGCGACGCCAACACGGCGCTCGCGGCGGTGAACTGATCACGCCGCATCTCCGGCGCTCACCGATAAACTCCGCATCCTCCGCGAGCCACGTCCGCACCGCGGCCCGCGCCTTGCCGCTGGCCCTCGCCATGCAGCCCGTAGTGCCGCGCCAGCCGGTCGAGGCCGAGTTGCAGCACCACCTTGGCCGAGCGCGGCGGCCAGCTCCGCTCGCGTCTCGACCTCTTCGAGGCGCTTGAGGAAGCAGCAGACGTCGACCAGCAGCCCGGAGAACTCCGGCCCGACCGCGTCGAGCGCCGCCCGCACCCGCTGCCGCGCGCCGATCACCGTCTCGGTGAAGGTCGCCGGCGATGCGCCGCGCGGCGCCGGTGGCGACCGACGGCGCTCCAGTTCGAGGTGATGCGCGGCATCAGATGCGCGCGGGTGAACTCGGCGCGCAGCCGCTCGCCGGCGAGCAGTTGCACCGGCTCGATCAGCGCGCGGCCGTCGCGGCCCTTGCGCCGCGCGAGCCAGGCGAGCGGGCTTTCCGCCTCGTCGACGGTGACATCGCAAAACCCGCTGTCGTCGCGGATCTGGCGCCGTCCGAGCTCCAGATGCTGCGCGCGCAACGGATCGATGTCGCCACGCGCGGCGCCCGCCTTCGGCGCGCTCATTGCTGCACCGGAGCGCTGAGCCTGCGGCGAAGCGCGCCGCAGGCATGCTCGAGCGAGCCCAGCACGGCATCGATGGCGGGATCGTCGCGCCGTTCCTCGATCAACTGGCAGGCGTAGGCGGCGGTGGTGCGGTCGCGTCCGAAACCGCGCGCAACCTCGCTGTAGTTCAGGCCGAACGTGACATGGGCGAGATACATCGTGCCTAGATGATCGCCGATCCTGGGAGCGCGGGGATAAGTTCCTCATTTGTTCTTAACACATTGATACAACAGGTAAAATCCAACCTTGGCGGCAAAAGCCGCCGAAAGTTGTCCACAGATATTAGGAATTATATCCGAAAAAATTAGGGCCGTCGCCCCGCGCGCCGCGAGGCCTAACGCCGGCGGCGGCGCTGCTGGCCGAGCCCCATCTGCTTGGCCAGCTGCGAGCGCGCGGCGGCATAGTTCGGCGCCACCATCGGATAGTCCGGCGGCAGACCCCATTTCTCCCGGTATTGCTCGGGCGTCATGTTGTACTGCGTGCGCAGATGGCGCTTGAGCGATTTGAACTTCTTGCCGTCCTCCAGACAGACGATGAAGTCCGGATTGATCGACCTCTTGATCGGCACCGCCGGCTTCAGCGGCTCGGATGGCGACTGCGCCTCCCCGCTCGACACCCGCAGCAGCGCGCTGTGAACCTGATTGATCAGCGCCGGTATATCGGCCGACGCCACCGTGTTGTTGCTGACATAGGCCGAGACGATCTCAGCCGTCAGACCGATGTAGTTCGGTGGTGTCCGGCGCGTCGCCCATGACAATAGCTGCCCTATTGCTTGGTTCGATCTTGGCGCAATCGCACGTCAGAGCGAATCGAATGCACAATTTCAAGAAATTATAGAATGTCTGCTGAGTCCGCGCAAGAACAGGCGACGTGAAGCCCAGGGTACAAAACGCCACGAATATTGAAGTTCGCCAATATTCCAGACAGAACTTGGCGTGCCGGCCTTCGCCGTTGCGAGCGTTCGTCGCACAAGCAACAACGCCGGCTCCTGCGGAGCCGGCGTTGTATTCCGTGATCTGAAAGGTGGCTCAGCTCTGCTTTTCGAGATGCGCGCGCAACGCATCGACCGAGGCGAATTTCACCATGCCCTGCGGCAATTGCGCTTCGATCGAGCCGTCGGCATAGAGCGTATAGGGCATGCCATCGATGACACCGGACTTGAGGATCGCCGGGCCCCGCTCGCATCGGCTTGCGCGGCATCTCGGGCATGCGCCGTTCGGTCGCGGGCCTCGTCTCGCGCGGGCGCGCCGGAATCGGCGGCAGCGGCATTTCGAGCGCCGGCTCGGCTTCGATTTGAGGTTCAACGTCGGGCTCAGCCCTGGCCTCGACCTTGGGCTCGGCTCGGCACCGCCGGCGCACTGCCGCGGTCCGGCCACACCAGATCGAAGCGCTCCTTGTCCTTCGGCGGCTCGACCTGCGGCGTCGCGCGCGGCATCGGCTGCTCGGACGCGCGGCGCGAGGCGCGGCTCCAGCGGACCGGCATCGCGGTTCGGCGACCAGACCTTCGGTTCGAGCGCGGGCTCGACCGCGGGCGGCATCGCCGGCCGCTGCGGCGGGCGCGGCGACAGCGGCGCTTCGTCGGTCAGTTCGACCATCGGCGGCTCGACCATGGGCAGCGGCGGCGGCGACCGCGGGCATGGCCGCGGCGCCTGGCTTGGATTTGGCGCGCAGCCAATCGAGCGGACCGGGCGGCTCGCTTGCGGTGGCGGGGAAACGCGGCTCCGGCGCGCGCGGCTCGGGCATTCGCGGCGACGGCGGCGGCTCGAGCGCCATCGGCTCGGGCATCGGCGGCTGGAAGTGCGCGGGCGCCGTTGGCGCTGCAACATGGGGCGCCGCAACGTGCGGGCCGCTTCGACCGATTCGGCTGCAGCCTGGCGCGGCATTGGCTTGGCCCGGAGCGTCTCGGCGATCCGCCGCAACTGGCCCAGCACCAGCGCCAGTCCGATCAGGATCAGGCCGCTCGCGACCGCGATCGTGCCCGAAATGATGAGCGTGTTGCCCAGGCTGAAGGCATTGATCGGAATACCAAATCCGATCGTTACCAAGCCGACGGCGGTCGGCCATGAGGCCGACAGCCAGCAAAACGAAAGTCATCGGGTCTCCGTCCCCTACCAGTACGCGGGCGGCAGCCACATTGGTTACCAAATTGTGACGGCCTTCCGGGTCATCCGCAAGAACCTGCCTTGATATAGCCGCAGCAAATCTACGATTGATTAACGCTGTTTGGACGCCGCTCTGGTCGCGTCCATTGACACCCGGGCTACCGGTTCGGGCTTGCGCCGCCCGGCCATCAGAACCGCCGCCAAATCGCCTCTGCAGGCGTTGCCCTCGCCCGCGGCGCGGCCTAATTAAAGGAACTTCCGCTGCCGGGTGCCCGTTGCACCCGAGTTCATTGCATCCCCGCCGTTTCGTATCCGCAGGAGAAGTCCGATGCCGTTCGAGCTGCCCACCCTGCCGTACTCCCACGACGCGCTTGCCCCCCACATGTCGAAGGAGACGCTGGAGTACCACCACGACAAGCACCACCAGGCCTACGTCACCAACGGCAACAACCTGCTCAAGGGCACCGAGTGGGAGAACAAGCCGCTGGAAGAGGTGGTGAAGGGCTCGTTCGGCAAGAACGCCGGCCTCTTCAACAACGCCGCCCAGCACTACAACCACCTGCACTTCTGGAAGTGGATGAAGCCGCAGGGCGGCGGCGACAAGATCCCCGGCGCGCTCAAGGCCAAGATCGACAGCGATCTCGGCGGCGTCGCCAAGGCCAAGGAAGACTTCATCCAGGCCGGCGTCACCCAGTTCGGCTCCGGCTGGTGCTGGATCGCGGTGAAGGACGGCAAGCTCGCCATCACCAAGACCGCGAACGGCGAGAACCCGCTGGTGCACGGCGGCAAGCCGATCCTCGGCTGCGACGTCTGGGAGCACTCCTATTACATCGACCACCGCAACGCGCCGGCCGGCCTATCTCAAGGCGTTCTGGGAAAACCTGATCAACTGGGACTACGTCAACGAGATGTTCCAGGCCGCCAGCAAGTAACTCTTCGGCGTGTCGCAAGCATCATGACGGGCGGGGCCGCAAGGCCCCGCTTTGCATTTGCCGTGCAACCGCCCGCGACTTAAATCGCTGCATGGAACGATCCGTCGCTCGCAATCGCCGATTGCAAAGCCGCTGGCCCGACCGGCTTGCCGTCGCCGCGCTCGCGGTGCTGGCGCTGATCGCCGCGCTGACCTTCCGCGATTACGGGCTCGGCTGGGACGACTACACCCACGCGCAATACGGCGATCTGCTGCTGTCGCTGTATTCGTCGGGCTTCCACGACACCCGCGCGCTCTCCTTCGTCAATCTCTATCTCTACGGCGGCGGCTTCGACATGGCGGCGGCGCTGCTCGCCAAGATGCTGCCGTTCGATCTGTTCGAAACGCGGCGGCTGCTCGGCGCCGCGGTCGGCATTGCCGGCCTCGCCATCACCTGGCGGATCGGCCGCCGGATCGGCGGGCCGCTCGCCGGCCTGCTCGCGCTCGTGCTGCTCGCCGCCTGTCCGCTCTACTACGGGCACATGTTCATGAACCCGAAGGACGCGCCGTTCGCCGCGGCGATGGCGCTGTTCCTGCTCGGCCTCGTCCGCCTGCTCGAGCAATATCCACGGCCTTCGCCCGACCACGCTCGTTCATCGTCGGCCTGGGCTTCGGCCTGTCGATCGGCTCGCGCATCATGGCGGGCTTCGGCGTGATCGAAGCGCTCGGCGCGCTGGCGCTGCTGTTCGCGATCGAGGCGCACGCCGACGGCAGCAGCGCGGCGGGCCAGCCGGCTCGGCCGTGCTGTTGCTCGCGCTGATCCCGAGCGCGCATCCTGGCCTATGCGGTGATGGCGCTGATCTGGCCGTGGGGCGTGGTCAATCCGCTCAATCCGATCACGGCCATCGAGATCTTCTCGCATTTCTTCGAGAAGCCGTGGCGCGAGTTGTTCGACGGCATGCTGCTCGAGCCGCCGGACATGCCGCGCAGCTATGTGCCGACCTTGCTCGGCCTCAAGCTTCCCGAGCTTCTGCTGCTGACGTCGGCAGCATCGGCCTGCTGGGCATGCTCGTCGCCGCGTTCCGCACGCGTTCAACGCCGCGCGACGCGCGCGGTCCATTTCGCCGTGGCGCTCGCCGCGATCCTGCCGATCGCCGCGACCGTCCTCACCCGCCCGGCGATGTACAACGGCATCCGGCATTTCGTCTTCGTGCTGCCGCCGCTCGCGGTCGCCGGCGGGCTGGCGGGTGCGTGGATCGTGAACTGGATCGCGGAGCGGGCGGCCCCGGTCAGCCGCGCGGCGCTGGCCGCGCTCGCGTTGATCTTCGCCGCGGGCGTGGCGCTGCCGGCGATCGGCATGGTGCGGCTGCATCCCTACGAATATGTCTCCTTCAACCACATCGCCGGCGGCGTGCGCGGCGCGCAGTCGCGCTTCATGCTCGACTACTGGGGCCTCGCCTTCAAGCAGGCCGGCGCAGGAGCTTCGCGACAAGCTCGCCGCCCGCGGCGAGACGCCGCCCGCCGGCGGCAAATGGAAGATCGCGGTGTGCGGCCCGCATCCGCCGGCGCGGATCGCGCTCGGCGACCAGTTCGAGCCGACCTGGGATCCGAACGGCGCCGACTTCGCGCTGATGCTCGGCACGTTCTATTGCGCGCAGGCTCGACGCGCCGCTCCTGGTCGACATCGTGCGCGACGGCGTCAGCTTCGCGCGCGCCTACGACATCCGCGGCCGCAACGATTGGCAGCCTGTTCACCGAGCCGCCGGTGAAGCCGGATTAGCTGCTTCATCAGGCACTCGTTGTAGCGGGCGAAATCGTAGAGCTTCGGCTGTTCCATCAGAAGGAAGGCGTAAGGCGGCAGCACCTTCTCGCGCTCGGGCAGCCGCGACCGCTCGCCGCATTCCTCGATCCGCTCGGGAAAGAAGAAATCGGCATAGGCCGCGAGCTGGGAAAATTTCTGCAACTGGCCGACCTTTTCATCGACGCAGGTGGTGAGCAGCAGATTGTTCTGCCACGGCACCGGCACGGCGGTGGGCGGGCGGTCGCGCTCGGCATCGGCCGACGCAATAAGCGATCAGCGCCGCCCGGTTGTAGGTCAGCATCTTCACCCGCTTCTTGAAACAACTCGATCTTGCTCGCAGGCGCCCCCGAGTCCCAGCACCTGCCGCGCCAACCCACGCCAATTGATAATTCATATTCGGCGCGGATGCGAGGCTCGATCGTGGCGTAGACGCGCTGGACTGCGTCGTCCTGCTCAGGGCTCTGCTGGTCCTGCGCGTGCGCGGCAGCCGCCGCACCAGCAGCACCACCAACAAACGTCAACGCCCGCGGCAGCCGCAACGCCATGTCTTCACGAACCATGCGCAAAGGCCCAGTAGAGCTCGCGCGCCTTGCGGTAGAGCGGGCCCGGCTGCAAGGCGCGCTCGCCGATCCGGGTGACCGGCAGCACCTTGGAGGCGTTGCCGGTGGCGAAGATTTCATCGGCCGCCTCGAAGTCGGCATAGCGCAGCACGGCTCTCGACCACCGAGATGCCCGCGCTCGCGCAGCAGCTCGATGACGCGCTGGCGGGTGATGCCGTTGAGGAAGGTGCCGTTCGGCACCGGCGTGAACACCACGCCGTCCTTGCCCATGAACACGTTGGAGTTGGCAAGCTCGGCGACGTTGCCCAGCATGTCGCAGACCAGGCAGTTGTCGAAGCCGCGCGATTTCGCCTCGAACATGGCGCGCGCGTTGTTCGGATAGAGGCAGCCGGCCTTGGCGTCGACCGGCGCGTATTCGATGGTCGGCCGCTTGAACGGCGACAGCGTGACCGAGAAGCCATCGGGCTTGCGCATCGGCGCGTCGTAGAGCGTCAGCGCGAAGCGGGTCGATTCCGGATCGCCCGGCAGCGCCATCGGCCCGGCCCGCTCCGCCCAATACATCGGCCGCACGTAGAGCGTGGTGCCGGCGGCGAAATTTCTTCATGCCCTCGCGGGTCAGCCCGATCCATTCCTCGCGGCGAGACGATGGGCTTGAGAAACATGGTCTTGGCCGAGGCATTGACGCGGGCGCAGTGCAGGTCGAGGTCGGGCGCGGTGCCCTCGAAGATGCGCGCGCCGTCGAACACCGAGGAGCCGAGCCAGATGGCATGGGTGCGCGCGCCCCACAGCGGCACGTTGCCCTCCCGCCATTCGCCGTCGAAGAAGGTCCAGGTCTGCGACCAGTCCGCCATGAGCTACCTCCGGAATGCTACCGTCCAGCAGGATAAACCGGCCGATTGCGGCCCGCTTATGAAAATTCTGATCGGAGCCATTCGATGCCTTACGTGTTCGACGCCTACGGCACCCTGTTCGATTTCCACGCCGCCGTCAGCCGCCATCACGCGGCGGCCGGACCCGATGCCGCGGCTGTTCTCCGAGGTCTGGCGGCAGAAGCAGATCGAATACACCTGGACCCACACGCTCGCCGGCCGCTACGTCGAATTCTGGACGCTGACCCAGCGGGCGCTGGATTATCTGCTTCGAGCGGTTTCCGTCGGTCGACCGCAAGCTCCGCGACGATCTGCTCAACGCCTATCTGAAGCTCGACGCTTATCCCGACGCGCTGGCACGTGCTGCGCGAATTGAAGAGCCGCGGCGAGCGCACCGCCATCCTGACCAACGGCTCGCCGGCGATGGTCGGCTCGGCGGTCGAGGCGGCCGGCCTCAAGGCCGTGCTCGACGCCGTGCTCTCGGTCGACACGGTCAAGATGTTCAAGCCGCGCCCCGAGGTCTATGCGCTGGTCACCCGGGAATTCTCCTGCCAGCCGGCCGACGTGGTGTTCGTGTCGTCGAACCGCTGGGATGCCTTCGGCGCCACCGCATTCGGCTTTCGCACGATCTGGGTCAACCGCGCCAAGGCGCCGGACGAATATCCGGATTTCCCGCCGGCGGCGATGGTGTCGAGCCTGACCGGCTTGCTGTCGGCCAAGGTCTGACGACGGACCTACGTCAGTTGTTCGGCCAGTCGCCCTTGCAGGATTTGGGCGGGGGGTTGCCCCACTCGTCCCACCAGAAGCCGCATTTCGAGCAGCCGCCGACCATCAGCCCGAAGGCCAGGACGCATGCCAGAATGGTCAGCCGTTTGAACACGCACGCCTCACGCCACGAGTTGGCTACAAACGTCCGTCAAAACCGTTGAAGCCGTTTAAAGGCCGCCCCGGACAGCTCCTACGCCGCCAACGCGTCCAAAATGCGCGCCCAGCTCCGGATGCCCTTGTGGAATGAGGTCAGGTCGAACTTCTCGTTCGGCGAATGCACCCGGTCGTCGTCGAGGGCGAAGCCGACCATCAGCGAATCCATGCCGAGCACGCTCTTGAAATCGCCGACGATCGGGATCGAGCCGCCGGCGCCCATCATGATGGTCTTCTTGCCCCATTCGGCCTGCAGCGCCGCCCGCGCCTTGTCGAGCGACGGATTGTCGAACGGCAGCTGGATCGCCGGAGAGTCGGCGAAATTGGCGAACTCCACCGTGCAATCGACCGGCAGCCGCGCCTTGACGAAGGCGCGGAACGCCTCGCGCATCTTCTTCGGGTCCTGCTGTCCCACCAGGCGGAACGACACCTTGCCGAGCGCCTTGCCCGGGATGACGGTCTTCGCCCCCTCCCCGGTGTAGCCGCCGATGACGCCGTTGATCTCGGCGGTCGGCCGGGTGGCGATCTGCTCGATCAGCATGCGGTCCTTCTCGCCGGCCGGGACCTTCAGCCCGACCTGACCGAGGAATTTCTCCGCCGTGAGATTGAGGCCCTTGAGGTCGGCCTTGACCTCGGCCGGCAGTTCCGGGACGCCGTCGTAGAAGCCCGGGATGGTGACGCGGCCGTTGTCGTCGTGCATCGCAGCAAGAATTTTGCTCAAGCACCCGCAACGGGTTCTGCGCGGCGCCGCCGAACAGCCCGGAATGCAGGTCGCGGTCGGCGCAGGTCAGCCGGATCTCCTCGTAGACCAGGCCGCGCAGCGACGTGGTGATCGCCGGCGTCTTCTGATCCCACATGCTGGTGTCGCAGATCAGCGCGAGGTCGAGCTTGAACTCGTCGGCATTGTCACGGACGAAACCAAACAGGTTCTTCGAGCCGCACTCCTCCTCGCCCTCGATCATCATGGTGATCGGCAGCGGCAGCGCGCCGGTCACCGCCTTGTAGGCGCGGCAGGCTTCGACGAAAGTCATAGCCTGCCCCTTATCGTCGCAGGCGCCGCGGGCGACAATTATTTTTCGGCCGTCCGGCAGGGTCTCGAGCCGCGGCTCGAACGGCGGATGGGTCCACTCGTTGAGCGGATCGACCGGCTGCACGTCGTAGTGACCGTAGAACAGAACCCGCGGCTTGCCGTTCGCTTTTCCGTTGACCGGATTTTCCGATCACGATCGGATGGCCTTGCGTCGGCGCGCACCTCGGCGGCGAAGCCGATGCTGTTCAGATCGGCCGCGACGAACTCGGCGGCGGCGCGGCAGGAATCCTTGTAGGCCGGATCGGTCGAGACCGACTGGATGCGCAACAGCGCGAACAGGCGATCGAGGCTCGCGTCGAGATCGCGATCGATCCGCTTCAACACCGCGTCGAGTTGGCTCATGAAAAACTCCGAAGAAAAAGCGCTGGCCGGCTCACTCATAGCAGAACCGGGCGGGCCTTCGGCAAGCCCCGGAAGCCGGCTACCATCCCATTGGCCAAGCTTGAGGAAATTTTAGCGCCACCCTGCCCTGGCACCGCCGCGAAAAGCCCAGGACCAGCGGGGACTTTCGCGGGGCCATCCAGACGGCCGTGCCATGCCCGGCATGCGTCAACGCCGCTCGACGCTCGCGCAGCGCCGTTCGATGAGCAGGCGCGCTGTGCAACGCCGTGCTGCCGCAACATTTCGGCTCCTGTCGTCAGTGGCGAAAGACGCGAAATAATTTTACGGCTGCGTGGTCAAGCGAGGCGTTTCATCATTCGCATAGCGTGACGTGCCGCTCGTTTCTATTCCGAAAGATTTTCAGCCGCGCATTGCAATCTTCGCATCGCGATGCGACCTGCGCGCGCGATTACGATTTCCACGACGCGACAGCGAGAACGTTCGCCACGATCCTTGCGCGCGGACGCACTGCATGGCTTCAATTCGAGCGAAATTCGCATTGTGACCTTCGCGCAACGCTGGGAAAATGAATTCGGTGCGACCGCCGGTCGCAGCGACCGGCATCGCCGCGAACCCATTGTGTTCCTGCGTTCCGGTGCTAATGATTGAGGCAATCCGCCAGTGAGTGCGGTTGAGGGCGTGGGGCCATGGACGAACTTCTCGATCGTCTTGTCGCCAAGGTTGGCGTCGATCGGGGCGTGGCCGAGAAAGCGGTTGGAATCATTCTGGCTTTCCTTCTCAAGGAAGGTCCTTCCGACAAGGTTCAAGCGCTCATCAACCAGATGCCCGGTGCGGAGGCCGCCATGCAGGCGGCCGCGAGTGAGGGAGGCTTTGGCATGGGTGGCATCATGGGCGTCGGCACCAAGCTGATGGCCGCAGGCCTCGACATGGATCAGATGCAGGGCGTCACCCGCGAGATCATCGCCTATGCCCGCGAGAAGGTGGGCGAAGACACCGTCGGCGAGATCGTCGGCTCGATCCCCGGCCTCGGCCAGTTCGTTTGATGGGCGCTGCGCGATGACCTATCCCGTCAGCGAAATTTCAGGCATCGGGCCGGACGTCGCCGACCGGCTGAAGCCGGCCGGCATCCGCACCACGACGCGCCTGCTCGATGCGGCGAAAGGGCCCGAAGGAGCGAAAGCGCCTGGCCGAAAAGACCGGCCTCGACGAAAAGCGCATCCTGAGCTGGGCCAACACCGCCGACCGGATGCGGATCAAGGGCATCGGCGCGGACTACGCCGGCCTGTTGCAGGCCGCCGGCGTCGATACGGTCAAGGAACTGAAGTACCGCAACCCGGCCAAGCTCGCCCGCGCCATGGCCGAGGCCAATGCCAAGCGCAAGCTTGCCCGCGTGCTGCCGTCCGACCGCGCCGTCGAGCGCTGGATCGACCAGGCCAAGCGGCTGCAGCTCAAGATCACCTACTGAGCCGTCCTCCGCAGCCGCTTCCATCCAGCGCTTGACAGTGCGGCGCGCCGCGCGCAAAGCGACCCGCCATGACGATGACGGGGGCGACAGATTCGCCTGACGATGACGGCCCGATCGGGGAGCCGATTGGCGGCCCCGGCGTGCCCGTCTGCCCAACGTTCTTGGCCTGCTGCTGGCCAAGAACCGCCCCATCATCATGGGGGTCCTCAACGTCACCCCGGATTCCTTCTCCGACGGCGGCCAGTTCGTCGACCCCGAGGTCGCGCTCAAGCACGCCCGGCAGATGATCGAGGAAGGCGCCGACATCATCGACATCGGCGCCGAATCGACCCGGCCCTATGGCGGCGCCAAGCCGGTCACGCTCGAGGAGGAGTTGGCGCGGCTGCAGCCGGTGCTGCCGGCCGTGGTGCAGATGGGCGTGCCGGTCTCGATCGACACGCTGAAGCCGGAGGTCGCCTACTGGGCGCTCGGCCTGGGCGTGCGCATCGTCAACGACGTCTGGGGCCTGCAGCGCGATCCCAACATGGCGCGCGTGGTCGGCCAGCACGGCGTGCCGGTCGTCATCATGCACAACCGCTACAAGGCCGAGCCCACCATCAACATCGTGTCCGACATCAACGCCTTCTTCGACTATTCGCTCGACATCGCCGACAAGGCCGGCATCCCGCGCGACGCCATCGTGCTCGATCCCGGGCATCGGCTTCGGCAAGACCCCGGAGCAGAGCATGGAGGCGATCGCCAAGCTCGGAAAGTTCAAGCACTTCGGCCTGCCGATCCTGGTCGGCGCCTCGCGCAAGCGCTTCATCAATTCGGTGTCGCCGTCGGAGCCGATGAACCGGATCGGCGGCTCGATTGCCGCCCATGTGATGGCCTATATGAACGGCGCCACGATCATCCGGACCCACGACGTGGCCGAGACCATCCAGGCGCTGCGCGTCGCCGCCGCCCTCCGGGACACTCAAATGACCGATCAGGTGTTCGTCAGTGGGCTGGCGCTGCACGCCTATCACGGCGTGATGCAGCACGAGGCCAAGGTCGGCCAGACCTTCAAGCTCGATCTCGTGCTCGATCATCGATCTGACGCAGGCCTCGCGCTCCGACAAGCTCGCCGACACCGTCGGCTACGACCAGGTGGTCGATGTCGCGAGCAAGGCGTTCTGCGCCAAACGCTACCGGCTGGTCGAGGCCGCCGCCGGCGCCGTCGCCGACGCGGTGCTCGACCGCTTCCGGCAGGTCTCGGCCGATCCGCGTCACCATCCACAAGCCGCACGCCCCGATCGCCGCCACCTTCGAGGACGTCGGCGTCGTCGATCTTCCGCAAGCGTCATGGCTGAGGCGGTGATCGCGCTCGGCGGCAATGTCGGCGGCGAGGACCGGGTCCGCGACACGCTCGACCGCGCCATCGCCGCGCTCTGCGACGGCGACGACATCCGGCTGCTGGCGCGCTCGTCCGACTACCGCACGCCGCCCTGGGGCGTCACCGACCAGCCGCCGTTCGTCAATTGCGCGATCGTCGCGACGACGGAGCTGTCGCCGCCGGCGCTGCTCGAGCGCGCCCAGGCGGTCGAAGCGCCAGTTCGGCCGCGACCGCTCGCGCGAGCAGCACTGGGGCCCGCGCACGCTCGACATCGACCTGATCGCCTATGACGACGTGACGCAGGACCACGCCGATGCTGACCTTGCCGCATCCCCGCGCGCTCGAACGCGCCTTCGTGCTGCTGCCGCTCGCCGAGATCGCGCCCGAGGGGCGCATCCTGGGCGTGCGCATCAAGGATGCGCTCGCCGGCTCGATCAGACCGGCATCGAGAAACTGCCGCCCCGGTGACGGGAGCCGGCGAGCCCCTGTAGGCTCTCGCCGAACACATGCTCCCGCCGCAGTGGAATGACCTCTCGATGAAATTCGCTCACTTCTCCCATGTCTGGGGCAAGCCCAGCATGACCGCGCATCAGCGCTACGAGCAGCTCTGGCGCGAGCTTGAGCTCTGCGACGATCTCGGCTTCGACTACAGCTTCTGCGTCGAGCATCATTTCCGCCCCGACGAAAGCTGGATGTCGTCGCCGGCGCTCTACGCCGTCGCCGGCGGCGCGCGAACCAAGCGGCTCCGCGTCGGCGCCATGGGCTTCGTCGTGCCGCTGCACCATCCGCTCCGGCTCGCCGAGGAGATCGCCATCGTCGACCAGATGCTCGGCGGCCGCTTCGAATGCGGCCTCGTGCCCGGCATCCGCCCGGCTACTTCACGCCGTTCGGCATCGACTACAATTTCCGCAAATCGCCGACCTTCGAGTTCGTGCACTACCTGCGCGCCGCCTATGGCGACAAGCAGCCGTTCGCCTTCCACGGCGACAACCACAAGACCGACAGCGCGCTGCTCGCGGTGCAGCCGGTGCAGAAGCCGCATCCGCCGCTCTGGATGATGAGCCGCGATCCGCCGACGCTGGAGTTCTGCGCCAAGGAGGGCGTCAACACCGGCTACTTCATCAGCGTGCCGCGCCACGAGGCCGGCCCGCGCTACCGGAAATTCCTCGCCGACTGGAACGCGGCCGGCCATCCCCGCAAGCCGAACATCGCCTACAGCACCGTGGTCTATGTCGACGAGACCGACAAGAAGGCGCTCGACACCGCGCTGTTCCGGGCGAGCCGCGCCTACGAGGGCCTGCTGCCGCTCGGCGCGCCCGGCGAGACCTTCGAGGACCGGCTCGCGCAAGCAGACTGGCGCGCTTCACCGCGCGCGGCGAGCCCGGCGCCGGCCAAGATCATGTCGAACATCTTCGACCCGGACTACATCATGGAGCACGAGCTGGTATTCATCGGCTCGCCGGAGACCGTGACGAAGAAGCTTCGCAAGGCCGCCGAGATCGGCTTCTTCAACACCTTCATGGGCGAGTTCAATTTCGCCGACCTGCCGGAGGCCGACCTGATGCGCTCGATCCGGCTGTTCGGCGAGAAGGTGATGCCGGCGCTGCGCGACTACGAGCCGTTCTGACTTGAGCGCAAACCCGCGAATATCGGCTTGACCCGGCGGCAGCGACCGTCCACGAATCCCCGCGGTCGAAGATGTGGCACCTGATTTTCCCCGCAAATCGCGCTGACGACACACCCGCGGTTACGGCGGGGGTGAGCCCATCCCGTCAGCTTCATTACTTGCCGTTTGTCGACGGCCTGCGCGCGATATCGATCCTGGCCGTCGTCGCCTATCACGTCGGGGTGCCCGGAGTGCCTGGAGGATTTGTCGGGGTCGACATCTTCTTCGTCATCTCGGGCTTTCTCATCATCAACCAGATCAAGGCCAACCTATCGAGCGGCCGGTTCTCGGTATTCTCGTTCTACGCGCAACGCAGCCTCCGCATTCTGCCGCTCTATCTGATCGTCATTCTGCTGTGCTCTGTCGCGGCACCCTTCGTTCTGGCAACCAGCGCCGTCTACTCGGACTTCGTCTCATCGGCGGCGCTCGCTCCGGTGATGATGACCAACATCTTCTTTTTTCTCCGCCAGCGCTATTTCGATATTTCGGCGGTCGAAAAGCCGCTGCTGCACACCTGGACATTGTCGGTCGAGGAACAGTTCTATTTCGTCATTCCATTTCTGCTGTGGCTCCTTTTCGCTTTCGGCAAGCGCCGGTTCGGCACGCTGGCCGCAGTGACCGGTCTCGTGCTGGCTGCCGCGTCGCTGCTGTGCGCCATTACCGAGACGTCGATGATCGGCCGCAATGCCGCGTTCTACCTGCCGCACTGCCGGGCCTGGGAGTTTGCCGCCGGCGGCTTCATCGGCGCGTACACGGTGTCCGCGGTCCGGCGAATGCCGGCGTGGATCGCCGACGTCATGGGATGGGCGGGTATCGCATGCATCGCCGTGGCGGTCCTGACGTTCGGTGCCGACACCCCCTACCCCTCTTACAACGCGGCCCTTCCCGTCGCGGGAGCGGCGCTGGTCATCCTGTGCGGGTCGGCGCAGCCCGATGCCACTTTCGCCCGCGTGCTGTCGTTGCGTTGGCTCGTCGCTGTCGGGCTGGTTTCGTACGCCTGGTATCTGTGGCACTGGCCGATCCTGGCGTTCACCCGGATGGCCCGGCTGCAAGACACCTCGCTCGTCTATGACGTCCTGAGCGGGGGCGTGGCCGCCTTCGTGCTGGCCTGCGTTTCCTATCGATATATCGAGCAGCCGATTCACCGCTGGCGGAAGTCACCGAGCCACGTCAGGAATACGCTTCACATTTATCTGGGCGCGCTCGCGGCGTGCTTCGCTGTGGCTGCGGTCGGAGGGGCTGTCGGACTTGGCGGCTACTGGTCCATCCAGTCGCTGACCACGGCGCGTTACGGCATCGAGGGACAGGGCGTTCTCAGCAACGGCTGCGAAGGCGACGGGGTGCATCCTCAATCCTGCTTCGTGGGGCCGTTGGGTGTCCTGGTGGGCGACTCCCACGCCACGGTCCTGTTCGGCACCTTCGCCAAAAGATTCGACGTCGACGGGGATGCGCCTGGTGTCGCTTGCGCGGGGCGCCTGCGGTCCATTGTTGCTGGCGCCCTCTGCGCGCAGAGCCGATCGGCGCGATCGATGCGCCCAGTTGATCGCACCGACCGAGCGGATTTTGGCGCTGCCGGAGCCGCCCCGCTTTGCAATCATCACCGGGATCTGGGGCAAGCCCGATCCGACGCTTTTGTCGGAGCTGATTTCAAACTTCGACCGGCGCACACGCATCCTTCTGATCGGGCTTGTGCCGGTTTTCGACTCGCCCAGCCTGGAGTGCGTGGTGCTGAGCGACCGCTACCACGCCAACCGCGATCACTGCGTTGAGCCTCGCAGCAAGTTCGAGGCGGATAGCGCGCCGGTCGATGCCGTGTTGAAGTCGATGCCGGGCAAATTCCCCAACGTCCGCACCATCAATCCGATCGACGTGTTCTGCGACCGGACGACCTGCCGGCCGTTCAATGGCGATGAGGTGCTTTACCTCGACACCCACCACCTCTCGCCTGCGGGAGCGGACCGGCTGTATGACGCCTTCAAGAGCGATTTTCTTTGGCTCGCCGGCAAGGATTAGCCGAGCCGCCGCACGGTTCGGATCGAGTTCGGCGCCAAAGCCCAGTCAGGCGCGGTTCTTGCTTGAACCGACGACAGGGCCGCATTGGCGCTGCCCGCCGGACCGTGGCATTTTGGGTCAATGACCGACGACCTGCCGCTCGCCGCCGAGTTTCCGCCCGCCAGCCGCGAGGACTGGCTGAAGCTTGTGCGCGCGGCGCTCAAGGACCGGCCGTTCGAGCGGCTGACCGCCAAGACCTACGACGGCATCCCGATCGAGCCGCTGTACGGCCGGGCGGCGGACGCCCACCCGATCGCAGCGCGCCGCGGCCCCTGGGCGGTGCAGGCCCGCGTCGATCATCCCGATCCGGCCATCGCCAACGCCGAGGCGCTGCATGAACTGCAGAACGGCGCGACCGGGCTGACGCTGGTCTTCGCCGGCTCGATCGGCGCCTATGGCTACGGCCTGCCGGGCGACGCCAAATCGATCGCGCGCGTGCTCGAAGGCGTGCATCTCGACGCCATCGCGATCGAATTGCAGACCGCGGAGCCGACCCGGGACGCCGCCGACCATGTCGCGGCGCTGGTGAAGAGCCGCGGCCACGCGCCCGGCGCGGTCAACATCCGCTTCGGCCACGACGCGCTCGGCGCGCACAGCCTGACCGGCACGCTGCCGATCCCCTATCGCGATCTGATGCCGCGCTTCGCCGAGCATGTCGGCTCGCTGGCGCAAGCAGGGCTTCACAAGCCCGCTCACCGCCGCCGACGGCCGCATCGTCCACAACGCCGGCGGCTCGGAGGCGCAGGAGCTGGCCTATCGTGATCGCGGTCGCGGTCGCCTATCTCCGCGCGCTTGAAGGCGCCGGCACGCGCTCGATGCCGCGCGCGGCATGATCGAGTTTCGCCTCACCGCCGACGCCGATCAGTTCCTGACCATCGCCAAATTCCGCGCGCTGCGGCTGCTGTGGGCGCGCGTCGAGCAGGCCTGCGGCTTGTCGCCGAAGCCCGCGTTCATCTCGGCCGAGACCGCGTGGCGCATGATGACCCAGCGCGATCCGTGGGTGAACATGCTGCGCACCACCATCGCCGCGTTCTCCGCCGGCATCGGCGGCGCCGACGCGATGACGCGTGCTGCCGTTCACCTCCGCCATCGGTCTGCCCGACCGCTTCGCCCGGCGGGTCGCGCGCAACACCCAGCTTCTGCTGCTGGAGGAATCCAACATCGCCAAGGTCGCCGATCCGGCCGCCGGCTCCGGCGGCATCGAGGATTTGACGGAGAAGCTCTGCCGCGCCGCCTGGGCGCTGTTCCAGGAGATCGAGGCGGCCGGCGGCGCGCCCGCCGCGCTGGAGAAAGGACTGATCCAGGACAAGATCGCCAAGGTCCGCGCCGAGCACGAGGCCGCCACCGCGCATCGCAAGGATGCGCTGACCGGCACCACCGACTTCCCGAACCTGTCCGAGGCGCCGGTGCAGGTGCTCGACGTCAAGCCCGTGCCGCTCGGCACGCCCGGTCGCCAACATCAAGTATCCGCGCGCTGCAAGCCGATCCGCCTCGCCGAGCCGTTCGAGCGCCTGCGCGATGCCTCCGACCGCGATGCTGGCCAAGACCGGCGCGCGGCCGAAGATCTTCCTCGCCAATCTCGGCAGCGTCGCCGAGTTCACCGCGCGCGCGAGCTTCGCCAAGACATTCTTCGAGGCCGGCGGCATCGAGGCCGTCGAGCAACGACGGCTTCACGAGCCGCGACGCGATGATCGCGGCCTTCAAAGCCTCCGGCGCGAAGCTCGCCTGCCTCTGCTCGTCCGACGCGGTTTACGCCCGCGAGGCCGCCGACGCCGCCAAGGCGCTGGCGCAGGCCGGCGCAACGCATATCTATCTGGCCGGACGGCCGAAGGACGCCGATGCGCTCAAGGCCGCCGGCGTCGGAACCTTCATCTTCGCTGGCTGCGACGCGCTGGCGACGTTGAAGGCAGCGCATGATATTCTGGCGGCGGACACGGCACCCGAGGCGCCTGCACGCCGCGGCATCTGCACCTTCATCTTCGCCGGCGGCGACGCGCTGGCGACGCTCGAGGCCGCCCATGATATTCTGGGCACGGAGCCGAAACGATGAGCCGCATTCCGGATTTCGCCACGGTCGATTTCGCGCCGGTGCCGCCGCCTGCGTCAGGCGACGGCGCCGCGCCCTGGCTCACGCCCGAAGGCATCGCCGTGAAGCCCGCCTACGGCCCGGACGATCTCGCCGGCCTCGCCGGCCTCGACAGCTATCCCCGGCATCGCGCCGTATCTGCGCGGCCCCTACCCGACCATGTACGTCACCCAGCCGTGGACGATCCGGCAATACGCCGGCTTCTCCACCGCCGAGGATTCCAACGCCTTCTACCGGCGCAACCTCGCCGCCGGCCAGAAGGGCCTCTCGATCGCCTTCGATCTCGCCACCCACCGCGGCTACGACAGCGATCATCCGCGCGTCGTCGGGCGACGTCGGCATGGCCGGCGTCGCGATCGACTCGATCTACGACATGCGGACGCTGTTCTCCGGCATCCCGCTCGACCAGATGACCGTGTCGATGACCATGAACGGCGCGGTGCTGCCGATCATGGCGCTCTACATCGTCGCCGCCGAGGAACAGGGCGTGCCGCCGGAAAAGCTCGGCGGCACGATCCAGAACGACATCCTCAAAGAGTTCATGGTGCGCAACACCTACATCTATCCGCCCGGCGCCATCGCTGCGCATCATCTCCGACATCTTCGCCTACACCTCGGCGCAACATGCCGAAGTTCAACTCGATCTCGATCTCCGGCTATCACATGCAGGAGGCCGGCGCGACGCAGGACCTCGAGCTCGCCTACACGCTCGCCGACGGCGTCGAATACGTCCGCGCCGGCGTCAAGGCCGGCCTCGACATCGACCGCTTCGCCCCGCGGCTGTCGTTCTTCTGGGCGATCGGCATGAACTTCTTCATGGAGGTGGCCAAGCTGCGCGCCGCGCGCGCTGCTGTGGGCCAAGCTGATGAAGGAGTTCAACCCGAAGGACCCGCGCTCGTCGTCGCTGCGCGCCCATTCGCAGACCTCGGGCTGGTCGCTCGCCGCGCAGGACGTGTTCAACAACGTCGGCCGCACCTGCATCGAGGCGATGGCGGCGACGCAGGGCCACACCCAGTCGCTGCACACCAACGCGCTCGACGAGGCGCTGGCGCTGCCGACCGACTTCTCCGCCCGCATCGCCCGCAACACCCAGATCGTGCTGCAGCAGGAAAGCGGCACCACCCGCATCGCCGATCCGTGGGGCGGCTCGTTCTATGTCGAGCGGCTGACCCAGGAGCTGGCGCAAAAGGCCTGGGGCCACATCCAGGAGGTCGAGGAGCTGGGCGGCATGGCCAAGGCCATCGAGGCCGGCATCCCGAAGCTGCGCATCGAGGAGGCCTCGGCCAAGACCCAGGCCCGGATCGACGCCGGCCAGCAGTCGGTGATCGGCGTCAACAAGTACCGCCCCGAGAGCGAAGCGCCGATCGACGTGCTCAAGGTCGACAACTCCGCGGTGCGGCAGATGCAGCTCGACAAGCTCGCGCGGCTGCAGCGCGAGCGCGATCCGGCGCAGCTTGCCGCCGCGCTGGAATCGCTGACCCGCGCCGCCGACGGCGGCAACGGCAATCTGCTGGCGCTCGCGGTCGACGCCGCCCGCGCCAAGGCCACCGTCGGCGAAATCTCGGCGGCGCTGGAGAAGGTGTGGGGCCGCCACCGCGCCGAGATCAAATCGATCACCGGCGTGTTCAAGCGGGAGGTTGGCATGACCGACGGCGTCGCGCGCGTGCAGAAGCAGGTCGCGGCGTTCGAGGACGAGCGAAGGCCGCCGGCCGCGCATCCTGGTCGCCAAGATCGGCCAGGACGGCCACGACCGCGGCCAGAAGGTGATCGCCTCGGCCTTCGCCGACCTCGGCTTCGACGTCGACATCGGGCCGCTGTTCGCGACGCCCGCGCGAGGCCGCGCGCCAGGCGATCGAGAACGACGTGCACATCCTCGGCGTGTCGTCGCTCGCCGCCGCGCATCTGACGCTGGTGCCGGAGCTGAAGGCCGAGCTGGCCAAGCAGGGCCGCGACGACATCATGATCGTGGTCGGCGGCGTGGTGCCGCCGCAGGACTACGACGCGCTGCTGAAGGCCGGCGCCGAGGCGATCTTCCCGCCCGGCACGGTGATCGCCGACGCCGCCGAGAAGCTGCTCGTCACGCTGAACAAGCGGCTCGGCCACGCCAGCAAGGCGGCGGAGTAGCCTTCGCAATGCGCATCCTTTTCGCTGCCGCGCTCTCGCTTGCGGTCGTGCCGGCGCTCGCCGCCGACGAGAAGCCCGACATCGAGGTCAAGACCCACGCCGCCGAGATCAGCGTCAGCATCGCCAAGGAGCTGAAAACCGATCCGGCGCTGCGTGCCGACTTGATGGCGGAAGGCCGGCGCCTGGTCGAGAAGGCGCGCGCCGACGCCGAGACCGAATACAAGTCGAACCGCGCCTGGTTCAAGGACCACAAGTGGACCACCGACCGCAGCTATTCGCTCCGCTCGGTGGTGGCCGGCCGCTACGTCAGCATCCTCCGCGACGACGGCACCTACGGCGGCGGCGCACACCCGAACTCCAAGGTCGACACCATCCTGTGGGACCGCACCGCGAAAAAGCGGATCAGCATCCGGCCGTTCTTCAAGGAGACCGCCGACAACGGCCCGACCATGACGGCGCTGTCGAATTTCGTCAGGCTGGCCGTCGCCAAGGAGAAGGCCGAGCGCCGCAACGACGACAGCAAGCAGACGCCGGAGCAGCTCGTCGCCGACGACAAGGAGCTCCAGGAGGCGGTGCAGCCGAAGCTGCTCAAGATCGGGCCGATCAGCCTCGCGCCCTCCACCGAGGCCGGCAAAAGCTCGGGGCTGACGTTTCACTTCTCGCCGTACGATGTGGACGCCTATGCCGCCGGTCCCTACACGATCTTCGTGCCGTGGACCGAGCTGAAGCCGTTGCTCTCCCCGGAGGGCGCTGCAATTTTCGGCGGCGAGCGGCCGGACGGCGACGACCAGCAGTAGGGATCAAACGGGCTCAGGTTCCTTGACCGCGGGCGTAACGGCGGGCGCGCTCGCGGCCGGCGCCTTCTTGACGCGTTTGTATTCGTCGAGCACGGCCGCCAACAAGCGGTCGATTTCGCTCCGCTTGTCGCCGCCGTTCTCCGGCGTCACGGCATCAACGGGTGCGCGCCCTGCAATCTTCCGTCTGAGCATGACAACAAACGCGGCGCCGGCGAGACCGACAAGCGCCAGACCGCTCAACAGGCCGTAGATAAAGCTGATCTTCGATTCAGCCGTAGCGAGCGCAACTCCGGCATCGGCAATGGCCTTTTCGGCTTCGCTGTGCGCGCGGTCGGCGTCCGCCTGCGCCCTGACGGCTTCGGCCTTGGCACGCTCGGCATCCGCTCTTGCCATATCCACTGCGGCCTGTTCGGGTTCCGCTTGGCCTGTCGTGACTTTCTCTACCGCGGTTTTTTCCGCGGCCGCTGTCTCTGCTGCAGCCTTCTCCGTTGCGGCTTTATCGGCCGCAACCTTTTCTGCTGCCGCCTTGTCCGAGGCGACCTGCTCTGCCGCGGCCTGTTCCGCTGCCACTTTGGCCGCCGCGGCTTTTTCCGCGGCCGCTTTATCTGCGGCGGCCTTTTCCGCCGCAACCTTTTCTGCTGCTGCCTTGTCTAATACGGCCTGCTCTGTCGCGGCCTTTTCCGCTGCCACTTTGTCCGCGGCAGCTTTATCTGCAGCGGCCTTTTCTGCCGCAACCTTTTCTGCTGCTGCCTTGTCTAATGCGGCCTGCTCTGCCGCGGTCTTTTCCGCTGCCACTTTGTCGGCAGCCGCTTTCTCCGCTGCAGCCTTTTCCGCCGCCGCTTAATCTGTTGCGACTTTATCCGCTGCGGCCTTAGTCGCCGCTGCCTTGTCCGCCTCGATCTTGTCAGTTGCGGCTTTGTCGATCGCGGTTTGGCCTGCCGCGGCAAATGCCGTGTCGACGCGGTCGAATGTCAAGTTATCAAGCTCGCTGCTGACGACCTTGCAGCTCTTGTCGAGGCGAGGCCTGTGCCCCAGCAACTCGACGCGCCGGTTGTCGTCAACGATCGCTCCGCTGGCCTGGAAGGGCATCCGCCCGCAGCCGCTGCCGAAGCTGTACGCCGTCCCGACGTATTTCTGGTTCGCGAGTTTTCCTTCAAAAAGGATGGTGCCGAACTTCGCGCCCTCCGCCTTCAACGCCGGACTTGGCTTGACGTAAAAGAACTTGACCGCATCGCCCTCGGTGATCGAGTTCAGAACCGAGCCGTCATAGCTCCAGTACTCGGCGGCCGGGGGCGTCTTTGACGTTACCGTGCGCGGCCGGAGTAACCGCCGCAGCTTGCGCAACAGCCGCGGCATGCGGAACAGCCGCAGCCTGCTTCGGCGCTGGCCGCTCGTTTCGGCACGCCGCACGAACGGCGGCCACCTCGGAAGGATTGACGCCTGCTGGATCAAAAGCCAGACGCCGGACTTTTTCGCGTGCAGCGCACGATCGATACAGTTGATTTCGCTTTGCGGGAGCCGGCGCCATTCCGCGTTCGCGGCCTGGACTCTGGCCCCATCGACGCGCCTGTGCGCGTCGCCCGCGGTCTGCGCCAAAGCGCTGCCGCCGATGAGCAAGCTGATCGCCGCAACCATTCGCGGCAATCGCGACCACCGAACCGATCTGAACAGCGAGACGGACATCATTGATGCGCGGCTTTCCCCGCTTGAATCAGTAGCGGCCGGACCGGCGGGCTTCAACGCCGCACTGCCATTTACCTCAATGGATATGGCTAACGCCGGCCGCTCGACGCGTTAGTTGATCGCCATTCCGGTCGCCAGGATCATCTTCCGCCACGTCTCGATCGAATTGGTCGAGAAACGGCCCGGTCTCGGCCAGCGGCATGCCGTGCGGCTCGTAGCCGAGCTGGCGCAGCCGTGCGTTCACCGCGGGCTTGCCGACCGCGGCATCCACCGCGCGGTTGAGCTTGTCGCAGATGCTCGTCGGGCGTTGCCGGCCGGCGCCAGGATGCCGATCCAGCCGTTGATCTCGAGCCCGGGGAAGCCCGCCTCGGCGAGCTTCGGCACGTCGGGAAACGACACCGAGCGCTTGGTGCCGCTCACCGCCAGCACCCGCACCGCGCCCTGCTGCACCTGCGGCAACAGCTCGGCGAGTCGGCGCCGCGATGATATCGACGTGATTGCCGAGCAGCGCATTGAGCGCCGGCGCGCCGCTCTGGAACGGCACCGCGGTGGCCTCGGTCTTCGCCATCACCTTGAGCACGTATTCGGCGATGATGCGCGACGACGAGCCGCCGAAGCCGAAGCTCGGCGGCTTGTCCTTCGCGGCCTTGACGAAGTCGCCAAGCGTCTTCGCCGGATTGGCGGCGTTGACGCCGAGCCCCTGGCTGTCGAGCGCCGCGATCGCGACCGGGCGGAGATCGGCGGTGGCATAGCCGGGATTGCGATAGATGGTCTGGTTGATGGCGTAGCTGTTGCCGGTGAACAGCAATGTTGCGCCGTCCGGCGTGGCGCTGGGCCACCACCTTCGCTGCGATGTTGGAGCCGGCGCCGGGGCGGTTCTCGATCACCACCTGGAAGCCCGCGCTGTCGTTCAGCTCCTGCGCCACCACGCGCGCCAGCGTATCGACGCCGCCGCCCGGCGCGAAGCCGACGATCATGGTGATCTTCTTCGGCACGTCGGCGGGCTGCGACGAGACCGCGGCCGGCAGCAGCGTCGCGGCCATGCCGATCAGAACCGCACGGCGGACCGGCATGACGCCCTCCCCGCTCTAGCCCGCGCCGAGCGCGTCGCGGAACGCCTTCCGCACATGCGGGCCGTGCAGGCGGCTGTAGTCGCGCTCCTGCTCGCCGCTCGAGACGATCTTCAGGCAGGTGAACACCGGCCCCTGCTCGGCCAGGATTTCGCCGACCTGCTGCTCGAAGTTCTTCAGGTCGGAGAACTCGTGCACGTTCTTGTGGCCGGCGGAGCGCGCCATGCCGGCGAAGCTCACCACGCCGCGACCCGGGATCGGATGGCCGCCGTTGGCCTCGTAGGTGCCGTTCTCGCAGACGAAGTGGAACAGGTTCTTCGGCGCCGCCTCGGCGATGGTGACGAGCGTGCCGATGTTCATCAGCAGGCTGCCGTCGCCGTCGAGCACGATCACCCGCTTGTCCGGGCGGCCGAGCGCGAGGCCGAGCCCGTGCGACGAGGCGAGCCCCATCGCGCCGTGCGACAGATAGTTGAGCGGGCTCGGCCGCACGTCGAGCCAGTCGAACGCGGTCGAATAGACCGGCAGCACGATGTCGGCGTCGGTGACGTGGCGGGCGATCGCGGCCAGCGTTTTCTTGCGGTCCATCATTTCGGCCTCTGTCCGATCAGGAGAACGACGGGTTTGGATTCGGCGAAGGCCTTGTCGATCGCCGGGCGGATTTTCGCAACGTCGCTCTGCTCCTCGATCTCGTGATAGGCGATGCCCATCGCCTCCAGGATCGGCTCGACGATGCGCACGCCGTAGCTTCTTGGATTGCCGCGGCGGCACGCCGACCTCCTTTTCGAGGAGACCGACCATCATGCAGATCGGCAGGTTGTATTCGACCGCGTTGCCGCGAATGGCGTTGATGGAGTCGAGCAGGCCGGTCTGCTGGATCAGCAGCAGACCCGCGCTTGCCGGTGTAGGACAGGCCGGCGCAGATCGCGACGCCCTCGTCCTCCTTGCAGATGCGGATGAACCGCGGATCGCTCATCTTGGCGAGCGGCCGCAGCAGCCCTTCGCTGGTGGTGATGTCGGGCACCGAGATGACGAACTCGATCCGGCCGCCTTGATTTCGGCGATGATGCTTTGCCCGGACAGTCCCGCCGACTTCTGGCCCGCCGCGCCTTCACTCACTGACATGTCTG
The DNA here is from genome assembly GCA_963785665.1 of uncultured Alphaproteobacteria bacterium. Classification (GTDB taxonomy): domain Bacteria; phylum Pseudomonadota; class Alphaproteobacteria; order Rhizobiales; family Xanthobacteraceae; genus Z2-YC6860. The sequence continues at coordinate 274,664 of CAWAWF010000001.1, forward strand.
CATTCCCCGGCCATTTCGGGGCGGATGCTAGCACAGGGAAAACGGCCGGCGCGAGGTGGCTACCGCACCCGGTTGCCGCTGATCTGGAGGTGGGCGTAGCGCGTCGGCTCCTCGCTGAGATCGCCGGTCACCGCCTTGGCGTGGTCCATGCCGACGATGGCGCCGCGCGTGGTGCCGGAAATCAGATTGCCGGTGATCACCGCCGTGCCGGCGCCGTTGACCACCGAGACGGCGATGCCGAGCGGCGCGTTGCGCACCACGTTGCCGGTCACCGAGACGTCGCGCATGTAGGCGCCCCAGCCGACCATGATGCCGGCGCTCGGCGCGTTCTCGATGACGTTGCCGGTGACCGAGGCGTCGGCCTCGATCGCTGATGCCGACGCCGCCGGCGTCGTCCGGCTCGGTGCCGGCCGGACGCTTCGGCGTTGAGATTGCGGATCAGGTTGCCCTGCACCACCGCGAGCCGGCCGCCCTCGTTGAAATTGCAGCATCACGATGCCGAGCGCCGCGCCATCGACCGTGTTGTTGGCGATGATGGCGCCCTCGAAGCCGAACTCCGAATAGATCGCGACCTCGCCGATGTCGGTCGCGGTGTTGCCGGTGATCTGGATGTTGGAGGCGGCGTTGCCGCGCACCGCCGAATAGGCGGCGCGGCTGATGCGGTTGCCGCGCACGATGACATTGCCGGCGCGGAACACGTTGATGGCGTTGCCGTACTGGCCGGAGCCGCCGGCGACGTTGGCGATGTCCTCGATGCGGTTGTCGATGACGAGCGTGCCGTCGTCGCCCTTCTGCGAGCGATGCACCAGGATGCCGCCGTTGCCGGCGCCGCGCACGGTGTTGTTCTGGATGGTCAGGCCGCGCGCGTCGAGCGAGTAGATCGCGACGTCCGCGGTCTTGTCGATGGTGTTGCCCGACACCATGCCCTGCGACGCCGACCAGCCGGATGCCGCCGCGGCCCGAGCCGGTCACCTCGCAGTCGGTGATGCGAAGATCGTTGCACTGTGCGAAATCGAGCAGCGCGCCATTCTCCGGCAACGGCCGGCCGGCGCCGTCGAGGACGAGGCCCGCGAGCGTGACGTGGTCGGCGGCGCGCGCCGAAATCAGCGCCGAGCCGCCGGTGAAGATCAGCCGCGTCGCGCCGCGCACGCCGATCAACTGGGCGCCGGCCGGCAGCGTCAGCCCGCCGACGCGGTAATCGCCGGGACCGAGCATCAGCGGCACGCGCGCGCCCGCGGTCTTGTCGATCGCGGCCTGCAGCATGTTGCTCTGGTCGGCGCCGCCGCCGGCGCGGACGCCGAGCTGCGTCGGCATCGACGCCGAAGGTGGAAAGCGGCGCCGCCGCGGCCGGCGCGGCCAAGCGTTGCGACCGGTACGGCGCCAGTCAGCGCGGAGACGGCGAGAAGACGACGGCGATCGATTTTCATGGTCCGGCTCCGATCAAGGATTCGGAGCGGACAGTTCAAGTCCCGGGCCAGCGAAATGCGTGCCACGACGGCACAAATCGGTGCGGCGCGGCACGGTTAACGCCGCCGCTGTCTCGCAATGGGAAACGGGGCGCGCGTCAAGTCCGGCGTCAGCGTATCGATATCGAACATGTCGTCGGCCGGCTCGCCCGCGGGCTCCGGCGTCTCGGCTGGCGGCAACGCGCCATCATGGCTGACGTCCAGCGGCCGCGGCGGCGCGTCCTTGAAGTCCTTGCTGAACGACACGCCGATCTGGTCCTTGCTCCGCCACGCGATCCTGCAGCGGCGCCGCGCGGCGCCATCGACGCTCAACGCCAGGATGAATTCATCGGGCAGGCTGTTGCGGATCGACGACCGTCAGCAACGCGCCCTCCTGCGACACGTCGCAGAGCAGGCACTCGCGCGGCGGCAAGCCATCGCCGAGATCAAGGAAGGCCGGATAGGAGATCGCCCGGCGGAGATTTTGACGCTTTTCGCCAGGTGCCATGACGTGCTCGGACAGGAAAACGCGAGGCGGCGCCAATCCGCAGACCGTAGTTGTAAATTCTTAAACCATTGATGAAAATGGGACCGACTCGAAACGATCGGCTAAATCCCCAGCATCTCAGCGATTTCTCGACCACAGCGAGGGTCGCGGACAGCCGGCCTTCGGCGACCGCGGCCTCGATCGCCGGCAGCCGCGCTCGGACAGGCCCGCATCGGACTTCAGACGGCCGAGCACGCGGTCGTTCAGCATCGACCACATCCATTTCACCTGCTGCTCGCGCCGGCGCGCCGCATGTTCGCCGGTCTTGTCCATGCGTTCGCGGTGCGCCAGCACCTGCGCCCACAGTTCGGCGACGCCATCGCCGGTCAGCGCCGAATAGGTGATGACCGGCGGCGTCCAGTTCGGCGAGCGCGGCGTGAGGATGTGCAGCGCGGCGCGGTACTCGGCCGCCGCCGCGCCGGCGCGTTTGACATTGTCGCCGTCGGCCTTGTTGACCGCGATCATGTCGGCGAGCTCGACCAGACCCTTCTTGATGCCCTGCAGCTCGTCGCCGGCGCCGGGCAGCATCAGCGCCAGGAAGAAATCGGTCATGTCGGCGACCGCGGTTTCCGACTGGCCGATGCCGACGGTCTCGACCAGCACCACGTCGAAGCCCGCCGCCTCGCAGAGCAGCATGGTCTCGCGCGTCTTCGCAGCGACGCCGCCGAGCGTGCCCGACGATGGCGACGGCCGCACGAAAGCGTTGTCGTCGACGGCAAGCCGCGCCATCCGCGTCTTGTCGCCGAGGATCGAGCCGCCGGTGCGCGTCGATGACGGATCGACCGCCAGCACCGCGACCTTGTGCCCCTTCCCGGTCAGATACGTGCCGAGCGTGTCGATGGTGGTCGACTTGCCGACCCCCGGCGCGCCGGTGATGCCGACGCGGATGGCGTTGCCGGTCTGCGGCAGCAGCTCCTGCACCAGCGCATGCGCCTTGTTCTGGTGATCGGCGCGCTTGCTCTCGATCAGGGTGATGGCGCGCGCCAGCATGGCGCGGTCGCCGCCGCGAAGGCGGCGCGTGAGCGTGGCGATGTCAGGGGCGGAGGCCAAGCGCTGATGTCCTTGCACCTGGAATAGCCCAAACGCCGCGGCGCCGGAAGGTGCACGCGCCCGGGCTAGACCGTATGGGCCGGCTCCAGCAGGCACGGATCGGCGTCCGACAGCTCGATCTGCACGGTCGGATGCCTGATGCCAAAGCGATGGTCGAGGCCGTGGCAGAGCTGGCCCAGGAAGACGTCGCCCGGATGGCCCGCCGGCATCACCAGATGCGCCGTCAGCGCATTCTCGGTCGTGCTCATCGCCCAGACGTGCAGATCGTGAACGCCGGTGACGCCGGGAAGCTGTTCGAGATACCGGCGCACCTCGGCGGGCTTGATCCCGGGCGGCACCGCGTCCATCGACAGGTGCGCGGCCTCGCGCAGCATGCCCCAGGTGCCCCAGACGATCACCGCCGCCACCACAAGGCTCATGACGGGGTCGAGCCAGGTCCATCCGGTCAGCAGGATCGCACCACCCGCCAGCACCACGCCCGCCGACACGCTGGCATCGGCCAGCATGTGCGCGAACGCGCCGCGGATGTTGAGATCGCCCTTCTGTCCCGCCATCAGCAGCCACGCCGACAATCCGTTGACGACGATGGCGATGGCGGCAACCGCCATCACGGTCCACCCGGCGACCTCGCCGGGATCGGCCAGCCGCCGCACCGCCTCCCAGGCGATCGCGCCGGTTGCGATCAGCAGCAGCACCGCGTTGACCAGCGCCGACAGGATCGAGGCGGAGCGAAAGCCGTAGGTGAACCGTTCGGTCGGCTCGACCCGCGCCAGCACGTGCGCGCCCCACGCCAGCAGCAGCCCGAGCGCGTCGCCGAAGTTGTGCCCGGCGTCGGCAAGGAGCGCCACCGAATGCGCCGACAGCCCGTAGATCACCTGGAGCGCGACCAGCCCGAGATTGAGTGCGGTGGCGGCGGCAAACGCCGCGCCGAAATCCGTCGGCGTATGGGAGTGACCATGCGCGTGATGATGCCCGTGATCGTGAGCATGATGATCGTGAGCATGATCGTGCGCGTGTTGATGATCGTTCGACATCGCTGGGTTATGGCGCGGACGCCGCCCGTTACACAATCACAACGCCGCAACGAAAAGCCCCGGCGAACAGCCGGGGCTTTTTCCTGTGCGCCGCTTGCCGGCTAATGCCGGAGTTGACGGGGCGGCGTCGGCATCGTCGCGGCCGAACCCATCGAGCCGCCCGAGCCGGTGGTCTCGGCCGCGGGCGCCGGCGCATTCATCGCGGTCTGGTTATCGCCGCCGGTCCACGCCGCCGCGGCGATCAGGCCGCCGACCAGCAGGAGAATCACCGCGACGGCCGCCCACTGAACGCGGCTGTCGGCCTCCTGGACATCCTGGTGCACGAAGTTCGGGTCATTGCGGAAGTCACTCATGAGGGTCTCCTTTCCCTGGTAAGCTTCCTGTGACTGGCTAGAAAACCAGACTTCCGCCACTCTTCGTTCCCTTCCCGATATGCGTTTCGAATCAATGACCTATGCAGGCGTCCGCTGGCATCCCGTTGAGGCGCCTTCTAAATTGACCGCGACGGAGAGGGCGACATGACCACGTTGCGAGGCGCCGACATCGTCGCCCAGACGCTGAGCCGGCTCGGCGCGCGCCGCGTCTTCACGCTGTCCGGCAATCACATCATGTCGATCTTCGACGCCGCCCTCGATGCCGGCCTCGACCTCGTCCATGTGCGCCACGAGGCCGCCGCGGTGCACATGGCGGACGCCCACGGCCGCCTCACCGGAGAGCCCGGCATCGCACTGGTCACCGGCGGGCCGGGACACGCCAACGCGGTCGGCGCGCTGTTCACCGCGCTCGGCGCGGAATCGCCGATGGTGCTGCTGTCCGGCCACGCCGCGACCTGGGAGCTCGGCCGCGGCGGCTTCCAGGAGTTGCGCCAGGCCGACATGGCCAAGCCCGTCACCAAGGCGTCGTGGACGGCAACGGCGACCGAGACGCTCGGCCATGACATCGCCGAGGCCATCCGCATCGCGACCGCAGGACGGCCGGGACCGGTGCATGTCAGCCTGCCGTCGGACCTGCTGGATGCGCGGGTCGACCAGAGCGCAGTGGCGTGGCCGGAGCCTAACGCGCGCTCGCATGTTCCGCTCGCCGCCCCCGCCGCGGACCACATCCTCGACGCCATCGCCGGCGCCGCGCGGCCGCTCATCATCGCCGGCCCGCAGCTTTCCAGCATTGCGGGCCGCGCCATGCTGAAAAACCTCGAAGCCGCGACCGGCGTGCCCGCCGTCATCATGGAAAGCCCGCGCGGCATCGCCGACGCCACGCTCGGCGCCTTCCCCGATCTCATTCGCCGCGCCGACCTGATCGTGCTGCTCGGCAAGGCGCTCGACTTCACCACCCGATGGGCGGCCGGCACCGGCCTACGATCCGGACGTCCGCGTCATCGCCATCGATCCGGACGAGGCGCTGGTCGCGCGCGCCCGCAAGGAAAAGGGCGAGCATCTGCTGTTCGGCTGCGTCGCCGACAGCATGAGCGCCGGTGAGACGTTGGCCGCGCGAGCGACGAAGACCGCCCCGCCCGGCTGGCACGCCGAAGCGCGCGCGGCGCTCGACAATCGCCCGGCGGCGTGGCGAAACGTCGTCTCACAAACGCAAGGCCGCCTGCATCCCGCCGAGGTGTTCCGCGCGCTGCGCCCCTTCGTCGAGCGCGACCCGGAGACCGTGCTGATCTGCGACGGCGGCGAGTTCGCGCAGTGGGGCCAGAGCATGCTTCCGGTCGGCCGCCGTCTCATCAACGGCGTCACCGGCTCGATCGGCAGCGGACTGTCGTTTGCGATTGCCGCGCGGATGATCGAGCCGAAAGCGCCGGTGTTCGCCGTGCTGGGCGACGGCACCATCGGCTTCCACATCGCCGAGTTCGAGACCGCGGTGCGGCGCGGCCTGCCGTTCGTCGCCATTCTCGGCAACGACGCGCGCTGGAACGCCGAGAGCGAGATCCAGCGCCGCGACTACGGCGCCAACCGCATGCACGGCTGCGAGCTGCTGCCGGCGCGCTACGATCTCGTGGTGACGGCGCTCGGCGGCCATGGCGAGCATGTCGAGCGCGCCGCTGATCTCCCTGCCGCCATCGAGCGCGCGCTGCAAAGCGGCAAGCCGTCCTGCATCAACGTGATGATCGAGAGCACCGCCGCGCCGGCGATCAAGCTCGGCTGACAATTCACGGTTTTCCAAGCGTAAAAGCGTGGCTCGTGTTTACCAGAACGCGCTAGAGTGACGGGCCATGAGCCGCCGCGCCTGGATCGTCGTTGCCGTCATCGCCGCCGTCGTGCTGACGCCGGTGCTCGCCTATGTCGGCCTGCATCTGTGGGTCCGGTCGCATATCGTCGACCTGGCGAACCTGCCGCCGCCGAACGATGAGCCGCTGCCGACCGACGATCCGCTGACGGCGCTGAAGAAGAAGGCCCGCCTCGCCGAGCGCGCGAAGGACTACCAGCGCGCGGTCGACCTCTACACCGAAGGGCTGGCGGACAACACGCAGCCCGCAAAGGTCCGCCGCGATCTCATGCGCCAGCGCGCGTTCGCCTACGAGGACCAGCACCGGTACGACCTTGCCGAGGCCGACTACAACGCGGCGCTTGCCATCGAGCCACTGGACCCGGATTTCTACGCCAAGCGCGGCTTCTACTTCATCCGGCGCGAGCGCTACGACGAGGCGCTGGCGGATTTCCGCAAGGGTGGCGTGCTGCTTCCCGCCGACGGCGGCTTTCCCTACGGCGAGGGCCAGGCCTATGAAAAGCTCGGCCAGCACGACAAGGCGGTCGAGCGCTACACCGAGGCGATCCGGCGCAACGCCAAGGTCACCACCTACTATCGCGAGCGCGGCAGCGCCTACAATTATCTCGAAAGGTACAAGGAGGCCGTGGCCGACTACGACAAGGCGCTGGCGCTCGGCTACTCGTTCCCGGTGCCGCGCGAAACCGCGATGGCCAATCTCGGCCGCGGCTACGCTTTGCTGCGGCTCGATCAATTCCAAGCCGCCATCGCGGACTTCGACGCGGTGCTCAAGGTGGTGCCGCGCTCGAGCAACGCGCTCGACTGGCGCGGCTCGGCCTATCAGGGCCTCGGCAACCGAGCCAAGGCGGTCGCCGACTACAAGGCGGCGCTGGCGATCGATCCGAAGCACAAAAGCGCCCTCGAGGGCCTCAAGTCTTTGGGAGAGCCGCCGCCGTGATCGCGCCGGTCGGGCGGATTTCGCCGACCGCGATGCCGTTCCAGTTGCGCAAGGTCACCCGCGTGAACGGCTCCAGCGCGCCGTAGTCGGTGATCGAGCGGGCAAGCCGCAGCAGCGTCGCCGCCATCGCCACCTCGGCGGCGCGGCCGGCGCCATCGTCGCACTTGATGGCGATGCCGAGGCCCTGCTCCGGCAGCGCCGCGCAATAGACGCCCTCGGCGCCGGTCTTGACGAAGATGCGCGCGCCGAAGCGCTCCATGATCCGCGTGCAGAACCGCTCGGTGCCGCCGACGTGCCAGGGATGCGCGGCGCAGGCCTCGCGGAGCCGCGCCGCGGCCTTGGCGCGATCGGCGCCCAGGCCTACGCCGGTGCCGAAGCGGGCGAAGGCGCGCGCGAGGCTCGTCAGCGGCACCGCCCAGGTCGGCACCGAGCAGCCGTCGACCGCGCAATCGTCCTGCGACAGCGGCACGCCGGTCAGGCTTTCGAGGGTGTGCCGGACCAGCCGCTGCACCGGATGCGCCGGCTGCGTGTAGTGCGAACGGTCGGCGTCGAGCGCGCAGGCGGCGCAGAGAAAGCCCGCGTGCTTGCCCGAGCAATTGTTATGCAGCGCCGACGCGGTGCCGCCCTCGCGCGCCAGCGCATGCGCCGACGGCTGATGGATCGGCCAATGCGCGCCGCATTGCAGCGCCGACGACATCGAGGCCGGCAAGCTTCAGCATGCGCGCCGCGGTCTCGACATGGCCGGGCTCGCCGGAATGCGAGGCGCAGGCCAGCGCCAGCATCTCGGGCGTCAGCCCGTAGAGGTCGGCGGCGCCGCTCTCGACCAGCGGCAGCGCCTGCAGCGCCTTCACCGCCGAGCGTGGATAGACCGGCCGCTCGACGTCGCCGAGCGAGAGGACGCGCTTGCCGGCGGCGTCGACCACCGCGACGGAACCGGCATGCCGGCTCTCCACCAGCCCGCCGCGCAGCACCTCGACCAGATCGGGATTACTCATTGGTAATATCGGTTGTTGCAGCACGACTTGCCACGATTGCGTCGCGAACCATTTATAATCGAACTGTCATGGATAAGCCCGCAACGCCCCGCAGCGTCCCCCGCTTTCGCCGGAAGGTCATCGTGCTCTCGATCCTCGCCCTGTTCCTGCTGCCGATCGCGGCGCGCGCCGCGCTGTTCGCCTACGAAGGCGGCCCGATGAGCTGGCGCGACGCCAACTGGTCCTCGACCGGCACCCTGCCGAAGCCGCCGATGTCCCCGCGGCACGCGTGCTGATCATGTCCGGCCGCACCGGCGGCTGGAAGGGCGTGTTTTCCGTGCACTCCTGGGTCGTGTTCAAGCCCGAGAACGGCACGGCCTGGCGGCGCTACGACGTGGTCGGCTGGGGCGATCCGGTGCGGACCAATCTGCGCGATCCCGATGGCCGCTGGTACGGCAACCTGCCCCGGGTCGTGCTCGATCTGCGCGGCGAGGCCGCCGCGAAAGCGATCCCGAAGATCGAGGCCGCCGTGAAGTCCTATCAATACGCCAACGCCGGCGACTACCGCATCTGGCCCGGGCCGAACAGCAACACCTTCACCGCCACCGTGTTGCGCGCGATCCCGGAGGCCGAGGCGGCGCTGCCGGCCAACGCGGTCGGCCGCGACTTCCGCCCCTGGCCCTATGTCGGCCTGACCGACAGCCGCACCGGCATCGAGGCGAGCCTGTGGGGCGTGCTCGGCATCAAGATCGGCTGGGTCGAGGGCGTCGAGGTGAATTTCCTCGGCCTCGTCGCCGGCCTCGATCTGCGCAATCCGGGCATCAAGCTTCCGGGCTTCGGCCGCATCGGCCTGCCGCGCGAGACCGCGCTCGCGGCGGCAACGCCCGCGCGGTAGCGGGCGCGCGGATACTCCAGTGCGGACGACTCAGATACGCTGATTGAGCCGTCGATGGAGAGGTTTGCCGAAATGCCGCCGTCGCTTCGTCCGGCCGCAAGGCCACTCGACGTACCGCAAACCTTCGCACAGGCTTTCAAACACCATCAGCAGGGTCATCTTGCCGAAGCAGAGCAACTCTGCGCGGCCATCCTGTCGGTCAGGCCCGATCATTTCGATGCCTTGCATATGCGAGGGTTGATCAGCCTTGCGAGTGGCCGGCTCAGTGAGGCGCTGCACCTGATTGCCGACGCCATGCGGCTCAGAACGCCATCGCCGCAAATCCTGTTGAACCATGGCGTTGTTCTCAACGCACTCAGCCGGCACGATGAGGCGCTCGAAAGCGTCGATCGCGCGATCAAACTGAAATCACGATTTGCCGAGGCTCATAGCACGCGCGGTGCCGTTCTTAACGCACTCGGTCGCGCCGAAGAGGCGCTGGCGGGCCTTGATCGCGCGCTCGCATTGCGGCCGAATTTTCCCGAGGCGCTCTACAATCGCGGCATTGCCCTGGAGGGGTTGCAGAGATTTGACGAGGCGCTGGCGAGCTACGATCGCGCGCTTGCCTTGCAGCCGAACCTTGTCCCGGCCCTCAACAACCGCGGCGGCACTTTGAGCGCGTTGAAACGATTTGACGAGGCATTGGCAAGCTGTGACCGCGCGCTCACCTTGCAGCCGCACCTCGCCCAGGCGCTCAGCAATCGCGGGCTTGCTCTCAATGGCTTGAAACGATTCGAAGAGGCGGTCATGAGCTACGACAGCGCACTCGCGATGCGGCCGAACGACGCTGAACTGCACTACAATCGCGCTCTTACCCTGACCAAGCTCGGGCGCATCGACGAGGCGCTGGCGAGCTATGACCGCGCACTGTCCCTCCGGCCGGATTATGCCGAGGCCCATTTGAATGACGCCTTGTTGAGGCTCCTCACCGGTGATTTTAGTCGCGGCTGGGCAAAATATGAGTGGCGCTGGAAGAAAAGGTCCGCGGCCGTTTCGCATACTTTTCTACGGCCACCTTGGCTGGGCGAGGACGCGATCGACGGCAAGGTCATCTTGATCCATAGCGAGCAGGGACTCGGAGATACGATCCAATTCTGTCGCTATGTGCCGCTCGTCGCAGCGCGTGGCGCACATGTGATCTTTGAGGTGGCCCTGCCGCTTCAGAAACTAATGACCGGCTTTGCTGGCACGGCGCAGGTTATCTCCAGGGGCGACCCTCTCCCTGATTTCGACGTCCACTGTCCTTTGCTCAGCCTGCCGCTCGCATTCGGGACCGGGCTTCAAACGATTCCGTCGGATGTGCCCTATCTGCAGGCACTCTCACAAACCGGTACGAATTGGGACGCACGGCTAGGGCCGAAAGTTCGCCCCAGAATCGGCCTTGTGTGGTCAGGCAACGCCATAAACGAAAGAGACCGCGAACGCTCAATCGACCTGCGCAGCTTTTTGCCGCTGTTGGATGTTGACGCTACGTTTGTCAGCTTGCAGAAGGACGTTCGTGCGCCCGACGCAGCGTTGCTCGGGGAGCGCGGCGACATTCTTCATTTCCGCGATGAACTTGGAGATTTTTCCGACACCGCGGAGCTCATATCGCAGTTGGATCTCGTCATCTCGGTGGATACCAGCGTCGCCCATCTTGCGGGTGCAATGGGGAAGCCGGTCTGGATCTTGGCGACCCATATTCCGGATTGGCGGTGGCTGCTCGATCGGGAGGATAGCCCTTGGTATCCAACCGCACGAACTCTTTCGCCAACCGCGCTTCGACGATTGGGACAATGTGATCATGCGCGTCCATGACTCGCTCAGCGAATTCGTGAAAATTCACGGACGACGCCACCGCCCGGCGGTCGTTTAGTCTTACGCCACCCGCAGCAGCATCAGGTGCTAGCCGCAATATCGAGCGCGTTTCACCTGACCGTTTCACCTGGCATTTTCACCTCGTATTTTCACCAGGGTGTTTCCCCGGAATTGCGACGGCGGGCCGGCACTTCATTATGCCAGCGCTACGCCAGGCCCAGCGCAAACCAACAAGGGCGCACAACAACCGGGAGGGATTCAAATGGCAACGTCAACGGCCACGCGATCCAGCGCGACAGCGCAAGCATCGGAAGCAACGCGCTGGGCCCAACTCATATTCGGCATCATCTGCATGGTGATGATTGCCAATCTGCAATATGGCTGGACGCTGTTCGTCAATCCGATCGATCAGAAATACCATTGGGGTCGCGCGGCGATCCAGGTCGCTTTCACCATTTTCGTGCTGACCGAAACCTGGCTGGTGCCCATCGAGGGCTATTTGATCGACAAATTCGGCCCGAAGATCATGGTCTGCGGCAGCGGCGTGCTGGTCGCATGCGCCTGGGTCATCAATTCCGTGGCTGACTCGCTCTTCCTGCTTTACCTCGGCGCGGCGATCGGCGGCGTCGGTGCGGGTGTGATTTACGGCGCCTCTGTCGGCAACGCATTGAAATGGTTTCCCGACCGGCGCGGACTTGCTGCCGGCCTGACCGCTGCGGGATTTGGTGCGGGTTCGGCTTTGACGGTGGTCCCGATCGCCAACATGATTCAGTCGAGCGGATACGAAGCGGCGTTTCTCTGGTTCGGTCTCGGCCAAGGCATCGTTGTCGTCCTTGTCGCGTTGCTGCTGAAAGCGCCGGCGGAGGGCGCGGTGCCTGCACCGGCGGCCGCAGCCGTGCAGCAAACGCGGCGCGACTACGGCCCCGCTGACGTCGTTCGCACGCCGGTATTCTGGGTCATGTACGTCATGTTCGTGATGGTCGGGGCCGGCGGTCTGATGGCGATTGCGCAGCTCGCGCCGATCGCCAACGATTTCAAGATTGCGAACATACCGGTGTCGCTTGTCGGCTTGACGCTGCCCGCGCTGACCTTCGCGCTCACCATCGACCGGGTGCTCAACGGACTTTGCCGGCCGTTCTTCGGCTGGGTGTCCGACAATATCGGCCGCGAAAATACGATGTTCATCGCCTTCTTCGCGGAAGGCGTCGGCATCTACGCGCTGCTCTCCTTCGCCAACAATCCGGTGCTGTTCGTCATCTTGTCGGGCGTCGTGTTCTTCGCCTGGGGCGAGATTTATTCGCTGTTCCCGGCAACCTGCACCGACATTTACGGCCGCAAGTTTGCGACGACAAACTACGGCCTGCTCTACACCGCCAAGGGCACGGCATCATTGCTGGTTCCGTTGTCGAGCGTGTTGGTCTCAGCCACCGGGAGCTGGCACGCGGTGTTCTATGTCGCAGCCGCGCTGAACATCATCGCAGCGGTCATGGCTTTGTATGTGCTCAAGCCGATGCGACGGGCCATGACGGAAAATTCCGCCTGACACGATTTCAAGCGCCGCCGCGGCAGGAGACTGCGATGCTGGAGCTGATCTGGCGAGCCGTCTATCGGGAATGGAAGAAGGCCGACCTCGTACGCGACCCCTCATTCGAGGCGATGTGCCTTTTCGCCCTTCTCGGGCTCGTTCTATCCTGCCTGCTGCTTGACCTGGACGTGAGCTTGATGCCGCCCTCGCTCCGCGCGCTCTAGGCCACCCGCAGCAGCATCAGGCCGCAGACGATCATCAGCGCCGCGACGATCCGCGCCGGCCGCAGCGGCTCCTTCAGCACCGCCACCGCGATGATGGCGCCGAACAGCACGCTGGTTTCGCGGAGCGCCGCGACGATGGCGATCGGCGCCTTCGTCATCGCCCAGATCGCGATGCTGTAGGAGAGAACGGCGAGCGCGCCGCCGACGAGCCCGATCCTCCAGGCCGGCGCCATCTGGCCGAGCACCGGCGTGCCGCGCCGCACCAGCGCATAGGCCAGCACCACCGGCGCGATGCCGACGAACAGCACGGTCGAATAGCCGGTGGCGAGGCCCGGACCGGCGGCGCGCGCGCCGATGCCGTCGACCACCGAATAGGCGCAGACCGTGACCGCGGTGAACAGCGCAAAGCCGACCGCGGTGCGGTCGAGCTTGGCGAGGTCGCGCCCGCCGCGCAGCGACAGCAGCAGCACGCCGAGCGCGAGCATCACGATGCCGCCCCAGCCGTACAGGCCGAGATGCTCGTCGACGAAGAGCGTCGTCATGGTCGCGGTCATCAGCGGAGCGGCGCCGCGCGCGATCGGATAGACCTGACCGAGATCGCCGACGCGATAGCTCTCGATCAGTCCGGCGAAATAGAACAGATGGATCACGATCGAGGCGATCAGCCACGGCCACGAGGCCAGCTCGGGCCAGCCCGCGAACGGCACGCCGGCAGCGCGACGACGCCCGCGCCGATCGCGATCAAGGTCGTGGTGGCGAGCGGATCGAGCGTGCGCTTGATGCTGGCGTTCCAGCCGGCATGACACGCGGCGGCAAACAGGACGGCGAGGAAGACGAACGGCTCCACTAGCGCGCGCCCTTGCCGCGCTCGGCGAGCTGGCGATCGTAGTCGAGCACCGCCTGCAGCAGCACCTGCGCGCCCTTGGCGCATTGCTCCTTGGAGGAGAACTCCGCCTCGTTGTGGCTGATGCCGCCGAGACACGGCACGAACACCATGGCGGCCGGCGCGACCCGCGACACATAGGCCGCGTCGTGGCCGGCGCCCGACACGATGTCGCGCGCGGAATATCCGGACAGCTCCGCCGCGCGGCGCACCGCGGCGACGCAGTCCGCGTCGAAGCGCACCGCCGGCTGCTCCCAGATGCGCTGCTCGGCAAACGTCAGCCCGAGCGGATCGCAGATCTGCGGGGAGCGCCGCGCGAACGTCCGACTCCATCGAGTTGAGCGCCGCGACCGTCCGGATGGCGCAGGTCGATCATGAAGAACACCTCGCCCGGCACCACGTTGGGCGAGTTCGGCCGGTTCTCGATCCGGCCGACGGTGGCGACGCCGGGCGGATGCTTCTTGCCGACCGCGTCGACCGCATCGACCATGCGCGCCGCGCCGAGCAGCGCGTTCTTGCGCAGGTGCATCGGCGTCGCGCCGGTGTGGGCGTCCTGGCCGGTGATCGTCACCTCGTACCAGCGCATCGCCTGCACGCCGGTGACGACGCCGATGTCCTTGTTCTCGGCCTCCAGGATCGGGCCCTGCTCGATGTGCAACTCGAAGAACGCCGACAGCGGATGCTCGCCGCAGCGCTCCGCGCCGCGATAGCCGATCGCGTCGAGCGCCTCGGCAAAGGTCACGCCGTCGCGGTCCTGCCGCGACTCCGCCCAGTCCTTCTCGATAGCGCCGCCGAACACGCCCGACGACACCATCGCGGGCGCAAAGCGCGAGCCCTCCTCGTTGGTCCAGTTCACCACCTCGATCGGCGCGTAGGTCTCGTAGCCGGCCTCGACCAGGGTGCGCAGCGCTTCCAGCGCGGCGAGCACGCCCAGCACGCCGTCGAACTTGCCGCCGGTCGGCTGGGTGTCGAGATGGCTGCCGAACGCGATCGGCGGCACGTTCGCCGTGCCCTCGCCGCCGCGCGAACATCGCGCCCATGTCGTCGATGGTGACGCGTGCAGCCGAGCTGTCTCGGCGCGCGCCTTGAACCAGTCGCGCACCTGGCGGTCGAGGTCGGTCAGCGTCAGCCGGCAGATGCCGCCCTTCGCGCGTGCCGCCGATCGCGGCGGTCTCCATGATCTCGCCCCACAGCCGCTCGGCGTCGATGGCGAGATTGCGCATCATCACGCTCAGGACGCTTGGCGCGTTGCGCCGCCGGCGCCCAGAGCTTCGGGCCGACGCGGAGATACTGCTGCGCGCGCGGCACCTCGGCGCCGAGCGCCTGCGCGGCGTGCCAGCCCCAGCGCGGATCGTCGAGCATGCCGCGGGCCAGCGCCACCATGTCGGCCTTGCCCTCGGCGATGATCGCTTCGGCCTGCGCCGGCGTCGATGATCATGCCGACCACGCGGGTGGCGATGCCGGCCTCGTTCTTGACCCGCTCGGCGATCGGCACGTTGTAGCCGGGCTCCTGCGGCGTGCGGGTGTCGGCGGTGATGCCGCCCGACGAGCAGTCGATGAAGTCGAGCCCCTCGGCCTTCAGCGCCTTGCAATAGGCGACCGTCTCGTCGGCGGTGAGCCCGCCGTCCTTCCACTCCATCGCCGAGAGCCGGGCGCCGAGCGGCATGCTCTTCGGCACCACGGCGCGCACCGCGCGCGCGGTCTCGAGGCCGAAGCGCATGCGGTTCTCCAGCGAGCCGCCGTACTGGTCGGTGCGCTTGTTCGAGATCGGCGACATGAACGAATGCGCCAGATAGCCGTGGGCGTAATGCAGCTCGATCAGGTCGAAGCCGATGCGCACCGCGCGCTTCGCCGAATTGACGAAGGCCTCGCGGACGCGGGCGATGTCCTCGCCGGTCATGCGCCGCGCGGCGTGTGCCAGTTCTCGCCGAACGGCGATCGCCGACGGCGCGATGGTCTGCCACGGGTCCTGGTCGGGCCTTCAGCGCGCCGCCGCCCTCCCAGGGCCGCTGCGACGAGGCCTTGCGGCCGGCATGCGCGAGCTGGATGCCGAGCTTGGCGGTGCCGCTCCGCCGGCAATGCGCGATGACGCGCGCCAGCGCCGCCTCGTTGTGGTCGGAATAGAGCCCCATGCAGCCGTGGGTGATGCGGCCGTGCCGCTCGACGTGGGTGGCCTCGACCACCACCAGCCGGCGCCGGAATTGGCCAGCATGCCGAGATGACCGAGGTGCCAGTCGGTGGCGCGAGCCGTCGTCGGCGCTGTACTGGCACATCGGCGCGACATCGATGCGGTTGGCAAGCTCGAGCGCGCCGAGCTTGATCGGAGAAAACAGGCTGGACATGAGTTTCCTTGAACTTGGACGGGCCCCGGCGTCGAAAACCGCGTCGATCATAAAGCTTTCACCTTGTTCCGCCAGTGTGGGCCGGCTCGCCGCAATGCCGACAAATATCCCCGTTTGCGCCAAGCTTCGGCCCCGAACCGAAGGCTCTATCGCGCGGGACTGATTTGCGCGAGGGGACGGGTTTTCATGCAGATGCGGCTTTCCGGGTTTTTTTCCAAATTCTTCTTCGAGATCCTGCCGGCCACGCTCGCGAGCGCCGTGGCAGGCTTCTTGTTCGCCCATTTCGGCATGCCGCCCTTCCAGCAGGCCGCCCAGCAGGCTGCGGCCGTCTCGCCGGTCAGCGAGGAGATGCTGAAGATGGTCCACGACGACCACGAGGCGTTCGTCGACTATCTGAAGAAAGCCTCCGAAAAGCAGGAGGCTCCAGGCGCCGCCGCCCAGCAGGCCGAGGCTCGGCTCAAGCAGGAGGAGCAATCCGCGGCGCTGGCGATCCGCCAGGCCAAGGAGGCCGAGGCCAAGGCGCTCGCCGCCACCCGCGCCGCCGACCGGAAGGTCGCGGCCAGGACATCCCCGCAGGCCAGGATCGCCGCCCCCACCTCGCTTGCGCCGCCCGAGGCGCCGCTCGGCCAGCTCGTCGTCAATCGGCCGCCGACGATGGCGCCGGCGCAGCAGCAGCTCGGCGCAGCACCGTCCCCGCTGCCGACCACGCGTGATCGCGATCACCAGCGCCGCAACATCGCTCCGGCACCGCAGCCGTCGCCACCGCGGACGCATCCGAGTCGCACTGGAGCGTCGGCGGCGCCCTGCATCGCGCCACCTCATCGGTGACCGGATTGTTCACCGCGGACCCGCCGCCGCGCCCGCCCGGAACCCTGCCTCAGCAGAATTTCAGCAACGCCTCGGACGTGATCGGCAGCGAGCACTAGCGCAGCCGCAGCACCGCGAGCGCCAGCGCCTTGGCGCGCGGCACCATCGTCTCGATCTCCAGATATTCCTCCGGCGAATGCGCCCGGCCGCCGACCGGGCCGACCGCGCAGATGGTCGGCGTGCCGGTCGCCGCGGCAAAGCCGGAATCGGCGCAGCCGCCGGTGAACAGCGCGGTGGTCTCGGCGACGCCGAGCTCCTTCAGGCCGGCGGCGTAGTGCTCGTACAGCGCCTTGCCCTCCGCGTTCTCGACCAGCGGCACGAACTCGCCGGTGATCTCGAGCTTGGCGCTGGTTCCCGGCACGAAGCTCTTGGCCATGATCGCCTCGACCTTGGCGAAGGTCTCGGCGCGCTGCGCCGGCGTGATGAAGCGCAGATCGACCTCGCCCTTGGCCCACGGCGCCACCGTGTTGACGGTCTGGCCGCCGGAGACGACGCCGACATTGAGCGTGACGCCGCTTCTCGGATCGCTCAACGCGCTGCAGCGCCAGCGTCTTGTGGGCGAGCTCGTTGATGGCGCTGATGCCCATCTCGAAGTTGGCGCCGGAGTGCGCGGCCTTGCCGGTGATCGTCGAAGCGCATGAACACGCCGCCCTTGCGCCCGGTCACGGCGGCGCCGCTGGCGCGGCCGGGCTCGGAGTTGAAGCAGACCCGCGCCGCGCGGGCATGCTGCTCGATCACCGGGCGCGAGAACGGCGAGCCGATCTCCTCGTCGCCGGTGAACAGCGCCATCACCGGCGCCGGCGCGCCGCCGAACTTCTTGATGGCGGCGAGCACGAAGCAGTTCATGCACCAGGCCGGATTTCATGTCGGCGACACCCGGACCATAGGCGCGGTCGCCTTCGATCTTGAACGGCCGCCGGGTCGGCTCGCCCTTCGGGAACACGGTGTCGCGGTGGCCCATCAGCAGGATCGGCCGGTTGCCGAACGGCGGCGAGCCTGACCGACGGTCGCCGTGATGGCGTCGCCGAATTTTTCGCCGGGCGTGACCTCGGTCGCGATGCCGTGGTCGCCGAGGAAGTTGCGGATATGCCGCCGACCGCGTCGACGCCGGCCTTGTCGTAGGAGCCGCTGTCGGTGTTCACCAGCGTTTGCAGCAGCGCCAGCATGGCGTCGCGCTGGCCGCCGAGCCAGTCGAGGATTTGTTGTTCGCTGAACCGTTTGCGGCCATGACGGCCATCCAGCATCTGCGTACGCGTCATGGCGGCACAGAGCGGCGCGCCGGCATGCGACGGCACGAATAGCTCAGGCGGCCTTCGGCCGCTCGAGCGCTCGGAGGGCCGCGCGGCCGCCTCGCGCTCCTCGGGCAGCGGCGCGATCTTGGCCCAGCGCTCGGCGATCGCCACGGCTTGGCGCAGCTCGGCGAGGAACTCCTCCTCGGTGTAGTAGTGCTTCCAGCGCCCGCTCTGGTAGAGATCGACGAGATGCACGCAGCGCTGCTCGGCGAGCGCCCGCCATTTCAGCGCGATGCGCTCCCATCTGCGCGTGGCCTTGATCATGCGGAACGGCACCTCCGCCGCGCTGGGGACTGGGGACGTAAATTCCCGCTCCGCCATGATCGATCCGACAGCCGCCGCACAAGCGACGCGCCATCGTTAGTCGCGATTCGCGCGCGAACAACGACGCAGGCGGCAACTCACAGGCGCAGCACGGCTTATTCACAGCCTTTCGCAGCATGCAGGCGAAGAACCGGCAGTCCGGCGCGTGCGGTTCCGTCAGGGCTTGATCGAGATGATGCCTTCGATCTCGACCGAGATCTGGTTCGGCAGCGAGCCCATGCCGACCGCCGAGCGGGCGTGCTTGCCGTTCTCGCCGAACACCTCGACGAACAGGTCGGACATGCCGTTGGCGACCTTGGGATGGTCCTTGAAGTCCGGCACGGCGTTGACCATGCAGAGCATCTTCACCACGGTGTCGACGCGGTCGAGCGAGCCCAGCGCCATCTCTCGTCGCGGACAGAAGCTGCAGGCCGATGATGCGGGCGCGCTTGTAGGCCTTCTTCGACCGAGACCTCGGCGCCGACCTTGCCGGTCAGCGAACGTTGCCCTCGTCGTCGCGCGGCCCCTGCCCGGCCAGGAACAGCAGATTGCCGGCGATGCGATACGGCAGATAGTTCGCCACCGGCGTCGGCACGCTGGGCAGCATGAGGCCGAGTTCTTTCAGACGGGCTTCTGCGCACATGAGTCGTTTCCTCGTTGTTGAAGATTCGTTCGTTACAGCTTGATCCGCAGTAGCGCCGCCAGCTCGCCGATCACGCCGCGGCGGAACAGCAGCACGCACAGCACGAAGATCACGCCCTGGATCACCGTCACCCATTGGCCGACCTGCGCCAGATAGTTCTGCATGGCGACGACGACGAAGGCGCCCGCCACCGGCCCGAACACGGTGCCGAGCCCGCCGACCAGCGCCATCAGCACCACCTCGCCCGACATCGGCCAGTCGACGTCGGTGAGCGAGGCGATCTGCAGCACGATCGCCTTGGTCGAGCCGGCGAGGCCCGGCGAGCGTCGCCGACAGCACGAAGGCCAGCAGCTTGTAGCGGTCGGTCTTGTAGCCGAGCGAGATCGCGCGCGGCTCGTTCTCGCGGATCGCCTTCAGCACCTCGCCGAACGGCGAATGGATGATGCGGTAGATCAGCAGGAAGCCGGCGAGGAAGATCACCACCACGGTGACGTACATGTTGCCCTGGTCGGCGAGATCGATCGACGCCGAACAGCTTGCCGCGCGGCACGCCCTGGATGCCGTCCTCGCCGCCGGTGAACTTCGCCTGCAGCGCGAAGAAGATACATCATCTGCGCCAGCGCCAGCGTGATCATGGCGAAATAGATGCCCTGCCGGCGGATCGCGAGCGAGCCCGCGACGAGGCCGAGCACCGCGCCGGTCAGCGTGCCGGTGAGGATCGCAAGCTCGGGCGGAAAGCCCCAGACCTTGGCGGCATGCGCCGCGAGATAGCTCGCCCAGCCGAAATAGAGCGCGTGGCCGAACGACAGCAGCCCGCCATAGCCGATCAGCAGGTTGAAGGCGCAGGCGAACAGCGCAAAGCACAGCGCCTGCATCACGAACATCGGATAGAGATAAAGCGGCGCGATCGCGAGCAGCGCCACCATGATGACGAAGGCGATCGGCTCGCTCCAGTTGCGCGACGAGCCGGCGACACCGGCGGTGCCACGGTCGCGGCTTCGACGCGCTGCTCCATCACGCCCTCCGCCCGAACAGGCCGGCCGGCCGCACCAGCAGCACGATCGCCATGATGACGAAGATCACGGTGTTGGACGCCTCCGGGAAGAACACCTTGGTCAGGCCCTCGATGACGCCGAGGCCGAAGCCGGTGACGATCGCGCCCATGATCGAGCCCATGCCGCCGATCACCACCACCGCGAACACCACGATGATCAGCGACGAGCCCATCTGCGGGCTGACGTTGTAGATCGGCGCCGCCATCACGCCGGCGAAGGCGGCGAGCGCCACGCCGAAGCCGTAGGTCAGCGTGATCATGCGCGGCACGTTGATGCCGAAGGCGCGCACCAGCGTCGGATTCTCGGTCGCGGCGCGCAGATAGGAGCCGAGCTTGGTGCGCTCGATCACGAACCAGGTGGCGAGGCAGACCGTCAGCGAGGCCACGATCACCCAGGCGCGATAGTTCGGCAGGAACATGAAGCCGAGATTCTGCCCGCCCTGCAGCGATTCCGGCACCGTGTAGGGCAGGCCC
Source organism: uncultured Alphaproteobacteria bacterium (assembly GCA_963785665.1). GTDB lineage: Bacteria > Pseudomonadota > Alphaproteobacteria > Rhizobiales > Xanthobacteraceae > Z2-YC6860. The sequence goes on from CAWAWF010000001.1 coordinate 295,215, forward strand.
GCCGAGCCGTAGTAGTTGCGGGCGACGCCCTCGATGATCAGCGCGAGGCCGAAGGTCAGCAGCAGTCCGTAGAGATGATCGAGCTTGTAGAGCCATTGCAGCAAGCACGCGCTCGATGATCGACGCCGATGACGCCGACCACGATCGGCGCCACGATCAGCGCCGCGCCAATAGCCGAGGCCGGTGCGATTGCAGCAGCAGATACGCCGCGAACGCGCCCATCATGTACTGGGCGCCGTGGGCGAAGTTGATGATGTTGAGCATGCCGAAGATGACGGCGAGGCCGAGGCTCAGCAGCGCATAGAACGAGCCGTTGATCAGCCCGATCAGAAGCTGGCCGAACAGCGCCGTCGATGGGATGCCGAAGATTTCGAACATGCTCGCCAACCTCAGCGTTCGATCCCGTGCGCGGCGCAGCACTCGGTGATGCGCCGCGGACCCGGGCCAGCTTCTTCGCAACCGGGTCCCGGATCAGCGGCGCTCGCTCGCGATGCACCGCGTCCGGGATACAGGTCCTCAGCTCTTGACCAGCGAGCAGCCGCTATCCTTGGATCGCGGAATGCTTCCTTCGCCGGGATCGTCGCCTTGAGGTTGTAGAAGTCGCCCGGGTGCTTCGACTCCGCCGGCTTCTTCACCTCGAACAGATAGGCGTCGTGGCGCTTGCGGCCGTTGACGTCGATCGTGCCCTTGCCGAACAGCGATGTCGTCGGTCGGCATCGCCTTCATCTTGTCGGTGACCGCCTTGCCGTCCGGATTGCCGCCCAGCGCGAGCGCGCGCCTTGAGATAGTGCGATGATGCCGGAATAGACGCCGGCATGGATCATGGTCGGCGTACTTGCCGGCGGCCTTGCGCTCCTCGCTGCCAGCGCTTGGTCCAGGCGCGGTTGGCGTCGTTCAGGTCCCAGTACCAGGTCTCGGTCAGCGACAGGCCCTGCGCGGTCTGCAGGCCGAGCGCGTTGACGTCGCTGGCGAACACCAGCAGGCCGGCGAGCTTCTGCCCGCCCTTGACGATGCCGAACTCGGCGCCTGCTTGATCGAGTTGATGGTGTCGCCGCCGGCGTTGGCGAGGCCGATCACCTTGGCCTTCGACGCCTGCGCCTGCAGCAGGAACGACGAGAAGTCCGAGGTGTTGAGCGGATGCGCGAACCGCGCCGAGCACCTTGCCGCCGTTCTTGGTCACCACGGCCGCTGGTGTCGCGCTCGAGCGCGTGGCCGAACGCATAGTCGGCGGTGAGGAAGAACCAGGTGTCGCCGCCGTTCTTCACCATCGCGGTGCCGGTGCCGTTGGCCAGCATCCAGGTGTCGTAGGTCCAGTGCACGGTGTTGGCGTTGCACTTCGGACCGGTGAGATCGGAAGCGGCGGCGCCCGACACGATGACAAGCTTGTTCTTGTTGGCTGCGACCTGGCTGACCGCCAGCGCGACGCTCGAGGTCGGCACGTCGACGATGACATCGACCTTGTCGACGTCAAACCACTGGTTGGCGAGGTTGGTGCCGACATCGGGCTTGTTCTGATGGTCGCCGGAGATCACCTCGACCTTCACGTTGGGATGGTCCTTCATGAAGTCGGCGGCCGCCATTTGCGCCGCGACGACCGACCCTGGTCCGCCGAGGTCGGCATAGAGACTCGACATGTCGGTCAGCACGCCGATCTTGACGTTGATCTGCTGCGCCTGCGCGGGTGCGCAAGCGAGCACGGCACCGAATGCCGCAAGCCCGAATAGTCTTTTCATCTCAGTCTTCCTCCTTATTGGCGTGCCGAGCGGCACGCATGTTCATGTTGCAGCTTTGTTGAACCGTTTGCCTTCAGCCGCTCACCAGCGGGCAGCCGCCGTCCTTGAGCGGACGGAACGCTTCATCGGCCGGGATGGTGGCGCGCAGCTTGTAGAAGTCGCCCGGAGTACTTCGACTCCGCCGGCTTCTTCACCTCGAACAGATAGGCCGTCGATGCAGCTTGCGGCCGTCGGCGCGGATCGTGCCCTTGCCGAACAGCGGATCGTCGGTCGGCATCTCCTTCATCTTGGCGACCACCGCCTTGCCGTCGGCGGCGCTCTTCAGCGCCACGCACCGCCTTGAGATAGTGCAGCATGCCGGCATAGACGCCGGCATGCATCATGGTCGGCACCTTGCCGGCGCGTTGCGCTCCGCCTGCCAGCGCTTGGTCCAGGCGCGGTTGGCGTCGTTCATGTCCCAGTACCAGGTCTCGGTCAGCATCAGGCCCTGCGCGGTCGGCAGGCCGAGCGCGTGCGACGTCGCTGGCGAACACCAGCAGGCCGGCGAGGCTTCTGGCCGCCCTTGACGATGCCGAACTCGGCCGCCTGCTTGATCGAGTTGATGGTGTCGCCGCCGGCGTTGGCGAGGCCGATGACCTTGGCCTTCGACGCCTGCGCCTGCAGCAGGAACGACGAGAAGTCCGTGGTGTTGAGCGGATGGCGGACCTTGCCGAGCACCTTGCCGCCGTTGGCCTCTCGACCACCGCCGCGGTGTCGCGCTCGAGCGCATGGCCGAAGGCGTAGTCGGCGGTGAGGAAGAACCAGGTGTCGCCGCCGGTCTTCACCATCGCCTTGCCGGTGCCGTTCGCCAGCATCCAGGTGTCGTAGGTCCAGTGCACGGTGTTGGCGTTGCACTTCGGGCCGGTCAGGTCGGACGCCGCCGGCGCCGGAGCACGATGAACACCTTGTTCTTCTGGCTGGCGACCTGGCTGACCGCGAGCGCCACGCCCGAGTTCGGCACGTCGATGATCATGTCGACCTTGTCGACGTCGAACCACTGGTTGGCGATGTTGGTGCCGACGTCGGCCTTGTTCTGATGGTCGCCGCTGACCACCTCGACCTTCACGTTCGGATGATCCTTCATGAAGTCGGCGACCGCCATCTTGGCGGCCGTCGACCGAGCCCGGCCCGCCGAGTGTCGGCGTAGAGGCTCGACATGTCGCTCAGCACGCCGATCTTGACGTCGATCTGCTGCGCGCTGCGCCGAGCCCGCGGCCAGCACGACCGCGAGCGCGGTCAAACTCAAGAGTACGCTTCATGACGCATTCCTCCCTGTTCGTGTGCCTTAACGGCTGTTGTTTCAGACTCCGAGATAGTCGTGCAGCTTGTCGAGATTGGCGTTCAGTTCGGCGCTGGCGAAGCCTTCGACCACGCGGCCGTTCTCCATCACATAGTAGCGGTCGGCGACGGTCGAGGCGAACCGAAAGTTCTGCTCGACCAGCAGGATGGTGAAGCCCTGCTGCTTCAAGGTGCGGATCGTCTTGCCGATCTGCTGGATGATGACGGGCGCGAGCCCCTCGGTCGGCTCGTCGAGCAGCAGGAGCCGCGCGCCGGTGCGCAGGATGCGCGCGATCGCCAGCATCTGCTGCTCGCCGCCGGAGAGCTTGGTGCCCTGGCTCGAGCCGAGCCGCTCCTTCAGGTTCGGGAACAGCTCGAAGATCGCATCGAGCGACAGCCCGCCCGGCTTCACCTCGCGGCGGCAGCAGCAGGTTCTCCTCGACGGTCAGGCTCGCGAAGATGCCGCGCTCCTCCGGGCAGAACGCGATGCCGGCGCGCGCGATCTCGTTGGAGGCGCGTGCCGATCAGCTCGCGGCCCTCGAAGCGCACCGAGCCGGCGCGCTGGCCGACGATGCCCATGATCGACTTCAGCGTCGTGGTCTTGCCGGCGCCGTTGCGCCCGAGCAGCGTCACCACCTCGCCCTGGTGCACGTCGAACGACACGCCATGCAGGATGTGCAACTCGCCGTACCAGGCCTGCAGGTCCTTGACCGACAGCAGCGGCGCGCGGACATCAAGCATGGCCCGTCCCCATGTAGGCTTCCTTGCACCTCGGGATTGTTCGGCGACCGTGGCGTAGTCGCCCTCCGCCAGCACCCGGCCGCGCGTCAGCACGGTGATGCGCTGGCACAGGTTCTCGACCACGCTGAGATTGTGCTCGACCATCAGCACGGTGCGGTCGGCGGCGACGCGCTTGATCAGCGCCGTGATCCGCTCGATGTCCTCGTGGCCCATGCCGGCGGTCGGCTCGTCGAGCAGCAGCATCTCCGGATCGAGCGCCAAGCGTGGTCGCGATCTCCAGCGCGCGCTTTCGGCCGTACGGCAGTTCGACCGCCGTGGCCTGCGACGACATCGGACAGGCCGACGTCGTCGATCAGCGACAGCGCCCGCTCGTTGAACGCGTTCGAGCACCCGGCTCGAGCGCCAGAAGTCGAACGAGCCGCCGCGCTGGCGCTGCAGCGCGATGCGCACATTCTCCAGCACGGTGAGATGCGGAAACACCGCCGAGATCTGGAACGAGCGCACCATGCCGAGCCGCGCCACCTCGGCCGGCGGCAGCGCGGTGATGTCGGCGCCCTTGTAGGTGATGCGGCCGCGCGTCGGCTGCAGGAACTTGGTGAGCAGGTTGAAGCAGGTGGTCTTGCCGGCGCCGTTCGGCCCGATCAGCGCATGGATGGTGCCGCGCTCGACCCGCAGGTTGACGCCGTTGACGGCGACGAAACCCGCGAACTCCTTGGTCAGATCCTCGGTTTCGAGGATGTACTCACTCATACGCGCCAGCCCCTCAATCCGCCGCCATTTAGAGGGGCTTCAGCGAGCCGTCCAGACCCCCAAAGGTCTCATGCGCAGGTCCAAAAGGCGCAGCCCAAAACGAACCCGCCCGGATGGCGAACCATCCGGGCGGGCCTGTGAGACCGACGCGAGGGGAAGGCGGGGGGCGTGCGCGCCGGTCGCAGCTCCTAAATCGGTCTCAGTAGACCCGGCAGACCTTCACGGTGCCGACGTAGAAGCCGTAGGCGTCGTACTGGCGCTCCCAGCGGCAGCGGCGATAGCCGTCGACGTAGTATGCCGCCGTAGGCCGCGCTGTTGGCAACCGCGCGCGCCGACGATCGCGGCGCCGACGATGCCGCGCCGATGCCCCAGCCGTGGCCGCGCCTGGGCCGCAGCTGGTCGGAATGGCGAGGCTGCTGGCGAGCGTCACAACGGCAAGCGCGGCGGCGATCTTGGACTTGATGGTCATGGTGGTCTCCCTCTGGAATTGGTTGCGGGCCGGTATGGCCCTCATGCGCATTGGTCGGACCGGAGGGGAAAAGGTTCAACGCGGCGCGGACGGCCTGCACGCACTGTGCGAAAAGTCACAGGCGCAATTCTTGCGCATCGCACAAAAGCAAAGGGCCGGGACAATCGTCCCGGCCCTGCTGACAACAAATTCTGAATGCAGCAGCTACTGCGCCTTGGCCTGCTCGCTCACGCCGGCCGGCGGCAGCACCGCCGACGCGCTCGGTGCCTGCACCGCCATGATCGCCTCGTAGGCATCGACCAGGCCCGCGCCGAACTCCGGATCCTTGCCGGCCGGGCCGAGATCCTTCGCGGTCGTCCTGCAGAATCGTTGCGCACCGGCATCGGGCTCAGCCCCGGCGCGCGCTGCAGCACCAGCGCCGCGACGCCGCTGACATAGGCCGCCGAGAACGAGGTGCCCGAGATCAGCCGGTAGTCGTTGCCGGGCGACGGCAGCAGGATGTCGACGCCGGGCGCCGCGACCGCGATGTGCGGGCCGATGTTGGAGGCCGCGAACATCTTGTCGTCGGCGTCGGTCGCCGACACCGCGATCACGTTCGGATCGGCGGCGGGATATTGCGGCGGCGACTTCGGGCCGAAATTGCCGGACGCCGCGATCAGCACCGCGCCCTTGGCCTTGGCGGCGGCAAGCTCGCGCGCCGAGCCCCGGATCGGTCGGACCGGCGAAGCTCATGTTGATGACGCGCGCCTGCTGCACCGAGGCGTATTCGACACTCTTGAGGATCGCCATGGTGGTCGCCTCGGCGCTGGCGCCGGCGGCGCCGAAGGCGCGGATGGCCAGGATCTTCGCAGCCGGCGCAGCACCCATCAGCCGGGCATGAGCGACGATCGCGCCGGCGATCGCGGTGCCGTGCAGGTGCGGCGGCGTCGGCCTTGCCGATCGCGTCGTAGGAGCCGGCGAAGGCGCCTGCAAGATCGGGATGATCCGATGTCGATGCCGGAGTCGATCACCGCGACCAGCACGCGGTCGCCGTTGGCGAGCGTGTGCGCCTCGCCGAGGTGGAGCTTGGCGAGCACGTATTGCGCCGGATCGCCGCCGGCCGGGATCGCCGCCGCGGCGGCCACCGCGGGCGTCAGCTTCGCCGCCTCCGGCGCGGCGACGCTCTGGCTCTGCGACGCCCACGAACAGCATGTTCGGCTGGCCGGTGCGCACCGCCGCCTCGCCGACGAGGCCTTGCAGCACGGTGCGCACCGGGCGTCCGTCGGTGATGCGGGCGCGCACGACGGTCGAGTTGGTGAGCGTGAAGAATTGCGACTCAAGCTGGACCAGGCCGGTGCCGCGCGCAGCCACGTGCGCGATGCAGCCCGCGGAACGGGCCGGCGAACTCCAGCAACACCTCGTCCTTGACGAAGCGATCCTCGCCGGCGGGCGGCAGATAGATGCCCGCCGCGCGACGCGCCGCCGGACGGCGGCGAGCCCGACGGGCCGGCCCCTGTCCCTGCCCCGGCCGGGCCGAGCGTGCCGATCGCGACACCGGTGCCGATGATGGGGCCGACGTGGATCGGCCGCTTGGTCGGGCGGCGGCGGCCGTCGCCCTTGCCGTTGCCCCGGCGGATCATCGTCGCTGACCGCTGTTGTCGTAATGGTCCTTCAACCGCTGCAGGCGCGGCTCGGTGCGCAGACCCGCCGCCGCCGCCGAAGCTCGGCGACCGCATCGTCGTCGGGCGCGCGGCCCGGCGAAATTCCCGATCTGAGCCGAATGCGAGACGACCGTGGCGCCCGCAAGGATCGACCACCGCGAGCGCGGCCGACACCGCCGCTCCGAGGATCAAGCGCAATCGTTTCACCCGCATGACATGGCCTCTTGCCTGCCGAGCGAGCCTCGAAGTTTGGACCGTCAACGCGACCCGATTGTGGCGGGCTCTGCGTGCGGCATCTTCAGTTCGATTTGGCCGCGAAGCCCACCACCGGGCTCTCCGAGATTTTCTTCACGATCGCGCTGAGCTCGGCCTCCGGCAGCGAGCGCTCGGACAGCCGCAGCTTGAACAGGCCGCCGGACAGCGGGCCGCCGACGATGATCGCCTTGTTGTCGGTCAGGAACTTGGTGATGTCGGCGAAGCTCGCCTCGGGCTTGAAGCGCACCGCGACGAAGGCGCTGTCGTCGTTCCACCGTCAGCGATGCGGCGGTGAAGCCCGGGCCGCTCTCCTTGACGAACACGCCGGCCAGGATGCCGGCCTGCAGCACGATGGCAAGCGCCGCCGCGGTCGCACCATAAGCCAGGGTGCGCGGCTGGAAGCTCGAAACGAAATCGGTGAGCCAGGCACCGAGGTTGAACGACACCGCGGGCTTGCGCGCCGGCTCGGCGTCGATCTTGGCGAACAGTTGCTCCATCGCACGCGACGACGGCGCGCCGAGCTTCTCGTTGAGACGGATCGCTTCGCCGAGCTCCTCGCGGACCAGCTCGTAGCGGGTGGCCAGTTCGTTGTCGTTGGCGAGCGCCTGCTCGACGCGGGCGGCGTCGCGGCGGCTCAAGGTGCCGGCGGCGTGCCACGGCAGCAGGAGCTCGACGTCCTCCGGAAGCTTCTCCGCTTCGTTCTTGTTCGTGTTCATGGCCAACCTCGATCTATTCCTTGAGCCTTCAACAGCTCTGCAAGTTTTTTACGCGCGTAGAACATTCTCGTTTTGACCGTCGCTTCCGGGATACCCACAATCTCGGCAACTTCCTCGACGGACTTCTCGTGGTAGTAGACCAGATCGACAACCTCCCGGTGCTCGGCGGACAGCCCGCCCAAACATTTCCGGATGACGTCGGCCTTCTGCTTTTTCTCCAGGGTCACGTCGGGGGTATCCGCCGTGTCCTCGATCGCTTCCGCTTTCTCTTCATCCAGCTCCGACTCCGGCTTGCGCCGCAGCACGGACAACGCTTTGAAGCGGGCGATGGCGAGGAGCCAGGTCGACACCGCCGACCGTCCCTCGAACTTTCCGGCTTGCCGCCAGACGTCGAGGAACACCTCGCTGATCAGGTCCTCCGCGGTGGCCTCGTTACGAACCAGCCGCAGCACGAACCGGAACACCCGCACGTGATGCCGGGCAAACAGCACCTGCATCGCAAGCCGGTCGCCTTGCGCGATCCGTCCAATCAGGACTTCGTCCGAAGTGGCTTGGTTCGCTGACAAAGCTAGGCTCTCGTGAAATTGGTCGTGGCGGGAGTGGTTTTGGTTCAAACCTATTGCAATGTCGCCCTAAACCCCTTGATCGGCAAGCAAAACCAGCGTTTTCCCGGCCGCCGGCTGGCTGAATTTGGGACACTCGGCGGCAGCCGGCGGGCCGTTTCCGGTCCGTTGCTCGCGACGCCGTGGAGCGATACCACTGACCGCGGAAGCTGACAGAAAAGGATTGCCACCGTGATCGACCTCTACACCTGGACGACGCCAAACGGCCGCAAGGCCTCCATCGCGCTTGAAGAGATGGGCCTGCCCTACACCGTTCACGCGGTGGACATTTCCAAAGATGAGCAGTTCAAGCCCGAGTTTCTCAAGATCAGCCCGAACAACCGCATCCCGGCGATCGTCGACCGCGACAACGGCCTGTCGCTGATGGAGTCCGGCGCGATCCTGACCTATCTCGGTGACAAGACCGGCAAGCTGCTGCCGAAGTCGGGCGACAAGCGCTGGAAGACGCTCGAATGGCTGAACTGGCAGATGGGCGGCCTCGGCCCCATGCTGGGACAGGTCCACCATTACACCAAGTACAATCCCGGCAAGGCGCCCTACGCCGAGGAGCGCTATCTCAAGGAAGCGCACCGCCTGTACGGCGTGATGAACAAGCAGCTCGGCGATCATGAATATCTCGCCGACGACTATTCGATCGCCGACATCGCATGCTGGCCGTGGGTGTCGCGCTACGAGTGGCAGACCGTCGACCTGAAGCAGTATCCGAACGTGCTGCGCTGGTATCTGGCGATCGCCAACAAGCCGGCGACGCAGAAGGGCTACAAGGTGCCGAAGGATGTGGGCGAGGTGCCGATCCCGAAATAGCGCGCCGGCGATTTTCCGTCGCCTAGTTCGGCGCAAGCCAGCGGGCGACATAGTAGATCGCCACGAACGCGACCAGCGCGATGCCGAACGCGATCGGCCGCGATTTCAATTCGTCATAGTCGGGGCTTGGCCGATATTCCGAAGCGAGCGCGAGCATCGCCAGCACCACCCACCACAACATGGGTCCGATGAGGCCAGTCCCCAGCCAGCCGCAGAAAACGGCGGGCCGGCGTAAATCAGAAACCCGATATCCGTCTTCAGCGAGACGGCAAGACGTTTCACGTTCTCCATGGCAGATTGGTCGCCGCGGCCGGCGGCCTGGTTCAGGTGACCAATGGGCCTCCCTCTTCCGCAAAATGAACCGTGCCGGCGCGCGCGCCGACCAACAAGCATGCTGATCCGTGCCGCAGCCTTGTTTCTCGTGTCGGCCGTCTGCTGGTCGGCGGTCGTGACGCCGAGCCTGCGGCGCCCGAACGCGTGACCCTGCCGAGCGCCGATGGCCGCACCACGCTCGTCGGCTATCTCTACAAGCCGGCCGAGCCGTCAGCGGCGCGCGCTCCGGCGGTCGTGATGATGCACGGTCGGGCCGGCGTGTACTCCAGCCGGGCCAACGGGACCTATGACGCCTCGACCTTGTCGCTTCGGCACAAGGCGTGGGGCCGGGAATGGGCGCAGGCCGGTTACGTCGCGCTGCTGATCGACAGCTTCGGACCGCGCGGCTATCCGCAGGGCTTTCCGCGCCACAGCTATGACAGCCGCCCCGAGGAGTTGAACGAGGTCACGGTCCGCCCGCTCGATGCCCTCGGCGCGCTGACCTATCTGCGCGCGCGGCCCGATGTCGTGGCCGACCGCATCGGATTGATGGGCTGGTCGAACGGCGGCAGCGCGACGCTGGCGGCGATGTCGGCCGACGGGCCGCTGGCCCGCCAGCCCGGCGGCGGATTCCAGGCGGCGCTGGCGTTCTATCCGGCGTGCGGATTGAAGGGACAGTTCGATGCGAGCCCGTTACGGCCCACCGCGCCGCTGATGGTCTTTCACGGCACCGCCGACGAAGAGGTGTCCTACAAACGCTGCGTCGAATTGGTCGAGCGAAGCCGGCAGGCCGGCGGCAACGTCGAGATCAAGATCTATCCGGGCGCCACCCACGGCTTCGATGCGCCGGACCGCAGTCGCCAGAGCGTCGAAGCCAACGCAGCCTCGACCGACGATGCGGTGAAGCGCGCCCTGCGGTTCTTTGGCCGCCTCTCGGGATCACGCATCAATAACAGCACGTGGGTATCCGCCCGCGGATCGGCCGAGGCAACCCTGCCGCGCGGCGGACGCAGGACCGCACACGCGGAATTGTCTGGCGCCTTTGTGTTGGAGTTGTATCGTCGCGCTGTTATCGCAGCCGGATATTTTGCTTTTTACGCGTTCTGCGGCCAGCTCGACGTCATCGACAACAACGCCGACCTTTTTGCAAACGGGCCGGGACGGCTCTCTCGGCCTCAAATGTGGAGGCTCATCATGTCGCGCATTTCGAAAATTCTGAACCTGGGTAACAAGAACGTCACGGCCATCGCGATCGTCGTGGCATCGGTCGCCGCCGCGGGCGGCATCGCCCTCGCCGCGCAGGACCGCTCGACCTTGAAGGTGCCGAACGGTCTCGCGTTCTCCGAGTTCAAGGGATACGAGAACTGGCAGTACGTTGCTGTCAGTCAGACCGAAACCAGCGTGAAGATCATCGCGGCCAACCCCGTGATGATGAAGGCCTACCGCAGCGGCATTCCCGACAACGGCAAGAAATTTCCCGAGGGCTCCAAGGTCGTGAAGATCGAGTGGCTCGCCAAGAAGAGCACCGAGTCGCCCTATGCCGTCATGGTGCCGGACACGCTGAAGACGCTGGCGTTCATCGAAAAAGACAGCAAGCGATTTCCGGACACTCACGGCTGGGCCTACGCCGTTTTTCTCAACGATCCCGCCACCGACACACTGAAGCCGGATGACCGGGCCCCGCAAAACGGCACGGGCGCCACATGCGGCTACTCGTGCCACAGCGCGGTGGCGGCGAAGGATTACATCTTCACGGCCTATCCCCGCAGGTAGGCGCGCGGCCGCACACCGGCGGGGGCCGCAGAGGGAAGGTGACATTCTAAGCCTCTATCGGATGACTGGTCTCAGCCGATACAATGCTGGGTGCCGAGCCGCGAACATAGAGCGGCGGAAGCTGGCGGGTCCGTTGGTGGCACCGCGGCTGAAGGATGATCAGTGTGCACAGCGGTTGAGGGCACAATGAGGCTTTCGCTAAAGTCCTGGCAGGCCTCCATGGTTCTTCTGGCGGTGATCGGTGCCGGACTCTCGATCGCCGACGGAACGCTGACGCCTGCGACATCAAGTATGTCGAGCACGCCCCGGGCGGCTCCGGATTCGCAAATCTGCAGGGACGTCAACGAACAAGGCGAAAGCGCTATTTCCGCCTGCACCCGAATCATTCAGGGCAAGGCCACGGGCCACGCGCTCGCCGACGCGTACTACACGCGCGGCCAGAAACATTCGTTCAACGGAAGTGTCGATCAGGCCATCGCCGACTTCAGCACTGCTACTGGAGCTGGCCATATTCCGCGCGAGGACATGTGTATGCCCGAAAGCGGGATTTCACGCGCGCATTTGAAGATCAGGCGGCCGCGATCCGCCTGGCGCCAACCGCCGTCACCTACCTGGGCAGAGCCAGCGACCTTCTCGCTGCGGGATCCTTGGATCAGGCCATCGTCGACCTCGAGGAAGCTGTGCGCCTCGATCCGAAATACTTTTACGCATTCCTCACTCGTGGCGACGCTTATTTCAGAAGGCGAGACTTTGAAAAGGCGTCGGACGACTACAGGAAGGCGGTTGAGATTGGCTCACGAGACAGGAAGGCCATGGAAAGAGCGAGGGAAGGCCTGATGCGAACACAGAATCGCACAGCGCGGTGAGGTGCACGCGAATGCGCCGGCCTTATGTAGCTTCATGAGGCGAGACGCACCGATGAGTCCCGGCCGCCGGGAGATGCGATGAGCCCGCTCGGGCGACAGCCGCACATCGTTGGTCCCGCCTCATGGTGGTCCATTGATGAATACGAACCTCGGTCCGCATGGCAGCTGACCGCACCGACCACTTGATCCGACTCCGTCGCTCCTGCGTCAGGAATGACGCAGGATCTGCATGCAGCCCACCGCCAAAATCCATTACGGCTGGATCGTCGTCGGCGTCACCTGTCTGGTGCTGCTGACCAGCGCCGGCATCCGCTCGACGCCCGGCATCCTGATGGTGCCGCTGGAGCAGGAATTCCACTGGTCGCGCGCCACCATCGCGCTCGCCGTGTCGATCAACCTCATGCTGTACGGCTGCATCGGCCCGTTTGCCGCAGCCGTGATGGATCGGTTCGGCATCCGCCGTTCGGTGCTCTGCGCTCTGGTTCTGGTCGGTTTCGGCGTCGCCTCGACGTCGCTGATGCGGGAGCCGTGGCAGCTCATCCTGATGTGGGGATTTTTCGTCGGCGCCGGCACCGGCTTCCTCGCCAGCGTGCTGGCGGCGACCATCGCCGCGCGCTGGTTCACCGCGCGTCGCGGGCTTGTGGTCGGCCTGCTGTCCGGCGGCGCCTCGACCGGGCAACTGCTGTTCCTTCCGGTGATGGCCAACGTCACCGCCGCCTATGGCTGGCGCACCACCGTCATCAGCATCGCCGGCGTCGTCTGCGTCGTGCTTCCGGCCGTGGCGCTTTTGATGCGCGACCGCCCCTCGGATGTCGGCCTCGTGCCCTACGGCGAGACCGGCGAGCCCAAGCCAACGCCGCAGGCCACGGGCAATCCGATCGCGCTTGCATTCGGCGCGCTGCGCGATGCATCGCGGGTCAAGGACTTCTGGCTGCTGGCGGGCACCTATTTCGTCTGCGGCGCCTCGACCAACGGCCTGATCGGCACCCATCTCATTCCGGCCTGCATCGACCACGGCTTCTCCGAGGTCACCGGTGCGGCGCTGCTCGCCACCATGGGCGTGTTCAACTTCGTCGGCACCACCACCTCGGGCTGGCTGTCCGACCGGTTCGACAACCGTTTCCTCCTGTTCACCTATTACGGCATGCGCGCGCTGTCGCTGTTCTACCTGCCGTTCTCGTTCACCGACTTCTACACCATGTCGATCTTCGCGGTGTTCTATGGGCTCGACTGGTTCGCCACCACGGCGCCCACGGTGCGCATGCTCACCAACGCCATGGGACGCGAGAAGGCGCCGCTCGCCTACGGCTGGGTGTTCACCTGTCACCAGCTCGGCGGCGCGACGGCGGCGGTCACGGCCGGCCTCCTCCGCGTCACCTTCGACGACTACATGAGCGCCTTCATGCTGTCGGGCACGCTGTGCGTCGGCGCCGCCATCGCCGCACTGTTCATCGGCAGCGGGCGCAGGACGCCGGAGCGGGCCACGCCGGCGATGGCGGCAGCGGCTTAATCCCGCTTAAGCGGC
>CAWAWF010000002.1:0-171014 GCA_963785665.1 uncultured Alphaproteobacteria bacterium
CTTGGTGGAAGTAAGCCCGATCAAGAGCGCTCTTGTGCTGTTGATCACCGTTGCTCACCGATACTCAGCATTTAAGGGCCGGGCACCGGAGGCAGCTACGCCCTTGGCGAGCCTCCACCGTGTCATAAGCAGACATCTAACGATAGGATTTGCAGCCGAACAACGACATGGTTCTCGGAAAATGCTTCGAAGTTTCGCGTTTTCTGACCTATTTGTTTCCTGCAGCGCTCCGATGAACTGCACATAATCCGACAGAAATCAGATATCAGCCCTACATGTCCTCCTACTCTACTCGACAACATAGTCGGCGGTGCCGAGTAGAACTCGCTGGCACTGAAATAGCCAGTTCCTTTGCCGTTTTCATATTGATGATTGTCTCGAACTTCGTTGGAAATACTACAGGTAACTCGCTCGGCCTGGCGCCTTTCAAGATGCGCGCTGCGTAGGTCCCGACCTGCTTGTACGCCCAGGCCAGATTGGCGCCATAGCTCATCAATCCTCCGGCTTGCACATATTGCGGCCAGGGATAGCAAGTCGGAATCTTGTACTGGGCAGCCAAGCTGACAATCTTGATTCGCTCGTTCGTAAAAAATGAATCCGCGCTGACTGACATAGCGGCTACGCCGCGATCAGACGCTTCCTTAAACTTCAAGTCGATCTCTGGACTGGTCGCCGCGCTCAGCTCGACCAGTTCCAGCTTACGATCTGTTGCAAAAATCTTTGCATCGCTGATCTCCGTAGCCGTCGATACGGCGTTTGGGTTGGAGAGCATCGCCAGCGGGCCGCGCTGCACTAAACTGTACAGCATCTCAAGCCGCTTTGGTCCAAGCTCAGCAGTGTAGACACCAACACCGGTGGCATTGCTGCCGGGACGATTGATCGCATCGACCAGGCCTTCGTAGACTGGATCGAAGCCTGCGATAAACAGGACTGGAATTTTCGACGTGGCGGCGCGGGCGGCTTTGGCCGCCACGGTCCCACCCGTCGCCGCGATCACTGCCACGTTAAGCAGTGCCAGCTCCGCTGCCATCGTCTCCAGACGATCGTAGCGTCCTTCTGCCCAACGATACTCGATCGCCAGATTGCGCCCTTCGACATAACCTAGTTCGGCCAGAGATTCGCGAAATGCCGCAAGGAGAGCAGCGGCAGGGCCGGGCCAGCCGGTGCTGAGGAATCCCACAACGGGCACTGGTTGCGGCTGGGCGAACGCCCGGAGTGGGATTGCAAACGCAACGCCTCCGACAAGTGCGATAAAATCCCGCCGTTTCATGGGCGCAAACTGCCACCCCACAGGATCGACTATCACTCGACTGGTCCCCTATATCAAAAGTCGCGTTGCAGGGATAGGACGCGAAACCGCACAGCGGCAAGTCGAGACACGGCGGCTCGCCGCCGGCGGGTTGGGCTTTTCTTTACTCACACTCATGGATATAGTTTGTGACCTAATACAATACTGTGGTCTGCCCGGCTTGGGGGGGGGGCAATGGCGGTAGCAGCGAACCGGTTGATCGGCGCCGCGGCCGACGGTCCGCGGGTGGGTCTGCCAGCAGACCCGATCCTGCCATTATCCTTGGGTACTGATCTCAACGGCGCGTCAACGAAATCGATCCAATTCGATTTTTCCGCCACCGACCTACCTGCGGCTCGCCAGAACGAATTCCAAGTCGACTTCTCGCGCGATCTGGCGCGTGTCGAGCAATGGATGGCCGATCGGACTTGGCCGGCGATGGCCAGCCCCGCGTTGCGCGCTATCGTTTCTGACCGCTTTCGTATCTCCAAATCGTTGGTGCCGGCCTGGTCGGGCCGGGCCGGCGAAATGCAATTCCCGACTTGGCGGGTCGCGGCGCGCAAGGCCGCGATAGCCCACGAACTGCTGCATGTCTTTCTTCCGAACGGCAACCGCCTGCTCGCGGAGGGACTTGCCGTCTATCTGCAAGCCGAAATCGGCGGCAACCCAGCATTTCCGAATTTCGGCCGGCCGCTGCACGATCTAGTGCGGGAACTTGCGCCGAAGATGGTGTCGGAATTCCGGCCAGGCAATCCCGCAAGCCTGGGAGCGATCCGCTTCACGGCGCTGGATGCCGTCGCAACGCCGAGCCCGCTAACACTGAAGATCGGCAACGACGTCTTCGGCGAAGAGCCGCGCGGACAAGCTCATATCTATCCGCTCGCAGGATCGTTCGTGCAACACCTGATCGATACGCGCGGTATTGAAGCGTTCCGCGAGCTTTATGCGCTAACGCCGCTTGTACCTCTGCATCAGGACGCAGGAGTGCCCGCACGCTGGGCCGATATCTATGGATTGCCGCTGCAATCACTCGAATCCGAATGGAGATCGATGATCGCAGGGCGGTAAAGGCCGAAAGTTTGTGGCAAGTTATCTCAACAAGGAGAACGGCGATGCCAGAAATCTATCCGAAGGTGACACGGGCCACGCTCAAGAAAGGCGCAAGACGGACATCGAACGGCAAAGGCCGCGTGGCGCTGCCCGGCGTCAAAACCGATGCTAAGCATGTCAATGCCACCGACAAATGCGGCCACAACGCCAACCGCGAACTGGCCGAGATGATCAAGCAGGCGGTGCAGGCGAAGAAGAATGCCGACAAGAGTGGCGCGCACTTCGTGCTGGGCTGGCGGCTCTATCCGAACAAGCAGCATCCGCGCTGGAAGAGCAAGGATGTGCATTCGTGCGGGTGCGGATGCGGATGTAGCGCATAAGTCATTTCAGACATCGATACAGGGAGGGCATCATGAGTTCGTCAAGACGTCGCGTTGTGGCGCTCGCCAAGAAAAAGAGCGCGGTGAAGAAATCGTCGCGAAAGTCGGCAACTTCGGCCAGCAAGAAAAAGAAGTCCGGCAAAACGATGACCGGAGCGATATGGATCGGCTTCCTGCATCCGACCGGACTCGAGCCCAATCAGGAGGACTCGTTCCTGACTGCGCTGGGAGCGAGCTACGCGTGCGACCCGCTAGCGCCGGTCGGTGGCAAGCCTGTGGCTTACATCCGATGGGTCCATGCGCGGGGTCATTATGCGAAGGGCAACATCGCCAACCTGAGACGGGCCGTCGACAATCTTGTGGGCACACCGGGAGGCTTGAAACTGCTGATCACCGGAAGCTCCATCGCGACCAGGGCCGCCAGCGACCGAGCGCCCGATGCGCTGCCGGTCCTCGGCGTCATCGGCCGTCAAGGACTCGTGCTCAAGAACTCGATCGGAGGCTTCTATCTGAGTGGCCAGAATAACCAGGACTTGCAGGACAAGGCCAACAAGATGGCCGGTGACTACCACGTGGGGACTGCGGCCAATCCGGACTACAGCAAGATGTGCCTGCTCTACAACGGCAACTCGGAGATGAGCACATCAGAGGTGTCTGCCTGGGACACCATCACAAATGATCAGGGCCAGTCCGTGGACGCTTCAGCTGCCGGCGACAATCAGAGGATGGATTTGAAGGCGGCATTCCAGCAGGCGGAAGCACTGGTTGGCAACGGCGGCGGCATCATCGTGAGCTCGGATCCGTTTTTTTCCAACCACCGCAATAAAATCATCAGGCTGGGCGTCAAATCAAATCAGATCATGTGTTACCCGTTACAGGAGTATTTCAGCGATGCCCAAGAGGCATCCGATCCGGGCACTTTCTTCGCCTATGGGCCTTCGTTGATGAATGTCTACGCGCAAATGGGAGCGGCCGCCGCCCAGATACTGTTGGGCAATCCGCTCGCGCCGTTCCAGCAAGCCCCTTCGGTCTACCAGCCAGGCTGAGGAAATCGCAATGCCAGCGGCCGTGGGGCTGGGCTACCGTTCTGCCATCGCCGCGTGGACACACGACAATCTTGACCGGTTCGATGTGCTCGAAATCACGGTGGATCATTGCATCCACGGTGATCGGGCGCAGCAGGACGAGATCTTCGACCTTGTCGGCCGCATTCCGCTAAATGCACACGGGGTCGGTCTATCGATCGGAACCGATGTGCCGCTTGATCTCGCCTATCTCGACAAGGTCGCGGCCGTTGTCGAGCGGCTGAGGGCGCCAACCTACAGCGAACATCTTGCCTTCACCCGGGTGCCGGGATGCGATCTGGCCAATCTCTTGCCGTTGCCGAAGACGGCAGACGTCGCCGAATTCGTCGTCGCCAAGGTCCGCACCATTCAGGCGCGCGTGCCGGTGCCATTTCTGCTTGAAAACATCTCCTACGCCTTCGAATGGCCCGACTCGAAGTTGTCCGACGCCGAATTCCTCAACCTGATCTGCCGCGAATCCGGCACAGGCCTCCTGCTCGATATCGAGAATCTCTATCTCAACTCGGCCAATCACGGCTTCGATCCCTACGCATTCATCGATGCGCTCGCGCCAAGGCTCGTCCGCGAGGTGCATATGGCCGGCGGCGTCACGGTTCATGACGCGAGCTGGGCGCAGCAGTTCCTCGCGGACTCCCATTCGCATCCAATTCCGGAGGAGACACTCGACCTGCTCGGATACGTCTTGGCGCGGCATGCGCCCTCGACCATCGTGCTGGAACGCGACGACCGGCTCGACGCGACGGGCGAAATCCTGGACGATATGGCGCGCATCCGGGCACGCGTGACACAAGGATCGAAGAACGTCCATGACCGAGCGGCTGCTGAATAGACAAGTCAGGCTTTTGGAATACCTGACGAGTGGTGGCGCAATCTTCGGCGGCACGCGCGGCCGCCTAGATCCGGAGCTTGCAGGCATCGACCGCGGCCTGCTCGACCTCGAAGCCCGTTTCTCGCACAAAAAACGCATGGAAAAGATAGCGGGTGTGTTTCCAATGACCTTCGCGCTGCTCGGATCGGATGCCGAAAGCTTGGTGCGTAAATTCGTCGAAGCTTGTCCGCCGCACGATATTAGCCGCATCGAGAATGCCCGACAGTTCTATGCCTTCGTCGCTGAACGCGTCGAGGCGCACGCGCTGGCACCGTCTCATCTCACGGATGTAGCTGCGTGCGAACTTGCCTGCGCGAAATCTCGCATCCACTTAGATGCGGCCGCGCCGGCGGATGATGAACCCAGCGATGCGCTCCGGCCGGCGATCCGGCGCAACCGGAGCATCGTGCTGCTACGAACGGCGTACGATGTCCGTGGCGCCTTCGAAGACAGCGGCACCGTCCCTGTCCAGCGCGATACTTGTCTTGCCGTAGCATGGGCCTCGAGTGCGCCACACATTCTCGAATTGCCGCCCGAGGTGTTCAACGTTCTCGCCGCGCTTGATGGCTGGGCCGCGCTGGACGAGTTGCCGGGGGCCGAGGAACTCGCCGCCGATCTCGTTCAATCGGGCCTCCTGGAGCTGCGGCATTGAGAATCTGCGTCATCGGCAAGTATCCGCCGATCCAGGGCGGAGTCAGCATGCGGACCTATCGGACCGCACGTGCACTTGCAGCGCGCGGCCACGTGGTTCACGTCGTCACCAATGCCAAGGAAGTTGCGCCGCCGTTTCGCATGCACATGCGGCCGCAGGACTGGCAGCGATGCGAATCACATTTCGACCGGGGCTCGGTGACAGTCCACTGGACCGATCCAGCCGATCGCTCGCAATTCCACATCCCGATGTCGAGCCCGTTCGTGTCGAAACTCGCGGGCATTGCCGCCGGGGTTCATGCCGCACACCCATTTGATGTGATCTTTTCGCACTACCTGGAGCCATATGGCATCGCTGGTCACCTCGCCGCGCAGATGACGGGAGTGCCGCATGTGGTGCGCATGGGGGGCAGCGATGCTGGCCGGTTATGGCATCACCCGCAGCTAGAGTTTCTCTACGATCATGTGCTGCGCGCCGCCGATTTCGTAGTCGCGGTAGGAACGGTCGCCGAGCGCGCACGGCAACACGGCATCAAGCCCGAGCGGATCGTAGCGGGCGGCGCCTACAGCATTCCGGAGGACTTTGCACCGGAAGGGCCCGTTCTCGATCTTGACGCACTTCGGGGGGAAATTGCCAAGGATTCCGGCCTGCGAGACCTGCTGTGGGGCGGCTTCTTGGGAAATAGCCGGTACTTCGGCGTCTACGGCAAGCTCGGCGAAAGCAAGGGCTCGTTTGCACTACTGGAAGCAATGCAGAGGCTTAACCAGGCGAAACTGGACATCGGCTTGGTTGCGCTGGCGCATGGCAGACCCGAGGTTGAGAACCGCTTCCGCGCCCGCGTAACCGACTTGGGGCTCTCTGACCGCGTGCTGCAAATTCCATTCTTGCCGCACTGGCGGGTGCCGGAATTCCTGCGCGGCTGCCTCGCAGTCTGCTGCCTCGAACAAGATTTCCCGATTGGCTTTCATAGCCCGATCGTCCCGCTTGAGGTCCTGCAGTCCGGCTCATGCTTGGTCGCTTCCACTGAGATGATCCGCAAGCTGCCGCAATGGGAGCGCCTACCGCATGCATACGGATGCGTCGCCATTCAAGACGTCAACGACGTGACCGAGCTAAGCGCCAAGCTTGCCGCAATCGTCCGAAAGCCGGAGTTGGCTGCGATCGTCGGTGCGCGCGGACGCTCCTTCGCACTGACTTGCCAGGAGGACGCCGGATTTCCCGACAAGCTCGAACGAATCCTCGAAGCCGCGGCGCAACGTCGGGCGCTGCCTTCTCTCCCGCCGGCGGCCATCCCCGACAATTCGGAACATACGGAAGCGATTCTTTTTCCCCTCACATGGATCGCAGCGACTTATGTCAGTTTGGAAGGTCCGGAGGATGGCACAGGCGGCCTGGAATATGCGCGCCGGGTTCTGGCCGCGCTTAAAAAGGCCACCGCCGCCGGCAGCCCGGGGCTTCAGCCATTCGCGCTCGCGGTGGAAACCGAGATCGAAATCGCTGTCGCCATCTCCGAGATGGACGCGCAATCGCCCGGCAGCACGCTGCCCGACCTGCTGTTCCGCGTCGAGGCGAACGGCTGGGCGCTCGACGACTGCGCGTTGGGAAGCCTCATCCCGGTCCGTGATGCCCGGCTGCGTATCCTGCGATTCGAACACGACGTGTCCGCTCTACAGGGCGTCGCGATGGCGGAAGAATTCCCCAGGCGGATTGGCCGTGGCCCAAGCTATATGCTCATCGCCGGTGGCGAGCCGTTACTGGTCGATCGTTTCACTGCGCGTTTCTTGGAACTGAGCGACGGAACGAGAACGGCAGATCATATCTGCGCTATGATCAAGCGGGAGTTCGGGCGCCTTAGCGAAGAAAGCCATAGGGCTTGGATCGAGAACCTACTTGTCTTAGGCGTGATGAGCGTGCGCGCGGTGACAAGCGCGTCGTTGTCATCTGGAAGCAATTTCACTGATTAATGTGAGGTCCTGGAATTTAGCGATAGGCAATTTTCCGCGCAAACGAACCGAGCGGTCGGCAACGTATCGATTTCATGATTGATCCGCCCTAGTACCCGCTTTTCTTGAAGCGTGAGTCGTGATTCAAGATTGGGATGATACCCAAAGCAAGAGAAGTTGACCTTTCGAGGAAAGATCGCAAGGTTCTGGCGGCTTGTTGTCGCTCGCCTGTGACATTGCAGCGCGATTTGAAGCGGGCGCGGATAGTTCTGTTGGCGGCGGCCGGGCGCAGCACCCGGTCGATCGCCAAGGAGGTTGGGGTCCAGCCTCGGATTGTCAGTCTTTGGCGGCGTCGCTATGCCGAGCTTGGTCTTGAGGGACTGAAAGACAAGCCGCGGCCTGGCAAGCAGCCGATCTACACGAAGGCAACCGACAAGCGGATTCTGAAGCTGCTGGACAAGCCGCCGCCAGAAGGATTTGCACGCTGGACCGGACCTCTGCTGGCCGAGGCGATGGGCGATGTTGACGTCCAATATGTCTGGCGGTTCCTGCGCTGCCACAAGATTGACCTCGTGGTTCGCAAGTCCTGGTGTGAGAGCAACGACCCGAACTTTACGGCCAAAGCTGCTGATGTTGTTGGCCTCTATATCGCCCCGCCCGCGAAGGCCATTGTGCTATGCGTGGACGAAGAGCCTTCGATCCAGGCTTTGGAGCGAGCGCACACGCCAATCCGCGAACGGCGCTATCTGAAGTTGCCCAATGGCCGCGCCTTGACCGGCCAGAGCCACGACTACAAGCGGCATGGCACGACAACACTGTTTGCAGCGCTCGAAGTCGCTACCGGAAAGATCATCGCGGCTCATTCAAAACGGCGGCGCCGCGTCGAGTTTCTTGAGTTCATGAACAGCGTCATCGCGGCTTTTCCGAACCGCCATCTTCACGTCATCCTCGACAACCTCAACACTCACAAAAAGAATGAGCCTTGGCTCAAGACGCATCCGAATGTGCGGTTTCATTTCACGCCGACAAGCGCGTCATGGCTCAATCAGGTCGAAGTATGGTTCTCGATCTTGCAGGGGCAGTCGCTCAGCGGCGCGTCCTTCACAAGCCTCAAACAGCTCGAGGAGCACATCGATGCATATATCAACGCATATAACGGGAAAGCTGAGCCCTTCGTCTGGACCAAGAAAAAGGTCCGTCAACGCCGGTTCAAAGGTCGCCGTATCACTCACCTCTGATTCCGGGTACTAGGCACCAGCGGTCAACCGCTGCGCCTCTGGGTTACTGAGAAGTCAGTTGTTGACGGAATTGGCGGAGAGGGAGGGATTCGAACCCCCGATACCCTTGCAGGTATGCCGCATTTCGAGTGCGGTGCGATCGACCACTCTGCCACCTCTCCGGAACCGTAGTTGTTACAGTAGAACTAGGCGCGCGGCGCAGAACGGCGCGGTCTGTCTATCGAAAGCGGGCCGCGCAAACACGCCGCATTTCGAGTGCGGTACAATCGACCACTCTGCCACCTCTCCGGAACCTACGCGGCGCAGAACAGCGCGGTCTATCTATCGAAACCGGGCGCCCCAAACAAGGGCGGGCCGACGGCAGGCACCGTTCGACGCCGAGAAGGCCCGCTTTCCCTGCGATAGCGCGCCGGATCAGCCTATTGCGATCCTGCTAGTCCGGCGTTGCGGATCACCGGAGCCCAGCGCGCCGTCTCGGACTTCACGTAGGCGTCGAGCTCCTGCAGCGAGCCCTTGCCGATCGGCATGCATGCCGAGATTGAGCAACGGCTTCTCCATCTCCGGCGAATGGACGGCGGCGTTGATGTCCTTGTTGAGCTTTTCCAGGATCGGCTGCGGCGTCCCGCCCGGCGCCACCATCATCTGCCACGCGGTGGTGTCGAAGCCGGGCACGCCGACCTCCGCGAGCGGCTTGATCTCCGGCGCGGTCGGGAACGACTTGGCGCTGGTGATGCCGAGCGCCCTCGCCTTGCCGGCCCGGATGAGTTGCAGCGACGGCCCGAGATCGACGAACAGCACGTCGATTTCGCCGGCGACCAGCGCTGTCATCGACGGCACGCTTCCCTTGTACGGCACGTGCGTCATCTTGATGCCCATCATGCTGCTGAACAGCTCGGCGTTCAGATGGTGGAACGCGCCGACGCCGCCGGAGCCGTAGGTCAGATGCTTCTCCTTCGCGAGCTTCACCAGGTCCGCCACGCTGTGCACCGGCAGTGACGGATTGACCACCAGCACGAAGGGAACGCCGGCGATCAGCGACACCGGCACCAGGTCCTTGTCCGGAGTGTAAGGAAGACTTTTGAAGATGGTGGGATTCATCGACATCGTGCCGCTGGTCGCCTGCATCAACGTGTAGCCATCGGGTTCGGCATGGGCGGCGGCGCCCGCCGCGATCGTCGTCCCGGCGCCGGGGCGGTTCTCGACGATGAATGCCTTGCCGAGCTTCTTTTCGAGCTGTCTGCGCGACCACGCGCGCGAGCACGTCGGTGCCGCCGCCCGGCGTGAACGGGCACAGGATGGTGACATTCCGCGTCGGATAGTCCTCGGCGGACGCCACAGCCGCGATGGACATCGCCGCCGCGATCAGAAGCCCACTCATCACATGTCGCATTGCTTCTCTCCCGTTGCCGCCGCCCACCCAGATCAAGCCATCATTGCGAGCCGGCGATGCCGGCGTCGCGCACCACCTTGCCCCAGCGCACCGTCTCGGACTTGACGTAGTCCTGCAGCTCGCTCGACCGCGCGGTTGGCGACCGGAATGAACCCGAACCTGAGAATCTGCGCCTTGGTGTCCGGCTCGGCCAGGATCGCCGTCATCTCGCGGTTGAGCTGGTCGACGATCGGACGCGGCGTCTTGGCCGGCGCGACCAGCATCTGCCAGCCGACCGCGTCGAAGCCCGGCACACCGTTCTCGGCCAGCGGCGGAATATTCTCGAAGCCCGGCACCCGAAAGGTCGACGACATGCCGAGCGGCCGAACGGTGCCGGCCTGCAGCGCGCCGGTCGCGGGCCCGAGGTCGCAGAACATCATCTGCACGTGGCCGGCGATCACGTCGTTCAGCGCCGGCAGGCTGCCGCGATAGGGCACATGCGACGCGGCGATCCCGGTCATGCTCTTGAGCATCTCCATGTAGAGGTGATGCGGCACGCCAGGGCCGACCGAAGCGAACGAAAGCTTGCCCGGATTGGCCTTGGAATAGGCAATCAGCTCGCCGACCGATTTGACCGGCAGCGCAGGATTGACGAGCAGCACGAACGGCGTCTGTCCCAGCAGCGCGAGCGGAATGAAATCGGTCTGCGGCTCGTAAGGCAGGCTCTTATAGAGAGCCACATTGGTTGCCATGGTCGGCGTCGGCGCCATCAGCAGCGTGTAGCCGTCCGGCGCCGATTTCTGCACCGCGACCGCGGCGATGATCGAGCCGGCGCCGGTCTTGTTCTCGACGACGAAGGTCTTGCCGAGCCGTTGCTCGAGCTTGCCGGCCACCATCCGCGCCAGCAGGTCGGTGCCGCCGCCCGGCGCGAACGGATTGACGATGGTCACCGTGTGCGAAGGATAGTCCTCCGCGAACGTGGCCGTGGCCGGCGCTGCCAGCAGCAACACGCCAACGAGCCATGCGAGGCGAGGCTGCATCATGTTCCTCCCACCGGGCCGAGAGGCGAGTTGATCCCCCGCTTTTGCGCAACCCTAACGGACGGAAGGGCAGCCGGTAAGCGCCCCGCGACCCTTTGCCCGCGCGCGCCCGAAATGCCGTGTTTCTTGACAGTTTTGCCCCCGGCCGCCATAAGTTCGGCCATTGGCGCGGGCCTTGCGGTCCGCGCGAATTGTTACGGCGCTAAGCGCCTGTAACCACAACATAATCCGACTGGAAGAAGCCGGCCCGGGCAATCCGAGAGCCGGGTTCGAGCACGGGAATGAGAACGATGTTCGCGGTCATCAAAGCCGGCGGCAAGCAGTACAAGGTCGCCGAAGATCAGGTCCTCAAGGTCGAGGGCGTCAAGGGCGAGCCGGGCACCATTGTGACGCTCGGCGACGTCATCATGCTGGGCGGCGACACGCCGACCCTTGGCTCACCGATGGTGGCGGGGGCGAGCGTCGCCGCCGAGATCCTCGGCCATGGCCGGGGTCCCAAGGTCATTGCCTTCAAGAAGCGCCGCCGCAAGAACTCGCGCCGCAAGCGCGGCCACCGCCAGGATTTCGTGCTGATCCGCATCTCGGAAATCCTGACCGAGGGCGCCAAGCCGACCAAGGGTCCGAAGCCGAAGCCCGAGGCGAAGGCCAAGCCCGCCGCAACCGAGGGCGACGAGGGCGATGACGCGCCAAAGGCCAAGAAGGCCGCCAAAAAGCCGGCCCGGAAGCCGGCGGCCAAGGCAAAGGCCAAGCCCGCTGCGAAGGGAAAGAAGAAGTAACGCTGAGGCCGGTAAAACGCAGATAATTGCGCGGCCAGACTTCACTTCGCAGTGTTCATCAATATTTGTGAGATGATTCCGTCACGGAATCGCGGTACAAGACTGGCGAGTTAAAGGAACGAGCAATGGCTCACAAGAAAGCAGGCGGATCTTCCCGGAACGGCCGCGACTCTGGCGGTCAGCGCCTGGGCGTCAAGATGTTCGGCGGCCAAGCGGCCATTGCCGGCAACATTCTCGCGCGTCAGCGCGGCACCACTTGGCATCCCGGCGCCAACGTCGGCATGGGCAAGGATCACACGCTGTTCGCACTGATCGACGGTCGCGTGAAATTCGATACCAAAGCCAAAGGCCGCGTCTTCGTCTCCGTACTTCCGAACGCGGAGGCAGCGGCCGAGTAAACCGGTAGAACCAAATTTTGGGTCTGCCGTGTTCGTCTGAACCCGGCAGAGCCCGACAAGGCTCTTGAAGGGGGAGACGGACACCGTCTCTCCCTTCAGCGTTTTCGAAACCTGCATCTTCAAACCGTGCGTTTCAAAACAGGAGCCTGCCATGACACTGCAAGCGATACCGTCGGAGTGCTTCCGCGAGAGGTGTATCCCCGTCCTCGAGACCGAGCGGCTGGTTCTGCGTGCGCCGCGGCTTGGGGACGCTAAAGCGGTAGCCATGCTGGCGAACGATCGCCGCATCGCCGAGAACACGGCACGCATTCCGCATCCGTACCGCGCCGGCGACGCCGAGGATTTCATCGCCACGGCCAATCTCGGCAACGAAGCCGTGTTCATCATCACGTTGCGCAACGGCGCGATTGCCGGTGCTTGCGGCTACACCCAGGTCGACCGCCATCCGCCGGAGGTCGGCTACTGGCTCGGCGTCAAGCACTGGGGCAAGGGCTACGCCACCGAAGCCGTGCGCGCGGTGATCGATCACGTCTTCACCGATCTCGACTGCGAGGCGATCCAGTCGTCGGCGCGCGTCACCAATCCGGCGTCGCGGCGCGTGCTGGAGAAGTGCGGCTTCCAGTGGACCGGCGCTGGCCTGCTCCGCATCCGCGCCATCTCGAGCTCGGCGCCGATCGACCGCTTCCGCCTCGACCGCGGACTGTGGGTTTCGCTGAAGAGCTGGGGCGCCACCAAGCGCGTGAGCTGAATTTTGCAGATGGCCCGCGGAATTCCGCGGGCCATTCTCCGAGACACTTTTGTTCCAGCATATCGCGCGGCTGACCGCCGCGCGGAACGCATGCCCCGCGCGTTGACTCGCCAAGCTCGTAGGAAGAGACTCTAATCCAACATACTGGTTGCGACGCGCGTCGCCGAGGCGACCGCACCAACACCAACCGACAACGGAGGTAGCCATGACGCCACCGGGTCAGCCCCGCCGCTAAGCACCGAGGCTCACGTTCGGGCCATGGCGTAGCGGCAAATCCACGAACGGCACGCCGGGAATGGTGGCATAGCGGGCTGCATCAGTCAGGCATGGCCCCTTGCCCCTCCCGGTGCTGATTTTCCCCCTGCGGCTATCTCCCGCTTCCGACACGAAAATTTCCGTCCGTTGCATTTTGTAGGATTGATATTCTCCGCTCACTGGCTTTGAGCGATTTTTTTTGCAAAAATGGCGTCCTGGCTGAAAGCTTTTTCGCGAGGGCACCATGACCTACGAGCTGGACCAGTTCATTTCCGACTGCCGCAACTTCCTGAAGCGCGATCCCGGCCCCGGCGGCCGCGAGCAGGTCCGCGCCAATCTCGAGCGGCTCCTGCAGAACAAGGACTTCGTCGAGAAATACTGCGGCGACGACGTCGAACGCGGCTTGAAGGTTCTCTACGAGGACCCGGAGCTCAAGTTCCAGGTGCTCGCCCACATCAACGACAAGGCGCGCACGTCGCCGCCGCACGATCACGGCGAGTCCTGGGCGATCTACGGCCAGGCCAAGCTCTGGACCGACATGATCGAATGGAAGCGCGATGACAACGGCAGCGATCCGAAGCACGCCAAGCTTTCGCCGGAGAAGAAATACCGCCTCGAGCCCGGCCATGCCGGCATCTACCAGGACGGCAAAATCCACTCGATCGATTACCCGGACAAGTCGCGGTTCGTTCGCGTCACCGGCGTCAACCTCGACAACATCAACCGCATCCGCGTCGATCTGAAGACCGGCGAGGTGCACCAGATGACGCCGCAGCAGGCGACCTGATTCAGGTGCAGGCAAAACCATCTCGACCCCGCCGCCGTCAAAGCCATGCTTGGCGACGGCCGGGAGGTCGCGCTGGTTGATCTCCGCGAGGAGTTGATCTTTTCGCGCAATCATCTGCTGTGGGCGCGCTCGGTGCCGCTGTCGCGGCTGGAGCTTCGCTTCGCCCGCCTGGTGCCGCGCAAGAGCACCCGCATCGTTTTGTGCGACGACGATGACGCCATGGTCGCACGCGCGGCCGCGATCCTCGCCGCCGCGGGCTACACCGACATCTCGTATCTGCATGGCGGCATCGCGCGCCTGGGAGAAGGCCGGCTTCGAGCTGTTCTCCGGCGTCAACGTGCCGAGCAAGGCGTTCGGCGAGCACATCGAGCACGCCTGCCACACCCCCAACATCTCCGCCGAAGAACTCGACGGCCTGATGAAAAGCGGCACCGACATGGTGGTGGTCGACTCGCGCCCGTTCGACGAGTTTCAGCGCGTCTCGATCCCGACCGCCACCAACGTGCCGGGCGCCGAGCTGGTGCTGCGCATCCGCGACATCGCGCCGTCGCCCGACACGCTGGTCGTGGTCAATTGCGCCGGCCGCACCCGGAGCATCATCGGCGCCCAGTCGCTGATCAACGCCGGCCTGCCGAACAAGGTGGTGGCGCTGCGCAACGGCACGATGGGTTACACGCTGGCGGGGCTGAAGCCCGATAGCGGCAAGGCACTGCGCTACGGCGAGCCTTCGCCGGCCGGCTTCGCCTGGGCACGGTCCGCCGCCGATGGCGTCGCCAAGAAATTCGGCGTGATGCGGATCGAGACTGCCGCGCTCGAGGGCTTCCGCGCCGACCCCTCGCGCACCCTCTACGTGTTCGACGTGCGCGATCCGACCGAATACCTGGCCGGGCATTTCCCCGGCGCGGTCAACGCGCCCGGCGGCCAGTTGGTGCAGGCCACCGACCAGTATGCCGGCACGCTCGGCGCCCGCATCGTGCTGATCGACGACCACGAGGTGCGCGCGCTGATGACCGCGTCGTGGCTGCGGCAGATGGGCTGGCGCGACGTGTTCGTGCTGGCGGCGAGCGGCGATGAAATCGGCTCATCCACCCACGCCGGTGCTCGGCCCCGCGCCGCCGCCCGAGCGTCTGGTCGAGGCGAAAGACCTGTCGGAGCTGGTGGCGAAGGACCGCGTCACCGTGGTCGATCTTTCGCTCAGCCCGGCCTACCGCAAGGGCCACATTCCGGGCGCTTGGTTCGCCATTCGCACCCGGCTCAGCCAGGCGCTGGCGAAAATCCCGATGAACGGCGAGCTTATTCTTACCTCGGAGGACGGCATCCTCGCCGGCCTCGCCCTATCCGAATCCCGGACGCCGGCACGCGCACTCCGCGGTGGCAACGCCGCCTGGCATGCGGCGGGCTTTTCGCTCTCGACCGAGCCGCGCATGGCCGACGAGCCGCTCGACTACTGGCCGAAGCCCTACGAGCGTCCCGGCAACACCACCGAGGCCATGAAAGAATATCTGTCGTGGGAGGTCGATCTGATGCCGCGCATCGCCCGCGACGGCACCACACGGTTCATCAGCCCGCAGTGACCTATGCGCCCGCGCGCAACGCCGTTTCGAACTGCGTGTGGAATTCCTTGAGCTCGTCGGCGCCGAGATCGCTGATGGCGATGAAGCGCATACCCTGATCGCTCCAGCGTTGCAGGCTGAACCCCTGCAGCGTTTCCTCCTTGGCGGCCACATGGCCGGTGGTGTTCGCCGCCGCAACGAACAGATTGATGACGTGCGCGCCGCGCCGGTACACCATCGCCGCCGCAGGCTTGCCATCGAGGAAATCCAGCCGCCCGCCGACCAGGGTGAAGCCCTTCGCGGCCAGATCGATCACCGGCGGCGCCACCGCGACCTTGCCGCTGAACCACGGCAGCAGCGCCTGCCGGTCCGCCGCGGCGACATCGGTCAGATGCGACGATTGCAGCGAACGCAGATGTGCCGACACGACGTCGCCGAGCAGGCGATCGTCCTGCGCCGTCCGCGTGACCACGGCGACGATACCGACCGCGGCAGCTGCGGATAGCGCAGAGCCGATCGCAAAACCTTGCAACAACCAGCGCCGCGACGGCACGGCGGCAGCACGCACGACAGGCGGCGGCGCGAGCGCCGCCTCGATGCGGGAACGCAGCGCCGCCGGCGCAGCGAAGGTCATGCGCTCATCCCTCATGGCGGCGCGCATCTCGCGGAACTGGCGCAGCTCGGCGGCGCAACGCGGGCAGGAGCCGACATGCGCTTCCATCTCGCGGGTCTTGCTTGGGTCGAGCTCGCCGTCCAGCAGACCATGCAGCAGAACTCGAGCCTCGTCACAGCTCATCATGACGTCTTCTCCTCGGCGGCAAGCCACGCCGTGCGCAACATCGAGCGCCCGCGCGCCAGCCGCGACATCACCGTGCCGATCGGCACCCCGACGACACCGGCAATCTCGTCGTAGGACAAATCGTTGATCTCCCGCAGCACGATGACCTCGCGAAACACGTCCGGCAGCGCGCCCACCATCGCGCGGATGGTCTCGGCGTTGTGCTGGCGCAACATCTGGCTTTCCGGCGTCTCCACGGTCTCGCTCCAGAGCGGCGGCGCGTCCTCCGCCGCATCGTCCTCCGGCGCGAACTTGCGCTGCGCGTGGGCCGAATGACAGACATTGCGCAGAATGGCGAACAGCCAGGGCCGGATCGGGCCGCCGCGGAACGTGTCGTAGAATTTCAACGCCCGCAGGTAGCAATCCTGGACCGCGTCGTCGGCATCCGCCGCGTTGCGCAGCAGATAGCGCGCGAGCGAATAGACCTCGTCGAGGTGCGGCAGCGCCGCGTCGCGAAAACGCCGCGCCCGTTCCGGATCGTGCACGTTCACGTTCATTCTTTGCCGCGCATCCACACGCCGCCGCCCCGCCAGCATCATTGCGCCGCGGCGCTTCCCGCTTCGACCACGATGGTTCCGGTCATATGCGGATGCAAGGAGCAAAAATAGCTGTACTCGCCGGGTGTCGCGAACGTGAACGAGTAGGATTCGTCGGTGTCCATCACCTTCGACTTGAACAACTTGTCCGACGACGCCACCGTGTGCGGAATGTCATCTCGGTTGGTCCAGGTCACGGTGGTGCCGGCCTTGATGGTCAATTTTCCCGGCTCGAACGTGAAGTTGTCGATGCCGACCTTGACGACGTTGCTTTGCGCAGCGAGCGGCGCGACGGCGCAAGCGAGCGCCGCCCCCAGCGCGAAGGCGATCATTGCCAGACGCATCATGCTTCAGCCCTGCAACGGCGTGTCGATGATGGCGAGGCGCTGATCGCCGCGCTTGACCGACACGCTGGCGACGCCGAGCATTTTCCGCAATTGGTCGTCGGCGACCTTCATCGGGCCGGGCGACGGCGCCGCTCCCGGCGCAGGCTGCGGAAACGCCGTCGAGCGCGCGGTGTGGAAGACGACGTTGCCTTCGACCTTCTGCATCACCTGATGGATGTGCCCGTTGAGCACGGTGACCGAGCCGAAGCCCTTCAGCATGTCGAGCGCGCGGGCGCCGTCGTCGGTGCCCCAGCCCCATTGCTCGTACACCACCCAGAGCGGGATGTGCGCGAACAGCACCACCGGAGTCGACGCGGTCTTGCCCTTGAGGTCGTCGGCGAGCCATTTGAGCTGGTCCTCGCCGAGCGAGCCCATGCCGCCGGCCTTGAGATTCTTCACGTTGACCAGGCCGACGAAGTGCACGCCGCCGGCGTCGAAGCTGTACCAGCCGTCGCCCTTGGAGCCGCGGCCGTAGCGCTCTTTGTAGAACTTGGCCTCCTCGTCGAGGATGTCGTGCTCGCCCGGCACGTAGTGCACGTCGAGCTTGGCGTCCGAGATGATCTTGTCGGCGTCGTCGAACTCGGCAGCCTTCGACAGATGCGTGATGTCGCCGGTGTGGATCATGAAAGCCGGCCGTTGCGGGATCGCCTTGATGCGGCCGATCGCCTCTTCCAGCGTGCCCTTGGCGTTCGGGTTGGCCGGCTTGTCGAAACCCATGTGGCTGTCGCTGATCTGCAGGAAGGTGAGCCCGGACGCTTCCGCCGCCATCGCCCCGTCGACCAGGCCGAGCGAGCGCGGCACGCCGCCCGACACGGTCCAGAGCAGGCCGGTGCCGGCCCAGGTCATGCATTCGAGAACCTTGCGTCGGGTGGTGCCGTCTTCGTGCGAAGCCATGATCCGTCTCCCATGCGAAATGCCGCGATGGGGACAAGACTGGGCCAGGCGCCGGTTTATTCCCGGGCGCTGAAAACACCGTTTGTTCAGGTATTTACGGTAATTCCCGCACGGCGCGTGACGCCATCACCCCACGCGCCTATGTACAGCCCATGAAATTTCTCGACGAAGCCAAGGTCTATGTCCGCTCCGGCGACGGCGGCAACGGCTGCGTCGCGTTCCGGCGCGAGAAGTTCATCGAGCATGGCGGCCCGAGCGGCGGCAACGGCGGCCGCGGCGGCAACGTCGTGATCGAGGCGGTCGACGGGCTCAACACCCTGATCGACTACCGCTACGCCCAGCACTTCAAGGCGCGGCCGGGCGTGCCCGGCCAAGGCAAGGACATGCACGGCGCCCGCGGCGACGACGTGGTGCTCAAGGTCCCGGTCGGCACCCAGATTTTCGACGAGGACAAGGAGACGCTGATCGCCGACCTCACCAAGGTCGGCGAGCGCCTCACGCTCGCGGAGGGCGGCAACGGCGGCTTCGGCAACGCGCACTTCAAGTCCTCGACCAACCGGGCGCCGCGCAACGCCAATCCCGGTCAGACCGGCGACGAGCGCTGGATCTGGCTGCGGCTGAAGCTCATTGCCGACGCCGGACTGGTCGGCCTGCCGAACGCCGGCAAGTCGACCTTCCTCGCCGCGGTCAGCGCGGCCAAACCGAAGATCGCCGACTATCCGTTCACCACGCTCAACCCGCAGCTCGGCGTTGTGAACAGCGACGGCCGCGAGTTCGTGTTGGCCGACATTCCGGGTTTGATCGAGGGCGCCCACGAGGGCTCCGGCCTCGGCGACCGCTTCCTCGGCCACATCGAGCGCTGCCGGGTGGTCCTGCATCTGGTCGACGGCACCGGCGAGCACGCCGGCAATGACTACAAGACCGTGCGCGCCGAGCTGAACGCCTATGGGCAAGGGCTCGAGGAAAAGCACGAGATCGTGGCGCTGACCAAGATCGACGCGCTGACCCCCGAGGTCATCAAGCAGCAGGCAGCGCGCCTCAAGCGCGCCAGCAAGAAGACGCCTTTGCTGCTTTCCTCGCTTTCCGGCAAGGGCGTGGTCGAGGCCAAGCGGGCGCTGCTCGAAATCATCGACGAAGGCGGCGGCACCACGGCCGCCCGCCGCCGCGCCGAAGCCCCGGCCTGGCAGCCGTAAGTCTGCTATAGAGCAGCCTTTCGTCCTGACCATTGCCGCCGAGCCCTTGCGATCATGTCCGCCGCCGCCAAAGCCCCTGCCCTCGCCGACTTCCGCCGCATCGTGGTCAAGGTCGGCTCGTCGCTGCTGGTCGACGCCCAGGCCGGCCGGCTGAATGAGGCGTGGCTGACGTCGCTCGCCGCCGACATCGCACGGCTGCACAAGGACAAGCGTGACATCATCGTCGTGTCGTCGGGCGCGATCGCGCTCGGCCGCTCGGTGCTGAAGCTGCCGAAGGGCCCGCTCAAGCTCGACGACAGCCAGGCCGCGGCGGCGGTCGGCCAGATCGCGCTCGCCCGCACCTGGGCCGAAATGCTCGGCCACCACGGCATCACCGCGAGCCAGGTGCTGGTCACTCTCGACGACACCGAGGAGCGGCGGCGCTATCTCAACGCGCGCTCGACCATCGCCAAGCTTCTGGAGTGGCGCTGCGGTCCCCGTCATCAACGAGAACGACACCGTCGCCACCACCGAGATCCGCTACGGCGACAACGACCGGCTCGCCGCCCGCGTCGCCACCATGGCGAGCGCCGATCTGCTGGTGCTGCTGTCCGACGTCGACGGCCTCTACGAGGCGCCGCCGCACCTCGACCCCAAGGCCAAGCACATTGCGCTGGTGCCGCGCATCGGCGCCGAGATCGAGGCGATGGCGGGCGAGGCTGCGTCCGATCATTCGCGCGGCGGCATGCGCACCAAGATCGAGGCCGGCAAGATCGCAACCTCCGCGGGCTGCCACATGGTGATCGCCTCCGGCCATGTCGAGCATCCGCTCGCGGCGATCGAGGCCGGCGCCCGCGCCACCTGGTTCCTCGCCTCCGGCAATCCGGTGACCTCGCGCAAGCGCTGGATCGCCGGCTCGCTGGAGCCCAAGGGCACGCTGACCATCGATGCCGGCGCCGCGGCTGCGCTTCGCCGCGGCAAGAGTCTCCTGCCCGCCGGCGTGGTCCGCGTCGACGGCAACTTCGGCCGCGGCGACGCGGTGGTGATCCGCGGCCCGGATGGCGCGGAGATCGGCCGCGGCCTGGTCGCCTATGACGCCGAGGATGCCGCCAAGATCGTGCGCAAATCGTCGAGCGACATTCTGCTGATCCTGGGCATCGAGGGCCGCGCCGAGATGGTGCACCGCGACGACATGGTCTTGGGCGGAGCCTAGCCGCGGCCCGGCGGTCAGCGATCCGCACCGTCTGCAACCAAATGTGCGGTCATATGCCGCGCGGCAATCGAACACGTTCCGGGTGACTGCCCCTCTGGTCAAACTGGCAAGTGCGCCCTTGAGGCGCAGCAAAAAGGCAATCAAGCCAAACCATATTGGGGAGCGAACATGAAGAAGACCATCATCGCCATCGCTGCCGCGGGACTGCTGGGAGGCGCCGCAACCACGTTGACGCCGGCACCGGCGCACGCGGTGTTTCCGATCTTCCTCGGCCTGGTGAAGCCGGACCCGAACTTCCACGCCGTGAATCCTTACGACACCAAGCCGCGGATGCACCGGCGCCATCACCGCAAGCACAAGATGTAAGCTGGCGGACCGGCGGGAAACCACCGGGACTAAATCGAGAATCAAGAAGACAGCAACGAACAACAACGACTTTCAGAGCTTGCGGTCGGACATGTGCGAGATCGCAGGGCGTCTTAATCGACGCTAATCCCCAGCAGTCTTTGGGGGGCAGCAGTGCCCCCCACTTTTTTTGCCGGATGCTGGGAACCTGGATTCGGCGTCCGCGTTGCCCTGGCGCGACGTGATACTGCGACGAGACACAACAACTCAGAAGGCGACCGATGGTCGCCCGGACGTGCCCGGCCCTGTAGGCCGGGCTTTCCGTTTGTGCAGCAAGTCGGCAGCCCGCGCTATCGCACCGGAAAATCGAAATAGGTCTGCGGGTAAGGCTCGTGGCGCAGCGTGAAGTGCCACCATTCCTTGTCGTAGGGCCGGAAGCCCCGCCGGCCCATCGCCTTCGCCAGCAGCGCGCGGTTGCTCTGCGCCTCCGCGCTGATGGTCCTGTCGGACGGCCACGACCGCGGGCTGAAGAAATCGAACGGTGTGCCCATGTCGAGCGCCTCGCCGGAGGCCCGGTTCGCCAGCGTCAGGTCCGTGGTCGAGCCGCGCGAGTGTCCGGATCGCGCCGCGATGTAGCCGTCGCGAAACAGCGTGCGCTTGTCGACCTGCGGATAGAACTCGGCCTTCATCTTCCGGTCGCCAAGATTGCGCGCCCAGCGGATGAAGTGCGCCACCGCCCGCTCCGGCCGGTAGCAGTCGTACACCTTCAGCGTCAGCCCGCGCGGCCCGAGATCGGCCACCACCTGCGCCAGCGCCGCTGCGGCCGGCCTCGTCAGGGTAGCAGACCGGCCCGTCATAGCCGTCGATCGGCGTGCCGACGAAATTATGCGCGCTGGCGTAGCGCATCTCGACCAGGAGCCCCGGCGCGACGCTCGCCACGTCGACGAAGCTGTCGGGGCGCTGGTCATTGCGCGGTTGGGCGGAGGCCGCGGCAGCCAGCGTCAGCAGGGTGGCGACAATGATAGCGGCGCGACGCATGGTTCTCTGTAACAGAGCGAGCCGGTGGCTGGCAGCCGGTTCCGTTCGGTGTCCGGCACGGTTCCATCGCAGCCTTTCCGGACCACACCGCCCGTAGTCGCGAAAACCCAAGCCGCAGGCCGGTTTCCGCCGCCGCCAATGTTGCACCGCAGGGATCGATATGTTACGGGAACCGCGCGATTTCGCGGGGTTCGGCGACGGCCCCTGCAATCTCAAAATCCCTTGAAATCCAAGGGTTTGCGCCGTCCTCTCCCGGCCGGCGCGGGGCGCTTGGGTTCGACTTCAAGAGCACGCTGACGTGGCAGGCGAAGACACCTCCGTTTCCGGCATGGCGGGCCGCTATGCGCGCGCGCTGTTCGAGCTCGCGCTCGATGCCAAATCCGTCGATGCGGTGAAGACCGACATCGACAAATTCGCCGCCATGATCGCCGACAGCGACGATCTGCGGCGGCTGGTTCGCAGCCCCGTGTTCGGCGCCGAGGAACGCAGCAAGGCGCTTGCCGCCGTGCTGGCCAAGGCCGAGATCGGCGGGCTTGCCTCGAACTTCCTGATGTTCGTGACGGCGAACCGCCGGCTGTTCTCGGTCGAGGCCATGATCCGCGATTTCCGGAAGCTCGTCGCCAAGTGGAAGGGCGAAGTGACCGCCGAGGTGACCGCCGCCGAGACATTGTCGGATGCGCGTCTCAACGAGATCAAGGATGCTCTGAAATCGATCACCGGCGAGAAGTCGGTCGATCTCCACGTCAAGATCGATCCGGCGATCATCGGCGGGCTGATGGTCAAGCTCGGCTCCCGCATGGTCGACAGTTCGCTCCGCACCAAGCTCAATGCGATCAAGCACGCGATGAAAGAGGCAGGCTGATGGATATCCGCGCCGCAGAAATCACAGCGATCCTGAAGGACCAGATCAAGAATTTCGGCCAGGAGGCCGAGGTCACCGAAGTCGGCCAGGTGCTGTCGGTCGGCGACGGCATCGCCCGCGTCTACGGCCTCGACAACGTCCAGGCCGGCGAGATGGTCGAGTTCGAGAACGGCGTCCGCGGCATGGCGCTGAACCTCGAAATCGACAACGTCGGCATCGTCATCTTCGGCAACGATCGCGAGATCAAGGAAGGCCAGACCGTCAAGCGCACCCGCGCCATCGTCGACGTGCCGGTCGGCAAGGGCCTGCTCGGCCGCGTGGTCGACGCGCTCGGCAATCCGATCGACGGCAAGGGCCCGATCAAGGCCGACAAGCGCATGCGCGTCGACGTCAAGGCGCCCGGCATCATCCCGCGCAAATCCGTGCACGAGCCGATGGCGACCGGCTTGAAGGCGATCGACTCGCTGATCCCGATCGGCCGCGGCCAGCGCGAGCTGATCATCGGCGACCGCCAGACCGGCAAGACCGCGATCGCGCTCGACACCATCCTCAACCAGAAATCGCTCAACGCGCAGACCGACGAGAAGATCAAGCTGTACTGCGTCTATGTCGCGATCGGGCAGAAGCGCTCCACCGTCGCGCAATTCGTCAAGGTGCTCGAAGAGCAAGGCGCGATGGAATACTCCATCGTGGTCGCCGCGACCGCGTCCGATCCGGCGCCGATGCAGTTCCTGGCGCCGTTCGCCGGCTGCACCATGGGCGAATACTTTCGCGATGGCGGCATGCACGCCGTCATCATCTACGACGATCTGTCGAAGCAGGCCGTCGCCTACCGCCAGATGTCGCTGCTGCTGCGCCGCCCGCCGGGCCGCGAGGCCTATCCGGGCGACGTGTTCTATCTGCATTCGCGCCTGCTTGAGCGCGCCGCCAAGATGGGCGATGCCGCAGGCGCCGGTTCGCTCACCGCGCTGCCGGTGATCGAGACCCAGGCCAACGACGTGTCGGCCTACATTCCGACCAACGTGATTTCCATCACCGACGGCCAGATCTTCCTGGAGACCGATCTGTTCTACCAGGGCATCCGTCCGGCGGTGAACGTCGGCCTCTCGGTGTCGCGCGTCGGCTCCGCCGCGCAGACCAAGGCGATGAAAAAGGTCGCCGGCAAGATCAAGGGCGAGCTCGCGCAGTACCGCGAGATGGCGGCGTTTGCGCAGTTCGGCTCCGACCTCGACGCCACCACGCAGCGCCTGCTCAACCGCGGCGCCCGGCTCACCGAGCTCTTGAAGCAGCAGCAGTTCTCGCCGCTGAAGATGGAAGAGCAGGTCGTGGTGATCTATGCCGGCGTCAACGGCTACCTCGATCCGATCCCGGTCAACCGGGTGCGCGCGTTCGAGGAGGGCCTGCTTTCGCTGGTGCGGAGCAAGAACCCCGACATCCTCGACGACGTCCGCAAGACCAACGACCTGACCGACGCCACCGCGGCCAAGCTCAAGTCCGCGGTGGACGGCTACGCCAAGACTTTCGCGTAACAAGACCTTCGCCTAAAGGATCACGCCCGGCCAATGGCTTCCCTCAAGGACATGCGGGTCCGCATCGCCTCGACCAAGGCGACGCAGAAGATCACCAAGGCCATGCAGATGGTGGCGGCGTCGAAGCTGCGCCGTGCCCAGGCCGCAGCCGAGGCCGCGCGGCCCTACGCCGAGCGGATGGAAAAGACGCTCGGCAATATCGCGGCGACCGTAACCGACATCAACTCCGCGCCGCGGCTGCTGGCCGGCACTGGGGCGGACCAGACCCATCTGCTGATCGTCTGCACCGCCGAGCGCGGCCTGTGCGGCGCGTTCAACTCGTCGATCGTCCGGCTCGCCCGCGAGCGGATCAATGCGCTGACCGCCGCCGGCAAGACCGTGAAGATTCTCTGCGTCGGGCGCAAGGGCGCCGACCAGCTGCGCCGCCAATATGCCTCGCAGATCATCGAGGTGATCGAGCTGCGCGTGAAGACGCTGGGCTTCGAGCACGCCGAGCAGGTCAGCAAGAAGATCATCGAGCTTTACGAGGCCGGCCAGTTCGACGTCGCCACCTTGTTCTTCTCGCGCTTCAAGTCGGTGATCTCGCAAATCCCGACCGCGCTGCAGATCATCCCGCCGGTGTTCGAGGCCGCGGCCGAGAGCGCGCCGTCGGCGGTCTATGAATATGAGCCGGACGAGCTCGACATCCTGACCGAGCTGCTGCCGCGCAACATCGCGGTGCAGGTGTTCCGCGCCATCCTGGAAAACGCGGCGTCCGAGCAGGGCGCGCGCATGTCGGCGATGGACAACGCCACCCGCAACGCTGGCGAAATGATCCGCAAGCAGACCATCACCTACAACCGCACGCGCCAGGCGATGATCACCAAGGAACTGATCGAGATCATCTCCGGCGCCGAAGCGCTTTAATTCGAGGTAACGAGGACACCATGGCCACCACGCCCAACGCAGTCGGACAAATCACCCAGGTCATCGGCGCCGTCGTCGACGTGCAGTTCGAGGATCACCTGCCGGCGATCCTGAACGCGCTCGAGACCAAGAACGGCGGCAACCGCCTGGTGCTCGAGGTCGCGCAGCACCTCGGCGAGAACACGGTCCGGACCGTCGCGATGGACACCTCCGAGGGCCTCGTTCGCGGCCAGGAGTGCACCGACACCGGCGAGCCGATCTCGGTGCCGGTCGGCGAAGAAACGCTCGGCCGCATCATCAACGTGGTCGGCGACCCGGTCGACGAGGCCGGTCCGGTCAAAACCACGACACGCCGCGCCATCCACCAGGATGCGCCGCTCTACACCGACCAGTCGACCGAAGCGGAAATCCTTGTCACCGGCATCAAGGTCGTCGATCTGCTGGCGCCCTACGCCAAGGGCGGCAAGATCGGACTGTTCGGCGGCGCCGGCGTCGGCAAGACCGTGCTGATCATGGAGCTGATCAACAACGTCGCGCGCGCACACGGCGGCTATTCGGTGTTCGCCGGCGTCGGCGAGCGCACCCGCGAGGGCAACGACCTCTATCACGAGATGATCGAGTCCGGCGTCAACAAGGACCCGAAGAAGAACAACGGCTCGACCGCCGGCTCCAAGTGCGCGCTGGTGTACGGCCAGATGAACGAGCCGCCGGGCGCCCGCGCCCGCGTCGGCCTGTCCGGGCTGACCGTCGCCGAGCACTTCCGCGACCAAGGCATGGACGTGCTGTTCTTCGTCGACAACATTTTCCGCTTCACCCAGGCCGGCTCGGAAGTGTCGGCGCTGCTCGGCCGCATCCCCTCGGCGGTGGGCTATCAGCCGACGCTCGCCACCGACATGGGCGCGCTGCAGGAGCGCATCACCACCACGCACAAGGGTTCGGTCACCTCGGTGCAAGCGATTTACGTGCCGGCCGACGACTTGACCGATCCGGCGCCGGCCACATCCTTCGCGCACTTGGATGCGACCACCGTGCTGTCCCGCGACATCGCCGCCAAGGGCATCTATCCGGCGGTCGACCCGCTGGATAGCACCTCGCGCATGCTGTCGCCGCTGATCGTCGGCGAGGAGCACTACAACATCGCCCGTCAGGTGCAGCAGGTCCTGCAGCGCTACAAGGCGCTGCAGGACATCATCGCCATCCTCGGAATGGACGAGTTGTCCGAAGAGGACAAGCTCGCGGTGTCGCGCGCCCGCAAGATCGAGCGCTTCCTGTCGCAGCCGTTCTTCGTCGCCGAGGTGTTCACCGGCTCGCCCGGCAAGCTGGTCGATCTCGCCGACACGCTGAAGGGCTTCAAGGGCCTGGTCGAAGGCAAGTACGACAATCTGCCGGAGGCCGCGTTCTACATGGTCGGCACCATCGAAGAGGCGATCGAGAAGGGCAAGAAGCTCGCCGCGGAAGCGGCGTAGCTGCGCAGGACATAGCGCATGGCCACCTTCCACTTCGAACTTGTTTCGCCGCAGAGCACCGCGTTCTCGGGCGAGGTCGATCAGGTCGATGTGCCCGGCGCCGAGGGCGACTTCGGCGTGCTTGCCGGGCATGCGCCGCTGATCTCGCTCATTCGTCCCGGCGTGATGACGGTCACGGTGGCCGGCGAGACAACCGAGACTCGTCGTGCTCGGCGGCTTCGCGGAGGTGGGCCCCGATGGACTGACGGTGCTCGCCGACGTGGCGAC
This sequence comes from uncultured Alphaproteobacteria bacterium, assembly GCA_963785665.1. GTDB lineage: Bacteria > Pseudomonadota > Alphaproteobacteria > Rhizobiales > Xanthobacteraceae > Z2-YC6860. The sequence goes on from CAWAWF010000002.1 coordinate 26,883, forward strand.
TTCGGTCGAGGATCTCGATCGCGCCGTGCTGCAGAAACAGATCGGGCAGATGGAGCAGGACATCAAGGAAATGTCCCAGGGCTCCGGGCTCGACAAGGCAATCGCCCGGCTCGACCACTTCAAGGCGCTGGATCAGCACCTTGAAGGCACCGCGATGCATTAGCGGCCATCGCTACTTCTTCTTCCGAGCCTTGCGCGGCGGTGCCGGCGACACGCGCTTCGGTTTGGCGGGCGTCCAACCCACCTTGGCGTCCGTGCTGAACTTCGAGAACGCCTTCACCACCCGTTCGTAGGTCTTGCGCTTGAACGGCACCACCAAGTCGGGAAGGTCGCGCATCGGCACCCAGCGCCAGTCGACGAACTCCGGCTCGTGGCCGTCGCCCGGCTCCTCGATATTGATCTCGCTGTCCTTGCCGGTGAAGCGGAGCGCATACCATTTCTGAGTCTGGCCGCGGTACTTGCCGTGCCACGCCCGCCGGCCGAATTTTTTCGGGATGTCGTAGATCAGCCAGCCTCTGACCTCGCCGAGCTTCTCGACCGACTTGATGCTGGTTTCCTCGTAAAGCTCGCGCAGCGCCGCCGGATAGGGCTTCTCGCCGTCGTCGATGCCGCCCTGGGGCATCTGCCAGACATGGGTCTCGTCGGTGTGCTCGGGGCCGTCGGTGCGGCGGCCCACCAGGACAAGGCCCTTGCGGTTGATGACGCAGAGGCCGGCGCAGGGGCGATAGGGCAGGTCTTCGTATTTGGTCTTGGGCATTCGCAACCTCGTCATGCCCGGCCTTCTGCCGGGCATCCATGGCCACCTTGTTGCCAAGACGTGGATGGCCAGGTCAATAGGCGAGCGAAGCGACGCCGTCTTCAACGGCTATGCCCGGCCATGACGGACGCCAATGCCTGCGTGGATCGCTAGCTCGACTTCGGCTTGATCGCCACCGCGGTGATCGGCACCAGCACGAAGCCGCGGCTCTCGGCGGCCTTGGCCCAGGCCGCGATGCGGTCGATCGCGGCGGGCTGCGCCTGGGCCATGCCGACCGCACTGCCGTGCTCACGGGCGAGCGCCTCAAGCCGTGCCAGCGCACGGTCGATATGCGCCGGCGTCGGCACCGCGTCGAGCACCACCTCGGCCTTGGCGAACGGCAGGTTGTTGGCGCCGGCGATCTGGCCGGCGAGGCTGCGCGGCGAGGTGCCGTCGTCGACATAGATCAGGCCGCGCTTGGCGGTTTCCTTCAGCACCGGCGCCAGCGCCGCTTCCGTCGAGGTAAAGCGTGCACCCATATAGTTGGCGATGCCGACATAGCCCTGGAAGCGGCTCATCTGCCAGGTCAGGCGATCGATGTTCTGATCGAGGCTAAGCGTGCTGAGCAGCGTCTGCGGGCCTGGGTCATTGTCGGGGTAGTCGAACGGCTCCATCGGCGCTTGCAGAAGGAGCTCGTGGCCGTCGGCGCGTGCCTTGGTTGCAAGGCTCTCGACGTCGGTGCCATACGGCGTGAAGGCGAAGGTCACCGGACCGGGCAGCTTGCTGATCGCCTGACCGGTGACGCTGGCGCTGACGCCGAGGCCGCCGAGCACGATGGCGATCTTCGGGCCGACCTTCTGGCCCGGAGCTGCCTTGGCGGCGCGGGCGTAGACCTCGGACGGGCGGGCACCGTCCGAGGCGATGCGCGGGATCGGACCGTGGCGCGAGACCTCCAGGAGCTTTTGCTCCAGCGGGGCGCGGACGTCGTGCGAGCCCGGGATCGCCACCTCCTGGCGCTGCCCGGTCGAGCCGTCGATAATGGTGACGGTCTTGGCGTTCGGCGGCAGCGATGGCGGCGCCGGCAATTGTGGCGCGGCCTGCACCGACACCTCCTTGGGCGCCGGAGCGCCAGGCGCAGCCGGGCCGTTATAGGAGCGTGCGCCCTCCGCCGAGACGACCGCTGGCGGCATCTTCGGAGCATCGAACCCGGTCGCCACCACCGCGATCGGTTCGCCGCCGAGCGGATCGTCGACCACCAGCGCCCACACTGCAAAGGTCAGCACGAACAGGCCAAGCCCACCCACGACAAGGTGCGGGACACGGATCGGGATGCTGAAGCGCCGGCGCTTCTTTCTCGCGCTCTGTCCGAGCGGGGCGCTTAGTTCGTCGTCCGCCACGGGTGAAAGCCCTCGCGAATCATGAAGGCCAGCCTAGAAGGCGGATCGTTAACTCTTCGTTTACCGTAAGACGTCAATCGGCCTCTGCAAAAGCAACGGGGCGGCCTTTTGGGCCGCCCCGCGCCGATCATCGATAACGGTCGTTTCTACTGGTTCGCGGCACGCTTCTGGTTCGGCGGGAACGCCGCGTTGGTGGTGGTGCCGCGCATCAGGTCGAGCGCCATGTGCAGCGCCTTGTCGTCCTTGGGATCCGGCGGCACGTAGGACTGCGAGCCGGTCTGCTCGTCGCCCTCGGCCTTGAGATGGCCGCGCAGCGAGGACTCGCCCTTGGTGTCGGTGCGGGTCTTGAGGTCGTCCGGCACGTCCTGCAGCACTTCGATCTCGGGCACGATGCCCTTGGCCTGGATCGACCGGCCCGACGGCGTGAAGTAGCGCGCCGTGGTCAGCCGCAGCGCGCCGTTGCCGGCGCCCAGCGGAATGATGGTCTGCACCGAGCCCTTGCCGAACGAGCGGGTGCCGAGGATGGTCGCCCGCTTGTGGTCCTGCAGCGCGCCGGCCACGATCTCCGAGGCCGAAGCGGAACCGCCGTTGACCAGAACGATCACCGGCTTGCCCTTGACCAGATCGCCGGCCCGGGCGCTGAAGCGCTGGGTCTCCTCGGCGTTGCGGCCGCGGGTGGAGACGATCTCGCCGCGCTCCAGGAACGCATCCGACACCGAGATCGCCTGGTCGAGCAGGCCGCCCGGGTTGTTGCGCAGGTCGACCACGAAGCCCTTCAGCTTCTCGGCCGGAATCTGGTTCTGCAGATCGCTGATCGCCTTCTTGAGGTTCTCGGTGGTCTGCTCGTTGAACTGGGTGATGCGGATATAGCCGACATCGTCCTCCTGCCTCGAGCGCACGGCGCGGACGCGGATGACGTCGCGGGTGACCGAGACCTCGATCGGCTTGTCCTTGCCCTTGCGCACGATGGTGAGCTTGATCTTGGTGTTGATCGGGCCGCGCATCTTCTCGACCGCCTGGTTGAGCGTCAGGCCCTGGACCTGCTCCTCGTCCAGCTTGGTGATGATGTCGTTGGACAGGATGCCGGCCTTGGATGCCGGCGTGTCGTCGATCGGCGACACCACCTTGATCAGGCCGTCTTCCATGGTGACTTCGATGCCGAGCCCGCCGAACTCACCGCGGGTTTGCACCTGCATGTCCTTGAAGCTCTTCGGGTCCATGTAGCTCGAATGCGGGTCGAGCCCGGACAGCATGCCGTTGATCGCGGATTCAATCAGCTTGGAGTCGTCCGGCTTCTCGACGTAGTCGGCGCGCACCCGCTCGAACACATCGCCGAACAGGTTGAGCTGCTTGTAGGTGTCGGCGGCCGCCGCCTTGGCGCTGGAGCCGAAGCCCAGGCCGACCGGCACCAGCCGCGGCTGGGTCGCCAGCAATGTCAGCGCCACGCCGGACGCCGCACCGAGAAGAATCAAAAATGTCTTGCGCATCATCCGCGAACCTTTTCGCCTTTACTTGTCGCCCACCACGGGCTGGGATCAATAGGAGTACCGTCCTTGCGGAACTCGACGTATAGCACCGGTTTATCGGGACTCGACGCCAGGGCCGCCGTCGCCTGAGAACCCGGAGCACCTGCCATTACTGCAACAGGCTCCCCGGTCAGCACAAACTGGCCAACGTTCACTGATATCCGATCCATCCCGGCGAGTACCACATGATATCCGCCCCCGGCATTAAGGATCAAGACTTGGCCGTAATTGCGGAAGGGTCCGGCGTATACCACCCATGAATCACAGGGGGCGGTGACCTGAGCCGCGGCCCGGGTGCCGATGGAAAGCCCCTTTTCGGTGCCTCCCAGGCGATCGGGAACCCCGAATTCCCTGATCCGGGACCCGTTAACCGGAAGCGGTAACCGGCCACGGGCAGCGGCAAATGCGATTGCCGGCACCAATCGGCCTGGATCGTTCAAGGCCGCCAGGTCGATTCGGTTGTCCTTGGCCTCGGCCGAGTGTTCCGCGGCCCGCGCGGCGCGGCTGGCGCTGTCGAGGCTCAGTTCGACCTTGCCGATCAAATCTTTGAGATTGTCGACCTGACGGGCCAGCGCGAGCGATTTCTGCTGCTCGGCGTCCAGCACCTTCTCGGTCTCGGTCTGCTTGTTCTGCCGCTCCTGGATCAGGAGGCCAATTCGCTGGCGGTCCTCGGTCAGGGTTGCGAGATCGCGGATCAGGCGATCCTTCTCATCGGCGATCTCCTTGCGGATGCGGAGCAGATCGGCCAGGTCGGACGCCAATGCCTCGGCCTGCACCCGCATCTCGGGCAGCACGGCGCCAAGCATGATCGCGGTTCGGACCGATTTCAGCGCATCCTCGGGCCGCACCATGATGGCCGGCGGCGGATGGTGGCCGAGCCGCTGCAGCGCGGCCAGCACTTCGGCGATGGTTGAGCGGCGGCCTTCCAGCGAGCGGCGCAGCCTGCGTTCGCTGTCGTCCAGCGGCTTCAACCGCAATTCGGTCTCGGCGATACGATCCTCGGTGTCGCGCAACCGGCCGGCGCCGTCGATCAGCGCCTGATTGAGCTTCCGCCGGTCCTCGCCGATGGCGTCGATTTCCTGCTTGAGCTTGGCCTGGGTGTCGGCGGCCTTTTTCTGCTCGCCGCGGATCGCCTCGAGCTCCTGGTCGCGCTGGCGCAGCGCATCAAGCGCGGATTGGGCGGCAAGCGGAACCGGTATCAGGAGGAGCGCGAGCCCAAGCACCGCGGCGAGTGGGCGAAGCGAATCGGAGGACCGTTCCGGAGCACTCATCGGCACGGCGTAGTCCCGGCGGGAGGCGAAATCAACATCAGGCGCGGTGATACGGATGCCCGGACAGGATGGTGACGGCGCGGTAGAGCTGCTCCAGCAGCATGACCCGGACGAGCTGATGCGGCCAGGTGGCGGCGCCGAAGGCAAGGCGCAGATTGGCCTTGTCGCGCAGGCTCGACGCCAGGCCATCGTCACCGCCGATAATAAACACCGCCGCCGGGCGGCCGTCGTCGCGCCATTTGCCGAGCCGTTTCGCGAGCGTGACGCTGTCGAGACTTTCACCATGCTCGTCGAGAATAATAGTGATGGCGCGATCGGGGATAACATTGGCCAGCGCGATCGATTCCTCGACCGTGCGCTTGGCGGTTTCCTGGGCGCGGCTCTCGCGGATTTCCACAACTTCGGTGTCGCGGAAACCGATCCGCCGGCCGGTCTGCTCGGCGCGCTTGCGGTAGCGCTCGGCGAGCTCGCGCTCGGGGCCGTCCTTCAGCCGGCCGATGGCGGCGACCACCAGCCTCATAAGACTACGCCGGCTTCTGCTTACGCGCGCCAGCGCCTGCCCACATCTTCTCGATATCGTAGAAGGCGCGCACCTCGGGCCGGAACACATGAACGATGACGTCGCCGGCGTCGATCAGCACCCAGTCGCCGTTCTTCTTGCCTTCGACGCGGATGCCCTTGTGTCCGGCCTTGTGCAGCCCTTCAACCGCGCTGTCCGCGATCGAGGTGACGTGGCGATTCGAGCGCCCGCTGGTCACGACCATGGCGTCGGCGATCGTGGTTTTGCCTGTGAGGTCGATGGTGACGGTATCCTCGGCCTTCATGTCGTCGAGGCGCGCGAGGATCAGCCGAAGGGTCTCCTGCGCGTCCTTCGCATCTTGGCGCTGGGCGTTTTGGCGCGGGGAGACGGGGGCGGGCGCACGTCGAGCGCGGGCCCGGGGAGCTGCGGTCTGGGTCAGGGGCGTCCTTTCCTTGCGGTTGCCGGCTTGAGCCTCGGAATCGCCGAGGCGGCGACTCTTAAGATAGGCATGGATTCAGCGTTTTGCACCTGTCTTTCGCAGCGCCCGGAGCGCGGTTGAGGACAAGGGGGACTTCAATCCGTGGAGATAAAGCCAGGCTGGGGCTTTGCGTTCGGCGAGTTCCGACGCGAACCGCTCCGGCAGCCGGTAGCGGCCGAGCGCCTGGGCGGCGCGGCCGCCGGTGGCGTAGAGGCTCGAACCCATGCGGTCGACCACCGCCATCGGCAGCAGGTTCGCGATGCGGCGCCAGCTTTGCCAGCGGTAGAAACTCCGCAGATTGTCGGCGCCCATGACCCAGACGAACCGCACGCCGGGGCAGCGGCGCACCAGATATTCCAGCGTGTCGTAGGTGTACCGCGTGTTGATGACAGCTTCGAGACCGGTCACGTCGATGCGAGGGTGATGCGCGAGCCTTCGCGCCTCCGCCATGCGCTGCTCCAGCGGGCGCAGGTGCCGGGTGTCCTTCAGCGGATTGCCGGGCGTCACCAGCCACCACATGCGGTCGAGCTTGAGCCGCTTCATGGCGAGCAGGCTGGCGCCGAGATGCGCCAGATGCGGCGGATCGAAGGTGCCGCCGAACAGGCCGATCCGCATAGCCGGGCGAGTGCGGCGGCAGCGCGCAGACGCCGGAGTGCGGTGTCACGGCCTGATCTGCCCGCTGCCGCGGATGCGGTATTTGAAGCTGGTGAGCTGATCCACACCGACAGGCCCGCGCGCGTGCAGCTTGCCGGTGGCGATGCCGATCTCGGCGCCGAAGCCGAACTCGGCCCCGTCGGCGAACTGCGTCGAGGCGTTGTGCAGCACGATCGCGGAATCGACCTCGCTCAGGAACTTCTCCGCCGCCGCCTGATCGGCGGTGACGATGGCGTCGGTGTGATGGGTGCCGTAACGCTCGATGTGCTCGATCGCGGCATCGACGCCGTCGACCACGCCGGCGGTGATGATGCTGTCGAGATATTCGGTCGACCAGTCCTGCTCGGTGGCGGGCTTCACCCGCGCGTCGGCCTTCTGCACGGCGGCATCGCCGCGCACCTCGCAGCCGGCGTCGAGCAGCATGGCGACCAGCGGCTTCAAATTCGTGTCGGCGCCGGCGCGGTCGACCAGCAGGGTCTCGGCGGCGCCGCAGACGCCGGTGCGGCGGAGCTTGGCGTTCATCACGATGGTCTTGGCCATGTCGAGCGAAGCGGCCTTGTCGACATAGACGTGGCAGACGCCTTCAAGATGCGCGAACACCGGCACGCGGGCTTCCTTCTGCACCCGATCGACCAGGCTCTTGCCGCCGCGCGGCACGATCACGTCGATCGTGCCGTCGAGGCCCTGCAGCATCATGCCGACCGCTGAGCGGTCGCGGGTCGGCACCAGCGAGATCGCGGCTTCGGGCAGGTTCGCCTCGCGCAAGCCTTTGGCGAGCGCGGCGTGGATGGCGCGCGACGAGCGATGGCTGTCGGAGCCGCCGCGCAGGATCACCGCGTTGCCGGCCTTCAAGGTCAGCGCGCCGGCGTCGGCGGTGACGTTGGGCCGGCTCTCGTAGATGACGCCGACGACACCGAGCGGAACCCGAACGCGCTCGATGGTCATGCCGTTCGGCCGGGTCCAGGATTCGGTGATGCGGCCGACCGGATCGGCAAGATCGCGCACCACCTCGAGGCCATCGGCCATCGCGGCGATGCGCTGGTCGTTCAGTTCCAGCCGCTCCAGGAAGGAGCCGGTCAGGCCCGCGGCCTTGCCGTCGGCGACGTCCTGCGCGTTCGCCGCCAGGATCTCGGATCGGCTGCCGCGGATAGCCGCCCGCCATCGCACCGAGCGCGCGATTCTTCTGATCCGTCGAGGCAAGCGCCAGCACGCGGGCGGCAGCCTTGGCCTGCTGCCCGATCTCGCGCATCGTCGCGGCGATCTGGTCCGATCCCTCGACGGTTTTCAGCGGCGCAGCCATGGCCTTCTACTTATGCTCGATCCGATCATTTCTAACCTTCTAGCATGTTCAGGCCCGCTTCTCACCCGGCGGCCATGACAAGCAAGCATGACAAGCGGACATGCGAAATCGCGCCGGGGTTTTTTAACGGCGCCCGGGCGCCGGCCGTCCTTCGTCCCTCACAAATGTGAGGGAGCGGAGCGCCGAGCAGCGCCCTTGGTAGTCCACGCCTTGCGGCGCGGGCGTCCGGATCGCCGGACGCGCGCCGATCGGCGCTCCACTGCGGCGATTTTGCACCCCGGGGCCGTACTTCCGCGACTCGGACAGCGGACTCTTCGCCCGCCCTATCCCAGAGCTTTCGCCCCGTTCGTCCTGCCGCGTCCAGCCCACGAGGGGCACCCCCACGTAGTTGGGGAGGACGGCTACCCGAGGCGTCCCGGACCCATGCTTGCGAGGCACGGGCGCAGGCGCCACATCCGATCCCGCTTTCAAGACGCCTCATGAGAGCGCCCTCGACGGATTGGACTGTATGAATATAGTCCTATAGGCGCGCTGTGTCAAGCCCGTCTAGGCTGAGCGCGCAAGGGAGCCGCCATGATCCTGATCGACCTGTCGCGCGAGATCGAGCACAAGATGCAGGTGCTGCCGAACCATCCGCAGGTGGTGGTGGCGCCGTTCTCGACGCATGACGAGGTGCGGGTCGCCGACGGCTACAGCTTCACCACCGCCACCATGGCGCTGGTGCTGGGCGACCACGCCGGCACCCATGTGGATGCGCCGAAGCATTTCAACGCCGCCCCGGACGCGGCGTCGATCGATCAACTGCCGCTGGAGAACTTCTTCACCGAGGCGGTGTGCCTCGACCTGTCGCACAAGCCGTTGAAGTCAGACATCTCGATCGATGACTTGGAGAAGGCGATCGAGACGGCCGGCGTCACCATCAAGCCGAAGGACACGGTGCTGCTGCACATGGACTTCTATCGGCGCACCGCCGGCACGCCGGCGTTTATCACCGACTTCCCGGGTCTGACGAAGGAATTCGGCGACCTGGCTCGGCAACAAGGGCATCGGCATGTTCGGCGTCGAGGCGGTGAGCCCGGGCCGCACCGGCCGCAACAATTTCGAGGTGCATCACGTCTGCCGCGACATGGGCTTCACCCACATGGAGGGGCTGGTCAATCTCGACAAGCTGATTGGCAAGGGGCGTTTCCGCTTCATCGGCTTCCCGATCAAGATCAAGGGCGGCACCGGCGCGCCGATCCGCGCGGTGGCGTGGCTCGACGGCTGACCGTCAGTGCGCGTGCGACGGACGCCAGGCAAACACCCAGCTTTCGAGCCGGGCGAACACCGCATGTTCGAGCACCAGCATCAGGACGACGAACATGACGATCCAGGCCAGCATCTGGGGCATGTTGAACTGCCCGAACCAGAAAAAGAACATGTAGCCGATGCCGTGCTTCAGTCCGAAGGTCTCGGCGAGCGCCACGACCTTCCAGGTCACGCCGAAGCCGTAGCGGAACGCCGAGAAGATGTAAGGCATCAACTGCGGCAGATAGACCTTGCGGATCATCAGCGGCCGTTGCGCCTTGAACGTCACCGCCATCTCGATCAGCGACTTGTCCATCGCCCGGGCGCCCTCGAAGATGCTTACCGCCACATATGGCGTCACCACCGCCATGACGGCAACGAGCCCGCCGGCCTCACTGAAGCCGAACCACATCACGGCGAGGAACACCATCAGGATGGTGGGCATCGTCAGCATCAGCGGAATGATGGCGAGCAGCGCGCTTTCCAGCACGCGGCTCAGCCCCATCGCCAGACCAATGCCGATGCCGGCCAGCATCGCCGCGGTGAAGGTGATGAAGATGCGCGCCAGCGTGATCGCGATGTTGAGATAGGCCGGCATGCCGTCCGGCCCGTTCTCGGTGAAATCCGAAACGATCGTCTTGGCGATCGTCAGCGGCCGCGGCAGCACGTCGGGATCGTTCATCAGCCGGGAGGCGATCGCCCATAGCCCGATCAGGACCACGATCGAGCCCAGCCGCAAGCCGACGCTTTTGATCGCGGACGGCATCCCTAGGATTTCACCTCGACGACGCTGAAAAACTCGCGCACCAGTGTCTTTTCCAGATCGAGGATGGCCTCGTCCTCCAGCTTGCGCGGGCGCGGAAAGTCGACCGGCACCTCCTTGAAGATGCGGGCGGGCTTGGTGCTCATCATGTAGATGCGGTCGGACAGAAACACCGCCTCGCCGAGATCGTGGGTGACGAACAGGATGGTCGGCTTGGCCCGCGCCAGAATTTCCATCAGATCGAAGCGAAGCTTCCGCGCGGTGATGGCGTCGAGATGGCTGAACGGCTCGTCCATCAGCAGGATGTCGGGCTCGATCACCAGCGCCCGCGCGATGGCGACGCGCTGCTGCATGCCGCCCGACAGGTTCAGCGGATAGTTCTTCTGCTGGCCGCCGAGCCCGACCATATCGAGGTACTTGGCGACCCGCGGCTGCCATTCCGGTCGCGGAACGTGCTGCGCTTCGAGCACGAAGTTGAGGTTGTCCTCGACGGTCAGCCAGTTGAGCAAGCGCGGGCTCTGGAACACATAGGCGATGCGCGGCTCTCGGCTGGCCCGCTCCGCCTTCGCCGAGACCGTGACCGATCCGCCGTCGCATTGCTCGATGCCGGCGATGATGTTGAGGAGCGTGGACTTGCCGCAGCCCGAAGGGCCGACCAGGCTGACGAACTGGCTCTCCTCGACGGTCAGGCTGATCCGGTCGATGACGACGAATCCGCCGCCGTCGCCCGGAACGGCGAATCTCTTGGTCAGGTCGTTGACGACGATCGCGACAGGCAAAATCGCATTCGGGCTTACCGCCCGCCCCCATGACATTCGTTGCAAGGCTGCTGCGTCATACCGCTAACTGCGGTCGCCAGGCAAAAGCCCGCCGCGACAACAGACGGAACAGCACAACATCGATCAGCACCATGATGAGCATGAAGCTCACGCCCCAGGCCATCATCATGTCGACACGAGTCTCCTGGAACCAGTTGATCAACTCCTGGCCGACACCATTGCCGGCGCCGAACGCCTCGGCGACCAGCGCCATCTTCCAGGACAGCGACAAGGCGATCCGCAGCGAAGAAACGATGTAAGGCATGAGCTGCGGGATGAAAACCTTGCGAAGCATCAGGCCACGGTTGGCCTTGAACACCGTTGCCATCTCGAACAGGTTCTTCTCCATCGCCTTGGTGCCCTGCCACACGTTCATCACCACGAAGGCGGAGACGACCAGGACGATGGTCAGGATCGGCGCGGCATCGGATAGGCCGAACCACAGCACCGACAGAAAAGCCCAGCACACCGCGGGCACCGTCAGCAGGACCATGATCCAGCTGTCGAAGAACAGCTCGACGTTGCGCTTCAGTCCCATCAGCAGACCGAGCGAGGTGCCGACGATCATCACGATCACGAAGCCTTCGAGAATCCGCAGCAGCGTCCGGCCGACGATCAGATACGAGGCCGGGTCGCTGTAGATCTTGATGATGCGTTGAACCAGCACCAGCGGCCCCGGCAGCACTGTGGGCAGCGTCAGCAACGAGAGGCCTTCCCATGCGAGAAGGCACACCGCCAGGGTGATCAACCCTGGCGATATCCAGCTTTCGGTGCGCTTCACGCTGACGGTCCGTGCACTCATTCGAGGCTAAGGGCGTGCTCTTTCTTCGACGGCACCTTGTCGAGGACGCCGTGGGTCTTGGCAAGTTCGAGGAACTGCCACTGCGAATCGATCACCTTCTGATCCCACTTCGACAGGAAGACCTTCTTCTCGCCCAGCCATTTCTTGTACACGGTCTTGGCCTCTGGCGTGGTCACGCCCGCGAGCTTGCCGTACTTTTCGACAACGGCGTCGAAGTTTGCCGGGTTCTCGAGCCATTGAAAGGACTCCTCCGCGGCGGCGGTGAAGTTCTTGGCGCGAGTCGGGTTCTCCTTCACCCAGTCCGCCCAGGCCACCAGCGGCGAAGAGAACACCAACGGATAGCCGGTCTTCTTCGTCCAATAATCGTTCGGCGAGAAGATCGAGCGGTACTTGTCCGGCTCCGCCGTCGCGTTGATGGAGAAGGTGCTGATGTTGAGCATGGCATCGATGTCGCCCCGCTCCAGCAGCTTGAACAACGCCGGCGGCGCGAGCTGCACGATCGTCGAATCCTTCATCACATCGACGTTGGCGGCATCGATCATGGCGACGCGGGCGGCCTTGAAGGCGCCGGAGCCGGTGGCCCAGACGCCGAACTTCTTGCCCTTGAGGTCGGCGACCGTCTTGATCGGCGAGTCCTTGCGGACGAACACCTCCTGGAACACCGTCAGCCCGCCGCCGATCATCTGCAGATCGAGCCCATCGTTCATCTTGCCGATGGCGTCGAGGCCCGAGTACGACGTCGCCGAAGTCTGCTTGGCCGGCAGGCTGGCGAGGTAGCCGGCGAACGGCCGCACGTCGATGTCGGCGTCGATGTTGTGCTTGGCGAAAACACCCGCTTCCTTGGCACCCATCCAGTTCAGCACCAGCACGCTGTTGTCGGGGATCACGACCTTGACCGCGTCGGCCGCGTGGGACGCGCCGGGAATCCCGGCAGCGGCGAGCGCCAGCACGGCGGCCCATAGCAAGTTTCGCTTCATAACTTCCTCCACTTTATGACGCTCCGAAGTGGCGTCCCCACCCATCTTCAGGCCGATGAATAGCCCATCGTACCGGCCTTCGTCGCCAGGCGGGAGGCGCGGACCGGGCATGCGACAATGAGCGCAGCGACAAGCAATTGCTATCCCATGCCGGACCGAAGCTACGGCGCCTTCGGACCGACCTTGAGATACCAGTCGTAAATCTGCTCGCCGGTCATGAACGCCACGTCGGACTTCTTGCGGATGTGCTCGAACACCTTGCGGAAGTATTTCAGCCGGTGCGGCGCACCCATGATGTAGGGATGCACCACCAGCGCCATCACCCGGGCGCTGTCTTCGGCGTCGGCATAGATCTGCTCGAACTGGTCGATGGCGCGGTCGTAATACTCCGACGCCTTGTGATGCTGGATCAGCATCATCGCCACGTCGTTGCATTCCTGCGTGTAGGGGATGTTGACGATCGGCTTGCCGCGCGTCTTCAGCCAGACCGGCTGGTCGTCCAGCACCCAGTCGGCGACGTAGTCGTAGCCGTCCTCCTTCAGCAGGTCCGGCGTCTGCCAGGTCTCGGTCAGGCCCGGGCCGAGCCAGCCGCGCGGCGGCTTGCCGGTCGCCTTCTTGATCGCCTCCGTCGTCATGTGGATGTCGGCCTTCTCGTCCGGCACCTTCTGCATGTTGCGCTGGGTGTAGCCGTGGCCGATGAACTCCCACTTGCGGTCCATCGCCGCCTTGACGATCGGCGGAAACGCCTCGATGGCGCAGCCGTTGATCGCCAGCACGCCGGGAATCTGGAATTCATCGAACACCTTGATGAAGCGCCAGAAGCCGACCCGGTTGCCGTACTCGTGCCAGCACCAGTTCGGGATGTCCGGCACCGGCGCGCCGCCGGCCGGCGGCGTCAGCACCGTGCGCGGCATGGTGTCCTTGGGGTCCCATTCCTCGACGTTGACGATCACCCAGATCGCCATCCGCGCGCCGCCGGGCAGCTTCAGCGCCGGCCGGTCGATGATCGCCGAATAGTCGATGCGGTCGGTCGGCAGCATCCGCGTGGCGCTGGCGTCGGTCATGGGGATTCTCCTTTGACGGTCTCTTTTTTCCAGGGCCGGATGCTGGCACAGCGCCGGGCCGCCATGCAATTTCTCCGCCCCAACAGCATCCGATTTCGCGTAAGGTCCGGCCCGGTATCAGGACCCGTGCCGGGTCGAGGGCGTCCTGCTCGATGACATCTTCCGCCGCGCCGGACGTGCGTCCGGCCCAGCCTCGCATTTTCGGCATTCTTGCACTGCTCTGGCTGGCCGGAGCGGCGATGCGGATTCCGCTGCTGGTGGTGCCGCCGGTGATCCCGCTGATCCACAACGACCTGCACATGACCGAGACCCAGGTCGGCGCGCTGATGGGCATGCCGCTGGTGATGTTCGCGCTGGCGGCGATCCCGGGCTCGCTGCTGATCGCGCGGCTCGGCGCGGTGCGGGTGGCCTTCCTCGGTCTGCTGATCGCAGCGCTCGGCTCGGCCGCGCGCGGCACCACAGCCGACGTGTGGACGCTTTACGCCGCCACCGTGGTGATGGGTGGCGGCATCTCGATCCTGCAGCCCGCGATGCCGACGCTGGTGCGGCTTATGGCTGCCGACCCGGATCGCGCTCGCCTCGGCCGGCTACACCAACGGCATGCTGGTCGGCTCGACCATCGCCGCCGCGGCGACCATTCCGCTGGTGCTGCCCGCGCTGGACGGAAGCTGGCGCGCCAACCTGGTGGTGTGGTCGGTGCCGGTGCTGTTCGCGGCGCTGCTGTTCGTCGCGGCCGGCGTGGCGCTCGGCGCCGTCCACCAATGCGGCGCCGCTGCGCTGGTGGCCGGACTGGAAAAGCCCGCAGCTCTGGTTGCTCGGCGTGACGCTCGGCGTCAACAACGCACAGTTCTTCGCCGCCAACGCCTTCGTTCCGGAGTATCTCGCGGCCACCGGCCGGAGCGCGCTGATCGGCCGGCGATCGGCTGGCTCAACGGCGCGCAGCTCATCGCTTCGGTCGCTGCTGATCGCGATGGCGGAAACCATCCAGGGCCACAAGTGGCCCTACACCGTGTTCGGCCCCCTCACCGCTGCTCGGCGTGATCGGCATCGTCATCGGCGAAGGCCAGTGGATCGTGCTGTCGGCCGCGGTGCTGGGCTTTGCCGCCTCGGTGACCTTCGTCGTCAGCTTCGGCCTGCCGGCGGTGGTCAGCCCGCCCGGCGAGGTGCACCGCACCGCCGCCGGCATGTTCACCATCAGCTACACCATCGCGGTGATCACGCCGATCATCTGCGGCGCGCTGTGGGACTGGAGCGGCGTGCCGTGGACGGCGTTCATGCCGATCGGGTTATGCGGGCTGCTGCTGACCGTCCTCGGCGCCAACCTGAACGTGCGGCAGGCATGAATTCCAAGACGTCGATGTCCGACGCCACTGTCGCCAAGCTGCTGCTGGTGGCGCTGGCGTTCTGCTGGGGCCTGAGCTGGACCGCGATGCGGGTCGCGCTCGACGAGGTGTCGCCGTGGGCGATGCGGCTGATCGGCTACAGCATCGGCTCGGCCACGCTGCTGATCCTGCTCAAGGCGCAGGGCCGCAGCCTCTTCATCCCGCGCGGCAAAGATAGACTGCACGTGTTCGCCGCCGCGATGATCCTGGCGGTCGGCTTCGGCGTCGCAGGCTCCTTCGCCCAGCTCATGGCGAACACCTCGCGGGTCATCATGGTCAACTACTCGATGCCGGTGTGGGGCAGCCTGATGGCCTATGTGGTGCTGCGCGAGCGCATCAACATGCGCTCCGCGCTCGGCCTGGTGCTGTGCGTCGCAGGCCTCGCGGTGCTGGTCTATCCGGTCATGGAGAAATCGCTGCGCGAGCCGATCGGGCTGCTGCTCGCTTTCGGCTGCGCGCTGTGCTGGGGCGCCGGCACCGTCTACATGAAATGGGCGCGCATCAAGGGCGATCTGCTGGCGGTCTCGTTCTGGCAGGTCGTCGATCGGCGCCGTGGTGTTCGCCGTGCTCTATCCGATCTTCGAGGGCGTGCCGAAGTTCGAGGCGCTGCAATGGCGGACCTGGGAGGGGCTGCTGTTCAACGGCATCCTCGGCACCGGCATCGCCTATTTCATCTGGTTCAACATCATCGGCCGGCTCAGCACGGCGATGGCCTCGCTCGGCGCGCTGATCAACCCGATCGTCGGCGTGATCGGCGCGGTCATCATCCTCGGCGACCGGCCGACCGTGCCGGACATGATCGGCTTCGCGCTGATCTTCAGCGCCGCCGCCTGCGTGCTGATCCCGCAGCGGCAAAAGCCGCCGCCAGAGCCGGCGTAGCGGCCGGCACGACACCCGGCGTTTGTGAAGCTCTGACATGGGGTCTAGGATCGGTACTGCTTCCAACGCAGGGAGGTGGCCGGTGCGAATCGCAAAAGACGTGCTTTGGATCGCAGCGATCTGCGTCGCGCTGTTGACCCCGGCACGTGCGCAAAGCGTCGCGGATTTCTACAAGGGCAAGAACCTCGACCTCTACATCGGCTACAGCGTCGGCGGCGGATACGATCTTTATGCCCGGCTGTTGGCGCGTCATCTCGGCAAGCACATTCCCGGCAATCCCACGGTGCTCCCGCAGAACATGCCGGGCGCCGGTAGTCTTCGGCTGACGAATTGGCTCTACGGCGTGGCGGCGAAAGACGGCTCCGTGATCGGCGCTATCAGCCGGGGCACGGCGTTCGACCCGTTGCTGAGCCGCCCCGGCACCGCGTTCGAAGCGGTGAAGTTTTCATGGATCGGCAGCGCCAACAACGAAGTCAGCATCTGCGTGTCGTCAAGCCGCAGCGGCATCGCTGTCTTCGACGATATGAAGACCAAGGAGATCGTGGTCGGCTCAGCCGGCGTCAGCTCGGACGACGATCAGTTTCCGCGCATCATCAACGCGGTGTTCGGAACCAAGATGCGCGTCGTCAGCGGGTATCCCGGAGGCAACGACGTGGTGCTCGCGCTCGAGCGCGGCGAGGTCAACGGCCGCTGCGGATGGTCCTGGTCCAGCATGAAGTCAGCCCAAGCGTCGTGGCTGACCGAGCACAAGGTCCACCTCCTCGCGCAACTCGCCCTGTCGAAACATCCGGACCTTCCCGATGTTCCGCTGATCACCGACCTCGCCCAGAACGATGAGCAGCGGCAGATTTTGCGGCTGATCTTTGCAAGACAAGGCCTCGGACGACCGTTCGTCGGGCCGCCGGGGATACCCGCCGACCGGCTGGCCGCGCTCCGCGCTGGCTTCGAGGCGACAATGAAGGACCCGGCCTTCCTCGCTGAAACCGATAAGTTGAAACTCGAAGTCAATCCGCTGACCGGCGCACAGGTCGAGGCCTTGGTAAAGCAGGTGTACACCGAGACGCCCCCCGAAATCGCCAAGCGCGCCGCTGCACTGCTGCCGTAAGCAAGAGGATCGGCGATTGTGCGATCCGTCGTCTATTTGAGGTTGGGGCTGATCTCCTTGGCCTTCTCGATCAGCGCCGGCGGCGTGGCGTAGAGGTTCTTCACCACCTCTTCGAGGTGCTGCGGCTCCCGGTACACCATGTCGAGCTTCATCTTGCCGGCCTCGGCCAGCAGCTCGGGATTCTTCACCGCGCGCTCGATCGCCTTGCGCATGTAATCGACGCGGTCCTTCGGCACGCCGGCCGGGAACAGATAAGGCCGGCCGAATTCGGTCGACGAGAAGATGAAGCGCATCAACTGCTTCTGCTCCTCGGTCTTGGCAAAGTCATAGACCGACGGCACGTCGATCCCAGGGAGCGGGCTTTCCTCGGCGCGCAGCAGGTAGCGCAGCTTGCCCTCCTTGAACTTCTGCTCGCGAGGTGCGGAACTGGCCGAGCGACATGCACACCGCATGGACCTCGCCGCGGTCGATCGCGATCAGGATGTCGCCGGCGCCGCGATAGCCCTGGACCATCTTGAAGCGCGCGCCGATCACGCGGTCGATCACGGTCGGCACGATGTCGGTGGAGGAGCCGGCCCCCGCCGCGCCGGTGAGGAGATCGGTCTTGAACACGTCCGCCGCGGTCTTCACCGGCGCGTCTGTGGAGGAGACACAGACCCGGCCGGGAAATGAGGTGGCGCCGAGCCAGATGAACTTGCGCGGATCGGCCTCGATGTTGGGCAGCTTCATCATCGCCTGGCTCGGCAGGTTGCGCGAGATGCCGCCGATCACGCTGCCGTCCTTCGCCGCCTTCAGCGCCATGTAGTTCGCGGCGACCACGCCGGATGCCTGCTGCATGTTCTGCACGACGATGGTCGGGTTGCCCGGCAGTTCCTTGGAGAGGTAGCGCGCCATCAGCCGCGCGCCGATGTCGTAGTCGTTGCCGACCTCGTAGCCGACGATCATGTTGATCTGCCGGCCCTTGTAGAATTCCTCCGCGGTCTGGCCGTGGGCGGCACAGCCCAGCGCGAACAAAAGACCCAGCGCCGCGCCGGCGCGATACGCAAACACAGACATCGCAAACTCCCGGACTATTCCGCGGCGCGCTTCTGCACCAGCGACGCCGCTGCCTTGTCGTAGCTTTCCTCGCGGGCCAGCAGGTCCTTCAGCCCGACCAGATTGTAATAGTCTTCGAGCGGAATGAGATGCTCCTGGCACGGCGCCAAAGTGTCGCTGCTCTTGAGCACCCGCAGCACGTTCCGCACTGCATTGGCGGCGGCAAACAGCGCGATCGAGGGGAAGGTCGCCGACGACACGCCGGCGGCTTCGAGTTCCGAGAGGCTGCGCGCCTTCGGCCCTGCCGCCTGCGACAAGGTCGCCATGTGCGGCCCGGGGATTTCGCGCAGCGCCCGCTTGATCTCGGGGATGGTGTCGAAGCCCATCGGCTTCGCCATGTCGGCGCCGGCTTCCATGAAAAGCTGGCAGCGCGCGATGGCCTCTTCCGGACCCTCGACGCTGTACGCGTCGGTGCGGGCGGCGATCCACATGTCGGGATCGCGGCGCGCGTCGAGCGCGGCCTTCACCTTGGCCAGCATCTGCTCGACCGGCACGATCTGCTTGCCGGGCAGATAGCCGCAGCGGTTCGGGAACACCTGGTCGCTGATGAACAGGCCGGCGACGCCGGCCGCCTCGAAGGCGCGGATCATCTGCCGCACGTTGTTGACGCCGCCGAAGCCGGTGTCGGCGTCGACATAGACCGGGATCTCCACCGCGTCGCAGATGCGGCCGTAGTGCCCCGCATAGTCGCGCATGTTGGACTGGCCCATGTCGGCTTGCGCCAGCATCGAGCCGACCCCGGCATAGCCGCCGGCGACAATCGCCTCGAAGCCCTCCATCTCGATCACGCGCG
Organism: uncultured Alphaproteobacteria bacterium; assembly: GCA_963785665.1. Taxonomy (GTDB): domain Bacteria; phylum Pseudomonadota; class Alphaproteobacteria; order Rhizobiales; family Xanthobacteraceae; genus Z2-YC6860. Next base: position 45,730 of record CAWAWF010000002.1, read on the forward strand.
CCGACAGCGCGTCATAGGCGCCGGGCATCAGCACCAGCTTCTTGCCGGCCATGATGGCGCGGAGTTTTTTTCGGGCGGTCATGTTGTTTCCTCCTATCGTTCGTCATGGCCGGGCTTGTCCCGGCCATCCACGTCTTACTTCTGATCCAAGGCGTGGATGCCCGGCACAAGGCCGGGCATGACGTTGGAACTCATCGCCGACTATCTTTGGCCTGTTGCAGCCACGGTTGCGTCGCCGCCAGGTGCTTTTCGAAATCGACGATGTCGTCGGTGTGCTTCAAGGTCAGGCCGATGTCGTCGAGCCCTTCCAGCAACCGCATGCGGTCGGCCGCCGGAATGTCGAACGTGATATCCGGCCCGCCCGGCCCGGTGATGGTCTGCGTCTTCAGATCGACCGTGAACGGCGCCGCTCCATTGACCGCCACCACGCGGGCGATGAAGGCGTCGGCCTGGTCCGGCCCGAGCACCACCGGCAGCAAACCGTTCTGCAGGCAGTTCTCGCGATAGATGTCGGCGAAGCTCTTCGCCACGATGACGCGAATGTTGTTCGCCAGCATCCCCCACACCGCGGCCTCCCGCGAGGAGCCGGCGCCGAAATTGTTGCCGCTCACCAGGATGCCGGGATTGGCGAACTGCGGCTGGTTCAGCACGAAGTCCGGGTTCTCGCCGCGCGACCGCATGAACAGCAGCTTCTTGTAGTCGGGCTTGAGGTCGCGCATCGCCTGCACCGGCGCGATCTGATCGGTGTTGAGATCGTCGACCAGGAGCGGAACGGCGATGCCGGTGTGGCTTGAGAACGGTTGCATCGGTCAGCCCCCGAGCTGCCGCACGCCGGCGATGCGGCCGGCGATGGCGGATGCCGCTGCCGTCGCCGGGCTGACCAGATGGGTGCGCACCCTGGTGCCCTGGCGGTGCTCGAAGTTGCGGTTGGTGGTGGAGACGATGCGGTCGCCCGGCTCGCCGCGGTCGCCGTTGCCGCCGGCGCACATCGAGCAGCCGGACTCGCCCCAGAAGAAGCCGGCGTCGCGGAACACGCGGTCGAGGCCGGCGGCCTCGGCTTCGCGCTTCACCGCCGACGAGCCCGGCACCACCATGGCGATCACGCCGTCGGCGACCTTGCCGCCCGCGCACGATGTCGGCGGCGACCTGCAGGTCCGGCAGGCGGGCGTTGGTGCAGGAGCCGATGAACACCCGGTTCACCGGCAGGCCCGCCAGCGCCATGCCGGGCGTGAGGCCCATGTAGGCGAGCGCGCCTTCGATCGCGGCCTTGCGGCCCTGGTCGGCGAAGCTCGCCGGATCGGGGACGCGATCCTCGATGCCGAGCACCATGCTCGGGTCGGTGCCCCAGGTGATCTGCGGCCCGAGCGCGCTGCAATCGAGCACGACCTCGCGGTCGAACTTCGCGCCGCCGTCGGTCTTCAGCGTCCGCCAATGCTTGAGCGCACGGTCCCACATCGCGCCCTGCGGCGCGTAAGGCCGCCCGGCGAGCCATTGGAACGTCGTCTCATCGGGCGCGACAAATCCCGAGCGGCCGCCCATCTCGATGTTGAGATTGCACAAGCGTCATGCGCTGCTCGATCGGCATGGCGTCGATCACCGCGCCGGCGTACTCGACGACATGCCCGCGCGCGCCGGAGACGCCGATCTGCGCGATGATCCGCAGCGCCACGTCCTTGGCGGTGACATGGGGGCCAAGCTTGCCGTCGAGCCGAACGATCATGCTGCTTCGGCCGCTTCATCGCCATCACCTGGGTGGCGAGGATATGCGCAAGCTCGGTGGTGCCGCAGCCGAACGCCAGCGCGCCGACGCCGCCGACCGTGCTGGCGTGGCTGTCCGGCACCGCGTGGGTCGCGCCCGGCAGCACCATGCCGAGCTCCGGCCCGACCACGTGCGAGATGCCCTGGTCGGGATCGTGCAGGTCGAAGACGTGGATGTTGTTGCGGCGGCTGCCCTCGCGCATCGCCTTGAGGAAGGCGGCGCCCGACGGATTGGTGTCGTCGGTGCGGCCCGGCTTGGTGGCGACAGTGTGATCCATCGCCGAGAACGTCAGGTCGGGCCGCCGCACCGGGCGCTGCTGCTTCTGCAGCTCCTCGAAGGCATGCGGCGCGTGCAGCTCATGCAGCACATGACGATCGATGTAGAGCAATTCGCGGCCGTCGGCGCGGGTGCCGACCAGATGATCGTTCCAGATTTTCTCGAACAGGGTGTGAGGCATGGCCCATCTTGGTCGCCTGTCCAATCGAAGGCAACCGGCTTGGTCCTTGGCTTGGCCATGCGTCAGCCGCTAGGCTCATGACGTTCTATGGGGAGGGCTTCAGATGACGCACCGCAACCTGATCACGCGCCGCACGCTCATGCAGGGCGCCGCCGCAACAGCCGCGCTCGGTCTCGCTCCGGCGCTGGCGCAAAGCAACTGGCCCGACCGTCCGGTGCGCCTGATCGTGCCCTACCCGGCCGGCGGCTCGACCGACGTGCTGTTCCGCATCATCGCCGAGCGGCTGAAGGACAAGCTCGGCCAGTCCTTCGTGGTCGAGAACAAGCCCGGCGCCTCCGGCAACATCGGCATCGACGCGGTCGCCAAAGGCGCACCGGACGGCTACACGATCGGCGGCGCCACCGTCGGGCATTTCTCGATCAACCAGTTCCTGATCAAGAACATGCCGTACGACGCCGCGAAGGACCTGGTCGCGCCGTCGATGGTGTACGAGCTGCCGAACGTCGCGGTGGTGGCGGCGCAGCATGTCCCGGCCAAGACGCTGGCGGAGTTCATCGACTGGGCCAAGGCGAAGCCCGACGGCATCACCATCGGCAGCCCCGGCCCCGGCACCAGCCCGTATCTGTCCGGCGTGCTGTTTGCGGCGCGGACCGGCGTCAAGGCGGTGCACGTGCCGTTCCGCGGCGCGTCGCAAACCATCCCGGCGATGCTGTCCGGCGACGTCACCTTCGCGGTCGATAACCTCGCGTCGTACATCTCGCAGATCGAATCCGGCTCGATGCGCGCGCTCGCCGTCACCTCGGCGGAGCGCTGGCCGACCTTGCCGAACGTGCCGACCATGGCGGAGGCCGGCGTCAAGGATTTCATCGTCACGTCGTGGGGCGCCTATGTGATGGCCGCGGCGACGCCGCAGGCGATCGTCGACAAGCTGTCGGCGACGCACAAGGAGATTGCCGCCGACGAGGGACTGCAGAAGCGCTTCCTCGCCGCCGGCGGACGCATCCTGCACAGCACGCCGGCGGAGGCGAAGGCGTTCGCCGCCAAGGAGACCAAGATGTGGCAGGAGGTGGTGCGGCTGTCGGGACTGCAGCCGCAGTAGCCGTCAGAAAAAGCTCTGCGGATCGACGTCGACTTCGAGCTTGAGCGTGCCCTTGGCCTTGGGCACCGCCGCCAGCCATTCGCGCAGATACGCCGAGAGGTCGAAGTTGCGCGGCGACTTCACCAGCAGCCGGAAGCGATGGCGGCCGCGCACCACGGCGAGCGGCGCCTCGGCCGGGCCGAGCACGCGGACCTCGTCGTGGATCGGCGACACCGCCGCGATCTTGCGGGCATACGACTTCGGTGGCGTGCTTGTCGGCGCCGGAAACGAGCAGGCTCGCCAGCCGGCCGAACGGCGGATAGCCGGTCTTCTCGCGCGCCTCGATCTCGGCGGTGTAGAACGCCTCGCGGTCCTCCGCGATCAGCGCGCGCATCACCGGATGCTCGGGCTGGTGCGTCTGCAGAAAGCCATAGCCCCGCCCCGCCTCGCGGCCGGCGCGGCCGACCACCTGATGCAGAAGCTGGAAGGTGCGCTCGGCGGCGCGCGGATCGCCGTTGGCAAGGCCGAGATCGGCGTCGACGATGCCGACCAGATTGAGCTTCGGAAAATGGTGGCCCTTGGCGACGAGCTGCGTGCCGACCACGATGTCGAAGCGGCCCTCCGCGACGTCGTCGAGCTCCTGGCGCAGCCGCTCCATGGTGTCGACCAGATCGCTGGAGAGCACCAGGATGCGCGCCTCGGGAAACAGCTCGGCCGCCTCCTGCTCCAGCCGCTCGACGCCGGGACCGACCGCGACGAAGCTGCCCTTCGCCTCGCATTTCGGGCATTGCTCCGGCGAGCGGCACCGAATAGCCGCAGTGGTGACAGACCAGCCGCCGCTTGAAGCGATGATCGACCAGCCAGGCATCGCAGTTCGGACACGCCATGCGGTGGCCGCAGGCGTTGCACAAGCGTCAGCGGCGCGAAGCCGCGGCGGTTGAGGAACAGCAACGCCTGCTCCTTGCGCTCCAGCGCGATCTTCACCGCTTCGGCCAGCCGCGGCGCGATGAAGCGGCCGCGCGGCGGCCCTTCGCGGCGAAGATCGATCGCCTCGACCGACGGCAGATGCTGGCCGCCGAACCGCTCCGGCAGCTTGCAGATGCACGTAGCGGCCGCGGCGCGCGTTCACCACCGTCTCGACCGACGGCGTCGCCGACGCGAGCACGATCGGAATCTTGATCTCGCGCGCCCGCACCACCGCCATGTCGCGGGCGTGGTAGCGGACGCCGTCCTCCTGCTTGTAGGCGGGGTCGTGCTCCTCATCGACGATGATCAGGCCCAAGATCGGCGTAGGGCAGGAACAGCGCCGAGCGCGCGCCGACCACCACCTGCGCCTCGCCGGCCGCGACCGCCGCCCAGGTGCGCGCGCGCTTTCGCGGCGCCAGCTCGGAATGCCATTCGGCGGGGCGAACGCCGAACCGCGCGGCGAAGCGATCGAGGAACTGCGCGGTGAGCGCGATCTCCGGCATCAGGATCATCACCTGCTTGCTGCGCCGGATCGCCTCGGCCACCGCCTCGAAATAAACCTCGGTCTTGCCCGACCCGGTGACGCCGTCGACCAAGGTCACGGAGAAGCCGCCCGTGCTGACGCTCGTCGCGCAGCGCATCGGACGCGGCGCGCTGCGCGTCGGTGAACTCCGGGCATGGCGAAGTCGGGATCGGGCTGGCGCGCCACCGGCTCCGGCGGCAGCACCAGCGTTTCGAGCGCGCCGTCGTCGACCAGGCCGTCGATGACGCCCGGCGACACGCCGGCCTCGTGGGCCGCCTCGCTCTTGGTCCGCAGCAGGCCGTCGGCGAGCAGCTGCCAGCACGCGGCTCCGCGCCGCGGTCATTCGCTTCGGCGCAGGCCCGGCGAGGCGGACGCCGACCTTCTCGCGCGCCGGCCCGAGATCGCCCATCCGCAGGCACATCCGCAGCACCATGCCGCGCGGGCTCAGCGTGTAGCCGGAGACCCAGTCGACGAAGCCGCGCAGCTCGGGCTTCAGCGGCGGATAGTCGAGCTTCAGCTCGACGTCCTTCATGCGGTTGTGCAGGCCGGGCGAGATCTCGACGTTGTCGGCCCAGACCACGCCAATGGTCTGGCGCGCGCCCAGCGGCACGGCGACGATGTCGCCGACCTTGAGATCAAGCTCGCGCGGCACCCGTAGGAGTAGCCGTGGTCGAGCGCGACCGGCAGCAGCACATCGATGAATGGCGTGGCCATGCGGCAGATTGGGCCAATTCCGGGCGGTAAGTGAAGGGTAAGGAGCGGGTGAGATAGTCCGCGCCGTGTCAAACACAAGGCAAACCACACCCGATTTGACCTTCGCCGCCAAGGACGTGGCAGCCGAACTGGCGCGCTGGCTGTCGCATCTCGGCGCCGAGCGCCGCATGTCGGCCAAGACCGTCGAGGCCTACGAGCGCGACGCCCGGCAGTTCCTCCGTTTCATGGCCGAGCATCTGGGCGGCGCGCCGTCGCTGCGCGCAACTCGCCAGGCTCACGCCGCAGGACGTCCGTGCCTTCATGGCGGCGCGGCGCGCGGACGGCATCGGCAGCCGGTCGCTGATGCGGTCGCTGGCGGGGGCGCGGTCGTTCGCGCGATTCCTGGAGCGAAACGGCAAGGGCAAGGTCGGAGCGCTTGCGGCGGTGCGGGCGCCGAAGCTGCCGAAGACATTGCCGAAGCCGCTGACGATCGCGGCGGCCAAGCAAGTCGCGGATGCCGACATCCGCGCAGGCGAAGAACGCGAGCCGTGGATCCTGGCGCGCGACGCCGCCGTGCTGGCGCTGCTCTACGGCAGCGGATTGCGAATCTCCGAGGCGCTGGGATTGCGGCGCGGCGAAGTGCCGGCGCCGGGACAGGGCGACGCCATCACCGTCACCGGCAAGGGCAACAAGCAGCGCATGGTGCCGCTGCTGCCGCAGGTGGCGCAGGCCATCGCCGACTACGTTGCGCTATGCCCCTACCGACGCTGCCCGCCGACGGCCCGCTGTTCGTCGGCGCCCGCGGCGGGCCGCTGTCGCCGCGCATCGTGCAACTTGTCATGGAACGGTTGCGCGGCGCACTTAGTCTGCCGGACTCGGCGACGCCGCATGCGCTGCGCCATTCGTTCGCCACGCATCTGCTGGCGCGCGGCGGCGATCTGCGGGCGATCCAGGAGCTGCTCGGCCACGCGTCGCTGTCGACGACGCAAATCTACACCGCTGTTGATACCGACCGGCTGCTCGAAGTCTATCGCAGCAGCCACCCCCGGGCGTGATAGAGTTCCCCCGATTGCGGCCTATCGAGGGGGGACGACATGAGCGACGGTGTGCACGCGGTACAGCACGAGGTCCGAGCACAGGCTTGAGCACGATGAGCATGGCGGAGGCGGCCATGCCGACAACAAGGACTTCAACAAGAAGGTCGCGCTCTCATCGCCGTGCTGGCGCTGTTCCTCGCCTTCTCGGAGACATTGGGCAAGAGCGCGCAGACCGCCGCGCTGAACGATCAGATCGAAGCGTCCAACCTGTGGAATTTCTTCCAGGCCAAGAACATCCGGCGCACCTCGACGATCATCGCCGCCGAGCAGGGCAAGCTCGATCTCGCCGGCGCCACCGACCCCGCGCAGAAGGCGGCGATCGCAAAAGCAGATCGACGACTGGACCAAGACCGCGGCGCGCTACCGCTCGGAGCCGGAGGCCGCCGGCGGCAAGGGCGAAGGCACCGTCGAGCTGTCGCATCGCGCCATCGAGCAGCAGCACCAGCGCGATGAATCGCTCGCCCGGTATCATCACTACGAGCTTGCGTCGGCCGCATTCCAGATCGGCATCGTGCTGGCGTCTGCGACGGTGATCACCGGGATGGTGGTGCTGGCCTATCTGGCCGGCGCGCTCGGCCTGCTTGGCATCGCCTTCATGGCGACTTGGCCTGATTCGCGCCGCACGCTGCTGCCTCTGCATTGACGGCGAAGCTCGCGCTGCCGCGCGCCGCGCTCATCGCGGCGGCGGATGCGCCACAACAGCCGCAGCGCCCGCCCGCCCCGCTCCGGGCGGAGCAGTGCGCGACAGCCTGCGAAGCCGTTCCTTGATCGGGTCGATCAGACCGTGCGCCCAGTCGAGCCAGACCAGCACGTGCTCGTAGAGCCAGCGGAACCAGCGCCATCTGCAGAAGCTTGCGGCTTCGTCACCTCGAAGACGAAGGCGGTGACGCCAAGGCCGACCAGCTTGGCGAACAGGAAGACCGACGCTGGCGGCGAACCAATGCTTCTGCGTGATCAGCCAGAGCCGCGAGCAGCTTGAGCGGAAACAGCAGCAGCCCCGGCACCACGAAAGCGATCAGCGCCGCGGCCGGCGGCAGCCATTCGAGGAACCGCGCGAGCCAGCGCCTTCAGCCGCCGCAGCGGAATCCGCGCGACGATCCAGTCGACGATCGGTTCGAGATGGCTCCACAGCCACGCCTCGATCAGGAAGACGATCGCGAGCAGGATCAGGAGCGGGTGGGTGATGCGGCGCACGACACAAATCTAGGACGGCCGAGGGCCCGAAATAAGGCCCCTTGTCAGCGGGCTATGCGAGTCGTGCTGCCAACGGTCTGCCGGTTCAACTCCGCACCCGGCCGCCGTCGACGTTCAAGCGTCTGCCCGGTGATGAAGGCGGCATCGTCGCTGGTCAGGTAGGACACCGTGCCGACCAGGTCCTCCGGCACCTCGACGCGCTTGATCGCCTGCATGCTGGCGGCAATGTTGAACTCCGCCTCCATGTCGGCGATTCCAGGCCGCGGCTTGCGCGCCAGCGTGCCGGGCGAGCGCGTCAGCCCCGGCGAGATGGCGTTGACGGTGATGCCGTGCGGGCCGAGCTCGCTCGCCAGCGCCCGGGTGAAGCCGACGATGCCGGCCTTGCTCGACATGTAATGCACGAAGCCGGTGACGACGCTGCCGAGCGTGCTCGACGCCATGTTGACGACGCGGCCCCAGCCGCGCTGCCTTCATGCCGGGCACGAAGGCCGAGCTGACCAGGAACACGCTGTCGAGATTGATCGACAGCACGCGCCGCCAGTCCTCGAACTTCATGGTGGTCGAAGTCCTGCTGCGGATAGATGCCGGCGCAGTTGATCAGGATGTCGCAGCGGCCGAATTTCTTCTGCACGTCGGCCGCCAGCGCCGCGACCGATTGCTCCGAGGTGACGTCGCAGGTGCAGGCCAGCGCCTGACGCCCGGCCGCCTCGACCATCTTCACCGTCTCGTCGCCCGGCGCGACATCGGCGATGGCGATGTGCACGCCGTCCTCGGCGAGCCGCTTGGCGAAGGCCTGGCCGATGCCTTCGCTCGCGCCGGTGATGACGGCGACCTTGTCCTTGTGGCCTTTGGCCATGTGCACTGCCCCGCTGGTTTGCGGAGCAAGGCTATCACATATGAATCGCGCGTTTGGCCACCGCGAGCGCGGCTTCCTTGACCGCCTCCGGCAAGGTCGGGTGGGCGTGGCAGGTGCGGGCGATGTCCTCGGCGACGGCGCCGAACTCCATCGCGACCGCCGCCTCCGCGATCATGTTGCCGGCATCGGCGCCGACGATGTGAACGCCGAGCACGCGGTCGGTCTTGGCGTCGGCCAGGATTTTCACGAAGCCGTCGGTCTGGTGGTTGGCCTTGGCGCGGCCGTTGGCGGTGAACGGGAATTTGCCGGTGTTGTAGGCGGTGCCGGCCTCCTTCAGCTCCTCCTCGGTCTTGCCGACCGAGGCGATCTCCGGGAACGTGTAGACCACGTTCGGGATCACGTCGTAGTTCACGTGGCCGGCCTGGCCGGCGAGGATTTCAGCGACCGCGATGCCCTCGTCCTCGGCCTTGTGCGCCAGCATCGGCCCGGCGATGACGTCGCCGATGGCGTAGATGCCTTTGACGTTGGTGGCGAGGTGCGCATCGACGATGACGCGGCCGCGGTTGTCTTTCTTGACGCCGGCCTCGTCGAGGCCGAGGCCCTCGGTGTAGGGCACGCGGCCGGTCGCCACCAGGACGATGTCGGCCTCGATGGTCTCGGCGGCGCCGCCCTTGGCCGGCTCGACCGTGGCCTTGAGCGTGCGCGCCCGATGAATCGACGCCGGTGACCTTCGACCCGAGCTTGAACGCGATGCCCTGCTTTTCCAGGATGCGCTGCGACTGCCGGCCGACCTCGCTGTCGAGGCCCGGCAGGATGCGGTCGAGGAATTCCACCACCGTGACCTGCGCGCCGAGCCGCCGCCACACCGAGCCGAGCTCGAGCCCGATCACGCCGGCGCCGATCACCAGCAGCTTGCCCGGCACCTTGTCGAGCGCGATGGCCTGATCCGAGCTGACGATCCGCTTGCCGTCGATGTCGACGCCGCGGAGCTTGGCCACATCGGAGCCGGTGGCGATGACGATGTTCTTCGTTTCCAGCGTCTGGGTCTTGCCGTCGGCCGCCTTGACCTCGACCTTGCCAGCGCCGGCGATCCGCCCGGTGCCGCGCACCGCATCGATCTTGTTCTTCTTGAGCAGGTATTCGACGCCCTTGACGTTGCCGTCGACGCCTTCGTCCTTGAACGTCATCAGCGCGGCGAGATCGAGCTTCGGGGTGCCGACGCCAATGCCCATCTTGGCGAACGAGTGGCCGGCCTCCTCGAACAGCTCGGAGGCGTGCAGCAAGGCCTTCGACGGGATGCAGCCGACGTTGAGGCAGGTGCCGCCGTGGGTGGCGCGCTTCTCGACCACGGCGACCTTCATGCCGAGCTGAGCTGCGCGGATGGCGCAGACATAGCCGCCGGGGCCGGTGCCGATCACGATCAGATCGTACGCCATCACTCACTCCTCGACACTCAAACCCGCAACGATCATTGCGGCGTCAGAATTTCTCCAGCGCGGCCGGCATCCCAAAGTCCATTCAGGGTGCCGTTCTCGGCGATGGCGTAGATCACCGGGGTGGTGCTGCCCCAGTTCACCACCAGCACGTTGCCTTCCATCGTGCCGTCGCCGTGATAGCTCTGCGACCCGGACTTCCAGTCGAAGCGGTAATGATCGCCGAGCCGCGTGACGTCGACGGTGGCGCGGTAGCGACTGCCGTTGGGATTGCGGCCTTCGGCGTTGTACCGGCCTTCGGGCGATCGCACCGTGCTGCTGGCGGCACGGGCATAGGGAACGAGCTTCTCTGAAGCGCTGCCGTCGGCCCATTCGCCGAACAGGCCATTGCCGGCGATGTTGTAGATCACCGGGCTCTTGGCGCCCCAGTTCACCACCAGCATGCGGCCGGCGAACTGGCCGACACCGGAGAACACCTGGCGCTGGATCCACCAGGTGAAGCGATACTGATCGCCCGCCTGCGTCAGCGCCACCATGCCTCGATAATGGCTGCCGTTCGGATTGGTGCCGTCGACCAGATAGAGCCCGCCGAGGTCGAGCGTCTGCTGCTGTAAGCCGGGAGCACCGCGCGGCTGGTTGGTCACCGCGGCCTGCCGCACCAGCGGCGCCACGATGGCGGGACCGGCGGGCGCTTCGCTCAACGACCGGCGATCGCCGCTCGGCTTGAACACGAACTCGCCGAAGAACGACGACGATATCCACGGCTGCTGCTGGCCCTTGGTCTCTTGATAGACGCCCTTCAGCGTGCGCTTGAAGGTGTCCTCCAGCGTCAGATTGGAGGTGTCGATCGCGCCCTTGAGATTCTTGCTGAAGGGACTGTTGCGGCCGTCGCCGTCGAGCGCAACCTCGCCCGGCGAGGTCGAGAACGAGACGAACAGGCTGGAGCTCGAATCGATCCGCGACAAGCCCTTGGTCGCCCCGCTCACGCCGGCCAGCGGATTGTCGCGGCAGGCGTCGAGGATGACGATGTTGAGGCTGTTCTTGGCGGCCGACATGGCGTCAACGGCTTCCGCCGCGGTGACACCGTTCGCCTTCAGCGCGTCTTCGGTGGACGGACGCTCGCCGATCGGCAGCAGATAGTTCTCGCCGTGCGCCTGCAGGCCGTGGCCGGCGTAGAACAGCAGCCCAACGCCACCCTTGGTCTTCAGCGAGCTGCCGAACGAGCGGATCGCGTCCTTCATGGTGGCCTGGTCGGCGTCGGTCTTGAGGATGACCTCGAAGCCCGCGCCGCGGAGCGCATTGGCGATGTCACTCGCGTCGTTGGTCGGATTGGTGAGCTTGGAGAACGAGTAGTTGCCGTTGCCGATCACCAGCGCGGTCCGCGGTTCGGCATGTGCCGGCGTGGGCGGCGGCAGACGTAAAACGCGACGCTCGCGGCAGCCGCGAGTGCAAGATGCTTGAGCAGGCTCATCGGTCGATCCGTTGGCAAATGCGAAGGCGGCAAGCAATAACACGGAGGCGCCGCGCGGCTACAAGTCGAGCACCAGCCGCGCCGGGTCCTCCAGCAGTTCCTTCACCCGCACCAGGAACGTCACCGCCTCGCGGCCGTCGACGACGCGGTGGTCGTAGGACAGCGCCAGATACATCATCGGCCGCACCTCGACCTTGCCGCCGACCGCGATCGGCCGCTCCTGGATCTTGTGCATGCCGAGGATGCCGGACTGCGGCGCGTTGAGGATCGGCGTCGACATCAGCGAGCCGTAGACGCCGCCATTCGAGATGGTGAAGGTGCCGCCCTGCATGTCCTCGATCTTGAGCGCGCCGTCGCGCGCCTTGCGGCCGAACTCGGCGATGGCCTTCTCGACCTCGGCCAGCGACTTGTGGTCGGCGTCGCGCACCACCGGCACCACCAGGCCCTTCTCGGTCCCGACCGCGACGCCGATGTGATAGTAGTTCTTGTAGACCAGATCGGTGCCGTCGATCTCGGCGTTGACGTTGGGAATGTCCTTCAGCGCCTGCACGCAGGCGCGCACGAAGAAGCCCATGAAGCCGAGCTTCGTGCCGTGGCGCTTCTCGAACTGATCCTTGTATTGGCTGCGCAGCCCCATCACCGCGCTCATGTCGACCTCGTTGAAGGTCGTCAGCATGGCGGCGGTGTTCTGCGCCTCCTTGAGCCGCCGCGCGATGGTCTGGCGCAGCCGGGTCATCTTGACGCGTTCCTCGCGGGCGGCGTCGTCGGCCGGCGACGGCGCGCGCATCTGCGCGGCGGTCTGCGGCACCGGCGTGGGCTGCGCCGCGGCCTGCTCGATCGCGGCCAGCATGTCGCCCTTGGTGACACGGCCGTCCTTGCCGGAGCCGTCGACCTTGGCGGGATCGACGCCGGTCTCCGCCGCGATCTTGCGGACGGATGGTGCGAGCGGCGTGTCGGCTGCCGCGGGCTTGGCTGGCTCGGGGGCTTTTGCCGCCGGCGGTCGCAGGCTTTTCTGCAGGCTTGGCGGCAGGCGCTCCGGCGCCCTCCTTGATCTGGCCGAGCAAGCGCGCCGACCGCGACGGTGTCGCCGTCTTTCGCGGCGATGTCGCCCAGCACGCCGGCGGCGGGCGCCGGCACCTCGATGGTCACCTTGTCGGTCTCGAGTTCGACCAGCGGCTCATCCACCGCGACGGCGTCGCCGGGCTTCTTGAACCACTTGCCGATGGTCGCCTCGGTGACGGATTCGCCCAGAGTGGGAACGCGGATTTCAGCCATGATCGTCTACGCCTCTCAGCCCAAAGCTTCTTCAAGCAAGCTGCTTCAATTGCGCCTGATGCTTCAGCAGTTGGCCAACCGCGGTCGCGGCCGAAGCCGGACGGGTGGCGTAGCGCGGCCGGCGCATCTTGGCCTCGATCTGGTTCAGCACCCATTCGAGATAGTGCTCGACGAAGTGCCAGGCGCCCATGTTGCGCGGCTCCTCCTGGCACCAGACGATCTCGGCCTGCTTGAAGCGGGTCAGTTCGTTGACCAGTGCCTTGGTCGGGAACGGATAGAGCTGCTCGACGCGCAGGATGTAGATGTCGTCGATGCCGCGCTTCTCGCGCTCCTCGTGGAGATCGTAATAGACCTTGCCGGAGCACAGCACGACGCGGCGGATCTTGTTGTCCGGCTGAAGCTTGATCTTCTCGTCGGGCAGCAGCTGCGCATCGTCCCACAGCACGCGGTGGAACGTGGTGCCGGCCGCCATCTCGTCGAGCCGCGACACCGCGCGCTTGTGGCGCAGCAGCGACTTCGGCGTCATCAGGATCAACGGCTTCCTGATCTCACGCTTGAGCTGGCGGCGCAGCGCGTGGAAGTAGTTCGCCGGCGTCGAGATGTTGCAGACCTGCATGTTGTCCTCGGCGCACATCTGCAAGAACCGCTCGAGCCGGGCCGAAGAATGTTCGGGGCCCTGGCCCTCGTAGCCGTGCGGCAGCAGGCACACCAGCCCCGACATGCGCAGCCACTTGCGCTCGCCCGAGGAGATGAATTGGTCGAACACGCACCTGCGCACCGTTGGCGAAGTCGCCGAACTGCGCCTCCCACAAGGTCAGCGCGGTCGGTTCGGCGAGCGAGTAGCCGTATTCGAAGCCGAGCACGGCCTCCTCGGAGAGCATCGAGTTGATGACCTCGAAGCGGCCCTGCTTGTCGCGGAGGTGATTGAGCGGGGTGTGGCGGTCCTCGTTCTCCTGGTCGACCAGCACCGAATGGCGCTGCGAGAAGGTGCCGCGCTCCGAGTCCTGCCCGACTGAGCCGGACGTGATGGCCTTCCAGCAGCAGCGAGCCGAACGACAGCGCCTCGGCGGTCGACCAGTCGATGCCCTGCCCGGTCTCGACTGCCTTGCTGCGCGCATCGAGGAAGCGCTGGATGGTGCGGTGGACGTGGAAGTCCTTCGGCACCGCGGTGAGCCGCTGGCCCATGTCCTTCAGCGTCTCGACCGCGACCCCGGTGTTGCCGCGGCGCGGATCGTCGACCGCGCCGGCGACCTTCATGCCGGACCAGCGGCCGTCGAGCCAATCGGCGTTGTTGGCCTTGTAGCCCTGGCTCGCCTCCTGCTCAGCGTCGAGCCGGTGCCGCCAGTCGGCCTTCATCTTCTCGACTTCGCCCTCGGTGACGACGTTCTCGCCAACCAGCCGCTTGGCGTAGATGTCGAGCGTGGTCGGATGCGACTTGATCGTCTTGTACATCAGCGGCTGGGTGAACATCGGCTCGTCACCCTCGTTGTGGCCGAAGCGGCGGTAGCAGAACATGTCGACCACGACCGGCACCTGGAACTTCTGCCGGAATTCGGTGGCGACCTTGGCCGCGTAGACCACCGCCTCGGGGTCGTCGCCGTTGGCGTGGAAGATCGGCGCCTCGATCATCTTCGCGACGTCCGACGGATACGGCGACGAGCGCGAGAACCGCGGATCGGTGGTGAAGCCGATCTGGTTGTTGACGATGAAATGCACCGAGCCGCCGGTGCGGTGGCCGCGCAGCCCGGACAAGCCGAAACATTCCGCGATGACGCCCTGGCCGGCGAAGGCGGCGTCGCCGGAAATCAGCAGCGGCATCACCATGGCGCGATCGCCGCGGGTGGCGCCGTGCTGGTCCTGCTTGGCGCGGGTTTTGCCAAGCACCACCGGATTGACGATCTCCAGATGCGACGGATTGGCGGTCAGCGACAGGTGGACCTGGTTGTTGTCGAACTCACGATCCGACGAAGCGCCGAGGTGATACTTGACGTCGCCGGAGCCTTCGACGTCGTCGGGCGACGACGAGCCGCCCTTGAACTCGTGGAAGATGGCGCGGTGCGGCTTGCCCATCACCTGGGCCAGCACGTTGAGCCGGCCGCGGTGCGCCATGCCGATGACGATCTCTTTGACGCCGAGCGCGCCGCCGCGCTTGATGATCTGCTCCAGCGCCGGGATCATCGACTCGCCGCCGTCCAGACCGAACCGCTTGGTGCCGGTGAACTTGACGTCGCAGAACTTCTCGAAGCCGTCGGCCTCGACCAGCTTGTTGAGGATGGCGCGCTTGCCCTCGCGGGTGAAGTTGATCTCCTTGTCGCGGCCCTCGATGCGCTCCTGGATCCAGCTCTTCTGCGCCGGGTCGGAGATGTGCAGGAACTCGACGCCGAGCGTCTGGCAATAGGTGCGGCGCAGGATGGCGACGATCTCGCGGAGCGTCGCGAATTCGAGGCCAAGCACCGGTCGAGGTAGATCTTGCGGTCCATGTCGGCGTCGGTGAAGCCGTAGGAGCGCGGGTCGAGCTCGGCTTCGTTCTTCTCGCCGGCGAGGCCCAGTGGATCGAGCTTGGCGTGGAAGTGGCCGCGAATGCGGTAGGCGCGGATCAGCATCAGCGCGTGGATGGAATCGCGCGTCGCCTGCTGCACGTCGGCCGCGGAAATCTCGACGCCCTTGTTTTGCGCCTTGGCCTTGATCTTGTCGCCGACGGACTTCTCGACCTCGCTCCAGTCGCCGGTCAGCGCCGCGATCAGCTCGCCGCTGGCGTGCGGGATGTTCGGCCGCTGCCAAGACGGGCCGCTGGCGCTCTTGATGACGTCGGCGCGCTCGTCCTTCAGCGCCTCGAAGAAGGCCCGCCACTCGGCATCGACCGATGCCGGGTTGGCCTCATATTGCGAGTGGAGTTGTTCGACATAGGCGGCGTTGCCGCCATAAAGGAAAGATGTGCGGGCAAACGCCGCATTCGCGTCCTGGCGAGACATTTCACGTCCTCTGCGGGGCATGAGCACCCCGGACCGGCGGCGCAAAGGCAAGGGAGCCCGCAACCACCGACGGCTTTCTATGACTCAGATTTATGACGCCCGAAAGGCGATGAACAGGGTCAAGGACACAGACTAAGGACTGAATCTCGATTGCTGTTCGGCCAACCGGCACACCAGAATCCAAGTCGTCCAGCCATAGCGCGATTCTCACCGCGCGCGATGCTGCATTTTCGGGCCGACACGATGCCTCCAAAAGCAAGAGCCCCGGCGTTTCCGCCGGGGCTCTGTCAGGTCGAAGACCTAAGCGAAGTCTGTTAGCGGAGCCAGGAGTTGAAGCGCCAGACCAGCTCGCTGCGAACGGTCTGCTCGTACTTGTGCGAGTTCATCGTGAAGCCGGTCGGACACACCCGCCGCGGTCAGAGATCGGCAAGTTGTCCCGGCCGAAGTCGGCGAAGCCGATACTCCGTCTTCCAGGTCAGCCCGGCAGCCAAGCCAGCTTGTACTCGTAGCCGGTGCCGATGAAGTAGCCGCTCATAGGTGTGGCGTCGGATAGATGTTGCGGTGCACCGCACCGGCGCTCAGGTTGATTTGGTCGAACCGCGCTGCTCGGTAGCCGGCCGAGACGAAGCCGAGCAGTTGCGGATAGATCAGGTAGCCGACGCGGCCACCGCCCGCCCACGACCAGCGCTCCGCTCGCGGCCGCGAGCCGGTGAACGAGGCATCCTGGAAGTCGCCGCGGAGACTGCCCCAGTTGCCGTCGACGAAGGCGCCGACCAGCCAGTTCTGGTCGAACTGATAGTCGCAACCGAACTGCGCCGTGCCGAACCAGCCACGACCACCGGTGGTCGTCCGGACGCCTACCAACGGCGCCAGCAGCGTCAAGGGTGCGGTGATCCTGATTCCACATGCCGTAGCCGCCGCCGGCGCCGATGTAGCAGCCGGTCCAAGCTCTGCACGACCGGCGCAGGCATCGCCTTGACCGGCATCCGTGCCGGAAGGTCAGCCGCGTACGAGGTCGTAGCGAACGCCGCCAAGGTCGCGGCTGCGATAAGTATGTTCTTCATTTGAAAGCTCCCGATTTCGTCGCCCAAAAAAACCGGTGTCTCAGTCCCGCCCGCGTTTTTTTCTTGCAGACCAAGCACCCGATGGCCTGGACACTAGCCAACCCCGCGCCAAACTGCTGTCGCCAAGAAGCCACACTCACAGCTAAATCACTGCATTTGTGCGGCTTCTGACTCTTGCGTTTGTGGGGATAACCTGGCGCGGCTGATTCGCAGGGCTAGGGGCTACCGGGCCCAAGTCGCCGCTAATGCTGGTGGTGTCTGGCTTCTCGGCGGGTAGCAGGCTCGAAGGCCCACAACCAGCCTTGATTACCGCCGCAGCACTTCGACCAGCGTCTTGCCGATCCGGGCCGGCGACGGCGACACCGTGATGCCGGCCGATTCCATCGCCGCGACCTTCGACGGCGCGTCGCCCTTGCCGCCGGCGATGATGGCGCCGGCGTGGCCCATGCGCCGTCCCGGAGGCGCGGTGCGGCCGGCGATGAAGCCGACCATCGGCTTCTTGCGGCCGCGCTTGGCCTCGTCCTTGAGGAACTGCGAGGCGTCTTCTTCCGACGAGCCGCCGATCTCGCCGATCATCACGATCGCCTCGGTCGCCTTGTCGGCGAGGAACATCTCGAGCCCCTCGATGAAGTCCATGCCCTTGACCGGATCGCCGCCGATGCCGAGCGCCGTGGTCTGGCCGAGTCCTTCGCGCGTGGTCTGGAACACCGCCTCGTAGGTCAGCGTGCCGGAGCGCGAGATGATGCCGACCTTGCCGGGCTTGAAGATCGACGCCGGCATGATGCCGATCTTGCATTCGCCCGCCGTCATCACGCCGGGACAGTTCGGCCCGATCAGCCGCGACTTCGAGCCTGCGAGCGAGCGCTTGACCTTGACCATGTCCTCGACCGGGATGCCCTCGGTGATGCAGACGATCAGCGGAATCTCGGCCTCGATCGCCTCCTCGATGGCGTCGGCGGCGCCGGGCGGCGGCACGTAGATCACTGAGGCGTTGCAGCCGGTCTGCTTCTTGGCCTCTTCCACGGTGTCGAACACCGGCAGGTTGAGATGGGTCGAGCCGCCTTTGCCGGGCGATGTGCCGCCGACCATTTTCGTGCCGTAGGCGATCGCCTGCTCGGAATGGAAGGTGCCATTCTTGCCGGTGAAGCCCTGGCAGATGACCTTGGTGTTCTTGTCGACGAGGATCGGCATCAGGCGGCCTTTTTCACAGCGGCGACAATTTTCTGCGCGGCGTCGTCGAGGTCGTCGCCTGAGGTGACGTTGAGCTTGCGTCTCGGCGATGATCTTCTTGCCGAGATCGACGTTGGTGCCTTCGAGGCGGACCACCAGCGGCACCTTCAACCCGACCTCTTTCACCGCGGCGACCACGCCCTCGGCGATCACGTCGCACTTCATGATGCCGCCGAAGATGTTGACCAGGATGCCCTTCACCTTCGGATCGGAGGTGATGATCTTGAACGCCGCCGCGACCTTCTCCTTCGACGCGCTGCCGCCGACGTCGAGGAAGTTCGCCGGCTCCATGCCGTACAGCTTGATGATGTCCATGGTCGCCATGGCGAGGCCGGCGCCGTTGACCATGCAGCCGATCGAGCCGTCGAGCGCGACGTAGTTGAGATCGTATTTCGCCGCCTCGGTCTCTTTCGGGTCTTCCTCGGTGACGTCGCGCAGCGCCGCCACGTCGGTATGACGGAACAGCGCGTTGTCGTCGAAGCCGATCTTGGCGTCGAGGCAGATCAGCTTGCCGTCCTTGGTGACGACCAGCGGATTGATCTCGAGCAGGCTCATGTCCTTCTCGGTGAAGGCCTTGTAGAGCCCGCTCAGCACCGGGCCGAGCTGCTTCGCCAGATCGCCGGTCAGGCCCAGCGCCTTGGCGATGCGGCGCACATGATGCGGCCAGATGCCCTCGACCGGATCGACCGAGACGGTGACGATCTTTTCCGGCGTGTCGTGGGCGACCTTCTCGATGTCCATGCCGCCTTCGGTCGAGACCACGATGGCGACGCGGGAGTTGCCGCGGTCGATCAGCATCGACAGGTAGAATTCCTTGTCGATCAGCGAGCCTTCCTCGATGTAGAGCCGGTTGACCTGCTTGCCGTGCGGGCCGGTCTGGTGCGTGACCAGGGTCGAGCCGATCAGCCGCGTCGCCTCTTTCTTCACGTCGTCGATCGACTTCACCACCTTGACGCCGCCGGCCTTGCCACGGCCGCCGGCGTGGATCTGCGCCTTCACCACCCAGACCGGGCCGCCGAGCTGCTCGGCGGCCTGCACCGCTTCGCTCGCGTTGAACGCCGGGATGCCCTTCGGCACCGGCACGCCGAACTCCTTAAGCACCGCCTTGGCCTGGTATTCGTGGATGTTCATCGATGACCTCCGAGAGCGTTCCCGGCTCGCAGCAGTGATCACGCAGCGCTCCACGATAGCGGAGCGCCGTACGTCGCGGCGTGTGACAGCGCTATCGCTTCCCGAAATCCGGCGCGATCTTCTGGCAGGCGTCGACCAGGCCCTTGACCGCGGCGACCGACTTGTCGAACTCGGACTTCTCGGCGCTGCTCAAGTCCAGCTCGACGATGCGCTCGACGCCCTTGGCGCCGATCACCACCGGCACGCCGGCGTAGAGACCCTTCACGCCGTATTCGCCGTTCAGCCAGGCCGCGCAGGGCAGCACGCGCTTCTTGTCGCGCAGGTAGCTCTCCGCCATCGCGATCGCCGACGACGCCGGCGCGTAGAACGCCGAGCCGGTCTTCAACAGATTGACGATCTCGGCGCCGCCGTTCTTGGTGCGCGTCATGATCTCGTCGACGCGGGCCTGGGTGGTCCAGCCCATCTTGATCAGGTCCGGCAGCGGGATGCCGGCGACGGTGGAGTAGCGCGCCATCGGCACCATGCGAGTCGCCGTGGCCGCCGAGCACGAAGGCCGAGACGTCCTCCACCGAGACGTTGAACTCGTCGGCCAGGAAGTAGCGAAGCCGCGCCGAGTTCGAGCACGCCGGCCATGCCGACCACCATGTTCTTCGGCAGGCCGCAGGCCTTCTGCAGCGCCCAGACCATGGCGTCGAGCGGATTGGTGATGCAGATCACGAAGGCGTTCGGCGCGTACTTCTTCAAGCCGGCGCCGACCTGGTCCATCACCTTGAGGTTGATGCCGAGCAGATCGTCGCGGCTCATGCCGGGCTTGCGCGGCACGCCCGCGGTGACGATGCAGACGTCGGCGCCCTCCATGCCCTCGTAGGCGTTGGTGCCTGCCATCTTGGCGTCGAAGCCCTCGATCGGCGAGGACTGCACGAGGTCGAGCGACTTGCCCTGCGGGACGCCCTCGGCGATGTCGAACAGCACGACGTCGCCGAGCTCCTTGAGACCGATGAGGTGAGCCAGGGTGCCGCCGATTTGGCCTGCGCCGATCAACGCAATCTTGCTACGCGCCATGTGGGAAAAATCCTTGGAAAACGGGCCTTCGGAACGAGGCTGCTGCACCGCGTCATTAGCCTTTTCGGCAGAGCCGTTCAAGCACCGGCCGCAGCGCCGACCGTTGCTGCCCCACCCCGCGACGATAGCGTTGCGACGCGACGCTTGAAATCGCGGCACGGCGAGCCGGAGGCATCAGGTGAAAGCGATCGGCATTTTCGGCGCGGCCCTGATCGGCCGTCGCGACGGCCTGCGGCGCATGGCGCGGGCGCGAGGACTATCCGGCGCAGACCATCAAGCTGATCGTGCCGTTCGTCGCCGGCGGGCCGGTCGACGCGCTGGCCCGGTCGATCGCGCCGTACCTGCAGAACCAGGCTCGGCCAGAACGTCATCATCGAGAACCGATCCGGCGGCGGCACCAGCATCGGCGCCAAGGCGCGTGGCGGCCGCGGAGCCGGACGGCTACACGCTGCTCTTCGTCGGTCCGAACCTGGCGTATTACCCGGTGCTGCTGCCCAGCCTCGATTTCGATCCGGCCAAGAGCCTCGCTCCGGTGGCAAGCGCGGTCACCTGGTCGCACGTGCTGGCGGTGGCGCCGGCGGTGCCGGCCAAGACGCTCGGCGAGCTGATCGCCTATGCCAAGGCCAATCCCGGCAAGCTCGCGTTCGGCTTCGGCCTCGCCACCATGCCGCACATCATCGGCGAGATGTTCAAGCAGGCCGCCGGCATCGACCTCACCGACGTGCCGTATCGCGGCGGCGAGCAGGCGCGCGGGCCGACCTGCTGGGCGGGCGCATCCACATCAACATCGCGCCGCCGCCGCAACTGCTGTCGCTTGATCCAGGACGGCCGGCATGCGGGCGCTGGCCTACACCGGCTCGAAGCGCAGCCCGGACCTGCCGGACGTGCCGACGATGACCGAGAGCCGGGCTACCCGCAGGTCGGCTTTCATCCGGACGTCTGGATGGGACTGTTCGCGCCGGACGGCACGCCGGCCGGCGATCGTCGACCGGCTCAACCGCGACATGAACGAGGTGCTGCGATCCGACGAGATGGCGCCGGTCCTGAAGCGGTTCGGCTACGAGGCGATGATGACGACGCCGGCCGAGTTCAAGACATTCTTCGCGGCCGAGCTGCGGAAGTGGCCGCCGATCCTCAAGGCCGCCGGCATCAAGCCGCAGTAAGCGTTCACGTCTCGACGATGCCCTCGCTCGACCCGCTGCCGGCGGAATCGCGCCGGCCGTGCGGCAGCGCCAGGTAGGTCTGCGAGCGCATCTCGATCAGGCGCGAGGCGGTGCGCTTGAACTCGGCGGCCTCGAAGCCGTCGCTGGCGTCGTAGAGCGCGTCGGGCTCGGCCTCGGCGGAGGCGATCAGCTTCACGGCGTGGTCGTAGAGCGTGTCGATCAGGATGATGAAACGCTTGGCGGCGTTGCGCTGGTCGAAGCCCATGACCGGGATGCGGTCGATGATCAGCGTGTGGAATTCGTGCGCGATGCGAAGGTAGTCGGCCGCCGCCAGCGGCTGCTCGCAGAGATCGTGGAAGAAGAACCGCGCCACGCCCATCGCCGCGCGCGGCACGCGAAGCCGCCGGCCCTTGACCGACAGCTCCTGCGGCATGCCGCTGCGCTGCCGACGAGCTTGCGCCACGCCTCGTCGAGCGCCGCGGTGGCGGCGTCGTCGGCCGGCACGTACCAGACCTTCTGGCCGGCCAGCTTCTCGAGACGGAAGTCGGTGCGGGCCTTCAGCTCCAGCACCTCCATGTGCTGTTCGATCATCCGGATGAACGGCACGAACAGCGCGCGGTTGAGGCCGTCCTTGTAGAGCTCGGAGGGCGCCACGTTGGAGGTCGCCACCACCACGACGCCGAGCTCGAACAGCCGGGCGAACAGCCGGCCGAGGATCATGGCGTCGGCGATGTCGGTGACGTGGAACTCGTCGAAGCAGAGCAGCCAGCTCTCCTCGGCGATCTCGCCGGCCGCGAGGCGGATGGCATCCTCGCCCTCGACCTCGCCGTCCTTGAGCTTCTGGCGGAAAACCCGCACACGCTCGTGAACATCGGCCATGAACTCGTGGAAGTGCGCACGTCGCTTGCGGACGACCGGGTTCGCCTCGAAAAACAGGTCCATCAGCATGGTCTTGCCGCGGCCGACATCGCCGTGGATGTAGAGGCCCTTGACCGGGTCGGAGCGGTCGCGGCTGGAAAACAGCCATCCCACCGGGTTGATCCGCCGGGCCGAGCGATGCGCGCTCACCCGTTGTTCCAGCGCCTCGAAACGCAGCAGCAGCCGCTCCTGGGCGCGGTCGCGCTCGAGCTTCTTGGCCGCCACCAGGTTTTCGTAGAGCTCGCGCACCGACATCGCGCTTTGCTCGCACGGCCAGTGGCTGGACGCCAATGCCGGCATGCCAGCCATGCAATTTACGATTCAATGTCAGAGGCTTGGACGAATTTTCCTGGCAAGCCGGCCGGCCGCGCCATACTTATGTTGCAGTGCAAAAATACAGTGATTCGCAGGGTTGGAAATCCACGGGAGGCCTTGGACGAAATGTCAGGAGCCTCGAATGCAAGAATCTCTCGCCGACGGCGGTGTGATCCGCAAACTCTGGATCAGCGAAGCCGCGCGCTACCGCGACCACCTTCTGCGTCTCGACCAAGCGAGCCGGCACAGCCGGTTCGGAGGCGGCGTCGCCGACGAGTTCATTGAAAACTACGTCACCACCACGTTCGGCCTGGGCTCGGTGGTCCATGGCTTCTTCGCCGACGGAATGCTGCGCGGGGCGGCGGAACTGCGCCCGCTCGGCCGCGCCTTCGCCCACGAGGCCGAGGCCGCAATCGCGATCGAGGCGGACTGGCAAAGCCACGGCGTCGGTTCCGCGCTGCTCGACCGCACCCTGCTGGCCGCCCGCAACCGCGGCATCCGGACCCTGCACATGGCCTGCCTCGCCAACAACCGGCGGATGCAGGAGCTGGCGCGGAAATTCGCCGCCGAACTGAGCTTCGATTTCGGCGACGTGGTCGGCGAAGTCATGGCGGCGCGGCCGACCCCGCTTTCGGTGCTTCGGGAACTCGTCGCCGACAACTGCGGCTTTGCCACCGCGGTGCTGGACGTTCAGTCCAGACTGCTGAAAATGCCGTCAGGCCTGCAAAACCCTCGTTAACCGATTGGCGGGGATTGGCTCCTATCCTCGGGTCCGAATCCAGGATCGAGGGTATGGCCATGGCCGCCGTGGGAGTTGTTCACGCCGCCGAAATTCGCGTGCTGGGATCGTCCTGCATGGAGGACTATCACGCCCATCTGCTGCGGCTCGATCGCGTCAGCTGCCTGCCCGGCGATCATCGCGGCATCGATGCCCATTGCCTCGATCTGATGGCCGCCGGGCGCGATCCTGATCGGGGCCTACGTCAAAGGCGTGATGCGCGCCGCCGCCGAACTGGTGCCCGACCGCACGGCGCGGCGCGCCGAGGCCGCCATCACGGTGGAGAGCGACTACCAGCATCGCGGATTCGAGCGCGAGCTCACCGAGCGGATCATCGGCGAGGCCCGCCGCTATCACCTCAACGACATCCGCGTCCACGAACAGGGCGGCTGCGCCCGCTACCGGATCCCGGTGCTCCAGCTCCACACCTACGCCGCCAACGGATAGGCCGCCTCGACCACGTAGGGGCCGCCGCCGACCGAGGCGCGCGACGAGAACAGCACAAAGCGCGACACCTTGAACGGCGGCGCGCGAAATGCGCCTCGCGCCGACAGGTACTCCGCGACCTCGAAGCTCGATGAATCGCGCAACCGCGCCAGCGTGACATGCGGCGTGTACTTGCGGCCTTCGGGATCGAGACCGACCCGCTGCATCAACCGCTCGTGCTCGGCCTGCAATTCCATCACCGACGGCGAGGGCGCGACCGCAGCGACGATGGCGCGGGGCTTGCGCCCGCCGAACGCCGACAGGCCATCAAGCCGCAATTCGAAATCGCTTGCGGCGGACCTTGCCCAGCATCCAGGAAATTTCGTGTGCGATTTCGTCATCGACATCGCCGATGAAGCGCAGCGTCACGTGGTAATTTTCGGCATCGATCCAGCGGGCGCCCGGCAGCCCGCCACGCAACAGCGAAAGCAATTCGCCCAATGCGGCCGGTATTTCCAGACCCGTGAACAGTCGCGGCATTGCTGGAAATCTCGTCTAGCTCGCGGGTTTGGCACGGACTCGGGCGATCAGCTCCTCGACCTTCGGCAGGATTCCGGAGACGATCCTGGCCACGCCTTCGCCGGTCGGATGCAAGCCGTCGGGGAGCTTGAGCTTCGGATCGTCGACGACGCCGTCGAGAAAGAACGGATAGAACAGCAGATCGTTCTGCGCCGCGAGCTTCGGATAGATCGCGTTGAAACTCCGCGCATAGTCCGGCCCGAGATTCGGCGCCGCCAGCATTCCGCACAACAGCACCTCGATCCGCCGCGCCTTCAGGCGGCGGACGATCTCGCCAAGCGCGTCCCGCGCGATCTTGGGATCGATGCCGCGCAGCATGTCGTTGGCGCCGAGTTCGAGGATCACGGCATCGGTGCCGTCCGGCACCGACCAGTCGAGCCGCGCCAGACCCGCCGTGCTGGTGTCGCCGGACACGCCGGCGTTGGCGACCTCGACGGCCAAGCCCTTGCTCTTCAGCGCCCGCTCGAGCTGCACCGGAAAGGCCGCGGCGCTGGCAAGCTGATAGCCGGCCATCAGCGAATCGCCGAACGCCACCAGCTTGATGGTCCGTTCGGCCGCCTCGGCCCGACCGGACAGCCCAGCCAACGCAAACACGACGACAGCAATCGCAGCCGCAAGCCGCTGGACCTGACGCGCCGCCTTCCCATATGACCGGATCACATTCGGGCCCCATGAACGACATCTCCACGGCATCCACTGTTGCGGCCGACCCGGCCATTGCGCTCTCCGGCGTCAATCTTTCGCTCGGCCACGCCGCGGCCCGGGTCCATATCCTGAAGGACATCGACCTCAATATAGGACGCGGTGAGGCAATTGGCCTGGTCGGGCCATCCGGCTCCGGCAAGACCACCCTGCTGATGGTGCTGGCCGGCCTGGAGCGCACCGACACCGGCTCGATCGTGGTGGCGGGCTCCGACCTCCGCCGGCTCGACGAGGATGCGCTCGCCCGCTTTCGCGGCCGCAATGTCGGCATCGTGTTCCAGTCGTTCCACCTGATACCGACCATGACGGCGCTGGAGAACGTCGCGGTGCCGCTCGAACTGTCCGGCGCGGCCGATGCCGCGTCCCGCGCAGCGGGCGAACTCGCCAAGGTCGGATTGGCCGAGCGGCTGCACCACTATCCGGCGCAATTGTCCGGCGGCGAGCAGCAGCGCGTCGCGCTGGCCCGGGCGCTGGCGCCCAACCCCGCCATCCTGGTCGCCGACGAGCCGACCGGCAATCTCGACGAAGCGACCGGCAAGCAGGTGATCGATCTTTTGTTCGCCGGCCATGTCGAGCGCGGCACAACGCTGATCCTGGTCACCCACGACAATGCGCTGGCGCAGCGCTGCGACCGCATCGTGCGGCTGCGCTCGGGCCGCATCGAGCGGGCCGGCTGAACGCGATGACGGACGTTCCCGCTCACGCTCCGAACCGCATCCCGCTCTGGCTGAAGTTCGCCTATCACGGCTTTCATGATCGTGCTGGTGCCGGTCTATTGGCACTACTACGGGCCGACCAATTTTCTGTACTTCTGCGACGTCGCGCTGTTCCTCACGCTGGCCGGTCTCTGGCTCGACAGCCCGCTGCTGATCTCGATGTGCGCGGTCGGCATCCTGCTGCCGCAGGCGGTGTGGGTGCTGGACTTTGTCGTCAATCTGTTCGGCGTCTCGCTGATCGGCCTGACCGACTACATGTTCAAGCATGAGAACTCGCTGTTCCTGCGCGGGCTGTCGCTGTTCCACGGCTGGCTGCCGTTCCTGCTGGCCTATCTGGTCTGGCAGCTCGGTTATGACCGCCGGGGCCTACCGGTCTGGACGTTGCTGGCCTGGGCGCTGATCCTGGTCTGCTTCTTCTTCACGCCGCCGCCCGATCCCAACGCCGGCCTGACCCCGGTCAACATCAACTACGTTTGGGGACCGAACGACGGCGCAGCGCAAACCTGGATGCCGCCGTATGCCTGGCTCGCCGCGATGATGATCGGCATGCCGCTGCTGCTGTTCCTGCCGGTCCACCTTCTGCTGGTGCGCACCGCGCCGAGGCCGGCATGACCGTCGCCGCATCGACCTCGGGCGCCGAATTCTCGCCGTTGCGCTTCGCACTTCGCGAATTGCGCGGCGGCGTGCGCGGCTTCCGGATTTTCATCGCCTGCCTCGCGCTCGGCGTCATGGCGATCGCCGGCGTCGGTTCGCTGTCGGCAAGCCTGACCGACGGGCTCAATCGCGAGGGCCGCAGCATCCTCGGCGGCGATCTGTCGTTCGCGCTGATCCACCGCGAGGCCACTGCTGCGGAGCGAAGCTTCCTCGCCTCCAAGGGCGAGCTTTCGGTCAGCGCCACCTTGCGCGCGATGGCCCGCACCACCGACAGCCGTCAGGCGCTGGTCGAGATCAAAGCGGTCGATGCGCTCTATCCGCTCTACGGCGCGGTGACGCTCGATCCGCCGCTGCCGCTGGCCACCGCGCTGGCGCAGCGCGACGGCGCCTTTGGCGCAGCGGTCGACGCCACCTTGCTGGCGCGGCTTGAGTTGAAACCCGGCGCGCGGATCACCGTCGGCAGCGCCACCTTCGAGATCACCGCGACGATCCAGAACGAGCCGGACAAGCTTGCGACCGGCTTGACCTTCGGGCCCCGCGTCATCGTCAGCGAGGCGGCGCTGCGCGCGACCGGGCTGCTCGTGCCCGGGAGCCTGGTGCGCTGGGCGTATCGCCTGCGCCTGCCGGACGGCAGCGATGCCGCAGCCGGCGCGGTGACCGCCGCCGCCAACGCGCAACTGCCGGACGCCGGCTGGCAGATCCGCGGCCGCACCAACGCCACGCCGGCGCTGGAGCGCAATATCGACCACTTCACCCAGTTCCTGACGCTGGTCGGTCTCACCGCGCTGCTGGTCGGCGGCGTCGGCGTTGCCAACGCCGTGAAGAGCCACATCGATCGCAAGCGCGACGTCATCGCGACCCTGAAGGCGCTCGGCGCCTCCGGCGGCCGTGTGTTCGCGATCTATCTCTGGCAGGTGCTGCTGCTGTCGGCCGTTGGCGCCGCGATCGGGCTCGTGCTCGGCGCCATTCTGCCGTTCGCGGTCGCGGCCTTGTTCGGCTCGGTGATCCCGCTGCCGATCGCGCCCGCCGTGCATCCGCTGCAACTGCTGCTGGCGTTCTGCTACGGACTGCTGACGGCGCTGGCCTTCGCGCTGTGGCCGCTCGGCCGCGCCCATGACGTTCCGGTGTCGGCGCTGTTTCGCGATGCGGTGGCGCCGGGACGGCGCTGGCCGCGGCGGCGCTACGTGATCGCGTCGGCGCTGGTGGTGCTGGCGGTCGCGGCCATCGCGGTCGGGCTGTCCTACGACCGCAAGATCGCCGCCATCTTCATCGTCGCGGCGGCGGCCGTGTTCGCGGCGCTTGAACTGGTCGCGCTGCTGGTGATGGCGGTGGCGAGGCGGCTGCCGCATGCGCGCGCGATGGCGTTGCGGCTCGCCATCGCCAACATGCACCGGCCCGGCGCGCTGACGCCGACCATCGTGCTGTCGCTCGGATTGGGGCTGACGCTGCTCGTCACGGTGTTCGAGATCGACGGCAACCTGAAGCGGCAGTTCGAGGGCGCGCTGCCCGAGCACGCGCCGTCGTTCTATTTCCTCGACATCCAGTCGGCCGACGCGGGGCGCTTCGATGCCTTCGTGCGCAAGGAAGCGCCGGAGGCGACCCTGGAGCGCGTGCCGATGCTGCGCGGCCGCATCATGTCGGCGAACGGCATCAGCGCCGACGACATCAAGGCACAGCCGAACGCCGCCTGGGTGCTGCAGAGCGATCGCGGCATCACCTTCGCAACCGAGGTGCCGCAAGGCTCGAAGGTGGTCGAGGGCGACTGGTGGACGGCCGACTACAAGGGACCGCCGCTGGTGTCGTTCGAGAACAAGATCGCGGCAGGACTCGGATTGAAGGTCGGCGATCCGGTGGTGGTCAACGTGCTCGGCCGCAACATCCAGGCGCGCATCGCCAACCTTCGCGCGGTGCAATGGGAAAATCTCGGCATCAACTTCGTGCTGGTGTTCTCGCCCAACGCGTTCGCCGGCGCGCCGTACACCGATATCGCCACCTTGACCTATCCGGGCGGCGGCACGCTGGCGCAGGAGACCGCGCTGCTGAAGGCCGTCAGCGTTGCATTTCCGGCGGTGACGGCGGTGCGGGTCAAGGACGCCATCGAGGCGGTCGGCGACATCGTGCGCAACCTGGTGCTCGGCATCCGCGGCGCCAGCCTGGTGGCGCTGATCGCGGCGATGCTGGTGCTCGGCGGCGCGCTCGCAGCCGGTCACAGCTACCGCGTCTACGACGCCGTCGTGCTCAAGACGCTCGGCGCCACACGCGGCAGGCTGATCGGCGCCTACGCATTGGAATACCTCTTGCTCGGCGGCACCACCGCGCTGTTCGGCGTCGCCGCCGGCTCGATCGCGGCTTGGTACGTCGTCACGCGGGTGATGAATCTCACGTTCGCGTGGCTGCCCGGGCCTGCGGCGGCTGCGGCATTTGGCGCACTTCTTGTCACGGTTGCCCTCGGCCTGATCGGCACCTTCGCCGCGCTTGGCCATAAGCCCGCGACCGTGCTCAGGAATTTGTAAAGTCTTGCGGCAAACCGTCGCGACAAGCGCAACGCATGCGGACGCATGCGTCAGGCGCTTGGTCGCAGGGACATGCTTGCAGAGCGGCGTGATAAGATTAGGTCAAAGTCGTTCGCTCGCATGATTGTCCGTTCGGCGCGCAGACCACGATACGGAACGGAGACTTCGGTTCGACGACCAAGGGGGTTTCGACGATGTCGGACTACGATCGTCATGTTGCTGCCGCGCCGTTTGGTCAGGCGCTGGGCCGCGCCGGCACAGTTGCCGTCGACGAAGGCCTGCGCACCTACATGCTGCGCATCTACAACTACATGGTGCTCGGCCTTGCCATCACCGGCGCAGCGGCGCTTGGCATCTACCTGCTTTCGGTGACGACCGATCCGACCGTTGCGGCGCTCAAACTCCGCGACGGGCTGATGCTCACCGCGTTCGGCAAGGTGCTGTTCGTCGGCCCGCTGAAGTGGCTGGTGATCCTGGCCCCGCTCGGGCTGGTGTTCCTGCTGAGCTACAGCATCGAGCGGATGCGGCCGGCGACGGCGCAGCTGGCGTTCTGGATCTACGCGGCGCTGGTCGGGGTGTCGCTCGCCTCGATCTTCATGGTGTTCACCCACACCTCGATCGTCCGGGTGTTTTTCATCACCGCGGCCTCGTTCGGTGCGCTGAGCCTGTGGGGCTACACCACCCAGCGCGATCTGAGCGGTATGGGCTCGTTCCTGCTGATGGGGCTGTTCGGCGTCATCCTGGCGGGACTGGTCAACCTGTTCATGGCGAGCTCGGCGCTGAACTTCGCCATCTCGATGGCCGGCGTGGTGGTGTTCGCGGGCCTCACCGCATGGGACACCCAGCGGCTGAAGTCAGATTACCTCTATGGCGCGATGGACGGCGAGACCGCGGAGCGCGCCTCGATCATCGGCGCGCTGTCGCTCTATCTCAACTTCATCAATCTGTTCACGCTGCTGCTGCAGTTGCTCGGCCAACGCGACGAATAGCCCGGCTTTTTACCTGCAAAATCAACACCTAAACTCTTCGTAACCACTTCGCGCCAACCCTGGTGTCCGGTGCCCGGGTGCACTAGATTCCAGTTCAAGCGGCTTGCCGGTCAAAACCGGCCAGCCCAGAGGCCCGGCTCCGCCCGGGATCAACGAGGGAACTCCAATGTCGGACTTCGATCGGAACGCAGCGGCCCGCGGCGGTTTCGCCGGCCGAGCCGCCGCAGTCGATGCGGGCCTGCGCACCTACATGCTCCGGGTCTACAACTATATGGCAGCCGCGGTGGCGCTGAGCGGCGTGGTGGCCTGGTTCACCTACAGCCAGTCGGTGGTGACCAATGCCGCCGGCCAGATCACCGGGCTGACCTCATTCGGCCAGACGGTCCTGAGCGGACCGGCGATGATGGTCTTGATGCTCGGCACGCTTGGGCTGGTGTTCTTCATCAGCTTCCGCATCCAGCGGCTGCAGTTCACCACCGCGCTGACCTTGTTCATGGTCTATGCGGCGCTGCTCGGCGTCACGTTGACGCCGATCTTCCTGGTGTACACCGGCGCATCGGTCACCCGGGTGTTCTTCATCTCGGCGGCTTCGTTCGGCGCGCTGAGCCTCTACGGCTACACCACCACGCGCGATCTCTCGCCGATCGGCTCGTTCATGATCATGGGCCTGTTCGGCATCATCATCGCGAGCCTGGTCAACATCTTCCTCAAGTCGAGCGGGCTCGACTGGGCGATCTCGATCATCGGCATCGTGGTGTTCGCGGGCCTCACCGCCTGGGACACCCAGCGCATCAAGGAGATGTATAGCTCGATGGACGACGCCGGCACGCTCGGCCGCAAGGCCGTGATGGGCGCGCTGTCGCTCTACCTCGACTTCATCAACCTGTTCATGATGATGCTGCGGGTGTTCGGCGATCGCCGCTAACCGACGCGGCCCTTTGCAAACGGAACGCCCCGGCCTCGCGCCGGGGCGTTTTCTTTTGGGCATTTGATGGAATAATGCGGCCATGACCGCAGCCATGTCCGCCGTTTCGATACGCCCCGCCCGGCCCGCCGACACCGCCGCCATCACGCGGATCTACGGGCACTCGGTGCGAACCGGCACCGCATCGTTCGAACTGGAGCCGCCGACCGAATCGGAGATGGCGCGGCGGATGCAGACGCTGCTGGACGGCGGCTATCCCTACATCGCAGCCGAGATCGATGGCGTCATCGTGGGCTACGCCTACGCCGGATCGTACCGGCCGCGGCCGGCCTACCGGTTCAGCGTCGAGGATTCGATCTACATCGACCCGGCGGCGCAGCGACGTGGCGTCGGCCGCGCGCTGTTGCAGCATCTGATCGAGGAATGCGAGCGCCGCGGCTTCCGGCAGATGATCGCGGTGATCGGCGATTCCGCGCAGACGCCGTCGATCGAGCTGCACCGCGCGGCCGGCTTTCGCATGGTCGGCACCGTCGAGAATGTCGGCTACAAGTTTGGCCGCTGGCTCGACAGCGTCAACATGCAGCGCGCGCTCGGGCCCGGCGCGACGAGCAGGCCCTGACGATGGCGACGGAGAACGTCATGCGAAACGCAGCCTTGGCGGCCACGATCCTCGCGACGGTCCTCTGCCACGGCGCGGCGGCAGAGACTTGGCCGACGCGTCCGATCACCATGATCGTGCCGTTCGCAGCCGGCGGGCCGGTCGACATCACTGGCCGCTTGATGGCTCAGCATATGTCGGCGCTTCTCGGGCAGACCGTCATCGTCGAGAACGTCCCGGGCGCCGGCAGCATGACCGGCGCCAATCGTGTCGCGCAGGCTCCGCCCGACGGCTACACGTTTCTCTACGGCAACAGCAGCACGCATACGTTCAGCCAGATCATCCACAAGAAGCCAGCCTACGACGCGGTTGCGGACTTCGCGCCGGTCGCGGTGTTTGTCGAAAACTCGAAGGTGCTGCTGGTGCGCAAGGATCTGCCGGTCAAGGATCTTTCCGAATTCATCGCCTACACGCGCGCGCACCAGAAGACCATGCAGTTCGGCTCGGCCGGGCTCGGATCGGCGGCGCACATCACCTGCGTATTGCTCAACAGCACGATCGGGGTCGAGGTCACCCACGTGCCCTACCGCGGGCTGGCGCCGGCCATGCAGGACCTGACGGCGGGCCGCATAGACTACGTGTGCGAGATCATTTCCTCGGCGGTGTCGCACATCAAGTCCGGCAACGTGCGCGCGCTGGCGTTGCTGTCACCCCATCGCAGCGACGTGCTGCCGGAGCTGCCGACCGCCGACGAACAGGGCCTCAAGGGCTTCGATCTCGACGCCTGGAACGCGTTCTTCTTCCCGAAGGGCACGCCGCCGGAGATCGTGCAAAAGCTCGCCAAGGCCACCAGCGACACCGTCGATATTCCGCAGGTGCGGGAGCGATTGAAGAGCCTCGGTCTCAACATCGCCGCGCCGGAGCGGCGCAACCCCGATTACGTCACACGGGTCGTCAAGAGCGACCTGGAAAAGTGGCGCGCGCCCGTGCTGGCGAGCGGCATCGCGCTGCAGTGATACGCCGTAGCGCCCGGCGAAAGCCGGAGGCCTACACCGCCACCAGGCTCGGCCCCTTGTCGAGTGCGCGCAGCACGCGATCGAGCTCGTGGCCGCGGCGCACGATCAGGCCGGTCGCCGACACCACGCTGTAGGCGCCCTGGCGGCGGCCGAGCTTGGGATTTTTTTCGATGCGGTAGATCGGCATTTCCGAGGAGCGCCTGAACACCGAGAACACGGCGCGGTCCTTGAGGAAGTCGATGGCGTAATCGCGCCACTCGCCGGCGGCGACCATGCGGCCATAGAGGCCAAAGATGCGGTTGAGTTCGCGCCTGTCGAAAGTCACCTGCTGGACAGGGGCGGCCGGCGCGACGGTGCCCCCGTAAATCTGGCTCGGTTCAGTCTCGCCGAACGTCATGCGGCGCCTCCATGCTGTCGTCGGGCATTCATGATCGCGCCAGAACTCAATGACGGCAAGGGCTTACATCGGCGATAGGGCGGCACGCCGCCGATCACGGATTCGTTAGTCGAATCATAATGCTGCCCGATTTCGGTCAATCCACGGACAAGCCGGGGCGTAGGATAGCGACAGTTGCCTCATAGACCCGGTCTCGAACGAGCACCGGATTCCTCAGCCCCCCAGCCCCCCGGGGCTTGAACGGACCGGGTCTAGTTGTTTCGCGTACGGTTCAATCCCCAACGAACTAAAGGCCGGCTTCACCGCCGGCCTTTTTTTATTGCGTTGCAGCGTTCACAGCGCCAGCGCTGTCCGGCATGGCCCGGCACAAGCGCCGGGCATGACGAACTCTGATTCTTCAAAGCTTACTGGAGCGCGATCTGCGCGGCGCCGAGCATCAGCTTGGGCGCGCTGGATTGGCCGCTCTGCACCACCACGGCGGCGGAATCGATCGGTCCGTTCTGGAATTCCTTGACCGACACATCGAAGCTCGCGGCCTTGCCGGTCCAGTCGCCGAGCTTGATCCAGCGCCGAACGACGTTGGTGTACGTCATCGTGTGGCCGCTGTTCTCGCCGCGGCCGATCGCCACCGGCACCGATCGCGCGATCGGGCAGAGCCACACTTCAGCCTGGCCTTTTTCGTCCTTGGAAGCCGCAACCGACACCGTCAGCTTGTCGCCCGACCGCACCACTTTGACCGGAATCTGCAACGCCGAGCCCTGCTCGTGCCGGATCGCCTTTTCGATCGCCGCCTTGTCGCTGCCGAGCGCATGCACCGCGCCATCGACCACCACCTGCGGCGTGTAGACCTCGCGGTCGCCGCGGACCTTGGCGTAGGCGCGCTGCCGATTGGAATGGCCGGCCAGCGCCAGCGTGTCCTTCCAGCCGAGATAATCCCAATAGTCGACCGCCAGACTCATCATCACGACGGAGGGATCGTGGGCGTATTCCGCCGCGAGCTTGTCGGCGGGCGGACAGGACGAGCAGCCCTGGCTGGTGAACAGCTCGATCACGGCGCGCGGCTCGTCGCGAGGCTCGCCTTGGGCGCATTGCACCGACAGCAGCCCGCAGCAGGCCAGCACGGTAGAGGACACAATGCGGACGGCGCTCATGACGATCTCCCTGCCCCCGCTGCCCGCCATGCCCTGTCGATTGACCATCGACTCATAGCCACAGAAAGCATCACCCGCCACTCACTTCGCGGTGAGTGGCGGGTGGTTGATGGTTACCGGTCGCAGAAGCCTATGCGGCGAGATGGCGCAGCACGTACTGCAGGATGCCGCCGTTCTTGAAATATTCCAGCTCGTCATAGGTGTCGATGCGGCAGATCAGCGGCACCCGCTTGAGGCCGCCGTCAGCCGCGACGATCTCCGCCATCAGGCGCTGCCGCGGCTTCAACTCGCCGTGCAGGCCGCGGATGGTGACCTGCTCGCTGCCCTTGAGGCCCAGCGTCTGCCACGACGTGCCCTCCTCGAAGCAGAGTGGGACCACGCCCATGCCGATCAGGTTGGAGCGATGGATGCGCTCGAACGACTGGGTGATGACCGCCCGGATGCCGAGCAGGGTCGAGCCCTTGGCGGCCCAGTCGCGCGACGAGCCGGTGCCGTATTCCTTGTTGGCGAACACGACGAGCGGCACGTTCTCGGCTTTGTACTTCATCGCCGCGTCGTACATCGTCATCTTTTTCTTGTCGGGATAGTGGATCGTCACGCCGCCTTCGACGCCCGGCACCATCTGGTTCTTGATGCGGATGTTGGCGAAGGTGCCGCGCATCATCACCTGGTGATTGCCGCGCCGCGTGCCGTACTGGTTGAAGTCCTTCGGCCGCACCTGATGATCGCGCAGGTATTCGCCGGCGGGGCTTTCTTCCTTGATCGAGCCGGCCGGCGAGATGTGGTCGGTCGTGATCGAATCGAGGAACAGGCCGAGGATGCGGGCATCGACGATGTCGTCGATGGCGTGCTGCTTCTTCTCCATGCCCTCGAAATAGGGCGGGTTCTGCACGTAGGTCGAACGGTCGTCCCACTTGTAGGTGAGGCCGCCAGCTGACCGCGATCTTGCCCCACTGGCTGTCGCCCTTGAACACGTTGGCGTATTTCTTGGCGAACACCTGCCGGGTGATGCACTTGCGGATCACCGAATTGATCTCGCGGCTGGTCGGCCAGATGTCTTTCAGAAAGACCTTCTTGCCCTTCTTGTCGAGACCGAGCGGCTGCTTGGCGACGTCGACATACATCGAGCCGGCGATCGCGTAGGCCACGACGAGCGGCGGCGAGGCGAGATAGTTGGCGCGCACGTCGGCGTTGACGCGACCCTCGAAGTTGCGGTTGCCGGACAGCACCGCCGCCGCGACCAGATCGTTCTTGTTGACCGCTTCGGAGATTTCCTCCGGCAGCGGACCGGAGTTGCCGATGCAGGTGGTGCAGCCGAAGCCGACCAGGTTGAAGCCGAGCGCGTCGAGATCCTTCTGCAGGCCGGACTTCTCGTAGTAGTCGGCGACCACCTGCGAGCCGGGCGCGAGCGACGTCTTCACCCACGGCTTGACCTTCAGCCCCTTGGCGACCGCCTTGCGCGCGAGCAGGCCCGCGGCAACCATCACGCTCGGATTGGAGGTGTTGGTGCAGGAGGTGATCGCGGCGATCACCACGTCGCCGTGGCCGAGCGTGAAGTCCTTGCCCTCGACCGGGAAGCGGCCCTTGGCGCCGGCCTTGTTGAAGTCCTTGTCCATCGGGTTTGTTGCGATCGACGGATGCATCTCGAAAACTTCTTTGCCGCCGCCGTCGCTGCCCTTGTTGAACTCCTTGTCCATCGCGGTGATGAAGCTCGACTTCGCCTCCTTCAGCGCAACGCGGTCCTGCGGACGCTTCGGACCGGCAAGCGACGGCTCGATGCTGCCGAGCTCGAGCTTGAGCACGTCGGTGAAGATCGGATCGAGCGTGGTCTTGACCCGGTACATGCCCTGCGCCTTGGCGTAGGCGGCAACCAGATCGATCCGCGCCTGCGCGCGCGCGGTGTCGGTCAGATACGTGATCGTGTCGTCGTCGATCGGGAAGAAGCCGCAGGTCGCGCCGTACTCCGGCGCCATGTTGCCGAGGGTGGCGCGATCCGCGATGGTCAGGCCGGCGAGGCCCGGGCCGAAGAATTCGACGAACTTGCCGACCACGCCGCGCTTTCGCAGCATCTGGGTGACGGTGAGCACGAGATCGGTCGCCGTCATGCCTTCCTTGAGCTTGCCGGTGAGCTTGACGCCGATCACCTCGGGCAGAACCATCGAGTAGGGCTGGCCGAGCATCGCGGCCTCGGCCTCGATGCCGCCGACGCCCCAGCCGAGCACGGAGAGGCCGTTGACCATCGTGGTGTGCGAGTCGGTGCCGACCAGGGTGTCGGGGTAGGCGATCTCCATCGTCTGTTCTTTGCCGTCGACCTTGACCTGGCCGGGCGACGACCAGACCGTCTGCGACAGATATTCGAGATTGACCTGATGGCAGATGCCGGTGCCCGGCGGCACGACGCGGAAATTCGTGAACGAGCGCGCGGCCCATTTCAGGAATTTGTAGCGCTCCTGATTCTGCTTGTACTCTTCCTCGACGTTCTTCTTGAACGAATCCTTGTGGCCGAAGAAATTCACCGCGACCGAATGGTCGATGACGAGATCGACCGGCACCAGCGGGTTGATCTTCTTGGCGTCGCCGCCGAGATGCTCCATGGCGTCGCGCATGGCGGCGAGATCGACCACCGCCGGCACGCCGGTGAAGTCCTGCATCAGCACGCGCGCCGGACGGAACGGCACCTCGCGCTCGGAGGTCTTGTTCTTCAGCCACGTCGCGAAGGCCTGGATGTCTTCCTTGGTGACGGTCTTGCCGTCCTCGAAGCGCAGCAGGTTCTCGAGCAGCACCTTCAGCGAGAATGGCAGCCGCGAGATGCCTTTGAGCCCGTTCTTCTCGGCGACCGGCAGGCTGTAATAGGCGTACGTCTTGCTGCCGACCTTCAGGGTGCGGCAGCATTTGAAACTATCGAGCGAGGTCATGACGCGGGTTCCATCAGAAGGACGCGGGAGCGTACCGGATCGCCCTGGTCTAAATGACTGCCAGGACTAAGCCTTTCTCCCCCGAGCCGCTACCGGGCGCGGTTCGTCCAGCGCCGCGCGGCCGGTTGGTTTATAAGGGCTTTTTTCGCGCTCTGCTAGACAAACTGGAATAGCTCGAAGCGGGGGGATTGCGTTGCGGGCATACCGACGGGCGGCCAAGGCCGGCGGGACGGGCAGCGATGCGGCTTGAGGCAAGCCGTCTCGTCTGCATTCGCGGCGGCCGCGAGGTTTTCACCAGCATCGGCTTCTCGGTCGGCGGCGGGGAGGCCCTGCTGGTGACCGGGCGGAACGGCGCCGGCAAGTCCTCGCTGCTGCGGATGGTGGCAGGCCTGGTCCGCATCGACGGCGGCCGGCTGGCGCTGGCCGACGGCGACGCCGACAAGACCATCCCCGAGCAGGCCCATTATCTCGGCCATCAGGATGCCCTGAAGCCGTCCCTGACCGTCGCCGAAAACCTCGGATTCTGGGCGCGCTATCTCGGCGGCGACATCGTCCACACGGCGCTGGAGACGGTCGGGCTGATCGCGCTCGCCGACCTGCCGGCGGCCTACCTGTCGGCCGGCCAGCGGCGGCGGCTGGCCATCGCCCGGCTGCTGACGGCGGCGCGGCCGATCTGGCTGCTCGACGAGCCGACCTCGGCGCTCGACCGCGAGGCGCAGGACATGCTCGCCGGGCTGATGCGGCAGCACCTCGCCGGCGGCGGCCTCATCATCGCCGCGGCGCATGGTCCGATCGGGCTCGACCGGACCAACGAGCTGCGGCTGGGGGCTGCCCGATGAGCCCGCTCGCGGCGCTGTTTCTCCGCGACTTCCGCCTCGCCGTCCGCGTCGGCGGCGGCGGCGGCATCGGCGTGCTGTTTTTCCTGATCGTGGTTGTGCTGACGCCGTTCGCGATCGGGCCCGATCTCGTGCTGCTCGGCCGGATCGGGCCGGCGATCCTGTGGCTCGGCGCATTGCTGGCGAGCCTGCTGACGCTCGACCGGCTGTTCGCCGCCGATCACGAGGACGGCTCGCTCGACCTGATCCTGATGGCCGACACGCCGCTCGAGCTCGCCGTCGCCGCCAAGGCCGCCGCGCACTGGCTCACCACCGGGCTGCCGCTGGCGATCGCCGCGCCGCTGCTCGGGCTGTTCATGAATCTCGACGTCCGCGCCAGCGCCGCGGTGGCGTTGACGTTGCTCGCCGGCACGCCGGCGTTGACCTTCATCGGCCTGATCGGCGCGGCGCTGTCGGTGGCGCTGCGCCGCGGCGGCCTGCTGCTCGCCGTGCTGGTGCTGCCGCTGACGGTGCCGGTGCTGATCTTCGGCGTCTCGGCATCGAACGCCGCCATCGTCGGGCCATTGTCGTTCGGCACGCCGTTCACGATCTTGTGCGCGCTGACGCTGGTCAGCCTGGTGGTCGGAATCTTCGCCGCGGCGGCAGCATTGCGGCAGGGAATGGAGTAGGTAAGGCCGCATGGCCCTGATCGATCTCGCCAACCCGACGCGCTTTCTGCAGCTTCGCCCACCGCGCGCTGCCGTGGCTGATCGAGATCACCGCCGCGGTGTTCGTGCTCGGGCTCTATCTCGCCTATGGCGCGCCCGACGATTACCAGCAGGGCGCCACCGTGAAGATCATGTTCCTGCACGTGCCGTCGGCCTGGCTCGGCATGTTCGGCTGGGCGGTGATGAGCGTCGCCGCGCTCGGCACCTTGGTGTGGCGGCATCCGCTCGCCGACGTCGCGGCCAAGGCCGCGGCGCCGATCGGCGCCGCCTTCACCTTCCTGTGCCTCGTCACCGGCTCGCTGTGGGGCCGGCCGATGTGGGGCACCTATTGGGTGTGGGACGCGCGGCTGACCTCGGTGCTGATCCTGTTCCTGATGTATCTCGGCGTCATCGCGCTGTGGCGCACGGTCGAGGATCCGTCGCGCGCCGCGCGCGCCGTCGCGATCCTGACCTTGGTCGGCGCCATCAACCTGCCGATCATCAAGTTCTCGGTGGACTGGTGGAACACGCTGCACCAGCCGGCCTCGGTGCTGCGGCTCGGCGGCCCGAGCATCTATCCGACCATCCTCATTCCGCTGCTGGTGATGGCGCTGGCGTTCACGCTGCTGTTCGTGACCCTGCACGTCGCCGCCATGGGCAACGAAATCCTGCGCCGCCGCATTCGCACGCTGATGCTGATGCAGGCGCAGTCGGCGCCGGGGAGCGGCGCATGAACCTCGGTCCGCACGCCGATTTCATCATCGCGGCCTATGCGGTCGCCGCGCTGGTCATCGTCGGGCTGATCGTCTGGGTCGAGCTCGACAACCGCGCGCAGCGGCGGCAGCTTGAAGGAGCTCGACGCGCGGGCGTGACGCGCCGCTCCGGAGCCCGTCCGCATGAGCGCCGCGTCGGACAGCCCCGCGCCGGTGAAGCGGCGCCGGCTGATCGTGCTGCTGCCGCTGATCGGTGTTTCTCGCGCTCGCCGGCGCTGTTCCTGTTCCGGCTCGGCGCCGGCGATCCGTCGCAGCTGCCGTCGGCGCTGATCGGCCGGCCGGTGCCCGACACGCCGCTGCCGCCGGTCGCGGGGCTGGTGCGCGACGGCGCGCCGGTGCCCGGCATCGCCACCGCCGATTTCAAGGGCGCGGTGTCGCTGGTCAACGTCTGGGCGTCGTGGTGCGTGCCCTGCCACGACGAGGCGCCGCTGCTGATGAAGCTCGCCGAGGACAAGCGCATCCGCATCATCGGCATCAACTACAAGGATCAGCCGGACAACGCGCGGCGCTTCATCGGCCGCTACGGCAATCCGTTCGCGGCGGTCGGCGCCGACGCCAACGGCCGCGCCTCGATCGACTGGGGCGTCTACGGCGTGCCGGAGACCTTCGTGATCGATCGCGACGGCCGCATCGCCTACAAGCTGGTCGGCCCGATCAGCGCCGACAATCTGGAGACGGTGCTGAAGCCGCAGCTCGAGAAGGCGCTGGCGGAGCATTAGCAAGAGCGGCCCATGACTCGTTTCGCATTCATCCTCGCCGCGCTGATCGGGTTCGCGACCGTGATGCCCGTCGCGCGCGCAGACGCCGGCGCCGCAGGCCGCGCAAACCACCGACGAGATCGGCAACGTCGCCAGCGTCGAGGGCAGCGCGACCGTCACCCGCAACGGCGCTGTCGCAGCGGCTTAAGGTCCAGGACCCGATCTTCAAGGGCGACGTGCTTCGCACCGGCGCCAACGCCGCGCTCGGCATCACCTTCGACGACGAGACGACATTCAATCTGTCCGCCAACGCGTCCATCACCGTGGACGAGTTCATCTATGCCGAGGGCGGCACCGAGCAATGCGGCGCTGTTCAAGGTCGACCCGCGGCACCGTCGCGTTCGCGGCCCAGCAGGTGGCGAAGACCGGCGACATGAAAATCGAAACGCCGACCTCGACGGTCGGCGTTCGCGGCACCAGCGGCGTCATCGAGGTGCCTGAAGGCGCGACGCCCGGCTCGACCGGCGAGGTCGCGGTCAAGCTCTACGCCGACCAGGACGGCCACGTCGGGCGCATCGAGCTGTTCGGCCTGGGCGGCGGCCCGCGGCTCGGCCTGCTGACGCGCGCCGCGACCGGGTTTTCACTGCGGGCCGGCGCCGGCGGCCGCTTCACCGCGGTGGCGTTGACGATCTCGCCGCAGCAGGCGGCCCGCGACCGCGGCTTCGTGCAGCGCGCGTTCGCGGCCCGCAGCATCGGCCGGCAGATGATCAACCAGCGGCGCAATCTGCGATCGCCGGGCCTGCAACGGCAGCCCGGATTGCGGCAACCGGGCTTCCGGCAGCAACCAGGCCTGCGTCAGCCCGGCCTGCGGCCGAACAATCTGCCGCGGTCGGGCACCCTGGCTCCGCGCCAACAGCAACCGCGACTGCAGAACACAGCCCGCGCTGCGCGGGCCAACCGGGCCGCGCACCCGCCCGCGCGCCGAAAGCCCAATGAGCGGCCGCCGCGCTAGGACTGCGCGCCGTCCTTCGGGCTGGCGTCGTATTTCATCAGCAGCGGGTATTGCAGCGCCGCGAAGATGAAGGTCAGCGGCATCACGCCGAACACCTTGAACGTCACCCAGGTGTCGGTCGTCTGCGTGCGCCAGACGATCTCGTTGAGGACCGCGAGCGCCAGGAAGAACAGCGCCCAGCGGATCGTCAGCTTGCGCCAGCCCTCCTCGGTCAGGTGAAACATCTGATCGAACACGATCGCGAGCAGCGGCTTGCGCAAGATCAGGCCGCCGAACAGCGTGCCGGCGAACAGCAGATAGATGATCGTCGGCTTCAGCTTGATGAAGGTGTCGTTCTGGAAAAACAGCGTCGCGCCGCCGAACACCACGACGATCACCGCCGAAACCACCGCCATCACCGGCAG
The DNA here is from genome assembly GCA_963785665.1 of uncultured Alphaproteobacteria bacterium. GTDB lineage: Bacteria > Pseudomonadota > Alphaproteobacteria > Rhizobiales > Xanthobacteraceae > Z2-YC6860. The sequence continues at coordinate 87,155 of CAWAWF010000002.1, forward strand.
CCGCCGCGTCAGCACATAGGAAATCACCAGCGCCGCCAGGATGGCGATCATGAACACCGCGGTGGCGACGAAAATGCCGGCGCGCTCGCCGGTCGCGACCGCGGCCGGAATGAGCGGCGCGATCCACGGCTCGAACAGCGCGGGCTTGGCGTTGGCGAAGAAGAACAGCAGCAGCGGCCCGAGGTCGAGCGCGAGCTTGAGCATCGGATTGAGTTGCGGGCGATCATTCATGCGCTGTGTCTAGCCCGCCTTTGCGCCGCTGTCATTGCGCCCGTCGAAACCACGCGCCGCCCCAGACCGCGCACGGCGATCATCAGGCCGAGCACGGCGAGCCCGGCGGCCAGCGCCGCATACACAAACATCAGATTGCCGGTCCAGCGCAGCAGCAGATAGCCGCCGCCGACCGCGATGACCAGGCGCGAGACGCCGGCGAGCAGCGGCCATTTCAGCGCGCCGGCGCCCTGCGAGGCGAAATAGAGCGCCATGCCGAGGCCGAAGAAGCCGTAGAACGGCCCGACGATGCGCAGATAGGTCGAGCCGGCCGCGATCATCGCCGGATCGCTGTCGAACAGCGCCGAGCCAGGCCTCCGGAAACAGCGCCGCCGCGACGCCGATCGCCTCGGTCAGCGCAAAGCAGATCCAGCCGCCGATCCAGGCCGCGCGCAGCGCGCGCTCGCGGTTGCCGGCGCCGATGTTGGTGCCGACCAGCGCGACCAGCGGCCCGCCGAAGCCGAAGGCGAGCGGGATCAGCAGATATTCCAGCCGCGTGCCGACGCCGTAGCCGGCGATCGCGGCCGGACCGAAGGCGCCGACCACGCCGGTGGTCAGCGCGATGGTGACGTTGGTCATGATCGAGGTCAGCGAGGCGAGCAGGCCGATCCGCAGGATGTCGCGAAACAGCGGCCAGCGCAGCCGCGTCTCCAGAAGCTTCGGCGTCACCACGGCGCGGCCGGACCAGAGGTAATAGACGAAGGCCAGCGAGCCGACGCCGTAGTAGGTCAGGAGCGCGGTCGCGCCGCCGGCCACGCCCAGCGCCGGCAGCGGGCCGAAGCCGAAGATCAGCGCGGCGGACAGCGGAACCAGCAGCGCCGCGCCGGCAAGCGTCACCACCGCCGGAACGAAGGTGTTGCCGGTGCCGCGGATGACGTTGGCGAGCGTGTTGAACAGCCAGATCAGGATGACGCCGGCGAACACGATGTTGGAATAGGTCAGCGCGACGGCGAGCGAGCCGCCGCGGCCGCCGAGCGCGGCATAGAGCCACGGACCGGCGGCGATCACCGTGACGCGTGAAGAACGCCGCGAAGCCCGCGGCGATGATCAGCGCATGCAGGATGGTGGCGTCGGCGTCCTCGCGGCGGCCCGCGCCGAGCGCACGCGCGATCGCCGACGACACGCCGCCGCCCATCGCGCCGGCCGACATCATCTGCATCAGCATGACGCCGGGAAACACCAGCGCGACGCCGGCCAGCGCGTCGGTGCCGAGCTTGCCGATGAAATAGGTCTCGATCAGCCCGGTCGAGGCCTGCACCACGGTGGTGATGACGTTCGGGATCGCCAGCCGCAGCAGGGTCGGCGCGATCGGCGCTTCGATCAGGAGTTTGGTGCGGGGGTCCAAGGCGTCACTCGAGTCCCGCGAGCGCCCGGCCGAAATCCTTCGCCGCGAACGGCGCGAGATCGTCGATGCCCTCGCCGACGCCGATGAAATGGATCGGCAGTTTGAATTTCTCGGCGATGCGAAACCAGGATGCCGCCGCGCGCGGTGCCGTCGAGCTTGGTCATGACCAGGCCGGTGACGCCGGCGATCTTGCCGAACACCTCGACCTGCGACAGCGCGTTCTGGCCGACGGTGGCGTCGAGCACGAGCAGCACGGCGTGCGGCGCGCCGGCGTCGAGCTTCTTCATCACGCGGACCATCTTTTCCAGCTCGCTCATCAGCTCGGCGCGGTTCTGCAGGCGGCCGGCGGTGTCGACGATCAGCACGTCGGCGCCCTCGGACTTCGCCGCGCTCAGCGCCTCGAAGGCGAGGCTCGCGGAATCGGAGCCCGGCTCGCGCGCGATCACCTTGGCGCCGGTGCGCTGGCCCCAGATCTTGAGCTGGTCGATGGCGGCGGCGCGGAAGGTGTCGCCGGCGGCGAGCACCACCTTGCGGCCCTCGGCCGCGAACTTCGAGGCGAGCTTGCCGATCGTCGTGGTCTTGCCCGAGCCGTTGACGCCGGCCACCAGGATGACGAACGGCTTGGCGTCGCCGATCACCAGCGGCTTCGCCACCGGCTCGAGGATTTTCGCGACCTCGGCGGCGACCACCGCCTTCACCTCGTCGGGCGTGATGCCCTGGCTGTAGGCGCCCTGGCTGATCACCGTGGTGACGCGATGGGCCAGGTCGTAGCCGAGGTCGGCGCGCACCAGCGCGTCCTGGATCATGTCGAGCTTGGCCGGGTCCATCGGACCCTTGGTGACGAGATCGACGATCGCGCGCCAAGCGACGACGAGGTGCGCTTCAGCCCGCCGGCGAGGCGGCCGAACCAGCCTTTCTTCTCGCCGGTGTCGTTGGTGCTGTCGCTCATGCCGGCAGCCGTGATACCCGTTTCGCTCATGTCACCGGAAGAGATGGGGAGCCGCCTGCTCTACCGCGACGGGCTGATGTTGATCATCGACAAGCCCGCCGGGCTTGCCGTGCACAAGGGGCCGAAGGGTCACAAGGGCGGCGCGAGCATCGAGGACTATTTCGACGCGCTGCGCTTCGGCCTGCCGCGGATGCCGGCGCTGGCGCATCGGCTCGACAAGGAAACCTCCGGCTGCCTGGTGCTCGGCCGCCACCGCAAGGCGCTGGCCGACCTCAACCTGATGTTCCGCAACGGCAAGGTCGGCAAGACCTATTGGGCCGTGGTCGAGGGCGGCCCGGAGGCCGACGAGGGCCAGATCGACATGCCGCTCGGCCGGCTCGACGACACCCGCGGCTGGTGGATGAAGCACGATCCGGCCGGGCTGCCGTCGCAGACGACGTGGAAGGTGATGGGCCGCGCCGACGGGCTGACCTGGCTCGCGCTCGAGCCGCTGACCGGCCGGACGCATCAGTTGCGCGTGCATTGCTCGGAGATCGGGCTTCCCGATCCTCGGCGACAACATCTACGGCAACGCGCCGCGCCACGCGCCGGGCATGCATCTGCACGCGCGCGAGATCGTGGTGCCGCTCTACCGGAACAAGCCGCCGATCAAGGTGACGGCGCCGGTGCCGCCGCACATGAAGGAGCGGCTCACGGCGTGCGGCTGGGATGAGGAACGGGACAAGCAATTTGTCACGCCGCCCGCGCCCTCCCGGCCGCGAACCGAGGAAACCGCGAAGCGGCCTTCTTAGTAGATCGTCTGCATCATCCGCGCCGGCGCGAGGCGGTCGTGCTCGTCGCCGCCGACCTTGCCGTCGCTGATCTCGGCGAGGATTTTGCCCGGCGGTCGGCAGCGTCGCGCGCTCGACCTTGGATCGACGGGTCCCAGAGCTTCGAGCGCACGATCGCCTTGGCGCACTGGAAGAACACCTGCTCGACCGCGATCACCAGCACGCAGCGCGGCGCCTTGCCCTGCATGGCGAAGCTCGCGCACAGCTCCGGATCGGTCGAGATGGTGACGCGGCCCATGACGCGCAGCGTCTCGCTGACGCCGGGAATGAGGAAGAGCAGCGCGACGCGCGGATCGGTGACGAGATTGCGCAGGCTGTCGATGCGGTTGTTGCCGCGGCGGTCGGGCACGATGACGGTCTTCTCGTCGAGCACGCGCACGAAGCCCTTGGGATCGCCGCGCGGCGAGCAGTCGAGCCCGCCGGGTCCGCTGGTCGCCATCACGCAGAACGGCGAGGCCTCGATCAGCGCGCGATAGGCCTTGGTGATGCGGTCGGTCTCCTTGACCTGGCCGGCGGATAGACCTCCTCCGGAAAGAGCGCCTCGAGCTCGGCCAGGGTGGAGATGGTGTGCTTGCCGTTGGTCGCCATGATTTTCTCCCTCGCCGCTATTTTATCACGCCGCCAGCAATTGTCGCCCGTCGTGGCCGGCGACGGCGACGTCGAGCATCAGCCCGGGCTCGACCGGCGCCGCGAGCCGCACCGGCGTGAACTGCGGCGGTGCGCGCCGATGCCGCCGCGCTCGGTCAGCACGCGGCGGCGCGCGCCGACCTCGCCGTCGAGATGGCGGCGCAGCGCCGCCTCGCCCTTCTCGCGCAGCCGCCGGGCGCGGTCCTTGACCACGTCGCCCGCGACCTGCGGCATGCGCGCGGCCGGCGTGCCGGGCCGCGGCGAGAACGGAAAGACGTGAAGCTGCGTCAGCCCGCATTCGTCGACCAGATCGAGCGAGCGGGCGAACATCGCCTCGGTCTCGGTCGGGAAGCCCGCGATGATGTCGCCGCCGAACGCCACGTCGGGCCGCAGCCGCCGCACCTGCGCGCAGAACGCAATGGCGTCGGCGCGCGAATGGCGGCGCTTCATGCGCTTGAGGATCATGTCGTCGCCGGCCTGCAGCGACAGATGCAGATGCGGCATCAGCCGCGCGTCGCTGGCGAGCGCGTCGAGCAGATCGGCGTCGGCCTCGACCGAATCGATCGAGGACAGCCGCAGCCGCTTGAGCTCGGGCACCTCGCGCAGGATTTGCTTCACCAGCAGGCCGAGGCCCGGCGCGTAGCTCGTGATGTCGACGCCGGTCAGCACGATCTCGCGGTGGCCGCTCTCGACCAGGCGGCGCGCCTGCGCCACCACATCGCCGATCGGCACCGAGCGCGAATTGCCGCGGCCGAACGGAATGATGCAGAAGGTGCAGCGGTGGTCGCAGCCGTTCTGCACCTGGAGGAACGCGCGGGTGTGGCCCGCGATGCGGTCGATGCGATGCAGCGCGGTCGTCTTCACCGCCATGATGTCGCCGACGGCGATTTTTCCGCCGCGTCGAGCGCGGCCCAGCTCGCGGCGGACAGCTTCTCCTCGTTGCCGAGCACGCGATCGACCTCGGGCATCGCGGCGAACATTTCCGGATCGGTCTGCGCCGCGCAGCCGGTCACCACGATCTTCGCATCGGGCCGCTCGCGGCGAAGCTTGCGGATCGTCTGGCGCGCCTGCTTCACCGCCTCGCCGGTCACCGCGCAGGTGTTGACGACCACCGCATCGGCAACGCCGGCGGCCGACGCCTCGCGGCGGATCACCTCCGACTCGGCGATGTTGAGCCGGCAGCCGAAGGTGACGACGTCGACGCTCACGCCGCGCCGGCCTTGGCGAACAGCGCCGGATCGAACGTGCCCTCGAACTCGAACTCGACCGGGCCGGTCATCAGCACGTGGTCGTCGCTCTCGCGCCAGTCGATGGCGAGATCGCCGCCCGGCAAGGTCACGCGGACCTTGCGTCCGGTGCGCTTCAGCCGCGCCGCCGCGACCGCGGCGGCGCAGGCCGCCGAGCCGCAGGCCTTGGTCAGGCCGGCGCCGCGCTCCCAGGTGCGGATGACGATGTGCTCCTTCGACTGGACCGCGCAGAGCGTGATGTTGGCGCGCTGCGGGAAAGATCGGATGATTTTCCAGCATCGGGCCGATCTTGGCGAGATCGTAGGCGTTGACGTCATCGACCCAGAAGATCGCGTGCGGATTGCCCATGTTGACCACCGACGGCGAATGCAGGATCGGCTTGTCGATCGGCCCGATCTGCAATTCGATGGCGCGGGTGTCGCGGAATTCCTCGGCGAGCGGAATCTCGTTCCAGGCAAAGCGCGGCGCGCCCATGTCGACGGTGAACAGCCCGTCGGCGCCCTTCCAGGTGTTGAGCACGCGGCCGTCGACCTCGAACGTCAGCTTGTCCTTGCCGCTCTCCTTGGCGATCAGCGAGGCGACGCAGCGCATGCCGTTGCCGCAGGCGCCGGCCTCCGAGCCGTCGTTGTTGTAGATGCGGACGAGCGAGTCGGTGCCCGCCGTGCGCGGCGGATAGAGCGCCATGAGCTGGTCGTAAGGCGCGCCGGCCGGCTGCGCCGCCGCGCGCGCGTCGGCGGCGCTGATCGCGGCCGGGTGTCTTGCGCATATCGACCACCACGATCTCGTTGCCGAGACCGTTCATCTTGACGAAAGGCCGGTTGGCGAGCGCGCTCATGGTCGGGCCGGATGGAGGAAGGTCCCGTTTATATGGGAAATGCCCAAATGATGGCCAGGGCTGGCCGGAACACGCCGCGGCGATCACAGGTTTTCGATTATTCCGCCGCTTCGCGGCCGTGGTAGATTTGACCAATTCTTCGCGCGCCGAGCCGGAAGCGCGGCGGATTTTGCGATCCAAGGAGATTTCGATGACTTGCCTCTGGCGGGCGACCACTCTGGCTGCGCTGCTCGCGCTCGGCGTCGCCTCATCGGCGTTCGCGCAGGCGGCCAAGCCGGCGCCCGACGCCGCCGCCCCCGCCGCCGGCGCCCAAGGCCGCAACGCCCGCCCCGGCCAAGGAGGCGTTCGGCGTCGACGTCACGCTGACGGCCAAGACCATCATCTACATGAAGGGCAACGGCAACTGGGACAACGCGCTGGAGACCCTCCAGGACGCGTTCAAGTCGGTCTACGCGTTTCTCGACAAGCAGGGCATCCAGCGCGCCGGCCCGCCGATGACGATCTACACCGAGTTCGACGACACCAACTTCAGTTCCAGGCCGCGGTGCCGATCGCCGAGGCGCCGAAGGACCCGCCGAAGGGCGACATCGCGGTCGGCCAGACGCCGACCGGCAAGGCGCTGAAGTTCGCCTACAAGGGCTCCTTCCATCAGATGGAAGACACCATCTACAACGCCATCCCCGAATATCTCGACGAGAAGCAGCTCGATCCGTCGGGCACCTTCATCGAGGAATACCAGACCGATCCGGTGACGACGCCGGAGGACAAGTTCGACATCCAGATTTACGTGCTGCTGAAGTAGCGCTTCGATCGGTCCTGACGGCGCCGATTAATCGTCGTCCTTGTCGTCCGGTTGCGGCTGCTGCTGCTGTTGCAGGCTGGGCCGCGCCGGGGGAGTTTCGTAAACCAGATCGACCTTGGCATTCTTATCAGCCTGATCGGCCAACCGCAGATACGCCAGAGCAAGATTTTCATGTTCCGCGCGAGCGAGCGGATTGCGCTCGTTCTTGGCACGCGCATTCATGTCGGCTGCTTTAACCCTGTATTCGTCCCCCGCAGCCATCCAGCACCCCATGTAAAATTACACGCTGCAGAGCGACAATGGACCCGCCGCGCTTTCGTTCCGTCCGCATCTGCTTTGGTAGAGTGGTACCGGTCCGGGCGCTGCCTTGACTTGAGGCGAGGCCGGCCCGTAGGTTCCGCCCGCTCTCAAAAGAGCTGGAATTTCACGTTTCGCCGACCGGTCCGAGAGGCCGGAGGCCCCGCCCGACAGCGCGATGCGCCCTCGGGCGTAAAGTTGTTTTGCATCGGCCGCTCATGGCCGCGATTGAGGAGTTGCGACTTGTTCGACAACCTGTCGGAAAAGCTATCCGGCATTCTCGACGGCCTGACGCGGCGCGGCGCGCTGTCGGAGCAGGACGTCGACGCGGCGCTGCGCGAGGTTCGCCGCGCGCTGCTGGAGGCCGACGTCGCGCTCGACGTGGCGCGCGCCTTCATCGAGCAGGTGAAGAAGCGCGCGGTCGGCGTCGACGTCATCAAGTCGGTCACGCCCGGCCAGATGGTCGTCAAGATCGTGCACGACGAACTGGTCGGCGACGCTCGGCTCGAACGCGCAGCCGATCGATCTCAATGCCGCGGCTCCGGTGCCGATCATGATGGTCGGCCTGCAAGGCTCCGGCAAAACCACCACCACGGCGAAGATCGCCAAGCGCCTCACCGAGCGCGACGATCGCAAGGTGCTGATGGCCTCGCTCGACACGCGGCGGCCGGCCGCGATGGAGCAGCTCGCCGTGCTCGGCCAGCAGGTCAACGTGCCGACCTTGCCGATCGTCGAGGGCCAGTCGCCGGTGCAGATCGCCGCCCGCGCCATCCAGGCCGCCAAGCTCGGCGGCTATGACGTGGTGCTGCTCGACACCGCCGGCCGCATCACGCTCGACGAGGACATGATGAACGAGGCGGCCGAGGTCAAGCGCGCCGCCAATCCGCACGAGGTGCTGCTGGTCGCCGACGCCTGACCGGCCAGGACGCCGTCAATCTTGCGCGCTCGTTCGACGAGCGCGTCGGCCTCACCGGCATCGTGCTGACCCGCGTCGACGGCGACGGCCGCGGCGGCGCGGCGCTGTCGATGCGCGCCGTCACCGGCAAGCCGATCAAGCTGATCGGCACCGGCGAGCGCATGGATGCGCTGGAGGACTTCGATCCGGCCCGCATCGCCGGCCGCATCCTCGGCATGGGCGACATCGTCTCGCTGGTCGAGAAGGCCGCGACCAGCATCGACCGCGAGCAGGCGATGCGCGCCGCCGAGCGGATGCGCAAGGGCCAGTTCGACCTGACCGATCTGCGCGAGCAGCTCGCCGGCATGGCGAAGATGGGCGGCATGAGCGGCCTGATGGCGATGATGCCCGGCGTCGCCAAGATCAAGAGCCAGATGGCCGAGCGCAATCTCGACGACAGCATGCTCAAGCGCCAGATGGCGATCATCAACTCGATGACGCCGGGCGAGCGCAAGCATCCCGACATCCTCAAGGCCAGCCGCAAGAAGCGCATCGCGGCCGGCGCCGGCTCCAAGGTCGAGGAGGTCAACAAGCTCCTGAAGATGCACCGGACCATGGCCGACATGATGAAGGCGATGGGCGGCGGCAAGGCGCGCGGCCCGATGGCCGGCCTCGCGCAGATGATGGGAATGGGCGGCGGCATGCCGTCGCCGGAAGAGATGGCGAAGCTCGCCGAGAAGATGCCGGGCGGACTGCCGCCAGGGATGCCCGGAATGCCGCCGACGATGCCGGGCGGCTCCGGGCTTCCGGGCCTCGGCAAATTCCCCGGTCTCGGCGGCGGCGGCGCGCCAAGCTGCCGACGCCGGGCGGACTGCCGGCCGACTTCTTCAAGAAGAAATGAGTTTCAGATTCAACGAACGCAACCAACGCAGATCAGTCAACGAAAGGAACTACCAATGCCAGTCGTCATCCGCATGGCCCGCGCCGGAACCAAGAAGCGGCCGTTCTATCACATCGTCGCCGCCGACAGCCGCGCGCCGCGCGACGGCCGCTTCATCGAGCGGCTCGGCTATTTCAATCCGCTGCTGCCGAAGGACAAGGAAGAGCGCCTCAAGCTCGACATGGACAAGGTCAAGGCCTGGATGGTCAAGGGCGCGCAGCCGTCCGACCGCGTGATGCGCTTCCTCGACGCCGCCGGCGTCGCCAAGCGCGAGAAGCGCAACAATCCGGAGCGGGCGATCCCGCGCAAGGAGCGCAAGGCCGTCCGCGAAGAGAAGCAGAAGATCGCGGACGCCGCCAAGGCCGAAGCCAAGACCAAGGCCGACGCCACGGCCCGGGAGCGGGCCATCGCCGTCGACGCCGCGAAGAAGAAGTAAGCATGTAGGACGCCGTGACCGACCGCATCTGCGTTGCCCAGATCGGCGCCGCGCACGGCATTCGCGGCGAGGTCAGGCTGCGGTCGTTCACCGAGGACCCGATGGCGATCACCGCCTACGGTCCGCTGGAAAGCGAGGACGGCACGCGGCGCTTCGAGATCGAAGCGCTGCGGCCGGCGAAGGATCACTTCGTGGCGCGGCTCGCCGGCGTCGCCGACCGCGACGCCGCGGAGAAGCTGACCAACATCAAGCTCTACGTGTCGCGCGACAAGCTGCCGCCGATCGAGGACGACGAGACGTTCTATCACGCCGACCTGGTCGGCCTCGCCGCGGTGACGCCGGACGGCGCGGCGCTCGGCACGGTGACGGCGATCCTCAATTTCGGCGCCGGCGATCTCGTCGAGATCAAGCCGCGGGCGGCGGCGAGCCGCTGCTGGTGCCGTTCACCGACACCGCGGTGCCGGAGATCGACATGCCGCGCGCCGCATGGTCGTCGTGCCGCCTCCGACCGACCGAGTGACGTAAGATGTGGCGCGCCACCATCCTCACGCTGTTCCCCGAGATGTTTCCGGGACCGCTCGGCCTGAGCCTCGCCGGCAAGGCGCTGGCGTCGGGCCTGTGGTCGCTCGACGCCCATGACATCCGCGCGCACGCCACCGACCGGCACGGCACCGTCGACGACACGCCGGCCGGCGGCGGGCCCGGCATGGTGATGAAGGCCGACGTGCTGGCCCGCGCCATCGATGCCGTGGCGACCGACAACCGCCCTCGCCTGCTGATGAGCGCGCGCGGCGCGCCGCTGACCCAGGCGCGCGTGGCGGCGCTCGCCAAGGGCGACGGCGCGGTGATCGTCTGCGGCCGCTTCGAGGGCATCGACGAGCGGGTGATCGCGGCGCGGCAGCTCGAGGAGGTGTCGATCGGCGACTACGTGCTGTCCGGCGGCGAGATCGCGGCGCTGGCGCTGATCGACGCCTGCGTCCGGCTCATTCCCGGCGTCATGGGCAAGGAGGCCTCCGGCGCCGAGGAAAGCTTCTCCGACGGGCTGCTGGAGTACCCGCACTACACCCGGCCGGCCGTGTTCGAGGGCCAGGCCATCCCGGACATCCTGACCGGCGGCGACCACGGCAAGGTCAAGGCCTGGCGGCAGGCCGAGGCCGAACGGCTGACCCGCGAGCGCCGGCCGGACCTCTGGGCGGCCTACCAAAACCGCCCAAAAGCCCCAAATAACCCGCGAAACGTGACGGGGTGACAAGGCCGCGCGCTTTGTCGTAGAAGCTCGCCCGAACCCGGACAAAAAGCCTATATGGCGCTGCCCTTGCAGCTGGCGCGCAGCCGACGGAGAATTTGCCATGAACCTCATTCAAACGCTCAACAAGGAGCAGGCCGACAAGCTCTCCGCCGGCAAGACCATTCCGGACTTCGAGCCGGGCGACACCGTGATCGTCAACGTCAAGGTGGTCGAAGGCGAGCGCACCCGCATCCAGGCCTACGAGGGCGTCTGCATCGGCCGCTCCGGCCACGGCCTCAACGAGAGCTTCACGGTGCGCAAGATTTCCTACGGCGAGGGCGTCGAGCGCGTGTTCCCGCTGCTCTCGCCGATGATCGACTCGATCAAGCTGGTGCGCCGCGGCAAGGTGCGCCGCGCCAAGCTGTATTACCTGCGCAATCTGCGCGGCAAGTCGGCGCGCATCGCCGAGGGCACGCATCACGCCGGCCAGAGCACGGACGTCGCCGACGCGGCGGAGTAGGATTTCGCGACAACGCGAAGCGAAAGGCCGGCCGTCGCGCCGGCCTTTTTGTTTGACATGCCGGTCGAAGCACATCGAGCCGGCACGGCGTGCGCAGGACCCGGCGCTTTCGCGGATCTGTCGTCGGACACGGCGCCGACGACTCGGCTATAGTCTGAGCGATCGCATGTCGTCGAAACGGTGGCTATATCTAGGCCATGTCAAGTGCCCATGCCCAGGATCGTTCTCGGCGACCACGCGCGCCTGCCGGGCCGCTTTTTCGGCCGGCTGACCGCGTCGATCCAGGCCGAGCTTTGAGCGACCGTCTCGCTGCGACCGCATGGCGGCTTCGGCCGCTCTCAAATCCAATCTCTTTCTGAAGGTCGAACGCGATGAAACCGCGCACGTTCTACGACAAGATCTGGGCCGACCATCTGGTCGACGAGCAGCCGGACGGCACCTGCCTGCTCTACATCGACCGCCACATCGTCCACGAGGTGACGTCGCCGCAGGCGTTCGAAGGCCTGCGCCTCACCGGCCGCAAGGTGCACGCGCCGGACAAGACGCTGCTGGTGGTCGATCACAACGTGCCGACCACCGACCGCAGCAAGCCCAATCCCGACAAGGAGAGCGCCGACCAGATCGCGTATCTCGCCGAGAACGCCAAGCTGTTCGGTCTCGAATATCTACGACGAGTTCGATATCCGCCAGGGCATCTGCCACGTCATCGGCCCCGAGCAGGGCTTCACCCTGCCGGGCGTGACGCTGGTCTGCGGCGACAGCCACACCGCGACGCACGGCGCGTTCGGCGCGCTGGCCTACGGCATCGGCACCTCCGAGGTCGAGCACGTGCTCGCCACGCAGACGCTGGTGCAGAGTCAAGTCGAAGAACATGCGCGCGGTGGTCGACGGCAAGCTGCCGCCGAACGTCACCGCCAAGGACATCATCCTCGCCATCATCGGCGAGATCGGCACCGCGGGCGGCACCGGCTATTCGCTGGAATACGCCGGCGAGGCGATCCGCGCGCTGTCGATGGAAGGCCGCATGACGGTCTGCAACATGTCGGTCGAGGCCGGCGCCAAGGCCGGCTTCATCGCGCCGGACGAGAAGACCTACGACTTACGTCAAGGACCGCCCGAAGGCGCCGAAGGGCAAGATGTGGGACGACGCGCGGCGCTACTGGGAGACGCTGCCGACCGACGACGGCGCGTTCTTCGACCGCGAGGTCAAGCTCGACGCCGCGAAGCTGCCGCCGATCGTCACCTGGGGCACGAGCCCCGAGCAGGTCGTCGTCGGTGACCGGCCGCGTGCCGGTGCCGTCCGAGATCGCCGACGAGCACAAGCGCCGCGCCGCCGAGCGCTCGCTGCGAATACATGGGACTGAAGGGCGGCGAGAAGATGACCGACATTTCGGTCAACCGCGTGTTCATCGGCTCCTGCACCAACTCGCGCATCGAGGATTTGCGCGAGGTGGCGCGCATCGCCGAGGGCAAGAAGGTCAGCGCCAGCGTCAACGCCATGATCGTGCCGGGCTCAGGCCTGGTGAAGGAGCAGGCCGAGGCCGAAGGGCTGCACAAGATCTTCATCGCCGCCGGCTTCGACTGGCGCGAGCCGGGCTGCTCGATGTGCCTCGCCATGAACCCGGACAAGCTCGAGCCGGGCGAGCGCTGCGCCTCGACCTCGAACCGCAACTTCGAGGGCCGCCAGGGCTTCAAGGGCCGCACGCATCTGGTGTCGCCGGCGATGGCGGCGGCGGCGGCGATCGCCGGAAAGTTCGTCGACGTGCGCGACTGGCACTGAGCGAACGGAACGAAGCAAAGCGAAAGGCCCGCCTCGCGGCGGGCCTTTTCGTTGGCACTGGCTCGTTGTCAGAAGCCGAACCCGAAACCGAACGGGCCGACGCCGACCGAGAAGCCGGGCCGATAGTACGGCCGGTAGTACGGATCGTAGGCGTAGGCGTTGTACGGCGCGTAGTAGCCGTAGCGCGAACCGTAATACGTGCCGATACGTAGTGCCGCACGGTAGTGGTGCATACGCCGCGCGGCGCTGATGTCGGTCGGCATCGGTTCTGGTGACGCCGGCGCGCGTGATGTTCCGCGGCGCTGGCCGCGGCCGGGAGCGCGACCATCGCCGTGACGGCGACCGCAGCGCAGGTTGCTAGCAGTTTCGACATGAGATGTTCTCCTGAGCCGCCCTGCAGAATCAACGCATGGAGGCAGGCCAGGTTTCATGCCGGAGGCGCGGACAAAAGCGCGCAAGCGTGCGGACAGCGCGCCGTTCAGCGATGATGAAGAAAGTTTAACCCCGCACCCACCAGCAGTGCATGCGCGGCACGATCACGGTGCCGCTCGGGCGGTACTCCTCGACATAGCGCGCGGCGCATTCGCGCTTGGCGTTCGGCCCGGGATATTCGAAGCGATAGGGCACCGGATAGATCGAGTGGTAGTGCCGGTACGGATAGACCGGGCCGCGACCCGCAGCCGGGTCCTCGGCGCGGCTGCGCTTGCTGCGCGGCTGTGCATCGGCCGCCGACCCGGCACCGTCGGTCTGGACCTGCGACAGCGCGCAGGCACGGCGCCGCGGCGAACAGGCCGAGCGACAACGCGACGACAATTGTGGCAACGCGCCTCATGCCCCAACGGTCCCGCATCGCCGCCGCGGCGTCAACCGCGTCCACGGCGATGTTGAACGCGGTTGACACGACCGCCTATGCTCGCCGCATGATCCGACGACCGATCCGCTCGCCCGATCCGCTTTCCTGGCGGCCGCTGAAGGCGCCCTCGCTGGTCGAATTCGAGGTGATCGCGACCGAGGCGTTCCGCCGGCTGCCGGCGGAGTTTCGCGCCCAAGTGCGAGGGCGTCGTGATCCATGTCGAGGACACCGCGACCGACGAGGTGCTCGACGCCATGGGCATCCAGAGCGAGCTCGACCTGATGGGCCTGTTCCAGGGCGTCGGCCTGCCGTTCCAGTCGGAGAGCGCGCCGGTGCAGATGCCCAACATGGTCTGGCTCTACCGGGTGCCGATCCTGCTGTACTGGGCCGAGCACGACGAGACGCTCGGCGCTATCATCACCCATGTGCTGGTGCACGAGATCGGGCATCATTTCGGATTGTCGGACGACGACATGACGCGATCGAACAAGCGGCGGAATAACGGAGGATTGCGATGAAGGTCACAGGCGCGTGCCATTGCGGCGCGATCACCATCGAGGGCGAGGCCGATCCGGAGAAGGTCAACATCTGCCATTGCACCGATTGCCAGACCGGCACCGGCTCGGCGTTCCGCGTCTCGGTGCCGATCCCGGGCGCGCAGTTCAAGATGAAGGGCACGCCGACCAACTACGTGAAGACCACGTCGGAGAGCGGCAATCCGCGGGTGCAGGCGTTCTGCGGCCAAGTGCGGCTCGCCGATCTATTCGACCTCGCCGGGCGAAGGCCAGCAGGCGTCCTACATGGTGCGGGTCGGCATCCTGAAGGAGCGCGACCAGCTCGCGCCGAAGCGGCAGAGCTGGTTCCGCTCGGCGCGGAATTGGGTGACGCACATGGATGCGATTCCGAAGAACCGAGAAGCAGCGGGCGTGAGCGTCCATCGCCGGCGTTGATGGCCGCCATCGATATTCTGCATTGGATCGAATCCGGCCATCGCCGCCACAATGGCGGCAGCGCCATCAGGAGGCCACCATGATCGTCACCGTCTTCCGCTCGCGCCTGATGCCCGGCTTCAGGACGAGTACGTCGCGCTGGTCGACCGCATGGCCGAGATCGCCAGGGCGACATCCCGGCTACATCTCGCACAAGGGCTTCTGGGCCGAGGACGGCGAGCGCGTGCACCATCGTCGAGTTCGAGCACGAGGAAGGCCAGACGCGCCTGGCGCACGCAACGCGGAGCATATGGAGGCGCAGCGCTCGGCCGGACCAAGTACTACGAGACCTACGACATCCAGGTCTGCGACATGCGATACGAAGCGCCATTACGACCGCAAAAAGGACGCCAAGGCCAGGGCTTGACCCCAGCCGGTCCAGGCGCCATTCAAAGGGCCAAGGAGAGCGCTGCCATGGAAAAATTCGACAAGCTGGAAGGCGTCGCCGCCCCGCTGCGGATCGTCAATGTCGACACCGACATGATCATCCCCAAGCAGTACCTGAAGACGCTGAAGCGCACCGGGCTCGCCAAGGGCCTGTTCTCGGAGCTGCGCTACAAGGACGACGGCAGCGAGAACCCGAATTTCGTGCTCAACAAGCCGGCCTACAAGAAGGCCAAGATCCTCGTCGCCGACAACAACTTCGGCTGCGGCTCGTCGCGCGAGCACGCGCCGTGGGCGCTGATGGACTACGGCATCCGCTGCGTGATCTCGACGCAGTTCGGCGACATCTTCTACAACAACTGCTTCAAGAACGGCGTGCTGCCGATCAAGGTCAGTCGCCGGAGGATCTGGAGAAGCTGTTCGACGACGCCGAGCGCGGCGCCAACGCCACCTTGTCGATCGACCTGGAGAAGCAGGAAATCCGCGGGCCGGACGGCGGCGTGGTCAAGTTCGACATCGACCCGCACCGCAAGCACTGCATGCTCAACGGTCTCGACGACATCGGCCTGACCAAGCAGAAGCAAAGCAAGATCGACAGCTTCGAGGAAAAGTCGAAGGCCGCGCGGCCCTGGGCGTAAGCCCGCGAGCTTCTAGCGTTTCACCGGGTCCTTGGTGTCCGGGTTCTTGAACGAGAACGCGGTCTGGTAGCCCGGCCGCGCCTGGATGCGCTGCCACCAGTCGGCGACCTTGGGACGTTTCGCCGGCGCGATCATCTCGGGCCGCGACAGCACCTCGATGCGGTTGACCATCGGCGCCATGGCGACATCGGCCAGGGTGAACATCGAGCCTGCGATCCAGGGACCGTGCTGCAGCCGCGCCTCCATCTGATCGAGCAGGTAGTCGAGCTTCTCGTAGGCCTCGTCCTCCTCCTCGACCGAGACGCCGACCGCGAGCCGCCGCTTCAGGCGGAGCGCGATCATCGGGTTGGGGCACTTCTCGGCCGCCGCGATCTGCTGCTCGTGGGTGTAGCGCTGGTCCATCCGCTTGGCGTGGCGCAGATTGTGCGAGCAGACGTTGACGTTCCAGTGCGCCAGCTCCTCCGAATTGTAGACCCACAGCCGCATGATCGAGCGCTCGAACGGATCGGCGGGACGCAGCGGCACCTGGTCCGGATGAAGGTCCTCGATGATATTCCAGGATGATGTTGGACTCGATCAGCACGTGGCCGTCGTGGTCGAGCGTCGGCACCACCGCCTTGGGATTGAGCGACGGTGTAGGCCGGCTCGTAATTCTCGAAGGCGAAGATGTCGACGTGGCGGCTTTCCCAGTCGAGGCTTCTTTTCCGCAAGGCACATGCGGACCTTCTGCGAGCAAACCGAACTCCAGTAGTGATACAGTCTCAGCATCTGCGGCATCCCGGCATTTGACGTTGGCGGGCGCAGCGTGCATTGCCGGATCGACAAAGAAAAGACCGCTGAGGGAGAATTCGATGCGTCTGATTGCTGCAATGGCGATCGCACTGTTGTGGGCCAGCGTCGCGGCGCCCGCCGCCCACGCGCAGACCTATCCGACCCGGCCGATCACGCTGACGCATGGCTTCGTGGCCGGCGGCAACGGCGACGTGGTGTCGCGCATCGTCGGCGACGCGCTGAGCAAACATCTCGGCCAGCCGGTCGTGGTCGAGCCGCGGCCCGGCGCCGGCGGCAACACCGCGTCGCAGCGGCTCACCACCTCGGCGCCGGACGGCTACACGCTGATCACGCTGACCAGCGCCCACGCGGTCTCGGCGGGCATCTACAAGCATCTGCCGTTCGATCCGCTGGACAGCTTCCAGTTCATCTCCACCTACGGCTACCAGGCTTTGCTGATCGCGGTCCGCAAGGACAGCCCGATCAAGACCATGGCCGACCTGATCGCGGCGGCGAAGGCCAATCCCGGCAAGCTCACCTATTCGTCGGTCGGCGTCGGCTCGACGCAGCACCTGGCCGGCGCGCTGCTCTGCTCGATGGCCGGCATCGACATGACGCACGTGCCCTATCGCGGCGGCGGCGGGCCGATGACCGACCTGCTCGGCGGCAACATCGATCTCAACATCGACACCATCACCGTGATCGAGCCGCAGCTTCGTGCCGGCAAGGTCACCGTGCTCGGCGTCACCAGCGGCGACAAATGGTGGAGCCTGCCCGACATCACTCCGGTCTCCGCAACCGTGCCCGGCTACGACGTGAAGACCTGGGTCGCACTGGCCGCGCCGAAGGGCACGCCCGCCGACATCGTCAAGAAGATCAACGACGCCACCAGGGCCGGGCTCGCCGACAAGGAGACCATCGAGCGGCTGAACAAGATCGGCGTCGACGTCCACACCAGTACACCGGACGAGATGAAGACGATGGTGAGCGAGCAGATCGTCAAGTGGAAAAAGGTGATCGCGGACGCCCACATTCCGCAGCAGTAGCCTTTAGCTCCGCGCCTCGATCGCGTCGGCGATCTCGACCGTGCGCCGCGCCATCTCGGCGTGCATGCGCTCGACCATGCGGCCGTCGACCTGCACCACGCCCTTGCCCTTGTTCTCCGGCAGTTCGAACGCGGCGATCAGCTTGCGCGCCTGCGCGACCTCCTCGGCGCTCGGCGAGAACACGGTGTTGCAGGCTCGATCTGGTTCGGATGGATCAGCGTCTTGCCGTCGAAGCCCATGTCGCGGCGCCTGCGCGCATTCGGCCTCGAAGCCCTTGGCGTCGCTGAGATCGTTGTAGACGCCGTCGAGGATGTCGATGCCATGGGCATGCGCGGCCAGCAGGCAGCGCGCCAGCCACGACAGCATCGGCGCGCGGCCGGGCACGAGCCGCGCCCGCGTCTCCTTGGCGAGATCGTTGGTGCCCATGACGAAGCCGGCGAGCCGCGTCTCGGAATCGTGCGCCTCGGCGGCGAGCGCATTGATGTTGAAGATCGCCTCCGGCGTCTCGATCATCGCCCAGATGCGGGTCTTGTGATCGATCTTCATGTCGAGCAGCCGCTGGCCGACCCGTTCCAGCGTGTTCGACCCGGCCGACCTTCGGCACCAGGATGCCGTCGGGTGCGGCGTGGGCGGCGGCGTCGAGATCGTCGGCGTGCCAGGGCGTGTCGATGCCGTTGACCCGGATGAACACCTCGCGGCCGCCGAAGCCGCCGGCCTTCACCGCGTCGACGACCTGCTGGCGCGGCCTGCTCCTTGGCCTCGGGCGCCACCGCGTCCTCGAGATCGAGGATGACGCCGTCGGCCGGCAAGGTGCGCGCCTTTTCGATGGCGCGGGCGTTCGATCCCGGCATGTAGAGCACGCTGCGGCGTGGACGAAAGGTCATGGGTCGCCTCCTGAATGGACACCGTAGCGGCGTCGCAAAAGCTGTGCCAGCGTGTGCGGACAATGGCGCGGAACCGACCAGAACGCATGGCTTGCCGGGGTCGATGGCTGCACCGGCGGATGGATCGTGGCCTTCGTGCGCCCGGAGGGCGGCGAGGCGCGCGTGCGGATCGTGCCGCGCTTCGCCGATGTGCTGTCCGCGCCGGAGCAGCCCGCGGTCGTCGCAGTCGACATGCCGATCGGCCTGCCGCGAGCGCGTCGGCATCGGCGGGCGCGCCGCGGAGAATTGCGTGCGGCCGCTGCTCGGCGCCCGGCAGTCGTCGGTGTTCTCGGTGCCGTCGCGCGCGGCGATCTATGCCGCCGACTATGGCGAGGCCTGCCGGCATCGCCGCAGGCGACCTCGGACCCGCCGCGCAAGGTGTCGAAGCAGCTCTTCAACATCGCGCCGAAAATCCGCGAGGTCGACGAGGCCTGCGCGACCGACGCCGACGCGCGCCGCGCGGGTGTTCGAGGTGCATCCCGAGCTGGCGTTCTGGCGGCTGAACGGCGGCCGCGCGCTGACCGAGCCGAAGAAGGTCAAGAGCCGGCCCTACGAGCCCGGCCTGGCGCTGCGCCGCCGCCTGCTGATCGCCGCCGGGCTTGCCGGAAGATGCCGTGAACGCGCCGCCGCCCAAGGGCGCGGCGGCCGACGACCTGCTCGATGCGCTGGCCTGCGCCGCCATCGCGCGGCGCATCCACGCCGGCCTCGCGCAGCCGTTCCCGAACCCGCCGCCGCGCGACGCATTTGGATTGGCGATGGCCATCTGGGCATGACGTTTGCTAGGAACATGCCCATGAACTTTCCGCAGCGACTGATCGACGGCTACGGCGCCTTCGCCAGCGGCCGGCTGCAGTCCGAGCAGGACCGCTATCGCGAACTGGCCGAGCACGGCCAGACGCCCGAGATCATGGTGATCGGCTGCTGCGACTCGCGGGTGTCGCCGGAGGTGATCTTCGACGCGCGGCCCGGCGAATTGTTCGTGGTGCGCAACGTCGCCAACCTGGTGCCGCCGTTCGAGACCGGCGGCAGCTATCACGGCGTCTCGGCGGCGCTGGAGTTCGGCGTCGGCGCGCTCAAGGTCAAGCACATCGTCATGCTCGGCCACGCCCATTGCGGCGGCGTCAAAGCCTTTGCCGAGGACGCCGAGCCGATGTCGCCCGGCGATTTCATCGGCCGCTGGATGTCGCTGATGGCGCCGGCCGCCGAGAAGGTCGGCCCGCGCGGGACGATGTCGCGCGAGGAATATCTCGAGCGGCTGGAGAAGGCCTCGGTCGTCAACACGCTCGACAACCTGATGACGTTTCCGCGGCTGCGCAAGCTGATCGAGCGCGGCGCGGTGACGCTGCACGGCGCCTATTTCGGCGTCGCGACGGGCGAGCTTTCGGTGCTCGACAAGGCGACGGGCGAGTTCCAGCCCGGTCGAAGTAGTCGATCTACGGCGAAACCGAGATATCCGCTTCCTGCATCACCGGCACATGCTCGCGCGCGTCCGGCACGGTGACGACGACGTCGCCATCGGAGACCGCGACCTTGATCTTGCGCAAGCCGCGCCTTCGGATTGCCGGGATGAACGCCGGTGCGGATGTCGAACTCGAAGCCGTGCCACGGGCAGACCACGTGCAGCTTCGTCTTGGAGAAGATCATGCCCTTGCTGGTGCGGTCGTCGGCGATGATCTCCTCGACCTTGGCGATCATCTTGCCCTGGCAGGCCGGCCCGCCCATGTGCGGGCAATGGTTGAGGTAGGCGAAGAACTCGCCGCCGAGCTTGAACACCGCGACCTCGAAATTCTCGAAGCCGATGATCTTGCGGCCGGGATCGGCGAATTCCGACGCCGCACCGATGTTCACCTCACGCATCGCATTCTCCCCTAACCTTTTTATCCGGTTGAACCACATCGACACGTCCCAGAGATTCAGACCCGGCCGCGCGGATCAGATCGCTCACCGTCACCACGATGTCGGTCGGCGTCACCGCCGACGGCGTGATCGGCTGCGCCGGCGGCTTGTCGGTCTCGGTCTTGGCCGCGTAGAGCCGCACCGCCGCCGTCATCACCCGCTCGAGATCGGCGTCGGACACCTGCCCCGGCTGGCCGGACGCCAGCGCGCGCTCGGCCGCTTCGACGAAATCGTCGCCGAGCGAGCGCGCCTCCGCCTGCACCGGGACCGCCAGTCAGGACACGCCCGGCCGCGCCGCCAGCACGTCGGCTTCGCCTTCGGCCGCTTGCGCTTGACCTCGAAGATTGAAGATGCGCGCGGCGTTGAGCCCGAGGATGTTGCGCTTGGCCTGCTCGTTCAGGAACGGCAGCGTGGTGATCGAGCTCGGCGCGTCGAAGTCCCAGTGCGGCCAGTCCGAGGCGTACAGCAACTGCGTCTCGGCGTTGAACGCCTCCATCGTCGCCTTCAGCAGCTTCAGGTTGGTCTTCTCCAGCGGCTGGCTCGTGTAGAACATGTCGCGCATGTACTCGCTCGGCAGCTTCTTCAGCATCGGCGCCTCGCAGGTGCGCATCTGATACTCGTGGTCGAGCCGCTGCATCAGGTACGGAATCCAGGCGAGCCCGCTTTCGATCCAGAGCACCTTCAGCTTCGGGAAGCGCTCCGGCAGCCCGTTGATGATCCAGTTGGTCATGTGGATCAGGCTGTAGTGCACGAAGCTCAGCGCGTGCATCGAGATGAAGCGATTGAGCTGCAGGAACGACGGGTCGTTCCAGTTGAAGCCGGAGTGGAACGAGAACGGCTTGCCGCTCTCCTCCATCATCGCATAGAGCTTCATGTAGCTGTTGTGATGCACCGGCTTGTTGCGCGTCGAGCAGACCGAGTAGCCGATGATGCTGTCGACGTGGGCGTACTTCTTGACCTCTTCGACGCAGGCCTCCGGCGTGTTGAACGGCAGGTAGATCATGCCCTTGAGGCGGTCGTCCTCCGGCAGGATGCGCTCGACCAGCCACTTGTTGTAGGCCGCGCCGAGCGCCGCCTCGATGTCGTCCTGCGGGTGCATGCCGAGCGTCAGCATCGGCGTCGGGAACACGACCTGATAGTCGAGGCCGAGCGCGTCCATCGAGCGGCGCGCCAGCTCGGTGAAGTGATGCGTGCCCTTCTTCTCGACCTTCTCCAGCAGCGCCTGCTGGTGCGGGATGCGGCCGTAGGCGTGCTGGTAGAGGATGCCCGGCGGCTGTTGAGCAGCGCGACGTTGCCGCTGCCGGGACGGCCGGCGATCGCCTCGCCCATCTGGCGGATCACGTCGTTGTCGATCATGGCCAGGATTTCCGGCCAGAACGACGTCTCGGTGACGTGGGCGTCGATGTCGACCAGGAAATAATCCTCGTAGCTCTCCGACTGCCGCGTCGCGTGCGCGAGGATGTCGCGCGTGTCGGTCTGCATGGTGATTTCTTGCAGTTCGCGGAACTGCGGCGGCGTGCGCTCGAGCATGGCCTTGGCTCCCTGGAAATAACGCCGGTGGTCGCGGTCCGGCGCTTGCTCCCACAATACGGAGCAGTGGGCCGCCGAACAACGCTCTTCGAGGATCAGCAATTGGACTTAAATCCTAGATATCCGGGCTGTGACATTGCGCACTTCAGATTTTGACGGATCGGATCAGTATGCGGATCAAGAGATGGAGATCGACATGGCGCAGCAACATTTCACGGTTTTCGGCGGCTCGTTCGTTCAGGAAGCCCATAGCTTCAAAGCACATGGCTTCAATCCGGCGCCGCGCCGTGCCGAGCCGCTGGCGATCTGGGGCTTCGTGCTCGGGAGCCTGCTGCTCGCAGTGGTCACGGTCGCGACCGTCACGGTCAGCGTCGCCCAGGCCGCGCTGTACTAGCGCCCATCTCGCGAAATTCGTTCCTTTTACCTCCGTGTTGAACTCAAAAACGCCGGCCCTCGGGCCGGCGGTTTTTTTGAGCGCTGTCACCCGACCAGGATCAGCACCACGCCGCCGACGGTGAGCAAGGTGCCGGCGACCAGCCGAAACGTGATCCTGACGTTGCCGAGGAACAGCAGGCTCATGCCCGACCGTGAACAGCGGATAGGTCGCGTAGAGCGGCGCCACCAGCGAGACCGGCCCGGCGCCGAGCGCGGCATAGAGCAACAGCGTGCCGATGCCGTTGCAGATGCCGTTGGCGGCGAACCACAGCTTGCCGGCGAGCGGCGCCCGCACCAGGAAGCGGCCGGTGCGGATACGCTCCACCGCGAGCACCGTCAGCGTCGAGAAGATGTAGCCGGTCAGGCCCGCGGCGATCGGATTGGGCCAGACTTCCAGCCCGACCTTGATGATCGGCGGAATGACGCCGCGCACCACCGAGGCGCCGAGCGGCAGCAGCAGCGCCCAGGTCCGCCAGTCGCGCATGTCGTCGGTGCGCGTGACGGTCATGGTGAACACCCCGAGCACCGCCACCATCAGCCCGGCAAATTGCGACGCCCGGAGCGGCTCGTGCAGCACAGCGACCGCGACCGCCACCGACAGCAGCGGCGACAGATTGCCGAGCGCGCCGGTGACCACCGGGCCGAGCGCGCGGTTCGATGCGAAGGTGAGGATCGTCAGCACGGCGGGAAACACCAGGCCGACGGCGGCGAAGATCGGCACCGCGTGCCACTCGATGGTCTGGCCGTGCAGCAGGAACGGCGACAGCAGCAGGAACACGATGGTGAACGAGGGCACGCTGATCGCCGCGCCCGACAGCGGATGGATAGTAACGCAGCCCGAATTGCGTCAGCACCAATCCGCCGCCCAGGAATGCCGCCGACGCGAGGCCGAGGACGATGGCTGTCATGGCCGGGATATGACCCGCCGCCCGCCTGCTTGCCAATCCCCGCGCCGGGCTTTAGCAATCCCTCCGCCGTCATTCCGGGGCGCGGCCAGGCGCGATCCCGGAATCGATGAGCCGGCCTGAGAATGATGCGCATCGATTCCGGCGCAAGCCGCTCGGGGCGCCGGGCATGACGCGTTGAAATCGCGTGAGGAAAACATGGCGACCCACAAGCTCCTGCTGCTTCCCGGCGACGGCATCGGCCCCGAGGTGATGGGCGAGGTGAAAAAGCTGATCGCCTGGATGAACTCCCACGGCATGGGCACGTTCGAGATACGAGGAAGGGCTGGTCGGCGGCGGCTGCTACGACGCCCACCAGGTCTCGATCACCGACGCCACGATGGCGAAGGCGCATGCCGCCGACGCGGTGATCTTCGGCTCGGTCGGCGGGCCGAAGTGGGACAAGGTGCCGTATGACGTGCGGCCGGAAGCGGGCCTGCTGCGGCTGCGCAAGGACCTCGCGCTCTACGCCAACCTCCGCCCCGCCGTGACCTATCCGGCGCTGGCCGACGCCTCGGCGCTCAAGCGCGAGCTGGTCGAGGGCCTCGACATCATGATCCTTCGCGAGCTCACCGGCGGCGTTTATTTCGGCGAGCCGAAGACCATCACCGATCTCGGCAACGGCCAGAAGCGCGCCATCGACACGCAGGTCTACGACAGCTACGAGATCGAGCGGATCGGCCGTGTCGCCTTCGAGCTGGCGCGCAAGCGCCGGAACAAGGTCACCTCGATGGAGAAGCGCAACGTCATGAAGACCGGCGTGCTGTGGAACGAGGTCATCACGCGCTGCATCAGCGCGAGTTCAAGGACGTCACGCTCGAGCACCAGCTCGCCGATTCCGGCGGCATGCAGCTCGTCAAGCAATCCCAAGCAGTTCGACGTCGTCGTCACCGACAACCTGTTCGGCGACATGCTGTCCGACATCGCGGCGATGCTGACCGGCTCGCTCGGCATGCTGGCGTCGGCCTCGCTCGGCGACATCGACCCGAAGACCAAGAAGCGCAAGGCGCTGTACGAGCCGGTGCACGGCTCGGCGCCCGACATCGCCGGCAAGGGCATCGCCAATCCGATCGCGATGATCGCGTCGTTCGGGATGGGGCTGCGCTACTCGTTCAACATGGGCAAGGAGGCCGACCTGATCGACCAGGCGATCGCGGCGACGCTTGGCGCGAGGCTTGCGCACCGCCGACATCATGTCGGAGGGCGGCACGCGCGTCGGCACCACCGAGATGGGCGCCGCGATTATTTCCGAGATGGAGAAGCTGGCGGGCTGATCGCCGCCGTCATCCGCTCAGTTGAAGAACGGGTTGTTCTTGCCTGGCAGGAAGAACGGGTCGGTGATCGGCCGGCTCGGCACGATGTTGTCGTTCGACACCGACGAACTCGACGGGTTGTAATAGAAGCTGTTGATGAAGCGCGTCCGGTTGGTCCGGAATGTCGCCCGGCATCACCTCGGTGCCGCCGTCGAGATAGGAGCGCTTCTGCACCAGGATCTTGGTGCGGACCCGGCCCTGCTCGTCGCGGGAGATGATGGTGGTGGAGCCGGGGCCGGCGTCGGCCACGGCCCGCCGCGGCCGAACCTGCTGGGCGTCGGCGGACGACAGTGCCGCCAGGCCGAAAACGGCGGCGAAACCAACAGCCAACAAGCGCATTTTGTCCTCGAATCCAGCCCGAAACCGCTCGGAACTATAGTCTGCTTCCGCACCGCACCACAAGGTACGCGCGGGTTGCGTCATCGCCTCCGTTGCCACAACGCTGCTTACCCTCGATAGTTCATATGCAGCGCGGATTCGTGAGATTCGCGCCAATTCTCCGGTGCGGTGACGGAGGTCATTCGCATCAAAAGCCGCCGTAAGCGGCATTGCCGGGAGGACATCATGCTTTCCCTCAATCGACGACAATTCCTGGGCACCGCGCTGCCGGCGCCGCCGTGGCGCTGCCGGCGTTGAACGACGCACTGGCGCTCGATCTGCCGACCGCGCTGCCCGAAGGCGCGCGCGGCAGCGTACGTGCTCGACACGCTGCCGGGCAAGAAGCCGCTCATCAAGCTCAGCTACCGGCCGCCGAATTACGAGACGCCCGCTCGAATATTTCCGCACCGCGATCACGCCGAACGACGCGTTCTTCGTGCGCTATCACCTCTCGGTCATCCCCGAGGTCGACCCCAAGACCTGGAAGATCGCGGTCGGCGGCGAAGGCGCCAACGGCACCGCCGCAGATCACGCTCGACGATGCTGAAGGCGATGCCGGCCGCCGAGGTGGTCGCCGTCAACCAGTGCTCGGGCAACCGCCGCGGCCTGTTCGAGCCGCATGTGCCCGGCGTCGAGTGGGGCTACGGCGCGATGGGCTGCGCGCGCTGGAAGGGCGCGCGGCTGAAGGACGTGCTCGACAAGGTCGGGCTGAAGAAGGAGGCGATCGAGATCGTGTTCGGCGGCGCCGACGGCCCGCCGTTCGACAAGACGCCGGACTTCGTCAAAAGCATCCCGGTGTGGAAGGCGATCGAGGACACCACGCTGATCGCCTACGAGATGAACGGCGCGCCGCTGCCGCATCTGGAACGGCGCGCCGGCGCGCATCATCGTGCCGGGCTGGACCGGCACCTACTGGATGAAGCACATCAACTCGATCAAGGCGGTGACCAAGCCGGACAACGAATTTCTGGATGAACCCGGCCTATCGCATTCCGCTCGGCAAGTTCCCGATCGTGGCGCGCTTCACCTCGCAGGAGACCGCGGCCAACACGCCGATCACCGAGATGGTGGTGAACTCGCTGATCACCAGCCACGCCGACGGCGCCAATGGTGAGCGCCGGCACCGCGGTCGGCGGCATCGCCTGGGACGGCGGCTACGGCATCCGCGGTGGTCGAGTGCTCGACCGACGGCGGCAAGACCTGGCCGAAGCGCAACGCTCGGCGACGATCTCGGCAAGTACGCGTTCCGCACCTGGAGCTTCCCGCTCACCGGCAAGGGCAAGGTCACGGTGATGGCGCGCGCCAGCAACGCGATCGGCCAGACCCAGACCGCGACGCTGATCCACAATCCGGCCGGCTATCACCACAACGTCATTCACAGCGTCTCGCTGAACGTGGCCTGAGGGAGATCATCATGCGCACCATCCTGATTGCCCTCGCCGCCGTCGCTCTCGCGCTCTGCCGGCGCTCGCCGACGAAAAGCCGGTCGACCTCAAGAAGGCGCCCGGCCTCGACAAGGTGGAGGACAACTGCGGCGCCTGCCACAGCCTCGATTACGTCCAGATGAACTCGCCCTATCCCAACGCCGCGTTGTGGGACGCCGAGGTCACCAAGATGATCAAGGCCTACGGCGCGCCGATCACCGACGCCGACGCCGCGGCGATCAAGGATTACCTGACGAAGAACTACGGTAGCTAATACGAGCGGTACGGCGGCCGATAGGTCGCGCTCGGCTGCCACCAGCGCGACGGCGGCGACATGCCGCGGCGCTCGACGTCGATGGTCTGCGTCACCGGCGCGGCCTGGCAACGGGCGGGCTTCGCCATCCGCTCGCGGATGAAAGTGTCGGCGCCCTTGGTGGCAAGCTCGCGCTCGATCACCAGCTTGTCGATCGCGCAGGCCAGCGCGCCGGCGCTCGGCCTGGCGCCGGTGCCGTCGCAAGTCCAGCCGGCCAGCATCACCGCCGGGACGCCGAACCGGCTGCGGAACGACAGGCACTGCTTCCAGCGGCCGTCGGTCTCGACCCGCATCTCGGTGGCACGCAGCTCGCCGAACCGCGTATCGAGGTCGTAGTGGACGTTCGACATGACCCGCGGCCGCTTGATCTGCAGCAGGTTGATGTCGGTCATGTCCTGCACGAGGTGCATGGCGGTGAAACTATCGGGCGGCGGCAGCACCATGATCACGGCCAGATCAGTGCTGCGGTTGTTGAGCTCGCCGTACTGCACCACCTCGATGCGACCATACTGCGAACTCACCTGGACATGCCCGCTCGACGGCTTGCCGGCAAACTCGCCCGACGCGATGCGGAACGCCGGCGGATCGTTGACCACCTTCGGCACGATCTTCCACACCGACAGGATGCCGATACCGACCATGCCGAACACCAGCATGCCGATGGCGTAGAAGCCGTAACGGATCAGGAGACCGGCCACCGAGAATGCCGACATCTCCCCCGCGGAGACGGTCTGGAATTGCCCACGCATGCTTGCTTTGCCCCGCACCGGATTCGTCCGGCGATTTTGCCGTGTTGTGCCACGCCAGATCTTGCATTGCGGTTGCTTTTGCGCCGGAACGCGGCCAATTCGGGCGCGGGGTAAATTTTGGGCAACCGCGATCGGTAAATTGCGATTGGCCGGCCCGCCATTTTGGCCGTCGGGCGGCTTCCTGCCCCTTTGGCCGGGTGCTAGCCTTCCCCCGGGGCGCACCAATACACCAAAACAAAATCGGGATTGGCCGCAAAACGACGGCCAACGTCAGGGGAGGCATACCGTGGCTCAGACCATCGAGGGCTTTGTCGGCAATGCGCTCGACAACGCCAAGATCACATCGCTGCATATCAAGGTCGTCGCGCTGATCGCCGCCGGATATTTCTTCGACGTCATCGACTGTGATCGTGCTGGGCTCGCTGATCCCGGACATGATCCAGACCAAGTTCTGCGACCGGCCCCGAGGCCGCGCTGATCGGCAGCGCCACCGTGTTCGGCATGTTCATCGGCACCGCCGGCCAGGGCGAGTTCACCGACCGCTTCGGCCGCAAGACCATCTACCAGTTCAACCTGCTGCTGTTCGGCATCTTCACGATCCTCGGCGCGTTCGCGCCGACCGTGACGTGGCTGATCGCTGCGCGCTTCATCGCCGGCATCGGCCTCGGCGCCGAGCAGCCGCTCGCCTTCTCCTACGCCGGCGAATATTCGCCGAAGGCGATCCGCGGCCGCATCCTGGCGATCGTGCACTTCATCGGCGGCGCCTGCGTCTGGCCGATCGCCTCGCTGTTCACGCTGTACTTCCGCGATTCGATCGGCTGGCGCGGCGTCTGGATCGTGATCGGCATCGGCGCGCTGATCGTCTGGGTGTTCCGCTTCTCGCTGCCGGAATCGCCGCGCTATCTGGCCACCCACGGCCGCGGCGACGAGGCGCTCGACGTGCTCGGCCGCCTCGGCATCGCCGGGCCGACCGAGCCGCTGACCACGGATGCCGCGAGCGACACCAAGAGCGATCCGTTCGGCGTCGTGTTCACGCATGTTTCCGAAGCGCGTGATCGCCGGCATGATCTGCTTCTCGGCGTTCTTCGGCGTCGCCATCGGGTTGGGCACCTGGCTGCCCAACATCATGACCGCCAAGGGCTTCACCATCACCAAGTCGCTGCACCTACACGTTCGGCATGACACTTGGCGGTGCCGTGCGCGAGCCTGTTCATGATGTACGCGCTCGACAAATGCGGCCGCAAGATCACCTCGGTCTGCGCCTTCGTCGGCGCCGGCATCATGGCGATCGTGTTCGCCAATGCCGTCAGCGACACCCAGCTCCTGGTGGCGGGCTTCATCATGATCTTCTTCATCCAGGTGGCCGGCAACTCGATGCAGATCTTCGCGTCCGAGGTGTTCCCGACCAACGCGCGGGCCTCCGGCTTCGGCTGGGCCGCGGGCGTCGGCCGGCTGGCGACCGCGTTCATCGTGCCGACGATCCTCTGGGTCCAGACCGGCTATGGCCTGACCACGGTGTTCGTCTGCCTGGCCATCGTGCTGCGTGATCGCCGCCGGCGCGGTGACCCAGCTCGGCCCGGAGGCCAAGCAGAAGGGCCTCGACGAGATCGCCCCGCCGACCGGCTGACCGGCTCACCGGCTGTCAAGTCGATGACGGCGGCGCCGCGGTTCGGCGCCGCCAACTTTTTTGGCCCGGCGATACCGACGATACAGCGCGCGACATTCGCCGGATACGGCGTGGGTTAATTCTCATCCTCATGGAGATCGGCGCGGCTTGACGCCGCGCCGGACCGAAGGGGAGAGGCCCATGCTCAAGATGATCGTCGCCACCGCGGTGGTTGTCGTCGATCACCTCGACGAGCGCCATCGCGGGCATCGTCCTCACCCACGCCGCCTTCGCCCGGGTCGGCAGCGCCAATGCCGGCCTCGCTCGCCGGACGAAAGCCAGAGCTTCCGCCTGGTCGCCAAGGCCCCGATCGCCTTCGACTGGTAAGGCCACCGATCCGACTTTCGTTGTTTCCCACCCGTGTGAACTTCGGCGGCGAGCATCCCTCGCCGCCGCTTTTTTTGGGCCGACTGGATGCTCCGCATCGCCGCCGGCGATGGAATTCAGCCGAAAAAGTCATAGATAGCGGCTGACGGCGCAGCGTTGAGTTATCAAGGTTTTTCGCCTAGAAGCTGGCGCGCCGGCGGGCCGCGGCCTGCCGGCATCAGGCATTTTCGGAGAGTTTCGATGGGTTTCAAGGTCGCGGTCGTGGGCGCCACCGGCAATGTGGGCCGCGAGATGCTCGACATCCTGGCCGAGCGGCGCTTCCCCGCCGACGAGGTGGTCGCGCTCGCCTCGCGCAAGAGCCAGGGCATCGAGGTCTCGTTCGGCGACAAGATGCTGAAGTGCAAGGCGCTCGAGCACTACGATTTCTCCGACGTCGACATCTGCCTGATGTCGGCCGGCGGCGAGGTGTCGAAGGAATGGTCGCCGAAGATCGGCGCCCAGGGCGCCGTGGTGATCGACAATTCGTCGGCCTGGCGCATGGACCCGGACGTGCCGCTGATCGTGCCGGAGGTGAACGCCGCCGCCATCGAGGGCTTCCGCAAGAAGAACATCATCGCCAATCCGAACTGCTCGACCGCGCAGCTCGTCGTCGCGCTGAAGCCGCTGCACGACAAGGCCAAGATCACGCGCGTCGTGGTCGCGACCTATCAGTCGGTGTCCGGCGCCGGCAAGGACGGCATGGACGAGCTCGACCGCCAGACCAAGGCGATCTACTCGCTGCAGGAGGCCGAGACCAAGAAGTTTCCCAAGCGCATCGCCTTCAACGTCATCCCGCACATCGATGTGTTCATGGAGGACGGCTACACCAAGGAAGAGTGGAAGATGGTGGTCGAGACCAAGAAGATTCTCGATCCCAAGATCAAGCTCACCGCCACCTGCGTGCGCGTGCCGGTGTTCATCGGCCACTCCGAGGCGGTCAACATCGAGTTCGAGAATCCGATCACGGTCGACGAGGCGCGCGACATCCTGCGCAACGCGCCGGGCTGCATCGTCATCGACAAGCACGAGCCCGGCGGCTACGTCACGCCGCTACGAGTGCGGCCGGCGAGGACGCGACCTACATCAGCCGCATCCGCACCGATCCGACCGTCGAGAACGGCCTGGTGCTGTGGGTGGTGTCCGACAATCTGCGCAAGGGCGCGGCGCTCAACGCCGTGCAGATCGCCGAAGTGCTGATCAACCGCAAGCTGATCCAGGCCAAGCAGAAGGCGGCGTAGCTAAAGCCCGCTGAACCAGTTGTAGCCCTGGTTCTCCCAGTAGCCGCCGGCGTCGTTGTTCTGCACGTACAGCGCCGTGATGTATTTCGGATTCTTGAAGCCGAGCTTGGTCGGGATGCGGCACTTCATCGGGAAGCCGTACTTGCGCGGCAGGATCTGGTTGTCGAACTTGAAGCTGAGCTGGGTCTGCGGATGCAGCGCGGTCGCCATGTCGATGGTGTTGGAATAGCCCTCGGCGCACTGGAACCAGACGTATTTGGCGCGGGTGTCGGCGCCGATCCGCTTGAGGAATTCCGACAGCCGCACGCCCTGCCACGAGCCGATCGCGCTCCAGCCCTCGACGCAGACGTGGCGGGTGATCTGCGACACCTGCGGCAGCGCGTAGAGCTTGTCGAGCGTCCACGGCTCCTTGTTGTCGATCAGGCCGCCGACTTCGAGCTTGTAGGTCTTGCCGTCGACCTCCGGCGCCTCGTCCTCGGCGTAATAGCCGTTGAACGGGAACGGCCGCGTGATCGCGCTTTCGGGATATTCCGGCGCCAGCGTGTTCGGATTGAACAGCCAGCGCCTGGGCGCGGTCGTTGAATTTCGAAATCTTGCGCAGCACGCCTTCGGCGGCGTCGCTGTCGACGATGTCGCAGCCGGTGAGCAACGTCAGCGCGCCGAGGCTCGCCGCCGCGCAGGAACAAGCGCCGCGTCGGATCGGGCAGCAGCTTGGCCGCATCCTTGATGAGCAGCTTCTGATCGACGCCGGGAATGATGGTGCGGTTGCGCGGCATGTTCAGCGTCCTGTCACCATGGCGCGAAGGCTCTTCGGCACGATCAGCGCCAGCAGCACATGGACCACGAGAAATCCGACGATCGCCGCCATGCAGAAGAAATGCACGTAGCGCGCGGCGTCGTAGCCGCCGAACAGCGCGGTGAGCCATTGCAACTGCACCGGCTTCCAGATCGACAGCCCGGACAGCACGATGACGATGCCGACCACGATGATGCCGGCGTAGAGCAGCCGCTGCACGGAATTGTATTTCGACAGATCGTCGTGGGAGAGCTTGAACGTGAGCGCGGCCTTGGCGTCGGCGATCACCTCGCCGGGCCGGATCGGCAGGAGCTTGCTGCGGAACCGGCCGGTGGCAAGCCCGAGCGCGACATAGACGATGCCGTTCACCGCCAGCACCCACATCGCCGCGAAGTGCCAGAGCAGCGCGCCGGCGAGCCAGCCGCCGAGCGTGATCGAGTCCGGGAAAGCTGAAAGCCGAACAGCGGCGAGGCGTTGTAGATTTCCCAGCCGGAGCCGATCATCACCAGCATGGCGATCGCATTGATCCAGTGCGTGATGCGCACCCAGACCGGATGGATCACAGGCTTGCGAAGCGTTCGGACGATGCGTGGCGGCGTCGATGCTGGTCATGTCATCGGTCCGTGGCATCCGCGATCGGTCAGCCGACTGTCTCTACTACGTTTGCGCGGCCGACCGCGGATGCCGGCGCACTCACAGCTTCGTGACGGCGCGCAAAATGCGCTATAGATCGAGCGCCGGACGACCTTCTACGCTGAGAGATTCACGCCATGACCAAGACCAGCGCCGGCAATTTCTTCGAGGATTTCCGCCTCGGCCAGACCATCCGCCACGCCACGCCGCGCACCATGACCGGCGGCGATGTCTCGCTTTACACCGCGCTGTTCGGCGGGCGCTTCGCGGTGCAGTCGTCGGCGGCCTTTGCCAAGGCGATCGGCTATCCGGACTGGCCGATCGACGATCTGCTGGTGTTCCACATCGTGTTCGGCAAAACCGTGCCGGACGTCTCGCTCAACGCGGTGGCCAATCTCGGCTACGCCGGCATGCAGTTCCTGGCGCCGGTGTTCACCGGCGACACCTTGAGCGCGACCTCCGAGGTGATCGGGCTCAAGGAGAACTCCAACCGCAAGACCGGCATCGTCTATGTCCGCACCCGCGGCGTGAAGCAGGACGGCACCGCCGTGCTCGAATACGTGCGCTGGGTGATGGTGCGAAAGCGCGACGAGAGCGCGCCCGCGCCGGGCGATCACGTGCCGCGGCTGCCGACCGTGGTCGAGCCGAAGCTGCTCGGCGGGGCCTGTCCGCCAATCGACGGCAAGGCCTACGACTTCGCGCTGGCCGGCAGCCCGCACCGCTTCGGCGACTATGCGGTGGGCGAGAAGATCGACCACGTCGACGGCATCACCGTCGAGGAGGCCGAGCACCAGACCGCGACGCGGCTCTATCAGAACACCGCGCGCATCCACTTCGACGAGTTCTCGGCGGCGCAGGGCCGCTTCGGCAAGCGGCTGATCTACGGCGGCCATGTCATCTCGCTGGCGCGCGCGATCTCGTTCAACGGCCTCGCCAACGCCTTCCACATCGCCGCCATCAACGGCGGCCGCCACGTCGCGCCGCTGTTCGCGGGCGGCACGGTGTTCGCGTGGTCGGAGGTGCTGGCGGCGAGCGAACTGCCGGGGCGCAGCGACGTCGGCGCGCTGCGGCTGCGCACCGTGGCGACCAAGGATCGGCCGTGCGCGGATTTCCCGTACAAGAACGGCGAGGAATACGACCCCGCCGTTCTGCTCGATCTCGATTACTGGGTGCTGATCCCGCGCTGAATTACTTCGCTGTTGGCGCGCGGCGCGCTGCCGACCGTCGCCGCACCGCTTTGCTGGATCACGCCGCAGGCGATGCGATCGCCGGCGTTGCCGGCCGGATCGGTCTTGTAGTCGTCGGCCTTGGCGTGGATCACCAGCGACGAGCCGTCATTGTCGAACAGCGAGTTCGGCTTGCCCTTCTCCAGCGAGACCGCCGAGTTGACGCACCTCGACCGAAAGCTCGCCGCTCTGCGGCACATGCAGGTTCGGCATGTCGCCGGCATGGCCCTCGCCGGACATCATGCCGTGCTTGTGGTTGCCCGGATTGAAATGCGGGCCGGCCGATTCGAACGGCGCTTCGCACTTGCCGACGGCATGAACGTGGAAGGCGTGCTCGCCCGGCGTCAGCCCCTTGATCTGCAGCTTGATCAGGACGCCGGCCGGGCGTCTGCACCAGATCGACGTCGCCGACGGCCTTGCCGCTGGAATCCTTGAGCTGGGTGTTGGCCATTTCGGCCGCATTGGCCGGCATCGAGACGGCCGCGGCCAGCAGCGCGGCGGCGCCGACCGTCCCTAACAACTTCGCAATACGCATGATGTTTCTCCGTGACGGGCTACCCCGCCAACACAACCACGTTCAGGGGATTCAAGTTCCACCCGCGGCGGCGCTAATTCACCGCGGCCCGCATGTGCTCGACGAGCTGGCGCGCATAGGGCGGCAGCGCCGCGAAATCGCGGATGCAGATGGTGAGATCGCGCAGCGCCCAGGGGTCGGCGAGATCGACCGCCTTGATCGCCATGCTCTTGGCCGCCCGCCGCGCCGTGGTGGCCGGCACGATGCCGACGCCGACATTGCATTCGACCAGCCGGCAGACCGCGTCGAAGCTGCGCAACTGCACGCGCAGCTTGAGCGGCCGGCCGATGTTGGTGGCCTTGCTGCCGAGGAAGCGCTGGATCGCGCTGGCGCGGTCGAGGCCGACGAAATCGTGGTCGAGCACCTCGGCGAAGCCGATCTTGGCGCGTCTCGCCAGCGGATGATCGCGCGCCACCACCAGCACGAAGCGGTCGCTGCGGAACGGATAGGTGGTCAGCCGCCCGGCATCGACCGTGCCGGCGACGATGCCGATGTCGCCGACGCCTTCGGCGATCAGGCCGACGATCTCGTCGCTGAGCCGCTCTTCGAGGTCGACGCTGACATTGGGATGGGTGGCCAGGAACGCGCTCAGGGCCTCGGGCAGGAATTCGGTCAGCGCATTGGTGTTGGACAGCACCCGCACCTGGCCGGCGAGCCCGCCGGCATAGGCGCCGAGGTCCTCGCGCAGCCGTTCGGCCTGCTCCAGCATGGTGCGGGCGTGGGTGCAGCAGCGTCCGGCCGGCCTGGGTCGGCGTGATGCCGTGACGGGCCCGGACCAGGAGCGGCGCGCCCAGCGCCTGCTCCATGTTGCGGATGCGGGTCGAGGCCGCGGCCAGCGCCAGATGGGCGCGCTCGGCGCCGTGGGTGATGGAGCCGGCCTCCACCACGTGGCGAAACAGGCTGAGATCGGTGAGGTCGAAGCGCATGGTCAGGCTTCGTATATAACGAAGGCTGGCTATCAAAAAAGCAGATTGTATGCGGCTCTAGAATAGCCCCATCTTTCGCATAAGGCGAAACAATTCTGCATGTCTCGCGGACACCTGCCGGTTCGCACCTATCGTGCATGCCGGTGTGCCGGTACCGGCGTTGCGGCAGGGGCGGCCATCGGATACGAACAATTCCAAAGCGGACAGAGTAACCGCCGGAGTGGGAATGATGGCCGAGGCCAAGGCAACGCGACTGCAAGAACCGCCCACTCTCCCCGCACCTGCAAATCTACAAGCCGCTGCTGACGATGATGATGTCCATCGTCCACCGCATCACCGGCGCCGCGCTGTTTTTCGGCATGCTGCTGCTGGTGTGGTGGCTGATCGCGGCGGCCGCCGGCCCCAATGCCTACGCCATCGGTGCAATGGTTCATGGAGACGCTGCTCGGGCGGCTGATCCTGTTCGGCTACACCTGGGCGCTGATCCACCACATGCTGGGCGGCATCAAGCATCTGATCTGGGACCTGGGCTACGGCTTCGGCCCGGTCGAGCGCGAATGGCTCACGGTCGCGACGCTGGTCGGCTCGATCGGCTTCACCATCCTGATCTGGATCGTCGGCTATCTGGTGATGGGAGGCATCCGATGACCGAGCAGATCGCCGCTTCCGATGCGCACGCCGCTCGGCCGCGTCCGCCATCTCGGCTCGGCGCACCACGGCACCCGCGTGTTCTGGCACCAGCGCCTGACCGCGGTCGCCAACGTGCCGCTGACCATCGCGGTGATCGTCATCATCATCGGGCCTGCTCGGCCGCAATCACGCCGCGGTGGTGCAGATCCTCGGCTCGACGCTCGTCGCGATCACGATGCTGCTGTTCATCGTCACCAGCGTCTATCACATGTGGCTCGGCATGCAGGTCATCATCGAGGACTACGTGCATGACGAGACCTGGAAGCTCGTCACGCTGATGCTCAACACGTTCTTCTCGTTCGCCGTCGGTCTCGCCGCGGTGTTCGCGATCCTCAAGCTCTCATTCGGACTGTAAGTCATGGCTGGAAACGGCACCGAACGGCTCGGCGCCGAAAGACCAACGGTCGGGCCTATCCGATCGAGGACCACAGCTACGACGTGGTGGTCGTCGGCGCCGGCGGCTCGGGGCTTCGCGCCGTGGTCGGCTGCGCCGAAGCGGGCCTGAAGACCGCCTGCATCACCAAGGTGTTTCCGACCCGCTCGCACACCGTCGCGGCGCAGGGCGGCATCGCCGCCTCGCTCGGCAACATGGGCGAGGACGACTGGCGCTGGCACATGTACGACACCGTCAAGGGCGCCGACTGGCTCGGCGACCAGGACGCCATCGAATACATGGTCCGCGAGGCGCCGGCCGCGGTTTACGAGCTCGAGCACTGGGGCATGCCGTTCTCGCGCCGCGAGGAGGACGGCAAGATCTATCAGCGCCCGTTCGGCGGCATGACCACGCATTTCGGCAAGGGCACCGCGCAGCGCACCTGCGCCGCCGCCGACCGCACCGGCCACGCCATGCTGCACACCATGTACGGCCAGGCGCTGAAGCACTCGGCCGAGTTCTTCGTCGAGTATTTCGCCATCGACCTGATCATGGACGAGGGCCGCTGCCGCGGCGTCATCGCGCTCAATCTCGACGACGGCACGATCCATCGCTTCCGCGCGCAGCAGACCATCCTCGCCACCGGCGGCTACGGCCGCGCCTATCTGTCCTGCACCGGCGCCCACACCCAGACCGGCGACGGCAACGCCATGGTGCTCCGCGCCGGCCTGCCGCTGCAGGACATGGAGTTCGTGCAGTTCCATCCGACCGGCATCTACGGCGCCGGCTGCCTGATCACCGAAGGCGCGCGCGGCGAAGGCGCCTATCTCGTCAACTCCGAGGGCGAGCGCTTCATGGAGCGCTACGCGCCGTCGGCCAAGGACCTCGCCTCGCGCGACGTCGTCTCGCGCTCGATGACCATCGAGATCCGCGAGGGCCGCGGCGTCGGCAAGCAGAAGGACCACATCTTCCTGCACCTCGACCATCTCGATCCGGCGGTGCTGCACGAGCGGCTGCCCGGCATCACCGAGAGCGCGCGCATCTTCGCCGGCGTCGATCTGACCCGCGAGCCGATCCCGGTGATCCCGACCGTGCACTACAACATGGGCGGCATCGCCACGAACTGGAAGGGCGAGGCGCTGACCAAGAAGAACGGCGACGCCGACACCGTCGTGCCGGGCCTGATGGCGCTCGGCGAGGCCGGCTGCGTCTCGGTGCACGGCGCCAACCGGCTCGGCTCGAACTCGCTGATCGATCTCGTGGTGTTCGGCCGCGCCGCGGCGCTGCATCTCGCCGAGATCCTGACGCCGAACGACAAGCAGCCCGAACTGCCGAAGGATTCCGCCGACACGGCGCTCGCCCGCCTCGACCGCCTGCGCAACGCCACGGGCGGCACGCCGACCGCCGAGCTGCGCACCCGGATGCAGAAGGTGATGCAGAACAATTGCGCGGTGTTCCGCACCGGCGAGGTGCTGCAGGAGGGCCACAAGCTGATCCACGAGACCTACAACGGCGGCCGACGACGTCCGCGTCACCGACCGCTCGATGATCTGGAATTCCGACCTGATCGAGACGCTGGAGTTCGACAACCTGATCGCGCAGGCCGTGGTGACGATGGACGCGGCGCTCAACCGCACCGAGAGCCGCGGCGCCCACGCCCGCGAGGATTATCCCGACCGCGACGACAAGGACTGGATGAAGCACACGCTGACCTGGATGGACGACAAGGGCAACGTGAAGATCGACTACCGCGCCGGTCCACACCTACACGCTGACCAACGACGTCGCTTACATCGAACCCAAGGCAAGGGTGTATTGAACATGGTCCAACTCACCCTTCCGCAGAACTCCAAGATCACCGAGGGCAAGACCTGGCAGCGCCCGACCGGCGCGCGCCACGTCACGCCGTTCCGCATCTACCGCTGGAATCCGGACGACAACGCCAACCCGCGCATCGACACCTACTTCGTCGACCGCGACGACTGCGCGCCGATGGTTCTCGACGCGCTGATCTGGATCAAGAACAAGATCGATCCGACGCTGACGTTCCGCCGCTCCTGCCGCGAGGGCGTCTGCGGCTCCTGCGCCATGAACATCGACGGCACCAACACGCTCGCCTGCACCAAGGGCATGGACGAGATCAAGGACACCATCAAAGTCTATCCGCTGCCGCACATGGCGGTGGTCAAGGACCTCGTGCCGGACATGACGAACTTCTACGCGCAGTACGCCTCGATCGAGCCGTGGCTGCAGACCAAGACGCCGACGCCCGAGAAGGAATGGAAGCAGAGCCACGAGGACCGCAAGAAGCTCGACGACCACTACGAGTGCATCCTGTGCGCCTGCTGCTCGACCTCGTGCCCGAGCTACTGGTGGAATCGACGACCGCTATCTCGGCCCGGCCGCGCTGCTGCAGGCCAACCGCTGGATCAACGACAGCCGCGACGAGGCGACCGGCGAGCGGCTCGACAACCTGGAAGATCCGTTCCGGCTGTACCGCTGCCACACCATCATGAACTGCACCAAGGCCTGCCCGAAGGGGCTCAATCCGGCGAAGTCGATCGCCGAGATCAAGAAGAAGATGGTCGAGCGGCAGGTTTAGCGGCGGTCCAGGCTAGGCGCGCCTGCGCGCTCGAAGTCGGCTGCGACGTCCAGACTTCGCATCGACGACGGCCGAGCTCGCGTGACGAGCGGCTGCATTCCACGAGCGTCGCAGCTTCAGTCGCGCGTCAGCCTAGATTTCGTCCCATGACCGACACAGCCACCATGACCAAGCACGCCATCACCCGCGTCCGCCACGAGCCGCGCCGCCGTCTCCTCACCGTGCGAGCGCGTCGAGCGCCTGACGCCGAGCATGGCGCGGATCACGCTCGGCGGCGACCTCGCCGGCTTCAGCAGCAGCGCCTACGACGACCATGTGAAGGTGTTCTTCCCGCTGCCGGGCCGGAACGCGCCGACCCTGCCGGACCGGCCAGACGGCGCCGCGAGACGGCGCCGAGCGCTCGCCCGGCCGCGATTACACGCCGCGCCGCTACGATGCCGGGCGCGAGCGAGCTGGTGCATGGACTTCGCGCTGCACGACGCCGGCCCGGCGACCGACTGGGCCGTCGCAGGCCAAGCCGGGCAGCAGCTCGCCGTCGGCGGGCCGCGCGGCTCGTTCGTCGTGCCCGACGATTTCGACTGGTATCTGTTCATCGGCGACGAGACCGCGCTGCCGGCGATCGGCCGCCGGCTCGAGGAGCTGCGTGCCGGCGCTCGGGCGATCGTCGTCGCCGCCGTCACCGGACCGGAGGAGGAGCAGACGTTTCGACAGCCGCGCCGACGTCGAGACGGTCTGGGTGCACCGGCCGCTGACGCGCGCCGAAGATCCGGCGCCGCTGCTCGACGCGGTTCGCGCGCTGACGTTGCCCACGACCGGCGACGGCTACGCCTGGGCGGCCGGCGAATCGCAGACCGCGAAGCTGTTGCGCCGTCATCTGGTCGACGAGCGCGGCCTCGACAAGGCCTGCGTCAAGGCGGCCGGCTACTGGAAGCGCGGCGCGGTCAGCATCCACGAAACCCACAACGACTGATTTGCCGGCAACCGAAAGCGGGCCGGCTAATAGTCCAGCCGCCACTCGCTTTTCTTGGCAGGGTGCGGAAGCGGCTTGGCGACCATCTCGGCGACCCGGTGCTGCGCGACCGGCGGCACCACGACAGGCTTCGGCGGCTCAGCGAAGCCCTTCATCAGACCGACCATCACGCCGAAGCGTATAGCGTTTCCATGAGCGCAGCACGCCAGAGCATTGCGGCGGGATTTGGCGCGCCGCAGGGCGCTTTTGGGCCGGGTCGGGGCGCGCTACCGCAACGCCACCTCGGCGACATTGTCCTTGTATTCGCGTTTCGGGTCGGCGCCGAACAGCATCTTGATGCCGGCGACGATGCTCGAGCCGTCGAGCCAAATCTCGGCGCGCTCGGCGTCGAGCCGCAGCAGTGCGAGCTTCGGGTCGTCCTTGCCGCCGTCGAACCATGCGGCGATGAACGGATTCCAGAGCCGGTCGATGGTGGCGCGGTCGTTGTCGAGGCTGAGCTTGCCGTGAACGGTGGCGAACAGGTCGTGGCCCTTCGAGGCGAAGGTCGCGATGGCGCGGTTGCCGCGCGACAGGCTCTGCACGAGGGCGTGATCCTTCGCCGTGAAGAACCAGATCGGGCCACGCTCGCCTTCGATCTGCGCCGTCATCGGCCGGGTGTGGCCGTCCTCGGCGCCGACCAGTCCGAGCATCATCGTCATGTCGGACTTCAGCGCCTTCCAGAACTTCGCTTCCAGCTCCTTCGGTGTCGGCATGTTCGCTTCCTTCCAGTGACTGCACTGGAGGACGAACGGCCCGCGCCGGGCAAAGTTCCGGTTAGCCGCGCCAGCCCGGCGGCGGGCCGTGCTCGCGGATCGCCTCGACGATCTCGCGGTGCTTGCGGTTTTCGCGGTTGTGGTAGATCGCGATGATGGCGTGCGCCGACGGGATCGCCAGCAGCACGTGGAAGATCAGCCCGAACACCAGGCATGGCACGATCAGCACGACGTTGAAGATCGCCGCGAAAATCTGGCCGTTGAGCAGAAGCGCCAGCGGCGGAACGAAAACGGCGAGGATGTAGATCATCGAAGCCCACCCCAGAGATCGCTCCAGTCGCGATCGGCGCGGACATATAGGAACGCTTGCGGCGTTCGCCAGACCGGCCGGAACCCGCCCGGGCGGCGCGACGTTCTCCCTGCATCACGGAGAGCGCGCCATGGCCGAACCAGGCGACATCGACCGGGTCTGGGACATCGTCGAGAAGGTCAGCGTCGGCATGCTGACGACGCAGTTTGCCGGCGGCTTGCGGTCGCGGCCGGTCGAGCCGCGGCCCGACCGCGATGCCGGCGCGATCTTCTTCGTCACCGACGTGCGCGGGCTGAAGGACAACGAGATCGAGCGCTCGCCCGACGTCTGCTTCGTCGTCATCTGCGCGCCCGACAACGTCTATCTGTCGATCACCGGCACCGCCGCGGTGACGCGCGACCCCGCGATGGCGCGGAAAATCTGGAAGAAGACCGACGACCTGTGGTGGAGCGGGCCGGACGATCCGAACGTGCGCGTGCTCGACGATCGACGCCGTCGCTGGCCGAGCTGTGGGACGGACCGTCGAGCTCGCTGGTCGCGGCGTTCGAGTTCGCCAAGGCCAAGATGACCGGCGAGAAGCCGTTCCTCGGCGAGAACCGCAAGACCACGGTGACGATGCGGCTAAGCGCGGCGGCGGTCTGTCGCGCGGCTGCTTCTTCCAAATCCACCAGGTGCCGACGCCGAGCGCGGTCAGCGCCCAGGAGGCCGCCGCGAAAATGATCGCGGCCGAGAACGCGATCGGCGCGAACACGTATTGCACCACGTCGATCTTCTCGCCGACCAGGAACACCGCCGCCAGGATGCCGGCGAGGATGAAGGTGCCGGCCGGCGAGATAAGCGACCACCAGCAGCCCGCCGGCGATCAGCGCCGAGCCGGTGGTGAGCGCGATCTTGCCGAACAAGTTCCGCATGGCGCGGCCTGCTCCGCTCTGGCAATAACGCCGAACGCACGGAACGCGGCGCGTTACTTCTCGAATTTCTTCCGCCGCATGCCGAGCGTGCGCAGCCGCAGCGCGTTGAGCCGGATGAAGCCCTCGGCGTCCTTCTGGTCGTAGGCGCCCTTGTCGTCCTCGAAGGTGACCAGCGTCGAGGAATAGAGCGACTTCGCGGCTCTCGCGGCCGGCCATCAGCACGTTGCCCTTGTAGAGCTTGAGCCGCACCTCGCCCTCGACGTGCTCCTGGCTCTTGTCGATCAGCGCCTGCAGCATCTCGCGCTCCGGCGTGAACCAGAAGCCGTTGTAGATCAGCTCGGCGTAGCGCGGCATCAGCTCGTCCTTGAGATGCGCCGCGCCGCGGTCGAGCGTGATCAACTCGATGGCGCGATGCGCCGCCAGCAGGATCGTGCCGCCGGGCGTCTCGTAGACGCCGCGCGACTTCATGCCGACGAAGCGGTTCTCGACCAGATCGATGCGGCCGATGCCGTTGTCCTTGCCGAGCGCGTTGAGCTCGGTGAGGATCGTCGCCGGCGACAGCTTCTTGCCGTCGAGGCTGACGGCGTCGCCCTTGTCGAAGCCGATGCGAACCTCGGTCGCCTTGTCGGGCGCCTCCATCGGCGAGATGGTGCGCTGATAGACGATCGGCGGCGCTTCCTTCGCCGGGTCCTCCAGCACCTTGCCCTCGGACGACGAGTGCAACAGGTTGGCGTCGACCGAGAACG
This sequence comes from uncultured Alphaproteobacteria bacterium, assembly GCA_963785665.1. GTDB lineage: Bacteria > Pseudomonadota > Alphaproteobacteria > Rhizobiales > Xanthobacteraceae > Z2-YC6860. The sequence goes on from CAWAWF010000002.1 coordinate 129,521, forward strand.
GCGCCTCGCCCTCCTTGTCCTTGGCGATCGGGATCTGGTGCTCGCGCGCGAACGCCAGCAGGTCGTCGCGGCCCTTGAAGCTCCACTCGCGCCACGGCGCGATGATCTTGATCGACGGATCGAGCGCGTAATAGGTCAGCTCGAAGCGCACCTGGTCGTTGCCCTTGCCGGTCGCGCCATGACACACCGCGTCGGCGCCGACCTTGTGCGCGATCTCGATCTGCTTCTTGGCGATCAGCGGCCGCGCGATCGAGGTGCCGAGCAGGTAGATGCCCTCGTACAGCGCGTTGGCGCGGAACATCGGGAACACGTAGTCGCGGACGAACTCCTCGCGCAGGTCCTCGATGAAGATGTTCTCCGGCTTGATGCCGAGCAGCAGCGCCTTCTCGCGCGCCGGCGCCAGCTCCTCGCCCTGGCCGAGATCGGCCGTGAAGGTCACGACCTCGCAGCCGTAGGTGGTCTGCAGCCACTTCAGGATGATCGAGGTGTCGAGCCCGCCGGAATAGGCGAGCACGACCTTTTTGATGTCGCCTTTCGGCATGATGGGCGTCCGTCGGTCGAAATTCGCGCGGACTATAGGGGGAATGCCGGGCGGCGCAACACCGCTCCGGACGCAAAAAAGCGCCCGCGCAGGCCGCGCGGGCGCTTCGAAATCGCTCAGCCGATGGCCGTGTCTAGTCGCAGACCTGCACGCGCGGCCGCACCCAGGCGCCGCGATAGCCGTCCCAGACCGGCTCGCCGCGGGTCCAGTAGCAGGACGCGGGGGCGGCGGGGCGGCATAGACCGGCTCCGGCGCGTAGTAGCGCGGCTGCGACGCCGCGGCGAGCCGATGATGGCGCCGACCGCAAGGCCGCCGATCACACCGGCGGCCACCGCGCCGCCGTTGCCGCCCGCCTGCGCGGGAGCCGGCAGAATCGCCGCGCCCATGGCCGCAGCCGTCACCAGAACGATCAAACCCCTGGTCATGATTGAAATTCCTCTGCGTTGTGGCGGCCGACTCGAGGCGGCCGCACGTGCCACAATCGAAGCAGGTCATGCTTACCAAGGGATGAACGGGCGGTTTTCCGAGCAATTCCGCCGGCCGTGGCTGATCTGCCGCAGCCAAATTGCCTAAGCTTCGCCTCGGCAATTTGGCTAAAGTGGCGCGGGCGGACGGGGTCGGCATGCAAGCGTATATTCAGGGACGCAACGTCAATCTCACGTTCCGGCCGCCGAACCGCGGGCCGGTGCGGGCGCTGCAGAATTTCGACATCGACATCGGCGAGGGCGAATTCCTGTCGATCGTCGGCCCGTCCGGCTGCGGCAAGAGCACCTTCCTCAATGTCCTGCTCGGGCTGATCCGGCCGGACTCCGGCGACATCCGGATGCGACGGCAAGCCGATCGCCGGCCCCGGCACCGACCGCGCCATGGTGTTCCAGGAGTTCGGCCTGCTGCCCTGGCGCACCGTGCAGGCACAACGTCGAGCTCGGCCTCGAGCTCAAGGGCATGGCGGCCGAGGCGCGGCGCCAGGTGTCGCAGCCGCTGATCGAGATGATCGGGCTCGCCGGCTTCGAGGGCCATTTCCCGCACGAGCTGTCCGGCGGCATGAAGCAGCGCGTCGGCCTCGCCCGCGCGCTCGCCACCGATCCCGAACGTGCTGCTGATGGACGAGCCGTTCGCGGCGCTCGACGCGCAGACCCGCGACCTGATGCAGGTCGGAGCTGCTGCGCATCTGGCAGACGGCGAAGAAGACCGTGCTGTTCGTCACCCACCAGATCGACGAGGCGATCTATCTCTCCGACCGCGTCATGGTGATGACCAAGCGGCCGGGCCGCGCCAAGAAGATCTTCACGATCGACCTGCCGCGGCCGCGCGACTACGAGATGCGGGTGACGCCGGAGTTCAACGAGCTCAAGCTCGAAATCTGGAACGAGCTCAAGGACGAGATCACGGTGTAGCCGATGTCGGACGACGCCGCCCCGCGACAGAGCTTCGCCGACAAGCACCGCAAGGTGCTGCTCGGGCTTGCTCGCGGTCGCGATCTTCCTCGCCGCCTGGCAGGCGGTGTTCCTGTTCGTGCCGTTCAACCGCTGTTCATCACCAAGCCCGACCTGATCGCGCAAGGCGCTGGTCGATCCTGCATCGGTCAGCGGCGACCTGCTGCGCGATCTCGCCATCAGCGCGGTGCCGTTCTTCTATGGCTTCACCGCCGCGGTGGTGGTCGGCGTGCCGCTCGGCGTCGTGATGGGCTGGCGGGCGCGCGGTGCGCTACACGCTCGATCCGCTGATGACGATGTTCTACGCGAGCCCGCTGGTCGCGCTGGCGCCGCTGGTGATCGTGTTCTTCGGCGTCGGCGTCACCGGCAAGGCCATCATCATCTTCCTGCTCGTCGGTGTTCCCGTTCATCTTCAACGCCCAGGCCGGCGTGCGCGCGGTCGATCCGCTGCTGATCAACGTGGTGCGCTCGATGGGCGGCACCGGAGTGCGACCTCTATCTGCAAGGTGCTGATGCCGAGCGTGCTGCCCTACATCGTCGCCGGCGCCCGCATCGCGGTCGGCCGCGGCCTGATCGGCATCCTGGTCGGCGAGTTCTTCGCGGCGTCGGAGGGCATCGGCTACGCCATCGCGCGCTTCGGCGACCTGTTCGCGCTCGACAAGATGTTCGCCTGCATCTTCGCCATCATGGTCATCGCCGTGGTGCTGACCGAAGGCATCCGCTGGGCCGAGCGCGCGGCGTTTCCGTGGCGGGTCGGACAATGACCGACACGCCGCACGCTCGCCGCGCGACCTCGCGGACGAGCTCGACGCGCCGGGCAAGAGCCTGTGGCGCCGGCTGGAGCCGACGATCCTCGGCACCGCCGGCATCGTCGTGCTGCTGCTGCTGTGGGAGGTGCTGCCGCGCATCGTCACCATGAAGGCCGGCACCAAGCTGTTCTTCACCACGCCGAGCCAGATCGCCGGCACGCTGTGGCGGCTGTTCGCGACCGGCGCGATCTGGGCGCCGCTCGGCGTCAGCGCCGTCGGGCTTCGCGCTCGGGCCTGCGTGCTTGTCGATCGTCGTCGGGCTGCCGCTCGGCGTGCTGATCGGCCGCTCGCGCACGCTCAACGCCATGCTCGATCCGTTCGTCACCGCGTTCAACGCCACGCCGCGGCTGGTGTTCCTGCCGCTGGTGATGCTGTGGTTCGGGCTCGGGCTGTGGACCAAGGTCGTCATCGTCTTCATCGGCGCGCTGTTTCCGATCCTGATCAACACCTACGAGGGCGTGCGCAACGCCGACCGCACGCTGATCAACGTGGTGCGCTCGTTCGGCGCCAGCGAATGGGACGTGGCGCGGCTCGTGGTGGTGCCGAACGCGATGCCCTACATCATCGCGGGCTTGCGGCTGGCGATCGGCCGCGCCGTGCTCGGCGTCGTGGTGGCGGAGTTCTTCGGCTCGGAGTCCGGCCTCGGCGTGATGATGGTGCAGGCCGCCGGCCGCTATCAGGTCGACGTGGTGTTCTCCGGCCTGATCGTGTTCGCGGCGCTGTCGCTCGTGCTGACCTGGATGGTGCAGCTTCTGGAGAACCGGCTCAGCCTGTGGCGGCCGCAGAAGGCCGGCGGCGAATAGACATTCCCAACCTGCTAGTGACGGCCATGATCACCGACATGCACTGCCATTTCGTTCCCGAGGAATTCCTGCAGTTCATGCAGAAGCGGGATGAGTTCGCGGTGAAGGTCGAGCGGACCGAGGGCGAGGCGGTCGACGTCCGAATCCGCGGCACCCTATTCGATCTCAACACCGCGTTTTTCCGGATGGATCGCCAGGTCGCGCGGCTCGATCGCCTCGGCATCGACCGCACCATCCTGTCGCTCGCAACGCCCTTCATCGACTATCACCTCGACGCCACGATCGCGACTGAGGCCGCGCGCCGTTACAACGACGCGCTGGCGCAGTCGATTTCGGGAAACGGTGCCCGGTTCGGGGCCTGGGCGTTCCTGCCGCTGCAGGATCCCGTCGCCGCCGCGGCCGAGCTGCGGCGTTGCGTTCGCGATCTGGGGTTTGTCGGCGGCCACGTCGCCTCGAATGTGCGCGGCGCCTATCTGCATTCCGATCAGTTCAAGCCGGTGTTCGAGGCCGCGACCGAGCTCGACGTGCCGCTGTTCGTGCATCCCGCCGATCCCGCCGGCAAGGATCGCACCAAGGATTATGAGCTGACGGTGGTGGCGGGCTATCTGTTCGACAACACCATCAACATCCTCAACATCGTCTGCTCCGGTCTGCTGGATCGTTGGCCGCGCCTGAAGCTTCTGTTCGCGCACGCCGGCGCGTTCAGCCTGGTGCTTCGTGCCCGCATGCAATGCGAGGTCGACACCAATCCGCGGCAGCCTTACGGCCACCTGAAGCGTCCGATCGGCGACTATCTGGCCACGCTGTATTACGACACCGCGTGCTTCGATCCGGCGATCCTGCGGTTTGCGACATCGATCGTGCCGGTGGAGCATTTCGTCATGGGCAGCGACGCGCCGTTTCCGCTTGTCGTGCCCAATCCGGTGACGTTTGTTCGCGACGCGCTGCCGCCGGAGCAGGCGGAACTGGTGCTGAGCCGGAATTTCGACCGGCTGATCGGGAGATAGCGCATGGACATCTGGCGGGTCGTGGTCGTCAAGGACACCATCCATGCCGAGGGCGGCCTTGCCGCCGTCGAGCCGGTGACGCGGGTCGCCGCCTGCGCGGTCATCCGCAATCCGCTGGCCGGGCAGGCGACCGACCAGCTCGACGCGCTCATTCCGCTCGGCGCCGAGCTCGGCGAACGGCTGGTGAAGGAATGTCTCACGGCGTTGCCTCATCCGGCCGTGGCCTACGGCAAGGCCGCCATCGTCGGCTCGAACGGCGATATCGAGCACGCCGCGGCGCTGCTGCATCCGCGCATGGGCAAGCCGATGCGCGACGCCATCGGCGGCGGCCAGGCGATCATCCCCTCAAACGTCAAGATCGGCGCGGTCGGCGCTGCGATCGATATTCCGCTCGGCCACAAGGACGACGTATGGTCGTTCAACGAGATCGACACGTTCACCGTCATGGTCGGCGGCGCGCCGCGTCCCGATGAGATCGTTGTCATCGTCGCGCTGAGCGACGGCGGGCGGCCGCGGCCGCGGGTGTCGAAGGCCGGAGCCGTTCCACCGCCGCCGGCACGGTCGCGGTGATGCTACAAGGCTGTCGATAGCAAGGAACTCCCATGCCCCTCCCCCCACCACCATCTCCGGTCGCATCGGCTGCTTCCAGCGCGCCCGAGGTTCCTCCGACCACCGATCCCGCGCTTCGGGCGGTGGCGATGCCGGCCGACACCAATCCGCATGGCGATATCTTCGGCGGCTGGCTGCTGTGCCAGATGGACCTGGCCGGCACCATCGTCGCCACCCGGCGCGCCGGCGGCCGCGTCGTGACGGTGGCGATCACGGCGATGACGTTTCACCGCCCGGTCATGGTCGGCGACGAGGTCACCTGCTTCACCAGCATCGAAAAGACCGGCAACACCTCGATCACGGTGAAGATCGAAAGCTGGGTGCGGCGCGGAATTGGCGACACCCACATCAAGGTGACCGAGGGCATCTTCACTTACGTGCGGGTCGGCGCCGACGGGCGCCCGCAGCCGATCGGCTCAGTGATCGGCGCTGCCGGCTAATCGGCCTTGGCCAGATCGGCCTCGGTGAGGTTCGGCGGCGCCCAGACCAGCGTGTGGTAGTCGAACTTGTCGTCCAGGGTGGGCTTCACGATCGAGAAATACGGCGACACGTCGAAGTCGCGCGGCGTGTAAAGCCCGTGCCTGCGGATGTGATCGACCTCGCTCTGCACGTAGGGTGCGATGCCGTAGGTCGTGCCGTTGATCGAGACCTTTTCCGGCAGGATCGGATAGCGGATCGACTGGAACGCCTCGGCGATCAGGGTGGAGCAGATCGCCTTGGTCGGGTCGCCGCTCCCGATCGACAGCATGCGGCGGCGAAACCAGACCGGCACCGGCGGATAGGGAAACAGGTAGCGCGCCAGGTCGACGATCTGCTTGGAATCGTACTGCTTGCCGATCCGCGCCAGCGCATAGTCGACGACCTTCTGCTTGCTGTCGGCGCTCAGGCCGACGGCGCGGCAGATCCGCAGGTTGAAGTGGGCGTATTTCGACAGCGGCACCGTGATCACGCCGGTGTCGGCCTCGGCCTCCAGCAGCACGTTCGGCTCGCCGCCGGGCGCGCTGTCGCCCGGCCGTTCGCCGACATAGAGCGCGGCATGCGACCAGGTCGATTGCGTCAGAAACTTGATGACGGCGCTCAGCCGGGTGTTGCCCTCGATCAGGATGACGTCGCCCGGCTGCAGCGCCTTCCGGATCACCTCCGGGGTCGGGTGCGAAGAACGGCGCATATCGTACCGTCGGCTTGGCCAGAAAGCGCAGGATCGCGGCGCTGATGGATTCTTTGAGCCGATCGAACATAAGTCCAGAAACACCCTGCCGATCGCGCCCCGGCGGATCGTCGCATCAAGCGCGGGACCAAGCGAATAGGCCCGCAATCACCTTGAATTGTAACAGCCGCAACCCCACGAATCCTATAAGGTCGGCGGAATCAATCCCAGGTACCGACCGCGTTATCGCCGCCTCAACAAGCCTGGAAGCCTCCGATGCCCTTCTTCATTCCGGCGCGACTGGATCACCAAGCCCATCTTTGGGATGGCGCAGCATGCGCTGCCGCCCTCTCCGACACCGAGCGCGAGGCGATCGAGGCCGGCGACGTCTGGTGGGACGCCGACCTGTTCGCCGGCAATCCGGACTGGAACAAGCTGCTGGCGTTCGCGCCGGCCAAGCTGTCCGACGAGGAGCAGCAGTTCCTGGCCGGCCCGGTCGATGAACTCTGCGGCATGCTCGACGACTGGCAGATCAACTGGGAACTGCACGACCTGCCGCCCGAGGTCTGGGACTATCTCAAGGCCAACAAGTTCTTCGCGATGATCATCCCGAAGCAGTACGGCGGGCTCGGCTTCTCCGCCTACGCGCATTCGGAGGTGATCCGCAAGCTGTCGTCGCGCTCGCTCTCCGCCGCCGTGACCGCGATGGTGCCGAATTCGCTCGGCCCCGGCGAACTGCTGATGCAAGTTCGGCACCAAGGCGCAGCAGGACTACTGGCTGCCGCGGCTCGCCCGCGGCGAGGAAATCCCCTGCTTCGGCCTGACCAGCCCGGAGGCCGGATCGGACGCCGCCTCGATGATCGATACCGGCGTGGTCTGCCGCGGCACCTTCGAGGGCCAGGAGACGCTCGGCATCCGGCTGAACTGGCACAAGCGCTACATCACGCTCGGCCCGGTCGCGACCGTGCTCGGGCTCGCCTTCAAGCTGCGCGATCCGGATCATCTGATCGGCGAGCGCGACGACATCGGCATCACGCTCGCGCTGGTGCCGACCCATCTGCCCGGCGTCAGCATCGGCCGCCGCCACCTGCCGGCGATGCACGTCTTCCAGAACGGCCCGAACTGGGGCCAGCGACGTCTTCATTCCGATGGACAACGTCATCGGCGGCGTCGACCAGGTCGGCAAGGGCTGGAAGATGCTGATGAGCGCGCTCGCCGCCGGGCCGCGGCATCTCGCTGCCGTCGCTGTCGGCGGCGGGCGCGGCCTTCACCGCCCACGTCACCGGCGCCTATGCGCGCGTCCGCGAGCAGTTCCACGTGCCGATCGCGCAAGTTCGAGGCGATCCAGGAGCGGCTCGGCCGCCTCGCCGCGACCGCCTATCTGCTCGACGCCGCGCGCCGCATGACCTGCGCGGCGCTCGACGAGGGCCACCACCCGGCCGTCGTCACCGCCATCATGAAGTCGCAGGCGACCGACCGCATGCGCGTCTCCGTCAACGACGCGATGGACGTGCATGGCGGCAAGGGCATCATCGAAGGGCCGCTGAACTATCTCGGCAGCCTCTATCGCGGCGTGCCGATCGGCATCACGGTCGAGGGCGCCAACATCGTCACGCGCAGCCTGATCCAGTTCGGCCAGGGCGCGATCCGCAGCCATCCTTATCTGCTGAAGGAGATGATGGCGCTGCAGGACACCGACCGCGCGCGCGGTCTCGACGCCTTCGACCAGGCGTTCTGGGGCCACGTCGGCCACAGCATCGCCAACACGTTCCGCGCCTGGGGCCGGGCCTGGACCGGCGGGCTGTTCGCGCCGGCGCCCGATGCCGGCGCGGCGACGCCGTTCTACCGCCAGCTCAGCCGCTACACGTCGGCGTTCGCGCTCGCGGTCGATCTCGCGCTGCTCAGCCTCGGCGGCGGACTGAAGCGGCAGGAGATGGTGTCGGCGCGCTTCGGCGACATCCTCTCCGAGCTTTATCTGTCGTCCGCCGCGCTCAAGCGCTGGAACGACGAAGGCCGCCAGAAGGACGACCTGCCGCTGCTCGAATATTGCCTGGAGGCGAGCCTCGCCACCATCGAGACGCGCTTCGACGAGCTCATCATGAATTTCCCGGTCCGGCCGGTGGCCTGGCTGATGCGCTTCTTCATCCAGCCGCTCAGCCCGAGCAGCCGCGGCCCGTCCGACCGCGTCACCGCGCAGTGCGCCGAGATCATCACCAACCCCTGCCCGGCGCGCGACCGGCTCACCGTCGACCTGTTCAAGCCGACCCACACCGACGGCGAGCACGTCGATGGCGTCGCCGTGCTCGAGCACGCCTTCGCGCATGCGGTCGCGGTGCAGCCGATCCGCGACCGCATGCACGCCGCGCATGTCCGCGACATCGACCAGGCCGTGAAGCAGCGCACGATCACCGCAGACGAGGCCGCGCAGCTCAAGGCCGCGGCCGAAGCGGTGTCGGCCGCGATCGCGGTCGACGACTTCGCGCCGGAGGAACTGACTCACGGGGCGCGGCCAACAAGGGAGATGTGTCATCTCAAGCGACATCACAGCCGGATCAGCCGACATCGCAGCCCCGGCCGGCCGCGGCGGAGTAGACGCGCCGCCCGGTCTATATCGTCGACGGCAGCCGCACGCCGTTCATCAAGGCGCGCGGCAAGCCCGGCCCGTTCACGCCGGTCGATCTCGCCGTGCAATGCGGCCGGCCGCTGCTGCTGCGCCAGCCGTTCGCGCCGGATGCGTTCGACCAGGTGATCCTCGGCTGCGTCAACGTCATCGCCGACGAGATGAACCCGGCGCGCGTCGCCGCGCTGCGGCTCGGCATGGGCGAGACGATGACCGCCTTCACCGTGCAGATCAATTGCGGCTCCGGCATGCAGTCGATCGACACCGCCTATCGCTACATCCAGAACGGCACGTCGGACCTGATCCTGGCGGGCGGCGCGGAATCGCTGAGCCACGCGCCGCTGGTGTTCAACCGCCAGCGCGGTCGGCTGGTATGCCGGCTGAACGGCGCGCGCGACCCCTGGTCGAAGCTCGCGGCGCTGCTGCAGTTTCCGGCCGTCGTTGCTGACGCCGGTCATCGGACTGGAGCGCGGCCTCACCGATCCGATCACCAACCTCAACATGGGCCAGACCGCCGAGCTGGTCGTCGCATCTGTTCCACATCACGCGGCGGCAGGCCGACGAATACGCCGCCGAGAGCCAGAAGCGGCTGGCCAAGGCGCAGAAGGAAGGCTAGCTTCAAGGACGAGATCGAGCCGGCCTTCGCCCGCGACGGCACGCTGTTCGACCACGACGACGGCGTGCGGCCGGACAGCACGCGCCGATAGCCTCGCCAAGCTCAAGCCGGCGTTCGAGCGGCCGTGGGGCAAGGTGACGCCCGGCAACAGCTCGCAGATCACCGACGGCGCGTCGTGGGTCATCCTCGCCTCCGAGGACGCGGTGAAGAAGCACAACCTGAAGCCGAAGGCCGTCATCGTCGACAGCGAGTGGTCGGCGCTCGATCCGTCGGTCATGGGCCTTGGCCCGGTCTATTGCTCGACCGCGCTGATGAAGCGGCATCAGCCTGAGCCTCGGCGACATCGATCTGTGGGAGCTGAACGAGGCGTTCGCCGCGCAGGTGCTGGGCTGTCTCGCGGCCTGGGAGGACGCGGAATTCTGCCGCGATGCGCTCGGCCTCGACGGCCCGGCCGGCAGCATCCCGCGCGACCGGCTCAACGTCGATGGCGGCGCCATCGGCGCCGGCCATCCGGTCGGCGCCAGCGGCAACCGCATCGTGCTGCATCTCGTCAACGCCATGAAGCGGCTCGGCTTGAAGCGCGGCATCGCCACCGAATGCATCGGTGGCGGCCAGGGTGGCGCCATGCTGATCGAAGCGATTTGAGGCGCCACGCATGAGCAAAGCAGCCCATCCAAAGCCCGTCCTGGACATCCTCGATCCGCGCGATCTCGAACTCGGACCGTTCGCCGCCGGCGCGGCCCGCGATGAAGCATCGCCGTGGAAGCATTGGCGGATGCGGACCGACGAGGACGGCATCGCCTGGCTGCTGTTCGACAAGCAGGACGCCAGCGCCAACACGCTGGACGACGAGACGCTGACCGAGCTCGACGCTGGCGCTCGACAAGCTCGAACGCGACCGTCCGCGCGGGCTGGTGATCCGCTCGGCCAAGCCTGGCGGCTTCGTCGCCGGCGCCGACATCGCGCAGTTCCGCCGCATCACCGACACGGCGCAGATCGAGGCGCTGCTGACGCGCGGCCACGCCATGCTCGACCGGCTCGACCGCCTGCCGCTGCCGACCGTCGCGGTGATCCACGGCTATTGCCTCGGCGGCGGACTCGAGCTGGCGCTGGCCTGCGACAAGCGCATCGCCATCGACGACGCGAGCTTCGGCTTTCCCGAGGTGCTGCTCGGCCTGCATCCGGGCCTCGGCGGCACGGTGCGGCTGCCGCGCCTGATCAGCCCGGTCCAGGCGATGACCATGATGCTGACCGGCAAGACCGAGCGCGCGCGGCGGGCCAAGTCGCTCGGCCTGGTCGATGCGGTGACGCAGGAGCGCCATGTCCGCGCCGCCGTGAAGGATGCCGTCAGCGGCGAGCTGAAGCCGCATCAGGCAAGGCCTGCTCGACCGGCTGCTCGACACCGGCCCGGCGCGAAGCCTGCTCGCGTCGCGGATGCGGAGCGAAGCCGCCAAGAAGGCGCCGAAGAAGGACTACCCCGCGCCCTATGCGCTGATCGATCTCTGGGTCGCGCACGGCGGCGACCGCGACGCCATGCAGAAGGAGGAGATCAAATCCTTCTCCCGGCTGCTGGTCTCCGAAACGTCGCGAAATCTCGTCCGCGTGTTCTTCCTGCGCGAGAAGCTCAAGGGCCTGGCCAACGGCGAATGGAACGGCCGCCGCATCCATGTGATCGGCGCCGGCGCCATGGGCGGCGACATCGCGGCGTGGTGCGCGTGGCATGGCTTCACCGTCAGCCTCGCCGACATGAAGCCGGAGCCGCTCGCCGGCGCGATCAAGCGCGCCGCCGAGCTCTACGGCAAGATCGGCCGCGACAACCGCCGCAGGGTGCGCGACGCGCTCGACCGCCTGATCCCCGATCTCAAGGGCGAAGGCGTCGCATCCGCCGACCTGATCATCGAGGCGGTGCCGGAGAACCTCGGCCTCAAGCAGAAGGTCTTTGCCGGCATCGAGCCGAAGATGAAGCCCGGCGCGATCCTCGCCACCAACACGTCGAGCATTCCGCTCGAGCAGTTGCGCGAGGGCCTGCAGCGGCCGGATCGGCTCGTCGGCATCCACTTCTTCAATCCGGTGTCGCGCATGCAGCTCGTCGAGGTGGTCAGCCACGACAAGGTCGCCGACGACGTGCTGGCCGACGCGCGCGCCTTCCTCGGCCGCATCGACCGGCTGCCGGCGCCGGTCAAGAGCGCGCCGGGCTTCCTGGTCAACCGCGCGCTGACGCCGTACATGCTCGAAGCCATGGTGATGCTCGACGAGGGCATGAAGAAGGAAACCATCGACAAGGCCGCGGAGGACTTCGGCATGCCGATGGGCCCGATCGAGCTGGCCGACCAGGTCGGCCTCGACATCTGCCTGCACGTCGCCGAGATGCTGAAGAGCAGCAATCCCGATCTGCCCGACCCGCCGCAATGGCTGAAGGACAAGGTCGCCAAGGGCGAGCTCGGCAAGAAGACCGGCAAGGGCCTGTACGACTGGAAGGACGACCACGCGGTCAAGCCGCATGACGCCGGCAACGCCGCCGCCGGACACGACCGATCGCCTGATCCTGCCGATGCTCAACGTCTGCATGGCCTGCCTGCGCGAAGGCGTCGTGACCGACGAGGAGATCGTCGACGGCGCGATGATCTTCGCCACCGGCTTCGCGCCGTTCCGCGGCGGGCCGATGCACTATGCGCGGACGCGCGGCGTCGCCGACGTGCGCGACACGCTGGCGCGCCTCGCCGCGAAATACGGCCCGCGCTTCCAGCCCGATCCCGGCTGGGACAGCTTGAAATGAACCGTACGGGCGCCGGCCCGGCTCACTTCGACGATGCGGCGCGGCTGGCCGACGCGATCGTCGAGCGGGTCGGCAAGACCATCGTGCTGGCGCTGCCGCTCGGCCTCGGCAAGGCCAACCACATCGCCAACGCGCTCTACGCCAAGGCCGTGGCCGACCGCTCGATCAAGCTGACGATCTTCACCGCGCTGACGCTGGAGCCGCCGCAAGCCGAAGAGCGAGCTGGAGCGCCGCTTCGTCGGAGCCGTTCGCGCAGCGCGTGTTCGCCGGCTATCCGGCGCTGGACTACGCCACGGCGATCCACGCCGGCACGGTGCCGCCCAACGTCACGGTCAACGAGTTCTTCTTCGAGGCCGGGCAATGGCTCGGCTCGCCCTACGCGCAGCAGCATTACATCTCGGCGAACTACACCCATGCGCTCGGCTGCGTGCTCGACCGCGGCGTCAACGTCGTCGCGCAACTGGTCGCGCATCGCGCCGACCGACAGCGCGCATCCGTTCAGCCTGAGCTGCAACCCCGACCTCACGCGTCGATCTGCTGGCGCTGCGCCGCGCAGGGCCGCGCGACTTTCTGTTTTGCGGCGAGATCAACTCCGAGCTGCCGTTCATGGGCGGCGACGCCGCCATCGCGGCGGACGAGTTCGATCTGCTGCTCGACAATCCGGCGACTGGATTTTCCGCTGTTCGCGCCGCCGCGCGAGCCGATCGCGCTGGCCGACTACGCCGCCGGCCTGCACGCCGCCAGCATCGTGCCGGACGGCGGCACCTTGCAGATCGGCATCGGCTCGCTCGGCGACGCCGTCGCGCAAGGCGCTGATCCTGCGCCACCGCAACACCGTCGGATTTCCGCAACCTGCTCGAGCGTCTGCGGCCGGAGGCTGCGTCCGCCCGCCGCCGTCGCACGTCTCGCCGTTCGAGGCCGGCCTCTACGGCTGCACCGAGATGTTCGTCGAAGGCCTGCTCGACCTTTACCGCGCCGGCATCCTCAAACGCGAGGTCGACGGCGCGGTGCTGCACGCCGGCTTCTTCGTCGGCTCGCGCGCGTTCTATCGCGCGCTCCGCGAGATGCCGCCGCGAGGTCGCCGACAAATTCCGCATGACGTCGATCTCCTTCGTCAACGAACTCTACGGCGGCGAGGACGCCAAGCGCCGCGCCCGCGTCAACGCGCGCTTCATCAACGACGCGATGATGGCGACCTTGCTGCGGCGACGTGGTGTCCGACGGCCTCGACGACGGCCGCATCGTCAGCGGCGTCGGCGGCCAATACAATTTCGTCGCGCAGGCGTTCGCGCTGGAAGGCGCGCGCTCGGTCATCATGCTGCGCGCCAGCCGCACCGCCAACGGCAAGACCCAATCCAACATCCGCTGGAGCTACGGCCACACCACCATCCCGCGCCATCTGCGCGACATCATCGTGACCGAGTACGGCATCGCCGACCTGCGCGGCAAAACCGATCGCGACGTCATCGCCGCGATGCTGGCGATCACGGATTCGCGCTTCCAGGACGAGCTGCTGCGGCAGGCCAAGGATGCCGGCAAGATCGAACGGTCGTTCGAGCTTGCCAGAGACAGCGCGCGACAACACGCCCGACGCGATCGAGCGGGCGCTGAAGCCCGCCACCGACGCCGGCCTGCTGCCGCCGTTTCCGTTCGGCAGCGATTTCACCGAGGTCGAGCAGCGCCTGCTGCCGGCGCTGCAGACGCTGAAGTCGGCGTCGCAGGGGCAACGGTTGGCGTTGCTGTTGCGCGGTCTCGCCGCGCGCAACACGGCTCCGGATCTGTTGGACCGCCTGGGCCTGGCGCCGCCCCGGAACCCCATCGGAATGGCTTTATGCCGCGCTGGTGCGGGGGGCGCTGGATCAAGGGCCGCCGTCCGCTCGCTAGCCATCCGATCCGGCATCGGACTACACTTGGGCGCCAACGACCGCCGCCAAAAACCCTGCCGGGAGGATTTGTCATGCGTGGAATGCGATCGCTGCTGCTGCCAAGCCTGATGCTCATTGCGCTGCCGGCCACCGCCGCGACGGCCCAAACAGCCCAAGTGTCCGACGACGTGGTCAAGATCGGCGTGCTGACGGACATGTCCGGCGCGGCCGAGGCGCCGACCGGCAAGGGCTCGCTCACCGCCGCGCAAATGGCGGTGGAGGATTTCGGCGGCACCGTGCTCGGCAAGAAGATCGAGGTGATCTCGGCGGACTCCCAGAACAAGCCGGACATCGGCGCCGGCATCGCGCGGCGCTGGTACGACACCGAGCAGGTCGACGTGATCGTTGACGTGCCGGTGTCCTCGGTCGGGCTCGGGGTGCAGAACGTCGCCAAGGAAAAACAGAAGCTGCTGATCGTGCACGCCACCGGGACGGCCGACTTCCACGGCAAGTTCTGCACGCCGTATGCGATCCAATGGGTGTTCGACACCCACGCGCTGGCGGTCGGCACCGCCAGGGAGATCACCAAGCGCGGCGGCGACAGCTGGTTCTTCATCACCGACAACTACGCGTTCGGTCATTCGCTGCAGAAGGACGCCTCGGAGGTGATCGAGGCGAATGGCGGCAAGGTGGTCGGCTCGGTCAATCCGCCGTTCGCGGCTCAGGAGCTGTCCTCCTTCATCCTGCAGGCACAGGCCTCGAAGGCCAAGGTGATCGGCATCGCCGGCGGCCCGCCCAACAACACCAACGAGGTCAAGCTCGCCGGCGAGTTCGGCGTCATCAAGGGCGGTCAGCAACTGGCCGGCCTGCTGGTGCTGATCAACGACATCCACGCGCTCGGCTTGAAGACCGCGCAGGGGCTGGTGCTGACCACCTCGTTCTATTGGGACATGGACGACAAGACCCGCGCCTGGTCGAAGCGCTTCTTCGACAAGATGCAGAAGATGCCGAGCATGTGGCAGGCCGGCGTGTATTCGTCGATCACGCACTATCTGAAGGCGATCAAGGCCGCCGGCACCGACGAGCCGCTCAAGGTCGCCGCCAAGATGCGGGAGATGCCGGTCGAGGACTTCTTCTCGCGCAACGGCAAGCTTCGCGACGACAACCTGATGGTCCACGACCTCGTGCTGGTGCAGGTGAAAACGCCGGAGGAGTCGAAGGCGCCGTGGGACTATTACAAGGTGCTGGCGCACATCAAGGGCGACGAAGCGTTCGGCCCGCCCAATCCGGAGTGCTCGCTGGTCAAGAAATAGGTCTCGGCGCGGGCGCTGGAACCAACGGCGGCACGACGGTGCTTCCGAACTACTTCTTCGCCGGCTCCAGCTTGGCCGGCACGTAGTTCATCGCCTTCAGCGTCGCCGTCCAGCATGTCGCGCGCCAGATACTGCTCCGGGTCGGGCAGCGGCTTGTCCTTCGGCCATTCGCTCGCGGCGATCATGTCGAGCCGGCGCGATTCGAATATCTCGCGGTAGAGATCGGCCGGCAGCTCGGCCGCGAACGTGTCGTGCAACTCGTCCCACAGCACGCCCGCCTCCTCGTCGCTCTGCACGCCGAGGTGCTGCTTCATGGTGGCGTAGGAGCCTTCCTTGTTGGTGCGGTAGTACATCACGCCCCTGGCGATGGCGCGGATGAACTTCTTCACCGTCTCGGGATTCTTCTGGAAGAACGCCTCGGTGCACCAGAACGTGCCGCCGGCGCGCGGCAGATAGTCGCCGGTGCGGATCAGCACGGTAAAGCCGGCCTGCTTGGCCTGGTAGGCGCGCGGCACCGACACCAGCGCGCCGTCGATGTCGCCGTTCGACAGCGCGGCGATGCGCTCCGGCTCGCCCTGGAACTGGATCACCTTGTAGTCGCGGCCGACCTTCATGTTGAAGAAGCGCTCCAGCGTGGTCGCGCCTTCGTCGTAGTCGGCGGCGCCGACCCGGGCATAGCCCAGCGTCTTGCCCTTGAGGTCCTCGACCTTCTTGATCTCCGGCTTGGCGACGATGATCCATTGCGGCTTCAGCGACTGGCCGACGATGTAGCGCAGTTGCGCGCCCTTCAGCACCGCCTGCGCGCCGCCGGAGGGGATCGGGATGAAGTCGACGTTGCCGGTCAGCCCCGCCGTCATCAGCGGCCTGCCGGCGAGCTCGACGAAGCGCGCGTCGAGGCCTTCGTCCTTGAAGAAGCCCTTGTCCATCGCGATGTAGCTCGGGATGTGCAGGCCGACGCCGCCGACCACCTTGCCGACGGTGATCTTGGTTTGCGCCTGCGCCGCGATCCTGCGCCGTGGCGGACAGCAAAACCGCAATGGCCGCCAAAGCGGCCGTCCGCACAATCTGTCATGGCATCTCCTCCCGGGCTCCGCCTTTCGCCGGCGGTTTCCTTAAAGCCTATACCTCAGTGCGTCGGGGCGTCGAGCTTGGTCGGCACGTAGTTCATGTCCTTGAGCGTCGGGTCGAGCAGATCGCGCATCAGGAACTGCTCCGGATCGGGCAGCGGCTTGTCCGGCGCCCATTGCTTGGCGGCGATCATGTCCTGCGCGGCGCGACTCGAAGATTTCGCGGAACTTTCTCGGGCGGAAGCTCGGCGCCGAAGGTGTTGTGGGTCTCCTCCCAGACGATGCCGGCGTCCTTGTCGTTGTCGATGCCGAGGTGCTCCTTGAGCGAGGCGAACGAGCCGGCCTTGTTGTCGCGATAGAACATCACGCCGCGGGCGATGGCGCGGATGAACTTCTTCACCGTGTCGGGATGCTGGTCGACGAACTCCTTGCGCGTCCAGAACGAGCCGCCGGCGCGCTGGATGTAGTCGCTGACCCGCACCAGCACCTTCATGCCGGCGCTCAAGCGCCTTGCGGCGCGTTCGGCACCGAGACCAGGATCGCGTCGACGTCGCCGTTGAGCAGCGCCGGCGACGCGCTCGCTTTCGCCCTGGAACGAGATCACCTTGTAGTCCTTGCCGACCTCCATCTTGAACACGCGCAGCATCACGGCGGCGCCCTCGTCGTAGTCGGCGGAGCCGGCGCGGCCATAAGCCGAGCGTCTTGCCGCGAAGGTCCTCGGGCTTGGCGATGTCGGGCCGCGAAACGATCAGCCAGTGCGACTTGAGCGACTCGCCGACCACGTAGCGGATCTCGGCGCCGCTCAGCGCGGCCTGCGCGCCGCCCGACGGGATCGGGATGAAATCGATGCTGCCCGTAAGCCCTGCCGTCACCAGCGCGCGGCCGGCGAGGGTGATGAAGCTCGCGTCGAGACCTTCGGCTTTGATAGAAGCCCTGCTCCATCGCGACATAGCTCGGGATGTGAAAGCCGCTGCCGCTGGTGATCTTGCCGACGGTGATCTTGGTCTGGGCCTGCGCCGCGCCGGCCGGTCAGCGGCAACGCGAGCGCCGCCAGGACAATCGTGGACCGGAGCATCCGCATCCCTGCCTCCTGTGCTGACATCGCCCGATTGTAGGCCCGCCATCAGCGCCGAGGCCAGACTGCGCGACGGCGAAAATGGCGGCACAGTGCCGCGTTCGCGGGCCGTCCGCGCGTCAACCGTATCGATTAACCGCGCGCCTTAACCTCATCGCATGATCGCGCTACTCGCCGGCATGGCCGTTCCGTTACATCTGAACGCAACGTAATTTTCCGATGCGAGGCAACAATGCGATTGGTCAAAGTGCTTTCCGCGGCAATTGTCCTGTCATCCATGCTCGCCGCGCCGGCGCTCGCCGCCACCTGCAATCCGCCGGGCGGGTTCGACGCCTTCCTCGCCGAGTTCAAGAAGGACGCCGCGGCCAAGGGCGTCTCGCCGCGGGGCCTGAGCGCGCTCAACGGCGTGACGCTCGATCCGAATCGGTGCTCGCCGCCGACAAGCGCCAGGGCGTGTTCAAGCAGACCTTCGAGGAATTCTCCGGCCGCATGATCTCGCGCGACCGCATGACCAAGGGCCTGCGGCTCCTGCAGATCCACGCTCCGGTGCTGCGCAAGGTCGAGCAGCAGTTCGGCGTGCCGGGCGCGGTGATCGTCGCGATCTGGGGTCTGGAAACCGACTTCGGCGTCAGCGTCGGCAAGAAAGAAGTGATCCGCTCGGTGGCGACGCTCGCCTTCGACTGCCGCCGCACCGACATGTTCCAGGCGCAGCTCACCGACGCGCTCCGCATCGTCGACCGCGGCGACCTGACGCCCGCCGAGATGCACGGCGACTGGGCCGGCGATTTCGGCCAGACCCAGTTCCTGCCGTCGGCCTATTACAAATACGCGGTCGATTTCGACGGCGACGGCCGCCGCGATCTGGTGCACAGCGTGCCGGACGTGCTCGCCTCGACCGCGAACTATCTCAAGGGCTACGGCTGGCAGCGCGGCCAGCGCTGGAACGAAGGCGATCCGAATTTCGAGGCGATCAGGGCTGGAACAAGGCCATGGTCTACGCCAAGACCATCGCGGCCTTCGCCGAGCGGCTCGAAGGCGGCGCCGCGCGCGCGGAAGAACCGCGGCGCTGATTGGTTCTGACTGAGCTATCCTGCCGACTTATCGCCGGGCCAACGCCCGGCGACTTTTTTATGGGGCGTGCGGCGGCAGCGGGGGCGGCGCGGCGGGTGGCGGCAGCGGCTGCGGCTGCGCGAACACCGGCTTCCAGAAGCCGGCGCTCCAGCCGGCGACCGCCCAATAGGCGAAGCCGGCGGCGATGCCGGCGCCGACCGCGATCAGCGGCTCGTCGGTCAGATCGTAGTCCTTGTCGAGCGCGCCGATCGACACGAGGCTGACCAGCGCCGACAGCCCGCCGCAGATCGCGTGGTAGATCCACGAGCGGATCGCGAACGCCTCCGCGATCAGCGCCGCCGAGCATCGCCGGCAGCAGCATGAACGCCCGATCGCGACCGCCAGCATCGGCCCGACGACGACGAAACGCCATCAAACCGCTGCAGTCGTCGCCGGTCAGCGCCGCGAACCGGTTCCAGTCGCGCCACCATCACAACAGTCATGGCGACGCAGATCGCGATGCAGCCGCCGAGCGGCACGAGCAGCAAGGCGCATCAGCAGGCGGCCGATGATCATGGGGTGAAACTCAATCCGTCATCGCCATGGCGCGCAGCGCCAGCCGCTCGCGGGCGCGAGAGCTTCTCGGTCGCGCTCTTGAGCTGGCCGCAGGCGGCGAGGATGTCGCGGCCGCGCGGCGTGCGCACCGGCGAGGCGTAGCCGGCGTTGAACACGATCTCGGAGAATTTCTCGATCTGGTCCCAGTCCGAGCATTCGTACTGGCTGCCGGGCCAGGGGTTGAACGGGATCAGATTGATCTTGGCCGGGATGCCCTTGAGCAGCCGCACCAGCGCCTTGGCGTCTTCGAGCGAATCGTTGACGCCCTTCAGCATGACGTATTCGAAGGTGATGCGGCGCGCGTTCGACACGCCGGGATAGTTGCGGCAGGCCTCGAGCAATTCCGCGATCGGATATTTGCGATTGAGCGGCACCAGCTTGTCGCGCAGCTCGTCGCGCACCGCGTGCAGCGAGATCGCCAGCATGACGCCGATCTCGGCGCCGGCCCGCTCGATCATCGGCACCACGCCGGAGGTCGACAGCGTGATGCGGCGCTTGGAGATGGCGAGGCCGTCGCCGTCCTGCACCACGGCGAGCGCGTCGCGCACCGCCTCGAAATTGTAGAGCGGCTCGCCCATCCCCATCATCACGATGTTGGAGATGCAGCGCTCGCCGCCGGTCGGCAGGCCGACGCCTTGCGCGCGCTCCATGCCGATGAAGTCGCCGAGCCGGTCGCGCGCCACCATGACCTGGCCGACGATCTCGCCCGGCGTGAGGTTGCGGACCAGGCGCTGCGTGCCGGTGTGGCAGAACGAGCAGGTCAGCGTGCAGCCGACCTGGCTGGAGACGCACAAGGTGCCGCGATCGCTTTCCGGGATGTAGACGCACTCGACCTCGTGCGGCCGCTCGCCCTCGATGCTCGCCCGGCAGGCGCAGCAGCCACTTGCGGGTGCCGTCGACGCGAGACCTGCTCGGCCACGACCTCCGGCCGCGCCAGCGTGTAATGCCGATCGAGGATCGCGTGCAGCTCCTTCGACACGCTGGTCATCTGGCTGAAGCTCTTGCGCGCCGCGCACGTAGATCCAGTGCCAGAGCTGCTGCACCCGCATCTTCTGCTGCGACGGCGCAACGCCGATGGCGCCAAGCGCCTCGGCCAGCGCCGCGCGCGTCAGCCCGACCAGCGAGGGCTTCGCCGGCGGCACGTAGCGCTCGAGCGGGGTCTTTTCGAGCGCGATGTCGGTTTCAAGAACGGCGGTCATGCGTTCATCCGCGCGCGGTTTCGCGCGTGCTCTAGCATAAATGGGGCTCAGATCGCACCGCAGCCAGATGCAGCCAGCCAGCGCAATCACGCGTCAGCCCTACTTGCACTCCTGCGCCGCCCGATCGATCGCCTGGGCAATGCCCTTGAGCGAGAACGTGTCGGTGGTCTGGGTGCCGCGCGAGGTCGTGGCCTTGATCACCACGTCGGCGCCCTTGCGCATGGTGTCGATCAGCTTGGCCTCTTCGGCCGCGTTCTTGACCCAGGCGCCGTCGTTCTGGGTGTACATCGGGAAAGTTCGCGCCGCCGACGGCGACGCTCGCCTCGGAATTCGGCTTGAACACGTAGCCGGTGACCAGGATCGAGATTTCGTTGCTGACCTTCTCGGCCGGCCGCGTCGAGATGAACAGATAGACCGCGTTGGCGGCGGTGCGGCGGTTCGGCGGGATGTCGACCGACGAGGTCGGCTTCGCCAGCGCGAAGCAGACCTTCTGGCCGCCGGGCGATCGCCGTATAGGCGCCCCAGTCGCCGTACTGGCCGAGCAAGGTCGCCTGCGCGGTCGGATTGGCCGGCGGCTTGGCCGGCTGCGCGCAGCGCCTGCGGCGGCAGCAGTGACAGCACGGTGACGGCCGCCAGCAGCAGGCAGCGGCGCAAGTCGGTTCGGTGTCAGCCTCATCGGACCTCTCGCATCGGGCGGACGGGCGCCCCCCAGTCGGCGCAAGTATAAGCGAAAAAAGGGCAAAATCGGCAATGGGACGAACGCCGGATGGCAGCCCCGCCGGGCTTTGGGGTTGGATCGGGGCCGCACTCTGCGAGAACCCATATGGAACCTGGAACGCTCAGACCATGAAAGCCCTGCTCTGCACCCGCTCCGGCAGCCCGGACGACCTCACCATCGGCGACCTGCCCGACCCGGTCGCCGGGCCTGGACAGGCCGTGGTGCGGGTCGAGGCGGCGGCGCTGAACTTCTTCGATCTGCTGATCATCGCCGGCAAATACCAGTACAAGCCGGAGTTCCCGTTCTCGCCGGGCGCGGAGTTCGCCGGCCGGATCGAAAGCGTCGGCCCGGGCGTCGAGGGCTTCGCGGTGGGCGACCGGGTCATCGGCTATGCGCGCTGGGGCGCGGCGCGCGAGAAGCTCGCGGTCGCGGCCGAGCGGCTGATCAAGATGCCCGACGGCCTCGACGCCGAACGCGCCGCCGGCCTGATCGTCACCTACGGCACCTCCTATTACGCGCTGAAGGATCGCGCCGAACTGCAAGCGCGGCGAGACGCTGGCGGTGCTCGGCGCCTCGGGCGGCGTCGGCCTCGCCGCGGTCGAGCTCGGCAAGCTGATGGGCGCCCGCGTGATCGCCTGCGCCTCGTCCGACGACAAGCTCGCGTTCGCCAAGCAGCACGGCGCCGACGACGGCGTGAACTACGCCAGCGGCGATCTGCGCGACGGATTGAAGAAGCTCGGCGGCGAGCACGGCATCGACGTGGTGTACGACCCGATCGGCGACCACTACGCCGAGCCGGCGCTGCGCTCGCTCGCCTGGTACGGACGCTATCTGGTGGTCGGCTTCGCCGCCGGGCGAAATCCCGAAGCTGCCGCTCAACCTGGTGCTGCTGAAAAGCTGCGACGTCCGCGGCGTGTTCTGGGGCTCATGGACCGAGCGCGAGCCGGCCGCGCATCGCGCCAACATGGCCGAGCTGCGTGCGCTGGTGCGCCGAGGGCAAGCTCAGCGCGCATGTGCATGCGGCCTATCCGCTGGCCGAGGCGGCGCAGGCGCTGAAGGACATCGCCGCACGCAAGGTGATGGGCAAGGTGGTGTTGCGGGTGTGATCATCCGGCTCACGTCAGCCGGGCGGCTATGATCTCAGCGACACGCAGAGAGTTCGCAATGATGGTGAGCGTCGGATTCACCGCTCCGATGGAGGGAAAAAAGCTCGCGTCCACGACGTAGAGATTATCCAGCTCGTGGGCTTTGCAATTCAGATCGAGCACGCTGGATTCCGCATCGGTGCCGAATCGCATGGTGCCCGCCTGATGCGCGGTGCCGCCGATCGGGGTGTTCTGCCCGAGATAGAGGGTGCGGTCGATCAGGTGAGGATGAATGTCCACCTTGTCGCAAATATCGCGGAGCTTGTCGCGCAAACGGCGATGTCCCTCCATGTTGGTCTGGGTCAGATCGAGATGCACCTGTCCGCCGCTGTAGAAGATCCTGTTGTCCGGGCGCGGCAGGTCTTCCGAGGTCAGCCAGAAATCGATGGCGTGTCGGGCGATCCAATCGAACGGTTGGTTCGGCAACCATTGCAGGAACGCCGGCATGCCCTCGGCTTCGATTTGCGCGCCGTCCGATTTGCCGACCATCTGGATATGGCCAAGCGGAAACTCCCAATCGTTGGCCGGACTCAAATCGCGGCCATGATAGAAGTCGTTGAGGCCCAACGTTTTCTGGAATTGCGTCGGGTTTGGGCTCTTCGAGATCGCAAGCACCACCGCATTGTTGTGGCGCATGTAGTTGCGCCCCACTTGGCCGGATGCGTTGGCGAGACCGCCGGGATGGGCGTCGTTTGCCGACCGCAGAAACAGCAGCGCCGAGGATAGCGCCCCGCAGGCGACGATGACGAGGTCAGCCGTCAGCTCGTGACGCGCACCGCCGATGATGGCCTCGACTCCGGTTGCGCTCCGCCCGCTCGGAGAGGTCAGCACCTTCTCCACATACGCGTTGGTCAGCAGCGTGAGATTTGGATGCTGCTTCAGCGCCGGGTCGACGCACATGATCTGCGCGTCGGCCTTGCCGTTGGTGAGGCTCGGATAGCCGTCGAACGGATCGCAGCGCAGCAGCGGCGAGTGCGGCAGCGTGCCGCCTCTGCCGTCTTCATCCATCAGCGCGCCCAGTGGAAGATGGAACGGATGCAATCCTTCACGCGTGAGCCCTTCCGACAATTGCTGGATGCGCGGTTCGTGCGTAACGGCAGGACGCGGATAAGGTCTGGTCCAGCGCGGCTCGGTCGGGTCCTCGCCGCGAGCGCCGTGTACCTGAAACAGGTCTTCGGCAGCCTGATAGTAGGGCTCGAACACGTCATACTTCACCGGCCATTCCGGTGTGATGCCGTCAGGATGGCGGACGCCCGCGAAATCGGTTTCGCGGAGCCGAAACAGCGCCGCGCCATACACCTTCGAGTTGCCGCCGACGAAGTAATGCAGGCCCGGCTTGAAGCGGTCGCCCGACGACGACATCCAGGTCTCGTCGGCCTGATAGCGCGCCTTGCGAAACACCTCGTCGGTGTCCCAGTTCTCGCGCTCGCGTGGGAGGTAATCGCCGCGCTCGATCAGCAGGATGCGCTTGCCGGTCTGGGCGAGCCTCCAGGCCATGGTGGCGCCGCCGGGACCGGAGCCGACGATGATGACGTCATAGTGGTCCCGGGGCACGACGGATCCTGGATCTGAGGAAGGCTGCAGGGGGAAGTCGGCGCTTCGACCGCCGGTTCCCGTCCCTGTATCTTTCTTAATGTCCACGGCCGAAACGAAAGCGTTTCCTGCGAGTTAGCGTCCGGGCAGGGCATTTCTCCGCCGGACGATCGAGCCATGAGCGTTGCGATTTTGATCACGTTCCTGGCGCGGCTGTCGCTCGTTCTGCTGTTTCTGCCGTTCAGCGCATTGGACAAGCTGCTCAACTTTCGCCTCTGCACAGCTCAAGCCAGCGAGGCCGCGCCCAACCGGAGCGTGGCCCGAGGATTGATCGTCGCAGGCTTCCTGGTCGAGGTGGTGATGTCGCTTGGGGTTCTTACCGGCATCGCGGACCGCTTTGCGGCGTTCGTTCTGGCGGGCTATTGCGCCGTGACGGCGCTGCTGTGGAAGCAATTCTGGCGGCAGCGGGATTTCCGGCTGAAAGGCCAAAGCGCCGGCCGTGAGGTGTTCTGGGATTTCCTGAAGAACGTCGCGGTCGCCGGCGGCTTTCTGATGCTCGCGCTTGGACCGAACGCCGGTTCGGCGTCGCATTTTCTTCACGCGCCGTTCGCGTCCACGCACCCCTACGCCACGCACCGGACCGGAGCCGAGCGATGACAACGGCAGACAAGCCGACGGTGCCCTATTGGCATCTCTACACCGATCCGCAGGGCATCAGCCGGCAGAAGCGCTGCATGATGACCGCGTTCGAGTTGAAATCGATGCAGCCCCCGGCCGATCCACAATGGCAGGGCCGCAAGCACCACGACGGCATGACAGTCCTGGTGACGGTGCAGCCGGTCGGCTGGGTCGGCACTTGGCATGAGAATCCCGCCCCGCAATGGATCATCCCGCTGTCCGGCCGGTGGTGGGTCGAGTCGATGGATGGCGAACGCGTCGAGATGGGGCCGGGCGACATCTCGTTCGGCGAGGACCAGGGCTGTATCGAGAAGGATGGCCGGACCGGCCATTGCTCCGGGACGGCAGGCGATCAGCCCGCGGTGCTGATGGTCGTGCAGTTCGACACGCGGCGAGAGCGCATCACGCCCTGCCGGTTCGAGTGACGGCGATGGATGGCTTCGAGATCGTCGATCCGCGCTTTCGCCATTACATCCTGGGCAATGCCTCGCTCGAACAGCTCGCCACCGGATTCCGTTGGATCGAAGGTCTGGTCTGGATGGGCGACTGGAATTGTCTGTTGTTCGAGGACCTGCCGCGAAACCGCATCATGCGCTGGTCCGAGGCCGACGGTGTGTCGATCTATCGCGAGCCGTCCAATTACACCAACGGCCAGACGCGTGATCGGCAGGGGCGACTGATCTCGTGCTCGCATCGAGGCCGCTGTCTGTACCGCACCGAACACGATGGCCGCGTTGTGACGCTGGTCGACCGCCATGACGGCCGGCGGCTGAACGCTCCGAACGACGTGGCAGTCAAATCCGACGGCACCGTCTGGTTCACCGATCCGCTTTACGGCATCTCCAACGATTACGAAGGCGGACGGCAGAAATCGGAGCAGCCGCCGGCGCTCTATCGCTTCGATCCCGCGAGCGGCGACCTTCGCATCGCCGCGGCCGATTTCGACGGTCCGAACGGGCTCGCTTTTTCGCCGGACGAATCCCGGCTGTACGTCGCCGAAACCGGCGATCAGACCACCGACAACCCGAAGCAGTTCATCCGCGTGTTCGACGTCGGAGCGGACGGCAAGCTGTCGGGCGGCGGGATTTTTGCGAAGATCGAGCCAGGCTATTGCGACGGCATGACCGTCGATGAGGACGGCAACGTCTGGTCGAGCGCGGCGGATGGAGTGCATTGCCTTTCGCCCGCCGGCGATCTGCTCGGAAAGGTCCTGGTGCCGTACCGCGTGTCGAATCTCAAATTCGGCGGCCCATCCCGGAACCGTCTGTTCATCGGCGGATCGCAGACGCTCTATTCGATCTTCCTCAACCGGCGCGGGCTGCCATTCCCATGAATGGCACTCGGATCAGCGGCGCACGGATCGCGGCGATTCAATTGGTGTGCCGCGATGTTGCGGCAACGGCGGCGTTCTACCGGACGGCGTTCGGCTGCACGTCGTCGTCGCCGCGAGACCTGATGCTCGGCGAGCAGTCCATCGAACTGGTCCCAACCAAGTCGGCATCGCGCATTCTCGCGCCTGCGAACAGCACGGCGTTCCAGCATTTTGCCATCGTCGTATCGGACATCGACAAGGCAATGCAGAAGCTTTCCGGTTGCCAAGGCTGGATTCCGATCTCCCGGGCCGGGCCGCAGACGTTACCGCCAGCATCAGGCGGCGTGACCGCGTTCAAGTTTCGTGACCCCGAGGGACACCCTCTCGAACTGCTGTGGTTTCCCGACGACGCGCGGCCGCCGGCTTGGGGCGACAGCAGGCCTGGGACGTTTCTCGGCATCGATCATTCCGCAATCACCGTCGCGAATACGGCGCGGTCGGTCGCGTTCTATCAAGAGCTGGGATTTATTGTTCTGAGCAGGCAGGTCAATCGAGGGAGTGAGCAGGAGCGGCTTGACGATCTCGACGGCGCTGTCGTCGAAGTGACGAGCTTGGCGTCCCCAACCGGCGCGGCGCCGCATCTCGAATTGCTCTGCTACCAAAATCCCAACGTCATCGCCGAGGTTGCCGCGATGGACGATCCGCGGTCGACACGGCTCATTCTGGAAGGTGGAGACGCCTGCATGCGCGATCCCGATGGCCACGTGCTTGCGTTTGTCGCGGCCAGAGCGAACTCTTAGCCCTTCGCCGCCTTCTCCATCCGCTCGAGCGCGGCGCGGGCGGCGTCGCGGTGCTCGGGCTTGATCTTGTCCCAGACCAGCTTGATGGCGCCGGCCAGCACGGCGGCGTCGTCGGTCAGGCCGATGATCGGCAGCACGTCAGGGATGATGTCGAACGGGTCGATGAAATAGGCGAGCGCGGCCATCAGCGCGACGCGGACATAGGTCGGCGTGGTGCGGTCGAAGGCGCAGTAATAGACGGTGAGCAGATCCTCGGCGAACGGCACCTTCGCCGCGAACGAGCCGAGCTTGCGCCAGAATTGCGCCAGCACGGTCGCCTCGTCGCGCTTGATGCGCTCGTCGTCATTCATGGTGGCATCCGCGATCGGCATGGCGGGCTCCGGATTCATCAGGGTTCAGATGGATATCGAAGACGGCGGCGGCAAGGCGGCCTCAGCCGCCTGCCAGCTTGTCCATCTCGCCGGCCAGCTTGACGTCGAGCTCGGTGACGCCGCCGGCGTCATGGGTCGACAGGGTGACCTCGACGTTCTTGTAGACGTTGAACCACTCCGGATGGTGGTCCATCTTCTCGGCGATCAGTGCCGCTCGGGTCATGAAGCCGAACGCCTGGTTGAAGTCCTTGAACACGAACTTCCGGGTGATGGCGTCCCGGCCGGACACCTCGCTCCAGCCGGACAGCTTCTTGAGGGCATCGGCCCGGGCCGGCCCGGTCAGCTTCTGAGCCATCGGAAACTCCTTTTACCAGTCGGCGTTAAACACCATAGAACATAGCAAACCGCGGTTGCTTCCCGGCGTTCCATGGCTATATTGCGCCGCAACAGCACCCAGTCGGCGCCCACATGGCGCCAAGTCCGGCAACTTCCGCGGGCCCGATGGCCCGCGCAGCCTTTCGGAACCCAATGAATCTTCGCAACGTCGCCATTATCGCCCACGTCGACCACGGCAAGACCACGCTGGTCGACCGTCTGCTGCAGCAGTCCGGCATCCTTCCGCGAGAACCAGAAGGTCGCCGAGCGGGCGATGGATTCCAACGATCTGGAGCGCGAGCGCGGCATCACCATCCTCGCCAAGGCGACCTCGATCCTCTGGCACGACACCCGCATCAACATCGTCGACACCCCCGGCCACGCCGATTTCGGCGGCGAGGTCGAGCGCATCCTCAACATGGTGGACGGCGCGCTGGTGCTGGTGGACGCCGCCGAAGGCCCGCTGCCGCAGACCAAGTTCGTGGTCTCCAAGGCGCTGAAGATGGGATTGAAGCCCATCGTCGTGATCAACAAGGTCGACCGCCCCGACGCCCGCCCGGTCGAGGTGGTCAACGAGGTGTTCGACCTGTTCGCGGCGCTCGACGCCACCGACGAGCAGCTCGATTTCCCGATCCTCTACGGCTCGGCCAAGCACGGCTGGATGGCGACCAGCCTCGACGGCTCGCACGACGACGGCATGAAGCCGCTGTTCGATCTGGTGCTGCGCCACGTCAAGCAGCCGACGGTCGAGGAAGGGCCGTTCCGGCTGCTCGGCACCATCCTGGAGGCCAACCCCTATCTCGGCCGCATCGTCACCGGCCGCATCAGCTCGGGCTCGATCAAGCCGAACCAGGCCGTGAAGGTGCTCGACTACGACGGCAAGCTGGTCGAGACCGGCCGCATCACCAAGGTGCTGGCCTTCCGCGGACTGGAGCGCGTTCCGGTCGAAGAGGCGGAGGCCGGCGACATCGTCGCCCTCGCCGGCCTGCCGGAGGCCACCGTCGCCCACACCATCTGCGATCCCGTCGATCGAGACGCCGATCCACGCGCAGCCGATCGACCCGCCGACGCTCGCCATGACGTTCCGCGTCAACGATTCGCCGCTCGCCGGCACCGAAGGCAGCAAGGTCACCGGCCGCATGATCCGCGACCGGCTGCTGCGCGAGGCCGAGGGCAACGTGGCGCTGCGCGTCCGCGAATCCGACGACAAGGATTCGATGGAGGTCGCCGGCCGCGGCGAATTGCAGCTCGGCATCCTGATCGAGACGATGCGCCGCGAGGGCTTCGAGCTGTCGGTGTCGCGGCCCAAGGTGCTGCTCCGCCGCAACGACAACGGGCGAGCTGGAAGAGCCGATCGAAGAGGTCGTGATCGACGTCGACGAGATCCATTCCGGCGTCGTCGTGCAGAAGATGTCGGAGCGCAAGGCCGAGATGATCGAGATGAAGCCCTCGGGCGGCCATCGGGTCCGGCTGGTGTTCCACGCCCCGACCCGCGGCCTGATCGGCTATCAGGGCGAGCTTCTGACCGACACCCGCGGCACCGCGATCATGAACCGGCTGTTCCACGCCTACGCGCCGCACAAGGGCGACATCGCCGGCCGCCGCAACGGCGTGCTGATTTCCAACGAAAGGGCGAGGCGGTCGCCTACGCCATGTTCAAGCTCGAAGACCGCGGCCCGATGATGATCGAGCCGGGCTGGAAGATTTATCGCGGCATGATCGTCGGCGAGCACACCCGCGACAACGACCTTGAGATCAACCTGCTCAAGGGCAAGCAGCTCACCAACATCCGCACCACCAGCAAGGACGAGGCGGTGCGGCTGACCCCGCCGATCCGCATGATCCTGGAAAAGGCGCTGGCCTACATCGAGGACGACGAGCTGGTCGAGGTGACGCCGAAGTCGATCCGGCTGCGCAAGAAGCTGCTCGACCCGACCGACCGCAAGAGGCAGGAGCGGAGCAAGGAAGCCGTGGCGGTCTGACCCGCCCTGGACACGTCAGCGCTCCTTCAAGAAACTTCTCCAGCAGCGGCGCCCACAACGCTTCTCGGCGTCCGGATCGTCGATCGAGGTTGTGGCCGTCGCTGCCGACCGGCGGCAGCAGGTGATACTCGGCGCGACCGCCGGCCAGCCGATAGGCGTCGACCAGCCGCCTCGACAGGTCCGGGCGCGAAATAGCTGTCGTTCTCGGCATAGATCCAAAGCGACGGGATGCGGGTCTTCTCGCCGAACTGGCGCGCCGCGGCGACCAGCCGGTCGGGCGCACAGTTGCGGTCGGCCTCGCCGTCGACGCGGCCGCCCCGCCCCGGCGCGAAGGCGACCACCGCCTTGAGCGGCGGATAGTGCTGACTCGCCAGCGCCAGCACGCCCCAGCCGCCGGCCGACTGGCCGATGGCGATGCACGCCGGTCTTTCGCACGAACGGCTGATGGGTCATGTAATCGATCGCCGCCGCGATCGACGCCGCGGTGCCGAGCCCGGCCTTGCGGATAGTCGGCGTTGGCGCAGCCGCCCTGGTCTCTCGTCATACGGTACCGCCGGTCTTGCCGTGGCCGGGACGCTGCGGCACCGCGACCGCATAGCCGTGCGCCACCAGCCATTCGGTCAGCGCGCGGTATTCCGGTGTGCGGTACTGCGCGCGCTGCAGCGCGTTCTGCGTCGAGCCGTGATTGATCACCGCGAGCGGAAACGGCCCGGCGCCGGGCGGCCGAAACACGCGTTGTCCACATCAACGTGCTGCGATCCTGTGCCGGAATGAGCCAGGTCTGCCGGCGAATCACTCCCTGCTTCCGGACCCTGTGGACCGAGCGAATTTTGCGCGCGCGCCGATTCAACGCCGAACGCCAGCATCATCAGGAGTCCGCACAGCAATTTCGCGCCGGCCACGTGTCATCGCCGCCACATCCCGCGCAAACCCAGACAGGCCCTGCGGTTTGCTCAACCCCCTGTGTCTTGTCTTGGGACACTGGACGGCAGTAATCCACATCGTGAACTCGTTGGTTAAACGTAGGACTTGAAGGCAACGGAATCGCTTGCTCATATTCCCACATGAGCACTGTCCTCATCGAGATTCGCCGCGCCAAGGCGTCCGACGCCGCGGCGGTCGCCGACACCCACGATGAGGCGTGGCGCGGTGCCTATCAGGGCGTCATCCCCGGCATCGAACTGGAAAAGCTGGTGACGCGCCGCGGTCCCGACTGGTGGGACAGCGCGATTCGCAAAGGCAGCCGCATCTCCATCCTCGCCTTCGGCGACAAGGTCGCCGGCTACGCCAACTACGGCCGCAACCGCGCACGCAGCCTGTTCTACGACGGCGAGATCTACGAGCTCTATCTGCGCCCGGAGTATCAGGGCCTGGGCTTCGGCCGCCGGCTGTTCACCTCGGCGCGCCGCGATCTGGCGCAGAGCGGGCTGAAGAGCCTCGTGGTCTGGGCGCTGTCCGACAACGATCCGGCGGTCGAGTTCTACAAGGCGCTCGGCGGCAAGGCCGTGGCGCGCTCCTCGGAGCGGTTCGGCGAAAAGAGCCTCGATAAGGTCGCCTTCGCCTGGAACAACTGAACCGGATCGATCGGTTGAACACGGCCCGGCTTTCGCCGGGCTTTTTGTTGCTGCTTGCTAGACGCGTTCCGCCTGCCAACGGCGAATTCGCCGGCTGCGCGTTCGCTTGCGAGGCGAATGCCACCAGAACCAAGACCGCTGCTGTAAAGCGTTTCATCGCTTTCCTTATGCACCTTCGTCGTCCCACCCGACGCGAAGGTTCAATCAGACCGCCGGCGCCGGCAACCCGGCGATGGCGCAGGCCGCGCGGACGGTGTTGACCATCAGGCAGGCGATCGTCATCGGCCCGACGCCGCCCGGCACCGGCGTGATCGCGCCGGCGACCTGCGACGCTTCGGCGAAGGCGACGTCGCCGACGAGCTTCGACTTGCCGTTCCGCGCCCGGCACGCGGTTGATGCCGACGTCGATCACCGTCGCGCCGGGCTTGATCCAGTCGCCGCGCACCATCTCCGGCCGGCCGATCGCCGCGACCAGGAGATCGGCGCGCCGGCACACCGCCGGCAGATCGCGGGTCTTCGAATGGGTGATGGTGACGGTGGCGTTCTCGGCGAGCAGCAATTGCGCCACCGGCTTGCCGACGATGTTGGAGCGGCCGATCACCACCGCCTCCAGGCCGGCGAGCGACGGATGCACGGTCTTCGCCAGCATGACGCAGCCGAGCGGCGTGCACGGCACCAGCGCCGGCAGGCCGGAGGCGAGCCGCCCGGCGTTGACCGGGTGAAAGCCGTCGACGTCCTTCATCGGATCGATGGCGTCGAGCACCTGCTGGGCATCGATCTGCTTCGGCAGCGGCAGTTGCACCAGGATGCCGTGCACCGCCGGATCGGCGTTGAGCTTCTTCACCAGCGCCAGCAGCTCGGCCTCGCTGACGCTGTCCGGCAGGCGATGGTCGAACGACTGCATGCCGGCCTCTTTCGTGGCCTTGGCCTTGCTGCCGACATAGGACTCGCTCGCCGGATTGTTGCCGGCCAGCACGACCGCGAGCCCGGGCGTGACGCCATGCTGCGAGGACAGGCGCTTCACCTCGGCCGCGACCTTGACGCGAAGCTCCGCCGCGATGGCCTTGCCGTCGATGATGCGTGCGGTCATGGCGTACTGGATGCCCCGCTTTCGCCGGGCGTGACAACCACAAAATGCGTTGGGCCACCGCCCGCGCCGGGTCAGAACACCGACGGGTAGATGTAGCGGACGATGATGTCCTTGATCAGGATGATGATCAGGATCACCACCACCGGCGAGACGTCGATGCCGCCCAGGTTCGGCAGCATGTTGCGGATCGGGCGCAGCACCGGCTCGGTGACCCGGTAGAGGAAGTCGCCGACCATGGCGACGAACTGGTTGCGCGCATTGACGACATTGAAGGCGACCAGCCAGGACAGGATCGCCGCCGCGATCAGCAGCCAGACATAGAGGTCGAGCACGATCAGGATGACGTCGAGAAGTGCGCGCATGGCGGGCGCTGCCTTGGCGGAACGGCGGCGAAACTAGCGGGTCGATCCCGGCCAAACAAGCGGCCAAAACGGCCTTGCACCGGCCTATTCTTGACTCTCCCCACCCCGCGCCGTAAATGGCGCCCACTCGATAGCGGGCGCCAAAATCGACCGAGCGCCCACGGTTGGGGCCGTAGCTCAGCTGGGAGAGCGCCTCGTTCGCAATGAGGAGGTCAGCGGTTCGATCCCGCTCGGCTCCACCAACCCAAACCCCCGTGAAGTCGGCATTTTCTGCCACATGCTAAGTCGGTGCCGTGCGAGTTTTTGGCCAACTCGTCCGCCAACTCGTCCGTAGCGTCCGGTCCAGCTATAAGCGCTGCGCGGCAAAGCCCACAACAGCGCTATTCATTCGTCGTGCCCGAAGGCAACCGATCCGCTAGTGGGACATGCTGACCCTGGCAGCATGCCCAGCCGCTCCAATGAATGTCAGCTATCAGGGGCCAAAGCGGACGTGGTGCGAACGTCCCAAGTTGCCCGTTTACCCAGAACGGACTCTTACTCAGCAGCCTCGCGTTTGGCGCGGAATTGCGGCGCGACTTCGCGCATGAATAGCTCGATACTGGCGGCGGCGGTTTCGTATGGCATCGCGCCAAGGCGAAACTGCATCAGCGCACCGCCAATGCCGATGTCGGCGAGTTCCGCCAGTTCGGCTGCGACAGTCGCCGGCGAGCCACAGAGAAAGCCGAGCGGCCCTGGCGCAAGATGAGGCGACAGCTTGACGCCCTGCTCCCTCTCGACCTGATCGCGCATCAGCTTTCGGTGCTCGATCATGCTTCGGTGACAGCCGGCCGGCCCACGGATTTGGCGGCTGCGTCGGT
Source organism: uncultured Alphaproteobacteria bacterium (assembly GCA_963785665.1). Classification (GTDB taxonomy): domain Bacteria; phylum Pseudomonadota; class Alphaproteobacteria; order Rhizobiales; family Xanthobacteraceae; genus Z2-YC6860. The sequence continues at coordinate 162,866 of CAWAWF010000002.1, forward strand.
CTGGGCGACATAGATGCTGCGCCAGACCCAGATCTTGCCGACATTGTGTGCGATCTCTTCCTCGCCAAAGCCACCCTCGCGCATGCCTTGCCGATAAATATCCACCCGCTGCCGCGTCGTCGCGTTGGTCTGCGGATTTAGCAGGATCGGCCGGCCCTGCCGCCCGCATTCCTTGAGCGAGCCCTCGCTGGAGGTTGCCCGGTAGATTTTGGGATGCGGCTTGGTATACGGGCGCGGCCGCAGGCTCGGCGCGCGAAGATTCTCCAGAATCTGCCTCGGTGCTCGAACGACTTGCTGGTCCAGGCCCTTCCGAAGGATTTCCTCCGCTTCCTCAAAGCGAGCCTGCGCCTCGTCGGCGTCGATCCCGTAGCCCTGATATTCGTAGATGTTGAAGAAGGTGCCGCGGCCCAGGCCGACAATCAGCCGACCCTTGCTGAGATGATCGAGCAGGGCAAGTCGCTCGGCCAGGCGAATGGGATGATAGAGCGACGTCTGTATAACAGCAAAGCCGAGCTCTACCCGCTTGGTTGCTACCGCCAACGCGGCCGCGAACGTCAAGGGATCAACGTAAGCGCAATTGCCGTCAAAATGATGCTCGGCAAGCCAGATCGCGTCCATGCCGAGTTCGTCGCAAAGGCGCGCCTCTGCCAACGCGTCGTCGATGATCGCGCCATCGCGTCCGGGGTCGCTGCTCTCCGGAAAGAGAAAATCGCCGAATTTCATCGCCGCATTCCTTTCGCACTCGCCGCATGGCCCCTGGGAAGCCAGGCAAATCAGTGGCAGGGAAAGCCCATGCTGCGGAACTATAGCAACCGGCCACCATGCGCGCTTCCAGGCGCCCGCAAGGCAATTCGGCTACGGCTTCAACAATCTGATATGGCAGACATTTAGTCGCGCCGAAAACGTTACTTCATTAGCACGGGGCTCGTGACGCGACAGATCGACTGTGCGCTCGTTATGAATAATCGACAACGAAGCGATTTTGAGATTAGCTTAGCTGAAAGCGCGCGATGGCGCGACATGTGCAATCAACGCGTCTGATGGAGTGGACCATGTCGATCTCTCGCTTTTCATGCACTATCGGCTCGGCTGTCGCCGCGCTTAGCCTCACCGCCCTACTTGCCGGTCCGGCCCTCGCACAGGACATCATCAAGGTCGGCGCACCGCTGCCGCTGACCGGCCCACTCTCTCCGGAGGGTTTGAAACAGAAGCGCGGCTACGATCTCTGGGCCGATGCCGCGAACGCCAAGGGCATCAAGGCTGGCGGCAAGACCATAAGGTCGAGATCGTTTATGCCGACTACGCCTCGAATACCCCGCGCGCGGTGCAGACCGCTGAGCGAATGATTACCGAGGACAAGGTGCAGTATCTGTTCGCGCCTTTCGGTTCGGGCGCGACCAAAGCAGTGAGCGCCGTTTCCGAGAAATATCAGATTCCTCGAACCCGCGCCGTCGGCGTCGTCACAGGAGATTTTCGATCAGCATTTCAAATATATCTTTGCGACGCTGACCGGAAACGAGACTGTCTCGGTTCCTATCGCCAAGCTAGTCGCCGCCAAAAACAAAACCATTAAGAAGGTCGCCGTTCTCGCCCGCAACGATCTGTTTCCTCTTGCCGTTGCGCAGGAGTTCGAGAAGGCGGTCAAGGCCGAGGGCATGGAGGTGGTCGTGGCGGAGCGCTACGCCATCGGAGCGATGGATCACTCTTCGGCGATCACCAAGATGCGGGCCGCCAATCCGGACTGGGTCTATGCCTCCGGCTACATCAACGACCTGGTCCTGATCCGCAAGCAGATGAACGACCTCGGCCTCAAGGCGCCGGTCATCACCGAGATCGCCGGGCCGGCCTATGCGGAGTTCGCCAAGACGGTAGGCCCACTGGCCGAGGACATCACCAGCATGTCGTGGTGGCATCCCGCCGTCCGCTACAAGGGGCCGGATGTGTTCGGCTCGACCGAGGCATTCAACGCTGCTTACGCCAAGAACAACGACGGCAACGAAGCCGATTACATCGAGGCCGGTTCGGCGGCCTGCGGTGCGATCCTGCAAATGGCGATCGAGAAGGCCGGCACGGTCGAGCCGGTTAAGGTGCGCGATGCCATCGCTGCGACCGATACCGAGACGTTCTATGGCCACGTCAGGTTCATCCGACGGCCAGATCAATTCGTTGCAGCCGCCGGTGTTTCAGCTGGTCGGCGGCAAGCCGGTAATCCTCTGGCCCGACGCCATCAAGTCGGGCGAAATCCGCTTCATGCCGAAGTAATTTCGGCAGGCGTGTTGCAAGAGGCTTCCCGCCGGACCGATGAGTCCGGCGGGATAAAGGACGCCCATGATCCACCTGCAGATCGCTGCGAATGGCCTGGTGCTCGGCGGGCTGTACGCATGCATCGCGGTCGGCTTCTCGCTGGTGTGGGGCGTGCTCAACGTCATCAACATCCTGCACGGCTCGTTCATCGTGCTGGGCTCGTACGTTGCGTATTTCGCCTACGTTCATCTCGGCATTCATCCGTTCATATCGATCGTGATTGCGGGCGCCGTGCTCTACGCGCTCGGCTATGCGCTGCAGGCCGGCATCATCAACCGCGTGGTCACAGCACCAGTGCTGATCACGCTGACGTTGACGTTCGGCCTCGATCTCATCCTGAACAACGCGATGCTGGTCGCGTTCACCGCCGACTATCAGGCCGTCAACCTCGCCAACCCGCTCGGCACGTTGAAGATCGGCCCGGTGTACCTGCCGGGCGACCGTGTCGCCGCGATGGTGCTGGCGCTGCTGCTGACTGTGTTGCTCTACCGGCTGCTGCGCGACAGCCGCATCGGGCGCGCCATCGTCGCGGTCCGCATGGACCGCGAGGCGGCGGCGCTGATGGGCGTCGACGTCAAGCACATCAATGCGATCACCTTCGCGGTCGGCGCGTTCATGGCGGGCGCGGCCGGCGCGCTGCTCAGCATCATCTTTCCGATTTCGCCGCTGAATGGCCCGCTGTTTCTCGGCAAGGCCTTCGTGGTCTGCGTTCTGGGTGGCCTCGGCAGCGTGCCGGGCGCGATGGTCGGCGGACTGGTGCTCGGCGTCATCGAGAGCTTCGGCTCGTACTGGCTCGGTCCGGAGCACGCGATGACGCTGTCGTTCGGCTCTGCTTCTTGTCCTTCTTTTCGTGCGCCCGAGCGGCCTCATGGGCAGGCGGGGGTACGAATGAGAGAATTGGATTGCGCTTGCCGTCATCGCGGTGCTGCTCGCGGCGCTTCCTCTCGCCGGCAACAACTATTTCCTTCGGCTTGCGACGACGGTCTGCATGTACGCGGTGATGGCGCAGTCGTGGAATTTCATCGGCGGGCTTGCGGGCTATCCGTCGTTCGCAACCGCGGCGTTCTTTGGCTTCGGCGCCTACACCTCGGCGATTTTGCAAAATCACGGGGCGCCCGTGATGCTGTCGTGGGGCTGCGCCGGGCTTGCGGCGATGACGTTCGCGGCCTTTCTCGGCGGCGCGATCCTGCATCTGCGCGGGCATTATTTCGCGATCGCGAGCCTGATCGTCGCCGAGATGCTGCGCGAGATCGTCAACGGCATGCCCGATTTCACCGGCGGCGGCAAAGGCCTCAATCTGCCGATCCTGCGCATCTCGGTGACGGCGGAGGCACAGTTCTTCTTCTACGCCATGCTGCTGCTCGCGCTCGTCTGCACGGCTGCGGCGATCGTCATTCACCACAGCAAGCTCGGCTTCGGCTTGCGCTGCATTCAGCAGAACGAGGATGCGGCAAGCATGCTTGGCGTCAACGCCTACGGATACAAGACCGCGGCGTTCTCGCTGTCCGCGGTGTTCGTCGGCATGGCCGGCGCGATCTACGCATCGTGGGTGAAGTACATCGAGCCGCCCGACGTGTTCGACGTGCTGCTCGCCGTCAAGCCGATGGTCATGGTGCTGCTCGGCGGGCTCGGCACGATCTTCGGCCCGGCTCTCGGCGCCGTCATCCTGCTGGCGTTCGAGGAACTGGTCTGGCGCAACTTCCTCACCGTCCACGCAGCGGCACTCGGCGTCATTATCGTCGTGCTGATCCTGTTCATGCCGAACGGAATTCTCTCGCGCTCTGAGCCGGTGGCCCCGCAAGAGGCCGGCCAATGACCGCGCTCCTTACGCTCGACAACGTGTCGCGGCGGTTCGGCGGCCTGAATGCCGTCGATGGCGTCAGCTTCTCGGTCGAAAAGGGAGAGATCGTCGGTCTGATCGGCCCGAATGGCGCCGGCAAGACCACACTGATCAACCTCATCACCGGCGTTCATCCGGCCACGGCCGGCCGAGTGTTTCGAAGGCCACGATATTACGCGCGCAAGCCTTACCAGATTGCGCGGCGCGGCCTCGCCCGCACGTTTCAGATCGTGCAGCCGTTTCCGAAGATGACGGTGGTCGACAACGTCGCCGCCGGCGCGCTGTTCTGCGGCCACGCCGGCAGCGTCCGGGGAGCGCAGGACATCGCCCGTGAGCATCTGGCCTTTACCGGTCTTGCCGACGTGGCCGAGCGGTCGGCCGCATCGCTGACGCTGGCACGGCGCAAGCGTCTGGAGCTGGCCAAGAGCCTCGCCATGCGGCCGCGTCTGTTGATGCTCGACGAGGTGAATGCCGGGCTCAACCAGACCGAAGTCGACGACGCGCTGGCCATCATCCGCAAGATCGCCGAGCAGGGCGTGACCATCATCGTGATCGAGCACCTCATGAAGGTGGTCCTGTCCATCTCCCATCGCCTCGTAGTGCTGCACCACGGTCAGTTGATCGCGCAGGGCGCGCCGCGCGAGGTCGTCAAGGATCAGCGCGTGATCGAGGCCTATCTCGGCGCCAAGTACGCCAGCCAGGCGGGAGGCGGTGCAGCGAGCGCCACGCCGCAAAAGCTGTCTGTTACGAACCTCCAGGCCGGCTACGGCGACGTGCAGGTGCTGTGGGACATCAGCCTAGAGGTTGGCGCGGGCGAGCTTGTCTGCATCATCGGCTCGAACGGCGCCGGCAAGACGACGCTGATGCGCTGCTTGTCGGGGTTGCTTCAGACGTCCGCCGGCAGCATTGCCATCAACGGCAAAGCGATCGAGCACGCGCCACCGGTGGACTTCGTGAACGCCGGCGTCGCCCATGTGCCCGAAGGCCGCCGCCTGTTCTCGGCGATGACTGTCCGCGACAACCTGCGGATGGGGGCCTACTTCGTACCGACAAGGCCGCCATCGCGACGGACCTGGACCGCGTCTATGCGATGTTTCCCAGCCTCGCGACGCGCCAGCGCCAGGACGCCGGCACGCTGTCGGGCGGCGAACAACAGATGTGCGCGATCGGGCGCGGGCTGATGGCCGCGCCAAGCTTGCTGCTGGTCGACGAGCTGTCGCTCGGTCTCGCGCCGGTGCTCGTCGAACTGCTGACGGAAAGCCTGCGCGCGGTCAACAAGTCCGGCATCGCCATCCTGCTGGTAGAGCAGGACGTGATGAATGCGCTGGAGCTTGCCGAAAGGGCCTATGTGATTGATCATGGGCGCGTCGTGAAATCCGGGCCAGCCCTGAGTTTCGTTAACGACGCCGCGATTCGTCAAGCTTATATGGGTCTTTCCTAGCGAACATAGTATTTCGGAATGGCAGTGTTACCGTTCGATCGCGGCGGCTATCGGTTCGTGGAGGGTGTGTTTCAGTATTCGGCCGGCGTGGCGGCCGAGCCGGGCACCGCATTGTGCGTGTGCAATTCCGTAGACCGATGCCGCTCTAAGAGGGCTTTCGCCGCATCGAAAGCATCATCGGCGCCGCAGCCCGGCCGCTGACGGCGTTCTGCGCCTGCGAGTTGCGCTCGCCGGCGCCCTTCACAGAAAGTGGGTTTGCCGTCTTCAATAAAATCTACGTCGGCACGCTGGAGCGCTGGTCGATCTACGATGGTAAGACCAATCCGATTGCGCGCAGCAACGTCTGTCCAGCGGTCGATCCGCCACCCGAACCGTCGTTCCATGCCTTTAGCTACACCGAGCCAGCGGCAGACGCCGAACCATCGTTTGTCGTGGCCGGCAGCGGCGAGGCACCGGAGGGGCGCGGCAACTATCGCGATCACATCGTCAGGCTCGGCGACGTCTCGCCGGAAGGTATCCGCGAAAAGGCGCGCTTTGTGCTAGGTGAGATGGAGCGCCGCATGGCCGCGCTCGGGTTCGGATGGAAGGATGCCACTGCCACTCAGCTTTACACCGTCCACGACATCCACCCGTTTCTCGCCCATGAGATCGTGAGGCGAGGCGCGGCGCGTTCGGGCCTGACCTGGCACTACAACCGTCCGCCAGTGGTCGATCTTGAATACGAAATGGACTGCCGGGGTGTTAGCATCGAGCGGGTGGTATGAAGGCGAGGAACTTCCGCTACATCAGGCCACGGTCGCTGGCCGACGCTTGCCGAATCCTCGCGGATTTACGGCGAAGCAGTGGACTCGCCGGCGGCCAGAGCCTACTCGCCGGCCTCAATATGCGGCTGTCGGCGCCGAAGGTCCTGGTGGACATTGCCGACCTGAAGGAATTGCGGGGCCAGTCTCATGCCGGCTGCACGGTGCGACTGGGCGCTCTGACCCGGCACGCAGAACTCTTGTCCTCCGAGTTGGTCCGCGTTCATTTGCCCCTTCTGATCACGGCAGCGCCTCACATCGGTCATGTTGCAATCAGGAACCGAGGCACGCTCGGCGGCAGTCTCGCCTATGCCGATCGAGCGGCCGAACTTCCCGCCTGCGCGGTGGCGCTCGGTGCGGTGCTGGTGTTGGCTAGCGCGAAGGAAGAGCGCAGAGTGAAGGCAGAGGACTTCTTCAAAGGGTTGTTCGAGACCGACCTGCAGCCTGACGAACTGATCGTCGCGGTTGAATTCCCTGTGGTCCAAGCGGGCACGGTGACGGGCTTTGCTGAATTGTCCCGCCGACACGGCGATTTTGCCTTGGCCGGACTTGCCGCCGTTGCGACCATGCAGAATGGCCGCATAGGCGAGGCGCGGCTGGTCTACCTGGGCTGTGGTGACCGGCCGAAGGTGGCAAAATCGGTTGCCAAGGCCGTTGCGGGGTTGCGCGCCCCGATCGCGGACGCCAAGTCATTTGAGCAGGCCGTCAGGCAGGATCTCTCGCCCGAGGACACACCCGGGCTGCGCGGCGACACCCGCGTTCACCTGGCGACCGTGTTGACCCGCCGGGTCCTCAACGAAATGTCGGGAAGGGCCGTGGCATGACCGGCCCTGATGTGATCGGCGACGAGGAAGTCGAGATCGAAACCGTCTTGAACGGCAAGCCGCTAAAGCGGCGCGTCAAGGCGCGACAGCATCTCGCCGACTTCCTGCGGCTATGAACTGGAATTGACCGGCACTGATCTCGGCTGCGAACACGGCATCTGCGGCGCCTGCACGGTGCTGATCGACGGACGCACCGCGCGCGGCTGCCTGACGCTGGCCGCGCAGGTGTCTGGCCGCACGGTCGACACCGTGGAGGGCATGTCGGACAGCGGCAAGCTTGCCGACTTGCAGAGTGAGTTCGTTGCGCGCAACGCCGCACAATGCGGATTCTGTTCGTCCGGAATGCTGCTGACAGCCCATGAACTCCTCGCGAGCGGCGCGAAGCTGACGCGCACGGAAATCCGTGAAGTCATGTCCGGCAACATGTGCCGATGCACGGGCTATCACGCCATTATAGACGCCGTGGAAGCTGTCATGATGAAGGGGCAACGCTGATGGCGTCTGAGCCTGCCTCGTCTACCGGCATCGGCACGCGCGTGCCGCGCCGCGAACTGAGTGCGGCCTTAGCGGTCATGGCCGTTATGTCGATGACATTAAACTGCCGCGCATGTTGCACGCCTGTTATGTTCGCAGCCCCCATCCACACGCGAGGGTCGTCTCCGTCGACACCGAAGCAGCCAAGAACGCGTCAGGCGTCGCCGCGGTACTCGACAGCGGCCGACATAAACCCGCGCTGCGAGCCCTTCGTCGCCGTGGCTATACACCGGGCCGGTTACCGTCTCGCCCCGCAATCGTTATTCGCGGCCGAACGGGCGGTTTGGCAGGGCCAGCCTGTCGTTCTTGTGGTAGCCGATTCCCGTGTAGAGGCCTGAGGACGCGGCCGAGCTTGTGAACATCGAGTGGGAGCCGCTGCCGGTCGTCGGCGACCAACTGCAGGCGA
>CAWAWF010000003.1:0-287248 GCA_963785665.1 uncultured Alphaproteobacteria bacterium
CAGTACGCCGCGGGTCTGGATGAAGAGGCTGCGGTAGATCGCTTCGTGAGATATCTGCATGTCTTGGTGGGTTGGAAACTCCTGCCTCAGCCAGCCGGAGATTTGCTGCGGCGACCATTGCAGCGCGAGCTTCTGCGCCACACGCCATCGTAACCCCCTATGCAGCGCCAAACGACAAGGCTTGGGACGCAACGCCCGCTCCCAGGCGCGCCGATCAGCCAAGTTTGCACGATAGGACTGACTGCCGCTGTTGCGCCTGATCTCCCGGCTTACTGTCGATGGCGCCCGTCCGATGCCCGAGCGATCTGCCTGATCGGCCGGCCCACCGCAATGCCACGGGAAATCTCTTCGCGTTCCTCAAGTCTTAGCATTACAGTTGCGCTTTTTGCGGCCTTCTGAATCCATGGTCAACCATGATTCGAAGATCGTGGACGCGGACAGCGTCGATTGAGGAGACGCTTGCGTTGTGGGCGGCGTCGCTTCGGGAGATCAAGAAGCGGATACGTCCGTTGTTCAGACAAGAGCGCGTTGCGACGAATGCAGGTCTTTTCCTGGAAGGCCTGCTCGGGGATGAGCAACGCAAGACCGGTTGGATGCGTGCGGAGGCGGCTGGCGATCCCGGCCCATGGCGTCAGCAGGCGATCCTGGGTCGCATGGATTGGGATGCTGATGCGCTGCGCGATATCGTACGCGATTATGTCCTCGAGCATCTGGCGGATGACGATGCGGTCCTGGTGATCGACGAGACCGGCTTTCTCAAGCAGGGCAAGGCGTCGTGCGGAGTGGCGCGGCAATATACTGGTTCCGCCGGCAAGATCACGAACTGCCAGATCGGCGTGTTCGCTGCCTACGTTTCGCACCACGGTCATGCGTTCATCGATCGTACGCTGTATCTTCCGAAGGAATGGACCGACGATCCAAATCGCCTGGAAGCCGCATACGTGCCTGCCGATATCGGCTTTGCGACCAAACCAAAACTTGCGACGGGAATGATCGCACGCGCGATAGCCGCGGCTGTACCATTCAGATGGGTTGCCGGTGATACCGTCTACGGTGTCGGCGATATCGAGCAGCAACTGCGTCGAGCAGGCAAAAGCTATGTCCTCGGGGTCAGCAGCGCTCATGTGTTTCGATCCTGGGGCAACCGACCGCCGGTCGCCGGTACGGCCGCAGCCATCGCCCGGATGCGGCGCTCATCCGACTGGAAGCGGCTGTCGGCGGGAGCCGGAACCAAAGGACCACGGCTGCACGATTGGTGTTATCTCGAATTGGCCGACCTCGAGGCCGAGCCATTCAACAGTGCAAATGATGGCTTGTGGACGCGCGGTCTACTGATCCGGCGTCACATCGCCGATGGCGATCTCGCCTTCTTCACCACCTGGTGTCCAGCGGGAACGTCTATCGAAACGCTGGTGGCGGTCGAAGGCCACCGGTGGGCGATCGAGGACAGCTTCGAGACTGCGAAAAATGAGCTCGGGCTCGATCACAACGAGAGCAGATCATGGCATGGCTGGCATCGCCACGTTTCCCTGGTGATGCTCGCCTTCGCCATGATGGCCAAGATCCGACATCGCGCCAATCCGCCACCCCCCAAAAAAACGAAACGTCGGACCCCGGCAAAAACCAAAGCATCGCCGCGCCGTCATTGATCCGTTGGTCGATCCAGGAAGTCCGCCGCATTGCCATTAGACTTGCTCGAAAGCGGATTCAACCCGCGCATGTCATCGCATGGTCATTCTGGCGCAGGGCTCACCAAGCTGCAGCTCAGCGCGCGCACTTCAATGCAAGAAGGCAACTGTAATGCTATTCTTACTGCGTCATGAAGCGCCGAGGCGATCTGTGGATTTGAGCAGCGCAGCAGGGACATCGCGACAGTGTCCTGACCAGTGCCACGATTAATTGCCGGCGCATGGTCGCGATCGAGTTCGGGATGTGGCGTTCAGGCCGCAAGGGCGGAGCCTCTGGGTCGATAACCGTCGGGTACGGCAGGTTGCGGGAACAGCGTGGTTGAACGAGGTCCACAGGGGGGAATCGTCTCCCTTTCGGAGATCAGGAATCCATAGGCTGCGATGCACAGCGTGGCGTGGTGATGGAAGCCGCGCCATCCGCGCCCTTCGAAATGCCCGAGCCCGACCTCCTGCTTGAGCTCTTGATAGTCGCGTTCGATGTGCCAGCGCAGCTTGGTGATGTCCACCAGCGAGCGGAAAGCGATGTCTTGGGGAAGCGTCGCGAACCAGTATTTGGTCGGTGCCTCCTCGCCCTTTGGCCACTCGATCAGCAGCCATTCTTCCGGCCGGCTTTCGGTGAGATTGTAATCGCGATGCGCGGCACGAACCCGCACCCGCGCAAAGCGCGAGGACAGCCACTCGGCCGTCCCCTCGCGCCACCGGATCGTGCGCCAAGCCCGCTTTGGCAGACCGAGAGCAAGCTGCTTGACCGAGACCGGTTGATGCTTGGCGTCGCGGCGGATGAGCTTCGGTGGACGCCCCTGGCCCGACCACTTCTTCGGCGGCAGCGGCCCCACGCCCGATGTCCACACCGAGGTGTTCGGCAGGATGCCGGCCACATAGCGCAATCCGAGCGCCCTGACTCCAGTGCGCAGGTCGGTGTTGCAGCCATAGCCCGCGTCCATCAGCACCACGCCGCGAGGAAGGCCGGCCTTGCAGGCCGCCGCGATCTGCTCAAGCGCGATCTCGGGCTTGGTCTTGAAGACGACATCCTCCGGCACGCCCGTCTTGCGCCGCCGTTTGCTGTCCGCCGCCCAGTCTTCCGGTAGATACAGACGGTAGGCCACCGGCAGGCTCGCGTGGTGATTGGCAACCGACAGCGACACTGCGACCTGGCAATTGTCTTGCTTGCCGAGCTGGCCGCAATATTGCCGCGCCACGCCGACCGAGTGCTCTCCCTTCTTCGGAAAGCCGGTGTCGTCGATGATCCACGCTTCAATCGGCCCGTGCCGTTCGATTGCAGGCAGCACCATCTCGCGCACCTTGGCCAAAACCTTCGCGTCCAACCAAGCTGCGTTGCCGACGAAATGCAAAAGTGACTGATGCTGCGCCGCCGTTCGACCCGGCGCCGTTATCGCCGCCATCGGCTCCACGCTCTTGCGCCCGCTCGGCATCATCAAGCCAAGGCAATAATCTCGCAGCGGAACCGCACGGTCCGCGTGGCCAATCACGCTCACAAGCCCCTCGACATAAGCCGAAAATCGCGATTCACTGCCGCCGGGTGTTCGGAGATTCATGTCAGCCCTCATCCGCTGATGTTTGTATCTCTCCGCTTACCTGAATCGCATCCGAAGCCGATGCGACTTTCTGACTCAGTAAGATTAGTGCTGCCAAGGCTCTCCGGCGCGGCGCCGGCACGATCCCTCCGTGGAGTACCACGATCCGCTCAACGCCGGTCTTGTTCTTCCTCTCCAGCGCCCGCGAGATGGCCGCAGCACTTTGCCCGACCTTGCGTCGGACGAATTCGGCCGCGATCTCGACCGCACGCTCATTGCTTCCCTCGGCCCAACGATATTCGATGGCAACCGTGCGGCCGTCGGTCCAGCCAAGTTCGCCCAGCCGTTGCACGAATGCTGCAACCCAACTGCGCCAAGCCGCCGCCGTCGGCGTACCCAAAAACCCGATAACTGGTAGGCCTTTCTGTTGCCCATGCGCGTCGAACGGCAGAGCCACCGCTGCGCCACCAACCAACGTGATGAACTCGCGCCGTCTCATGTCCGCCCTCAGGGTCAGGAGGGCAACATCGTATCGGCTCAAACGAGTGCTTTGATAGATGCTATGGGGGCGCCGAGGATATTTTATCCATCGTCGCTGATGTGAACCGATGGAGCACCCCATGCAGAAATTGAACGACCTGAGCCGATCTCTCACCGCCCTTGAACCGGAGGGCATGCTGATCGCGGTTATCGAGATGAGCCTATCGAGCTGGCTCGTTGCCGGCATCGTACCTGGCGTCGAGCGCCAGCCTTTGAAGAAGCTCGCGGTCGACGAGAGCGTATTGCTGAAGCTGCTGCATCGATGGCGAGAGGAAGCGGAGCAAGCAGGACGCAGGATTGAGCGCATTGCAGTCGCCTTCGAGGCTGGCCGTGACGGCTTCTGGCTGGCGCGCTGGCTCAAGGCACGCGGCATCGAGGCCCACGTCATTCACGCATCGAGTGTGGCGGTGTCTCGCGAGCATCGGCGCGCCAAGACTGACCGTCTCGACACCGAGCTGCTCAAACGCTCCTTTCTCGGCTGGCTGCGCGGCGAGCGTGATCACTGCAAGATGGTCGCGATCCCGACAATGAAGGACGAGGATGCCAAGCGGCCCAACCGCGAGCATGACAGCCTCGTCGGAGAGCGAAGTCGGATCGTCAACCGAATGAAGGCAGCCTTGGTTCGGCTCGGCATCCGCGGCTTCAATCCTAAGCTGAAAAGGGCCACCACGCGCCTTGACGGCTTACGCACGCCTGAGGGCGAGCCAATCCCGCCCAACGCGCTGGCTGAGTTGCGTCGCGACATGGAGCACCGACGGCTCGTCAACAATCAAATCCGGCAGATTGAGGAGGAGCGCCTGGAGCGCATCGAACAAGCGCCCAGTGATGGACCGCACATCATGGTGCGCCTGTTGGCGCGCGTGATGGGGGTCGGGATAGAGACAGCCGATATGCTGGTGCACGAGGTGTTGTCGCGAAACATGCGCGACCGACGGGCCGTGGCGCGTTATGCCGGCCTCACTGGCTCGCCCGACGAGAGCGGGAGGAAACGCCGAGAAAAAGGGCTAGCCCGCTCGGGCAATGCCCGGGTCCGACGAGGCATGATTCAATTGGCGTGGCGGTTCCTTCTACACCAGAAGAACAGCGCCTTGACGAAGTGGTTTCGATCCCGCACCGAGAACGCTCGCGGTACTCGAAAGCCCATGATCGTTGCCTTGGCGCGCAAGCTTCTGATCGCCCTGTGGCGGCTCGTGCGGGAGGGCATTGTCCCGGACGGCGTCGTTTTGCGTGCGGCACACTGAACGGAGGACGCTGAAAGCACCCCGAAAGTTTCGGCCTTGTCCGTACGTTTGTGACAGGACGCCGATAACGGTTCGAGGTGGCGGAATCCCGAGACGCCCCTTGGCTTTCATGCCGAATGGAAGAATGGGTCCGCCGCTTCGGAGCTTCGCTGCCGATGCGCATGACTGCATCATGGTTCTGGTCCTAGGACCTACCGAATACAAGGTTGCGGCGCGATGCTCCGCGCCCGATGGCAAGCTCCCCTCGGACCGTTTTGTCGTCCCAATTGAAATAACAGGAGCACACGATCGAAATCAGCATTGACAGAAAAGGCCCCATACAAGGGGTTGAAACCGGCTTCGCTACTGCAACATGAAATGCTAGCCGATGTCCGAGTTGGGTGTGCGCCGTGAAAAGGCGGCGGTTGAAGTCGATAGCGCGCCGTATTGTTGATCGACGCGTGCTGCATCTAATCAAGATGTGGCTGGAATGCACCGTGGAAGAAACCGATGATCGAGGACGGAAGACACGTACGACCGAGGCCCGGGACAAGCGGCGCGGCATCCCGCAGGGCTCACCCATCTCACCATTGCTGGCGAACCTGTACATGCGCCGGTTCGTGTTGGGATGGAAGATGCTCGGGCTGGAGCGAAGCCTCGGCGCTCGCCTTGTGACCTACGCCGACGATCTTGTGATCCTGTGCCGGAAGGGCAAAGCCGAAGAGGCGTTGCAACGACTGCGCGAGATCATGGGAAAGCTGAAGCTCACGGTCAACGAGGAAAAGACACGCATCTGCAAGGTACCGGAAGAGGAGTTCGACTTCCTGGGGTACACGTTTGGGCGAATGTATTCAGCGAGAACCGGCCAGGCGCGCCTGGGGCGCCGGCCATCGAGGAAGAGCATCAAGCACGCGGTCGAGAAAGTCCACGCGCTGACCGCCCGATCGGGGACCTGGCAAGAGACCACGGAGTTGGTGAAGAAGCTGAACCGCACGCTGCGCGGATGGGCGAACTACTTCCAAGTAGGCACCGTCAACAAAGCATACCGTGCGCTCGACAACTACACCGCTGTGCGGTTGCGCCGGTGGTTGCGCACCAAGCATAAAGTCAGACGGCGTAAGGGCGGAACCTATCCACTCCCGCACCTCTACGGGCACTTCGGGCTCGTACGTCTGAGCCGGCTTGGGCACGACGTGCCGTGGGTGAAGGCGTGAAGTCTTGTCCGAGAGCCGGATGCGGTAGCGCCGCACGTCCGGTTCGATGAGCGGGATGTGGAAACGGAGCCATGGTCGAACCATTGAGGCACCGCCAGACGAAAGAGGCGGCAACAGATACGTTCTACCTACAGCCACCGCGCCACATCTCGACTCTACCTTGGCCGTGTAAAAACGCCTTGGCGGAAGCATTGAGTCCTGGCGGCGATGGCCGGGTGCAGTGATTTTCCCTAGCTTTGCGGTTTTCGTTCTGGAATCGCGGCTGATTGGGATTCTGGCCGTCCTGGGTGGTTCTGCAGAAGCCGACAGATGCACGCCTGCGGCGACTATGCCCGCATCGCCGTCAGGAGCGGCTGGACGCCGATGATGTTCATGACGCGCGTCAGATTGTAGGCCAGCACGTGCAGCGCCATCTCGGTGGCGACCCGTGGCAGCGTCTTCATCAGGAAGTGCGTTGCGCCCATCCTGGCCTTGAGGGTGCCGAACGGGTGTCCAACCGTCTCACGGCGCAGACGCATCTTCTCGGGATGTTCATCGAGCCGGCGCTGCACCGCCTCAAGAACGTGCTCGTGCTCCCATCGGGTGATCCGCCGTTCCTTGCCGGTGGTGCAGGTATTTTTGATAGCGCAATTCTGGCAGGCGTTGGTCCAGTAGCGGCGCAGGACCAATCCGTTCTCCTCGTTTGTGTATCGATAGATGAGCTTTTCACCGGCAGGACAGATGTAAACGTCCTCCCCAGCCACGTAGCGGAAGTCCTGCTTGCCGAAGCGGCCCTCCGCTTTTGAGTTCGAGGTCATGGGTTTTGGCAGCGTGACCGTGATGCCGGCGTTCTCGCAGGCCAAGATTTCTTCGCTGTCGAAGTAGCCGCGGTCGGCCACGGCATCGAGCTTCTCCACCCCCAGCGTTGCCTTCGCCTGCTTGGCCACAGGTGAGAGCTGCGACCGATCGTTTCCGACGTTGGTCACCTCATGTGTGATGATCAGATGGTGTGTGGTTTCGACAGCGACCTGGACGTTGTACCCCACGACGCCGGAGCCTCGGCCGCTGGTCGCCATCGACCGGGAATCGGGGTCGGTCAGTGATATCTGCTGGTCCGGTGTGGCGAGCATTGTCACCTTGAGAACCTCGAGCCGCTGCATCTGCTCCTTCAGCTTCTCGATCTTCTCCTTCAGACGGCTCGTCTTGGTTTTGAGCGCCTCGGACGGCTCCTGCCGGTCGGCAGTGTCGAGTTGCTGCAGATAGCGAGCGACGCTCTCCTCGATCTGCGCCATGCGCCGTTCCATCTTGGCGCGCGTGAAGTTCCGGTCGCGGTTGTTCACCGCCTTGAACTTGCTGCCGTCGATCGCAACGCTGGCCTGCGTGAGCAGGCCCATGAGGCGATAGAGTTCAACAAACCGGGCACAGACCTGGCGGATAGCCCGGCCGTTATTCTTGCGGAAGTCGGCTATCGTTTTGTGATCGGGAGCAAGCCGGCCCACCAGCCACATCACCTCAACGTTGCGCCCGGCCTCGCGTTCAAGCCGCCGGCTCGACTGCACCCAGCTGAGATACCCGTAAATGTAGAGCTTCAGCAGCATCGACGGATGATATGAAGGGCGGCCAGTGGCTTCGGGCGCAACCCCGCTGAATCCAAGCTCAGCCAGATCAAGTTCGCCGACAAAGACGTCAATGACGCGAACCGGATTGTCCTCGCCGATCCAGTCTTCAAGGCGGTCGGGAAACAGTGTGCTCTGCTCGCGATCCGCTCCCTCAATGAAGCGCCTCATCCGATCCTCCCGCAAAGCGCGCGAGAATCTTAGCGTGAGAATCAAATCTAGCCGCGCGTTTTTACACAGCCTGGGTCAGAATGCGAAATACTCGCATTGACCCAAGCCTTGGCGGCCTGTTTCCGGTCGAACGTCTTGGTCTCGCGGTGGAGGATTCTGCCGTCCCGTTTCATCGTGATCTGTGCAAGGTGGGCGGTGGTGCCGTCCTTTCGCCGCCGGGAAAAAATCGTCGCCATGTTCGGTGCAACTTTCGTAGTTGAGTGCTAATTCAGATGTACCCACGGCTCGGAAATGAACGCAAATGAGCGGAAATGTGCGGAAATGCGCGGGAATAAGCAGGCCGTTTCGGACCCCCTAAATGTCTTACACCTCTAAGGAAGCCCGGAAAATCGAGCGTTGGCGCTTCTCAATAGCCCCAATGATGGAATGGACCGATCGGCACTGCCGGTTCTTCCATCGCCTGCTGACGCGACGCGCGCTCAGCTACACCGAAATGGTGACCACAGGGGCGGTGCTCCATGGAGACCGCGACCGCCTGATTGGCTTCGATCCGGCGGAGCATCCGGTGGCGTTGCAACTCGGCGGCTCCGATCCTTCGGCGCTCGCGCGGTGCGCGCGGATCGGTGCCGACTTCGGCTACCAGGAAATCAATCTGAACGTCGGTTGTCCGTCGGATCGCGTGCAGGAGGGTCGCTTCGGTGCCTGCCTGATGGCGGAGCCCAAGCTGGTCGGCGACTGCGTTGCCGCCATGAAGGCGGCTGTGAGGGTTCCGGTCACGGTGAAATGCCGGATCGGCATCGACGACCAGGATCCGGAGGTGGCACTCGAGACGATGGCCGTGACGGTGCAGCGCGCCGGCGGCGACGCGTTGATCGTGCACGCCCGGAAAGCTTGGTTGTCCGGCCTCTCCCCCAGGGAGAATCGCGACATTCCACCGCTCGACTACGACATCGTGTTCCGACTGAAGGCCGCGCATCCCGATCTGCCGATCGTGCTGAACGGCGGCATCACCAGCGTTGAGGTCGCGTGCGAGCACCTGCAAAAGGTCGATGGCGTGATGATGGGCCGCGCCGCCTATCAGGAGCCGTGGCGCTTGCTCGCGGTCGATCCGCTGCTGTTCAATGAGGCCGCGCCGTTCGCCTCGCCCAAGGAAGCTGCGCTGGCATTGACCCCTTACATCGAGCGCGAGCTGTCGCGTGGCTTGCGGCTGCATTCGATCACGCGCCACCTGCATGGCCTCTTCCACGCGGTGCCCGGCGCGCGGGCCTACCGCCGCCATCTGGCAACGGCGGCGGTCAAGCCGGGCGCATGCGCGGCGGTTCTGGCAGAGGCGCTCGCCCTGGTGCTGGACAGGGCGCCGCGACAGGCGCAAACCGCAGCCGCATAAAAAGCCGTTGGGGAGGCGTCGCGTGCTCGGGGTGTCGCTCGGCGAGATCGCGTTTCTGATCGCCGCCGTGGTGGTGGCCGGCATTGCGACGGGTATCCTCGCCGGCCTGTTCGGTATCGGCGGCGGCGCCATCATCGTGCCGGTACTTTACGAGATATTCCGCATCCTCGGCGTGCCCGAGGAGGTGCGCATGCAACTCTGCGTCGGCACCTCGATGGCGATCATCGTGCCGACCACGATCCGCTCCTACCTTACCCATCGTGCCAAGGGCGCTGTGCTCAACGACGTGGTGCGAGCCTGGGCGGTGCCGGCGGTGGTCGGCGTCGCGGTCGGCTCGGTGATCGCCTATTTCGCGCCGAGCGCCGTGTTCAAGGTCGTGTTCATGGTCACGGTGACAATCATCGCCATCAAGCTTCTGTTCGGCAAGGACAGCTGGCAGATCGCCGATGATTTTCCCGGCCGGCCGGCGATGGTCGGCTACGGATTCCTGATCGGGCTGTGCTCGTCGCTGATGGGCGTGAGTGGCGGATCGGTCTCCAACATGATCCAGACGTTGTACGGCAAGCCCATGCACAACGCCGTCGCGACGTCGTCCGGTCTTGGCGTGCCGATCACCATTGCCGGCACCATTGGGCTCGCGCTTGCCGGCTGGTCGAAAATGGCGCTGCTGCCGCCATTTTCGATCGGCTATGTGTCGCTGCTCGGCGTCGTCATCATGGCGCCGGTGTCGAGCTTCACCGCCCCCTATGGCGCGCTGCTGGCGCACCAACTGTCGAAGCGGCAATTGGAGGTCGGCTTCGGCCTGTTTTTGCTGCTGGTATCGGTGCGATTCATCGCGAGTCTCACGTAAGCCGCCCAGGTCCGGCGGTCTATCGGTGCGCTTGTGTTTGAAGCGCCACCGCCGCGCGGGCGATGACGTCATTCCACTCGCCAAACCTGTTCTGCCGAAAAAGCCGGGCGGTTGGATACCACGGGCTATCGTCCCGAGCGAGCATCCAACGAAAATCCGGAGAATGCTGCAGCAGAATCCACACCGGCCGGCCCAAGGCGCCCGCAAGATGCGCAACCGCTGTGTCCACGGCGATAACGAGGTCGGATAGTTCGAGAACAGCCGCCGTATCGGCGAAGTCCGTCAACTCGGCTCCGATCTGCCGCAGGTTGGGCCGCCGCGCCAGGAATTCGGAATCGCCTGGGCGTATGTCCCGTTGCACGCTGATCCATTCGATGGAATCAGCCGCGACCAGAAGCGGAGCCAAGGCCGTCAGCGGAATTGAGCGCAGATGATCCTGCTTGTGCGTGGCGCTTCCCGCCCAAGCGATCGTCACGCGCAATCGTTTTTTTCGGGATAGACGTTCGCGCCATTTCTCGAGGCGATCGTTCGGCGCCTTGAGGTATGGAATCTCAGCCGGGATGGTGGCCTGCGAGGTCCGGAATGCGAGCGGCAGGCTCATGACCGGGCAATGCGTGTCGAAATGAGGAAGCGTTTCGCCTCGTGCCACCACGCGATGCGCGCCGTCCATCGGAGACAGCAGCGACAACAGGCTGGGTTGCACTTCGAACACCACCTCGGCGCCAAGCAAAATAAGCCGCGGCAAGTAACGTGCGAATTGCAGAGTGTCGCCGAACCCTTGCTCGGCGTGGACGAGGATGGTCTTGCCCACCAGGGGCTCGGCGCCCAGCCAAAGCGGTTGCGTGAAATTGCGCCGCAGATGCTGCTGGCTTTCGGTCATCCAGCGCCATTCGTATTGCTTCCAGCCCTGCTCGAAGTCGCCAAGCAAAAGCCTGGTCAGTCCTTCGTTCCATTGTGCGTCGGCGAAGTCGGGCGCGTGAGTAAGTGTCTCGGCGAAAACGGCGAGGCTTTCATCGAAACGATGGAGGTCATGCAGGATATTGGCGCGGTTGTAGAGCGCTTTCACGTTCCGCGGTTCGAGTGCCAGGGCGCGCTCAAAGCTTGCCAGCGCTTCGTCCAGGCGTCCGAGGTGGTAATGACTGGTGCCGCGGTTGAGTAGCGCTGAAATATGGGTTGGGCGCGCCACCAGCGCCTGCGTGAAATGGTCCAGCGCTTCCTCGTGGCGATTCAGCTTTTGCAGGATGAACCCATAGTTCGACTTGGCTTCTGCGGAGGCCGGATTCGCCCGCATCGCGGCGCCCATGTATTCCAGCGCTTTCGCGAGGTCGCCACGCGTCAGGCAGATCGCTCCGATCTGATGAAGGGCGCGCCATTCCCTCGGGTGCGTTTTCAGAATGCTGAGGAACCGCTGCTCGGCCTCGTCGATCAGCCCGCGTCGCTCCAGTTCAAACGCAAACGAGATGTCAGAAGAAAGCTGGCCGCGCGCTCGCTTTGATGTTGGTGAGGGCATGAAAGCCGAATCAGGGGTCGGACGAATCGGTGCCCGAAGTATAGCCAATCGACGTCGGATGCGTGGAGCGGGCGAGCCTAGTCCCGAAGCGGGAAGGGGCTCGCCAGCTACGGCTTGCCGCGCATCATCAGCTTGTCGCCGCGCACCTCCCAGCTTTCCAGCCGGTTGAGGAAGCTCATGCCGAGCAGGCTGGTGCGCAGCTGACCGGGTTGCGCGATCAGCGCCGGCACCGAGCGCTCGACGATGCCGCCGACGGCGAGCCGGTCGAGCATGACGGATGCGGCGCGGGCGCGGCCGTTCGCGGTGTCGACCTGAACCGTGTAGTTCAGCAGCTCCAGCGGCAGGCCCGCGGCCTTGGCGGCCTCCTGGGTCAGCACGACGGCGCTGGCGCCGGTGTCGAGCGTCATGACGACGCGGGTGCCGTTGACCTGCGCCGCCACCTGGAAATCGCCGCCGCGTCCGCGCACGATCTCGACCGCATGCTCGCTGCGCAACGCCGCGCGGCCGGGCATCAGCTCGGCCATCACGCGCTCGCCGACGTCGCGCAAGTCGCCGCGATAGGTGTAGGCGAACACCAGCACGAAGCCGACCACGACCCAGAACAGCGCGGCTTCGAGCGCCTGCGACAGCCGCTCGCGGAACAGCACCAGCACGGCGCCGCCGACGAACACCACCAGCGCCAGGTGATAGGCGAGCGCGCCCCAGTCGTCGGTCGAAAGCCCGGCGATCGGGCCGGCATCCTGGCCGTGACGTGCGACGATCACGACGAGCGCAAGCGCGAGCCCGATCAGCAGCACCCAGAGCAGGCGGCGGCGCAAAGCGATCATCCTTTTCGGGCCAGACCGGTGCTCGGGCGGCGCGCGTTCATATTCGCAAGCCGCCGCGGCAGCTCGGCCATGATGCGGCTGCGCTCGCCATCGCTGTAGGCCGTCCAGCGCTCGATCTCGATCAGGCTTCGCCCGCAGCCGCGGCAAAGCCCGGACGGCGGATCGACGATGCAGATCTTTTCGCAGGGCGTTTCGATCATGGCAGGCATCGAAAATAGACGCTCCAAAATAGGCGCCGCGACGGGGAACGCAATCGCCGCGGCGAGTCAGCCGCGCATGTTGAACAGCGAGCGCTTGCTCTTGCGGACGCCGGCTCGGGCTCCTGCTGCGGCTGGATCGGCGGCGCGGGCTCCGACAGCGGCGGCAGCGCCGCCATCACGCGCTCCGGCGGGAAGGTCGCGATCAGTTCGGTGCCGATCCGGACCTTCGATTTCAGCGTGAAGGTGCCGCCGTGCAGCTCGACCAGGTTCTTGGCGATCGGCAGGCCCAGGCCGGTGCCTTGCTCGGCCGACTTGATGGCGTTCGAGCCTTGGCCGAACTTCGACAGCACGACCGGAATTTCCTCCTCGGGAATGCCGGGGCCGGTGTCCTTGACGCTCATGTATTGGCCGCCCGACGGCGGTCCAGCCGACCTTGAGCCAGACCTCGCCGCCGGACGGCGTGAACTTGATCGCGTTGGAAAGGAAGTTCAGGCAGACCTGCCGCAGCGCGCGCTCGTCGGCCCACAGCCGCGGCAGCTCCGGCTCGAACACCTCGTGGATGGTGATGCCGCGGTTCTTCGCCCGCAGCGTCAGCAGGTGGTGGCAATCCTCGACCACGTTGGTCAGCGACACCGACTCCTCGTTGAGCTCGTAGCGGCCGGCCTCGATGCGCGACAGGTCGAGGATTTCGTTGATCAGGTTGAGCAGGTGCTGGCCGGAATTGTGGATGTCGTTGGAATAGTCCTTGTAGGCCGGCACCGCATGCGGGCCGAACACTTCGGTCTTCATCACCTCGGAGAAGCCGAGGATGGCGTTGAGCGGCGTGCGCAGCTCGTGGCTCATCTGCGCCAGGAACTGCGACTTGGCGATGTTGGAGCCTTCGGCGCGCCGCCGCGCGTCGTCGGAGATCGAGCTTCGCCTGTTCGAGCTCGCCGATCAGCGCGTCCTTCTCGGCGCGCGCCACCAGGGTCGCGAGGCCCGCCGAATAGAGCCGGTGCGCCAGCAGCGTGAAGTAGCCCTGCGCCGCGATCGCCATGATGCCGAGGATGTAGTTGTGCAGGTCGCCTTGCAGCGCGAAGTTCAAGGCGACCGCGAAGGTCACCGGCACGGTCGCGGCGAACACCGCGATCGGCAGGCTCGACGCCAGCATGCTCGACACCGCGACCACCAGCAGCATCACGAACAGCATGAAGGTGCTCGGAGCCTTCGTCCTGGCCGACCGGATGGATGAGATTGTACATCCAGGCGAGGCCGTAGAAGAGATCGAGGATGATGAAGCGCAGCCGCCAGCGCTTGAGATCCTGGGTGGTCGACGGCTCGGAGAGGAACTGCCGGCACTTGGTGACGATGACGGCGTGGATCACCAGCACCGCCGCGGTCCAGGCGCCGGCCACGACCGCGCCGGTCCAGAGGCTGGACAGGAAGCCGACGGTGCCGATCAGCAGCAGCACCACGAGCGACGCCGACAGCCGGTTCTCGGCGAACTGCCGCAGCAGTTCGTAGTCGAAGGCGACGCGGGTGCCGGTGGTGGAGGTCAGCCGCTCGCGGGCCTCGCGGACGCGCTGGGCGGCGAGCCTCCGGCGCTTGGCCAGCGGCTTTTCGCTCGGCATCGGGAATGTCGCGGTCTTCTGTTACGCTCACGGTACGCCACCAACGCCAACCACCGGAAAACGGGCTAAACTCGCGTAAAATCCTTAAGGGCAAGCTTAAGCACGCGATAAATCCCACGGTTAACGAAGGGTGAAAGATGAAGCTCTATGACGGGGGCCGGGCGCCCAATCCGCGGCGGGTGAAGGTCTTTCTGGCGGAAAAGGGGATCACGGTGCCGATCGAGCAGGTCGATCTCGGCAAGCTGGCGCACAAGTCGCCCGGCTACACCGCGATCAATCCATTGCAGCGGGTGCCGGCCCTCGAACTCGACGACGGCACGATCATTTCCGAGTCGATCGCGATCTGCCGCTATTTCGAGCGCTCCATCCCGAGCCGCCGCTGTTCGGCACCGGTGCCAAGGACATGGCGGTGGTCGAGATGTGGGAGCGGCGGATCGAATTCCATCTGCTCGGGCCGATCTCGCATGTATTCCGCAACTCGCATCCGGCGATGAAGGAGATGGAGGTGCCGCAGGTGCCGGCCTGGGCGGAGGCGAACAAGCCGCGAGTGATGGATTTCCTCGGCGTTGCTCGACCGCGAGCTTGGACGGACACCGCTACGTCGCCGGCGATCGCTACACGCGTCGCCGATATCACCGGCATGATCGCGGTCGATTTCATGAAGCCGGCGAAGCTCTCGGTGCCCGAGACAACTGAGCAATCTCAAGCGCTGGCATGAGGAGGTTTCCGCAAGGCCGAGCGCGAAGGCTTGAGCCAAGGCCAGTCGAAAACGCCGCGCCGGATTGTCCGGCGCGGCGCTTCATTTCAGATGGCTTAGCGCCGATCAGCGCTTCGACGGATGCTTCTCGACCGGATTGCCCTTCGGCAGGTCGTACTGACCGGCCGGCAGCTCGTCGAAGAACTCCAGCACCTCCGAGGTCTTCACCACGTCGGCGTATTTGGCGTTCATGTCGCACAGGTTGATGGCGTGGCTCGCCTGCGAGCGGTCGAAGCAGCCTTCTTCCGCGAGCGAGATGCGATAGTTCAGGCTGAAGGCGTCGAGCACGGTGGCGCGCACGCAGCCCGAGGTCGTGGTGCCGGTGACGATCACGCTGTCGCAGCCGAGCAACGTCAGATAGCTCGTCATGTTGGTGCCGAAGAAGCCGGACGGCTTCTGCTTGTAGATCACGATGTCCTGCGGCCCCGGTGCGATCTCGGCGACGATCTCGTTGCCGTCGACATTGGTGGCCGGGCGGGCGGAGCGGTCCTCCTCGGAGCGGCTGTTCTTCCAGCTCCAGCTTCCGTTGTCCCAGTTGTCGGCGCGCCGCACGCCGGTGGTGTAGATCACCGGAATGCCCTTCTCGTGCGCCTTTTCGATCAGCGATTTCAGGTAGGGCATCGCCACCCAGGCGTCCTCGCCGCAGGAGTTGCGCCAGCGCTTGATCGATTCCAGGATCGGCATCGACCGCTCATCGCAGAATGCGTAGTTGACGTCGATGATGAGCAGGGCCGGCCGCTTGCCGAAGCCTTGCCTCGCGCCGTAGCCGGAGGTGCCGAACACCGCCTTGTCGCGCTCGGTGAGAAATTTGTTCCAGATCGGTTCCGACATCAGGTCACTCCAAATGCGTTGGGCGCGGAAAGCCTAGCACGATCAGATGCTGGACTTGAGGCCTTCGACGAAGCTCATGTCGATGATTTCGTCATACTTGACGTCCGTTTTGAGAATACCGGCATCCATCACCACGGCCTTGCCGGTGTCCCAGGCCTGCGGGCTGATCATGCCGTCCTTGCTCCACATCTCGTCGGCGAAGGAGCGGTCCAGCGTCGCCCTGAGATCGTCGAGCGGCATGGTCGGGAATTGCTTCTTGGCGATTTCGGCGGATGCCTTCTGGTCGGCGTAGAGGAACTTCAGTCCCTTCATCATGCCGCGCACGAAGCCCTTCACCACCTCCGGCTCCTTCTTGATCGAGTTGAGGCGGATGTTGATGGTGGAGTAGGCGTAGGGACCGAGCTCCTTCGGCACGTTGTAGAACGGCTCGCTCCAGATCGATTGCTTCACGCCTTGGGTGATGAACGGCTCCGTCGAGCAGCCGAGCTGGGCCTGCTTGCCCTTGACCACGGCGATGATGGCCGAGTTGGCGGTTTCAACCAGCGTGACGTCCTTCTTGGCGTCGAGATTCCATTTCTTCAGGAGATAGCGGGTGATCGAGTTCGGCGTGCCGCCGAATCCGCCGGTGGCGAGCGTCTTGCCCTTGACGAAGCTCGGTGAAGTCGCGGCCTTCCGGTTGCAGGCCCTTGGCGGCGCAGAAGTAGACGTTGCCGCGATCGACGCAATGCACCACCGCGCGAAGCTCGGCGCCCTTGGCCTTGGCGAAAGCGCAGTGCTCGGGCCCGCCGATGAACGCAAAGGCCTGGCCGGACAGCACCGCGTTGGTGTGGCCGGAGCCGGTCTCGATGGTGACGATCTTCACGTTGATGTCGGCTTCGGCGAAATAGTCCTTCGCCATCGCGATGTACATCGGCAGGTAGCCGGTCGAATGGACCGGCTCCGCCACCAGGAGCTCGTGCTTGGCGGCGTGCGCGATGTAGGGCTTCGCGATCAGCGCGAGGCCAGCGGTCGCCGTCGTGCCGAGAAATTTGCGCCTGTCCATGACAAACTCCTGTTGTTTGATGACTATTGTCGCGTGCCCTTGCGCAGCACGCTTTCGAGCCAGGATACCGCTGCGTACATGATGATAGCGAGCGCCGAGAGCACAAAAACCGCGACCCAAACCAGCGATATCTCGTAGGTCGAGCCGGCGTAGAAGATGGTGCGGCCAAGGCCATGCTGCGACGAGATGAACTCGCCGACGATGGCGCCGGTCAAGGCAAGCCCGATGTTCACCCGCAGCACCGAGATGATCCACGGCAGGCAGGACGGCATGACGAACTTGCGGAACACCTGCCACCGCGTGGCGCCGAGCGAATAGAACAGCTTCTCGCCGTCGGGGTCGACCGCCTTGACGCCGGCGTAGGCGGTCAGCGTCGAGATCACGAAGGTGAGCGCGATGGCGATCGCGACCTTCGAGGTCAGGCCCAGCCCGAACACCAGGATGATGAGCGGGGCGAGCGCGAGCTTCGGCATCGACTCGAAGCAGATGATGTAGGGCTGCGCGATCGCGGCATAGTTGCGCGACCACCAGAACGACAGGCCGAACAACGATCCCGCCGTGGTCCCGAGGATGAAGCCCAGGATGGTCGAGCGGAAGGTGAAGCTGATGTCGGTCCAGGCGTCGCCTTCGGTGAAGAAGATCACGAACGTCTGCGCGATCTTGCTCGGCTGCGACCAGAAGAAAGAATCGATCCATCCGATGCGCGCGCCAATCTCCCAGAGGCCGATGATGCCGATCAGGATGCCGACCTGCGTCGCGATGATCGCCCAGAGCGGCCAGTCTTTTTGTACCGGCAGGCGGCGCGCGGGCGCTGATGTTCGCTTGATCTTGGCGGCGGTGACCGTCTGCGCTTCAACGCCTGGCAATCCGCTGACGCGGGGCGTGTCCTGAATCGCCATCTCAGGCCGCCTCGGGTAGCGCGGACGCGTGGAGCAGGTTCAGGCAGCGCTCCTTGATGGCAATGAAATCCGCAGTCAGCGTCGCGGTGCGCGCGCGGGGCCGCGGCAGCGCAATCGGGATGCTTTCGAGGATGCGGCCGGGCCGCGTGCCCATGACATGGATCTCGTCGGACAGGTAGATCGCCTCGTCGACGTCGTGGGTGACGAACACCACGGTCTTCTTGAAATCGCTCCAGAGCTGCATCAGCCATTCCTGCATCTGCAGCTTGGTCTGCGCGTCGAGCGCGCCGAACGGCTCGTCGAGCAGGATCACGTCGGTGTCGAACAACAGCGTGCGAAGCAGCGCTGCGCGCTGCCGCATGCCGCCCGACAACGAATTGGGATAGAGATATTCGAAGCCGGCCAGGCCATATTTCTTGAGCAAGGGCAGGGCGCGTTCGCGGGCGGCGCGCAATGGCACGCCCTGGATTTCCATGCCCAGGATGACGTTGTCCAGCACGGTCCGCCACGGCAGCAGCAAATCCTTCTGCAGCATGTAGCCAACCCGGCCGATGGTGCCGGTGGCGTCCTCGCCGTCGATCAGAACGCGGCCCTCGGTCGGCTGCAAAAGCCCGGCGATGATATTGAACAACGTGCTTTTGCCGCAGCCGGACGGACCGACCAGACTGATGAAGCGGCCGCTTTCGATCTCGAGCGTCAGCGGCTCAACGGCACGGAACAGCGCCGCCCGGCGTCGTAAACGCCATGCCGACGTGATCGAGATGCACTTTCGCTGCCATCGCGGGCCTTCGCGCATGTGACATGCGAAGGCTAATGCATCGGATGTGCCAAGTCGATTGGCACGCGATTTCAGGCGGTTGTCTGCGGCCCTCGGTCGCGCCAGCAGTTCCCTGGCGCGAAAAGCGTCAGCGGTCGAGGCGGGCAAGCAGTGCAGAGGTATCCCAGCGGCTGCCGCCCATCTTCTGCACTTCGGCATAAAACTGGTCGACCAGGGCCGCGACCGGCAGATTGGCACCGTTCCGCCGCGCTTCGGAAATGCAGAGCGACAAATCCTTGCGCATCCAGTCGACGGCGAAGCCAAAGTCGTACTTGCCGTCGCGCATGGTCTTGTAGCGGTTCTCCATCTGCCAGGATTGCGCTGCGCCCTTGGAGATGGTCGCGATCAGTCCCTCGATGTCGAGGCCGGCCTTCTTGGCAAAGTGGATGCCTTCGGCAAGCCCCTGCACCGCGCCGGCGATGCAAATCTGGTTGACCATCTTGGCGAGCTGGCCCGAGCCGGAGTTGCCCAGGAGCTTGCACATCCGGGCGTAGCTCGCGATCACCTTCTCGGCGCGCTCGTATGGCGCGGCATCGCCGCCGCACATCACGGTGAGCACGCCGTTCTCGGCGCCGGCTTGGCCGCCCGACACCGGCGCATCGATGAAGTCGAAGCCGCGCTTCTTGGCCTCGGCGTGCAGCTCGCGGGCGATCTCGGCGGAGGCGGTGGTGTGATCGACGAACACGGTGCCCTTGCCCATGCCCTCATAGGCGCCGTTGTCGCCGAGCGCGACCTGGCGCACATCGTGGTCGTTGCCGACGCACATCATCACGAAGTCCTGGCCGGTCGCGGCCTCCTTCGGAGTCGCCGCCTTTTTGCCACCGAACTGCGCGACCCACTTGTCGGCCTTGGCGGTGTTGCGGTTGTAAACGGTGACCTCGTGGCCGCCCTTGCTCTTGAGATGTCCGGCCATCGGAAAGCCCATCACGCCGAGACCGAGAAACGCCACTTTCGCCATCGTTTCCTCCAAATCCGCACTGGTTGCGCGTTGCTTGCATGAATATCTTGCGGGCACGACGTTGACCAGTCCGCCCCCGACACTATGGTCACGGCGAAACTGATGGGACGAACAATGCCGGTCACCAAAGACGATGTGCTTTCAGCCTTGGGCAAGGTCGCCGCGCCCGACGGCGCGCCGCTGCCGAAGGCCGGCGTGCTGTCCGAGATCGTCGCCAGCGACGGCAAGGTTTTCTTCTCAATCTCCGTCGACGCCGCGGTGGTGCAGGCCTGGGAGCCGGTGCGAAAGCGCGCCGAGGACGCCGTGAAGGCGATCCCGGGCGTGCAGTCGGCGATGGTAGCGTTGACCGCCGAGCGGAAGGGCGGCGTGGCTGCCCCCGCCGCGCGTCCGGCCGCCGCACCGGGCGGGGCAGGGCGTGCCGGCCACACCCACGGACACGGTCAGGCGCAGGGCCCGTCCGGGGTGCCGGGCGTGACGTCGATCATCGCGGTTGCCTCCGGCAAGGGCGGCGTCGGCAAGTCCACCACGGCGGTCAATCTGGCGCTGGGACTTCGCGATCTCGGCATGAAAGTCGGCATTCTCGATGCCGATATTTATGGGCCGTCGATGCCCAAGCTGCTCGCGATCCGCGAGAAGCCGCAGACCATCGGCGGCACCCGGCTGAAACCGATCGAGCGCCACGGCCTCGCTGTGATGTCGATCGGCTTCCTGATCGAGGAAGAGACGCCGATGATCTGGCGCGGCCCGATGGTGATGTCGGCGCTGACGCAGATGCTCCGCGAGGTCGAGTGGGGCACGCTCGATGTCATGGTGGTTGACATGCCGCCCGGCACCGGCGATGCCCAGCTCACCATGGCGCAGCAGGTGCCGTTGAAGGGCGCGGTGATCGTGTCGACGCCGCAGGATCTGGCGTTGATCGATGCTCGGCGCGGCATCGCCATGTTCAAGCGCGTCAACGTGCCGGTGCTTGGCATCGTCGAGAACATGAGCACCTTCATCTGCCCGAACTGCGGCACGCGCCACGATATCTTCGGACATGGCGGCGCGCGCCGCGAGGCCGAACGTCTCGGCGTGCCGTTCCTCGGCGAGGTGCCGCTCGAAATGTCGATCCGCGAGACTTCGGATGCGGGGCTGCCGATCGTGGCGACGCAGCCCGACAGCCCGCATGCAGCGGCCTACCGCGCCATCGCCGCGAATGTTCGCGACCAGCTTGGCTCCGGTGGACCGGCCAAGGCGGCGCCCAAGATCGTGATCGAGGCGTAGGCCTTAAGGAACCCGGCGTTCGGCTTGCACCGCGCGGCGAATGCCCTCATTCTGATGGGCAATCCGCGAGGGGGACAGGCAATGCAAGTCGGCTGGGGGCGTGGTGTTGGTCGGGTTCTGGCAGCGATTGTGGGCGGATGGCTCATTCTCGCGACTGCCGGCCCAGGCGCAGAAGGTGCCGGACGCAACGATGCAGGAAATGCTGATCAAGTCCACGCTGCTGACCTTCAACGACGCCAACGTCACCGAAAACTATACGGTGCTGCACGCCAAGATGTCGAAACCGTTCCGCGACCAGTTTCCGCCGGACCGGCTGAAAACAGCGTTCAAGGATTTTTCGGACAAGCGCATCGACATTGCTTTGGTGGCGGCGAAGATTCCGGTGCCGGACATGCCAGCCAGCATCAACGATGACGGCGTGCTGACGTTGGAGGGGCATTTCGACACCTCGCCCAAGAAACTGAAATATATCCTCGGCTACATCATGTCGGACGGGGAGTGGAAGCCGATCAGGCTCAAGGTCGATCTCGACTGACGCTGCCGGGGCGCCAGCGTTCGACCATGGTCTTGGCGTCGCGGGCCTCGGAGTGGGGGGCTTAGCTGTTGTCCCACGGCGACAACCTCTTCTAGAATATGGCCATTGATCGCTGATGGGCGATGCGGCGCGGAATCGCCGTTCGGGTAGGCGATTTCATCGTCATCTAACAGGGGAAACGTCCATGAAACGTCGTGAGTTCCTGAAGTCGGCAGGTATAGGCCTTGCCGCGTCCACCGCGGTCGCTGCACCTGCCATCGCCCAGTCCATGCCGGAGCTGAAATGGCGCCTGACGGCAAGCTGGCCGAAGTCGCTCGACACGCTCTGGGGGAGCTGCGAGACTGTTCGCCAAGTTCGTGGCGGAAGCCACCGACAACAAATTCCAGATTCAGACATTCGCCGGCGGGCGAAATCGTGCCGGCGCTGCAGACCCTCGACGCCGTGCAGAACGGCACCGTCGAGATGGGCCACACTGCCTATTACTATTACATCGGCAAGGATCCGACCTGGGCGCTGTTCTGCTCCGTGCCGTTCGGCCTGAACGCCCGCCAGCAGAACGCCTGGTTCTACGAAGGCGACGGCCAGAAGCTGATCGACGACTTCGGCGCCAAGTTCAACACCTACAACCTGCTGATGGGCAACACCGGCTGCCAGATGGGCGGCTGGTTCAAAAAGGAGATCAACTCGGTCGAGGACTTCAAGGGCTTGAAGATGCGGATCGGCGGCTGGGCCGGCAAGACGCTCGGCAAGCTCGGCCTGATCGCGCAGCAGATCGCCGGCGGCGACATCTACCCGGCGCTGGAGAAGGGCACCATCGACGCCACCGAGTGGGTCGGCCCCTACGACGACGAGAAGCTCGGCTTCTACAAGGTCGCCAAGTACTACTATTACCCGGGCTGGTGGGAGGGCGGCACCACCAACCACTTGCAGATCAATCTCGAGAAGTGGAAGAGCCTGCCGAAGAACTATCAGTCGATCGTCCGGGCGGCCGCGGCCGCCGCCAACGTCGAGCAAATGGCGCGCTACGACGCCCGCAATCCGCAGGCGCTCAAGCGGCTGGTGGCCAACGGCACGCAGCTGCGCCCGTTCTCGCAGCCGGTCATGGAAGCCTGCCTGAAGGCTTCGAAAGAGGTGAATGCCGAGACCTCGGCGACGCAACGCCGACTACAAGAAGGTGCTGGAATCCCAGAATGCGTTCCGCGCCGATGCTTATCTGTGGTGGCAGGTCGCCGAGTACGGCTACGACACCTTCATGATCCGCAACCGCGCGAAGCTGTAAGCGTTACGACGAGGAACATGACGGGGCCGGCCTCGCAGCCGGCCCCTTTTTATTGCGGCCGCGCCAGGCCTCTACCAACTTTAGTCGAACACGGGCAGACTGGATTTAGGCTCAGGCCTCCGTCAGGTTTGACCCACGCCGTCAACGACTCGCAAGATCTCTGCGGGCCTCGGGGACCGCCAACCAAGTCAGGGAGGATCAGCAATGAAACGTCGTCAGTTTCTCAAGGCCGCGGGCGTCGGGCTTGCGGCATCGACCGCGGTCGCCGCGCCGGCTATCGCGCAATCCATGCCGACGATCAAGTGGCGCATGCCGACAGTTGGCCGAAGTCGCTCGACACGATCTACGGCGGCGCCGACATGATGTGCAAGGCGGTCGGAGAGGCGACCGACGGACAAGTTCCAGATCCAGCCGTTCGCCGGCGGCGAGATCGTGCCGGGCCTCCAGGTCGTCGACGCGGTGCAGAACGGCACTGTCGAGATCGGCCATACCGCCTCGTACTACTACTTCGGCAAGGACCCGACCTTCGCCTTCGGCACCTCGGTGCCGTTCGGCCCGAACGCGCGCCTGAACCAGGGCTGGTTCATGCTCGGCGGTGGCAAGGAGGTGCTCAACGAATTCTACAAGAGGCTACAACGCACGTCGCGCTGCTGGCCGGCAACACCGGCTGCCAGATGGGCGGTTGGTTCGCAAGGAGATCAAGTCGGTCGACGATCTCAAGGGCCTGAAGATGCGGATCGGCGGCTTCGCCGGGCCGCGTGCTGCAAAAGCTCGGCGGTGTGCCGCAGCAGATCGCCGGCGGCGACATCTATCCGGCGCTGGAGAAGGGCACCATCGACGCCGGCTGAGTGGGTCGGCCCCTACGATGACGAGAAGCTCGGCTTCTACAAGGTCGCGCCGCACTACTACTCGCCCGGCTGGTGGGAGGGCGGCTCGATGCTGTTCGCCTTCGTCAACCTCGACAAGTGGAATTCGCTGCCGAAGCACTATCAGGCCGTGCTCGAGCAGGCGGGCCATTACGCCAATACCTGGATGATGGCGAAATACGATGACGTCAATCCGCAGGCGCTCCGGCGCCTGATCGCCGAACGGCACCAAGCTGCATGCCTTCTCGCCGGAGATCATGGACGCGTGCTGCAAGGCGACCAACGGAGGTGCATGCCGAGATCGCAGCGACCAATGCGATCGTTCAAGAAGGCCAATGACTCGATGATGGCCTACACGCAACAACGCCTATCAGTGGTTCCAGGTCGCGGAATTGACCTACGATTCAGTTCCTGGTCCGCAAAGCTCGCGGCTGAGCGATCGGCAATATGCAGAACCCCGGAGCCACGGCTCCGGGGTTGTTTTTTGAAACGGCGCCATCGCTTTATTTGAAGTCCAGCGGCGGCAGTTCGATCTGCGGGATATCGATCTTCACCTTGTTCGGATCGATCGTGGATGCGGCGCCTTTGTAGTGCATGACCATGGCTGGGAACAGGATCACCAGCAGCACCATGATGACCTGGATCACCACGAAGGGCATCGCGCCCCAATAGATCTGGCCCGTGGTGACGCCGTCGGTGCGCTTGCCGGTGACGCGATCAATGAAGGGTGCGCGCGGCGCCACCGATCGCAGATAGAACAATGCAAATCCGAAAGGCGGATGCATGAAAGAGGTCTGCATGTTGACGCCGAGGATCACGCCGAACCAGATCAGATCGATGCCGAGATGTTCGGCGGCGGGCCCAAGCAGCGGGATCACGATGAAGGCCAGCTCGAAGAAATCGAGGAAGAACGCTAGCACGAACACGAAGGCGTTGACGAAGATGAGGAAGCCCACTTGTCCGCCCGGCAGCGACGTCAGCATATTCTCGACCCAGATATGACCGCTGACGCCGTAGAAGGTGAGCGAGAACACCCGCGCGCCGACCAGGATGAACACCACGAAGGCGGACAGCTTGGCGGTCGATTCGGTCGCTTGGCGGACCAGGCCCCAGGTCAGCCGGCGCTTGAGCGCGCCGAGGATCAGGGCGCCCGTCGCCCCCATGGCGCCGCCTTCGGTTGGTGTGGCGACGCCGATAAAGATGGTGCCGAGCACCAGGAAGATCAGGAACAGCGGCGGCACCATCACGAAGGTGGTCTGTTGCGCCATGTGCGAGAGGAAGCGGAAGCCGAGGAAACGATTGGTCAGCCAATTGATCACGGCGACGCCGAACGCGAACGTGATGCCGAAGAACATGGTCAGCACCACGAAGTCGGCTCCGTGCGACTCCGAGTGGCGCATGACCAGCCAGCCGAACACCGCGCTGACCAACGCGAGGATTCCGAGCGAGGTCAGGCCGCGGCTGCCGGTCGGCTCGCGGAAACCGACGGCTTCGGCCGGAAGGCCGGGCGTGGCTTTCGGGAATATGATGGTGACGATGAAAACATAGAAGGCGTAGAGCCCCGCCAGCACGAGCCCCGGGATGAAGGCGCCTTCATACATGTCGCCGACCGAGCGGCCGAGCTGGTCGGCCATGACGATCAGGACGAGCGAGGGCGGAATGATCTGCGCCAGCGTGCCGGACGCTGCGATCACGCCCGCGGCGACGCGGCGGTCGTAGCCGTAGCGCAGCATGATCGGCAGCGAGATCAGGCCCATGGAAATCACCGAGGCGGCGACCACGCCGGTGGTGGCGGCCAGCAGGGCGCCGACGAACACGACCGCATAGGCGAGGCCACCGCGCACGGTGCCGAACAACTGGCCGATGGTGTCGAGCAGGTCTTCCGCCATGCCGGATCGCTCAAGCACCAATCCCATGAAGGTGAAGAACGGAATCGCCAGCAGCGTGTCGTTGCTCATCACGCCATAGATGCGTTCGGGCAGTGCCTGGAGAAAGTCAGGCGAGAACTGGCCGAGCTCGATGCCGATGATCGCGAACAGCAGGCCGACCGCGCCGAGCGAAAATGCCGCCGGATAGCCGAGCAGCAGGAACAGCACCAGCGCCGCGAACATGATCGGCGCCATATTGTCGATAAAAAATGCAGTCATCTACGATCCCAGCCCCCGCTGCGGACGTTCACTTTTTTTCGATCGCCTCGACGATGTGCTCGACCTCGGCCTCGAGCGCATGGACCTGATGGTCGTGCGGGTCGGGAATCAAGTCGCGCGCGATGGCGGAGCGCTTGATCAATTCGGAGATGCCCTGAAGGAATAGCAGCGCAAATCCGATCATGATCAGCGATTTCGTCGGCCATTGCGGTAGTCCACCCGCGTTGCCGGACTGCTCGTTGATGTGGAAGGAGCGCAGGAAGAAGGGAATCCCCGTCACCACCATGATGATGGTCAGCGGCAGCAGGAAGAATGCGTGACCGACCAGGTCGATGGTGTTGCGCGCCCGCTTCGGCAGCAAGTTGTTCACGATGTCGATGCGGATGTGCTCGTTACAAAGCAGCGTCCACGGCGAGCAGAGCAGGAACACAACGCTGAAAAGCACCCATTGAAGCTCGAGCCAGGAGTTCGACGACGTGTCGAAGACCTTGCGTACGATGGCGTTGGTCGCGGACACTAACACCGCGGCGAGAATAAGCCACGACACGTATTTGCCGATCCAGGTGTTGATGGTGTCGATCAGCCGGGCGACCGGCAGCAACGACTTCAAGAATGAATCCACCGGCTCCCCCACCGGGCGGCCATTGACCGGACCGCTCTCTGCTGCATCCCCCGCCCGCCGGGCGCAGCGCCCCGCCGGGTCCGTGCCAGCTAATCCGATGGGTCCCGCGCCCGTCAATTGAAACTTGGTCGAATGGCCGATGCCCTCGGCTTTTCTCGGCCATCGTTGCGCCTACGCAGCCGGCGCCGCGGTCCCGATGATCGACCGGCGGCGGGCTGCCTCTCGATGGAGCGCGTAAATCCCGCTGCCCACGATCAGGCTGGCGCCGACCACCGTCCAGGCATCGGGCACCTCGCGAAACACCAGAAACCCACCGAGCGCAGAGGTCAGTAGGTAGGCGTAACGGAACGGCGCCACCACCGAGAGGTCGACGGCGCGGAACCCCAGCGCCAGGAGGTAGATCGCCATGCCGACGAAGACCGCGGCGACGAACAATTGAAACAACTCGCCGGCGCTGAACATCCGCCAGTCCTCGGCCATGATGAAAGTCGCACCGCAAAATGTGATGGCGACAGTGCCCCAGAACGCCACCAGCAGCACCGGCACGGCGCCGCCGATGCGGCGGGTCTGGATTTCCCGGATAGCGGCGGCGAAGGCCGAGGCCGCGCCCACCACCGCCCAGATGTCGAATTCGGAGGGGATCGGCTTGATCACCAGCAGCGCGCCGGCAAAGCCGATGCCGATCGCCGTCCAGCGCCGCCACCCCACCACCTCATGGTAGAGCAGGACCGACAATGCGGTGATGATCAACGGCGCGATCTGCAGCACCGCGGCGACATTGGCGAGCTTCATATGAGCGAGCGCCGCGATGAAGCCCGCGGTGGAAAGCCCGTCGCACAGGGAGCGCGATGCCAGCATCCGGCTCATCGTTGCGCGCAAAGCAGAGGCCTGTCCGGTCGCCAGCACTAGCGCGCCGATCAGCAGCGTGCACATCACGCCGCGCACGAAGATGACCTCGCCCACCGGATAGGTCAGCAGGATCTGCTTCACCAGCACGTCGTTGACGGTGTACGACGCCATACAACAGCAGATCGCCACGATGCCACGCTGGTTGCTGGTCAACGACGACGGCACGATAGCTCCCGGCTCGGCGCCGTAACGGGCGGTCAGCCGCCGGTCACGCTCATGTGGCGGGACAGCGCCGGGCGCTGGTGGCGCCGGTCGATGACAAAGTCATGTCCCTTGGGCTTGCGGGTGATGGCCTCGTCGATGGCGGTGTAGAGCGGCTCATTGCTTTCAGAGGAGCGCAGCGGGGCGCGAAGGTCGGCGGCGTCCTCCTGGCCCAGGCACATGTAAAGCGTGCCGGTGCAGGTGATGCGAACACGATTGCAGGACTTCGCAGAAATTGTGGGTGAGCGGCGTGATGAAGCCCAGACGGCCGCCGGTCTCCTTGACGCGGGCATAGCGGGCCGGGCCGCCGGTCTGGTAATCGATGTCCGCCATGCTGAAGCGCTCGGCAAGGCGCGAGCGCACGATCGACAGCGGCAGATATTGGCCGAGCCGGTCCTCGCCGATGTCGCCGAGCGGCATCACTTCGATGATGGTGATGTCCATGCCGCGGCCGTGCGACCAGGCCACCAGCTCGCCCAGCTCGTCCTCGTTGACGCCTTTGAGCGCGACCGCATTGATCTTGACCTTGAGGCCGGCCGCTTGCGCTGCGTCGATGCCGGCCAGCACCTGGCTCAAATCGCCCCAGCGGGTGATGGCGCGGAACTTGTCGGGATCGAGCGTGTCGAGCGAGACGTTGACGCGCTCGACGCCGCAGCCCTTGAGCTCGGCTGCGTATTTGCCGAGCTGCGAGCCGTTGGTGGTCAGCGTCAGTTCCTCCAGCGCGCCGGTCTTGAGGTGGCGCGACAGCGAGGAGAACAGCGTCATGATGCCGCGCCGCACCAGCGGCTCGCCGCCGGTTAGCCGGAGCTTACGCACGCCCTTGGCGACGAAGGCCGAGCAGAGCCGGTCGAGTTCCTCCAGCGTCAGCAGATCAGCCTTGGGCAGGAACGACATGTGTTCGGACATGCAATAGACGCAGCGGAAGTCACAGCGGTCCGTCACCGAGACGCGCAGATAGGTGATCGCCCGGGCAAACGGGTCGATCAGCGGCGCCGGATGGCTGGCGGCGCGGGCGATGGCGATGGGAGGCGCGGCGACGTTCATATCGGTCCTCGGCAGCATAGCCCGCTTTTACCGGGCGTGCGACCCGCGTGCGGGGAGTGCTTCTTACTATATATAGGGTTGGATTGGGCTTTTTGGGAGATCGGCGATGGCATTGAGCTCGTCAGGGGGCACCGAGACGCGGCCCTGGCCGACCGAGGTCCGGCTTGGCAAGGATCGCAAGGCGCTGACGGTTACCTTTGACAGCGGGGAGAGCTTCGCGCTCGACGCCGAGTACCTGCGCGTCATGAGCCCGAGCGCCGAGGTCCAGGGCCATTCGCCCGACGAGCGCAAGACCGTGCCCGGCAAGAGCCATGTGGCGATCCTGCAGGTGCATCCGATCGGCAACTACGCGGTGCGGTTGGTGTTCGACGACACGCACTCCACCGGCATCTACAGCTGGGACTATCTGGCGGAGCTCGGCCGCGACCATGCACGCAAGTGGCAGGGCTATCTCGATGAGCTCGCCAGCAAGGGGCTGAGCCGCGACCCGGCGCCGCGAAAATGAACAGGGCCGGGGGTTTTGGCAGAGGCGGCCGTACACAGCTAGCCGGCCTCTATTTTCCTTCTGGCGAAAACGGCCTACCGCACGATCACCGTGGTTCCGATCGCCACCCGCTCGTACAGGTCCTTGACGTCGTCGTTGGTCATGCGGAAGCAGCCCGACGACTCCGCCTGACCGATCGAGTCCGGATCGTTGGAACCGTGGATCCGGTAGAGCGTGCTGCCGAGATACATTGCGCGCGCGCCCAGAGGGTTGTCCTCGCCGCCGGCCATGTGCACCGGCAATCCGCGCACGCGGGCGCGCATCTCCGGCGGGGGCGTCCAGCCGGGCCATTCCTTCTTGGCGGAGACCTTGTGGGTGCCCTTCCACTGGAAGCCGATGCGGCCGACACCGATGCTGTAGCGGAGCGCGTTGCCTCCGTCCTGCACGAGGTAAAGCTTCCGCTCCGCGGTGTTGACGACGATGGTTCCAGGGCTCTCGCGGCCGCTGTAGCTCACCTTGGTGCGTGTGGCATCGGTGCCGCCGAAGCCGAAGAAGTTGTAGTTCTTGGCGCGCGGCGCGCCGCCGAACAGCATCTGCTGCCGTTCTAAATCGAACTGCGCATGGGCCGGGCTGAGCCCGCTTGCACCGATGATGGCCGCGATGACGAGGGCCAAGCCATGAAACAACGTAAGGATTCTCGGCATTTTCTATTCCAGACTCTGAGTCAGATGCTCGAAATTACGATTGATTCCGCCGAAATGAAAATAAGGCGAGGGAACCTCGTTCGGGCTGGCCAATTGTCAAAGGTCAGGAGCCAGCATCATGGACCGCAAAGAAACGACCCGGCCGAGCCGACAAAGCGAATTCGCCAACCAGGGCGGGTCAACCAAAGGCAGGCTGCCGAACTTGCCAGCCCGACCGGCCGCGAGGACCATCTCGGCCTGACCGAAGCGGGCTCAACCGCTGCGAGCGAAATCAACAAGCCGATCGGTGCCCATCCGCGCAGCGAAGTGACCGGCCGTCATGACGCCGGCAGCCAGGCCAACGAGACGGCGGACGGTTTATCGGCTTTGGAAGAGGCGTTGCGCCACGCCGCCGAAGATACCCCGAGCGGTGCCGGCAGTGGCCGTGCGGACGACGTCCCGGTGTCCGACCGGGCCGGCGCGCCGCCGAAGGTCTGAAGTCCGGAAGGTTTCCGGTGAGCTTGCGATCCGGCGCCGCGGTCGCGCAGCATCTATGCCAGGGCCCGCTGACCTTCCTGTTTCAGCAACGCTTCGGCGGGCTCAACGAGATGTCCCATCAGCCATGTCAGGTGTACCTCGGCGCGCGCGGCGTCCTCTTCGATGTCGATCTTGCCGGTGACCGACTGGCCCAGCACCGCGACGCGGAAGTCGAGCCGGCCGTCATCCCATTTCTCTTCGGCCACTTTGAAACTGGCAGCCTGCCGAGTGCGCGCGTCTTCGATCGCGGCCTTGATACGGCGGATCGCCTCGGCCTTGCCGTGCTTGTGCGCTATCGTTACGACAATCGGATCCATGGGTGCCGGCTTTCAGGCGGCGGAGTGTAAACCAATCTGCGAACCAAATACGAGCGGTCGCCACGCTGCTGCAACTCGTGCCGCCCCCGCGAATCCTGCTCGGCACGGACTTTCCATTCCGCACCGGGCCTGAAAACGTGACCGGCCTCGCGACCTGCGGCCTGTCCGCCGACGATCTCCGCGCGATCGAGCGCGACAACGCGCTAAGGCTGTTGCCCGGGCTGGTTCGCGCCGCCTGAGAAAAGCTGCGCACCCGCGCCCATTCCACAGCTTGCTTGCGGGCGGGAGGCGCG
Organism: uncultured Alphaproteobacteria bacterium; assembly: GCA_963785665.1. Taxonomy (GTDB): domain Bacteria; phylum Pseudomonadota; class Alphaproteobacteria; order Rhizobiales; family Xanthobacteraceae; genus Z2-YC6860. The sequence continues at coordinate 30,832 of CAWAWF010000003.1, forward strand.
TTTGGCAACCTCGCAGCATCGGGGCAGGCCCGATGGGAGTGCTTAGGATGACCAAGCTCCGCCTGGCGGAATGCCGGCCGTTCTTCGATGCCGTCGTGGAAAAATCGACCGAGATGGGCGTCGGCGTCTGCTCGGCCGTGGTCAACGCCGAGGGCCACGTCATCGCGCTTGAGCGTACCGATCTCGGCGGCTTCATCCTGCCGGATTTCGCCATCGCCAAGGCGTTCACGGTTTGCGCGTTCCGAGCGGTCAGTCCGCGCTTTCCGGACGGCGTCGTCATCCAGAAATGGTTCCAGGAGCGCAATCCGCAGCTTCTGGTCAACGCCTCCGTCCTCACCGGCGGAAAAATCTATGTCTCCGGCGGCTGCGCGCCGATCTTCAAGGGCAACGAACTGGTCGGCGCTTACGGCGTGTGCGGACCGACCTCGCAGCAGGACGATGAGATCTCCGAGTATGCGCGCAACAAGGCAGGCTGGCGAAAGACGCCCGAGATCGACGACACGCCGGAGGGCGTGAAGCAGCACATCAATGAAATCTATTCGAAGCTCGGGCTGAACGATCGCAAGCTCTGATGGCGCCGCAATAAGGCCGCTTGAGGGAGGATTTGCCGATGACCATGAGACATCTGGGCCAGATCATTCTGGCGGTGCTGGGCGTCGGAGGGTCGGCACTATGGCCGGCTGCCGCGCAAGATGCCTATCCGAGCAAGCCTGTGAAGATCATCGTCGGCATGCCGGCCGGTTCGTTCACCGATCTCACCGCGCGCTGGATTGGCGATGAATTGCGCACGTCGCTCGGCTCGTCATTCGTGATCGAGAACCGGCCGGGTGCTGCGACCAACATCGCCTCGGCCGTCGTCGCCCGCTCACCGAACGACGGCTACACGCTGTTGCTCGCGACCAACTCCAACACCATGAATCCGAGCCTATTCAAGACGCTGCCCTACGACACTCTGAAGGACTTCAAGCCGATTGCGATGATCGCATCGAGCGCTTTCCTGGTCCTCGCCAATCCGTCGCTGCCGGTCACCACGCTGCAAGAGCTGATCGCCTACGCCAAGGCGCATCCCGGCGCGCTAAACGTTGGCGCCGGCGGCCGCGGCACGGCCACGCATCTGGCGACCGCGATGTTCTGCCAGCGCGCGGGGCTCACGGTGGAGACGGTGTTCTACAAGAGCTCGCAGGACACGGTGACTGACCTTCTGGGGGGCCGCATCCAGGTCGCATTCGCGCCGATTGCGTCCGGCATGCCGCATGTCGAGGCGGGCAAGCTGAAGGCGCTGGCGGTGACCTCGGCGCAGCGCAGCGAGCTTGCGCCGAACGTGCCCACGGTCGCCGAGTTCGGCGTGCCAGGTTACGACGCCGCGATGTGGACCGGGCTGTTCGCGCCGGCCGGCACGCCTCCCGACATCGTCAGTCGGTTGTCGGCTGCGGCAACCAAAGCGGTCGCTTCGGCAGACATGCAGTCCAAGATCAAGAACAGCGGTGGCGATCCCCGCGTGATGGGTGGCAAGGATTTCGAAGACTATGTGACGAAAGACATCACGAAATGGTCGGAAACCGTGAAGGCGTCCGGCATCCAACCCACCGAATGAGTTCTTGGTGGGCGAGTTCCTCGGCGTTGACAGTGTCGGACCGGTCCGGGATAGTTTGAACAACAGCGATCACGCAACACACCGCAATGCGTGACAAATGAATAAGGCTCGCAAGGGCTCAGGGGAGGACCGGATGACTTTGCAACAGAGGTCGGAATCCGCGCTGCTGGCCGCGGGCGTTCTGCTGGCCGGACTGATGGTTGTGCCTGCCAAGGCCGCTGACTTCACCCTGAAGTATGGCGTCGTGACGCAAGGCGACATGCAACATCTCTACGGCCTTCAGCTCAAGGAGGTGGTCGAGAAGAACACCAACGGCCGCGTCGAGGTCAAAGTCTTTCCGGGCGCGCAGCTCGGCTCGCCGCAAGCGCACATCGAAGGCCTGCAGCTCGGCACCATCGAGGGCTATGCCAACCCGGCCGACTTTTTCGCCGGCGTCGACTCTCGGTTCGGCGTGTTCAGCATTCCTTACCTTTTCAAGGACCGCGACCACGCCAATCGCACGCTGGCCGATCCCGAGCTACGGGCTTTCATCCTCGACATGGCGGAATCGAAGGGGATCGTCGGCGTCAACGTCGTTGCACAGGCAGAATCGCACTACTTCGCCAAGAACCCGATCCGGCGTCTCGCCGACTTCAAAGGCAAGAAGCTTCGGGTCAACGCCACGGCCGCCGAGCGCGCCCGTATGCAGGCTTTCGGCGCCACCGCCGTGCCGATGGGTCTGCCCGAGATGATCACCTCGCTGCAGAACGGCGTGATCGACGGCACCATGAGCGGCATCTCGATCTATGTGAACTTCAATCTGCAAAACGTCAGCAAGACCATCACCGAGACCAACGATACGCTGTTGGTGTCGTTCGGGGGCTTGAGCAAGCCGTGGCTCGACAAGCTGCCGGCAGATCTGCGCAAGACCGTGGTTGATTCCGCGCGCAGCCTGCAGCCGTGGGCAATCAAGCAGTCCAATGACGAGAAGGTTGCGCTGCGCGCCAAGTGGATCGAGCGCGGCGGTGAGATCGTCACTCTGCCGCCGGAGGATATGGTCGAGTTGCAGAAGCGGCTGAAGCCGATCGGGGCGGAAATCACCAAGAGCGATCCCAGCCTGAAGGCCTTTTACGACAAGCTGGTCGCGACCTCCGCCAAATATTAGCGATACCACACCGATCAAGACCGCTTTTGGGGCGACACGATCTGAAGTCGACCACGCCCGGGCCCGCTGACGAGCCCAAGCGTCGAATGATCGCCTGAGGATGCCCATGGCGGAAGCCGTAAGCTCATCGAAGCGGAAGCCAAATCCGACACTGCGGTTTTGGTTCGTCAGGGTGCCTCATGTGATCACCGGCATCATTTTCCTTGCCGCGGTCACCATCAACATCGTCAACGTCGTCGGACGCTACGTCTTCGCCTATCCGATTTTCTGGGCCGAGGAGGTGCTGGTGTTCATGGTGGTGTGGGCGGTGTTTCTGTCCGCCGTCTCAATCACCTTCAACGGCGCGCACCTGTCGATGGATCTGTTTTACGCGAAGCTCAAATCGCCGTGGAAACAGATCGTCAATGTGATGATCGCTTCGTCGCTGCTGGCGACCACGCTGTTTGCGGCGGCGCAATCCTTCAAGGTGGTGACGCTTTACATCCACAACGGCACCGTCAGCACGGCGGCGGAAATCCCGCTTTACATTCCGCACGGGGCTTTGCTGGTCGGCTTCAGCCTGATGGCGCTCGCCGTCATCGTGCGCTTCAAGGAATATCTGACCGGCACGTTCGAGCGGTCGGAGTAGGGGCCATGTACTGGACCATGGCGCTGCTGCCGTTCGTACTGTTGCTTTTGGGATTTCCGATCTTTCTGCTGCTGCTGGTAACGTCGTTCGTGGTGATGACGTTCTTCTTTCCCGTCCCGCTGACCGCCATTCATTTGACGATCTTCAACAGCCTCAACAAATACGCGCTGCTGGCGGTACCGTTCTTCATCTTCGCCGGCGACCTGATGTCGAGGGGCGGCATCTCGACGCGGCTGCTGCGCTGGGTGGCCTCGCTGGTCGGCGGCTTCCGCGGCAGCATCCCGATGACGTCGCTTGGCTTTGCCGCCCTGTTCGGCGCGATCTCCGGCGTCACCACGGCGGCAACGGCCGCGATCGGCACGCTGACCTATCCGCGGATGCGGCAGGCTGGCTACAGCGAGCGCTTCGCCGCCGCGCTGATCTGCGCGGAGGGAGCGATCGACAACCTGATCCCGCCGTCGATCGCCTTCATTATCTACGGCATCGCCTCGGACACGTCGGTAATCGCGTTGTTTGCCGCCGGCATCGGCCCGGGGTTGCTGCTTGCGGGCCTGTTCGGCATCTACATCTACTACCATTCCATCAAGGTTGGCATCACCGACACCAACAAGTTCACGTTTCGCGAATTTTTCGCGGCGACGCGGGACGGCATCTGGGCGCTCGGCGCCATCGGCATCATCTTCGGCGGCATCTATTCGGGGGTGTTCTCGCCGACCGAGGCGGCCGGCGTCGCCAGCGTCTATGCGATCGTCGTCAGTTATTTCATCTACCGCGAGATCACGCTCAAGGAGCTGTTCGAGACCGCCGCACGTGCGATGTATCTGACCGGTCTGATCTTCATCATCGTCTCGGTGGCTGGCCTGTACGCCTGGCTGCTGACGATCAGCGGCATTGCTCAGCAGGCGGCCAGCTTCATCGTCGGCATGCACGCACACCCCTGGATGGTGCTGCTCACCATCAACGTGTTCCTGCTGTTCGTGGGCTGTTTCCTCGATCCGGCCTCTGCGCTGATCATGCTGACGCCGCTGCTGGCGCCGATTGCGGCGACCATCGGCGTCGACCCGATCCATTTCGGCGTGATCGTGGTGATGAACCTCACCATCGGCACGTTCCACCCCCCGTTCGGGCTGAACATCTTCGTCTGCCAGGCGCTGTTCAAGACGCCGTCGGCGACGCTTTATATGGGGCTGATCCCGTTCGTCACGCTCGCCATCGTGGCGTTGATGCTGGTGACCTATATCCCGGCGATCTCGTTGTGGATTCTGAAGTATCTGATTTGACGGCGCGGCGTATCAGGCGGAGCGCTTCTCGATCACGTCGGCGACCATCTTCAGTGCATGACGCAGGTTGTCGAACATGACGAGGCCGTTCGTACGGTTTTTCCGCTCGATCCCGCCGCTGCGCGCGCCGGGTAGCCGCGGCGGCGAGGCACCATCGATCGGCGTGGCATTCTTGACCCTGTCGGCGATGTGCGCGGCGCGCTTGCCGTAGGTTCCCAGCCCGGCGAAACCCTCCGGGTTCATCGCGAAGAAGAACTGGCTGATCGTGCTCGGCCGCTTCACCACATTCTCGTAAGTGACTTGGAAGCCCGGCTCTCCGTCGGACAGCGCGCTGCACAGAAGCTCGACCATCAGCGCCAGCGCGTAGCCCTTGGCGCCGCCTATCGGCAGCACCGAGCCCTTTACCGCGAGCGCGGGATCGACGGTCGGCTTGCCGTCCGGATCGAGCGCCCAGCCCTCCGGGAGCGTCTTGACGCCCAACGCCAGCATGGCGCGAATCCGCGAGCGCGCGACGATGCTGGTTGCCATATCCATCACGATGGGATCGGCGCCGGGCAGGGGAAACGCTGCGCCGATCGGATTGGTGCCGAGCAGAGCCTCTTTCGAGCCGGTCGGCGCGATCGCGGGCGACGCGTTGGTGAAGGCAAAGCCGATCAGGCCCTGCCGGGCCGCGCGCTCGGAAAAGTACCCGGCGCCGCCGAAATGACTCGAGTTCCGCACGGCCACCGCGCCCATGCCGTGTTTTTTCCCCATGCCGATGGCGGCATCGATCGCCTGCTGGCCGATGACGAGGCCGAGCGCGTTGTCGGCGTCCATCACCATGCAGCAGGGCAGGTTGTTCTCTGTCTTGACGTTCGGCGCGCTTTTGATCGTGCCGTCGAGAAGCCCGGTGATGTAGAGCGGCATCTGCACGGCGCCGTGCGCGTCCGAGCCGTGCAAGGTGCCGTAGGCTGCGACCTCGGTGGCGACGCTAGCGTCCTTGGCTGACAGGCCGGCGTGCACGAATGTGTCGCGCACCAGCGCGCTGAAATCGGCCACCCCGATCCGCTCGCTGGCCGCCGCGTCCTTCAACCGCCTTGCGATCTCCGCCGCACCCGCCATCAACAGCTCCTATTTCGGCGTCGCATTCGGGAAGAACGCCTCGGCATTGCCGTGGAATACCTTCTCGTACACCTCCTCGGCATAGCCGAGCTCGCGCCAGTCCTTCTCCAGCCGCTCCAGCGTCAGCGTCGGCCAATCCCAGCCGAAGCAGATGCGGTCCTGCAGGCGGCCGCCGATCTCCTTCTTCAACGCCGGCGTGAAGTACTTTGGCGACCAGCCGTGCAGCTCGTAGCGGATATTGCCCTTGTGCAGCAGAACAGCGATCATCTCATCCTGCCACGGCCAGGCCGGACGGCCGGCGAGGATTTTCAGCTCCGGATAGCGCGCTGCGACGCGATCGACATGGCGCGGATGACCGTCGTCGAGCACGACGCCCTGGCCACCCGGCATGCCCTGACCGATGCCTGTGAGCCCACACATCAGCAGCACCGGCGCACCGGCCTCGATGGCGAGCTTGTAGAACGGGTTCCACACCGGATCGCTCGGCGGAAAACCCAGGCTGTTCTGGCTCTGGCAGAAGCCGACGAAACCGGCATTGCCGGACATCAGCCGTTTGGCCTCCTTGAGCCAGAATTCCTTCATCGCTGGATTGATGGCAATCCAGTTGCCGTACACGATGTCGCGGTTCTTGCGGGTGAAATCGGCGGCGTAGTCGTTGGTGACGCGGATATCGTCCTCGTCGGTCATCCGCCATGTCTTGTAGATGTCGAGGACGCTCCGCACGTTGTGCGAGCGCAGCGTCTGCGCCATCTGCTCCTCGGTCTCGAACTCGCGCTTGCGCCGGAAGATGCGCTGCGCATTCTCGTATTCCTCCATCGTCTTGTGATGCAGGCCCGCCTTGGTCGAGAAATGCGAATGGCAATCGAAGTAACGCATGCGTGGCCTATTTCATCTCGAATCGCCGGTCCCAGATGCGCTTGGGTTTGCCCTCGCGGCCGCGGTTCGACCACTCGATCAGCGCATCCTCGGCGACCAGCTCGATATTGAGCCGCAGCCCGAGGTCGGAGTGCAGCCGCTTCTCGATGTGCTCTTTCAATCCGTCCCAGCCGGCGGCGTCGTTGCGGACCTCGATCTTGACGGCCATCTCGTCCTTGACGACGCCATCGATCGTGGTGCGGTCGGCGATGCAGAGCCATTCGCCGGTGGTGCGGTCATCGCTCTTGATCGCCGGCAGGCAGGCCTGCGGCCATACGCTGACGCCGCGGATGCGGACCATGGTGTCGCTCCGCCCCAGCATCTTCTGCATCCGCCGGAAGCAGCTTCCGCACGAGCAGCGCTCGGTCGAGACGATCTTCGTGAGGTCGCGGAGGTTGAAGCGGATCATCGGCATGATGCGGCGGTGCAGGATGGTGCACACCATGTTGCCGATTGTGCCGTTCGGCACCGGTGCCTCGGTCTCCGTGTCGACGATCTCGAAGAAGGTGCAGTCCTCCATGAAGTGCATGCCGTCCTGGGCCTGACACTCGAACGAGCCCATGCCCATCTCGTGCGTGCCGTACATGTCGTAGACGGGGCAACCCCACAGTTCCTCGATCTGCTTGGCGAAGGTGCGGTCGGTGTCGGGGCCAAGCCCGCAGCCGAGGAACTTGGTCTTCAGGTCGCGCAGATCGAACTTCAGTTCCTCGCGCGCCACCTTGGCGAGTTGCGTCGAATACTCTGGCCGCACGTACCAGACATTGGTGCCCCATTCCTGGGCGAGCTCGATCTGCCGCCGCGACGAGGTCACCACGCCGGTGCCGGTGGTCAGCGGCAACGCGCCGAGATAATCGTGCGCGGCCTTGTAGCAGCACCAACCGGCGTTGCCGAGCGAGCAGGTGTGCGGAATCTGGATCACGTCGCCCGGCCGCATGCCGCAGATGTACTGCACCCGCGCCATCGTGAGGCCATTCATTTCCCACTCGATCGGGCCGTACATGGTCGGCCGCGGCTTGCCGGTGGTGCCGCCCGAGGTCTGCACCTTGGTCGGCATGGTCTTCAGCCGCTCGCGCACTGGGCCGTTGATGAGGCCGAACGGCGGATTGTCCTGCTGGTCCTTCTTGATGTCGTCGGAATCAAAGGTTGGCAACTTGGCAATGTCGTCGATGCTCTTGATGTCGCCCGGCTCGATGCCCTTGGCCCCCCAGCGGCGTTGATAGAAACCGTTCTGCCAGCCGGTCTTCATCAGGTCGAGGAACTGCTCGTTCTGGAACGCGCGGATCTGGTCGGCGCTCCAGCGCCAGCGCGTTTTTTCGAACACGTCCGGCACCGGGTAGCGCTTGTAGAACGCATCCCAGTCGATCGAGCGGCTGTAGAGCGGCAGCGTCGTGGCTGCCGCCGAAGGCTCCATCACATTCATCGCAATCTCCGGGAAATCAGTTCTTGTACTCGGGCACGTCGCGGTCGAGCTTTCGGCGCAACGTCTTCCAGGTCATCGCGTTGAACGGCGCCTTGCCATCGGTGATGATCCGGGCCTGCGGCACGGTGATGTCGAGAACGTCTTGCGGCGGCACGTATGGCTTGATGCCTCCCGCCATCGAGGCGATCTGCACCTCGCAGGCGCGGTTGACCAGGTATGCCAGCATGTAGGCCTCCGGGATCGAATGTCCCCACAGCACCAGGCCGTGGCCCTTCTGGATCACGACTTGGCTCTTGCCAAAGCTCTTGGCGAGCCGCTGGCCTTCCTCCGGCGTCGACACCAGCCCTTCATAGTTGTGATAGCCGATCGGGCCGAGCCACATGGCGTACTGGTTGCCGGGAATAAGTCCCTGATCCTGCATCGCTACCGCGGTCGCGGCCTTGGTGTGCAGGTGGACGACGCAGTTCGCCGCAGGAAAGGCGTCGTAGATGCCCTTGTGGAACGGATGGGCGAACTTGTGCGGAATCTCGTCGGACGGATTCACGTGGTTGCTGTTCTCGTCGAGCTTGTGGAGGTTCGATGCCGTCACCTCCTCGAACAGCCGGTGCGCTGCGTGCATCAGAAGATGGTTCGGCTCGCCCGGCGCGCGCGCCGAGATATGTGCGAACAGCAGTTCGTCCCAGCCATCCATCGCCGCCAGGCGGAACGCGGCGGCAAGGTCGACCCGAACCGCCCATTCCTCGGGGCTGATGCCGGATTTGATGTTCTGAACGGTTGCGGTGGCCGTCGCCATTGAACCCTCCCTGCGACCCTCCGGCGTCCTTTGCGCTGACGCCTTTGGTTAAATCATACAATAGGGCGGCCAGAGGCGTCCCGGGTTCTTAATCCCTGCGCGCCGGGTTCAAACGGAATGCCGAGCGACGTTTGCTCGATCGATGTCCGACGCGCGCAAAGCGAAAAAAGATAACAAAAACCGGCGGTCGATGGTGGGCGCTATAGGGATTGAACCTATGACCTCTCCCGTGTGAAGGAAAGGCCACCGCTAATCATTTCAACTACTTAGCTGCTGCGGGGTCCGCATTCCACGGATTTTCCACGAGTTAGCGTCTTTGACGATGTGTCATTTGAAGTTGGGCTCACATCCCAGGGGCATTCGGTCAGGCCGCCGCAGCAATGAGCAATTCCGCAGCCACCGCATTCGGGGCAGGGCGGAAAGGTTTGTTGGCCGTGGCACGCTTCGCAAATCATCGAGACCTCGCGTAAGCGACGGGTTGGCCTGCCTAGTGACCTGGAACTCCGCCGCACCCGGCCCAGCGGTATCGCCAACATGAATGGAACCTTTGCCGGGCCCGCACGTTGTGAGGCGCCTCCTTACATGATCGGACGAACAAATGGACCGCCCGGGCCTGCACTCGCGCCTGCTCTTGAATACTTGCGGTTGCGTGTGCGTAGCCATCATGGTGGTCGGCGGTGCGTTTTCCGTCACGATGGCTCTCGTGCCTGACGAAAGTGCTACGGCGTCGGGCTTTCAGATGTCCGGTCAAAAAATCGGTCCCGGTTATGCTCATATGCCGCCGATAGACCGGGGGGAAGCCGGACGGGCTGCCGACTTCGATCCCGCACTATCCTCACGTCGTGACACCGAATGTCGCAACAATGACGAGGCAGGTGGCTCCGGCAATCGTCGCTGAGTTGCCCGTCACAAATGTCGCGGTGCCGATCAGAATCGCGACGGTGATTTAATCGTCCTACAGAGTGCCCGACATCCACCGCATCTATTGAACGGCACGGGACATCCCGGCCGCACCAAACCCAACGGAAGTGAGAAACATGAAGATCGAGACACTGTTGACTGCTGCGTTCCTTTGCACGGGTCTTTTTTCAACCGGCGCTGGCGCTCAAGGAACCGTGCGTGGTGCCGAGGAAGGCGCTGCTGTTGGCGGCAATGCGGCAGGTCCCCTTGGTGCGATTGTTGGCGGCGCTATCGGTGCAGCCACTGGAACGGTTGACGGAGTCCTGGGAGTCGAGGATCGCCCTCGCTTCCACGAATACGCGGTTCGCGAGCGCCGCCCTTCCTATCAATACCGCGAAGACCTTCGGGTCGGAGTCGTGCTGCCGCAAGATGGCGTGACCTATTACGATGTGCCGGCTGAATATCATCCTCGCCCCGGCTATCGGTACACATACGTGAATGGACATCCGGTGCTGGTTGAGCGGCGCACGGGACGAATTGTTGAAATATTGGATTGATCCGCCTAGAGGCAGACGAACGCCCCTCGGCCACGCAGGCCGAGGGAATTTTCGCCTGGTTGCTGCGTATTTTGAACAAAGGGGTTCAAATGTATTTTTCGAATGAAAGCCTCCTGGTCATTGTTGTCGTTGGCATCATCGCTGGCTGGTTGGCCGGACAAATCGTGCGAGGCGGCGGGTTCGGGCTTATTGGAGACCTTATCGTAGGTGTCCTCGGTGCCTTTATTGGTAACTGGTTGCTTCCACGCCTGAACATCCATCTTGGCGTCGGAACCGTTGCTCTCATCATCAACGCCACCATTGGCGCGATCGTGCTGCTCATCCTTCTCCGGGTTTTGGCAGGCAACCGCGGCTGGGGTGGTGGATGGGGCAGGGGTTGGCGCAATCGATGGTGACGAGCGGCGAAGTCACACCGCTCCCTCTTCTAGTCGCTAATGGCAGATTTCGTTGAAAAACTCATCTATTGTGGCGATTAGTTGCTCCTGATTCATTCGACTGAGAATGAATCGGGAGGCTGCGTCGATGATGGGCGATCGGCTGATGATGCAGGAGAGCCTGTTCTATCAGTTTCGGTTGGATGATCACGTTCCGGCTGATCACATGCTGCGTGCCATCGACCGCTTCCTCGACCTCGACTTCGACCTCGATGCGTTGAGGCGGCATCCCGCTGCCACGGCGCTCAGGGACGTGGCCTGAAAACACCGCTCTGATGTCCGCAGTCAAGTACCTGGTCGCACGAAAGCAACCGCTTCGAGGAGCGGCACCGGGAGATAATCGCGCAGAAGTAGGGGCGGAACCTGAAGGACGTCGGTGATCAAGCTCTGATGCGCGGGTTGGCTACCGCATTTCCGAGTGTGCGTCCGGGGCTGTCCCGATCTTACAGCGGGCGTCGGCGCGAAGCCGGCCACAAAGCGACTGACGGGCATTTCCCCTGCCGTGGTTCCGCCCCCGCCTCTGCGCGAGAGACGGGGGCCGTGTGTGCCGCTAAGCTGAAGCGGTCTGCGCCTCCCGTGCGACCGACCACATGAAGCCGACGAGCTCGCGTGCGATCGCTGTGCAGACCACGGTTGTCTTTTTGCCCCGCCCGGTCAGAGCTCGATAGCGTGCCGTAAGGCGCGTCTGTGCTTTCCAGGCGATGTCGCGCACCGTCGGAGGAACCTGCTCCAGCCGGTAAAGCTTCTTCGCACCGATCCGAGGTGGATGCCGATAAGTCCAGGCGCTTTCGACCAGCATGTGGCGGACCCGTCCATTGCCGGCCTTCGTGATGCCACCCCGCCGAACCGTCGCGCCGGTCGAACGTTCCTTGGGCACAAGACCAAGAAAGCCCATAAGCTGGCGCGGATTATCGAATCGTCGGACGTCACCAATCTCGGTGACGAAAGTAACAGCGACAATCAGATCCACGCCGCGGAGAGACTGAAGCGCTCGAACCACCGGAGCTAACGACCAACTCGACACAAATTCCTCGATCGTCCGCTCCAGCCGCTCCACTCGCTCCTTCGAAAGTCGAACCGCTTCGACCATCTCCTGCAGCACGATCTGATGTGCTGGATGTTCGAATTTCTGCTCCTGCAGCCAGCGCAGGTATCGCATCGTCCAGCCCTTCTTGCGCGGGAAGATGCGGCCGTGCTTGAGCATGAAGGCGCTCACCTGCTGCCGGTGCACACGAAGAGTCTCGACCGCAGCGGCACGGCCACGAACAAGATCACGCATGGCCTCGTGGCCCTCGTCCGGCACCCATACCGCAGTAAGCTCGCCGGCGCGCAAAAGCTTGGCCAAAGCAATTGCGTCGCGTCGATTGGTCTTCACCTGATCGCCGGGCTTCCTTGGAATCAGGGACGGCGCAACGACGATGCAACTGTGGCCAAGTATCCACCACTGCAGTGTCGATGTCGCTCACGGGCTCGCGCTTCTCTTCGGAATCGGCACCAAGGCCCTTCCACCATGGGATTCGAGGACGAGGCGGAACAATCTAATGGGCGGCCTTGCCATCAGAGTAACGGCGGGCCAAGCCGACATGCGAACTCACCTCATCCATCGTCCCGCGAGGGACATCTTTCCACTGCTCAGTGGAATTCGAATTTCCTCCTATCGGATCTTATCCTGGCCAGATTTCATGCTGCTGCTGTGGCCTGGTCCCTGGTCCAGCGGAACTCGGTGCCGTCAACCCATATGCGATGCATGATCACGGCCAGCCGACGCGCCAGCGCCACGATCGCCTTTTTCATCCCGCAGCGCCTGGCAATCTGCATCGCCCAGGTCTTGAGCCACGACCATTTCTTCGAACGCATCATGGCCTGAGCTGCTTCGTAGAGCATCACCCGCATCATCTCGTCTCCACACCGCGATATCCTGCCGCTCCACTCGACCTCGCCCGATTGATACTTGGCGCACGTCAGCCCAAACACCGCCCCGACAGACTTGGATTTACGGAAGCGAGCGGGCACGTCGACGGTGGCGCGATAGGTCAACGACACCACGGGGCCGACACCAGGGGTCGTCATTAGGCGCTGGCACACTTCGTCATCCCGGACGATCGCCAGCAGGCGGCGATGCAGGATGCAGAACTGCTCGCGGAGCGTCCGTCGGACAACGAGCAGCGGTTCGATCAACGCCGCCAGGTCGGGCAGGTTCTCGACGAGCTCCCTAATGCGGGCCTCGAACCTCACCGTCCCAACCATGCCGACCTTGAGGCCGAAGTTGCGTAAAGTCCCGCGCAGGTCGTTATCGATGGCGATCGCCTTGGACTGTAGCAGTTTTCGATGCGTCAGCAGCATCCGCAGCTTCTGACTGCGTAACGTCTTCACATGCACCGGACGGTAAAGCCCAACCCGCATCATCTGTGCGATGCCACGCGCATCGTTGCGGTCGGTCTTGTTGATCTGCGCCTTCAGCACCGCCCGCATGTGCCGCGTCTCGACACAGATCACTGGCAAGCCTGCTTCCGCCAACGCACTGAACAGCCATTGCGATAACGGCCCAGCTTCCAGCCCAATGCGCTTGAAGTGACAGGCGGGGTTCTTCAGAACCGCCAGCAGAGTGTCGGGTTCGCTCGCCACTTTCACTTCACGGACGATCTTGCCCGTGTCATCCACAATGCAGACGCTCGTGTCCTTGACCGAAACGTCCAGTCCAGCAAAATGCTCCATGCTGCGCTTCTCCTTCTGATGCTTGAGGCCGCGAATGCGGACCTCGTTTCACCATCAGCCTGAAGCGCAGCACCCAAAATCTTCAGCTATCACAAGCCGCCGGCCGATTACCCCATCTAATGACCCGGAGAACATCTTTCCCTAACATTGGTTGCCCATAATTTGCTATGAATTCGGCCCGGCATGAGGCGGAGTTTATGCAGACACATGCGGCGGCGTGAATTCATCATCCTTGCAGGGAGTGCGGCAGTTGCGACAGGGCTTCTGTCACTCGTAGCCAACTCGCAGGAGACGAGACGTGTCTATCGTCTGGGCGTATTGCATCCATTGCCCCGGACAGCACCGCAGTTCGCACAGCTATTCGATGGGCTGCGGCGGGAAGGCTTCATCGAGGGTCGAAATCTTGTCATCGACTCCCGGGGTTTTGACAGCCACTCTGAGCAGTACGAGGAACGGGCAGCGCTGCTGATCCATTCGGGTGCCGAGGTTCTCGTTTGCGGCGGCGATCTCACAATTCGAGCAGCGCAACAGGCGACCCGAACGGTTCCAATCGCGGGCATAGCCGATGACATGGTGGCGTCGGGGTTAGTGCCTTCGCTCGCGCGTCCGGGTGGCAACACGACCGGCGTCAGCATTCTGACAACCGAGCTCGATGGAAAACGCCAGGAGCTTCTCCTCGAGCTCGTGCCTGGCGCACGCCGAATTGCAGCGCTTTTTGACCCCGACAGCAAGTCGGCAACGCAACTTCAGACGATGGTCGATGCGGCGCGCATGCGCGGGCTCGAACTTCTGACCTATCGGGTGACCAGCACGGAGGAGATTTTTTCGGCCATCGACGCCGCCCACGCGGCTGGGGCCGCGGTGCTCAATGCGATGGCGTCTGTGCTAATTAATGCCAATCGTCAGGTCATAGTTGATCGCACGGCTGCACTCCGTCTGCCGGCGATCTACCAGTTTCCCGAAAGCGCGGAGCAAGGTGGATTCGCCGCCTATGGTCCCCGTATCGAGCAGATTTACCGTCAGCTCGCAGTGCCCGTAGCCCGCTTGTTGCGCGGTGAGCGTCCCCAGGACATGCCGGTGCAACAGCCGGCGACATTTGAACTCGTGATCAATCTCAAGACCGCCAAAATGCTTGGACTGACGATTCCAGAAGCGCTCCTAATCCGCGCCGACAAGGTAATCGAGTAGAGCTACAAATTGCTGCGGTGCGAATGTCGCCGATTGCGAAGGTTTTCGGATGCCGGCCGGTGCGAGCGGTGCGACGGACACGTTCGGCCGGCGTTCGGAAAACCTCCAAGGGAGGAAACCGCGGGAAGCGATGCGTGGGCGGGGCAGCTTTCGCTATGGGGATTTGATCGCGGCGGCCGACGATGGCGATGGCGGCGGAGACGAACCGGCGTGTTGGCCGAGGGCGATGCGAGCCATGAGCAAGAGAGGCTCTGCGTCAAACGACGAATATTGGCGCTCGGTTTGAACGGGTGTTTGGATATTTGGCCGAGCGCTGCCGCGGCCGGTCGAGAGCCGGCGAACCGAGCGAGCGCATTTGCGGCATAGCGGCGCGGTTGTTGTCATGAAGTGTCGATCCTTATGGCGTTCATCGGACCTGTTGGCTGATGGCGCGGCGTGCGTCCGCGCTCGAAGGTCTCGATGAGGAGCATCCGGCCGCCGCAAAACGGACATGCCGGTTCGCTGGGATTGGCGGCATCGGCTTCGGCAGGTTGGCTTTGGGGCTTTGGTGTGGCGAGCAGTTCGCGGGCGAGCGCGATGTTGTCGGCGCCTGAGGTCTTGGCCAGCAGACCGTAGTGGCGGATGCGGTGGAAGCTGCGCGGCAGGACATGGATCAGGAACAGGACATGGATCAGGAACAGGACATGGATCAGGAACAGGACATGGATCAGGAACAGGACATGGATCAGGAAGCGTCGGATGAACTCGTCTGTTGCCAGCGTCATGGTTTTGTATCGATCTCGGCCTTCGATCCGATAGTCCTTCCACTTGAAGGTGACGCCGTTGCGGTCGAGGGCGATCAGGCGGCTGTTGGCGATGGCGACGCGGTGGGTGTAGCGCGACAGATAGGCGAGCACGGCTTCGGGCCCGCTGAACGGCCTCTTGGCGTAGACCACCCTTGCGACAGGAAAGCTCAGGAGAGGAGAATGAACATGACGTTCTGAAACCTTTCATTGCGATCCAGAGAGTTCAACTCCCTCCCGGCAAAGGCCAACCAGCCAGCCGGAAGCGAGCCTTGCTTGGATGGTGGCAACGCCGTTCTTGAAGCGTAGGCAGCAGATGCTGAAGCCGCGTGAGTAGCCTCGAAATTATGATCGCTGGAGCCTTCGCTGTGGGTAGAGCGGGGGCAGCACCGACGACACCGTCATGGTGAGGAGTCGTCGGCCCGGCCGGGGTCTTGGACCGTGGCAAAGGCATGGGATGGATCGCCTGGGAACCTGTGAGATCCCGCTCGCGTCCACGCGAGAGCACGCCGGCAAGTGGGCAGCCGGCTGAACAATTGCCCTGGCCCGGATTGGGTCCTCCACCCGTCCGGGAGCGCAGCCAAAGCGAGCACGAACTTCGGAGAATCGCGTGGGCCCCGGAAGCGAAACAAATAAGTGACCGGGTATGCGCAAGCGGGAAGTCGTAGCGCCTTCATCGTACCGCTGACCGCGGGGAACCGGGTTCACTGGGACCCGCGCGAGGGAGGGGAGGCGCCACGGGATGAGAACCGTTGCCAGGAAACACGGGAGGAGACTTTGGGCTCCACAAACCTGTCCACGAAACGACAACGGATAGCCGAGCTGGCGAGGACGAAGGCGGGGACAGCGTTGTCCACGCTGCACCATGTCATCGACTTGGAATGGATGCGAGAGGCGTATCGGCTGACGCGCAAGGATGGAGCGCCCGGCATCGACGGTGTGATAGCGGCGGATTACGAGGTGAACCTGGAGACCAATCTGTTGGACCTCCTGGAGCGCATCAAGTCCGGCCGCTATGTCGCTCCGCCGGTGCGCCGGGTCTACATTCCGAAAACGGATGGCTCGCAACGGCCGCTCGGCATCCCGACCTTCGAGGACAAGGTGGCACAGCGGGCGATCGTCATGGTGTTGGAGGCCATCTACGAGCAGGACTTCCTGTCTTGCTCGTACGGCTTCCGGCCGGGACGGTCGGCGCATCAGGCCCTGAGTGCATTGCGTCTGGCCTTTATGGGCCGGAAGGGGCTGCGTTGGGTGTTGGACGTCGACATCTCCAAGTACTACGACACCATCCAACATCATCACCTGCGTGCGTTTCTCGATAGACGAGTTACGGACGGCGTCATTCGCCGGATGATCGACAAATGGCTGAAGGCGGGCGTGCTTGAGCACGATCTCCTTCGGCACACGACCGAGGGCACCCCGCAAGGTGGCGTCGTCTCGCCCGTGCTCGCAAACATCTACCTGCACCATGTGCTGGATGAATGGTTCGAGCTGGACGTGCGGCCGCGCCTCAAGGGGAACAGCATCCTCGTGCGGTACGCTGATGACAGTGTGATGGCTTTCGAGGTTCTCGAAGATGCCAAGCGGGTCATCGACGTGCTGGGCAAGCGTCTTCAGCGGTACGGGCTCAAGCTCCACCCCGACAAGACGCGCCTCGTCGACTTTCGCATCTATCGCGTATCCGGATGGCATCGCCCTCCGGTCGTGCTCGACGATGTCGTGCCGCTTGAGCGTGACCCGGAAGAAGAACCGCAAGGCAGACACGGTATGATTGAGGATCGGCGCTTGCGCGCCATTCTCGGCAAGATGAAGCTGAAAGCGCCGAACGTCCTCCAGGCTCGCCGTCTCGGGCGAGCGGTCGACAAACGCGGCGAAGTTTTTGACGGTGCGGATGTAGCCTTGCTGGGTCTTCGGCGCTAACTTGCGGATCGTCATGTCTTCGATCATGCGCCGCCGCAACGGGCTCATGGCCTCGTCGGTCATGGGGATGCTCCTGTCTTGGGTGAAGGTTGCGAACCCCTCATCTTCAAGACAGGACGCCTCGTCCCGCTATCCCGTTGGCCACCGATCGTGCCCCAGCGAACTACCGCGCGAGCGGTTTAGTCCTGTGGCACCTTTCGGACGTGGCAGCATGTCCGCTCGCGGTCGCTATCGGGGGCCCGCATCTGATTTTGCAGTAGCGAAGCCGGCTGCAGGCTCTATCAAAGTAATCGATTGAACCGTTACGATGCCATAGCCAGAGCCGGGTGAGAGCATGAAGCGTCGTGAAGTTCTTGGTGTTCTAGGCGGCGCGCTTGCAGCTTGGCCGCTCGTGGCAAGCGCGCAACAGGCGAGGGTGTACACGCTGGGTGTCCTTACCCTACCCAACCCGGAGCCGCTCCTTAAGGCACTCCGCGAGGGCCTGCGTGACGCGGGCTACGTCGAGGGCCGCAATCTTCGCCTGGAGATACGCCCGGCTGCCGACAGGCCCGATCTCCAGTTGGAAAAAGCCGCCGAGCTAGTCCGCCTCAAGGTCGACCTCATCGTCACGTTCTACACGCCGTCTGCGTTGGCGGCGAAACAGGCCACGCGTGACATTCCGATCGTAATGGCAGGCGCGGGCGATCCGGTCGCGACCGGCATCGTCATGAGCCTCGCCCGGCCGGGCGGCAACGTCACCGGACAGTCGAGCGGGGGCGCGGAGTTGGCCGGCAAGAGTGTGGAGCTGATCCGCGAACTCATCCCCGGCGTGGGCCGTGTCGGCGTGCTCGCCGACGAGAGTGACCCCTTTGCCAAGGCGTACGTGGCGCAGATCAGCCAAGCCGCGCGCGGCGTCGGAATAAAGATGGAGGCCATCATAACCCGATCGGAACAACCGCTGGAACCTGTATTCGAGACCCTGACTGGCAAACGCGTGGACGGACTCCTCATTCAGGGAAGCATCGCGCGCAAGGAAATGCTCGACTTGGCGATCAAACATCGCTTGCCGGCAATGACGTCCACTCGGCTTGGGCCTTCGCTCGGAGCGCTGGCATCGTACGGTTCGGATTATTTGGCGCTGGCTCGCCAGAGCGCGGTCTACGTCGACAAAATCCTCAAGGGCGCCAAGCCGGCCGATCTGCCGGTCACCTTTCCCACTAAGTTCCTATTGATCATCAACCTCAAGACCGCCAAGGCACTCGGCATCACGGTGCCACCCGCGCTCATCGCCCGCGCCGACGAGGTGATCGAATGAAGCGGCGCGAGTTCATCACGCTGATCGGTGGCGGGGTGGCTGCGTGGCCGGTGGTGGCGTGGGCGCAGCAGCCAGCAAAGCCCGTGATCGGGTTTCTCAATGCCGCTTCCTCAGATGTATTCGCGCATGTGGTGCGCGCGTTCCAACTTGGGTTGACGGAAGCTGGGTATGTCGAGGGCCGGAATGTGTTGGTCGAATATCGCTGGGCTGACGATCAATACGACCGGTTACCGTCACTAGCTGCGGATTTGGTTCGCCAACAGGTGAGCGTGATCGTAACAGGAAGCAACTTGGTTGCCGCGATGGCGGCCAAAGCCGCGACCACAAATATTCCAATAGTCTTTCTTATGGGTACTGATCCGGTGAAGTCTGGACTTGTCCCTAGCCTCAACCTTCCCGGCGGCAACATCACTGGAATAACGACATTGAACATGGAGCTGGCGCCGAAGCGGCTTGAGGTGCTGCGGGAGCTTGTCCCCACCGCGACCACTCTCGCCGTATTGATCAATCCTATCAACGATCCGGCTGTCGTCGAGAATGAAACAAGGAATGCACAGGAGACGGCCCGCACTCTTGGTTTGGAAGCAATCCATATCTTGCAAGCAAGCACCAATCGCGACCTAGAGCGCGCCTTTTCCACCCTGATCCAAATGCGAGCAGGCGGCCTTGCAATCACCGCTGATACTTTCTTCTCAAGCCAAAGCGAACAGCTTGCCTCGCTTGCCTCTCACCATGCGATACCGACAGTCTCTCCGTATCGCGAGTTCGCCACAGCTGGCGGCGTTATTAGCTACGGCGGCAGTCTGACCAATCAGTATCGCTTGGTCGGCGTTTATGCGGGTCGAGTTCTTGGCGGGGAGAAGCCATCCGCCTTGCCGGTGCAGCAAGCCACCAAGGTAGAGTTGGTCATCAACCTCAATACCGCCCGCGCCATCGGCCTCACCGTGCCTGCAACGTTGTTGGCGAGAGCCGACGAGGTGATCGAATGAGGCGACGCGAGTTCGTCGCGCTGCTCGGAAGCGCGGCTGCGGCGTGGCCGGTGGTGGCGCACGGTCAACAGACGGGCAAGCTACCGACCATCGGGTTCTTGGGCGTGAGTACGCCTTTGGGCTGGAGCCATTACGTCGCCGCGTTCCAGCAGCGACTGAGCGAACTGGGCTGGATAGAGGGGCGCACCATCAACATCGAGATGCGGTGGGCAGAGGGGCGCAGCGATCGCTTTGCGGAGATCGCTGCCGAGTTCGTTCGGAACAGCGTCGCCGTCATTGTTACAGCGGGAGGCGCGGGCGTTGTAGCAAAGCAGGCGACATCGACCATCCCCATTGTCTTTGCGCTGGCAAATGATCCTGTTGGCGCCGGCTTGGTTGCCAGCTTGGCGCGGCCGGGAAGCAATGTCACTGGGATGTCAGCCCAGGCAACCGATCTTGCCGCCAAGCGGCTTGAACTTTTGCGCGAATTTGTTCCTGGAATTCACCGTTTGGCGATCCTCGGCAACGCGGGATATTCGGCCGCCGTGCTAGAAATGGGCGAGGTTCAGGAGACTGCCCGCAAGCTTGGGCTCGATGCTGCCATATCAGAAATCCGACGAGCGGAGGATATCGCCCCCATCTTCGCGGCGCTTCAGGGCCGAGCGCAGGCGCTTTATGTCGTCGCTGATCCGCTCACAGGCAGCAATCGGATTCACATCAATGCTCTCGCGCTGGACGCACGGCTGCCGACGATGCATGGAATTCGGGAGTACGTGGAGACGGGCGGCCTACTATCCTACGGGCCGAGCATCCCCGCCTTGTTCGGCCATGCTGCAGAGTTGGTCGACAGGATTCTGCGCGGGGCAAAGCCCGCCGACCTACCGGTCGAGCAGCCGACTAAGTTTGAACTTGTGGTCAATCTCAAGACTGCGAGAGCGCTCGGGCTCGATCTGCCCCCCACACTTCTCGCTCGGGCCGACGAGGTGATCGAGTGAAACGCCGCGAGCTCATATTTGGTGGTGCAGCAGCGGCGTGGCCGCTGGCTGCCTACGCTCAGGGGCCTGGCAAGGTCTGGCGCATGGGCTTCCTCGCGCAGGGTTACGAGAAGTTTTACGGGGCGCTGTTCGATGGCCTGAAGGACCTCGGTTATCAGGAAGGTCGCAACCTTATTGTCGAGCGGCGCTATGCCGAGGGACGCTCGGAACGCTTCCAGGAATTTGCCGCAGAGATGGTACGGCTGAAGGTGGACGTGATTATTGTCACGACGACGCCCGCAGGCTTCGCCGTCAAAAGCCCGAATACCAACATTCCAGTAGTTTTCCCCAACGCTATCAGTCCAATCGAAAGCGGCCTCATCGCAAGCCTCGCGCATCCCGGCGGCAATATCACCGGTGGCGCAGCGCAGACCGCTGACCTCAGCACCAAGCGGCTCGAAATCCTCAAGGAAGTCGTACCTGGATTATCCCGTGGCGCAGTGCTCTGGAATGGCGCCAACCCGGCGCTCGCCTATCCCTGGAAGTTGACACAGAATGCAGCCCGTGCGCTGGGCGTGGAGCTTGAACCCGTTGAGGTGCGTTCTCCCAGAGACATCGAAACCGCCTTCGCAAAAATGACCGAAGCGCGGCCGGACGCGCTGATCGTTCTGCAGGACGCACTCACGCTCCAGCACCGCAAGGAGATCATCGACTTCACGGTTGAAAAGCGGCTACCGGGCATGTTTGTGGCACGGGAATGGGTCGCGTCCGGCGGCCTGATGTCCTACGGCGAAAATCTCGCCGAGATGTATCGTCGCGGCGCTTATTTCGTGGACAAGATCCTGAAGGGCGTTAAACCGGCCGACCTCCCCGTGGAACAAGTCACCAAGTTCGAGCTGATCATCAACCTCAAGAGCGCGCAGGCTATGGGCTGGACCATCCCGTCCGAGATATTGGCAACGGCCGACGAGGTCATCGAGTGAGACGGCGGGGGTTCATCACTCTGATCGCGAGCAAGAAGCAGCCATGACCTGCACGCGCTGGCGAGGCGTGGAACGCGATGCGGGCTCTAGTATTATCGATCATGGCGGACCCCAAGGACGACGAATTCCGGCGCAACGCCGATGATGCCCAAGCCTGGGCCGACAGGGCCAAGAACGATGATGAACGCGCTGGATGGCTGCGCGTCGTGCGGGGCTGGCTGGACCTGATCCGCAAGCCAACTCAGGCCGAATCCGAACGCCCACAGGAGCGCGGCTCCGACAGGACAAAATGAACATGCACTCGCACTCAATAGAAGACTACCGCCACACCCACGTCTTTCTCGGAGAGGCGCACGAGCGCAACGAGCGGAAGATGTGGTTGGTGATATCAATCTGTGCGGCGATGATGGCGTTGGAAATAGGAGGTGGAGTTTGGCTCGGATCAGTCGCCTTAATAGCTGACGGCCTGCACATGTCGACCCATGCGGGGGCGCTACTGATAGCGGCACTCGCCTATACCTGCTCACGCCGCTACGCGCAGGATGAACGCCTCACATTCGGAACGGGGAAGCTCGGCGACCTCGCAGCGTTCACCAGTGCTGTCATTCTTGCGATGATCGCGTTGATCATCGGATACGAGAGCGTTGTGCGCCTCTTCAACCCGGTGCCTATCGCGTTTGATGAAGCAATACCGATTGCGGCCCTGGGCCTGTGCGTCAATCTGCTGACAGCATTCTTGCTGCGGGATGACCACCATCACGGCCACGCTGGGGGACACGAACACCAGCACCACCACGATCATGATGATCACGGCCATTCAAACCTGCACCGAGACAACAACCTGCGCGCCGCTTTCGTTCACATTCTCGCCGACGCAGCCGTCTCGGTTTTGGTGATCTTCGGACTGGTGGCGGGCCGTCAACTCGGGTGGATATGGATGGACCCAGTGATGGGGCTGGTCGCCATGTTGGTCATCCTGAACTGGTCGTGGAGCTTGGTTGGCACGTCCGGTTCTGTGCTGCTCGACGTATCTCCCGATCTTGGCCTCAAGAACAAGATTGCCGTGCGGTTGGAAAAGAACGGCGACCGCATCTCCGACCTTCACGTGTGGCGGCTCGGGCCGGGCCATATGGGAGCGATTGTATCCCTAGTGTCGGATCACCCTGAAAGTCCCGGAGCGTATAAGAAGCGACTGTCGGACGTAGAGGGCCTCTCCCACCTCACGGTCGAGGTCGAGCAGTGCCATGGGGCTCACTCATAAACTGCCCTCGCAACGCGGCACGGCGGCGCTGATGAAGCCAGCCGCCCTGGCCAAGAAGAAGTAGGCGGCGGAACTCCCGCGCCGACGAGGTGATCGAATGAAGGACGCGAGTTCTTCGCGCCGTTTGTGGCGCGAGGACTGGCCAGTGGCCGTGCGTGTTACATCTTCTCTATCAGCTACTGCAACGTCCTGTCGTCCGGCGGCTCGCCTACAGCGTCGCTTATACCGACGCCGCACGGCTTGCACTCGGAGTGCGCGAAAGTCTGCTCAGAGTCGTTTTGTATGCGCTTGAGTTGCATCGGCTGGGAACAGTTGGGGCATTGCAGCTTCCGGTCTTCCAAGGAAAGAGCGTGGGCCCTGCCGCGTGAGGAAGCAAGCAATCCCGCAGGAGGAAGCAAGCAATCTGTTCCGGGTTCCCTTCGGAACGTCACACCGCTGCGGCCTCGCGGGGGCGCTTGAGCATTAAGAAGGCAACGGACTTGACGAGTTGTTCCGCAGTGTAGGGCTTCGGCAGGAAAAGGGATGGCTCCGTGAACATCGCCTTCATGCCCTCGTTTATCCCCGCCCCAGTCGTGTACAGCACCGCGAGGGTCGCGCGTGTTTCCTTTGCCGTCTTGGCAACTGCCAAGCCCGCCTCGACATCGCTGCCTAGATTGAGATCGATGAAAAGGACATCGAGCGGCTGGTCGGATTGCAAAAGAGCAGTGCTGCCCTCTACGCCCGTGGCGGCGATGACCGTATGGCCTTCGTCCTGCAAAATAGATTCGGCGAGGACACGAACTTGCTCGTCGTCTTCGACGATCAGAATAACTGCCACTATTCCCACCTTCCGGGCTGATGTGCGCCACGCCACACTACCTTGTCGGGTACGCATCGTCTATTGATACCACCCCGATGTCTCGCGCCGTAAACGCTAACGGTCACCAGCGGATCACTGCGACTCCCGCGACCAGGAAGCCTGGGCGAACGCTGTGTGATCCCGTGAGCGATTCAAACAGCTTCAATCAGCGATGCATCATCTTTATCGGCCCGTGAACTGTTCACGCGCTGCGATACAGGCCATTTCTGCACTACATCTTCGTTGGCAGGCTTCATCAACGCCGCTGCGTCCATAACGCTGCCCCGTTCCCATTGATCGAAGTCACTGGGCTCAAGAATGACCGGCATCCGGTCATGTACCTCCGACACGAACTTGCTGGGTTCGCCGATCACCATCGCACACGAGCGGATACGCTCACCCGTCTCCGGATCATTCCAGGCGTCCTGAATTGCAGCGATGGTCATTGCCTGCCCGTCAACTCGTGTGAAATAGAAGGGATGCTTGCTTTTGTCGGGAGCCGTCACCCATTCGTAATAGCCTGACGCTGGCATGAGGCATCGCCGCCGCTTAAAGGAATCCCGGAACATCGGTTTGGTGGCGATGGTGTCGGAGCGGGCGTTGAAGGTCGCCACCCGCATTTCTTTCAGCGGCTTCTTCCACCAGCCAGGAACGAGACCCCAGCGCATTGGGATAAGCACGCGCTCGTCATCACCCCCGCACCACCACATTGACGATGTCCGTAGGGCAGACATTGAAGCTGCGACACAATCGGCAAAATCTCCGATCTCCTGATGGACCCGCAGGCCCGTGTGGCGACTGCCATCCTCTCGATCGGAGGCTACCTTGGCGTCGGCGACCGCCTGGTACAGGTGCCACTCGACACGATCCGCTTTCCGAAGGATGCCTCCGCGCCCAGCCTATATCCGCAGAAAGCGGTTATCGCCACATCCAAAGAAACGCTCGCCGGGATGCCGCCGTTCAAATACTGACCTCTAGAAGCGTCCATGACTAAGCCCCAGCAGAGCAAGGCGAACGGGAGACTGAGGACGAGATTGCGAGAAAATCTCTCGGCGGCGTGAAAGACACGTCCGAAGTCAACCCGCTCAGCGAGCGGAGCAGCGCGGCACTTCGTGAGGTCGCAAGCTCGCAATGCGCGCTCTTCCAACACTCCGGAACCTTATGGTTGTAGGAACGTTGGTGAGGCGGAGGGACCAAAATGACCTATTCCATGCTCGACAATCTTCGCATGTTAAACGACGTTCTTACCGGGAGCTTCGTTGTACTCGTCCTCGGTGGTTTGTTCGTTTGTTACAAGCTGCTGGTCGCTGCGGTACCGGTTCAAGTGCTCCGTATAGCGTGAGCCGATTGGGTGTTTCAGCAACGCCGATCTGCTCCATCGCTTTCCCGGGTGGCTCTGCTAGTGCCAAAGCCGCGCACTTCGCGGTTTCAGTGCCGAATTTTTTTAAAGCAATCGCTATTGCACTATTGATGCTTTCACCGGACGCAGCGGTTGCTGCGACTGTACAATATCCTGTTTCAATTCCATCCGAATGTGTTGAGCTTGCACAGCGTGAAGGTCAGCCGGTTGTTATTGAAGGTAAGGCGCAGGCACTTCGCGCAAAATACAAATTGTATCGGCTTAGTTCTAGCGACCCGCTTGTTCGGCAGTGTCGCGATGCAGTGCAACGATTACAGGCGCAATTAAAACACCAATAATAAGTCGGCTATTTCGTCGAAGGCCGTTCACTCCGAACGGGCTATCCAAAACGCACGCTTTGGATTGGGCGACTATTCTGCCTACGCGCCGCAGCACCATCGGGTCAGCCGAATATTCTGGGATAAGAACGTGTGGCGCCGTCAGCAGCGCGCGGATTTCCTCACGCATCATGTCGATTTCAATTTTCATTGGGTGCTCTTTTCACAGAGCCAACAACCTCAGGCCTGCATGGTTCAAATTTTCTGCTAGGCGTTGCGCGCGTCGTTAACTGTTTGTCGCGAGACGGAAATGAATCGCCGCCTCAAACGACGGCGGGCGCGCGCAGCGCGCTGACGGGAACATCGAGCTCGTACATCAAGCCGGCGGGTTCATATTTCAATCGAACATCGCCATGAAGCTGTTCAGCCAGACGCCCGATAAGGCGCGTGCCGAAGCTGCGCCGTTTCGGCTCCTCGACAGGCGGGCCGCCGCGCTCGGTCCACGCCAATTTCAAGTTCTTGTCATCGACCGCCAAGGCGATGTCGATCCGACCCGCGCTGTTGGAAAGGGCGCCGTATTTCACCGCGTTGGTGCAGAGTTCGTTGAGAGACAGGGTGATGGGAAGCACCGCGTTTGGGCCGATCTCGAGCGGCGTTGCCTTGATGGTAAACCGAGGGGCATTCCGGCTCTCGAACGGCTCAATCGCGAAGGCGATCACATCGGCAAGCTTCGCATTGGCAAAGTGCGCATCAAGGAGCAGATCGTGCGCGCGGCCGAGCGCCACCAGCCGGCTCTCGACGGCCGCCCGGCCTTCGTCAAGGTTCGCGGCGTTGCGCAGACTTTGCGCGGTGATCGCGATCACCGTCGCCAGCGTGTTCTTCACGCGATGATGCAATTCCTCCAGCAGCAGGCGCTGCAATTTCTTGGCGGCTTCGTTTTCGATGGCGTCGATACCGGCCTGCGCCAGGATGCGGGCCGCATCTATTCCAGCTTGCGCCAGCAAATCGCGCAGACCGGCGTTTTCCGCTTCCAGCTTCGCTTCATTGAACCTTTTGGGGCCTAAGACCATTAGCGAACATAGCACGGACCGCGTTCCGAATTCGGGAACTTTTGGCCAAACCACCGGTCCGCCACCGATCAGATCCGTCAGGCTCCTGCGAACGATCCGCCCCGCGTCCTTTAAACATCGATTTCTATGCCTTATGCCGCTTACCGGGCGGAACCGAAGGCAACAAAGTTCATTGGTGGGCTGTTTTTCATCCCCGAATGGAGGCGGGCATGACGAAGTCCCAAGAGTTGCGACAGAACGCAGAGAACTGCTCAGAGCTTGCGCTGGTTGCAGAGAACGATCCGAAGAAAAAGCGCCTCAAGCGTATGGCCCAGGGCTGGAATCAGCTTGCACAAACCCAAGCATGGCTGGATGGCGAGCCGGATGACAGTGGCCCAAGAGCGGCATGACCTGGCTGTTTCGAGTTTCCCCGGCCGCATTCAAATTGATAACACGTGACCGCCAAGCTCTCGCCCGAAAGGCCCTGTTTACGAACGCGCTGTAGCCTCTGTCGGGGAGATTGGGATGCGTAACGTTTGCCGGGCGATTGCTCGGGGAACTCATTCAGACGAACGAGCCCTTGCGTATGGCGGTATCGCCATAGCGATGTCGTTTACGATCATGGCACTTGCCCATTTCATCGCATAAAATCTCTACGCCGAAGCGGGGATGATCTGCTCTGCGACCGTCTTAGAAAACGCTCTGAGATTCGGCCGCTCTTTCATGCGCACGGCAACTCGGCATCAGGCATGTCGTCGGTCTTCGACACTGCACCGGTGTTGAATCGCACACGAGGCTCCACGCGCTGTTAACCGCGAGTCCGCATCCTCCCCCACAGCGATTCGGGGAGTGGTTGAGTGAGCGCCGAAATTCTCAAGTTGAGTGACTACCGCAGCGACGAAATAGCCGACAGTGAAATTGATCTAGTTACGGCCGTGGATGCCGCAATACGAGACTTGCAGGAAATTCTGTATAACTGGGGCTCGGAACGAGCGCGACAACGTGCGCAAGAATGCGAAATGATGCTTCGCCGTGCATATTGCGAACAGATCGCTCTGCCTCGCACCTAACGCTCGCTGCGAAACTAGGCGCGCCAGAAATCCTTGAACCGAGCGGGCGACAGTTCCGTGTACCTGACCGTGTGCTGAATATTCTTGTGCCCCAGGTAAGCCTGCAGTGCTCTCGTATCATGTCCTTTGTTGGCGAGGGCGTAGCCGCAAGCATGTCGCAGCATATGAGGGTGCGCCTTGAAACCTAAATCTGCCTCGACACCGGCACGCTCGATCATCCGAGCAAAGCCAGCCGTGGTGAACGGCGTGCCGCGCTCTGACGTGAACACGAAGGGAGACTTGGGATCCTGCTCGCGCTGCAGCCTCCGCAGTGCGCGTAGTTCGTCACCCAGGATCGGGTGCGTGCTTGGTGTGCCCTGCTTAACCCGGCGGACGTGCAGCGCTGCCGACGTGAACTCGACTTGATCCCAACGCAGGTCCGTCAGCTCCGAGGCTCGCAGGCCGTGTCGGTAAGTCCTCATTCGTAAGCGGCAATCCGGTGAGACGGATGCTCCGGTCGTGTTCGCTTCCCCAATGCTTGGCCTCCGCTTCCGTCTTGAACATTTTGACGAGCGTCGGATGGCCTTTGCTTCTGACTTGCGCACGCCAAGGCCGCGTGCGCGGTTTGTCGGTCATCTTGCGAATGTGGGTCATAGGTTTGCTCCCGCCGTGGTGTGGCGGAGAGTACCCCAGGAGCACCCGGCGGAACTGTGGCGGAGAAAAAGGTCGTCTAAGCGATTGATTTATATGGTGGGCGCTATAGGGATTGAACCTATGACCTCTCCCGTGTGAAGGGAACGCTCTCCCGCTGAGCTAAGCGCCCGAAGACTTGCGTTTTAGGGAGCAGGCCGCGACCGGTCAACGTCAAATCCGGGCGGGCCTTGCGGGGTGCCTGCCTTAGCGCGCCGGCGGCCAGGGCGAGGCTGGCGCGGGTGCCGGCGACGGCGCGGTTTCCGGTGCCATGGCGGTCGGAGCCGGGCGCGATGCCACGGGCCTGGGCTTTCGTTTCTTCGGCGGGGGCTTCCTCATGGGCGGTGGAGGCGCCGCGGGCAGAAGCTCCACAAACACCGGATTCGGCACCAGGCGCGCCTCGCCTTCGCTGCCTTCAGGCGCCGCCACCCGGACTGGAACTGTCTGCGGCTGGTAGCCCGGGAGCGCGAAGCTCACCGTGAAGTCGTTCGCCGTCACCGCCACCGAGCAGGGGGTGCGGCAGCTTTGGCCAAGCGATGTCCGCGCTTCGGCGCCGGCCGGCTCGGATTCAAATTGCATCGTGGTCGCCGCGGGCGCCGACCTCATGAAGGCCGGCGTATCGAACTGCATCCAGCTCGGCATGCTGGAACATGCGGCGAGACTCATACCGCAGGCTGCGATCGCGACAACTCGTTTCATGACCAACACCGTCCACTCAATCGGCACAGGGCCGCGTTACAAACTCACGCTACACACCACTCTTGGGCTGTCCGGTGGGAACGGCGCAGGATCGGCAGTATTCCCCGCAAACAAGCCCGGTCGCGATCCGGCCGAAACGCGGCCTTCCTCGCCTGGAGGCAGTACCCGCGCCTACCCTAGGCCGATTACAGTAAATTAAGACTTAAACCTTGGCTTTTTCCGGACACCGGAACAGCGCTTGCCGCCTTCAGGGACGCGGCGGCGCGATCTCCAGAACTGCTTTGGCGAGTTCGTCGAAATGGCTGATCAGGCGGTCGGGGCCAAGTTGCTTGACCGGCGTCTCGCTGTAGCCGAAATCGACCGCCACCACCGGAATGCGAGCCGCGCGCGCGGTGGCGATGTCGGTGCCGGAGTCTCCAACCATGACGGCATAGCCGGCCTCGCCGCCGGCGGCTTGAATGGTCCGGTGCAGGATGGCTGGGTCGGGCTTCTGGATGCCGAAGGTGTCCTGTCCGCAGATCGCCTCGAAACGTCGGCTGAGGCCGAGTGCGTCGAGCAGAAGCTTCGACAGGCCTTCGAGCTTGTTGGTGCAGACCGCGAAACGGCAGCCGCGCGCGGCCAGCCGATCGAGTGCAGCGTCGAGACCGGGAAACGGCCGCGAGCGGTCGGCGATGTGCTCCGCGTAGTAAGAGATGAAATCGGCGAACATCCGATCCGCCATGCCATCGGACAACATGCGGCCTTCGAGCTTGAGGCCGGCCTCGATCATCTTGCGGGCGCCACCGCCGATCATGTCGCGAGCGGCGGCGTACGCGACCGGCGGCAGCCCCTCGCGCGTCAGCACCACGTTGAGGGTCTCGATCAGATCGGGCGCGGTATCGACCAGGGTGCCGTCGAGGTCGAAGACGACGGTGAGAGCGGCCATGTTTTTCGACTATCCTTCAAGAGGCAAAGGCGGGTAAAACCCGCACCGGGATTGCGGACGTTCATGGACATCGAAGCGCAGAAACGTCAAGCCGCCGCGGTCGCGGTCGGCTGGGTACGCCCGGGCATGCGGCTTGGCCTTGGCACCGGTTCGACCGCCAAGCACTTCGTCGACCTCCTGGGTGAGCGAGTGGCCGATGGTCTCAAGGTTGTGGGTGTGCCGACCTCGGAAGCCACCCGCGCGCAGGCGGAGGCCCTTCGCATTCCGCTGACCACGCTCGACGATACCCCCGAACTCGATATGACGGTCGACGGCGCTGACGAGGTCGGCCCCGACCTGGCCCTGATCAAGGGCGGTGGCGGCGCCCTGCTGCGGGAAAAGATCGTCGCTGCCGCCTCCGCCCGCATGGTGGTGATCGCCGATGAGAGCAAATGGGTCAAAACGCTGGGGCGCTTTCCGCTGCCGATCGAGGTGATGCCGTTCGGCTTTACCGCGACCCGCCGTGCCGTCGAGGCCGCGGCGGCCGCCGCTGGAAGTCCCGGGCCCACCAGGCTCCGCCAGGGCAGGGACGGCCACGCTTTCGTCACGGATGGCGGCCACTGGATATTGGACGCCTCGCTCGACCGGATCGCCGATGCCCGGCGCCTCGCCGAGCGGCTGTCGAGCATACCGGGGGTCGTCGAGCACGGTCTCTTTATCGGGATGGCGCAAGCCGTCATACTCGCGGGCCCGAACGGCGCTCGCGTCATCGAGCGGTCGTGACCGCCAATCTGGATCCACAAGGAGTAACGCCATCATGATCGTTCGCCCTATCGCCCGCGCCGTCGGTGCTGCCGCCATCGCTTGGTTGGCCCTGACCTATAGCGCGCAGGCGCAGCAGCAGCCATCTCCAGCCGCGGTGGCTTTGGCCACGCAATTGCTCGAGGTCAAGGGCGGCCTTGCCGCATTCGATCCGGCCATCGACGGCGTGATTAGCCATCACAAAAGTATCTTGCTTCAGATCAACCCCAATCTGACCAAGGATATCGATGCGGTCGACGCGATGATGCGCGCGGATGTGGTGGCGCGTCGTGCCGACCTGCATCGTGAGGTGGCGACCGGCTTTGCGAGCGTATTCAGCGAGCAGGATCTGAAAGACCTGATTGCCTTCTACAAGACGCCGCTCGGTAAGAAGCTGGCTGAGTTCGAGCCAAAGGCTGGCCAGGAGTCCACCAAGCGCGCCCAGGAATGGGTCGAGAAATATGCCGAGACCACGATGGGCAGAATGCGCGCTGAAATGAAGAAGCGCGGCCACACCGAGTTCTAGACAAGGCGTTTGAAGGGAGCAGACGGGGCAGGGCGAATGGCGGAAGAGGTTGATCTGTTCGTCATCGGCGCGGGTTCGGGCGGGGTCCGTGCCGCCCGCATCGCGTCCGGCTATGGCGCGCGGGTGATGATCGCCGAAGAATATCGGGTCGGCGGCACCTGCGTGATCCGCGGCTGTGTGCCAAAGAAGTTGCTGGTCTATGCCTCGCGCTTCGCCGAGGAATTCGAGGACGCCGCGGGCTTCGGCTGGACGGTACCCGAACCGAAGTTCGATTGGGCGACACTCATCGCCAACAAGGACAAGGAAATCGACCGGCTTGAGAAGGCCTACACCGCGAACCTCGGCCGCGCCAAGGTCGAAATCGTTAAGAGCCGTGCGGTGCTGGTCGATCCGCGCACGGTCAAGCTCAGCACGACCGGCGAGACGGTGCGGGCAAAGCATATCCTGATCGCGACCGGCGGCTGGCCCTCGCTCGGCAAGGACATCGAGGGCCGCGAGCATGTGATCTCTTCGAACGAGGCGTTCCATCTGAAGGAGCTCCCGAAGCGCATCCTGATCCAGGGCGGCGGCTACATCGCCGTCGAGTTCGCCGGCATATTCAATGGGCTTGGCTCCGAGGTGACGCTGGTCTATCGCGGCGACAACATCCTGCGCGGCTTTGATGAGGAAGTGCGCAATCACCTGCGCACCGAGATGGAGAAGCGCGGCATCAAGGTTCTCACCAAGAAGATCGTCGAGGCGATTGAGAAGGTGAATGGCGGTCTCGACGTTGAGCTGTCCGATCACGAGGAGGTTGTGGTCGACAAGGTGATGTTCGCGACCGGCCGTCGTCCCAACGTCAAGGGATTGGGACTGGAAGCCGCGGGCGTCGCGCTGAACGACAAGGGCGCGATCGCCGTCAACGAGATGTCGCAGACCAACGTGCCGCACATCTACGCGGTCGGCGACGTCACCGACCGAGTCGCGCTGACACCGGTCGCGATCCGCGAGGGACATGCGTTCGCTGACAGCGTGTTCGGCGGCAAGCCGACGCGGGTCGACCACTCCAACGTGCCGACAGCGGTTTTCTCCGAGCCGGAGGTCGGCGTGATCGGACTGACTGAGGCGCAGGCGATCGCGGAGCTTGCCCGCGTCGATATTTACAAGACGACGTTCCGGCCGATGAAAGCGACGCTGTCGGGCCGCGACACCCGCATTCTGATGAAGCTCGTGGTTGACGGCAGCACTGACCGCCTGGTCGGCGCCCACATCGTCGGCCCCGACGCCGGCGAGATGATCCAGCTGATCGGCGTCGCGGTGCAGCTCAAGGCTACCAAGGCGGATTTCGACGCCACCATGGCGGTGCATCCGAGCGCGGCCGAGGAACTCGTCACCATGCGCGAGAAGTTCGCAACCCACGTCCGCCAGGCGGCGGAATAATCAGAACTCCTCATATATTTACTGGGTTTTCCGGCCAGCCGCCGCCGCGCTGGATATTCGCCGCCCTGGCCGTTATAAGTCCGCGTTCCGACACGGGAATTTGTAAAACGGAGTGGGCGTCTTGGCCGAGCGTTGGGCGCGTGACAGCTGGCGAAACAAGCCGATTATCCAGGTGCCCGAGTACCCGGACAAGACGGCCTTGCAGACTGTCGAAAGGCAGCTTGCGAGCTATCCGCCGCTGGTGTTCGCCGGCGAGGCGCGCAACCTGAAGGAGCAGCTCGGCCGCGTCGCGCAGGGCGAGGGCTTCCTGCTGCAGGGCGGCGACTGCGCTGAGAGCTTCACCGACCCCAGTGCCAACAACATCAGCGCCAACAACATCCGCGACTTCCTGCGCGTGTTCCTGCAGATGGCAGTGGTGCTGACCTACGCGGCCGCCGTGCCGGTGGTGAAGGTCGGCCGATTGGCCGGCCAGTTCGCCAAGCCACGCTCCTCGCCGGTGGAGGAGAAGAACGGCCAGGAGCTGCCGAGCTATCGTGGCGACATCATCAACGGCCCGGAGTTCACGGCTGAAGCACGCGCGCCCGATCCGCAGCGGCTGATCGAGGCGTATCGCCATTCCGCCTCGACCCTCAATCTTGTCCGCGCGCTCACCCACGGCGGCTATGCCAGCCTTGGCCGCGTCCACCAATGGCTGCTCGACGTCGATCCGAAGTCGAGCCAGCGTTATCTGGAATTGGCCGACCGCATTTCCGAGGCGCTGGCCTTCATGCAGGCTTGCGGGTTGGACTTGGAAAGGCATCCGGAACTCAAGGCCACCGATTTCTACACCAGTCACGAGGCGCTGCTGCTCGGCTTCGAGCAGGCGCTGACCCGGGAGGACTCCACGCGTCCGGGCACTTTCTGCGCCACCTCCGCCCACATGGTCTGGATCGGCGACCGCACCCGGCAGCCCGACCACGCGCATATCGAGTTCTGCCGCGGCATCATGAATCCGCTCGGCCTCAAATGCGGGCCCTCGTCCAAGGTCGACGAAATGATGCGGCTGATCGACATTCTCAACCCGGAGAACGAGCCCGGGCGGCTCACGCTCATCGTCCGCCTCGGCGCGGACAAGGTTGCCGAGATGCTCCCGGCGATGATCCGCGCGGTCAAGCGCGAGGGGCGGTCGGTGGTGTGGTCTTGCGATCCGATGCACGGCAACACCATCACCACGACCACCGGCTACAAGACCCGTCCGTTCGATCTGATCCTGAAAGAGGTGAAGTCGTTCTTCTCGGTCCACGCGTCGGAAGGCACCCATGCCGGCGGCGTGCATCTCGAGATGACCGGGCAAAACGTCACCGAGTGCACCGGCGGTGCGCGCGCGATCACCGACGAAGGCCTCAACGCGCGTTACCACACCCTGTGCGATCCGCGGCTCAACGCCGAGCAGGCAATCGAGATGGCGTTCCTGATGGCCGACCTGCTCAAGGCCGAGCGCGCCACCCGCGCGAAACCGCTGCCGGCGGTGTCCGGCCTCTGACAACAACGGCGCAACCGTGCTGCGGCTCCTCAAGGCCTCGCTCAACAGCTGGAATGGTCTGCGTGCTGCGGCACGCAGCGAAGAAGCTTTTCGCCAGGAGCTATGGGCTTTCCTTGTTGCAGTTCCAGCGGCGTTCCTGGTCGCGACCGATACCTGGCGCCGCGTGTTGCTGATCGCAGTCGTTGTCATGCTGATGATTGTCGAGCTTCTCAACACCGCGATCGAAAAGCTGTCCGACCACGTCACGCCGGACCATCACGTCGCAATCGGCCGCATCAAGGACATGGCCTCCGCCGCGGTCGGGCTGTCGCTGCTGCTCTGCGGACTGGTCTGGCTGTTGGCGCTCGCCGAGCGCACCGGCCTGCTGTAGGCCCGCGTTCGGTTTAACCTTAATCATTCCCGCACTCGCACGCACGGTTCCCGCGCGGACCGAACGCATGCTGTGTCGAAAAATGCGAAGGGACGGGCCTTCAAATCGGGCAGGGCTAACGAATTGCCAACGCCGGACTTTGCATTTTCGTCGTCTATTAACGGTGGCGCCACGCCGCGGAATTGTGACGGCGAACGCGGCAACGATTTGAAAGCAATTGACTTCAAGTTTCACGGGTCCGCGAAAGGATGGGCCCGTGAAGTACTTGAAATGCTCGACCCTGCTGATTGCCGTCACGGCACTCACGTTGGCAGCCGCCAGTGCCGCGGAACACAAATCCGATGACGGCCCGCAGTGGCCCAACATCCGCGTCGACGACGTCGGCTTTCCGTCGCAGCCGTTGAACTCGCATCCCTCGTTCACCGACCCGGAAGAGGTGACGGATCGCATCCTCGGCCGCAAGTCAAAAGCCAGTTCAGACGTTACCGGCAGCACCGCGCGGTGGCCCAATGTGCGCGTCGATGATGACGCTGCGCCGGCGCCGCATCCAAATCCGCACCCGTCCTTCACGAACCCAGACGAGATGACCGAACGCATCACGGGGCGCTCGCCTCGCGAAGCCGCGAAACCCGCCGCGGTTCCTGCAAAGCCTTCGACGGCATCCGATGCTCTCGCGACCGACGTGACCGGGAGCGCCGCGCGATGGCCTGTGGAGCGCGAAGCGCCGCGCTCGCCGTTCGCTATCGATGTCGGCGCACGCTACTGGTATTCGATCGGCTCGGTCAGGTTCAATTTCACCAACAATAATCCGCTGTTCGGTAGCCCGACCTCGACGCTGTTCTGGCACGGCATGGCCGCCCAGAGCGGCGAGGCGTTCGCGCGCATCGATCATCTGCCGTCGGGATTTTTCGGGAAAGGCATGGTTGGCATGGGCCACCTAAGCGATGGCAACATCGTTGACGAGGACTTCCTGGTGAACCAGTTCAAGTTCTCCGACACCACCAGCAACGTCAGCTCCGGCACCACGCGTTTTGCGATGTTCGATGTCGGTTGGGCCTATTGGCCGGTGCCGGATGTCCGGCTTGGCTTTTTTGCCGGCTATCACTATTGGCACGACGAAATGACGGCGTTCGGCTTGGCGTGCAACCAGCCGTCCGTGCTGGGCTGTCCGGCGGCGGGTGCCGTCCTGCTCGGCAATGATGTGGCGGTTCTGCGCTATGAGCCGACCTGGCACGCGGTGCGGGTCGGTGCCGACGCCAAGGTCATCATCGGCGACGGCTGGTCGGTCAGCGGCGAGTTCGCGCTGGTGCCCTATGCATATCTGGTCAACAACGACAGCCATCTGCTGCGGCAGGATTTCTCGGACCTCGGGCCGGCGCCCAATGTGATCACGAAAAGCACTTATGCGTTCGGCGCCGAGACCGAGGTGTTCGTCAATTACGCTGTGACCCCTAACATCGAAATTGGCGCGGGCCTGCGCTATTGGGGCTTGGAGGCAGTCCACGGCGGTGTCCGCTTTGGACCGCTGTTCATGGAGCGCAACACCCTGGATAGCTTCAGCCAGCAGCGCTACGGCCTCCTGGCGCACGTCAAAGGCACGTTCTAGGCGCGTTGTTGCACCGCGGGCGGTGCATTGCGGAAAAGCGTCCCGTCGCGCTACATGAAAGCCATGAACGCCCGGCCTGCCGACACACTGAAGATCGCGCTCGCGCAGCTCAATGCGACCGTGGGCGATGTCGCCGGCAACGCCGCGAAGGTGCGCCGCGCCCGCGACGAGGCGGCGGCCCAAGGCGCCGACGTGGTCGCATTCCCAGAACTGTTCATCGCCGGCTATCCGCCCGAGGACCTGGTGCTCAAGCCGGCATTCCAGGCCGCCTGCCGCGCCGAGATCGAGGCGCTGGCGCGGGAGAGCGTCAAAGGCCCGGCGCTCCTGGTCGGCACGCCCTGGGTCGAGGATGGCAAACTCTACAACGCCTATGCGCTGCTCTCGGGTGGCGCGATCGAAGCGCTCCGCTTCAAGGTCGACCTGCCGAACTATGGCGTGTTCGACGAGAAGCGGCTGTTCGTGCCGGGCCCGCTGCCGGGGCCGATCCTGATCAAGGGCGTGCGCATTGGCATCCCGATCTGCGAGGACATCTGGGGCCCGGAGGTCGTTGAGTGCCTGAGCGAGACCGGCGGCGAAATCCTGCTGGTGCCGAACGGCTCGCCCTATTGGCGCGGCAAGACCGAGCATCGGCTCAACATCGCGGTCGCCCGCGTCGTCGAATCCGGACTGCCGCTGATCTACCTCAATCTGCTGGGCGGTCAGGATGAGCTGGTGTTCGACGGCGCCTCGTTCGTGCTCAATGCCGACCGCAGCGTCGGCGCGCAGCTTCCGACCTTCCGCGAGACCGTCGCCCTGACCGAATGGACGCGGGACGGCGGCAGCTGGCGTTGCGTCGGCGGTCCGATGACCCGGCAGGACGAGAACGACAAGACCGATTACGGCGCTTGCGTGCTGGGCTTGCAGGACTACGTCGACAAGAACGGCTTCAAGGGCGTGGTGCTCGGCCTCTCCGGCGGCGTCGATTCCGCACTGTGCGCCACCATGGCGGTGGACGCGCTGGGCGCAGACCGTGTCCGCTGCGTCATGCTGCCGTATCGCTACACCTCGGAGGATTCGCTGAAGGATGCCGCCGACTGCGCCAAGGCGCTCGGCGTGCAGTACGACATTCTGCCGATCGAGAGCGCCGTCCTGGGACTCGAGAAGGCAGTGGCGCCGGCCTTGGCCGGCCGCGACCGCGACGTCACCGAGGAGAACATCCAGGCCCGCGCCCGCGGCGTCATCCTGATGGCGATCTCCAA
This sequence comes from uncultured Alphaproteobacteria bacterium, assembly GCA_963785665.1. Classification (GTDB taxonomy): domain Bacteria; phylum Pseudomonadota; class Alphaproteobacteria; order Rhizobiales; family Xanthobacteraceae; genus Z2-YC6860. The sequence goes on from CAWAWF010000003.1 coordinate 68,071, forward strand.
CAAGTATGGCCTGATGGTGGTGACCACCGGCAACAAGTCGGAAATGTCGGTGGGCTACGCCACGCTCTACGGCGACATGAACGGCGGCTTCAACCCGATCAAGGACCTCTACAAGACCGAGGTGTTCGCGTTGTGTCGGCTGCGCAACGCCTGGAATCCGGAGGCCGCGCTCGGGCCGGACGGCGAGGTGATCCCGGAGAACATCATCGTCAAGCCGCCGACCGCGGAACTGCGCGAGAACCAGAAGGATCAGGACTCGTTGCCGCCCTATGAGGTGCTCGACGGCATCCTGGAGCGCCTGGTCGAGCGCGAGGAGCCGATCGCGACCATCGTCGCCGCAGGCTTCGACCGCGACACCGTGCTCAAGGTGGCGCGGCTGCTCGACCTCGCCGAATACAAGCGTCGCCAAGCCGCGCCCGGCGTCAAGGTGACCTTGAAGAACTTCGGCCGGGACCGCCGCTACCCGATCGTCAACCGCTTCCGCGACCCCGGCACGCCGTTGCCGGAGCCCGACCGCGCGCTGCTCAAGCCCGGCGCTGCGCGAAAATCCGAAGCGTTCGACGCGTAAACGAAACTTCGATTCACTGTCGGTTATTTCGGTTTCGCCGGTTTGGCCTGACAGACCGACGAAATCGGCTCGGAGTTGATGATCGTTACTTGGCCTCCGAACGGTGATGCCGCCGTAATGTCCTTTGTCCCTTCGCGGGCGAAAGCCTCGGTCACGGTACAGGTCAGTCCTGTTTCGCCGCGCGCAAACCCAAAATGAGCTCTGTATGCGCCGGATTGAAACGTCCGAGTGAAATGGAGTGCTCCGTCGGTGAAACTCCAGGCGCCTTGGCCGCCGCCCCGACTTTCTATGGGCCGAGTCTCGTCGAGAGTGAATTGGCCGGCACTCGGCGGGGCCTTTCGGATTCCCTGAGACCCGCGGAACGTCGTGTTGACAGTCACATCAATCGTCTTGTCACCGTTGATATTTATCCTCCAGCTTTGATGCACCTCGCTCGAAAACGGGTGTCCTTGCCGTCGCATGTCTTGGCGGCGTTGGATGTCTGCTTCGACATTCGACCCGACCAGATCGCCGAAGGTGATGACCTCGCCCGACGCGCGGACGGATGGCCCCATCAGCAGCAGGGCACCAAATAGTCCTCGTGCGATCGCTTGAAGAGAACTGCTCGCCGGCACCGATGCCTCCCTGGTCGAGCGAATTGAGGGCTGGCGATGAAACGCAATAGACCGCGCATCCGAATGCCGCCGCGCGGACGGGACCCGATTCCAGAATGCTCTATCGCCCTGGCAGGAAGGTCGGGCCGACGTCGCGCACCTTGCGGTTCGGGTCGGGCTTCGACGGCGTGTCGTCGGCGTCAGCCTTTGGCTCGGCGGGCGCTGCGGCTTGCGCCGCGGTCTGCGCCGCCTTCGGGTCCAGCCGCGCGGGTGCCGGCGGTTGCCGGATCGGCCGGCCCTGGGCATCGACGCGCGGCGCCGACAACTGCCACGCCTTCTGGTCGTTCACCACAATGTCACCCTGCTCGACCGTGGGGTCGTCGATGCTTTTCAGCGCCTGCGACCAGCTTTCGCCCGGATGCCTGCAGCTACAGGCCTGATCGAGCGAGGTGCGGTAGCGGAACGCATTCGGCAGCGCCGTGTAAGGCTGCTGCGCGTTCACGGAAACCGCATCGTTGATGCTTCCCCCGGTCGGACTCGAATAGAGCTGCACCTCGGCTGCCGGGCACGACGCACGGCAGGCCTTCTCGTCCTCGGCGAAGCGTGTCGCGTTCGTGGCGTAGGAGATCGGGTAGTAGAAGCCATCACAAGTCCGCACGCACACGGTCCGGTAGCTACCGGCCGGCGTCGACATGCCCGGCACGTTGACGCCGGCCGGTGCGCCCGGCTCGCCCGGTGTCGACCTCGGCCCGAACAGCGATTCGAACAGGCCGGCGCGCTTCGGCGGCGGCGCGGCCGCCTGCTGCTGATACTGCGCGCCGCAATTGCTTTGCGCGAGCGCCGCCAGGATGGTGCGGCGCTGGCCTTCGCGCTCCGGCGGCGGCTCGCCCCGCAGCCGCTCGGCGTCCGCCTGGATTTTCTCCAGGTTGTCCCGCATCTGCTGGATCTTATTGTTGAGCGGCGTGCACTGTTGCGGCTGGTTGCCCAGCATCTGGAAGAAGCGGTTTTGCGCACAGCCCATGCGCCGGGACGTCGCTTCCTGGCGATCGATCTCGGTCTGCTGATTGGCGGCGGCGGCCTCGAACTTGCCGAGTTGATCGGCACGGGCGGCGTCATTGTTGGTGCGGTCGAAGGTCTGAAGTTGGGTCTCAAGACGGGCGCACACGGGGTTCTGCTGAACGGCCGGCGCCGGCGCCGCCGCGGGTGGCGGCTGTTGCTGCGCGCGCGCAGGCGCGAGCGCCGCCAGCAGGGCTGCGGCCGGCATCAGCGTCCGGCACCAGTTCGGTTTCATCCTCGTCCCCATTCCCGCCGGAGCCCACCGCGCGGCCTGTCAAAGCAAGATCTGCCAAGGAAAGACTTGAGTCGCCAATGGTGTCCAAAGTTTGGAGGCCCGCCCACCCGGTCAAAGGCCGGGAGCCTCGGCCTCCTCCGTGCTGGCCGCCACCGGCAATCGGGTCCGCCGCGATTCGGCGAACAGGTTCCACAATACACCGCAAATGATGAGACCTGCACCGGCGAACACCAGGCCGTCGAGCGCCTCTCCGTAGAACAGCCACCCGACCAGGGCAATCAGCGGAATCCGCAGGAAATCGAGCGGCACCACCACAGTGGCGTCGCCGGATCGGAACGCCCGAGTCAGGCAATAGTGTGAGGTGACGCCAACGACACCCAGCACAATGGCCGGAAGGATCAGGTCGGTCCCCATCCGGAACACGAACAACGGCGGGCCGCCGGTCGCGGCCTTCACCAGCGGCCAGCCGAGCCCCATCGGCAACTGCATGACGTTCATCCAAAAGATGATGGTGAAGGTCGAGACGCGATTGGTGAGCTGCTTGGTGACGGTCAGCGAAATCCCGTACATCAGCGCGGCGAACAGCACGAGCAGCGCCATCGGCTGGAAGCTTGCGAGGCCAGGCCGCACGATCACCAGCACGCCAAGGAAGCCCAATATGATGCTGGCCACCCGGCTTTTCGTCAGCCGCTCATGCAGAAATACCGCAGCGAGCAGCGCGACCCAGGCGGGCGTCGTGAATTCGAGCGCGAACACCGTCGCGAACGGCAGCAGCGTCACCGCCAGCGACCAGCAATACTGGCCGAGGAAGTGGATCGAATTGCGCGCGATATGCAGGTGCATGTAACGCAGCGTCAGCTCGTGCCGAAGCTCCGGCCGCGCGGCCACGATCGTAGTCAGGATCAGCAGGCCGAGCGCGGACCGGATCGACAGGATTTCAAAAATGTTGAGCTCGTGGCCGAGTGCGCGGATGGCGAGCGCGCTCGCCGAAAACGACAGGAGCGCGCCGGTCATCCAGAAAACGACCCGGCCGATGTGAGCTTGAGCCACGCTGGTTTTCAGACGTTGGGAGGAGGGGCCGCCTTTTAACAGGCGGCCGCGGGGCCGTCACTCGGCGTCGGGTTGGCTTTCCGGGCGCGCCTTGTCGAAGGCGGGCAGTTTCATAAGCTCGGCGTCTGCTGCGACGAGCTTGGGAAACGCATCGAGCGGCACCTTGAGGCGGCGCGCGTTGTACATCTGCGGCACCAGGTAGATGTCAGCCAGCGTGACGTTGCTGCCGAAGCAATAGGGGCCTGGCCGGATCATGGTTTCGAGCGCGGTGAAGCCTTCAACGACCCAGTGGTGATACCAGGTGTCGATCGCCGGCTGCTCCTGCTTCAGCACCCGTCGTAGATATTGCAGCGGCGCGAGGTTGTTGAGCGGATGGATGTCGCAACCGATCAAGGCCGCGAATGCCCGCACCCGGGCGCGCTCGACCGGATCGGACGGCAGGAATGGCGGCTTGGTATGCGTCTCGTCGAGATATTCGATGATGGCCGGCGACTGCAGCAGGATTTCGCCGCTGTCGAGCTGCAGCGACGGCACCCGGCGCTGCGGGTTGATGGCACGGTATTCCGGAGAGTGCTGCTTGCCGCCGTCCTTGGTGAGATGGATGGCGACCGGGTCGGTGGCGATGCCCTTGAGATTGAGCGCGATGCGCAGCCGGTAGGCGGCAGACGATCGGAAGTAAGTGTAGTGCTTCATTGCGAAACATCCCGCTCACGAGGGAACAACCGCGTGCTCGCCCCGAGCAACACGAATTCCGTTGGGATACTAGCCGGAGGCTTTGGTCTTTGCGAACTCGCTGGCGAGCTTCGTCGACCGCTCGATCAGGCGCTCGATCGCACGCTCGAAAGCGGGGCGGTCGGCGGGATCCACGACTTCAGAGAGGCGATTGGCGAAATCGAGCGCGATCGGGGCCAGATCGTCGTACATGGCGCGGCCGGACGGGGTCAGGGCGAGGAACGCTTCGCGGAGGTCGGCGCGGTTGGCTCGCCGCATCACCAGCTTGCGCCGCTCCAGCAGTGCCACCGCGCGCGACACCTTGGTCTTGTGCATATGGCTGTGCGCGCCGATCCCCTTGCCCGTCATCATGCCGAACTGGCCTAGCGTCACCAGCACACGCCATTCCGGCACGCCGATGCCGTAGCGGTCGGCATAGATGCGCGACAGCGCCTGCGACACCAAGCTTGCCACCACGTTGAGCCGGTAAGGCAGGAACTGCTCGAGCTTGAGCGGTGCATTGTCGCCGCGCCCGGCGGTTGCGTCTGCCGTATCGTCATCGATCGAATTGATGTTCATTGCCGCCCGGCCCTATGCCCACTCGGAGCGGGGCCGAGGCAGATGGGACATCGACCGATGCAGCTGTGTGCAGCGGCCTGCATTCCCATGCACCCCTCCCGAGAGGGTTGTCCTAAAAAACGTCAGCCGCTACACTTGGTTACGCCCGAAACTAAAGTCATTCAAAACTATAAAGCGGTGCTATGGGCAGGCCAAGGGTGCGCGGGTATATGCCGATGAAATACATGTCCGGATTTGGGAATAGCTTCGAGACCGAGGCGCTGGCCGGCGCGCTACCGGTGGGGCGCAATTCGCCGCAGAAGGTCAACTACGGTCTCTATGCCGAGCAGTTGTCTGGGTCGCCGTTCACCGCGCCGCAGGCCACCAATCAGCGGAGTTGGCTCTATAGAATTAGGCCGACGGTCCGGCACACCGGCCGATTCCAGAAGGTCGATGCGGGGCTGGTCAGGACCGCGCCGGCGCACGATCAGACCGATCTGCCGATCGGCCAGTTGCGCTGGAGCCCGACGCCGATCCCCAAGCGCCAGCTCACCTTCGTGACCGGGCTGATGACGATGACCACGGCGGGCGACGCCGAGGCGCAGTCCGGCATGGCAGCGCACGTGCTGCTCATCACGAAATCCATGAAGAAAGAGCACTTCTTCAACGCCGACGGCGAGATGCTCATCGTCGCCCAGCAGAACAAGATGCGGTTTTGCACCGAGTTCGGGGTGATCGAGATCGAGCCCGGCGAGATTTGCGTGATCCCGCGCGGCGTCATCTTCCGCGTCGAGCTGATCAACGGTTCGGCGCGCGGATACGTCTGCGAGAACTACGGCGGCGCCTTCACGCTGCCCGATCGCGGGCCGATCGGCGCCAACTGCCTCGCCAACGCGCGCGATTTCCTGGCGCCGGTCGCCGCCTTCGAGGACGCCGAGCAGCCCTGCACGCTCACCGTCAAATGGGGCGGCGAATTTTTCCGCACCAAGGTGCCGCACTCGCCGCTCGATGTCGCCGCCTGGCACGGCAACTACTACCCCTACAAGTACGACCTGCGGCGCTACTCGCCGGTCGGTGCGCTGCTGTTCGATCATCCGGATCCGTCGATCTACACGGTGCTGACCTCGCCGTCGGAAACCGCCGGCACCGCCAACATCGATTTCGTGATCTTCCCCGAGCGCTGGGCGGTCACCGAGAACACCTTCCGGCCGCCGTGGTATCACCGCAACATCATGTCGGAGTTCATGGGACTGGTTTACGGCGTCTATGACGCCAAGCCCGAAGGCTTCGTGCCGGGCGGCATGAGTCTGCACAACCAGATGCTGCCGCACGGTCCCGACAGCGACGCCTTCGAGGCGGCAAGCAACGCCGAGCTCAAACCCGTCAAGCTCACCAACACGCTGGCCTTCATGTTCGAGACGCGCTTTCGCCAGCGCATCACGAAATACGCCGCCGAACTTCCGACCCGCCAGGACGACTACATGGACTGCTGGAAGGGTCTGAAGAAGCATTTCAATCGCAAGCAGCGGAAACCGAAATGAAACTTGCATCCTTGAAGGGCGGTCGCGACGGCCGCCTCGTCGTTGTGTCGCGAGACCTGTCGCGTGCGGCCGACGCGTCGGCGGTGGCGCCGAACCTTCGCGAGGCGCTGGACGATTGGTCCGCCGCCGAGCCGCGGCTGCAGGAGATCGCCGACTCGCTCGAGGCTGGCCGCATCGCGCATCTGCCATTCGATCCGAAGCAATGCGCCGCGCCGATGCCGCGAAGCTTCGGCTGGGCCGACGGCTCAGCCTACGTCAATCACGTGGCGCTGGTTCGCAAGTCGCGCGGCGCCGAGGTGCCGCCGACCTTCTGGACCGATCCGCTGATGTACCGCGGCGCCTCCGACGAGTTCATCGGCCCGTGCGATCCGATCAAGGCGTCGGACACCGCCTGGGGCATCGACCTCGAAGCCGAGATCGCCGTGGTGGTGACGGACGTGCCGCAGGGCGCCACACCGGAGCAGGCCGCGCCGCTGATCCGGTTGTTCATGCTGCTCGACGACATCAGCTTCCGCAATCTGATACCCGGCGAGCTCGCCAAGGGCTTCGGCTTCCTGCAAGGCAAGGGCCAGACCTCATTCTCGCCAGTCGCGGTGACGCCCGACGAACTGGGCTCCGCGTTCGACGGCAAGAAGGTGCATCTGCCGCTGCTCAGCGCCATCAACGGCAAGCCGTTCGGCCGGCCCAATGCCGGCGTCGACATGACGTTCGACTTTCCGACGCTGATCGCGCACGCGGTGAAGACGCGGCCGCTCAAGGGCGGCGCCATCATCGGGTCTGGTACGGTATCGAACCGTGATGCTGACGGCGGACCGGGCAAGCCGGTGCCGGACGGCGGCGTGGGTTATTCCTGCCTCGCGGAAATCCGCACGGTCGAAACCATCCTGCACGGCGCGGCGAAGACGCCCTATCTCAACTTCGGCGATCGCGTCCGGATCGAGATGATGAATGGCAAGGGCACCTCGATCTTCGGCGCCATCGATCACGAGGTGGTGCGCGCCTAGGCCCGCTTCAGCTCAAGCCGGCATCCGCATCGTCGACAGCATGAACGTGCAGGCCTCGGCGCAGGCGGTGCAGGCCTCGGCGCAGACTGCGCAATGCTTGTGCATTCCGCCGTGGCTCCCGCACTCCTCGGCGCATGCGCGGCAGAATGCGATGCAGTTGGCAAGCTGCGCCTCAAGAAGCTGGCGGTGCCCCGCCTTGTTGGAGCGCGCCATGATGTTGCCCGTGGCATTGCAGACCGCGGCGCAGTCCAGATTGAGTCGGATGCACGCGACCAAGTGTGACACGTCGCGCTCGGAAAGGCAGGCGTCGGCGCAGGCCGTGCAAGTCTCGACGCAACTGAAGCAGGCGTCGATGCAGCGGCTCATCGCCTCGGAGTGCGCGGGCTTCTCAGGATGGGAGCGGAACATGTTGCGGACGGCGACGGCTGACATTGCATCGTTCCTTCTGTGCCCTTCGCGACACAACAACTCCTCCTGGCATTGGTTCCGAATGGCACCAATCAAAAGCGAAAAGCTCTTCGCGAATCGCGGAACTTCTCATGCATGAAGGCGCGGGGGAACTTTGCCGCGAAGGAACCCGGCTGGGCAGACGAGGGCCGCTTCTAAGCTAGCGCGAGCACTCGATGGCGACGAAGGTGTCGCAGGCGCCGCCCTTGCAAGCTGGGCTGTTGGTCGGAATGGCGCCGGTGATCTCGTCCTTGTCGATGTGATGGAACGAGGTGGCCTGGGCAAACTCGCGCGACTTGCAATAAGCCATGGCCGCCGCGGTGCCGCACTTCTCGCCGCCGGCGAGGCAGCGGTCGACGCCGTAGCCGTCAGCGTTGTTGGCGACGATGAAAATCTTCTTTTCCGCCTGCGCGGCCGATGCGCCGAGCAGCATGGCGAAGGTCACGACGGCGAGAAAGGATCGCATGGGAGCGCCCGCGGTTTTCGGACCGGATAGTCCGTCCGGACAATGCGAGGAAAACCTTTAAGGTGGCGTTAACCGAGCCCTTGACGGCGGCAGGCGGCTTGCATCATTGTCCTGCCGCATGAACGGCTTTAACGCAATCTGCGGCATTTGCGGGATTATTAGCTAGCAACCACGCTGGCTGCGGCCGTCTTTTCTCCTGATCGAGATTGTTCAAGACGCCCGGCCAGCAGGCCAGGGTGTTCGTCGTCTATGGAATTGAAGCTCTACGATACGCTGTCGCGCGAGAAGCGGATGTTCGCTCCGATCGATCCGGCGCGGGTGCGGATGTATGTGTGCGGGCCGACGGTGTACGACTTCGCCCACATCGGCAACGCGCGGCCGGTGATCGTGTTCGACGTGTTGTTCCGGCTGCTTCGCCATCTCTACGGCGAACAGCATGTCACCTACGTGCGCAACATCACCGACGTCGACGACAAGATCAATGCACGCGCCGCCGAGCGCGGCATCTCGATCCGCGAACTGACCGAAGCGACCTACCAGAACTTCAAGGACGACGTCGCGGCGCTCGGCTGCCTGCCGCCGACGGTTGAGCCGCGCGCCACCGAGCACATCGAGGAGATGAAAACGCTGATCGAGCGGCTGGTCGCCAGCGGTCACGCCTACGTCGCCGAGGACCACGTGCTGTTCAGCGTGCCGTCGATGGAAGACTATGGCCAGCTTTCCAAGCGTCCGCTCGACGAGATGATCGCCGGCACACGGGTGGACGTGGCCCCTTACAAGCGCGACGCCATGGACTTCGTGCTGTGGAAGCCGTCCAAGCCCGGCGAGCCGTCATGGCTGTCGCCGTCCGGCATCAAGACTGCGGGCCGGCCCGGCTGGCACATCGAATGCTCGGCGATGTCGTGGAAGCATCTCGGCGAGACGTTCGATATCCACGGTGGCGGCATCGATCTGGTGTTCCCGCACCACGAGAACGAGATCGCGCAAAGCTGCTGCGCCTTCCAGGAGAAGGTGATGGCGAATTTCTGGATGCACAATGGCTTCTTGCAGGTCGAAGGCGAGAAGATGAGCAAGAGCCTCGGCAATTTCACTATCATCCGCGACGTCCTGGCTGACTGGCCGGGCGACGTGGTCCGGCTCGCCATGCTGGGCTCGCACTACCGGCAGCCGATCAATTGGACGGTGAAGGGGCTGGAGGAGGCCGAGAAGGCGCTTGCCGGCTTTTTCGATGCAGCATCGACCGAAGCCGATCCGCGTCCGGCGCCCGCCGTGCTCGAAGCATTGCTGGATGACATCAACACGCCGAAGGCGATCGCTGAGATGCACGGGCTGAGAAACGCCGCCGGCCGCAAGACACTGTCAGGCACGCTTGCGTTTTTCGGCTTTCGCCGGGAACAGCTCAAAGCCTGGCAGACCAAGAACGCGCCTGAGCCCACGCTACCGGCAGCCGAGATCGAGAGCCGCATCGAGGCCCGCAACGCCGCCCGCAAGGCCAAGGACTTCAAGGAATCCGACCGCATCCGCGACGAGCTTGCCCAGATGGGCGTAGTGCTGAAGGACAGCAAGGACGGCACCACCTGGGAGGTGGCGCGATGAGTGCGCAGGCGCAGCCCCAGTTCGCGCTGCGGCCCTATCTGCCGCAGGACGCGCCGATGCTCGCGGAAATCTTCCGCGGCAGCGTCGAGGAACTGACCGAGGATGACTACACGCCGGCGCAGCAGGAGGCATGGGCGTCGCTGGCCGACGACATGGAGGAGTTCGCCGCCCGCCTGGGCAAGCATCTCACCCTGATCGCCACCATGCAGGGCTCGCCGATCGGCTTCATTTCGCTCGATGGCCCGACCGAGATCGGCCTGTTCTACGTGCATCCGGCGGTGGCCGGCCACGGCGCCGGCAAGCTCCTCTACGAAGCCATCGAAAAGCTTTCGGCGGCGCGCGGCACGCCGCACCTTTCCGTCGACGCCAGCGACACCGCGCGCGAGTTCTTCGCCCGTCGCGGGTTCGAGCCGCAGCAGCGCAACACCGTCTCGGCCGGCAACGAATGGCTGAGCAACACCACCATGAAGAAGCCATTGGCCACCAAGGGGGCCAGCGCATGAGCAAAGAACGCCTCTACCTGTTCGACACCACGCTGCGCGACGGCGCGCAGACCAACGGCGTCGATTTCACGCTGGCCGACAAGCGCGCCATCATGCGGATGCTGGACGAGCTCGGCATCGACTACATCGAGGGTGGCTATCCCGGCGCCAACCCGGCCGACACGCAGCTGTTCGCCGAGCCGCACATGCTGCATTCGACCTTCACCGCGTTCGGCATGGTGCGGCGCCCCGGCCGCTCGACCTCGAACGATCCAGGGCTTGCGGCATTGCTCGACGCCAAGGCCGCCGCGATCTGCTTCGTCGCGAAGGCGTGGGACTATCACGTTAAGGTCGCGCTCGAGACGACCCTCGACGAGAACCTCGCTGCCATCCGCGATTCGGTCCGCGCCGCGCACGGCCGCGACCGCGAGGTGCTGCTCGACTGCGAGCATTTCTTTGATGGCTACAAGGCCAATCCGGCCTATGCGATGGCCTGCGCCAAGGCGGCCCACGGGGAGGGCGCGAGCTGGGTCGTGTTGTGCGACACCAACGGCGGCACGCTTCCGCATGAGGTCGAGGCGATCGTCGCCGAGGTGGTTAAGCACGTGCCGGGCGATCACGTCGGCATCCACGCCCACAACGACACCGAACAGGCGGTGGCGAACTCGTTCGCGGCTGTGCGTGCTGGCGCCCGCCAGATCCAAGGCACGCTGAACGGCCTAGGCGAGCGCTGCGGCAACGCCAATCTTGTCTCGATCATTCCGACCTTGAAGCTGAAGCCGGAATACGCCGAGAAGTTCGACATCAACGTCTCCGATGACCAGTTGAAGAATCTTGTCCAGGTCTCGCACGCGCTCGACGAACGGCTCAATCGCTCGCCGCACCGGCACGCGCCGTATGTCGGAGAGAGCGCGTTTGCCACCAAGGCCGGCATCCACGCCTCGGCCATCATGAAGGACCCCTCGACCTACGAACACATCGCGCCCGAGGCCGTCGGCAATCAGCGCAGGCTGTTGGTGTCGGACCAGGCCGGCCGCTCCAACGTGATGGCCGAGCTCGACCGGATCGGCCTCAAGGTCGACAAGAACGACCAGCGGGTGGCGCGCCTGCTCGAAGAGGTCAAGGACCGCGAGGCGATCGGCTATGCCTATGAGACAGCGGACGCCTCGTTCGAGCTGTTGGCGCGGCGCATGCTCGGCACTGTGCCGAAATTCTTCGACGTGAGCTATTTCGACGTCAAGGTCGAGCAACGCGCAGGCAATGGCCACGGCTCGGAGATTCTCACCACCGCCGTGGTCAAGGTTAAAATCGGCGACGAGATGCTGATCAACGCCGCCGAGGGCAACGGTCCGGTCAACGCGCTGGACGTGGCGCTGCGCAAGGACCTCGGCAAGTACCAGAAATTCATCGGCGGGCTGAAGCTGACCGACTACCGGGTGCGTATCCTCAACTCCGGCACCGAGGCGGTGACCCGCGTGCTGATCGAGAGCGAGGATGAGACCGGGGAGCACTGGACCACGGTCGGCGTGTCGCCCAACATCATCGACGCCTCGTTCCAGGCGCTGATGGATTCCATCGTGTTCAAGCTCGTCAAGTCGGGTGCGCCGGCCTAGAGGCGGTCCGCATGATCGATCACGTCTCCATCGCGGTGCGCGATCTCGACGGTTGCGCCCGTTTCTACGAGGCGGTGCTGGGGACGCTCGGCCAGCAGAAGCTGGTGACGCGCCCGGGCACCGTCGGCTTCGGCAAGAAGTATCCGGAGTTCTGGCTCAACGAGCGCCGCGCCATGACGGCCACTGACGGCGACACCGGCGCGCACATCTGCTTCCGCGCGGCGAGCGTCGAGATGGTGCAGGCGTTTCATGCGGCGGCGCTGCAAGGCGGCGGCCGCTCGGACGGTGCGCCGGGGCCGCGTCAGGCCACGCTCGGCGCCTATTACGCAGCCTTCATCCGCGATCCCGAGGGCAACAAGATCGAGGCTGCGACCTTCGCCGCGGCTTAGGCAGACTCACACCCGCCCGGCCAGCGGCGGCTTCATCTCTTTTTCCGCCTCCGCCGCGCTTTGCGCGGCGTTGGTCAGCATCGGCAGGATGTCCTCGACCCGGTTGGCGACCAGATACTTCACCACCAGCCCGGCGCGGATGAACTGCAGTTCCTCCATGTGATCGAGCAGGGCGCACAGCGGGTCCCAGAATTTCTTGATGTTGGCGAGCAGGATCGGCTTCTTGTGCTGGCCGAGCTGGGCCCAGGTCATCTGCTCCACCACTTCCTCAAGTGTACCGATACCGCCGGGCAGCGCCACGAACGCGTCGGCCTCGTCGAACATGCGCTGCTTGCGCTCGTGCATGTTGGCGGTCTCGATGATGGTGCCGCGTCCGAGCGCGTGCTCGCGATTGACTAGGAAGGTCGGGATCACGCCGATCGCCTGTCCGCCATGGTTGAGCACGGCGTTGGCGAGTTCCCCCATCAGCCCGACCGAGCCGCCGCCATAAATCAGCCCGATGCCGTTCTGCCCCAACAGCGCGCCAAGCGCCCGCGCCGCCTCCACGAAGGCGGGGTCGGCGCCGGGGCCGGAGCCGCAATAGACGCAAATCTTTCGGATGGTGCTCATCGGCTGGGATATAGGCATGGAGAAGCGAGACTGCTGCGTAGCTGGAAAAACCCTGCCCCTCGATGTTTTCGGCCTAAGAATCCCCTATATGAGAGGCCAACCGGGCCTGCATGACTGACTTTCACATACGCTCCGCGGACAGGATGAAGCGCGAGATTTCCGCCGACGGCGGCGCGCTGTGGCGCACGCTCGCGCGCCTGTGGCCATATATCTGGCCGTCGGACCGCGCCGACCTGAAATGGCGGGTGGTGTGGGCGACGGTCCTGCTGTTCGGCGCCAAACTTGCCACCGTCGCCGTGCCGTTCACCTTCAAATGGGCGGTTGACGCGCTGAGCGGGCAGGGCACCGCGCCGGTAGCTCCCGATTCATGGTTCGGCTGGGCGATCGCAGCCCCGATCGTGATGACGCTCGCTTATGGGCTGATGCGCATCCTGATGGCGCTGCTGACGCAGGCGCGCGACGGCATGTTCGCCGAGGTCGCGATGCACGCGGTGCGCAGGCTCGCCATCCTCACCTTCGAGCACATGCACCTGCTGTCGCTCCGCTTCCATCTGGAACGCAAGACCGGCGGGCTGACCCGCGTGCTGGAGCGCGGACGGAACGCCATCGAAACCATCGTGCGCATGGTGATCCTGCAACTGCTGCCGACCATCGTCGAGGTCGTGCTGATCGCGGGCGTGTTGCTGTACCAGTTCGACTGGCGCTACGTGATCGCGATCTTCGTCACCGTCGCGTTCTACATGTGGTTCACCTATATCGCGACGGAGTGGCGCATCTCGATCCGCCGCCGCATGAACGATAGCGACAACGACGCCAACACCAAGGCAATCGACTCGCTGCTCAACTACGAGACGGTGAAGTATTTCGCGGCCGAACGCCGGGAGACCGCCCGCTACGACCGCTCGATGGAGCGCTATGAGCGGGCGAGCGTCAGCTCCTATGTGTCGCTGAACGTGCTCAACGCTGGCCAGGCGGTGATATTCACCATCGGTTTGGCCGCGACCATGATGCTCTGCGCCTACGGCGTCCGGCAGGGCACCAACACGGTCGGCGATTTCGTCATGATCAACGCCATGATGATCCAGCTCTACCAGCCGCTGAACTTCATGGGCATGGTCTATCGCGAGATCAAGCAGGCGACCATCGACATCGAGACGATGTTCAACCTCCTTCAGAAGCCGGCGGAGATCGTCGACAAGCCGGATGCCAAGCCGCTTTCGATCCGCGCCGGCAGCATCAAGTTCGAGAACGTCCGCTTCGCCTATGAGGCGGCGCGGCCGATCCTCAAGGGCGTCAGCTTCGAGGTGCCGGTCGGCCACACGGTGGCCATCGTCGGGCCCTCCGGCGCCGGCAAGTCGACCATCTCGCGGCTGTTGTTCCGCTTCTACGACGTGAACTGCGGGCGCATCCTGATCGACGGCCAGGACATTCGCGACGTCACGCAGACGTCACTCCGCGCCGCCATCGGCATGGTTCCGCAGGACACCGTGCTGTTCAACGACACCATCCGCTACAACATCCGCTACGGCCGCTGGGAGGCGACCGACGCCGAGGTCGAGGAGGCCGCGCGGTTGGCCCAGATCGACGGCTTCATCAAAATGTCGCCGCACGGCTACGAGACCGAGGTCGGCGAGCGCGGCCTGAAACTCAGCGGCGGCGAGAAGCAGCGCGTCGCCATCGCCCGCACGATCCTGAAGGGGCCGCCGATCCTGCTGCTCGACGAGGCCACCTCCGCGCTCGACAGCCACACCGAGCGCGAGATCCAGGACTCGCTCGAGCTTGTCGCGCACAACCGCACCACGCTGGTGATCGCGCACCGGCTTTCCACCATCGTCGGCGCCGACGAGATCATCGTGCTCGACCAGGGCGTCATCGTCGAGCGCGGCACCCATCATGAGCTGCTGCTGCACGGCGGCCTCTACGCCAGCATGTGGAACCGGCAGCGCGAGGCCCAGGAGGCGCGCGAGCGGCTGGCGCTTGCCGCCGAGGACCGCTCGGCGCCGAACCGCAACCCGCCGCCGCTGCCCGACGACCTCGCCCCCGCCGCCGCCGCGGAATAAGATCGCACCATGTCCGTCATCAACTCGATCCGCTCGCAGCTCGCGCCCATCCATCCGCAGGGCTATCCGTTCATCGGCGGCTTTGCGCTGGCGAGCCTCGTCCTGTTCTTCGTGTGGACGCCGCTCGGCTGGATCGGCACGCTCGCGACCGCGTGGTGCGCCTACTTTTTCCGCGATCCGGTCCGCATCACGCCGCTGCGGGAGGGCCTCGTGGTGTCGCCCGCCGATGGCCGCGTCAGCCGCGTCGTCAATGCCCTACCGCCGCCGGAGCTTGGCTTGAGCGACCGGCCGCTGCCGCGGATTTCCATCTTCATGAGCGTGTTCGACTGCCATGTGAACCGGAGCCCGGTGTCGGGGCGGATCGAGAAGATGGTCTATCGCCCCGGCAAGTTCATCAGCGCCGACCTCGACAAGGCGAGCGAAGACAACGAGCGGAACGCCCTGGTCATCGCGGCGGCCCGGGCGCGGATCGGCGTGGTGCAGATTGCCGGCCTGGTGGCGCGGCGGATCGTGCCGTTCGTGCAGGAGGGCCAGTCGGTCGCGGCCGGCGACCGCATCGGCATGATCCGGTTCGGCTCGCGGCTCGACGTCTATCTGCCGGAAGGGGCGCGGGCGATGGTGGCGGAGGGCCAGACCGCGACCGCCGGAGAGACAGTTCTGGCCGATCTGGCTGCCTCCACCGCCGGGCCGAGCTTCCGGGTTGGTTAATGGCGAGCCGCCGCCGTGGCGACAGGGCGGCGCATTCGCTATATTGCGGCCATGACATTCTCGCCCTTCGATCCCGATCGACAAGGCATGCGGCGGCGGCGCTTCCGCGCCATCCCGGTGCGTTTGCTTGTCCCGAACCTGATCACGCTGCTGGCGCTCTGCGCCGGGCTGACCGCGATCCGGCTCGCTTTCGAGAACAAGCTCGAATGGGCGCTGGCGGCGATCGTGTTCGCAGCCGCGCTCGACGGTCTCGATGGGCGCATCGCGCGGCTGATCAAGGGCCAGTCGCGCTTTGGCGCCGAGCTCGACAGCCTCGCCGATTTCGTCAACTTCGGCTGCGCGCCGGCGCTCATTCTGTATCTCTGGACCCTGCACGATCTCGGCAATGTCGGCTGGATCGTCTGCATGGTGTTCGCGATCTGCGGGGCGCTTCGGCTCGCCCGCTTCAACGTGATGGTCGACGACCCAAACCGTCCATTGTGGGCCGGGAATTTCTTCACCGGCGTGCCGGCGCCGGCGGGCGCGATCGTGGTGATGCTGCCGATCTACGTCAGCCTGCTCGGCGGCCCGACCGTCGCTTCGACTGTCACGCTGCTCTACACGCTCGCCATCGCGTTCCTGATGGTGTCGCAAGTGCCGGTGTTCTCCGGCAAGCGGGTCGGCAAGCGCGTCGAGCCGGAGATGGTGCTGCCGCTGATCGTTGCGGTGGTGTCGTTCTTCGCGCTTTTGATCTCCTATCCGTGGTGGGTGCTAAGCATCGGCACGGCCGCCTATCTCGCCTGCCTGCCGCTCGGCTGGGTGTCCTACAAGGAATATCAGCGCAAGGACGCCGTCGGCGCGACGCAGCTTGAGCAGACATCCGAGGCCTCGGCGCCGCCGCTTCGCCCGGCCGACGAACCCGAGCGTCCCGCGCGGCTCAACTAATCGACGGAAGCGACCATGCCCCGCGCCACCCGCGTCCTCCATGCCGCCGAACGGCGCGCCACGACCGCGATCGACACGCTGATCCTGCCTCATGCCCAGCGCCAGGTGCAGCAGGGTTTCCTGTTCGGCGTCAAAGGCACCTGCGTCGAGCTCGATTTTGCGGAAGGCATTCGGCTTCGCACCGATGACGCGCTGGTGCTCGACGACGGCTCGCTGGTCGAGGTGGTGGCGGAGCCCGAGCCTCTGATGGAGGCGCGTGCTGTCGACTTGCCATCGCTGGCGCGGCTCGCCTGGCATCTCGGCGACCGCCACGTCCCGGTGCAAATATTGGAGCGGCGGCTACGCCTCAAGCGCGATCCCGCCATCGAGGCGCTGCTGGCAAGCCTCGGCGCCAAGGTTGTCGCCATCGAGGCGCCGTTCGAGCCGGAGGGCGGCGCGTACGAGGCGGCGGCAGGCGGGCATGATCACCATGATCACCACGCCCATCACGGCCATGAACACCATGGCCATGAGCATCATCACCACGATCATGCGCACGATCATGGCCACGACCACGATCATCACGGCCACAACCATCCCCACGACCACAAGCACGACTGAGCGATGAACCGGCTCGGCGACAAGATCGTGCTGGTCACCGGCGCCGCTGGCTCGATCGGCCAGGCGGTCGCCGAGGCGGTGGCGGCCGAAGGCGGCCGCGCCGTCACCAGCGATCTGCCGGGTCAACTCGGCGCCGACCATGCCCTCGACGTCACCGAGGAGCTCGACTGGCTCCGTGTCATCGCCGACATCGGCCGCAGCCACGGCCGGCTCGATGGGCTGGTCAATGCGGCGGGGGTCGCCGCGCTCGGCAATATCGAGGAGACCGACTTCGCGACCTGGCGCAAGATCATGTCGGTCAATCTCGACGGCACGTTTCTCGGCTGCAAACATGGGCTCGCGCTGCTGAAGCGGCGCGGCGGCTCGATCGTCAACCTGTCGTCGGTGGCGGGCTTGATCGGCGGGCATAACTTTGCCGCCTACAACGCATCGAAGGGCGGCGTGCGGCTGCTTTCCAAGTCGGTGGCGCTGCACGGCGCGCGGCTGACGCCCCAGGTGCGCTGCAATTCGATCCACCCGGCCTTCCTGGAGGGACCGATGGTCGACCTGATCCTGAAGGACACCCACTTTCCCGACGCTGCGCGCGCCCGCATCACCCGTGACATTCCGCTCGGCCGCCTCGGCACCGCCGAGGAGGTCGCCGCCATGTGCGTCTATCTGCTGTCGGACGAATCCCGCTTCGTCACCGGCGCCGAGTTTGTCATCGACGGCGGCCTGACCGCGCGGTGATCAGGCCAGCACGGGCGGATAACCCGGCATCAGCTCATAGGGATGCTTCCAGCCCGGCAGCGTCTTGATGCGGTCGAGCCAGGCGCCGATGTTCTTGTGCGTGCCCGGAATGTCGAAGCCGAACTCCTCGGCCGGATAGTACATGTACGCGCAGAGTGAGACGTCGGCGATGGTCGGCCGCTCGCCGAGCATCCAGGGGCGTCCGGCCAGCCGCTTGTCGAGGATGGCGAGGTTGGCGTCGATGCGCGGCTTGAGAAACGCCATCCCTCCGGGATCGCCGGGCGCCTTCGCGAAGTTTTTCAGGAAACGGTACGGCCCGAGGAAGCCGTTGACCTTCTGGTTGTCGAAGATGATCCAGCGCAGCGCTTCGAGCCGTTCGTCCTCGCCCTCCGGCTTGAATTTTCCGGTGCGCTCGGCGAGGTAGGTCAGGATTACGCCGGACTGGCTGAGCTTGCGCTCGCCGTGCACCAGCACCGGCACCTCGCCCATCTCATTGACCTCGGCGCGGTACTTCGGCGTCCGCGTCTCGCCGCCCTTGAAGAAGTCGACATTGACCGGCTGCCAGTCGGCGCCAATCAGGTTGAGCATCAGGGCCGCGCGATAGGCGTTGCCGGACTGCGCAAAACAATAAAGCTGGTATTCGGGCATGGCTCCCCCCAAAGGCTTCCGGCGCCAGCAGACCACGGTCGCCACGGCAGGAGAAATGGATTTTGCGAATGGATCGGATTGCCGGCGCCGATGGATGTCAGCGCAACAGAGTGATCGGTTCGCCGCTGGTGGCCTTGCCCTGGAAGCTTGCGCCCTCCTGGGCGAGCTGCGCCAGCGGCTGGCCGTTGTGATCGCGCATGATGAGATTGCCGCCCTCGAAGGCCCACTTGCGGCTCATGTAGAATTTTCCGGGACAGCCGCCCTGCGGCGCGATGGTGCCTTCTATCGCGTTGGGGGTCGATCCGAACGTCATGCGGCATTGCCCGTGGCCAGCCGAACTCAGCATCCAGAGACCGGCGACGTTAACCGGCGGCGCACTGGGCTGCGCCGGCTCCGGCGCACTCGCCCCCGGCCAACCGATGCCGATGCCGCTGCAACCGGTCAGCGCCATCAGCGCCCCGATCAAGACGGACGCGCGGAACGCGGGGCGGGTGGCTCGCATCACCTTTGCATCGCCTGTTTCATCGTCGGCAAATTACTTCATCGTCGGAATAACGAACTCGGCGCCTTCCTTGGTGCCGGACGGCCAGCGCGCCGTCACGGTCTTGGTCTTGGTGTAGAAGCGGATCGAATCCGTGCCGTGCTGATTGAGATCGCCGAAGCCGGAACGCTTCCACCCGCCGAATGTGTAGTACGACAGCGGCACGGGAATCGCGAAGTTGACGCCCACCATACCGACCTGGACGCGGCTCGTGAAGTCGCGCGCGGTGTCGCCGTCGCGGGTGAAGATGGCGACGCCGTTGCCGTATTCGTTTTCCGACGGCAGCCGGACCGCCTCCTCGTAGTCCTTGGCGCGCACCACCGAGAGGACCGGCCCGAAAATCTCCTCCTTGTAGATCGTCATGTCGGGCGTCACGTTGTCGAAGAGGCAGCCGCCGATGAAGTTGCCGTTCTCGTAGCCCTGGAGCTTGAAGTTGCGGCCATCGACCACGAGCTTGGCGCCTTCCTTGACGCCGATGTCGACGTAATTTTTCACCTTGTCGAGCAGCGCCCTGGTCACCATCGGGCCGTAGTCGGCTTTGTCGTCGGTCGAGGGGCCGATCTTGAGGCTCTCGACCCGGGGCACGAGCTTCTTCATCAGCGCGTCGGCGGTCTTCTGCCCGACCGGCACCGCCACCGATACCGCCATGCAGCGTTCGCCGGCCGAGCCGTAGCCGGCGCCGATCAGCGCGTCGACCGCCTGGTCCATGTCGGCGTCCGGCATCACGATCATGTGGTTCTTGGCGCCGCCGAAGCACTGCACGCGCTTTCCGTGGGCGCAGCCGGTGGCGTAGATGTATTCGGCGATGGCGGAGGAGCCGACGAAGCCGATCGCCTGGACGCGCTTGTCGGTCAACAGCGTGTCGACCGCCACCTTGTCGCCGTTGACGACATTGAGGATGCCCTCGGGCAGTCCGGCCTTGAGGAACAGCTCGGCAATTCTCATGGGCACGGACGGGTCGCGCTCCGACGGCTTCATGATGAAGGCGTTGCCGCAGGCGATGGCGGGGGCGCACTTCCACAGCGGGATCATGGCCGGGAAGTTGAACGGCGTGATGCCGGCGACCACGCCGAGCGGCTGCCGCAGCGAGTAGAGGTCGATGCCGGGGCCGGCGTTGTCGCTGAACTCGCCCTTCATCAGGTTCGGGATGCCGCAGGCGAATTCGACCACTTCGAGCCCGCGCTGGATGTCGCCCTTGGCGTCGACGAAGGTCTTGCCGTGCTCGGAGGAAAGCAGCCGCGCCAGATCGTCGTATTCGGCCGCCACCAGTTCCAGGAACTTGAACATCACCCGGGCGCGGCGCTGCGGATTGGTCGCGGCCCATGCCGGGCTGCGCCGCGGCCGCATTGGCGATGGCGCCCTCCATCTCGGACTTGCTGGCGAAGGCGACCTTGGCCTGGACCTCGCCGGTGTTCGGGTTGAACACGTCGCCGGTCCGGCCGGAACCGCCCTTGACCTGCTTGCCGCCGATGAAATGGCCGATTTCGCGCATCGATTTCCTCCTTGCGGGCCTCGTCGCCGGGCGTTTGGCGGCCGAGCCGTCAACCGTTCGTTAATCAGTGGATAGCGCAAGCCCCCGCTGCCGGGAAGCCCGGCAAGTCGTCGCAAAGGGCGGCCCCTGGTCACGGTCCATTAGGCTTTACACGCCGTTAAGCCGCGGGCCGCTAGGGTGAAACCCGTAGATCGCCGCGTTGCGTCCGACGCGTTGGAGTGTTCATGGATATCTCGACCGCCCTTGGGCTTGTTGCGGGCACTATCGTGCTCCTCGCCATGATCCTGATGGGCGGCGATCTGCACATGTTCGTGTCCGAACATGCCATCATCGTCATTTTCGGTGGCGCGTTTTCGGCGACGCTTATCCGTTTTCCGCTCAGCACCATTCTGCACGGCCTGCCGATGGGCGGGCGGTATGTGTTCACCTTGCGCCGCTGGACGTCGCGCCAACTGGTCGACGAAATCGCCCGGCTTGCCGAGGTGACGCGCAAGCAGGGGCCGATCGGTCTCGAAAAAGAAAACATCGAAGATCCCTTTCTGGCGAAAGGCATGCGCTACGTCGCCGACGGCTACGACACCACCTTCATTCGCGATAGCCTGGAGCGCGACCGCGATAACTTTCTGACCCATCTCGACGAAGGTCAGAAGATCTACCGCGCTATCGGTGACTGCGCTCCGGCCTTCGGCATGATCGGCACGCTGATCGGCATGGTGCAGATGTTCGCCAACATGACCGACCCATCCAAGCTCGGCCCCTACATGGCGACCGCGCTGCTCGCGACGTTCTACGGCGCGACGGTGGCCAACCTCATTTGCATACCGATCGCCGACAAGCTGCAGCTCAAGCAGCACGACGAGGACACCAACCGGACTTTGATCATCGACGGCGTGCTGATGATCCGCGATGCCAAGAGTCCCACGCTGGTGCGCGAGATGCTGCTCGCCTACCTGCCGGAAAAGCATCGTCACACCGAGGAAGAGGACGACGAAGTCGCGGAGGCCGCAGCCGCCTGACGCCCCTTAGGGCGCAGCGGCGGGACAGGCCATGGCGAGAAAGAAAAAGGACGGCCACGGCGGCGGCGGTCACGGCTGGTTCGTCACCTTCGCCGATCTCATGGGCCTGATGATGGCGTTCTTCGTCATGCTGGTGGCGTTCTCCAACCAGGACCAGAAGAAGCTGCAGATCGTCGCGGGCTCGATGCGCGAGGCGTTCGGCACGCAGACCGCGATCCGTTATTCCGGCATCGTCGAGGTCGACGGCCTGCCGACCCGGCCGCGGCTGAAGAATGCCGCCAAGATCAAGCCGGAAGATTCCTCGGCGACGCCGAGCCCCGACGAGAAAAGCCGCGAGAGCGTTTTCGGCGCGCGCCTCAACGACAATGGCGCCTTCGCGCTTGCCTCCGCGTCGCTGCGGCAGGCCATGCAGGACATGCCGGAGATCGCCGAGCTTTCGAAGCAGGTGATGATCGAGGAGACCAAGGCAGGGCCTCAACATCGAGCTGATCGATCAGAACGGCAGCTCGATGTTCCCGGAGGGCTCAAAGGAGCCATTCGAGCGGACCCGCCGGCTGGTGCAGCGTCTGGCGGCCAACTTGAAGAAGCTGCCCTATCGCATCTCGATTGCAGGCCACACCGCGGCGAGCAAGCAGCCCGGCCAGCCGAACTACGGGCCGTGGGAACTGTCCGCCGACCGCGCCAACGCGGTCCGCAAGATCCTTGAGGAAGAGGGCGTGCCGACGGCGAGCTTCTTCATGGTCGCCGGCCGCGCCGACACCGAGCCGCTGTTCGCGGACGACCCCTTCGTCGCGGCCAACCGGCGGGTGACGATCACCTTGATGCGTGAGGCCTCGCCGCTGCCACCCGGCCTGACCCCCTGAAATCGCTGAAATATTTAGCTGGCAACAATTGACCCCCGACGGTGTTGTTTTCAGCGCGGGGGTGTTAAAAACCGCCCTTGATGTTGCAATGCAACCAAAGCCAGCCTCCGCTCCATGACTGACATTGCAGCCGAAGCCAGTCGCCGCGCGCCACCGCCGGAGACCGCTTCGCATTCGAGCGGGAGCATCTGGGCGCTGACGCTCGCCAGCATCGGCGTCGTCTATGGCGACATCGGCACCAGCCCGCTTTACGCCTTCCGCGTGGCCGTCACGGCGGCGGCGGAATCCGGCCCGGTGACCCGCGATCTGGTGCTCGGCGTGCTGTCGCTGATCGTGTGGGCGTTGGTGATTGTCGTCACCATCAAATACGTGCTGGTGCTGCTGCGCTCGGACAACAACGGCGAGGGCGGCACGCTGTCGCTCACCGCGCTCGCGACGCGGGCGCTCGGCCGGCGAAGCTATCTGCTGCTGCTCGGCATCATCGGTGCCGCCATGTTCCTCGGCGACTCCGTGATCACGCCGGCGATCTCGGTGCTGTCGGCGGTGGAGGGGCTTGAACTCGCGGCGCCCGGGCTGCAGCACTACGTGCTGCCGCTCACCATCGTCATCCTGCTCGTGCTGTTCGCCGTGCAACGCCGCGGCACCGCGCAAGGTCGCGACCTTCTTCGGCCCGGTGATGCTGGTGTGGTTCGTCACGATCGCGGTGTCGGGCGCCATGCATCTGCTCGACGATCTCGCCGTGTTCGCGGCCATCAATCCGGCCTATGCGGTGAGCTTCGTCGCGACCCACGGCCACATCGGCCTGATCGCGCTCGGCGCGGTGTTCCTGGCCGTCACCGGCGGCGAGGCGCTCTACGCCGACCTCGGTCATTTCGGCCGGCGGCCGATCCAGCGCGCCTGGCTCGGCCTCGTGCTGCCGTCGCTGCTGATCAACTATTTCGGCCAGGGCGCGCTGGTGCTGTCGCATCCCGGCCGCGATCGAGAATCCATTCTATCGCATGGTTCCCGAAGCTGCTGCTGCTGCCGCTCGTCGTGCTGGCCACCGCCGCCACCGTGATCGCCAGCCAGGCCGTCATCACCGGGGCCTATTCGCTGGTGCGCCAGGCGATCCAGCTCGGGCTGTTGCCGCGGCTCGCCATCGTCCACACCTCGGCGGAATACTCCGGCCAGATCTATCTGCCGCGCGTCAACACCGCGCTGCTGATCGGCGTCATGCTGCTGGTCGGCCTGTTCCACACCTCGAACGCGCTGGCCTCGGCCTACGGCATCGCGGTCGCCACCACGATGGTGGTCGACGGCGTGCTGGGCTTCATCGTGATCTGGAAAATCTGGCAATGGCCGGCCTGGCGCGCCGCGCTGCTGATGGTGCCGCTGGTGGTGGTCGATGCGACGTTCTTCTCGGCCAACCTGCTCAAGCTGCTGGAGGGCGCCTGGGTGCCGCTGCTGTTCGGCATCTCCATGGTGATGCTGATCCTGACCTGGCGGCGCGGCACCCGCATCCTCGCCAACAAGACCCGCAAGACCGAGGTGCCGCTCGAGGCGCTGCTGCACAGCCTGGAAAAGAAGCCGCCGCATATCGTGCCGGGCACCGCGGTGTTCCTCACCAGCGATCCCGAGTTCGCGCCGACCGCGCTGCTGCACAATCTCAAGCACAACAAGGTGCTGCACGAGCAGAACGTCATCCTCACCATCATCACCGAGGACACGCCTCGCGCCCGCGAGGACGAGCGTGTGACGCATCGCGCCGGTGTCGGAGCATTTCATGCGGGTGTCGCTGCGCTTCGGCTACATGGAGACGCCGAACGTGCCGAAGGCGCTGGCGATCGCCCGCAAGCAGGGCTGGCACTTCGACATCATGTCGACGTCGTTCTTCCTGTCGCGTCGCGCGCTCAAGCCCGCCGCGCATTCCGGCATGCCGCGCTGGCAGGACCGGCTGTTCATCGGGCTCGCCAAGAGCGCGTCCGACGCCACCGACTTCTTCCAGATCCCGACCGGCCGGGTGGTCGAGGTCGGCACCCAGGTGACCGTGTGATCGTCGCATCGATGCTCATCGGCTGAACGCAATAAATATTGTCTGACGTTCTGGCTCGGCGATCGATTGATTGCCCGCGGTAACGATTTTTCCTGCATGGCTGGGCGTCGCGCCAGCGGAGCCGCGTCGCTGGGCAGCGGCCGCGCCGAGGCCATATAAGCGCCGACCTGAAATTTATTGCAGTGCAGCAATACTGACCTAATTTCTTCAACCCGGCGACATCCCCATGACCCACATCGACGCGTCCTTGCCCGGCGAGGCTTTGCCTCGCGCCGACGGCAAGGCTCCGGCAACCGCTTCTGGCTGCTGACGCTCGGCAGCATCGGCGTGGTCTACGGCGACATCGGCACGAGCCCGCTCTACGCGCTTGCGCGAGGCGGTGGTCGCCGCGGTCGGCTCCGATGGCGCGCCGAACCGCGAGGCGGTGCTCGGCGTGCTGTCGCTGATCCTGTGGGCGCTGATCGTCGTCGTCACGCTCGAAATACGTCGTCATCCTGCTGCGCGCCGACAACAACGGCGAGGGCGGCACGCTGGCGCTGATGGCGCTGGCGCAGCGCGCCATCGGCAAGAGCGCCGGCGCCATCGTGCTGCTCGGCATCATCAGCGGCGCGCTGTTCTACGGCGACGCCGTGATCACGCCGGCGCTGTCGGTGCTGTCGGCGGTCGAGGGCCTCAAGATCGTGACGCCGGCCTTCGACCCCTACGTCGTGCCGCTCACCGTCGTGATCCTGATCGTGCTGTTCGCGGTGCAGTCGCGCGGCACCGCCGAGGTCGCGGCCTTGTTCGGCCCGATCATGCTGGTCTGGTTCGTCGCCATCGCGGTCGGCCGGCATCTGGCACATCGCCGCGCGACCCGAGCGTGCTGGCCGCCATCAATCCGGCCTACGGCATCCGCTTCCTGGCAGGCCACGGCATCATCGGCCTGGTCACGCTCGGCGCGGTGTTTCTCGCCGTCACCGGCGCCGAGGCGCTCTACGCCGATCTCGGCCATTTCGGCCGGCGGCCGATCCAGGCCGCCTGGGTCGCGGTGGTGCTGCCGTCGCTGGCGCTCAACTATCTCGGGCAGGGCGCGCTGGTGCTGGCCGATCCCAAGGCGATCGAGAATCCGTTCTTCCTGATGTATCCCGACTGGGCGCTGCTGCCGATGGTGGTCCTCGCCACCGCCGCCACCGTGATCGCGAGCCAGGCGGTCATCACCGGCGCCTATTCGCTGACCCAGCAGGCGATCCAGCTTGGCCTCCTGCCGCGCTTCGAGATCCGCCACACCTCGGCGACGCAGGTCGGCCAGATCTACCTGCCGCGGGTGAACGCGCTGCTGCTCGCCGGCGTGCTGCTGCTGGTGATGCTGTTCCGCTCGTCGAGCGCGCTCGCCTCGGCCTACGGCATCGCCGTCACCGGCACCATGGTGGTGACCGGCGCTGATGGCGATCGTCGTGGTCTACCGCGGCTGGCGCTGGCCGCTGTGGGCGGCGCTCGCGCTGATCGTGCCGTTCCTGCTGATCGATCTGACGTTCCTCGGCGCCAACCTGCTCAAGGTGTTCGAGGGCGGCTGGATGCCGCTCGCTGCTCGGCGCGCTGGTGATGGTGGTGATGTACACGTGGCGGCGCGGCAGCCGGCTGCTGTTCGAGAAGACCCGCAAGACCGAGGTGCCGCTCGACCCGCTGGTCGCGACGCTTGGAGCGGAAGCCGCCGCACGCGCGTGCCGGGCACCGCGGTGTTCTTCACCAGCGATCCGACCTGCGCGCCGACCGCGATGATGCACAGCCTCAAGCACTACAAGGTGCTGCACGAGAAGAACGTCATCCTCACCATCGAGCACGCCGGCGTGCCGCGCGTCGACCCGGCCGAGCGGGTGCAGATCGAGCCGCTCGGCGAGACCTTCTCGCGGGTGCGGCTGAGGTTCGGCTTCATGGAGTCGCCGAACGTGCCGAAGGCGCTCGCCATCGCGCGCCGGCTCGGCTGGCAGTTCGACATCATGAAGACGTCGTTCTTCCTGTCGCGGCGCGCGCTGAAGCCCGCCGCGCATTCCGGCATGCCGCGCTGGCAGGACCGGCTGTTCATCGTGCTCGCTCGCAGCGCCAACGACGCCACCGACTATTTCCAGATTCCGACCGAGCGGGTGGTCGAGGTCGGCACCCAGGTGACCATCTGAGGGCGGGGGCCCAACAAAGCTCGACGTCCGCGCTCGCTACGGCGCGGGTGCCCGGAGGAAGAATGCCCATTGTTTGGCGTAGGCCTGATCGTTGATGCCCTGGCCGTGAAACGGATTCTTGTTCCGTGACTGGAAACCTGGCGGCAGCTCTTGATTGAAGACGCGAATGTGATCGTTAGGAATCCCGAGCTCCGCGTAAGACTGGGCCAGAAGATCGGCGAAATTTTCGCGCGCGTGGTAGCCGCCGAACCAGCGATCGGGCGGTGTCTTGCTCGGTAAGGCCAGCCAGGGCGCCAGCTTTCGTTGTCCGCCCGCGTTGACGAAATCCCAGGGGCTGGAAAACAGGATGGCTCGCGCGACGATGTGTTCCTTGGCGATGAGGGCCGCCATGCCCGCTCCTTGTGACTGCCCGGATACGACGATGCGTTGCCAATTCGGCGAGCTGTTAGCGATGTAACTCCTCCAGCCGCTGTTGGGGTGATTGCGATCGAGATACTGCAAGAGCTTGACGAGCCGATTGACGATCGATTCCGCTGCCGTGTTGTCGACTTCGGAGTCCCCTAATGTCCGGTCGCCATAGATTCGCATGCGGCGAAACTGCCCCGAGCACGCCGGGTTGGGCCTCTTTGGGCAAAAGACCGCAACCGAGGTGTCGTCGTTATACTCGAGGGAAATCACGCGGTAGCCAGCTTCCGCCGCGGCTGCAAGGAACGCCCGCGGGCCGGGGGGCTGGCCGCCCGTTCCGGGCATGAAGAGCAGCAGCTTCTCGTCCGGTTTGGGTTGCGTGCTGATGAGAATGTAATGCGCACTGTCGAAGCGGCGTATTGCGGGATCGGTCGCAGATGGCCGCACGCATTCGACTACCAGGCCGGCTTCCTGCTCGCAGCGCGCTTCGGTCTGTTGCTGCGTCCGTGGCTGAGAAACGGCGGGAAATGCCACGAGGCACATGGCTGCCGCGATGACGCCGCTCACCCCACCACGCGCTTGCATTACAATCTCCGAAGAAAGGATCACCCACATACCAGAGTATGCGCGCCGGTGGCCAACCTATAGGCGTGACCATTCGGTGCGATGATGTATATGATCGCGGAGAAGTGGAGGTTTGCGTCATGTCCGAAGTGCGAGACCCGCCGGTCCACGATCTGACGCCCGAGGACGTGGCGAAGGGCCTGACCGAGGGCAGGATGCTGCTGGTCGACGTCCGCGAGCTGAACGAGACCGCGGTCGAGCGCTATCCCGACGCGGTGATCGTGCCGCTGTCGAGCTTCGATCCGTCGCAGCTTCCCGATCCGGAAGGCAAGCAGGTGGTGTTCGCCTGCCGCTCCGGCCGCCGCTCGGTCACCGCTTCGCAGGCGGCGCAGGCGCAGGGGTTGCCGTACGACTCGCATCTTGCCGGTGGCATCCTCGCCTGGAAGGCCGCGGGCCTGCCGACCGAAAGCTGAGCGCTCGATGTCGCGCGCGCTTCCTGCCGTCGCCCTGTCGCTGCTCGCCGCGCTCGGGCTTTGCCGCGCCGATCGCCGGCCAGACCCGCATCGTCAACGTCTACAACTGGTCGGACTATGTCGAGCCGACGGTGATCGAGGCCTTCACCAAGGAGACCGGCATCAAGGTCCGCTACGACACCTTCGACGCCAACGAGACGCTGGAGACCAAGCTGCTCGCCGGCAAATCGGGCTACGACGTGGTGGTGCCGACCGCCTATTTCCTCCAGCGCCAGATCAAGGCCGGCGTGTTCCAGAAGCTCGACAAGTCGAAGCTTGCGAACCTCGGCAACGTCTGGCCGGAGATCGCCGCAGCGGCTCGCGGTCTACGATCCCGGCAACCAATACGCCGTCAATTACATGTGGGGCACGACCGGCATCGGCTACAACGTCAAGAAGGCGCGCGAGCATCCTGAAGACCGACGGGCCGATCGAGGCCGCGATGTCCTCTTGGGACATCGTGTTCAAGCCGGAGAACCTCGCCAAGTTCAAGGACTGCGGCGTCCACATGCTGGATTCCGCCGACGACATCCTGCCGGCGGCGCTGCACTATCTCGGCCTCGATCCGAACACCACGGCGCAGGCCGATCTCGACAAGGCCGCCGACCTCCTGATGAAGGTCCGGCCGAGCGTGCGCAAGTTCAATTCGTCGGAATATCTCAACGCACTCGCCACCGGCGAAATCTGCCTGGTGGTCGGCTGGTCGGGCGACATCAAGCAGGCGCAGAAGCGCGCCGCCGAGGCCAAGGGCGGCGTCGAGATCGGCTACGCCATCCCCAAGGGCGGCGCGCAGATGTTCTTCGACAATTTCGCGATCCCGAAGGACGCCAGGCAACGTCGCCGAGGCGCACGCCTTCATCGACTACATGCTGCGGCCGGACGTGGCGGCGAAGAACTCGAATTTCCTCGGCTACGCCAACGGCAATCTGGCGAGCCAGCAGCTGATCGACAAGTCCGTGCTCGACGACCGCACCGTCTATCCCGACGCCGAGACGATGAAGAGCCTCTACCTCATCACCGCGCACGACCAGAAAACGCAGCGGGTGATGAACCGGCTGTGGACCAGGGTGAAGACCGGGCGTTGACGATCACTCGTCGCGCCAGCGCCGGTGCAGCCACAGCCACTGCTCGGGATGCTCGCGCACCCAGCCTTCGACCACGTCGGTGATGACCTGCATGGTGCGCTCGACGTCGATCTTGCCCTCGGCGTCGCGCGGCGCCGTCGATCGCCTCGGTCAGCCTGCAGCTGGAAGCGGTCGCCGGGATAGCGCACCACGCGAATGCCGTGGATCGGGCAATCGACGTGGCGGGCGAGCCGCGCGATCAGCGGATTGGCGCGCGGTCGGCGGCCGAAGAAGGTCACCGGCACGCCGCGCGCCGTAGTACTGGTCGACCAGCATGGCGACGTGCGAGCCGCGCTGCAGCGCTTCGAGCAAGCGCTGATCGGCGCGTCCATGCTGGTCGGCACCAGCGTGCCCATGCAGCCCGCGCGCATGCCGATCACCGCGTCGGAGATGGCCGGCGACGTTCGGCCGGCGATAGAGCACGGTGGTGTCGATGCCGTAGCTTGCGGCGCCGACCGCGGCGAGCTCCCAGTTCGCCAGATGCGCGGCGAAGATCAGCGCCGGCTTGCCGTCGTCGCGCAGCCGGATCGCGATCCGCTCGCTCTCGTCGGAATCCATGATGCGGCCCGCGCCCGTGCGCGCGGCTCGTAGTCCCACAGCCGGTCGATATGGGCGAACTCGGCGCCGACCCGGCCGAGATTGTCCCAGACGCCGCGCAGGATCTGTCTCGATCTCGGCGGGCGACTTCTCCGGAAACGCCGCGGCGAGATTGGCGCGGCCGATGCGGTGCTCCGGCAGCCACGGCCCGACGCGGCGCATCACGCGCGCCGGCGACATTCGCCATGGTGCCGACATTGAACAGCCGGATGCCGCGCAGCAGCGTGCACGGCGAGGAAGCCGAACACCGCGTCGCCGCGCGCGCCGCAGCCACGATCCGCGCCTTCGTCTGGCTCGCAGCCATGCCGGCGGCCTAGAACTTGACCACGATCTTGCCGAACACCTGGCGGCTTTCCAGCCGCGCGATGCCGCGCTCGAGATCGGCAAGCCCGAGCTCGGTGTCGATCACGGGGAGGAGCCCGTTCGCCATCTTGGCGAGGCTGTCGCGGATGTTGCGCATCGAGGCGCCGAACGAGCCGAAGATTTTGTATTGCTGCTGGAACAGCTGCATCAGGTTGAAGGTGATGCTCGGCCCCGCGGTCGAGCCGCAGGTGACCAGCCGTCCGCCGCGCTTCAGCACCAGCAGCGAGCCGTTGAAGCCTTCGCCGCCGACATGCTCGAACACCACGTCGACGCCCTTCTTGTTGGTGAGCTTGCGCGTGATCGTCTCGAACCGCTCGGTGCGGTAGTTGATGACGTGATCGGCGCCGAGCGCCTTGGCCTTGTGCGGCCTTCTCGTCGTCGCCGACCGTGGTGATGACGGTGCAGCCGATCGCCTTCGCCATCTTGATCGCCGCGGTGCCGATGCCGGAGCCGCCGGCCTGCACCAGGATGGTCTCGCCGGGCTGGAGCTTGGCGTTGTCGAACAGCATGTGCTCGACGGTCGAGAACGCGATCGGCGCGCAGGCGGCGTCGCGCATGGCGACGCCCTTCGGCACCGGAATGACCAGCCGCGCCGGCATGTTGACGCGGTCGCGGGCGAAGCCGTCGACATGGAAGCCCATGATGCCGGCGACGTTCTCGCAGAGATTGTCGCGGCCCTCGCGGCAGGCCTTGCAGGTGCCGCAGGTCAGCGCGCCATACATCACCACCGGATCGCCGGGCTTGAAGCCGGTGACGCCGTCGCCGACCGCGGCGATCTCGCCCGCGGCTTCGGCGCCGACCACGAGCGGCATCTTCCGCTTGGCGAAGGCCATGCCGCGAAAGCCCCAGACGTCGATGTGGTTGAGCGCCACCGCCTTGACCGCGATCTGCACCTCGCCGGCCGCGGGCGGCGGCGGGGCAGGGACCTCCGCCAGTTCAAGCTTGCGGTCGCCGAGCAGCGTCAGCGCGCGGATGGTGGCGGTCACGCCGGTTCGCGCCCCATCACCAGCGACACGTTCTGGCCGCCGAAGCCGAACGAATTGGAGATGACGTGGCGCACCTTGGCGTCGCGCGCCTCGTTCGGCACCACGTCCATCGGGATCGCCGGATCGGGCACCTGGTAGTTGATGGTCGGCGGGATGCGCTGATGCTGCAAGCGTCAGCAGCGAGAACACCGCCTCGACCGCGCCCGCCGCCGACAGCGTGTGGCCGATCATCGACTTGTTCGACGACATCGGCAGCGTCTTGGCGCGCTCGCCGAACACCGCCATCACGCCCATCGCCTCCATCTTGTCGTTCTCGGGCGTGCCGGTGCCGTGCGGATTGACGTAGTCGATGTCGTCGGGCGTCAGGCCCGCGTCGGCC
Source organism: uncultured Alphaproteobacteria bacterium (assembly GCA_963785665.1). Lineage (GTDB taxonomy): Bacteria > Pseudomonadota > Alphaproteobacteria > Rhizobiales > Xanthobacteraceae > Z2-YC6860. The sequence continues at coordinate 99,685 of CAWAWF010000003.1, forward strand.
AGCGCGTTGCGGATGCAGCCGATGATCGGCTTGCCGTCCGGGCTCGAGCGGGTGCGGTGGAAGGCGTCGGCCATCTCGCCGCAGCCCTTCATGACGCCGAGGATTTTCGCGCCGCGCGCCTGCGCGGACTCCAGGCTCTCCAGCACCAGCGCGCCGGCGCCCTCGGCCATGACGAAGCCGTCGCGGTTCTTGGCGAACGGCTTCGCCGCCTGCTCGGGCGGATCGGTCGAGGTCGACAGCGCCGACAGCAGCGAAAAGCGGATCAGCAATTCCGGATTGATCGAGCCGTCGGAGCCGATGCACAGCGCGGCGCTCGGTCTCGCCGCGGCGGATCGCCTCGACGCCGAGCTGGATCGCGGTCGCGCCCGACGCGCAGGCGGTCGACAGCGAGATCGGCGAGCCCTTGGTGCCGAACTTGTCGGCCAGATGATCGGCGACCGAGCCGAACATGAAGCGCTCGTGAAACGGCGTGAACTTGCCGGCCGCCGCGGTGCGGATCAGATCGTTGTAGCTGACGTTGGCGTTGGCGCCGGAGGCGGCCGCGACCTCGCGGCGCTGCGTCCCATTCGATCTCGATCGGCGGCACCGCGATGAACAGCGGGCCCGGGAAAATCGCCGCGGCGGCCGATGCCGGATTCGGCGACGGCCTCCTCGGCGGCGAGATCGGCCAGCCGCTCCGACAGCTCCGGCGCCGACAGCGGCTCGGCCGGCACGAAATCGACGGTGCCGGCGAAGCGGGTCTTCAGCCCGTCGGTCGCAAAGCGGGTGATGTTCTTGATGCCGGACTTGCCGGCGGTGAGGTTCTTCCAGTTGTCGGCCTTGCCGGCGCCGAGCGAGGTGACGACGCCCATGCCGGTGACGACGACGATCGGGCGGCCGGCGCTGTCATGGTTGGACGGCATCGCGCTCTCCTTCACGGGCGCTTCGACCAGCGCCAGGCCTTCGCCGCGCCAATGGCCGATCGAGGTGACGACGACTTGCGTCAAGCGGGCCTTCCATCGCGCGCTCGACGCCCGAGTCGTCGGCCGGCGGATAAAGCTTACCACGGCTGACCGCGATCGCGGCGAGCGCCACGTTCATCGGAAACTGCGGCTCGAATGCATGCCCGAGATAGGTGCCGGTGGCGCGGACGGCAATGTCCTCGTGCTCGGCGAGGAATGCGCGCTCCTCGGCGGTGGCGGGCGCGGCGCCGCTCGCGCCCGAAATGCACCGCGGCCTGGCCGGGCTGCAGCGCGGCCGGAAATCTTGCCCCACAGCCGCTTGAGGCCGGCGGTGACGTCGCCGGGCTTGCGGCTGCTGCGGTCCGACAGCACGGCGCTCAGCCGCGCGATGCGCTTGGCGCCGCGCGCCTCGGCATGCGCGCGGGACTCGATCACCAGGAAGGCGCCGAGCGAGGCGAGCGCAAAGCCCGGATGCGCCTCGCGCTGCCAGACCGGCGCGAACTTGTCCTTCAGCGCGAAGCCGCCGAACTCGTAGAGCATCAGGAGGTCGGGCCGCTCGGCAGTTGTGGCTGCCGCCGACCAGCGCGATGTCGCTCTGGCCCGCCTCGATGCGCGACAGCGCGATGCGGACCGCATCGACGCCGGCGGATTCCTCGCCCATGAAGGTGCGCGACGAGCCGGTGACGCCATGCACGATCGAGATGTTGCCGGCCAGCAGGTTGGAGAGCTGCGCCAGGAACAGCGTCGGGCGCAGATCGCTCATCAGCCGTTCGTTGAGGAAGGCCTCCGGCTTCTCGGCGCCGGGCAGGCCGGACAGGATCGCGGTGTCGGCCGCGATGTCGCGCTCGCCGCCGCCGGCCGCGACGATCATGTCGGTGCGCGCCAGCACTTCGGTGTTGCCCTTGATGCCGGCGGAGTCGAGCGCGAGCCCCGCCGCATAGGTGCCGATGCGCTGCCACGCCTCCATCTGGCGCTGATCGCCCTTCTTCGGGATCTGCTTGTCGAAGTCGAGCGGCGCGATCTTGTGAATGATGTAGGGCGGGTAGGTGGTGGCGTCGGCCTGCGGTGGCCAGCGCCGAGCGCCTGCCAGTGCGCGTCCGGTCCCTCGCCGAGACACGACACGATGCCGATGCCGGTGATCCAGGCCTCGCGTGGCGCGTCGCGCTTGGCGTCAGCCATGGGCCACGCTCTCCATCGGGAAGGCGATGCGCCGCGCGACCTCGTGCATGCTGGCGACGGAATTCGCCCTCCGGGAAATCGACCACGCGGAAGGTGATGTCGGCGTTGCACACGGTCTTGCCGTCGACCTCGATCTCGGCCTCGGTCATGGCAAAGCCCGAGCCCTCGTGCATGATCTTCGCCGACACGATGAGCTTCTGGCCGGGCGTGACGAAGGTGCGCAGCTTGACCTCCTTCAGCGCGGCGAGGAACGGCATCTTGGCGAAGCCGGTGCGGCCGATGATCAGCCAGCCGGACGCCTGCGCCATCGATTCGATCAGCAGCACGCCGGGCATCAGCGGCCGGCCCGGGAAGTGTCCCTCGAAGATCGTGCTCTCGGTCGGGACGTTCGCCTCGACGCGGATCGTCAGGTCATTGAGGTTGAGGTCGATGATCCGATCGATGAGCTGGAAATACTCGATCCGCATTGGTCCCCTGACGTCATTTCTCGCCTTGGCGGCGACCAGGTCGTCGATGCGGGCGCAGAGGTTCTTCAGCACGAAATACTGCTCGGTCGTCGCCTTGCCGTCGTTGACCTCCTGGGTCCACTGCTCGAGCGGCAGCTTGATGCCGAACGCCTTGTCGATGGCGAAGGCGATATCGAGGAAGTCGAGGCTGTCGATGCCGAGATCGTCGATGGCGTGGCTCTCCGGCGTGATGGTGTCGCGCGGAATGTCGCAGGTCTCGGCAATGATGTTGGCCACGGTCTCAAACGTCGAAGGCATCGGTAAATCCCTGAAATGATAACGGTTTTGTGATCGCGCCTGGAGCCGGCGCGACAGCCGCAGGCGGCAGCCTGTTTCGCCCCGGTTCCCCGCGAGATAAGCCCTCGCCCGTATAGCGAAGAGGGCCGATCAGTTCAATGGCGGCGGGTTTCCCCCAAAAAGCCGTGGATTTGAAATTTCCGTGGCGTCGACCGCCGCTTCGAGGCTCTGAACTGTTGGCCACCTGACATTCCCGGTAACGCGCGGTCAGGCCGCGAGTCCGCGGGCGCCGCTCGATCCGCAGGTCCTGCGCTCGGAACGTAAATGCGGCGACCGTTAGGCGGAAACAAAATTCCGCGTTGCGCGTTTTAGAAACGCAGGAACGTTTCGTTCCACAAAATGGCCGTTGAGATTCCGTCTCGCGGTCATGGCGTGGCCGCACCTCCAGTGTGTGTGCCGACTCACATCACTCACGCTGGAGATTGCGAATGATCGCAAGATCGTTGGTCGCTGCCTGTTTGCTTTGCGCTCCTCTGATCGGCGCCGCGCGCGCGGAAAGCGGCATCGCTTCGGTCTACACCTACGAAGGCGGGAAGACCGCGAGCGGCGAGCGCGCCAATCCCGGCGGCCTGACCGCCGCGCATCGCACGTTGCCGTTCGGCACGCTGGTGAAGGTCACCAACAAGCGAAACGGGCGCACCGTCTATGTCCGCATCAACGATCGCGGCCCGTTCAAGCACGGCCGCATCATCGATCTGACGCCGGCGGCGGCGCAGCAGCTCGGCATTGCGACGGGCTCGCGCCGGTCACCGTCAGCTCGATGTGATGTGGAAGCGCGCCGTCAGCGCTGCTGTGGACGGCACGTTCGACCGGCGTGCAGTTCGAGCGGCCGGTCAGCACGCAGTCCTGGTCCTTGCGCATGTGCGCCATCACCTCGGCGATCCAGAGCCCGCCTGACGATCAGAACGACCGTCACCACGAGCCCCAGGCCGTTCATCATCATGCGGTGGCGGAAGTCGTCAGGCTCGTCGGGTGCGCGCTCGTATTTCTCGAGGTCAGGCACCGTGGGCGGCGCGGCACATTTCGCGCCGACCGCGCGCCGCGCGGACGAAACGGCAGGATGCGGCCTTCGGATTCGCTCGGCGATGGACGGGTCACGGCTCCGATCCATTGGCTGACGCAGCAATACTATCATGAGATTCCCACCCTCGCGCAGGCTTCCGCCGGGACTTGGCGTCGCGCGAGTTCCAATCATTGCGTTGGTAACAATTCGCCGGCCAGGATTTCAGCCATATCGCGGCCAGTACCCAGCTATGCTTCCAGCGCAGCGGTGGACGCCTGCGCCGCGGCGGGCCTATAGATGTGCCATGGAATTGGGCCGTTTCCGCCGCCGCACGTCGCGCTCGGTCGCGGCCTATGCGGTGGCGTTGCAGGCCCTGCTTGTCGGCCTTCGTGCCGATGGCGGCCGCGGTCCCGCCGGGCCCCTTCGCGGTGCTCTGCTCCCATGACGCGGCGATGGCTCCGGCTCGCCGGCCCAGCACGATCTGCCTTGTGCCGCGCTCTGCGCCGCCATGGGGCAGGGCCTCGTCCGGGCCGCTGCCGCCGACCGTCACGGTCGCAACCGTCGCGCCGCAAGTCGTTCCAGCCTTGCTCCGGCCAGCGACTGGGTGCCGCCGCAGCATCGCGTTCGCCCGACAACCACGCGCCGCGCGGACCGCCGCTCGCCTGATTTCACGTCAGCTTTGAGCACTGGTCGCACGCCGGTCGGCGTGCAGCAAAGCGCGCGCAGCGCGCGTCTACTTTTCGGAGCACTGCCATGAAGTCCATTCTGTTTGCCGTTGCCCTTACCTTGGTTGCCGGTTCGGCTTCCGCCCACGAGTACAAGGCCGGTTCGATCGAGATCAAACATCCCTGGGCGCGTGCCACGCCGAAGGGCTCGGAGGTGGCCGGCGGCTACATGAAGCTGATCAACACCGGGACCGAGCCCGACCGGCTGATCGGCGGCACCAACGCGAATGCCGGCAGAAGTTCGAAATCCACGAGATGTCGATGGACGGCGGCGTGATGAAGATGCGGCCGCTGCCGAACGGCATCGAGATCAAGCCGGGCCAGACCGTCGAGCTCAAGCCCGGCTCCTATCACCTGATGTTCGTCGGCCTGAAGGCAGCCGTTCGAGAAGGGCAAGCGCGTCAAGGGCACGCTGCAATTCGAGAAGGCCGGCACGGTCGACGTCGAATACGTGGTCGAGGCGGTCGGCGGCTCGCCGAAGATGGAAGGCATGGATCATGGCGCGATGGATCACGGCGACATGAAGATGGGGCACTGACGCAGCCTTACGAGCCGCGGTAGCCCGGGATGAAGGCGGCCATGTCGATCGCTTCGAACCCGGGCACCGCGATCTCGTCCGGGTAGTTGCTCTTGCGGGTGGCGTCGATGCCCATCTTGGTGACGAGGTTGGAGCCGCCGGCCGGATCGTAGGACGCCGGGTCGAGCGGCGAGCCCTTGGCATAGGGCACCATGAAGGTGTCGTGGTCGGCGCGCACCCGCGTCGCAATCGCGTGCAGCACGTCGGTGTCGTTGTTGATGTCGACGTCATGGTCGACCACCACGACGAACTTCAGGAACGGATCGGCGACGAACGCCGCCATGGCGGCAAGCTTGGCCTCGCCCTCCTGCATCTTCTCCAGCGCCACGTAGCAGATGAAGCGGAAGCGGCCGGCGCGCGGCACGTTGACCCCGCGCACGGTCGGGCAGGCGATCTTGACGGTGTCCTCGATGAAGCTCGTGCGGATCAGGCCCGACAGCAGCAGATTGTCGGCGTGGCCGACAAAGGCGTTCTGATAGATCGGATTCTGCGGCGTGCGTGATCGCCTTGATCTCCAGCACCGGGTTCATCCGCCGCGGGCCGTAGGTGCCCGGATATTCGCCGAACGGCGCTTCGGCGCGGCGCTCGACCGGGCGGATCTCGCACTCCAGCACGATCTCGGCGTCGGCCGGCACGTCGAGCGGGATGGTCTTGCAGCGCACCAGCGGCACCGGCCGCTGCAGCATGCCGCCGGCGATCTTGATCTCGTCGGAGTCGAGCGTCGAGAAGCACAGGCTGCCGATGAAGAAGGCCGGATGGTGCCCGATCACGATGGCGACCGGGCAGGGCAGGCCGCGCTTTTCGTATTTCTGCCAGATGATGTTGCCGTCGGCGGTCTCGGAGAGCTGCACGCCGAGCAGGTTCTTCTCGTGCACCATGTGCCGGTAGATGCCGACATTGTTGATGCCGGTCTCCGGATCGCGCATCACCGCGAGCCCTGCGGTGATGTATTTGCCGGCGTCCTTCTCGTGATAGGTGCAGATCGGCAGCTCCTCGACGCTCGACCTGCGTCGCCGAGGAAGCACCTCCTCCTGCACCGGCGCCTTGTCGACCATCACCGGATCGATCGGATGGGCCTGCCGCGCCGCGCATTCCTTGACGAAGGCTTTGACGTCGCCGTGCTCCATGCCGAGGCCGAGCCGCAGCCGCTCGAAGCTCGCGTGCATGTTGGCGACGAGCGGGATGGTCGAGCCTTTGACGTTCTCGAAGATCACCAGCGGGAATTTGCCGTCGCGCTCCAGCCGCTCCAGGATGCCGGAGACGCCGAACTTCGGATCGACCTCGCGGCTGATGCGCACGACCTGCTCGGGATGCTCCTTCTCCAGGAACTCGATGAAGCCGCGCAGGTCCGGCGTGTAGGGCGAGTTGGACGGCGTGGTCATGCGTGCACTCAGCTCTGCAGAGCGACCGGCGGCCGTCGCGCCGCCAGCGTACCCGGGCGCGGCGGCGTCGCCAAAGCCGTGAATCGGCCGATCCGTCGGCCCGGCGGCCGCGCGGTGCGTCATTTTATGGTTTGCCAATAACCGCCGAGTTGACGGATCGTTCGCCGACCCGCGGGGATGCGGGGGCGACCAGTCTGATCCGCTGCTGAACGAGCGCATATCGGAAGGGAAACGCCATGCTCAAGCGAGTTCTGACGTCGGTCGCCGTCGCCGCCCTGATCGGGATGTCGAGTTCCGCGGCCTGGCCGCAGCAGGACATCCGCTGGGGCACGCCGCCGGTCGGCACCGCCGGCCACAAGGCCGGTGGTCGCGCTGGCCAACCTCCTGAACAAGGAGATGCCGCAGTACCGCATCTCGGTGCTGCCGACCGCCGGCGCCATCGCCACCGTCAAGGGCTATGCCACCAAGGAGCTCGACGGCTTCTACGGCTCCGACGTCGCCTTCCACGAGCTCGCGACCGACTCCGCCCGCTTCAAGGGCTTCAAGGCGCGCATCCAGCGCATGCCGATGCAGTCGTTCTGGTCGAACACCATCGAGGTCGGCCTCGCGATCCATGTGCGCAACAAGGACAAGATCAAGAGCTGGGCCGACCTCAACGGCAAGCGCGTCTTCACCGGGCCGCTGCCGTTCGACACCCGCGCCCAGACCGAGCGCGCGCTCGCCGCCATCGGCGTGAAGTTCACCTATGTGCAGGTCGATCTGGCGACGGTCGGCTCGCAGCTCGAGTCCGGCGCGCATCGACGCCATGACCATCTACACCGGCTCGGAAAGCTCGCCGCCGCCGTGGCTGGCCGAAGCCTCGCTCGCCGCCGACTGGGCGGCGCTCAATCCGAGCGCCGGACGAGACTGGCCGAGATGAAGAAGAAGGGCCTTGCCGTCACCGAGGTCGATCCGAAGATGTTCAATCGCGACACCCACACCGACAAGGTGGTCGAGATTGCCGTTCTTCTACGGCTTCGACGTCGGCCTCGAAGTGCCGGAGGCCGATGTCTACAAGATGCTCACCATCATCGAGAAGAACGCCGCCGATCTCGCCAAGATCGATCCGACCTTCACGCAGATCGCCAAGGACATGAAGGGCTTCCAGAAGCGCGGCGTCGAATCCTCTGGCCGACCTCGTGCCGATCCATCCGGGTCTCGCGAAATGGATGCGCGAGAAGGGCGTCTGGGACGCGAAGTGGGATTCCAAGGTCGCCAAGATAGTAGCGGCGGCGGCCTGAGCGGCCACGCGTCAACGGCAAGACGGGCGCTATGAGGCGCCCGTCGGTTTCATCGAGACGGCGAACAGCCATGACGGATATTCCTGCCACCCGGCCGCGTTTCATCATCGAGTGCATCTATTACGCCGTCGCGATCTTCTTCTTCGTCTATCTGTTCGACTATTTCTGGACCAGCGAAGGCGGGCCGACCTTCCTGGCGATGACACTCGTGCCGGTCACCTACATCCTGTTCGTCCTCAACGGCGCTGCGCGAGAACGATCTCTATCCGGGCCTGCCGGCGGCGGCCAATTACGTCATCGCCGCGATCTACATCGGCCTTGCGCGCGTCGTCGCCTACTACATGCACACCGAATATTACGCGCTCGGCACCGAGCGGGCCGGCGACTGGAATTCGACCGACCTGTTGGTCGGCGAGCTGATGACGGTTCTGGTGCTGGAATATTCGCGCAAGCGCCACATGCCGCTGTTCGTGCTCAACATCCTGCTGATCTTCTACGCGGTCTACGGCTACGTGGTGCCCGGCATGTTCTATCATTCGGGCCTGAGCTGGTGGCGCGTCGTCACGGCGATGAGCGTCGAGACCACGACCGGCGTGTTCTCCAACCTGCCGCAGATCGCGCTGACCGTGATCGGCGCGTTCCTGCTGGTGCTGAGCGTGCTGTCGGGCTTCGGCTGCATCGACTCGCTGCTGCGCGCCACCAAGCGCGTCGCGATCCGCTCGCCGCACGCGCTGCCGCAGTCGGCGGTGATCGGCTCGATGTGCGTCGGCACCGTGAGCGGCAGCGGCGCCGCCAACGCCATCACCATCGGCTCGGCCACCATCCCGGCGATGATCGGCGCCGGCATGCCGCCGGCGACCGCGGCGGCGATCGAATCGGCGTCCTCGCTCGGCGGCCAGTTGATGCCGCCGGTGATGGGCGTCGCGGCCTTCCTGATGGCCGAGTTCCTCGGCAAGAGCTATTTCGACGTGGTCGCGCGCGGCTATGTGCCGGCGCTGATCTATTACGCCACCGTCGCCGTCTCGGTGTATCTCCTGGCGCTGCGCCATCGCATGCGCCTGGTCGCCGGCTCTGAAGCAGACGCTGTCGTGGCGCGACATCGTCAATCTCGCGGCCTTCCTCTGCGTGATCACCGGCCTGGTCGGCATGATGGCGGCGTGGAATCTGGCGCCGAGCTTCGCCGCGCTCTATGTCTTCGTCGCGGTCGGCGGCTTCTGCTGGTCGTCAACATCGTATCGGTGCTGTCGGTCGGGCACTGGTCGTTCGCCGGAGTTCATCCAGCCCGGTCCGCAAGTTTCTCGACTCCTACATCGAGATGACGTCCGACCTGACGCTGCTGCTCGCGACGCTCGCGATCATGACCGGCGCGCTGGTCATCACCGGCGTGCCGACCAAGCTCGGCGCGATCCTGATCGAGGCGGCCGGCGTCAACCTCGCCGCCATGGTGGTGCTGGCCTTCGTGTTCGGCGCGATGCTCGGCACCGGCCTGCCGCCGGCGCCGACCTACATCCTGGTCGCCATCGTGATCGCGCCGCCGATGATCAAGGTCGGCGTCAATCCGTGGGTGGTGCACTTCTTCGCGTTCTTCCTCGGCGTCTGGGGCGAACTGACGCCGCCGACCTCGCTCGTCGCCGCCGTCACCGCCAAGATCGCCAACGCGTCGTTCTACACGACGCTCAACCGCGCGCTGCAGATCTGCGTCTCGCTGTTCACGCTGATGGCCGGCGTGTTCGTGCATCCGGAGCTGGTGATCGAGCCCGGCGTCGCCCAGTTCGCGGCGGCGGGCCTCGTTCTCACCGCGACGATCGGCATCACCTTCAGCCTGCAGGCGCGCTATGCCGACAGCGTGCCGGGCGATATCGCGATCCGGGTCGCGCTTGCCGCGCTGTCGCTGTTGGTGCTGCTCTGCCCCGACGACCGGATCGCCACCGCGGCCTGCGTGCCGGTGCTGCTCATCATCGGCTACTGGCTGGTCAAGCGCCGGGACACGTCCTACGCCCGCGAGCTCGATGCCGGTGGTGCTCGCGCCGGTGCCAGTGCCGCAGATCGTCGACACCGAACGCGGCCGGATGCAGTAGCTGTCTCTCCAGCCTACTTCGGCTCGGCGAACGGCAGCGCCGCGTCCTCCGGAATCTGCGCGCGGAACACGTTGAGCGTCATCGAGATCATGGCGTAGTAGCCGCAGATGCCGACCAGCTCGACCACGCCGGCGTCGCCGAGGAAGGCGTGCACGCGCTTGTAGGTTTTGTCGCTGACGCGGCGCGTCTTGTACATCTCCTTGACGAAATCGATGATCGCAAGCTCGTCCTTCGCCGCCGCCTTCGGCGTCCGCCCGGCCTGGATGTCCTTGACGGTCTGCGGCTTCACGCCGGCCTTCTCGGCCTGCGGCGCGTGCGCGAACCACTCGTAATGCGCCTTCCAGATTTGCGCGGTGACGCAGGATCGCGGTTTCCGACAGCCGCGGCGACAGCGAGGTCTTGTAGCGCACGTGGGCGCCGAGCGCCTGCGCCAGATGGCCGAGCTCCGGCGCGTTCAGCCAGATCTGGAACGGACCGGTCAGCTTCTTGCGGATGCCGCGCGGCCCGGAATAGATCGCGTCGCGCAGCGCCCGCTGCAGCGCGCTCATCTGCTCGTCGGAAATCTCCTTGAGGCGATAGGGCGGACGCTTGCGCCAGACTTGGCGGACTTCGCCGACTTGGCGGATTTGGCAACTGATTTCTTGGCCATCGGGCTTTCTCTTGGCAATGTGGGGTGACGGGCAGGGCGGGGCCGATGTTGTATCACACCGGAAATCGGCCGGCCAGCCGGCCTCGGGCACCCTAAGGAATTCGGATGTCGGGCGGAATTCTCATTCTCGGCGCCGGCCAGGCGGCGGCGCAGCTTGCCATCAGCCTGCGCCAGGGCGGCCATGACGGCCCGATCCGCATGATCGGCGACGAGCCCTATCGCGCCGTACCAGCGGCCGCCGCTGTCCAAGGCGTTTCTCAAGGAAAAGGCCTCGATCGAGACGCTGCTGCTGCGCCGCGACAGCTACTGGGCCGACCACAAGGTGCGAGCTTGACCTCGGCGCGCCCGCCGCGGCAGTCGATCTCGGCGCGCAAGCAGGTCAGCCTCGCGCGACGGCCGCAGCTTCGACTACGACACGCTGGTGTTCGCCACCGGCACGCGCGCGCGCGATCTGCCGTTGCCCGGCATCAAGCTCCCCGGCGTGTTCTCGCTCCGCAAGATCGACGATGTCCGGCGGCTTCGCCCGGCGCTCGACGACGCGCGCCGCATCGTCATCATCGGCGGCGGCTACATCGGGCTCGAGGTCGCGGCGGTGCTGCGCCAGGAGGGCCGCGAGGCCATCGTGGTCGAGGCGGAGGGCCGGGTGATGAAGCGCGTCGCCGGCGAAACGATCTCCGGCTTCTTCGACACGCTGCATCGCTCGCGCGGCGTCGACATCCGGCTCGGCGCGCGGCTGGCCGCGATCGACGGCGAGACCCGCGCGACCGGCATCACGCTGACGTCCGGCGAGCGCATCGCCGCCGATCTGGTCCTGGTCGCGACCGGCGCCCGCGCCAACGACGATCTTGCCGCGGCCGCGGGCTTGCCTGCGAGGACGGCATCGTGGTCGACGATTTCGCCCGCGCCGCGCCGGACGTCTATGCCATCGGCGATTGCGCGCGCTTCTTCTCGCACCGCTATGGCCGCAAGATCAGGCTCGAATGCGTGCAGAACGCCATCGATCAGGCCAAGGCCGCGGCGGACGCCATCATGGGCAAGCCGAAGCCTTACGATCCGGTGCCGTGGTTCTGGTCCGACCAGTACGAGATCAAGCTGCAGATCACCGGTCTGCTCGATGGCTTTGACGCGTGCGAGACCATCGGCGACCCGGCCGGCGGCAAATTCTCCGTCGAGTATCGCCGGCCGGCAAGCTGATCGCTGTCGACGCCATCAACGACGGCCGCGCCCACATGCTGGGCCGCCGCCGGATCGCCGCCGACCTGCCCGAGCGAGGCACTGCGGAGCAGACCGCGGCCACCCGGAGCTAATACCGGTATCGGATGCCAATCGTGTTGGCATTCGCGCCTTCGATGAAATGAGCGATCACGCCGTAGGCGCCGGAGCGATGCTGGATCCGGTAGACCAGCTCCCAGTTCGGATTGTCGACCAGCGCCATGGTCAGCTCGGGCCCGAGATAGGCCAGCAGCGTCGCGCTGCCGCCGTCCTTGATTTCGCGCTGGGCCTCGATGCCGGTCGCTTTGGTGACCCCGCTGAAGCCGACCGTGATGCCGCCGCCGATCTTCACGGTGTTGAACAGGACGAAGCCGGTGTAGCGGAAGTTGACGCCGCCCCAGAGCTCTCCCGCCGTTCCGAGACCGAAGCGCAATCCGGTGCCGACCTCGACGCCGCCGACGAAATCTCGCCAGCGGTAGAAGTCATGCCCGTAGGCGAATGCGACAATGCCCTGGTCCTCGTGGGTCGCGGTGAACGGATTGATCGTGCCGCCGAGATTGTCGATGGCATATTGGCCGGCGAACAGCATCACGTTGTTGGCCGGCGGCGCGGCGTCGGCGGGTTTGACGAACGCGGCGCCTTGGCCGGCATCGGCGCGTAGCCGAGCGCCGCGAACGCCTCGTCTGTGTGGCGCTGCACGTCCGAAGGCTGCTTCGGGCGAGAAGCCAAGAGCCGGCTGCTCAGCCGCGAAGACGGGCGTCGACAGCGAGAGCAGAATGATCGCCGTCCATGCCCTTCGGGATTTTCGCATCGAAGTGGCGGGACAGCCGGATGACGGCCGCGGGCGATCCGGGCCAGTGGGGAAATCTCAGGCCAATTAGGGCTTCTTATGGTTAACAAAGCCTCAACGCGGGCTTCCGAGAGGCCCGCGACGCCGCCGAAATAAAACTTATCCCCGCCCGCCAGACCGCGATTATCTGTGCCTTGCCTTGCTCATCGAGGGCGTCGTCTTAAGCGGCGTCGGATGACGGAGCGAGGTGCGGTGCCCGACAATGGCATCGCGTTGGAGCGCCGGGAGGCGCAGCGGCCTACGTCATTGGCCGCGCGCACCCCGACAGCGGCGATCCTCGGCACCGGGGATATCGCCGTGGGTGCGATCAAACGGGCCCTCCGTCACGCCCGCAGGGGGCCTCGCAAGCCCCTGGCGCCTCCCGGCGCTCCACCTCCTCGTTTGAGGGGCGAAGGAAAAATGGGATACGAGCTCACCCCGGGCTCGAAAATCAAAGAACAGGGGCAGCGGAGCGTTGGCTAAATGCGATCAGGTCCCGACGGCGAGCGGCGAGTGCATCTTGCGCAGCGCCGCGATCACCGACAGCGCGACGTTCTTGCCGGTCTTCGGATTTTCCGACGGGATGTTCTCGATCGACAGCGTGAAGCGCGCGCTGTCGGAATCGACCTCGATGGTGTGGCAGTTCCGCGTCACCGCCGGATCGGCCCAGATGTCGATCATGGTGCGGTCGGGGCCGATGCCGGCGAGCGACAGCGCGGCCGCGACATTGACGTTCGCCGGAAATCCGGCGGCGGCCTCGCGCGCGGTGCCGCTGAACACGAGCTTGGCGGTGTTCAGCCCCTCGACCGAGATGTTGTTCTTGACCAGATGCGGCGCGCCGATCAGGCCGGCCGGCGGCTTCCGCGTCGTCATCTTCACCGAATGGATGATGCCTTCGGCGGCGGCGGCGACGGCGTCGAGGCCGAGCAGCGCGCCGGTCGGCACCAGGATGCGGCCGCCGTGCGCCTTGGCGAGTTCGATCAGGTCCGGCCGCGGCAACAGCGCGCCGCAGGACAGCACCATCACCTGCTTGCCGGCCTCCAGCATCGGCTTGCAGATGCGCTCCAGCAGCGCGGCCGGCGCGCATTCGATGGCGAGGTCGGCGTGCTTCGGGAAACTCCTCGAGCTCGACCACCGGGCAGTCGATTTTCTGCTCCCTGAGCCAGTCCGCGCCTTGGCGGCGTTGCCGGTGGCGATGGCGGCGAGGCTTAAGGCCCGGCAGGCCGTCGGTCAGCCGGCGCGCCACGGCCTTGCCGATGGCGCCGAGGCCAGCGATGGCGATGCGTGTTGTTTCCATGAGGGGACCTTATGCGAATGCAGCCCGGTGCGGCAATCACGCATGGACCGCAGGATTGACCATAGCCATGTTCTATCGCAAGTCTCCGGCAAAATTGGAGGATGCCGATGAGAATGCTTTTCCTGGCCGGTGCGGCTGTCGTCGCCATGGCCGGTTCCGCGATGGCGCAGGACTTCCCGACCCGCCCGATCACCATGGTGATCCCGTTCGCCGCCGGCGGCCCGACCGACGTGCTCGGCCGCGTCGTCGCCGCCAAGATGGGCGAAGTCGCTCGGCCAGCAGGTGGTGGTCGAGAACGTCACCGGCGCCGGCGGCCAGACCGGCTCGCAAGCGCGTCGCCGACAGCCGCGCCTGACGGCTACAACTTCGTGATCGGCACGGTCGGCACCCACGCCCAGGCGCAGACGCTCTACAAGAAGCCGCTCTACAACTCGCAGACCGATTTCACCCCGGTCGGTCTGATCGCCCAGGTGCCGATCGCGCTGATCGCGCGCAAGGACCTGCCGGTGAACGACTTCAAGGAGTTCATCGCCTACGCCAAGGCGAACCAGGCCAAGATGCAGTTCGGCTCGGCCGGCGCCGGCTCCGCCACCCATCTCGGCTGCGTGCTGCTGAACTACATGATCGGCGTCAACATCACCCACGTGCCGTATCGCGGCACCGGACCGGCGATGCAGGATCTGATCGGCGGCCGCATCGATTACATCTGCGAGGTCGTCACCACCATCAAGTCGCAGCTCGACGGCGGCACCATCAAGGGCATCGCGCTGCTCGACAGCAAGCGCTCCAAGGCGTTGCCGGACCTCCCGACCGCGGAAGAGCAGGGCACCAAGGATCTGATCGCCTACACCTGGAACGCGATCTTCCTGCCGAAGGGCGCGCCCGAGCCGATCGTGAAGAAGCTCAACGGCGCGATGCTTGAGGCGATGCATTCGCCGCTGGTGAAGGACAAGCTCGGCGCGCTCGGCGCCGAGATCATGCCGGACAACCAGGCGACGCCGGCTTATCTCGCCAAGCTCGTCAAGGACGAGACCGAGAAATGGGCGAAGCCGATCAAGGCGAGCGGCGTCACGGTGGAGTGAGCGTCAGGCCTTGCCGAACACGCGCTTGAAGATCGTGTCGACGTGCTTGAAGTGGTGGCCGAGGTCGAAGTTCACTTCGATCTCGGCAGGCTTGAGCTTTGCCCGCACTTGCCTTGTCGGCCTTGAGCAGCGTGAGGAAATCGCCCTTGCCCTGCCAGACCTGCATGGCGTGCTTCTGCACGAGCTTGTAGGCATCCTCGCGCGACATGCCGGCCTTGGTCAGCGCGATCAGCACGCGCTGCGAATGCACGAGGCCGCCGAGCCGGTCGAGGTTCTTTTGCATGTTGCCGGGATAGACCACGAGCTTCTCGATCACGCCGGCGAGCCGATTGAGCGCGAAGTCGAGCGTCACCGTCGAGTCCGGCCCGATCATTCGCTCGACCGAGGAATGCGAAATGTCGCGCTCATGCCACAGCGCGACGTTCTCCATCGCCGGCATCGCGTAGGAGCGCACCATGCGGGCGAGGCCGGTGATGTTCTCGGTCAGCACCGGGTTGCGCTTGTGCGGCATCGCCGAGGAGCCCTTCTGGCCCTCGGAGAAGAACTCCTCGGCCTCCAGCACCTCGGTGCGCTGCAGGTGGCGGATTTCGATCGCCAGCCGCTCCATCGACGAGGCGACCACGCCCAACGTCGCAAAGAACATGGCGTGGCGGTCGCGCGGGATGATCTGCGTCGAGACCGGCTCGACCGCGAGTCCCATCGCCTTGGCGACATGCGCCTCCACGCGCGGATCGATCTGCGCGAAGGTGCCGACCGCGCCGGAGATCGCGCAGGTCGCGACCTCCTTTCGCGCCGCCATCAGGCGCTCCTTGCGCCCGCGAGAACTCCGCATAGGCGACCGCGAGCTTGACGCCGAACGTGGTCGGCTCGGCGTGGATGCCGTGCGAGCGGCCGATGGTCGGCGTCTTCTTGTGCTCGAAGGCGCGTTTCTTCAGCGCCGCGAGCAGCCGGTCGACGTCGGCGATCAGGATGTCGGCCGCGCGCACCAGTTGCACGTTGAAGCAGGTGTCGAGCACGTCCGACGAGGTCATGCCGGAATGCACGAACCGCGCCTCGGGCCCGACGATCTCGGCCAGATGCGTCAGGAAGGCGATGACGTCGTGCTTGGTTTCGCGCTCGATCTCGTCGATGCGCGCCACGTCGAACGTGGCCTTGCTGCCCTTGTCCCAGATTTTCTTCGCCGCCGCCTTCGGCACGATGCCCAGTTTGGCCATGGCGTCGGCGGCGTGCGCCTCGATCTCGAACCAGATGCGAAAGCGGGTTTCCGGCGACCAGATCGCCGCCATTTCGGGTCGGGAGTAGCGTGGGATCATCTAGGCCGCCAACCTCGCACGGTCGTGCGGCTGGCCGAGATCGACCGGCGTGCCCTTCGGGATGATCAGGGTCGGGTTCACCTTCGGGATCGAATAGTAGTTGATGACGTAGTAGCGCGGCGTCACGGTGCCGGCGACGCCGGGCACCTGGTAGAGCTCGCGCATGTAGTTCGACAGGTTCGGGATAGTCGGCGATGCGCTGCCGGTTGCACTTGAAGATCGAGAAATAGGCGACGTCGAAGCGCACCAGCGTCGGGAACAGCCGCCAGTCGGCCTCGGTGATCTGATTGCCGACGAGGTAGCGGTGCTTCGACAGCCGCTCCTCCAGCCAGTCGAGCGTGCGCGAACAGCCCGTCATAGGCCTCCTCGTAGGCGGCCTGCGACTTGGCGAAGCCCGCGCGGTACACGCCGTTGTTGACGTTGTGATAGGTGCGCTCGTTCACCGCGTCGATCTCGGCGCGCAGCGCTGCGGGTAGTAGTCGGCGCGGTCGCCGGTGATGGCGTTGAACTCGGTGTTGAGCATCCGGATGATCTCGGACAACTCGTTGTTGACGATCGTCTTGGTCTTCTTGTCCCACAGGGTCGGCACCGTGACCTTGCCGGTGTAGGTCGGATTCGCGGCCGTGTAGGCTTCGTGGAGATACTGGAAGCCGTTGACCTTGTCGGGGATGCAGTCGGGATAGCGCGGGTCGTCGCCGAATGCCAGCCCTGCTGCTTCAGGCCCGGGATCGAGTAGGCGACCGAGATCAGCCCATCGAGCTTCTTCAGCGCCCGGTAGATCAGCGTGCGGTGCGCCCAGGGACAGCCGTGCGCGACATAGAGGTGATAGCGGCCGGGCTCGGCCTTGAAGCCGGACGAGCCGTCGGCGGTGATGCGGCCGCGGAAGACGCTGTCGGCCCGCTTGAACTGGCCGGTCTCGCTGGTTTCCTGCGGCAGTTCGCCGTCGGTCCACTTGCCGTCGATCAGAACGCCCATCACTTATCCCCGCGTCTCTCTGATGCTCTATACATCTCGAATTTAAGCGCGATCACGCCGCTTCGCCACGGGCCAGCGCAGCGGCGTGGCGGATCGCCTCGATGTTGGCGCGGTAGGCGCGAGGGCCCGCCCTTGAACACCGCGGAGCCCGCGACCAGCGCGTTGGCCCCGGCCCGGGTCACCAGCTCGGTGTTTTCCGGTGTGACCCCGCCGTCGATCTCGATGTCGATCGGCCGGCCGCCGACCAGCGCCGCGACCCGGCGGATCTTCTCCTCGGCCGCGGGAATGAACTTCTGGCCGCCCCAGCCCGGGGTTGACCGACATCACCAGCACCAGATCGACCAGGTCGATGACATGCTCGATCGACTCTCGACCGGCGTTCCCGGGTTCATGGTGACGCCGGCCTTCTTGCCGAGCGCGCGGATGGCCTGGAGCGAGCGGTGCAGGTGCGGGCCGGCTTCGACGTGGACGGTGATGATGTCGGCGCCGGCCTTGGCGAAGGCCTCGAGGTGCGGGTCGACCGGCGCGATCATCAGATGCACGTCGAACGTCTTCTGGGTGACCGGGCGGATCGCCTTCACCACCTCCGGCCCGAAGGTGATGACCGGCACGAAATGGCCGTCCATCACGTCGAGATGGATCCAGTCGGCGCCGGCGGCCTCGACCGCGCGGACCTCCTCGGCGAGCTTGGAGAAGTCCGAGGACAGGATCGACGGCGCGATGCGGAGCGGGCGGGGCATGAAGCCTCCCTGTACCGGGTCGAGGTAACACGGCGGGCGGGGGCGGGCAACGCGGCCGGTGGATGGCTTAAGCGTGGCGGTTACACCCGGTCAAAATTGCCGGGTGGCGGCCCACGCTGGCAATTTCTGCGCGGTGGCGGACACCGGGAATTTCCAGACACTACGCGGGTTTTGCCGCTGGCCTCGCTCTTGCTTGAGTGGTTGGCGGGGCGGCTGCGCTTGTCAGTCGAGGTGATGTGTCATGTCAGTATCTTCAGTCGGCTCATCCAATCCCTATTCCTACTCTGCAATGGCCGCAGACGGGTGGTACCGACAGCACCGATCAGAGCGCGGCGTCGTCCGATCCGCTCCAGGCGCTGCTGCAGTCCATCTCGGGCGGCGGCTCCAGCGATCCGTTGCTCTCGGCGGTCAGCCAGGATGACAGCTCGGCTTCGTCGTCGGGCCTGCAGTTCAGCCCGGACGTCATGCAGGCGCTGTTCTCGGTGCAGGGCGATCAAGTCGTCGGCCGGTTCGAGTTCGCCGGCTGCAATCGCTGTTCGGCAAGTTCGACGCCAATGGCGACGGCCAGATTTCCGCAGTCCGAGTTCGAGACCGCGATCGGCTCCGCCGGTGCCGACAAGACCAAGGTCGACGCAGCTGTTCAGCAAGATCGACACCAACGGCGACGGCTCGATCAGCCAGGACGAGATGCAGTCCGCCATGCAGAAGGCGCACGGCGGCGGAGGTCACCACCATCATCACGCTGGCGGTGCTGGCGGGTCCGGCGGCAGCGACCCGTTGCAGTCGCTGTTATCCGGCGCGTCGGCCGACGGCACCACCAGCCAGTCCGGCACCAATTCGGATGGCTCAACCACCACGACCATCACTTACACCGACGGCACCAAGGTCGAGATGACGACGCCGGCGGCGGCTTCGGCGACTCCGGCTCGAACGGCAGCATCGACCAATCCGGAGGCGCCGAACTTCGCCAATCTGCTGAAGCAGTTGATCAGCCTGCAGGCGCAGCTTGCAGCGCCGACGACGAACTTGAGCGTCTAACGCCTGACTAGCGGCTGCTGCGCAGATCAAGCCGGCGCAGCAGCGGTCGCATGATCAGCGGCAGGGCGTAGATCGGAATCTGGATCAGCGCGACATAGAGCCAGACCAGCTCGGGCACGGCGCCGGCTGCGGCGGCCAGCATCAGCCCGGTGTTGCGCGAGCCCGCGGCATGCGCGAGCGGCAGCGCGCTGTGCAATCCTGCGCGGGCGAAGATCAGCGCGGTCAGCCCGCTCAGCCCGAACGTCACCGCGGTCGAGAGCGCCAGCAGCCCCAGCACGAACAGCGGGCGCGCGATGGTGTTCGACAGCACGTCGCCCATCAGCGCCACGGCGAACAGAAACAGCACGACCACGTTGAGCCCGTCGATGCGCTCGGCCTGACGCTCGACCCAGGCCTTGCCGGCGAACGAACGGACCGCGATGCCGACGCAGGCCGCGCCGGCCAGCATCAGCACCAGGCGAAGCCCGAGCGCCAGCGGCGAGAACGTCACCGCCGGTCCGACGAAAACGCGCGACCAGCGCCGGCGCGAGAAACGGCGTCACCGCGACGCAGGCGAGCAGCAGCGCAAGCGTGACCGCGGCGTTGAGGCCCATCAGCGCGGCGAGCGCTGGCGAGGCGAAGATCGGCGGCGCCACCACGTTGAGCATCAGCGCCAGCAGCAGCGCGGGCGAGCGGTCGAACAGATCGAACGCGCGCAGGCCCAATGCCCGCCAGCACCGGCACGACCAGCATGGTCCAGATGGCCGCAGCGATCAGGAGCCACGGCCTGGCGAATTGCGCACGGAGCGCGCCCGGATCGACGCGCAGGAAGGCGAGGCAGAGCAGCAGAAAGACGGTTTCGGGAAAGAACGGCCGGATCAGCGCGCCGAGCGGCGGCAGCGCGATGCCGAGCAGGATCGAAATGGCGACCGCATTGGTGCCGTGACGCCCGAGCCAGGCTAGTCCCGCCGCCGGCCGATCGAGAAACCGTTTCAGCATATGCGTTGCGGCATAACAGCCGCGCTGGCAGGCCGTCGAGTGCGTCGCCTACATACAGGCCTCGACACAACATCAAGGATCGATCTGTCATGGCCCGAACCGATGCGATCGTGCTGGGCGCCGGCATCGTCGGCACCTCGGCGGCGCTGCATCTCGCCAAGCGCGGGCTGTCGGTGGCGCTGGTCGACCGCCGCGGCGCCGGGCGAGGAAACCTCCTACGGCAACACCGGGATCATCGAAGGCAATACGCTTTTCCCGCATGCCTTCCCGTCGGGCTTCGGCGCGCTGCTTCGGATTGCGCTGAAGCAGGCGCCGGAGGCCAACTATCATCTGTCGTTTCTGCCGAAGGTCGCGCCGTGGCTCCTGGCCTATCGCGTCCAACACGCGGGGCCGAGGGCAGCCTTGCCTTCGCCGAGGCGATGCGGCCGCTGTTCTCGCGGGCGGTCAGCGAGCATGAGACGCTGATGACCGAGGCCGGCGCCACGCGCTACTTGCGCAAGGACGGCTGGCTCAAGCTCTATCGCAGCGATGCGGCGTTCGCGGCGACGGCGCGCGAGCGCGACTATGCCGAGGAGCTCGGGCTGAAGCACCGCGTGCTCAGCGTCGAGCAGACGCGCGCGCTTGAGCCGTCGCTCGACGCCGGTGTTTCGCCACGCCGTGCATTGGCCGGAGGCCGCCAGCGTGTCCAATCCGCTCGCCGTGACCAAGGCCTATGCGGCGCAGTTCGCCACGCTCGGCGGCGTCATCGCTGAGCGGCGATGCGCTGACCTTGCATCGTTCCGGCAGCCGCTGGCGGGTCGACACCGATGAAGGGCCGATCGACGCCAAGGAGGTGGTGGTGGCGCTCGGGCCGTGGGCGCCGGATCTGCTCGGCCGGCTCGGCATCGATCTGCCGCTTGCCTTCAAGCGCGGCTATCACCGGCATTTCCAGCCGCGGGGCAACGCCGGCTTGACGCGGCCGATCGTCGATACCGACAACGGCTATTGCCTGGCGCCGATGGAGCAGGGCATCCGCCTCACCACCGGCGCGGAATTCGCCGATCGCGACGCGAAGCCGACGCCCGAGCAGTTCGACCGCGCTGCTGCCGGCCGCGCGCGCGCTGTTTCCGCTGGGCGAAGGGATCGAGGCGCAGCCCTGGATGGGGTCGCGGCCCTGCTTTGCCGATTCCCGCCCGGTGATCGGACGCGCGCCGGGGCAGCCAGGGCTGTGGCTCGACTACGGCCATGCCCATTGGGGGCTGACGCTCGGCCCGGTGAGCGGCCGGTTGATCGCGGAGATGATGACCGGCGCGGCGCCGTTCTGCGATCCGACGCCGTATTCCGCCGAGCGGTTCGTCTCTTAACCGCGTGCGTTAACCTGCTTGCGGCGAATGCGTTGCGTTCCGTACATAGCGGACCAAGATAACCATTGCAGAGGTCTGTCCGGGCGGACGGGGAACTTCAGCACTTGAGGAGGCATTGAGCGGGCGGCCGGATCAACCGGCCGATGATGACTCACGAGGCAACGCTTTGCGCGTCGCGAATGCAATCCTGGCTTCGGTGGTCTCCGCCGGTCTGTTGCTCGTCGGCGTAACGGCTGGCTCGGCTGCTCGCAGCGTAGCGCGACATGCTGTTCGCCGCGGTGCCGCGCGTTGGCAGCGATACTTCATCGACTTCCGCGCTCGGCCCAGCAGCTATATCGGTCACACCTACATCGTCTACGGCCGCGTCGATGCGAGCGGGCGGCTGATCGAAACACACTACGCCGGGCTGATCCCGCAAGCAGTCTGGCACGGCTTGTTCGCGCCGATCCGGCAGCGTCCAGCAATACATTGACGACACTCGACGCACGCCGACCGCAATCTATCGCGTGCGGCTCACGGCCGAGCAGTATCGCGCGGTGGTGCGGCGGGTCGAATATCTTCGCGTTCAGGACCGCGTGTGGCACGCGGTATTTTTGAACTGCAACGATTTTGCCAACCAGATCGCCGAAACGCTCGACATGTGGCACCCGCCGAGCACCATGCCGCCGCCAATGTGGGTGGCTCTGTTCAGGCTTCTCAACGAACGCCGAAACGGTCGCGCCAACTCGGCAAAGCGCCGGTGAAGGATAGCGCCCGCGCTTCGTAGACGCCGCGGGCGATGGCGCGCGCCACCACATCGGCGGCGAGCGAGCCCAGCTCCGACACGCCATGAACCGGATCGGCGAGCGCTCGCGCGCCGGTCGCCGCCGCGAACACGATGTCGCCGTCGAGCGGGGTGTGGACCGGCCGCAGCGCCCGCGCCATGCCGTCCTGCGCCATGATGGCCAGGCGCCGCGTCTGCGGTTTGGTCAGGGCGGCGTCGGTCGCGACCACGACCAGCGTGGTGTTCTCGCCGGGCTGGCCCTTGGTCTCGAAGGCGAGTGCTTGCGGCGGCACCGATGCCGGCAGGCCGCGCCCGCCGAATTCGCCGTCGCGCTCGTACGGCGCCGCCCAGAAATGCGGGCCGCCGCCGATCACGGCGGAGCCCGCGGCATTGACCACGGCCAGCGCGCCGACGGTGATGCCGTCGCGCGTCTGCGCCGAGGCCGAGCCGATGCCGCCCTTCAGGTCCGCGGTGGTGGCGCCGAGGCCCGCGCCGACGCTGCCGAGCGCGAAGTCCGGCGCGGCGCTGGCGATCGCCGCGTAGCCAAGCTCGCGATAGGGCGGATAGCGGCCCCAGTTCCTTGTCGCCGCCGCTCAGCAGATCGAACAGGATCGCCGCCGGCACGATCGGCACGCGCGCCTCCCGCACCGCAAAGCCGCGGCCCTGCTCGCGGAGCCACGCCTGGGCGCCGGAGGCGGCATCGAGGCCGAACGCCGAGCCGCCGGCACAGCGCGATGGCATCGATGCGCTCGACCGTCATCGGCCGGATCGAGCAGCGCGCTCTCGCGTGTGCCGGGGCCGCCGCCGCGGAGGTCGGCCGCCGCGATCGCAGGCTGGTCGAACAGCACCACGGTCGCGCCGGAGCCGAGCTTGCGCGTCGTCGGCATGGCCGACGCGGACGCCGGCAACGTCGGTGATGAGATTTCGCGCCAAAGCCTGAGCCTCCAAAACGGCGTTGACCATATCAGATCAAGCGCCGATCACATCACCGCCAGCAAGCGACCGTTCCGCTTGCGCCGGCGCGCCGCCCCATGCATCTAGGCGGCGATGACATCCGACGTGACCCTTCTGGCGCGCTGCTCGCGGGACTGGTGAGCTTTCTCAGCCCCTGCGTGCTGCCGTTGGTGCCGCCCTATCTCGTCTATCTCGCCGGCACCTCGCTGGAGCGGCTTGCCGACGCCGAGCCGGAGCCGCGGGTCCGCGCGCGATACGGTGCTGGCGGCGCTGCTGTTCGTCTGCGGCTTCTCCACCGTGTTCGTCGCGCTCGGCGCCAGCGCCAGCGTCATCGGCGCGGTGATCCGCGCCTATTCGGCCGAGCTTTCGATCATCGCCGGCATCGTCATCATCGTCATGGGGCTGCACTTCCTCGGCGTCCTCCGCATCGGCGTGCTGCTTCGCGAAAAGCGGATGGAGATGGCGAAGCCGGTCGGGCTGTGGGGCGCCTATGCGATGGGGCTTGCCTTTGCGTTCGGCTGGACGCCCTGCATCGGGCCGATCCTGGCGGCGATCCTCGCGGTCGCCGCCTCCGAGCAGACCGTCGCCAAGGGCGCGGGCCTGCTCGCGGTCTATTCGCTCGGCCTCGGCATCCCGTTCATGCTGGCGGCTTTCGCGGTCGAGCCGTTCGCGGCATTCCTCGCGCGCTTTCGCCGCCATCTCGCCAAGGTCGAGCGCGTGATGGGCGGGCTCCTGGTGCTGACCGGCATCGCCTTCCTGACCGGCTTCGTCTCGCAGGCGAGCTTCTGGCTGCTGGAGACTGTTTCCGGCGCTCGGCAGCATCGGCTGACCGCGATCGATAGAAGTCCGCCATGGCGAACAGTCCGCTCTGGCAAATCCTGTGGGTGATCGCGGCGCTCATCATCGGCGCGCTGATGTTCGGCGCCTGGACCGGGCCGCACCGGTCGGTGTCGAACCTGTCGCGCTGGGCGACGCGCTGCGCATCCGCCGCCTTCCGCGCGTGGCTCGAGAGGCGGGCCGCCGACCGATGGGCGTTCCGCGGCGGCCTGGTTGCGCTGGTGCTGCTGCTGGCGATGGCCTGGCTCGTTCCATCGCGGCAATCGCCCGACATCGCTCCGCCCGAATAACAAGACCGTTCCGGTTGCACCGCAAGCCGCCGGAGCAGACCGTTCAACGGCCGGGCCGCCATATCGACGCCGAATTGAAGAACGCCATCCTGGTGCACGTCCCGAAGACCAAGCAGGTCAGGATCGTGGTGCTGAAAGACGACGCCGAAGCCGATCAATTCTCCTGGGAGATCGACACCTTCCTGCGGGCGGAGAAATACACCGTGGCGCCGCGGCTGTTCTTTGCCATGGCGCCGGGGGGCAAGACGCCGGTCGGCACCAGCCTCTATCCCGATGAGAAGGACCCCAACATCATCGTCATCCGGATCGGGTTGAACGACCGGAGCTAGATGCGACAAGCCCGCCACAAAAGGTGAGGCGGCTGCCTGTACGCCTGGACTTCGATAGCGTCGCGGACGCGCGCCTCGCGGCGCTCCGCTCGGCGGCTTCCGATCACGAGCCCTTGCCGGCCGGGATCTCGTCGTACTTGCCGTCCTTGTTCCACTTGTAGAACACGTAGTCGACCGTGGTGATGTCGCCCTTCTTGTCGTAGCTGATCGGGCCCAGCACGGTGTCCCACTTGCCGCCCTTGATGGTCTCGGCGACCTTCTTGCCGTCGGTGGTCTTGGCCTTGGCGGCGGCCTGCGACCAGATCTGCATCGCCGCGTAGGTGTAGAGCGTGTAGCCCTCCGGATCGACGTTCTTGTCCTTGAACTTCTTGACGATCGCGGCGGCGGTCGGGCGCTTTCGCGGATCGGAGCCGAAGGTGAACATCATGCCTTCGCCGGCCGTCGCCGGTGATCGACCAGAACTCGTTGGTGGCGATGGCGTCGCCGGAGATCATCTGGCTCTGCATGCCCTGGCCGCGCATCTGGCGCAGGATCAGGCCGGCCTCGGTGTGATAGCCGCCGACATAGACCACGTCGATCTTGTTGGCCTTCATCTTCGAGACCAGCGAATTGAAGTCCTTGTCGCCCTGCGTGTAGGCCTCGTACATCTTCTCCTTCACGCCGGCCTTGTTGAGCGCCTTCTTCATCTCGTCGGCGAGGCCTTTGCCGTAGGTCGACTTGTCCTGAAGGATGGCGACGTTCTTGCCCTTGTAGTTCTTGGCGACGTAGTCGCCGGCGATCGTGCCCTGCTGGTCGTCGCGGCCGCAGACGCGGAACGTGTTCCACATGTTGCGGTCGGTGAAGGTCGGATTGGTCGAGGCCGGCGTGATCTGCAGCACGCCGCCGTCCTGGTAGGCCTCCGAGGCCGGGATCGAGGACGACGAGCAGTAGTGCCCGGCCACGAACGGCAGCTTCTCGCTGGCGAACTTCTCGGCCGACCGCGCGGGCCTGCTTCGGATCGCAGGCGTCGTCGCCGATCTCGAGCTTGAGCTTCTTGCCCATCACGCCGCCGGCGGCGTTGATGTCGGCGACCGCGGCCTCGGCGCCGTTCTTGAGCTGGGTGCCGAACGAGGCGTACTGGCCGGTCATCGGCCCGGCGACGCCGACGGTGATGTCCTGGGCGGACGCCGTGCCGGCCAAGGCCAGACCGGCACCGAGTGCCACGCCTGCAAGCCACATCGTCTTCATGCCGTTCTCCTCAAGTTGCGGACCTCTGACCTCATGGTCGCCCCGACCGCGATATCTGGATAGGAGTCATTTTGTCTGGTTTTTGCCGCGCGGTCACCGGGTGATGGGCGGTTCCGGCCGGAATTTCCTCGCCGGCGCCGCGCGCGCCACGTCAGCGGGCTCGTTCGCTCATAGAGCCAGTAGTATTGCGTCGCCATTTGGGCGGCCCGCGTCATCCGCCAGGCCAGCGAGCCGAGCGACGATCGAGATAGAGCGTGTCGGCGAGGTAGGACGCGGGCGACAGCAGCGTTCCCTCGAACAGCGCGAAATGCACGAACCGCACCGCGGCGCCGAGCATCGCCATGTAGATCAGCACGTTCCAGAACGGCCGCCAGGTCTGGGCGATGGCGCGGCCGGCCAGGAAGGCCGCGCCGCCGCCGAGCACGCCGGTGACGAGCAAGATCTGCAGCCAGGATTCGTCGGCGTAGAGGCTGTCCATGCGTGCCTTTACGGACCGACGGTTCGATTCAGCTAGGATGCTAGCACAGCGGATCGAACCCGAGTGTCGGAATGCCGAAATCCTCCCGTCCGAATTTCCTGCTGTTCATCACCGACCAGCACCGCGCCGATTTCCTCGGCTGCTACGGCCATCCGGTGCTGCGGACGCCGCACATCGATTCGATCGCGGCGCAGGGCACCGCGTTCGACCGCTTCTATGTGGCAAGCCCGGTCTGCCAGCCGAACCGCGCCAGCCTGATGACCGGCCGGATGCCCTCGGTGCACGATGTGCGCAGCAACGGCATTCCGCTGTCGATGGACGCCGTCACCTTCGTCGATCTGCTGCGCGATGCCGGCTACCAGACCGCGCTGGTCGGCAAGAGCCATCTGCAGAACTTCACCGACTACGATCCGATCATCAAGCGGCCGCCGCCGCGCGAGGGCTTCCACGAGCCGTCGCCGGCGACTGCGCCAGTCGCTGCGCGATCATCTCGACGAGCCGAAATACGAGCAGGAGACGCCGCGATACTGGACCACGGCCGGACGCGCACGTGCAGACGCCGTTCTACGGCTTCGAGCACGTCACGCTGGTGCGCAATCACGGCGACGAGGCGGGCGCCGACTACGATCGCTGGCTCGACGCGCGCGATCCGAAGGCGCGGGAAAACTGCTCGGGCCGAAGAACAGCCTGCCGCACGACTACACGGTGCCGCAGGCCTATCGCACCGCGATCCCGGCGGAGCTTTACGCCACCGCGTTTCTCGGCGAGCGCGCCTGCGCCTATCTCGACGACGCCAAGGGCGAGGATGAGCCGTTCTTCCTGATGGTGTCGTTTCCCGATCCGCACCATCCGTTCAATCCGCCGGGCAAATACTGGGACATGTACAAGCCGGAGCAGTTCGCGGTGCCGGAGGCGTTCCGCGCAACGACTGGACGCCGCCGCCGCTGGTTCAGAACGTCTTCAAGGAGCGCGAGAGCGGCAAGGCCAACCTCACCGGCATGGGCACCATCGGCGTGTCGGCGCGCGAGGCGCAGGAGGCGAGGGCGCTGACCGCCGGCATGATCGCCTGCGTCGACGATGCGATCGGGCGCGTGCTTGCGGCGCTCGAACGCAGCGGGCGCGGGCGACGACACCGTGGTGATCTTCACCAGCGATCACGGCGACCATCTCGGCGATCATCGACTGATGCTGAAGGGCGCCGAGCAGTACCAGCAGATCGTGCGGGTGCCGTTCATCTGGGCCGATCCGCAGGCAGCGGCGCGCGGCAAGCGCACCGACGCGCTGGCCTCGACCATGGACATCGGCGCGACCGTGCTGGAGCGCGCCAAGATCGAGCCGGCGAGCGGCATGCAGGCCAGGAGCTTCCTGCCGGTGCTCGACGGCAAGACGGTGCGCGACAGCGTGTTCATCCAGTACGATCACCAGGCGTCGAGCCCCGGCACCGACGTGCCGGTCCGGGTCCACACGCTGGTCGACGGGCAATACCGGGTGAGCGTGTTCCACGGCACCGGCTGGGGCGAGCTTTACGACCTCAAAGCGGACCCCGGCGAGTTCGAGAACCTGTGGGACGATCCGGCTGCGGCAAAAATCCGCGCGGCGATGATTGAGAAACTGCTGCTTGCCGAGATCGAGCACGTCGACCGCGTGCCGCTGCCGACAAGACGGGCTTAGAGTTTCCGATTCAATTTTCAAACAGCCGGCGCGCGTTTAGCCAACGCTCCGCCGCCCCTGTTTTTGAAAGGCGCGGGGCGCGCCTTCATTCCCATCCCTCAAACAAGTGAGGGAGCGGAGCGCCGGAAGGCGCGTTCTTCAAATCTCACGCCTGGCGGCAGGCTTGCGCGGCCCACCGCGGCAAGGCGTGCACGCATCTTGCGATGCGTCCGCCTCCCGGCGCTCCACCGCGGCATTTGCAGGCGTCCCCCGGATGGGGGTCTCGCCATCAGCCCCGGCCGCGCTTCTTGAACCGGCATTTCCGCCGGCCAATGCAGCGAGCTCCTCGCAGAGCGCCCGTAGTGACGCCCGGGCGGAGTCCCGGAGCCGCCCGAGTGCAGGTTTACGAGACCTGCCCGCAGGGGCCGCACCTCGCTCCGTCATCCAAGCGTCCCTAGAAGACGCCCTCGATGAGCGAGGCAGAGATGTACATATATTCCTATAGGAATTTAGTCAAGAACTATTTCGTGGCCCCGCGGTCCTCGGCCGAGAACCCCGACGCCTTGACCAGCTTGGCCCAGCGCTCGATCTGCACCTTGATGTTGGGGATCAGGTCCGGCCCGGTCTCGCCCACCACCTCGAAGCCCTGCGCTTCGAGCTTCTTCTTCACGTCGGCATCGTTGTGCGCGATCTTGGCCGCATCGGTGTAGCGTTTGACCAGGGCGTCGGGCGTACCCTTCCTCAGGAACAGGCCGAACCAGACCTTCGCCGTGAATTCCGGATGGCCGAGCTCGGCGAAGGTCGGCACGTTCGGCAGGAAGCGGTAGCGGGTCGGGTTGGTGATGGCGAGCAACTTCAGCTTGCCGGCCTCGGCCATCGGCATGGTCGAATTGACCTGGGCGAAGCCGAACAGCGACTGCCCGCCGACCAGGGCGGTCGCCTGCAAGCCGGAGCCGCGGTACGGCACGTGAGTGAGGTCGAGGTCGAACTTCTCGTTGAGCTGGTAGCCGAGAAAGTGCGACGGGGTTCCCGGCTGGTACGACGCATAGCTGAGCTTGCCCTTGTTGGCCTTGGCCCAGGTCAGGAACTCGGGAAACGTGTTGGCCGGCACGCTCGGGTGCGCAGCAAACACCAGCGGCGCCTCGACGCCGCGGATGATCTCGACGAAATCGTCGATCGACCAATGCTGGTTGCTGAACGCGCTCGGATTGATCTCGGTGAACGCCTGGGTGCCGACCCAGACTAGCGCGCCGTCGGCCGGCTGCTCGGCGATGTAGCGCGCCGAGGCGTTGCCGTTGGCGCCGGGCTTGTACTCGACGATGATGTTTTCCTTGAGCGCCTTCGCCATTGGGTCGGCGACGATGCGCGCGTAGGGATCGATGGCGCCGCCCGGCGCGGTGCCGATGACGAACTTGATGGTGTTGGCTTGCGCGAAAGCGCCCGGCGGCCGTGCCAGAACGGCCGCCGCCGAGCCCAGTGCCAAGGATGTAAAGCGCCGGCGATCCATGACGTTCTCCAATTTTCCTGCATGGCCAACGTAGCGGTGAACACGCGGCTTGTCTAAAGCCCGCTATGCGCCTGCGGCTTCGTGCCGCCCGCCTTCGAGATAGGCGGCGCGCACCTCGGGGCGGTCGAGCAGGTCGCGGCCGGAGCCGGTCAAGGTGATCTCGCCGTTGACGATGACATAGCCGCGATGAGCAAGCTTCAGCGCGTGGAAGGCGTTCTGCTCGACCAGGAACACGGTGAGCTTGTCACGCTGGTTCAATTCGCGGATGGCGCGGAAAATCTGCTGCGCCAGCATCGGGGCGAGGCCGAGCGACGGCTCGTCGAGCAGGAGAAGACGCGGGCGCGACATCAGCGCACGCGCGATCGCCAGCATCTGCTGCTCGCCGCCGGACAGCGTGCCGCCGCGCTGGCCCATGCGCTTGTCGAGTAGCGGGAAGAGCGCGCAGACGCGCTTTAGGTCGTCGTCGAAATGCGCGGGGTCGGCGACGGTCGCGCCCATCTGCAGGTTTTCGAGCACGGTCATGCGCGGGAAGATGCGGCGGCCCTCCGGCGACTGCGCGATGCGAAGCCGCGCGATTTCGTGCGACGGAAGTTGCGTGATGTCGCGGCCGTCGAAGGCGATCGAGCCTTCGCTCGCGCGTGGATCGCCGAAGATCGTCATCATCAGCGTCGATTTTCCGGCGCCGTTGGCGCCGATCAGGGTGACGATCTCGCCGTCGTTGACGTCGAGGTCGACGCCCTTCAGCGCCATGATGTTGCCGTAGAAGGTCTTGACGCCACGCACGGCGAGCAGCGGCGTGGTCATAAGCCGACCTCCGCCGCGACCTTCTCAACCTCGTCGTCGGCGACCCCGAGATAGGCCGCGATCACCTTCGGATCGTTGCGAATCGCGTCGGGCGCGCCGTCGGCGATCTTGACGCCGTAATCCAGCACGACGATGTGGTCGGAGATCTGCATCACCACGCTCATGTCGTGCTCGATCAGCAGGATCGAGATGGCGTGTTCCTTGCGGATGAACTGCAGGATGGCGTTCAACTCGGCGCTCTCGCGGGCGTTGAGGCCGGCGGCCGGCTCATCGAGGCAGAGCAGCACCGGATCGGTGCACATGGCGCGTGCGATCTCGAGCCGCCGCTGCTCGCCATAGGCCAGCGCGCCCGCGGAATCGTCAGCGCGGGGGAGAAGCCCGGTGCGGTCGAGCCAGTAGCGTGCCTTGTCGACGGCGGCGTTCTCGGCGGTGCGGTAGGACTTGAGCCCGATGAGGCCCGCGAAGGTGAAGCCCGAGGCGACCATCAGGGCGTTGTGCTGGGCGACCACGAGGTTCTCCAGCACGCTCATGCCGGGAAACAGGCGAATGTTCTGAAAGGTACGCGCGACCTTGGCGAGCTTGGCGACGCGAAAGTTCAGCAGGCGTTCGAGCAGGTAGGCGCGGCCGTCGGGGTGCTCCAGGCGGATCAGCCCCGCGGTCGGCTTGTAGAAGCCGGTGATGCAGTTGAACACCGTGGTCTTGCCGGCGCCGTTCGGTCCGATCAGCGCGGTGATGTCGCCGCGCTTTGCGGTAAAGGAAAGATCGTCGACGGCAATGAGGCCGCCGAACCGCATCGACAGATGCTCGACCTGCAGGATCGGGGTGGCGCTCATGTTGTCTTGCGCCCGGTCAGGCGCAATGACGGCTCGCGGGTCGAAACGAGGCCGCGCGGCCGCCAGATCATGATCAGCACCATCGCCGCGCCGAAGATCAGCATGCGGTAGAGCGCAAATTCGCGGAACAATTCGAAGCCGCCGAGCATGACCAGCGCGGCGACCGCGACGCCGAGCTGCGATCCCATGCCGCCGAGCACGACGATGGCGAGGATCAGCGCGGACTCGTTGAAGCTGAAGCTTTCCGGCGAGATGAAGCCCTGGCGCGTCGCGAAGAACGAGCCGGCAAAGCCGCCGAACATCGCGCCGATGGCGAAGGCGGTGAGCTTAGTGGTGGTGGTGTTGATGCCGAGCGAGCGGCAGGCGATCTCGTCCTCGCGCATCGCCTCCCAGGCCCGGCCGATCGGCAGCCGGCGCAGGCGGAGCGTGACGAAGTTGGTAAGCAGCGCCAGCGCTAGGATCAGGTAGAACAGGAACACGACGCGGTGGGTCGGCGAATAGTCGAGGCCGAAGGTCGCGGCGAAGCTGCCCTCGGCGTCGGCGAACGGCAACCCGAAGAAGCTCGGCCGCGGGATGCTCGGAATGCCGTTCGGGCCGCCGGTCAGGCTCTGCCAGTTCAGCAGCACGAGGCGGATGATTTCGCCGAACGCCAGCGTGACGATAGCGAGATAGTCGCCGCGCAGGCGCAGCACCGGAAAGCCGAGCAGGATGCCCCAGAACGCCGCGAGGATGCCCGCGAGCGGCAGGCAAATCCAGAACGACAGATGGAAGTTGATGGCAAGCAGCGCATAGGAGTAGGCGCCGACGGCGTAGAAGGCGACGTAGCCGAGATCGAGCAGGCCAGCGAGCCCGACCACGATGTTCAGCCCCCAGCCGAGCATCACGTAGGTCAGCACGAGGATGCCGAGATCGAGCAGGTAGCGGTTGCTGTAGAACAGCACCGGCACCAGCAGCGCGAAGATCAGGAGCGCCGGGCCTGCGAAGCGGCTGGCGGTGTCGACGACGGGTTTTAGCGTAGCCGGCAGGGCCAGCGGGATCGGGCCGCGGCCGAAGGCGAGCGTGCGCAGGAACGAACCCGCGAACACCACGGCGACGATGACGGCGAATGTCTGGAAGCGCGTGCTGATCTGGAGTGCGCCGGTCGGGCCCTGGTCGGTGCGAAGCCCGATCATGAAGAAGAACAGTCCGAACGCGACCAAGCCGGCGAGCGTGGCGTCCTTCAGCGCGAGCGGCAGATTTCGGGAGAGGGGAGCGGCTGGGTTGGGCACCGGATCGGTTCCGCTCACACCTTCTCCACCTCCGGCCGGCCGAGGATGCCGGTCGGCAGGAAGATCAGCACGACGATGAGAATAGAGAACGCGGCGACGTCCTTGTACTCGATCGAAAAGTAGGCCGACCAGAACGTCTCGATCAGCCCGATCAGCAGGCCGCCCAGCATGGCGCCGGGCAGCGAGCCGATGCCGCCGAGGACCGCCGCGGTGAAGGCTTTCACGCCGGCGACGAAACCGATGTAGAAGTCGATCACGCCGTAATAGAGCAGATACATGATGCCAGCGACCGAAGCCAAGGCCGCGCCGATCACAAAGGTGAGCGAGATGGTGCGGTCGATGTTAACGCCGAGCAGCGACGCCATCTTCAGGTCCTGCTCGCAGGCGCGCATGTCGCGGCCAAGCCGCGTCCGCGCCACCAGCCAGGAGAAGCCGATCATCAACACCAGCGTGGTCAGCACCACGATGATCTGGATGTTGGACAGTTCGACGTCGAAGCCGTCGCTCGACATCAGCTTGTGGCCGCCGGTGATGATCGGCGGCAGCGGCTTGACGCGCGCGCCCTGCACGATCTGCACGTAGTTCTGCAGGATGATCGACATGCCGATCGCCGAGATCAGCGGCGCCAGGCGGAAGCTGCCGCGGAGCGGCCGGTAGGCGATCCGCTCGACCGTCCAGCCGTACAGCGCGGTGAGCGCCATGGCGATGATGAGTACCAGGAACAAAGCGATCGGGATCGAGGTGACGCCGATCGCGAGCAGCGCCAGGAACGCAATCAGCGCGATGAAGCCGCCGACCATGAACACGTCGCCATGCGCGAAGTTGATCATGCCGATGATGCCGTAGACCATCGTGTAGCCGATGGCGATCAGGCCATAGATCGAGCCGAGCGTGACGCCGATGATGAGCTGCTGGACGAAATATTCCATGCGTCCGACCAGAACTCCCGCCGTGGGACCGCGAATGTGGCGGCGCGGCCCATCATGCTGGATTATCAGGGGGGCGGAGGGCGGGCAACGCGCCGGCCGGGCTTTTGCCCAGGCTCGGCCGGAAACGGATCGCTGCGGCTCAGTGCTTGGAACTGTCGGTTGCCCGCACGCCCGCCCAGGGATCGTTCTTGGTGGTGGCCGGAGCCTGCTTTTTCAGCCGCTTCATCTGCTCGTTATACGCCCGCTCGTTCTCTTTCCTTTCGTTGTCTTCTCTCTCGTACTTGAGCTGAAGCGGGTCCTTGGAGGTGTTGTCCATGTCGAAGGCATGGGCGCGCCCAACCAGGATCGCCAGAGCCATCATTGCCATGAAAAGGGTTCTCATCACCGCTGCCTGCTGTTCCAAAGCTTGCCGCCAATGGGCACTCTATCACGGCGATTTTTCGACAAAAAGGCCGGCGCAAGGTTCGAGCCGGCCGGCATGAAGGGCACCTTATGAAACCGCAGAAGCCGGAAGACGTGCTGGGCTCGGGGCCGGCGCGGCCGTTCACCGGGGCGGAGTACCTGGAAAGCCTGCGCGACGGCCGCGAGGTCTATATCTACGGCGAGCGCGTCAACGACGTCACCGCGCATCCGGCGTTTCGCAACGCCGCGCGCACCATCGCGCGGCTTTATGACGCGCTGCATGACGACAAGCAGAAGGACGTCCTGACCTGCCCGACCGACACCGGTTCGGGCACCTTTACCCACAAGTTCTTCCGCGTGGCGCGCTCGCGCGAGGAACTAATCGGTCAGCGCAACGCCGTCGCGCACTGGGCACGGCTGTCCTACGGCTGGATGGGCCGCTCGCCGGACTACAAGGCCTCGCTGATGAACGCGCTCGGCGCGAACGCCGCGTTCTACGAGAAGTTCGCTGGCAACGCGACGCACTGGTATGCGCGCTCGCAGAACCATGTGCTGTTCATGAACCACGCCATCGTCAATCCTCCGGTCGACCGCATGAAGGCGGCCGACCAGGTCAAGGACGTGTTCATCTCGATCCAGAAGGAGACCGATGCCGGCATCGTGGTGTCGGGCGCCAAGGTGGTGGCGACGTCGGCCGCCATCACGCACTACAACTTCATGGGCCAGAACGCGGCAATTCCGATCAACGACAGCGACCTCGCGGTGATGTTCATCACGCCGGTCAATGCACCGGGGGTGAAGATCATCTGCCGCACGTCCTATGAGATGACCGCGGCGGAGATGGGCACGCCGTTCGACTATCCGCTGTCGTCGCGGTTTGACGAGAACGACGCCATCTTCGTGTTCGACAACGTGCTGATCCCCTGGGAGAACGTGCTGCTCCACCGCGACATCGAGAAGATCAAGGTGTTCTACCCGCGCTCGGGGTTCCTGGCGGGCTATCAGTTCCAGGGCTGCACGCGGCTCGCCGTGAAGCTCGACTTCCTGACGGGCGTGATCGCCAAGGCGCTGCGGGCAGCGGGCTCCGACGAATTCCGCGGCAACCAGGCGATGCTCGGCGAGGTGATCGCCTGGCGGAACCTGTTCTGGGCGATCTCCGACGCCATGGCCAACAACCCGATGCCCTGGGTTGGCGATGCTGTGCTGCCGAACGCGCAGTCAGGCTCGGCCTACCGGGTGTTCGCCGGCGACGCTTATGCGCGGATCAAGCAGATCGTCGAGAAGATCGTGGCGTCGTCGCTGATCTATCTGCCGTCGTCGACCAAGGACTTCAAGAATCCGGCGATCGAGCCTTACCTGAAGCAATACGTGCGCGGCTCCTATGGCATCGGGTACAAGGAGCGCATCAAGATCATGAAGCTGTTGTGGGACGCCATCGGCACCGAGTTCGGCGGCCGCCACGAACTCTATGAATACAATTACGCCGGCAACCACGAGGACATCCGCATCCACGCGCTGCTCAACGCCAAGGGATCGGGCGCCTACGATGGCATGATCGCGCTGGCCGAGCAGTGCATGGCCGATTACGACGAGGATGGCTGGACCGGAGAGACGTGGATTTGATCGCGGCGGGTTATGACGCGGTCTTCACGACGTAGCTGACCGGCCCGCTGATGATCTTGAAGCAACTCGGGCACTCGAACAGACTTTTGCCCGGCCGCACGTCTTCGTCGGTTGTCTTCCGGAGCAAGACCGTCCGCAACTTGCAGTGCAGACACATCGGTGGGTCCATGCGCGACCGTGCGCGCCATGGCAGGCCCATGCAAGCAAAATGGTTTCCAAGTCGAAACGTCGTGAACGTTTGCTAAACGCTGTCCGGTGCGGGCTTCACGGCCGCGACCGACAAGTCGCAATAGCTGCACTCGAACGGTTCCGGCGCCATCACCTTCTCGCCCTGGAGATTGGCTCGCTGGCGCGTGAGCGTCATCGGGCTCCCGCATTTGGGGCATTTGGGCCACGGCTTGTACATGGGATGACCAATGATTGCAGGCGTTGGATCAGGCTTATCGGCGCTTCGTAGTTCGAGCACGAGAGGCCGAACAGGCGTGGAATCGACCATGCGCGCTGCAGCGCGGTCGTACAAGGGTCGACTAGAAAGCAATACGATCCGATCTCCGTGGATGTGCTACAGGAGGGGCCAACGAGGGGAGGGGTTGTCAAATGAGTTTCAAGTTCGCCGTCGGCCAAGCGGTCGAATACAAGCCCGCAAGTGGTCCGATCAGCCAGTTCGTCGTCGTCAAGCAGATGCCGAAAGAGGATGGCCAGGTCGATTTCAGGTATCGGATCAAGAACGAGCAGGAGACGTTTGAGCGGAACGTGTTCGAGTACGACCTGACCGCCTCCGACAAGCCGGCAGAACTCTATGGCTTGGTGATGCGAATGCATCGAGCGAAACATCACTGACGCGCCTTGGCCTGCCTTGGGAACATGGCTGCACCGTGGGCGGCTCTGCACGGCGCGCGCTGGTTCCCGCCACGGGAATGCACTACATTAGCCCCATGAGCTGGGACCAACACCCCGACATGGCCGGGGCCTTTGCGGCGATCGCGGAAACCAAGATCGTCGAGCAGCAGAAGTTCCGCGAGGCGATGGCGCGGCTCGGCGCGGCGGTTCACGTCATCACCACCGATGGCGGCAGCGGCAAGACCGGGTTCACCGCGACTGCGGTGTGCTCGGTGTCGGACTCGCCGCCGACCTTGCTGGTCTGCCTCAACCGCAACGCCACCAGCATGCCAATCCTGCGCGGCAACGGCGTGTTCTGCGTCAACACGCTGCGCGCCGGCGAGGAAATCATTGCCGACACCTTCGCCGGCCGCACCAAAGTGGCGCGCGAGGCGCGCTTCGACACCGGTCACCAATGGTCGACGCTGTCGACTGGCGCGCCGGCGCTGATGAGCGCAGTGGTGGCGTTCGACTGCCGGGTGATCGAAATCAAGTCAGTCGCCTCCCATGATATTTATTTCGGCATGGTCGAGGCGATCCATCAAGGCGCGCCCGGCGCTGCGCTGGTGTACCACGACCGCGCCTACAAGCAGGTCTGACGCGCTTCCTTTGAATCGAATGGATGGTTCCGGCGTCACCGCTTGGTGGCAAATCCGCCATTAGATGACCCTCGTTCCAACCCCGGAACGGACGCCGTCGACGACATATTGTTTCAGGTCGGGCGGAAAAACCTCCTAGACTAGGAGCAGGCCATGAATCAACAGAACCAGAATCCGAACCGCGACCAGCAGCAACAGAGCAACCCGAAGCCGGGCCAGCCCGGTCAGCAGCAGGGTGGCGGGCAGCAGAAGCCCGGCCAGCAGCAGTCCGGCCAGCAGGGCGGCCAGTCGGGTCAGCAGGGCGGCCAGAACCAGGGTGGCCAGAACCAAAACCGCTAGTCCGCGTTATTTACTGGATGCGGCAATCGAGGCCCGGGGCCCCGCCGGAAACGGCGGGGCCCCGCCTTTTGCCCGTGTTCCCCAGGCCGCATTCTGCCGGCCAAGTTCCGCAAGCGCTGGCGCTGGCCTATCCTTGCGCCATGGCCAAGGTGTCGGCACTGCCGCTGTTCCATCTCTACGGCGATCCGCCGGACGATCAGGCGTTCGACTTCATCCATGTCGAGACGATTGCATCGCGGTCGTCGGTGCACGACTGGCTGATCCGCGCGCACAGGCACCGCAACCTGTTCCAGATCCTGCTGATCGAGCGGGGCGGCGGCGAGATGACGTTCGAGGCGGCAAGCCGGCCGTTCGCCGCCCCGGCTGCGATCCTGGTGCCGCCGACCACGGCGCATGGGTTTCGATTCCACGCCGAAGCCACCGACGGCTGGGTGGTGAGCTTCACCGAGGACGTGGCCGAGGCGCTCGGCGAGCGTTCTGGCGAGGCGCTGAAGCGGCTGAAGCAGCTCGCGGCCGAGCCCGTGATCCCGCTCGGTCACGCCGCCGAGATCGGGCGGCTGTCGAGCCTGTGTCGCGACCTGCACGAGGAGGGCTTTCTCGCGCGCGAGGGTTTTCGCCTGGCGATGCGAGGCCTGCTCGCGCTGATTGCGATCGAGGTGGCGCGGCTGGCGGCGAGCCGCGCCCGCACCGGCGTGGTGACGCTGGCCCCGGCCGACTCCACCGTCGAGGCGCTGCGGCGCCTGGTCGATGAGCATTTCCACAGCGAGCGGCTGATCAGCTTCTACGCCGACAAGCTTGCGATGACACCGGACCGGCTGAACGATCATGTGAAGCGGGTGAGCGGCGTCACCGCTGGCCACCTGATCCGTCAGCGCGTCTTGACCGAGGCCAAGCGGGCGCTGGTGTTCACCGGCCAGCCGATCCACGAGGTGTCCTACGAGCTGGGCTTCGCCGACCCCTCGCATTTCGCACGGTTCTTCCGCAAGCAGACCGGCATGACACCGCAGGAGTTTCGCGAAGGCCGGGGCGGGTAGCGACAGCTTCATACCGGTCAGGGCATTTTGCCGAGCTCTTTCAGCACCGTCTCGGCCTCGCGCATGGCGTGGTTGCCGGCCGGCACGCCGCAATAGGCCGATTGCTGGAAGATGATCTCCTTGATGTCGTCGGACGTGAAGCCGCCGGTGGTCAAAGCGCCGCGGATGTGAAGCTTGAACTCATCCCAGCGGCCGAGCGCGATCATGGTGCCCATCACCAGGACGCGCCGGGTGCGGTCGTCGAAATGCGGCCGCGTCCAGATCTCGCCCCAGGGACTGCGGGTGATCAGATCGAACCACTCGGCGTTGAAGGCGTTGCGGTTCTTCGCCGAGCGGTCGACCCATTCGTCGCCGAGCACGCGGCGGCGCGCTTCCGCGCCCCGCTTCAGCCGTTCCGCCTCGTCCATGGTTTGCTCCTCAGTGCAGCAGGAAGTTCATCACCGCGTCGGCGTACTGCTTCGGTTTCTCAATGTTGGACAGGTGCGCTGCCTCGAGCGAGGTGACCTTGGCGCCCTTGATCATCTTGGCGATCTCAAGCCCGTACTCCGGCAAGGTCGCCGGGTCCTTCGAGCCGACGATCACCATGGTCGGCGCGGTGATGGTCGGGGTCGAGGCGCGGAAGTCCATGTCGCGCACCGCCTCGCAGCAGCCGAGGAAGCCGTCGAGCGGCGTTGCCGTGAACATCTCCACCACCTTGGCGACCGGCTTCGGGTTGGCGTCGCGGAATTCCTTGGTGAACCAGCGCTCCATCTGCGGGCCGGATAGTTTCTCCAGGCCGTTGTCGCGGGCGAATTTGATGCGGTCCTGCCAGGGCTGCTTGTCGGCGTAATAGTAATGCGTGTTAGACAGCACGAGCTTCTCGACGCGGTCGCGCGCGTTGGCGCCCATCCACTGCCCGACCATGCCGCCCATCGACAGGCCGCACCAGTTGATCTTCTTGGCGCCGGCGGCGTCCGCCACCGCGAGCGCGTCGCCGCCCAGCATGTCCATCGAGTAGGCGCCCTTCGGAGCGCCGGACTTGCCGTGGCCGCGGCGGTCGTAGCGCACCAGCCGGAAGTGCTTGCTCCATTCCGCGGCCTGATCGTCCCACATGTGCAGGTTGGTGCCGAGCGAATTGCACAGCATCAACACCGGCGCGTTCGCCGGCCCCTCGACCTGGTAGTTGATCGGGCAGCCGTCCTTGGCGTTGGCGGTGGGCATGGTGTCCTCGTGGCTTGTGATGGAAGGGAAGGATCAGGAAAACTTGAACTTGTCCGGATCGTCGGGGGAGGTGCCGGGCTGCTGCGCAGCCTGGATGAAGATGTGCATCAGCGCGTCGGGCGGCGGTGCGGGAGGCGGCGTTGCGATCTCCGTCGGTGCGGCGGTGACCGGCGGCTCGGCCGGCAACGGCTCGACGGCTGCCGGTTCCGCAGTCAGTTGCGGCGCGACCGGCAGACGGACCTCGGGCGCGCGTTGCGGCGGCGCAGCTTCGGGCTTGATCTCGGGTTTGGGTTCAGGCTTGGGCTCCGGCCGCACCTCGGCGCGCAACTCGGGCCGGGCGTCGGGCCGGCGCGGCGTCCGCAGTTGGCTCGACACCACCAGACGGTCGATGAAGGTCTGGGCCGAGCCCTGGTAGGTCAGCGGGATGAACAGCCTCTCGATCTCGATGCCGCTCAGGAACGTCTTCATCTGCAGGTCCTTGAGCAGCACCTCCTTGAACGGCCGCTTCTCCTGCGAGGCTTGCAGGCTCAGCAGCCGCACCAGCGCATGCGCCTCGGTGCGGCCGATCTTCTCGGCGAGCGCGAACGCCACCGCCTCCGCCATGATCTGACCGCCGGTCATCTCGAGGTTGGCGCGGAGCCGCTCGACGTCGACTTCGAGGCCCTCGGCGATCTCGACCACCGCGGCGAGCGCGCCCGACGTGACCAGCGCCAGCGCGGGAAACGTCATCCAGTCGGTGTGCCAGCCGCCGACCGCGCGCTCGTGCTCCTGGACCTGGGCGGCGATCAAGGTCGCCACCAGATTGGGTGCAATGGTCGCAGCCGACAAAGCCGCTGCGGCGCCGACCGGATTGCGCTTGTGCGGCAGGGTCGAGGAGGTGCCGCGGCCGGGAGCGGCCGGCTCGAATGCCTCGCCGACCTCGGTCTGCATCATCAGCGAGACATCGCGGGCGATCTTGCCGCAGGTACCGGTGAGGATGCCGAAGCAGGCGGCGATCTCGGCCAGCCGGTCGCGGTGGCTGTGCCAGGGCGCGTCGGGAAGCGTGAGATTGAGCACTGCAGCGAGGCGTTCAGACACGGCGAAGCCGTGCTCGCCGAGCACCGCGAGCGTGCCGGCGGCGCCGCCGAACTGCAGCACCAGCGCCTCGCGGCGAAGTCGGATCAGCCGCTCGCGCGAGCGCGCCAGCGCCGCGGCATAGCCGGCAAGCTTCAACCCGAACGGCATCGGCAGCGCCTGCTGCAGCAAGGTGCGGGCAACCGAAAGGGTGCGGCGGTGGCGGCCGGCCAACGCCGCAAAGCCCTTGATGGCAAGGTCGAGGTCGGCGATCAGGGCATCGATCGCGGCGCGAAGCTCCAACATCAGCGCGGTGTCGATGACGTCCTGGCTGGTGGCGCCCCAATGCACGAAGGTCGCCGCCGCCGGATCGCGGGCGGCAACCGCCTTGGTCAGCGCGGCGACCACGGCGATGGCGATGTTGCCGGAGGGCGCTTGCCCGGCGACCAGGGCGTCGATGTCGTAGCGGCTGGCGTCGCAGGCCTCGCCGATGACGCCGGCGCCGGTCGCGGTGACCACGCCGAGGGCTGCCTCGGCGCGGGCCAGGGCGGCCTCGAAGTCGAGCATGCGCTGCAGCCGTGCCCGATCCGCCATGATGGCGCGCATCGCCGTGCTCGCGTAGAGCGGCGTCGACAGTTGCGAGGTCATGATCGGTTGCGGAGAACCCGGCGCGTCGGTCATCGGCCCCATTAGACCCCGCCGGAGGGCTTTTCGCCAACCCCGCCCGCATGGCGAATGATCGTCGCCATGCCGAAACGCCCTTTCCAGATGGCGTTCGAGGGCTTAATTCCTGATCCGACACCTGCACCGGAGAAAATGACGATGGCGATGACGATGTCGGGCGAGCAGCAGCTTGCCGCCTCCCGCGAGACGGTCTGGGCCAAGCTCAACGATCCGGAGGTGCTGAAGGCCTGCATCCCGGGCTGCCAGAGCCTGGAGGTGATCGGGGAAAATCAATTCCTGGCGGTGGCCACCAACAGGGTCGGACCGGTCAAGGCGACCTTCAAAGGCAAGGTGCGGCTGACCGATCTCGATCCGCCCAATGGCTACAAGATTTCCGGCGAGGGCGACGGCGGTATCGCCGGTTTCGCCAAGGGCGGCGCCACCGTGAACCTGACCGAGAAGGACGGCGGCACGCTCTTGTCCTACAACGTCGAGGCGCAGATCGGCGGCAAGCTCGCCCAACTGGGACAGCGGCTGGTCAACGGCGCGGCCAAGAAGCTCGCCGACGACTTCTTCACCAAATTCGCCGCTGCGGTGAAATAGCACCCATCCCGTCCGCGCCCTTGACCCCGGCCGCTGCCAAGGTTCAAGTTGCTCTTGTTCCAAACGGCGAAATGAGCGAAAAACGCTCGGTTTCGAGCGAGTTTGAAATTCCGGATTGCAAATCCGGCGTGAAATAAGGGCCGGTGGGTCCGGGTTTTGAGGAGAATGTTTATGCCAGCCGTCTCGCTGACGGTGAACGGCAAAGCCGTCACCGCCGATGTCGACCCGCGTACGTTGCTGGTCCAGTTCCTGCGCGAGCATCTTCGCCTCACCGGCACCCATGTCGGCTGCGACACCTCGCAGTGCGGCGCCTGCCTGGTCCACATCAACGGCGTCGCGGTGAAGTCCTGCACCACGCTGGTGCTGCAGGCCGAGGGCGCCAACGTGCTGACCATCGAAGGCGTGGCGCCAGTGGACGGCCCGTTGCATCCGATGCAGGAGGCGTTCCGCGACAACCACGGCCTGCAGTGCGGCTTCTGCACGCCCGGCATGGTGATGTCGGCGATCGACATGGTTCGCCGCAAGGGCAACGATCTCGACGAGCACACCATTCGCCAGGAGCTCGACGGCAATCTGTGCCGTTGCACCGGCTACCACAATATCGTCAAGGCAATCGCGGCCGGCGCCAAAGCCATGAAGGGCATGACGCCCGCCGCGTAATCCCCGCTTCTCGTCTGCGGAACGGAATCAGGAACGACTGCGATGTATGAATTCAAATATCACCGCCCGACCACGGTGCGGCAGGCGGCCAATCTGCTGGCGAAGTTCCCGGAGGCGAAGCTGCTCGCGGGCGGCCATTCGCTGATCCCGGTGATGAAGCTTCGCCTCGCGAAGCCCTCCGATATCGTCGACATGGGGCAGGTCGAAGGCTTGTCCGGCATCGAGCTCAAGGGCCGCTCGGTTGTGGTCGGCGCCATGACCAAGCATGGCGAAGTGGCGAACTCGCAGGTTATGAAGGACAATCTGCCGGTGCTCGCCGAAGTGCCGGGCTCGATCGGAGATCCCGCGGTGCGCCATCGCGGCACCATCGGCGGCTCGCTCGCCAACAACGATCCGAACGCCGACTATCCGGCGGCAGTGCTGGGGCTTGGCGCCACCATCATCACCAACAAACGCCGCATCGCGGCGGATGATTTCTTCAAGGGCATGTTCGAGACGGCGCTCGCTCCCGACGAGATCATCACCAAGGTGCAGTTCCCGATCGCCAAGAAAGCGGCGTACGAGAAGTTCAAGCACCCGGCCTCGGGCTTCGCGCTGGTCGGCGTGTTCGTGTCAAAGCGTGGGGCGGACATCCGCGTCGCGGTGACGGGGGCGGGGAGCAACGGTGTGTTCCGGGTCAAGAGCTTCGAGGAGGCGCTGAAGAAGCGCTTCTCGCCGAAGTCGATCGAGGGCATGACGATCCCGGCCGACGGCATGAACGCCGATATCCACGGCAGCGCCGAATACCGCGCGCATCTGGTCGCG
Source organism: uncultured Alphaproteobacteria bacterium (assembly GCA_963785665.1). GTDB lineage: Bacteria > Pseudomonadota > Alphaproteobacteria > Rhizobiales > Xanthobacteraceae > Z2-YC6860. The sequence continues at coordinate 142,837 of CAWAWF010000003.1, forward strand.
GTGCTGGCGCGGCGGGCGTTGGCGAAGGCGTAGCGGTTTAGCCTGACGCGGCCTATTTGATGGAGGCCGCGCATCGAATACGGCGTCATGCCCGGCCTTGTGCCGGGCATACGTTTATGGATGTGGAACTCGCCGGGCCTGACGGAGTAAGTTGCTGGTGATGAAACAAGACGCCAACAAAACCGTTCCGGTTTCGATCGACGCGACACTGAAGCTCCTCGGCGAGGCCAGCTATCTTGCCGACCGGTCGCTGGCGACGGTGCTGTTCCTGGCGCTGAAGATGAACCGGCCGATCTTCCTTGAGGGCGAGGCGGGCGTCGGCAAGACCGAGATCGCCAAGGTGCTGGCCTCGACATTGGCCCGTCGGCTCATCCGCCTGCAATGCTACGAAGGGCTCGACGTGGCGTCGGCGGTGTACGAATGGAATTACGCCGCCCAGATGATCGCGATCCGCGCCGCCGAGGCGAGCGGCGACCGCGACAGCGAGCGGATCGAGCACGACGTGTTCTCCGAACGCTTCCTGATCAAGCGGCCGCTGTTGCAGGCGCTGGAGCCGGACCCGGCCGGCGCGCCGGTGCTGCTGATCGACGAACTCGACCGCAGCGACGAGGCGTTCGAGGCGTTTCTGCTGGAGGTGCTGGCGGATTTCCAAGTCACCATTCCCGAGCTCGGCACGGTGAAGGCCGCGGCGCCGCCGATCGTCGTTATCACCTCGAACCGCACCCGCGAGATTCACGACGCGCTGAAGCGCCGCTGCCTGTATCACTGGGTCGGCTATCCGACCGCGACGCGCGAACTCGAGATCGTGCGCGCCAAGGTGCCGGGTGTCGGCAAGAAGCTGTCCGAGCAGGTGGTCGGCTTCGTGCAGGCGCTGCGCAAGCAAGACCTCTTCAAATCGCCCGGCGTCGCCGAGACGCTCGACTGGGCGACGGCGCTGTCCGAGCTCGACGCGGTGGCGCTCGATCCGGCGCAGGTGTCCGACACACTCGGCGTGCTGCTGAAGTACCAGGACGACATCGCGCAGGCTCGAGGGCGGCAAAGTGAAAGAGCTGCTTGACCAGGTGCAGGCGGAGCTGCGCGCCGCGGAGTAGTCAGCGCCCGCTCTCGTGCCGCCTCGTTGCGATCGCGAGCGCCACAGCGGCGAGCGCAGCCGCCGGCAAGCCGACCAGCCACGGCAGCACCGCCGCGGTCGCGTAGAGATACACCCCGACCGCCGGACCGACGGCGTCCTTGAGGTCGCCGATCACCGCGAACGCCGCCATGTGGGTCGCCCGTGCGTTTTCCGGCGCAAGCTCCGTGACGATGGGCTGGGTCAGCGGGCCGACCAGCATGCGCGACAACGCCAGTAGCGTGACGGCGCCAACCAGCAGCGGCAGCGCCGGCGCGGTCAACAGACAGGCGAACGCCGCCGCCTGCGCCCCGCCTGCAGCCAGCACGATCTTGAAGCCGCTGATACGCGCCGACGCCCTGGGTCACCGGAAGCTGGAACAGCACGCCGAGCAGGCCCGCGTAGGTGAAGAGGAGCCCGACGCCGGACGGCGTCAAGGTGCCGGCGTTGTTGGCGTAGAGCGGCGTGACCGCCTCGATCCAGCTCAGCGCGATCTCGATCGCCGCGATCGGCAGCAGCAGGCCGGCGAGCCGTCGGTCGCGGAACGCCGCCGTCAGCGCCATCAGGCTTTCATCGTCGTCATCGTCCGCGCCACCCGCCGCGCGCTGCCAGGTTTCCGGCAGGAACAGCGCGACCACGAGCGCTGCCACCAGCAGGCAGGCGGCGGCGCCGAAGAAGACGAGACCTAGCGACCACAGCACCAGCAAGGCGCCGACCGCGGGGCCCAGCATGCTGCCGGCATTCGACGCCACCCGGTTCAGCGCGAAATAGCTGCGCAAGTTGCCGGCCGGCACCGCGTCGGCGATCACGGTCGCCGCGGTCGGATGCAGCACGCTTTCGAACAGACCGATGACGATGAGCGAGGCTGCCGCCGCGAACGCACCTCGCGAAAAATACAGCAGCAGGAAGCCCAGGCCGACGCCCAGCGTCGACACCAGCAGCACCGGCCGGCGGCCGACCCGGTCGGCGATGCCGCCGACGAAGGGCGTGGCCAGCAACTCGCCGCCTGCATAGCAACCGAACAGCAATCCTATATATTCGGTGGGGATGCCGGCGTCCTTCTGCGCCCAGAGTGCGAAGAATGGCACCAGCACGCCGTCGGCTAGGCCGGCTGCGAAGATCAGGAACAGGCCGATGCGTGCCGGCCGGGGCATGCCCCGCAGCAATGCAAAGGTCGAGGAAAGGTATTTGAGAAAGGCGTCCACGTCGAAACTCCCTGCGACTGTCCGCGGACCGAATCATCAAGCGATCGGTCGTCGGACGGGCGCGTTGGTTGACGTAAACGCTTACGGCGGCCGAGGTGGCGCGGCCGAGTCTGTAATGCAAGCGCGGCGGGCTCGCAAGTCGCGACGGAGTGGAATTCGTGCAAACTGACGAGACCCCAGGCCGGCTCGCCGAGAACATCCTCTATTTCGCTCGCGCGCTGCGGGCGGCCGGCATTCCGCTGGGCCCGGGTTCGGTGCTCGATGCGCTGGCCGCGGTGCGGGCGGCCGGCGTCGGCGGCAAGGAGGACTTCTACTGGACGCTGCACACGGTGTTCGTGAAGCGCCACGAGCATTCGGTGCTGTTCGACCAGGCGTTCCGGATTTTCTTTCGGAAGCGCGGCTACCTCGAACGGCTGATTGCCATGATGTCGCCGGAGATGACCGGTGCGCCGGCGCAAGCCGAGCAGCCGCAGGCCTCGCAGCGCGTGCTCGACGCGCTGTTTTCGGGAGGCGACAAGATCGAGCGCGAGAAACAAGAGATCGAGCTCGACGCCCGCTTCACCGTGTCCGACCGCGAGGTGCTGGAGAAGAAGGACTTCGCGCAGATGACCGCGGCCGAAATCGCGACGGCCAAGGACGCCATCAAGCGCATGGTGCTGGGCTTCGACCAGGTCAAGACGCGGCGGCTCACGCCACATCCGCATGGCCACCGCATCGATCTCCGCCACACGCTTCGCGCCAGCATGAAGGCCGGCGGCGCGCTGATCGACCTGAAGTACCGGGGACCGCGGGTGAAGCAGCCGCCGGTGGTGGCGCTGCTGGATATTTCCGGCTCGATGAGCCAGTACACCCGGCTGTTCCTGCATTTCCTGCACGCAGTCACCGATGCGCGAAAGCGCGTGCATACGTTCCTGTTCGGCACGAGGCTGACCAACGTGTCGCGGGCGCTGAAGGAGAAGGACCCCGACGAGGCGCTGGCGGCGTGCTCTGCGAGCGTGCTGGACTGGTCGGGCGGCACCCGGATCGCGACGTCATTGGCCGAGTTCAACAAGCGCTGGTCGCGCCGCGTGCTGACGCAAGGCGCCGTGGTGCTGCTGTTCACCGATGGCCTGGAGCGCGACCCCGACGAGCGATTGGGATTCGAGATCGACCGATTGCACCGCTCTTGCCGCCGGCTGATCTGGCTCAACCCGCTGCTGCGGTTTTCCGGATTCGAGGCCAAGGCCCGCGGCATCAAGGTCATGCTGCCGCACGTCGACGAATTGCGGCCGATCCACAACCTGGAATCGATGGCGGACCTGACCCGGGCGCTGTCGGAACATGGCAGTCATGTCGATCCGAAGACGTGGCTGGCTAGGGTCGCGTAATATCCGGGTATATATAACGGTACGAGTCCGGAAACCGGGCTATAATGGACTGAGAAGGAGACCGCACATGCTGGCCAGGGACGAGGACATCCTCAGGGCTGCCGAGGAATGGAAGAAGGCCGGGCGCGGCGTGGCGCTCGCCACCGTGGTGGAGACCTGGGGCTCGGCGCCCCGGCCGACCGGCTCCAACCTGGTGATCGACGACCAGGGCAACTTCCTGGGCTCGGTGTCGGGCGGCTGCGTCGAGGGCGCCGTGGTGACGGAAGCCATGGATGTGATCGAGAGCGGCAAGCCGAAGACCTTGGAGTTCGGCGTCGCCGACGAGACCGCTTGGAAGGTCGGGCTGTCCTGCGGCGGCAAGATCCGGGTGTTCGTCGAGAAGGTGGATTGATGGTCGGAGCTGCGCAACGCACGCTCTTCACCTCCCTCCTTGCGGGGGAGGTCGCCGCCGAAGGCGCCGGGAGGGGGGTAAGTTTCAGGACTCAAGCTCGCTGCTTACCCCCTTCCCTAACCCTCCCCCGCAGGGGGGGAGGGAACGCGCTGCGGCGTGAGGAGATGTAGTCATGAAAATCGATATCCTCAAAGCGCTGAACGAGGAGCGCGCAGCGCGGCGCTCGATCATCGTCGTCACCAACCAGGACAGCGGCGTGCAGCGGTTGGTGAAGGCCACGGACATCCGCGGTGATGCGCTGAAGGACGTACTGGGCAAGCGGCTGCGCATGGCGAAAAGCGGCATCGAGGAGACGCCGGAAGGACGTGTGTTCCTCACCGTGCACGTGCCGTCGCCGAAGCTTGTCATCACCGGCGCGGTGCACATCTCGCAGGCCCTGGCGCCGATGGGGCAGTTGCTTGGCTACGACGTCACCATCGTCGATCCGCGCACGGCGTTCGCGAGCATCGAGCGGTTTCCTGACGTCAAGGTGATCGCCGAATGGCCCGACGTGGCGCTGCCGACCGTTGGCATCGACCACTACACCGCGTTCGTCGCGCTGACCCACGATCCGAAGATCGACGACCCCGGCCTCGACGTCGCGCTGAAAAGCGATTGCTTCTACATTGGTGCGCTCGGCTCGCGGAAAACCCACGCGCGGCGGGTCGAGCGGCTGAAGGCCGAGCGCGGCTTCACCGACAACGACATCGGCCGCATCCATTCGCCGATTGGGCTCGACATCGACGCGGTGTCGCCGGCCGAGATCGCCGTCGCGATCATCGGCGAGATCACGCAGGCGCTACGCGCAGAGCCGACATGAAGTTCGGCCCGGTCTCGCCGCGGCAGGCCGAGGGCGCCACCGCGGTCCACACCATCCGTCAGGGTTCGCTGGTGCTGAAGAAGGGCACCCTGGTCGGCCCCGCCGAAGTTGCGGCGCTGGAGGCGGCCGGCATCAAGGACATCGTGGTGGCGCGGCTCGAGCCGGGCGACGTCTCCGAGGACCGTGCCGCGGCCGAGATCGCCAAGGCGGTGGCAGGGGAGGGCGTTCACGTCGATCGCGCCTTCACCGGCCGCGCCAACCTGTTTGCTGAAAAGGCCGGCATCCTGGTGGTCGACAAAGACGCCATTGACCACCTCAACCGGGTCGATGAGGCGATCACTTTCGCGACTTTGCCGGCGTTCAAGCCGGTGGTCGAAGGCGAGATGATCGCGACGGTGAAGATCATTCCGTTCGCGGTCGGGCAGGCCGCGCTCGACGCCTCGCTCAAGGTCGCCGGCAAGCCGTTCATCCGCGTTGCGCCGTACCAGATCAAGAAAGTAGGCATCGTTTCGACCTTGCTGCCGGGGCTCGCCACCAAGGTGGTCGAGAAGACGCTTCGCGTCACCGAGGTTCGGCTGGCGCCGGCCGGCGCTGTCATCGTCGCCGAGCGCCGCGTGCCCCATGAGGAGCGCGCTGTGGCCAAGGCCGTCGACGAAGTGCTGAAGGAGGGCGCCGAGTTGGTGGTGGTGTTCGGCGCCTCCGCCATCGCCGACCGCCGCGATGTTATTCCGGCCGCGGTCGAGGCGGTGGGCGGCAAGATCGAGCATTTCGGCATGCCGGTCGATCCCGGCAACCTGATGCTGATCGGGCACGTAAAGGGCCAGCCGATCCTCGGCGCGCCGGGCTGCGCGCGCTCGCCGAAGGAAAACGGCTTCGACTGGATCCTGATGCGGCTGCTCGCGGGCCTGTCGGTGTCGCGCGAGGACGTCACAGGATTGGGTGTCGGCGGATTGCTGATGGAGATCGTGACGCGGCCGCAGCCGCGCGCCGAGCCAGAGCCCGAGAAGGGTCGCCGGCATCGCGGCAATTGTCTTGGCCGCCGGCCGCTCAACCCGGATGGGCGGGCCGAACAAGCTCCTCGCCGAGATCGGCGGCAAGCCGCTCGTTCGCATCGCCGCCGAGCAGGCGCTGGCGTCGCGCGCCCGGCCGGTGATCGTGGTGACGGGGCATCAGCGCGACAAGGTCGAGGCGGCGCTGCAAGGCCTCGACGTGCGGTTCGTGCACAATCCGAATTTCGCCGAAGGCCTGTCGACCTCGGTGAAGGCCGGCCTCGCGGCGCTGCCGGCGGAGGCCGATGGCGCCATCGTCTGCCTCGGCGACATGCCGCAGGTGACGGCGGCCTTGATCGACAAGCTGAGCGGTGCGTTCGATCCGGAGAAGGGCGCGCTGGTGGTGATCCCTGTGATCGACGGCAAGCGCGGCAATCCGGTGGTGTGGGCGCGGCGCTTCTTCCCGGAATTGATGGCGATCGACGGCGATATCGGCGCGCGGCATTTGATCGGTCGCTATCCGGAAGCCGTGGCCGAGGTGGCGCTGACCGACACGGCGGCGCTGGTCGATGTCGACACGCCGGATGCGCTGGTCAAGGTGAGGGCCGAGCTCGAAGGCGCCTGAAGACTGTTGCGCAACGAGCAATCGTTACCTCCGATTAACGACTTTGGTTTTTTGATGGAACTTCGTCTTCGGGGGAAGGCCATGCATCATGTTGTCCGCGCCGGGATCGGCGCTGTTGCTGCCGTCGGCATGCTGACGCTGAACGTGGTCGCGGCGAATGCCGCGGGCGCGCTCGCGGTCGGCGCCTGTGCTGCGTATGGCTATGCCTACGACTACAAGTCGTCCGACGCGGCCCAGGCCGCGGCGATCGAGAAATGCGGCGGCTCGTCCTGTGACAAGGTGGTCACCACCGAAAAGGGCTGCCTCGCCCTGGCCGTCGATGGCCACAAGCCCTGCGGCCCCAACGGCTATGCCAATGCCGGAAAGCTCGGCGCCGCGCAGAACGCAGCGCTAAAGCAGTGCTACCAGTTCGGCGGCAAGGACTGCGTCATCCGGGCCTTCATGTGCGATGGCAAGAAGGGCTGACGCCCAGCCGAGCCGGCCGTTCTGCACCGAACATCCAATAACTTGAATGGGTTAGGGATACCTAGAGCATCCGACAATTGAGTTGAATCAAACGTGATCGAGGGATGGCTTCCAGCGACGCGTTTAGCGTGAGTCCATGTGGTCTCTGATTCGGAGGCTGGACATGGGAACGACGGCGCATTCGGACGATCTTCGGTCACGAGTAGTCGCGGAGATTTTGGCGGGAGCTTCGCGGCGTCAGGCGGCGGAGCGGTTCAAAGTGAGCGCTGCCTCGGCGGTCCGCTGGGCTCAACTCTACAGCCAGACGGGCGGCGTGGGTCCTCGACCGAGGGGCGGCAAGAGCCGCTCACCGTTGGAGCCGCATGCGGCTTGGCTGTTGGATTTGACCACCGCGGAACCGGACCTGACGCTGGAAGCGATCGTACAGCGGCTGTTGGCAGGTCTTGGCCTGAAGACTTCCGAGGCTGCGGTTCGTCGCTTCTTCAAACGGCACGCCATCACCTTCAAAAAAAACGCTGCACGCCGCCGAACAAGATCGGCCCGACGTGTCCCTGGCTCACGAACGCTGGAAGGCTAGTCAGGCAAGCCTTGCTCTAGTCAGGCAAGCCTTGACCCCACCAAGCTGGTGTTTGTTGACGAGACAGGTGCCAACACCAAGATGGTCCGCGTCTACGGACGATGTCGAAGGGGCAAGCGACTCGTCTGCAAGACCCCGTGGGGTCATTGGAAGACCACAACCTTCACCTGTGGCCTACGCTGCGACGGTCTGGTCGCGCCCTGGGTCCTGGAAGATCCCATGACCGGCGACGCGTTCCTCATCTATGTCGAGAAGGTGCTGGTCCCAACCCTCTCGCCAGGCGACACAGTCGTCATCGACAACCTCTCCGGCCATAAGGTCGCCGGTGTGCGTGAAGCGATCGAGGCAGCCGGTGCGAGGCTCATATACCTGCCGCCCTATTCCCCAGATCTAAACCCCATCGAGCTGGCCTTCGCTAAATTCAAGAACGGATTGCGAAAGGCCGCAGAACGAACCGTCGACGACCTCTGGCGAAGAATTGGTGTCCTCATCCACGACTTCTCGCCACAGGAATGCCAAAACTATTTCTGCCACGATGGCTACGCGTCAACTTAAGTGGCGGATGCTCTAGGGCGGGTGCTTGCGCGCGGCTGGTTTTCGCTCTAAGTTATGACTGACCAGTCAGTCAATAATGTTGACGCAAATGGTGAGACCAGTCGCGACAAGATCGGGCCGAACCGGGCCGGGCGCTGCAGGTAGGGCCGCTGCGCCCCAACGGGGCGGCGCACGCAAAGCCGCGGCATCCCAAACCGCCGCAGCCAAAGCCGCCACGCCAAAACGCGGAGCCGTGGCGGCGGCGCGATTGGGCGCACGCGCCAGGAAGAGCGCCGAGCGCCGCGCCGCCATTCTGGCGGCGGCGCTGGACGAGTTCGCGGCGCGCGGCTTTGCCGCGACGAGGCTCGACGACGTGGCGCAGCGCGCCGGCGTCGCCAAAGGCACCATCTATCTGCACTTTGCCGACAAGGAGACGCTGTTCCAGGAGCTGATCCGCGCCGAGCTGAGCCCCGTGGTCGGCATGCTGGTGCATGCCTCGCACGCCGACGTGCCGCTTCGCCAGGTCACCGGCCAGTTGATCGAGGTGTTCGTCCGCGAGATTTTCGAGACACGGCGCAAGGACGTGATCCGGCTGGTGCTCACCGAAGGCCCGCGATTCCCCAAGCTCGCGGAGTTCTACTACCGCGAGGTGATCTCGCGGGCGCTCGAAGCGATCCGCACCATGCTGCGGCGCGCCTTCGAGCGCGGCGAGCTCAAGTCTGACGCCTTGGTGCGGTTTCCGCAGTTGCTGCCGGCGCCCGGCATCGTCGCCATCGTCTGGAGCGGCTTGTTCTCGGAATTCGAACCGCTCGACGTGCGCGGCATGATGCGGGCGCATTTCGAGGTGCTGCTCGGCCAGGGAGGCGTGGCATGAACGCAAGCCGTATCGCCGTGCTGGGTCTGGCGCTGCTCGCGCTCGCCGCCTGCTCGAAAAAAGTGGACCACGGCTTCCAGGGCTGGGTCGAGGCCGATCTGATCTTCGTCAGCCCCGACGAAGCGGGACGGGTCGACACCTTGTCGGTGCGCGAGGGGCAGATCGTGCAGACCGGCGAGCCGCTGTTCGCGGTCGATCCGGAGATTCAGCAAGCCAACGTCGACATGGCCAACGCCACGCTGACCAACGCCACGCTCGCCAACGATCGCGCCAAGGCGCTGGCCAAGATTCAGGCCGGCACGCAGAAGGCCGCGGACGATGCGGAGGCGGCGTTGCGGACGGCGGTGGCGCAGCTCAACTCGGCGCAAACCCGGCTGGCGCGCCGCAAGATGCCAAGCCCCGTGAATGGCTCGGTGCAGCAGATCTATTACCGGCCGGGCGAGGTGGTGCCGGCCGGGCGGCCGGTGGTTTCGCTGCTGCCGCCGGGAAACATCAAGATCAGGTTCTTCGTGCCGGAGACGATGCTGGCCCGCGTCGCGCTCGGCGAGGATGTGACGATCCACTGCGACGGCTGCATGCACGATGTGGCCGCGAAAGTGACGTTCATCTCGCGAACCTCCGAGTTCACCCCGCCGGTGATCTACAGCATCGACGAGCGGGCCAAGCTCGTCTACCTGATCGAGGCGCGCACCGGAACGCCAGGCGAGCTCCGCGTCGGCCAGCCGGTCGATGTGCGGTTCGCGGAGCAGCCGAAGTGAGCGCAGATGTGGCGGGATCGGACATCGTGATCGATGTCCACGGCCTGACCAAGAGCTTCGATGGCCGCGCCGTGGTGCGCGACCTCTCGCTGCAGGTGAAGCGCGGCACCATCTACGGCTTCCTCGGACCGAACGGCTCCGGCAAGACCACCACCATCCGCATGCTGTGCGGCTTGCTGACGCCCGACGAAGGCACCGGCACTTGCCTGGGTTACGACATCCGCACCGAGACCGAGAGGATCAAGCGCCAGATCGGCTACATGACGCAGCGCTTCAGTCTCTACCAGGACCTGTCGGTGAAGGAGAACCTGGAGTTCGTCGCCAGCATCTACGGCATGCCGCAGCCGGGCAAGGCGGTGCGCGACATGATCGAGCATCTCGGCCTGACCGGCCGCGAGAACCAGATCGCGGGGCTGTTGTCGGGTGGCTGGAAGCAGCGTCTGGCGCTCGGCGCCTGCACCCTGCCGGAGCCGCAGCTTCTGCTGCTCGACGAGCCGACGGCCGGCGTCGATCCGAAGGCGCGGCGCGAGTTCTGGAACGAGATCCATGCGCTGGCTGCCAAGGGGCTGACCGCGTTGGTGTCGACCCACTACATGGACGAGGCCGAGCGCTGCCACGAGATCGCGTATATCGCCTACGGCGAGCTGTTGGCGCACGGCACGGTGGATGAGGTGATCAAGCAATCCAACCTCGCCACCTACAGCGTCACCGGCGAGAACCTCACGGCGCTGGCCGCTGAGCTGGAAAAGCGGCCCGGCATCGACAGCGTGGCGCCGTTCGGAACGAGCCTGCACGTATCCGGCCGCGACCGCGCGGCGCTGGAGGCGGCGATCGCCGCGCACCGCGACGATCCGAAGCTGCACTGGAAGCCGATCGATGCGTCGTTGGAAGACGTCTTCATCGGACTGATGGCGCAGGCCAAGGACAATATGGCATGAGCCTCCTCTCGGACCAGTTGCGCCGCGGCTTCTGGCGGCGGGTCGGGGCGATGATCCGCAAGGAGTTCGTCCAACTCCGCCGCGACCGCATCACCTTCGCCACCATCGTCACCTTGCCGCTGATGCAGCTTCTGCTGTTCGGCTATGCAATCAATAATCAGCCGCGGGACCTGCCGACGGCGGTGCTGCTGCAGGAGAGCAGCGACGTCGGGCGCACCATCCTCAAGGCGCTGGAGAACACCAAATATTTCAAGGTCACCCGGCAGGTCCGCGACGAGGCCGAGTTCGACCGCGTGCTGCAGTCCGGCGAGGTGCTGTTCGCCATCGAGGTGCCGCGCGGCTTCGAACGCGCGCTGCGGCGCGGCGACAAGCCGGCGCTGCTGGTGGCGGCGGACGCCACCGATCCGGTGGCGACCTCGACGGCGCTCGCCGTGGTCAACAGCATCGTGACCATGGCACTCCGCAACGATCGCGCCATTCCGGACAACGAAGCGCCACCGTTCGAGATCGTCACTCACGCCCGCTACAACCCGGCGGCGTCAACGCAGCTCAACATCGTGCCGGGCCTGATGGGCACCATCCTGACCTTGACCATGCTGATCTTCACCGCGCTGTCGGTGACCCGCGAGGTCGAGCGCGGCACCATGGAGAGCCTGTTGTCGATGCCGATCACGCCGCTGGAGATCATGCTCGGCAAGATCGTGCCCTATGTGCTGATCGGGTTCTTCCAGGCGGCGCTGATCGTGGCCGCCGGCGTGTTGCTGTTCGGGGTGCCGATCGTCGGCAACCTGTTCCTGCTGGCCGCGCTGTCGACGCTCTTCATCGCCACCAATCTCGCGGTCGGCTACACCTTCTCGACCTTGGCGCAGAACCAGCTCCAGGCCATCCAGATGGCGATGATGTTCTTCCTGCCGAACATGCTGCTGTCGGGCTTCTTGTTCCCGTTCGCCGGCATGCCGATCTGGGCGCAGTGGTTCAGCGAATGGCTGCCGCTCACGCATTACATCCGGATCGTGCGCTCGATCATGCTCAAGGGCTCAACCTTGGCCGACCTGCACTACGACACGTGGGCGCTGGCAGGCCTGATGCTGGTAGCGATGACGATTGCCGTGACGCGCTTCCGCCGCACGCTCGACTAGCGGCGCGTCAGCACGCCGAGTTTGCCGTAGGCGCCGCTGTGGTCGTCGCTGTCGCTCGCGAAGCCGGCGCCCGCTGACGACTCCACCGACCCGGTGCGCAATCCGGTGACGTGCAGACCGGCACGGAGCTAGCGGTAGTTGCTGTCGGCGCCGAACGCCTGCACCTCCGGGCCGACATAGAAAGCATCGAAGGCGCGGATGCCGGTGGCGAGGCGCACGTTGTAGCTCGGTCCGATCGAGGACACCGAGGCGTCGGCCGCGACCATCGCCCAGGGGATGGGCTGGTACCAGAACTCGAAGCCGGTCCGCACGCCATTGTAGCCGCCGCGCAAGCCGGCGGACGGATCGTCAGGTGTCAGCCGGTGGGCTTGGCGATCGTAGCCGAGGAACAATGTGACGGTGACGTTGTCGCGCACGAACCGCCAGCCGGGCAGGACCGCGGCGCTGGCTCACGCCCGACCACGGTGACATTGCCGAGAGCGCCGGAGTTGTACTGATAGAGGCCGCCGCCGAACATCAGCTTGAGCACCGGGCCGTCGCGGTCGAGGCCGGTCGGCGCCCACAGCACGCCGCCGTAGGCGAAGCCGCCCTCGCGCCAGATGTCGGTGGTGGCGAACAGCAGAAACCGCGCCGGGTCTTCGGCTGGCAGGGATGGCATTGGCGGGGGCGGCGCGGGCTGGTCGGCGGCCGGGTGGGCGAACGCGGCCAGGATGTGGCTGTCCTGGTCCTCATCCTCGGATTGCGCCAATGCGTTGCCGGCCGCGAAACCGAGCGCTGCGGCAGTAAAACACGCAACAAAACACGCACGCCAACGCATCGAGGCCCCCGGCCCCTGGGCGAGACAGCCCACGCCCACAGCCTAAACGCGTATAAAACGGCCTGTCTACGCAGAATTGCGTATTAGGCAGGCTCTGCCTACGGCGAAACGCCGGCGGGGAGGGATCGGATGGGTGGCTGAGAAACTCAGAACAGCGTCGGCACCAGATCGACGACGGCGGCGCCGGTCCGCTCTTGGACGATCTCGGCGATGCGCGAGCGGTGGCAGCAGTTCTTGTCACGCTCGAAGCACAGCAGGCAGACCGACTGGCCGGACTTCACGATCGAGACCAACTCGTCCATCGCCTCGATGGCGCCATCGGTCTTGAGGTGCTTGGCGTAGATCCGCCACATCACGTCCATGTGGCCGGTGTGAGCCGCCACGCGGCCCTCGTCGGGGGTGCCGAGCTTTTGCAGGTGCAGGTAGGCGATGCCCTCGTCGTCGAGACCGGCGGCGAGCTGCTTCTTCGAGAAGCCGGGCTTGCGTGAAGCCGCGACGGCCCTTGTGTCGACCAGCAGCTTGACCTTGGCGCGCTTGAGCTCCGCCATGACGGCCGCGGGCTTGGCCTTCTCGTAGCCGATGGTGAACAGCTTGGCGGCGGATTTTGTTTTCGGTTTTGGCTGGGCTTTGGTCTTGGCCGTCTTCTTGGCTTTGGTCTTTGCTTTTTTCGCCATCGCCTACTCCTTCAACCTTTCGATCAGCGCCATCGCCGCAGCCGGCGCCCGCACCTTGCCCTCGTGGATCACATAGGCGAACACGTCGCGCGGCGCGGCCTTTGGCTTGGCCTTGGCATCGACCACCGGCAAATCCGCCGGCTGCTTGCCTTGCGACCAGCCGTCGAGACGCTTGGCCCAGGCGTTGATTTCCTTCGCGGGATACGCCGTCTCGACGCTGTCCTCGCCCTGCTGCAGCCGCAGGTAAACGAAGTCGGCGGTGACGTCGGCGATGTTCGGATAAGTGTCGTGGTCGGTGTAGACGACGGCAACGTTGTGCTTGCGCAGCAGCGCGATGAACTCCGGCGACTTGAAGCTGTCGTGGCGCACCTCGACGACGTGGCGCAGCTTATGGCCGTCAAACTTCTCCGGCAGCAATTCAAGGAAGGCGGCGAAATCGGCCGGGTCGAATTTCTTGAACGGGGCGAACTGCCAGAGCAGGGGACCGAGCTTGTTGCCAAGCTCGGTGACGCCCGAGCCAAGGAAGCGCTCGATCAACTCGCCGGCCTCGCTGAGCACGCGGCGGTTGGTGACGTAGCGTGAGCCCTTGATCGAGAACACGAAACCGTCCGGCACCTCGCTCGCCCATTTACGGTAAGTGGCGGGCGACTGCGTCCGGTAGAAGGTGCCGTTGACCTCGATCGAGGTCAGCCGCTCGGCGGCGTAGGACAACTCCTTCGCGTGCGGCAGGCCCTTCGGATAGAACAGCCCGCGCCAAGGCGCGAAGGTCCAGCCGCCGATCCCAATCCTGATGTGGCTTTGCTGAGTCATTCCGATGTCACATGGCTATGGCATACAATGGCGCAAGTGGCGACGGAGTGTACCGTGTTCCGTCGCCCAGCGGCCACGATGATCGGGTGACGCCGGATGAACGCGCACCCTCTCATTTGTGGTCGTTTCTTTTGCGGCCCCCGCGCTAGGCTTGTGCGATCGAGGGGGCTCATGCGACTTCACCGTGCAATGGCGTATCTCTTAACGTGTTTTGCAACGATTGCAGCCAGCAATGCTGCGGCCGCCGCCGAAGTGTGCTCCGAGCTGAGCGGCCAGTACGCCAACACGCGGACCTGCGAGAGCAGCGCCCTGTCGTCGCAGGGCGGCAACAGCTACGGCCCGGATCGTGTCGGCGGTTCCGACGAGAGCGCCGCCTGGTGCGAAGGCGTGCCGGGGCCGGGCATCGGCCAGACCATTACCGTGTACCAGAAGCCGCCGGAGAAGGTCGGCACCATGATGATCGTCAACGGCTACGCCAAGTCGGCCGACACGTTCCAGGCCAACGGACGGGTGAAGCGGGCCAAGATCGAGACCAGCGGGGGCTTCTCGAAGATCGTGACGCTGAAGGACACCAAGGCGATGCAGGAGATCAAGTTTCCGCCGGGCAAGCCGGCCTGGCTGCGGCTGACGATCCTTGAGGTCTATCTCGGTGCGCGCCACGAGGACACTTGCCTCAGCATGTTTTATTTCAATCACGAGGAGTTCGGCGGGTAGCTTTCTTGCTTGTGCTCACGCCGGCTCCGTCATCCTGAGGTGCGCGCTCTTTCTTGCGCGCCTCGAAGGATGATCGGCCCCGGGTTGCAGCGCTCGGGCCGTCGCCCTTCGAGGCTCGGCGCAAGCGCGCCTCGCACCTCAGGGTGACGGGAAAGCCGCAAAGCAAAAGGCCCGGGATCGCTCCCGGGCCTTCGCATTTCGTTGGGTGGCTGGACTTAGAAGTCCATGCCGCCGCCGCCCGGCATCTGCGGCATGCCGCCGCCGGCTCCGGACTTCTTCGGCGCCTCGGCAACCATCGCCTCGGTGGTGATGAGCAGGCCCGCGATCGAAGCGGCATTCTGAAGTGCTGCACGCACGACCTTGGTCGGGTCGATAATGCCCTTCTTCATCATGTCGACGTATTCGCCGCTCTGCGCGTCGAAGCCGAAGGAGTACGTGGAGTTCTCCAAGACCTTGCCGACGATGATCGAGCCGTCCTCGCCTGCATTCAGGGCGATCTGGCGGGCCGGAGTCGAAAGCGCCTTGCGGACGATCTCGATGCCGGTCTTCTGGTCATCGTTGCCGGAGCGAAGCTTCTTCAGGCCCTCGCTGGCACGGAGCAGGGCGACACCGCCGCCCGGCAGGATGCCTTCCTCGACCGCGGCGCGGGTCGCATGCATCGCGTCATCGACGCGATCCTTGCGCTCCTTCACCTCGACCTCGGTGGCGCCGCCGACCTTGATCACCGCGACGCCGCCCGCGAGCTTGGCCAGGCGCTCCTGGAGCTTCTCGCGGTCGTAATCGGAGGTGGTCTCCTCGATCTGCGCCTTGATCTGCGCGATGCGAGCTTCGATGTCGGACTTCTTGCCGGCGCCGTTGACGATCGTGGAGTTTTCCTTGTCGATCATCACCTTCTTGGCCTTGCCGAGCATGGCAAGCGTCACGTTCTCGAGCTTGATGCCGAGATCTTCCGAGATCGCCTGGCCGCCGGTCAGGACGGCGATGTCCTGCAGCATCGCCTTGCGGCGATCGCCGAAGCCCGGAGCCTTCACTGCCGCGACCTTGAGGCCGCCGCGGAGCTTGTTGACGACGAGGGTGGCAAGCGCTTCGCCTTCCACGTCTTCGGCGATGATGACGAGGGGCTTCGAGGTCTGCACCACCGACTCGAGCAGCGGCAGCAGCTCCTGGAGACCCGACAGCTTCTTCTCGTAGATCAGGATGTAGGCGTCTTCCATGTCGACGCGCATCTTGTCGGCATTGGTGACGAAGTACGGCGAGATGTAGCCGCGGTCGAACTGCATGCCCTCGACGATGTCGAGCTCGGTCTCAAGGCTCTTGGCCTCCTCGACCGTGATGACGCCCTCGTTGCCGACCTTTTCCATCGCCTTGGCGAGGAAGTCGCCGATTTCCTTGTCGCCGTTGGCGGAGATGGTGCCAACCTGGGCGATTTCGGCGTTCGACGTGACCTTCTTGGAGTTCTTCTTGAGCTCCTCGACGACGTGCTCGACCGCGAGGTCGATGCCGCGCTTGAGGTCCATCGGGTTCATGCCGGCCGCAACCGACTTGGAGCCCTCCTTGACGATCGCCTGGGCGAGGACGGTGGCGGTGGTGGTGCCGTCACCGGCGAAGTCCGAGGACTTCGAGGCGACTTCGCGCACCATCTGGGCGCCCATGTTCTCGAACTTGTCTTCGAGCTCGATCTCCTTGGCGACGGTGACGCCGTCCTTGGTGATGCGAGGCGCGCCGAACGACTTGTCGAGGACGACGTTGCGGCCCTTCGGGCCGAGCGTCACCTTGACGGCGTTGGCGAGAATGTCGACGCCGCGCAGCATCTTGTCGCGCGCGTCGACGGAGAATTTAACTTCCTTGGCAGCCATTGTGGTTTAACTCCGTGAGTTCTGAAAATTGAGGGTGATTAAGCGGCCTTCTTCTTGGCCACAGTCTCTTCGACGATGCCCATGATGTCGGACTCCTTCATGATCAGGAGATCCTGGCCGTCGATCTTGACCTCGGTGCCCGACCACTTGCCGAACAGCACGCGGTCGCCAACCTTGATGTCGATCGGAATGAGTTTGCCGGCTTCGTCGCGGCCACCGGGGCCGACGGCGGTGACCTCACCCTGGGACGGCTTCTCCTGGGCGGTGTCGGGAATGATGATGCCGCCGGCGGACTTCGCCTCGGCGTCGATGCGCTTGACGACAACGCGGTCGTGAAGCGGGCGGAACTTCATGGTATCCTCCATCTACTTGTTCAAACTGATCATTTTGATCAAAGGGTGCCCGCAAGTTTCCCCCGAGGCACCCCAAGACCGCCACATAGGCGTCCGATACCCTCCATCAAGAGGGCAACGAGGGTTTTTTAGCACTCATGGAAGATGACTGCTAGCAGCAAAGTTGCGGTCGCTCACAGCCTGTCAGCAGTCCTGACCTAATGCTGCTAATGCCTTGAAAACAGGAACATATTTCAATCTTTGAGCTTGTCATGGCCGACCACGGGCACACAATCGAAGGTGCCGGAGCTGGAGATTCGGACCATGGCGCTGAAAGAGCTGGCTACCAAGCAAGTCGCGTCCAAAGACTTCCAAAAGCAGATCGGTGGCTACGGGCTGACCACCGCGCAAATCCTCTACCGCCGCCCGGACCACAAGTGGCTGCTGCAGACCTACGTCTGGCAGAACTACGACCTGTTCCCGAAGTTTCCCGAGCTGCAACGCTTCCTGGAGTTCTGGATGGAGAAGCTGGAGGGGCCGCTGCATTCGGTGATGGTGGCGCACTCGCGGTTGATCAAGCCGGCAGAGCTGAAGGCGATCGACGGCGAGTTCAGGTTGAACTAGCGGGACGTTCGCTAGTCCTTGTGAAAATTCGTCAGGCGCGGCGGCGGGTCGGAGAAGCCAAGCTCGGTCCAGCGTGCGGATACGCGGTCATAGACCTCGCGGCGGAGTAGCGTCGTCGCCGGGAAGCTCTTCAGATGCCGGTGCGGCTTGCAGGCGTCGATCAGCGCCTTCGAGCCATACGGCCGCCGCTCCATCTCGAACTGACTCGGGTCGAGGCCGGTCGACCAGGTCTTCTTCAGGATGTCGATGTCCTCGGACGGATGGCAGCGCGTCGACAGCGCCCACATCACCTCGTTCCAGTCGGTCGGGTCGACGTCGTCGTCAACGGCGATGATCCACTTGGTGAAGTAGGCCGCGGCCGGGCATTGCGCGGCGAGCGCCAGCACCTGCGCGGCGTGGCCGGCGTATTGTTGTTGAAGTGAAACCACGACGATGCCCCAGCCCGACGCCGCGGCGGGATGCGCGTAGGCGCCGACCACGCCCGGCACGCCGATGCGTTCGAGGTCGTCGAGGACGCGCGCCGAGCGCATGATGGCGTAATAAGCGCCGATCTCGCAGGACGGATATTTCGCCATCAGCGCGGCGGTGAGAATCGGCGACTTTCGATAGTGCAGGGCGGTGACCTCGATCACTGGCTGCGGCGAGCGCTCGCGGCCGTAATAGCCGGTGAACTCGCCGAGCGGGCCCTCCGGCAGCACGTCGCCTTCGCGGACGGTGCCTTCGATGACGAGCTCGGCCTGCGCCGGGATGGGAAGACTGACGGTCTCGGCGTCGGTCAGTTCGATGCCGCGGCCCATCATGCCGCCGGCCACGTCGAACTCGGATTCCTTGGAGCCGAACACCTGCGCCGCCAGCATGAACAGCACCGGATCGATGCCGTAGGCGACCACCACCTCGCAGGGCTTGCCGCGCTTCCACCAGCCCTCGCGATCGAGCGAGCCATGCTTGCCGGGCGAACAGTACATGCCGACGCGGCGCGGGCCGTGCAGCATCTGCCGGTAGCAGCCGACGTTGATGCGGCCGGTGTCGGGCGAGGCGGTCAGCGTGATGTCGCCGGTGCCGATGTAGCGACCGCCGTCGCCGGGCCAGAACTTGGGGGAGGGGAATTTTGTCAGGTCGATGTCGTCGCCGCGCAGCACCACCTCGTTGACCGGCGCCTTCGACTTGGGCACCCGCACCGGCGCGATCTTGCGGTTCATGATGGTGCGGGATTCCGCGATCATCTCGGCGATCGACAGGTCCGGATCGAGGCCGACCGCGAGCGCGTAGCGCTCCTTGCTAGAGCCCAGCATGTTGGCGAGCACGCGCGAGCCGGATTTGTCGCCGGCGATGTTCTCGAACAGCATTGCCGGCGCCTTTTCGCTCCGCGTCGCCATGTAGGTGATGGCGGCAAGTTCCTCGTCGGCGGAGACCTCCTTGCCGACGCGCTGCAGCTCGCCGTTCCGCTCGATCAGCGCCACCCATTCGCGCAAGTCACGCCAGCTTACTTGCGGGCCATCCTTGGCGGTGGCGGGCAGCGGCAACGGTTCGGCGATGCGGTCTTCCATGCCGCCAGTTTATCCTGTTTCGCGGTGTGGCGCAGCCGCGCCGTTACTGGAATTCGGCCCGGATGCCGGGCGGCGGCGAAAAGCCAAGATCGCCGCGGGCGATCACCGCCTCGCGGCCGCCGTAGCGCTCCAATTGCTCGGCCTGGCGTTTCTTGGCCTGGGCGTCGACCGCCTCCGGCGACAGCAGCGCGCGAAGCTTCTTCTCGCAGGCGTCGCGGAGCGCCGCATAGCGGGGATCGGCGATCAGGTCGTTGGCCTCGTCGGGATCGGCCTCGAGATCGAAAAGCTGCGGGGTGTATTTGACGTAGTGGATGTACTTGAAGCGGCCGCTGCGGATGGCAAAGGCGCCGGTGGTCGAACCCATGCCGTGATATTCGCTGAGCACGGTGCGGTCGGGCTGCTCGCCCGCGGCGAGGCGCGCGATCGAAACGCCGGGGAGGTCGGGCTCGATCATCTTCGGGCCGGTTTCGCCGACGCATTCCATGATGAACGGATAGATGTCGACCAGGTCGGCCGGCGTGTCGACCACGCGACCCTTCGGGATGGCGTCGCCGGCGACGATCAGCGGCACGCCGACGGTTTCCTCGTAGAGCGTGGACTTGCCCCACAGCCCGCGCTTGCCGACGGCGTCGCCGTGGTCGCTGGTGTAGATCACGCGGGTATTTCCGGCGAGCCCTGCGGCTTCGAGCGCGCCGAGCACCTTGCCGGCCTGCTCGTCCATGAAGCTGCACAGGCCGAAGTAGCCGGCGACCGCGCGGCGCACGTCGTCCGGCGTTTCGAAATAGTCGTCGAAGTTGAAGGCGCGCGCATAGTCGGCGATGAACGGATGGTGGTGCGGCCGCTCGTTCTCGCCATAGAAAAGCGGCATCGGCAGGTTCGGATCGTTGTAGTAGCGGTAGAAATACTCCGGCGGCGCGGTCAGCGGATAGTGCGGCGCGACGAACGACACGAACAGCACCCACGGCTTGTCGGTGTGCTTGCCGGCCTCCTGGTGCAGCCAGACCTGCGCGCGCGCGGCGATGTCGCGGTCGTATTGCGTGTAAACGGATTCGCCCGGTCCCGCCATCTTCGCCATCTTGTAGGCGGCGCCGCGCACCGGCAGGTCGTCGCGGATCAGGCCGAGCAGGTCGCCTTTCTCGTCGACGACGTGCATCGGGATGATGGCTTCGGAAAAGCCGTTGTCCTCCTCGTCGGAGCGAAAATGCAGCTTGCCGATCGAGACCGTTGGTGGCCGGCCTCGCGCAGCTTGTGATGCCAGCTCGGGATCGAGCCGTCGTAGGGATCGGCGTTGTCCCAGAAACCGATCTGGTGGATGTACTTGCCGGTGGCGAACGAGGCGCGCGCCGGGATGCAGACCGGCGAGGGCGTCCAGCACGCGGTGAAGCGGGTGCCGCGCGCCGCCAGGCGATCAAGCTGCGGGGTCTGCACGATCGGGTGGCCGTAACAGCCGAGCGCGCCGCGGCTGTGCTGGTCCGACATGATGATTAGCAGGTTCTGCGGTTTCAATCGCGCCTCCGGCCGGCTTGATACTATAGAGTATTATACTCTAGAGTAATGCTGTGGCGCCGACAAGAGCGCCGCCGGCCGGCGACATCGGGGGACTAGAGGGGTGGCGCCGGCCGGCCAGCAATTCACCGGCAAGGGAGATTGGCCATGCTGCGTCTTGTGATCGTCGGCGTAAGCCTGCTGCTCGGCCCCGTCGCGGCATCCGCGGAGGATTGGCCGGACCGGCCGGTCCACGTCGTCGTGCCTTATGCCGCCGGCGGCGGCACCGATCTGGTGGCGCGCGTGCTGTCGATCAAGCTCGGCGAAGCGTTCGGCCAGAACTTCATCGTCGAGAACAAGACCGGCGCGAGCGGCATGATCGGCGCGCAGTTTGTCGCCAAGGGTCCGGCCGATGGTTATGCGCTGCTGGTGGCTTCACCCGCCGAGATCGCGCTCAACCAAAACCTGTTCGCCGATATGACGTACGATCCGCTCAAGGATCTGACGCCGATCACGCTGCTGGCCTGGACGCCGCTGGTGCTGGCCGCGCATCCGACCTTTCCGGCCAACAACGCGGCCGAGTTGGTCAAGCTTGCGACATCGCAGAGCGTCGATTTCTCCTCGCCGGGGACGGGCTCCTCGCACCACCTGGCCGGCGAATACATCAACACGCTGGCCGGCACCAAGCTCGTGCACATTCCCTACCGCGGGGCGGCGCCTGCCGTCTCCGATGCGGTCAGCGGTCACGTCAAGCTGACGATTTCCGGCATGCCGCCGGTGGTGCCGTTCCTGAAGTCCGGCAACCTGAAGGCCATCGCGGTCACCTCGGCCAAGCGCTCGCCGGCGTTCCCCAACGTGCCGGCGCTGTCGGAGACCAAGGGCTTCGAGGGCTTCGATTTCACCAACTGGTTCGGATTGCTGGCGCGGACCGGCACGCCGCAGGCGATCCTCGACAAGGTGGCCAAGGTCGCGATCGAGGCGCTGAAGGACGCCAAGGTCCGCGAGGTGCTGGAGACCCAGGCTGCCGTGCCGGTCGGCAACACGCCCGAGCAGTTCCGCGACTTCATCCACGAGGAATCGGTTAAATACAAAAAGATCGTCCAGCTCACCGGCGTCAAGGTGAAGTGAACGCATGATCGACGCGATCCAGGCCCGCCTCGCCGAGCAGTCCGAGCCCGGTTTGAAATACCAGGCGCTGCGCGACGCCATCGTCGGCGCGATCTCCGGCGGCGACTGGACGCCGGGAATGCGGCTGCCGACCGAGGCCGAGCTTGCCGACGTGCTGCCGTACAGCCTCGGCACCGTGCAGAAGGCCTACGGCGAGCTGGTCAAGAACGGCCTCGTGGTGCGCTCGCGGGGCCGCGGCAGCTTCGTCGCGCCGGCGCAGCGGCAGATGTCGGACCCCTGGCACTGCCGGTTCCTCGACGACGATGGAAAAATCCTGCCGATCTATCCGCGCATCCTCGGCCACAAGGTGGCGACCGAGGACCGGCGCTGGGCCGCGCTGTTCGGCAAGAACGTCAAGGTGGTGCGGATCGACCGCGCCATCTCGATCAATGACGAGTTCGAGATCGTCAGCCGGTTCTTCACCTCGAGCGCGATCGCGAAGCCCCTGGTGCGGCTGCCGCGCGCAAAGGTCGAGACCGCCAACTTCAAGGCGGTGCTGCTGAAGGAGATCGGCATGCCGATCGCCCGCATCACCCAGACCATCGCATTGGCTGATGCAAAGGTGTGGCGGGAGATGAAGCTTTCGCCGCGGCCGGAGCTAGTGATGAAGGCCACCGCCTATACGGCCGGCGGCGACGTCGCCTATGTGCAGGAGTTCTATATCCCGAAGAACGCCCGGCGGCTGCTGTTCGATTCCGAGCTGCGCTACTAGGGCGCGCGCCGGCTCAGGCCGCTTGCACCTTCCACGGCAGATGGCCGGACGGATTGGCCTCCATCGCCAGCGCATCCCACTCGGCGGCAAGCTTGACCCAATCGTCGCGCTCGCTCGACGTGAGCGCGTTCCGCGCCCATTCACGGCATTTTATCGCCTTGGCTTGGTAGTGATCCGCCGATGGCATTGGAATCGTCCCGCCCGTTTCGCAGGGAACCCCTAGCAATCGGCCGGACCCCTCAACAAGCCTCGACTGTGGATGGTCCGGTGGAAGGCGTTCGTTTGCCAGCGAGTGTGACCGCAATTCAACAACGTCACCACAGCCGGATACCAGGGGCGGGATCGGCCCTATTTTTCGAGCAGTTCCAGTATGGTGCAGTCGTCGGCGCTCTTGCCGGGGCAACGCGCCACCGCGTCGGCGAGGATCCGTTCCAATTCCATCAGGTTCCGCATTTTCGAGCGCATGCCGTCCAGGTGCCGGTCGGCGATCACCTTGGCGTCCGTGCAGCGTTGCTCGGCATGCCGGATCGACAGCAGCTCGCGAATATCGTGGAGGCAGAAGCCGAGCTCGCGGGCGCGCTTGATGAAAGCCAGCGTTTGCATCCCGTCGGGTCCGTAGGCGCGGCGGCCACCCTGCGTCCGCGGCGGATGAGGCATCACACCCATCCGCTCGTAGTAGCGGATGGTCTCGATGTTCACTCCGGTGCGACGCGAAAGCTCGCCGATGCTCAGGCCATCATGGGCGCGTTGTGGGTTCACCGGACATCCATTGTCGCCGCTGGTCGTTGGCCGCGTTGATGTAGTGCGGGCATGCCCGCTTCCCTAATTACAAATGTGACAAGTAGATGAACTTGCACTCATGAAACCCTGAAGCGCTGTTCAGCCTTGTTCCGCTAGTTCAGCAGGCCTACCACGGCGCCCATCAGCAACGTCGAGATCGTCCCCGACACGATCGACTTCATGCCGAGCGAGATGATGTCGCTCCTTCGCTCCGGCGCCATCACCGTCAAGCCGCCGATCATGATGCCGAGGCTGCCGAAGTTGGCGAAGCCGCACATGGCGTAGAGCATGATCAGCCGCGAGCGCGGATCGAGCGTGCCGGGCGGCAGCTTCGAAAGCTCCAGGTAGGCGATCAGCTCGTTCAGCACGGTCTTGATCCCCATCAGCGCGCCCGCGGCGGGCGCCTGCGCCCAGGGAATGCCGATCAGCCAGCACACCGGCGCCATGACGAGGCCGAGCATGCGCTGCAGGGTGATCGGCTCGCCGCCGAGCGGAGGCAGCACGCCGAGCATGGCGTTGACGAGGTGCACCAGGGCGACGAACACGATCAGCATGGCGATCATGTTGAGCAGCAGCGCCAGCCCCGCCGTGGCGCCGGTGGCGATGGCGTCGACCGTGCTCTCGGCGACCTTTTCGGTGATGTCGAGCGAGTCGGTGCGGGTGTCGGCCTCGTCGGGCACCATGATCTGGCCGATCATCACCGCGACCGGCGCGCCCAGCACCGAGGCGATGATGAGGTGGCCGGCGGCGTCGGGCACGGCGTCGCGGAGGAATTGCGCGTAAAGCACCAGCACGGTGCCGGCGATGCCGGCCATGCCGCCGGTCATCACCACGAACAATTCGCTGCGCGAGAGTTTCGCCAGATAAGGCCGGATGAACAGCGGCGCCTCGACATGGCCGACGAAGATGTTGGCGGCGGTGGAAAGCCCGACCGCGCCGCCGACGCCCATGGTGCGGTTGAGCGCGACGGAGAAGCCCTTGATGATCGGCGGCAGGATGCCCCAGTAGAACAGCAGCGTGGTGAGCACGCTCATCACCAGCACGATCGGCAGCGCGCTGAAGGCCAGCACGAACTCGTTGCCGGGTGATTTCAATTCGAACGGCAGCGGGCCGCCGCCGAGATAGCCGAACACGAAGGAGGTGCCGGCGCGGCTTGCTTCGGCGATGGCATCGATCAGGTGGTTGGCCGAGCCGATCGCGGCGGTGACCGGCGGCACCTTGAGGAACAGCGCGGCCATGACGAGCGTGATGAGGAGGCCGACCGCGACGCGCCGCGGCGACACCGCGCGGCGGTTCTCGCTGATCGCCCAGGCGAACGCGATCAGCGCGACGACCCCCAACGCCGATTGCAGGTTCTGCATCGAATCCCCCAACCCCCCGGCCATGATACGCTGAACGCCATCACGTGAGGGAAGACCGATGCCGCGCATCCGCTTCGATTTCGGCACGCTGACGCTCGATGCCGAGCTTGCCGACACGCCGACCGCGCAGGCGATCGCCGAGGCGCTGCCGATCGAGGGGCGGGCGCTGACCTGGGGTGAGGAGGTCTATTTCGAGATACCGGTCCGGGTGAAGCGCGAGGCCGATGCTCGCGCCGTGGTCACGCCGGGCGAGATCGCCTATTGGCCGGAGGGCCCGGCGATTGCGCTGGGCTTCGGCCGCACGCCGATCTCCAAGGGCGACGAATGCCGGCTGGCGAGCCCTTGCAACATCTTCGCCAAGGCGCTGGGCGACGTGAAGGCGCTGGCAAAAGTGCGGAGCGGTTCCCAGATCAGGGTCACGGCGCTCGACTGATGAGGTCGGCCGAACTCTCGGGGGATTGATGTCGCTGATCGAAAACCGCCGCGAGCAGATTTTTCCGGTCCTCGATGCGGGACAGGTGGAGACCGCCAGGCGCTTCGCCAGCGGCCCGGCGCGGACGTTCGCGCCCGGCGAGACGATCTTTCTGGTCGGCGAGCGGCACGCGCCGGCCTGGCTCGTGCTCAAGGGCGAAATCGCGATCACGCGCCGCGATGGCCTCAACCGCGAGGCGCCGATCACCAGCATGGGCGCCGGCCAGTTCACCGGCGAGATGAGCGAGCTGTCGGGCCGCGGCACGCTTGCCGCCGGTCATGCCGGGCCGCAGGGCTGCACGGCGCTGCCGTTCACCGCCGATCATATCCGCGCACTGATCATCGGCTCGGCTGAGCTCGGCGAGACGCTGATGCGCGCCTTCATCCTGCGCCGCGTCGCGCTGATCCAGGACGGCGGCGCGGGATCGGTGCTGATCGGCCAGCCGGGGACGCCGGACCTGTTGCGCTTGCAGAACTTTCCTGTCCCGCAACGGCTACCCCTGCGCCGTGCTGGACGTGGCGACCGACGAAGAGGCGCGCGCCCTGGTGGAGCGGACCGGAGTGCAGCCCGACGAGATGCCGCTGATGGTCTGCCCGAATGGCACCGTGCTGAAGCGGCCGACCAATGCCGCGGCCGGCATGTGCCTCGGTCTGACGCCGGAGATCGACACCAATGTCGTCTTCGACGTGGTCGTGGTCGGCGCCGGACCGGCGGGCCTTGCCACCGCGGTCTACGCCGCATCCGAAGGCCTGTCGGTGTTGGCACTGGATTGCCGCTCGTTCGGCGGCCAGGCCGGCGCGTCGGCGCGGATCGAGAACTATCTCGGTTTCCCGACCGGCATCTCGGGACTGGCGCTGGCCGGCCGGGCATTCAGCCAGGCGCAGAAGTTCGGCGCCCAGGTCGCCATTCCGCTGGAGGTGTCGCACCTCGACTGCGGCGGCCCGGCGCGGCGGCCGCACGATCCGCTGCGGCTTGAACTGACGGACGGCCGCAGCGTCCGCGGCCGCACCGTGGTGGTCGCCTCCGGCGCGCGCTACCGGCAGCCGAACATTCCAAACGTCGCCGATTTCGAGGGCGCCGGCGTTTCCTATTGGGCGTCGGCGGTCGAGGCCAAGCTCTGCGAGGGCGAGGAGATCGCGCTGGTCGGCGGCGGCAATTCGGCGGGGCAGGCGGTGGTGTTCCTGGCGCCGAAGGTCAAGCACGTGCATCTGGGCGTGCGCAGGCCGCTTGAAGCGACGATGTCGAAATACCTGATCGACCGCATCAAGGCGCTGCCGAACGTGTCGCTCTACACCGGCGCCGAGGTGATCGGCCTCGAAGCCGACGAGACCGGGGCGCTCGCCAAGGCGACATTCCTCGGCCTCGACTCGGGCAACGTCACCACCCATCCGCTGCGCCACCTGTTCCTGTTCATCGGCGCCGATCCGAACGCCGATTGGCTCGCCAAACGCGTGGCGGTCGACGACAAGGGCTTCGTCATCACCGGTCGCGATTTCGCGCCGACCGATGAGCCGATCAACCGCGCGCCGTTGCCGCTGGAGACCAGCGTCGCCGGGGTGTTCGCGATCGGCGACGTGCGCGCCGGCTCGACCAAGCGGGTCGGCGCCGCGATCGGCGAGGGCGCCGCGGTGGTGGCGCAGATCCACGCCGCGCTGGCGAATTGAGCATCTCAATGAACGTGAGCCTGCTCCCAACCTCGGATGAAGGCTGAAATCTCAAGATTGTTCTTCTCCAGCATCATCATGTGGCCGTTGCCGCGGATGCCGTGATCGACCAGCCGGATGAAGTCGTTCTTGACGCCGGCCTGCGCCAGCCACTTCGCCGTGCAGTGGTCGTAGGGCGCGTGATACGAGGACTCCGATGTCAGGATCAGGATCGGAATGCCGGCAAGATGCGGGAGCTTCCGCGCGGGCTCGGCCTGCTCGAAGCAGCGCACCAGGTCGGGCGCGTCGGGCTTGTCCTGCCGCACGGTCTTGAGCTCCGACGCATCCTTGACCGGCGGCTCGTACGTCATCGGGCCGCGCGTCACGCCGAACGGCCGCGTCACGGCGCCGTCGCCGAAGAAGTCCGGCGCACCCTTGGCGACGTTCTCCTGGATCGGCGGCCCACTCGGCTCGATGGCGAGGATGCCTTTGACGAGCTGCGGCCGCTCGTCGGCGCCACTCCAGCCGATCACGCCCGCCTGGGAGTGGACCAGCAGCACCGCAGGCCCGATGCGATCGAGGAGCTTCGCCACGGCGGCTCGGTTCAGCTCCTCGATCATCGCCTCATTGCCGATGGTCTCGACCTGTGTGGCGTAGAACTCGTCGAAGCTCGGATCGCCCTGGACGCCCTTGCCGGGCCACTGGGTGTGCTTTTCCGCCTGCGGCCAGAGCTTCCTGGTTTCCGGCGAGGTGAAGCGTTGCGTGGCGTTGCCGACCCGCGACGTCCGGGTCTTGCCGTAGACGTCGGTGAAAAACCCGGAGCGGCCGCGCCCAGACTGATCGACGACATAGACCGCATAGCCGTGGGCGACGAAATCGTCCGCCCAGCCGCGTCGTCCGTCCGGCGTGCCAAGGAAGTTGATGCCGGTCTGGCCGCCGCCATGGATCATCACGACCGGATAGGGCCGCGTCTTGTTCTTGGGCACCTGATACTGGACGAACATCTGGCCGACCATGATGGTGTCCTTGCCGACCTCGACGTAGCGGCCGGGCACCGAGAACGCGCCCTGGTCGGCGATTTCCAGGGGCTTGCTGGCGTCGAACAGGCGATCCTGAGCCTGTGCGGTTGCGAGCGTCAGCAGCAATGCGCCGGTGGATGCGCCAATCCTCGAAATCGACATCAGGGCCTCACGATGGTTGCGATTGCTTCGCCGCTGTGTGCTTGCGCGCCATGAACAGTGTCAGGTCCCAGGCGTTGCGGATATTGACGCCGAGCAGCAGCAGCAGTGCGACGGCGAGGGCTGCCGCGGCGTAGGGCGAGTCCAGATAAAACAGGACGGCGGATGCCAGTCCCATGGCGTAGCCGAT
The DNA here is from genome assembly GCA_963785665.1 of uncultured Alphaproteobacteria bacterium. Lineage (GTDB taxonomy): Bacteria > Pseudomonadota > Alphaproteobacteria > Rhizobiales > Xanthobacteraceae > Z2-YC6860. The sequence goes on from CAWAWF010000003.1 coordinate 171,028, forward strand.
CGGTGGCAGGACGCCGTGACAAAGCTTGTCGTCGAAGTCGACGTGCTCTCCGCCGTCGAGGAGCACCTTGATCGACAGATGCACCGCGTAGGCAGTGCCGATCGCCGATGCCGCACCGAGACTGAGCGCGAACGTCGTCGCGTGGTGCCAGGGGATCAGGCCCGCCGCGCAGGCGAACAGCACGCTGCTGAAATGCACGATCACCGGCGTCATGTAGGTCCGTGACGCCGCCGCCGTTTCGAACGAGAGGTAGCCCGCGCCAAGCGATGCCGCGACGAACTGCAGCGCCACCAGCGCCGCAGCACCCGTGCCGAGCAGCACGTAGAACTCGTGCCAGTGCTCAAGCGGTGCAAACATCAGCCGCGGCCGACGAACGGCATGCCGTTCGCCATCACCGTCATGAACAGCACGTTGGTGTCGAGCGGCAGGTTGGCGATATAGACCACGGCGCGGCCGACGTCGTCGGCGTTCATGCGCGCCTCCTGCATCATCGCTGCCGTCGGGCTGCATCACGCCGGCGCCCTGCACCATGCGGTCGGTCAGCGGCGTCGCGGCGTTGCCGATGTCGATCTGGCTGCACAGGATGTTGTCGTTCCGGCAATCGAGCGCGGTCTGCTTGGTGAGGCCGGTCACCGCGTGCTTGGTCGCGGTGTAGGCGGCCGCGCGTGGCCGCGGCGTGTGCGCCGAGATGGAGCCGTTGTTGATGATGCGGCCGCCCTTCGGCGTCTGCGCCTTCATGATCTTGATGGCCTCCTGGGTGCAGACGAAAATCCCGGTCAGGTTGGTGTCGACCACCTTCTTCCAGGTCTCCAGCGGCAACTCCTCCATCGGCACCGGCGGATTGCCGATGCCGGCGTTGTTGAACAGCAGATCGAGCCGGCCGTATTCCTCCTTGGCGCGCTTGAACAGCGCCTTGATCGATTCCGGATCGCTGACGTCGGTCGGGACCGACAGCGTCTTGGCGTTGCCGGCTTCCTTCTTGGTCTCGTCGAGCTTGTCGGCGCGGCGGCCGGCCAGCACCACGGCATAGCCATCCTTGGCGAGCGCCAGCGACACCGCCTTGCCGATGCCGGTGCCGGCCCCTGTCACGATGGCAACCTTCTGCTCCGCCATGATGTCCTCCGCATTGATGTTGCGCGGCATCCTAGAGCCTGCCGCCGTTGCTGCAACGCCCTCCTGGTCCCTTGATCGCGGCGGCCAATTGGCTTCAACTTGAGGAAGTTGCCAATTCGCAGGGGGAAACCGATGCGGCGACGTGACCTTGTGCTGGGTGGAATGGCGGCGCTGTCGGCGCAGGCGCTGCCGCGTGCGGCCAACGCGGCCGTCTATCCGGATCGTCCGGTGCGGCTGATCGTGCCGTTTCCGCCGGGCGGTGCGTTCGACACCATCGGCCGGCCGTGGGCCGACCGCATCAAGCCCTATCTCGGCACCGTCATCATCGAGAACATCGGCGGCGCCGGCGGCGGTGTCGGCGCGGCGCAGGCCACGCATTCGCGCCCGGACGGCTACACGCTGCTGCTCGGCGGCGCCACCACCCACATCACCGAAGCGCTGCTGAAGACCAAGCCGACCTTCGATCCGCTGAAGGACCTTGAGCCGATCTCGCCGGTTGCGGTCACTGCCTTCGCGATCGCCGTGCATCCGTCGGTGCCGGCCAAGGACCTCAAGGAGCTGATCGTCTATATCAAGGCGAACCCCGGCAAGATGTCCTACGGCTCGGCCGGCCACGGCTCGCTCAATCATCTCACCGGCGAGCTGTTCAAGCTCAAGGCCGGGATCACCGATTTCCCTCACGTGCCGTATCGCGGCGCAGGCCCCGGGCTGACCGATCTGCTCGCCGGGCAAATCCCGGCGCTGGTGCCGGCGATGACCAACATCGTGGCCGAGCATCACCGCGCCGGTAAGCTTCGCGTGCTGGCGGTGACGCACCACAAGCGGCTTGCTGCCGCGCCCGAACTGCCGACCGCGGTGGAGCAGGGCTTTCCAGATATCGTTGCGCCAAACTTCATCGGCCTGTTCGCGCCGGCCGGCGTGTCGAAGGAGATCGTCAGCACGGTGTCGGCGGCGAACCTGAAGCTCTGCGCGGTGAAGTCCTATCAGGAGTACCTGATCTCCGGCACGTTCGAGCTTGAGCCGCTGTCGAGCCCGGCGGAATACAAGAAATACGTCGAGAGCGAGCTGGTGCGGTGGCGGCCGATCGTCACCCAGATGGGCATCAAGATCGACTAGGGGACGGGTGGCGCGCGGGCATCTGCCCCAAAAGCGGACACCTGGGGGCGCTGGTATACTTCAAGCGCCTTGCCACATCCCTGCGTTGAGTCGCCTGATTTGCCTCATCAGGGCCGGGGGGTCATGCGAACCGTCGCCAACATTGGACCTGCAGCTTTGGTGGGCGCGGCGCTGTTGCTGGCCGCCGGCCTGCCAGCAAGGCCGCAGTCGCCCGACGAGGCGGCTCGCTGTCTGTCGATCGACGACACCGATCGCCGGGTCGAGTGCCTGGAAGGGGCGCAGGACAGCGTGGAAACGCTGCCTGCTCCGGCGGCGACGACTGCCCCGACGCCGATTTCCAAGCAGCAGGGTGTCGGGCGCGTTGCTCCAAGCTTTGACTGCGCCAAGGCATCGACGGCGGTCCAACGCACCATCTGCCGGGACGCGACGCTCGCCGAATGGGATTCGCGGATGGGGCAATTGCTTCGACAGGCTTTGGCGCTACAGGGCAAAGACAAGTCGCTTGCTGAAGAGCAACGCCGATGGCTCAAGCAGCGCGATAGCAAGTGCGGTTCGGCGCACGCCGCTGAAGCAAGATCCTGCGTGCTGGAGATGACGGAGGCCCGCCTCACCGGGATAGCGGCGATCGTGACTGCAAGCCGAGAGAAAAAGGTGGTCACGGCCTCGGCCGAGCCCGATGCGCCGCCCGAAAAGAAACCGGACACCAAGCGCGGTCAGGCCGCCCGTGCCGGAGAAGCGCCGCCCTCCCGTGAACCCAAGGTGGTGAGCTCGGCGAAAGAGCGCGAGGACTTCAGGCGCCTGCTTTACGAAGACAGCAAGGTGCGACCGCTGGCGCCGGAAACGAGCGAACCAAAGCACCGTCCGGATGAGATCGATGAAGATGCCAAGCTCGAAGCTGCGGATACCAAGCTCGGCTACGCGACCATTTCAACCGACGATCTGGTGCGTGACGCCAAAGACCTCGCACGATCCCAGAAAAAGGTTACGCTCGCCGGGGTCTATATGCAGATCGGCAACACCGAACGCTTTTTCTCTTCGCGGTTGACGGCGAGTCTCGCAAGGAATGGCCAGTCCACCGACCCCGGAATTGCTCTGCTGACCGACCAGGCTCCGGATGATTTGCGCGCGTATTTCTCGGGATGCACCCGTTTTGCGGAAAACGTCGATCTCGGCTGTCCGGCCAGGGTTCATGGCCGCGTGACCATCTGCAAACAGACGGGCCCCGAGGAAGCCGCCTGTCTGGTCGTCGACGGCGGCCAGAAGGGGCCCTAGCGTTCCGGCAATCGCTGCGCAACTCAGCCCGCGATGGCGGCCTTGGCGTCGCCTTCGATGCTGCGATAGACGCCGGGCTTGGCGATGCGCGGTCGCAATCTCGGCGGCTTCCGACGGCCGCCCGAACCGGAAGCCCTGCATGTAGTGCACGCCCGCGGCGCGCAGGAACAGGTGCTGCTCGGCGGTCTCGACGCCCTCCGCCGTCACCTTCATGCCGAGGCCGCGGCCGAGGCTGACGACGGCGTGGACGATCGCGGCGGCGTCGGCCGCCTTCTCGATGCTGAGCACGAAGCTGCGGTCGATCTTGAGCTTGTCGAAGGGGAAGCGGCGCAGATACAGCAGGCTCGAATAGCCGGTGCCGAAGTCGTCGAGCGCAAGCTTCACGCCGAGCGCCTTCAGCCGCAGCATCGCGGCTTCCGCGCTCTCGACATGGCCGAGCAGTGTCGACTCGGTGAGTTCGAGCTCGAGCCGCGCCGGATCGAAGCCGGTCTCGGCGAGGATCCGCTCGACCATGCTGACGAAGTCGAGCCGGCGGAACTGCAGCGGCGAGACGTTGACCGAGACGGTGATGCCCGGCCACTGCAGGCCGTCGAGACAGGCCTTGCGCAGCACCTTGGCGCCAAGCTCGATGATGAGGCCGGAGTGCTCGGCGATCGGGATGAACTCGCCGGGCGGGATGAAGCCGCGCACCGGATGCGGCCAGCGCGCCAGCGCCTCGACGCCGACCACCTTGTCGCCGCCGGCGTTGAAGATCGGCTGGTAGAACACCTTGAGACCGTCGTTCTCGATGGTCTCGCGCAGATCCTGCTCGACGAGCTTGCGCTGCGACAGGTCGGCGTCCATCACTGCGTCGTAGATGCAGGCGCGGTTGCGGCCCTCGTTCTTGGCGCGGTACAGCGCCATGTCGGCGTAGCGCATGATGTCGGCCGAGCCGCCGCAGCGCTGGTCGATCACGGCGATGCCGATGCTGGCGCCGATCACGATGGTATGGCCGCCGACCGAGTAGGGCGCGCAGAGCGTGGCGATCATGCGGCCTGCGATCTCCTGCAGCGCCGCGTGCTCCGACGACGCCGAGGTGATCACCGCGAATTCGTCGCCGCCAAGTCGCGCCACGAGGTCGTCGCTGCGCATGATGTGCGACAGCCGCAGCGTGACGTTGCGGATCAGTTCGTCGCCGATCGGATGGCCGAGCGTGTCGTTGACGTCCTTGAAATGGTCGAGGTCGATGTAGAACACCGCCGCCGGCGAGCCGCCGCGCCTTGACGTCGGCGATCATCTGATCGAGCCGCTCGCCGAAGAAGTTGCGGTTCGGCAGCCCGCACAGCGGATCGTGCAGCGCCAGATAGCGCAGCCGGTTCTCGCCGGCAGTGATGGTGGCGGCGGTGAAGCGCATGTAGCGCATCACCAGGACCGCCAGCAGCGCGAAGCCGAGCAGCGCGATGCCGATGAAAGGAATGACGGCATTCAGGATCTCGGCGCCCGGCTTCTGCGGCTGCCATGCGATCCGCGCGATCGGCCGGTTGCCGCTGTCGGTGAATTCATAGACGTTGTCGCCGGCCGGATCGGCGTCGCGGCCGATCATGCGCAGGTTGGCGAGTTGAAGTCGCTCACCGATGCCGGCGAGCACGCCCTGGTCGATGGTGCGGACCGTCAGCACGAAGCGGCGACGGGCGCGGCGGCGGTGTCGCCGATCGGCATCGCGCTGATGACGTCGAGGCGGTCGCGGATGTTGAGCAGGAACACCGTCTCGGCGACACCGCCGATGGCGCATCGAGGGCGCGCCGCCGATGCAGGCGCATCGCGCCGGCGGGCATCAACGCCGACGCGCCCGCGCATGAATTCGACGACGGCGTGGGCGCGCGAGATGACGGCCATCGACAGCTCCGGCGTCGGATGCCTGCTGGCCGGTCTGCGAATAGACGATCACGCCCGATGGAATCGACCACCAGGACGAGATCGTGGTCGCCGAGCGGCTCGAGCCAGGCGCGCAGCCGGGGCTGCACCATTGCGGCGCGACTGCTCGATGTCGTCGGCGCTGACCGACGGCACTGGATCGCACCACGGTCTTGAGGCGGAGCAGCGACCATTCGGCGTGATTGACGATGGCGCGCGTCAGCAGTTGCCGGTCACGCTCGCAGCGCGACGTCGTCGGCGCGTTGTGCCGAGGTCAGCGCCGCGACGACGATGCAGACGATGGCGACCGCGACGACCACGCAAAGCGGCACCAGCACGCCGAGGCGTGTTCGATCCCAGCCGGTCGGTTTCGACTCGCTCTCGCGCACCGCGAGGCCGCGAGGATGCCACGCCTGACACAAGCTTGCTCCGCGAGCTTCGTGGATCACGGCAGCTTATGTGGCAATAATTGCAATTGGCTTGCGGATCGCCTTAGAGGCGTATTCGCGCGCAGGCCGCGCCCCATTTCGCACCACGACGTTAACCGGAGGTAAACGGCCGGGTGGATTCTAGCGCTGCGTGACGTAGGGCGGGCGCGGAATGGCGATATGGGCGGCGCGCAGCGCCGCCGACCAGCGATCGCTGAGATCGTGGAAATAGGCGTCGCCCGGCTCGATCCGGTAGATCAGTTCGGCATCGCAGACGTCGCGGCGCACCACCGCCACGTCGAGCGGCATGCCGACGCCGAGGTTGGAGCGCAGCGTCGAGTCCATCGAAAGCAGCGCGATCTTGAGCCCGTCGTAGATGTCGATGCCGTAGCGGACGGCGCGGTCGAGGATCGGCTTGCCGTATTTGTGCTCGCCGATCTGCAGATAGGGCGTGTCGACGGTGCATTCGATGAAATTGCCGGCGGAATAGATCATGTAGAGGCGCAGCTTGTCGCCCTTGATCTGGCCGCCGAACAGGAACGAGACGTCGAACTTGACGTCGGCGGCCTCGAGCGCCGGGCCCTCGATGTGGTGGACGCGGCGGACCGCGTCGCCGATCCGCGGTGCCGCCTGGAACATGGTCGGCGCGTTCATCAAGGTTGCGGCTTCGCCGCCCTCCGGGTTCTCGATGCCCTCGTTGAGCATGCTGACCACCGACTGGCTGATCGACAGGTTGCCGGACGAGGTCAGCACCATCACCCGCTCGCCGGGCTGGCGGAACACGTTGAGCTTGCGGAAGGTCGAGATGTTGTCGAGGCCGGCATTGGTGCGCGTGTCCGCGATCATCACCATTCCGTCGCGCACCAGGATGCCGCAGCAGTAGGTCATTGAACCCCTCCGCCGGACGTGCGGCTTATAGCGATGCCGATGACGGCACGGCAACGGCGGCGGAAAAGCCCGTGAAAAGGCGGCTTTTGGGCAGGCGTCGGCTTGAGCGGGCAGGGCCGCCGCGCTACCAGCACTTCGAGCGGGCAACGTCGCGGAGTGGGCCAATGAACGACACGGCAGGCGCGAACGGTCATCACCGCGGCGATCCTGGTGATCGGCGACGAAATCCTGTCCGGGCCGCACCAAGGACAAGAACATCGGCTATATCGCCGAGTACCTCACCAACATCGGCATCGACATGCGCGAGGTCCGCGTGGTGCCCGATATCGAGGAGGACGTCATCGCGGCGCTCGATGCGCTCCGCCACCGCTACACCTACGTGTTCACCACCGGCGGCATCGGGCCAACCCACGACGACATCACCGCCGACTGCGTCGCCAAGGCGTTCGGCGTGTCGATCGACGTCGATCCGCGCGCCAAGGCGCTGCTGCTCACCCGCATCGCCGAGAAGGACATGAACGAGGCGCGGCTGCGCATGGCGCGCATCCCCAAGGGCGCCGATCTGATCCTCAACAAGGTGTCGGCGGCGCCGGGCTTTCGCATCGGCAACGTGCACGTGATGGCCGGCGTGCCGACCATCATGCAGGCGATGCTCGACGAGGTGGCGCCGACCTGAAGACCGGCATCAAGATGCTGTCGGAGACGGTCAAGGCGAACTGCCGCGAGGGCGACATCGGCGGGCCGCTCGGCGAGATCGCCAAGGCGCATCCCGACGTGATGATCGGCAGCTATCCGTTCCAGGACGACGGCCGGCCCAACACCAATCTCGTGGTGCGCTCGCGCGATCCGCAAAAGCTCGCCGCCGCCAAGGCCGCGGTCGAGCAGATGCTGGCGCGGGTGCGCGGCGGCTTGCGGCAGACGGCGTGATGCGCGGTGCTGTCGTAGGGAGTGTCGATGGCGGACCCGCAGGCCCTGCCGGACAAGGCGTTTCCGGTGTCGTGGGATCAGTTCCACCGCGACGCGCGGGCGCTGGCCTGGCGGCTCGCGGCGTCCGGCCCGTTCACCGCGATCGTCGCCATCACCCGCGGCGGCCTGGTGCCGGCCGCGATCGTGGCGCGCGAACTGAACGTGCGGCTGATCGAGACGGTCTGCGTCGAGAGCTATCACGACTACACCAAGCAGGGTGAGCTTCGCGTCCTCAAGGGCGTGACGGAGCGACGTCGCCAAGCTCGGCGGCAAGGGCGTGCTGATCGTCGACGATCTGGTCGACACCGGCAAGACCGCCAAGGTGGTGCGCGAGCTGTTGCCCGGCGCGCATTTCGCGACCGTCTATGCCAAGCCGATGGGCCGGCCGCTGGTCGACACCTTCATCACCGAAGTGTCGCAGGACACCTGGATTTATTTTCCCTGGGACACCGGGCTTGCGTTCGTGCCGCCGATCCGCGAGGGCGGCGCGTAAACAAATAAGCGGGAGGCGGACGATGCTGACACGACGCGCGGTCTGATGGCGAGCGCGGGAGCGGCGCTGCTCGCGGGACGAGCCGCGGCGCAGGATCGCACCGTCCGCATCATCGCGGGCTTTCCCGGCCGGCGGCGGCATCGACGTCTCGGCGCGGCTTCTGGTCGATCCGCTCAAGGACGCGCTCGGCCTGCCGACCATCGTCGAGAACCGCACCGGCGCGGCCGGCATGATCGCGGCGAACACCGTCGCCAAGGCCGCGCCCGACGGCCACACGATGCTGATGGCGACGTCGGGCGAGATCGCGATCGCGCAGCATCTCTACAAGGAGAAGATGACCTACGATCCGCTGAAGGATCTCGCGCCGGTCGCGCTGATCGGCATCGTGCCGTGCGTGGTGGTGGTGGCCGAGACGACGCCGGTGCACAACGCCGCAGGAGCTGATCGCCTATGCCAAGGCCAATGCCGGCAAGCTGTCGTTCTCGTCGTCGGGCGTCGGCAATCCGCAGCAGCTTGCCGGCGAACTGATGAACATGATGGCCGGCACCAACGTGCTGCACGTGCCGTACCGGGGCGCGGCGCCGGCGGTGACCGACGTCGCGACCGGCGCGGTGACCATGAGCTTCACCAGCCTCGCCGCGGCGCAGGGCCTGATGCAGGCGGGCAAGGTGCGCGCCGTCGCGGTCACCTCGCTCGAGCGGATGCCGCAACTGCCCGATGTCGAGCCGCTGCAGAACGGCGCGCCGGGGCTGAAGGGCTACGAGCTGCTCAACTGGTTCGGCCTGTTCACCACCGGCGGCACGCCGGCCGCGATGGTGGAGCGGCTCAACGACATCACCAACAAGCGGCTGGCCGAGCCGAAGATCGCCGAGACGCTGAGCGCGCAGGGCATCGTGCCGCGCAAGACGAGCCCGGACGCAGTTCAAGGCTTTCGTGCAGTCGGAGTAGCAAGAAGTTCGCCTCGGTGATCGAAAAGGCCAAGATCAAGCTCGAAAATTAGCGGGCGCGCCGGGCTGGCGGAGCAGTGGACCGGCCGTTATCATTTCCCGATCGGACCTTTGAGTCCGGCTGCTGGTCGACGGAGGATCGCCATGGACGCCATCACGCCGAAACGGCAGCTCGCCGCCGATGAGCATTCGCATCTGGTGAAGCCGGCCGAGCATGGACTGGAAGCCGACGCCGTTCCCCGGCTGCGAGGTCAAGACGCTGCTGTTCGATCGCAAGACCGGGCTGATGACCTCGCTGTTCCGGTTTGCGCCGGGCGCCGTTCTGCCCGACCACGAGCACGTCAATATCGAGCAGACCTATCTGCTGGAAGGCCACCTGGTCGACCGCGAAGGGCCGGCCGCCGGCATCGAAGCCCGGGCCGGGCGAATTCATCTGGCGCGAGCCCGGCAGCCGGCATTCGGCGTGGTCGCCGCAGGGCGGCATGACGCTCGCGAGCGTGCAGGTGCCCAACAAATTCTTCGACGCCAACGGCCGCGCCACGGACTCGGCCGGCCAGCCCTGGGAGCAGGCCTGGGGCCACACCGAACACGCCGCAACGGAGGACACAGCCATGGACGCCATCACGCCGAAGGGCAGCAAGCTCGCCGCGGACGAGCATTCGCATCTGGTGAAGCCGGCCGAGCAGGAGTGGAAGCCGACGCGGTTTCCCGGCTGCGAGGTCAAGACGCTGATGGCCGACCCCAAGACCGGCCTGATGACCGCGCTGATGCGGTTTGCGCCGGGCGCGGTGCTGCCGGACCATGAGCACGTCAACATCGAGCAGACCTACGTGCTGGAAGGCCGGCTGGTCGACAAGGAAGGCCCGGCCGAGGGCATCGAGGCCAAGAAGGGCGAGTTCATCTGGCGCGAGCCCGGCAGCCGGCATTCGGCCTGGTGCCCGGAGGGCGGCTTGATGCTCGCGATCTTCCAGGTGCCGAACAAGTTCTACGAGAAGGACGGCCGCGTCACCGATCCGACCGGCAAGATCTGGGACGAGGTGTGGGGCCACACCGGCAAAGGCTGAAGCGGCGCTTTCGGCGCGTCGGCGCGCGATGTTAGAAGCAGGGCAGGCCGACGTGGCGGAATTGGTAGACGCATCGGACTTAAAATCACTGGGGTGTAAATCGGTCCACGGCTCATTGATCGCCGCAGCAAGGCGCTCATGGCTGCGCTCGATCTATCAAAAAAATCTAGAAAGTGATAAAAATCAAGCGCTTGGCCGCGTGGTGGAACGGTAGACACAGCAGACTTAAAATCTGCTTCTGGGTATCCGGAGTGCTGGTTCGAGTCCAGCCGCGGCCACCAAACCTGTTTTAGACCTGTTAGTTGCGAGAGCTGTCCGCTCCGCTCTTCGCCTCATCGCTTCCATAACGGGTAGGGACGGGATTGAAAGCCGCCGACTAGGTCCGCGCCCGGCGGTCCGATCCTTAGGTGGCCAGTGTGCCGGCGAATCGGAAAGTCGCCTGCATCACGGACGCGCCCTGCGAAGATGCTCGGGGCGGCGGATGTCCGTTGTTGGGGGAGGAACGGGCAACATATGCTCAAGGAGAGTTCTTCGCATTTTGCCAAAGGCGACATCGGTTCCGTCGCTCTCCCGAACGGCCAAATAATGCGAGACGGACACCAAGCGAGTAGACAACGCCGCACCAAGAGATGCGCCCGGCGATGGCGCGCGACAAGCACACCGACGCCAATCGCGATACCACTTCCTCACTTGCGGAGCGCGTCAGCCAGGGCGTCGTAGTTCCCGGCAGAGTACGAAACATTGTGCCACGGTCTTTTGCTCAGGAGGTCCGCGAACTGTCGCGCCTGAGTGGAGTTGCCGCCGAATAGGATGACCCGTCGGTTAAAATCGTCTTCGGGCAACGGAATTTTCTTCAACTTGCCGGTCAAAACGTCGTCGAGCGAGTTGGTAGCGCTGGACATTGCTGAATCCGGCGTCGCGCAGTTGATCCGCAAGGCGACGGCTCAATGTTGAAAGCGCGGTCGTTTTGTTTGAACGCTCGCAAGATATCGGACGATCTCACCACCGCCACCGTCCCGGCAGGGACGACTTTTCCCGCCGTGTCGCGGGAACTCTATGATCTCCTTGTGCGCCCTACGCGGCGATTGCCTTCTTCGACCAGTTGAATTCGGTCCCCTCGATCCACATGCGGTGCAGGATGACCGCGAGTTTGCGCGCGACGGCGACCTTCGCCTTGCGGAGCCCGTTGCGCTTGACGAGCCTCGTGCCCCAAGCCTTGAGAGCCGACCATTTTTGCACGCGGGTTAGCAGCACGCCGGCTGCCTCGAACAAATACATGCGGAGCATGGCGTCACCGCACTTTGATATCCGGCCGGACCAATCGACCTCTCCGGAGGCATGACGCCGGCTCGTCAATCCGACATAGGCGCCAACGCTTCTCGATCGCTTGAAGCGCGCCGGATCGTCAATCGTCGCCTTGAAGCAGAGCGCGGTGATTGGACCAACGCCGGGCGCGGTCATGAACTTGCGGACCTGCGCATCATAACGGGCCAGCTTCCGAACCTTACGATCAAGATCGTCGACCTGCTGTTCGATAGCATGGCGCGCTTTGAGCAGCGGCCTACCGGCATCGCCGGTCCTTTCGATTCGATGCGCCTACGCTGCTACGAGGCGTTTGGGCATTGCCGGGATGATGAGCTTGGCGAGCTTGCGGAGGTCCTGGGCGGTAGCTGCGAGTAGGAATTCGTCTTTGGCCCCGGTCGGTCCGCGCAACCGCAATCGTCTGAGGCCGATGATGCGCTTTAGGTGGGCGAACAGCATCTCAATCTTTTTGCGTTCCCGGCGCGAACGCTCATAAAGTTCTGTGCCAACCAGCGAGCGGACGACATCTCGGGACTTTTCGAAGATGCTCCGCGGGATTTTGCGGACCGGCTCTTTCGGACAACATCGGCTCTTCAGTGGGCATGGCGTGCAATCGAACTTGCTGAGCCGCAAATGTCGATGTAATAGTGACCATGGGCTATCCGTCGGCGTATGCCGCCAGGGCCTCCGGCATCCCGGTGGTCATCGCTTCCGGCAGCGGTGATCCGGTTGCTACCGGACTGGTAAACAGCTTGGCGCGTCCTGGCAGCACCGTTACCGGTATTTCCGACGACGCGACGACGCTCTCGACTAAGCGTCTGTCGCTGCTCAAGCAACTGCTGCCCAACATGCGCCGAGTCGCCATGCTCTGGAACCGGGACGATCTCGGCATGTCGCTGCGCTACGAGGCGTCCGCAAAGGCGGCCCAGGTCCTCGGTATTACCGTTCAAACACTGGGCGTACGTGAGCCTGACGATTTCAATGGGTGTTCGAAGCAATGAACCGTGAGCCGCCGGACGCCATTCTGATGGTTTCCGATGCACTCACGATTCTCAACCGCAAGCGTGTGTTTGACTACGCGGCCGCCAAGCGCATCCCTGCCATTTATGAAGCTGATCAACTCGTTCGCGACGGCGGTCTGATGTCATATGGGGCCGACCCCAAAGAATCCTTCGCACGTGCCGGCGATCTCGTCGCCCGCATCTTCAAGGGTGCACGTCCCGCAGACCTGCCGTTCGAGCAGCCAACGCGCTACTTGTTCGTCGTGAACCTCAAGACCGCCGAGGCCATCAATCTGGAGATGCCGCCGAACCTGGTAGCACTCGCAGATGAGGTGATCGAATAAGTGCGCCAGCCGAAGCTGGTGCGAACCAGCCGGTGAAAGTCCGGCCCAAGTAAGGGGTAGCGCCCGCTTGGTAGCGAGTGTTGCGTGGCCACTGGCGACAGTGGTGGCGAAGCGTACACAGCGATTGCATGGGGTGCGGGATTGAGCCTCGAAAGATCAGATATCGCAGGGGCCGAGGGTTTTTATTCGCTCGAAGGCAACATGTGCGGCACCGCTATGCGAGGTGCTGACGCCCTGCCGGGGTCGAAGGCCGCATCACGTGCAAAAGGATCGCATCGGAAGCTGGGAGGTCTCGGGTTTGACCGCAACGGCACTACCGTTGTGGCCCGCATCGGGAAGGTGAGGAGCCGTAGCCGATGATGCACGGACCCGAGAAGTCGGACCCCGCCATAGTAGCAATGAAGCCGACGAACAAAGCGGAGCAGCCCGGTGCAGAGCGATCTGAGTTATGCGGGAAACTGGGTGATGACGGTGTGAGATAGGCGGCGTATCGAGGCGGGTGTCGAGCCTGCCAGAACCTACCCGAAAGGAGCGATACGCCATGTCGAGAGATACCACTGTCATTGCCTTCCGTCAGCCTGACATTATCGATGATCCCCTGACTGAACTTGCCCGTGAAGGCGCCCGTCGGATATTGGCTCAGGTGCTGATCGCCGAAGCCGACGCCTTCGTCGCCATGTGGAAAGACGAGAGGTTGCCGGATGGTCGCGACCGCATCGTGCGTCATGGCCACGGGCCGCATCGCGCGATCCAGACCGGGGTCGGGCCTGTCGAGGTCCGTCGCGCCAAGGTGCGCGACCGAGGCGACGTGGGCACGGAGGAGAAAATCCGGTTTTCCTCGGCGATCCTGCCGAAATGGGCGCGGCGGACGAAGAGCCTCGACGCGCTGTTGCCGGTTCTCTACCGCACGCGAACCGAAGGGCCGAGCGGCGCACGCAAGACGACAATGATCGTGGCGCTGGCGCGCAAGCTTCTGATTGCGTTGTGGCGCCTCGTCACGACCGGCGAGGTGCCGGACGGTGTCGAGCTGCGTCCGGCGGCGTGAGCAACACTCTAGAACGAGAAAGGACAAACAGGGTTCGGCACTGACTGCGCTTGATGCGTCGGATAGCCGATGACGATCCGAGGTGGCGGCAATCCGCATACGGCTATGGCTGCAATGCCGCTGGGAGAATGGACCCGCCGCCTCGGAGCCTTGCCCGCAGAAGCGTATGACTGCTTCATGGTCGGGACCCCATACGGGGTTCAACCGAATACAAGCGTGGTTCGCGCGATTGATCGCGGCCAATGGCAGGCTCCCCTCGGATCATCACGCGGGCAACATCGGCGTCGCTGAATTGTCCTTGATCGCCGCTGCGCGCGACGGTGATGGAAATATGCGGTCGCGACGGTAGAATGCTCGCGGCGCGGATCGAACAAAAGAACCGATGTACAAAGGGCGACAAAAATGGTGATGCCCCTTGACGAAGAAAGCCCCATACAAGCCGTATGCGGGAAAGCCGCTCGTACGGTTCTGTGCGGGGGGCGCGCGGCGAAACGCGCGTCCCTACCGCTACCGACGCCGTTTTGCTGCACCTGCTCACGGCAGCTAATGGCGCAAATGCAAGTTAGTTGTCGTCCATCATATTTGCGAAAGCCGCGCTAGGCTCGCTAGCAATAATGTCCATCAGGGAGGAAAAGATGGTTGGGAAACTCGCGATAAGTGCCCTTTTAGCGATCAATGTTGTATCGAGCGTTCAGCTTGCCAATTCGGAGGACGCTGCTCCGAAAGGCAACAAAGGGTTCACCGCCAGCAAAACCACGGTCGTCGATCTCGGTCCCGAAATCGAAGGCCTAACGGGCCGCCAACTGCGGATGCGAATGCTCACCATCGAGCCCGGCGGCTATATCGGCGTGCATAGCCACGCGGACCGGCCCGCCGTCGTCTACTGTCTGCAAGGAGACGACGAGGTCGGACTCGCAGACGGCAGCAAGAGAATCTTGCATCCCGGTGACACGTCGACGGCCATTAAGAATACAACTCACTATCATCGCAACGTCGGTAAGGACAACGTCGTCCTGATTGCGGTTGACGTGTTCCACCCGGCTGTCAAGTGAGTTTGTCGAAACGACAGTGATGGCACCACGCGGACGTCCCTCGATGTTCGCTCTTCGGTCGCGAACGGGGGACAAGCGGACGTGGCGCGAATAGGCCAAAATCGACGAAATTGACCCATAGGCGACATCGGCGACCCTGTTTTGTTGTAACGCACAACACAGCCAGCCGTCACTTTGGAGTGTGATAGGGTTCGCCCGGGGGTGGTCGGTGAGACGACGCGAATTTATCAACCTGCTCGGCGGCGCGGCGGTGGCGTGGCCGCTCGCAGCGCGGGCGCAGCAGCCGACAATGCCCATCGTCGCTTACCTGAGCGTTCAATCTGCCGGTGAGCGAGCGACATATATCGCCGCGCTTCGCAAAGGTCTATCTGCGCAGGGCTTCGTTGATGGCCAAAACATGAAAATCGAGTACCACTCAGCCGACGGCAGACTTGAGCGACTGCCGGACCTCGCCGCCGAAATCGTCCGCAGCCAAGTCACGGCGATTGTCTGCGCCGGTGGATCGCCCGCCTTGTTGGCGGCCAAACGCGCGACCGAAACTATCCCGATCGTTTTCATTAGCGGCGGCGACCCGGTGTCGCTTGGGCTGGTGTCGAGCCTCAATCGGCCAGGCGGAAACCTCACAGGAATTTACTTCGTGCTCAGTGAGCTGGTGGGAAAACGGCTGGCGCTCGTTCACGAGTTGTTGCCAAATGCCAGGCGAATTGCCTTTTTGAACAATCCCGCAAACCCGACGGAAGCCGAGCCGGCGGTGAGACAAGCGTCGGTTGCCGGTCGCGCGTTGGGTCTCGAAACCAAAATCTTCGACGTACGTGTCGGCGCAGAAATCGAGGCCGCCTTCTCAGCGATGGTGGACTGGCGGGCTGAGGCCCTGTTCGTGGGGCCGGACCCGGTATTCTCCACCCGAAGGACTCAACTCATCACACTGTCCGCCCGGTATGCGCTAGCTGCGTCCTATTATCTTCGCGATTTTGTCGAGGAAGGCGGTCTGATGAGCTACGGCCCCGACAATGCGGAGAACCATGGCCAAATGGGCGTCTATCTCGGGCGCATCCTGAAAGGCGAGAAGCCGGGTGATCTGCCGATCGTGCAGCCGACCAAATACGAGTTGGTCCTCAATCTCAAGACTGCCAAGTCACTCAGCATCGAGGTGCCTCCCACGCTCCTCGCCCGCGCCGACGAGGTGATCGAGTGAGACGGCGAGAGTTCATCGCAGGGCTCGGTGGTGCGGCAGCGTGGCCGCTCATGGCGCGGGCGCAGCAGCCCATACCAGTGGTGGGCGTTCTCAGCTCACAAGCCGCGGCCCCTGC
The DNA here is from genome assembly GCA_963785665.1 of uncultured Alphaproteobacteria bacterium. GTDB lineage: Bacteria > Pseudomonadota > Alphaproteobacteria > Rhizobiales > Xanthobacteraceae > Z2-YC6860. The sequence continues at coordinate 187,262 of CAWAWF010000003.1, forward strand.
GGCCAACCGCGTGGCCGGGTTCCTGAAGGGCTTGTCAGAAGAGGACTATGTCGACGGTCGGAACGTGAGGATCGAATATCGCTGGGCTGACGGCGACTATGACCGTCTGCCGGCGCTCGCGGTCGATCTCGTCAACCGCCGCGTAGACGTGATCGCCGCCGCCACGCAACAGGCCGCGCTCGCCGCCAAAGCAGCGACTTCGGTGATTCCGATCGTCTTCAACTTCGGCGGCGACCCCGTCAAATTCGGCGTCGTCGCCAGCATGAACCGACCCGGCGGCAATATGACCGGCATAAGCATGTTCACCGCAGAGATCGAGGCGAAACGGCTCGGGTTGTTTCACGAGATGGTGCCGAAGATCGCGACCGTGGCCGCATTGATCAATCCGACCAACGCCAACGCCGAAAACCAGACACGGGAGATGCAAGACGCTGCGCGCTCGCTCGGGCTTGAGATTCGCGTCCAGCGGGCCAGCAACGAGGTCGATCTGGACGCGGCATTCGCCAGTATCGCGCAAGCCGGTGCCCGCGGAATCTGCGCGGCTGCCGATCCATTCCTGGCCAGCCAGCGTGAGAAGCTCGTGGCGCTCGCCCAAAAATACGAGATGCCCGCAATGTGGGAATGGCCCGACTTCGTCGAGGCGGGCGGCCTTATGAGTTACGGTACCAGCATCGTCGATGCCTATCGCCAGATCGGCGTCTACACCGGTCGGGTTTTGAAAGGCGAGAACCCTGCAGATATGCCGGTCGTGCGGCCCGTTAAATTCGAGCTGGCCGTCAATCTGAAAACGGCCAAGGCGCTCGGAATCGAGGTGCCGGCCACGATGCTCGCCCGCGCCGACCAGGTGGTCGAATGAAGCGCCGCGCATTCATCACGCTGCTCGGTGGCGCGGTGGCGGCGTGGCCGTTTGCCGTGCAAGCGCAACAACAAATGCCGACCATCGGCTTTCTGGACAGCGGCGCGCCCTCCAACATGGACGCCAACCTGGTGGGATTCCGGAGCGGTCTTGGCGAAAGAGGCTTCACCGAGGGCCAGAACCTCGCGATCGAGTATCGCTGGGCGAACGGCCACTACGACCTATTGTCGGCGCTCGCAGCCGAGCTCGTCCTTAAACCAGTCGCCGTGATCGCGGCGACGCGGAGCTCGGCGCCGGGACTTGCCGCCAAGGGAACGACCTCGACGATCCCAATCGTGTTTCAGAGCGGCGGCGATCCGGTCAAGGATGGCCTGGTGGCGAGCCTGAATCGGCCGGGCGGCAACGTGACGGGTGCAACCCGCCAATCCATCGAATTGGGGGCCAAGCGGCTCGGCTTGCTGCGCGATCTGATGCCGAAGACGGCCACGGTCGCCCTGCTTATCAATCCGGCCTCACCCGCGGGCGAGAGCAACGTGCAAGAGATCGAACAGCCCGTTCGCTCGCTCGGTCTGCGTTTGCATGTGCTCCGAGCCAGCACCGAACCAGAGCTAGCCGCCGCCTTCGCGGCATACGCTGAGGCAAAGGCTGACGCCATGATCGTCGCCAACGATCCATTGTTCATTGGCTGGAGCAAAAAGATCGCGGCCCTCGCGCTCCGCCATTCGGTCGCCACGATCTCTCCCGAGCGCCTGTACGCGACAGCGGGCGGCCTAGCGAGCTACGGCGCGAGCCTTCCGGATTCGTTCCGGCAGGTTGGGGTTTATGTCGGCCGTATACTGAAGGGTGAAAAGCCAGCCGATCTGCCGGTGCTGCGGCCGGTCAAGTTCGAGTTGATCCTCAACCTCAAGACCGCCAAGGCGCTCGGCCTAGAAGTACCGTCGAAACTCTTGTTCACCGCCGACGAAGTGATCGAATAGGTGCGCCAGCCGCAAGCTGGTGCGATCCAGCCGGTGAAAGTCCGGTCCAAGTAAGGGGTAGCGCCCGCTTGGTAGCGAGTGTTGCGTGGCCACTGGCGACAGTGGCGACGAAGCGTACACAGCGATTGCCTGGGGTGTGGGATTGAGCCACGAAAGATCAGATATCGCAGGGGCCGAGAGTTTCTATTCGCTCGAAGGCAACATGTGCGGCACCGCTAGAGGGCGTAGGGCCGGCGGATCATAGCCGGCCGCTTTAACGAAATGGCCGACTGCACATCGGACAACAGCCGACTTCTGCAACAAAATCTGCACTTCACGGACTTCCCGGCTCGTTCGCTGTCGGTCGCTAACAGGGGCAAAAGATGGGGTAATCGGCCGGCGGCTTGTGGATAGCTGAAGATTTTGGGTGCTGCGCTTCAGGCTGATGGTGAAACGAGGTCCGTGGTGACGGCCTCAAGCATCAGAAGGAGATGCAAAGCGGCCCAACCGCGAGCATGACAGCCTCGTCGGAGAGCGAAGTCGGATCGTCAACCGAATGAAGGCAGCCTTGGTTCGGCTCGGCATCCGCGGCTTCAATCCTAAGCTGAAAAGGGCCACCACGCGCCTTGACGGCTTACGCACGCCTGAGGGCGAGCCAATCCCGCCCAACGCGCTGGCTGAGTTGCGTCGCGACATGGAGCGCCGACAACTCGTCAATAATCAAATCCGGCAGATTGAGGAGGAGCGCCTGGAGCGCATCGAACAAGCGCCCAGTGATGGACCGCACGTCATGGTGCGCCTGTTGGCGCGCGTGATGGGGGTCGGGATAGAGACAGCCGATATGCTGGTGCACGAGGTGTTGTCGCGAAACATGCGCGACCGACGGGCCGTGGCGCGTTATGCCGGCCTCACTGGCTCGCCCGACGAGAGCGGGAGGAAACGCCGAGAGAAAGGGCTAGCCCGCTCGGGCAATGCCCGGGTCCGACGAGGCATGATTCAATTGGCGTGGCGGTTTCTACACCAGAAGAACAGCGCCTTGGCGAAGTGGTATCGAGCTCGCACCGAGAACGCTCGCGGTACTCGAAAGCCCATGATCGTTGCCTTGGCGCGCAAGCTTCTGATCGCCCTGTGGCGGCTCGTGCGGGAGGGCATTGTCCCGGACGGCGTCGTTTTGCGTGCGGCACAATGAACGGAGGACGCTGAAAGCATCCCGACAGTTTCGGCCTTGTCCGTACGTTTGTGACAGGACGCCGATAACGGTTCGAGGTGGCGGAATCCCGAGACGCCCCTTGGCTTTCATGCCGAATGGAAGAATGGGTCCGCCGCTTCGGAGCTTCGCTGCCGATGCGCATGACTGCATCATGGTTCTGGTCCTAGGACCTACCGAATACAAGGTTGCGGCGCGATTGAACCGCGCCCGAAAGCGGGCTCCCCTCTGATCGTCATCGCGACCGCGTTAACGTGCCGTCGGGCTCGAAGCTGTCAAGATATAGCCTGGCAAGGGCGAGGCAAGGGCGAAGCATGCCGCGAGGTTGGGGCGACGGCCAACCTTGTACAGCTTCTGCACGCATCGACGTCAGCTATACGCGGGTCGGGGCAAAGAAACGGACATTGAGATCGAACCAAGAAATCGACGAAGGAAAAAGATGCGTGGACCTGGCAAATTCCTTGACAAAGAAAGCCCCATACAAGGGCCCTGGTGCCGATTCCGGAGAGAAGCACGAGCCCGCGGGCGACATCGACATTGCAACGGTGGATAGTCTGAAAGCGCTTGACCCCAACCGGCCGATTAGAGAAGCAGACATCGCGAAGCAGGCCGTAAACGTCGACACGGGCCTGAAGGCTAAATTCGATCATTCCACGGTATTATCCCTGTAAGGTGCTTCTCGCCCGCTATCGATTTTTCGTAACCGCAGTCGCGGATTTGATGCGGGGATTACATATGAAAGGGGCCGATGTATCGTCGCATCGAGTTTGCGGTTTGCCTTCTGGGATGTCTTTGGGTCGGATGCTTGGGCGGCGACGCCGAGCCGGTGAACCAGCAAGCAGACCTCGGTGGTCTCGTTGACGGCGCGGTCGCTAACGCGCCGGGCTGCATGGGTCTGGCCATCGGCGTCGAACATGAAGCCGCGCGGGCAGAGCGGTTTTACGGAAATACCGGCAACCACGGCCGTCCTAACGCGGACACCGAGTTCGGAATTGGCTCGATAACCAAGACCTTCACCGCGACACTTCTGGCGCACGAGGCCCAGCAGGGTGAGATTCGGTTGAACGAGCCCCTCGCTCGCTATGCGCCACCCGGCGTGCAAGTGCCGAGCTTCAACGGACGGCCGATCCTGATGCTCCACCTCGCGGATCACACGTCGGGATTGCCGCGCCGAATCCCCAACATCAGGCCACCGCTGATGCCGGAGACAATGTGGCGCTTCGCCAGCAGCTACCAGCTCCCGTATGCGCCAGGCGAGCGGTATCTCTATTCCAATCTCGGTTACGGGCTGCTCGCGCGCGCCATCGTCCGGCAAATGCGCTCGACGGAGGATCAGGCCTATGCGCGAATCATCACAACGCCGCTCGGTATGGCCGATACGGCAATCGGCCTGGCTCCTGCACAACGCGCGCGGCTGGCGCATGGGTATCTTCGGAACGGAAGCCAGGCTTTGGAGACCGCCCCAGGCTTTCCGGCGTTGGCCGGTGCCGGTGCGGTCCATTCGACTCTACGCGACATGATGCGATATCTGGATTTTGAACTTGGCAAGATCAGGCAGCCGCTCGCCTCGCTCTTGCCAGCGATGCATCGGCCCTACCATGCGGAGGGACCAGACAACAGCGTCGGGCTGGGCTGGGAAATGCGCGACCGTCCAGACGGAACGAAGCTCATCTTCAAAGACGGCGCGGTTCCCGGCTATGCCGCATTCATCGCGTTCGCGCCATCGAGCCAGACCGGTGTGGTCGTGCTTGCGAACCAGACAGGCTGCCCCGTCGTGAGAATCGGCATGCAACTCGTACGCGGAATGTACGCTCCTGCGGCCATTGCTGTGGATCATCTTCCAGACTCAGACCAAGAGGAATGATCAGCAAGCACGCTATGACCAAGTCGCCAGCACCGCCGCGCGTTCACACGTTGCCGATCGATTTGCGGTTCACTGGCGAGCAACACTACGGTTGGCACGCGTTCCCCATCAACGAGTTTGGCACGCCATCAATCTTCGCCAGCACGCGAAAGCTGATCGCGTCCAACCGCGAGTTGGTGATGAACGTAATGCAAGGCTTCGTCGAGACCATCCACCTGTTCAAGACGCGGGCCGACATCGTGGTGCCGCTGCTACAGCGCTATCTGCACATCGAGGACCGCAAGGCGGCGGAGGACCTGCACGCGTTCCACGTGCCGCTTTTCCAGAAGGTTCCGCGGCCGTCGTTTCCTGGAATGCAGACTCTGCGGGACGTGCTGGCCCCGAAATATCCCGCCTCAGCTTCGCTGAAGGAAACCGACATTGCCAACTCATCGTTCATCGATGAGCTGGAGCGCAGCGGGTTCATCGATCGGCTGTATGCAGATGATAGCAAATAAAAATGCGGCAGCATCGGTCCAGTTTCACAGCGCGGCCCGCTTCGGGTCAGAACGTCAATTTTGGCCGGTGGGCGCTCCGAAATGTGCCCCAGAAGCAGACGTCCCTTTTGCTGGCCGCGCTCGCCAAGGCGTTTGCCCAAAGTGCTCGGTCAAGAAGTCGACAAATGCCTTCACCCGTGGCGTGCGTTGGCGCCCGGCTTGGTGGAGCGCCCACAGCGGGAAGCTTTCCGGCTCCTGCCAATCTTCCAAGACTGGCATAAGCAGGCCATCCCGGATTGCCTGCGCGACGATGATGTCGCCGAAGCGAATGATGCCAACTCCGGCGATCGCGAGCTTGAGCAGCATATGCGCGCTATCAGCAGCCGCGGACCCGCTGACCTCGACGTGAATGGTTTCGCCGCCGGCAACGAATGACCAGCTTCGGGAAGCCGGTATGTGGCTCAGCGTTAAACAGCAATGCTGCGCAAGATCGGACGGGTGAACGGGCCGACCGCGCCGCGCCAGATACGCAGGGCTGGCACATACGATCTGCGTCAGACCGATAATCTTCCGGGCGACCAACGCTGACTTGCCGAGCGGCCCCACCTGCAACGCGATGTCGATGTTGTCATCAATGGGATCGACCTCGCAATTCGTCACCACGAACTCGAAGCTGATGCGAGGGTAGCGGGCCAGGAAATTCGGTAGCGCGGCCGAGAGGTGATCAACCGCGAAAGTCGGAAAGACATGGACCCGCAGATGTCCCTGCGATCCCCGCCGTCCCGACGCAATCTCCGCTTCCGCCGCCTCGATCGCGTCGAGGATTTTTCGGGTGCGGTCGAGAAACAATTCTCCTTCAGCGGTCAGTGCGAGGCGACGGGTGGTCCGCATGATAAGGCGTGCGCCAAGGCGCGACTCAAGGCGCGTCATGAGCTTTGATACCGCGGAAGGCGAAAGACCAAGATCGTCTGCCGCTGCCGCGAAACTTCCGCGCTCGATCACGCGTGTGAAGACGGTCATTTCTCCGGCGATATTCTCCATTCATGAACCTTCTTCACGAGTGATGCCGATTCATCGCTGATTATTCAGGCGCGGTAAACCGGCAAAATGAGCAGCAGAACAAACCGGGAGGCGCGCGATGACAGGACGGTTTGCCGGGTTCGTGATCGCGATGACAGCGCTAGGACTTGCAATGTCGACCATCGATGCTGCAGCGCAGGGCGGAAAAGCCCTCGTCGGAACGTGGGAATGGGTCTCTGTCGACAACGCGGCGGCCGATGGCACCCGGACGCAGCCGTTTGGTCCCAAGCCGGGCGGCTACCTAACCTTCGGCGCTGACGGCCGGTTCGTCTGGCTGATTACGCGGCCCGGCCGCGCGAAGTTCGCAAGCGGCAGGCGCGATCAAGGTACGCCAGACGAGAACAAGGCCACCGTCCAAGGAAGTCTTGCTTATTGCGGGACCTATGCGGTCAGCAACGATACGCTGATCATGCGGATCGAGGCGAGTACTTATCCGAACGAGGAAGGTGCTGAACAGAAGCGCGTATTTACGCTCAACGGCGACCAACTGACGTGGAGAAATCCGACCGTGTCGACCGGCGCGTCTGGCGTCGCCACATTGCACCGTGTGCATTGAACATTTTGGTGGGGCTGCGAGCCATGGCGATATCGCGCCGAGCCCTCCTGCGTTTCACAGGAGCCGCGTTGGCTCTGCCAGCGCCTCTCCGTCTCGCGCAGGCGCAAGGCTATCCCACACGACCGGTCCACTGGATTGTTCCGTTCCCGGCCGGAGGTCCGAGCGACATCCTCGCACGCCTGCTCGGTCAGCACTCCGCGCGCCTTGGGCAGCCCGTATTGGGCGCGAGCGGCTTTCAATGTCTCTAAATCGCCCTGAATTGCGTGGATTGAATTGCGGGCAAGCATGATCGCTAAAGCTCTACCTTCCTCGGCGCTCTTCGTAATCAGCGTTCCATTTGGGACGAGAGGCTTTTGCGGTACTTTGTCATCGACTGTATCCTGCTGATGAACGGTGTCCTGCCGACATGCGCTAACGGCCGCTTCTTCCTAATCAACCCGCTGTGGCAGCGTCTATCGAACGTCGTTGCCCCACGAAGCATCCGATTGTTTCACCCCGGCGTCATACCTTTGCTCTTGATCACCGATATGGCGTCCGGCGTTTTCAGGTAGTCGACGAGCGCCTTCGCGGCAGCGGCTTCCTTCGTGCCTTCACCGAGCGCGGCCGTGAATACGACATCCTGCTGCAAGTCAGCGGGGAACGGGCCAACCACGTCCAGGCCCGGCACAGTCAAGACGTTCATCAGGAACAGCGCGAGTTCAGCCTCGCCCTTGGCGACCACAGCGACGACCTGTGCCGGCGTCGGCTGCGCCTTCATCTTGGCTTTCATCGGGTCGGTGATGCCGAGGCGCTCGAATACCTTCGCGATTGAATAGCCGGTGGCGCTTTCCGGAATCGAGGCGACCGATTCCGCCTTGAGCAAGGCAGCCTTTAACGCGTCGGGCGTGGAGATGTTGGGCTTCGGCGCACCAGCGCGAACCGCGACACCGAGGCCGACACGAGCTATGTCCAGCGTTGGCCCGGCTGCGAAGTGTGATCGCGCGGCGGCGTCCCTCATCACCTCGACCGGCACGACGCCGACATCGAACGGCTTGCCGGAGGTCGCTTCCTTGATCAGGTTCGGGGTGGTGCCGAAGAAGATATCAAGCTTGTGGCCTGAGGTTTGCTCGAATTTCGGCTTGAGACCCGCCCACACCGCTGTCATGGCACCGCCGGCCAAAACCCTCAACTCAGCTGCGGTCGCGGCCGATGACAGCATCATACCAGCCAAGATGCCCACTGCCGCGAAAGAAAGCGTCCTCATGTGGCCCCTCACAAGCTAATATAACCTCAGCGCTTGATAGCACGTGGACCCTAGCGCACCAAACAGCGCTAGCCCGTAGAGGAACGTCATGAAACACGCCCGCCGTCGATTTCTGCAACTAGCCGCGGGTGTTGCCGCGCTGCCGGTGTTATCGCGCGTCGCAAGGGCGAAAGCCTATCCAGAAAAGCAGATCACCATCGTTGTGCCAGTCCCGCCCGGAGGGCTCGTCGATCTCGTCGCACGTGCAGTTGGAGAGCGTCTGGCCGAAAAATGGGGTCAGACCGTGATTGTTGAAAACAAGGCCGGCGGTAATTTTCAGATTGCAACGTCGTACGTCGCCAAGGCGGCAGGGGATGGGTACACCCTGCTGCTGGCGATGGACGCGCCTTTCGTCATTAATCCACATCTCTATACGAAGTTGTCCTATGACCCAATCACTGATTTCGCGCCTATCACCGGTCTGGTTCGCTTTGATTTGGTGCTTGCTGCCCATCCTTCATTGCCAGTGGACAATGTCCGTGACTTGATCGCTTTGGCAAAGAAAAAGCCGGGAGAACTGAACTACGCAACGTTCGGTCTAGGTTCGACTGCGAATCTTTACATGGAAATGTTCGAGAGCATGGCGGACGTGAAATTGGCCCCGGTCCATTACAAGGGCGTGGCGCCTATGATAACTGACGTCGTCGCGGGCCATGTCCCGATGATGTTTGTGACCGTCGGCCAGACGCTGCCGCTTTGGAAAGACGGCAAGCTCAAGGTGCTTGGAGTTGGCACCAGTGAGCGCGTTACTTCATTCCCCGATGCCCCCACCTTTTCTGAAAGCGGGCTACCCGGATTTGCAGCAAGCGCATGGTTCGGTTTCTTCGCACCGAAAGGGACGCCGGGAGACATCGTCGGAAAGATTAATGCTGAAACCCAGCGTATTGTCACCGAACCTTTGTTCCGGGAAAAAGTCCTCGGCCAATATCTAGGCGAGCCGATGGCCACTTCGCCTGAGGATTTTGTCCGTTTCATCAAATTAGATTATGACAAGTGGGGCAAGATCATCCGGGCGGCCAATCTTAAAATCGAATAATCACGATTATCATCGCGCGGCACCCAAACATTTTAAAAGCTCCAAACGCCCTATTCGATCACCTCGTCGGCGGTAGCGAGCAGCTCGGCCGGAATTTCGAGCCCGAGCGTCTTGGCGGTCTTTAGGTTGAGAACGAACTCGAATTTGGTGGACCGCATGACTGGCAGGTCGGCCGGCTTCTCGCCCTTGAGAATCCGCCCAGCGTAAATGCCGGTTTGGCGAGAGGCATCGGTTATGCTGGTTCCGTAGCTCATGAGGCCGCCAGCCGTGACAGACTCCCTCTGGGCAAAACTCGTCGGTAACGCATGGCGTGCTGCCAGCTCGACGAGCCGGTCTCGATTGGAAAACAGGAACGCGCCGGAACCGACGAGCAGCGCTCCAGCACCGCGTTGGACCAATGTCGCAAACGCTGTCTCGATGTCGTGGTCGCTGTGGACATCAAGAACGATGAGTTGCTCCCCAACCGCTCGTGCGGCGGCTTGGACGTTACGTCTCTCATCCTCGGTTCCAGGATGGTTAGGATTCACCAGTACGCCGACTGTCGTCGCCTTGGGCACGAATTGGCGCAGCAGCTCCAGCCTCTTCGTTCCCAATTCGTCGGAGAAAAAGACCACCCCCGTGATGTTGTCACCCGGCCGGTTGAGGTTGGTGACGAGGCCGCCCTCGATCGGATCGCTCCCGGTCAGGAACACCATCGGGATCGTCGTAGTCGCTGCCTTAACCGCAAACGCCGAAGTGCTGTTAGCGACGATCACGGCCACTTGCCGACGAACCAAATCATCCGCCAGAGCCGGCAACCGATCAGCTTGATTGTCGGCCCAGCGGTATTCGATCATGACGTTCTGGCCCTCGGTGTAGCCTGTTTCCTTTAGGCCCCGAAGGAAAGCGGTCACGAGATGCGTCGAACTGGCGAGCGAAGTGCTGCGCAGAAATCCGACCACCGGGATTGCCGGCTGCTGCGCTCGTGCCGCAAGCGGCAGTGTGGCAACGCCAACCAGAACACCGAGAAATTCGCGCCGCCGCATGCCGGCCTCTTGGCTCAAGACGACCCATCGTATCGGCTCAAACGAGTGCTTTGATAGTGGCCGAAAACAGGTTCGCTAATGCAACGCGAGATGCCGCCCGATGTCCCAGTGGGGTCGCGTCGATTTGGGCGTACCCGTGGAATGTCTGCTTTTCCTCCCGATAGCAACCCACTGAGCAGACATCCCGGATCGGCAGCTTCGGGCCAATAACGACCATTTGCATCGCAGAAAATAACCTCGTTATTCGATCAATTTGTCGGCGGTGCCGAGCAATTTGTCCGGAACTGTAATGCCAAGCGCCTTCGCGGTCTTGAGGTTGATGGCTAGTTCAAACCGGATGGGTCCTTGCACGGGAAGCTCGCCCGGCATGGTCCCCTTGAGGATGCGATCGACATACGAAGCCGCCTGGCCGAACTGAGCGGTTGCATCATAGGAATAGGAAATCAATCCGCCGATCGAAGTAAACACATGTTCGGAGTAGATCGTCGGCAGTTGATGTTGCGCCACGAGTTTGACGATCAGGTCGCGCTGACTGATCATGAGTCCGTCCGGCAGCACTATCAAACCGGCGTTCGGCTCGCGCGCGAGCATCTCGATCTTGTGCTCGATATCGGACGCATTGCGCACAGGCGCGGCAGTGACCTGGACTCGCAGACGCGTGGCAGCGTTTCCGATCTCACCCATGAAGCCATCAAGCGAGGGATTGTTCGCAGCCTGCATCACGGCAAACCGATTAACCTGTGGAGCGGTCTCATGCAGAACTTCCAGCCATTTGCCGCCAATGGCGTATTCATAATTCGTAAAGCCCGTCGTGATGCCGCCCGGTCTTGCTAGACTAGTCACGATCCCCTCGCCGACCGGATCGGCTACATTGGCAAACACGATTGGGATCGAACTCGTCGCCTGCTGAACGGCCTTGGTGGCAGGCGTGCCACTGCTCACGATCACATGCGGCGACAGGCCGATTAAGGTCGCAACCGCCGACTGCATGCGATCTGTACCGCCCGCGCCCCAATGAAAATCGATTTGTATATTTCGTCCCTCGATCCAGCCAGCTTCGTGCATGCGTGTGCGAAAGGCCGCGACACGGGCCTGTGCCTCAGGATGATTCACCAAGTAATTCATCAAAACGGAAACCCGCCGACTTCGCTCGCCCTGCTGCGCGTGCGCGGCGAGCGGCCATGCCGTTACCGCGCCTCCGAGCAACGTGATGAGTTCGCGCCGGTTCATTCGATCACCACATCCGCGCGACTGAGCAACGCATTTGGCACGGTAAGGCCGAGCGCCTTGGCGGTCTTGAGATTGATCGCAATCTCGTACTTGGTCGGCTGCTGCACCGGAAGATCGGTAGGCCGAACACCTTTGAGGATTTTATCCACGTAGCTCGCAATCACGCGAGCGCGCTCCGCGAAGCTCGCGCTATATGACATCAAGAATTCCTGCCTGCACTGCGGACTTTTGCGTCGACAGCGATGGCAGACGATATTTCAGCGCCAGATCAACCGTTAGTTTGACTGGGAGGCTACCCTGGATGACGACGGCGTCCACTTTCTCACGGGCGATCGATGCGAAAGCACTATTCAACTCGTCGCTGCTGCTAACCATGACCTCATGGACTTCAAGATGCACCAATGGGGCGCCTTGCTGGATTTGCTCGAAAAACGGCTTCATGAAGGGATCGTCGGCATTGCCCAGAAGGCCCACGCGGCGCGCTCCTGGCTTGATCTCGGGGATCAGCTCGAGGCTCTTTGCCGCTGCCTCAGCAGCGGTGGCAGACACTCCGGTGACATTGCCGTCCGGGCGCGCAAGATTGCTCACTAGCCCCGTCGCGATGGGATCTCCAGCCATTATGACAATGGGAATGCCGCGGGTCGCATTTTTTGCCGCCTGGGCGGCTGGGGTCTGCACCGCGATTATGACTTCGACTTGGCTGCGAACTAGTTCCGCAGCCAATTGGGGAAGGCGAGCATCCTGGCCTTGCGCAGATCGAACCTCAAACTGGACGTTTTTCCCTTCGACATATCCAAGATCGCTGAGCGCCTCACGAAAAGGCCCCAGGGGTTCTGGCCCACTGACGAGAAGAACGCCAATGCGCCGCATCTGATTGAACTGCTCCGCGTGCGCCACCACTGGCCACACCGCTGCACCGCCGAGAAGACCTATAAATTTCCGCCGTTTCATGCCCGTCCCAGGTTCAGGAGCCCACATCGTATCGGCTCTGATGAGCACATTGATAGGGCTGAGAGTCGGTTTCGAAAGTCATGAAGCCCGCGCAATTCGGCGCACGAGGAGCATGACGGAAGCGGCGTAAAGGAAGGCGCGGGCGGAGTCGATGGTAGCCTCGAAGTCCTTGGCCAGCCTCCGATTGCGCCCGATCCAGGCGAAGAACCGTTCGACGACCCAGCGCCTTGGTTGAACGGCGAAGCCGACCTGATCGGGATTCTTGCGCACGATCTCGACCGCGATCATGGTGGCCTTGGCAACCTTCTCACCGGCATATCCGCTGTCGGCGAAGATCCGCTGGATAAATGGGAAGATGCGGCGCGAGGCGTACAGAAGCGGTCCGCCGCCATCACGATCTTGGATGCTCGCCGGGTGCGGTTCGAGCACGAGGCCACGCCCATCCGTGTCGACGAGCACGTGGCGCTTGCGCCCGTTGATCTTCTTGCCAGCGTCGTAGCCGCGCGGCCCGCCAGCCTCGGTCGTCTTGACGCTCTGGCTGTCGACGATGGCGCCCGTGGGACTGGCTTGGCGTCCAATCCGTTCGCGATCGAGCATGACCAGTGCGTGATTGATCTTCTCGAAGCGGCCTTCATCGCGGAACTTCGCAAACCAACGATAGATCGTGCCCCACGGTGGCAGATCGCTCGGCAGCAAGCGCCAGGCGCAGCCCGCCCGCATCACATAAAAGATGCCATTGATGATCTCGCGCATCGGCCACGCACGCGGCCGTCCCGTGCTACTCGCCACAGGCAAGTGAGGTTCGATCACGCGCCATTCCTCGCCGTCGCCTTCACCGCGATCCCGCTCGTCCTTGCGCCTTTCGATCTCCAGTTGGATTGCGGCAAGTTCGCGGGCCCTGGCACGCCATTCGTTCGTGCCTTGCGTTAGTTTCAGATGCCCGTCATGGGCCAACATATCGATGGCCCATTGGATGACTGCCGCTGTCTCGTCGTCTTCGGTCGCGCCGCTGGCAACGTGCATCAGTGCGGCGGAGTAGGCGGGCCGATACTCTGTGTGGGGTTGCGATGGCCCACGTTCCGTTGGTTTTCGTCCGATTCAAGCTCTCGGTTGTAGTGCGTTCCCGCTAACTGTCGATTGGAGAGGATGCGTCCCGGCTTGGGCTTGGCAGTGACGACGGATTGGGTCCGGGCGGCATCCAACTCGACATGCATTGCGGCCACGACGCCAGGCAGCTTGCGAAGGGCGCTCGTCCGATCAGCCCCCAGCGCCCGCACCAATTCGCGCTTGCCGACGATCTTTCTGAGTGACTCGGGCACTGAGACGCGCGCAGAATAGCGTCCGGCGCGGTGGAGAAGATGACGCACCGCACCAGCCATTTGGAAGCTTCTTTCTGCAGGATTTTGTAGTAAGAATTGTAGCAGAAGAATGTGTAGAACGATAGAAAAATCAGGGTGTTATCGTCCTTTCAATCGCTTAGACTAAGGCGGTAGGAGCCTCCGGGCGTCGGCACCAGGATTTGGAAGTGGTTGAGCGTGAGTGATCGCTGGCGGAAGGGGATGCCGCCAGCCAACAAGCAAACGAAGATGCACACCAAGATTCATGGGAGCGGGCCATGAGCATGAAGACGATTCTGGTTCCGATGGAGCCGCACGAGGGAATGGGCGCGGTGCTGGAGACAGCGCTGCTGCTCGGTAAGAAACGCGGAAGCTATATCGAGGGCTTCCCGCTGCGCTTCGGCATCAGCGAGTTCGTCGCGGTCGATCCGGCCGGCTCGATTCCGTTGGAGTCGTACCGCCAGGAAAGTCAGGAAGAAGCGACGGAGGCGCGACGCGTGTTCGAGACCTTCATGCAGCAGAAGGGCGTGCCGGTTTCCGCCGGCGCGACCGGCGGCAGTGGCGGATTGTCCTGCGGCTGGCTCGACGACGCGCCGGAAGGCGAAAGCTTCGTCGGCTCCTATGGCCGGGTGTTCGACATCACCGTGCTGAGCAGGCCTGACGCCAACACCATCGGGCTGCATAACCGTGCGATCGAATCCGGCCTGTTCGAAAGCGGCCGGCCGATCCTGCTGTCGCCGCCGGTGCCGCCCAAGGACATCGCCAACAACATCATGGTGCACTGGAATTGCAGCACCGAGCAGGCGCGCGCGACCGCGTTCGCCATGCCGCTGATGCAGCAGGCGCAGCGCGTCACGGTGCTGACGGTGTCCGGCGGACAGGCGGTGCCGGGGCCGTCCGCCGAGCAATTGCTCAAGCATCTGGCGAAGAACGGCATCGCCGCAAAACCGATGACGATCGGGCTCGAAGGCCGCGGCACTGGCGAGGCGATCCTGCGCGCCGCCAAGGCGGAAGGCTGCGACCTCTTGGTGAAGGGTGCTTTCACCCAGAGCCGGCTGCGGCAGATGATCTTCGGCGGCACCACCAGCCACATCCTGGCCAACGCCGACCTGCCGGTGCTGATGGCGCATTGACTGCGCTGCGAGTCGTTCTGAGCCCGATCGATTGGGATTGAATCAGTCCCGCTCGTCCCCGCGGAAGCGGGGACCCAGCGTTCTGGCCAAGAACTGGGCCCCCGCTTCCGCGGGGCGAACGGAGTTTGCTTCAACGACTCCAATTCTATGCCGGCACTGTGTCCGGCGCCGCCAGCTTCTTTTTCAACTGCGCGCTGAACACGTCGACCGGCAGGCAGGTCGGATCCTCCTTGACCATCGTCTCGGTGTTGGCGCGGATCGTCGCGGCGGGCAGGGTGAGATCGAGCGGCTCGCCGAACGGCTGGCTGACGTGCCAAGGCGTGCCGCAATAGATTTCGACGCGGTTGCCCTCGGGGTCGGAGAAGTAAACGCTCCAGGCGTTGCCGTGGTTGCGCGGATCGAGCTTCTTGACCCCTTCCTTCACCAGCCAGGGATAGTACTGCTGCAACTCCTCCAGACCATCGACGCGGAACGAAATCTGATTGATCGTCGTGTGGATCGCCTCCTTCGGCCGCCCCGATGCGATGGCGATCTGATGATGCTCGGTCGGATCGCGGCTAAGGAAGGCGATGTGCACGCCGCGCCCCTCGGAGTATCCGCGGTCGGTGACCACCAGGCCAAAGACGCGGGAGTAAAAATCGACCATGCGGTCGAGGTCGACGGCGTAAACGCCAATATGGCAAAGCCGGCAATCGGGCAGCGAGGTCATCGGCGGTCTCCGTCATTTCTGGGCGGTTCTGCGGTCAAAATCATATCACGCTGCCGTGCCGAAGGCCTGATTTCGGCCTGGATTTTTTACTTTTGTAGGGTACTGCGGTGCGATTCCGGCGGGGTTCGCCGCGGGATTTTGAGGATTTCGATTCTGATCCGGATTTCGGCCAAGGATATCGGCGCGGCGATCGCCATGGCTCTGGCGTGCGCGGCCGGCGGCTGCAGCGCAATTCCCGAACAGGCGGCGTCGGTTTTTTCCACCTCGCCGGGCAAATTCGACATGTACCCCTGCGACAACATCGAGGCGCAGACCAAGGCCTTGCGAATCCGCCGGATCGAGCTTGAGCAATTGATGGCGCGGGCCTCGCAGGGCGCCGGCGGCGCCTTCGTCAGCGCGATCGCCTATCGAACGGAATACGAGCAGGCGGGCAGCGACCTCAAGGAGCTCGCCAAGGCCAGCGCCGACAAGCAGTGCGCCGTCGGCAGCAAGTTCTCGAGCGGCCGCGCGGTGTTCTGACGGCTTTTGTTCCGATCGTGGTCTGATCCGAAAATCGCTCCACGCTTTTCGGCGCCATGCTCACGCAAACCGCTGGCGCGCCAGCGCTACGCCGCGACCGAGCGCGTCGAGCTTGGCCGCGGCGATGTCGCGCCGCATCGGCGCCATGCCGCAATTGGTGCCGGCGATGATGCGCTCCTTCGGCACGTGCTTCAGCACGGTCTCGATGGTGGCTGCGACATCCTCCGGCGTCTCGACAGTGTCGCTCGCGACGTCAATGACGCCGATCTGGACGTCCTTGCCTTTGAGCAGCGAGAGCAGGTGCGTCGGCACCTTGGAATGGATGCATTCGACCGACACTTCGGTGAGCTTGCTTGCGGCGAGCGCCGGGAAAATCTCCTCGTATTGCCGCCACTCGCCGCCGAGCGTGGTCTTCCAGTCGATGTTGGCCTTGATGCCGTAGCCGTAGCAGATGTGGACGGCGGTGGCGCATTTCAGCCCGGCGATGGCACGGTGCAGCGCCTCGACGCCCCAGTTGCGCGACCTCCTTCATGTAGACGTTGAAGGCGGGCTCGTCGAACTGGATCACGTCGACGCCGTCGGCTTCGAGCGCGCGCGCCTCGGCGTTGAGCAGGTCGGCGAAGGCGAACGCCATCTTGACGCGGTCGCCGTAGTGCTTGTCGGCGATGGTGTCGATGATGGTCATCGGCCCGGGCATGGTGATCTTGAGCTTGCGCTTGGTGTGGGCGCGGGCGAAGCGCGCCTCGGCGGCGTGGACGCGGCCCTTCAAGCGTCAGCGGGCCGGTGACGGTCGGCACCATCGCCTTGTAGCGATCGTTGCGGATGCCCATCTCGACCTTGTTGGCGAAGTCGATGCCGTCGACGAACTCCAGGAAGCCGTGGACGAAATGCTGGCGCGACTGTTCGCCGTCGGTGACGACGTCGACGCCGGCATCCTCCTGCAGCTTCAGCGCCAGCAAGGTCGCGTCGAGCTTGGCCGCGGCAAGATCGGCGCCGGCGAGCCGCCATTGCGGCCACAGCTTGTCGGGCTCGGCGAGCCAGGATGGTTTCGGCAAGCTTCCTGCGATGGTGGTCGGGAACATGGTGGGTTCGCTCAGTCCTTGTCGACGCCCGGGCGCGGCAACGGGCGTGAGCCGCGCGGCGCTGCGCGGCGGCGGCGCGCGCCAATCATAGAGCCAATTGTAGCGGCGGAGCAGCATCTTTCCGCCGGCCACCCGCAAGCACGAGATTGCGCGGCCAGCGCCTCGCCCGAGCCGAGATGGTAGACCCGCCCATTGCTGCGGGCGGCGCGCTGCACCTTCGCGGTGCGCTTGCGCCGCACGCGCTCGTAGCGGCGCATCGCGGAAGTGGGATCGTCGGGCTCGCTGCGCCATGCAATCGGCGAGAATGGCGGCATCCTCGATCGCCATGCAGGCGCCTTGCGCGAGGAACGGCAGCATCGGGTGGGCAGCGTCCCCGAGCAGCGTCACCGGGCCTTCGCCCCACGCTTGCAGCGGCGGCAGGTCGTACAGCGCCCACTTCCGCCAGCGTCCGGGCACGGCGAGAAACTCGCGGACCGGCAGCGCCCAGTTCCACGGCGAGTAGTGCGCGAGCAACTCCTCGCGCTGGCCTTCGGCGTTCCAGCCGGGCTCCGACCAGTCGTCGTCGACGATGGCGACGACGTTGATCAGCGTGCCGCTGCGGACCGGATAGTGGACCACGTGGGCATTGCGGCCGAGCCAGAGCTGCACGTCCGGGGTGCGAAATTCCGCCTCGACCGCGTCGGCCGGAACGAGCGCACGCCAGGCGGTGCGCCGGCGGAATTCCGGCGCCGGATGGCCGAGCCGGGTGCGCAGCGCCGACCACAGGCCGTCGGCGCCGATCAGCGCGATGCCGTGCTCGTCGGCGGTGGCGGTGCCGTGGCGGCAGGCGACGCTCAGCCCGTTGGCATGCTCGACGAAATCCTCGACCCGCGTGCCGAGCCGCAGCACGATGTCGGGATTGGCGCTGCACCGCCTCGAGCAGCGCCGCCTTGCAGGTCGGCGCGATGGATCGACCAGTACGGCGCGCTGTAGCGGCGCTCGGCCTCGCCGCCGAGCGGGATGCGGGCGAGGCTGCCGCCGCTCGCGGTCTTGATCGCGACGCGCCTCCGGCACGAACACGCTGGCGCGCAGCCGCTCGCCAAGGCCGAGCGCGATCAGGATGTGCGTGGCGTTGGGCGAGAGCTGGATGCCGGCGCCGGTCTCCGACAGCTGCGCGGCCTGCTCCAGCAGCGTGACGCGAAAGCCCGACTGCGCCAGCATCAGCGCCGCGGTCAGCCCGCCGATGCCGGCGCCGGCGATGATGACATTGCGCGAAGACGCCACGGCCCGCGCGCCGGCCGGTCAGACCGCTTCGGTCAGGGCGCAGGCCTCTGGCCGTGCGGCATGCGGGTCGAGCGCGGGATCGTGCCGGTACAGCGTCGAGCAGTACGGGCAGATGATCTCCTTGTCGTCGCCCATGTCGAGGAAGACATGGGGATGATCGAACGGCGGCTTCGCGCCGACGCACATGAATTCGCGCGCGCCGATCTCGATCACCGCGACGCCGGGGTCGTTGTGGAAATGCGGAACGATGTGGTCGGCCATGATTTCGCTTCGGAATGTCGGTTGGCTGTCGCGGCGCACCATAGCGACCCGACCGCCCATTTCCTAGTCATCCGTTTACCACGATTGTTCAAATCCGACCGATCCGGAACGCCAGTCGAACTCGAAATCGTTGCCCCGCCGTCGCCAGGCGCGCGCAAATTGCAGTCAGGGAGACGGAAATGATTCGCTCGCACCCTCGCATGGCATGGCTGGCCGCCGGCCTGTTCGCGCTGGCGGCGCTGTTCTGCTGTGCCGCTCGGCTTCGAGGCGAAATCGCTGCTGTCGGCGGCGGACGATCCGGTGGCGATTGCCGACCGCGGGCTCGACCGCGCGTTCGACCGCGATCGTCGCCGATCCATGAGATCGCAGGCCGCGCTCGACGCCAACGACGCCGATCTGGCGCAGAGCTTCGTCGACCTCGCCGCCGATCGCGGCGCGCCGCTGCCGCCGGAGCTTGAAGCGAAGGTCGCGGCCGCCGTCGATGAGGCCAACTCCGCCAGCGCCGCCGCCGGCAGCTTCGCCAGCGGGCTGATCACCGGCGAGCCGAAGGACATGGCAGGCTTTGCCGGCACCGCGCTCGGCGATCTGTTCGTGTTCGGCGATATCCGCGATGCGGTGCGCGAGGGCAGCCGCTACGTCAGCGGCGAGAACTACGACCAGCTGATCCTCGGCCTGTCCGTGCGTCGGCATCGCCATCACCGCCGGCACCTATGCGACGGTCGGCGCGGCGACGCCGGCGCGGCTCGGGCTCACGGCGGTGAAGGCGGCGCGCAAGACCGGACGGCTCAGCGCCCGGCTGGCCGACTGGATCGGCCGCTCGTTGCGCGACGTGATCGACTGGTCGGCGCTGAAGCGCGCCGGCGCCTCGGTCACCGAGCCCGCGGTCGCGGTGCGCGCGGCCCGCGAGGCGGTCAAGGTCGAGAAGGCGGACGGTCTGGTGCGTCTCGTCAGCGACGTCGGCACGCGTGCAGGCCAAGGCCGGCACGCAGGCCGCGCTCGACGGGCTCAAGCTCGCCGACGGCCCGCGCGAGATGTCGCGGATCGCCACGCTTGCCGAGAAGAAGGGCAGCAAGACGCGCGCGATCCTGAAGACTGCTGGGCCGCGGCGCGATCCTGCTGTCGGTCGCCTCGTTCAATCTCGCGGCCTGGGTGCTCGGCGCGATCCTGACCCTGTTCGGCTTCGTGTCGTCGGCCAAAGGCCGGGGTCGAGCGCATGACCTACCGTCATCTCGCCCGCAAGAAGGAACGCGCGGCCGAGCGCTATGCCATGATGGCGCACGCGCGGGCTTGAACGCGCAGCGTTCCTGGTCTCTATCTCTCCGCGCATGCCGGTCTTCCATCATGGTTCCGTGGAACTCGCCTTCCTCGACGAGGGGCAGGGCGAGCCGATCGTGCTGGTGCACGGCTTCGCCTCCTCCAAGGAGGTGAACTGGGTGCAGCCCGGCTGGTTCGCGACGCTCAAGGGCGCCGGCCGCCGCGTCATCGCGCTCGACAACCGCGGCCACGGCGCATCGACCAAGCTCTACGATCCGGCCGACTATCACACCGACGAAAATGGCCGCGCGACGTGCGTCGCGCTGCTCGATCATCTCGGACTGCGAGCGCGCCGACGTCATGGGCTATTCGATGGGTGCGCGGATCGCGGCCTTCCTCGCGCTCGAACATCCCGACCGTGTGCGCTCGATGGTGCTGGGCGGGCTCGGCATGCATCTGATCGACGGCGTCGGCCTGCCGGAAAGCATCGCCGAGGCGCTGGAGGCGCCGTCGCTCGCCGACGTCACCGATCCGCAGGGCCGCATGTTCCGCGCCTTCGCCGACCAGACCAAATCCGACCGCCGGGCGCTCGCCGCCTGCATCCGCGGCTCGCGGCAGGTGCTGACCCGCGAGCAGGCGGCGTCGATCCAGACGCCGACGCTGATCGCGGTCGGCACCAAGGACCCGATCGCTGGCTCCGCCGACGAGCTCGCCGCGGTGCATGCCAAATGCCAAGGCGCTGCCCATTCCCGGCCGCGACCACATGCTCGCGGTCGGCGACAAGGTGTTCAAGGCCGGCGTGCTGGAATTCCTGCAGGCGACACGCATGACGCGCCCGATCACGCCTGCCGCGGCGATGTTCAAGGGCGCATCCGGCAACACGCTGGTCGGCGACGTCTATGGCGAAGCAGGGGCCGCCGGTGCTGCTGCTGCACGGCGGCGGCCAGACCCGTCACGCCTGGAAGAAGACCGGCGACCTGATCGCGCGGATGGGCCGCATCGCCTACGCCGTCGACCAGCGCGGCCACGGCGATTCCGAATGGGTCGCGGACGGCGCCTATCAGTACGACGACTTCGCCGCCGACGCCCGCGTGCTGGCCGACACCCTGGCGGAGCGCAGCGGCGTGCGGCCGGCGGTGGTCGGCGCTTCGCTGGGCGGCATGGCGGCGCTGCTCGCCAAGGCGGCCGGCCCGGCAAGGCGCAGCATCTTTTCGGCGCTGGTGCTGGTCGACATCACGCCGCGGGTCGATATCGAGGGCGTCTCCAAGATCCAGGGCTTCATGCGGGCGAAGCTCCGCGAGGGCTTCGGCTCGATCGCCGAGGCCGCCGACGCGGTCGCGGCCTATCTGCCGCACCGGCCGCGGCCGCGCTCCCACGAGGGCCTGAAGAAGAACCTGCGGCTGCATCCGGACGGCCGCTGGCGCTGGCACTGGGACCCGCGCTTCCTCGAAGGCAACCGCCGCATCGGCGCCGGCTCCGCGGAGGTCGAGCAGGCGCTGGTCGCGGCGGCGAAGCGCATCACCATCCCGACGCTGCTGGTGCGCGGCGCATCCTCGGAACTGGTGCAGGAGGAGCACGCCAAGGATTTCCTCAAGCTCGTGCCGCACGCGACCTATGTCGACGTCAGCGGCGCCCGCCACATGGTGGCCGGCGACCGCAACGACCAGTTCGCCAACGCCATCGAGAAATTTCTGCGGAAGAGTGCCAAATCCAGTCTCAAAGCAACGCCTTAACCACTTGCCAAAACTGTGTAAGATTCCGGCATAATATATTGTTATATCAGATTATTCTGGCGTCGCGTTGCAGTTAGAGGGCCGTCGTCCTAACTGTGCTAGAACCACCGGCCCGAAGTCGGGAGAGGCGATCCATGGCGCAGCAGCACTCACGGTCCCAGGCGGCTCGATCCAGAAGGTCGATCCGGTCTGGGCCAAGATCCGCAGCGAGGCCGAGGACGTGGCCCGCCGCGAGCCCGCAGATCGGCACCTTCATCTATTCCTCGATCCTGCACCACGACACGCTGGAGGCGGCGGTGGTGCACCGGGTCAGCGAGCGGCTCGACCATGCCGACGTCCAGGCCGAGCTGATCCGGCAGGCCTACGCCGACGCGCTGGAGGACCAGCCGCAGATCGGCGAGGCGTTCCGCGCCGACATCGTCGCGGTGTTCGACCGCGATCCGGCGACCGACCGCTTCATTGAGCCGGTGCTGTACTACAAGGGCTTCCACGCCATTCAGACGCATCGGCTGGCGCACTGGCTCTGGAACCAGGGCCGCAAGGACTTCGCCTATTACCTGCAGAGCCGGTCGTCCGGCGTGTTTCAGTGCGACATCCATCCGGCCGCCAAGGTCGGCCGCGGCATCTTCCTCGATCACGCCACCGGGCTGGTGGTCGGCGAGACCGCGACGATCGGCGACAACGTCTCGATGCTGCACGGCGTGACGCTCGGCGGCACCGGCAAGGATCACGGCGACCGCCATCCGAAGATCGCCGACGGCGTGCTGATCGGCGCCGGCGCCAGCATCATCGGCAACATCACGGTCGGCCGCTGCGCCCGGGTCGCCGCGGGATCGGTGGTGCTGAAGGCGGTGCCGAACAACGTCACCGTGGCAGGCGTGCCGGCCAAGGTGGTGGGCGATGCGCCGTGCGAGGAGCCGTCGCGCACCATGGACCATATGTTCCCTGGATAATCGCCGGGCCGTTTGCTATCCCCCAACCAGAAGCGGAAGCCGCAGAGCGGAGAGGTCCCGGTGGACTTGATTGAAGTCAAAAAGCTCGACGCGTATCTTGCAGCAAGCTGTTCGGCAACCCGATCATTCGCGTCGTGCCGAAGAAGGGCGACATCGCCGAGGTTTTCATCGGCGAGGACGATCTCGGCGAATTGACCGTCGACGACGAGGACGGCGACCGGTCCTACAATTTCCGCATGGTCATTCAGGTCAGCAGCCGATCCGAGCTTTCAGCCGATCCCGGCGCTGAGCGCCTATCTGCGCGGCAAGTTCGACAACGAGAATATCCGCGTCGTGACACGGCCGAAGAAAACGGATTCGGTCGAGGCCTATATCGGCGACGAGTTCCTCGGCGTGCTGTTCGTCGAGAACGAGAAGGGCCGACGCTCCTACATCTTCGAGTTGCCGATCCTCGACGTCGATCTCGACGGCGGCCCGACGCCGGAATAGCTCGGCTGGGGCGTCTTGCGATAGACCGGCAGCCCAATACCGATCTGACGGCGCCGCCCCATTTCCTCTGCGGCCAATCACTCGAGCGATACACGAGAGAGCCCAACATGACTGACGCACCTGAATACACGCCGCCGGACGTCTGGGTCTGGGAGAAGGACGAAGGTCCCAAGTGGCGCTATGGCAATACCAATCGCCCCATCGCGGGCGCGACGCATGAGAAGGAGTTGCCGCGCGGAAAGCATCCGTTTCAGCTCTACTCACTGGCGACGCCCAACGGCGTCAAGGTCACGATCATGCTGGAGGAGTTGCTGGCCGCCGGTCATAGCGGAGCGGAATATGACGCCTGGCTGATCAGGATCGGTGAGGGCGACCAGTTTGGCAGCGGATTTGCCGGGGTGAACCCGAACTCCAAAATCCCGGCACTCATGGACTACAGCGAGCAGACGCCGCGACGCGTTTTCGAATCCGGCGCGATCCTGCTCCACTTGGCGGAAAAATTCGGCGCCTTCCTGCCAAAGAGTGGCGGCAAGCGCACCGAGGCGCTGAACTGGCTGTTCTGGCAGATGGGTTCAACGCCGTATGTGGGCGGCGGCTTCGGGCATTTCTATGCCTATGCTCCGGTGAAGATCAAATACGCCATCGACCGTTTCACAATGGAGGTGAAACGCCAGCTCGACGTGCTCGATCGGCAGCTCGCGAACCATCAATTCGTCGCCGGCGACGAATACACCATCGCCGACATGGCGATCTGGCCGTGGTACGGCAACGGCATGTTGAACGGCGCGTCCTACAACGACCCGCGCAAGTTCCTGCAGACGCACGAATATAAAAACCTGACGCGCTGGACGAAAGAAATCGGCGAGCGCCCGGCCGTCAAGCGCGGGCGAAGGGTCAACAAGGCCAGCGGGCCGCCTGAAGAACAGATGCACGAGCGACATGCCGCCAGCGATTTCGAGAAGAAGACGGGTCAAGGTTGACGGGCGCGGGTAACCCACCGGGCGAATGCGCGGAAGGCGTTTTCTGAACTGGATTTATGAGGACCCGCGCTAGCCCGGCGCGGGCGTCGGGCGGAATCCGGCGATCAGCCGGTCGATACCGTCGGCGACTTTGCGCCAATCCTCCAGCCAGACGCGCGGAAAGCGCACCATCACGTCGGCGCCGTCGATCCGCCGCTCATGCAGGCACATCGCCGGGGTCGCTGCGATCTGGCGCGTGCAGCGAAGCAGGAAACGCTCCGGCGCTGAAGGCTCCAGCATCAAGTCCTCGCCCTGATAGGGCGAGCCGTCGCGGAACGCCTGCACACTGAGCCCGTCGGTGCCGACGACGGCGGCTGCATCGGCGTAGCGGGGATAGATCACCTTGAGCCGCTCGGCCGGCGACAGCGTGCTGTCGGCAACTGCGATGGTGACGAACAGCCGGTCGGTGACCTCAGGGATGTCGGTCGGCAGCGGCTTGATGGTGAGGTCGGGCGGCTGCAGCGACGGCCACACGAAGCTGAGGTCGACGCGGGCCTGCGCGCCGGGTTGGCGCTGCACCTTGAAGCGGATCGAGGCGGGCGGAACGTTGAAGGCGATGCCGCCGATGGTGATCGGCAGCGAGGGCGCGTCGGGGGCAATTGCGGCTGGCGCCGGCCACACCATGTAGGCGATCGGCGCCCCGGTCAGGCCGGTTCCCGCCACAATCAGCCCGATCCACAACAGGCGACCGGGCAAGCCGCTGCCCTGCCGCCGCCGCTGTCCAAGGGTTCCCGCATACGCCATGGCTTCAGTTCCCGCTCAGAATCGCCCAGTCCATGGGACGCTGGAACCAGTTAACCTTTTCTTAACGATACGCTGGCGGCCCGGCCTCCGATCTGGGACAAATCGGGGGTTAGCGTATCAGTGGGGCCTGCGTAATGACGCCCGAAGATCTTGTACTTGCGTTGTTCTGGTCGGATTCCGTTCGTTCGGTCCTGGCGCTGGCGATCGGCTTTGCCGTCGCAGGCCTGCTGTCGAGCGGCTATCAACTCCTGACCTTGCAGGCGCCGAGCTTCAAGCTCCTGCACGACACCGAACGCAACCGGGCGCTCGCCGCGGTGCCGTTCCTGGTGTTTGCCGCTCCCTTCATCATCGTCCGCAACACCGTGCGTGGCCGCGTCATCGAGGGCCGCAACTTCGGCTTTGCCATGCTGGCCGCGATCGTCGCCGGCTTCTGGAGCCTGATGTCCGGCACCGTCGTGGTGTTGGCGCTACAGGCGATCGGGCATCTGGTCGCTTAAGCTCCCCCGCTGCCAAGTTCCTCCGCGCGGAGGAACGAAATGCCGATTTATGAGCTCGACGGACAGGCGCCGGAGTTTCCGGCCGACGGCCAGTATTGGATCGCCGAAACGGCGGTGCTGATCGGCCGCGTTCGCCTCAAGAGCCATGCCAGCATCTGGTTCGGCGCGGTGCTGCGCGGCGACAACGAATGGATCGAGATCGGCGAGCGCTCGCAGATCCAGGACAACGCCACGCTGCACACCGATCCCGGGTTTCCGATGGTGATCGGCGCAAACTGCGTGATCGGCCACAACGTCATGCTGCACGGCTGCATGGTCGGCGACAACAGCCTGATCGGCATGAGCGCGACGCTGCTGAACGGCTAGCAAAATCGGCAAGAATTCGCTGGTCGGCGCGGGCGCGCTTGTCACCGAGGGTAAGAGCTTCCCCGACAACTCGCTGATCGTCGGCTCGCCCGCGCGCGCCATCCGCACGCTCGACGACAAGGCGACCGCCATGATCGCGCGCGGCGCCGACATCTACGTCAAGCGCTGGCAGCAGTACGCCAAGGGCCTCAAGCGGATCGGCTGACGGCTTACGCCGCGGCCCTGGAAAGCTTGAGCTGCGGCGTTGCGCGGAATGCGATCGCGACCCGGTTCCACGCGTTGATGGCGACCGCGGCGAGGGTCAGATCGACCAGCTCTTTCTCGGAGAATTGCTTCCGTGCTTGCTGGTAGACCTCGTCCGGCACGTGGTCCTCGGCCACCAATGTCAGCGCCTCGGTCCAAGCCAACGCCGCGCGCTCGCGCTCCGAGAACACCGGCGCCTCGCGCCAGGCGTTGAGCAGGTGCATTCGCTCGTCGTTCTCGCCGTGCTTCCGCGCTTCGTCGGTGTGCATGGCGAGACAAAAGGCGCAGCCGTTGATCTGCGAGGCACGGATTTTAACAAGATCGAGCAGCGAGCGATCGAGGCCGCTCTGATCGACGTATCCTTGCAGCCCGGCCATCGCCCGGTAGGCGGCGGGACTGACCTTCATCGGATCCAATCGCTGTTGCATGGCGGTTCCCTGTGCGTTGGTGTTGCGGGATCCCAGCCGAGCAATCATCCAACGCTGCTTTTGCGGCGATTTGTCGACCGCTGCGCGATATCGACGAGGCGCAACGGTGGCCTGCAAAAAGGTTGCGGCCGGCTCTTGGGGGAGAGCCGGCCGCGCGCGAACCCGGTCTGGGGACGGGGAGGGGTGGGACGTGACCGGGGACGCGTAGTTCCTGTTGTCTCAGCGCGACGAGGTGGCGGTCGCGAGTGTCGGCCGCTGATCGCCGAGCGAAACCCAGTTGTTCGGATTGCTCTGCGACTGCCGCTTGACGTAGCGGTAGCCGGTGTCGGACCAGAGCAGGACCTGCTCCTCCTGGTTGTCGAGGATGAAGTCGCCCTTGTCGGTCTTGACCGTGAGCACGGCGTGGCCGTCGCCCTTCTTGTCGCGCACCACGGTGATCAGCAGCGCCTCGCGCGGCCAGCCGGCCTGCATCAGCATGCGGCGCTTCAGCAGGACGTAGTCCTCGCAGTCGCCCTTGCCGTCGTCGGGATACGACCACTTCTCGACCACGCCCCAATGATCCATGTCGGTGATCGGGGCGACGCTGTCGTTGACCCACTTGTTGACGCGCAACAGGTCCTTCCAGACCTTGGCGCTGAGCACGACGTCGCGCGGCTCGCTCGTGGTGGCGGCACACTCCTTGGGCAACTCGTTGCAGAATTCGACGTAGCCGATCGGCGCGCGCGCCTGCGCACCAACCGCCACATACGCGGCCTTGTCGGATGCCTCCGCCGCCGCCGTGCCAAGAATGGCGATCATGGCGGCAGCCAGTGCGGCACCCAGAATGAACTTCGATTTCGGCGACATTGCGCGACCCCTCTCCCGTCTTGTTGGGGCCATAGTTCGCACAGAGCCGATTGTATCGCCGCTAAATCGACACAGTAACTTCGAAGCAAAGGAGAGTAAAACCTTCGACGAATACTATGATAATTTGACGAACACTTGAGTAAAATTTGAAGTATTCGGATTTGAATAAAATTGTAGCTTTAAGCATGGTGGCGCACGCGCTGCGTCGAACAGGGCGGTGCCGTGGTGTGCGTCGTTAAGCGCGATCGCTGGGGTCAGGCCGAGCCGGCGAGGTGAATTCCGCAGCGGCAGCCGCGTCGGTGGCCGGAATTTGGAAACGCGGCGTTTACCAACACGCCATCGATGGAACTGTTTCTGTCAGAAAACCATGCTGGAGCCTCAGCCGCAAAGGCCGGCGTTGGACGCCTCGAACCGGCGCATGGCGCGCTCGGCGTCGTAGCGGGCTGAACGCCGGATGCACCGCGGGATGACGATGGGGCGCCAAGAGCCCCGGGGAGCTACGTCGCCGACTGCGCGGTGGCGTTCTCTTCGACCGAGTCCTCGTGCTGCAGCCGCTGGAACTCGACGGCGAAGCCCTGCTCGAGGTGGCGGACCACGCGGCCGGGAATCTTGCCGAGCGTGACGTGGCTGCCCATTTCCGGGCGTTCCTGGGTGCCGATGCCGGCGCCGGACAGCGAAATGTCGATGATCCGCACCCCGATGTTGGTGCCGTTCGGCATGATCAGGCGGGCGCCTTGGATCTTCGGCACGAAGCGGCCGTGGCGGCGGTCTTCCGGCAGGTTGAGGATGCTGCGGTTGGCGAGCCAGGTGAGCTGGGCGGCCAGCATGTCGCGCTTGCGCGGCGTCGCCCCTATGGTCATGGCAAAGCCGTTGTTCAGCGGCCGGGCAATCTTGCCCTCAAGGCGGCCGAGATGATCCACATAGGCGATGACGCGGTCGCCGACCTCGCCGGGCACCGGCGCAATCAGCGCCATGCCGCCGGGCGACATGTTGATGACCTGACACGGGAACTCACGGCGGTCCGTCAGCATGTAGCGGCCCAGCAGGTTGACCTTGACGCGCTGGTGCCGCCGGCGCTCTTCGGCATGCGGCAGCATCAGCGGCTTGAACAGGGGCAGCGCCATGCGCGGGACCTTGGCGGAATAGCTCAGCGCGAGACTATTCACACGCCGTTAATGGTCCGTTATCCGCCAAATCCAAAATGGCAGCGTGAAATGTTCCGTCAGGGCCGGCCGCCGTCATAAACGGTCAGGCCGTGGCGCAGGCGGCCGGCCGCGGCCTTGAATCTGCGGGGCGGGGGCGTCGACGGCGGCGCCGATGTGGCGGAACATTCCAAGGGTCAGCGCGCCGACCGCCTTGGCGCCGAGCCAATACGGCACCGCCATCGGCGCCATCGCGCCGATCACGCGTGCCTCGCTGCGCTGCGCGGATGCCAGCGGCAGCAGCAGCATTTCGAGCTGCGACCGGGGCTAGTGTGTCGTCGGAGGTGGCGCCGCTGCAGCTTGCGACGATGCCGACCTTCTCCTCCATCACCACCGCGATCAGCTCGCGCATCGCAGTCTTGCGCGGAGCGCTGCCACAACGGCAGGAAGCTCTCGGTCTTCAGCTCGCGGCCAAACAGCGCACACAGCCGGGTGCCGGCAATGCGGAACAGGTGGTTGCCCGCCCCATTGACCTCAAGTACGAAGGTGTCGCCCAGCACGTGCCGGATCGCGGACGGTTCGATCTCGGCCCGCTCCGGCGCCAGCCGCTCGCCGCGCCGCTCGTTCCAATAGTCGAACAGCTCGCGATTGGACGGGTGTTTCATTTTCTGTCCCACAATTCCCAGTTTGCGCACCCGTGTGTCCCCGAGCGGGACACGACTGCGATGCGCGGGCCGTGCTGTGGGCGATGGAGCAGGCACCGTGCCGAAGCTTTCGAAGCTGGAGCGGGCGAGGCTGCGCTCGCGCATTAGCGTTAAAGTCGGTTCGCGGTTGGCGGGGCAAGCGAGCGGCCCTACGGTCAATCCAACAAATCTCCGGGGAGTGGGGGATGTGACCAAGGGAGGGCCTTCGACAGGCCCTCCCTTTTTCTTTGTTTGCTCGGGCGGCCGGTCTCGCCTACTGAGACGGTTCGCGCGGTGTCGCGCGTCGAGGAGCTTGCTTGGACCCCGCCGACCCCTCCGATCCGGCCAATCCTTTGGACCCTTCAACGCCCTCGGTGCCGTTGGTTCGACGGCGCGAACCGATGCTCAACGTTCCTGCGGTCGTCATCGTGCTGCTGGCGGCGCTTGGCCTGATCCATGCCGCGCGCGAGTGGCTGATACCGGACGACATCGATCGCGTGCTGGTGTGGAGCCTGGCTTTCGTGCCGGCGCGCTATGACGCGAGCGCGCTGACGGACGGCATCCTGCCCGGCGGCGCCGGCGCCGAGGTCTGGACCTTCTTCACCTACGCGCTGCTGCACGCCGACTGGACGCATTTCGGGTTCAACGCGGTGTGGCTGCTCGCCTTCGCAAGCCCGGTGGCGCGCCGCTTCGGCGTGCTGCGGTTTCTCATGTTCTTTGCGGCGACCATCGCCGCCGGCGCATTCGCCTATCTCTCGCGCACGCGGGCGCACTGGCGCCGATGATCGGCGCTTCGGCGGGAATCTCCGGGATGATGGGTGCCGCGGCGCGTTTTGTCTTCGAGCCGGGCGGCTCGCTCGACATGTGGCGGCGCGACCGCAGCAACGCCGACCGGGTGCCGGCCGCGCCGCTTTCTGTTGCGCTGCGCAATCCGCGTGTTCTCACATTCGTCGGCGTCTGGTTCGGCCTCAATCTGCTGTTCGGGCTGGCTTCGGTGTCGTTTCTCGTTGGCGAGAACCAGAGCTGTCGCCTGGGAGGCCCATGTCGGCGGCTTTCTCGCCGGTCTGCTGCTGTTTTCGCTGTTCGATCCGGTGCAGCCCGCGGCGATCGCCGAACGATCCGCGACATTCCGAATAGCGGGCGTTAACCGCTCGCTGCATGGCTGCTGCGTGATGGCCGAGTCGCGACAGGAACCCTGACCCACCTGGCCGGGTTAACTCGCTACCGTCGAAGCATCCCGACGCGACCTCCGAGTCGATCGAAATGGGAGGCCGCGGGAGCAATGAGGGAGCGACCCATGACCGTCAAAGCCATTCTTTCGGCGAAGGGCACCGACGTTCTCACCATCGATCCCACCACCAATCTGGCTGCCGCGGCCAAGCTTCTGGCCGAGCGCAAAATCGGCGCGCTGGTCGTGACCGGCCCCGACCGGCGCGTCGTCGGCATCGTATCGGAGCGCGACATCGTGCAGGAGCTGGCCGCCCACGGCGCGGCGTGCGCTCGACTTGCCCTTGACCGACGTGATGACCCGCAAGGTCATGACCTGCAGCGCCGTCGGACACCATCAGCTCGGTGATGGAGCGGATGACGGCCGGCAAATTCCGCCATCTGCCGGTGGTCGAACAGGGCCGTCTGGCCGGCATCGTGTCGATCGGCGACGTGGTCAAGCACCGGCTCGCAGGAGATGGAGCACGAGCAGTCGGCGCTGCGCGATTACATCCAGACCGCTTGAGGCTCGCGGAGCTCTACTTCACGGCCGGCGTCACCGGCGCCGGCCGTGGCGCCAGCGCGTGATCACCTCGGCGATGTCGTCGAGCGCGCGCTCGGCGGCGCGTGCGCCGACCTCGATTGCTTCCTGCGCGCGATGGAAATCGAACCAGCCGACGTGGCCGATCCGCGGACTGATCATGACGTCCGGCGGATCGCCGGCGAGGCGCGCCCGCGCGATGCGGTCCTGCATGATGTTGAAGGCATCGACCATCACGGTCGGAAGGCCGGCCGGCGGCTGCCGCCGGCGAACTGACGCTTGAGCGCTGCTCGGCGCCGAACATGGAGCGGAAGCCGCGCCGCTCGCGGCGGACTGGTCTGCCGGCGCGGCCTCGTTCGGCGGCTTCGCCCGCCATGATCATGCTGCGGCCGAGAATGTCGGTGCTGAGATTGACCGCGATGACGAGGCGCGCGCCGAACACGCGCGCCGCCGAGACCGGCACCGGATTGACCAGCGCGCCGTCGACCAGCCAGCGGCCGTCGAGCGACACCGGCGGAAAAATTCCGGGCAACGCGTAGGAGGCGCGCATGGCGTCGACCAGGCGGCCGCGCGTCAGCCAGATTTCATGGCCGGTGCCGACCTCGGTGGTGATGGTGGCAAAGCGGATCGGCAGCGCCTCGATCGGCGTGTCGCCGAGCTTCTCGTCGAGCCGCGCCGCGAGCTTGCCGCCGCCGATCAGTCCGCCGCCGGTCAGGCTGATGTCGAGATAGCCGAGGATGCCGCGCTTGGTCAGGCTGCGGCACCACTCCTCCAGCATGTCGAGCCGGCCGGCCGCCTGGCAGCCGCCGACCACCGCGCCGATCGAGGTGCCGACGATGATGTCGGGCTCGATGCCGTGCGCGAGCAGCGTGCGGAGCACGCCGATATGGGCAAAGCCGCGCGCGCCGCCGCCGCCGAGCGCGAGCCCGATGGTCGGCCGCACCGACGTGCGCTGTGGCGCTTCGCGATGTCGCTTCGGCGCCGCGGTCCCCGTTACGCCCGCTGCCCTGACCCTCGAAAACCAAATGCTCTCTCCGTCGGCCGCGATGATCCCGCCGCCGCGGCGGCGAGACAAGGCAGTCGCCCCGTTATGGTGAAAATCGTGCCGGAACGGCGTGACGCAAATGCGGCGGTGCAGCGAGCGTCATGTCGGGAGCAGACCGGTGCTAGCCGCCACCCTTGGGCCGCGTCATTTTGAACACCGTTTCGACCACGGCGTATTCGTCGTAGCCGCAGCGCGCGATCGGCTTCATCGCGGCGGTGTCGAGCCGGCCGTTCTTGATGAAACGGTCGTCGATGTAGACGCCGATCGCCTGGCCGAACACCACGTAGCGCTCCAGCGAACCGCCCTCGATGTCTTTCAGCCGCACGGTCTGGAGCCATTTGCATTCCAGCGCGCAGGGCGAGGCCGCGACCCGCGGCGGCTTGACCAGCCGCGACGGCGCGGCCTCAAGGCCGGTCGCCTCATCTCGTTTTCGCCGCGCGGCAGCGGCGCCGAGGTGCCGTTCATCTGGTCGCGCAGGTCGAAGGTGGCGAGGCTGCAGACGAACTCTTTGGTCTCCTCGGCGAAGGCGACGGAATCCTTGGCGCCTTCGCTGGAGAACATCACGATCGGCGGCTTGTCGGTGATGCCGTTGAAGAACGAGTAGGGCGCGAGGTTGATCTCGCCCTTGGCGCTCATCGTGGTGATCCAGCCGATCGGGCGCGGCGCGACGATCGCCTTGAACGGATTGTGCGGCAGGCCGTGATCGTTCTTGCGGGTGTCGTAGAACATGAGCTCAGTTGGCGCCGAAGCGCGTGACGATCTGATCGAGCGGCGGGCGCGGGCGGTCCTCGGTAGGCTTGGCCGCGCGGCCGATGTGGACGAAGCCCGCGATCTTCTCGTTCGGCGCAACGCCGAGCGCGTCGAGCACGCGGCGGTCGTAGGCGTACCATTCGGTGAGCCAGCTTGCGGCGAAGCCGAGCGCATGCGCGGCGAACACGAGGCTCGTCGCGGCGGCGCCGGCGGACAGCACCTGCTCCCATTCCGGGATTTTCACATGCGGGCCGGCGCGGCTGACCACCGCGATCACCAGCGGCGCGCGCGCCAGCCGCTTGCTCTCATGTTCGATCTGATCGGGCGTGGCGTCGGGACGCTTGTCGCGGAACACCGCGGCGATGGTCTCGCCGGCCTTCAGCCGCGCGTCGCCCTCGAACACGATGAACCGCCATGGCGTCAGCTTGCCGTGATCCGGCACCCGCGAGGCGACGGTCAGCAGCGTCGTCAGCTCGGCTGCGGTCGGGCCGGGGCCGTTGAGCTCGATCGGCTTGACCGAGCGCCGGGAGGTAAGGAGATCGATGGCCTCGGGCATGGCGGTTTCCGTCCTGGCAACTGCGCATATCACGGCGGGCGTCGCGACAATGAAACCGGCGTGGAACGCTCGATGTGCTGGCTTGAATTCGCCGCGATTCCGGTCAAAACCAGTTCCGCATGATCGGGGCTCCCATCTCATTGCCGCGCTGGCTGCTGGCCGCACTGGTGCTGCTCGCGATGACGACGCCCCAGGCGTCGGCGCAATCGCCGTTCACAGCGCCGCCGGCCGCACCGGCGCAGCCGCCGGCCAACATGAAGTCGGGCGAGGGCGCGATCCTGGCGACCGCGCGCTACGGCGCGATGGCGCCGCCATCAACGGCGGCCTGCATTGGCGGGTCTATGCCGACAAGCCGGACCAGACCGGCGTGTTTCGCCTGCTCAAGGAGGATACGTCGCCGCAGCCGACCTTCGTGCTGCCGGCGGGCAACTACATCGATCCACGTCGCCTTCGGGCTCGCCAGCACGGCGAAGCCGGTGCAGATCAGCAGGGAGATGACGCGCGAGGTGTTCGATATCGCCGGCGGCGGGCCTTCGCCTCGAAGGCCGGTCGGCAACGTCAAGATTCCGACCGGGCAGATTTCGTTCGACATCTACCAGGGCAGCCAGTTCGAGCAGGGCGACCGCCGGCCGATCGCTTCGAGCGTGCAGACCGGCGCGGTCGTGCTGGTGCCCGAGGGCACCTATTACATCCTGTCGAAGTACGGCGACGGCAACTCGGTGGTGCGCTCCGACATCCGCGTCGCAGTCCGGCAAGCTCACCGACATCACGGTGACGCACCGCGCCGCGCAGATCATGTTCAAGCTGGTCAGCAAGCGCGGCGGCGAGGCGCTCGCCAACACCGACTGGGCGGTGCTGTCGCCGGCCGGCGACACCATCACCGAGACCAAGGGCGCGTTCCCGCGCGTGATCCTCGCCGAGGGCGAGTACAAGGTGATCGCGCGCAACGACAACAAGGTCTACCAGCAGGACCTCACCGTGATCCCCGGCGTCGACGGCGAGATCGAGGTGCTGGCGCGGTAGCTTTTACGCCGCCGCCCTCATCCTCCGCACATCCGGCGGCATCGCCTCGTCGGCCAGCGCCTTCAGCGCTTCGTCGAGCGGCATCACCGTCTGGCCTTCCTTGCCGAGCCGGCGGATCGAGACAGTGCGCTCGGCGGCTTCCTTCTTGCCGACCACCAGCATCACCGGCACCTTGGCGAGCGAGTGCTCGCGGACCTTGTAGTTGATCTTCTCGTTGCGCAGGTCGCTCTCGGCGCGCAGCCCCAGCCGCTGCGCCGCGGCCATTGACCTCGCGGGCGTAGTCGTCGGAGTCCGAGGTGATGGTCGTGACGATCGCCTGCACCGGCGCGAGCCACAGCGGCAGGTGACCGGCGTAGTTCTCCAGCAGGATGCCGAGGAAGCGCTCCATCGAGCCGCAGATGGCGCGGTGGATCATCACCGGCGGCATCTTCGAGCCGTCGGCGGCGATGTAGAAGGCGTCGAACCGCTCCGGCAGGTTGAAGTCGACCTGCGTGGTGCCGCATTGCCAGTCGCGGCCGATGGCGTCGCGCAGCACGTATTCGAACTTCGGTCCGTAGAACGCGCCTTCGCCGGGATTGATCGCGGTCTTGATGCGGTTGTTGCTCTGCGCGATCTGCTTGAGCACGTCCTGCATGATGCCTTCGGCGTGGTCCCAGGCCGCTTCGGTGCCGACGCGCTTTTCCGGCCGCGTCGACAGCTTCACGGTGAGATCGCCCTCGAAGCCGAAGTCGGCGTAGGTCGACAGGATCAGGTCGTTGATCTTCAGGCACTCGTCGGCCATCTGCTCTTCGGTGCAGAACACATGGGCGTCGTCCTGGGTGAAGGCGCGCACGCGCATCAGCCCGTGCAGCGCGCCCGACGGCTCGTAGCGGTGCACGATGCCGAACTCGGCCATGCGCAGCGGCAGCTCGCGATACGAGCGCAGGCCGTGCTTGAAGATCTGGATGTGGCCCGGGCAGTTCATCGGCTTGATGGCGAAGATGCGCGGGTCGTTGGTCTCCTCGCCGGCCGATTGCGCCATGAACATGTTCTCGCGGAACCAGCCCCAGTGGCCCGACGTCTCCCACAGCGACTTGTCGAGCAGTCTGCGGCGCGTTCACCTCGCGGTAGTCGCCCTTCAGGCGGCGGCGCATGTAGGCGACGATCTCCTGGAAGATGGTCCAGCCGTGGGCGTGCCAGAACACCGTGCCGGGGCCTTCCTCCTGGAAGTGGAACAGGTCCATCTCGCGGCCGAGCTTTCGGTGGTCGCGCTTCTCGGCCTCTTCGAGCTGATGCAGATACGCGTCGAGCTCCTCCTGCTTGGCGAAGGCGGTGCCGTAGATGCGGGTCAGCATCGGGTTGTTGCTGTCGCCGCGCCAATAGGCGCCGGCCACCTTCTGCAATTTGAAGGCGTTGCCGATCTTGCCGGTCGAGGTCATGTGCGGGCCGCGGCAGAGATCGAACCAGTCGCCCTGGCGGTAGATTTTCAAGTCCTGGCCGGGCGGAATGGCGTCGACCAGCTCGACCTTGAAGTTCTCGCCCTTCTCCTTGAACACGCGCTTGGCCTCGTCGCGCGGCCAGACCTCCTTGGTGAAGGGTTTGTCGCGCGCGATGATCTCGCGCATCTTCTTTTCGATCACCGGCAGGTCTTCCGGCGTGAACGGCGCGTTGCGGTAGAAGTCGTAGAAGAAGCCGTTGTCGATCACCGGGCCGATGGTGACCTGGGTGCCGGGCCACAGCGACTGCACCGCCTCCGCCATCACGTGGGCGGCGTCGTGGCGGATCAGTTCCAGCGCGCGCGGGTCGTCGCGCGTCAGGAATTCGAGCTTGGCGTCCTTCTCGATCGGATCGGCGAGGTCGGCGACAGTGCCGTCGAGCGCCATCGCCACGGTGCGCTTGGCGAGCGAGGGCGAGATGCCCTTGGCGATGTCGAGACCGGTGGTGCCTTGGGGATACTCCCGACGTGCGCCGTCGGGAAAGGTCAGCGCGACCATTCCATTCTCCTTTGCTCACTCGCTGCCTACGAATGCAGGTAAGCGTGACCGCTACATAATTCAGGCTACGCCGGGAGGCAACGGTCCCGCATTGAAAGAGGTGGCCTGGAGTGCGACGCTTGCCGCACGCAGATGGGGGAAGCGGGATGCAGAGGCGGGAGTTCGTTGGCGGCCTGATCGGGGCCGCAGCCGGTTTACCGGCTATCGCCCAGGCCCAGCAAAAGACCGTTCCCGTCATCGGATTTCTGCACTCCGGCTCGCCCGAGCCGAATGCCGAGCGCATTGCCGGATTTCTCAAAGGCCTGCGGGATGCCGGGCTGATCGAAGGCGACAGCTTTCGGATCGAATATCGCTGGGCCAACGGCCAGTTTTCACGGCTGCCGGAGTTCGCCGCCGATCTGGTCCAGCGCAAGGTCAGCGTCATCACGACGCTCGCGGATACGTCTGCCGCGCTCGCGGCGAAGTCCGCAACGAGCACGATTCCGATTGTATTCGCCACGGGTGGCGATCCGGTCAAGATGGGGATCGTGCAAAGTCTCAGCCGGCCGGGCGGCAACGTCACCGGCGTCAGCATTCTGCAGGTGGAGCTGACGCGGAAACGGCTTGGTCTGTTGCGCGAGGCCGCGCCGAACACCACCCGCTTCTGCGCACTCGTCAATCCGAAGAATGTGCTTGGCAGTTCGGTGCGAAAGGAAGTCGAGACCGGGGCTGCGGCGCTGGGCCTGAAGGTCGAGGTTTTTGAAGTCAGCACCGAGGCCGAGATGGAAACGGTGCTGGCCGAGATCGCAAAAACGCCGGGCTCGGCCTTTGTGTCCGGCACCGACGCGTTTCTGTTTTCGCGCCGCGCCAAGCTCGCGGCGCTGGCGCTGCAACACCGGCTGCCCGCCGTCTACGACGCCCGCGACTACGTGCGCTCCGGTGGATTGATGAGCTACGGCGCCGACATCGTCCACATCTTCGAAATGTCCGCGGGCTACGTCGCGCGCGTGCTGAAGGGCGAGAAGCCCGCCGACCTGCCGATCCAGCAGTCGGACAAGTTCGAGACGGCGATCAACATGAAGACCGCCCAGGCCTTGGGCGTCGAAATACCGTCCAAGCTCCTGTTCACCGCCGACGAAGTGATCGAATGAGGCTACGACAATGACGACGCGCCGATCCGTCCTGACAAATACCGCCGCGCTCCTGGCCGTAGCATCGTTGCCGCGCGGGGCCTTCGCGCAGGCATTCCCGACTAAGCCGATCCACGTCATCGTGCCGTTTCCGCCCGGCGGCCCCGCCGACACCGCGGTGCGGATCGCGCAGGGCGGCATGGAGAAGGCGCTCGGCCAGTCGCTGATCGTCGAGAATGTCCCCGGCGCTGCGGGCCAGATTGGCGCTCAGCGCGTCAAGCAGGTCGAATGCGGATGGCTACACGCTGCTGCAGGCCGCAAGCCCGCACGACGACCAATGCCGCGGTCAAGCCGGAGGCGCATGTCGATCTTCTTCGCGACTTCGAACCGATCGGCCAGACCGGCGACAGCGTCTATACGCTGTGCGCCAGCAAAGAGAGTGGCATCAAGACGTTCGCCGATCTCATTCGGACCGCCAAGGCCAAGCCCAACGAACTGAAGTTCGGCAGCGTCGGCGTCGGCTCGGCGCATCATCTGGTCACCGAGATGCTGAAAGCCTCGACCGGGATCGAAATGACGCACGTGCCCTATCGCGGCGAGGCTCCCGCCATCCTGGATCTCGTCGCCGGCCGCATCGACGTGATGTTCCTGACGACGGCCAAGCCGCTGATCGACGACGGCCGGGTGACCGGGCTTGCGGTGTCGTCGTCGGAGCCCTGGTTCAACCTGCCGAACATACCGAGCCGCTCGTTTCGCTTGGCATGAAGGACTTCATCGTGCCGGGCTGGAACGGGTTGATGGCGCCGAAGGGCACGCCGCCTGCCGTGATCGCCAAGCTGAGCGCCGCGCTCGCCGACGCGCTTGCACACCGAGATGTCGACGAAGGCATTCAACACCATGGGTTTCAAACCGGGCGAGGGCACGCCGGAGCCGAATGCGGCGGGCAGATCGAAGACCGACATGCGGCTGTTCACCACGGTGATCCGCGAGCGGAACCTGAAGTTCGACGGCTAGGTTGCCCTGTCAGGCGCCGCGTTGGTTCCGCGCCAGCGGCCGTAGCGCCACGGCAGGTACCAGCGCGCGTCTCGCGGCGGGACATCCGGGACAAAATCGAGCCCGGAGTTCCCCCACGGATGACAGCGCATCAGCCGCGCCAAGGTCATCCAGCCGCCGGCCCAGAGTCCATGCCGCTCCAGCGCCTGATCGGCGTAGTCGGAGCAGGTGGGAAGATACCGGCAATGGAACCCGATCAGCGGCGACAGCGTGAGGCGATAAAGCTTGACGAGCGCCGCGGCCGCAGACGTCGCGGAACCCGCGCGATCGCTGTCCAGCAGCGTGACCGTCGATCATCCGATTCAATTCCCATCGCGGTGGAACTTTTTCCATTGCGACGAACGTCAGTTCGCCAAGCGAATGAAAAACCGCCGCTTCCTTGATTACGTCATCATTCCCCGACATGACGCTGCCGCACGAGGCCCATCGAGCGTTGCCGAATTGCACTAGACCGGAATCGGTCACCGTATAACAGTGCATCGCAACGTGAGTCGGTCCGTGATTTGCATGATCAGACGCTGGCGGTAACGCGAGGGGAACTCTCGCGAATTGCCCACTGCGCTGGAGGGGGGACGCTCAGGCATGGTGCCTGACGCAGGGGGTCTACGGATGATTCGATTCGTTGCCGCCGCAGGCGCGGCTGCTACTTGCCTGTTGCTTGCCACCAGCGCTCAGCCGGTGGCCGCTCCCGACTCGCGCTCGCTGCCGATGCAGTTCGAGGTCTGGACCGAGGGGCCGGCGCAGGCCTGCGGCAACGATTGCCGCACCTGGGTGTCGGCGTCCGGCGCGATCACCGCCGATACGCCGCGCGACTTCGATGCCTTCGCCAAGAAGAACAAGATCGACGGCGCGACCATCGCGCTCGATTCCGACGGCGGCTCGGTGCTCGGCGCGCTCGCGCTCGGCCGCTCGATCCGCAAGCTCGGCATGACCACGACGGTCGGCAAGACCATCGATCTCAACGCGGCCGATGGCGGCAAGAAGCGCGCAAAGCTCCAGCCGCAAGGCCTATTGCGAATCGATGTGCGCCTTCGTGCTGCTCGCCGGCGTCGAGCGCCGCGTGCCGGCCGAGGCGCGCGTCATGGTTCACCAGATCTGGCTCGGCGACCGCCGCGACGATCCGACCGCGGCCAACTATTCGGCCGAGGATCTCGTGGTGGTCCAGCGCGACATCGGGCGGCTCGCCCGCTACACCGTGGAGATGGGCGGCGGCGTCGATCTGCTCGAGATCGCGCTCAAGATTCCGCCGTGGGAGCCGATGCGCATGCTGTCGCGCGACGAATTGCGCACCATGAAGGTCGAGACCGCGCGGGCGACGCGCCCGAGGTGAATTCGGGAACGGCGACGAATTCGGCGGCGCTGGCCAACGGCGCGCGCGCTCCGGTCAACGCGCACGGCTGGGCGATGATGGCGGTCGACGGCCGTCCGGCGCTCGGCCGCAGCCATCCGCTGACCGTCGAGGGCGACGACATCGGCACCTTCGATCTCGAACTTTCGCCTGCGGCGAGCCGGGACGCGACTACATCGTCACCTACATCGAGCAGCGGCGCGGCGACGAGACGGCACGCGGCGCCGGCGGCGCTGAGCGAGGTGGAAATCTCGCTGGCCGGCAAGCCGGTGCAGCTCAAGGTCGTGGCGTCGCGGCCGCGCGACAAGTCGGTGGAGCTCAGCTCGATCGCCAGCGGCCGCATCTCGGTCGAGATGCTGAAGGCCTTTGCCGATCCCGGCAACCGCTCGCTGATGGTCGAGACCGCGAGCGACGATGCCGTCACGGCGATCCGGATCGGCAATGCGGGGATCGCGCAAGATGCTGCCGACGCTTGCGGCAAGCTGCGCGACGGTGCCGACGCCGATCCGCAACTCCGCCCGCACCAGCGCCCGGCAGGGCGGCTAGCCAGAGCACGCCATCGCGACGAGAAAAAAACCGCCCGGGTTCGGGCGGTTTTTAATTGCGGTCACGCCGTCCTGGCGGCGTCAGCGCTTGACGACGTGCATGATATCCCAAACGCCGAAGATCAGGATCGCGATCATCATAACCATCACGGCGAGCGTGATCGGCTCCTTGCGCATCATGGTCTGGATGTATCCAACCATCGTGTCCTCCCCAAAGGACCGTCGCCCCAGGGCGAGCCTAGGCTCCGTTGTGGGGTGGGACAAGGACGCGGCAAGGGGCGCGAGGCGGCCGTTATCCG
Source organism: uncultured Alphaproteobacteria bacterium (assembly GCA_963785665.1). Classification (GTDB taxonomy): domain Bacteria; phylum Pseudomonadota; class Alphaproteobacteria; order Rhizobiales; family Xanthobacteraceae; genus Z2-YC6860. Next base: position 227,930 of record CAWAWF010000003.1, read on the forward strand.
CGGAACGCGCGGATCGCCGGCTTGCAGCGCCGCTCGCTGAACTGCGCGGTGTATTGCGCGCCGGTCCGCTGCCAGGCGTCCGCCGTTGCGGGCGTGCGGCGAGCGCGGGCAATGCGCGAGATGGGCGGCGAGCCGCCGCGCGAACAGGATGTTGGTTTCGAGCGTGATGCAGACGATCTGCTGGTCGTCGGGCGGCGCCACCTCAAGCCGCGGCAATTGCGCTCTCGGCGCGGCGGATCGATGCGGCCTCCTCGGCGCACCGGTTGCCCTGTGCCGATCGCTTGGGCTGACGCTGGGGTGGCAAGCAGGGCTGCGGCGATCAGCGCGCTCGACAACGCAGTGACCGGCGTCGCTTCGCAGGACTTCGGGTCATGCGCTCAGCCCGCCGCCGCGCCGGCGCTTGCCTTCGATCTGGCCGATGGCATCCACCACCGCGTCGAAGGTCAGCATGGTCGAGGCGTGGCGCGCCTTGTAGTCGCGCACCGGCTCGAGCACGGCGATGTCGGCCCATTTGCCGTCCTTGGGCGGCTCGCCGTTCTCCTTGAGCATCTTGCGCACGGTGTCGCGGAGCTTGCGAAGCTCGTCGGCCTTGGCGCCGACCACATGGCTCGCCATGATCGAGGACGAGGCCTGGCCGAGCGCGCAGGCCTTCACGTCGTGGGCAAAGTCGGTGACCGTGTCGCCGTCCATCTTGAGGTCGACGGTGACGGTCGAGCCGCACAGCTTGGAATGGGCGGTGGCGCTGGCGTCGGGCTTTTCGCAGCCGGCCCAAGCCGCGGGAATGCCCCCCGCCAGCTCCAGAATTCGGCGGTTGTAGACCTCGTTCAGCATGGCATTCCTCGGAGCGGTTTGTCCCGCCACCGGCCGGAGTCGATTGTTTTGTGATCCGTTTCGCACTATATATGGCGGATCAAGCCCGCCCAAAAGAGCATGCTGTGGCGGCTTGGTTATGGCCGCTCCGGTTGGACGAGCCATGCACATTGGGAATGCGACGTTCAGGCGCCCGCCGTGCTAAACCGCACGCCCGGGCGCGTCAGCGACGCGGCCCCCCGGTGACACATCCGGAGCCCGGCCTTGCCGAGGCTCTGGTCGAACGGAGAGACCGATGGACGCCATCGTAAAGCCCTGGCCCAAAGACGCCGCCAAGGACGCCAATCAGCCACTTCAGCGATCATGTCCGCGCCGCGCCGCAGCCGGTCGCCGACCGTCCGTCGCGCGAGCAGGCGGAAGCCGCGGTGCGCACGCTGATCGCCTATATCGGCGACAATCCCGCCCGCGAAGGCCTGCTCGATACGCCGAAGCGCGTGGTCGGCGCCTACGAGGAGCTTTATCGCGGCTACGGCGAATGCCCGGCCGAGGCGCTGGAGCGCCAGTTTTCCGAGACCGGCAAGTACGACGATTTCGTGCTGGTGAAGGACATCACCTTCAACTCGGCCTGCGAGCATCACATGATGCCGTTCACCGGCAAGGCGCATGTCGCCTATATGCCGGTCGACAAGGTGGTCGGGCTGTCGAAGCTCGCGCGCCTGGTCGATGTCTATGCGCGGCGCCTGCAGACGCAGGAGCACATGAACGCGCAGATCGCGACCGCGATCGACGAGATCCTGAAGCCCCGCGGCGTCGCGGTGATGATCGAGGCCGAGCACACCTGCATGTCGCTGCGCGGCGTCGAGAAGCCCGGCGCGCTGACGGTGACCACGCAATTCCGCGGCGCGTTCCGCGACGATCCGAACGAGCAGCTCCGCTTCATCATCATGGTGCGCGGCAACCAGCGTTAGCCTCTCCGTCATCCTGAGGTGCTCGCGCTTGCGATCCTCGAAGGATGACACGTCCGGGCCGTCGCCTTCGAGGCTCGCTTCGCTCGCACTTCAGGGTGACGGGGATAGTTGGGAGCTTCCATTGGGTGCTGATTCCGAAATCGAAGAAGGCCTGATCCTGGCGCCGAAGTTCGACGCCGACGGGCTCGTCACCTGCGTCGCGACCGACGCCGCGACCGGCGACGTGCTGATGGTCGCGCACATGAACGCCGAGGCGCTGCAAGCGCACCGTCGAGACCGGCGAGGCCTGGTATTTCTCGCGCTCGCGCAAGGCGCTGTGGAAGAAGGGCGAAAGCTCCGGCCACATCCAGCGCGTCGTCGAGATGCGGGTCGATTGCGACCAGGACGCGGTCTGGATCAAGGTCGAGCAGCATGGCGCGGGCGCCTGCCACACCGGGCGGCGGTCGTGCTTCTACCGGGCGGTGCCGCTCGGGCAGACCGGCGCGGTCGCGCTGCAATTCCGCGACGCCGAGAAGGCGTTCGATCCGGCCGCGGTCTACGACAAGAAATAGCGTTCAGCGCTTTGACGCGGCGCGCCAGCAATTGCCGGGCGCGCTCGAGATGCGGCCGGTCGTACATCACGCCGCCGATGCCGACGGTGCCGGCGCCGGGATTTGCCGCAAACGCCGCGATCACCGCCTCGGCGCGCTTGATCGCCTCCGCGGTCGGCGTGAACACCTCGTTGATGCGGCGACCTGTCCCGGATGGATCGCCATCTTGCCGGTGAAGCCGTCGCGGCGCGCCTCCTCGCATTCGCGGCGGAGCCCCGCGTCGTTCCGGAAATCGACATAGACCGTGTCGATCGCCTGCACCTGCGCGGCGGCCGCGCCGGCGAGGCAAAGGCTCCGCGCGAGCTGATAGGGCGCGAGGAAATGGCCGTCGCGGTCGCGGTTGGCCTCGGCGCCAAGCTCGACCGAAAGATCCTCCGCGCCCCAGGTCAGCCCCTTCAGCCGCTTGCTCGCGCCGCCATAGGTGCCGGCGAGGAACATCGCCTGCGCGGTTTCGGTGGCGATGGCGATGATGTCGAGCGCGCCGTCGGGCAGGCCGTGGATCGCCTCGCGCGCGGTGATCTTGGCGTCGCAATGGATGACGGCGGCGCCGCCCTCGGCCTTGGGAAACATGATGCCGTCGGGCTGTGCCGGCCACCACGGCGTCGAGGTCGTCGTCGGTGAGGCCGGTGGCGAGGCCGTTGATGCGCACGTAGAGGCGAGGGCGGTGCTTGCGCCGGCACGCCTCCTTCAGGAACGCCAGCGTGGTGGCGCGCGCCTGCGGCCTTGTTCGGCGGCGAGATCGAATCCTCGAGATCGAGCAGCAGCGCGTCGGCGCCGCTGCCCATGCCCTTGTCGAGTTTCTTCGGGCTGTCGCCGGGGATGAAGAGGAAGGAGCGCATCGGAGAACCAGTAAGGGATGCGGCGCCGCCGCGCTAGCCCTCGCTCGGCCCGCACCAGCCGGGCAAGTAGTGCGCGTCCTGGCTCTTGGCGAGCTTCAGCGCCTCCTTGAGCGCGGCCTTGAAGTCCTTCTCGACATGAGAGCGCTTCATGCGGCGGCGCAGGAAGTCGGCCCACAGGAATTCGCTGAACGGCGTGGTGTCTTTGGCGAAGCCCGCGACCCGGCGGAGTTCGCCAGCGAGGCTGCGGAACGGGTCGTCTTTTAATTCCGTCACGGATTTCGGGATGTCGCGATAGGTCCGCCGCCGGCCCTGGTCGTCATAGGGGTGCATCCAGCTTCGATGATCGAGAACGGTCCAGAACGCATCCATGTCGAGCTCGCTCAAATCCGCCACCACGGTGACCAGGATGTCGCGGATGCCCTCGCGGTGCAGGGCCAGCGAGAGGTGATGGTGGTCGATCACATAGAGACGATCCTTCGGACCTCGGATCACCGGGATCATGTGGTCGCCCAGGAATTTGCCGATCTTGGTCGTCTTGCGCTCCCGCAGCCGCGCGCATTTCTCCTTCACCTCGCGCATACCGACCGTGATCTGGGTCGGACGCAGGTCAAGGATTGCGACGGGATGCAGAATGGGCTCTCGCACGGGGATCATGACGGGCTCCGGTCAGGGGCTTTGTTTTCGGTCTCAGGCTCGGCCGGCGTCGGCATGTGGCGGTGCGCCCAGCGCTCGAAGTGCCCACCGAACAGCAGCAGCAGCACGGTGAAGAGCGCCCCGACCCCGAGCAGTCGCCACTGTCCCACCGCGCTGGCGGCGCCAGCGCAGGCCGTCAGCCAGACGCAAGCGGCGGTGGTGAGATTGTGGACGTGCTTGCCCTTTTCGCTGCGGATGATGACGCCAGCGCCGAGGAAGCCGATGCCCGTGACGATGCCTTGCATGACGCGGCTGGCGTCGCCTTCGCCAGAGCCGACCGCGATTACGATCAAAGCCGAGGCGAGGCCTACCAGGCCGAGCGTTCGCACGCCGGTCGGTTTGCCGCGTAGATCGCGGTTGAGGCCGAGTGCCGTGCCCGCCAAGGCCGCGATCCCGAGCCGTAAGGCAATCTCGGTTGTTTCCATGCTCGGCAAGCTTAGCGAAGCCGCCCGCCCTACAGAAGCCGCATGCTGCGACCCTGGAAGGGTTGCGGCTGCCGTCCGCCATGGGAACCCAAGGGCTTCGATTCGCGTTTGAACTGTGAGGGTTACAGGAGAAGAAGACGTCATGCAGCACAGGCAAATCCGTCGCATCGCGGCAGGCTCGGCCGCCGTTGCGATTCTGCTCGCGGCGGTCCCCGCTCGCGCGGACATCCCGTATTTCGGCAGCACCCCGCAGCACGGCAGCTACTGGAATGCGCCGGACCACGATTTCAAGGCCGACGGCAAACCCAGCGATGCTTACGGCATGAGCAACAAGTGCCACATGAAAAAGGTGAAGGATCGCACAAGACCGGGTGGCGCATCGGAAATGAAGACACTTGAAGTCTGCCGCTGACCGCGGTGGCACGATGGAGTGACAAGAGAATGCCGATTTGCGTCCATCGACGGGCGCTCGCGGTGGCACTGATCGCGCTGTCCGTACACGCCACCCAAGCTCTGGCCGCTGACGAGCATGCCGGCCAGACGCCCGATAAGGTGATCGTCCAGAGCGGGACAGCGGGCGTCCCGGTCGAAGGCAGAACGCCGCCGCTTCAACTGACCGACGATCAGCGGGCGCGGATTCGCGAGGTGCTGCTAACGCGGACCGAAGTCGATCTGGCGCTCAAGGAGCATGCCAAGTCGAAGGACTTCGAAGCCAAAAAGGACGAGGCGCTTCCCAAAGACCTCAAGGCCGAGGCTTTCCCCCAGCCGCTGCTGTCCGAGATTCCGGCGACCAGACAGTACACCTACGTGAAATTCAAAGGCCAGTTGCTGATCGTCAATCCGATGACCAACAAGATCGCCGACATGTTCCCGGCCAACAAGAGCTGACCACCAGCGCCCCAGCTACTTCGGCTTCATCTTGATGAAGGCCTGCCGCTTGCATTCGGCGACGAGCTTGTCGTCCTGGTTGTAGCAGCGGTGGTGAAATTCGACGATGCCGGCGCCGGGCCGCGACTTCAATTCGCGCTTGCCGATCACCTCGGTGGTGGCAGTGCAGGGTGTCGCCCTCGAACACCGGGTGGCCGAATTTGACCTCCTGCATGCCGAGATTGGCGATGGTGGTGCCGACCGTCATGTCGGACACCTGCATGCCGATCATCAGGCCGAGCGTGAACAGCGAGTTCATCAGCGGCTGGCCCCACTCGGTCTCGGTCTCGCAGAAGTGCCGGTCGATGTGCAGCGGCTGCGGGTTGAGCGTCATGTTGGAGAACAGCATGTTGTCCATCTGCGTCACCGTGCGGCGGTAGCGGTGCTCGGTGAGCGAGCCGACCACGAAGCCCTCGAAATAGAGGCCGCCGCGCTTGTGGCGGTGGGCCGTTTCGGTTGCGGTGTCGGCCATGGTCGTCCTCCGTTGCCGCTGATTTTAAGATTCCATTTACCATAATCGTTAACAGTTCGCTGCGCCGAGTCCGCGTTTCCGACCGGCAGAAGGCAGCCATGAACGTCGAGCCCACCGGCACCAATGCGACCGTGACCGGCGCCATCCGGCAGGCCGCGCGGATGACCGGCGCCGACTTCAAGTATCTGCTGGCCACCGCCCAGGTCGAATCGAACCTCAATCCCAACGCCCAGGCCGCGACGTCTTCGGCGCGCGGGCCTGTTCCAGTTCACCGAGCAGACCTGGCTGACGACGTTGAAAGAGCAGGGCGCGGCCGCTCGGCTACGGCCCCTATGCCAATCGCGATTTCGCGGCAGCCGTCGGGCGATTATGCGCGTGACCGATCCGCGCATGACCGACGCGGTGATGAACCTGCGCTCCGATCCGACCGCCAACGCGCTGATGGCCGGCGCCTTCACCAAGTCCAATGCCGGCAAGCTCGCCGGCCGGCTCGGCCGCGATGCCGACCGAGGGCGAGCTTTACATCGCGCATTTCCTCGGCGCGACCGGCGCGAGCCGGCTGATCGGCCTGGCCGACACCCAGCCGACCACGCCGGCAGCCGCGGTGTTTCCGGGCGCGGCGCGCGCCAATCCAACGATCTTCTACGATGGGCGCGGCAATGCCCGCAGCGCCGCCGATGTCTATCACATGCTGGTCAGCCGCTACGATAACGCGCGGGGCGCGTCGCCGCCGCTCGGGACGCCCGCTGTCGCCGCTGCCGATCCGTCGCCTCCCGCCGCGGCATTTGCGCCCGACACCGCAAGCCTGACCGAGACTTACGCTGCGGCGGCCCGGCTGTCGCCGGGAACACAGGCGGCCGACATCGCGCCGATGTTCCACGGCCTGTTCCGGTCGAGCGGCAAGCCTGAGCCAGTGGCGCCGCTGGTCAATTCGCTTTGGACCACGCCGCAGTCAGACACCGCGCCGAAGGCCAAGCCAACGCCGATGCCTGCATCATCGGCCCCGTCCGCGCCGCTGCCGCTGCCGCTCCGGCGGCGATCGGCACAGAACTCGGCCTGTTCCAGGATCAGCTGCCCGATGCCCGCGCGCTGTTTCGCGGCCGGGTCTGATCGCGTTTAGAATTCGGTAATCTTTCCAAAGATTTATGCTGAACGCTTTCTTAAAGGTCTGCCGCTAGTCTGCAACCTGCCGGTGCATCCGCCGGTCCGGCGGTTCGTCGCTGCCGAGCTCGCGGTTTGTCATGATTGTCCGTCAGTTCCTGCACTGGTTGCGCACCGCCCCCTCCGGCGATCGCGCCGAAGCCACCAGCGCGCTGGCCCGCGCCTTTCTCTATTCGGATCTCAGCGAGAACGATCGCGCCGCCGCCGAAGGCGCCATGATCATGCTGCTCGACGATCCGTCGCCGCTGGTCCGCCGCGCGCTCGCCGAGGTGTTCGCCGGCAGCGAGGCGCGCCGCCGACGGTGGTGCATGCGCTGGCCAGCGATCAGCCGGACGTCGCCGCGCCGATGCTGCAGCGTTCGCCGCTGCTGCTCGACGCCGATCTGGTCGAGGCGGTCGCGGGCGGCGAGGCCGCAGCGGCAGATCGCGATCGCCGGCGCGCGCCAGCTTGCCTTGCTCGGTTTCGGCGGCGATCGCCGAGGTCGGCTCCGCCGAGGCCTGCCTGATGCTGCTGGAGAACGAGCACGGCCGAGATCGTGCCGTTCTCGCTCGACCGCATCGTGCAGCGCTTCGGCCATCTGGCCGCGATCCGCGACGTCCTGTCGCGCGACGACCTGCCGGCGCCGACCCGGCAGGCGCTGGTGGTCAAGCTGTCGGAGACGCTCGCCGACTTCGTCACCTCGCGCGAATGGCTCGCCGAGGAGCGCGCCCGCCGCATCACCCGCGAGGCCTGCGAGAAGGCCACCATTGCGCTCGCCGCCGAGTCCGCAGGACGGCGAGGTGCGCCCGCTGATCCGTCATCTGCGCGAGAGCGGCCAGCTCAACGCCGGCCTGATCCTGCGCTCGCTGCTGTCGGGCAACGTCGATCTGTTCGAGGAGGCGCTGGCCGAGCTCGCCCAGGTGCCGCTCACCCGCGTCGCCGGCATCGTGCATGACCGGCGCGGCGCGGGCTTCCGCGCGCTCTACGACAAGGCCGGCCTGCCGGCTTCGACCTTCCCGGCGTTCCGCGAGGCGCTGGAGGCGATGCGCGAGGAGGGCTTCATGTTCGAGCCGGGCAGGCGTCAGCCGGCTCAAGCGCCGCATCATCGAGCGCACGCTGACGCGCTGCGAGAGCGAAGCGCCGGACGAGATCGAGCCGCTGCTGACGCTGCTGCGCCGCTACGCCGCCGAAGCCGCGCGCGACGAGGCGCGGCTGTTCTGCGACGAGCTGGTGGCGGATGGGCTGCTCGCCGCCGATCCGGAGTTGCATCCGGTCGCGGCTTAGGTCTGCTTCAAACGCGCAGACCTCTCCACGAGCTCTGATTCTTCGGTCGTTAGAACGAATCGCCGGGCACGAGCGTCGGGCTCTGGATCGCCTTGAGCACGTCCGGCCGATGGCGGTTTTCCTTGACCAGGAATTCGTCGGTCACGGCGCGAAGCTTCCCGGTCAGCGCCGCGGCGATCGCGGCGATGTCCGGGCGTGCATACTCGCGGACGATGGCGCGCACCGCGTCGACGTGCTGGTCGATGATCGCCAGCGGGATCTTGGCGAGATCGGGGGTGTGCTCGATCAGCCGGCACAGGCTTTCGGCGGCGCGGGCGACCTCGGGATAGCCGAGCGTGCCGGAATCGCCCTTCACGTCGTGGGCGGCCAGGAACAATTCCTGTCGGGTCTGCTTCGACAGGCCCATCTCCTTGACCTTGCGGCGAGCGGCGTCGAGGCGCTCGCATTCGTCGCAGCATCCAATCCGAGAAATCGCCGAGATCGCGGCCAGCGCCTCTTCGGCGCGAGCGACCGGGTCGGCTTCGCCGGCCTGCGCCGGGCGCAGCGTCTTGCGCAGCTTGCTGGTGTCCGGCGTGATTATTTCATGATCGCCGTAGGTGACGACATCGGGCTTTGCCGGCTTGCCGCTAGCCATGGTGCGAATGTCTCCTGAAAGGCGGTCATGCCAGCGCCTTTGCCTTGTCGAGCAGCGCCTGCTGGCGGATTACGTCGGCCTTGCCGCCCTTGCGCCGCTCGGGGCCGACATGGGCGCCGGTCGGATTGCGCCGCCGGTCGGGGCCGAAGTAGGTCTTGGTCTTGATGAAGGGCCGCGGATTGGCGACCACGTTGACGATGCGCTGATAGAGCGCCTTGGCCGAGATCGGCTTGGCCAGGAATTCGGTGACGCCGGCGTCGCGGGCGGCGGTGACCCGCTCCTTTTCGGTGTGGCCGGTGACCATGATGATCGGCACGAACGGATTGGCGTTGGCGCCGGGCTGACGGATCATCTGGGTGAGTTCGAGGCCGTCGAAGATCGGCATCGCCCAGTCGGTCATCACGATGTCGGGCACGTGATGGGTGAAGGCGTCGAGCCCGGCGGCGCCGTCCTCGGCCTCGTAGACGTCGCGGGCGCCGAAGCCATGCAGCAGCGTGCGCACGATGCGCCGCATGTGGGCGTTGTCGTCGATGACGAGGAAACGCAGGCGGTTGAAATCGATACGGATCATGGCGGCCCGATGGGGGCGAGGACGTCCCAGCCCACACCACGGCAAGGTAGGATGCTGCCGTTAAGGAACGGTTTAGGATGCCGCCCTGACTTGCTGCCGGCGATAAGGCCTTCTGCCCACTGATGAAAGTGGGCACGGCAGCGGCGGCGAGAGTGCTTGCAAGGCGGCTTCGACCTGTTAACCATCGCGCAACCGCGAACGCCAAGATCGAACACCAGGAGGAAACGATGCACCGCAGCACCGATCGGATTCTCACCACCCATGTCGGCAGCCTGATCCGCCCGGATTCGATCCGGCAGCATCTGCGCGCCAAGCAGAAGGGCGAGGGCTACGACGCCGCGGCGCACGCGCAGAACCTCAAGGAGACGGTCGCCGAGGTGGTCCGCCATCAGGCCGAGGTCGGCGTCGACGTGGTCAGCGACGGCGAGTTCGGCAAGGGCATTTCCTGGTCGCAATACGTGATCGAGCGCGTCTCGGGCTTCGAGCGGCGGCCGTTCAACCCGGCGACCGGCAATCCCGTTCACCAAGGGCGCCGACCGCGAGCGTTTCACCGAGTTCTACAAGGAGCTCGACGCCAAGGATCACGTCGAGACGATCACCGACACGGTCGCGGTCGCGCCGATCAAGTACACCGGGCAGGGGCTGCTGCAGGCGGACATCGACAACTTCAAGGCGGCGCTGAAGAAGGTGAAGGTGGTCGAGGGCTTCCTGCCGGTGGCGGCGCCGGCCTCGGTCATCCCCGACCGCAAGAACGAATACTACAAGAGCGACGAGGATCTGGCCGAGGCGATCGGCCAGGCGATGCACGTCGAATACAAGCAGATCGTCGACAACGGCCTCGCTGGTGCAGCTCGACGACGCCCGCGCCGCGGTCACCTACGACCGCATGGTGCCGCCGGCGATCTTCCAGGACTATCGCAAGCGCGTGCGGCTCTATCAGGACGTGCTCAACCGCGCGACCGAGGGCATCCCGACGGAGAAGATCCGCTATCACGTCTGCTGGGGAAGCTGGCCCGGCCCGCACACCACCGACGTGCCGATCAAGGACATCATGGACCTGATCCTGCGCGTGCGCGCCGGCGCCTACGTGCTGGAGATGGCCAATCCGCGCCACGAGCACGAGTGGCAGGTCTGGCGGGACGTCAAGCTGCCGAAGGGCTCGGTGCTCATTCCGGGCGTCATCAGCCACGCCACCAACGTGGTCGAGCATCCGGAGCTGGTGAAGGAGCGGATCGTGCGGCTCGCCAAGCTGGTCGGCCGCGAGAACGTCATCGCCGGCACCGACTGCGGCTTCGCGCAGCAGCCGTTCTACCAGCGCGTCCACCCGACGCATTCAGTGGGCCAAGCTGCAGGCGCTGGTCGAGGGCGCGCGGCTCGCCAGCAAGGAATTGTGGGGCAGCGGCAAGAAGAAAGCCGCGGCGAAAAAGAAGGCGGCGCCGAAGCGTGCGGCGAAGGCCGTGAAGCGAAAGCGCGCGGCCTAGCGCGCGTCGCGGCCTGCCCGCTTAGTGCGTATCGAACACCGCTTGATACGCAGCGACCGCTTTTTTGGTGGCTTCGAGCTCTGCGCTTGTCGGCTGGTCGGGATCTTTCGCCGCCGGAAGGCTGCCGAATTTCAGCAGGCATGCCATCAACAGGAAACGCGCCTTGTTGGCGGTGAGATTGGCGGCGGCGATATGCAAGGGCGTCGGATCGGCGAAGCCCATCGGCGCGCCGCGGCCCGTCATGGCGACCGGGATGCCGCTGAACACCGCCTTGTTCATCAGCTTCATGCGCTGGTGCGATGGTGATCGGCCGTACGGCACCAGTCCCTGGACGACGAAACCGGTGAGCAGGCCGAGCCCGAGCTTGTGCTCGATCGAGGCGATCAGATCGATTTCCGGCGCGGTGTCGTGCCCAAACGCCATTCCGGAATAGCTGCCGTCGGTCGAGATCGTGACGACCGGAATGGCGTCGGCGAGAAGCTTGCCGCTGCCGTCCTTGATCGCAACGTCGATCATTTCAATGCCGCCCGCGCCTTTCTTCGCGGCCTTCACCGCCTTCGGCAAAATGCTGAGCCTCACGTCTGACTTATGCGTGTGCTTGAACAGCGGTAGATAAGTGAGCGCGATCCGGCCGGTGTGGCTGATATTGCCAACGATGCCGCCGTGACCGCCGGCCGCCACATAGCCGCCAGGACGCGCATCGGCCTTGGTGACCTCGCGGGCGGCAAAAATCTGCTGCTCCTGGATCACCACCACGCCGCAGCGGTTGCGGCCCTGCTCGTCGGCCCAGACGCGCGAGCGGATGTAGCGCGCCGAGTCCACGATGTTCGCAGGCCCATCTGCGCTGATCTGGCCTTGCGGCCGTTGCGCGGCGTTGCAGCAGATCGGCAGCGCCGTGTCGATCAGAAGGTTGAACCAATAGGCGCTCTCTTCGACCTGCGGGCTGCCCTGGGTCCAGATCACGCCGTCATAGTCGCCGCCCGACACCAGCGCCTGCATGTCGTTGGTGGCCTTCGCCAGCGACTGCCGCGGCGGACCGACGCCAAGGTGATAGGGCTTGTAGCCAAAGTAGTGCGTGCCGCGGACCTCTGGAGGGATGTCGCCTTCGCCCTCGTCGTTGCGCAGGTGCGCCGGCAGACCTTTGGTGAAACCGCCCGGCGGCACGCCGCGATGAAAATCGATCGTTGCAATCGACGACAACAGACTTGCGGTGCCGTCGACACCGATCGCCATGCGGTCGATTTCCTCGAAGCTGCGCGAGCCGTCGGGAAAGAAGCCCTGGCGGTGCTTGGGACCGCCCGGCGTGGTGCAATCGTCATCCCACGCCGAGCCGTCGGCCTGCGTAGCCATGTAGGGCAGGGGATAGAGGCCGTCCTCCGGCTTCAGCTCGATCTCATAGACCGGCTTGTCGGATGCCGTCTGGCGTTCTTTCCGGAACGAGCCGTCCGCGCCGATGTAGCCATCGGGCGGTCCATAGAGCTCGGCTGCGTCCGACTCCAGCGGGTGAGCGGAAAACTGCTCGACGTAGACCTTGGCCGGCACCGCGAGACGCTGGGAGCGCAGCGCATCGTGCGTGAGTGGCGCGCCGTCCACATCCTTCAGAGGCGGCAGGCCGTGCCTGGCGCGCGCCTTGTTCGAGGTGATGAGCGGCGGCGTGTTCTGGATGGTCGCGGTGGGGCCCGCCAGGTGGGCAATGCGCGTTTTCGTACTGTGGTTCATCGCAGTTCCTAGTTGAAGGTGATCAGATCGGTGCGGCTGAGAGTGGAGGCCTTGGCTTTCAAAGGCTCGTTCTCGGCGTTCGCGCTGTTCTGATGCAGGATTTGGTATTGCCCGATGGCGATTTCGTAATCAGTCGCGTCCAAGCTCGCATCGACAGGGACGACAACGGTGTAACCGCGCAGCGTCGCGCCGACCGATGTGTAGGTCACCGAGCCGCTCACCTTCCAGCCGGTCAGGATCAGTGTCGTGATCCCCTTGGCCTTCAGCGCCTTGTCGAGGTCGGTGTTGTAGAACCTGTCCTGGGCCTGGTTTTCAATCTTGATGTCGCCAGGCACAGGAGCAACCTCCGGCAGCCACGTCGACATGTTTGCCGCTCGAGTGCCGTACGCGACGGTGACGCCCGCCTTCCGCGCCCGCGCCAGCAGCGAAGCGATCGCTGGCAGCATTTTCTCTTTCAAGATCGGTTCGCGCTCCGAAATGTGATCGATGACGTCGAAGATCAGCAACGCCGTTGTCGCGGAAGCAAGGACCACTGGGACCGGGTCCGGCAGTGGCGGCATCTGGAGCGTCAGCGGCGGCTTGCTCATGGCGCAACCGTCTTCACCAGCCACTCTCGCATCACGCGCGCGATGTCGTCGGAGTTCTTCTCCAGCATCATCATGTGGCCGTTGCCGTGGATGCCGGCTCGCCGAGCTTGATCATGGTGTTGCGGACGCCCGCCTGGGTCAGATAGTTCGCGGTGCAGTGGTCGTACGAGGCGTGATAGGACGCCTCCGACATCACGATCAGCATCGGAATGCCGGCGAGGTTCGGCAGCTTCCGCGCCGGCTCCGCCTGCTGCCAGCAGCGCACCAGATCGGGCGCGTCGGGCTTGTCCTGGCGCACGAACGGCAAGCTCCTCGCCGGGCTTCAGCGGCGGATCGTAGGTCAGCGGCATCTCGCCGAGCCCCGACGGCTTCTTCGCGCCCATGTCGGCGAACCATTCCGGCGCGCCCTTGAACTCGGTCTCGTAGACCGGCGGGCCGTTCGGCTCGACCGCGATGACGGCCTTGACCAGGTTGGGCCGTGCATCGGCGATCGGCCAGATGAACGTGCCGGACTGCGAGTGGATCATCAGCACCGCCGGTCCGATCTTGTCGAACAGCGCGATGCCGGCGCGCGGGTTGAGCTCCTGCTGTTTCGGGAAGCTCGACAGCGAGGGAAACTGCGAGGCGTAGAACTGGTCGAACACCGGATCGCCGGCCTGGCCGCTGCCCGGCCATTGGGTGTGCTTGCTCGGCCTGCGGCCACAGGTTGGATTTTTCCGGCGCGGTGAAGCGCTGCTCGGTGCGCTTCGAGATTGCCGTCGGCGACCTTGCCCTGCGACTGCGAGAAATGCGCCGAGCGGCCGCGCGCCACCTGGTCGACCACATAGACGGCGTGACCGCGGCGGACGAAATACTGCGCCCAGCCTTCGCGGCCGTCCGGCGTGCCGGTGAAGTTGGTGCCGGTCTGGCTGCCGCCGTGGATCATCACGATCGGGTAGGGGATGGCTCAGCGTCTTCGGGATGAAGTATTCGACGTACATCTGCCCGGTCATCGGCGAGCCCGGCACCGACGGGTCGATCTTGCCGCCGACGAAGAAATAGCCGGTCTTGGCCAGCACCATCGGCGGCGGCTCTTCGGCTGTCGCCGCGGCCGCCGATCGCGCTCGCCAGCAGCGCGCCCAGCATCGAGCGCAACGCCGCCCGCAAGCCGTGCTTCTTCTCGGTCATTCCGTGCATGGTCGCCTCCCGCCGTCGCGGAGGCATGTTACGGCGCGGCGCCACTCATCCGCCAGTGCCGAACTGCTCGCTCAGGATGCGCTCGTCCAGGCTGTGGCCCGGATCGAACAGCATCTGCATCGAGATCGAATGGTCCATGCGGATGTCGACCTCGCGCACCGAGCGCACCTCGGCATGATCGGCGACCGCGGCCACCGGACGGCGCTCGGGATCGATCACCCGGATGGTGACGCGCGCGCATGTCGGGCAGCAGCGCGCCGCGCCAGCGCCGCGGCCGGAACGGGCTGATCGGCGTCACCGCCATCAGCGAGGCGTTGATCGGGATGATCGGTCCCTGCGCCGACAGATTGTAGGCGGTGGAGCCGGCCGGCGTCGCCACCAGCACGCCATCGGCCATCAGCTCCGGCAGCCGCTCCTTGCCGTCGACCGAGATCGCCAGCCGCGCCACCTGATAGGTCTGGCGGAACAGCGACACCTCGTTGATGGCGTAGTGCTCGTGCAGCTTGCCCTTGATGTCGCGGGCGCGCATCACCAGCGGATGGATCACGGTGGTCTGCGCGGCCTGCAGCCGCTCGCGCAGACCCTTTTCGCGAAACTCGTTCATCAGGAAGCCGACGGTGCCGCGGTGCATGCCGTAGATCGGCCGGCCGGCCTTCATGGCCTGGCGCAAGCGTTCGCAGCATCAGCCCGTCGCCGCCGAGCGCCACCACGACCTCGGCCTTCGACGGGGTGACATTGCCGTAGAGCTTGACCAGACGCTTCAGCGCCGCTTGGCCTCGGGGGCGGGGCTCGCCACGAAGGCGATCCGCTCGTATTTTGGCGTCTTTCGGAGCATCGGGATGTGCCGGGAACGAGGAAGCAATGGAACGCGCGGTGTTCGTCTATACGACTTGGCCCTCGACTGTCGAGGCGGAGGCGGCCGGCCGCGCGCTGGTCGAGCGGCGGCTCGCGGCCTGCGTCAACATCCTGCCCGGCATGATTTCGCATTACCGCTGGGAGGGCAAGGTCGAGCGCGCCGAGGAGGCGGTGATGATCGTCAAGACCCGCGCCTCGCTCGCCGACGCGGTGTCGGACGCGGTGAAGGAACTGCACTCCTACGACACGCCGGCGATCCTGGTGCTGCCGCTGGAGAGCGTCGAGAGGAGCTATCTCGGCTGGCTGCTGACGGAGACCGACGCCGCGAAATAGCAACGCCCGGCAGCGCCGCCGCCGGGCGTTGTACTCGCGGCGATCAGTACGTCCGCGTGCCTTCGATCACGCCCTTGAGCTCGGTGTATTCGCGGCATTTGGTGTTGCCGCAGAGCGACTCCACCTTGGCGAGGATACTCGCTCGCCTTGAGCAGATTGCCCTGCTCGGCGTGCCACATGCCGTAATACGACCAGGTGACGGTGTGGGCGGGATCGGCGGCGAGCGCGCGCTCGTACCAGAGCTTGGAGTCGTCGTAGCGGCCGAGCTTGCGGCTGGAGTAGCCGATCAGGTTGGCGACATCGGCGTTGTCGTCATGGCCGAGCGATTTCAGCTTGTCGATGCGCGGCGGCGTAGTCGTGCTGCTGGTAGATCATCGCGTGCGCGGACTTGTAGCCGTCGATGAACTGCTGCTCGGATTTCTTCTCGTCCTTCTTCGGCGCCTTCTTTTTCTTGGCGCTGGTCTTTGCTTTCGGCGCCGGCGTTTCCGCCTTCGGCTTGTCGGTCATCGGGCTCGGGCTGTCGACGGCGAAGGCGGGCATCGCGACGGCAAGCGCGAATGCGCTCGCTGCGATCAGGGCGTAAAGGCGGACGGACGATGCGGTCATGAATCCCTCCTGACAGGTCGCGCGTAGAGTAGACCTTCCAGCCGCCGAGACAACAAGCTGGGCACAGCTTTCACGCCGCCGTGAACGATGCTGTCGGCCGGTTCATCGATATGAACGGCAGGTGTCAGCGCGCCTCAGACCCCATTCATTGCCGATCGGCATAATCCACGTCATCAGCGCCAATCCGACATCGTGCCGGAGCGCTATCAAAAGGAAGAAGACAATGTTCAGGACATTCGCAGCCGTGCTGATCGCGGCATCCATGCTGACCGCGCCGGCGTTCGCGCAGGGCACCGCGCCTCCGCCCCGGCGGCGGCGACCAAGGCTCCGGAGACCAAGCCCGGCCGTCAAGGTCGTCAAGGCCAAGAAGCACTCGGTCGAAGAAGCACGCCCACGTGCGCAACCATGTGAAGCACGTGCGTCACGCGTCGCACGTGCGCCATCACGTGCGGCACGCCTCGGTGAAGCACGTGCATCGGGTGCAGTGGTCCGTAGCGCGCCGAAGACCCGCGCGAACTAATCGTTCGTTGCAGGTCGTTCGGTCCCGGGAGGCCAGCCGCGAGGCTGGCCTCCTGCCGTTTGAGCGCTAGAGCGGCTGCCACATCCACCGGCACGAGCTCGTAGCCCTTGCCGCTCCGCGCGATGTGGCCGCAGGCCGGGAACGGAAAGTGATAGGCCTCGACCAGCATGCGGTCGGCTGCGGCGCGGTCGAGCATCTGCTTCCGCGTCTTCACCGCCAGCGGCCCGTCCATGTCGAACAGCGGCTGCCAGTCCGGATGGCGCGCGAACAGATACGGATTGCGCACCGCGTCGCTCATCACCAGCATCGACTGGTTGCGCGAGGCGATCGCGAACGCGCAGTGCCCCGGCGTGTGGCCGAACGCCGGGATCGACGTGATGCCGGGCGCGACCTCGGCGCCGGGCTTGAAGCGCCGCACCTCCTTGGCGATGTCGCCGAAAATCCGCCGGGCGTTGCGGAAATAGACCTTGATGCGGTCCGGCGCCTTGGTCATCTCGGCGTCGTCCATCCAGTAGGTCCACTCCGGCTCCGGCACCAGGATTTCGGCGTTGGCGAAACACCTTGTCGCCGTCCTTGGTCTTCAGCCCGTCGATGTGGTCGGGATGGAAATGCGAGATCACGACGGTGTCGATCGCCGCGGGCTCGATACCGGCGGCGGCGAGATTGGCCATCATGAAACCCGCGGTGTCGGCGACCTGGCCGGCGGTGCCGGCGTCGATCAGGATGAGCTTCGAGCCGGTGTTGACCAGCAGCACGGTGAACGACACCGGCAGGATGTTCGGCGGCAGGAACGCCGCGGCGAGCGCCTTGTTGACCTCGGCGCCGTCGGCGTTGCGCACGAACTTGTCGTCGATCTTCAGCGACCAAGGCCGTCATAAAGCGCGGTGAGCTGAAAATCGCCGAGCTTCTGGCGATAGACGCCGGGGCCTTGCGGACTGCGCCTTGGGCGCGGCGGCCAGCGCCGGGCCGCCGGCCAGCGCCGCGGCCGAGCCCGCCAGCAGCGCGCGTCGATTCAATTCAGGCATGACGGTTGTCTCCTGGCTCGGCATCAAAACTGCATGGCGGAACCGCATGCTAGGTCAAATTGTGTCGCGGTTCACTCCCGGGTAGGCTTCCCGGCCGCGACCAGCAAGGGAGAGCGCACGATGGCCGACGACTTCGAAAACCACTGCTGGAAGGACATCGTCCCGCCGGACGTGCTGGACATCTACAGCCATTACCACCGCAAGACCTTCGTCGGGTCCGTCGCCGGCGCTGCTTGCCATCGACCTCTACGAACTGGCCTACCAGGGCGGGCCGAAGCCGGTTGCGCAACTGCACAAGACCTATCCCAGCGACCTGCGGCGAGAACGCCTATGCGGCGATCGAGCCGACCAAGCGGCTGTTCGCCGCGGCGCGCGCGGCCGGCATCCCGATTTTCTACACCACCCAGGACACACGGCCGGACAGCCTGCCGTCGCGCGTCACCGCGACCAAGCGCCAGCGCGTGCCGCAGGATCCGTCGCTCTACACGATCAAGTCCGAGTTCAAGCCGCAGCCGGGCGACGTCGTCATCACCAAGCAGCGCGCCTCGGGCTTCTACGGCACGCCGCTGATGGCGCATCTGACGCAGCTCGGCATCCAGACCGTGATCGTCTGCGGCGAGAGCACCTCGGGCTGCGTGCGCGCGTCGTCGGTCGATGCCTATTCCAACGGCTTCCATGTCGTGCGTGGTCGAGGAATGCTGCTTCGACCGCAGCATGCTGTCGCACAAGGTCAATCTGTTCGACCTGCACCACAAATACACCGACGTGATGCACGTCGATGAGGTGGTGGCGCATCTCAATGGTCTCGCCGTGAAGAAGGCAAGCTGAGCATGAAGCCGCGCTCCTACGGCCCGTTTCCCTATTCGCCGATCATCGACCGCCCGCGCCTGGAATGGCCGAACGGCGCCCATGTCGCGCTCTGGATCATCCCCAACATCGAATACTTCTCGATGATGGAGAAGCCGGGCGGCTACGGCGCCGGCGCCAAGCTTCCCGACGTGGTGATGTGGAGCGAGCGCGACTACGGCAACCGGGTCGGCGTGTTCCGCATCATGGACACGCTCGACAAATACGGCATCCGCGGCACCGTGGCGCTCAACTCCAACCTCTGCGCCGAGCATCCGCGCATCATGGAGGAGGGCGAGAAGCGCAAGTGGGAGTGGATGGGCCACAACGAGAGCAACACCCGCCGCCTCAACGAGGCCGGCCCCGGCGAGGAGGCGCAGATCGTCCGCAACACCTTTGCGACCATCGAGAAGGCGACCGGCAAGCGGCCGAAGGGCTGGCTCAGCGCCGGCCTGCAGGAGACCTGGGACACGCTCGACCATCTGGTCGACAACGGCTGCCAGTATGTCGCCGACTGGTGCAACGACGACCAGCCCTACCAGATGACGCTCGACGACGGCCGCACCATCGTCTCGATGCCCTACACGCCAGCAGCTCAACGACAAGTCGACGATCGAGCGGCGCTTCGTCTCGGCCGACGGCTTCAAGCAGATGATCTGCGACCAGTTCGACGTGCTCTACAAGGAGGGCGCCAAGTCCGGCCGCGTCATGGCGATCGCGCTGCATCCGTACCTGATCGGCGTGCCGCACCGCATCGGCGCCTTCGATGCGGCATTGAAAGTACATCTGCAAGCACAAGAAGGTCTGGAAGGCTACCGGCTCGGAAATTGCAAGCCACTATCTCGCGCAACTGGATGGCGGCACGGCTGCAGCACGAAGTTCGCCATCGAAACGCGCGCCGAGCGACGCGCGCGAAGCAGGAGCACGGCGATGAAATTATTTCGCAGCGTTTCGCGGCGGCGCTGCTGCTTTGCGCCGGCCTTGCTGACGTCGCCCGCCGCCCGCGCCGCCGATAGCGTCTCGGTCGGCACCGTCGGTTCGGCGTCGTCCAACCTCTGGCCGGTCTTTATCGGCATCAAGAAGGGCTTCTTCGACGCCGCCAACCTCAAGGTCGACATCATCTATGTGCAGTCGAGCGCCACTCTGGTGCAGCAGCTCGCCGCGGGCTCGCTCGACATCACCATGTCGACCGGCCTGGTCGATCCGATCCGCGCCATCGACCAGAACGCCGGCGATCTCGATCGTGCGCTTCGAGGCGCAGGCGCCGCCCTACGCCCTGGTCGGCAAGCCGAGCATCAAGAAGCTCGAGGATCTCAAGGGCAAGGTGATCTCGCTCGGCGGCCCCAAGGACATCACCCGCATCTATGTCGAGCGCATGCTGGCGCCGCACGGCGTCAAGCCCGGCGAGTTCGACATGGTGTTCGCGGGCGCGACCGCGGCGCGGGCGTCGGCGCTGCTCGCCGGCGCGGTGGATGCCGCGATCCTGCTGCCGCCGTTCAACTTCCAGGCCGAGGCGCAGGGCTTCACCAATCTCGGACTGACGGTCGACTACACGCCGGAGCTGCCGTTCTCCGGCACCGTGGTGAACAAGGCCTGGGCCGCCGGCCATCAGGACATTCTGAAGCGCATGCTCGCCGCCCATACCAAGAGCGTCGAATGGTTCTACGACGACAAGAACCGCGCCGAGGCGATCGCGATTCTGGCATCGGTCGCGAACCTGAAGCCCGACGACATGGCGAAGTCCTATGACTTCTTCCGCAAGAACGCGTTCTTCGACCGCACCGGCGCGGTCTCGCGGAAGAAGATGACCGCGCTGATCGACGCCTGACCACGCTCGGCGACGTCCAGGCCAAGGGCAATATCGAGCGCTTCGTCATGCCATCCGTGACGCAGATTTCGGAATAGCACGATGGGGGCCACGATCCGCGCCGGACGGATTGCAGCGGCCATCGCTGGTTGCCGGGCGCCTGGCGGCGCCTGCGCGCGGGCGCCGAGACGGTGACCTTCATTTCGGTCGGCTCGTCGTCGGCGAACTTCTGGCCGAGCTCGGTCGCCGATCGGGAAGGGCTTCTTCCAGGCGGTCGGCATCACGCCCGACATCGTCTTCGCGCAATCGAACGCCGCGGTGATCCAGCAGCTCGCGGCAGGCTCCGCCAACGTCTCGACCAATTCCGGCCTGGTCGATCCGATCCGCGCCATCGAGAAGGGGGCGCCGCTGGCGCTGATCCGGCTCGAGGTGCAGGCGCCGCCCTATTCGCTGCTGGCCAAGCCCGCGATCAAGAGCATCGCCGAGCTCAAGGGCAAGCTGATCTCCGTCGGCGGCGCCAAGGACATCACCCGGATTTTCGTCGAGCAGATGCTGAAGCCGAACGGCGTCAAGCCGGGCGAGTTCGACATGACCTTCGCCGGCGCCACCTCGGCGCGCTTCGTCGGCGCTGCAGGCCGGCGCGGTCGATGCCGCGATCCTGACGCCGCCGTTCAACTTCCACGCCCAGTCGGCGGGCTTCACCTTGCTCGGCATAGCCGTCGAATACGTCGACATGCCGTTCGCCGGCATCTCGGTGAACACGCAACTGGGCCGCGGCCAACACGGCCACGGTGCAGAAGGTGATCGACGTCTACAACAAAAGCATGGCCTGGCTGTACGATCCGGGCAATCGCGACGAGGCGGTGCAGATCCTGATGAAGGTCAGCAAGCTGAAGCAGGCCGAGGTCGAGCAGGCCTACGATTTCCTGATCAAGGGCAACTATTTCGAGCCGACCGGCAAGATCTCGAAGTCGAAGCTCGGCAAGCTCGTCGACGCGCTCAAGAGCCTCGGCGATCTGCCGCCGGATTTCGCCGTCGAGCGGCTGTTCCTGCGCCGGCGTGACGCAGCTCAGCGACTGACATGCTGGAACGCTTCCGCGACAACTATATGGCCGGCACGCTGTCGGTGCTCGGCGGCCTGCTGTTCTGGGAGTTCGTGAGCCGGCTGCTGGTCGCCAACGCGCTGTTCCTGGCGGCGCCGTCGCAGATCGTCTACGCGATCTATGAGCTGACGCTGACCGGCGAGATGGGACGCCACGTCGCCATCAGCGCGGTCGAGTTCGCCATCGGCTACGTGATCGCCAGCAGTGATCGGCATCGGCTTCGGCTTCGGCATGGCGCAGCAGCGTGCGCTTCAAGCAGGCGCTGCAGCCGTGGATTTCCGGCTTCTACGCGACGCCGACCATCGCGCTCGCGCCGCTGTTCATTCTCTGGCTCGGCATCGGCATCTGGTCGAAGGTGCTGGTGGTGATCTTCCTGGTGCTGTTTCCGGTCACCATCAACACCGAGGCGGGCTTGCGCACCACCAGCGACCGGCTGATCGAGATGCTGAAGAGCTTCGGCGCGAGCCGCAGCCAGATTTTCTTCAAGGTGTCGCTGCCGTCGGCGCTGCCGTTCATCCTGGCGGGGCTGAAGCTCGGCATCGGCCGCGGCCTGATCGGCGTCGTGGTCGCCGAGCTGTTCGGCTCGCGCGCGGGCCTCGGCCGGCTGATCAGCCAGTCGGCCGACGCCTTCAACATGCCGGAGCTGTTCGCCGGCGTGATCGTGCTGGCGGTCGCCGGCATCGCCATGACCGCGGGCTTCGGCTGGCTGGAAAAGCGGCTCGTGCCCTGGACCAAGGACTGAGACAATGCCGCGCAAGCTCGAAATCACCGGTCTGAGCAAGTGGTTCGGCGAGCTCGAAGCGCTGCGCGGCATCGACGTCGCGGTCGAGCAGGGCGAGTTCATCTCGGTGGTCGGCCCGAGCGGCTGCGGCAAGACCACGTTCCTGCGCATGGTGGCCGGGCTCGAGCCCGCCACGCTCGGGCACCATCCTGCTCGACGGCCAGCCGCTGCGCGGGCCCGGCAACAACCGCGGCTTCGTGTTCCAGAACGACAGCCTGCTGCCGTGGCGCACGGTGCTCGGCCAACGCGCTGATCGGTCCCGAGGTCGCGGGCACGGTCGGCGACAAGGAGCGCCAGCGCACGCTCGACCTGCTCAAGCTCGTCGGCCTCGGCGGCTTCGAGAACTACTATCCGCGCCAGCTCTCCGGCGGCATGCGCCAGCGCGTCAATCTCGCCCGCGCGCTCGCGATCGATCCCGACGTGCTGCTGATGGACGAGCCGTTCGCCTCGCTCGACGCGCAGACCCGGGAGATCATGCAGACCGAGCTGCTTCGCATCTGGGAGCAGGGCCGCAAGACCGTGCTGTTCGTCACCCACCAGATCGACGAGGCGGTGTTCCTGTCCGACCGCGTGCTGGTGTTCGCGCGGCGGCCCGGCCGGCTGCAGGAGAGCATCGAGATCAAGCTGCCGCGGCCGCGCGCGCTCGCGCTCAAGCGCACGCCCGAGTTCATCGCCTATGTCGATCGCATCTGGACGATGATCGAGCACGACGTGCGCGCCGCGGTGATCGACGAGCACGTGTAGCGCCGACGATTAGCCCGGCAGTTCGGCCTTGTGGCGCGGGTAGAGGTGCGCCAGCGCGACGCGCACCATGATCAGGATCGGCGTCGCCAGGAACGCGCCGACCGGCCCCCACAGCCAGGACCAGAACGCGATGCTGAGAAAAATCGCCAGCGGATGCAGGTTGAGCACGCGCCGGCCGACGATCGCCGGCGTGAGGAACTGGCCCTCGATCACCGTGATCGCCATGAACACGGCCGGCGGCAGCAGCGCGCCGAGCAAGGTCGGATAGGTCACAAGCCCGATCCCGAACAGCAGCACGTCCATGACCGCCGGTCCGACATAGGGCACGTAGTTCAGCACGAAGGCGAGCGCGCCCCAGAGCAGCGGTGACGGCAGTCCCATCAACGCCGCGGCAATCGCGGTGACGACACCGAGCGCAAGATTGATCGCGGTGACGACGATCAGATAGCCGCCGAGATTTTCCTCGATGTCGTTGAGGATTTTCAGCGCGCGCAAGCGGACTCTCGCGGGTGCCGAACCAGTTCACCGCGTATTTGCGAAAGCCGCTGCGGCCCATGATGACGAAGAACAGCGTGGCGAAGAACATCACGACCTGCAGCACGAATTGCAGCGCGGCCGGCGTGACGATGGTCAGGAAGCCGGTGATCAGGGTCGGCCGGATTGAAGTCGAAGGTCTTGTCGGATGTGTCGATGCCGAGCGCCGTCTGCAGCTCGTGCAGCGATTGCAGTGGCCGGTCGAAGACGTGCAGCTTTTCGGCAAACGCCGCGCCGTATTCGGGCGCGCGCGCCGATCAGCGCCGACGCCGGGCCCGCCAGCATGACGATGGCGACATTGGCGATGCCGATCAGCCCAAGCACCACGACCAGCGCGGTGAGCCAGTCGGGAATGCCGCGCCGCTTCAGGTGCCCTTCCAGCGGACCGATGGTGAGGCCGACCGAGATGGCGCACAGCACCGGCAGCAACAGCGCGCGCGCGAGGTAGAGCAGCACGCCCGAGCATCAGC
Source organism: uncultured Alphaproteobacteria bacterium (assembly GCA_963785665.1). Lineage (GTDB taxonomy): Bacteria > Pseudomonadota > Alphaproteobacteria > Rhizobiales > Xanthobacteraceae > Z2-YC6860. The sequence continues at coordinate 251,870 of CAWAWF010000003.1, forward strand.
ACGCACATCACGATGGTTGCGGCTTGTGCGGTGGCGCGCCAGAAATTGGCCGGGTCATCGAACGGCGTCGGGTCGCGCGCCTCAAGCGACAGCGCGCTCGACTCCGCCTGCATCCCGCTTGGCGTGACGTTCAACGCAACCTCCTTGCTTGACGTCGGCCATTCGCGCGAAGCGGCTCAGAAGCCAGACGCCGAGATATTTCAGCAGCGACAGGATGCCGATGATGATGACGATGATGCGGACGATCTGCTTGGCGCGGCCTTCGATCGGCAGCATGTTGATGAGATAAAGAACGAGGATAACGACCAGGAAGGTGATGAGAATGCTGATGAGGACGGACATGGCTTGATCCCCTTGGCGAAATGCATGGCGTGAATGCGAAAAGCGTAAACGCTGCAGGCCTGTGCCGGACGCCTGCACGCGACAACAAACGGGTTCCATTTCGGTTCCCGCAGCCCTTCAGCAGGGCGATGGCGCCGGAAAGCGCCCGTGCAAAATCGCGGCTAACGCTGTCCGAGGCAGCGCACCAGACAGCGCAGGATGCCCTGGCTAACCCATGGGGTGCGCAGGACTTCAAAGCAGATCGCGATCAGGGGGAGGGCGGCGGCAACCACCAGCACCGCCTTTTCAACGTCGAGATGCGGTCCCTGCAGACCGAGCGTGCCGGGCAGGATCAGAACCAGGCACGACAGCACGACCGTGAGGAAAACCGAGGTGAACACGCGGTGGCCGAAGCTTTCGGTCCGCGGCGGGATCATGCCGGTGAAAACATAGATCGCGCCGCAGCCAAATGCGCCGACCAGGGCAAACACGCCGACCCTGAGATGGAATGCCAGCAGCGTCGCGACCACGACGCCCAGAATTCCGAACAGCACATCCTGGGCGCGGGGCATCGGCGCTTTTCGCTAGACGCTCTTGAGCTGCGGCTTGGCCTTTTCCGGGTCTTCGATCGGCGGGCCGCGCTTGATGTTCAGCCGTCGCATGTCGGCGTCGCTGAAATCTTGATCGGTCTTGAAGCCGGCCGCGCGGATGCCGGCGATGGCGCAGAGATCGTCGACCTCGTTGGTGTCGCCGGTGGTGGCGATGGCGCCGACCACCTCGCCGTCGCTGTCGCGGATCAGTTGCCCGCCGCCCTCCAGGAACATCGGGCCGTCGGCGAGCTCCATCAGCGACTGCATGAACAGCGGCTTGTCCTTGGCCTTCTGCAGCACCTGGCGCGATTCGCGCCCCATCGCCAGCGTCGCGTAGGCCTTGCCGTAGGACACCTCGAAGCGGAGCAGCGACGCGCCGTCCTGCTTCAGCGCGGCCTTCATCCGCCCGCCGGCGTCGAGCAGCACCGCGGTCAGCGGATAGGCGTTGCGGCGCTTGGCTTCGGCGAAGGTCTCGTTGATGATCTTGACGGCCTCGTCGAGCGTAATCGCGCGCATCGCGTTCTCCTGAAAGTGGTGCCGGATGCAGGATTTGAACCCGCGACCTTCGGTTTACAAAACTCTAGGTCAAGCAAAATTCCCGGTCAAAAGTCGGCTTTTTCGGCTGCTGGGTACTTTTTGGGTACGCCTCCGAAAAAGTGGTGCCCGCTGAGAGGATTGAACTCCCGACCTTCGCTTTACAAAAGCGCTGCTCTACCGCTGAGCTAAGCGGGCGACCGGGGCGTATATAGCCGAGCCACCGGGAGGCGTCAGCCCCGCTTTGAGGCTAGGAGCTTCTCACGAGGCGCTGGAGGCGCGGCTGGTGCGCTTGGGCGCAGCTCCTCGACATGGGTGAGGTCGAGCTTGGCCCCGATTTCGGCACAGGCCGGGGTGCAATAGAAATGGCCGTCTTTGCCCCTGATACAGGTCGCCTCAAACGGCTTGTGACACGACGGCAGAAAGCAGCTCTGCGGCGATCCTGCGGCCACATAGCGGGAAGTATTCGAGCCTTCAGTCATCACTTTCATCGGCGGCAAACCTCACGTCTCGTTCAAGACCGGCAGCGGCAGCCCTGAGCTGGGGAGTTTTGGGCGGACTGAACATCACGGATATGTCCCGGCATCCGCAGCGGGGACAACGCAGGCGCTCGGCGATTCTTGCAATCGGAAAATCGCGACCCCGTGTGCACACCAGCGTTTCGAGGTCGAGATACTTCCGGGTAGCCGCACTCGCGGCGGTGTTTCATTCCCTCCCGGCCGTCGTACAGATACCGCACGTAAATCTGCCAACTGAGGTTCCATGCTTCACCCAGTGTCTCGATGCCCACGACTCGCCGCTCGAAAGCCTATAGAACAAACCATGAACAAAACGTCAAGGAGCAGGTTATGGGCCGGAGGAAAGGCGAGCTGATCTCCTGGCTGCATTAACCGGGACTGGCCGCATCAAATCGCGCTACCGGCGGATGAGTGCAAGGGCGGAGACTATTACCGCGTCCATCTGTTCGCGGATGCGCTGTCGGTCTGCTCGCGCGGCCACTCCTTCCTTCGTGACGACAGATGGCACCAGGTCTTCTGCTTCAAACTTCGCGAGGATGCGGAAAAGTTTCAGGCGAAGTTCGGCGGGGAGTGGTTCGACCCGGCATGGCGCGGACGGGGGAATAGCTGGGCGCAGCTTCGGGACCCCAAGAAGTGGGTCTTTTAATAATCTGAACGATTACCCTCTGAGGTTGTTGCCTCTCTGGAAGGGCACACCATGACAATCGAAATTGAAGGTCTGCGCGAGGCGTTATTCGCGCAGATGCTGCTCGCGCCATTGCCTCCGTATACAGGCGATACCGTTATCCTTCGGGGCTGCAAAACTATTGCGGATGCTCCGCGTCGGCTGGGTGTGGACCGTCATGAACCTGTTTTCAAAATTATTCAGGCGCGTCACCAAGCAATCTGAGTTTGAAGTCACCGTTCACGACCCGGCATCTGTCGAGCCTCACGACCTCGACAATCCGTTCTTTGACGAAGATGTCCAGGAGCGTATCGGCACGGCCATCTCCACCTCAATGCCGACGAAGTAATGCGCTGTCGGCTTGCACTCGTGCATTCAACTGCTCATACGGCGACGGCACGTAGCGATAATAAGCCAAGGTTTCACCGTGCGGCGTAACTTTCATTGCTATTTCGCTGTGCCGCCGCTGGAACGTATTGCTCCCCACGGATCGGCCTTGGGCGAAGAACGCTGCGGGCCGGTTCGCTTGATGGTTTCGTTGTATTCCTTCTCGATCTCCGCCCGCTCTCTCTCATGCTGCCGCGCGGCGTCCCGAGCCATATCTTGCTCGTGCGGCGTCTTGGCCAAGTTGTCGTGCGGGGTCTGGGCACAGGCGGGTCCCACCAGGATGGTCGCGATCACGACGGTTGCCGAGAGGGTTTTCATGGCCACAGCCTACCAGTTGGCGCGTGAAATTTCGGGCGATATTGATCGTCGTGAGCCACGGCGAGGGCGATAGCGCGCTACCGCTTGGCGTCAGCGCCACCGCTGGGCCTTATTGTGCTCCACGGGTCTGACTTGCCGGCGGATTTTGGCGGGCCGATTCGCTTGATCGTCGCGTCGTATTCCTTTTCAATCTCGGCGCGTTCTTTCGCAGCCCGTGCCTCTGCCGCTATCTGACGTTCCGACTTGTCGGCCACTTGGGCGCTGGCCGATGCGGTCAGGATCGCCATTGCTACAATCGTTGCTGCCAAGATTTCTCATGGACATAGTCTTGATTGTTAACGCGGCGAAATTTCGGAACGATTGAGCATCAGTGGCGGGACTGGGCAAGGCAAGGGCCTGCGAATGGTTGGTAGTGAGAACCTCCCCTGAATGCAAAAGCCCCCGAACTTGCGTTCCGGGGGCTCAAGTTCCGCTCTCGCTGAAAGCTCTTACCAGAGAAAATTGTCCGGTGTGCGGTTGTGGTTTGCTCCCGAGCGGTCAGTCTGCGTCGTGACGCCGGCCTTCGTGAACACGCGGCCCAAAGTTGGCGGGTTTGCATAAAGGAAGGAGGCAAAACCCAGTACGGCAACGACCCCCAGGACCGCCCAGCGGGCGCCTGTATTCTCAAAACCCAGCAGTTTCTTCATTGTTGTCTCCACGAAAAAAAGACCCCAAGCGATGGGGCGGTCAGACCAACGAATTGGTTGGTGCGCCCGATAGATAGGGCGTGTTTGTGCGGTGCACAAGAGGGTCTGTGAAATGGGTTAAAGGCCCCCAGAGCGACGAAAAGCCTCGGCTGTGATGGTCGGGGCTTGCGCGGCGGGGCGGTTGCGCCCCGCCGGGTGCTCCCAAATGTGCGCTACCGGACACAGAGAGTCCAACGCAAGGGGCGAGGGAAAACCCCCAAAGGAAAAACCCCAGTGAGTTGCCTCAGCCGGGGTTTCCTACCCGCACACCGGGGGCGACGAATGGTGTGCGAGTAAGCGTAGGCTATGACTACGGACTGGCCGGTTCAAATTAAGATTTCTTCATGTTGCGGATCCGCTGCCGTGGATAGGCCGATGCCCTGGCGCAGTCCTTCGCGGCCTCGGATGACGAAATCGAATAGCGCCGTACGGTGGCGAGGGTGTTTGAATTGCCATCGGGTTACGGGCAGGCCGCCACTTATGCCGAGGCGGCGTAGCTGCTTTGCAAGTTACAGGAATTTAAGTTTCGGAAACCAGCGCTGACCTTATATGTCGGCGTCGTGACGAAGCCTGTCCAAGGAAGAGAGAGACCGATGAAATACGCTATCGCCGCGCTCGCCGTATTCAGCGCGAGCCTTTTGAGTTCGCCGAGCCACGCCGATGAGCTGTATCGGTGGTGTGCAGTGTATCATCCCAACGAAGCGCCGCTCTGCGTCTTCAAGACGCTGGAGCAGTGCCAGAACGCCACGTCAGTTGGCGGCGGCTGCAATCCCAACCTGGCCTACGATCCCAACAACAGGACGACCCCCGGCCGGCGGCATCACGCGATGCGCTATTGAGCTTCGGAAAAAAGCGCGCCCCGGACACCAGGTGCCGGGGCGCGTCGAACTGAGAACCGGGCGGCGCATTAGCCGCCCGGTTTTTTTGTTTAGATTCGGGTGATGTCGCGGTCCTTGGTCTCCGGCAGGAAGATCAGCGCGACGATGAAGCTCATCGATGCGACGATGATCGGGTACCAGAGGCCGGAGTAGATGTTTCCGGTCGCTGCCACGATGGCGAACGCGGTCGCCGGCAGGAAGCCGCCGAACCAGCCGTTGCCGATGTGATACGGCAGCGACAGCCCGGTGTAGCGGATGCGGGTCGGGAACAACTCGACCAGCCAGGCGGCGATCGGCCCGTACACCATGGTCACGTAGACGACCAGGATGCGTGAGCAGCAGCACCGTCATGACGTAGTTGATGTCCTTCGTGTCGGCGCTGGCCGGATAGCCATGCGCTTTCACCGCAGCGGCGATGGCCGCCGGAGTGGCCGTCGCGCCGGACAGCGTATCGCTGCCGATCTTCACGCTCGCCGCCGTGCCCTTCGGCGCTTCGACGTTGTCGTAGTTCACCGACAGGCCCACCAGCGCGGCCTTGATCTTGTCGCAGCCCGTGGTGAAGGTCTCGGTGCCCGTCGCCTTGAACTGGAACGAGCACTCGGCCGGATCGGCGGTGACGACCACCGGCGATGCCGCGAGCGCCGCTTCCAGCTTCGGGTTGGCGAAGTGCGTCAGGCCCTGGAAGATCGGGAAGTAGGTGATCGCCGCGATGCGCGAAGCCCGCCATCATGATCGGCTTGCGCCCGATCTTGTCCGACAGCCAGCCGAACAGGATGAAGCACGGCGTGCCGATCAGAAGCGAGATCGCGATCATGATCTGCGCGTCGGTCGCGGGCACCTTGATGGTCTGGGTCAGGAAGAACAGCGCGTAGAACTGTCCGCCGTACCAGACGACCGCTTCGCCGGCGGTGGCGCCGAGCAGCGCCAGGATCGCGATCTTGGCGTTCGACCACTGGCCGAAGGCCTCGGTCAGCGGCCGCTTCGAGACCGTGCCTTCCTTCGACCATCTGCTGGAACAGCGGCGATTCATTGAGCTTGAGCCGGATCCAGATCGAGACCGCGAGCAGGATGGCGGAGAGCAGGAACGGAATGCGCCAGCCCCAGTCGCTGAACGCGGCTTCGCCCATCGCGGTGCGGATGCCGAGGATCAGCAGCAGCGCCATGAACAGGCCGAGCGTGGCGGTGGTCTGGATCCACGAGGTGTAGAAGCCGCGCTTGTTCTTCGGCGCATGCTCGGCGACGTAGATCGCCGCACCGCCGTATTCGCCGCCGAGCGCGAGGCCCTGCACCAGACGCAGCCCGATCAGCACGATCGGCGCCGCGATGCCCCAGGTCGCATAGCCGGGCAGCACGCCGATGAAGAACGTGCCGATGCCCATCAGGCTCATGGTGACGAGGAAGGTGTATTTGCGGCCGATCATGTCGCCGATGCGGCCGAAGATCAGCGCGCCGAACGGCCGGACCGCGAAGCCCGCGGCGAAGGCGAGCAGCGCGAAGATGAAGCCGACGTTGGGCGGCACGTTGGAGAAGAAGTATTTCGCCAGGAACACGCCGAGCGTGCCGTAGATGTAGAAGTCGTACCACTCGAACACGGTGCCGAGCGAGGAGGCGAAGATCACCATCCGCTGTTCGGACGTCATCGCGCCTGTCGCGGTAGTCTGCTGCTGTTGTTGCTGTCATTGCCTTGCCCCAATCGTTGCTGGTTACGGAGTTTGTTGTTGTTCTTGGGGTGACGGCCAAAGCCGCAAAGCCTGGCCACCCTCCCATCCGAGGGATACGCCGCGCCGCCGACGGCGTCTGTGCAGCCGAAGTCGTAAGCCAAAAGTTGTAGCGCCCGCCGGAGCTTATGAAATCACTAGAGAAATTTGCTGGCCGCTGTTGCGCTGCGGGATAATGCGGGCGAGCCGCCGGCACGGTAGCCGGCAATTAATGTTACCTCGCAATTCAGCCGCCGGATTCACCGGGCTCACCGGCCCTTCGTCTAAGATGGCGCCGGGATTGGGGACGTGTGGGATGGGTTCGATGCGTTCAATGGCGACAGCCGTTGCGGTGGTGGTGCTGGGCTGTTTCGCCCTGGCGCCAGCGCGCCGGCGCGCGCCGAAGGCGAGGGGCCGGTGATCGTGATCCCGAGCCGGCCCGGCGTGCCCGTCATCATCAACGGCCGTGACGCGTCCTATGCCGTGGTCGAAGGCGACTGGGGCCTGTCGCGTCCGGGCGCCGGTGTGGTCACGGTGATCGGCGGTTCGCCGGTGCTGCCGAACCCGGTCTACACCCGGCGCAACTCCTATCATCCGAAATACGGCCGCGCCCCCGAGCGCGGCCGCAACGAAATCGAGCCGCCGGCCGATCGCGCGTTGCCCGATCCGGCCGAGAGCTTCTCGCGCTCGTGGTCGACCTCGTCCGACGTGACGCCGGTGAACGATGCGCCGCGGGCGACATCCTGGCCGCAGCAATCGAACGGACCGGATGAATCCGAGGCCGCGCCCGCAGACTATGCGCCCGCGACCATCACCGACCCGCAGACATATCCGCAGAACTTCAACCCGTCGGGCCTCATCAACAACAACGGCAGCAACGGCAACAACAATTCACGGCGTCAGCGCAATCACCACCACTGACGAATGAACCCGCGCGGCCACCGCGGGCTGACAAGGCAAACCAGGATGCGGCGAGATGTTAAACGGGGAACTCCATGTCCCGCCGCAATCTTGTTGTTCTGCTGGCCGCATTCGCGGCCCTGACCGCAACGCCTGCTGCCGCCGATCCCGAGTGCTTCGGAAATTCCTGCCGGCTGCCGCAGGTGGTCGAGCCGCCGGTCGTGGTGTCACCCACGCCGCAAGCTCTGCCGGTATCCCGCGCGCCGATTGAAGCGCCTGCGTTGCAGGCCTTCGCGCAATCGCCGCGCCGACCCTTGCCGAAGCTTGCGCCGTCGAGCGAGCCTCCGGTGCTCGCGGCCGAGCCGCCCTATCGCAGGTCCGAACGGGTGGTGGTCCGCGATTTCGAGCCCGCCACCATGCGGGTCGCCGAGCCTCTGGCGCCCCCGACCTATCGCGACGAGCCGCGGCGCCGGCCTGCTCACCATCGGACCCGCGTCGTGCAGGGACAGATCAATCCCGGTCCGCTGGTTGGCTATCCGCTCGCCGGCGGGCCTGTGTTGCTCGGCGCGCCGACGGTGATCTACGGCGGCTACGCCGTGCGTCCGGTCTATCTGGTCGCGCCGAGCGCCAAGATCATCACGTCGACCGCGACGACTGACTCAATCGACCCGGGAGCGGCTGGTCGCGATGTAGAGCGCGACCGCCGCTGCGTTCGACACGTTGAGGCTCTGGATCGCGCCGGGCAGCTCGAGCCGCGCGACGTGATCGCAGGTTTCCCGTGGTGAGTTGCCGCAGGCCCTTGCCTTCGGCGCCGAGCACCAGCGCCAGCGGCCGCCGCAGCGGCAGCGCGGCGAGATCGTCCTCGCCGCTGGAATCGAGTCCGATCACCAGGAAGCCGCGCTCCTTCAGCGCCGCCAGCGCGCGCGCGAGGTTCTGCACCGTGACGAGCGGCACGTGCTCGAGCGCGCCGGAGGCCGATTTCGCCAGCACGCCGGTGGCCTCCGGGCTGTGGCGCGCGGTGGTGACGATGGCGGTCGCGGCGAAGGCCGCGGCCGAGCGGAAGATCGCGCCGACGTTGTGCGGATCGGTGATCTGGTCGAGCACCAGCACGATGCCGTCGGTCGCGAGCTCCTCGATCGGCGGCGAGGGCAGCGGATCGGCTTCGAGATAGAGACCCTGGTGCACGGCGTCCGGCGGCAGCCGCGCCGCGATCGCGTCGGGCCGCACGATCTCCGGCGGCGGCGATGGCCGGAACCTTCTCCTCGGCGAGGCGGCGGGCGGCGTTCTCGGTGGCGAGCAGCTTGCGCACCCGCCGCGCCGGGTTTTGCAGGGCTGCGGTGACCGGATGCCAGCCATAGAGCACGGTGACGTCGTCGGCCGGCTGCAGGCTTTCGCGCTGGGCGCGCTGGAACCGCTCGCGGCGTTCGACCTGCTCGTGGGTCGCGCCGGGCTTAGCGCCGGGCTTGCCGCCGCGCGTCCGTGCTCTCTGGGCCGGTCTTTCGGTCGAAATGCCATGAGCCGCGCATCCTGCCGCCTGCGCCGGGCGGCCGTCCATTGACTTCGACCGGGTCGGCCACCATAAAACGCCGACAATCGACCGGCCGGCGGGCAACTCCCGTTTGTCCTTCGAGATCAACGCTGTGCGACGGTTTGGGAGAGTGTCCCGAGTGGCAAAGGGGGCGGACTGTAAATCCGCTGTCTACGCCTTCGTAGGTTCGAGTCCTACCTCTCCCACCATCCTTCGCGCCCGAAGCGGCGAAGGCTGCGATGCAGACTCGATCGAGGTTCGCGGGTGTAGCTCAATGGTAGAGCAACAGCCTTCCAAGCTGATGACGAGGGTTCGATTCCCTTCACCCGCTCCAATACCTTCAACGACTTAGGTGGTGGTCCGCCACATTTTTGTGTCACCCCGGGCTGCGGTTTTGTGTCAAAGGGCGCTATTCGTTCTCGTCACGCATGCGCCGCCGGCCCCTGAGACGTGCCGCGTCAGCCGAACGCACCGACGCCAGGTCGACCGGGGAGTACGTTTTGTGCAGCACGTTCGAGCTCTCGATCGAGTTGGCCATCTTAGCCGACAACGTGCCGGGCTCGGCCTCGCCTGCCACCGCCTCTGCGGCGCCAGAGCGGCGCATGTCCATCAACCGCCGACGATCACCAGGGAACACCAGTTCGCGTACGGCGGCGAAGTCGTGTGCCAGGGTCGCTTCCCGATAGTAGGTGCCGGACCTCGTGCAAAAGAGGAAGGCGTCGCCGTGGAGCTCGACGCCTCGGCCGCCCAGATATGCTTCGACCAGACGCTGAGTGCGCCGGCTGACCGTGCCGAGCGCGGCGCGGCCGGTCTTTTGGCGACCCTCGACCGAACGATCAAATATCAAGCCACGCGGCGGCGTCTTGACGTGCCGGCTCCGGAGCGTCCGCACGTCAACCGGCGCGAATGTCGTATCCCAAGCCACCGCTATGACGCACGCCAGACCGCCAAATCCGGCCCGCCATGCGCCTTTGACCAAGCGGGCGGCTTCACCCTCGCTCCAGCGCTCCGAGCGCGGCTGTGGGGCACGCGGACCAAAGTGGTGATGTGCTCTTATCGAGGTATGGCACGGGCTTGAACGCCTACTGGACCGGGACTTTTGGCCATGACACAGGGAGTCTCACGGAAGCTGAGGCTCAATTTCTGGCCGTTCACGAGTGGAACCCAGGGAACGAGCTTTTACAGCGACTCCGAGAAAGAATTAATCAGGCAGCAGCTACAGGCGAGTAACGCGCGTGCGCGCAGCGTTGCAGCCAAGCGCGGCTATTCGTTGCATCCCAAAGTGGCGGCGGCGAAGGCGAACGGCTGACCCTTTCTCATTTTGCATGAGGTACCTCACTGCTTGCCACGACGACCGCTCTTGCCATCAATGGGTCTGGACTTGACCGCTTGAAGCCGGCCTCCTATCCGCGCCCGTCCTCAAGGCATGATCGACATCGCGCCGGTCGAGCGGAATCTCATGATGTCGAGCCCGTCACTCTTCCCGAAGCCTCCGCGCAGCATCGGGGAAGAACGGCAAGGTCCCAGTGTCGCGACTCCGCCACGCGTTGGCAGGATGTCGAACATCGAGTCCGAATATTTCTTCGCATTCTGCGAAGGCGTACGCCTCTGATCTACCGGTGAAGGCCGCCCCGCCGCACCGTTGGCGACTTGGACAGGACTCTACGTGGGCGTGAATGGCGGGTACGGCATCGGGTCTGGTCCGCTGAACCAATCCTTTGATTTTTCGTCGACTGCGCTGGGTGCAAATAATCTTTTCAGAAGTACAGGGCGGAGCGCAATGACGGGAGGATTGTTCGGAGGCCAAATTGGCTACAACTGGCAGCTCTCGTCGCCATGGCTCGTTGGGCTTGAAGCTGATTGGCAATGGACTTCACAGAAGAACAGCACGACCAACTGCGCTCCACCGACTGCAACAGTTGCATTCTTTGGCGCTGGCGCGAGCGGATTTGGCTACTGCGTAGCTACCCAACAGAAGCTAACCAACTTTGGGACAGCGCGGGCTCGCGGTGGGGCGATCTTAAATAAATCTCTTTGGTACGTGACTGGCGGCGCTGCGTGGGGAACCGTTAAAGACACTTATGCCGGCTCCGGTTCTGCTAACCCCGTGATATTTCCGGGCGCCCTGCAGCCGGGCCCGTTTTTGCCCGCCGCAGCCACCATCTCTCGTACAAAAACAGGGTGGGCTTTTGGTGCAGGCGTCGAGACCAAGCTATTCCAAGGATGGTCGGCAAAGCTTGAGTATCTGCATGTCGACTTGGGCAGTCGTACCGATGTCGTCGGGGTTCCGATCAATGCGGCTTTTGGACCCGCATTCACGACCGGGGGCTCAGCAACCGTAACGACGAACACAAAGATCACCGATGACGTGATTCGAGTCGGTCTAAATTACAAGCTCTTCTGAGGACCCAGTACCGGGCCTTGCATTGCGTACCTTCGGCAAAGGCCTGCGCCACCCATATTTGCGACGTGCCCCGTTGGAACAGTTATCGCGTCATCGCCGCACCCGGCTTCATCGAACCTTGCCTGCCGATCGTCGCCGCGGATGCCGGCGGACTTTGTGCCGGGCATGAAGCAATGAACGAGGTCGGGTCGCCATGGAGGCGGCCTAATGGATGGCTCCGATGTCGCGGGCGATGCTGGCGCGCGACGCAAGGGATTGCTCCGTTGCAAAAATTGCCCGTTTGGGACGGTTTCTGGCCCGCGAAACAACGCAAACCTCTTTGATCCCGTTCAGTTTACGGGCACTCTTCCAAGCTGATGACGAGGGTTCGATTCCCTTCACCCGCTCCAATCCTTACCTCTTCTTGCGCGGCACCTTCTTGCCCTTCTTGCGGGCCTTCGACAGTCCGATGGCGATCGCCTGCTTGCGGCTCTTGACCTTGCCGCCTTTTCCGCCGGGGCCGCTCTTGGCCTTGCCCCTCTTGTAGCGCTTCATTTCGCGCTCGACGTCCTTGCCCGCGCTCTTTGAATATTTCCGCTTCTTCGCCATCGCGTGTTCTCCATGTCGGTCGCTCGCGACCGAATGGGAATCTAACCCTTGGATGCGGTCCGGGTTCCGGCGGGAATGGACAGGTGAGCGAAAGTGGACCGCCGCAAGTTGCCTCTAACCGCTCAGAGGGCAGCTCCACGCGGCACGGCGGCCCGACGCCTATCTAGGGGCCGTTTGGCATTTTTGCAGACCGTTTGATGCGAGCGTTACGCGGCCCAGGGTCGTTGAATTCGCCGGATGGCCCGACGGCCTTACAATCCCCCAGGAAGGGTTCGATTCCCGTCACCCGCTCCACTATGATGTCCATCGGCTTCTGAACTCAGACGGCTCCGCCGTCGGCGCATGCGCGTCGCAATCCGGGAGAACACGATGTCGGCAACCGACAGACCAAAACAGGCCCAGGAGGCGTTCGCCGCGCGGATGGCCGAGAAGCACATCACGCCGCTCTGGACCATCGCCAACCGGATCGTGATGCGCGAGCCGACGCCGAAGATCCCGCCGGTGTACTGGAACTACCAGCGCGACGTGCGGCCCTACATCCTCGAAGCCGCCGAGGTCATCACCGCGGCCGAAGCGCACCGCCGCGTGCTGGTGCTCAACAATCCGACGCTCAAGCACGGCGCGACGCACACGCTCACCTGCGCGATCCAGGCTCATCAAGGGCGGCGAGATCGCGCCGGCGCACCGGCATTCGCAGGCGGCGCTGCGCTTCGTCATCGAAGGCGAGGGCGCCTACACCGCGGTGAACGGCGAGCGCACCTACATGAAGCCCGGCGACTTCATCGTGACGCCGGCCTGGACCTGGCACGACCACGGCAAGGAATCCGACGGCGTCGATGATCTGGCTCGACGGCCTCGACGTGCCGCTGGTCAATCATCTCGGCGCGACCTTCTCCGACGACTACGACGGCGAGGGCGCGTTCCCGCAGTCGCGGCCGCCGCACGACTCGTTCTCGCGCTACGGCTCCGGCATGCTGCCGCTCGAGCCGATCACGCACCGCCATTCGCCGGTGTTCTGCTATCCCTACGAGCGCACCCGCACGGCGCTGGAGAACATGCGCAAGGCCAACGACTGGGACGTCTGCCACGGCCTGAAGCTGAAGTTCGCCAATCCGGCGACCGGCGACTGGGTGATGCCGACCATCGCCACCTTCGCCCAGCTTCTGCCGAAGGGCTTCAAGACCGCGCCGTACCGCTCGACCGAGGCGACCGTCGTGATGGCGGCCGAAGGCACGCGGCAAGGCGATCGTCGGCGACCAGACCTACACTTTGCAGAAGAACGACATATTTGTGGTGCCGAACTGGACCTGGTGGGAGGTGGAGGCGCAGGACGATCTCGTCCTGCTCAGCTACTCCGACCGTGCGGCGCTGGAAAAGCTCGACCTCTGGCGCGAACAGCGCGCCAACGAGCCGCCGGCTCTAGGGCGAGCTCTAGAGCGAACGAGAAGAGAGACGAAGACAATGGCCAAAGAGAAATTCAACCGCAACAAGCCGCATTGCAACGTCGGCACGATCGGTCACGTCGATCATGGCAAGACGTCGCTGACGGCGGCGATCACCAAGGTGCTGGCGGAGACCGGCGGGGCGACCTACACGGCCTACGACCAGATCGACAAGGCGCCGGAGGAGAAGGCGCGCGGCATCACGATTGCGACCGCGCACGTCGAGTACGAGACGAAGAACCGGCATTACGCCCACGTCGATTGCCCGGGCCATGCCGACTACGTCAAGAACATGATCACCGGCGCGGCGCAGATGGACGGCGCGATCCTGGTGGTGTCGGCCGCCGACGGCCCGATGCCGCAGACCCGCGAGCACATCCTGCTGGCGCGCCAGGTCGGCGTGCCGGCGCTGGTGGTGTTCATGAACAAGTGCGACATGGTCGACGATCCGGAGCTGCTCGACCTGGTCGAGCTCGAGGTCCGCGAGCTTCTGTCGAAGTACCAGTTCCCGGGCGACAAGATCCCGATCATCCGCGGCTCGGCGCTGGCGGCGCTCGAGGGCAAGACCCCCGAGCTCGGCCATGACGCGGTGCTGAAGCTGATGGAGGCGGTGGACGCCACCATCCCGCAGCCGGAGCGTCCGATCGATCTGCCGTTCCTGATGCCGGTGGAAGACGTGTTCTCGATCTCGGGCCGCGGCACGGTGGTGACCGGCCGCGTCGAGCGCGGCATCATCAAGGTCGGCGAGGAGGTCGAGATCGTCGGCATCAAGGCGACCGCGAAGTCGGTGGTGACCGGCGTCGAGATGTTCCGCAAGCTTCTCGACCAGGGCCAGGCCGGCGACAACGTCGGCGCGCTGCTGCGCGGCATCGACAAGGACGACGTCGAGCGCGGCCAGGTGCTGTGCAAGCCGGGCTCGGTCAAGCCGCACACCAAGTTCAAGGCCGAGGCCTACATTCTGACCAAGGAAGAGGGTGGCCGTCACACGCCGTTCTTCACCAACTACCGGCCGCAGTTCTACTTCCGCACCACCGACGTGACCGGCGTGGTGACGTTGCCGGCCGGCACCGAGATGGTGATGCCGGGCGACAACATCGCGATGGAGGTGACGCTGATCGTTCCGATCGCGATGGAGGAGAAGCTTCGCTTCGCCATCCGCGAGGGCGGCCGCACGGTCGGCGCCGGCGTCGTCGCCAGCATCATCGAGTAATCGACACTGCTTCACCTCTGACTCCGCACTCGCCGGGCTGATGCCCGGCCAGATGATAAACGGGAGGGTGCCATGATCGTCACCACGACCAACGACGTCACCGGCTATCGCATCACCCAGCACCTCGGCGTGGTGCGCGGCCTCACGGTGCGGTCGCGCAGCGTCATCGGCAACATCGGCGCCGGCATCCAGTCGCTGTTCGGCGGCAACATCTCGATCTACACCGAACCTCGCCGAGAAGGCGCGCGAGGAGGCGTTCAATCTGATGGTCGAGCACGCCGCCGTCCGCCGGCGCCAACGCCGTCATCGCCATGCGCTACGACGCCAACGAGATCGCCGACGGCATCACCGAGGTGCTGGCCTACGGCACCGCGGTGGTGGTCGCAGCCGGGCTGAGGTCGGCGGCTTGCCAGTCCGGCTGGGCAATTGATGCAAAACCGGCGCCTGCCTGCAGGAGTGTAGCTCAATTGGTAGAGCACCGGTCTCCAAAACCGGGGGTTGCAGGTTCGAGTCCTGCCACTCCTGCCAGCCTTTTCAGGCTTTTTGATCCGAACGAAACCGGTACGGGGCGGGGTTCGGACCCAACTTTGCCCCAACTTGGACTCACCGCGCCGACGCCTGCGAGGCCCGTTCGAATGATCGCTGTATCCTGAATCTTGGCGTCCCTATTGGGGGCGCCGCTGGGCGCGATCCATCCCAGAGCCATGCCGGTAATTTTGACGACCGCAGGCGGGATCGAGCAGTGGATGACAGCGCCGACTGAGGAGGCGCTTAAAGCTGCAGCGCCCGTTACCGAATGGGACGCTTAAAATCGTTTTGGCTGGCGAGAAGGAGGACGGGTGATGAGGATGGTGCAGGGGAACAACTATACGCAGGTATAGAACTCACCAGGCCCGGCGCCTGGTGCAATCTTCACGACGCTTATTGTAGCCTACGACACCTATGTGCTGGGCGGCCAAAGATACGCACACAGAAACTACTGGGGCTGTTATGGCTATCGCTCTTACGTCGACCGCCCGAAAACGCATATACGTGAACGTCGACCGAGTTTGGTACATGCAGCCGTTGAGTAGCAATCCGAAACATACCCAACTTCAATTTAGCGGCGAGAAGACGCTGAATGTCGACGTAACGCTCGATGAGATCACGGCCAAGTTGGGACAATCTAACGACGTGCCGATCGAATAATAGCGAAGGCGCCCTAGCCGACGCGCCCGTCCGCCAGCATCAACTTCTTGGCGCCCGTCGGGCGATCCACGACCTCGACAATCTCGCCCCGGTTCTTGCTCTTGATGACGGGGCGGCATCAAAGGCAGGTTCGGCCGGGTGCACGGGGACTTGCGAGGAAGCAGCGCGTCACTGCGCCGTCAATCACGCGCGGCGGTGATGCAGATGCAGCAGCGCGGATTGTTTGCGCTGAAGGTTCCGAAGCGCGTCGGCAGCGAAAGTCCGGATATTCGAGAGCAGCCTGGCGACAATCGTGGGTGACACGCGAGGACCGCAGACGAGCAACAGCGGGATCACGATTGGCAGCAGCCAATAGGCTTTTCGTGCTCGCATGTATCTGGAAGCCTCGGAAGGAAACCCCATTTTGCAGCCCTCGCGGTTGGCGGGCCGGGCAACGTCGAACGAGGGGCGCCGGATCAAGCCCAGATATCTGATTCTTGAGTTTCCCACAGGCCTCAGTTGCGGGGTGCCATCGCCGGACAATCGATGGCCAGGCGAGTTCCTAGCCCGTCACGACTCATTCAGGCACGCTGAAACGCCCCGCAAATAATTGAAAATACTTGGAAACTGGCCGTCGGCTTGACGCCGCCGTCGGCGTCGCTCTAGAAGCCGCCATCGCTTGCGGCCCGTTCAACGGACTTCCGCGGCGAACCTGCTCCCAAAAAAGGATCGCTTGCCGGTCCCATCCTTAAAGGTTGGGCCGCGAACCCCTATTTGAAATCGCCGTAAATCCGAAACATCATGGCCAAGTTCAGCCCATTCAAATTCCTGCAAGAGGTGCGCGCCGAGGCCGACAAGGTCACGTGGCCGACGCGGCGCGAGACGTTGATCACCACCGTCATGGTGTTCGTCATGGTGGCGGTGGCCTCGATCTTCTTCACGGTGGCGGATCAGATCATTCGCATCGTCATCACCTTCATTCTCGGGATCGCCAGCTAGGCACAGGCGACAAGCACATGGCAAAACGCTGGTACATCGTCCACGCCTACTCGAATTTCGAGAACAAGGTCGCGGAATCGATTCGCGAGCAGGCCAAGCAGCGCGGGCTTGGCGAGCTGTTCGACGAGATCATGGTGCCGAAGGAAAAGGTCACCGAGGTGCGCCGCGGCCGCAAGGTCGACACCGAGCGCAAGTTCTTCCCGGGCTACGTGCTGGCGAAGATGGAGCTCACCGACGAGGCCTACCATCTGATCAAGAACACCCCGAAGGTCACGGGCTTCCTCGGCACCGACAAGAAGCCGATGCCGATCTCGGACGCCGAGGCCGAGCGCATCCTGCACCAGGTGCAGGAGGGCATCGACCGGCCGAAGCCGTCGGTGTCGTTCGAGGTGGGCGAGCAGGTCCGCGTCTCGGACGGCCCGTTCGCCTCGTTCAACGGCACGGTCGAGGAGGTCGACGAAGGCCGCTCGCGCGTCAAGGTCGCGGTTTCGATCTTCGGCCGCGCCACGCCGGTCGAACTGGAATTCACGCAGGTCGAGAAGGTATAAGCCTGCTTGCGCGAAGACATGGCCGGCTCGCGCCGGTCATGAAATGAAGCCGTGGGAGGCGAGGCGGTCGCCAACCGCTGCAATCCGCACCACTAACAAGGAGTGAGCTATGGCAAAGAAAGTCACCGGATTCCTCAAATTGCAGGTTCCGGCCGGCGCCGCGAATCCCGCGCCGCCGATCGGTCCCGCGCTCGGTCAGCGCGGCCTGAACATCATGGAGTTCTGCAAGGCGTTCAACGCCCAGACCCAGAAGATGGAGAAGGGCGCGCCGATCCCGGTCGTCATCACCATCTACGGCGACCGTTCCTTCACCTTCGAGATGAAGACGCCGCCGATGTCGCACTTCCTCAAGAAGGCGGCCAAGCTCGAAAGCGGCTCGAAGACCCCCGGCCGCGACATCGCCGGCTCCGTGACCAAGGCTCAGGTCAAGGAGATCGCCGAGACCAAGATGAAGGACTTGAACTGCAACACCATCGAAGCGGCCATGAACATGGTCGAGGGCTCCGCCCGTTCGATGGGCCTGGAAGTGAAGGGGTAAGCGGCCATGGCAATCGGAAAACGCACGAAAGCCACTCGCGAAGGCGTCGATCCCGCCAAGGCCTATCCGCTCGCCGAAGCCGTGAAGATGGTCAAGGAGCGCGCCAAGGCGAAGTTCGACGAGACCATCGAGATCGCGATGAACCTCGGCGTCGATCCCAAGCACGCCGATCAGATGGTGCGCGGCGTGGTCACGCTGCCGAACGGCACCGGACGCTCGGTGCGCGTCGGCGTGTTCGCCCGCGGTCCCAAGGCCGACGAGGCCAAGGCCGCCGGCGCCGACGTGGTCGGCGCGGAGGACCTGGTCGAGAAGGTCAACGCCGGCAAGATCGACTTCGACCGCTGCATCGCCACGCCCGACATGATGGGTCTGGTCGGCCGGCTCGGCAAGGTGCTGGGCCCGCGCGGCCTGATGCCCAACCCGCGCGTCGGCACCGTCACCATGGACGTCGCCAACGCCGTGAAGGGCGCCAAGGGCGGCTCGGTCGAATTCCGCGTCGAATCCGCCGGCATCCTGCAGGCCGGCGTCGGCAAGGCCTCGTTCGCCGCGGACAAGCTGGTCGAGAACATCAAGGCCTTCGCGGACGCGGTGAACAAGGCCAAGCCCTCGGGCGCCAAGGGCCACTACATCAACCGCGTCTCGATCTCCTCGACGATGGGACCGGGCGTGAAGGTGGACATGGCGACGCTCGGCATGGCCGGCGGCGGCAGCGGCCAGCAGCACTGAAGGCGCTATCGGCACAAACATCGGAAGGCCGGGCCATCAGCCCGGCCTTTTTGTTTGGCCTCGCGGCGCGCCTGTGTTGAGATCGCATCGCCACGTTTGGGATCATCGAATGCAAAACCAACCGCCGCCGTTCCGGGCCGACACTGTCGGAAGCCTGCTGCGATCGAAGCGCCTGCTCGATGCGCGCGCGGGGAGGCAGGCCGGCCGGATATCCGATGCCGAGTTGCGCAGGATCGAGGACGAGGAGGTCTTGCGCGCGGTCGCCCTGCAAAAGGACGTTGGCCTGAAGTGCTGCACCGACGGAGACTTCCGCCGCCGTCACTGGTTCATGGATTTCATCGAACGGATCGACGGTCTGCGTTTCGCCGAGCCGATGGCGGTGCGCTTCAAAAGCGCCGACGGCAGCGTCGAGTTCTCGCCGCCGCGGATGGAGCTGCACGCGCCGCTGAAACGAACCCGGAGCCTGACCGGCACGGATTTCCCATCGCTGAAGCCGGTTGCCGACGCCGCCGGCCTGATGGCCAAGGAGGCGATCCCGTCGCCGACGCTGCTGCATTACCGCAGCACCCGCTCGCGCGCCTACAGCAAGATCTATCCCGACGTCGAGCAGCTCTACGAGGACATCGCCCGGGTGTACCGCGAGGAGATCGCGGCGCTCTACGCCAGCGGCTGCCGCTATCTGCAGATCGACGAGACCAACATCCCCGGCCATCTGTCCGATCCCGGATTGCGCGAGCAAGCCAAGAAGGACGGCGAGGACCCCGATGCGCTGGTCGTGCGATACGCCAAGCTGATCAACGACTCGATCCGCGACGTGCCCGACGACATGACGGTGTGCGTGCATATGTGCCGCGGCAACCACGCCGGCGGCTGGTTCGCCGAAGGCGGCTACGATCCGGTCGCCGAGATCAGCTTTAGCGAAATTGAGGCCGATGGCTTTTTCCTGGAATACGACACGCCGCGGGCCGGCTCGTTCACGCCGCTGCGGCATCTCGGCAAGGACAAGATCGCGGTGCTCGGCCTCGTCACCACGAAATCGCCAAAGCTCGAAAGCAAGGACGAGCTGAAGCGCCGCATCGACGAGGCGTCGAAGTACGTGCCGCTGGAGCGCCTCGCGCTCAGCCCGCAATGCGGCTTTGCCAGCACGATCGAGGGCAACCCGCTCACCGAAGAGGACGAGAAGCGGAAGCTGCGTCTCGTGGTCGACACCGCGCGCGAGGTCTGGGGCTTCTAGTCCGGCACCTCAGGCTGGGCGCTACTTCACCGTGATCCTGGCGTCGCGGATCACCTTGCCGAGCCGCTCGGTGTCGGTGGCGATCATGCCGGCGAACTCAGCGGGCTGCATCACCATCACGTCGGTCGCCTGCGGCGCGACGATGCGCTGGATGTCCGGGCTTCGCGCGCCTTGATGAACTCGGCGTTGAGCCGCTTCACGATCGGGGCGGGCAGGCCCGCCGGCGCCACCATGCCGTGCCACATCACGAGGTCGAGGCCGGGGTAGCCGGCCTCCGCCATGGTCGGGATGTCGGGCATCTCCTCGATGCGCTTCGGCCCGCCGATGGCGATGATGCGAAGCTTGCCGGCCTTGGCCTGCTCGCCGATCGAGATGTAGGACGTGAACAGGAAATCGAGCCGGCCGGCCATGATGTCGGTCGCGGCCGGCGCGGCGCCCCGGTACGGCACGTGCACCATCGGCACGCCGACGCCGGCTCTTGAACATCTCGCCGAGGATCTGCCCGCCGGAGCCGACGCCCTGCGAGCCGAAGCTCAAGCCGCCGGGCTTGGTCTTGGCGAGCGCCGCGAGGTCGGCCACCGTCTTCACCGGGCTGTCGGGCGGCACCACCAGGATGTGCGGAAACGAGATGATCGGCGTGATCGGCTGCAACGTCCTTGACCGGATCGAAGTGCATCTCCGGATAGAGCATCGGGTTGACCGACATCACGCCCATGTTGGTGAGGAACAGCGTGTAGCCGTCGGGCGCCGCGGCCTTGGTGGCCTGCGCCGCGATATTGCCGCCGCCGCCCGGGCGGTTGTCGATGACGAAGGTCGCCTTCATGTTGTCGGCGACCTTCTGCGCCACCGGCCGGATCACCACGTCGGCGCTGCCGCCGGGCGGGAACGGCACCAGGAGGGTGATCGGATGCGACGGATAGTCGTCGGCGAATGCGCCGGTGGCGAGCGCGAGCAACGCGCCGGCTGCGATCGCGAGAGCTGCGCGGTTCGCGATCATGCGATCCTCCCCGTGATTCTTGCCCGTGACTATTGCGCCTTGATGCCGGCGGCGCGGACGGCGCCGCCCAGCCGGTCGATGTCCTTTGCGATCAGCTTGGCGAACTCCTCCGGCGTGCTGGTCAGGATGTCGGCGGCCTGCGCCGACACCATCTTCATCACCTCCGGCGATTGCGCGGCCTTGACGAATTCCGCGTTCAGGTGCTGCACGATCGCGAGCGGGCGTGCCCGCCGGCGCCACGATGCCGTGCCACACGTCCATCTCGATGCCGGCAAAGCCCTGCTCGGCCGCGGTCGGCACGTCCGGCAGGATCGGCGAGCGCTTCTGGCCGGTGAAGGCGATGACGCGCACCTTGCCGCCCTGGATCTGGCCCGCGGCGGAAATGTAGGAGGTGAACAGCATGTCGATGCTGCCGCCGGCGACGTCCTGCGCCGCGGGTCCGCGCCGCGATAGGGCACATGCACCATCTTCAGCCCGGTCTTGAGGCGGAGCAGCTCGCCCATGATCTGGCCGCCGGAGCCGATGCCCTGCGAGGCAAAGCTCAAGCCTGACGGCTTCGATCGCGCCGTACTCGACAAGCTCCTTCAGCGGTGTGCGCCGGCGACGACTCCGGCACGATCAGCACGCTCGGGAACAGCACCAGCGGCGTCACCGGCGCGAAATCCTTGACCGGGTCGAAGCGAACGTCCGACGAGATCGCCGGCGTCACCGCGAACAATCCGTTGTTGGCGAGAAACAGCGTGGTGCCGTCCGGCGCCGCCTGCTTGGTCGCGATCGCCGCCACCACGCCGCCGCCGCCGCTGCGGTTGTCGATCACGACGGTGGCCTTCAGGCTGTCGGCGACCTTGGCCGCGATCACGCGCGTCACCACGTCGGAGGTGCCGCCCGGCGGGAACGGCACCATGATGGTGATGGTTCGTCCCGCGAAATCGCTCTGCGCGTTCGCGGCCGGCGCCGCAAGCGAGCGCGGCGCAACGCACAAACCCAGCAGCGAGCCGGATCGTCATCGTCATCTCAACTCGCCATCGCTTCGGCGCAGCGGGTGTCGATGACGGTGCTGCGCCGCATGTCGCGGACATGGCTGGTCGGACTCGAACGGCGTCGCGCGGTGCAGGGTGCAGCGGTTGTCCCAGATCACCAGGTCGCCGAGCCGCCACTGGTGCGAATAGACGAAGCGCGGCTGCGTCGCGTGCGCCAGCAGCTCGCGGAGCAGCGCGCGGCCTTCCTCGACCGGCCAGCCGATGATGTGGGAGGCGTGCGAGGCGATGTAGAGCGCTTTTCGGCCCGAGCCCGGATGCCGCCGCACCACGCGGATGCCGCGCCGGCGGCCGCGCCTTGATCTCGTCTTCGGTCGGCGTGTAGCCGCCGAGCTGCGCCCGCGAGTGCCAGATCGAATGCTCGGCGATCAGCCCGTCGAGCTTCGTCTTGGTCGCCTCCGGCAGCGCGTCATAGGCGGCGCGGGTGTCGGCGAACTGCGTGTCGGCGCCGTCCGGCGGGATGATGCGGGCGTGCAGCATCGACCAGGTCGCCGACTTCTGCCGGAACGAGCTGTCGGTGTGCCAAAGCTCGTTGCCCTGCCGATAGGCGCGGCGCTGGTCGTCGAGCGGCAGGATGCGGCCTTGCTCGTCGAGGTTGGAGACGTCGAAGATGTTGCGGTTCTGGATGCGCGGCGGCGCCAGCGGCCCGCCGTCCTTGCTGTGCGTCAGCGGCGACACTTCGAGCGGGCCGTAGAGGCTCGCGAACGCGATCTGCTTGTCGTCGTCGAGGCGCTGGTTCGGCAGCACGCAGACGCCATATTGGTCCATCGCGTTCTGGATCGCATCCCGCGTCGGGCCGTCGATGCCTGCGGCCAGATCAGCGCCCGTCAACTCCGCGACGAACAGCGGATGCAATGGCTTTGCCGCGATGGTCATGCCGTCCTCCCGTCTGCGATGGCGCCGGTCTGATGCCCGCGTCCATCCGCCAAGGATAGCAGATCGGCCGGAGGCTATTCCACGGCGGCCGGGCGAAGATGGCCGACGGTCCGTTTCATCAGGTCGAGCAGGAAGGCGGCCGCCGGCACCAGCGGAACGTCCGAACGCCGGACGACGATGATCGGCGGCGCCGACAGCTCCTCCTTGACCGGGATTGTCGTCAGCAGCCGGTTGGCGATCGGCGAGTCCGTCCATTGCGCCGGCGCCATGGCGAGCAGGTCGGAGTTGGTCAGGCAGGTCAGCAGGGTCAGCGCCGACTGGCTCTGCAGCGCCAGCGTCGGCTCGGGCAGGCGGTGGCGCTTGAACAGGTCGCCGATCTCGTTCTCGGCCTTGGGCGTGATCGAGGTCGTGATCCACTCGGCGTCGCGCAACTGCTTGAGCGACGTGGCGTTGGCGAGCGGATGCCGGGCGCGGCACAGCACGGCCCGCTCGCCCGAGAGCAGTACCTCCTTCTGCAGCGCCGCCGGCAATTTCAGGCCGGGGTCGGGACCGATGTAGAAGTCGACGCTGCCGTCCTGAAGGCCCGGTGCGAGCGTCGGATAGAAGCCTTCGATGATGTGCAGGCGGACCTTCGGATGCTGCTTGCGAAACGGCTGCAGCGTCTTCGGCAGGAACCGCAGGTGCGCTGCGATCGACAGCCCGATGGTGACGGCGCCGACCGCGTTGCCGCGCAGTTGCTCGAACTCATCGCGCGCGCGTTGCACGTCGTTGAGGATGGCGGTGGCGCGCCGCACGAAGGCCTGACCGAGCGGCGTCGGCACCATGCCCCGCGAGCGGCGCTCGAACAGCGGCGCGCCAAGCTCGCGTTCAAGCTCGGCGAGGCTCCGCGAAAACGCCGGCTGGGCGACTCCGAGGTGGCGCGCCGCGGCGCGGAGGCTGCCGCGTTCGGCGATGGCCGCGACGGTGCGGAGCTGGGCGAGCTTCATGCGTCGATCCTAGCGATACCGAATTGTTATCGCCAGGACGAATCTGCCATCTGGCTGCCATCCCCGCGCCATGCGCTAAGCAAAGTGCGCCATCGCGTCGTCCGACCAGAGCCCGGAGTCGTTGCCATGACGGTTGTCAGCATCCGATCCAACGCAGTCGAGGCCCGGCATCGGCGAACTGGTGTCGCGGGCGGCGGCAATCCGCACCCTGGTCCGCGAGCAGACCGAGCAGACGGAATCCAACCGGCGGGTTTCGCCGAGGACGCGATCGGGCGGATGCGCGAGGCCGGCCTGTTCAGGATCATGCAGCCCGCGATTTACGGCGGCTACGAATACGGCTTCGACGCGCTGATCCCGGTGGTCGCCGAGGTGGCGGCAGGCTGCGGCTCGTCCGGCTGGGTGTTCAGCCTCGGCATCGTCCATCAGTGGCTGGTGGCGACGATGCCGAAAGAGGCGCAGGACGAATACTGGTCCGAGCCGGGCGCCATTTCGGGCGGCTCCTATCCGCCGGTCGGCAAGGTCGACGCGCGTCGACGGCGGCTACCGGATTTCCGGCAACTGGGCCTTCACCAGCGGCTGCGACCACGATGCAGTGGCTGTTCCTCGGCGGCATGATCCCGCCGGCCGGCGAGGGCGCGCCGCCGAAGCCCGCGTTCTTCATGGTGCCGCGCAAGGACGTCACGCCTCGACGACAATTGGTACACGATGGGGCTCGCCGGCACCGGCAGCAAGAACACCGTCGCCGACGACATCTTCGTGCCGGCGCACCGCGTCGTGCTGATCGGCGATCTCCTGGCCGGCACCACGCCGGGCGCGTCCGTCCACGGCAATCCGATGTACCGGCAGTCGATGCTGGCGTCGCTGCCGTTCGCGCTGGTCGCGCCGGTGCTCGGCATGGCGCAGGGCGCGCTCGCCGACTTCACCGACATGGTGAAGGTTCGCACCACGCGCGGCGCCGTCGCCGGCGGCAATATTCGCATGGCGGAGTTCGCCACCGTCCAGAGCCGCGTCGCCGAAGCGACCGGCTGCGATCGACGCCGCGCGCCTGACCATCATGCAGGCGCTGGAGAAGGCGCGGCTCGCCGGCGAAGCCGGCGAGCAGGCCGGGCTCGACGTCCGGCTGCAGAACCGACTGGCGCAGGCATTCAGCGTGAAACTCCTGGTGCAGGCGGTCGATGCATTGTTCACGGCCTCCGGCGGGCAAAGCATCTTCACCGGCAAGCCGATCCAGCGCGCCTGGCGCGACGCCCATGCCGCTGGCGTGCATGTCAGCATGAACTGGGATGCGGTCAGCACGATGTACGGCCAGCACGCGCTCGGCCTCGATCCCAAAGGGCAATATTGAGGGCAACGATGCGGGATTACTGGCTCAACAAGCTGTTCTTCGACCTTCAGCAGCCGGCGCGTGAGCGCCGAGTTCAAGAAGGATCGCGACGCGGTGCTGGCGCGCTATCCGATGAGCGCCGAGCTTCGCCGCGCGGTGATCGAAGACGACATCGGCGCGCTGGTGCCGCACACCAACGCCTATCTGCTGCGGTTCTACTACGCGATCCTCGGCGTGAAGGACGCCGAGTTCATCAAGCGGCTGAACGCATTGACCGACACGACGACCAAGGAGCGCGCGTCCCATGGCTAAGCTGGTCGGAATCTTCGCAGCCAGTCACGGGCCGATGATCGCCCGCGAGTGGGACACGCTGTCGCCGCCGACGCGCACGCTGGTGACGCAAGGGCTTCGAGCAGGTCGGCCAGCGGCTGATGACGACGCAGCCCGGACGTGCTGGTGATCGTGTCGACCGGACCATTGGTGCAACTTCTTCCTCAACAACTTCCCGGCGTTCTG
Organism: uncultured Alphaproteobacteria bacterium; assembly: GCA_963785665.1. Taxonomy (GTDB): domain Bacteria; phylum Pseudomonadota; class Alphaproteobacteria; order Rhizobiales; family Xanthobacteraceae; genus Z2-YC6860. Next base: position 277,522 of record CAWAWF010000003.1, read on the forward strand.
CGTCGGCATCGGCGATGAGCACGACGGCCCGCCGGAGCCGTTCCTGAAGACGCGCTTCAATCATCCGGTGCTGGCCGGCCACGCCGGCCTCGGCCGTCACATCATGGACACCGCGCTCGACCGCGACTTCGATCCGTCGATGTCGCACCGGCTGACGCTCGATCACGGCTTCTGCCTGCCGCTGTGGCGCATGGGCATCGACCCGATCCCGCCGATCGTGCCGATCGTCGTCAACGAGGTCGACGACCCGATGCCGACGATGCGGCGCTGCCTCGCCTGGGGCGCGATGCTGAAGCAGGCGATCGAGAGCTATCCGGAGGATCTGCGCGTCGCGGTGCTGGCGACCGGCGGCTTGAGCCATTTCATCGGCGAGCCGGGCATGGGCCAGATCGACGAGAAGTTCGACCGCACCTGCATCGAGCTGTTCGAGAACGGCGATCCGATCAAGCTCGCCTCGACCCTGGAGCACGACGTCCGCCACACCGGCAACGGCGGCCACGAGGTGCGCAACTGGGTGGTCGCGCACGCGGCCGCCGGCAACCAGGGCTTCAACCTGATCGGCTACGCGCCGCTCGAGGAAATCTACGTCGGCTGCGCTTTCGCGGAATGGCGGCTGCCGGGTTGAATCGCGCGCTTTGTCGCAGGCTTTGAAATCGCCGAAATCCACTCGTCGTATGCTATGACGAGTTCACGTTTGGAATTCGGGTCCCCATGGAACGTCGCAAGTTTGTCGCATTGCTTGGCGGAGCATCGTTGGCTTGGCCGTTTGCTGCGCGCGGGCAACAGCCGATGCCTATTGTTGGCTACCTGCATAGTGCATCGGCGTCATATCTGGCGCAGTTCACCGCGGCCTTGCGCCAGGGACTGTCGGAGGCGGGCTACACCGAAGGCAAGAATGTTGCGATCGAGTATCGAGCGGCCGACGGGCACTACGAACGTCTGCCGGCGCTTGTCGCCGATCTGCTCGAACGCCGTGTCGCCGTTGTTTTCGCGGCCGGCGGAACCGACCCGGCGAAAGCCGCCAAGGCCGCCACGAGCACGACGCCGATTGTCTTCATCAGCGCGACCGATCCGGTCAGGACCGGCCTCGTTGCGAGTTTGAACCGGCCTGGCGGCAACGTCACGGGCGTCAGCCTGCTTGCCTCCGTGCTCGATGCCAAGAAGCTTGGTCTGTTGCGTGACCTCGCTCCGAAGGCCACCAAAGTCGGCGCCGTCATCAACCCGAACTATCCAGGAGCGGCGATCCAGGCAGACGGCATCCGGGCCGCGGCAAGCCAGCTCGGCATGGAAGCCGTCGTGCTGTCGGCAGGCACCGATCGCGAAATCGACTCGGTTTTCGCAAATCTTCCGAAACAGGGCGTCGGCGCGGTCGTTGTTGCATCCGATCCGTATTTCAACAGTCGGCGCGAGTTGTTCGTCGCGGCCGCGGCGCGCGGCGCGGTGCCCGTCATCTATCCGGGATTTGCATGAGCGGGTCCAACGGGGAGCGTATCGGGCACTGCCGTCCCGGCGGGTCTACATTCCCAAGCCGGATGGCCGGCAGCGTCCGCTTGCGGTCGCTGCCCTCGAAGACAAGATTGTCCAACGGGCGGTGGCCACATTGCTGAACGCGATCTACGAGGAAGACTTCCTCGGGTTCTCGTATGGCTTCCGGCCTGGGCGCGGCGCGCATGACGCGTTGGATGCGCTCTGTGTCGGCATCCACAGCAAGAAGGTGAGCTTCATCCTGGACGCCGACATCCGATCGTTCTTTGATGAGATCAGCCAGCAATGGCTGATCCGCTTCCTTGGAACGTCGGATCGGCGACCGGCGCATCATCCGCCTGATCCAGAAATGGCTGAAGGCGGGCATCCTGGAAGACGGGGTCGTCGCGGTCAGTGATAAGGGGACGGGGCAAGGCTCGGTGATCTCACCGCTGCTTGCCAACATCTACCTGCACTACGCGCTCGATCTCTGGGCCGCACGCTGGCGACGGCGTGTGGCCACCGGCGACATGATTATTGTGCGCTACGCCGACGACTTCATCGTCGGGTTCGAGCACGATAGCGATGGCCGGCTCTTTCTGGAGCAGATGCGCGAACGGTTGGGGAAGTTTGCGTTGTCGCTGCATCCTGAGAAGACCCGGCTGATCGAGTTCGGACGATTTGCGGCAGAGCGCCGCAAGCGACGTGGGCTCGGCAAGCCGGAGACCTTCAACTTCCTGGGCTTCACCTTCATTTGCGGGAAGACCCGAGCGGGGAAATTCCAGATCAAACGGAAAACCCGAAGGGACCGCATGCGGACAAAGCTCAAGGAGATCAAACAGGAAATGCGCCGGCACATGCACCGGCCGATTCCCGAGCAGGGGAAGTGGCTAGGACGGATTGTCCGCGGCTACTTCAACTATCATGCAGTGCCGACCAACGGTCGCGCGCTGGATTTATTCGGCATGATGTCACCGACCTCTGGCGGCGCACGCTGCGGCGTCGCAGCCAGAAGGATCGAATGACGTGGGCCCGGATCACGCAACTCGTGGATGCGTGGCTGCCCAAACCGATCATCCTTCATCCCTGGCCGAGCGACCGCTTTGCCATTACACACCCGAGGTGGGAGAAGCTATGCGGGAAAGCCGCTCGTACGGTTCTGTGCGGGGGGCGCGAGGTAACTCGCGTCCCTACCGCGTCCGTCCAGGCGCTGGCCCGTCGAACCGACTACGCCGCGCGGCTTTTGCCCCACAATTCGGCCGTCGCAATCCGCGCGCCCTCCGACAGCGAGCGCAGCTTCGCCCACATGATGCTCGGGATGGACCCGCTGGGCGAACGGGCTCTGCGCGAAGCCGCAGTCGGTGCCGCCCAGCACATTCTCGCGGCCGACGATCTTGGCGAGCCGCACCAGCCGCTGCGCCACCAGTTCCGGATGCTCGACGATGTTGGTGGCGTGGCTGATGACGCCGGGGATGAGCTTCTTGCCGGCCGGCAGCTTGACGTTCTGCCACACCGTCCATTCGTGCTCGTGGCGCGGATTGGCCTGCTCGACGCTGTAGGCGCCGACCTTCACCTGCAGCAGCAGGTCGACGATGTCCTTCAGCGGCACGTCGAAGGCGTGCGGGCCGTTCCAGCTTCCCCAGCAGATGTGATAGCGCGAGCGCTCTTCCGGGATGCCGCGGAGCGCATGGTTGAGCGCATCGACGCGAAGCTGCGCCCAGTCGCGGTACTGCGCTTCTCGCTCAGCGGCGGCACCATCCGCTCGTGCATGTAGGGCAGGAAGGCGTCGTCGACCTGCACATAGAGGCCGGCATCGACGATCGCCTGGTATTCCTGGTGCAGGCAGTCGGCGAGCGCGAACAGCAGCGCCTTCTCGTCGGCATAGTGCTCGTTCTTGGCGCCGGGCAGCGCGCTGGCCGGCGCCACCACCGGCAGGAACGCGCCGGTGGCGTTGGCCTTGGCGGCGGCGGCCTTCAGCGTGGCGATGTCGCGCTTCACGGTGGCGTCGTTGTAGGTGAGGGGGCCGCTCGACGACGAAGCGCTTGCCGAGCCGCGCGCCGAGACCGGAGGCGCGGTTGTATTCGGCGTAGAACTCGGGGAACGCCTGTGGTCCTGGCCGCCGCCGGCCGACGACATCGGGTCCTTCATTTCCTCGGGCGTCGCCTGCGCGGGTCGAGATGCCGCTGATCCGGTCGTGGACGTAGAACGCCCAGTTGCGGCCCTTGCTGAACTCGCCGTCGCTGACGATGTCGATGCCGGCCTCGACCTGCTGGCGCACCACCTCCTCGATCGAGTCCTTCAGGCAGGTCTCGTAGGCGGCCTTGTCGTAGGGCTGCCCGGCCTCGATCAGCTGAGGAATTCGACCAGCTTGGGCGGCCGGACCAGGCTGCCGACGTGGGTGGTCAGGATGCGGTCGGAACTGCCGGCCATGCGAAACCTCCCATTTTGCTTACATATTGGCGGCGACTGTAACCTTCCGCGCGGCCAATGAAACCGCTTGGCAAATCCGCGCAAAAGTTCTAAATAGCAGCCTATGGGCGTGCCGGCCTGCTTTGTCGGCGCGCCTTTGCGCGCTTCTCGGAAACACCAGCAGTCAGGAACTCATTCCTTTTGGACATCCCGCGGGACATCTGAAAGGGAGGAGAAACGATCGCTGCACGTTTCGAAAAGCCGCGTCCTGTCCAAGACTGCAGGCGCCGGGATGCTTCCGGCTTAATCGACAGCCTGCACAGACGGGTGAGGCCGATTGCGGTCCGAGCAACCGGACTCGCGATTCGGTTCGAACCGTTGGACCTGGAGCGGAGCAATCCGCGCCAGAGGCAGGGCACGAGAGCGTCGTCCCTGCCGCCGCACGTCGCGTCGATCGGGACGGCACATCGCAACCGGCGGCTTCGTCGTTCTCACGAGCGACGTAAGCCGCCAACCGGAGAGAGCTTGTGGAACGAGCGGCAAAAGCGGAGCAGGTGACGGAGCTGAAGGAGGTCTTCAAGACCGCCAACACCGTCGTCGTGGCTCACTATGCCGGCCTCACGGTTGCCCAGATGCAGATCCTGCGCAAGCAGGCCCGGCAGGCTGGCACGACGGTGAAGGTCGCCAAGAACCGCCTCGCCAAGATCGCTCTTGAAGGCACGGACGTTGCCAGCATCGGCTCCCTGCTGAAGGGACCGACCGTGATCGCCTATTCAGCCGATCCGGTTGGCGCGTCCAAGGTCGCCGTCGACTTCGCCAAGGGCCACGAGAAGTTCGTGATCCTGGGCGGCGCGATGGGCAAGACCGTGCTCGACCCGAACGGCGTCAAGGCGCTTGCGTCCTTGCCGTCGCTCGACGAGCTCCGGGCCAAGATCGTCGGCCTCATCCAGGCGCCGGCGACCAAGATCGCGCAGGTCGTCCAAGCCCCAGCGGCGAAGATGGCGCGTGTGATCCAGGCCTATGCCAACAAGAGCCAAGCTTAATCGAGGCTCCAAACTCGAACTGGTTCGAACCGAATAAGGAACTCTATCAATGGCTGATTTGTCCAAGATTGTTGACGAGCTGTCGAAGCTCACCGTCCTCGAGGCGGCTGATCTCGCCAAGATGCTCGAAGAGAAGTGGGGCGTGACGGCTGCTGCCGCGGTTGCGGTTGCGGCGGGCCCTGCCGGCGCGGGCGCTGCCCCGGCCGAGGAGAAGACCGAGTTCACGGTCATGCTGATGGCGGTCGGCGACAAGAAGATCGAGGTCATCAAGGAGGTCCGTGCGCTGACGGGCCTCGGGCTGAAGGAAGCCAAGGACCTGGTCGAAGCCGCGCCGAAGGCCGTCAAGGAAGGCGTGAACAAGGAAGAGGCCGACAAGATCAAGGCCACCCTTGAGAAGGTCGGTGCCAAGGTTGAGCTGAAGTAATCAGTGCCTATTTATGGAATTCCCGGCGATGGCCCGGGGATTGCAAACACAAATCGGTGATTTCGGGGCGTGGGCCCCGGAATCACCGTCTTTGCCGTTCAGCGGCAGGGGATACGGCGATAGCGGCGACGGAATGACGGCGGTTCGGGGAACCCGAATCGTCTAGAAGTCGGGCGTCGGCACGCCTGTCCAGATAGTCGCGATGATGGCGGCTTTCCGGAGAGTCGCCCCGGTGCCCACTAAAAAGACACTGGCGGACGACAACAGAGAGAGCACATGGCGCAGACGTTTACAGGTCGCAAGCGCGTAAGGAAATTTTTCGGAAAAATCCAGGAAGTCGCAGAGATGCCGAACCTCATCGAGGTTCAGAAGGCATCCTATGACCAGTTTTTGATGGTGAAGGACCCGCCGGGCGGCCGCTCGGACGAGGGCCTTCAGGCCGTCTTCAAATCGGTGTTCCCGATCCGCGATTTCTCCAACACCTCGCAGCTCGACTTCGTCGCCTACGAATTCGATCCGCCGAAGTACGACGTCGACGAGTGCCGCCAGCGCGGCATGACCTATGCCGCCCCGCTCAAGGTGAAGCTGCGGCTGATCGTGTTCGACGTCGACGAAGAGACCGGCGCCCGCTCCGTGAAGGACATCAAGGAGCAGGACGTCTACATGGGCGACATTCCGCTCATGACGAACAACGGCACGTTCATCGTCAACGGCACCGAGCGCGTCATCGTTTCGCAGATGCACCGTTCGCCCGGCGTGTTCTTCGACCACGACAAGGGCAAGACCCACTCCTCGGGCAAGCTCCTGTTCGCCGCCCGCATCATCCCGTATCGCGGCTCCTGGCTCGACATCGAGTTCGACGCCAAGGACATCGTGCACGCGCGCATCGACCGCCGCCGCAAGATTCCGGTGACGTCGCTGCTGTTCGCGCTCGGCCTGGACGGCGAGACCATCCTCAACACCTTCTACAAGCAGATTCCGTACAAGCGGCAGAAGGACGGCTGGCGCGTGCCGTTCGATGGCAACCGCCTCAAGGGCTACAAGGCCGTCAACGACGTGGTCGACGCCGACACCGGCCGCGTCGTGGTCGAGGCCGGCCAGAAGATCACCGTGCGTCAGGCCCGCCAGCTCACCGAGAAGGGGCTGAAGGCGCTGCGCATGACCGACGAGGAGCTGATCGGCCACTACATCGCCGAGGACCTCGTCAACGCCAAGACCGGCGAGATCTACGCCGAGGCCGGCGACGAGATCACCGAGAAGTCGCTGAAGGCGCTCAACGAGGCGGGCTACAAGGAAATCCCGATCCTCGACATCGATCACGTCAACGTCGGCGCCTACATCCGCAACACGCTGGCGGTCGACAAGAACATGACGCGCGAGGATGCGCTGTTCGACATCTATCGCGTCATGCGCCCCGGCGAGCCGCCGACGCTCGACACCGCGCAGTCGATGTTCAACTCGCTGTTCTTCGACACCGAGCGCTACGACCTCTCCGCGGTCGGCCGCGTCAAGATGAACATGCGGCTCGACCTCGACGCGCGCCGACACCGTGCGCGTGCTGCGCAAGGAAGACATCATCTCGGTGATCCGCACGCTGGTCGATCTGCGCGACGGCAAGGGCGAGATCGACGACATCGACAATCTCGGCAACCGCCGGGTGCGCTCGGTCGGCGAGCTGATGGAGAACCAGTACCGCATCGGCCTGCTCCGCATGGAGCGCGCCATCAAGGAGCGCATGTCGTCGGTCGATATCGACACCGTCATGCCGCAGGACCTGATCAACGCCAAGCCCGCGGCCGCCGCGGTGCGCGAGTTCTTCGGCTCCTCGCAGCTTTCGCAGTTCATGGACCAGACCAACCCGCTGTCGGAGATCACGCACAAGCGCCGCTTGTCCGCGCTCGGCCCGGGCGGTCTGACCCGCGAGCGCGCCGGCTTCGAGGTGCGCGACGTGCATCCGACGCACTACGGCCGCATCTGCCCGATCGAGACGCCGGAAGGCCCGAACATCGGCCTGATCAATTCGCTCGCGACCTACGCGCGGGTGAACAAGTACGGCTTCGTCGAGACGCCTTATCGCAAGGTCAAGGACGGCCGCGTCACCGACGACGTGAACTATCTCTCCGCGATGGAAGAGAGCCGCTACACGGTGGCGCAGGCCAACGCGGTGATCGACGCCAAGGGCAAGTTCACCGAAGACCTGATCGTGTGCCGTCACGCCGGCGACGTGCTGCAGGTGCCGCGCGAGAAGGTCGACTACATGGACGTGTCGCCGAAGCAGCTCGTTTCGGTGGCCGCGGCGCTGATCCCGTTCCTCGAGAACGACGACGCCAACCGCGCGCTGATGGGCTCGAACATGCAGCGCCAGGCGGTGCCGCTGGTTCGCGCCGAGGCGCCGTTCGTCGGCACCGGCATGGAAGGCGTGGTGGCCCGTGACTCGGGCGCCGCGATCGCCGCGCGCCGCACCGGCGTGATCGACCAGGTCGACGCCACCCGTATCGTCATCCGCGCCTCCGGCGAGACCGACCCGACCAAGCCCGGCGTCGACATCTACCGGCTGATGAAGTTCCAGCGCTCCAACCAGAACACCTGCATCAACCAGCGTCCGCTGGTGAAGGTCGGCGATCACGTCAAGAAGGGCGACATCATCGCCGACGGTCCCGTCGACCGAGCTCGGCGAGCTCGCGCTCGGACGGAACGTGCTGGTCGCGTTCATGCCGTGGAATGGCTACAACTTCGAAGACTCGATCCTGCTCTCCGAGCGGATCGTGAAGGACGACGTCTTCACCTCGATCCACATCGAGGAGTTCGAGGTGATGGCCCGCGACACCAAGCTGGGTCCGGAAGAAATCACCCGCGACATCCCGAACGTCTCGGAAGAGGCGCTGAAGAACCTCGACGAAGCGGGCATCGTCTACATCGGCGCGGAAGTGCGCGCCGGCGACATCCTGTGCGGCAAGATCACGCCGAAGGGCGAAAGCCCGATGACGCCGGAGGAAAAGCTTCTGCGCGCCATCTTCGGCGAGAAGGCCTCCGACGTCCGCGACACGTCATTGCGCGTGCCGCCGGGCGTGCAGGGCACCGTCGTCGAAGTGCGCGTGTTCAACCGCCACGGCGTCGACAAGGACGAGCGTGCGCTCGCGATCGAGCGCGAGGAGATCGAACGCCTCGCCAAGGACCGCGACGACGAGCAGGCGATCCTGGACCGCAACGTCTACGGCCGTCTCTCCGAGCTGCTGGAAAACCGGCAGGGCATCGCGGGCCCGAAGGGCTTCAAGAAGGACTCCAAGATCACCAAGGCGGTGCTGGAAGAGTATCCGCGCGCGCAGTGGTGGCAGTTCGCCTCGCCGAACGACAAGCTGATGGCCGAGATCGAGGCCATCCGCAAGCAGTACGACGAGAGCAAGAAGGGTCTCGAGCAGCGCTTCCTCGACAAGGTCGAGAAGCTGCAGCGCGGCGACGAGCTTGCCGCCCGGCGTGATGAAGATGGTCAAGGTCTTCGTCGCGGTGAAGCGCAAGATCCAGCCGGGCGACAAGATGGCCGGCCGCCACGGCAACAAGGGCGTGGTGTCGCGCATCGTGCCGATCGAGGACATGCCGTTCCTCGAAGACGGCACCCATGTCGACATCGTGCTCAATCCGCTCGGCGTGCCGAGCCGCATGAACGTCGGCCAGATCCTGGAGACGCATCTGGGCTGGGCCTGCGCCGGCCTCGGCCTCAAGATCGGCAAGGCGGTCGAGCTCTACAACGCCAAGGGCGACACCAAGCCGCTCAAGGAGATGCTCAAGAAGGTCTATGGCGACGACGACGACATCAAGTCGCTGTCGGAGGACAACCTGATCGAGCTCGGCACCAACCTGCAAGCACGGCGTGCCGATCGCGACGCCGGTGTTCGACGGCGCCAAGGAGGCCGACATCGAGCACATGCTCGATCTCGCCGGCCTCGATCGCTCCGGCCAGTCGACCGTCTATGACGGCCGCACCGGCGAGAAGTTCGATCGCCAGGTGACGGTGGGCTACATCTACATGCTCAAGCTCCACCATCTCGTCGACGACAAGATCCACGCGCGTTCGATCGGTCCGTACTCGCTCGTCACCCAGCAGCCGTTGGGCGGCAAGGCGCAGTTCGGCGGTCAGCGCTTCGGCGAGATGGAGGTCTGGGCGCTGGAAGCCTACGGCGCCGCCTACACGCTGCAGGAGATGCTGACGGTGAAGTCGGACGACGTCGCCGGCCGCACCAAGGTGTACGAGGCGATCGTGCGCGGCGACGACACGTTCGAGGCCGGCATCCCGGAAAGCTTCAACGTGCTGGTCAAGGAAATGCGCTCGCTCGGCCTCAACGTCGACCTGCACAATTCCAAGCAGGCACCGGGCGCCGAAGCGGCCGAG
>CAWAWF010000004.1:0-431231 GCA_963785665.1 uncultured Alphaproteobacteria bacterium
GAGAAGGTCCGGATCGCGTTCGCGCTGGATTGCTGCGACCGGGAGGCCATGGGCTATGTCGCCACCACCGAAGGCATCAAGGGCGAGGACGTTCGCGACCTCATGGTCACCGCAGTTGAACACCGGTTTGGCCGGATCAACCGCCTGCCGGAGACGATCGAATGGCTGACCGACAATGGCTCTGGATACGTTGCCCACGACACCAGGCGCTTTGCGCGTGAGATCGGCTTCGAGCCTCGCACCACGCCAGTCGAGAGCCCTCAATCAAATGGAATGGCAGAAGCGTTCGTGCGTACAATGAAGCGCGATTACGCTCGCGTCTCTCCGCTTCCTGACGCAGCCGCAGTGATGCGACAGTTGCCTGCTTGGTTCGAGCACTACAACACGGTTCACCCGCATCGAGCTCTCAGTTATCGTTCGCCGCGCGAGTTCATCGCCTCGCGCTCAAACCGGGAGAACATGTCCGATCTTTGAGGGGCAACAACAGATGCGTTCCGCCGAGGACTAAGCGAGTTTGGTTTCGTCGAAGGCAAAACTCTCGAGATTGAATACCGCTGGGCGGACAGTCAACTCGACCGTTTGCCCGCGCTGGCGCAAGAACTGGTTCAACTTCCAGTCGCGGTACTTGTCACGGGCGGCGCGACCGCGTCGGCGCTTGCGGCGAAAGCATCGACGACGACCATTCCTGTGGTGTTTGCGGTGGGCGCCGATCCCGTGAAGTCCGGCTTGGTCGCCAGCATGAACCGGCCGGGCGGCAATGTCACAGGCGTAAGTTTTCTCGCGAACATTTTGGTTGGGAAACAGCTCGAATTAATTCAGGAGTTGATCCCGACAGCGAAGGTAATAGGCGCATTGATCAATCCCGGTAATCCCGTCGCCGCTATCGATACGGCTGAGATCGAAAAGGCGGCCCAATCGCTGGGCCGGCCAGTCCACATCGTTCAGGCGCGCACCGAGCAAGAGCTTGACGCAGCCTTCGCCGCTCTCGCTGCGCGGCAAGTCGACGCCCTGCTGATCGTACCTGATGCGCTGTTCACCAATGGACGCCAGCGGCTGGGCGCTCTCGCTGCCAGCCATCGCATTCCTGCGATCTACACATCGAGCCTCTATACCGAGGCCGGTGGCCTTGCGAGTTACGGCACCGACCAAAAGGACGCGTTCCGGCAAATTGGCGTTTACACGGGCCGAATTCTCAAAGGCGATAAGCCATCCGACTTGCCTGTGGTGCAATCGGTAAAATTTGAGCTGGTCATCAACCTCAAGACCGCCAAGGCGCTTGGCCTGACCGTGCCGCCTCCGCTGCTCGCTCGCGCCGACAAGGTGATTGAGTGAAAAGGCGGGACTTCATTGCGGTGCTTGGCGGAGTTCGCAGATCGCGACGGCGCAAACCTACAATCGGATCGTTTGATGGTTGGCTATACCACTGACACCGACCGATACACACGTACGGAGAGATAACATAAATCGACGCAGCATTCTGAGTGTCTCTGCGACAATCGCTTTGGGGCTTGCCTTGTTTGGCGTCACTGCCGGAAGTACAGTAAGAGCCGCTGAGATTAGGCTTCTATCCGCCTCGGCTTTGCATCCGGCAATTGACGCGCTGATACCGGATTTTGAAAAATCCTCGGGACACAAAGTAACGGTCGCCTACGGAACCGCGGGTGCTGTCGCGGACCGAGTTCAAAAGGGTGAGGCTGCCGATATCATATTAAGCTCTGTGCCAATGATCGACCGACTTCAAGCGCAAGGCAAAGTCGGGGCTGGGGACCGCATCATTATCGCCAAGGTTGGTGTTGGTGCATTTGTGCGCAAGGGTGCCGCGAAGCCCGACATCAGTTCAGTCGACGCCTTCAAACGCGCGATGTTGGTCGCCAAATCGATTGCTTATCCTGATCCGGCCGGTGGGGGTGCCAGTGGCATCTACGTAGCCAGCTTGCCCAAACGATTGGGCATCGCTGCTGAGATGAAACCCAAGACCAAGCTATCAACGCTTGGAACGCTGTACGCAAGCGTTGCCAGCGGCGATGTTGAGATCGGCTTCAATCAGGTCAGCGAAATCTTGGCTCAACCAACCATCGAACTTGCTGGCCCGCTGCCATCAACGATTCAGAACTACACCCAGTTCGCCCCGGGCATCGTTACCGGCGGCAGTCAGACGGCCGTCGCAAGAACGCTGGTCACGTTCCTTTACTCGCCTGCGGCTAAGACCGTGCTAAAAGCAAAGGGGTTCGAATAAGGCGCGTCTGCCGTGCCGGAATCTCCTGCTGCCGGCCGAATGCCGTTCGGCGAATCCCTCAAGGAGCCACTCTTATGAGTTGCCCCTGGGCTGGATGTTGCTGCATCTGCTCACGGCAGAAAGTGGCACGAAACTGCCCATTCGGGATGTCCGCTGAATTGTCGCTATCAGGTATGAGCGGACAACATATACTCAATGCGAGGTTTTCGCCTTTTTGAACCTCCCATAGATGGGGTAATCGGCCGGCGGCTTGTGGATAGCTGAAGATTTGGGTGCTGCGCTTCAGGCTGATGGTGAAACGAGGTCCGCATTCGCGGCCTCAAGCATCAGAAGGAGAAGCGCAGCATGGACCATTTTGCTGGACTGGACGTTTCGGTCAAGGACACGAGCGTCTGCATTGTGGATGACACGGGCAAGATCGTCCGTGAAGTGAAGGTGGCGAGCGAGCCTGCAGCGTTGTTGACGGTGCTGAAGGACCCCGCCTACCACTTCAAGCGCATTGGGTTGGAAGCCGGGCCGCTGTCGCAATGGCTGTTCAGCGCGCTCGCTGAAGCAGAGCTACCGGTGATCTGTGTCGAGACGCGGCACATGCGGGCGGTGCTGAAGGCGCAGATCAACAAGACCGACCGCAACGATGCTCGCGGCATCGCGCAGATGATGCGGGTCGGGCTTTATCGCCCGGTTCATGTGAAGACGCTGCGCAGTCAGAAACTACGAATGCTGCTGACCCATCGCAAGCTGCTGCAATCGAAGGCGATCGCCATCGATAACGACCTGCGCGGTACTTTGCGCAATTTTGGTCTCAAGGTCGGAATAGCCGGAAAGGTGAAGTTCGAGGCCCGCATCAGGGAGCTTGTCGAGAACCTCCCCGACCTGACGGTGCTAGTCGAACCGATGCTCATTGTCCGGCGGGTGTTACGCGAACAGATCGCCATCCTGCATCGCCGCTTGCTGGCCATCGTCCGGGATGACGAGATGTGCCGGCGCTTGATGACGACCCCTGGTGTCGGGCCCGTGGTGTCGCTGACCTATCGCGCCACCGTCGACGTGCCCGCTCGCTTCCACAAATCCAAGTCCGTCGGGGCGGTGTTTGGGCTGACATGCGCCAAGTATCAATCGGGCGAGGTCGATTGGAGCGGGCGAATATCGCGCTGCGGAGACGAGATGATGCGGGTCATGCTCTACGAAGCAGCTCAGAGCATGATGCGTTCGAAGAAATGGTCCTGGCTCAAGGCCTGGGCGATGCAGATCGCCAGGCGCCGCGGGATGAAAAAGGCGATCGTGGCGCTGGCGCGGCGGTTGGCCGTGATCATGCACCGCATATGGGTCGATGGCACCGAGTTCCGCTGGACCAGGGAACAGACCACAGCAACTGCATGAAAATCATGAAGGATCAGATTCGTTAGGAGGAAACTCGAGCTCCACCAAGCGGTGGAATGGTGTCCCTCGCGGGACGATGGATGAGGTGAGTTCGCATGTCGGCTTGGACCTACCGTTCAACAAACGGCAAGGCCGCCCAATAGATTGTTCCGCCTCGTCCTCGAATCCCATGGTGGAACGGCCTTGGTGCCGATTCCGAAGAGAAGCGCGAGCCCGTGAGCGACATCGACACTGCAGTGGTGGATAGCCTGAAAGTGCTTGACCCCAAACGGCCGATTAGAGAAGCCGACATGCGCCGCTTCGGGCCGAGCCAGAGGCCGGGAGGACTTAGCTCACGGTACCCGGACATCCATTTCAGGACACATGATGACGCTCTCCTGCGCCGTAGCCTCGTTGCGTGATCCCATGAATACAGCGGGTGTCGTCCCGCGATTGACCGCCACATGCAGTACGTTTGCAGGAATATAGGCGTAGTCACCGGGCCGCACGCTGTCGCAATGTTCGAGCTCGTCTCCAGTCCATAACTCCAGCAGGTCACCACTCATCATGTAGAGCGCTGTCTCGTGGTGCTCATGCACATGGGCTTTCGTTCGCGCGCCGGGTGGCAGCGTCATCAAGCCCAGCCAGATAACCTTCGAACCGACCGTTTCGGCGCTGACGCCCGGCTGGTAGTCCGACCCCTGTTCGGCCCGGTATCCGGAGGCACCCTTCCCAACTACGCCTCTTCGCCCGTCCGCTTTCATCGCGCTCGCACTGCTCATGCTCGACTCCGCTCGTTGTTTCCACGTCATCTGCAGCATGTGCAGCATGCCGTTTCGCAATCGGGACGTCTCAAAGCGCGCTCCGAAAAGTTACGAATTGTTCCGAATGCCTGCTACGCAGCCCTCGTGCCAACCGCTAGGCTTGCGAGATGCGGAGCGTTACCTTCGGCCCCTTCGTGTTTGACCCGGCTCGCGGCGTATTGCTCCGCGACGGACGGCCAGTGGCGGCCAATCAGAAGGGGGTTAGGCTGCTCGCTGCATTGCTTCGAACACCCGGCGAAGCGGTAGACAAGGCTACGCTCATGGATGCGGCTTGGCCCGATACCGCAATCGAGGAAAGCAACCTATCGGTTCAGATCGCGGCGCTCCGCAAGCTGCTTGGAGCGGCACACGATGGCGGCGACTGGATCGCGACTGTGCCGCGCGTCGGATACCGCTTCGCGGGCGCCGTCTTGGAACCCGATGGCCTGAACGAAGGCATCGACACAGCCGAGACACGGCCAGTGATCGCGGTGCTGCCCTTCAGCATCGTCAGCGATGAGCAAGGAAAGGACTATCTCGCCGATGGCATCACCGATGACATCATCACGGCGCTCACCCGATACCGCTGGTTTCGCGTGGTCGTGCGTGGCTCAGTCTTTGCTTTGCGCGACAATCTGATCGATGTCGGAAAGACTGCGCACCAACTCGGCGCGCGCTATGCGCTCCACGGTAGTGTGCGCCATTCGGCGCAGCAGCTACGCATCTCGGCGCAACTCATCGACGCGAAGGATGGCACCCATTTGTGGGCCGAGCGTTACGATCTCGTGATGGCCGATGTCTTCGCGATCCAGGACGAGATTGCCGAGCGTGTGGCCGCCGCCATTGAGCCCGAGCTTCTCCAGAGTGAATCTCGCCTCGCGGCTGCACGCCACACCGGCAACATGACCGCCTGGGACCTCGTGCGACAGGGTATGTGGCACTTCCACAAGGTGACACGCGAAGGGCATCGCGTCGCGCGCGAGCTGTTCCGCCGAGCTTGCACAACCGACGCGGATTTGCCTGAGGCGCACATTTGGCTCGGCCGCGTGAGTGCCGGAATTATCGCTTACGGTTGGAGCGATGATGCAATCGCCGATGGCCGAGAGGGAACGAATGCGGCAACGCGCGCGGTCGCGCTCGATCCCCGCGACCCATACTCGCATTATGCGTTCGCAATCGTGAGCTGCTATGCGGGCTCGGCCAACACGGCCGCGCTCGCGGCGCAGAGCGCGATCAATCTCAATCCCAGCTTTGCGCTCGGTCACCTCGTTCTCGGGATGGCGCGGCTGTTCGACGGTGATGCGCAGCAGGCCATTGTGCCACTGAGGCATGGCCTGACACTGAATCCGAACGACCCGCAAAACGTCGCTTGGCATATCCTTCTCGCTTACGCGCAACTGCTCGCAGGCGCAGTGGACGCCGCGCTCGACAGTGCAAACAGGGCGCTCGCCGTCCGTCCGGTTTTCCGTCCGACATTCGAGGTGCTGGCCTGCTGCGCAGCCGCGCTCAAGCGGCCCGATACTGCGCGCCAATGGGTTGGGCGCATGAGAGAACTCAACGGGCCAGAAAGCGATTTCATAATGCCGCTCAAAAGCAACGTGCCAGAATACGATAGACGAATCACTCAGTTGCTAAGGGAGGCAGGCATCCCGTCAGAAGACACGCGCTGAGCGCGTCCTGTCGCTCTTGCTCTGGCGATCTCTTCTGCGCTGTATCGATAGGCTCGGAACATCCGATTGTTTGTCGGAGAACCGCCAAAATAAGGATTGACGTATTCCCATACGACCTCTCCGCCAGCCGTGACTTCAAATAAGCGTCCGAAGTCGCCCTCGCAAATCAGCGTATTCCCGTTCGGCAAACGCTGTGCATTCGAAATCCTGGGACTGAAGAAATCGCTTTCTCGGCGTTCTCGATACTCCCAGACGATTCTTTTGGTTGCCGGCTCCACTTCGATGACGCGCGAAAATGGCATCGGATGGTCCAGACGGTGCGGCCCATTGTCGAAGATGAGCAGGTTGCCATTAGCCAGCGGCGTGGGAGCGTGTTGGCCACATAAAGGAGGCGCGCCGAGCTTCCAAATGATCGTTCCAGTATTTCGCTCGATGATAATGATCGTGGAAATGGTCCGAAGGCTCACGACGATGTCGCCATTCGGCAATTCGGCTAGCCCGTTGCCATTCGTCCAGGCGTCGCGCGGCTCTTGAACAGCCGTGATCCGATCTGTTTCCGGATCGAGATGCTCCCAGAGGCGGTATTCCCAGACGTGTTGCCCACCGGTCGTCATCTCAAGCAGATAGTCACCATACATTTCACCATTATGTTCCGTACCTGCCATTCCACCTTTGATTTTCGAAATCAACTCGCGCGGAAGCTTAGTGAGGCAGAGAAGCAGCACATTCCCGTTTCGAAGGCGTATGCCGTCGTGATGATGATCGGGATGCTGCACCTCCCATAAAACGCGCCCATTCCAATCCACCTCCATGACGGCGCCTATTTTGTACGGCTTGTCGGAGATAAAGCTATCCGGTTCACTTGGAGTCTTGCCGTTGTAAAAAAGTGTGCCTCGCTCCGTCAGGCAACCGTACTGCGCGGGATAAGGCATCTGCCACGTATGAACGACCGTGCCATCGAGGTCGATCAGATAGACGGATGTGGATTTGCTTTGGTAGGGCGCAAACAGGGTAAATCCTGGCCACGCGCGTTCGCGATCCAAAGCCCGCAAACCGGTTCCGGCTCGCTTTAGTCTGGTCTGCTCAACCGACACGACTCGCGGGGGAGGGGAATTCACGCGGTGCTTTCGGCATCACTTGCGGACCTGAGGCCCGCGCGATGGGGGCGGCGCCACCAGACGCGCGCTGATGTCGGCGGGTAGAATACGCAGGTCTGGCTTCAACCCGCGGCGACGAAGAAGGCAGCGGCTGACTTCGTAGCGATCGCCTGTCGGCCGCTTGTTCATTGCTCATTGGCCTTGAGCCCGGCCATCTTCGCCAACGCGGCGTTAAGGGCGACCTCTTTTTTGACATACGCATCAAACTCGGCGGGTGTCATGATCATCGGATCAAAGGCCAAGCTGGCCAGCTTTTCCCGCATCTCGGGCTTTTGCAACACCTTGAGTGTTTCGTCGTGAAGCTTGTCGACGATGACGCGCGGCGTCTTCACCGGTAGAAAGATTCCGAGCCAGATCGGATACTCAGCATTAGCAAAGCCCGCCTCCAGGGTGGTCGGTACGTCGGGCAGCGCAGCGGCGCGTTGGGCGCCATTCACCACAAGCGCGACGAGCTTGCCCTCTCGGACAAATGGCAGAACGAGTCCGAGCGGCCCGAAGAAGAAATCGACCCGTCCGGCCATCACTTCGGTCACCGCCTGCGGACCACCTCTGAACGGAACGTGCACGGCCTCTATACCGGCACTGGCACGGAACCGTTCGGCGCTCAGATGGGTGGCGGTGCCGATCCCGACCGATGCGAAGGTCAAGGAACCCGGCTTTGCTTTGCCCGCTGCGACAAGGTCTCCAACTTTCTTGAAATCCTTCGCCGGCGACACGACCAGGACGTTCGGCGAAATGCCAAGCGGAATAACAGCGGCAAAATCTCGCGCGGGATCGTAGCTCAGGTTCGGATAAAGCGATGGCGCGATCGTGTGCGCGACCGAATGGACAAGAAAAGTGTAACCATCGGCATCCGACTTAGCGACAAAAGCAGCAGCAATCGTTCCGCCTGCACCGGTCCGGTTTTCCACGACGATGGTCTGGCCCAGTTGCCGCGAGAGCGGCTCAAACACTACGCGCGGGACAAGGTCGGCTATGCTGCCTGCTTCTGTGGGGACGATTGCGCGCAGCGGTTTTGCAGGCCAAGTCTGCGCTTCGGCGGGCCTCCCCGAAGCGAGAGCGAGGGTGGCCAACAGCAGAACGCAGATCGGTTTCATGACTGGCTCCTTCATTTCGCTCGTTGTGCAGGCGGTGCAGTCCGCGGGACAGCAGTCATCTCGGCGACGAAAAGAATAGCCTTCCTTGATATGTCGAGCCATGATGGGAGCGGACCCATAATCGTTACCTTTCGGGTAAGGCCCATGGAGCTGAGACAGCTTCGCTATTTCATCGCGGTCGCTGAAGAGCGGAACATCACGCGGGCCGCGGAGCGGCTCGGCTTGCAACCGCCGCCGCTTAGTCGGCAAATCGCGGCAATCGAACGCGAAATCGACGCCCAGTTGTTTCGCCGAAAGCCGCGCGGTGTCGAATTGACCGACGCCGGCCGCGCTATTCCTTGATAATGCCCGTGCCGTGCTCGCGCAGGTCGACCATACATTTGAAACGACACGGCGCACTGCGCGGGGCGAGCAAGGCCGCATCTCCGTGGCGTATTCGAGTACGGTCGCCTTTCATCCCCTGATTCCGCGCGTCATCCGCGAATTCCGGAAAGCTTTTCCGCTGGTGACGGTGACATTGATGGAGGGATACCCCGAACACCTGATCGAGCGCATGCAAAACGACCAGATCGACGTCAGCTTCATCCGGAGACTCGCACCCAAGCTAGAAGGAATTGACATCGCCCTACTGCATGAGGAGTCGATGGTCGTGGCGTTGCCAAGCGGACACAGGCTTGCCCAGGGCGATGACAGCAGAGGCGCTGCACTTTCGTTGAAAGTCCTTGCGGGCGAAACCTTCATTCTTTTCGGCGATCCCCCGCATGCGGACTGGTTACTGCGGAATAGTGCGTTCGTTGCGGCATGTCATGCGGCAGGCTTCAGCCCGCGTGTCGGCGAGGTCGTCCCTTACATCTCATCGAGGCTGAACCTCATCGCCGCTGGTTTCGGCATCGCCGTCGTTGCGGCCTCGCTGCAGCACGTCAAGATAGAGGGCGTGGCTTTTCGTCGTCTGAAAGGCGCCGCACAACTCAAGGCGCCGCTGAGCCTCGCATCTCGGCGGGGCGACTCGTCACCGGTGGTTCGACAATTCCTGAAATTGGCAAAGCAAACGGCTAGAAGTCTTCATGACGGCCGTGTCTTCAGAGCGCCTGGCGATTAATTGCCCCTCGAAACACGCCGCGGCACGGAGGGGACCCGGCGGTCTCGAATATTCTTAGACCCGTGGGCTAAATTAAACCGCGCCACGAGCCGATGGCTTTCACGATCGCCGCCGAAATCGTTTCCTGCTCGGCCGCGTGCAGCCGCGCTAATCCACTGTCGCGGATATAGTGATCGGTGACGTCACCACCGGAATGATTGAGCAGCCGTCCGAATACTGTCCTTGGGTACACCCGCCGCACGGCCAATCGTCGCGTAGGTGCGTCGAAGCGCATGGTTTGCGAGCACCCCGTCCCTCGTCAAGCCATCGCCCCGCACGTGACCAACCGGACCAGGAAAAACCCACCGCTCAGCATGCGTTGGGAAGAGCCGCCGCCCAACCTCCCGGGCGCGCCAGAGACAACGCAGCATGGCCCGGCTCAGCAGCAGGTCGAAGGCCCTCTCCTCCCCGTATTTGGGCTTTACGATACGGAGTGTTCGGCGCTTCACGTCGAGATGCTTCCACTCGAGCTCAACCAAGGTATTTCGGCGCAGGCCGCTGAGCAGGGCGAACAGGTGTGCCTCGCGGTGCTGCTCTCGGGGAATCTCTTGAACCGCCGACCACCAGGCTGGCAGGTCCTCGGCCCTAAGAATGGGTAGATCCTTTCGCTTTGGATCCACCGTCGAAACCGCGCTCACCGGGTTTCCAGGAAGCAACGGATTGCGACGTTTCGCAAAATTGAAGACCGTCGAGACAAAGCGGGCGACCGCTGTCGCCATCGCCTGTCCGCCTCGCGGCTTATTCCGGAGCAACTTACGTATCCGAGTGATTTCGCCTTCCATGATGGTCGGGTCCACACCCAATTCCATCAGCGGCTGTTGCTTAATGTCATCGCCCAACCGGTCAAAGACGTCTTGATATCCGTCGATCGTTCGCTCTGACCTGCCATCGTCTTTGAGCCGAGCTTTAAATAAGGGCCATGTGCTCGCGATGGTTTCGCCACCCTTCTTCGCCCCACCGTCCAAAGGTTCGCCAAGCTTGTGCTTGGCCCAAATATCCTCCGCGGCGCGGCGCGCCTCACCCACGCGCACATCAGGCCAGTGGCCAAGTTGTCGAGTAATTTTCGGGCGCTGTTCAATGCGCAGTTCAAAGGTCCGTTTACGAAGGCCGATGCGCACCAGAAATCCGGGCACGCCGCCATCGCGCACGATACGTTCGCGTCCATTCGACTTCGGTTTCAGACTCTCAACATACGTGTCGGTGAGCTTGCCGACTCGGGCGCGGGACATACGAGCCTCCGGAACATCTCGCGACGTGCGAGTTGTCCGTAATAGTACCTCTTTCCCACGGTGCAGTCCCGTCAGTGAGGAGGCGAACGCTGCTTATAGTTACTTTTCGGAGCATTTTTTGGCGCTTTGCGCGATCATGCCACCTACTGCCGCCGTGCGACGTCCATCGCATCCCCTTTCGCAATGAGGAGGTCAGCGGTTCGATCCCGCTCGGCTCCACCAACCCGCCGCTGCAGAGACCGGTTGTTCCGATTGCGGCCGCAACCGCCGCGCCCACCCGGGCGGGGCTGCGGCCATTCGTTGCCGCCCACGACCCCTGCCCGTTGTGTGATGGCCATGCCGGTGGCACTCTCAATCGAAGAATAAGATTCTATGGAACGGCCCGGATGACGCTCGGCGTTTCCCCGACCGTCCGGTTGGGAGAGGTCGCGATGGCAAGACAGGAACCGGACATTGCGCTGTCCGAGCCGTCGGCCGACCAGATCAAGACCACCACCTGTTACATGTGCGCCTGCCGCTGTGGCATCCGGGTGCATCTGAAAGACGGCAAGGTCCGCTACATCGACGGCAACCGCGACCACCCGGTCAACCGCGGCGTGATCTGCGGCAAGGGCGCCGCCGGCATCATGACGCACACCTCGCCGTCGCGGCTCCGCGCGCCGTTGAAGCGCGTCGGTCCGCGCGGCTCCGGCGATTTTCGAGGAGATCACCTGGGACGAGGCGCTGGCGACCGCGACATCGGCTGGCTCGCCGAGGTGCGCGCCCGCGATCCGGGCAAGCTCGCGTTCTTCACCGGGCGCGACCAGAGCCAGGCGCTGACCGGCTGGTTCGCCCAGCAGTACGGCACGCATAACTTCGCCGCCCATGGCGGCTTCTGCTCGGTCAACATGGCGGCGGCCGGGCTCTACACCTTTGGCGGCTCGTTCTGGGAGTTCGGCGAGCCGGACTGGGAGCACACCCAGTACTTCATGCTGTTCGGCGTGGCCGAGGATCACGCCTCCAATCCGATCAAGATCGCGCTCGGCAAGCTCAAGGCGAAGGGCGTCAAGATCGTCGCCGTCAACCCGATCCGCACCGGCTACGGCGCGATCGCCGACGAATGGATCGGCATCAAGCCCGGCACCGACGGATTGTTCGTCGGCGCCCTGATCCACGAGTTGATGCGGACGCAGAAGGTCGATCTGGACTATCTGGCGCGCTTCACCAACGCGACCTGGCTGGTGATCGACGATCCCGGCGCGGCCGACGACGGGCTGTTCGCACGCAGCGAGGACGGCAAACCGCTGGCCTTGGACAAGACCAGCGGCGGCTATGTCGATGCGACGCGCACCGATATCTCGCCGGCGCTGGTCGGCACATTCAAATTGCCCGATGGGCGCAAGGCCCGGCCGGCCTTCGCGCTGATCGCGGAGCGCTTCCTGCGCGACGAATACAGCCCGGACAAGGTCGCTGCGGCCTGCGCGATCCCAGCCGATACGATCCGGCGCATCGCGCGCGAGCTCGCGTACGCGGCGTTCGAGCAGCAGATCACGCTCGACCGGCCGTGGACCGACACCGCCGGACGCCGCCACGAGAAAACCGTCGGCCGTCCGGTGTCGATGCACGCCATGCGCGGCATCTCGGCCCACGCCAACGGCTTCCAGACCTGCCGGATGCTGCATCTCCTGCAGATCGTGCTGGGCTCGATCGATTGCCCCGGCGGCTTTCGCTACAAGGCGCCGTTCCCGCGCATGCCGGGAGGCGGACTGCCGGCGCGGCCCGCGGAGGCGCCGGGCCAGCCGCTGAAGGGTGCGCCGCTCGGCTACGTGCAGGGCCCCGACAATCTATTGGTCGACAACGGCGGCAAGCCGCTGCGGATCGACAAGGCGTTTTCGTGGGATGCGCCGATGTCCGCGCATGGCCTGATGCACATGGTCATCAGCAACGCGGCGCAGAGCGATCCCTACCCGGTCGACGTGCTGTTCATGTACATGGCCAACATGAGCTGGAATTCGTCGATGAACATTCCGGCGGTGTTGAAGCATCTCACCGCCAAGGACGAAACGACCGGCGAGTACAAAATTCCGAAGATTATCTACTCCGACGCCTACTCATCGGAGATGCTCGCCTATGCCGACCTGATCCTGCCGGACACCACGTACCTGGAGCGTTGGGATTGCATCTCGATGCTCGACCGGCCGATCTCCAGCCCGGAAGGTCCGGCCGACGCGATCCGCCAGCCGGTCGTTCAGCCGGACCGCGACGTGCGCGCGTTCCAGAGCGTGCTGATCGAACTCGGCGCGCGGCTGAAGCTGCCGGGCTTCGTCACCGAAACCGGCGCGCCGAAATTTCCGGGCGGCTATCCGGACTACATCGTCAACCACGAGCGCAGCCCCGGCATCGGCTCGCTGACGGGCTTCCGCGGCGCGAGCGGG
Source organism: uncultured Alphaproteobacteria bacterium (assembly GCA_963785665.1). GTDB lineage: Bacteria > Pseudomonadota > Alphaproteobacteria > Rhizobiales > Xanthobacteraceae > Z2-YC6860. The sequence continues at coordinate 13,104 of CAWAWF010000004.1, forward strand.
GAGAGCTACGGCAGGGGCGCGCCCAATCCGAAGCAGCTCGACGCTTACATCGCCGAAGGCTGCTTCCACGAGCACCATCTCGCGCCGGAGCAGCGCTACTACAAGCACGCCAACAAGGCGTATCTGGAATGGTCGAAGGCGGCGGGCTTCATCGGCTCTGACGCGCCGATCATTTTCCAGCTTTATCTCGAACCGCTGCAGAAATTCCGCCTCGCCGCGCGCGGCCACGGCGCGGTGCAGCCGCCGCCGAGCCATCGCGAGCGTGTCGAGACATACTTCGATCCGATCCCGTTCTGGTATCCGCCGTTCGGCGACACGAGTGACGAGTTCTCGTTCTCGGCGATCACCCAGCGGCCGATGCACATCTACCACTCGTGGGGCTCGCACAACGGCTGGATCAGGCAGATCACCGCGGAGAACTGCCTCTACATCAATCGCGCCCGCGCGGAAAAGCTCGGCATCGCCGACGGCGACTGGGTCTGGATCAAGAGCGCGCTCGGCCGCGTCAAGGGCCGCGCCCGGCTGATGGAGGGCGTCAACGCCGACACGGTGTGGACCTGGAACGCGGTCGGCCGCCGCGGCGGCTCGGCCGCTCTCACCAACGACGCGCCGGAGATCAAGCACGGCTTCCTGCTCAATCACCTGATCACTGACCTGCTGCCCGAGCGCGAGGGCGGCTATCGCTTCTCCAACAGCGATCCGATCACGGGCCAGGCGGCCTGGTACGACCTCCGCGTCAGCATCGAGAAAGCGGCCCCCGCCGAGGCCGGCGAGAGCGCCCCGCAGTTCGTGCCGACGCTCGCGCCGCCGCACACCACAGCTGAGGCGGTGTCATGACGTCATTGCCGGAACACACCGACAAGAAGCTCGGCCTGGTGATCGATCTCGACACCTGCGTCGGTTGCCACGCCTGCGTGACAAGCTGCAAGGAGTGGAACACGCAAGGCTATTCGGCGCCGCTGACCGACCAGGACGCCCACGGCGCCGACCCGCATGGCGCGTGGCTCAACCGTGTCCACTCGTATGAAGTCGGCGCCGGCGACGAGAGCCGCACCGTGCATTTCCCGCGCTCATGCCTGCACTGCGAGACGCCGGCCTGCGTCACGGTCTGCCCGACCGGCGCGTCGTACAAGCGCGCCAGCGACGGCATCGTGCTGGTCAATCCGGACACCTGCATCGGCTGCAAGCTGTGCTCCTGGGCATGTCCCTACGGCGCGCGCGAATACGATTACGACGACGGCGTGATGAAGAAGTGCACGCTGTGCGTCGACCGCATCTACAACGAGACCTTCGCGCCGGAGGACCGCATCCCGGCCTGCGTGCGCGCCTGCCCGACCGGGGCGCGGCACTTCGGCGACCTCGGCGATCCGCAGAGCGCGGTGTCGCAACTGGTGGCCGAGCGCGGCGGCTTCGACCTGCTGCCGGAGATGGGCTACCAGCCGGTCAACAAGTACCTGCCGCCGCGGCCGCGACGCGACGAGCGTGCAGCGCCGCCGCAGCGCGCCACCGAGACGCCGGTGACGAACTCCGGCTCGCTGGCCGATCGCTTCTTCACCTGGGCCGACAAGACCCTGTCCCGCTGACGGTTCGCAATGCATCCCGCCTATTCGGTCATCGTTTTCACCACGGCAGCAGGCGGCGGCTACGGCCTGCTGATTTGGCTCGCGATGGCGGCGCGGCTCGATCTTATGCCGCGCGATCCGCTGTTCGGGTTCGTCGGTATCGGGCTCGGCCTGGTGCTGGTCACCGTCGGACTGCTCAGCTCGACATTCCATCTCGGCCGCCCGGAGCGAGCGTGGCGGTCGTTCTCACAATGGAAAACTTCGTGGCTGTCGCGCGAGGGTGTCGCCGCGCTGGTGACCTACCTGCCGGCGGGCGCGCTCGGCTGGGCCTGGGTGTTCGGCGAGTTGATCCCCGGGCAATTCACGGTCAGCGCGATCCTGATGGTGCCCTGCGCGCTCATCACGATCTGGTGCGGCGCCATGATCTACGCCTCGCTGCCGACCATTCGCGCCTGGCACCAGCCGCTGGTCGGACCAATCTACCTCGTGCTAGGGCTCGGCACCGGCGGCGTATTGTTCGTGCTTGTCGCGGTTGCATTCGGCATCGAGGCGCGCTGGGCCGCGGCCGTCACACTGCTGGTGCTGGCATTCGGCGCGGTGATGAAGTCGCGGTATTGGACGGCGATCGACACCGAACCGAGAACGGTCACGGCCGAAGCCGCCACCGGGCTTGGCGCACTCGGCACCGTGCGCCCGCTCGATCCGCCGCACACCCAGCCGAACTTCGTGATGCGTGAGATGGGCTATCAGGTGGGGCGCCGCCACGGCGCGATGCTGCGCCGGCTCGTCATGGCGCTGCTGTTCGCGGTGCCGGTGCTGGCCATGCTGACGCTGCTGCTCGATCTGCCCGCGCCGGTTCGCATCGCCATCGCCGCGCTGGCGGCGATCAGCGCCAGCATCGGCGTTCTGACCGAGCGCTGGCTGTTCTTCGCCCAGGCCGAGCACGTCGTCGTGGTCTATTACCGCGGCGGCAGCGCCTGATTGTGCGCACCCGCAGCAAAGTCCGGCACGACTGAGTTGAGCGGGATCGCCATGGTGCAGACCAGGCCTTCGGCGTCGAAGACGAGATCGGCGTGGCCGCGCAGTTCGCTCGCCACGCTGCCGACGATGAAGCGCGTGCCGAAACCCTTGCGCGACGGCACCGTCACGGCGGGCCCGCCGCGCTCGCTCCACTCGATCACGAGCACCGGCGGCTGCGACGGCGGACGGTCGATTCGCCAGCGTACGTCGATGCTCCCCTCCGGCACCGACAACGATCCGTATTTCGACGCGTTGGTGGTGAGCTCGTGCAGGCCGAGCGCCAAGGTGAGCGCGGCCCGCGGCGTTACCGTGATCGGATCGCCGTCGATGAAGATGCGGTCCTGCGCCTCGGCGAGATGCGGCGCGGTGGCGCCCTCGACGATGTCGCGAAGATCGGCGCTCTTCCAGTGCCGGCGGGTGAGCTGGTCGTGGGCTTGGCTCAGCGCGATCAGGCGGCCCTCGAACGCCTTGCGGAAGTCCTCCGGGCTGTCGGTGCCGCGCGCGGTCTGAGTCGCCAGCGACTGCACGGTGGCGAGCGTGTTCTTGACCCGGTGGTTGAGCTCGTCGATCAGGAGCTTCTGGCGCTCCTCGGCTTCCTTGCGCTCGGTGACGTCCTGCACGACGCGGACGCCATAGAGGAAATGTCCGGTGGCGTCGCGCACCGTCGATGAGCGAACCGCGATCCAGATGACGCGGCCATCTCTGCGGACGAAGCGTTTCTCGATCGAATAGAAGCCGATGTCGCCGGCGACCTGGCGGCGGTACAGCTCCTCGTCGACGTCGCGATCCTCAGGATGGGTGCGGCCCTGCAGCCGCCAGCCCAAAAGCTCGTCGCGGCTCAGGCCAACAATGGAGCAGATCGCCTCGTTGACGCGCAGGAAGCGGCCCTCGGCGTCGAGTTCGACGATGCCGATGGCGGCGTGCTCGTAGGTCGAGTTCCAGCGCTCCTCCTGCTCGCGCAGCACGTGCTGGCTTTTGTCGAGCGCGTCCATCATGCGCTTGCGCTCGGTGACGTTCTGGAAGCAGTTGATGGCGCCGACCAGCTTGCCTTGGGAGTCGATCAGCGGATCGATGTTGAGCAGCACCACCACGGTGGTGCCGTCAACGCGCTGCACCGTGACCTCCTCGTCGCGGATCGAGCGGCCGGTCCTGATGACCTCGGCGAGCTTGGAGCGCGGCAGTTGCTCGCCTTCGCCGCCGAAGAACTTGCATTGCGCGGTGAACTGATCGTGGGTCTGGCCGGGCTGCGGCGCGCTACCCCAAAGCTCAACCGCGCGCTGGTTGTACTGTACGATGCGACCGGCCGAATCGCAGACGCAGGTCGCGATCGGCAAAAGCTCGAGGATCTCGTCGGAGGCGCGGAGGGCCTGCTCCAGCGACAGCGAGAACACCGACCGGCGTCGTGGATCAAGCTTGGCGTCGTGCATACCGCTCTCGATCAGATTCTGGCCGCTTCGTACCGTTCCATCATTCGTCCCGGTCAAGTCTGCGCCTGTACAGGCGTCCATGCGCCGGCAGGGGTCCCTCAACGGGGATACAACCGATAGCATCGCGGACTGAATGCTTCATAAAAGGATAGCATGACCGGTCTCGCGCCTCACCCGGCAATGCCCATCAATTCGACGCAAATTCTACAGGTTCCATTACCTTCATGACCGCCCCAGACCCGTCAGCCACGGCCCTGCGGCGGCATCGGCCGTTCGCGTTCTACTGGGTGTCGCGGGTATCCAGCATGATCGCCCTGCAGATGCAGGCCGTCGCGGTCGGTTGGCAGATGTACGACATCACCCACAACCCGCTCGACCTCGGACTGGTCGGGCTGGTGCAGTTCGTCCCCGCCGCGCTGTTCGTGCTGGTCGCGGGTCATATCGCCGACCGCTACGATCGCCGGCTGATCATCCGCATCTGCCAGGGCACGTCGGCGCTCGCGACGCTTGACCTTGGCGATCGGCACCGCGATGGGCGTGATGAGCCGGGAATCGCTGCTGGCGATCGTGTTCGTCACCGGGTCAGCGCGCGCCTTCGAGCAGACCACCTTGACCACATTGTTGCCCGGCATCGTGCCGCTACCGATGCTGGCGCGCGCCACCGCGGCGGGCACCTCGGCGACGCAGATCGCGGTGATCGGCGGGCCGGCGCTGGGCGGCCTGCTGTACGCCGTCGCGCCGTCGCTGGTCTATGCGCTCTGCGCCACGCTCTACCTCACTGCGAGCTTCGTGATGGGCCGGGTTCGAGCCGAGCGGATTGCGCCATCGCGCGAACCGGTCAGCCTGGCGGTGCTGTTCGCCGGCTTCAACTATATCCGGCACAGCCGGGTTATCCTCGGCGTCATCTCGCTCGATCTGTTCGCGGTCATCCTCGGCGGCGTCTATGCGCTGCTGCCGGTGTTCGCCCGCGATGTGTTCCACGCCGGATCGTTCGGGCTCGGCTTGCTGCGTGCCTCGCCGGGCCTCGGGGCGCTATCCGCGGCGATCCTGATGGCGCACTGGCAGCCGCGCCGCCATGTCGGCAAGATGATCTTCGCCGCGGTTGCGGTCTATGGCGCTGCCATCGTCGTATTCGCGCTGTCGCACTGGTTCGTGCTGTCGATGGCGCTGCTGGCGGTGCTCGGCTTCTCCGATACGATCAGCGTCGTCATCCGCATGACGCTGATTCAGCTTGAGACCGTCGACGACATGCGCGGCCGGGTCAACGCGGTGAACTCGCTCTTCGTGATCGGCTCCAATCAGCTTGGCGACTTCCGCGCCGGCCTCATGGCAGCGTGGCTTGGCACCATCCCCGCGGTGCTGGTCGGCGGCGTCGGCGCGTTGCTGGTGGTGCTGATCGGGCGGACGCTGTTTTCCGCGCTCTACCGGGTCGAGAGCCTCGACACCGCGCGGCGCTGACCGCCGCCGTTGGCGCGCGCGGGCTTGGGCGCGGAAATCTTCGGCTCGGCCATCTTATGGACCTTGGCGCTACCCTTCGCCGGCCCCTTCAGCCAATGGTCGATGAACTCGGACAGCCAGGCCCGGCAGGCTGGATCGTGCATCAGCCGGCCCTCGAAATGGGTTTCGCGCGGCTTGGCGTTGGGCAAGGTCATGCGTTCGTGGCCGCGCGTGGTCCAGCGGCACATGGTGGCGTGGGTGACGTCCATGTGGAACTGCAGCGCGTAGGCAGCGCCGCCGTAGCTGAACGCCTGCACCGGAAACGAATCGCCCTCGGCCAGCATGGTGGCCTTGTCCGGCAGATCGAACCCCTCGCGGTGCCACTGATAGACATGATCGGGCCAGTCCTTGCAGACGGCGCGGCCGTCGGAGGTCGGCCGGATCGGGTAGTAGCCGACCTCGGCGTGGCCGTCGGGATGCTTGTAGACCCGGGCGCCGAGGTGCTTCGCCAACATCTGCGCGCCGAGGCAGATGCCGAGATAGGGCTTCTTCTCCTTCAGCGGCACGCCGATCCATTCGATCTCGCGCTTGACGATCTCGTCGTCGTCGTTGGCGCTTTGCGGCCCGCCGAAGATCACCGCGCCGCTGTGGCCATCCAGCGTCTTCGGCAGGTCGTCGCCGAACCGCGGCCGCCGAACGTCGAGCGGGATATCGCGGTTGCGGAGCTGGATGGCGACCCGGCCCGGAGTGGACAGCTCGCCATGCAGCACGATCAGGACGGGAGGGCGCATATCAGGTTCATGAAAATGAAAATTCATGCCTCCAATCGAGGCAATCGGCGTGCCAATCTTTCCTAGCCGGTTGAGGCGCGATTGCAAGACCGGCGACGGCGGGCCGGATATGCCCAAACCTAATGCCAGGTTTCAAGGCTGGCTGCGCCGAGTCTGGCGAGCATCCAGCAGCCTGAGCAGGACGGCGCGCGGCGTGATTCGCGTCACCAGCCGGGCCACCAGCCGATTGCCGAGACCCGGGATCACCACCCGTTGTCCGCGCATCAGCCCGCGATAACCGGACTCCGCCACGCGCTCCGCCGAAACCGCCAGCGGCCACGGCAGGTCCTTTTCGTCGATGCCGGCGCGGGCCTGGAATTCAGTCGCCACTGGCCCCGGACACAGACAGCAGACGCGGATGCCGCGCGGCGAAAGCTCCTGGTGCAGCGCCTCGGTCAGCGACAGCACATAGGCCTTGCCGGCGTAATAGACCGCCGAACCCGGCCCCGGCATGAAGCCCGCGACCGAGGCGACGTTGAGCAGGCCGCCGCGATGACGCTCCAGGCTGTCGATGAAGGCGAGCGACAGCTCGGTCAGCGCGCGAACATTGAGGTCGATCATGCCGAGCTGCTCGGCCCGCGACAATGCAGCGGCGTGGCCGACCAGGCCGAAACCCGCATTGTTGACGATGAACTGCGGCGCGAGCGCGTGGGCGGCAAGCGCCTGCTCGATGCGCGGAATGGCATCCGGCGCGGCAAGGTCGAGCGCCAGCACCAATGGCTTGCGCGCGCCCGTCGCGGCGATCTCGGCCGCAAGCTCGCTGAGCCGCTGCTCGCGGCGCGCCACCAGCACCAGAGCGTGGCCGTTCCGCGCGAACACCCGCGCCAGCTCGGCGCCGATGCCGGCCGAAGCGCCGGTGATCAGCGCGACCGGAGTCATTCCTGCGGGGATCGCGCGGCGGCGCGCTGGCGGAGCGCGATCCGCTCCGTCGACGATACGCCGAGCAGGTCGGCGACCCGCCAGATCAGGTTGTCTTCGTAGTCGGACGCTGCGCCGTCGGCGTAGGCGATCGCCCACATCATCTCGACCATGCGGAGCCGCTCGGTCTCGTCGAGCCGGTCGTTGAGCAGATGGGTGAAATGGTAGAGATCGACCGCCTTCTCGTCGGCGATGGTGGCCTGCTCGATCAGCTCGGCCGCGGCGGCGTCGCCGAGCTCGAAGCGCTGCTGCAACAGGCCTTGCAGCTTGTGGCGCTCGGCCTCGGACACATTGCCGTCGATCGCCGCGGCATGGATCAGCAGCGCCGCGGTGGCGAGACGCAGGTCATGGTCGGCGAGGCGCCGGCCTTGCTGTCGCCATCGGCCAGCTCGGCAACGAAACTTTTCAGGGCGTCGAACAAGGAAGGCCTCCAGGAATGCACACCATGTATGCATGCCCACCGCTCCCGCCACCCGTCAATTGACCGCCTTGGCCTTGCGCTCGCTCTCCTCCAGCAGCCGCAGATTGTTGGCGATGAAGGGGCTCTTCGGGTCCTTGGCGCTGGCCGCCAACAGGGTCTCGCGGGCCCGGCGATAGTCACCGCGCAGGATGTAGGAGAAGCCGCGGTTGTTCATGACCTCCGGGATCGGGCCGACAATCTTGACGACCTGGTCGTAAGCGCGGTCGGCGAGATCGAAGCGGCGCAGCTTGTCGTAGGACGCCGCCAGCCCGAGCCAGCTTTCGGCATCGCGGGAGTGCAGCTCGACCGCCTTGCGGAAGTGCCGCTCGGCCAGACCGTAGCTGCCTTGCCGGAAGTATTTCTTGGCGATGCTGAGATCGTCGTTGGGGTCATCGCCGAGCAGATCGGGCTTCAACGGCGGCGTGTCGGCGGAAGCGCCGGGGTGTTCGGGGCCGAGAACGGAGCCGGTGGCCTCCATATCGCCCGCGACGGTCGGACCTCTGAGGGCGTTGTCCAGCTTCGTGATCGGGTTGGATGTGGTCTCACAGCCCGTGAGCCCGATCAGGCAAACGGCGGCCAGCACGGCCGGACCTATCCTCGTACGCATCACCACACCCCGGGACGAGGCGCAGGCTAGGACTGGCGGGTTAACATTTTGGTGGGCCCTCGCGCTGCCCGCAAGCCATTGATAATGCCGGAGAATAATTCCTTCGCGGCTAGGTTGCGGGGTTAATGGGTCCGCCCCGGCCGCCGACAAATATCCAACATTGCGCCCCGCTTCGGCCTCGAACCGCTGGTGGTATTGCGGCATTGCCGCTTTCCGAGGGGGAATGCCCGTGCTTCGTCATCCGCTTGTCGCTCGACCCGTGCCGCGGCTCGCTTACCAGCTTGTGCCCGCCATCCTGGTCACCGTTGTCGGCGTGCTGGCATTGAGCAGCCTCACCCGGACCCCCGACGGCCCGCCCGTCGCGGCGCCGGCGCAGACCGCAATCACCACCGAGGCCGTGTTCACGGCGACGCCGCGCGAGGCGGAGGCCCCGCCCGCAAAAATCGCGTCGCGGCCGGCTGTCAATCCGAAGCCGGTCGCGGCCATCAGCGCACCGCTGCCGCCGCGCAAGCCTGAGCCTGCACCACGCCAGATGGCGAGCGCCCCGGCGCCACTGCCGACCGTTCAGATCGCGGAGCCGCCGCAGGTCGCTGCAGCCGCTCCCAGCGATACATCCATGATGAGCCGGTTGCGCAACGCCACCGCGTCGGTGACGCAAGTCCCGCAATGGGCCGCGCGCTCAGTGGCCGGCTGGTTCCAGGACAGCGCGCCGCCGCGCCCGCCGGCCGTCGTGCCGCAGGATTTCCAGGCGGCGATGTAGGCTTCAGTAATTCCCGACATGCAGCCGGATAAACACCGGCAGCAGGATGACGACGAACAGCACCGGGAAGATGCAGATCATCATCGGCACCGACAGCTTGGCGGGAAGGCTGTAGGCCTTCTCCTCGGCCTTCGAGAGCCGCTTGTGGCGCATGTCGTCGGAATAGACCCGCAGCGCCTCGGTGATCGACGAGCCAAGCTCCGCCGACTGCTGGATCAGGGTGGCGAACGAGCGCGCCTCGTCGATGCCGAGCCGGTCGCCGAGATGCTCCAGCGCCTCGCTCATGGTGCGCCCGGCGCGGATTTCCAGATTGGTCATGTGCAGGTTGGCGGTCAGCGACGGATAGGAATCCGACAGCTCGCGGCCAACCCGATCGAGCGACGCCTCCATGCTGAGGCCGGCGTCGGCGCAGACCACCAGCAGGTCCATGAAGTCGGGGAAGCCCGAGGAGTGCTCGGCCTTGCGCTTCTTGATGCGCTTGTCGAGGTAAAGGCTCGGCCCGAGATAGCCGACGATACCGGCGACGCCGGTGAACAGCCAGTGGTGCAAAGTGCCCTGCTCCATCGGCAGGAACACGAAGGCGAGGCCGGCCAGAGCCACCGCCAGCACGGCGCGGCCCAGGAAGAAGAACGCCGACCGCGCGCGAATTGTAGATGCCGGCCTGGATCATCCGCCGGCGCAGCACCTTGGTCTCCTCGGTCGAGCCCGACGAATAGGCCTTGGTGGTGTATTCGATGACGCGCTGCGCGGCCTTCATGCTCGAATACCGCAGCGAGCGGCTGCCGCCGCCTGAGCCGCCAATGTGCTCGACGCGGCCGATGTTGGCGGCGCGCCGCTTCACCGAGCCCTGCACGCGCACGACGGCCATGACGCTGAAGGTCAAGGTCGCTGCGGCAAGGAACACCAGCACGCCCACCATGGTGGTGTTGCCGTCGTTCAGCAGGATGTCGAGCGCGCCCATCGTCAGACCCTGAAGTTGACCATGCGGAACATGATCATGTTGCCGATCAGCATCCAGCCGGCGGCCCCGGCGAGGCACATCTTGGTCAGGTCCTCGTGCCAGACGCTGGCGTAGAACTCCGGCGTGATGACCTGGATCACCAGGAACATGATGATCGGCAATGACGACAGGATCATCGCCGAAGCGCGGCCTTCGGAGGCGAGCGCCCTGATCTTGCGGCGCATCTTGAAGCGCTGGCGGATCACGGCAGACAGGTTTTGCAGGATTTCGCCGAGGTTGCCGCCGGTCGAGGACTGGATCGAGACGGCGGTGACGAACAGCGGCAGGTCGTCCTGGCCGATGCGGAAGTAGAGATTGCGCATCCCGGTCTCGAGGTCAGCGCCGTAAGTGATCTCGTCGGCGACGGTGCCGAACTCCGAGCCGAGCGGATCGGCCATCTCGCGCGCCACCATGTTGATGGCGATCGGCACTGGATGGCCGGCGCGCAGGCTTCGCACGATAATGTCGAGTGCGTCTGGGAATTGGGCGCCGAATTTCTTCTGGCGGCGAGACCGCTTGAACTTCAGCACCATCAGCGGCAGCAGCGTGCAGCAGAACAGCGCGGCACCGCAGGCCTCGAGCATGTCGCCGCGAGTCGCCATCAGAAGGCCGAACGCAAACAGCGCCAGCACGCCGAGATAGATCGCGAACGTGCCGATGCCGAGCCGCAGGCCCGATTGCAGGATCAGCCGGTTGAGCGCGACCAGCGGCAGCCGGTAGTCGCCGCTGGTGGTCAGCCCGCGCTCGCGGCGAAGCTGCGCCAGCACGTTCTCGCGGTCGGGCTGATTGTCGAGCAGCTTGAGACGGCGGTTGACGTTCTTGCGGTACGACCGCGTGTTGAAGAACAGAAGATAGATGGCTTCGACGAACAGGCCCGCGGCCAGCGCCACGAACAGATAGATCACGTAGAGCGGATCGATCTCGAACGGGATCATCGTTACAGCGGCTTGCTGGGATCGAAGGTGCTGCCGGCGATCTTGATGCCGCGCGCCTGCAACTCCGCGAGGAAGCGCGGGCGCACGCCGGTGGCGACGAAATGGCCCTCGACGGTGCCGTCTTCGGCGGTGTTGGTGCGCACGTACTTGAAGATTTCCTGCATCTGCACGGTGTCGCCCTCCATGCCGGTGATCTCGGCGACGGAGGTGACGCGGCGCTTGCCGTCGGACATGCGCTGGAGCTGCACGATCATGCGCACGGCCGCCGCGATCTGGCCGCGGATCGAGGGGATCGTCATCGGCAGGCCGGCCATGCCGACGAGCTGCTCAAGGCGCGAGATCGCCTCGCGCGGGTTGTTGGCGTGGATGGTCGCCATCGAGCCTTCGTGGCCGGTGTTCATGGCCTGCAGCATGTCGAAGGCTTCCTCGCCGCGGCACTCGCCGAGGATGATGCGCTCGGGCCGCATACGCAGCGCGTTCTTGACCAATTCACGCTGGCGGATTTCGCCCTTGCCTTCGATGTTCGGCGGCCGCGTCTCCATCCGCGCCACGTGCGGCTGCTGCAGTTGCAACTCGGCGGCGTCCTCGATGGTGATCAGCCGCTCCTTCTCCGAGATGAAGGCGGAGAGCGCATTCAGCATCGTGGTCTTGCCGGAGCCGGTGCCCCCCGAGATGATCGTGGTGATGCGCGACTTCACGGCGGCGGCGAGAAGCTCCGCCATCGGCGGCTTCAGCGCGCCGATCTCGATGAGCTTGGTCAGGTCGAACGGCTTCTTGGAGAATTTGCGGATCGACACCAGCGGGCCGTCGACGCCGATCGGCCGCACCGCGACGTTGACGCGCGAGCCGTCGAGCAGACGGGCGTCGCACAGCGGATGCGATTCATCGACTCGACGGCCGACCGCCGAGACGATCTTGTTGATGATGCGCAGCAGATGCGCCTCGTCCTTGAAGCGGCAGGCGATCGGCTCAAGCACGCCGCGGCGCTCGACGAAGGTCGCCTCGTGGCCGTTGATCAGGATGTCGTTGATGGTCGGATCCTTCAGCAACGGCTCGAGCGGGCCGAGGCCCGTCATCTCGTCGAGGATTTCCGAGACGAACTCGTTGAGCTCGGTGGAATTCAGCGCCAGGCGGTCGGCAACGACATGTTGGGTGACAAGCTGCTGGATGTGCGCCCGCATCTCGTCCTCGGGCAGCTTCTCCAGCGCCGACAGGTTGATCTCCTCGATCAGCCGGCGGTGCAGCCGCACCTTGGCGTCGAGGAACTTGTCGGTCAGCAGCGGATTGGCGGGCTCGGCCGGCAGCTTGTCCTTCGGCTCCGGCGCGGGCGTCATCCAGGACATCGGCGCGGGCGCAAGCGGCGGCGCTTCGACCACCGCCGCCGGATCCGGCGCATTGCGCCGCGCGGTGAACCGCCCGCTCATGCGCTTTTCGCCATCGAGAAGCCGAGCCGGCTGGCCAGGCCGGTCGGCGCGCGGCGGCGGCCTTGGCGCCTTGCGGCGCGATCAGCTTCTTGAGCTGCGCGGTGATGTTGTTGCCGGCCTTGACCTCATCGAGCGGCACGCCGCGGTCGATCGCCTCGCGCACCAGCCGGTAGTTGTTGGGGATGGTGCCGGCGAAATCGGCGCCGAGCGCCTGCTCGATGTCGGACTTCTTGAGGCCGGAATCGAACATGCGCTGCTCGAAGCGGTTGACCACCACCTGCGGCTGCGGGCCCTCGCCGAGCCGCTCGCGAATCGCCGCCACCAGCCCCTTGGCCTGCCGGATGCTCGGCACCGTCATCTCGCTGACGATGAAGAGCCTGTTGGTGCCGAGCAGCACGCTGTCGGTCCAGGAGAACCAGGTGCGCGGCATGTCGATGACGACATAGTCGAAGTTCGACGACACCAGGTCGAGCAGCCGCGTCACCATGTCGGGGTCGAAGGTGCGCATCTCGGCGGGACGGTTCGGCGCCGCGATCACCTCGAGACCCGACGAATGATGCGACAGCATGATCTCCAGAAGCTGGCGGTCGAGCCGCTCCGGGCGCGGCTCGATCTCCTTGAGGTCGAGCCGCGGCTCGATATCGAGATAGTCGGCGCAGGCGCCGTGCTGGAAATCGAGGTCGACCAGGCAAGTCGAAGGACGGCCCTTCTGGCCGCTGTTGAGAAGCAGCAGTGCCGTCTGGATTGCCAACGTGGTGATGCCGGCGCCGCCGACCGCGGGCAGAAACGTATAGATTTGCGCCTCGATGGCCTCGGCCGCGCCCGAGCGGGCGACGCGGGCGCAGGTCCGCACCAGCTCCACCGGTGGCACCGGCTTGACCAGGAAATCCGCCACCCGCATCTGCACGAGGCTGCGCGCCACGGCGGCGTCGAAGCCCTGCGTCACCGCCACAACCGGCGCGGCGATGCCGCCGCGGAGCATCATCCGCTCCAGCGCCGCCATTTCCTCGGCACGGGACGCATCGAGGTCGACGATGACGACAGTGGCGCCTTCGGTGCCCAACACATCGACGCTGCCCAGAGCGCCGGAGGTGATCCGCAGCTCGATCGCGGCGCTGGCGCCGAAGGTCGCGCGCAGCAGTTGCTCGAACGCCGGGTCGGCGGTGAGCGCCACCACCACGGTCTGTCCTGCCGTGCTCGAAGGCTTGGCCATTCGCATTCGCGTTTGCTCTCTCGCCCTACTTGGTCGGGCCGTTGCTGTTGCTCGCACCGGCGTTCGGCGCCGAATTGACCTGGGAGTTGGCGGCCTGCTGCGCCTGCTGCGAGGCCTGGCTGTAGGTCGAGCTGGTCAAGGCATTCGCCGGCGGGATGACGCGGCCGGTGCGATAGCGCTCGGACGCGACCGCCGCCTTCTCGCCGTTGTAGGCGATGTTGCGGTTGCCGCTGGCCGGCGACCACGGATCGATGGTCTGGGTCACGCGGTTGGCCGCCATCGCCTCGCCGGAGTGCAGCGAAACCGATGTCACGCCGGTCGAAGTAATATTCCGAGCAGCCGCCGAGCATGGAGCAAAGCGAGGCGGCGAGCGTCGCCGCGACGAGAGTCCTAGTCACGAACGCGGAGCACATCGGCGCCTCCCATTTTCGGCAGATCGAGCACATGGCCGGTGAATTCGCGCGGCAGCACGCCGTTGACCAGCCGTGCCTTGGCGGGCGGCAGCTCGGTCTTGCCCATCAGGAACAGGTCGACGTCGTTGACAGGTGTCGCGGTATCGAGCGGCGTCTTGATGACGTCGCCGGGACGCGCCGGACGGACCAGCCGCGGCGTTACGATGATGGCGAGATCGGTCTCGTTCTTCTGGTAGGAGGCGCTGCGGAACAGCGCGCCCAGCACCGGCACGTCGCCGAGCCAGGGCATCTGCTCGATCGAGTTCTGGCCGACGCTCTGGAGCAGGCCACCGATCACGAAGCTCTGGCCGTCGCGCAGCTCGACCGTGGTCGAGGCGCGCCGCACGATCAGCGGCGGCACCGCGAGGCCGGCGATGGTCACGGTGTGGCTGAAGTCGAGCTGGCTGACCTCCGGCTCGATCTTCATGTTGATCAGCCCGCCGTTCAGCACCGTGGGCGTGAAGGCGAGGCCGACGCCGTACTTCTTGTAGTCGATGGTGATGGTGCCGAGCGCGCCCGGCACCGGGATCGGATATTCGCCGCCGGCGAGGAAGCTCGCGGTGTCGCCGGACAGCGCCACCAGGTTCGGCTCGGCGAGCGAGCGTGCGACACCCTTGGTTTCGAGCGCGTTGATGATGGCGTCGGTCTCGAAGCCTTTCGAGATCAGCTTGCTGACGATGGCGCCGAACGGCGCGGTGCCGGAGAGGACACCGGCCACGTCGATCGGCGAGATCGTCACCGCCGACGGGGTGACGTTGGGGCCACCGACGGTGGTGCCGGGCTGCGAGAACATCCCGCCACCGGTGTTGGTGACCGGAAGCTGGCGTGGCCGTCGTGCGGTTGCCGATGTTGGCGAGGTTGTGCTGGCCGAACACGTTCCACTGCACGCCGAGGTCGCGGCCGGCCTGGCGGGTCGCCTCGACGAAGCGCACCTCCAGCATGACCTGCTGCGGCGACAGCACGTTGACCGAGTTGATGACGTCGGGGCCGAACTGCTTGGCGATCAGCACCGCCTTGTCGACGGTCGGTCCGTCGGGCGCGTCGCCGGACAGCATGATGCGGCCGTTGACCGCCGTGACCCGGAGGTTGGCGTGCGGAAAGCGCCGGCGGATTTCGGTCTGCAGCAGCGAGGTGTCGTAGACCACCTCGACATCGAACACGCCGATCAGCTTCTTGCCTTCGGCGTAGGCCGACACCCGGGTGGTGCCGTTCTTCTTGCCGAGGATCGACAGCGAGCGGTCGGTCAGCGGGTTGACGTCGGCCACGTCGGGATCGCCGACGGTGAGCTCGACGAAGCTCGAGTCGGTGCGGACGTCCTCGGACTTGCCGATGTAGACGGTCACCGTCGCGGTCTTCTTGGCCTGGCTGATCTGGATCGCGCGCTCAGCGCGCGCCTCGCCGCAGCCCAGCGCACCGGCTGCGAGCAGCAGCAGCGCGATCCCCGAGGCCTTCCAAAAGCCTTTCCGCGTCTTCATGTTATTCTCCCCACCCATTGTTCTGGCCTTCCCCAAATTCGAACGCAGTCAGCGATCCCCATCGCGGGCTGCGTGCAGTCCCGTGCCTTCGATCGGCACGCTGTATTCCTCGCGCGATGACGCCCGCCGCACCGCCACCGTGGTGACGTTGGTCGGGCCGGCGACGCGCGCCGTCGGCGTCGATGGCGCGCCGAGATCGTCGAGCGTGATCTTGCGCGTGTATTGGCTGTTGGCCTCGCCGGCCTTGCGCAGCATCAGCGTCAGGCTGCCGACCGAAGCCGCCAGCGAAAGCTTCTGCGCGCCGACCACGTCGACCTCGAGCGTCACCGCCTTGACCACCGAAGGCTTGTCGATGCGCTCGTCGGCGACCTGGTCGATCGCCAGCACGCGGACGTTCTGCAGCACCACCTCGGTGGTGGCGTTGGTCTTGTCGATCTGGCGCGTCAGCGAAACGTCGACATGATCGCCCGGCAGCACGAAGCCGCCGACGCCGTCGATATCGTTGACGCGGACGGTCGCGGCCTTGAGCCCGTCGCGCAGCATCGCCGAGAGCGTGGCGCGCTGGCCCGGGCCGGTGACCTTGGAGGACAGCACCGGCTCGTTCGGCTCGATCGCGGTCAACGCCACGCGCTTGGCGCCGCCGACCACCTCGTCGATCTTGGAGAACGCGCCGGTCGGCAGCGCCTTGTCCGGCCACTCGACCTCGCGGAGCGAGCCGGCGACCAGCTCGTTGCCGAAGCGAAGCGGCTTTGCCGCCACCACGATGGTCTTGGTCGTGACCGTCTTCTTGTTGGCTTCGAGCGAGCGCATGCGCTGCTCCGCCGCGCTGTTCAGCCAAGACTGGGCGACGAACACCGCCAGCAGGCCGAACATCACGGCGAACGCGATCATGACGATGGTGCTCTTACGCACGCGACTTCCCTTCCGTTTGACGCCCGCATTGCTGCGTTGTTGTCGGGAGGGACTATCGAGGCCGGCTGGTATCGGATTGGTGAAATAGCGTGCGCAAATACACCTATGCTGAAGGACGCCTGAAGCCGCATCCTTACTGAAAGGTCACGCGCTTGATTCGCTTTTGATTTGAATGCGCGGCGCGCCAACGAATGAGAAACCTTAACCGGTTTCGCGACGCGATTGGACGTACGGCGCCCGTGCGCTATATAGATAACATCGATTAAGCATGCCCCTCGCCGGGCGCTGGCAAGGAACGAGCAACCATGAGCAAGCCTTACATCAGCTACATCGATCCGAAGATGATGAAGGATGCCGCGATGCTCGCCGAGCTCGAGCGCTGCAAGAGCTACGGCACGCCACGGCCGGAGAGCCAGGCGGTTCGCGCGCACGTGCCGGCGGTGTTCTGGTCGTTCGCCAACTCCTGGCGCGACGTGTTCCACACCGGCATCGCCGACCACGGCATCAAGGAGCTGTGCCGGCTCTATGTGTCGCGCTCGGTGCTGTGCGAGTTCTGCGGCAACCAGCGCTCGATCAAGGCCGCCAAGGCCGGCGCGGTGATCGAGGACCACACCAAGGACCTGATCAACTTCGAGAACTCGTCCCAGTACAGCGAGAAGCAAAAGGCGGCGCTGTCCTACGCCGAGGCGATCACCTGGGACTTGCCGGTTGATCAGAAGTTCTGGGATCGGCTGCACAAGCAGTTCTCGGAGCCGGAACTGGTCGAGATCGGCTATTTCATCGCGCTGACGATGGGCCAGCAGCGGTGGCTCCGCACGCTCAACATCGAGCATCACCAGATCATGGCGGGCGAGGACGGCTCGATGGCGCCGGGCTTCGAGACCGAGGACGCGCTGAAGAAGTCCAAGGCGCAGCCGGACTACTGGGCGAAGAAGAAGCCGCAGGCGCAGGCGGCGGAATAGACCCTTTCCGAAGCAGGGCTCTAAAGTTCGTCATCCCCGGCCTTGTGCCGGGCATCCACGCCTTCCTTCCACATCGAAGCAAGGCGTGGATGGCCGGGACATAGGCGAGCGAAGCGACGCCGTCCTTCGGACGGCTGATGCCGGCCATGACGTTGAAGGGCCTACTTCCCCGCCGCCTTCGGCAGCGCCACGATCATGTCGAGCTCGATCCGCGCACCGGGCGAGCTGAGCTGGTTGATGCACACCGTGGTGCTGGCCGGCAGCCAATCGCCGAAATAGCCCGCCATGGTCTTGTGCATGGCGTCGGCCTCGCGGAAGTCGGTGAGGTACTTCGTCACCTTGATGACGTCGCGCCAGGTGCAGCCCTGACTCTCCAGGATCGACTTGATCGCCTCCATCGCATTCCGGGTCTGGTCCTCGATTGAATGCGGATGGACGTGCTCGTGATCCTGGTGCGGATGATTGTGGTAGAGCGGCGAGGCCGTGGCGCCCGACAGAAACATCAGGTCGCAGGCGCCGACGATCTTGATCGCCGGCGCGTAGGGCATCTTGTGCGCCTGCGACGGATCGGGATGCACGGCTTCGAGCTTGAAGGTCGATGACGGCTTGGTGTTCACGTTCATGGCATGCCTCCGTGAGCTTATGGAAGCGTAGCAAGAGGCCTCGGCAAGATGAAGCCGGGGCTGGGCCGTTTCCTCGCGGTCAGACGATCTCCGCCTCGAGCGCAAACCGTCATTTGCCGGCGTTTGCAAACGTGATCATGTCGCTGCGGGTGACCGTCACCCACTTTGTCGTCACAGGCGGTCCGCCGCCCGCCATGTGCCAGGCCGCATACGCTTCACGGAACGCACTTTCGGACAGAACGCAATCCACCGGATAGATCACGAAGTAGCCGCGCTGAGCAGCCGCCGCGCCGGTCCCGAGGCCTACGCCCTGGGCCGAGGTGCCGCACACGATCACCGTCTTGATGCCATGAGCCTTGAGGCGCTCGTCGAGATCGTCGGCAAAAAACTTGTCCGGCCCGCCCGCTTTCTGATCGACGACCTCGCCCTGGCGCGGCGCGAAGCCCTTGTCGATGATCTCGCCGCCGCCGGGCAGCGTGTATGCGAAGAACATGTTGGCGGCGCGGGCCTTGTCATGCAGCGCCTTGATCGTCGGCACCGCGGCAGCGCAGCGGGGACGCTTGCCGCAATTCTCGTGCATGAAGTCGAGCAGCAGAAGCGCCGTGGTCTTCGGATCGACCGTCACTGGCTTCAACGTCGGCGCCGGCGGCATCTGAATAGTCGACCATTCGGCGGTGACGTCGGTCGCATGCGCGGGGATGGTGATGCCGCTCAACGCGGCAACCGCCACGGACGCGGCGCCGAAGCGCAACCAGTCAAAAAACGCAGGCATGCGGTCCTCCCGTGGTGAACAGACTAATCGTTCCTGCTCTTCGCCCTAAGCGCCCGCCGCGGCCTGCGGCGCCGGCTCCTGCGCAGCCGCCTGCTGTGCGGCGAAGCGCTCCTTGACGAGCTTGGTGACCGCCATGTTATCGACCTTGCCGGTGCCGAGCAGCGGCATTTTCTCCAGATAGACGATCTCGGCCGGCACCATGATCTCGGTGGCGCCGCGCGAGCGGGCGAAGGCCTGGAAATCCGAGCGCGTGGCGTTCTTCTGCTGCGTCACCAGGATCAGCCGCTCGCCTTTCCTCGCGTCCGGCACAGACGACACCGCGGACAGCGCGTCGGGCCACAGCTCGCCGGCCAGCGCCTCGACCGCGGCGAACGAGATCATCTCGCCGGCGATCTTGGCAAAGCGCTTGGCGCGGCCCTTGATGGTGACGAAGCCCTGCGCGTCGATCACCACGATGTCGCCGGTGTCGTGCCAGCCGTCATGCGGCGGCTCCAGCACGCCGGGGTTCTCGGTGCGCAGATAGCCCAGCATCACGTTCGGGCCCCGGACGAACAGCCGGCCGCCCTCGTCGACGCCCTCGACCTTCTCCAGCCGCGGCTGCATGCCGGGCAGGATGCGGCCAACGGTGCCGAACTTGTTGAACATCGGTGTGTTCAGCGCCAGCGCCGGCGCCGTCTCGGTGACGCCGTAGCCTTCCAGGATGCGTAGCCCGAACTTTTCCAGATAGACGCGGCGGGTGGATTCCTTGACCGGCTCGGCGCCGGCCAGGATGTAGCGCAGCGACCGGAAGTCGTAGGCGTGCGCCGAGCGGGCGTAGCCGTTGAGGAAGGTGTCGGTGCCGAGCAGGATGGTGGCGTTCACGCCGTAGATCAGCTCCGGCACGATGCGATAGTGCAGCGGCGACGGATAGAGATAGATGCGCACGCCGGAGACCAGCGGCAGCACCAGTCCCACCGTCAAGCCGAACGAGTGGAACACCGGCAGCACGTTGAACACCTTGTCCTGGCGGCCGAAGTCGATACGCGCCGCCGCCTGCGCGGCGTTCGCCAGCATGTTGCGGTGGGACAGCACGACGCCCTTCGGCGTGCCCTCCGAGCCCGAGGTGAACAGGATGGCGGCCCAGTCGCCGGGCTGGCGGTTCACCAGCGGCTTTCGCAAATTCCAGAAGCCGCGCAGCTTGTCCATCGTGCCGATGGTCGGCCGGACGTCGTCGAGATAGACGATCTTGATCGAGGGTTGCAGCCCGTTGATCAGCGCATCGAGCCGGCCCTTCTCGATGAACGGGCGCGAGGTGAGGATGGTGTCGACCTGCGCCGCCTTGCAGGCAGCCAGCACATTGGCGACACCGGCGGTGAAGTTGATCATCGCCGGCACCCGGCCGGCCGACATCAGCGCCATCACGGTGACCGCGGTGCCGTTGGCGTTCGGCAGCATGACACCGATCGGCTTGCCCTCGGGCGCGAACGCCATCAGCTTCTCGCCGAGGATGCGCGCGCCCGCGAGCAGCTTGCGATAGGTCAGCGTCCCCGCGATCGGGTCCTCGATCGCGACGCGGCCCAGGCCGTGGACCTCCGCCGCCTCGATCAACGCCTCCGGCACCGAACGCTCGATCGACGTGGTGCGATAGACCAGGTTCGACATGATCTCGTAGAGCGCGGCGCCCGCCGCCTGACGGCGGTACTTGCCGCGCAGCGCCGGATCGACGGTGAGCTTGACCGGCTCCAGCACGGTGACGGTGACCTTGGGGAACCAGCGCCGCCGCACCTGGCCCTTGTGCAGACGCGTGAACGGCGTGGAGTCGAGCCCTTCAAGACGCACCGGCACCACGAAGGCGTCGGTCTTGTCGGCAATCAGGCCGGCGCCGTCGTAGATCTTCATCAGGCTGCCGGTCACCGTCAGCCGCCCTTCCGGGAAGATGATCAGCGGCTCGCCCGACTTGACGGCGTTGATCAGCGTGCGCGTCGCCATCGGCTTGGTCGGATCGAGCGGCATCGCGCGGGTGAACCGCAGGAACGGCTTGACCCACCAGTGCTGCGCCATGGCGCTGTCGATGGCGAACACCGGGTCCTTCGGCAGCAGCGACAGCGCCAGCGCGGCGTCGAGGAAGCTCGTGTGGTTGAGCGCGATGATCGGGTTGACGCCGGCGTGGTCGAGATTCTCGACGCCGCGGATTTCGACCCGGTAGAACGCGCGGAACAGGATCGAGATCAAGTCCATCACCGGGTTGGTCGGCATCGTCCGCGCAATGACGACGGTGACCCCGAGCGTGCAGACGCCGATCAGGATGCAGACACCGGGCGCGGAAAGCCCGAGCGCCAGTTGCAGCACCGCGACGACGATGGTGCCGCCCACCATGAAGGCTGCGTTGAGCACGTTGACGGCGGCGATCACGCGGGCGCGGCGGTCGGCGCCGGCCCAGGCCTGGACGGCTGCGAAGGTCGGCACGATGTAGAGGCCGCCGGAGATGGCGAGGCCGGCGAGATCGATTGCCATGCGGAGGCCGAGCGCGGTCTCGAACGTCTCGCGCGATGCCGACCTGCACGAGCTTGACCGGCAGGCCGTAGGTCGCGACGCCGAGATCGATGGCGAACAGGCAGAGCCCGGCCGCGCCAACGAGCGTCGGCAGCACCACGATGCGTCCGGAGCAGAGCCACGCCGCGAGTCCCGAACCGATTGCGACGGCAATCGAGAACACCGCCAGATACATGGTGACGACGTTCTCGTTGCCGCCGATGACGTTCTTCACCAGCGGCGGCAGCAGCGACAGCACCACGGCCCCGATCAGCCAGAACCAGCTCGTCACCAGCGCGCCCCACCACAGCCGGCGGTCGCTGCGCAGATGCCGGATCAGCTCGCCGGTGGAGCGGACAATGTTGGTCGAGATGACAAGGTCGGGCGCGCCGGAGCCGACCTTCGGAATGAGCAGGCTCGCGCCCCAGCACAGCAGCGCGAACACCAGCATCAGCCCGGAGAACGACGCCGGGTCGCCGCCGTCTTTCGCCGCGAGCCCGCCGACGATGGTGCCGAGCAGGATCGCCATGAAGGTGGCGCCCTCGACCAGCGCGTTGGCGGCCGGCAGCTCCGACTTGTCGAGCAGATCGGGCAGGATGCCGTACTTGATCGGGCCGAACAGCGAGCCGATCACGCCGAAGCCGAGCAGCGCCACGAACAGCACCGGCACCGAGTGGACGGCGAATCCGGCGATCGCGATCACCGAGACGGCGATCTCGGCAAGCTTCAGCCGCTGCGCGATGACGGCCTTGTCATAGCGGTCGGCCATCTGGCCGCCGAACGCCGACAGGATGAAGTACGGCGCGATGAACACTGCGGCAGCAAGCTGGGTCAGCGGCTCGGCCAGGCTGCCGCCGATATGGAAGACGATCAGGAACGCCAGCGCGTTCTTCAGGAAATTGTCGCTGAACGCCGAGAAGAACTGGCACCAGAACAGCGGTGCAAAACGGCGCGACAGCAGAAGGGGCTTGGAGGTGGCCGGCGATGGGTCGGTCATGGGGTCAAGCCTATGCCAAAAACGCGGCCCTCACGCCAGTGTTGGGCTTGTATCCGGCAAATATAACATTGATACAATTGCCAAAAATACCATCGGACAGGGCTACGGGGAGGACACCATGAGCATCAATTCCGCGGCGCCGGCCGGCGCCGTCGACAACGTCGTGGCGCGGATCGAGCGGCTGCCGACCTCATGGTGGCACGTCAAGACGCGGATCATCGTCGGCGTCGCCACATTCTTCGACGCCTTCGACGCCATCGCTATCGCCACCGTGCTGCCGGTGCTGGTGCCGATGTGGAAGCTCACCGGGCCCGACATCGGCTTCATGATCTCGGCCGGCTATGTCGGCCAACTGATCGGCGCATTGCTGTTCGGCTGGATCGGCGAGCGCTACGGCCGGATGCCGGCGATGATCGGGTCGATTGCGGTGTTCGGTGTGATGAGCCTCGTCTGCGCGTTCGCCTGGGACTACAACTCGCTGCTCTGGTTCCGCACCCTGCAGGGCATCGGCCTCGGCGGCGAGGTGCCGGTCGCCGCCACCTACATCAGCGAATTGACCCGGGCGAAGAACCGCGGCCGTTTCGTGCTGCTCTACGAGCTGGTGTTTCCGATCGGCCTGGTCGGCGGTCAGTCTGATCGGTCTCTGGGTGGTGCCGCACTTCGGCTGGCAATGGATGTTCTACATCGGCGCGCTGCCGGCGCTGCTGGCGCTTTTCCTGCGCGCGTTGTTGCCGGAATCGCCGCGCTGGCTCGCGGTGCATGGCCGCACCGCGGAGGCCGATGCAGCTCTGTCGATGATCGAGACCGAGACGCAAAAGGCGACCGGTCAGCCGCTGCCGCCGGTCCAGCCGGTGGTCGCGACGACCGCTCAGCGCGCGTCGATGGCCGATCTGTTCGGGCCGGTCTACCTGCGCCGCACCTTGGTGGTGTGGGTGATCTGGGCCGCGGCGTATTTCGTCAACTACGGGCTGGTGATCTGGCTCACCACGATCTTCCGCACCGTGTTCAAGCTGCCGCTGGATGTCTCGCTGCGCTACGGGCTGATCATCCAGGCGGCGGGCTTCGTCGGCACCTTCATCTGTGCGCTGACCATCGACCATGTCGGACGGCGGCCATATTTCGCGGTGTCGTTCGCCGCGGCTGCGGTGAGCCTCGGCATCTTGGCGATGCAGCCGCAGCCCAGCGCCGATCAGGTGCTGACCTATGTTGCGATCGCGTACTTCTTCATCAGCACCATCAACATCGGGGCTTTCCTTTACACGCCCGAGCTCTACCCGACCCGCGTCCGCGCACTCGGCGTCGGCACCGCCACCGCATGGCTGCGGCTTGCCTCGATGATCGGGCCGGTCGCGGTGGGCTACATGATCGCCGGCGGCCTGCCATCGGTGTTCTGGATGTTCGCGGCCGCGGCCCTCGTCGCCGCCGTCATCACCGGCGCGTTCGCGATCGAGACGAAAGGCCGCGTGCTGGAGGAGGTGTCGCCGTAAGGCTCAGCGCCGCAGCACAAACGCACCGGCCTCTTGCCGTTGCTCCCAGCCGTCGCGCTCCAGTTCAGGGACAATGTCGTCGCCCTGCGGATAGCCGAGGCAGAAGTAGCCGACCAGCCGCCACGTCTCCGGCACGTCGAGCAGCGCGTTGATGCCGGCCGGCGTCAGGATCGAGACCCAGCCCATGCCAATGCCTTCGGCGCGCGCGGCGAGCCACAGCGTGACAATGGCGGCAACCACCGAATACTCCGCCATCTCCGGCATGGTGCGGCGGCCGAGGCCGTGGCCTGCCGGAGTCGCCGGATCGGCGAAGATGGCAAGCTGAGCGGGCGCTTCCTCAAGGCCGGCGAGCTTGAGCCGCGCATAGCGGGCGGCAAGATCGCCCTCGTAGTCCTTCAGCGCATCGGCGTTGGCCGAGCGAAAGTTCTCCAGCACAGCGCGGCGGCGCGCGGCGTCGTCGACGATGACGAAGCGCCACGGCTGGCTCAGTCCCACCGATGGCGCGAGGCAGGCCAGCTCGATCAGCCGCTCCAGCGTCCCCGCCGGCAGCGGATCGGGCTGAAATCGCCGGACGTCGCGGCGCCAGATCAGCAGCTCGCGCAGCCGGGCGCGGAAGGCGTCGTCGAAATCCATCCGATGGTTCTGGCACATTTCCGCCGCGCTTGCCGCGCGGCGATGGTGGCACTTGGATTCCTGGCCCGGCGTTACTGCGGGGGTTCGATTTTCACCCGCTCGGTCAGGTCCTTCCAGTGCGCGGTTTCGCGCTTGTCCCACGCCTGGGCATCGGCCAGCGACGCGTCGGGGACGGCCTTGATCATCTGCTTGCCGAACGTGGTCTGGACCGCCTCGGTCTTCAACGCCGCCACAGTGGCCCGGTGCAGCGTCTCGAGCACATCGTGCGGGGTATGGGCCGGCGCATAGAGCGCGGACCAGAGCCCTTCTCCGGCGGCATAGCCAAGCTCCTTCAGGGTCGGCGCGTCGGGATAATCCGGCAGCCGCTGATCGGCCATCACCGCCAGCACGCGGATCAACCCGGCCTTGGCCAAACCGGCCGAGCTTGCGGCGTTGACCAGGACGATGTGGACGTCGCCGCGCACCACGTCGTTGGTGATGGCGCCGCCGCCGCCCTTGTTCGGCACATGGTAGAGCTTGATGCCTGCCCACTGCGCGAAGGCTTCGGTGTCGTAGTGGTTGTTGCTGCCGGCGCCGACGCTGGCATAGCGCACATCGCCCGGATGAGCCTTCGCATAGGCGATCAGCTCGGCATATGTCTTCGGCTCGAAGTCCTTGGTGGTTGCGGCCAGGATCAGCGGGACCTCGCCGAGCCGCGTCACCACGGTGACCTCGCTGCCATAGTCGAACTTGAACTTGCTCTTGTAGATGATCGGCGACAGCACGTTGGTGCCGGCGTTGCCGACCTCAAGGGTGTAGCCGTCGGCCGGGGCTTTCAACATTTCCTCGATGGCGAGGAGGCCGTTCACGCCGGGCTTGTTCTCGACGACAAATGACTGGCCGGTGATTTGCCGGAACTGCTCGCCGACGATGCGGATCACGATGTCGGTCGCGGAACCTGCGCCGAACGGCACCATGACCCGGATCGGATGGCTTGGATATTTGTCAGCCGCCCGCGCGGTGACCGCGGCGAGCGCCGCGGCGGTCACCACCAGCAAAAGCAATCGTTTCATGGGCCCTCCCCGTCGCGACAGGCTCTATTGCCTCTCGATGCCGGCCGCCTTGGCGAGCACATCGGTTTCCTTGACGTCCGCCTCGAAATATTTCTGGAACTCCGGCTGCGACATCGTCAGCGGGGCAATTCCGAGCGTCGCCAGCCGGGCTTTCACGGCAGGCTCCTCAACCGCCTTGGTCGTCTCGTCGTAAAGCTTCTTGACGATGTCGGCGGGCGTCTTCGCCGGCACGAACACGCCGTTCCAGAACGCGTAGGCCGCTTTCGGGTATCCGATCTCGCTGGTGGTCGGCACGTCCGGCAGCAATGGCGCGCGCTTGTCGGAGCTGACGGCAAGCGCCTTCACCTTGCCGTCCTTGATCAGCGCGAGCGCGGGCGCGATCGGCAGGAAGTAGTAGTCGATCCGTCCGGCCATGACTTCGGTCAAAGCCTCGACCGGTCCCTTGAACGGCACGTGCTGGGACTTGATGCCGGCGGCGACGTTGAATTTTTCCGCGGCGAGATGCGAAGCCGCGCCGATGCCCGGCAGAGGCGAAGTTGAGCGCACCGGGCTTCGCCTTGGCGGCGGCGACCAGATCGGCGGCGGTTTTGTAGCCACTCGACGGCGACACCACGAGCACGCTCGGCGAAATGCCGGCCGGCGCCACCGCGATGAAATCCTTGAACGTGTCGTAGGGCAGCGTCTTGTGCGTCACATACGCCGAGCTGAACGAGGCCGAGTGGAACAGGATGGTGTAGCCGTCCGGCGTGGCGCGGGCGGCCTGGCCGACGCCGATGGTGCCGCCGGCCCCGCCGCGGTTGTCGATGATGAAGGCCTGGCCGACCTGCTTGCCGAGTTGCTCGAACAGGATGCGCCCGGTGATGTCGTTGGCGTTGCCCGGCGCAAACGGGATAATCACCGTGACGTTGTGGGCCGGATAGGTTTCGGCAGACACGCCCAGCGACCCGACCGCCAACGCGATCGCGGCGCCGCCGGACAGACAAACAGCGAATTTCCGCGCCGAAACCTTCATCGTCACGTTCCCCATGGCTTTTGTGATGGGCGCGATCTTGGCACGCAGGGCGAGGAATTGTCACCGCCCGGCGGCTGTCTCATTGCCGCAGCGTTTGCGCGCGCCGGAACGGCGATGGTAGCTTGCGGCAAATCCTGGAACGTCGTTCCACATACAAGAACACGGGCCGCCCGCAACTCCCGGGCTCCGCCTGCGTTCCATTCGGAGAGGACCCATGGCCAAGGACGCCATCGTTTCCGACGAGTTCGCGAAGAAATTCGCGGCCGAAAAAGAGACGCCCTACACCCGCTGGGTGAAGAGCGAGGGGCTCGACCTGATCAGCTCGACCTACGTGCAGAATCTCAACACCGTCGAACTGAAGCCCTGGGCGCGGCGCGGCGGCTCCGGCGTGTTCATGAACCACGAGGCGTCGCGCACCTCGAACGACTGCTACGTCTGCGAGATCCCGCCGGGCAAGACCTTGGCGCCGCAGCGGCAGTTGTTCGAAGAGACCATCATGATCCTGTCGGGCCGCGGCTCGACCACGGTGTGGAACGACGCCGGCCAGCGCATCACCTTCGAGTGGAAGGCCGGCGCGCTGTTCGCCATTCCGCTGAACTGCATGCATCAGCACTTCAACGGCTCGGGCCGCGATCCGGCGCGGTTCGTCTCGGTGACCAACGCGCCGATCGTCATCAATCTCTACGAGGACTTGGATTTCATCTTCGGCACCAAGTACGACTTCAAGGGCCGCTTCAACGGCGAGCCGGACTACTTCTCGGCCAAGGACGAGACCAAGGGCTTCCTGCTCACCACCAACTTCGTGCCGGACGCGGTCAACCTGCCGCTCATCTCCGCGAAGGAGCGCGGCGCGGGCGGCGGCCACATCCGCTTCAACTTCGCCAAGTCGTCGCTGAACAGTCACATCTCGCAGTTCCCGATCGGCACCTACAAGAAGGCGCACGCCCACGGGCCGGGCGCACACGTCATCATCCTGTCGCGGCGAAGGCTATTCGCTGATGTGGCCGGAGGGCGACGAGCCGCGCTACTACAAGTGGGAGGTCGGCACCATGATCGTGCCGCCGAACATGTGGCTGCATCAGCATTTCAACACCGGCACCACGCCGGCGCGCTATCTCGCCTTCAAGCACGAGGGCGTCGCGATCCGGAACGCCCAGGGCGTGCCGAAGGCGTGGATCAGCAAGCGGCTCGGTGGCGACCAGATCGACTACGCCGACGAGAATCCCGAGACCCGCAAGGATTTCGAGAAGGAGCTCGCCAAGCAGGGCCTGTCCTCGAAGATGGACAAGGCCTACGAGGCCGAGTTCGAAGGCACCGGCGGCAAGACGCTGGCCGCGGAGGAAAAAGAACATGCATGACGTTCCAGGCGCGACCCACTGGCATGAGCCGACCGGCGGCAAGCGCGCCGGCTTCGGCAAGTTCGGCCGGCCGAAGACGCCCTACGACCAGTTCATGGAAGCCGAGGGCATTCCGGTGTTCCGCGACATCGGCATCAGCAAGGTGCAGAACCTGCCGCTGGCACCATGGAAACGGACCGGCGGCCGCGGCAGCTACATCCAGCTCCACGGCACCGAAGGCAAATGGGGCAACTACGTCATCGAGGTGCCGGGCGCCGGCGCGCTCAATCCCGAAAAGCACATCTACGAGGAAATCTATTTCGTCGTCGAAGGCCGCGGCACCACCGAAGTCTGGCTCGACAACGATTCCAAGCGCCACGTGTTCGAATGGCAGAAGGGCTCGCTGTTCTCGATTCCCGTGAATGCGATGCATCGCCTCGTCAACGCGTCGTCGTCGCCGGCCCTGCTGCTCGGCGGCACTACGGCGCCGAACGTGATGAACCTCATCAACAACGTCGGCGCGGTGTTCGACAATCCGTACCAGTTCCGCGACCGCTTCTCGGGCGCCGACGACTTCTACAAGTACAAGGACGACATCGAGCCCGATCCGGTGCGCGGGCTCGCCATGCGGCGAACGAACTTCGTGCCCGACATCGTCAACTGCGACCTGCCGCTCGACAACCGCCGCTCACCGGGCTTCCGCCGGGTCGAGCCATTCATGACCGGCAACACGTTCTATCTCTGGATCGGCCAGCACGAGAACGGCCGCTACTCCAAGGCGCACGCGCACACCAGCGCGGCCGTGCTCGTCTGCATCAAGGGCAAAGGCTACACCTACACGTGGCCGGAGCGTCTCGGCGTCAATCCCTGGGAGACCGGCCACCAGGACCAGATCAAGCGCGTCGACTACGAGCCGGTTGGCCTCGTCTCGGCGGCGCCCGGCGGCGCCCGCTGGTTCCACCAGCACTTCGGCGCCTCGAAGGAGCCGCTCCGGCTGACCGCATGGTTCGGTCCGCACAATCCGGGCCGCGAGCCGGGCCCGCCCGGCGAGCAGCACATCGACTACACCGCGATGGATATTCCCGAGGGCGGCAGCGCCATCCCGTATTGGATGGAAGACCCGTACATCAAGAAGGAATACGACGCGCGCCTCGTCAGCGAAGGCGTCGAGAACCGGATGCGGCCGGAGTACTACGACAAGAACTACAAGGGCGAACTGCCGAAGGAGTAGCGCTCCGTCAGCGCTGATCGCCGTATCGATCGGCAACGGCCGCCGCGACAAAACGCTTGCGGCCTTCGCTGCCGGTGTTCGTGCCCTGCGCCGCGCACCAATCCGGAAAGGTGCTCGGATCGATGCGCACGCGCATGACGGGATGACCATAGGCCTTGAGGCCCCGCTCCATTTCCTCGGCCATTTTCAGCCACTCGGTCCCAGCCGCGCGGCAGCTTGTTGCCGTCGGCGAAAATCCGCAGCAGCGCCGGGTAGTCGTCTTCATTGATCCAATAGACGCCGACCGCCGGCGGCGGCCTGTCTTCCGGGATGCTCATGTCGGTCTCACTCGATGATCTGACGCAGCCGCTCGCTCTGCGCCTTCGGGATCGCCATCATCTCGTCGACGGTCTGCTGCATCGATGCGCCAGTCGACGGGTCGATGTCGAACTTTTCGCGCTTGGCTTCCTGGATGAACGCCGGATCGTGCGTCATCGTGTCGAACGCCTTGCGCAGCGCTTCGACCCGCTCGGCGGGAACCCCCGGCGCGGTGAAGATCGGCCGGCCGATATGGGTCGAGGACGACAGCACGCGAAGAAGCTGACGATCGCCTTCGTTGGCCGCAAGATCCATCAACAGCGGAACGTCCGGCAGGTCGACGGCCTTGGCCAGCCCGATCTGCACCAGGATGTTGATCTTGTGCTCGGCGATCCAGTCCGGCCGCGTCGCTTTCCACGAGGTCCAACTGTTGGAGCCGCGCACCTCGACCTCGCCGCGCTCCAGCGCCAGGTTGACATCGTTGCCGCCGGGATAACCCAGCACGATCTTGAATTTGGTTCCGAGCAGCACGTTCATCGCCTTCGGATATTGCGACGAGGTCGAGCCGCCGGTCGCGCCTGCGGTCACCTCGCGGCTCTTGGCGTCGTCGATGGTCTTGATGCCCGAGGCAGCCCACGCCACGGTGGTGTTGTTCTCGATGTTCGGGTTGCCGATGTAGATGAACTTGGTGGTGTCGAAGTTGATCCGCTTGTCGCCGATCGCCTGTTGCAGCGACAGCGACTGGTCGGCGGTCGCCAGCACGGTGCCGTCCTTTGGCGCGACGTTGTAGACCCAGTTCGCCGCCGCGCGACTTCCCGCGCCCGGCATGTTGCGCGGCACGATCAGCGGCTTGCCGGGAATGTAGTTGCCGAGATAGCGCGCCACCAGCCGCGCGTAGAGATCGTAGGTGCCGCCCGACGAATAGCCGATGATCATGTCGAGCTTCTTGCCGCGGTAGAAATCCTCGACCGATTGCTGGCTCATGGCCGCTGTCGGGAGGCTCGCGAGCAGCATCAGGATTGCGAATGAAAATCGTCGCATGAACTTCGGCCTTGACGTTCCACGCCCTGTAATGGGTTATGAGCCCAGGCAACAGCCGCTTGTCAATGCGGCGAACAAGTCCGGACAAATGACCGACGACAACCAAGGCGGCCGCGTTTTCTTCTCCTCGACCGGCCGCTCGCTGGAGGGCGAGGACGAGATCGTCGTGCTCAGCGTCGGCGTCGACATCGGCTCGTCGACCTCGCACCTGGTGTTCTCGCGGATCGTGCTGGAGCGGCTCGACAGCCGCTATGTGGTGTCCGAGCGCGAGACGTTCTACGCCTCCGACATCCTGCTGACGCCGTACTCCGCCGAGAACACCATCGACGCCGACGCGCTCGGCGCGTTCATCAAGAAAGAGTACGAGGATGCCAAGGTCGACCCCGACGAGATCGACACCGGGGCGCTGATCCTCACCGGGGTCGCGGTGCAGCGGAAGAACGCCCGCGCCATCGGCGACCTGTTCGCCAAGCAGGCCGGCAAGCTGGTCGCGGTCTCGGCCGGCGACAGCCTGGAAACGGTGATGGCGGCCTACGGATCGGGCGCCGCGGCGCGCTCGATCCGCGACGAATGCGTGGTGATGAACGTCGATGTCGGCGGCGGCACCTCGAAGATCGCGGTGTGCGCCGACGGCAAGGTAATCGACATTGCCGCGGTCGATGTCGGCGCGCGGCTGGTGTGCCTTGAGCCCGATGGAAAAATCACGCGGGTGGAGGACGCCGGACGACGCTACGGCAAAGAGCTCGGGCTCGATTTGAAGCCGGGCGACATGCTGACGCTCGACCAGGGCCGCGCCATCGCCGGGCTGATGGCCGACAAATTGTTCGAGACGATGCGCGGCGGCGATCCCAAACTGCAAGGCGCGAGCCTGCTCCGCACCGAACCCCTCGCCCAAAAGCACGACGTCGGCCAGATCCAGTTTTCCGGCGGCGTGTCGGAGTTCATCTATGGCAACGAGGCGAAGAAGTTCGGCGACCTCGGGCCGCTGCTCGCCACCGAGATTCGAGCGCGCGTCGAAGCGTTCTGCCCGCAGCTCGAGCCCTCGCTCGAAGGCATCCGCGCCACCGTGGTCGGCGCCTCGCAATACACCATCCAGCTGAGCGGCAGCACGATCTATGTGGCGCCGATGAGCGCGGTGCCGCTCCGCAACGTGCCGGTGATCGCGCCGCCGCTGCCACTCGGTGGCGAGACCATCGATCCCGCCGCGGTGGCGCGCGAGACGCAGGCGATGCTCAAGCGGCTCGATCTCAACGGCGGCGAGCAGCCGGTCGCGGTGTTCGTGCCGTGGCAGGGCTCGGCGACATTCCAGCGCCTCGATGCGTTCTGCCGCGGCGTGGTCGAGGGGCTTTCGAGCATTCTCAAGAACGGCCACCCGCTGGTGCTGGCCGGCGACGGCGATGTCGGCGGACTGCTCGGCATCCATCTGCACGAGGAGATGAAGCTCAAGAATGCCGGTGGTGTCGATCGACGGGTTGGAGCTGAAGGAGTTCGACTACATCGACATCGGCACGATGCTGGAAGCCTCGGGGGCGGTGCCGGTGGTGATCAAGTCGCTGATCTTTCCGGGCGGCGCGGCTACTTCTGGCACACCGGACAAAAAAACGTCGATCGGCCGTTCTGCACCAGCCGCTTGATCTTGCCATTGCAGCCGCGCGTCGGACACGCTTTGCCCTCGCGATCATAGACCCGGAAATTGTGCTGGAAGTCGCCGAGCGAGCCGTCGGTGCGGCGGTGGTCGCGCAGCGACGAGCCGCCGGCTTTGATCGCTTCGTTGAGCACGGTCTTGATCGCGTCGACGAGTTTTTCCGCGCGCTCGGTCGGCTCGCCCTTTCGCGTCGCGATGGTGGAGGCCTTGCGCTTCGGCGAAATGAGCGCGCGGTTGAGCGCCTCGCAGACGTAGATGTTGCCGAGTCCGGCCACCACGGTCTGGTCCAGCAGCGCAGCCTTCAGCGACGTGTTCTTGCCCTGGCATGCCTGCGCCAGCAGCGCCGCGCTGAATTCGTTGCCGAGCGGCTCGGGGCCAAGCCCGCGCAACTGCGGCTCCTCGTCGAGCTTGTCCCGCGCGACGAGCTTCATCGAGCCGAACCGGCGCGGATCGTTGAAGCGGATGGTCGCCCCCGACGACATCCGGAACACCACGTGGTCGTGCGCCGTGTCCTTGGAGCGGTCGTGATAGTAGTTGCCGGCCACCGTCTCGCCGTCGTCCAGCGCCACGCGGAACGAGCCCGACATGCCGAGATGCATCACCAGCACCTCGCCCGACGACAGGTCGGCCAGCAGATACTTGGCCCGGCGGCCGAGGCCGCTGACGGTCTGGCCCTTGATGCGTTTGACGAAGTCCTTGGGCAGCGGCCAGCGCAGATCGCCGCGGTTCGCCACCACCTCGTCGAAGCGCGCCCCTTCCATCACGGGGGCAAGCCCACGCCGCACGGTCTCGACTTCAGGAAGTTCGGGCATTCAAGGCCTCGTGTCCCGGGTGCTCAGACATAGCCTCCCCGCCCTCTTCGCGCTATGGTCCTGTCCACAAAGGACTTTCCGATGCCTGCCAACACGCCCGAGACTGATTTCGGCAACCGCCGCGTGCCGCTTGCCGACAAGCAGGCGCTGGTCGACGACGTGTTCCATTCGGTGGCGCGGCGCTACGACCTGATGAACGACCTGATGTCGGGCGGCCTGCACCGCGGCTGGAAAGAGGCGCTGGTCACGGCGGTCAACCCGCCAAAGGGTGACACCAGCTTCAACGTCCTCGATCTCGCCGGCGGCACCGGCGACGTCGCCTTCCGCATCGCCGAGCGGGCCGGGCCCGGCACCCGCATCACCGTCGCCGACATCAACGCCGAGATGCTCGCGGTCGGCCGCGAGCGCGTGGCGAAGACCCGGCACGACATCGCATTCATCGAAGCCAACGCCGAGGCGCTGCCGTTGCCCGACAAAAGCTTCGACGCCGTCACCATCGCGTTCGGCATCCGCAACGTGCCGCGCATCGACGTGGCGCTCTCGCGAAATTCATCGCGTGCTGCGGATTGGCGGGCGCTTCCTTTGCCTGGAGTTCTCCTCGGTCGATCTGCCCGGCCTCGACCGGCTGTACGATGCGTACTCGTTCAACGTCATCCCTGCGATCGGCCGCGCCGTCACCGGCGACGCCGAGTCCTATCGCTACCTGGTCGAGTCGATCCGCAAATTCCCGCGGCCCGAGAAATTCGCCGACATGATTCGCGCCGCGGGCTTTCGCCGCGTCTCGCACCAGTCGATGACCGGCGGCGTGGTGGCGCTGCACTCCGGCTGGCGGTTGTGATCGCTGCGCTCTCCCATCTCACACGCCTCGGCCGCGCCGGCTTCGTGTTTGCGCGCGAGGGCGTGTTTGCGATTGTCGATCCGTCGCCGCTGCCGTGGCCGGCGCAGATCGGCGTCAAGCTCGCCCGCCTGATCGAGCGGCCGACCAGCGTCAGCCCTGGGCATCGTCTTTCGACGGCGCTGACCCGGCTTGGCCCGACTTACGTCAAGCTCGGCCAGTTCATGGCGACGCGGCCCGACGTGGTCGGCATCACGCTCGCCCGCGACCTGGAATTGCTGCAGGACAAGATGGCACCGTTCCCTCAAGATCAGGCCGAGGCAGTGGTCGCCGGCGCGCTCGGCAAGCCGCTCAAGGACGCCTACGCCGCGTTCGGCCCGGCGGTGGCGGCGGCCTCGATCGCCCAGGTGCATCGCGCCGAGGTCGTCACCCCGGAGGGCCGCAAGCCGGTCGCCGTGAAGGTGCTGCGGCCGGATGTCGAGCGGCGCTTCAAGAGTCGATCTCGACGCGCTGAATTTCGCCGCGCGGCAGGCCGAGAACCTGTCGGCGGAGGCGCGGCGGCTGCGCATGATCGAAGCCGTCAACACGCTGCGCCGCTCGGTCGCCATCGAGATGGACCTGCGGCTCGAGGCGGCCGCGCTGTCGGAGATGGCGGAGAACACCAAGGCCGATCCGGATTTCCGTGTGCCGACGGTGGACTGGGACCGCACCGGCAAGGACGTGCTGACGCTGGAATGGATCGACGGCACGCCGCTGCACGACCGCGCGACCTTGGAGGCCAAGAACTTCGACCTCAAGCATCTGGCGCGCGCGGTGATCCAGACCTTCCTGCGCCACGCGCTGCGCGACGGCTTCTTCCACGCCGACATGCATCCCGGCAATCTGTTCGTCGACGCCAGCGGCAAGCTGACGTTCGTCGACTTCGGCATCATGGGCCGGCTCGGCCCCAAGGAGCGCCGTTTCCTCGCCGAGATCCTGCATGGCTTCATCACCCGCGACTATCACCGCACCGCCGAGGTGCATTTCGAGGCGGGCTACGTGCCGGCGCATCATTCGGTGGAGAATTTCGCCCAGGCGATCCGCGCCATCGGCGAGCCGATCCACAGCCGCGCCGCCGACGAAATCTCGATGGCCAAGCTGCTGATGCTGCTGTTCGAGGTCACCAGCCTGTTCGACATGCGGACGCGGCCGGAGCTGCTGCTGCTGCAGAAGACCATGGTGGTGGTCGAGGGCGTGGCGCGCTCGCTCGATCCCAAGCTCGACATGTGGACGGTGTCGGAGCCGGTGGTGCGCGAATGGATGGAGCGTCATCTCGGCCCGGCCGGGCGGATCGAGGACGCCGCACCAGGCGCCACGAGCTTCCTCGCCGGCGTGCCGGGCCTGATGACGCGCGGCGCAGTTCTAGTCGAACAACTTGACGCGATCACCCGCGACGGCCTCGTGCTGGCCCCCGAGACGGTCGCCGCCATCGGCCAAGCCGAGGCGAGGCGGAGCCGTTGGACTGTGGTGGCGCTGTGGACGATCGCAGCCCTGCTGGCCTGGGTGGTGTGGCTGCTGCTGCGCTAATGATTGCATTGATTGCAACGCAATCATCAGCTAGGCTACGCCATGGCCAGCCTGACGGTCCGGCAACTCGACGACCAGCTCAAGAAGCGGCTGCGGCTGCGCGCCGCCAGGAATGGCCGTTCGGTCGAGGACGAGGTGCGCACCATCCTGCGGAGCGCCGCCGCCGACGGCGACAGTTTCGCGCCGAGCCCCGCGGCCGGTCCGGCCGAGCGCCGACCTGACGCGGCGGCGCGCGTCCTTCTGATCATCGGCGGCGGCATCGCCGCCTACAAATCGCTCGACCTGATCCGCCGGCTTCGCGAGCGCAGCATCGGCGTCCGCGTGGTGATGACGGAGGCCGCGCAGAAGTTCATCACGCCGCTGTCGGTCGGCGCGCTCGCCGGCGAGCATCCGTTCCTCGACCTGTTCGACGCTCATTCCGAATTCGATGTCGGGCACATCAGGCTCGCCCGCGACGCGAGCGTCGTCGTTGTCGCGCCGGCCACCGCCGATCTGATGGCGAAGATGGCGAACGGGCTGGCCGACGATCTCGCTTCCGCGGTGCTGCTGGCGACCGACAAGAAAATCCTGCTGGCGCCCGCGATGAACCCGCAGATGTGGAGCAACAACGCGACCCGGCGCAATCTCGCGCAGCTTGTGGCCGACGGCGTGACACTGGTCGGCCCCAACGCCGGCGAGATGGCCGAGAGCGGCGAGGCCGGCACCGGCCGGATGGCCGAGCCGCTGGAGATCGTCGCCGCCGTTCAGGCGCTGCTCGCGGTGAATTCCGACGCGCTGGCTGGCGTTCGCGTGCTGGTCACCTCCGGGCCGACCCATGAGCCGATCGACCCGGTCCGCTACATCGCCAACCGCTCGTCCGGCAAGCAGGGCCATGCCATCGCCGAAGCCGCGGCTTTGGCGGGCGCCGAGGTGACGCTGGTGTCCGGCCCGGTGAACGTTCCCGATCCCCGTGGCGTGAAGGTCGTGAAGGTCGAGAGCGCGCGCGACATGCTCGCGGCCGTGGAAGCGAACCTGCCGGCTGACGTCGCGGTGTTCGCAGCGGCGGTTGCCGACTGGCGAACCGCATCGAACAGCCGCGAGAAGATCAAGAAGACCGGCAAGCAGGCACCCGAGCTCGCGCTGGTCGAGAATCCGGATATTCTTTCCACCGTCGCTCATCTCAAATCGCGGCGGCCGAAGCTGGTGATCGGCTTCGCCGCCGAGACCGAGCACGTCATCGAGCATGCCAAGGCCAAGCTTGCGCGAAAGGGCTGCGACTGGATCCTCGCCAACGACGTGTCGCCGGAAACCGGCATCATGGGCGGCGACAGCAACACCATCCATCTCGTCACCGCGGACAACGTCGAGAACTGGCCGCCGCAATCCAAGAGCGAGGTTGCGGCTTTGCTCGTCGACGCGAATCGCCGCCGCTCTGGATCAGACGAAATGAAATCGCCGCGAATCAAATTCACCCGGCTGCCGCACGGCGCCGATCTGCCGGTGCCCGCCTACCAGAGCGCCGGCGCCGCCGGCCTCGATCTGATGGCGGCGGTGCCGACAGTCGCGCCCGTAACGATCGCGCCCGGCGCCCGCGCGCAAATCCCGACCGGGATCGCCGTCGCACTTCCGCGTGGCACCGAAGGCCAGGTGCGTCCGCGCTCGGGACTCGCGGCGCGTCATGGCATCACCGTGCTGAACAGTCCCGGCACGATAGACTCCGACTATCGGGGGGAAATACACGTAATTCTTGTGAATTTGGGCAGCGAATCATTTGCGGTTGAGCGAGGCCAACGGATCGCCCAGCTCGTTGTCGCGCCGGTCCTTCGCGCACAGCTTTCACAGGCGAAAAAGCTCGATAAAACAAGGCGCGGCGCGGGGGGCTTCGGCTCCACCGGCAAAGGGCCAATTGACAAAAAGCGGAAAAACCGGCCGTAATATCATACCGTTATACGGTATAACGAACGCGGTCCCCGCATGGCGCTGCTTTCCCGCAAGGGACTTCTCGCGATTGCTGCAGTCATCGACGTCGCCCTTCATGGCCGGGGCCATCCGGTATCCGCGAAGGCATTGGCCGCCCGCCACGCCCTCCCCGCCCGTCATCTGGAGCCGGTGCTGCAGGCCCTGGTCCGGGTCGGCATCCTGAAGGGCATCCGCGGGCCGCGCGGCGGCTACGAACTCGCCCGCGAGCGGCGCCGCATCACGGCCGACGACATCCTTCGCGCCGCCGGCACCATCGAGGACGCCGGCGATCCGGCCGCCGGCTCCGCCTTGCTGAACGACGTGGTGATGCCGGCGATCGGCCAGGCAGAGCGCGCGTTCTCCGCGGCGCTGAACAAAATCAGCCTCGATGAACTGGTGCGCAAGGCCGAGCCGCTGCGCGACCCCTCCATCTGAAACGCGAGTCCATCCGGCCACACCGGGCCGCCATCGCCATCGTTCACGGTCTGGACTCTTTCGGGGCGATTCCCTTGTCCATACAGTCCTCGTGATTCGCGGCCGTCAAAGCCGGCGCCGGCTGCGCAGGGGCACATCGGGAATGGCGGAAATCGTCCGGACCACGGGCGGGACACATCGTGCTCAGCCGCGACGACGGGGATTCTTCGCGATCCTCGCGGCCGCCGCGCCGTTGCTTGGCGCCATGACCCTCAGCGCGCACGCCGAACTTGCCGGCCTGCAATACTTCGACCGCTATTTCGATACGTTCGCCGAACTCGGCCGCAACGATCTTGCCGCCGTCGCACTCACCGTGGGCGTGCTGGCGTTTGCCGTGGTCACCGCGATCATGCTGGTGCGCACACGGCTGCGTGCCGCGACCGCCGACCAAGCCTCGCGCGACGAGATCATGACGCTCACGGCCGAGCGCGACCGCTTCCATGCACTGTTGATGTCGGAGCCACAGATCCTGGTGTCCTGGGCCGCCGCCGGCAACGAGCCCGACATCATCGGCGATAGCACGCTGGTGGTCACCGGGTCGGTGCCGCAGAAGGCGCTGGCGTTCGGCGCCTGGCTCGAACCCGACAAGGCGCAGGCGATGGAGCATTCCGTCGATGCGCTCCGCGCCCGCGGCGAAGGCTTCTCGATGCAACTGGTAACGCTGGCGGGGCGCGCCATCGAGGCCGATGGCCGCGCCATCGGCGGCCGTGCCGTGCTGCGGCTGCGCGACGCCAGCGGGCTGAAGCGGGAGCTCGCCGAGCTCAACGCCCGCCATGAGAAGCTGGTCCATGAATCGGAATCGCTCCGCACCCTGATTGAGGCGCTGCCGCAGCCGGTGTGGGCGCGCGACATCGCAGGCGCACTGACCTTCGTTAACCCGGCCTACGCACGCGCCGTCGAGGCCAAGGATGCGGCCGATGCGCTGACGCGTTCGGTGGAACTGCTCACCCGGGTCGCCCGCGACGAGGCGAGCCGCGCCCGCGCCGCGGCCAAGAACTACGTCGTCCGCACCCCGGCCATCGTCGCCGGCTCCAGGCGCAATTTCGACGTGCTCGACGTGCCGACCCGCCACGGCAGCGCCGGCATCGGCATCGACGCCACCGAGGTGGAGACGATGCGGGCCGAGCTGACCCGCCTCAATGACGCCCACCGCCGCACCCTTGACCAACTCGCCACCGGCGTCGCCATCTTCAACGCAGAGGGGCGGCTGAGCTTCTACAACGCCGCCTATCGCTCGCTGTGGGACCTCGACACCGGCTTCCTCGACCAGACGCCGACCGATTCCGCCGTGCTCGACCAGCTCCGCTCCAGCCGCAAGCTGCCCGAGGAGAAAGACTTCCGCGAGTGGAAGGCGGCGCTGCACGAGGCCTATCGCGCGACCGAAGCCGCCGAGGACCTCTGGCACCTGCCGGACGGCCGCACCATCCGCGTCGTCACCACGCCGAACCCGCAGGGCGGCGTGATCTACCTGTTCGAGGACGTCACCGAGCGCCTCGACATGGTGCGGCGCTACGATGCGCTGATCCGCGTCCAGGGCGAGACACTCGACAACCTGGCGGAGGCGGTCGCGGTGTTCGGCAGCGACGGCCGGCTGCGCCTGCACAACCCCGCCTTCGCCGACATGTGGCGGCTCGACGGCACGGCGCTCGCAGGGCGGCCGCACATCGAGGCGGTGATCGGCTGGTGCAAGGCGCTGTACGACGATGACGCGCTCTGGCGAGCGCTGCACGGCACGGTGACGGCGATCGAAAGCCGCGACGTGGTCAAGAGCCGGCTTGAGCTCCGCAACGGCAGCGTCGCCGACCTGATCACGGTGCCGCTGCCCGACGGCGCCACGCTGATCGCGTTTCTCGACGTCACCGACACCATCAATGTCGAGCGGGCGCTGCGCGAGAAGAACGAAGCGCTGGAGGCGGCCGACGCACTCAAGGTGGATTTCGTCCACCATGTGTCCTACGAGCTCCGCTCGCCGCTCACCAACATCATCGGCTTCGCCTCGCTGATGAGCGAGCCAAGCCTCGGCTCGCTGAACGCCAAGCAGCGCGAGTATCTCGGCTACATCAACACCTCGACCAACGCGCTGCTCGCGATCATCAACGACATCCTCGATCTGGCCACCATCGACGCCGGCGCGATGCGGCTCAATCTCGGCTCGGTCGACATCCGCCGCACCATGCACGCCGCCGCCGAAGGCATCCGCGACCGCCTGATCAAGGACGACATCACGCTCGACATCCACGCGGCCGACGACATCGGCAGTTTCACCGCCGACGACCGGCGGCTGCGGCAGGTGCTGTTCAATCTGCTGGCCAACGCGGTCGGCTTCTCCCCGCCCGGCTCGACCGTCACGCTGATGGCCGCGCGCCGGCCCGACGCCGTCGTCTTCACGGTGGTCGACAACGGCGCCGGCATCGCGCCCGAGGTGCAGGACCGGGTGTTCGACTGGTTCGAATCGCACTCGCAGGGCTCGCAACATCGCGGCGCGGGCCTCGGACTGTCGATCGTGCGCTCGTTCGTCGAGCTGCACGGCGGCATCGTGCAGCTCGACTCCGCGGTCGGCCAGGGCACCACGGTGATCTGCGAATTCCCGATCGAGCAGCACGCCGAGCCGCAGCGCACCGCGGCATAATTCGCCGGTCAGCGCATCAGGTGTGGGCCGGCGAGCAGCAGCACGACGATGCACGCCAGGATGAAGCAGAGGCATTTCCAGAACAGCAATGGATTGCGTTCCATCAGAGGAACGGCGCGGGATTGAGATATTTCGGATTGGGGTGACGGAGGTCGAACACGAACTCCGACAATTCCTCATAGCGCCTGGCCGGGTCCGGATGCACCGCGCGCTGCAGCATGCCGTCGATCCATACCGGGATCTCGCGATTGTCGTCGAGCGCGGACCTGTATTTCAGCTTCCTCAATTGTGATCTCGTTCTGCGCCTTCGCGAGCCTGCTGCGCCATAAGGCAGCTTTCCCGTCAGCATCTGATAGGCGATGACGCCCAGCGAGAACTGGTCCGAGCGCGGCGTACCGCCTTCGCCCAGGAAATACTCCGGCGCGGTGTACTGCACGGTCCCCAGAACGTCGTTGCCGCCGGCGGACGGCGCAGCCTCGACAACGCCGGTGACCTTGGTCGAGCCGAAATCGATGATCTTCACCGTCCCGGTCTTGTCGATCATGATGTTGTCCGGCCGGATGTCCTGATGCAGCATCTCCAGCCGGTGAAAGGCGCCCAGGCCCTTGGCGATCTGCTCGACGATGCCGCGGATGGTCTCCAGGTCCGGTTTCGGGTTGTCGATCATCCACTGCGTCAAGGTTTGCCCGTCGACGAACTCCATGACGACGTAGAGATAGTTGCGTCGTCTGGAGTGCAGGCGCGGCTTCAGCACATACGGGCTGTCGATGCGGCGGGCGGCCCACTCTTCCATCATGAACCGCTTGAGGTAGGCGGGATCGCCGCGCAGGTCGATCGATGGAATCTTGATGATGACCAGCGCGTCGCTTTCGATGTCGACCGCCAGATAGATGTGGCTCCGGCTGCTGCCGTGCACCTCCCGGACGATCCGGTAGCCATCGAAAACCATCCTCGCTTCCAGGAGCGGAGGCGGCGGCAGCTCGGACGCCTGCCCGAACACCTCGCTGGCCGCGCTGTCCGGCAATTCGTCGATGCGGACGATCTGGATGGTCAGGTTGTCCGGGCTGCCGTGCTGGTAGGCATGCTCGACAATGATGCGTGCGGCGCGGTCGAGGTCGTCGCCGTTGTCGCGGATCGTTGCGGCGATGAAGCGGCTCCCGACATGCTCGTAGACGCCGTCGGTGGCCAGCACGAAGACATCGCCTTTTTCGAGTCTGCAGCGTCCGGTGGTCGATCTCGAGCTGCGGATTGATGCCCAAGGCGCGGCTGAGGTAGTTCTGCTCGGACGAAACGATGACCCGATGATCCTCGGTCAGTTGCTCGAGAGCCTGGCCGGCGAGCCGATAGATCCGGGAGTCGCCGACATGAAACAGATGCGCGGTCGTCGACTTGATGACCATCGCGCTGAAGCGTGCAGACGTAGCCCTTGTCCTTCTCGTAGAGAAACTGGCTGCGCCGGGTCTGCGCGTTCAGCCACGAGTTGGTCGCCGCCAGCACGCGTTGCGCCGACGTCTTCACCGACCAGGATTCCGACGTGCAGTAGTAG
This sequence comes from uncultured Alphaproteobacteria bacterium, assembly GCA_963785665.1. Lineage (GTDB taxonomy): Bacteria > Pseudomonadota > Alphaproteobacteria > Rhizobiales > Xanthobacteraceae > Z2-YC6860. The sequence goes on from CAWAWF010000004.1 coordinate 54,936, forward strand.
TCGGTCAGGAAGCTTTTGACGGCCGACTCGCTGGCGATCTGGCTGACGTTGCTGCTGCTGATGCCATCCGCCAGGACGATGGCGATGCCCTTCATGCTGAGCAGCGGCTCTTTCGGGATCAGGACGCCGTGAAAATCCTGATTGGTCTCCTTGCGACCTTTATCAGAATGCTGCCCGACCGATATTCGGAGTTCACGTGGCATCGAGTGGCCAAACGAAAAGGGCCCCACCTCGATCGGTGAGGCCCTTCCCATCCTACATCAGATCAAGCCGCCAGACGCGCCGCCGGGACAACCACGCGCTTCGGCGCCGTCATCATGTGCGTGGCGTAGAGCGTCAGGCCGGTGAAGGCGAGGCCGCCGACCAGGTTGCCGAGCACCGTCGGAATCTCGTTCCAGATGAAATAATCCATGATCGAGAATTTCGCGTGCAGCATCAGCCCCGACGGGAACAGGAACATGTTCACGACGGAATGCTCGAACACCATGTAGAAGAACACCATGATCGGCATCCACATCGCGATGACCTTGCCGGGCACCGTCGTCGATATCATGGCGCCGACTACGCCGGTCGACACCATCCAGTTGCACAGCATGCCGCGGATGAACAAGCGTCGCCATGCCGGCCGCGCCATGCGCCGCGTAGCCGAGCGTGCGGGCTTCGCCGATGTTTCCGATCACGGCGCCGACCTTGTCGGGCTCCTGCGTGAAGCCGAACGTTGTCATGAACGCCATCATGAAGGCCACGGTCAGGGCGCCGGCAAAGTTGCCGAGGAAGACCAGGCCCCAGTTTCGCAGAACGCCGCCGATCGTCACGCCGGGCCGCTTGTCGAGCAACGCCAGGGGCGAGAGGACGAACACGCCGGTCAACAGATCGAAGCCCAACAGGTACAGCATGCAAAATCCGACCGGGAACAGAACCGCTCCGATGATCGGCGTGCCGGTCTGCACGTTGATGGTGATCGCAAACCAGGCCGCCAACGCCAGGATGGCGCCGGCCATGTAGGCGCGGATCACGGTGTCCCGGGTGGACATGAAGACTTTGGATTCGCCGGCATCCACCATCTTGGTGACGAATTCCGAAGGGACGAGATAGGACATTGCAGCTCCTTTTTGCTTCGTAGCGGATGAGGAGCAATCACCGTGCCAACAGCGAAATCCACACTGAGCCCTGAAATCCTGCGCTTTTTTCGTGCATCGCGAGCCGATGCCCGGCGCTCTCTGAAGGGCACAAATTGATGCAGCTGCCCACATAATGCGCAATGATCCACAAGCCCTGGCTTTCCGATCATCCAAGCCAGGTTTATGGATTCGCAATCGCGCGCGCTCGCGGGCGACCGGAACGGACAGGCCGATGCTTCCCCTCACCGCCGGCGGATCGAGCTTCACCGTTGCGCTCGCCAACGAACAGGCCACCGTGCGGCTCGTCACCGACATCGCGGCGGTGCTGGAACCCGGCGACCTTCTGACGCTGTCGGGCGATCTCGGCGCCGGCAAGACTTTCTTCGCCCGCGCCATGATCCGCGCGCTCGCCGACAATCCGGACATCGCGGTGCCGAGCCCGACCTTCACGCTGATGCAGAACTACGAGCTGCCGCGGTTTCCGCTGGTGCACGCCGACCTCTACCGCCTTGAGGGGCCGGGCGAGCTTGCCGAGCTCGGCTTCGACGACCTGCCGAAGGAGGCGGTGGTGCTGCTGGAATGGCCGGACCGCGCCGCGGGCTTCCTGCCGCCGGATCGGCTCGACATCGCGTTCACGCTCGAACCCAAGGCCGGCCCGGAGGCGCGCAAGGCGCGCATCACCGGCTATGGCGCCTTCGCCGCGCGGGCCGAGCGCATTCCCGCGATCCGGCGCTTCCTCGACGCCTCCGGCTACGGCGCAGCCGAGCGCCGGCGCATCCAGGGCGACGCCTCGACCCGCAGCTATGAGCGGCTCCGCCTCGGCGAGCAGCGCGCCATCCTGATGAACTCGCCGCGGCGGCCCGACGGCCCGCCGGTCCGTGACGGCAAGCCCTACAGCGCCATTGCCCACCTCGCCGAGGACATCGTGCCGTTCGTCGCGATGGCGAACGGGCTGCGCCAGCTCGGCTTCTCCACGCCGCAAATCTACGAGGCCGAGCTCGCTGAAGGCCTTCTCATCATCGAGGATCTCGGTGCCGAGCCGGTGGTGTCCGGCGACCCGCCGGCGCCGATCGAGGAGCGTTACGCCGCCGCGGTCGATGTGCTGGCCGCACTGCATGGCAAGGAATTGCCGAGTGCGATCCTCGTTGCGCCCCAGGTGGTGCATTCGCTGCCGGTCTACGACCTCGACGCCTATCTGATCGAGGCCGAGCTGCTGCTCGACTGGTATCTGCCGCGGCTTGGCGTCTCCGTGCGCGAGGACGTGCGCACCGGATACGTGGCGCTGTGGACGCAGGCGCTGCAGGAGGCGCTGCAGACCGCGCCGACCTGGGTGCTGCGCGACTTCCACTCGCCGAACCTGATCTGGTTGCCCGAACGCGAAGGCATCGCCCGCCCGGGCCTGCTCGACTTCCAGGATGCGGTGATGGGCCCCGCCGCCTACGACGTCGCCTCGCTGCTGCAGGACGCCCGGGTCGATGTGCCCGAGCTGATGGAGGTGGCGCTGCTGGGGCAATACGTGACCCGACGCGGCGAGGCCGAACCGGATTTCGAGCCGGCGGCGTTCATCCGCCTCTACGCCACCCTCGCCGCGCAGCGGGCTTCCAAGATTCTCGGCATCTTCGCCCGGCTCGACCGCCGCGACGGCAAGCCGCAATACATCCGACACATCCCGCGGGTATGGGGCTATCTGCAGCGGTCGCTGGCGCATCCGGCGCTGGCGGAGCTGCAGGACTGGTACAGCCTCAACGTGCCGGCGCCCTCGAAAAGCTGAAGCAGCAGATCCAATGCCGACCACGCCCCGCACCGCGATGGTGCTCGCCGCAGGCCGCGGCGAGCGGATGCGGCCGCTGACCGAGCGGATGCCGAAGCCGCTGGTGCCGGTCGCGGGCAAGCCGCTGCTCGATCATGTGCTGGATCGGCTGGCCGCGGCCGGCGTCGAGCGTGCGGTGGTCAACGTGCACTATCTCGCCGGCATGATCGAAGATCATCTGCGCGGACGGAGCCGCCCGCAGATCGCGATCTCCGACGAGCGGGACAAGCTGCTCGACACCGGCGGCGGCGTGGTCAAGGCGCTGCCGGTGATCGGGGGTGCGCCGTTCTTCCACCTCAACTCCGACACCATCTGGATCGACGGCGTGAAGCCCAACCTGGAGCGGCTCGCCGAGGGCTTCGATGCCGAGAGCATGGACGCGCTGCTGCTGCTCGCGCCGATCACGACCAGCATCGGCTATGCCGGCCGCGGCGATTTCACCATGGCGGCCGACGGCAGGCTGACGCGGCGCGCCGAGCGCGAGGTGGCGCCGTTCGTCTATGCCGGCGCGGCGATCCTGCGGCCCGAGCTGTTCAAGGGCGCGCCGGACGGGGCGTTCTCGCTCACCACGCTGTTCGACCGCGCCGCTGCAACGGGCCGGCTGCATGGGCTGCGGCTCGAAGGCGTCTGGATGCATGTCGGCACGCCCGGAGGCCATCGCGCAGGCCGAGGCGGCGATCCGGGCGAGCGCTGGGATAGCCTTATCCCCAGCAGCGCATATCTGTGGCGACCCTGAATTGCCGCATCGCCCGACCGCGCCGGCGATGACACAATGCGAGCATCATGGCCGAGAATCGGCCCAAGAATCGGTACAAGAACCGCGCGTCTTCACGATCCCGGCGTCGGCGCCGTTCCTGCCGACGCTGATCGAGGCGTTGCTGCAGGACCGGCTCGGGCTTGGCTTCAAGCCGGACGGCGATCCGCTTTCGCTCGCAGCCGCCACCATCTACCTGCCGACGCGGCGAGCCTGCCGGCAAGCGCAGAAGATTTTTCTGGAGGTGCTGAAGAGCGATGCGGCCATCCTGCCGCGCATCGTGCCGGTTGGCGACGTCGACGAGGATGAGCTGGCCTTCGCGGAGGCGGCGAGCGCCGAGAACGCCGACGCGGCGCTGGAGCTTCCCGAGGCGCTCGATGGACTCGGCCGCGTTATGCCGCTCGCGGCGCTGATCCTGAAATGGGCGCAAACGATCGCGCCGCGCGTGCGCGGTCAGGCGCCGCTGGTGGCCAACAATCCGGCCACCGCCTTCGCACTCGCCAAGGACCTGGCGCGCCTGATGGATGACATGGCGACGCGGCAGGTCGACTGGGGCGAGCTGGACGGGCTGGTGCCGGACGAGCTCGACAAGTATTGGGAGCTGACGCTCGACTTCCTGCAATTCATCCGCACGAACTGGCCGGCCATCCTCGCCGAGCGGCGCCGCATCGAGCCGGCCGAACGGCGCGACCTGCTGATTGCGGCGGAGGCCAAGCGTCTCGCGGCCAGCAAGGGTCCGGTGATCGCGGCGGGCTCGACCGGCTCGATCCCGGCGACCGCGACACTGCTCGCCACCATCGCCCGGCTGCCGCGCGGCGCGCTGGTGCTGCCCGGCCTCGACACCGATCTGGACGACGCGACCTGGCGGATCGTTGCCAGCGGCGACGCCACGGACTCCGCGCACGGGCATCCGCAGTTCGCCATGGCGGCATTGCTCACGCGCATCGGCATCCTCCGCGACAGGGTGCCGACGCTCGGCGAGCGGACGGCGCACGGCCGTGAGCGGCTGACCTCGGAGGCGCTGCGGCCGGCGGCGGCGAGCGAGCTGTGGCGGGACCGGCTGCGTGACGCCGACTTCGCCGCGCATGCCGATGCGGCAATGGCCGACATCGCGGTGATCGAGGCGGCCAACGCCGAGGAGGAGGCGCTCGCCATCGCCGTGAGCGCTGCGCGAGGCGATGGAGCAGCCCGGCAAGACCGCGGCGCTGGTGACACCGGACCGGACGCTGGCGCGCCGGGTGCTGGCGGCGCTGGCGCGATGGAACGTGCCGGTCGACGATTCAGGCGGCGATGCGCTCGCCGACACGCCGGCCGGAGTGTTTGCGCGGCTCGCCGCGGAGGCGGCGCTGAACGGCCTGCCGCCGGTGCCGATGCTGGCGCTGCTCAAGCATCCGATGTGCCGGTTCGATGCCGGCGCGGTGTCGTCGCTGGAGCGAGCGGTGCTGCGCGGGCCGCGTCCCAAGACCGGCACCGCGGGGCTGGAACACGCGCTGAACACGTTTCGCACCGAGCGGGACACGCTGCACCGCTCCGATCCACGGCGGTTCCTCAACGAGGCGCAGCTTGAGGCCGCGAGCGACCTTGTTGCCGGCCTGAAGGCGGCGCTGGCTCCGCTGGAGGCGCTTGCGAAGGAACGCACAGCCGTTCGCTGCCATCGCCGAGCGGCATCAACAAGTGCTGACGGCGCTGGGCGGCGTCACCGAGGAGCTGGCGCAGGCGTTCGACGAGATCATCGAGACCGGCTCGCTTGCGATCGAGCCAGGCGACTACGCCGAGCTGTTTCATGCCGCCCTCGCCGACCGGAAAGTCCGGCGGCCCGAGGCGGACGTGCGGGTGCGCATCTACGGCGCCATCGAGTCGCGGCTGCAGTCGGTCGACCGCCTGGTGCTGGGCGGACTGGTCGAGGGGGTCTGGCCGCCGGAGACGCGCGCCGATCCGTGGCTGAGCCGGCCGATGCGGCACCAGCTCGGCCTCGACCTGCCGGAGCGGCGGATCGGGCTGTCGGCGCACGACTTCGCCCAGGCGCTCGGCGCGCGCGAGGTGATCTTGACGCGGGCGGCCAAATTGGGCGGCGCACCGACAGTGGCGTCGCGATTTGTGCAGCGGCTCGCCGCGGTCGCCGGCGAGACCCGGTGGAACGCGGCGCTTCAGCGCGGCGCGCGGTATGCGGAATACGCCCGGGCGCTGGACGACGCCGGCGCAGCCAAGCCGATGCCGCGCCCGGAGCCACGGCCGCCGTTTGAGGCGCGACCGCACCGGCTCAGCGTCACCGAGATCGAAGACCTGCTGCGCGATCCCTACACCATCTATGCCAAGCATGTGCTGCAGTTGCAGCCGCTCGACGCCATCGACACACCGCCCGGCGCGGCCGACCGCGGCAGCTTGATCCACGACAGCATCGGCGAGTTCGCGCAGACCTACGCTACCGCGATGCCCGAGGACCCGGTCGCCGCGATGAGGGAGATCGGCGAACGGCATTTCAAGCCGCTGGCGGATTTTCCCGAAGCGCGGGCGTTCTGGTGGCCGCGGTTCCTGCGCATCGCCGAGTGGCTGGCGCGGTTCGAGATCGCGCGGCGAGCGCGGCTTTCACGGCTCGACGCCGAGATCGGCGGCAGCATCGCCATCCCGTTCGGAGCCGAGGAGTTCAAGCTCACCGTGCGCGCGGATCGCATCGAGCTCCTGAAGGACGGTGGCTATGTCGTGCTGGACTACAAGACCGGCGCGCCGCCGAGCGACAAGCAGGTGCTCACCGGCCTCTCGCCGCAACTGACGCTCGAGGCCGCGATCCTGCGCCAGGGCGGCTTTAAGGACATCGCGGCCGGCGCCTCCGTCGCGCAACTGGTCTATGTACGGCTGCGCGGCGGCGCCGTTGCCGGCGAGGAGCTGCCGGTCAAGATCAAGGACGGCAATCCCGACAGCCACGCCGACGACGCGTTGGCCCGACTGACCAAGCTGGTCGGCCAGTTCGCCGATCCGGCTATTCCCTACTATTCGCTGCTGCACCCGATGTGGAGCAACCATTACGGCACCTACGACCATCTCGCTCGCGTCCAGGAGTGGTCGCTGACCGGCGCCACCAACGAGGACTCGCCGTTCGAATGAGCAAGCCGCGCGAAATCCCGCCCGTTGTGACGGAGCGGCAGACCGCCGTGTCGGACCCCGGCAGCTCGGCCTGGGTCGCGGCCAATGCCGGCTCGGGCAAGACCCACGTGCTGGCGCAGCGCGTCATCCGGCTGCTGCTGTCCGGGGTGAACCCGGCGCGCATCCTCTGCATCACCTTCACCAAAGCCGCCGCCGCCAACATGGCGAACCGGGTGTTCAACGACCTGCGCGCTTGGACCGTGCTGGACGACGTCGCGCTCGACGACGCCATGCGCCGGGCCGGCGAGAAACAGATCGACGACAAGCGGCGGCTCCGCGCCCGGCAGCTTTTCGCGCTGGCGCTGGAGACACCGGGCGGATTGAAGGTGCACACCATCCACGCCTTCTGCACCCAGCTCCTGCACCTGTTCCCGTTCGAGGCCAATGTCGCGGCGCGCTTCGAGGTGCTCGACGAAGCCCAGGAAAACCAGCTTCTCGAACGGCTCAGCATGGACGTGATGATGAAGGCCTCCGGCGAGCCGGACAGCCCGCTCGGCCGGGCCTTGGCCCAGGCCGTGCTGGCCGCCGCCGACGTGACGTTCCGCGACCTGGTGCGCGACGTGATCCGGGAGCGCGACAAGCTGATGAAGTGGGTCGAGGCCGCCGGCGGCGTGCCTCAGGCGATGGATCAGCTTTCGCGCGCGCTCGGCATCGACCCGGCCGAGACCGTGCAGCAGGTCGAGGCCGCAATTTTCAACGATAGCCTGATCGCCGTCGTCCGAATGGGCCGCGGTCGGTGCTGCGCTGATGGGCGGGACGAAGACCGACAAGGATCATGCCGGCCGCTTCCACGCGCTGGCCACGCTGGACGGTGTCGAACTGCTCGACACCTATCTGGATATTTTCTGCACCAGCGGGCGAGACAAGGTCCGCGACAAGATCGGCACCACCGCGATCCAGCGAGACCATCCGAGTTTGTGCCAGCAGCTCGCCCAGGAACGCGACCGGGTCTGGGCCTGTTGGTTCAGCGCAAGCGCGCGATCGAAGCGCGCGACCGCAGCATCGCGCTGTTCACCATCGCCCATGCCGTGATCGAGCGCTTCCGCGCCGAGAAGGATCGCCGCGGCCTGCTCGACTACGAGGACCTGATCGACAAGACGCTGGACCTGCTCAACAACGTGTCGGCCGCCTGGGTGCACTACAAGCTCGACAGCGGCCTTCATCATGTGCTGATCGACGAGGCGCAGGATACCAGCCCGAAGCAATGGGAGATCGTGAAGGCGCTGGTCAGCGAATTCTTTGCCGGCGCCGGCGCGCACGACCGCCGCCGCACCATCTTCGCGGTCGGCGACGAGAAGCAGTCGATCTTCTCGTTCCAGGGCGCCGCGCCGCGCGAATTCGCGGCGATGCGAGCCCACTTCGAGCAACTGCACAAGAGCGCGCAACTCGACTTCGTCTCGACGGAATTCAAGCACTCGTTCCGCTCGGGGGAGAACGTGCTGGGCGCCGTCGACACGGTGTTCCTGCCGCCCGCCGCCCATGCCGGATTGTCCGCGCTGGCCGAGGCGCCGGTCCACGAGGCGCTGCCGCAGGCGGCGCCGGGGCTGGTCGAAATCTGGGACACGACGAAAACCGACGAGCGCAAGGACATCACGCCCTGGGATGCGCCGTTCGACACCGAGCGCAGCGCCAGCGGCGTGGTGAAGCTCGCCAAGCGCATCGCCAAGCACGTCGCGCAGTGGCGAAGCCAGGGCCGGCTCGCCAAGGACGTGCTGGTCCTGGTGCGGCGGCGTGGCGTGCTGTTCGAATCGATCATCCGCGCGCTGAAGAACGAAGGCGTTCCGGTCGCCGGCGCCGACCGGCTGATGCTGACCGAGCACATCGCGGTGATGGACCTGATGGCGCTGGCCGATGCGCTGCTGCTGGAGGCCGACGACCTGGCGCTGGCGACCGTGCTGAAAAGCCCGTTGATCGGGCTCGACGAAGACGCGCTGTTCAAGCTCGCGTGGAATCGCAAGAGCAGCCTGCGCAAGGTGCTGCGCACGCAGCGGCCCGACATCGCGGCGCGGCTCGATGCGCTGCGCGAGGCGTGCGCGGACGATGACGCCGTTCGCGTTCTACGCCGACCTGCTCGGCGCCGAGCGGCGGCCGCCGGCAATTGCTGGGCCGGCTCGGGCACGAAGCCGCCGATGCGCTCGACGAATTCCTCAACCTCGCGCTCGATTACGAACGCATCGAGACGCCATCGCTGCAAGGCTTCATAGCGTGGCTGCGCTCGGCGCAGGCCGAGGTGAAGCGCGACATGGAGATGGATCGCGACGAGGTGCGGGTGATGACGGTTCACGGCGCCAAGGGCCTTGAAGCGCCGATCGTCGTCCTCGCCGACACCACGACGCCGCCGCAGGGCTTTCATCCGCCCAGACTGTTGCAGTTGCCGGCTGGCAGCGCGCCGCCGCCGCTGGTGTGGGCCACCGCCAAGGTCAACGACATCGGCCCGATGGGTGCGGCGCGCGAGACGGCGCTCAACGAGGCGCGCGACGAATACCGGCGGCTCCTCTACGTGGCGATGACCCGGGCCATCGAGCGGCTGGTGGTGTGCGGCGTCGATGGCGTCAACAAGCGCCCGGACGGCTGCTGGTACGACCTCGTCCGCGGCGCGCTCGAAGCGCATTGCGTGACCGAGCCGTCGGACATCGGCGATGGCGAGGTGTTGCGCTATCGCAAGGTGCCGGATGCGCCGCCGATCCAGCCGCCGAAGTCCGCGACGCTGCAATTGCCGTTGCTGCCGCCATGGCTGTCCCGGCCGGCTCCCGAGACGCGCCGCGCCGATCCGATCAAGCCGTCGGGCTTCGTCGAGGACCCGGTGACGAGCGGACTGACCGGACCGCGCGAAGCCCGCCGCCGCGCCATCCTGCGCGGCAACATCATGCACCGGCTGATGCAGTCGCTGCCGGACATTCCGCCCGAGCGCCGCGCGGAAGCGGCGCGCCGCCATGTCGCGCGCCAAGAGCACGGATTTCAGCGAGGCCGAGCGCGACGCCATCGCCGCCAGCGCGCTCGCGCTGCTCGACGATCCGCGCTTCGCCGCACTGTTCTCGGCCGGCAGCCGGGCCGAGGTGCCCATCGTCGGCCGGATCGGAGACCGCCTCGTCAACGGCGTGGTGGACCGCCTGCTGGTTGCGCCCGATGCCGTGCGGATCGCCGACTACAAGACCAATCGCCAGGTGCCGAAGGACCTCGCCGAGACGCAGACGCGCTATCCAGGCTACATCGCGCAGCTCGCGCTCTACCGCGCCGTCCTCACGCGGCTCTATCCGGACCGGCCGATTCGCGCCGCTTTGGTGTGGACGGCTGTACCGAGCCTGACGGAAATTCCGCCGGAAGCCCTCGACGCGGCGTTGGCCGGCCTCACCAGGGCGTGATGCCGCCTTGACGCTCCGCCGGGGCCTCCATAGGTTCCGTGCTCCCCGGGGTTGAAATCCCGATTCGAAATGACGAGGTTTTCCATGGCCGTAGGCAAGGTGTCGGACGCGACCTTCGAGGCCGAGGTGCTGAAGTCGGCGAGCCCTGTGGTGGTCGATTTCTGGGCCGAGTGGTGCGGGCCGTGCCGCATGATCGCGCCGGCGCTCGAGGAGATCGCGGGCACCATGGGCGACAAGGTCAAGATCGTGAAGCTCAATGTCGACGAGAACCCGGGCGTGGCGTCGAAGTACGGCATCATGTCGATCCCGACCCTGATGATCTTCAAGAACGGCGAGATGGCCGCGCGCCAGGTTGGCGCCGCGCCGAAGCAGAAGCTCGAGCAGTGGATCACCACTGCCGTCTGATCGCGCGCCGTGACGTTCTAAATATTCTGTCGCGATGGCCGGCCGAAAGCCGGCCATTTGCGTTGTTGGGCCATGGCTCGATGCATTGCGCCCGCCGTTTGCTGCCGATGGAGGCCCTGTCGGTCGACGAGGTGCCAGTCGGCCCGGAATGGCAGTACGAGCCGAAGTGGGACGGCTTCCGCTGCCTGGTGTTCCGTGACGGCAACTCGATCGAGCTGCAATCGAAATCCGGCAAGCCGCTGACCCGCTATTTCCCCGACGTGGTCGAGGCGGTGAAAGCGCTCGGCGCCAGACACTTCGTGCTCGACGGCGAGATCGTCGTTCCCGATGGCAAGGTGTTCTCGTTCGACGCGCTGCTGCAGCGCATCCACCCGGCGGCGAGCCGGATCAAAAAACTATCGCAAGAGACTCCCGCGCTGCTGATCGTGTTCGACCTGCTGGCCGACGCGGATGGCGTGCTGGCGGGCGAGGTGCTGCCGACGCGCCGCAAGCGGCTGGAGGCGTTCGCGCGGAAATACTTTTCAAAGAGCAATCGCGTGCGGCTGTCGCCGGCAACCATCAAGCTTGCCGACGCCAGGAAATGGCTGAGCCGGGTCGGCGCCACGCTCGACGGCATCATCGCCAAGCGGCGCGACGTGCCGTACTCATCCGGCGACCGCCACGGCATGCAGAAGATCAAGAACCACCGCTCGGCCGACTGCGTGGTCGGCGGTTTCCGCTACAACGAGGGCAAGCCCGTGGTCGGCTCGCTGCTGCTCGGGCTCTACGACGGCGAGGCAAGCTCAACCATGTCGGCTTCACCTCGAACATCCCCCGCGAGGACAAGCCGGCGTCTGACCAAGAAGCTGGAGAAGCTGATCGGCCCGCCGGGGTTCACCGGCGCCGCGCCGGGCGGCCCAAGCCGCTGGTCGACCGCGCGCTCGGCGGAGTGGCAGCCGCTCAAGCCGAAACTGGTGGTCGAGGTCCGCTACGATCATTTCTCCGGCGATCGCTTCCGCCACGGCACCAGCCTGATGCGCTTTCGGCCGGACAAGGCGCCGAAGCAATGCACCATGGATCAGGTGGCGCAGAAGAAGGCGGATCTGATGAAGCTGTTGAAGTAGCAGCGTCCCGCACTATTGCGGCGGCGTGCCGTTCTGCGCCAGCACCTCGCCCGCCAGATAAAGCGAGCCGGTGATCAAAATGCGCGGCGCGGGCAACAGCTCCATCCGCACGACCGCGGCGAGCGCCGCCTCCAGCGTGTCGCGGCTCTCCGCCGGGATGCCGACGCCGCGGGCGATGTCGACCAGGGTCTCGGCCGGCACGCTCTTGTCCTGGCGCGGCACCGGCACGGCGATGACGCGCCGCGCGATGCCGGAAAAGTTTCGCAGGAAGCCCGCGCTGTCCTTGGTCGCCAGCATGCCGACGATCAGGATCAGCGGGCGCGGCACCCGCTCCTCGATGTCGCCGAGCGCCGCGGCGATGGCGCGGCCGCCGTCGGCGTTGTGGCCGCCGTCAAGCCAGAGCTCGCTGTCGGGCGGGGTGAGCGCCTTGAGCTTGCCCTGGGTGAACCGCTGCATCCGCGCCGGCCATTCGGCCTTGGCGATGCCGGCCTCGAAGTCCGGCCCGTGCAACGCCAAGCCCGGACGCACGCAAGGTGGCGATGGCAAGCCCGGCGTTTTCGACCTGATGGCGGCCGGCAAGCTTGGGCAGCGGCAGATCGAGCAGGCCGTCGTCGTCCTGATAGACCAGACGGCCGTGCTCGCCATGCACGCTCCAGTGCTGGCCGGCGATACGTAACGGCGCGCGCACCCGTTTGGCCTCCTGCTCGATCACCAGCAGCGCGGCGTCGGATTGCAGCGCGACCGCGGCCGGCACGCCCCGCTTGAGGATCGCGGCTTTTTCGGCGGCGATCTTCTCGATGGAGTCGCCGAGGAATTCGAGATGATCCATCGATATCGGCGCAATCGCGCAGGCGAGCGGTTTGTCGATCACGTTGGTGGCGTCGAGTCGTCCGCCGAGGCCGACTTCGAGCAGCGTCACATCGGCGGCCTGCCGCGAGAACAACAGGAATGCCGCCGCGGTCTCGATCTCGAACACCGTGATCGGCGCATTGCCGTTGACGCGCTCGCATTCTTCCAGCACGGCGGCAAGCGCCTCGTCGCTGACGAGCTCGCCGCCACCGGGCGTGCCGAGCCGGAAGCGCTCGTTGAACCGCACCAGATGCGGCGAGGTGTAGACGTGGACACTCTTGCCCGACGCCTCCAGCATCGAGCGCATGAAGGCAACCGTGGAGCCTTTGCCGTTGGTTCCGGCGACATGGATGACCGGCGGAATGTTCTTCTCGGGATGCCCAAGCTTGTCGAGAATGCGGTGCATGCGATCGAGCGACAGGTCGATCCGCTTCGGATGCAGCGCCAGAAGTCGCGCGATGATCGGCTCGTAAGCACTCATGATCGTGCGCGGCAGGCCGCTCAAGCCGGCCCGGACCAGGTGACCGGCGCGGGCGGCGGCAGCTCCGGAATGCTGGTGAGGTGCCCAGACTCGGGCTTCGCGGTCTTGGTCAGCAGCCGGCACAGCTCGGCCAAGGTCGCCCGCAACTGGTGGCGATGCACCACCATGTCGACCATGCCGTGGTCGCGCAGATATTCCGATTTCTGGAATCCTTCCGGCAATTTCTCGCGGATGGTCTGCTCGATCACGCGCGGGCCGGCGAACCCGATCAGCGCGCCCGGCTCGGCGATGTGGACGTCGCCCAGCATGGCGTACGACGCAGTGACGCCGCCGGTGGTCGGGTTGGTAAGCACCACGATGTAGGGCCGCTTGGCGTCACGCAGCATCTCCACCGCCACCGTGGTGCGCGGCAACTGCATCAGCGACAGAATGCCCTCCTGCATGCGCGCGCCGCCCGACGCCGCGAACATGATGAACGGCGTGCCGCGCTCGACCGCCGTTTCGAGGCCGGCGATCACCGCTTCGCCGGCCGCCATGCCGAGCGAGCCGCCCATGAAGTCGAAGTCCTGCACGCCGACCGTGACCGGCGTGCCTTCGAGCTTGCCGAGGCCGACCTTGATGGCGTCGATCAGGCCGGTCTTGGTGCGGGCGTCCTTGAGGCGGTCGGCGTAGCGGCGCTCGTCGCGGAACTTGAGCGGATCGATCGCGCCGCCGCGGCACCGCGATGTCGTCCCACTCGCCGTCGTCGAAGATCGACTTCAGCCGCGCCACCGCGCCCATGCGCATGTGGTAGTCCGAGCTCGGGATGACGAACTGGTTGGCCTCGACGTCCTTGTAGAACACGAGCTGGCCGGTCTCCGGACACTTGATCCAGAGATTCTCCGGCGATTCGCGCCGGTTGAGGAAGCTGCGAATCTTCGGCCGGACGACGTTGGAGATCCAGTTCATGGCGGTCGACTCTCAACTCTGACTCTCGCCGTCATGGCCGGCTTCGATGCCCGGCCATCCACGCCTTCCTCATATCATAACATAAAGGCGTGGATGCCCGGCACAAGCCCGGGCATGACGAACTGCAAGCGTTACGGCGTTTTTGCTTCGCGCCGCGCACGCCCTTGGCCAGTTCCGCGACCAGCGCCGTGACCGCCTTGACCGTCTTGCCGTCGCCTTGCCCTTCTTGTCGAGGCTGTCCTTCACCGCATTGACCAGCGCCGAGCCGACCACCACGCCCTCGGCGCCCGCGGCGATGGCGCGCGCCTGCTTGGCGGTGCGGACACCGAAGCCGACCGCGACCGGCAATTTGGTGTGGCGCTTGATGCGCGTCACCGCGGCATGGACCTTGTCGGCGTCGGGCGCGGCCGAGCCGGTGATGCCGGTGATCGAGACGTAGTAGACAAAGCCCGAGGTGTTGGCGAGCACCGCCGGCAGGCGCTTGTCGTCGGTGGTCGGCGTGGCGAGCCGGATGAAGTTCAAGCCCGGCCTTGAGCGCCGGCAGGCACAGCTCCTCGTCTTCCTCGGGCGGCAGGTCGACCACGATCAGGCCGTCGACGCCGGCGGACTTGGCGTCGACCAGGAACTTGTCGACGCCGTAGATGTAGATCGGATTGTAGTAGCCCATCAGCACGATCGGCGTGGTGTCGTCGCCCTTGCGGAAGTCGCGCACCATGCGCGAGCGTCTTCTTCATGGTCTGGCCGGCGTTGAGCGCGCGCAGGCCGCCGGCCTGGATCGCCGGACCGTCGGCCATCGGATCGGTGAACGGCATGCCGAGCTCGATCACGTCGGCGCCGGCCTTCGGCAGCGCCTTCAGAATCTCCAGCGAGGTCTTGGTGTCGGGATCGCCCGCCATCGTGAAGGTCACGAGCGCGGCGCGGCCGTCGCGCTGCAGGTCCGCGAAGCGTCGATCGATGCGGGTGGTCATTTGCGCGGCCGCCGGTTGGGATCGACCAGCGGCAAGGTGCCCTGGTTGCGCTCGCGCATCTCGGCCATGCGGATGTTGATGGTGCCGAGCACGATCAGCACCAGCATGCCGACGACAGTGAGCCATTCCTTGTTGGTGATCGCCGGGCCGGTCTCGAACAGCCGCGCCTTGAGGAAATACAGGATGTAGCCGGTGCCGAACACGAGCAGCGTCCAGCCGGTGCGGCCCTGCCGGGCCATGCCGTTCCACCAGGCGTAGAGCCGCATCACAGCTTGCCCCCGAGATGGTGGGCGACGCTGTCGAGGTCCTTGTCGCCGCGGCCGGACAGATTGACCACCATCAGGTGATCCGCGGGCTTGTTCGGCGCGAGCTCGGCGAGCTTGGCCAGCGCATGGCACGGCTCCAGCGCCGGGATGATGCCTTCGAGCCGGCTGCAAAGCTGGAACGCGGTCGAGCGCTTCCTTGTCGGTCGCGGAGAGGAATTTCACGCGGCCGAGATCGGCGAGCCAGGCGTGCTCCGGTCCGATGCCGGGATAGTCGAGGCCGGCGGAGATCGAATGCGCCTCCTCGATCTGGCCGTCGTCGTCCATCAGGAGATAGGTGCGGTTGCCGTGCAGCACGCCGGGCCGGCCGCCCGCGACCGACGCGGCATGCTTCTTGGTCAGGCCGTGACCGGCCGCCTCGACGCCGTAGATTTCGACGCTGCGGTCGTCGAGGAACGGATGGAACAGGCCCATGGCGTTCGAGCCGCCGCCGATGCAGGCGAGCAGCGAATCCGGCAGGCGGCCTTCGGCCTCGTGCATCTGCGCGCGCGTCTCGTCGCCGATGACGCACTGGAAGTCGCGCACCATCACCGGATAGGGATGCGGGCCGGCGACCGTGCCGATGCAGTAGAACGTGTCGGCGACGTTGGTGACCCAGTCGCGCAGCGCCTCGTTCATCGCGTCCTTCAGGGTGCTTCGCGCCGGACTCGACCGGCCGCACCTCGGCGCCGAGCGCGCGCATGCGCAGCACGTTCGGCTGCTGGCGCGCGACATCGACCGCGCCCATGAACACCACGCACTTCAGGCCGAACTTGGCGCACATCGTCGCGGTCGCGACGCCGTGCATGCCGGCGCCGGTCTCGGCGATGACGCGCGGCTTGCCCATGCGCTTGGCCAGCATGATCTGGCCGAGCACGTTGTTCACCTTGTGCGCGCCGGTGTGGTTGAGGTCCTCGCGCTTGAAGTAGATTTTCGCGCCGCCAAAATGCGCGGTCAGCCGCTCGGCGAAATAAAGCGGCGACGGCCGGCCGACGTAGTTCTTCAGATGGCCGTCCATCTCGCGCTTGAACGCCGGATCGGTCTTGGCCGCGGCGTAGGCCTTCTCCAGCTCGAGGATCAGCGGCATCAGCGTCTCGGCGACGAAGCGGCCGCCGTAGATGCCGAAATGCCCGCGCTCGTCGGGCCCGGTGCGGAACGAGTTGGGCTGCTGCGACGGTCATGCCGTGCTCGCAGCTTGCCGGCGACGCGTTCTCGGCCACGCGCGCGGCGCGGATGAAGGCGCGGATCTTCTCGGCGTCCTTCTCGCCCGGCGCGCGCTCGACGCCCGACGACACATCGACCGCCGGCGCGCGCGTGATGCGCAGCGCCTCGGCGACATTGCCCGCATCGAGCCCGCCCGACAGCATGAACGGAATTTCGAGATCGAGATTTTCCAGCAGCGTCCAGTCGAACGTCTTGCCGAGGCCGCCCGGCCGCGTCGCCTCGCGCGGCGCGCGGCCGTCGAACAACAGCCAGTCGGCGACCTTTTCGTAGAGGCGGATCGGCGCGAGATCGGACCTGCTGCTCGATCGGCAGCGCCTTCATCACCGGCAGGCGAAAGCGCGAGCGCACCGCCGCGACGCGCTCCGGCGTCTCCTTGCCGTGCAGTTGCAGCATGTCGGGCTTCAGCGCCTCGACCACGCGATCAAGCTCGGCGTCGGTGGCATCGACCGACAGCGCGACCTTCTTCGCGCGGCCCTGCACCTGCTCGCCCAGCGCGCGCGCCGCCTCGATGCCGAGGTTGCGCGGCGACGGCGGAAAGAACACGAAGCCGACCATGTCGGCGCCGGCCTCCAGCGCCGCGTCGAGCGCGTCGGGGGTCTTCAGACCGCAGATTTTGACCAACAAGAGCCATGATGGGCGGGGTTCTAGCAGGCTCGACCGGCAAACTCTCCACCGCTCTACTTCACCCCGTTCCACACCAGCATCGCCGCCGCCAGGTCCTCCAGCGCGAGCCCGGTCGACTTGAACAGCGTGATCTCGTCCTTGCGCTTGCGGCCCTTGGCGTGCCGCGGCAAAGCTCGAACAGGTCGCCCTGGATGTCCTTCAGGCGCGATGACCTTCTTCTTCAGCGGAATGGCGATGTCGCCCGAGCCCTTCGGCGCGGTCGCGCGGCTGTCGACATAGACGCGGGCGCGGCTCACCGCGGCGTCGTCGGCCTCGC
Organism: uncultured Alphaproteobacteria bacterium; assembly: GCA_963785665.1. Classification (GTDB taxonomy): domain Bacteria; phylum Pseudomonadota; class Alphaproteobacteria; order Rhizobiales; family Xanthobacteraceae; genus Z2-YC6860. The sequence continues at coordinate 72,344 of CAWAWF010000004.1, forward strand.
GCGTCTTCGAGCGAGAACGCGCCGACCAGATCGACATGGGCGCCCTTCTTCAGCCAGGCGCCGCGAATGAGCGGCACCGGCGACAGCGTCGCGCAGGACACGATGTCGGCCTCGCGCACCGCCTCTTCCAGATCGTCGGCGATGCTCCGGCTCGATGCCCGGCCGCCGACAGCGCGAACGCGGTCGAGATCGCGTGCGAGCGCGTCCGGTTCCACAGCGTCACGCGGGTGATCGGCCGCACCGCGCGGTGCGCGCGAACGAGATGCGGCGCGAGCGCGCCCGCGCCGACCATGACGAGATGCGAGGCGTCCTCGCGCGCGAGATAGCGCGCCGCCAGCGCCGAGGCGCAGGCGGTGCGCCAGGCGGTCAGCGCCGCGCCGTCCATCACCGCCAGCGTCTCGCCGGTGTCGCCGGACATCAGCACGTAGCTGCCGAGCACCGCCGGCTTGTTGCGCTTGGCGTTGTCGGGAAACAGGTTGACGAGCTTGCAGCCGATGAAGCGTTCGCCGGAATTGCGTCCAGGCCGGCATCAGCATCACCTTGGCGTCGCCGCCGGACGGCTGCGGAATGAAATGCGCGATCTTGTCCGGCGCGGCGATGTCGGCGCGAAACGCCTCGGCCAGCGCATCGATCAGCGCGTCGTAGCGCAGCACGCGGTTGATGTCGTCGGCGGTGACGACGCGCATCGATGTCACGCCGCCGGCGGCACGACGAACGGCGGCGATGCCTCCGAGCGCCGGCACATTGCGGCGCGGCTGCTCGGCGTCGAGCCGCGCGCGCAGATCGCGCGCCTCGGCTTCGGCCCGCCGCGCCCGCGTCCGCCACTTGTGCTGCCGCAGCCAGGCGGCGATGCCGCCGACCACGACGCCGAGCGCCCACCAGCGCGAAGATCAGCATGAACAGCGGCAGCTTGCAGCGCAAAGGCCGGATGCGCGGCATCGAACGGATCGAACGAGACGGTGATGATCTCGCGATTCGCCACCGCGAACATCACGATGACGATCGCGAGCGGAACGAGAACGGCGATGGCGACGAATTTGCGCATTGGGATTCGCCCAAAACGTTGATGGCCGGAATAACCCGGCCATCACACCAAATTCAAGCTTCTTCGCGAACCGCCTACGCCGCCGGCGCGGCGCCGTTCTTGTTCAGCCGCTCGCGCATTTCCTTGCCGGTCTTGAAGAACGGCACCGACTTCTGCGCCACCGAGACATGGGCGCCGGTGCGCGGGTTGCGGCCGGTGCGGGCCGGCCGGTTCTTCACCGAGAAGGCGCCGAAGCCGCGCAGCTCCACCCGGTCGCCGCGCGACATCGCCGCGACGATCTCGTTGAGGATGGCGTTGACGATGTTCTCGACGTCGCGCTGATAGAGATGCGGATTCGACGTCGAGATGTGCTGCACCAGCTCGGACTTGATCATCGGGCCTGCCTCTTTGCCGCAATCCGGAATACGCGTCCGGCCTCAATTGCTTGAGGAAGGGTGCCAAAGCGCCAATAGACCGTCAAGGTTCAGTCGCTCGACCGCCTGGACGGCGCCCCACTCCGGAACCGCTCGGCCAGGCCGTTGAGGCCGACGGCGTCGAGCAGGCCGAGCGCCGCGACGTGCAGGAACGGCAGGTCGCTGAACCGCGGCGCCAGCGGATAGTCGCGGACCGGCGTCTTGGCGTCGATGTTCTTCTCCTTCGCCAGCCAGTCGATCGCGGCCTGCTCGTCGCCGAGCCCGTCGATCAGCTTGAGCTCGACCGCCTGCCGGCCGGTGAACACCCGGCCGTCCGACACCTTCTGCAGCAGCGCATCGTCCAGGTGCCGGCGGTCGCGCACCAGGCCCTTGAACCAGTCGTAGGAGTCCTTGACGATGGCCTCGACGGCGGCGCGCGCCTCGGGGCTGGTCGGCTCATAGCCGCTCGGGCGCGGCCTTCAGCGGCGAGGACTTGATGGTCTCGACCTGGACGCCGATCGTCTTCAGAAGCTCGGTGACATTGGGATACTGGAAGATGCACGCCGATCGAGCCGACGATGGCGCTCTGCTGCGCCACGATGTGGTCGGACGCCATCGCGGCGATATAGCCGCCGGAGGCCGCGAGGCCGTCGACCACCACCACCATCGGCTTCTTGGCCTTGACCTTGATCAGCGAGTCGTAAAGCTCCTCGGAGCCGGCCACGGTGCCGCCCGGGCTGTTGATGTGGACGATCACCGCCTTGGCGTTCGAATTGGCCAGCCGCTTGAGCGCCTCGGTGCGCTGGCGGTTGCCGCGGATCAGCCCTTCGATGTTGATCCGGGCGATCGCCCCGCCGGGACCGCCGGTGATGGCGCCGCGATTGCCGTGAACAGCCACGCCCGCGCCCACCACGGCGACGATGGCGACGAGCACCGTCACCACGCGCCAGAACGTCAGCTTGCGCCGCATCCGGCGGCGATCGACGATGAGATCGGCATCGAGCGACATGGTGTTATTTCCTTAAAATTGATTCGAACGGCATTGTAGCAAGTTCTGCGTCATTCCCGTCGCCCGGAATGACGGCGGATAGGGTTCAACCGCAATGACGGCCAAAAAAAGATGAACCCCCGGGCTTGCGGCCCGGGGGTCCAAAACCGCGTGGCGAGATTGCCCCGCCTACTCCTTGTCGGCGTCGGCCTCGGCTTCCTCGCCCTTGCGCTTGAGCGCGCTGCCGAGGATGTCGCCGAGCGTGGCGCCGGAATCGGAGGAGCCGTACTGGGCGATCGCCTCCTTCTCCTCGGCCACTTCGAGCGCCTTGATCGAGAGCTGCACCTTGCGAGGCGCGGCGGTCGAACAGGACGACGCGGGCATCGACCTTCTGGCCGACCTGGAAGCGGTCGGAGCGCTGGTCGTTGCGGTCGCGGGCCAGCTCCGAGCGCTTGATGAAGGCGGTCAGCTCGCCGCCGACGATCTTCACGTCGATGCCGGACTTCCTTGATCTCGGTCACCTCGGTGGTGACGATGTCGCCCTTCTTCATGTCGCCGGCGGACGCCATCGGGTCGCCCTGGAGCTGCTTGATGCCGAGCGAGATGCGCTCCTTCTCGACATCGACGTCGAGCACCTGGGCCTGGACCTTGTCGCCCTTCTTGTACTCCTCGATCACCTGCTCGCCCGGACGCTTCCAGTCGAGATCGGAGAGATGGACCATGCCGTCGACGTCGCCGTCGAGGCCGAGGAACAGGCCGAACTCGGTCTTGTTCTTGACCTCGCCTTCGATCGTGGTGCCGGGCGGATACTTCTCGACGAAGACCTCCCACGGGATTGCGCATGGTCTGCTTCAGACCGAGCGAGATGCGGCGCTTGACCGGATCGACCTCGAGGATTTGCACCTCGACCTCCTGCGAGGTGGAGACGATCTTGCCCGGGTGGACGTTCTTCTTGGTCCACGACATTTCGGAGACGTGGATCAGGCCTTCGATGCCCGGCTCCAGTTCCACGAACGCGCCGTAGTCGGTGATGTTGGTGACGCGGCCCTTGAAGCGGGTGCCGACCGGGAACTTGGCCTCGATGCCCTGCCACGGATCGTCGAGCAGCTGCTTCATGCCGAGCGAGATGCGGTGCGTCTCGTGGTTGATCTTGATGATCTTGACCTTCACCGACTGGCCGATGTTGAGCACCTCGGTCGGGTGATTGACGCGCCGCCAGGCGATGTCGGTGACATGCAGCAGGCCGTCGATGCCGCCGAGGTCCACGAACGCGCCGTAGTCGGTGATGTTCTTGACCACGCCGTCGATGACCTGACCCTCTTCGAGGTTCTGCACCAGCTCCTGGCGCTGCTCGGCGCGGGTCTCTTCCAGCACGGTGCGGCGCGACACGACGATGTTGCCGCGCCGGCGATCCATCTTCAGGATCTGGAACGGCTGGTTGACGTTCATCAGCGGGGTGACGTCGCGGATCGGCCGGATGTCGACCTGCGAGCGCGGCAGGAACGCCACCGCGCCGTCGAGATCGACGGTGAAGCCGCCCTTGACCTGGTTGAAGATGACGCCGGTGACCTTCTCGTTGTTCTTGAACGCGGTCTCGAGCTTGCCCCAGCTCTCTTCGCGCCGCGCCTTGTCGCGCGACAGCACCGCCTCGCCGAGCGCGTTCTCGACGCGCTCCAGATAGACTTCGACGGTGTCGCCGATCTTGATTTCGTTGCCCCGGCCGGGGCCCTGGAATTCCTTGACCGCGACGCGGCCCTCGGTCTTCAGGCCGACGTCGATGACGGCCATGTCCTTCTCGATGCCGACGACGGTCCCCTTGATGACGGACCCTTCCTGCAGATTGCCGCCGCCGAAGGTCTCTTCGAGCAGGGCGGCGAAGTCTTCGCGCGACGGCGCGGTAGCGGTGCCAGTGGCCATATAGTCTCCAAAGCGGTGCGCAGGCGGGTTGATTTGAGGGCGTTCCGAACGCGCGGGCTGTGGGCCCCGCAAGACCCAACAGCAACTGCCGGAAAACCGGCAGGCCGGCGCTATAACCGCGCGGTCGGAACGATGGTTGCAGTGTCCGGTGCGCCGCGGCGGGGCTCGAAGCGGGGCTTGGTCCTCCAACCGCGAGGGGCGATCAATCGCTCCTCGGCCCGCTCGGGTGGCCACGTCGTGATTGTGGCGGCCCGGACCGCGCGGATATAGCCGCAGACGGCCCTGTGGGCAAGCTGCAGGCTACTGGTCGGGCGGCCTATTCGATCGTAATATGGCCCGCGCTGCGTGGTCTCGTGCCACAGCGCGGCCTCGGTCTTCAGGCTCTCGGCGAACCGCGCCCGGGGCAAATCCGGCACCAGCATGCCCATGGCCGTAAACCGCTCCTTCACCAAGGCGGTCTGCTGGGCCTCGGCGACCGCCGCGGCCAGGGCATCGAGAATATCGTCCGGCGTCCCGGCCGGCGCTGCCATGCCGAACCAGTTGGAGCCGAGCAGGTCCGGAAAGCCGGATTCCGCCATGGTCGGCACGTCGGGCAGCATCGGAATGCGCTTTTCGGTCGCGACCGCAAGCGCGGTCACCTTGCCCTCGGCGAGATGGCCGCTGACCGCGGCAAGCCCGATCGGGAAGAGCTGGATCTCGTTCTTGATCAGCGCCAGCGTCGCCGGCGCCGAGCCGCGATAGGGCACCAGACCGATTTCGGCCTGGGTGTGGGTGACCTGCTTCAGCCGCTCGATCAGCAGATGGTTGACGGTGCCGATGCCTGGCACGCCGTAGTTGATCTTGTTGGTCTTGGCGTACTCGATCAATGCCGGAAGTGTGCGCGCCGGCACCTCGGGATTGGAAAACAGGATCAGCGGCACGTCGGCGAGCTTGGCGATCGGCGCCAGCGTCGCCAGCGGATCGAACTCCATCTGCATGACGAACTGGTTGATGACGAAGTTGTTGGTGGCGGCGACCAGCAGCGTGTAGCCGTCCGGCGCGGCGCGGGCGACCTCGCGCGTGCCGAGATTGCCGCCGGCGCCGGGTTTCGCCTCGATGATGAGCTTCTGGCCGAGCCGCTGCTCCATGCCGACCGCGAGCAGGCGCGTCACGGTCTCCGGCACGCCGCCCGCGGTGTAGGGAATGACGACGCGGATCGGCTTGTCCGGATAGCCGGCCGCCCTCGCCCGCGTTGCGACGAACGGCATCGGCGACCGATCCGATCAGAAGCTGCCGCCGTGTCATCCCGCGCATGGCGTCCACTCCGTCAGAACTTCGGGAACAATTGCTTGTCGGCGAGCCAGCGCGACATCGTCGGCTTCTTGGCGCGGGTCGCCGCGCGGAAGCCGTCGTGACGCTCCTTGTTCGGCCACACCAGGGTCGGCGTCACCGCAAGCCGGTGGTGATCTTTTCGCGGGTGACGTTGAACACCATCAGGTCCTGCGCCAGCGCCAGCGGTCCCTGGTAGTTCTTGCGGATCTCGCGCTCGATCTCTGGCGCGGTGTCGAAGTCGTTGAAGAAATGATAGACGACCGCCTGGCGCGGCTTCACCAGCGCCAGCACCTTGCCGCACTCTTCCGGCGCGGTGTGCGCGACGGTGCCGATGCCGATCGCGCTTTTCTCCGGATAACCGGAGCGCTCGACAAGCTGTTGCACGGTGTTGAAGCATTCGTGGATCAGAAGATCGGCGCCCTGGGCGTTGTCGACGAAGAAGTGACTCGGCGTGGTGTCGCCGGAGAACACGAAGGTGAGCCCGTTCCACTCCAGGCGGTAGCTGACCGGACCGTCGAAGATATGGATCGCCGGAAAACTTTTGATGACGACGCCGTTCTTGTCATAGACCACGCCGGTCTTGGTGAAGTCGAACTCGTGCACCTCGACCTCGGCGCCGGCGTCCGGCAGCAGACCGAGCCGCGTCTCGGTGTCCCAGATCAGCGACTCCATCTGCTTTTTCACGAAATGCTCGGTGCCGTATCTCGGCTCCGGCCCCGACGGACCGTACAGCACCAGCGGCTTGACCCGGCCGCCGGCCCAGCTCCCGATCCAGACCTGGGCGAAGTCGCCGACGTGGTCGGCGTGCAGATGGGTGGCGAAATAGGCGGTGATGTCCTGGTGCGGGATTTCCAGCGCGGTGAAGTTCGACTGCGAGCCGGACCCGAAATCCATGACGAAATTGTCGCCGTTTCCCAATTGGATCAGCCACGAACAGTTCGCCTGCCCGCGCCGCACGAACGGTCGGCCGGTGCCGAGCGCGGTGACGCGCATCTCGCCGGCCGCAAGGGTTTCCGTGTTGGGATAGAAATAATCGCGCAGGCTGGCCATGATCGCTCCGCAAAAGCGGATCGAAGCTTAGAGCATGGCCCGGAAAAAAGCTCGCAACCCGAGCGCCGGACTGTTGGAGCGCGGTCGCAGCGAGTATAGAGCTTGGCGATGGTCGCCGTTCAGACGCGCTCACCTGCGGATTCCGCCGAACCCGCAACTGCCACCGGCATGACGGGGGTCGGCGGTTTGCGGATCGCCGCCTACGTGCTGTTGGCGATCGTCGCCGTCGTAACGGCGATCACCGTGGTCGGACCCAACATCGATCTCGCGGTGGCGCGCTTGTTCGCGGCGCCCGGCCCGACACACTTTCCGGCGGCCGGCAATTCCGTTGTCGGCGCGCTACGCGATCGCGGCATGGTGGCGGGCGTGGTGTGTGCCGGCTGCGTGGTGCTGGCGCTTCTGCGTTACCTGCCTGCGCGGACGGCTGCCTATCTCACCACGGCTTATCTGCTGGGACCGGGACTTCTGGTCAACGTCATCCTGAAAAGCCATTGGGGCCGGCCGCGTCCGGCCGAGGTCATCGAGTTCGGCGGCACGCTGCCGTTCGTCAACTGGTGGGATCCAGGCGGCGCCTGCCCGAGCAACTGCTCGTTCATTTCCGGCGAAGCGGCCGCGGCGGCCTGGCTGTTCGGGCCGGCCATGCTGGCACCGCCGCGCTGGCGGCCGCTCACGATGTCGCTTGCGGCGGCGTTCTTCGTCCTCACCAGCGCGCTGCGGCTCGCCGCCGGCGGACACTTCCTGACCGACGTGGTGATCGCGGGCTTGAGCTCGGTGCTCGTGCTGCTGGCACTCCGCCCGCTGTTCTTTCCCAAGGCGATGCGGACCGATGCGCACGCTTGATCCGCCCGCGACAGCTCTAGGTTTTCGACAGGTGGCGCTTGCGCTCGCCGCGCTGACGCTCGTCCGTATCGCCGGGCTCTATGCCTCGCACGTCGACCTGTTCATGGACGAGGCGCAATACTGGGATTGGTCGCGCGAGCTTGCCTTTGGCTATTTCTCCAAGCCGCCGCTGCTGGCGTGGCTGATCGCGGCGACCGATCAGGTCTGCGGGAGCGGGGAAGCGTGCGTGCGGATCGGTTCGCCGTTCCTGTCATTTCGTCACGAGTTTCGTCATCTATGCCATCGCCGATGCGCTGTATGGCCGGCAAACCGCGGCCTGGGCGGCGCTTGCCTATGGATTCGGCACGGCGGTGGCGTTCTCCGCACGCATCATCTCGACCGACGTCCCGCTGTTGTTGTTCTGGGCGCTGGCGATGCTCGCGTATATCAAGCTGTTACACCGGCCGGATTGGCGCTGGACCGTGGTGCTCGGCGTGGCGCTCGGGCTCGGCATCCTCGCCAAATACGCCATGGTGTACTTCCTGCTCTGCGCCGGCTGCGCGGCTTGGTTCGACCGCGACGCCCGGACTCTCCTGAAACAACCGCAGATCTGGGCGGCGCTCGGCATTGCGATTCTCCTGGTGCTGCCGAACCTGTGGTGGAACTTCGACAACGGCTTCGCCACCTTCAGGCACACCGGGGATAACATCTCGGGCGCGGGGTTGCGGTTTCGGCCGCAGGGCGTGTTCGACTTCGTCGGCGCGCAATTCGCGGTGGCGGGTCCGCTGGTGTTTGCGACCTTCCTGTATGTCCTGGCGCGGCTCGTTCGAAACACGGATGAACCGCGAAGACGCTCTGATGCTCGCTTTCGCGATCCCGCCGCTCGCGCTCATGGTCGCGCTGTCGTTCTTCAGAAGCGCCCATGCCAACTGGGCGGCGCCCGCAGTGACGTCGATGACGATCCTGGCGGTGGCCTGGTGGCAGCGCAACGGCTGGCGTTACTGGTTCGGCATCACCGTAGCACTCGGGCTTATCGTCCAGGTGGCGCTGCTCGCCGGCGACGCCTTCGCCGACCGGCTGTCGATTCCGCTGTTCGGCAAGCCGGTCGACCCGTATCACCGCACGCTCGGCTCGAAGAGCCTTGGGCGAGCGCACCGCGGCGTTCGCCGAGGCCAACAAGGCAAAGACCGTTGCGGTCGAAGGCCGCTCCGAGATCGCCGTGCTAACCTACTACCTGCGCGACCGATCGCTCCCAACCGTGGCGTGGTCAGCGAACCAGACACCCGGCAACCAGTTCGACCTCGCGCATCCGCTCGACAACGCCGCCCCGGAGCCCGTGCTGTTCATCAGCACCTGTCCCTTCGCCCCGCGGCTTGAACGCTTCTACGGCAAGACGACGCCGCTCGGCGCTTTCAGCGTCAGCACCGGGCCGACCACGCAGCGTCAGTTCTTTGCATACGTGCTGGCGGAGCGGAAGCGGCCGATCGAGCCGCTCGCTGGCTGCGCGCCCTAGCATTACAGTTGCGCTTTTTGCGGCCTTCTGAATCCATGGTCAACCATGATTCGAAGATCGTGGACGCGGACAGCGTCGATTGAGGAGACGCTTGCGTTGTGGGCGGCGTCGCTTCGGGAGATCAAGAAGCGGATACGTCCGTTGTTCAGACAAGAGCGCGTTGCGACGAATGCAGGTCTTTTCCTGGAAGGCCTGCTCGGGGATGAGCAACGCAAGACCGGTTGGATGCGTGCGGAGGCGGCTGGCGATCCCGGCCCATGGCGTCAGCAGGCGATCCTGGGTCGCATGGATTGGGATGCTGATGCGCTGCGCGATATCGTACGCGATTATGTCCTCGAGCATCTGGCGGATGACGATGCGGTCCTGGTGATCGACGAGACCGGCTTTCTCAAGCAGGGCAAGGCGTCGTGCGGAGTGGCGCGGCAATATACTGGTTCCGCCGGCAAGATCACGAACTGCCAGATCGGCGTGTTCGCTGCCTACGTTTCGCACCACGGTCATGCGTTCATCGATGGCTGGCATCGCCACGTTTCCCTGGTGATGCTCGCCTTCGCCATGATGGCCAAGATCCGACATCGCGCCAATCCGCCACCCCCCAAAAAAACGAAACGTCGGACCCCGGCAAAAACCAAAGCATCGCCGCGCCGTCATTGATCCGTTGGTCGATCCAGGAAGTCCGCCGCATTGCCATTAGACTTGCTCGAAAGCGGATTCAACCCGCGCATGTCATCGCATGGTCATTCTGGCGCAGGGCTCACCAAGCTGCAGCTCAGCGCGCGCACTTCAATGCAAGAAGGCAACTGTAATGCTAGGGCTGCCGGCGACCGTCGACCAGCTTCACAGCCGCCGCGAACGCCGCCTCGATATCCAGGCTGGTGGTGTCGAGCAGATGCGCATCCTTCGCCTGGATAAGCGGCGCGGCCGCCCGCGAGCGGTCGCGTTGGTCGCGAGCCAGGATGTCGGCCAGGACTTCCGCTTCGTTGGCGGTTTCGCCGCGAGCGCGCAGCTCCTGCGCACGGCGCTTCGCGCGGACCTCCGGCGATGCAATGACAAAAATCTTCACGTCGGCGTTGGGGCAGATCACCGTGCCGATGTCGCGTCCGTCCAGCACCGCGCCGGGCGGCGTTGCGGCGAACTTGCGCTGGAAGTCGAACAATGCGGCACGCACCTCCGGCACCGCCGACACCACTGAAGCCGCTTCGCCGATCTCATAGACCTTGAGCGCCGCTTCATCGAATTTGCCCGGATCGAGCGCCTTCGCGGCGGCGATGGCCGCCTCCCGGTCGGCGGGATTGCGCCCGGCATCCAGCACCGCCTTCGCCACCGCCCGATACAGCAGCCCGGTGTCGAGATGGCGCAGCCGGTAATGCGCGGCGAGCCGCTTGCCGAGCGTGCCCTTGCCCGACGCCGCCGGCCCGTCGATCGCAATGATCATGAAAAGTCCGCGCCGAGCGCGCGCATCAGATCGGTGAAGCCGGGAAAGCTCGTGGCGATGAAGGCTGCATCGTCCACCGCGACGGCCTGCTCGCGGCAAGCCCCATCACCAGCGCCGACATGGCGATGCGGTGATCCATGTGGGTCGCGACAACGCCGCCGCCGGCCGCGCGTCCCTTGCCGTGCACGATCAGGTCGTCGCCCTCGATCTCGACCGCGACGCCGTTGCCGCGCAGCATCGCGGCGGTGGCCTCGAGCCGGTCGGATTCCTTGACGCGCAATTCCTTCAGCCCGTTCATCCGGGTGGTGCCTTCGGCGAAAGACGCGGCGATCGCGAGGATCGGATATTCGTCGATCATGGTCGGCGCGCGCTCGGCCGGCACCGTCGACGCCCTTCAGCGCGCCCGCCTTGATCCGGAGATCGGCGACGTCCTCGCCGCCCTCGTTGCGCTGGTCCAGCATCTCGATCGAGGCGCCCATCTCCTTCAGCGTCAGGTAAAGCCCGGTGCGGAGCGGATTGAGCATCACGCCCTCCAGCACGATCTCCGAGCCCGGCACGATCAGCGCGGCGACCAGCGGGAACGCCGCCGACGACGGATCGGCCGGCACGATAACCGGCGCCGCCACGAGCTCGGGCTGGCCTTCCAGCGTGATGCGCTTGCCGTGTTGGCCGACCGCCGTGACCCGGACCGTGGCACCGAAGTGCTTCAGCATCTTCTCGGTGTGGTCGCGGGTGGCTTCCTTCTCGATCACCGTGGTGGCGCCGGGCGCCGCCAGGCCCGCCAGCAGCACCGCCGACTTGAGCTGCGCCGACGGCACCGGCGCCTCGTATTCGATCGGGATCGGGTCGCGGGCGCCCCGCACCACCGCGGGCAGCCGGCCACCGTCGCGAATCTCCAGCGTGCGCGCCCCCATCCGCTCCAGCGGGTCGAGGATGCGCCGCATCGGCCGCGTGCGCAGGCTGGCATCGCCGTCGAAGGTCACCGTGATCGGGCAGCCGGCGACCGCGCCCATGGCGAGCCGGCAGCCGGTGCCGGAATTGCCGAAATCGAGCGGCGCGGACGGCTCGGCAAAGCCGCCGACGCCGACGCCGCGCACCCGCCAGGCCCGCTCGCCGGTGCGCTCGACGACGGCGCCCAGCGCCTTCATGGCGTTGGCGGTGCTGATGGCATCCTCGCCCTCCAGCATGCCGGTGATCTGCGTCTCGCCGACCGCGAGCGCTCCCAGGATCAGAGAGCGGAGCGAAATCGACTTGTCGCCGGGCACCCGGATGCGCCCGTTCAGCGCCCCGGAGCGGCGGGCGGCGAGCGGCGAGGCTGGAACGGCTTGGTTCACGGCGGCAATCCCGGTTGCAGGGCGCGTCCTACCATGGAGGCCCCTGCGGCGCTATTGACAGCGGGCTTGTCAGCGGCCAAGGGAAGCACCACTTTTCCCGGTCATCCGGACCATTCCCTAGGATTTTTTGACCCGTGGCAAAACCCGAGCTCGGCACCAAGCGTCTCTGTGGCAGTTGCGGTGCCAAATTCTACGATCTCGGCAAGGACCCGATCGTCTGCCCGAAGTGCGAGACCGTGTTCGTGGTCGTCGTGCCGGTGGCGCGCGGCCGGGCCGCCGAAGCCGCCGCTGCGGCTGCCGCCGGCGCTGCTGCAGCAGCGGCCGCTGCCGCCGCTGCCAAGGCCAAGGAGACCGAGACGGCGGAGGCTGAGACCGCCGACGTCGAGCTGGTCTCGCTGGAGGATGCAGACGCCGAGGCCACCGGCAAGAAGGACGGCGAGGCCACGGAAGGCGACGACGACATCGAGGTCGAGGAGACCGAGGAAGCCCCCTTCATCGAGGAACAGGAAGAGGGCGACGACGATGTCACCGACATCATCGGCGAAGGCCGCGAGGACGAAGAGGAAACCTGATTACGGTCCGGTTTTCAGCGCGACAGCTCGCGTCTGACAAGCCGGTCCGTTCCCAAAAGGGGCCATAGCTCAGTTGGGAGAGCGCTTGAATGGCATTCAAGAGGTCGGCGGTTCGACTCCGCCTGGCTCCACCATCCCCAACCTAACCGGTTGAAGGACTTAGAAAACCAATAAAATCAAGGCATCACGCTGTCGATGTGGCCACACGAGTGGTACACATTGATGGATGGTGACCGTGTCAAAGCCTCAAGGTCTGTCTCGTCGCGGCAACGTCTGGCAGTACCGATGCCGCATTCCGCTCGACCTGGTGGCGAGCTTCGGCGGCAAATCCCATCTGAAGGAAAGCCTTCGCACCCAGGATTTATCGGAAGCCAAGGTCCGCAGGAACCTCGTTGCCGCGAAATTTGAGGAAACGTTCCAAATAGAGCGGAGAAAGCTCAACGGAACCTCGTCACCCCATAGAGACGGCCAGTTGGGTCAGCAAGCGCTAAGCGCGCTCCAGGGCTTCGTAGCCCGGGAGGATGCCAAACGGGCCAAAGCATTCAATTCGACGGATTGGAGCAGTGATCCGGAGGGCACGACCGACGCCCGCAACGAGTTTGCCGCGAACGTCCATTATTACGCAGACCCATCGCATGAGCTAACGGCGCAGGCGACGTTGACTGCTGCGACGGAAATCTTCGGAAGTGAAAAGGCTGCCGACGCAGCACTGAACGACTGGGATTTATTGCGACGCGCGATTTTAGAACTCGAGCGCCGCGATCTGGCTCGAATGAAGGGCGATTATCGCCATCAAACATTCGATCATCTTTTCCAGAACCAAGCGACCACCGATAAAACCCTGGGCGAAGTTGTTGACGATTACCGTCTCGAATACGCCAAGACCAAATCGGTGGGCGAAAAGAGGGTCGGTAAGATCGCAGCCGCCCTTGATCTGATCATTCGGTTTTTTGGCCGCGACACGCAAATTTCTCAAATCAGCAGGGCGAACTGTCGCGATTTCCGCGATCTGCTCCATCAACTTCCGACCAACCTCCGTAAGCGTTTTCCTGACAATAAACTACCATTGCGCGACATCGCATCGGAAGCGGCAGACCGAAAACTCGATTTGTTGGCCCGAGAAAGCCAGGACGTTTATTTTAATGCCCTCAAGCGAATTCTACAGTTTGCCAAGAGCGAGGGGTATATCGACCGTCATCCGGCTGATGATCTTTATCCGTTGGGCGAGAAATCATCTTCCAAAGACGCACGGCATCCTTTCTCAATCGACCAATTGAACCGGATATTCAACGCGCCACTCTATCGCGGCTGCAAGGACGACGAGAGTGGCTATGCCATCGCGGGCACCAACGTCATCCGCCGGACAAGATTTTGGATACCTTTAATTGGCCTGTTTACGGGCATGCGGCTCAACGAAATCTAGGCAATCCGTCCGTTACCTGCCTCCAACGTGAAAAATCAAAAACGAATTTGCGGCGGCGAGAGCGGTCGTCGAACGGATCGCACCTCCACGGTCATCGCGCTGTCTTGACCGCCGAGAACACGCACCAGCCTGACATACGTTCATGCACGGTTTGCATCGGCGCAGTGGTCCAACGCACTTCACGCCCGCCATTCAGGATCGAAACAATCAACTTCGGTTGTCGAAGCTGGGGTTTGGGAAGCCGACGCGCCTAGGCTGACCGGCTGCGCTTTGAAATCGTCACGTTGCGGCAATGATCAAAAACACGGACCTGATTAAGCGCCTGGACGTCATGCGGAAATCTGCATCTCGGCCTCGATCAGGCTCGCGCAACGCATAGCCACGGCCCCACACCGTCTCGATGTAGTTCTTGCCGTTCGAGGCGTTCGCCAGCTTCTTGCGCAGCTTGCAGATGAACACGTCGATGATCTTGATCTCGGGCTCGTCCATACCGCCGTAGAGCTGATTGAGGAACATCTCCTTGGTCAGCGTGGTGCCTTTGCGGAGCGAAAGAAGCTCCAGTATCTGATATTCTTTGCCGGTCAGGTAAACGCGGGCGCCCGCCACTTCGGCGGTCTTTGGTCGACGTTGACGGTGAGGTCGCCGGTGATGATGACCGAGCGCGCATGACCCTTGGAGCGGCGCACGATGGCTTGGATGCGCGCGATCAGCTCGTCCTTGTGGAACGGCTTGGTCATGTAATCGTCGGCTCCGAAGCCCAGGCCCTTCACCTTGTCCTCGATACCAGCGTTTCCGGACAGGATCAGGATCGGCGTCTTAATCTTCGAGACGCGCAGGCTACGCAGCACCTCATAGCCCGACATATCGGGCAGGTTCAGGTCGAGCAGGATGATGTCGTAGTCGTAGAGCTTGCCAAGATCGACCCCCTCTTCGCCCAGATCAGTTGTGGAGACGTTGAAACTCTCGGATTTGAGCATCAGCTCAATGGACTGCGTGGTGGCAGGATCGTCCTCGACCAGCAATACGCGCATGTCAGGCCCTCCATGTGTGTCGCGGCGGCGCAATGCAAGGCGCGCGGGGGCGAAGTATGGAACGCTAGGCGCGCATGGTTAATGAGTTCTTAAGAGCGCAAGCACAGGCTGCGTGTTCAACAATCCCCCAACACACGCACGCCTAATAGCTCAACGCGAAACAGCGTCCGCCCATCGCTGAAACGTATGGCGAACGGACTTGCGCCCTCCATGTGTTCGCGGTGATCGCCGTCGCGATCAATTGGGCAATGAACTAATCGACGTCAGACAGATTATCTCGTCTCAAAACGAAAACGACGCCAACCTTCTGACCCTCATTCCAGGTGAGGGAGCATTGGCGCGTCACGTTGCCATTCGATGTCAGTAGCAGCGTGAACCGTTCGGGCAATTCGACAGGCGACCTGAAAGTCAGGATCGCGCCTGTCGAGGACATGTCCATCACTCCACACGGGTACACCTGCTCGTCGAACCGCACAAAGCCGGTATGCGCGAACCCCCCAGTAGAGACGCGTGGGCGACGCAGGGGAGCAATCGGGGCCATAGGCCGACCGTTATGACGGAGGTGTTATTAATCCCCTAAGCACATTGCAATCCTATCGGAGGACCGCAGGCAGCAAAAAGAGGTCGGGACTGAGGTCGAACCCGGTTACTGTTTACAATGCTACACAACCTGGCACACTACGTGAGGCAACATCACGCTAAAGTTGCTGATTTTACAGGGAGTACGAGGAGCGGACGATCATCCGCCTGGCTCCACCAAAGTCAAAGCGTGGAATTAGGGGCTCTTCGGAGCCCCGTTTCTTTCAAGCGCTCTTTGGTTTCTTCTGCGAGCGCTTCGACGTGTTCAGCGCCACGGCGGCGCGAATGAGCGCCTTCAACGCCTTCTCATCGATCTTGTCGCCCTCATGGATATCGATGGCGCGCCGCATGTTGCCTTCAAGGCTGGAGTTGAACAGGCCTGACGGGTCCGCCAGCGAGGCGCCCTTGGCGAAGGTCATCTTCACGACAGCCTTGTACGTTTCGCCGGTGCAGATGATTCCGTCGTGCTCCCACACCGGAACGCCCTCGCCACTTCCACTCCTCGACCACGTCGGGGTCGGCCTGCTTGATGAGACTGCGGACCCGGGCGAGCATCGCGCCCCGCCAATCCTTCAGCTCCTTGATTCTCGCGTCGATCGACTGAGAGGGAGAGCCTCCTCCTTTTTCTTTTGTCGCCGCTTTCTTGGACGTCCTTTTGGCAACGGTCGCGGGTTTGCGCATTGGTCCATCCTTTGAGCCGATATTAGAGGTGGCCGAACCGGCTTTGCCAGATGCCGGCCATTTATTTAAGGCGGACCGGAACTGAGCCGCCTTCGGGCGGCTTTCGCTTTTGCCGCGGACGTGGCTAGGATTGCCGCCGAACCGGGAGGATCATGATGGACGGCAAGATCGGGCTGGAAGAACACTTCGCCATCGACGACACGCTGATGGATTCGCGGGCGTTCTTTCCCGACGACATCTGGGCCGAGGTCAAGGACCGCATCCTCGACATTCACGGCCGCCGCCTGAAGCTGATGGACGAGTTCGGCATGCAGATGATGATCCTGTCGCTGAACGCGCCGGCGATCCAGTCCATCCCCGACGCCAAGAAGGCCAACGAGATCGCGCGCAAGGCCAACGACTATCTGGCCGAGCAGGTGGTGAAGCGCCCGGATCGCTTCCAGGCGCTGGCGGCGCTGCCGCTGCAGGACCCCGACATGGCGACGCGCGAGCTTGAGCGCTGCGTCAAGCAGCTCGGCATGGTCGGCGCGCTGGCCAACGGCTTCTCGCAGATCGGCAACGAGACCACGACCGCCTATCTCGACGAGAAGCAGTACTGGCCGTTCTGGGAGATGTGCGACCGGCTCGACGTGCCGTTCTACCTGCATCCGCGCAATCCGCTGCCGCAGGACGCGCGCATCTACAAGGGCGCCGAATGGCTGCTCGGGCCGATCTGGGCGTTCGGCCACGAGACCGCGGTGCATGCGCTGCGCCTGATGGGCTCGGGTCTGTTCGACAAGCACCCGAAGCTGCAGATCGTCATCGGCCACATGGGCGAAGGGCTGCCGTTCAACATCTGGCGCGTCGACAACGCCAACGCCTGGATCCCGAACCGCAACCACTATCCGGCCAAGAAAAAAATCGGCGAGTACTTCCAGAACAACTTCCACATCACCGTGTCGGGCAACTTCTGCACCCAGGCGCTGCTCTCCGCGCTGATGGTGAACGGCTCCGACCGCATCATGTTCTCCACCGACTGGCCGTTCGAGAACATCGACCACGCCGCGCTGTGGTTCGACGCGGCGCCGATCGGCGAGGAGGACCGGCTCAAGATCGGCCGCACCAACGCGCTGAAGCTGTTCAAGCTGAAGGGCTAGACCCGATAACGCTCGACCGCGGCCTGGTCCCAGACCATGCCGTGGCCGGGGCGGTCCGGGATGACCGCGTGGCCGTCGACGATCTGCAGCGGCTCCTGCAGGATCTTGTCGGCCCAATCGACGTATTCGAGGAAATGCGCGGTCGGCGTCACCGCCAGCAGATGCGCGCTGGTCTCGGAATAGAGATGCGATGACATCTTGATCTTGCGCTTCGCCGCGAACGCCGCCGCCTGCTGCCATCCGCTGACGCCGCCGATCCGTTCGAGATCGGGCATCACCAGATCGCAGGCCTTGGCGTTCAGCGCCGACTGCATCCCCGCCAGCAGCGAAAAGTTCTCGCCGATCTGCACCGGGACTGTGAGCTCGCGGGCGATCAGCGCGGCGCCGGCATAGTCGTCGTGCCGGATCGGCTCCTCCAGCCAGGCGAGGCCTTCGCGATCGAGCGCGCGGCCCCGCTTCAACGCCTCATCGACATCGAGCGCCTGGTTGTAATCGACCATCAGGGCTGTGCCGGCCGGCATGCGCGCCTTCACCGCGTGCACCGCCGCCAGGTCCTCGGCCAACGTGGGATAGCCGAGACGGAGCTTCATGGCGCGGAAGCCGCGCTCCAGCAGTTTCTCGGCCTCCTCGGCGAGTGCGTCGGTCGGCATCAGGCCAAGACCGCAGGAGTTGTAAGCCGGCACCCGGCGCGGCTCGCCGCCGAGCAGCCGCACCAGCGGCTGGCCCGCCGCGACCGCGAGCGCATCCCAGCAGGCGATGTCGAATCCCGCCATCGCCATGCGGACGATGCCCTGCACGCCGATCAGCGCGAACCGCTCGGCCAGCCCCTGCCACAGCTCGTCCGGCGCGACGCGCTGGCCCTTGGTGCGATCCTCGATCTCGGTGAGCAGGCTTGCGATCGCGACCATGGCGCGGGGGAAGTACGACCACAGATAGGCCCGGCCGGTGACGCCCTCGGCGGTCTCGACGTCGATCAGCAGCAGCGGCGCCTTGACGATCCGCCCCCGGCTGGTGCCGAGCGCAAACGTCATCGGCACCTCGACGCCGATGGCGGAAATGCGGCGCACGGTCAGCGGCGGCAGAGGAGCTGTTTGGCGGCATGGGATGTCCCGGCGGGCGACCTTAGCAAATCGCCGCCAGGGGCAAACGGAGGCCCGCCAGGACGTTCGGGGGCCGTTCTTGAAACCTTAACCCTGGGAACCCATATTGGGATCAATCGGTTGGGTACGATTGCTCTGCCGATGGGGTGCCTAAGGGGCCCCGGTCAAAGTCGCTTGAAAGCGAGGGCTTTGAAGATGTCTCGAGTTCCGTCTTTGTCCAGTCCGTTTCTGATTGGCTTCGATCAGATCGAGCGTGCGCTCGACCGCGTTGCCAAGGCAGCCGACGGATATCCCCCTTACAACATCGAACGGCTCGCCGCCGACGACGGCAATCCCGAACGCCTGCGCATCACGCTGGCGGTCGCGGGCTTCACGCTCGATCAACTCGAGGTGACCGTCGAGGAGAAAGAGCTCGTCATCCGGGGACGCCAGCAGGACGACAAGAGCCGGCAATACCTGCATCGCGGCATCGCCGCCCGCCAGTTCCAGCGCACATTCGTGCTGGCCGACGGCATGGAGGTGCAGAAGGCCGACTTGAAGAATGGATTGCTCTCAATAGATCTCGCGCGCCCCGAACCGGCGCGCCTGGTCAGGACGATCCAGATCGCGGAACAGGAATGACATGAAGGAAGTTGAACCTGAAGTTCGGACTCGACCGACAAACTAGAAAAGGAGTCGAGGGCCATGAGTGAGAGAAACATGATTGAGAGAACCGAAAACGACCAGGGCATGACCGAGCAGGCTTTCGCCATTCTCGGCGGTGGGCGGATTGCGTACGTGAAGCCGATCCGTTCGGAAGACGTGCACAAGCTTTATCCGCAGGCGCCCGAGTTGCAGCCTGGAATGCACCTGTTCGCGCTGCATGCCGCCGACGGCACGCCGATCCTGGTGACCGACAGCCGCGAGGCCGCCGTCGCCAACGCGATGACGCACGAGCTGGAAACCGTCAGCGTGCACTGACGGACGACACCGCCTCGGCCTCCAGGCGCAGCCTGGAGGCTTCCGGCATCGGAGGCGCACACCGGTTCGCCGAATTGAACACCGGCATATTCCGCAGCAAGCCACCTGCCACGATGTCCGACTTGTGGACGTAGCCGTCCACGATATCGTCCTCGGTCAGGCTGATCCCATAATACCCGTCGTCCTCGACCGTCAGCAGCCGGCAGGTGGCGTTGTAGATGCCGCCGCCGCGCGACGGCTTCTTCGGCTTTGCGCTTGCGGTTTTGGCACTTGCATTAAACGGCGCCGGCCGCACGGTGCAGCCACTTTTGACGAAGGCGCGGCAGGCCAGGATGTCGATCGCGGTGATCGGATCATGCGCCGGGCCCGGTCCTCGCGTCGTCCACTGACCGAAATGAGACGCCGATGGATTGGTAACATCGGTGTCGAATGTGTCCGGCGCGTAGCTGCGTTTGATCTCCGTCAAATTTTGAAACAGATGCCAGTGGCCGCCGTTGAAGAACTCACGGCTGCCGCTGTGGCCGAGCGACGTCGAGAGCCAGAAGTATTTGGCGCGGCCGCCGGCCTTGAGCCGTTCGCAGGTGGCGCCGGCGCCATAGACGCCGACCAGCCACCGTGTCTGTGCAAGCACCTCGTTGACCTGATCGAAGTACGCCTCGATGCTCGGCCAGATGCGATCCTGCGGCAGCGCGCAACCGCCGTCGTGGGCGGGATCGAAGTCGATCGCGAAATAGATCGGCGTCCGCGCCGGCTGGCCAAGCGTGCGCGCGAGTTCGACCGCGACCACCGCATCCTTGCGGCCCTTTTCGGCGGTGTCTTTGTTCTGAAAATCGAAGTTCACGCATTGCGCGCCGCAATGCTGGAACACCACGTAGACCGACATGCCGGCGTGCTCGATCGCGGCAAGCTCCGTCTTGGTCAGCGTCTTGGTGGCGTTGTGATAGCAGGCTTCGCCAATGCCGCTGCTGTAGCCGCGGTCGTAATAGCGGCCGATGGTCTTGATGCCGGCGCCTTTGAGCCGCGCCAGATAGGGCGTCACGTCGAAGTCGGCATCGACGATCTGAGCGCGATTGCCGTACGTGCCGATCCGCGGGCCGGGCATGGCCAGGCCGGGCAATGGCATCAGCGCGCCGGCGGCTGAGCCTGCGAGCGATTGCAGAACCTGCCGGCGAGTCAGCATCCGGCTAAAATTTTCATGATGGCGTTAACAAACTGCTAAGGCCCCCACAGCGGATAGCCGGAGGGTAGCGCAGGTCAGGCGAAGCGAGAGGTATTCCTAGGCGGCGCTGGCCGACGGCATGGCGAGCACGGCGTACAGCGCATCCGCGTCGTGCGAGTTGCGGAGCTTGCGCGCCACCTCGGGATCGCGGAGCAACCGCGCCACCCGCGCCAGCGCCTTGAGGTGATCGGCGCCCGCGCCCTCAGGGGCCAGCAGCAGAAAAACCAGATCGACCGGTTGGCCGTCGAGCGCCTCGAAATCGACCGGCCGATCGAGCCGCGCGAACAGGCCGAACACCTGGCCGAGCTTGGGCAGCTTGCCGTGCGGGATGGCGACGCCGTTGCCGACACCGGTCGAGCCGAGCTTCTCTCGCTGCAGCAGGATTTCCAGAATCGCCCGTTCGTTCTGCCCGGTCAGCGTAGCCGCCTTGGCGGCAATCTCCTGCAACGCCTGCTTCTTCCCGTTGACCTTCAAGGCCGGGATGATCGCGTTCGGCGAAACGAGATCGGGGGTCGGCATGGAACCGGTCCGGGACAGAATATTAGCACATGTCGGATGGAAGGCCGCGCTTATAGGAGACCCCCACCGGGGCCGTCAATGGCATGTCAGCGCGGCGGATGTTCCTCGCCATCGACAACCGGCACGTCGTCATCGGCATGGTGATCCGACAGCTTGCGGTGGTAACGGCGCAATTGCTTCTCCAGATGATCCGCCGCCTGATTGGCGCTGAGATAGGCATCGGCATTCATAGCATCGGCCCGCAGCACAATTCCGGAATCGAGATGCAGCACGCATTCGGTCTGGAAGCCGAAGCCCTCCTTGCTCACCGTGACGTGACCGGAAAACCCGCCACCCTCGAAATATTTCTCAACCGCTTCGAGCACGCGAGCGCTGATCCGATCCCGCAGCGCTTCGCCCAGTTCGAGGTTCTTGCCGGATACTCGAAAGGACATGAAAGCCTCCGATTGCATCTTCCGAACAACGTTTCGACGCGCCGCGATGTTCCTTACACTCGAGCTATGAACCGCCTGAAGCCCTGTCAATGCGGACAGGGCTGCCTTATTGGGCGACCGCGAGCTTGTCGCGGCGGCGCTGCACCGACGACGGAATTCGCATGGCCTCGCGATATTTAGCCACGGTGCGGCGAGCGATGTCGATGCCGGATTCGCGCAGCCGCTCGACAATGGTGTCGTCCGACAGCACGCCGTTGGCGCTCTCGTCGTCGATCAAGTGCTTGATGCGATCGCGCACCGCCTCCGCGGAATGGGCGTCACCGCCGTCGGACGACGCGATCGAGGAGGTGAAGAAATACTTCAATTCGAAAATGCCGCGATTGGTCGCGATGTACTTGTTGGCGGTGACGCGCGACACCGTCGACTCGTGCATGCTGATGGCGTCGGCGATGGTCTTGAGGTTGAGCGGCCGCAGATGCTGCACGCCGCGCACGAAGAAGCCGTCCTGCTGTTTGACGATCTCGGTCGCCACCTTGAGGATGGTCTTCGCACGCTGATCGAGCGCGCGCATCAGCCAGGTCGCCGACTGCAGATTTTCGGCGAGATAGGTCTTGGCGCTGTCGGCCTTGGCATTCTTCGACAGCTCGGCATGATAGCGCTGGTTGACCAGTATTTTTGGCAGCGTGTCGGAGTTCAAATCGACGATGAAGCCGCCATCGGGGCCCGATCGTACATAGACATCGGGCACGATCGGCTGCACCGTGGTCGAGCCGAAGGCGAGGCCGGGCTTCGGATTGAGGTTGCGGATTTCCGCGATCATCTCGGCGAGGTCCTCGTCGCCGACGCCGCAGATGCGGCGCAAGCTTGCGAGATCGCGCTTGGCGAGCAGATCGAGACGGCCGACCAGCGCCGCCATCGCCGGATCGAAACGGTCCTGCTCCTTGAGCTGGATGGCGAGGCATTCGGTGAGGTTGCGCGCGCAGACGCCCGGCGGATCGAACGCCTGAACGATGGCAAGCACCGCCTCGACTTCGGCCGGCGGCGCGCCGAGCTTTTCGGCCACCGACGCCAGATCGCCGGTGAGGTAGCCGGCCTCGTCGACCATGTCGATCAGGTATTGCCCAATCATCCGCCGCACCGGATCGGCGATCGTCAGCGACAATTGCTCGGCGAGATGATCGGCGAGCGTCGGCTCGGCTGACACGAAGGCTTCGAGGTTGTAGTCGCTGTCCTCACGGCCACCGCTGCCGACGCCGGCCCACTCCGACGGCGCCGCGAGACCGTCTGTGCCGTTTCGTGGAATCGGCTGACCGCCGTCATCGGGAAATTCGTTTTCGAGATCGGTGCCCAGCCGCTCCTCGATGGCGGTGCGGGTGGTTTCCAGGCTCTCGTCGATGGCGCCCGCGCTCTCGCCGGTGCCGTCGTGGGCCGGGCCGTCGCCGGCCTCTGCTGCGGCGGCCTCGCCGCTCGGCTCGCCTTCGGCGCGCTCGAGCAGAGGATTCTTTTCGAGCTCCCCCTCGACGTAGGTCGCCAGATCCAGGTTCGAGAGCTGCAGCAGCTTGATGGCTTGCATCAGCTGCGGCGTCATCACGAGCGCCTGGCTCTGGCGCATCTGTAATCTTTGCGTCAGCGCCATCCGATGACCGCTTGTTGGTCCGTTTCTTGCTTACATAAAGTCGCGGCGGTTGTATACCGCGTTGCGGTATAAGTCGTTAGTGCATTGAAAAAACAGGAGTTTTCGGAAAACGCCGAACGCCGCCACATTGGCGCGGTGCTTCGCTTGCCCGGAATCTGGGCAGCGATTCGCTGGCTAGAGGCTGAAATCCTCGCCGAGATAGAGCCGCCGCACGTCCGGATTGTTGACGATGTCGTCGGTGCGGCCCTCCATCAGAACCTCGCCTGAATAGATGATGTAGGCGCGGTCAGTCAGGCCGAGCGTCTCGCGGACATTGTGATCGGTGATCAGCACACCGATGCCGCGGTT
Organism: uncultured Alphaproteobacteria bacterium; assembly: GCA_963785665.1. Classification (GTDB taxonomy): domain Bacteria; phylum Pseudomonadota; class Alphaproteobacteria; order Rhizobiales; family Xanthobacteraceae; genus Z2-YC6860. The sequence goes on from CAWAWF010000004.1 coordinate 95,786, forward strand.
GGTCAGATGCCGCACCAACTGCTGGATGTCGCCGACCGCAATCGGGTCGATGCCCGCGAACGGCTCGTCGAGCAGCATGTAGTTCGGCCGCGAGGCCAGCGCGCGGGCGATCTCGCAGCGACGGCGCTCGCCGCCCGACAGCGCGATCGAAGGCGACTTGCGCAGGCGGCCGATGTTGAACTCCTCGAGCAGAGCATCGAGGTCGCGCTCGCGCCGTTTCTTGTTCGGCTCCACCACCTCGAGCACCGCGCGGATGTTCTCCTCGACGGTGAGCCCGCGGAAGATCGAGGCCTCCTGCGGCAGGTAGCCGATGCCGAGCCGTGCCCGCTGGTACATCGGCAGCGCGGTGACGTCGTGGCCGTCAAGCTCGACACGGCCGCGGTCGGCGGCGATCAGGCCAGTCATCATGTAGAAGATCGTGGTCTTGCCGGCGCCGTTGGGACCGAGCAGTCCGACCGCCTCGCCGCGCCGGACGTAGAGACTTGCACCCTTCACCACCTTGCGATCGCCGAAGGTCTTTTCGACTGCGTGCGCGGCGAGATAGTTGCGCTCCTCCGTCACCGGCTGCTGATAGACCTGCTGCGCCTGACGGCCGGCGGCCTCGGCGTAGCGCGGCGCGCGGGCGTCGGCGTAAGTCTCATGCTCTTCGTACTGCGTGGGTTGCGGGCCGGGGTTTCGCGCGTAGGACGGCGCCGGCTGCCCATCGTCGGTTTCCTCGTAACGCCGCCGGCGCTGCATCGGCGGGCCGGCGCGCGGGATGCGGTCAGGGCGAGCCAAACCGATCATGCCGCCGAGCGCGGTCAGATTGATCCGCCACTTGCTGTCGGCTGCCGGCGCAGGCCGACGCCGGCGCCGGGGGGCGCGGCGACCCCGAAACAGGCTGAGCAGGTCATCGAGCACGTCGGCTGTCCAGCTCAAGGGCCCGGCCTTCTGCTGCGCTCCCGACCCGGCGCGGACGGTGCCCGGTCGTCGACAGGGACCGGGATAGTCGGTTGGCGGAGGAGTTTCAACGGCGCGCTCCCCGCTGTCCCCGTCAGTAGATCGAGCGCTGCGAGCTGCCTCTCGGCGCCGGCGATCCGTTCGGCTGCGGCTGCGGCACCCCGTTCTGAATCAGCATACGGACCGGGCCGCTTGAATTGCCGGCGTCGACTTTCGACACGCCCGTGGTGAGATCGACCACCAGGCGCTCGCCGCGAAGTACGTTCGGACCCTGGCTGACCACGACGTTGTTCAGCAAGGTGACCGTATTGGCCTTCATGTCGAACAGCCCGGTGTCGCCGGTGGCGGTCTGGTCCTTCTGGGTGACGACGACACTGCCCTTGGCCTCCAGACGCGATATCTGCGACGCGCCGCCGGGACCCGGCTGCGCGGCCGGCATGGCCTTGCCGCCGGGCGAATCGCCCGGCTTCTGCTCGTAGAACACCACCAGCGTCTTGCAGCGCATGGTGGTGTCACCCTGCACCACCTTGACGTTGCCGGTGAAGGTGGCGACCTTCTGCTTGTCGCGGACCTCGAGCCGCGATGCTTCGATCTGCACCGGCTGGCCCCGGTTCTGCTGAAAGCCCTGCAACGCGTTCGGCACGTTGGCGCCGCCGCTTTCGCCGCCGTTGGGACTGGCGCTCGCGGCGCTGCCGCGCGGCTGCGCCAGCGCGCCCGGCACCGCTGCGGCCAGGACCGAGGCCGTCACGGCGGCAACGAAAATCGCGCCCATCGGCTTCATGCTCATCGCTTCGCCGCCGGTTGCTGCGGCTTGGCCGACATGGACTGCGCAGTGTTGGGCTGGGCCGTTCCCGGCTGCTGGATGGCGCCGACACTCTGCAGGTTCATCACCACGCTGCCGATGAAGCGCACGACCTCTCCGGAATTCTCCACCTCGAAGCGATCGGAGGTAAGCGTGGTGTCCTTGGTGAACACAGCCACCGGCTTGTCGGACACGACCTCACCCTTGGCGGTGTTTACGGTCGCCTCGTCGAGATGCATCTCATAACCTGCGGTCGAGGTCATGACGACATCGTTCGTCAGCGTGAGCATGCTGGTCTTGCGATTGTACAGACCGTCCTTCGAGCGGAGGTAGATCGTGCTCTTGTCCGCAGTCTCGATCTTGGTGCGAACCTCCGAAAGCTCAATGAAGTCCGGTTTGGTGACGTCCTGGGTGGCGCCTGCCGCGTTCATCTCGTACCAGCGCTGGTCCTTGGTGTAGCCGCTGAGCTTGGGCGCCTGCATGGTGATCTTGGTTCCCGAGATCACCAGCTTGCCGGCGTCAAGCGGCAGCCGCACCAGCACCTTGAGCGGGTCGATCCAGCTCACCAGGATCGTGGCGCCGAGGATGACGGCGATGATGATCGGGACGCTGCGCCGCAACAGCCGCACCCGCCGGCTGTGGCGCGCCGCGTGCGCAAACACCCGCGACATATCGCGCCGCTCGCCGACCGCGAAGCTCTGGGCATTCCCAATCGTAGAGATGGTGGACAGGCTGTCGTCCTCGCGATGCGGAAATGTCCAAAGCGCCGGGATTCGCCCCTGGCGACTTCATATCACGGTTCAAGGGGTTAAGAATCACTGCGAATATGGCCCGTTCGGGGCCAAATTCCTCAGGAATGAGCGAAAATGTCCTCGGCCGCCCAGCCGGCCAGGTCGAGCCGGGCGCGGTCGGGCAAGAACTTGAAGCAGGCCGCCGCCAGCTCGGCGCGGCCCTCGCGGGCCAGCATGACGTCGAGCTTGTCCTTCAGGGCGTGCAGGTGGAGCACATCGGAGGCGGCGTAGGCGAGCTGGGCGTCGGTCAGCGTCTCGGCGCCCCAGTCGGACGACTGCTGCTGCTTCGACATGTCGATGCCGAGGAGCTCGCGCGACAGGTCCTTGAGCCCATGCTTGTCGGTGTAGGTGCGGGCCAGCCGCGAGGCGGTGCGCGTGCAATAGACCGGCTGCGGCATGACGCCGAGCGTGTTGAAGATCATGCCGAGATCGAACCGCGCGAAGTGGAAGATCTTCAGCACCTTGGTGTCGGCCATCAGCGCCCTCAGGTTCGGCGCCGAGATATTGCTTGCCGGAATCTGCACCACATCGGCTGAGCCATCGCCGGACGAAAGCTGCACGACGCAGAGACGGTCGCGCCGCGCGTCGAGCCCCATCGCCTCCGTGTCCACGGCAACGGCGGGGCCGCTGTAGCGCGACAAGTCGGGCAGGTCGCCCCGGTGCTGACGGATGGTCATTTGATTTTCTCTAATGCGCCGGTTTTTGATGGCCGTCGTTGTCGGTGAGATTTTCTTCGCGGTAGAGCCCGAGCGCCACCATCGACGGCACATCGCTGAATGAGAACAGCACGGCGTCCTCACGCTCGGACGCGTTGGCGTGCTCGTGCATGGCCCAGGACGGCACCACGAAGATGTCGTTCTTGCTCCACTCGTAACGGGTGCCGCCGATGATGGAATGGCCGCTGCCCTTGGCGCAGGTGTAGACCACCGAGCCGGTATGGCGGTGCGCCTTGGTGCGCTCGCCGCCGCGCAGCAACTGGATGTTGGCGCCGAGCGTCTTCATCACCGGGCCGCCGGTCGCCGGGTTGACGTACTGCATCATGATGCCGTCATAGGGGGAGCCGTCGGTCGCCGAAGCCGCCTTGGTCAGCGTCTCGTAGGTGCGCGCCCATTCGTACTTCAGCAGCGGCGAGTACGGCTTGCTCCAGGCTTCGCCGCCGGCCGGCAGCAATCCCGGGCCGCCGTAGACGTGCGCGGTGTCGTTGAGCGGATAGTTCGACTTCTGCACCTGGTCCGGATGCACGGCGTAGAAGTTGGCGTCGAGCTGGTTGACCAGCAGCATGTCGAGGCCGTCCTGCCAGATGGTGACCTCGCCGTCGGACTCGACACCGTGATCGTGCCAGGTGCCGTTCGGCGTGATGACGAAATCGCCGGCCGCCAAATCCATCTTGTGGCCGTCGACCACGGTGTAGGCGCCCTTGCCCTCGATGACGAAGCGCAGCGCCGACGATGCATGCAGATGCGCAGTGGCGAACTCGCCGGGCTTCATCACCTGCAGGCCCGAGTACAGCCAGCCGACGCAGGCCGAGGTGCCCTTGCGGCCGGGATTCTCCAGCGCGATCACGCGGCGGCCGGCCTTCTCCGGGCTGACGAGGTCGAGCGCCTTGAGCACCAGCGGCCGCATCGACCGATAGCTCCAGACCTGCGGCAGCGAGGTGGGTTGCGGCTGCCAGGGCTCGATCGAGTTGGCGACCGTCCAGAGCGCGTAGCTCTCCTGCCGGCCGAGGTCCCGGTAGTAGCTGTCGAGCTCAGGCGTGTCCTCGACATTGGCGCGACCGATGACGTCCTCGCGCATGCGATGTCTCCGTCGACCGAATGGTAAATTCGGAATCCGCATTTACCACTAATCCGGTTCGGTTGGAAATTCCAGTGAAGCAACCGGAGGTGTCTTGTATGGTCCCGCCCGCGGTCGAGGAGGAGCTTCGGGGGGACGCGCGCCATGCGCTCTGTTTGGATTAAGTCAGTTTTGGTTGCCGGTCTGAGCTTTTCCGCCGGATCGATATGGGCAAACGCCTCGGAGACTCCGAAGGCGGACCAGACCACTCCGACCGGGCAGTCAGGCTCCACAACCCCGTCGAATTCATCGAGCCCGTCGGGCTCATCCGGTTCGTCAAGCCAGACGACGTCGAGCCCCACGAACGAGACGACCAAGACCACCCCGTCGGGCAAGACCTACCAGAATTACCCGTCGTACCCCGACCGTTACACGGACGAGGGCGACTCCGTTTCGACCCGGCACACCAGCGATCGTCGCAGCTATCGCGTGACGCACCGCCCGGTCGAGTACCGCCATGTTGAATATCGCCACGTCGAATACCGCCGCCCGCGTGTCATCTATGTCGAGCGGCACCACTATCGCCCGGTCTATCGCCACGTGGTTCACGTGCGGCCGCTTCGCGCCGCGGGGGCGTACTACTACGGCGGCCAACTGGTCGGGCGCGATCCCGATGCGAGCATCCGCCTGATGATCCTGAAGGACAATGCCAGGACGATGTGGGCGCGCTAGCGTGCTTCGCTGGCTATGCCTCACGACGTTGACCGGCGCACTGGCGATGAGCGCCTCAGGCGCTCACGCCGCAGCCGCGGCGGTCACGTGCGAGACGGCGCCCGGCATGCGACACATCGAGCGGGTCGCCGGCTACCGAACCCAGGCCGATGCGGAGCGCGCCGTCCGGGCGCGTTGCCGGTCGGCCGCGATCACGTTTTACGCACGAGCCGCCCCGATCCAGGCAAGGCTTCCGGAGCAGACCCAGGAGCGAACACACGAGCGGGCCTGCCGGCGCTACCCCAACCTCTGTTGAGTCCCGGATGATCGCGCGGCGTGGCGTTCTAGGCGGACTCCTCACCCTCGCAAGCGGCTGCTGGCTGCGCGCTCGCATCGGAGCACGCCGGCTGCGTGCTGGCCGGCGATCAAGCCGCGCGGTTCCTGGCGCGCGACGCGGCCGGACACACGCCGGCCCGAAGTGAACGGCTGATCGCTCGTTCGACCGACCGCGAGTTCGACTACGCGCTGGCGCAGACGCTGTCGGGCCTGACTGACGCGTTCGACGTGCTGCCGGGATTTGCCTATTACGACGACCGCGCCGCCGAGAACGCCTACGCGACCGCGGCGCGCAGAATGGGCCATGCCGACGGCACCGTGCTGTTCGGACGGCGCTTCCTGCACACGCTGCTGTCGCAACCGGCCGACGCGGACGTGTCGATCGCGGCGATCTGCGCGCACGAATTCGGTCACATCGCCCAGTTCAAATATGGCCTGGTTGATTCGCTGCTCTCCGGCGCGCGGACCATCAAGCGCGCCGAGTTGCATGCCGATTTTCTGGCGGGGTATTACGCAGGCTTGCGCAAGCGGCAGAAGCCGGACTATCCGGTCGCCATGTTCGCGGCGGGGCTGAGCAATCTGAAGTCCAGCAACGCCGCCGCCCTTGCGCACGGCAGCACCCGCGAGCGCGCATCCGCCATCGCCCTTGGCTTTCACACCTCATACCGCGATCGGCGCAGCTTCGCCGAGGCCGTCCAGATCGGCCTCGATCACGTTCGCCGTGAGCAAGCCTAACCCCGGATCGCGCCATGCCCGAAAATGAGCGCAATTGCCGCCTATCCGCGCGGGCGGCAATAAGGCAAATTCCCAGGATGATGACGACATTCCATCGCTGCATTCTGGTCGTGGCGCTGGGCGCGCTTGCGAGCGGCTGCATCACCACCGCCGAATCGCAAGCCAAGCACAACGAGGAGCGCTGCGTGCAGCGCGGCTACAAGCCCGGCACCGATGAGTTCTCCGATTGCGTGGTGCGCGTCGACAACGAGCGCGACCAGCGTATGGAACGGAACCGGCGGGACATGATGGAAGCGCCGAACACGGCAGCAACGGGCAACCGCGGCTATTAGCCTTTGGGCGGCAATGCGTCGCGCGTCAGCCACACCACGCCCTGTTCCTGTGCACGGGAGCGGGCGGCGAGATAGTCCCACTGCTCTTTGACCAGCGTGGCCTTGATCAAGGTCATGAACACCGTCCCGGTCTCGGTCAAAACGTCACGATACAGACTGTCCAGGAAAAACACCCACGCGTCCTTGTCCCAGTCCGTCCTGTGGTCGAAGTTCACTGAGTAAGCAGTCACCAGGTCGTATCCCTTCGGGAGCATCGACAAATTCCGGAAAGGCTCGACGCGGTGACGGATGCGCTCGATGCGGAAGACATCGGCGAGCGAATTGAAAAGTTTGTGGCGGAGCCTTTCAAGCTTGGCGGCAGCGTCCGCCAAGTCGCCAGCATCGTCCTCTGGGATTTCCGTGCCCACGGCCTCATGGCCGTAGAAGCGCGCGATCAGCAGAAAGTGGCCGGGCCCGGTGCCGAGATCGAGAATGCGCCGCCGAGGAGCCTCGTGAAGTCCCAACTTATGGGCGAACGCCAACTTGTGTTCGAACCAGACGATCGGGTCGAGGTATTTCAGGGCGGCAAATTCGTCAAAAGGCGGCCGCAGATAAATCTCCTGGATACGGCCGTACAGTTCGGCGTCGACCTCGTTCAGCAGCCATTCGAAGAATCGGGCGTACTCCCGCCGTGCCCAGTTCTTCGAGTTACGCAACTTCTCGATTCGCGCGCGCACGACGTCGCCGAATTCGCCGAATATTCCAGGATAGAATTTCGGATTGACGGTCACCAACTGGCAAGGCGGAACACGCCACCGGAACTCCGGCGGCGGCGTCGAGTTCACCGCAGGCGCCATGTCATGACCATGAGTTGCCGGTAATTGTCGCTAACTCAATCAAGCAATCTCGAGCCGAAATGGTGCCCAGGAGAGGACTCGAACCTCCACGCCTCGCGGCGCTAGTACCTGAAACTAGTGCGTCTACCAATTCCGCCACCTGGGCAAGGTGCTCGGGCAAGTGCGACCAGCACTTGAGCGACAGATAAGGGTCCGCCTTTTGCCTTGTCAATCGAGGCTGCGCTGCCCCAGGGATCGGCCAAGGATCGCGTGAGGATCGCCCTCTGGACGGCCCGAAACCCTTGCTGTATTCGGCGGGGGCGGCCCAAATCGGGATCACGTCCCGCGAGCTTTGATTCATGACCCTCCAGGCCCAGAACGACACGCTGATCACCATATTTGGCGGCTCAGGGTTCCTCGGCCGCCATCTGGTCCGGGCGCTGGCCAAGCGCCATTACCGCATCCGCGTCGCGGTGCGCCGGCCCGACCTCACCGGCCATCTGCAGCCGCTCGGCCGGGTCGGCCAGATCCACGCGGTGCAGGCCAACGTCAGGCACACCGGGTCGGTCGAGGCCGCGGTGCGCGACGCCGACATCGTCATCAACCTGGTCGGCATCCTGTTCGAGCGCGGCCGGCAGCGCTTCGACACCGTGCAGACCTTCGGCGCCGAGCAGGTGGCGCTGGCCGCCGCCAACCATGGCGCGCGGATGATCCAGGTCTCGGCCATCGGCGCCGACGACAACGCGTCGTCGCGCTACGCCCGTTCCAAGGCCGAGGGCGAGAAGGCGGTGCTGGCGGCACAGCCGGACGCCACGATCTTCCGGCCGGCGACGATGTTCGGACCCGAGGATGATTTCCTCAACAAGTTCGCCGCGATGGCGCGGCTGCTTCCGGCGCTGCCATTGATCGGCGGCGGCGAGACCAAATTCCAGCCGGTGTTCGTCGGCGATGTCGCCGAGGCGATCGCACGCGCGGTCGACGGCAACGCCCAGGCCCGGCGCCACCTACGAGCTCGGCGGGCCCGAGGTGCTGACCTTCAGGCAATTGATGGAATATGTGCTCGAGGTGACCGAGCGGCGGCGATTGCTCATTCCGCTGCCGTTCCCGCTCGCCAAGCTGAAGGCGACATTCCTTCAGTATCTGCCGACGCCGCTGCTCACACCCGACCAGGTCGAGCTGCTCAAGGCCGACAACGTGGTGTCGGCCGCGTCACAAAGCGACGGCCGCACGCTGCTCGGGCTCGGCATCATGCCGACCGCGATGGAGGTGATCGCGCCGTCCTACCTCTGGCGCTTCCGCAAGACCGGGCAGTTCAAAGCCGGCCGATTCGCGTAGGAAGAACCCTACTTCCCCAGCGCCAGCGCGATCAGCCCGAGCGAGCCGACCAGCACGCGCCACCACGCGAACAGCGAAAAGCCGTGGCGCTGCACGTAGCCGAGGAACGTCTTCACCACGACCCAGGCGCAGACGAACGACACCGCGAAGCCGATCGCGATCAGCATCAGGTTTCCCGAGCTCATCTGATCGTGCGACTTGTAGAGGTCATAGGCGAAGGCGCCGGCCATGGTCGGCATCGCGAGCCAGAACGAGAACTCCGCGGCCGAGCGGCGATCGGCGCCGAGCAGCATGGCGCCGACGATGGTCGCGCCGGAGCGCGACACGCCCGGCACCATGGCCGCGCACTGGACCACGCCGATGATGAAATACATCGGCAGCGTGAACTTCTGCGCGTCGTGGTAGCGCGGCTTGAGATCGAGCATGTCGATCCACAGCAGCACGGCGCCGCCGGCGATCAGCGCGAAGCAGATCAGCCATTCGTTGAACAGCACGTTCTTGATGAAGTCGTGCGCGATCGCGCCGACCACCGCGGCCGGCAGAAACGCCAGCAGCACGCCGATGACGAAGCGACGCCGCGCCGGATCGGTGAAAAATCCAATCGCAAGCTTCCAAAGCTCGAAGAAATAGATCGACAGCAGCGCCAGGATGGCGCCGAACTGGATCAAGATCGCGAAGGTCTTGCCGAAATCCTCGTCGGCGAAGCCGAAGAAGCGCTGGACCAGCAGCAGGTGCCCGGTCGAGGACACCGGAATGAATTCGGTCAGGCCCTCGACGATGCCGAGGAAGATCGGCCTTGATGACGTCGAAGATCATGACATGCTCCGGCGGGGCGTCGGAGCCTGCTTTTCGCGCAACGGCGTTGGCCCGGCAATGGCATTGGCGTTGCGTTCAACAGCTTGCTCCCGCCGGGAGCGGTACAATGGTCCGACCGGCGCCATGGCCGTTGGGACTTCTTTCGCGGCCTGTTAGGGTTGCGCCTGATTCCCGCTGCGTTTCCACCCTCGGGCGACATGCTGACACTGTTTCATCATCCATTCTGCCCGCATTCGCGGTTCATCCGGCTGGTGCTCGCCGAGCACGGGCTGGAATACCGCACCATCGAGGAGCGGGTGTGGGAGCGGCGCGAGGAATTCCTGATGCTCAACCCGGCCGCCACCACTCCGGTGCTGATGGCCGAGGGCTATCCGCCGGTGCCGGGCGCGCCCGTCATCACCGAATTCCTCGACGAGACCGCAGGCGCGGCGATGGCGGAACGCCGCCTGTTGCCGGCCGAGATCGGCCGCCGTGTCGAGGTGCGCCGCCTCACCGCCTGGTTCAATGAGAAGTTCTTCGCCGAGGTCTCGGGTCCGCTGGTGCTGGAGCGCTTCTACAAGCGGCTGATGCGGATCGAGCAGGGCGGCGGGCCGCCCGACACCGACGCCATCCGTGCGGCGCGGATCAACGTCCGCTATCATATTGCCTATATCGGATGGCTGGTGCGCACCCGCGACTGGCTGGCCGGCGACCGCATGACGCTGGCCGATCTCGCCGCGGCCGCCCATCTGTCGGCGGTGGATTACCTGGGCGATGTGCCATGGAGCGAAGACGAAGCGGCGAAGGTCTGGTACGCGCGGGTGAAGTCGCGCCCGTCGTTTCGCCCGATCCTGGCCGAGACCTGGCCGGGGCTGGCGCCGGCGCCGGCCTACACCAATCTCGACTTCTGAAAGAACGGCTCCTCGCGGAAGCCAACAAGCACGGCTTCGACGTGGTCGGCATCACGCGGCCGGACGCGGCGCCACTGTCGAAAGCGCGGCTGCAGCAATTCCTCGCCGAAGGCGCGCACGGCGACATGATCTGGATGGAGACCACCGCCGAGCGCCGCGGCGACCCGCGTGCGCTGTGGCCGGAGGTGCGCTCGGTGATCATGCTGGGACTCAACTACGGCCCCGATCACGATCCGCTTGAAATTCTCGATCATCCCGACCGCGGCGCCATCTCGGTCTACGCGCGCGGCGAGGACTATCACGAGATCGTCAAGCCGCGGCTGAAACACATCGCGCGCTGGCTGATCGCGGAGGCCGGCGGCGACGTCAAGGTGTTCGTCGACACCGCCGCGGTGATGGAAAAGCCGCTCGCCGCCGCCGCCGGCATCGGCTGGCAGGGCAAGCACACCAACTTGGTGTCGCGCGAGTTCGGCTCGTGGCTGTTTCTCGGCGCGATCTTCACGACGCTCGAGTTGCCGGTGGACGAGGCTGAGCCGGACTCCTGCGGCACCTGCCACGCCTGTCTCGATATCTGCCCGACCGCGGCGTTTCCGGCGCCGTACCGGCTCGATGCGCGGCGCTGCATCTCGTATCTCACCATCGAGCACAAGGGACCGATCCCGCGCGAATTCCGCCCGGCAATCGGCAACCGGATCTACGGCTGCGACGATTGCCTCGCGGTGTGCCCGTGGAACAAGTTCGCGCAGCAGGGCCGCGAGGCCAAGCTTGCCGCCCGCGAAGCCGTACGCGCGCCGGCGCTGGCCGAGCTGGTGCAACTCGACGACGCGGCGTTTCGCAAGATGTTCGCCAAGACCGCCGTCAAACGCACCGGCCGCGAACGGTTCGTCCGAAACGTCCTGACCGCGATCGGAAACTCCGGCGACCCAGCGCTGGCGCCGCATGCCGAGCGGTTGCTCGCCGACCCCTCGCCGCTCATCCGCGGCGCTGCCGTCTGGGCGCTGGGGCGGCTCGATCCCGCGCGGCTTGCATCGCTCGCATCGGCTCATGCCGGAGAGCAGGACCCCTGCGTCGCCGAGGAATGGGCCGCAGCGGCCGGAGCGTGCTAGGCTTGCCGCAATAAAAATCGTATCCGGGAGGATCAACCATGGTTGCACTCACGCGCCGCACCATGCTTGCAGGTCTATCGGCCGCTGCCGTGCTGCGGCCCGGCCGCGCCTTCGCCGCCTGGCCGGAGCGCAACATCTCGCTGATCCACGGATTGACCGCGGGCGGCGGCGTCGATGTCAGTGCGCGGCTGATCGCCGACGGGCTGTCGCGCAAGCTCGGACAGCAGGTGGTGGTCGAGCCCAAGCCGGGCGCCGGCGGCACGCTTGCGTCGTCACAGATCGCCCGCGCCACGCCGGACGGCTACACGCTGTGCTGGATTCCCAGCGGCTACGCCGTCACCGCGGCGATGTACAAGTCGCTGCCGTACCAACCGATCGACGATTTCACCATCATCGGCCAGGCGATCGATTTTCCGTTCGTGATGGTGACCTATCCGGATCATCCGATCCGCAGCATCCCGGATCTCATCAAGGTCGCAAAAGAGCGCAAGGAGCCGCTGCTCGGCGGCGTGCCGGGCGCAGGCACCCCCCAGCATCTGCTGCTGGAATATCTGTCACGGCTCGCCGGCATCAAGATCCAGGTGGTGACGTACCGCGGCGGCAACCAGGCGCTGACCGAACTGCTCGGCAAGCGGCTCGACTTTCTCGTCGATCCGCCGATCGCGCTGATCGGCCAGATCAAGTCCGGCGGGCTGCATGCGATCGGCACCACCGGCGGGACCCGCTACGCGCCATTGCCGGACACCGGCACCGTGGCCGATGCAGGCTTTCCGGGATTTTCCGTCACCTCGTGGATGGGACTGGTCGGCCCCGCCAAGCTGCCACAGCCGGTCACGACAAAGCTCAACGCCGACATCAACGCGCTGATCGCCGACCCCGCCGTGGTGGAGAAGATCCACTTGCTCGGCAGCGAGCCGAAGGGCGGCACGCCCGATGATTTCAAGGCGCTGATTGCCAAGGACATCGCGCGCTGGACCAAGGTGATCGCCGACGCCGGCATTGAGCGAATCTAGAACTCCGCCACCGCCACGATCAGCCGCTCGATGTCCTCGGGCCGCGACAGGCGGTGGTCGCCGTCCTTCACCAGCGTCAGCACGACATCATCGCGGGCGAGACGTGACGACAGCTCGACCGCGTGCTGCCACGGCACGTCGGCGTCCTGCACGCCTTGCAGGATGCGCACCGGACAGCCGGTCTCGATCAACCCGCCGAGCAGGAGATGCTTGCGGCCCTCCTCGATCAGGCCTCGGGTGATCGCGTAAGGCGCTTCCGAATATTGCGACGGCCGCTGCCAAGAGCCTTCCGTCTCGATCTGCCGCTGCACCTCGGGCGAGAATTTCTTCCACATCAGCTCTTCGGTGAAATCGACCGCCGGCGCGATCAGCACCAGCCCCGCGACCGAGCCGGCGCCGCCGCCGCGCTGGCGGAGTTCGCGCGCCAGCAGAAGCGCCAGCCAGCCTCCCATCGACGAGCCGATCAGCACCTGCGGGCCGTTGGCGAAGCGCTTGAACACCGCGGCACTGTCCTCGAGCCAGCGGCCGATGGTGCCGTCGGCAAAGTCACCGCCGGATTCGCCGTGCCCGGAGTAGTCGAAACGGAGGCATGCGCGGCCGTTGGCTCCGGCCCATTCGTCCAGCGCGACCGCCTTGGTGCCTTTCATGTCGGACTTGAAGCCGCCCAGCCAGACCAGGCCCGGCGCGGCACCCCCGCGCAGCCGCAGCGCGATCCGCCGCGCCGCCTGGCCGGTTCCAACGTCGATGGATTGAAGGACGGTTTCGCTCATGACGCTCCGTGTTTCGCCGCAAGCATCGAGCCAAAGGCAAGGGGGCCGGCCACAGGCCATCAAAATCAGCGTGAAACCGGCGATTTTGGACGCAATCGGCGTTGACTTATGAACCGACAATCCCGATTCTGAAGGCTCCGGAAACAGCAAGGAGATCGCCCCCATTCGTCGCCCACAAAGGTCACAGGCCCCCGTCCAGAAGGACGGCCCCCGCACCAACGAGGACATCCGCGTCAAAGAGGTTCACCTGATCGGCACCGACGGTGCAAACCTCGGAACCCTCGCCATCGCAGACGCACTGGCCAAGGCCGCCGAGGCCGGGCTCGATCTGGTCGAGATTTCGCCAAACGCCGCGCCGCCAATCTGCAAGATTCTGGATTACGGCAAGTACCGCTTCCAGGAGCAGAAGAAGCAGGCCGAGGCCCGCAAGAAACAGAAGGTTGTCGAGGTCAAGGAGATCAAGCTCCGGCCGATGATCGACGACCACGATTACCAGGTGAAGATGCGCTCGATGGAGCGGTTCTTCGAGGAAGGCGACAAGGTCAAGGTGACGCTGCGCTTCCGCGGCCGCGAGATGGCCCACCAGGAGCTCGGCACCCGGCTTGCTCAACCGGGTCAAGGACGACACCACCAGGATGGCCAAGATCGAGTCGGAGCCCCGCATGGAGGGGCGCCAGATGGTGATGATCCTGACGCCTCGTTAACCCCTTACGACGCCTGAATTAAAACGCCCGCGACCCGGTCGCGGGCGTTTGCTGTTTTGGTTGTCTTTTCCCCATCCCTCTGCCATAACCCCGCCTTCTCGCCGCCCGGCTAAAGGGCTGCCGTGGCGACGAGGCTGATCCAATCAGCACGCTCGTATTGAGCATTTCCGGCGGGACCGGCTCTTTGTCGTGTCCCAAGCCGTACTTTGAAGGAGAGCAAAATGCCCAAGTTGAAGACCAAGTCGGGCGCTAAAAAGCGCTTCAAGATCACCGCCAGTGGCAAGGTGAAGTCGGCGATGGCCGGCAAGCGCCACGGCATGATCAAGCGGACCAAGAAGCAGATCCGCCAGCACCGCGGCACTCGCATCATGTTCAAGGCCGACGGCGAGAACATCATCAAGTTTTTTCTGCCCAACGGCTGACGGGCCGTTCACGGCCGTCTGTTGCACGTTGCAGGCTTAACATTTCAGGAGAGCAATCATGGCTCGCGTCAAACGCGGCGTCACATCGCACGCCAAGCACAAGAAGGTCTTCAAGGCGACCAAGGGCCACTACGGCCGTCGGCGCAACACCATCCGCATCGCCAAGCAGTCGATGGAAAAGGCGATGCAATACGCCTACCGCGACCGCAAGACCAAGAAGCGCAACTTCCGCGCGCTCTGGATCCAGCGCATCAACGCGGCGGTGCGTCCGTTCGGCCTGAACTACTCGAAGTTCATCGACGGCGCGGCCAAGGCCGGCATCATGGTCGACCGCAAGGTGCTGGCCGAACTCGCCATCTCGGAGCCGTCCGCCTTCCAGGCGATCGTCGAGAAGGCCAAGGCGGCGCTTCCGGCTGTTGCCGCGAAGGCGGCGTAAGTCACTTCACGGCGTCATCGCCGGGCTTGACCCGGCGATCCATCGGACAGAAAGCGTTCGTTGGGTGGATGGATGCCCGGGTCAAGCGCGGGCATGACGGCCACAGGAACCGTGCCCATGTCCGACATCGCACAGCTCGAACAGAAGCTAGTCGCCGATATTTCTGCGGCCTCCGACGATGCTGCGCTGGAGGCGGTGCGGGTCGCGGCGCTCGGCAAGAGCGGCTCGGTGACGGCGCTGCTGAAGACGCTTGGCGGCTTGTCCCCGGATGAGCGGAAGGTGCAAGGCCCGGCGATCAACGGGCTGAAGGACCGCGTCAACGCGGCGCTGAATGCCAGGCGAGACGGTTTCAAGGGCGCGGCGCTCGACGCCAAGCTCGCCACCGAGACCGTGGACGTCACCTTGCCGGTGCGCGAGGCACCGGCCGAGGCCGGCCGCGTCCATCCGATCAGCCAGGTGATCGACGAACTGACCGCGATCTTCGCCGACATGGGCTTTGCCGTCGCCGAAGGTCCGGACATCGAGACCGACGACTACAACTTCACCAAGCTGAATTTTCCCGAGGGCCATCCGGCCCGCGAGATGCACGACACGTTCTATTTCCCGCCGAAGCCCGACGGCTCGCGGATGCTGTTGCGCACGCACACGTCGCCGGTGCAGGTGCGCACCATGCTCACCCAAAAGCCGCCGATCCGCGTCATCATCCCCGGCCGCACCTATCGCTCCGACAGCGACCAAACGCACACGCCGATGTTTCATCAGGTCGAGGGCCTCGTCATCGACAAGGGCGCGCATCTCGGCCATCTGAAATGGATCCTGGAAGAATTCTGCAAGGCGTTCTTCGAGGTCGACAACGTGAAGATGCGGTTCCGGCCGTCGTTCTTCCCGTTCACCGAGCCGTCATTGGAGGTCGACATCCAATGCAAGCGCGACAAAGGCGAGGTGCGCTTCGGCGAGGGCGATGACTGGCTGGAGATTCTCGGCTGCGGCATGGTGCATCCGAACGTGCTGCGCAACTGCGGGCTCGATCCCGACAGCGTGCAGGGCTTCGCCTGGGGCATGGGGATCGACCGCATCGCCATGCTGAAATACGGCATGCCGGACCTGCGCGCCTTCTTCGAGGCCGACGTGCGCTGGCTCGCGCACTACGGCTTCCGCCCGCTCGACTTTCCCGACGCTTGGCGGGAGGATTGAGCCCGTGAAGTTCACCCTCGCCTGGCTGAAGGAGCATCTCGACACCGATGCGCCGCTCGACGACATCGTGCAGAAGCTGACGATGATCGGGCTGGAGGTCGAGGGCGTCGAGGACAAGGGCAAGGCGCTCGCGCCCTATGTAATCGCCAAGGTGGTCGAGGCGAAGCAGCATCCGAACGCCGACCGGCTGCGCGTCTGCATGGTCGACACCGGCGACGGCAAGCCCGTCCAGGTCGTGTGCGGCGCGCCGAACGCGCGCACCGGCATGACCGGCGTGTTCGTGCCGCCGGGCACCTACGTCCCCGGCAAGAAGATCACACTCCAAGTCGGCACCATCCGCGGCGTCGAGAGCCGCGGCATGCTGGTCTCCGAGGCCGAGCTGGAAATCTCCGACGATCATGATGGCATCATCGAGTTGCCGGACGACGCCCCGCTCGGCGCAAGCTTCGCCAAATACAAAGGGCTCGACGACGCGGTGCTCGACGTCAATCTGACGCCGAACCGGCCGGACTGCACCGGCGTCAACGGCATCGCCCGCGACCTCGCGGCCGCAGATGTGGGCGCGTTCCTGGATCGCGCGCCGAAGCCGATCAAAGGCGAATTCCCCTGCCCGGTGTCGGTGACGCTCGACTTCGGCCAGACCCATCCGCTCTGCCCGGCGTTTGCGCTTCGCCTGGTGCGCGGCGTCAAGAACGGGCCGTCGCCGGAATGGCTGCAGAAGCGTCTGAAGGCGATCGGCCTTCGCCCGATCAACGCCCTGGTCGACATCACCAACTTCATCACCTACGACCGCGGCCGGCCGCTGCATGTGTTCGACGCCAAGAAGGTGAAGGGCAATCTTGTGGTGCGCCGCGCGCAGAACGGCGAGCAGGTGCTCGCGCTCGACGGCAAGACCTACACGCTCGACACCGCCATGTGCGTGATCGCCGACGACAACGGCGTCGAGTCGCTGGCCGGCATCATGGGCGGCGAGCATTCGGGCTGCGACGAGAACACCACCGACGTGCTGATCGAGTCGGCGTTGTGGGACCCGATCAACATCGCCCAGACCGGGCGGAAGCTCGGCATCAACTCCGACGCGCGCTATCGCTTCGAGCGCGGCGTCGATCCGAACTTCATGGCGCCGGGTCTGGAACTGGCGACCCAGATGGTGATGGAGCTTTGCGGCGGCACGCCATCCGAGGTCGTCGTCGCCGGCAAGGTGGAGGTGCCGGAAAAAGTGATCGACTTCCCGACCAGCGAATTGAAGCGGCTGGCCGGGCTCGATCTGCCATTTCCTGAGATGCGCCGCGTGCTGCAGAAGCTCGGCTTCTTCGTCGCCGGCCAGGACGCCCGCGTGAAGATCGCGGCGCCGTCGTGGCGGCCCGACATCGACGGCAAGGCCGACATCGTCGAGGAGATCGTCCGCATCGTCGGCGTCGACCGCATCCCGTCGACGCCGTTCGACCGCGGCGAGGCGCCGCGAAAGCCGGTGCTGACCACCGCGCAAGTCCGCACCCGCAAGGCCAAGCGGGCGCTGGCCGCGCGGGGCCTGACCGAGGCGGTGACGTGGTCGTTCATTTCGAAGCCGCAGGCCGAGCTGTTCGGCGGTGGCGCCAAGGAACTGGCGCTGGCCAATCCGATCGCGGCGGAATTGTCCGACATGCGGCCGAGCCTCATTCCGGGCCTGATCGCGGCGGCGCAGAAGAACGCCGACCGCGGTTTTCCTGACACCGCATTGTTCGAGGTCGGGCAGATTTTCAAAGGCGACAAGCCGGAGGACCAATTCATCGCCGCGACCGGCGTGCGCCGCGCGCTGGCGAAGGCATCCGGCACCGGCCGCCACTGGTCGAGCAAATCCGCGATGGTCGACGCCTTCGACGCCAAGGCCGACGCGCTCGCCGTGCTGGCCGCGGCCGGCGCGTCGGCGCAGGCGATGCAGGTCGTGCCCGGCGGACCGGCATGGTTCCACCCCGGCCGCTCCGGCACCATCCAGATCGGGCCACAGAACGTGCTCGGCTATTTCGGCGAACTGCATCCCCGCGCGCTGGAGGCGCTGGACGCCGAAGGCCCGCTGGTCGCCTTCGAGGTGATCCTCGAGAAAATTCCCGAGGGCAAGGCCAAGGCCACGCGCGCCAAGGCCGTGCTGGAGCTGTCGGCGTTCCAGCCGGTGACGCGCGACTTCGCCTTCGTGGTCGATCGCGCGGTGAAGGCCGCCGACATCGCGCGCGCCGCGCAGAACGTCGACCGCAAGCTGATTACCGGTGTCTCAGTGTTCGACGTCTATGAAGGCCCCGGCATCGATGCCGGCAAGAAGTCGGTCGCCATCGCTGTGACGATCCAGCCGCGCGAGAAGACCATGACCGAGGCGGAGATCGACGCGCTCGCGGCGAAAATCGTCGCCGAGGTCGGCAAGCGCGCCGGCGGCACTCTCCGCGCATAGCAGCCGCCCCGCTGCACACTCCTGCTCGCCTGGAAGCGCTTGACCTCGTTTGCTAGGCTCCGCGCAAATTCAGGGAGTGGCGTCATGGACACGAGCGTACCGGGCGGCGGCAGCCTCACAACCGTCGCGCAGCCGAAGCAACAGGCAGGCGGCGAACGCCGCAACGCCAGCGAGCTCGACGCCTGGCTCGAAAAGGCCGAGGCGATGGGCGAACTCAAGCGCATCACCGCCGAGGTCAGCCCCGATCTCGAAGCGGCGCACATCACCTATCTGGTCGGCCTCGAAAAGAGCCCGGCCCTGCTGTTCGAGAACATCAAGGGCCACGCCGGCCACAAGGCGCTCTACAACATGATCGGCTGCAACCTGTCGCGGTTCTGCCTGATGATCGGCGAGGAGCCGGTCGATCATCCGCTCAAGGCGGTCAAGCTCCTGCAGCAGAAATTCGGCCGCAAGATGAAGCCGGTCGAGGTGCCCGCTTCGCAGGCCGTCTCCAGCCAGAACATCGTCGAGGGCGAGGCGATCGACATCCGCCAGTTTCCGGCACAGCGGATGTGGCCGCTCGACGGCGGCATGTATCTCGGAACCAACGACGCCGTCATCACCATGGACCCGGAAACCAAGCGGGTGAACGTCGGCACCTACCGGATGATGATCAAGGGGCCGCGCGAGATCGGCGTCTACACCTCGCCCGGCAAGGACGCCGGCGCCGACCGCGACAAGTGGTGGAAGATGGGGAAGCCGGCGCCGATCGCGGCGGCCTACGGCATCGACCCGCTGCTGTTTCTCGTGGGCGCGACGACGCTGCCGAAAACCGAGAGCGAGTACGAGTACTATTCCGGCATCAAGGGCTCGCCGATCGAGCTGTTCACCTCCGACCTCACCGGCCTGCCGCTGCCGGCGCACGCCGAGATCATCCTCGAAGGCCATCTCTATCCGGACGATACCTTCGCGGAGGGCCCGTTCGGCGAGTTCACCGGCTATTACGGCCGGCCGAGCGGCGCGACGCCGTTCATGCGCGTCGAGCGGCTGCGCTACCGCAACAATCCCACGCTGACCTGCGCGCTGATGGCGGACGGCCCGTCGAACGAGTGCGGGCTGTTCTGGGCCGCGGTACGCTCCGCCGGCATCTGGGCCGACCTGACCAAACTTGGCATCCCCGGCATCCAGGGCGTCTGGTCGATCCCGGAGGCGGCCGGCTGGGGCATGACCGTCGTCTCGATCAAGCAGATGTATGCCGGACACGCCGCGCAGGTGATGGCGCTGGCCGCGCAATGCACCGCCGGCGCCTACTTCGGCAAGTACGTCATCGTGGTCGACGACGACATCGACCCGAGCAACATCGGCCAGGTGCTGTGGGCGATGGCGACGCGGTCGCGGCCGGCGCATTCGATCGACATCCTGCGCGAGACCTGGAGCACGTTCCTCGATCCGAGCCAGAACCCGCCGGAGATCCGGCCGTGGGGCTCGAAGGCGCTGATCAACGCCTGCATGGACTACAAGCACATCAAGAACTTCTCGCCGCGCACCAAGCTCGACAAGAAGACCTACGACCAGGTGGTGTCGCGCTGGAACGAACTGGGCTTTTCCGGCAAGGCGCCGGAGATCACCGTGTTCGAGGACAAGGCTTCACCAAAAGACGTGACGGGTTGATCCGATGAACATCCAGAACCAACCCCAAGGCTCGCGCGAGCGGACCCTGGACGAGGTCAAGGCCGAGTTCATGAAGCGGGCCGGCAAGCTCAATCCGTTCGAGGACATCAAGCGCGAAGACGCCGAGCGCGTCATGGCGGCGCTGAAGAACCTCGACAAGGATCATTGGGCCGAGGAGTGGAGCAAGGTCGGGCTCGGCTACGAGGCGAAGGGCGACGAACGCGCCAAGGCCGGCGCGTCAGCCAGGGAACTCGCCGAGCTCTACATGCACGCGTTCGACGCCTGCCGCGTCGGCCGCTATCCGTCGCCTGTCTCGCCCGGCAAGCTCAAGGCCTACGAGCATTCGCTTCGCATGTTCCGCAAAGCGTCGAAATATTTCGATCCGCCGCTGGAGATCGTTGAGATCGCCTTCGGCGGCAAGAAACTCGTCGGCTTCCTGCAGAAGCCGCCGGGCGTATCGAAGCCTCCGGTGGTGATGCACTGGGGCGGCGTCGACGGCTGGAAGGAGGACCGCCTTCGCATCGCGGCGCATATCATGAAGGCCGGCCTCGCCTCATTCACCATCGACGGCCCAGGCACCGGCGAAACGCCGATGCTGTACGGCGATCCCTCCGCCGAGACGATGTTTCGCGCCTGGCTCGACTACCTGCCGACCCGCTCCGACATCGACGGCAAAAGCGTCGCGGTGTGGGGCGGCAGCTTCGGCGCCTACTGGGCGGCGCGCCTCGCCCACACCGCCGCCGACCGCCTCAAGGGCGCGGTGTTCCACGGCGGCAACGTGCATTTCGGTTTCCAGCGCGAATGGCTGATCCCGGCGTTTACCACCGGCGGCGCCACCTACCTGTTCGGCGCAGCGAGCCTGCTCGATGCCCGCGGCCGCGCCATGGGCGTCAAGACCATCGAGGAGTTCCTCGATGCCGTGGCGCCGCTGTCGCTCAAAACAATGGGGCTGCTCGACAAGAAATCGGCGCCGCTGCTCGGCGTCAACGGCGAGCTCGACGATCAGGCGCCGATTGCCGACGTGTATCTGCTGCTCGAGCACGGCAGTCCGAAATCGGCGCGGGTCTATGCCGATGGCCACCACATGGGCCGCACGCCGGGCCAACCGGCCGAGCACATCACCGAGACAATCGTGGAGTGGCTCAAGGAACGCCTGGCGGAGTAGCCGCTACCGCCTGCCGCGGCCACCGCGCTCCGGCGCGACGATGTTGATGTCGGTGCTGAACGGCCGGCTGCTGCTCTCGGCCGGCGCCTTCGGCTCGGGCTGACCGCCGATGCGGCGGCCGACCGCATCGGCTGCTCGCACGCCGGACTCCCAGGCGCCGCCGACCGTGCCCCACGCCGTCTCATGCACCGCCTCGCCGGCGAAATAGACGCGGCCACGGACCGGCTCCATCAGCACGCGGCGCGCGAACTGCCCGCCGGGGGAGGCGCTGGCGAACGCGCCCTGTGTCCACGGCTCCTTGTTCCATTGCGTGACCTGGCTGCGTCCGAGCGCCTTCTTCACGGCGGGGCCGAACAAGCCGGACAGCCATTCCACCGCGAACTCGACCATCGCTTTGTCGCCCTGCGCGCTGAGATCGCGGCCGAACTTGCCGCCGACCTCGACCACCGACAGCGACGTGCCGCCGACATTGGCGACCAGCGCCGCGGTGCGCGGCCCGGATGACTTCTCGAACACCAGATCGTCGCGCGGCAGACCGAGGGGGTTGCCGTTGAGCTCCAGCGCGATGTGATCGAAGCTGCCGAGCTTCAGCTTCTCGAATGCCTCTTGATGGCGCTTCGGCAGGTCGCCATCGAACTTGATGCGGTCCAGCACCACATTGGTCGACGCGGTGATGATGCAGAAGCGGCCGACGATCGCGCCTTTGTTGGTCGACAGCTCGACCTTGCTGCCGCGGCCGGTGACATCGACGAGCTTGACCGCGGTGTCGAGTTGCACCGGAATGCTCTCGGCGAGCTTGGCCAGCAGCGCGCCGTAGCCTTGACGGCAGATCGCGGCGGTGTCGCGGCCGTCGGCGTGGCTGAGATCGATCGCCGAGACATCACCGAGGTCCTTGCCCGCAAAATAGGGACCCAGCGCAAACTCCATGATGGATTGCCACTCGCCGAGGTCCTTCGGGACCACGCTGCCGGCGCTCGGGTCGCCGCGCATCCGCGAGGTGTCCTGCATCGCGCGGCTCGCGCGCACCGTGGCGGTGAGATAGTCCTCCAGCTCACCCTCGCGGGCGTTACGCCGGCCGATGCGGATGCGCTGCGCCGATGGCGCCGGATAAATCTCGAGGCCGGTGCGCGACGAAAGCTTGCTCAACGGATTGGAGTCCGGGTTGTAGATGAGATGCGCGCCGCGGTCGAACGGCACGCCGAAGCTCGCGGTCTCGGCGAAGCATCGCCCGCCGGTCCGGTTCGACGCCTCGATCAGGATGAAGCTGCGCCCGGTCTCGCGAAGCCGCCGCGCCGCGGCGATGCCAGCGGCACCAGCGCCGACGATCACGCAATCGACTTCGGTCGAAGGCGGCCGGCCGCGCTGCGCCAGCGCCGGGCTTGCGGCAACGGACGCCGCCGAGCCGGCCAGAAAACTTCGGCGCGAAATCTCACTCAGGATTTCGCGCCTCATGGTTCGCAAGTCATGGTTTGCAATTGGTTTTACGCTGCACCGCGAGAAGCACAAATCTTGGCAGAACCGGAGCGGCAAGCGCAAAGCCATGGCTAACGATTCATTGCCCCAGCTCTGGCGCGATGAACGGGATCGCAACAAGTCTCGGCTAAATTGCGGCGTAATGACGCGACGTGCCGGTCAACGGCGCGGCCAGAATGGGTTCCGGTGTCATGAATTTGATGCTCAGCGGGGTTGGGCGGACCATCGCCCAATATCTCAGCCGCCCGGAAGAGGGCTACGAGCCCTTCACACCGAGCGATCCTGAGGCGTTGCGCGCAGTGCTGCGGCCGGGCGACGTGCTGCTGGTCGAAGGCAACAACCGCATCTCCGGCGTCATCAAGTATCTCACCCAGTCGACCTGGTCGCATGCGGCCCTCTATGTCGGTCCGATCGGCGAGCGCACCACCGCCGACGGCGAGCCGCTGGTTTTGGTCGAGGCCAATCTCGGCGAGGGCGTGATCGGTGCGCCACTGTCGAAATACCGGCGCTTCCACACCCGCATCTGCCGCCCGATCGGCTTGACGGACGACGACCGCGCCACGGTGTGCACGTACGCGGCCGAGCGGATCGGCTTCGACTATGACGTGAAAAACATCTTCGATCTGCTGCGCTACCTGTTTCCGTTGCCGGTGCCGCAGCGCTGGCGGCGGCGCATGATGGCAATGGGCTCCGGCCACCCGACCCGCATCATCTGCTCGGCATTGATCGCGCAGGCGTTCGAGCACGTGGGCTATCCGATCCTGCCGAAGGTGTCGCGCAACGGCAGCGCGTCCGCGCGTCTCGAAATCCTGGAGATTCGCCATTCGTCGCTCTATGCGCCGCGCGACTTCGACATCTCGCCCTATTTCGCGCTGGTGAAGCCGACTATCGAACAGGGCTTCGATTATCGCCGCATGGCCTGGGCGCATCTGCCGCATACGCTCGAAGCCCCTCTGCTCGCGCCCGAGCTGGAGCCTGAAGCCACGGCCGAGCCTGCGCACTGACGCGCACTCTGCAAGCACTTGCCCATTCCGGAGCGCCGCCTTACCTCTGCCCGATTGCGTGGAGGAAGCGATGTTCGATGCCGCCATCAAGGCGCTGGTCCAGATGTTCTCGCCGGAGTTCCGGCGGGTGCTGCTCAAATCGATCGGACTGGCGCTGCTGATGATCGTGCTGGTCGGCATCGGCCTCAACCGCGTGTTCTCGTGGATGGCGACCGCCGGCGCGACCTGGGCCGAGGCCACCGCCGGCGGCCACGCCGCCTGGCAGGTGCTGGCCTGGGTGCTGTCGATCGCGGCGACGCTCGGCGTCATCACCGGCGCGCTGTTCCTGATGCCGGCGGTGACGGCCTTCGTCGGCAGCTTCTTCGTCGATGAGATCGCCCACGAAGTCGAGCGCACCTACTATCCGAACGAAGCGCCGGGCCATGCGCTGCCGCTCGGCCGCGCGATGATCGAAGGCATCAACACCGCGCTCCTCGCCGTCCTGGTTTATCTCTGCGCGGTGCCGTTCCTGTTCGTGGCGGGCCTCGGTCTCGTCATCATGTTCCTCGCCAACGCGTATCTTCTGAGCCGCGAATATTTTCTGCTGGCGGCGATGCGGTTTCGACCCCCCGCTGAGGCCAAGGCGATGCGGCGGGTCTATCGCGCGCAGATATTCATGTCGGGCCTGCTGATCGCGCTGTTCGTCTCGATCCCGATCGTCAACCTCGCCACGCCGCTGTTCGCGATGGCGATGATGGTGCACATGCACAAGCGCTTGTCGCAACGGCGGGTGGAATTTCAGCGCGCCTAGGCCGCGACCGTTTTCCCCGGCCACTGGCACAAGTCGGCGATTACGCATTTTTCGCACAGCGGACGCCGCGCGATGCAGGTGTAGCGGCCATGCAGGATCAGCCAGTGGTGGGCGTGCATCATGTACTTCGCCGGGATTTGCTCGACCAGCTTCAGCTCGACCGCCAGCGGGTCCTTGCCGGGCGCGAGCCCGGTGCGGTTGCCGATCCGGAAGATGTGCGTGTCGACCGCCATGGTCGGCTGGCCGAACGCCATGTTGAGCACGACGTTGGCGGTCTTGCGCCCGACGCCCGGCAATTCCTGCAATGCTTCGCGGGTGCCCGGCACCTTGCCGCCGTGCTCGGCGATCAGCTTCTCCGACAGAGCGATGACGTTCCTGGCCTTGGTGCGGAAAAGCCCGATGGTCTTGATCAGATCGCGCACCCTCGCCTCGCCGAGCGCCGCCATCTTTTCCGGCGTGTCGGCCAGCGCGAACAGCGCCGGCGTCGCCTTGTTGACGCCGGCGTCGGTCGCCTGCGCCGACAGCACCACCGCGACGAGAAGCGTGAACGCGTTGACGGAATGCAGCTCGCCCTTCGGCTCCGGCATTGCCGCCTGGAAGCGCCGGAACGCCTCCTCGACCTCGGCCGCCGTCCACGGCCGCATGCCGCCGTGCATGGCCTTGGCGTCGGCCTTGGCCCGCGCCTTCGCCGGCCTCACCCTGGCGGCGTTGCCCTTTTTCGCTTTCCGCACCGCAAGCTTTGTTTTCTTGGCGGTTTTCCGGGTCTGCTTCTTGGCCATGATTGCCCTATATTGACGACAGCATGACGGCCCCGCACCACACAGACAACGACCCGCTCGCCGAGCCCACGCTTTTTTCGGCGATCATTACGCCGCACCGCTCGCTGTCCGGCAAAGGCTTCCTCGCGGTGATGGCGCTGGTCGGAACGATGAGCTTCGCCGGTGGGCTGTTCTTTTATTTGATGGGCGCCTGGCCGGTGGTCGGCTTCCTCGGCCTCGACGTCGCGCTGGTGTACTGGGCGTTCCGCGCCAACTATCGCGCCGCCGCGGCGTTCGAGGAGGTCACGGTGACGCCGTCCGAGCTGCGGCTCCGCCGCGTCAGCCATCGCGGCGCGGTCGCCGAATGGACGCTGAACCCGGTGTGGACCAAGCTCGAGCGTGAGAAGCACGAGGAGTTCGGCTTGCTGAAGCTGTTCCTGGTGTCGCGCGGGCGCAGACTCGCGGTCGCGGGATTCCTATCGCCGAAGGAAAAGGAAAGCTTCGCTGCAGCGCTATCCGCCGCGCTGGGCGAGGCGCGGCGCGGCCCGACGCGGGCGACCGTTTAGAGACAGAAATCGGGTGGAATTGCTGCACCGCGCCGCGTAGATGGAGAGCAACATGATGGAGAACACCATGCTCTCGCCCGCAAACTTTTCCGACCTTGCGCCGCTCGGCACCGCCGCCGCCGACTACGACGTGGTGCGCCGCGCCATCGCTCACATCAAAGGCAACTGGCGCTCGCAGCCGGAGATCGAGCAGATCGCCGAAGCCGCCGGCGTCACGCCGACCGAACTGCACCACCTGTTCCGCCGCTGGGCCGGGCTCACTCCCAAAGCATTTTTGCAGGCGCTCACGCTCGACAGCGCGCGCAACCTGCTGCGCGATTCCGCGAGCGTGCTCGACGCCTCCTACGAGGTCGGGCTGTCCGGTCCGGGCCGGCTGCACGACCTGTTCGTCACCCACGAGGCGATGTCGCCCGGCGAATGGAAATCCGGCGGCGAGGGCACCACCGTGTCATATGGCTTCCACCCCTCGGCGTTCGGCACCGCGCTGGTGATGGCGACCGAGCGCGGCCTCTGCGGCCTCGCCTTTTCCGATCACGGCGGCGAGCGCGCCGCGCTCGAGGATATGCGCCGCCGCTGGCCGAAGGCGACGATCGTCGAGGACTCCGCCCGCACCGCGCCGCTCTGCGCCCGCATCTTCGACAAGAACCTGTGGCGCGCCGACCGGCCGCTCCGAGTCGTGCTGATCGGCACCGACTTCGAGGTGCGGGTTTGGGAGACGCTGCTCAAGATCCCGATGGGCCGCGCCACCACCTACTCCGACATCGCCAACAACATCGGCCGGCCGAAGGCGCCGCGCGCGGTCGGCGCCGCCGTCGGCAAGAACCCGATCTCGTTTGTGGTGCCCTGCCACCGCGTCATCGGCCGGTCCGGCGAACTGACCGGCTACCACTGGGGCCTGACCCGCAAGCGCGCCATGCTGGGCTGGGAGGCGGGGACGGTGGCGGCGTAGCGCGATTGCTCCACCCCGGATCAATCGCTATCTAACCGGGCATGAGCAGCGAAAAGCAGAAACGCCGGCCCGTCATGCTGGTCGTCCTCGATGGCTTCGGCTGGCGCGAGGAAACGGCCGACAACGCCGTTCGTCAGGCAAAAAAGCCGGCCTTCGACCGGTTGTGGGCGCAGGTACCGCACGCCTTCCTGCGCACCGACGGCCGCGAGGTCGGCCTGCCGCCCGGCCAGATGGGCAATTCCGAGGTCGGCCACATGAACATCGGCGCCGGCCGCGTGGTGATGCAGGACCTGCCGCGCATCAGCGATGCCGTCGCCTCCGGCGAAATCAGCAAAGCGCCGGCGCTGACCGGGCTGATCGATAAGCTCAAGCAAAGCAAAGGCACCTGTCACCTGATCGGGCTCGTTTCGCCCGGCGGCGTGCACTCGCACCAGGATCACGGCGCGGCGCTGGCCAAAATCCTCGCCGACGCCGGTGTGCCAACGGTGGCGCACGCCATCACGGACGGCCGCGACACACCGCCACAATCGGCCGGAGAAGACCTCAAGCGATTCACCGCGGCGCTGCCGAAGGGCGTCATGGTGGCGACCGTGCTCGGCCGCTACTACGCGATGGACCGCGACAAGCGCTGGGAACGTGTCGGCAAGGCCTACAACGCCATCGTCGAAGCCGACGGGCCGCACTTCCCCGACGCGCAGGCCGCGATCGCCGACGCCTATTCAAAAAAGCAGTTCGACGAGTTCATCGTGCCGGCGGTGATCGGCGACTATCGCGGCATCAAGGACGGCGACGGCGTGCTGTGCTTCAACTTCCGCGCCGACCGGGTCCGCGAAATCCTCGGCGCCATGCTCGATCCGGATTTCTCCGGCTTCCCCCGCAAGCGCACAATCAAGTTCGCCGCCGCCGTCGGCCTGGCGCAATACTCGGAAGACCTCGACAAGCTAATGGGCACGATCTTCGCCGCCGCAAAGCTTCCCGCACATCCTCGGCGAGGTGGTGTCCGAGGCCGGCCGCACCCAGCTTGCGCATGGCCGAGACCGAGAAGTATCCGCACGTCACCTATTTCCTCAACGGCGGCCGCGAGGAGCCCTATGCGGGCGAGGACCGCATCATGGTGCCGTCGCCGAAGGTCGCGACCTACGATCTGCAGCCGGAGATGTCGGAGCCCGAGCTCGCCGCCAAGGCGGTCGCGGCGATCGACTCCGGCAAGTACGACATGATCGTGCTCAACTTCGCCAATCCCGACATGGTCGGCCACACCGGCAGCCTGCCCGCCGCGATCAAGGCGGTGGAGGCCGCCGACTCCGGCTTGGGACAGATCGCCGATGCCGTTGCCCGCCAGGGCGGCGCGCTGCTGGTGACCGCCGATCACGGCAATTGCGAATTGATGCGCGATCCAGTCACCGGCGGCCCGCACACCTCGCACACCACCAATCCGGTGCCGGTGCTGCTGATGGGCGGCGGCGATGCCAAGCTCGCCGACGGTCGCCTCGCCGATCATCGCGCCGACGATGCTGGCGCTGATGGATCTGCCGCAGCCGAAGGAAATGACGGGCAAGTCGCTGCTGCGGAAATAGCAGCAGCGGCGCCCTAGAAATCCTTTAGGCCCAGCACATCGGCCATCGAATAAAGCCCGGGCTTCTGCCCCTTCGCCCACAGCGCGGCGTGCAACGCGCCGCGGGCAAAGATCATGCGGTCCTCGGCACGATGCACGAGCTCGATCCGCTCGGCGGGACCAGCAAAGATTACGCTGTGCTCGCCGACCACCGTGCCGCCGCGCAGGCTGGCGAAGCCGATGTCGCCGGTCTTGCGTGCGCCGGTCTCGCCGTCGCGGCCGCGCGCCGAATGCTGCGAAAGGTCGATGCCGCGGCCCTCCGCCGCGGCGCGGCCGAACATCAGCGCAGTGCCGGACGGCGCGTCGATCTTCTTGTTGTGATGCATCTCGACGATCTCGACATCGAAGCTGTCGTCGAGCGTCTTCGCCACGCGCTTGGTCAGCGCCGCGATCAGGTTGACGCCCATGCTGAAGTTGCCGGACTTCACGATCACGGCCCTCTTCGCAGCCTCAGCAACCCGCTTCTCGTTCTCACCGGACAATCCCGTGGTGCCGATGATGTGCACCTTGCCGTGCTGGGCGGCGAGCCCGGCGAGAGCCAAGGTCGCCGCCGGAATGGTGAAGTCGATCAGCCCGTCGGCGTTGGCGAGGAGCGGCGCCGCATCGGCGCCGACGGCGATGCCGTTGTTGCCGAGGCCGGCAAGCTCTCCCGCGTCCCGGCCGATCACGGCCGAGCCCGGTGCGTCGACCGCACCGGCCAGCGCAAGCCCCTTGGTCTCGGCGATTGCCTTGATCAGCGTGCGCCCCATGCGCCCGCCGGCGCCGGCCACGATCAGCCGCATGTCGGCCATCTCTCAACTCCCGCCATCACATCCCAGCCGGCACCGCGCCCTGCACCTGGGCTTTCTCAATCGACTTGGCGACGAATCCCGACTTGATTGCCGCCGCCGTGAAGTCCTTCACATAGGCCGCTGCAGCGGCCTTTCCCTTGGCGAAGCCAATCGCCATGTCGTTGCGACCCAGCGCCCCCGGCACAACGCGACTGCCCGGCAGATCGCCGATGTGGGACGCTAGTTGGTCGCGCAGGTCGACGTAGCCGTCGGCTTGCCCAGCCTTGATCATCTCGAACGCCTTTTTGTAACCGAACAGCGGCACGGTCACGATGGTCGCCTTGCTGAGCGCCTTCCGCGCAGTTTCCTCGTTGGCCGACTTCTCATAGACCACGATCCGGCGGCCCGGCTGGTCGGCGTCCGCGAGCGTCTTGATCAGCGAGTCACCGGCAACGACCAGTGTGATCTCCATTTCCATGAACGCGGGAGCGAAGTCGAGCAGCGCGACGCGCTCCGGCGTCGGCGCGAGAAACGTCAAATCGGCCTTGCCGGCGCGGAGCGCCGCGATGCCCTCGTTCGGCGATTTGAACGCGGTCGGCTCGTAGGCCACACCTGAGCAATCGCGCCAGATCGGCGGCGAGGTCGGGCGCCACGCCCTTGGTCTGTCCGCTGCCATCCTGTTTGGCCAGGAACGGAATGGTCACGATCGCCGCGCGCAGTGCACCGGCCGGCGCGAGCTGGGCCTTCTGCTCAGGCGTCGGGGCAGGCTGCGCCGACGCAGCTGACGTGAACACCAACGCGGCAATACAGACAACAATCGCACGCATGAACGCCCCCTCGATGCTTACGGCTGCGGGCCGTCGTAGCCTTCGATGATGACGATGTCGGCGAGCGCGTTCGGCTGTCGGTGCTTGATGTTGGCCTGATATTCCGGCGAGCGGTAGCAGGCCAGTGCCGCGGCATAGTCCGGAAACTCGATCACCACATTGACGCGAGCGGCTCTGGCCTTCCGGGCATTCGAACTTGCCGGCGCGAATGACGAACTTGCCGCCGAACTTCTTGAAGATCGCCGGGTTCGCCGCCGCATAGGGCTTGTAGCCCTCATCGTTGCTGACATCGACGTGCGCAACCCAATAACCCTTGGCCATATCTTCGCTCCCGTCAATTCTTGCCGTCGTAGCCTTCGATGGCGAGCAGATCGAACGTGGCCTTGCCGGCGCGCAGATCGATCGCCTTGCGATACTCAGGCGAACGATAACACGCCAGCGCCGCGTCGTAGCTTGGAAACTCCACCACCACCGTGCGGCCGCGCGCCCGGCCCTCGGTGATCTCCTGGCGGCCACCGCGCACCAGATAGCGCGCGCCAAACACGCTGAACGCCGCGGAGGCCGCGGCCTGATAGGGCTTGTAGCCCTCCGGAGTCGGTCACATCGATATGCACGATCCAATAGCCTTTGAGCGCGGCGGGCTGAGGCGCTGTCGCCGCCTTGTCGGGCTGCGGACCGTCGAAACCCTCGACGATGACGAAATCGCATTCCGAATGCGGCTCACGCAGCGGATGGGCGGCCGAATAGTCCGGCCCATGATAATAGGCGAGAGCCTCGTCGAACGATTTGAACTCGCGCAGCACGTTGCGCGCCCGCGCGTTGCCTTCCATCACCTCACGGTGGCCGCCGCGGACCAACAGCTTCGAGCCGAATTTCTTGTGACCGGCGTCAGCCATATCCCGATAGGCCTGGAAGCCGTTCATGTCGTGGACGTCGAGATGCGGAATCCAATAGGCCTTCGGCATGGTGCTTGCTCCCTAACGCGCCGCGCCGGCGATCTCGGCGACGATCGCCTCGGCTGCGGCCTTTGGATCGGCCGCCGCGATGACCGGCCGTCCGACCACCAGATGATCCGCGCCGGCCGCGATGGCCGAAGCAGGTGTTGCAATCCGCTTCTGGTCGCCCTTGTCGACGCCGGCCGGCCGGATGCCCGGCGTCACCAACACCATGCCGGCGCTGGCGATGATGCGAAGCCGCGCCGCCTCCTCGGCCGAGCAGACCAGCCCATCGACGCCGATATCGCGCGCCTGGGCGGCGCGCTCCGCCACCAGCTCCGGCACGGTGAAGTCGTAGCCGGCGGCGGCCAGATCAGCGTCGTCGTAGGAGGTCAGCACCGTGACCGCGAGGATGCGCAGCGCCGAGCCTTTTCGCGCATCGACCGCCGCGTGCATGGTCTGCGGATAGGCGTGCACGGTGAGGAACGTCGCGCCGAGCTTCGCCACGCTCTCAACACCCTTGGCGACGGTGTTGCCGATGTCGTGCAGCTTCAGATCGACGAACACTTTCTTGCCCATGCCGATCAAGTCGTGCGCGAACGGCAGGCCGCCGGCGAAGGCGAGCTGATAGCCGATCTTGTAGAACGACACCGCGTCGCCGAGCCTCGCCACCATCGCCTCGGCCTCGGCGATCGACGACACGTCCAGAGCCACGATCAGGCGGTCGCGTGGTTCCATCAGGCCATCTCCCGCGCCGCGTCGGCCAACCGCTGCGTCACCCGCTTCAACGTGGCGGCCGCGCGTTCCTCCTTCAAATTGTCCATCTCGTCGAACGCCTCGCTCGCATGAAACACGGTAATCTGCTCCGGCAGCACCAGCGCGCCGCAGCCGAGCTCCAGCACCTGGCGAAGCGCCATCAACGAGCGGAGCGCACCGTATTGCGAATCCGACGCGCCGCCGAGCGCAAAGGCGCGGCCCTTGAACACCGCAAGCGGCGGCTCGCCGCGCTCGCGCACCCGCGAAACCCAGTCGATGGTGTTCTTCAGCAGCGGCGTCACCGAGGCGTTGTACTCGGGGCTGGCGATGAACACGCCCTGATGCTCGGCCATCATCGCCTTGAGATTGCGCGCGTTGGCCGGCGGGCCGTCCTCGGCCTCGTCGTCGCCGTTGAAGATCGGCAGCGGATAGTCCTCGAGCGAGATGCGGGTGACCTCGGCGCCGGTCAGCGCCAGCTCCTTGGCGGCGAGCGCCGCGAGGCGGGCGTTGTAGGAGCCGCTGCGGATCGAGCCGGCGAACACCAGGATTTTGGGCAACGCCATGCGGCTCGGCCCCAGAAAGAGCGTCAGCCCTTCCGATACACCCACACCCGCGCCGGCGGCAGGTTCTGCCAGATCAGCTCGGAGGCATGCCCGATCACATCAGGGCGTTTCGGCACCGGCGTCACCATGGCGTAGGTGAACTGCACGAACGGCGCGTCAGGCGCCATCAGCGTGAAAGCCTCGTCGACCAGTTGGATGCGCCGCTTGAACGGCTTGGTCTGCAACGGCAGGCCCGACACCACTGCCGACGCCGGCTCCTTCAGCAGCCCGCCGAGCAGATGCTGGATGCGATAGGCGTCGCCCTGGATCACGGTGGCGTCCGGATAGCGGGTACGCAGCAGCCGGCAGAACGACGGATTGAATTCAACCAGAACCAGGCGCGACGGCTCGATGCCACGTTCGACCAGCGCCTTGGTGACCGCGCCCGTGCCCGGGCCTAGCTCGATCACCGGGCCCGGCGCATCGGGATCGACGCAGCGCGCCATGGCGCGAGCCAGCGGCTTGCCCGAGGGCGTCACCGACCCCATCGAAAGCGGCTTATCGATCCAGGATCGGATGAACGCCACTTCGTCCAGGAAGCGGAGACTGCTTTTCCGCTCCAACAGACGAATCCGCCTTTCAATCTTCTTTTCAAGCATTTGGAAGGCGAGCAATGGCATGGGTGCTGGCAACTCTACTCACGGGGGCAGGTTTAACTGTAATGGGTAAATGTCTGGCAGGCCATAGGGTCAAGCCGCGTCTGGCCCGGCCCACATCAGCCGGAACGGGCGTTGCTGCCGAAGAAGTCCTTGACCTTGGCGAAGAATCCGGACGATTCCGGCTGGGTTTCCTTGGATGACAGCTTTTCGAACTCGGCCAGCAGTTCGCGCTGGCGCTTGGTGAGGTTCTGCGGCGTTTCGACCACGACCTGGACGTACATATCGCCGGTCTGTTTGGCACGTAACACTGGCATCCCCTTGCCGGTCAGGCGGAACCGCCGCCCCGACTGGGTGCCGCCAGGGACCTTGACCCGCGCCTTGCTGGCGTCGATCGCGGGCACCTCGAACTCACCGCCTAGCGCCGCCGTCACCATCGACACCGGCACGCGGCAATGCAGGTCGGCGCCGTCGCGCTGGAAGAACGTATGCGCGGCGAGGCTGAGGAAAATATAGAGGTCGCCCGACGGGCCGCCGCGCAAGCCGGCCTCGCCTTCGCCGGCCAGCCGAATGCGGGTGCCGTCCTCAACGCCCGGCGGGATGTTGACCGAGAGCGTGCGCTCGCGCGTCACCCGCCCCGAGCCCGAACACGTCGGGCAGGGATCCTCGATGACCTGGCCGCGGCCCTGGCAGATCGGGCAGGTGCGCTCCAGCGTGAAGAAGCCACCCTGGGTGTGGCGGATGCGGCCGTGGCCGTTGCAGTGCTGGCAGGTCTTGGGCTTGGTGCCGGCCTTGGCGCCACTGCCGGAGCAGGTCTCGCAGGTCACCGACGTCGGCAGTCGCATCTGCGCGGTCTTGCCGCCGAACGCCTCCTCCAGCGTGATCTCCATGTTGAAGCGGAGATCGGCGCCGCGCTCGCGGCCCGAGGTGCGCTGGCGCGCGCCGCCCATGCCGAAGATGCCTTCGAAGATGTCGGAGAACGCCGAACCGAAATCGGCGCCGAAGCCGTGCGCACCGCCGGCTGTGCCCTGCTCGAAGGCGGCGTGACCGAAGCGATCATAGGCGGCGCGCTTCTGCTCATCCTTGAGGATGTCGTAGGCCTCGTTGATTTCCTTGAACTTGCCCTCGCAATCCTTGTCGCCAGGGTTGCGATCGGGATGCCATTGCATCGCAAGCTTGCGATACGAGACCTTCATGTCGGCCTCGGTCGCGGTGCGCTGAACGTTCAGCACTTCGTAGTAGCAGCGTTTCGCCGTCGCCGGCATCCCTACCCTCGTTCCGTCTCAAGCGGCCCCAATCCGCTTGTCAAAACAAATGGCCCGGCGCTGTCGCACCGGGCCATCGTGCTTTCAGTTCTGGTCGCCCATGATCCGCATCCCGGATGATCAGGCGGACTTTTTCTTGTCGTCGTCGACCTCGGTGAACTCCGCGTCGACCACGTCTTCCTTCTTCCCGGCTTCGCCGCCAGGCGCTGCTCCAGCATCCGGCCCGCCATCACCCGGCTGGCCTTCCTGCTGCGACTTGTACATCGCCTCGCCGAGCTTCATCGAAGCTTGCGCCAGCGTGTTGGTCTTGGTGGCGATCGCATCGGCGTCGGTGCCCTTCAGTGCTTCCTTCAGGTCAGCCAACGCGGTCTCGATTGCCTTGCGCTCGGGCTCGCCGACCTTGGAGCCGTGCTCGCTCAAGGCTTTCTCGGTGGAGTGGATCAGAGCCTCGGCGTGATTCTTCGCCTCGACCTGGGCCTTGCGCTTCTTGTCATCCTCGGCGTGGGACTCAGCGTCCTTCACCATCTTCTCGATGTCGCCCTCGGACAAACCACCCGATGCCTGGATGCGGATCTGCTGCTCCTTGCCGGTGCCCTTGTCCTTCGCCGTCACGTTGACGATGCCGTTGGCGTCGATGTCGAAGCCGACCTCGATCTGCGGCACGCCGCGCGGCGCCGGCGGCAGCCCGACCAGATCGAATTGGCCGAGCATCTTGTTGTCCTGCGCCATCTCGCGCTCACCCTGGAACACCCGGATGGTCACCGCGCTCTGGCTGTCCTCCGCGGTGGAGAACACCTGGCTCTTCTTGGTCGGGATCGTGGTGTTGCGGTCGATCAGCCGGGTGAACACGCCGCCCAGCGTCTCGATGCCGAGCGACAGCGGCGTCACGTCGAGCAGCAGCACGTCCTTGACGTCGCCAGCCAGCACGCCGGCCTGGATGGCGGCGCCGATGGCAACGACTTCGTCCGGGTTGACGCCCTTGTGCGGCTCCTTGCCGAACAACTGCTTCACGACCTCCTGGACCTTCGGCATGCGGGTCATGCCGCCGACCAGCACCACCTCGTTGATCTCAGCGGCGCTCAGGCCGGCGTCCTTCAACGCCTGCCGGCACGGCTCGACCGTCTTCTGCACCAGGTCATCGACCAGCGCCTCAAACTTGGCGCGGGTCAGCTTCATGGTGAGATGCTTCGGGCCAGACGCATCCGCCGTGATGAACGGCAGGTTGATCTCGGTCTGCGTGGTGGAGCTGAGCTCGATCTTGGCCTTCTCAGCGGCTTCCTTGAGCCTCTGCAGCGCGAGCTTGTCCTTGCGCAGGTCGATGCCCTGCGTCTTCTGGAACTCGTCGGCCAGATAGCTGACCAGCCGCATGTCGAAGTCTTCGCCGCCGAGGAAGGTATCGCCGTTGGTCGACTTCACCTCGAAAACGCCGTCGCCGATTTCCAGTACGGAAATGTCGAACGTGCCGCCGCCAAGATCATAGACCGCGATGGTGCCGGTCTTGGCCTTGTCGAGTCCGTAAGCAAGCGCCGCCGCGGTCGGCTCGTTGATGATGCGCAGCACTTCCAGACCGGCGATCTTGCCGGCGTCCTTGGTGGCCTGACGCTGGGCGTCGTTGAAGTAGGCCGGGACGGTGATGACCGCCTGCTCGACCTTCTGCCCGAGATTGGCTTCCGCCGTCTCCTTCATCTTCTGAAGGATGAACGCGGAGATCTGCGAGGGTGAATAGGTCTTGCCGTCCTCCTCGACCCAAGCGTCGCCGTTCGATGCCTTGGCGATCTTGTAGGGGACGAGCTTCTTGTCCTTCTCGACCATCGGGTCGTCGTAGCGCCGCCCGACCAGGCGCTTGACCGCGAAGATGGTCTTCTCGGGATTGGTGACCGCCTGTCGCTTGGCGGGTTGGCCGACCAGCCGCTCACCGTCATCGGTGAAGGCGACGATCGATGGTGTGGTGCGCATGCCCTCCGCGTTCTCGATGACGCGAGGCGACTTGCCTTCCATGATTGCGACGCAGGAATTGGTGGTGCCGAGGTCGATGCCGATGACCTTGCCCATGGGTAGTACCCTCTCTTTCACGGCAGGCCGGTTGAGCCCTAAAAGGCGCCCTTACCCGGCCCCCAAATTAAACGATTTGCCGCGACTGCGGCGTCTTGTCTTCCTTGGCTCATATAGGAGGGACGCCTTGCGCCGCAAGGACTTGATGGCCTTCCCGGGCCGCCTGACCCGCTTCCCAGACCCCCGCCAGTCATCCCCGGGTTGACCCGTCGATCAGCAGATAGAGATTTGAACTGAACGGCCCAAGGCCGATCCCGGTGGTGCCGATCCGTGGCGCAGGACCGGGAGGCGCCAGCGCCGCGAGCCGTTGCCGGGACATCAGAATCAGATTGGCTTCGTCCGCCCATTCCGCCTTGCCAAGCCGCCGGCAGGCGAAGGCGAAGCTCCGGCTCCAAAAGTGCAGGAGCGGGATCGCGGTGTGATGCTCGACCGGAAAATACCGGTTCGGCACACTGATGAAGGCCTTTTTGGCAACCCGCGCGAGCTCCCCGACGAACGCTACCTGGTTGTCGCGGCTACCGACGTGCTCCAGCACCGCATTGGACACCGCGATGTCGAAGCTCCGGTCGGCGAACGGTAGCGGCCGGTTGGCCTCGATCCGCCGGTAGGCGGCCTGCGGATAGGCGGCTCGAAAGGCCTCGCCGTCGCCCAGGCCCGCGGCGGTGATGCGGTGCTGATGGGGGTACTTCCGCTCCATCATGTTGGCGCCGTCGTTGACCACGTCGGAGACCCCGACATCGAGGATGGTGTCGGTCGCCGATGGGCGGCAACAGCGGAGGAAGTCGGCGTAGATGCGGTCCCGCGCCGCGATCACCAGCCGCTCGCCGAGCGAGTGCGGCGCCGCAACCTCGTAGTACTCCTCGTCGGTTCGGTGCCCGGTCTGGGCGATACTTGCCATGGCCTACTACTTCACCCGGTAAACCTTGAAGGCCGGCCCGGTGTCGGCGACCGGCTCAAGCCAATCCGGCACCGCGCCGGCGCGAAGCTGGCCCCATAGGCTTTGGTCGCGCTCGGCCTCCGGCAGCCCGTCGGGCGGGCGTGGACCGCACAGCATGACGTAGCTGACGTGGTTCTCCGCCAGCACCCCGCGGGCCTGTTCGGGCGGCGTGGCCAGACTGCGGTACGCCGCCACGATGCCCCGCGAAAGATGATGATACGGCCCGGCCAGCACCGAATGCGGCGTCAATGCCAGCAGGAACGGGCCATAGCTGACGTCGGTCGCGACGATGCCGGGCGGCAGTTTTGCCAGAGCAGCGTAGTTCTCAGTCAGGGTGCAGGCCTTGCTCGCCGGGCGGTCGAACGGATCGCGGTCGGCCAGCCCATTGGCGTTGGCGATGGCGATGGCGCCGCTCGACAGTGCCATCGGTGTCAGCAGCAGCGCAGCCATCCCGCGCGCCCACACGCTCTGCAGGCGCAGCGCATCGAACAGCCGCAGCGCCATCCCGGCGACCAGCGGCATGCCGAACCAGATCGCGTAGGAAAAGCCGCGGATGGCGCCGATGGTGACCGCCACCGCGACGAGGAATACTGCCGCGGTGGTCAGGCAACCGAGGTCACGCCGCGCCACAGAAGTCTTGAACATCAGCACGGTGGCCAGCACGCCCGCCGCCGGGAAGGCCGCAATGGCGGCGCCGGTCAACGGGTTGCTCCGGAACACGGAAAGCAGCGGCTGCATCTCCCGCACTTCGCCGAGCCAGATCGGCCAGATCGCTGGATCGACCATGCCGAACGGCCCTTTCGAGCAAGCCGGCTCGATCAGGACCAGGGCGGCGACGGCAAGGCTCGCCGCGCTTGCGATCGCGAAGGCGCGCGTCGCCCCCTCATCGTGTCTGAGCCAGCCGGCCAGCATCAGCGTGACGCTGCCGCACATCACAGCCGCGAGCGTGTCGACGGCGATGCTGTCGCAGGAATGCCGGAGCCATTGCTGCGGTCCGATGGTGGCGAAGAAGCCCCCGACCGAACTGACCAGCAGACAACCGGCGTATGCGATGAGCGGAGCCGCGTTATCGCGGCTGCGCACATAGCGGAGCGCGAATGCGCCGCCGCAAACGGCGAGATACGGCACCGATTCGAAGCCGATCGTCAGCGCGGCACCGGACAGCACACCTGCCGCAGCCGCGGCCCAGCGGACACGGTCCGACCACACGGTCGCCGCCACTGCGAGCATCACCAGTGCGATCTGGACGTTGTGATGGTCGATGCGGCCGGGCGTGAACTGCTGGTAGGCCGGGACACCGACCAGCGCCAGCAGCAGCGCCACCGTCGCGCCCTCGCGGCCGGCGATCCGCCAGGCGATCATGGCCATCCCGGCGATGGTCGGCAGCAGCCAGAGCACCGGCCACCACGCCCGCATCAGACGCTCCGCCGCAGCCGGGTCGTTGAACAGGCCGAATAGGAACAGCAAGCCGGCCAGACCAGCGTCGATCAGCCGGGACCAATGGGTGTCATAGCCCTCTGGCGGCTGCATCCGGGCCTGGTGCAGATCGAACCAGCCGTGACCGCCCAGCCAGTCACGCAATTGCGCGAGCCGCATCGCGTCGTCGGTGTCGAACAGGGTTGCCGCGGTCTGCGGCCAGTGCTGCAGCAGCAGGGCGAGCGCGACCAGGATCCAGGTCAGCG
This sequence comes from uncultured Alphaproteobacteria bacterium, assembly GCA_963785665.1. Lineage (GTDB taxonomy): Bacteria > Pseudomonadota > Alphaproteobacteria > Rhizobiales > Xanthobacteraceae > Z2-YC6860. The sequence continues at coordinate 134,520 of CAWAWF010000004.1, forward strand.
CGATGAGCGCTGCGAAATTCGGCTGGCGCAGCAGGTTGGTGGGCATCAAAGCCGCCGTATCTGGGGTTCCAACACCCACAAATGCAGCAACTGGGTTGAGTTTCGCTTAACGGGGCCGCATACCGAACCGATGGATTTTGCCTTGATTTCGGCCCCGCTCCGATGGCTGGCGGGCTGCGCGGTCGCCGTGTCGCTGTTGGCCCCCGCCGGGGCGGCCAAGGCCGCTGAGCCGGTGTTCCCGATCGGCTCGCGGCTTGGCCTGGTGCCGCCGCCGCAGCTCGAGCCTGCCGCAAGTCTTGCCGGATTCGTGGACGAGACCAACCACGTCTATGTCCGGCTGATCGCGCTGCCCGGCAACGCCTTTGCCGAGATCGAGAAGACCATGACCAACGATGCCCTTAAGAAGCAGGGCATGACCGTCGAGAAACGCGAGACAGTGCCGATTGCCGGGGCGAACGCCATCATCGTGGTGGCGCGCCAGGACACCTCCGCAGGTCGCGTCCGAAAGTGGCTGCTGATCGCGCCGATCGACAACCTGACCGCACTGGTCTCGCTGGAACTGCCGGCGCCCGCGCCGGCGTCTTATCCGGATGCCGTGGTCCGCGCCACCCTGACCAGCCTCGCCATGCGGGCCCAGGTGCCGGCCGAGGAGCAACTCACCCTGGTGCCGTTCAAGATCGGCGATCTCGCCGGGCTGCGCCTGGTCCGGGTGGTGCCCGGGGTCGCGGTGCAATTCACCGAAGGACCCAAGGATGGCCTCGACGCGACCGAGCAGCCGCATCTGGTGATCGCGGCAGCGCCCGGCGGTCCCGATCCCCGCGATCGCGATCAGTTCGCGCGCGACGCGATGAACACTCTGCCGCCGTTGAAGGACATGCACATCACCAGCTCGGAGCCAATGCGAATCGGCGGCCAGCCGGGCTACGAGGTCCGGGCGCAGGCCAAGGATGTCCAAACCGGCGCCGATATCGAGATCGTGCAATGGCTGCGGTTCGGCACCGGCGCCTTCATGCGCATCCTCGGCTTCGCACCGAAGGACAAATGGACCGACGCGTTCGCGCGCTTTCGCGCGGTCCGGGACGGCCTGGAGCCGCGATAATTCTACTGGTTGGGGTTGTCGTTTGCCGGCGGCGCCTTGGCGCCGCCCTTGGCCACCGCCACCAGCGCCGGGCGAAGCACCCGCTCGCCGATCGTATAGCCGGCCTGCATGACCTGGATCACGCTGCCTGACGGCACGCTTAAGTCCTCGACCTCGTACATCGCCTGGTGGCGGTTGGGGTCGAACTTCTGGCCGAGCGGGTCGAGCCGCTTTACGCCGTTCTTTTCCAGCACGTTCATCAACTCGCGCTCGGTCAGCTCGACGCCTTCCAGCAGCGCTTTGGTGGCCTCGTCGGCCTTGGCGCGGAGCTCATCGTCCAGCGCCTGCATCGCCCGATGCATGTTGTCGGCAACGCCGATGACGTCGCGGGCGAACGATGAGATGCCGTACACCCGCGCGTCGGCGACCTCGCGTTCGGTGCGCTTTCGCATATTTTCCATGTCGGCGAGCGTCCGCAGCAGGCGATCCTTCATGTCCGCCAGTTCGCGGTCGAGCGAGGTCGACGGCTTCGGCGCGGCAACCGGGTCGCCCTGCGCAGCCGGTTCGGCCTGGGGCTCGGGATCGGTCTGCGGATGGATGTCGCTGTCGTTCATGCGTCCCGGATATCAGGGCAGACGCGGCAAAAATCAAGCCGGTCCGGGCGGAATCCGTCAGCCGCCCAGAAGCTTGCTGACCACCTTCGAGGTGTAATCGACCATCGGGATCACCCGCGCGTAGTTCAGCCGGGTCGGTCCGATCACGCCGATCACGCCGATGATGCGGCCGGCCCGGTCGTGATACGGCGCCATGATGGTCGAGGAGCCCGACAACGAAAACAGCTTGTTCTCCGAGCCGATGAAGATACGGACGCCCTCGGCGCCCTCGGCGCGGCCCAGCAGGTCGATGACATCACGCCGCGATTCCAGGTCGTCGAACAACAGCCGCACCCGTTCCAGGTCTTCGATCACCTTAAGATCTTCGAGAAGGTGCGCCTGGCCGCGGATGATGAGCTGGCGCTCCTCGCCGCCCGACCAGCTGGCCAGCCCGTCGTCGATCACCTTCTGGGTCAGCGTATCGAGCTCGGCCTGCGCCGCGGCGCGCGCCTTCTCGAACTCCGTGCGCACCTCGGACAGCGTCCGGCCGCGGATGCGCGCGTTGAGGAAGTTTCCCGCCTCGGTCAGCGCCGAAGCCGGCATGCCGACCGGCAGGCTGACCACGCGGTTCTCGACCTGGCCGTCCTCGCTCACCATCACGACCAGGGCGCGCTCCGGATCGAGCCGGACGAATTCGATGTTCTTCAGCCGGACATTCGCCTTGGCCGTCAGCACCACGCCGGCGGCATGGGCCAGCCCCGACAGCAGCCCGGACGCCTCGGTCAGCACATTCTCGACCGATTTGCCGCGGCCGGCGACCTGGGATTCGATCTGGCGTCGTTCGTCTTCGTTCAAATCGCCGACCTGCATCAGCGCGTCGACGAAGAAGCGCAGCCCCAGCTCGGTCGGCAACCGCCCGGCCGAGGTGTGGGGGGCGTAGATCAGGCCGAGTTGCTCGAGGTCGGCCATGACGTTGCGCACCGATGCCGGCGACAGCGGCGTGGTGATCAGCCGCGACAGGTTGCGCGAGCCGAGCGGTTCGCCGGTCGTCAGATAGCTCTCGACGATCTGCCGGAAGATCTCGCGCGAGCGCTCGTTGAGCTGCGCCAGACTGATCTGCGACCGGCCGATGGGAACGTCCTGCGCCACTGAAATCCTCTCCTCCGGAGCCAGAATTGTCCATTCGACGGCATGACTGCAAGGCGGGCCTTGTCCCGATCCTGCCCGCTGCTAGCCTGCAGCGCAGGAACCATCCAGGGAGACCAACAATGAAGGCACTTTGCGCACTCTTGCTGAGCATGGGCCTTATCTGCGGGATGACGGCCGCGGCCCATTCGCAGACCCTGATCGAGGAATGGGGCAGCGCCAAATTCCCGCCGCCTCCACCGCTCAAGCCGGCCAAGATCGAGGCCAAGGAAACCGCGATCCTGGTGATGGACTTCACCAAGCAGACCTGCACGCCGGAGCGCAGGAAGCGCTGCGCGGATTCGGTGGCGAAGGTGCAGAAGTTCGTCGCCGAGGCCCGCGCCAAGGGCGCGCTGATCATCTACAGCGTGGCGGTGCCGAATTCGGTTCCGGCCGACATCCTGCCCGCGCTGACGCCAGCCGCAGGCGAGCAGGTGCTGCCGCCGCTCGGGCCCGACAAGTTCAACGACAGCGACCTGGAAAAGACGCTGAAGGCCAAGGGCATCAAGACCGTGGTCGCGATGGGCACGCAGGCGCAGACCTCCGTGCTGCACACCGGCGCCACCGCAGCGCTGCGGGGCTTTAAGGTGATCGTGCCGGTCGACGGCATGTCGGCCGACGACGTGTTCCCCGAGCTCTACACCGCATGGCATCTCGCCACCGCGGCGCGGATCAGCAGCAATGTCACGCTGACCAAGTTCGATATGATCGGATTTTGACCGCCGCCAGCGGTCTTATTGGCATCCCGACCGTGGCCGCGTCAGGTCGGTCCATAGCACCCTGCCGAAACGCTCGCTGAACGAGCAGCGCGTCGGATCGAGCGTCACGATCTGCACCGGCGTCAGGCCGTCCGAGCCGAGCGCGTTCGCTGCACCCGCGACCAGATCCAGCACGCGGCCATCCTTGTACGGGCCGCGATCGTTGATGCGGACCACGATGCGGCGGTGGTTCTTCAGGTTGGTGACCTCGACGAAACTGCCGAGCGGAAATGTCCGGTGCGCGGCGGTGTAGGCGGTGTGGTCGATCCGCGTCTGATCGGCGGCGATCCGGCCGCCGGAGTCGCCTGGGTAATAGATTGAAGCGATGCCGGTCTGGCGAAGGTGGCGTGACGGCGAGGCCGTGACGAGTACAGCGCTGGAGGCGGTCACAAGCGCCGCAACGGCGGCAACGACAACTATTCGGTTCATCGGCAACCCTTCCGACTTCGCACGCTTTGACGCGACGGGGCGGCCAAAAGCCGGCCGTTCCACGACGGGCCATCTTGTGGCGCTATAGCTAAAAAACTCTGAACGCAGGTGGCCTGTCGTCCCAGGCGCCGGTCAGGCTGGGACCGCAGACCGCGACATTTGCTGCCTTTGCAGCGGCTTGGCGGGGCCCGGAACCTGTTATGCTGCGCCCGCAGGTCAAGGCGCGCGCATCCGCGAGGCCGACGCGCCAAGAGCCATCATAACTCGCGACAGAGGGAGGGACGCATGAAGTTGCTTCGCATTGCCGTGGCTGCGGCCATCACCATGTTCAGCCCGGTTCTTTACGCCGACGAATATCCGAGCAAGCCGATCACCATCATCACCGCATTCGGCCCCGGCAGCGCCAGCGACACCATCGCACGCGTGCTCGCCCAGCCGCTCGGCGTGGCGCTCAAGCAAAGCGTCATCGTCGAGGCACGAGTCGGTGCGAGCGGCGCGATCTCGGCAATGTACGTCGCGCGCCAACCGGCCGACGGCTACACCATGCTGCTGACCACCAACTCGCCGCACTCCGCGGCGCCATTCTTGATGAAAAACATCTCCTACGACCCGGTAAAGGATTTCAGCCCGGTGACCCGTTACGGCAGCTTCACGCTGATGCTGTGCATCAATCCCGGACATTCCGGCGAAGACCGTCAAGGAACTGATCGCGTACGGTCAAGCCAATCCCGGCAAGCTTACCTTCGCCAGCGGCAACAGCGCCGGCATCGTGGCCGGCGAAACGCTCAAGCACTGGGCCAAGCTCGACATGCTGCACGTGCCCTACAAGAGCACGCCGCAAGGCGTCATCGATCTGATCGCGGGCCGCGTATCGATGATGTTCGTCGACCTCACGTCCGGCATCGAGCAGGTGCGGGCCGGCAAACTGCGCGCGCTGGCAACGACGCGGATCAAGCGCAGTTCGCTGTTGCCTGATCTGCCTACCATGGACGAGGCTGGCGTCACCGGTTTCGACATGGACGCCTGGGCGGGCTTTGTCGTGCCGGCGAACACGCCGCCGCAGGTGACGACATTGCTCGCCAACACCATGCGGCCGATCATCGATGATCCCAAGACAAAGGCGACGCTTGGCAAGGTGGGCTTCGAGGCCTTCTCGAGTTCGCCCGACGAGCTCGCGGACCACATCAAGGTCCAGCTCGGCAAATGGAAGAAGATGGTCAACGACGCCGGCATCCAGCCGGAATAGGATTGCGCGATCGGGCCTTGTCGGCATCGGCCGATGCACCTAAAACCGCGCGGCGCGCGCTCTGCGCGCCGAGCAGGAGAAAAGCATGCGGCCAAGCCGCCGACAGCCCGACGAGCTGCGAGCCGTGTCGCTCGAGCGCGGCGTGGTGAAATACGCCGAAGGCTCCTGCTTCGTGAAGTTCGGCGACACCCATGTCCTGGTCACCGCCACCCTGGAAGAGCGGCTGCCGCCTTGGCTCAAAGGCCAGGGCCGCGGCTGGGTCACCGCCGAATACGGCATGCTGCCGCGCGCCACCCATGAGCGCACCCGCCGCGAGGCCTCGGCCGGCAAGCAGAGTGGGCGCACCGTCGAAATCCAACGGCTGATCGGGCGGAGCCTGCGCTCGGTCATCGACCTGCCCGCCATGGGCGAGCGGCAGATCTCGATCGACTGCGACGTCATCCAGGCCGACGGCGGCACCCGCACCGCCTCGATCACCGGCGCCTGGGTGGCGCTCAACGACTGCATCGCCTGGATGCGCCAGCGCGAGATGATCAAGAGCAATCCGCTGCGCGACCACGTCGCCGCGGTGTCGTGCGGCGTCTCCAACAACGTCGCCGTGCTCGATCTCGACTACGCCGAGGATTCCGAAGCCGAGACCGACGCCAATTTCATCATGACCGGCTCGGGCAACATCGTTGAAGTCCAGGCCACCGCTGAAAAAACGCCGTTCAGCGAGGAGCAGCTTCTGGCGCTCCTGGCGCTCGCCCGCAAAGGCATCGGCAAGCTGGTTGACCTGCAAAAGATGGCGGTGATGTAGGGAAATGCCGCACCGCCCGATCGCCGGCCGTCTCGTCATCGCGACCCACAACCCGGGGAAGCTCACCGAGATGCGCGAGCTCCTGGCGGTCTACGGCGTCGATGCCATATCAGCGGGTGAGCTCGGGCTGCCGGAGCCCGAGGAGACCGGCACGACGTTCCGCGCCAACGCCCGAATCAAGGCGGAAGCTGCTACCCGGGCGTCGAACCAACCGGCCTTCGCCGACGATTCCGGTCTCGCCATCGACGCGCTCGACGGTCAGCCCGGCATCCTCTCGGCGCGCTGGGCAGGGCCGGACAAGGACTTTCGTTTTGCCATGAACAAGATTCAAACCTTGCTGATCGAGCGCGGCGCCAAGAGCGCGGAACGCCGGCGCGGCCATTTCGTCTCGGCGCTGTGCGTCGCTTGGCCCGACGGCCATGTCGAGGAATTCGAAGCGACGGTGGACGGCACCGTGGTGTGGCCGCCGCGCGGCAATCTCGGCTTCGGCTACGATCCGCTTTTCCTTCCGGACGGCCAGACCCAGACCTTCGGTGAGATGCCGTCGGAAGAAAAGCACGGCCTGCCGCCGCACGGCCGTGGGCTTTCGCATCGCGCGCGGGCCTTCCTCAAGCTTGCGGAGGCGTGCCTTGTCAAACGCTGACGCCCCCGCCTTCGGCGTATATGTGCACTGGCCGTTCTGCCTGTCGAAGTGCCCGTACTGCGACTTCAACAGCCACGTCCGCCACGCCGCGATCGACGAGCCGCGTTTCCTGCGCGCGTTCGAGACCGAAATCGCCAGCACCGCCGCACGCATCGGCGATCGCTCGGTGTCGAGCATCTTCCTCGGCGGCGGCACGCCGTCGCTGATGCAACCGCAGACGGTCGGCACCATACTCAACACCATCGGCAAGCACTGGACCGTGGCGCCCGATGTCGAGGTGACGCTGGAGGCCAACCCGACCAGCGTTGAGGCGACGCGCTTTCGTGGCTATCGCGCGGCCGGCGTCAACCGCGTCTCGCTCGGCGTCCAGGCGCTCGACGATGCATCGCTGAAAGAGCTTGGTCGCCTGCACACCGCGCAGGAGGCGCTCGACGCCGTCGCCATCGCGCGGAAGAATTTCGAGCGCTATTCGTTCGATCTGATCTACGCGCGACCACGGCAGACGCCGGAGCAATGGCAGGCCGAGCTCAAGCGTGCCATCGGCGAAGCCGCCGAGCATCTTTCGCTCTACCAGCTCACCATCGAGGAGGAGACGCCGTTTCACGCCCTGCACAAGGCCGGCAAGCTGATCACGCCCGACGATGATACGTCGCGTGCGCTCTACGACCTCACCCAGGAGATTTGCGCCAACGCTGGCCTGCCAGCCTACGAGGTTTCCAACCACGCACGCCCCGGCGCCGAATGCCGGCACAATCTGGTCTATTGGCGCGCCCATGAATACGCCGGCATCGGTCCCGGCGCCCACGGCCGGCTCGACATCGACGGCCGCCGCCGCGCCACCATGAGCGAGAAGAGGCCGGAGGCGTGGCTGATGCGAGTCGAATCGCTCGGCCACGGCACCGTCACCGACGATCTCCTCACCACCGAGGAGCGCGCCGACGAATTCCTGCTGATGGGGCTTCGTCTCGCCGAGGGCATCGAACCGTCACGCTATCAGGCGCTGGCCGGCCGGTCCCTCGATCCCGAGCGCATCTCGTTCCTCGCCGCGCAGGGCTTCGTCGAGAGCAACCGCGACGGCTCGCTCCGCGTCACGCCCGCGGGTTTCCCGGTGCTCGACGCGGTGGTGGCGGATTTAGCGGCCTGATACCCTCGCTCCACAGGGAGCGGCCCATGTTTGCGAAGCATTTCTGGCTTGTTGCGCTTGCCGCGCTGATCGGCGTTTCGACGTCTGCCCACGCCGCCGACAAGGTCACCGTGCTGACGCCGTCGCGGGTGATGTTCGCGCTGCCGTACTGGCTCGCCGAGCAGAGCGGCTACTTCAAGGACGAGAACATCGAGCCGGTGCTCGAGATCGAGCCGAATGGCAAACGGGTGACGGAACGTCTGCTTTCCGGCGCCGCGCAGTTCTCTCTGGTCGGCCCCGACGCCGTGCTGATCGACGCCACCCGCGGCGGTCCACTCCGCATCGTCGCCGGAGGCGTCAAGCGTCCGCCGCTGTTCCTGATCGCCAAGCCGTCGATCAAGCGCTTCGCCGATCTGCGCGGCGCCAACATCGGCGCGTTGTCGCTGACCGAAGGCTCGAGCAAGCTCCTGATCAAGATGGCCATGGCCGAAGGTCTCTCCTCCGGCGATCTGACCATTCACGCGGTCGGCGGCGCGCCGGCCCGCCAAGTCATGCTGAAGGAAGGCAAGATCGACGCCGGCATGCAGCCGCTGCCGCTCAATCTCGAAGCCGAAGGTTGGGGCTTCACCAATCTCGGCTGGGCCGGCAAGTACGAGCCGGACTGGCAGTTCACCACCGTCAACACCAACGGCGACTGGGCCGGCAAGAACCCGCGCGTCGCCACGGGCTTCCTGCGGGCGCTCTACCGCGGTCAGCAATTGATCTGGTCGAATCCGGAGCTGGCGGCAAAGATCGCGGCCGAAGCATTGAGAACCGATGCCGCACTCGCCAGGCGCTCGATTGCCGAGGCGATCCGCCTCGACCTCCTCGATCCGAAATTCGGCTGGTCGGAGATCGGGCTGGCCCGCATCTACCAGAACATGCAGGCCGACGGCGCCATCCCGGCGGACCGCGCACTCGACCTCGGCAAGGTTACCGAGGCGCGCTATCTGCGTGAGGCACAATCCAAATAATCGCCCCCTCGTTGTCGCCACAGTATTTCGCTAATGTCCCCCCGATTGCGAAGATTCCGAAGTTGGGTCCAGGCGGGAATGCCATGCTTGCACGAAACGACAATGCCGGCCGGCGCGTCCTTTGCGTGTTTCCGCGCTATACGCCATCGTTCGGTACCTTCGAGTTCTCCTACCCGCTGACCGACAACGTCCGCGCCTTCATGCCGCCGCAGGGCCTGCTGGTGATTGCGGCAGCAGTGCCGCCGTCCTGGCCGGTGCGCTTCGTCGACGAGAACATGGCGCCCGCCACCGACGACGATTTCGCCTGGGCCGAGGTGGTGTTCGTCAGCGGCATGCACGTGCAGCGCCGCCAGATCGAGGATATCCGCCGCCGCGCGCAAAGCTTTGACAAAGTCGCCGTGCTGGGCGGCTCGTCGGTATCAGCCTGCCCCGAGCACTATCCGGACTTCGACTACCTGCATGTCGGCGAGATGGGCGACGCCACCGACGAATTGTTCGCGCGGCTGGCCGATGACGTGACACGACCGCAGCGCCAAGTCGTGTTGACCACCAAGGAGCGGCGCGAGCTCAGCGAATTCCCGATCCCGGCCTACGAGCTGGCGCAGATCGACCGTTATCTGCTCGGCAGCATTCAATTCTCCAGCGGCTGCCCTTACCAATGCGAGTTCTGCGACATCCCGGCGCTGTACGGCCGCGTCGCCCGCTACAAGACGCCCGAGCAGCTCTGCGCTGAGCTCGACAAGCTGGTCGCCTGCGGGCTCAGCACCTCGGTCTATTTCGTCGACGACAATTTCATCGCCAACAAGAAGGCGGTGCGCGAGATGCTGCCGCATCTGATCGAGTGGCAGCGGCGCAACAACTATCCGCTGCTGCTGTCCTGCGAGGCGACGCTCAACATCGCCAAGCGCCCCGAGATTCTCGAGCTGATGCACGAGGCCCTGTTCACCACGATCTTCTGCGGCATCGAGACACCCGATCCCGCCGCGCTGAAGGCGATGTCGAAGCAGCACAACATGATGGTGCCGCTGCTCGAAGGCATCGAGACCATCAACAGCTTCGGCATGGAGGTGGTGTCCGGCATCATCATGGGGCTCGACACCGACACCGCCGACACCGGCCGGCGCCGTGCTGGAGTTCGTGAACCAATCGAAGATTCCGTTGCTGACCATGAACCTGCTGCAGGCGCTGCCGCGCACGCCGCTGTGGGATCGTCTCAAGCGCGAAGGCCGGCTGATCGAGGACGACGACCGCCGCGAATCCAACGTCGCGTTCCACCTGCCCTACGACCAGGTGGTGGCGATGTGGCGCGAGTGCATGCGTGTCGCCTACCAGCCAGAAGCCCTGATAGCTCGTTACGAGCACCAGATCGAAGTTGCCTATCGCAAGCGCTTCAAGCCGCCGAACCAGTTGCAACGAGCCACCTGGAGCAACATCAAGCGGGGGCTGACGATCCTGTCACGCATGGTCTGGCACATCGGCATCAAGGGCGATTACCGCGGCGTATTCTGGCGGTTCGCACTGAAGCGGCTGGCACGCGGCGAGATCGAATTTTTCATCCAGGTGATGCTGCTGTCGCACCATCTGATCCTGTTCGCCCGCGAGGCCCAGGCCGGCCGCCGCGACGCCTCGAACTACAGCTTCAAGCCCGGCGCCCGGCTGGTGCCGGCGGAATAACGCCACCTCGCCACTCTGGAGTCAGATCGCCGAGGCGGCGCCGAAGGCGCGCGGCGGCGGGCTGATGATTTGGCCACCGGTCGGACCGACCTGCATGACAGCGAGCCCGCGCTCATTGGCACCGTCTGGGCGGAAGCGGAACAGCCCGTCGATGCCGGCGAATCCGGATGGGTTGGTCAGCGTCTGCTCGGAGAAGCGCTGCGGCCCTTGCGTCTTCACCAGCGCCGCCACCAGGGCCACCGCGTCATAAGCCAGTGTCGCGGTGCGCACCGGATCCTGGTTGTAGCGCTGCCGATAGCGGGCGGAGAAATTGCGGAAGCCGGTCGAGTCCGGCGCGGCATACCAGCCGCCCTGCAACTGAGCGTTATTGAAGATACGCGGGTCGTCCCACAATCCGGTGCCGAGCAGTTGGACGCGCTTGGTGTCGAGGGGCGGGCTCGCCGAGGTCAGCGCCTGGACCACCGACGGCACCACGTCGGGCCCCTCCGGAATGAATGCCACGTCGGCGAGGCGTGACGCCTGCGCGATCAGCTTGGCCGGGCCGGCGATGCCGGCGGGGGTGAGCGGATAGCGCTCAAGGCCGACGATACGTCCGCCTTTGCGCGCCACCACCTGCTTGAACTCGGCTTCGACCACGTTGCCATAGGCGCCTTCGGACAGCATCGCGACGAACGAGCGCTTGCCGTTGGCGATGGCGTAATCGACGATGCGGTCGACATCGGACTCCGGCAGGAAGCTCAGCAGGTACACGCCGCGGGTGGCGACGGTGGCGTCGGTGGAGAACGCGATCACCGGTACGCCGCGTTGGCGCGCGGCCGCGCCGACCACACCGACCGAGTGCGCGAACAGCGGCCCGATAATGATTTCGGCGCCCTCGCCGAGCGCCTGCTGTACCGCCTGCTGCGCGCCGCCCGAGGTGCCGCCGTCATCTTTCACCAGCAACTGGACGTTGGGACTGTTGAACTCGGCGAGCGCCATCTCGGCGGCGTTCTTCATCGACTGCGCCACAGTGCCGGCATTGCCGCCGGCCGACAGCGGCAGGATCAGGCCGACTCTAATACCGCCTCCGCCGATCGCGGCCGGCTGCTCCGCCGGCACGGCGCCGCTGGGCGGCGGATTACGGCTGAACGTGTCCACGCTGGAGCACCCGCCCAGCACGGCCAGCAGGCCGCTGACGCACGAGCGCCGCGACAGCAATCGCGATTGGAACTGCGGACCCGGGACCATGGGATTTCCTAGAACGGCGAATACGAACGGTCACGCAATCCACGATGGCAGGGCGGCATCATGAGGACCATAGGTTAACCAAATGGAAAGGATAAACGCCCCTGTTTTTGCTGGGTTTTTGCCTTTTTCCGGGCAGCCATGACGCAGGCCAGGGCGGCGGTTACAGTGGCGCCTATGCGCGACGACGAAGCCCCGCCCCGTGCCAAAGCTTCGGCCAAGACCACCGCCGAGACTTCGGCCGGCACCTATGTCCTCGCTGGTCAACCGGTCGAGGCGCCGCGGCTGCCCGCCGGTCTGCACCTGGTCGCGACCCCGATCGGAAACCTCCGCGACATCACGCTGCGGGCGCTGGAGACGCTTGCCGCAGCCGACTTGATCGCCTGCGAGGACACCCGCGTGACCCGCCGGCTGCTCGACCATTACGGCATCGCCACTCCACTGACGCCCTACCATGAACACAACGCCGCCGCGGCACGCCCGAAGCTGTTGGGGCGGCTGGCTGCCGGCAAGTCGGTCGCGCTGGTTTCCGACGCCGGCACGCCGCTTATTTCCGACCCCGGCTTCAAGCTCGTTCGCGCCGCCTGCGAAGCCGGCCACGCCATCGACACCGCGCCGGGTGCGTCCGCGGCGCTGGCGGCGCTGGCCGTCGCGGCGCTGCCGACCGATCGTTTCTTCTTCGAAGGCTTCCTGCCGCCGAAGGACGGCGCGCGCCGCGCCCGCATCGCCGAGCTGAGCCGCATCCCGGCAACATTGATCTTCTATGAAAGCGGACCGCGCGCCGGTCGCACACTGGCGGCGCTGGCCGAAGGTCTCGGGCCGCGCCGCGCCGCCGTCTGCCGCGAACTCACCAAGCTGCACCAGGAGGTGCGCCGCGGCGATCTCGCCGCATTGGCCGAGACCTACCAGGGCGACGCCGAAATCCGCGGCGAGTTCACCCTGGTCGTCGCCCCACCATCCTCGGACGCTGGCACCGTCGATGCCGGCGAAATCGACGCGCTGCTCCGCCGCGCGCTCAAGCATGCGTCGGTGAAGGACGCCGTCAGCGGCGTGGCGGCAGCAACCGGCCGGCCGCGTCGCGAAATCTATCAGCGCGCGCTGAGCCTGAGCGGCGATGACGATGGCGCGGCGTCGTAAGCCCGAAAATCCGTCGGCCGAGCCGAGGCCCGAACGCGTGGCTGCGCATTTCACCGGCTTATCGGCGGAAAGCCGCGCCGCCGCCTATCTCGTCGCCAAAGGCTATCGCATCGTGGCGCGCCGCTTCAAAACTCCGGTCGGCGAGGTCGATATCGTGGCGCGCCGCCGCGACGTCCTGGTGTTCGTCGAGGTCAAGGCTCGCAACACACTTGACGATGCTGCGTACGCGGTGCTGCCGCGCCAGCAGCAGCGCATCGCAGCGGCCGCCGGCGCCTGGCTTGCCGCGCATCCGGAAGACGGTGAAAGCGCGATCCGCTTCGATGCGATCCTGGTCGCGCCGCGCAGCATGCCGCGCCACATCCCGGCGGCGTTCGAGGCGGAGTAGTCCGCTCTACGCCGCGCGGAGCTTCTGCGAGAACGCCTCGATCTGGTCGCGGATGCGATGGGCGACGACGCCCAGATCTTCTGCGACCGAGCGCACCGTGTTGACGTTGGTGCGGGTGTTGTCGGTGGCGTCGCCGACCCGGCTGACCTCTTCGGCGGTTTCGACCGTCCGCTTGGCGGCGACGTCGACGCTACGGGCGATTTCCTGGGTCGCCGCACCCTGTTGCGTCACGGCGGCGGCGATCGCACCGCTGATCGCACCGATGTCGCGGATGGTGCCCTCGATCGCCTCGATGGCCGCGATCGACCGGCTGGTGGCGAGCTGCATGTCGGTGATCTGGCGCACGATGTCCTCGGTGGCCTTGGCGGTTTGCCCGGCCAGCGCCTTGACCTCGCCCGCCACCACGGCAAAGCCGCGGCCGGCCTCGCCCGCGCGGGCGGCCTCGATCGTCGCATTCAGCGCGAGCAGATTGGTCTGCTCGGCAATATCGGTGATCAGGCTGACCACGTCGCCGATCCGCCGCGCCGCATCGTTCAGCTCCTGCACGGCGATGTTGGTGCGCTCGGCCTCGCTGACCGCCTTCTCGGCGATGGCGTTCGATTGCGCGACCTGGCGGTCGATCTCCATCACCGACGCCGCCAACTCGTCGGTCGCCGATGCGATGTCGCGCACGTTGGCCGAAGCTTCCGACGAAGCGGCGGTGGCGCCCTCCGTGCGGCGCGAGGCACGGTCGGCCGCTTCGGACAGATGTCCGGCGGAGGTCAGCATCTGCTCGCTGATGGTACCGAGCTCGGCGATGTTGCTTTCGAACGACCGGGTGAAGGCGGCGACCTCCGACGACAAGGTTTCCTGGCGACGCTCCCGCGCCGTCGTCTCCTCCGTCATCGAGCGGTTGAGCTCCTTGTTGTGGAGCATGGCGTGCTGGAACACGCTGATCGAGCGCGACAGCGCGCCGATCTCGTCGCGGCGCGCGCCGTACGGAACCGGTATAGCTTCGCCTTCCGCGACTTGTTCGGTGACGCGGGCGATGGCGGCGAGCGGGCGCACCACCGCGCGCCGCAGATAAAGCGCGCCGACCCCGCCGAGCAAGATCGCGAGCGTACCGAGAACACTCATCAGCCACGCTGTGGAATCGATGCCGTCGTCAATCTTCTGATAGGTCTCCCGGGCGCTCCGGGAGTAGGTCGCCCCGAGCATCTCGAGGTCCTTGTTGAGCGCAAGGCGGACGGTGCGGTTGGCGTCGTTATCCCCCCACTCGCGGCCGGCGGCCTGGCCGACCTCGACGCCGAGCCGTGCCAATTCCTTGCGGAATTCATAGAACTGCCGGATGCGCGCGGCAAATGGCTTGAATTGGGCGGCATGCTCCGGCCGCACCGCGTGCTCCCAGCCGCTGACCAGCTTGAGAACCTGCTCGTTGAACCGCATCAGCCCGTCGGCATATTTCTGCCGGTCGGCCACATTCGCTGACATGTAGATGCCGCGCGATTCCATCACCACCGCGTAGATCAGGCCGTTGATGCGCTCGACATTCTGCGAGCCCTGTAGTGACGCTTCGAACTCGTCGGTCAGCGCTGCATGACGGCGCGCAGCGACCACGGTAACCAGGGCCAGCACCACAGTGGCGGTGGCGAGCAGCGCGAAGATCGCGTAAAGCTTTGCGGCAATAGACAGTCTCGGAAAATGGGCCATGGCGTCCCTGCGCTCGAAACCGCCCGGACATTGGCGGTAACATGTTAACCTTTCGTTTACGCTATCCACCCAGCCCCTAAGGTTGCTCATGGCATTAAACGTCGCGGTGCAGATGGACCCGATCGAGCGGATCAACGTCCGCGGCGACTCGACGTTTGCTTTGCTGCTGGAGGCGCAAGCCCGTGGCCACAAGCTCGGCTATTACACGCCCGACCGCATGGCGCTGGCGCGTGACGGCGTGTTCGCCACGGTGGCGCCGCTCACCGTGCGTGACCAGGCCGGCGACCATTTCACGCTCGGCGAAGCCAAGCGCGTGCCGCTGTCGTCGTTCGATGTGGTGCTGCTGCGGCAGGACCCGCCGTTCGATCTGAACTACATCACCACCACGCACCTGCTGGAGCGCATTCATCCGAAGACCCTGGTAGTCAACGATCCTGCTTCGGTGCGCAACGCCCCGGAGAAGATATTCGTAACCGAGTTTCCGCAACTGATGCCGCCGACCTTGCTGACCCGCGACCTCGCCGAGATCAAGGCGTTCCGCGCCGAGCACGGCGACATCGTGATGAAGCCGCTGTACGGCCACGGCGGCGGCGCGGTGTTCCGCCTGACCAAGGACGACCTCAACTTTGGCTCGCTCTACGACATGTTCGCCGTAACCTTCCGCGAAGCCTGGGTGGTGCAGAAATTCCTTCCCGAGGTACGCGACGGCGACAAGCGCATCATCCTGGTCGACGGCGAATATGCCGGAGCGGTCAACCGGGTGCCGGCCGCCGACGATCTACGCTCCAACATGGTGCGCGGCGGCTCGCCAAAGGACACGCAGCTGACCGTGAAAGAGCAGGAGATTTGCCGGACCATCGGACCGGAGCTCCGCAAGCGCGGGCTGATCTTCGTCGGCATCGACGTGATCGGCGGCCTGCTCACCGAGATCAATGTCACCTCGCCGACCGGCATCCGCGCCATCAAGAACCTTGGCGGCGCCGACATCGCCGCGCTGATCTGGGACAAGATCGAGCAGAAGCGGAAGGGTTAGAGCGTTGCCCGGCCGCTAGAATCCCGCCACCTGCTCCAGCGTCTTGCTCACCGCCGATGCCGGCTTCCGCGTTCCCGCAATCTCCTTGGCGAATTCCGGCCGCGCCCGGAGCTTTTCCTCCCACGCAGCGACATGCGGATGCAGCCGCGCGAACGGATAACCGGCGAGCGACAGCCGGAACGTGTAGATGAACCAGGCGATGTCGAGCACGCTCAACGTGTCGCCCATCAAGTAGGGCGACTTCGCCAGCCGCTTGTCGAGCGCGTCGAACTCGGCGCGGAATTTCTGCGCCGAGGCGCGCGCCCGCTCGTCGGTGAAGCCTTCCTTCGCCGCGCGCTGCCAGAACTCGATCTGGATATCCTTGTCGCGGTCGCGTGCGCCCTGCACGGTGCCGCTGCCGCTCTCGGCGTAGCTCTTCAGCGCCTCGGCCGGCTTCGGCGGGCCGGGCGGCGCGAACACGAACCGGAAGCTCAAGGTGCGCAGATCGAGATGCAGATCGTCCTCGTGCTTGAGCAGCGCCGCGACCTCATTCTCGTGGCCCTGCGGAATCAGGCGCGGCTCCGGAAAACTTTTCTCCAGATGCTGGATGATGTCGTTGCTCTCGATATGCACCGCGCCGTTATGCACCAGCACCGGCACCAGACCGCGCGGGTTGATGCCGAGAAACCACGGCCGGAAGTTCTCGTTGCCCGGCAGATCGATCGGATGCGACTGCCACGGGATGCCTTTGAGGTTGAGGAAGATGCGAAGCTTCTGCGAGCACGACGAGCCTGCGAAGTGCAGCACATGCACGCCGGTCCAGCCGAGCACCTCGCGGGTCTTGATGTCGCTGTCGACGAGCTGAACCATGATGCCTCCGGAGCTTCCGAAGGCATCATAGGTGCCGCGGTGGCCCTGCGACTAGTTCGGCAGAGCGTCGGGCTCGCTGCAGTCGATCATGAACACCATGCGCTGCTTGCCGGGCTCGAAGTGTTGCACCGACCAGATCAACTCCTCGACCTCGGTCCCAGCCTCTTGCGCGTCCATCCGCGCCAACCGGGCGTGGTCGAGTTCGGATTGCAGGGTTTTCAGGTCGATCATGGCGCGTCCTCAGGTTGTCCCCGAACAATGGCCCAGGGACTATATTTGAGTCGTTTTGTTCTGCAAATGTTCTTGTGGCCGCGAGGCGATGTTCGACTTCCCGTACCCACCATATCCCATTGAAATTATTGACTTAATACGGGTCATCGCAGCGTGGACTCGGAAGCTGCAATTCTGGCCAAATTTACAACCTACGGTAGGTAGTCGGCGGCTGTAGCGGTAACACGCGACCTCTAACTCGGGCGGGACGCTAATGAACACTGTTGTGAACAGGAGAGGCGGTATTGCCTTGTCAACGCAGGGCGACTCCGACTATAACGAACTTGAGGAGTTCATGGCTAAAGACCCTGCCAATATGACGCATGCCGAGCGGATGGCCGCCCTGTCGGGCGAGCTTAATTCGCCGTCCGTTGTGTCACGGGCCGACAAGATTTTGGAGTTGATCGGCGAGGAATATCTCGACGTGAAGGCGCTGCGTAATCGCGCCGCCAGCCGCCACAAAATCACGGATGCTACGCCGCTGTTCTCCGCAGGAGAGAGTGACGCGGTACGCCCGGAATCAAAGCCTCAGAATAGCGGCTTCGCCGGAACGTTTCCTGATTTGGCCACGGCGTATCAGACAAACAAGAAATCGCCCTACCACCGGAAGCGGTTCAATACGCGCAAGCACTACGACAAGCTTATCTCTCACCTCGTTGAGGATATTGGTCCGCTTGATCTTGTCAGTCTCAAGGGATCAAAGATTGACGAGATTTACGACGGCTACGCGCGTGAGGGCAAGATTGCGACAGCCCATGCAATGGTTGGCATGCTGCGGACAATCATCCATTTCGGAGCGAACGAATATCACGATGACGCAT
The DNA here is from genome assembly GCA_963785665.1 of uncultured Alphaproteobacteria bacterium. Lineage (GTDB taxonomy): Bacteria > Pseudomonadota > Alphaproteobacteria > Rhizobiales > Xanthobacteraceae > Z2-YC6860. The sequence continues at coordinate 152,469 of CAWAWF010000004.1, forward strand.
GCGAGAGGTTGTCGGTAATCCTCCATAGCAAGCGCTATAAGGTAGCAACGCCGCGTAGCGACATCGAGCCCATGACGGCCGATTATGCCCGCGCGATCATCGAACACGCCAATGAAATGCAGATGTTCTCGATTGCTGATGCCCAAGCATTCCTGTTCGATTGCAAGCTCAGCCAAGTTGACGTGATCGGTGAATGGATTCCTCAAGATGAGCCGGGCGAACCATTCGCCTCTCACCGGGGCGAGAAGTGGCTGCGCGGCCTGCTGTGGTCAGAAATTGATAAAGACCTGATTTTGCGGCACCCCCCCAGCAGGGGCGACAAGGTGATCGAAATGGATCTGAAGGCTGCACCATTGGTCATGGCGCAGCTAAAGAGATTCCCGGCGCTTCCGACAAGCGGCCCCGTGATCGTATCAGAGGCAACTTCCCGTCCGTGGAAGTCTGCCTCTTTTCGCCAGCTATGGCGTCAAACTGCTGACGGAGCTGAGGTCCCGAGCGCGGTGCGAAACATAAGCCCCCGCTCTGGAAAAACTGATGATGGTGATGAGACCGATGACGGTGATGAAGTTTCCGTTGTTTCCGACAACGTCATAGACGAATTGGATTTGGCGCATGTTCAGCGCCACTGAAATTAGACCCTGGGGATTGTTCCCCAGGGTCACGAAACCCGGTCGCAGTAGCGGCTGAACCGGCCCGGATCGACAACGGGCACGGGTGGGGTCTTAGGAGACCCCGGAAGACCACCGCCAGGATGGGCCATTGTCGATGGCCTGTTCTGGCGCCTTGCCCCTCAGCAATGAGGGTCTAGAGCCGCCGCCCGCGTCTCCATCCAAGGTGGACGTGGGCGGCGGTGCTGTATGTAACATGCCTGATTCCATTCGCAAAATTGCTGTGGGGATCGGCTGTAATAATTCGTGAACAGGATTCATTCTTTATATTCGCGCGGATACTTACTGTACCCAACTAGCTATGATACTCTTGGAAAATCAAGAGGAATTACGGTTATGGCAAATTCTGTTTTTGACGCCGACCACTTCCATGACGAAGAAGCGGCCTTTCTGTATTTGGAAAAGAAGATTTGGCCAAACGGCCCGATCTGCCCGCATTGCGGTGGCGTTGATCGCGTCGGCAGGCTGGCAGGCAAGTCCACGCGGATCGGCGTTTGGAAATGTTACCAGTGCCGCAAGCCCTTCCGCGCGACGGTCGGCACGGTGTTCGAGTCGAGCCACATTCCGGTGCGGCTCTGGCTGCAAGCAATCCACCTGATGGCGTGCAGCAAGAAGGGTGTGAGCAGCAACCAGCTCCACCGCGTTCTCGGCGTGACGCTCAAGACGGCATGGTTCATGAGCCATCGCGTTCGGCTCGCCATGCAGACGCTTGGCATGGAGCCGATGGGCGGCGCGGGTCAGGTTGTCGAGATTGACGAAACGGTGATCGGATTCCAGGAAGGCCACAACAAAAAGTCGAAGCGTTCCGGCCCGCAATTCCGCAACGTGGTGCTGACGCTGGTGGAGCGTGGCGGATCGGCGCGGAGCTTCCACGTTGAAGGCTCAACGGTCGGCCAACTCATTCCCATCATCCGCGCCAACATCAAGCGCGAGACGGACGTGATGACGGATCAAGCTAGCTGGTATCGCAACCTTGGCGGCTTCAACAGCCATCAGACGGTCGATCACAGCAAGGACGAATATGTGAGAGGCGAGGTCACGACGAACACAGTCGAAGGCTTCTACTCGGTGTTCAAGCGCGGCATGAAAGGCGTCTATCAGCATTGCGCCGAGAAGCACCTACACCGATACTTGGCGGAGTTTGATTTCCGCTACAGCAACCGCGTGCGGCTTGGCGTTGATGACGTGGCCCGCGCTGATCGCGCATTGGCTGGTATCGTTGGCAAGCGGCTGACCTACAAGCAAACTAATATCTGAGCGCCCTTATGGGAAAAATAAAAGGCGTTAAGCAGAAACGCCGCCCCGTGGTGAAAGACAAAAAGCAATCCGAGCGGTTTAAGGAAGCCGCTCGGGATCTTGGCGCGGATGAAAGCAGCGATGCGTTTGAGCGTGTCGTGGCAGAACTCGCGAGAACTAAACCTAAAGGGCAATCCTGATGACTGAAAAGAAAGAGCCGCTCGAAGGATTACAAATCACAGATTACGACCAGAAAAATGAAATCGTCACCATCCAGGTTCATCGCTATCTATTGAAAAACCCAAAGTCGATTGATGCGATGCAAAAGCTAATGGTCAAAATCATTGAGGACGGCCCAAATGTAGCGGGCGTGACCGTCGAGCCTCGCGATTCCTAATTTCTTTGGGTACGGGAAGTCGAACATCGCCGGCCGCGACAAGAAGGGTGCCCTGTTCCTGGTCACCGCGCTGGAGGACGCCGCCATCGAGCTCAAGTCGCTGCACCGGCGGCTCGGCACGACCGGACGGTTCTCGTTCGGCGCCTCCAACCTGATGATGGAAACGCTCGGCGTCGTTCCCGGCGCGGTGACGCCGTTCGGGGCCATCAACGACACCGCCGGCCGCGTCACCGTGGTGCTGGACGCCACGCTGATGGAACACGCGGTCATCAACGCGCACCCCTTGGTCAACACCATGACAACCTCGATTGCGCGGGAGGATCTGGTCCAGTTCCTTGAATCGACCGGCCATCCGCCCCTGATCGTCGCGGTCACCGGCCCTTCCGGACCGGGCTGAGCCCGATTGCAATTATCGAGTTCCCGGCCCATTTAATTGAGGCAACACAAGCTGGGGGCAGCCCGGGACCGGGTGCCGCGCGAGGAAAAAATGACGATGTTGGATACCGGGGCGGCCGCGCCCCCCGATGGCCTGATCAAGGAGACCACCACCCAGGCCTTCATGAAGGACGTCATCGAGGAGTCGAAGCGCCAGCCGGTGCTGATCGACTTCTGGGCGCCGTGGTGCGGGCCCTGCAAGCAACTGACGCCGATCCTGGAAAAGGTCGTCAAGGCCGCCAAGGGCAAGGTCAAGCTGGTCAAGATGAACATCGACGAGCACCCGGCAATCCCGGGGCAGATGGGCATCCAGTCGATCCCCGCGGTCATCGCCTTCGTCAACGGCCAGCCCGCCGACGGCTTCATGGGCGCGCTGCCGGAAGGCCAGGTCAACCAGTTCATCGAACGGCTGACCAAGGGCGCGGTGGCGGGCGAGACCAAGGATCTGATCGCCGAGGCGGACGCGGCGCTCGCAGCCGGCGATGCCGAAGGTGCGGCGGCGGTGTATTCCGAGGTGCTCGGCCGAGGATACGGCCAACGTCCGGCGCTGGCCGGGCTCGCGCGCGCCAACGTCGCGCTAGTCAAGATCGAGAAGGCCAAGCAGGTGCTCGACCCAGGTGCCGGAGGCCAAGCGCAACGACGCGGCCTATGCGGCCGCCAAGGCGGCGCTCGACGTGGCCGAGCAGGCAAGCTCGGTCGGCCCGCTCGGCGAGCTCGAGCAGAAGGTCGCGGCCAATCCGCTCGACCATCAGGCCCGGTTCGATCTCGCGGTCGCCCTCAACGCCAACGGCAAGCGCCTGGAGGCGGTCGAGCAACTGGCGGCGATCGTCAAGCGCGACCGCAAATGGAACGACGACGGCGCGCGCAAGCAATTGGTGCAGTTCTTCGAAGCGTGGGGACCGACCGACGAGGCCACCATCGCCGGCCGCAAGCGGCTGTCGTCGATTCTGTTTGCTTGAATCCTTTTGGCCCGGTGGGCGTGCCGGAGTGAGCAGCCATGCCGATGAACGTCATCTACAAGGCGCCGGTTGATCTGCCGGAGGTGATCCCGGTGTTTCCGCTGCCGGGCGCGCTGCTGCTGCCGCGCGGGCAGATGCCGCTCAACATCTTCGAGCCACGCTATCTGGCGATGATCGACGACTCGATGCGCGACGGCCACCGGCTGGTCGGCATGATCCAGCCGGACCCTTCGCATTCCGATCCGGCGCATGCCGGCCCGGAGGACAAGCCGACGCTGTTCAAGGTCGGCTGCGTCGGCCGCATCACCCAGCTCGCCGAGTCCGGCGACGGCCGCTATCTGCTGCAGCTCACCGGCGTGGCGCGCTTCCGCGTCGAGGAAGAACTCAAAGTCGCCACCGCCTATCGCCAATGCCGCGTGACGTTCGCGCCGTTCGCCGACGATTTTGTGGCTCGCAAGGGCGAGGACGAGGTCGATCGCGAGGCGGTGTTGGAGGCGCTAACGGCGTTCCTCAAGGCGAACAATCTCAAGACCGACTGGCAGGGCGTCGAGAGCGCCCCCAACGAGGCGCTGGTCAATGCGCTCGCGATGATGTCGCCCTACGGCGCCGCCGAGAAGCAGGCGCTGCTGGAGGCGCCAGACCTCAAGTCGCGCGCCGAAATCCTGGTCGCGGTGACCGAGATGGAGCTCGCCAAGAGGACCGCCGGCGGCGGCGAGACGCCATTGCAGTGACAAGCCGGCCTTCGATCCGTTAGGCTGATCGCCATGACCACCTCGCCCACCGAACGCCCTGCCGGCAGCATCGATCCGAAGCTTCTGGAAATCCTGGTCTGCCCGCTGACCAAGAGCACGCTGGAATACGACGCCGAGAAGCAGGAGCTGATCTCGCGCGCCGCCAAGCTTGCCTATCCGATCCGCGACGGCATCCCGATCATGCTGCCGGAAGAGGCGCGCCGGCTGGATTGAAGCAATCCAATCGTTCGTCATGCCATAGCGCGAGGCTCAGGGAGAGAAGCACATGCTGAAAATCTGGGGGCGCAACACCTCGTCGAACGTGCAGAAGGTGATCTGGGCGCTGGCGGAGATGAAGCTGCCGTTCGAGCGCATCGATGTCGGCGGCGCCTTCGGCAAGACCAAGGACCCGGCGTATCTGGCGATGAATCCCAACTCGCTGGTGCCCGTTCTCGAAGAAGAGGATGGGTTCACGATGTGGGAATCGAACTCGATCTGCCGCTACCTCGCCGCGAAGCACCAAAACCGCACGCTCGAGCCGGCCGACCTGAAAACCCGCGGCCGCGCCCAGATGTGGATGGACTGGCAGCTCTCGGTGATGCACACGGCGATCACGCCGGTGTTCTGGGGCCTCATCCGCACACCGCCGGAGAAGCGCGACCCCAAGGCGATCGAGGCCGGCAAGGAAAAGACCGTCACCGCCGCGCAGATGATGGACGCCCAGCTCGGCAAGACAAAGTTCATGGCCGGCGACGAATTCTCCTACGGCGACATCCCGGTCGGCATCATGATCTACCGCTACATGCAGCTCATTCCGGAGCGAGCCGCGACGCCGAACCTCGACCGCTGGTACGCCGCGATCTCGTCGCGGCCTGCGTTCAAGGAGCAGATCGCGGTGGTGCCGTTGTCGTAGCCGCTTTCGTTGTCCGATGACCGAGTCGACCGTCGAAGACGTCATTGTCGATGGCCTCGCCGGCACTCTGGTGCGGCCCAAGGTCGACCGGCCCCCGGCGGCCCTGCTGGTCGCGGGCTCGGGTCCCACCGATCGCGACGGGCGCAGCCGGAGCGTCGCCGCGCCTTATCTGAAAAATCTGGCCGAGGGTCTGGCCGCGCGCGGCATCGCGTCACTGCGCTACGACAAGCGCGGCGTGGCACAAAGCGCTGCGGCCGCCCCGTCCGAACAGGACCTGCGCTTCGATCATTACGTCACCGACGCCGCGCGGTGGGTCGCATGGCTGCGCCAACGTGGCGATTTCGGTTCCGTCACCATCGCAGGGCACAGCGAAGGTGCGTTGATCGCGACGCGCGCGTCGCTCCAGGCGCCCGTGAACGCTCTGGTCCTGCTTGCACCACCGGGGCGACCATTCGGCACCGTCGTGCGCGATCAATTGCGGCAGACGCCGATGCCGCCATCGCTGCTGGACGAGGCTCTGACCACTCTCGCCACATTGGAGCGCGGCGAAGCGGCGCCTTCCGTCAATCCGGCATTGTTCGCACTGTTTCGACCGACCGTGCAGCCCTATCTACGCTCGATGATCGCCATCGATCCAGCTCGCGAACTATCCACTGCGCGCAGCCGCGTGCTGATCGTCAGCGGCGGCCGCGACTTGCAGATCGGCGCTGTCGACATTGCCGCGCTCGCACGCGCGCGGCCGGATGCCGAGCAATTTCATCGCGCCACGATGAATCACGTGCTTGCTGATGCGCCGGACGACAGAGAGGGAAACATCCTGCTCTATGCCGATCCCGCGACGGCTTTGGCGCCAGGGCTTGTCGATGTCATCGCCGCGTTCATCGTTCGCGGGTCGAACTAACTACAGCGCCTCGCCGCGCAGCAGCTTCGGCACGTCGCCCGTCAAACCTGCGGCCTCGCGGATGAACAGGCCCTTCAGCGCCGGCACGCGATCGACAAGACCGAGGCCGACGTCGCGCAGAAGGCGGAGCGCATCGGAGCGGTTGGAGAACAGCCGGTTGAGCCCATCCGTCGTCACCCCCATCGCCGCGGTGTCGAACCGCCGCCAGCGCTGATAGCGCTCCAGCACATCGGGGCCGCCCGGATCGAGCCCAAGCCGCGCCGCATCGACAATCGCCTCGGCAAGCGCCGCGACATCGCGCAGCCCGAGATTGAGTCCCTGGCCGGCGATCGGATGGATCACATGGGCGGCATCGCCAACGAGCGCGAGCCGCTCGCCGATGAACGAGCGCGCCATGGCAAGGCCGAGCGGATAGGCGCGGCGCGGCCCCACCGCCTCGATGTCGCCGAGCTTCAACCCGAAGCGCTGTTCCAGCTCGGCGTGAAATTCAGCGTCCGGCAGCGCGACGATGCGCTCGGCCTCGCGCTTCTCCTCGGTCCACACGATGGACGAGCGGTTGCCCTTCAGCGGCAGGATCGCGAACGGACCAGCGGGAAGGAAATGCTCCTCGGCGCGGCCGCGGTGATCGCGCTCGTGCTTGACCGTGGTGACGATGGCGGACTGCTCGTAGGCCCAGCCGACGCTCCTGATGCCGGCCGCCTCGCGGATCGCCGAGCGCGCGCCGTCAGCGGCGACCAGAAGCTTGGCGGCGATCGTGTCGCCGCCGCCGAGCCGGATGTCGATGCGCTCGTCGCCCACGTCGGAGCCGGTCACCGCCTCGGCGCGAAGCTCGACGCCGTCCGCCCTCGCCCGCTCCATCAGCGCATCGATCAGCGGGCCATTCTCGATCATGTGTGCGAACGGCTCGCCGGGCTGCACCTCGCCGGCAAACGTCAGATAGGTCGGCCGCATCACATCGTGCAGCTTGGAGTCGGTGACCACCATGTCGAGGATCGGCTGCGCGCCGTCGGCGACCTTGTCCCAGACCCCGATGGTCTCGAACAGCCGGCGAGCCGCGGCCGCGATTGCCGAGGCGCGCGCGTCGCCGGCGTGGCTGTTGCCGAGCGCCGGATCGGCCACCGTCACGGAGAAGGAATCGCCGAGTCCCTGGCGGAGCGCGATGGCGAGCGCCAGTCCGGCAAAGCCCGCACCGCCGATCAGGATGTCGGTTCGTTTTGTGTTCGGCATGGCGGAAGTATACCACTGGCCGTAAGGTGGTTTCATGTCATCTGTCGCCGACCTGCTCTCCATTCTCGATCTCGAACGGCTCGAAATTAATCTGTTCCGCGGCGTCAGTCCGCAGGTCGGGATGCGTCGCGTGTTCGGCGGTCAAGTGGTGGGGCAAGCCCTGGTCGCGGCCACCCGCACCGTCGAGGGCGTGCTGCCGCATTCGCTGCACGCCTATTTCATTCTCGGCGGCGATCCGAGCATCCCGATCGTCTACGAGGTCGACCGCATCCGCGATGGCAAGAGTTTCACGACTCGGCGCGTCGTCGCCATCCAGCGCGGCCAGGCGATCTTCTCGCTCATGGTGTCGTTCCACAACGACGAGCCGGGATTGAGCCACCAGATGCCGATGCCGGACGTGCCGCGTCCGGACCAGTTGCCGAGCGATGCCGAGGTCAGGGCGAAAATCCTGCCGGGGCTGCCCGATCCGGTGCGCAACTACTACAGCCGCGAGCGTCCGATCGAACTGCGGCCGGTCGATTTCGGCCGCTACACCGGCAATCCTCAGCCGGACAATCGCTTCAACATCTGGATGCGGACCACCGCGCCGCTGCCGGACGATCCGGCGATCCACCGCTGCGCGCTGGCTTACGCCTCGGACATGACGATCCTCGACACCGCGCTGCTGCCGTTCCAGCGCAGCATCTTCGACCGCGACATCATGGGCGCGAGCCTCGATCACGCGGTGTGGTTTCACCGGCCGTTCCGCGCCGACCAATGGCTGCTCTATGCCCAGGACAGCCCCAGCTCCCACGGCAGCCGCGGCTTCGGCCGCGGGCTGATCTATGCGGAGGACGGCACCCTGGTCGCCTCCGTCGCCCAGGAGGGTCTGATGCGGGAGCGCCGAAGCGAGCCGAAGCCGGGGTAAGCCCGGAACATATCGTGGCGCGAACACCGCCTTTTGCCTGCGGGTAAGGCAAACAATCCGCTTAATTTCTGGCCTACTTGCCGATATCGTAGGCATAACAGCTCGCCCTCCCAACCAATCGGGCGGGTTTTCGTTGTCAATCGGGGCCACAACAACGGGGGGCCACGATCAGAGGGACACCCATGAAGCTCGTCATCGCCATCATCAAACCATTCAAGCTCGACGACGTCCGCGACGCGCTCACCGCGCTCAACGTCCACGGCATGACCGTCACCGAGGTCAAAGGCTACGGCCGCCAGAAAGGCCACACCGAGATTTATCGCGGCGCCGAATACGCCGTGAACTTCCTGCCCAAGCTGAAGATCGAGGTCGGCATCGACGACGCCATCGAGGACAAGGTGGTGGCCGCGATCGGCGCCGCCGCCAAGACCGGCCAGATCGGCGACGGCAAAATCTTTGTCTACGACCTCGATCGCGCCGTGCGCATCCGCACCGGCGAGACCGACAACGACGCGCTCTAGAAAATCCGGGAGGGGGGAATGCACAGCAAAACGCTCGCGCGTCAGGTCGCGCGGATCGGTTTGATGTTGAGCGTGGTTCTCGCGGCGGCGCCCGCGCTGGCCCAGGAGATGGCGACAGCGCCCGGCACGCCGGCCAAGATCGACGCCGCCGACACCGCCTGGATGATCTCGGCGACCGGCCTCGTGCTGATGATGAGCATCCCGGGACTGTCGCTGTTCTACTGCGGCATGGTGCGCAAGAAGAACGTGCTCGCCACCATGGCGCAGACTTTAGCCGCGGTGGCGCTCGGCTCGATTCTCTGGATGGTGGCCGGCTACAGCCTCGCGTTCGTGGGCGATGGACCGGCGATCGGCAACCTCAACCGCATCTTCCTGCAAGGCATGGAGATGAACTCGATCAGCGCGCTCGCCAAGACCATCCCAGAATCCGTGTTCATGCTCTACCAAATGACCTTCGCGGTGATCACCGTCGCCCTGGTGGCGGGCTCGGTCGCCGACCGCATGCGGTTCTCCGCCTATCTGTGGTTTGTCGCCGGCTGGCTGATGCTGGTCTATGTGCCGATCGCGCATTGGGTGTGGGGCGGCGGATTCCTCGGCACCGCGGGCGTGCTCGATTTCGCCGGCGGCACGGTCGTGCATCTGAACGCCGGCATCGCCGGTCTGGTCGCCTGCGTGCTGCTCGGCGCGCGGCGCGGCTACGGCACCGACAATCTCGCGCCCTACGATCTGTCGCTCGCGGTGATCGGCACCGGGCTGCTTTGGGTCGGCTGGTTCGGCTTCAACGGCGGCTCGGCGCTCGGCGCCAACTCGCGGGCCGGCTTCGCGGTGCTGGCCACGCATCTCGCCGCCTGCTCGGGCGTCATCACCTGGATGCTGCTGGAGTGGTGGGATCGCGGCAAGCCGTCGGTGCTCGGCATGATCTCCGGCGCGGTGGCGGGGCTCGGCACCATCACGCCGGCGTCCGGTTTCGTGCTGCCGTGGCACGGCGTCGTCATCGGCATCGCCGCCGGCGCGATCTGCTACTGGGCCTGCACGCGGCTGAAGAACAAGTGCCGCTACGACGACTCGCTCGACGTGTTCGGCGTCCACGGCATCGGCGGCTTGACCGGCACGATCCTGGCCGGCGTGTTCGCGGTGAAGGCGGTCGGCGACACCGCGGGGCTGCTCGAGGGCAACGCGCAGCAGGTGCTGATCCAGCTCTACGGCGTCGCAGTGACCTTGGCGTGGTCCGGCATCGTCACCTTGCTGCTGCTCAAGGTGATCGGCTTCTTCCTGCCGCTGCGGGTGCATGAAGAGCACGAACGGATCGGCCTCGACGTATCGCTGCATGGCGAATTGCTGCAATAATCGGGACATTGGGGCCATCTGCGGCGATGCCATCGGTGTCCTGGCGATATTTTAGGCACGGAACGCCCTGCGACAGTTTGTCTGACTAATCCGGACGCAGTTTCGCGTCCGGATCGGCCAATGGCCCAGCGGCCAGGCCCAGCCGATGCAAAAACTCCTGTATTCGCATAGCCTTGCCGACAGCCACGGCAGTTGGCACGGCGTTTGATTCTATCCCCACCGGCAGTCCACGCGGGCATGAGCCCGTGACGCTGCCGTTGTCCGCCCGGCCGGTTGGCCGGGCCTAGCGGGGATCGAATCCATGAAAATCGTCATGGCCATCATCAAGCCCTTCAAGCTCGACGAGGTCCGTGACGCTCTGACTGCGGCAGGGGTGCACGGGCTGACCGTCACCGAGGTCAAAGGTTACGGGCGTCAAAAGGGCCACACTGAAATCTACCGCGGCACCGAATATGCCGTGAACTTCCTGCCGAAGATCAAGATCGAAGTCGCTGTCGCCAGCGATCAGGCCGACAAGGTCGTCGATGCCATCACCGCCGCTGCCAAGACCGGGCAGATCGGTGACGGCAAAATCTTCGTCTACGACATCGACCACGCCGTTCGCATCCGCACCGGCGAAACCGACGCCGCTGCGCTGTAGCCAGCACTTCCCAGCTTTTCGAACAGGAGTTCGACCATGACGTTCAAGAAGAAGACCCGCGCTGGGCTGTTGGCTCTCGCCTTCGGCACCGTGCTCGGCCTATCGCTCAGCTTTGCCGTCGTCAGCAGCTCGGTCGCTCAGGCCCAGGCGCCGGCGGCTGCACCTGCCACTGCCGCGCCCGCGGCAGCAGCCCCTGCGCCTGAAGCGGCCGCCGCGCCGCCGGCTTGCGCCGGCGATCCGGATCCGAAGAAGGCCGTGCTGACGAACTGCACGCCCAACTCCGGCGACACTGCGTGGATGCTCACCTCGACGGCTCTCGTCCTGATGATGACCATCCCGGGCCTCGGCCTGTTCTACGGCGGCATGGTTCGCAAGAAGAACGTCGGCGACACCATCATGACGAGCTTCGCGGTGACGTGCCTGCTGACGATCATTTTCGCCTGCGTCACCTACAGCTTGGCCTTCACCGGAGGCACCGCCTACATCGGGGGCTTAAGTCGAGCGTTCCTGCAAGGGATCGTCAGCGACGTCGGCAAGGGCGGCATCGGCAATCCGAATCCGCTGGCGGCGACGATCCCCGAAACCGTCTACATGTGCTTCCAGATGACCTTCGCGATCATCACGCCAGCTCTGATCGCGGGCGCCTTCGCCGAGCGCATGAAGTTCTCGGCGATGCTGTGGTTCATCGGCCTGTGGGCGATCCTGGTCTATGCGCCGATCGCGCATTGGGTCTGGGGTCCGGACGGCATGCTCGCCGCCGGCAACTCCGACGCGATGATCAAGGTGCTCGACTACGCCGGCGGCACCGTCGTTCACATCAACGCCGGCGTCGCCGGTCTGATGTGCGCGATCTGCCTCGGCAAGCGGACCGACATGGCCCCCGCCCACAACATGGTGCTGACCTTCATCGGCGCCTCGCTGCTGTGGGTCGGCTGGTTCGGCTTCAACGCCGGCTCCGCCGTCACCGCGGGTGTCCAGGCCGGCATGGCGATGACGGTCACCCAGATCGCCACCGCCGTTGCGGGCTTCACCTGGATGCTCGTTGAGTGGATTCACCGCGGCAAGCCGACCGTCATCGGCATCTGCTCCGGCGCGGTCGCCGGCCTCGTCGCCATCACTCCGGCGTCGGGCTTCGTCGGTCCGGTCGGCTCGATGTGCATCGGCGTCGCCGCCGGCGTGATCTGCTACTGGGGCGTCACCGGCCTCAAGCACATGCTCGGTGTTGACGACGCACTCGACGCGTTCGGCGTCCACGGCGTCGGCGGCATCGTCGGCGCAATCCTGACCGGCGTGTTCGCGGTCGAGCAATACGGCGGCACCGCCGGCCTGCTCGAAGGCAACGCCGGCCAGGTGATCAACCAGATCGAGGGCATCGCCATCGTGCTGGTGTACGACGCCATCGTCTCGCTGATCATCCTCAAGATCCTCGACGCCGTCATCGGGCTCCGTGTCTCCAAGGACATCGAGCGCGAAGGCCTCGATCTCGCCCTGCACGGCGAGACCGTGCAGTAGGCATCGAAGCGACAACGGTTGGGGCGGATACCCGGCACCGCCCCGCCCGTCGGGAGGCCTCGGTCGCAAGACCGGGGCCTCTCTCTTTTTGGTCGGCGCGGATCGAACCGCCGAAGCTGGATCAAGATCGAGGAGATGGCGGCGATTGCTCGCCGCGCTTGGGCCGGACCAGCAATCCACCATACCAGGCCGACGTCGCCGCACTGCTGGCCACGATCGCGAACCCTCCGGTCGCCGCCGCCCGCCGCCAAAGCTGCTGCTGACGTTCCGCCGAAACCGGCGGAGTCGCCCAGTCGGGAGCGTGGGCTCCCCAGGCAGCAAGGAAACCGCCGTTGCCTTCCACCATGCCGAGGTCATGCAACGGGACGCCGGCAAGGGTCGTCAGGCCGGCGACGATGCCTTTGAATTGCGCGCTCGCAAACGGCGTCGCCAGCCCGCGCTCCTCGAACAGGAAGATGCAACTCGCCGCTCTTGCGGCGCAACGCGTAGGCGCGCTGCACGAGCCCCATCCGCAGGCTGCCATAGTATTCGAGGCGGGTGTCGATCGCCGCGATGTCGGTGTACGGAATGCTCAGGCGGCGGGCCGGAGGGCGATGGATCAGCGAACGCCCGGACGGCAGGTTGAGTCTGACCGCATCGTCATCGAGGTCGACACGCAATCCCCAATTGCCGCCGAAGTCTCGCCCCACATAGATCACCAGCGCCACCATGAACCCGGCGATGGCCGTCATGAAAAGCCCGACGCCGAAGCTCAAGGTAAAGCCGGCAACGGCAAACCCGACCATCAGGACCGACACGAAGGCCAGCACGCTCACGGAGAAAAGCGAGGCCAGCCGCCTGCCCAGCGGCGTGCGAAAATGGCGCTGCAGTTCGGCTGGAGATCGGGTGGTGGCCGTGTTCATGCCGGCATTGTGCGGCCAAATCCCGCTCACCGGAACCGCCTTCAAAGCCCTATCGCCACCAAGGCTTGGCGGCACCGCCGGCCGATGGTTAATCACCCCTTAACCTCGCCGCCGCTAGAGTGGCGAAACGCCTTGTGCGGCGGGCGATTCCGCCGCCTCTAAGCCGTGAGCTCATGACCGCCGCTCAAGCCACGCAACCCGTCCCGCAGAAGGCCGAAGGGCGCTCGCCGTTCGTGCGGCTGCATGAGCTTCTGGCCGACATCAAGCCGGGCAAGCCCGCGATCAATCTGTCGGTCGGCGAGCCGCAGCATCCGATCCCGCCGTTCGTCGGCCCGGTGCTGCAGGCGCATCTCAACGATTTCGGCCGCTATCCGGCCAACAAGGGCACCGAAGGCTTCCGCCGCGCCGCCGCCGCCTGGCTCGACCGGCGATACAAGTTGGCTAGGCCAATGGACCACGAGTCCGAGGTCATCGTGCTGAACGGCACCCGCGAGGGCCTGTTCCTCGGCGCCGTCGCCGCCAAGCGCTACGTGACGGAGCGCGCCGGCCCGCCCGCCATCCTGATCCCCAACCCGTTCTACGCCGCCTATTCGGCCGGCGCCGCCGCCGCCGAATGCGAGCCGGTGTATCTGCCGACCACGCGCGAGACCGGCTTCCTGCCCGACCTCGACGCTATCGACGAGGCGCTGCTGCAGCGCACCGTCGCCTTCTACATCGCCTCGCCGTCGAATCCGCAGGGCGCGGTCGCCGACGAGGCCTATCTCGCTCGCCTGGTCGCCATGGCGCGCAAGCACGGCTTCTTGATCTTCGCCGACGAATGCTATTGCGAAATTTATCTCAACGGCCGCGCGCCGCACGGCATGCTGCAAGTCTCGGGACCGGACTTCAGCAACGTCGTGGTGTTCCACTCGCTGTCGAAGCGCTCCAACTTGCCGGGAATGCGGATCGGCTTCGCCGCCGGCGACCGCAAATTCCTCGGCCGCTACCTCGAGCTCCGCAACATCGCGGCGCCGCAGGTGCCGGTGCCGTTGCAGGAGGTCGCGATCGCGGCCTACGGCGACGAGGCGCACGTCGACAAGAACCGCGAGCTTTACGTCGCCAAGTTCGATCTCGCCGACCAGATCATCGGCAACCGCTACGGCTACCAGCGTCCGGCGGGCGGCTTCTTCCTCTGGCTCGACGTCAGCCGCCACGGCGGCGACGAAGCGGCCGCTGTGAAACTCTGGCGCGATGGCGGCTTGCGCGTCATCCCCGGTCATTATCTCGCGCGCGACGGCGCCGACGGCCGCAATCCCGGCGAAGGCTACGTCCGCGTCGCGCTGGTTCAAGACAAGGAGATCACCGCCGAGGCGCTGCACCGCCTCGTCGAGGTGCTTGGATAACTTGAGTAACGCTACGGGCTGACAACATGGCATCCATCGACCGCGGCTTAGACCTTTCAGGCTGGTCGGACGACCTGCGCGACATGCTGAAGCGGCGCGTCTCCGAAAGCGGCGGCGTGGCGCTGATCGTGCTGGCCGCCCTGATCGCGATCGCGCTGTCGACATGGTCAGTGCAGGACCCCTCGTTCAGCCACGCCACCGACGGCCCTGTTCGCAATTTCCTCGGCACGCCGGGCGCTATCGGCGCCGACCTGCTGATGCAGCTGTTCGGGCTGGCCTCGACGGTGCTGGTGCTGCCAGTCGCGGTATGGGGCTGGCGGATCGCCACCCACCGGCCGTTCGATCGCGAATGGATGCGGCTTTCGTTCTGGCTGGCCGGCACGGTGTTCGGCGCGGGCTTCGTCGCCTGCCTGCCGAAGAGCGAGCACTGGCCGCTGCCGAGCGGCCTCGGCGGCGTCATCGGTGACGCCATGCTGCGGCTGCCCGCGCTGGCAATGGGCGCCGTCACCGGCACCACGCTGCTCGCGACCGCCGTGGTGTTCGGCCTCTGCACGCTCGCCGCCGTCATTGTCGCCACCGGCTTCGGCTATCACGATCCTTCCGACGTCAAGCTCGACGACCGCTGGGCGCGCGAAGCCGCTGGCCCCGAGGACAACGACGAGGAGCGTACCTCGATCTCGCTCGGCTTCCTGGTTCACGCGTTGCTCAGCTTCAAGGCCCGGGTGATGCGGCTGGTGACACGGCGCACCAAGAACAAGAAGCAGACGCCGCGGCAGGCGCTCCGCCGCGTCTCATCGCCGCCGATGACTCCGGAGCAGCGCGTTGCACCGAAGCCTGTCGAGACGGAGGACGAGGTCGAGGCGGACGACGATGAGGCGACGACAGCGACGACGGCAGCATCGCCATCATTCCGGCCGCCCGCAAGGCCGCGCCGAAGAAACCCGCCAAGCGATCCAGCGGCGGCTATCAGCTTCCCGATCTGGCGCTGCTGGCGCTGCCCAAATCCACCGACAAGTTCGCGCCGAGCCAGGATTCGATCCAGACCTGCGCAGCATCGCTCGAAAGCGTGCTGGGCGACTTCGGCGTCCGCGGCCAGATCATCAACGCGCGCCCCGGCCCGGTGGTGACGCTGTATGAGCTCGAGCCCGCGCCCGGCATCAAGTCGTCGCGCGTGATCGGGCTTGCCGACGACATTGCCCGCTCGATGAGCGCGCTGTCGGCCCGCGTCGCGGTGGTGTCGGGACGCAACGCCATCGGCATCGAGCTGCCGAACGACAAGCGCGAGAAGGTCTACTTCCGCGAGATGCTGTCGGCCGACGAGTATACCGACACCCAGGCGAAGCTGCCGCTCTGCCTCGGCAAGACCATCGGCGGCGAGCCCGTCGTGGTCGACCTCGCCCGCATGCCGCATCTGCTGATCGCCGGCACCACCGGCTCCGGCAAGTCGGTCGCCATCAACACCATGATCCTGAGCCTGCTGTACCGGCTGTCGCCGGATCAGTGCCGGCTGATCATGGTCGATCCGAAGATGCTCGAGCTCTCTGTCTATGACGGCATCCCCCATCTGCTCACGCCGGTCGTGACCGATCCGCGCAAGGCCGTCGTCGCGCTGAAGTGGGCGGTGCGCGAGATGGAAGAGCGCTACAAGAAAATGTCGAAGCTCGGCGTTCGCAACATCGACGGCTACAACGTGCGCCTCGCCGAAGCCAAGCAGAAGGGCGAGCAGCTCTCGCGCACGGTCCACACCGGCTACGACAAGGAATCCGGAGACGCGATCTACGAAAAGGAAGAGCTCGACCTCGAAGCACTGCCCTACATCGTGGTCATCGTCGACGAGATGGCCGACCTGATGATGGTCGCAGGCAAGGACATCGAAGGCGCGGTGCAGCGGCTGGCGCAGATGGCGCGCGCCGCCGGCATCCACGTCATCCTCGCCACCCAGCGGCCGTCGGTCGACGTCATCACCGGCACCATCAAGGCGAACTTCCCGACCCGCATCTCCTTCCAGGTCACCTCGAAGATCGACAGCCGCACCATCCTGGGCGAGCAGGGCGCCGAGCAACTGCTCGGTCAGGGCGACATGCTCTACATGGCGGGCGGCGGGCGCATCAGCCGCGTCCACGGCCCGTTTTGCTCCGACGACGAGGTCGAGAAGGTGGTCCGCCACCTGAAGTCGCAGGGCCAGCCGCAGTACCTCGAAGCCGTCACGGCGGCGGAGGAGGAAGAGTTCGACGACGACGGCAATCCGGTGTTCGACGCCACCTCGGTGGGCGCCACCGGCGACGCCACCGATCTCTATCAACAGGCGGTGCAAATCGTCACCCGCGACAAGAAGGCCTCGACCAGCTACATCCAGCGTCGGCTGCAGATCGGCTACAATCGCGCCGCCTCGATCATGGAGCGGATGGAGAACGAGGGCATCGTCGGCCAGGCCAATCATGCTGGAAAGCGCGAGATTCTGGTTGGCCAGGAAGAGCACGCCAAGTATTGAGATAAGAGCTTGCGTTTGGGGCGTCGCGGGTGGAGCGCCGGGCCGCGAAATAGCCACAGCCGGTCCGTAGGCAAAATGACGAGTCAGGGGTCAGCGGAGCAGGACATGGGATGCAAGCCGGCAAGCCGCTTGGGATACCGCGCGGCCGGGGTTGCGGCGTTGTTGTCTGCGCTGGCGATTGTGGCGACCGCAGGCGGCGCCTTTGCCGAAGCGGTGCCGATGCCGCAGCCCGCGCCGCAGCCGAAGAGCTATGGCGCGCCCGCGCCACGGCCTCCGGCGGCAACCGGCAGCACCCAGCAGCAACCGCCGACCAAGCCGGCCGAACAAAGCTCCGGCGGGTTCCCAAACATCTTCAAGCCGCCGGCGATCTTCGGCAATTCCAACTCGACCACGGCGTTCGATGCCAGGCAGCGCGCGCTGGCCGACAAGGTCAGCAGCTACCTTTCCAACATCCGCCAGCTTCACGGTAGCTTCGTCCAGGTCGCTCCCGACGGCGGCAAGTCGGAAGGCGAGTTCTTCCTGCAGAAGCCGGGCAAGGTCCGCTTCGACTACAACCCGCCAAGCCCGATCGAGCTGATCGCCGACGGCTCCTCGGTGGTGGTGCGCGACAGGAAGCTCGCCACCCAGGACCTCTATCCGCTGTCGCAGACGCCGCTCCGCTTCCTGCTGGCCGACCGCATCGACCTGCTGCGCGACACCAACCTGATCGGCGTCTATGCCGACGACGTGTTCGTCACCGTGGTGATCGAGGAGCGCCAGATCCTCGGCGGCACCCACAAGGTGATGCTGATGTTCGGCGCGCAGGACTTGCAGTTGCGGCAGTGGACCGTGACCGATCCGCAAGGCTACGACACCACTGTCGCGGTCTACAACCTCGACGCCAAGATCACGCCCGATCCCAACATGTTCCGCATCGACTACACGCGGAACATCCAGTAGCTGTTTAGCCTGGCAGCCTCTCGTTCGTCATGGCCGGGCTCGTCCCGGCCATCCACGCCTTGGCATGCAAGAAAGGCGTGGATGCCCGGCACAAGGCCGGACATGACGTGGCAGATTCGATGTCCGTCGCTTAAATACTGCGCATGCAGCTCAAGCTCACCACCTGGAACATCAATTCGGTGCGGCTGCGCATCAATCTGGTGGCGAAGTTCATCAAGGCGGTGCGGCCGGACGTTCTGTGCCTGCAGGAGATCAAGTGCCCGGACGATGCGTTTCCGAGGAAGCGCTTCAAGCGGCTCGGCTATGAGCACATCGCGCTCAACGGTCAGAAGGGCTACCACGGCGTCGCCGTGATCTCGCGTCTGCCGTTCGATTCACAATCCTTGAAGGCCTATTGCGGCAAGACCGACTCCCGCCACGTCGGCGCGGTGCTCGGCGAGAAGGCGGGGCTCCGCGATCCGCTGACCATCCACAATTACTATGTGCCGGCCGGCGGCGACGAGCCCGATCCCGCGATCAATCCGAAGTTCGCCCACAAGCTCGCCTTCCTCGATGAGCTCCGCGCCTGCCCGCATATGCTGCCCGCACCCGGCCAGCGCTCCATCGTGGTCGGCGACCTCAACGTCGCGCCGCTCGAATGCGACGTCTGGAGCCACAAGCAGATGGTCCGCGTGGTGTCGCACACGCCGCTCGAATGCGAGAAGCTCACCGCCGCGCAGCGCGCCGGCAGTTGGATCGACGTGGCGCGGACCTTCGTGCGCGAGCCGGAGAAGCTGTTCACCTGGTGGAGCTACCGCGCGATGGACAATTGGGCGACCGCCGACCGCGGCCGCCGCCTCGACCACATCTGGGTGTCGCAAATGCTCGGCGATCGCCTCGCTGCAATCGACGTCGCCAAGGCCGCGCGCGGCTGGGAGCGGCCGTCCGACCACGTGCCGGTCACGGTGACGCTGGACGTCTGACTAAACCGCAGGCGGCGTGCTGGTGTCCAGCAGCGCTCGCACGTCGCCCATGTCGACCAGCGCCTGCTGCGCCCGCATTATGATCTGGTCGCGCAGCACGTGAGCGGCCTGCGGATAGCCTTCCAGCATTTTCAGGAACAGGCTTCGCGAGATGCGGATCACCGTCGATGGCTCGTTCGCCGTCGCCGTCGCCGGCCGCTTGGTCTCGGCGATCAACGCAAGTTCGCCGAGCAAGGCGCCGGCGCCGATCACCACCTCGCCGAGCGCCTTGGTCTGGCTGTCCAGCCGGAACGATCCCTCCTGGATGATGAAGCCGCTGTCGGCGGTCTCGCCGGCGAGGAACAGGACTTCGCCCTGATGCACGTAACGGCTCTCGGCGCCGATCGCGAGAATGCGCAGCGCCTCGCGCCCGAGGACCCGCAGGGTCGGGCAGCGTTCAATGAAGACGATATCGTCCTCGATGCTCAAGACAGTGCTCTATCGCGTTCGGCCATGAGTTCGGAATCATACTCACGGGACCAGCTTGTAGCCGCCGGCGTCGGTCACCAGGATGGCCGGGCTGCCGGCGTCCTTTTCGACCTTCTGCCGCAGCCGGTAGACATGGGTCTCGAGCGTATGGGTGGTGACGCCGGAGTTGTAGCCCCAGACCTCCTGCAGCAGCGTCTCGCGTGACACCGGCTTTTGTCCGGCGCGATAGAGGTAGCGCAGGATCGCGGTTTCCTTCTCGGTCAGGCGGATCTTGCTGCCCTTCGGGCTGAGCAAAAGCTTCGAGCTCGGCCGGAACGTGTACGGGCCGATGGTGAAGACGGCATCCTCGCTCGCCTCGTGCTGCCGGAGCTGGGCGCGGATGCGCGCCAGCAGCACGGCAAACCGGAACGGCTTGGTGATGTAGTCGTTGGCGCCGGATTCCAGGCCGAGGATGGTGTCGGAATCGGTGTCGTGGCCGGTCAGCATGATGATCGGGGCCTTGAAGCCATTCTTGCGCAGGATGCGCACGGCCTCCCGGCCGTCGACGTCCGGCAGGCCGACATCCATGATGACCAAATCGATCTGGCCACCTTTGGCCGCCTGGACGCCTTTGGTGCCGGAATCGACCGCAATCGCCTCAAATTCGTCGTGCAGCGCGAGCTGCTCGACCAAGCCATTGCGGAGGTCGTCATCGTCGTCGACGATCAGGATGGAGCGCTTGTTGGGCATCGCTCAAAGGCCCCCTACGGGCGTCAAATCGCGCCCACCACCGGCAATCGCCGCGATGTAGAGCATTCAGGACCAAAAGATCAAGCAGGGAAACTGTAGCATTTGCATCCGGTTAGCCGCCGGCGCCGGCGCCGATGGCAAATTGACGGCCGCTACAGTAGCATCAAAAACAGCAGCAAAACGCGTTTCCGGCCGTTCGAGCCTGAGGTCAATGAACCCATTCGTTCTCGCCAAGACGGCGAAAAGCGCCCTTTCCAGAGTTGAAATCAATTTCAACCGCCTGCTCGGGCGTGAACTCGTGCCCTCGGAGACGACGGTCCTCAATATCGAGACCTCCAGCCTGTGCAATCTGGAATGCGTCTTTTGCGCCTACGTCAAAAAGGAGAGTCCGAAAGTCTCGATGAAGGACGCCTTTTTCCAGAACTGCGTCGAGCAGGCGCTCGGCATGGGTTTCACGCAGTTCGAGCTCACGCCGTGCACCGGCGACGTGTTCATGGATCGCCACATCTTCAATAAGCTGCAGTTCCTCGAAGACCATCCGGCCGTCGAAGGCTATGGCTTCTTCACCAATTTCACGATCCCGAACCGGACCAACGTCGAGCGGCTGCTGCGGCTCAAGAAGCTGAAGAACATGACCGTCAGCATCTACGGCCATGACCTGCAAAGCTTCATCGCCATCACCAAGTCGACCGAGAACGTCTACAAACGGCTGCGCAACAATCTGGAAGCGCTGCTCGACAATCTGGATCGGGCGAATTTCCATCTCGATATCGGCATCCGCACCACCAACGATGCGCCGCGCCGGCCGACCAGCGACGTGATGGCTTTGCTGGAGCGCTTCCGCGAGCACGGCGTGCGTCCACGCCGGTCCCGTGTCTACAACAACTGGGGCGGCTACGTGACCCAGGCCGACGTCGCCGGTCTCGATATCGATGTGACCGATGCGCATAGTGTCTACAAACGAGGCGCCTGCGCACACCTGTTCACCACCTACCAGATCATGGCGAACGGCGTCGTCAACGGCTGCGCGTGCCGCGATGTCGATGCGACACTGCGCATCGGCGATCTCAACGAGATGCCGCTGCGCAAGATTCTCTCGCCCGACAACCCGGCCTATATGAGCTTGATCGAGGAACAACAGCGCGGGGATTTCCGTGCCGTCTGCAAGAGCTGCGACTACTACAAGAGCATCTACCACATGCGCTCGAGCCGCCGTAAGGACGGCAGCAAGCTGCAAACGATCGAGGAATTCAAAACTCGGCTGGGCACGGCGGCGCGTCTCGCGCCGGACGAAATCAAAGCCGTCAAGGAACCGGTCGTTCTCTGATTGGCGCGACGAGCCACGTGCGATCCATGGCATTGACCGTCATTCATGTCAGGTCGCGGCCGGCGCAGCCGACGCGCGGCGTGCTGCGGGCGGGGCCGCTAACGCTGCCGGTGGCGCTCGGGCGCGGCGGCATCCGCGCTAACAAGCGCGAAGGCGACGGCGGCACCCCGCGCGGCACGTTCCGGCTCAAGCGGCTGTGGTGGCGCGCCGACCGGATGGTGCGGCCGCGAACGATGCTGCCGGTGCGGCCGATCCGGCCGGACGACGGCTGGTGCGAGGACCCCGGCGACCGTCATTACAACCAGCCGGTCAAAGTGCCGGAGGGCAGCTCCGCCGACCGGCTGTGGAGGGCCGACCTGCTCTATGACCTCATCATCGAACTCGACCACAACACCCGGCCGCGGATCGCCGGCCGCGGCAGCGCCGTGTTTGTTCATATCGCGCGGCCGGGCTTTGCATCCACCGCCGGTTGCGTGGCCCTGACCATGCCCGCATTGCGCCGCCTGATCGCCCGGGCCAGCCCGCGGACCCGGATCCTGGTCGGCTGAGGCCTCGTTCACCGGACACCACGGTAAACGATTGGTTTATTTGCAAGTCGGCGATGCGCCTTAACGGAAAGTCCAAGTTCGTTGCGTATGAAACGTCGGTCTAAGGGCATGGGTAACCGTGCCGAATTCCGCCAGGGGCCGACATGACGCCAGCCAATCCGACGCCGCCGGCCGCAGCCGCACGCGCCACGCGCGAGACGCTCGGGCGCGTGCTCGCCGTCAGCGGCGCCCAGGTCACGGTCGGGCTGACACCGGCGCCGCCCGGCAGCGCCCAGCGCGCCACCGTCGGAAAATTCCTTGGCGTCGTCAGCGGCTCGACCGTCATCATCGGCCTGATCACCGAGATCTCCGAGCGGCCGCAGCGCGATCAGGACCCGAGCTGCCGCAGCACCGCGCAGATCGACCTGGTCGGCGAAATCAAGGCCGGGCCGAATGGCGCTCCATTTTTCCAGCGCGGCATCACTGAATATCCGATGATCGGCGAACCGGCGATGCTGATGGCCGATCGCGAGCTGCGGCTGATCTACAACGGCATGCATGCCAGGCCGTCGAACATCGGCGCGCTTCAGCAGGACCCGAGCATCCAGGCCCAGGTCGACATCGAGCAACTCGTCAGCAAGCACTTCGCCGTGGTCGGCACCACCGGCGTCGGCAAGTCGAACGGCGTTGCCATCCTGCTGACGCAAATTCTCGACGAGCGCCCCGACCTCCGTGTCTTCCTGATCGATCCGCACAACGAATACGCCCGCTGCTTCGGCGACAAGGCGCAGGTGCTGACGCCGCGCAATCTGCGGCTGCCGTTCTGGCTGTTCAACTTCGAGGAGACGGTGGACGCCTTCTTCGGCGGCCGTCCCGGCATCGACGAAGAGGTCGAGATTCTCTCCGAGGCAATCCCGGAGGCCAAGGCGGCTTACGTGCAGCTCAAGGGCTCCAACGACCGCACGCTGCAGAAGAAGAAGGATCCGAAGGAAACCGGTTACGGCGTCGATACGCCGGTGCCTTACCGCATCGAGGATCTGATTTCGGTGATCGACGGCCGCATGGGCAAGCTCGAGAACCGCTCGCGCATCATTTTCTACAGCAAGCTCCTGCAGCGCATCAAAACCTTCCGCAACCATCCGCGCTACGGCTTCATGTTCGAGAACGCCACCGTCGGCGGCGACACCATGGCTGAGGTTGTCGGCCACCTGTTCCGCATTCCGGCGAACGGCAAGCCGATGACCATCATGCAGCTCGCCGGCTTCCCGGCCGAGGTGGTGGACTCGGTGGTGTCGGTGTTGTCGCGCATGGCGTTCGACTTCGGTCTGTGGAGCGACGGCGCCTCGCCGCTGCTGTTCGTCTGCGAGGAGGCGCACCGCTACGCGCCGGCCGACAGCAGCATCGGCTTCGGCCCGACCCGGCGCGCGCTGTCGCGCATCGCCAAGGAGGGCCGCAAGTACGGCGTGTTCCTCGGACTGGTGACGCAGCGGCCGGCCGAGATCGACCCCAACATCATCTCCCAGTGCAGCACCATGTTCGTGATGCGGCTGTCGAACGACCGCGACCAGGGGCTGATCCGCTCGGCGATCTCTGACGCCGGCGCCAGCATGCTGAGCTTCATTCCGTCGCTCGGCACCGGCGAGGTGTTCGCCTTCGGTGCCGGCGTGCCACTGCCGACCCGCATGAAATTCCGCGAGGTACCGCCGGCGCTGCGGCCGACCAGCGAGGCCGGCGGCAACACCCGCATCGCGGCCGGCGCTTCGGCCGACCGCGGCCTGATCGACTCGGTGATCGAGCGTTGGCGCGCCGCCACCATGAGCAAGGGCGCCGGTGCGGACGACGAGGGCGGCGAGTACGGCTCGTTCCGCGACGACATCGCGCCGATGCGGGAGGAAGTGCCGCGCTACGCCGCTCCCCGGGAAGAGTTGCCGCGCTACGCGCCGGCACCGCCGGTGCAGCCGGCGATGCAACCGAGCGATGCAGCCGCCCCACGCCTACGCCTCGGTTCCGGCCGCCGCCCCGCCTGCTGCGCCGCCCGCCGCCGAGGCCGCGCCGCCACCGCGGCCGAGCATCCTACGGCGGCCGCTGACGGCCGAGCCGCTTGGCCCGAACAATCCGGCGCCACTGCCGAGCCGGTACCGGTAAAGCGCTAACTCCGCGCGCCGAAAATCGCGCTGCCGACCCGCACATGCGTCGCGCCCATGGCGATGGCGGCGGCGTAGTCGGCGCTCATGCCCATCGACAGAAGTTTCACGCCGTTGCGCGCGGCGATCTTGGCGGTCAGCGCGAAATGCGGCGCCGGCGCCTCGTCGGCCGGCGGAATGCACATCAGCCCATCGATCGTCAGGCCGTAATCATCGCGGCACTTGCGAAGAAATCCATCCGCGTCCTGCGGCAGCACGCCGGCCTTCTGCGCCTCGGCGCCGGTGTTGATCTCGACGAACAGCCGCGGCCGGCGGCCCTGCTTCGAGATTTCCTTGGCGAGCGCCTCGGCGAGGCTGGGCCGATCGACCGAATGGATGGCGTCAAACAACGCCACCGCTTCCTTGGCCTTGTTCGACTGCAGCGGCCCGATCATGTGCAGCTCGATGCCCGGATGGCGCGCCGCAAGCTCGGGCCATTTCGCCTTGGCCTCCTGCACGCGGTTTTCGCCGAACACCGTCTGACCGGCGGCGATCACCGGCTCGATCGCCTCGGCGCCGAATGTCTTCGACACCGCCACCAGGATCACGCCGGCCGGATCGCGCCCGGCGTCCCGGCAGGCGCGTGCGATCTCTTCGGTGACGGCGGTGAGGCCGGTGTGGGGCGATGGCGCGATCATGGCGCCTGCATAGCGCCCGGCGCCGGAAACTTCAAAGTCAGCGGGCGTGGCGGACGCGGTGTTCTGGCTTCTTGGTGGGCGGCTGAGCGGGAGCGACAGCCGGGGGCGGCTCACGATCGGCGGGCCTGATGGCCTCCGCGACCGGCTCGGTGTCGGCCGGATGCTGCGGCGTCTGCGTCAGCTCAGTTTCCGGCGGCAGCAGCCCGTAGTCCTTGAACTCGGCGATGATGGTGGGCTTGCCGGCCTTCGCCGCGGCGATGTCGGTGTTGCCCGAGGCGTAGTCACCCTTGCGGCGCTTGGCCATGCCGCGCCCATAGAGCGAGGCCACCTTGTTCGGCTCGATCTTCAGCGCGGCGTCGTAGTCGGCGATCGCCTCGTCGTACTTGCCGCTCCGCAGCAGCACGAAGCCGCGGCTGTCGAGCGCGTTGATGTAGCCCGGCTTGAGCTTCAGCGCCTCGTTGCAATCGCTGAGCGCCTCCTGCAGCCGGCCCATCACGGCGAGCGTCCAGCAGCGGCTGTTCCAGGCGGCGGCGTTCTGCGGCTGCAGCTTGGTGACCTTGGCGTAATCCCGGATCGCCGCGTCGAGATCCTTCTTGCCGTCGTTGGCGATGGCGCGGCTGAAATACGCCGCCACGTAGTTGCCGTCGAGCTTGATGGCGGTGTCGTAGTCGGCGATGGCGCGGTCGCGCTCGCCTTTTTTCAGCAACGCGTTGCCGCGGTTGTTGTAGGCGACCGCGTCCTTCGGCTGCAGATTGATCGCCGCGTCGTAATCGGCGATGGCACGGTCGAGTGCGTCCTTCTTCTCCAGGGCGACGCCGCGGTTGACCAGGGCGTCCTCGTATTTCGGATTGAGCGCCAGCGCCTCGGTGTAGTCGGCGATTGCCTTGTCGGCGTCACCCTTGGCGACGTAGGCATTGCCGCGGTTGTACACCGCGACGGCGTAGCGCCCGTCGAGCTTCACCGCCTCGTCGAAATCGGCGATGGCGCGGTCGTATTGCGCGAGCGCGGCGTAGGCGTTGCCGCGGTTGTTGAGGCGGATCGCGTCCGGTTCGAGCTTCAGCGCCGCGTCATAATCGGCAATGGCGCGCTTCTGCTCGCCGCCGTTGAAATAGGCGAGGCCGCGGTTGTTCAGGGCCGCGGCGTAGTCCGGCTTCAGCTCGATAGCCTTGTCGTAGTCGGCGATCGCCTTGTCGGTGTCGTGCGCCGCAGCGTAGGCGATGCCGCGGTTGTTGTAGGCCGCCGCCTGCTCCGGGTCGGCCTTGATGGCTTCGTCGAAGTCGGCGACCGCCTTGGCGAGCTCGCCCTTGGCCTTCAGCTCGACGCCGCGGTTGGAGTACGCCAGCGCCAGGCTCTTGCCGCTGAGCGAGCCCGTCGCGATCGAGCGCGTGCAGGCGGCGATGGCGTCGTCACCCGAGCCCTTGGCGCAGGTGTCCCAATCGTCGGCGAACGCCGGCGCGGCGAAGGTTGTGATGAGCGCGGAAATAGCCAGAAGGCGCCGAATATCGTGCGACATGCAGTCTCCTCGTGGCCTTCCTCGCGATTAGCAAATCAGGGCGCGTTAAGGCTGCCAAGCCGATTTGGTTGTTAGCGTTAAGACGCCAGCGACGGCCTTGCCCGCCCGGCGCTGCTTGCCCGATAATTCCCGCCCCTCACCGAACCGGCGGGCCATGCCATGAAACGCAGCACCGACCGCATCCGCACCACCCATGCCGGACGGCTGCCGACCCCGCCCGGCTGCGAAGCCCTTCCGCTCCGCATCTTCCGCGGCGAGACCATCGACCCCGACGTCATCAAGTCCGGCATCGATCAGGTGGTTCGCCGCCAGCTCGACGCCGGCATCGACTGCATCGGGGACGGCGAATTCTGGAAGGTCCGCAACTTCAGCTACCTCGGCCGCCACTTCACCGGCATCGAGACCCGGCCGCTGAAGCCCGGCGAGCCGGCCTCGACGCGCGTCTTTACCCGCGAGCGCGACGAATTCGTGCAATTCTACAAGGACCTCGACGCCACCGGCACGATCTTCCACGTGCCCGGCGAGAAGCCGATGCCGGCCGACCGCGAGCGCGCCGTCGT
Organism: uncultured Alphaproteobacteria bacterium; assembly: GCA_963785665.1. Taxonomy (GTDB): domain Bacteria; phylum Pseudomonadota; class Alphaproteobacteria; order Rhizobiales; family Xanthobacteraceae; genus Z2-YC6860. Next base: position 179,484 of record CAWAWF010000004.1, read on the forward strand.
CACCGGCCCGATCAAGCCGCGCGACGGCGGCGCGCTGAAGCAGGAGCTCGACACCTTCAAGGCTGCGATCGGGCGCGCCGGGCGCACGGTCGACGAGGCGTTCTTTTGCGTTATCGCCCCGGGCTGGCTCGACCACTTCATCTACAACGAGCACTACAAGACCGACGAGGAATACGTCTTCGCGCTCGCCGACGCGCTGCATGCGGAGTATCGCGCCGTGGTCGATGCCGGCTTCATCCTGCAGATCGACGATCCCGGGCTGCCGGACTGGTGGGACATGATCAAGCCAGCCATGAGCGTGGACGACTACGTCAACAAGTTCGCCAAGGTCCGCATCGACGCGCTCAACCACGCGCTCAAGGGCATTCCCGAGGATCGCGTGCGCTATCACCTGTGCTGGGGAAGCTGGCACGGCCCGCACACCCACGACCTGCCGTTCCAGCACATCATCAAGCTGATGCTCGAGGTGAAGGCGCAGTGCTACTCGTTCGAGGCGGCGAACGTCCGCCACGAGCACGAGTGGCGGCTGTGGCAGGACGTCAAGCTGCCGGACGGCAAGATGATCCTGCCGGGCGTGGTCAGCCACTCGACCAACCTGATCGAGCATCCCGAGCTGGTGGCCGAGCGCATCGCGCGCTTCGCCGGTGCGGTCGGCCGCGAGAATGTGCTGGCCGGAACCGATTGCGGCCTCGGCGGCCGCGTCCATGCCGAGATCGCCTGGGCCAAGCTCGGCGCGCTGGCCGAAGGTGCGCGGCTCGCCAGCAAGCGGTTGTGGGGGTAGCCGAAGTCTTTCGGCCTACCGGCCCTGATGGCCGTCGAGGCCGACGCCGACCGTCAGATCACCGAACAGCTTGACGATCTTTTCGCGGTCCACCGCCGGCAACGGCGGCTTCATCAGCGCCGCGACGTTGCTCTTCAGATGCGCGCGATCGCCGGTGCCGAACAAGGTCACGTCGACGCCCGGCTCGTGCCGCGCAAACCGATACGCCGCCTCGATCATGCTCGACGCGCCGCCCTCGTGCACCAGGAAGCCCAGCGGATCGTCGCTGTCGCCGAGCCACTTCTCCACCAGCCCCTTGTCGGCCAGTGCCTTCATCTCCCGCGCCACGCGCGGCGGGTCGGCGAAGATGCTCCGCACCGCGAACATCAGCAGCGTGCCGATGCCCTTCTTCTGCGTCTGCGCGAACACGTTCTGCCGCGCGCCCTGGTGCATCATGTGGAAGCCGACCATGTAGACCTCCCAGACCGGATCGTTCAGCGCGCGCTTCAGCGTCGCGTTGGTGAAATCGACGATCGGATTCTCGGTGATGCCGATGTGCCGGATCTTGCCCTTTTCCTTCTCCTTGAGCAGCGCCGGCGCCATCGTCTCAAGCGCGTAGTCGTACTCGCCGACCTCGACGCCGTGCAGATTGAACACATCGACATAGTCGGTGCCCATCAGCCGCAGCGAGTTGTCCAGCGCCGCGACCACCTTCTCGGGCGGCGCGAACGGCGTGCCGCGGAATTGCGCCTTGGTGGCGATGACAACCTGGTCGCGCGGAATGGTTTTCAGCGCTTTGCCGACGACGCCTTCGGTGCCGTAGCTCTGCGCGGTGTCGATGAAGTTGACGCCGAGGTCGCGCGCCTCGTGGATCAGCCGCGCCGCCTCCTCCTCGGTCTTGCCGGATTTAAGGCCGAGCCGCGAAAAGCCGCCGGTGCCGAGTCCGGCGACTGAGACGCGGAGGTTGGTTTTACCGAGGGTGGTGTAGTGCATTTGCAATTCCACGATCTGTAACGACAAGCAGCATCCGCTGTCGAATAAACCGAAGATGATGACTTCGTAAAGTGTTCCTTGGCGCGTCGGGCGGGCCAAGCGACGCGTGCCCACTTTAGGTTCGCCCTGCGTCTCTCTACGACCCGTCCGGGCAGATCAATTCGATCGTCGGAAAGTAGGACCGATACCGCCCGGTATCGCGGGTGATCAACGGTGCGTTGAGCACGACAGCATGAGCGCCGATGAAGAAGTCCGGCAGCACATTCGTCCGCAGACCCCCCCGGCGGCGATAGGTCTTGAAAGCCTGCCCGGCAAGGAACAGTGCTGTCCGCGGCATTTCGGTGACGACGATGTCGGCCGACACCAGGACAGCATCGATGTCTTCAATCCGCGCAAAACGGCTGGAGAACTCGGCATAGACCACAGGATTGATCGCCAGCCGGTCGCGCAGTGCGGCGGCGCTAAGCTGCTGCTGGGACCAGTCAGCCCAAACCGGATCGTCGGTGACGACGTCCAGCAGGACGTTAGTGTCGATGACGATCATACCTCGGCTGGAGGCCCGCGCATCAGCGCCATGATCTCGTCCGTCGTCATGTCACTTTTCATGATGCCGCGGATGCGATCGAAACGGCTCTTGGGCGTGGCTGTTTTTTTACCGGCCTTGACGAGGACGACGCTCCCGTTATCCCCGAGCACGAAATCAACCGTGCTGCCCGCCTTGATGTTGAGCCGATCACGGACCGGCTTTGGGATGGTGACCTGGCCCTTGCTGGTGACGGTGTTGCCCATCGGTATTACCTCATGAATCGAGGTAATACATCGGTCCCGGGAGCCCGATTGTCAATATCGGCCGAGGCCCCCGAAAGTCCTTCCCCATCCGGCCTGCCCCCTCTAAAACACCCTGCAAATGCCCCCCGAATCCCCCAAATCCGACCGCTACAACGCCCGGGAATCCGAAGCCCGCTGGCAGCAGACCTGGGACGCCCGCGGCATCTTCAAGACGCCGAACGACGACCCGCGGCCGAAATACTACGTGCTGGAGATGTTCCCCTACCCATCGGGTCGCATCCACATGGGCCACGTCCGCAACTACACGATGGGCGACGTGGTGGCGCGCTTCAAACGCGCCCGCGGCATGAACGTGCTGCACCCGATGGGCTGGGACGCCTTCGGCATGCCGGCCGAGAACGCCGCGATGGAGCGCAAGGTCCATCCCAAGCAATGGACCTACGCCAACATCGCCGCGATGAAGAAGCAGCTTCAGTCGATGGGGCTGTCGCTCGACTGGAGCCGCGAGATCGCGACCTGCGATCCGTCCTACTACAAGCACCAGCAGCGGATGTTCCTCGACTTCCTTAAAAGCGGGCTGGTCGAGCGCAAGCAATCGAAGGTGAACTGGGACCCGGTCGACATGACCGTGCTCGCCAACGAGCAGGTCATCGACGGCCGCGGCTGGCGCTCCGGCGCGCTGGTCGAGCAGCGCGAGCTGACCCAGTGGTTCTTCAAGATCAGCGACTATTCGGAGGAGCTGCTCAGCGCGCTCGACACGCTCGACCGCTGGCCGGAAAAAGTCCGGCTGATGCAGAAGAACTGGATCGGCAAGAGCGAAGGCCTGCACGTGCGCTTCGCGCTCGATCCGAAGACGACGCCGGGCGGCGAAAGCGAATTGGAAATCTTCACGACGCGGCCGGACACGCTTTTTGGCGCGAAGTTCATGGCGATCGCGCCGGACCATCCGCTGGCGCAAGCGGCGGCGAAGAACAATCCGGCGCTGGCGAAGTTCATCGACGACTGCAAGCACATGGGCACCGCCCAGGCCGAGATCGACACCGCGGAGAAGCTCGGCTTCGACACCGGCATCCGCGCGCTGCATCCGTTCGATCCAGCGTGGCAGCTGCCCGTGTATGTCGCGAACTTCATCCTGATGGAATACGGCACCGGCGCCATCTTCGGCTGCCCGGCGCACGACCAGCGCGACCTCGACTTCGTCAACAAGTACCACCTCGGCAACGTGCCGGTGGTATGCCCGCCCGGCGTCGATCCAAAATCGTTCGTCATCACCGACACCGCCTATGACGGCGACGGCACCATGATCAACTCGCGCTTCCTCGACGGCATGACCATCGAGCAGGCCAAGGACGAAGTCGCCAAGCGCCTGGAGAAGGAGACGCGCGGCGGCAACCGTCCGGTGGCGCAGCGCCAGGTCAACTATCGGCTGCGCGACTGGGGCATCTCGCGACAGCGCTATTGGGGCTGCCCGATCCCGATCATCCATTGCGACAAATGCGGCGTGGTGCCGGTGCCGGTCAACGACCTGCCGGTGCAGTTGCCGGAGGATGTCAGCTTCGACAAGCCGGGCAATCCGCTCGACCGCCATCCGACCTGGAAGAATGTGTCGTGCCCGCAATGCGGCGGCGCAGCGCGGCGCGAGACCGACACCATGGACACCTTCGTGGACTCGTCGTGGTACTTCGCGCGCTTCACCGATCCGTGGATCACCACCGCGCCGACCGACCGCACGATCGTCGACGAGTGGCTGCCGGTCGACCAGTACATCGGCGGCATCGAGCACGCGATTTTGCATCTGCTCTATTCGCGCTTCTTCACCCGCGCCATGAAGAAGACCGGCCACGCCGGCATCGACGAGCCGTTCGCCGGACTGTTCACCCAGGGCATGGTTGTGCACGAGACCTATGCCAAGGCGAACGGCGAGTGGGTGACGCCGGCTGAAGTGAAGATCGAAGGCGCCGAGGGCGGCGCCCGCACGGCGACGCTCGCCACCACCGGCGAGCCGATCACGATCGGCGGCATCGAGAAGATGTCGAAGTCGAAGAAGAACACCATCGACCCCGACGACATCATGGGCACCTACGGCGCCGACGTGGCGCGCTGGTTCATGCTGTCGGACTCGCCGCCGGAGCGCGACGTTGAATGGACCGAACGCGGCGTGCAGGGGTCATGGCGGTTCACCAATCGGCTGTGGCGGCAGGTCACCGAGGCCGCCGAGCTTGCCAAAAACGCCCCGGCGACCCGCCCCAGTGAGTTCGGCCCGGCCGCGTTAGCCGTCCGCAAAGCGGCCCACGGCGCGCTCGCCAAGGTCACCGAGGCGATCGAGAAGCTGCATTTCAACGTCGGCGTGGCGCATATCTACGAGTTCGCCAACGCGCTGGGGTCGGCCATCGCCAAACCCGAGCAGACCCCCGATTTTGCCTGGGCCATGAAAGAGGCCGCCTCGATCATGGTCCGGCTGTTCCACCCGATGATGCCGCATCTGGCCGAGGAATGCTGGGCCAGCCTGGGCCACACCACCCTGGTCGCCGAGGAGCCCTGGCCGGAGGTGGAACAGGCCCTTCTGGTCGAAAACACCATTACTTTACCGGTGCAGATTAACGGTAAGAAGCGCGCCGACGTCACCGTGGCCCGGGACGCCAAGGCCCCGGAGATTGAGGCTGCCGTGCTGGCCCTGGACGCGGTACAAAAGGCGCTCGACGGCAAGCGCCCGAAAAAGGTCATCGTCGTCCCGCAAAGGATCGTGAATGTGGTGGCTTGAGCCCCGCTCGACGGTCTGCCGCCTCGCCCATCTGGCGATCCCCTTGGCATTGGCGACGCTGCTGTCCGGCTGCTTTGAGCCGCTGTACGGCGAGAAGACGCTGGCCGGCGGGCCGGGGCTACGCACCCGCTTGGGCTCGATTGCCATCGTTCCGATCCGGGCCCCGAGCGGCAGCCCGGCCGCGCGGATCGCGGTCGAGCTGCAGAACGATCTGCAGTTCGACTTCACGGGTGGCGGCGCCAGCACCGGCAAGACCCACCAGCTCGTTGTCACCATCGCCACCCAGAACCAGCAGGTGATCGTCGACGTCAACACCGCCCGGTCGGACGTTCAGCAGTTCGGCATCAACGCCAGCTATATCCTGACCGAGATCGTCACGGGCAAGTCGGTGGCGACGGGGACATCGACGGCGCGGGTGTCCTACGACAATCCCGGACAGCAGCAGCGCTTCGCCAATGCGCGCGGCCAACGCGACGCCGAGAATCGCGCCTCCAAGGTGATCGCGGACGATATCAGGGCGCGGCTGATATCCTATTTCGCCGCCGGCACGTAAAGCAGCGCTCCACAGATCCAGCGTCATCGCCGGGCTTGACCCGGCGATCCCGTTTGGAAAGGTTGGAGCGCAATTCACCGGGACGCGGATGGTCGCTCTCAAAACCTCGGAAGTCGATGCGTTCGTCGCCCGTCCAAGCATGGACCGGCCGATCGTGCTGCTGTGCGGCCCTGACGCCGGCCTGGTGCATGAGCGCGCCGAGAAGATCATCAACGCCTCGGTGGACGACCCGCGCGATCCGTTCGCGCTGGTGCGCATGGAGGGCGATGCGCTCGCCTCCGAGCCATCGCGGCTGGTCGAGGAGGCGCACACCGTGCCGCTGTTCGGCGGCCGCCGCGCGGTCTGGATCAAGGCCGGCAGCCGGCCATTTCCCGCCGCGGTCGAGGCCGTGGTGGCGAGCCCGCCGACCGACTGCCGCATCGTCATCGAGGCCGGCGACCTCAAACGCACCTCGCCGGTCCGCGCGGTCTGCGAGAAAGCCAAGTGCGCGGTCGTGCTGCCCTGCTATCCCGACACCGGACGCGATCTGGCGCGGCTGATCGACGACGAGATGCGCGACGCCGGCCTCGCCATCGCGCCCGACGCCCGCGCCGCGCTGGTCTCGCTGATCGGTGGCGACCGCCAGGGCTCGCGCAGCGAGATCCGCAAGCTCGCGCTCTATGCCCACGGCCGCGACCGCGTCGTGCTGGAGGATGTCATCGCCGTCGTCACCGACGCCTCTGCACTGGGACTCGATGACGTGATCGACGCGGCCTTCGCCGGCCGCACCGCGGAAACCGAATCGCAATTCTCCAAGGCGCTGGCCGCGGGCACCTCGTCCGGCACAATCCTGTCGTGGGCCGTGCGCTACGTCACCCAGCTTCACAAGGCGCGGCTCGCCCTCGATGCCGGCGAGAACAGCTACGCCGCGATGCGAAGCTTCATCCCGCCGGTTCATTTCCGTCGCACCGACGCGGTGGAGGCCGCGTTGCGAAGCTGGACCGCGCCGCGGCTGCAGCGCGCCATGGAGCAGCTCGCGGACACGGTCTTCAACATGCGGCGCACCACCGCGCTTTCGGATGCGCTCGCCCAGCGCGCGCTGCTCGCGCTCGCCGTCTCGGCCCGCCGCAGCGAACGGTGATTTCGGCGCTTCAAGCGCGCCCGGACTTGCTCTAGGCTGAATCGAACCTGTCGGGTGACCTCATGCTCCAACGCTTTGCCTTGCTCGGCGCATTGCTGCTCGCTGTCGCGCCCACCGCCGTCCAGGCGCAGCCCTATCCCACCAAGACCATCAAGCTCGTGGTGCCGTTCGGCCCCGGCGGCCCGACCGATGTCGCGGCGCGGGTGGTCGCCCAGGTGGTGCAAACGGGGCTCGGCCAGAGCGTCGTGATCGAGAACCGCCCCGGCGCCGGCGGCGCCACCGGCACCAAGTCGGTCGCCGCCGCGGAGCCCGACGGCTACACCATGCTGATCGGCACCAGCGCCACGCTCGGCGTGGTGCCGGCGCTGGTGAAGAATCCCGGCTACGATCCGGTGAAAAGTTTCGCCCCGGTCGGCAAGATTTCCGACAGCACCACCATCCTGGTGGTCCCGATCGACTTCCCCGCCAACACGGTTGCCGAGCTCGTCGCCTACGCCAAGGCCAACCCGGGCAAGCTCAGCTACTCGTCCGCCGGCTACGGCAACCAGACCCAGCTCGCAGCCGAACTGCTGCTGGCGCGCGCCGGCATCAAGGCCGTCCATGTGCCCTACAAGAGCGGCGCCGAGATGGTCACCGCGGTGCTGAGCGAACAGGTGCAGATGTCGTTTCCCGACGTTTCGATCCTGTTGGGGCTGATCGCCGAAAAGAAAATCAAGGCGCTGGCTGTCACCAGCGCGGCGCGTCATCCGCAGCTTCCGGACGTGCCGACCATGGCTGAGGCCGGCATCCCGGATTACGTCACCACGTTCTGGACTGGCGTCGTCGTGCCGGCCGGCACGCCGGCAGATATCATCGGAAAGCTCAACGCCGCGCTCAACGACGGCCTGAACTCCGCACTGGTGCATGACAGCCTCGGCAAGGTCGGCGCCCAACCCGCGCCCGGTTCGCCACAGCAATTCGGCGCCTTCATCGCCAGCGAGATGAGCAAGTGGGCGGCCATCGCGCGGACTTCAGGCCTAGAGGCGCAGTAGCGTGTCATCGGGTCGCAAGGGAACCCGGTCCTCAAAGCGCTGGAAAAATATCGCGGCTGGCGAGAGGATATGGTAATCCAGCCTTATTCGGGACTATCGCCGTTGTTCGTCGGCGCAAGGGGGCATCAAAATGCAGCTGGTCACCCGTCTTCTGACGGCCGCGTTGCTTGCGGTCATCACCATCACCTGGTCCAGCGCATCGCAGGCCGAGCGCCGGGTCGCCTTGATCATCGGCAACGGCGCCTACAAGAACGTTCCTAAATTGCCGAATCCGCCCAAGGACGCCAAGGCGATGGCGGCGCTGCTTCGCAATCTCGGCTTCGACGTGACGACCGGCACCGACCTGACCCAGTCCGGCATGACCGACAGCCTGCGCAAGTTCGCGGCCTCGGCCGACAACGCCGACGTGGCGCTGTTCTTCTACGCCGGCCACGGCATCTCGCTTGAGGGCAAGAACTATCTGCTGCCGGTCGACGCCAACCTGAAATCCGAGATCGACGTCAAGCTGGGCGGCCCGATCGACGTCAACGTGATGCTCGACCAGACCATGTCCACCGCCAAGGTGAAGCTCGTCTTCCTTGACGCCTGCCGCGACAATCCGTTCGTCGAGCAGATTTCCCGCTCGGTGCGCACCCGCTCGCTCACCATCAACTCCGGCCTCGCCGAAATGAAATCGAGCGAGGGCACCTTGCTCGCCTTTGCCACCGCGCCGGGCCAGACCGCGCTCGACGGCGACAGCGGCCACAGCCCCTTCACCACGGCGCTGCTCGACAACCTCGGCGCGCCGAACACCGAGATCAGCGTGGCGCTGACCAAGGTCCGTGCCAGCGTCGCCGACCTCACCAAGAAGAAGCAGTCGCCCTGGGCCAGCACCAACCTGACCGGGCTGTTCTACATGAACCAGACCGGGCCGATCGAGGCTGCCAAGCCTGCGGAACGAACCGCCAGCGCCGCACCCGCGGCGGCGTCCGGCGGCAGCGACCTCGAGATGGAGTTCTGGCGTTCCGTCAAGGAAAGCAACAAGCCCGAGGAGCTGAACGCTTATCTCACCCGCTATCCCGACGGCGTGTTCAGCAGCATCGCCCGCGCGCGCGTTGCCGCGCTCAACGATCCCAAGGCGCCGATCTCGCGTTCGGCCTCCCCGATCGAGCCGGTGATCGATCCGGCCACCAAGACGACCGACGCCAACATGAAGACCGAAGAGGACGTCAACCTCGATCGCGACCAACGGCGCGATGTGCAACGCCGGCTCAAGGCGCTGGGCTTCGCCACGCCGGTCAACGGCAAGTTCAACGACGAGACGCGCCGCGCCATCACCAATTGGCAATCGGCGCGCGGCTATCCGGTCAGCGGGTTCCTCAACAACCTGCAATTCGACGCGATGAAGACCGAGGCCCTGCCGAAGACCGCCGAGAAGGACAAGGACGAGGACGAGGATTCCGGCTCGAAGTCGTCCTCGCGCAGAGAGCGCCACCACGGCGGTGGCGGAGGCGGTCGTGGCGGCGGCGCTCCGTTCATCGGCGGCGGCTTCGGCCCGATGATCGCGGTTCCGCTAGCGTCCGATCGTTTCACGTCGAAGCAAACACCAATCGCCCCCGTGAAAGCGGGGGCGATTTTCTTTATTCGGCAGAGCGATCGAGATGTCTGCCTGCCATTCCACGGGAGTTCCCATGCCGACTGTTGAAGCGTGGACCGAGTTCGCCAATGATTTGCGCCGCGTGGCACTGGATTTCTTCAGCTCCACCAACGTGACAATCACCGAGGACGGTGCGGCCGACATACGCATCCTTGGCTTAACGCTGCTATGTCGGACGCTCTCGAATCTTCAAGGCGCGCTCATATTGCTGCGGGAGAAGCGTATCGTCGAGGCGCGCACACTCGCGCGATCTTGCTATGAAAATCAATTTTGGGTGTTAGGGCTGGTGAAGGAGGGTGAGAAGTTTCGCAGGGCGATGTTGCACGACGCAATGCGCCACAAGACTGAACACGCGCAGACTATCTTCGACATCAAGGCAGAGCTTCAAGAGGATGTTGAGGAGCGGCTGCGCGAATGGATGCGCAAAAATAAGAAGTGGACGGAGTCCAAGACGCTCAATCCCAAAGGCGTGGCGCTGCGCGGGGTGGACCGCTCCTACATTTTCTATCAGCACTTAACGCTTGATGCACACCCGTCAATAGATACCTTGAGCCGCTACTACGAACGCCCGGATGCAGATGGACGGCCAGGGATAGACGTTGAGCCGTTGAGCCGGTGGTGAAGACCGAGGAGCTGATCGCGACGCTAAACTTGCTCTGCCTGCCAATTCTAGGCGTGCTTTTCGGAGTGAGCGAGCTTTTGGGTAACGCGGAAGCGCCGGAAAGCATTAGCCGGACGGCACAACGCTATCAGGATCTCACTAACGAGACCGACAAAACGGGTGGAGCGCCTACGGCCGCCTGATGCGCGGCGTTCCGATGGCGGCGCCGGTGCTCTCGATCTTCGGCTCCCGCTCCAAGCGCGCAACAACATCGTCGAGCTGCTCCAGCGTGCGGTAGCGCACCTGCAGCATGCCGCCGCCGTTGGCGCGGTGGTCGATGGTCACCAGCAGGCCGAGCGCATTGGTCAGCCGGTTCTCCAGCGCTTCGGTGTCGGGGTCCTTGCCAAGTCGCCCGGTGCGCTTCACCTCGCGGACCTGCTGCCGGCCGCTCTTGCGCGCCATCGCCTCGACCTGGCGGACGTTCAGACCCTGGTTGACGATCTGGTCGGCAAAATCCTCGGCGTTCGGCTGGCCGACCAGCATGCGCGCGTGTCCGGCGGTGAGCTTGCCGGAGTTGATGTAGGCCTTCACCCGCTCCGGCAGATGCAGCAGCCGCAGCGTGTTGGCGACGTGGCTGCGGCTCTTGCCGACGATCTTGGCGATCTCGTCCTGCGAGTGATTGAACTCGTTGGCGAGCGACAGGTAGCCGCCCGCCTCTTCCAGCGGATTGAGATCGCTGCGCTGGACGTTCTCGATGATGGCGAGCTCGAGCGCCTCGCTGTCGCTGACGTCGAGCGCGACGATCGGCACCTCGTGCAGGCCAGCGCGCTGCGCCGCGCGCCAGCGCCGCTCGCCGGCGATGATCTCGTAGTTGTCCGTGCCGCGGCCGCGCACCACGATCGGCTGGATGATGCCGCGCTCCTTGATCGACGCCGACAGCTCGTTGAGCTCGGCATCGGAGAACAGCTTGCGCGGATTGCGCGGGTTGGCGCGCACATGCTCGATCGGCACCTTGCGCTGGTTGCGCGTCGCGTGCTCGTTCGACTTCGCTTCACCGCCGACGTCGCCCATCAGGGCCGCGAGACCGCGTCCCAGTCGCGAGCGTGCTGCATCGTCGGTCATGGCGGCCTCCTCGGAATTGTTCACCGCGGCACTCCATTTTCTTCTTGGTGTTGTCTTCGTCGGACTTCTGGTGGGCTCGGCGCTGCGCGCCTGGTGGCGGGCCAGCCCTGCAAGAGCGGCTCGTGACTTCAACCCGCGCGCAATTCTTTTTCGCGCTGGATGATCTCGGTGGCGAGCCGCAGATAGGCTTCGCTGCCGACACACTTGAGGTCGTACACCAGCACCGGCTTGCCGTAGGACGGCGCCTCGGAGACGCGCACGTTGCGCGGGATGATGGTGTCGTAGACTTTGCTGCCCATGAACTCGCGGACGTCGGCGACCACCTGGTTCGACAGGTTGTTGCGCGCGTCGAACATGGTGAGCACGATGCCGTGGATCGACAGCTCGGGATTGAGCGTGGTCTTGACCTGCTCGACGGTTTGCAAAAGCTGCGACAATCCTTCGAGCGCGAAGAACTCGCATTGCAGCGGCACCAGGATGGCGTGCGCCGCCGCCATCGCGTTGACGGTGAGCAGGTTGAGCGACGGCGGGCAATCGACCAGCACGTAGTTGTAGTCGCCGGCGCCGACGAACTTGCCGGCGTTGAGCGGCGCGATGGCGGTGCGCAGACGGAAGGCGCGGTCGCGCGCCTGGCCGAGCTCGAGCTCAAGGCCGGACAGATCCATGGTCGACGGCGCGATCGACAGCCGCGGCACCGCGGTCGCGACAATCGACTGGCGCAGCGGCTGCTCGCCGATCAGCACGTCATAGGTCGAGACGCGGCGGTTGCGGCGGTCGATGCCGAGCCCGGTCGAGGCGTTGCCCTGCGGATCGAGATCGATGATCAGGACGCGCTCGCCGATGGCAGCGAGCGCGGTGCCGAGATTGATCGCGGTGGTGGTCTTGCCGACGCCGCCCTTCTGGTTGGCGATGGCGAGCACGCGCGGCGGCTTGGCCGGCTCGGTGCGTTCGGCCAGCACCACGACCTGAGAATCGGTCTCGCCGCCTGGGCGCTCCGCGTTGGCCGCCGCGAGCGGCGCGTTTTCGGTGATCGGTGGCGAGGTCTTAACGTCTTGATCGGACATGATATTTCACGGTTTTGAGGTGCGGGCGCCGAGCTTGCTGACGACCACGATCCGGCCGTCGGGGCTGGTCTTGCTCGGGACCAGTTCGGCGTCGATGTTCCAAGATTTAGCGGCTTCGGTCAATTCGACCTCTACATGTTGTCCCTTGGGAAATAGGCCTTTGACGCCGGCCTTCAACAGCGGATGCGCAAGCTTGAGCAGTTCGTTTAGCGGAGCCAGCGCCCGTGCGGTGACAACGTCGGGCCGCAATACGAAGTTCTTCACGAAATCCTCGATCCGCACAGCGTGGACCGTCACCGGCAACTCAAGATGCTTGACCGCCTCGCGCAGGAAGTTGGCTTTTTTGCCTTGGCTTTCGACCAGATGCACTGCGGCCCCTGCCTGTCCGGCCAAGGCGCAGGCGATGACGAGGCCCGGAAAGCCTGCGCCGGAGCCGAGATCGATCCAGGTTTTGGCGTCCGGTGCGAGCGCCAGGAGCTGGAGCGAATCGGCGATGTGCCGGGTCCAGATCGTCGGGATGGTCGAGCGGGCGATCAGATTGGTGCGCTGCGCCCACGGCAGCAGGAATTCGACGAATCGATCGAGACGCTCCGATGTTTCACGTGAAACAGGGGTGAGTTCGAGGGCGCGTTCGCGGTCGTACCGATCAGGCCGCCGGGCGGCCCTTGCCGGACCGGCGAACGTGGGCGACCAGCAAGGTCAAGCGCTGCCGGCGTGATGCCATCGATCCGGCCGGCCTGGCCGATCGTGCCGGGACGCTGCAGATGCAGCTTCTGGCGGATTTCGTTGGAGAGGCCGGGCAGCGCGAGATAATCGAGTTGCTCCGGCAGTTCAAAGCGTTCGTCGCGGCGATACGACTCGATATCCGCCGATTGTCGGTCGAGATACACCGCGTACTTGGCGTCGATTTCCAGTTGTTCCGCGATCTTCGGCGCGAGTCCGGCGAGCTCCGGCCAAATTCGCCCGACCTCGGTCATCCCAAGGTTCGGATACGACAGCAGCTCAAACGCCGTCCGCCGCTGGCCGTCGTGGTTGAGGGAGAGGCCATGTTTGGCGGCCTCGTTGGGCGTGATCGCCAGCGATTGCGCGAGCACCCTCGCCTGTTCCAATGCCTCGATCTTATGCTCGAATTGCCGTCGGCGAACGGCGCCGATACAGCCGAGCGCGATGCCTCTGCCGGTCAGCCGCTGATCGGCGTTGTCGGCCCGCAAGGTCAGGCGGTATTCGGCGCGCGAGGTGAACATCCGGTACGGCTCGGTGGTGCCGCGCGTCACCAGATCATCGACCATGACGCCGAGATAGCCTTCGGCGCGGTCGAAGACGATGTCGCCGCCACCGCAGGCTTTCGCAGCCGCGTTCAACCCGGCCACCAGGCCTTGGGCGGCGGCCTCTTCGTAGCCGGTGGTGCCATTGATCTGGCCCGCCAGGAAAAGCCCGGAAATCTTCTTGGTTTCAAGGGTATGGCGAAGCTCGCGGGGATCGACGTGATCGTATTCAATGGCGTAGCCCGGCCGCACCATGCGGGCCTTTTCCAGCCCCGGAATGGTGGCGAGCAAGGCGCGCTGCACCTCCTCCGGCAGCGAGGTGGAGATGCCGTTCGGATAGACCGTGGGGTCGTCCAGGCCCTCCGGCTCGAGGAATATCTGATGGCCGTCTCGTTCGCCAAAGCGGACGATCTTGTCCTCGATCGAGGGGCAATAACGCGGTCCGCGGCTCTGGATTTGCCCGGAGTACATCGGCGAACGGTGCACGTTGGCCCGGATCAGCGTGTGCGTCGCCTCGGTGGTGCGGGTGATGCCGCACTCGATCTGCGGGTTTTCGATGCGCTCCGTCAGCGCAGAGAACGGCTGCGGCGGCTCATCGCCGGGTTGCATGACGAGACCGGACCAGTCGATGGTGCGGCCATCGAGCCGGGGCGGCGTGCCGGTTTTCAGGCGCCCGAGCGCGAATCCGGCGCGTTCCAGGGTGACGGAGAGGCCGAGGGCGGGCGCCTCGCCCATCCGGCCGGCCGGCGTTTGCTGTTCACCGACGTGGATCAAACCACGCAGGAATGTGCCCGTGGTCAGAACCACGGCCCCGGCACGGATTTCGCGGCCGTCCGCCAGTCGGACCCCGGCGACCCGGCCATTTTCGAGCATAAGATCGTCGGCCTCGCCCTCCAGGACGGTCAAACCGGGCGTCTGGCGGATGGCAGCCTGCATGGCGGCGGCATAGAGCCTGCGGTCAGCCTGGGCGCGAGGACCATGAACAGCAGGGCCTTTTCGGCGATTGAGCACGCGAAATTGGATGCCACCGGCATCGGCGACGCGGCCCATCAGGCCATCCAACGCGTCGATTTCGCGGACCAGATGGCCTTTGCCGAGGCCTCCGATGGCCGGATTGCACGACATCGCGCCCACGGTGGCGAAGCGGTGGGTCAGGAGCGTGGTGCTGGCGCCCATGCGGGCCGCCGCAGCCGCGGCCTCACAGCCGGCGTGGCCGCCACCGATCACGATGACGTCGAATGAACTCATCGAAATGCCTCGATATTTGGCGTTTTAGCGGAGCGAACAGCCGGGGTCAAAAGGCTTTCAGTGAGGCCAAACCGAGTGTTTCACGTGAAACGAAAGAATGAATTTATCTATTTTCCTATGCAGAAGTCGCGGAAGATGACGTCCAAGATATCCTCCACGTCCACCCGACCCGTCAGCCGGCCCAGGCTTTGCGCCGCCGATCGGAGCTCTTCCGCCAGGATTTCCTCGTGCTGGCCAACGCCGCTTTGCAGAGCGCGAGAAATCGAGATTAGTGCGGAGTTTAGTGCGTTTTTATGACGCTCGCGGGTGAGCAAAGCAGGTTCACCGTCGAGTGACGCCCGCGCGAAATCGCCCAAGGCGGCAAGCACCTCGGCGAGGCCTAGTCCCGTAGTGGCCGAAAGATTAAAAGAAATAACTGATTGTTTGATTTTATATTCATTTCTTCGTTCATTTCTTTTATGGCCAGCTACAAGGTCGATCTTATTTCTCACCAGCCACGTCTCGGCCGAACCGCCAACCGCCGGTTCTGCCCCACGAGCATCGCAGTCATTGGCGTCCTGTACCCACAGCACCAGGTCGGCCTCGGCTGCGCGCTCCCGCGCTCGGCGGACACCCTCCTGCTCGACCGGATCGTCGCTGTCGCGGATGCCGGCGGTGTCGAGCAGCGTCACCGGATAGCCGTCGAGGTCGAGATGGACCTCGATGACGTCCCGTGTTGTGCCGGGAATCGGGGACACAATCGCCGCTTCGCGTTTCGCGATCCGATTCAGCAACGTCGACTTGCCGGCGTTCGGGGGACCCACAATCGCCACCACCAGGCCGTCGCGTAGGCGCTCACCGCGTCCCGCATCCGCCAGCACACCGGCTATTTCGTCATGCAGTTCGCGTGCGATCTTCAGCGCCGGCCCGATCAGGTCCTCCGGCACATCGGCCTCGTCGGAAAAATCGATCCGCGCCTCGACCAGCGCCAGCGCCTCGATCAGCCGGGCGCGCCACGTCTCGGCGCGCTGGCCGAGAAGACCCTTCATCTGGCGGTAGGCCTGGCGGCGCTGCGCCTCGGTCTCGGCGCCGATCAGGTCTGCGAGCCCCTCAACAGCGGTAAGGTCAAGCCTGCCGTTCTCGAAGGAGCGGCGCGTGAACTCGCCGGCCTCGGCGGGGCGGAGGCCCTCAATGCGGCCGAGCGCGGCGAACACCGCGGCGACCACGGCGCGACCGCCGTGCAACTGCAGTTCGACGGTGTCCTCGCCGGTTTCGCTGTTCGGCCCGGGGAACCACAGCGCCAGCGCCTCGTCGATGATCTCGCCGCTGGCCGAATCGCGGACGCGGGCGAGCGCGGCCTTGCGCGGCTCGGGCAGCTTTCCGGTCAGAGCCTTGAGCGCATCGCCAGCGAGCGGACCGGAGATGCGAACCACCGCGATCGCTGCCGGCAGGCGGCCGGAGGAGAGCGCAAAGATGGTGTCGCGGTGCGTGGCAGACATCGCACGCACGGAAGCGCCCCCAGCAAGGCGCGGTCAAGTGGCTCATCGCACCCTTGACCAGCCGCACCGCTGCGCCATCAATGGCACTCGCGCTACACCAACCCGGAGCCGCATCTCATGTTCGATTTCAACCGCGTCGTCGAACGCCGCGGCACCCACGCCTCCAAGTGGGACAACATGGCGAAGCTGTCGGGGATCACCGCGCCGGACGCGATTCCGATGTGGGTCGCGGACATGGACTTCACGGCGCCGCCCGGCGTGACGGCGGCGCTCACCACCGAGGTCGAACGCGGGACTCACGGCTACTACGCCGACACCGGGACGTGGGCGGCGGCGCTGATCGGCTGGATGCAGAGCCGCCACGGCTTCAAGGTCGAGCCAAGCTGGATCAGCCCGACGCCCGGTATCGTCTCCGGACTAGGGCTCATCCTGCAGGCGGTCAGCGCGCCGGGCGACGAGGTCGTGGTGTTTCCGCCGGCCTACCACGCCTTCCGCAAGATCATCGTCTCCAACGAGCGGCGCATCCTCGATGTGGAGCTGGTGAACAGGCAAGGGCGCTACGCGATGGATCTGGATGCGCTGCGCCAAAAGCTTACGCCGCGCACCAAGGTCGTCTTCCTGTGCAGCCCGCACAACCCCGGCGGCACTTGCTGGTCTGCCGACGAGCTCCGCGCGCTGGCCGCGGTCTGCGCCGAGCGAGACCTGATCCTGGTGTCCGACGAGATCCATTGCGACCTGGTTTTTTCCGGAGCCAAGCACACGCCGACGATGATGGCAGCGCCCGAGATCGCCGACCGCCTGATCACCTGCGTTGCCGCAACCAAGACCTTCAATCTCGCCGGCGCCCATGTCGGCGCCTGCATCACCTCGAACGCAGCGCTGAAGAAGAAACTCGACGCGCGGATCGCGGCGAGCGGGCTCGGCTCGTACAACGGCTTCGGCATGATCGCGACGGAAGCCGCGTGGCGGACCGGCGAGGCGTGGCTCGACGCGCTGCTGCTCTATCTCGCGCAGAGCCGCGATCTGTTCGATGCGCGGATCGAGGCCGCCGCGCCCGGCGCACGCTCGATGCGGCTCGACGGCACATATCTGGCGTGGGTCGATTTTTCCGGCACGGGATTGCCGCCGGAAGATGTCGCCAAGCGGGTGGCGGAGCGCGCCCGCATCTATGCCAGCCCCGGCGAGCAGTTCGGGCCAGGTGGCCGGACCTGGCTGCGCTTCAACTTCGCCACGCCACGGCCGATCCTCGAAGACGCGCTTGCACGGTTGGACGACGCATTCGCGGATTTGCGCAAGGGCGCGAGGGTTCAAGGAACTTAAGACCAAGTCTGGAGTTTGGGCCTCAGGGGTGTCTCGTCAATTTGGACCGGACTCATGCCCCAATCAGAACCACAGACCCTGAAGGCCCACACCCGTCGCACCGTGCTGGCCAGCGCGATGGCACTCGGCGCAACCGCCGCCCTCGCCGACGATAAGCCTCCGCAAGCCGGCAGCGACCGGGATAAAGCCATCATCGGACCGCGCAACACCGAGGTCGAGAAGCAGAACCCCGACTTCCTCGACCCGCCGAAGACCGATCACGGCGCCGTCCCAAACCTGAAGTTCTCGTTCTCGGAAACCCATCGGAAAATCCGCGGGCCGGGTGGCTGGTCGCGCGAGGTGACGGTGCGCGAGTTGCCGGTCGCCAAGGAGATCGCCGGGGTCAACATGCGACTGACCGCGGGCGGCGTGCGCGAGCTGCACTGGCACAAGGAGGCCGAGTGGTCGTTCATGATCGCCGGCAAGGCCCGCATTACCGCGATCGACCAGGACGGCCACAACTTCGTCGACGACGTGGAGACCGGCGACCTCTGGTTCTTCCCCTCCGGCGTTCCCCATTCAATCCAGGGTCTCGGGCCGGACGGCTGCGAGTTCCTGCTGGCGTTCACCGACGGCTCGTTCTCCGAGGACAACACGTTTGCGATCACCGAGTTGTTCGCCCACCTGCCGAAGGAGGCGCTGGCGAAGAACTTGGGGGTCAGCCTGGACGCACTCGCCAAGATTCCGTCGGCCGAGAAGTTCATCTTCCAAGCCGAGCTGCCGCCGGACCTGAAAACGGACAGCATCGAGAGCCCAGCCGGCCGCGTGCCGAACACCCTGAAATTCAGGATGACGCAGATGGCGCCGAAACAAAGTCCCGGCGGCACGGTGCGCATCGTCGACTCGCGGAATTTCCCGGCCTCGACCGAACTCGCGGCGGCTCTGGTCGAGGTGCAGCCCGGCCATATCCGCGAGGTGCACTGGCATCCGAACGCGGACGAATGGCAGTACTACGTCGAAGGCCAGGCGCGCATGACGGTGTTCGCCGCACAGGGCAACGCCCGCACGTTCGACTATCACGCCGGCGACGTCGGCTACGTGCCGAAGTCGATGCCGCATTTCGTCGAGAACACCGGCAGCACGAACTTGCGCTTCCTTGAGCTGTTCCGCACACCGAAATATGAAGACGTTTCGCTGACGCAGTGGATGGCGCTGACCCCGCACGAACTGGTGCAGGCGCATCTCAACCTGGACCGCTCGGTGCTGGACGCGCTGCCGAAGGACAAGCGCCCGGTGGTGTAGGTTGTCGATGCCGCCACAAACAAAAAAGCCCGGCGCAACCGCCGGGCTTTGCAACATGTCGTCACTCAAAACCGGCGGCGGGCTTTTGGCTTGCCACCGGTCCTGAAACTTATCTCACCTTGAGATTTTCCGCCGAGCTCTTGCCGCGATTTTCGACGATCTCATACTCAACGTTCTGGCCTTCGTTGAGGCTGCTCAGCCCGGCGCGCTCCACGGCGGAGATGTGCACGAACACATCCTTGCCACCGCCTTGCGGCTGGATAAAGCCATAACCTTTGGTCGGGTTGAACCACTTCACAGTGCCTGTAGCCACTAGTCAGTCTCCACGTAGAAGATCAAAGTCTTCGATGATGCCGCGCGCGCGAGAGCCAGAGTGACTCCCGCTTAGGCGCGCCATACATAGCTCATATGCAAGGGTTCCGCTACCCCGGTAGCGCCTACAACCATTTGTCGTAAAATCGATTCATGACCACGCACGGATCGCCAACCCAACACCCGACCGGACCGGAAAACAGGCTTGCTCGCGAGACCAGCCCGTATCTGCTCCAGCACAAGCACAACCCGGTTGCCTGGTGGCCGTGGGGACCCGACGCGCTCGCGCAGGCGCAAGCGTCCGGCAAACCGATCTTGCTGTCGGTCGGCTATGCGGCCTGCCACTGGTGCCACGTCATGGCGCACGAGAGCTTCGAGGATCAGGCAACCGCGGACGTGATGAACGAGCTGTTCGTCAACATCAAAGTCGACCGCGAGGAGCGGCCCGACATCGACCAGATTTACATGTCGGCTTTGCATCATCTGGGCGAGCAGGGTGGCTGGCCGCTGACGATGTTCCTGACTCCGAAGGGCGAGCCGTTCTGGGGCGGCACGTATTTCCCGAAGACCTCGCGCTACGGCCGGCCGGCCTTCGTCGATGTGCTGCGCGAGGTGTCGCGGCTGTTTCGCGAGGAGCCGGCGAAGATCGGCCAAAATCGCGACGCGCTGATGGAGCGGCTCAAGGCGAGTTCCCGGCCGGAGGGCAAGGTCACGATCGGCCGCGCGGAACTCGACGGCTTCGCGCAACGGCTCGGCGGGATGTTCGACCCGACCCATGGCGGCATGCGGGGGGCGCCGAAATTCCCCAACTCCGCGATCTACGAGCTGATCTGGCGGGCCGGGCTGCGGACCGGCGACGAGCGTTACTTCCGGCTGATCGAGCACACGCTGGAGCGCATCTGCGAGGGCGGCATCTACGACCACCTCGGCGGCGGCTTCTCGCGCTATTCGACCGACGAGCGCTGGCTGGTGCCGCATTTCGAGAAGATGCTGTACGACAACGCCCAGCTCCTGGAGATGCTGGCGCTGGCTTTCCAGCACAGCGGCAACACCCTGTTCCGGCAGCGGGCGGCCGAGACGGTGGAATGGCTGGCCCGCGAGATGACCACGCCGGAGGGCGCGTTCTCGCGCCTCGCTGGATGCCGATTCGGAGGGCGAGGAGGGCAAGTTCTACGTCTGGTCCAAGGACCAGATCGAGGAGGCGTTGGGGCCCGACGATGCTGCGTTTTTTGTGCAGCATTACGACGTGAGCGAAGGGGGCAACTTCGAGGGTCACAATATCCTCAATCGTTCCAAGAGCTTACCGCGCAGCAAAGAGGACGAGACCCGGCTGACCATGCTGCGGCCGCGCCTTCTCATGCTGCGCAGCAAACGGGTGCGGCCTGGGCTGGACGACAAAGCGCTGGCCGACTGGAACGGCCTGATGATCGCGGCCTTGGCCAACGCCGGGGCGATGCTGGGCGAACCGGGCTGGGTGGAGATGGGCGCCCGGGCCTTCGATTTTATTGCCCGCAGCATGACCAAGGGCGATCGGCTCGGTCATTCCTGGCGGGACGGCCGGCTGCTCTATCCGGCGATGGCGTCGGACTTCGCCAACATGATCCGGGCGGCGCTGGCGCTGTACGAGGCGACCGGCCGGCGGAATTACCTCGACCAGGCCGTGACCTGGCAGCAGGCGTTCGATGCCAATTACGCCAACCCGGACAACGGCGGCTATTTCCTCACTGCGGCCGATGCCGAGGGGCTGGTGGTGCGGCCGGCCTCGACCAGCGACGACGCCACGCCCAACCCGAACTCGATTGCTGCGCAAAATCTGGTGCGGCTGGCGGCGCTGACAGGGGAGGCGAAATGGCGGGCGCAGGCCGATGCGCTGTTCGACGGGGTGCTCGCAGGCGCAGCGGAAAACCTGTTCCAGCACGCCGCCCTGCTGAACGCGCTCGATCTTCGGCTCAGCGCGGCCGAGATCGTGGTGACGGGGCCGCAGGCGTCGCGGTTTGCCGACGCCGCACTGAAGTTGCCGTTCGTCAGCCGCATCCTGCTGCGGGCGGCCTCGGCCAATGACCTACCCGCGGGCCATCCGGCGCAATCGAAAATTGCTGCAGCGGGGAGTGCAGCATTTGTCTGCGCCGGCGAGACCTGCTCGCTGCCGGTCACCGAGCCTGAAAAGATCGGCGAGGCGGTCGCGGCCATGCGGCAAACACCGAGGCCACCAGACGCCGCCTGATTACTGCGTTTCGCAGATGTATTCCGGCGGGCACTTGAACCGCGGCCGGGCCGGCGCCCGATGCACGGGGTGAACCGGATGCAGGTGCGGCCGGGTGGCCGGACGACGCACCGGCGGCGGCATGTCATCGGAAATCTGCTCGGCACGCGAGGTCGGGGGCACCGGGTGCGGCCGACGACCCGGCCGATATGCCGGGAGCGGAGGCTCGACCGGAACCGGCTCAGCGCGGGAGGTTTCGGCCCTATAGGGCGCGCCGCCACCACCCCACAGCACCGGCATCCAGGCCGCCACGTACTTCCTTGCCGCATCCTCGGTGTTGGTGTCCGCCAAGGTGGTCAGCCGGAATTTGATGAACTTGTTGTTCCAGGCGGTCAGGCAGAGATAGCCGTCCTGGGGCTTGGCGCCGTCGCGGGTGAGGTGAAAGGAGGCGCACTGGAAACGGGTGCGGTGGGCCTGGTCGTCGATGGTGAAATTCCGCCGCAGATAGACCTGGGCGTAGAGCCCACGCGGCTGAGCCAGGAACGCCTCGGCGCGAGAGCGCTCGAACTCGGCCTTGACGATCGCCGTCTTCACGTCCTCGGGAATGGCGGCGCGCTTGAGATCATAGACGAACACGTCGAGCTTCCAGCCGGACTGGGAGTAGTCCAATCCGTAGCCATCGCCCGGCTTGACCTTCTCGAAATTGGTCGAGTTGTTGAGGGTAAAACCCTCGATTTCCTCGGGGGCGCGGAGCCCGAACACGTTGACCGATGCGATCCCGAACGCCGGCCCCGTCGCGGCGGCTCCAAAACCAACGCGAACAGTGCGGTCCGGGGTGAAAGCATCAGGTGTTCATCGACTCGAAGAATTCGGCGTTGCTCTTGGTGTTGCGGAGCTTGTCCAGCAGGAAGTCAATCGCATCCATGGTTCCCATCGGGTTAAGAATGCGCCGCAGCACGTACATTTTCTTGAGCACTGCGGGGTCGGTGAGCAGCTCTTCCTTGCGGGTTCCGGACCGGGTGATGTCCATGGCCGGGAATGTGCGCTTGTCAGCGACTTTTCTGTCCAAAATAAGTTCCGAATTGCCGGTGCCCTTGAACTCCTCGAAAATCACCTCGTCCATGCGGCTGCCGGTGTCGATCAGGGCCGTGGCGATGATGGTCAGCGAGCCGCCTTCCTCGATGTTGCGGGCGGCGCCGAAGAAGCGCTTCGGCCGCTGCAGGGCGTTGGCGTCGACGCCGCCGGTCAGCACCTTGCCGGAGGACGGCACCACGGTGTTGTAGGCGCGGCCGAGACGGGTGATCGAATCGAGCAGGATGACGACGTCGCGGCCATGCTCGACCAGACGCTTGGCCTTCTCGATGACCATCTCGGCGACGGCGACGTGGCGCGAGGCCGGCTCGTCGAAGGTCGAGGAAACGACTTCGCCCTTCACCGAGCGCTGCATGTCGGTGACCTCTTCCGGGCGCTCGTCGATCAGCAGCACGATCAGGTAGCACTCGGGATGGTTGGCGGTGATGGCGTGCGCGATGTTCTGCAGCAACACGGTCTTGCCCGTGCGCGGCGGAGAAACAATCAATGCGCGCTGGCCCTTGCCGATCGGCGCCACGATGTCGATGACGCGCGGCGACAGATCCTTCTTGGTCGGGTCCTCGTGCTCCATCTTCAGCCGCTCTTCGGGATAGAGCGGCGTCAGGTTGTCGAAGTTGATCTTGTGGCGGGCCTTCTCAGGGTCCTCGAAATTGATGGTGTTGACCTTGAGCAGCGCGAAGTAGCGCTCGCCCTCCTTCGGGCTCCTGATCTGGCCGTCGAGGCTGTCGCCGGTGCGAAGCCCGAAGCGCCGGATCTGTGACGGCGAAACGTAGATGTCGTCGGGGCCGGGCAGGTAGTTCGCCTCGGGCGAGCGCAGGAAGCCGAAGCCATCGGACAAAACCTCGACGACGCCTTCGCCGATGATGTCGACCTCTTTGACCGCGAGCTGCTTGAGGATGGCGAACATCAGCTCCTGCTTGCGCATGGTGCTGGCGTTCTCGATCTCCTGTTCTTCCGCGAAGGCAAGCAGCTCCGGCGGAGATTTGGATTTCAGGTCTTGCAGTTTCATTTCCCGCATGCGGGTCGTCCTTAAGGGGGTGTTCGCCGGCGCGAAAGACAAAGCGGCGCAGGCAGAAAACGAGGGAAGGGCGCAGGTCTTGGGTCAGGTCTTTGGGTGGGATTTAAGAGGCCTGACCTGATGCGCCGGTGGTCCAAAAACACGGGACCGGGACTCGACTGCATCCGCCTACGTTTGGTGGGATACGAAAAATATAACGAAAAACACGCGAATCCGCAAGGGGAGCGGCGAAGCAAAACATCCCTCCACGGTGATTTCCAACGGAAGAGTTGCCGGAATCAGAACGGCTTAACCACCGCAAGGATCACGATGACTATCAGCAGTACAGTCGGTATCTCGTTGAGAATCCGGAAGAATTTCTGCGATTTACGGCGGCGGTCAGCGGCGAATTCACGGACGTATTTCGACAGGATGCCATGCACCCCGCTCATGGCAAGCACCAGCGCGAGCTTGGCGTGCAGCCAGTGCGCCGCGAACCAGCCGCCGCTGTAAGCCAGCCACAAACCGAGCGCCCAGGTGAAGAATCATCGCCGGGTTGATGATCGCCTTCAGCAGGCGGCGCTCCATCACCTTGAAGGTCTCCGACTGCCGGGAGCCGACATCGGCCTCGCAGTGATAGACGAACAGCCGCGGCAGATAGAGCATCCCCGCCATCCAGGCGATGACGGCGATGATGTGGAAGGCGAGCAGCCATTGGTACATGGGTTTACTGCCCCCGCACGCGCTTGAGCATTTGTTCGACGTGCGCGATCGGCGTGTCCGGCAGGATGCCGTGGCCGAGGTTGAAGATGAAGGGGCCGCCGGCGAGCGCGGTTAGGATGGCGTCGATGCTGCGATCGAGCGCAGCACCGCCCGCGCGCAACGCCAGCGGATCGAGATTGCCCTGCACCGGGCGCCGGCGCTGGATCGCATCGCGCGCGACATCAAGGTCCACCATCCAGTCGAGACCGACGGCATCGATTGCAAGATCCTCGACGTAGCGTTTCAGGTTGCTGCCGGCGCCGCGCGGAAACCCGATGATCTTTGCCCCGGGAACTGCGCGGCGTACATCAGCGATGATTTGCATGGTCGGTGCAACGCACCAGCGCTGGAATTCGCCGGGCGGCAGCACACCAGCCCAGGTGTCGAAAATCTGCACCGCGTCGACACCGGCTCTGAGCTGCGCGATCAGATAATCGGCGGACGCTTGCGCCAGGACGTCGATCAAGTGCTGGAACGCATCGGGATGACGATAGGCGAACAACCGCGCCGGTGCCTGATCCGGCGTGCCTCGGCCGGCCACCATGTAGGTCGCGACCGTCCAGGGACCGCCACAGAAGCCGAGGAACGCCACCTTGGGCGGCAGCTCGGCCTTGACCAGACGGATCGTCTCGTTGATCGGCGACAGCACCGCGTTGTCCGCGGGGCCACGGAGCTTCATCATCGCCGCGGGATCGTCGAGCGGTTCAAGCCGCGGCCCCTCGCCGGTCTCGAACCGCACCGTGCGACCGAGCGCATGCGGAACCACGAGAATGTCCGAGAACAAAATCGCCGCGTCGAATCCGAATCGCCGGATCGGCTGCAGCGTTACCTCGGCGGCGAGCTTCGGCGCAAAGCACATTTCGAGCATGCTGCCGACCGTCGTGCGGATCGCCATGTACTCCGGCAGATAGCGCCCGGCCTGGCGCATCATCCAGACCGGCGGCACCGATTGGCGCTGGCCGTCGAGTACATCGAGAAGCGGTTTATGCACGGACTCTCCGGTGAGCAGCCTTCACCACTCAATACTAGATTCTTTAGTGTTAGTTATTGTGTGGCGGTGGGTTTGAACTCATGCTTTGGCGTCCACAGCCCATCCCCGCGCCAGCCGACAATCCCCACCGTGCGAACGCTGTGCTGTGGATCGCTTTGGATAGCGATTCCCACCGTGTTTTCAAGACTGTGCACCGGGACACCGGTGGAACTGGCGGCCGCCAACAACGACTCTCGCAATCACTGGGCCGCTGCTGGTTCGATCTCCCCAGATGGATGGTGGGGACGTTTTGGCGACCTTTAGGGCCGAGGCGCTTGCACCCGGCCGGAAGGCGTGGCCTCCTCCCCAGCGTTCCACAGGATGGCCAGCGGTTATCTCCATGCCTCACCGCACCACCAATTATTTCCATCTGCATCTGATCTCGGACGCGACCGGTGAGACGCTGATCACCGTGGCGCGCGCGGCGGCCGCGCAATACACCGCGATGGCGCCGGTCGAGCACATGCATCCGCTGGTGCGATCGGGCAAGCAGCTCGACCGGGTGCTGACCGAGATCGAGACGTCGCCGGGGATCGTGCTCTACACGTTGCTGGAAACGGGTCTCGCCGAACGACTGGAGAAGACCTGCCGTGAGCTCGGCGTGCCGTGCTTGTCGATCATGGGGCCCGTGCTGAACCTGTTCCAGGCTTATCTTGGCGGCGAGGCGAAGCCCCGAGTCGGCGCGCAGCACGTTCTCAACGCCGAGTATTTCAAGCGGATCGACGCGCTGAACTACACCATGCTGCACGACGATGGCCAGCACATCGACGGCATGGAGGAGGCCGACGTGGTGCTGGTCGGGGTGTCGCGCACCTCGAAGACGCCGACCTCGATCTATCTCGCCAATCGTGGCGTCAAGACTGCGAACTTCCCGCTGGTGCCCGGCGTGCCGGTGCCGCCCAAGCTCGAGGCGCTGGCGCAGCCGCTGGTGGTGGGCCTGACCGCAAGCCCTGAGCGCATCGTGCAGATCCGGCAGAACCGGCTGCTCGGGCTGCGCGCCGAGCACGACGCCGAAGACTACGTCGACCGCCAGGCGGTGGCGGCCGAGATCGCGCAGGCGCGCAAATTGTGCGGCAAGCACAACTGGCCGATCATCGACGTGACCCGCCGCTCGATCGAGGAGACCGCCGCCGAGGTGATGGCGTTGCTGGCGGAGCGCCGGCGCATGGCGGCGGGTTGAGCAGCAAGATGCCGCTATGGCTTGCCGCGCACCCTCTGATGCTCGCTTCGAAAAGCGCGGCGCGCCGTGCGCTGCTCGAAGCGGCGGGCGTGCCGATCGAGATCGAGGCCGCCGATATCGATGAACGCGGCATCGAGGCGCGGGCCGGATTGCAGGAGCCGGACATGGTGGCGGCGCTGCTGGCGCGGGAGAAGGCGAAGGCGGTGGCGGGCAAGCATGCGGACCGCATGGTGCTCGGCGCCGATCAGACGCTCGCGCTCGGGACGCGGCGGTTTTCCAAGGCGGTCGACCGCAAGGGCGCGCGCGAGCAGATCGCGGCGCTGCGCGGAAAGACGCATGCGCTGCATTCGGCGGTTGCGGTGGTGCAGGGCGGCGCGGTGGTGTTCGAGCATGTCGATGCGGCGCATCTGACCATGCGGAATTTCTCCGACGCGTTCCTCGACGATTATCTCGAGACGGTGGGCGCCAACGCGATGGCGAGCGTCGGCGGCTATCAGCTCGAAGGCTTGGGCCTGCAACTGTTCGAGCGCGTCGAGGGCGATCATTTCACCGTGCTCGGCTTGCCGCTCATCCCGCTGCTTGACTGGCTGCGGCGGGCGGGACATCTGGCGAAGTAGCATGTTCGTCATCGGTCTCACCGGCTCGATCGCGATGGGCAAGACCACGACGGCGAAGCTGTTCGCCGACGAGGGCGTGCCGGTGCATGACGCCGACGCCGCCGTGCACAAGCTCTACGAGGGCGAAGCCGCGGGCCTGATCGAGGCGGCGTTCCCGGGCTCGACGACCAACGGGCGGGTCGATCGCGCGGCGCTCGGCAAGCAGGTGGTTGGCGACCCGGCGGCGCTGCGGCGGCTGGAGGCGATCGTGCATCCGTTGGTGCGCAACGCCGAGGCGAGGTTCCTGCACGATGCCGAGCGCGCCGGCGCCCCGGTGGTGGTGCTCGATATTCCGCTGCTGTTCGAGACCGGCGGCGAGGCCCGGGTCGATGCCACGGTGGTGGTGTCGGCGCCCGCCGAGATGCAGCGTTCGCGGGCGCTGGAGCGCGGTCTGAGCCTGGAACAACTGGAGGCGCTGCTGACCCGGCAGATGCCGGATGCGGAAAAACGGCGGCGCGCGGATTTCGTCGTGGATAGCGGGCAGGGCATCGAGCACGCCCGCGCGCAAGTGCGGCATATACTTGGCCGAGGTTGGTAGGATGCCGGCCCGACGGAAGTGATTCGCTGAAGGCAATGCGTTCATGCGCGAGATCGTGTTCGACACCGAGACCACCGGGCTGGACCCTCTGCAGGGCGACCGGATGGTCGAGATCGGCTGCATCGAGCTGATCAACCGCTTTCCGTCCGGCCGCACCTTCCACTGCTACTTCTATCCGGAGCGCGACATGCCGGAGCCGGCCTTCCAGGTGCACGGGCTCAGCGTCGAGTTCCTCAAGGACAAGCCGCTGTTCGCGCACAAGGTGGACGAGCTCATCGAGTTTCTCGGCGACGCGCCGCTGGTCGCGCACAACGCGATGTTCGATCTCGGCTTCCTCAATGCCGAGCTCGATCGCGCCAAGAAAAGCCTGGTGGCTCGGGAGCGGCTGGTCGATACGCTGATGCTGGCGCGGCGCAAGCATCCGGGCGGCTCGAACCGCCTCGACGATCTCTGCGTGCGCTACAAGATCGATCAACTCCAAGCGCGTCAAGCATGGCGCCTTGCTCGACGCCGAGTTGCTCGCCGAGGTCTATGTCGAGCTGATCGGCGCCCGCCAGACCAGCCTCAGCCTCGCTGCCGAATCGATCCGGGTCGGCGATGCGCGCATAAGCACTGTGGTCCGCATACGGCCGCAGCCGCTGACGTCGCGGCTGGTCGCGGCGGAGCTCGACGCCCACCGCGCCTTCGTGGCCACGCTCGGCGAGGCGGCGATCTGGCGGAAATATCTGACCGACAGCGCGGCTTAGGCCACCGCCTGCGGCGGCGGCTGCTGCGCCACGCGCTGCTGGTACAGCGCGACGAAATCGATCGGGTCGAGCATCAGCGGCGGGAAGCCGCCGTTGCGCACCGACGTCGCGATGATCTCGCGGGCGAACGGAAACAACAGCCGCGGGCATTCGATCAGCACCAGCGGTTGCACTTGGTCCTGCGGCACATTCTGGAACCGGAACACGCCGGCGAACTCCAGCTCGATGTTGAACATCACGGTGCCGTTCGATCTCGGCCTTGCCCTCGAGCCGCAGCACCACCTCGATGTCGGTGTCTGTCATCGGATTGGCGGTGACGTTGACGGAGATGTTGATCTGCGGCTGGTGCGGTCTGCTGCAGCGAGCGCCGGCGCATTCGGATTCTCGAACGAGAGATCCTTGATGTACTGCGCCAGCACCATGAGCTGGGGCGGCGACGCGGGATTGGCCGCGGGGGCTTGCGCCGGCCCGCCGTTGGTGCTGCTCACGATGAACTCTCCTGCGAACGATGACTCTGTTGTGCAGTCGGCGGTGTGGCTAACACGGCGGTTCCGCGCCGACAAGAACGCGCAGTCAATCGCGGCGCGGCTTGGTTTCGTCCGAAAGCTCGCGATCGGACAGCTGCGTCCACTCGCCGGGCTCGAGATCGAGGGTGCCCGGATCGGCCGGCTGGCGGCGGCGCAGCCATTGCCTGAAGCGGCTGTTGCAGGCGCCGCACCGGACCGATCAGCAGCAGCGACGCCGACCAGGTCGGTGAGGAAGCCCGGCAGGAACAGCAGCAGCCCCGCCAGCACGGTGAGGACGCCGCC
This sequence comes from uncultured Alphaproteobacteria bacterium, assembly GCA_963785665.1. Classification (GTDB taxonomy): domain Bacteria; phylum Pseudomonadota; class Alphaproteobacteria; order Rhizobiales; family Xanthobacteraceae; genus Z2-YC6860. Next base: position 208,831 of record CAWAWF010000004.1, read on the forward strand.
GGCTCCGTCCTGGATTTGCCGGCGCACGTCGGTGTCCAGCGACGGCGACGCGGAAGCGGGCAAGTCCTGCGCGGCCGGCCCGGCCGCAGCACCAGCAATCCGGCGAGCGTCGTCGCCAGCACCAGGAGCAATGCGGGGCCGAGCCCGATCAGCGCCGCGACCAGAATAAAGGCAACGATTTCCGCAAGCGGAAGCAACAGGATGGCGGCAATGATCCATTTTACCATGGCGGGTATTCCGGCTGCCGCCGAGGTTGGCGCGGCGGCGGGGATCGTCTATGGTCAATTTGAGGCAACTCTGCCGGCCGTGTCGACCGACGCGCCTCTTTATGGCTGCAGTCGCGTTCCTAGATTATAGCGTTGGAACGGGCAGGGCGGGCCCCTGGTTGGTCCCGCAATTGCCCTGTTTCGCCTCAATATTTCGGCAGCCGCCTCGGGAGCATGACGTGTTCGATATCTACACCATCATTTTCCTGGCGCTGGCGGTTTTCATTTTCCTGCGTCTGCGCAGCGTGCTCGGCCAGCGCACCGGCCGCGAGCGGCCACCCTACGATCCCTATTCCTCGGCGCCGGGAACGATCCGGCCTGCCCCAGGCGACAAGGTGGTGGCGCTGCCGGGCCGCGCCCCCGACACCGCGCAGACGGCTTCCGAGCCGGTCGAGCCGGTCGATCGCTGGAAGGGCATCGCCGAGCCAGGCTCCGCGCTGGCGACCGGTCTCGACGCCATCGCGCGCGAGGACAAGAGCTTCGAGCCCAAGCACTTCGTCGACCGGCGCGCGCGGCGCCTACGACATGATCGTGACGGCCTACGCGGCCGGCGATCGCAAGCAGCTCAAGAACCTGCTCGGCAAGGAGGTCTATGACGGCTTCGAGAGCGCCATCAAGGAACGCGAGCAGAAGGGCGAGACGGTCGAAACCCGCTTCGTCTCGATCGACGGCGCCGACCTCACCGCCGCCGAGCAGCGCGGCAAGACCGCGCAGGTCACGGTGCGCTTCCGCTCGCAGCTCGTCTCGGTGACGCGCGCCAAGGACGGCGCGGTGATCGACGGCAATCCCGACAAGGTGACCGACGTCACCGACGTCTGGACCTTCGCGCGCGACGTCAGCTCGCGCGACCCGAACTGGAAGCTGGTCGCCACCGAAGCCGGGCAATGACGTCAACGCAACGGCCGGGCCGAGCTGGGCTTAAGCGGATCGGCACCGCGGCTCTGCTGCTGGCGATCGCGGGCGCGGCTCCGGCACTGGCGCGCAATCCGCTGAAACTTCCCGGCACCCAATACGAGCCGATCGCCTGGGCGCAGATCGACGGCTGGGCCGACGACGATCACGACGCCGCCTTCGCAACCTTCCTGCAAAGCTGCAAGGCGATCCTGCAGGGCGCGGCGAAGTCAGCGCGACGACCAGCCGATGTTCGGCGCGCTGTTCAAGGTGTGCCAGAAGGCGGTGACGGCCAATCCGCAGAAGCCCGGCGAGGCGCGCGCCTTCTTCGAGCAGAACTTCCGGCCGGTCCGCATCTCGCCGCTCGGCACGCCGCGACGGCTTCATCACCGGCTATTACGAGCCGATCGTCGAAGGCCTCCGCACGCAAGGCCGAGGGCTACGACCATCCGCTCTATCGCAAGCCGGCGAGCCTGCTGCCGGGCGGCCACATGGCGGTGGCGGGCGCGCCGGCCGCCGGCGAACGGCAAAGACAAGAAAAAGAAACACGGCCCGCAAGCGCAAGCTGGTGTCCTACTACGACCGCGCCGCGATCGACGACGGCGTGCTGGCCGGACGCAATCTGGAAATCTGCTGGCTGAAGGATCCGATCGACTCGTTCTTCGCCCAGATCCAGGGCTCGGTGCGCGTGCGTGCTCGACGACGGCCAGCTGATGCGCCTGAACTACGACGGCGGCGAACGGGCATCCGTATTACGCCGTCGGACGCTGGCTGATCGACCGCAACATCGTGCCCAAGGAAGAGATGTCGATGGACCGCATCCGCGAATGGATGGAGCGCAACCCCAAGGAGGGCGAGGAGCTGCGCCGGCGCAACAAGTCCTATGTGTTCTTCCGCGAGACCCATCTGCCGAGCGACCAGGAGCCGATCGGCGCGCAGGGCATCTCGCTGACGCCGGGCCGCTCGATCGCGGTCGACCACAAGCTGCACACCTACGGCACGCCGTTCTTCATCTCGGCCTATCTGCCGATCGAGGGGCTGAAGCCCGACACCTGGTTCAAGCGGCTGATGATCGCGCAGGACACCGGCGGCGCCATCGTCGGTCCGGCGCGCGCCGATCTCTATTTCGGCGCCGGCGACGAGGCCGCGAGCGTCGCCGGCCGGCTGCGCCACTACGGCAAGTTCGTCATGCTGGCGCCGAAGGAGCTCGTTCCCCGCGCCGATGACGACATTCCACTGCCGCGGCCACGGCCGCCCGACCTGATGTCGGACGCGACCCCGGCGGATACGCCCACTGCGACAATCGACGCGAAGCCGGATGTCGCCAAGGCTGGCGGCGAAGTCTGAGCCCAGGCCTGAAGACCGTCTCCAAGCCCGAGTCCAAGCCGGCGGCGAAACCCGCGGCTGTCGAGAAGAAGGTTGCATCCGCGCCGGCTACCGCGAAGACGTCCGTCAAGAAGCCGAAACGACCGCCGAGAAGAAATCCGACAAACCGGCCGCCGACACGAAAGCGCCGGCCAAGCACACGGCGAAATCCGAGAAGCCGGCGGCGAAGTCCAACAAGCCAGTCCGGTCGATCCACGACCCGCAGACATGAGCAGGCGGCGGCTGAGCGACGACGAGCGCGTCCTGTGGAAGGGCGTCACCCGTTCGATCGCGCCGCTGCGGAAGCTGTCGCAGCCGGAGCCGGACGACGCCGAGCCTGCGCCGGCGCCGCCGCCGCCGAAGCCGCGCGCCAAGTCTGCGCCGTGCGCCGTCGCCGCCGGTCGCGCCGCCGAAGCCCGCTGCGCCGCCGCCGCTCGCACCGCTGACCCGCAAGACGAAGAAGCGCATCGCGCGCGGCGCGCAGCGATCGACGGCCGGCTCGATCTGCACGGCATGACCCAGGCCGAGGCGCACGATGCGCTGTTCGCGTTTCTGCGCGCCAGGCAGGCCCGCGGCGGCAAGCTCGTGCTGGTCATCACCGGCAAGGGCGCGCGCGGCGGCGAGGCGGCCGCGGCGTGCTCAAGCGCATGGTGCCGCTGTGGCTCGGCATGCCGGAATTCCGCGAGCTGATCATCGGCTTCGAGAACGCCGCCATCGGCCACGGCGGCGAGGGCGCGCTGTATGTGAGCTTGCGGAAGATGCGCTAGCGGCGATCTGCCATCGACAGAGCTACTCCGCCGCCTGCGCGGTGACGTGCTGGCGGAAGTGCGGCATCACCTCGTGGGCGAGCAGCCGCATGCCGTCGCGCTCCCAGGCTTCGTTCGGGCCGCTCCAGTCGAGCCCGATCTGCAACAGCGTGCCGAACGGGCCGACGCGCTCGCGCAGCGCCACCAGCTTGTCGAGCACGGTGCGCGGCGAGCCGTGGATCACGCACTCCTGCATGATGGCCTCCGGCGTGCACTCGTCGTCGGTCATCTCGGCGCGCGGCTTGATCATGGAGAGGCGCTTGGCCGCCGCGAGCGCGCGTCCGCATGTAGCTGCAGTAGTAGCGGTTCGAGGCGCGCTCGCCGTAGACGCGCTCTTCGGCCTCGGCGTCGGTCGGCGCAACGATGACCAGTCGCGACACCCGCCAGTCTTCGCTCCGCGCGCGCCGGCCGGCCTGCTCGCGGGCTTCGCTGTAGGCCTGCCAGTGGTTCGCGACCGCATAGAGCGGCGCGACCGGCCCGGAGATGACGCCCCAGCCCTTCGTGCCGGCGAGCTTGGCCGATGCCGAGTCGGGGCTCGCGATCGAGATGTGGATCGGCGGATGCGGCTTCTGCAGCGGCTTCGGCATGAAGCCGACGCCGAGCTCCGGCAGGATCGCCTTCTTGATCTGCACGTTCCAGAATTCGCCCTGGATGTCGTAGGGCGGATCCTGCGCCCAGATGCGCAGGATCATGTCGATCGATTCCATGAAGGCGCGCTGGCGCGTCGCCGGGTCGATCTTGAACAGCTCGAAGTCGGAGGCAAGCCCGCCGGAGCCGACGCCGAACAGGAAGCGGCCGCCGCTCATGTGGTCGAACTGCGCGGCCTCGCCGGCGACGATCGCCGGGTGATGGTTGGGCAGGTTGATGACGGCGGTGCCGAAGGTGAGGTTCTTGGTCTGCGGCACGAGGCCGGCGAGGAACATCAGCGGCGAGGGGAACGGCTCGGTGGTGGCGGAGAAATGCTCGCCCATCCAGAGCTCGTCATAGCCGAGCTTGTCGGCCAGCAGCGACTTCGCGGTGTCCTCGGCGAGCGTGTCGGACAGCGAGCGGCCGGGCGGATGCACCGGCATCATGAACATTCCGAGACGCATGCGCGGCGTTCCCTTTTGCGGCGCCGGCATTCTAGCGTGCCGCAGCGATCGGCAGGCAAAGCAGGGAACGGCAGCATGAAACGGGAAGACATGGTCGGGGTTTACCGCAGGCGCGGCGAGGAGGTCGTCGACGCGGCAGGCAAGGTGATCCATTCGGCCAGCAGCCGCAATTCGCAGATCATGTACACGGCCGACGGCTACATCGGCGTGGTCTCGACGCCGAGCGGGCGCAAGCCGCTGGCGAATTCCGGCGGCCGCACCGATCTCGGCGGCGCGACCCCGGAGGAGCTGGTGGAGGCGACGCGCGCGGTCACCTGCTACGCCGGGCATTTCGAGGTGAAGGACGACGAGGTCCACCACCACATCGAGATGGCGCTCAACCCGAGTCTGATCGGCACCACGCTGATCCGCCGCGTGCACTTCGACGGGCCGAACCTGACGCTGTCGGCGCGGCCGGACGCGCAGGGCAATGTGCGGAAAATCTTGTGGCGAAGGGTGTGAGCTAAATAGCTTAGCCCGTTGTGCCGGCGGCTTTGATCTCCACCAGGATGGAATGCATCTTGGTTTTTTCCTCCAGGTTGAACAATTCGTGCGGCCCGCCGCTCGCCTCGCGGTAGACCACATTGCCGAGCACGTCGGTGATCTCGCGCTCGCGGCCGTCCTCCCAGCGCATCAGCGCCTTGCCCTCGCTCACCGGCACGACCAGGTAGGGATGCTCGTGCTCGTGCAGCGGCTGATGGCCCTTGCGGCGGCAGCTCGACGCTCCAGACGCGGATGTGCTCGTTCTCGAACAGCACCTTGGTGCCGATCGGACCGAGCGGCTTGCCGGATTTCGATGCTTTGTCGGGCATGAGCGTCCTCCCTTGACGGAGGATAGGCTTACAAAATGAACCGGCTCAAGTCGGTGTTCTTGGCGAGATCGCCGATGTGCTTCTGCACATAGGCGGCGTCGATCTTCACGGTTTCGCCGGCGCGGTCGGTGGCGCGAGAACGAAATCTCGTCGAGCACGCGCTCCATCACGGTCTGCAGGCGGCGCGCGCCGATGTTCTCGACGCTGGAGTTGACCAGCACCGCGACGTCGGCGATGGCGTCGATGGCGTCCTCGGTGAACTCCAGCGTGACGCCCTCGGTCGCCATCAGCGCGACGTACTGCTTGATCAGCGCGGCCTCGGTGTCGGTGAGGATGCGGCGCAGGTCGTCGCGGGTGAGCGCGTTGAGCTCGACGCGGATCGGCAGCCGGCCCTGCAATTCGGGCAGCAGGTCGGACGGCTTGGAGATATGGAACGCGCCCGAGGCGATGAACAGGATGTGGTCGGTCTTCACCGCGCCGTGCTTGGTCGAGACGGTGGTGCCTTCGATCAGCGGCAGCAGGTCGCGCTGCACGCCCTCGCGCGACACGTCGCCGCCGACGCGGCCGTCGCGGGCGGTGATCTTGTCGATCTCGTCGAGGAACACGATGCCGTTGTTCTCGACCGAATGGATCGCCTCCTGCACGAGCTGCTCCTGGTCGAGCAGCTTGTCGGATTCCTCCGCGACCAGGATTTCATGCGACTCCTGGACGGTGACGCGGCGGGTCTTGGTGCGGCCTGCCGCCCATCTTGCCGAAGATGTCGCCGATGTTGATGGCGCCCATCTGCGCGCCGGGCATGCCGGGGATTTCGAACATCGGCATGCCGCCGCCGGCGGCCGCCACCTCGATCTCGATCTCCTTGTCGTTCAATTCGCCGGCGCGGAGCTTCTTGCGGAACGCCTCCTTGGTGGAAGCGCTGGCGTTCGGGCCGACCAGCGCATCGACCACGCGCGCCTCGGCGGCCTGCTCGGCGCGGACCTGGACGTCCTTGCGCTTGCGTTCGCGGGTCAGCGCGATGCCGACTTCGAGCAGGTCGCGCACGATCTGCTCGACGTCGCGGCCGACATAGCCGACCTCGGTGAACTTGGTGGCCTCGACCTTGATGAAGGGCGCACCGGCGAGCCGCGCCAGCCGGCGCGAGATTTCGGTCTTGCCGACGCCGGTCGGGCCGATCATCAGGATGTTCTTCGGCAGCACCTCTTCGCGGAGCTTGTCGTCGAGCTGCAGGCGCCGCCAGCGGTTGCGCAGCGCGATCGCGACCGCGCGCTTGGCGTCGCCCTGGCCGATGATGAAGCGGTCGAGCTCGGAAACGATTTCGCGGGGGGAGAAGTCGGTCATGCGTTGCGCACCATCAGAAGCGCAAGGCCGTCGGGCGTGTCGACCATCCGGTCGCGTCGGAAACCGGCCTTCTCATAGGCGCGGACCGCGCGAAGATTGCTCGGATCAGGATCGGTCACCACGCGGGGGAGGCCTGCCGCGAGCAGGCCGTCGGCGAACTGGCGGGTCAGCGCCGAGCCGTGGCCGCAGCTGATCATGTCCGGCTCGCCGATGAACTGGTCGACGCCGCGGGTGCCGTCCGGCTGCGTCGCCGATAGCCGATGTTCCAATCGGTCAGGCGATAGCACTGCAGATAGCCGAACGGACGCTCGCCGGCCGTCACGATGAACTGATCCATCGCCGGTTCGGAAAGATCGCCGCTGACCAAGCTCGAACTGCTCGGTCGGGATCGCCCCACCATTCGCTCACATGGGGCGCTGCCAGCCAGCGCTTGATCAGCGGCAGGTCGTCGGCGGTCATGGGACGGAACTGGTACACGCGGCTCAAGCCTTCAGCATCTCGAAACGTTGGGTTCTATCGATGAGGCAGCGCGTCTTGCCACTGCCGGATGGCATCGAACGGGTGGATCAGCATAACGATATTTAGGGTGAGGTTGTCGCGAATCCAGAAACCGACGAAAATCTCCATGGCCAGCGCAAGCGCGACGGTCATCAGAACAGGCAATCGGTACGCCAGAATGAAACCGGTCAACGCCATGAGCGTATCGGACAGCGAGTTGACGACGCTGTCTCCGTAGTAATCCAGCGCAATCGTGGTCGCACGATACCTCTCGATGACGAACGGCGTGTTCTCGAAAATCTCCCAAAGCACTTCGAACGTCAGGGCGATCGCCAGCCGGGCGGAAACGGGCGTGTTTCGAAACAGCAGATAGGTGGCGAGATAAAGCAGGAAGCCGTGAATGATATGCGAGAACGAGTACCAGTCGAGCAGGTGCTGCGAGTTCTCCGAGCTCATCACCGTGCCGTGCCAGAGCTTCACGTAGCCGCACGGGCAGATCGGCACGCGGCCCATGGCCAGCAGCATCGTGGCCTGAATCGCGAGGAGGCCGACGATAACGATGACAGCGGTTCGCCTGGACAGCGTCACAGCTTTTCGACGGTGACGTTGCGGTTGGTGTAGACGCAGATGTCGGCGGCGATGTCGAGCGACTTGCGCACGATCGCCTCGGCGTCGAGCGGGCCGTCGGCGAGCGCGCGGGCGGCGGCGAGCGCGTAGTTGCCGCCGGAGCCGATGCCCATGACGCCGGCCTCGGGCTCCAGCACGTCGCCGGTGCCGGTCAGCACCAGCGACACGTCCTTGTCGGCGACGATCATCATGGCTTCGAGGCGGCGCAGGTAGCGGTCGGTGCGCCACTCCTTGGCCAGCTCGACCGCGGCGCGCATGAGCTGGCCGGAATATTGCTCGAGCTTGCCCTCCAGCCGCTCGAACAGCGTGAAGGCGTCGGCGGTGGCGCCGGCGAAGCCGCCGATCACGTCACCCTTGCCCAGCCGGCGCACCTTCTTGGCGTTGGCCTTGACGATGGTCTGGCCGATCGAGACCTGGCCGTCGCCGCCGATCGCCACCACGCCGCCCTTGCGGACGGTCAGGATGGTGGTGCCGTGCCAGAGCTCGGATTGTTGTGTTTGCTGCATACGCGATACCCCGCCCGCACGGGATGTAAGGCGCTCGTTCAGGCCATTTCAAACGCAGCGCCGGCCGCTGTGGCGAATCTCTGCGAAGCCCCTGATAAAAGGGCGCCAAATCAACGTCCAGAAGGCAATTTCCATGGCCCGCGGCCGCAAAGTCATCGCGAAAAGCACGGGCCGGGCGCCTGCGAAAAAGGGCGGCCGCAAGGGCTCGGTCAAGCGCGCCACCAAGGAGACCGACATCGAGGTCGCGGTCGATCTCGACGGCAAGGGCGTCTCGAACGTCTCGACCGGCATCGGCTTCTTCGACCACATGCTCGACCTGCTGGCGCGGCACTCGCGCATCGACATCACGGTGAAGGCCAAGGGCGACCTGCACATCGACCACCACCACACCACCGAGGACGTCGGCATCGCGCTCGGCCAGGCGGTGAAGCAGGCGCTCGGCGACATGAAGGGCATCACGCGCTACGCCGACGTGCACGTGCCGATGGACGAGGCGCTGACGCGGGTCGCGATCGACGTGTCGGGCCGGCCGTTCCTGGTGTTCAAGGCCAAGTTCGGCCGCGACAAGGTCGGCGCCTTCGACACCGAGCTGGTGCAGGAGTGGTTCCAGGCCTTCGCCATGAACGCCGGCATCACCTTGCACGTCGAGGTGTTGTACGGGACAAACGATCACCACATTGCGGAGGCCTGCTTCAAGGGACTGGCGCGGGCGCTGCGCGCGGCCTTCGCGATCGATCCGCGCGCCGCCGGCGAGGTGCCTTCGACCAAGGGCACGCTGGGCAGCTGAGAGCATCGGCGTGGTGGCTGCCGGAGAACGACATGACGACATTCACGGTTCACGAGCCGCCGCCGCGCAAGAGCGAAGAGGTCGCGCCGCCGGACCGGTTCGCCTTCGTGCGCGACGGCTTTTATTTCTGGGCGTTCCTGCTCGGGCCGGTGTGGATGCTCTGTCACCGGCTTTGGCTGGTGCTCGTGATGTATCTGGTCGGCATCGACCGCGATCCAGGCCGGGCTCTGGGCGCTCGGCGTCTCCGGCGCTGGTGAAGTTCACCGTGAGCTTGCTGATCGCGCTGCTGGTCGGCTTCGAGGCCGGCTCGCTGCGGCGCTGGTCGCTGCGGCGCTGGATCAATCGCGGCATCGTGGTCGCGCACAATCGCGAGGCCGCCGAGCATCGCTTCTTCGATCGCTGGGGCGGTCAGGAGCACGGCGTCCGATCTCGCCTGCGCCGCCGCCGCCACCCGCGCATGTGCCGACCTCCGACCACGACATCATCGGTCTGTTTCCGCGAGCCGCAATCGCGCCCCTGACTCGGCGCGCATCATGCTTGTGAGGCCATGAGCGTCGCCATCGTCGATTACGGCTCGGGCAATCTGCACTCCGCGGCCAAGGCGTTCGAGCGCGCGGCGCGCGAGAGCGGACACGATCAGCCGATCGTGGTGACGCGCGATCCCGGACGTGGTGCGCGCGCGCCGAGCGCGTGGTGCTGCCGGGCGTCGGCGCCTTCGCCGATTGCCGCCGCGGGCTCGACGCGGTGCCCGGCATGGTCGAGGCGCTGGAGGAGACGGTGCGCGGCAAGGGCCGGCCGTTCCTCGGCATCTGCGTCGGCATGCAGCTGATGGCCGAGCGCGGCCGCGAATATGTGGTGACCGAGGGGCTCGGCTGGATCCGCGGCGAGGTCGACAAGATCGCGCCGTCCGACCCGGCGCTGAAAATCCCGCACATGGGCTGGAATACGCTTGCGGCCGCGCACCCCGCACAAGCTGCTCGACGGCATTCCGCTCGGGCCCGACGGGCTGCACGCCTATTTCGTGCACTCCTATCAGCTTCGGCCCGCAGGACGGCGCCGATCTGGTCGCGCAGGCGGACTACGGCGGGCCGGTCACCGCGATGGTCGGCGCGCGACAGCATGGTCGGCACGCAATTCCATCCGGAAAAGAGCCAAAAACTTGGGCTTGCGCTGATCGCCAATTTCCTGAAATGGAAGCCGTGACGTGGGCGAGTTTGGAGTGATGCACGCGTGATCCTGTTTCCCGCCATCGACCTGAAGGACGGCCTCGCCGTGCGCCTGGAGCAGGGCGACATGGCGCGCGCCACCGTGTTCAACCGCGATCCGGCGGCGCAGGCGCATGCGTTCGAGACGCAGGGCTTCAAGCATCTGCACGTGGTCGATCTCGACGGCGCCTTCGCCGGCAAGCCGATGAACGTCTCGGCGGTCGAGCGCATCCTGGAAACGGTCGGCCTCTGCGTGCAGCTCGGCGGCGGCATCCGCGACATGGCGACGATCGAGGGCTGGCTCGGCAAGGGCGTCAATCGCGTCATCATCGGCACCGCGGCGGTGCGCGATCCGGCGCTGGTGAAGGAGGCGGCGAAAAAATATCCGAAGCGGATCGCGGTCGGCCTCGACGCCAAGGACGGCAAGGTCGCGGTCGAGGGCTGGGCGGCGACCTCGGAGCTGTCCGCGCTCGACATCGCGCGGCGCTTCGAGGACGCCGGCGTCGCCGCGATCATCTACACCGACGTGTCGCGCGACGGCATGCTCAAGGGCATCAACTGGGACGCGACGATCGCGCTCGCCGACGCGATCTCGATTCCGGTGATCGCCAGCGGCGGGCTCGCGTCGATCGACGATGTGCACAGAGATGACCGAGCCGCGCGCGCGCAAGCTCGAAGGCGCCATCACCGGCCGCGCGCTCTACGACGGGCGTCTCGACGGCGCGCAGGCGCTCGCGATGCTGAGGGCCGCGCGGCGCTGATGCCGCGGTGCGTCACGTCAAACGACATATTTAACGGTACGTTGCGCGACAATTTGTCCGCAGAAAAGCCGCACCCGTTTACCGCCGTTTAGAATCGATCCGACAACTTGCACATGTTCTGCCGGCGATGTTCGGCAGCACTCCAGTCATCACTCGGGGGGACCGTTGTGAAGAATGTCGTGATGCGTTTTCTGCAAGACGAATCCGGCGCGACCGCGATCGAGTATGGCTTGATCGCCGCCGGCATCTCGGTGGCCATCATCACCGTGCTCAAGGGCGTCGGCACCAAGCTGAAATCGACCTTTACGTCGGTCCAGAATGCACTGAACTAGCTCGCACCGGCGATGCGCCGGATCGATGTTGCGCGCCGGGCTGCGTTCGTAATAGGAACGCAGTCATGTTCAAGGTCCGCGTCATCCCCTGCCTCGACGTCAAGGACGGCCGCGTCGTCAAGGGCGTCAACTTCGTCAACCTGCGCGACGCCGGCGATCCGGTCGAGGCGGCGATCGCCTATGACGCCGCCGGCGCCGACGAGCTCTGCTTCCTCGACATCACCGCGAGCCACGAGAACCGCGACACCATCTTCGACGTGGTGACGCGCACCGCCGAGGCCTGCTTCATGCCGCTCACGGTCGGCGGCGGCGTGCGCACGGTCGACGACATCCGCAAGCTGCTCGACCTGCGGCGCCGACAAGGTCGGCATCAACACCGCCGCGGTGATGCGGCGCGCCTTCGTCAAGGAGGCGGCGGAGAAGTTCGGCGACCAGTGCATCGTGGTGGCGATCGACGCCAAGAAGGTGTCGAAGCCGGGCGAGCCGGACCGCTGGGAGATTTTCACCCACGGCGGCCGCAATCCGACCGGCCTCGACGCGGTGGACTATGCGCGCGAGGTGGTGTCGCTCGGCGCCGGCGAAATCCTGCTCACCTCGATGGACCGCGACGGCACCAAGTCCGGCTTCGACATCGCGCTGACGCGCGCGGTCGCCGACGCGGTGCCGGTGCCGGTGATCGCCTCGGGCGGCGTCGGCAATCTCGATCACTGGTCGCGGGCATCCGCGACGGCCACGCCACCGCGGTGCTGGCGGCCTCGATCTTTCATTTCGGCGAGTTCACCGTGCGCCAGGCCAAGGACTACATGGCGAAGGCCGGCCTGCCGATGCGGCTCGATCCTTAAGCCGACGGTAAGATGCGCGCCGGCCCAGGCCAGCGCCTGCTCCAGCCGGTCGTTGCCCCAGAACAATTCGCCGTCGGCGGTGGTGAAGCTCGGCGCGCCGAAGACGCCGAGCTGCTGCGCCTCTTCGGTCTGCGCGCGCAGGCGCGAGCTTGATGTCGTCGGATTGGGCGGCTTCGAGCGCGGCGTCGGCGTCGACATCCAGGCCGCGACAGGATCTCGGCGAGCGTGTGCGGCGTCGTCGATCCGGCCGTCCTCGATCGAATTCTGCGCGCGATAGACCGCGACGCAGAAGTCCTCGCCCCAGCCCTGCGCCAGCCCGAACAGCGCGACGCGCGCCGGCAGCAGGCTGTTCTGCGGAAACGGGTCGGGCCGGCGGAACGGCAGCGCCGAGCTCGGCGGCCAGCCGCTCCATGTCGCGCCACATGTAGCGGCCCTTGGCCTCGTAGAGATTGAACGGCGAGGTGTCCCAGCCCTGCGCCTTGAAGATCGGCCCGAGCAGGAACGGCCGGAACCGCACGTCGCACGCTGGCCTGCGGCGGCGAGCGGCCGGATCCGGACCGCGGCCAGATAGGAGTAGGTCGAGGCGAAATCGAACCAGAAATCGAGCGACGGCTTCGGCCATGCCGGAATGCTAGCGCGGCGCCGCCAGCGCGCCGCATCCCGAATGACGGCGGCGCCGCGAAATGCTATTGAACGCTATGAGCAAATTCACCATCGCCGATCTCGAGCAGCGCATCAGCGACCGCGCCAAGGCGCCGGCCGAGGAGTCCTACACCCGCAAGCTGCTCGACAAGGGCGCGGCGCAATGCGCCAAGAAGTTCGGCGAGGAGGCGGTCGAGGCCGTGCTGGCCGCGGTCAGCGAGGATCGCGAGCGCGCTGATCGGCGAAGCCGCCGACGTGCTCTATCATCTGCTGGTCATGCTGCATGCGCGCGGCGTGACGCTCGCCGAGGTCGAGGCACTGCTGGAAACGCGCACCAAGAAATCCGGCCTGGAAGAAAAGGCGTCGCGCCCGCGCGAGTGATCCGAGTTGAGCCCGTGATGGAACAGCGCACCGACGACGGACTGTCGCCCTACCACAGCTACACGCGGGCGGAATGGGCGGCGTTGCGCGACGACATGCCGATGACGCTGACGCAGGACGAGGTCAACCGGCTGCGCTCGCTGCACGACCGGCTCGACATGAAGGAGGTCGAGGACATCTACCTGACGCTGTCGCGGCTGCTGTCGCTCTATGTCGCGGCGACGCAGCGGCTGCACCGCGCGCAGCAGCGCTTCCTCGGCAGCGAGGAAGCCAAGGTGCCGTACATCATCGGCGTCGCGGGCTCGGTCGCGGTCGGCAAGTCGACCACCGCGCGCGTGCTGCAGGCGCTGCTGGCGCGCTGGACCAACGTGCCGAAGGTCGATCTCATCACCACCGACGGCTTCCTGCTGCCGAACGCGGTGCTGGACCGCGAAGGCCTGATGGAGAAGAAGGGCTTTCCGGAGAGCTACGACCTGCCGGCGCTGCTGCTGTTTCTCTCCGACGTGAAGGCCGGCCGCCGCCCGGTGCGCGCGCCGATCTACTCGCATCTGGTCTATGACGTGATGCCGAACCAGTGGGTCGAGGTCGACCGGCCGGACATCCTGATCGTCGAAGGGCTGAACGTGCTGCAGACCGGCCGCCTGCCGAAGGACGGCAAGGCCATCCCGTTCGTGTCGGACTTCTTCGACTTCTCGGTCTATCTCGACGCCGACGAAAGCGTGCTCAAGCACTGGTACGTCGATCGCTTCCTGACCTTGCGCGGCACCGCGTTCCGCGATCCGAAATCGTACTTCCACCGCTATTCGAAGCTGAGCGACGACGAGGCGGTCGCGACCGCGACCTCGATCTGGGACCGCATCAATCTCGTGAACCTGCACGAGAACATCCTGCCGACGCGGCAGCGCGCCGATCTCATCCTGAAGAAGGGCGAGAGCCACATGGTCGAGGACGTGGCGCTGCGGAAGTTGTAGGCGGCTCCGTTACGCCGCCATCGCGCCTTGCCCGCAATCTCATCCAGCGCCGCGGCGAGCCGGTCGCGGTCGAGCGGCTTCACCAGGAAGCCGTCCATGCCGGCGGCGAGGCAGGCCTCGCGGTCCTCGGCGAAGGCGTTGGCGGTCAGCGCGATGATCGGCGTGCGCGCCGATCGCCGCGCTCGGCCTCGGCGGCGCGGATGCGCCGCGCCGCTTCGAGTCCGTCCACGCCGGGCATGTGCATGTCCATCAGCACCAGGTCGTAGGGCGCGCCGGCGTCGCGCGCGGCCTGCCAGCGCTCCAGCGCCGTAGCCGCCGCTCTCGGCCATGGCCGGCACGGTGGCCGAGCCGGGTCAGCAGCGAGCGCGTCAGCAGCGCGTTGATCTCGTTGTCCTCGGCGACCAGGACGTTGAGCGGCTTGCGGCGCCGTCGACTTCGGCGGCGGCGGCAGGCGCCGCCGCTTCAGTCGCGGCGGCGCCTTCGAAGCCGGGCGCGGCGACGAGCTGGGCCTTGAGCGAAGCGGCGCGGATCGGCTTCACCAGATAGCCGGCGAAGCCCGCCTCCTTGAGCGCCGGCAGCCGGTGGCGCTCGGCCGGCGTGATGAGAACGATGCGCCGCGCCTGCGCGATCGCGGCCAGCCGCGCCGCTGCGTCGGCGCCGATCGAATGATCGACCAGCACGGCGTCCCAGTGCCGCTGCGCGAACATGCTCGGCGAGATGCGGCGCGAGGTGCATGGCGCTGGCGCCCCAGCGCGTCAGCCGCCGCTCGATCAGCGACGGCTTCGACGCGTCGCCGGCGCGACGATCAGCACCGCGAGGCCGGAGAGATCGGGCGGCGCGGCCGGCGTCTGCATCGGCGTCCTCGGCCGGCGGCAGCGGCACGATGGCGCGGAAGCTCGAGCCCTCGCCCGGCGTGCTCTCGACCTCGATGCGGCCGCCCATCCGCTCGACGATGCGCCGCGAGATGGCGAGGCCGAGGCCGGTGCCGCCGAACTTGCGCGCCGAGCCGCCGTCGGCCTGCTCGAACTCGTGGAAGATGCGCGCCTGCTGCTCGGGCGCGATGCCGATGCCGGTGTCGCGGACCTCGAACACGATCTCGCCGCTGCCGGGCCCGGCCTCGACGACGACGCCGACGCCGCCGGTCTCGGTGAACTTGATGGCGTTGCCGGCGAGATTGAGCAGCACCTGGCGGAGCCGCGTGGCGTCGCCGATGACGCGCTCGGGCAGCCGCTCGTCGACGTCGGAGGCGATCTCCAGGCCCTTGGCCTGGGCGCGGGGGCCGAGCAGCTCGACGATGTCCTCGACCAGCGCGGTCAGCGCGAACGGCTGCATCTCCAGCTCGATCTTGCCGGCTTCGATCTTGGAGAAGTCGAGGATCTCCTCGATCAGCGACAGCAGCGCGTCGCCGGAGGTCTTGGTGGCCTTGACGTAGGTGGTCTGCTCCGGCGTCAGCGGCGTGTCGAGCAGAAGCCCCGCCATGCCGAGGATGCCGTTCAGCGGCGTGCGGATCTCATGCGACACCATGGCGAGGAAGCGCGACTTGGCGCCGCTCGCCGCCTCGGCGGCGTCGCGCGCCTCGGCCGAGCGCACGCTCGGCCTCGATGCGGTCGGTGACGTCGCGGCCGACGCTCTGCACCTCGGCGTGCTCGGCCTTCTCGGCCCAGACCACGACGTCGCGCCAGGCGAGCCAGCGCGCGCCGTCGGCGGTCATGATCTGCTCGTCGTGCAGCCGCGTGCCGTCCGGCAGCACGCTCGAGGCGGCCCTGTTGCAGCGACGGCAGCGCGTCGGTGGTGCCGAGCAGCGCCTCGCGCGCGCGGCCGGTCAAGCGCGCAATAGGCGTCGTTGACGTAGGTGATGCGGCCCGGCGTTGTCGCGGCGGACGATCAGATCGCCCTGCGCTTCGAGCAGGCTCGTGGCGCGCGCCTCGCTCTCCTTCAACTCCCAGGTGCTGTCGGCCAGCTCCTCGCAGCGGATCTTGGCGCGGCGCAGCTCCATGCGCGAGCCGGCTGTTGCGCGACAGCACCATCAGCATGATGCCGCACAGCAGACAGAACAGACCGCCGACGCCGATCGCGAACAGCGACGGATCGTAGATCAACTCGTTGACGTGGTAGAGATACGAGAACAGCACCGTCGCCGTCGCCAGCGCGCCGATGACGATGAACGTCCAGCGCAGCATGCCCTGCATCAGCCGGCGGACGTGGTGATAGCGTTTGCGCGGCATGCCCGTGACGGGACGAACCTGCATCGAACGCCTGCCCCTTGCCCCAGCCGGTTCGGCCGGCACGGCAGATCCGCGGCGACCCGATTTGTTGAATGTGTTTCGAGGGGATTTTGGTCCGGGGAACCTTGCGATTCCCCTTTCGGCAGGCGCCGCGAACGACCGGCATGGTTGACGCCGGCTAACGCGATCGCTAGCGGATCGAGCCGGTCGCTTCGCGCTGCTGGTCGGTCTTCCACATCGCGGCGAGGAGGGCCGCGGCGTCCTGCTGCGAGAACCGCACCGAATGGACGTAGATCTTGTAGTCCGAGGCGGCGGCGTCGGCGGAAAGCGGACCGTGACGTCGGGCTTGGCGGCGTCGGCGTCGAGCGCGACGGTGCGGATCGGCGTCGACGGAACGGCAGGGCGCCGGCTCGTCGGCGCTGAAGTCGTCGACCAGAACGAAATCGGCGATCTCGGCGCTATCGACCAGCTGCATCCGCAGATCGGGCCGGTCGGCGCGTGCCGCGATCTTGATGCGGAAGTCGGGCGCGGCCGCGTCTGCGCGCGATCTGGTAGGTGGTGGCGCCGCTGGCGAAGCAGAGGTTCTGCTTGGTCGGCGCGAAGGTCGAGTGCGCGGCGGCCGGAACCGCAAGGCGGCGATCAGGATGAATGTTTTCTGAATGCGATTCACGCATAGCAGGCTAGGCCGGTATGGTTACCAGCGCTACTTAATGAGCGGTTGACGCGGTCCGCCGCGCTGCGGGACAGTTCGCCAAACCGGAAGGGAGCAAACCATGGCGGTCGCAAGCCGAGCGCGAATTCCGACTACGGGCAGTTCGTCGACGAGGTGAAGGACATGAGCCTGTTCCCGCTGTGGGAGCGGATCGGCGGCTTGAAGCCCGGCCCAACCTGCGTGCCGGCGCACTGGAGCTACGCCGAGGTGCGGCCGCAACTGCTGCGCGCCTGCGATCTCGTCACCAAGAAGGAGGCCTCGCGCCGCGTGCTCTGCCTGGAGAATCCGACGCTTGCGCGGCACCACGTTCGTCTGCGACTCGCTGTTCGCCGGCTTGCAGATCATCATGCCGGGCGAGGTCGCGCCGTCGCACCGCCACACGCCGAGCGCGCTGCGCTTCATCGTCGAGGGCGAGGGCGCCTACACGGCGGTCGCCGGCGAGAAGCTGCCGATGAAGCCCGGCGACTTCGTGGTGACGCCGGCCTGGGCCTGGCACGACCACGGCAATCACGGCACCACGCCGGTGGTCTGGCTCGACGGCCTCGACACGCCGTTCGCGCGCTTCTTCGGCGCCGCGTTCTACGAGCCGTATCCGGAGGACAAGCAGCCGATCGACCGGCCCGAGGGCGAATCGATCGACGGTGTACGGCATGAACCTGATGCCGGACGAGTACCAGTCGGACGGGCATTCGACGCCGGTGCTGATCTATCCGTACGAGCGCACGCGCGCGGCGCTCGACAGCATGGCCAAGGCGAACAAGCCGCATCCGGCGCACGGCTTCCGGCTGCGCTACGCCAACCCGGCGACCGGCAAGCATCCGTTCCCGACCATGGCGGTGTCGATGCAGCGGCTGCCGGCGGGCTTTGCCGGCAAGACCTATCGCTCGACCGGCAGCGCGGTGTTCGCGGTGCATCGGGCAAGGGCACGGCGAAGATCGGCGACGAAGACATTCGCGATCGCGCCGCACGACGTGTTCGTCGCGCCGCCGTGGCTGCCCTACAGCTTCACGGCCGACAGCGAGATCGAGCTGTTCAGCTATTCCGACCGCGCCGGCCAGGAGGCGCTGGGCTACTGGCGCGAGCAGATCGGATGATCGCGCCGCGTCGCCGCGGCGTTCGCGCTTGGCGCGATGACGTTCAGCGCGGCCGCGCCGCTGCAGCGCAGCAGCCTCTGGAAGAGGTGACGATGGCGGTGCCGGCGGTCGGCTTTCCGTTCGTCGCCGCCTATGTCGCCGACGGTCTCAAGCTCTGGGAAAAGCACGGCCTGAAGGTCAAGACCATCATCATCGCCGGCATCGGCTCGACCAACGCGGTGATTTCCGGCAGCGCGGAGTTCGCGCAGATTTCCGGGCTGTCGCTGACGCGGGCCGCGGCCAACGGGCAGCGCCTGCTCGCCATCGTCAACACCACCGACAAGCCGATCACCGAAATCACGGTCCGCAAGGACATCGCCGACGCCGCGGGCTTCGACCCCAAGGCGCCGCTGGAGAAGCGCGCGCAGATCCTGAAGGGCCACAGCTTTGCGATCGGCGGCGTCAACACCGTGGTGCACGCCTATCTGCGGATCGTCGCGATCATCGGCGGGCTCGATCCGGAGAGCATCCGCGTCGCGCCGATGGCCGGCGACAACATGCTGGCCGCGATGCAGACGCGGGCGATCGACGGCATGTCGACGGTGCTGCCGTGGACGCGCAAGGGCACGGTCGAGGGCACCTCGGTGCTGGTCGCGAGCGGCGCCGAGGGCGATCCGCCGCATCTGTCGCCGCTCGCCTTCAACGTGGTGGCGGCAAAGCCCGAGACCTGCGAGAAGCGCCGCTCGCTGTGCGAGAAGATGGGCCGCGCCTTCGCCGAGGCGATGGCCTTCATCCGCAGCGACGCCAAGGGCACGCTGGCGATCCTGAAGAAGACGTTTTCGCATTTCGACGACGCGGTGCTGGCCGATGCGATCGACGTGGTGCGCAAGGCCACGCCGGCCTCGCCCGCGGTGACGGCCGAGATGCTGGCCAACGCCGAGAACTTCAACGTCGAGGCGCGGCTGATGAAGCCCGAGGCGAAGCTGAAGAGCTACGACGGGCTGTTCACCGATGCGTTCGTGAAGTGAGCTAGTACCCGGAATCAGAGGTGAGTGATACGGCGACCTTTGAACCGGCGTTGACGGACCTTTTTCTTGGTCCAGACGAAGGGCTCAGCTTTCCCGTTATATGCGTTGATATATGCATCGATGTGCTCCTCGAGCTGTTTGAGGCTTGTGAAGGACGCGCCGCTGAGCGACTGCCCCTGCAAGATCGAGAACCATACTTCGACCTGATTGAGCCATGACGCGCTTGTCGGCGTGAAATGAAACCGCACATTCGGATGCGTCTTGAGCCAAGGCTCATTCTTTTTGTGAGTGTTGAGGTTGTCGAGGATGACGTGAAGATGGCGGTTCGGAAAAGCCGCGATGACGCTGTTCATGAACTCAAGAAACTCGACGCGGCGCCGCCGTTTTGAATGAGCCGCGATGATCTTTCCGGTAGCGACTTCGAGCGCTGCAAACAGTGTTGTCGTGCCATGCCGCTTGTAGTCGTGGCTCTGGCCGGTCAAGGCGCGGCCATTGGGCAACTTCAGATAGCCCTGCGCTCGCTCCAAAGCCTGGATCGAAGGCTTTTCGTCCACGCATAGCACAATGGCCTTCGCGGGCGGGGCGATATAGAGGCCAACAACATCAGCAGCTTTGGCCGTAAAGTTCGGGTCGTTGCTCTCACACCAGGACTTGCGAACCACGAGGTCAATCTTGTGGCAGCGCAGGAACCGCCAGACATATTGGACGTCAACATCGCCCATCGCCTCGGCCAGCAGAGGTCCGGTCCAGCGTGCAAATCCTTCTGGCGGCGGCTTGTCCAGCAGCTTCAAAATCCGCTTGTCGGTTGCCTTCGTGTAGATCGGCTGCTTGCCAGGCCGCGGCTTGTCTTTCAGTCCCTCAAGACCAAGCTCGGCATAGCGACGCCGCCAAAGACTGACAATCCGAGGCTGGACCCCAACCTCCTTGGCGATCGACCGGGTGCTGCGCCCGGCCGCCGCCAACAGAACTATCCGCGCCCGCTTCAAATCGCGCTGCAATGTCACAGGCGAGCGACAACAAGCCGCCAGAACCTTGCGATCTTTCCTCGAAAGGTCAACTTCTCTTGCTTTGGGTATCATCCCAATCTTAAATCACGACTCACGCTTCAAGAAAAGCGGGTACTAGGCCGCCCTTCTCACTTCGTCGGTCAGCGCCCGGTAGCTCAGCGCCTCGGCCAGATGCACGCGGCCGACTTTTTCCGCACCGTCGAGATCGGCCAGCGTGCGGGCGACGCGCAGAACGCGGTGGTAGCCGCGCGCCGAGAGCCGCATGGCGTCGGCGGCGTCGCGCAGCAGCGCCAGGCCCGTGGCGTCGGGCTGTGCCACCTTCTCCATGACATGGGCGGGGGCCGCGGCGTTGGTGCCGATACCGGACAGTCCGAGCGCATCGTAGCGCGCGGCCTGGATGGCGCGGGCGGCCGCCACCCGTGCGGCGATCTCCCGGCTGCCTTCGGCCGGCGGCGGCAGGATCAGGTCGGCGGCGGTCACCGCCGGGACCTCGATGTTGAGATCGATGCGATCAAGCAACGGCCCGGACACCCGGCCCTGGTATTCAGCGGCGCAGCGCGGGTTCGGCCCGCGCCGGCAGGCGAAGCCAGGATCGGAGGCGCGGCCGCAGCGGCACGGGTTCATCGCGGCGACCAGCATGAAGCGGGCCGGATAGGTGACGCGGTGGTTGGCGCGGGCGATCGCCACCTCGCCGTCTCCAACGGTTGTCGCAGCGCGTCGAGCGCCTGCGGCGCGAACTCGGGGAATTCGTCGAGAAACAGAACGCCGTGATGGGCGAGCGAGATTTCGCCCGGCCGCGCCCGCAAGCCACCGCCGACCAGGGCCGGCATCGAGGCGGAGTGATGCGGCGATCGAAACGGTCTCTTGTTGGTCAGCGCGCCGTTGTCGATCTCGCCGGCGACCAAGGCGATCATCGAGACTTCCAACGTTCAGTCGGCGAAAGCGTCGGCAGGATGGTTGGCAGCCGCGCCGCCAGCATCGACTTGCCCGAGCCGGGCGGCCCGACCATCAGCATGGGTTAACCACTCGCACAAACACGAAATAATGGTGATTATTCAACAATGCGCTCAGGGTGGGATAGGCGGTCAGTTCACCATTTCCCGAGCGTCACGGGAAAACTGACAGTTGGATCCGCCCAGGTCCGACGCTCGCGAATGTCTGCTGTTGGGTGTGCGCCGTGAAAAGGCGGCGTTCTCCAGTGGGTGCAGGTCCCACCCGGCTACCCGCTCCAGCCGGAAGCAACCGGAGCAGTCATGGAGGTAACGAAATGGCTGAAGCCTTCGGATAGCGTGTCACGAATTGGTGACAGCGCGAGTGTGCAGGCCGCAACGTGAGTGAACGCCGAGCAATCCTCGAAAAGGACGATGCGCAGGCCGACCCGACAACCCTTTCGGGGAAGGCTGATACGGCTGGGTGAATGAGCGAAGCAGTACGCCCAGCCGCTGCGCCGGGGTAGTGGCGGCAGCATGTACACAAGGAAAGCGCACGCAACACGGGAAGCCCCAAGGCGTGGTCAGCGATGACCAACCGGACGCCCGCGAGGGACAGGCCGGGCGCTCTGGGGTGACGGAGAGGTTCGTAGTACCGCTGAAGCCGGGTAATGCCGGTGGAGGGAAGGGACCTCAGTTCAAGACGAACGCAATACGTGGTGAGGGACCTGGAGATTGGGCAACCTATCAACTCCGAAGAGTGTTCAGAAACTGCAGACGGCGTTGCACGCGAAAGCGAAGGCAGAAGCCGGCTACCGCTTCTACGCCCTGTACGACAAGATCAGCCGCGAGGACATCCTGGCTCATGCCTATGCCCAGTGCCGCTCCAACAAGGGCGCGCCGGGTGTGGACGGTCAGGACTTCGCGGACATCGACGCGTATGGGGTGCAGCGGTGGCTCGGCGAACTGGCGCTTGCGCTCAGGCAGGAGACTTACCGACCGGACCCCATCAGAAGAGTGTTCATACCGAAGGCCAACGGCAAACTCAGGCCGCTGGGCATCTCGACCGTGCGGGATCGGGTCTGCATGACAGCAGCGATGCTGGTGCTGGAACCGATCTTCGAAGCCGACCTTCCACCAGAGCAGTACGCCTACCGTCCCGGGCGAAACGCCCAGCAGGCGGTGGTCGAGGTGGAAGAGCTGCTGTTCCGTGGCCACCCGGAAGTCGTTGACGCCGACCTCGCGGACTACTTCGGGAGCATCCCCCACGCCGAACTGTTGAAGTCGGTAGCGCGCCGTATCGTTGATCGGCGCGTGCTGCATCTGATCAAGATGTGGCTGGAATGCCCCGTGGAAGAAACCGACGATCGAGGACGGAAGACACGCACGACCGAGGCCCAGGACAAGCGGCGCGGCATCCCGCAGGGCTCACCCATCTCACCGTTGCTGGCGAATCTGTACATGCGCCGGTTCGTGTTGGGATGGAAGAAGCTCGGGCTGGAGCAAAGCCTCGGCACTCGCATCGTGACCTACGCCGACGATCTCGTGATCCTGTGCCGGAAGGGCAAAGCCGAAGAGGCGTTGCAGCGACTGCGCGAGATCATGGGCAAGCTGAAGCTGACGGTCAACGAGGAGAAGACACGCATCTGCAAGGTCCCGGAAGAGGAGTTCGACTTCCTGGGGTACACGTTTGGGCGAATGTATTCAGCGAGAACCGGCCAGGCGCGCCTGGGGCACCGGCCATCGAAGAAGAGCATCAAGCGCATGGTCGAGAAAGTCCATGCGCTGACCGCCCGATCGGGGACCTGGCAAGAGACCACGGAGTTGGTGAAGAAGCTGAACCGCACGTTGCGCGGATGGGCGAACTACTTCCAAGTAGGCACCGTCAGCAAAGCGTACCGTGCGCTCGACAACTACACCGCTGTGCGGTTGCGCCGGTGGTTGCGCACCAAGCACAAAGTCAGACGACGTAAGGGCGGGACCTATCCACTCCCGCACCTCTACGGGCACTTCGGGCTCGTACGTCTGAGCCGGCTTGGGCACGACGTGCCGTGGGTGAAGGCGTGAAGTCTTGTCCGAGAGCCGGATGCGGGAGAGCTGCACGTCCGGTTCGATGAGCGGGATGTGGAAACGGAGCCATGGTCGAACCATTGAGGCACCGCCAGACGAAAGAGGCGGCAACAGATACGTTCTACCTACAGCCACCGCGCCACATCTCGACTCTACCGATTTTGTTACAGAAGTCCTTTGCCGTTAGCCGCGAACCATGATTCACCCGTCGATGGATTGATGATGGCGGGAGCGGACGATGATGGGGCGTCTGGAGCGCGAGCAGGAGCAACTGTTTTATTCGTTTCGGCTTGATGAGGCCGTCCCGGACGATCACGCCGTCCGCGGGCTCGCTGGTGTGCTCGATCTGTCATGGGTGCATGGTGAGCTGGCGCCCTATTATCCCAAGATTGGCAGGCCCTCGGTCGATCCGGTTCTGATGATCCGGATGCTGGTCGTCGGCTACGCATTCGCGATCCGCTCGGAGCGGATGCTGTGCCGCGAGGTCCAGGTCAACCTGGCGTACCGCTGGTTCTGCGGCTTGAGCATTGAGGACAAGCTTCCGGATCACTCGGCCTTTTCCCGTGCCCGCAATCAACGCTTCCGTGACAGCGACATCTTCCGCCAGGTATTCGAGCGTGTCGTTGAGGCCTGTATTGCGGCCGGGCTAGTCGGAGGAGAAGGTTTTGCGGTCGATGCCAGTCTGATTGCCGCGGACGCCAACAAGCAGCGGTCGATCCCGGGCAAAGATTGGGACAAGAACCGTGCCCCGGAGAAAGCGAGCCGTGCTGTGAAGGAGTACATGGCAACGCTTGATGCCGCTGCCTTCGGAGCGGCGAGCGACGTCACGCCGAAGTTCGTGTCGCCGTCCGATCCAGCGGCACAATGGACGGGGGCGATGCGCGGACCGGCGTTCTTTGCCTACGCCGACAACTACCTGATCGACGTGAGGTTCGGCATCATCATGGACGTGGAGGCGTCGCGCGCCATCCGCCAGGCCGAAGTCGGCGCGGCAAAGACCATGATTGAGCGGACCGAGGAGCGCTTCAATATCAAGCCCAAGCGGCTCGCCGCCGATACGGCCTATGTTGACCACGCGGCCGGCGAGCAGACCGTCCCGGATATCCTTCAACAGAAGATCTTCGTCGGACAGCTTCCGCGCGATCGCATCCCATCGGGCGCGCTGGCTTGCCGGCGCCGCCTTGGCGGCCGTCAGCTCGAAGCGGGATGGTACGTGATGACAATGAAAGTCGATGACTTCCATTTTCGTCTGGGTCTGAGACATAGCTGGACCTCCGAACAATCGTCGGCAGTCAGCGGTGCTGTGCACCGCTGCGAGCCGAATTGCAGCGCTTGGGCGGAATGCCTTTTCGAAGCCGGGTGACTGCGATCCGAACCCGGCGCGTAATTCTGTCAGTCGACTTGCATGCCCTTGGCCTTGATGACGGCAACGGCGGCCGGTTCTTTGAGGAACGTTCACGAAGTCTTCGGCGGCTTT
The DNA here is from genome assembly GCA_963785665.1 of uncultured Alphaproteobacteria bacterium. Taxonomy (GTDB): domain Bacteria; phylum Pseudomonadota; class Alphaproteobacteria; order Rhizobiales; family Xanthobacteraceae; genus Z2-YC6860. The sequence goes on from CAWAWF010000004.1 coordinate 233,512, forward strand.
GGATTGTTTGCCCGCGACCGGCACGGCGCCTACGAACACGGTGTAGTTCTGCAGTTCATCGGGAAATGGTCCGAGGAGCTTTGCGCCTTTCTTCTCGGCAATTTCGCTGATCTGCGTCATGCCCACCGCGCCCTGCCCCAGAGCCAACGTGACCTCCGTGATGTCGCCGCCGGCGGCCAAGCGCAGCTTCGGCTTGAGTTGCTCGGTCAAGCCCATCTTCTCGATCATCTTGGCCACGTGGATGCCGGCTGCCCCGCCCCGCACCGGGTCCGCATAGACGATCGCTTTCGCGTCGATCAGCACGCGTTTGAAGTCTTCAACGTTCGCAATCCTCGCGACCGGGGAATCCTCGGCGGCGACAATACCGATGCCGGTCTTGCAGATTGCAGCCGGCGAGTCGGCGTTGACTTTGCCCCCCGACACCAGGGCCGGCATCGATTGTGAGGAGCCGATGACGAAGTCCGCTTCTTCGCCGGCCAGAATCCACTGATTGATAGCGCCGATCGTTCCGTAATGAATGACGAGCTTGTGTCCGGAAGAGCGTTCGAACGCCGGACCAATCTCCTTGAAAACGGACTGCATCGCCGCAGCCGATACCAATCTGATTTCCGCAGCGTGCCCGTTTGGCGTTGGCGCCAGAGCAAAGAACACCGCGGCCGTGGCGAGCGAACGCCAAGCCTTCGTAAGCATGGATATCCTCCATGCCGCTGCCGATCTCGGTCTGTTGGGAGACTAGGACATCCGCCAAAAGCCCTCGGCCCGGCGAGCGGGCAAAGAGCAGTGCTTGGGCGATATGCCTTAGATTTACCGGGTGACTGCAATCAAACCCGATGACGGCTATTTGATCGAAAGAAGATCGAGAGTCAACTCGCGCACTGCTACCGCCACAGCAATGCCAATCCGGAAGCGATGAGCAGTACAAGCACGACGATGCGGAATTGCGCTTCGTTTATCTTGCCGAATAGCCGCAGGCCCACCCATGTCCCGGCCAGCAGGACAGGCAGTCCACAGGCGAACAACCACCAGACATCGCGCGTGGCAGCGCCTTGGCCGCCGAGCCAGAGTGCAGTCATGATGAATGTCGCGACGCCGACGGGCTGAAACACGGCGCGCTGCTGGTCCTTTGGCCACGCACGCCATTGGGTCCAGATCGTTGCCACGATGCCCGCGAAACCGGTGGCGCCACCGAGTATGCCGTTGAACAACCCAGCTCCGGCATCCGCCCATGCGCCGCCCGCCGTGACCGGTCGCATGGTTGGGCGCAGCAGGCCGTAGATGCCGTAGGCGATCAGTACCACGCCGATTACGACGTGCAGGACCCGGGGATTGGTCGACGAAAGTGCGTACACGCCGATCGGGATTCCGCATGCGCTGCCCAGAACCATCGGCGCGATCCGGTTCCATCGGATCGCATGACGCAACTTCCAGACCGCATAACCTTGCACGATCAGTCCGTACCAGACGATCAGCGTAGCCGTCTGAATCGGGGTGAGGATGTGCAGCCAGGCCGAAGCGGCAACGATTCCGAAGGCGAAGCCTGCAAGCCCAGCTAACAATGCAGCGGCAAATGTCGCAGCGAGAAACAGAAACAGATCGAGGCCCAACTCCATGCCCGCTCTCCAATGCCGGAGCGAGCAGCACTTGCATGGGGTCGGCCCACTTGACGGGGAGGCTGCGACGCCCCCGTAAGCCATCTTAGGGAACAAGCGCCGCTACATTCAAGCTGGCGGCGACGGCGTATCCCACCGACGACACGCGGGCCTGCCGAATTCTCGCGGGGGGTTGCGCCAGCAGTTGCGCCGGAATAGTTTGGCGGCACGGGGATACACAGGCTCCCCGTCAGACGGGCCTCTCACGTCCAAGCTCTGTGCAACTCTCGATTTTCGAGGAGATTGCACATGGACGTCAATGCCCTCCCCGTTTCACCGGAAGATCTCTACGCGCGTCTGGGCACGGCAAAAGCGCCGCTGCTGATCGATGTGCGCCGACGCGAGGCGTTCGATGCCGGCCAATTGCTGATCATCGGCGCGGCGCGGCGCCTCCCGGATGATGTCTCGAAGTGGCGAAACGCTTTGCCCGCGGGCAGGCCGATCGTCGCTTACTGCGTTCACGGTCATGAAGTCAGTCAGGGCGTGGCTTCGACATTGCGAGGCGTCGGCATGACGGCCTCCTATCTCGAAGGCGGCATCGCCGGGTGGCAGGAGCGCAAGTTGCCGACCCGGCGCAAGCGGGACGCATCCGAGAACAAGTGGGTGACTCGCGAGCATCCCAAGATCGACCGCATCGCCTGCCCATGGCTGATCAGCCGGTTCGTCAATCCCGAAGCCGAATTCATCTATGTTCCCGCCGCCGAAGTTTCGAAAGTGGCCGCCGACGTCGGCGGCACGCCGTACGACATCGACAACGTAAAGTTCGGGCATGTCGGCGACCGTTGCTCGTTCGATGCCATCGTCGATGCCTACGGAATTCAAGATCCCGCGCTCGATCGCCTGGCGACCATCGTGCGCGGCGCCGACACATCGCGTCCCGATCTGACGCCGCAGTGCGAGGGCCTGCTCGCCATCTCCTATGGCCTGTCGAGCAACTTTCCCGACGACCACGAAATGCTGAAACACGGAATGGTCATGTACGACGCGTTCTACACTTGGTGCCGGATGCAGTTGGGAGGCCGGACGTGAGTTTAGCGTCGAATATTGAAAGTTTCGGGGGGCAACGCAGCAGGGCGCGAGCCCAGAAAAGGAGAGTCTGATGCGTATCGCTAGTTTTCTCATGATCGCCAGCATTGCAGTCGGATACGGCGGCGCTGCCGTGGCTCAGGAACCGGATTGGGCCGCCGTGGACACGGCCTTGGGTCGCAAGGCCGCCGTCACCGCCGATGTGCATCGTTATGCTTTCCGCGCAGGTCCGACCTCGCCGTGACACTCGACGGCGTCACGATCAAGCCCGGCCTCGCGCTGGGTGGGTGGGTCGCGTTCAAGCCGATGCACGGCGAGGCGATGGTGATGGGCGACCTCGTCCTGCTGGAGACCGAGATCAACCCGGTGATGGCCAAGATGATCGCCAACGGACTTGAGATCACCGCAGTCCACAATCATCTGCTACGCGCCAGCCCCGCGACCTTCTACATGCACGTCGGCGGACACGGCGATCCGGTCAAGCTCGCCAACGCGATCCGAGACGGGCTCTCCGAGAGCAAGACGCCGATGACGGCGCCGGCAGCGCCGGCTTCGCAGCCTCCGGTCGACCTCGACACGGCGCAGATCGACCAGATCATCGGAGCCAAAGGGCAGGCGAACGGCGGCGTGTACCAGATCGCCGTGCCGCGGCGCGATCCGGTCACCGAGAACGGCATGCAGTTGACGCCGCCCGGGCCGATGGGCGTCAACACCGGCATAGGCTTCCAGCCGACCGGGGCGGGCAAGGCCGCGATCACCGGCGACTTCGTGCTTATCGGTCCGGAGGTCAATCCGGTGGTGAAGGCGCTCCGCACCAACGGCATCGAGGTGACGGCGATCCACAGTCACATGCTGACCGAGCAGCCGCGCATCATCTTCATGCACTTCTGGGCGAACGACGACGCCGATCAAGCTCGCACGCGGTCTGCGCGCGGCGCTCGACAAGACCGCCAGCAAGATGAACTAGCGCTGTGGTCAGGATCTTCGCCTCTATCCTGCCGCTGCTGACCGGCTGCACTCTCGCCAGCGCAGCCTCGGCGTCACCAATGGATGAGTGCAAAGCGTTGCCGCGAGGACTTCTGGCCTGCACGAAGGCTCACTCGAAGGACGCGTGCAGGACCAATTACGAAATCTGCCTGCGGCATTGCCGGCCGCAGGATCCGAGGAAGGTGAACAGAGGAATGCAATCGTGACCACCGCGGAATCCGCCAGAACCGCCGTAAGCGAGGTGCCGTCGCACGGCATCAGCTTTCGCGAAGCCACCGTCACATGGGCCAAGGTCGCGGCGCTCAGCTTCGGCGGGCCGGCGGGGCAGATCGCGGTCATGCACCGCATTCTGGTCGAGCAGAAGAAATGGATCGGCGAGAACCGCGATTCCTGCACGCTCTGAACTTCTGCATGCTGTTGCCCGGTCCGGAGGCGCAGCAGCTGGCCATCTACATCGGCTGGCTGCTTCACAAGACCAAGGGCGGCTTGGTCGCCGGCACGCTGTTCGTCCTGCCCGGCTTCGTCTGCATCATGGTCCTGAGCTGGATCTACGCGGCGTTCGGAAACGTCGGCGTTGTGCAGGCGTTGTTTTTCGGACTGAAGGCGGCGGTGCTGGCCATCGTGCTTGAGGCCGTCGTCCGGATCGGGAAGCGATCGCTCAAGAACAACACCATGATTGCGCTCGCCGCCGCTGGCGTTCGTGGCGATCTTCTTCTTTTCGGTTCCATTCCCGATCATCATTCTGGCCGCAGGCGATCATCGGATATCTCGGCGGGCGCGCAGGCAACAAGACATTCGCGGTCGGCGGCGGTCACGGCAGCTCCGGACACGACAACTTCAGCGGACGCCGACAGCGCGCTTGGCGAGGAGATGCCGGAACACGCCCGACCGACGACGGCATGGTCGCTGAAGATCGCGGCGGTCTTCCTCACGCTCTGGATCGTTCCGGTGCTCCTGCTCGTTGTCGGCTTGGGGCCTGGCAACGTGTTCAGCCAGATCGCCGTGTTCTTCTCGAAGATGGCCGTGGTGACGTTCGGCGGCGCCTACGCCGTCTTGGCCTACGTCGCGCAGGAAGCGGTGCAGACGTTCGGATGGCTGAAGCCCGGAGAGATGCTGGATGGCCTCGGCATGGCCGAGACCACGCCCGGTCCGCTGATCATGGTTCTCCAGTTCGTCGGCTTCATGGCTGCCTACCGTGATCCGGGTTCGCTGCACCCCATGCTCGCCGGCACTCTCGGCGGCATTCTCACCACCTGGGTGACGTTCGTGCCCTGCTTTCTCTGGATCTTCCTCGGAGCGCCTTATGTCGAGGCGCTGCGGGAGAACAAGGCGTGGAGCGCCGCCTTGGCGACCATCACCGCCGCTGTCGTCGGCGTGGTGCTGAATCTGGCCGTGTGGTTTGCGCTGCATGTGCTGTTTCGCGAACTCACGGCAGTGCATTGGGGCGGGATGACGATCGATGTGCCCGTGCCGGCCTCGATCAATGTTGCATCGCTTCTGTTGACGCTCGGTGCGCTCATTGCGGTGTTCCGGTTCAAGATCAACATGATCGCGGTTCTCGGGACCTGCGCCGCGATCGGCGTCGTCTACTACCTGGTGACCGGACAGGTTGCGTGACGCGGTTCCTTCGGTGAGCGAGTGAGATCGATCATGAGAACTTGCAGCATCTCGCCAAAGCGATTTGGCGCATCTCGGCGATCTGTGGGATCGCAACGATGCTCGCCGGGACTACCGGAGTTCGGGCTCGAGTCAGTTGAGCCGGCCCTGACACTGGAGGCCAAGATCCCTCTCGGTGACGTCAGCGGCCGGATCGATCACATGGCCATCGATCCGAAACGGCAGCGGCTGTTCGTTGCCGAATTGGGCAACAACACGGTGGGCGTGGTCGATCTCAAGGAACGCAAGGTGGTGCACGTCATCACGGGGCTCAAGGAACCCCAAGGCGTCGCCTACGTGCCATCGAGCGATATGATCTACGTCGCCAATGCGGGCGACGGATCGGTCAGAATTTTCCGGGCTGACACCTATGAACCGGCCGGCCGTATCGATCTCGGAGAAGATGCCGACAACATTCGCGTGGATGTGGCGAGCAATCAGGTCTTTGTCGGATACGGGAATGGTGCGCTCGCCGTGATAGACCCGGCGACGGCCAGCAAGACCGCAAACATTCCTCTCAAGGCTCATCCGGAAGGTTTCCAGCTCGCGCGCTCTTCCGCGCAGATTTTTGTCAACGTCCCGCAAAAACGGGAGATTGCAGTCGTCGATCGCAATACCGGCAAACAGACGGCTAGCTGGCCTCTCAAAAGCGGCGGCAATTTTCCGATGGCGCTCGACGACGACAGCCAGCACGTGATGGTGGCGTTCCGCAGCCCCGCCACACTCGGTGTGTTTTCCGCACGGGACGGCTCCCCGGTCGCGAATGTCGAATCATGTGGCGACGCCGACGATGTTTTCGTCGATGCAAAACGCCACCGCGTCTACATGAGCTGCGGAAGCGGCGCGTTGGACGTATTTGACACCGAGAAGGCTGCCTATCGCCGGGTAGCGCGCATTCCCACCGTGTCGGGTGCGCGCACCTCGTTGTTCGTCCCCGAACTGGACCGTCTGTTTCTCGCGGTCCGCGCCAGCGCGGGAGCGCCGGCGGCCATCTGGGTATATCGCGCAACACCGTGAGCACTGCGGGTACAGTAAAGCAACTCGATCATGTGCACCGTTCGCCAAAGCTCTGCGTTTCGTCGTCTGCGATGGAGCGTCGGCATCTCCTCCATGGTCGCGAGCGTGTTGGCGCTATCGCAGCCTGCACTTGCTTATCGACCCTTCGATGGAACCGATGCCGCGGTCGCCGAGCCTGGCGAAATGGAGATCGAGCTCCAGCCGGCCGGGGCGCAGCGCGCATCCTCCCAGACGACGCTGATCGCGCCGGCAACCGTGATCAACTACGGCTTCGCCAAGAACTGGGAAGCGATCCTGCAAGGACAGGTCGAAACGCCGCTGACCGCCGGCGGCCCCAGCAGCCTGACGCAGGCAGGCGCATTCCTGAAGCATGTCATCGTGCCGGGAAGCCTTCAGGACAAGTCGGGGCCGAGCGTCGCCACCGAATTCGGCGTTCTCTTCCCGGATACGATCGGCAACACCGGATTCGGCGCCAGCGTGGCGGGCATCGTTTCGCAACGCTGGGATTGGGGCGCGGTCCATTTCAACGCGGCGGCTTCGCTGACGCGCGATCAACATGGCGACGTCTTTGTCGGCACGATCCTGGAAGGACCGTCGAAATGGACGGTGCGGCCGGTCGCGGAGATCTTCTACGAAGAGGAATTCGGCCAATCGCACACGATATCCGGTTTGATCGGCGCCATCTGGCAGGTTCGCGACAATCTCAGTTTCGACGTCGGACTACGTCACGGTCTTACGAACGACCGCACCTTCAACGAAGTCCGCGCGGGAATGACATTTGGCTTTCCCTTACGGCAAATGGGCAGCCTGGATCATCGAGCAAAGTGATCGCAGCGATTGGAGCACAGCATGGTTTCGGCGAAAAGTTGGGTGGGCTTACTTGCAATTCTGTTGTGGCTCGCAGCGCCAACGGCCAGTCGCGCTGATGGAGTTTCGGCAGTCAAGGCCTGCGAGGCCGACAACGAACGCCCCGAGGACACTGCGCGGCTTACCATCATGCCAAACGGCGAATCCCGCGGCAGCGACACCGCTGCGGCCCTGATCAAGATGGCGCGGCAGAAGGCGAAGGAGGGCAAAGACGCCGAAGCAATTCAGTGGGCCGCACTTTGCAATTTCTTCGATGCGACCGAACAAGCGGCCATAAAGAAAGACAGCGCTCAGGTCCTCCAGTACCTCAAACAGTGACCGTCTAGCTGGACGCCATCGAAGGGTCCTCAGATGAAATACTCCGGTGCTATTGCCGTCATCATCTTGTTCTGCGGCATTTGCCCGGCCCCCGCACAAGACGCCGCCTCTCACAGCAAAACGAGTCCGATCATGATTTCAATTGAAACGATGACAGTCGGAACAGCGCCCGCCGAATTCGATTTCGGGCGCACCGGACAGGGCGCACCAGCGCAATGGGCGGTGGTCGCCGACGCGTCAGCGGCCCGCGGGCACGCTATCGAGCAGACCAGCATAGACACCACCGACTACCGTTTCCCGCTGGCGATTCACAAACAGGTATCCGCCGGCAATGTGGATGTGACGGTCCGCTTCAAGGCGGTAGCCGGCAAAGTCGACCAGGCCGGCGGCATCGTGGTGCGGCTCAGCGACGCCGACAATTATTACGTCGTGCGTGCCAATGCGCTGGAGGACAATGTCCGCTTCTACCGCGTGGTCAAAGGCAGGCGCGAACAGCTGGAAGGCGCGAACGTCAAGGTGACGGCTGGCGACTGGCACACGCTTGGTCTACGCGCCGAGGGCGAGCGCTTTGCGATCATGTTTGACGGAAAGCAGCTGTTCACCGCGAACGATCGGACCTTCATGGGTCCGGGCCACGTCGCGCTCTGGACCAAGGCCGACAGCGTGACGCGGTTCGACCAGATCGAAATCCGAAACCTCCCTTAGCCATGACGGGCTCCAACAACGTTCTAGGATCATGAATGCGAAGTCGTTTTCCATGTCTGAGCCCACAGCTCGCCTTGGCCGCATCGCAATCCTATGGCGGGGCGATGAGGCAGCGCGGCGCAGCGCCACGCCCGAGACCAGCCGGTTCAAGGCCGTCTTCGCGACGCTCGCCGAGGTCGGCGTCGACGCGGAACCGGTGGTCTATGAAGACGACGTCCTCGACGCTGTGCGCGCACAACTGCTCGCGCTCGACGGCGTGCTCGTCTGGGTCAACCCGATTCACGAAGGGCGCAACCGCGCCAATCTCGACGCACTGCTGCGCGACGTCGCGGCGCGTGGCGTCTGGGTGAGCGCCCATCCCGATGTGATCTTCAAGATGGGCACCAAGGAGGTGCTGCATCGTACCCGCACGATGAGTTGGGGCTGCGACACGGCCCTCTATCGAACGATCGAGGCGATGCGCGCCGAGTTGCCGGCGCGACTCGCCTCGGGCCCGCGCGTGATCAAGCGCAATCGCGGCAACGGCGGCCAGGGCGTCTGGAAGGTCGAGATGCTAGCAAGTCCACGCAACGGACCGATGGTACGCGTGCTGGATGCCACCAAGGACGCATCGGAGGAACTGGCGTTGGACGAGTTTCTCGAACGGTGCGTCGAGTATTTCGAAGACGACTGCGTGATCGATCAGCCGTTCCAGGCGCGCCTGAGCGAAGGTGTGGTGCGCTGCTACATGGCAGGCGACCGCTGCGCCGGCTTTGGCCACCAGAAGGTCAGAGCCCTTATCGACGCACCGGCTTCGCGTGCCGAGGCCGGACCCCGGCTCTACACCTCAAATGCCGACCCGCGCTTCCAGCGCCTGCGCCGGTTGATGGAAGACGAGTGGATGCCGCAACTGACCTCCTCACTGGACATCCCGCGGCACGACCTACCGATGATCTGGGACGCGGACTTCATGCTCGGTCCGCCCGGCACCGACGGGGTCGACAGCTACGTGCTCGGTGAGATCAACGTCAGTTCGGTGTTCCCGATCCCCGACGAGGCGCCGGCAGAGATCGCCCGCCGAGTCGTCGACCGGCTGCGGTTGAAGCTGTGAATGGTTTTCATCAATCGCGGCAGGTGCACGGCGTGACGTTGTCGACCCAATAGCGCTCGACCGCTTCGTCAGCCCAGAAATCTACCCCGACCAGCACCGAAGGCGGCAGCCATATGAACTGCTCCCGAAATTCGAGCTCCATTCCGTTTTCCTTCAGACGCGAGAACCCCATCTCGAAGTAGCCTCCGGAGTTCACCGCGCAACGTGACGCATCGACCGACACGACCGCAGTCCATCTCCGCTCCATCGAGGGGAGTTGCCACTTCGAAAACTTGACCTCCGTTACAGCCAACGTCGGCCTGCACACCTGCTGACCAACCGCTTGCGCCATTCCAATAAGGCCAATAGCGCCTGCCAACAGACCGGATACGCATGAGCGATTCATGAGTTGGTACTCCTTCGGATTGGCTTCTGAGATTCACTTGATTGGTGTGCCGAGGGCTCTTTCACCCTGGGCGTTGGCACTGTGGTTAGCGCGTGCGCGGAGAGCCCGGTTAAAGGCCGTCGTTAGGCCGCCGCAGGTTCGGGCGGCCTAACGCGAAGCACGGAATAGACGAGCAGCGCGGCGTATAGACAGAAGCCGGCGGCAACGGCGGCACAGAAGCCCGCGACGCCGAGATCGAACGCGTACACCGCTGCAAGCCCTGCGCCGGCGCTCGCAATCAGACGCACCGCGTTGGCATTCATGGCTGCAACGCCACGACCGAAGCCTTGGCTCACGAAGAACAGCCCGAGACCGAGCCCGAAGAACACGTAAGCCGGTCCGACGATATGGAGATACAGGGCACCATAGCGCGCCACCTCGGGGTCATCGCTGAACAGACCGATCCAAAGGCCGGGTTGCAGCGCGACGATCAATCCGATCGTCCCGCACACGATGGCCGTCGTGATCGCGCCGGTCCACGCGATCCGGCGAGCGCGGCCATACTGCCGTGCACCCCAGTTCGTCCCGACCATCGCGACAATCGCGGTGCCGAAGCCAAACGCCACCGGCTGCATGATGTATTCGAGGCGCGCGCCCATGGCGTAGCCGATGGCAGCTTGCGGACCGAACTGCCCGGCGATGCCCGTCAGCACCACGACCGACAGATTGGTGATTGCCGTGTTCACCAGGCCGGGAACGCCGACCTTGAGGATGTCGGCAAATATCTCCCATCGCGGCGCCATGCCGCGGAAGTTGAGCCGCACGATCGAACGTGGGGAGCGCAGGTAGGCGATCATGATGAGGCTGCCGACGGCGAAGGGGATGACGAGACCCCAGCCGGCGCCGGCGGGCCCAAGCGCCGGAATGGGGCCCCAGCCGAAGATCAGCGCAGGCGACATTGCGATGTGCGCGACCACGCAGCCAACCAGCACGCCCGCGTGCAGGCTCATGTTGCCCGTGCCGCGAACGGCGTTGCCGAGGAGATTGAGTACGGTGATGCAAATGGCACCGCCGAGTGCGACGTTTGCGTAAGCGAGCGCGTCCGCCAGCATTTTGTCGCGTCCACCCATCCATTGAAAGATGAACGGGGCCGCCAGCAACATCACGATTGAGAAGATGACACCAAGTGCGAGTGCCAACAGAAAGGCGTGAAACACGATCTCATCGGCACGTTCGCGCTTGCCGGCGCCGAGGGCGCGCGCAACGGCAGACGAGACACCGGCGCCCATGCCGCTGTTGGTGGTTTGCAGAACGAGCATCACAAAGGGAAACGCGAGTGAGGCGCCTGCAAGTGCATCAGTTCCGATGCGCCCGAGAAAGAACCCGTCGAATACGATTACGCCAACGAAGGCCAGCAGGTTGAGTACGTTGGGTGCTGCAAGCCGCAGCAGTGTAGGCAGAATCGGCCCTTCAAGCAGGAGCTTGGTTCGCGAAGCCGGCGGGCGCGGTGCGGCGCTTCCGACGGATGATGAAGAGATCGAGTCGCTTTGAGTCATAGGTGCCCCCATCCCTAAGTGGGACCGGAGCAGCACTTGAGACGACAGCGTCCTCAAGAGCCGGGCGGCTGCGTTAAGGGCCCGGAAGCAGGCCTTTGTATCGCCGCGGCGAACCTGTCAGCAAAGCATCGTTTCTCGGGCCTGGCATTAGATTTATCTCATGAACTTGGAGTGGCTCCGGAGTGACGCTCCGGCGATAGAAATCGGCAACTTACGGGCATATTCTTGCCCATTGCGCGATGCTGCCCTAATCTGACTTAGTTTTCCTCATGAAAGGTGCGCGATGCTTCGGCGCTTGCCACCGCTGAATGCCCTCAAGGCTTTCGAGGCTGCGGCGCGGAGCGAGAGCTTCACCCGGGCGGCTGAAGAGCTGAATGTCACCCAGGGAGCGGTGAGCCATCAGGTCAAGGCGCTGGAGGAAATACTCGGGGTCAAGCTGTTCAATCGCGAGCGCCAGCGGTTGGTGATCACCGAAGCCGGTCGCGAATATCTTGCTGTGGTCCGCGATGCGCTGGATCGGATTGCCGTTGGCACGGAGCGTCTTGTGCAGCGCCAGACCTCCGGAGTTTTGACGGTCAGCACGTCACCTGACTTCGCCGCAAAGTGGCTTGTGAATCGGCTCGGTCGCTTTGCCGAAGCCCATCCCGACATCGACCTCCGCGTGTCCGCGACGATCCAGCACGTCGATTTCGCACGCGAGGATGTCGATCTTGCGGTCCGGCATGGCGACGGCAATTGGGCCGGACTCAATGCGGTGCGTCTTTGCTCGGAACGGCTTTTTCCGGTTTGTGCGCCCAAGCTTGTTTCGGGGCGCAACCGCATCACGAAAGCAGCGGATCTGCTGAAGTTTCCCTTGCTGCGTCTCGAAGACTGGAGGAACTGGTCCAGATGGTTCGAGGCCGCCGGCGTCACTGCTGCCGCCGTCCCCGGACCGGTTCTGAACCGTGCGAGCATGTTGATCGATGCCGCCGTCGACGGCCAGGGCATTGCGCTAGCCCGCACCGCTCTTGCGGCATGGGATTTGATCAACGGCCGTCTTGTCAAACCGTTCGACGTGTCCTTGGGGTTGGCCAACACGTACTGGATCGTCTGTCCGAAGGCGACGTCGGCGCTTCCTAAAATCGCAGCGTTCCGCGAGTGGTTGCTGGCAGAGGCTGCCGAAGATACGCGGCGCCTCAAAACTCTTCGCGCATAGCGCAAACAGTCGGTGGTCCGTTTTCGATTCGCCGGCAGCCACCGAACTCGGCCTTGTCTTGATTGCCCGCAGTATCGCCGGCGTTTGCTCGATCCTTATGGGTTTGGACGACGAAAAGCTTCGCGAGGACCTCGCAGCGCGTTTTGTCGGCCTGAATAGTTGCTCGGCCGCTAAAAATTAAGCGGCCCCGGTGCTCCCACCGAGGCCGCTTTGGTTAGCTTTACTGAAAATGAGCAAGCCTCATTCTTGGCTGTCGTACCGCTGCGCGCGAATCCATTCGCGCAAGTCATGGAGCCGGGACAGCAGGTCTCCCACGATGATGGCGTTTTCCTCTTCCGCCTGCTGCGCCCAATCGACCGCGAGCTGTTCCAGCTCGGCATCGGTCGTGGTTGCCTGAACGTCGTCGCTCGACGCGACAGCGTCGCGGACCCAGTCGGACGCCGCGATTATGTGGGGCGGACCAAAATTGCAGCCTGACATCGCTCTCTCTCCCTTAAGTGCACCAGCGGCCGCGCGAGACCGCGCGACAGCGTCCAACCCAGCGGAATGCCAGGGTGAAGATGGTGGACCCGCCAGAGGGCGGCGATGGCTTTACCGCCGAGGGCGGAGGGCTGCGGTGGCTTCAGGCCACCCGCAGGAGCTAGAAAAAACTCCATAGCACCAGATACGAAGAATACCGAGGCAAGGCAGGGACTAATTTGTGAAGTGGGTTAAGGCCGTCGGACCGGTGCGCGGTTGTGGACTGCCGAGCAGCCATGGCGTGGCGCGCGAGCAGCCCGTCGATTTATGCGACGGGCTGCTGCCGTGCGGTTCAGAAACCGCAGATTTGTTTGTCGTAGGTTTCCTTCAAGCGTGCAGTCATTTGTTCGGCGGCCGATTGAGCATCGTCATCGAGAGCGCCGCGGTGGTTATGCCCATCCCAATCGACGGAATAGCCATCGCAAATACGTTCAAGGAGCGGCTGCAGTTCTTGAGCGATCTTCGTCGAGGCACGGCGACTGGTCCGAGCGTCTATTCGCCGCCACAACACGTGTCCGAGGGTGACGTACGCCGGTTCGGAATTGTCCTCGAAGTAGCCAAACGTCACCGTCCGACTTTCCATGTGCAACTGCAGGAATGCCGACAGGGGCAGACGTCCGTGCCGCTGAAAAAACAGCGGATACTTTTCCCCTTTCTTGGGGGGCACGATCACAATCATAGGTGTCTCCTGACAGATAGCCGCTCGAACTGGGCGGCCCAGGTCGCGTGCACAGGTGCCACGCTGGCGAAACCTCCAGCGAGCTGCACCTCCAAACGACCAGCCCCGTTTGGGGCTATGACGAGCGGCAGGAGGAAACCGCGCGTCTACCAGGCCAAGATGGCCAGGGATGGATTTAACAACGACGAAGGTTGAAGCAATACGCTTCCGCGAACAACGTTAATTGGTGACCGATGTTAGAGCAAAGCGGAGGTCATCTCTCGGTCGCCATTAGGATTTCCAATTCGCCGGCAGCCGGCTCATGAGCAAGTTGTGGCCACCGGCGGCGGCGACCTCGAGCGCGCGCTTGGCACTCTCCTGGCCCTTAATGTCGGCGAGATCGAGCGTCGCGGCTTCGGGCTCGGCGCAGATGCCGGGCTTTGGCCGCGACAGGCGAGCTGGATCAGCGACGACGGCGCCACGATCTCCATCTCCGGGCTGGCCCAGGCCGCCTCCGGACCGCTCGCGGCCGGGCAGATCAGACCTTCGTTTCGGCTGTTGGCGCCGATCGCCGCCGGCAGGCAGCCGGCGACCGCAGCGATCGAGCCGTCGAGACCGAGTTCGCCCAGCACGGTGAAGCCCGCGAGCGCGTCGTGCGGCACGGCGCCGATCGCAGCCATCAGGCCGAGCGCGATCGGCAGGTCGTAGTGGCTGCCCTCCTTGGGCAGATCGGCCGGCGCGAGATTGATGGTGATGCGGCGCGCGGGCAGCGCGAGGCCGGAGGCGACCAGCGCGGCGCGCACGCGCTCCTTGGCTTCGGACACCGCCTTGTCAGGCAATCCGACGATGTTCTTGGTATGGCCCCCGGCGATGCTGCCGCGCAGGCTTTGCGACTGCTCGACAGTGAACAGCGGCGGATGGCGGACGGTCGGGTGGGCGATGCCGAGGCGGTCAAGAGCCGCGAAAAGCTGCTCCGGGGTGGTCGGAAGGGCGGTGTCCATGCTCTTTTAGTGACGTTTTTCCGCCGTGGTTGCAAAGGTCTGGCGGTTTTTCTATAGGAACGGGCTCTAAAGCGTTCTGGCGGGAATTGCCGCCATACCCAACGGATGCGGGTGTAGCTCAGGGGTAGAGCACGACCTTGCCAAGGTCGGGGTCGAGGGTTCGAATCCCTTCGCCCGCTCCAATGGATCAGTAGCCCTTCGATGAACGAATCGATGCACGAAACCTATGCGCGCGCCGAGACCGTGCGCGTCGGTTCCAACCGTTCGTTCGGCCTCGTCATGGCGGCGGCCTTCGGGGTCCTGGGTGCGATCAACTGGTGGCACCATGGCGCCCGATGGCCCTGGCTTGCCGGGATCGCGGCGGTGTTTCTGGCGGCGGCTTTGCTTTTTCCGTCGAGCCTCACCGTCCTCAACAAGCTCTGGTTCAAGCTTGGCCTGCTGCTGCACCATGTCGTCAATCCGATCATCATGGGGCTGATTTTCTTCGTCACCGTTTTCCCGACCGGCCTGGTGTTCCGGCTGCTCGGCAAGGACATCCTGCGGCTGAAGCGCGAGCCCGGCAGCGACAGCTACTGGATTTCCCGCCCGCCCGGCCCCGCCGCCGAGACCATGAAAGATCAGTTTTAGGAGAGCGTGCGAATGGATTTCCTGGCCGAGCTGTGGCGCTTCATGCGGGTCCGCAAGAAATTCTGGCTGCTGCCGATCCTGGTGATGATGGTGGTGTTCGGCGGCCTCGTGGTGCTGACCAAGGGCATGGCCATTGCGCCCTTCATCTACACGCTGTTCTAGTCGCGCCCGTGCGTGTCCTCGGCCTCTCGGCGTTCTATCACGACAGCGCGGCGGCGCTGGTCGAGGACGGCCGCATTGTCGCGGCGGCCCAGGAGGAGCGCTTCACCCGCAAGAAGCACGACCCGTCATTTCCGAGCCACGCCATTTCGTACTGCCTGGAAGAGGGCAAGGTCGGGTTTGGCGAGATCGACAAGATCGTTTTCTACGACAAGCCGTTCCTGAAGTTCGAGCGGCTGCTCGAAACCTACATCGCCATGGCGCCGCGCGGGTTCAAGTCGTTTCGCATGGCGATCCCGGTGTGGCTCAAGGAGAAGCTGTTCCAGAAGAAGCTGCTGCGGGACGAGCTCGAGCGGTTCGGCGAGGTCGACAAGGATCGGCTGCTGTTCTGCGAGCATCACCTCAGCCACGCGGCGTCGGCGTTCTATCCCTCGCCGTATCGAGCAGGCCGCGGTGCTGACGATGGACGGCGTCGGCGAGTGGGCGACCACCTCGGCCGCGATCGGCGACGGCCATAAGCTCGAAATGTTCCAGGAGATTCACTTCCCGCACTCGCTCGGCCTGCTCTATTCGGCCTTCACCTATTACATCGGCTTCAAGGTCAACTCCGGCGAATACAAGGTGATGGGGCTCGCGCCCTACGGCGAGCCGAAATACGCGCAGATCATTCTCGACAACGTGGTCGACCTGAAGCCGGACGGCTCGTTCCGGCTCGACATGTCGTATTTCGACTATTGCACCGGCCTGACCATGACCAACGACCGCTTCGCGGCGCTGTTCGGCCAGCCGGTGCGTGGGCCGGAGTCGTTGCTGACGTCGTTCCACATGGACATCGCGGCGTCGGTGCAGGCGGTGCTGGAGGAGGCGGTGCTGCGGCTCGCCCGCGGCCTCGCCAAGCGGACCGGCAGCCGCAATCTTTGCCTCGCCGGCGGCGTCGCGCTCAATTGCGTCGCCAACGGCAAGCTGCTGCGTGACGGCGCCTTCGACAATGTCTGGATCCAGCCGGCCGCGGGTGACGCCGGCGGCGCGGTCGGCGCAGCGCTTGCCGCGGTGCATCTGTTCGAAGGCAAGCCGCGCACCGTCAACGGCCGCGACGGCATGGCGGGCTCGCTGCTCGGTCCGCAATACGCGCAGGCCGACATCGAGCGGCGGCTGACGGCGGCCGGCGCGCGCTTCCGCGCGGTTTCGGACGACGAGATGATCGAGCTGAGCGCGCAGGCGTTGGCCGGCCAGCAGGCGGTCGGCTGGTTCCAGGGCCGCATGGAGTTCGGCCCGCGCTCGCTCGGCGCGCGCTCGATCCTCGGCGATCCGCGCTCGCCCTCGATGCAGAAGAATCTCAATCTCAAGGTGAAGTACCGCGAGAGCTTCCGGCCGTTCGCGCCGTCGGTGCTGCGCGAGGACGTTGCCGGCTGGTTCGAGCTCGACACCGACAGCCCCTACATGCTGCTGGTCGCGGACGTGCGGAAGGACCGCCGCCGCGCCATGACGGACGCCGAGCAGGCGCTGTTCGGCATCGACAAGCTCAACGTGGCGCGCTCGGAGATTCCCGCGGTCACCCACGTCGATTATTCGGCGCGGGTGCAGACCGTGGACGCCGACACCAATCCACTGTTCCACCGGCTGCTGGCGCGCTTCAAGGCGCTGACCGGGTGTCCGGTCCTGGTCAACACCAGCTTCAACGTCCGCGGCGAGCCGATCGTGTGCCTGCCGGAGGACGCGTTCCGTTGCTTCATGGGCAACGAGCTCGATCTGCTGGTGGTCGGCAACTGCGTGTTGCGCAAGGACGAGCAGGACCCCGCGCTGAAGATCAGCTACGTCGAAGAGTTCGAGCTGGATTGATCGGTCGCGCGCCAGATCTGGGTGCTACGTCTTCGGCAGCAGATGCGGCTCGATGGCCTGGAAGAATAAGTGGTTACCTTCCGCCGAATAGTGGTCGTCGCCGAAAAAGAAGTAGCGCTCGTACCAGTCGGGGTGCGCATCCTTGGCCGCGAACACATCCGGGAAGAGATTGATGAACGCCTTGCAGTTGTTCCGGCAGAAGTCGCGCCAGATCTTGACCTCGCGGCTGTCGCGGTCGTTTTGCGCAAGCTGGACCGGCCACGGGTAGACGGCGACCGTCAGCGGAATGTGATGCGCAGCCAGCAGGTCGGCGAGCGCCTGCATGTGGCGCGTCGCCCGCTTGATGGCGCCGTCGACGCCGAGCGGGGTGTAGATCGCATCGAGATTGTTTCCGGGGAAGACCCAGCCAGTGCGGCTGTTGGGCGTCAGGATCAGACGCTTCTGGTTGCCCGACCAGGACCGGAGACGCTGCTTGAGCAGCACGCGCAGCCGGTCGGTCAGCATGAAATGCCTCTGCAAGTACGTCGGCGCCCGCGGGTCCATGAAGTAGTTCTCTGACTTCGTCGGATCGCAATGGGCGCGGTACTCCGGAATTTCGTCGTAGCAGAAGTAGAACCAGGCCTCGTCCTGGATGTCCGACAGATCGGGCAGCACCACGACCTCGTCGAACTTCAGGCCGATCTCGATCAGGTGCTTGATCTTGGCGTAGTAGATGGTCGGCGAATACGAGCCCAGGCCGGCGTTGAGGAATTCGATCTTGGGCGTGCGCTCTTGCCCGGCGCGATAGAGCAGGCCCGCCCACGTGTCCGGGTATTCGACGCCGACGCTTTCGGTGAAGGAATCGCCCATCAACAGAATCCGATAGGTGTCGGATTTCAGCGGGACCTCGCGCGTGGTCGCGTCCTTGAATCCGAGGCTGTTGGTAACGACCCGGTAGCGGGTCTCGCCCCAGCTATCGATGCCCTCGAAGCGCGTCGCCAGGTTGTGATGAAGGATCGGGTCGCGGATGCGCGCCATCGTGTTGCCGGACGGGGTCTGCATCGGACCGATCAGATTGGGCGCAACCATGGAGACGACGAAGTCGAGCGCCAGGAAGATCGCGATGCAGTAGAGCAGGATCGCAGTCCGCTTGAGCGCGATCAAAGGCGACAACCGCTGCAATACATTCTCCCGTTCAAGCGCCGCGCGGGCCAGTCCGATACAGGCGTCCGGGCGCGTCAAAATGTACAAAAAAGCTCAGGCACGCAACCACATGTACTGGGCGGCCTGCCGACGCCGCTCCTGATCGAACTGTCACCGTTATCCACAAGAGTGAAAGTGTGTGGGGCAGCGGGCATAGCAGAGTTTTCACAAATGCGGTGACCGCGTCGCAAGAAAAAAAGTTGCGTCAATTCAGCGCGGAACTGCGTTCGGCGCCGGCTTGTCCACAGTGCAACACGCCGCCTTCGCGCGGCCGACCGCGTGGTTCCAATTCACATCTAATGCGGCGCGGCGATTGTCGCGCCTTCCACGCTGCGCAATCGTAACGCGTCGAGGTGTCTCACGTGGGAGCGCGTCGCCGCGTTTGCGCGCAGGTTCTCGTTCCGGCGTGACATCGTACGTAAAGGGGTGGGGGCTATGTCGCGTGGCACATTGATGTTGATGTCGGTGGCGTTGACTGCCGTCGGCGTCAGTGTGGGACAAGCGCAGAGCGCGCTGCCGCCGACCGCGCCGGCGACGCCGACCCAAATCTACACCGGCGTGTCGCCGTACTCCCGGATATCGCCATCGACCACGTCAGCGGGTGCGATCTCCGGCGGGACCGATACGGCGACCTCGCAGCCCGGAAATGTCGGGCCGTATCCATCGCCGGGATTCAAGTCAGATCACGCGATCTGGTACCCGTCGGTCACCGGCGCTGCGTTCTATGACGACAATGTGTTCGCGCGTCACACCAACCGGCAGGGCGATTGGGCCGGTGTGGTGCGGCCCGAGCTCGCCTGGCGGTCGTACGGCCTGGAAAATATCGACGTGGTCGGCAGCGCGTATGTCGACCAGCGCTGGTACAACCGCTTCACCAGTGAAGACCAGCTGAACGGCGGCGCGGTGCTCGGCAGCACCGTCCGCGCCGGCGAGAACACCCAGGTCATCACCCGTTTCGCCGTCGTGCACGGTCACGAAGACCGCGGCACCAGCGACTCCATCAACACGGCCTTCCTGCGGCCGCTGTCGTACGACCAGTTCGACGGAGCGGGCGCCATCAACCAGCGTTACGGACGTTGGTGGACCTCGGTGGGCGCCGCGGCGTCCTTCGTGCATTTCGGCACCGGCATCCTGGCAGGCGCACCGGTCGTGCAAGACTATCGCGACGGCGCCATCGTCACCACGCCGGTCCGCCTCGGCTATGTGGTGGCGCCGCTGACCAGCCTGTTCGCCGAAGTCGCGTCCAACAAGCGCGACTTCCACGTCGATGCGTTCGACTCGGAGGGCTGGCGCGTGGTCGGCGGCGCGCTGTTCGAGCCCGGCCCCGGCTCCCGCATCAAGGGGGAGATTTTCGGCGGCTATATGACCCAGGCCTATTCCGGGTTCGGCTTTCAGACCGTCTCGACCTTCACCTACGGCAGTTCGCTGGCCTTCCTGCTGACGCCGCAGTTGACCGCAACGCTGGAGGGCCGGCGTGACGCCCGCGAGGCGTCGCTGTCGGGCGGCGCCGCGATCGGTACGCCCGGCGATGGCGTCAGCGTGGTCGAATCCGTGGTGGCGGGCCGCATGGACTACGCGGTGCTGCCGAACCTGATTCTCGGCGCCGGCGTCGCCTATCTGCAGGACGACTATCTCACCGCCGGCCGCAGCGACCGCGCGGTCAGTCCGCTCGCTTCGCTGAAATACTATCCCAACCGCTATCTGTCGCTGGGCTTCGACTACCGCTATCTGAATTTCGATTCCACCGGAGTCGGCGTGCTCGGCTATTATCGCAACGTCTATCTGTTCTCCGCCAATCTGAAGCTCTGAGCGGCGGTAGTCTGGCCCAAACAAAACGGGGTCCCACCGGGACCCCGTTTTTAATGGACGTTGGCGAAGCGGCTACTGCGGCGGTTGCGGACCGACCGCCTGCGCGAGCTTCGGAATGCGCCGGGCGACATACCAGCAGGTGTCGATCATCTTCTTCTTGAAGCGCTGCTGATGCTTGAGGATCCACAGGCACCGGTTGGCGAGCTTGGCCTGGTCCGCCAGCACCCAGGGCACCGACGTCGTCGCCACCGCCGGCATAGCTGAAGCCGCCGATCGAGACGCCGCCACCACCACCGCCGCCACCACCGCCGCCGGAGTTGTCGACGCTGCTGCCGGTCGTGGTCGAATTGGTGGTGTTCGAGTTGGTGGTGCCGCCAACGGTCGATGTGGTGTCGCCGACCACGGTGGTGACGGTGTTTGTCACCGGGGGCACCACGGTCGGGGCGGTGTTGTTGACCGTGTTGTTGGTGTCACCGACCACATTCGTGGTGGTGTCGCCGGTGGTGGTGAGCGCCCGCGAGAACGTGCTGAACGCACGACTCACCGTGGGCGTGGTGCCGGCCACGGTGTCGCCCGCGTTGTTGACGGTGTTGTTGGTGGTGTCGCCGACCACGTTCGAGGTGGTGTCGCCGGTGGTGGTGAGGGCCCGGGACAACGTGCGGAACGTGCGGTTGATGGTTGGCGTCGTGACACCAGCAACGGTATCGCCCGCGTTGTTGACGGTGTCGCCAACGGTGCTCACGGTGTCGCCCAGAGTGTCGCCGGGGGCGCCGAGGATTTCGCTGATGGTATCGCCGACCGTGCTGACCGTGCTGTTGGCGGTGTCGCCGGCGTTGCCGAGCGTGTCACCGACGGTGCTGGCGATGTCGCCGGTCGACGGCAAGGTCGGGGCCGTGACGGTCGGCAACGTGACGGTCGGTAGCGTCACGCCGGGCAGCGTCGGCGCGGTACCGGACGGCAGCGAGGTGCCGCCGAGAACCGTGACGTTGCCCGAACCGGTTTCCGGCGTTCCGGTGTTGCCGGAGCCGGTCGGCGTGCCGGTGTCGAGGATCGCGACATTGCCGGAGCCGCCCGGCGCAGTGCCGGTGTCGCCGGTTGGGCTTTGACTGTTGAGCAGCGCGACATTTCCGGAGCCGCTCTGGTTGCCGGTCGAACCGTCGCCGGTCGGGCTCAGACTGTTCAGGGCCGACACGTTGCCGGAGCCGGCTGGCGCAGAGCCGGTGTCGCCAGTCGGGCTCTGGCTGTTGAGCAGCGCCACATTGCCGGAGCCGCCCTGGTTGCCGGTCGAGCCGTTGCCGGTCGGGCTCAAGCTATTCAGCGCCGAGACGTTGCCGGACCCGGCCGAGTTGCCGGAGCCGGTGTCGCCGGTCGGGCTCTGCGCGTTCAGCGCCGCGACGTTGCCGGTGGCGCCCTGGTTGCCGCTTCCGCCGTCGCCGGTCGGGCTGCCGAGGTTGGCGATCGCCGCGTTGGCGGAGGCGGGCGTGTTGCCGGAGCCGGTGTCGCCGGTCGGGCTGGCGCGGTTCAGCGCCGCGACGTTGCTGGCGGTCAGCGCGTTGCCGCTGCCCTGGTCGCCGGTCGGGCTGCCGAGATTGAGCGCCGCGACATTGCCGGTCGCCCCGGTGTCGCCCGAGCCGGAGCCGCCGGTCGGGCTGGCGCGGTTCAGCGCCGCGACGTTGCCGGCGCCGAGGTCGCTGTTGCCTGAGCCGCTCTGCCCGGTGGGACTGCCGAGATTGGCGACGCCGACGTTGCCGGCTGCCGGGCCGTTGTCGCCCGAGCCGGTGTTGCCGGTCGGGCTCTGCGCGTTCAGCGCCGCGACGTTGCCGGTCGCGCCCTGGGTGCCGCTGCCGCCGTTGCCGGTCGGGCTACCAAGGTTGGCGATTGCCGCGTTGGTCGAGGCCGGCGTGTCACCCGAGCCGGTGTCGCCGGTCGGGCTGGCGCGATTCAGCGCCGCGACGTTACTACCGGTCAGCGCGTTGCCGCTGCCCTGGTCGCCGGTCGGGCTGCCGAGATTGAGCGCCGCGACATTGCCGGTGAGACCGGTGTCGCCCGAGTCGGAACCGCCGGTCGGGCTGGCGCGGTTGAGTGCCGCGACGTTGCCGGCACCGAG
The DNA here is from genome assembly GCA_963785665.1 of uncultured Alphaproteobacteria bacterium. Classification (GTDB taxonomy): domain Bacteria; phylum Pseudomonadota; class Alphaproteobacteria; order Rhizobiales; family Xanthobacteraceae; genus Z2-YC6860. The sequence continues at coordinate 255,843 of CAWAWF010000004.1, forward strand.
ATCGCTGTTGCCCGAGCCGCTCTGCCCGGTCGGGCTGCCGAGATTGGCGACGCCGACGTTGCCGGCCGCCGGGCCGTTGTCGCCGCTGCCGGTGTTGCCGGTCGGGCTGCCGAGGTTCAGCACGCCGGCGTTGCCGGAGGCGAGCTGATCGGCGCCGTTCGGATTGCCGGTCGGACTGGCCGCGTTCAGGACTCCCGCGTTGCCGTTGGCGAGCTGATTGCCGCTGCCGGTGTTGCCGGTCGGGCTGTTCAGGTTGGCGATGCCGGCGTTGGCATCGGCCGCGCCGTTGTTGCCGGAGCCGGTGGTGCCGGTCGGGCTGCCGGCGTTGAGCGCGCCGGCGTTGAGGCCGGCGAGCTCGCGAGCCGAAGCCCGAGTTGCCGGTGGCGCTGGCGAGGTTGGCTGCGCCGACATCGGTGCCGGCGAGCTGATCGCTGGAGCCGCTGTTGCCGGTCGGGCTGTTGACGTTCAGCGCGCCGGCGTTGGTGTTGGCGAGCTGGTTGCCGCTGCCGGCATTGCCGGTGCCGCTGTTGAGGTTCAGCGCCCCGGCGTTGGTCGAAGCGACGCCGTTGTCGCCGCGACCGGTGTTGCCGGTGTTGCTGGCGTTCAGCACGCTGGCGTTGGTGGTGGCTGCGCCGTTGTCGCCGGAGCCGGTGTTGCCGGTGTTGGTGCCGGGCGCGTTCAGCGCGCTGGCATTGGTGGAGGCGAGGCCGTTGTTGGCTGGAGGTGTTGCCGGTGTTGGTCCCGGCGGCGTTGAGCGCGCTGACGTCGGTCGAAGCCACGCCGCCACCTGAGCCGTTGCTGCCGGTGCTGGCGCCCGGCGCATTGAGGACCTGGCCGGTAGTGGTCGCGATCGGCGCGCTAGAGCCATCGCCGGTCTGCGTCGCGACATTGGCGGCCGGGTTGGCCGGATTGGTGCCGCCGAGGGTGACTTCGGCCTGCGGATCGGGATTGACCTTGGCGGTGACGCCTTGGGCGCCGCCGACATTGACGGTGCGCTCCTGGGTGACGGCCTTGGGCAGCACCTTGTTCGCGGCGGCTTGCGCCTTGACGCTGTCCCTGCCGGCGCGGGCCACCGCCTTTTTGCTCGTGTGCTTCAGCCCGTTCGCCGCGACGTCCGAGTCGCGGTTGGTGTGGCGGGTGATCCGATTGCCGGTGGCATCGAGACCGCGTGTGGTGCGATGCGCTGCGCCGTTGCCGAAGTCGACGCCGCCGGAGAAGAAGTTGCTGCCGGTGAAGTGCGCGCCACCCGAGTTGCTGACGCCGCCGCGACCGACCGTCACGCCGCCGATGCTGACGCCGCCTCCGGAGCTGATGCCGCCGCCAATTCCGCCAACTCCACCGCCGATCCCTCCAACCGCTCCGCCGACGCCGCCCACGGCGCCGCCTACGCTACCGACCGTACCGCCGACGCTGACATTGATGCCGCCGCGTCCCGCCGCCCAGGCCGCGTTCAATGATGGAGTGCAGAGTGCGGTGGTGAGGCAAAGCGCGGTCAGGCCGGCTCGGATAACGGAACGGGTTTCGGAGGAAATGCGGAGTGGGGTCGCCATGTGTCGTCTCCCAACGAGCCGTTGCGGCTCGCGTCCAATCGCTCCCTCCGGACTGGCAACGAGTCGAAGCAACTCGAAGTTCCGGCGCTAAGACGGATTCTTTACTTATGGGACGCGACAAAAAGTCTTTGATATTTGAATTAAATCAAAGCGTTGCCAGAAATAGTCGCATTCGGGGCCGGCCCCGGCGTGGGTATGCTCGCAAGCTGCGATTCGCCGCGCTCAATTTCCCGTTGCGAGAGCGCCGCGGGTGCGGGTGTCGGCGGCACCGACCAGTCCGTCCGGCGTGACCATGATGGAGTTGGCCGAGGTGAACGGCGGCCACACCTTCACATGATGGCCGCGCGCCTCCAGCGCCTTGACCAGCGGCGCCGGGACGCCGGCTTCGACCATGGTTTGGTCCGGCAGCCATTGATGATGCAGCCGCGGCGCCTGCACCGCCTCGGCAATTCCCATGCGGTGGTCGATGACGTTGAGCAGCACCTGCAGCACCGCGGTGATGATGCGGCTGCCGCCGGGCGAGCCGGTGACGATGAAGGGCTTGCCGTTTCGCAGCACGATGGTCGGTGTCATCGACGACAGCGGCCGTTTGTTCGGGCCCGGCTCGTTGGCCTCGTAGCCGACCAGGCCGAAGGCGTTCGGCGCGCCAGGCGCGGCAGCGAAATCGTCGAGCTCGTTGTTGAGCAGGACGCCGGTGCCGGGCGCGACCATGCCGACGCCATAGGCTCAGGTTGAGCGTGTAGGTGTTGGCCACCGCGTTGCCGTAGCGGTCGGCGATCGAGAAGTGCGTGGTGTTGTTGCCCTCGAAGCCGGCCGGGTTGGCGGGCTTGATCTGGTCGGATGGCGTCGCGTGATCGCGGTCGATCTTGCTGCGCAAACTCGCGGCGTAGCGCTTCGACAGCAGGCCCGCGATCGGCGCCTTGACGAAATCCGGATCGCCGAGCAGGTGCGCGCGATCGGCATAGGCGTAGCGCATGGTCTCGACCAGCAGATGCGCCAACTCCGGGTCGTCAGCAGCCTTGAGATGGAATCCCTCCAGGATGTTGAGCATCTCCAGCAGCACGACGCCGCCGGACGACGGCGGCGGCATCGACACGATCTGCAGGCCGCGATAGCGGCCGCGCAGCACCGGGCGCTCGACCGCCTTGTAGTTCTTCAGGTCGTCGCTGGTCATCAATCCGCCGGCCTCGCGAACCGCCGATGAAATCTTGTCGGCGATCGGGCCTTCGTAGAATGCGCGCGGGCCTTGTTGGGAAATCGCTTCCAGTGTGTCGGCGAGATCGGACTGAACGAGCAGGCTGCCGCGCTCGATCAGCGAGCCGTCGGGCTTGAGGAACAGCTTCGCGCTCGACGGCCAGCGCGCCATCCGCGCGATCGCCGAGCGGCCGGTGTCCTCGAACTCGTCGCCGACCGGATAGCCGTTGCGGGCGAGATCGATGGCCGGTGCGATGAGTTGCGACAGCTTGAACTTGCCGGAGCCGTATTTCTGCAGCGCCATCGTCAGTCCGGCGACGGTGCCGGGCACGCCGATGGCGAGGCCCTGATCGCGCGACTTGGCGGGATCGGCCTGTCCCTCCGCATTGAGGTAGGTGTCTTTCGTGGTCGCCGAAGGCGCGGTCTCGCGGTAGTCGATCGCGACATCGCGCTTTCCCTTGGCGAGATGGATCAGCATGAAGCCGCCGCCGCCGATGTTGCCGGCGCGCGGATAGGTCACCGCCATGGCGAAGCCGACCGCGACCGCGGCATCGACGGCGTTGCCGCCCTGCTTCAACACCTCGGCGCCGATCCGCGCGGCGCGGCTCTCCTGCGCGACCACCATGCCGTGCTGCGCGGTGACAGCCTGCACCGGCGGGAATTGCAGCGCGCGTTGCGCGTGTGCGGGAGAGGCCAGCGCGGCAACGAGCAGGCCGGCAATGAAAACGCGGCGACGAATCATGCTCGCAGCTTACTCTGTGCCTTCGTCGAGGAAGGCCTGCACGGCGCGGAACAGCGCCATGCGGTTTTGCTCCAGCATCATGTGGTGTGTGCCTTCGGCCAGCATGACCAGCCGCTTGCCCGACGAATTTGTCATCAATGGGAAGATCGTCTGCGCCATGGCGGGCGGGGTGTCCTTGTCCCATTCGCCGACCGCGATGAGCGTCGGCACCGTGATGTCCGCCGGGTTGTACATCATCTTGCCGGATGCCCAGAACTCCGCGGTGTCGGCGACGGTGCCGTTCGGTGCGCGGATCACGGCGGGATTTTGTTTGGCGCCGACGGGGTCCGTCGCCCAGTTGGCGTCGGCCCATTGCTCGAACCAGCCGGACGGAATGAGCGCCGCCTTCTTTGCCTCGGGCACGCCGTTGAGCCAGCGCGCCTTGGCCTGATCGCGGGTGACGGTGCGGTAGGCGCCGAGCGGGCCAGGCCCTTGCTGCGCCAGCGGCGACGGCGTGGTGCGGAGATATCCCGGCGCGTAGAGCATCAGCCGCGCGGTCTTGCCGGGATTCTGGATCGCGGTGATCGCCATCAGCGTGCAGCCCCACGACCAGCCGAGCAGGTTGAGCTTTTCGATGTTGCGCCGCTTGAGAATGAAATCGAGCACCGCGGTGATGTCGCGGACCGCGAACGGCGTTCGCGCCACCGGCGGGTTGTTCTCCGGCGGCTCGTCCATCGCGGCGGGCCGCGTCGAGCGGCCGTAGCCGCGCACGTCGAGGCAATAAACGTCGAAGCCGCGCGCGGCGATGAAGTCCATCCACGATTGCCCGCCGAGCGGGAGGTCGAAGCCGGTGTGAGCCGGATAGGTCGAGCCATGGACGAACAGCAGCGTTCGCTCGGCAGAGTATTTGCCGAGATTGGTCGGCCGCTTGTTGCGGACGAAGATGTCGATGCCGGGCTCCGACGGCACCATGATGTCTTCGACGATGAGATCCGTCATCTCAGCCGACCTTGCAGTCCTTCAGAATCTCCGGCTTGAAGGCGAGGCCGTGGCCCGGCCGCTCCGGCGCGGTGATGGTGCCGTTGACGACCTTGACCGGCTCGACCCAGAGGTCCTCGGACAATCCCATGTCCTCGATCCATGCCCCGTTGGGAATGGATGCGAGCAGTTGCACGTTCAGCTCGGGAAAAAGATGCGGCGCCATCTGCAGGCCCCAGGTGTCGGCCAGCACGGAAATCTTGCGCAAGTCGGTGTAGCCGCCGCGCATCGGATCGGGCTGCAGGATCGGCACCTAGCGGCTTCTCGAAGAACGGCCGCAGGTCGAACCGGGTGAAATGCGTCTCGCCGCCGACGATGCGGATCGGCAGCGCCTCGGCGACCCGCATGTAGCCCTTGAAGTCGTCGGCCGGCACCGGCTCCTCCAGCCAGTAGATGTCGTAGTCGACGATCTTGCGGCCCTGGTTGATGGCGACGTCGGCGCTCCAGCCCTGGTTGATGTCGATCATGATGTCGATGTCGGGGCCGAGCGCCTCGCGCATCCGCTTGACGTTGTCGACGTCGCGGCGAAGGTCGTTGGTGTGCGCCATCTGCATCTTGATGGCCTTGTAGCCGCGCTCCTTGTAGTGCAGCGCCTTGGCGATCATGCCGTCGCCGCCGGAGCCGCGGAAGCATCCGCTGCCGTACACCGGCATTTGCGAACGTACGTGACCCCACAATCGGTGCAGCGGCAGGTTGGCGCGCTTGCCGATGGCGTCCCACAGCGCGATGTCGAGCGCCGACATCGCCATGGTGACGATGCCGCCGCGGTTGTAGGTGACGGTGCGCTTCCAGCCTTCGTGCCAGATGCCTTCGACGGCGGTGGCGTCCTTGCCGATGACGTGCGGGATGATCAGCTCTTCCAGCGCGGCGACGATGGTCTTCAGGCCCGGCCGGAACGAGAACAGGTAGCCCATGCCGACGATGCCGCCCTTGGTCTCGACTTCGAGCACCAGCAGGTTGCGCGCCTCGCCGAACGCATGGCCCTTCAGCCACGGATCGTTCGGCCACGGCACCCGGATCGTGGTGGTGCGGACAGCCTTGATGGTCATGTCGGTCATGGTCATTTCCCCGGGCGGACGTCATTGAGAACGAGTTCGACGCATTCATCATAGCGCGGCATCTGGGCGATGAATCCGCCTGAGTGCAGGCTTTGCGCCAGCCGCATGAAGCCGATCTGGTTCATGCCGATGTCGCGCGACCACAGGCCGGCGTCCTTGTAGCGGCCGAGCGAGCGGACGAGGATGTCCGCCGGAATGTCCGGGAAGAATGTCGCCACCGCCTTGGCCAGGTCCTCCGCAGGGCTGGCGTAGAGCCACGCCAGCATCTTTGCGGTGGCGCGCGTCATCGCCGCGAATTCGTTGCGATAGGTGGCACAAGCCTCGCGGGTGGCGATGAAGGCCGTGTACGCGGTCGGGCCGCGCAAGCTTGCGGCATAGAGAATGTCGCCGGCGCCGTCTTTCTCCGCCATCGAGACAAACGGCTCGAACGCCTGCATCACGTCGATGTCGCCGGCGGCCAACGCGTGGTAATTGCGCGTCATGGCGCGGTCGGAGAAGCGCTCAAGCTTCGCCGGGTCCAGCCCCGCGTCGCGCAGATCCTGCTGCAGGCACATCCACGGCGTCGGCACCTCCGACACTGTGGCGAAGCGCTTCGATGTCAGGTCGGCGAGCCGGAACGGCGCAGCGCCGCGCTTGCCGATCAGGAAGAACGGATCGTGCGACACCACCTCGCAGAAGCTTTGCAGCGGCGAGTGCCTGTCCTGGTCGTGCGCCTTCATCACCCGCATCGGGCCGCCCCAGGTGACCTGGATGCTGCCGTCGATCAGCTTCGGCACCGCGTCGCCGGGCGCGTCGGAGGTGAGCAGCTCCACCTCGACGCCCTCGCGCTGGTAGAAGCCGAGCGCATGCGTCGCGTAGTACGGCGCGTAGAACACGGCGCGGAAGTTCTCCATCAGGCGAATTGGCATGGGGCTTGCGGCTCCGTGTGTGACATTCGGCGTCATGGCCGGGCTTGACCCGGCCATCCATCTTTTACGAAAGGAAGATGGACCCCCGGGTCAAGCCCGGGGGTGACGAGTGGTGAGGTGGTAGCATGAAAACGATGCTTTGGGGCTTGTTGTTCGCCGTCGCCGCTGTCATTTCGCCGGCCTCGCGCGCAGGACACCTACCCCAGCAAGGTCATCACCCTGGTGGTGCCGGTGCCGCCCGGCGGCGCGGCGGATTTCATCGCCCGCCTGGTCGGTCGCAAGCTGTCGGACGCGCTCGGCCAGCCGGTGGTGATCAGCAACCGCGGCGGCGCCAGCGGCACCATCGCCTCGGACAACGTCGCCAAGGCCGCGCCGGACGGCTACACGCTGCTGCTCAACTCCATCACCACCCACGGCATCGGGCCGCATCTCTACAACAGCCTGCCGTACGACTCGGTGAAGGACTTCACGCCGATCATCTTCGTCGCCAACCTGCCGCTGGTGATGACGATCAACGCCGAGCATCCGGAGAAATCGGTGCAGGAGGTGGTCGCCTTCGCCAAGGCCAATCCCGGCAAGCTGTCGTTCGCCTCGTCCGGCAACGGCGGCGCGCCGCATCTGGCCGGCGAGTTGTTGCAGAACGTCGCCGGCATCAAGATGCTGCATGTGCCCTATCGCGGCAGCGGACCCGCGGTGATCGACGTCGGCGCCGGCCGCGTCGACATCATGTTCGACGCGGTGCCGTCGCTGTTGCCGATGATCCAGGCCGGCAAGCTGCGCCCGCTCGCCGCCGCCAGCGCCGTGCGCAACCCGATCGTGCCGGACGTGCCGACCTTCGCCGAGCTTGGCTTCAAGGGCATGGAGGTGTCGCTGTGGTACGGCATGGTCGGGCCGGCGCATCTGCCGGCGCCGATCGTGGCGCGGCTCAACACCGAGCTTGCGAAGATGCTGCAAGTCGGACGAGGTGAAGCAGGCCTTCGCCAAGCAGGGCGCGGTGCCGACCGGCGGCTCGCCGCAGGACTACGCCAATTTCATGCGCGACGAGTCGGCGCGCTGGGGCGAGGTGGTGCGGCGGAACGGCATCAAGCTGGAGTGACGTTGCGTCGGCTACCGCGCCTGTCCGTGATAGACGCTGTTCGGCCGCATGTCGGTGGCCGATGCCACGCGGTTGCTCATGTTGTAGAAGCCGGCGACCGCGGCGATGTCCCAGATGTCGCGGTCGGTGAAGCCTGACTTCCGCAACGCTTCGCGGTCAGGCTCCTCGACGGCCCACGGCTCGGCGGTGAGCTTGGTGGCAAAGTCGAGCATGGCGCGCTGCTTCTTCGGCAGCCGCGCGGCGCGGTAGTTCATCACCATCAGCTCGCCGAGCGCCGGATCGCCGGACAGCGCGCGCACCGCGGCGCCATGCGCCACCAGGCAGTAGTAGCAGCGGTTCACCGACGACACCGCAACCGCGATCATCTCGCGCTCGAGCTTGGACAGGCCCGACGGCGCCAGCATCAGGTCGTTGTACATGCTGACGAACGCTTCGAGCTTGCTGTTGTCGAAGGCGTAGGCCGACAAGCACGTTCGGGACGAAGCCGAGCTTCTCGGCGCACTTGGCGAAGTAAGCCTCCATGTCCGGCGACAGCTTGCCGCGCTGCAGCGAAAGCGCGGTGATCTCGGTGTCGTCCTTTGCCGTCTGCCGTTCGGCCGGCGCGACGACCGGCTTTGCCTTGATGTTGCTGGATTTCTTTTGCGTCTTTGGCACGTTTCGTCTCCCAAGGTGTTGACGGAAGCCTACAACCCTTCCGCCGTCGGGCGAAACCACTACAGTCCCGCCGAGGGCGTGATGATTCTCGTGATGGTTCTTTTGCACCGAGGCGCCCAATGAACGAGCAAGCCGCCGTCGAGCGCCCCGGAGACGATCAGCGCGCCGCCAGCGCCCGCATCGGCGCGGCTGGACGGCTGTTGCGCGAAGGCAAGAGCGAGGTTCCGGACGGCTTCGCCAAGCTGCTGTTCGGCCATGCCGCGCCGGAAGACGTGGTCGGCTACGAGGCCCGCGAGCTGGCGGCGCTGGCCCGCGAGGCCTGGACGTTCGTCGCCAGCCGCAAGCCGGGGACCTCGAAAATCCGCTTCGATCAGCCCGACGCCACGGCCGGCGATCATCTCAAGACGATCTCGGTGATCGAGCTCGTCAACGACGACATGCCGTTCCTGGTCGACTCGGTGATGGGCGAACTGACCGAGCGCGGCCTTGCGCCGCGCCTCGTCCTCCATCCGATCCTGGCGGTCGAGCGCGACAAGGCCGGCAAGCTCAAAGCTGCGCCGACCGAGGCCGGCAAGGCCAACGGCGGGCCGCGCGAGAGCTTCATCCACATGCACGTCGCCCGCGTCGACGACGAGACGCGCCGCGCCGACACCGTCAAGGCTCTGGAGAATGTGCTGGCGCAGGTCCGCGCCGCGGTGGCGGACTGGAAGCCGATGCTCGGCCGCGTCGGCGAGGTGATCCAGGAGCTCAAGGCCAATCCGCCGCCGGTTCCGGTCGACGACATCGCCGAGGCGATCCAGTTCCTGGAGTGGCTCGCCGCCGAGAACTTCACGCTGTTCGGCGTCAGCGACTACGCGTTCAGCGGCAAGAGCCACGACCTGCGTCCGGTCAAGGATTCCGGTCTGGGCATCCTGCGCAACGACGAGATCCCGGTGTTCACTCGCGACGGACACGCGGTGTCGGTGACGCCGCAAATCCGCGCCTTCTTCGACGAGCCGAAGACGCTGATCGTCATGAAGGCCAACGTCAAGTCGCGCATCCATCGGCGCGCTTATCTCGACTATGTCGGGGTCAAGCGCTTCGACAGGGACGGCAATCCGATCGGCGAGTTCCGCATCGTCGGCCTGTTCACGTCGACGGCCTACACGCGCTCGACCCGGAGCATTCCGTATCTGCGCCGCAAGGTGGACGCGGTGCTGCAGCGCGCCGGCTTCGACCCCGGCAGCCATTCCGGCAAGGCGCTGGTCAACGTGCTGGAGAGCTACCCGCGCGACGAGCTGTTCCAGATCGACGAGGACACGCTCTACGAGTTCGCTCTGGCGATCCTGCAACTCGACGAGCGTCCGCGCGTTCGCGTGCTGGCGCGCCCGGACCGATTCGATCGGTTCGTGTCGGTGCTGCTCTACGTGCCGCGCGAACGCTACAGCTCCGAGGTGCGCGGCCGCATCGGCGCGTATCTCGCCGAGGCCTACCAGGGCCGCGTCAGCGCGTTCTATCCGTTCTTTCCCGGAAGGCCCGCTCACCCGCGTCCACTTCATCATCGGTCGCTCCGGCGGCACGACGCCGAAACTCGAACGCGCCGACCTTGGAGGCCAAGGTCGGCGACATCATCCGCACCTGGACCGATGCCTTCACCGACGCGATTTCGGCTGCCTACCAGCCCGTCCAGGCGGCGTCGCTGCTCGGGCGCTACCGCGATGCGTTCTCCAACGGCTATCGGGATAGCTACGCGCCGGCGGTGGCGGTCGAGGACATCCGCGACATCGAGGCGCTGTCGCCCGAGCGGCCGCTCGGCGTCGATTTCTTTGCGCGCGTCGAGGACGGCAAGCCCTGCACCGGCCTCAAGGTGTGGAGCCACGGCCGGCCGATCCCGCTGTCGGAGCGGGTGCCGGTGCTGGAGAACATGGGCTTCCGCGTCGTCGACGAGCGCACCTTCGAGGTCGGCGGTGAGGTTCACGCCTTCCTGCACGACATGGTGCTGGAGCGCGCCGATGGTGGCGGCGATCTAGGCAAGCTCAAGGGCGCACTGGAAACCGCGTTCATCATGGTGATGCGCGGCGTTGCCGAGAACGACGGCTACAACGCGCTGGTGATGGCGGCGGGGCTCGGCTGGCGCGACGTCGCGCTGATCCGCACGGTGTCGCGGTTCCTGCGCCAGATCCGCGTGCCGTATTCGCAGGACTACATGTGGGCGACCTTGCGCAAGCATGCGGGGTTGGCCGGCAAGATCGTCGAGCTGTTCCACGCGCGGTTCGATCCGCGCACAAAGTCCGGCGAGCGCGCCAAGGCGGAGAAGGCCATCGTCGCCGACATCGAGGACGCGCTCGGCAAGGTCGACAGCCTCGACGAGGACCGCATCGTGCGGCGCTTCGTCAATGCGGTCGCGTCGCGCGATCCGCACCAACTTCTACCAGCTCGACAAGGCCGGCCAGCCGAAGCCGGAAATCTCCATCAAGTTCGAAAGCCGCAAGCTCGACGGGGTGCCGAAGCCGGCGCCGCTCTACGAAATCTTCGTCTATTCGCCGCGCTTCGAAGCGCGTCCACATGCGGTTCGGCAAGGTGGCGCGCGGCGGCATCCGCTGGTCGGACCGGCCGCAGGACTTCCGCACCGAAATCCTCGGCCTGGTGAAGGCGCAGCAGGTCAAGAACGCGGTGATCGTGCCGGTCGGCTCGAAGGGCGGCTATGTGCCGAAGCGCATGCCGGTCGGCGGCACCCGCGAGGCGATCGCGGCCGAAGGCGTCGCCACCTACCGGCTGTTCATGCAGTCGCTGCTCGACATCACCGACAACCTCGATCTCAAGGGGGTGGTGCCGCCGGAAAATGTGGTGCGCCACGACGACGACGATCCGTACCTCGTCGTCGCCGCCGACAAGGGCACCGCGACCTTCTCCGACATCGCCAACGAAATCTCCGAGGCGCATCACTATTGGCTCGGCGATGCCTTCGCGTCGGGCGGCTCGGCCGGCTACGACCACAAGGGCATGGGCATCACCGCCCGCGGCGCCTGGGAGTCGGTGAAGCGGCATTTCCGCGAGATGGACACCGACATCACCGCGACCGAGTTCACCATGGTCGGCGTCGGCGACATGTCGGGCGACGTGTTCGGCAACGGGGCGTTGCGCGAAAAGACGATGAAGCTTCTCGCCGCGTTCGACCATCGCGACATCTTCATCGACCCGGAGCCCGATCCCGAGAAAAGCTTCGCCGAGCGCAAGCGGCTGTTCGCGCTGCCGCGGTCGAGCTGGCAGGACTACGACAAGAAGCTGATCTCCAAGGGCGGCGGCATCTTCCCGCGCTCGCTGAAGGAGATCGCGCTGTCGAAGGAGGCGCAGAAGGCGATCGGCTTCGACAAGGCCAAGGCGACGCCGGCCGAGGTGATGAACGCCATCCTCAAGGCGCCGGCCGATCTGTTGTTCTTTGGCGGCATCGGCACCTACATCCGCGCCTCGACCGAAAGCGACGAGGCCGCCGGCGACCGCGCCAACGATCCGATCCGCATCACCGGCAAGGATGTCCGCGCCAAGGTGATCGGCGAGGGCGCCAATCTCGGCATGACCCAGCGCGGCCGGATCGAGGCGGCGCGCAGCGGCGTTCGCCTCAACACCGACGCCATCGACAACTCCGCCGGCGTCAACACCTCCGACGTCGAGGTCAACATCAAGATCGCGCTGAGCCTGCCGGTGCGCGACGGCCGCCTCACCATCAAGGCGCGCAACACCATGCTCGGCAAGATGACCGACGAGGTGGCGGCGCTGGTGCTGCGCAACAATTATCTGCAGACGCTCGCACTGTCGCTGGCGCAGCGGCGCGGCCTGGAGGACTTGGGTTTCCAGCAGCGGCTGATGCAGACGCTCGAGCAGAAGGGCGAGCTCGACCGCGCGGTGGAGTTCCTGCCGGACGATGTCGAGATCGCCGAGCGGGTGCGCAAGCAGCAGGCGCTGACCCGGCCGGAGCTGTCGGTGCTGCTCGCCTACGCCAAGCTCGGGCTGTACGCCGAGCTGCTCGAATCCAACGTGCCGGACGATCCCTATCTCGGCCGCGAGCTCGCCCGCTATTTCCCCAAGCTGATCTCGCAGAAATTCCCCGACGCGCTGGAGCAGCATCGGCTCCGTCGCGAGATCATCTCGACGCAGCTCGCCAACTCGATGATCAACCGCGGCGGGCCGTCGCTGGTGGTGCGGATCGCCGACCAGACCGGCGCGTTGCCGCCGGCCATCGCGTTCGCGTTCGCCGCGGTGCGCGACAGCTACGACATGCCGGCGCGGAACGAGGAGATCAACGCGCTCGACGGCAAGGTCGACGGCGAGGTCCAGCTCAAGCTTTACGCCGCCGTGCAGGACCTGCTGCTTGACCGGATGGTGTGGTTCCTCCGCAACGCCGATCTGACCAAGGGCCTGGCCGGCGTGGTCGAACATTACAAGAAAGGCATCGCCGACCTGAGCGCTGCGCTCGACAAGGCGCTGCCGAAGGATGCCGCCGCGGCGCGCGCGGCGCGCGGCAAGGAGTTGGCCGATGCCGGCGTGCCGGCGGAGCTGGCGCAGCGCATCGCAGATATTCCGGAAATCGCGGCGGCGCCCGACGTGGTGCTGATCGCCGACCGCACCAAGAAGCCGATCGCGGCGATCGTCGCCACCTACTTCGCCGCCGAAGCCTATTTCCGGGTCGACCGCGTGGTGACGGCGGCGCGCGACATCGTCACCGCGGACTACTTCGATCGGCTCGCGCTCGACCGGGCGCTCGATTCGATCGGCGAGGCCGAGCGGCGGCTGACGGCGGCGATGGTGGAGACCGGCGAAACCGGCGAGGCCGCGGTGGCGGCCTGGATCAAGCCGCGGGAGGCCGAGGTCGAGCGCATCCGCTCGGCGATCCATCAGATCGCCGGTTCGGGGCTGACGCTGTCGAAGCTGACGGTGGCGGCGAGCCTGCTGGGCGACCTCGCCCGCTAGGGTTCTTCCGCAATATCAAAGGCTTGATCCAGGCAGACGCCGTCGTCTGCCGTGCTTGAGGTGTGCGAAAAGTCCTGAACCCCGCCGCCTCGCGCCCACACCAATGACCGAACAGAGCGGCGATCCAAGCGCCGCCGGCATTTGGCAGGAGCGTGTCATGCGGTCACGGTTCGGATTTCGGAGCTTGCTCGGCGCGGCGGTTGCGGCGGCGACGCTCGGCACGCTGGCGCAGCCGGCGGGCGCGATCGAGATTTCCAAGCACGCCTCCGACAGCGCCGACGGTCAACGCCATCCAGATCAAGGGCAAGATCGACGACGGCGACACCTTCGATCTGCAGGTCTACATCGCCAAGCTGCCGAAGAAGCCCACCATCGTGATCTATCTGAGCTCGCCCGGCGGCAATCTTCGCGAGGGCATGCGGCTCGGCAAGTTCTTCTTCGACAACAAGATCGAAACCGTGGTCGAGACCAAGACCAGCTGCTCCAGCGCCTGCGCGCTGGCTTTCCTCGGCGGCCGCGACGGCGACACCGGCAAGCCGCACCGGACCAAGGCGTCGAACAGCGGGCTCGGCTTCCATTCGTTCACCCGCGAGTTCGACGCCAAGAGCTACACCGCCGACGATCTGAAGACGGTGGTGCAGATGACGCAGACCCAGGTGTTCGTCGTCGCGGAGTATCTCAAGACGATCGGCGCCGACATGGACATCCTGCGGCTGATGCTGCGGGCCCAGGCCAACCAGATGAACTACATCTCCAACGACGAGGCGCTGGCGCTCGACATCCGGGTGTTCGACGACAAGCGCAATGTGATGGTCGATCCCGCCGAGGTGAGAGAGCGTCTCGACCGCAGCCACGCGACGACGGGAGCAACGGCAAAGGCCGAAGGCAAGTCGCAGTCGTAAGTTGACGGAACAAGACGAGCGGCTCGCGCCCAGCGCGGGCCGTTTCGCGTTCAGTGCCGGAAGTGCCGCGTGCCGGTCAGCACCATGGCGACGTTGTGCTCGTCGGCGGCCGCGATCACCTTGTCGTCGTTGACCGATCCGCCGGGCTGGATCACCGCGGTGGCGCCGGCCTCGATGGCGACCAGGAGGCCATCGGGGAACGGAAAGAAGGCGTCGGAGGCGACCACCGATCCCTTGGTCAGCGGCGCCGGCAGCTTCAGTTCCTTGGCGGCGTCCTCGGCCTTGCGCGCGGCGATCCGCGCCGCATCGATCCGGCTCATCTGGCCGGCGCCGATGCCGACGGTGGCGCGATCCTTGGCATAGACGATGGTGTTGGATTTGACGTGCTTGGCGACGCGGAAGGCGAACCGCAGATCGTCGAGCTCGGCTGGCGATCGGCGCGCGTTTGGTCACGGTCTTGAGCTGCATGTCGTCGACGGTGGCGTTGTCGCGCGACTGCACCAGCAGGCCGCCGGCGACCGACTTCACCGTGAGCCCCAGGGCGCGCGGATCGGGCAGGCTGCCGGCCAGCAGCAGCCGCAAGTTTTTCTTCGCTGCGACAATTCTGATGGCCTCGTCGCTGGCGTCGGGCGCGATGATCACCTCGGTGAAAATCTCGGTGATGGCCTTCGCAGCTTCGGCGTCGAGCGGGCGGTTGAGCGCGACGATGCCGCCGAACGCCGAGGTGGAGTCGCAGGCCAGCGCCTTGCGGTAGGCCTCGACGATGTTGGCGGCTTCGGCGACGCCGCACGGATTGGCGTGCTTGATGATGGCGACCGCGGCGGTGCGCTTGGGGTCGAACTCGGCGACGCACTCATAGGCGGCGTCGGTGTCGTTGATGTTGTTGTAGGACAGTTGCTTGCCCTGCACCTGCCGCGCGGTGGCGACGCCCGCGCGCACGTCGGGGGTGCGGTAGAACGCGGCGCTCTGGTGCGGGTTCTCGCCGTAGCGCAAGGCTTCGGCGAGCCTGCCGCCGAACGCGCGGAACGTCGGCGCGTCGTCCTTCAGCTCTTTGGCGAACCAGTTGGAGATGGCGGCATCGTAGCTCGCGGTGCGGGCGTAGGCCTTGGCGGCGAGCTTCTTGCGGAGCGCCAGCGTGGTTGCGCCGCCATGCTGGGAGAGTTCACCCAGCAGCGCGCTGTAGTCCTCGGGCTCGACCACCACCGCGACATCGGCGTGGTTCTTTGATGCGGCGCGGATCATCGCCGGGCCGCCGATGTCGATGTTCTCGATGCAATCGTCGTAGCCGGCGCCCTTGGCGACGGTGGCCTCGAACGGATAGAGGTTCACCACCAGGAGATCGATCGGCGCGATGCCGTGCGACGCCATCGCGGCGGCGTGGTCCTTGTTGTCGCGAATGGCGAGCAGGCCGCCGTGCACCTTGGGATGCAGCGTCTTGACGCGGCCGTCCATCATCTCGGGAAAGCCGGTCAGCTCGGAGACGTCCTTGACCGCGAGCCCGGCGTCCTTGATCGCCTTGGCGGTGCCGCCGGTCGAAACCAGCTCGATGCCGTGGCTCGTAAGCCCGCGAGCGAAGTCGATCAGCCCGGCCTTGTCCGACACCGAGATCAAAGCGCGGGTGATGCGGCGAAGATCAGTCATGCACAACACATGGTGCAACACGGGACGGCGGGCAAGCCGCCGCGCGACAAATCAACAGGCGACAATGGCCGTTTAAGGCTCGCTCAGCGGCAATTCCGGCTCGTCGCCGCGCTTGCGGCCGGCGCTCGAGCCCGACGACGCGACGTGGGTGAAGGTCCAGTGCACGCGCGGGATTTTCCGGGCGCGGCCGTAGATCACGACCTGCACGGCGCGGCGCGGGCCGTCGGAGCCGGACAGGTAGACGCTCTCCTCGATCTCGACGCGGTCCTCGTAGGCGGTGAACACCCAGACGTCGCGGTTTGGCAGCATCAACATGGCGCCGTGGCCATCGGTCAGCTTGTTCGCCTTGATCGCGGGATGCAGGTGGAACCGCACCGCGAAGTCGTCGGGAATGTCGGACGGGATCATGTCGCCTTCGGTGGCGACGAACAGGTCCTCGCCGTCGACACGGTTGCCGGCCACCGCGAGCTTAAGCGCGCGCTGATGGATCACCCGGAAGCGGTCGGCATAGCCGTCGTGCGAGGTGCGCAGGATGACGGCGTCGGCGCGTTCCTCGCGGGTGACCTGGATATCGCGCGGGCCGCTCACGATGGGGGTGCCGAGCAGGCGCTTGAACGAGCTGCTTTCGAGGAAACGGCACGACGAGGTGTCGTTGAACACCACGGTGGAATGCGCGGCGGTGGCGCGCGCCACCTGCCGCCATGTCTCGCGGTTGGTGCCGGGCAGGCCGCAGTTCACCACGACGCGCTGCAGGCCGTGCGACAGCTCGAACGACAGGCAGCCGGCGTGGGCCTGCTGGCTGACGCTGATCGGCGGCGGGCCGCCCGCATCCATCAGCAGGACCATCTCGCCGAGCTCGACGCGCTGGTAGCCGGAGTGCGGCGCGTTGGCGAGCGGCGCGCCGCGGGCATCGTCGTGGGCCAGGATGGTCGCCATCAGGTCGGGCTGGGTCGGACCCATGCCGTTGAAATGGGCGAAGGCGCCGTCGCCGTGCCGGAAGAAGCGCATCATCGGCATCATCCGATCGATGGCGTTGTTGAGCTGCTGCGGCGGCGCGAGGTTGCGGGCCTGGAAGGCGTGGCGGAGCGGCAGGAAGTCGAGCAGCAGCTCGATCAGCGCGCCGGGATTGCGGCTGACGTGGCCGCCATCGGGCAGGATCTGCCGCTCGATCTCGGTGACCAGGTGCTTCACCGCGCTTCGCATGTGCCGCGCCTGGCCGGCCATGCACAACGCCGCGTAGGCCAGCGCGATCAGCGCCTGCATGCGCGGCACGCCGTCGCGCGCCTCGATCGCGGTGTGGCGCAGATAGCGGACCTGGCGCACCAGGCTTTTCAGGAAGCGGCGATAGAACTGCTCGTCGGCGTCGTGCAGGATCAGCGGCGCGTGGCTGAGCCAGGCGATGATGCGGCGCGCCGCGATCTCCGGCTGCCAGCCGGTGGAGTGCCAGGCGCCCTGCACCGCGATCCATTCGTCGACCAGGGCGCGGGCGTTGGCGCGGGTGATGCCGGACTCGGCGGCGCGCAGATGGCGGAGCCAGCCGAAGCCGAGCAGCGACGGCCGCCCATTCCTCCGACGGCGGCGTGATCTCGAACGGCGAGCGGCCGTCGCTGACCACGACCTTGCCGGCGAACACAAAGCGGCCGGCATAGATTTCGCTGGCGCGGGTGCCGTCCGCGGTGCGCAGATCCTGCGGCGCGATCAGAAGGCGATCGGCCTTGCGCGGGATGAAGCTCAGCCGGATCAGGGGATGGCCGCGAAGCCGCCCGGCGATGCTGCGCAGCGTCCGCCGGCCGACGTGCAGCGACAGCTTGGCCCGCTCGCCGATCGACAGGCCTGCCATGACTCCGTTCGCCTCGCCACGGGCCGCGGCGCCCCTCGCCCCGCATATCCCCCTGTCACATATAGCGAAGGCGGCAACCGCGGCCAACCGGCTTAAGCCCCGTCAAATCTTGACGATTCGCGCCGCGTAGAAACCGTCGAGCCCGGCCATCCGGGACTCCGGATCGGGCCAGTGGCAGGGCAGGGTGCGAAGTTCGCCGGCCGCGGTCAAAAGCTCGGCCTGGCCGCCGATCTCATCGGGCAGGATGGGACTGCGGCGCACCCCGGAGTGCCGGCCAAGCAGGGCCGCGATCTGGTCCTCGCCCTCCTCGTTTTCCAGCGAGCAGGTGCAATAGACCAGGGTGCCGCCCGGCTTCAGCAGGGTCACGGCGTGGTCGAGCAGCCGCGTCTGCAGGGCCGTGAGCTTGACCAGATCGGCCTCCGACTTCAGCCACGGGATGTCGGGATGGCGGCGGATGGTGCCGGTCGAGGAGCACGGCGCATCGAGCAGCACCGCGTCGAACGGGCCGCCCTGCCAAAGCGCTGCGTCAGCCTTGACCACCTCGGCGTTGAGTTGCAATCGCAACAAGTTCTGCCGAAGCCGCGCGAGCCGAGGCTCCGAGCGATCGACCGCGGTCACCCGTGCGCCGGCCGCCGCGAGCTGCGCGGTCTTGCCGCCGGGCGCGGCACAGAGATCGGCGATCGATTGGCCGGCCACATCGCCGAGCAGCCGCGCCGGCATCGCCGCGGCGGCATCCTGCACCCACCACGCGCCGTCGTCGTAGCCGGGCAGTTGCGGAATAGCGCCCGATGCCACCACCCGCACCGTGCCGGTCGGCATGACGCGGCCGCTGAGCTGTTCCGCCACGGCGCCCGGATCGCCCTTCACGGTGAGGTCGAGCGCCGGCTCGTGGCTGTTGGCCGCGCCGATCTCGCGCGCGGTGGCTTCGCCGTAATGCGCGGTCCAGCGCCGCATCAGCCAGTCGGGCGTGTCGAGCGTCACGGCGTCGAGCGCGGCGAGTTGCGCCTTGCCGTCGCGGGCAAGCTTGCGCAGCACGCCGTTGATCAGCCCGGTGTAGTGCGAGGCATGGCGGTCGGATTGCGCGAGCCGCACCGCCAGATCGACGGTGGCGTGATCGGGCACGTCGAGAAACAGAATTTGCGCGGCGCCGGTCAGCAGCACAGCTTCGACCAGCGGCGCGGACGCCGGCAGGCCGCGCTCCATCAGCGCGGCGAGCAGGTGCCGCAAGGTGCCGAGCCGCCGCAGCACGGTGGCGACGATGATCCGCACCAGCGCGCGATCGCGCTCGGGCAAGGTGTAGAGCTCGCCGCCGGCTTCGAGCTGCTCGTCGAGCGCACGCTTTTGCCGCAGCACCCCGTTGACGATGTCGGCGGCGATGCGGCGCGCGGCGAGGCCAGGCGGCGGCGCGGCGGGCTCGGACTGGGATTTGCGGGCGGGCATGGGCGCCTGTCATGCCTCGCTTTCGCGTGCTCTGACAACGCCGTTGCCGGCGGTCTTGACCTGCGCCGCCGCGCGGTCATCTAAGCTGGGCATGACGAAACCCGTCGATCCAACGCCCGCCAAGAAGCTGTCGCCCCAGGCCGAGCGCGCCCTGAAGGAGGCCGCCGAACGGCGCGCGCAGCGCGACGCCAAGGCCCAGCCCGCCGAAAAGGAGTTCGGCGGACCCGCGGGCCTTGAGCCAACCCGTTATGGCGATTGGGAAAAGAAGGGCCTGACGTCCGACTTTTGAAGCACAACTATTAGAATATATTTAAACTTATTTCCCTCCAAGATTGAGTCTTGCCCGCTTTACCCGACTCGGCTATCTAAGGACTATGTTCCTTCGACCGAGATTGTTATCCCATAGCAATGCCCCGCCGGCGCTGCTGCTGGCGGCTTTGACGTTCGCGCTCGGGCTCGGCGTTGGCGCGACAATACGACCGATGACCACGAGCCGCGTCGAGGCGATGCCGGCAGCGACCGCGCCGGCGCGGTCGTCAGCATCTGCCACGGTGCTGATGGCGCATCCAGCGGAGGTGCTGCGGGTGATCGACGGCGACACCTTCGAGGCGAAGGTGAATCTCTGGCCGGGGCTCGACATCACCACGAAGGTTCGGCTGCGCGGCATCGATGCGCCGGAGATGAAGGCGCGCTGCGGCGAGGAGCGCGTCAAAGCCGAGGCGGCGCGCGACGCGCTTCGCTCGATCCTCGATCAAGGCGAGGTCGGCATTTCACGGGTGACGCTGGACAAGTATGGCGGCCGCGTCGATGCCGACGCTTCGACCGCATCAACGCCGGATGTCGGCGGGGCGTTGCTCAATGCCGGATTGGCGCGGCGTTACAACGGTGGGCGCCGCGAGAGCTGGTGCCCCTGAGCGCGACACGTTCGCGCTCAGGGGGGACCCCAGGTCCGCACTAAAACTCTTCTGGAAAATCTAGCGAGTGACGATCACCTGCGTGCCGACGCCGACGCGGCCGTAGAGGTCGGTGATGTCCTGGTTGTACATGCGAATGCAACCATGGGACACGTAACTGCCGACCGAGCTCGGATTGTTGGTGCCGTGGATGGCGTACTTGCCGTCGTCCAGCACCAGCGCCGCCACACCCATCGGATTGTTCGGCGCGCCGCCGGCGATGACGTCGGGCAGCCGCGGATTCTCGCGCTTGATGTCGGGCGGCGGTCCCCACGCCGGGCGGATGCGCTTGCTCTCGATCATCGCGCGGCCCTGCCACTGCATGCCGGAGCGGCCGACGCCGACCGGATACATCAGGGCGCGGCCCTGGCCCATCACCAGATAGAGCCGGCGCTCGCTGGTGCGCACGATGATGGTGCCGGCATTCGCTTGAGCATTGAACGGCACGACCTCGCCGCGCGCGGACGCGGGCGTGATGGCGGCGGGGATAGCGAGAAGAGAAAGCGAAACCGCCGCGATCGCGGCAGCCAATTGGTGCCCAGCACTCATAACGCAACGTCCTACTCAACGTTGCCGCATCTGCCCTTCATTAACCATGTTTCGTGAGACGTGACAAGGGTTTATGCCGGGTCGAGATGACCTGTTTTGGTACACGTGAGCGTCGTCAATCAAACAGATCGGTTACGACGCCGCCTTGGCGCCCTCGCGCTTGTTCTGCCGGTTCTTCACCAGGTCGTCGACCACGGTTGGATCGGCGAGCGTCGAGGTGTCGCCGAGATTGCCGGACTCGTCCTCGGCGATCTTGCGCAGGATGCGGCGCATGATCTTGCCGGAGCGCGTCTTCGGCAGGCCCGGTGAGAACTGGATCAGGTCCGGCGAGGCGATCGGCCCGATCTCCTTGCGCACCCAGCCGACCAATTCCTTGCGCAGCTCTTCGCTCGGCTGTTCGCCCGCCATCAACGTGACGTAGGCGTAGATGCCCTGGCCCTTGATGTCGTGCGGATAGCCGACCACGGCGGCCTCGGAGACCTTCGGATGCGCGACCAGCGCGCTCTCGACCTCGGCGGTGCCCATGCGGTGGCCGGCGACGTTGATGACGTCGTCGACGCGGCCGGTGATCCAGTAGTAGCCGTCGGCGTCGCGCCGGCAGCCGTCGCCGGTGAAGTACTTGCCGGGATAGGTCGCGAAGTAGGTCTCGATGAAGCGCTTGTGATCGCCGTACACGGTGCGCATCTGGCCCGGCCAGCTAGTCGATGATGCAGAGGTTGCCGCTGTTGGCGCCGTCGAGCACCTTGCCGTCGGCGTCGACAAGCTGCGGCTGGCAGCCGAAGAACGGCTTGGTCGCCGAGCCCGGCTTCTGCGCGATCGCGCCGGGCAGCGGCGTGATCATGATGCCGCCGGTCTCGGTCTGCCACCAGGTGTCGACGATCGGGCAGCGGCCGTCGCCGACCACGCGGTGATACCACTCCCACGCCTCCGGATTGATCGGTTCGCCGACCGAGCCGAGCAGCTTCAGCGATTTCCGCGAAGTCTTCTTCACCGGCTCCTCGCCGGCCTGCATCAGCGCGCGGATCGCGGTCGGCGCGGTGTAGAAGATGTTGACCTTGTGCTTGTCGATCACCTCCCAGAACCGCGAGTTGCTCGGATAGTTCGGCACGCCCTCGAACATCAGGGTGATCGCGCCGTTGGCGAGCGGGCCGTAGAGGATGTAGCTGTGGCCGGTGACCCAGCCGACGTCGGCGGTGCACCAGTAGATGTCGCCGTCGTGATAGTCGAACACGTATTGATGGGTGATCGAGGTGTAGACCATGTAGCCGCCGGTGGTGTGCAGCACACCCTTCGGCTTGCCGGTCGAGCCCGACGTGTAGAGGATGAACAGCGGATCCTCCGCGCTCATCTCTTCGCACGGACATTCCGACGTCACTTCGGCGGCGGCCTCGTGGTACCAGACGTCCCGGACCAGCTCCATGTTGACCGGTCCGCCGGTGCGCTTCACCACGATGACATGATCGACCGTGAAGCCTGCGCTTGCCACCTTGGCGATGGCGGCGTCGGTGTTGGCCTTGAGCGGCACCTTCTTGCCGCCGCGGAGCCCCTCGTCGGCGGTGATGACGACCTTGGACTGGCAGTCCTCGATGCGGCCGGCGAGCGAATCCGGCGAGAAGCCGCCGAACACCACCGAATGCACCGCGCCGATCCGCGCGCAGGCCAGCATCGCGTAGGCCGCCTCCGGGATCATCGGCATGTAGATGGTGACGCGGTCGCCCTTGCCGACATTGCGGTTGCGCAGGATGTTGGCCATCCGGCACACCTCGTCGTGCAGCTCCTGATAGGTGATGTGCTTTGAATCCTTCGGGTCGTCGCCCTCCCAGATGATCGCGGTCTGCTTGGCGCGCTTTCCGAGATGGCGGTCGATGCAGTTGTAGGCGGCGTTCAGGGTGCCGTCCTCGAACCATTTGATCGAAACGTCGCCCGGCCCGAACGAGGTGTTCTTGACCTTGTGAAACGGCCTGATCCAGTCGATCCGCTTGGCCTGCTCGCCCCAGAACCCGTTCGGGTCCTTCACCGAGCGCTGGTACATCTCGTTGTACTTGGCCTCGTCGATGAAGCCGCGCTGCTTCCACTCGGCGGGAACGGCGTAGATCTTGTCGTCGGACATGGCTTCCTCCACTCAACACGTGCTGCGCCTTGAACGGCGCGCATTGTATTGTCTGGGCGTATTATGCGACGGCGCCTTGATTTGCGACAAGGCGGACGGGCTGCCACTTTGGTCGCGGGCGCGACCGGATGACGCCTGGAAACACGATGCGAAACCGGAAAGATAGAGGATGGGAGCGCGCAACATGCCAGGCCTGATCCGGATCGCGGTCGCATCGGCGCTGCTTTTTGTCGCGCTGGTCAGCGGCGCGTCGGCGCAGACCTCGTCTCAGACCTCGACTTGGCCCAACCGGCCGATCCGGTTGATGGTGCCCTATCCGCCGGGCGGCGCGGTGGACCTGATCGCACGACTTTACGGCCAGGGGCTCACGGTCCGGCTGGGTCAGCCGGTCGTGATCGAGAACAGGCCCGGCTCCGGCGGCAACCTGGCAGCGACGCCGTCGCGCATGCGGCGCCCGACGGCTACACGCTGCTGCAAGGCCCCGACAATGTGTTCATGAGCAATCCGCACATCTACCGGCACATGTCGTTCGATCCGTTCAAGGACCTGGTGCCGGTGACGAGCCTGTTGTCGAACCAGCTCGTGCTGGCCGTCAATCCATCGGTGCCGGCCAAGACGCTGCAGGAGTTCGTCGAGCTGGCGCGCCGCACCAAGCCGCCGCTGCTCTATGCCTCGATCGGCAACGGCAGCCAGCATCATCTGGCGATGGAGCTGCTCAAGCAGCACGTCGGCATCGATCTCCTCCACGTGCCGTATCGGGGCGGTGCGGCGGCGGCGATCGGGCTGGTCGCGGGCGAGGTCTCCGCCATGTTCGGCGGCGGATCGCTGGTGCCGACCATCCATGCCGGACAGGTGCGCGGGCTCGCTTCGACCGGCAAGGTGCGCAACCCGGCGACGCCCGAGCTGCCGACCATCGACGAGATTTATCCCGGCTACGAGGCGCTGATCTGGCAGGGGATGTTCGCCCCGGCCGGCACGCCGCAGCCGATCATCGACCGGCTGCGCGCCGAGCTTAAGATCGTGCTGGCGCAGCCCGAGCTCGCCAAGCGGCTGGCCGACGCAGGCGCCGGCGAGCCTTATATGACCACGCCGGACGAGTTCGCCGCCCGCATCAAGAGCGACTACGAAAAATACGGCAAGCTGATCCGCTCGATCGGACTGAAGGTCGAAAATTAGTTCGCAGAGGCGAACGGCTTCTTCGCCGCCTCCGTCACACTGCCGGTCACGTTCTTCACCTTCCCGGCAACTGAAGCGGCCGCTTCTTTCGCAGCGTCGAGGCTCAACCCTTGCCGAGACGCCTCCTGCTGGACTTCCGAGACCACGTCCCGAGCGCGTTCTTTTGCATCGTCCACGGCGCTTTTGAATGCGGTACGGGCCGCTTCTCCTTGTTCTCCCAGCCACTCGCGTTCGACCGCGGTGGTGGCAAAGGTGGAAGCTATCCCCGCGCCAATGGCCAGTCCGATCGCGCCGAGCAGCAGGGGCTGCCGCTCGAGACTGTCTGACAGCCGGGACTGCAATACCTGACCATAGTCTCGTCCTGACGACACGGCCGATTGAATGGTTTCGCGGACAGCCGCGGCCGCTTGATTCAACGTTTCCGCCGGCTTGTCGAGATCGGCAGCATTCACGTCCGGAACGATGGACGCAGCCTGATCTCCGACACTCGACACGACATCGCGAGCCGCGGTGGTCGCGGTCATCGCCGCCTTTTGCAACCCGCCGGCGAGACTGGCGCCGGCATCGACGGCCGCGGACGTTGCCTTGCCTGTCGCGTCCTTCGCAATCCCGGCGATTGCACCGAACCCCTTGGTCCCGAACACCATCCAGGCGAGACCCGCACCGATCAGTCCCGCGGCAAGCGGGTTTTGCCGAATCGCGTCGTTAACCCGATCGACGACAGGGGTGGCGCTCTTGATCGCTTCGTTCATGCTCATCGCGCCAGCTCCTTCGCGGTCGCAACGTCACGCTCGACCTGCTGGATGGTGACTTTCGGCTTCAATTGTTCGGGCTTGAGATAACTCATGCCCATCGCTGCGAGGATGCCGCAAATGATCGCGCCGCAGCCCGCCGCGGCGAGGTGCGCGACCGGCGGCGACAAGCCCATCTGCCCGAACCACAGCGCCAGAGCGATCAGCAGCAGCACCAACACGGGGATGAAAAAAATCGCGGCTCCGCCGATATAGGCCGCTCCGATGCCAGCCTGGGTGATTTTCTGCGCAAGCTCGGCTTTGGCGAGCTGGGCCTCGTTTTGCACCAGCTTGCCCAACTGCTCGACCGCATCACCGAACAGGCGAGGGATCGAATTGAGATCTTCGGAGAGCGCCATGATGTTATTCCTCGCGACGCGCGTCGAACGACGTGGCTGCCACGGGCGGCGTGCTCTTCAAGAACCGGAGCGCAGCAAATCCCAGCATCAGGGCCCCGCCGAAAAACAGTGTCGGCTGCTTGCGCGCGAACTCCTGTACTTCGCCGACCAATTCCCGCACGTCCCGCTCGCGGACCGTGTCGGCGACGCCCTGGATTTGCTCGGAGGCTTGCCGGATATATTGCGCCGCCTGCGGCAGGTCGTTGTCGAAAGCGTGGGCCGCTTGCCCTGTCGCCTGCGCAATCGAGCCGATGTAATCGGCGCCGATGGATTTCCGCTGGGTCACCGCCTCGCCAACCTTGTCTTTCGCCGTATTGGCGAACTCCCGGGCGGTGTCACCGAGCTGTGCGGCATTGTCCTTGGCCGCACGAGTGAGGTCGTCGGTCAGCCCGGCCGCCTTTTCTTTGACATCGCGAACTGCGTCCTTGGCTCTGCCGGCGAGGTCGGGTCGCTGCGTGTAGGTGTCGCTCATGAGGGGGGCCTCTCCACTTGAGACTGTCCGAAAATTCTTTGGGCTGAGCAGATTCTTGGGGCTGAGCCTTTTTGCCCAGCGCGGCATCGACGCCCCGATCGGCGACCGCGCGAACGCTGCCGGCCACCTTGTTGAGCGCACCTTGCACGCCTGCTGCATCCAAGCCTTCGCGAGCGGCAGCGGCGGCAACCGAGCCGGCTGCGTCGGCCGCGATGTCGCCGGCCTTTTCGATGCCTTGTGCCGCGGCTTCGCGTGCCTTTGCCTTGAGTTTATCGCTGCCCGCACCGAACAGCCGATTTTCGGCCTCCGACGGCGGGATGGACGCTGCGATGACCGCGCCGACGACGGCGCCGATTCCAGCGACGAGCAAGGCATTGTCGTTGACGAAGTCCGTGACCGCGTATCGCGACGTCCGCGCCATTTCGTCGGCGCGCTTCTTCATCGAATCGGTCGTTTCGGAGACGGTGGAGTTCAACCGGTCCACCGCTGCTGTAGCTTTTGACGTACCGTCCCGGGCGGCGCCTGTTACGGCATCCCGCGCATCGTGAAACGACGCTCTGGCCTTGTCGGTGTATCCGGTCACCGTCGACGCAACGGAGTTCTCTGACCTCTTCGACCCCATAACGCGCGCCGGCCACCCGATCCTCGACATCGGACCGAACGGAACCGGCGAAGTCGGTCACCTTCTCAACGCCTTGTTGCACGACGTCGTCGACCCGGGCTTTCGCATCGCCGGTGACCTGCTGGCCGCGTTTGCTGGTCAGAAACAAACCCGCGCCAATCAGCCACAATGGGGCAGGCAGAGCGCGGAGAAGCGTAAGGGCCGGGTAGGCGACAGCCGCGGCGACCGCAGCCACCTGTAGCGGGTTTTCCTTGGCCTTCCGCTGTACTGCATCGACTAGGCTTTCTCGCTCCTGGCGGACGTAATCGCGGATTTCCTGCTTGATATGCGTCGGAGATACGATCGCCTTGATCTGGGCTGCGGTATCGCCGACGCGGTCGCGGAGTTCCGTAACGGTGGAGGCCAAGGCCTCGCGCGTGCGCTCGGACTCGTCGCGCAGTTGGTCAACAGACTTTTCGGATGATGCGGTCATTGGTTCGGCCCCAAGCGGACAGGTGTTGCTGAACAAGGTCCGAGACCTCGTTTAGTTCCCGCCAGGAGTCGGCAAGCCGTTGATGCGATTCACAAAGCGTCGAAGCGCTGCGGGTCGTTGCGACCGGCAACGCGAAGCGCGTCTGGACTAGGCGCCCATTCCGCCGACGATGGCGCCGATGATTGCCATGGCGCCGAGCCAGGCCGCGCTGTCGATCACGGTCAGCATCGGCCGCCGGCCGGCAAAGGCGTTGTTGGCGGTGATCGTGGTCACCACGAAGCCGAGCCACAGCGCCGCTCCGGCAATCGCGCCGGCGCGCGCGGTGAACATGTTCATATGAAACAGCACGCCATACATCGCCCACGCCATGATGACCTCGCCGATGAAGACCAGGATGAAAGGTGCTGCCTTCGCGACGCCGGACTTGCCGGCCATCTCGGCCCCGCACTGCTCGGCGGTCTTGCCTTGCGCCGCCATCCACCACTTGCCGAGCGAAGTGTAATAGATCCCGCCGAACAGCCAGGCCGCGGCCGCCGCCGCCAGCACCGAAATCCAGTTCACCGAATGCATCATCGCCGCCTCCCTATTTCACGCCGCCCATCTTGCAGACCAGCTTCCATTCATCGGGCGTCACCGGCCCGACCGACAGCCGGCTGTATTTCACCAGCGCCATGTCCTTGAGCTTCGGCTCTTTCTTGATCGCCTCCAGCGTCACCGGTTGCGGCACCGGCTCCACGGCCTTGACGTCGACAACCACCCAGGGCTCGCCCGCTTCGGCGCTCGGATCGGGGTGCTGCTCGCGGACGATCTCGACGATGCCGACAACGGCCTTGCCCTCGTTGGAGTGATAGAAGAAGCCGCGGTCGCCCTTCTTCATCTTCATCAGGTTCAGCTTGGCGGTGTGGTTGCGCACGCCGGTCCATTCGGTGCCCTTGGCGCCGGCCTTGACCTGCTGGTCCCACGACCACGATCCGGGCTCGCTCTTCATCAGCCAGTAAGCCATTTTAATCCTCCGCTCGCAGCGGCCGAGTGAGCAACGACTCGATCGCCTGGTCAACGCTCATTTCGCCGGCGAGCACAGCCGCGACCGCCGTCGAAATCGGCATGTCGACGCCACGCGCCTTCGCCATCTCCAGCAGCACCGGCGCGGTGAAGGCACCTTCGGCGAGCCCGGTCTTGGCGTGGATGTCTTTCACCGCCTCGCCCTTGCCTAACGCCGCGCCGAACGAAAAATTGCGCGACTGCGGGCTGGAGCAGGTCAGGATCAGGTCGCCCAGCCCGGACAGTCCCATCATCGTCTCGGTCCGCCCGCCAAGCGCGCGGCCGAACCGCACCAGCTCGGCGAAGCCGCGCGTCGTCAGCGCCGCCGATGCGCTGGCGCCGAGGCCGCGGCCGGTGACGATGCCCGACGCGATCGCCAGCACGTTCTTGGCGGCGCCGCCGACCTCGACGCCGCGCACGTCGGAGGACTGGTACGGCCGGAAGGTGCGCGACGCCAACGCCTTCGCCAGCGCCGCCGCCACGCTTTCGTCCTCCGCCGCGAGCGTCACCGCGGTCGGCAGGCCGCGCGCCACGTCGGCGGCGAAGCTCGGCCCCGACAGGATCGCCGGCATCGCGGCCGGCGCGCATTCCGCCACCACCTCGGTCATGAACTTGTGCGTGCCGCGCTCGATGCCCTTGGCGCAGGCGATGATCGGCGTGCGCGGCGCGATGGTCTCGGCCAGCGCCTTGACCACGGAGCGCATCGCCTGCGCTGGCACCACCAGCAGGATCGCCTCGGCGCGCGCCGCTTCGGAAAGATCGCGGCTCACCGCGATGGAATCCTCGATCCGCACGCCGGGCAGGAACTTGCTCTCGCGCCGCGCCGAAAGCTGCTCGGCGTTGACCGCGTCGAACTCCCACAGCGTGACGGTGCGGCCGGCGCGCGCCGTGACATTGGCGAGCGCGGTGCCCCACGCGCCGCCGCCCAGCACTGCGATGCGGTCGAATGCCATCGGCTACGCGTCCATCATGCCCGGCTTGGTCTTCGGCCCGGCGATCTCCTCCAGCGGCCAGCGCGCGCGGGGGCGACGTCGAGCGGATCGACCAGGCCCAGCGCCAGCCGCTCGCATCCGGCCCAGGCGATCATGGCGCCGTTGTCGGTGCAGAGCTCGCCCGGCGGCACCACGAGCTTGATGCCGGCCTCGAACGCCACCCGCTGCAGCGCCTTGCGGACCGCCTCGTTGGCGGCGACGCCGCCGGCCGCCACCAGCGCGGTCGGCGTGCCATGGCGGCCGCGGAAGTTCTTCATGCCGGCGCGGAGCCGGTCGTGGACCACCTCGACCACGGCCTGCTGGAACGAGGCGCAAAGATCAGCAACGTCCTGATCGGTGAGCGGGGCGATTGCCTCGGCTTCCAGCCGCAGCGCGGTCTTCAATCCGGAGAAAGAGAAATCCGGATCGGGCCGTCCGTGCATCGGCCGCGGCAGCGCAAAGCGCGTGGCGTTGCCGCGCGCGGCCTCCTTCTCGACCTGAGGTCCGCCGGGATAGCCGAGGCCGAGAAGCTTCGCGGTCTTGTCGAACGCCTCGCCGATGGCGTCGTCCAGCGTGGTGCCGAGCAGCTCGTAGTCGCCGACCCCGCGCACCGCCAGGATCTGGGTGTGGCCGCCGGAGGCGAGGAACAGGCAATAGGGAAACGCCGTCGCCGCGACCAGCCGCGCGGTGAGCGCATGCGCCTCGAGATGGTTGATCGCCAGCAACGGCTTGCCGCTGACCAGCGCCAGGGCCTTGGCGGTGGTCAGGCCGACGATGACGCCGCCGATCAGGCCGGGACCGGCCGCGGCGGCGATGCCGTCGATGTCCTTGAGGCGTCTTGCCGGCTTCGGTCAGCGCCTTGCCGATGATGTGGTCGAGCGCCTCGACATGGGCGCGGGCGGCGATCTCCGGCACCACGCCGCCGAACGCGGCGTGCTCGGTGACCTGCGACAGCACGATGTTGGACAGGATGCGGCCCTTGCCGTCGCCGCCGTGCTCGACCACCGCGGCCGCGGTCTCGTCGCATGTGGTCTCGATTCCGAGTACAAGCATGGGCTCTTAGTACCACAAAGGCGAAGTTTCGTGGCCCCATCCACCGGCATCATCCTGCGGCTCGGCACGCGCGGCAGCCCGTTGGCGCTGACGCAGGCGCACATGGTGCGGCAGGCGCTGGCGCAGGCGCATGGCCTCGATCCCGACCGGATCGCGATCGAAGTCATCCGCACCAGCGGCGACCGCATCCAGGACCGGCCGCTGGCGGAGGCCGGCGGCAAAGGGCTGTTCACCAAGGAGATCGAGGAGGCGCTGCTGGCGAGCGACCATCGACCTCGCGGTGCATTCGTCGAAGGACATGCCGACGGCGCTGCCGGACGGCCTCGTGCTGTCGGCGTTCCTGCCGCGCGAGGACCCGCGCGACGCCTTCATCAGCCGCAAGGCCAACTCGATTGCCGCGCTGCCGCGCGGCGCCACCATCGGCACCGCGTCGCTGCGGCGGCAGGCGATGATGAAGCGGCTGCGTCCCGACCTCACCGTGGTGCCGCTGCGCGGCAACGTCGAGACGCGGTTGCGCAAGCTCGACGACGGTGTCGCCGACGCGACCTTGCTGGCGCTGGCGGGACTCAAGCGGTTGGGGCTGACCGACGCCGCCACCGCGATCCTCGATGTCGAAGAATTCCTGCCGGCGGTCGGGCAGGGCGCCATCGGCATTGAAACGCGCGCCGACGACGGAAGCACGCGCGATCTGCTGGCGGCGATCAACCACGCCGATACGTTCACCGCGCTGGCCTGCGAGCGCGCGTTCCTGGCCGTGCTGGACGGCTCGTGCCGGACGCCGATCGGCGGCCATGCCACGGTGACGGGCGGGCGGCTTTCGTTTCGCGGCATGATCATCCGGCCCGATGGCAGCGAAGCCTACGAAGCCAGGCGTGACGGCGCCGTGGCGGACGCGGCAAAGCTTGGCGCCGATGCCGGCGCCGAATTGAAGGGCCGCGCTGCGCCCGACTTCTTTGCACACTGAGATGCGGATTCTCGTCACCCGGCCCGAACCCGACAACGCGCGCACCGCCGCGGCGCTGCGCGACCTGGGCCACGAGGTCGTGCTGGCGCCGCTGCTGCGCATCGAAACCGTCACCAACGCCGATCTCGGCCCGCCGCCGTGGTCCGGCGTGCTCATCACCAGCGCCAACGGCGCCCGTGCGCTGGCCGGCCATCCCCGGCGCGGCGAGTTGCTGGCGCTGCCGGTGCTGGCGGTGGGAGGCAGCAGCGCGGACGCGGCGCGGGCGGCGGGTTTCACCGATGTGAGTTCGGCCGACGGCGACGCCTCCGATCTGGCGCGGCTTGCGGCGGAGCGCTTCTCCGGCGCGCGTCATCCGTTGCTCTATCTCGCCGGCGAGGACCGCAGCGGCGAATTGTCGGTGGCGGGCCTCACCATCCGCACCGTCGTGGTCTATCGAGCCCGGGCGGCGACGTCGTTGCCCGCGCACGGCGGCATCGACGGCGTGCTGCATTTCTCCCGTCGCAGCGTCGAGACTTATCTGGCCTGCGGCGGTGCCGTCGCGGAGCCGACACATTATTGCCTGTCGGCGCGGGCCGCCGAACCGCTCAGGTCCGCCGGCGCCACGCGGATCGCGGTCGCGGCGCGGCCGGACGAGGCGAGCCTGCTTTCTTTGGTCACGCCAAAGTCTTGATCGAATCGTCTAGAATGGCGCATGGCCGATGACGAAAGCCCTTCTGATCCGCAAAACACGCGCCGCCGCCGGCCGCCTCCGGTGATCGACCTCAAGGCCAGCGAAGTTCCATCCGAGACCCCTGCCGCAGAGGCCACTGCCGCCTCGCCCGATCTGCCGCCCGAGGCGGCAGCGCCGACGCCATCCGATCCACCGCCGCCGGAACTGGAGCCTAGCCCAGAGCCTCAACCCGAACGCCGCCCGCCATTCGCGTTCGTGCCGGAGAAGCTGTCGTGGTCTTACGCCGGCGCCGCGGTCGCCGGAGTGGCCGGTGGCCTGCTGGTGGCGCTGCTGTTCTGGCTCGGCGGCGCATTCTCGGGTGGCACCGATCTCAACCCGCGTCTCGCCTCGATCGAGAAGCAGCTTAACGACCTGGCCGCTCGTCCGATTTCCGCCGGCGCCGATTCCCAGGAAACCAAGAAGACGCTCGACGACATCGCGGCGCGGCTTTCGAAGCTCGAAGCGGCGGCGGCGACACCACGCCCGCCGGTCACCGATCCGGTGGTGCTCGGCCGGCTGACCGCCAGCGAGAACGCAGCGAAGTCGCAGGCCGACAACGTGGCCGCCTTGTCGCGCCGCGCCGACGCGGCCGACACCACAATCCGCGACACCAACGCCAACATCGCCAAGCTTTCGGCCTCCCTCGACGATGTGCGCAGCACCGCCCGGCAGGCCGCCGCCGGCAGCGACCGCGCGTCGCGGCTCGCCGTCGCTGCGTCCGCCTTGCGCGGCGCGGCCGAGCGCGGCGATCCGTTCACCGCCGAGCTTGCCATCGTCAAGCCGCTCGTTTCCGACGCCAACGCCATCGCGCAGCTCGAGCCGTTCGCGGCGTCGGGCGTGCCAAGCAATGCCGCGCTCGGCCAGGAGCTTGCCGCGCTGGTGCGTCCGATGCTCCGCGCCAGCGACGAGACGGCGGCGGCGGGCAGTGGCTTCCTCGATCGCCTGCAGGCCAATGCCGAGAAGCTCGTTCGCGTCCGGCCAGTCGGCGAGGAGGCGCAGGGCGGCGACCGCACCGCGATCCTGTCGCGCGTCGAGCAGCGCGCCGCGCAGGGCAATGTCGCGGGCGCCAGGGCCGAGCTCGACAAGCTGCCCACTGACGCCCGCGCGCCGCTGCAAGCCTGGATCGCCAAGGCCGACGCGCGCGACAAGGCACTCGAAGCGAGCCGCAAGCTGTCCGCCGATGCGGTCGCCGCGCTGAAGGCGACACCGTGATCCGGGTCCTTCTTTTCCTCGCAGCGGTCGCGCTCGCGGCCTTCGGCGTGGTCTGGATCGCCGACCGGCCCGGCGATATCGCCATCGTCTGGCAGGGCTATCGCATCGAGACCTCGGTGATGGTGGCGTTCGTCGCCGTCGCGCTGGTGTCGCTGATCGTCGTCATCGTCTGGTCGATCCTGCGCACCGTGCTGCGCTCGCCCGACCTGATCGCGATGTTTCTCAGCCACCGCCGTGGCGTGCGCGGCTATCTCGCCATCTCGCGCGGCCTGATTGCCATCGGCGCCGGCGATGCCGCGACGGCGAAGCGTGCCTCCAGCGAGGTCGAGACGCATCGCGCCCGGCGAGCCGCTGGCGCTCCTGCTCAACGCGCAGGTCGCGCAACTGTCCGGCGATCGTGCCGCAGCCGAGCATGCGTTCCGCGCCATGGCCGAGCGCGACGACACCCGGCTGCTTGGCCTGCGCGGACTGTTTGTCGAGGCGCAGCGGCGGAAGGATGTGATGGCCGCTCGCGCCTTCGCCGAGGAGGCAGCGAATGCGTCGCCGGCGCTCGGCTGGGCCGGGCAGGCGGCGCTGGAATTCCGCTGCGCGGCCGGCGACTGGTCGGCTGCGCTCGCCGCTCTCGACCGCAACAGCCGCTACGGACTGATCGACAAGCCCGAATACAAGCGCCAGCGCGCGGTGCTGCTGACCGCTCGGGCGCTCGCCGCCGAGGAGAGCGAGCGCGACCGCGCCCGCCAGCTCGCGCTCGATGCACTGAAGCTCGCGCCGAGCCTGGTGCCGGCGGCGGAGCTGGCCGGGCGGCTGCTCGGCGATGCCGGCGAGCTGCGCCGCGCCAGCCGCATCATCGAGAAGGCCTGGGCGGCCAATCCGCATCCCGATCTGGCCGACACCTACGCGAATCTGCGATCCGGCGATTCGGCGCGCGAGCGACTGGCGCGCGTGCAGTCGCTGGCGCTGAAGGCGCCGGGCCAGGGCTCGGCCCATATCGAGAGCGCGCTGGCGGTGGCGCGCGCAGCGCTCGACGCGCAGGAGTTTGCGGTGGCGCGAAACGCGATCCGGCCGTTGCTCAAGGCGCCGACCCAGCGCGTCGCCACGCTGATGGCGGAGATCGAGCGTGCCGAAAGCGGCGACGAAGGTCGCAGCCGCGAGTGGATGGCGCGCGCGCTGCGGGCGCCGCGCGATCCGGCCTGGACCGCCGACGGCTTCGTCACCGACCGCTGGATGCCGGTGTCGCCGGTGAGTGGCCGGCTCGACGCGTTCCAGTGGAAGGTGCCGCTGGCGGAACTCGGCGACCATCGCGAGGTGATCGAGGGCGACGAACTCGATCTGGAGAAGCCGCCGGTCCTCGCAGCGCCGGAGCCTGCGGCCGTTGCCGTCGTCGAGCCAACGCCGGCACCGCGTCCGCCTGCGCTGTCGGGCGCGGCGCCGAGGCCGCCCAAGCTCGAGCCGAGGCCCGAGGCCATCATTCCGCTGCTGCACGTGCCCGACGATCCGGGTCCTGAGCCGGCGCCCGATCTCGAGCCGGAACCGGGTTCGACCGGCGCCGGCCGCAGCGGTCTTCGCCTGTTCAAATAAGCGGTTATCGGGAGCCGGCCGGTTTGCTTGCCAATGACCGGGCCGGCCTTTAAGACGAGCGCCATTCCGCCGATTTCGGCCCGTGCCGGCGTAGCTCAGGGGTAGAGCATCCGCTTCGTAAGCGGGGGGTCGGGGGTTCAAATCCCTCCGCCGGCACCACCACCTTCACTCATTCAGTCTCGCCGTGCTCCATCATGCAGGCGCCCAACATGGTGGTCTGGCGAACGCCCCAGTCCTTCTGAAGGAGCTTGTTCGCCTCGGCATTGCATTCACGCAGAGCCTCGGCCCGATGCGAAGTCATTCCTTCGGACGTGTCGGAGTCGATTGCTTGTGCGCGGGCGGCATAGCCGGGATGGGCATGCCTGGTTGCCGCGAGGGCCGGAGAGACAACAGTGACAACTGCAACAGCGAGCGCGAGAGCGCTTAGTTTGGACGTGATCATGAGGGACTTCCTTGATCGTCTTGAGGAACGTCCTCACAACGGTTGGCCGGCTGCTTTTGTTTCGCATCGCAACAAAGTTCATGTCCCGGCAAGCTGCACGTAATCAGCCCGACAGGTTTTCATCAGGCTGCAACCCAGCCGTCACCGTTCTTTCAAACATGCGACCGGCCCGGTCTCGTCGCGGTCGGTGCCCGCGCAGGTCAGCCCATTGTGCAACAGGTTGCGGCTTTCGCGGACGCGACCGGGCACGCCTTTCGCCGCCCGATTAACACTAACGAACGATGAAGCGGAACCAAGCCCGATTTAGGCTTGCGAGGTCGTTACCCGAGTGGGAAGAATCCGGTCAGAAAAGCCATAAAAAATGTCCATTTCCCGCGTGCGGCGGCTCAGGAAATAGGAGGTCGAAGACAGAGTTTTTTGGATGGGGAATCCGACATGAAGCGCACCTTGCAGACGCTCCTTGTTTTGGCCACCGCCGCCACCGCGTGCTCGCCGGCCGTTGCCGCCGGCGCCAAAGAGGAACGGTTCGTGCTGAGCTCAGCCGCCGAACCGATGCGCGCCACCAACAACACAGCCGTCGTCGCCTCGGTCATGCCGACCGAGAAGAAGAAAGACGACGTGTTCGCGATTGGCCTTGAAGCCCTCAAGTGGGTCGGCGCCAGCTCGCGCCAGGTCGGCGTGCCCTATCCCAGCCTCTGGTGCGCCGACTTCATCAACTTCGTGCTGCGCCAGACCGGGCACACCACCACGCACTCTCGCGCGGCCAAGTCGTTCCTCGACTACGGCAAGCGCATCGACAGCCCGCGGGTTGGCGCCATCGTCGTGCTGGCGCGCGGCGGCCCCAACAACGGCCATGTCGGCATTGTTCGCGGTACCGACGGCGCGGGCAACATCATCGTCATCTCCGGCAACCACGGCAACAAGGTATGGGAAGCCTCGTACCCCAAGAGCCGCGTGCTCGGCTACGTCATCCCGTCGGAATCGAATTGATAGCCCGACACTCTCGCTGATCGTTTGACCTGCTGCATTTCCTTGGCGTCGGCGCGACAATGCACCGGCGCTCTTTTTTCCTGAGATGCACCGCCGTCGCCGCGAGTTATCCCTCCCCTGGCGGGGAGGGATCGCTGTGGTGCTGTCCGTCACAATAAAAAACGGCCCGCGATTGCGGGCCGTTGGTGGGTGACGGGGCGTCGAGCAATCACCCGCGATCCAGAATCCCCGCGATCGCCTTGATGCGGTTGCGCACGTAGTTCGGCAAACCGGCGCTGATCGAATTGCCGGTGTTGAACGAGCTGTTGCCGAGCAGCACCTGCGACGGCACGAGGTTTCGCAGCACCGGCACATTCTCGTATTTCTTCTTCATATCGAGCGTGCTGGAACCGACCGCGAGCGCGATCATCACCGTCGCGACCGTGCTCTTGGCATCCGTCGGATTGGGCTGGAACACCGCGAGCAGCTTGCCGAAGCGCATCACCTGGTTGACGTAGAACATGTTCTGTTCGAGCACGCCGGCGACCGGCGTGTTGATGCCGGTGAGCTCCTGGAGGCCTGCCACATCGACATCGGACGCGGAGAGCAGCCGCAGCTCGCTCTCGAAGTCGATGGAGTCGGACAGCTTCTTCTCGGAGTCGCGCAGCTTGTTGGCGAGCGCCACGCCGATCGGTAGCTTGCCTTCGAGCCGGTAGTGCGAGCGGATACAGGCGGTGACGCCGGCACCCTCGCACCAGGCGCGGTCGGGGTTCTTGTTGTTCGAGGACTTCTCATCCTTGAGTGTCGAGACCTCGGCGGGCTTGATCATCTCGTGCTTGACCGACGGGTCGATGCTCTGGATGAACGGCAGCGTCGCGTAGGTCTTCAGGTCCACCGAATCGGCCGGGCGCGACAGCATGAAGCGCGCCTCGGTGATGTACATCTGCAGCTCGTCCTTCACCTCTTTCTTCGAGCCGTCGATGATCTTGTGGACCATGCCCTCCTTGAATCCGGGAAACAGGTTGAGGAACTTGGCTTCGTTGGGGCGGGTGCGCGTCCACTCGTCGAAATGGATGAAGGCGCCCTTGTCGGAGGTTTCGTCGGTGCGGTGGTCGGTGAAGAAGATCGTCTTGGGCTTGAGCCCATCGATGGCGGCGCCGGCGACGGTCGCCACCTTGACGATCTGGTAGTCCTGCGCGGCGGCAAACGCGACCGTGGTCGCAACCAGCAATGCCGACGCCGTCAAACTCCGCTTCCACATGTCCGTTACCCCAACTCCCGATCAGCGTACTTCAGATTCAACTGGCACAACACCTTGGCCGTTTTGTGTGTGAATTCGGTTCACAACCCGAACAGACCTCGCAGCTTGCGCAGCACCGGGTCCGATGTCTTCGGCGGGCCGGCGTTGCCGGGCGCGATCAGGCTGCGGCTCGTTGGCGACCGGATTGCCGGCTGCGCCGACGGCCGGGGCGGTGCCGCCCGGCAGCGCGCCGCGTGCCAGGCTCTGCCGGCCGGCGAGCGCCAGGTGGGTGTCGCGGAGCCGCTTGTTGGCGTCGAGCTTGAAATATTCGGTAAAGGCGTTGTGGCTGGATGCGACGCGCTGCCCGCTGGCGTAGTCGATCGGCAGCGCCTTGAGATGGCGCGCCGCCTCCGCCGAGGGCGGCGGCAACAATGTCTTCGGGGCGACGAACTGCCAGCTCGCTTCGATGATCGGCTCGGCGATCGGGATGGCGACCCTGCTGCCGGTCTGACCGGTGCCCAGGGTTTGCCTGCCGCGGGAGTTGTCGTAGCCGACCCAGACCGCGACGGTGACGTCGCTGGTGAAGCTCATGAACCAGCCGTCATTCTCGTTCTCGGTGGTGCCGGTCTTGCCGCCGATATAATGCGTCAGGCCCTTGAGCGAGGCAGCCGTGCCGCGCGCCACCACGCCTTCGAGGATGTTGCGAAGCTGAAAGAAAGACGCGCGGTCGCCGTCGGCCAGCATGTGCGGCGGCGCAGCCTGGTGCAGATAGACCGGATGGCCGTTCTGCTCGATGGAGTCGATCGCGTAGGGGCTGACGCGCTGACCTTCGTTGACGACCGCGGCATAGAAGGCCGCGAGGTCGATCATCCGCACCGCCTGGGCGCCGAGCACGAACGGATAGTTCTTCATGCATTCGGGATAGATGCGGGCCTCGATCGCCAGGTCGCAGATCTGCGCGAGGCTTTTGGTCGGGTCACGGTCGATGCCGCCGTCGAGCAGGCGCGCGGTGACGAGGTTCTTCGAGTTCTCCAGCGCGCGGCGGAGCGTGATCAGGCCCCAGCCCGAGCCGTCGTAGTTCTTTGGCGTCCACGAATGGGTGGTGACGTCGGGGATCGGCGGCAAGGTCACCGGCTGGTCCAGCACCATCGTGTTGGGTTGCAGGCCGTGGTGCAGGGCGGCGAGATAGGTCAGCGGCTTGATCGCTGAGCCGGGCTGGCGCAGCGCCTGGCTGGTGCGGTTGAGCTGGCTCAGCGGATACGAGAAGCTGCCGACCATCGCCAGGATGCGG
The DNA here is from genome assembly GCA_963785665.1 of uncultured Alphaproteobacteria bacterium. Taxonomy (GTDB): domain Bacteria; phylum Pseudomonadota; class Alphaproteobacteria; order Rhizobiales; family Xanthobacteraceae; genus Z2-YC6860. The sequence goes on from CAWAWF010000004.1 coordinate 293,845, forward strand.
CCGGTCTTGTTCTCCAGCACCAGCGCCGCGCCCTGCACCTTGGGCCGGATGCGGAGCTCGGCCTTGGCGTCGATGTGCTTCTTGCCCTCGACGACGTTGACATAGATCACGTCGTTGACGTGCAGCACACCGGCCGCCACCTGCTCCGGCACTGACAGCGGCACGATGCGGCCATCGCGGAGCCCGACCTTGATCTGGCCGCGGCCGGCGTTGCGCAGCACCACCGCGACCGGCCAATGCACGTCGTAGAGCGGCAGCCGCGCGCTTTCGAGCGAGATTTGCCAGACCGGCTTGACCACGCGGCCACGGGATAGCGCGCGCGTGCTTTGCTCGGTCTCGATCTTCATGTTGAGCTCGCCGAGATTGAGCTCGGGGCCTTCGTAGCGGGCGCGCTTGCCGGAGGCTTCGTAGCGGGCCAGGCCGTCCTGCAGGGACTGCTCGGCGGCGCGCTGGAGCTTGGCGTTGATGGTGGAGCGCACCGTGTAGGATTGCGAGGTCAGCGAAACCATGCCGACCTTGGTCTTGGCCTCTCGCAACAACTGATCGACGAAGTGGAAGCCCGCCTCGCGCCGCGGCCGCTCGTAGGGCAGGATGTGCGGGAATGGCGTGACACCCGGATTGAACGTGTCGGCGCCGGCGACCTTGTCCTCTTGCATGCGCTTGAGCACGTAGGCGTAGCGCTCGCGCGCCCGCTCCGGATAGCGGTCGGGACTGAAATAGGCCGGCCCTTTGGCCATTGCCGCCAGCATGGCGCCTTCGGTCGGCGTCAGCGCCGACGCCGGCTTCTTGAAGTAGCCGTGCGCCGCCATGTCGATGCCCCAGCCGCCGCGGCCCAGATAGATCGAGTTGAGATAGACCTCGAGCACCTCGTTCTTGCTGAGCGACTTCGATCAGGCATCAAGGTCAATCCGAACTACGACGTGCCTATCACAACCGCGGCATGGCCTATCGCGACAAGCGCGACTTCGAGCGGGCGGCCAGCGATTTTCAGCCGCGATCAGGATCAACCCGAACAACGCGGCGGCCTACGCCAATCGCGGCTTCGCTCGGCCCGAGCAGCGCGGCGGCCTATCACAACCGCGGCCTCGCCTGGCGCGACAAGGGCGACGCGACGCGGGCCATTTCCGATTTCGACCAGGCCATCAAGCTCGATCCGAAGTTCGCGGCGGCCTATGCCAGCCGCGGCCTCGCCTACAGCAACAAGCAGGACTACAACCGCGCGCTGACCGATCTCGACAACGCGATCCGGCTCGATGCCAGGTTCGCCGGCGCCTACAACGATCGCGGCCTGGTCAACGCGGCGACCGGCAAGACCGATCGCGCCATGTCGGATTTCACCCAGGCGATCCGGCTCAACCCCAAATACGACATCGCCTACAACAACCGCGGCCTGATCTATCGCGGCAAGGGCGACGCCGACCACGCCATCGAGGACTTCACCGAGGCCGTCACCATCAATCCCCGATACGAGATCGCCTACAACAACCGCGGCGTGACCTACCGCGCCCGGGGCGACAACGAGAAGGCGCTGGCCGATTTCAGCCAGGCGATCACGGCCAATCCGGATTACGAGCCGGCCTACAACAACCGTGGCCAGATCTATCGCAGCAAGGGCGGTCTCGACGACGCGATCAAGGATTTCGACGCGGCGATCAAGATCAATTCGAACGATGCGCAGAGCCTCGTACAACCGCGGCAGCCTGTTCGCCGAGCGGCAGGCCTACGACCGCGCCATCGCCGATTTCGACCGTTCGCTGCAGATCAACCCGAGCCAGGCGCTGGCCTACAACGACCGCGGCAAAGCCCACGTCGCAAAGGGCAACATCGACCGCGCCATCGCTGACTTCGACAACGCGATCCGGCTCAATGCCAACTACGACAACGCCTACAACAACCGCGGCGCGGCGTTCCGGCTCAAGGGCGACAACGACCGCGCCGTCCCCGACTTCGACCGCGCCATCAAGATCAACCCGAATCTCGCGTCGGCCTTCCACGGCCGCGGGCTCGCCTACTACGATCGCGGCGACTACGACCGCGCCATCGCTGACTTGAGCCAGGCGATCAAGCTCGATGCCACCGACGTGGCGGCCTTCAACGACCGTGGCATCGCCTACGGCGCCAAGGGCGATCATGAGCACGCCATCAAGGACTTCGACCAGGTCATCAAGTTCGACGCCAGCAATGCGGTGGCGCTCAACAATCGCGGCATCTCCTATCGCAATCAGGGCAACTACGATCGGGCCATCGCCGACTTCGACGCCGCCATCGCGCTGAAGGCCGATTATGTGGTTGCGATCTACAACCGCGGCACCGCCTACTACGACAAGCTGAACTACGATCGCGCCATCGCCAATTTCGACCAGGTCATCAAGCTCGATCCGACCAACGCGCTGGCGCTGCACGACCGCGGCGTCGCCCACTACGACAAGCACGACTACGAGCGGGCGCTCGCCGATTACGAGCAGCTCGCCAAGACCAACATCGTCCTGGTGAATGGACAGACCCGCGACCGCAGCGCCGACCGTCTGCTGAGCTTCGACCGCGGCGCCACCGCGCCGCTGCGCCAGCTCAGGCTGAACCCGAGCTACGCGCTCGCCTTCAACGATCGCGGCCTCGAATTCAGCTCCAAGGGCGAGTTCGACAAAGCGGTCTCCGACTTCAACCAGTCGATCAAGCTCAACCACACCAGCAGCGTCACCTACTACAACCGCGGCAATGCGTTCTACGGCAAGCGCGACTTCGGCAAGGCGCTGGCCGACTTCGACGCCGCGATCAGGCTCGATCCGCGGAACGCGCTGGCCTACTTCGACCGCGGCCTGACCTATTACGACATGCGCGACTACGACCACGCGGTCGCCGACTTCGACTACGCCATCAAGGTCGATCCCAAGGACGCGTTCGCCTTCTACAACCGCGGCATCGCCCAGTATGGCCGCCACGACTTCGACCGCGCCATCGCCGACTTCTCCATTGCGATCAAGCTCGACGGCAAGCTCGCGCTGGCCTTCCACAGCCGAGGCAACGCCTATGCCCGCAAGCGCGAGTATGAAAAGGCGATCAGCGACCTCGATCTGGCCATCAAGCTCAACCCCAGCAACGCGCTCGCCTTCAACGATCGCGGCCTCGCCTACGGCGCCAAGGGCGATCTCGACCGCGCCATCCGGGATTTCGATCAGGCCTAGCATTACAGTTGCGCTTTTTGCGGCCTTCTAAATCCATGGTCAACCATGATTCGAAGATCGTGGACGCGGACAGCGTCGATTGAGGAGACGCTTGCGTTGTGGGCGGCGTCGCTTCGGGAGATCAAGAAGCGGATACGTCCGTTGTTCAGACAAGAGCGCGTTGCGACAAATGCAGGTCTGTTCCTGGAAGGCCTGCTCGGGGATGAGCAACGCAAGACCGGTTGGATGCGTGCGGAGGCGGCTGGCGATCCCGGCCCATGGCGTCAGCAGGCGATCCTGGGTCGCATGGATTGGGATGCTGATGCGCTGCGCGATATCGTACGCGATTATGTCCTCGAGCATCTGGCGGATGACGATGCGGTCCTGGTGATCGACGAGACCGGCTTTCTCAAGCAGGGCAAGGCGTCGTGCGGAGTGGCGCGGCAATATACTGGTTCCGCCGGCAAGATCACGAACTGCCAGATCGGCGTGTTCGCTGCCTACGTTTCGCACCACGGTCATGCGTTCATTGATCGCACGCTGTATCTTCCGAAGGAATGGACCGACGATCCAGATCGCCTGGAAGCCGCATACGTGCCTGCCGATATCGGCTTTGCGACCAAACCAAAACTTGCGACGGGAATGATCGCACGCGCGATAGCCGCGGCTGTACCATTCAGATGGGTTGCCGGTGATACCGTCTACGGTGTCGGCGATATCGAGCAGCAACTGCGTCGAGCAGGCAAAAGCTATGTCCTCGGGGTCAGCAGCGCTCATGTGTTTCGATCCTGGGGCAAACGACCGCCGGTCGCCGGTACGGCCGCAGCCATCGCCCGGATGCGGCGCTCATCCGACTGGAAGCGGCTGTCGGCGGGAGCCGGAACCAAAGGACCACGGCTGCACGATTGGTGTTATCTCGAATTGGCCGACCTCGAGGCCGAGCCATTCAACAGTGCAAATGATGGCTTGTGGACGCGCGGTCTACTGATCCGGCGTCACATCGCCGATGGCGATCTCGCCTTCTTCACCATCTGGTGCCCAGCGGGAACGTCTATCGAAACGCTGGTGGCGGTCGAAGGCCACCGGTGGGCGATCGAGGACAGCTTCGAGACTGCGAAAAATGAGCTCGGGCTCGATCACAACGAGAGCAGATCATGGCATGGCTGGCATCGCCACGTTTCCCTGGTGATGCTCGCCTTCGCCATGATGGCCAAGATCCGACATCGCGCCAATCCGCCACCCCCCAAAAAAACGAAACGTCGGACCCCGGCAAAAACCAAAGCATCGCCGCGCCGTCATTGATCCGTTGGTCGATCCAGGAAGTCCGCCGCATTGCCATTAGACTTGCTCGAAAGCGGATTCAACCCGCGCATGTCATCGCATGGTCATTCTGGCGCAGGGCTCACCAAGCTGCAGCTCAGCGCGCGCACTTCAATGCAAGAAGGCAACTGTAATGATAGGCCTCGACCCGAAGAACGCGCCCGCCTTCACCAACCGCGGCGTTGCGCGCAGCGTGAAGGGCGACGTCGACAAGGCGCTCGCCGACTACGAGCAGGCGGTCAAGCTCAACCCGAGCTACGCCTTTGCGCTCTACAACCGCGGCAACGCGCTCTACGACAAGGGCAGCTACGACAAGGCGATCGAAAGCTACAACGAGGCGGTCAAGCTCAATCCGAGCGATGCCGTGATCTATCACAATCGCGGCAACGCCTATGCCAACAAGCACGACATCGACCGCGCCATCGCCGACCAGAATCAGGCGATCAAGCTGAACGCCAACTACGCGCTGGCCTACAACGACCGGGGCCTCGCCTATGGCGCGCGCGGCGACGCCGAGCGGGCGCTGGCCGACTTCGACCATTCGCTGGAGCTCGATCCGGCCAATCCGCTGGCGTACTACAATCGCGGCCTGACCTTGCGCAATCGCGGTGAGCTCGACCGCGCCATCACCGACTTCGATGCCGCCATCAAGCTCAACCCGAATTACGCGGTCGCGCTCTACGCCCGCGGCAACGCCTATCTCGCCAAGCGCGACTTCAGCCGCGCCATCGCCGATCTCGACGTGGCGATCAAGCTCAACGCCAACTTCGCCACCGCCTACGCGGATCGTGCCACCGCCTACGGCATGGGCGGCAACACCGACCGGGCGCTCGCCGACTACGACCAGGCGTTGAAGCTCGACCCGAAAGACGCGCTGTCGTACAGCAACCGCGGCTTCGCCTGGCGCACCAAGGGCGACATCGTGAAGGCCGCCGCCGACTACGAGCAGGCGATCCGGCTCGATGTCGGCAACGCCTCGGCCTTCTACAATCGCGGCAACGCCTATTACGACAAGCACGACAACGACCGCGCCATCGCCGATTTCGATCAGGCGCTGCGGATCAATCCGGACTACGCGCTCGCGCTCTACAACCGCGGCCTCGCCTGGCGAGACAAGGGCGACGCCGACCGCGCCATCGCCGATTTCTACAAGGTGGCGGTGCTCGAGCCGAAGAACGCCCAGGCGTTCGCCACGCTGGGTTCGGTCTATCGCAGCAAGGGCGATCTTGACCGCGGGCTCGCCAGCTTCGATCAGGCGGTGCGGCTCGATGCCGGCATGGCCTTCGCTTTCGTCGGCCGCGGCAGCATCTTCGCCATGAAGGGCGACCTCGACCGCGCCATCACCGATCTCGATCACGCGGTGAAGCTCAATCCGGACGAGGCGCGGGCATTCCACAACCGCGGCCTGGCCTGGCGCAACAGGGGCGACTACGACCGCGCCATTGCCGACTTCGATTCGGCCATCAAGCTCGACCCGAAATACGTCACCGCCTTGTTCAACCGCGGCAACGTCTATTTCGTGAAGAAGGACTATGAGCACGCGATCGCCGACTTCGACGCCGCGATCGCTCTCAACCCGAACTATACGGCGGCGTTCAACAGCCGTGGCATTGCCTACGACGACAAGCATGACTCCGAGCACGCCATCGCCGACTTCAACCAGGCGATCAAGCTCAACCCGGCCGACCCGCAGCTCTACAACAACCGCGGCTTCGCCTATCGCGGCAAGGGCGACACGGATCGCGCCATCGCCGACTACCAGCAGGCGATCAAGCTCGATCCGGGCTTTGCTCTGGCGTTCTTCAACCGCGGCGTTGCCTACTACGACAAGCGCGAATACGACCGCGCCAGCGCCGACCTCGGCACCGCGACCAAGATCAACCCGAACTACGCGAACGCCGCGCGCGACCGCGGCATCACCACGTCCGACAAGCGCGAGTACGACATCGGCGTGGCCACAGCCGACACCGCGGTCCGGATCACGCCGACCTATGCGATCGCCGCCAGCAACCGCGTCAGCGTCTACGAGAACAAGCGCGACGACGACCGCGTCATCCAGGAGGTCAACCAGATCATCAGGAACAACGCGGCTCCTGCGATGGTTTCCTACAACCGCGGCAATATCTTCTATGGCTCGGGTGACTACGACAAGGCGATCCCGCTCTACAACCAGGCGCTCAAGCTGCAGCCCAACAATGCCGAGGCGCTCGATCAACGCTGCGGCGCGCGTGCGGCGACAGGCGAGCTGAAGGCGGCGCTTGAGGATTGCAACGCGTCCTTGAGCGTGAAGCCCGGCAACCCGGCCGCGCTCGATCATCGCGGCATGGCCTATCTGAAGCTCGGCCTGCCGGACCAGGCAATGACCGACTACGACGAGGCGTTGAAGATCGCGCCGAACGCGCCGGCGTCGCTGTACGGCCGCGGTGTCGCCAAGCTGATGAAGGGCGACGCGGCGTCGAGCAGCGCCGACTTCGAGGCCGCCAAGCAGATCAAGCCGAGCATTGCCGAGGAGTTCACCAAGGTCGGCGTGCAGGCCAAGCCGAAGGGCTTTTTCTAGACCTTCCGACGACGGCCACGCCTGCGGCGAATATCAGCCCTGCGAGACTCCCCAAAATCCTTCCGCTAACGTGGCCGCCAAAGCGGCGGCGACAACGATGCGGGAGGTTTCACGATGGACCAATTGGAAAGCTCGATCGGCGATCTGGTGATCGCCAATCGGATCCTGGCCAAGGAGGACGTGGTCGACGCCTACGGCCATGTCAGCATCCGGCATCCGAGCAAGCCCGATCACTATCTGCTGTCCCGTTCGCTCAGCCCCGAATTCGTCACCAAGGACGACATCATCGAGTTCAAGCTCGACGGCACTCCGGTGAGCGACACCCGCCCGGCCTATCTCGAGCGCTACATCCACGGCGCGATCTACGAGGCGCGGCCGGACGTCAATGCCGTGATCCACTCCCACGCCGAGGCGGTGCTGCCGTTCAGCATCTCGAAGACGCCGATGTGCTGCGTCGCCCACGTGGCGAGCGACATGGGCAGCCACGTTCCGGTCTGGGACATCGACGAGAAATTCGGCGATGCCACCAATCTCCTGGTCGTCAACATGGAGCAGGGCCGCGACCTGGCAAGGAAGCTCGGCAAGAATTCGGTGGCGCTGATGCGTGGCCACGGCTTCGCGGCGGCGGCCGACGGCCTGCTCAAGCTGGTGCGGCTGTCGGTGTACCTGCCGCGCAACGCCCGCATCCTGATGGCCGCGATCCAGATGGGCGAGTTCAAGGCGATGTCGGAGAACGAGATCAAGACCCGCCAGGGCTTCCGCGCCGCCTCGCCGGAGATGCAGCGCGGCTGGGAGTTCTGGGCCAAGCGCGCCGGCTGCGCCGACTTGCTGAAGAGCGGCAAGGGCGGGGTGTGATGGCTGGCCGGATCGACGTCCACTTCCACCTGATCCCGCAGTTCTACGCGGACATGGTCTATGCGGCCGGCTCCGGGCCCGCGATCGGCCGCTATCCGGACTGGTCGCCCGAGTTGGCGCTGGAGGTCATGGATCGCTTCGGCATCGCCACGGCGATCCTCTCGCTCGGCCAGCCGGGTGTGCAGTTCCTGAAGGCGCCCGAGGCCAAGACCTTGGCGCGGCGCTGCAACGACTACTCCGCCGAGCTCAACGCCAAACACGGCAAGCGCTTCGGCGCCTTCGGCACGGTGTCGATGTGGGACATCAACCACGCGGTCGAGGAGGTCGGCCACTGCCTCGACACGCTGAAGTTCGCCGGCGTCAGCCTGTTCGCCAGCTATGACGGCAAATTCCTGGGCGACCGAAAAATTCGATCCCGTCATGGAGGCGCTCAATGCCCGCGACGGCGTGGTGTTCGTGCATCCTGGCAGCCATCCGCTCAACAAGCAGGTCGACCTGCCGTGGCCGTATTTCATGATGGAGTACCTGTTCGACACCACGCGGGCGGTGGTCAACCTGGTGTTCGGCGGCGCGCTGCAGCGCTATCCGCGCATCCGCTTCATCCTGCCGCACGCCGGCGGGCTGGTGCCGTATTTCTCCTGGCGCTTGTCGGTGTCACCGATGATCGACAAGCGGCTTGAGCAATTGTCGCAGGAGCAGGTGTTCGAGCTGCTGCGGCGGTTCTGGTACGACAACGCGCTGTCGCCCGGCATGCAGACCTGGGGTTGCCTGGAGAACGTCGCGTCGCCTGAGCAGATCGTGTTCGGCACCGACTGGCCGTTCGCCAACGTCAACGTCACCGAAGCGGCGATGAAAAGCTACGAGTCGTTGCCGGCGATTTCATCGGCGGAGCGAGCGGCGATCGACCGCGGCAACGCGCTCCGGCTGTTTCCGCAGTTCGCGTAACCGCCGCTGATGGAAGCCCCGCATCGCCTGCCGAGCCGCAGCTTCACCATTTCGCTCGCTGTGATCGCGCTGATCACGCCGCTCGCCGTGCATCTGTTCTTCCCGGTGATCCCCGAGGTGAAACGGGCGCTCGGCCTGACCGACGCCTTCGCGCAGCTTACCTTCAGCATCTCGCTGTTCGGCATGGCGTTCGCGACGCTGTTCTACGGCTCGCTGTCGGACCGCTACGGGCGGCGGCCGGTGCTGTTGTCCGGGCTGGCGCTGTTCCTGATCGGCAGCGTGCTGTCGGCCTTCGCGCCGACGCCGCTGACATTGGTGCTGGGCCGCCTGATCCAGGCGATCGGCGCGGGCTGTGCGCAAACCCTGGTTCGCGCCATCGCGCGCGATGCCTATCGCGCCGAGCAACTGATCAAGGCGATCGCCTATTTCACGATGTTCGGCACGCTCGGGCCGATGATCTCGCCGGCGATCGGCGGCGTGCTGATCGACACGCTCGGCTGGCGCAGCGTGTTCGGCTTTGCGCTGGTGGCGGGTGGTGCGATCTCGATCAACGCCTACTTCACCATGTACGAGACCCATCCGGTCGCCAACCGTAAGTTCGGCGAGTTCAGCGTGTGGCAAAGCTATGTCGCGCTGTTTCGCCGGCTGCGCTTCAATGCGTTCGTGTTCCAGACCGGACTGAACACGGCGGCGTTCATGGTGATGGCGACAGCGGCGGCGTCGCTGATGTCCGGCTTGCTGCATCGCCCGGCCACCGAGTTCGGGCTGTACTTTCTGCTTTTTCCGGTCGGCTTCTTCACCGGCAATTTCATCTCGACACGCGTCGGCAATCGCGCCTCTACCGAAACGATGGTGCTGATCGGCTCGCTGCTGACGATGGCGAGCGTCGGCACGCAGGCGGCGCTGCTGGCCGGCGGATGGGTGACGCCGCTCGCCTTCTTCATCCCGGGCACGTTCGTCACCATGGGGCAGGGCATCTCGCTGCCGTATGGCCAGGTCGGCGCCATGGCGGAAATCCCGCGCTTTGCCGGCACTGCGGCTGGGATCGGCGTGTTCATGCAGAACTTCTGCGCCGCGATCTCGACCCAGGTCTATGGCTTTCTCGCCGACGGCACGCCGCGGCCGATGTGGCTGATGGCGATGGCGTGCGCGTTCCTGACCCTGGTGGCGGGCACCATTCCGTTCGTGCAGAAGCGGTTCGGCCGGGTGCCGCCGCCCGGCTAGCCACGAATGCTGCGTGATGGTGTCGACCAGCGCGCAGCGGCCCTTCTTCACCTCGGCGATCGCGCGAAGCAGCGCCGGCTTGATGTCCTTCGGATTGTCGATCGGGCCTTCGCCGTAGCAGCCCATCGAGCGGGCGAGCCCCGCGAAGTCCGGCTCCGGGCCCATCAGGTCCATGCCGATATGCGCCTTGGCCTCGTCGGTGCCGCGCAGCTTCGCCATCCGGATCTGGTGCGCCCAGTCGTTGTAGTAGGCGCGGTTGTTGTGCATCACGATCAGCATCGGGATCTGGTACTTCGCCGCGACCCACAACGCGCCGGCGTCGAACATCAAGTCGCCGTCGGGCTGGATGTCGACCACGAGGCGCTTGTTGTCGCGGTGCGCCAGCGCCACGCCGAGCGAGATGCCGATCTGGGTCGAGGTGCCGAGCTCGGTGCCGGGATGGCGGTACGGCTTGTCGAAGTCCCAGACCTTGCGGACCTGGCGCTTGAGGTCGTTCGCGGTCAGCACCCAGTCCTCGTCCTTGATGACGTCCCAGACCTCATGGGCGAGACGCCCGAACGTGATCGGCGAGGCGTCCCAGTCTTGCCGCGACTCCTCCTGCCACTTCGCCCAGACCTGGTCGTGGCGTTTGCCGATCGCGGTCTTGCGGTCCGCAATCTTTTTCTGGAGCTTGGTGTCGTCCTTGATACGATTCTGACACGCCTCGATCAGCGCCGGGATGCCCAGCGACGTGTCACCCAGCGCCCGCACCGAGCAGGGCTGCATCCGGCAGTAGTCCATCGCCCATTTGCTGATGCCGACCTCGGCAAAGCCGATCTCGACGAAAGTCGCAGTGCTCCGGCGGCAGGAATTCGCGGATGCGCTTGGCGTTGTTCAGCTCGGTGAGCTGCTTCTCCCAGTCCTTCACGTCGAGGCCGAGGATCAGGTCGGTGTGCTTCAGCGGCTCCTTGTCCATGCTGATGCAGAGCGGGTGCTTGTTCGGGAAGTTCAGCGCGTTGTTGACGTCCCACACCGCCGAGCCGGTCAACTCTGCGAGCTTGACGATGCTCTCGAAGCCGCCGGCGCGGCGGCCGGCGTATTCCGGCAGCAGCATCGGATGCTCGGCCTTCAGCAGCTTGTCGGCGATCGCCTCGATGGCGCGCGGATCGGGCGCCATCGGCGACGGCGTCACCACGGCATCGACGGGCGGCAGCGGCACCTCGTGGGTCTTCGGCGCCTCCTGCAGCGCCGCGTCGTAGCACATGTAGATCGGGCCCTTCGGCTCGGTCATCATCACCGAATAGGCCCGCGCGAAGCTCTCCGGCACGCCGTCGATGGACGTCGGCTGGTAATCCCACTTGGTGTAGTCGCGCACCGCGTTGCCCTGCACCAGCGCGGTGTGGGTCCAGTCGATGTGCGGCCGGCGCTTCGCCTCGTCCATCGGGCCGGTGGCGCCCATGATGAAGACCGGCACGCGGTCCAGGTACGCGTAGTAGATCGCCATGCAGGCGTGCAGCAGGCCGACCAGGTTGTGCAGGATCACCGCCATCGGCTTGCCGGTCGCCTTGGCGTAGCCGTGGGCGATCTGCACCGCGATCTCCTCGTGGTTGCACAGCATCATCGGCGGGTCGTTGTCGCCGTAGTTCACCAGCGAGTCGTGCAGGCCGCGGAAGCTCGCCCCCGGATTGAGTGTGATGTAGGGGAAGCCGTAGCGCTTGATGCAGTCGACGATGACGTCGGACTGCCAGCCGGTGTAGTTCTTGACCTTCGCGTCCATGAAAATCCGTCCGTGATTTATTTCCGCGCGATGAACGCCGCGGCCTGGTCGGCCAGCTCCTTCGGCGTCGCGTAGATTTCGGTGACCAGCTCGGTCAGCTTCTCGCCGGACACCGGGTTGATTTCCATCTGCGCCTTCTCGGTGTCGGCCAGGAAATCCTTGTCGGTCATGGTTTCCATGAAAGCCTTGCGCAGCGCCGCGGCGCGATCGGCGGGGATGCCGGGCGGCGCCAGGAACGGCCGGCCCATCACCTGGCGGGCGAAGATCAGCCGCAGGATTTGCCGCTGCTCGTGGGTCTTGGCGAGGTCGATGACCAGCGGCACGTCGGGCAGGTCGGGGTGCTTGTCGAGGGCGAGCTGGACCAGGATGGTGAACTGCTTGTCGTCGATCCATTTCTGGTGGGTCGATTTCACGCTCGACCATGACCAGCCGCAGCGGCCCTGCACCTCGCCGCGCTCCATGGCGAGGCCGACCTCGTTGCCGCCGGGATAGCCGGTGACGACCTTCATCTTGGTGCCGAGCACGCCGTTGACGATCTTCGGGAACTGGTCGGTGTCGGCGGAGGCGCTGGTGCCCCCGACCACCAGCTCCTTGGTCAACAGGTCCTCGAACTTGGTGACGCCCGAGGTGTGCCAGGCGACGCAGATCGAGACCTCGTTGTTGGCGCTGCCGATCCAGGTGAACTTCGGGCCCGAGAACTGCGCCTTGGTGTTGCCAAGCAGCGGATCGAAGCCGGTGCCGCGCCCGATGATGCCCAGCGCCGAGCCGTCCTTGGGGGCGACGTTGTAGAGCCAGTTGGCGAGCCGGAGCGAGCCGGCGCCCTCCATGTTCTTCGGGATCACGGTCGGATTGCCGGGAATATGCTTGCCGATGTGCTTCGAGACCATCCGCGCATAGAGGTCGTAGGCGCCGCCGACGCTGTAGCCGATATAGAGATCGATATTCTTGCCCTTGTAGAAATCGGCCGCGCTCTGGGCGTGGCTCCCCGGAGTGGCGGCAACCAAGATTGCGGCGGCGAGCAGGGCCCGCCTCAACGCTGCAAACACCATGTTCCTCCCTTCGGAACGATTGCCGCTTTGCGGCGGTTGCCCCACAAGTCCCATTATCCTCGCCGTTGGATTGATTTGACAAGGACGCGCGATATGGTGCTGCAACGGTCCAGGGAGCAAGCAAAATGACAGGCATTCTCGAAAATCCTCCCGGCATGGGTCACAACGATCCGGCCTCGGAAGGCGCGGAAAAAGAGAACCAGCACTGGGACCGCTGGGCCAAGAAGCGCACCTTCGTCCGCGCGCTGGAGGGAACCTACAGCCATCTCTACAAGTCGCTGATCGACCAGCCGCGGGTGTTCTCGTCGAAGGACGTGCCCTGGAAGGGCGGCCCCGGTCACTACGGCAAGAGCGTGATCTCGCCGCAGTCGGTCAACATCACGCAGTCGATCGAGTCGCACATCGAGGCCTATGCGCCCGGCGCCTCCGGCCAGAAGCACGGCCATCTCAACAGCGCGGTGTTCTATGTGCTGAAGGGCCACGGCCACGACGTGCACGACGGCCGCCACATTCCCTGGAAGGCCGGCGACGTGATGCTGGTCGAGAACGCCTGCGTGCATCAGCACTTCAACGATTCCAAGGACGAGGAGGCGATCCTCCTGGTGTTCAAGGCGAAGCCGCTGTTCCTGTTCATGCACCTCTTGTTCCAGAAGATCGTCGAGTGGCCGTCGAAGATCCCGCCCAAAGGGGCGGAAAACTACAAGCCGCCGGCAGACCTCTAAGGGAGACCGCCATGACCACCGTGTTCACCGACAAAGGCCCGGCGCTCTCCGGCACCAGGACCGCCACCTTCCGCGCCGACGACGCGCAAGCCTCGCTGGAGGTCCGCAAGCAGTATGAAAGCCGCACCAACGTCGTGCTGGCCGAGGATATGCCGTGGGAGCATTCCGCCGACGGGCTGATCAAGCATCTCGTCCACGAGAAGCTGAACACGCGCGAGATGTGCGTCGAGGCCTACATGCAGTTCCTCAAGCCCGGCGAGAAGTCGGGCGTCCACCGCCACATGTGGGAGGAGTTGCTCTTCGTGGTCGAGGGTTCGGGCTACGACCTGCACTGGGACCTGAAGTGGGATTGCCTCGAAGCCTTCCAGTGGGAGTGGGCGCCGGAGCCGAAGGCGTATTCCTGGAAGCGCGGCGACTACATCTACATCCCGCCGTTCACCAATCACCAGCACGTTGCCGGAGATCACGAGGACTGCCGGCTGATCGTGATGTCGAACCGCATCGTCAAGGAGATGGGCTTCGACTGGTTCGACCAGGTCGCCGCGGCCGCGGGTTACGATCCGGCGAAAACGAACGGCGGCGGGCGGTAGCTTTATCGATGCGCTGAGCCAGCAACACGTGTTCCGGGCGCTTCGCTCGCCCGGGACACGAGCGGCTAAGTCGCCGCTCGTGCCTTCGCCACCATCTTCACCGCTTCGATCATCGCCGCCGGGTTGGCGATCCCTTGGCCTGCGATGTCGTGGCCGGTGCCGTGCGCCACCGAGGCGAACAGGATCGGCGTGCCGATGGTGAGCGCTGCGGCGGCGTGCCGCGCCATCAGCTTGGTGGCGATATGGCCCTGGTCGTGCAGCATCACCACGAAGGCGTCGAAGCCCGGCATCTGGAACATGGTGTCGGCACCGTAGGGACCGCTCACCGAGATGCCGTCGCGCGCAACATCGTCCATCGCCGGCTTGATGATCTCGATTTCTTCCTGGCCGAACAGCCCGCCTTCGCCGGCGTGCGGATTGAGCCCGCTCACCGCGATTCTCGCATGGTCAATTCCAAGCCGCTTCAGCGCCGCGTCGGCGGCACGGATCGTGCGCGCGACGTTCTCGCGGGTGATCAGCGCCAGCGCTTCGCGCACGCTGCGATGCAAGGTGCAGTGGGCGATCCGGGTGTCGCCGAAGCACAGCATCATATAGGCGCCCGCCTCGTTGGTGCCGGTCTGCCGCGCCACGAATGACGGATGGCCGTCAAAGACGATGCCGGCCTTTGCAATCGAAGTCTCGTGCTGCGGCGCCGCCACCACCGCGTCGACTGCGCCGTCCATGGCGGCCTTCACGGCGGCGGCGCAGAACGCGATCGAGGCGCGGCCGCTGACCGGGCTCACCACGCCGAAGCCGAGCGATGCGGTCTCCGGCTGCGGGCAGGGCAGCACCTTCACCGTCGACGCATCCAGCCCGCACGCCTTGGCGTGCCGCGCGAGCAAAGCCTCATCGCACACCAGGATCGGCTCGCACACCGCCTGTACCGCCGGATCGAGCGCCGCCTTCAACGCGATCTCCGGACCGATGCCGGCCGGATCGCCAACGGGAATCGCGATCTTGATTTTGCTCACGGTCTCACAACGTCGTCATGGCCGGGCTTGCCCCGGCCATCCACGCCTTTCCTGCATCAAAGCAAGGCGTGGATGCCCGGCACAAGGCCGGGCATGACGTTGAGAGGCTACTTCCACGGCATCAGCGAGGCGTGGATCACATCGGGCACGCCTTCGCCACCGACCGCCTTGATCGCCTTGTCGACCTCGTTCAGCCCGAACTGGTGCGTGGTGACGAGCTCCAGCGGGAAGCGCTTCGACGCAAGCTGTTCCAGCGCAAGCTCGCAGGCCTTGTAGCTGTGGCCACGCGCGCTCTTCATGGTGATGAACTTCACCGTGAATTTCTCCAGCGGGAAGTTTGGAAACGCCGCCATCTCGCCCTGCGCCACGATGATGCCGGCCTTGCGCTTCAGCGCCTCGATGCCGAGCAGGATCGGAATCGTCCCGGCGCCGGCGGTACAGTCGAGCGAGACATCGACGCCCTTGCCGCCGGTGATTTCCATGATGCGCTGCAGCGGGTCTTCCTTGGTGACGTCGATCACGTAATCGGCGCCGAGCTTCTTGGCGACCTCCATCCGGGCGCGGTCCTTGGCGGTGCCGGTGACGATGATCAGCGAGGCGCCGGCCTGCTTGCAGATCACGGTCTGCGACAGGCCCTGCTGGCCCGGCCCCTGGATCAGCACCGTCGAGTTGTAGCCGACATTGCCGTCGAACAGCGACCACTCGACGCCGTTCGCCATCGGCGTCACCAGTCCGGCAAGCTCCGCCGACACGCCCTTCGGCACATGATGGATCACCGAATTCCACGGCAGATAGACGTACTGCGCGAAGCCGCCCCACAGGTGCGGGGCTTTCTCCGCGGACGTGTAGCCGTAGCGGATGGCGTCAGGGTTGGTCCGCCAGTTGGTGTTCTCGCAATGCCGGTACTGCCCGGCGTGACACCACTCGCACTTGCCGCACGACACGTAGTGCTCGACGAAAACCAGATCGCCTTCCTTGAAGCCCTTGCGCTGGGTGAACTCGCGGCCGGCCTTGGCGATCACGCCGATGTTCTCATGGCCCATGATGGTGGGCTTGTCGTTCGGCGGATGCTTGTAGAGCTTGACGTCGGTGCCGCAGATGCCGCCGACCTCCATCTTCATCAGCGCCGCGTCCGCCGGCACGTCCGGCATCGGGTATTCGCGGATTTCGGTCTTGCTCGGTCCGGTGCGGACGGCCGCTAGCACTTTCTCTGCCACTGCGTATCTCCGATAATGACCGCCCACACGTAGCGAGCCATTGTAGAACGCGCAATGCTGGCCTTTGGCAAGAAAAGCCCTGAACACTCTGCCGCGCTCGATCGCGTGCGCGAATGGGTGCGGGCGCGGTTCACGCTCGGCGAGGGCGCCATCCTGGTGGCGGAGGTGGCCTGCGCGGTGCCGGGCTGCCCGCCGATCGAGACGGTGATCGCGTTCTGGTCCGACGAGCGGCGGCACCATTTCAAGGTGTTCAAGCCGGTGGCGGAGCTGGTGGAGGACGACCTGCCGCCGTATTGGCTCAAGCCGGCGCTGGCGGTGTCCGACGATTTCCAGTGCGAGTGCTGCTAGGCCGGATACCGCTTGAGGTGCGCCAGCAACAGCGCGCTGACCTGCTCCGGCATCTGCTCATGCACGAAATGGCCGCCGCCCGGCAGCACCTCGAACCGGTAGGGTGCGGCGATGTGATCGACCGTGCCCTCCGCGGCGGCGCGGCCGACGGTGTCGTCGGCATCGCCCCAGATGTAGAGCGTGGGTACGCGGATCGTTCCGAGCGGGCCGCGGATCGCGCCGCGGGCGCGATACCAGGCAAGCGCCGCCTCCATCGTCGCGGTATTGCCGAGATGCGCGACGTGGCGCGCGATGGCGTCCGGCGGGACCTTGTTGGCCGCGAGGCGTTCGCGGAGCCAGCGCGAATCGTCCGCCAGCAGCCGCGGCACCGCATCGGCCTCCAGGAACCAGCGATGATGGCTGGAGCGCCGCGCCTGCTCGCCGTCGGGCGCCATCAGCGCCTTGTTGAAGGCAACCGGATGTGGCCGCGACAGGATCGTCAGCGAGGCCAGCCGCTCCGGGTGCTTGTCGGCGATGCCCCAGGCGATGCTGCCGCCCCAGTCGTGGCCGACCAGATGGAAGCGGTTCCCGGCCGCTCCGCATCGGGCGGCGATGTCCATGGCGTCGCCGGCGAGCTTGTCGAACTCGTAGTTCGAAGGATCGCGCGGGTCGGGCCGTGCGCCGGCACAATAGCCGCGCTGGCTCGGCGCCACTGCGCGATAGCCGGCTGCGGCGAGCGCTTCGATATGCTCGCGCCAAGTGTGGAATGATTCGGCAAAGCCGTGCAGCAGCAGCACCAGCGGTGCATCTGGCGGCCCGTCCGTCAGGATATCGAAACTAAGGCCCGGTCCGGTGGCGATGGTGTCGGTCATGCCGGCGTGCCGGGCGGCGTCAACGAGGCTTGGTCACTTCGCGTAGCCCTGGGAGCGCAGCCAATCGATGCGGAGCGAGCCGTTCATCCACTCATCGACCTCGGCCTTGGTCTTGAAGCCCTTGATGGTGCGCACCGGCTCGTCCGGATGGTGCGCCTGGATTTGCCAGTCGCCCTCGGCAACCCGCTCCAATTTGAATGTCACCCGTGGTTTCTTGCCCATAGCCCCCTTCATGCACCTGTTCGCGACGGATCGCCAGCTTATAGCCCAGCAAGAGCCCGCTGGTGAAATGACAGATCGAAATATTGCTCCGGCCTCGCCGGCGTCCGGCCCTCGAAGTCGGCCCGGAGCCGCAGCACGGTGTCAAAGCCTTCGCGGTCGAATATGGCGTCCTTGGCCAGGCCATTTGCCGGGTCGCTCGCCGTAGCGAACATCTCGGTTGCTATGTCGGCGGGAATATCGAGGCGCTCGGCATAGAGGCGGATCGCGGCCGCCCGGTTCGCCGGGTCGAGGGCGAAGCGCAGGCCTTCGATGCAGGCGGCCAGGTAGGCCGCCAGCGTCTCCGGGTTGGTGTGCGCCCACCCCCGCAGCACATAGGGCACGGTGCCGAGATAAGGCCCGATGCTGTCGACCACGGCGCCCATGTCCTTCAGCCCGGCGCGGCGCGCATGGATCGCGAACGGCGGGTTGAGGATCGCCGCCGCAAGCTTGTCGTCGCGCATGGCGGCGAAGCGGCGGAACGGCGCGCCGGCCTCGTGGATGGCGTAGTCGCCGCGCGACAGGCCATGGCGCTTCAGGATGTCGTACAGCACGAACGACCAGCCGGTGTCGGCGACGTCGGCGGCGAGCGTGCGCCCGCGCAGGTCTTCCAGCCGCGCGATGTCCGGCTGCACGAACAGGTGGTTGAAGCCGTTGTCGCCGCCGGCGACGACGACTGCGTCCACCTTGGCCGCGACCAAGGCCACGCACTGGTCGGCGGCGCCATGGACGATCTGGTAGCGCCCGGCGGCGAGGCCGGCGCGCTGCTCGGCGGAGTTCGGCGCGGCTTTCAGCTCGACCGCAAGCCCGCGCCTCTCGAAAAATCCGCGCGCCTGCGCCGCGTAGAGCGGCAGGGTCTGCGTGCCGGGAAACACCATGACGGTGAGAGGGGTGGCGGCCATCAACGGGCGCGGGGCAGGGTCGACAGCTTCCGGAACCGCACCCGACCGCCTTCGACGGTCCGCCGCGAGTCGTATCCGGCCTGATGGATGGCCTGGGCCTGATCGCGCGGATGCTCCGGCGTGTCGTCGTCCCACCATTCGGCGCGGTGGGCGCTGCGCGGCAGGCCGAAGCCGAGGATGTCCTCGATCTCGTCGAAGGTCAGGACGAAGTCGGCGCGTTTTTCCTTGAGCAGATACTCGTACAGCGGCTCGAACTTGTTCTCGTAGGTGTCCGCGGGCATCCGGCGTCAGCCCTTGATCTGCTTGCCGGCCCGCACGTCGGCGATCAGCGCCGTGAATGCGCCGAGCGCGGCCTTTGCGGTGTTGACGTAGGTGTCGGTCTTGGAGTCGAGCCACTTGTCGGCGTAGCCGATCGCGGTGTGGGCAAGCCGGACCCGGCCGTCGAGCCACGGCCCGCCGCCGAAGCCGCCGATCACCGGGATCTTCACCGCCGCGACCACGGCCGCGCCGGCGACCGGCCCGGAGTTGGTGAAGTCGAGCGCGCAGGCGCCGGCCTGTTCCAGCATCTTCGCCTCCTCGACGAGCTTTGCCGCCGCCTCGGCGGTGGCCTGCGCGTCGGGCGAATTCTGCGCGCTGTAGGGAATACCGTGTTTCGCCGCAGTCTGCGGCGTCAAGCCGAACTGCGCGAACACCGGGATGCCGGCGCGAACCAGCGCCCGCACCGCGTCGGGGAAATCGGCGGCGGCGTCGACCTTGATCATGTCAGCCTGCGCGTCCGTCATCAGCCGGGTCGCGGCCTTCAAGGCGGCCTCCGGGCTCTCCTGCGCGGGGCCATACGGCAGGTCGCAGCTCACCAGCGCCCGCGTCACCCCGCGCCGCACCGCTTTGCAGACGATCAGCATCTCGTCCATCGTCACCTGGAGCGGGTCGTCGTGGCCCCACAGGTTGACGCCGACCAAGTCGCCGACCGAGACCAGATCGACGCCGGCCTTGTCGGCGATCCGCGCCATCGGCGTATCCCAGGCGACCACGCCGGCGATCTTCTGGCCGTCGCGCTTCATCTGCTGAAGCGCGGCGATGGTGATTTTCTCGGACATGACTACGCCTTCGCCTTCAGCATCGCGTTGAACGGCTGGGCCGGATCGGCCAACGCCGTGACATCGACCGGAATCTTGCGTTCGATCAGCCGGCGCACCGCGGCGAGGTCGCGCTGCGCGTTGATGCCGAGTGCGTAGTTCACCAATGCCGTCCTTTGTTTCAAGCATCAGCGTGCTTTTCCCGGTCATCGGCCGGCGCACTTTGTTTGCCGCAGGATCGGGCCAGCCGATGCCCTGGATATAGAGGTCGTACTGCTCGCTCCAGTACGACGGCACGGTGTTGTAGCTGTCGCTGCCGCCGGCGGCGTTCCGCCCCGCCACCGCGCCGTGGTCCTGGGCGTGCCGCCAGTTCTCCAGCCGCACCGCGCCCTGCGGGGTGGCAAAGCGGGTGACGTCGCCCGCCGCCCAGATATTCGGGTCGGAGGTGCGGCCCTGCGCATCGACCACGATGCCGTCCTGCACGTCGAGGCCGGCGGCGGCGGCGAGCGCGTCGTCGGGCTTCACGCCGGTGCCGACCAGCACCAGATCGGCCACGTACATCTCGCCGTCGCTCGTTTCCAGCGCAACGCTGCCGTCGAGTTGCGACGTGACCGAAGTGACCGATGCGCCGAGGTCGAAGTCGACGCCGTGATGCTGGTGCTCGGCCAGGATGAACGCGCCGGTCTCCTCGTCGCAGGCTCGCGCCATGACGCGCGGCGCGAATTCGATCACCGTCACCTCGATGCCAAGCTCGGCGGCCGAAGCCGCGGCCTCGAGCCCGATCAGCCCGGCGCCGATCACGACCAGATGCTTGGCGCCGGCGAGGCCGGCCTTGATGGCGCGGGCGTGGCCCTCGGTGCGGAGATAATGCACGCGCGGCATGCCGAACGGCAGCAGCGGCAGTTCGCGCATCAGCGAGCCGGTGGCGATCACCAGCGCGTCATAGGGCAGCGCGCCTTGCGTGGTGACGACCTGCCGCGCGGCGCGGTCGATCGCGGTGGCGCGGGTGTTGAGCTTCACCGCGACGCTGTGTTTGGCGAGCCCGCCGGGGCCGGCGATCGGCGCGTCCTCCGGGTTGACCTTGCCGAGCAGCACCGCCTTCGACAGCGGCGGCTTCTCGTAGGGCTCGCAAGCCTCGTCGGTGACCAGCGTGACGTTGGCGGCGGCGTCCTTCTTCTTGGCCTCGATGGCGGCGAACACCGCCGCAGGCCCCCCGCCGATCACCACGATATTCCGCGCCATTTCCGTATCCCGGCTCCCGTTTCGCCCAGGTTCCCATATCGCGAGCAAATGCTCTACAGTCTATCGGAACGCCGGTCCACGGAGCGGAACACGTGCCGCAAACCCAGACGCCACCCCGCCTCGACAAGGGCCGCCTGTCGTCGGTCGCGACGTCGGTGCGGCTGCTCAAGGCGTTTTCGGAGGAGCAGGTCGAGATCGGCATCAGCGATCTCGCCAAGCGCCTCGGCGTCGCCAAGAGCACGGTGCACCGGCTTGCCGTGACGCTCGTCGCCGACGGCATGCTGGAGCAGAATCCCGACACCGGCAAATACCGGCTCGGCATGGCGCTGTTCCGGCTCGGCTCGCTGGTGCGCCGGCGCATGACGCTGTCGAGCGAGGCGCGGCCGCTGCTTCGCGATCTGCGCGAGAAGGTCAACGAGACCGTGCATCTCGCCGTGCTCGACGGCAGCGAGATCATGTACGTGTTCAACCTGGAGAGCACGCAGGCGATCCGGATGCGCTCCGACGTCGGCGTGCGGAAGCCCGCGCATTGCACCGCCGAGGGTCAGGCCATCCTGGCGTTCCAGCCGGCCGAGGTGGTCGAGCGGGTGATGCGCGACGGCTTGAGCCGCCGCACGCCGCAGACCGTCACCGATCCGCAGGCGCTGCGGAAGGTGCTGGACGGCGTGCGCGTCCGCGGCTGCGCCATCGAGGACGAGGAGAGCGAGCTCGGCATGCGCTGCATCGCGGCGCCGCTCCGCAACGACGTGGGCGAGGTGGTGGCAGCGATCGGCCTCGGCGGTCCGGTCAGCCGGCTGTCGAAGAAGGCGCTGGTCACCTTCATCCCGCACGTCATCGAGACCGCCGCCGCGATCTCGGCGCGGCTCGGCCACCGCGGCCGGATGGCGGGGTAGTGCCTACTGCGGCTTCGGCGCAGCCATCGGCTTGCCGCGCGGCGAATCCTTGTTGGACATGCACTTCGCCATGTAGGCCTTGCGCTTGGCGCCCTCGAGCTTCTGGTCGTCGGCGCCGAACTTGCAGGTTTCCATCTTCTGCTCGTTGGTCGCCGCCACGGCCGGCGTTGCGAGCACATACGCGGCCAGTGCGGCCGCCGTCATCAAACGAAGCATCGTCGAACTCCCCTATGCTCGAAGCGCGGTCAGCATATCGGCAATATATTCCTCGGCGCTGGCGATCACCAGCATCAGGGCCCACGGCCGCAAGTGAGACAGCGTCTTCGACAGCGCCTCGTCGGAGACCTGCGGCCCGCCGAGCACCAGCGCGGTGGTCGTCACCCGCTTGACGCTGCAGGCCTCGCCGATGATCGAAGCGGCCGCGGCGTCCTCGCCCGCCGCCGCCACCATCACCACGAGGTCGGCGCTGTTGACCTCCTCGATCAGGTTCTTGGTGCGGCCGGCGAGATCGCTGAGCCAGCCGGAGAAGCTCTCGCCCGCCTTCGGCACGCCGCCGAACGCCGACGCGGTGAAGAACGTTGCCCGGTTCCACTTCTGCTGCGACAGCTCCTTGACGACGCGCTCGCTCGGATGATCGAGCGCAATCACCTTCACCGCGCGCGGCTTGGAGTTCGGCGCGTCGATCCGGTAGCGCGCCTCGGCGGCGCTCGACATGCGGGCGGATTCGGACTGCATGTTAAACCGTCACGTGCTCCTTGCCGGTCTGCACCACCAGCGCCTCTTTCGCGTCGTCCTTGAAATGCTTGTCGGGCGGCAGCACCACGGCGGCCGAGCGCACATGCTGATGCTCGGCGACGATGCCGGGCGGCTGCTCGCCCTTCTCCATCGCCTTCAGCGCGCGAATGAGCCGGTGCCGCGCCATGATGATGCCGTTGTCGGTCGACACCAGGTTCTCCTTGGTGCGGTCGACGATCGGCCCCATGCTCTCCTGCAATGAGGCGTCCTGCATGGCGATGCCGAACACGCCGCTGAAGGTGCGGCCTTCCTTCTGCGCCTGACGGTCGACCAGGTAGTCGTTGGTCTTGTTGGCGGCGGGGATGTAGGTGCCCGGCACATAGGTCACGTGGATGCCCTGGCCGTCCTCCATCGCCTTGCGCTCTTTCGCCGACAGCGGCCGCGTCACCTTGTAGTCGAAGCTCCAGGCCCAGCAGCTCTCGTCGTCGATCGGCACCCAGAAGTGGCCGTGCACCGGATGGTCGGCGCGCGGCGGGATCATGGTGAAGGCCGGCATCACCCATTGGGTGACGCGCCAGTAGTAGCTGCCGTTCTCGGCGTTGCGGCGGGCGCCGATGTAGAGCCCGCCCGGGCTCTCGACCACCTCGAACACCGGCTTCATGTCGCCCATGTTGTAGGCGTTGCCCTTGGAGCCCTTGAACAGCGGATCGGTGTTGAGCTCGCCGGAGTGCAGGAACGAGACGTGGCTGGAATCGATGCCGCCCTCCATCGCCTGCAGCCAGTTCGACTCCTGGAGACGCTTCGACATGAAGCTGTGGCTCGCCGGCACCATGGCGAACTCCCACTCCGGCAGCGGCGGCTGGCTCTCGGGCGGACCCATGTAGGTCCACAGCACGCCGCCGCGCTCGATCAGCGGATACGACTTCAGCTTGATCTTGCTGCAGTAGCCGCTCTCGCTCGGCTCCGACGGCACCTCGATGCATTGTCCGGTGTGGTCATATTTCCAGCCGTGATACGGGCAGCGCAGTCCGTTGTGCTCGTTCCGCCCGAACCACAGCGAGACGCCGCGGTGGGCGCAGAACTCGTCGGTCAGCGCGTAGCGGCCTTGGGTGTCGCGCCACGCCAGCAATCGCTCGCCCATCAGCTTGACCCGCACCGGCGGGCATTCGTTCTCCGGCAGCTCCTCGGCCAGCAGCGCAGGCTGCCAGCTCAGCCGGAACATGCGGCCCATCGGCGTGCCGGGGCCGGTCTGGCAGAGCAGGTCGTTCTGTTCTTTTCGCAGCATCGTCGCGTTCCCGTTGTTGCCCGCTTGATGCGCCGGGCGGCGGAATACTTCAAGCCTTTCAGGCGGCTAGACGAAGGTCCGGCGGTTGACCGGTCGCCGAAAGCCATGGTCTAAATCGGCCTCGATCCTACTCTCATCCCCCGCACAAGAGAACCCGCAGCCGTGCCTACCAGAGTTGAACTTTGCAAAGCCGATCAGGTTGCCGCCGGAACCGCGCTTCGCGTCGAGGCCGGTGGCGTCACCGTCGCGGTCTTCAACCTCGACGGCCAGTTCTACGTCACCGACGACGCCTGCACCCACGGCCCGGGCTCGCTGTCGGAGGGCTTCATCGACGGCGACGTCATCGAATGCAACTTCCACAACGGCCAGTTCGACATCAAGACCGGCGAGATCGTGGCGCCGCCCTGCATGATCCCGGTGAAGACCTACCCCACCACGGTCGAGGGCGGCACGGTGTTCATCGACGTGGACTGAAATCGGCCGGATTGAAAACCGGCCGGCGGTGAGCGTAAGACTATAAATCTGCATACCGTCCACGTTCTGCCATGAGGAACACCATGCGCCGTCCGATCACGCTCGTTTCTCTCGCCGTCCGTCGCCACCGCGGGCTTCAGCACCGCTGCGTTCGCGCACATCGGCGACCATTCGCACATGAGCTTTTCCGAAGGGCTGCTGCACCCGTTCAGCGGCCTCGACCACGTGCTGGCGATGGTGGCGGTCGGCCTCTGGGCGTCGCAGCTCGGCGGCCGGGCGCTGTGGCTGTTGCCGGTGACGTTCCCGGTGGTGATGGCGGTGGGCGCCGCGCTGGGCTTCGGCGGCGTGTCGCTGGCCTGGATCGAGATCGGCATCGCGCTTTCCGTCGTGGCGCTCGGCGCGCTGGTGGCGTTCCGCGCGCGGCCGTCGCTGGCAGTGAGCGTTCCGCTGATCGGCCTGTTCGCGCTGCTGCACGGCTACAGCCACGGCGTCGAGCTCCCCGCCGAAGCGTCGGCGCTGAGCTACGCCGCGGGCTTCATCGTAGCGACCCTCGTTCTGCACCTGATCGGCATCGGGCTTGGCCTGTCGTTCAACCGCCTGCCGGTCCGCTTCGCCGCCCGCACCGCCGGCGGCGCCATCGCCGTGCTCGGTGTCGCGCTGCTGGTGATGCACTAGCGGACGAAGGCTACTCCCTCGCGCTCAGGGTCCGGTCGAGCCAGCCGTCGATCACGGCGGCGATGTCCTTGCTGTTCTTTTCGACCATCATCATGTGGCTGTTGCCTTTGATGCCCTGGTCGGCGAGCCGGATGAAGGTCGGCTTGACGCCGGCCTGCTCCAGGAACTTCACCGTGCAGTGGTCGTAGGGCGCGTGGTACGACGCCTCCGACGTCAGCACCAGGATCGGCATCTTCAGGTTGACGAGCTGCCGCGCCGGCTCGGCCTGCTTCCAGCAGGTGGCGAGGCCCGGGCCGTCGGGCTTGTCTTCCTTGACGAACTTCAGCTCTGACGGATCGTTGAGCGCCGGCGCGTAGGTCAGCGGCACCGACGAGACGCCATAGCTCAGCGCAAGCTTGCCCTCCTTGAACCAGTCCGGCGCGCCGACGAACTCCAGCCCGCGGCCCGGCGGGCCGTTCGGCTCGATCGCCAGGATCGCCTTGACCTTGTCGGGCCGCGCATCCGCCACCGGCCAGCCGAACGCGCCGCCCTGCGAATGCGTCATCAGGATCGACGGACCGATCTTGTCGACCAGCGCGATCAGCGCGTCGCGCACGATCGGCTGTTGCTTGTCGAAATCCTGGATCGCCGGAAGCTGGCTGGTGGCGAGCTGGATGGTCGCCGGATCGTCGGCCTCGCCGCTGCCCGGCCACTGCGTGTGCAGCGCGGCCTGCGGCCACAGCTTGAACTTCTCCTGCGACACGAAGCGCGACGCCGAGTTGTCGCGCGCGGAGTTGTGCATCGGCCCGGTCGCGGCGGTGAGGAAGCCGGAGCGGCCGCGGCCCGGCTGGTCGACCACATAGACCGCGTAGCCCTGGCGGACGAAATACTGCGCCCAGCCCTCGCGGCCATCCGGGGTGCCGGTGTAGTTGGTGCCGGACATCGAGCCGCCATGCACCATGATGATCGGATAGGGATGCGTCTGCTGCGCCGGGATTTTGATCTCGACGTACATCTGGCCGTAGAGATAATCGTGGCCGTCGACCGCCATGGTGTTGCCGCCGACATACATGAAGCCGTCGCGCGCCAGCACCAGCGGCTCGTCGGCCTGCGCGCCACATGTGAGAAGCGCGAGCGCGGATAGCGCCGTCAAACTTCGGTTCATGGTGAGCCTCCCTATGCCGTGCATTGTAGGCAGAGAGCGCCCAACGAAAAAAGCCCGGCGCGAGGCCGGGCTTCATCGCATTCAGGTTGTTCGGCTAAAAGCGGTAGTATCGGCAGTGCCGCGCGCCGTTCGGGCTGTGCCAGCAGCGCCGGTGGGCATGGCCGGTCGGCCCACCGACCACCGCGCCGATCACGCCGCCGGCGACGGCGCCGATCGGGCCCGCGACCACCGCGCCGGTGCCCGCGCCGATCGCGGCGCCGGACAGCGTCGAGTCACTCGCGGCATTCGCCGCCGAAGCAAACGAAATCGCGGCGAGCGCGACCATTCCAATCAGAGCTTTGCGCATGTTGATCTCCCTCAGACAGATGCCGCACCAACGTCAGACAAAGTGTTCGGTTCCCGACAAGGACCTGTTATGATTACCGAAAGGTTAAAAAGCTGAGGAATTGCCATGGCTTACGAAAACATCCAGGTCGAGACCAACGGCCGGGTCGGCATCATCCGCCTGCATCGGCCGGCCGCGCTGAACGCGCTCAACGCCGCCATGGTCGCGGAGATGATCGCGGCCATCGACGCGTTCGAGGCCGACACCAACATCGGCTGCCTGCTCATCACCGGATCGGACAAGGCGTTCGCCGCCGGCGCCGATATCAAGGAGATGGTCGACAAGACCTATCATCAGGTCAACATGGAGGACTTCGGCGGCGGCAAGGATCGCATCGCGCGCTGCCGCAAGCCGGTGGTGGCCGCGGTGGCGGGCTTCGCGCTCGGCGGCGGCTGCGAGTTCGCCATGCAGGCCGACATCATCATCGCCGCGGACACGGCGAAGTTCGGGCAGCCCGAAATCAAGCTCGGCGTCATTCCGGGCTACGGCGGCACGCAGCGCCTCGCTCACGCGGTGGGCAAGGCCAAGGCGATGGACCTGATCCTGACCGGCCGGATGATGGACGCCGCCGAAGCCGAGCGCGCGGGACTGGTGGCGCGCGTGGTGCCGGCGGCAAGCCTGATGGACGAGGCGATGAAGGCCGCCGAAACAATTGCCGGCATGGGATTGCCGTCGGTCTATGCAGCGAAGGACAGCGTCAACCGCGCCTTCGAGACGAGCTTGGCCGAGGGCGTGCGCTTCGAGCGCCGCGTCTTTCAGGCGCTGTTCGCCACCGAAGACCAGAAGGAAGGCATGACCGCCTTCATCGAGAAGCGCCCGGCGAAGTTCAAGAACAGGTAGCGCAAGCGGCTACTTCCGAACGCAGATCACCCGCGTCACCGACGCCTTGATCTCCTCGACGCCGGGCTTGCCGGAGGCCGGCGCCACGTAGTTCGCCTCGAGGAAGTTGCGGATGCGCTCGACCGGCACCATGCCGGCTCGGGGCGCGCCGCCGGGGCCGGCCACCACCGGCGCCTTCAGCACCACCAGCCCGGCGAACCGGCCCTGCGCGTCGAGCGCGGCGGAGCCTGCGAAGCCCAGCGCCGGCACGGTTTCGAGAGGCCGCGTGCTGGCCTCGGGTCCCAGCTTTGCGCTGACCGCGGACACCGCGGCGCCGCCGCTCTGCGCCTGCGGATCGGCGACGCCGACCAGCGTCACGTTCGGCGCGCTCGGGTTGGTGCCGCCGATCATGCCGACCGGGCGTGAGGCCGCGCGCGCCGTAGAGGCGAAGGAGCGCAAGCTCGCCGCTGACGTCGGTGGCGACGCGCTCGGCATTGCCGAGCCCCGGCAGCGCGATGACGTTACAGTTGTCGACCAGGTTGCGATCGGTGACGAGATGCCCGACCGCCGACACGAACACGCCCGAGCCGTACTCGACCTTGCGCCGCATCGCATCGGTGGCGCCCGCCACCGCGAAGCCCGACGGGAACGGCACGAACGCGCTCATGACCGGCGCCACCAGCGGATCGCCGGTCGGCTCCATCGCCTGGTCGTACATGATGCTGATGCCACGCACCTCGCCGTTCTTGGCGAAGGCGCGCACCACCATCTTCTTCAGGCCCTGCATGCCGGTGATGACGAAGCTGTCCGACTGCAGGTTGCTGCTCTCGATCCGGCGGCGCGGGATTTTCTTCTGCTGCTCGAACACGCCGTCGATCGTGGCGCCGGTGTCGATGCGGAAGGTTTCGATCTGCAGCTGGCCCTGCTCGGAGGACCAGCGGGTGCCATTCGGCAAAGCCGTGACCTTGGGAGCGTAGCGGCCGGGCACGCCGACCCGCGCGCCGGTGATCGGATCGTCGGCGAGGCGCCAGCCGGTGTCGCGCTTGCGCGGCTCGACGGCGGTGGCCAACGCGGCGCGCTCCTCCGCGCTCATGACGCCGGTGACCGGGTTCTTGTGGCGGGTCTGATAGGCCTTCACCGCCGCCACCAGCCGCTCGCTGAACTCGCCGTCGATCGGTCCGGTGTAGTCGCCGCCCCAGGTCAGGTCGTTCTGGATCGCGGCGCGGTCGGCGGCCGGGATCGCCGCATAGGTGTCCTGCAGGCCGGACGGCTTCAGCGGCGCGCCGGGCGAGGCGCTGCCGTTGGTGGTCTTTTCCTTGGTGTCCTTCGCCGGCTTGGCCTTGGCCTCCTTGTGCCGGCCTTTGGCCTTGGGCTCCGATTTGGTCTCGGCGGCAGTCTCGGATTTGGCTTCGGGCTTAGCCTCGGGCTTTTTGGCCGCCGGCTTGGCCTTGGGCTCTGACTTGGCCTCGGGCTTGGCCGGCTGGACCGGCGGCGGATTGGCGCGCGGATCGCTCTGGGCCAGGACGGCCGAACTGCCCAACATCACAGCCAAAATCGCAGCAGAAACGCGCATGACAACCCCGAGACAAAACCGGGCGCACCCTAGCCGAAACCGGCCCGATGCGCCAATTTGGGGGTGAGGAACCATGCTCAGTCCTGAGGAACTCGAACGCTACGCGCGCCACATCGTGCTGCGCGAGGTCGGCGGTCCCGGCCAGGCGGCGCTGGGCCGCGCCCGCGTGCTGGTGATCGGCGCCGGCGGGCTCGGCGCGCCGGTGCTGCTGTACCTCGCGGCGGCTGGCGTCGGCATGCTCGGCGTGATCGACGACGACACGGTGGCGCTGTCCAATCTGCAGCGCCAGGTGATCCACGGCACGCCGGATGTCGGCCTTGCGAAAACCGACAGCGCGGCGCGCGCCATCGCGCGGCTCAACCCGCACGTCAAGGTGGCAGCGCATCCCGAGCGGCTGACCGCCGCCAACGCGCTGGCGCTGATTTCGCAATACGATCTGGTCGCCGACGGCTCCGACAACTTCGCCACCCGTTATCTGGTGTCGGACGCCTGCTACTTCGCCAAGAAGCCGTTGGTGACGGCGGCGGTCGGCGTGTTCGACGGCACACTCACCACGATCCGCGCGAACGAGCGCGGCAAGGACGGCAAGCCGAACCCGACCTATCGCTGCCTGTTTCCGGAGCCGCCGCCGCCCGGCACGGTGCCGGCCTGCTCGGAGGCCGGCATCCTCGGCGCGCTGACCGGCGTGCTCGGCTCGATGATGGCGCTGGAGGCGATCCGCGAGATCGTCGGCTTCGGCGAAGGGCTGGTCGGGCGGCTGCTGATGGTCGATACCCGCGCCATGCGTTTCGAGACGCTGAGCTACGGCTGGGACGACAGACAATCCGCTGAGCGGGAAGGCGCCGACCATCACGGATTTGTCGGGACACGCCGATGAGTCGAGCGGCTCTCGATGTACAACGGCAATGCGCTGAAGATCGGCCTGTTCGGCGCCAACTGCTCGTCGGCGCGCACCGCGACCTTGGCGCCGGAGCGCTGGCTCGCGACCTGGCCGGACTGCCTGAAGATGGCGCGCATGGCCGACGAGGCCGGCATCGACTTCCTGCTGCCGATCGGCCGCTGGAAGGGCTACGGCGGCCCGAGCGATTTCCACGGCTCGACCTTGGAGACCATGACCTGGGCCTGCGGGCTGCTGGGCGCGACCAAACGCATCACCGTGTTCGGCACCGTGCATGCGCCGCTGTTTCATCCGCTGATCGCGGCCAAGGAATTCGTCACCGCCGACCACATCGGCGAAGGCCGTTTCGGCCTGAATATCGTCGCCGGCTGGAACGAGGGCGAGTTCGAGATGTTCGGCGTCGAGCAACGTCCCCATGACGAGCGCTACGACTTCGCCCAGGAGTGGGTCGACGTGGTCAACCGCGCCTGGTCCGACGAGGAGGAGTTCGATTTCAACGGCCGCTATTTCAAGCTGCAGGGCGTGCGGGCGAAGCCGAAGCCCTACGGCGGCACCCGGCCGCTGATCATGAACGCCGGCCACTCCGGCGCCGGGCAGGCGTTCGCCATGCGCAACTGCGACGCGTTCTTCACCTCGACCGGCGACGCGCGGCTCGCCGCCGCCGGGACCGCGCAGCAGATTTCCGAGGAAAAGCTGATCGAAGTGACCGCGCAAAAAGTCGCCGCGATCAAGGCCGAGGGGCAAAAGCTCGGCCGCGCCATCGAGGTCTACACCCAGGGCCAGGTGATCTGCCGGCCGACGCAGAAGGAGGCCGAGGACTATCACCACCACGCCAATGTCGAGCTGGCGGACTGGCCCGCGGTCGAGCGGATGCTGGAGCTTCGCGGCGTCACACGCGACAAGACGCCGCCGGTCGAATATGCCGCCAAACGGTTGCAGCAGGCGGTCAGCGGCATCGGCGGCAACCCGTATGTCGGCACGCCGGACCGGGTCGCCGAGCAGCTCGCCAATCTCTCGCGTGGCGGCGTGCGCGGCATCGCGGTGTCGTTCGTGAACTATCTCAACGACGTGCCGTACTTCTGCGCCGAGGTGCTGCCGCGCCTGGCGCGGATGGGATTGCGGCAAGGCCACTGACGGCCAACAACTCAGCGGTGAATTGCGTCATCCGCCGATTGTTTGGCCGCGGCGGAGCGGGCACCCTCGCCATTTCCGGGCATGGAGGGCGCAATGGATTGGATGCAGATTCTGCTCGTGATCATGCTTCTCGGCATCTGCATCGAGCTTGCCTACGTCGTCAAAGCAATCCGCTCGACCAACCGGCTGCTGGCCTTGCTGCTCAAGCACATCAAGCCCTGAACCGCATCCAGGCCCGAGCTACGGTGCTTCTTGCAATTCTTCGGCGTGCTTCGCGCACGCCGCCGACAGCGCCAGCAGGCTCTTACGCGTCATCAGCAGCCAGCGCTGACCGTTCTTGGTGTCCAGGCGGAGAATGCCGAGCGCGGGATTATCCGCGTGAAGAAAGAAGTGATGTCCCGTCAGCGCCTCGGCCATCTCGTGTTCCAGAGGCATGACGGCATCTCCTGCCAAAAAGCCGCGTTGCCTCACAGCATCGACGGCAGCACGCGGTCCGGCGGCTTGTGGCCGTCCATGAAGGTGCGGATGTTGACGATCACCTTCTCGCCCATGTCGATGCGGCCTTCGACCGTGGCCGAGCCCATGTGCGGCAGCAGCACGATCTTGCCGTCGCGGGCGAGCCGCGCGAGCTTCGGGTTGACCGCCGGCTCGTGCTCGAACACGTCGAGGCCGGCGCCGGCCAGTTCGCCCGCCGCGACCATGCGGATCAGCGCCGCCTCGTCGATCACCTCGCCGCGCGCGGTGTTGACCACATAGGCCTGCGGCCGCAGTTGCTTCAACCGGCGCGCCGACAGCAGATGGAACGTCGCCGGCGTGTGCGGGCAGTTGATCGAGATGATGTCCATGCGGGCGAGCATCTGGTCGAGGCTCTCCCAGTAGGTCGCCTGCAGCTCCTCCTCGATCTTGGCGGGAAGCCGGCGGCGGTTGTGGTAGTGGATCTGCAGGCCGAACGCTGCGGCGCGCCGCGCCACCGCCTGGCCGATCCGCCCCATGCCGATGATGCCGAGCCGCTTGCCCCAGATGCGGTGGCCGAGCATCCAGGTCGGCGACCAGCCGGCCCAGTCCTTGTCGCCGCTCAGCACGGTGGCGCCCTCGGCGAGCCGGCGCGGCACCGCGAGGATCAGCGCCATGGTCATGTCGGCGGTGTCCTCGGTGAGGACACCCGGCGTGTTGGTGACGGTGATGCCGCGGGCCACCGCCGCGGCGACGTCGATATTGTCGACGCCGTTGCCGAAATTGGCGATCAGCTTGAGGTTCGGGCCGGTGTCCTTCAGCACCCCGGCGTCGATCCGGTCGGTGACGGTCGGCACCAGCACGTCGGCGGTCTTCATCGCCTCGGCGAGCTGGGCCGGCTTCATCGGCTTGTCGTCGAGGTTGAGCCTGGTGTCGAACAGCTCGCGCATCCGCGTTTCGACGCTGTCGGGCAGCTTCCGCGTCACCACCACCAGGGGTTTTTTGGGCTTGGCCATGCTCGCGTGAGTCTCTGCCTTCCGCCTGGAGTTCCCCCCGCTCGTTCAGTCCTCTTTAACCGGGCTCGGCGAAACTGGCCGGCAGCCCATCACGGTGCGGGTCGGGCACGTTCTGCTGGTTCTTCTGTATCAGAAGGGCGTTTCAAGACAAAGGCACGCACCGGGGCTGCGTCGGTCACTCTAAAACTTGCGTTGCATGAAACTCCTCAATCGCGCCTTCCTTGTGGTGATTTTTTCGGCATGTGCCTGCGGCCCCTGGGGCGCGGCGCAGGGCCAGGGCGTCGGCTCGGCCAGCGGCCTGCCGGTGCCGCGGTTCGTCAGCCTGAAGGCCGACAAGGTCAACATGCATGTCGGCCCGTCCAAGACCTACGAGACCAAGTGGCTGTACCAGCGCCAGGGCCTGCCGGTGGAGATCACCGCCGAATCCGAGAACTGGCGGCGCATCCGCGATTCCGACGGCACCGAAGGTTGGGTCTATCACTCGCTGCTGTCCGGCAAGCGCACCGGCCTGGTGACGGCCAAGCAGCCGGACGAGCTGATTCCGGTCCATGCCAAGCCGGATGCCGAGAGCGCCGTGACGGCGAATCTCGAGCGCGGCGTGGTCGGCGTGGTGAAGCGCTGCGATGACGGCTGGTGCTCGATCAGCGGCCGCGGCTTCGAGGGCTGGATCCAGCAGGTCCGGCTGTGGGGCGTGTACCCCAACGAGAAGGTGGATTGACGCGGTGCGTCAGCCCACGATCGTCGCCTCCATCGTGCCGAAGCCGTCGAACGCGCCGGTGACCGGCTTGTCCAGCTCGACCGAATGAAATCCGGTGAACGAGCCGGTGACGATGAAATGTCCGGCCTTCAGCCCGGTGGTTGAGCGGCGCAGGTTCGCCAGCACCACCGCGGGCTTCCCCGGATTGCCGGTCGGATGGCCACCGGTCTTTTCGATGATGGTCCGGCCGCCTTGCGTCATCGAGACGCGGGTCCTGGTGAAGTCGAAGCTCTGCCAGTCCTTGCGGAACGCACCGAACACCATGGCGCCGTTGGCGATGTGGTCGGCGTAGAACTGGTACGGCGTCTGCGTCATCGCCGCGTTGAGATCGCGGAAACGGCTGTCGACCAGCTCGAACGCGGCGCAGGCCTCCAGCGCATCGAACACCTCGGCCTCGGAATAATCTCTGTCGCGCGGCGGCAGGTCGCGGATCAGCCGGAAGCTGATCTCGCATTCCATGTACTGGCAGGGCGTCAGCGCGCGCGGCACCCGCGCCGGGCTGTTGAACATGCGTCCCGCCGGCAGCGGCGCATAGACCACCTCGGCGCCGGGCTTGGCGGCGATCTTGGTGCCGACGATCGGTTCGCCGACCAGCTTGTCGACCGCCGCCATCACCGCGCGGGATTCGGCGAAGTCGCGTCGGCGCCCAGATGTGCCGGCAGCGCGTCGAGCCGCTCGCCGGTGTTGCGGGCGCGCATGAAGGTTTGCGCGAGTTCGTCGATAGCGGCTTGGTCCATGATGCCCTCAGAGTTCGTCATGCCCGGCCTTGTGCCGGGCATCCACGCCTTTTTGCATTGAAGCAAGGCGTGGATGGCCGGGACAAGCCCGGCCATGACGTGGCGGGGTTGGAATCCGATCGCAAAAACAAAACGGCCGGGCAATGGCCCGGCCGTTCCACGAGACGAAGCGTCCCGGAATTACGTTACGCTTACTTGCCCTTCTTGCGGAGCCGCACCACCACGTCGATGCGGGCGATCTCGTAGCCGGCCGGCGCCACCGGCACCTTGCTGACGATCTCCTCGGCACCCGGAATATCGACCAGCGCGTTGTCGCCCTCGACGAAGAAATGGTGATGCGCGGTGGTGTTGGTGTCGAAGTAGGTCTTCGAGCCGTCGACCGCGACCTGGCGTAGCAGGCCGACGTCGGTGAACTGATGCAGCGTGTTGTAGACCGTGGCGAGCGACACCGGCACCTTGGCCTTGGTGGCTTCCTCGTAGAGCATCTCGGCGGTCAGATGGCGGTCGCCCTTGGCGAACAGGATCCAGCCGAGCGCCATGCGCTGCCGGGTCGGGCGCAGGCCGACATCCCGCAGCATCGACTTGACATCGTGCCAGGGACAGCCGTTGACGTCGCGGTGGGAATCGACATGAACCGCGGGCGCGGCATCCGCCAACGTCGACACGATCATGGTACGCGTTTCGGTCATCTTGGTACGCTCAGCCCTGATCAGAACACTTCTAAAATCGTTGCAATTGCAATCGTATAGCCCGGACACACAACATGCAACTGTTTCGCAACAGGCGCGGCGATTCGCGCGGCTCCCTTGCAAGGCTGGCAATGCTCGATTTTGGTCCTATTTTGGTCCGAAGGCGCCCGATATGTTAGGGAAATGACCGTGGGGCGGATCGAGGCCAATGGAAAATCGGCGCAATAGCTTTGAATTCGAGGACCTGCTGGCCTGCGGCCGCGGCGAGATGTTTCCCGAGGGGCCGCAACTGCCGCTGCCACCGATGCTGATGTTCGACCGCATCTCGGAGCTGGCGGAAACCGGCGGCGAATACGGCAAGGGCATCGTGCGGGCTGAGCTCGACGTGAAGCCCGACCTCTGGTTCTTCCCGTGCCACTTCAAGGGCGATCCGGTGATGCCGGGCTGCCTCGGTCTCGATGCGCTGTGGCAGTTGCTCGGGTTTTTCCTCGGCTGGCTCGGCTCCTCCGGCAAGGGCCGCGCGCTTGGTCTCGGCGAGCTGAAATTCTCCGGCCAGGTGATGCCGACGATGAAGAACGTGGTCTATGGCCTGGAGATCAAACGGGTGATGCGCTCGAAGCTCGTGCTCGGCATCGCCGACGGCTGGCTGTCGGCGGATGGCGCGGTGATCTACAAGGCGTTCGATCTCAAGGTCGGGTTGTTCCGCGACGCGGACGCGATGAAGCCGGCGTAAAGAAACTTTCGGCGAGGGAGTTGCATGAGACGGGTTGTCGTCACCGGGATGGGCATCGTGTCGTCCATCGGCAACAACACCCAGGAGGTGCTGGCGAGCCTGCGCGAGGCGAAGTCGGGCATCTCGCGCGCCGACGAGTACGCCACGCTCGGCTTCCGCTGCCAGGTCCACGGCGCGCCCAATCTCGATCCGTCCGAATCCGTCGACCGCCGCGCCATGCGCTTTCTTGGCCGCGGCGCCGCCTGGAACCACGTCGCCATGGATCAGGCGATCCGCGACGCCGGCTTGTCGGAGGCTGAAGTCTCCAACGAGCGCACCGGCATCATCATGGGCTCGGGCGGGCCATCGACCCGCGCCATCGTCGAAGCCGCCGACACCACGCGGACCAAGGGTCCCAAGCGCGTCGGGCCGTTCGCCGTGCCCAAGGCGATGTCATCGACCGCGTCGGCGACGCTCGCCACCTGGTTCAAGATCAAGGGCGTCAACTATTCGATCTCGTCGGCCTGCGCGACCTCCAACCATTGCATCGGCAACGCCGCCGAGACGATCCAGTGGGGCAAGCAGGACATGGTGTTCGCCGGCGGCTGCGAAGACCTCGACTGGACCATGTCGGTGCTGTTCGACGCCATGGGCGCGATGTCGTCGGGCTATAACCAGACGCCGGACAAGGCGTCGCGCGCCTACGACCGCGACCGCGACGGCTTCGTCATCGCCGGCGGCGCCGGCGTGCTGGTGCTCGAAGAGCTGGAGCACGCCAAGGCGCGCGGCGCCAAAATCTACGCCGAGGTGGCCGGCTATGGCGCCACCTCCGACGGCCACGACATGGTGGCGCCGTCCGGCGAGGGCGCGGTGCGCTGCATGCGGATGGCGCTGGCCGACGTGAAGGCGCCGGTCGACTACATCAACCCGCACGCCACCTCGACGCCGATCGGCGACCTCAAGGAGATCGAGGCGATCCGCGAGGTGTTCGGCGCCAAATGCCCGCCGATCTCGGCGACCAAGTCGCTGACCGGCCATTCGCTCGGCGCCACCGGCGTGCAGGAGGCGATCTATTCGATGCTGATGATGCAGAGCGGCTTCATCTGCGAGAGCGCCAACATCGAGAACATCGATCCGGCGTTTGCCGACATGCCGATCCTGCGCGAGCGCGTCGACAACGCGAAGCTGGGTGTCGTGCTGTCGAACTCGTTCGGGTTCGGCGGCACCAACGCCTCGGTCGTGCTGAAGCGCTTGGACGTCTAGCAAAAAGAAAAACGATCATGACGGAATTGATGAAAGCCAAGCGCGGCCTGGTGATGGGCGTCGCCAACGATCACTCGATCGCCTGGGGCATCGCCAAGACGCTGGCCGCGCACGGCGCCGAGCTTGCGTTCACCTACCAGGGCGAGGCGCTCGGCCGCCGCGTCAAGCCGCTGGCCGAATCGATCGGCGGCAAGATCGTGCTGCCGTGCGACGTCGAGGACGTCGCCTCGGTCGACGGCGTGTTCGCCGAATTGAAGAAGCAATGGGGCACGATGGACTTCCTGGTCCACGCCATCGGCTTCTCCGACAAGAACGAGCTGAAGGGCCGCTACGCCGACACCACGCGGGCGAACTTCGAGCGCACCATGGTGATCTCGTGCTTCTCGTTCACCGAGGCCGCCAAGCGCGCCTCCGACATGATGCCGAACGGCGGCAGCATGATCACGCTGACCTACAACGGCGGCGACCGCGCCATGCCGAACTACAACGTGATGGGCTTGGCCAAGGCCGCGCTGGAATCGTCGGTGCGCTATCTGGCGGTCGATTTCGGCGCGCAGAACATCCGCGTCAACGCCATCTCGGCCGGCCCGATCCGCACGCTCGCCGGCGCCGGCATCAACGACGCGCGCTATATGTTTGCGTTCCAGCAGCGCCACTCGCCGCTCGGCCGCGGCGTGTCGCTGGAGGACCTCGGCGGCGCCGGGCTCTACCTGCTGTCGGAGCTGTCCGGCGGCGTCACCGGCGAAATCCACTTCGTCGATTCCGGCTACAACATCGTCGCCATGCCGCAGCCCGACGCGCTGCGCAGCGAGGGTGAAGCCACCAAGGACGCGGCGCAGTAGTCCGCGTCACGCTTTCCATCGCATTACCGAGCTCAAAGTCCGTCATGGCCGGGCTTGTCCCGGCCATCCGCGCCTTGCTTAGGATGCAGCGAAGACGTTGGATGCCCGGCACGTCGCGCTCGGGCATCGACCGTTCGGCCGAGCAGCTCAGGATGTCGGAGACAGATGAGCATGCCCGCAGCACTCGATCGATCCTACGACGGCATCATCGTCGGCGCAGGCCACCACGGCCTGGTGCTCGGCAGCTATCTCGCCAAATGCGGGCTCGACATCCTGCTGGTCGACCGCCGCCTGCAATACGGTGGCGCGCTGGTGACGGAAGAGGTCACCGCGCCGGGCTTCCAGCACAACCTGCATTCCATCAATCACTTCCACATCAGCGAGACGCCGTGGTTCAAGGACCTCAACCTCGGCGACCGCGTCGAATACATCACGCCGCGCTACGAGTTCGGCCAGCCGCATCTCGACGGCTCGGCTCTCATTTTCGGCCGCGACCTCGAGGAGACGCTGGCCAACGTCGCGCGCTTCTCCAAGAAGGACGCGCAGACCTTCCGCGACTGGAACCGCAAGGCCGAGGAGATCACGGCGAAGATCTTCCTGCCCGAGCGGTTCTCCGATCCGCTGCCGCAGGCCGAGCGCGAGGCGCTGCTGGCCAAGAGCGACATCGGCCGCGACTTCCTGGCGGCGACGAAGCGGCAGCCGTTCGACATGGTCAAGGAGCTGTTCGAGAACGAGCACGTCCAGCTCCTGTTCCTGTTCAAGATTTCGCTGTTCGGCACCTGGCTCGTCGACACCATGTCGAAAACCAGCCCGATGGGCTCGGTGATCCGCGCCTTCGATCTGCAGAGCGGCTACCAGCTCTGCAAGGGCGGCTCCGGCAATCTCGCCCGCGCGCTGTTCGAGACCTTCATCGCGGCGGGCGGCCGCTTCGCGCCGCAGGTCGAGCTCGACAAGATCGTCATCGAGGGCGGCAAGGCGACCGGCATCGCGCTGAAGGACGGCCGCACCGTGCGGGCGAAGCAGTTCGTCGCCTCGACACTCAACGTGCACCAGACCTTCGAGGACTACATCGGCCGGGCGCAGCTTCCCGCCGCGTTCCTGAAGAAGCTCGACGCCTTCCAGTACACCACCTGGACGCTCTACGGCCTGCATCTGGCGATGCACGAGCCGGTGCGCTTCACCGCCGAGAAGTTCGATCCGCATCTGCATCACACGCTGAAATGGTCGCTCGGCGCCGAGACCATGGATGAGCTGCTCGCCGCGCATAAGGACGTGATGGCGGGCCGCGTGCCGGAGATCGTGCAGTTCGGCTCCGGCCCGCTGTCGGTGATCGATCCGATCGCAGGCGCCGCCCGGCAAGCACACCACCTACGCCTGGCACGTCATGCCGCTCAATCCCGACATCGGCGCGAAGAGCTACGAAACATTCAAGGAAGAGTTCGCCGAGCGCATCATCGAGAAGTGGGCGAAGTACGCGCCGAACATGACGCGCAAGAACATCATCGCGCAGCACGTCTACACGGCGCGCGAGTACATGCAGACCTTCCCGGAGATGCGCGGCGGCGACATCTTCATGGGCGCGTTCAACGCCGAGCAGGTGATGTACAACCACTTCGGCTACCGCACGCCGGTCGAGCGGCTCTACATGGCGGGCTCGGCCTGCCATCCCGGCGGCGCGATCTCCGGCGGCTCGGGCTACATCAGCGCCGGCCTCATCGCGCGCGATCTCGGGCTGAAGCTGTGGTGGAAGCCGTGGGACGCCGGCGAGGCGCTGGGCGGGATTCCGCAGGCGGCGGCGTAGATCCAGCAGGACCGGGCAACATCATCCCTCCCCCTTGTGGGGAGGGTGGCTCGCGCGGAGGCGATAGCCGAGCGCGAGTCGGGTGAGGTTCGACTCGCCTGGAATTCAGCCCCCACCCGGCCGCTCGCTTCGCTCGCGTCCACCCTCGCGCCACAAGGGCGGACGGGAAAGCGCACTCGTGGCGAGGCATCACCAAAAAAGTTGCCGCCTGCATCCTTTGAACGAAAGCTCGGGGCAATCGTTCGCAGGATGCAGGCGGCGGGAACTCCAGGCAGGAGTTCAACCTCGCGGCTTGCGAAGGTCTTCAGGCTGCTTTCGCTGCGCTCGCCTTTCGCGAGATCGAACCGGTCGGCGTTCATCACCTTGGTCCAGGCCGCCACGAAGTCCTTCACGAACTTCTCCTTGGCGTCCGCGCACCCATAGACCTCCGCGAAGGCGCGGAGCTGCGAGTGCGAACCGAAGATCAGGTCGACGCGGGTGGCGGTCCACTTGACCGCCTTGGTCTTGCGGTCGCGGCCCTCGTACACGCCGTTGGCATTCGGCGGCTGCCACTCGGTGTTCATGTCGAGCAGGTTGACGAAGAAGTCGTTGCGTCAGCGTCCCAGGCTTGCTGGTGAAGACGCCGTGCTTGGAGCCGCCGGCGTTGGCGCCGAGCACGCGCAGGCCGCCGACCAGGACGGTCATCTCCGGCCCGGTCAGGCGCAGCAACTGCGCGCGATCGATCATCGCCTCTTCCGGCTGCATGAACTGGCGCTTGCTGCCGATGTAGTTGCGGAAGCCGTCGGCACGCGGCTCGAGCGGCGCGAAGGACTCGACGTCGGTCTGCTCCTGCGACGCGTCCGCGCGGCCCGGCGTGAACGGCACCTTCACGTCGACGCCGGCATCCTTGGCGGCCTTCTCGACCGCGGCGTTGCCGCCGAGAACGATCAGGTCGGCCAGCGAGACCTTCTTGCCGGATTCCTTCTGGATCGCTTCGAGCTTCGCCAGCACCGTCTTGAGCTGCGCCGGCTGGTTGACCTCCCAGTCCTTCTGCGGGCTGAGGCGAATGCGCGCGCCGTTGGCGCCGCCGCGCTTGTCGGAGCCGCGGAACGTCGACGCCGACGCCCACGCGGCCGAGACGAGCTGCGACACCGTCAGGCCGGAGGCGAGGATCTTCGCCTTCAGCGCCGCGACGTCCGCCTCGCTGAGCGACGACGTCGGCGGCCGGGATCGGGTCCTGCCAGATCAGCGTCTCCTTCGGCACCAGCGGGCCGAGGTAGCGCGCGCGACGGACCCATGTCGCGGTGCGTGAGCTTGAACCAGGCGCGGGCAAACGCGTCCGCGAACTGGTCCGGATGCTCGTAGAAGCGCCGCGAGATTTTCTCGTAGGCCGGGTCCAACCGCAGCGCCAGGTCGGTCGTCAGCATGGTCGGCACATGCTTCTTCGACTTGTCGATGCGCGTCCGGGATCGTCGGCCGCCGCGCCCTTCGCCTTCCACTGCTTCGCGCCGGCCGGGCTCTTGGTCAGCTCCCATTCGTTCTCGAACAGGTTCTTGAAGAAGTGATTGCTCCACTTGGTCGGCGTCTGCGACCAGGTGACCTCCGGGCCGCCGGTGATGGCGTCGGCGCCGATGGCCGGTGCCGTGCTTGCTCTTCCAGCCGAGGCCCTGATCCTCAAGGGCGCCGCTTTCCGGCTCCGGTCCGACCAGCGACGGATCGCCGGCGCCGTGGGTCTTGCCGAAGGTGTGGCCGCCGGCGATCAGCGCGACGGTCTCCTCGTCGTTCATCGCCATGCGGAAGAACGTTTCGCGGATGTCCTTCGCGGAGGCGAGCGGGTCCGGATTGCCGTTCGGCCCTTCCGGGTTGACGTAGATCAGGCCCATCTGCACGGCGCCGAGCGGCTCCGCGAGCTGGCGTTCGCCGCTGTAGCGCTCGTCGCCGAGCCAGGTGCCCTCAGGACCCCAGTAGAGCTCTTCCGGCTCCCACACATCGGCGCGGCCGCCGGCGAAGCCGAAGGTCTTGAAGCCCATCGAGTCGAGCGCGACGTTGCCGACGAGGACCATCAGGTCGGCCCAGGAAAGTTTCTTGCCGTACTTCTGCTTGATCGGCCACAGCAGCCGGCGCGCCTTGTCGAGGTTGGCGTTGTCCGGCCACGAGTTGAGCGGCGCGAAGCGCTGCTGTCCGGTCGCCGGCGCCGCCGCGGCCGTCGGTGATGCGATAGGTGCCCGCGGCGTGCCACGCCAGGCGGATGAACAGTCCGCCGTAGTGGCCGAAGTCGGCCGGCCACCACGGCTGCGAGTCCGTCATCAAGGCCGGTCAGGTCCTTGATCACGGCATTGAGGTCGAGAGTCTTGAATTCCTTGGCGTAGTCGAAATCCTTGCCCATCGGATCGGACAGGTTGGAGTTCCGATGCAGCATTTCGATGCTCAGCGAATCCGGCCACCAGTCGCGATTGCTGTGGCCGCCGGGTCCGCCGGTGAAGGGGCATTTGCGCGCCTTTCGTCGTCTTTGCGTCCATGTTTCTCTCCCTGTGTTATCGTGGCGCGCACGTTCATCCCTGCCACGGCTGTAAAATCTTGCGCCCGATAAGTCCAATTGGATTGTCTGCGCGCTGCGATAAGATTAGCTTATCGGCATGATCACGTTGAAACAGTTGCGTTATTTGTCGGCTTGTCGCAGCCACGGGCATTTCGGCAAGGCCGCCAAGGCGTGCGCGGTGACGCAGCCGGCGCTGTCCATGCAGATCCAGGAATTGGAGGCGGAGCTCGGCGTGCCGCTGGTCGAGCGGCGGCCCGGCGAAGTGAGCTTGACCGACATCGGCGCTCGAGGTGGCGCGCCGCGCCGAGCGCGTGCTGGCCTCGACCCGCGATCTCGCCGACTTCGCCCGCCATCGCGGCCGCGCTGCTGACCGGGCGGCTGCAGCTCGGCGTCATCCCCTCGATCGCGCCCTATGTGCTGCCGAAGATCCTGCCGGTGCTGCAGCGCCGCTATCCGGACCTGCGCATCGAGCTGCGCGAGACGCAGACTCGCGCGCTGGTCGAGGAGCTGCATCGCGGCGCGCTCGACGTCATCATGCTGGCGCTGCCGGCCGACGATGCCGAGATCGAGACGATCCGGCTGTTCGACGATCCGTTCCTGCTGGCGGTGCCGGCAACCGACAACCGCCCGGAAAGCACGCGGGTCGATCTGCACGACATCGATCCGCAGCGGCTGATCCTGCTGGAGGAGGGCCACTGCCTGCGCGACCAGGCGCTGGCGTTCTGCGCGAGCTCGCGGCGCGACGTCAGCCTCGGCGCGACCAGCCTCGCCACCGTGATGCAGATGGTGGCGAACGGCTACGGCATCACGCTGTTGCCGCGCGTCGCCGTCGATGTCGAATTGCGCGACGAGCGCGTCAAGCTGTTGCGCTTCGCCGAGCCGGCGCCCGGCCGCACCGTCGGCCTCGCCTGGCGCCGCACCTCGCCGCGCAAGGTGGATTTCGTGGCGCTCGGCCAGCTCATCACCGAGACGCTGGGCGTGGGCGAGAGCAAGCCGCGCGGCAAGAGCACGCATGACGCTGAAAGCAGCGTACGCTGACGAGCGCGCGTCGTTGCGCGTCTACAACGCGCTCTCGCTCTGAGCTTGGCCTGGTCCTCCAGGCAGTAGTAACCCGACAGCCGGCTGATCAGCTTGTCGCGGATCCAGTCGTTGAGGATGCGGCTGACGTTCTCGCGGGCGATGCCGGCCATGGCGGCGACGTCGCTCTGGCTGACCTTCTGGCGGATCAGGATGCGGCCCTGGCCGACGTCCTGGCCGAACGCCACGGCGAGATCGAGCAGCGCCCGCGCCACGCGCCCCTTCAGCGGCAGGAAGCTTCCCGCCGCCACCACGGCGTCGGTGTCGCGCAGCCGCGAGGCCAGCAAGCGTCACCAGATGCCGGTACACCTCGGGGTACTGCTCGGCGAAGGCCTGGAACGCGGCGCGGCTGACGAAGGTCAATTCGGAGTCGCGGACCGCCGAGACCGAGGCCGAGCGCGGCAGCCCGTCGATGGTGGACGAGTTCGCCGACGATGCCGCCCGGCCCGACGATCGCCAGGATGCGCTCGGCGCCGGACGCCGCCATCATGCTGACCTTCGAGCAGTCCCTGCTCGACGCGATAGCAGCCATCGCCCGGATCGCCGGCCAGGAACAGCATCTCGTCGGCGGCAAGCTTCCGCTGCTGGGCGGCATGGCCGAACAGCAGCGCCGACAGCTTCTCCGGAAATACCGAAAACAGTGTGGCGGGTGAAGGACCCGGCATCGTCGCCGCCGCGCACGTGGAGGGTTCGTCAAGATAGCGCAAATCCGGACCGCGATCCCGCAAATTTCCGGACGGTCACGCCCAGCCGCGCGAGACAAAAAAATTCCCGTCCGTGGTGGGGCCGCGGACGGGATGGAGTCGAGGTTGGTCCGGAGAAATCAGGCGAAAGGTCAAACCGGCTTCAGCGGCGGCGGCCCGTCAGATTGGCTGGGGGGACGGGGGTTGCCGCCCTGACGAGAGCCGCCGCAGAAGTCGGCGCCAGAGCCGATGCCAGTCGCGAACATGGTCCCTGCGGCCGGTATCGGTAAACTGGTCGTGTCTCCTTATTTCGTTGCGACCCGAGCGTTGCCGCTCCTTGCATGATCGAACAGTAGCGCCCGCGCCGAATCGGCGCTGTGCTGGCCATCACAAAAAGTCGCATTGCGTTAACCATCTGATTCCAAAGCGTATTCAAAACAAAAGGGGCGCCGAAGCGCCCCTTTCGGGTGTTGTCGCAGGGCTTGCGCGGATTATTCGGCCGCGCCGCCGCTCGCCTCGCGAGGCTGATCGGAGCGCTCGGACTTCTGCTTGGCCTCGAGGTCCTCGCCGGTCGCCTGGTCGACGACCTTCATCGACAGCCGCACCTTGCCGCGCTCGTCGAAGCCCAGCAGCTTGACCTTGACCTTGTCGCCTTCCTTGACGACGTCGGTGGTCTTCTGCACGCGGTTCGCGGCGAGCTGGCTGATGTGGACCAGGCCGTCCTTGGCGCCGAAGAAGTTGACGAAGGCGCCGAAGTCCATGGTCTTCACCACGGTGCCCTCGTAGATGTGGCCGAGCTCCGGATCGGACGCGATCGACTTGATCCAGTTGACCGCGGCCTTGATCAACTCGCCGTCGGCCGAGGCCACCTTGACGGTGCCGTCGTCCTCGACGTTGATCTTGGCGCCGGTCTTCTCGACGATCTCGCGGATCACCTTGCCGCCGGTGCCGATCACTTCGCGGATCTTGTCGGTCGGGATCTTGAAGGTCTCGATGCGCGGCGCGTACTCGCCGAGCTCGGCGCGGGCG
Organism: uncultured Alphaproteobacteria bacterium; assembly: GCA_963785665.1. GTDB lineage: Bacteria > Pseudomonadota > Alphaproteobacteria > Rhizobiales > Xanthobacteraceae > Z2-YC6860. The sequence goes on from CAWAWF010000004.1 coordinate 338,520, forward strand.
TGATCCAGCGCCTTCGACATTTCGCCGAGGATGTGCAGCCGGCCGCCCTTGGCCTGATGCAGCGCCACCTTCATGATCTCTTCGGTGATGCCGGCGATCTTGATGTCCATCTGGAGAGCGGTGATGCCCTCCTCGGTGCCGGCCACCTTGAAGTCCATGTCGCCGAGGTGATCCTCGTCGCCGAGGATGTCGGACAGCACGGCGAAGCGCTTGTCTTCAAGGATGAGACCCATGGCGATGCCGGCGGTCGGCCGCTTCAGCGGCACGCCGGCGTCCATCAGTGCGAGCGAGGTGCCGCAGACGGTCGCCATCGACGACGAGCCGTTCGACTCGGTGATCTCCGACACCACGCGGATGGTGTAGGGGAACTCATCCTTCGGCGGCAGCATCGGGCGGATCGCGCGCCAGGCGAGCTTGCCGTGGCCGATCTCACGACGGCCGGGCGCGCCCGTCCGTCCGGTCTCGCCGACCGAGAACGGCGGGAAGTTGTAGTGCAGCATGAACGCTTCTTTGTAGGTGCCCGACAGCGCGTCGATCCACTGCTCGTCCTCGCTGGTGCCGAGCGTGGCGACGACGATCGCCTGGGTCTCGCCGCGGGTGAACAGCGCCGAGCCGTGGGTGCGCGGCAGGAACGGCGCCTCCACGACGATCGGCCGCACGGTGACGAGGTCGCGGCCGTCGATGCGCTTTGAGGTGTCGAGGATGTTCCAGCGCACGATCTTGGCTTCGAGGTCCTTGAACACGCCGCCGACCAGCAGCATCGGCCGCTCGGGGTTGTCCTTGCCGTCCGGGAAGAAGTGCGCCATCGCCTTCTTCTTGACGGCGGAGACGGCGTCCTGGCGCTGGTGCTTGGCCGGGATCGCATAGGCCGCGCGCAGCTCCTTCTCGACGACGCCGAGCATCTCGGTCTCGACCGCCTTGGTGTCGGGCTGCGCGAAGTCGCGCGGCTCCTTGGCGGCCTTCTCGGCGAGCTGGATGATCGCCTGGATCACCGGCTGCATGTGCCGATGGCCGAACATCACGGCGCCGAGCATGATCTCCTCGGACAGCTCCTTGGCCTCCGATTCCACCATCAGCACGGCGTCGGTGGTGCCGGCGACCACGAGGTCGAGCTGGCTCTCCTTCATCTCGTCGATGGTCGGGTTGAGCACGTACTCGTCGTTGACGAAGGCGACGCGCGCGCCGCCGATCGGGCCCATGAACGGCGCGCCGGAGAGCGTCAGCGCCGCCGACGCCGCCACCATGGCGACGATGTCGGGATCGTTCTCCTGGTCGTGCGACAGCACGGTGATGATCACCTGGGTGTCGCAGCGCCAGCCGTCGGCGAACAGCGGACGGATCGGGCGGTCGATCAGGCGCGAGGTCAGCGTGTCCTTCTCGGTCGGACCGCGCTCGCGCTTGAAGTAGCCGCCGGGAATGCGGCCGGCCGCGTAGTACTTCTCGGTGTAGTTGACGGTGAGCGGCAGGAAGTCGATGCCGTCCTTCGGCTTCTTGGCCGCGACCGCGGTCGCGATCACGGTGGTTTCGCCGTAGGTGGCGATCACTGCGCCGTCGGCCTGGCGCGCGACCTTGCCGGTTTCCAGGGTTAGCTTGCGGCCACCCCAGTCGAGCTCAACACGATTGACGTCAAACATTGTCTTTTTCTCTCATGGTTGTCGGGAAGGGGCGATGACCATGAGCAAGACGGCGAGACGTTCTTCCGCGCGGCGATGCCGCTCGCGAAAAGAACATCCAGCGATCCTGCCATGGCCTTCGAGCCTCCGGTGAGGCGAACCGGCGCCAGTCCTTGAAGCGACATGTGCGCCCGGTTCAAAAATCGGCAGCGCGTTTCGCTGCCGGCGAACTACGGACTGAATCTGAGCAATCCGTACAAACGCGCGGGAAACCCGCGCGGCATTCTTCAGCGGCGGATGCCAAGCTTCTCGATCAGCGTCCGGTAGCGCGTCTCGTCGGAGCGGCGGACGTAATCGAGCAACTGGCGACGCTGCGACACGAGCTTCAACAGCCCGCGCCGCGAGTGGTTGTCCTTGACGTGCGTCTTGAAATGTCCGGTCAGGTTGGTGATCCGTTCGGTCAGGATCGCGACCTGCACTTCGGGCGACCCGGTGTCGCCGGACTTCGTCGCATTGGTCTTGATGACTTCGGCTTTACGCTCAGCAGAAATCGACATCGGCTAGTGACCTTTCTGTCGTCCGCGGCTTCCCACCAGCCCGGCCAGGTTAAACACGCGCTTGGGGACGATCTCGCCGCGATCTACTTCGGCCAGAGCCACAAGCTGGCCCGAGACCGTGGTGTAAACCGTGCCGCGAAAGATGGGTGCGTCCCGTCCGCGCAACAAAACGGCTTGGCCTCTCTGAAGCCTTGCCGCATCTGCCCGGCTAATGGCCAGCGCCGGGATGTCGTCCAGCGCGGTCTCGACGGGCAGGAGTGCGTCGGCGAGGCTAGCCTCACCGGCGGCTGCTCTATGACACAGGGCCGTCAGTTGTTCCAGCGAAATCATGTCGTTTTCGCTGAATCCGCCGACTGCCTCGCGCCGTAACGCCTTGATATGGCCCAAACATCCGAGCGCCCGGCCGATATCGCGGGCCAGCGACCGGACATAGGTGCCCTTGCCGCACTCGGCCTCGAATTCGGCGGTATCGGCGTCGGGCATGGCCTTGAGCTCCAGCCGGTGGATTTCGACCGGGCGGGCCTGCAGGTCGACGGTTTCGCCGTCGCGGGCGAGGTCGTAGGCGCGCTCGCCCTCGATCTTGATCGCCGAATATTGCGGCGGCACCTGCGAAATGGTGCCGGTGTAGCGCGGCAGCAGCGCCTCGATCGCGCCGCGCTCGGGCCGCGTCTCGCTGGTGCCGGTCACCCGGCCTTCGGCGTCGTCGGTGTCGCGCTCCTCGCCCCATTGCACGGTGAAGCGATAGATCTTGCGGCCGTCCATCACGAACGGCACGGTCTTGGTCGCTTCGCCGAGCGCAATGGGCAGGCAGCCCGAGGCGAGCGGATCGAGCGTGCCGGCGTGGCCGGCGCGCTTGCAGGAGAACAGCCGCTTGATCGCGCCGACCGCCTGCGTCGAGGTCATGCCGACCGCCTTGTCGAGAATGACCCAGCCATGCACGTCGTGCTTGGTGCGGCGGAACTGTTGCGGCTTCTTCTGCCTCGCCGGACTGGTCACGGGCGAATCGGCGACGGGCAAATCATCCTCGCTCATTCGTCGTCCTCGTCGCGCTTGAGGTCGCGCTGGACCGCGGGTGTTCTCAGTAATTTCTCGATCCGTTCCGCTTCGGCGAATCGTTCGTCGGCGTGGAATCGGATGTCAGGAGCAAATTTCAGGTTAACGTGGCGGGCGATCTCGCCGCGCAGGTAGCGCTTGTTGTTCTCCAGCGCCTCGAGCACCGCCTCGATGTCTTTGCCGCCGAGCGGCATCACGTAGATGGTGGCGAGGCGCAGGTCGGGCGACATGCGCACCTCGGGGATGGTGATGAGGTGTGCCTCGATCACCGGGTCGTGCACGTCGCCACGTGTCAGCATCTCCGCCACGGCGTGACGGATCAACTCGCCGACGCGCAACTGGCGCTGCGAGCCGCCGCCTGGCGCGCTGTCTCGATGGTTTTTGTGCTTGGCCATTTGGGTTCGATTTTTGAGTTCGTCATGGCCGGGCTGCCCGGCATAAAGCCGGGCATGACGTGGAAAGTGTGAACGATTTTTCGCCAGCCTGAGATTTGGACTCAGAGCGAGCGTTGCACCGTCTCCACCCGATAGCACTCGATCACGTCGCCTGCCCGCATGTCCTGGTAGTTCTCGAAGGCCATGCCGCACTCCATGCCGGCGGTGACCTCGCGGGCGTCGTCCTTGAAACGCTTGAGCTGGCTGAGCTTGCCTTCGTGAACCACGACGTTGTCGCGGATCAGGCGGACGCCCGCGCCGCGCTCGACCTTGCCGTCGGTGACGCGGCAGCCGGCGATCTTGCCGACCTTGGACACCAGGAAGATCTCCAGGATCGTCGCGTTGCCGAGCATGGTCTCGCGCCGCTCCGGCGTGAGCAGGCCCGACATCGCCTTCTTCACGTCGTCGACCAGATCGTAAATGATGTTGTAGTAGCGGATATCGACGTTGTCGCGTTCGGCCAGCTCTCGCGCTTCCTTGTGGGCGCGCACGTTGAAGCCGATGATCGCCGCACCCGACGAATGCGACAGCGTCACGTCGGACTCGGTGATGCCGCCGACGCCGGAATGGATCACGCGCGCCGCCACCTCGTCGGTGCCGAGCTTGTCCAGCGAACCGACGATCGCTTCGAGCGAGCCCTGCACGTCGGCCTTGATGATCAGCGGGAATTCCTTGCGGCCCGTGGTCTTGAGCTGCGACATCATCTGTTCGAGCGAGCCGCGCATGCCGGTGTTGCGCGCGGTGGTGTTCTCGCGCTTCTGGCGGACGCGGTAATCGGTGAGCTCGCGGGCGCGCGCCTCGGTCTCGACCACCGCGAGGCGGTCGCTGGCCTCCGGCGTATCGGCGAAGCCCAGCACCTCGACCGGCACTGACGGACCGGCCTCCTGGACGGATTCACCCTTGTCGTTGACCAGCGCGCGGACGCGGCCCCAGGCGGCGCCGGCCACGATCAAGTCGCCGATGTGCAGGGTACCGCGTTGGATCAGCACGGTCGCCACCGGACCGCGGCCGCGGTCGAGCTTGGCCTCGATCACGGTGCCCTCGGCGGCGCGCGTCGGATTGGCCTTGAGGTCGAGGATTTCGGCCTGCAGCCCGATCATCTCCAGCAGCTTGTCGATGCCGGTCTTCTTGGTCGCCGACAGCTCGACGTCGACCACGTCGCCGCCGAGCGATTCGACCTGAACCTCGTGCTGCAGCAATTCGGTGCGCACGCGCTCGGGCTTGGCGTCGGTCTTGTCGATCTTGTTGATGGCGACGATCATCGGCACCTTGGCCGCCTTGGCGTGATTGATCGCCTCGACCGTCTGCGGCATCACGCCGTCGTCGGCCGCAACCACCAGCACCACGATGTCGGTGACCTTGGCGCCGCGGGCGCGCATCGCGGTGAACGCGGCGTGGCCCGGCGTATCGATGAAGGTGATCTTGCCGTTCATCGGCGAATCGACCTGATAGGCGCCGATGTGCTGGGTGATGCCGCCGGCTTCGCCGCTGACCACGTTGGTCGAGCGGATGGCGTCGAGCAATGAGGTCTTGCCGTGATCGACGTGGCCCATCACGGTGACGACCGGCGCGCGCGACACCAGCAAAGCCGGATCGTCGGCGACGTCGAACACGCCTTCCTCGACGTCGGCTTCGGCGACACGCTTGACGGAGTGGCCGAGCTCCTCGGCGATCAGTTGGGCAGTGTCGGCGTCGATCACGTCGTTGATCGTGACCATCTGGCCTTGCTTCATCATGATCTTGATGACGTCGACCGAGCGCTCGGCCATGCGGTTGGCGAGTTCCTGGATGGTGATCGCCTCCGGGATCGTCACCTCGCGAACGAGCTTTTCGCGCGGCTCGTTGCTGTGGTCGCGCATCTGGCGCTTGTTGCGGCGGCGGAACGAGGCGTCGGATCGCTCGCGAACTTCATCCGCCGTCAAGGCGGTGACCAGCGTCAGGCGTCCGCGCGGCCGTTCGGTCGCGGTCTTGGCGGCACGGGTCGGGCGCTGCGGTGGAGCCGCCGGGCGCATCGCGCCGCCGGGGCCGCGGCGGACCATGCGCGGGCCTTCGGATTCTTCTTCGGCTTCGAGCTTGGGGCGGACGCCGGGCTTCGCGGCGGTGGCCGCCGTCTCGCCCTCGCCGAAGCGCTTCTTGACGACCTCGTCGACCTTCTTCTTGGTCGCTTCGTCGTGCTTGCGGCGCTCGTCCTCGTCGCGCTTGCGCGCCTCGGCGGCGTCGCGGTCGGTCTTTTCGAGGGCGTCGCGCTGGGCGCGGATCTTCGCGTCTTCCTCGGCGATCTTGCGTTCCTCGGCCTCGCGGAGGCGGGCGTCGCCGAGCGCGTGGGCGCGGCGGCTGCGCTCCTCCTCGGTCAGCGTGCGCAGCACCACGCCGGACTTCGGCGGCGGCGGCGCGGCGGGGGTCGGGGTTGCTGCCGGTGTCGCAGCGGCCGGCGCATGGCGGGCAACGCCGCCGACCGGACGCTTGGGCGCGGCTGGGGCTGCCGGCGCTGCGGCGGGAGCGGCGGCCACTGGCTCCGGCTTGGCGTCCTTGCCGGTGGTGCGGCTTCTCTTGACCTCGACGACCACTTGCTTGCTGCGGCCATGGCTGAAGCTCTGGCGCACCACGCCAGTCTCGCCGGCCGTGCGCGGCTTGAGCGACAGCGTCTTTTTCTCGACGCTCAGCGTTTTGCCGTCACTGGTCTTGGTATCGGACATTCCGTTCTCGAATCCTGTCAGTTCCGTTCGCGGCCCCGGCCGGCCCGGTCCCTGGACTGGGCTTTGGACGGGGTCGTGCCTGCGGTCGCCTCGCCGGCCGCAAAGCGCTCCAGGCGCGCCAAACGCGCCAAAAAGGTGTCATTTGCAGGCCCGGCAAGCAGGGCTGCATGTACCACATTTGACCGGCCCAATGCCAAATCCAATTGGGCCGTCGTGAAATCCTTGATCAGCTTGACCCGATCGGCGTCCGCCCGCTGGCGCAGCACGCCGGCAAGCTTGGACACCCCGTCGGCCCCGGCATCGGACGCATGGATCAGCCCGACGATGGCCTCCCGCGCGACCGCCGCCTCGACCTTGGCGAAGCCCGCGACCACCTGCCCCGCCTTGCCGGCGATGGCGAGCGCATCGAGCGCCGAACGCAGCAGCAGCCGCTCGGTTTCGTCCACCAGGGCCTGCGAAACGCGAAGCTCGCGCTTGAAGCCGCGGGCGAACACGTTGCGCGTCACCGCGTCCTTCAATGTGTGTCTGTCGGCGCTGATCCACAAGCCGCGGCCGGGCAGCTTGCGCTTGAGATCGGCCACCACGCCATGTGGCCCGACCACGAAACGGATCAGCTCGTCGACCGGCTTCACCGTGCGGGACACCGCGCACAGCCGCTCGGTGCCGCGACCGCCCTTGTGCGGTCCGGCATCGAGCTCTTCGCTTGTGTCTTGCGGCGTCAGTGCCAGCATCGGTGCGATCGTTCTCTCCTTAAGCCGGCGTCGCTTCGGCTTCCGCCGGAGCCTCTTCGGCGGGCTTGGCCAGATCAGCCTCGGTGACCCAGCCGGCCTTGACGCGGGCCTGCATGATCATCGCCTCGGCGTCCTCGCGGGAGATTTCGATGCCGTCGAAGAAGCCCGGCTCGCGCTTGCTCTCGCCGTCCTTGCGCTCGGTCCAGCCGACCAGATCGTCGGTGGCGCAGCCGGCCAGGTCCTCGACCGACTTGACGCCGTTCTCGCCGAGCTTGACCAGCATCGCCGTGGTGACGCCGGGCACTTCCTTCACTGCGTCCTCGACGCCGAGCTCCGTGCGCTTGGCGTCGAGCTCGCCCTCGATCTTGCCGAGATACTCCTGGGCGCGGCTCTGCAGCTCGCGCGCGGTGTCCTCGTCGAAGCCCTCGATGCCGGAGAGTTCTTTTTCGTCCACCACAGCCAATTCCTCCACCGAGCCGAAGCCCTCTGATGCCAGCAGTTGTCCGACCACTTCGTCGACGTCGAGCGCTTCCATGAAAATCTTGGTGCGGTTGGCGAACTCGGTCTGGCGGCGCTCCGACTCCTCCTGCTCGGTGAGGATGTCGATGTCCCAGCCGGTGAGCTGCGAGGCGAGCCGCACGTTCTGGCCGCGGCGGCCGATCGCCAGCGAAAGCTGCGCGTCCGGCACCACCACCTCGATGCGCTCGCGGTCCTCGTCGAGCACCACCTTGGCGACTTCGGCGGGAGCCAGCGCATTGACCACGAAGGTCGCGATGTCCTGCGACCACGGGATGATGTCGATCTTCTCGCCCTGCAGTTCGTTCACCACCGCCTGCACGCGCGAGCCGCGCATGCCGACGCAGGCGCCGACCGGATCGACCGAGGAATCCCGCGAAATCACGGCGATCTTGGCGCGCGAGCCGGGGTCGCGGGCGACCGCCTTGACCTCGACGATGCCGTCATAGATTTCCGGCACCTCCTGGGCGAACAGCTTGGCCATGAACTGCGGATGCGTGCGCGACAGGAAAATCTGCGGCCCGCGCGGCTCGCGCCGCACGTCGTAGATGAAGGCGCGGACGCGGTCGCCGTTGCGCAGCGTCTCGCGCGGCAGCATCTCGTCGCGCCGCACGATCGCCTCGCCGCGGCCGAGGTCGACGACGACATTGCCGTATTCGACGCGCTTGACGATGCCGTTGATGATGTCGCCGATGCGGTCCTTGTATTCGATGTATTGCCGGTCACGCTCGGCCTCGCGCACCTTCTGCACGATCACCTGCTTGGCCGACTGCGCGGCGATGCGGCCGTACTCCAGCGGCGGCAGGGTGTCGGCGATGGTGTCGCCGACCTGCGCCGCCGGGTTGCGCTTGCGCGCATCATCCATGCTGATCTGGTTCGACGAGTTCTCCACGGTGTCGACCACCAGCATGTGGCGCGACAGCCGGAGCTCGCCGGTCTTGGGATTGATCTCGGCGTGGACGTCGGTCTCGGCGCCGTAGCGCGAGCGCGCCGCCTTGGCGATGGCGTCCTCCATCGCCGTGACGACAATGGTGCGGTCGATCGATTTCTCGCGGGCGACCGCATCGGCGATCTGCAACAGTTCGAGCCGGTTGGCGCTGACGGCCATCGCTCATTCTCCTTCGTGCTGGGCGCGGTGCCGGCTGTCGCCGGATGTGCGCGGTAACGGGTTGGGTTGAGAGGGTTGATTGTCGTTGAGCGCGGATTCTGGCGAGATTCTGGGTATGCCGCTCGGCCTGCTTGCTGCGGCGGAAGGATTCGGCGATCAGCGCGTCGTTGAGGACGAGCTTGGCGTCCGCCATCTCCTCGATCGGCAGCATGACGTCGGGCGATTCGCCGGCTGACGCGTCGTCGCGCTGGATGCGCGCGAGATTGCCTTCGGCGCCGAGCAACTGGCCGCGGAAGCGCTTGCGGCCATCGACGGCGACCGCCATCTCGATCTTCACGGCGTTGTTGGCGTAGCGGTTGAAATCGGATTGCCGCACCAGCGGGCGGTCGATGCCGGGCGACGACAGCTCCAGGCGGTAGGCGCGGTCGACTGGATCGGCGGTGTCGAGCACCGGCGACAGCGCGCGCGAGCAGATCTCGCAATCGTCGATGTTCATCGTGCCGTCAGGCCGCTCCGCCATCACCTGCACGGTGCAGCCGTCGCTGCCGCTGACGCGCACCCGCACCAGCCGATAGCCGAGGCCTTCCAGCACCGGCTCGACGATGGCCGCGACCCGGGCGCTGACGCCCGGCTCGACGATCAGGCGCGGCTCGGCGCCCGTTGCAGTGTCAGTCAAATCGTTCATTCGCCGCTTTGGTATCCTGGTTATCTAGCTGTTTTTGTTGTTGTTTTTGCCCTGATCTGGCCTCAGGGGACATTCAGGTAACAAAAAAGAGCGGGTCCCGGGGGGCCCACTCTCAAAAATCCGATCGGACTTATGAGGGTCCATACAGACGGTCTGTAAGAACGCGCGGAATATAGCGATTTGCGGAAGCCCCGCAAGGGCAAGGTTTGGCTAACGGTTCGTTCACGAAGCCCCGTTAACTTTGCGCGAGTGCGGCCGGACTGTTCCGGCGGGGTGGAAAGTTCGCATGTCCGCGTCGGCGTCGTTGATTCCCGAGCTTGAGGCCGTCATCCAGCACGGCTCGCAGGACAAGCGGGCGGCGACCGTCAAGCGGATCGCCAATCTGTTCGTCGACGGCGCCCCGCACTTCAACGAAGACCACATCGGCCTGTTCGACGACGTGCTGTGCCGGCTGATCGTCGAGATCGAGACCAAGGCGCGCGCCGAGATGGCGCAGGTTTTAGCCCACGTCGGCAACGCGCCGATCGAGTTGATGCGCAAGCTCGCCGGCGACGACGACATCGCGGTGGCGGGACCGGTGCTCACCCAATCCACCAGACTTCAGGAAGCCGAGCTGGTCGAGCTCGCCCGCACCAAGGGTCAGGCCCATCTCGCAGCCATCGCCGGACGCGAAGGCATCGGTGAGGCGGTCACCGACGTGCTGGTTCGCCGCGGCGACACCGAGGTGATGCGCAACGTCGCCGACAACCAGTCCGCCAAGCTGTCCGAGGGCGGCTTCTCGGCTCTGGTCAAGCGCGCCGAGGGCGATGGCGACCTGGCCGAGAAGGTCGGCCAGCGCCCCGACATCCCGCCGCATCTGTTCCGCGACCTGCTGGTGCGGGCCACCGCGGTGGTGCAGCAGCGCCTGTTGCAGGCGGCCAAGCCCGAGACACGCACCGAAATCCAGCGCGTGCTCGAAAAGGTTTCCAAGGAGTTCGACCACAGCACGCCGGTGCGCGACTATGCGCAGGCGCAGCAGGCGGTCACGGCGCTGCACCAGACCGGCAGCCTCGGCGAGCCCGAGCTTGCCGAGTTCGCCAAGCAAAAGAAATTCGAGGAGATGGTGGTGGCGCTGTCGCTGCTGTGCGGCGTTCCGATCGAGACCGCGGATCGGCTGATGGTGGGCGACCGGCCCGATCCGATCCTCATCCTCTGCAAGGCTGCGGGATACAGCTGGACCACCGCGCGGTCGATCATCCTGTCGCGGCCGAGTGCCAAGGGCACCTCGGCGCCGGCGCTCGAGGCCGCCTTCGCCAACTTCGAGAAGCTGTCGCCGTCGACCGCGCAGCGCGTGGTGCGGTTCTGGCAGGTGCGCCAGCCGGAAGCCGGCACGGTTTAGCTCCGGCCGCTTCTACCTTCGCCTGAAAATCAAATACGTCGGCGTTCGCCCCTCGCGCTTGGCCTTGGCTTCGTAGCGCGTGCCGGACCAGCCCGCCCAGGGCTTCCGCCAATCGTCGGCCTGCTCCGCGGTCCAGATGAAATCGGGCGCGCGCATCAGCCGCGCCAACGTCCAGCACACATAATCGGCAATGTCGCTGGCGAAGCGGAATTCGCCGCCCGGCCGTACCACCCGCGCGATCGCCGCGACGCTGCCGTCCTGCACGAAGCGCCGCTTCCAGTGCCGCCGCTTCGGCCACGGATCGGGATAGAGCAGATCGAGGCGGGCGACGCTTGCCGCCGGCAGCCAGGGCAGCACGTCGGTGGCGTCGCCGTGGTGCAGGCGGATGTTGCCGAGTTTCTTCTCGTCGATCGCGGCCAGCGCCTTGGCCATGCCGTTGACGAACGGCTCGATGCCGATGAAGCCCGTGCGCGGATGCAGCGAAGCCTCCGCGATCAGATGCTCGCCGCCGCCGAAGCCACTCTCGACGCGCACGTCATCGACATCCTTGAACAGCGAACGCAGGTCGGCGGGCGCCGGCCGCGAAACATCGAGCTTGAGCTTCGGCAGCAGCGTGCCGAACAGCGCCGCTTGGTGACGGCGCAGCGGATGGCCCTTGCGCCGTCCGAAGAACGCGCCGGTGCGCCGTGTTTGTTCGTCGTCCATGAGTACGACTATCAAAAACGAAAACGCCCGGCACAAGGCCGGGCGTCTCGCAATTCGTTGCGCTTAGGACTATTTCAACGCGCTCTTGAGCTGGCTGACCAGGTTGGTCTGCTCCCAGGAGAAGCCGCCGTCCTTGTCCGACGGCGCGGCCGAAGTGACCGTAGGCCGCGGTGCGGCGGTAGATCGGCCGGTTCAGCTTGAGCGAGCGGCGGATGTTGGTCGGCGTCAGCCGGAAGATTTCCGGCAGCAGCTTCTCGAGCTTCTTCTCGTCGACCTTGCCGGTGCCGTGCGTGTCGACCAGCACCGACATCGGATCGGCGACGCCGATCGCGTAGGCGACCTGGATGGTGCAGCGGTCGGCGAGGCCCGCCGCCACCACGTTCTTGGCGAGATAGCGCGCCGCATACGCCGCCGAGCGGTCGACCTTGGTCGGGTCCTTGCCGGAGAACGCGCCGCCGCCGTGCGGGGCGTAGCCGCCGTAGGTGTCGACGATGATCTTGCGGCCGGTCAGGCCACAGTCGCCGTCCGGTCCGCCGACCACGAAGTTGCCGGTCGGGTTGACCAGGAAGTCGGATTTGCTGTTCGGCATCCAGCCCTTCGGCAGCGCCGACTCGACCGCGGTGCCGATCATCTCCTTGATCAGGCCCGGCGTGTACTTCTTGTTGTTGCGGCTCTTTTCATTGTGCTGGGTCGAGACCACGACCTTGGTGCAGCCGACCGGCTTGCCGTTGACGTATTTCACCGTGACCTGGCTCTTGGCGTCCGGCTGCAGGTCGGCGAGCGACCCGCTGCGGCGCTTCTCGGACAGCACCTTCAGGATTTTGTGGGCGAAGTAGATCGGCGCCGGCATGTACGAACCCTTCTCGTACACCTCGCTCTCGGTGCAGGCGTAGCCGAACATCATGCCCTGGTCGCCCGCGCCTTCCTCTTCGCCGCCCTTCTTCTTCTTGGCGTTGACGCCCATCGCGATGTCGGGCGACTGGCCGTGCAGCAGCACCTCGACGTCGGCGCCGTGATAGGAGAAGCCGTTCTGGTCGTAGCCGATGTCCTTGACCACGCCGCGGGCGATCTCGGTGATCAGCTCGCGGTCGACCACGGAGATACCGTGGATGGTCTTGAACAGCTGGCCGCGGCCCTCGCCGGCCACCACGATCTTGTTGGTGGTGCAGAGCGTCTCGCAGCCGAGCCGGGTGTTGATCTGGCTGTCGTCGGCGATGCCGAGCTTGATGTCCTTCTCGATGAAGGCATCGAGGATCGCATCGGAAATCTGGTCGCACACCTTGTCGGGATGGCCTTCCGACACGGACTCGCTGGTGAACAGATAGTTGGCGTGGGGCACCTGGGTTCTCCTGAAAAGGCGAGGTTTCTGCCACGCCGGTCTGATCCTGCGTGGTTTTTGCAGGGTCCGTTCAGCGCGGTCAAGATGTGGGCGGTGGTGGGCAAACGTTGTGGTTGACGCCCAAGCGCCGGGGCAGCGCGGTCAGGGCTTGTCGTCGCCTGCGATCTGCTGGACCAGATCGACAATCCGGCGGCGCAATTTGGCGTCCTTGATGCCCATGAAGGCCTTGGTCAGCGCCAGCCCGTCCGAGGTCGCCAGGAAGTCGGCGACGTAGGCCGGCGAGGGCGCCTCGGCGAACCCGTCGGTGGTCTGGCCCGGTACGTTCGGCGCGCCGTCGAAAAAGAACGACACCGGGACCTGGAGGATGTGCGCGATCTGCTGCAGCCGCGACGCGCCAATGCGGTTCGCGCCCTTCTCGTACTTCTGCACCTGCTGGAAGGTCAGCCCCAGCGCGTCGCCGAGCTTTTCCTGACTCATACTGAGCATCATGCGACGCATCCGCACACGCGCGCCCACGTGCTTGTCGGTGGGATTGGGCGCCTTCTTCGCAATCATGCCGGTACGCAGCTCCGTTCGCTCAATGATTTGGAATGGAACCCGTTATTGCTCACAGATCAAACCCGCGCGCAATCCGTGAATTACAAGCAGGCGTTGTCACGCTTGAGAGAAGATGAAAGTTGCAGACTAAATTGTTTAACTTGCGAATTATTTTATGAGTGTATTGGCGTGCATTCGCTCACCGCAACCGCAGACATATCACAATTTGGCGAATTTAAGAAAACGCAGCAATTGCATGAACATGACGCTGTCGTGCAATCGCATGGCGCTGGAATAATGAATGTCAGGTGCGCTTCGCGCGTCGGCGGATGATGATTATTAAAGAAGCACCGATTACCAGCGCGATGCCGGCGTCGCCAATACGGGCGTATAGCGTCCGATCGATTCGGCGCGGCAGCGACGCGTCCATCACGCCTTCAGTACCCAACGGCAACGATTTGACGATGCGACCGAGTGGATCGATTACGGCAGATACCCCGGTGTTTGCCGCACGCACCAATGGCAGTCCCTGCTCGATGCTGCGCATGCGCGCCTGCTGCAGATGCTGATACGGCCCGGTGCTGATGCCGAACCAACCGTCATTGGTTAGATTCAGCAACCATCCCGGCCGCGGCTCGCCGGCCGGCATCGCTTCGCCGGGGAAGATGATCTCGTAGCAGATGAACGGCAGCATGCGCGGCGCGCGCGGCACGCTCATGACGCGCCGTCTCGTGCCGGGAACGAACCCGCCGGGCAGCTTGGTGAGCTGCTTCAGTCCGAGGCTTTCGAGGAAATTCTGGAACGGCAGATATTCGCCGAACGGCACCAGGTGAATCTTGTCGTACACCGACAGGATCGTGCCGTCGTGATCGATCACATAGACCGAGTTGTAGGCGTGCTCGATCTTCTGGTCGGGCGGCAGCTCGGGTGCGCGGACCGCACCGGTGATCAGCACCGTGCCCTCCGGCAGCAGCGCCGCGATCTGCGCCATCGCGTCGGGCTCGCGGGCGAGCAGGAACGGAAATGCCGATTCCGGCCAGATCAGATGCGTGGCGTCCTTCACGCCGGTGGTCCGCGGGCCGGTCGAGCGGTCCGACAGTTCGAGATAGCGCGCCATCACCCGCGCCTTGGCGCTGTAGTTGAACTTGTCGTCCTGTTGCAGATTCGGCTGCATGATGCGCAGCCGCACACCGTCGACGAACGCGGTCGGATTGCGATTGAGCCGCATCGCGCCGTAGCCCGCCATCACAGCGAGCAGCGCCACGCCGAGCGCCAGCGGCAGCCACCGCCGCCGCGTGTCGACGGGTTCGTCGGTCAGGATCGCCGGGCTCGCGAACACCGCGACGGCGACGAAGGTCAGTCCCCAGATGCCGATCAGCGCCGCGCTCTGCGCCAGCACCAGCGGCCCGGTCAGCGCGTAGCCGTAGAGATTCCAGGGAAACCCGCTGAACAGATGGCCGCGCAGCCATTCGCCGGCGGTGAGCGCGATGGCGAGCGCAATCAGGCGCATCGGGCCGCGGGTCCAGAGCAGCCGCGCTAGCGCCAGGCCGAGCGCGGTGTAGCAGGCCAGGAACGCCGGCAACGCGGTGACCGCGAACGGCAGCAGCCAGCCGAACGTCTTGGCGTCGACCAGGAAGGCGTAGCCGATCCAATAAAGCCCGGCGACGAAGTAGCCGAAGCCGAACCACCAGCCGGCGACCGCCGCACTCGGCACGCCGCCGAGCCGGCCTGCCGCCGCGCCATCAACCAGCCACACCAGCACAGGGAAGGTGAAGAACAGCACCGGCCAGGCGTCGAACGGCGCCAGCGCCAGCGCCGACAGCGCGCCCGCGGCGAACGCCACCAGCGCCCGCCGCCAGCCCCAGCTCAGCACGATCCAGTGCGCCACGCGCGTGACGTTGAACGACGTTCTGGGGTTTCGACGACGGTCACGATTTTTGCGGCGCGTTGGAATCGGTTGCGGGCTTGGCGGCGTCGTCGCCGGCCGGCGCGATGCTCGCCGCGGGCTCCAGCGCACTGAAGCGGCGGCGGCCCTCGCGGTCGCGCTCGATGGTGCGGTTCTTGCTGGGATGGATGCGGACCTTCTTCACCCGTCGCGGATCGGAATCCAGCACCTCGATCTCGAAGCCGCTTGGCCCCGGCACCAGTTCGCCGCGCAGCGGCAGGCGGCCGACCTGCGTCATCAGATAGCCGCCGAGCGTATCGACCTCATCGGCGGCGTCGCCGACATCGAACGCCACGCCGACAGCTTCGGTGACATCGCCCAGACTCGCCCGCGCATCGGCGACGAACGTGCCGTCGAGCTGGCGCACGATCGAGGGCAGTTCGTCCTCGTCGTGTTCGTCGGCGATGTCGCCGACGATCTGCTCGACCACGTCCTCGATCGAGACCAGCCCGTCGGTGCCGCCGTATTCGTCCACCACCAGCGCCAGATGGATGCGGGTCGCCTGCATCTTCTCCAGCAGGTCGAGCGCCGGCATCGACGGCGGCACGAACAGCATCTCGCGTACGATGCGAGTTGCCGAGAGCTGCATCGACAGGTCGATCGCGCCGAGATCGAGGCCGGCGACGTTCGCCTTCTTCTTCCGCCGCACCGGCTTGTCCGGATCGATCGCAGCCTTCGCGGTCATGAACGCGATCAGGTCGCGGATGTGGACCATGCCGGTCGGATCGTCGAGGGTGTCGTTGTAGGCAACGAGCCGCGAGTGGCCGGCCTTCTCGAACACCTTGACCAGCTCGCCCAGGGAAATGTCCTGCTGCACGGCGATGATGTCGCCGCGCGGCACCATGACGTCCTCGATCCGGCGGCCGCGCAGCGCCAGGATGTTCTGGATCATGGTGCGCTCTTCCGGCGACACGCCGGTTTCGCCGGGGCCTGCGGCCTCCAGCACCACCTCGATGTCGGCGCGGGTCGGGCCGTTGCCCCAGCCGAACAGCGCGCGCGCGATCCGCGCGAAAAAGCCGTCGCTCGCGTCCGGGTTGGACACCGGCACCGGAAGGTTGCGGTCCTCGTTCGGACCGCCGGCCGGCTCAGCCGGGCGGCTGGGCGCGTCGGAGCTAGCCATGGTCAGTTCGCGTAGGGATCGGGGATGGCGAGGCGCTTGAGGATGCGGCGCTCCAGCCGTTCCATCGCGGCGGCGTCGCGGTCCTTGTCGTGGTCATAGCCGAGCAGATGCAGGAAGCCATGGATGGCCAGATGGGCGAGATGATGGTTGAACGGCTTGCCCTCATCGACGGCTTCGCGGGCAACGGTCTGATAGGCGATGACGATGTCGCCGATATATGGGGACACGGAGCGGGCTTTGCCCGCCGCGGCAGCCGGAAACGACAGCACGTTGGTGGGTGCGTTTTTACCGCGCCAATCGCGGTTGAGCGCCTGGATCGCCGAATCATCGGCCAGCACGATAGCAAGCTCGGCGGGCCGCGTTGAGGCCGCTTTAGCCGCAGCGGAAACCGCCCGTTTCACAACGGCTTTGGCGGTGGAGTGCTTGCGCCAGCGCGCCGAGCGGACGATCACCTCGATCTGCGGCTTGTTTTTCGTCGCGCCGCGCGGCCGCGACGTCATTCCTTCGGCCCGCGCTTCTTCGACGCGTCGGCCTTGTCGTAGGCCGCGACGATCCGCTGCACCAGCTCGTGGCGGACCACGTCCTCGGCGCTGAAGGTCGCGATCCCGATGCCGTCGACGCCGTCGAGCAGCCGTGTCGCCTCGTGCAGCCCGGACATCTGGCCGGACGGCAGGTCGACCTGACTCGGATCGCCGGTGACGATCATCCGGCTGTTCTCGCCGAGCCGCGTCAGGAACATCTTCATCTGCATCGTCGTGGTGTTCTGCGCCTCGTCGAGAATGACGACGGCGTTCGACAGCGTGCGGCCGCGCATGAAGGCAAGCGGCGCGATCTCGATCTCGTTGCTCTGCAAGGCGCGCTCGACGATGCGGGCATCCATCAGGTCGAACAAGCGCGTCGTACATCGGGCGCAGATACGGATCGACCTTCTCGCGCAGGTCGCCGGGCAGGAAGCCCAATCGCTCGCCGGCCTCGACCGCCGGCCGCGACAGGATGATGCGATCGACTTCCTTGCGTTCGAACAGCGACACCGCGTGCGCCACCGCAAGCCAGGTCTTGCCGGTGCCGGCCGGACCGGTGCCGAACACCAGGGCGTTCTTGCGGAGCGCGCGGATATAGGCGTCCTGCGCGGTGGTGCGGGCGCGCAGCGGACGCTTGCGGAGATTGATCTGCTCGAAGCCCTGCCGGGTCGTCGCCGGATCGAAATCGAATAGCGAGCCCTGCGCGATAGCCAGGCGAATGGCGCCCTCGACGTCGCCGGAGGCGAGATCCTGGCCCTTCTTGATGTTCTCGTAGAGCCCTTCGAGCACGCGGCGGGCCTGCTCGACCGCGTCGCGCGAGCCGTCCAGGGTGAGGTGGTTGCCGCGCTGCTCGGCGGCGACGCCGAGCCGGCGCTCGATCAGCGCGAGGTTCTGGCCGTACTGGCCGAACAGCACGGACGCATGGCGGTTGTCGTCGAAGGCCAGCACGACCTGGGTCGGAGCGGTGTCCGCGGCCGGCGCCAGTGCTTGCGGCGCTCCGGAAGGCGTCCCAATGGGCGGTCCAGGCGGCGGCATCAGGCTCCTACGGATTCGACGCGGGCGTGGGTAACGGGGATCGGCATCCCCACCAACGCGCCGGCCAGGCTGTTCGTTCGCACCTCGGTGATCCGCACCGGCGCGATTTCGCCGATCAGCGATTGCGGCGCGATGACCGGCACCGGCTGAAGATATGGCGAGCGGCCGACGATCTGGCCCGGCTCGCGGCCGATCTTCTCGAACAGCACGTCGAAGGTCATGCCGACGCAGCGCGCCATGAAGACGGCCTGCTGCCGCACGATGGCGTCCTGCACACGCTGCAGCCGCTCGTTCTTCACCGCCTCCGGCACCTGATCCATCTCGGCGGCCGGCGTGCCGGGCCGCGGCGAATACTTGAACGAATAGGCGCTGGCGAAACCCACCTCGTCCATCAAGCGCAGCGTGTCGCGGAAGTCCTCGTCGGTCTCGCCGGGAAAGCCGACGATGAAATCGGACGAGAAGGCGATGTCGGGCCGCACGGCGCGCAGCCGCTCAACGGTGCGGAGATAATCGGCGCGGCTGTGGCGGCGGTTCATCGCCGCGAGGATGCGGTCGGAGCCCGACTGCACCGGCAGATGCAGTTGCGGCATCAGCGCCGGCAGGTCGCGATGCGCCGCGATCAGATCGTCGTCCATGTCGCACGGATGGCTGGTGCTGTAGCGAAGCCGCGCGATGCCGGGAATCTCCGCCAGCCGATGCATCAGCCGGCCGAGCGACGAGGCGCGGCCGCTTTCGTCGTCGCCGTGGTAGGCGTTGACGTTCTGGCCGAGCAGCGTGATCTCGCGGACGCCGGCGTCGGCGAGCCGTTCCGCCTCGGCGACGATCTTGGCGACCGGCCGCGACACTTCAGTGCCGCGCGTGTAGGGCACCACGCAGAAGGTGCAGAATTTGTCGCAGCCCTCCTGCACGGTGATGAAGGCCGACACGCCGCGCTTTCGGATCGCTGAGCGGCCGGGCGCGGCGAGGGCGCCGAACTTGTCCTCGACCGGAAACTCGGTGTCGATTTGCATTTCTTGCACCTTGCCATCGCGCGCCAGCATCTCCGGCAGCCGGTGATAGCTCTGCGGCCCGACCACCAGGTCGACCGCCTTCTCGCGGCGGATGATCTCGGCGCCTTCGGCCTGGGCGACGCAGCCCGCCACCGCGATCTTGACGGCGCGGCCTTCCAAGGCCGCGGCCTGTTTCAGCGTGCGCATGCGGCCGAGCTCGGAATAGACCTTCTCGGCGGCCTTCTCGCGGATGTGGCAGGTGTTGAGGACGATCAGGTCGGCGTCGTCCGGCGTCGCGGTCTCGACGTAGCCCGCAGGCGCCAGGGTGTCCGCCATACGATGGGAATCGTAGACGTTCATCTGGCAGCCGTAGGACTTGACGTAGAGCTTTCGGGTCATGCCTTTCGGAGACTAATTCCCTAATAAGTTCAAAGGCTTCTAAAGAACCGGGGCAGTACGCTCGCCGCTGCCGCAGACCATGGTCTTAGCCCGTTTAGCCCGCCCCCTCAACGTCATTCCGGCCAGGCGACGCCAGTGTTTCAAGGATGGGCGGTACTCTGCCGGCACGGCGCTCACATCGCCATGTCGGGCGCCTCATGTTGCCAGCGGCTGATCAGACCGGCCATCGCCGCGCCGAGGATGGGCGCAAGCCAGAACAGCCAGAGCTGCGCAAGGTAGGCTCCGCCGGCAAACAAAGCCGGGCCGGTGCTCCGTGCCGGATTCACCGAGGCGTTTGTGACCGGAATCAGGAAGAGGTGAATGAGGGTCAGACAAAGGCCGATGGGGATTCCAGCGAAGCCGACAGCCGCGCCTTTCGAAGTGGTGCCAATGATGACGTACAAGAAAAAGAAAGTCGCGAGAACTTCGACGGTGAAGCACGACGTAAGACTGTATTTGCCGGGGCTGAGATCGCCAAAGCCGTTCGACGCAAAGCCACCCGGGACCCAATCCGGTTTGCCGGAAGCGATCACATAGAGAACCGCGGCCGCGACAATCGCGCCGGCAACCTGCGCGATGATGTACGGGATGACGTCGGCCGCCTTGAAGCGGCCGCCGGCCCACAGCCCAACGGTGACGGCGCAATTGAAATGGCCGCCGGAAATATGGCCGACCGCATAGGCCATGGTCAGCACGGTCAATCCAAAAGCGAGGCTGACACCCAGAAACCCGATGCCCAGCGCGGGAAAGCCTGCTGCCAGCACCGCGCTGCCACAGCCGGCGAACGTCAACCAAAACGTGCCGAAGAATTCTGCGCCCAGACGACGCCGGATATCCATGCTGCCTTCTCCAAGTACGATGGCCAATGCCGAATCGTACAAAGCCGAGGAACGGCAGAAAGTTGGACCTTGGTCCAATCGAAGCGGTTTAGCTTTTGCTTGCGGCCTCAATCCGCCGGCTTCACCCCGGCGTCCTTGATCACCTTGGCCCATTTGGCGATCTCGGACTTGATGTAGGCGTTGATCTCGTCCTTCTTTCAAACGACTGAGAAAGCCGTTACTGGGTGGGCTCAAGTTCTCGAAGTTCGCGCCACCATGAGGTCTGCAATGAATAAGTTGGTTATGGCTGGGTTTGCTTTGTCCGTCCTGATTGGAAGTGCGGCAACGGCGTCTGCATTCCAATATGGTCTGCCTTCGCAGCCGAATCCGTTATTGATGACCGTCGCGAATTTTCAAGGAACTATTCCAACTGAAGCCCACCCCATCGTTGGCGAGGAACGGCTGGCTAAGATGCGGCGTGAAGGCAAGTTGCCCGACACCTTCGTGCGCGGACCCTGCACCTATAATCTCGCAGGCGACCCGGGCGCGGCGTATTACGTCAAAACCTGCCGATAAGCACCTGCTCTAATCCGCCGGCTTCACCCCGGCGTCCTTGATCACCTTGGCCCATTTGGCGATCTCGGACTTGATGTAGGCGTTGATCTCGTCCGGCGTGCGGTCCTGATCCGGGATCATGCCGAGCTTCTCGAAGCGCTCCTGGAAATCCTTGGTCGCCACGATCTTCTTGGTCTCGGCATTGATCCGCGCGACCGCGTCCTTCGGCACGCCGGTCGGCCCGACCAGCACGAACCAGGTCGCGGCGTCGAAGCCCGGGAAGGTCTCGGCGATGGTCGGCACGTCGGGCATCGACGCCACCCGCTTGCTGCTGGTCACGGCGAGCGCGCGAAGCTTGCCGCCCTGGATGTTGCCGAGCACCACCGACAGGTTGGAGAACATGAACGGGATCTGCCCGGCCAGCAGGTCGTTGATGCCGGGCGCCTCGCCGCGGTAGGCGACGTGCGTCCACTTGATGCCGGCGTCGTAGGCGAACAATTCGCCGGCCATGTGCGGCGTGGTGCCGACGCCGCCGGAGCCGAAGTTCATCGCGCCGGCCTTGGACTTCGCCTCGGCGATCAGCTCCTTGATCGAATGGATCGGCGAGTTGGCATTGACCACCGCGACCAGCGGCGAGATGCCGATCATCGATAGCCCGGTCAGCTCCTTGGTGACGTCGAGCTGGAATTTCCGGTACAGCGCCGGCGCCACCGCGAGCGTGGTCTGGCTGCCGACCATGATGGTGTAGCCGTCGGCCGGCGATTTCGCGACCTGGTCCGACGCGATCAGCCCGCTGGCGCCGGGCCGGTTCTCGACCACGAACGTTTGTCCCATCGCCTCGGAAAGCTTCTGCGCGATCACGCGAGCGGCGACATCGGTGCCACCGCCGGCGCAAAAGCCGACCACGACCTTGACCGGATGATCGGGGTATTTGCCCTGGGCGTGGCCGCCTGACGGGGCGAGCAGCAGGCCAAAGGCGGCACAGAGAGCGGCGCACAACGCGGCGCGGATCGAAGCCATGAATTCCTCCCTGCCGGGCGAGGGCGCCATTTCAGTGGGCGCATCTCTTCGCATCGGTCAGGCAGGATAGCGCAAAACGGCGGCCTGCGTATGTTAAGCTCCGAAAATGCGCGACCTTGGCCAGTATTTGCAGGCTTATTGGGCCTATGTCTCGACCAACCTTGGTTGGGGCAAAGCTCTAAGGCTTGCACTGTTGTGGCTTGCTGGAATGTTCGTCCCGCTCGGGGTAAGGGCGATCGTGCAGTTTCCGGATTGGTTGGCGATCACGTGGATGGTGAGCTGGGCTTTGCTTGGCTATGTTTTTGCACCTTACGGGATGTGGAAACACCACCGCGCTCAGACTGCGAGTTCAAGTCAGCCAGACCGAGTGGATACGCTCTAGGCGCGCCGCGTTTCCAGCGGCTTCTCGTCGAGCAGGATCAGCGCCACCAGTGAAATGGCGAAGCTTGCGCCGACCGCCAGGAACACACGGACGAAGCCGTCCACCGAATACTGCGCCAGCTTCAGCCCGGCCACGTGCTCGCCGCCGGCCAGCACCAGCACGCCGAACACCGCCACCAGCATGGTGGCGAACAGGTTGCGGGAAAACTGCATGGTGGCGACCGCGGAGCCGAAGGTGTGGATCGACACGTTGTTCTGCAGCGCCGTGGCGGCGAGCGGCGGCATGCAGCCGAAGCCTGCGCCGAGTACCACGAGCAGCACCTCGAACTCCGGCAAGGTGATGCTGGGGGCGCGCCACGCCAATGTCAGTGTCGCTGCGGTCGCCACCGCCAGGCCGGCGATCGGAATGCGCTTGTAGCGGACCTGCCGCGGCAGGATGTAGCCGCTGATGCCGGCGGCGATGTTGGTCATCACCGCGAGGCCGAGCACGCTCAAGCCGGCTAGCGCGGGCTCCAGACCGACGATGTTCTGCAGATAGATCGGCAGGAAGATATTGAGACCGACGATCGGTCCCCACCCGAACGCGTTGACCGCGATGGCGAGCCGCACCTGGCGGTCGCCGAGGATCGCGAGCGGGATCAGCGGCTCCGGCGCGGTGCGAAGCCGGACGATGAAGGCCGCCCCGAGCAGCACCGCCGCGGCGAGCAGACCTACGATCGGCGTCGACGCCCACGGATAGCTGACGCCGCCCATGCTGAGCGCCAGCATGAACGACGAGCTCGCCGTCATGATCAGCGCGGCACCGAGGAAGTCGAGCTTGTGCGGTCGCTCATGCCGCGGCAGCCGCCGCAGCAACGTGAGCGTCAGCACGATGGCCAGGATGCCGAGCGGGATGTTCATCCAGAAGATCACCGACCAGTGCAGGTACTGCGAGATGAGGCCGCCGAGTGCCGGCCCGCAGGCGCCGGCGGTGGTGTAGGTCAGCGAGAAGTAGCCGTAATACTTGCCGCGCTCGCGGGGCGCCGCGACGTCGCCGAGCACCACCATGCCGGTCGAGGTCAGGCCGCCGCCGCCGAAGCCGTGCAGCACGCGGCCGAGGATCAGCACCACCATGTTGGGCGCCAGCGCGCAGACCAGCGATCCGATCATGTACATCGAGATCGCGATCAGCAGCGTGGTGCGGCGGCCATGGATGTCGCTGATCTTGCCGTACAGCGCCGTGATCGAGGTGTTGGCGATCAGGTAGGCGGTGACCAGCCACGGCAGGTTATGGACGTCGCCGAACTCGCGGCCGATGGTCGGCAGCGCGCTCGCCAGGATGGTGGTGTCGAGCGAGCCCATGAACACGGGCAGCAGCACGCCGAGCACCACGAGCATGGTGTCGCGGTGGGTCAGGGCTGGCTTGTTGATGGGTGGACCGGCATCCATCCCGACTTGCGTTTCCCCTCAATGTCATTCCGGGACGGCGCGGAGCGCTGTGCCCGGAATCCAGATTGTTGTTAGTGCTTCTGTCCGGCTTTGGCGTCCTGGATCGCCTGCCAGATCGTGTACGGCGTCGCCGGCATGGTGACGTCGGTGATGCCGCAATCGCGCAGCGCATCGACGATGCCGCTGACGATCACCGCCAGCGCCGGCGTGGTGCCGCCTTCGCCGCCGGCCTTGATGCCGAGCGGATTGGTCGGCGACAGCACCTCGACGATCTCGGCCTTGAACGATGGCAGCTTGTCGGAGCGCGGCATGCCGTAATCCATGAACGATCCGGTCAGCGGCTGGCCGGACGACGGCTCAACATAGCACTGCTCCCACATCGCCTGACCCACGCCCTGCGCGATGCCGCCATGCGTCTGGCCGTGGACGATCAGCGGATTGATGCAGCGGCCGACGTCATCGACGCAGGAGTAGCGGGTGACGGTCGGCAGCCCGGTGTCGGGATCGACCTCGATCTCGCAGATCGCGCAGCCGTTCGGAAACACCGGCTCGTGCATCTCGTTGGTCAGCGCCACCGCGAGCTCACTCTGCGGCACGTTGATCCGCGCGGCCTCCTTGGCAAGCTCGAGGAAATCGAAGGTGCGGTTGCTGGTCGGCGACGAGAAGCGGCCGTGGTTGAACTCGATCTTGTCGGCCGGCAGGTCGAGCACCCGCGCCGCGACCTTCTTGCCCTTCTCGATCAGCTCCGGCACCACCTTGCTGATCACCGTGGCGGCGTGGCGCATCGAGCGGCCGGAATGCGAGCCGCCGCCGACGCTGACGATGTCGGTGTCGCCGATGATGATGTTGATCGCCGCGTGCGGCACGCCGATCAGGTCGGCCACCACCTGGGCGAAGCTCGTCTCGTGGCCCTGGCCGCTCGGCTGCGTGCCGATCACCACGTCGACCACGCTGTTCGGCGTCACCGTGATCTCGGTGCGCTCCTTCGGCGCGCCGATCGAGGACTCGACGTAGTTCGCCATGCCGAGGCCCAGGAGCTTGCCGCGCTTCTTGGCCTCGCGCTTGCGCTGCTTGAAGCCGGTCCAGTCGGCGATGCTCATGGCGAGGTCCATGTTGGCCTCGTAGGTGCCGCTGTCGTAGAGCATGCCGACGGCGTTGCGGTACGGCATCTGCTTCGGCTTCACCAGGTTCTTGCGGCGCAGCTTGATGCGGTCGATGCCGAGCTGGTCGGCGGCCTTGTCCATCAGCCGTTCGATCGCGAACGTCACCTCAGGCCGCCCCGACGAGCGGTAGGCGTTGGTCGACATGGTGTTGGTGAACACCGCGCGCGAGCGCAAGGTCGCGGCCGGAATGTCGTAGCCGCCGGTGATCAGGCCCGAGCCCTTCGACAGCGGCGACAGCGACACGCAATGGGCGCCGACATTGCTGATGTTGTCGGCGCGCATCGCCAGCATCTTGCCGCCCTGGTCGAACGCCACCTCGACATGGGTGATCAGGTCGCGGCCCTGGTAGTCGGAGATGAAGCACTCCGAGCGCGTCGCGGTGAACTTCACCGGGCGCTTGATCTTGCCGGCCGCCCACACCACCAGGCCGTATTCGACATAGGGCCGGTTGCGCGAGCCGAAGTTGCCGCCGATGTCGTATTCGAGGACGCGCACCTTGTCCGCCGGCAGATCGAGGATGGCGGACATCTCGCCCTTCTGCTTCACCGCGCCGCCGCCGCCGCAATAGAGCGTGCTTCGGCCGGTGGCCGTGTCGTAGTCGCCGAGCGCTGCGCGCGGCTCCATCGGCACCGCGGTGACGCGGCCGATGTTGAACGTCGCCTTCACCACATGGGCGGCCTTGGCGAATGCCTTGTCGGTCTTTTCCTTGTCGCCGAATTCGCAGTCCACCAGCACGTTGTCCGGCGTCTCGTCCCAGACGGCGGCGTGGCCCGGCTTGAGTGCGTCCTCGCTGCGGACGACGAACGGCAGCTCTTCGTACTCGACCTCGACGGCTTCCGCGGCGTCCATCGCCTGGTTGCGGGTCTCCGCCACCACCATGGCGACCGCCTCGCCGGCATGGCGCGCCTTGTCGGCCGGCAGCAGCATGTGCCGGCCCGGAAACACCGGCTTGCCGCCGCGCGCCGTCAGCTTCATGTCGAAGTGGGTCTGCGGCACCGGCGAATGCGGGATCGGCTTGAGATCGTCGGCCTTGCAGTCGGCGCCGGTCAGCACCAGCAGCACGCCCGGCATCGCCTTTGCCGCCGCGGTGTCGATCTTGACGATGCGGGCGTGGGCGTAAGGCGAGCGCACCATCGCCGCGTAGGTCTGGCCCGGCAGGCTGAAATCGTCGGTGAAGCGGCCCTTGCCGGTCAGCAGCCGCGCATCTTCCTTGCGGCGGATCGGCTGGCCGATCGAGCCGAACACGGTGCCTTCGGGATACTTGATCTGCTCGTTCATGTGCTGAGAACGTCCACGATCGGTGCTGCGTTCCCCGCACGCGGTGCTGCGCGGAGCGATGCACCGCAGATGCGGGGTCCCGATTGGTTGGAAACCGGGGTCCCGGGTCTGCAGCGCATCACCAAGCGGTGCTGCGCTGCGCCCGGGACACGAGCTCCGTGTACCGCGTATTTCACTTTCACCGCCGCGGCTTGTCGTCGAGCGGCACGGCGTAAAGCTCCAGCCGGTGGTCGACCAGCTTGTAGCCGAGCTTGCGCGCCACCTCGGCCTGCAACTTCTCGATCGCCTCGGACTGGAATTCGATGACCTGCCCGGTGCGCAGGTTGATCAGGTGATCGTGGTGCGATTCCGGGATCTGCTCGTAGCGCGCCCGGCCCTCGCGGAAATCGTGCCGCTCGATGATGCCGGCGTCCTCGAACAGCTTGACGGTGCGGTACACCGTCGAGATCGAGATGTTCTTGTCGACGCCGGAGCAGCGCCGGTACAGCTCCTCGACGTCGGGATGATCGGCGGAATCCGCCAGCACCCGCGCGATGACGCGGCGCTGCTCGGTCATGCGCATGCCCTTGGAGGTGCAAAGCGCTTCGATGTTGGCTTTGGGGTCGGTCACGAATGCCTCATTCCGGCGGATAATAGGACCGTGACGAAGGGCCGTCTATCACACCAGATCGCGGCGCAGCACCAGCGCGGTCGCGGCCTTGTCGCGGTCCTGCCGGTAATAGCCGGGCCGCCGGCCGACCTCGCGGAAGCCCGAACGCTGGTAAAGCCGCCGCGCCGGCGTGTTGTCCTCTTCGACCTCGAGGAACACCGCGCGGGCCCCCAGGCCCGCGAGCCGCCGCAGATGCAGATTGAGCAAGCCGCGGGCGATGCCGCGGCCGCGCCGCGCCGATGCGACCGCGACCGAGAGGATTTCCGCTTCGTCGCCGGCCAGCCGCGACAGGATGAAGCCGGCAAGGCTGCGTCCCATCGTGGCGCGGTGGGCGACGACGTTGCGGTCGAGCAGCAGCCGTTCGAACTCGCCGTCGCTCCAGCCGTGACGGAACGACGCGGCATGCAGCGTCGCCAGCGAAGCGGCGTCGCGGGCACTCGCCTCGGACAGCGCGGGCTCGCCGCGCGCGAACAGCCGTGTCAGCCAGCCGATCATCGGCGCGGCAGCCTCGCGGCGTCCTGCGGCTGGGCGTCGGGTGCGCGCAGATACAGCGGCTTCGGCTCGCCGGTGCTGTCGTCGGCGGCGACCGCGAGCCGCGCGACCCAGACGATGTCGGGCGCGCGGGCCTCATCGACCAGCACCGGCGGCGCTTCGCGCGACGGCCACGCCAGAGCGAGCATCGCGGCGCCGGTGCCAACGATCCGCACCGCGCCGCCTCCCACCGCGCGAATGGCGTCAGCCACGCTGGCGATCCGCGGCGCGATCAGCGTGCGGCCGCCCGGGCCGAACATCTGCAGGTAGACGTGCTGATGCCGCGCGTCGATGGCGACGGCGACCGCGGTCTTGTCGTCATGGGCAATCAGCGGCGCCGCGTAGGCCGCGAGCGTGGTCAGCCCGATCGCCGGCTTGCCGGTGGCGAGCGCGATGCCGCGCGCCGCCGCGATGCCGACGCGCAAGCCGGTGAAGCTGCCGGGCCCGGTGGTGACCGCGATGCGGTCGAGCGCGGCGAACGGCACGTCGGCCTGCTTCATGACGCGCTCGAGCAGCGGCATCAGCGCCTCGGCGTGGCCGCGCAGCATCGGCACGGATTCGCTCGTCACCTTGCCGCTCTCGGTGTCGAGCACGGCGGCGGCACAGGCTTCCAGCGCGGTATCGATCGCAAGCACACGCATGGAGGGATTCTATCACCGTCATGGCCGGGCTTGTCGCCCGGAAGTCGGGTTTATCCGACTTCCGGCACTCTATTGTGGGGCGGACCTCGGAACAGCCGAGCCCTATGCCATCCACGCCTTCCTGTGTCCAAAACGGCTTTAGTCAACGACCGTCCGACAGGTCGGATGGCATGCGCATCGCGGACCGGTATCTCATGTTCCAGTAATAGACTGCTTCAAACCATCAAAGCACTCGGTTGTTAAGGCCGACCTCTCTGCCCGTTCACCAGACAAACGTATGAATGAACTTCTCAAAGCATGCGCCGGGCGTCCCTTTGGCATTGCAGTACAACTGATGAGTCAGCATTACAAAAACCATGAACATCACGAAGGCAACAATCGTGCACGCGCCCACAGTAATGCCCCAGAATAGTTTCGGGCTTTTTTCCCGATAGACAGCGCCTCGATGATACCGCTCGGCAATGTCGCCTCGATATCGCCATCTGCCGGTACGCACGGCGTATCGTATCAACCAGATAAAAGCGGCCAGCGTTGCGAGAATGACAATTATTGATATCGTATTCTGATTCACCTCGTCTTCTCCTTCGACTTCGCGTCAAAGCCTCTTAGCGCGGCGGGCGCGTGTTCAACACCTCCATGCAACTGATTGGTGATTTACTTCGTCTCAGCGCGTAAGACGACGCCGCTTTGACCCAAAGCGGACGATCAGCACGGCAACCTACTGTCGTGGTAATGTTCTCTGTTCTTTACTGTTCCCATGGGGAACGGTTACTTCGAGCCCTAGCGGCCTGGTTCGAAGGGACAACGGCCCAATTTGTTCTAGGGCGGTCGCCTTCAGGAGTGACGCATGAGCCTCTATTCGGTGCTGTTCGCCATCATCGTATTGGCTGTCTGCGCGTACTTTGGTGTCCTTCGTCCAACCGGACTTGCGAGCCGCACGAGCGCCCAGCGCGAGGAAGACCAGCGGCGCGATTTGGCAAAGAAGTCCTTCGATAAAGACGATGGGAAAAAGTAAGGCCGCCTCAGTTCGCGGCCTCTTTCATTGTTCAAGCTGGCGAAATGTAGGTCTGATCGGCCAGGATTTGGTCCTGCCTGCTTCTGGCACTTAACCGACCTCGGTGAGAGTTCTGGTAATATCCGCATTGCGCCACAGCTCACGTTGGGAAATCGCCATGTGGTCTCGCCTGTTGCTCGTTGTACTGCTCCTGCAGCCCGCTCAGGCCGTCGCGGAGGTCAAGGAGAAGGTCGCGGCGCTGGCGCCTTCGGGGCTGGTTTTGGTGATGGACGCCGACGGCAAGGAGCTGGTGGCGCAGAACGCCGACGAGCCATTCGTGCCGGCCTCGGTCACCAAGATCGTCACCGCCTGGCTCGCGCTGCAGGTGCTCGGCGCGGACTACCGCTTCGAGACGCGCTTCTATCTGGACAGCAAGCGGGTGCTCTACGTCCGCGGCGGCGGCGATCCGTTCCTGATCTCCGAGGAGGTCGCACTGCTAGCAACGGAACTCGTCGCAGCGGTCGGCAAGAAGCCGATCACCGGCATCGTCATCGACGCGAGCTACTTTCCCGCAAATCTCAGCATCCCCGGCGTTGAGGACACCACCAAGTCCTTCGATACCCTGAACTCCGCGTTCGCTGTGAACTTCAACACCATCAGTGCCGTGCGCCGCGGCAACAAGGTCGAGGCCGCCGAGAAGCAGACACCGCTCACGCCGCTTGCGATCAGCCAGTTTCGGGCGCGGGGGCCGAACGGCCACGGCCGCATCAGCCTGAACCAGAACCCCACGCAGGGCCTGCAATACGCAGGTGAGCTTCTTGCCGCCTTCATCAAGCGGGCCGGCGGCAGCGTCGGCGGCAAGATCACGACCGGAGCGGTGCCCGCGGGCCTCGCCCCGGTCACCGTTCACCGGCAGTCGCGCCCGCTGTCCGAGATCCTTCGTGAACTCCTTCTCGGTTCGAA
The DNA here is from genome assembly GCA_963785665.1 of uncultured Alphaproteobacteria bacterium. Classification (GTDB taxonomy): domain Bacteria; phylum Pseudomonadota; class Alphaproteobacteria; order Rhizobiales; family Xanthobacteraceae; genus Z2-YC6860. Next base: position 368,341 of record CAWAWF010000004.1, read on the forward strand.
CAACTACGTGGCCAATCAGATCTTTCTTGAGATCGGCGCGAAGAGCCTCGGCGGTCCGGTGAGCCTTGAGAAGTCGGTTGCGGTCGCCCGCAAGATACTCGCGGCGAATGATCTCGCTGACGCGATCAAGCTCGAGGAGGGCTCGGGGCTCAGCCGAGGCAACCGCTTCACGGCGCGCGGCCTCGCCAAGCTGCTCAACCTGTTCGCGCCTCACCTGGGCCTGCTCAAGGGCAGCAAGGGCGAGTCGTACAAGACTGGCACGCTCGAAGGCGTCCGCACGCTTGCGGGCTATGTCAGCAGCTCCGCGCATGGGCAGATACGCTTCGTCATCGCGCTCAAGGGCAACAACGGCGCGCTGCGCTTCGATCTGCTCAAGGCGATCGAGTCCGAGCTTTAGGGCGACGCTTCCTAGACCGGCCGGACCTCGACCACCTCAGGCACGTAATGCTTGAGCAGGTTCTGGATGCCGTGCCGCAGGGTCGCGGTCGACGACGGGCAGCCCGAGCAGGCGCCCTTCATGTGCAGATAGACGATGCCTTCCTTGAAGCCGCGGAAGGTGATGTCGCCGCCGTCGTTGGCGACCGCCGGACGCACCCGCGTCTCGATCAGGTCCTTGATGGTGGTGACGATCTCCTCGTCGGCGCTCTCGAAGAACTCGTTCTCGTCGTCGTTGTGGCCAGTGCCGCCGTCCTTGAGCAGCGGCGCGCCGGACATGAAGTGCTCCATGATGGCGCCGAGGATGGCCGGCTTGAGCTGCGGCCATTCGCCGTCCGACTTGGTGACGGTGATGAAGTCGGAGCCGAAGAACACGCCGCTGACGCCGGGCACGGCGAACAGCCGCTCCGCCAGCGGCGATTTCGCAGCGTCCGCCGGTTCCCGCAGGTCGAGGGTGCCGGTTTCGAGCACCGTCTGGCCGGGCAGGAACTTCAGGGTCGCCGGATTGGGCGTGGCTTCGGTCTGGATGAACATGGGCTTTTCTCCTGGCCGGCGCGGGTTCAAGGCCCGGCGGCGCAATGCACTATAGCAGATAAGTGGCGATCATGCCGGGCTGGTCAACCGGCGCCGCGAACCTTTCAGGGCCTAGGTCCAAAAGGCCCGCCTCGCGGGCCGTCTTTAAGTCAAAGCATCCAGCTCTTCGTCGCTGAGGTGCCCCGGCACGATGGCGACCGGGATCGGGTAGTCGCCGGCGTTGCTGCCGAAGCTCGCAACCAGCGGGCCCGGGCCTTCCTTTTCGTTTCCCGCCGCCAGCACCAGGATGGCGATGTCCTCGTCGTCCTCGATCAGGCCGAGGATCTCGTCGGCGGTGGCGCCCTCGCGCACCACCCGCTCGACCGTGATGCCGGCGATGCCGTTGGCGCGGGTGGCGTACTTGTCGAGATCGGCGTTGGCCTCCTCGTGGGCCTCCGCCTTCATGATGTCGGCGACGCCGGCCCATTGCTGGTTGCGGTCGTGGGTCTCGATGACGCGCAGCATCACCACGCCGGCGCCGACGCGGGCGGCGCGCCGCGCCGCGAAATAGATGGCGCGGTCGCACTCGGCGGTGTCGTCGACCACCACCAGCCATTTCGGCTTGTGACCGGCCTCGTAGCTACGGCGCCTGCGGCTCATCGGTCTCCCTCGATTTGCTGGGCGTCGAATCGAATGGTGGCACGCCGGTTGGCCGCGGCACAAGGCACGCGGCTGCCGGTTTTCGGCCCGATTTTTTTATCGGGAAATGAAACCTTTACCGCCGCACCAGGCCGACGATGTCCTTGACGGCTTTCATGGTTTCGCTCGCCAGCGCCTGGGCGCGGGCGGAACCGTCGGCCAGCACCGAATCGATGTAGGCGGTGTCGTCCTTCAGCCGCCGCATCTCGGCGGTGATCGGAGAAAGTTTTGCTACGAGAAGGTCCGCCAGCGCGGGTTTGAACGCGGAGAACTGCGCGCCGCCGTGCGTCTTCAACACCTGCGGCCTTGCTGGTGCCTTCGAGCGCCGCGTAGATGCCGACGAGATTGTCGGCCTCGGGCCGCGCCTCCAGCGCCTTCTCGTCGTGCGGCAGTGGATCGGGATCGGTCTTGGCGCGGCGGATCTTCAGTGCGATGGCGTCGGCGTCGTCGGTCAGCGCGATGCGCGACTGGTCGGACGGGTCCGACTTCGACATCTTCTTCGAGCCGTCGCGGAGCGACATCACCCGCGTCGCCGGGCCCTGGATCAGCGGCTCCGGCAGCGGAAAGAACGCATCGCCGAAGCCGCGCTCGCGGATCGTCGTGGCGTAGTCGTTGTTGAACTTCTGCGCAATGTCGCGGGCGAGCTCGACATGCTGCTTCTGGTCCTCGCCAACCGGAACGTGCGTCGCGCGATACACCAGAATGTCGGCCGCCATCAGGTTCGGATAGGCGTACAGCCCGACCGAGGCGTTCTCGCGATCCTTGCTGGCCTTCTCCTTGAACTGCGTCATGCGGTTCAGCCAGCCCAAGCGCGCCACGCAGTTGAACACCCAGGCGAGCTCGGCGTGCTCGGCGACCTGGCTCTGGTTGAACACGATGTGCTTCTTCGGATCGATGCCGCAGGCGATGAACGCCGCGGTGACCTCGCGGATCGCCTTGGTCAGTTCGTGCGGCTCCTGCCACACCGTGATGGCGTGCAGGTCGACCACGCAATAGATGCAGTCGTGGGTGTTCTGCAGCTCGACGAACTTGACGATGGCGCCGAGGTAATTGCCGAGATGCAGGTTGCCGGTCGGCTGCACCCCGGAGAACACCAGCGGTTTGAACGGCTGCACGGGCGGCGCATTCATGGCTAAATCCCTTTGCTCGCGGGCCACATTCCACAACGGCGGCAGCGATGCAAGGGAGACCGGCGCATTGGCAGCCGCGACGGCGCGGTGCTACGAGCCCCGCGATGAACGACACCACCGCCACCCGCCCCGCCTTCGACCCCGCCGCCGCCGGCTGGGAGCCCTATGGACACGACGACACCGGCTTCGTCGGCCTGGTCGGCCCGTTCTGGTCGCGGCCGAACGGCGACAGCTTTCGCTACGCCTTCATGGCGCAGGACAAGCACCACAACCGCCGCGGCGTGGTGCAGGGCGGCATGCTGATGACCTTCGCCGACCGCTCGATGGGCATGACCTGCTGGTACGCCAACGAGAAGCAGCCGCAGGCCACCATCCAGCTCGACATGCATTTCATCGACGCGGTCCAGGTCGGCGAGTTCGTCGAGTGCCGCGCCAAGGTCGTGCGCCGCACCCGCTCGGTGGTCTTCATGGCCGCCGAACTGGTGGTCGGCGACCGCGTCGTGGCGACCGCCAACGGCGTGTGGAAGACGCTGGGCAAGCGGTGAACGGCGCAGCACCCGCGCAATCCCCGAATGCCGTTGCGGCGGGCTGGCTCGCCGCCCTGGACGATGCGCTCGCGCAACGCGACTTTCGGCGGCGTCACTGGCTTGATGCATGCCGACGGCTACTGGCGCGACCTGCTCACCTTCGGCTGGGTGTTCAAGACCTCGCACGGCCGCGACGCCATCGCCGCTTGGCTGCCGCGCGCCTTCGAGCAAAACCCCGCCCGCGATTTCCGCATCGAGGCCGAGCCGTTCCGCGGCCGGATCGGCGAGCACGACACCGTCGAGTTCCTCATCCGCTTCGACACGCCGCTCGCCCATGGCCGCGGCTATGTCCGCCTGATCGATGGCGAAGCGGGCGCGCCACAGGCGCTCACCGTGCTCACCACCATGCACGAGCTGAAGGCGTTCCCGCAGGCCACCGGCCGCAACCGCTTCCGCGAGGACATGCGCGCCACGTCGCGCTCGCTGGAGAACTGGCGCGACCGGCGCGAGGCCGCCGCCGACTTCTCCACGCGCGATCCCGACGTGCTGGTGATCGGCGCCGGCCAGTCCGGGCTGATGATGGCGGCGCGGCTTCGCCAGATGAACATCAGCACCCTGGTGATCGACCGCTGCGAGCGCATCGGCGACGTCTGGCGCAAGCGCTACCGCACCTTGAAGCTGCACAACGAAATCTGCATGAACCACTTCCCGTACATGCCGTTCCCGGACAACTGGCCGGTCTACATCCCGAAGGACAAGCTCGCCGACTGGTTCGAGTTCTACGCCGAGGCGATGGAGCTCAACATCTGGACCCGCACCACCATCCTCGGCGGCCGCTACGACGACGCGCAGCGCCGCTGGGACGCGCAGATCCAACTCGCCGACGGCAGCACCCGCACCATGCATCCGCGCCACATCGTGGTGGCGATGGGCGTCAGCGGATTGCCGAACATTCCGAAATTCGAAGGCGCCGAGAATTTCGGCGGCCCGATCCTGCATTCCAGCGGCGACAGCGACAACCTCGATGTCGGCGGCAAATCCGTGCTGGTGGTCGGCGCCGGCACCAGCGCCCACGACATCGCGCACAACCTGCATCTGCGCGGCGCCAGCGTCACCATGCTGCAGCGCTCGCCGATCACCGTGGTCAGCCTGGAGCCGTCCTCGGTGCGCGCCTACGAGATGTATCGGCGCAACGACGGCGTCCGCCCGCTCGCCGACACCGACACCATGGTCGCCGCGGTGCCCTACGATCTGCTGCGGCGGCTGCACGTCCCGCTCAGCCGCTCGATGCAGGACGATGACAAGGCGCTGCTCGATGCGCTCCGCGCCAGGGGCTTCCTGCTCGACAACGGCGAGGACGACACCGGCTATTTCCTCAAGCTGCTGCGCTCGCAGTCCGGCTACTACCTCAACGTCGGCGCCTCCGACCTGATCATCGAGGGCGCCATCGGGCTGAAGGCCGGCGTCGGCATCGCGCGGCTGGAGCGCAAGCGCGTCGTGTTCTCCGACGGCAGCGCGCTCGACGCCGACATCGTCGTGCTCGCCACCGGCTACCATCCGATGCAGGAGGCGGTGCGGCTGTTGTTCGGCGGCGATGTCGCCGATCGCGTCGGCCCGGTCTGGGGCATCGGCCCCGACAACGAGCTCAACGCCATGTACGCGCGCACCGCGCAGCCCGGCCTGTTCTTCGCCGGCGGCGGCTTCCCCGCCGCGCGCTCCTATTCGCCGTACACGGCGATGCTGATCAAGGCCGATCTCGAAGGCATGCTGCCGCGCGCTCATTAGCACGGAGGGAGCAAGCGAAATTAGGGCGGAGCCATCGGCTTCGTCTGCTGGCCTTGCGACATCGACGTGTTGCGAAGCCGTCCCGGATTTCGCCGCGCCTCACCGGGCTCCGCGCTAATCCATCTTACGGGCTTTTCTTTTTGCTATCAGTCAATTTCTTTTCCATTAGGAAACCTATTTTCTCACACGCCATTTTGTACTGTTCAAACGCCTCAGCTAATTTAGTAATGACAGAAATAGTTCGATCGGCTGCGACATTGAGGTCGTGGCTGACGCCTCTAAAATTCGCATGGATTGTCGCAGCCGTGCCAGCAACTCCCTCAATGCATAAGTCGACACTCTTTACGTTGCCTCGGATTTGAGCCAGGAATTCTCCGGCTGCTGCGTACTCTTGTTCTGTGTTGAGAGGGGTAGATTCAATAAACTTGCTGGTGCAATCGAAAAGCGTCGGTGCGAGATGGTGGATTATGTTTGTGAAATCTTCGATCCTGTTGGAGTAACAATTTAAGTTGTTGGCAAAGTTAGTAATGATATGCCGTTGCTTTTCGTAATCAGTATCGTGCTTAAGCCTCTCGCGCTTGGTCGTCTCGGACGACTTTGTGAGGGCCTCAGTCTCAGCTGTCAGGCTTTAAAAAATCACCGCAACATCCTGCACGGCGCGCAGACTCAACTCAACTAGATTGTCAAGAACCTGTCTTTCTATTGGTTTCGCCGAAATATATCGCTCTTTAAGTTCGGCAATTTGTTTTTCGACCGCCGTTAGCTTTTTAGGTGGTGCAGACCCGTCAAGTTTATCTGCTCGGTCTTTTTGCTCGTGAAATAGAGCCACCGGCGCGTTTAACAGTTTCACAAAATAGGAGACCAACCAAGTCAGCACGAACGCCGCGAGTGCGCCAAAAAAACTGTCTAGACCTGATATTCCCGTTGTCATCTCGGTCGCCCCTAAGCGTTTGGCGACTGTGGGCATGATCGCACCCAGACCAGCGAGGGCGATCCCTGCGAAAGTAGATACGAGCGGGCTTCCAAACACCCATTGCCAATCATTCGCGAATGGCGTGTTGCCCCAAAAGGCTTTGCGGGCACAAAGCCACCAAAAAGAGAAAAAGCGGCGCATAATTGTCCCAATTATTAGAAGTGAAGACCGGAGTGAGCCTACCTCGATTCCTATAGACTTAGTCCTGGCTGCTTTGACTGCTCACCCCGCCTTCAACTTCCTCGCCTTCCGCAAATCAGTGTTGATCCGCGTCTGCCAGCCATCGCCCGTCTTGCGATAGGCATCGAGCACGTCGGCGTCGAGCCGGAGTTTCACCGCCTGCTTCGGGTTCGGCAGAGGCGGTCGGCCGCGACGAATGATCTTGTCGCCGTGCCGGATTTCCGCGCGGTCGAAGAACGTATCCGTCAGCGGCGGCGCGTCATCGGGATCGCTCCATGCGGCGGAGCCAGACTTTTTCTTCGTTGGCATGACAGTGCCTCATTGAAATGATGTGGCGGGCTTCGCCACGTTGGGTCCAGACGATCACCACCAACCGGCCGTCGAGAGGGCCCGCAGTGATGAGGCGTGTTTCGCCGTAGTCCACGCGGTCATCGACGATGGTGGCGGTCTCTGCGGCGAATAGTTCGCGGGCGCGCGCAAAATCCAACTCACGGTGCTTCAGCGTGAGATCGCGCTTCGCCGGATCGAAGGTGATCTCCATGCGATTAAGTGTACCCCCAATTAATAGTCGATGCAACTGCGCTTGACAGGACCATATTCCTTGTGATTATATTCCTTCACCCTGTTCGTTCGAGGGCGTCAACCGGTGACGCTTGTTGGCGGAATGGGGTGCGGCGCCCGCGCGTCCGGCCTCGTCAGCCGGGCTCCCGGGAGGCCTCGGGTCACCGTCCGCTCCCACTACGGGGAGCTGCCCGCAAGGGCTGAACGGGGCAGGACGAACGGGGCGAAAGCCCCGGGATCAGGGCGGGCGAAGAGTCCGCTGTCCGAGTCCCGGAAGTACGGTCCCGAAGCCCAAAATCGCCGCGGTGAAGCGCCGGAAGGCGTGCGCGCTGCCTTAAAGCGCGCGCCGTGCCGCAAGGCGCGGACATTGAATGTTGCGCCTCCCGGCGCTTCACCTCCCTCGGCTTTGCCGGTGGGACGATGCGCGCCCGGGTGCGCGCCAGTCGCGGTGGGCGCATGGCGCGTGGCGCTCGGTTGCCGCGCGAAGTTGCGCCGCTATAGTGCGCCGCCTTTCATCAAGCGAGACCCAACATGCCCGACCTGAAATACGACGTCCTCGGCATCGGCAACGCCATCGTCGATGTGATCGCCCGCACCGAGGACGACTTCCTCGTCAAGCAGGGCATGCACAAGGGCGGCATGGCGCTGATCGACGAGCCGCGCGCGCAGTCGCTCTATTCGGCGATGGGCAAGACCGTGGAGAAATCCGGCGGCTCGGCCGCCAACACCATCGTCGGCGTGGCGGGCTTCGGCGCCCGCGCGGCGTTCGTCGGCAAGGTCAAGGACGACAAGCTCGGCCAGTCGTTCGCCAGCGACATCCGCAAGGCCGGCGTCGCCTTCGACACCAAGCCCGCCAAGGACGGGCCTTCGACCGCGTGCTGCTACGTCATGGTGACGCCGGACGGCGAGCGCACCATGAACACCTGGCTCGGCGCGGCGCAGCACCTCTATCCGTCCGACATCCATGAGGACGTGATCGCGTCGTCGGCCATCACCTATCTCGAAGGCTATCTGTGGGATCCGCCGCACGCGAAAGACGCGTTCCGCAAGGCCGCCAAGATCGCCCACGAGGCGAAGCGCAAGGTCGCGCTCACCTTGTCGGATGCGTTCTGCGTCAGCCGCTATCGCGCGGAGTTTCTCGAGCTGATCAAGACCGGCACGGTCGATCTGGTGTTCGCCAACGAGAGCGAGCTGAAGAGCCTCTATGAGAGCTCCGACTTCGACACCGCGGCGAAGATCCTGCGCCACGATGCCAAGCTCGCGGTGGTCACCCGCAGCGAGAAGGGCTGCGTCGTCATCAACCGCGACGAGATGATCGAGGTGCCGGCGGCGCCGATCGACAAGCTGGTCGATGCCACCGGCGCGGGCGACCTGTTCGCGGCGGGCTTCCTGTTCGGGCTCGCCCGCGGCCGCGACCACCAGACCGCGGCGCGGCTTGGGGCGCTGGCGGCGGCCGAGGTGATCCAGCACATCGGCGCCCGGCCGGAGGTTTCGCTGCAGGAATTGGCCAAAAAGCACGGCCTGCCGCTCTGATTTAACCGGCTGGTAAGCAAATCGCGGTTACCGGTTGGTAAAGCCGACCAACCGGGAACCCAAGCCATGGCCGACTCCAGCGACAGCTCCGCCTCCGACAAGAACATGCCGGCCTTGATCCACGGGCCGAAGGCTCCGTCCGACGCCGAGGCGTTCGGGCCGTTCATCGATCTTGAAGCGGTCGACACCGCGGCGGCCGGCGAGGGCCAATCCGCCGAGGAAACCGCGTCGGACGAGGACGCCGCGCCGAGCCACGGCTGGCGGCGTCTGCCGCATTACGCGCCGCTCGCCGCCGGCATCGCCCTCGCGGTGATGGCCGGCGCCATCGCCGGCGTCGCCGCGACCGTGGCGCTGACCCGCGATCCCGCGCCGCCCGCGAACCTCGTCACCGCCGAGGCCACCAAATCGCTGCAGAGCAGCGTGGCCCAGCTCGGCAGCGAACTTGCCACGCTCAAGGCCGGCGTCACCTCGGCGCAGAAGAACGCCAGCACCCAGCTCGGCAAGATCGCCGACCGCCTCGACCGCGCCGAGAAGGCGCAGGCCGAGCCCACCGGCAAGCTCGCCAAGATCCAGGAGAGCATCGACCGCCTGGAGCATCACCAGCAGGTCGCCGCCGTCGCACCGCCGGTCGCCGGCGACCTGTCGGACGTCACCGGCTCGATCAAGTCGAAGGAAGAATCCAAGCCGCAGGTCGTCGAAGGCTGGAAGCTGCGCGACTTCTTCGACGGCCACGCCATCATCGAGGGCAAGAACGGCACGCTGTTCCGGGTTGGGCAGGGTTCGGTGTTGCCGGGGCTCGGCAAGGTCGAGATCAAGCGCGACAACGGCAAGGTGGTGGTGGTGACCGGCAGCGGCATCATCGCGGCCTCGCTCGAGCCGCAGCAGCGGCGGGCGCCGTACTACCCGCGCTGGTGACGTAGCGCTCCATCCGTGTCAGATTCCCATCCGCTCAGCCGGGCGGATGGAGGACTGGATGGTCCTGGATCGAAGGCTTCTCGCCGCGCTTGTGGCGCTTGCCGTCCTGCCTCTCGGATCGGCCAACGGCCAGCCGGCGCCTTCCCAATCCAAGCCCGAAGCCAAGCCCGAGATGATGGAGAACTGCCCCGGCATGGTGGCTGGGATGCCGCCGCGTGCCATTCCGGCCGCCTTTAATCTCGCGGCATTGTCCGGCGACGAGGTCCGCATCTCCTACGTGGGCCACGCGACCTTCCTGATCGAAAGCCCGCAGGGCGTGAAGATTGCCACCGACTACAACGACTACGTGAAGCCGCGCGTCATTCCCGACATCGCCACCATGAACCACGCGCATTCGACCCACTACACCGACAACCCCGACCCCGCCATCAAGCACGTGCTGCGCGGCTGGGGCCCCAGCCCCGACGAGCCGGCGCGCCATGACATCCAGGTCGGCGACGTCCGGGTCCGCAACGTGCCGACCAACATCCGGAACTACGTGACCGGCAGCACCGAGAAGCACGGCAATTCGATCTTCGTCTTCGAGATCGCCAATTTGTGCATCGCCCACCTGGGCCATCTGCATCACACCCTGACCCAGCAGCAGCTCAACGAGATCGGCCGCATCGATGCGGTGATGGTCCCGGTCGACGGCAGCGTCACCCTCGACCTCGAAGGCATGGCCGAGGTGCTGAAGGCGCTGAAGGCGCCGCTGATGCTGCCGATGCACTATTTCAGCAGCTATTCGCTGCGGCACTTCCTCGATCTGCTGGGCGAGAAGACCTACGAGGTCGAGATGGCCGAGACGTCGTCGGTGGTGATCTCCAAGGCCACGCTGCCGGTGAAGCCCAAGCTGCTGGTGCTGCCGGGCCGCATGTTTTGAATCGCTCGCATCTGCACACGGTCATCAGCGCGACACACGCAAGTTGTGGATAGTGTGTGTCCACTTCGACTTTGCCTGCGCAACCGCGCTGGTTTGATCTACGAAAAAGAGGCTGCTTCGCGGGGCCATTCCCGCATCGTCCGATCTCCCGAAACGAGTGACTCATGGCCGACCGCTGGACTGGATGGAAATCCTTCCCTGACGATTTCTATGGCGAATACATCCAGGCTCCGATCGGACCGGGGCTTTACGAGGTGTGCCGGGCCTCCACCCGCGAGCCGGTCGCGTTCGGCTGCTCGCGGAACGTGGCGGACGCGCTGCGCGACGCACTCAAGCCGCGCGGGCTGCGCCGATGGCTGTCGTTCCGGCGCAAGCAGGCCCTCGACGCCGGCGAGCTCGAATACCGGACCTGGGCGACATCGACACTCGGCGACGCCAAGACCGCGATCGCCCTGATCCGCGAGCGCCATATGGCGGTGATGCGCAAATACGCCTCGGCGCGGGCCTAAGTCTTTCTACGCTAAATGCCCTGTGACGCGGCGAAGCACCGCGGTCGCGTCGGTCGCTGAATCTCCCTCGCCACGCGACGATTTGGTCCGGCCGGATCAGCGCCAGATCGGCGCCGTAAAGATCGCGTGCCTCGGCGCCCTCGATCGGCACCACCGACAGCGGCATCCCGAGCGCGTCTGCCGCAGCGCGGAACGGCGCGGTGTCGATCGGCTTGCCGCCCAGCGCCAGCAGCGTGAACTCGAAGCCGAGCGCGTCGTAGAGCGACCGGCCGTCGGCGAGCCACAGATGCGGCGCGCGGCCGCCGGGGCAGGCGGTCGCCTCATAGGTGTTCACCTTGTCCGGCGGCGGCGCGGTGCCGTCCGGCACGATGATCGGCGAGCCGTCGTAACGGCCGCCAAAGGTGATGCCGGGGATGTTGAACTCGAACCGGGCGTGGTGGTTGAAGTGGTCGCCCGTAAGCTTTCGCGCAGCCTCGCCAGCCGGGCTGTCATCCTCAAGCTCGGGCGGCGGCACGAACAGTCCCATCGAGTCGGCAAAGCCCCGCGCATAGGACGTGTTGCGCCTGGCGATGGCCTGTCGCTCGGTTTCGTAGGTGTCGAGCAGCGCCGGTCCGCCCCAGCCTTGCAGCATGGCGTTGAGCTTCCAGCCGAGGTTGACCGCGTCCTCGATGGCGGTGTTGTAGCCGAGCCCGCCGGCCGGCGTGAACAGATGCACCGCGTCGCCGCCGAGGAAGATGCGGCCGCGCTGGAATTTTTCCGCGACCAGCGTGTAGCCGGCGTTCCACGCCGATCGCGCGATGATCTCGATGTCGTGGCGGGCCGCCAGCGCCTTCTCGAACATGCCCTGGGCCTGCGCGTCGGAGATGTTTTCCAACTCGCCCTCGCGGAGCTGGGTGTGGAAGTTGAACTGGTCGGTGCCGTTGACGGTCGCCATGAAGGCGCGGCGGTCGCCGTTGACGGTCCAGTACATCCAGGCGCGCGGATGCGGGATCGCATCGTAGAGCGTCTTGCTGCGGAAATGGATGGCGAACATCCGTCCGCCCATGAAGTCGCGGACCGCGCCGCTCTCGCCGGCAAAGCGATAGCCCAGCGCCTTCCGGGTCGGGCTTGAGCCGCCGTCTGCGCCCATCGCATAGGCGGCCCGCAGCGTGGTGCGTCCGCCATCGTGCTCGGCGTCGACTTCGATGCCGTTTCCGGTGTCGCGGATCGCCATCATCCGCCAGCCCGGCCGGATCGACACCGACGGGCAGGCGGCGGCCTCCTCGCGCAGCACGCCTTCGACGAACATCTGCGACACCCGATGCGGCAGTTCCGCGGCGCTCCACGATCCGGTCAGTGTCTTGACCATCTCGCGGGCGGCCCGCGCCGACGGCAGGCTGAAGCGAGCCAGCTCGTGGCGGGCATAGCGGGTAAAGTAGGCGATGTCGGTCGGATAATCCGGCGGCAGGCCCTGCGCGCGCACCTTCTCGGCGAAGCCCAGCCGCCGATAGTGTTCCATGGTGCGGGCCTGGGTGGCGTTGGCCGCCGGGAACCGCGCCGGGGAGGTGCGCTCTTCCAGCAAAACGACAGGAATGTTCCGTCGGCCGAGTTCGATGGCGAGCATCAGCCCGCATGGCCCGCCGCCAATGATGACGACGGCGCAATCGTGCTTCGCGTTCACAGAGTTCCCCGGCTGCATGGTCCGGCTGCTATAATAGCGATCGCGACGATTTGAGGAATGACACCATGAATCCGACAGTGGCGGTGGTTGCACAGGGCGCGATGGGCGCCGGGGTCGGCGCCCGGCTGGTCGAGCGCGGCCTCAAGGTTGTCACCTCGTTGGCCGGCCGCAGCGAGGACAGCGCCAAGCGGGCCAAAGCGGCCGGCATGGTCGCGGTGTCCGACCAGGAGATGGCCCAAGCCGACTACTTCCTCTCGATCCTGCCGCCGAGCGACGCGCTGGCGCTGGCCGAGCGGATGGCGACGGTGATCGCGGCTGGCAACCACAAGCCGGTCTATGTCGATTGCAACGCGGTCAGCCCGCCGACAAAGATCGAGATCGGCCATGTCATCACCCAGGCCGGCTCGCCATTCGTCGATGCCGGGATCATCGGCGGGCCGCCGAAGGCCGGCTACGACGGGCCCGGCATGTATGCTTCCGGTCCCGACGCCGGCCGGTTCGCCTCGCTCGCCGATTTCGGCCTCGTCGTCCATGTCATGCGCGGACCGGTGGGCGCGGCCTCGGCGATGAAAATGTCCTACGCCGGCATCACCAAGGGCCTGACCGCGCTCGGCGCCATGATGATGCTGGCGGCGACGCGCGGCGGCGTCGCCGAGGGACTTCGCGCCGAGTTGGAGCGCAGCCAGCCGGCGCTGCTGCCTTGGCTGCAGCGCTCGATCCCGGCGATGTACTCCAAGGCCTATCGCTATGTCGGCGAGATGGAGGAGATTTCCGATTACGTCGGCGAGGATATTTCCGCCCAGGAGATGTTCGACGCGTTCGCCGATTTCTACACCCGGCTCGCCGCAGACTACGACGGTCCGCAGACCGAGGTGGCCGCGCTCAGCGCGTTCCTCAAGCCGAAGCAGTAAGGCGCGATGCGCACGCAGGTCGGGATCGTCGGCGCCGGTCCGGCCGGGCTGCTGCTGTCGTTGCTGCTGCACCGCGCCGGCGTCGATTGCGTGGTGCTGGAATCGCGGACCCGCGACTATGTCGAAACTCGCGTCCGCGCCGGTGTGCTGGAGCAGGGCACCGTCGACTTGATGGACGATCTCGGCGCCGGCGAGCGGCTGCATCGCGAAGGGATGCCCGATCCACGGCTCGATATCCGCTATAGCGGCGGCATCATCCACATCGACATGCCGGTGCTGACGCCGGGCAAGATCGTCACCGTGTACGGCCAGCAGGAGGTGGTGAAGGACCTGATCGCGGCGCGGCTTTCGCGCGGCGGCGAGATCCTGTTCGAGGCCGAGGCGACGCATCTGGAAGGGCTCGACGGTGCGCGGCCGACCATCCATTTCACCCACGAAGGCGAGAAGAAAACGCTGGAGTGCGACGTCATCGCCGGCTGCGACGGCTTCCACGGCATCTGCCGGGGCGCCATCCCGGAGCACCTGCTCACCACCTACGACCGCGTCTATCCGTTCGGCTGGCTCGGCATTCTCGCCGAAGCCAAGCCGTTTCCGGAGATGACCTATTCCAGCAGCGAGCGCGGCTTTTCGCTCGCCAGCCGCCGCTCGCCGAAGCTGTCGCGGCTCTATGTGCAATGCAGTCCCGACGACACGCTTGGAGGCCTGGCCGGACCGCCGCATCTGGGACGAGCTGCACACCCGGCTCTATGACAAGGACGGCGGCGAATTGCATGAGGGGCCGATCCTGCAACGGGGCGTGATCGAGCTCCGCGCCTTTGTCGCCGCGCCGATGCGGCACGGCCGCATGTTCCTGGCCGGCGACGCCGCCCATATCGTGCCGCCGACCGGCGCCAAGGGGCTCAATCTGGCCGCGGCCGACATCCGCGTGCTGTCGCGGGCGCTGATCGAGTTCTTCCGCGTAGGCTCGACCGAGCGGCTCGACCGCTATTCCGACACCTGCCTCAAGCGGGTGTGGAAGGTGACGCGCTATTCGAACTACATGACCTCGCTGCTGCACCGCTTCGACACCCACACGCCGTTCGAGCGCCGCATCCAGCAGGGCGAGCTGGAGTATGTCGCGGGCTCGCTCGCGGCGCAGACCACCATTGCGGAAAACTACGTCGGGCTGCCGTTCGAGGAGGATTGACGCGCCCGGTGGCGCTGCCCATCCTGCCCGCGCCGGGAGAACGCCATGTTCCGTCGCGTCACGATGTTGGCTGCAGCCTTGATGTGCCTCGCGACCGGTGCGGCATCCGCCGAGGACTACCCGTCCCACCCGATCCGTCTGCTGATCCATACGCCGCCCGGCAGTCTGGTCGACGTGCTTGGCCGCCTGGTCGGCCAGGAGCTGAGCCAGCGTCTTGGCCAGAGCGTCGTGCCCGACAATCGCCCGGGCGCAGCCACCATGATCGCGGTCGAGCAGCTCAATCATTCGCCGCCGGACGGCTACACGCTGATGATCAACACGTCCGAAGCGACGATGACGCCGTTCCTGAAGAAGAGCTACCGGTTCGATCCGATCAAGGACTTCACGCCGGTCGCCCTGATCGTGACGTCATGGACGGTGTTCGCGGTCAACCCGAAGGTGCCGGCGAACACGCTCAAGGAGCTGGTCGAGTATTCCAAGACGCATCCGGTGCGCTACGGCTCGGGCGGCGTCGGCGGCGTGCTGCACATCGCCGGCGAGATGCTCAAACTCAAGAGCGGCGGCAACTTCGTCCACGTGCCCTATCGCGGCGGCGCGCAGGCCGCGACCGACGCGATCTCCGGCCAGATCGAGATGGTGTCGATGGGATTGGCCTCGACCCGCGTTGCCGACAACGGCCAGCTCCGGATTCTCGCCCAGGCCGGCCCGAGCCGGCATCCAATGCTGCCCGACGTGCCGATCACCGCGGAGGCGGGCTACCCGGACGTCCGCATGGACACCTGGTTCGGCCTCGCCGGTCCGCCCGGCATGCCGAAGGAGGTTGTCGCGCGGCTGAACGAGGAGCTTGCCGAGATCGTCAAGCAGCCGGTGTTTATCGACAGGCTCAACAAGCTCGGCCTCGCGGTGGACTACAAGCCCGACGCCGAGTTCCTCAAATTCATCGCTGACGACGCCAGGAAATGGCGGGAGCTGATCCCGGCGATGGGCATCCAGCAGGTTGATTAGAGAAGGAAGTGCGACGCATGGCGAAGAAGGCATCGGCCAAGAAATCGAAGGCTCTGACCTGGCCGAACGGTAAGAAGGTCGCCGTCTCGATCACCTGCATGTTCGAGACTTGGCCGGACGACAGCGCGCCGAACTATTCGATCCAGACCACGCACCTGAAGAAGGGCACCGTCGATCATGCCGCCAAGGCGTGGTCGACCTATGGTGGTCGGGTCGGGGTGTGGCGGCTGATGCGCACCTTCGAGCAGCTCGGTGTGCCGGCGACGTTCTTCGTCAACGCCCGCTGCACTGAGGTCTATCCCGACGCGGTGAAGCAGATCGCCAAGTCCGGCTTCGACATCGCTGCGCACTCCTACACCCAGGACGACCTGCCGTCGTATTTCTCGCCGGAGGAGCAGAACGGCCTGATCCGCCGCAGCATCGATATGCTGGAGGGCTGCGCCGGCAAGAAGGTCACCGGCTGGGGCAGCCCGGTGGTGGCATTCACGCCGGAGACCGCGGGCCTGCTCAAGCAGAACGGGCTGCACTGGACCTGCGACGTCACCTACGCCGACCTGCCGATCAAGATCAACACGCCGCACGGGCCGATCGCAGGCGTGCCGACCACCGACTTCTCCGACAACCGCGTGCTGCGCGCCTCGTCGCGCGACCTGTTCGACGTCCATCGTGGCACGTTCGATTACCTGCGGCAGAACGAAACCATCGGCTTGCAGACCCTGGTGATCCACTGCCAGTTCGGCGGCCGCGCGCTGATCACGGCAGTCCTCACCGAGCTTCTGAAATACATGCAGAAGTCCCGCGACGTCTGGTTCACCACCCATGAACAGTTGGCCGACTGGGCGCTCAAGCAGGACGTCGACGAACACACCTTCCAGAGCCGCTATTTCCGCTAAGGAGCCGCCATGCCGCACGCCGTCACCAAGGACAACGTGAAGCTCTATTACGAGGAGGCCGGCAGCGGCACGCCGATCCTGTTCGGCCACGAGTTTGCCGGCGACTACCGCAACTGGGAGCTCCAGATGCGGTTCTTTTCGCGGCGGCATCGCTGCATCACCTATTCGGCGCGCGGCTACAAGCCGTCCGACATCCCGAGCGACGTCAACGCCTATTCCTACATGCACTGGGTCAGCGACGCCGTCGCCATCCTCGATCATCTCAAGATCGCCAAGGCGCATTTCGTCGGCCTGTCGATGGGCGGCTACACCGCGCTGATGCTGGGCGTGCATCAGCCCGGCCGCCTGCTGTCGCTGACCGCGGCGGGCGCCGGCTCCGGCTCCGACCACGCCGGCGGCGAGGATTTCCGCAAGACCTTCATGGCGACCGCCGACGATTTCGAGAAGCACGGCTCCGCCTATGTGGTGGAGCGCTACGGCATGGGCACCGCGCGCATTCCGTATCTGGTCAAGGACCCGCGCGGGTTCGCCGAGTTCAACGAGCAGTTCGCCTCGCACGATCCGCACGGCGCCGCGCGCACCTTGCGCGGCTTTCAGGTCGGGCGGCCGTCGCTCTACGATGTCGAGAAGGAGATGCGCAGCATCAAGGTGCCGACGCTGCTCGTGGTCGGCGACGAGGATGACCCGTGCCTGGAGCCGAACGTCCACCTCAAGCAATGGATCGAGACGTCGGGCCTGGTGGTGTTTCCCAAGACCGGCCACGTGGTGAACCAGGAGGAGCCGGCGCTGTTCAACGAGGCGGTCGCCGATTTCATCGCCCGCGTCGAGGCCGGCCGCTGGCCGGTGCGCGATCCAAGGTCGATCAGGACGTAGCCGCTACGACTTCGGGAAATCGAACAAGGCCGCCGGGTTCTCGACCAGAACTCGATGCCGCGCCTTTTCGTCCGGGACCTGTTCCGCCAAGTCGTCGAACAACAGCGCGTCGTCCGGTTTGTTGTTCGTGCTGGGATGCGGCCAGTCGGTGCCCCAGATCACGCGCTCCGGCCACTGCTTGGCGAAAATGGCTGCGAGTTTGGACGTGTCGGCATAGCTCGGTGGGCCGGACTTGCTGTCCTGATAGATGCCGGAAAGCTTCATCCAAGTTCGTCCCTTGTCGAGCAGGCCAGTCAGTACCTTGAACGCCGGATGCTCGACACCCGCGGGTTGCGGGATACGGCCGAGATGGTCGAATACGATCTGCGAAGGGAGCGCATTGAGCTGGTCGGCGATCTCTGCGATTTGAATGCCTGGCGCGTGGATGTCGATATGCCAGCCCAGCTCGTTGACGCGCTGCGACAGCGGCTTGAGCATGGCTGTGCTGGTGGCGTTGCCGCGGATCAGCACGAAGCGGATGCCGCGGACGCCCGCATCGTGCAGGCGCTTCAGCTCGGTATCCGTCACACTGGTGTCGACCACGGCGACACCGCGCGCCTCGGGCCCGAATGCTTTCAGCGAATCAACGATGATGCTGTTGTCGGTGCCGTAGATCGACGACTGGACGATTACATGGCGCGACGTCCCAAGCCTCTTCTGGAGCAGCCGATAATCTTCGATCGAGGCGTCCTCCAGCGACGGCGCGCCCGGCGCCAGCGGATAGTGCTTGCTGAGGATGTGATGGTGGCAGTCGGTGGCATTGGCCGGTGCTTTCGTCTTCGGCCGCTCACTGCCGGCCGACCACCGGACGGTCTGGGCACGGGCGTTGCCCGGGCTATGGATCAGCAGGCCGCTGGCCAGCGTGCCGAGCATCGCGCGGCGGCTCACTTGACCCATCATTGGCCACTCCTTTGCTGATTTGATAGGAGCATCGGCGAGCGTGTAAGCTCCGGCAAGGCTCAACAGCACATGGCCGGTGCGCACCATGCTCTCCCAGGAACAGAACGATCTCATCACCCGCATCGGCCCGGGCACCGGGGCGGGCGCCCTGATGCGCCGCTACTGGCAGCCGGCGGCGCTGGTCGACGAACTCTCCGGCACCAACCGCCCGATCAAGCCGATCAAGCTGCTGGGCGAGGACCTCGTGCTGTTCCGCGACGAGGCCGGCCGCTACGGCCTGGTCGATCGGCGCTGCCCGCACCGCGGCACCGATCTCGCTTACGGCCGGCTGGAGAACGGCGGGCTGCGCTGCGCCTTCCACGGCTGGCTGTTCGACGTCACCGGCCAGTGCCTGGAGACGCCGGCCGAGCCGGACGGCTCCAACCTCTGCACCAACATCAAGCAGAAGGCGTATCCGGTCGTCGAGAAGAACGGCATCCTGTTCGCCTACATGGGGCCGGGCGAGCCGCCGGAGTTCCCGCACTTCGACTGCTTCATCGCGCCCGACAGCCACACCTTCGCGTTCAAGGGCATGATCGATTGCAACTGGCTGCAATCTTTGGAAGTGGGCATCGACCCGGCGCACACCTCGTTCCTGCACCGCTTCTTCCACGACGAGGATCCGGCCGACCAGTACGGCAAGCTGTTCCGCGACACCTCGGCCGACTCGGATATGCCGATGACCAAGATCATGCGCGATTTCCCGCGCCCGGTGATCGAGGTCGAGCCGACCGACTACGGCTTCCGCCTGATCACGCTGCGTAAGATCAGCGACCGCAACACCCATGTGCGCGTCACCAACCTGATGTTCCCGAACGCCTTCATCATTCCGATGAGCCGGGAGATGACGATCACCCAGTGGCACGTGCCGATCGACGATACGAAGCACTACTGGTACGCGATCTTCACCAGCTTCACGACGCCGGTGAACAAGGACCAGATGCGCGAGCAGCGGCTGAAACTCTATCAGCTTCCCGATTACATCCCGAACAAGAACAAGCACAACGACTACGGCTTCGATCCGCACGAGCAGGAGCACGACACCTTCACCGGCATGGGCGCCGACATCAACGTGCACGACCAGTGGGCCTGCGAATCGATGGGCGTCATCCAGGATCGCACCACCGAGCATCTCGGCCAGTCCGACAAGGCGATCAATGCGTATCGGAGGCTGCTGCGTCAGGCGATCGACGAGACCAGAGAGCGGCGGCAAGCCGCTGATGGTGCTCGACGCCAAAGCCGCGCCGGCGTTGACCGGCCCCGCCGCGATCGACGGTATCGGCCCGACAGATGACTGGCAGGGCTACTGGCAGAAGACCGACCGCACCAAGCGCGAGGCCGCGAGCTGGGCCAACGGCCGCTGACGTACCTCGCAACATGCCGTCGCGCGCACGCTCGCTGAGCTTCGTCGACCGCCACGAGCTGTGGTCCGCCGAACAGCGCCGCGCTGCTGGTGCGGTTGAGCGCGAGATCAAGCGGCGCAAGCTCGAACTCATGCGCTTCGCCTTCTGCGATCAGCACGGCGTGCTGCGCGGCAAGACCTTGGTGGCCGCCGAAGCAGCCCACGCCATGCGCGCCGGCGTCAACATGACCTCGACCCTGCTGGCGAAGGATACCTCGCATCGCAACGTCTTCTCGGTGTTCGCGGCCGGCGGCGGCATGGGCGTCGACGAGATGGCGGGCGCCGGCAATTTCGTCATGGTGCCCGACCCCGCGACGTTCCGCGTGCTGCCATGGGCTGCCAGCACAGGCTGGATGCTGTGCGACATCTATTTCGACAACGGCCGGCCGGTGCCGGTGTCGACCCGCGCGCTCTACCGCGACGCGCTCGGCAGGCTTGCAGGCCAGGGCTTCGACTTCTGCGCCGGCCTGGAGGTCGAGTTTCATCTGCTGCGGATCGTCGATCCGAAGCTGTCCCCGGACGGCCTGAGCTGGCCGCCGGAGCCGCCCGCTGTCGAGCACACCACCCACGGTTTCCAGTATCTCACCGAGTCGCGGTTCGATCAGGTCGAACCGATCCTCGATACGCTCCGCAAGGCCGTGCAGGCGCTGCGGCTGCCGCTCGTTTCACTTGAAGTAGAACTCGGCCCGAGCCAGTACGAGTTCACCTTCGCGCCGCAGACCGGTCTCGCACCTGCCGACACCATGGTGCTGTTTCGCAGCGCCTTGAAGCAGGTGGCGCGCCGTCACGGCTACTCGCGAGCCTGATGTGCCGGCCGCGGCTGCCGAATTCAGCTTCGCCAGCGGCTGGCATCTGCATCAGTCGCTGCTCGATCGGAAATCCGGCCGCAATCTGTTTGTCGCCAATGCCAAGGCCGAGCTGCTGTCGCCGCTGGCGAAGCACTATCTCGCCGGGCTGCTCGCGCACGCCCGCGCCGCCGCCGCGTTCACCACGCCGACCATCAACGGCTACAAGCGCTATCACGGCGTCAACTCGATGGCGCCGATCCAGGCGATCTGGGCGCGCGACAACCGCGGCGTGATGGTCCGCGCGCTCGGCGAGCCGGGCGAGGCCTCGACGCATCTGGAGAACCGCGTCGGCGAGCCGCTCGCGAATCCGTATTTGTATATGGCGTCGCAGATCCACGCCGGCCTCGACGGCATCGCGCGCAAGCTCGCACCGCCGCCGTCGGCCGACGCGCCGTACGAAATCTCCGCCGAGCCGCTGCCGAAGTCGCTCGCCGAGGCGCTCGCAGCGCTCAACGACGATGCCTGCTTCCGCTCAGGCTTCGGCACGGCCTTCGTCGATTATCTGCTTCGCATCAAGCGTGCCGAGATCGCGCGCTGCGATGCCGAGAGCGGCGGCCAATCGGCCAACGCCAACGACGTCACCGCTTGGGAGCACAGCGAGTATTTCGATCTGGCCTAGCTGTTATGTTCAGGCGCCACGTGGCTTCGAGCGAAAAATTAGGCTCTAAAAGCGACTGCGGACCGTGTCCCATTTTGATGCAGTTTCGGAGCGGCATCAGCGTAAAAAATATCCATATTTCAGAGAGATATATGGTTAACGACGGCTTGCGCCTCCGCTAAGCTGACCGCTCTAGATGCGGTTTCATGGAGGCTAAGCAAATGCGTCGGTTTGTGTATGCGTTGGCTGCGTCGGGTGCGCTCATGATCGGCGCTTCGACGTCAGCGATGGCTTGTTACCAGAGTGGCTGTGGCGGCAATTATCAAGGCGGCTACAGCACGGGCAACGGCGGCTATCAGGGTGGCTACAGCTCAGGCTACCAGGGCGGCTACAACAACGGTGGCTATCAGGGTGGTTACGGCGGCGGCTATCAGGACGGTCGCGGTCGCGCCAACATCTGGGAGAACACGGTGTTCTTCGAGCGTGGCCAGCCTGTCAACAGCGGCTACGGCAACAGCGGCTACAGCTCCGGCGGCTACAGCACCGGTGGTTATGGTGGCGGTTACAGCACCGGTGGTTACAGCACTGGCGGCTATGGCAACAGCGGCTACAGCACCGGTGGCTACGGTAACAACAGCGGCTATAGCAGCAGCTGCGACACCAACTCGGGTTGCAGCTACAGCACCGGCGGCAACAGCGGCTACAGCACCGGCGGCGGCTACAGCAACAGCGGTGGCTATGGCAATAACAGCGGCTACAGCAGCTGTGATTCCAACTCCGGCTGCGGTTACAGCACCGGTGGCGGCTACAGCACCTGGCGGCTACGGCAACAGTGGCTACAGCACCGGGGGTTACAGCACTGGCGGCTATGGCAACAACGGCGGCTACAGCAGCAACTGCGGTGGCTACAGCTCCGGCTGCGGCTACAGCACCGGCGGTGGCTACAGCACGTGGCGGCGGTTACGGCAACAGTGGCTACAGCACCGGTGGTTACAGCACTGGCGGCTATGGCAACAACGGCGGCTACAGCAGCAACTGCGGTGGCTACAGCTCCGGCTGCGGCACCAGCGGTTACAGCACCGGTGGCTACGGCAACAGCGGTTACAGCACCGGTGGTTACAACAGCGGCTGCAACTGCAGCTCAAGCAACAGCGACGGCTGGTCGGGCGGCTCGCGCTACTCCGGCAGCGGTTACAGCTCCGGCAACGGTGGCTACAGCACCGGCGGCTATCGCAGCTACTGAGGTCACGCGCGCCGGCGAGGCCCCGGCGCGTGCATCGACCAGGAACGGACAAGGCGCGGTTCGCAACAGCGGACCGCGCCTTCGTCTTTTTCTGCGCCCTGCAGCGGCCAAAACAGGACCGCTGGCCTCCTCCGGAGCTGCCCCGTTTTGGGTCAGGTGGCTCCCAGAAAGTAGCATTTATTCAGGCGGATATATGGTTAACGGAGCTTGAATCCCGTGTTAGGCTTTTGGCCTTCTGATGCGGTTTCATGGAGGCTAACCACATGCTTCGCGTTGCGTATGCAATGATGGCGGCCGGTGCGCTGATGATCGGCGCACTGACGTCAGCGTCGGCCGATTGCTCTGGCGAGTGCGACGGCTACAGCAGTCCAGTCCGGAGTTATCACCGCCACCACGGCGGGTCGCGTTATCACACCGTCTGGTACGAGCAGGGACCGGAATATTACGTCAGCCGCAGGTCCTATCGCACCAGCTCCTACGATGACGACGACTACGGCTACGAGGGATCGAGCTATCGCACGAGCTCCTGCGACGACGACTGCGACAGCGGCTACGGTCACTCGTATCGAAGCTACGACAATGACGACGACGGCTACAGCCGCTCGTACAGCAGCGGTTACGACTATGACCGTCCGTACTACCGCGGCTATGGCCACCGTTCGTACTACACCGGTTACGGCTATCGCCGCCCGTACTACCACCGCTACGGTTATGGCTACGGCCGACGGCTACGGCACGGTGGTTACGGCTACGGTGGTTACGGCTATCGCGGCTACGGCGGTGGCTACGGCTACAGCGGCTACGATGGCGATTACGGCTACCGCGGCTACGGCGGTGGCTACGGCTACGGTGGTGGCTACGGCTACAATGGCGGCTATGGCTGGGGTGGCTACGGCTATCGCCGCTACGGCGGCGCGTGGTCGCAGGTTGGCTGGAATGGCGGCTACGGCGGCTGGAACGGCGGTTACGGTGGAGGCTATGGCGGTTGCCATGCCGCCTACATCCCGTACGGCTGGTCCTGGTACCGGGCGAGCACCTGCAACTAAAACACAAACGCGCACCGGAGAGGCCCTGGCGCGCGTTTGATGGAAAAGCTGAGCGCGGTCCGCGAAAGCGGGCCGCGTTTTTTTAGGCGTCGACGCTCGCCGCCAGCGCGTTGTCCTGGATGAACGCCCGCCGCGGCTCGACCTCGTCGCCCATCAGCTTGGCGAAGATGTCGCTCGCTTCGTCGATCTCCTTGACCTTGACCTGCAGCAGCGAGCGCGCGTCCTTGTCGAGCGTGGTCTCCCAGAGCTGGCCCGGGTTCATCTCGCCCAGGCCTTTGTAGCGCTGCATGGTCAGGCCCTTGCGGCCGGAGGCGATGATGGCGTCGAACAGGCTCACCGGGCCGTAGATCGCGGTGGGAATCTCTTCGCCCTTGCGGCGCAAATGGCCCGGCTTGACGTAGGCGGCCTGCAGGACAGCGGCATACTCGTCGAGCTTGCGCGCATCGGCCGAATTGAGCAGCGCATGGTCGATCACCGCGACCTCCTTGACGCCGCGCACGGTGCGCTCGAACAGGAAGCCATCGCCATCGACGAACTTGCCCTGCCAGCCGCGTTCGGTCTCGCTTTCCAGCACGTCGAGGCGCCGCGCGATATAGGGCGCCGCGGCCGAAGCCTTCTCAGGATCGCCGAAGATGGCGGCGTTGAGTACGCCGAGAATAGCGGCCTGTTCGACGACCTTGCGGTTATAGCGGCTGTGGATGCCGGACAGCACGTTGCGGATGACGCGGGCCTGTTCGACCAGATCATGCAGGTCGACGCTGGCCCGCTCGTCCCCGGATGCGAGCTTCAGCACCGCGTCCTGCAGGCCGGTGGTGATGAGGTAATCCTCCATCGCCCGCTCGTCCTTGAGATACTGCTCGGACTTGCCGCGGGCGACTTTGTAGAGCGGCGGCTGCGCGATGTAGAGATAGCCGCCGTCGATCAGCGTCGGCATCTGCCGGTAGAAGAACGTCAGCAGCAAGGTGCGGATGTGGGCGCCGTCGACGTCGGCGTCCGTCATGATGATGATCTTGTGGTAGCGCAGCTTCTCGATGTTGAACTCTTCGTGGCCGATGCCGGTGCCGAGCGCCGTGATCAACGTGCCGATTTCCTGGCTGCCCAGCATCTTGTCGAAGCGCGCCCGCTCGACGTTCAAGATCTTGCCGCGCAGCGGCAGGACGGCCTGGAATTCGCGGTTGCGGCCCTGCTTGGCGGAGCCGCCGGCGCTGTCGCCCTCGACGATGAACAATTCGGACTTCGCCGGATCGCGCTCCTGGCAGTCGGCGAGCTTGCCGGGCAGCGAATTCATGTCGAGCGCGCCCTTGCGCCGCGTCAGATCGCGCGCCTTGCGCGCCGCCTCGCGGGCGGCGGCGGCCTCGACCACCTTGCCGACGATGTTTTTTGCTTCTGCCGGATGCTGCTCGAACCAGGCGGCCAGCCGGTCATTGATGACGCCCTCGACCGCCGGCCGCACCTCGGAGGAGACCAGCTTGTCCTTGGTCTGCGAGGAGAACTTCGGGTCGGCGACCTTGATCGACAGCACGGTGGTGAGGCCTTCGCGGCAATCGTCGCCGGTGAGATCGACCTTTTCCTTGCGCGCGCCCCCCATCGTCTCGGCGTAGCCGGTGACCTGCCGGGTCAGCGCGCCGCGAAAGCCCGCCAGATGCGTGCCGCCGTCGCGCTGCGGGATGTTGTTGGTGAAGCACAGCACGGTCTCGTGGTAGCTGTCGTTCCAGGTCATCGCGCATTCGACGACGACGCCGTCGCGCTCGGACTTGATCATGATCGGCGCGGTGATGAGCGAGGTCTTGTTGCGGTCGAGGTATTTGACGAACTCCTCGACGCCGCCCTCGTAGAACAGCTCCTCGCGCTTCTCGACCGCGTGGCGCATGTCCGACAGCACGATGCGGACGCCGGAGTTGAGGAAGGCGAGCTCGCGCAGCCGGTGCTCCAGCGTGGCGAAATCGAACTCGGTCATGGTGAAGGTCGTCTTCGCCGGCAGGAACGCCACTTCGGTGCCGCGCTTGTCGCCGGCGTCGCCGGTGACCGCGAGCGGCGCCACCGCGTCGCCATCGCGGAACTCCATCGTGTGTTCCTTGCCGTCGCGCCAGATCGTCAGCTTCAGCCAGGTCGACAGCGCGTTGACCACCGAGACGCCGACGCCGTGCAGGCCGCCGGACACCTTGTAGGAGTTCTGGTCGAACTTACCGCCGGCATGGAGCTGGGTCATGATGACCTCGGCCGCCGAGATGCCTTCGCCCTGGTGGATGCCGGTCGGGATGCCGCGGCCGTTGTCGTACACCGTGCAGGAGCCGTCCGGGTTCAGCGTGACGCTGACCGCGGTGGCATGGCCGGCCAGCGCCTCGTCGATGGCGTTGTCGACCACCTCGTAGACCATGTGATGCAGGCCGGAACCGTCGTCGGTGTCGCCGATATACATGCCCGGCCGCTTGCGCACCGCATCGAGGCCCTTGAGGACCTTGATGGATTCGGCGTCGTAGTCGGAGGGAATGGTGCGGGCGGGCTCGGCCATGCGATGTGCCTCGAATCGAAGTGCAAAATTGCTTGAGAATCAGCGCGATTTGGCACGAAAACCGAGGTTCCGTACAGCGCTTTTTGACCCTGCTAATATGTTGATTTAAGGGCCATTTTTAAAGGTCTTGGGCGTCCGGAATCAGGCCGATTTTCGACCGGCGGAACGGGCCTCAAATCATCCGTACGCAATGGGTGCCGACGGTTCGAGACGCGGGCCTCGGAACATGCGCGGCGCAGCGGCGACTATGGATACCCGATAACGCTTCAATGTTCGCTGCGACGTTGCGCATGAGACGGCAGCAGGTGCTGCGACAACCGGTCATTGGCTTGGTATTCGGGGATGGGCTGCGTCATGCGCTCCAGCGCATCGGCCCAGAATTCAACCCGATCGATGTCGTCGCGCAGACGCTCAATGGCGTGCTGCAATCGCTCCTTCGCCGGTTCCGTGGCAGACATGGCGCTCTCCAGCCCGTTGTTTTCGCATCGTCTCTGCCCTCGTCCGACCCTGTGTTAAGCTCCTGACAGAATGAATGTTCCTGGAACTTTCCTGGCCAAAAATTCCTAGCCGCAGGAACGACTACCGGCTGCGCTGCACGCGCCCCGGGCTCACGCTGAACGTGTCGGCCTGCGCCGCGAGGTCGGCAAAAGCGGCCGGGTCGGCCCCGGTCAAGAACACCTGCGCGCCGAGCGCTGCGAGCGACGCGTACAGCGCGGCGCGGCGATCGGGATCGAGATGCGCCACCACCTCGTCGAGCAGCAGCAGCGGCGCGAATCCCGTCATCGCCGCGAGCAGCTCCGCATGCGCCAGCACGAGCCCGATCAATAGCGCCTTCTGTTCGCCGGTCGATGCGTCGGCGGCCGGGATCGCTTTCGGTGCGAAGATCACCTTGAGGTCGGTGAGGTGCGCGCCGTCGAGCGTGCGGCCGGCGGCGGCGTCGCGCGCGCGATTGTCCCGCAGCACGCCGCGATAGCGCTCCTCGATCTCGACCGCGGGATGGTCCGGCAACAGCCGCTCGATCCAGCCGTCGAGCGCGATCCCGGCGGATGGGAAGGCATCGTCCTTGCGCGCCGCCAGCGCTCCCTGCAGCCGCTGCACGGTCTGGACGCGCTGCGCCGCGACCGCGACCGCGAGCTCCGCGGTTTCGTGTTCGATCGCGTCAAGCCAATGCGGATCCGGTCGGGGCTCCTCCAACAGCCGATTGCGCGAGCGAAGCGCGCGATCCAGCGCGTTGACCCGCGTGGAGTGCCCGGCGTCGACCGCCAGCACCAGGCGGTCGAGAAAGCGGCGACGCTCGGAGGCGGGTCCGGCGAACAGTTGGTCCATCGCCGGCGTCAGCCACACCACGCGGAGATGATCGGCGAAATCGGCCGCCGAGCCGACCGGCTCGCGGTCGATGCGGCAGAGCCGCGTCCGCGCGGCGTCCTCGCCGGCCGGCGGCTCGATGCCGGTGCCAAGCGTTGCGAGCCCGAGCATGCCCTCGACCTCGGCGGACACCGCCCAGGCGCCGTTTCCCTCCGAGAACGCCACCTCGTCGAGCGTGGCGCGGCGCAATCCACGCCCCGGCATCAGAAACGAGATGGCCTCGATCAGGTTGGTCTTGCCGGCGCCGTTCGGCCCGGTCAGCACCACGAGGTTGGCGCCGATCTCCAGGCTCGCCGCGTGGTAGCTGCGGAAGTTGGTCAGGGTCAGGCGGCGGATCAGGGCCGGCGAGGTCATGGCGTGCTCTAACGCAGGGCTACCAAGCCCTCAAGGCACCATGAGGCTCCGGAATGCCGGACAGGCCGCCTACACCCGCATCGGCATCAGCACGTAGAGCGCGCCCTTGGCGTCCTTGTCCTCGATCAAGGTCGGCGAGCCGGGATCGGCGAGGCGGAGCACCGCCACCTCGCCGTCGAGCTGCGACGCGATGTCGAGCAGATAGCGCGAGTTGAATCCGATATCGATCGGATCGGCGCTGTAGTCGACCTCGATCTCCTCGGTGGCGCTGCCGGAATCCGGATTGGTGACGGACAGGATCAGCTTGCCGGCGGACAGCGCCAGCTTGACGGCGCGGCCGCGTTCGCTCGACACCGTCGAGACGCGATCGACCGCGGCCTCGAAGTCCTTCTTGTCGACCACCAGTTCCTTGTCGTTGCCGCTCGGGATGACGCGCGCATAGTCCGGGAACGTGCCGTCGATCAGCTTCGACGTCAGCACCACGTCGCCGATCGAGAAGCGGATCTTGGACGACGACAGTTCGATGGCGACCTCGGACGTGGTGTCCTCGATCAGCCGCTGCACCTCGATCACGGTCTTGCGCGGCACGATGACGCCGGGCATGCCGGCCGCTCCGGCCGGCACGTCGAGATCGGTCTGCGCGAGGCGGTGGCCGTCGGTTGCGACGCCGCGAAGCGTCTGCGTTTTGCCCGAGCCGGCCACGTGCAGATAGATGCCGTTGAGGTAGTAGCGCGTCTCCTCGGTCGAGATGGCGAACTGGGTCTTGTCGATCAGCCGCTTCAGATCGGCGCCCGGCAGCGTGAACTTGTGGGTCATGTCGCCGGCGGCGAGGTCGGGGAAGTCGCTCTCCGGCAGGGTCTGCAGGGTGAAGCGCGAGCGGCCGGCGCGGACCGCCAGCACGGCGCGGTCGCTGGAGGATTCCAGCACCACCTGCGAGCCCTCGGGCAGCTTGCGCACGATCTCGTAGAACATGTGCGCCGGCACCGTGGTCGAGCCGGACGGCGCCACCTCGGCCGCGATCGATTCGATGACCTCGAGGTCGAGGTCGGTGGCCTTCAGGCTCAGCGCCGACTTTTCCGCGCGCACCAGCACGTTGGCGAGGATCGGGATGGTGTTGCGCCGCTCGACCACGCGATGGACGTGACCCAGCGATTTCAGCAATGCGGCACGCTCGACGGTGACTTTCATGGCATCCCCCAAGGGGTGTCGAACGTGGCGCGGATGCGCCGTTTCCGCAAGGGTTGAGGGCCAGGGAACCCAGGTTTTCCCTGCGATTCACGGGTCTCTCGAAAACAAAAGGGCCTCCCCTATTCTTGCAAGAATTGGGGGGAGGCCCTCGGGACGTAGGCCGGCCGCAGGTTACTCCTGCAACTGCCGCTTCAAGACCTCGATCTCGTCGGCCAGCATGGCGTCGTTGCCGACCAGGCCTTCGATCTTGCGGACGGCGTGCAGCACGGTGGTGTGATCGCGCCCGCCGAAGCGGCGTCCGATCTCCGGCAGCGACCGAAGCGTCAGGGTCTTGGCGAGGTACATCGCCACCTGCCTGGGCCGCACCACGTTGGCGGTGCGCCGCGACGACAGCAGGTCAGCGCGGCTGACGTTGTATTGCCGCGCCACGATGCGCTGGATGTCCTCGATCTTGACGCGCTTGGGCTCCTGCGGCCGGATCAGGTCGCGCACCTCGCGCTCGGCCATCTCCATCGTCACCGGCTGCCCGGTGAGTTTGTTGTGGGCGAGCAGGCGGTTGATCGCGCCTTCGAGATCGCGGCCGTTGTGGGTGACCGACTTGGCGATATAGGCCAGCACCGGCGCCGGCACGTCGAAGCTCGGATGATACTGCCGAGCCGCCGTCACGCGGGTTTTCAGGATTTCCAGCCGCAGCTCCTCGCCGAGCGCGCCCATTTCGACGACAAGACCACCGGCAAGCCGGGAGCGCACGCGGTCGTCGAGGCTTTCCAGGTCGGTCGGCGGGCGGTCGGCGGCGATCACCACCTGGCGGCCGGCATCGATCAACGCGTTCAGGGTGTGGCAGAACTCCGACTGGGTCGACTTGCCCTGCAGGAACTGCAGGTCGTCGATCACCAGCACGTCGATGCCGCGGAGCGCCTCCTTGAAGGCGAGCGCCGTCTGGGTGCGCAGCGCCGAAACGAAGCCGTACATGAACTTCTCGGCGGTGAGATAGAGCACCTTGCGCTCGGTGCCGTTGTTGCCGGCCCAGGTGATCGCCTGCAGCAGATGCGTCTTGCCCAGGCCCACGCCGGCATGGATGTAGAGCGGATTGAACATCACCGAGTCGCCGCGGCGCGCCATCGCCACCTGCTTGGCAGCCGCGTGCGCCAGCGTGTTGGAGCGGCCGATGACGAAGCTCTCGAAGGTCAGCCGAAGGTCGAGCGGCGAGCCGCCGAGCGCGTCGTGGCCGGTCGAGACCGGGGCATAGGCCGCGCGCAATTCGCCCATGTCGAGCCGACCGCTCCGCAGATCGCGATGCGGCTCGATGGCCTCAGGCGCTTTCAGCTTGGGCGGCGCGGGCCGGATCACGGCGCTGCGTACGCTGACCTCGATCTTCTGGATGTCCGGGCTCTCGCCCTGCCAGCAGGCCAGCACGCGGTCGGTGTAGTGCGAGGAGATCCAGCTCTTCAGGAAGCGCGTCGGCACCGACAAATGTGCGGCGGAGCCTTCGATCCGCTCCAGGTCCATCCGGGCGAACCAGCTTTGGAAAATATCCTCGCCGACTTCGGCGCGTAGCTTCTCTTTGACCTTGAACCAGCGCTCGGTGTCCGGGCTCGTCATTTCTTTTTTTCTCTGATCTCGATTGTTTGGCGGAACTCGGTGGAACGGACGGCGGTGCTTCGCCGGAGCCGTTACGCGCGGTACCAATCACTCAAGCTTTGGGGCTGTTGAAGGGAAGAAGTGGCACCCTCGGCAACGCGAGGGCAGGGGCGCGGCGTGAGCCGCTCTATGGCGTTAGCTCGATGACGTCAGAAGACGACTGCCGCCGGTGGGGTTTCCAGCCTCGCGCGACGATTGTGAATTCAATGCGGCGCCGGCATGCAGAGGAAAAACCCACCGATCGGTCATAGTGCCCCCCTCATCCGCCGCACTGACGTGCAACGGATGCGAATTTCGGTTTTGTTGAAGTAACTAAAGACCTCTGCTTCGGGGATGTCTCCCCACCACACTTCGCGACGTCAGAGACCAGGGGCCGCTTCAAACTCTTGCGCTGATTTCGGTGAGTCGAGACTGGACGGAGCCAGTTCTCTTGTTCTCACCGGCGATGAGCTTGGAAACGTCCTCCATCACTGATTTCGCGGACAACCCGGAAGCAAATAAAAGTTAGCACGCTCGCGATCCGCCGCAATAACATTACGCGAGAACGCAGACGCCGTCTGCATTCGGACGCATCGCTGCGGGCTGTGGGCGGTGTGCAATTTGATGCACAACGCATTGAATTATTGCGAAGATTATCTGTCATCAATTTTTAACAAAGCGCCGTGGCCGCGACCGCTGACGCGATATTGCGTCGGCCACGCGATTTGGCCGACTCAAACTCCTCGCGATCACTTGGTGGATAAGCCCTTTGTCCACATGACAAATCCGTGACCGAATTTGCAGGGTAGCCCTCGCGCGATTTCAGTTCCGCCGCGCAGACTTCGATAAATCTGGCAAGAGCTGAAAACACGGTGACGCATTTCTGCGGACGGCTGTGACAATCCTACAACAAAAACGAAAAACGGTCTCGCCTGAGAGCGAGACCGCACGATATCGCAAGAATTTTTTCCGAGAAGGCCGGGTCACGCGCGGTGGGCGCGCAGCTCGGGGCTATTTGGCGAGCTTGCCGATCTGATGGGTCAACCGCGACACCTTGCGGCTCGCCATGTTCTTGTGAACCTGGCCCTGACGCGCCGCGCGCATCAGCGCGGGCTCCGCGGACTTCATTGCCTCTTGCGCCTTGTTGCGGTCGCCGGAGGCGATCGCCTCTTCGACCTTGCGGAGCGCGCCGCGCATGCGCGAGCGGCGCGCCTTGTTGATCTCGGTGCGGCGGGCAATCTTGCGCGCGGCTTTTTTGGCGGAACTGGTGTTGGCCATGAACGCTGATCGAAACCTGTCTCGAGGAAGCTTTAAGTCTTCACAAAATTGGAGCGGCGGCGGAAAGCTCCGCCGCCTGCGGGGGCCTTATAGTAAGCGGCCCCGAAACCGTCAATGACCGCCGATTTGGGTGGTTTTCGGGCCATCCAGCCGGCCGGCGTCGTGGCCATAGACCCAGGCCACCGCGCGGTAGGACCAGTCGGTCATGCCCTTGGCCATCAGAGCGTCGCGTTCGGCCTGGTCGGGTCCATCCGGCATGTGGAATCGGGTCTTGTTGGCCCATGAGCCGTTCTGGATCGCCGTGGCGCGCTCCATCCGCACCTCTTCGAACAGAGCAAGCGCCGCCTTGGCGTCGTCGCCGCACTTGAGCAGGCACGCCGTGATCGCCGCGGCGTCCTCGATCGCCTGGGCGCCGCCCTGGCCCATGAACGGGATCATCGGATGGCTGGCGTCGCCCAGCATCGTGACGCGGCCATAGGTCCAGCGCGAGATCGGCGGCCGGTCGAGCACCGCCCAGATGAAGGTCTCGTCGACCGCGTCGATCACCCTGTGCACCTGCGGGTGCCAACCCTCGTAAGCGGCGCGAAGATCCGACACCCGGCCCGGTTCGGTCCAGG
This sequence comes from uncultured Alphaproteobacteria bacterium, assembly GCA_963785665.1. Classification (GTDB taxonomy): domain Bacteria; phylum Pseudomonadota; class Alphaproteobacteria; order Rhizobiales; family Xanthobacteraceae; genus Z2-YC6860. The sequence continues at coordinate 400,600 of CAWAWF010000004.1, forward strand.
ACTCGCTGATCCAGTCCTCCTGCTCGACATGGCCGACGAAGTTCAGCATCCGCCCGCCGGAGACGTAGTAATGGATGAAATGTCGCGTCGGCCCGAGGAACGCTGTCGACTCCGGCGGGATGTCGCGCACCTTTTCCGCCGGAATGAGACCGCGATAGGCCCGGCAGGCAAACCTCGGCCGCTCCGGGCCCAGCAGCGTCTTCCGCACCGCCGAGAAGATGCCGTCGGCGGCGAGCAGCACATCGGCCTCGATCTCGACGCCGTTGTCGAACCGTGCCCGGACCTTGTCGGCGTCCTGCTCGATGCCGACGCAGCGATGCGCCAGATGGACACGCTCGGCTGGAACCGCCTTGGCCAGCATCGAGTGCAGTTCGCCTCGATGGAAAATGTAATGCGGCGCGCCGAACTCTTGCTCGATAGCGTCGCCGAGCGGCGTCTTGGTCAGGGTGCCGCCGTCATCCCAGCGGCGCTGATGGAAGAACGGCGAGCGGTACGCCACCTTGGCGCATTCCTCGCCGAGACCCAGCCGGATCAGGATGCGCGAGGCGTTCGGCCCGATATTGATGCCGGCGCCGACCTCGCTGAGCAGGCGCGTCTGCTCGTAGACCTGAACGTCGAAGCCGGCCTGCAGCAGGCTGATCGCCGTGGTCAGCCCGCCGATGCCGCCGCCGATGATGGCGACCCTCATAGGCATTTATTGAATTTTCGCATGATCTTGTCCGAAAACCGCTTCGCACTTTTCGGGATCATGCGACGCGCTTGCCGCGCACCTGGTCGTAGCCCGCCACCACGCTCGCCCGGTCAGCCGCCGAGAACACCGCCAGCGGCGGCTTGACCCGCGCCAGCGCCGGATCACCGTGGATGTGCGACAGCAGCGACTTGACGCCCGAAACCAGCGGCTTGCCGTCGAACAGCTTGCGGATCGTCACCGCGTGGTCGAGCGCGGCTTTGTCGCCCTTGGCCCATGCGAGCTGGCAGAGATCGGAGTTGAGGTTGGCGGTCGCCGAGATGCAGCCGGCGAAGGCCCCGAAGCGGGCGTCGAGCAGCACCGCCTCGGTCGAGGGGAACACGTCGAAGCTTTTGGAAATGGCCGCGGCCTCGCGGGCGTAATTCATGTCGCCTGAGGAATCCTTCAGCCCGACGATGCGCGAACCGTATGCATCGAGCAGGCGTTTCACCAGCGCTGCATGCCAATGCAGCCCGGACTGCTGCGGGTAGTGATAGAGATAGAGCGGGATCGGCTTACCCGCCGTCGCCTTCACGATGGTGTCGATATAGGCGACCAGTCCATCGTCCGGCACGCCCTTGTAATAGAACGGCGGCAGCACCAGCGCCCCGGCAAATCCGAGCTCGGAGGCATATCGGGTCAGCGTCACAGCGTCGGCGACCGCCGCGGCGCCGGTGCCCACCATCATGCGGTCGAGCGGCAGGCCGGCCGCCTTGTAGGCGTCCATCACCCGCTGTCGTTCCGGCAGGGAGAACGATGTCGCCTCGCCGGTGGTGCCGAGCACGTTCAGCCCGTCGCAGCCGTTGTCGATCAGATACCGCGCGAGCTTGGTAGCGCGAGCAGTATCAGGCGAGCCGTCCTCGCCGACCGGGGTGGCGACCGCGGCGATCACGCCGCGGATTTTGGTGTTGGGCATGGTGCCTCCTTGCGTGGCGCGATGTTAGCCAGCGCGGAGGACTTTCGCCACCCAGTACGGCATTGATATTGCGGCAGAACCCTCGAGGCGTGAGGCTCAAGGCGAAATCGGCATTTCGGAAAACTCGCAGGGCGCCGGAAAGGCGCCGGCCTCGATGGTGATGAACAGACCGGCCGTCAGGAAAACGATCACCCCGGCCTGCCAGACGAATGTTTGCAGCGCGGTTTCCGTCCTCTCGATTGTGACGGCCCGTCGGGGCGGCAAATTGGTAGGCATGGGTTACCCCTTTCAATGCGTTCGCGACGATGCAAGTAACGGTCCATCCTGGACATGACGCGCCGATGAAACGGCCAAGGCGGCCACGCCGCCGACAATGATCAGCAGGTAACAAACGGTGACGACGCGGGCCCAACGCCGGCAGGTCTGCTCGTCGGCCTTGCTTAGAATGCGAAACCACATCTGCCTGGAATGCATCGGATCACGTCCCCCCGTGTCGATCGCCGCGCAATGCCACGACGACGACTGCGCCAAGCGCAATTGCGTAGAACGCCATCGGAAGCCACATCATCGGTTGCCCCCGACGCCGTTGTCTCTGGCGAGGGCCAACTAAGCTAAACGCACGATGAATCGCACCTCTCCAATTGGAGGGGCTATTGGCGTCTCAAAGATAGCCGAGCGATACCGCGACGCTGGCGGCCTGGGCGCGTGTCTTCACGCCGAGCTTTTTCTTCGTGCGCTCGACATGGAAATGCACGGTGGTGTTCGAGATGCCGAGGATTTCGCCGATGTCGGTGTCAGACTTGCCCTTCAGCACCCAGCGCAGGCAATCGAGCTCGCGCGTGGTCAGCGCGGTCGGAACGGTGCTGGCGTCGCTTTGACCACCGAGTTCGCAGCAGCGCTGGTGCGCGCACAGCGACGCCATCTGCATGGCGTGGCGCTCGAACGACGACTCGATGACATGATCGCCGGCGCTGACGCAGAGGCCGAAATCGCCGCCCGGATAATGAATCGGCACCGCGAAGGCGTCGTGAATGCCGAGCGTCTTGACCCACTCATAGAGCTCGATCTGCTCCCGGGTGGACTCGCGCATCCCCATCACCTCGCGCCAAGTGAACGGCCGCCACAACACCCGCGCCATCGCCGGCAGCGGATCGTGCCGCACGTAGTCTTTCTTCTGGTATTGCAGCAGCCATTCTTCAGGCCAGGTGTTGAAGAAGAACTTCCAGCGCCGGCCATCGGGAAATTCGCGGGATTCCCCACAAGCCGTGGCGCGAAAGCCATAGCCGCGCACGAACGTGCTGAATGTTTCGCCGACCTGCTGGGAGGACTTGCAGTCCGGGAGCTGGTCCAGAAAAGCCGACAGCTTCTGCAGCTTCATGACCGACTGAACGCCCCCCGACGTTCAGCAGGCCTACCAGTCCATATCGGCCACGCGAAGCGGAAATAGATGGGGCCGAGCTATACTTGGGTATAACGGCGGTCCGACGTGAATTGCCGTTGCGATTCCACTCAGCCGCTCACATTGAACGCCGCCAGCGCCGCCATGTTGACGAGCTGGCTGTCCTTGGCGCCGAGCGGCACGATCTGCACCGGCCGGTCGAGGCCGACCAGCATCGGGCCGATCACGGTGGCGCCGCCCAATTCCTGCAGCATCTTGGTCGAGATCGACGCCGAGTGGAACGCCGGCATGATCAGCACGTTGGCGGGGCCGGTCAGGCGGCTGAACGGATAGGCCGCGGCCGCTTCGGGATTGAGCGCCACGTCGGCCGCCATGTCGCCCTCGTATTCGAAATCGAGCCGGCGCTGGTCGAGAATCTTCACCGCCTCGATGACGCGGGCCGAGCGCTCGCCCTGCGGATGGCCGAACGTCGAGAACGCCAGCATCGCGACGCGCGGCTCATAGCCCATCCGGCGGGCGACGCCGGCGGCTTCGATCGCGATCTCGGCCAGCTCCTGGGCGGTCGGCATCTCGGTGATCGCGGTGTCGGCGACCAGCACCATCCGGCCGCGCGACAGCACCATCGACAGGCCGATGACCCGATGGCCGGGCTTCGGATCGATGACGCGCCGGACATCCTCGAGCGCCACCGAATAGTTTCGCGTCACGCCCGTCACCATGGCATCGGCGTCGTCGAGCGCCACCATGCAGGCGGCGAAGTGGTTTCGGTCGGTGTTGATCAGCCGCTGCACATCGCGGATCAGGTAGCCTTGGCGTTGCAGCCGCTCGTAGAGATAGGCGACGTAGTTTGAGTTCCGCTTCGACAGCGCGGCATTGATGATCTCGATGCCGCGGCCAAGCTCGATGCCGAGATTCTTCGCGCTTTGCCGGATCGGCTCCTCGCGGCCGACCAGCAGCGCGGTGCCGAGCCCCTCCTGGACGAAGCTCGCGGCGGCGCGGATCACCTGCTCCTCCTCGCCTTCGGCGAACACCACGCGCTTGGGCGCGCGCCGCAGCCGCTGGAACACCTGCTGCAGCACGCCCGCCACCGGATCGCGGCGGCTGCGCAGCGAGTGCTTGTAGGCCTCCATGTCCTCGATCGGCTTCCGCGCCACGCCGGTGTCCATGGCGGCCTGAGCCACCGCCGGCGGCACGTGCGAAATCAGCCGCGGATCGAACGGAACCGGGATGATGTAGTCCGGACCGAACTTCGGCCGCGCGCCATAGGCCGCGGCGACCTCGTCGGGGACGTCCTCGCGAGCCAGCGCGGCGAGCGCACGCGCCGCCGCGATCTTCATCTCCATGTTGATGGTCTTGGCGCGCACGTCGAGCGCGCCGCGGAAGATGTAGGGGAAGCCCAGCACGTTGTTGACCTGGTTCGGATAGTCCGAGCGGCCGGTCGCCATGATGGCGTCGTCGCGCACCTCGGCGACCTCCTCGGCGGTGATCTCCGGGTCGGGGTTGGCCATCGCGAAGATGATGGGCTTCGGCGCCATCGATGCTGACCATGTCCTTGGTCACCGCGCCCTTGGCGGACAGGCCGTAGAACACGTCGGCGCCCTTCATGGCGTCGGCCAGGGTCCGCGCCGAGGTCTTCACCGCATGCGCCGACTTCCACTGGTTCATGCCTTCGGTGCGGCCCTGGTAGATGACGCCCTTGGTGTCGCACAGGATCAGGTTCTCGTGCTTGAAGCCGATCGCTTCGAGCAACTCCAGGCAGGCGATGCCGGCGGCGCCGGCGCCGTTGCAGACGATCTTGGTGTCCTCGATCTTGCGATCGGTCAGGTGCAGCGAATTGAGCAGGCCGGCGGTCGCGATGATCGCGGTGCCGTGCTGGTCGTCGTGGAACACCGGGATGTCGAGCAGCTCGCGGAGCCGCTGTTCGATGATGAAGCACTCCGGCGCCTTGATGTCCTCCAGGTTGATGCCGCCCCAGCCGGCACCGAGCAGCTTCACGCAATTGATGATCTCGTCGGGGTCTTCGGAGGAGACCTCAGAGGTCGATGGAATCGATGTCGGCGAAGCGCTTGAACAGCACCGCCTTGCCCTCCATCACGGGCTTGGCCGCCAGCGCACCGCGGTTGCCAAGCCCGAGGATGGCGGTGCCGTTGGTGATGACGGCGACGAAGTTCCCCTTCACCGTGTAGTCGTAGGCCTTGTCCGGATCGTCGGCGATGGCGAGCACCGGGATGGCGACGCCGGGCGAATAGGCCAGCGACAGGTCGCGTTGGGTCGCCATCGGCTTGGTGGCGATGACTTCGAGTTTGCCGGGGCGGCCGCGACTGTGGAAGTCGAGTGCCTCCTGATCGGTGAAGGTCGGCCGGTTGCTCGATTTCTTCGCCATTTCAATACTCTACCCCGGCCGCCGGGCCGAACAGGGACGTTACCGGAAGCCTTATGGCTTGCTCAAGACACCGCCGGCAGGCAAATCGGCCATGCTCTGCATCGGCTTTTCGCGGCGCGGCAACGCGAGCATTGAACGAAGCGGCCGGGCAGGCTAAGCGGTGCGCTCTGAGGGAGCGGCCCTGGGCCTCTGGTCATGATCCGGTTTGTGTTGCGGTTTGTCGGGCTGTTGCTGCTCGCCTTGGGGTTCATTTTCCTGGTTTACGACGGCATCCGGTCGATTTCCGACGGGCATATCCTGCTGACCCGGACCAACGAGGTCTGGCTGATCGTCCACGACCGCAGCCTGGCGGGGTTTCAGTCGATGGTCGAAAAGCGGGCCGGCGCCGATATTTGGCAGGTGTTCATCGCGCCGGTGCTGGAGCAGCCGGCGTCGGCGATATCCTGCATTCTCGGAGTGATCCTGATCGTGCTGGGACGCAAGAAGAAGCCGCTGATCGGCTACGCCCGCGATTAGGCACCGCGCCTTGTTGAGGCGTGTCCTCATAATCCGCCCATCTCCGCTCGCCTCCGTAGCGGACATCGACGGACGGCCAAGCCATGTCCGCCAAGTGCCGATATCGTTGAAAAACTCCGCAGCTGTGAAGCTACCGGCATCGCCGGTCCTTTCGATGCGATGCGCCTACGCTGCTGCGAGGCGTTCGGGCATTGCCGGGACGATCAGCTTGGCGAGCTTGCGAAGGTTCTGGGCGGTAGCTGCGAGTAGGAATTCGTCTTTGGCTCCGGTCGGTCCGCGCAACCGCAATCGTCTCAGGCCGATGATGCGTTTTAGGTGCGCGAACAGCATCTCAATCTTTTTGCGTTCCCGGCGCGACCGCTCATAAAGTTCTGTGCCGACCAGCGAGCGGACGACATCTCGTGACTGTTCGAAGATGCTCCGCGGGATTTTGCGGACCGGCTCTTTCGGACAGCACCGGCTCTTCAGCGGGCATGGCGTGCAATCGAACTTGCTGGCCCGGTAGAGGACTTGATCGTCGCTGACGATCGTTCCGCGCGTGGTCAGCGTCTTGGCCGCCGGACAAACGTAGATGTTCCTCGCTTCGTCGAACTGGAAGTCGGATCGGGAGAATGTCCCATCATCGCGCCTGGATTTGTCCAAGACCGGGATGTGGGGCGCGATCCCCTTGGTCTTGACCAGCCAATCCAGCGAAGGGGCCGAACCGTAGGCGCTGTCGGCGGCAAGCCTCTCGGGTTTGAGCCCGAAGCGATCGGCGGTGCGTTCGATCATGGTTCTTGCGGCGCCGACTTCGGCCTGGCGGATCGCGCGTGTCGCCTCGACATCGAGAATGACAGCGGCCTTCAGATCGATCAGGTAGTTGTCCGCATAGGCGAAGAACGCATGTCCTTTGTGAGCGCCGGTCCACTGCGCCGCTGGATCGGACGGAGAGACGAACTTCGGCACGGTCTCGCTGGCTGCGCCCCATGCGGCCTTGTCCAGGGTGTCGAGATACTCCCGCACGGCACGACGGCTGGCGGCGAGGCTACGCCAGTCCGTATGCTCTGCACTGGAGACAGACCTCTGCTTGTTGGCATCGGCCGCGATCAGGCTGGCGTCCACCGCAAATCCCTCGCCGCCGACCAACCCCTCCTCGATACAGCGGCCCACCACCGTCTCGAAGACATGCCGGAATGCATCGCTGTCGCGAAAGCGGCCATGGCGGTTCTTCGAGAAGGTGGAGTGGTCCGGCACCGCACCATCCAGGCCGAGCCTGCAGAACCACCGATAGGCCAGATTGAGATGCACCTCTTCACACAGCCGCCGCTCCGAGCGGATGCCGAAGCAGTAGCCGACCAGCAGCATCCGGATCATCAGTTCGGGATCGATCGAGGGCCGGCCTGTCGTGCTGTAGAACGGCGCCAAGATGCCGCCTCAACCCATCGAGGTCGACGAAGCGGTCGATGGCACGCAGCATGTGATCGGCGGGAACGTGGTCGTCCAATCGAAACTGATAGAACAGGCTCTCCTGCATCACCAGCCGATCGCCCATCATCGATTGAGCCTCCCGATTCACCGGACGATCAGTGAATCAGCAGCAATCAACCGTCACAACAGCCGACTTTTTCAACGATATCTGCCGTTAGCGGACATCGCAAAGAGGCAAGTAACCGAGGAGAAATTTATCATGAAGGCAGTAGTGGTGACGGACCAGACTGCGGGAACGGCCGGGATGAAGCTGGTGGAGCGGCCCGATCCGCCGGCAGCGATAAACGATGTCATCGTTCAGATTTATGCGTCGGGATTCGTCCCGACTGAGTTGGCGTGGCCCTCGACCTGGACCGATCGCCGCGACCGTGACCGAACACCGTCGATCCCCGGCCACGAATTGGCCGGCGTGGTCACCGCTCTCGGCTACGGCACGACGGGACTGTCGGTGGGACAGCGAGTGTTCGGTCTAGCTGACTGGCATCGCGACGGCACCCTGGCGGAATATGTGGCCATCGAGGCACGCAACCTCGCGCCGTTGCCGGGCGACGTCGACTTCACGGTGGGCGCGAGCCTGCCAATCTCCGGCCTTACCGCGTGGCAGGGACTGTACCAGCATGGCCGCCTCCAGGCGGGGCAGAGCGTACTCGTGCACGGCGCGGCCGGCGCAGTCGGCTCGATGGTGACGCAACTCGCTCGAGAGGCCGGCGCCCACATCATCGGCACTGGACGCGCCGCCGACCGTCAGAAGGCGCTCGACTTCGGCGCGCAGGAGTTCGTCGACCTCCAGAACGACACCCTCGAAGACGTCGGCGGCGTCGATCTGGTGTTCGATCTCATCGGCGGCGACATCGGGAAGCGGTCCGCGCGCCTGGTTCGAGCTGGGGGAACGCTGGTGTCCATCGTCGGGCCGTCCGAGGCGCGGCCCACCGACGGCCTAGCGGTCGACTTCGTTGTCGAGGCCGATCGTGTCCAACTGAATGAGATCGTCCAGCGGGTGCGGGACGGACGACTGCGGACAAACATCGGCAATGTATCGACCCTCGACGAAGCCGTGGCTGCCTTCAACTCGACCGAGCGACGCGCGGGGAAGACGATCATCCGCGTTCGTCTGTGAGGACTCAGGAGGCGAGCATGACGCGGGCCCCGGCCCATGGACCCTGCGTTGCAACGTTAAGGTAGGTGGATGTCCGCTTCTCTAATCGGCCGGTTGGGGTCAAGCGTTTTCAGGCTATCCACCATCGCAGTGTCGATGCCGCTCGCAGGCTCGTGCTTCTCTCCGGAATCGGCGCTAAGGCCCTTCCACTATGGGATTCGAGGACGAGGCGGAACCATCTTTGGGTCGGCCTTGCCGACAGATTGCCGGCAGGTCCAAGCGGACATGCGATCTCACCTCATCCATCGTCCCGCGAGGGACACCATTCCACCGCGTGGTGGAGCTCGAGTTCCTCCTATCGGTTTTATTGCATCGCGGCTTTCATGCGGCCGCGGTCTGCCTGGTCCATCGGAATTCAGTGCCGTCGACCCATATGCGGTGCATGATCACGGCAAGTCGTCGCGCCAAGGCCACGATCGCCTTCTTCAGCCCGCGGCGCCTGGCGATCTGCATGGCCCAGGCCTTGAGCCATGACCACTTCGTCGAGCGCACCAACATGATATGAGCCGCCTCGTAGAGCATCGCCCGCATCATGTCGTCGCCGCACCGTGATATCCCTCCGGTTCGGTCAACTTCGCCGGATTGATACTTGGAAGGAGTCAATCCAAACACCGCCCCGACCGCCTTGGAATTTCGAAAGCGGGCCGGCACATCGACGGTGGCGCGATAGGTCAGTGCCACTACGGGGCCGACACCGGGCACCGTCATCAGGCGCCTGCACACCTCATCGTCCCGAACGACGGCCAGCAAGCGCCGGTGCAGAACGCCGATCTGCTCGCGAAGCGTCCGCCGGACTATGAGGAGCGGTTCGACCAGCACGACTAAGTCGGGGACGTTCTCGATCAACTCTTTGATGCGGGCCTCGAACTTCACCGTTCCGACCACTCCCACCTTGAGGCCGAAGTTGCGCAAGGTTGCGCGCAGATCATTCTCAATGGCGATCGCCTTCGACTGCAGCAGCTTACGGTGCGTCAGCAACATCCGCAGCTTCTGACTGCGTAACGTCTTCACGTGCACCGGACGATAAAGTCCTGCCCGCATCATCTGCGCGATGCCGCGGGCATCGTTGCGGTCGGTCTTGTTGATCTGAGCCTTGAGCGCCGATCGCATGTGCCGCGTCTCGACGCAGATCACTGGCAGTCCCGATTCGGCCAGAGCACTAAACAGCCATTGCGACAACGGCCCAGCTTCTAATCCGATCCGCCTGAAGTGGTAGGCCGGGTTCGCCAGCACCGTCAGCAGAGCGTCGGGCTCGCTCGCCACCTTCACTTCCCGAACGATCTTGCCCGTGTCGTCCACAATACAGACGCTGGTCTCCTTGACCGATACGTCTAGTCCGGCAGAATGGTCCATGCTGCGCTTCTCCTTCTGATGCCTGAGGCCCGTTCACGCGGTGACCTCGTATCGCCATCAGCCTGAAGCGCAGCACCATTTTCCAGCGTCTAGTCGCCGGCCGGCCGATTACCCCATCTTTGGGTGTGCGCCGTGAAAAGGCGGCGTTCTCCAGTGGGTGCAAGTCCCACCCGGCTACCCGCTCCAGCCGGAAGCAACCGGAGCAGTCATGGAGGTAACGAAATGGCTGAAGCCTTCGGATAGCGGGTCACGAATTGGTGACCGCGCGAGTGTGCAGGCCGCAACGTGAGTGAACGCCGAGCAATCCTCGAAACGGACGATGCGCAGGCCGACCCGACAACCCTTTCGGGGAAGGCTGATACGGCTGGGTGAATGAGCGAAGCAGTGCGCCCAGCCGCTGCGCCGGGGTAGTGGCGGCAGCATGTACACAAGGAAAACGCTCGAAACACGGGAAGCCCCAAGGCGTGGTCAGCGATGACCAACTGGACGCCCGCGAGGGACAGGCCGGGCGCTCTGGGGTGGCGGAGAGGTTCGCAGTACCGCTGAAGCCGGGTAATGCCGGTGGAGGGAAGGGACCTCAGTTCAAGACGGACGCAATACGTGGTGAGGGACCTGGAGATTGGGCAACCTATCAACTCCGAAGAGTGTTCAGAAACTGCAGACGGCGTTGCACGCGAAAGCGAAGGCAGAAGCCGGGTACCGCTTCTACGCCCTGTACGACAAGATCAGCCGCGAGGACATCCTGGCTCATGCCTATGCCCAGTGCCGCTCCAACAAGGGCGCGCCGGGTGTGGACGGTCAGGACTTCGCGGACATCGACGCGTATGGGGTGCAGCGGTGGCTCGGCGAACTGGCGCTTGCGCTCAGGCAGGAGACTTACCGACCGGACCCCATCAGAAGAGTGTTCATACCGAAGGCCAACGGCAAACTCAGGCCGCTGGGCATCTCGACCTTGCGGGATCGGATCTGCATGACAGCAGCGATGCTGGTGCTGGAACCGATCTTCGAAGCCGACCTTCCATCAGAGCAGTACGCCTACCGTCCCGGGCGAAACGCCCAGCAGGCGGTGGTCGAGGTGGAAGGGCTGCTGTACCGAAGCCACCCGGAAGTCGTTGACGCCGACCTCGCGGACTACTTCGGGAGCATCCCCCATGCCGAACTGTTGAAGTCGGTAGCGCGCCGTATTGTTGATCGACGCGTGCTGCATCTAATCAAGATGTGGCTGGAATGCACCGTGGAAGAAACCGATGATCGAGGACGGAAGACACGTACGACCGAGGCCCGGGACAAGCGGCGCGGCATCCCGCAGGGCTCACCCATCTCACCATTGCTGGCGAACCTGTACATGCGCCGGTTCGTGTTGGGATGGAAGATGCTCGGGCTGGAGCGAAGCCTCGGCGCTCGCCTTGTGACCTACGCCGACGATCTTGTGATCCTGTGCCGGAAGGGCAAAGCCGAAGAGGCGTTGCAACGACTGCGCGAGATCATGGGAAAGCTGAAGCTCACGGTCAACGAGGAAAAGACACGCATCTGCAAGGTACCGGAAGAGGAGTTCGACTTCCTGGGGTACACGTTTGGGCGAATGTATTCAGCGAGAACCGGCCAGGCGCGCCTGGGGCACCGGCCATCGAGGAAGAGCATCAAGCACGCGGTCGAGAAAGTCCACGCGCTGACCGCCCGATCGGGGACCTGGCAAGAGACCACGGAGTTGGTGAAGAAGCTGAACCGCACGCTGCGCGGATGGGCGAACTACTTCCAAGTAGGCACCGTCAACAAAGCGTACCGTGCGCTCGACAACTACACCGCTGTGCGGTTGCGCCGGTGGTTGCGCACCAAGCATAAAGTCAGACGGCGTAAGGGCGGAACCTATCCACTCCCGCACCTCTACGGGCACTTCGGGCTCGTACGTCTGAGCCGGCTTGGGCACGACGTGCCGTGGGTGAAGGCGTGAAGTCTTGTCCGAGAGCCGGATGCGGTAGCGCCGCACGTCCGGTTCGATGAGCGGGATGTGGAAACGGAGCCATGGTCGAACCATTGAGGCACCGCCAGACGAAAGAGGCGGCAACAGATACGTTCTACCTACAGCCACCGCGCCACATCTCGACTCTACCATCATGTGATGTCGCGAGACGCCCCGGTTATGTCGGCTTTGGCCCTGAAAGCGGATATGGTGTGTTTTTGAGTACGGGCCTTAGATGTCGCACTCGCGGAGTGTGCGGGACACCTGAACGGCGTCATGCCCGGCCTGATAGCTGGCCGCGGCGGCCGTCAGAAAGCCGGTGCCGAGGCCGATTGCCTGGAATTGGTGGACCATCAGGCCCGAGCCGGTGAGCTTGGCATAGCCCGCTGCGATCGCGATCGCGCCGAGCAGAACCTGCGCCGCGTAGATGCTGATGGTCTTGGTCATTTGCGACTGCCCCGTTTCGATGGGGCCACCCTAGGTGCGGCCGGTATCGCCCGAATGTCGCGCTAACGCTGATTGGTATCGTCGGTATCGCGACTGGAGCGGCCAAATATCGATAAACACGGGGAAAATTCGCCGCCTCGATACAGACGATACAAATACCCCCTGGCGCGAAACACCGACGATACAAGCCACTGTCACACTCGCCCGTTGGGGAAATTGTGGGATGCGAAGTCCGCGCATGGTTCGCGCTGTTGCGAAAAAGAAAGCCAAGCCGGCGGCCAGCCCGGCCAAGAAGCGTAAGAGCAAGCCGCGCCCCGGACCCGCGCAACAGCCGGCCGGCGACGCCGAGCGCTACGCGCTTGCGCTCGAGTACCTGAACGAGAACCTCTACGACTGGGACATCGAGAACGACACCGTCTATTACGCACCCGGCCTCTATAAGATCCTCGGTATCGCGCCCGAGCAGATGAAGTCGCCGAATGACTGGACCGACCGCGTCCATCCCGACGACCGGTCGCTGTTCAAATACACCTTGGCCGAGCACCTCAAGGGCAACACGGCGCGCTTCTCGATGGAACTGCGCTACCGCAACGGCGTCGGCAATTGGCGTTGGGCGGCGATATCACCGAGGCCAAGCGCGTCGATGAGGCGATGACCGCGTCGGCCGACATCTTGAAGGTGATGAGCCGTTCAACCTTCGAGCTGGGGACCGTGCTCGACACGCTTGTGACCTCGGCGACGCGGTTGTGCGACGCGGACGCCGCGCTGATCTTCCGGCGCGAGAACGGACACTATCGGCTGGCGGCCCAACACGGTCTCAACCACGAAAAAGATGCGTTCATGCGTGGCCGCAAGATCGAGCCGGCTCGCACCACCCTGGTCGGCCGCACTGCGCTGGAAGGCCGCGTCATCCACATTCCCGATGTGCTGGCGGACCGCGACTACCATTGGCCTGACGCCAACAGGGTCGGCAATTTCCGCGCCATGCTCGGCGTGCCGCTGTTGCGAGAGGGCGTGCCGATCGGCGTGATGACGTTGACCCGCGAGGCGCCGCGGCCGTATAGCGCCAAGCAGATCGAGCTGATTTCCACGTTTGCCGACCAGGCCGTGATCGCGATCGAGACGGTGCGGCTGTTCAACGAGGTGCAGGAGCGCACCGCGGAGATCGAGCGCACCCGCAACGTCCTCGCCACCATGATCGACAACATGAACGACGGCCTGGCGCTGATGACGCCGACGCCGGACGACGTGCGTTGCGAATTCGTCAATCAGGCGATGATGAAGTTCCAGCGCTATCCGGCCGACGTCGTGTTTCCAGGCTGCATGATGAGCAACGTGCGGCGGTTCCAGATTGGCCGCGGCGATTTCGGCAAGATCGACGATGTCGAAGCCAAGGTTCGCGAGCTGGTCGATCAGTTGAAGACGCCGGCTGGTGTGACCTTCGAGCGGCGTTCGCCGAGCGGGCATTACATCGAGGTGAGCTACAAGCCGCTCGACAACGGCACCATCATCAGCATTCACCGCGACATCACCGAGTTGAAGGAGCGCGAGGCCTCGCTCGCCGCCGCCAAGGAGGCCGCTGAAGCCGCCCGCGCCGACACCGAGCGCACCCGGCAGGTGATGCAGACAATCCTCGACAATATGAGCGACGCCGTCCAATTGTTCGACAAGGATTTCAATATCGAGTTCGTCAACCGCAAGCTCTACGAGTTCCACGCTTACACGCCCGAATTTGGCGGGCCCGGCGTCTCGGGATACGCGGGCATTCGCTTCATGGCGAAGCGCGGCGACTACGGCCCCGACGTCGATATCGAGAAAACAGTTGCGGCGCGCGCCGAGCGCATTCGCGATCCGCACGGCAGCCGCCATGTGCGGCGCACCGGGAGCGGCCACCTGGTCGAGTTTGCGTTCAATCCGCTGCCCGGGGGGCGTGTGCTGGCCGTGGGCCACGATGTCACCGAGGTCAAGCATCGCGAGGAGGCGCTGCGGGCGGCCGCCGACATCCTCAAGCTGATCAGCGACGGCCGGTTCAATCTAAAGACGGTGCTCGACCGCCTGGTGGAATCGGCTGTCCGGCTGTGCGAGGCCGATGGCGCCAACATTTTCCAGCGCGACGGCGATATCTTCCGAGTGACCGCGAGCCACGGCTATTCGCCTGAGCTGACCGATTTCATGTTCGGCCAGCGCATCACGCCGTCGCGCAACAGCTTGAGTGGCCGCACGGTGCTCGATCGTGCCGTGGTTCACATCCCCGACATCAAGGCCGATCCTGAATACACCTGGGCCGGCCCGCAGCAATTCGGCGAGTACCGCACCATGCTCGGCGTGCCGCTGATGCGCGAGGGCGTCCCGATCGGCGTGCTGGCGATGACGCGCGACAAGGCGCTGCCGTTCACCCCGGCACAGATCGAGCTGATCTCGACCTTTGCCGACCAAGCCGTGATCGCCATCGAGACGCTGCGCCTGTTCAACGAGGTGTAGGAGCGCACCGCTGAGATCGAGCTGACCCGCACGATCATGCAGACCGCGTTCGACAACATGGACGATGGCGTGGCGCTGCTCGACAAGGACATGCGCGTCCAGTTCATGAGCCAGGAGCGCATCAGGTCACGCCAGTTCCCGCCGGAACTGGTGCGGATCGGCACGCCGGCCCGCGAGCTGATGCTGTTCCAGGCCCGCCGCGGCGACTATGGGCCGGACGCGGGCGAAGCCGACATTGAGAGCAAAGTCGACGCCGCGTTCAGGCGGATGACGACGCCGGGCGGCGTCCGCCATGCCCGGCGCGAGGATGACCGCACCATCGAGTTCAGCTTCAAGCCGATCGGCGACGGCGGCATCCTCGCGGTGTTCCGCGACATCACCGAGCTCCGTCAGCGCGAGGAAGCCCTGGCGGCTGCCAAGGAGGATGTCGAGCGCACCCGTTCGCTGATGCAGACCATCCTCGACAACATGAGCGATGGCGTTACGCTGTGGGACAAGGACTTCCGCTGGCAATTCAGCAACCGCGTCCACATCCAGCGGCAGCGCTACACCGAGGAAATGCTGCGGCCTGGCGTCACCTCCGGATTCGACATGATTCGTTTCCAGGCGCAGCGCGGCGAATACGGCGCGTTGTCCCCGGAGCAGCAGGAAAAGAAGGTCGAGGAGATCGCCTCGATCATTCGCGACCCCAAAGGCAGCGGATACGAACGCCGCACCCAGGATGGCCACTACATCGAGTTCAGCTACAACCCGCTGTCTGACGGCAGCCTGCTTGGCGTTTACCGCGACATCACTGAACTTAAGGATCGCGAGCAGGCGGTCGAGCAGGCGCGCGGGATTATGCAGTCGGTGCTCGACAACATGAGCGACGGCGTGTCGCTGTTCGACGGGCAACTCCGGTTGAAGTTCACCAACCAGCGGCTGGTCGATTTCCTCAAGCTTCCGGAACAATTGACCGGGCCGGACGTCTCGCTGCTGGACATCCTGCGCTTCCAGGCCGGTCGCGGCGACTTCGGTCAAACCGGCAACCCGGACGAACTCGCTAGCGCCCGCCTTGAGTTGATCGCCACGCCGGGCGGCAGCCGCTTCGAGCGGCGCACCGGCGAAGGTAAACATCTTGAGTTCAGCTTCATCCCGCTCCGCAACGGCGACACCATCGCCGTGATCCGCGACATCACCGCGCTGAAGGATCGCGAGGAGGCACTCGCATCATCGAAGGAAGCGGCCGAAGGCGCCCGCATCGAGGCGGAGGCGGCGACCCAGGCCAAGTCCACCTTCCTCGCCACCATGAGCCACGAAATCCGCATGCCGATGAACGGCGTGCTCGGCATGATGGAGATCTTGGAGCACCAGGGTCTCGACAAGGAGCAACTCAAGAGCGTGACAATCATGCGCGACTCGGCGCAGGCGCTGCTTCGCATCATCGACGACTTGCTCGACTTCTCCAAGATCGAGGCTGGCCGGCTTGAGCTGGAGGACACCGCATTCTCGCTATCCGGCCTGATCACCGGCGCGCTCGATACTTTCCGCCCGCAAGCCTCGGCCAAGGGATTGCTGCTGGAAGCCACGATCGCGGCGGGGTCGAACGATGCTCTGGTCGGCGATCCGACCAGGGTGCGCCAGATACTATTCAACCTTCTGTCCAATGCGCTGAAGTTCACCAGCAAGGGCGGTGTCGAGGTGCGCGCCTCGACCCACCCGGCGGGCGACGGTGCCACCCGCGTCATTCTCGCGGTCCTCGATACCGGCATCGGCTTGAACGACGAGCAGCGGGCGCGGCTGTTCCAGCCATTCGCCCAGGCCAATTCCTCGACCACCCGTAAATTCGGCGGCACCGGTCTCGGTCTTTCCATCGTGCGGCGCTTGACCGAATTGATGGAGGGCAGCGTCGACATCCAGAGCACGCCGAACCAGGGCTCGACCGTCACGGTGACCCTACTTTTGAAAGCTGCGCCGGCGGATTCGCCGCTCGCTGCGCTGCTGCGGCCGGAGGCCGCCGCCAAGCCTGCCACGCCGCGCCCGCGCAGCGAACGGCTCCGCGTGCTGGTGGTCGACGACCATCCGGTCAACCGCGAGGTGCTGATGCGCCAGCTTGACCTCATCGGTCTTGCCGCCGACGTCGCCAACGACGGCGTCGAAGGGCTCGAAGCCTGGGCCGCGGGTCAGTACACCGCGGTGTTGGCGGATATCCATATGCCGCACATGGACGGCTACGAAATGGCGCGCCGGATCCGGAACGCCGAGGCCGAGGGCAAGAAAAAGGGCCGCACGCCGGTGGTCGCAGTCACCGCCAACGCCATGAAGGGCGAGGAGGAGCGCTGCATCGAGGCCGGCACGGATGCCTACCTGGTCAAGCCGGTGAACATCGACCGGCTGCGCACCACGCTGCAGCGCTGGCTCGCGGTCGATCACGGCGGCAACGGTCACGCCGCCCGGAATGGCGGGTTGAGCGGCAGCGCTATCGACCGCAGTGTGCTCGGCGCTTGGCTCGGCGATGACCGCGCGGCCATCGATTCGCTGCTGGGCAAATTCCGCGACACTGCGGTTGAGACCCAGCGCGAGATCGACAGCGCTTCGCGCAACGGCAATCTCGCGGCGCTTGCCGCCGCCGCCCACAAGCTAAAAGGCGCGGCGCATGCGATCGGGGCCAAAGGAGTCGGCACCGCGGCCGCTACGCTGGAGTTGGCCGGCAAGGCCGGTGACCGCGCCCGCTGCACCGACGGGCTGGGCCCGCTCGCTTCGGAGCTGCGCCGGGTGCTGGCGGAGATCGATACGCCGCGAAACTAGCGCGCGGCGGTTGCCGGGCCGGCTTTGCTGAGGCCGATCTGCACGTTGATGATGTAGGTGGCCTGCGGGGTGATGGTGACCGACTGGCGGTTGCCGTTGGTGTTCACCGAAAGTGCCGCTGTAAAGCTGTCGCCCTTGGCGACCGCCGAGATGTGGCCGCCGCTGACGCGCCCACTGATGGTGCCGGAGACGCCGTAGGCGGTCTCGTTCCAGGTGCCGGAAAGACTGCCGCCGCGGTCGACAACGTTACTGGTCAGCTCGAACTTGTAGTTGTCGCTGGCGCAGCGGATCGCGAGCGAGAGGCTGCTGTTGCTCGCGCCGTAGTTATATTGAGCACGGCAGCGCAGCTTCTCATGGATGTCGTTGGTCAGGTCGATTTTGCCGCCGCCAGTCCAGGTGCCGGCCATGGCCGCGAATGGATGCACCTTGACGGCGGCCGCCGGGGCGGGTGCGACCTGCTCGTCCGGGTCCGGTCCGGTCACGCGGCCTTCCGGAATTCTTTCCTCAGCGACGGCCGGCCAAAGCGTCATCACGAACGCGAGCGCGGCGATGCCGCGGATGATGTTCGAAGTCATGGTCTCAAGTCCCCCTTACGCGCAAATGTCCGACAGATATTGGTGTGATTGGAAGCCGAGTGGGTTCAATGCCTAGGCGAGCCTTTAGTCCTTGGGCGGAACGAACATATAGCCGATCCCACGCACGGTGCGAATGGCGTCTGGATGGGCCGGATCAGCCTCGATCTTGCGGCGAAGCCTCGTGATGCGCAGGTCAATGGCCCGGTCGAATGCCTCCATCTCGCGATGCGCAGCGGATTCCAGCAGCCAGTCGCGTTGCAACGGCCGGTTGGGGTTTTGGCGAACAGCTTCAGTAGGTCGAATTCGCTCGCGGTCAGCGTCTCCTCGCTACCGTCGGAGGGATCGGCCAGCACACGCTTTTCCAGGTCGAGGACACGGCGGCCCATCCGCACCCGTGGCCCGGACGCGGCCGGGGCTCCGGTCGAGCGGCGCAGCACGCTCTTGATGCGGGCGAGCAACTCGCGCGGCTCATAGGGCTTGCCGATGTAGTCGTCGGCGCCGGTTTCGAGGCCGACCACGCGGTCCACGGTGTCGGAGGCCGTGGTCACCATGATGATGCCGATGCGGCCGCTCTTCTCGCGCAGCCACCGCGCCAGCGCAAAGCCGTCCTCGCCGGGCAGCCCGACGTCGAGCAGCACCAGCGCCGGCAGTTCGCGCTCCAGCAGACGGCGCAAAGCGCTGCCGCCGTCGGCAGGGCTGACGCGGAAATTCTGCTTGTCGAGGTAGTCGCACAACAGCTGGCGCTGTGTGGCCTCATCCTCGACGACGACGATGTGTGGACGTTGATCCATGCCCCCAAGGATCCCGAGATTCCGGTGACGCTCCTATTTCAATCCGTCGACGCCGGCCCGAGCGATCTGGGCGTCCTGCGAAGACAGCACGCCGGAGACGCCGATGGCGCCGACGATCTTGCCGTCCATCATGACAGGGATGCCGCCTTCCAGCGGCACGATGTCCTTGAGCGCCAGGAAGCGCAGGCCGGGCCCGCCGCCGGCGATGGCGTCGTCGAGCGTCTTCGATGGCCGCTTGAAATAGAGCGCGGTCTTCGCCTTGCCCTGGGCGATCTCGATCGACGAGAGCTGCACGTCATCGCGCCGGTGCAGCATGACAATGTTGCCGCCACTGTCGATGATGGTGATGACCACTGCCCAGTTGTTCTTGGATGCCTCGCCCTCGGCCGCATTCATGACCTTGCGGGCATTCTCGATGCCGATCGGCGGCCCATAGGGCGGCGGCGCGGTCTGCGCCGCGGCCGGCGTCGTGGCCAGCCAGGCGAGGACACAGGCACCGGCAATTGTCTTCAAGGTCGTCATAAGGCCTCCAACTGATATTCGCGCGCCGCAGCATAGGTTGCGCTCGCGCCTTCGTGAAGCCGCCCGGCGGCGGGATTGCTCGAATGTGACCGTGGCGGCGTGCCGAGAGCCTGATTTCGGCCTATATAGGCGGCAGACATTTCAGGAGGCCGGACGATGTTCATGTTCAAGAAGTCGCTCGATATACCCACCAAGGACCAGGCCTTGCCCGGCCGGCCCAATCCGATCCGCACCGCCGCCAGTCATTTCGTCAACGGCAATCCGCTGAAGGGGCCTTATCCGGCGGGTCTCGAGACCGCGATCTTCGGCATGGGCTGCTTCTGGGGCGCCGAGCGGAAGTTTTGGGAGCTTGGCAACGGCATCTATGTCACGGCGGTCGGCTATATCGGCGGCCACACGCCGAACCCGACCTATGAGGAGGTCTGCTCCGGCCGCACCGGCCACAACGAGGTGGTGCTGGTGGTCTATGAGCCGAAGAAGGTGTCCTACGAGAAGCTTTTGAAGACGTTCTGGGAGAGCCACGACCCGACCCAGGGCATGCGCCAGGGCAACGACGCCGGCACCCAGTACCGCTCCGGCATCTACACCACCAACCCGGCGCAGAAGAAGGCCGCCGAGGATTCCAAGGCGATGTACGGCAAGGCGCTGGACGCCAAGCGCTTCGGCGCCATCACCACGGAGGTGCTCGACGCGCCGCCATTCTATTTCGCCGAGGACTATCACCAGCAGTATCTTGCCAAGAACCCGATGGGCTATTGCGGGCTCGGCGGCACCGGCGTGTCCTGCCCGATCGGCACCGGAGTGGCGGCCGCTGCGCACTAGGCGGAGCGGCACTTCAATCGAAAGCGATGATGCTGCGGATGGCCTTGCCGTCACGCAGGGCTGAAAATCCATCGTTGATGTCATCGAGACCGATGCGCTGGGTGATCAGCTCGTCCAGCATCAGTTGGCCATCGAGATAGGCTCGCGCCAGCATCGGGAAATCGCGTGCCGGACGGGCGTTGCCGTAGCTCGATCGGCGAATGCGCTTTTCCCGCATCAACGAACCCCAGCGGAACGAAACATCCTTCTGCACATCGGTCTTGCCGAGCCAAACCACTTCGCCGCCCGGCCGGACTGCTTCCATCGTCAATCGAAAGCCCGCGGCGCTGCCGGCTGCTTCAAGCACGCAGTCCGCGCCGCGGCCGCCGGTTTCTTTTTTGACGATCGCGATCGCATCCTCGTTGCCTGCGTTGATGCCGGACGTGGCGCCGAGCTTTTGCGCCAGCGCGAGCTTCGCGTCATCCAGGTCGACCGCGATGATCTTGGCCGCACCCGCAAGGCGCGCGCCTTGCACCGCCGAGAGCCCGACGGCGCCGCAGCCGACCACCATGACGGTGTCGGCCCGCCCGATCCGCGCCACGTTGAGGGCCACTCCAACGCCCGTCATGACGCCGCAACCGATCAGACAGGCACGGTCGAACGGAAGCTCCTTAGGGACACTGATCGCCTGCTGATCCTGCACGATGCAATATTCCCCGAAGGTGCCCAGGAACATCAGGTGCTTGAGCTCGCCGCCATTCTTCAGACGCGCCTTGCTGCGGCCGTCGAACTGCACCCCCTGCGGCTGCTTGGCGAGATATTCCTCGCAGAGGATCGGAAGATTCCGATCGCAATAGAAGCAGTGTCCGCAGTGCGGGTTCCACGACAGCACGACGTGATCGCCTTTGCGCGATGGCGCGACCGCCGAACCGACGTCCTCGATGATGCCCGCGGCTTCATGGCCAAGCACGATCGGCATCGGATAGCGAAGCGAGCCGTCGATGACCTCGAGATCGGTGTGACAAAGGCCGGTAGCCCGCACCCGCACCAGCACGTCGGAGGGCCCCAGCGCCTCGGCCTCGACCTGTTCGACAACCATCGGCGAGCGGGCCTGGTGCAGCACTGCTGCGCGGTATTGCTGGGTCATAGGTTTTGAACAATGAGCGCGGGCGGCTGGCCGGCCGGCTAGGTTGATTTCTTGATGTCGCCTTTTTTGACGCCGGCCTCGGGGAAAACCCACATCGCCACGACCATCAGGATCGCGGTGATCATCACGAAGGTCGAGAAGTCGGGCCGGACCGGCGAGCCGCTCCAGTAGGCCAGGATCGCCGCCACGATGAGAGTGACGGCGGAGACGACGGCCTTGACGTCGTTTGGCATGGTCTGCCGCCCGCGATCAGTACGAGCCGACCGGCACGGTGGACGCCTCGTCGGGGCGACGTGGCGTTCCGCGGAGCGTCTTCTTCAGGAAGCGCGTCTCGTAGCCGTTCAGCAATGTGCCGATTAGCCCGCGATCGAGGTCCGACGTTCCGAAAACCCAGTCCGCGATCGGGAAGGTCAGGTTCATGTTGACCTCCATCATCAGCCGCGCGTTGTGATGCGCCGTGTGGTGCCGCCGCAGCGTGTTGACGAACGGGCAGTGACGGACGAACCAATTCTCCTCGACGTGGCAGCAGAAGTGCATGAACTCGTAGATCAGGTACATGCCGGTGGTCACGCTCATGAACAGCCATCCGACATTTGGCGACAACAGGAGGCCGAGGATGATCGCGCCCGGCAGCGACATCAGGATGAACACCACCAACGCGTAAGGTGGGAACACGGTCACGCGCCAATCCTTGGCATCGCGGAAGCGCATCTCGTCGTCGGTGAAGAACTGATGGTGGTTGAGCGTATGCCGTTCGTAGATCGCCCGCAGCCCTTTGATGTTGACCGGCCGGTGCATCACAAATTTATGGACGCCCCATTCGAACAGATTGGTGAACAGGAATGTCAGCGGGACCGTGAGCCATTCCAGCGGCGTGGCGTTATGGATGTGCTCCAGGTAGATGTAGAACGCCGCGGCGCCGATAGCGTAGATGATGACAACGTGGAAATAGCCGTCGTACCAGCCCAGGATGCGCGAGCGATATTCCTGGCGAAACGCGATTTGCCGCTGCCCGATCATCGTCGTTCTCCTTAAACAATTTCCGCCGTTACGCCTGAGCGCCTTTCAGGAACGTATCGATCTCGTCGCCTCGCAGTGTCCAATCGTTGTCGAGATTGGCGACGACGCTTCTCATGAAAGGCGCCGACAGCCGGATCGCCCGCTCCTGGTCGCCGACGTAGTCAACCAGGATTGCCAGCGCCAGTTGTTGCGGGCTTTCACCCTCATAGGTCCATTCGAAGCCGTATCTGGTGAATTGCTTGACATCGTAGCGCTCGTCCAGGCGATTGCCATCGACTGTCACGACCAGGCCGTCGATGGTGCGCTTGCCTTCATAGGTCTTCATGGTCACACCGAATGCTTCGGCGCAGATATTACGGCCGTGGTTTTGGGGTGGGTCAAGGGGTGGTTGGGGCGGTTGTCTGGCCCGCGGGACCGCGCCGGCGCTGCCCACTAAGCCTTCATTAACCATAAGAGTTTAATCCGGCTTAACCTTTCGGGACCGGATCCGCATGCGGCTGCGCCGCCTCCTGGCTTTTGTGTGTGTCGCGCTGGCGCTGAGTGCCTGCGCGCGGCAACCGTCGCGCTATGCCATGGCTCGCTCCGAACTCGACATGCGCGCGTATGGTGGGCCGCAGCCGGCAGCCTTTGCGGTGCGGCGCGCGGCTCCGGTCTTTGTCCAGCCGGTGATGCCCCAGGTGGTGCCGGTTGCCATAGGATTCGAGGAGGGTCCCTACACCCTCGACAGCGGCGACAAGCTCCGCATCGTGGTGTTCGGCCAGGACCCGCTGTCCAACAACTACACCGTCGATGCGCAAGGGCAGATCAGCCTGCCGCTGATCGGCAATGTCGAAGCGTGCGGCATGACCACGGCGCAGCTCGGCAACGCCATCGCCGCCCGGCTGAAAGCGAGCTTCATCCGCGATCCCAGTGTCGCCGTCGAGGTCGAGATCTACCGGCCGTTCTTCGTGCTCGGTGAGGTGACCTATCCCGGGCAATACCCCTTTGTGCCCAACATGACGGTGGAGAATGCCATCGCCATCGCCGGCGGCTTCACCCCGCGCGCCTCCCGGGGGATCGTCACCATCACCCGCAAGCTGCAGGGCGTACCGGCCCGGACCGCGCTGCCGCTTCGCGCCCCGCTCCGCCCCGGCGACACCATCGAAGTCGGCGAACGCTGGTTCTGATTTCCCCTCTCCTCCTCTAAGATGGTGTTCGAGCGAAGGGGAGGGGACCCATGCGCGTTGCTCGTTTTATTGTTGCGCTGTTCGGCTGCATTTGTGCTTCGACGCTGGCAGTTGCCGAAAACTATCCGTCGCGGCCGATCAAGATGGTGATCGGCTTTCTTGCCGGCGGCCCGACCG
This sequence comes from uncultured Alphaproteobacteria bacterium, assembly GCA_963785665.1. Taxonomy (GTDB): domain Bacteria; phylum Pseudomonadota; class Alphaproteobacteria; order Rhizobiales; family Xanthobacteraceae; genus Z2-YC6860. Next base: position 424,391 of record CAWAWF010000004.1, read on the forward strand.
ACACCACCGGCCGGATCTACTGCGAGTGGCTGACCCACCACATCGGTGCGCCATGCGTGGTCGAGAACAAGTCCGGGCAGGGCGGCATGATCGCGGCGGCTTCGGTGGTGAACTCGCCGCCTGACGGTTACACCATCCTGTTTGTTGGCCCGAACAACGCCATCGGCCAGACGCTCTACAAGAGCCTGTCGTTCGACCACATGCGCGACACCGTCCCGGTTGCGGGCTTGGCGCGGCTGTCAAACATCATGGTGGTGCCGCCGTCGCTGCCGGTGAAGACGGTCGCCGAATTCATCGCTTACGCCAAAGCCAATCCGGGCAAGCTCAGCTATGCGTCGTCCGGCAACGGCACCTCGGTCCATATGTCCGCCGAGCTGTTCAAGATGATGACCAAGCTCGACATGGTGCACGTGCCCTACAAGGGCTCGGCCGCCGTCTATCCGGACCTGCTGACCGGGAAGGTCGACGTGCTGTTCGACAATCTGCCCGGCGCGCTGGAGTTCGTGAAGACCGGCAAGCTCCGCGCGCTCGGCGTGACCACGGCGAAGCGCCAGAACGTGCTCCCCGACGTGCCGACCGTGGGCGAGACCGTGCCGGGCTATGAGGCAAGCGTGTTCTACGGCATCGCTGCGCCCAAGGGCACTCCGCCGGAGATCGTGGCGGCGCTTAACAAGTCGATCAACGACGCTCAGAAAGACCCGATGATCCTCAAGCGGCTGAATGATCTCGGCAGCGATCCGTTGCCGATGACGCCGGTCGAGTTCGGCAAGTTCACTGGCGACGAAATCGAGAAATGGGCGAAGGTCGTGCGGGCCGCGAACCTTTCGATCGAATAGGAATCAATCGGCCGCGCGGTGGATGCCACCGCGCGGCCGACATGCTCGCGCCAAGTCAACGTGCCACGTGTGCCCGGCTTCGTGCTGAAGCGCACCCTCGCAGCAGCGCGTGAATCAAAGCTTGCTGCGTTGAGTCGATCTTGCTCGAACCCGGTCCGTACAAGTCCGCATCCGTAGTCCTGTGGATGCTCACTTCTTCATGTGCTTGGCGAAGAAGTCGGTGGTGCGCTGCCAGGCCAGATCGTGGCTGCCCTTGTCGAAGCTGCCGCGCTCGTCGCAATGGAAGCCGTGACCGCCGTTTGGATAGACGTAGATTTCGCAGTCGCCGCCGCGCTTCTGCTTGATGGTCTCGACGTCGGTCATCGGGATGCTGGCGTCCTTCTCGCCGAAGTGCAGTTGCACCGGGCACTTCGGTTTCTCATCGGCGAAGGCGACGATGCGGCCGCCGTAGTAGCCGACCGCGGCGCTCAATCCCGACAGCCGGGTCGCACCGAGGAAAGCGATGGTGCCGCCCATGCAGAAGCCGACGATGCCGACCGGTCCGGCCGACTTCAGCTCTTTGATCGCGGCGTCAGTGTCGCGCATCATCGCGTCCCAGTCAGGCTTGGCGACGAAGGTGCGCGCTTTCTCGATCTCCGGCGGCGTGTAGCCGGACTGGAAATCCTTCTGCGTGCGGTCGAACAAAGCCGGCGCTACCGCGGCGTAGCCCAGCGCCGCGAAGTCGTCGCAGACTTTGCGGATGTGCTGATTGACGCCGAAAATCTCCTGAATGACGACGATACCGCCCTTCGGCGTGCCGGACGGATCGGCCCGATAGGCGCCGAGCTTGAACTGGTCAGACGCCGAGAGCGTGAACTGCTTACCCAAATGAGCCTCCATACTGTGACGTTTCACACAGGCCGGGCCTGTTCGGCGGCCGGTCTGAACGTCTGTTTATCACGGCTTTGCGCGATTTGAAGGTGCCTGCGGGCTTCCGGCCGGCGGCTGAACCTTTTCCGAAATGCCGCCGACCAATGCCCGAAGGCAATCAAACCGATCCCACGGGATCACAGGAGAGCTCCATGAATCGCAAGTCCACCATTCTGGCCCTCGCCGCGACTGCAGCGCTCGGCCTTGCAATGTTCAGCGTGTCCGAAGCCAGCGCTCGCGGCCACGGCGGCGGCGGCGGCGGAATGCACAACGGCGGCGGAATGCACTTCGCCGGCGGCTACGGTCGCGGCCGTGGCGACGGTGGCCGCCATTGGCACCCGCATCCGCGCTGGCACGTTCATTATTATCACCCGATCTGGGTCGGCGGCGTTCGCACGGCGGAATACTCGGTTGCGACTCCGGTCAACGGCCCGTGCACCTGCCTGAGCAAGGAGTACACCGACGACGGCCGCGTGCTGTTCAAGGATCTCTGCACCAAGGAATCGGCGATCAATCCTCCGATCGTCGCGCCGCAACAGACCGGCGAGAACGATGCGCCGGTGAAGCAGGCCTCCAACGCGGTGCAGTACCAGGCGACGCCGTCGAACGCGATGGCGCAGGTCGACCCGACCACCGGGTTGCCGAAGTAGTCTCCGCGTAAGTTGCGTAGAGTAGAGAGCCCCGGCCTAACGCCGGGGCTTTTTTCTATGCGGTGGGCTTCAGTCCGAACGCCTCGGCGAGCAGCGCGTAAGAATGTTTGCGCGCCTCATGGTCGTAGATCATCGTCGTGACCATCAATTCGTCCGCCGCGGTCGCTTCGATCAGCGGCTCGAGATGCGAAAGCACCTTGGCCTTGCTGCCGACGACCAGACGCGCACGGTTCTGGCCGATCAGCGCCCGGTCGGTCGGCGAATAGCTGTGCGTCGCCGCTTCCTCGGGGCTCGGGATCGGCTGGTAGCGCCCCTGACGCCGCAGCGCGAAGTTCAGATCGACCGAAGTGGCGAGCCGCTCGGCCTCGGCGTCGGTGTCGGCGACAATCGCGTGCACGGCAAGGATGGCGAGCGGCTTGTCGCGCGTTGCCGATGGCTTGAACTGCTCGCGATAGATTTTCATCGGTCCGACCGGGTCGAAATCCGAGAAGTGATGCGCGAACGAGAAGCCGGCGCCGACATGGGCGGCAAGCTGCGCGCTGTAGCCCGACGAGCCGAGTAGAAAGAGCGGCGGCAGCGGCACGTCGGCCGGCATGGCGTTGACCTTGCGGAACGGATGATCGTTCGGGAACAGCCGTCCTTCGAACGCCAGCAGCTCCTGGAAGCGGTCGAGGAAATCGTCGCCGGCCGGATCGTCCTGGCGCCGCCGCAGCGCGTAGGATGTCGCCGGGTCGGTGCCCGGCGCGCGGCCGAGCCCGAGATCGATGCGGCCGGGGAACAGCCCCTCCAGCACCTTGAAGCGCTCGGCGACCTGCAGCGGCGCGTGGTTCGGCAGCATCACGCCGCCTGAGCCGACGTGCATGTGCGTCGTCGCGGCGGCGATCTGGCCGATCATGATGTCGGGGGCCGAGCTTGCGATGTTCGGCATGTTGTGGTGTTCGGCCACCCAGTAGCGGGTGAAGCCGAGCCGGTCGGCATGACGCGCAAGATCGAGGCTGTTGCGCAGCGCCTGCGCGCCGGTGTTGCCGGTGGTGACGGGAGACAGATCGAGGACAGACAGCGGAGTCATGGCGGGAGTGTTAGCATGCTCCCGCTACGAGCATCTCGCCCATTTGATTGGAAGCTTGCGCAGGATTGTCGGAGAGCGCTGCGGACTCACTGGGTCCGCGTTGGGCCGCCGAACGGGGATGACGCCGGATTGCCGATGTCGAACGAATTGTTCGGCGACGTGGCGCGGCGTGCGGTGCGGATACGCGGCTTGTGCGCCGGCTTCGGCCTGGCAACGGCCTTCGGCTTGGCGTGGGCCGGTTTGGCGTGCTCCGGCTCGGGCTTGGCGGCAGGCTCCGCCAGCTTGGCCGCCACGGTATCCTGAGCCGGGATTGGCACATCAACCGACGTTTCGGGCTCCGCCAGCAGCGGCTCGGCTGGTGTCGCATCCGGCGCGGACGCGTTCTGCGGTTCGATCGCCGCGGCCTTGGAGTCTTGGGCGGAGTTTTGGGCCGGCGTCTCGGCTGCGGGTTCGAGGGGCGGCAACGGCTCGGCCACGATCGTCGATGGTGGCTCCGGGATGGCGCTTGGGGCCGGCGCGACGTCGGCATCGCGGTCGATCGCCGCGACGGTGGCCTCCGGCTGGGCGGCCGGTTCAGCCGCCTCCTGGACCGGGAGGTCCGGCGGCAAGATCGCCAGCGGCAGCTGCGGAACCGGGCGCTCGATCAGTGTGGGTGCGGATCGCACCAGGATGGGCGACACCGGAGCCACTGCGAACCGCAGGTCGTACATCACCGGCACGGACGATGCGCCGCGGCGAGCGTCGCGATCGGCGGCCGGCGCCACCGTCATCGGGGCGGCGTGGGCCGCCATCACAGGCAGCCCCTCATGGATGTCGTTGAGGGATGCGGCCATCCGCAGCCCGACGAAAACCACGAAGAAACTGCACAGGAAGGTCGCCCCAATCAGGCGGAAGCTCGGCAGCATGATCGCTCCTCAATTCTTACGCCAGCGCAACAGCGGATGTGCATATCTAAGTCGAGGATGGGGAAAAACGGAAATCGACTGACGTATCCATTGGTTGCGAGCGCAGTCCGGCAGAGGCCACAATGAGTCCAAAGCGACCATCCGCACCGGGACACGGCCGTTTTCGATATTTTTGGAACAAGGGTCTTGAGGCGGCCATACGATCGCCGATACTGGGTTCCGAATGGGCCGCCGGGGGAACAGGGAGTTGGTCGCATGCCGTCGGTGAGCGATTGGAAGGTGCCGGCATCGGCACAGCCAAAGCCGCAGGATTACGCCTACGACCTGGAGGCCGCGCTCAGCGCCGTGGTCGGGATCCGCGCCGTGATCCCCAACGACGCATTTACCGCTGAGACGCTCGGCACCGAGCGCGCCGGTAACGGCGTGCTGATCCGCGCCGACGGCCTGGTTCTAACCATCGGCTATCTGGTCACCGAAGCCGAGACCATCTGGCTCACTCTGATCGACGGTCGCGCCGTACCCGGCACCGTGCTGGCCTACGATCAGGCCACCGGTTTCGGATTGATCCAGGCGCTGGCGCGGCTCGACTTGCCGGCGCTGCCGATCGGCAAGTCGAGCGCGGTGTCGGTCGGCGAGCGCGTCGTGGTTGGCGGCGCCGGCGGCCGCGCCAAGTCGGTCGCAGCCCGTGTCGTCGCCAAGCAGGAGTTCGCCGGGTATTGGGAGTATGTCGTCGACGAGGCGATCTTCACCGCGCCGTCGCACCCGAACTGGGGTGGCACCGCGCTGATCGGTCCGCGCGGTGAACTGGTCGGCATCGGCTCGCTGCAACTGCAGGAGGGCCGCGAGCAGGGTCCGCCCGGCGACATCAACATGATCGTGCCGATCGATCTGCTCGAACCGATCTTCGACGATCTTCTGACCATGGGCCGGCCGAAGACGCCGCCGCGGCCCTGGCTCGGCCTCTACGCCACCGCGATCGAGGACCGCATCGTCGTGGTCGGGCTTGCCAAGGATGGGCCGGCCCAGAAAGCGGACTTGCGCACCGGCGATGTGCTGCTGTCGATCGCCGGCGCCGAGATTCGCGATCTCGCCGGCCTTTATCGCAAGGTATGGTCACTTGGCCCGGCCGGCATCGAGATTCCCATGTCGATCTACCGCGACGGCAAGACCATCGAGACGCGGCTGAAAACCGGCGATCGCAACCGTTTTCTCAGGACACCGAAGCTGCATTGACGGCCGCGCATTCGATTCATTGATCGCCCGCGCGCAAAAATTTCATCGCCGCGCATCGCTGAAATGCGCGGTGGCCATGACGGCTGCGGCGGTTTGGTGTTAGGACGGCAAGGCCAAATTGCCGGGACCATCGACGTGACCACCAGCATCGAAGCCGGGATACGCCCGGCCAGCGAGATTGATTCCACCGCGGCCTGGACCAGGCTTGCCGTGGCGCTGGCCATCGGCACGGTGGGCAGCGTCGGCATGTGGTCGTTCGTGGTGCTTTTGCCGGCCGTGCAGGCGGATTTCGGCGTCACGCGCGGCGAGGCGTCGTTCCCCTTCACATTGACGATGATCGGCTTCGGCGTCGGCGGCATCCTGATGGGCCGGCTGGCCGACCGCTTCGGTGTTCTGGCTCCGATCCTGCTTGGCGCCGTTTTGCTGACCGTGGGCTACGTGCTCTCGGGAGTTGCCGGCACTCTTTGGCAGTTTGCGCTGGCGCAGGGGCTGATCGGGCTTGGCAGCTCTGGTTCGTTCGGGCCGATCATGAGCGACATGTCGCACTGGTTCGTGAAACGTCGCGGCATCGCCGTCGCCATCGCCTCCTGCGGCAACTACCTCTCCGGCGTGATCTGGCCGCCGATCATTCAGCACTTCATCGCCAGCAACGGCTGGCGTCCAACCCAGATCGCCATCGGTATCGCTTGCATCGTGCTTATCCTGCCGCTCGCGGTGGGCATGCGGCGGCGCTCGCCGTCGCAACATTCGGCCGCGTCGACTGCCACCGCCGCGGGCAAGCTTCGAGAAGCTTGGCATCTCGGCGAATGCGCTGATGGGGCTTTTGTTCGTCGCCGGCATCGCCTGCTGTGTCGCGATGTCGATGCCGCAGGTCCATATCGTCGCCTATTGCGGCGATCTCGGCTACGGCCCGGCCCGCGGCGCCGAAATGCTGTCGATGATGCTGGGCTTCGGTGATCAGCCGGATCACCGGCGGCATGATTGCCGACCGTATCGGTGGGGTGGCGACGCTGCTGATCAGTTCGGGGCTACAGGGCGTCGCGCTGCTGCTCTACATGTTTTTTGACAGTTTATTTTCCCTTTACGCCATTTCGGCGCTGTTCGGCCTGTTCCAGGGCAGCATCGTGCCGATGTACGCGATTATCGTGCGCGAGTATTTCGCGCCGCGTGAGGCTGGCACCCGGCTCGGCGTGGTGTTGCTCGCGACGCTGGGAGGGATGGCACTCGGCGGCTGGATGT
>CAWAWF010000005.1:0-385414 GCA_963785665.1 uncultured Alphaproteobacteria bacterium
AAATGAATATCCGCGTGTTCCAGATCGGTCGGCCGATTGGAACCGAGATCACCTGATCGTCACGCCGACACGCCCAGTGGGTGACATCGATAGCCGCCTCGGTTGGCCCATAGAGGTTGTGCAACCCGGCATCGATGCGCTTGAAGAATTCCGCCTGGAGCGCGCCGGAGAGAGCCTCTCCGCTACAAATAACGCGTTTAACGCTGACACATCGCTGAGCGTGCGGGTCTTGCAGAAACACCTGCAGCATAGACGGAACGAAATGCAGGGTCGTGATGTTTTGCTGGCGAATAACATCAATCAGATAGGACGGAATTGCTGTTGGCCTCCGGGCCGCGCCATCACCAGCCGGGCGCCCGCCATGAGCGGCCAGAAAAATTCCCATACCGATACGTCGAAGCTGAACGGCGTTTTCTGAAGCACGCTGTCCCGCGGCGCGAGGCCGTACTCGGCCTGCATCCAACACAGCCGGTTGACGACCGCACCGTGCTCGTTCATCACGCCCTTCGGCTGTCCCGTGGAGCCGGAGGTATAGATGACGTAAGCCAGGTCACTTGGGCGGCCCGCATCCAAGCGCGAGGTCGGCATCCCTGCGATGCGTAGCCAGTCGGCATCGAGCCGCACCACACAGGCAGAGTGCGCCGGCAGCTGTTCAGCCAGCTCCCTCAGCGTCACCAGCACGGGCGGGCGCGCATCGGAGAGCATGAAAGCCAATCGCTCTGCAGGGTATTCCGGGTCGAGTGGCACGTAAGCGGCGCCGGCTTTGAGAATTCCCAGCAAGCCGACGACCAACTCCAGCGAGCGCTCCATGCAAATGCCCACCAGATCCTCACGGCCCACCCCCAGCGAAACGAGGTAGTGCGCCAATTGGTTGGCTCGTGCTTCGAGCTCGGCATAGGTGAGGCGACGGTCTTCAACGCCGCCGCCACCGCTTCGGGCGTGCGAGCCACCTGCTCCTCGAACAGCTGATGGATGCAGCGGTCCCGTGGATAGTCAACCGTGGTGTCATTCCATTCGAGCAGCAACTGACGGCGTTCCAGTTCAGCGAGCAGCGGCAACTGCCCGACGCGCTGGTCGGCATTGGCGACAATTCCTTCCAGCAGCGTGGTCAAGTGTTGCAACATCCGTTCGATGCTGAAATTATAAAAAGCGTAGTCGGGAGTATTTAAACAAATGGTTTTGCGAAAGCGTCCTCTGGCGTACTGCCAATTAATAGCTTCACTAATAATTCAATCGCGTTGTCTACGATATCCTTGCGACCTTCGATTTTGCTAATTGGCATACAGAAGAAGAAGTTTTAGCTTATCCATGGACCGGCTTCCGTTTTATAAGCCCACAGGTAAGGCGGAAATGATGAAAGGCCTTCATCCCCTGTATTTAGACCAGCCCGATTTAACCACAGCAGCTCGCGATCCCACCAGTCATTCTTTTCTGGACAGAATCCAATAATTTTGAAGTGTCGGCTCCTGCCCACCCGATCCCCAAACCGCATCTCACGGCGTTCGAGCTCGACCGTGAGACAGGCCGCGCGCCGCACCAGCGTTTGTTCGGCTTGGCTTACCGCTTGCTCGCCAACGAGGTCGTCAATATGCAACTGGCAAAGATCCCGGTAACGTCGCGCCCACAATGTTCGGCCATCGACCTCGGGCAACAACACAGTGCCGTTGGTTATCGCGCTTTTGGTTTTCCGATTTAAACGAGCCGATGCTTTGCCGGCCTTGCCGGCTTTGGCGTCTCTTCGAAATGACGCCTGTCTATCGGCCATCCAACGCAAACATACGCTTCGTAGTCACCGGTGTTTTCCCGTCAAACGGCCTCGACGCCCACTCCTACGGCTTGCACCGGTTCTCAACTCCGGTGTCTGATCGTCTCCAATTAAAAGAGCCAATAAAGCAATCGCATGCGCAAAAAGCGCGGCCAGACCTTCAAGGGTCGTCAGCGCCTTGCCTTGAACATCGCGGCTCCGCTCCGCCATAGCCAAATCTTCAAAACCGACAGTCGCGTCGGTCGAAAACTGAAGTTCCGCAGTGTGTTGAAGACTGGAGGTCGCGCGTTATGTCCGCGCTGCCGCGACTGATAGCCCGCTGTGCTCGCTGGATGTTTTAGCCGGCGGCTTCACCCGGGGCCTGGCTCTTAAGCTCATGGAAGCGATATGGAAGCGCGCCGTCAGCAGTTTTGGTCAGGAGCAAGCCATGCGAGGACTTGGGGACTTTCAACGAAGCCGCAAACAGTCGATCTCCTGGAGCAACTGATGCTCCACCCATGGCCTAACCCTACGCCGGGTCCAGAACGGCAGCCGCGTCCAGACACTAAGCCGACTAAATCCTCCTCGGCACCACCACCGGCCAGGCGTACACCGTGAAGGAAGCTTGCGACCTAACCGGGCTCTTCCGCTCAAGCAGGCCAGCAACATCGCGCCTACTAACCGTCTCAGCACGCTCGTGGTGAAGGGGAGCCGCGTGGTTGCGTAGGTGACGGTTCGTTTCTTTGAGCGACCGCGCCTTTGGCGTTCTTTGGCGCGAGCTAGATAAGATAGGCGTTGATTAACTCAAGGACCGTCCCGGCCGCGCGCTTTTTCTTTCGATCAACGGAGGGGTTGCTGCCCCTGGGTCACGCCAACTGCCGTCCGCCGCGGCATCTCGTGCAGCCTCCAACTCGACCGCCGACACGTCCCCCAACGCGATGCGCCTCGTGCGTCCATGCTCGTCCCGGTATTGAAATATCCAGGACCGCCGACCGGACTTGAGTGCCCGCAGCCCCAACCCCGGGCAAGCCATCCCAAAAAAATGCTTCTCTCTGCCCCGGGGGACATTGCATCTTGCGGGCGGCTGCCTTGGTGAAGGGGCCGGTCTCGCAGACTTTCGCTTGGCGGTTGGCAGCGGGATCACTTCCGCGCGTGGAAGCAATATGGAAGCAGAACCGAGCGTGGAAGCAGATTGTTCGTGACGAGCCATGATTTCTCACGCGTGCGTCGCCTTACGATGCCTCCTGATATCTTCTGGAAGCAGCGTGGAAGCGATAAGGTAAATGGGTGACGCTAACTGGGGGACTGGGGGTCGCGAGTTCGAATCTCGCCGCTCCGACCAGTTCAATCGCGCAGCAGCACCGCACTGTCGACGACCAGGCGAAAGCCGCCGTCGCGCAAACTCTCGAAGCCGATGCCCTGGCTGGCCAGGAACCGCTCGATGGTCAGGATGGTCCGCACCTTGGGCTGGACGTCACCCTGCTCGATTCGATGGACCGAGCGCTGGGTCAGGCCGATCTGGAGCGCGAGTTGATCCTGGCTGAGACCCAGAACCGCCCGCGCGGCGCGCAGCTTGGCGGCGAAGGCCAGACGCTCGACGCGCATGATGTGGTCAAGTGGCAAGTGCTCGGTGTTCTGCGCCGTTGCGGTCTGCAACTCCATGGCGACACCCGCGAGGTTCAAAGGACTTAACTTCGGAGGACTTGGAGAAAACCCCCGGCGGTTTCCCGCCGGGGGCCGATTTGTCGGATCAAGCGATCCCAGGCGACCGTTCCTTACGGAACGAGGTCGCGATGGACGCGCATGCGGTAGACGAACACATTCTGATCCGTCGAAGCGTGCGGACACCGGTCGGCTGAGCGCCGGCCGGCAGACGCCGTGTAGGTGACCGTCTGGCCCTTCGACATCGTGTTCAGATGACCATAGTAGCCTTCCAGACCGACGTAGAAGTCCTTGGTGATGTTCCACTGGGTACGGGAAGAGATGCTGTAGTAGCTCCAGTCGAACGAACCCTTGCCGCAGCTGCGCCGAAGGTCGCTGCACCGGTGACGGTGTCGGCACCGGCGACAGCTCCGCGCCGAAGGTCGCGCACATATCACTGCTGAGCAGCGCAGTTGAAGCTGGTGGCGGTGTAGGCACCGACCAGCGACGTCCGCAGGGCCGGAGTCCAGAAGTGCTCGTAGGCCGCGTCAACGCCCCAGGCCGTGGTGAGCTGAACGCTGTTGAGCCACCAGCCGGGCAGGCCGCGGTTGCAGCTGAGCCTCGCCGCCGAGCCGCAGTAGGTGCCATCTGGTCACGAAGCCAACGCCCGAGCTGCCTGACCGTGCACCGAAGACGCCGAGGCGACACGCGCTGCCCGGCTGGGGTCAGACGCCGCATAGCGGCTTGCACCCTCGGTGTAGTTGACCTGACCCTGGAAGTAGTCGCCAGGTCCGATCATCGGGAAGTTGATCTTGACGCCAGCGCCGACCGCGAAGCCAACCTTGTCGGTCCGGATGACCGTTCGGGATGGCACCGGTCAAGCGTCGCGCCGTAGTAGCCGCCGGCGACCTCATGGACCGCACCCATGAGCTGGGCGGAACCCCAAGCCTGATCGACGCGCAGGTTGGCGACGAGGTCCGGCCACATGATCTTGCCCATGTCCGGGGTCGGCAAGCGCGCCGACAGCCGCATCGGCACTGGCGGCGCCGCTGGCGAATCGACGTGTTCACGACGTCCAGACGGCGCGGCTCTTCGACCGAGAACGAGGCCGAAACGCCATTGCCGAGCTGCGCGGTGTAGGCAGCCACTTTCCAGCCCCCGTCGCCGGTGTCGCGAAGACCACGGAACCGAGAACGAAGTCGCCGGCGACGAGAAGAAGTCGTAGTACGACGTCGCGACGCCCCAGGTGAAGCCCGCGAGCTGCATGAACGCGCGGTTGGCGTAGACGCCGGCGGCGCTGGTGCCACCCGCGGTCCGGCCGTTCGGGAAGTCGTCGGTCTAGCCGATGTTCATATACGCCCGGAGCGTGCCGTACGCAGTCTGCTGACGGCTGTCCAGGAAGATGAACGCGCGGGCGCGCTGCTGGTAGTCCGGGCCCGCTGATGCGGCTGCGCTGGCCGTCGGCACCGACCGAGTCCAGGTTGGTCAAGCTGGAGCGCCTGTTGCCGAACGCGTATTCGGCGCGGAAGTAGGCGCCGACCTTCAAGCAGATGTCGGTGCCGGGGATGTAATAGAAGCCCGCACCGTACAGGGAGCAGACCTTCACGTATTCAGCGGGTTTGACCCATCACCACCTGCAATCGCTCGGCAAAACTATGCGATGTCGGCCGCCGCCCTGTCCGCTCGCATTCCAGACCCTAGGTGGGGTCTAGGTTTCCACAACACCGGTGCAGCGCGCTCCATGCCGGCGCGCTGACGGCATTCATCACGGGTCGAGGGAAACATCGCGACCGTTGGCTGTCGTGTCTCGGTATGGCCTAGGTCGGTCGAGAAGCTGCCGTGAAATGGCAGCATTCAAGCCCCGCCGTCCCTGCGCTCCAGAACGATGAGGCAAAGTCGGCGAGCCAAGTAGGCAAGCCAAGACGCAGCGTGCAGCCACGATGGCAGAACGATCTCAGTGTGTTGGGTTAGTGGGCGCCGGGCGCCGAATTCGCAACCGCGCGCTCGGCCGCCAGACCGCGGGCCGCGCCGACCACCTGGCCCACGGCCTCGGCGGCATCGCGCAACGTGTCCGACGTGAGGTGAGCGTAGCGTTGCGTGTAACGGGCATGGGCATGGCCCAAGAGTCCCTGCACCACGTAAAGCGAGATGCCCCGGTTCACCAGGAAGCTGGCAAACGAATGCCGCAGATCGTGCAGGCGCAGATCCGGCAGCCCGGCGCGGACACGGATACGCTGCCAGGGGAAATGCAGCGACGGCGACGGCTGACCGGTGACCGGCGACGGGAAGATATATGGATTGCCGTGTCCGGGGAGTATCGAGCGCAACAGGTCCATCGCCGCGGCGTTGAGCGCAATGCTCCTTGGCTTGCCTGATTTCGACACTGGCACCAGGAGCGTCCGCTTCTCCCAATCGAGATGCTCCCATTTGGCATGGGTGATCTCGTTCCTCCGGGCGCCCGTCAGCAGCAGCAGCATGATCGACCTGGCGGCGACCTCGTTCTCGTCGCACTCGATGGCGGCGATCAGCCGCTGCGCCTCTTCCAGCGAGAGAAACCGCTCGCGGTTGACGTCAGGCGCCAGATTGATCCCCATCGTGGCGTTTTCGGTGACGCCAGGCACGCGCCATTTGCGCGCGAGATTGAAGATGTGCCGCAACACGATCACGATGCGGTTGGTCGTGCCGGTGGCGTAGCCTTGTTGCCGCATTCGTTCCACCAGGGCGGCAACCGGCTCGGCCCGGATCATGTCGACATACTGCGATCCGAGAGCCGGCAGGATATGGATGCGCAGCACGGTTTCATCGGTGCACCAGCTGCGCTTGTAGCTTTTCACATGGGGCAGGTAGCGGTCGCGGACAAGTTCCGCCAACGTCGGGATGGCACGGAGCTCGGTACGACGCTGCTGCGGATCGACGCCGACCAGCGCTTGCGCCGCCACCGTCTTGGCCTTGCGGCGCGCCGTCGTCAGAGACAGCACATCGGCCGGGCCGATCTTGAATTGCCGCTCCCTGCCGCGGTCATCCGTGTAACGCTGATAGAAGGTCTTGCCGCCCGAGCGCCGCACCTCAAGCATGAAGCCGCGTTGCTCGGGATCGAAATAATCGACCTTCTTGAGCCCGTCGGGACAAGTTGCCGATTTTACAAAAGCCGAGGAAAGATTAACGCGCGGCATACCGATAGACTGAACCGACTAAAATCCGAACACAAAGTCTTCTTAAGAATTCCTTTATTCGAAGTACATTCTGAAGATACCAAAAGTCATAAAATCAGACATTATTCCGCAATATACGTGGTGATGCCGCACTTGCTGTCGCGACAACTTAAGAGCTCATCGCCGCCAACCTGACTTCTATGTTTGTATTCCGTACATGCGAATCTTCATTGAAGCGTTGCAAATTCGACCACACAAAAAGACCGCTCGCAGCACTTTCTGCAAAAATACCGCTGGTCAATCCAGCAAATCGCCGCATAAGTAGCGGGGGGCGGTCGGTTCGGTTTGGAATGAAAATGGCGGGCCCCGATCTTGATCTGACCAAGCGTCCGGGTGGCGGGGCGATTGACCTGGAAAATCTCAAGCGCCGATCCTGGCCAGGGATCACGGCGCACTTCGTGCGCTTTGCGGCGCCAACGACCTACAACTTCCGCATCGACACATCGACGCACTACATCGCGTTCCATGAAATGTATCGTGCCGATGGAGAGACATCGGTCGCAGGGATGTCGCGTAGCTACGTCAAGGACCTGCGCAACAAACTGACGTTCTCGCCGCTCGGTTGCGACGTCGAAGGGTGGTCTCAACTCATCAAGCCCGGCTCATTCACCGCGCTCCATCTGGCGCCAAGCGACAATGCGGCCGAGGCGATCGACCTGGCCAAGCTCGCGCCGCAGATATCATTCGAGGATCAGGCGCTGCGCATGGCCCTGCTGCGCTTCCAGGCCATTCTCCATGACCCCTCGCTCGATACGCCGGGCTACGCCGAAACCTTGGCCGAGCTGGTCACCTTCGAAATCAATCGCATCGTATCGCGACAACCGCGCCAGCTGATTCACCAGGGCGGCCTCACTGCGAGGCAGGTCCGCATCGTCACCGAGTACATGGACGCCCACCTGACCGAGAAGATGACAATTTCCGAGCTCGCTGCGCTGCTTGATCTGACCAGGTTCCACTTCATCCGCGCCTTCAAGCAGACCGCCGGCATGCCGCCGCACCAGTTCCTGATTCGGCGCAGGGTCGACCGTGCCAGGGGCATGCTCGCGGAGTCCCCCATAACCATCAGTGAAATCGCCGAGCAGACCGGGTTCGGCAGTCCAATTCAGTTGACGCGGGCGTTTCGCCGCGTTCTCGGCATCACCCCATCCGCGCTTCGGCGCGGCAGTTGACGGCGGTCCGGCCGCGAGCATTCCGCCCGCGACGTCACCACGCCAGCCCGACCGGCAGCGGCTCGATTCGTCACTTGTCGCTGGTCGGTACCGACAGCGACAGACCCATGAACGGACGGATGCGGCTCTCGTTGGCCTGCAGGCTTGGTATGACGGTTCCCTGATTGGTCTTGACGTGGGTTTCGGTCTCGAACCCGAACGAACCCTGTCCAGAGCGCAGCGGCACGCGGCCCAAGCCGGGTTCCGTCGACGGCGCGAACTGGCGCGATGCCACTGAAGAACGATCAGGCAGCGCATCCTGGATCGTCCACGGCGAGGTCTGCGCCTTGTCGGCGCGCTGGTGCGCGGGCTTGGACGATTTCGTCACCGGCTGGCCCGCCGCAGTGGAACGCTGCGATTGGTCGGACTGCTCCGCAGCAGCGAATGCCGTGGACAGCGCCATCAGCGCGGCCAACGCAGCATAGAACTTCAAATTTCCGAGAGCCATTCGCTGTCCCGCCACCGATCGATACGGCTGTGCCGATCGTCCCGCCTCAGGCTAGCCGCTATCAGCGCCGCAGGCGACTTCATTTTGTTGCAATCCACGCTTGCGATTCCGCTGTGTCCCGGACTTCAATGTAACGGTGCATTTCCGGCAATTTTGCGAGTGAATCCGGAACCTTGCGCCGTTACAATCCAGCAGAGATTTTCTCACCGATGTCTTTATCCAAGGTTGCAGCACCGATGCCGACGGGAACTCTGGCGTATGGCCCGGTCCTGGTGACGGGAGCGAGCGGCTTCGTCGGATCGGCGATCGCTGCCACATTTCGGGCGGCGGGCCATCCGGTGCGGGTCCTGATCCGCCCTTCCAGCCCGCGGAGCAACATCGATCCGCGTGACGAAGTCGTGGTCGGCGATCTGCTCGACCGCGCCTCGGTCGCCACAGCGCTGAGCGGAGTTCGCTTTCTCGTGCACGCTGCTGCCGACTACCGGCTTTGGGCGCCCTCCCCCGACGACATCCACCGCGCCAATGTCGAGGGAACGCGTCACATCATGGAGGAGGCGCTTCGCGCCGGCGTCGAGCGGATCGTCTACACCAGCTCGGTTGCCACATTCGACCTGCGCGGCGGCGGGATTGCCGACGAAACCCGGGCGTTGCCAGCCGCAGCGGCGGTCGGCGCGTATAAGCGCAGCAAAGTCGTCGCCGAACAGCTCGTCGTGGACATGGCCGCGCGCAACGCCCTGCCCGTGGTGATCGTCAATCCTTCGACGCCGATCGGGCCGCGTGACGTGCGGCCCACGCCAACGGGGCGCATCATCATCGAGGCCGCGCGCGGCCGGATGCCGGCGTTCGTCGACACCGGTTTGAATTTCGTCCATGTCGACGACGTCGCGGCCGGCCATCTCGCGGCGCTGCGAAGCGGGCGGATCGGCGAACGCTATATCCTGGGCGGCGAGAACGTAACGCTGCGTCAGTTCCTGCTCGACATCGCCGCCATCGTCGGACGGCGGGCGCGCCCGCTGCGGCTGCCGCGCCACGCTGTCTATCCGATCGCCTACGCCGCCGAACTGATCGCGCGCGCCACCGGGCGCGAGCCGTTCGCCACCGTCGATGGGCTTCGCATGGCGCGCTACACCATGCATTTCGATGACGGCAAGGCGCGGCGCGAGCTTGGCTACACGTCCCGGCCTTACCGCGAGGGGCTTACCGAGGCGATCGAATGGTTCATCGCGGCGGGCTACCTGAAGCGGCCGCGGACGATGACACCCTAGTGGGCCGCCTCGCCGCCGCGGTGGCGCAGGAAATCGAAGAACTCGACGCCCTCGCGCAAGCGGCGCTTCATCATCTGCGGCGACCGCAGCATCTCGCCCAAGATGGAAGCGATCTTCGGCACCCGGAAATAGAACCGCTTGTAGAAGTCCTCGACGCCTTCGAAAATCTCGGTGTGCGTCAGATGCGGATAGCTGAGCTGCGCTATCTGGCCTCCGAATGAATCGACCAGCTCGGCATTGTTGCCGGTGGCGAACCAGCCGTTCTCGGTCGCCTGCTTGTGCAGGAAGGTGCCGGGATAGGGCGCTGCCAGCGACACCTGGATGGTGTGCGGGTTGATCTCGGTCGCGAACTTGATCGTCTCCTCGATGGTCTCCTTGGTCTCGCCCGGCAGCCCGAGGATGAACGTGCCGTGGATGACGATGCCGAGCTCGCGGCAGTCCTTGCTGAAGCGCTTGGCGACGTCGACCAGCATGCCCTTCTTGATGTTGTGAAGGATTTTCTGGTTGCCGGACTCGTAGCCGACCAGCAGCAGCCGCAGGCCATTGTCCTTCAGGACCTTGAGCGTCGAGCGCGGCACGTTGGCCTTGGCGTTGCACGACCAGGTGATGCCGAGCTTGCCGATCTCGCGTGCCAGTTCTTCGACGCGCGGCAGGTTGTCGGTCAGGGTGTCGTCGTCGAAGAAGTATTCCTTGACCTGCGGGAACGCCTTAACGGCCCACTTCAACTCGTCAATGACATGGCCGACGCTGCGCACGCGATAGGCGTGACCGCCGACGGTTTGCGGCCACAGGCAGAACGTGCAGCGCGATTTGCAGCCGCGCCCGGTGTAGAACGAGATGTACGGGTGCAGCAGATAGCCGCCGAAATAGTTCTCGACGGTGAGGTCGCGCTTGTAGACCGGCGTGACGAACGGCAACTCGTCCATGTTGTGCAGGATCGCGCGCTCGTCGTTGTGAACGATGGTCCCGTTGGCGTCGCGGTACGACAGCCCCTTGATCGAGGCGAAGCCCCGGCCTTCGGCCACTTCCTTGACGGTGAAGTCGAACTCGTTTCGGCCGACGAAATCGAGCTGCTCGCACGCCAGCATGCTGCCGCCCGGATCGACCGCGACCTTGGCGCCGACCATGCCGACCTTGGCATTGGGATTGAGCTCCTTGATGGCGCGGACGGTCTTGATGTCGGAGGAAAACGACGGCGTCGAGGTGTGCAGCACGATCAGTTCGCGCTGCGCGATCTCCGGCGCGATGTCGGAGAACTTCAGCCGGTGCGGCGGCGCGTCGATCAGCTTGGAGCCTTCGACCAGGGCCGCGGGCTGAGCAAGCCAGGTCGGATACCAGAACGACTTCACCTCGCGGCGCATCTGGTAGCGGGCGCCAGCCCCGCCATCGAAGCCCTCGAACGACGGCGCTTGCAGGAACAGGGTCTTCATCATGGCGGGCGCGATCTCCGGTCCGACTTCAAGATGCCTTCCGACATCAGCTCATAATGGTGGCCGCGCCAGCTCACGTCGCGGGCGACAAAGCCCGTGATAAACACGGCAAACGACAGCAAATCCCGCACCGGAATGAGCCAATATGGATGCACAGGCAAGCCATATCCGCGCTCCGCGGCGAAAATCAGGACGGCACGGCAAACGAGTGCTGCCAAACCAAGCCAAATCGCCAGCCATCCGCCGCCCAGCGCCCAGGCGATCAGCGCCAGCGGAAACGCGTGGGTCACGCCCCAGCCGAAATAACCCAGCGGATCGACCGTGCGGATGGTCAGTGCCCAACGCAGCTCATGCCGCCACAATTCGGTAAGGCTCGATTCGCCGCAGACATGGCCGACCACCATCGGCAGCAGCGTGACCGGCTCGCCGTGTTGGCGCACCAGTTCCCCCAGCACGTAGTCGTCGGCCAGGCAGTCGGCGAGCGGTTCGAAGCCGCCGATTGCGAGCAGCAGCGAGCGCCGCAGCGCGATGGTCGAGCCGAGGCAAGGCCGCGACAGTCCGAGCCGAGTTCCGGTCACCACGCCGGGCAGGAAATGGCTGTCGATGGTCAACTGCGCGAGCTTCGACCACAGATTTCCGATGCCGATGCCGTAATAGGGACAGCTCACCGCGCCACCCCATCGCTCGAGCGCGCCGGCCAGACGGGACAGATAATCGCGCGGCACGCGGATATCGCTGTCGGCCAGCACCAATGTGTCGTGGGCGATGCGCGGCGCCATGTTGATCAGGTTGGCGACCTTCGGGTTCGAGCCCATCGCACGGGGTTCGACCACGAGCTCGATCGCGAGGCCGGGATAGGCGGCGCGCAGCCGCTCGACCACGGCAATGGCCGGGTCGTTCGGATTTTCGACGCCGAACACGATCTGCACCTCGCCGGAATAATCCTGCTCGCAGAACGAGACAAGATTGTCATAGAGGCCGACCTCGTCGCCGTGCAGTGGCTTGAGGATGGTCACCGCAGGCGCCGCGCCGGCCACGTTCGGCCGCGTCACCGAGACCATCAGGACGGCCGCCAGCAGCATGAACAGGCAGCCGCACGCGCCGGCAAGCCAGAGCGCGGCCAGCAGGATGTCGTGCATCATCGCCGCTTACGCGCGTTCATTCTGATTGTCAGCGACGGGGCGGCGGCTGTGATAATTCCAGCCCTCCAGCACCTGCCAGCCAATCAGGCCCGGAATGCCGATCACGAGATCGGGGATGCGCTTGACCAGCGACAGCGCCAGCGCCGCCTCCGGCGGCACGCCAAACATCGCGCAGAGCACGATCAATCCACCCTCCTGGGCGCCGAGCGCGCCCGGCACCGCGAAGGCTGCGCCCCGCACCGCATGCATCAGGCTTTCAATGATGACGGCGTCGCCGTAATCGATCGGATGGCCCATGGCGTTGAGCACCACCCACACTTCGGTGGCGCCGACGAACCAGCCGATCAGGTGCCACGTCGCGCTGCGGGCCAACAGGCCGCGGTGGGAATAAAGCACGTTGAGCTGGGCGAACAGATCGTCGACGGCGCCGAACACCTCCCAAGTGCGGTCGCCGGCGAACATCGACAACACCTTGGTGACCACCCGGCGTCCGAGCTCGCCTTGCACCAGCAGGAAGCCGCCGAGCGCCGGCACTGCGAATGCAATGCCGATGGCGACCGGCCATACCACCAGCTCGTTGCCGCCCATCGCCATCAGCAAAGTCAGGCCGATGATGGCGAAGGCAAGTTGGCTCGTCGCCTGCAGCAGCACATCGACGATGACGCTTGCGGCCGCGAGGGTGCCGCGCACGCCGCGCAGCGCCATGCACCGCGCGCCGATGAAATCGCCGCCGATCTGGGCGAGCGGCAAAAGCGCATTGGCGCCCTCCCGGATGAAGCGGATCCCGACGCACATCCAGAACGCCGGCTGCGGCGGCGGAAACAGCAGCCACCAGCCGACGCCCGCGATCCCGACCGCGACGATGCGAGCCAGCACCACCAGCACGCAGGCCCAGCCGGCGCTGAGCATGGCGGAGCCGACATTGTCGGCGCCATACCAGATCGTCAGCCCGACCAGCACGGACATGCCGACGAACCAGACGATCAAAGTGGCTTGTTTGCCCGACGGCATTGCTACGCTCGGTACCCGGTCTGTCCGTCTGATTTTGCCAACATTAAATCAGGTCGCCCCGCCGCTGAGTGCAGCATCGACCAGCCGCCGGCATTCGCGTAACTCATGCAGCGCGCTTTGCAGCCGCCGCACATTGTCGCGGCTGAGCTGCCCCCCGGCCGGCTCGACATGAGCCGCAGCGGCCGGCGGCGGTGCCGCCGCCTCCGCCTCCTCATCGGCCTCCGGAGCCGACGGCGCCTTCAACAAGCCAAACAACGCGCGCGCAGCGTCGTCAGGCCCAAGCTGCTCGGTCGACGGCTCGACGGCCTCGTCGTCGGGCGCCCCTGACGGTTGCGCGGCGCCGGGCTGCCAAACTGCCTGCACGAACTTGCCGCCCTGCTCGCGCAGGATGCGTTGCACGCCTCGGATGGTGTAGCCCTCCCCGTATAGGAGGTGCCGGATACCACGAAGCAGGTCGACATCGTCCGGACGGTAATACCGCCGCCCGCCCGCCCGCTTCATCGGCTTGATCTGCGGGAACCGGCTCTCCCAGAACCGCAGCACATGCTGGGGTATGTCGAGGTCGTCGGCGACCTCGCTGATGGTACGGAATGCGTCTGGAGCCTTGTCCACGCGAGTTCCTATGTTGGGAGCCCAACGCTCCGCTGACCCAACCGAACCAACGCGTACGGAACTAGTCTTCGGCTTCGTCGGCAACATCAGCGCCATTGATGCGCTGTTTGAGGATGGCCGACGGCTTGAACACCATGACCCGGCGCGGCGAGATCGGCACTTCCTTGCCGGTCTTCGGATTGCGGCCGATGCGCTGGCCTTTTTTTCGCACCACGAACGATCCGAACGACGACAGCTTCACGGTTTCGCCGCGTTCCAGGCACGTGGTGATCTCGCCGAGCACCAATTCCACAAGCGCAGCGGATTCAGTGCGGGACAGGCCCACCTTTTGGTAGACCGCCTCACACAGATCAGCCCGCGTAATGGTTTTACCCGACATCGCCAGCCCCAGTCACGGCGACCATATCCTGCTGAATTTGCGACGGTATTAGCTTGGGGAGAGGCGGTCAACCGGGCTTACGGGCCATAACGGCGGTTTTTGGCCCCGGGCCCGGCCGTAGGCTCGACGGCAAGAATCCGTGGCCCGCGCGCCACAATGCCGTCAGCAATCGGCCGAAATGCGCTGGCGGCGTCCGCTTACCAGCGGATCAGCGCGGAACCCCAGGTGAAGCCGCCGCCCATCGCTTCCAGCAGCACCAGATCGCCCTTCTTGATGCGGCCGTCCTTGACCGCGGCGTTCAGGGCGAGCGGGATCGAGGCCGCTGAGGTGTTGCCGTGCTGGTCCACGGTGATCACCACCTTGTCCGGCGCGATGCCGAGCTTGTGGGCGCTGTCGTCGATGATGCGCTTGTTGGCCTGGTGCGGCACGAACCAGTCGATGTCGGCGGCGGTCGTGCCGGTGGCACGGAACGCATCCTCGATCACGTCGGTGATCATCGCCACCGCGTGCTTGAACACGGCGCGGCCCTCCATGCGAAGGTGCCCGACGGTGCCCGTCGAGGACGGCCCGCCGTCGACATAGAGCTTGGACTTGTGGCGGCCGTCGGAACGCAGATGCGTGGTCAGCACCCCACGGTCGCTGGCATCGCCGGGTTGCTGCTGCGCCTCCATGACGATGGCGCCGGCGCCATCGCCGAACAGCACGCAGGTGGTGCGATCGGTCCAGTCGAGGATGCGCGAGAAGGTCTCGGCGCCGATCACCAGCGCGCGCTTGTAGGTGCCGGTGCGCAGCAGCGCATCGGTGATCGAAACCCCATAGACGAAGCCCGAGCAGACCGCCTGCACGTCGAAGGCGGCGCCGCGCGTGATGCCGAGCCCGCTCTGCACCGAGACCGCCGACGCCGGGAACGTGTTGTCCGGCGTCGAGGTGGCGAGCACAATCAGATCGATCGACTGGGCATCGGCATGGGCGCTGGCGAGTGCCGCCTTGGCCGCGTGGATGGCGAGGTCGGAGGTCACCTCGCCCTCGGCTGCGATATGGCGCTGACGGATGCCGGTGCGCTGGACGATCCAATCGTCGGAGGTCTCGACCTTGGCCGCGAGCTCCTTATTGGACATGACGTGCGCCGGCAGATAGCTGCCGCAGCCCAGCACAACCGAACGAAGCACCGTCACGAGGCGGCTCCGCCAGCGGCGCGCGCGGCCACGCCGGTCTCCGCATGCCGGTGAATGGTTTCGCCGATCTTGGCCAGCAACTCGTGACGCACCATTTCGTAGCCCATGTCGACCGCCGCGGCGAAGCCCTCCGGATCGGTCCCGCCGTGGCTCTTGATTACAACGCCATTGAGGCCAAGGAAAACCCCGCCGTTGGAATTGCGCGGGTCCATCTTGTCGCGAAGCATCCGGAATGCCGGCCGCGCCAGCAGATAGCCGAGCTTCGACCAGATCGACTGCGAGATCGCGCCTTTGAGATAATCGGCAAACTGCCGTGCGGTGCCCTCCGCGGTTTTCAACGCGATGTTGCCGGCGAAACCTTCGGTGACCACCACGTTGACGTTGCCCTTGCCGATGTCGTCACCCTCGACGAAGCCGACGTAGTCGATATGCGGCGGCGGATTTTCGCGAAGGATGCGGCCGGCCTCGCGCACCGGCTCAAGGCCTTTGACCTCTTCGACGCCGATGTTGAGAAGCCCGACGCTCGGCCGGTCGACCTTATAAACCACCCGCGCCATCGCGCTGCCCATCACCGCCATGTCGATCAGGTGCTCGGCGTCGGCCCCGATCGAGGCGCCGAGGTCGAGCACGATGGAGGTGCCCCGAAGCGTCGGCCATAGCGCCGCGATCGCCGGCCGGCCGATGCCCGGCAGCATTTTCAGGTTGAATTTGGCCATCGCCATCAGCGCACCGGTGTTGCCTGCCGAGACCGCGACATCGGCCTCGCCCTTCTTGAGGGCGTCGATGGCAAGCCACATCGACGACTTCCAGCGGCCGTTGCGAAGCGCCTGGCTCGGCTTGTCGTCCATCCGCACCGCGACGTCGGTGTGGACCAGCCGGCAGGCCTTTTGGAGTGTGGGGTGGGCCGCGAGCAGCGGCTCGATCAGGGCCTGATCGCCGAACAGGATGAAGGTGGCCTCGGGATGGTGCTCCAGCGCTCGGGCGGCGCCGGCAACGACCACCGAGGGCCCATGGTCACCGCCCATGGCGTCAAGCGCGATACGGACCTGAGGAGGCATGGATCGACCTGACGCCGGCGGGGTGGAACGCCGGGGAATCCCTGTTTTCGGAAGCGCCGGATGAAGATCGACAATAGCCTGCCGGCCGGGGGGCGCACCAGTGGCTAGAACTTGGGCATTTTGGCCTGATCCCGCCGAAGCTTAGCCCTGGTTGGGGTTGCCGGGCTTCTTCAGGGCCGCCAGCGCGGCAAACGGGTGGCTCGACGGATCGTCCTCCGCCACAGGCGCCTCGAACACGGCGTCGGGCTTGCGGGGATAGGGGTCAATTCCCAGGAGCAGGAATTCAGTGGCGATTGCGCCGAGATCGACCGCGCCGTCCCGCAACAGCTCCGGCGGCTCGTTTGCATCGGGCGATCCTGCCACCTCGGCGGCGGGATCAGGCTGCGGCAGGAAAACGACATCGATGGCCTCATCGATCCCGCTTTCGATGGGATCGAGCGTGACCACGCAATGCTGCACCACCGTCGCGATCACCCGGCCGGCCACGTGCAAACCATCGGGGCCGTGCCGGGTGAGATCGAATTGGGCTTCGAGGCGCGGCAGGGCCGCGAGGCCCGCCGTTTTGACGATGGCTTGCCGGATCGTCTCGTCGGCAACGAGGTCGAGCCTGCGGCCAGTCTCGGGAATGTCGGTGGCGGCGACCGGAACGCTCCAAGTCTTGCTGGCGGAAAGTGCCGGAGTGGCTGGGGGCTTGGTCGTTGGCTTCATGGTTGCGATATCGTCCCCGGATCCGGGAAATCAAGCTCGGCGCTCGCCAGCGCGGCAGGCGCCAATGTTCCCAGATTGTTGGCACCAAGCCGCCGGCTTGCCTCTCGCATATAGCTGGCGAGGCGCCGGGCGCCCAGCACCGGCTCCGCGGTGCCAAATACATTGCGGGCGATGGCGGATTCCAGTCCCGTGGCATCGCCGGCGTCGAGCGCGGCCTCATACACCTGGGCGCGGCCGTAAAACGTCCCGGCCACCCGCTGCATGTGCTTGGGCACCGCCAGGTCGCCGATCCCCATTTCGCGGAGGTTGCCGTCGATGTCCCGGCAGAAATGATCGAACAGCGCCTGCGAGATTGCTTGCGAGATTTTTGGGGTGGCCGGCGCGGCCGAAGCGGCGCCCTGCCCCATATCCCGCCCCATGCCCAGCGCCCGCATCGCCAGGACCAGGTGCAACACAATCATGTCGAGGCGGCCTTCGACGGTGTCCGGCACGCCATAGCTCTGATAGAACGCGGGCTTGCGGGCCTGCGCCACGATCATGCCATAGAGGGCAGCAATGCTGGCGGCGGACGCCCGGTTGCGGCGGAAGGGGAGCGAAATCATAGGGTTGGCGGTTCAAACGACAGCGGCGTTAAGCTGTTCGTTGCTATTTCGGGGTACCTCGGGTAACCCCGCCGGCCCCTTGGATGCAAGCGAAATGACCGAGTTGACCAGCCGCCCGGACGAAGCGACCAAGCCTGCCGGACCGCGCCAGCGCGTGCGCCTCTCGCGCGCGCAGTTCGTGGCGGCTCTGCTGACGGCCGCGACACTGTCGCTCGGCGGCTGCGGCGACACCTTCACGCAGGTCTATCAGCGCGGCTACGTCCCGCCCGAAGGCGCGCTCGAGCAGGTGCCGCTTGGCGCGAGCCAGGAGCAGGTGCTGATCGTGCTCGGCACGCCGACCACGGTCGCCACCGTCAGCGGCGAGACGTTCTACTACATCTCGCAACGTGCTGAGCAGAAGCTCGCCTTCATGAACCAGAACGTCACCAACCAGCGGGTGATCGCGGTCTATTTCGACAAGAACCGGCGGGTGCAGCGGCTCGCCAACTACGGCCTCAAGGACGGCAAGGTGTTCGACTTCATCAGCCGCACCACGCCGACCAGCGGCACCGAGCTGAACTACGTCAACTACATCTTCGCGCTGACCAAGCCGCTCGGCGGCTGAGGATCGCAGCCCACAGAAAAACCCCGCGGTCGCCCGCGGGGTTTTCGTTTTGCGTTGGATCGCGATCAGCCGTGCGCGAGCACGGCGAGCAGCAGCAGCGCCACGATGTTGGTGATCTTGATCATCGGGTTGACGGCCGGACCCGCGGTGTCCTTGTAGGGATCGCCGACGGTGTCGCCGGTCACCGCGGCCTTGTGGGCGTCGGAGCCCTTGCCGCCGTAGTGGCCGTCCTCGATGTACTTCTTGGCGTTGTCCCAGGCGCCGCCGCCGGAGGTCATCGAGATGGCGACGAACAATCCGGTGACGATGACGCCGAGCAGCATGGCGCCAACCGCCGAGAAGCCGGCCGACTTGCCCGCTGCGCCGCCGCCCGCAACCCAGTAGATCACGTAGTAGACGACTATCGGCGACAGCACCGGCAGCAGCGACGGGATGATCATCTCCTTGATCGCCGCCTTGGTGAGAAGGTCGACGGCGCGGCCGTAGTCCGGCTTGCTGGTGCCCTTCATGATGCCGGGGTTCTCGCGGAACTGGCGGCGAACCTCCTCGACGATGGCGCCGGCGGCGCGGCCGACGGCGGTCATGCCCATGGCGCCGAACAGGTACGGCAGCAGGCCGCCGAACAGCAGGCCGCAGACGACGTACGGATTGTTCAGCGAGAAATCGAGCGTGACACCCTGGAAGTAGGTGTGCGCCGCCGAGTCCTTGATGAAGAAGTTGAGGTCCTGGTTGTAGGCCGCAAACAGCACCAGCGCGCCGAGACCGGCCGAGCCGATGGCGTAGCCCTTGGTGACGGCCTTGGTGGTGTTGCCGACCGCGTCGAGCGCGTCGGTCGACTTGCGAACCTCTTTCGGCAGGCCCGCCATTTCGGCAATGCCGCCGGCGTTGTCGGTGACCGGGCCGAAGGCGTCGAGCGCGACCACCATGCCGGCCAGCGCCAGCATCGTCGTCACCGCGACGGCGATGCCGAACAGCCCCGCCATGCCGTAGGTGATCAGGATGCCGGCGATGATGACGATGGCGGGAAGCGCCGTCGACTCCATCGAGATGGCGAGGCCCTGGATGACGTTGGTGCCGTGGCCGGTGACCGAAGCAGCCGCGATCGACTTGACCGGGCGATAGTCGGTGCCGGTGTAGTACTCGGTGATCCAGATGAGCAGGCCGGTGACGACAAGGCCGGTGACGCCACACCAATAGAGCGTGGTGGTGGTGAAGGCGGTGCCCTGCGTGGTCTTCAGCGGCACGCCGAAGCCGAACAGATAGTAGATCACGCCGGCGATGCCGATCAGCGACAGGATCGCGGTGACGATCAGGCCCTTGTAGAGCGCGCCCATGATCGACTGGCTGGCGCCGAGCTTGACGAAGAAGGTGCCGACAATCGAGGTGATGATGCAGACGCCGCCGATGGCGAGCGGCAGGGTCATCATGTTGGTGAGATACGGCGTGCCGGTGAAGAAGATCGCCGCCAGGATCATGGTGGCGACCGTGGTCACGGCGTACGTCTCGAACAGGTCGGCGGCCATGCCGGCGCAATCGCCGACATTGTCGCCGACGTTGTCGGCGATGGTCGCCGGGTTGCGCGGATCGTCCTCGGGGATGCCGGCCTCGACCTTGCCGACCAGATCGCCGCCGACGTCGGCGCCCTTGGTGAAGATGCCGCCGCCGAGACGGGCGAAGATCGAAATCAGCGAGGCGCCGAAGCCGAGCGCCACCATGGCGTCGATCACGGTGCGGGAGTTGATGGCAAGCCCCATCGGGCCGGTCAGGACGGCGAAGTAGCAGGTGACGCCGAGCAGCGCCAAGCCGGCGACGAACATGCCGGTGATGGCGCCGGCCTTGAACGCAAGCTCAAGCCCGCCGGCGAGCGAGGAGATCGCGGCCTGCGCGGTCCGCACGTTGGCGCGGACCGAGACGTTCATTCCGATGAAGCCCGCGGCCCCCGACAGCACCGCGCCGATCAGGAAGCCGATGCCGACCAGCCAGCCGAGCAGCCAGCCGACGATCAGGAAGATCACCACGCCGACGATGGCGATGGTGGTGTACTGGCGCTTGAGATAGGCCTGCGCGCCCTCGCGCACCGCGCCCGCAATCTCCTGCATCCGCGCGTTGCCGGGGTCCGCGCTCATCACCGAGGTGATGGCCCAGATGCCGTACACCAGCGCGAGCACGCCGCACGCGATAATCAGTCCGAAGGCTGTCATAGAAATCCTCAATTTTTACGGGGGTATGCCAGGCACACCCCGACCCGGCCGAATGTGGCGCGGTTTTGCCAAAAAGCAGGCACCGACGCAACGCCGGATGTGGCCGGAAGCAGACGTAACCGCCCGGAAACCCCAGCTACTTTAGGCCAGCCAAGCGCCGGACCGGCTCAGAGCCGGTTGCTCTCGAAGTCCAGCGCACCGGGATGCCGCACCCGTACGTTCTTCGCCTCGGCTGGGCTGAGCGCCCCGATCTGGCCGAGCGCCGACTGCAACTCGTCGATCATCAGGTCGATGACATGCCCCGGCCCATCTTCGCCCAACGCGCCAAGTCCCCACAGGAAGGCCTTGCCGGCCAGTGCCGCCGAAGCGCCGAGCGCCAAGGCCCGGGCCACGTCGGTGCCGGAGCGAACGCCGGAATCGAACAGCACCGTGGCGCGGCTGCCGACGGCCCGCACGATCGCCGGAACGCAGTCGATCGGCGGCGGCAGCGCCTCGATCTGGCGGCCACCGTGGTTCGACACCAGGATGCCGTCGGCGCCGATCTTCACCGCCATTTCGGCATCCTCGGGATGCAGCAGGCCTTTCAGGATCAGCGGCTTCTTCCAGCGGTCGCGGTAGCGCTTGACCTCCTCCCAGGAGAACGCGCCGCCCATCTCCTGCCGCGCAAAGCGGATGGTGTCGTTCAACCCTGCGCCGGGACCGGCGTAGGGCTGGATATTGGCAAAGCGCGGCAGCGTGTTTTGCATGAACGCCAATGCCCAGCCCGGGCACTTCGCCATGCCGGCGGCCATGCGCCAGTCCGGCCGGAAATAACCGCCGCCGCCCATGCCGACCTTGACCTCGCGCGAGCGCACGGTGCGGACCGGCACGTCGAGGGTGAGCATCGCCACGTGAACGCCGGCCGCGTCGGCGCGGCGCATCAGATCGAAGCCGATCGAATGATCGTTCTTGGCGAAGCGATAGAGCTGCAGCCACATCACGTCGGGCGCGATCTCGGCGATCTCCTCGATGGTGGCGCCGCCGGCGACGCCCAGTGTGTAGGGTACCCGCGCCCGCTGCGCCGCCTTGGCCAAAAGCTTGTCGGCGCCCGGCCACACCACAATCGGGCTGCCCATCGGCGCGACGCCGAGCGGGGCGGAGTATTTGCGGCCGAACAGCTCGACATTGACCGGTGGCAGCTTCGGCATCACGCCGTAGCGCGGCACCATCTCGATGTTATCGAGCGCCGCCCAGTTGCGCTTGATGCCGGTGTCGTCGCCGGCGCCGCCGTCGCCATACTCGTAGGCGAAATGCGGCAGCCTGCGCGCGGCGCCGCGGCGAAGATCGTAGATGGTCGGATACCAGCGCTGGTGCTTGGAAAAGTTCGGCGAGCGGGTCGCGCCCGGCGTGGCCTTGGCGATGGCGGTGATGTCGTGCATGGAAATTTCCTCACCCTGTCGGGCGCACTATAGCGCGGCCGGCGCAATCAAAAATGGCTGAATGAGGCGCGGGCAAAGCGGACCGGCTTGCCGTCCGCGTCAAGGAACCGGACGCCTGACCCGGCCGTGATGCGTCCGATCTCGGTGACGCTGACGCCCACGCGGCGGGCCGCCGCCAGGAACGATCTCAGCTTGGCCTGTGGGATCGTCGCCACCACCTCGAAATCGTCCCCGCCGGTCAGAATGGTTTGCGTCGCCCGTTCGTCGGCCACCAAGGCGGTTAGCGCCGCGTCCGACAGCGGTACCCAGGCGACATCGACGGTCGCGCCGACGCCCGAGGCGCGGCAGAGCTTGCCGAGATCGCCGGCAAGGCCGTCGGACACGTCCATCGCGGCCGACGCATGCCGGCGCACCGCCTCGGCCAGCGCGTTGCGCGGCTCCGGCAGAAGATAGCGCTTCAACAGATGGCGGCGCATCGCGGCATCGAGCTTCCATCGCTTCGCCGCGCCGCGTTCTTTGCGGAGCTTCAATCCGAGGGCAGCGTCCCCGATCGTGCCGGTGACGACGACGTGGTCGCCGGGGCGCGCGCCCGAGCGCCGCGCCATGGTGCCCTTTGGCACGGTGCCGAATGCGGTGATCGAGATCGTCACCGGACCGGGCGTATACACAGTGTCGCCGCCGAGCAGCGGACAACGATAGGCCCGCGCATCGGCGCCAAGCCCGCGCGCGAACGCCTTGAGCCACGTGTCGCCGTGGCCCTTCGGCAGCGCCAGTGTCAGCAGGAAGCCCAGCGGCTTGGCGCCTTTGGCGGCCAGATCAGACAGGTTCACCCGCAGCGCCTTCCTAGCGATCGAGTCCGGCGGGTCGTCCTCGAAGAAATGCACGCCGCCAACCACCGCGTCGGCGGTGACGACCAGCGCGTGGCCTTGCGGCGGAACGATGAAGGCCGCGTCGTCGGTCAGGCCAAGCGCGCCAGGATGCCGCGCCAGCGGCTTGAAATGGCGCGCGATCAGCCGGTCTTCGGCGGATACGCTTGCTCGCGCGCGCTTGGCCACGGCCTACCCCGCCGTGAACTCGCCGGCGCGAAGCTGCCGCGCCAGCTGATCGAGCACCGCATTGATCATGCCTGTCTCTTCGCGATCGACGAAGGCATGGGCGACATCGACATATTCGGCGACCACGACACGAGCCGGCACGTCGGGCTTGCGGTCGAGCTCGTAGGCGCCGGCACGCAAGATCGCGCGCAGCACAGTCTCGATCCGCTTCAGCGGCCAGCCTTTCTGCAGGGCTTGATCGATCATCGGGTCGAGCTTGCGCTGATCCTCGACCACGCCGCGGACCACGTCGCGAAAATGCGCGGCCTCCGCCGGCAGGTATTCCTCGCCCTCGACCTCGCGGCCGATCCAGTGGCTCTCGAACTGCGCGAGCGCCTCGTTGATCGGCGTCGCCGCCAGATCCATCTGGTAGAGCGCCTGCACCGCAGCCAACCGGGCGGCGCCGCGGCGATTGGCCTGGCGTCCGTCCTTGGATGGTGCCGGCTTCGCCATATGCCTACTTCTTGGCGCGCTGGCGCTTGGTCGCGATCAGCGACAGCACCGCGCGGGCGGCGTCGCCGCCCTTGTCCTGATCGGTGATGCGGGCACGCGCCCAGGCCTGAGCCTCGTTGTCGGTGGTGAGGATGCCGTTGCCGCAGGGAAAGCGATGAGCCACTGAGTAGTCGATCAACGCGCGGGCCGATTGCATCGACACGATGTCGAAATGGAACGTCTCGCCTTGAATCACGCAGCCGAGCGCGACCGCGCCGTCATAGGGCTTCTTCTGCTTCTCGGCCGCTTCGACCGCGATCGCGATGGCCGGGACGATTTCGAGCGAGCCGGGAACGGTGATGATGTCCCAGGCAGCCTTCGCCTCGTCGAGCACTTTTGAAGCGCCCGCCAGCAGCGCGTCGGCGATGTCGTTGTAGAACCGCGCCTCGACCACGAGGATGCGGGCGCCCGCGGCGGGCTTCGGCTCTTTAGCGGCAGGTTTACGTTTCGGTGCGGCCATGATCCCTCACTGTGAGGCCGCGTGGTAGCAAGATGAGGTCGCGGGAACAAGCGCCCTACTTGGTCTCGATCTTGGTCTCCATCAAACGCGCGGCGTAGCGCGCCATCAGGTCGATCTCAAGATTGAGCTTGTGGCCGGGCTTGACCCCGCCGAGCGTCGTCACCGCAAGCGTGTGCGGGATGATCAGCACGCTGAAGGTCTCGTCGGAGACCTCGTTGACGGTGAGCGACACGCCGTCGAGCGCCACCGAGCCTTTGCTCGCGACAAAGCGCATCAGCTCGCGCGGGGCGCGGAGCGTCAGCCGCGCCATATCGGTCAGGTCTTCGCGCGAGATCAATTCGCAGACGCCATCGACATGGCCCGCCACGATATGCCCGCCAAGCTCATCGCCCACTTTCATGGCGCGTTCGAGGTTGAGCCGCGTGCCCTGCTTCCACGCGCCCGCGGTGGTCATGCGGAGCGTCTCGGCAGCGGTATCGACGGAAATGGCGGTGCGATTGCCGGCCGCGGCGGTTTCGACCACCGTGAGGCAGACGCCGGAATGCGATATCGAGGCACCGATGGCGATGGAGTCGCGCGGGTACGCGCACGCGACCGTGAGCCGGCGCAGCCCTTCGGCGCGCGGCTCGATCGCGATCACTTCGCCGATGTCGGTGACAATTCCGGTAAACATCTACCTTCGCTCGTACAGATCGAGAGTATCGCCGCCGATCTCCTCGCTGGCCACCCATTTCAGCTTCGGCGATTCCGTCAATGCGTCGAGCGACAGACCCTCCAGCGCTTCGATGCCTTTGCCGAGCGCTTTGGGTGAGCGGAACAGCGCCGCCTCATCGACCAGGCCGGCTTCGATGAAGGCTGCCGCAACCGTCGGTCCGCCCTCCACCATCAGCCGGGTGATGCCGCGGCCGCCCAGCGCCTGCAGCACCGCAGCAAGGTCGAGCCGGCCGTCCTTGCCCTCGACGCGGAACACCTCGACGCCCTTGGCCTTCAGAATGTCGCCCGCCATCGCCGACGACGACGGCGTCGTGAACAGCCAGGTCGGTGTATCGCGGGCGGTGCCTATGATCGAGGTCGCCAGGGGAACGCGAAGCTTGGCGTCGAGCACGACGCGCACCGGCGAACACTCGATCATGCCGGGCAGTCGGCAAGTCAGGTGCGGATCGTCCGACAGCACGGTGCCGATGCCGACCAGGATGGCGTCGGTCTCGGCGCGCATCTGGTGGACGCGGGTGCGCGCGACCTCGCCGGTGATCGCGGCGGGCTTCCGCCCCGCCAGGCCAGCCTTACCGTCGGCCGACACCGCGAGCTTCAGCATTACCTCCGGCCGGCCCTCGCGCATCCGCCGGACATGGCCGGCGTGGGTGCGGGCCGCCTCCTCCGCGCCGAGGCCGGTGTCGACTACGACGCCGCGCTCGCGCAGTTTCGCGTTGCCCTGTCCGGCGACCGCCGGGTTGGGGTCTTCCATCGAGGCAACCACGCGGGCAATCCCGGCCCGGATGATGGCATCGACGCAGGGTGGCGTCTTGCCCTGGTGCGAGCACGGCTCGAGCGTGACATAGAGCGTGGCGCCCTTGGCGTCCTTGCCGGCGCGCTTCAGCGCCTCGGTCTCGGCGTGCGGGCGGCCGCCAGGCTGCGTCCAGCCGCGGCCGAGGATGACGCCGTCCTTGACCACCACCGCGCCGACCGCCGGATTGGGCCAGGTGCGGCCAAGCCCGCGGCGGCCGAGCGCCAGCGCAAGCTGCATGAAACGGAGATCGGCCGATGCGGTATCCGTCATCGCTTCAAGAGCCTCCAACCGCCCCAAAGCAACATCTTGTGCGGCATTTGTCCACGGCACAGACTACCGCGCGCTGGCTCATGAAGGGATCATCACTTGCATCGCACCGTTGTGGCCTTGGCCGGTGGCATTGGCAGGATTGGCATTGGCAGGATTGGCATTGGCAGGACTGCTACTGCCGCCGCACGCGGTTGCGCTTGACCTTGCCCCGAGCGGCACCTTGCGGGGAAGCTTCATCGCCGGCAACGCGGTCCAGGCCGTGGCCGACCCGGCGACCGGCGAGGCTCGAGGCCCGGCGGCCGATATCGTCCGCGAGTTGGCGCGGCGCATCAACGTGCCGTTCAAAATGAATGGCGTGCCCGGCGTCGCAGCGATCATCGCGAGCCTCAAGTCAGGCGAGGCCGATATAGGCTTCCTCGCTTATTCCGCCGATCGCGCCGAGATCGTTGATTTCGCTCGCCCTCACCTGCTTGCTCAGAACGCCTACATGGTCCTGGCGGATTCTCCCTTGAAAACGACCTCGGACGTCGACCGTCCGGGGGTGCGAGTGGCGGTGACCGAAGGTGACGTCGCCGACCAGGTGCTGGCGCGGCGACTCAAGAACGCCGAGTTTAAGCGCAATCACAATCCGAGTGGCGCGACCGATCTTGGCGTGCGCCAGCTTCTGTCCGGGGAAATCCAGGCCTATGCGGCCAGCCGCCAGCGCCTCGCCGAAGCGGTCGCGAAAACACCGGGGCTTCGCATCTTGCCGGACAATTTCTATTCCGTGCAACAGGCCCTGGTCATTGCCAAGGGGCAGCCGGCCGAGCTCGACTACATCAACCGCTTCCTCGACGAGGCGCGCGGTAACGGCTTCCTGCGCGCATCGGTGCAGCGTGCCGGCCTGGCCGGCGCGGATGTCGCTCCGCCCTAAAGGCCGCTATTTGCGGGCCGCCGGAGGCTTGGCCTCGTCTTCGCCGCTCAGCTCGGCGAGCGCCTGCTCGAAATCCTTGGGCTCGCGGAAATTCTTATAGACCGAGGCGAAGCGCACATAGGCGACATCGTCCAGCGTGCGCAGATTGTCCATCACCGCCTCGCCGATGGTCTCCGAGGTGATCTCGCTTTCACCGATGCTTTCCAGCTCGCGGACGATCTTCGACACCAGTTGCTCGACCCGTTCCGGCTCGACCGGCCGTTTGCGCAACGAGATGGACAGCGATCGGATCAGCTTGTCGCGGTCGAACGGCACGCGGCGGCCGTTCCGCTTGATCACCACTAGTTCCCGAAGCTGCACGCGCTCGAAGGTGGTGAAGCGGAAGTTGCAGGTCAGGCAGACGCGGCGGCGGCGGATCGCCGCCGAATCCTCGGTCGGCCGCGAATCCTTGACCTGGGTGTCGAGCGACCCGCAGCTTGGACAACGCATCGCCCCCTCGCCCCTTCAGTCCGGATAGATCGGGAAGCGCGCCAGCAGCGCCTTCACCTTCACGCGCACCGCAGCCTCCGTCGCCTCGTCGGCCTCGGCGCCCTTGGCCGATAGCGCGTCCAGCACTTCGGCGATCAGTTCGCCGATGTGCTTGAACTCCGCGACGCCGAAGCCGCGGCTGGTGCCGGCCGGCGTGCCGAGCCGGATGCCCGAGGTCACCATCGGCTTCTCGGGATCGAACGGAATGCCGTTCTTGTTGCAGGTGATGTGGGCGCGGCCGAGCGCCACGTCGGCGACCTTGCCGGTGAGCTTCTTCGGCCGCAGGTCGACCAGCATCAGATGCGTGTCGGTGCCGCCGGAGACGATGTCCAGCCCTTTGCTCTTCAGTGTCTCGGCGAGAGCCTTCGCATTCTCCGCGACGTTCTTCGCGTAAAGCCGGAACGACGGCCGTAGCGCCTCGCCGAACGCCACCGCCTTGGCGGCGATCACATGCATCAGCGGGCCACCCTGCAGGCCCGGGAACACCGCCGAGTTGATCTTCTTGCCGAGCTCGTCGTCGTTGGTGAGGATGAAGCCGCCGCGCGGCCCGCGCAGCGTCTTGTGCGTGGTCGACGTCACGACATGGGCGTGCGGGAACGGGCTCGGATGCGCGCCGCCGGCGACGAGGCCTGCGAAATGCGCCATGTCGACCATCAGCTTGGCGCCGACGCTGTCCGCGATCTCGCGGAATTTTCGGAAATCGATGATGCGCGGATAGGCCGAACCGCCGGCGACGATCACCTTCGGTTTGTGCTCCTGCGCGAGCCGCGCCACCTCCTCCATGTCGATGCGGTGGTCGTCGCGGCGCACGCCGTACGGCACCGCCTTGAACCACTTGCCCGACACATTGACCGGCGAGCCGTGACTGAGGTGCCCGCCGGCGGCAAGGTTCAAGCCGAGGAACGTATCGCCCGGCTGCATCAGCGCGAAGAACGCGGCGACATTCGCCGAGGCGCCCGAATGCGGCTGCACGTTGGCATGCGCGGCGCCGAACAGTTTCTTCACCCGCTCGATGGCGAGCGTCTCGGCGATGTCGACGAAATGACAGCCGCCGTAGTAGCGCCGGCCCGGCAGCCCTTCCGCGTATTTGTTGGTCAGCACCGAGCCCTGCGCTTCCAGCACCGCGCGGCTGACGATGTTCTCCGAGGCGATCAGCTCGATCTCGTCGCGCTGGCGACCGAGTTCCTTGCGGATGACGTCGAAGACCTCCGGATCGCTGTCGGCGAGCGACGCCGTAAACAGGGAATCCGCGACACCTTTCGCGGCGCTTTCAGGCACGGCCATTGGGTTCTCCAGGAAGGCCTTGGCCTACCATATCGGCGGATACACGCCAAGGCTTGGATGGCCGCCGCGCACAGCCGCAACATGTTGATGTCAGAGCTGTCCTTCGCGCCGGAGGCGCGCTTTCAGCTTCTGCACGGCGAGCTGCTGAAGGTCGGCCTGGGAGGCGCTGGCAGGCCCCATCGCCGAGACCTCGATGCCAGTGAGGCTGTCGATGGCGACAATCTTGACCGCGTTCCCGATCGCGGTGAACTCGAAATAGACCTCGCGGTCGGCGCCCTCGCCCATTCAGGCGACCGTGGCGGGCGTGGCTATCAAGAAGCGTTCGACCGAGCTCCAGCACCTGTGCCGGCTTCTCGTACGGCAGCATGTGGCCCGCGCCCGCAACCACTGCGGTCTCGCCGTGGCGAAGCCCGGCCTTGAAGTCCTCGGCGTAGCGCGGCGAGACCACGCGATCTTCGGCACCGAACAGCACCAAGGTCGGACAGGCGATCCGCGACAGCCGCCGGTGCAGACCGCGGTCCGGGATCGGCCAGACGAATTTGGTCACCGCGGTGAGACTGCCGGCGAGCTTGACCATCTGCGCCGCCGCCTCCTTCGGCGTCGGCAGCTCGGCACCACCTTCGGCGCGAAACGCTCGCGCGCGACCGGGTCGTGCCAGAGGATGTCGTCGATCTGCGTGTAGGGCATGGCGAAAATGTCCGCCACCGGATAGCCGTCGTTCCACAGTCCGAACGGCGCCATCAGCACCAGCCGCTCGGCGCGGCCGATGGAAAATGCGCGGCGATCTCGGCGGCGATCATCGCGCCGAACGAATGACCGATCAGGCTGAAACCCTACCAGTCCCAGGCCGTCGATCAGGTCGTCGTAGTCGAGCGCGAGCTCGTGGATGTTGTCGATCCGCGGCAAGCTCATCGAGATCGTTGAAGCCGGGCGCGACCGGGGCGGTGATGCGGTAGTGCTTCTGCAAGCGCCGCGAGCAGCGGATCGGCCGGATCGACGCCGCGCAGGCCATGCAGCCACAGGATGTCCGGTCCCTCGCCGCCGGTATAGACCTGCCAGCGGCGTCCGTTCGGCAGGTTCACGATCTCGCTGTTCATTTCGCCGGCACCGGCTCGCGGCTGAGCGATGGCGCATCCGCCGTAGCGGCCTCGCGCGGAAACCAGTTGTCCTCCCACTCGCGAAAAGCGCGGGCGCAGCCGCGGGATCACCTTCTCGGCGAACATCCGCGTGTTGTAGATGCGTGGTCTCCTTCGTCATGTTGCCGAAGTGCAGCAGCGTCATCAGATGACCGACGTTCAGCTTGTCGGCCATGTCGTTGATGCGGTCGGCGACCGTCGCCGGACTGCCCGCGACCAGATAGCCGCGCTCGACCAGGTCCTTCCACGACAGGGTCGCCATCTCGGCGCGCGCGCCGGCGCGGTTGGTGATGCGCGAGACCTGGCCCTCGATGCCGGCCTTGAGCGTCGCCATCGACATGTAGCCCGGCGGATTCACAAAGCCCGGATAGATGTGCAGGCAGCGCCGGTAGAAATACAGCGCCGGCTCGGCGTAGAGCCGCTCGGCCTCGGCGTCGCTGTCGGCGACCGCGATGAACTGCAGGAAGCCGGCGCGGTACGGGTTGCTTCGGCATGTTGCGCCGCTCGACCGCGTGCCAGAACGCCGTCCATGATCTTCTGGCCCTCCTGGTAGCCGAAGTAGGACAGGTTGGCGTACAGGAAATCCTTGTCGAGGCAGAGATCCCAGGTCTCGACGCTGGCGCCGCCCGGCACCCAGACCGGCGGCCGCGGCTTCTGCATCGGGCGCGGCCAGATGTTGACGTAGCGAAGCTGGGTGTACTTGCCGTTGAACGAGAACACGTCGGGCTCGCTCCAGGCGCGCAGGATCAGGTCGACGCCCTCGCGGTATTTCTCGCGCAAGGTCGCCGGCGACTGCCCGTAGCAAAAGGTCGTGTCCATCGGCGTGCCGACCGGGAAGCCCGCGACCAGGCGGCCGCCGGACAGCACGTCGAGCATCGCCATCTCCTCGGCGACGCGGGTCGGCGGGTTGTACAGCGCGACCGAGTTGCCCATCAGGACGAGCTTCACG
Source organism: uncultured Alphaproteobacteria bacterium (assembly GCA_963785665.1). Taxonomy (GTDB): domain Bacteria; phylum Pseudomonadota; class Alphaproteobacteria; order Rhizobiales; family Xanthobacteraceae; genus Z2-YC6860. The sequence goes on from CAWAWF010000005.1 coordinate 30,492, forward strand.
CCGCTGGTGCGCCGCGCCAGCGCCGCCGCCATCAGGTTCGGCGACGGCATCAAGCCGTAGGCGTTCTGGTGGTGCTCGTTGACGCAGATGCCGTCGAAGCCGACGGTCGCCGCGTATTCGAGCTCGTCGAGATAGTCGTTGTAGGCGCGGTGGCCGACCGCGGGATCGAACAGCTTGGAGGGCACGTCGACCCAGACCGAGCGGTTGGTCTCGCGGAAGTCCGCGCGGCAATTCGGGATAGGGCATCAGGTGAAAAAAGTGGAACTTCATGACGCCCTCGCCTCGACCGGTCGCATCGTCAGGCTAGTGGAGCGGTCCGCCACTGGCAACGCGTGCCGGGCTCGCGCTCCTTCCTGAGGTTAAGCCGCCTGGAACGATTGCATTGGCTTGGAAGCGGGCGCAAAAACCGTCGATGACGGAGACCGACCTGCCCTTCCGGGCGCCGCCGCGTTTGCGCGCCTTCGTGCGCGCCCGCGAAATCAGCATCATCGTGCTGGCCGCGGCGGTCGGCGTGCTGGGTGGGCTTGGCGTCGTGGTGATGGGCATAGCCGTCAATTTCATGCACGCCCGGTTTTTCGGCTTGCCGAGCGGCGAGCGGCTGTCCGCCATCACCGCGATCGAGCCGCTGCACGCGCTGGTGCCGGCCGCGGGCGGCATCATCCTCGGCTTCACTTTCTATTTGCAGTCGCGGTGGCGGCCGGAAAGCCCGGTCGACCCGATCGAGGCCAATGCGCTGCGCGGCGGGCGGATGTCGATCCGCGACAGCCTGATCGTCGCGGCGCAGACCGTGCTGTCGAGCGGCGTCGGCGCCTCGGTCGGCCTCGAAGCCGGCTACAGCCAGCTCGGCAGCGGCGCAGCATCGTGGGTCGGCCGCATGTTCCATCTGCGCCGCAACGACCTCCGCCTGCTGGTCGGCTGCGGCGCGGCCGCGGCCATCGCCGGCGCGTTCGCCTCGCCGCTCGGCGGCGCCTTCTATGCCTTCGAGCTGATCATCGGCAGCTATAGCGCGGGTAGCCTCGCGCCGGTCGGCATAGCCGCTTTGAATGGCTACATCGTCACGCAGTATTTCGCGCCCGTTTCGCTCGGCATCGTCGCCGGCACGCTCAACACATTGACGCTACGCGATCTGATCATCGCCAGCATCCTCGGCGTCGCCGCCGGCCTGTTCGGCATCGCGCTGATGCGCTGCGTCGCGCTGTGGGAGCGGCTGATGACGAGCTTGCGGATTCCCGCGTCGACCCGTCCCGTCATCGGCGGGCTCATCGTCGGCGCACTCGCGCTGCTGACGCCGCAGGTGCTGTCATCCGGCCACGGCGCGTTGCATGTCACCGCGATGCTGCAGATGCCGCTGACCGCGGTCGGCAGCCTCCTGCTGTTCAAGTCCGCCGCCTCCGTCGTGTCGCTCGGCTCGGGCTTTCGCGGCGGGCTGTTCTTTGCCTCGCTGCTGCTCGGCGCGCTCGGCGGCCGGCTGTTCGCTGCCGAGCTGAATGACCTATGGCCGGCGCTTCATCTCGATGCCGACATCTATGCCATCCTCGGGCTTGGCGCCTTGACCGCCTCGGTGATCGGCGCGCCGCTCGCGGTCACCTTCATCGTGCTGGAGAATACCGGCGACTTCTGGCTCGCGGCTACCGTTCTGATCGCCGTCATCATCGCCAACCTGCTGACCCGCGAGCTGTTCGGCTACTCGTTTGCGACCTGGCGATTTCATCTCCGCGGCGAGACCATTCGCAGCGCCGCCGACGTCGGCTGGATCCGCGATCTTACGGTGGGCCGCATGATGCGACCGGACATCAAGACCGTGTCGAAGGACACCCCGATCGAGGTGTTCAAGCACGACTATCCGCTCGGCTCGGCAACGCGCGCGGTGGCTGTCGACGAGCGCGACACCTACGCCGGCATCATTATCGTCGCCGATGCCTACGGCGAGCTCGACGAAAAGACGAGCACGATCGCGCCACTGCTGCGCGACGCCGACATCGTGCTGACGACGCCGATGAACATCCAGGAGGCCGCCCGCGCGTTCGAGCGCACCGAGGCCGAAGCGCTCGCCGTCGTCGATCTGCAGCGCCGGGTGGTCGGGTTGCTGACCGAGGCCTATGTGCTGCGCCGCTATGCCGACGCGTCCGAGCGCCGGCGGCGGGAGATTCTCGGCGAGGTGTAGCGGCTCACGCCTCAACCACCACGTAGTCGTCCTCGACGCTGACGCGGAAGGTCTCGGCGACGTACGGCCCCTCGATCAGCTTGGCGCCCTTCTCCACCGAGACGCCGAAGCGGCGCGCCTTGATCTTGTCCGGATCGCACCAGGACTTTCCGGTGCGAACGTCGAACTCCCAGTTATGCCAGGGGCAGCGGATGATCTCGCCGCGGCGGGTGTAGTCGTAGTGACCGGGCTCGTCGGACAGGATGAGGCCGGTGAGACTGCCCTGGCACAGCGGGCCACCGCGATGCGGACAGCGGTTGGACAGCGCGAAGAACTCACCGCCAAGGTTGAACACGACGATGGCGCGGCCGTCGGCGGTGACAAGCTTGCGGCCGCCCAGCGGGATTTCGCTCGTGGCGGCGACGACGTGTTTCTTAGCCATTCAAGATATTGGCCATCAATCCAGCCGGTACAGCGCCCGCGCGTTGCCGGCAAAGATCATGTTGCGCTGCTCCGCGGTCAGAGAAGGCGGCAGCGAAACGAACGGGTCGTCGAAATCCCAGTGCGGGTAATCGCTGGAGAACATGATCCGGTCGAAGCCGATCCAGTTCATCACGTCGAGCAGATGCTCCGGGTTCTCGGTCTCCTCCATCGGCTGAGTCGTCACCCAGAAGTGCTTCTTGATGTACTCCGACGGCGCCATCTTCAGATGCGGCACCTCATCCTTGAGCCGCTTCCAGTGCTTATCGAGGCGCCAGCCGAGCGCCGGCAGCCAGCCGAAGCCGCATTCGATCAGCACGATCTTCAGTTCCGGCCAGCGCTCGAAGATGCCTTCCATGATCATCGAGGTAACCATGGCTTGCGCGCCGGTGGCGTGCTCGGTCATCTCCTCGATGTAGAACGACGGATGACCCGAATTGGTCAGCGGAAAGCCGCCGTAGCCGAAGGCATGGATGCCGACCGGCAGCCCGGACTCGACGGCCGCCTCGTAGATCGGCCAGTAGCGCTTGCGCCCGTGAGCCTCCGCGATCTTGCTCAGCATGAACACCTGCGAAAACGCTTTGTTGCCGGCACGCTTGCGAATCTCAGTGGCCGATGCTGCACCATCTTCGTAAGGCACCACGATCGACGCCTTGAGCCGCGGCTCCTTGGCGTTCCAATGGGCAAGCTGGCCGTCGTTTGCGGCCGATGCGAGCGCAATCGACAGCTCGACGTTCTGATCGCCGTTGCCCGTCGACGAACCCAGCGGCGTCAGGATAGCGTGGTCGATGCCGTAGAAATCGAGATGCTGCTCGCGGCAGAAGTCGACATCGCTGCCGGGCGGACCGCCGGTTGGCGGCCAGGCGTCGCGGCGCGACGCCTGCGGCGCGATCTTCGGGTAGTTGTAGCCCTTGGCTTGGCCATGGCGCTGGCGGTTGCCGTAGGTCTGCAGATAGCTCCACCATTGATTGGTCAGGAACGGCTTGAGCTGCTCCTGCGTGATGCGCGGGTGGAAGTCGCAGTCGATGATTGAAAGCTTGCTCTGCTGAACGCGGTCTTTCGCCCTGAGCTCGATGTTCATAGCGCGTCCTCCTTGAGCCGGGCATAGGTCGCGAGCGGATTGTCGATCGCGATCTTGCGCCGAAGCGCCGGGGAAATTCCGGCCGGCATCACGTTGTCGCCGTCGAACTGCCAATGTGGATAGTCCGACGCATAGAGCAGTATATCATCGGAACGCAGATGTTCGATGGCCCGTTCCACCGCATGTGGGTCGTCCGGGGCATCAAGCGGCTGAATCGTCAGGCGGAAATGGTCGCGCACGATCTCGTAAGGGGCGCGGTCCACCCACGGAACCTCAGTCCGAAGCCCCCGCCAGAACTTGTCGAACCGCCAAAGGAACGCCGGCAGCCACGTCACTCCCGATTCGAGCAGCACGACCTTCAGTTCGGGATGCTTGGCAAACACGCCTTCGGTGATCAGGCTGGCGACCTGCGACTGGAAGCCCTGCGACTGGGCGGCATAGTCCTCGATGTACCAGGTCGGCCAGCCAAGCGCCGTCACCGGGTTGCGATAGGCGGAGCCTGCATGAATGCCGATCGGCAGCCCGTGGCGGATCGCGGCGGCGTAGACCGGCCAGATAGTGCCGCCGGCCGAGCGGCACCTCCTGCATCGTCAGCACCAGCACCTGCACGAAGCGCTTGTCCTTGGCACAGCGCTCGATCTCGTCGACGGCGTATTCGGCGTTCTGCATCGGCACCACGATCGAGCCGCGCAGCCGCGGATCGCGGTCGAGCCATTCCTTGGCGACGTAGTCGTTGAGCGCGCTGCAGAACGCCTTCGCCATGTCCTCGCTGTACACGAGCTGCACGCCGTAGAGGCAATTGAGGATCGCGGTCCCGGCCTTCCACCGGTCGAACACCTGGGCCGCGAGCTCCTTGGGGTCGGTCGCGGCAAAGTCGTCCTTGCCGCGCCATTCCGGCCGCGACGTCAGCGGCGACCGGGTCGGATAGCTGATCGACTCCAGCGAATTCATGCCGCGCGAGACCACCGACTCCCGCCAGAACTCGTCGAGATAGGGCAGCAACGCGCTGTTGTCCGGCACGGTTGGATGGACGTCGCAGTCGATGGCGCCAGGCACGATCATGCCGCCGAATGTAGCGCCCGGGCACACCCTTTGACTATCGCTCCGAAGTGCGGGCAATTTGCCGCCCGAAAGGCCTCCCGAATGCAGATCGGCGTCTACACCTTCGTCGAGAACACCCCCGACCCGGCGACCAGGCAGACGCTGTCGCCGGTGCAGCGGCTGCGCGACCTGATGGAGGAGATCGAGCTTGCCGATCAGGTCGGCCTCGAGGTGTTCGGCATCGGCGAGCATCACCGGCCGGATTTCCTGGGATCGGCACCGGCGATCATGCTGGCGGCGGGCGCCGAACGGACCAAGACGATCAAGCTGAGCACGGCGGTGACGGTGTTGAGCTCGGACGATCCGGTGCGGGTCTATGAGCAGTTTGCAACGCTCGATCTGATTTCCAACGGCCGCGCCGAGATCATGGCCGGGCGCGGCTCATTCATCGAGTTGTTCCCGCTGTTCGGCTACAACCTCAACCACTACGACGAACTGTTCGCCGAGAAGCTCGAACTCCTCGTGACAATCCGTGACCATGAGCGCGTGACGTGGCAGGGCGCGCATCGCGCTCCGCTGCAGGATCAGGGCATCTATCCCCGCACCCCGCACACCATCCCGATCTGGGTCGCCGTCGGCGGTAATCCGCAATCGGCGATCCGCGCCGGCTCGCTCAACCTGCCGATGGCGCTCGCCATCATCGGCGGACTGCCGGAACGGTTCGCGCCGTTCGTCAATCTGTTTCGCCAGGCGGCAGCGCATGCCGGCCACGACGCCGCGGCGCTGCCGCTCGGCATCAACACCCACGGCTTTGTCGGCGATACGTCCCAGCAAGCCGCCGACGATTTCTTCCCGAGCTACGCCGCCCAGATGACCCACATCGGCCGCGAGCGCGGCTGGCCGCCGACCTCACGCGAGCATTTCGACGCCGGGCGGTCGCCGAAAGGCCATCTCGCGGTCGGCTCGCCGCAGGAGGTGATCGACAAAATCCTGCGCCAGCACGAGGCGCTCGGTCACAGCCGCTATCTGATGCAGATGAGCGTCGGCACGCTGCCGCATGCCAAGCTGATGCACTCGATCGAATTGCTCGGCACCAAGGTGGCGCCCGAGGTGCGGAAGGCGCTGGGGAAGGTTTAAGTCCGCTTGGTCGGCACCGACACGGTCGGAGCGCCGATCCCGTCGCGGTTGTAGATGTCCTCGCGGAACTGGATGATGCCGTCGGGCGTCGCCCAGGCGGTGACATAGACCCAGTACAGCGGCACCGGCTTGGACAGCCGCGCGTCCTTGCGCTCGCCGCTCTTGACGACAGCGTCGATCTCTTGGCGCGACCAGTTCGGCGTCTCTTGCAGGAGCCAGTTCACCAGTTCGCGGACGTTTTGCACGCGCATGCAGCCGGATGAATGGAAGCGCATGTCCTCGCCGAACAGCCCCTTCGACGGCGTGTCGTGCATATACACGCCGTCCTTGCTCGGGAAGTTGATGCGCATCGAGCCGAGCGAATTGAAATCGCCCGGGTCTTGCTTGAAGCGGTAGTTCGTTGCCTCTTCCGAATACCAGTTGATCTGCGACGGCGTCAGCTCGTCGCCCCGCATGTCGAAGATGCGGATGTGGTTGCTGACGAGATAGTCCGGCTCGGCCTGCATCTTCGGGATGAGATCTTTCCGCACGATCGACGCTGGCACGGTCCAGTATGGATTGAAGTTGACCTCGACGATCTTGGAGTTGATGTCAGGCGACGGCCGATCCGGCTTGCCGGCGACTGCGGTGTGGCGCGACACCGCAATGCCGCCCTCGATGGCCTCGATCCGTGCCGCCGGGATGTTGGCCACGACATGGCGGGGGCCGAGATTGCCGCTCAGACTGCGCAGCCGCACCAGGTTGGTGCGAAGCTGCTGGAGCCGAACCGCGGCCGGCACGTTCATCGACTTCAAGGTCTGGTCGCGGGCGATGCCGTCCACCAGGAGACCGCTGCGGGCCTGGAAGCGCTGGACGCCGGCCTCGACGTAGGAATCGTAGATGTCGGACACCCCGGCGTGGACGTCGAGGTCGCCTGAGATGGCGAGACGCTGGCGGAGCGCGATCACCGCCGGATGGCGGCTGCCGAGACGGAGACGGTCGCTTTGCGCGACCTCCGGCCAGCCGCCCTTGGCCACGATGCCTTCGAACTGCACCATCGCCTGCTCGGTGTGCTGCACGGTCGCAGGCGACAAGGTCGGCAGCGACGCCTTCGGCATCTGGATGGTGCGGGAGCCGGCGTCGAAGCTTTGGCCGAAGTCGTTGCCCTGGTTCTGGTCGATCAGCGCCTGCAGCGTGTCGTCCTGCGCAAACGCCTGGGACACGGTCAGGCCGGCGGCAAGCCCGGCGGCCAAGCGGTGCAGCAGCGCGCGACGGCTTAGGTCGCCGTGGTCGAATAATTTGGTCATGACTTCCCCGAATCCCACACCGCGCGGATTTTAGCAAAAGGCGGCGGTCCGCGCCCGACAAGTTCCCGTTATCGCGGGCAATAGGACCGGGAATAGGCGATTTTGTGACGGAGATACGGTCTGCGGCGGGCTGACGCGGCCCAAAATCTACCCGAAGGACCGCAGCGCCCCGACCACGTCAGCGCGGCGGTACGGTTTCGGCAGGAAGATGCTGTGGTCCGGCATCTGGTCCGGCGACGGTGGCGTCGTTCCGGTGGTGATGACGATGTTGATGGGGGGCCAGCGGTTCCGAACGGCGGCGGCAAGCTTCAGCCCATCCATGGAGCCCGGCATGCGGATATCGGTGAAGATGGTGCGGATGTCGGTTCTGGTTTCAAGTTCCTGGATGGCGTCGTCGGCATTCGCCACCACGACGACCCGATAGCCTTCCTCCCTCAGCTCTTCACTGATGTTCAGCCTGAGCAAGGGTTCGTCTTCGACGACAAGGACAGTGACCAAGAACACGCTCCACTCACAAGCCCCGATGGTCCAAGTCTTGCGCAAGGCCTTCTGTTCCCAACCTGACACTTCGGATCAACGATGTGTCAAATCATGCACGCACCAAGTTCCGATGCCGACGCCCCTCCTAACGTCGCCTGGCGTGGTATAAATAATCACCATGGAGCAAATTCTCGGCGTCCCGGCGAGTGTTGCGGAGGTGTTCATCACGGATGAACTGCTGACGCGCGCCACTCCCGAGCCCGATTACCTTCGTGAGAAGCTCGCGATCCAGGATCTCGCGCACCAGATGGCGGACCATCCCGCCGAGGTGCTGCCACGTCTCGTCGCGTTGGCGATGCAGATTTGCGACGCGGACTCGGCCGGGGTCAGCGTTCTCGACGGCGCTGTATTCCGCTGGCTCGGACTTCAGGGCAAGCTTGCCGTGTTCGAGCATGCGACGACGCCGAGAAATCACAGCCCCTGCGGCGTGTGCCTCGATCGCGGCGACGCGATCCTGATGGCGCATCCGGAGCGCGCCTACGATTGGATCGCAAACGCCAACATCGTTGTCCCCGAGGTGCTGCTCGTTCCGCTCCTGATCAACGGCAAGACCCCGCTCGGAACACTTTGGGTCGTCGCCAAGGAGGGGCAACACTTCAACGCCGGGCACGCCCGCGTCATGGCCGAACTGGCCGTGTTCTCAGGCGTGGCTTTGCGGATGATTCAGGCCGACACGCAGTTGAAGACGGCGCTGGAGCAACAGGAGGTTCTGACCAAGGAAATGAGCCACCGGGTCAAGAACCTGCTCGCGGTGACCGACAGTCTGGTCCGCATGACCTCGCGCAGCAGCAGTACCAAAGAGCAGATGACCGAAAATTTGACCGGGCGTCTGCATGCCCTGTCCGAGGCCCATACCCTGGTGCAGCGATCGTTCAGCGCCGTCCACGACGCCAAGGGTGTCGATCTGGCGCAGGTGATCCGTACGGTGCTGCGACCCTATCGCGAGCCCGAGATCGACGGGCCGCCGTTGGCGCTGGGCGAGCACGCGACCAACAGCATCGCGCTGGTGTTTCATGAACTGGCCACCAACGCCGCCAAGTACGGCTCCTGCAGCTCGGAGAGCGGATCGGTCGCGTTGCGTGGAAAATCGACGGCCCCAGTGTCGTGCTGGACTGGCAGGAGATCGGCGGCCCGGCCATTCCTCAGCCCCGGGCCAAGAGCGGCTTCGGCACCACCCTGATCGAAACAACCATTTCGGGACTTGGCGGCACCATCGAACACGACAGGAGCGCCCGCGGCCTGAACGTCAGGATCGCGTGCCCGCTGGACCGGCTGAATTTCTGACCCTCCGACGATCCGCGGACGCCAAACGCACCAGACCCCCGGGGGAGGAAATCCCGGGGGCCTGGATTCGCGGCGGAAGATTTGGGGATCGGCCGACGCGGGCTTCGCGTTGACGCGATCTTGGCTAGAGGCGGTAAAGGATCTGGTCGGTCCAGAACCGCTCGAGCCGGTGCAGCGACTTGTTCAAGGTCGCGAACTCGTCGGCGGTGATGCCGCCGACCTGCTCCACCGTGCGCACGTGCTTCTGGTAGAGGTTCTCGACGATGTCGCGGACCTCGCGGCCGGAATCGGTCAGACGGATGCGCACCGAGCGGCGATCGACCCTCGATCGCTGGTGATCGAGGAAGCCCATCTCGACGAGCTTCTTCAGATTGTAGGAGACGTTGGAGCCGAGATAGTAGCCGCGGGTGCGCAGCTCGCCCGCGGTCAGCTCCTTGTCGCCGATATTGTAGAGCAGCAGCGCCTGCACCGAATTGATGTCGGAGCGGCCGCGCCGGTCGAACTCGTCCTTGATCACATCGAGCAAGCGCCGATGCAGCCGCTCGACGAGTGTCAGCGCGTCGAGATAGAGCGGCCGGATATTGTCGAACTTCGCCTGTCGCTCGGCGGGCTCGACCGTTTTCATGACGGTCTTCATCGTGACGCCTTCCCGTAATATTTTTTGTTACGCGCGACGGGCCCTGTTTTCCCGTCGATCACGCGACCATAGAGGCGGCGGTTGAAGATCGGCTTAAATTACAGGATAAAATTTCAGTTTATCGGCGATGGTGAATCCCAGGTATTGATTGGATTTGCCGGGATTGATTCATCCCGCGTTCACCGTGGCGGCCGCGCCAATTCCCGCAGTTTCAGGGTTTCGGCCGCTCGTCATCGACCACCGAGGCGGTCTGCTTCGACCACTCATGCTCGGCATCGCAATCGGGGCAGAATATCTTGCCGACGAAATCGGTAAGCGACGAGAATGACACCTCGTCGATCTCGATGCCGGTATCGATCGGCTGTCCGGTAACGGGACACTGGGTGACGATCTTGGGCACGCGCCTGCACTCCGCTGGAATCAGCGGGACATTAGGCGGGGCGCGCGGCCATCGACTACTAAATTTGATATAGCGAGGAGAATTTAGATAAACGGCCGCCGCGTGCGCGGCGCGGTCGTCTCGTAGTTGGCGATCTTCGTCAATGCCTCGCGATCGAGGATTTCGAAGCGCCGGTCCTTCCAGCGCATCGTCTTGCTGGCGTTGAGCCGCTGCAGCGTCTTGTTGGTGTGCACCAGCGACATGCCAAGCGTGTCGGCGACATGCTGCTGAGTGAACGGGAATTGGATCGTGTCGCCCTTGGTCAACCCGATCTCTTCGGCTCGCTGGAACAGCGTCAGCAGCAGATAGGCTAGCCGCTCCACGGCGGTGCGCCGGCCGACGCTGAGCAATCCCTCGTCGAGCATCTGCTCCTCGCGTGCCGCGAGCCAGGTGATGTCGAAGGCCAGCGCCGGATAATCCTTGTACAGGTCCCACAGCTTCTCGCGCGGAAACACGCACAGCGTCACGTCGGTAAGCGCTTCCACCGAATGCTGCATCTCGTCGTTGACGGAACCTTGCAGCCCGATCAGATCGGACGGCAGCGCATAGTTGAGGATTTGCCGGCGCCCATCCGAAAGGGTCTTGTAGCGGAACGCCCAGCCGGCCAGCAGAGTGTAGAGGTGGGCGCTGTTGGTGCTTTGCAGCAGGATGTTGGTGCCGGCTTCGACATTGAGCTCGCCGGATTTGAAGGTGGAGACGAACTCGAGCTCCTTCGCGGTGAATTCGCGCAGGCACTCCTTCGCCCGCAGCGGGCACTTCTCGCACGGCACCTTCCGGCCCGAGGGCGGAGGCACAGCGGTGACATGGACGGCAGCGGCTGCAGCCATCGCGCGCTCCTGTTCTCGGACTTCGTCGTGGGATTGTCTCCGGGCCACCAACCGCCCTGGGTTCAAAAAGTTCCGTGTTCCGGTATTCCAATACGGACGCGGCGGCTAGCGGCCCCGGATGAAACGGATGATGCCGGAGAAATCGCGCGGCCCCTCGCCTGCTTCGACGAACTGCTCGTAAATCTTCGCAGCATCGGCGCCGAGCGGGGTTTGCGCGCCCGCCGCGGTCGCCGCCTGCTGGGCAAGCTTGAGGTCCTTCAGCATCATCGCCGCGGTGAAGCCGGCCTGGTAGTCGCGGTTGGCCGGCGACGTCGGCACCGGCCCCGGCACCGGGCAATAGGTCGTCAACGACCAGCACTGGCCCGATGATTTCGACGAGATGTCGAACAGCTTCTGGGCGTCGAGGCCGAGCTTCTCCGCCAGCACGAACGCCTCCGACACCGCAATCATCGACACGCCAAGCACCATGTTGTTGCAGATCTTGGCGGCCTGCCCGTTGCCCGCCCCTCCGGCATGCACAATGGTCTTGCCCATCTTTTCCAGCAGCGGTTTCGCGCGAGAGAAAGCGTCGTCGCTGCCGCCGCACATGAAGGTGAGCGTGCCGGCCTGCGCGCCGCCGGTGCCGCCGGACACCGGCGCGTCCAGCATCGCCAAGCCCTTCTTGTCGGCGGCCGTAGCGACCGTCCGCGCGGTTGCCACGTCGATGGTGGATGAATCGATCAGCAAGGTGCCGGGCCGCACCGCCGACAGCACGCCGCCTCCGTCGAGATAGACTTCGCGCACGTGCGAGCCGGCCGGCAGCATGGTGATGACGGTGTCGACACCGCTCGCGGCAGCCCTGACGCTCGCAGCGACTTGGCCGCCGGACGCCGCGAGCGCATCGGCCTGGGCCTTGCTCACGTCGAAGCCCTGCACCGCGTGTCCCGCTTTGATGAGGTTCTGCGCCATCGGCAAACCCATATTGCCCAGGCCGATGAAGCCGATCGTCGCCATGCGCCCTCCCCTTGCGGCTGTCTTTTACTGCGGCTGAATGTTGGCCGCCTTGGCGAGCTTCACGGCGATCTCGGCCTCCTTGGCGATGCGGGCGTCGAAGGCGTCCGGCTCCATGATCATCGGCTCAACACCGAGCGTGGTCAGCTTTTCCTTGGTGGCCGGGTTGTTCAGCGCCTTGACGATCTCGTCGTGCATCTTGGCCACCACGTCGCGGGGCGTCTTCTTCGGAACGAAAGCGCCGACCCAGAAGTCCAGGTCGGACTCGGGCACGCTTTCTAGGGTGGTCGGCACATCGGGCAGCGCCGTCGCGCGCTTGCTGCTCGACACTGCGAGCGCCAGCAGCTTGCCGCCGTGGATCAGCGGCAGCGCGGGCGTGATCGGGGCGAAGTACATATCGATGCGGCCGGTCATCGTCTCTGTCAGTGCCTCGGGGGAGCCTTTGAACGGCACAAGCTGACCCTCGAAGCCCGCCGCGAGACGAAAACGCTCCATCGCCAGATGCGGCGGCGTGCCGATGCCTGCGGCGGCGTAATTGATCTCGCCAGGCTTGGCCTTGGCCTTCGCCACCAGCTCCTGGACCGTCTTGATGCCGTTGCTCGGCGCCACCACCAGCACCAGCGGCACATTGCCGAGCGGGGTGAGGCCGGAGAAATCCTTGACCGGATCGTAAGGCACGTTGAGCTGGATCGCCGGCACGGTGACGATGGCGTTGGAGTGGACCAGGATGGTGTGGCCGTCCGGGTCGGACTGCTTGACCTGGTTCGTGCCGATCGTGGTGCCGCCGCCGGGACGGTTCTCGACAACGAACGATTGCCCGACCTGGCGGCCGACCTGCTCGAACACGGTGCGCGGCACGAGGTCGGTGGCGGAACCCGCGGCGTAGGGCACCACCACCCGGATCGATTTGGTCGGCCAGTCCGTAGCCTGCGCCGCGATCGGCCGAAGCGCCGCGGCGGCGGCCAGCGAGCCAACTCCGGCTTTGAGGATTTCGCGGCGGTTCATCGTCCTCTCCATCAATTCGGATGCTCCCGGGCCGACTGGATGGCGAGGAACAGATAGGCGAACAGCAGCAGGCCCTCGGTTCCTACCACGGCCAACCGGCCGCCATAGACTTGCGGGAAGAACACTTCGACCGCCGCCATCGAGACACAGGCGGTGAGCCAGACCACCGCGCCCCAGGCGGCGGCGAGCCATAGCCCGACGGCTGCGACCAGATCAATCACGGCAAAGAACACCGTCGCGGTCTGCCACGGCGTCGGCTGATATTCGAAGCCATCCGTCGGACCGGCAACCCCGGATATCACCGCCCAGTGATAAAGGCCCTTGGCCATGGAAAACACCGCCATGACGCGGAGGAAGATCACCAGCCGGCCGGTCCATCGCGGCTCGCGGATTTCCGGCTCGTCGGCGTGCACCGGCTCCAGATTGCGGACCGGATCGCCGGGCGACATGATGGCGTCGGCCGCCTTCTGCAGCGCATCGGCCTGCGCGCCGGTCGGGGCCGGCGGATTGGTCCGCGCCTTGACGGGCGCACTTGCCGCCGCAGGCGCACTTGCCGGCGCAGGCGCATTCGGTTTGGCAGCGGCGGGACGCGGGGCCGGCGGACGCGGCGGGGTGGGCTGATCGCTCATGTCGCGTCGAGGTCGGGCGCTCGCCATTCGCCATCGCTAAGAGCGGCGAAATGGCGCGCGACCTCGGCGCCCGAGACCTCCGCCAGCGCGGCCGGCCGCCAGCGCGGAGCATTGTCCTTGTCCACGATCACCGCGCGCACCCCTTCATAGAAGTCGTGGCCATGAATGACGCGGGACACTATGCGGAATTCGGTCGCCATGCACGCCTGGAATGTCAGGCTGGAACCGGCGCGCACCTGCGCCAGCGCAAGCTTCAGCGAGGTCGGCGATTTGGCGCGCAAGGTCTTGGCCGCCGCGGTCGCGAACTCCGAGCCGTCGGCATCGAGGGCGGCAAGGATGTCTTCCACCCGGCTGCCCTGGAACAGCCGGTCGATCGCGCCGCGATGCAGCCTGCCCTCCGCGGCCGGCTCGGCAAACGCCGCGAGCGTTGCATCGACCGGCACCGCGCCGCAAAGCGCATCCGCCAGCTCGGCAAAGCGCGACGAGGCGACGCGGTGGGTGGCAATGCCGCCCACGACGGCATCGGCGGCGCCAACCCGGTCGCCGCTGAGCGCACAATAGGCGCCGAGTTCGCCCGGCAATCGCGGCAGGAACCAGGTTGCGCCGACATCGGGAAAGAACCCGATCGACACCTCCGGCATGGCGAACGAATAGCGGTCGCCGGCCACGCGATGCGAGCCGTGCACCGACAGTCCGACCCCGCCGCCCATGACGATGCCGTCGATCAGCGACACGTACGGCTTCGGGTAGTGCTTGATGATGGTGTTGAGCTGATATTCCTCGCCGTAGAAATCCAGCATCTCGGCGTGGCGGCCACTCGTGCCGGCGTCGTAGAGCGCGCGGATGTCGCCGCCGGCCGAGAACGCACGGCCGCCAGCCGCGGTCAGCACCACCCGCGTCACCGACGGATCGCGTCGCCATTCGTCCAACTGGTGCCGCAGCGCCCGCACCATGTTGAGCGTCACGGCGTTGAGCGCCTGCGGCCGGTTCAGCGTGACCAGACCCGCGGTGCCGCGGCGATCGAACAGGATTTCGGAATTGTCCGCCACGCTCAGTTCCCGAGCATGTCGCGGCTGACGATCAGCCGCATCACTTCGTTGGTGCCTTCGAGGATCTGGTGGACGCGGACGTCGCGCAGCACGCGCTCGATCGGATGGTCGCGGAGATAGCCGTAGCCGCCGTGCAGTTGCAGGCAGCCGTTGACCGCCTCGAAGCCGATGTCGGTGGCAAAGCGCTTGGCCATCGCGGCAAGCCTCGTGCCGGCGGGCTCCTTGCCGCCGACCGCGACCGCGGCGCGGCGCACCATCAGCCGTGCGGCTTCGAGCTCGGTCGCGTAATCGGCGATGCGAAAGCGCAACGCCTGGAAGTCCGACAGCCGCGAGCCGAACTGCTTCCTCTCGCGCATGTATTCGATGGTGCGGTCGAGGCAGAATTGCGCGCCACCGATCGAGCAGGCGGCGATGTTGAGCCGTCCGCCGTCGAGGCCGGCCATCGCAATCTTGAAGCCGTCGCCCTCGTTGCCGATCAGGTTTGCCGCCGGCACCCGGCAATCGGAGAAATTGACCATCGCGGTCGGCTGCGATTTCCAGCCGAGCTTCTTCTCCTGCGCGCCGAACGACAGGCCGGGCGTGCCCTTCTCGACCACGATGCAGGAGATGCCGTTCGGTCCCGCCCCGCCGGTCCGCACCATGCAGACATAGATGTCGGAGACGCCGCCGCCGGAGATGAACGCTTTCGATCCGTTCAGCACGTAGTGGTCGCCGTCGCGCACGGCCTTGGTCTTCAGGCTTGCGGCGTCGGAGCCGGCGTCCGGCTCGGTCAGGCAATAGCTGGCGAAATGCTCCATGGTGCAGAGCTTCGGCAGGAATTTGTTGCGCTGCGGCTCGCCCGCCGAAGCCGTCGATCATCCACGCCGCCATGTTGTGGATCGAGATATAGGCCGCGGTCGAGGTGCAGCCCTGCGCCAGTTCCTCGAAGATGAGAGTGGCGTCGAGCCGGCTCAGCGCGGAGCCGCCGACGTCGTCCTTCACATAGATGCCGCCGAAGCCTAGCGCCGCGGCGGCGCGGAGCTGCGGAATTGGAAATGTCGAGTTCTCGTCCCAGTCCCGGGCGTTCGGCGCCATCTCGTCGCGGGCGAACTGCCGCGCGGTGGCCTGAAAGGCGCGCTGATCCTCGGTGAGGTCGAAATCCATAACTCAGCCTGTCATCGACTGCGTCAAAACGCTATAACCCCTTGTCAGTGAGAAGGTGAAGAGTCATGGCCATCAAATACGGCCGCCCGCTTGAATCCCGCGTCCGCGTCGTCCCGGCCGAGGCCAGGGGCGAAGCCGCGCCATCGCTCGACCTCAGCACGCGTCTTCGCCGCAACCGGCGCACCGAATGGGCGCGGCGCATGGTGCGCGAGAATGTGCTGACCACCGACGACCTGATCTGGCCGCTGTTTGTCGCGCAGGGCCGCAGCGCGCCAGTCGCCTCGATGCCGGGCGTCGACCGGCTCACCGTCGACGACGTGGTCCGCGAGGTCGAACGCGCGGCGAAGCTCACCATCCCCTGCATTGCGCTGTTTCCCTACACCGACCCGAACTTGCGCGACGACAACGGCACCGAGGCGCTCAACTCAAACAACCTGGTCTGCCAGGCGATCCGCGCCATCAAGAAGGCCGTGCCGCGAGATCGGCGTGCTCTGCGACGTGGCGCTCGATCCCTACACCAGCCATGGCCACGACGGCCTGATGCACGACGGCACAATCCTCAACGACGAGACCGTCGCAGTGCTGGTCAAGCAGGCGCTGGTGCAGGCCGAGGCCGGCTGCGACATCATCGCGCCGTCGGACATGATGGACGGCCGGGTCGGCGCGATCCGCGAAGCGCTCGACGCCGCCGGATACCAGCACGTGCAGATCATGGCCTATACGGCGAAATACGCCTCGGCCTTCTACGGGCCGTTCCGCGATGCGGTCGGCTCGTCGGCAACGCTGATCGGCGACAAGCGCACCTACCAGATGGACTACGGCAATTCCGACGAGGCGCTGCGCGAGGCCGAGCTCGACATCGCCGAGGGCGCCGACATGATCATGGTCAAGCCCGGCCTGCCCTATCTGGATATCCTCGGCCGCATCAAAGAGACGTTCGGCATGCCGACCTTCGCCTACCAGGTGTCCGGCGAGTACGCGATGGTGATGGCGGCGGCGCAGAACGGCTGGATCGACGGCGACAAGGCCATGGTCGAGACACTGACCGCCTTCAAACGGGCGGGCGCCGACGGGGTGCTCACCTATTTCGCCCCCCGGATGGCGGAAAAGCTCAAAAAGACCTGACACTTCAACCTGTGTGGCTTCCGGGCCGCGGCCCGGCGGAAAAGCGGTCTGCCCGGCCAGCGCCCTGCCGTGGCGGCCCCGGACCGGCTATGATCGCCCTCTTTCCGCCGGTTGGTATTTAGTCGGGGCGGCCATGACGTTAATGGACCTGGAAGGCGATATCTCGCTCGAGCGCTCGCACACGCGGCGCTGGGTGTCGATCATTGCGGTGTTCATTCCGGTTGCCGCGGTGGTGTTGCTGACGGCGTGGTTCATCCGCGCGTTCGTGATCCCGCCGACCGTTTCCATCCCAAGCGCGGCGACATTCGCCGCAGCCGCCCCGCCTCCGCCGCCATCCATTCCCAAGCGAGCCCAGGTCGAGGCTCCGCCGCCACCGATGATGGCGCGGGAGCCGGCTGCGCCGACGGTGGTCGCATCCGCGGGCGAGCCCACGGTATCCGCATCCGACTTGCCGATGTTCGCCACGCTGACACTGGCGCCGCCGTCTTTTCCCGCCGCATCGCCGGCCGCGGCGGCCCCTGAGCCGGAGGTTTCGTCGCCGCCGCTCGCCGCGTCGCCGGTGATGACCGCCGAGACCGAGAGCGCGTCCGACGCGCCATCGATCATGGCGTCCAATGCCGGGGAGCTTGAATCCTCCGAGCCGATCGCCGGGCCGATCCCGCTGCCGCGACCCAAGCGCCATGTTGCCGCCATGAGCAGTGTGGTGCCGCTGCCGCGACCGAAGCCGGCCGAAGCCATGCCAGACCCGGACCTGCCGCTGGTCGATCGCCACTCGATCAATTGAGCGCCGCTATTCCATGGCGGCGCCGGTGGCGATCCGCACCGGCGCAAAACCTTCATCACGAAAAGCCTGAAGAATTTCCTCGGCGTGCGCAGCGTCGCGGGTCTCCACCGTGACATCGAGACGCGCACCCTTGGCCGGCACGTCGAGAAACAGCCGGCGGTGCTCGACCTCGAGGATGTTGGCGCCGAGCCGCCCCAGCGTCGTCGCGATCTGGCCGAGCAGTCCCGGCCGGTCGGCGATGGTGAGGCGGAACGACACGATGCGAGTGTCGCGCTCAAGCTCGCGCACCATGATCGAGGCGAGGATGCGCGGGTCGATGTTGCCGCCGCACAGCACCAGGCCGACGCGCTTGCCGGCAAAACGCGCCGGCTCCTTCAGCATGGCGGCGAGACCCGCGGCGCCGGCGCCCTCCGCCATCGCCTTCTGCAGCGTGAGGTAGGCGTTGACCGCGCGCTCGATGTGCTCCTCGTCGACCAGGATGATGTCGGACACCAGCGCGCGCACGATCGGCAGCGTCAGCGTGCCGACGTTCTTCACCGCGATGCCTTCGGCGAGCGTCGCGCCGCCGAGCGGCTGCTGCCCGCCGTGGATGGCGTTCCAGAACGAAGGATAAAGCGCGGATTCAACGCCGACGATCTCGATGCCAGGCTTGATCGCCTTGGCCGCGGTTGCGATGCCTGAAATTAGCCCGCCGCCGCCGATCGGGATCACCAGCACGTCGAGGTCGCGCTGCTCCTCCAGCATCTCCAGCGCGATGGTGCCCTGCCCCGCAATCACATGGGGATCGTCGTAGGGGTGCACCCAGATCAGCCCGCGCTTTTGCGCTTCGGTTTCGGCGCGCGCCTGGCACTCGTTGACGGACTCGCCCTCCAGCAGCACCTCCGCGCCGTATTCGCTTGGTGGCGGCGACCTTCACGAACGGCGTCGTCACCGGCATCACGATGGTGGCGGCGATGCCGAGCGACGCCGCGTGATAGGCCACCGCCTGGGCATGGTTGCCGGCCGACATGGCGATGACGCCGCGGGCGCGCTCATCCGCCGACAGCGAGGCGAGCTTGGTACGCGCGCCGCGCTCCTTGAACGAGTTAGTGACCTGGAGGTTTTCGTATTTGACGAACACCTGCGCGCCGGTCAACGCCGAAAGCCGCGGCGCCGGCAGCATCGGCGTGCGCAGCACATGGCCGGCGATGACGCGCCGCGCGGCTTCGATGTCAGCCAGGGTGATTGCCAAGATATGCTCCAGTGGCCTCAATCTAATCCTTATTGCCGCCACGGCCAGTTGCGACGCTTCAACCCCTTGGGCACGTACCGCCCCCCTTGCAACGCGGGCGGTTTTGCCCATCTGCTTGTGGACTAAAGGGGGCATTGCGAATCATGGCCCAGAGCGAACCCAATTCGGCAGCAAGGCGTCTCGGCGTGTCGATCGATCTCAAGCCGCATGCCTACGACCCGATCGCCAACCCCGAGCTGTTCGAGGGCGTGTTGGCGCGCCGCGTGGTGGCGTTCGCGATCGACTTCCTGATCCTGTCGATCCCGGTGGTGTTCGTGTCGATGTTCATCTTCGTCATCGGCATCGTTACCTTCGGGCTCGGCTTCCTGTTCTACGGCCTGCTGTGGCCGGCCATGGTGGTCTGGGCGGTCTGCTATTACGGCTTCACGCTCGGCGGGCCATCCTCCGCCACCATCGGCATGCGGGCCATGGATATCGAGATGCGCACCTGGTACGGCTCGCCGTGCTATTTCGTGCTCGGCGCGGTCCATGCCGTGGTGTTCTGGGTCAGCGTCTCGATGACCACGCCGCTGATCCTGCTGGTCTGCCTGTTCAACGAGCGGCGACGCTGCCTGCACGACATGCTGGTCGGCACCGTCGTGATCAACAATGCGTCACGGTCGGCTGCGTTGGCCGCGTCGATGCGGCGGACGCCCCTTTGACGCGCGCCGATTGGCGGGCGACATTACCGTGTTCGAGGGCTCGATTCACGTGACGCAGCATTCGCGCGATACTCCGCAATTCTACCTGACCGCGCCCTCGCCCTGCCCCTATCTCAGCGGCAGGGAGGAGCGGAAGGTGTTTACGCATCTGGTCGGCGAGAAGGCGCCCGGGCTGAACGACCTGCTTACCCATGGCGGCTTCCGGCGCAGCCAATCGATCGCGTACCGCCCGGCCTGCGAGGCCTGCCGTTCCTGCGTCTCGGTGCGGGTGATCGCCGCCGATTTCCAGCCGAGCCGCAACATGCGACGCGTCGCCGAGCGCAACGCCGATGTGGTCGGCGACATGCGCGCGCTGGTGCCGACCTCCGAGCAGTATTCCGTATTCCGCGCCTACTTGGATTCGCGCCATCGCGATGGCGGCATGGCCGACATGACGGTGCTCGACTACGCCATGATGGTGGAGGACAGCCACGTCAAGACGCGCCTCGTCGAGTACCGCCGGCGCGGCCCTGACACCGCGATCAATGGCCGCGGCGCAGGCTCGCTGCTCGCGGTGGCGCTGACCGACGTGCTGGGCGACGGGTTGTCGATGGTCTATTCGTTCTTCGATCCGGAGGAAGCCGATCGCTCGCTCGGCACCTTCATGATCCTCGACCACATCGAGCGCGCCAAGCGCATGGGCCTCGCCTACGTCTATCTCGGCTACTGGGTCTCAGGCTCGCGGAAGATGGACTACAAGGCGCGCTTCCTGCCGCAGGAACGCCTGACGCCGGACGGCTGGACGCGGGTTACCGTCTAGTACCGAATGAGCGTGCGGACGCCGATCACGGTGGCGTTCTTGGTGGCGTCGCCGTTCGGATGCCAGACGTACTGGAAGTTCGGCTGCACCCACCAGCCTGGCTTGATCTCCGCCTGATAGGTCAATTCGAGATTGGCCTCGTAATCCTGGATCGGAACCGGCGTGCCGAACAGCACCTGATCCTGGTCGAAGGCGCGGATGCGGTCGGAGAACCTGGAGTAGATGAAGGCCGCGCCGATGCGGTCCTCCTTACGCTCCGGGATCAGGCCGGCGAATATCACACCGCCGTCGATGTAGCGATCGACCAGGTTGCGGTCGGACGGGCTGATCGACGCGCGGGTGTAAACCGAGATGCCGCTGAGCTCGTCGCCATCCTTCGGCCGGTAAAGCTGCTGGTCGATCACCGCGTAGATGCCGTCGTTGCCGCGATGCCTGAGCGGCATGCCGGAGCCGAGCGGATTGGCGAGCAAGGTGCCGTCATTGGCGAACCGCTGATCGTTGAATTGTCCGGTATGGCCCCAGGCGCCGAGCGCGACGCGGGTGGCGAGGCCTTTGTCCTCTTTGCCGTAGTTGTGCTGGAACTCCGTCTCGCCGATGAAGAACGGCGGGTCCTTGACGCGGAAGTTGAGGCCAAACCGATCGCGCACCTGCTCATCGCCGCGGCCCGGTCCGGCCGGATCGCCGTTCAGCATGGCGACGCGGACCCAGACATTCTTAACGGGCTCGACCTGGAGGCGGACGCCCGGCGTCGACAGCGGATAGGCCGCACCGCCGCTTGGCAAGTTCACGGCCGCGATGGTCGGCCAATCGCTCTGCAGGAACATCTGGCTGAAGTTGCTGAAAAAGAATTCGCTGTCGGCGGTGATCTGGCCGGCTTTGAAGCTGGCGATGCCGCCGGCAAAGGTTTGCTCGAGCCATATCTCCGACAGCCGCGTCGTCGACAGCGCCTCGATGGCGGCGATGGTGTTGAGGCCGCCGACGTAATCGCGACGGAACCGGCCGGTGTTATGGATCTGGAACGCGTTGGCGAAAAACCGAAGCCCCTCCCAGCCCGCGAGCTTGCCGAGGTCGATGGTCAGGATGCCCTGCAGCTTGCCCTGGTCGATGGTGCCGGTTTTCGTGCCGCCATGGACATTGGACAGCACGTCGTTTGTGTATTCCAGGCCATAGACGATACCGTGCTCACCGAGCCATTTGCGGATTCCGCCCGGATCGCCGTTGTGCGGCAGGCTGGTGGCAATCGACGGCGTCGGCAGGAAGCCCTTCTGCACATCGGGCGCGCCGTTCTGCAGGGAGTCCCACCATGCCTGGGCGCTCGCCTTGTCACACCCGAAAAACAGAAGAATAAGCGCCAACGCAGCGGCGAGTGCTCTCCACCGCACGCGGGCAATACTCGCCACCATCAAACCACCGCCCCGCGCAAATCTGCCCGTCACGCCGCGATTATCATTGCCGTGCATCCAGCCGCAACGACAGCATGACACGCCCCCACAGGAATGAAGCACTATCCGAGGGTATGTGACGTTGTTGCGACAGCAACAGTATTACAGCAACACTATTCAGCCCGTTGGAACCGCAAGATCGTAGAGCAGCTTGATGTTCAGCCCGATGATCAGCACGGCTGTCGCCGCCGCCAGCACGGTCACCCAGCGCGGCGCCACCAGAGCTCCCATCTTGCTGCGGTCGGCGGTGAACATCACCAATGGAACAACGGCAAACGGCAGTTGCAGGCTGAGGACCACCTGACTGAGGATCAGCAGTTCCGCGCTGCCCTTGGCGCCATACCAGATGGTGACGATCGCCGCCGGCACGATCGCGATCGAGCGGGTGATCAGCCGCCGCGCCCAGCCCGGCAGGCGGATGTCGAGGAAGCCTTCCATCACGATCTGGCCGGACAGCGTCGCCGTCACCGTCGAGTTGAGCCCGCAGCACAACAGCGCGATACCGAACAAGGTCGGCGCGATGGCGGAGCCGAGCAGCGGCGCCAGGAACGAATAGGCCTGGTCGAGCTCGGCGACGTCGGTCTTGCCGGCCTTGTTGAAGGTCGCCGCGGCCAGGATCAGGATCGAGGCGTTGATCAGCAGCGCAAACATCAGCGCAATCGTGGAGTCCACGGTCGCGAGCGTGATCGCCTCGCGGCGGTCCTGCACGGAATCGCCGAACCGCCGCGTCTGCACCACGCCGGAGTGCAGATAGAGATTGTGCGGCATCACGGTGGCCCCGAGAATACCGAGCGCGATGTAAAGCATCGCCGGATTGGTGACGATGTCGGTGGTCGGCGCAAAGCCGCGGATCACCGGCCCCCAATCGGGATTGGCCATCGCGATCTGGACGGCAAAGCAGACCGTGATGACGCCCATCAGCGTCACCACGAACGCTTCGATCCAGCGAAAGCCCAGGTTCTGCATCCACAGGATGATGAAGACGTCGAGCGCCGTGATCAGCACGCCGATCTCCAGCGGAATGTGAAACAACAGGTTGAGCCCGATCGCGGTGCCGATCACCTCAGCCAAATCCGTGGCGCAGATTGCGATTTCCGCCATCAGCCAGAGCGGCCATGAGACGGCGCGCGGAAACGCATCGCGGCAGGCCTGCGCCAGATCGCGGCCGGCGCCGATGCCAAGCCGCGCGCATAGCGCCTGCAACAGGATCGCCATCAGGTTGGAGAGCAGCGCGACCGTCAGCAGCGCGTAGCCGAACTTCGAGCCGCCGGCCAACGAGGTCGCCCAGTTGCCCGGGTCCATGTAGCCGACCGCGACCAGATAGCCGGGCCCGAGGAAGGCCACGAGCCGCTTCCAGAACGAACCGCTCGGCCGAACCGCGACGCTGCCGAACACCTCGGACAGCGATGCCCTGCCCCGCTCGCGGCGCCAGCCGTTTTGCAGCACAGGCTCAGGTTTCGGTGGCGTCACCAGCATCAACGCGCCCCAGGACACGGTTTCGGACGCAACGACCCTAACCTTGTTGCGAATAATTTGCAATTGCATATTCATCATCGCCAGCTCCTCTCCAAGCCTCTGCCATCGGAACAAATCCCGCATCGGACCACTTGTCCGACGCTAAAGTTCCAAGGTTCCCGTCCAGAGGCTCCCCTTGCCCTTCAAAATCACCAGCTCGTTCGTTTGGCGCCGACTTTTCCCGGTCGCTGCGCTGCTGCTCGCCGGCGGCGTGTGGGCCTGGGCGGCCGAAGGCGGCGGAGGTGGCGCGGGTGGTGGCGGCGAAGGCCACGCCTCCGAAGCCATCATGGTCTGTGAATTCGTCGTCCTGCTGCTGGTCGGCCGGCTGCTCGGCGAATTGCTGGTGCGGCTGAAGCAGCCGGCGGTGATGGGAATGCTGATGGCCGGCCTGGTGCTCGGGCCGTCGCTGCTCGGCGCGATTTTTCCGGATTTCCAGCACGCGCTGTTCCCGCCCAAAGAGCAGAAGGCGATGCTCGACGGCCTCGCACAGTTCGGCGTGCTGCTGATCCTGCTGATGACCGGCATGGAGACCGACCTCAAGCTCGTCAAGGAGAGCAGCCGTGCGTCGCTGTCCGCCTCGGTCTGCGGCATCATCATTCCATTCGCGTGCGGCTACGCGCTGGGCGAATTCCTGCCGGATTCCATGATCGGCGACCCCAGCAAGCGGATGATCACGTCGCTGTTTCTCGGCACCGCGTTGTCGATCGCCTCGGTGAAGATCGTGGCGACCGTGGTGCGCGAGATGAACTTCATGCGCCGCAATGTCGGCCAAGTCATCCTCGGCTCAGCCATCATCGACGACACCATCGGCTGGATCATCATCGCGGTCATCTTCGGGCTTGCCGGGCAAGGCAAGATCGAGCCGCTCGGCGTCGCCAAGAGCGTGATCGGAACGATCGCCTTCATGGCGTTCAGCCTGACCATCGGGCGTCGCATCGTGTCGCTGGCGATCCGCTGGGCCAACGACACCTTCCTCAGCGAATACGCCGTGCTCACCACGATCCTGGTGATCATGGGACTGATGGCGCTGATCACCGACATGATCGGCGTCCACACCGTGCTCGGCGCCTTCGTCGCCGGCATCCTGATCGGCGAATCCCCGATCCTGACCAAGCACATCGACGAGCAGTTGCGCGGTCTGATCATCGCGTTCTTCATGCCGGTGTTCTTCGGCACCGCGGGCTTGAGCGCCGACCTCACCGTGCTGAAGGACCCCTCACTGCTGTTCCTGACCTTGGGGCTGATCGTGATCGCCACGTTGGGCAAGTTCGGCGGCGCCTTCCTCGGCGGCAAGCTCGGCGGCCTGCGAATGAACGAGGCGCTGGCGCTGGCGACCGGCATGAACGCCCGCGGCTCGACCGAGGTCATCGTCGCGACCGTCGGCCTGTCGATGGGCGCGCTGAGCCAAATTCTTTTCACCATGATCGTCGCGATGGCGGTTTTGACCACGCTCGCCATGCCGCCGACGTTGCGCTGGGCGCTGAAGCGGCTGCCGATGCGCAAGGAGGAAAAAGAGCGGCTCGAGCGCGAGGAGATGGAAGCCAAGGGCTTCGTGCCGAAGCTCGAACGCTTGCTGGTGGCGGTCGACGACAGCCCGAACGGTCAGTTCGCCTCTCGCGTCGCCGGCATGATCGCCGGCACCCGCTCGATGCCCTCGACCATCATGCACATCACGGCGAGCAAGAAGTCGGACATCAAGAAAACGGACAGCGTGGCGGCGGACCCGAAGGAAGAGGCCAAGCGGGAAAAAGAGAAAAAGGAAGAGAAGGAAAAAGAGAAAGAAAAGGAAGAGGCCAAGACCGAGGCGCAGAAAAAAGCCGACAAGGAGGCCGCGGAGGAGGCTAAGGAGCGCGCCGAGGCCGCCGCCGAGCTATTGAAGAACGCGGCCGAGCAGATGAAGAAGCGGAAGCCCAAGGATCAGAAGGACGACAAGAAGCTCGACGTCATCGTCATCCCGGATCAGACCACGGCGACGGAGCCGCTCGCCGAGGAGGCCGAGAAGGGCTACGACCTGCTCGTCATCGGGCTCGACAAGACCACCATCCGCGACAACACCGGATTCCACCCCAACATCACCCAGCTTGCGGCGGGGTTCGACGGCCCGCTCACCATCGTCGACGCCCGCGACGGCCTGCTGAAGAACCCGCCCGAGGCCAAGCTCAGCATCCTGGTGCCGGTGAACGGCACCGAGGCGTCGCGCCGGGCCGCCGAGGTCGCCATCGCCATGGCGCAAGCGAGCCGTGCGCCGATCACCGCGCTTTACGTCACGCCGCCAACCAACGGGAAGAGCAGCCCGCGCCGGCGCGCCGACGGCATCCTCAAGGACATCGTTGCGCTGGCCGAGACCTACAACGTCGAGGCCAAGACCGCGGTGCGCTCGGAGAAACTGCCGGATCAAGCCATCCTCAAGGAGATGGCGAAGCGCAAGCACAACCTGATCGTCATGGGGGTCGAGCGCCGCCCCGGCGAGAAGCTTTTCTTCGGCGACACCGCGACGGCGATCCTGGAGAAATCCGACCGCTCGATCGTGTTCGTGGTCAACTGAAGCGGCGCGCGATTACCGTTTCGCCAGCGGCTTGATGTCCTCGACCCGCATCACGATCGGCGCGTGGTGATGCGCCGTGTGCGCAGCGAACGGATTGCCGCTGACCGTCACCATCTTGCCGACCAGTCGCCGGAACGCGGGCTCATCCTTTTCATCCGACGGATAGACGTGGATCGTCCGGGTCGCCTTCACCGCGTCTTCGGGGTCCTGGGTTTCGAGGCAGGCGTCGGCAGCAAGTCGGAGGATGTAGGGCCGCTCGGTCCGGCCCGCGGCATCCTTGGCCCGCGTCACCGTCAGCGTGCCCTCGGCGGTCTGGCCGTCGGCATTGTCCTTCAGGCACGCCGCGTTCGCGGCCGCTCCAAGCAGCGCCAGCGCAACGCCGGCCAGCAGCGAGGGAGCGACGCTATTTCGCATCGCCGTTCTTGCCATTGCCGTTCTCGGGCAGCCGGCCGAACTTCAGGTTGGCGAGGAAGCGATCCGGCCGCACCCGCCCGGCGTCGCCGCGGTTGCCGCGCCAGGCGGCAAGCTCCTTGATCGAGAGGTTGGAGGTGCGGCCCCCCTCCCCGATCCAGCGCAAGCCTTCGTCGGCCTTGAATGTCGTCACGTCGGACAGCCCACCGTCCTTGTGACGCTGCAGGCGCACGCCGCGCCCGCGCGTCATCTCCGGCACCTGGTTGAGCGGGAAGATCACCATCTTGCGGTTATCGCCGACCGCGGCGGCAAGCTCACCCTCGACCGGCGCGACCGCCGCAGCCTTGTCCGGCGGCTTGACGTTCAGCACCTGCTTGCCCTTGCGGGTGTTGGCGAGGCATTCGTCCTCGGGCACCACGAAGCCGCGGCCGCTCGCGCTTGCGACCAGGAACTCGCGGCCGCCTTGATAGCGGAACGCGGCGACCAACTCGGCGTCCTGCTCCATGTCGGCGTAGAGCCGCACCGGCTCGCCGTGGCCGCGCCCGCCGGGAAGCTTCGCGGCGTCGATGGTGTAGAAGCGCCCGTTTGTTGCGAACACCAGTATCTTCGAGGTGGTCTCCGCGGGGAACGCGAATTTCGGCCCATCGTCGGCCTTGAACGCAATGCCGGAAATGTCGGCCTGATGGCCGCGCAGCGCGCGAATCCAACCCTTCTCCGAGACGACGACGGTGATCGGCTCGCGCACCACCATCGCCTCTTCGATGGCGGCCTCGTCGTGTTCGGGCGCCTCGGCGAACATGGTGCGGCGCTTGCCGATCGGCGTCTTGTGACCGAACGTCTCGCGCACCTTCTTGATCTGGTCGGCGACCGTCGCCCATTGCTGCTTCTCCGACTTCAGCAGCTTCTCGATATCCGCCTTCTCGCCGCGCAGATCCTTTTCTTCCCGCCTGATCTCCATCTCTTCGAGCTTGCGCAGGTTGCGCAGCCGCATGTTGAGGATGGCGTCAGCCTGGACCTCGGAAATCTTGAACGTCTTCATCAGGACGGGCTTGGGCTCGTCCTCGCTGCGGATAATCTTGATGACCTTGTCGAGATTGAGATAGGCGACCAGCAGGCCGCCCAGCACTTCGAGACGATGCTCGATCTGCGCGAGTCGATGCTTCGAGCGCCGGATCAGCACCTCGCGGCGGTGGTCGAGCCATTCCTTCAGGACCTCGGCGAGGTCCATCACCTTGGGCACCTTGCCCTTGGAGAGCACATTCATGTTGAGCGGAATGCGGCTTTCCAGCTCGGTCAGCTTGAACAGCGACTCCATCAGGATGCCGGGATCGACAGTGCGCGACTTCGGCTCGATCACGACGCGGACGTCCTCGGTCGACTCGTCACGGAAGTTGTCGACCAGCGGCAGCTTCTTCTCGTTGTAGAGTTCGGCCATGCGCTCGATCAGCGCCGTCTTGCGAACGAGCCACGGCACCTCGGTGATGACGATCTGGTAGGTGCCGCGGCCGGTCTCTTCCTTCTGCCATTTGGCGCGGACACGGAACGAGCCGCGGCCGGTGGCATAGGCCTCGGCGATCATCTCCGGCGTATCGACGATGATGCCGCCGGTCGGGAAATCGGGGCCCTTGATGTATTTCAGCAGCGTCTTGGCGCGCGCGTTCGGATTGTCGATCATGAACAGCGCGGCGTCGCAGATTTCGGCGGCGTTGTGCGGCGGGATCGAGGTCGCCATGCCGACCGCGATGCCCTGCGAGCCATTGGCGAGCAGGTTGGGGAACGCGCCGGGCAGCACCACCGGCTCTTTGTCGCTGCCGTCGTAGGTTGGACGGAAGTCGACGGCGTCCTCGTCGAGCCCGTCGATTAGCAGCCGCGCCACTTCGGTCAGGCGCGATTCCGTGTAGCGCATCGCCGCGGGGTTATCGCCGTCGATGTTGCCGAAGTTGCCCTGCCCGTCGACCAGCGGATAGCGCTGCGAAAAGTCCTGCGCCAGCCGAACCAGCGCGTCGTAGATCGCCTGGTCGCCGTGCGGATGGAAGTTGCCCATCACGTCACCGACGATCTTGGCGGACTTCTTGAAGGTCGCGCCGGGGTCGAGCCGCAACAGCCGCATGCCGTAAAGGATGCGCCGGTGCACCGGCTTCAGCCCATCGCGGGCGTCGGGCAGCGCCCGGTTCATGATGGTGGAGAGCGCGTAGGCGAGATAGCGCTCCTCGAGCGCATCGCGAAGCGCGACCGGTTGAATGTCGGACGGTTCCGGGGGAATCAGCCGCTTGCCCATGCTTCACGGGTTACTGCGGCAGTGCGGCATGAACAAGGGCAAGAATCAGCCAGGTGGCGGCGCGGTGGCGGCTGTGGCTTGAACGATGGAACGGACGTCGCCGACCATGCGCACGATCGGCGAAAGAACCCGGTGCAGGCCGCTCTTGGTCAACTGCGTGTCGTGCAGGGCAAGGTAGTCGATGCCGGTGGTCAGGAAGCACTCCACCGCCTCGTGCGGACGTTCGACGATCGGCTCGCCCTTGACGTTGAACGAAGTGTTCAGCAGCACCGGCACGCCGGTCAGCGCCTCGAACTCCTTGAGCAGCCGATACAGCATCGGATTCTGCTGCTGGTTGACGGTCTGCACCCGCGCGGTGCCGTCGACATGGACGATCGCCGGGATGCGGTTGCGCCACGCCTTGGCGACGGGCTTGGCCATCAGCATGAACGGCGAGTCGCCCGCCCCTTCGAAAATCTCGGCGGCGCGCTCTTCCAGCACGATCGGCGCGAACGGCCGGAACGCCTGCCGGTGCTTGACCCGTTTGTTGAGGATATCCTTCATCTCGGGCGTGCGCGGGTCGGCGATGATGCTTCGATTGCCCAAGGCCCGCGGCCCGTATTCCGAGCCGCCCTGGAACCAGCCGACGACCTTGCCTTCGGACAATGCCTTCGCGGTGTCGCGGCAGATGTCGTCGCTGCGCTTGATGTTGGTGACGAGGCGAACCAGCCAGCGGCCGGTGGCATCGCGCACCTCGTCGTCCTTGTAGGTGCGGCCGTAGTAGGCGTGGGTCTGCACGTAGCCGCGCGGCTTACCCTGCAGCGCCAGACGGCCGTAGTAGGCCGCGCCGATCGCGATGCCATCGTCGCCGGCGGCCGGCTGAACCCAGACGTTGTCGAAGCCGGCCTCGCGCGCCAGCCGGCCGTTGGCGACGCAGTTGAGGGCGACACCCCCGGCGAGGCAGAGATTCTTTGCGCCGGTGGTTTCGCGCAGCCACTTCGCCCGATGCAGCAGTACGGTCTCGGTGTCGTCCTGGACGCGCCAGGCGAGATCCTGCCAGTGCTGCATGTTCGGGCTTTTTTCCCAGTCCTGTCCCGCTTCGAACACGAACGGACGATTGAACTCCGGACCCCAATCCGGGACATGGAGATTGCCGTTGTCGATGCTGAGCAGCGGCTTGAACGCACCGGGGCGTCCGTACGGCGCCAGCCCCATCAACTCTCCACACTTGTTCCAGTCGGAGAAGATGTAGCTCGACGCGCGGCTGTAAAACGCGCCCAGGCCCGACATGCTGTAGAACTCGTCGCTGAGAAAACCGCGGGCCGGATGCAGCCAGATTTTCTTCAGCGCCTTGAGCTTCGAGCCGTTGAACTCGTAATAGCTTTCCGATTCGCGGGCCAGCGGATCGGGCCGGTCGGCGGCGGGATAATCCTCCATCACGTCGGCGGCGTAACTGCCGACCCCGTCCACCACCATCACCACGCCCTCGTCGAACGGACACGCCGCGAATGCGCTGTGGGCGTGAGCGAGATGATGCGAAACCGTCACAACCTTGTTTGAGCTTGCGCGGTAGAGCGGATAGCTCGCTGCAACGACACGCTCCTCCGCGCTGAGATAGTTCGGCATCTCCTGGTGGGAGAGCCGCACCTCCATCTCCTCGACCGGCAGCACGTAGCAATTGCGCACAACCAGATCGACGTCGTCGAGCGTGATGCCCTCGGCATTCAGGCAGTAGTCCACGGCCTCCTTGTAGAAGCCGGTGGCATGCTTCTCCCGGGTCAGGCGTTCCTTGGAGATGCCAAACGCGATCTCGCCGTCACGCAGAAGACATGCGCTGACGTCATGATCGTAGGCGGTGATGCCGAGGATGTAGGTGGGTTTGACTGGCATTCGTGGTGGCCACTGATCGCATCCGCGATCCTCGATGGTCAAGTATGCTGCGTTGCAACCGGACATTGGTTGCGCTGTGGGCGGGTTGCTTGACCGGAACGTTGCTTGACCGGAACCAAGTCGCTGCAATAACATTAGGATGTTGGTTTCTAAGCGCTATCCCGATTCGACAGCGACCCTAAAACACTTGTGGCCCAAACACGCTGCCGCCGGTGGCGGGAGCCAAATACAAGTTGGAGGAGATCCAATGACGAACACTTCAAGCGGCGCGCGCCGGGCTTTGACGCGCGTCTTGGCGGCGGCTGCGCTGCTGGCGATCTATTGCGTGAGCACTGTCGCCGTAACTGGCGTGATGATGACTTCGGCCGTGACCTCGGCGCAAGCGCGCGGCTGGGGCGGACGTGGTGGACGTGGCTGGGGCGGACGTGGACGCGGCTGGGGTGGCCGTGGACGCGGGCGTCACTGGGCCTGCCGTCACAATGGCTACACCAGCGGCCGTCACTGCTTCTGGGCTTGGTAGCACCAGACGCGAAACGAATGATCGAGCGGCGGGCTGCCTTCAGCGGCGGCCCGCTGTTTTTTTGCGCGGGTTCGCGCCATGAATACCGGATGAACCACGCCGACACGCTGAGTTCAGCCTGGATCGGCTATGGTCGAAGGTGCCGACACGTTACGCTGCCGGCGGGGGCTGCTGTCGACAACCGCATGAGTTGAACAACCTCAAGGAGTGTCATCAATGCGCAGATTGCTGCTCTCGCTCACCGCCGCGACCGCGATCGTCGCCGGCGCCGTCCCCGCCAGCGCTATGTCTGTTGGCGCGGCGCCGGCCTTGCAGGCCGCGCTCGCCGACCAGGCGCTGGTGCAGGACGCTGCCTACACCTGCCGCCATCGCTTCTACACCAGCCGGCGCTTCTGCTGGTGGCGCCCCAATTTCCGGCGCTGGCATTGGCACCGGCACTGGTAGGCCGCCGCACGCATCCGAGCGAAACAAGTGGCGCGTTTTGGGACACCCGCGCGCGCCATTTTAACATTTGTTAACTTGCGGCGGCTCCCGCGCTCGGGCAAATTACGGTTAATGCGGCGCTTCGAGTGCGCCTTGGGCCGAGGCCCCCAAGGCGAAGGAGTGCGTAACGTGCGTAGTCTGTCTCTGGTGGCGAGCCTCGCCGCCCTCTTCGTCATCGCCAACACCGTCAGCAGCAGCGCTGGCACGATCGGGCAACCGGTCATTACCCAGATGTCGCATCCGTCGAACGCGACGCCGGTGCCGCAGCAGGCCGACGCGGTGCCGCCGAACTGCGTCCGCCAGGAATGCGGCAAGCTTTGGTGCTGGAAGATGAAGACCAGCGAGAACACCCCCGCCACCAATCGTTGATTGTTCGCCGCTTGCGGCGAAACGTCCCGGGCCGGGTCGGCGGCTCTACTGCGCCAATCGCGCGGCAGGCCGCCGCCCCAGCACCGCGGCAACGAACCCCTCGCGAGCGTCCGCGAAGGCAAGCCCACGCGGCTCCAGCACGTGGCGGGCCAGGAAGAACCCGGTCAACGCAAAACCGTCGGCAATATCGTCGGGCGACGGCGTGACCGCGTCCGACAGAAACGCCGGCAAACGGAACAGCCGGTCCGCCCACGGCGCTGCCGCAACCCGCGACACCGCGCGGCCGGATTTCGGCGACACATAGCCGAGATCGTCCGCGGCGCCGGTCGCGGCGCAGCTTTCAAGGTCGAGGCCGAAGCCCAGCTCGGCGAGCATCTGCAATTCGAAGCGGACCATTTCGATCGCGGCCATCGTCGGATCGTCGAGATGGCCGAGCATCACCGCAAGCTGATCGTGCACCTCGGGGTGCGGATCGCGCTCCGGCAGCAGCCGGCACAACGCCGCCAGGTGCGTCACGCCATAGACCACATACGAGGCGCCAAGCTGCGAGGCGCCGTGCAGGCGCAGCGGCTCGACCGCGTAATGGCCGAGATGCTCGTCGAGCCGCGCGCGCCACACCACCCGCACGGTGTTGCCCGGCTGCAGCAGCGGGCGAAGCCGTGAGCCGCTGCCGCCACGAACGAGCCCGAGATGACGGCCGTGATCGCGCGTCATCACCTCGACGATGGCGCTGCTTTCGCCATGTCGCCGGGTGCCGAGCACGATGCCGTCATCGGTCCATTCCATGGCTCAGGTCATAGTCCCCGGCGCTTGAGTCCTCAACGCTTCTTCGGCGGCCCGATCAAGGCTTTGGGCCGCGGATTCTTGCGCTGGGCCTCGTCGTCGGAGATGACGAAGCAGGCATCGCGGTCGGCGGCCGCCACAGCCTTCGAGGTGACGCAGCGGCTGAACACCGCGAGGTCGCTCGGTTCGCGATACAGCATGTAGGGATGGATTAAAAAACGGCCGGAGCCGTCAGAGAAAATACCGAGGCGGTCGATCTTGCCTTTGATGCCCGGCTCGACGGCGAGGATCGCCTCGCGCAACACGTCACCTTCCATGAAATTTTCCGGCAACTGGTCGAACGGGCCGTCGAAATAGGTGTTGAGTCGGGACTGCCGCTCGTTGACGCCGACCAGGAGCTTGCGGCCGCCGAACGAATAGAAGGCAAAGCCGGTGCGCTTGCCGATCTCGATCGGATCGCCCTTGCGGGCCACGAACTGGTCCGCGACCGGCACCGTTTCATCGAGGATGAAATGGAAAATCTTCAGCCGCGTGTTGAAGACGAAAAAGAAGCGAATGCCGGACTCGTCGAAAATCGGGCCGAGGAATTTCTCGTCCGCCTGCATGACGCCGGGCGGCGGCTTCACCGCGGAGAGGTCGTTCAACGCAAAGGTCACGGTCTTGCCGGCATGAGCGATCCGGTAGGTCAGCGGGCCGGACTTCTCGACGCTGACGCCCTGCTCCGTGCCAAGCACAACGTGATGGCTCTTGGGCTCCGCATTCCAGTCGGTCGGCCGCTCGTTGTAGGAAAAGTTGACCTTGCCCTGATCGCGGTCGGCGGCGGCCAGCCGGATGTTGCCGGCATAGATCGCGCCGTTCTGGCTGAAGCGGAAGTAGTAATAGTTCTCGGTCGGATAGACTTCGACGCGGTCCGGCAGCTTCTTCAGCACCGCGCCGAACACCGCCAGCGGATCGTCGAGGCCGACGCCGCCGTCGCGCGACACCTCGCCGACCTCGGCCTCGTTGGTATGCAGATGAATGCGATCCTGCGCCGACGCCGGACCTGCAGCAAAGATCAACGCCGCCGCGATCAAGCCGGCCAGCCACGCCATATTCACTCCTTGGGAAACTCCAGTCCCATCTGCCGATAGCGCTCCGGATCGTCGCCCCAGCCCTCGCGCACCTTGACGAACAGGAACAGGTGCACCTTCTTCTCCAGGATCTCGCAGAGCTCGCGGCGCGCCGCCTCGCCGATGGCCTTGATCGTCTGGCCTGACTTGCCGAGCACGATCTTCTTCTGGCTGTCGCGCTCGACGTAGATGGTTTGCTCGATCCGCACCGAGCCGTCCTTGCGATCTGTCCAGCTTTCCGTCTCGACCGTCGATTGATACGGCAACTCCTGGTGCAGCTTCAGATAAAGCTTCTCCCGCGTGATCTCGGCGGCAAGCTGGCGGACCGGCGCATCGGACACTTCGTCCTCGGGATAATGCCAGGGTCCCACGGGTACGTGGCTCGCCAGCCATTGGCGGACATCGGCCACACCGTCGCCCTTGGTCGCGGAGATCATGAAGGTCGCCTCGAACTTGGCGGCCACGTTCGCTGCCTGCGCCAGCGCCAGCAGCTTTTCCTTTTCGACCAGATCGACCTTGTTCAGGATCAGCAGCTTCGGCTGCCGGACCTCCTCAAGCTTTTTCAGCAAAGCCTCGGCGTCGTCGTTGAGACCGGATTTGGCGTCGATCAGCACCGCAACGATGTCAGCGTCGTGGGCGCCAGTCCACGCAGTCGTCACCATGGCGCGGTCGAGCCGGCGCCGTGGCGCGAAAATCCCCGGCGTGTCGAGGAACACGAGCTGGGCCTTGCCCTCCATGGCGATGCCGCGAAGCAGCGTGCGCGTGGTCTGCACCTTCGGCGTGACGATGGCGACCTTGCTGCCGACCAGTGCATTGATCAGCGTCGATTTTCCGGCGTTGGGTGCGCCGATCAGTGCGATGAACCCGCAGCGGACGGCGTCGGAGGTGTCGTCAGCCATTGGTACGGTCCGTCCGCACGCCCTCCCGCTCGAGCATGGCGGCCGCGGCGGCCTGTTCGGCCATGCGCTTGGATGGCCCAAGGCCTTCGGCGGATTCCTTGCTCGGCAGCACCACAGCGACGCGGAACTCCGGATCGTGGTGCGGACCGGTGCGCGCCACCTCGCGGTAGGTCGGCGTCGGCAGGCCGCGCGCCTGCGCCCATTCCTGCAGGACGGTCTTGGAGTCCCGAAGCGGGCGCACCGGCGCGCGCATCCGCTCGCCCCACAGCGCCTCGACAAGATTCACCGCGGCGTCATACCCGCCGTCCAGATAAACCGCGCCGACCAACGCTTCGCAAACGTCGGCCAGGATCGCGGTCCGCATCCGGCCGCCGGCGTTGATCTCGGAGGCGCCGAGCCGAAGCGCCTCGCCGAGATTGATCGCGCGAGCCACGTCAGCACAGGCCTCGCGGCGCACCAGATCGGCGAGCCGCCGCGACAGGTCGCCCTCGTCGCCCTTGGGAAACGCGCGGAACAGCATGTCCGAGATGATCAGGCCCAGCACGTGGTCGCCGAGAAACTCCAGCCGCTGGTAGCTGTTGGTGCGGCTGCCGCCGGCGAGCGCCGAGATGTGCGTCAGCGAGCGGTCGAGCAGCTCGCGATCCTTGAACCGGTAGTCGATGGTCTTTTCGAGCGTGCTTGCGGCGGCGGTGCGCTTGCGGGCGCCCTTGGTCGGCCGCGCGGCCGGCTTCTTGTCGTTCGCGCGGGCGGTGGCGCGTTCGTTCGAGCGTGGCACCGGAGGTGTTGCGGTTTCTGGCTTGGTGCCACGCTTCATCGCACGATCGTGAACAGCCGGCTCCAGCGCACCGAGAACGGCCAGCGCCACACCTCCCACGCGCGTTCACCTTCGTGAACGGAGAAGAAGATGAGCTGGGCACGGCCGACGATATTCTCGAACGGCACGTAGCCGACTTGCGGGAAGCGGCTATCGGTCGAGTTGTGACGGTTGTCGCCCATCATGAAATAGTTGTTGGCCGGAACGTGATAGACCTCGGTGTTGTCGGCCTGCAGGTTGTACGGCAGATCGAGCGTGGTGTACTTGACGCCGTTCGGCAGCGTCTCCTGCCAGCGCCGGACCTTGGTCGCACGGCCGTTCTCGTCCTCATCGGTGAAGTCGTCGATCCGTTCCTTTGGGACCGGCTGGCCGTTGATGTTGAGGATGCCGTCGATCATCTGGATCGAGTTGCCCGGCAGACCGATCACGCGCTTGATGTAATCGGTGGTGTCGTCCTTCGGCAGCCGGAATACCACGACGTCGCCGCGCTGCGGCTTGGCGAAGTCGCCGATCCGACCGGAGAAGATCGGCGGCGATAGCGGCAGCGAGTAGTGGCTGTAGCCGTAGGAATATTTCGAGACGAACAGATAGTCGCCGACCAGCAAGGTTGCCTTCATCGAGCCGGACGGAATGTTGAACGGCTGAAACAGGAAGGTGCGGATCACCAGGGCAATGATGCCCGCGTGAACCAGAAGCCGAATGAATTCGCCGACGCCGCCCTCTTTACGCTTGGTTCCGCTCGTCACGCTCATCGGCCTCTCGTCCCTGGCAGCGCCCCGGGAGCCTTTTAGCGGCTGGGGCGGTCAGGCGCAATCAACCGCCCCGCGCCTGCGCGACGCCTGCCACGATTAACTTTTGGCCATGATTCCAGTGCGTTATCGATTCACCGAAGGCGCCTGACGCGGCGCTTGGTGCGACTGGCCGTGCCACTCTTGGTGCGACTCTTTGTGCGCCCCTTGGTGCGAAATCTTGGCAGCGGCCCGACCGGTCCGCGGCACCGCCGAAATGACCACGAAAGCCACCGCCATCGGGCCTTCGTCGGTGATGGTGAGGTCGATCTGCGCCAGATGGCCCTTGCGGCGTCAGTGCGTCGAGCCGCTTTTGCGCGCCGCCGGTCAACGCCATGGTCGGTCGCCCCGACGGCATGTTGACCACGCCCATGTCGCGCCACCACACGCCGCGGCGGATGCCGGTGCCGAGCGCCTTGGCGCAGGCCTCCTTGGCAGCAAAGCGCTTGGCGTAGGTCTCGGCGCGGTTCTTCCGCCGCTCGGCCTTGGCGCGCTCGATGTCCGTGAAGACGCGCGCGAGAAACCGCTCGCCGTGGCGCTCGATCACCTTGGCGATGCGGCGGGCATCGGTGATGTCGGAGCCGAGTCCAAGAATCATAAGAAGATCATCATGAGGTCACTTTGGCACGGCCGCGATCCATCGCAGCCCGCATCGCCTTGATAGCGGGGCCAAGCCCGATGAACACCGCCTCGCCGACCAGGAAATGACCGATGTTGAGCTCGGCGATCTCCGGCAGTGTTGCGATCGCCTCGGCGCTGGCGAAATCGAGGCCGTGTCCGGCATGGACTTCGAGGCCGAGCTTGCGCGCGAGGCCTGCGCCTTCGCGGATGCGTTTCCACTCGCGCTCGGCGGCCGCAGTGTCATTGTCGAACAGCGCGTGGCACCAGGCTCCGGTGTGTATCTCGATCACCGGAGCGCCGAGCGCCGCCGCGGTCTCGATCTGCTTCGGATCGGGCGCGATGAACAGCGACACCCGGATGCCGGCGGCGCGCAGCGCCGCGACCCGGGGGCCGAGCTCGCCGCGGGTGCCCGCTGCGTCGAGGCCGCCCTCGGTGGTGCGCTCGGCGCGCCGCTCGGGCACGAGGCACGCGGCATGCGGTCGCGTCCGCACCGCAATGTCGGTCATCTCCGGAGTCGCCGCCATTTCGAGGTTGAGTGGCTTTGCGATGCCGGCCTTCAGCCGCGCGATATCGTCGTCGCTGATGTGGCGGCGATCCTCGCGCAGATGCGCGGTGATGCCGTCGGCGCCGGCCTCGATCGCGAGCTTGGCCGCGCGCACCGGATCGGGATGCCGCCCGCCGCGGGCATTGCGAATGGTGGCGACGTGGTCGATGTTCACGCCGAGGCGGAGGTGGGGAACGGCGGCCACGGCTCGCTACCCCGTCACCCGGTCTGCCGCCGACACCACCTTCTTGGCGCGCAGTTGCGCGATGATGGCGTTGAGGTGCTTGAGGTCGTAGACCTCGAGATCGATGGTGCAGTTGGTGAAGTCCGGCGAGGTTCGCGCCATCCGGACGTTGTCGATGTTGCCGTCGTTCTCGGCGATCACGGTGGCGATCTGGGCGAGCGTGCCGGGCTCGTTCAGCGACTGCACCAGAATGCGCGCCGGAAACCGCTGCGGGGTGCGCTCGTCCATGTCCCAGCGCACGTCGAGCCAGCGCTCCGGCGTCTCCTCGAACTCCTTCAAGGTCGGCGACTGGATCGGATAGATGGTGATGCCTTCGCCCGGATTGAGAATGCCGACGATGCGGTCGCCCGGCACCGCGCCGCCATCCGGCGCAAAGCGCACCGGCAGGTCGGAGTTGATGCCGCGGATCGGGATCGAGGTCGCGGTCGGCTCGGCGGTCGGCACCTTGAACTTCACCGCCTTGCCCTTTTTCAGCCCGAACCAGCCGGTCTCGGACTTCGGCGGCGGCACCGCAGCGATGCGCTCCTCCTTGTAGTCGGGATACATCGCGCGGGCGACGTCAGAGGGCCGCATCTCACCGCGGCCGACCGCGGCGAACACGTCATCGATGGTCGCTCGCGCCAGTCGCGGCAGCGCGCCCTGCAGCTTCTCGTCGGAATATTCGCGCTTGGCGCGCTGGCACAGCCGCTCGACGATGCGGCGGCCGAGGGCTGCATATTGCGTGCGCACGGCAACGCGGGTGGCGCGGCGGATCGCAAGCCGCGCCCGGCCGGTGACCACGATCGATTCCCAGGCCGAGGGCGGCGCGGTCTGCGCCTTCGAGGTGATGATGTCGACCTCGTCACCGTTGCTGAGCTCGGACACCAGCGGCGACATCTGCCCGTTGATCTTGCAGCCGACCGCATGATTGCCGACGTCGGTGTGCACAGCGTAGGCGAAATCGATCGGCGTGGCCTTGCGTGGCAAGGCGATCAGCTTGCCCTTGGGCGTGAAGCAGAACACCTGGTCGTGGAACAGTTCGAGCTTGGTGTGCTCGAGGAATTCCTCCGGATTGGAGCCCTCCGCCAGAAGCTCGATGGTGCGGCGGAGCCAGGCATAGGCGTTGGATTCGCGCGACAGCATCTCGGAGGGCGAATCCGTGCTGTCCTTGTAAAGCGCGTGCGCGGCGATGCCGTATTCGGCGATTTCGTTCATCTCGCCGGTCCGAATTTGCAGTTCGACGCGCTGATTGCCGGGCCCAATCACGGTGGTGTGGAGCGAGCGGTAATCGTTCTGCTTGGGGGTCGAAACGTAGTCCTTGAAGCGGCCCGCCACCATCGGCCAGGTGGTGTGCACGATGCCGAGCGCGCGATAGACCTCGCGCAGGGTGCTGACGACGACGCGGAAGCCGAAAATGTCGGACAGTTGCTCGAAGCCGACGGACTTCCGCTCCATCTTGCGCCAGATCGAATACGGCCGCTTGCGGCGGCCGGTGACGATGGCCGTGGTGCCGGACTCGGCGAGCTTGCGGGTCAGTTGCTGCTCGATCCCCGCGATCAGGTGGCTGTGGCGGTCAGCGAGCGCATTGAGCCGCTCGCTGACCAACCTGTTGGCCTCGGGATAGAGCTGGCGGAACGCCAGGTCCTCCATCTCCTCGCGCAGGCTGTGCATGCCCATGCGGCCGGCCAGCGGCGCATAGATGTCGAGCGTCTCTTGCGCGATGCGCTGACGCCCCTCCTCCGGCATGTGCTGGAGCGTCCGCATGTTGTGCAGCCGGTCGGCGAGCTTGACCAGCAGCACGCGGACATCGTCGGCGATCGCGAGCAGCAGCTTGCGCAGGTTCTCGGCCTGCTTGGCCTCGCGCGAGACCAGGTCGAGCCGCTTCAGCTTGGTCAGGCCTTCGACCAGATGGCCGATGTCGTAACCGAAGATCTGGTCGATCTCGGCCCGCGTCGTCGGGGTGTCCTCGATGGTGTCGTGCAGCAGCGCCGCCGCAATCGTGGCGTCATCGAGCTTGAGGTCGGTCAGGATCGCCGCGACCTCGAGCGGGTGTGAGAAATAAGGATCGCCCGAGGCGCGCTTTTGCTCGCCGTGCGCCTTCATGGCGTAGACATAGGCGCGGTTGAGCAGCGCCTCGTCGGTGTTCGGGTTGTAGCGGCGGACCCGTTCGATCAGGTCGTATTGCCGCATCATGGCCGCGGGTTTTTGGGCCTTCTCGGTCCGGGCGGCCGCAGGCTGGGCAAGCGCCAGGCCGAGGTCGGCCGGTGCCCGGGCTCTCGCCGGGTTCTGCATGCGCGGAAGGTCAGCCTTCGAACGGGCCATGACATGAGGATATCACGGCGATTCGACGCCTCCGCAAGGGCGGCCCGGCAAAGCAGTTCATGAAATGCGAACGGCCCGGCTGTTGGCCGGGCCGTCTGGTAGCCAATTCGGGCTGTTATTCTGCGTCGTCGGGCTCGGGTTGCTCCTCGGGGGGCGCCAGGCCCTCAAGGCCCTTGAGCAGCTCTTCTTCGCTCATATGCTCGGGCGCCACCTGGGTGTCGTCGGAATCGATCGATCCGCCGCCGGCGATCAGCGGAATATCATCGGCCTCCGGCTCGTCGACCTCGACATACTTCTGCAGCGAGTGGATCAGGTCTTCCTTGAGGTCTTCCGGCGATACCGTCTTTTCTGCGATCTCGCGCAGCGACACGACCGGATTTTTGTCGTTATCTCGGTCCAGCGTGATCTGCGAACCGGACGAGATCATGCGGGCACGATGGCTGGCGAGCAGCACGAGATCGAAACGATTTTCGACTTTGTCGATGCAATCTTCGACGGTGACACGGGCCATGGGCGCGGTGCTCCTTGCAACGTGGCGTTGTCTGAAATGTTGGCGTGTAAGTAACGCCCTGCGACCAAAAGCGCAAGTCCAAGCCTTTTGCTTGCTCTCTATAAGGAGCTTTGTTAGTCCACGGAGGCACTGTCTGGAAATGCCGAAATTGTTACGTTTCAGGGTTGATTTCGAAGTTGGGACGATCGCGACTGCATATTGCGCGGCGTCTTACTGATCGGGTCCCAGCAACGACGGTCCAGAGCACTTTAACCTCGGCATTCGTGCCGGGACTCCGCCTTCAACGGCGGCGATTCTCATTTGTTAGCGAGGAATGATGTCCGCACAGACCGAAAAAATCGCACTGTTCATCGATGGCGCCAATCTTTACGCCACCGCCAAATCATTGGGCTTCGACATCGACTACAAGCGGCTGCTCCGCGAGTTCCAGTCGCGCGGTAACCTTTTGCGCGCCTTCTATTACACCGCCGTGATCGAGGATCAGGAGTACTCGTCAATTCGTCCGCTGATCGACTGGCTCGACTACAACGGCTATTCCGTCGTCACCAAGGCGACCAAGGAATTCGTCGATCAGACCGGCCGCCGCAAGGTCAAAGGCAACATGGACATCGAGCTCGCGGTCGACGCCATGGAACTCGCGCCCAACATCGATCATATGGTGTTGTTCTCCGGCGACGGCGATTTCCGCTCGCTGGTCGAGGCGGTGCAGCGGCGCGGCGTGCGGGTGACGGTGGTGTCGACCATCTCGACGCAGCCGCCGATGGTGGCCGACGAGCTGCGCCGGCAGGCCGATATCTTCACCGACATCGTCGAGCTGCAATCGAAGATCGGCCGCGATCCGTCCGAGCGCCCGCCCCGCGATCCGTCGCGCGAGCCGCGCCAACATGAGCCGCGCCAGCACACGCCGCAGTTCCTGCAGCGTGGGCCTACGGCACCCGCCCGGGCGCCCGCCGGCGCCGGCGCCGACGATTTCGAGGATTGATCGGGCGGTCATCCGCCCGCACAATTCCGGCCATGGCTAACAAGGTCCTGGCTACAAGGTCATGGCACCAAGGTCATGGCTACCAAGGCGACGACGCCCAAAGCAGTCGCCAAAACGAGCGGTAAGCCGGGCCGGGACTGTCCCCGCTGTCCGAGGCTGGCCGCGTTCCGCCAAAGCTGGCGTGAACGCGAGCCGTCGTGGTTCAACGCGCCGGTGCCGTCATTCGGGCCGCTCGACGCGCGCCTGCTGATCGTCGGGCTGGCGCCGGGACTGCGCGGCGCCAACCGCACCGGCCGGCCGTTCACCGGCGACTGGGCCGGCGACCTGCTCTACGCCACGCTCAAGGAATACGGCTTCGCCCGCGGCGACTACGAGGAGCGTCCGGACGACACGCTCGAACTGGTCGATGCGCGCATCACCAACGGCGTTCGCTGCGTGCCGCCGGAGAACAAGCCGCTGCCGGTGGAGATCAACACCTGCCGCGATTACCTCACGCCCTCGATCGCGGAGATGCCGAAGCTTCGCGCCGTCGTCGCGCTCGGGCGCATCGCCCATGAGACCACCGTTAAGGCGCTCGGCGCCAAGCGCTCCGAGGCCGCCTTCAGCCACGGCGGCACGGCGACGCTCGGCGGCTTGACGCTGTTCTCGAGCTATCATTGCTCGCGCTACAACACCAACACCCGTGTGCTGACGCCGGAGATGTTTGGCGCTGTGTTCGCTGCAGTGCGCAAATACCTCGACACCTAGCAAAAAGGCCGCGCTGTAGCGGCCGCTGCTTCTGCTAGACTGCGCCGCAACGATGAAACGACGGGAGGCCGCGATGATCCGAATCCTCTTCACAGCATCGCTCTGTGTCGCAGCCGCTGCTCGGCGCCGGTCGTGCCCAGGCCCAGTCCTATCCCGATCGGCCGATCAAGGTGGTGGTGCCGTTTCCGGCCGGCGGACCGACCGACGGCATGGCGCGCATCATCTCGGAACGGCTCGGCACCGTGCTCGGCCAGAGCATCGTGATCGAGAACCGCGGCGGCGGCGCCGGCGGCAGCGTCGGCGCCAAGTTCGTCGCTGCCTCCGATCCCGACGGCTACACCATCCTGATCACACCCGGCGGATCGTTGACCACCGGTCCGGCGGTGCACAAGAACATCGGCTACGACCCGGTCAAGGCGTTCGCACCGGTCGCCGAATTGATCGAGACGCCGCTCGTCATATCGGTGAATCCGAGCCTGCCGGTGAAGTCGATGGCCGAGCTCGTGAGCTACGCCAAGGCCAACCCCGGCAAGATCAGTTGGGGCTCGCAGGGCTTTGGTGTGGCACCGCACCTGCTGCTCGAAATGTTCAAGCTCGAAGCCGGACTCAATATCGTGCACGTGCCCTACCGCGGCACCGCGCCGATGCTCTCCGCCATCCTGGCGGGCGAAATCCAGGTCGTCGCCGACCCGAT
This sequence comes from uncultured Alphaproteobacteria bacterium, assembly GCA_963785665.1. Lineage (GTDB taxonomy): Bacteria > Pseudomonadota > Alphaproteobacteria > Rhizobiales > Xanthobacteraceae > Z2-YC6860. The sequence goes on from CAWAWF010000005.1 coordinate 73,312, forward strand.
GACCACCAGCCTGGTGCATATCGAGGCCGGCACGCTCCGCCCGATCGCGATCGCCGGCGACGAGCGCAGTCCGAAATTGCCCAACGTGCCGACCGTGGTTGAGGCCGGCTATCCCAAGCTGCAGTCGCCGTTCTGGCTCGGCGTGGTGGTGCCGGCGGGAACGCCGCAGCGCCATCATCGACAAGCTCAACGCTGCGTTCCGCGAAAGCATGAAGCCAGCCGGAGACGCGCGCGCTGCTCGCCAAGCTCGGCGCCGACATCAAGATCGGCACGCCGGACGAGTTCGGCAAAATGCTCGCGGCAGAGCTTGCGCTGTGGTCCGGCGTGGTGAAGGCCGCCAATATCCAGGCTGACTGATCGCCCGTTCTGAGGAGGCCGCGATGAAAAGGCTTCTGCTGGCGGCATCGCTGTTCGCCGCATGCGCGCTGCAAGGCGCAGGTCCGGCTTTGGCTCAAGGCCAAGCCGCGATCCAGAGCTATCCGAACAAGCCGATCAAGGTGATCGTGCCCTTCCCGGCCGGCGGCCCGACCGACGGCATGGCGCGCATCATCTCGGAGCGGCTCGGCACCGTGCTCGGCCAGAGCATCGTGATCGAGAACCGCGGCGGCGGCGCCGGCGGCAGCGTCGGCGCCAAGGTCGTGGCGAGCGCCGAGCCCGACGGCTACACCATCATGATCACGCCCGGAGGCGCGCTGACCAACGGCCCGGCGGTGCACAGGAACATCGGCTACGATCCGGTCAAGGCGTTTGCGCCGGTCGCGCTTCTCATCACCGCGCCGCTGATCCTGGTGGTGCATCCCTCGCTGCCGGTGAAGACCGTCGCCGAGCTCATCGCCTATGCCAAGGCCAATCCGGACAAGCTCATCGCGGGCTCCCAGGGCGCCGGCACCGGGCCGCACCTTCTGATCGAATTGCTCAAGCTCGAAACCGGCGTCCACATCGTTCACGTGCCCTATCGCGGCAGCGCGCCGGCGATCACGGCGCTGATCGCAGGCGAGATCCAGATGTTCTTCGACTCGCCGACGACCATCCTGCCGCACATCCAGAGCGGCAAGGCCCGTCCGATCGCCGTGACCACGGCCAAGCGCCACTGGATCATGCCGGAGCTGCCGACCATGGCGGAGGCGGGCTTCCCGAAAATTCAAAGCACGTTCTGGCTCGGCGTGGTGGCGCCGGGCGGCACGCCGCCCGCCATCGTCGACAAGCTCAACGCCGCGTTTCGCCAAAGCCTCGCGGCGCCGGAGACGCGCGACCGTCTGAAGACGCTCGGCGCCGACGTCGAGATCGGCACGCCGGAGGAGTTCAGAAAGATGCTGGCCGAGGAGTTGGCGTTATGGACCGGCGTCGCCAAGGCCGCGAACCTGCAGATGGATTGAGCGGCGGCCGGATCGTCAGCCGCGCACAGGCGTGATGTCTATCCAACGGCGGAGCTCGGCGTCGTTGTTATTCGTCGAGCCATCGCCGGGTGGCTCAAAAATAATAATGATGCTCTAACGATTGTATTGCCGACGCGCCGCGTAATCCTGCGGATGCACCGCGCGAGCAGCCTGCTGATTGGCCTGAGTGCTTTCTGAAGTAAAAAATCGCTGCTCAACCAGAGCGCCGATGCGCTGCATCCAATGTTCGGCCTGCGACAGCTTCTCCCTCGATTGCCCGATCTCGGACTCCAGGGCTGCTATTCGCTCTTGAGCCGCGAGGAGCTGGTTCGTGAGCCGTTGGGTCGCTCCGTGCGCATGCCTCACATCTTGTTCTGCTTTGTTGGCCGCGCGCTGGATGATGGTGAAGACCGCCTGGCCCGTCGCCTCCAGCGTGTCGCCATCATTCGGGAATGGCACGACGGTTTCTTGCGAAAACGGATCGTGATTACGCGACATACTCGACCTCCGCCCCAGAACACTGAGCTTGCCAACGGCCGATACTAGGACGAGTGGGCCGGCGCCCCGAAACCGCCTGCATGACATATTCGCTGTCTTTTTATGACGCGTCGATCTTTCCACAAAAATATTTTGGGGGTATCGGCGGCCTCAACAAGGCCCACAGCAGAGCGCGTCACGCCACGCGCTTGCAAAATCGCGAGCAAACACAGAGACCTGACGACAACGCGCCACTGCGGTCGGTGGTCTTCCGCTCGCCGGCCGCCGCAACGGGCCGGCTAATTCCCGCCGTTGTCGTCGCCCTCTTCGCCGATCCGTTCGACCGACACGACCTTCTCGTCGTCGGCGGTGTTGAACACGATCACGCCCTGGGTCGAGCGGCCGGCGATGCGGATGCCGTTCACCGGGCAGCGGATCAACTGGCCGCCGTCGGTCACCAGCATGAGCTGGTCGGCCTCCTCGACCGGGAACGAGGCGACCAGCGGGCCGATCTTGTCCTTGATGGTCTCCGAGCCCTTCTTGCCCTCCCAGATCGCCATGGCGACGAGTCCTTTGCCGCCGCGGTTGGTGATGCGGTACTCGTAGGACGACGAGCGCTTGCCGTTGCCGCGCTCCGACACCGTCAGGATGAACTGCTCGGCCGCCGACATCTCGACATAGCGCTGTCTCACCCAGTTCAATGGTGCTGGCCGCCGTCTCCTGCGCCTCTTCGGCGTCGACCGCCGACTCCTCCAGCTCCTCGCCGTTCTGGCTGCGCCGCACCGCGTTGGCGCGCTTGAGATAGGCCATGCGCTCCTCGGCGCTGACGTCGAGATGGCGCAGGATCGACTGCGAGATCACCCGGTCGCCCTCGGCCAGGCTGATGCCGCGCACGCCCATCGAGGTGCGACCCTGGAACACGCGCACGTCGGTGACCGCGAAGCGGATGCACTGGCCCTGCGCCGTCGTCAGCAGCACGTCGTCCTTCTCGGAGCAGACCTGCACATCGACGATGCCCTCGCCCTCGGCGAGCTTCATCGCGATGATGCCGGAACGGCGCACGTCGACGAAGTCGCTGAGCTTGTTGCGGCGGATGGTGCCCTTGGTGGTGGCGAACACCACGTCGAGATTGCCCCAGGTGCGTTTCGTCCTCGGGCAGCGGCAGGATCGAGGTCATCAGCTCGCCCTGCTCGATCGGCAGGATGTTGATGAGCGGCTTGCCGCGCGCCTGCGGCGCCGCAATCGGCAGCCGCCAGACCTTCTCCTTGTAGACGCGGCCGAGCGAGGAGAAGAACAGCACCGGCGTGTGCGTCGAGGCAACGAACAGCCGCGAGACGAAGTCCTCGTCCCGCGTTTGCATGCCGGAGCGGCCTTTGCCGCCGCGGCGCTGCATCCGGTAGGTCGACAGCGGCACGCGCTTGACGTAGCCGAGATGCGACACCGTCACCACCATGTCCTCGCGGTGGATCAGGTCCTCGTCCTCGACCTCGCCTTCGGCTTCGGCGATCACGGTGCGGCGCGGCGTCGCGAACTCGTCCTTGACCGCCTTCAGCTCGTCCTTGACGATCGACTGGATGCGCGCGCGCGAGCGCAGGATGTCGAGATAGTCGGCGATCTCGGCGGCGAGCTTGTCGAGCTCGTCCTTGATCTCGTCGCGGCCGAGCGCGGTCAGCCGTTGCAGGCGGAGGTCGAGGATCGCCTTGGTCTGCTCGGCGGTCAGCTTCGCGGTGCCGGCCGACGACATCCGATGGCGCGGATCGTCGATCAGCGCGATCAGCTCGGCCGCGGTGCTGGCCGGCCATTCGCGCTCCATCAACTTCTCGCGCGCCTCGTTGGCGTCCTTGGAGCCGCGGATCAGCTTGATCACCTCGTCGATGTTGGCGACGGCGATGGCGAGACCGACCAGGATGTGGGCGCGGTCGCGCGCCTTGCCGAGCCGGAACTTGGTCCGCCGCGACACCACCTCCTCGCGGAACGCGACGAACGCCGTCAGCATGTCCTTGAGGTTCATCAGCAGCGGCCGGCCGCCGTCGAGCGCCACCATGTTGGCGCCGAACGAGGTCTGCAGCGGCGTGAAGCGGTAGAGCTGGTTCAGCACGACGTCCGGCATCGCCTCGCGCTTGAGCTCGATCACCACGCGATAGCCGTCGCGGTCGGACTCGTCGCGCAATTCAGCGATGCCTTCGATCTTCTTCTCGCGCACCAGTTCGGCCATCCGCTCGATCATCGTGGCCTTGTTCACCTGGTACGGGATTTCCGAGACGATGATCGCCTCGCGGTCCTTGCGGATGGTCTCGATCTCGACCTTGCCGCGCATCACCACCGAGCCGCGGCCGGTGTGATAGGCGCTGCGGATGCCCTCGCGGCCGAGGATGATGCCGCCGGTCGGGAAATCCGGCCCCGGCACGATCTTGATCAGTTCCTCGATGCCGAGCGCGGGATCGTCGATCAGCGCCAGACAGGCATCGACCACCTCGCCAAGATTGTGCGGCGGGATGTTGGTCGCCATGCCGACGGCGATGCCGCCGGCGCCGTTGACCAGAAGATTGGGGAAGCGCGCCGGCAGCACCACCGGCTCGCGCTCGCCGCCGTCGTAGTTCGGCTGGAAGTCGACGGTGTCCTCGTCGATGTCGCCGAGCAGCGACATTGCGGGCTTGGCCAGCCGGCATTCGGTGTAGCGCATCGCCGCCGCCGCATCGCCGTCGACCGAGCCGAAGTTGCCCTGGCCGTCGATCAGCATCAGGCGCATCGAGAAATCCTGCGCCATGCGCACCAGCGCGTCGTAGATCGCGCTGTCGCCGTGCGGATGGTATTTGCCCATCACGTCGCCGACCACGCGCGCCGATTTGACGTATTTCTTGTCGGGCGTGTGGCCCTGCTCGTGCATCGAGTAGAGGATGCGGCGATGCACCGGCTTCAGCCCGTCGCGCACGTCAGGCAGTGCCCGCGACACGATCACGCTCATGGCGTAATCGAGATAGCTGCGCTTCATCTCGTCCGTGATCGACACAGGACGCACGTCCGAGGGTAGTCCCCCGGTGGGATTTTCAACGTCGGCCAAGGGCTAGGTCCTGATGGATTCTTGTTGGTTAGATGGAGGTTGTCTGACGCGAATCCAGTGCCGATGGCATAACCGATTCATCACGGCCACGCCACCCCTGATCGGTGCATAAGTCAGCCGTAATTATCCAGTCTCTTCAATAACTTGGGTGAAGGAAACCGCGCGGCCGACTGCCGCTAAAATGCCATTCTCAGCGTGCCGCGCAAGGTCTGCGATTGCACCTTGCCGCTGCCGCTCGAGGTGCCGTATTCGAACTCGCCGCCGAGCCCGCCGAGAGTGCGCGCGCGGAACCCCAGACTGGTGTTGATCGTCCCATGCGTCGCCTGGGCCTGCGCCAATGTCGAGGTCATGCCGGCGCCAAGATCGGTGTAGTACATCGCCTGCTGATACGACCCGTCGAAGGCCTGCCGGTACTCCGCGCGCGCGGTCGGCGTCAGCACGCCCCACTCCATCGGCACATCGTATGAGCCGCGCAAGCCCACCGTGCCGCCGACCGAATTGAATTTGGTGCTGCATAGCTCAGCAGCTCGGCGCTCGGGCCCTGCTCGGCGTAGGCGTCAAGCTGCGCCGCCATGAAATCAAGCTGCACGTAGGGCGACACTCGCCAGGCGTCGTATTTCATCTCATAGCCGGTGCTGACAGCGCCGAACCAGTAGCCGCCCTGCCGGTCGCCGGCCACGGTGGTGGCGTCGTCGGAGACGAAGCGGCGGTTGTTGAAGCTGAGCCCGCCGTAGCCCAGCGAAGCATCGATGAACCACGGATCGAATGCCTTGTAGCTTGCGTAGAGCGTGCCGCTGACGCGTCGTGGCGTTGCTGCGGGTGCCGAAGCCGCCGATGGTCGAATGATCGTTACCGAAGCCAAGCGCGAGGCCGACGATCAGGTCTTGATTGACGCGCCAGTCGACGCCGGCGGTCAGTCCCGCGGTGGTGAACTTGCTGGTGGCGGTCGTGCCGTCCGGCATCACGGTGCCGAACTGCGCGGAGCCGGACACCCAGGCCGAGAAATCGGTGGCCCAGCCGTTCTCGCAGTCCTGCGGACCCGGCATGCGGCGCGCGACCTGCCCGGCCGGCGAGCCGTCGTAGGAGCGCGCGGCATTTCCCGGCGACGGGCTGTACGGCTTGGTGTCGGGATAGAACCGGCCGGAGTTGTCGTCCGGCCGCGGCAGGCCGATGCCGATGTCGACGGAGCACGGATTGAAAGATCGTGCAGGCTTTCGAGATGGCGCGACACGTTGTCGATCTGCGCCGACGCAAAGCGCCGCGCCGTCGCGACCTGCGCGTTGACGAGGCCGATCACCTCGGGATCGAGCGCGGGATCCGGCCGGTTGGTCAGCGAGTAGGCGCGGCTGCCGGTGTTGCCGTTGACGTCGAGCGCGCTGATGGTGAACGCAAATGTGCCGCCGCCGGTCAACGTGCCGCTGATCACGCCGGTCGCGGCGTTCAGCGTCAGCCCCGGCGGCAGGCTGCCGCCCGACACCCGAGTAGGTGTAGGGCGCGGTGCCGCCGGTCGCGATCACCGTCGCGCTGTAGGGCCGGCCGGTGACCGCGGCGGGCAAGGTCGCCGGATTGACCGTCAGGATGTTGGTGCCGATGTTGACCGTATAGACCCGGCTGCCGAAGTTGTTGAGCGTGTCGGTGGCGCGGATCGTGAACGTCGACGGTCCGCTGCCGGTCGGCGTGCCGGTGATCGCGCCGGTCGCTGGCGTTGAGCGTACAGGCCGGCCGGCAGCGCGCCCGACACCGAGAACGTGTAGGGCCCGGTGCCGCCGGTTGCGCTCACGGTCTGGCTGTAGGGCACGCTGCGCGTGGCGTTCGGCAAGCTCGCCGGATTGACCGTCAGCGAGTTGGTGCCGATGTGGACCGTGTAGGCGCGCGTGCCGGTGTTCGGCGGCGCGTCGGTCGCCTGGATGGTGAAGTTGAATGTGCCGCCGGCGGTCGGCGTGCCGGTGATGGCGCCGGTGCTGGGGTTGAGCGACAGACCGGTCGGCAGCGCGCCCGAGACCACCGCATAGCTGTAGGCCGGCGATGCCGCCGCTGGCGACGACGGTCTGGTTGTAGGCGGTGCCGACCTGCCCGGCCGGCAGGCTCGCCGGATTGATGGTCAGCGGCGCGGCGTTGATCGTCACGCTGTAGGCGCGGTTGCCGGTGTTGGCGTTGGCATCGGTCGCCGTGATGGTGAAGCTGTAGGTGCCCGGCGCGGTCGGCGTGCCGGTGATGGCGCCGGTGCTGGCGTTGAGACCAAGACCGGTCGGCAGCGCGCCCGGCGGCACCGCGAAGGTGTAGGGCGCGGTGCCGCCGCTGGCGGTGACGGTCTGGTTGTAGGGCGTGCCGATGGTGCCGTTCGGCAGGGTCGCGGGATTGACGGTGATCGGGACGATGATGTTGAGGGCGTAAAGCTGCGATCCGGTGTTGCCGGCGCTGTCGGTCACGGACACCGTGAAGCTGAACGGCCCGCCGGCACTCGGCGTACCGCTGATCACGCCGCCGGCGCTTAGCGAGAGACCGGCGGGTAGCGCGCCGCCGGTGATGGAAAAATTATTGCCGGTCCCGCTGCCGCCTGTCGTCGTGAGTGTCTGGTTGTAGGGCACGTTAAGCGTGCCGTCAGGCAGCGGGCTGGCAGGATGAATGGTGATGCCGCCCGGCGTCCCGACGCTGAATGTGTATGGCCGGTTTCCGGCGCCGCCGCCGTTATCGACCGCCTCGAGCGTGAAGGTGTAGTTGTTCGCCGAGGTTGGCGTGCCGCTCAGCAGGCCGCTGGAGTCGAATGTGAGCCCCGGCGGCAAGCTGTCGCCCGGCTTGAGATTGTAAGTGTAGTTGCCGTTGCCGCCGACCGCGGTGATCTGCTGGCTGTAGAAGACGTTTCTGGTACCGGACGTCAGATTGACGGGTAGCAACGTCAGCGTGAAAGTCTGCGCGGCCGCGGCCGCGCTCCACAGCACGAGGACAACCGCAAACAGCAATGCGCTGCCGCGACTGGAGGCCTTCCGCCAACTCGCAAGAGCACAATCGGAAATGGACATGGGTGCAGCGCTGACCGGGAATCGCCCCGGAGACGCTGCCAAGCTGCGGTTTTATGGTTAACCGGTCGTAAATCGTTCAGGCTGCAACCATCGGTGTCGCCTGCGGAAACGCGAGACGCGGCACCCGATCAAAGCTGCGACCGGATCGGATCGATTTTCGGATACGATGCCGAAACCCAAGCGGGCCGTGCGATGCCGCTCGAATTCCTGATATCTGCGCTGGTGACGCTGCTGGTCGTGGTCGATCCCGTCGGCCTCGTGCCGGCGTATCTCGGCGTGACCGACGGATTGTCGAGCGGCGTTCGACGCCGGGTCGCCTGGCGCGCCTGCATGATCGCCGGCGCGATCCTCATCGGCGCGGCGATCATCGGCGACTGGCTGCTGCGTCAGCTCGGCATCACGCTTTCGGCGTTCCGGATCGCCGGCGGGCTGCTGCTGTTCGCTGTCGCCTTCGAAATGGTGTTCGGATTGCGGGTCCGGCGCGCCGCCAAGGACGCCGAGGCGGCGGTCGAGGAGCGCCTGCACCATATGGCGGCCTTCCCGCTGGCGATCCCAATGATGGCAGGGCCAGGCGCCATCACCGCGACCATCCTGCTGGCCGGCCAGGCCGCCTATCGTCCGGCCTGGCTCGCGGTGCTGCTCGGTGTCATCGTCGTCTCGATGGCGGCGTGCCTGATGGCGTTCCTCGCTGCCAGCCGGCTTGGCAAGCTGCTCGGCGTCAGCGGCAGCGCGGTGCTGTCACGGCTGCTCGGCGTGATCCTCGCGGCGCTCGCCGTGCAATACGTGGTCGACGGCGTTCGCGCGGCGTTCGGGATCTAGAACGGAATCTCGTCGTCCATGTCGCCGCGCTTGCCGGCGCCGGCCATCGCAGGCTTGCGCGCTGGCGCAGCGCTCTGCGAGCCGAAATCGTTGTCGGAATCCGATGCGCCGCCGCCACCACCGCCGCCCCGGGTGTCGAGCATGGTCAGCGTCGAGTTGAAGTTCTGCAGCACGATCTCGGTCGAGTATTTCTCGACGCCGTCCTTGTCGTTGTATTTGCGTGTCTGCAGTTGACCTTCCAGGTAAACCTTCGAGCCTTTCTTGAGGTACTGCTCGACGATCTTGCAAAGCCCTTCGCTGAAGATCACCACGCGGTGCCACTCGGTCTTTTCCTTGCGCTCGCCGGTGGCCTTGTCGCGCCAGCTCTCCGAGGTTGCGATCCGCAGGTTCGCGATCGGGCGGCCGTCCTGGGTGCGCCGGATTTCCGGGTCCGCGCCGAGATTGCCGATCAGAATGACCTTGTTCACCGAGCCTGCCATGATGTTCTCCTGCTCCGCTTCGCCCGCGGACGTTCCGGTTAGTTAGGTACTAAGCGCCTTAAACCCAGCGCCCGCGCAACCGAGCACGCTCGATACGCCACAGCTCCGAACACTTATCCACAACGCACCGGCCCTCCCGGCCGACCTCGCATCGCCAATCTAGTTCTTGTTTTGTTCTTATCATGCCGATGCGCTGGAATGCAAGCGGCGGCTGAATTGGCGAGCTGTCCACAGCCCACGGCGGCACGCGTGTCAGCCGTCCACATCACTTATCTGGCTCTAATCGCACCGTAAATTTCCGAAGCGCGGTTGCCGCGACTCGCGTAATCCACAGGCCGCGCGGGTTGGACGAATGGTCTCCAGTACGACCGGCCGAAGCGCATGCGGACGGGGGACCACCATGATGCGACGCGTGCTTGCGGCTGTCGGGCTTGCGATTTTTGCGGTCGGCTCGGCGTTCGGCTCCGACATGCCGGGGCGCTACCTGCCGCCGCCGCGTGCGCCGACCTACGTGCCGTTCTTCACCTGGAACGGGCTCTATGTCGGCGTCAACGCCGGCTATGGCTTCGGCCAGTCGAATTGGAAAGACACCACCCTCTCCCTGTCGACCGGCAACTTCGACGTCAGCGGCGGGCTGGTCGGCGGCACGATCGGCTACAACTATCAGCTCGGCGGCGTGGTGCTCGGCCTCGAGGGCGACCTCGGCTGGGCGGACATCAAGGGCTCGACCACCACCAACTGCCCGACCACCTGCCAGACAGCGGCCGACTGGCTCGGCACCGGACGCATCCGGATCGGTTACGCCTTCGATCGCTTCCTGCCCTACTTCACCGGCGGGGCGGCGTTCGGCAGCATCAAAGGCACGACGACCGGCTTCGGCAGCTTCACCAGCACCCAGGTGGGGTGGGTGTTCGGCGGCGGTCTCGAATACGCCTTCGTCGACCACTGGTCGGCCAAGGTCGAATATCTCTATGTCGATCTCGGCAACGCGACGTGCAACGCAAGCTGCTCCGGCACCGACCCGTTCGATGTCACGTTCAAAACCAGCATCATCCGAGGCGGCGTGAACTACAAGTTCTGAGCCGCCGGCGCAGCCCGCTTTACTCGGTTTCAGAACTTGATCTCTTCAAGGAAGCGCAACACGCGCGGGGCGGCGGTGCCGTTGTAGCTGGTGTCGTCCACCGGGTCGGTCACGAAGAAATGCCCGGCGCCCGGAATGATGACCCGCCGCACGAAGAACCTCGCCTGCGTCAGCGCATTGAGGAAGGCGACCGACTGCGTCGCCGGATCGACGATGTCGTCGTCGGTGCCGTGGATCAGCAGGAACCGCGTCGAGTTGCGGCTCACCGTCGCGTAGCTGATCGGCGAGGCGTCGAAGAACACCTTGCGGTCGGTGTGCGGCCCGGCGCCGAGGAATTTCTCGCCGATGTTGTCGAGCGGGCGCGCCAGCAGATCGTGCTGGTACTGCGCCAGCATGTCGTAGACGCCGTAGAAGCCGACCACGGCCTTCACCTTGGATGACACCGAGGCGTTCGGATCGGACTTGTATTCGCTCGAATAGAGCGGCTCCTCGCCGGCCAGCGCCACCAGCGCGGACAGGTGCCCGCCGGCGCTGTCGCCGATCATGCCGATCCGCTCCGGATCGACGCCGAGCTCCGACGCCTTGGCGCGGACGTACTGCACCGCCGCCTTGGTGTCATAGACCGCGCCCGGATAGGTCTTCACGCCGGGCTTCATCAGCCGGTATTCGATGGCGAACACCGCGTAGCCGTTCTTGGCGAGATACGGCCCCCAGTTCGTGTAGAACTTGCGGCTGCCGACCTGCCAGCCGCCGCCATGGACCGCGACCAGCACCGGCGCCTTGTCGAGGCCCTTCGGCTTGTAGAAATCGCCCAGCAGCTTGGTGCCGTCGTGCTCGGCGAACACGATGTCATTTTGTGTAGCGACCTCGTAGGTCGCGGCCTGCGCGGCGGCGGCCGGAATCAGCAGACCGGCGGCAACGACGCGCACCCAAAAATCCCATGTTCATGGCGTTTTCTCCCCGGACAGAAGTTTCCACAATCATACACAGTCGGAACAACCGTCGAGGACTGGCGAAACCGACCTGTTCTTACTACGTTCCGACAAGCCGGGACCGCAATTCGCCACCTTAACGCGCCATCTTTTCGGGATTCCATGAACGACCTGTTTGAAAAAGGCCGGCGCGCCGGCCCCCGCGCCGCTTCCGCCAAGGACGCGATGGACCGCCGCGTGCTGTCCGTTCGCGGCGCCCGCGAGCACAACCTCAAGAACATCGACGTCGAGTTTCCGCGCGACCAGCTCGTGGTGTTCACCGGCCTGTCCGGTTCGGGCAAGAGTCCTCGCTCGCGTTCGACACCATCTACGCCGAGGGCCAGCGCCGCTACGTCGAGTCGCTGTCGGCCTATGCCCGGCAGTTCCTGGAGATGATGCAGAAGCCGGACGTCGACCAGATCGACGGCCTGTCGCCGGCCATCTCCATCGAGCAGAAGACCACCTCGAAGAACCCGCGCTCCACGGTCGGCACCGTCACCGAGATCTACGACTACATGCGGCTGCTCTGGGCGCGCATCGGCGTGCCCTACTCGCCCGCCACCGGCCTGCCGATCGAGAGCCAGACCGTGTCGCAGATGGTCGACCGCGTGCTGGCTCTGCCGGAGGGCACCCGCATCTACGTGCTGGCCCCCGTCGTGCGCGGCCGCAAGGGCGAGTACCGCAAGGAGCTCGGCGAGTTTCTCAAGAAGGGCTACCAGCGCGTCAAGATCGACGGCGCCTTCCACGAGATCGGCGAGGTCAAGCCGCTCGACAAGAAGTTCACCCACGACATCGACGTGGTGGTCGACCGCCTGGTGGTCCGCCCCGACATCTCGCACCCGGCTGGCGGACTCGCTGGAGCAGTGCCTGAAGCTCGCCGAGGGCATGGCGGTGGTCGAGCTCGCCGACAGCAAGCTCGAGCGCGCCAAGGCCAACGCCGGGCGCAACGAAAACGCCGAGCGCATCATCTTCTCGGAAAAGTTCGCCTGCCCGGTGTCCGGCTTCACCATCGCCGAGGTCGAGCCCCGGCTGTTCTCGTTCAACAATCCGTTCGGCGCCTGCGCGGAGTGCGGCGGGCTCGGCGTCGAGCAGCAGATCGACGAGGACCTGGTGGTGCCCGACAAGGACGCCACCGTGAAGAAAGGCGCCATCGCGCCGTGGGCCAAGTCGTCGTCGCCGTACTACCTGCAGACCATCGAAGGCCTCGCCAAGCACTACCGCTTCACCCTCGACGCCAAGTGGAAGGACCTGCCGAAGAAGACCCAGCAGGCGATCCTGTACGGCTCCGGCGAGGACGAGATCCGCTTCACCTACGACGACGGCATGCGCAGCTACCAGACCAAGAAGCCGTTCGAGGGCGTCATCACCAACCTGGAGCGCCGCTACGAGGAGACCGAGAGCGACTGGGCGCGCGAGGAGCTGGAGAAGTATTTCACCGACATCCCCTGCGAGGCCTGCAAGGGCTTCCGCCTCAAGCCCGAGGCGCTGTGCGTCAAGATCGCCGGCAACCACATCGGCCTCGTCTCCGACATGTCGGTGAAGCGCGCCGGCGAGTGGTTCACCGAGCTGCCGAAGCACCTCAACGCCAAGCAGAACGAGATCGCCGTCCGCGTCCTGAAGGAAATCCGCGACCGGCTGAAGTTCCTGGTCGACGTCGGCCTCGAATACCTCACCCTCGCCCGCGGCTCCGGCTCGCTCAGCGGCGGCGAGAGCCAGCGCATCCGGCTCGCCTCGCAGATCGGCTCGGGCCTCACCGGCGTGCTCTACGTGCTCGACGAGCCGAGCATCGGCCTGCACCAGCGCGACAACGCGCGGCTGCTCGAAACGCTGCGCCGGCTGCGCGACCTCGGCAACACCGTGATCGTGGTCGAGCACGACGAGGACGCCATCCGCACCGCCGACCATGTGCTCGACATCGGCCCCGGCGCCGGCATCCACGGCGGCCACGTCGTCGCCCAGGGCCAGATCGAGGACCTGATCGGCAACTCGAAATCGATCACCGGCAAATACCTCAGCGGCGAGCTGGTGGTGCCGATCCCGCAGCGCCGGCCGCGCCAGAAGCGCGCGCTGAAGGTCGTCAACGCGCGGGGCAACAACCTGAAGAACATCACCGCCGAAATCCCGCTCGGCGTGTTCACCTGCGTCACCGGCGTCTCCGGCGGCGGCAAGTCCACCTTCCTGATCGACACGCTCTACAAGGCGATCGCCCGCAAGATCAATCACGCCAGCGAGGCCCCCGCCCTGCACGACCGCATCGAGGGGCTGGAGCACATCGACAAGATCATCGAGATCGACCAGTCGCCGATCGGGCGGACGCCGCGCTCCAACCCCGCGACCTACACCGGCGCCTTCACGCCGATCCGCGAGTGGTTCGCCGGCCTGCCCGAAGCGAAGGCCCGCGGCTACGAGCCCGGCCGCTTCAGCTTCAACGTCAAGGGCGGCCGCTGCGAGGCCTGCGAGGGCGACGGCGTCATCAAGATCGAGATGCACTTCCTGCCCGACGTCTACGTCACCTGCGACGTCTGCAAGGGCAAGCGCTACAACCGCGAGACGCTCGAGGTCACCTTCAAGAACAAGTCGATCGCCGACGTGCTCGACATGACGGTCGAGGAGGCGCTCGACTTCTTCAAGGCGGTGCCGCGCATCCGGAACGTGCTGGAGCTGCTGCACCGCGTCGGCCTCGACTACATCCATGTCGGCCAGCAGGCCACCACGCTTGTCGGGCGGCGAGGCGCAGCGCGTCAAGCTCGCCAAGGAATTGAGCAAGCGCGCCACCGGCCGCACGCTCTATATCTTGGACGAGCCGACCACCGGATTGCATTTCCACGACGTGGCGAAGCTGCTCGAGGTGCTGCACGAACTGACCGACCAGGGCAACTCCGTGGTGGTGATCGAGCACAATCTCGAGGTGATCAAGACCGCCGACTGGCTGATCGACCTCGGCCCCGAGGGCGGCGACGCCGGCGGCGAGATCGTGGCGCAGGGCACGCCCGAGGATGTGGTCAAGGTGAAGCGGAGCTACACCGGGCAGTTCCTGGCGCCGGTGCTGGCGCGCAAGGAAGCGCGCGGCGGCGGGAAGAAGAGGATCGAGGCGGCGGAGTAAGGCCAAGCACGCATGTCCGAGGCGTCGAATGGCGCAATGCCACATTTGTAACTATACGATTCCCGAAATTAACGAGAACATTGTCGGATTCGCTTGTCCGCGTTGTGGGCCTTGGACGGTTATTCGGGACGGATCACGTCTTACCGGAACGCTGGGCGAGAAACTGACGGCAACTGGGATACTCGATCAGTTCATCTTCGCTCCCGGCTAAGCCATATCGTTCGCCGGCAACAGCGTGCGGACGGCGGCGTAGTAGGAGTCCCTCTCGATAGGATTGAATCTTGGAAGCTTGAAGACCCATTGCCGCTGCCATCAGAACAATTGGACAGCGCAATACTTTGGGCCGGCGATCATCAGCCGTCGTCCGGCGAAGTTGCCTTGACAACAGAAGCCGAATTTTCTGCTTGGATCGGCGTTGCAATTACCCGCTCCTCTCAGATAAATCTTGCCCTTCAAGCGACCCAGTGCGCGCGGCCATGCAGCCCGATGTGGGCCTGCAGCAGTAATAGGCGACGGCGGGCATCAGCAGCGCCAGGCGAAGATGCGACAGCCAGAACAGCAGATGCATGTTCGCCCACAGCACCGCGCCGTTGACCCGTTCAGCACGCATACAGCAGGGGATGATGGTTGTTCCAGTAGATGCCGACATAGATGAAGCTCAGCACGTAGCTGAGGAAGGTCGGCGCCAGCGTGGCGAGATCGGTCCAGTCCGCGCCGTGAGGCACCTTCAGCTCCAGCACCATGATGGTGATGATGATGGCGACCACGCCATCGCTGAAAGCCGTCAGCCGTTCCTTCTGCATAAAGCATTCCTTTCCCGCCGGGAACATCCAAGCATACACGCCGCCGCTTGACAGGACTATTTCCCTACTGTATATATTCCTAATCCTGCTCATCTACGAGGGCGTCTCGAGGCGTTCGAAGGCGGAGCAGGATGCGGCGCCCGCGCTGTCTGCCTCGCACGCAGACCGTCCGGACGGCGCCGGGGACCCGCCCGGGGGGTACTACGATCCCCCGCGACGGGTTCGCTGACGGACGGCGATCTCAGAAATCGCCGACGAAAAGCGCCTCCCCGGCGACCGAAAAGCGCCGCGACGGAGCGCCGGAGGGCGCCCGCGTGCTCGATGAGAGCGCGCGGCCCACACGGACCGGTGCGCCACCCGGCGCTCCGTCTCCCTCGCCTCCTCCACGCTGAACCGATCCATGACTCGGGCGGATTGCCGCCGCGAGAACGAAGGAGCGCGTCCATGCCGCAGCATCAGCCCGACGACATCCCACCCTACGGCACCGTCTCGTATGGCGAGCCGCGCGCCAGCCCGGCGCAACGCGAGCACGCCGCCACCAGGAAGCGAACCGTCGCCAGCATGGAGCGCAGCCTCCGCAGCCTGCTGGTTGGGCTCGGCCGCGACTACGAATGGTGCGGCAAGGCCGCCTGCGCGCGCTCGCGCCGCTGCCGCGGCTTCGCCTGCGAGCCGGAGATTGCCGATGAGCGCTGACAGCGCACCACCCGCTGTGCCAGCCTGGGCATCGCACGGCACGGAGACACCATGAGCAAGGCCGACGAAGACTTGATCCGCGCGCTCGAACAAAGCTTCAACGACGCTTGGTGCCGACACGATCCCGAGGCCATGGCCGAGCCGCTCGTCGACGACGCCCAGTTCATCACCGTCAACGGCGCCTGGACCACGAGCCGCGCAGGCTTCCGCGACCTGATGCAGCGCCTGCACGGCGCCAGCGGCCCGTACCGCGCCAGCACGCGCAAATCGCCGGAGATGCACGTCACGTTTCTCGCGCCCGACATCGCCATCCTGCACACCCGCTTCTGGATCGACGGCGAGGTGCAGCATGACGCGCTCAGCCAGCCGTCGCGCGAGTGCGTCGGCACCCGCGTGCTGCACAAGATCGAGGGGCGCTGGCGGGTCGTCACGACGCAAAACACCGACGTTCGCCCCGGCCGGCGGCATTAGCCGCCGTCGGCCCGCCGAAACGAAACCGATGCGCCCTCGCCGCCTTGGTCTCGCCACGTCCTTGCCACGTCTGCCCCGGATGGTGTTCCTGCCTTATTGGCGACGAAAGGACCGAAATGAAGCTCTGCCTCACGTTTGTCTTGTTGCTTGCCACCGTGGCCGCAACGCCCGCGGCCGCGCAGACCCAGCAGACCCAGAAGCCGGAGGAGATGGGAACGCCGCAGCAGCGCGCCGCCTGCGCGCCCGACGTCCGGAAGTTCTGCAAGTCGGTCAAGCCGGAGGACGGCCCGTTTGCCTATCTCTCCTGCTTGCAGGAACACCAGGACAAGCTGCACCCGGCCTGCGTCAAGGTGATCTCAGGCGCCGCGGATTGAAACGAAGCGGGCTCCCGCTTACGCGGGAGCCAACGCTCGCTGACTTCCGTACAGAACCGCGCTTAGTTCTTCGGCGGCCAGTCGCCGGCGGGATACGGCACGTGCATCGTCATCAGCACGATGGGCGCCCCGCCGCTCGGCAGCACCTGGTGCGGCGTGTTCGGCGGGATCAGGATCATGTCGCCCTTGACGACGTTGTGAGCCGTGCCGTTGGCGATCGACGGTCCGCTGAGGTTGGCCGAGTTGACGCGCTTGCCGTCGACCAGCGTGCCGTCGGTCAGGATGTTGCCGGCGCCTTGCAGCACCACCATCAGCTCGGCGTCCTTCTCGTGCACGGCCGCGGGTCCGGTCGCCGGGCGATATTCGAGCTGCGCCTTGTAGGGCGCGAGCTGCAGGATCGGCTCGGCCACGATCGGCGCATCGCCCTTGCGGTCGGCCTTGGCCTTGTCGATCAGGGCCATGATCTCCTTGTCGCTCATGAACGGCGTCGCCGAATGCGCGGCCTGCTGGGCCGACGCGGTCGATGCGAAGCCTGCCGCCGCGGCGGCCAGCACGGTGAAAGCCAGAAACGGCGCACGCATGGGTTTCCTCCGGTTGTTGTTTGGACGCCCCCGAGCGAACCCTAGCACCGCTTCGGTCTGCCGGGCGGGGCTTTGAGCCGCAGGCCCGCCCGATTGCGACCTGCTCCGTCATGGCAATCCGCCCGCCAGGTGTTACATCAAGTTTCAAATAAGACCTTCACCAACGGCGACGCGAACCGGACATGCCCTCTCTTCTGCAAGACCCTGCCCGCCTCGCCGCCCTCGACGCCACCGGCCTGCTCGACTCCGCTCCGGAAAACCCGTTCGACCGCGTCACCAATCTGGTGCGCCGCCTGCTCGGCGTGCCGGTGTCCCTGGTGTCGCTGGTCGACGACCGGCGCCAGTTCTTCAAGAGCGCGCAGGGCCTGGACGAGCCGCTGGCGACGGTGCGTGAGACGCCGCTCAGCCATTCGTTCTGCCAGCACGTCGTCACCCGCGGCGAAGCGCTGGTGGTTGAGGACGCCCGCAGCCACCCCATCGTCAGCACCAATTGCGCGGTGGCCGAACTCGGCGTCATGGCCTATCTCGGCGTGCCGCTGACCACGCCGGCCGGCCATGTGCTCGGCTCGCTCTGCGCCGTCGACTTCGCGGCGCGGCGCTGGAGCGACGACGACATCAAGTCGATGCGCGACCTCGCCGACATCGTGATGCGCGAGATCGCGCTCCGCCGCGAGATCGTGCAGCGCGAGGCCGCCGAGACCCAGCAGAGGCTGCTAATCGGCGAGCTGCATCACCGCGTCAAGAACACGCTCGCGGTGGTGCAGAGCCTGATTTCGCTGAGCCTGCGCAGCGCCGACAACATGGACGATTTCCGCGACAGCATCATCGCCCGCATCGGCTCGCTGGCGAAAACCCACACGCTGCTGGTCGACGGCCAGGCCACCGCGGCGTCGCTGCGCACCATGATCGAGGGCGAGGTCGAGGCCCACAGTGGCGGCCACCGCATCGCGCTCGACGGCCCCGATGTCACGCTGGCGTCGCAGATCGCGGTGGCGATCGGCATGGCGCTGCACGAGCTGATCACCAATGCGGTGAAATACGGCGCGCTTTCGGTGCCCGCCGGCCAAGTCGATCTGCGCTGGTCGGTGACGCCGGATGAAGGCGGCGATCTTCTCGTGCTGGATTGGCTGGAGAGCGGCGGCCCACCGGTCGCCAAGCCCACGCGGCGCGGCTTCGGCAGCCTGCTGCTGGAGCGGGTGCTGAGCCCGGAGCTGAACGGTCAGGTCGCGGTGGACTATCAGCCGGCTGGCGTGCGGGCGCGGATCGAGGCCAGGCTGGTTGCGCCGGCGCCGCGCTGATACGCTGGCTGCACGTCCCCCATCAACCGAGGAGACCCACCCATGCCGACCAGCGTCAAGGAACTGATGGCCGCCGCCAACGCTGCGGTGCCGAAAATCTCCGGCAAGGAGGCGCAGGAGATGGTCGCCAAGGGCGCGCTGCTGCTCGACATCCGCGACAGCGCCGAGCTCGCGGCAACCGGCAAGGCCGCAGGCGCCCTGCACGTGCCGCGCGGCTCGCTGGAGTTCAAGGCCGATCCAGACTCGCCCGGCCACGACAAGAATTTCGCCAAGGATCGCCCGGTGATCCTGCACTGCGCCTCCGGCGGGCGCGCGGCGCTGGCCGGCAAGCTGCTGAAGGACTTCGGCTACGACAAGGTCTACAACCTTGGCGGCTTCAAGGATTGGGCCGAGGCCGGCGGCAAGGTCGACAAGTAGCGCCGCCCGCCGTCATCGTCCCGCCACACCGCGGCCGCACGGTTGCGGCCGGCAGCGAAACTCGCAATGCTGTCTGTGCATTTCGGCGCATCGGCGCGCCGATCAGGGGGAGACCAAAATGAGTGTGTTCGGCAATATCATGTCGGCGATCGTCGGCTTTGCGAAAAACGTCGAAGGCAAGGTGGCGAGCGCGGTGACCGGCACCGCTTCCGCTGCGCCGGCGGCCACGCCCGCGCAGATGTCGGACGTCGACGTCGAGGCGGTGATGAACAATCTCGCCGCCAAGAATCCGGAAAAGCTCGACTGGCGGCGGTCGATCGTTGACCTGATGAAGCTGCTTAATCTCGACTCGAGCTTCACCGCGCGCAAGGAGCTCGCCAAGGAGCTCGGCTACACCGGCGACACCAACGATTCCGCCACCATGAATGTGTGGCTGCACAAGCAGGTCATGCAGAAGCTCGCCGCCAATGGCGGCAAGGTGCCGGCCGACCTCACGCACTGATCGCGCGGCAGTCAGACCCGCCGGTTGATCTCGTCGCCGCTCGGAACGCGGCCGTCGGGCGTCAGCTCGTCGACCGCGCCCGGCAGCTCGCGCTTCAGTCCGGCGAGCAGTTGGTCGCGCGACATGCCGACATGCTTGGCGATGGCGTCGATGTCCTCGGCGCCGATCGACTTCGCGAGATCGCTCTCGGACAGCTCCTTGTTCGGGCCGTCGCCGACCCAGGAGCTGGCGGCCTCGCCGTGGCCGTTCTGCTGGAGCTGCTTGAGCAGGTCGCCAAGGCCGCCGCTCAGCACGGAGCCAGCGGCACCGCCGGCCAGCACGTTGCCGAGCGCGCCGCCAAGCCCGCCCTGCAGCAGCCCTCCTAATCCGCCGGCGCCGCCCGCGCCGCCGAGCAAGCCGCCTAGCACCTCACCGAGACCGCCGCCGCCCGGCGGCGCCGCGGCATTGCCGGCCGGAGCCTGCGGCTGGCCTTGGCCGCCGCTGAGATGCTTGATGCCCTTGTAGGCAAGCAGCGCCAGGATCGCCATGGTGATCGGCGACATGCCGCCGGAGCTTGCGGGGGCCGAGCCGCTCTGGCCGCCCGGACCGTTGCGCATGCCGTTGAGAACGTCGAGCAATCCCATCGCAGCCTCCTGTTGAACCGTCGTTGGATTGCATCATCGCGCGCTCACTGTGACAGTGGCAAGGCGGAGCCGTTGCCTCGCTCACGGGCCAAGCCTACAGTTTCAGCAGCAACGCCCGCGCGGGGCCGGGGTGGAGGTCAGCATGCTGTGGATTCTCATCGTCGGAGTTGTCGCCGGCTTCCTGGCGCGGCTGCTGTCACGCGGCCCCAACAACCCAACCGGCTTCATCCTGACCATCGTGCTGGGGGTAGCCGGCGCCTTCCTCGCCACCTTCGTCGGCCAGGCGATCGGCTGGTACCACGCCGACCAGGGTGCCGGATTCATCGCCGCGACGGTCGGCGCCGTGGTGGTGCTGTTCATCTGGAACCGGATGGTCGCGTCGGGCGCGGTCCGCGATCCCGGCGTCTAGCGCGCGCCCGCCTCGCAGGCTGGCGGCATCGGGCGATCGATCGGATCGCGCGTCAGCGCGAAGCCGGCGCAGCCCTGGACGCCCGATAATCGGCCGCTGAGGTTTTTGCCGTCGGCGTCGACCGCGCCGTCGATGTCGGTCATCACGTAGTGCGCGGCCGCATGATCCAGCGCTCCTTGCGCAGGCTGAGCTGGCTGGAGTCTCGCGGCAATGCTCTCGTCGCCGCTGGCAGCCGTCGGCGCAGGAGGACCGCTACGCCGGCGAATGGACCGGCAAATACGTCTGCGGCCGGGCGTCACTGCGTTGCGCCGTGTCATCACCGCGACCGCGGCGACGCCCGTGCGGTGACGCACTTCTTCCCGACGCCGGAAAATCCCCGGGTCCCGGAAGGCTGCTTTACGGCGACCAGCCTGTTCGAGAATCGCGCGGATGAGCTTTGGCATTTTCATGACTTGCGCTGCGCTCCCTGCCGGCTGCTATTCGATGCCGGCCGCGCCGGCCTTCTTCACCACATCGCCCCAGGCCGCGACGTCCTTGACGACGAACTTGGCGAGATCGGCGGGCGACGTCGGCTCGCCGGGCGTGAGCCCCATGTCGATCAGCTTCTTCTTACCGTCGGCGCTGGCGATGTATTCGACGATCACCTTGTGCAGGCTGTTGACGATCGGTGCGGGCGTGCCGGCCGGCGCCATCAGCATCTGCCATGGCGCAGAATCGAAGCCCTTCACGGTGTCGTTGATCGGCGGAATTTCGGGGGCAACCGAGATACGCTTCGCTGTTGTTACCGCCAGCGCGCGCACCTTGCTGGACTTGATCTGCGGCAGCGCTGGCGGCGCGTCGGAGAACAGCACCTGGATGTGACCGGCAATCAGGTCGTTGAGCGCCGGCGCGGTGCCCTTGTAGGGGATATGCGTCATCTCGATCCCGGTCAGGCTCTTGAACAACTCGCCGTAGAGATGATGCGAGGCGCCGACTCCGCCGGAGCCGTAGCTGAGCTTACCGGGATTGGCCTTGGCGTAGGCGATGAACTCGGCGACGGTCTTCACCGGCAGATCGTTCGTGACACACAGGATGAAGGGCAGATGCGCCATCATCGCGATCGGCTCGAAGTCCTTGATCGGGTCGTAGGCGATCTTCTTGTAGAGCGTCGGGTTGACGCCCATCGCCGAGCTGGTCGCCATCAGCAGCGTGTAGCCGTCGGGAGCGGCCTTGGCGACAATGTTGACGCCGATCTGCTGGCCGGCGCCGGGGCGGTTCTCGACCACGAAGCTCTTGCCGAACTTCTGCTCCCAGGCCTGCGCCGCCATCCGCGCCAGGATGTCGGTGGCGCCCGCCGGTGTGAACGGCACGATGATCGTGACGGCGCGGCTCGGATAATCGTCGGCGACCGCGTGTGGCGCAAAACCGGCGATCGCCAGGGCAGCAAATGCCGACAGCATCCAGCGAGAAAACATGACCTCACCTCCCGGAAGAACCCAACGGCAAGCATGCGCCCGCGCCGGCTCGCATGGCAAGACAGGCGCGTCCGGTGCGACAACGGCACGCGATGCGATCCGATGACCTGCCTCATAACGCCGAGTGCTGAACTTAAATCCGGTCAGGGCGTTGTCGTCCGTTCACCCCAAGGGAAAGCCAAATGGACGCCAGCAAGATCAAAGAGCATATGGAAGTCATCGGAGCCGACGGGGCGCATGTCGGAACGGTTGACAAGGTCGAGGGCCAGCGCATCAAGCTGACCAAGAAAGACAGCGGTGAAGGCCATCACAAGGGCCACCACCATTTCATCAAGCTCAGCCTGGTGGCCGATCTCGAAGGCAATAAAGTCCGGCTCTCCGCGAACGGTGATGTTGCCGTCACCATGGAGCAGGAGGCGTCCGCCAAGCCGGTTTGACTGGAGGCGAACGCGCGCCCTAGCCCGTTCCCAATTCCTTGTCCTTCGCCTCCGCTCGCTCGGCCGCCGGCCGGGCGGCGATGCGCTTGGAATAGTCCAGGAACGAGGCGCGCTCAGGCACCAGCTTGAACATCATGCCCCAGCGTATGTTGGCGCCGATCACAACATCGGCCGCGGTGAACTGCTCGCCGAGCAGCCAGGGGCCCTTCTCGACCGCCTCGGCCACCACGTTCATCGCCGTGTCGAAATCGCCGTAGCCCAGCATGGCCCGGCGCGGCGGCTCCTTCCTCGGCGCGGCGCGGTCGATCACCGCAGGCTCGAAGCAGCCCGGGCCGAAGAACAACCACTTCAAATAGGGGCCGCGGCGCGGATCGCCGATCGGCACGTTCAGCTTCGCGTCCGGGAAGGCATCGGCCAGATAGGTGCAGATCGCCGCCACCTCTGTGATCAGGACATCGCCATGGCGGAGCGCGGGCACCTTGCCCATCGGGTTGATGGCGAGATAATCGGGCTTGAGGTTGTCGCCCTCGGAGAGCTTGAGCAGCTTGATGTCGTAGGGCTGCGCCGACCTCCTCCAGCATCCAGAGCACGATGGACGAGCGCGACGGCGCGGCGTGATAGAGCGTCAGATCGGCCATGAAAATCCCCTGTCGGTGCATTCGCCGTTTGCAGCAATATAGGCCGATCTAGCACGCAATATGACGTGCCCGGCAGCCGGAACCGCAGCCATTCCGCTCGCGCAACGCACCTCGGCAGCCGCAAGGGCTTGCCCGGAATGCCTTCTTCAGACAGATTTCGCCACCTGAAATCCAATGGGGAATGCGATTATGGCGGTCAGCGAAGCTCAACAACGCGATATTTTCGTCAAGGTGGTCGGCGTCATGATGGTGCTGCTGCTGCTCTACGGGGCACTCTCGCTGGCCGGCGTCGTGAAGTAGCGCAGGCACGATCGCACCGTTCAAAGGGAGGGCCCGCGCCCTCCCTTTTTTCATGTCGACGCCGACCGCCTATCTCAGCGGCAGGCCATCGATGATGCCTTGCGCCTGCCTGACCAGCGCGGCGAACGACGCCTCACGCGGCGCGCGCTCGGCAAAGCAGCGGTGAAATTCCGCGTCGCCATCGGAGCGGACCTCCTCCGACAAATCTCCGAACGACTGGCCGGAGGACGGTTTGCCGGCCTCCTCCTCCAGCTTTTTGCTGGCGGCGTTCCATAGCGCCAGGCACTCCGGCATCTGCGCGATCTCGGCGACCGGCGGCGTCGTCACCACGTAAACGCGGTGATCCTGCACGACCGACACGGTGATCTCGCTGGCAGGGTATGGGCCAATGTCCTGGGCGCGGGTGTTGAGCATGGCAAACACCGTGCTGGCGTTGGCAGGCTTCTTCACCGGCAGTTCGACATACTTCTGGAATGCGGCATCCCCGAGCAGCGCCTGGGTGAAGAATACATCCGAACGCAGCGCCTTCGTCATGTCCTGGGGCACATCATCGGTGGGCCACCATTTGCGACGCGACCGCAGCCAGGCCTTGAACAAGGTGTCGGTGCTGACCACGATCCGCGTCTTGGCGTCGATGGCGCCATAGGCCAGGCCGTCGAGCCGGCCGAAGCCCTGGTCGCCCCTGTAGAGCGTGTCGACATTGCTCTTGGCCTCGCCCGGCACGCCTTGCAGCTTCGATGGCCCGACAATCCGCCGCATCCGCTCCGTCAGATCGGCCAGCACCTTCTCCTCGTATTCGCGGAGCTTGTCGTCATAGCCGCCAGGCTTGTCGGCGACATCCATGTGCTTGATGGCACGGTCGCGCGCGGCGTAATAATCCTGCTCGGGTGAAGCCGCGTTCAAAGCGGTCGGCACGAGTGCAACCAAAGCGATCAGAAATGCTTTCATTTGGTATCTGGATGCTCGCAATCGGTGGGCCGCCGTTATACATCAATGATGCAATCGTGAGCACTGCATGACCGACACTGTCCGCGACAACAAGGCCAAACACCGCTTCGAGGTCGACGTGGGCGGCGAGGTTGCAGTCGCCAATTACCGGCTCGAGCCCGGCGCGGTGGCCCTGACCCACACTGAAGTGCCGGAGTCAATGCAGGGCCAGGGCATCGGCTCGCGGCTGGTGCGCGCCGTGCTCGAGAAAATACGCGCTGATGGCCTCAAGGTGGTGCCACGCTGCTCGTTCGTCTCGGCCTATCTGGCGAGGCATCCCGAGTTCAACGATCTGGTGCGGTGAATGGCCAAGTCGTTCGCCGCCCCGTTCCGTGTCGAGCCGGCCAGCAAGGTCGATCTCGATAGCCTCGATCCGGCCGACCTCGAGGCGTTCCCCGACCGCGACGCCGCCGAGAGCCAGAGCACAAAGGACGCCGAGGCCATCGACACTTTGCAGGATCGTCTCTACGCCGAAGGCAAGCGCGCGCTGCTGGTGGTGCTTCAAGGCATCGACACCTCCGGCAAGGACGGCACCATCAAGCACGTGTTCCATGAGACCGGCCCGCTCGGCGTCAACGTCACCGCCTTCAAGAAGCCGAGCGATGAGGAGTTGGCGCACGATTTTCTCTGGCGGGTCCATGCCGCCGCACCGCGCCACGGCTTCATCGGCATCTTCAACCGCTCGCACTACGAGGACGTGCTGGTCGGGCGGGTCCGCAAGCTCGCGCCAAAAGATGCGATCGAGGCGCGCTACGAGCAGATCAACGCGTTCGAGAAGATGCTGAGCGAGAACGGCACCACCATTCTCAAGTTCATGCTGCACATCTCCAAGAAAGAGCAGGCCGAGCGGCTGCAGGAGCGGCTCGACAAGCCGAGCCATCGCTGGAAGTTCAATCCCGGCGATCTTGATGACCGCAAGCTGTGGGATGAATTCCAGGACGCCTACCGGATCGTGCTGGAACGGTGCTCGACGGTGTGGGCGCCCTGGCATGTCATTCCGGCCGACAGGAAATGGGCGCGCAACGCCGCCATCGGAGCGATCGTGCGCGAGACCTTGGAAGACATGGACCCGCGATATCCCAAGCCCGACTGGGATCCGAAGAAAATCAAGATCAAGTGAAGCGAACGATCACCGTCTCCGACAAGATGCAGAAGCGCTACCGCTACGAGCGGACGGCGCCGGTCGGCCGTGGCTTCGATCCTGAGTTCAAGCCGGAGCTGAAACCGCAGGAGATGCTCCGGCTTGGCGTATTTTGCGGCAAGTACATGACCGACTGCCGCAAGGAATTCCCGGCTAGCTGGTTCATGTATGCCAAGCTTGCAACGGAGAAGCGCGATTGCGCGCTGAACTTTTTCGGCGTCGACGCCAGCCAGCCGCTGTCGGTGTGGAGGCAGAAGGGCTGGCTGCACGACGACGACCCGCGCGGCTGGTTCCAGTGGTATTGCCGATACTACATGGGCCGCCGGCTGCCCGAGGAAGACCGCCGCCAGATCAAACGATGGAAGGCGATCCGCCGCCATGTCCGTCAGGTGCAGAAGAACTGCGAGCCGGGCGACCCGCATTGCCGACCGCGGCAGCGCCAGGCGCTGCTGCACTGGGCCTATGACAGCCGGAAAATCTAGGCCGAACGCCGCAGCCAGCCACGCCGTAGTCCGTAGTCCAATGCATTCCGGCGCTTTTGCCGATAGCGGCGCGCCAGACGGCTGAACCAGGCATTTGACCGCCGGGACTGCTCCAATGCGAGGCGCGCGCGTTCCAACGCAGCCTCCCGATCGAATTGATCGACGAGCATCCGGCCTATCTTGCGGGCGTAGGCCGACGCCGTCATCGAAGAAACCGCAAGGCCGATAAAGTTGGCGCCCGGCACGAGGTAGATGGCTGTCGATGAGGCGAGCGTCGCCAACCGGGTCGGCAACACACCCCCCATCAGCCCCACCGCGACGCCATAGGCGCGGTTGCGGTCGAGCGGCTTGTCGTAGACGTCGCCCAGCGCCCGCACCATGCGCACGATCACGGCCATGACGGCCGCCTCGTTCGCGATCGGCAGCGGGATAAATCCGCTGGCCGCCGAATAGTTGGCGTGGCGCTCTACGATCGCGATCGCCTTGCGCCGCCGCGCGGCGTCGATCTCGGCCAATGACAATACTGCGGCCGCGGCAGCGCCAGCCGCGGCCGATTGCATTCGGCTGCTGGGCAACCCAGCGACAATAACGGGCTTCGTGCCCTCACCCGGATCGGACGCATGGCCTGGACCACCGCCGGCCGCCTTGGCGGCAGCGAGCTCAGCCTTGCTCTGCTCGACAAGACGATCGAGGCGCGCATGATTTTGCAGCAGGCGGTCGCTGGTGAGACGAAGGAAGTAATATCCGAACTCCGGATTCTGCATATAGAGCTCAAGCAACTTGTCGTAGGTTATCGTCAACACCTCGCCGTCTTCGCTGCATTCGACGGACTGGGTCCGATGATTGTTCGGCGAAAGGAAGCCAAGCTCGCCCAGGATGCGGTCCGGCGGAATCTCGACACCGATTTCCGTCACCAGGAACTTTCCGGACACTGTCAGGAGCATTTCCGTCGCTTCTTCGCCCTTGCGAAACAGCACGTCGCCTTTCTGGTGATAGCGCGGCGTCATGTACGGGCGAAGCCAATCCAGCGACAACGTGCCCTGCGCCGAGCTTCGCGCCCTCCGCACCAGATTGCGGATTTGAACAAGCCGCACGACGTTGACGGGCAGCGCCAGGAAATACATCAGGAATTTCGGCACCGAACCGGCCAGCGCGGCAGAGCCTAGAAAAAAGACAATGCTGACGATGCAGAGAACGCGCATCGGGACGATGGTGCGGACGACGAACGTCGAGATCAGGAATATCCCGCCGATCAGCGCCAGCACGTTCGCGAACGTGATGTTGACCAGCGCAAGGTCGAACAGGCGATTGAAGATCGCATCGTAGGTGATGTTGTTGGGATCGAGACCGACCTGGATCAGGATTCTCTCAATCCTGAGATTTTTGGTCGCATATTCCAGTATTGCAGCCGGATCCAGGCTACCGACGGTCATGTCTTCCCTCGCCAGATCGGCCCATTGGTATCCGATCCGGCGGCGGATGTCCCCTCTCCCTCACGCCGCCGGCACCGGCTCGGCGATGACGTCCTCGGCGAAAATCCAGTCGCGCGACAACGGCGGCGGAGCCGGGTCCATGCGGTTGTTCTGAAACTGCTGGCGCGCCTGCAACACCACGCGCGAGGCGCGCGGGCGGCGCAGCGCCTCGTAGGCGGCAAGCCCTCGAGCCGGGTCGTCGGGGTGCTGTGCAAGGCTCCGCGCCAGCACGAAGCCGTCCTCCAGCGCCATGCAGGCGCCCTGCGCCAGCGTCGGCATCATCGGATGCGCCGCGTCGCCGAGCAAAGTGATCGGCCCGTCCGTCCACCGCGGCAGCGGATCGCGGTCGCGGATGCCCCATTTGTGGCAGTCGGAGACGTGGCTAAGCATGTCCAGCAGCGCCGGATGCCAGCCGACATACCCAGCAAGCAATTCGTCGACGCTGCTCGGCACCGCCCAGGATTCCTCGACCCACTCGCCGGTGACGTGACCGGCAAAGATGTTGTAGAGCGCGCCGCCACGGATCGGATAGCAGATGACATGGCCGTTTGGCCCGATCCATCCGACATACTCGTCGCGGGCGATGCCGACCTTGGTCGGCACGTGTTCGATCGGAACGATGCACCGCCACGCCATCTGCTCGGTGAAGCGGACCGGCTGCACGCCAAACAGCGTCTCGCGCACAACCGAGTTGATGCCGTCGGCGCCAACGATGACGTCCGCCTCGATCTGCGAGCCATCGGCAAAGTCTGCGACCGCGTTGCCGGTTCGCCCGGCTACGCCGGTGCAGCGCATGTCGAGACTGATGCACTCAGCCGGCAGATGCTCGCTCAGAACGCGGTGCAGATCGGCGCGATGCGCCATCACATAGGGAGCGCCGAATTGATCGGCAAACACACCCTTCATCGGCACGCGTTGGCGCAAACGCGCGTCGTCCCAAGCAAGCGATACGGAATTCGAAGGCTCGGCGGTCAGCGGCCGTAATGTCTCGAACAGACCGAGCGCGCGCAGCACCCGCACCGCATTGGGACCAAGCTGGATGCCTGCCCCGACCTCGCCGAGCTGGGAAGCGCGCTCATAGACCCTCACCTCGAAACCGCGTCGGCGAAGCGCGCAAGCCGCGCCAAGCCCACCCAATCCCGCGCCAATAATCGTTACGCGCTTTCGCGCCATGTCGAGGCCCTTTCGTTGGCGCAAAGCCTAGCAGAGCTTCTCCGCAAAGCCAGATGGCCTATAATGCCTGCATGAAAATCAAAATCGCGTCGATGCTAGCCGGCCTGCTGGGCATGCTGCTCTCTCCCCTCGCCGCGAGGGCCGAGTTCCCCGACCACACCGTCAAGATCGTGGTGCCGTTCGACGCCGGCGGCAGCATCGACACGGTGGCGCGGGCGCTGGCGCAGCGGCTGAACGAGAAATGGAAAGTCCCGGTGATTGTCGAGAACCGCCCGGGTGCCGGCAACACCATCGGCGCGCTTGCCGTCGCCAAAGCTTCGCCAGACGGCTACACGCTGCTCTACGCCAACACCAGCATCTCGACCAATCCGAGTCTGTTCAAGACGCTGCCCTACGACACGCTGAAGGATCTGGCGCCGGTGACCTATCTGTCACCGTCGCCCAACGTGCTGCTGGTGCAACGCTCGCTCGGGGTCGACACGCTGAAAGACTTGCTGACGCTCGCCAAGTCGCGCCAAGCCACATCCAATGACCTACGCGTCGGTCGGCAAAGGCAGCGCCCACCATCTCTGCATGGAATTGCTCAAGAGCGAGGCCGGCATTCCGCTGCTGCACGTGCCCTACCGCGGCGTCGCGCCGGCGGTGCTGGCGGTGACCCGCGGCGAGGTCGACATGTTCTGCGCCGACGTCACCGCGGCGCTTGGGCTGCTGCAGGGCGACAAGGTCAAGGCGCTGGCCATCACCAGCAGGAAGCGGGCGCCGGCGCTGCCGGACGTGGCGCCATTCGCCGAGCAGGGCCTGCCGAACTACGAGCAGACCGGCTATGTCGGCATCATGGTGACCGGCGGCACGCCGCCCGAAGTCATCGCCAAGCTCAACGCCTCGATCAACGAGGTGATCCACGAGCCGGCGTTCGCCAAGCAATTCGCGGCGCTCGGCTACGACATGGTCGGCGGCAGCGTGGAGGGATT
Source organism: uncultured Alphaproteobacteria bacterium (assembly GCA_963785665.1). GTDB lineage: Bacteria > Pseudomonadota > Alphaproteobacteria > Rhizobiales > Xanthobacteraceae > Z2-YC6860. The sequence continues at coordinate 102,925 of CAWAWF010000005.1, forward strand.
CGCGAAATTCCTTCGCGAGGACATGGAGCGCTACCGCAAACTCACGGCAGCGGCGGGGATCGAACCGCAATAGGCCCCCGCGGCGCGTGCCGAAGCGGGCGCGGATGACATCGACCGCGACGACGATCAGCCCCGCGCCGAGCACCAGCCAGCCGGGCCGGAGCGAACTGAGGTCTGAGAAATCGATATCGAACGCCGATTGCAGCACCCGCATGAACGGCGCGTGGAACACGATGCTGAGACCAATGGCCTCCCCGATGAAGGTGAGTGCCGAGACGGCAACGCTGAGCGCGAGCAGCATCCAGGCCGGCGGCTCGTCGCGTGTCTTGCGGAACTTGATCAGGAGGCGATAGCCGATCATCCAGGCGAACAGGGAGGCAACGAAGGTCGGCACGGATTCATCCGCCTTGGTCTGCTGGAAATAATGGATCAGCGCCAGCAGCCCGATGCCGTAGATGATGTTGTGCAGGCGCTGCCAGCGCTTGCCGCCCATCCTTCGCACCATGCCGTCCGTCGAGGTGATGGCGAGCGCGGCGAGGCCCAGCAGCGCCGTGAACCCAATGGTGAGGTAGAGCCGGAGCACGATCTCGCTTGCGACCTTCCAGAGGTCGAACATCTGGTCGGCGACATACAGGCTGATGTGGCACGCGGCATAGATGACGGCGCCGACGCCGATCATGCGCCGCACATCGACAAGCTGGTTGAAGCGGGCGATCCGCCGCAGCGGCGTGATGGCAAGCGACGTCATCAGGAACATCAGCGTCCAGAAGCCGGTGCGGTGGATGACGTTGTTGAGCGGGCGGGCGCCGACCGCCTCCAGATTGAAAGTTGAAGTCGTAGGTCGCGATGGCGAGCGGCACGAACAGGAAGCCGAGCGCGGCGATGCGAAGCCAGGACAGGCGGCCGGCGGTGTCACGCCAGACCTGCCAGGGCGCCCTGGGGCGCCTCTGTGGTGCCCTGGCGGGCGCCCCTTAAATCGCTGCATCGGTCATCGCCAAGCCGGTAGCACGGTGGGCGCGCGGCCGCCAATAACGCTTTGGCTATCGAATCCATACGCGGCAATGACAGCGCCGTGATCGGGGAAACGCCGCATCGCCGGCTGCTTCTCCGTGCCTTTCGCGGGTGCTAGGCTTGCCGCAAATAACAAACGCTGGAGGATCCGATGCGCGTTGCTCGCCTGGCGATTCCATTGTTGCTCGCGTTGGTCGCGCTGAACCGCCCTGCCGCGGCGGAGCCGGTGAAAATCCGCGTCGGCTGGATCGTGGCGCCGGCCTCGCTGGTGCCGCTGCTGTTCCTCAAGCCCGAACTCGCCAAGCACTACAACAAGACCTACACGTTCGATCCGGTGCATTTCGCGTCGTCGACCTTGCAGATCACCGCGATCAGCCAGGGCGAGATCGACATCGCGTCGTTCGGCTACACCAGCTATCCGCTGGCGATCCAGAACGGCGGGTTGTCGGACCTGCGCATCATCGCCGACGAAATCCAGGATGGCGCGCCCGGCTACTACTCGGGCCCCTATTTCGTGCGCAAGGATTCCGGCATCGACAAGATCGAGGACATGAAGGGCAAGGTCGCCGCCACCAACGGGCTCGGCAGCGGCGTCGACATCGTCATCCGCGCGGCGTTGCACAAGCATGGCCTCGAGGCGACGCGCGACTACACCATGATCGAGGCGCCCTTCCCCGCCCACAAGGCGATGCTCAAGGAGAAGAAGGCCGACCTGGTGGTCGGCGTGCTGCCGTTCTCCTACGACCCGGAGCTCAACGAGTTCGCAAGGCCCCTGTTCGACACGCGCTCGGCGATCGGCCCGATCGCGCTGTCGTTCTGGGCGGCGCGGAAGCCCTTCATCGACAAGAACCGCGCCGCGCTGGTCGATCTGATGGAGGATTACGGCCGCGTGCTGCGCTGGCTGTACGACCCGAAGAACCACAAGGACGCGGTGGAGATGACCGCGAACTTCCTCAAGCGGCCGCCGGCGGCGTTCGACGCCTGGGCCTTCACCAACAAGGATTTCTTCCGCGACAAGGACGCCAAGCCCGACCTGAAGGTGGTGCAGAGCAGCATCGACAAGGTCAAGGAGCTCGGCTTCATCAAGGAAACGCTGGACGTCAGCAAATACGCCGATCTGTCCCTGGTCGAGGAGGCTGCCAAGCGGCAGCATTAGGGCCATGATGCACTCCGCGATGGGCCAGACGGGTCACGTCGGTTTCGCTCGTCGCCTCGTCTCTTCTTTTTCTTGGTTCGCCGGGCGCGTCGGCGGACCCGGCGCTCGACGTCGCGATCGGCGGCCAGACTCGTCACTTTGCGCGCGACGCGCTGTTGGCCCGTCCTGACGCCACCACCGTCGAGATTGCCAACGATGTCGCGTACGGCAAGGCGATGCGCTTTCGCGCAATCCCGTTGGCCGCGTTGCTGGCCGGGCTTGATGCGCCCACCGACAGCGTGATCGAGACGGTCGCGCTCGACGGCTTCGCCGCCCAACTGCCGCTCGATCTCGTCACCAACACCGATCCGGCCCAGGCGGTCGCCTGGATCGCCATCGAACCCGGCGACGCGCCATGGCCGCCGCTTCCCGGCAAGACGGCAAGCGCCGGGCCTTTCTACATCGTGTGGACGGGCGCGGCGGCGGCGACGATCCGCAGCGAACAATGGTCGTATCAAGTGGCGAAGCTCGAAAGCCAGCCGTCGCCGGCTTCGCGCTGGCCGGCGCTCGGTGTCGACCCCGCGTTACCCGCGACGCATCCGGTTCGGGCCGGCCAGGCGCTGTTCGTCACGCAATGCCTGCCTTGCCATACGCTCAACGGCGCCGGTTCCGGCGCTGTCGGCCCCGACATGAACAAGCCGATGAGTCCGACCGAGTACCTGAAGCCGGCAGCGTTGCACGCGCTGATCCGCGACCCGAGATCGGTCCGGAGCTGGCCCGGGCAGCTTATGCCCGGCTTCGCGGCGGATCAGATGAGCGACCGCGAGATCGACCTGGTGATCGGGTATCTCGCGCACATGGCCGCACGGCGTCCGTCGAAATAGACCGGCATCCGACGGAACCGATAGAAGCCATCGGCGTTGCTATCCTCAAGCTGGGTCGCGGCATCGCCGTCGACGGCCTGTTCGCCGCCCATACGGGCATCGTGCCGCTGCCCTTCACGAGGGAGGCACGACCATGACCCAAATCCATGTCATCGGCGGCGCGAGCGAAAAGCTCGAAATTCCCGCCATTCGCACCATCACGCTGCGCGATCTCGGAGACGCACTGAAACAAGGGTGGGACGATTTCTCGGCGATGCCGAGCCACGCCATCTTCCTGACGCTGATCTATCCGCTGGTCGGCATTTTCCTCATTGGGCTGGCGTTCGGCTATTCGGTGCTGCCGCTGCTGTTCCCGCTCGCCGCGGGCTTCGCGCTGATCGGGCCGGTTGCCGCGGTCGGTCTCTATGAGTTGAGCCGGCGCCGCGAGGCCGGCCTCGACACTCATTGGACCCATGCGTTCGACGTGCTGCGCTCGTCGTCGCTGCCCGCGATCGGCGCAATCGGCCTGATCCTGATGGGTATCTTCCTGGCCTGGCTCGGCAGCGCGCAGGCGCTGTACCAATCGCTGTTCGGCTATTTGCCTCCGCAGTCCTACGCCAAGTTTGCCGAGGCGGTTTTCACCACCCAGGCCGGCTGGAAGCTGATCGTCTGGGGCAACCTGATCGGCTTCTGCTTTGCGGTCTGGGCGCTGGTGATCAGCGTGGTGTCGTTCCCGCTGCTGGTCGACCGCGACGTCGGCGCGGCCGTCGCGATCACCACGTCGGTGCGGGCGGTGGCAGCCAATCCGGGCCCGATGGCGGCCTGGGGCTTCATCGTCGCGGCGTTGCTGTTCCTCGGCTCGCTGCCGGCCTTCATGGGGCTCGCCGTGGTGATGCCGGTGCTCGGCCACGCGACCTGGCATCTCTATCGCAAGACGGTCGATGCCACCTCGTGTACGGGCGTCGGCTTCCGGTCGCCCCATGAGGGGCACCATCACGTCGCCGACTTCCCGGTGTCACTGTTTACGCGATGGTGAGATTGGCACTGGTGCATTGACCTACTCGGCCACTTCTCGGCCAATGACCTAGTCGGTCAGAGGCCGAGCTTGCCTGCCAAGTCTTCGAGGTTCGCACCGAACACATCGACCGGCACGGTCGGCTTGGGCTCGCCCTTGCCCGGGCCGTGCTCGTTCGGCCGCGCGATGTGGCCGGTGCGGAGGCCGTTCTTCGCGGCCTGCGCCAGATCGCTGGAGTGCGCCGCGACCATCATGCAGTCGCCGGGCGGCAGATCGAACGCCTCGCAGGCCGACAGATAGACGCGCGGCTTCGGCTTGAAGTCGCCGGCGATCTCGGAGCCCAAGATCGCGTCCCAGGGAAAATTGTTGCGGCGGGCGAGATCGACCATCAGCGAAATGTTGCCGTTCGACACCGGCGCGATCAGGCATTTCTTCTTCAGCCGGGCGAGACCCGCCGCGGAATCCGGCCAGGCGTCGAGCCGGTGCCATGCCAGATTGAGATGGCGCATGGTGTCCTCGGGCAGGCTGGAAACCTTGAACCGCGGCAGGATTTTTTCCAGGTTGCGCCGATGCAGCACGTCGAGCTTGCTGAACTTCTGCCGTCCGGAGCGAATTTCATCCATCGCCGGCTGATACTCGCCACGCCATGCGTCGGCGAAACCCAGCCAGTCGAGCGAATAGCCGAGCGGCTTCAGGATCGCTTCGCTCTCGCGGGCGATGCTCGTTCGCCAATCGACCAGCGTGCCGAACACATCGAAGAAACAGGCCTTGGGCGTCTGCATATTGGCTCCCTCCCCGCCATGATGTCGCGCCACGGCTCGCCGATGTCGAGGGCCATTCCGCCCGTCGCCCGGCTTGCTATAGTCCGCGCCGCCAAACCCAGAACGTGAGGAAGCGCATGTCGTACCCGGGCCTGATTGCGGAAATCGTCAAATACAAGATGCACAACGGCGACGAGGGCGAGGCCTATTACGCCCGGCCGAGCGCGCCCGGCAAGCATCCCGGCGTGGTGCTGATCCACCATCTGCCGGGCTGGGACGAATGGATCACCGAGGCCGTGCGCAAGCTCGCCCATCATGGCTTCGCGACGATCTCCCCTCACCTCTATTTCCGCGAGGGCCATGGCATCGCCCGACGACGTCGGCGCCCGCGTCCGCGCCGCCGGCGGCGTGTCGGATGAACAGGTGATCGGCGACGCCAAGGCGGCAGCGGCATGGCTTCGCGCCCGGCCCGAGTCGAACGGCAAGGTCGGCGTCATCGGCTTCTGCTCCGGCGGCCGGCATGCCTTCCTGATCTGCTGCAAGACCAGCGACTTCAACGCCTGCGTCGATTGCTGGGGCGGCAACGTCGTCGTCGACGATCCGAAGCAGCTCAACGCCAAGCGCCCGGTCGCGCCGATCGATCTGACCGAGAAGCTGAACGTGCCGCTGCTCGGCATCTTCGGCAACGACGACGAGAACCCCAACAAGGATCAGGTCAACCGCCTCGAAGCGGCGCTGAAGAAGCTCGGCAAGAACTACGAGTTCCACCGCTACGACGGCGCCGGCCACGCGTTCTTCAACGCGGCGCGGGTAGCCTACCGGCCCGAGCAGGCCGCCGACGGCTGGGCCAAGACCTTCGCCTTCTTCCACAAGCATCTCGGCTGACCGGGGAGATTTGCCATGTGCTCTTACATCGTCGAGAAGGCAAAGCTTGTCGGCACCGCCAAGGGGCCGAACAGCCGCTGGATGAAGTGTCGACACCGCCAACGTCTATTACGACCACCCCTATGAGGCGCAACTCGACCACGCGCTGTGCGTCGATTTCGTCTGCGAGGCTGACGGCGGCCGCGAGCGCGTCGCCATCGAGATCTCGCGGGAGTCGGCGCTGGAGCTGATGGAGCGGATCAAGGCCGCGCTGGCGAGCGGCGATGCGCTCCCATCGCCAAAGCCAGCGCAGCCTGCTCGCTGGTCGGAACGCAGGAGGCGGTGGCGAGCTTGTTCTAAGGGGCGTCTTGTTCGGAGACACCCATGGGCGTCAAGCTGATCTTGTTTTCGGTCGTATCGACGGCGGGCTATTTCGCCCTCGTCATCCTCGGCTGGGATGGATGGACGCCGTTCTTCGCCCATCCGCCTTTGGTGGCGTTGGCGGTTGTCACCGTTTTGATTGTGGTGGCTGCCGCCTTCACCGAGGTCAATCTCAGCAAAGGCGAGCGCGAGGACCGCGCCAACCGCTGGGTGTTGCCGGCGTTCGGCGTGCTCGGCCTCGCCAGCGCCTATCTGCCGGCCTACACCGACCGCATTGGATTCTGGACCGTCGATGGCGACACGATCCGATGGCTCGGCGTCGCGCTGTACGCCTTGGGCGGCGTGGTTCGGCTCTGGCCGGTGTTCGTGCTCGGCCGGCGGTTCAGCGGGCTGGTGGCGATCCAGCCCGGCCACGCGCTGGTGACGACCGGCATCTATCGCGTCATCCGACACCCCAGCTATCTCGGCATGATGATGCTTTCGCTCGGATGGGCACTGGCATTCCGCTCCGTGCTCGGTGTCGTGCTGGTCGTGCTGATGATCGTCCCGTTGGTCGGCCGCATCAACACCGAAGAAAGGCTGCTACGTTCGCAGTTCGGCGGCGAATACAACGCCTACCGCGCCCGCACGTCGCGGCTCATTCCTGGCATTTATTGAGGCCGCTCACGCCGCCAGCGGCTCGACGCTGAACTCCCGCACTTGCGTCACCGGCTCGGCCAGTTCCGCGCCCGCCGGGCGCTCATAACCGACCACGCGGATCAGGCCGCGCGCCGGGCACATCTCGACCGCGATCCGCGTGTAGGGATTGAGCACCGGCGGCGCGACCCAGCCGAAGCTGTCGCGGATGAACGAGCCACGCCATTGCGCCAGCCCTTCGCGGCGGAGCCGGCTGTACTCCGCCGCCGCCTCGAACGAGCAGGTGAACACCTTGCTGGCGCCGATGCGGCCCTCCCAGAGCGGCGCGCTGTCCAGCCAGTCGTTGGCGGCGCCGTGGTCGTCGGTGCGGGTGTGGAAGCCGGTCTCGGTGCGCTCGATGACGCAGCGCTCGCTCGGGCGGCAGCCGGCCAGCGTGTAGATCACCGGCCGCGCCACCGGCGTGGTCTCCAGCATGCGCCGGGCGTCGTCGTAGCTTGCCGCCTGCTCGAACACCTGGCGCAGCAACTGATCCGGCGGGATCGCCCGCGCATGGCGGAGCGTGCCGATGGCGTTGGCGGCAAGGTCGTAGAGCCGGAGGACGCGGCTGTGGCTCCGCCTTCGCATCGGACCCTGGTTGATGGATGCGCCGAAGCGGCCCGGCGCCATCGCGGTCAAGGCGCCGACATAGCCGGGCCAGGTGACGTTGACGAACTCGCCCGCCGGACCGCGCATGCGGGCAAGCTCGGCATAGCGACCCAAGCCAGGGAACGGCCAATCCAGCGTGCGAGCAAGCCACGGCACGCCATCCTCCTCGCGAGCGAGCGCCGTGCAGGACCACTGGTAGGAGCCGTTGAGGAACCAGATGCCGGGGAAGCCAAGCGTCGCCGCGATCGCGCGCACCTCGTCCACATAGGGCGAGGCCGAACGCATCAGCCAGCGTCGCGCCACGGCGTCGAGCAGCGGCGTCACCGGCAGCATGAATTTCGGGAACCAGGCGATCGCGGCGTTGCGAAGCGCCAGCGCCCGGTCGCGGCCCTCCTCGGCATGGCGCAACGGACCGCCGTCGCGGGCGTCAACCACCGGAATGGAGGGCAGGCTCTGCATAAAACCGCGTCCTTGAGGCCACCGCCCACTTGTCGCAGGAATATGTCGAAGACTAGGCTTCGCAGGTTCGAAACATAGAGCATGGGAGGACGATTCGAGCCATGAGCACCATCACCCAAGACCCGCCTCGACGTCGTCCCGCTCAGCAAGCACATCGGCGCGGAAATCCGCGGCATCGATCTGCGCGACAAGCCCGACGCCGACACCATCAAGGCGATCTACCAGGCCTGGCTCGATCATCTGGTCGTCATCTTCCCGGACCAGAAGCTGTCACAGGAGGACCTTGTTCGCGTGACCGGATATTTCGGCGAGCAGGGCATGCCGCGGCGGCCGCCGAAGTTCTTCCCCAAGGGCTATTCGAGCCTGCTGCCCGGCATCATGCTGATCTCCAACATCCGCGAGAACGGCGAGCCGATCGGCGCGCTGCCGGACGGCGAGATGATGTTCCATCACGACATGATCCACTCCGCCGAGCCGGACAAGGCCACCCTGCTCTACTCGGTGGAGATACCCTCGACCGGCGGCAACACCTTGTTCGCCAGCGGCTACGCCGCCTACGACACGCTCGACCCGGCGGTGCGCGGCAAGCTCGAAGGCAAGCGCGCGATCCACCACTACAACTACGGCTCGGTGGTGAAGGGCGACAACAAGGGCACCGAGGCGTTCGGCGAGTGCCTGCATCCGGTGTTCCGCACCCATGACGACACCGGCCGCAAGGCGGTCTACGTCAATCGGCTGATGAGCGTCGGCGTCGAGGGCATGACAAAGGCCGAGGCCGAACCGCTGCTGGAAGCGGTGTTCGACCACGCCGAGAGCCCGGCCTTCGTCTACGAGCACGTCTGGCGGGTCGGCGACCTGCTGCTGTGGGACAACCGCTGCTCGTCGCATGCGCGGCGCGATTTCCCGGCGACCGAGCGGCGACTGATGCTGCGCACCACGGTCAAAGGCAACGGCCGGCCGTATTGGATGCGTGCGATTGCGCTGGCGCTGGCGATTTTTGGCGACGGCTGCCCCCGCCGCGGCGGAGACCTACCCCAATCATCCGATCGAGCTGGTGGTGCCGTTCGTCGCCGGCGGCACCACCGATACGGTCGCGCGCCTGATCGCGCAGCGGCTGACCGACCACCTCGGCCAGCCCGCCATCGTCAACAACCGCCCCGGCGGCGGCGGCTCGATCGGCGCAACCCAAGTCGCCAGAGCCGCGCCGGACGGCCACACGCTGCTGGTGACGACGATTGCATTCGCCATCAACGCCAGCCTGCAGAAGCAGCCGTTCGATCCGGTGAAGGATTTTGTGCCGATCACCGAGATCGCCTCGATCCCGCTGATGCTGGTGGTGCACAACTCGCTGCCGGTGCACAACGTCAAGGAGTTCATCGAATATTCCAAGGCGCAACCGGCCGGCCTCGACTACGCCACGTCAGGCCCCGGCACCTCGACGCATCTCGCCGCCGAGATGTTCAAGACCATGACCGGCGCCAAGCTCGTGCACGTGCCGTTCAAGGGCAACGCCGAGGTTCTCAACGCGCTGCTCGGCGGTCACGTCAAAGTGCATTTCGCGCTGACCGCCTCGACCTTGCAGCATGTCAAGAACGGCACGCTCCGCGCGCTCGCGGTGACCACGCTGAAGCGCCTGCCCGATCTGCCGGATGTGCCGACCGTCGCCGAGCTCGGCTATCCCGACTACGAGATCAGCTCCTGGCAGGCCGTGTTCGCGCCGGCCGGCACGCCGAAGGACATCATCGGCACACTCAACAGCGAGATCGTCGCCATGCTGAAGACGCCGGAGGTGCAGGCGCGGATCGTCCGCGAGGGTGCCATCCCGGTCGGCAGTTCGCCTGAGCAATGGTCGGAGCGCTTCAACAACGAAGTGGCGAAGTGGGCTAAGGTTGCCAAAAGCGCGGGGCTCGCCGCCGCGAACTGAAAAGGAGGCAGCGCCATGTTTCGGAGTATCGCAAGCATCACGCTGCTGACGCTGACGGCGTGTTCTGCGCTCGCGCAGGATGCGGCAAAGGACTATCCCAGCCGCGCGATCCACATCGTGGTGCCGTTCCCGGCCGGCGGGCCGGCCGATGTCGCGGCAAGGCTCCTCGGCCAGAAGATGAGCGAGGATTGGGGCCAGCCCGTGATCGTCGACAACCGGCCCGGCGGCAACACCGTGATTGGTGCGCTTGCGGTGGCGAAGGCACCGGCCGACGGTTACACACTCTTGATGGCGATCGACTCCACGCTGGTGATGAACCAGTTCCTCTACAAGTCCCTGCCATACGATCCGTTCAACGACTTCACGCCGATTACCACCACGACCAAGACCGTGTCGGTGCTGGCGGTCGGCGCCAACGGGCCAAACTCGGTGAAGGAACTGATCGCGCAGGCCAAGGCCGAGCCGGGCAAGCTCAACTACGGCGCCGGCACCATCACCGCGCAACTGATGGGCTACCGCTTCCACAAAGCAGCCGGTCTCGACATCGTCTATGTGCCGTTCAAGGGCACGCCGGAGACCGTCAACGGCCTGCTCACCGGCAGCGTGCAGATCATCTACGCCGCCAACGTCACGGTGAACCCGCTGATCGAGAGCGGCAAGGTCAAGGCGCTGGCCAAGCTCGACCGCCGCACGCCGCCGTCGGTGGCCAACGTCCCCGATCTGGCCGAAGCTGCCGGCCTGCCGAACCTCGAGGACATGTCAGTATGGCTTGGCCTCGTGGCGCCGAAGGGCACTCCCAAGCCGATCATCGACAAGCTGCAACAGAAGGTCGTGCAGATCATGCACGACCCGGCGATGCAGCAGAAATCCGAGCGCACCGGCGCGTTCGCCTTCACTGAGACACCGGAGGAATTCGGCCGCTTCATGCACGAGGAAGCCTCGCGCTGGCAGAAGGTGCTGCACGAAACCAACATCAAATACGACTGAACGCGCCGCCGCGCCCTTCGCGCCACGGCGAACCGGGAGAATGCCATGAACTTGTCACGTCTGATCGCGCTTGCCGGCCTGCTTGCGCTCACCGTCGAACCTGCGATGGCGCAGGATGCCGCCAAGGATTTCCCCAGCCGCTCGATCCGCGTCGTCGTGCCCTTCCCCGCCGGCGGGCCGTCGGACGTGCTGGCCCGCCTGATCGGCCAGAAGATGAGCGAGGATTGGCACCAGCCGGTCGTGGTCGAGAACCGCCCCGGCGCCAACACCGTGATCGGCGCGCAGATCGTGAAAGGTGCCGCGCCGGACGGCTATACGCTGCTGATGGCGATCAACTCGACCTTGACCATGAACCAGTACCTCTACCGCACGCCGCCCTACGATCCGATCAACGATTTCGCTCCGATCACGCTGGTCGCCAAGACCATGCAGCTTCTGATGGTCAATTCGGCGAGCGAGATCAAAACCGTCAACGACCTGATCGCCACGGCCAAGGAGCGTCCCGGCAAGCTCAACTTCGGCGCCGGCACCATCAGCACCAAGCTGACCGGCTTCCTGTTCAACCAGGCCGCCGGCGTGCAGACCCAGTTGGTGCCCTACAACGGCAGCGCCGAAGTGACGCAAGGATTGCTGACCAAGAGCGTCGACTTCACCTTCGACGGTCCTTCCGCCGCGGCCTCGCTGATCGAGAGCGGAAAGTTTCGCGTGCTGGCGAAGTTCGACGACCGGCCGTTCCCGCCGTCGCCGAACGCACCGACGATCCAGACCGCCATCCCCAAGCTCGACCAGATCACGGTGTGGCTCGGCATCGTCGCCCCGAAGGGCACGCCGCCGGCGATCGTCGAGAAGCTCCAGAAGGAGATCGCCAAGACGCTGACCGACCCGGCCATCAAGGCCAAGGCCGATGCCGCCGGGCTCTATCCCGCCACCACGACGCCGGCCGAGTTCGCCTCGTTCATCAAGACCGAAGCCGCACGCTGGTCGAAGGTCGTCGCGGAGTCCGGCATGAAATACGATTGAGCGTCCCGCAGGCGATTTTGAGCATTTTCTTTCGATAAGCGCAGGGTAACCGAAAGGTTAATCCTGGGTTGTGTTTGCCATGCGATCTGCGCATTGCTGCGACGCAACAAAATCCCTTTTGGTACCCCCGTCCCGGAACTATGTTCCTCCCATCAAGACAGGGGATTCTCTCCTGCCCCTCAAAGGGTTAACAGCAATGTTCCTCACTCATCTGGTTGGCGTCTTCCGGCAATGGCGCCGCTACAACCAAAGCCTTCGCGAGCTGAACCGGCTCGGCGATCGCGAACTGGCCGACATCGGCATCACCCGCGGCGACATCCCGCGCGTGGCCTGGGATAGCTCCGAGCACTAATCGGCTCTGGGGGTTCCGACTGACAGCGCCCGCCACCCGGCGGGCGCTTTCGTTTGTGCGAAAGCGCGTCAGGCGCCCTCCATCCCCTTGGCCTTCAGCACCGCCGTCGCCGACGGCCCGGTCAGCACCTTGATGAAGGCCTTGGCGGCCTCGGCCTGCTTGGCGCCGGCGCCAAGGCCTACCGCATAGGTGGTGTAGTTCTGGATCTCCTTGGGCAACGGCCCGACCAGGGTGACGCCGGGCTGGCCGACGATCTCGCTGGTCTGGTGGATGCCGATCTCGGCCTCTCCCGGTCTTGACCAGATCGGAGACGTGGCCGCCCTTCTGCAGCTTGGCCTTCGGCTTGATCTCGTTGGCGATGCCGAGCTTGTCGAGCAGGCCTGCGACGTAGATGCCGCTTGAGCCGCCGCTCGCCGGATCGATGTAGCCGACCGACTTGGCCTTGAGCAGCGCCTGCTTGAACGCCTCGACCGAGGAGATGTCGGGCTTCGGCGCGCCTTCCTTGACCATGACGCCGACACCGACCTTGGCGAGCTTGGCCTCGCTGCCGGCGACGATCTTGCCGCTCTTGATGTAGTCCTCGATGCCCTTCGGCGACAGCACCAGCACGTCGAACGCCTCGCCGCCGTCGACCATCTTCTGCAACTGGCCGACCGTGCCGTTGTCGATCACGACCTTGTGGCCGGTCGCCTTCTCGAACTCCGGCACCAAGGCCACCACCACCTGCTTGAAGGCGCCGGTGGTGAGCACCTTGATCTCGGCCGCGGCCGCCGGCTGCGCCAATCCGATGACCCCGATCGCGGCTCCGAGCAGGAGCCCTCCAACATATTGCATCGTTCGCCTCCCTGAACCGGTATCGGCCGGACGCCGCAGCATAGGCCAGCCCGATCTAAAGCTCATCGAGCCATTTATCGAGGGTCATCACGTCCGGGACCTGGCCGAAGGCGGTGGGCCATTGATCGACCACCCAACTGGTGCCGCCGGAGGCGGTCTCCTTCAGGACGGCGGTGTTGTGCGGCAACTGCCCGACGAACAGGTTGCCGCGGTAGCGCGGGTCGGTCACCCGATGATGGCGCAGCACCCCCCACTCCTGCAGCACCAGCAAGAAACTCGACGCGTTCCGGGTGGTGTCCCAGCAATCGAAATTGTGATCGGCGTCGAAAGCGCGGACATCGGCGTTGGCGATGCGCTTGTTGCTGCCGATCTCGCGTGCGACCCGGTGGTCCCACCAGACGAACGCCTGCTGGATCGCCTTGCGCTCGTCGGCCGGCGACGCCTTGCCCTTGTTCATCATGTCGGTGATGAGCTTTCGCTCCTCAGGCATGAACGGCAGATCGAGCCGGAGCCGGCAGACGAAGCCGTAGCAGACCGTCATCTCCCCGGCGTTCGGCGGCGATTCCTCGGTCAGGGCGTACATCTGCTGCAGCCCGGGCGTCAGCGTGACCTCGGACACAGCCGGCGTGGCGCCGAGCATCAGACCGGCCAGCAACGCCCCCGCCACCAATAGCCGATGAAACACGGTCCGACGCCCTTCCAACTGCCGGCCGCAGGCATTGTCGCCCCGCCGCCGCCAGCCTAGTTATTGTCCATGACGTTCGCGCAGAAGCAAGCCGTCCATGTGATCGGCGGTGGATTGGCCGGCGCCGAGGCGTCCTGGCAACTCGCCACGGCCGGTGTTCCGGTGTGCCTGCACGAGATGCGGCCGGTTCGATCCACCGAAGCTCACAAGACCGACGGATTGGCGGAACTGGTCTGTTCCAACTCGCTCCGCTCCGACGATTGCGAGAACAACGCCGTGGGCCTCCTGCACGAGGAGATGCGCCGCCTCAATTCGCTGGTGATGCGGGCGGCGGACGGCAACCAGGTTCCCGCCGGCGGGGCGCTGGCGGTCGACCGCGACGGCTTCTCGGCGGCGATCACGGCGGCGCTGACGGCGCATCCGCTGATCGAGATCGTTCGCGAGGAGGTTGCGCTGCCGCCGCCGGAATGGGACAGCGTGATCGTGGCGACCGGCCCTCTCACCTCGCCGGCGCTGGCCGAGACCATCGTCACGCTGACCGGCCAGGATGCGCTCGCGTTCTTCGACGCCATTGCGCCGATCGTGCATCGCGACAGCATCGACATGGACGTGGCGTGGTTCCAATCGCGCTACGACAAGGCAGGTCCCGGCGGCTCCGGCGCCGACTACATCAACTGCCCGATGGACCGCGCCCAGTACGAGGCTTTCGTCGCGGCACTCCTGGCCGTCGACAAGACCTCGTTCCAGGACTGGGAGAAGACCACGCCCTATTTCGACGGCTGCCTGCCGATCGAGGTGATGGCGGAGCGCGGCGCGGAAACCCTGCGCCACGGCCCGATGAAGCCGGTCGGCCTGACCAACCCGCACGACCCGCAGACCAAGGCCTACGCAATCGTGCAGCTTCGCCAGGACAACAAGCTCGGCACGCTCTACAACATGGTCGGTTTCCAGACCAAGCTGAAGCATGGCGAGCAGGTGCGCGTCTTCCGCACCATTCCGGGACTGGAGCGCGCCGAGTTCGCCCGCCTCGGCGGCCTGCATCGCAACACTTTCCTCAATTCGCCGAAGCTTCTGGACGGCACGCTGAAGCTTCGCGCCCGACCGCAGCTTCGCTTCGCCGGCCAGATCACCGGCTGCGAGGGCTATGTGGAATCGGCCGCGATGGGCTTGCTCGCCGGGCGCTTCGCCGCCGCCGAACGGCGCGGCGAGCAGCTTGCGCTGCCGCCCCCGACCACGGCCCACGGCGCGCTGCTTGCCTACATCACCGGCGACCACGTCGGCGCCATCGACGCCGGCCCCCGCTCCTATCAGCCGATGAACGTGAACTTCGGCCTGTTCCCGCCGCTCGCGGTGATGCCCAGCAAGAAGCGCCGATGGCACGCGGCTGCGCGGCCCGGAAAAGACCATCGCCAAGCGGCGCGCAATCTGCGCCCGCGCGCTGGCCGACCTGGACCAGTGGATCGGCGGCGCGCGCCTCGCCGCGGAATAGTCAGAACAACTTGCGGATACCGTCCGCGCGGCGCGCCAGAGCATCCACTGCCGCCGCCATTGCGGCAAATCGCTGGGTTGGAACGGCCGATAGCTCCGCCGCTCCATGCGGTCGAGCGCCGGCCGCACCAGCGCAACCGGCAGCAGCGCCGGCGCGATCTCCGGCGCTGCGCCATCGAGAAGGCTTCGCGCCGCCTGCAGATGCTGACGGGCCCGCAACCGCAATTCGGCCAGCACCGCGCGGAACGCTGTGGTGTCGCTGCCGGCACGCACATCGGCGGGATCGGCGCCGTAGCGCTGCATCAGATCGTCCGGCAGAAAGAGCTGGCCGCGTGCCGCATGGATCGGCAGCGCCCGCAACAGTCCCGCGATGGCATAGGCGATGCCGGCATGGTGGGCCAGATCGCTCGCCATCGGATCGCGGCCATCGCAGAGAATGCGGCCCGCCATCTCGATCAGCGCCGACGACGTCTGCATGGCGTAGCGTTCGAGATCGGACAGGCTCGCCATCGGCTCGTCGTAGAGGTCGAACGTCCGGGCGTCGATCAACTCGCCGAGCATACGCGGCGGCAACCGGTAGCGCACCACGACGTCACGCAGCGCCGCCGCGACCGGATTGGCCTCGACGTCGCCGCGGCCGGCGCCGCCCAGCGCATCGCGCCACCATTGCAGGCGGATCTCGCCCGGCATCGGTTCGCGGGCCAGTTCGCGGGTCCGCGACACTTCGAGGTTGAAGGCATACAGCGCATAAAGCGCGCGACGGTATTTCTGCGGCGCGAACAGCGACGCCAGGAAGCGATCCTTGTCGCCGGTGCGCACCAGCGCTTCACAGTGGTCGAACGAATCCGCCATGGCTTCAGCGTAGCGGGAAACTCAATCCACCGCGATCAGCCCGGCGGCGACCCTGCGGCCCTCGCCCAGCAGGATGTTGTAGGTCGAGACCGCGCTGCCGGTCCGTGTCGCTTCGACGTTGATCTTCAGCGCGCGGAAGCGATCGAACAGCGCGTCCGGCAAGGCCCAGCGATCGTTGCCGATACCGAGCAGCAGCAACCCGATGCCGTCGGCTTCGGCAAACACCGGCCCGAGCGAAGCCTCGTCGATGTCGGCAGCCTTGCTGACAGGCCATGCCCACAGCCCGCTCGGCAGGCATAGCAGCGAGCCGCGATGCGACAGGCCGTCGAAACGAAAGCCGCCCTTGCCGTAGCCGTCGACCGGCACCTGACGCGGCAGATGCCGCCGGTCGGTCGCCAGCTCCATCAGGCTTCTTCGTCTTTGTCTTTGTGCAGTTCGCGGCCGGTGCCGACCCCGAGATAGATCAGGATCGGGGCCGCGATGAACACCGAGGTGTAGGTGCCGACCAGCACCACGCCGAACATCATCGTCGCGGTGAAGCTGTGGATGGCGTTGCCGCCGAACAACAGCAGCGCCAGGAGCGCCAGGGTCACCGTGACGTGGGTGATGATCGAACGCGACAAGGTGGCGTTGACCGAGACGTTGAGCAGCTCCGCCATCGAGATGCGCTTGTATCGGCGCAGCATCTCGCGGATGCGGTCATAGATCACGATGGTGTCGTTCAGCGAATAGCCCAAAATGGTAAGCAACGCCGCGATGCTGGTGAGGTCGAAATCGATCTGCGTCACCGACATGAAGCCGATCGTCAGCACCAGGTCGTGGACGTTGGCGATCATGGCGCCGAGCGCGAACTGCCATTCGAACCGGAACCACAGATAGACCAGGATCGCCAGGATCGCGAGCATCAGCCCGATCGTGCCGCTGGTCAGAAACTCGGTGGAAACGCGCGGACCGACCACCTCGACGCGGCGATATTCGACGCTGTCGCCGAGAGAAGCGCGCACTTTGGCCACCGCCGCCTGCTGCGCCTGTTCGCCGCCGGGCTGCTCGGCCAGGCGGAGCAGCACATCGGTCGGCGCGCCGAACTGCTGAAGCTGCACTTCGCCGAGGCCGAGGCCGTTCAGCGTGGTGCGCATCTGCGCGAGGTTGGCCGGACCGCTTTTCGACTGCACCTCCATCAAGGTGCCGCCGACGAAGTCGATGCCGAAGTTCAGGCCGTGGAAGAAGAACAGGAAGATCGCCAGCATCGACAGCAGCGCCGACGCCGGAAAGCTGATGCGCCGGAAGCGCATGAAATCGAACTTGGTGTTGTCCGGGACGATGCGGAGAAGGCGCATGAAGGCGGTCTATTCCAAATTCAAATGGATTGCGAGCGGCACGGCTTAGATCGGCACGGTTTTCGGCCGCCACCAGCGCACCCACATCGCCACGATCAGCCTGGTCAGCGTGAACGCGGTGAACACCGTGGTGACGATGCCGATGCCAAGCGTCACGGCAAAGCCGCGCACCGGACCGGTGCCGATGTAGAACAGGACGGCGGCGGCGATGAAGGTGGTGATGTTGGAATCCAGGATGGTGGCAAGCGCCCGCGAGAAGCCGTGGTCGATCGCGGTGATCGGCGTCCGGCCGGCGCGCACCTCCTCGCGGATGCGCTCGTAGATCAGCACGTTGGAGTCGACCGCGATGCCGACGGTGAGCACGATGCCGGCGATGCCCGGCAACGTCAGCGTCGCGTTGAGCAGCGACAGCACGCCGAAGATCATCGCGACGTTGATCGCCACCGCGATGTTGGCGAACAGGCCGAACAGGCCGTAGGTCACGAACATGAAGATGACGACCATGGCGGCGCCGACATAGGACGAACGCTTGCCCGCCTCGATCGAGTCCTGGCCGAGGCCGGGGCCGACGGTGCGCTCCTCGATGATGGTGAGCGGCGCCGGCAACGCGCCGGCGCGCAGCAGGATCGAGAGATCGTTGGCGCTCTGCACGGTGAAATTGCCGGAGATCTGGCCGGAGCCGCCGAGGATCGGCTCGCGGATCACCGGCGCCGAGATCACCTCGTCGTCGAGGATGATGGCGAACGGCTTGCCGACGTTCTCCTGGCGTCGCGCTGGCAAAGCGGCGGGCGCCGTTGTTGTTGAAGCGGAAGCTGACGATCGGCTCGCCGTTGCGCTGGTCGAAGCCAGGCTGGGCGTCGGTCAGGTCTGCGCCGGAGACGACGACGCGCTTCTCGATCAGATACGGCACCTGGTTTTCGGCTTTGGTGCCTTTGAGAAGATCGTCGTCCGGGGGCACGTTGCCCTGGATCGCCTGCTCGACGGAGTTGTTCTGGTCGACCATGCGGAAGGTCAGCTTGGCGGTCTTGCCGAGCAACGTCCTTCAGGCGCGAGGGGTCCTGCAGGCCGGGCACCTGGACCAGGATGCGGTCGGTAGCCTTGGCGCTGGATCGACGGCTCGACGGTGCCGAGCTCGTTGACGCGGCGCTCGACGATCTCGATCGACTGCTCGACCGACTGGCGGATGCGCTCGACGATCGCGGGCTCGGTCGGCGTCAGCCGGATCAGGCCGCCGCCGGCGTCGGTAACGTCCAGCGATCGCTGGCCGGTGCTCGCGAGGATGCCGCCGAGCGGCTCCGACAGCTCGCGCAGCTTCTGCAACGCGAGCTGCGGATCGACGCCCTCGCGGGCGCGGAATTCCACCGAGTTGCCGCGGAGCACAACCAGGGCCGGGTTGCCGAGCTGGTTGTCGCGCACGACGCGGCGAACTCGGTCGCGCAAGCGATCTCGAGCCATCTCCTTGCGCACCGCGTTGGTGTCGACCTCAAGCAGGATGTGCGAGCCGCCCTGCAGGTCGAGTCCCAGCACCATGTGGCGCTGCGCCCAGCGCGGCCAAGACTGCACCATTGCATCGGGGAAAAAATTCGGAATGGCGAAGGCGCAGACCAGCAAGGTCGTAAGCAGGATTGCGGTCGCCTTCCAGCGGGAGAAATAAAGCATCGGTCTTGGTGGTCCTTCTGGCGGTCTTGCCGGTCGCTTGGCGCGATCAGCTCGACGCCGCCTCCTTCACCGGCTCGCCCTTGGCGCGAACGTCGGTGAGCATCGCCCGCAACTGCACGACCCGAACGTCGCTTGCGAGCTCAACCTCGACCTTCTCGTCGTCGATCACCTTGGTCACCTTGCCGACCAGTCCCCCATTGGTGATCACGGTGTCGCCCTTGCGGACGTTCTTGATCATCTCCTGGTGCTGCTTCTGACGCTTCTGCTGCGGCCGGAACATCAGGAAATAGAAGATGACCAGCATCAGCACCATCGGAACCAGGAACGACGACATCGGGCCGTTGTCGCCACCCAATATCGCCGACAGACCACCCTGGGCAAACGCGGGCGTGATGAACATGAGAATCCTCTGGTCGCGGCGCGGCGTCCCCGGCGGCGCTGCCGCCGCGGCAGTCGCCCGAAATGTGCGCGGAATATAACCTTGGCGACCCCAATTGCAACGACGCGTTCCTGCGGCCAAACCGCCTTAATTTCTGGCTTTTTGCGGGTCCGGCGGCTTGCGAGGCATGGTGGAGCCCGGTAAGGGAGCGCATCCCGCAAGGCGTTCCGATGGCCAAAAAATCAAAGCCGCAATCAAAGCCTGCGCCCAAGCCCACACCGGACGCCGCGACCCTCCTGCGGATCGCAGATGCGCTCGAGCGGCTGGCGCCGCCGGCCGAAGCGAACGCCGGCTTTGACGCGGCGGACGCCTTCATCTGGCAGCCGCAGGGCTCTCGCCAAGGCGGCCAGCTTTTGCCGGTGCCGCACGTCAACCGCGTCGAGATGATGCTGCTGAAGGGCATCGACCGTGTCCGTGACACGCTGATGGAGAACACCGAGCGCTTCGCCAAGGGCCTGCCTGCCAACAACGCGCTGCTCTGGGGCGCTCGCGGCATGGGCAAGTCGTCGCTGGTCAAGGCCTCGCACGCCGCCATCAACCAAACCGTCTCCCACGGCAACCTCAAGCTCGTCGAGATTCACCGCGAGGATATCGAGAGCCTGCCCGAGCTGATGGCGCTGCTGCGCGGCACCAGGTACCGCTTCATCGTGTTCTGCGATGACCTGTCGTTCGACGCCGAGGACACCTCGTACAAGTCGCTCAAGGCGGTGCTCGAAGGCGGCATCGAGGGTCGCCCGGAGAACGTCATCCTCTACGCCACCTCGAACCGACGCCACCTGATGTCGCGCGACATGATGGAGAACGAGCGCTCCACCGCGATCAATCCGGGCGAGACGGTCGAGGAGAAGGTGTCGCTGTCGGATCGCTTCGGGCTGTGGCTCGGTTTTCACCGCTGCAGCCAGGACGAATACCTCGCCATGGTCGACGGCTATGTCGGCCACTTCAAGATCAAGATCGGCGCTGACGACCTGCGCCGCGAGGCGCTGGAATGGGCGACCACGCGCGGCTCACGCTCCGGCCGCGTCGCCTGGCAGTACGTGCAGGATTTGGCCGGACGCTTGGGTGTGAGGCTCGGCTAGCCGTTGCTGCCCTTGTCGAGGAACGGCACCGGATCGACCGGCGTCGAGCCCTTGCGGACCTCGAAGTGCAGTTGCGGCGCCGACACGCTGCCGGTCTCGCCGGCCTTGGCGATGATCTGGCCGCGCTTCACGACGTCGTCGCGCTTGACCAGGATTTCGCTCGCATGGGCATAGGCGGTGACGTAGCCGTTGGAGTGCCGCACCAGCACGAGATTGCCGTAGGTCTTCAGCTCGTTGCCGGCGTAGGCGACGACGCCGTCCTCGGCCGCCTTGATCGGCGTGCCCTCGGGCACCGAGACGTTGATGCCGTCGTTCTGCTGCCCGCTCGGCTTCGGGCCGAAGGCGGCGATGACGCGGCCGTTCACCGGCCAGCGGAAATGGGGCAAGCCTGCGGTGACGTCGGTCTTGGTCTTTGGCGGCTCGGGGTCATGTGCGACAGGCGTGACCATGGCAGCGCTCGGCGCCGCCACCGGCGTCGTCGCCGGGATTGAGGCCACCTTCTGCGCGGGCGCGGTGTTTGCCGGTCGGCGTGCGCCTGCGCGATCGGCGCCGGCGCCTTGGCCTGAGCCTGCGAGCCAAGCCCCGGAATGACGATGCGGTCGCCGACCTTCACCATCGTGCCGGGCGCGATGCTGTTGGCGCGTGCGATCTCGGCGAGCGACTTGTGGTACTTGCGCGACAGCGCCATCAGCGTCTCGCCCGGTGCAACAACGTGCACGTAGTGGCTCGAGGCCGTCGCCGGCGCAGCGATGGCGGGCGCCGGAGCAAGCGGGTGTGGCACCGACGAAACGTAGCGCGGCGTGGTCGAGCCGGTCGCCTCGAATTTCGGGATGACGAGATGCTGGCCGGGCTTCAGCGCCTGGCCGTTCGGAATGTTGTTGGCTTCGGCGATCGCGGAGGCCGGCACGCCGTAGCGCGCGACCAGGCCGTCGATGGTGTCGCCCTTCTGCACGACGATGGGCGTGCCGCCGTCCCAGGTCCAGCCATGCCTCGGCGCGGCGGCAGCCACCGAACCGGTGATCTCGGGCTTGCGGGGCTCATAGGACGCCATGCCGGACGAGCCGCCGGCGCTGCCGATCACGGCCGGACGCGTCGACGGCGCCGAACCGGTCGGCGGCGGCAACGGCTGGCTCTGGATCGCGGCGTGCCGTTGCGGCACCGAGCCGGTCACCTCGGAAGGCGGCGCCTGATTGTGCGACGAGCGGAACCACTTGTCGGATTCGAAACGGTGGGTGTCGGAGCTGCAGCTGACGGCTGCGACCGAGATGCCCGCCAATACGGCGAGACGCAACAGACGGAGCGAGCGCGAAGGCTCGTCGACGCGACGCATTGGCGTTTCCCACTCGTACGCAACAGGACAGAGCGGGAGTTAACAGCGTGCGGGTAAACAACCGTTTAAGGATGAAAGACTCTCTCAACCCTAACCGCAGCCAGCCGAAATTCGGACGTATTGAGCGGATTGTGGCGGTCACAATTCCCGCGCCTGGCCGGGCAGCAGCGGCACGAAGCGCACCGCAATCAGCGTCTCCTGCGACAGCCCCTGCCCGCTCTTGGTGAGCTTGACCAGTTCCTGCGCGCCGCCGTGCGGCCCGAGCGGCAGGATCATGATGCCGCCTTCGGCCAATTGCGCGGTCAGCGCCGGCGGAATGCTCTCGGCCGCCGCCGTCACCATGATGCGGTCGAACGGCGCCCGCAGCGGCTCGCCGCCAAGCCCATCGCCGAGCAGCACCTCGACATTGTTGTAGCCGAGCGTCTTCAGCCGCGTCCGCGCGGCGTTGGCGAGCGTGCGGTAGCGCTCGAGCGACACCACCTCGCGGGCGAGCCGCGACAGCACCGCGGCCTGATAGCCCGAGCCGGTGCCGACCTCGAGCACGCGGTGATTGCCGCGCACCGCAAGCTGCTCGGTCATGTAGGCGACGACGTAAGGCTGGCTGATGGTCTGGCCGCAGGCGATCGGCATCGCGTTGTCGGCATAGGCCTGATCGGCAAAGCGCGTCTCGACGAAATGCTCGCGCGGCACCTCGTCCATCGCGCGCAGCACGGATTTGTCGCTGATGCCGCGGCGGCGCAGCGTCAGCATGAACTCCATGCGCTGCTCGCTCTCGTTGCCGGGCATGGTCTCCTACTTCTCGGGAAATAGCCCCGCCAGCTTTGTCAGAAACGGCTGATCGGTGAGATCGAGCCGAAGCGGCGTGATCGAAATGCGATCGTCGGCAAGCGCCGCCAAGTCGGTGCCGTGCTTTCCGGCGGGCTTCACGCCGCGCGCATAGGCGATCCAGTAGTACGGATTGCCGCGGCCGTCGTGGCGCGGCTCGATGTGCAGCAGCTGCGCGTCGCGCTTGCCCTGGCTCGCGACCGAGATGCCCTTCACCGCGCCGGGCGGGCAATCCGGAAAGTTGACGCTCATCAGCACGTCGCGCGGAATGCCCTGCTTGAGAATGCGGCGGATGATGTCGGGCGCGTTGTTGGCGGCGGTCTTCCAGTGCGGCTGCTGCTTGGTCGACGAGGTGAACGCCTGCGACAGCGCGAACGCCGGAATGCCGAGCACGCAGGCCTCTTTCGCCGCGGCGATGGTGCCGGAATAGAGCACGTCCTCGGCGGCGTTGCGCCCGCGGTTGACGCCGGACAGCACCAGGTCGGGCACCTGCGGCATCACGTTCCGCGCGCCCATGATGACGCAGTCGGTCGGCGTGCCCTTCACCGCGTAGTGGCGCTCGCCGATCTGGCGAAGCCTGAGCGGATCGTTGAGCGACAGCGAATGCGACACGCCGGACTGGTCGTGCTCGGGCGCGATCACCCAGATGTCGTCGGACAGCTCGCGCGCGATGTCCTCGCAGATCTTGAGGCCCGGCGCGTTGATGCCGTCGTCGTTGGTGACCAGGATGCGCATTATTTCTTCGCAGCTTCGATTTTCTTCATGCCGCCCATATAGGGCGCGAGCGCGTCGGGCACCGCGATGGAGCCGTCGGCCTGCTGGTAGGTCTCCATCACCGCGATCAGCGCGCGGCCGACCGCGACGCCGGAGCCGTTCAGCGTGTGGACGAACTGGTTCTTGCCGTCCTTGCCCTTGAAGCGCGCGTTCATGCGCCGCGCCTGGAAGTCGCCGCAGATCGAGCAGGACGAGATCTCGCGGTACGCGTCCTGGCCCGGCAGCCAGACCTCGATGTCGTAGGTCTTCTGCGAGGCGAAGCCCATGTCGCCGGTGCAGAGCGTGATGACGCGGTAGTGCAGATCGAGTTTTTTCAGCACGGCCTCGGCGGCGGCGAGCATGCGCTCGTGCTCGGCCTTGGATTGCTCCGGCGTGGTGATGGAGACCAGCTCGACCTTGGTGAACTGGTGCTGGCGGATCATGCCGCGGGTGTCGCGGCCGGCCGCGCCCGCTTCGGCGCGGAAGCACGGCGTGCAGGCGGTGTAGCGCATGCGGCAGCGTGGATTCTTCGACGATGGATTCGCGGACGAGATTTGTCAGCGGGACTTCGGCGGTGGGGATGAGCCAGAACTCCTCTTTGGTTTCCGCTTCTTCAATTAGGTCGGCAAGGACTGCCGTCGGCTCTTGTTGACGTTTCGCAGATTTCCATCATCATGAGGCTTCGACAATCTGCATCCAGACGATTCTGCCGCCAACGCGCATGTCCGCCGAAATGAATTGATCGTCTTCAAATTTCGGCAACTGCGCCGTGCCAAACATTGTTCGTCATCGCACCAACAACGGCGGATTGACCTCGGTGTAGCCATGCTCGCCGGTGTGCACATCGAGCATCAACTGCCCGAGCGCGCGTTCCATCCGCGCCAGCCCGCCCTTCAGCACGACGAAACGCGCGCCGGATAATTTCGCGGCGGTCTCGAAGTCCATCATGCCGAGCGCTTCGCCCAATTCGAAATGCTCTTTCGGCTTGAACGCGTAGTCGCGCTTTTGTCCGGACTTGTGATGCTCGACGTTGCCGTGCTCGTCCTCGCCGTCCGGCACTTCGGCGAGCGGCAGGTTCGGAATCGTGGCGAGGATTTTGTTGAGCTCGTCTTCGGCCGCCTTCGACTCCGCCTCCAGCGCCGGCAGCGTCACCTTCAACTCGTTGACCTCGGCCATCAGCTTGCTTGCGGTGGCCTCGTCCTTCTTCGCCTTGGCCTGGCCGATCTCCTTGGAGGCCGCGTTCCGTCGCGCCTGCGCCTGCTCGGATTTCTGGATCGCTGCGCGGCGCGTCTCGTCGATGGCGAGCAGCTTGTCCGCCTCGGGCGCAAGCCCGCGCCGCGCCAGACCGCGATCAAATTCGTCCTTGTGTTCGCGAATCCAACGGATGTCGTGCATGGGCCTCTCGGTTAGAGCAATCGCGATAGCGTGACAACGGTTTAGCCAACGCTCCGCCCGCCCGGTTTGTTTGCGGCGCCGGGCGCGCCGTATCCCTTTTTCCGTTTCCCCAGAGGGGAATGGAGCGCCGGGAGGCGCCAGGGAGCGTGCGAAGCTCCCCTCACCGGCTAGCGAGGCCGGTGTGATCACGCCGAGCTTCCGGGACCCAAGGCTTGAGGGGGGTGGGGGTCCCGGGGCGCGCGGGCCCTTGCGAGGAGCCCTGCGCCTCCCGGCGCTCCATCAACATCCGCGACGGCCGCCGATGCCTCTGGAGCATTTAGTCCTACTATAGGATTATTGTCAACTACTCGGTTGGCGTCGCATCGGGCGGCTTGGCGTCGGAAGATTTGGGCGCCGCGGCGGCAGCCTTCTCTTTCGCCCCGTCGGCGGCCTTCTTCGCGTCCGCCTCGGCCTTGCTCTTCGCGGCCTTGCCCTCGACCACCCGCACCGAAATGATCGAGCCCTCGTAGAGCAGCAGCAGCGGCAGCGCGAGCGACATCTGCGACAGCACGTCCGGCGGCGTCAGCACCGCGGCGATGACGAAGGCGATGACGATGAAATAGCGCCGCTTCGCCTTCAGCATCGCCGAGGTGACGATGCCGATGCGGCCCAGCAAGGTCAGGATCACCGGAAGCTGGAACGCGACGCCGAACGCCAGGATCAGCGACATCAAGAGCGACAGGTACTCGCCGACCTTGGGCAGCAGCACGATCTCCGGCGAATCCGTCGCCGGCCGTCTGCTGCATGCCGAGCGAGAACCGCACGATCAGCGGCATCACGACGAAATAGACCATCGCCGCGCCGAGCGTGAAGAACACCGGCGTCGCCATCAGATACGGCAGGAAGGCCTGGCGCTCGTTGCGGTAGAGGCCGGGCGCCACGAACATGTAGATCTGCGATGCCACCACCGGAAACGAGAAGAACGCCGCGCCGAACAGCGACAGCTTGAGCTGGGTGACGAAATATTCGAGCAGCGCCGTATAGATGAACTTCGAGTTCTCCGGGCCGGCCACGAACACGAACGGCCAGACCAGGATGTTGTAGATCGACTTGGCGAAGAAGAAGCAGACTGCGGCGGCGAGGAAGAACGCCACCAGCGCCTTGATCAGCCGCGAGCGCAGCTCGATCAGGTGCGTCATCAGCGGGGCCTTCGAGGCCTCGATCTCCTTCTCGTCGTCCTCGCTCCTCACACCGCGCTCCCGGAGGTGCCGGTGTCGGGCTTGGGATCTGGCTTGGGCTCGCTCGCGGGTTCGGGCTTCGCTTCAGGCGCGGGCTGCGGCGCGGCAGCCGCCACCGGGGCGGGCGTCGGCTCGATGCCGGCGTCGGGCGACAGCGGCGCGGGCATCGCCTCGGTCGCTGCCTCCGGCGAGGCGGCGGCGGCCGCGCGGGTGCCGAGCGGATCGGCGGAGAAGCTGTCGACCTCTTTCTTCACGTCGGCCGAGCGGATCGAAGTTGCTGAAGCTGTCGTGGACGCCTTTTGCCGTGTCGGTCATCTCATCGACCGATTTTTTCAGGTCGGCCATCTCGGCCTCGCGCATCGCCTCCTGGAACTGGCCCTGGAATTCCGACGCCATGCGCCGGATCTTGCCCATGTACTGGCCGACCGTGCGCAGCACCGCCGGCAGCTCCTTCGGGCCGATGGCGATCAGCGCAACGACCGCGATGACGACAAGCTCGCTCCAGCCGATATCGAACATGTAGTGCCTTCTAGCAACGGGAAGGGGCGCAAGCCTCGCGGCGGCGCCCCCCATTCCAACGCGGACGCCAATGCGCTGCGGCGGTCAGGCTTCGAACTTGCGCTCGGTCTGGGCGTGCTGCTTCAGCGGGTCGGCGGGATTGTTCTCGACGATCTTCTTCGGGTCGGCCGGATCGACCTTCACTTCGTCGTCGGACATGCCCTTCTTGAACGCCTTGATGCCCTGCGCGACGTCGCCCATCAGATCGGAAATCTTGCCGCGCCCGAACAATAGCAGCACGACCGCGATCACCACGATCCAGTGCCAGATACTCAACGAACCCATCGAAACGTCCTCCACGGCGGGCGGCATGCCGCCCCTCGGTTTGCATCGAACCTATGCGCGAAGGGGGGTAAAGACAAGCGATCCGCAGCCGCAGCTAAGGCGCTCCGCAAATGTGGCTAAGACGTGCAAATCTTTGGGAAGTCAGCGAAATCTGAGGGTCTCTAGTGCGACCAAAACCCAGCAACGTCATGGCGGGCTCAGCCGTCTGAAGGACGGCGTCGCTTCGCTCGCCTATGTCCCGGCCATCCACGCCTTGCTTCGCACAAAGGAAGGCGTGGATGCCCGGCACAAGGCCGGGCATGACGTGGAAAGGTCAGCGCGAAACAGCCGTGACGCCTGCGAAAGCGCCCTACTCCTCGATGCGCTCGGGCGGCGGCGCGAGGCCGAGATCGAGGTCGCCGGGCTCCAGCGGGTCCTCGTCGTCGCGCAGTTGCGGATCGTCGGACGGCATCGGCACCGCAAAGCCCGGCGGCAGCCGGTTGTCGAGCAGGCCTGAGCCCTTCAGCTCCTCCAGCCCCGGCAAGTCGCCAAGCTGCTCCAGGCCGAAGTGCGACAGGAAGTCCTCGCTGGTGCCGTAGGTGATCGGGCGGCCCGGCACCTTGCGGCGGCCGCGCGGCTTGATCCAGCCGGTCTCCATCAGCACGTCGAAGGTGCCCTTCGACATCACCACGCCGCGGATTTCCTCGACCTCGGCGCGGGTCACCGGCTGATGGTAGGCGATCACCGCGAGCGTCTCGATCGCGGCGCGGCTGAGCTTCTTCGGAACGATGGCTTCCTTGGTGAGCAGCCACGACAGGTCGCCCGCGGTGCGGAAGGTCCACTTGTTGCCGATCTTGACCAGGTTGACGCCGCGCGTCGAATACTCGGCCTGCAGCGCGCCGAGCGCCGTCTTGAGGTCGACATCCTCGGGAAGCCGCGCGCCGAGCGTCTTCTCGTCGAGCGGCACGGACGCGGCGAACAGCAGCGCCTCCAGCAGCCGCAGATGCTCCGGGCGCGTCTCCGCGTTGGCTTCGGCCTGCGCTTCGGATTTCTCCTCAGCCCGGGCCTTCAGCTCCTCGTGGGGGATGATGCGTCGCTCCGCCAAAGCCGCCATGCCTTTCGAATCTCCCTACTAGTCTATTCCGTTGCGCGCGGCATCACCGCACTCGAATTGATCGCCGCCAACGCCCCCTCGTCCCGCTTGCGCAGGTAGATCGGGGCGAACGCGCTCTGCTGGTGGACCTCGAGCGCGCCCTCGCGGACCAGCTCCAGGGTGGCCGCCAGACTTGAGGCCATCACGGTCGCCCGCATCGAGGGCTCGACCAGGTATTCCATCAGGTACTTGTCGAGCGGCGCCCAGTCGCCGGCCGCCCCGATCAGCCGCTCCAGGATTTCGCGGGCCTCCTGCAGCGCCCAGACCGAGCGCTTCTTGAACTGGACGTGGCTGAAGGCCGACTGCGAGCGCTGCTTGGCGTAGGCCGAGAGCAGGTCGTAGAGCGTCGCGGTCCATTGCGGATGCTTGATGTCGGCGATCGGCTCCGGATCGCCGCGCCGGAACACGTCGCGCTGCAACTGCGGCCGGCCCATCAACTGACCGGACACCTCGCGGAACGCCTCCAGCCGCTTCAGCCGCCAGGCCAGCGCGTTGGCCATGTCCTCGGCGCTGGGGCCGTCCGGCGTCGCCGGCTCCGGCAGCAGCAGCCGCGATTTCAGGTAGGCGAGCCACGCGGCCATCACGAGATAATCGGCGGCAAGCTCCAGGCGGAGCTTCCGCGCCGCCTCGATGAAGACGAGATACTGCTCGGCCAGCGCCAGGATCGAAATCTTGGCGAGATCGACCTTCTGCTGCCGGGCGAGCGCCAGCAGCAGATCGAGCGGGCCTTCGAAGCCCTCGACGTCGACCAGCATCGCCGGCTCATCGGAGCTGCGGTCGGCGAGTTCCGTCTCGAAGGCGTCGACTTCGCTCATCAGGCGATCCCGGAATTCATCATCGCCGCAAACTCGCGTCGGGCCGCCGGAAGATCAATCCCGGACGGCGACTTCCGCACAGCCAAAGCCGCGTCGGCGCGGCGGGCCGCTTCGCCGGTGAGTTCAGGAGCCTCGGCCGCAACCGCGCGCATCTCGTCCAGCTTCCCGTTGCAGTGGAGCACGAGGTCGCAGCCCGCCTTCAGCGATGCCCGCGCCCGCTCCGCGATCGTTCCCGACAGCGCATTCATGGAAACGTCGTCACCCATCAAGAGCCCGTCGAATCCGATGAATTCGCGAATCACTTGGCTGATTATTGTGGCCGAAGTTGTTGCCGGCTGCACCGGGTCGATGGCGGTGAACACCACATGGGCGGTCATGCCGAGCGGCAGCTTGTTCAGCGGCCGGAACGCAGCAAAGTCGCTGGCTTCGAGCGTGACCCGGTCGGCCTTCACCACCGGCAGCGCCAGATGGCTGTCGGCATTGGCGCGGCCGTGGCCGGGGATGTGCTTGAGGACGGGCAACACGCCGCCGTCCATCAGTCCATCCGCGATGGCTGCGGCGATGCGCGGCGACCTTGTCCGGCGTATCGCCATAGGCGCGGTCGCCGATCACCTGGTCGGCCTCCGAAACGGGCACGTCGGCGAGCGGAAGACAGTCAACGTCGATGCCGACTTCGCGGAGATCCGCAGCGATCAGCCGCGCGCCGCGGCGGGCGGCGGCAAGGCCCGCGGCACGGTCGCGGTCGTAAATGCGGCCATACGCTGCGCCGGGGGGATACGCCGGCCATTCCGGCGGCTGCAGCCGCTGCACCCGGCCGCCCTCCTGGTCGACCAGAACGGGCGCGGCGGTTCCCAGTTCATGTAAAACTTCATCAATTAATGCAGATACTTGTGCCCTGTCTTCGATGTTTCGCTTGAACAGAATGAAGCCCCACGGACGGGCCTCGCGCACGAACGCGCGCTCATCGGCGGTCAGCGACAATCCGGAAAGGCCGGTGATGAAAGCGCGTGGCGCCATCGGCGCGGATTAGCTTGCGATGTGAGGAAGGGTCAAGGCGAAGCGGCCGGCCGCCGTCAGTGCTGCACAACGCAATCGCCGCCGGCCTGCTTCAGGCTGGAGCAAAGCTGCACCGCAGCCTCCCGGGTGCCGAACGGTCCGATCATGGCGCGGTAGTACACGCCCTTGGTGCCGAGATCGGCGCGCCGGACCTGATGCGGCTGGCCGCCGAGCACGCTGCCGTATTTCGACTGGATGCCGCGGTAGGCGCTCTCGGCGTCCGCCTCGCTCTTCTGCGACGACACCTGGACCAGATAGCTGCCGCCGGACGCGACAGGCGCGGCGGGCGCCGAGGCCACGTGGGTGGGAGCCGCGCGAGCGGGGGCAGCCGGCCGCGGCGGCGGGAAATTCTGAGTGGTCGGCTGCGGCGGTGCGCTGTTGTCGGCGTCGGGGCTGAGCGACAACGGCGCGTTGCCGGAGGGCGCCGGAGCGGCCGCTGGCGGCGGCTGGCGCATGGCGACGCGGGACGACGCGCGCGGCGCCGGCTCGGGCGCGACGGCGCTCTGCGCCTGGGCGTTGGCCTGCGAGCGCGTCGTCGGCATCGGCGGCTGTTGCGAGGGCGGCGCGGACGCGACGTCACCGCCCTGCTCGGGCCGGATCGGAACGGTGCGCACGCGGCGCGGCTCGCCGATCGCGCTCGGTGGATTGCCACCGGCGGTCGAGCCGCTATAGGCCAGCGACTTCGACGCCGGCACGTTGGTGACGATCGGCGCACCAGGCAACACGGTGCGCGGTGCAGCCTTCGACAGATCGACCGGCTTCTCCTCGCGCCTGACCACCTGCTCGTCCTTGCCGGCATCGCCGAAGCGGTCGTAGCTGAACTTGCTGGCCGACGACGAGGCGTCGGCGGTGACCGGCGGCGGCGCAACCTTGCTCGGCTCGCCGCTGGCGCGGATCACCGGCGGCGGCGACATCCCGCCGGGACCGCCGAACATGCTGCGATAACCGAAGGCGCCGGCGGTGCCGAGAACGGCGAGGCCCAGCACCGCGATAACCGTGAGCAGTCCGCGGCGCGGGCCACTGCGCGGCTCGTCGTCGTAGAATTCATCCTCGTGCGGCGCCGGCATCCCGCCAGCGTCCGGGTCGTGCGGATAGAGCGGCGCGGGAAAACCCTGGCGGTCGGGCGCGCCGGCATAGCCGGGCGCCTCGAAGCCCGCGTGCTGCGGCGACGGATAGCTGCCGTGCGGAGCGGAAAACGGCTGCTGGCCGAAATTCGGCGTGCGTTGGTCCTGGTTGTCGTAACGCGGTGCCTGCGGCGGCGGATAGGACTGCGGCGGCGGCACGAACGGCTCGTAGGCCGGATAGCCTGACGCCGGCTGGGCCTGCTGCGACGAGCCCGGCCAGTCGTTGTGGGACGGGAAATCGGAGTTGTAGCCGGGCGCAGGCGCGTATGGCTGCGGCGCCGGCGCATAGGGCTGCGGTGCCGGCTCGCTATAGCGCGGTGGCTCGCTGTCGTATTGCGGCGCCGGCCGGGTCAGAAACGACGGTGCCGGATCCTCGTTGAATTGCGGCGCGGCTTGGTGCTGAGGGGCTTCGGGCTGCGGCGGTTCCGCGCGCGGCGCATAGACCGGTGGCGCGGCGGCCGCCGGTTTCTGTCCGTAGTCGGAAAACGGATCGTTCTTGCCGATCAGCCGGGCCAACTCCGCAAGCGGATCGTTCGCCGGAGCGGCTTGCGCCGGCCCACGAATGGAAGGCTCGTTCGATCGGTAACGCGCGCTGTTATCTTCCGCCATTGATCCCGGTTCCGGTATGGCTCGGCGGCCCCCCTCGGCCGTCCCCGGCATTGGACTCAGCACCCATGTCCAATGACTCCGAGCTACCGCATCTCGCTAGGCGCTTCTACCCCCAAAAGCGCCAGCCCTGAGGCCAAAACGATGGCAAATCCTTGTACCAACGCAAGACGTGCCGCAGTCAGTTCTGGATCATGTTGGATAATGAAGCGTAAATGAGGCGCGGCCGTCCCCCGCGTCCATTGGGCGTGAAATTCACTCGCCAATTCATAGAGATAGAACGCCACCCGGTGCGGCTCATGGGCCAGCGCGGCCTGCTCCAGCAGCCGCGGATAGAGGGCGAGCTTGCGCAGCATCGAAAGCTCGCCGTCATCGTCGAGACGCGCGAGCTTGGCGTGTGACAAATATCCTGTGCGCGACTCGGCGTCGGTTGGAAGATCCGGCAGCAGCTCGGCGGCGTTGCGGAACGCCGACTGGGCGCGGGCGTGGCCGTACTGGACGTAGAAAACCGGATTGTCCTTCGACTGCTCGATCACCTTCGCGAGGTCGAAATCGAGCGGCGCGTCGTTCTTGCGGTACAGCATCATGAAGCGGACGGCGTCGCGGCCGACCTCGTCGACCACCTCGCGCAGCGTGACGAACTCGCCCGAGCGCTTCGACATCTTCACCTCGGCGCCGCCGCGCATCAGCTTCACAAGCTGCACGATCTTGACGTCGAGCTCGGCACCGGAGTGGCTGACCGCCTTCACCGCCGCCTTCATGCGCTTGATGTAGCCGCCGTGGTCGGCGCCCCAGACGTCGATCATGTCGGTGAAGCCGCGCTCGAACTTCGACTTGTGGTAGGCGATGTCGGAGGCGAAGTAGGTGTAGCTGCCGTCGGATTTCTTCAGCGGCCGATCGACGTCGTCGCCGAAGTCGGTGGCACGAAACAGCGTCTGCTCGCGGTCCTCGTAGTCCTCGACCGGCGCGCCCTTCGGCGGCGGCAGGCGGCCCTCGTAGACGTGGCCCTCGGCGCGCAGCGCCTCGATCGCGGCGCCGACCCGGTCGGAGCCTTCGACCAGCGAGCGCTCCGAGAAGAACACATCGTGCTTGACGTGGAGCGCCGCGAGGTCGTCGCGGATCATGTCCATCATCATGGCGATCGCCTTGGCGCGAACCAACGGCAGCCACTCGGCCTCTGGCTTGCCCTTGAGCTTGTCGCCGTACTCTTTCGCCAGTACCTCGCCGACCGGCTTCAGATAATCGCCCGGATACAACCCCTCCGGGATCGCGCCGATGTTCTCGCCGAGCGCCTCGCGGTAGCGCAGGAACGCCGAGCGCGCCAGCACGTCGACCTGGGCGCCGGCGTCGTTGATGTAATACTCGCGCGTCACCGCGAAGCCCGCGGCGTCGAGCAGATTGGCGAGCGCGTCGCCGAACACGGCGCCGCGGCAATGGCCGACGTGCATCGGCCCGGTCGGATTGGCGGAGACGTATTCGACGTTGACCGGCTTGTTCACGCCGACGTGGCTTCGGCCGTAGCCCGCGCCCTCCTTGAGGATCGCGGCGAGCGCATTGCGCCACACCGCCGGATCGAGCGTCATGTTGATGAAGCCGGGCCCCGCGATGTCGACCTTCGTCACCTCGGGGCGCTTGCGAAGCTCGGCCGCGATCTTCTCGGCGAGATCGCGGGGCTTCAGGCCAGCGTCCTTGGCGAGCGCCATCGCCGCATTGGTGGCGAGATCGCCGTGGCTCGCCTCGCGCGGCGGCTCGACCACGATGCGGGACAGCTCGGGCGGGTTCGGGAAGGTTCCGGTCTGGGCCAGCGCGCTGACGGCTGCGCGGACGTGTTCGGTGAAGAGCTGGAATACATTCATGCGGCGCCCTGATAGCAAATCGCGGCAGCGATCAACATGGCGAACGCTTCGTTGCGAATTTGCGCAGCATTGTCGAAAGCTGTGCCCGAAACCCCTGCGAGACACCGCTCCAGGGCGGAATACGGTTGATTATCAATGAATTATGACAAAAAGCGCTAACCCGATTTTCACAGGTCCAGCCTAGGATTTAAGGGCTCAATTCCGGTTTTTTTGCCGGACAGCGAGGCCCGCGATGCAGACGCAACAATTGTGGTGGGGCGCGGCGCAAGGCTGGCGGGCGCCCGACAAGGATTTCCTCGACGCCAATCTGGTCCTCTACTTCGGCTTGCGTTCGGCGCTGGCCGACGGCGCACGCTACGCCGAGCTCAAGGCGATGTTCGGCAACGCGCATCTGGTCGGCTGCACGACCGGCGGGCAAATCCGCAACGAGGACGTCAACGACGACATCGCGGCGGTGGCGCTGCGCTTTGACCGCACGCGGCTCGGGCTTGCCTGCGAGGCGGTGCCGGGACCGGTGTATTCGCGCGAATGCGGCGAGGCGATCGGACGCAAGCTCAAGGGCGACGACCTTGCCGGGATTTTCGTGTTGTCCGACGGGCTCAACGTCAACGGCAGCGAGCTGGTGGCCGGCATCAGTTCCGTGGTCGGCCCGAAGATTCCTCTCACCGGCGGGCTTGCCGGCGACAGCGCGATGTTCGAGCAGACCCTGGTCGGAGCGGATGGCGCACCGAAAAGCGGTCAGGTCGCGGCGGTCGGCTTCTACGGCGCGTCGATCCGGATCGGCCACGGCAGCGCCGGCGGCTGGGACGAGTTCGGCCCGCGCCGGCGCATCACCCGCTCGACCGGCAACGTGCTCTACGAACTCGACGGCGAGCCGGCGCTCGATCTCTACGAGCGCTACCTCGGCGAAGAGGACGCCCGCGGCCTGCCCGGCACGGCGCTGCTGTTCCCGCTCTTGATCCGCGATCCGGCGGAGCCCGACCAGGACGTGGTGCGGACCGTGCTGGCGATCGACCGCGAGAACCATTCGATGACGTTCGCCGGCGATATGCCGGAGGGCTGGGTGGCGCAACTGATGCGCGGCAATTTCGATCGCCTCGCCGCCGGCGCCGCCGAAGCCGCGCGCCAGGCGCGCGCCGGTCTCGGCGAACACGGCGACAGCGACGGCTTCGCCGTGCTGGTGAGCTGCATCGGCCGCCGCCTGCTGATGGACCAGCGTATCCTCGACGAGGTCGAGGCCGCCGGCGCCGAGCTCGGCTCGAAGATACCGCGGGTCGGCTTCTATTCGTACGGCGAGATTTCGCCGCACGGCTCGGCCGGCGTCTGCAAGCTGCACAATCAGACCATGACCGTGACCGCCATCACCGAGGCTGCCTGACCCCGTGCACAAGCTTTTCGCCAGGCAGATTGCCAAGGCCACGACGCCGTCAGGCGACGTCGACCTCGACGAATTGGGCCGGCTGGTCGCAGCGGCCTATGAGCAGGCCGACCGCGACCGCCGCCGCACCGACCGCTCGATCTCATTGATGATCGAGGAGCTCGACTCGCTCAACCGCGGGCTGGAGAAGCTCGTCGCGGTGCGCACCAAGGCGCTGCGCGAGCGCGAGGGCGAGCTCAAGGCGCAGAACCTGCGCTTCGAGGCCGCGGTCAACAACATGTCGCAGGCGCTGTTGATGTTCGACGGCGACCACAGGCTGGTGGTCTGCAACGACCGCTACATGCGGATGTACCGGCTGTCCCGCGACGCCGTGCAGCAAGGCTGCTCGCTCCGCGAGCTGCTCGAGCACCGCAAGGCCTGCGGCACCTTCTCAGGCGACATCGAGCGCTACATCGTCGATCTGTCCGAAACGCTTTCGAACGGCACCACCTTCGCCAAGCTCACCGAGCTGCCGGACGGGCGCACCATCGCGGTGCTCAATCATCCCATGACCGACGGCGGCTTCGTCGCCACCCACGACGACGTCACCGAACGCCGCCAGGCCGAGCAGCGCATCGCCCACATGGCGCGGCACGACGGGTTGACCGATCTGCCCAACCGGCTGATGTTCCGCGAGCGGCTCGCCGAGGCGCTGGCCGGCGTCGACCGTGGCCATAAGCTCGCGGTGCTCTATCTCGACCTCGACCGCTTCAAGGGCGTCAACGATACGCTCGGCCATCCGATGGGTGACGAACTGCTCAAGCTGGTGGGCGGCCGGCTTCGCCATTGCGTGCGCGACAGCGACACCGTGGCGCGCGTCGGCGGCGACGAATTCGCCATCATCCAGAACGGCATCGACCAGCCGCTCGACACCGCCGTGCTGGCGCGCCGGGTCGGCGAGGCGGTGCGCGCGCCCTACGATCTCGCCGGCCATGTCGTGGTGGTGGACACCTCGATCGGCATCGCGCTGGCCCCGCACGATGGCGTCGAGCCCGATGAATTGCTGAAGGCCGCCGACATGGCGCTGTACGGGGCCAAGGCCGACGGCCGCGGCACCTACCGCTTCTTCGAAGCCACCATGGACCTAAAGATGAAGGCGCGGCGCGAGCTCGAGATCGCGCTGCGTGCGGCGCTGGCCGCCGGCCAGTTCGACCTGCACTACCAGCCGCTGGTCAACGTCGACACCCGCCGCATCACCGGCTGCGAGGCGCTGCTGCGCTGGCATCATCCGGAGCGCGGCATGATCTCGCCCGCCGAGTTCATTCCGGTGGCCGAGGAGATCGGGCTGATCGTGCCGCTCGGCGAATGGGTGCTGCGCAAGGCCTGCATCGACGCCGCGGCTTGGCCCGGCGACGTCAAGGTCGCGGTCAACCTGTCGCCGATCCAGGTCACCAACCAGAATATCGTGCCGGTGGTGATCAGCGCGCTGGCGGCCGCCGGCCTTCCGGCCGAGCGCCTGGAGATCGAGATCACGGAATCGGTGCTGATGCACAACACCGCAGCCACCATGGCGACCCTGCACAAGCTGCGCGAGCTCGGCGTCAACATTTCGATGGATGACTTCGGCACCGGCTATTCGTCGCTGAGCTATCTGCGCAAGTTCCCGTTCGACAAGATCAAGATCGACCGCTCGTTCATCTCGGGGCTGCCGGACGACGCCGAGGCGATCGCGATCGTGCGGGCGGTGGCGGGGCTGGCCGCAAGTCTCGACATGACGGCGACCGCCGAGGGCGTCGAGACGGCGGAGCAGCTCGACATGGTGCGCGCGCTCGGCTGCGTCGAGATGCAGGGCTATCTGTTCAGCCGACCGCTGCCGCTGGCGCAGATCATGCCGCTGTTCGAGCCGCAGCGGCAGAAGCTCGCGAAAAGCGCCTAACGCAGCTCCGGCGTCGTCCCGAAAATCCGCGTGTGCTCGACCATGGCGAAACGATCGGTCATGCCGGCGATGTAGTCGGCGATCCGCACCGCGCGCAGAGCTTCGTCGGAAGCTGACAGGCCAGCGAGCCAATCGGCCGGCAGATCGCCGGGCGTTCTGCTGTAGTGAGCGAACAGCCGGCGCACCAGTTCCTCCGCCTCGCTCATGATCGCCATGATGCGGGCGTGACGATAGAGCCGCGGGTAGAGGAAATCCTTGATGGCGCGGTCGGCCGCGGCCATCGCGCCGGAAAAGCCAACCACCGCAGCACCCGCCGCCCTCACCTCGTCCGCCGATTTCGGCGCAAGCGCAGCGAGGCGGTGCCGGCTCTGCGCGATGACATCCTCGATCATGCGGGTGATGACGCGGCGGATCAACTCGTGGGCGTGGCGGCTGGGTTCGAGCCGCGGATGCTCGGCGGCGATCTCGCGCAGAATGCCATCGATCAGCGGCAGGCCTGAGAGATCCTCGATCGCGAACATCTCGGCGCGCAGCCATCGTCGATGTCGTGGGCGTCGTAGGCGATGTCGTCGGCGATGGCGCCGCATTGCGCCTCGACGCTCGGATAGCTCCACAGCTCGAGGTCGTGGCCGCGCGAATAATCGGCGATGGCACGCGGCAGGCCGCGGGCGGCATAGCGTGCGGCCGGATGGCCGGCGCGGTCGGTCAGCGGGCCGTTGTGCTTGACCAGCCCCTCCAGCGTTTCCCAGGTCAGGTTGAGGCCGTCGAAATCGGCGTAGCGGCGCTCCAGCGACGTGACGACATGAAGCGTCTGCGCGTTGTGGTCGAAGCCGCCGAAATCGGCGAGGCATTGGTCGAGCGCGCGCTCGCCGGCGTGACCGAACGGCGGATGGCCGAGATCGTGGCCAAGCGCCGACGCCTCCGCCAGATCCTCGTCGAGGCTGAGCGCACGCGCCAGCGAGCGGGCGACCTGGGTCACTTCCAACGTGTGCGTCAGCCGGGTGCGGAAGTGGTCGCCCTCGTGGAAGACGAAAACCTGGGTCTTGTAGCCGAGCCGGCGAAACGCCGCGGAGTGGATGATGCGGTCGCAGTCGCGGCGGAACACGCTGCGGCTCGTGCTCTCGGGCTCCGCGAAGCGCCGGCCGCGGCTCGCCGCAGGCTCCGAGGCGAACGGCGCGCGGGCGAAGGCTGCTATGGCCATGGATTAAGCTCGATTGCGCGGCGAATCGGCGCTTTATTGACGTTGGCCGCTGCCGCACTTAACTATCAGGCAGCAAAGGGTGCAAGCGAATGACCCAGCCGATCGACCTCACCATGACCGACCGCGCCGCACGGCGGATCGGCGAAATCCTCAAAGGCGAGCCCGGCGCCAAGCTGCGGCTGTCGGTGCTGGGTGGCGGCTGCTCGGGCTTTCAGTACAAGTTCGACGTCGAGCGCGAGGTGGCCGTCGACGACATCAGCATCGAGCGCGACGGCGTCACCATGCTGATCGATCCGGTGTCGCTGCAATATCTGGCCGGCTCCGAGGTCGACTTCGTCGACGACCTGATCGGCGCTTCGTTCAAGGTCAACAACCCGAAGGCCAAGGCATCCTGCGGCTGCGGGACGAGCTTTTCGCTGTAATCAATTCGGTGCGGTTTCGAGGCGGAAATTTCCCTCGCGCATGATGCGCGCGCCGGATTCAGCGAGTTCTTCCATGCGGCGGCGGAGTGTGGCCGCGTCGAAGGTGAGCCTGCCGTTCTGCTTGCGGACCACGCCGTCGATGATGACCGTGTCGACATTGCCGGCGCCGGCGATCTCGACGATCGAGAGGATTGGATCGTAGACCGGCGCCATGTTGATGTCGTTTCCCCGCAACATCACGATGTCGGCCCACTTGCCGGTGACAGTGTGCCGATCCGGCCGTCGAGCCGGAACGCCTTGGCGCCGTTGATGGTCGCCCACTCCAGCGCCTCGCGGGAGCGAACCGGAATTTTCTTCATCGGCGAGTTGCCGCGCATGGCGTTGTTGCGCACCTCCTTGCCGCGCGCGAACAACAGCGCCGCCTGCATCTCGCGAAACATCTGGCCGGTGGTGTAGAGTTCGACGTCGATGCCGATCGAGGGCGCCCCGCCCTGCTCGCGGAACGCCGCCACCATGGTGTCGCCGATGTGGTGGTGCAGTTCGACCAGCACGGTCGAGGTCAACGACGCGCCGCTGTCGACCACGACGCGGAGGTCGGCGGTATCATAGCTCGTGCCGTGGACGAGGTTGTGGTCGGGCCCGAGCAGTTGCGACTCGGCCATGCGGGCATAACCGTCCGCCACCACGCAATCCTCGCGCCGCCTGGTGTGCGAGGATGAGACGAGTCCGAACTCCCGCACCATGCGGATGTCGTGTTCGACCACCTCCCAGCAACCCCAGTCTGGACCAAGGATCGCCATGGCCAGCGTGACGCGACCATCGTCGCTGGCGAGACGGCCCTTGCGCAGCGCCTCGATCCGCTCCCGCGGATGCGGCACGTGGGTGAACGGCGTGCCGGTCTCCAGGCCGATCGGCTTCGCCGTGCCGTGGGCGAACACCGCGCGGATGCCGGAATCGATCAGGCCATCGACCGCACGCTCGGCGTGTTCCATCGTCGTGATGTTGTGGCACCAGTCAACCAGCGTGGTAACGCCGGCGTCGATCTGGGCCAGCGCACCCATCAGATTGGCGACGTAGTTGTCCTCGGGCTTGTAGCGGGTCGCCAGGTTGGAATGCACGTGCTTGAAATAATCCGCCGACATCCACTCGGCGCCGATGCCGCGCAACGCCGTCTCCCAGGTGTGCATGTGGGCGTTGACCAGGCCCGGCATGACGATCTTGTCGGAGGCGTCGATCACCTCGTCGGCGCTGGCATTGAGATTGCGACCGGCGGCCTCGATGGTGTTGCCGCGATAGAGAATTTCGCCGCCTTTCATCTCGCCGATCGAAGAATCGAGAGTGACCAGCCAGCCGCACTTGATGAGGACGCGTTTCATCGGAGCACTCTCGTTGCCGTCGTCACGACGACGATACACAAGCCGAGATGCCCTTGCAGAGCCATGGAAAATGGCAAATAGTCCTAGACGGACGACCAGACAGTTTTGGGATGCGATCCAAGGACGCGATCGCGCCATTTATTAGGGGGCAGCATGTTTCGAGAGAAAGTCACAACCGTGTTCGCAACGCCGGCCACGCGGCGCCTGGCGCCGGGCTTGATCGCGCTCGCGGCGTTGGTGGCGCAAGCCGTGCCGGCCGCCGCGCAGAACGGTCCCGCCGGGCCGTGCGAGCGGATTACCAACGCCTGCAAGAACGCAGGATTCATCTACAACAGCAAGGTGCCGGGCACGGGGCTCGTGATCGATTGCATCCGGCCGATTGCGCAAAACAGGCCGCAGCCGGACAACGCCAAGATCCCGCTGCCCAAAATCAACCCGCAAGTCGTCGACGCATGCCTCGCAGCCAATCCAAACTTCGGCCAACCCGCAGCGCCGGCCGCCGCGGCGGACGTCGAAGAGTTCCCGGTCGATGGTGACAATTACGGTTGGTATGACGACGGCTGGAGCGGCCCCGGTTGGTACATCGTCGGCTCCGAATTCCGCCGCGGCGTCGGCTTCGGTGGACGCGAGGGCTGGCACGGCTTGAAGCATCGCGGCAGCCATCCGCACAACGGCGGCAAGCGACAAGGCGGCGCGCCGCACCAGGGCGGCGGCCAACATCAAGGCCGGCCGCACCAGCACGCTGGCCGTCCGCAGCACTTCACGCCTCGGCACTTCACCCCACGGCGCACCGGCGGCGGGCAGCGTCATGCCGGCGGCGGCAGGCCTCATCGGGCGTTCACCCCGCACCGGGGCGGCGGTGGGCGCCACGCCGGCGGCGGCGGACGTCGCGGTGGCGGCGGTGGGCATCGCGGCGGCGGCGGACGCCATAAGTCCGACATCCGGCTGAAGCACGACATCGTCATGCTCGGCCATCTCGACAACGGCCTTGGCTTTTATCGCTTCAGCTACAACGGCAGCGACAAGGCCTATGTTGGCGTCATGGCGCAGGAGGTGCAGACCGTAATGCCCGACGCGGTCGTCCGCGGCCGCGACGGCTACCTGCTGGTGAACTACGACCGGCTCGGCCTCCGCATGGAAACCTGGGACGCCTGGGTGGCCTCCGGAGAGAAAATCCCGGCGATCGCCTCGCAGCGCCACTGAAGCCAAATTTCAACCGTGCGGCGGCACAACAGCCGTCGCACGGTGATCGGCTTCGTCGACCAAGGTGTCCTCATGCGTAATGCAGAACTGATCCGTTCGGCGGCTGTCGCCGCCGTCCTGTTCGCGCGACAGCCCC
Source organism: uncultured Alphaproteobacteria bacterium (assembly GCA_963785665.1). GTDB lineage: Bacteria > Pseudomonadota > Alphaproteobacteria > Rhizobiales > Xanthobacteraceae > Z2-YC6860. The sequence continues at coordinate 143,934 of CAWAWF010000005.1, forward strand.
TGCCCTCGCCCAGAACAAGCCGGCCGCTGCCGACACCGCGCAGACACCGGACCCATCGGCGCTTTCGGTTGGCGCGCTCCACACCGGAGCCTCGCCCGACCTGACCATCGTGGGCATCGATATCAGCGTGGCCGGAAACAGCGTCGTCTATTCCTACTATTTGCAGAACACCGGCTCGGCCGAACTCGGACTTGCGGCCACCATCGCAATGCCGGAGTTGCAGGCCAGCACCGACGGCAGCGAAACCTGGGTGCTCGGCTCCAACGAGCCGGAAAACCCGGTCGGCCTCTCGATCACCGCGGCGGGCGCCCCGGTCACGACGACGCCCCAGGTCCGGGCCGAAGCGATGGACCTCGACCGCACCGCCGCGCTCAAGGCGGAGCACCTGCCGCTGATCCCATTCGGGCCCGCCATCGACAAGGCGCTGGCCGCGCTGTCGCCCGATGTGGCGCGGCGGCTGGCGGCGATGGGCATCGTGTCGCCGCGCGATCCGGACGATCCGAGCGAACCTGTGATGGCCGACTGGACGCTCAAGGTGGTCCATGTCTGGCGGCTCGTGCTGCCGCCGGGCAAGACAACGCCGCTTACGATCAAATTCACGCCGGTGGTCGGCCGCTACAAGCTCGCCAAGGGCGACCAGGACAGCCTCGACGACATGAAGGACGATGTCTGCCTCAAGCCGGCCGCGCTCACCGCCCTTCAGGCGCGGCTGAAGAACGGCGGCACCTGGCAGGTGACTGAGTTTTCGGTTGCCTCCGATGCGCCCAACAATTGGAACGACAGCCCCAATCCGACGCTGTCGGTGCAGAAGCCCGAGCCCGGTTCAATCGTCGCGTTCTGCGGCATCGACGAAAAGTCCGCAGGCAAGCCGGTCGTGCTCGGGACCGCAGCGGACGACAGCCAGGACATCCGCATTGTCATCTTCGCTCCGGCGAAGTGAGCGCGCATCGGCATCAGAGCCTGCGCGGAAGCCTCACTCCGCGGCGACCGCGGGCTTGTGCGGCACCTGATCGACCTCCTCGAGCTGCGGCTCGAGGCGGCGCTTGAGCACGCGGTCGATGCGGTCGAGATAGACGTAGATGACCGGCGTGATGAACAGCGTCAGCATCTGCGACAGCAGCAGGCCGCCAACCACCGCGACGCCGAGCGGCTGACGCAGCTCCGCGCCCTCGCCGCCGCCGAGCGCGATCGGCAGCGCGCCGAAGATCGCGGCGAAGGTGGTCATCATGATCGGCCGGAAGCGCAGCAGGCAGGCTTCCTTGATGGCCGTCTCGGCGTTCAAGCCGACGCGGCGGCGCTCGATCGCGAAGTCCACCATCATGATGGCGTTCTTCTTGACGATGCCGACCAGCATGACGATGCCGATCATCGCGATCACCGACAGGTCCATGCGGAACAGGATCAGCGTGAGCAGCGCACCGATGCCGGCCGACGGCAGCCCGGAGATGATGGTGATCGGATGGATGAAGCTCTCGTAGAGGATGCCGAGCACCACGAAGGCGGCAAAGATGGCGGCGAGGATCAGGATACCCTGGCCCTTGAGCGATTCCTGGAACACCTGGGCGGTGCCCTGGAAGCTTGTCGAGATGGTCGCCGGCAGGTTGGAGTCCCGTTCGAGGTTCTGGATCGCGCTGACCGCATCGCCGAGCGCGAAGCCGGGCGCCAGATTGAATGCGATGGTGACGGCGGGCTGCTGGCCCTGATGGTTGACCAGCAGCGGACCGACCTGACTGATCGGCTTGGTCACCGCCGATAGCGGCACCGACTGGCCGGACGGAATGCCGTTGCCGGTGACGCCGGAGCCTGCGGTGCTGCCGGCCGCCGCGGGGCCTATCGCCGCGCCCGGGCCGTTGGTCTTGACGAAAATCTTCTCCAGGCTCGACGGATCGGTGCGGAACTGAGGCTTGGCCTCGAGGATGACCTGGTAATCGTTGGTCGCCGTGTAGATCGTCGCGACCTGGCGGGTGCCGAAAGCGTCGTAAAGCTCCTGCCGGACCTGGTCGATGGTGATGCCGTAGACCGCGGTCTTCTCGCGATCGACCTCCAGCATTACCTGCGGATTGGTGACGTAGAGGTCGGTGGTGACGTCGGCGAGACCCGGCAGTCCGGCGATCTTGTCGCGCATCTGCGGCGCCAGCCGGTAGAGCGCGTCGGTGTCGCTCGATTGCAGCACGTATTGATACTGGCTTTTCAGAATCTTGCCGCCGACATTGATGTTCTGGATCATCTGGAAGAACACGGCCATGCCGGTGACCTGGCTGGTGTTCTTCTTCAGGCGCGCGATCACGGACTGCAGCGGCCCGCGCTCATGCTTGGGCTTGAGCGCGACCAGGAAACGGCCCTGGTTCGGCGTCGGGTTCGGCCCGCCGACGCCGACCGTCGAATTGACGTAGAGCACCGCCGGGTCGGCTTGGATGATCTGCGACATCACCTTCTGCCGCTCGACCATGGCGGTGTACGAGGTGTCCGACAGCATCTCGGTGATCGCCAGCATGTAACCGGTGTCTTCGGTCGGGAAGAAGCCCTTCGGGATCGCGACGTAAAGCCAGACGGTGCCGGCGATGGTGGCGAAGGTGATGAGCAGCACGACCGACTTGAAGCGCAGCACCCGGGTCAACGCCCAGTCGTAGGAGCGCAGCCAGCCGTCGAAGATCGCCTCGAACCAGCGCAGGATGAATAGCTGCTTGTGCTCCTCGCCGGCGCGGTGGCCGCGCAGCACGCGGGCACACAGCATCGGCGTCAAAGTCAGCGAAACGAAGCCCGACAGCACGATCGCGACCGCGATCGTCACCGCGAACTCGCGAAAGATGCGCCCGACCATGCCGCCCATCAGCAGCACCGGGATGAACACCGCGATCAGCGAGAAGGTGATCGACACGATGGTGAAGCCGATCTCGCGCGAGCCCTTGAGCGCCGCCTCGAACGGCCGCATGCCGCCCTCGATGTGGCGGACGATGTTCTCCAGCATGACGATGGCGTCGTCGACCACGAAGCCGACCGACAGCGTCAGCGCCAGCAGCGTCATGTTGTTGATGGAGAAGTCGAAGGCGTACATCGCGGCGCAGGTGCCGATCAGCGAGATTGGCACCGCAAGGCCGGGGATGATGGTCGCAGCCCCCGAGCGCAGGAACAGAAAGATGACCATGATGACCAGAGCAAAGGCGATGCCGAGCGTCTCCTGCACGTCGTCAACCGCGTTACGGATCGAGATCGAGCGATCGAGCAGCGTCTCCATCTTGATCGACGCCGGCACCTGGGCGCGGAACTGCGGCAGCTTCCGCTTCACCGCATCGACCACCTCGACGGTGTTGGCGTCGGGCTGCTTCTGAATCGCCAGCACCACGGCGCGATCGTTGTTGAACCAACTCGCCACCTTGTCGTTTTCGACGCTGTCAACGACATTGGCGATCTCGTCGAGCTTGACGGGGGCGCCATTCCGCCAGGCCGCGACCACGCTCTTGTAGTCCGACGCCTTCCGCATGGCGGCCGAGGCGAGCAACGTGACGTCGCGCTCCGGGCCCGACAGCAGGCCGACCGGCGTGTTGGAGTTGGTCTTGGACAGGACGGTGTGGATGTCCTCGAGCGAAATGTTGCGCGCCGCCGCCTGAACCGGGTCGACCTGGACGCGGACGGCGAACTTCTGCGCGCCGTAGACCAGCACCTGGGCGATGCCAGGCAATTGCGAAATCTGCTGCGCCAGCAGCGTTTCGCCGTATTCATCCACCGTCGACATCGGCAAGGTCGGCGAGATCAAGCTGACGAACAGCACCGCGAAGTCGCCCGGATTGACCTTGCGGAAGAATGGCGGCGTCGTCATTTCGATCGGCAGCCGGCGCTGCGCGACCGCGAGCGCGGTTTGCACGTCGAGGGCGGCGCCGTCGATGTTGCGGTTGAGGTCGAACTGGATGGTGATCTGGGTCTGACCGAGCGTCGACTGCGAGGTCATCGACGAGATGCCGGCGATGGTCGAGAACTGCCGCTCGATCGGGCCCGCCACCGAGGCCGCCATGGTCTCGGGGCTGGCGCCGGGTAACACCGCCGTCACCTGGATGGTCGGGAAATCCACCCGGGGTAGCGCCGCCACCGCCAGCAGCCGATAGCCAAAAATACCGAACACGATGATCGAGGCCGTGATGAGCGTGGTCATCACCGGACGGCGGATGCAGAGTTCGGAGAGGTTCATGTCAGCCGATTGCCATATCAGTGCATCAGGATTGGGCTTTGCCGTCGCGGACCGTCACCCTGGTTCCATTGGAGAGCTGCAACTGACCGTCGGTGACCACCACCTCATTCTCATCGAGGCCGGACTCGATCGCCGAGACGTTGTTGACGGTGCGCTCCACCTTGACCGGCCGCACCGCGACCGCGCCGTCCTTCACCACAAACACGAACGCGCCGGACTGGCTGAGTTGTACCGCCGCGGCCGGCACCGTGATCCGCTCCTCGGCGCGTAGCGTCAGCGCTGTATTGACCAGCGTGCCGGGCCACAGCACTTCCTTCTGGTTCGGCATGGTGGCGCGGATCGTCACCATGCCGGTGGCCGGATCGACCGTGTTCTCGATCATGGTGACTTGGCCGCTCTCGCGAGCCTCGCTGCCGGGAATGATCGCTTCGAGCGAGGCGGTTTCGGCCGCGAGCGCGGCCCGCACGTCTGGCAGGCTGCGCTGCGCCACGGTGAAGGACACGTAGATCGGCGCCACCTGGTTGATGGTGGCAAGCGACGTGGTGTCAGCCGCGCGCACGATGTTGCCAAGCTTGACGGTTGCCATGCTGATGCGGCCGGTGATCGGCGCGCGGATGGTGCAATAGCTGAGCTGCACCTTGAGGTTCTCCAGGGCCGCCTGATCGGCCTTCAGCGCACCCGCGAAGGTGCCCTGCTGGGTCTTGGCGTTCTCCAGATTGATTATTGGGGTCGCGCTCTTGGCGATCAGCTCGGTGTAGCGGCGCATGTCACGCTCGGCGCCCTCGATCTGCGCCTGATCGCGGGCGATGTTGCCCTCGACCTGCGCCATCTGGGCTTCGATGGCGCGGCTGTCGAGGACGAACAGCACCTCGCCCTTCTTGACTCTCGCGCCATCCTCGAACTTCACCGCGGTGATCTCGCTGTCGAGCCGCGGCTTGATGGCGACGCTGGCAATGGTCGTCACCGTACCGAGAGCGTCGAGCCTGACCGGGACGGCTTGCTTGACGGCCTTGGCGACGGTGACAGGCACCGTCCGCTGGTCGCCGCGGGAGGCTTGCGCCGCAGCCTTCTGCGACGACGATCCGTTCCAAAGGAAATAGGCAGTCCCCGCGAGGGCCAACCCGGCAACCACCCCCACAACCAAAGTCCGTTTCTTCATGCGCCCCTTCAGGCCCCGGTTATCCACCGGTCCCCGCACTCCCTGCTTCCCCTAGGCGGTCCTTTGGACCGCGTTTCCCCCAATTCTACGGGTTGATGTAGCACATTGGGCGGCCTGCTTGCACGTCCATCACGATACACAACACCTGGAACCCATTTTGCTTTCAAATCCTTCCGATCGCTCGACAACTCGGGCATGGTGGTTAACGTCAGCCGCCCCTAAGCCACGCCCCACAACGCTCAAGAATGGCCCATTGAACGCCAATGCGGATCGCCACCTGGAACGTCAATTCGGTCAAACAGCGGATCGACAGCCTGACGGCCTGGCTCGCCGAACGCAGCCCCGACATCGTCTGCTTGCAGGAAACCAAAACTGTCGATGATTCCTTCCCGCGGGAGCCGATCGAGCGGCTTGGCTACAATGTTGCGGTGCACGGACAGAAAACCTTCAACGGGGTGGCGATCCTGTCGAAGCTGAAGTTCGACGAAGTCACCCCCCGGCTGCCGGGCGATGACGCCGACGACCATGCCCGCTTCATCGAGGCGGTGGTCTCGACCAAGGCCGGCAGCCTCCGGGTGGCGTCGATCTATCTGCCCAACGGAAACCCCACTAACACTGACAAATACAGCTACAAAATCAGGTGGATGGAGCGTCTTTTCAAATACGCACATGAACGACTTCAACTGGAAGAACCGCTCATTCTGGCTGGCGACTACAATGTCATTCCAAGCGAAGCCGACGTCTGGAATCCCAAGGCCTGGACCACCGACGCGCTGTTCCTGCCGCAGACGCGGGAGAAGTTCCGCAGCCTGACCCATCTCGGCCTGACCGATGCGCTCCGCGCGGTCACCGACGAGCCCGGCCTCTACACCTTCTGGGACTATCAGGCCGGCGCCTGGCAGAAGAACTGGGGCATCCGGATCGACCACCTGTTGCTGTCACCGCAAGCCGCCGACCGGCTCACCACCGCCGGCATCGACAAGCACGTCCGCTCCTGGGAGCGCCCGTCGGACCATGTCCCGGTCTATATCGATCTGGATATCGAGGCGGCCTGACGCCCGGCTGGCGGACCGCCCTACTCGCGCCGGCCTTCGACCCAGCGCTTGAGCAGGATCAGCGCCAGCGCACGCTCGTCGTCGGTCGCCTGCTTCACCGCGGTTTCGCGCAGCTCCGTGATCCAGGGCACCTTGGCGCCTGGACCGTCGCAGGCAACCGTGAGCCACATCAGCCCGGAGGCGCGCTGACGGATGCCGTGCTCGCCGTTGAACAGGATGCGGCCGAGCACGGCCTGCGCCTTGTAGTAGTTTTTGTTGGCGGCCAGGACCAGCCAGGGCACCGCGCGCTTGGGATCGCGCTCAACGCCATTGCCGTCGAGATAGAGCGTGGCAAGCTCGTATTGCGCCTCGGGATCGCCGAAATAGGACGCCGCGTGGGCGAACATCCGCCGGGCGAGTTCGGGGCTCGCGGCCACCTGGCTGTCCGGAATGCCGACCAGATAATAATGGCCGAGCGTCACGAACGCGTTGGCGACGAAGCGGGCCCGCGGCACCGCCGGATTGTCGTCGGCGTGGGTGTCGGCGAATTTCTGGAAATACTCGAAGGCACGAAGGTCGTCGCGGGTGACGCCATCGCCTTCGGCATACATGCGGCCGAGTTGCCAGAGCGCGAAGCCGTGGCCATGTTCGGCGGCATACTGCAGCGAAGTCACGGCGCGCGACTTCTCGCCGGCCTTGAGCGAGTCGTTGGCGCTGCGCATCGCATCGACCGACGACAGCGCGGGGCTGAGCACCGCCTGCGGTGCCGAAGGGGTGCCGTCGAGCGAGCGCGTCGGCTCGATGCCGAAGGCGAGCACGATCGCGGCGGTGCCGGCGAGGACGCTAAATATCCGCATAGGTCGTCTTCTCAGCAGCCCCGCCCGGATGGGTGACGGCGCCATGCAGCGCATCGCCAACCTGCTGGGCGTATTTCCAGATGTAGCCGGACGCGACGTTTTCCTTGTGCGGCTTCCAGCTCTTGCGGCGCTTGTCCAATTCGGCAGCCGTGAGCTTGACGTTCAGGGTGCCTTTGACGGCGTCGAGCTCGATGACGTCGCCATCCTTGAGCAGCCCGATCGGGCCGCCGACCGCGGCCTCGGGGCCGACGTGGCCGACGCAGAACCCACGCGTCGCACCGGAGAAGCGGCCGTCGGTGATCAGCGCGACTTTGCCGCCCATGCCCTGGCCGTACAGCGCAGCCGTGGTCGCCAGCATCTCACGCATGCCGGGCCCGCCCTTGGGCCCCTCGTACCGAATGACCAGCACGTCGCCTTCCTTGTATTTCCGTGCCTTGACCGCGGCGAAGGCATCCTCCTCGCGGTCGAAGCAGCGCGCCGGACCACTGAACTTCAGCTCGGTCATCCCGGCCACCTTCACGATCGCGCCCTCGGGCGCGAGATTGCCTTTCAGGCCGACCACGCCGCCGGTCTTGGTGATCGGCTTGTTGGCCGGCAGGATCACGTCCTGATCCGGGTTCCACTTCACGCTCTTGAGGTTCTGCGCAATGGTGCGGCCCGTCACGGTCATGCAGTTGCCGTGCAGGAAGCCATGCTCCAGCAGCGTTTTCATCAGGAGCGGAACACCGCCAGCTTCGAACATGTCCTTGGCGACATAACGGCCGCCCGGTTTCAAATCCGCGATATATGGTGTCCTTTTGAAGACCTCGGCGACATCGAACAGCGTGAACTCGATGCCGCATTCATGAGCGATCGCAGGCAGATGCAGCGCGGCATTGGTGGAGCCGCCGGAGGCCGCGACCACGGCCGCGGCATTTTCCAGCGCCTTTTTCGTCACAATGTCGCGCGGCCGGAGGTTGTCGCGGATCAACTGCATGACCTGCTCGCCGGCGGTCATGCAGAAGGCGTCGCGAATCTCGTAAGGCGCAGGCGCCCCTGCCGAATACGGCAGCGCGAGTCCGATCGCTTCGGACACCGTCGCCATGGTGTTGGCGGTGAACTGCGCGCCGCAGGCGCCGGCCGACGGGCACGCGACCTGTTCAAGCGTGTTGAGGTCGGCATCCGACATCTGGCCGACCGAGTGCTTGCCGACGGCCTCGAACACGTCCTGCACGGTGACCGGTCGGCCCTTGAAGGTGCCGGGCAGGATCGAGCCGCCGTAGATGAACACCGACGGCACGTTGAGGCGCACCATCGCCATCATCATGCCGGGCAGCGACTTGTCGCAGCCGGCGAGGCCGACCAGGCCGTCATAGGCGTGACCGCGGATGGTCAGCTCGACGGAATCCGCAATCGCCTCGCGCGATGGCAGCGAAGCCCTCATGCCGGCGTGCCCCATGGCGATGCCGTCGGTCACGGTGATGGTGCAGAATTCGCGGGGCGTGCCGCCGGCCGCGGCGACACCCTTTTTGGCGGCCTGGGCTTGGCGCATCAGCGCGATGTTGCAGGGCGCGGCCTCGTTCCAGCACGAGGCGACGCCGACGAACGGCTGATGAATCTGGGCCGTGGTCAGGCCCATGGCGTAATAGTAGGAGCGATGCGGGGCGCGCTCGGGGCCCTCGGTGACGTGCCGGCTCGGCAGCCGGTCTTTGAGTTTGGTCTTGGCGTCCATGCTCGTCGTGGCTTTCAGAAAGACCCTTGGCCCCCCGGCCCTTCCGCCGCGGGAAATCGCTTGCGGTCAGTGTTGCCGCCCTGCTGCACTTCAATCCGGTTGGGAAAAGAACAGGATATGACGCAACGGTTCGGACGGGTCTCGATGTCGTTGAAGGGTATGGCCAAATCGCGGCACGGGTGGGCGTCTATGGCGGCCGAATCCAAATCTTCCGACGATGTTGCCGCCGCGCCACAGGCGTTGCCGCGCTGCATCATCGCGCTGCAACATTGAGAAACGTCAGTGCGAAGCCTTAAGCGACCATTCTTCGCCCGCCCGGTGCTTGAGATCGCCCCTGAATTGATCGGGGCGACCCTGCTGGTCGATGATGTCGGCGGCCGCATCGTCGAGGTCGAGGCCTACCACCACACCGACCCAGCGGCGCACAGCTACCGGGGCATGACGCCGCGCAACGCCGTGATGTTCGGCCCGCCGGGCTATGCGTATGTGTACCGGTCGTACGGCATCCACTGGTGCCTGAACTTCGTCTGCGAGCCGGAAGGCTCGGCCAGCGCGGTGCTGATCCGCGCCATCGAGCCGCTGCAAGGGCTCGCCAAGATGCGACGGCGGCGGCGCGGCATTGTCGACGAGCGGCTGCTTTGCTCGGGGCCGGGTCGCCTCGCGCAGGCCATGGCGGTGACGCGGGCGCACAACGGGCTGCCGCTTGACCGGCTGCCATTTGAGATTTACGCGCGCGAGGACGAACCCGAGGTCGTTGCCGGGGTGCGGATCGGCATCACCAAGGCGGCAGAGTTGCCCTGGCGCTACGGGCTGAAGGGGTCACGGTTTCTGAGCAAGCCGTTCAAGGAAACCTGACCCGCAGCGCGGAAATCCCAGCCCGCCGCCGACATTTTCTGGGGAGAACGGTACGATTTTGCCGCCAAAGTCGCCATGCTGCACCGCAAGTGTGCGTTTTCGCACTTCCTGGGTTTGCGCTCAGCCGGCAACGTCAAGCGGGGATTCTATAGGCGGACTGCAAAGGGGCTGCACGATGATCTACGTCCTGTACGTCATCATCTCGGCAAACAGCGGCTGGACGGAGACATCCACCTCGATCAACACCTACCCCTCCGAGATGGCTTGCGCAGAGGCGGCGGAAAAGGTGCGGACAGCCAACCCGATCGTGATCACCTACTGCACGCGGATGCAGCCAGGGCAGCAAAAAACCACCAAACTGGAATTCCGCTGACGCCAGCCGCAGCGTCACGGTCCGCCAGGCCAACGCCCTAAAGCGCCAGCGATCCCTGCGGCAAGTTTTCGATCGGGGCGGTCAGAGTGCACACGAAGCCGGTCGGTTCGTAGCCAAGCTCGACCGTTCCGCCAAAATCGTCCGCCAGCGATGCCTTGATGACGCGGGTGCCGAACCCCTCCCGGCTCGGCGGAACGACGGCGGGACCGTCCTTCTCGCGCCACACCCACACGAAGGCAGGCTTCTCGCAGGTCTCCTGCCGCGACCACGACACGTCCACCGTTCCCGCGGGCTTCGACAACGAGCCGTATTTCGAGGCGTTGGTGGCAAGCTCGTTGACCGCCAGCGCGAGGGCCAGGGCTTGCTTGGTATCCAAATTCACATTGGGGCCGGCAAGGACCACCCGGCCGAGATCGAGCTGATGGGTTTCCAGGGCGCCCCGGATAATTCCGAAAATCCCGGCACGATCCCAATTCGATTCCGTCAGCGCATTGTGGGCATGGCTCAGCGCCATCAGACGCGCTCCGAAAATCTGGCGCGGCGCCTCGTGGGCGTTATCGCGAAAGGTACGGTTTGCGATGGCCATGACGGTGGCGAGCATGTTCTTGACGCGGTGCTGCAATTCCGCGGTGAGAAAATCCTGGCGCTCGGCATTCTTCTTGAGCAGCTCGGTGGCGTTCCACTCCTCGGTGATATCGCGAGAGATCGACAGCAGATGCGACGGCCTGCCGTCGTCGCCAACGATCGGCGAAACCTGGACGTCCCAATGGCGCGGGTTGCCCTTCGCGGTGTCGGCAGCACCGCGGAAGCGCGCGGTCTTGCCATCCCGGGCATCGGCCACCGCAGCGAGAGCGTGGGCGTTGCCCTCCCCGGCCCAGAACCCCGGCCAGGGGCAGCCCTTCAGCAGGCTGAAATCGTCGACCTCCATGACGCGCTTGCCGCCTTCGCTCATGAAGATCAGGCGGCCTTCGAGGTCGAGCACCTTGATGCAATCGCCACAGCCGACTGAGCACGCTGCGCAGCAGATCGGCGTTGCCGACCAGCGTCGGGCTGGCGTCTCGTAATTCGGCGTGCAGAGACTCGACGGGAGATGCTGGTTTCACGGTTGGCGATCTATGTTGGTCGCCACATCTTAGCAAGATTTGAGAGCACGAATGAGGCCGAACGCGGCCGTGTAAAATGACGTGCTAAACCGCGGCCTTGCCGTTGGCGTGGCGATCCTTGACGTCGGTGAACTTGATGCCCGGCGCGCGCTCGGCGGTGTAGCCGAGATAGAAGTCGTTCTTGGCGAGGAACACCGGATCGCCGTCGAGATCGTCGGCGATGCCGAGACCATGATCCGAGACGAACTTCGCGAGCGCCTTGGGATCGGCGGAGGACACCCAGCGAGCCAAGCCGAACTCGGCATTGTCCCACATGACTTCGAGGCCGTACTCGTCCTTCAGCCGCACGCGCAGCACGTCGAGCTGCAGCGGGCCGACCACGCCGACCAGCGCCGGCGAGCCGTCCTGCGGGCGGAACACCTGGACGACACCCTCCTCCGCCAGTTGCTGCAACGCCTCCTTGAGCTTCTTCGCCTTCATGGCGTCCGGCAGCCGCACGCGGCGGAGGATTTCCGGGGCGAAGTTCGGCACGCCGACGAAGTTGATGTCCTCACCCTCGGTCAGCGTGTCGCCGATCGACACCGCGCCATGGTTCGGGATGCCGACCACGTCCCCGGCGAACGCCTCGTCAACCACCGAACGGTCCTGAGCGAAGAAAAACTGCGGCGCGGTCAGCGAAATCGACTTGCCGGTCCGCACCTGCTTGACCTTCATGCCGCGGCTGAGCTTGCCCGAGCAGAGCCGTGCGAAGGCGATGCGGTCGCGGTGGTTCGGGTCCATGTTGGCCTGGATCTTGAACACGAAGGCCGACATGTTCGGCTCGTCCGGCTCGACGGTGCGGGTGTCGGCTTTCTGCGCACGCGGCGACGGCGCCATGCGGCCGATGGCGTCGAGCAGATCGCCGACGCCGAAGTTCTTCAGCGCCGAGCCGAAGAACACCGGACTGAGGTGGCCCGCGCGGAAGGCCTCCAGATCGAACGGGTTGCAGGCGTCGCGGACCAGCGCGATCTCGCTGGATATCGCGGCCCCATCGAGATTCGCGTTGAGCGCGGCAACATCTGCGATGCTCATCTCGCGAAGCGTGCCGGCCTTGCCGGCGTCGCCCTCCAGGAGCCGCACGCCGCCGCCCTCGACCGCGATGGTGCCGACGAAGTCGCGTCCCCGCCCGACCGGCCAATTCACCGGCGTGGTGTCGAGCGCCAGCGTCTTCTCGATCTCGTCAAGCAGATCGAACGGATCGCGGGTCTCGCGGTCCATCTTGTTGATGAAGGTGACGATCGGGATGTCACGGAGGCGGCATACTTCAAAAAGCTTGCGGGTGCGCGCCTCGATGCCCTTCGCCGCGTCGATCACCATGACGGCAGAGTCGACCGCGGTCAGCGTGCGATAGGTGTCCTCGGAGAAGTCCTCGTGGCCCGGCGTGTCGAGCAGATTGAACACGAGGTTGTCGTACTCGAAGGTCATCACCGAGGTGACCACCGAGATGCCGCGCTCCTTCTCGATCGCCATCCAGTCGGACTGGGTGGTGCGGCGGTTGCGCTTGGCCTTGACGTGGCCGGCGAGCTGGATGGCGCCGCCGAACAGAAGGAGCTTCTCGGTCAGCGTGGTCTTGCCGGCGTCGGGATGCGAGATGATGGCGAAGGTGCGCCGGCGCTCGATCTCGTCGGCAAGCGGCGAGCGGTTGCGGCCCAGATTTGGGGTAGAGCCCGGCGCGCGGATCGGTGCGTTCATGCCGGGGTATTTACAGAGTCACGGCCTCAATTCAAGGCATCTTGAACGCCGGATCGAAACTCAGCTCCCGCCGCGCCTTGTCGATGGCGAACTCGCCGTCGTCCTCGGCGATGTTGTAGAGGCCCGGGGCGCCGTGCGTGAGAGCGAGCAAGGCGGCATGCGCCGCGGCGGCGCAGGTCAGCGCGCCGGCGCTGCCGGGCTTGTCGAACCAGGTGCCAGGACCATAGAGGCGGCCATAGCGCAGCACGATGCCGTCGATGCCCGGCGTGTTGAGCACGGCGTCTTCGAGCGCGACCACGCCCGATATCGTCATGCGCTGGGCGTCGCTCGAATCGAGCGGATCGTCCTCGCGGTAGGGCTTCCGTCCGGCCGCATAGATGAAGGCAATGCTCTGCGCCACCACGCGGGACACGCCCGCGGCCTTCGCCGCCGCCATCAGATTGCGGGTGCCCTCGACGCGAAGCCGCGAGTTCTTCTCGCGGACCACGGCCATCTGCGACGGATCGCTGACGTCCGGCAGATCGGTGAGCTGATGGATCACGGCGTCGGGCTTCGCGTCAGCCACCGCGCGGCGCAGCGCCGCGGCATCCAGCGCATCCGCCACCACGCCGTGCGCGCCAAGCGCCTCGATCATGGCAAGCTTGCCGGCCGAGCGTGTGGTGCCGGTCACCTCGTGGCCGGCCGCGCGCAGCAGCTTCAACAACGGCTGCCCGATCACGCCCGTAGCGCCGGCGACAAAGACCTTCATCGCCTCACGCCACCGCGGCGTGGACCTGGGCGGTGTCGTAGTATTCGAAATACTCGACCGCCTTGCCGCCGGACATTTTCCACACGTCGGCCTTCGGCGTCGACACCACCTTGCCGGTCTTCTTGAAACGCCAGGAAATCTGGCTGATCACGACGACGCTGTCGCCCTGGGCGATGAACTTCTCCGTTCGCCAGTCCAGCATGTCCCAGTCGCGCGCCAGACCGCCGAAATACTCCTTCAGCGCATCGCGGCTGCTGTAGGCGGTGAGATAGCTCGCGGCCTCGGCGCGGCCCTGCGCCAGCGAACCGAACGCCATGTTGTCGGCGCAGATGTTCAGCCAGGCGTCGACGCTGCCGCCCTTGGTGTCGCGCCAACTGTCGTAGGCGCCTTTCAGGATTTCGACATTGCGGGCTTCGTCGGACATCGGTCGCCTCCCTTCGCTCGCGCTATCAGAGCGCAGCCGGCGCTTTCGCGCAATATCAGCGGCCGGTCACCTCGATGATCACGTATTCCGGCGGCACGCCGAGCCGGAGCGGTATGCCGCTCGAGCCGAGCCCCGCCGTGACGATCATGTGACGGCCGCCCTCCACCACCAGGCCATGCGACCAGCGCAGCGGCGCGCGGCTGGCATTGCGCAGAACGCCCAGTCCCGGAATCTTGATCTGGCCGCCGTGGGTGTGGCCGGCGAGCGTCAAGTACGGCCCGCCCGGCACGTCCTGGTACCAGGCCGGATCGTGCGCCAGCACGATGGTCGGCCGGTCCGACACAAGCGAGGCGAGCAGCGCGTGGCCCGCCGGCCGCATCCGATGGGCGTCCGGCAGGCCGATCACGTCGATCGAGTGGCGCCCGACGTTGAAGCTGCCGCGCTCGTGGTCGAGCACCGCGATGCCGTGGCCGCGCAGCGCCGCCGCGATCTCCTGATCGCCGTAGACGTAATCGTGGTTGCCGAGAATGGCGAAGCGTCCGTGGCGCCCCATCATGCGCGCCAGCACGCGGGCGATGACGCGCGGCGGCACCCGGCCGCCGCCGAACATCTGCATGTTCATGTAATCGCCGCCGAGCAGAACAAGATCGGGCAGGAACGCCGCGACCTCCTTGGCGATGGCGGTGATGCGGGCGACATCATCGCTGTGCGAGCCGACATGAAAGTCCGCAAGAAACGCGATGCGGAGCGGACGCTCGAACCGCGGCCAGCCGGGCAAGGTCAGCGCGTAGTGCCGGACCACATGGCCGGGCGCCCAGGCAAACGGGCGCATGATGCCCTTGCGGCCCTGCGCATCGGTGAAGGGCTGGCGCACCAGCCTTCGGGTCAAGCGTTGTTCGATGTTGAGCTTTTCGTCGTCGCTCACCGAACGCTCATGTCGCGCTTTGCAGCCGCTCCAGCGCCTCGACGATCTTCTGGCGGCGGCCCGCAGCCTCCTCGCGTTTTTCGCGCTCGCCTTCCACCACGTCCTCGGCGGCGTTGGCGACGAACTTCGGATTGTTGAGTTTCTGGTCAACGCGGGCGATGTCGAACTCGGCCCTGGTCATTTCCTTTTCCAGGCGCGCGCGCTCGGCGGCGAAGTCGATCACGCCCTTGAGCGGCAACGCTGCGACCTCGCCGCGGATCAGCAATTGCACCGAGCCCTGCGGCGCAGCGTCGGCGAAGCCGATGTCGGCGACCCGGGCCAGCCGTTTGGCGAACTCGGCCCAGCGGCCGGCCCGCGCCTTGGTCTCGGCGGAGGCGCCGGCCAGCACCACCGGGATCGGCGTCGAAGCCGGAATGTTCATCTCGACCCGCACCGAGCGGATCGCGGTGACCAGATCGATCAGCCAGCCGATCTCGGCCTCCGCTTTGTCGTCGTCGAGGCCGTCGAGCTTCGGCCATTGCGACAGAACGAGCAGGCCGTCGCGCTTGGGTCCCGGCGCCACGCCCCACAGCTCCTCGGTGATGAACGGCATGAATGGGTGCAGCAGTTTCAGGATTTCGTCGAGCGCCCAGGCGGCGGCGGCGCGGGTTTCGTCCTTCGCCGCGCCGTCGGGTCCGGTCAGCAAGGGCTTGGAGAGCTCGACATACCAGTCGCAGTAGACGTTCCAGACAAAGCGGTACGCAGCGTCGGCTGCGTTGTTGAACTCATAGCCCTCGATCGCCGTGGTGATCTCGCGGACGGCCTTCGCGGTCTCGTGCGCGATCCAGCGGTTCAGCGTCTCCTTCGCCGATTTCGGATCAAAGCCCGCGACCCGGCCGGCGCCATTGAATTCGACGAAGCGCGCGGCGTTCCACAGCTTGGTCGCGAAGTTGCGGTTGTTCTCGACGGTCTGCGGCGACAGCCGGATGTCGTGGCCCTGCGCCGCACCGCGCGCCAAGGTGAAGCGGAGCGCATCGGCGCCAAGGTCGTCGATGATGCCGAGCGGGTCGACCACGTTGCCCTTCGACTTCGACATCTTGGCGCCCTTCTCGTCACGGACGAGACGGTGGATGTAGACGTCCTTGAACGGCACCTCTTTGCGGAAGTGCAGGCCCATCATCATCATGCGGGCGACCCAGAAGAAGATGATGTCGAAGCCGGTGACCAGCGCGTTGGTCGGATAGTAGCGCGCGACCTCCGGCGTGGCGTCCGGCCAGCCGAGCGTCGAGAACGGCCACAGCGCCGACGAGAACCAGGTGTCGAGCACATCCTCGTCGCGGGTCAGGAACGGCTCGCGCTTGTCGGGATGCGTCGCCATGTTGCGCGCCTGGGCGTCGCTGATCGCGCCGGTCTCGGCGTAATAGGCGAGCGCGCGGGAGACGGCTTCCTCTTCGGTCTCGGCGACAAACACCTTTCCATCCGGGCCGTACCACGCCGGAATCTGGTGGCCCCACCAGAGCTGGCGCGAGATGCACCATGGCTGGATATTCTCCATCCAGTCGAAATAGGTCTTCTCCCAATTCTTCGGCACGAAGTTGGTCTTGCCCTCGCGCACCGCGGCGATGGCCGGCACTGCAAGCGCCTTGGCGTTGACATACCACTGGTCGGTGAGGAACGGCTCGATCACCACATTGGAGCGGTCGCCGTGCGGCACCATGTGGGTGTGCGGCTCGGTCTTGTCCATCAGGCCGGCGTCTTCCAGGCGCTCGACCACGATCTTGCGCGCCTTGAAGCGGTCAATGCCCTGAAGATTGAACGTCTCGGCAAGCTCGGTCGACTTCGGAACCCCTTCAAGGAACGCCTCGTTGTCCTTCAGCGAAATCTTGCCTTCGACATCGAGCACGCTGATCTGCGGCAGATCGTGCCGCTTGCCGACCTCGAAATCGTTGAAGTCGTGCGCCGGCGTGATCTTCACCGCGCCGGTGCCCTTCTCCGGATCGGCGTAGTCGTCGCCGACGATCGGAATGCGCCGGCCGACCAGCGGCAGGATCGCGTTCTTGCCGATCAGGTACTTGAGCTTTTCGTTATCGGGATGCACCGCGACCGCGACGTCGCCCAGCATGGTCTCAGGCCGCGTCGTCGCGACGATGATGAACTCGTTGGTGCCCTCGATCGGATATTTGATGTGCCAGAGATGACCGCGCACCTCGACCTGCTGCACCTCGAGATCGGAGATCGCGGTCAAAAGCTTCGGGTCCCAGTTGACCAGCCGCTTGTCCTTGTAGATCAGGCCGTCGTTATAGAGCGTGACGAACACCTTCAGCACGGCGCGCGACAGCCCTTCGTCCATGGTGAAGCGCTCGCGCGACCAGTCGCACGACGCGCCGAGCCGCTTGAGCTGGTTGACGATGGTGCCGCCGCTCTCGGCCTTCCAGGCCCAGACCCGCTCCAGGAATTTCGCCCGGCCCATCTCGCGCCGCGAAGGCTGCTGGCGCTCCATGAGCTGCCGCTCGACCACCATCTGGGTGGCGATGCCGGCGTGGTCGGTGCCGGGCTGCCATAGCACATCCTTCCCGCGCATCCGCTCGAAGCGCGCCAGGATGTCCTGCAAGGTGTTGTTCAGCGCGTGTCCCATGTGCAGCGAGCCGGTCACGTTCGGCGGCGGGATCACGATCGAATAGGGCTTGGCGCCGGCGCGCTCGGGACGGCCAGCGCGGAACGCGCCCGCCTGCTCCCATTCGGCGTAGATGCGGCCTTCGACTTCGGTCGGCTGGTATGTCTTGTCAATCATGCCAAATTTGCATTGTGCTTTGAATCTGCTGGCGCGGTAGAAAGCCCGCCAGTGCCGATGCTGTCAACGCCATCCCCCTCCCCCGCACCCGCGCCGCAGCCGAAACCCGGCTCGGTGCTGCGCGCCATCGCCGCGCTGGCGCTCGCGAGCTTTGGCAGCCAGGCCCTGGTGCGGGCCGCCGACACGTTGTTGCCACAGATCGCCGCGGATTTCGCCATCACCGTCGGCGCCGCCTCCATCGTCATCACCGCCTACGCCCTGACCCACGGCTCGATGCAGTTCGTCACCGGGCCGATTGCCGACCGGTTCGGCAAGTACCGCACCGTGGCGATCGCCTGCGGGGTCTCGGCGGTGACGGTGGCGCTGTGCGGGCTCGCCCAATCGCTGCACGGGCTGACCCTGGCGCGCTTTGCCTCCGGCATCACCGTCGCCTGGATCCTTCCGATCAGCCTCGCCTATATCGGCGACGTGGTGCCCTACGAGCAGCGTCAGCAGTTGCTCGGCCGCTTCCTCGCAGCGCAAGTGCTGGGGCAGATGTTCGGCCAGGCTGCGGGCGGCATCGTCGGCGACTATTTCGGCTGGCGCACGATGTTCTTCCTGCTGGCGGCGATGCTGGCGCTCGCAGCCGTTGCGCTCGCGATCGAGCTTGCGACCGATCCGATCACGCGCGCCGACAAAGGCGCGCCGTCCGGACGGAGCGCGCTCGCGAGCTACAAGATCGTGCTGCGCAACCCGTGGGCGCGAGTGATGCTGCTTACGGTCGGCCTCGAAGGCATGCTGTTCCAGGGCGTGTTTCCCTATGTCAGCGCCGACCTGCATCTGCGGTTTGGCTTGAGCTTCACCGCGATCGGCATCGTCATCGGCGTGTTTGCGACCGGCGGCCTGATTTACGCGGCAACGGTGCGCTCGCTGATGCGCCGCCTCGGCCAGATCGGCATTGCCAATGCCGGCGGCGCGCTGATGGGTGTCGCTTTCCTGACGCTCGCGCTCGAGCCGACCTGGCATTTCGCGCCGCTCGCCGTGCTCGGTGTCGGTGTCGGCTTCTTCATGCTGCACAACACGCTGCAGACCGAAGCCACCCAGATGTCGCCGGAGGCGCGCGCCACCTCGGTCGCGCTGTTCGCCTCGATGTATTTCATCGGCCAGACCGTCGGCGTGGCGCTCGCGGCACCGGTGATGGACCGTTACGGCGGTCGCCCGCTGTTCGCATTTGCCGCGGCGGGATTGCCGCTGCTCGCGTTTTGGTTCACGCGGCGTTTGGCAAAACGCTAGAGATTCCCGCCACCGCCGCACCTGAGATTAACCGCGGCGGGCTACTTTCACCTGGTCTTGGGCATGATCGGGACGGCGCTTGAGCAACTTTGACGACATTCGCGCCCAGATGCGGGCACGCCCATCCGGCCTCACGCAGCATGGCGTTGCCGGCCCTGTCGACGCTGGCGATTGCCGCAGCCGCATCGGGCATCATTTACTATTTGTTTTTCATGCCGGTGGTTGTGCCGCTGAAACCGTCGGCCTCCATCCCGACCTTCCATCGGGTCAACCCGGACGGCAGCCCGGAGGGCTCGCAGTTCGCACCACCCCCGCCCAAAGCCGCGCCGGCCAACCCGGCGCAATACAACGGCATGACCTTCCGCCAGAGCGGCAAGCGCGCCGACGAAGTGTGCTTTGCGCGCGCGCACACGCTGGTTCCGCATTGGTCGAAAACGCCGCGCCTGACCACCAAGCAACTGGTCGACTTCGGTTTCGACGAGATGCCGCACTTCAACGAGCTGTTGACCTGCCTGTTGACCGAGGCGCCGACCCGCTATTGCTCATCCGGCGAGCGCAGCATGATCAAGGCTGAGATCGTGATGTATTTCCGCGGCATCGATACCGGCAATCAGATGCTGACGAACGCAAAAAACATCTATCAAACAAATTTGGCGAGCGGCAAGCTGCACCGCATGTTCGGTGACGTCGGCGGTGACTCGGACTACGTCAGCCAGATCGAGCGCCGCCGGCTCGTCCCCGACAGCCGCGTCATCGGCGCCATCGAGGCGCGGCTGCGCGACGGCACACTGTCCGCTTCCGATCGCGACACCATCGCGGCGGTGGCGCCAGAACCCATTCGCAAGAGAATAGCCGCCATCAAGACGTCGACGCCGCTCTGCCCGCACAATCCGTGGTGGGCGTTCTGGCGTGGCTGGTAGACCCTCGGCCTAGCTTCGCCCGCGCGACACGCGTTCGATCTCGGCCTTGACGATGCGCTCGACCATGCCCGGCAGGTTGTCGTCGAGCCATGACTTCAGCAGCGGCCGGAGCATTTCCCGAACCAGGTCCTCGAGCGTGCGGGCGTTCTGCACCAGCACGGTCTGCGCCAGCGCATTGAACGCCGAAATCGACCGCGGCCGAGGTCGACGACGACATGATGGTGCGATCTGGCGCAGCCGGTTGGTGGCGGCGCGGCGTACTGTCGACGAGGCTCTTCTGCGCGCGGCGGCGGCTCTTGGGCCGCCGGCGGATCGGTGAAGATCACATCGGACTGGCCATCGATGGTCTGGAAGCTCGGAGTCTCGGCGTCGGCCGGCGCCGTCATCTGCTCGGTCAGATCGAGCACGTCGTCCGTTGGAGGCAAAATCCCGCCGGGCGGTGCGTCGAGGCCGGCCAGCATCGCATCGATGCCGCGCTGATCCATGACGGGGGCTTCTTCGACGGGCGGCGGAGGAGGCGCGGCCTGGCGTGGCGGCGGCGCCGCAACAGGCGACGGCGGCACCGGTTGGCGGGGCGGCATCGCAGCAGGGCGCGGCGCTGCCGGTGGCGGAGCGGCCGGCTTTGCGGCCGCGGGCTTGGCGGGATCGTCATCGGCGATGATGCGGCGAATGGAGGCGAGGATCTCCTCCATCGAGGGCTCTTGCGCCTTCGCCGTCTGGCTCATTGCCGAAATCCCACCATTTCTCCGCGACCCCACCGGAATCGTGGCGCCTGCGGCGAATCACCCGCTCACTCGGATATGTACTCGGAACGTCGCAAGTATGGCATGGCGGTCTTCGAACGCAAACGCCGCCTTGTGGATACGTCCGGCATTCGCCGCGGTCGTTACTTCCCGTCCGGCGTGCGCACGCCAAGCCAAACGTCGCGCACCTGATGGTAGTGCACCACCGGATCGTAAACCTCGATGCCGAGACCGAGCACCTGCGGCGACAGCCGCCCAGCCGCCGCCAGCAGCGCGTAGGAGGCGACGACGCGGTCGCGCTGGGCGGTCACCAGCGAAACCCGGGCGTTGACCAGCTCCTGCTGGGCATTGAGCACGTCGAGCGTTGTGCGCTGGCCGACACGCGCCTCCTCGCGGACGCCGTTCAGTGCAATCTCCGAAGCGTTGACCTGGGTGGTGGTGGCCTGAATCTGCGCCTTGGCGGCTTCGAGTTGGCCCCACGACTGCACCAGCGTCTGCTGCGACTGATCGCGCGCGGTGTCGAGGTCGATGCGGCGCTGGCCAAGCGTCTCCTTGGCCTGACGGATGGTCGAGTATTCGCCGCCGCCCTGGTAGATCGGCACGCTCAACTGCCCGGTCACCGAGCCGGCGAAGGTTTGAAGCGATACCAGCGAGGACGCCGAGCCATAGCTCTGCTGCGCGCTGGCGACGAAATTCAGGGTCGGATAGAGCGCGCCCTCGGCGATCTTGACCTGCAGCAAAGCAGCGTCGACGTTGAACATCGCGTTGGTCACGGAGGGATGCCGACCCCGCGCCTCGATGATCGCCGTCGCGAGGTTATGCGGCGACAGCCGGTCGACCGGGCTTGCCGGCGAAAGCTTGCCGGGCTCGACACCAACCACCTGCCGATAGGTCGAACGCGACGTCGTGAAATTCGACTCCGCCGACAGCATCGAAGCGCGCGCCGCGGCGAGCCGCAATTCCGCCTGCGCCACGTCGGTGCGGGTGACCTCGCCGACGCCGAAGCGGTCGCGAGTCTGGCGAAGCTGCTCCTGCAGCACCTCGACGTTGCGGCGCTGCAGGTCGAGGATGGCCGCGTCGCGGATCAGGTTCATGTAGGCCGTGGCGGCGTTGAGCAGCACGGTCTGCTCGGTCAGCCGCAGCGTCTCGCGCGCCGCCGACACCAGTTGCTCGGCCTGCCGCGTGCGGTTGGCGGTGGAAAAGCCGTTGAGCAGCGTCTGGGTAAAGGTGCCGCCGTAGGTTTGCAGACCGGTGGCGCCGGAAGTCTTGCTGTAGGTCGCCGGGTTCGTGGTCGGTCCGCTGGTCTTAGACAACTGGTCGAGATACTGCTCGCCGGCGGTCGCGGACAGGCTGATGCGGGGCCGATAGCCGGACAACGCCTGCGGCACCAATTCGTCCGTGGCACGCACCGCGGCGCGCTGGGAGTTCAGCGTCGGATTGTTTTGATAGGCCTGGATCAGCGCCCACGGCAGCGTGTCGGCGGCGGCGATGCCGGGCGACGCCATGACGATCGACGCCATGACGATCCACGCCGTCGCGACGATGCGAACGCCACTGCCGATGCCCCAAAAATATGCAAAGCGACTGACGCGCACGTCCACGCACCTCGTGTATGGAGACAAACGCACAGCATGCCCGACGCCACGCGACACTCGCAGCGATAAAAGGCAACGCTTGCACTTGAGGGGTACGCCAACGCCACGCGACACACCACAGCGATACTTGGGCAACGACCTCACCTTAGGTGCCGGAGCGACGCGTTGGATACCCCGCCGCCGCGGTCATGCACAGAAAGATGGAGGCGGCAATGCGGCGACGCTGCGAACGCGATCGCGTCGCTCTCTAGAACACGAAGGCCGCGGGCTTGGCGAAGCCCGGCAACGGCGCGGCCGCGGCATCGAACACCGCGCGCCCGCTGAGATCGCCATCGATGCGGCGATAGAGCATCGCCTTGCCGTCGGCGCCGCGGCCGAGCACGCAGACGAGACGCCCACCGTCCTTGAGCTGGTCGAACAACGCCGGCGGCACGACCTCGACCGCCCCCTCCAGCACGATCACATCGAATGGGCCCTCGACGGGGCAGCCGCGCGACAGCGGTCCGGTCACGATCCTGGCGACGACGTTGCCGGCGCCAAGCGCCGCGGTGGCCTGCCGGGCAAGGCCGGCGTCTTCCTCGAGGCCGATCACGGCGCCGGCGAGATGCGTCAGCAGCGCCGTGCCGTAGCCGGTGGCGCAGCCGATCTCGAGCACGCGGTCGGTCGGGGCGATGGCGGCAGCCTGGATCAGCTTGGCCAGCACCATGGGCTTGAGCAGGCGCCGGACCGGCTGGCCCGCCGCGCTGACGGCAACGTCAATGTCGAGATAGGCGAGCGAGGCTTTGTCGTCGGGGAAAAACCGCTCCCGCGGCAGATCCTGCATGGCGGCCAGGATGCGCAGATCGGTAACGTCGGCGGTGCGGACCTGGCCGTCGACCATCATGCGGCGCGCGGCGGCGGTGTCGATCATGCGTGATCCCCGATAAGCGGAAGCGCTGAACATTTGCTGCAAGGCCCGTAAAAAGGCAAGCATTCGGGGCGCGAGTCGCACCGTGTTGTCCATCGGCAACACGTCCTATATAGCGATGCTTGGGGCCACGTGGCGGAGTGGTGACGCAGCGGACTGCAAATCCGCGTACCCCGGTTCAATTCCGGGCGTGGCCTCCAATCCTTCAATCCACCGACCCCCGGCTACAATTTAACACCCCGTTTCGAAAGTTACTCCCGCAACTTCAAAGTAACGTGACGCGGAAACGGCTCGCTTTGCAACGCGGTAGGCTTTTGTTATAGCCCGTCCGCTAGCAATGACGGCTGCGTTCCCTGGTAGCTCAGCGGTAGAGCGTTCGACTGTTAATCGAAATGTCGCTGGTTCGACCCCAGCCCAGGGAGCCACTTCCAAATTCGCCATTGATTTTTCATGGCTATCTCCTCTGATTGGCTAACTTCCTATCCGGTTAGCCACCGGATGTTCTACTTTTCACCTTCGCCATGGCCGACGCCGCCAAACGCTTGCGGTCGGCGGTCGCTGTGTAGCGAACGACTTCCTTCAGGCTAGCGTGACCCGTGATCGCCGCGATTTGATGGGGCGTGCATCCCGCTTCCGCGAGCCGCACTGACGCAGCCTTACGCAATCCATGGAACGCGCAATGCCGGAGATTTGCCATGTCGCACTGCTCCCGGAACCAGTTTCCAAATCCGGCAACGGCAAACGGTTTGCCAAATTCGGTGACTAGAAACGTCAGGTGCCCGCTCGGAGTAGCGTCAATGATCGACCGCAAGTCCGAATGGATTGGAATTTGTAATTCGAGCCCCGTGGTCCTCTCGGTTTTCTTTCGCGCCCAGTGAAGAACCTCACTTCTGATGTGCTGCGGCCCCATATCCTCGCAGCCGTGGCACAGCATGAACGCGAAATGATTTCGGAGCGCACGCGGCTGGCGTTGCAAGCCGCGAAGGCACGAGGAACCAAGTTAGGCAACCCGAACATAAGTCATGCGGCAAAACTCGCCGTTGACGCTCTGAAGGCGACTGCAGACCAGTTCGCAGCAAATGTGCTGCCAGTGATCCGGGAAATTCAGGCACAAGGCGTTTCCAGCCACAACGCGATTGCTGCCACGCTCAATGCGCGTGGCGTAAAGACGGCTCGCGGAGGCAAATGGGCCCACGTTCAAGTCGGAGCAGTGCTCGCCAGAGCGTAGCCATTTCACTCAAGCGGAAGCCGAAACCCAGCGGGTATCGCTGACCGAAGGAAAGGTTTTAATAAAAAGCCAACGGAAATTCCGCTGAACCCACCGGTGGCCGCATTTCACACCCGGCCGCTCATGCAGTGACGCGAAATTCGGGAAGGGCCTTCGAAACTTTCTTCGCAACTTGGCGGACCTTGTCCCGATCACTTATCCCTGAAAAATTAGAAATTATTAGGAATAGTGGCACCATAAACAATGTACGCCGGTCCACTAAATTGGCCCCGCGCGGTGGAGTTCGCTATGCTCAAGCGCTTATGGTTAACCGTTTTTCAGAGTTTGGCAATCGTCGGATTGGCCGCTAGTGGGGCGAGCGCGGATCCCCTGATCCTACAAGGGTCGACGACATTTGCTCGCCATCTCCTGAATGAAGACCAAAAAAATAAGATCGAGACCGATAGCGGGCACGAGCTCACCGTCATTCCCAATAAATCGATGCCCGGCCTGATCGGACTTATGGAGGGCCGCGCTCATCTGGCGATGATCTCTGCTCCCCTCGACGTCGAGGCGGCCGCGCTGAAGGCCGCTATGCCAGGCCTTGGGCTGGATCGGCTCCGAGCGCACGAAATTTCGCGAGTGAGGATCTCCGTCGTGGTCAACAAGGCCAACGACGTTCGCAAGGCTTCGGTCGCCCAAGTCAGAAAGGTCCTGACGGGTGAGATCACGAATTGGTCGACGCTCGGTGGTGCCGATCGCAAAATCCGGGTTGTTCTGGTTGGTGGTGGCGGTGGCGTTACATCCGTCGTCGAAAACACGTTCCTTGAAGGAAAGCCCTCCTCGGCACCTGACATTCTCTACGTGAAGAGCCCCGTGCAATTAGTGCAGGTGGTCGAGCAAGAGCCCGGATACGTGGGCTTTGCCCAATACGAACTTGCGAAACAGCGGGAATTGCCCGAGCTGAAGATGGAAATGCCCATTGAGCAGGTGCTCAGCCTGGTAAGCTTTGGGCCACCGACACCGCCCATGCAAGCCGTGATCGACGCGCTCAGGCGAGCCAGCGAACAGCGGTACTAGTACCCGGAATTAGAGGTGAGTGATACGGCGACCTTTGAACCGGCGTTGACGGACCTTTTTCTTGGTCCAGACGAAGGGCTCAGCTTTCCCGTTATATGCGTTGATATATGCATCGATGTGCTCCTCGAGCTGTTTGAGGCTTGTGAAGGACGCGCCGCTGAGCGACTGCCCCTGCAAGATCGAGAACCATACTTCGACCTGATTGAGCCATGACGCGCTTGTCGGCGTGAAATGAAACCGCACATTCGGATGCGTCTTGAGCCAAGGCTCATTCTTTTTGTGAGTGTTGAGGTTGTCGAGGATGACGTGAAGATGGCGGTTCGGAAAAGCCGCGATGACGCTGTTCATGAACTCAAGAAACTCGACGCGGCGCCGCCGTTTTGAATGAGCCGCGATGATCTTTCCGGTAGCGACTTCGAGCGCTGCAAACAGTGTTGTCGTGCCATGCCGCTTGTAGTCGTGGCTCTGGCCGGTCAAGGCGCGGCCATTGGGCAACTTCAGATAGCCCTGCGCTCGCTCCAAAGCCTGGATCGAAGGCTTTTCGTCCACGCATAGCACAATGGCCTTCGCGGGCGGGGCGATATAGAGGCCAACAACATCAGCAGCTTTGGCCGTAAAGTTCGGGTCGTTGCTCTCACACCAGGACTTGCGAACCACGAGGTCAATCTTGTGGCAGCGCAGGAACCGCCAGACATATTGGACGTCAACATCGCCCATCGCCTCGGCCAGCAGAGGTCCGGTCCAGCGTGCAAATCCTTCTGGCGGCGGCTTGTCCAGCAGCTTCAGAATCCGCTTGTCGGTTGCCTTCGTGTAGATCGGCTGCTTGCCAGGCCGCGGCTTGTCTTTCAGTCCCTCAAGACCAAGCTCGGCATAGCGACGCCGCCAAAGACTGACAATCCGAGGCTGGACCCCAACCTCCTTGGCGATCGACCGGGTGCTGCGCCCGGCCGCCGCCAACAGAACTATCCGCGCCCGCTTCAAATCGCGCTGCAATGTCACAGGCGAGCGACAACAAGCCGCCAGAACCTTGCGATCTTTCCTCGAAAGGTCGACTTCTCTTGCTTTGGGTATCATCCCAATCTTGAATCACGACTCACGCTTCAAGAAAAGCGGGTACTAGCTAGCCTATTGCTCGAAACAACCGCGACGCTTAGTTGCTCGGCGTGGCCAATGGAAGTTCTCGGCAGAATCCGGCCCCGCCGTTCCGGTGGTGATCTGGTCCTCAGAACCCGGCTTTGTTGCGACCAGCGGCTCGTCGTAGCCGAGAACATGGCGAAGTTCGGTCCGCGCCTCATCAAGATCGGCGACGAACTGGGGACTACGGAACAACGCCGCCGCGATTACGGTCGCAGCGAGCTTGCCTGCTATCAAGTCGGTCGGATAGTGCACACCGATTACCACCCGAGCGTGCGAGAACTCATCGGCGCGCTCGTAGATCTCGAAGCTCTTTTCCGGGAGCATGTTGGCGAGCAGGATGCCGCCGACGCTCCCATACAGGGTGGTGCCGCTTGGATAGGCATATGGCAACCGCACCTTACCGCCCAGGTAATGAACCTCATCGGGATTGACGCCAGCCGGCCGCAACCGCTTGTATGCGTCCTTGGTAGTGTTAAGCACAATACGCGCATCGGCTTCCGCGCGATCGACGAAGGCGTTCATGATCGGAAGCTTGTCCTTGTTGAAATCAGGTCCCAGCACGTCGCCGTAACGGTAGATCGAGAGCACGTTATCGGCCACGCCCCGCTCGGACATCGCCGGCGTCCGTGTCCTCTGCATTTCAAGAACGGCCGCCATGTCGCGTTTCTGCGCCTCCGAGTCCGACGCAGGCGGCGGAGGCAGGACTTTCAGGAGATCGATTTTCTCCGAAAGATAATTGAATTTCTGCGCAAAGGCGCTCGACGAGACGAGCAACAAAACGCTGATGGCGACCGCTATCCGACGCATGACGATCCTCACAACACTGACTTCAACAACACCATTAATAATCCGTTACCGGCGTTCGGACAATCGCCAATAGTGGTCGCGTGAAGAAAGTCAACGAGGTATGGTTAATGTCGGCGCAGGATGCGCCTGTGGTGTTTGTGGCAAGCCCGCACCGGCTTCTCCAACTCAATGATCCAGGACTGCTGAGGCCGGTCACATTTGAAAAAGAGCCCGCTCGTCTAAAAGCCCGAATGTAAAAATAAGATCTACTATTCGGTTGATCGGCAATGGGCCGATGGATGGCCCAGGAGCCGCGCAACTCCCGCCGAGCCTCATAGTTTGCATTCGAAACCAAGGCCCTTCGGTTTATCGCTCGTATGGGCCAGAGACGGTACCTCTGCGGATTTGCACAAGTTTTTTATAAATTGCATGACGGAAAACGTAGCGGGAAGTGGTGCTGGGCACCGCTTAGGCTTGCGAGCAAAAAGAAGAAGCGCTACACGGAACAGACCGAGCGTGATAACGCCAGCAATGCCCCTTTCGGTGGGTGTCCCAAAATGGATGATGATACGCTCTTCACGGTTATGAGCGATATTCTGCTCGCCGTGGCTTTCGGGGTCGTGCCCCTCTCAGTGGTTTTTCCGAACATCATCTCAGCGACGAACCGTCTCAATAGTTTAAGATGTGGGGGCTCGCCTGGTCGAACACGCTGGAATTCCATTTCCCGCGATTTGGATTTGTGGGTTTTGGCGCGGCGTTACATTCGACTTCTCGCGCCTAACCGTGGTGATGCTTACTACCCTCCAACATGGACAATACTTTCATGAACAGCTCAATCGCAGACAGCTGGACTGGTTTGCGCTAAGCAGCGTCAGAGTGGCCATTTGACGGGATTGACCGCTATGGATGGCAACCCTCGCGCGTTCCCGGCCCTCGCTTTGTGCCAGTCGACACATTCACCAGGAATAGACCGAAAATAAGATTCCGCCGTCGGGGGCCCGCCGCCATCATTTGATGAGCCAGGGCGCCGCATCGAATCTGCGCTTACCTCAGTTTTTAAAATATTGCACTGTGCTACGCCGCAAGGCGTCGGCGTGCTGCCACGGCCCGTCGGGCACAATTTGGTAGGTGCCATCGCCGATTGATGGCAGCGAATGAGCCCATCGAAGGAGTAAAGCAATCTTCACGAGCAGAACGCGTCCGCTCCTGCCAGCTCAGCGCGAAGGCGCACCCCGGACTGGAAGCCGACGAGTCTTTCTTGCGCTCGGGTCTGCGCCGATCAGACCAGCATGCACTGTCCGATGAAGGCGTGTGCGAGCGCTGGATTTATGATCCGTACTTCCAGCACTTTACCGGCAAAGAGTTCTTCCAGCACGAGTTCCCACACGAGCGCTCGGACCTGAGCCACTGGCGGAAGCGCCTCGGCGACAAGCTTGAGCTGCTTTTGGCCGAGAGCCTGCGGGTGGCGCACGCCAGCGGCGCGCTGCGGACCCGGGACTTGGCGCGGGTCACGGTGGACACCACGGTTCAGCCCAAGAACATCACCTTCCCGACCGACGCCAAGCTGCTGCACGCGGCGATCAATGGGCTCAACCGTATCGCCAAGAAGCACGGGGTGCGGCTGCGGCAATCCTATATTCGTATCGCCAAGCGCGCGGCGATGATGGCGGGGCGCTACGCCCACGCCAAACAGTTCAACCGCCACCGTCGGCAGTTGCGCATCCTGCGCACCCGGCTCGGCCGGCTGATCCGCGACATCCGCCGTAAGATCGCCGGCAGGCAAGACATCGAGGCCGCGTTCGAAGCACCGCTCTCTCGCGCCAGTCAGATCCGCTCGCAGCAACAGCGCCAGCGCGGCTGGAAGCTGTATTCCTTCCATGCCCCCGAGACCGAGTGCATCGGCAAGGGCAAGGCCAGGGCGCCCTATGAGTTCGGGGTTAAGGCCTCGATCGTCACCACCAACCGCCGTGCCCCCGGCGGCCTGTTCGTGCTGCACGCCAAGGCGCTGCCGGGCAATCCTTATGATGGGCACACGCTGCGAGACGTCATCGAGGGCACCCAAAAGCTCACCGGCTGTGAGATCGAGCGCGCCTATGTCGACAAAGGATACCGCGGCCACGATGCGCAAAATCCAGGCCGCGTCTTTATCTCTGGGCAGAAGCGCGGCGTCTTCGGCGCCATCAAACGCGAACTGCGACGTCGATCCGCAATCGAGCCCGTGATCGGCCACATGAAGGCCGAAGGTCACCTCGGCCGCTGCTACCTCAAAGGCCGCGACGGTGATGCCGCCAACACCATCCTCACTATGAAGTGACGCTCAGTGCCTGTGTCGATCCAACCAGGACACTTCAAATATTTTTAAAACGTAAGGAACGGAATAGCCGACAGCGTCCTCATTGCTTCAGGTATTGTAGCACGTTGGCGCTATCCCGTTTGATCTCTTCTTGCTCTAGAGGCGTCGCAATCTACCTGGGGAGAACTTTCAAATGGGAGATGATACGAAACTTCGGGCAGAGCTCGAAAGGCGTTTAGAAGAGGCACTCGCCCTCGCTCGGAATCTGGGCGACACCGACGTGGAATCCCTAATTGAGACTACACTAGACGTTTCGCGCACCGGTGATCTTGATGGATCGGCTAAACATTAGCGGCACTGAAGCAGTCGCTATATCAAGCGGACGTTTCACTTGTATTTCGCGGCCTGCTATTTCAGCGTCTTGAGGTAAGCGACCAGGTCGTCCGGGTCTGTGGCGTTGCTCAATCCGCCGAACGGCATGCGGTTGCCCTTCACCTTGGCCTGCGGGTCGGCGATGTATTCGCGCAGATTCGCTTCGTCCCAGGTCAGGTTCGCGCGCTTCATCGGATTCGAGTAGCGGAAGTCCTCGAGCGACGCCGACTTGCCGCCCGAACGACGCCCTTCAGGCTCGGGCCGAGCGCGTCCGGCTTCTCCGTGTGGCAGACGCAGGCATGCGGTAAAGAGCGCCTTGCCGTGCTCGGCGTCGGCGGCGGAGACGGCGGCCGACGGCCGAGAGCGGCGCAGCACGGTGGCCGTTCCGCCAAGCGATCGTAATGACTTCATGATGTCTCTCGACTTCACGCGTGCACCAGCGGGCCGGGGTTCTTGAGATACTTGCGCGATGATCGCGTCCGCCGCCCAGTAGGCCAGCGCGCCGACCGGACCGGTCGGGTTGTAGGCCGGCTGCTGCGGGAACGTGGAGGCGCCCATGATGAACAGGTTGCTGGCGTCCCACGATTGCAGATAGCGGTTGACGACGCTGGTCTTCGGATCGGTGCCCATGATCGTGCCGCCGGTATTGTGCGTCGACTGGTACGGCACGATGTCGTAGTCGCCCTTGCGCAGCCGCGGCGAGCCCATGATGGTCGGGTTCATCACCTTGGCGATCTCGACCGACCTTGCCCATGCAGTATTCGGCGACCTTGTAGTCGTTCTCGACGAAATTGTAGGTCAGGCGCAGCAGCGGCCGGCCGAGCTGATCGCGGTAGGTCGGATCGAGGTCGACATAGTTGTTGCGGTTGGCGTAGTTCGAGCCCGACATGCCGATGCGTCAGCGCGTGCTGGTACGTTGTCGACCGCGGCCTTCTTCCAGGCCGAGCCCCAGCGCGGCGTGCCGGGCGGCGTCGGCCGGTAGTCGATCGGCCGGCCCTCGCCGTGGCCGGTCTGGATGCGGCAGCCGCCGAAGAAGCCCAAGCCCCGCGTGATCGAAGTTGTCGCCGTCGAAATCGTCGATCACCATCATCGAGCCGGGCGAGCCCATGAACGGGTTGAAGTTCTTGTCCTTGAAGAACATCGTCAGCCCGATGCGCGAGAGCTGGTAGCAGTAGTTCCTGCCGACCGCGCCCTTCTGCGTCGCCGGATCGTAGGGCTCGCCGATGCCGGAGTTGAGCAGCAGCGAGATGTTGCCGAACACATAGGCCGAGAGCACGACGAGGCCCGCCGGCTGCTCGTATTCCTCGCCGGTGCGGGTGTCGGTGTAGACCACGCCGGTCACCTTCTTGGCCTTCTTGTCGTAGGTCAGCCGGCTCACCCAGGAGCGCGCGCGCAGCTCGAACTTCGGATCGGCGCGCAGCACCGGCAGCACGCAGACATGCGGGCCGGCCTTGGCGTTGGCCTCGCAGCCGGCGCGTTCGCAGTGGCCGCAATACTGGCAGCCGCCGAGCGTGAGCCCCTCGCTGTTGGTGTAGGGCTGGCTGCATCGTCGAGGCCGGCTGCGGAAACGGATGATAGCCGAGCTCCTCGGCACGCCTTCTCGTACATCAGCGCCGACTCGGTCATCTTCACCGGCGGCGTCGGATATTCGTTGCTGCGCGGCCCCTCGAACACGTTGCCGCCATCGATCTTCTGGCCGCGCAGATTGCCGGCCTTGCCGGAGACGCCGCACAGCTTGTCGAACCGGTCGTAGTACGGCTCGAGCTCGTCGTAGGTCATCGCCCAGTCCTGGATCGTCATGTCCTCGGGGATGGCCTTGGCGCCGTAGCGGTTGACGATGTGGCTGCGGGTGAGGTGATCGCTCGGCAGATAGCGCCAGTGCTGGCCGCCCCAGTGATTGGCGGCGCCGCCGACGCCGTTGCCCGGCAGGAACGATCCCATCCGGCGCATCGGCAGCGCCGACTCGCGACGGCCGGTGCCGGAACGATCAGCGTCTCCATCGCCGGATCCTGGATCATGGTCGAGCCGCTGCACGTAGCGCAGCTCGTCGCGGATGTGCGGCATGCGCGAAATCTTCGCTCGGCTTGATGTCCGGGCCGCGCTCAAGCCCGACCACCGTGCAGGCCCGGCCTTGGTCAGCTCGCGCGCCAGGATGCTGCCGGTCCAGCCCATGCCGACCATCACCGCATCGACTTCCTTCAATCGCGTTGCCATGGTCCGCCCCCCTTACGAGAAGTCCGACGATCGATTGCGGCTCGGCCTCGTAACGCTTGTTGCGGTACGGCTCGATCACGTTGGCGTAGGTCGCCGGCAGGCCCGGATAGCCGATCATGCTGCCACGACACCTTGTTGCTGTTGCCGCCGTAGATCGGATCGGCGAAGAAGCCCTCCATGGTGATGTCGAGCAGCGCCTCGAAGAACTGCTTGCCGTTGAAGTCGGCCAGCTCGGCCTTGCCCTGATCCAGCACCTTGAGCACGTCGTCGCGCTCCTTCGGCGACGAGCCGATCGAATTCCTTGCCGCGGGTCTTGCGAGTCCAGGCGTTGGTGGCGACGATGCCGGCGGCGAAGAACTCGCGCGGCGTCAGCGGAAGCTGGTAGCCGTATTCTGGCTTGGCCTTTGCGGAACGGACCGTTGCGGTACATCTTGGCGCCGCCGCCCCAGGCGCCGGCGAGCTGGCGGTCGACGAAGGTCACGACGCCGCATTCGGTGCCCGACGGCGACAGCTCGTCGGCCGGAATGATGGTATCCGCGACGGCGGAAAAGAACGCGACCTCCGTCGAGGTCAACGTCAGCATGCCCTCCGAGTCGGAACTTTCCACCGCCGAGGCCGGAGCCGCGGGTTGCGGCGTCGCGCTCTGAGCGGCCACCGCGGCAGGCGTAATCGCCGCCGCGGCCGCGGTGCCTGCAACGGCTGCGCCCTTTAGAAACTGCCGGCGTGGAATGGATTCATCCACCATCGTGCTCCTCCCAATATTTCACGCGACTTTATAGACGCCGTGCTGCGCGCGTCCTGCGTGCGATGTTACACGCACAAATATGACAATATCAGATAAGCACCGAGGCTGTGTGGACGCTAACAGATGACGGGCCCCACCGGAAGCCTGCAGAATAGCGCGGCCAATTCGCCGAACGCCTCATTGAAAAAAGTATGGTGTGGATCACTGCGCAGGACGTTCCTTCAACTCATCACTGGGAGCCTTCAAAAGCAGACCTGACCTGTAAGCCGTTATTCGTTCGCGCCCTTGCCAATCAGTCTTCGCGCGGCGCGGATCAGCCCCGATATCTGTCGCCGGTGCGCAATTGTTCGCGCTGAATATTGGCCGTGCTTCCAGGCATTACGATTGCCTTTCGGTGCACCCGGTGATGTTCCGCCGTGCATTCGGCACCGACCGTTCTTCATCGCCGGTGACTGACAAAGGCTCCCGCGTCGTGTCCGCGCTCTGCATCGTTGTGCCTGATGCATATCCAAGTGCGTGGGGTTGTTCCTCGTTTTTTGGTGTTAGCCCTCCCCCCTGGGTGACATTGCCAACAATGGCCTGACCGCCTTCATGGACGTGGACATGCTCGACCGTAACCTTCTGTGAGCCTTTCCCTCGGTGACGATTGAGCCCTTCCAGTAACGCCGCATATGTTCGCGAGAGCTTGTTCGCCTGGCTCAGATTTTCCCGCCGGCCCTCGAATGACTGCTCACCGATCATCGCGCGGCGATAGCACTCCATCGACGCGCAATGGCACGCAATCAATTGTGCGGCGATCATCCCTTCCAGTTCATCCCTTGGCGAAATGCCAATCAGGGCATCAACGGCGGCATGCCGCTGCTTCTTGACTTCATCGGTGCTGGAATTTTTTAGCCACAGTGTCTGAATGGCTTGATTTGCTAGAATATTGTTCCAGTCGTCGGACATGGAGCCGCCAATAGCCTTCAACCTCCCCGGTAACTTCGACGGATCGTGGACGTGAATCTCGGGTGGGGACTTCGATCCCATCTGTTTTATCCTTTCAATGTTTGAGAGTGGCTGGATGTCGCCCACGGAACTCCATCCCTTGCGCGGTAGGCTCACTCGCTACGGCGCTACCTTCGGGCGCGCTCGCTCGCCTACCTCCCGAAATATCGAAAGTAGTGGGGGTATTGCCACCAAGCCCTGTGGTGGGGGTTTCGCCACTATGGTTTCGGTGTGGGTTTCCCCCACGGACGGCGATATTTTTCCCCACTGGTTTTCTGGTTTCGCGGGCCGCTTTCGCGAGTCGTCGCGCATCGTCTTTCGTGAACTTGCGCCATTCATCGGTGGGATTCTCCCGCTTCGTGTGTTTGAAAGTCAGCCGGAAGACGTTAGGCGCGCGAAACTCGGCATTGCCCGCGCGACCCGCTTCCGTGATTTCCACGAAGCCCAGCGCCACCACTTCGCGAATGGCGGGCCCTATGGCGTGCCGGTCGATGCCGTAGAATTGAAAATCATCGTAAGTCACCGGCAGTTTGCCGTTATCCTTGCCGCCATGGTGCGCGAGTTCGATTTCGATCCGCGCGATTACTCGATGACCCGAAAGGCTCAGCGCGCGATAGGGCGGGCAATTCCAGCATTTCGATAGTTCGAGCGGCAAACTGCCCACCGATTGTGCCAGGCCGGGTGCGAGCCATAGGCTACAAAAGCGTTTCTGGCGTGAGCCTGGCCTGGCATATCGTGCAAAAGTCGCTCGACTGGATAGCCGGAATCGCGTTAGCCAGTGTCGGGAAAATCCTTTTGGTTACAGGGCGCGCCAATAGACTAGGTAGCCAACCTAAGTGTTTGAAATCCCTTGCTAGGGGGACCTCAGCCCAGGGAGCCAACTTTTTTCCGCCGAGTGGTTGGCATTCTTCGGCAGCGTTCGGTCGACCGCGGCATCTATTTTGGGACTGTCACCCAGACCATGAGGATGCATCGATTCAAGATCGCGATGCTTTCCGCGCTGGCGCTGGCAGGCTGTGGGACTGGCCGCGAGCAGCTCGATAAGCCGCCGAACGCCCGTGGCCTGATCATCGATTTTCGAACGCTGCTGTGGCGCGATCTGCCCAGCATCCGCAACGCCAGCATCGCCGAGCCGGTGCGGCAGGACGACATCTGGCGCGTCTGCGTCCGGCTCGACATCAAGGGCTCGCTTGGCACCTACACCGGCGAGCGCGATTATGTCGTGGCGCTGTACGGCGTCGCCAAGCGGCCTGAACTTCTGATGGAGGATCCAAGCTTCTGCGCGACCCTTCCCCACGAGCCGTTTCCCGAACTCGAGGGCGGCTATCTACGACCGGATATGAAAGCCAAGCCGCCGAAATCGATGCACTAACGATCGTTGCAGACAAAATTAAAAGACCCCGGCTGCGACGGCTCGGGGTCTTTGGCTGGAAACGGCCGCGGTCGCAATCACGGGGGATGTCCCAGCCTGCGAATTCAACGCGCAAACCTGTTGGCCGGTTCCCGTCAAACAGAAACCCGGCGTCTTCTGAGACGCCGGGTTTCATGCCGCAACTTCCCCGAAAGCCGGGGCTTGGCGTGTGCCTAGTGCACAAAGTGGTAGATCACGAAACCACCACCGAACAGAACCGGGATACCAATCAACACCGGAATAAGAAACGGCATGAGCGATCTCCATCAATTATTCGTGCTGACGGGTTAACGTGTCAGTCTACGAGGCGTTCCAAACTTTATGTCGCGTTTCGGACGGAACGGATGGGCCGGCCCCTACGAGAACGGCTGGTATTTTTCGTGATCGCATTCGTCTGCCGGAAGCGCGCGGCGGCGATCGGCAACCTTGTTTCGGTCGAAGGTCACGACATAGACCACGGTGCTGAGCGTCTTGCTCCCGCGGCCGCTCACCGTGGCGCGCAGGCAGACGCCGTACTGCGGGCCGAGCACGGTGTCGAAGTGGCGAATCTCACCGATTCCGACGTTCTTCGGATTGGCGCTCGGATCGAACAACGCGTCGGTGCTGTTCGCCAGAATCTGCCTAGCGTTCGGCAGCGGCTCCGGCACCTTCTCCGGCGGCGGCGGGTCCGACGGACCCATGATAGTAGAACACCCCGTCAGGAGTGCCGCGAACCACAGCAAGCCGATCTGTCTGCGCATGGCCGGGGCAGCCTTCCGTTTGATCGTCACGCGCGCACGCTTGCAGATATTGGACTGCGCGATTGGACGCAATGACAAGCCCGGCCGGCACCACGGCAGGCGCGCTGCTGTAGATCGGGGTCGTCGACAGGTCGGCGGCGGGTGCTGCGATCGACATCGCAACCTATGCCGCCGTCGCCAATCCGATGCACAGGTATTTGACCATCAGCCACAGCCCCCAACGCGCAAGCTTTCCGTCCACGCGGCTTGCATGCGGCAGTAAGCTTCGCGAATCTCTAACCGGCCGTTAACCATGATCGCGCCCCGGCCCCGCAGGACCGCAAATGTCATTCGCCTATATCGTGCGCTGCAATTTCAACGATCCAACCCGCGAGCCGGCCTGGAACGATTGGTACAGTGGGCCGAAGATCGCGCAGATGCTGCGAAAGCCGCATTTCCGGAGCTGCCAGCGATTTCGGAAGGTGGCGGGCCAGGGGCGGAATTACCTGGCGCTCTGGGTGCTGGAGTCGCCCGAAGCGTTCAAGACCAACGGAATACACCAGCGATTGGGGCTTCTTCGAATGGCAACCGTGCATCATCGACTGGAGCCGCGACCTGTTTGACGCCGGCAACACCACCGAGGCCGACTTCGCGGTGTCGCTGCAGGGCGCCCTCGATGTGGTGTCGTTCGACGGCGCCAGTGCCGAGGCCAGCGCCGCCCGCGAAGGTATCCCCGACATGATGTGGCTGTCGATTGCGGGCCTCGACCGCCATACGCCGATGATCGGGCTGCGTGTGCTTAATGAAGCCAATTCCGCAGCCTTATCAGCGGGCGGCGGGGCCCAGCAGGCAATCTATCGGCCGATCTCCGCGTTCGCCCAAGCCGAAAAGCCTTGAATTCGCCGCAGCGACCTGCCATCTACCCGTTGTCGGAACAAGGACTTGATTCTTCAGGTCGTTTCCGGGCCGCGTGAAAGATGATCTCGGCGCCTTTGTTTGTTGATTGGCGCTTCGGTTTTCAGCCCCGTTCTCCGACATTTCTCCTGAACTGACAGCCCTGTCCACGCGGGATGTCTCGAACCCCGCGTTCGGCGTCCGCTCGCACTCCTGCGAGGCGGGCCGGCCGCACATAGAAAGACTTTGAATTGAACTCTTTTAACGATTTCGGCCTCGCAGAGCCGATCCTTCGCGCGCTCACTGAAGAGAAGTACGTCACCCCCACCCCGATCCAAGACCAGACCATCCCGCTGCTGATGCAGAAGCGCGACGTCGTCGGCATCGCGCAAACCGGCACCGGCAAGACCGCGGCCTTTGCGCTGCCGATCCTCCACGCGCTCGCCGCCAACCGCGTGCGCCCGCAGCCGAAGCACTGCCGCGTTCTGGTGCTGAGCCCGACCCGCGAGCTCTCCGCGCAAATCCTCGACAGCTTCCGCGCCTACGGCCGGCACCTTCGCGTGCAGACCGCGCTCGCCATCGGCGGCGTCAACATGGGGCCGCAGGTTCGCGCGCTGGCGCACGGCGTCGACGTGCTGGTGGCAACGCCAGGCCGCCTGCTCGACCTGATCCAGAGTCATGCGCTGAAGCTCAACGACGTCGAGATGTTCGTGCTCGACGAGGCCGACCGCATGCTCGACATGGGCTTCATCCGCGACATCCGGAAGATCGTCGCCAAGCTCCCGAAGGAGCGGCAGACGCTGCTGTTCTCGGCCACCATGCCGAGCGACATCGCAGAGCTCGCCCGCCACATGCTGAAGGACCCGGCCAAGGTCTCGGTGACGCCGCAGGCGACCACGGTCGAGCGCATCGCCCAGCGCATCGTTCACGTCGACCGCGGCAGCAAGCCGAAGATGCTGTCCGACCTCCTCCGCGATGAGAAGGTCGAGCGCGTCCTGGTGTTCACCCGCACCAAGCACGGCGCCGACAAGGTGGTCCGCGGCCTCAACAAGGACGGCTTCGCCGCCGAAGCGATCCACGGCAACAAGTCGCAGAACCAGCGCGAGCGCGCGCTGAAAAGCTTCCGCGACGGCCGCGTCAAGACGCTGGTGGCAACCGACATCGCCGCCCGCGGCATCGACGTCGACGGCATCAGCCACGTCATCAATTTCGACCTGCCGAACATCCCGGAAAGCTACGTCCACCGCATCGGCCGCACCGCGCGCGCCGGCGCCGACGGCGTCGCGATCTCGCTGTGCTCGCACGACGAGCTGCCGTTCCTCCGCGACATCGAGAAGCTGATCCGGATGGCGATTCCGGCGAGCGGCAAGAGCACGCCGCAGGGCGGACAGCCTCGCCAGGCTCAGGGCCACGGCCAACCGCAGCAGCATCGCGGTGGCGGTGGCGGCGGCGGCCGCAACGGCCAGCAGCAGCGGGGCGGCCAGTCCCGCAACGAGCGCGGCGGGGGCCAGCGCAGCGGTGGACAGCGCAACGGCGGCGGCGGCAAGCGCAATCACGAGCGCAACGACCAGCACGCCCAGGGCCGCAACGGCAATGGCGGCGGTAACGGCGGCGGCCGGCACCAGGCCCCGGTCAGCCCGAGCAGTTCCGGCCCTCGCCCGGTCGCCTCGACCCAGCCGATCGGCAGCGATTTTGCTAAAGTGTCTTTCATGCAGACGCGCTAAGCTGCATCAGGGAAATCCAGGAACCGATAAATGGCGAAAGAAGAACTCCTCGAATTCGAAGGCGAGGTCACCGAGGAACTGCCGGACGGCAATTTCCGGGTGAAGCTCGACAACGAACACGTCATCCTCGCCTACACGGCGGGGAAGATGCGCAAGTTCCGCATCCGCACCGGCGTCGGCGACCGCGTCACGGTGGAGATGTCGCCCTACGATCTGGCGCGGGGCCGCATCACCTTCCGCCACAAGTCGGCGCAGCCGACCACCGCAGCGACCGGCCAGCGCCGCGCCATGTGGCGCAAGCGCGGCTGATTTTCTGGTTGCGAACCTTCGTCATGGCCGGGCTTGTCCCGGCCATTTCGACTCAGGGGATGGCGCCCGCGCGTTGACGCTCTACGCCGCCGTCCCGCCCCTGTTCCAGCCGCGGGCGCCCTCGCCGTAGATGTCGCAGCCGTCCTTGGTTACGACCGCGGTGTCCTCCAGCTTGATGAAGCCGCGCTTGGGATGCGCCATCGTGGTCTCGACCGAGATCACCATGCCGGACTCCAGCGGCCGGTGCGCGTCGTAATCGTCATACGGCACCGGACCGGAGTTGGTGAGCCGCGGCGCCTCGTGGCTGACAAGCCCCATGCCGTGGCCGAGGAAGTGCATGTTGTTGTGGTGCTTCGACTTCAACAGCCGCGCCTCGGCCGACTTGTAGATCTCGCTGCCCATCGCGCCGGCCTTGATCGGCTTAATCGCCGCGCGCTGGATTTCCTCGATGTCGCCCAGCATGTCCTCAAGCTCGGCGTCAGGCTGGCCGTGGATCGCCATGCGGCAGAGGTCGCCGATATAGCCGTGGTAGTTGCCGCCGGAGTCGAGCGAGAGGATGTCGCCCTCGCCCCACTTCTGGTCGGACGGCGCGCGGTTGAGCGAGGTGCCGGCGGTGATCAGGCAATACTCGAACGTGAGCCCGCGATTGGTTTCCTCGCGGCGCAGCGCCTCGGTCAATTCGGCCTTGCTGGCGCCAGGCTTGTGTCCCGAGATCACCGCCTGCATGGATTCGATCACCGCCTCGGAGGCGATCTTGAGCTGCTTCAACTCATCCGGCGTCTTGATCGCGCGCATCCGCTCCAGCACGAACAGCACGTCGACCGCCTTGCTGGCGGGGAATGCGTCCTGCAGCACCTTGGCGGAATCGGCCGGCAGGAACGACAGCTCGGCGCCGATGCCCTTGGTCTGGATGCCGGATTTCTTGATGTGCTCGATCGCCTTCTGCATGGCATCGATCGAACCCGAGCAGTTGCACTGCTGCACCGGCGTCCAGAACGGATGGTTCTCGCGCTGGAAGTTCTCCAGGCGGTGGCCGAAATAGGCCGCCTTGTCGGGCGCGCCCTTGGCGTAGACCAGCACCGGCAGATACCGGCTCAAGCCCATCGCATCCATGTAGTCGAAGAAGAAGGCGCGGTGGCCGCCGAGCAGGTACTGCACGTTGTGCTTGGAGGTGGCGATCAGCACGTCCATGCCGGCGTCGTCCATCAACTGGTCGAGGCGCTTGGGATCGAACGGGATGGTGGCCGAGGCCGAATGGCTGGCGGTTCGCATGATTGTGAACTCCTGGGTGACGCGATTTGCTAGGATATTAGGCCAAACAGCCCGGGAGAGCATCATGAAACCGAAGTCGATTGCGTTGCTGATGACGAGCGCGGCTTTTGTTCTGACCGCTGCCGCGACGGTGCTGGCGCAGAACAGCGCGCCGAAAGCCGACAGTCCCGCCGCGCTGCCGGACCAGGAAATCGGCCGCCGCATCACCATCAAGGCCGCCGACCTGCCGCCGCCTGGGACCAAGCCGATCGCGGCAAGCCGCTCGATGACGCTGCCCTACACCGGCCAGGTGCCGCACGTGCCGGAAGGCTTCACCGCGACCGCGTTCGCGACCGGCCTCGAACATCCGCGCCGGCTGCTGGTGCTGCCGAACGGCGACGTGATGGTTGCCGAGCAGAGGGTCGGCTACGTGACATTGCTGCGCGACGAGGACGGCGACGGCAAGGCCGACTGGCACGAGCGCCACATCGAAGGGCTGAACGGGCCTTACGGCCTCGCCTACCGCGACGGCAAGGTGCTGGTCGCCGATCAGGACGGCATCTGGGAGGTGCCGCACCGGGTCGGCGCGCTCCGTCCCGGCGGCGGGCCCTCCGACACCAAAGCCGCCGACGTGCCGCCGGAGCAGCGCAAGTCTTCGCCATCGCTGGTCGGCGAGAAGATGCTGACCAAGAAGGGCGTGTTCGGCATCGTGCAGGGCCACGCCAACCGCCATCTCGCCATCGATCCGAAGACCGGCGCGCTGTTCGTCGGCGTCGGCTCATCGGGCAACATCGGCGTCGAGCCCGAGGTGAAGGCGTCGATCCAGCGCTTCGACGCCGACGGCACGCACCAGACCACCTACGCGTCGGGCATGCGCAACCCGACCGCGCTCGCCTTCAATCCCGACACCGGCGATCTTTACGCGACGGTGCAGGAGCGCGACGGACTCGGCGACAACCTGGTGCCCGACTACTTCACGCACGTGCAGCAGGGCGCGTTCTACGGCTGGCCGTATTCGTACATCGGCCAGCATCCGCAGCCGGGCTTTGCGCAACTGCGCCCTGACAAGGTGAAATCCGCGATCGCCCCCGACGTCCTGTTCCAGGCACATTCGTCCGCCATGGACATCGCGTTCTACACCGGCACGCAGTTTCCGGCGGAATACAAGGGCGACGCCTTCGTCGCGCTGAAGGGCTCGTGGAATCGTTCGGAGCCGACCGGTTACAAGGTGGTGCGCGTGCTGTTCAAGGATGGCAAACCGACCGGATCGTACCAGAACTTCATGACCGGGTTCTGGACCTCGGGCCTGCATCGCGCCGAGGTGTGGGGCCGGCCTGCGGCACTCGCCATCGCCAAGGACGGCGCGCTGCTGGTCGCCGACGACACCGGCGGCACGATCTGGCGGATCGCCTACACGGGAACGAAGCCGACCACGGGGGCGAAGTAGTCGCAGTCTGTCATTCCGGGGCGCTCGCAACGCGAGCGAACCCGGAATCCAGAAATCTGTCCGAGCGCGTATCTGGATTCCGGGCTCGTGCCTTCGGCGCGCCTCGGAATGACAAAGTCAATTGATCGACAAATTCGCCTCGACGGCGAGCTTCTTCCAGGTGTCGTACTGGCGCTGCACCAGCGCCTTCATCTCCTCGGGTGTGGTGGCGCGCGGATCGCCGCCCATCGCCTCGAGCCTGGTCTTCACCTCCGGCACAACGAGCGCTTTGCGCACCTCGGCGTTGAGGCGATCGACGATCGGCTTCGGCAGGTTCGGCGGACCGGCCAACCCGGTCCAGGAGATCACCTCGAAACCCGGGATACCCGCCTCGTCGACGGTCGGCACGTCGGGGAAATCGCGCCAGCGCGTCTTGCCGGTCACAGCGAGCGCCCGGAACTCGCCGGCCTTGATACGCGAGCTGATCGGGCCGGTGGTGAGTGCCGCGAAATCGACGTCGCCCTGCAGCATTCCGGTGATCGCCGGCGCCTCGCCGCGATACGGCACGTGCAGGAACTTGGTTTGGGTCTGGTTCGCCATCAGCTCGACGGTGGTGTGCAGGATGGTGCCGACG
This sequence comes from uncultured Alphaproteobacteria bacterium, assembly GCA_963785665.1. Classification (GTDB taxonomy): domain Bacteria; phylum Pseudomonadota; class Alphaproteobacteria; order Rhizobiales; family Xanthobacteraceae; genus Z2-YC6860. Next base: position 186,433 of record CAWAWF010000005.1, read on the forward strand.
CCGGCCGAGCCGTATTTGAGTTCGCCGGGCTTGGCCTTCGCCTCGTCGAGCAACTGCTTGAGCGTCTTGAAACGCGAATCCGCCTTCACCACGATCATGAACGGATAGAAGCTCACCACCGAAATCCAGGTGAAGTCGTCGACAACCTTGAACTTCACGTTTTTGGCGAGCGCCGCGTAGGCCGGATGCGCGCTCGGCAGCACCAACAGCGTGTAGCCGTCGGGGTCGCTCCGCGCGGTGGTCTCCGCGGCGAGCGCGCCGGCAAGGCCAGGCTTGGCCTCGACCACGATCGACTGGCCGAGGCTTTGCTCCATCTGGTGGGACAGGATGCGGGCAATGATGTCGACGTTGCCGCCCGGCGGGAAGCCCTGCAGCATATGGATCAGGTGGTTCGGATAGGGCTGCTGCGCGGGCGCGCTCGCGGTCAACGCGGCGAAGATGGTTGCGGCGGCGGCGAGTATTCGGATCATGCGCGATCTCCCGGCTGGCGGGGCGATTTCGCGCCGCCTTGGGGGCCATTGTCAACGCGCCAAAGCGTCTCCAAGCTGCCTCCATAACAACCACACTGGGGAGGTCACCATGTCACGTCATGTCGTTGCCGCCGCGCTTGTCATCGGTCTGCTCGGGCCGGCCGCCGCGGCCGAGCTCAATCCCGCCGCCGTGGTCTTCAAGCTGCCCGACCAGATTCAGTGGAAGGGCGACCCGGCCCGCGGCGTCGAGCAGGCCGTCATGGTCGGCGATCCGTCGAAGCCGGGCCTCTACGTGGTGTTCACCAAGTGGAAGGCCGGCCATCATTTCAGCCATCCGCATTTTCATCCGAACGACCGCTTCATCACCGTGGTGTCGGGGACGTGGTGGGTCGGCACCGGCACCAAGTACGATCCGGACAGCACCGTGCCGATGCCGGCCGGCACATTCGTCACGCACTACGGCAAGCAGGTGCACTTCGACGGCGCCAAGGACGTCGATGCCGTTCTGATGATCGTCGGCGAAGGGCCGGCCACCTCGACGCCGGCCGAGGTGAAGTAGAACTACGCGGGCATCTGCACCCAGCCCGCCGGCGGCTTCTTGCCGGGATGGATGGCGCCGCACTTCTTGCAGGTGCGCGCCTTCTCGTCGGCGAAGAACGCCTCATAGAGCGGCGGCAGATCGCGCACCAGATGCTCGACCTTCAACTCGATGCGGTGCACCAGGTTGCCGCATTCGAAGCAGTACCATTCGAATGCGTCGTTGGGGTCATCGTCGTAGCGCTTCGGCTCGACCACGAGCCCGATCGAGCCGGGCGGGCGCTGCGGCGAGTGCCGCACATGCGCCGGCAGCAGGAACACCTCGCCTTCGCGGATCGGCACGTCGTAGAAATTGCCGTTGTCGCCGACCTTGAGCACCATGTTGCCCTTGAGCTGGTAGAAGAACTCCTCGACCGGATCGTCGTGGTAGTCGGCGCGCTCGTTCGGGCCGCCGACCACCTGCACGGTCATGTCGCCCTCCTCGAACACCTTCTTGTTGCCGACCGGCGGCTTGAGCAGATGCTCGTTCTCGCCGATCCACTTCTTGAAATCGAAGGCCTTGAGCCGTCCGGTTTTCATCGCCGCACTCCTCACGCCGCCGACGACTTCGCCGCGGCGCCGGGCAATTTCAGCCCGCAGGTCTCGAACGCCTTGCGGGTCGCCTCCTTCTCGGCGTCGGTCAGCTCCAGCATCGGCGGACGGACGCGGCCGCCGACTTGGCCCATCAGCTCCTGCCAGTATTTCGAATGCGACGGCGGCTTCTCGGCCGGCCGCGAGCGGCGGAACGCCTCGCGCACCGGGTTGAGGCTGTCGCGGATGACCTTCGCCTTGGCCACCTCGCCGGCAAACGCCAGATCGGTGTAGTCGCGCATCCGGCGGTCCACCTTGGTCTGGAACAGGTACGGCGGCGACGAGCACAGATAGAGCCGCCAGCCGAGCTCGACGATGTTGTCGAACCACTCTACCTCTGACGCCGTGCTGACCTGGATCTTGTCGCCGACCATCCGCGTCAGCCGCACATACATCTCGCGCGGCACGCTGTACTTGATCGCGACGATGTTCGGCAGTTCGGCGATGCGCGCGCACAGCTCCGGGCTCATCAGATAGCCGGAGTCCTCGTGGCTCCACATCGCGATGCCGATGTCGACCTGCTCGCTGATGGTCTTGTAATACTGGTAGAGCGTCTCGTCACGGCTCGGCAGGAAGTGCAGCACCGGCGCATGCACGACGATGTAGGGCGCGCCGATCGCCTGGGCGTGCTTGGCCAGTTCGATCACCACGTCCATGTTCTGGTCGGAGCAGGAGGCGATCACGCCGGCCTTGGCGCCGATCTCGTCGACCACGATCTCCATCGAGCGCTTGCGCTCCGGAATCGACATCGAGAAGAACTCGCTCTGCTTGCCGGCGATGAAAATGCCGTCGATGCCGAGTTCGTCGACCCAATGCCGCAGGTTCTTGCGGAACCCCTTCTCGTCGATCGAAAGGTCCTCGGCATAGGGCATCAGGGCCGCGGCCCAGATGCCCTTGAGGTGGGTGCGGGCGTGGTCCTTGGCTTCCGAACGGAGATATTTCATGGGAAGTCCGATCTAGCGTGTCCGAATGGCTTGCGGGGTCGGCGCATCATGCCCCAATACGGGGCCGTTGCGTACTTGATTCGCTGCTTAACCAAGACTGTGGCGCGTACATCACATCTGCGAAAAGCGCTGGGAATTGTGTTCATTTGGTCTGGCGATTCTGCGGGCGTTAGGTAGATTTGCGCCGGGTGCGGGCGCTTTTTTGGGGCTGAGGGAGATCGTGCAATGAAGCGCGTTGCGCTGATTGCCGGGGTGTCGCTTGCGGCACTTCTGGTGGCAGGACCGACGTCGGTCTGGGCCCTACCCGGCGACCTCAACAGCTGGTCGGGCGGCCTGCATTTTGCGACCACGCCGAGCGCTGCGGAGCCATCGCAGAAATCGTCGCGGCGGCATCTGCGCGGCGGCGACCGAGCCTCCCGAAAATCCGAACCGGCCGACAAGGCGCCGCCGATCCCGGCCGGGCCGCTGGCCATCATCGTCTCGATCGACAAGCAGCGCGCCACCCTCTACGCCGACGGCCATCCGGTGGCCAGCACGGCCGTTTCCACCGGAATGCCCGGCCATCCGACGCCGATGGGCGTGTTCACGGTGATCCAAAAGGATCTCCATCACGTCTCCAACCTCTACAACGCATCGATGCCCTACATGCAGCGCATCACCTGGTCGGGCTCAGCGCTCCACGAGGGACCGCTGCCGGGCTATGCGGCCTCGCACGGCTGCGTCCGCCTGACCACGAGCTTCGCGCAGATGCTCTGGAAGACCACCAAGATGGGCGCGCGGGTGATCGTCACCCACCCCGACGTGGCGCCGGTCGAGTTCGAGAGCCCGCGGCTGTTCGTACCCAAGCCGAAGCTGGTCGAGGTCACGCCCCTGATCGTGCCTGCATCCTTGGTTGTGCCCGCGGCGGCGCCAGTGCTGGTGACGACCGCGCCGGCGACCGTGCCAGCGGCGCCTGAACCTGCGGCCGCGCCGGCGGCAGCCCCTGTCACCGTCGCCGAGCCGGCGATGACCTCAGGTATCGGTCAAGTCCGCACGGCCGACGCCAGCAACACCACCGCGGTGCTGTCGGTGATCGGCAATGCTTCCAAGCCCGTCGCCACCTCGGTCGTGACGGAACCGACACCCAACAACCCGTCCGCCGAGCAGCCGACCAAACTTTCGGAGACCGAAGGCGCCGGCAGCTCCCCGAAGGCGTCCGACACCCAGGCCGATGCCGCGCCGGCCCAGCCGGTTGAAGCCACGCCTGCGGAGCCGGCCGTCGCCGAGACCAAGCTGATTGTCGACGACAAACCGGTTGCCGAGGTGAAACCGGCCGAGACCAAGCCGGTTGCCGAGACCAAGGCCGTCGAGACTCCCGCAGTGGATGCCAAGCCCGCGATGATCGCGGCGCCGGCGCCGATCATCGTCGAAGAAAAGCCGAAGGCGGCGCCGACGGTCGTCGTGCAAGAGGCCAACGGAAAGCCGATCTCGGTCTTTGCGAGTCTCAAGGAAGGCAAGATCTACGTCCGCCAGGGCTGGAAGTCGTTGTTCAGCGCGCCGATCAGCTTCGAGAACCCGGCGCAGCCGATCGGCACCCACGTCTATACCGCCATGGGCGTGAAGGCCGATGGCCCGGACCTGCGCTGGACCGTCATCACGATCCCAAGCGGCTACCGCAGCCACATGGCGGAGCTACGCTCGGAACGCGGCCGCAAGTCACACGGCGAGCGCGTGGTCAAGGTTTCGGATGCCGAGTCTATCCAGCCGTCGAGCCCGGCCGCAGCGCTCGACCGCATCATCATGCCGCCGGAGTTGATCGAACGGATTTCCGCGATGATCATGCCCGGCTCGTCGCTGATCGTGTCCGACAACAAGCTGTCGGACGAAACCGGCGACGACACCGACTTCATCGTCACGACGCACTGATCGGCTGCGCTTCCGGCTTGCGCCCTCTCCTCCCGGGGAGGGCGTAACCTTTATGCGCCGCCGACGGCCACGCGCGCAGCCAGCCGCGACGGCGCGCGGCGTGGCAAGGTCACGCTGCAATAGGGCGTCGGCACCGGCGTCTTGCCAAACGACGGACCGTTGCCACCCTCGGTGACGTCCACCCAGCACAGCCAGTCGGTGTCGTCGCGGAGGTCGTGGTCTTCGCGGAAGTGGCTCAACCGCGACTCGGTGCGATAGAGCGAGGCGCCGAGGATGAAGCGCGCCGCGAGCAGCATCGCCTCGGTTTCCTTCAGCCGCACCAGCTCGTGGGTGTGGGGCGCCGCAATGGTCTTGAAGTCATCGGCCAGCGTGGTGACGCGGTTGAGCGCCGCCTGCAGCCGGTCTTCGCGCTTGAGGATGCCGGTGTCGTAGTCGAACATCACCGCCTGCAGGTCGCGCAGGATGCGGTCGGATTCCGCCGCGGCCGAAGCGCTCCGCGGCGCCTGCGTCTCCGCATGCAACGCCCGCACCTCGGCCGCATCAAGCGAAGGCGTCGGCAGGCGGTCGAGGTCCTCGATCGCGGACTTGCCGGCGATCCAGCCGTTGCCGACGCAGAGCCCGATGTGGAAGCCGGCGAAATGGTTGGCGCAGCCGGCCTGGGCGAGACCCGCCGACAAGCAGCCCCGGCACGTCGGAGCGGCAGTCCGAGCCGGTGCGGATGCCCATCTTGGTCATCTGGTTGAGCGCATAATACGGCGTCATGCCGAACATGTCGGTCTTGGCCTCGTCGCCGAGCTTGCGGAAGAAATAGTCCATCCACTGCACCTTGCTCTGGATGAACTCGTCCCGCATGCGCTCGGGAATCGGCGACATGTCGAGATAGAGCGGCGTGTTGCCCTTGCGATTTTCCATCGCCATCGCCTTAGCGATGCGGGGAACGTCAGCCTGATCGCCCCAGTCGGGCTCGTAGCTGTCCATGAACGCCTCGCCCTTGGCGTTGACCCAGCGCGCGCCCTCCTGGATCGCGAAGGTGATGCCCTCGAAATAGAACTTCGGCGTACCAGGCCGGACGTAAGAGAACTCGGCGTTGCGCAAGGCCGCGCCGGCGCGATAGGCGAGCAAGGTGCCGGTGCCGGTGATGTCGCGCACGAAGCCCGAGCGGAAGGTTATGGCGTTGGTGGCGACGATGGTGGTTCGCGCCTTGATGACGTTGAACTCGCCGGTGCGGCTGTTGATGCCGACCGCGCCGGTGATGCGATCCGAGCCGCCGCGCATCAGGCCGGTGACGAACAGCCGGTCGATCAGCTGCACGCCATCCGTTTCCAGGGCGCGGCGGAGCTTCCAGGCGAATTCGAGCCCGCCGCCCTCGGGATACATGACGCGGGCGAGATCGAGGCCGCGGGTCGGACGGCGCTTGTAGGCGCCCGCCTCGTCGCGGCCGAAATGCATGCCCATCTTCTCGAAGTCTTGAATGCGCGCGTGCGAGTCGACCAGCGCCTGGCGCACCAGTACCTGATCGGCGATGCCGTCGTTGCCGGCGACGATCTCGTGCAGGATGCCGTCGATGTCGTCGCCGGGCAGCGCCACGATGGTCCAGGCGTTGGAGAAGGCGGTGTGGCCGGTGCGGCCGATCAGCCAGGAATCGACCAGCGTGACACGGGTGCCGGGCGGGCCGTTGCGCTTGGCCGACAGCGCCGCCATCAGGCCGCCTGCCCCGCCGCCGACCACCAGCACATCGGTGTCGATCAGCACGCCGTCGAGCTTGTCGGTCATGCTCACCACGGCCGCGGTCTGTTCTTGACCGACGGATGCACGTCGACGATCTTTTCCGGGCAGAAGATTTCGCAGGAGAAGCAGGTGATGCAGTGCTCGCGGAACTTGATCACCGGCAGCAGCCGGGTCTGGCGAAGCCCGGCAACCTCAACCGCGACCGGTTGCGGCTCCATGTGGATGACGTCGGCCGGGCACACCAGGTCGCAGATGCCGCAGCCGGTGCACTTTTCGAGCTCGATGCTCTCGATCATGCCGTGTCATAGCACGGCATGGGGGCGGGTTGTCAGGCCGCGCCGGCTGCGACCAAAGCCTCGACCGGACGGCCGCGCGGGTCGGCGACCTTGGCGCGCTCGACCATGAGCTGGAGCGAGGCGACCTCGACGCGATTGCGGCCGCGCTCCTTGGCGCAGTAAAGCGCCTCGTCGGCCTGCGCCAGCACCGCCGGGATGTCGAAAAGGTTGGTCTCGGCGATCGCCATGCCCATGCTCAAGGTGCCGCCGATCTGCCGGCCGTCGACCTCCACCGTGGCGTCCTCGAAGGCAAGCCTGATGCGCTCGGCGATGGCGAGGCCTTTGTCGCGGCCGGAGTCGTAGATGACGATGGCGAATTCCTCGCCGCCGAGGCGGCCGATCAGATCGTTCGGGCCGAGCTTGGCGCAGGCCGCCTCGACGAACACCTGCAGCACGCGGTCGCCGACGGCATGACCGAAGCGGTCGTTGATCGACTTGAAGTGATCGAGATCGGCGAGCAGCACCGCGACCGAGCGGCCTTCGCTCTCCTGGCGCTTGCTCAGCGCCATCACGTCTTCGAGGAAGGCGCGGCGGTTGGCGATGCCGGTCAGCGGATCGACCAGGGCCGCGGTCTTGTGGCGCAGTTCGGTGCGCTCCTTCGCCATGGCGAGCAGGATAAAGGCGATGGCGATGGTGAACAGCAGGGCCTCGAAGCTCAACACCGTCAGCCAGACGCTGTCGAACATCTGGCTGCTGTGTGCCCACGGCAGCACCTGGGCAAGCGGGGTGCGCAGCAGAAACAGCGCGCCGTGGGCGAACAGCATGAAGATCGCGGGCCAGCGCGACACCAGCGGCTCGCCGCGGCCGCGCCAGAATTCATACGCTGTCGCCCAGGTGTAGGCGGTGATGATGCCGGAGGCGAGCAGCACCTTGGCCTCGAGCGAGTCGACGAAGGACGAGGTGTGCGAAACGAGAATCCATAGGATCGCACCGCCGACCACGTACATCGGCTCGGGCGCGCGGCCGTCGAACACCCGGGCGCCCGACCAGGTCAGCGCGAAGGCGGTGAAGAGGAGCGCATTGGCGAGGTCGATGGAGATCGCGTCCGACACGTTGCCGTACATGCCGAACAGCATGACCGAGGCGGCGCGGAGCAGATGCGCGCAGCCCCACCAGGCGACCGCATGGATGCCGGAGTTCTGGATCCAGGCAAACAGCAGCAGCAGGCCGAGCATGGCCTCGACGTAGATCGTCACCATGAACAGCGTGTTGACGTCGAGACCCATCGGTCCATCCCCTTCAGAGATGCGGCCGACGCAAAAGCGGCCCGTCCCGGCGTCTTTGGTAGCGTTTACGTGGACAACAATAAGTGAATGTGCGGACCCGCCGAGGCTCAATGCTGGGCTATGGTTTCTTTACCCTTTCCGCCCGGTGGAGGGATTGAATCACTGTTTCGGCGATCCGCCGGAGCATGGTTTTCCGCGATGGTTCGCAGCTTGTGGCGGTTTGCCGGCTCCTTTAGGTTCGGATTTCCGAAAAAACGGGCCAAATCCATGCAAATCCGCGACGGTGTCGTTGAGGCCATCGGCCATACGCCGCTGATCAAGCTCGAACGCGCCTCGGCTGAGACCGGCTGCACCATCCTCGGCAAGGCCGAGTTCATGAATCCCGGCGGCTCGGTCAAGGACCGGCCCGGCCGACAGATGATCCTGGAGGCCGAGAAGCGCGGCGAGCTGAAAGCCGGCGGGCTGGTGGTCGAGGGGACCGCCGGCAACACCGGCATCGGGCTTGCGATCGTCGCGAGCGCTCGCGGCTACCGCACCATCATCGTCATCCCCAACACCCAGAGCCAGGAAAAGAAGGACATGCTGCGGCTCTGCGGCGCCGAGCTGATCGAGGTGCCGGCGCTCCCCTACTCCAATCCCGACAACTACCAGCACGTGGCGCGCAGGCTCGCCGACAAGCTCCGCAAGACCGAGAAGAACGGCGTGCTGTTCGCCGACCAGTGGAACAACCGCGACAATCGCCTTGCGCACATCCGCACCACCGGCCCGGAAATCTGGGAGCAGACCGGCGGCAAGGTCGACGGCTTCATCTGCTCCGTCGGCACCGGCGGCACGCTCGCCGGCGTCTCGATCTTCCTCCGCGAAAAGAAGAGCGACATCGTGATCGGCGTCGCCGATCCGCGGGGGGCCGCGATGTACAACCTGTTCAAGACCGGCGAGGCGAAGAGCACCGAGGGCGGCTCGATCACCGAAGGCATCGGGCTTGGCCGGGTCACGCCGATCATCGACGACATCAAGGTCGACAAGCCGTATCTCATTCCCGACGAAGAGGCCGTGCCGCTGATCTTCGACCTGATGGAGCACGAGGGGCTTTGCCTCGGCGGCTCCTCGGGCATCAATGTCGCCGGCGCGATCCGGCTCGCCAAGGAGATGGGGCCGGGGCACACCATCGTCACAGTGCTGGCCGACAGCGGCACGCGCTACCAGTCGAAGCTTTTCAATCCGGAGTTCCTCCGTTCGAAGAAGCTGCCGGTGCCGAGCTGGATCGAGCGCAAGACCAACATCGAAATCCCGTTCGAGAAGAAGTAAGCTCGGAACATGCCCACCGACTGCCTGTTCCGCGAGGATTCCTACCTGAAAGACTGCGAGGCGACCGTGGTCGGCATCGAGCCGAACGGCGGCATCGTGCTCGACCGCACCGTGTTCTATGCCGCGTCGGGCGGCCAGCCAGCCGACAAGGGCTCGATCGTCACCAAATCCGGCGAGACCATTCCGGTCGCCAATGTGGTGTTCACCGATCCCGGCAAGACCACCATCGCCCATGTCCCCGCCCCCGGTGCGCCGGCCGTCGCGGTCGGCGAAACGGTTAAGGCCGCAATCGACTGGCCGGTCCGCCACGCCAGGATGCGCATGCACACCGCGCTGCATCTGCTCTCCGCGGTGCTTCCGTATCCGGTGACCGGCGGCTCGGTCGGCGAAGCGGAAAGCCGGCTCGACTTCGACATTCCCGACTCAGGCCTCGACAAGGATGCCATCACCGCCAAGCTCGCCGAAATGATCGCAACAGGCGCCGCGGTGTCGAGCCGCTGGATCGCCGACGCCGAGCTCGAAGCCAATCCGGGGCTGATCAAGACCATGTCGGTGAAGCCGCCGATGGGCACCGGCCGGGTCCGGCTGATCGAAATCAAGGACCTCGATCTGCAGCCCTGCGGAGGCACCCATGTGCGATCCACCGCCGAGATCGGCGCGGTGCGGGTGACCCAGGTCGAGAAAAAGGGAAAGTTGAACCGTCGGGTGCGGCTGGCGTTGGTCTAGCTGCACAGAGAAAGAGAGACCGAACATGGCCGAAGACCGCCCGCCCGCCTCGAAGAACCTCGTCACCACGGACTGGCTCGCCGCCCGGCTGGGCGAGCCCGAGATCAGCATCGTCGATGGCTCGTTCTACCTGCCTGCGCTCAAGCGCGACGCCAGGGCCGAGTTCATGGCGGGCCACATCCCGGGCGCGTCATTCTTCGACATCGACGCCATCGCCGACCACTCCACCGATCTGCCGCACATGCTGCCCGGCGCCACGGCCTTCTCGAAGGACGTCGGCGCGCTCGGCGTCGGCAAGGACGACACCATCGTGATCTATGACGGTGCCGGATTGGGCGGCGCGCCGCGGGTGTGGTGGACGTTCCGGATCTTCGGCGCGAAGAAGGTCTACATCCTCGACGGCGGATTGCCGAAGTGGAAGGCGGAGAGCCGCCCGGTCGAGAGCGGCGGAGGCAAGCGCACGCCGAAGCCGTCCGAGTGGCAGCTCAACACCGGTGTGGTCGCCAACGTCGATGATGTTCAGATGGCGCTGCTCGACAAGTCGGCGCAGGTGGTCGATGCGCGCCCGGCCAACCGCTTCCGCGGCGAAGCACCCGAGCCGCGCGAAGGCATCCGCTCCGGCCACATGCCGGGGGCCAAGAACGTGCCGGTGACCGAGCTGATCGAGAACGGCAGGCTGGTGGCGCCGGACAAGATCAAGGAGAGGTTCGTGGCCGGCGGCGTCGACCTCGACAAGCCGGTGATCACAAGTTGCGGCTCGGGCGTCACCGCGGCGACGCTGTGGTTCGCGCTCGACGCCATCGGCAAGGCGCCGAAGGCGCTTTACGACGGCTCGTGGACCGAATGGGGCGGGAGGCCGGACCTGCCGGTTGAGAAGTGAACGTCGTCCCCTTCAAACGGGTTCGTTCCGATCAGAGTGAAGTCTTCAAGGCGTTCCATCGGGCCATCCTTGAACGCAAGCAGATCACCTGCACGTATAACGGCGCCTATCGCGAAATCTGTCCGCACATCCTCGGTCATAGCGGCGGGATGGAGAAGGCGCTGGTCTTTCAATTTGCCGGCGAAAGCACCAGCAAGCTGCCACCTGGCGGCGAATGGCGCTGTCTGCAAATCGCGGAGGTCCAAGAGGTCAAGCTGCGGGACGGCCGTTGGCATAGCGGGAGCGGACATAGTGCAACGCAAAAGTGCGTCGAAATCGTCTACGTCGACGTCAACACGGCCGTCCCCAACCAGCCTGGACGGCGGTGAAGGGCTATTCTTCGCGTGCTATGCTCCCGCCTGAATCGGGACGGAGGCTCCGGCCATGATCTTCCGCCAGTTGTTCGATCAGACTTCGGGCACCTACTCCTACCTGCTCGCCAGCCGCCGCGGCGGCGAGGCGCTGATCATCGACCCCGTGCTGGAGAAGGTCGATCGCTATCTCGCGCTGGTGAAGGAGCTCGACCTCAAGCTGGTCAAGGCGGTCGACACCCACATGCATGCCGACCACATCACCGGCCTGGGCGCGCTCCGCGACAAGACCCATTGCATCACCGTGATGGGCGAGCAGACCAAGGCCGACGTGGTGTCGATGCGGCTCGCCGACGGCGAGCAGCTCACCATCGAGGGGCTGGCGCTCGACGTCGTCTACACGCCCGGCCACACCGACGACTCCTACAGCTTCATCATGCCGGACCGCGTGTTCACCGGCGACACGCTGCTCATTCGCGGCACCGGCCGCACCGATTTCCAGAACGGCGATGCTCGCCAGCAGTACGAGTCGATCTTCGGCCGGCTGTTGAAGCTGCCGAACGAGACGCTGGTGTATCCCGCCCACGATTACAAGGGAGACACCGTCTCCACCATCGGCGAGGAGAAGGCCTTCAACCCGCGGCTTCAGGTCAAGTCGATCGACGAATACGTGACGCTGATGAGCAATCTGAAGCTCGCCAACCCGAAGATGATGGATGTCGCGATCCCGGCCAACATGAAGGTCGGCCTGCACCAAGAGGAGGTCGCGCGCCGCGGCTGGGCGGTGTCGGCGGCGCAGGCGCAGGGCCTGATCGGCAAGCCCGAAGTGGCGCTGATCGATCTGCGCGAGCGCACCGAGCGCGAGCGCCACGGCGCCATCCCAGGCTCGCTGCATGTGCCCTACCCGAGCCTGCAGGAAACCATTGCGTCGGGCGGCATGCTGCACGAGCTGGCGAAATCCACCAGCAAGCGGCTGCTGTTCTACTGCGCGTTCGGCGAGCGCTCGGCGATGGCGGTGCAGGCCGCGCAGGACGCCGGCCTCGCCAGCGCCTGCCATATCCAAGGCGGCATCGACGCCTGGAAGAAGGCCAGCGGCCCGCTGGCGCATTGACCTGCAGGGGCCCCGGCGGTCAGTGTAAAATCTGACTCAAGAACAACTTGGTCCGCTCGTGCTGCGGATGGTCGAAGAACGCCTGCGGCTCGTTCATCTCGACGATCTGGCCTTCGTCCATGAACACGATGCGGTTCGCGACCTGGCGGGCGAAGCCCATCTCGTGGGTGACGCAGAGCATGGTCATGCCGTCCTCGGCGAGCTGCACCATGGTGTCGAGCACCTCCTTGACCATCTCCGGGTCGAGCGCCGAGGTCGGCTCGTCGAACAGCATGATCTTCGGGTTCATGCAGAGCGCGCGCGCGATCGCGACACGCTGCTGCTGGCCGCCGGAGAGCTGGCCCGGATACTTGCCGGCCTGCTCGGGAATCTTGACGCGTTTGAGATAATGCAGCGCGATCTCCTCGGCCTCGCGCTTGGGCTGCTTGCGCACCCAGATCGGCGCCAAGGTCAGGTTCTCCAGCACGGTCAGGTGCGGGAACAGGTTGAAGTGCTGGAACACCATGCCGACATCGCGGCGCACCTCGTCGATCTTCTTGAGGTCGTTGGCAAGCTCAGTTCCATCGACGATGATCCTGCCCTGCTGATGCTCTTCGAGCCGGTTGATGCAGCGGATCATGGTCGACTTGCCGGAGCCGGACGGCCCGCAGATCACGATCCGCTCGCCCTTGGTGACGCGCAGGTTGATGTCGCGAAGCACGTGGAATTCGCCGTACCACTTGTGGACGCCGATCATGTCGACCGCAATGTCGGTCTTCAGCGGCGCGGGCTTGAGCCCGGGGTTGGCGGCGGTTTGCTGTGCCATGGAAGGCCCCTTCAGTGCCGGTCGCCCGCCGCAAGGCGGGTCTCGACGAAGCGCGCATAGCGCGACATGCCGAAGCAGAAGAACAAATAGAACATCGCGGCGAAGGCGTAGCCGGTGGTGCTGGTCACCGGCGTCGCCCAGTTCGGATCGACGCGGGCGGCTTCGATGGTGGTGAGGAAATCGAAAATGCCGACGACGAACACCAGCGTGGTGTCCTTGAACAGTCCGATCGTGCTGTTGACGATGTTCGGAATCGTGATCTTCAGCGCCTGCGGCAGCACGACGAGCCGCATGCTCTGCCAGTAGCTGAGCCCGACCGCCATGGCGCCCTCGAACTGGCCCTTTGGAATGGCTTGGAGGCCTGCGCGCACCACCTCGGCCATGTAGGCCGCCGAGAACAGCGAGACACCGACCAGCGCGCGGAGAAGCTTGTCCGGCGACCACGATTCCGGCACGAACAGCGGCAGCATCACGCTCGCCATGAACAGCACGGTGATCAGCGGCACGCCGCGCACGAACTCGATGAAGATCACCGAGAACAGCCGCACCGCGGGCATCCGGGAGCGGCGGCCGAGCGCCAGCAGGATGCCGATCGGCAGCGAGAAGACGATGCCGACCGAGGAGACCACGATGGTGACCAGGATACCGCCCCATTGCGTGGTGGGGACCCGCGACAAGCCAAGCATGGGGAAGCCGAGCAGCAAGACCAGCGACGCAACCGGCATCACCACGAAGAAATAGAGCAGGCCGATGTCGCGGCGCGGCGCGTTCAGCCAGGCCATCCAGGTAACGCCGATGGCGAGCAGCAAGAAGAACACGTCGACACGCCAGCGCTGGTCGATCGGGTAGAAGCCGTAGGTAAGGAAGCTGATCTTGTCGAAGATGAAAGCCCAGCAGGCGCCGACCTCGGGGTCGCCGGCCTTGGCCACGCAATCGGCGCGGCTGGCGCCGTTCCACACCGCGTCGATGACGAGGAATTTGACGAGCGGCGGCACCAGCCAGACGATCAGCGCCGCGCACAGGATGGTCAGCGCGATGTTGAGCGGCCCGGAGAACAGGTTCTTTCGCGCCCAGCCGATCGCACCGGCCTCGGCGAGCGGCGGCGGCAATGGCGCGAGCGGCTGGTTGCGGACGAACGGCGGCCCCTCCATCAATCTCGCATCGGTGCGGGTGGCGATGTCGCTCATCGTTCGACCAGCGCCATGCGGCGATTGTAGAGGTTCATCAGGCCCGAGGTGACGAGGCTGATGAAGAGATAGACCGCCATGGTGATGACGATGACCTCGACGGCCTGGCCGGTCTGGTTGAGCACCGTGCCGGCGAAGATCTGAACGAGGTCCGGGTAGCCGATGGCGACCGCGAGCGTCGAGTTCTTGGTCAGGTTGAGATACTGGCTGGTCAGCGGGGGAATGATCACCCGCATCGCCTGCGGGATCACCACGAGCCGCAAGGTCGCGCCGGGGCGTAGTCCCAGCGAATAGGCGGCCTCGGTCTGGCCCCTGGCGACGGCGAGGATGCCGGCGCGCACCACCTCGGCGATGAAGGCCGCGGTGTAGATCGTCAGCCCGAACAGCAACGCCATGAACTCCGGCAGCACCTCGATGCCGCCGCGGATGTTGAAACGCCCGGCTTCCGGATAGGTGAACGTCACCGGGAAACCCGACAACGCCAGCACCGCGAACGGCATCACGATGACAAGGCCGAGCGCGACCCAGCCGACCGGCGCCGGCTGGCCGGTCCGCATCTGCCGGCGCTTCGCCCAGACCCGGTAGGCGAATGCGGCGATCACGCCGCCCACCAGCGCGATCAGCGCAAAGCGCGCGGCCGGCCCGAACGCCGGCTGCGGCAGGAACAGGCCGCGGTTGTTGAGGAAGCCGCCGCCCGGAATGGCGAAACTGTCGCGGGTCTGCGGCAGCGATTTCAGTACGGCGTTGTACCAGAACAGCAGTTGCAGCAGCAGCGGGATGTTGCGGATGGTCTCGACGTAGAAGCCGGCCATCCTGGCTAGCAGCCAGTTCTTCGACAGCCGGCCGATGCCGATCAGGAAACCCAGGATGGTGGCGAGCACGATGCCGAGCGAAGCGACCAGGAGCGTGTTGAGAAGACCGACCCAGAAGGCACGGCCGTAGGTCGAAAGCGTCGAATAGGTGATCAGCTTCTGGCTGATGTCGAATCCGGCGGTGTTGTCCCAAAAGCCGAAGCCCGAGGCGATCTTGGCGCGCGCCAGATTGTCGGCGGCGTTCTGGATCGCGCTCCAGACCAGGAACACGATGACGGCGCACAGCAGCACCTGATAGGCGATGCTGCGCACCTTCGGGTTGTAGATCAGCGGCGTCTTCGGCTTGGTGTGCTCGACCGCCGACATCCGCGCCCGCCCCTCCTTGCTAGCCCCGTCTCAGCGAACCGGGGGTGCGAACTGCAAGCCGCCCTTGGTCCACAGCCCGTTCAGGCCGCGCGCGATCTTCAGCGGCGAGCCTTGCCCGACATTGCGCTCGAACACCTCGCCGTAATTGCCGACCAGCTTGATGATGCGATAGGCCCAGTCGTCGGTCAGCCCGAACGCCTCGCCGAATTTGCCCTCGGTGCCAAGCAGCCGTCTGATATCCGGATTGTCGGACTTCTTCATGTCATCGACGTTGGCCTGGGTGATGCCGAACTCCTCGGCATTGATCATGGCGAAGTGCGTCCACTTGACGATGTCGAACCACTGGTCGTCGCCGTGGCGCACCGCCGGCCCGAGCGGCTCCTTGGAGATGATCTCCGGCAGGATGACGTGATCGTCGGACTTAGCGAGACGCAGCCGCTCGCCGGCGAGGCCGGAGGCGTCGGTGGTGTAGGCGTCGCAGCGTTCGGCGTCGTAAGCCTTCACGGCTTCGGTCGAGGTCGCGAAGGTCACGGTCTTGAGTTTCATCTTGTTGGCGCGGAAATAGTCAGCCAGGTTCAATTCGGTGGTGGTGCCCTGCTGCACGCAGACCGCCGCATCGCCGAGCTCGAGCGCCGAATTCAGCTTCAACGACTTCCGAACGATGAAACCCTGGCCGTCGTAGTAATTGACGCCGGTGAAGTTCAGGCCCAGCGCGGTGTCGCGCGACGAGGTCCAGGTGGTGTTGCGGGCCAGCACGTCCACCTCGCCGGATTGCAGCGCGGTGAAGCGGTCTTTGGCGTTGAGCGGCACGAACTTGACCTTGCTGACGTCATTGAAGATCGCGGCCGCCAGCGCCTTGCAGAAATCGACGTCCAGGCCGGTCCAGCGGCCCTGCGAGTCCGGCAGGCCGAAGCCCGGTAGTGTGCCGTTCGATCCGCAATTGATCGTGCCGCGTTGCTTGACGGTGTTGAGGGTCTGGGCCGAAGCGGCTGACGCGGCGATCCCCAGAACGGCGGCAAGCACGCCGCGGACCAGGACGGCTTTGATTGCGCTTTTCATGGCCGGAACTCCTAAAACGCAGGCGGGCCGCCTGGCGCGTGGTGCGCTGACGCCTCTTGCCCGCTTGAACCCCTCAGTCCGGCCATCACAGAACGCGGAGGCAGGCAGGTCAAGGGGTTGCGGTGATTGCTGCGGACGCCGTAAATGCCGCAATTGGCGAGGATTTCATCACAATGACCAAGGCCGAAGCCGGCGCGCCCGCGCACACGGAGCTTAAACCGGACACCAAGGTCACCACCGCCGGCCGCGATCCGCACGCCCACCACGGCTACGTCAACACGCCGGTCTATCACGCCTCCACCCTGCTCTATCGGACCGCAGAGGACTATCTCGCCGGCAACGGCCGGTATTCATACGGCCGTCAGGGCACGCCAACCTCGGAGGCGCTGGAAAAGGCGATTCAGGCAATCGAAGGCCCGGCCTGCGACGCGGTGGCGCTGCTGCCGTCCGGACTCGCCGCGATCTCGACGGCGCTGCTGGCGGTGCTCAAGGCTGGCGACCATGTGCTCGTGACCGATAGCTGCTACGGCCCGGCGCGGACATTCTGCGATAGCGTGCTGAA
This sequence comes from uncultured Alphaproteobacteria bacterium, assembly GCA_963785665.1. Lineage (GTDB taxonomy): Bacteria > Pseudomonadota > Alphaproteobacteria > Rhizobiales > Xanthobacteraceae > Z2-YC6860. The sequence goes on from CAWAWF010000005.1 coordinate 203,374, forward strand.
GCGATACGGTGTCGAGACCACCTACTACGACCCGCTGATCGGCGGCGGCATCGCCAAGCTGATGCGGCCGAACACCAAGGCCGTGTACACCGAGTCGCCCGGCTCGCTCACCTTCGAGGTGCAGGACATCCCGGCGATCGCCGATGCGGCGCACCAGCACGGCGCGCTGGTTCTGATGGACAACACCTGGGCCGGGCCGTTGTATTTCAAGGCGCTAGACAAGGGCGTCGACCTGTCGATCCAGTCCGGCACCAAATACATCGGCGGACATTCCGACGCGATGATCGGTTTCGTCTCCGCCAATAAATCGGCGGCGCAGCAACTCAAGGACACGGCCTACACTATGGGCCTGTGCCTCGGGCCCGGCGACATGAACCTGGCGCTGCGGGGACTTCGCACGCTCGCGGTGCGGCTGCGCCAGCACCAGGCATCCGGATTCAAAGTCGCGGAATGGCTGTCGAACCGGCCGGAGGTGCTGAAGGTGCTGCATCCAGGTCTGCCCGGCGCACCGGGACATGAGATCTGGAAGCGTGACTATCTCGGCGCCTGCGGGCTGTTTCCCTTTGTGCTGAAGCCGGTGCCGCAGCAGGCGGTGCTGGCTTTCCTCAATGGCCTGTCGCTCTATGGTCTGGGCGCGTCGTGGGGCGGTTTCGAAAGTCTCACGATCCCCGTCGACGTCACCCGGACGGCGACGACGTTCGATCCCGGCGGCCCCTCGATCCGGCTGCATATCGGGCTTGAGGACGTTGACGATCTGATCGCCGACCTCGAGCGCGGCTTCGCGGCGCTGACGGCGGCGAGGTAGTTCGGCGATGGCAAAACTCTCCGACATCGTGGCGATGGACGGCATCGCCCTGTCGCACGCGATCCAAGGCAAGCGGGTGTCCTGCGTCGAGGTGATGGCCGCGTATCTCGACCACATCGGCGCCCTCAATCCCACGGTCAACGCCGTCGTCTCGCTGCAGGATCGCGGCGATCTTCTGGCCCAGGCAAAGACGCGCGACGACGAGATCGCGGCCGGCACGATCCGCGGCTGGATGCACGGCTTTCCCCATGCGGTGAAAGACCTGACCGCAACCAAGGGCATCCGCACCACCCAGGGCTCGCGCATCTTCAAGGATTTCGTGCCGACCGCCGACGCCATCATGGTCGAACGGCTGAAGGCCGCCGGCGCCATCATCATCGGCAAGACCAACACGCCGGAGTTCGGGCTTGGCTCCAACACCTACAACGACGTGTTCGGCAAGACGCTCAACGCTTACGACCAGAGCAAGACCGCGGGCGGTTCGAGCGGCGGCGCGGGTGTCGCGCTGGCGCTCCACATGCTGCCGGTCGCCGACGGCTCCGACCACGGCGGCTCGCTTCGCAATCCGGCCGCCTTCAACAATGTGTTCGGCTTCCGCCCCTCCTACGGCCGGGTGCCGTCGCAAGCGCCGGACATGCTCTATGCCTGGATGGGCGTGCAGGGCCCGATGGCGCGCACCGTGCCCGACCTGGCGCGGCTTCTGTCGGTGCAGGCCGGCTACGACCCGCGGATGCCGCTATCGAACCGGCAGGACCCGGCGGCATTCGCGCAGGACTTGAAGCGCGACTTCAAGGGCGCGCGGATCGCCTGGTCCGGCGACTTCGGCGGACTGATGCCGTTCGAGCCCGGTGTGCTCGACCTCTGCAAGTCGGCGCTGAAGACGTTCGAGACGCTCGGCGCCACCGTCGAGGAGGCGTGGCCGGACTTTCCGATCGAACGCATCTTTCCGACCTGGCTCAAACTGCGCGCCTGGCAGTCCGGCACTCAGCTCAAGGATTTCTACAACGATCCGGCCAAGCGCGCGCTGATGAAGCCGGAGGCGCAGTTCGAAGTCGAGAGCGGCGCGAAGCTTTCCGCATACGAGGTGTATGACGCCTCGGTGATCCGCACCGCGTGGTATCAGGCGACGCGGGTGTTCTTCCAGAAGTACGACTACTTCATCCTGCCGGCCGGCCAGGTGTTCCCGTTCGACGCCAACGTCGATTGGCCGAAGACGATCGCCGGCAAGACCATGGACACCTATCACCGCTGGATGGAGGTGATGATCCCGGTGACGATGGCCGCTGCAACGGCGATCGCGGTGCCGGCGGGCTTTAGCGCCAACGGATTGCCGATGGGTCTGCAGATCATGGGGCCGAACCATGGCGAGCTTGCGTTGCTGCAGCTTGCTCACGCCTACGACGAGGCCACCCGATGGGTGGCGAAGCGCCCGCCATCGCTTGTTGCGTGATCAGGCCGGCGCGCTCTGCTTTCGCTCGCGCAGAACGAATTGCAGATTGCGAAGATACACGAACACACCGAAGCCCTGGCCGAGGATGAACACCGGATCGCGGCGATAGAGCGCATAGAAGAACAGCAGCAAGCCCCCGCCGATCGAGAACCACCAGAACGCCAGCGGGATCACGCTCTTGCCGGCGCGCTCGGAGGCGAGCCATTGCACCAGGAACCGCATGGTGAACAGCGCCTGCGCGGCGAAGCCAAGCAGAACCCACCAATTCAGTTGCGTGATGAACACGTCGTGCAGGTAGCCGCCGACGCTGTTGGCCAGATCGCCAATCATCTAGTCCTCCGAGATTTCCGGCACGCGCTTGCGCCGGCGGATCAGCCACCACACCCCGCCGAGGTCGAGAATGCCGATCCACAGCCGGTCCCAGAACCCATAGTTCGATACGCCGTGCGCCCGCGGCCGGTCGATCACATCGACATAGCCAACGTCGAGGCCCTCGCGGCGAATGAGCGCCGGCAGGAAGCGATGCAGGCCGTCGAAATAGGGCAGCGCCAGGCCGACATCGCGCGGAAACGCCTTCAGGCCGCATCCGGAATCGCGGGTGCCGTCGCGCAGGATCGCGCCGCGCACCTTGTTGGCGAAGCGCGACTGGAAGCGCTTGAACGCCGTGGCCTTGCGGCCAACGCGCTGGCCGGCAACGAGGCCGATGCGCGGTGCCCCGCGCGACAGCGCATCGAGCAATTGCGGCAGGAACGCCGGATCGTTCTGGCCGTCGCCATCGAGGGTGACGATGACCGGAGCGCGGGCGGCCCACATTCCGGTCCGCAGCGCGGTCGACTGGCCACAGGACTGGGCGTGCCGGAGCTGGCGGAGCCACGGATGCAGTGCCTGCAGCCGCTTCAGCTCGGACGCGGTGCCATCGGTCGAGCCGTCATTGACATAGATCACCTCGAAGGCCCGGCCGGTCAGGGCCGCGGCGATCTCCGCCACCAAAGGCGCGACGTTTTCGGCCTCGTTCCGCACCGGAACGACAACCGAGACAGCCAGGGCGTTCGGGGTATCCGCGTTCATGCCGCCTTCTAGGCAGACTGCGGGCGGCGGGCAACCGCTTTGATGATGCGATGCACGCTCGGCCCGGGCATCGGCCGCACCGAGCCATCGGCCGTCACCTTGAAGCCGAACCGCCGGGCGGCGAACCAGTTGCGCACCAGGAGCGCCCCGGCCGCCCCAACGATGGCGCCGGCGATCACGTCGCTGGGATGGTGCGCCGTGATGATCACGCGGCTGAGCCCGATCAGCACGGCGTAGATCCACATCAGCGCCCTCGCCTGCGGGAAAATCACCCCGATGGCGACCAGCGCGGCGAAGGCCGTGGTGGCGTGCCCGGACGGCATGCTGGCGTAGCGCGCCGTCCAGCTGAACGGCTCATAGGCGAACACGTCGGTGCCCTCGACGAACGGCCGCCCGCGCCCGATCAGGCGCTTGACGATGGAGGCAAACAGGCTCGGCAGCCCAACCGCCATGAACACAAATCCGAGCCGCACCGCGAACGCCGCCAGGATCGCGCGGGAGAACCGCGGCAGCGGGAACTGGTCGATCGCAGCCAGCGCCAGGATCGCGATACCGAGCGGCCAGAGGAACCAACTGGCCTTGCCGAGCTGCGTGAAGCGCTGCTCCGCCACGATCAGAGCTGCTGGCAATCGGCGGGCATGAATGATCGCCCAAGCGTCGAGGGCGAACATGGTGGCGATCACCAGGCCCACGGCAAGGATCGTGGCGGCCGCGAGTTGCGCCGGCGTCCAGCAGGCGACGACAGGGCCACCGCGCGGCGCCCGCCGCACAACGGCGAGTGCCGCCCGCGCGTTGGTCTCGAATTGGCGAAGCCATCCCGCCGCGACCGGCGTGCCGAAGCCATCGGCCGCGCTCACGGCGAGGCCTCGGCCTGATAGACCGATATCGAGACCGCGCGGCCAATCGAATAGTTGTAGCCGTCGACATGCTGGGGCGGCAGATAGCGAAGCCCGAGCGCATCGGCGCGCCGCAGAAACGCGCGCTCATGGCGGCCCTCGACCAGCGCAAAGCGGCAGCCGCCCTGAAGCAAAAACTCGGCGGCGTCGGTGCCGTCCACCATCGCGAGATCGGTGCCGATCAGGAACACCAGGCTCGGCTCCTGGTAGCCCGCGGCTGCCACCATCGCCGGCCGGCAATTGGCCGCGTGGACAATGCGCGCCAGCGCCGCGCTGGGAAACGCGGTGGTGAGCGACGGAATGATCACACCATAAATCGCGATGGCCAGCATGCCCGCGGCCACCATGCCGCGCAGCAGCGAATGCTCCGCGCCGTCCGCGGCGTACAGCCACCATGCCCACAACCCAAAGATCATCGCCGCCACCACGAACGGCCACGCCGGCAGGCCGAGCTGATGGCCGAAGATCACCAGCATCACGATCGCGCCGGTGCCGAGCAGCATCGGGAACAGGAAGAACCAGCGGGTGCCGGTCGTCAGCCAGCGGTTGCGCGTCAGCACATGGGGATCGACCACGCCCGCGATCAGGATGGCGATGGCGGGATAGAGCGGCAGCACGTAGTGCGGCAGCTTGGTAACGACGAGCTCCAGCACGATCCAGGCCGGTACGATCCAGCACAGCAGGAACTTGGCACCCTTCTCGCGGCGCGCCGCCCAGATGCTCGGCACGGCCATGGCGGCGAGCGTCGCGCCCGGCCAGAACGTCGCCCAGAACAGCACGAAATAGGACCCCGGTGGCGCGCCATGGGCCTCCTGGACGCTGACCACCTTGCTCAGCAGGTCGTGGCCGACCAACTCGGCGAAGAAATTCGAACCGGACCGGCTGACGATGGCGAGAAACCAGGGCAGCACCAGAAGGCACAGCCAGATCACGCCACTGATCGGGCGAAGCCCGCCGATCCAGCGCAGCGAACGATCGGTCACTGCGAGCGCCAGCATGCAAAGGCCGACGAACATGGCGATCAGCGGACCCTTGATCAGAACGCCGGCCGCCATCGCGGTCCAGAAGATCGCCGGCAGCATCCATCCTGCGGCGGCGGAGCCTTGCCGCCGCTCGCCAAGGTAGACGCGCGCCATCGAGCCCATCGCGGCAACCACGGTGAACAGCAGAAAGGCGTCGGTCTTGGCAAGCCGCGCCTCGACGCCGAGCAGGATCGAGGTTGCCAGCATCAACGCCGCCAGCACCGCGGCGCGCCGCGATACAAACGCGAGCGCGGTCCAATAGGTCAACAGCACGGCGCCGATCGCTCCAATCAGCGAGGGCATGCGATAAAGCCAGATGGTATCTCGGGCGTCCGGGAAACCGAGCGCGCTTGCGGTCTTCACCACCGCCGCCTGCAGCCAGTAGATGCCGACCGGCTTCTTGTAGCGGACCTCATCCTGGAACCGGATATCGACGTATTCGCCGGTCTCCAGCATCTGCTTGGTGGCCTGGGCAAAGCGCGCCTCGTCGCGGTCGGCGGGCGGGATCTGGAAGAATCCCGGCAGGAACACCAGCAGCCCCACCACGATCAGCATGGCGACCGCACGCGCGTGCGAGCTGACCGCATAATCGACGATCGCGATCAGTCCGCTGGAGCGGAAAGAGCCCTGGTCCCGGTTGGTGGCCGTGGTCGTCATCCCATTGTCCGGCAAATCGGGGCGGACAATAGAGAAATCGCCCGGCGGCGGAAAGGACGGCCCGGCCACAGTGGATTGCCAAAATAGGCCGATAAAACCGGCCTTTTTGAGAGATTCAGGTCTTATAGGACGGGTCGCGGCGGTCGAGCATACGTTTCAGCGCCGGCCACTCCAGCGAGCCGTGCGGACGCCGCTTGCCCTTGGCGTCGGGCGACGGCCCGACCGTAAGCTGATTGTTGGAACGCGCGATCACCGCGTCCGGCGGCATGGTGATTTCCGAGTTGCAGGCCATCGCCAGGAGTTGAGTCTCGCAGGCGCGCTCGAGCCGATAGATGTTGTTGAACGCTTGGCCGATGCTGGTGCCGACCGAGAGCAGCCCGTGGTTGCGGAGTATCATCACCTCGCAGTCGCCGAGGTCCTTGACCAGCCGTTCCCGCTCGCCAACCTCGACCGCGACGCCCTCGAAGTCGTGGTAAGCGATCTTGCCCCAGCGCATCGCGGTTTGCGTCAGCGGCAACAGCCCGCACTTCAGCACGGAAACCGCCATGCCGGCGTTGGTGTGAGTGTGCAACACGCAGGCCACGTCGTGGCGCGCACCGTGGATGGCGCTGTGGATCACATACCCTGCCAGATTGATGCCGTAGTCCGTGCTGCCGTTGGAGATGATCTTGCCGTCGAGGTCGACCTTGATCAGCGAGGACGCCGTGATCTCCTCGTACATCATGCCGAACGGGTTGAGCAGGTAGTGGTCCTCGTGGCCCGGCACCCGCGCCGAGATGTGGTTGAGGTGCAGATCGGTCATGCCGTAGAGGTCGACCAGCCGATAGCAGGCGGCGAGATCGACGCGGACCTCCCACTCGGCCGCATCGATGTCGGCCGGCCGGGCGGTTGCGGTGTCGATCTTCGGAATTTCGTTCATGGCTGGCGCTCCCGGTGGGGCCTCGTTCAATTCGGCTGGATTTTAGCCTCGGTGATGATGCGGCGCCAGTTCACCACGTCGTCCGCATACATCTTTTGCAGGTCTTCCGGCGTGCCGGTGCGCGGCTCCATGATCAGGTCGCGGAACCGTTGCTGGATCGCCGGCGTGGCGATGGCGCTGTTGATCTCATTGTTGACCCGCATCACCACATCACGCGGCGTCTTGGCGGGCAGCACCATGCCGTTCCACGAGTAGGTCCAGTAGTTCGGCAGCCCGCTCTCGGCGATGGTCGGCACATCGGGCAGGAACTCCACCCGCTTGGTCGACGACACCGCGATCGCGCGGAGGCTGCCGCCCTTGATCTGGCCGATCACGCCGGGAATGGTCTCGAACGCCGCCTGGATGTTGCCGGAGATCAAGCCGGTGACGACTTCGCCGGTGGTACGAAACGGCACCGTCGGCACGTGAAGGCCAGCCATCGACACGAAGTTGAGCGTCGAAAGATTTTGAGCCGTGCCGACCGCGATCGAGCCGAAATTGAACTTGTCCGGATTGGCGTTCGCCGCAGCGATGACGTCCTTCACGGTCTTCAGCGGGCTATCGTTGTGGACGAACAGAACGAAGTCGAAGGTCGCCATCGGACCGACCGGCGTGAAGTCGCGCGACCAGTCGTACGGCAACGCCTTGAACATCGACGGCGCGATGGCGTTCTGAGAGCTGACCCAGAGCATGGTGTGGCCGTCCGGCGCTGAGCGCGCCACCGACAACGCCGAGGTCGCCCCGCCCGCGCCCGGCATGTTCTCGATGATGACCGGCTGGCCGATGGATTTGGACATCACCTCGCCGATCGAGCGGCCGGCAATGTCGCCGAGCCCGCCCGGCCCGAAGCCCATGACGATCTTCACGGTGCGCGATGGAAACTGCTGCGCCGCGGCCGGCGTGGACAGGGCGACGGCGACAACAAAAGCCAACAACCAATGCATTTTTGTCCTACCGCTTGATTGGCGCGAACGGCGCGGGCGACATCAGCTTGCTTTCCTGCTTGAGCAGGTAGCCGGCCTCCGCGTTCATCTCGATGTACTTCAGCCATTCGGGGTCCTTGAACAGCGCCGCGCGCTTGCGGTTACGGTCTTCCGCGTCCTCATAGACCCAGATGTGGACGTAGGAGTTGACGTCGCCGGTCTCGCTGACCAGCCACGCCAGCGGCTCACCGAAATGCCGCTTCTGATGCACGAGGCCGTGCTTCTCGTAGAGCGCAAGCTGCTTGCGCAAGGTCCCTGGGCGCAGCGTGTAAGTGCGATGATCGATCAGCATGACGAGCCTCCCCCGATTTGTTGAAGGACGTTACACCGCGGGTCGAGGGGTGGGAACGCGCGTTATTGCAGACGCACCATGACGCTGTCGGCGGAGCCGCGGGCGTCGATCACGGTCAGCCGCAGAAAGCCCGGGCCGTCGGGATCGACGAACAGCGTGCGGCGGTCGGCGCGGGCCGCGGCCGGCGCGCCGTTGACCAGCACGGTGAGCGGCTCGACGCCGCCGGAGATTTTCAGCGCCAGCGGATCGGTCTTGGCGCCGATCCGGGTCAGCTCGATCCGCGAATTGTTCGGCGGGAACATGATCTTGAGCGGCGGGTTTGCGCTGTCGCTCGCCACCACGCCGCCCGGGCGGAAATGGCGGAGCGGCGGCGGCAATTTCGCGCTGGTCGAGAACAGCGCGCCGCGCGGCGCGTGTGCCAGCGGAGCGGGCTTCTCGCCGAGGCGGGCGAAGGCGTCGAACAGGATCGGCGCAGCCGTGCCGCGGCCGACCAGGCCCGGCACCGGCGCGCCGTCGGGCCGGCCGACCCACACGCCGATGGTGCGCTTTCCGTCGAAGCCGACCGACCAGGCATCGCGATAGCCGTAGGAGGTGCCGGTCTTGAAGGCGATGCGACCGGGCGCTGCGTTCTCCGGCGGCGGCGCGCCGATCAGGATGTTGCCGACATACCAGGCCGCGACCGGATCGAGCAGCCGCCGTGGCGCAGGAGGCTTCGCATCGACAGGATTGGCATCGGTGATGCGTTCGGTCAGCGGCAGCGCCTGGCCGCCGCGGGCAAGCCCCACATAAAGCATGGTGAGATCGGACAGCTTGATGCCGAGGCCGCCGAGCGCCATGGAAAGACCCGGCGCCTCGCCCTTCGGCAGCACCAAGGTGCCGCCGGCCTGGCCGATCCGCGCGTTCAAGCGGCTCGCGCCGACGCTGTCGAGCAGCGCCACCGCCGGCACGTTGAGCGACTGTTGCAGTGCGCGGCGCACCGTAACCGTTCCCTGGAATGTCATGTCGAAATTCTCCGGCGCGTAGGCGCCGTAGCGCACCGGGCGGTCCTCGATCAGCGTCTCCGGATGCGCGATGCCGTCCTCGAAGGCGAGCCCGTAAATGAACGGCTTCAGCGCCGAGCCGGGTGAGCGCAGCGCGTCGGTCATGTCGACTTGGCCGGCGCGGCGCTCGTCAAAATAGTCGGACGAGGCGACGCGGGCCAATACCTCGCCGGTGGCGTTGTCGACGGCCAGGATGGCGACCGACAGCAGCGGGCCGAGCGCCCTCGCCCGCTCACGCGCCAACTCCTCCAGATTCTTCTGCAGCGCCGCATCAATGGTCAGGCGATGGACTTTGACCTTCGGCAACGCGGCCACCGCCTCGTCGGCGGCATGGGGGGCAAGCGCCGGCATCGGCTTCCGCCCCGCCGCGACGACGTCCTGCTTGGCATATGCGATTTCGTCCGCTGGAATCTTCTCGGCCTTGGCGATGCGGTCGAGCACGCGGTCGCGCGCTGCGCGTGCCGCCGCGACCGAGCGGTCGGGCCGGCGTAGCTCCGGCGACTGCGGCAGCGCCACCAGCAGCGCGGCTTCCGCAAGCGACAGCTTCTTCGGCTCCTTGCCGAAATAGGCAAGCGACGCCGCGCGGATGCCTTCCAGATTGCCGCCATAGGGCGCCAGCGTCAGGTAGAGCGCGAGCACCTCGTCCTTGCTGAAGCTGCGCTCGATCTCGATGGCACGGACGATCTGCCGGATTTTGGCCGACAGCGTGCGCTCGGCGCGCGGCTCGAGCAGCCGCGCCACCTGCATGGTCAAGGTCGAGCCGCCGGAGATGACCTTGGCATGGGTCATGAGCTGCCAGGCCGCCCGCCCCATCGCCAGCATGTCGACGCCGCTGTGCTTGCGGAAGCGGCGGTCCTCGTAGGCCTGCAGCATCTCGATGAAGCGCGGATCGACGTCAGCAACCGTCGCCGGCAGCCGCCAGCGGCCGTCCGGCGTCGCATAGGCGCGAAGCAGCTTGCCGTGGCGGTCGAGCACCTGCGTGGAGGTATCGGCGTCGGCCAGTGCCGGCACCGGACCGAGCGAGCGCACGTACCACGCGCCGCCGGCCGCCGCGGAAATGGCCGCGGCGGCGACGGTTGCGAGGATGATGCGCCGAAGTTCCATCGGACTATTTCGGCGCGATCTCGATGGTGCCGGTAGCGGTGCGGCCGAAGCGATCCGGCCGGTACATGTCCTCGACGTAGGCTTGCGGCAACACATAGCGGCCGGGCGACACCGCCCGCACCACATAGGCCACCGCGAACACCGCAGGGTCCTTCGGATGCCGCTCGAAGGCCGCGGCAAAGCGGTCGTCGCGGAACTCCGAATAGGTCGGCTCCTTGGCGTTCTCGATCCACGTCAGCGTGCCGGTCTCGCCCGACGACACCAGCTTCGGATTGTCGATCTCGAAGCCTGCCGGCAGATAGTCGGCGACCAGCACGCGGCCGAACTGCGCCTCCGGCTCGGTGATCTTCAGCACCACGACGAACCGCTGGTTCTGCTTGGCCTTTGTCGGGTCGGCCTCCTCGCCGTCGAGCGTGTAATAGAGCCGCTCGATCTTGAAGCCGCTTTCGGCAGCGGGCTCCGGGGTCGTGGGAGCGCCCGACACCGACAGCACCGCCTGAAGCGGCGTCTCGCTGTTGTTGGTCACCTTCAGCGGCTCCTTCAGGTCGCTCTGCTTGATGCTGCGGTAGAGCGCGCGCTTGACGCTCTCGCCCGCGACATTGAGCGACACCCCGCCGGAGTCCTTGGCCATCGCACGCGCCGCCATCACCAGCCAGGCGTTCTCCTGGGTCGAGGTGTAGGACTTGCGCGCCCTCGCCTGCTCGACTTTGGCGACCGCGTTGAGGACCGTCGGTCGTGAGCCGCCGGCTTCGCTGGCAAGCGTGACCAGCGCCGCGGCATCGCGAAGCGTCGAGCCGTAGTCCTCGCGGCTGAAAATCTCCGGCTGCGCCGGAGGTTTCAGATCGTTGAGCGCGGCCTGATAGACGCGCTCGGCCCGGGTGCGATCGCCCAGCAGGCCCAGCGCCGCGGCAACCTGGGCCTTGGCGATCGGCGTTGCGAGGTCGTCAAGCTTGGCGTCGGCGAGATAGCGCAGATCGCCGAGAGGCGCCTGGCCGTTCCGCGCCAGCACATAGAGCGCATAGGCGAGGTTGCGGCCGCCGTCCTTCGACGCGTCAGGGGCCGTCGCGACGACGTTGCGGAGCCGGTCGAGCGCCAGCTTGAACGCCACGTCCGGCACCGCGAAGCCGCGCTCCTTCGCGCGCGTCAGGAAGTCGATGACGTAGGCGTCGAGCCAGGCATCATCGCCACCGACCCCCCAGAGACCGAACGAGCCGTTCGAGGACTGGCGCGCCAGCACGCGGTCGATGGCATCCTTGATGCGCTGGTCGATGGCGTCGTCGAGCGCCAGATGGGCGGCGCTGGCGAGCTCGTTGACGTAGAGCAGCGGCATCGCCCGGCTGGTGATCTGCTCCGAGCAGCCATACGGATAGCGGTCGAGCGCTTTAAGCAGGGACGCGGCGTCGAGCGCAGTCGAGACGCCGACAGAGACCGACACGTTGCCGGTGCCCGGCACCAGATCGGCGAACATGTCGCTCGACAGCGTCAGGCTCTCGCCCTTGGCGATCGGCTTGACCGTGCGCCGCGCCAGCACCTGAGTGGCGGGCTTCACGTTCAGCGTATAGCTCCGCTCCAGCGCGAAGTTGCCAGGGCCCTTGACCGCGACCTTGACGGTCGCGGCGCCCGCCCCCGACGCATTGAGCGGCACCACCACGCGGTCGCGCTGCTTGGCATTGAGGTTGATGCTCTTCGATCCGCCCTCGCCGACGGCGACTGGACCCTCGGCGCTGACGTTGATGGCGTAGGCGCCGGCCCCGCCCTCGACGTTGTCGAGGTCGAGGTTCATCGTGCTCTTGTCGCCGTTCAGCATGAACCGCGGCAAGGTTGCGGTCAGCACCACCGGATCGCGCACGGTGACGTCGCCGGTGGCCTTGCCGACCTTGTCCTTGCTCCAGGCCACCGCCATGACGCGGACGGTGCCGGCAAAGGCCGGAATGTCGAATGTCACTTCGGCATTGCCGGAGGAGACATCGACGATGCCGGAGAACAGCGCGAGCGGCGCCTGCGTCGGCGGCGCGCCGGTCAGCTCGGCGCCGCCGTCGCCGCCGGTGCGAATCTGGCCAAGGGTGCCCTGCATGCCGTCGATCAGTTGGCCATACAGGTCGCGGACTTCGGCCGACAGCTGGCGTTGGCCGAGATAATAGTCGTCCGGCGCCGGCGGCTTGTAGTTGGTGAGGTTGAGGATGCCGACATCGACCGCGGCGATCACGACGCGGGCCTGGTCGAACATGCCGAGCCCATCGACCTTGATCGGCACGGTGAGGCGGCTGTTGGGGCGGAGCAGCGCCGGCAGCTTCATGTCGAGCGCGAGCGTGTGCGCCTTCTTGTCGATCGCGAACCATTGCACACCGATCGAGCGGCCCGGCATGCGCTTCGCCTCAGCGTCGAGCGGACGCCGCAAGGTCGCCACCACATAGGCGCCGGTGCCCCAATCGGAGCCGACCGGCACGGTGATCTTGGCGGTGCCGGCGGCGACCTCCTGGGTCATCGAGCTCAAAAGCCTCTCGCCCATGACGTTGAGAGTGATGCGGCCGGCCGCTCGCGCGGTGATGGCGACGATCATCTGGTCGCCCGGCTTGTACTCCGGCTTGTCGAGCGCGATCTCCAGCATGTCCGGCGTGTCGGCACTGGCTTCGGTGTACCAGCCGGCGTCGAAGCTGATCGAGGTGGCGGGGCCGTCGGCGTCCGCGCTGGTCACTTCGAGGCGGTAGCGGCCCAACTGCAGCGGCGCCGCGATGCGGCCCGGCTTGTCGGGCGCCACATCGATATGGCCGTCGGCGATGCGCCGCGTCGTCTTGATCGGCTCATACTCCCAGTGGCCGTCGCGGCGGTAGTACTGGTAGCGCGTCTCGACGCGGAGCAATTCGTAGCGCAGCCCCGATGCGGCGAGCGGCTTGTTGTCGGGCGCGACCAGCACGACATCGAAGCTGGCGGTCTGGCCCTGGCTGAGCGAGCGGCCGGAAAACAGCGGCTTGACGCCGATCATGTTGGCCGTCGCTTGGATGGGCAGCGTGATGGTGCGTTCGACGGCGCGGCCGCCGGCTTCGGCCAGCCGCACGATCACCTTGGCGTCGAGCGGACGCGAGGTCGCCGGCAGCTTGTCCAGCGCGACGTCGAAGCTCGCTTTGCCCTTGTCGTCGGTCTGCGGCAGGTCCTCGAGCGTTTTGCGCGTGGTCTCGACCTCCTCGTCGGCGAGGCCGAACTGATAGCCGGCCAGGCCCGGCCGCTCCTTGGCTGGGGCGATCACCAGCTCGCCTTCGAGATCGAGCGCCGAAGCCGGCGCGCCGTAGAGATAGCGGCCGTCGACGGTGAGCTTGGCCGGTGCGGTCTTCGAAATCTTGCCGGTCGGTGACGCCAGGTCGAACTCCAGCCGGTCCGGCACATAGTCCTCGACCAGGAAGGTGGTCTCGCCGACCGATGGACGCTTCGGATCGGTGAAGGCGCGCACCCGCCAGGTGCCGGTGGTCGCCGCCGGATTGATCGGCACGTCGAGCGCGTGACCGCCGATGCCCTGATCGGGCACGGCGACGCGGCGGTATTCGATGCCGTCGGGCCGCTCGACCACCAGGGTGAGCGGCACGTTTGGCGCCGCAACGCCTTGCGCGTCTCGCAGCAGCGACATGACGTGCACGGTCTCGCCGGAGCGATAGACGCCGCGCTCGGCGTAGACGAAGGCATCGAGCCCCGACGCCGCCGGCCGGCCGGAGACACCGCGGTCGCTCAGATCGAACGCCGGGGCCTTCAGGCTCAGAAAGGCATAATCACCCTTGGCGTCGCTGGCGATCAGCATAGCCGGTGACGAGGCCCCCTCGCCGCGCGACAGCCCCGCCTCGAAGGCGATGCGGCCGTTGCTATCGGTCTTCTTGGTGGCAAGCACCTCGTTGCCGCGCGACATCAGCCGCACCTCGACCTGGCCCTTGGGCTCGGTCGACGCCAGTGAGTTGACGAACACGTTGATGCCGTCAACGCCGGAATAGGCGGCTAGGCCCATGTCCGACACGACGAACCATTGGGTCGGCATCTCATCGTAATCGTCGGAGGTGGTGCCCTTTGGCACCGCGGTCATCACATAGACGCCCGGCACCATGTCGCCGATTGCCTGGTCGACCGGAAACGCGGTGGTGATCTCGGCGTTCAGAGTCTGCTCGACGGCGAGCTCGCCGCTCCACACCTTGATGCCGCGGCTGTCGGTCAGCCGCTCGATCTCGTAGGCGTAGAGATTGCGCTGGAACTCGCGCCCCTGCACGGTCTCGATCAGGTTGCGGTCGCTGATGCGGTAGACGTTGATGCCAACCGACTTGGTGTTGACGCTGACCACCGGGATGCCGCGCTGGCCGGTGCGCGGCAGCACGTAGGCCTTGCCGGCGAAGTGCGCCATCGGCTTGCGGTCGCGCACATAGATGGTGAGCTCGGCCGATTTCGGCAGTGTCTCCTTCACGGTGGACGGCAGGCCGGCGCGTAAGGTCACGCTGTAACGCTCGCCGTGCTTGAGGCCTTCGACGCAAAGCTGCTTGTCGTCGGCGGAAAGCGCGAGCTTGTCCTGGCCGGCGACCGAAACGAACGGCGAGAAATCGACCCGCTTGTTCGGCAGTTCCTCGGAGAACTGGAAACAGGCGCGCGGCGAGGCCGAATCCGCATCGACCGAGTAGTCCAGCAGCCGGAAGCCGTGGTCCTCGCGCATCTTCTCGTACATCACGCGAACGTCGGCGTTCTCGCGAAGCTCCAGCGAAATCCGCAAAGCATCGAGCGCCGGGCGCCAGATGCCGCGGTCGCCGAAGGTGCGTCCGAGGATGAGAAGCGCGTCGGCCTCCTCGCCGCGGTTGTTGGCGCGCTGATAGGCGATGTAGGCGGCGGTGCCGGCCCGCTCGAGCATGGCGACGCGATCGCGGTCCATGATGACGCGGACCTGCTGGATGGCGCGGGCGAGCTTGAGCCAGGTGGCGCTGTCGTCGGGTGCTTGGGCGATGATCTGGCCGAGCAGCACCATGCCGCTCCGCACGTCGTTCTTCTGGAACGCGGCGTCGGCGTCGCGGCGAAGTTGCGCCACCGGCTTGCCGGGCTGGCCGGCGTCGGTCTTGATCTCGGCCTCGAGCTTGATCGCGGCGTCGGCGAGATCGGCGCGCTGGTAGGCTTTGGCGGGGGCCGCCGCAGCGGCGGCCGGAATGGAACTCAGGGCAATCGACGCAAGGGTGACGAGCGCGGCAACGAAGCCGACGCGAACATGCGCGAGCATGGGATGGTTTCCTCCTCCCCCCTCTGGCGGGAATTTCCGAGGGGGCGACCATCCAAGCACAATCCTGAATCGTGTCCCAGTCGTGACCGAGAAACGGCGGACTTTTGTCGCGCGCTACGGCCCGCGCCAGGGCCTTAATAGCGATTAAGCCCGCAATTCCGGATCGCGGCACGCCGGCAGCGCAGACCTTGTGCAGGCCAGGCAGTGCGGCGCTGTTCTCCAGTCCCAAGGGGCTGGCCGATCCAATGTGCCTTCGGTGTCGATAAGACAAAAAGAAGAGCCCGAACGTGGGCTCTTCTTCGTTTCACACGCGGCAACCGGACGTCACTTCCCTC
This sequence comes from uncultured Alphaproteobacteria bacterium, assembly GCA_963785665.1. GTDB lineage: Bacteria > Pseudomonadota > Alphaproteobacteria > Rhizobiales > Xanthobacteraceae > Z2-YC6860. The sequence goes on from CAWAWF010000005.1 coordinate 219,214, forward strand.
GCAGGGTGTCCTTGATGCCGCCGACGGTGTTCTGGACTTTGCCGGCGTTCTTTTCGACGTTGCCTTCAGTTTCCAGCTTGGCGTCGCCGGTGACCTTGCCCGCGACCTCCTTGATCTTGCCTTTCGCCTCGTGTGCGGCGCCGTCGATACGATCTTTGTCCATCTGCATCTCCTGTTGATGCAGTGCAACGCATCAGCCTGGGAAAGGCTCCGGCATTGATCAAATGGAACCTATTGTGCTCCCGCCCGTTACCCCGGCGACTTTCAAAACCCTGGGGAGGCTCTCATGCGTACTTTCTGCGCCATGCTTTTGCTTGTCTCGATCACGGCGCCTGCGCTCGCCTATACGGACGAACAGGTGACGGCTTGCACGCCGGACGTGATGCGGCTCTGCGCGGAAGCAATTCCCGATCAAGGCCGCATCACCAAGTGCATGATCCAGAAGAAAAAGCAGATCAGCGCGGCCTGCATGATGGTGTTCAAGAAAGGCCCCGCCACCAGCTCACGCGTGGCGGAAAAGTAAGGATCAAAGTAGGGATCAAGGAACGTTCAAGTCGACATCGCCGAATTTTCTCACCACGTTTCGTTCCCGCAGCAACGGCCCCTGAAGCCAGGGGCCCGTTTCTGTTTGTTTGGCTCGGTCGATGCGGATAATGTCCGGCCATGGCAGACGACGACAAGGTCGTGAAGGCCGACTTCACCAAGAGGCGCCGGCCACCGGGCGTCAAACCCAAGCCGGCACTGTTGCAATCGAAGCAATTCGGAATCGCCGTGCTCGTGTTGATCGTGGCGCTCGGCTTCGCCGCCCATCTGTTTCTGACCGCGCCTTAGAGCCGCCAATCGATCAGGCCCAGACGCAGAAAACCCGGACGATTGATGCCGTCCGGGCCTTGGTAGGAAAGTCTGCTTGAAGGTCATCGCCGCCGCGCGTGCTGGCGCGTCACGGCGAAAGGCTCGGGCATTTGCGCCCGAGCGTGGAGCCTACTTCTTCTTACGAGCTTTCTTCGCCTTCTTGGCTTTCTTCGCCATAGCGTCCTCGTTGGGTTGGAGTAAGACATCGCCCCGCTGGCGAGGGCAGCCAGCGGCGCACAAGTGTCTTCCGATTCGAGTGCGGCTGTCATGCAAGCATCACAAGTCGTACACAGGTCAATCGGCCGCCGGAGACGCTGCATGAAGGTGGAGAATTGGCGACCCCTCCTGAACTGCCAGAAGCCGCCGCCGTCAACAGCTTGCGCCTACAAACCCGCCTAACCGCGCCCATTGAACGTAAAGGGCATTCCCGAAAAGCTACAAACCCGGGATCGCCCGCTGCGCGATCATCACCGCCGCCCGCACCTCGGCCCCTCGCATGAAGCTGTCGGCGTCTTCCCGGTCACTCGGGAGATAGAGCCCGAAGCTCTCGGGTGCCTGCCCCCGAATGGCGCATTGCCCGCATCGCAGCTTGAGATCGCGGAGCCGGGTCGTGATGCCTCGCCTAATGGAAGGCAGCTCAGCCACGCCCAACACGGCGCGGGGGTCGCAGCCGTGGCAACGGATGCCGAGAAGTGCGCCCGTTGACCAGACGGTGTGGAGGGTGTCGGGCATGGGGCCCGATAGGCGATCCGTGGAGCCTACGTCGATGCGGGCGGCCATCCTAGCGTTCGGAAGCCAATGCTTGACCCCACTACGGTCGCGCTCGTTGAGGAGACCGTCAAATATCTGAACGGCGACGATGGTGCGTGATCCTCGTGCAGCCTGTCGGCGGACTCACGCTGCGCCTGCAGGCAGTAAAGCTGCGGAGCCTTGCCAGCGCAGATCGCTTCGGCGTTGATCACTACGGGGCCGAAGCCAGCCACCCCGACCGAACCGCCAAGGCACCGCACAGACAGGGGAGAGCAAATTTCTCAACGTAATATGCCATTGCAAATAGGTCCTTTTCGAGCAACGCGAATCAGCGCCAGGATGGATTATTATACCATACCCGCCTCCAGCCCTTCGCCGCGTGCTGCTCGGTTGGTGTGCTCACGCACGTCAGCGCTCGCTCTACCCTGTCGAGGGTGCGTCCGTATCTGCCGTTCAGCCCGCCGATGGCGACGCGGCGATGCCGTCCAGCGCCTCAGCGGCAACGAATAGCAAGCTCACGGGCCACGCTGACGTGTCGCTGTCCTCGTGGACCTCCATATCTTCAGTGACATGACGGATCAGCGCGGCAGCTCCAGCCGCCGTAGTCGGCCTCGTCGCGGTCACGCGCTCGGCGGCGGCGTTCATGGCGTCCTCGGCGCAGGCAATTCGCGCGCTCATGATGGCAAGAGCGGCCTCGCGCCGCCCAGGCGGCAAGCGCGGCAGGTTGCCTCCTACGTCGTCCAGCTCCATGCACAGCCGGGACCACTCGGCGTGCAGCGCGCGGTAGCATTGGAGCGCCGCGAGAGCTGGGTCGGATGCAGCGGTCATGATGCCTCCCATTCAGGATCGATCACGCAGTGGCAGATTGTACACCTTCCGCAATTGATCTTTCGCAGCGACGAAGAGGCGCTTGCAATCACGCGGCACGGCGCTCGGCCCGCGCAGCGCATCGGCGTCCCAGTTCGCGGTCTTGTCCTCGACTTGATGGATGGCGGCGACGGTCACGTTGTCGCAAGCATCGGTGCGCCGCAGCGCGTCGTTGAGGAGCGCGATCAGCTCGGCTTCTGTCCTTGTCGCCTTCGGCATGCGCCCAGGCCATTGAAGCTGCCACATCAACTCGGGCGCTCCTATGGAGTGTGCCCTATCGGGACCGGCCCAACACTTGAGTGCGCGGTGGTGGGATCGATCATTCGCCGAATGGGGATGATCTTGGTCGCCGGAAATCCGCTGATCTGCGCGTGCTGGCGAATGAGGTCTTCGCTCGACGCCAGATAAACGCAGAACAGCTTGTCGTCGGAGATGTAGCTCTCAACCCACTGAATGTCGGTGCCGAGCTGGCGCAGCACATCGTTCGACTTGGTAGCAGCTTCCTTGAGCTGCCGAGAATCCAGGCTGCCTGCTTGTGGTATGTCACGCTCGATAAGAAATCGCTGTAGCGGCATGTCATCCTCCATCCATCGATGTGGGGTAGAGTACACCGATCGGTCGGTGGGCGCAGCCGCCCTTGACCCGCCGCCGAACTCATCCGACCCTGCTACCATGTCCTCGCCGGGTGCCAGCAAGCAGTATCGAATGGAGCGCGAACGCCGCGAGCGCGAGGCGCTTGCGGAGCGCGACCGCACGCGCCTGAAGCGCGCTGCGGCGAAGCACACGCTGTTAGACCCGAGATAAAAGGTACCTCCACTCGTTCTTGAACGCGTAAGAGCCGTCGGCCTTGCGCGAGGGGCGGATCGCCTCGGCGATGCCCTTGCTGGATGCCTCCTCGCCAGAATGGCGGATGGCGCGCTCCGAGGGGCCCGAGGCGAGCAGTCCGCGCACGGCGGTCGCCTCGTCGGGAAAGGACATCGTCGACGAAACGGTGGCGGCGCCTTCGGGCTTGAGGCCTGCCTTGCCGACCAAAGCTTCAAGCGCGCCGGGCGCCGATAGCGCGAACGGGCCGGGCGCCCCCGGCGTCGGCGGCGGCAGGAGCTTGCCTACCGCTCCGAGATAGGGCGCGAGGTCGCACTTGTCCGCTGCGCCCCACACGGCGACGACGACAAAGCCGTTCGGCTTGGTCACGCGTTTGGCCTCGGCCAGGGCGTGGGCCGGATCGGCGGCATATTGGAATGAGTTAAATCCGGTCGTGACGTCGAAGCTGCCGTCGTCGAACGGCATTTCCTCGCTGTCGCCGGTGCGGATATCGGCACCAGGGCAGCGGCCGCGGGCGATCTCGGCCAAGGCCTGTGCGGCGTCGAGGCCGCTGACCTTGGCGCCGCGCGCGTGTGCGACCTGAAGAGCGAGTCCGGCGCCGCAACCGACGTCGAGCATGACTGTGCCCTGGCCGACCTTTGCCGCATCGAAGGCAGCGTCGTAGAGCGGCCGGAACGAGGCCTCCTGAAGCTCGGCCCATTCACGCGCGCGCGCGCTCCAAAGGTCGCCCTGTTGTGGAGCCGATCCCATAGCACTTCTCCCCTGTTCACCTGAGGCACAGTAGCACTAACGGGCCGCATGACTTCAAGCAGGTAGTCGACAAGGATGGGTCGCGGCATTAAGAGAACAGTCTTCAAAAAAGCTAGCCCCGCACCACATTCACGTCGATGAGATGGCAAAATAGTTCTCGCGTATTGCCCGCACCCGGCTTTATCGCGCCCTGTCTGCCGACCGACGCCCACCGGGTGCCGGTCGGTCCACTGTGGCTGCACGAGATCAAGCATGACGGCTATCGGCTGCTGGTGCGCAAGGCGGGCGACATGGTCCGCATCTACACCCGGCGCGGTGCGGACTGGACGGACCGCTTCCCCGTCATCGTGGACGCCGCTCTGGAGCTGAAGGCGACGAGCTTCTATCTCGATGGCGAAGGCGTGGTCTGCGGGGAGGACGGACTTGCCGTGTTCGACAAGCTCCACAGCAAGGCCAACGACGACGCAGTGTTCCTGCTTGCCTTCGATCTCGTCGAGATCGACGGTGAAGACATTCGGCAGCTGGCGCTGGTCGAGCGAAAGATACGGCTGCGAAAGCTGCTCGGTCGCCGCAAGTCGGGCATCGTCTACAACGACCACCTGGACGGTGACGGCGCTACCATCTTCGCGCACGCCTGCAAGCTCGGCATGGAGGGCATTGTGTCGAAGCGCCGCGATATGGCCTATCGCTCTGGCCGGGCGAAGGGCTGGCTGAAGATCAAGAACCCCAAGAGCCCGGCGATGCTGCGGGTTGAGGACGGGGCGTTCTGATCGAAGCGGAACGGTCGCGGCCAGGGGCGCGTTATATCGGCGCACCGTCGTGAGACCAAGGGGACGAACCCCAATAGCCCCCTCCAACCAAGGTCGCGCGGCGGTGCGCCCTGTAGGTGTGCGTGAGGTGCGTGATGGACATGACCAGCCCGCCGCTGGTGCCCGAGGGCTTCGATGTCGACGTGTATGTGGTGCTTGACGACTTCGGCAGCATCGGGCGCGCGTACCGCGAGGTCGATGAAGAGAAGGCCGACCGCGAGACGCTGATCCGCGATCTGATCGACGGTCAATTCAACAACCCTGTGCGCATCGTCGCGTTCAAAACTGTCAGACAGTGGTCGGGTGACGTGACGACGGAGATTGCTCGGGAGATTGCTGAGCGTGCCAGCGCGAAGGGCGCGGTGCTGACCGACGCGGCGCAGAACTTCGTGGACTGGGAGCTGGAGCGGGGCTACGCGGCGCGCTTCGCTCCTTCTAGGCGATGCGGAACAGCAGCATGTCCCTTTCCGCGCGTGCGCAGAAGCCGACTATGTCTGAGCGGATAACATCCGTTCGTAGTGCGCTTTGATGGTGCCGTAACACTCGCACGAGGTCTTTTGTAGTCCCGCGCTATCAAGAATTCGAACGTTCCCGCGCCGGTATTTAATGAGGGCGGCCTTTTGTAGCGTACCGGCGACGGTGGAGACGCTCGTTCGCCGCACTCCAATCATCTGGGCAAGAAATTCCTGCGTGATCGTCAGATCATCACTCTCAGCCAGGTCGCGCATTCGCAAAAGCCACTTGCACATGCGTGCCTCAACCAAATGCGTGGCATTGCAAGCCGCCGTTTGTTGAGACTGCGCAAACATGGCCTGTTCGTGCCGGATGAGAATGGACCGGAAGGACCCATGCGCGTCTGCAATCAGGCGTAATCGGTCAACGTCAATCACCGAGGCAGCGCCGGTCAGCTGCACGAGAGCCTTATTTAGTGACACCTTGCCATCGAGGGCCGCTGCGGCATTCAACACCCCGTCACGGCCAACCATCGCCGTTTCGACCATCTGCCCGCTTTCCATCTCGACGACCAACGAGATGACGCCGGAGTGCGGGAAATAGACGCGCGTAACGGTACTTCCAGTTTCCGCTACCACGTCTCCGAGCGTTAGCTGCACCAGCTTTAAATGAGGCTGGATCGCCGCAAAGACCTCGGCTGACAGGGACGTCAAAAGACGATTGGGGGATTGGGACACGACAGTTCTCCGGCCTGGAAGGCGGGAGCGCGGACGCGTCTCTCAGCCACTAACGCCCGAAAGCGTGTCAGTGGTGGCATGCATATGGGTACTCGTATGTCCGATAGCGAGCACAATTAAAAATGTGGCTAAGCCCAGTAGGGAACAGACGATTTCAGGAACTATGGCGACATTTGGAGAGGCGGTTAACTGAGCAAAGTCAAAGGATAGTCCGTTATGGACGGCGGCACGGTATACAATCCCGAAACAGTCCAGTTGCTGAACTCGGTTCTGGATGATGCTTGGGCGAGCCTACTTCCAGACCAGCAGGCGACGATCAGCAGAACATTCCTGGCTGAACGACTGCTGAGGGCTGCTGCACGAGGCGAGCGCGATCCCATCCGACTGCGCGACCACGCCCTGTTTGTTGTTGCCTCTCCGCCTTGAAGGCGAGCTAGCGCCAAGCGCAACTCGTCCAACTCCGTGTCATTTTATCTGGCCCTTGGGGACATGGCAGCGTGCCACTATTGGTGGCAGCGATGATTTCACACCAACGTCCCCGTCGTTCGGATTTCGAGCTGCCGGGTCCGCGCGATCAACATCGCGCTCGACCTCCCTCCCGATGAGTGGTTCGAGTGCGCAGAACTGCGTACCCTCAAGGCGAATATGGAAGCTGACCAAGCCTTGCGGGCGGCCATCCAGCGGCGCAAGAAACAGCCAAAGTCGAAACTGAGGCGGATAAAGTCGCCGGCGTCTATCTGGACAGTATAAAAAGGCCTCGCCATTTCTGGCGGGGCCAAAGTTGGAAACGCGGGTGTCAGTCACCCGCCCGACATCAATACAGAAGCCATCCAGCTTCACAACTATACCGGCTTGCATGGCTGAAATCCAAATTGTCACGACGCAGCCTCACCCTGTCCGACCGTCCTCGAGCATGATCAACCATCCCGACAGGCCATGGGACAGCACATTGCCGAACGGCTGCGAGTGCGGCGCCGGAGCGCCATGCCCTGACTGCAACAGTGGCGAGCCGCCCGACATGTCGCCGGACTTTGTTCCGGGCATGAAGCAATGAAAGAGGCCGCCAGCTGAGGCGGCCTAATTGAGCTTCGATCGATCAGGTAGCGCACCATGGATAGTGGCTGAACTCTCCGCATCCGCGGCGACCCCATGAGCGACCTCAAGCCACGCTTCGGCGATATCCATAAGCCGTTTCTTTTCGTTGCCGGTTTTTTTGTCGGCCAATGCCGCGACCTCGCGGGCACGTTCCAAATACTTTTCAACGCTCGCTTTCGTCATGGCACTCCTCCTATGCCAGGCGCCCTTCCTTCCCAGGGCCTTCCCAACCTCAGAATTTGGGAAGGCGACCAGAGCCGGGGAACGGTAAAAGCCCCGTATTTGTTGGCGACCCCGCCTGGATTCGAACCAGGGACCCTCAGCTTAGAAGGCTGATGCTCTATCCAACTGAGCTACGGGGCCGTGCGGATGCCGAGAGGCCGGATGCTTTCGGCACCTCATTCCCGCTGCCGCCTGAGCAATACCACATTCCGTTTGCGGTGGCCCGGAGTCCGTCGGGGCGGTGGAAAACGAGCTTCGGGGCCCGCACCGCCCAAGCCGGAGTTAGCCGCCCTCGCCTTCGGAGCGCTCCATCTCCAGCGGATGCGCCTTGCGGCCGCCGCGTTCGATCGAGACCGGCGCCTGGTCCTGTGCGATCAGGCCGGCGGCCAGATCGATGCATCGCCTGGCCAGCGTGGCGGCGCCTTCGGCCAGGTCCTTCGACTCGCGGACGACCTCGACGTTGCGCTCCATGTCCTCGCTCGACCAGCCGCGCGAATGCGCCACATAGGGAAACTGCGGGAAGATGAACCCGAGCTCGGCAAAGAAGCCGAGCATCTGGCCGGCGACACCCTGGATGTTGTCCTGGCCGCCGACGACGATGAATCCCGCGACCTTGTTGCGGATCAGCACCTGGTTGCGGATGGTGATGGAGTTCTGCACGCAGTTGAGCCGCTCGGCCATCTTGAAATAGAGCGACGACGCCGCGCCCCAGCGGATCGGGGTGGCGACGATGATCGCGTCGGCCCAATGCACCAGCGCCTCATAGACCCGGTCGAGTTGGTCGCTGTCGTCCATCTGGGTGATCGAGCACGGCCACGTGCAGGCATAGGCCGATTTCGAGTAATAGCCCTCGCAGGCGCGGAATTTCAGCTCGCTCAACCGGATCAGCTTGCTCTCCGCCCCGTGGGCTGCACAGGAATCCAGCGCGTGACGCAGCAGATGATCGGAGCCGGAAAAGCGCGGATTGGCTTCGTCCATCGGCGAGGTCGAAATGCCGGCCACGCGGATCGGACCGGGCGCACGCTCAATCTTGCGGGCGAGCGGATGGGGCGCGTGCGGCTTTCGCGTCCGCTTGGACGCCGACGCCATATCCACCAGCACGCGGCCGCCCTCGACCTTCACGTTGTAGGCGGGGACCGCATCCTCCTCGAAGCCCGGCTCGCCCTTGCCGGAACAGCGATGGAATTTCCAGTTGTGCCATGGGCAGTTGATGTAATCGCCATCGAGCCGGCCCTCGCCCAACGGTCCGCCAGCGTGGTTGCACGCATTCGACACGATCCCGAACTTGCCATCCTTGAACGATAAGGCAAGCTCGCGCTTTGCTGCGGTGACGTGCCGGAGCGGCGTGCTGGCCAGTTCGCCGGCCGAACCGACGTCAACCCAGTTTTCGTCCGCCATGAACACTCCCTGATCTTGAACACCCTCAGCGTCGCGCGGAAGGTCCCTGGTTAGCAATCCAGGCGGGAGCGCCTTCTCCTCAAAGATAGACGCAGAGGAACACCACGTTGGTCAGACTGGCGGCCAGAAGCCCCCAGAACAGCGTGCTTTCCTGCATGACACACTCCTCGACTTGAAAATGCTTTGGGTCATGCGGCGGGTGTGCCCGAGTCGCTGCCGGTGAGTCCCAAACTATGTTTTTGCGCCGGCGCGGCCGGATTCATCATCCGTTTACCATTGTGGCAGGCCGCCGATTCTCTAGGGATAGCCCGGAAAAGTCCCGTGAGAGCCGAAGCCCCAGTAGTTGCGGAGCGTGTCCCGCGGCCAGGTCTTCGGAACCTGCGGGCGGTCTTGATGCCACGGCCGCGGGTCGAAGTATCCCAGCGCCTCGTCCTTGATCTGATCCATCTCGCAGAACAATTCGACGCGCACGTTGTCGGCGTTGCGATGATAGGCGGCGACGTTGTGACCGATGATGTGGCGGCCGGGCCCCCACACCAGCTCAATCTTGTTCTTGCCGAGGAAATCGCAGGCGCGGTGGATCTCCGGCCAGTCCTTCACTTCGAAGGCGATGTGATGGAGCTGCGGCTTCGGATCGACCACGAAGTTGATGGTGTGATGATCGACACCGCAGCGCAGGAACGCAAACGTGTCGGCGTGCCAGTCCGAGACCCGGAACCCCATCACCTCGGTGTAGAACTTCACCACCTTCTGCACGTCGGGGACCCGGTGTGCCACATGGCCGAGCTTGAGGGGCGTGACCACCGACTGCTTGCCGTCATCCTTGGAGAACACGTAGTCGGAATAAAGCTCGACAACCGTGCCCTTGATATCGGTGAAGGTGAGCGCCCGCGCCGCCCCCGGTGAGACACCGTTCTTCTGCTCGCTCTTGATGCCGTGGCCGGACAACTCCCGCGCATAGGCGGCAAAATCCGCATCGGGCGCGACCTGGAAGGCGAGCCGCGTCAGCTCGGCCTTGTCGCCCTTCTCGAGGCAGATCGCCTCGAGCCCGGTCCGCGTCGCCAGATAGGCGCGATTCTTGTCGCGCTCGGTGACAATCAGGCCGAGCACGTTGGAGTAGTACTCGACCTGCCGCTCCAGATCGGGCGTCGTGAAAGTGGCGTGTCCGACCCGCAGAACGTCGATCATGCCTGATGCGCCCGCACCTTGATGCTGAGCTCGCCGAGTTGCGGCAGCGACTTCATCACCACCGTGTCGCCAGGCTTGACGGGACCGACGCCTTCGGGCGTGCCGGTGTAATAGAGGTCGCCCGGATAGAGCGTGTAGAACTTCGAGGCGAACTCGATCAGCTTCGGGATGTCGAAGATCAGGAAGCTGGTGTTGCTCTCCTGCTTCTTCTCGCCGTTGACGGTCAGGTGGAACGGCACGTCGGCGGGCTTCGGCAGCTCGTCGGCGGTGATCATCCACGGCCCCAGCACCGTGTAGCCGTCGATCGACTTCCGGAAGCTCCGGTCCTCCGCACCGCGCGCGGTCATGTCGAGGCCGAGCGAATAGCCGGCGATGTAGTCCCAGGCCTTCTCCTTCGGGATGTCGCTGCCCTGCTTGCCGATGATGATAACAAGCTCGGCCTCGTGGTCGTTGCGGCGGTCGGGAAAGCGCATCGGGATGCCCTCCGACGGGCCGACCAGCGAGGTGTTGGACTTGAGGAAAATGCCGGCCTTCTCGATGTCCGGCGAGAACCGCGCCAGCCCCGGGATCGTCTCGCGGAATTTCGCCATCTCCTCGACGTGCTTGGCGTAGTTGGTTGGCGCCGCCAGGATCTTCGGCGGCTTGGCCACCGGCGAAAGAAGCTTCACGTCGGCGATCGGCTTGCCCGGCGCGCTCTTCGCCGTCTGCTCGAGCTTGTCGCGCCACTTCGGCAGCGCGGCGACCACCGGATCGACCTTCGCCGTATAGGGGGTCGAATTCCTGATTTCGGTCTGCGCGGAGGTGACATCGTGGACCTTGTCCCCGATCACCACGCCGAGCCTGTCGTCGTCATACCGGCAAAGCTTCATTGTTGTTGTCTCCCAAGGGGCGCCCTAGCGCGTGATGGCCGGTTATAGCCCGGCTTGCGGCGGGTTTGGAATGGCCGCTACAGCGAGAAATCCTTGATGGTCTCGATCCCGAACAGGAAGGAGCCGAACGTCCGCCCGGCGATCTCGTATTGATTGGAGATGTGCTGGCGCGCCACGGTGATGTCATTGAGGATGCGGTCGAACGGCAGATCGGCCGCGATGCCCGCGGTGCCGGCCGCCTTGAACAGCCGCGCCGCCAACAGGCTACACCGCTCCGCTACAGTCGTATTGTGGAACTTGTATTCGACGCGCAGCTTCAGCGGCGGCATCTCGCCCCGCGCCGCATATCCTTCCAGCACCTTGAAGTTGCGGTGGAGCACGAGCTTCATCTCGTCGATGGCGGCGGCCGTTTCGGCGCACAGCAATTGAATTGCGCCATCCTCCGACGAAAGGCCGGCGTTTCGCTGCACACGCTTCTTGCCGTAATCGAGATAGGCGTCGAGCATGTGCTGGAGCCCGCCGATCGCCGCGGTCGAGATGCCGCGGAAGAACACTTGCCCGAACGGCAGCCGATAGAGCGGCGCGGTGTTGATGGCGTGCCCCGGCGCGACGCCGCGGAAATTGTCCGCCTGGCTCTGCATCCGGTACGCCGGCACGAAGGCGTCCTTGACGACGATATCGTGGCTCCCGGTGCCCTTGAGGCCCGGCACGTGCCAGGTGTCGACGATCTCGTAATCGCTCTTGGGCACCAGAAAAAGACAGCGCATGCCGGTATCGCCTTCGACCATGCAGCCGAGGAGCGCCCAATCGCAGTGCTCGCAGCCGCTGGCATATTTCCAGCGTCCGCTGATGCGGAAGCCGCCGTCGACCGGCTTCGCCACGCCGGTCGGCATCAGCGACGAGCAGATCAAGGTCGAAGACTCCTCGCCCCAGACGTCCTTCGCCGCGCGGTCGTCGAGCAGGGCTACGAACCAGGGATGCACGCCGACCACGCCATAGACCCAGGCGGTCGACATGTCGCCCTCGCCAAGCGCCATCTGGACCTCGAAATACGTCAGGATATCCAACTCATAGCCGCCCCAGCGCTTCGGCTGCAGCACCCTGAACAGGCCGGCCGCCTGCATCTCGGCGATGGTCTCCTTGGGCAGCCGCCGCTCGCGCTCGCCTTGCGGCGCGCGCTGACGAAGCGCCGGGATCATCGCCCGCGCCCGCGCGATGATTTTCTCCGATGTTGGATTCTTGCCGCCGTCTCTCGCCAGCACGCTGCTACTTTTCCAGCTCGACCGTCTTGAAATCTGCCGGCAGCACAATCTCCAGCACCTCGCACCCGTCGGAATAGCCGAGCACCTTGTGCACGATGCCCTGCGGCTGCAGCCAGCAATCGCCGGCGTTCATGGTGTGCTCGCCGTGGCCTTCGATCTCGGTTCTGATCTGGCCCTTGAGCACGTAGATCATCTGGAATTCGCAGGCGTGGGTGTGCTTCTTCGAGACGACCTTGGGATCGCACTCCCCGACGAAGCGGATCACATGGGCGAGCGCCATGCCGCGCGTGGCATCCTTGATGCCGAGGTCACGGTAATGCGCATAAGTGCGCAACCCATCGGCCTTGAAGTCGGCGGGGCTGAGATGGCTCGCGACGAAATTGTGCTGCCGCGGCTTTTGCCTCCCCGGCGAAACCTTGGCCCGGACCGGCTTCCGCGCGCTCCGCTTGACGTCCTGCTTCCTAGATCGCGCGCTGACTTTCGTCCTTGCCTTGGCACTTGTCTTGGCCATGGTGGCTTCTCCCAGAGTCACGCAATCATGCTCTGCGGCGGGGTTGGGCGGCAAGACGCGGCCAAGCTCTTTTTCGCTCGGCGGCATCGTGGCATGACAGTCGCCGAGAGGAACTGAAATGAAAGCGATCCGTTTCGACCGTCACGGCGGGCCCGAGGTCTTGAGCTTCGACGACGTGCCGGAAGCCGAGCCCGGTCCCGGCGAGGTGCGCATTCGTCATTCGGCCGTCGCGCTGAACTTCCGCGACATCCTGGTGCGCCGCGGCCAGCACGCGGTGAAATCGTTCCCGTCCGGGCTCGGCACCGAAAGTGCGGGCGTGATCGAGGCGGTCGGCGACGGCGTCAGCGGGCTCTCCATAGGCGACCGCGTCGCAACCGTCGCCCGGCCCGACTGCGCCTATGCCGAAGCGCGGATCGCGCCGGCCGCGCGCGTGGTCAAGCTGCCCGACAGCATCGACGCGCGCACGGCGGCCTCGATGATGGTGCGCGGCATGACCGCACGCTATCTGCTACGCGCCACCTACGCGGTGAAGCCCGGCGACACCATCGTCATCCACGCCGCGGCGGGCGGCGTCGGTCTGATTGTCAGCCAATGGGCCAAGCACCTTGGCGCGACGGTGATCGGCACCATCGGCAGCGACGACAAGGCCGCGGTCGCCCGCGCCCACGGCTGCGACCACGTGCTGCACTACGACAACTTCGCCGAGCGGGTGCGCGACATCACCGGCGGCAAGGGCGTGCCGGTGGTCTATGACTCGGTCGGCAAGACGACCTTCGAGAACTCGCTGAAGTGCCTCGCGCCGCGCGGCATCCTGGCCTCGTTCGGCGAATCCTCCGGCGATCCGCCACCGATCTCGGCGCGGACGCTCGGCAACATGGGTTCGCTATTCGTCACCCATCCGAGCCTGATCGACTACACCGCGACCCGGGCCGATTTCCTCGACACCACGAACGACCTGTTCGCGATGGTCGAAAGCGGCAAGGTCAAGATCGAGATCAACCGCGAATACCCGCTCCGCGAGGCCGCGGTCGCCCACGCCGACGTCGAGGCCCGCAAGACAACCGGTTCGGTCGTGCTGATCCCTTGAGGCGCAGCGGGCGTTCCGGCACATTGCGGCGATGCCGGAAACCACCCGCCAGAAATTCCGCGCCCTGCTCCAGCCCGGCACAGCGCTGATCCTGCCGGGCGTCGCCAACGCGCTCGCCGCCCGCGTCGCGGCCGACTGTGGCTTCGGCGCGGCCTATGTGACCGGCGCCGGCATCGCCAACACGTTCCTCGGCATTCCCGACAACGGCCTCGTCACCATGAGCGAGCTGATCGACCATGTTATCGCGATCCGCGAGGTGTTTCCTGGCCCGCTGATGGTCGATGCCGACACCGGGTTCGGCAACGCGCTCAACATGCGGCGCACCATCCAGACCTTGGAGCGCGCCGGCGCCGACGCCATCCAGATCGAGGACCAGGTATTCCCGAAGCGCTGCGGCCATTTCGAGGGCAAGGAGGTCATTGCCCCGGCCGAGATGGTCGGCAAGATCAAGGCCGCGGTCGATGCCCGCACCGATCCGGACCTGCTGATCGTCGCCCGCACCGACGCCATCGCCGTCGAAGGCTTTGCCGCGGCGATGGACCGCGCCCATGCGTTCCGCGAGGCCGGCGCCGATATCGGCTTTGTCGAGGCGCCGCTGAACGACGAGCAGATGACCGTGATCGCCAAGCTGCCGTGGCCGCAGATCGCCAACATCGTGATTGGCGGCAAGACGCCCGAGCGTTCCCATGAGGAGATGCAAAAGCTCGGCTTCGCCGGGGTGCTCTATGCCAACACCGCCCTGCAGGCGGCGGTGCTTGGCATGCAGCGGGCGCTGGCGCATCTGAAGCAGAACGGGCAGATGGGCGACACCACCGGCATGCTGGCCAGCTTCAAGGAGCGCCAGCGCCTGGTCGACATCCAGTCGTTCCAGGATATGGAGCGCAAATACAAATGAACGTGCGCGTGCCGGTGCTGATCGTCGGCGGCGGGCCGGTTGGCCTCGCGCTCGCCGGTGAGCTTGGCTGGCGCGGCGTGCCTTCGACCTTGGTCGAGAAGAGTGACGGCTCGATCGAGCAGCCGAAGATGGACCTGGTCGGCATCCGCACCATGGAGTTCGCCCGCCGCTGGGGCATTCTCGATTGGGTCCGCGACGCGCCCTACCCGCTCGATTACCCGCAGGACTACATCTACGTCACCGGGCTGAACGGCTACGAGCTTGCCCGCGAGCCGTTCCCCGGGCGCGGCTTCGAGGCGATCCCGCCGGAGAGCCCGCAGAAGCGCGAGCGCGTGCCGCAGGACATGTTCGACCCGATCCTGCGGCGCTTCGCCGAGCGGTCGGGACACGCGACCTTGCGTTACAACTGCGAACTCGTGTCGTTCACCGAAACGTCGGATGGCGTTCGCGCCGAGGTCAAAACCGCGAACGGCATCGAGATCATAGAAGCCGATTATATGGTCGGCACCGACGGCGGCGCCTCGACGGTGCGCGAGCAGCTTGGCATCGGCATGAGCGGCACGCCCGCGCTGACCTACACCACCAACGTGATGTTCCGCTGCAAGAATTTTCCCAAGCTGCACGACAAAGGGCTCGGCTACCGCTTCATCTTCATCGGCCCGGAGGGCACCTGGCTCACCATCGTTGCGGTCAACGGCGCCGACCGCTTCCGCATGTCGATCGTCGGTTCGCCGGAAAAAATCAATCATTCCGAGGACGACATCCGTGCCGCGCTGAAGCGTGCGATGGGCCGCGACTTCGACTACGAAATCCTCTCGGTGATGCGCTGGGTGCGCCGCGAGCTGGTCGCCGACCGCTACGGCACCGCGCGCATCTTCATCGCCGGCGACGCCGCCCATCTGATGTCGCCGACCGGCGGCTTCGGCATGAACACCGGGATCGGCGACGCGGTCGACCTCGGCTGGAAGCTCGAAGCCGCGATCAAGGGCTGGGGCGGCGCGGAGTTGCTCGCCTCCTACGAGGCGGAGCGGCGCCCGGTCGGCTTGCGCAACGTCACTGAGGCGAGCCGCAACCTCCGCCGCATGCTGTCGACCCGCGAGCGCCTGCCCGGCCCGGAAATCTTCCAGCCCGGCCCCGCAAATGACGCGGCCCGCAAGGACTATGGCGACTGGTTCGCCGAGATCATGCAACACGAGTGGTTCGCCAACGGCGTGATGATGGGCTACCGCTACGACAACTCGCCGATCGTCATGCCCGACGGCACGCCGGCGCCGCCCGATCCGTCGCATCCCTACACCCAGACCGCCCGCCCCGGCGCCCGCGCGCCCCATGTCTGGCTGAGGGACGGCCGCTCCACCCTCGACCTCTACGGCCAAGGCTTCGTGCTGCTGCGGCTGGGCAGCCAACCGCCCGCGGCGGACAGCATCGTTGCCGCCGCAAAGGCCCGCGGCGTTCCGTTCACCGCGATCGACATCGAGCAGCCGGACGTGCTCGCCGCCTATCAGCGCCGCCTGGTGCTGGTGCGGCCCGACGGTCACGTCGCCTGGCGCGCCGACCAGGAGCCCGTCGACGCCGGCGCATTGCTTGATACGCTGCGCGGACAATCCAAGGACGTCACACAACAAAAACTGGGAAGGACATCATGACCGACAAACTTCGTGAGAAACTCATCAACGGCGGCCGCATCCTGGTCGACGAGGGCCAAGGCGATTACGTCTGGGGCCACATCTCGGCGCGCCTCACCGATAACCCCAACCGGTTCCTGATGAAGCCCGGCTGCCTCGGCATCGAGGAGATGACCGACGACAACATCATCACCTGCGACATCGAGGGCGAGAAGACCGCGGGCGATTGGCCGCGCCACAACGAGGTTTACATCCACTCCGAGGTGATGCGGGCGCGGCCGGACGTCATGTGCGTCATCCACACCCACCCCGAGCACGCCATCGCGTTCTCCTCGCTCGGCAAGGAGCTGTCGCCGATGAGCAACGACGGCACCATGTTCTCCGCCGGCGTGCCGATTTTCTCGGAGACCACCGACCTGATCATCAACCAGGCGCGTGGCAAAGCGGTGGCGAAGGCGCTTGGCGACCGCTCGGCGCTGATCCTTCGCAACCACGGCATCGTCACCGCCGGCCGCACCATCGAGCAGGCGGTGTTCGTGGCGATCAAGCTCGAACGCGCCTGCCGCATCCAGATGCTGGCCGAGATGGCCGGTGGCCCTAAGCTGTTCGTCAAGGAGGAGGAGCTCGCCGCCAAGCGCGGCCGCACCAACCGCGGCGACTCGCAGGGCAATGCTTTCTCTTATTTGGTGCGGCGCTGGCATCTGCGCTGCAACTGCCAGGTGCCGAAAGAGTACCAGGCCGAGATCGAGAATTTCGACCGCAGCGGCTACAAGCCCAACTAAAGGAACACGACATGACACTCAAGATTCGCCGGGTGATCACCGGCCACGATTCAAACGGCAAGGCGGTCGTCAAGATCGACGAGGTGGTGGGCGATCTGAAGGTCGGCCGGCCCGGCGCGATGGTGGCACCGATCTGGACCACCGAAGGATTTCCCGTCAACAACGACGGCCAGGATGACGCCGCCAAGCGCCAAGTCGGCACCACGCTCGGCGGCGGAACCATCCTGCGCGTGGTCGAGTTCAGCCCCGGCGTGCAGTCGCGCAACCACCGCACCGACTCGATCGACTACGCCATCATCATGTCGGGCGAGATCGACATGGAGATGGACGGCGCCATGATCCATCTCAAAGCGGGTGACGTGCTGGTGCAGCGCGGCACCATCCACAACTGGATCAACACCGGCTCAGCGCCTTGCGTGATCGCGTTTGCGCTGATCGACGGCAAGCCGGTGACCGCCGGCGGCAAGGTCCTCAACGCGGCGGGATAGGCTTGGCCGCGATCCCGGATCGCCGCTTCGCGGCGTCCGGGATAAAGGCTAAGGTGCCTTCTACTTCCCTAGCATCACCACGGCTTCTGCCTCGAACAGCGCGTCGGGCCGCGCCAGTGCTTCGATGCCGATTGTGGTGCTGGCCGGCGGCTGCGCAGTGTTGACGTACTTGTCCCGCACCTCCCTGTAGATCGGCAGGTTGCTCTTGATATCGACCAGGTAGTTGTTGAGCTTGACCACGTCGTCGAAGCCCGCCCCGACTGCGGCCAGCGCCGATTTCAGGTTCTCGAAGGCCTGCGTGACCTGGGCACGGAAGTCGCCGGCGATGGCACCGTCGGGCTTCAGTCCCAACTGGCCGGCGATATAGACGATCCGCGCCGGCCCGGTGATCTCCACCACGTGGCTGTAGCCGCCGGGCTTGGCGATCGCCGAAGGATTCATGAAACGCGTGTTGGAAGCCATGATTGCCCCGGAGTTTGACTGCGGCCGCCGCCCTATGCGCCAGCCGCAGCCCACTATAGCGGCAATCAAATGATCTCCGGCAACCGATAATTAACCGATCCCGCCGAATGTTGGATCCAAGTGCGGACATCCGTGTCCGTGAGATTGATGTCTATGTCCGCAGCAGTGTCGCCTGCCCCCGCGAAAACCGGCGTGGCCGCCGCAAACGAGCGGCGGGATTCGCTTGCCTTCATTATCGACGAGGAAGGCAGCATCCGGCAGTTCGTCTCCTTGATCCTGCAGGGCAGCGGCATCGACACCATCGAATTCATCGATGGCGCCTCGTTTCGCGGCACCGTGGCGGCACGGCCCCCCGACCTCGTTTTCATCAACGTCAATCTCGAGGTCCATGACGCCGTTCACTCGATCGAGACACTGAGCAAGGCCGACTACGCCGGCGCCGTGCAATTGATGAGCAGCCGCGGCTCCGCCGTGCTCGACACCGTCCGGCAGGCCGGCGAGGCCATGAAGCTCCGCATGTTGCCGCCGCTTAAGAAGCCATTCGAGACCTCGGCGATCCAGAAGATCGTGTCCGAACTCAAGATCGGCCACGGCCCGCCGCCAAGCAACGTCAAGGTCACGCTCGCCGAGGCGCTCAAGAACAACTGGATCGAGTTCTGGTATCAGCCCAAGATCGACCTGCGGCGCAAGCAACTGGCCGGCGCCGAGGCCTTCGCGCGGGTCAACCATCCGCAGCACGGCATGCTGCTGCCCGGCACCTTCATGCCGGGCGCCGATGATGCCAGCATCCTTACGCTTGCCGAAAAGGCGCTGGTGAGCGCGCTGCAGGCCGGAGTGAAGCTGTCGAATTTCGGCGTCAACCTGCGGATCGCGATCAACGTGCCGGTCAATTGCCTGGTCAAGCTGCCGGTCGACAAGATCGTCCGGGAGCACCGGCCGAAGGTGGAAGACTGGCCCGGCCTGATCATCGACGTCACCGAACAGCAGATCATCACCGAGATCGCGCTTGCCAACGATCTCAGCCGCAAGCTCGCGGAACACAACGTGCGGCTCGCCATCGACGACTTCGGCAAGGGCTATGCGTCGCTGACCAAGCTCAAGGAGCTGCCGTTCGCCGAGATGAAGCTCGACCGCTCGTTCGTGGTCGGCTGCGGAACCGACAAGGCGAATGCACCGATCTGCAAGACCGTGATCGACCTCGCCCATTCGTTCGGCAGCCTTGCCGTCGGCATCGGCCTCGAAAAGGCCTCCGACGCGATGGCACTCGTCAGCATGGGCTGCGACCTCGGCCAGGGCTTCCTGTTCGGCCAACCGCTGCCGGAGGAGCGCTTCACTGCGCTGCTCAAGCAACGCGTCATGGTGCGCCCGGCCGCACCTCCCGCTGCCGCAGCGGCGGACGACACGCCGGGCGATGCCGCGCTGCAGCCGGCCTGAACTCCTGCATTGACCGCAACGGGGGGCCGTGCGATTCAGGCCTATCCGGAGCATAGCGCAGTCCGGTAGCGCACCTCGTTTGGGACGAGGGGGTCGCAGGTTCGAATCCTGCTGCTCCGACCACCTTTTCAGGAATCAGACGGCATGACAGCTCGCATCTACAAGCCGGCCAAGACCGCGATGCAGTCCGGCCAGGCGAAGACTCGCGACTGGGTGCTCGACTACGAGCCGGAAGAGCCACGGGTGGTCGAGTCGCTGATGGGCTGGACCAGTTCGGGCGACATGAAGAGCCAGATTCGGTTGCAGTTCGAGACCAAGGAAGAAGCCGTCGCCTACGCGGAGCGACACGGCATTCCCTATCAGGTCCAGGAGCCGAAGCCGGCATCGCGGCGCGGCCTGTCCTACGCAGATAATTTCTCGTTCAACCGCCGCGCGCCCTGGACGCACTAACGGCTTAAGGCTCGCGCTCCCACTGTTCCGGCGAAAACCGCACCACCGCCCCCTCGAACGGCGGCCGCGAGTTCTGGAACGAGCCGCCGGCGTAGAGATTGCCGACATCGTCCCAGATCACGGTGTCGACGAACGGCATCGACACCTTGAGCGTGTTGAGATGGTGGCCGTCGCGGTCGAACACGTGCACCCTGCCCTCGCCGTATTCCGCCACCGCCATCAGCCCCTTCCGCAGCGCAATGCCGTCGGGCCCGGCCAGCGGGTAGCTGAAGGACTTGCTGGCGTCGATCTGCGCGAAATCGATCAGCACCTTGCGTGCAGTGACCTTGTCGCTGCCGTCGAGCGTCATGGCGAGCACGCGCCGTGCCAGATGCTCGGAGACATAGAGCGTGCGGCTGGCCGGGTCGTAGTTGACGCCGTTGGCGTAGCGGATGCCGGAGACCACCTCGGTCATCACGCCCATGGCGGTGAGATGATAGACGCGCCCGGTCGGCGGCGCGTTGAGGTCGAAGATGCCGGCGTCGGAGAAGAACGCGCCGCCCGAGCCGTCGCTGACGGCGGCGTTGGGATCCTGCAGAGGCTGGCCGTCGCGGTTGGTATAGAACTTGCGGCCGGTGACGCCTTTGGCGGAGACCTCGACCATGCCGCGGCCGAGGTGGCAGTCGACCACGAAGCCGGTCGGGCCGAACGGTACGATCTGGGTCGGGCCGCAGCCCGGCAACTCCCAGAACGCCTTCGACTTGCCGTTCTCGATTACGCTGACGCGGTCGGCGCCCATCTCGGTGAAATAGATGCGGCCGTCGTGCCACATCAGTCCCTCCGGATAGGCGCCTGACGCCATCACCGCCGGCTCCGCGCGCAGCGGCGTGGCGATCAGCAGCAGCGCCAGTGCCAGCCATTGTCCCCTCGGACTCATGTGCCAACTCCACGCAGGAACCGGTCGGACGCCATCATCACCAAGCCGCACAGGATGGTGACCCCGGCAAAGATCATGGTCAGAGCGCGCGAGCCGAACGACGGCACCAGGACGAAGGTCGTCACCAGGGTGCCCAGCACGTTGCCGATCGTCGAGACGCCGTAGACGTAGCTGACGATCCGGCCGCCGAAGGCGATCGACACCAGAAGCAGCCGCACTGCGAACGGGGTGAACACGCTGATCAACGTGAGCGGCAATAGCAGCAGGATGGTGGCGGCCAGCACGATCCCGGCCATGCCGTCGCCGACGCTGGTCAGCATCCAGGTGAACAGCGGATCGACCCACAGCGGAATGGTGAACAGATAGACGCCGCCCACCGCCAGCAGCGCACCGCACAGCCTGGGCGACAACGTGCGGTCGACCAGCGCGCCGCCAATGAGATAGCCGGCCATCAGCGCCACCAGCACGGTCGCGATCAGCGAGGCCCAGGTGTTGATGCCGCCGCCGAAATACGGATAGAGGTACCGGCTGCCAAGCATCTCGAAGCCCATCAGCGCAAAGCCGAGGACGAGAGCGAGCATCAACAGCAGGGTTCCGCGCAGGATCGAGGGCTGCATCAGCGGGGCGCGTCCGTCTGCTCTTTCCATTTCTCGTTATTCTTGGCGATAGCGCGCATGGTTTCCACCGGCGCGAAGTCGTCGGTGAGGATCTTCCCCTGTGGACGCGCCAACACCCGCCGCTCGGCGGCGAGCTTGGTGAGGTCGTAGCGGAGCTTGTACTTGTCCTGCACCTTTGAGGCGCGGGTCAGCAGCTCGGATTGCGGAATCTGCGGCCCGTCGTAGCCGACCGCTACGATGTTGCCGCCGCCGTCGTACAAGTCCACCGATGGAAACACGCTGTTCAGCGTCGCCGTCGCCGAATCGAACAGCATGGTGCTGGGCTCGATGTTCTGCACCACCACGCCGCCCGGATTGAGCCGCGACTTGACCAGCGTGTAGAACTCCTTGGTCAAGAGATGGAACGGCACGAACGGCCCGCGGTAGGCGTCGATCAGGATGACGTCCCACTTCTCGTTGTCCTTGAGCAGGAAGGCGCGGCCGTCGGACACCACAGTGCGCAGCCGCGCGGTTTCCTGGAACTTGAAGTATTTCTTGGCGAGTTCGACCACGTCCTTGTCGAGCTCGATGGCGAGGATGCCGGTGTCCGGCAGCGAGGCGGTCAGATAGGACACCGTGCGCCCGCCGCCGAGCCCGATCTCGGCGATCCGCTCGATCTTTGGCGGATAAGCCACCCCGAGCGTCATGAATCGGGTGTAGTCGACGATCAGCGCGCCCGGGTCGGAGAGCTTCATGGCGCTCTCGGTGAAGTAACGCTTGTTCTGGCCGAACGTCATGCTGACGGTATCGGCGTCGCCGAAGATGAAGATGTTGTTGTAGAGCGACTCGCGCTTTTCGAGCAGGCCCGGCTCCGTGGCCGCCAGCGGCCCCGCAAAGGCCACAGCACCGACAGAGGCGAGAAACGCTCGCCGGGGCATCAAACCTTCAGTCATTCCCGACTCCAACCAGGCGCGCCCCAGCAAAACACCGCCCCTTGAGCCGAAGCCCGGCGCGGTGTGTGGCCCCACAAATAGGCAAGCCTGGGGCAAAACACAACGAAAGCGCGACCGCCGGGTGGGCGGCCGCGCCAAGGTTGGGAGGAGTTTCTTGACCCGGCGCCATTCGCGGCGCCGGCGGAGGATCAATGCGAGGCCGGGCCCGTCATCGTGGCGCCGTCAGGGCGCACTTCGGCGGCCATCAACCCCTTCGGTCCGGGACCGAACCGGACCAGCACGGTCTGGCCGGGGCGCAACTCGGCGAGACCGAACCGGCGCAGCGTCTCCATGTGGACAAAGATGTCCGGGGTGCCCTCGCCGCGGGTCAGGAAGCCGAAGCCGCGCAACCGGTTGAACCACTTCACGATCGCGCGCTCGAGCCCGCTTGTCGGCTGCACCGTGACGTGGGTGCGCGCCGGCGGCAGCGTCGAAGGATGGATCGCCGTCGAATCGTCCATCGACAGGATGCGGAAGCACTGCAAGCCCTTCGGCCGCTGCAGCACCTCGGCGACGATCCGCGCGCCCTCATAGGCGGTCTGGAAGCCGTCGCGACGCAAGCACGTCACGTGCAGCAGGATGTCGGGCAAGCCGTTGTCCGGAACGATGAATCCATATCCTTTGGAGACATCGAACCATTTGATGACGCCGGAGAGCTCGATGACGGTGGCGGTCTCGTCAGAGACATCGCCGAGCGCATCTGGCTCTAGCCCCAAGCTTTTTGGAATTCCGTCCGACGCCATGACGACGCTCGGTGCCCCTTTTTTCGTCTCTTGATGGACGCTGCCGCGAATCTCTCTAACGCAATGAACAGTCGCACCGGCCATACGGTTGCGCAACGTAATGTGTATGTGCCCTGTGAAAAACGCGTGGATATCGCAGCGCGGTCAGTGCGCGATGAAGGAGTTGAGCGTCGCGCCGATATCGTCATGCACCACCAGGTCGGCGATCTCATCGAAGTCGGTCGAGTCCCGGTTGATGATGACCAGCCGCGCGCCGTTCTTCTTCGCCGCCAGCGGAAAGCCGGCCGCCGGCCAGACCACAAGCGAGGAGCCGATGGCGAGGAAGAGGTCGCACGAATCGGTCAGCTCCTGCGCCCGCCGCATCGCCGCCTCCGGCATCGCCTGGCCGAATGACACAGTGGCGGTCTTGATGAAGCCGTCGCACACGGTACATTCCGGCGAACGTCCGCCGCTTTGGTCGAGACTCTGCTTCACCCACGACAGTTCGTAGCGTTTTTCGCAATCGAGGCAGGTCGCGTAGGTGGTGTTGCCATGCAACTCAACCACATCCCCGGGCGCAAACCCCGACGCCTGGTGCAGGTTGTCGATGTTCTGGGTGATGATCCCCGGGATCTTGCCCCTCTCATAGAGAGAGGCCAGCGCCCGATGGCCGCGGCCGGGCTTGGCGCCGCCGAACTGTTCCTCCATGGCGAACCGCCGCCGCCAGCTTTCGTCCCGCATCGCGCCGCTGGCCAGGAAGTCCTGGAATTCGATCGGCCGCATCTTGGTCCAGATGCCGCCGGGCGAACGAAAGTCGGGAATCCCACATTCGGTGGAGATGCCGGCGCCGGTGAAAGGCACCACCACGCCCGCTTCCTCCACCATCCGGCGCAGATGGGAAATGCCGGTCTCAAGATCGGGCGCGATCATCTATATAGTCATCTTAATGCGGCCGGTCGGGCCGGTGTCACGGTATGAGGTCCCAAATGCAATTCCTGCACACCATGCTACGCGTGCGCAATCTCGATGCGGCGCTGAACTTCTATGTCAACCTGCTCGGTCTCCAGGAAATCCGCCGCCGGGTCGATGACAAGAACAAGTACACGCTGGTGTTCCTGGCGGCGCCGGATGATGCGGCTACCGCCAAGGCCGCGCTCGACGCCGGCCGACGCGACAGCCCCTGCGTCGAGCTGACCTTCAACTGGGACACCGAGGACTATGGCGAGGCGCGCTATTTCGGCCACCTCGCCTACGAGGTCGACGACATCTATGCGACTTGCGAGAAGCTGCAAAAGGGCGGCGTCGCCATCAACCGCCCGCCACGCGACGGCAACATGGCGTTCGTCCGCTCGCCCGACAAGCATTCGATCGAGCTGTTGCAGAAGGGCAAGCCACAGCCGCCCAAGGAACCCTGGGCGTCGATGGCCAACACCGGCAAGTGGTGACGTCTTGCCGGTCCGGCGCGGGGCCTTTATAGGTCGCTTCGTCCGATGCTGGCACCTTGCGTCCCCATCGTCTAGCGGTCAGGACATCACCCTTTCACGGTGAAGACCGGGGTTCGATTCCCCGTGGGGACGCCAAAGATTTTGTAGGCAGGCAATTGAATCTACTGCGCTTTTCAGCGAAATTGTCCCACCTGCAAAAAGTGGAATCGCATCCTCACTGAGCCGAAATTGCTAGTACGACATTTCGTACGACGTCAACAATTCACTGCGCTAAGTATCGCCGCCGCATATCCATTTTTCACGGATCGTCCCATCGCAAATCGGGCCGGCTGAGAAGGCTCCGCTTCGTCCCGACATTAAAATCAACTGAGATTCGAGTCTCCCATCCGATCACCTCGGCATCTCGCGAACAACAAATGCATCGAAGCCGGTCGGCTCGCGCTTGAGGACCCAGCGCAACACATTGGGATTTCCAATCAGTCCATGTGCATCGTAGTGGGCGTTCATCCGACACATTGTTTCAATCCGTTCGGCGGGCATTCCGGCGGCTGCGGCGTCGCGTCGGAACTCATCAAGGGGTTTCGCTTGA
Organism: uncultured Alphaproteobacteria bacterium; assembly: GCA_963785665.1. Lineage (GTDB taxonomy): Bacteria > Pseudomonadota > Alphaproteobacteria > Rhizobiales > Xanthobacteraceae > Z2-YC6860. The sequence continues at coordinate 244,282 of CAWAWF010000005.1, forward strand.
GCGCGGATTGGGCGGCCGAGCACGCGAGTGAGAATCTCCGCCATGTCCTCCTGGCTGAGTGGCCGCGGCCCGGCGAGTTGGTAAGTGGCGCCCTCATGGCCGGGCTCCGTCATAATGCGGGCAGTCGCTTCGGCCAAGTCCGCAAGGTCGACCACGCTGAAACGAGCCGTCGTGCGAAACGGCATGCTGTGAACGCCGGTCGCCAGCACCGTCTTCCAGATCGGGACGAGGTGCTGCATATACCGGCTCGGCTGCAGGATCGTGTAGTTCAACTCCGAGCCGATCAACGCGCGCTCCGCTTCCAGCTTGCGGGCATGATGCGGAACGTCCGCCAGCAACGGATGCAGCACCGAATAGAGCACAAAGCGGTCGACCGATTGCTCGCGCGCCAGTTCGATCATGGCGCGCGCGATGGTGTCTTCCTGCGGGTGCATCGGCGGGCAGATGTGCAGCACCTGGCCGACGCCCGCCATCGCCCGCCGCAATGATTCATGATCGGTCAGATCACCCAGTGCGATCTCGGCCACGCCGGCGTCCTTCAAGGCTGCGCCGGCCTCGGGGCGCCTGACAAAGGCACGCACCATGCCGCCTTTCCTGGCGACCGCCGCGACGACGCGCTGTCCGGTCTTGCCGGATGCGCCCGTGATCAAAATCGGTTTTGCAAATTCCATGCTCGCTCCGGAGGTGACGGCGCAGTCCGCGCCCACTTGTCGCTGCTGCCATGCGAGCCTGCGACTTGATGCGTCCGCAAAACTGTCGCACGTTATTGCCCGCCGGCGTAATGGGGAAGCGGCCCACGGAGCTGATCAATGATGCTACGCCCGATGTTCGCGGCCATGCTGATCCTGGCGGCATTGACGTCCGTCGGGGCGAGGCGCAGTCCTGGCCGACGCGGCCAGTCAAGATTGTCGTCCCCTACGCGGCCGGCGGAAATTCCGACGTCATGGCGCGCGTCGTCGCCCAGCGCCTCACCGAGGCTTTCGGGCAGAGCTTCATCGTCGAGAACCGGGTCGGCGCCAATGGGGCGCTCGCCGCCGACACCGTGGCGCGGTCGCCGGCGGACGGCTACACCCTGCTATGGGCGGTCACTCCTCCGATGACAATCGCCCCTGCGATGGCGAAGCTCAATCACGATCCGATCAAGGATTTCGCACCGATCAGCGCGGTCGCGATCAACGGCTTCGTGCTCGTCGTCAACAAGGATTTCCCACCGAAAACCGTCGCGGAATTCATCGCCTACGTGAAGGCGCAGAACGCCAAGATGACGTATGCCGAAGGCACCGCCGGCAGCGTCACCCACCTCGCTATGGCGCTTTTTGCCAAGCGCGCCGGCCTCGAGATGACGAATGTCAGCTACCGCGGCAACGCGCCGGCTATGAACGACGTGATCGCTGGACATCTGCAGACCATGTTTTCAAATGTCTCCGACGCGCTGCCGCATGCCGCCAGCGGCGCGATCCGCCTGCTTGCGGTTTCCAGCGAGAAGCGCGAACCGAAGGCCCCGGATGTCCCGACGGTGGCGGAATCCGGCTTTCCCGGCTTCAACGTGCTGACCTGGAACGGCTTGGTGGCGCCCGCCAACACGCCGCGCGACATCATCGACAAGGTTGCCGGCGAGATCGGCCGCGCCGTCAAGGACCCGCAGTTCGGGGACCGCCTCAAGAGTGCCGGCGCCGACCCGCTCGGCAACACACCCGATCAATTCGCCGCCATGATCAAGGCCGACACCGCCACATGGGCGGACGCCGTCGCGGTGGCGGGCCTCAAGGCGCCTTGACCTAGAACTCTTCCAGGATCCGGCCATGACCGCGCACACGGTCATCGATGCCGCATCGGCGGATCGCATCCCAGAACGAAACCACGTTGACCGCAAGGACGGGCTTGCCCAGCCAGCGCTCCGCATCCGCGGCAACGCCTGACGCCGGCAACGCCGTCCCCAGCGCGAGCAACGCATCGACGTCGGCGCCGTCCAGCTCGCGCAGCGCATTGCGGATATCCTGCGCCGGCACCTGCGCGATCAGGCGCGGCGTGGTGCATTTGAGTCCCTTGAGGCGGACCACATTGAACCCGGCCTCGGCAAAATACGCCTGCACCATTTCGTCGCCTCGCGGCTGGTGCGGCGTCAGGATCGCGATCTTCTTGGCGCCAAACTTGTTCAGCGCCGCCACCGAGGCGGTCGATCCCATCGAAATGCCGACGCCAGCGCGTTGCGCCAGATCGGCTTGCAATTTGTCGGCCGCCGCAACGCCACCCCAGAACGACTCCAGCGCAATCCCCATGATGAGATGGTCGAGGCCGGCCGTCATGACCTGATCGATCGCCGAGCCCATGCCGTCGCGCATCATCTGCATGTGCTCGTTGAAGGCCTGCTCGGTGTTGAGCGGCCGCTCCTTGATCGTGACGCGGCCGGTGTGGCAGGTCACGCCCGGCACTTGCAGCTGTTCGGTCTCGGGCTGAACGGTCGTGTTGGTCGAAGGAACGACGAGGCCGATCCGTTTCCGAAATCCAAGGGTGTCGGGCAAGACATGAACTCCCTGTCAAATGATCCCGAACCGATACCGGCATGCCGGCCAATTCACAAGGGACCACTTGCTTGCGGGAGATCGGCCCATATGCTGCTTAAGATGCGTGGCGCCGAGGAGCTTTCCTGCAACCAGAAGTCCAGAATTGCCGATTGGATCGCGCTCGATGGAGCCACCCGGCGCGCACGGCAGCAACGCCGCGCGACCGACGGCTCGCACGCTCAATCCGCTGCTCAACGCATTCGTTCAGATCACTTCGGCGCCGGAGGCCCGGCGGCAGGGCGGCGTCCTGGATGGGTTCACCATCGCGGCCAAGGACATGTTCCAGTCGGTGTCGCATCGTCCCGGCTGCGGATTTGCCGGCGGCTGCGGCCCTGACGTCAACGGCAACAGTGACGTTCTCGCGCGCATCGAGGCGGCGGGTGCCGACCTGATCGGCATCACCGCCATGACCGAGCTCGCCTACGAGCCGTCCGGCTTCAATGACGGGCTCGGCCGCGTCAAGAATCCTTGGAATCCGGACTTCATCTCAGGCGGTTCATCGTCGGGATCGGCTGTGGCGGTGGCGAGCGGCATTGTCACGGCCGCACTCGGTTCCGACACCGGCGGCTCGCTCCGCATTCCCGCGTCCGCCTGCGGCGTCACGGCCTGGAAACCCACCCACGGGCTGGTGTCGCTCAAAGGCGCGATGCCTCTGGCGCCGACGCTCGACAGCATCGGCCTGCTGGCGCGAAGCGCCAACGACATGATGCCGCTACTGCCGTTCATGGGTGACTTTCCGGCATTCGGCAAAATTACTCGCGCCGCGGTGCTTGCAGATGTCGCCGAAACCTCCGACCCGGCCATCCGCCAGGCCCTGGCCGATGTGGTGGCGGTGCTGGCCGGCCTCGGCGTCTCGATCGCAAACCGCGCGGCGCTCCCGGTGATCGAGGAGATCGATCGCCACTGCATGATCGTCATGCAGGCCGAAAGCGCCCGCACGCATCGGTCATGGCTCGACAGTGCCAGCGTCGCCCCTTCGCTGCGGCGCCGGCTGGCCAAGGGACTGGAGATTTCGGATGCCACGCTGGCCGAGAGCATCTGACGCGCGGCCGCGTCTGATTCGGACATTCGAGCAAGAGGTACTGGCCGGCCATGATGTCGCGGTGTTGCCCGTCATGGCGATCCTGACGCCGAGCGCCGCCGAGTGCGACCCGGGCTCGGATCGCTTTTCGCCGCGGACGCTCTACGCGTTGAGCCGCTTCACCCGCTTCGTCAATCTGCTGGGCTTGCCCGCCGTTGCCATCCCGGCCGGGTTCGACCAACGCGGGATGCCGGTCGGCCTGCAGATCGTCGGACGCGCGCGGGACCGATCTCGCGCTGCTCGATCTGGTCCGGCGTATACAGATCGACCACCGACTGGCACGGCCGTCTCCCGACCGCGATTGCCGGCCTGGTGCCGAAACTGGAAACCACCCCATGACGAAACCGGTTGCTTCGCCCGCGCTGTCCCATCTCCGCGTGCTCGATCTGACGCGCGTGCGGGCCGGCCCGACGTGCTGCCGCATCCTGGCGGATTTCGGCGCCGACGTGATCAAGATCGAAGCGCCGCCCGGCGTCGATCCGAACGACGGCATCAGCGGCGCGCGGCACGGCTACGACATGGTCAACCTGCATCGCAACAAGCGTTCGATCAGCGCTCAACCTGAAGGAGAGCGACGGCCGCGCGCGTGTTCATGCGCATGGTCAAGACCGCCGACATCGTCGTCGAGAATTTCCGGCCCGACGTGAAGGACCGGATGAACATCGGCTACGACGCCCTGAAGGCCGTCAATCCGCGGATCATCCTGGCGTCGATCTCCGGCTTTGGGCAGACCGGCCCGTATCAAGAACCGCGCCGGCTTCGACCAGATCGCCCAGGGCATGGGCGGGCTGATGGGGGTGACCGGCGAGCCCGGCACGCCGCCGATGCGCGCCGGCATCGCGGTCGCCGATTCAAGCGCCGGCGTCTTCGCCGCGACCGGCATCCTGATCGCGCTCGCCGAGCGGGAGAAATCCGGCCTCGGCCAATGGGTCCAGACCTCGCTGCTGCAGGCGCAGATCGCGATGATGGATTTCCAGGCCGCGCGCTATCTGGTCGAGGGCACGGTGCCGCCGCAGGCCGGCAACGATCATCCGACCAGGACGCCGATGGGCGTGGTCGCGACCGCCGACGGCTTCATCAACATCGGTGTCGGCGGCGACGGGCAATGGCGGGCGTTCTGCAAGGTGATCGGACGGCCCGACCTCGCCCTGCATCCCGATTACGCCAAGGGCGCGGACCGCACGCGCAACCGGCCGGAGATCAAGGCGCTGCTTGCGCCGATCTTTGTCACCCGCACCTCCGCCGAGTGGCTGACCTTGCTGGAAGCCGAAGGCGTGCCGGCCGGACCGATCTACACGGTCGATCAGGTGTTCGCCGATCCGCAGGTCAAGCATCTCGGCATCGCCGTTCCCGTGAACGACGCCGAGCGCGGCGACGATCCGCGTGGTCGGGCAACCGATCGTGATGTCGCGCACGCCGGCAAGTGTCGTCTGCGGCGTGCCGGAACAGGGCGAGCACACGGAGGACATTCTGGGCGAAATCGGCTATTCCGATTGACGAAATCGCGCAGCTTCGCGACTCGAAAGATCATGTGACGCCATCATGGATCTCAAGCTCAACGGCAAGCTCGCGCTGATCACCGGCGGCTCGCGCGGCATCGGACGCGCCGTCGGCGAAGCTCTCGCGGCTGAAGGCTGCAACCTCGTGCTGACGTCACGCAAGCGCCGCCGACCTCGAAGCCGCGCAAGGCACATCGAGGCGCAGTGCAAGGTCACGGTTCGCACCGTCGCCGCCGATCTCGCCGACAGCGCCACCGTCACGCGCCTCGCCCGGGAGTTTCCCGACGTCGACATTCTGATCAACAACGCCGGCGCCATCCCCGGCGGCTCGCTGTTCGACGTCGACGAAGCGCGCTGGCGCACCGCTTGGGATCTCAAGGTGTTCGGCACCATCAACATGACGCGCGCGTTCTATCCGCTGATGAAAGCCCGTGGCGGCGGCGTCATCATCAACGTGATCGGAAATGCCGCGGCAACCCACGATCCGGACTACATCTGCGGCGTCACCGGCAATGCCGGACTCACCGCGTTCACGGAGTCGCTCGGCAGCGGCAGCCTGCGCGACGGCATCCGGGTCAACGGCGTGAGCCCCGGCCCGACCGCGACCGACCGGCTGGTCGGACTTGCCAGCAAGCGGGCGCAGGATCAGTTCGGCGATCCGGCGCGCTGGCCCGAACTGTTCAAGTCGCTGCCCGGCGGCCGCGTCGGCGAACCGGCCGAGATCGCCGCGATGGTGGCCTTCCTGGCTTCGCCGCAGTCCAGCTACACCAGCGGCGCGGTGATCACGCTCGACGCCGGCGTGTCGTCGCGCACGGATAATCGGCCTCTTGATCTGTCTTCTCTCTGGCTCCGGAGATCAACGATGCCCATCCTGACCACCGACGACGGCGTGAAGCTTCACTACGAGGAGGTCGGCTCCGGCACGCCGATCGTGTTCGTGCACGAATTCGCCGGCGACTGCCGCTCCTGGGAAGCAGCAGATGCGTTATTTCGGCCGGCGCTATCGCTGCATCGCCTTCAACGCGCGCGGCTATCACGCCTTCCGACGTGCCCGACAACGTCGAGATGTATTCGCAGGAGCGCGCCCGCGACGACATCAAGGCCGTGCTGGATGCGCTTGAAGCTCGACAAGGCGCACATCGTCGGCCTGTCGATGGGCGGCTTCGCAACGCTGCACTTCGGCTTCACCTATCCCGAGCGCGCGCTTTCGCTGGTCGTCGCCGGCTGCGGCTACGGCGCCTCCGGCGACAAGCGGGCGCAGTTTGCCGCCGAGGTCGAAGCGGCGGCGGCGCGGTTCGAGCAGATGGGAATGGACAAGGCCGCCGAGGGCTATGCATCGGCACCGTCGCGCGTGCAGTTCCAGAACAAGGATCCGCGCGGCTGGCGCGAATTTGCCGACCAACTCGCCGGCAACTCGACACGCGGCGCGGCGCTGACCATGCGCGGCGTGCAGGCGCGCCGGCCGTCGCTGTTCGATCTGGTCGAGCAGATGAAGACCATCACGGCGCCGACGCTGGTGGTGACCGGCGACGAGGATTGGCCGTGCCTGGAGCCCGGCATCCTGATGAAGAAGACGATTCCGACCGCGGGCCTCGTCGTCATGCCGAACGCGGGTCACACCATGAATCTGGAGGAGCCGGCCGCTTTCAACCAGCACGTCGCCGACTTCCTCCACGCCGTGGAAGCCGGCCGCTGGCCGAAACGCGACCCGCGCGCCATGGTCAGCGCGATCCTCGGCAAGTAGCGGTTTCGACCGTCGCGGCGACCATTGCCGACCCGGCAGGAAACTTGCAAGCTGTCCGCCGAGCGGTGGTTTCCCCGCCAATTGATTGGATGGAGGACGATGATGCGCAAGTGGTTTTCTGCCTTGGCGTTCGCGGCTTTGCTGACCGATCGTGGCGCATGCCGTCGGCCCGCAGCCGGCGCCGTTGTCGCCGCCGGTTGATGTCACCTTCGGCTACCAGAAGGTCGGACATCTGGCGCCGATCGTCACGCTTGGGCGACGAGCTCAAGAAGCTCGGCATCAACCTGAAGCTGGTCGAGTTCGTCCGCTACGCCGACGCGCGCACCGCGCTGCTGGCTGGCTCGCTCGACATCGCGACCGTCGGCCCGGCCGATCTCGCCATCGCGCTGTCGCAGGGCTCGACCAACGTCATGGGCCTGATGGGCGTCGGCGGCTCGCCGAAATACGTCATCGGCCGCAATGGCGTGAAGCTGGATAGCTGGGACGATATCAAGGGCAAGAAGATTGCGATCGCACCGGGATCGGCGGTCTGGTTCCAGTTCGCCGCGACGCTGATCGAGAAGGGTATCCCCTACAACAGCTTCACCGCCGTCAACATCCAGGGCGGCGGCGCCAACTTCGACCAGGCCCTGCAGAAGGGCGAGATCGACGCGATCGTGTCCTGGGAGCCGTTCGAATCGATCCCGGTCATGGAGGGCTATGGCTTCTTCGCGAAGAATCTCGAGTACGGCCAGTCCAAGGCGGTCGGCCCCGAGCTCGGCTTTGTGATGACGACCAAGGACATGGCGGAGAAGAAGCGGCCGGTGGTCGAACGCATCGTTTGGGCCTACCTGAAGATCCAGGAGGAGCTCGCGGCCTCGCCACAGAAGTTCGCCGAGGCCTACGCCAAGCTGACCGGGCTCGACCTCAAGGTCTCGGCCGAAGCCTCGAAGCCCATCAAGCTGGGCGCCGTCGTCTCGCCCGACCAGATCAAGGCCCAGGCCAAGGCGTTCGCCGATCTCGGCGTCATCCAGAAGGACGTGTCGGGCGAAGTCGCCAACTACTGGGACGGCTCGTTCGTGACCAACGCGCAGAAAAAGTGACGCCTGGCCAGCGGCCTTCTCTCGGACGGTCGCGCCGGCAAGATCGTCCTCGGCCTGATCGTTGCCGCTGCTGGTGATCGGCCTCTGGCAGGCCGCCGGCCACGAACGGCTCGTTGTTCGGCGGCGTGCTGCCGACGCCGGACCGCGTCTGGCGGGCGTGGAAGATCTGGGCGTTCGGCCCGGCCGGGATGGGCCTCAATCCCTACAGCGGAACGTGGTTCGCCAACGCGCTGTTTTCCGCCGAGCGGGTTGCCAAGGGATTCGGCGTCGCGATCCTGTTCGGGGTGCCGCTCGGAATCATGATCGGCTGGTGGCGGCTCGCAGCCGACGCATTCGATCCCGACCATTCAGGTGCTGCGTCCGATCCCGATCACCGCCTGGTTGCCGTTTTCCATCGCGATCTTCGGCATCCGCGATATGGGCTCGGTCTTCCTGATTGCGCTCGGCGCGTTCTATCCGATCGTCATCAACACGCACCCAGGGCGCGCGCGGCATCGACAAGAACTGGATTCGCGCTGCGCTGATGATGGGCGCCAAGCCGTTGGACGTGCTGACGCGCGTGGTGCTGCCGGCGCTCGCTGCCCTCGATCTTCACCGGGCTGCGCGTCGGACTCGGCATCGGCTGGACCGCGGTGATCGTCTCGGAAATGATCGCGGTGAAGTCGGGCCTCGGCTACGTGCTGTGGGATGCCTACTACGTCGGCCGCATGGACGTCGTCATCGCCGACATGGCGTCGATCGGGCTGCTCGGCTTTCTCAGCGACCGCCTGATCATCGCGCTCGAGAGCTGGGTGCTGGGCTGGCACCGCATGCAATCGTTCCAGGCGTTGACACATGGGCAACGATCTCCTTCCGCGCCACGTCAAAAACATTTCCCGGCAAGGTGCCGGTGCATGCGCTCGACGACGTCACCCTGGAAATCCGGGACGGCGAGTTCGTCGCGCTGCTGGGACCATCCGGTTGCGGAAAGTCGACGCTGCTCAATCTTGCTCGCAGGCTTCGAGACCCGGTCCGGCGGCGATTTGTCGTTCGATGGCGCGCAGATCGACAAGCCCGGGCCGGAACGCGGCGTGGTGTTCCAGGAGGCTTCGCTGTTTCCCTGGCTCAACGTGTGGGACAACATCACCTTCGGACCCGCGGGTGCAGCGGCTGCACGCGCGACGCCTACGAGGCGAAGGCGCGGGCGATGCTCAAGCTGGTTGGGCTTGAAGCGTTCGCGGACGCCCTGCCCGCGCAGCTTTCCGGCGGCATGCGCCAGCGCGTCGGCATCGCCCGCGTGCTGGTCATGAGCCCACGCGCGCTGCTGATGGACGAGCCGTTCGGCGCACTCGACGCCCAGACACGGCTGGCCATGCAGCAACTGCTGCTCAATGTCTGGCAGACGCTCGGAACAACCGTGCTATTCGTCACCCACGACATCGACGAAGCGGTCCTGCTGGCGGATCGCATCTGCATCATGTCGGCGCGGCCGGGGCGGATCACGCGCGAGATCGCGGTGGGACTGCCGCGCCCGCGCTCGATCGAAAGCCTGACCACGCCAGCGTTCGCAGCCTACAAGGCCGAGATCATGGCCGAGATGAAGATCGCCCACGCCGGATAGGGCTTGGCGTTACTCGATCCGCGACACCGGACTTCTGCACCACGTCGCGCCAGACCGGCAGATCACGATCGATGATCGCGGCAAGCTCCGCGCCGCTGCCGGCGACCGGATCAAAGCCGAGATCGATCAGCTTGTTGCTGACCGCAGGGCTTTTGAGCACCTCGGTGATGTCCTTCTCCAGCCGCGCGACGATCGCGGGCGGCGTCCCGGCCGGCGCCAGAATGCCGTGAAAGGCATTGATCTGGTAGTCGGGCACACCGGCCTCGGCGATGGTCGGCACGTCGGGCATGGCCTTCACGCGCTCCCGCGAGGTGACGGCCAGGCCGATCAACGTGCCCGACCGGATATGACCGATCGCTCCAGGAATGGCGACCATCCCCAGCGGTATCTGGCCGGCCACCAGGTCGACGATCGGCAGGACCCGCGCCGCGATACGGCACATGCACGATGTCGATCTTGGCAAGCTGCTTCAGGATTTCCGCGGACAGATGCCCGGGGCTGCCGTTCCCGGGCGAGCCATAGTTGAGCTTGCCAGGGTTGGCCCGCGCCGCCTTCAGAAACTCGGCGAACGTCTTGATGTTGGCTGACGGATGGGCGGCCAGCACGTTCGGGGAGTACATCGACAGCGAGATCGGGACAAAATCGCGCTTCGGATCGAACGGCACTTCCTTGAACAGGCTCGGATTGATGAGGAGCGAGTCGTTCCATGTCAGCAGCGTGTATCCGTCCGGATCGGCATGAGCGACGACGCCGGCGCCGATGTTGCCACCGCCGCCCGGGCGATTGTCGACGATCACCCGCTGCGGCCAGCGCTCGCTGAGCGCCTGCGCCAGGATGCGGGCGAGCGCGTCGAAGCTGCCGCCCGGCGCCGCCGGAACCACGATCCGCACCGGCCGCGCTGGGTAGTCCTGGGCCCACCCTTGAGCAAAACCGAAGACTATGAACACTGCGCACGCCCATAACTTCAAAACCGTTCGTAAGGACGACACGCGTGAGCTATTCATCGTTTCCTCAGTCCAATGGTGGATAGAGCGCATCTCAACGATAGATAGCCAGTGTAACACGGGCATTGATCTGGTTGCTCACCCCTCAACCACCATTTATCTGTCGACATTTTCCTGCGCAATAAGCTTGCACAAAATCTCAGGTTCAATCTTAGAGTAAGTTCTCTGACCGGAGACTGCCTGACGTCCATTCAAACAAGCCGGAGCTTGGACTTGAAAAATATTCAAGACGGCGGCGAGGCGATCCTCGAAGCGTTGCGGAGCTTGAAAGTCGATTACGTCATTTCATCTCCAGGCTCCGAATGGCCATCATTCTGGGAGGCGCTGGCACGTCAGAAGCTGAGCGGGGCATCCGGCCCCACCTATCTGGATTGCGGTCACGAGACGATCGCGGTGTCCATGGCGACGGGATACACGCAGGTAACCGGCCGCATGCAGGCCGTGCTGCTGCACGCCGGCGCGGGCCTCCTGCAAGGCAGCATGGCCATCTACGGCGCGCGGGCCATGGAAACTCCCATGCTGGTGATGTCCGGGGAATCGATCGGCTATGGCGAGGGCGACATTCGATCCCGGACCGCAGTGGTATCGCAATCTGAACGTGGTCGGCGGCCCGCAACGGCTTGTCGAGCCTGTCGTCAAGATGGCGCTTCAGACCGGCTCCGTCGACACGCTCTACCAGAGCGTCGTGCGCGCCGGCGAAATCGCTCAATGTACGCCCCAAGGACCGACCTATCTCTGCGTGTCGATGGAATCGATGATCGACGAATGGTCGAAGCCTGAGAACATGCGCGCAGTTCCGCCGCTCGCCCACGTCTCAGCCCGCACGCGTGGAAATTGAACAGGTGGCAGACGCTACTCGCCAAGGCGCGATGCCCGTTTATCCTGGTCGAGAATGCAGGATCGGACCAGGACGCGTTTGACGCGCTTGTCGACACTGGCTGAGCTTCTCGCCATCCCGGTGGTCGATGCGCCCGGCGCATGCGTTTCGAATTTTCCGAAGTCGCACGATCTTTATCTTGGACTCGATACGAGCCCCTACCTTGAGGAAATGGACTTCGCGCTCCTGGTCGAAAACGAGGCACCCTGGTATCCGCCGAGCAATGCGCCGAAGAATGCGAAGATCGTTGCGGTCGGAAGCAGTCCGCTCAAGGATACCTTGGTTTATCAGGTCACCGGCGCCGAGCATTACCTGGAAGGCGATCTGGCTCTGACGCTGCGCCTCCTGACCGAAGCGCTGCGCAGACCAGAAGCTCGATGCCGCCGCAATCGCCGCACGTCGCGCCCGCTGGAAGGCACAACATGATCAGCTTCAGCAGCGGCTGGATGCCGCCGAGAAGAAAAGCCGAGACCGAGACCGACGATCACCGTCCCGCTCGTGGCCCGCCTGCTGCGCGACGCCGTGCCCGACGCGATCTATCGTTGATGAAACCATCGTGCATGCGCGGCTGGTCCGCGAGCACATGATCTGCGAGAGCCCGTTCGATTTCTTCCGGGCGCCGAGCGGCCTCGGCCAAGGTCTCGGCTATGCGTTGGGTATCAAGCTCGCTTTGCCGAAGCGCACAGTCGTCGTCACCATCGGCGACGGGACTTTCCTCTACAATCCGGTGATCCCGCACTTTGCGTTTGCGGACGAACACAAGCTGCCGCTGCTCATCCTGGTGTTCAACAACGCCAAATACGCCGCGATGCAGTACTATCACGACAAATTCTATCCGGCGGGCACAGCGATCGCGACCAAGGACTACTACGGCGTCGAACTCAAAGGCGTGAAGTACGAACAGGCGGCCGCCATGGTCGATGGCTATTCGCGCCGCGTCGAAACGCCCGGCCGAGTTGAAAACAGCGCTGAACGAGGCGCTCAAATCATTGGCTTCGGGCAAAAGCGCGATCATCAACATGATCATGCCGGCCAAGGTGCGGTGACGTGCGCAGTTCACCTTGACGCCGGAGCGGCGCACTACGTCGCTCCAGATGTCGATCTCGCGCGCCACGAGCTGCGAGAATTGCCTCGGGCGTGCTGCCGACGCGCTCGACGCCGAGCTGCTTGAAACGCGCGTCACCACCTCTGGCGCCTGCAAGCGCCTCCCGCATTGAGGCGTTGAGCTTGTTCACGATCGCGCCGCGGCGTACCAGCTGGCGCGCTGAAGCCTTGCCAGATCACCACCTTGAAGTTTGGCACGCCCGCCTCCTCCATGGTCGGAAGATCGGGCGCGGCCGAGAGAGCGGCCGGCCGAGGTCACAGCAAGGCCGCGGAGCCGCCCAGCCGCGACGTGCGGCAGCGCAACCGGGCTGTTGGAGAACATCGCCTGGACCTGTCCGGCGATGACATCGGCGACGGAGAAATTGTCGCCCCGGTACGCGAACCTGTACGACCGAAATACCGGCTTGTAGCTTAAGCAGTTCGACGACCAGGTTCGTCAGCGTCGCCGCTCCGTTGTGAGCAAAGTTCAACGTGCTCGGGCGCGCCTTTGCAAGATCGATAAGCTCCTTGACGCTCTTCGCCGGCACCTGCGGGATTGACCACGAGGACGAAGGGGTTCTCCGCTACGTCGCAAATGTGAACGAAGTCGGTTCGCGGGTCGAAGGAGAGATTCGCCAACGTTGTGGCCATGACTGGGAAGCCCGCCGACGTCCACCCCAGCGTGTGCCCATCGGGCTCGGAGCGCGCCACCTGCGCGAACGCCAATGCACCGCCTCCTGCGCCTGGCTGGTTCTGCACGACGATGGTGTGCCCCAGGTTCTCACTCATGTATTTGGTTAGAATGCGAACGAGAATGTCGGCGCCGCCGCCGGCCGGAAATGGCACGATCATCGTGATTGGTCGCGAAGGGTTGAATTGCGCGGCGGCCGAAATCGGCCAACTGGCAATTGCACCGACGGAAAGTTGGATGAAGTCGCGCCGTCTCATATCTTTCCTCGTGTTGCGGCTTGCAGCTTGTGATCCGTCAAACGGCCTCATGTCTCACTTTGGCAGGGCCCCGGTGTCGCGGATGACCCTGGACCATTTGGCCTCTTCGCGATCTATGTCACGGGCGTAGTCCTCGGGTGCGCCGGGCTGGGCATCCGCCCCCTCGTTGTCGATCTGCGTCTTCACCTCGGGCGCATTCAGCGCCTCGCGAAGCGCCGCGTTGAGCTTCCGAACAATCGCCGAGGGCGTGCCGGCCGGCGCCAGCATGCCGTAGCGCTGCTCGGCTGAGTATCCTGCCAGTCCGGCCTCGGCCATGGTCGGCAGTTCGGGGAAATCCTTGTGGCGGGTTTCGCCAGTGGTGGCGAGTGGGCGGATCGAACCGGCACGGATATTGCCCATCGCTGTCGACACCGCCGGAAAGACCATGGTGATGTGACCGCCGATCAGATCGTTCATCGCCGGACCGAGGCCGCGGAACGGAACGTGCGTCAGCTTGATACCGGCCATGCTGGCGAACAACTCCGCAAACAAGTGGCTTGGGCTGCCGGCGCCACTGCTGCCGAATGTCAGCTGGCCGGGATGTTTCTTCGCGAACTCGATCAACTCCGCGAGCGAGTGCACCGGTACGTCATTGGCAACCACGAGGACCATCGAGCTTGCCGCAATCGCCCCGATCGGAGCAAAATCCTTGCGCGGATCGTAGCCTGCGTTGGGGAAAAGCGACGGCCCCATGCCCATCGTGCCGCTGTTGGAAATGCCGAGTGTGTAGCCGTCCGGCGTACTTCGTGCGAGCGCCTTGGTGGCCAGCGTGCCGCTGGCTCCGCTGCGATTCTCCACGACGAGTTGTTGGCCGAGACTGCGGCTCATGCGATCCGCCACCACGCGTCCGACTCCGTCGTTGCCCCCGCCCGCGGCTGTCGGGATGATCAGCGTGATCGGCCGGGTCGGGTAGTCCTGCGCCTGTGTCGCCGTGGTCATGGCCGCAAGTGCGAGTACGATCAGTAAGACCCTCATAGAGATTTCCCTTTGACCGTTCTCGGTCGCGCTATCTCGCGGCATGGGGCAAACCTAGCACGCCCGGATTCATGTTTTGGTTCGGGTCAAGCGCCGCTTTCAGCCGCAGCATGAGATTGTCAGGGATACCCTGACCCTCCAGCCGATAGAACCGGCCGAGCTGGCTGTGAACGGCGCCGTGCTGGTCCATGACGTCCCGCATGCCGCTTCGCATCGTGTGAACCAGATTTCGCGCCGCCGGATTGGCGGTGAAGCCCCCGAAGCGCTCTTTGTTCCGCGGGGAAAGGTACTGCATGTGCAAGGGATCCAGTTGGTCAGGCCAATACAGCATCGGCTCGATGACGATGTAGAACCCCGCCGACGAGATCAGCCAGGAGGCGCTCACTCCCAGTTCCTGCATCTGCGATGCATGGCGCGCGACAAACATCTGCAGATCGGCCATCGCGGCCCGGACACGGGACAGAGCGAAGATGCCATGCACCGGCGCCCAGCGCTCACCCGAGGAGCCGATAAAACCGCGAACCGAATAAGGCTTGGCGCGCATCGCCCGTGGGAATACGTCATCGCCCCGCCGCCCATGAAGCTGGCAAATCTCACAAGCGCGTTCGAGCTGCGCGTCCGCACCCGGCTGGGTTGGTGAACTCGATGATGAGATGCAGCGACCATGGCGTTTCGTCGGGACCACTTGTCGCGAGACGCAACAGCTTCGCAGCATCCCTGGCCGACTGAGCCAATGTTTCCGATCGCCGAATCACGGCCGCTGCCGTCTTGACCGCTTCACCGATACCGACCTTGGTGGCATCCGCGGATTTGACGCGATCCATTGCGAAGGCGCGCGTGACGACCCGGTCGCTCATGCAGGTCATCAGGCTCTGCAGGAGTTCGCCGACGTCCTGGAAGCCGAAAGACGCGAAGCTCGCCGGCTGCTCCGGCGCGATCCGCAGCACCACTTCAGTCTTGATCCCGAAGGCGCCACAATCGCCAAGGAAAAGTCCCGTCACGTCCGGCCCGGCGAAGCGATGGAAATGCGCGGGCGCCCCCGTCTGCACGACGGACCCGTCCGCCAGCACCACGGTCACTCCGAGAATACCGTCGGTGCCTGCAGGCATCCCCTGCGAAGCCAAGCCGCCGACGGTCGCAAAGGCACCGGAGATCGGACTGATCTGTGTCGCCGCCATCCCGAGCGGCTTGAGCACGTCCGCGACATGGGCCCACGATGCTCCAGCGCCCACAACGGCGTAACGGTCCGCTACATTCGGCTGTACATCGTTCATCCGCGACGTGTCGACAACCGCCGCGGGAGTATTGATGGCAAACGACCCCGTGTAGGACAGGCCGGCGCCGCGCGCGACGACGGGCACTCCATGCTCACTCAACAGGCGGACGACAGCAGACGTTTCGTTGGTGGATTTCGGACGGACCACCATGAGGGCGGGCGCTTGCGGATTGCGTGAGAACACGTCCGAGGTGGCAAGATCGCACTGAAGCGGATCATCGGATGCGTATTCCGTTCCGACGATGGCCCTGATCTGCTTGAGCAGTGCAGCGCTGTCTTGCATCTGATGTGTCATTCTCCGGCAGGCGGCCTCAGGGCGTTCATCGCGATATCAGGAAGCCGAGCCTAGCCAGTCTTTTTGAGATTGAGAAACCGCTCGGCGTTCTTCATCAGTATCTTGTTCTTGTCGTCTTCGGAGAACGGGCCGAACTTCTTGATCCAGTTCACGGCACCACCCAGGATGCCGCCGCTCGCCGGGAAGTCCGTGCCGAGCATGATGCGGTCGGTGCCGGCTCGCTTGGCCAGCAGACCCAGCGAGTCATCATCGTGAACGAGGCAATCGTAGTACATCTGGCGCAGGTACTCGGCCGGCCGGCGCTTCATGGGATGGCCATCGGGACGCGTGGTGTAGCGCTGATCGAGCCTCCCAACTCCGAAATGGATCCAGCCGCCGCCCTGTGTGAACATGACGCGCACGTCCGGATGGCGGTCGAACAGGCCGCTGTAGACCAGCGACATCGCTGCGATGCTTGACTCCAGCGGAGCGCCGAACGAATTCGCAAAGCTGTAGCGCGGCAGACGGGCATCCGCGGCCTTATCCCAGATCGTTGGGTGGACGCAGATCGACAGCCCCATCTTCGCGGCCTCCTCGATCACAGGCAGCACCGACGGCTCGTCGAGATTGAGATTGCGGACGTTGCTGGCGATCGCAATGGTCCGGAGATTGAGCTTGCCCGCCGCATATTCAAGTTCCGCCAAGGCCGCCTTCGGATGCTGCATTGGCAGCAACGCCATACCGCAATAACGGTCCGGATAGGCCCTCTGAACCTCGGCAACCTCTTCGTTGACCTCGCGGCAAGCCCGCACCGCCGCGTCTTCCGGGAGATGGTAGTTCCAGAACAGCCCGGTCAGCATCAATGCTTCAAAGGTGATTTGATCCTCAGCCTCTCGGCGCTTCGCGCGGCCCATCGGGTCATCGAGCGTGCCCTCGGAGGCGCTGAACAGCAGCATGTGCTGGCCCAGCGATGCATAATCTCGGCCCGCGCCGTCCTGGAGAATCCGCCAGCCGTACCAGTCGCGGCCCGCCTTCGATTCACTCATCAACCGGCGCGGCACCCAATGGGCATGCATATCAATCGCCATTCAGCTCTCCTTGCCTGCAGAAAGGTAGATCCTACGCGGCCGCGCCCTTCTGCGCCGAACCCAATGCGCCAAGCGCCTGGAGGCACTGGTCCGTCGTCATCACGTCGGCATACTTTTCGGCCATGTCGAACAGGTTGACGCTATGCGAGACATGGCTGCGGTCGTACACCGCGTCCTGACAGACGGCGACGCGGAAATTGTACGCGAAGGCATCCACAACAGAACCGCGAACGCACCCGCTGGTCGTGCAGCCTGTCACGATCACCGAGTCGATGCCCTTGTCGATCAGATAACTCGCGAGCGGCGTGCCGAAGAACGCGCTCGGATGTTTCTTGGGCACCAGCGTGTCGCCCGGCAGCGGCGCGACCTCGGCGACAAATTCATACCCTTTCGGTGCAACGCCCATCAGCGCCGGCACTTTGTCGGCGAGGCGACCGGCGTCGAACTGCTCCTTCGGCGCGACGTGGGGATACAGCACAGGCCAGCCATTGGCGCGAAACAGCTTGAGCAGCCGCTCGATGTGGACAACGGCATTCCAGCCGACCTCACCGCATGATGTCGGGAACTCCTTGATCGCCTCCCAGAACGGCATCGGCCGAGTACCGACAGTGCGATACTGGACGTCGATAATCAGCAGCCCAGGACGGCGGCCGAATCCGGTTGGCTTGCCAAACCCCGCCGCGCGATAGGCCCGCTGCTCTTCTTCCGAAATGATGCCGTCCCACGGTTTCATTTGATCTCCTTGCGATACGTAGTCGGAAGCCGGCGATGCAGGTATCTGCCGTGTCCGACCGCGGCCTCCACCAGCGCGCCGTTCTCGAACACCGGCTTGCCGCGCACGAGCGTGTGAACGACCTTTCCCTTCAGGCTCCATCCATCATAGATCGAAAACCCCGCGCTGGAGACAACGTTCGCGTTGGACACCACCGTCGTCGCGTCGAGGTCCACCACCGCGAAATCTGCGTCGTAACCGGGCGAGATCATGCCCTTGCGGCCACCCAATCCCATGATCCGGGCCGGCTGTTCGGAAAGCAGCTCGACCAGCCGCCTGATCGGAACGTGCCGCTTGTGGAAACCCTCCGACAGCATGACCGGCAGCAACGTCTCCAGACCAGGGCATCCCGGCGAGGCGGCCCAGATACCGCCCTCCTTCGATGACAGGTCGCGATGGACGTGATCGGTGGCGACAGTGTCGATCAGCCCCGATGCGATCCCCTGCCAGAGCGCCTCGCGGTCCGATGCCTCGCGGAGCGGTGGATTGATCTTGCCGAGGTCGCGGCCACTCCAACTTGTGTCATGGGTCAAGTAGTGCGGACAGGTTTCGATATAAATCCGGGTGCCCGACTCGCGGGCCAGACGCGCAGCGTCGAGCGCCTCCGCCGACGAGGTGTGCACGATATAGAGCGGCGAACCGGTGTGCCGGGCGAACAATCCCGCCCGCTGCACGGCGTCGGCCTCGACGAACGGCGGCCGTGTGGCGTTCCAGCTCGCCAGACCGCCCTCGCCCTTGGGGTCGGCTGCCATCACCGTCTTGCGAAGTTGCCAGGCGACTTCGATGTTCTCCGGGTGAGGACAGACCATGCCGCCGTTGCTCGCGGCAAGCTCGCACAAGCGGAACAGGAAGCCGTCGTCGATGTCAGGGAGGCCGAGACGCTTGCCTTCGCCGCCGCGGTTGTTCATGAAAATCTTGAACGATGGCGCGCCGTATTCCGCCGCATAAGAGGGAACGCCGGCGAGTTGCTGCTCCGTCGAGATGATGAAGTGATAACCGAAGTCGATCCGGGCTCCGGCCTCGGTCACGTCGCAAACATCCTGGAAGATTTGCTCGAACGGCTCGGTCGCCATGAGATACGGAATGAAGGTGGTCACGCCGCCAGACGCCGCTGCGGCGGTTTCCACTGCAGCGTCCTTGGCCTCGCGAGGCCGCGCGATGTCCTTGCCATGCCCAAGATGGAGGTGAACGTCGAGCACGCCCGGCAGCACGAGCAACCCCGCGACATCGAGGATGCGCTTGGCTTCGACAGCCTCAGCCGGTGACAACAGCGCCGCGATCTTGCCGTTGGCGACCGCGATGGTCATGCGCTCGGGATCACGCCCCGGAAGCGCGACCTCCCCGCCAACGATGGCCAAATCGAACATCATGTCTCGGTAGCCCTCACCACTGTTAACTGTCAACGGATCGAGCATCGTCGATCCTTCCGGTCGCGGCCAACGCATAATGACAGGCGCTCAGATGGCCCGCTCCGGTGCGCTCGCTCAAAGCAGGCTCGACCTGCGCGCAAAGTTCGGTGGCCTTGAAGCAACGGATGCGGAAGGCGCATCCCGACGGCGGGGCCATCGGGTTCGGCATTTCACCGGACAGCACGATCCGGCCGCCAGCGCGCGCGCGAGCCGGATCGGGCGCCGGGATCGCCGACAGCAGCGCCTGGGTATAGGGATGGGCCGGCTGGCGGAACACCTGGTTGCGGCTGCCGACCTCGACCAGTTTGCCGAGATACATCACAGCGACGTCGTCGGCGATGTGGTGCACCACCGACAGATCGTGTGAGATGAACAAATAGGACAGCCCGAGCTTGCGCTGCATGTCCTTGAGCAGGTTGATGACCTGCGCCTGAATCGAAACGTCGAGCGCCGAAACCGCCTCGTCCAGAACCAGGACGTCTGGACCGAGCGCGAGCGCGCGGGCGATCGCGATGCGCTGGCGCTGTCCCCCGGAGAATTCCGGCGGACGGCGTCGCGCCGCATCCGCCGGCAGCCCGACCGCGGCGAGCAGTTCCTGAATGCGCTTGGGATCGTAGCGGCGGTTGATGCGGAGCGGCTCCGCGATCACCTCATGGACCGTCATTCGCGGATCCAGCGACGAATACGGGTCCTGGAATACCACCTGCAACTCGCTGCGCTTTGGCCGCAGCCGCGCCGGCCGCATCGTGGTGATATCATCGTCCTTGATCAGGATCGCGCCGCCGCTCGGATCGATCAGACGCAGGATCAAGCGCCCCAACGTGGATTTGCCACAGCCGGACTCGCCAACCAGTCCGAGCGTCCGTCCGGCGGCCACCAAAAACGACACGTCGCGCACCGCGCTCAAGGTGTCGCGCCCCCAACCGTTGTGGCGGCGGATGTGAAAATCCTTTCGAAGCGCAATCACCTCCAGCGCCCGACTCCCCGCGGCCGGTCTGGTCACTTCGGGACCGGGGGCCGCGGCCGATGGTGGTGCGATTGCACGCGCCCATTGCACCGTCTCTTCGGCGAAGTGACAGGCAACCCTGTGGTCCGTCGCGATCTCACGAAACGCCGGAATCTGTTCGCGGCAGGCGGCTCGCCCGTTCGAAAGACCACACCGTGGATGAAATGCACAGCCCGGCGGCCGTTTCGCCAAGTCAGGAACCTGTCCCGGGATCGAATACAATACCGTATCGTTACGATCGATCCGCGGCAGGCTGGCGATCAGCCCGACGGTATAAGGATGGCGCGGCTCAGCGAATGTGGGCTCGACACCGGTACGCTCCACCATTCGCCCGCCATACATCACGGCAACCCGGTCAGCGGATTCCGCGACCAGACCGAGGTCGTGCGTGATCAGCACCATCGCGGCGCCAGTGCGGGCGCGGACGCGGGCCAGCACATCCAGCACCTGGGCCTGGATGGTCACGTCCAGCGCCGTGGTTGGCTCGTCGGCAATCAGCATATCCGGATCGTTCGCCATGGCGATTGCGATCATGGCGCGCTGGCGCATGCCGCCGGAAAACTCATTCGGGTATCGTTGAAACTGGCGATCCGGATCGGCAATTCCAACAAGGCCCAGCAATTCGAGAGTGCGGTCGCGAATCTGCGCCTTCGACATCGACGGGTTGTGCAAACGCACCGCCTCGGCAACCTGCACGCCAATTCGCAGCACCGGATTGAGCGACGTCATCGGGTCCTGAAAGATCATCGACATCGACTTGCCGCGGACCTTGCGCATCTCCTCGAACGACAGACCGGTGAGCCGGCGGCCGCGGAGGATCACTTCGCCCGACGTCATTCGCACCGGATGCGGCAACAGACCCATTACGGCAAGCATGGTCAGGCTCTTGCCAGAGCCGGATTCGCCGACGATGCCAAACACCTCGTTCGGAAACACGTCGAATGATGCGTCGTCGACCAGCCGGATGACACCATCGGCGCCGGGCACGTCGATGACGAGACCGCGCACGGAGAGAACCGGCTCTGACGCTGTTGCCGACCTCGGCGGGCTGCTGGACGCGACCTCCGCCATCATTGCGCCTTCACAATCTCAGCGGACATGTCGTTCTCGTCGGTCAGCGATTGCGACAGTATCTGCACTCCAGCGACCAGCATGAACAACGCGACGGTCGGCAACACCGACAGCCACGGATCGAGTTCGAGATAGGTCTGGCCGTCGCTGACCATCAGGCCCCAACTCGGCATCGGCGGCTGCACGCCGAGGCCAAGGTAGCTCAGCGATGCCTCCAGCACGATGATCTGGCCGAGCTCGTACGAGCCGACGATGAGCATTTGCGGCAGCACATTGGGCAACAGGTGCTTGCGGATGTTCCACGCCGGGGTTGCCCCCTGCGTCGTCGCCGAGAGCACAAATTCACGCTCGCGCAAACTCAGCGCCATGGCCCGAGCCACGCGGCCGTAAACCACCCAACTCGTCAATCCGAGCAGGATGGCGAGATTGAGCACTCCGGTTCCGACGATTGCAGCGATCGCGATCAGCAGCAACACCCGCGGGATCGATAGCTGCAGGTCTGCGACGCCCATGATCAGGTTCTCGATCCAGCCACGGAACACGCCTGCGATCAGGCCGAGGAAAACGCCGATCGCAAGGCTCAGCATGACCGCCGAGAATCCGATGAAAAGCGACACCCGGCCGGCCAGGGCCAGGCGGCTCAGCACGTCGCGGCCGAGCGTATCGCTGCCCAACAGATAGACGCGGCCATCGAGCGAGGCCTCTCCGGGCGCCAGCAGTCCGGCGGCGAGGTTCTGGTTGAAAGGATCGTAGCCCGGCAGAAACGGGACGACGACAACCAAAAGCAAGACGCCGAACAAAAGGATCAATGCCAGCACCAGCGACACCGAGAGCTTGCGCCTCATGTCAGCCTCACCCGCGGATCGAGGGTGGCGTAGATGATGTCGACGAGCAGGTTCACCAACACGAAGGTCAGCGAAATGATGAAGACCCCGGCGATGATGACCGGATAATCGCGCTGGCTGACCGATTGAACCACCAGGCGCCCCACGCCGGGCCAGCTGAATACGGTCTCGGTCACCACCGTGCCACCCAACAGCAGCCCGAGGTTGATGCCCGCCACCGTGATGAGCGGCAGCAGCGCGTTCGGCAACATATGGGACACGATGACCTTGGTTCGCCCCTGGCCCTTGCTGTAGGCGGTGCGCACGTAGTCCTGGCGTTGCTCGACGGCCAGCGATGCGTTGAACAGACGCAGATAAAGCGCCAGCTCATAGGTGGCGAGCGTCAGCGACGGCAGAACGAGATGCGCGATGCCGCCGCGGCCGAGCGATGGCAGCCATCGCAGCCAGACCGAGAAGATCAGGATCAGGATCAGGCCGAACGAGAACACCGGGATGGCCTGGCGCGCCAGCGCAAGCCACAGGATGGCAGCCCGCAGCCGCGCACTGGTCGACAGCCGCATCGCCAGCCCGATCCCGAACGCCAGAATCATGCCGAGCACGAACGACGTCAGCGCCAATTCCAGTGTCGCGGGCAGCCGCTCCAACACCAAAGCGAGCGCCGAGGTGCGCTGGCGCAGCGACATGCCGAAATCGCCGCTCACGGCATTGGCGAGGAACTTCCAGTATTGCACGATCCAGGATTGGTCGAGGCCGAGCGCAATGCGCAACCGCGCGATGTCTTCGTCGCTGGCTTCGACCGGGAGCAGCAGCATCGCCGGATCGCCCGCGAGGCGAACCAGGAAAAACGTAAAGGTGACCACGCCGAGCACGGTGAGAACCGACTGAAAGGTCCGGCGAAAAATGAAGTACGTCATCGTCTCGCTCCGGAACCCCGGATGGAAGGATTTTCCAACCAGGGCAACGACCCCGGTAACCTTCGACGTACTCTCATCGCTGCCAATCTGGTGAGACGCCCGAAACCTGTCAACAGTTTACATACGCCGCCGCTTGCGACTAAATGGACGAGCTGGATGGCAAGGCCGCGCCGCCTGAGCAGCATGGTGAAAGCATGATGAGGGTCTCGCCGTGTCCGTGCTGACGATGCACGCCCGCTTGTCTCGTCGGACCACAGTGGCGGCCCTGCTCGCGATTTGCCAACGCCCATTCGCGGCTCTTGCGCAGAGTTCCAAAGACCGCGTCGTCGTCGCGATCGGGTCCGACGTCGCAACGCTCGACCCCACGATCTATCACGCCATCATCAGCTACAACGCCCGGCTCAACATCTTCGACGCGCTGACTGACATCGGCCCCGACAACAACCCGATTCCCCACTTTGCGACTGGCTGGGAAACGAGCCCGGACGCCAAGACCTGGACTTTCACCATCCGGACCGGGGCGCAATTCCACAATGGCGATCCTGTCACCATCGACGACGTGATCTACTCGTACCAGAAGATCATGGATGACGAACGGTCGCCGACCCGCATCCACGTCAACCACATCGCCACCATCGACCGGATTTCCGACACGCAGCTCCGCTTCAATCTGAAGGCACCGTTTGCGCCGTTCGACCGCACCGCGACGATCATCGCCATCATCTCCAAGCGCGCCTATCTGGAAATGGGGGCGGATGCGTTCGGCAAGCGCCCGGTCGGATCCGGCCCCTATCGGGTGGTGAACTGGATCAAGGATGACCGCATCGAGCTTCAGGCGTTCGACCAATGGTGGGGTGGCGCGCCCGCCGTCAAATCGGTGTGGATACGCGCGGTGCCGAGCGAGGCTGGCCGTGCGGCGGCGCTGCTGTCCGGCGATGTCGATATCGTGCCTCAGATACCGCCGGCCCTTGTGCAGACCCTGGCCAACCGCCCCGGCGTCAAGGTCAAGACCGGCGACGGCTACAAGGTGGTGTTCCTGGGCTTCAACCCGGCCGACCGCAGCCTCGCCGATCTGAAGATGCGCCAAGCGATCGATATGGCGATCGATCGCAACGCCATCACCCAGCAACTCCTCAGAGGTCTCGCGGTGCCGAGCGGACAGATCGTCGCCAAGGTGAGCTTCGGTTACGACCCCAACCGCGCGCCGACCAAGTTCGACCCCGACCACGCCAGGCAGCTCATCAAGGAGGCCGGCTACAAGGCCGATCCGATATTGCTGCAGTATCCGAGCGACTACATCGCCTCGGTCGACGCGGTCGCCACGGCCATCGCGGGCTATCTGCGCAACGTCGGTATCAACGTGAATCTGCAAGGCATGGAGTACAACACATTCTATGCGACGTGGCTGGTCCGGAAGCTTCCAGCCATCAACCTGTTTGTGTTCGGCCCCAATTTCCTCGATGCGGACTCGCCGATCTTCAGCATGTTCGCGAGCAGCGGCAATCGCGGCTACATATTCGACCATAAAGTCGACGAACTCGCCGAAGCACAGCGGTCCGCGGCCGACCCACAGAAGCGGGCACAACTGATCGCGGACCTCTGGACTGCGTCAGACGCCTACAAGCCCTTCGCCTTCCTCTACAACGAACGTCAGGCCTCCGCCATGCGCACCGATATCGAATGGGAGCCACAGCCCGAGGGCTTCGTGCGGTTCTGGAAGGTCCGCCGCGGCAAGTTGCCGTAATGCGTAGAGGTGTATTGAGTTGAAAATCGGATCGTACTGATGCCTGCCTTTGCCCGTCCGCGCAGCTCTCATTCAATCACGATCGCCGATGGCATCTTCGCCTCCGCGAGCCGGACCCCGCGGAAGATCGCGATCCGCGAGGGCGAGCGATCGCTCAGCTTCGCCAGCCTTGCGGAACGGATCGTGCGGCTGGCCAATGTCGCTCACGGCCATTTCAAATTGGCACGCGGCGAACGGGCGGCCGTGCTGATGCCGAACCGCATCGAATATCTTGAGATCGTCTGCGGCCTGTCGAGCGCCGGCGTGGCCGCCTGCACGATCGGGCCGACGGCGTCGGCGGCCGAGATTCGCTTCATCTGCGAAGACTCGTCGTCACGCGTGTTGTTTGTCGCGCCGGCCCTGGCGGAAGCGGCCCGCGCCGCTGTCGGCGACATCGTCCCGCACATCGTCAACCTCGATGAACGCTACGAGAGCCTGCTCGCGGATGCACGCTCCGACTCGTTGCCGGTCGATACCGACTGGGAAGACATCTTCTCGATCCCCTACACCTCCGGGTCCACCGGACGGCCCAAGGGCGTCATGCTGTCGCATCGCTGCCGCGTGCTGTCGTCCTATGCGATGGCGTCGGAGCACGGTTGCTACGGGCCCGACGATCGCGCCGTCGCGACGACGCCGATGTTCCACGGCTCCGGCTTCCTGATGGCGCTGGCCCCGGTGTTCTTTGGCGGCTTTGTCGAACTGCTGCCGTCCTTCAACATCGAGCGGCTGATGCGCAAGATCGAGGAGGTCTCGGCGACCAGCGTCTATATGGTGCCGACCCATTTCAGCTCGCTGTTCGCCATGGGCGATGCACGCCAAGCCTTCAACCACAGCTCGTTGAAGTGCGTCATCGTCGGCACCGCGCCGTTGTCGCAGGCCATGAAGGTGCGAATTATCGAGTATATCGGTGAGGGCAAGTTGTTCGAGCGCTACGGATCGACCGAGGCGTCGATCGTCACCGCGTTGCGACCCGCGGATCAGTTGCGCAAGCAGCAATGCGTGGGCCTGCCGCTCGCGGCAACGCAGATCCGGATCCTCGACGAGCATGGCAACGAGCTGCCGCCGGGCCAGGTCGGCGAGCTCTACAGCACGTCAAACTATATGTTCTCCGGCTATCTCAACATGCCGGACGCGATGGCAAAGGCCATGCGCGGAGAATGGTTCTCGGCGGGAGACCTTGGCCGTCTCGATGACGAGGGCTACCTCTACCTGGTCGATCGCAAGCACGACATGATCATCTCCGGCGGAGAGAACGTCTATCCCCGCGAGGTCGAAGAAGTGCTGCTCGCCCATGCGGCGATCGAACAGGCCGCGGTCATCGGCCTGCCGCACGAGCATTGGGGCGAGCAGGTGGTCGCCTTTGTGGTGGTGCGGCCGGGCATGACCGTCGCCAGCGACGAACTCAAACAGGCTTGCGGGGCGAGCCTTTCGCGCTACAAGATTCCGAAGGAGTTCCGTATGGTCAGTGATCTTCCGCGGAATCGAATGGGCAAGCTTGACCGGCGGCAGTTGCGCGAAGACGCTGCCAAGGCCTAGCCGCCGGTTCGGACGTCCGGAGCAAGTGCGGGCGTCAAGACAACCACTGCAGGAGAGCTTTTGATGTTTGCCTTCCGTCGGAAACACCTCGGCATCTCTGGCACGGCCGTGCTGGCGTTGCTTGCACTGGGCGCGCCGGCGCTGGCGGCAGATCGCGCCAGCACGATCATCGTCTCCCAAGGCTCCGACGTGCTGACGCTCGATCCCATGCTCGACACGTCGCCGATCAGCCTGAATGTCTTCCGCAACATCTTCGATGCGCTGACGCGCATCGCGGCCGATGGCTCGGTGACGCCGCTGCTCGCCGAATCCTGGACCGCCTCCGAGGACACCAAGACCTGGGAGTTCAAGATCAGAAGCGGCGTGACCTTCCACAACGGCCAGCCGCTCACGGTTGACGATGTGGTGTGGAGCTACCAGCGACTGGCCGGCGAGGCAAAGTCCCCGGTCCGGACCTACATCAACAAGGTGAAGTCGGTCGAAGCGGTCGGCTCGGACAAGGTGAAGTTCACGCTCAGCGAGCCTTTCGCACCGTTCGACCGGCAGGTGTCATTGATTTCAATTCTTCCCAAGCAGGCTTTCGAGCAAATCGGCGCCGCCAAATTCGCTCTCGAACCGGTTGGCTCCGGACCGTTCAAGGTCGTGCGGTGGGTGAAGGACGATCACATCGAGCTGGCCGCGTTCGAGCAGTATTGGGGCGGCGCGCCCAAATTCAAGACGCTGATCTTCAAGCCGGTGCCCTCGGCACCGGCGCGTGCGGCCGCGCTGTTGTCCGGCGAACTCGACGTGGTGCCCATCTTGCCGCCGGCACTCGTCCAGACGCTCAGCGCCCGCAGCGGGCTGCGCGTCGAAAAGGTTCCGAGCAACAAGGTCGTCTATCTCGGCTTTGACGTTAAAAACCCGGCGCTGAGTGACGTTCGCATTCGCCGGGCAATTGATCTCGCCATCGACCGCAACGCGCTGACGTCTCGCCTGCTCCGCGGACTGGGCAAGCCATCGGGACAAGTCGTGGCGCCGGTCACATTCGGCTATTCGCCCGACATCAAGCCGACGGCGTTCGATCCCGCGCACGCCAAAGAGTTGGTGGCAGCGTCCGGATACAAGGGCGAGAAAATCGTCTTGCAGTATCCCAACAACAATCTCGCCTTCGGCGACGAAGTCGCGCAGGCGATCGCCAATTATCTCGGCCAGGTTGGAATCAATGTCGAACTTCAGGGCATGGAGTACTCCGCATTCTTCCCGCTCTGGGCCAATCGCAAGCTCAACGGCCTGCATCTGTTTGCCTATGGTCCTTCGATCATGGATGCCGACCAGATCATCGGCAGTCTGTATGACAGCACCGGCCGGATTTACTGGAGCGATCCGAAGGTGCAGGAGCTCGCGCAGCAACAGCGCGGCGAGTCCAACAAGGATAAACGGCGCGCGATGATCGGCGAGATCCTCAAGCTCAGCAAGGACAACGTGCCCTACGCGCCGCTTTACGACGAGATCCATGCCTATGGCATTCAAGACCGCGTAAAATGGGCACCGCGTCCGGATGAGCGCCTGTTCTTCCAGGACGCCGAAATCGTGAAAAAATAAGACGATCAGCACGCAACATCGATCGTTATCGGTATCCGAAATCGAGCACATTCATGTCGACAGCGGCCTATCCGTTCTCCTCCGCCGGTTCCAGGTTTGGCTTTGGCGCCGTGGACATTGTCGTCAATATGTATACGCCGGAGATCATCGCGGAAGGTCGCGCGCCCACCGATGAGAATTTCCGCGACAAGGTGAGGGTCGATCAGAGCCACCGGCGGGGCCTGACGCTCGAGCAATACATCGAGAAAATGGACCGGGCCGGCATCGAGCGCTCGTTCTTGGTTGCCGTTCGTTGCGGCGACCTCCGCGTTCGCGGCTCGACGGAAATCCCCTACGAGAAGGTGCACGCGGCGGTGCAGCGCTATCCGCACCGCTTTTCAGGACTTGCCGGTATCGACCCGACCCGCGGCATTGCCGGACTGAAAGAGCTCGACCGCGCGGTCAAGGAGTTCGGCTTCGTCGGCGCGCATCTCTATCCGCACTGGTTCGGACAGGCGCCGGACGCCGCGATCTACTATCCGTACTACGCGCGTTGCGCCGAGCTCGGCATCCCGATCATGATGCAGGTCGGCCATTGCCTGGTCTATCAGACCGACCGGCGGCTGCCCTCTGTGGGCCGCCCGATCACCCTCGACCGGGTCGCCATCGACTTTCCCGAGCTGACGCTGATCGGCATCCATCTCGGCTATCCCTGGACCGACGAGATGATCAGCGTCTGCACCAAGCATCCCAACGTCTACATGGCGGGGGACGCCTACGCGCCCAAGCATTGGGGCGCCGCCGCCGTGCACTACGCCAACACCTTCGGCCAGGACAAATTCATGTTCGGGACCGATTGGTGGGTCATCGATCCCGAGCGCGCGGTGGACGAGATCGCCGAACTCAAGTTCCGCCCGCCCTCCTTGCGCAAGATCATGCGCGACAACGCGCTACGCGTCTTCAACCTCGGGTCCTGACGTTAGCTTGGGCGCCGCCGCCATCCGGCGCGCACAGCTACAAAACGAGCCTCAGCGCGCAAGAAATGACTGCAAGTGCTGTGCAAGAACAAACTACGGTTGATGGCCGCGACACACCAGGGCTACAACGTATCCAGACGAAATCGTGAATTCCGGGACGATTGACACGCATGCCCAGCAATCAGGACGCTCCGCTCAAAATATACCAGGGTCATCTCGCGCGCAATGAACTGGCCTATCAGTTCAGCCGCGAAGCCGGACGCGCGGTTTTTTATCCTCGCGTGCTTTGCCCTTACACCGGCAGCGACCAGTTGGAGTGGCGCGTCAGCAACGGGCTCGGCACCGTTTATGCGACAACGGTCGTGCACCCCGCGGAGGGCAAGCCGTTCAATGTGGCTCTGGTCGACTGCGACGAGGGCTTCCGTTTGATGAGCCGGGTCGAAGACATCGCACCCGAACAGGTTCGCATCGGACAGCGCGTGCGTTTCCGCGTCCACCGGGCCGAGGGCGATGAGCCGCCCTATCCCGTATTCGCTCCGGTGGAGAACTCATAATGGAAGGCCTCAAGCGCGGCGGCGCGGCCATCGTCGGAGTGGCGGAGTCGGACCTTGGCCAAGTGGCCGAAGGTCTCTCCGTCTTCGATCTGATGGCACAGGGAGTCGGGCGCGCGCTCGACGATTGCGGGCTGAAATTGAAGGACGTCGACGGACTGTTCTCAGCCACCACCCAGAGCCGAATGTCGGTCCTGGGGCTCGCCGAGTATCTTGGAATCAATCCTCCATACCTCGGTTCGACCATCGTTGGCGGCTCGTCCTTCGAGTATCACGTTGCGCATGCGATGGGCGCAATTGCGCTTGGCCTCTGCAATGTCGCGGTGATTGCCTATGGCAGCACGCAACGCAGCGTCGGCCGCAAACAGGCCTCCGTGCGCGAGATCAATCCGTACGAAACGCCCTACAATCCGTTCCTGCCGGCGAGCGCCTACGCTCTTGCGGCGTCGCGGCATATGCATGAGTTCGGCACGACGCGCGAGCAACTCGCTGCGGTCGCGGTGGCCGCACGAGATTGGGCGCTGCTCAACCCGAAGGCATGGGAGAAGAAACCGCTGACGATCGATGGCGCGCTGTCATCCCGCATGGTGAGCTATCCCTTCACAGTGCGGGACTGCTGTCTCGTCACCGACGGCGGGGGCGCCATCGTCATCACATCGGCCGAACGCGCCAAGTCGCTCAGGAAGCCGGCCGCCTATGTGCTCGGTTGCGGCCAGTCGACCACTCACGCCAATATTTCGAGCATGCCCGATCTGACAGTGACCGGCGCCCTCACCTCCGGCAAGGCCGCCTACCAGATGGCCATGCTCAGCGCTGCGGACGTCGACGCGGTTGAGCTCTACGATGCCTTTACGATCAACACTATTCTGTTCCTGGAAG
This sequence comes from uncultured Alphaproteobacteria bacterium, assembly GCA_963785665.1. Classification (GTDB taxonomy): domain Bacteria; phylum Pseudomonadota; class Alphaproteobacteria; order Rhizobiales; family Xanthobacteraceae; genus Z2-YC6860. The sequence goes on from CAWAWF010000005.1 coordinate 274,719, forward strand.
ATTTGGGCTTTTGTAAAAAGGGGGAAGGCGGCGCCTTCGTCAGCGGCGGACGGATCGCACCGAAGGGTAGCCTCGCGGTCAACACCAATGGCGGCGGCCTTTCGTACTGTCACCCTGGCATGTACGGGTTGTTCTTGTTGGTCGAGGCAGTGCGCCAGCTTCGTGGCGAATGCGGGCCGCGCCAGGTGAAAGATTGCGATGTCGCGCTGGCTCACGGCAACGGCGGGGTGTTGTCGTCCCAGGCCACAGTCATTCTCGGCACGCAAGCCACCTTGTAGGATAGCTTCTGGTCCGATCTCATCCGGGAGCGTCGCGCAGCGATACTCCTCACGCTGAGCCGCGACTGGGTTCGTCGCCGCTCGCTGGCCACACGGTGGAAATCATGACGGAACTGACGATCGCGCACGCCGGATAGGGCGCGATTGACTGCGTCTTCAGGCCTGAGAAGGCTTGGATTGATGGGTCCATTTATACGCGCAAAGGACAATCAGCCGGACTTCAGCACGTCCATCAAGGTGGCGCCGCTTAGCAGCATCTTCTCTCTTTCGATTTCCCGATCGCGCTGCGCCACTGCACGGTCGGCCACCTCTGCTACCTGCGACGCGGGCACCACGACGACGCCATCAAGATCGCCCACGATGAAGTCGCCGGGATGGACCACCACCTCGCCGATCCCGATCTGAATATCGAGCCAACCAGGATGGCCTCGCAGCCCTGCCACGAGACTGGTGCCGGTCGCGAAGACCGGGAATTTTCGTTCCAGGATTTCGGCAAGATCACGGACGGTGCCGTTGGTGACCAGGCCCGCGATCCCCTTGCGGCTGGCCGCAAAGGTCGCCGTGCCGCCCCAACACACGCCTCGCTCGGCAGCGCCGGCGTCGATCACGATGACGCTTCCGGGCGGCGCCGCGTCCACCGCCCGGACCGCGGCCAGCGTCTCACCGGGAAACATCTTCACCGTGAACGCCGGGCCGGCCACGCGCGCCTCTGCGAACAGTGGCTTGATCCGAGGCGACATGTCGCCCCGCTTGCCGGCGGCCTCCCAGATGGTCGCAGCCGACATCGACCTCAGAATCGCGAACGCATCTTTCGCACCGGCCATGTTGTTCTCCTTTCGCCGCGGGTTTCTATTCTGGCAGGGCCACCGCCGCTTGCGGATCGAACGACAGCGAAACCCGGTCGCCTTTGGCAAAAGCGGCTGCTGCCGGAATGTCCTGGACGTCCGCCGTCAGGCTGGGACCATTGTCCACAAGCATCTCCAGGCGCACCGCCTGCCCCAGATAAGTTCGCTCGACGACGACTGCGCGGAGCCCCCCGCTCATGGTCTCCGGCGATACCTTGACCCGCTCGTATCTCAACCCCACCGTCACCGGCTGCTCCAATTTCAGCAGCGCTGGCGAAAGCGCTTGGAACATCGTTCCCTTGCAATCGACCTCGACATGGCGGTCGCTGACAATCCTGGACACTGCCCCGTCCAGCAGATTGGTGTGGCCGACGAACGCTGCGACAAATCTCGTTCGCGGCTGATTGTAGATTTCCTCGGGCGTCCCGATCTGCTCCAGCTTGCCAGCCCGCATGACACCAATGCGGTCCGACATGCTCATGGCTTCGCCCTGGTCATGCGTCACGTAAATGAAGGTCCGCCCCGATGATTTGTGCAAACGCCGCAGCTCATCCTGCATCTGGATCCGAAGCTGCAGATCGAGCGACGCCAGCGGTTCGTCGAGCAGCAGCACCGACGGCTCATTGACCAGGGCGCGAGCCATGGCGACGCGCTGCTTCTGGCCACCGCTCAGTTGATCGGCCATGCGGCCGCCATACTCGCCCAATTGCACCAGCGCGAGCGCCTTGCCGACGCGCTCCCGCAACTCGCGCTCCGGAACCATCTTTCGGCGCAGCCCGAACGCGATGTTCTCGAACACATCCATATGCGGGAACAGCGCCAGATGCTGGAAGATCATGTTCGTGCTGCGCAGATACGGCGGCGCGGAGCCGGCGTCGATCCCGTCGATCAGCACTTGGCCTGACGTAAGCTGTTCGAAGCCCCCGATGATGCGGAGCAAGGTGGTCTTGCCGCACCCGCTCGGACCGAGCAACGAAAAGAATTCGCCACGCCCAATCGACAGCGACACATTGTCAAGCGCGAGCTGGTCCGCCGCCGTCATAGGCCTTGGACACGCTCCGAACCTCCACGGCAGGCTGATCGCCGGCCAGCGCTGCAAAGGCTTGCGGGCTCATGGCTCACGATTCCGCGGAGGCATCCGGCGACCCGCTATGCCGACTTGAAGCCTGCCCAGGCCTCGATCCAGGCACTCATCGCGTCGGGCCACAACTCGGGGAGCAACGCGGTTTTCCCATCGGTCACGTCGAGACCAATCCGCTTCTGATCCTCCGGCGAGAACGTCGCCATGGCCTTGGATGAGATCGGCCCGTAGTTGGATGCGTTGGTCAGGGCCGCACTGTATTCCTCCGAAAGCATCGTATTCGCGACCTCCATGGCGAGATCGGCCTTGCTTCGAATCCTTCGGGATGAAGGCCGCATGGCCCCAGAACAACAGCCCCTCCTTCGGACGCGCGCTGGTCACCGGGATTCCCTCGCGGAGCAGTGCGGCCCGCATCGGCATCCACCCGTACATCACCCATGCCTCGCCGCTGGAGATCAGATTGACGGCCTCGCCGTATTTGGTCCAAAGCGCGCGGAAATTCTTTTTCTTCGAGATCAGGAATTTCTTGACCTCGTTCAAATCCGACGCAGACATCGTCGTCGGTTCCTTGTGACCCAGCGCGAGAGCAGCGGTCATGATGCTCTGATAGGCATCGTCCCGCAACGCAACGCGCCCGGCATACCTGTCGTCGTACAGCAGCCCCCAGGACTTGGTCGCTGGATCGTCCTCGGCAATCTTGTCGGTGCGGAAGATCATCGTGTCATAACCCCAGTAAACCGGGATCATGAAGGTCTTGCCGTCGCGCACCGGGATCTGCTTCTTGAACAGCTCGATGATGTCGCCGGCATTGGTCATCTTCGACATATCGAAGGGGCGGATTTTCTCGTCGCCGGACTTGGCACCCATCAGGGGGACCTGCACGAAATACATATTCGTGATCATGAAATCGAAACGAGAGGTCCCGCCTGGTGCAAACAGCTTGGCGACCGAGTCGGTCGGCGACACGTAGGGAATCTGCTCGACGCGGATGCCGGTCCTGCGCTCGAGCACGGCTTTGGCCGGATCGGGCATCGCCACGCCCGGCATGATGGCCAGCAACGATCGATCCTGGGCGCGGAGTACGCCGGGGCTTCCGCCAAGAAGCGCGGTGCCCGCGCCGGCCTGCAGAAGCGCGCGGCGCGACAGGCCGTGAGCTTTGGAAAGACGGGGCTTGTTCGACATCGCGAGGCCTCCTGTTATCCGAACGGTTACGGTTGAACGGCTTGTTTAACTCCGCCCCGCGATGGAGCGGAACGCCCCGCCCGCGTGGCGGCGAGCGCCCCGACCAGTGACGTCAGGGCGGAAATCAAGATGATCAGCACAGCCATGGCAGGCAATTGCGGTGCCAACTCGTCGACCACCATGGTCCAGAACATCACCGGAATGGTGCGCTCGTATCCCGACACGAACAACGTCCGGATGAACTCGTCGAACGAAAGGCTGAAGGAAAATAGGAAGGTCGCGATCAGCGCCGGCCGGATGATCGGCATGATCACATAGCGAAACACCTCGAACCGGCGCGCGCCGAGATCCATGGCGGCCTCTTCCAGGGACTGGTCGAAGGCGTGCACGCGGGGATAGAGGGTCAGGAACGCGAACGGCAACACCCAGTTCACATGAGCCACCGTCACCGTCGTCCAGAGCGAGAAGTGGACATTGAAATAGCCAAAGAACATCAGCAGCACGATACCGCCGACGATCCCCGGCATGACGATCGGCAACAGGACCAGGTTGAAGACCACTGATTTCAGAGGAAAGTCGCGCCGGAAGGCGAGCGTCAGCCCCAGCGCCAGGACCGTCGCGATCGAGCCAGCGACGAGACCGACGCCGATGCTGTTGAACAGCGCACCGAGGAATTGCGGCGTATGCAACACCTTCGCGTACCAGTCGAAGGTGAAGCCCCGGAACGGAAAGCCGATGATGGTGGACCGGTTGAATGACAGGAACGCGATCATGACGATCGGTCCATAGAGGAAGCTGTAGAGCAGCCCAGCGTAGACCGACAGCGCGATCATCGACATTCGAGAAACGGCATGGCGCGGGTGTGCCATCGGTCAGCTCCGCCCCGCGGTGAAGATCTGGCGCACGCCAATCCAGCGGCCACCCACCAGCAAGATGAGAAATGTCATCGCCGACAGCACCAGGGCCAAGGCGGAACCCAATGCCCAGTTGTTGTTGGCCTGGAATTGCGCCGCCACCATGCCGCTGACCATGACGCCCGAGGGGCCGCCAAGCAGTTGCGGCGTGACGAAGGAACTCATCGCCAGAAGAAAGACCATGATGCAGCCGCACAACACGCCGGGCCAGCTCAGCGGCAGGATGATGCGAAGAAACACCCACCGAGGCGTAGCGCCGAGGTCGGACGCCGCTTCGATCAGGCGCGGATCGATCTTGTCGATGGCGAGATAGATCGGCAGCGCCATGAACAGCGTGTAAACGTAAACCAGGCCCACATAGATGCTGCCTTCGTTATAGAGCAGCCCCGTCAGCGGTTGGCCGATCAGCCCGAGTGCCAGGAGCGCCCGGTTGATGGCTCCATTGGTACCCAGGATCGGCAGCCATACGAACGAGCGCACGACGTAGCTCGTCCAGAACGGCAGGAACAACGCCAGCGTCATGATGCCCTTGGCGCGGCCGGACATCAGAGAAAGGAGGTAGGCCATCGGATACGACAGCAGCAGCGCCAGGCCCGTCGTGACGAATGCGACCCGCAGCGTCTTGAGGATCAAATCCCGATAAACCGGATTGGTGAAGATCCGGACGTAGTTGCCGAATTGGAAGTCCGGCGTCAGCCCAAAGATGCTCGATGTCCAGAACGAGATCACAATTGCAAACGCAAACGGCACGACGACGAACGCGAGCAGCCAGAGGAGGCCGGGAGTCAACAGCGTCACATGGGCCCACCGCTCGGAGCGCATTTGTCAGTCCCGCTGCCCCCATCTGAACATGTTCAACCCCGCGGCCTCGACCGGCCGGCCCCGGCTAGCATCCTCGCCAGTTCGGCTTGCGCTTCTCTCGAAATGCGCGCGGCCCTTCGATCGCGTCTTCGCTGCGATACACCGGCTCGAAAATCCGGTCCGCGTTGCGCAGCGCCTCCGTGGCGCCAACCTCGACCGACATCGCCACCATCTCCTTGACGGCCCTCATGAATAGCGGGGACCCGGCCAGGATATCACCGGCGAGCTCGCGCGCCCTGGCCATGACTTGGCCGGGAGCGACTACATGATTGACGAATCCCAGCTCGTAGGCCCGTTGGGCCGAGATCGGGTTGCCGGTCATCAGCAACTCAAGCATCGCCCGTTGCGGCACCATATGGATGAGCGGCGCAGCCCACGGCACGCCGCGCCCCACCCGCGCCTCGGTGATCGCAAATCGCGCGGTATCGCTGGCGACGCATAGATCGCACATCTGCGCCAGCCGCCAGCCGCCCGCATAGGCAAAGCCGTTGACCGCCGCAATGACCGGCTTGCTGACCTGGATGTTCTGGCCGATGACCGGAAGGAAGTTCGGCGGCGGAACGCCAAGCCTGGTCTCGGTGAACTCGATGAGATCGATCCCGGCGCAGAACGCCTTGTCGCCTGCCCCGGTCAGGATGGCGACCCGCAGCCGCGCATCGCTCTCGAAGCTCCGCCAAGCCTCCCACAGGCCCTCGCGCATTGCGGCGTTGAGCGCATTGCGCTTCTCGGCACGGTTGAGCGTGATGACGACGATCTCACCCTCGGTCTCGTAGAGCACCTCGTCTGCCATCGAACGCAACTCCTTCCCGCTCAGGCGTCGAGCCACACCCTATCCATCTGCATGTTGACGTAGATGTCGGGCAGCGCCACCCAGCCCTTGACCGCGCCCCAGAACGCCGCGCCGTAGCCGACCCAGGCCAGATTGATGTGATAGTGCGACCGCAGGAACGTCATCTGGAACTCACGAATCGTTTCAGCGCGCTTTTTCGGGTCGCTCTCCTGGGACTGCTGCCGGTACAGGTTGTCGATTGCATCGTCTTTCCAATGGCCGTAGTTGCGACCGCCGAAGCTCGTATAGCCCTCGCCGAGGATCTGGTCCGGCAAGGTCCCGCTCAATCCGAGCGAGTGGATCAGCAATTGGAAGTCGCCTTTGCTCTCCAGCGCGAAGAATGCGCCGGCGTCCCGGATGTCGACGCTGGCGTTCAGGCCGATCGTTTTAAGCTGTGCGGCCACGTTGATTGAGGCATCGCGGAAGGCCGGCACGTCGCCTCGCGCCGGCATCACGATCTTGAAACCCTTCGGCACGCCAGCCTGCTCAAGAAGGGCCATGGCCCTCCGGCGATTCGCCGCGACATCGCCCCCGAGGCCGGGCAGCGTGTCGTAGCCGCCGAATTGCCTGATGTCGCCCGGGCTTAGGCTGTAGCTGCTGTCAGGCGGCATCAGCCCCAGGCTGTGGAACGATGCACCAGCGAGCGGGCCGACCGTCTTGATGAACGCCTCGCGATCGATGGCGAGCGACAGCGCCTCGCGGACACGGACGTCATCGAACGGCTTGGCCTGCACATTGGGAATGAGATTGATCGAGGTCGGCGTTGGCCGCCGAAGCTCCACCATGCCGGGGACTTTTCGGAGCTTCGCCGACACCGACTCGCTTGGAATGAAGTAGCACGCGTCGATGCGCTTGCCCTGCAGCGCGGCGCCGCGCTCGATCTCGCCCTTGATCGGGAAGAACTGAATTTTGTCGAGATAGGCCGGCGTGCCGAAATAGTTGTCAAAGCGCGCCAGCTCATAGATCTGCCCGTCGACGGCCTGCGTCAGCCGGAACGGTCCGGTGCCGACGATCTGCCGCTTCATCCCCTGCCCGTTCGCATCGAGCGGCTCGGCGACCTTCTTGCAATAGATGACGTTGAACGGGTTGCTGACCAGGAATGGGAAGTCGGCCTGCGGCTCCGTCAGATGGATAAGCACCGTGTAGGGATCCGGCGCCTCGATGGCCGCGATATTTCCGAGCTGACCTTTGCGCGGGCTGATGATTCCCGACGGCGGCTTGCGGATGCGATCGAGACTGTAGATGACGTCCTCGGCCGTCATCGGCATGCCGTTGTGGAAGACGACGCCGCGGCGGAGCTGGAACGTGATCGTCTTTTTATCTGCCGCCACCTGCCAGGTCTCGGCAAGGTCCGGTGCGAGCCGATTGTAATCGCCGCCATCGATCCGCAGCAAGGTCGAGTAGCACGGCGCGCCGATAAACTGCGTGAGATACGTCACGGTCTGGTGGACGTCGAAGTCGGGCGGATCGCCGCCATTGCTGACCCGCAGCGTTCCGCCACGCTTGGGACTTTGCGCGGAAGCCATGCCGGGCCCCGCCAGAGCCGCCGCCAACGCGCCGCCGGCTTTAAGAACCATGCGCCGGTTGGCGAGATTGGACCGACGTTGGATCGTCGCCATGGTCAGCCTCTCCTGCGTGCGCTTAGCTTGGCGCCATTTCCGTTCTCGCTTGCGGCCATTGTTCTGCTAGATGATAAGCTCAGGCTCGCGACAGGAGACGTCAACGTGATTTGCGGAACGCCATGAAAGCTATCGTCACTCAGGGGCATGGCTCGCCCGAGGTCCTGGTTTTCGGCGACATCGACGCGCCGCCCGCGCCGAAGGGGCGCCAGGTTCTGGTCCGCGTGCGAGCCTGCGGCGTATGCCGGCGCGATATCTTGGTCAGGCAGGGACCGCACCGCCGGGGCCTGGCCGACCCGCTGGTGTTGGGCCATGAGATTTCCGGCGAGGTGATAGAGCTCGGTCCCGATGCGCGAGGTCTGACGATCGGCGAGCGTGTCTGTTCGACGCAGCGCGAGTATGTCTGCGGTTGCTGTTCGATGTGCCGGACCGCTCGCGAGACGTTGTGTCCGGATTTGCGCTTTCTGGGCCAGGAGGCATCGGGCGGTTACGCCGAATACGTTCTCGTCAATGACGACAACCTGGTTCACCTCCCGGACAACGTCGACTTCGCGGCCGGTGCCATTGTCGGCTGCCCGGTCGGGACCGCCTTCAACGCCGTGTGCGACACCGGCCGGGTGCAGCCGGGCGAGCGCGTGCTGATCTCCGGCGCCGGCGGACTCGGCATCCATGCGGTGCAGATCGCGCACGCCGTCGGCGCCTTCGTAGTCGCAACGACCCGTTCGCAGGCCAAGGTCCGCGCGTTGGAGGAGGCTGGCGCCAACGCGGTCGTTGTGGCGGTCGACGGCGGCTTCGCCAAAGGCGTGCGCGCAGCCACCGGTGGACGCGGCGTCGACTGTCGCCGTCGATACCGTGGGCGGCGCGGTATTCCACGAGGTGCGGCGCTCGATGGCGGCCGGCGGCCGCATCGTGCTGGTCGGCGAAGTGACCGGAACGACTGTCGAAATGGACATGGCGGCGATCTACCGGCGCGGGCTTGAAATCCGCAGCGCGGTCAGCACATCGCGTCGCCAGCTGGAAATGGCCCTGCGCCTCGTATCGGCCGGCGCAGTGCGCCCGGCGGTCGAGCGCACGCTGCCGCTGCAGGACGCCGCCACAGCCCATCGGCTCGTTGAGGACAACGCCGTCATCGGCCGCGTTGTTCTGATTCCCTAAACTCACGGCCGACGCCCCAGTTCAATGGCTGCGGTCGCGTCGCGCACGATTTCGGTGCCGTCCGTCTTCGTTACGTTCAGCGCGCAGGATGCCAGCGCCCGTCCGTCGTCCACGCTCTTCTGCGAAACCGTGCCGCGCAACACGATGCGGTCGCCCGCATAGACGGTGCCGCGCTGCCGATAGCTCAGCTTCCGCACAAAAGCATCGGCGCCGCCCCATTGCATGAGCTGGCGCGCCATCAAGGCCCCCACCATCTGGCCATCCATGAACGGCGCCGGCATGCCGAGCTTCGCGACGAACTCCGGATCGTAGTGGTAGCGGTGGAAATCCCACGTCGCGCCCGCATACATCACCAGCGACGTCAGCGTGACATCGAATTCCAGCGGCGGCAGCGTTTCGCCAACCGCCACATCCTCGAAGTATCGTGAGGGCGCTGTGGTCATGGCTGGTGAATGTTGGTTTCGCGGTTGACGGCGAGCAGCTCGCCTTTCTGATTGGTGTAGCGAGCCTCGGAGACGACAAAGATGACCACCCCGGCGCGGCTGGTCTCACGCTCATAGATGTCGACGAGACGCCATCGCACCGTGATGCGATCGTCTGGCCGCACCGGCTGATGGAATTCGTATTCATTGCCGCCGCGCATGAAGCGATTGCTGGGCAGCGGAAGCTCCCAATCGTGGCCGATATAACCGTTGGCGTCCGGTGGGTTCTTGAAAAGCTGGTTGGTCTCGCAAATCAACGTTGGTGGCGCGATCGCTCCGCCGTGACGGGTGTTGCGCGCGAACGCCGCGTCGCTGAAAAGCGGGTTGTCATCGCCGAGCGCCATGGCGAAGTAGCGGATTGACGCCTGCCCCAGTTCCTCTGGCGCGGTGTACGTGGCCTCGCGACCGATCCAGCTCTTGAGTTCGTCGGTGAAGTAAATGCTCATCGCGGCGCGTCGCCCTGCTCAGACGTAGTGAACTGGTAGATCATGAGACCTGTCACCTCGGAAGCGTTCGATGTCGTCGCGGAGCATGCGGGCAAGCGCGCGCCGGTGATGGCCGGCGTCGCCGTAGGCGGCCTGGGCCGCAATGGCGCGGTGATAGTAGAGCTCGAGCGGATAGTCGCGATAAAAAGCGATCGCGCCGTGAATCTGGTGCGCCGTGCGCGTCAAAGCCGTCATCGCCTCGCTGGTCTTGGCTTTGGCCATCGCGGTTTCGCGATCGCCTGCAAGCCCATCGCCGAGCGACGCCGCCGCCTGCCAGGCCAGCAGCCGGCTCACCTCGAGGTCGCGATACATTTCAGCGCAGTGATGATGCACGGCCTGGAAGCTGCCGATCGGCCGTTCGAACTGCACGCGCGTTTTCGCATAATTCAACGTCAGATCGAGCGAAGCCTGGCCGACGCCGACCAGCTCGGCGGATTTTAGCGCGGCGCCGCGAAGCAAAAGCCGCGCGACATGCGGCCAAGCCCCGCACGGTTCGCCGACAACGGCATCGGCATCGACCGTCACCCCATCGAAGATCGCCTCCCACAATGCTTCGCCGCCGGCCGCCTGCAACCGGCGAAGCTTCAGTCCCGGTGCGTCGCGCGGCACCATCAGCAGAGTGAGATCGGTCTCGCCCTCGCCGGACCGGCCCAGGCAGATGATCGCGTCGGCAACACCGGCGTCGCGCACGAACAGCTTGGTGCCGTCGATCGTGAAGCCGTTGCCGGCCGGCGTGACGCGGGTTCGAATGTGGCTTGGCGCTAGCCCGCCTGCGGGCTCGGCGATCGCCGTTGTCAGGAGAGCGTCGCCCGCCACAATGCGCGGCAGATAGCTCTGGCGCTGCGCCGGCGATCCGGCATCGAGCAGCAGCAGGCCCGCCTCAACCACCGTCGAGAACATCGGGCTCGGCAGCGCCGCCTGTCCCAGCGCCTCAATGATGAGCGCAAGCTCCAGAAGACCCGTGCCCGAGCCGCCGTATTCCTCCGGGAATGCCGCGCCAGCCCAGCCCATCTCGGCCATCTGCCGCCAGACCTTGGCGTCGAAGCCGTGCTCGGTGGCCTCAAGCGCGCGGATTGCGGCCGGCGTCAGCGCCTCTTGCGCAAACGCCAGGGCCGTCTCGCGAAGCATCGCCTGGTCGTCGTCGATCGAGATGTCCATGCTTCCGTCTCCGCCTAGCGAGGCAGGCCAAGGCCCCGGGTCGCCACGACGTTGCGGGTGATGTCGAAACCGCCCGCGGCAAACTGAAAATAAAGGTGATCGCGATACTCGACCTCCACCTCGCCCGCCAACGGCGCCCAGGGCGATCCGGTGCGGAGCGGCGCCAACGGCCCGAGCATTTCGAGAGCCGGCCACATCCATCCGGCGCGCGGTCTCCCGCTTCACCAGCAGGGCGAGCGAGGTTTCGTGTTGCGGACGTAATCCCTTGGCGTGCAGCGAGGCCAGCCAATAGCTCATGACCTTGGCGCCCTCCGCTTCGATCGCCAGCCGCACCAGTTCATCCTGGACCAGTGGATCGTCGAGCAGCCTGCCGCCGTCGCGGTCCTGCAGGCACCACGCCAGCAGGCGATCGAACTGGTATCCGACCAGGCCCGGACTCGACAGCGCGGCGCGTTCGAAGTCGATCGCACCCATCACGACCTTCCAGCCCTGGTGCATCTCGCCGACCAGCATCGAGCGTGGCACCCGGACCTGATCGAAATGCACCGCGTGGTGGGTCCATCCCGCCAGCGTCGGATACTTGGTCACGGTGATCCCCGGGCTCTTCATGTCCACGATGAACATCGACAGGCCGCGGTGCTTCAACGATCCCGCTTCACTGCGCGTCAAGACCCAGCCGTAGTCGGCCATGTGCGCATCGCTGGAGAACGCCTTCTGACCGGTGATGACGAAATGGTCGCCGTCCTCGACGGCGCGCGTCTTCACGCTGGCCAGATCGGATCCGGCCTCCGGCTCGCTGTAGCCGACAAACCACGAAAACTCGCCGCGGCTGATCCACGGCAGAAATTCGGCCTTCTGGGCTTCGGAACCCAGCGCCATGATCGCGTTCGGAATGTAGGTGATCGCGCGGTCAAGGCCGGGAGCGCGGTGATACTCCATCTCGTCCCAGAAGATGGCTTGATAGACCCGGCTCCTTCCGCCGCCGCCGTATTCCGTGGGCCAACCCATGCCGATGTAGCCGGCAGCGCCGAGCTTGCGCCGGAACGCCTTGGTGAAATCGACCGTCCACATGCCTTGCTCGGACGGATCGCGGTGAGCCTTCCAAACCGCCGGGGTCAATTCGCGCTTGAGAAACGCCCGCACCTCGTCGCGAAAAGCCGCCTCGTCCGCCGTCAGCTTCAAATCCATCGGTTCTCTCGCTCGCTCAAGACAGGACGCCATCGGTTTCCAGACGGGCGTATTCGGCCTCGTCGATACCGAGCAATCCGGTGAGAATGTCGTGGGTGTGCTCGCCGAGCAGCGGCGCGCGGCGATACTCGACGCCGAGGCTATCCATCTGCCAAGGCAGGCCAAGCTGGCGATGCGGCCCCGCGGTCGGATGATCAATGGTGATCACGCTGCCGTGGGCCTGGAGCTGCGGGTCATCCAACAGTTGATCGCAGCGCACGATCGGACCGGCGGCCACGCCCGCGCCCTGGAGGGCGTCGACCGCCCCGCCAACATTGACCTGACGGGTCCAGCTCTCGACCGCGGCATCGAGAACACCGACATGGGCGAGGCGGCCCTCGGCGTCGGCAAAGCGCGGATCGCCGAGCCATTCGGTGCGTCCCGATGCCCGGCACAGGGCCTGCCAATCATGATCGCCGTCAACGCTGATCGCCACCCAGGTGTCCGGCTCGACGCAAGGATAGATACCGTGCGGCGCTTTCAACCTGTCGCGATTGCCGGCGCGCTTCGGATCGGCGTCGTTGAGAGTCAGATCGATGACAGCCTCCGGAATGAGCGTCATCATGGCCTCGTACATGGCGAGATCGATGAACTGCCCCTGCCCGGTCGTGTTGCGGTGGTGCAGCGCCGCCATGATCGCGAACATGCCGTAGGTGCCGCTCAGCGGATCGGGCAGCACGCCGCCCAGGATGCGCGGCTCGCCGTCGAGATAGCCGGTCACGTCAGCGACGCCGCTGAACAGGTTGACAGCGCTGTGCAGGCCGCGGGCGTTTTTCATCGGCCCCGAACGGCCGAACGCGCCACAGGACACCATGATCAGACCGGGATTGAGCTTGCCGACCACGTCGTGGCCGAGACCGAGCTTTTCCAGCACACCGGTCGAGAAATTGTCGACCATCACGTCGACCTTGCCGGCCAGACGCCGCACGATGTCGCGTCCGGCCGCGGTCGTCATGTCCAGCGTGCAGCTCTTCTTGGCGCTGCAAATCTGGTTGAAGTATCCGCTCGCATCCGGATTGCCTGCAAGACCCGCTGCAAATGGTGGCCCCGTGCGCGATGTCAGGCGCCGGCGAGATTCCACCACGATGACTTCGGCGCCAAGCCAGGCAAGCCACAGCGCACAGAACGGCATGGCGATGAATTGCCCGAGATCGAGCACGCGGACGCCATCGAGCGGCAGGGCACGAGGTGCGTTTCTCATGACCGCACCTCCGTTCGTTCGCCCAGGATCGCGGCGTTGTGCTCACCGAGTCGTGGCGCCGGACGCCGCAGCGTCCACGGCGTCGCCCGCATCGCAAACGGCGCGCCGGGTATCTTGGCGTGGCGGTCGCCGATCTCAACGTCGACCACGCTGTTGCGGGCGCGGGCCTGGTCGGACCCGACCACCTTGCGGACCGGATAGAACTGGAAGATCGGAAGCTGGGTCTGGTTGGCGAGGCCATAGAGCTCATCGCCGGAGAGCGTCATGGTCCAATCGATGAGCCGCATCCGCAATTCGATCCAGTTGGCGGTCCGCGCCGGGCTGGTGGAAAATTCCGGCGTCAGCGCCCAGGCCGGATTGCCCATGGCCTCGACCAGCCGCTCCCAATGCACATCCATCGGGGCCGGGATCGTGACGTAGCCGTCCTTGCACGGCAGGTAGAAATTCGGCATGCGGCCGATCGTTGTGGGATTGAGCAGGCGGTTGAAGGTGCCGCCCAGGTACGAATGGCTGGACACGTCACGATGCTGCATCGACGCCACCGCGGCCTGCTGGCTGACATCGAGATGACAGCCCTCCTGGGTCTTGGCCCGGCCGAGCACGGCAGTCAGCGTCGCAAGCCCTGCGCATAGCCCGGCGATGGTTTCGGCGGCAAAGCAAGCAGGATGCAACGGCGGCTCCCGCTCAAGATCGTTCGCCGCGTCCGGCATTCCCGGCGTGCTGTAGGCAATCCCGCCCATCGCATAGGTCACGAGCTCATCGCCGCGCCGTTGCGCCCACGGTCCTTTCAATCCGAACGGCGTGATGGTGGTCACGATGAGCCGCGGATGCCGCGCACGAAGCGCCGCCGGCGCGACACCGGCGGCCTGCAGGCGGGCCACTGGCAGATTGGTGATGAAGATGTCGGCCGGCGCAAGCAGCCGATCGAGCGCGCGCCGTCCGTCCTCGCTGTCGATATCGAGGACGACGCCGCGCTTGTTGATGTTGAGATAGAGAAACAGGCCGCTCGCCTCGGGATCGGGACGGCCATCCGGGAACGGCCCGCGCCGCCGCGTCGAGTCGCCTTCTGGGCCTTCGATCTTCACGACCTCGGCGCCGAAGTCGCCCAGCAGCTTGGCCGCATAGGGACCGGCGGTGCCGTCACCAAGCTCGATGACTGACAATCCGGCCAGCGGACCGACGGCGGAGGTTTGCGGCGCGACGTTCATGCCCTACTCCGCATCGCGGCGAGACGCTCAAGCCCCGCCTCGGCCTCGGTGACCATCGACAGCAGGATCTCGCGGGCCGGACGCTTGCGCGTCAGCATGCCGGCGATCTGACCGGCTGGATTGTTGATCAAGTCGTAACGGCCCACCGCCTCCGCTGCCGCGATCAGGTCGTCCATCAACACGCCCTGAAGCGGCATCGGCAACGCCCGCAATCCCGATTCATCCCACGATCGGATCACCTCGTTGCGGTAATCGCGCGCGGTCTTGCCGGTGTAGGCGCGCGTGACCACGAAATCCTCCGCGCTGCCGCGGATGATCTCGTCCTGATGGCCGGGATAGACATGGGACTCCTCAGCGAGCAGGAATGCGGTGCCGACCCATGCGCCGACCGCGCCCAGCGCCAGGCCCGCCAGCAATGTGCGCCCGTCGGCGATGGCGCCGGCCGCAATCACCGGCACCGGACTCACCGCGTCGACCACCATGGGGATCAGCGGAAAATTTGCAATCGTGCCGGTGTGGCCGCCGGCCTCGTAGCCTTGCGCGATCACATAATCGACGCCGGACTGCACCTGCCGCCTGGCGTTGCGGACATTGCCGACCAGCCCCAGCACCTTCATTCCGGCCTGATGGGCGAGCGGCACCACCCAGCCGGGATCGCCAAGGCCCGCGGCGAACACTGCGATCCGCTCCTCCAAGCATACATCGACCTGCCGGCGGATGAACTCCGGCGACATCACGCCGGCGGTGGGCGTCACCGGCTTGAGGCCGAACTTCGCGACCAGCGAGCGGGCAAACGCCATGTGCTGGGGATGGTCGCGTTCGATCCGCGCCCGCATCTCGGCGCGATCCGGCGCCGCGTCGGCCATGCTGGCCGGCAGCAGCAAATCCACGCCGAACGGACGGTCGGTCAGGTTGCGCACCGCGCGGATGCGGCGGCGGACTTCGTCACCGTCGAGCCATGAGCAGCCGAGGATGCCCATGCCGCCGGCCTCGCACACCGCCGCTACAAGCTCGGGCGGCGTCGCGTGACCTTTGACGCCCATGCCGGCCAGGAAGATTGGATATTCGATCTTCAGGTCGTCGCAGAGGCTGGTGTGCAGCACGCTTTTGGTCATTGCGGATTGTTCCTGGGATTCACGGATAGTCACGTTGCAGCTTGGGATCGAGGAGATCGCGGATGGCATCGCCGAGCAGGTTCGACGCCAGCACCATCAGGAAGATTGCCAGGCCAGGGAAAATGACGATCCACGGCGCCACCAGCGCCAGCGTCGTGGCCGAGCCGGACATCATCAGGCCCCACGAGGCTTGGGGTTCCTGAATGCCGGCGCCGAGATAATCGAGCGCCGCCTCCTGCACGATCGCCAGACCGAGATAGGCGGTGGCGATGATCAGCAGCGGCGCCATTGTGTTCGGCAGGATGTGGCGGAGCATGATCCGCGCGCTGCTGCATCCGGTCGCGCGGGCTGCCTCGATGAAGGCGGTTGTCTTCAGCACGAGCACGCTGGAGCGCGCGATGCGGGCCGCACGCGGCACGATCGGCATGGCGAGAGCGATGATCACATTGTGCAGCGCTGGTCCGAGCACCGCCGCCATAGCGAGCGCCAACAGCAGCATCGGAAACGCCAGCATGGCATCCATCACCCGCTGCGCGACGATGTCGGTCCAGCCGCCGCGATAGCCCGCGATGATGCCGACCGAAGCGCCGACACCGACGCCGAACAGGCTGGCGCCGATGCCGACCAGCAGCGATATCCGTGCGCCGTAGATCAGGCGGGACAGGATGTCGCGTCCGAACCCGTCGGTGCCGAGCCAATACGTCGCATTTGGCGGGCTGTAGAGCGCCGCCGTGTTGCCGTCGATCGGATCGAACGGCGCCAGGTACGGCGCGCCGATCGCCAGCACGACGATGACGAGCAACACGAGGGCGCCGAACGCGCCCAGCGGATGCCGCCGGCTGATGCGACCCAACGCACGCCAGCGGCTGTCGGCCCTGCCGTCATCATCGCCTGCCGCCGGCAATCCGATCGCCGTCATGCCGGTGCGCCTCGCAACCGGGTGCGCGGATCGAGCCAGCCGTAGATCAGGTCGACCGTCAGATTGCCCAGCACGACGATGCCGGCCAGGACCAGAACGATCCCCTGCGCGGCTGGATAGTCGCGATTGAGGATCGAAGCGACCACGTATTGCCCGAGACCAGGCACGCTGAACACCGCCTCGGTGATGATCAGCCCGCCGAACAGCGCCGAGAATTCGAAACCGATCAGCGTGACCACCGGAAGCAAGCCGTTGCTCAGCCCGTGACGGACCACAACATCCCACTCCGACAGCCCCTTGGCCCTCGCGGTGCGGATGTAGTCCTCGCCCAGCACCTCCAGCATGATGGAGCGCGTCATGCGCGCGATCAGCGCAAGCTGGCGCAAGCCCACCGCGAGCGCGGGCCAGAACAGCTGGGCCAGACTCTTCCCGGGACTGACCCAGAACGGTTCCCACAGCAGCGGGGCGCTCCATTGGAACAGCGCCACCAATCCTAAGATCAGGATCAGCCCGACCCAGAACGACGGCGCAGCCAGGCCCCCGATGCTGAGAGCCTGCAACACCCGGTCGATCCACGTGCCAGCGAAACGGGCCGACAGAACGCCGGCCGGGATGCCCAGACAAACCGCAATCAACGTCGCCATGACGACGATCTGCGCGGTGTAGGGAAACCGCCGGCCGATGTCCTTGATGACCGGATTACCGGTCCGCAGCGACGTGCCGAGGTCGAGCCTCGCCACATCGCCCGCCCAGTCGCCGAACTGGACGACCAGCGGCCGGTCGAGCCCCATCTTGGTGCGCACCTGCGCGAGCTCTTCCTCGGACACGACGCCGGCGCCGGCGCCACTGAGCATCACCGCCGCATCGCCTGGAATGACGCGCATGATGACGAACACCATCACCGCGACCCCGAACAGGGTGACGATCCCAATGACCAATCGCTGGAGGATGAAACTGAACATCCGTCCTCGTACGGGCCGCGCCGCTCAGGCGTCGAGCCAGACCTTGTCCATCTGCATGTTGGCGTAGATGTCGGGCAGCGCCACCCAACCCTTGACGGTGTTCAAGTGCGCGGCGCCGTAGCCGACCCAGGCCAGGTTGATCTGGTAGTAGGTCTTCAAGAATTCCAACTGGAACTTCTTGATCAGGTCGGTCCGCTTCCGCGGATCGGCCTCGCGCGACTGTTCGCGGAACAGATTGTCGAGCGCTTCGTCTTTCCAATTTCCATAGTTGCGGCCGCCATAGCTGGTGTAGCCCTCGCCGAAAATCTGATCGGGCACCGAGCCGCCCATGGCGACCGAATGCGCGACGAGCTGAAAGTCGCCTTTGGTTTCCATGGTGTAGAACGACCCGGTGTCGCGGACGTCCACGGTCGCGTCGAGACCGATGGTCTTGAGCTGCCCCGCGACATTGATGGCGGAATCGCGGAACGCCGGCAGATCGCCGCGGGTGATGATGACGATCTTGAAATCCTTGGGCACGCCGGCCTGCTCCAGCAGCGAGATCGCCCGCTGGCGGTTGGCCGCAAGGTTGCCGCCCAGCCCCGGCAGCGTGTCATAGCCGCCGAACTGTTTGATCTGCTCGACGCTCAGGCTGTACGGACTGTCCGGCGGCATCAGCCCGATGCTGTGATAGAACGCACCAGCGAGCGGCCCAACCGTCTTGATGAAGGCTTCGCGGTCGACCGCCAGCGACAGCGCCTCGCGCACGCGGATGTCGTCGAACGGCTTTCGCTGCACGTTGGGAATGAGGTTGACGAATGTCGGCGTCGGCCGCCGCAGTTCGGTGATGCCGGGGACTTTGCGCAGCGTCGCCAGCACGGCCTCGTTGGGAAAAAAGAAACCGGCGTCGATTCTGCTTGCCCTGAAGCGCCGCGCCGCGCTCGACCTCGCCCTTGATCGGAAAAAACTGGATCTTGTCGAGATAGGCCTTGTCGCCGAAATAGCCGTCGAACCGCGTCAGTTCGTAGATCTGCCCATCGATCGGCCTGCGCCAGCCGGAACGGCCCCGTGCCGACGATCTGACGCTTCATGCCCTGCCCCTGGGCATCCAGCGGCTCGCACACCTTCTTCGAGACAATGACATTGTAGGGATTGCTGACCATGAACAGGAAGTCGGGCTGCGGTTCGGTCAGATGAATCACCACCGTGAGCGGACCGCCCGCCTCGATCGAGGCGATGTTTCCGAGCAGGCCCTTGCGCGGACTGACGATGCCGCGCGGCGGCTTGCGGATCCGGTCGAGGCTGTAGATGACGTCTTCGGCGGTCAGCGGCGTTCCGTCGTGGAACACGACGCCGCTATGGAGGTGGAACGTCACCGTCTTGCCGTCAGCCGAGATGTCCCACTTCTCGGCGAGATCCGCCACCAGCTTGTTGTAGTCGTGCGGATCAGCGCGCAGCAGCGTCGAGTAGCATGGTGCGCCGACGAATTGCGTGAGATAGGTCGCCGACTGATGGACATCGAAGTCGGGCGGATCGCCGCCGTTGCTGACGCGGAGCGTGCCGCCGCGCTTGGCCGTCTGGGCCGATGCCCACCGAGGCGCCGCGACAGCGGCGGCAACGGCACCGCCTGCGGTCTTGAGGGCGTCGCGACGGCTTATGGCTCCGTATTTCGATGGACGACTCGTCTTCATCGCCAACTCTCCTAGGTTGCGAGCATCCGATGGTCGTTATCCTTGCCGTTGCGACGCCGCCGCCCGCTCGAGGCACCTCGCGCGGTGCCGTTACGACGCAAGCCCTCTCAGGAAATATTCCACCATGCCGTCCGCGATCTCGTCGGCCTGCAAGCGGCCCGTTCGGCCGATACCACTTCGGTATCCAGTTGATGGCGCCAAGGATCGAGAAGCCCGCGAGCTTGACGTTGTCACACTCGAATTCCGCCGAACCGCACGCCATCCTCGATCAGGCTGCGGACGCCGCGTTCAAGCTGATCCCGTTTGCTGACGTACTGCTTTCGCTGATCCGGCCAGAAGCTTTCCAGGTCGGTCTGCAGGATGCTGCCGAAACCATCGTCCAGCACGCCGTGGATATGGCCGACCAGAAGGATACGCAGCTTTTCGCCGGCCGAGCCGTCCGCCGCCATCGCCTGTTTCAGCGCGCGCAGACTGATGTCCATGCAGCGCATGTGGCACTGGTACAGGATGTCCTGCTTGTCCTTGAAGTAGTAGTACAAATTGCCCTTGGTCATCCCGAGTTCATCGGCGATATCCTGGATGGTGAGCGACGACAGCCCGGAATTCCGCAACACGTTGCCGACGCTTCGCAGGATGGTTTCCCGGCGCTGGCCCTTCAAGCCGGGCGCGCCGTTCCAGCGCACGGGCTTGCTTCTTGTGCCGCGGCTGAACCGCTTTTCACGCTGCCAGATCGGGCTTTGCTACGCGCCATGGCGATTTCTGAACCAGGGATCAAAACTTTTGACCAACAGTTCAATTTCACGCTCGCCAACGCGCTGTCAATGACGATCTATGGTTTTGTCCGGAATCGCAGGGGCGCGACGTCGCAGCCGGCTCGAGCCAGCCGCGCGCTGATCTGTCAACGACATCAATTCGATGAGGTCGCGGCGACGCCGGTGCGGACCTGGCAGGCCACCCAATGGCCCGGCGACACTTCGGTGAGCACCTGCTCATTGTGCGAGCATGATGGCACGCGCAATGCGACAGCGCGTGTGGAAACGACAGCCGCTCGGCGGCGTGACCGGACTGGGAACGTCGCCATCAAGGATGATCCGCTGGCGCTTCGCCGTCGGATCCGGCACCGGCACCGCGGACAGCAGCGCCTCCGAGTACGGGTGACGAGGGTTGATGTAGAGATCCTTGGCGGGCGCCAGCTCGACGATCTTGCCGAGGTACATCACCGCCACCCGGGTCGAGATGTGCTCGACCACGGAGAGATCATGGGCGATGAATAGATAGGTCAGTCCGAATTTCTTCTGAAGGTCCTCCAGCAGATTGACGACCTGGGCCTGCACCGACACGTCGAGCGCGGATACCGCTTCGTCGCAGACGATCATGCTGGGATTGACGGCGAGCGCGCGCGCGATACCGATGCGCTGACGTTGTCCGCCTGAAAACTCGTGCGGATATCGGCGCAGGTGCTCGGCCGAAAGCCCGACGGTCTCCAGCAGATTCGACCACGCGCTCCTCCCGCGCCTTGCGGTCGCGCGCCAAGCCCATGGACGAGCAAGGCCTCGCCGACAATCGAGCCGACCGTCATCCGCGGGTCGAGCGACGAATATGGGTCCTGGAAGATCATCTGGATCTCCTTGCGGAGATGCCGCATCGACCTGCCGTCGAGCTCGGTCACGTTGCGGTCCCGAAACCAGATATCGCCCGAAGTCGGCTCGATCAGCCGCAGGATCGCGCGGCCCGTGGTCGATTTGCCGCAGCCCGACTCGCCAACGAGGCCCAGCGTTTCGCCCTCCGCGATGTCGAAGCTCACATCGTCGACCGCATGGACCTGGCCGGACTCCCGCGAGAACAGGCCGCTGCGAACCGGGAAGTATTTCTTCAGGTTGCGGATCCGCAACAAGGATTGCGCGATTGCGTTCATCGCAGGAAGCACGCGACCTTGTGCCCCGGTTGCACCTCGTGCAACGGCGGCGTTGTTTCGAAATGCAGCGGCTGCGCGAACTCGCAGCGCGGCGCGAAGCGGCAGCCCGGCTTGATGCTGCCGCGCAGTGTCGGAACGGTACCCGGGATTTGCTCGAGCCGCCGCCGCTCGGTCGCGGCCAGATCGATCCGCGGGATCGACCGCAGCAGGCCCTGGGTGTAGGGATGCTGCGGATTGCCGAACAGCTCGATCACGGGCGCCTCCTCCACCACCTGGGCGCCGTACATGACGACGACGCGCTGCGCAGTCTCGGCGATGACGCCCATGTCGTGCGTGATCAGCATGATGGCCATCTTGAATTTGGCCTTCAATTCATTGAGGAGGTCCAGAATCTGCGCCTGGATGGTGACATCGAGCGCCGTCGTCGGCTCGTCGGCGATCAGCAGTTTCGGATTGCAGGACAGCGCCATCGCGATCATGACGCGCTGGCGCATGCCGCCGGACAGCAGGTGCGGATATTCCTTGACTCGGCGCTCGGGATTCGGAATGTGAACGACGCGCAGCATCTCGATGCTTTTGTCCGCGGCATCGCGACGGCTGAGCCCCTCATGCAACCGGATCGATTCCGCGATCTGCTCGCCGACGGTGAACACCGGATTGAGCGATGTCATCGGCTCCTGGAAGATCATCGCGATCTCCTTGCCGCGGATCTTCCTCATCTGTTCGGCCGAGAAGTCGAGCAGGTTGACGCCGTTATAGCGGACCTCGCCCGAGACGATGCGGCCCGGCGGCTCGCGGATCAGCCGCATGATGCTGAGCGCGGTGACGCTCTTGCCGCTGCCGGATTCGCCGACGACACCAAGCGTTTCGCCGGCGTTGATATGAAGGCTCACGCCATCGACGGCGCGAACCACACCCCGATCGGTCAGGAACTGCGTCTCAAGGTTCCTCACGTCCAGGAGCGGAACATCGAGAGACGGCTCGGCCATGGACTCTCTTACCACGCCCTGCTCGCACCAGAATGCAGAATATATGCCACCACAGCCGTCACACCATCGCGGCCCGTTCTTTGATCTGTGCCGACTCGTGCCATGGGATCACCAATCGCCGCAGCATCGCCAATCAACAGATAGAGCACGAAGCCGATCACCGTCAGAAGGATGATCACGGCGAACAGCATGCCGACCTTGTAGTTGTTCATCGACGCGACCAGCAGATAGCCAAGCCCGGTCGCACCGCCCAGATACTCGCCGACGACCGCACCGATGATCGACAGCACGATGCCCACCTCCATGCCGGCCAGCACCGCCGGCAACGAGCTCGGCAGTTCCAGCGAAAGAAAGTTCTGCCATTTCTTTGCATTGAGCACCGTCATCACGTCGCGATGACCAGGATCGACCGACTTAATCCCAAGCACGGTGTTGGTCAGGATCGGAAAGAAGGCGAGCACGGCCGCCACCACGACCTTCGATTCTGGACCGAAGCCGAACCACAGGATGAACAACGGCACCAGCGCCACCTTGGGAACGACCTGTGTGGCGACGATGAAGGGGTTCACCGCCCGCTCAAGCCACGGCGTCTTGCCGAGCGCCGTGCCCAGAGCCACGCCGATGATGGTGGCGACGCACAAATCCCAGCAGCGTCTCGTAGAGCGTCGCCCAGGTGTGCCGCAAGGTGCTGGGCGTGGTCAGCAGATCGAGCAACGCGTCCCACACCTCCAGGGGTGGCGGAATGATGAAGCGCGATATGCCGGACAGGCTCACGTAAAAATGCCAGATCAGAATGAACGCCACCAGCAACGCGGGCGTGATGAGCCTGGTCCGGTCGAATTTGAGCTTCATGTGATTTCTTCCAGGCGGTCGCGCAGGCGCTGCACGATGGACTGGAATTCGGCCAGCGCCTGAATCGATGTCGGCCGCGGCCGCGGGAACGGCACCTCGACAATCGGTGTCGATGCGGCCCGGTCGCGGCGACAGCAGCAAAACCCGATCGCCCAGAAAGGCCGCCTCCGGCAATTGAGTGCGTCACGAAAACGACCGTGCACCGTTGCCGCAGCCATATGCGCTGGAGCTCGAGATTGAGCTGATCCCGCGTGATCGCATCGAGCGCGCCAAACGGTTCGTCCATCAGCAGAATGTGCGGGTCATACGACAGCGCTCGCGCGATCGCCGCCCGCTGCCGCATGCCGCCGGAGAGCTGACGCGGCCAGGCCGTTTCAAATCCGCCGATGCCGACCAGCTCGCAGAGCTGCCGCGCCTTGGCGAGACGCTCCGCCTTGCTCGACGCCCGCGAAGCTTCAGCGGCAACGACACATTCTTCTCGATCGAATACCAGGGAAACAGATTGGCATCCTGAAACACCACGCCGAGCTCGCCTGGTGACAGCGGAGTTCCTCTGCTCACCGAGCCAAAGATCGTTCGAACCGATGTTGATCGTACCGGCGCTCGGACGAATGAGCCCCGCGATCATGCGAAGCATGGTCGTTTTGCCGCAGCCGGACGGACCGAGCAGCACGAGAAACTCGCCGCCGCGGATCGAACAGGTCCGTGCGATCGACAGCAAGAACCGTTCGCTCGTCGGTCGTGAAACGTTTCTCGACACCGGCGAACCGAATGTCAGGCGCGGTCGAAGAGCTCATGGCGTCATGACTTTGTCCGCACGTTGCGCAACACACGTTGCGTGATATCGTGATCGAAGAGTTCAAGAAGGAGCGCCCGATCATGCCCGCGATCTCTCGCCGACATCTGCTTGCAGCAGGAAGCGCGTTCGTCGGTGCCCGACGCATTTCCTTCGTCGCTGAAGGCGCAGCAGTTGCGTGCAGATCAATTTCATCACGCCGCTGAATTATCTGATCGGTTATGCGCCGACGCTGAACGCCCAGGCCGGCGGTCACTTCGCCAAAGAAGGCCTCGACGTGACGATCCTGCCCGGCAAGGGCTCGGCGGTCGCGGTTCAACAGGTCATCGCCGGACGCGCGCTGTACGGACGCGGCGACCCGCTGGCGATGGCAAAGGCGATCGGACAAGGCGCGCCGATCATCGCGTTCGCCACCATCTCGCACCGCTCGCCGATCATGATCTACAGCTCGCCGAAGAAGCCGATCCGCAACGTGCAAGGACATGGTCGGAAAGGTCATCGGCATCGGCGACTACGGCAGCGCCTCCGACAACATCCTGGACATGATGCTCGCCATGAACGGGCTACAAGCCCGACGCCGTCCGGCGCGAGGCGATCGGCAACAGTCCCGGCGGCTGGGGCTTGATCCAACAGGGCCGCGTCGATGCGCATATCGTCAGCATCGGGACCACCACGGTGCTCAAGGAGCAAGGCGAAGACATCGTGGCATGGCCGTCCAACGACGTGCTGCCGATGCCCGGACAGGCGTACTTCACTCAAAAAGAGACGGTGGCGAAGGAGCCGGAGCTGCTGCTGAAGATTCTCCGCGCCGAGAAGGCCTCGGTCATCGAGGTCAAGCACGCGGATGGGCCGATGATCGTGTCGCGCATCGCCAAGCTGTGGGAGGTCGAAGGCGCCAAGCAGGTCGACTTCACCGTCAAGGCGATGCACACCGAGGAACAGCTCTGGTGGCAGGACGACACCAGCAAGCTCCTCAAGAACGATCCGGTGAGCTGGAAGACGATGATCGAAGCCATGATCAAGGCGGGCTTCCTCAAATCCGGAAAGCCCGAGGACTTCTACACCGACGCGATCACGTCGAAGCTTTGAAGGAACGTTTCGCGCGCACGACATTGCGCCGTATGGCGCGGGCAAGGTCGTCCCAGAACGGATACCGGCCAACGCCACCCCCGCTGGACTGAATTTGACCCTGTGTTCAAACGTTAATAGGGTTCGACCATGCGGTCAAATTCGGCATTGCATTGTCGCCTGCTAAAATTGCCGAGGGCATGGCCGATCAACTGATCCGGTCGCTGCAGCCATGAGCCGCGGCCATCAGCGCCGCGCCCCTGCAACACCTTCACCACCTCGCTCGGGTGCTGAAGTGCGAACCCGAAGGAGAGACTTGATGTCCGAAGTCCGCGAGCCGGTCACCGGCGATAAGCCCTGGTCTCCGAAATACACCTATGTACCGGCTCTGCGCGTCGGCAACATGGTCTGGCTGTCGGGAACGACCGGCACCGACGATAGCGGCAAGATCATCACCGCCCCTGGCGACATCGTGGAGCAGACGCGTCAGATTTTCCGGAAGTTCGAGAAGCTGCTGAACTCGATTGGCGGAACCTGCGACGACATCGTGGAGACCCACGACTTCTTCACCACGACCGAGAACTACAAAGGCACGGCAGCGGTGCGTCGCGAGTTCTTCAAGACTTCGTACCCGACATCAACCGGCGTGCTAGTTTCCGGCCTGCTGCGCCAAGGATGCCCTGATTGAGATTTCGGCCACGGCCGTGCTGCGCGGAGAGCGACAATGAGCAGCGCCAGCGGCGGGTATTGGGAGGATTTCGAAGTCGGCCAGCGCTACCCGACGACGTCTCGAACCATCACCGAGGAAGACCATCTGCAGTTCTGCAAGCTGGTCGGCTACGACGTCCCGCTGTTTCTCGACGAGGAATACGCCAAGACCACTCACTTCGGCGGCCGTATCTGCCCGAGCCACCTGACGATGTCGTTTTCGACAGCCATGACCGGCCGGCTGTTCACCGACACCGTATTGGCCCTGCTCGCGGTGGAGCGCGGCAAGTTTTTCGGGCCGGTCCGGCCCGGCGACACCATTCGCACCGATGTCGAGGTGGTGGAGAAAAAGGCCACGTCCGATTCCAGTCGAGGCATCGTGGTTTTCCGCGACCACGTCATCAACCAGCGCGAGGAAACTGTGTTTCAGATGGACAAGATCGTACTGCTGAAACGACGCCCGGCCTGATCGGAGCGCGATGGACGACCTCATACGACAGCCGCTTGCGGCGATCGAGCGGGTTCAGAACGAGAAGCTGCGCGCCATGCTCGATCTCTGCGCACGCGGCCATCCGTATTATCGCCGCGTATGGACCGAGGCCGGGATCGATGTCGGGCAGATCCAAACGGTCGCCGACCTCGAAAGGCTTCCGCTCACCCACAAGTCCGCGTTGATGGCGGACCCTGAAAGCTTTCGTCTCAATCTGCCGGACTTGCCCCTGCACGAACGCGCATTGTGGGAAATCATCTACACCACGGGCAGCACCGCCGACCCGACGCCGGTCTACAACACGACGCACGACTACAACGCTTACCTGTTCCAATCGCAGCGGGTGGCGGCCATTTCCGACATTCGTGAAACGGATGTGATCGCCAACCTATTTCCCCTCACTCCCGCCCCGATGGGCGCCTTTGTCCGGTCGGCAAGCAACGCCTATGCGGCTGGAGCTGCGATTTTTGCGGCACTTCCGGGCGCAAGCTATGGCGATTTCGATGTTCGCCGCCCGATCGACGAAGCCGTGCGATTGATCGAACTGCACCGCGCAACGATCCTCTGGGGCGTTCCGAGCTTCATCCGCCGTTTGCTCCTGCGCGCCATCGAGTTGCACGCGGATTTCAAAACCGTCCGCATGTGCGCCATCACCGGTGAGGCTTCGTCGCCGGCGATGCGCGAAGATCTGCGCCGGTGCTTGCGCGAGCTCGGCTCCGCCGGGACCACGGTGTTCGACCGCTATGGCTCGACAGAGCTCGGTGCGTTCGCGCAGTGCCGCGAAGAGGGCGACTGGCATAATCCGACGCCGGAGCTTCAATACCACGAGGTCGTTGACCCCGACAGCGGACGCCGCGCTGCCTGACGGCGAGCGCGGGGCACTTGCCGTCACACATCTCAATCGCCGCGGCACGATCCTGATCCGCTTCGTCGTGGGCGACATCGTGTCGATCGATCACCGTCCCTGCCCGGTCTGCGGCCGCACCAGCGAACGTGTCGTTGGCCCCGTGGTCCGGGCCAAGGACCTCGTCAAGGTCAGAGGCATGCTGATCAACCCCGCCGTGCTTCTGAGTACGCTGCAAGTCGATACCGGGCATCGACGAATTTCAGGTTGTGGTCGCGCGCGAAAATCAGGCCGATCCGCTTTCGATGGACGAACTTGTGGTGCGGATCGCCGGCGCCGACCGCGACGCGCTTGCCGGAACCATCGTGGCCCGAACCCGAGACGCCATCCGCGTACGGCCGCGGATCGAATTCGTCGATGCCAAGGACATCTACGATGCGGCCCGGCAAACGAAGGCCACACGCTTCGTCGACACGCGGAGCTGACCGCGATGATCAAGGACACCAAGGTTCCGGGCGCTGAAACGATCCTGCGGTTTTACGACCGGCGCGGCTATCGCCACGCGGTCGGCACCGGCCAAAACCCAGCCATGGTCGTGATCGACTTCAGCAATGCCTTCACGCGCGGCACCTCGGAGTTTCCCGGGGGCGATTTTGCCGCCGAGCTGGCGCAAACCCGGCGGCTGTTGGCTGGTGCACGCGAGAATAGCGTGCCGGTTTTCTACACCACCATTGCTTATGCCGACCCCGAACGCGATTCCGGATTCTGGGGCAAAAAGGTGCCCTGGCTGAGCTGCTGCAAGCTCGGCAGCGAAGCCGTGGCCATCGACCCGGTTCTCGAACCGAGAGCCCAAGAACCCGTCATCGTGAAACGTTTTCCGTCGGCATTCTTCGGCACCGACTCTGCACCAGGAGCTTCAGACGCGCCGCATCGACACCATCGTCATATCCGGATGCACCACCAGCGTGTGCGTGCGCGCAACCGCCGTCGATGCCATGCAGCACAGCTATCGCACGATCGTCGCCGAAGACGCCGTCGGCGATTTTGATGCGGCGCTCCATGCCGTGCATCTGCGAGACCTGGATGCGCGTTACGCCGATGTCGTACCCGTCGATGAGATTCTCGCCTACTTCCGCCACCTGCCCTCGGACGGCCGGCCGCGCGGAACGGCCAACGGAGGGCAATGACATGGACCTGAAGCTACGCGGCCGCACCGCTCTGATCACCGGCGCTTCCAAGGGTATCGGTTTCGCCATCGCTGAGGCGCTCGCCGAAGAGGGCTGCAACCTGATCCTGGTCTCGCGCACCGCGGCGGACATCGGCTGCCGGCAGCGCTCTCCAAACGGCGTTTCCGTGGTGACACATGCGCTCGACATCTCCCAAGCTTCGATTGCGCAACTTGCGGCGGAACATCCGACATCGATATCTGGTCAACAATGCGGCGCCATTCCGGCCGGCCGACTTAACGAGATCGACGACAAGCGCTGGCGCAGCTGGGACTGAAGGTGTTCGGCTACATCAACATGACGCGCGCGTTCTACGCCGCATGAAAAAGCGCGGCGGCGGCGTCATCATCAACATTCTCGGGGGTGCCGGAGAACGTCTCGAACCGGGATACATCGCAGGTTCAACCGGAAATGCCGGTCTTATGGCCTTCACCAAGACCATGGGTGCGGCATCTCCCGCGGACAACATCCGCGTTGTCGGCATCAATCCGGGGCCGATCGCGCACGGAACGATTGGAAACGATCATGCAGAAGCGCGCGCAGGATCTGCTCGGCGATTCGAGCCGATGGCGGGAGATGTACAAGCCGCTACCGTTCGGCCGCGCCGGCAAACCGGAAGAAATCGCACATATGGTGGCGTTCCTCGCCTCGGATTTGTCGGCCTACACGACCGGAACGGTGATCACGATCGATGCCGGCGCCGCGAGCAAGGGTAATAACATTTGACAAACCGGCCGTTGCTCGCATTCCAGAATTGTGGCTTTTCCGTCCTGCTTATCCCCACTTCGAAATGCGGAGCAAAAGCGACGTCAACCCGAGCATCATGCGTGACGGTATTACGCCATTTTTGCCACTGCACGTGGGAAATGAGGCCACGCAAGCGATAGAATTCGGCGGAATCTCCGCCAGTTCGTCCCCTGCTTCGTAGGAATGAATGAGTTGACCGATGTCTGGGCATGCTCTGGAGATTGCGACGGTAAATCGACGATCGGACCGGTCCATCGGTGAAAGAGCCACGGGGCTTCGGCGCCATTCGGAATTTTCGGTGGGACAATTGCTTCAGAAAGCCTAATGATCCTATGGGATGATTTAGTGTCCCACTTTTTGCTAAGCTGTTGATTACAATGAATTACCGCAGCCCCCGCGGGGACGCCTTCCGGGTGTCGTTCGCTGCGTTATGCAGCAAAATCGTCCCGCTGCCGCGACTTCCACTTATAAGAGCGAGAGGACATGCAATGGCAAAGAACACGATTTGCGTCTGGTACGACAAGGATGCCGAGGCCGCTGCCCGCTTTTATGCCGAGACTTTTCCCGACAGCGCGGTCGGCACCATCTGGCGCGCACCCGGCGACTACCCATCCGGCAAGAAGGGCGATGTGCTGGTCGTCGAGTTCAAGGTTGCTGGCGTCTCCTGTATCGGCCTCAACGGCGGTCCTCAGTTCAAGCACAACGAAGCCTTCTCGTTCGTGATCGCGACCGACGATCAGGCCGAGACCGACCGCTATTGGAACGCCATCGTCGGCAATGGCGGCCAGGAGAGCGCGTGCGGCTGGTGCAAGGACAAGTGGGGCGTGTCGTGGCAAATCACGCCGCGGGTGCTGACCGAGGCGATGGCGTCCGGCGGCGATGAAGCAAAGCGCGCGTTTGATGCGATGATGACCATGCAGAAGATCGACGTCGCCGCAATCAAGGCGGCGCGACGGGGATGAGTTTTGCGGCACGGAGATCATGAAAAAAATCGGCTTTCTATCATTTGGCCACTGGACCCCCTCGCCCCAATCGCAGACGCGATCGGCGTCCGACGCCCTGCTGCAATCGATCGAGCTCGCCGTCGCGGCCGAGGAGCTCGGCGCCGACGGCGCCTACTTCCGCGTCCATCACTTCGCCCGCCAGCTCGGCTCGCCGTTTCCGCTGCTGGCGGCGTGCGGCGCCAAGACCAAGAAGATTGAGATCGGCACGGCAGTGATCGACATGCGGTACGAGAACCCTCTCTATATGGCGGGGGATGCAGGCAGCGCCGATCTCATCGCCGGCGGACGCTTGCAGCTCGGCATCAGCCGCGGTTCACCCGAGCAGGTCATCGACGGATGGCGCCACTTCGGCTACGCGCCGGCCGAGGGTAAGACCGATGCCGACATGGCCCGGCGGCATACGGAGGTCTTGCTGGAGGTGCTGCGTGGTGAGGGTTTCGCGCGGCCAAACCCGCGGCCGATGTTCCCGAACTCGCCGGGCCTGCTGCGCGTCGAGCCGCACTCGCAGGGCCTGCGCGATCGAATCTGGTGGGGCGCCGGTTCGAACGCCACCGCGGAGTGGGCGGCCAAGCTCGGGATGAACCTGCAGAGTTCGACGCTCAAGAATGACGAGGGCGGAAAGCCGCTTCACGTCCAGCAGGCCGAGCAGATCCGCATATTCCGTGACGCGTGGAAGGCCGCCGGCCACAAGCGCGAGCCGCGAGCGTCGGTCAGCCGCAGCATCTTCGCGCTGATGGACGACCGCGACCGCACCTATTTCGGCGGCGGGGACGAGAACGATGACCAGATCGGCTTCCTCGGCGACAACACCCGAGCGATCTTTGGGCGCAGCTACGCCGCCGAGCCGGACAAGCTCGTCGAGCAACTCGCGAAAGACGAAGCAATCGCTGCGGCCGACACGCTGCTCTTGACCGTCCCTAATCAACTCGGGGTTGATTACAACGCCCACGTCATCGAGGCGATTCTGAAACATGTCGCTCCTGCTCTTGGCTGGCGCTGACGCTTGAGAATCCCGACACTTCAGAAGCGGCCGAACCTGGCTGACGGCCCGGCTATCGTTCCGCCTTCAGGGTCGGCAGCGCGGTGCCGTCCGGCAATGTGAAGGCGTGCGGCCGTCCCCACAGCGTGATGCCGCCCGTCATGCCTTCCGGCCGGTAGCGGACGCTCCAGGTGAAGGTGCCGTCCGAGCCGCTCAACAGGGTGGCCGGGATGCCCGCAGGGCTCCGCAGGCAACCCAGTTCCCGGAGGCGGTCCTGGCTCCTGGCGACCTTGGGGGCGCCGGCTGCATCCAGGCTATCAGCGCTGAGGCAAAGCACGGCATTCTGGGCCGTCACCAGCTCCCTCGGTTCCGCCGCCATCGCGGAACCAGCCGTCAAAACCAGGACAAAAATCGACCACCGCATGAATTAGGGCCTCCGCGGGACGTAACGCCGGGGCGACCCTATCCGTTCCGCAATGGCGCCGGCCGCCAATCCTGGGCTATGGTTACGGTCGGTAATTGAGTGTGGGGGATCGTTGGGAATGAAAATCGCGGTTCTTGACGATTATCACGACACCGTTCGCACGCTGTCCTGCTTCAAAAAGCTCGCCGGCCATGATGTCACCGTCTGGAACGATCATGCCCAGGATACCGGCGCGCTGGTCGAGCGGTTGAAGGACACCGAGGCCCTGGTGCTGATCCGCGAGCGCACCCGGATTCGCGAGGCGCTGCTGGAGCGCCTGCCCAAACTCAAACTGATCAGCCAGCGCAGCGTCTATCCTCATATCGACATCGATGCGTGCACGCGGCAGGGCGTGATCGTGTCGTCGAGCCAGCATCCCGGCACACCGTCCTATGCGACCGCGGAACTCACCTGGGGCCTGATCCTGTCGGCGTACCGGCAAATCCCGGCGCAGATGGCCTCGCTCAAGGCCGGCAACTGGCAGATCGGCGTCGGCACCACGTTGCGCAACAAGACGCTCGGCATTTTCGGCTATGGCCGGATCGGAGCCGCGGTCGCGGCCTACGGCAAGGCCTTTGGCATGAACGTTGTGGTCTGGGCGCGGCCGAATTCGATGGTCCGCGCCAAGGCCGAGGGCCACCTGGTGGCGCCGAGCAAGATCGCCTTCTTCGAGCGCTGCGACGTGCTGAGCCTGCACATGCGGCTGGTCGAGGCGACCCGCAACATCGTCACCGCCGACGATCTGCGCCGCATGAAGCCCACGGCATTGCTCGTCAACACCAGCCGCGCGCAACTGATCGAGCGCGGCGCGCTGGCCGAGGCGCTCCGCGCCGGCCGGCCCGGCATGGCCGCGGTCGATGTCTACGAGGAGGAGCCGCTCCGCGACACCACGCATCCGCTTCTGAACATGCCGAACGTCATCTGCACGCCGCATCTCGGCTACGTCACCCGCGACGAATACGAGATTCAGTTCGCCGACATCTTCGATCAGATCGTGGCTTATGCCGCCGGCAGCCCGATCAATGTCGTCAATCCGGACGTCATCAAGTCGCCGGTGCAGGACATGCTGAAGATGGCGACCGGCTGAGCGGCGCCTACTCGCGCTGGCGGATGTAGTCCGGCGTCGGCGGCGTGCCCCAGATGTCGCGCGCCATCTCCCACGTCTTCGGCTTCTGCGGCCGGTCGCGGTGCCACGGCCGCGGATCGAAGTAGCCGAGCTTCTCGTCCAGCATCTTGTCGAGTTCGGTGAACAGCTCGGTGATCTGATCGTCCGGGTTGCGATGATAGGTGTAGATGTTGTGGCCCGGTCCGTGGCGCCCCGGCCCCCAGATGATGTTCATGTTCTTGCTGCCGAGGAAGTCGCAGGCGTTCTCGATCTGCGCCCAGTCCTTCAGCTCAAAGGCGATGTGATGCATCTGGGTGCGCTTGCCGCGCACGAAATTGATGGTGTGGTGATCCGGCCCGCAGCGCATGAAGGCGAACCAGTCCTGGATCCAATCGGACAGCCTGAAGCCCAGCACCTTGCTGTAATAGTCGACGAAGCGCTTGGGCTCATCGACGACAAATGCCAGGTGGCCGAGCTTGAGCGGCCCGATGCCGGCGACCGCCTGGTTCTTGGCGATCGGGGTCTGTTCGGCGAACACCTCGATCACGGTGCCCTTGGGATCCTCGAAGCTCACCATCTTGCCGATCCCTGGCGCGGCGTCGTTGCGCTCCTTCGGGGTGACGCCCTCGGCTTCCAGGCCTTTGCGGATGTCGGCGAAGTCGGTGGCCGGGTCGACCTGGAACGCGATCTTGGCGCAGCGCGCAGCGCTCCCCTTCTCCAGTTGCACCGCGAGATCGCCGACCTTGGTGGCGAAATAGGCGCGTCCGTTCTCCCGCCCGGCCGGCGCAAGCCCGACGACCTGCGTGAAATAATCGATCTGCCGCTCAAGATCGGGAGTCTCGAAGGTGGCGTGGCTGATGCGTTTGACTTAAATCATGGCTGTCTCCGACCTGGTACTGACGTGGTACTGACTTGGCGCCGGCTTGGCGTGCGTGATGTCTTAGCTTATGGCGGGCCCAACTGCTCGAGCTCCGGAAATCGCTGATAGCTCAGGCCGGCGCAGACCTGCGGGTCCTCGGTCAAGAACTGGCCGACCTTGCCATCCAGGAAAACCACTAGGTTGGAGCGTTGGCCGATGTACACGTTGGTGTTGGTTCTGGCGTTGTAGCGAACGCAGGTGACATAGAGCGGCGTGCCCGAGATGGGCTTAAGCACCGGCTGAGCGATGAAGGCGTCCTTCACCTTGCCGGGGTTTTCCAGCCAAGTGCGCATCACATCGGCAACCGCCGTCTTGTAGCCCTCCGGATAGCGGTCCCTCACCACAGGGGGCAGGTCCGGAACCTTGCCGGGGGTGATGTAGTCCAGCATGTTGTCGGTCTTGTAGCCGGAGCATCCGGCGAGCCCCGCCGCGAGCGCCGCCAAAACCACCCATTTCCAGTGCGTCCGCCGATCACCCAAGACCGCTACCCTTTCCGTACCGGTCCGGATTCTAATCAAGGCCGGCGTCCCTGACCACCCGCGCCAACCGATAGCCGCCCTTGCCGGATTTTCCTTGAGCCCGGGCCGGGGTCGGCGGTATGCCGTCTTCGCCAAGGTCGGCAAGCCCACGTTTTCAGGCCAAGGCCGTTCCGGCTCGTAGCTCAATGGATAGAGCATCAGGCTTCGAACCTGAGGGTTGGGGGTTCGAGTCCCTCCGAGCCGGCCATTTTTTCAAAGGTTTTTGGCATTTTGGCTTACTGCGGGAGTGGCCGCCTCGACGTTCGGTAAGCTCTCGGTAAGCTAGCTGCGGCGCTGCTTCGATGGAGATGGAGGGGCATGCTGTGCGCATCGCTCCGTGGCGAGCGTGGTGAGATATTGCTGACGCGCTTGCAGCGCCGCGACTTCCTTGCTGGCCGCGCCCTTGAAATCCATGGCAAACCAAAGAGGCCAAACAACCAAGCCGGCGACACCAGCAGCCACGTTCTGGCCGACCTTTAGTCCCTGCTCGTCGGCGAGCTCCTGGACGCGAATGTTATTGGCCTGAATTTCAGCGGTAATCTGAATGCAGCTCGCCGAACTGTCTTGGACCTGCACAGTAGCTATCGGCTGAGGGTCCCGGCCCGCGCACGCGCCCAACGCCAGAGCGCATAGCAGCGCCCACACAACTACAATACGCATGCACAACTCCCCAGCCCCGCTGCATCATCTGACACCACTGGTCGAGCGCAAGGAACCCGGGGACGTACGGTTAACGGGCCGGTCGCGGGCAACAAACTGCGTGTCGTGTCATCCCTGGTCTCCTTCGCGGTCCTGACAGTGGACGCGTCGGCCGACGAGTCTGCCGTCCGCCGTGTCTATCGGGTGCGACACTGGCTCCCGGCCTACGAGCATGTAGTCGAAGTGTCGATCCACCCTCCGGGCCGCACCTACATTATCAACGGCCGCTATTGGACCGGCACGTCCGAAGCCTGCTTCGGCTGGGGGCCGAGGCAGCGCGTGGAGATGCTCTCCGGCAACTGGGACGGCTACTGCTCCACAGCCGTCATCCGCAACATCACACTCGCGCGGACCTGCGAGATGACGTGCGGCTGGTGATTGCGCATCGGCGACTTTGACATGGAATTAGAACGCGACTTTGCCCGCCTTATTGATTCCGCTCCGCACGTCACTTGCCCTGGGTGTTCGGTTGAAATGAGGCTTCGAACCTTGGTGCCTGCCGCCGAGGCCCAGAAGTTTACGTCAACGTATCGCTGCCCGGAATGCGGGACGGAAACGCAGCGAGAGTTCACGCAACTCTCGTAGGACAGGGCCAAGATCATCATGCTTGCCGACGGGCGAACAGCGTGACCGTCGAACTGGTAGCGCGACGCCAGGCCGATCTCGAAGCCGCGCTCTCTCCTCAGCGAGGCTCGGCTGCAGGCTCCCGCCGTTTTGTCACGCGCTAAAAAACATCATGAAGCCGGTGTGCCACCATTAGAGTGGCCGCGATCAGCAAAACAATGACGAGGACGACGGCGAGATATAAGGGCAAATCCCCGCGTGTCTGACCGCACTCGCGACACAAAGGCCCGGCTGCAGCAATAGGCCGCCCGCATCGTTGGCAGAGAGTGAGCGCCATCTTGCGTACCGTTGACGCGAGCCAGCAAAAGAAAGACCCCGGCGTCGTTGCGCGGCACCGGGGCCTCGCGGTCTATGGATGGTAACAGGGCATTCGGGGCTCAGGGAGCCGCAGGGACAATCCTGCCTCAACTTTGCAGTGGGCAAGGCGCCCGCAGCGAATTCACCGAGCGCCGCGCTGATTGCTGATCGGCGTGAAGTCGGGCAGCGGATTGATCACAATTCGTTAAACGCGCCGATTAAAACTCGATCCATTTGTCGCCAGCCCAATAGCCGCGACCCTCGTGTTGACGCCAAGTGTAACGTTCGCTCGGACCCCATTTCCAATTATCTTCATGCACCGCCACGCGCGAACCTGCCGGGTATTCGTATCGCACCTTGGTATGCCAGCAGAACGTGCCGGTGCAGGCGATAGCCGCCGAAGCAGTCATTGCGGACAGAGCCACCGCAGCAGTTCCGAGCGTTGTTCCCAGCAGGACGTTCCTTACTCCTTTCATTTTTCGAACTCCATGGTCTCCCCGCCGACATAAACCAAAGCGGGAACCTCCAGGTCCGTTCCAATTCGTTTTGGAGGCGTAATCACAGGCGCGCTGATTAAGACTACCGAGCGAAGCCCGTTGCAGTGAGTTCGCACGGTGATACGAACGACAGGTTGTTCCTCGGTAGCTCAGTTGGTAGAGCGGACGGCAGTTAACCGTCAGGTCGCTGGTTCGAGCCCAGTCCCGAGGAGCCACTATGGCCGCGGTGGCGGAGTGGACACGCAGGAGCAGTGCATCGCTCCTCAGCCTTGGTTCAAACCCAAGGCCGGGCCTACACTCTCCACGCGGCGATCAGTCACCGCACCTTACAGCCTCGTACAGCCCCATGATGCCGTTGGCCTTGCCGACGCAGCCAGGACACCAGTTGATGCAGCCGCCCGGGGACGCCCTTGGGAAACTCGACCGGAGGCGGCGCAGCGACGCTCGATAAAAACCTTTGAGCGAATCGGCGCACGGTAAAACTATGCAGCAACGAAAACGTGGGCCTATGGCTGGCCTTGCCATGAACCTTTGATACGCGGGGCGATTTGAGGGAACAGGCTGGCGAGTGTTAATCGATCACCGAGCACAAGAAACAAACTTGCTGGGATTTCCGCATCGGGAATCGGATCGAACATAGGAAACAAGAGGGCCGTCAATTCATCTGGTAACAGGAGGAAAACTTCGGACTTCATGTTGTCGGTCAGCTTGACGAACATGGCCACGTGTAAAGAGGACTGCATCTGCGCCCGCAAGAGATCGAGACGCAATTGCACAGGCCCCACTCGGGCAAAGCAAGCTTGGCACCTAACCAAACGGCCATCTTTAAAAAAGTCCGCGCGCTTATCGAACGGCAACCGCCGAAGAAAAAGCCCCGGCGCTTAATGAGAAACGCCGGGGCTTGCAGGCCTCTGATCACAAAGCTGCGGGCGAATGGGGCCAGGGAGCCTGCGTTGGGAATGCCTAAACCGGACGGGCTTGTCACCCGCGAAAAACTGGACGGTTCCGGCCAATGAAAAAGCCCCGGCGTTCTGCACACCGGGGCTTCGTCTCACCCCGGAGATCAAACCATGGCCGGGATGCTTAACTGAGAGCCCCGGCGTTGCTTCGCAAACGCCGGGGCCCCGCGGCTGTGAAGACTTGGGGTAAACACGGGGCCGCGGGGGAATTCTGCCTCAACCCTGACGGGGCTTCAAGCGCCCGGCAGCGAACCGCCGGGCGCCCCTCCTTAGAAATCAGGCCTCCTTCGCCGCCTGCATTTCCATAACCCGTTCGACCCAGGGCGGCGTCACCGCGTCCTGCACCGTGTTGAGGAGTGCCATAAGATCGTCGCGACCGAGGCCCATGCCGTTCTCGCGCTCAACGTGCCCACGGATGTAGGCAAACAGGTAGGCTCTGCTCATTGCGGAATTCGTGTCGATATCGCGCGATACTTTGAAATTGAGCAGTGCGCGCCACGCCTTCATCTGACTATGGCTGGTCCGGCCTTCGCACTCTTCGGCGTCGCGGACCCTTTGCTTTTCGGCGGCCGTCGGGTTGGCACTGTCGAACACCACTTGCTCGGCTTCGCTGTAGTCTTTGCACGCGGCGCCATGTCGCTCATACGCCTCGCTGTGCGCATTGATCGCCGCGATTATCGGGTCGGGCTTTTGCGGCTCGCGCTCTGCTACCGCGTCGGCTTTGCCGTCGTCGTCCTCGTCGCTATCATCGTTGAGCGGTACAATCTCCACGCCGGGCAGCGGCTCAACGCCGCAGAATTTGCAGACGCTATCGATTATGGGCCGAATTCTCTCGTCGTCCAATTCGCCAATATTCCGACCGCATCAAGGCGTAGGCTTGCGCCTGGACGCCCAAGTCAGCGGCGGACTGCGCGTGCTGCTCGACAATTTCCTCGCAGACAAGGAAAAGTTCGTCGTGGACTTCATTCCAAGCGATGCTGCAACCGCTTTCGTCAACCGGATTGTTGTGGTCGGGCACAGCTTTACGCGCCTGCTTGAAGGCCGAGTCATATTCCTCGAAATCCGGTTCATCATATTTGGGATGCCAGTCGCGCGGGCGCCCCGTCAATTCCATCATCTTGTCGTCGATTAGATTGGAGTGAACTTCACCCGCCTAGCACTGAGCGACCCAGCGCAATCGGATCGCGATCAGCCTTTCGGCTAGATCGGGGAAACTGCATGTCTGGCCGGCGGTGGTGGCGAGCGCTGGCATGGCGAGTGCTGGTAGTGCTGCAGCGCCGGCCAGCATGGCGCGGCGTGATGTAGGCATAGTCATAGCGTCAACTCCTGTTGATGGGAGCCGCGGCACGGCATAACGCCGAATTCTGATTTGATAGAATTGATTCGGTTCATCGGCTGCCGTTTACGCGGCGGTTGATGTTCAAGTGGCCCGGGTCGGCTCCAACCGATCCGGGCTGCGCACTAGTACCCGGAATCAGAGGTGAGTGATACGGCGACCTTTGAACCGGCGTTGACGGACCTTTTTCTTGGTCCAGACGAAGGGCTCAGCTTTCCCGTTATATGCGTTGATATATGCATCGATGTGCTCCTCGAGCTGTTTGAGGCTTGTGAAGGACGCGCCGCTGAGCGACTGCCCCTGCAAGATCGAGAACCATACTTCGACCTGATTGAGCCATGACGCGCTTGTCGGCGTGAAATGAAACCGCACATTCGGATGCGTCTTGAGCCAAGGCTCATTCTTTTTGTGAGTGTTGAGGTTGTCGAGGATGACGTGAAGATGGCGGTTCGGAAAAGCCGCGATGACGCTGTTCATGAACTCAAGAAACTCGACGCGGCGCCGCCGTTTTGAATGAGCCGCGATGATCTTTCCGGTAGCGACTTCGAGCGCTGCAAACAGTGTTGTCGTGCCATGCCGCTTGTAGTCGTGGCTCTGGCCGGTCAAGGCGCGGCCATTGGGCAACTTCAGATAGCCCTGCGCTCGCTCCAAAGCCTGGATCGAAGGCTTTTCGTCCACGCATAGCACAATGGCCTTCGCGGGCGGGGCGATATAGAGGCCAACAACATCAGCAGCTTTGGCCGTAAAGTTCGGGTCGTTGCTCTCACACCAGGACTTGCGAACCACGAGGTCAATCTTGTGGCAGCGCAGGAACCGCCAGACATATTGGACGTCAACATCGCCCATCGCCTCGGCCAGCAGAGGTCCGGTCCAGCGTGCAAATCCTTCTGGCGGCGGCTTGTCCAGCAGCTTCAGAATCCGCTTGTCGGTTGCCTTCGTGTAGATCGGCTGCTTGCCAGGCCGCGGCTTGTCTTTCAGTCCCTCAAGACCAAGCTCGGCATAGCGACGCCGCCAAAGACTGACAATCCGAGGCTGGACCCCAACCTCCTTGGCGATCGACCGGGTGCTGCGCCCGGCCGCCGCCAACAGAACTATCCGCGCCCGCTTCAAATCGCGCTGCAATGTCACAGGCGAGCGACAACAAGCCGCCAGAACCTTGCGATCTTTCCTCGAAAGGTCAACTTCTCTTGCTTTGGGTATCATCCCAATCTTAAATCACAACTCACGCTTCAAGAAAAGCGGGTACTAGGTTCGCTCTTTGCTCGGAGATCGTCAATGGCGACGCTGCGGCTATGAACGAGAAAGTGCCCGTGCGATGCGAACACTGCAAAGGCACCGGCCTTGCGCATTGGAGCGAGTGCAGGGAATGTAGAGGCAAGGGCTACCGCGTGATGGTCGCGGGGAAACTATCCGCTCCAGTAAAGCCCAACACGCCGCAACACCGACGCGGAAGACCGCGCGTTCGCAGAAAAGAGGGCCGCGCAGCGTTGGCTGGCGGCCCTGAAAGTCGGGTTTTTGGGTATCGGAAGTGATAGAGCCCGTACACTAAGCTAGACCACATTGGCCGGCAACATCATTCGGGCGGCTTGGGGACGCTTCCCCCGGTCTCCGCATTCTCCTAGGATCGCGGAACGTATGGGGGTGCCGCATATGCTTACGATGTTCGTAGTTTTGGGGATTTGTTCTGCCTGCTTTGCAGTTGCAGCTTACCTGATGCAGAACGGCTCTGCCCGAGTGTGAGCAGCATTATGAAAAAACTGATCTTCGCGTTCTCGATTCCCGTTCTGCTGGCATCAATGCTCCCTCGGGCCGAAGCAAGCTGGCGGTCGAGTTTCATTATAAATCCCGACGCTGTGACCTGCCCCGCAGGCACCTGCAACCCCCGTGGCGGCCCCCGGGCCAAGAACGCAAGGATGTGCAAACCTGAGAATTGCGGTGGTGCAAGAGGACGTGGTCGGCGCTGAACCCGTCGTCCGCTCTCGCGCTTCCAAGAATGGGCGCTGAACCCGTCGTCCGCTCTCGCGCTTCCAAGAATGAGTGCAATCGTATGCAAGCACGAATAAAGCAACTCGGTCCGATCGTCCTGGCGGTTTGCCTAGTGATCGTCGTGCTGGCTCAATGGTTGGATAGTCGCGCTCGTAGCGCTCAGTTGCGCGACCTCCAGGTCAGGGTTGATAGACTGAAGCTGGAAATCGAGAAGGCAAAGACTACATCGCCAGACCAAAATCAGACGAAACGCTGACTTCGCTTCGTGCACCGATGGCTTGCCCGCCGTGTTGAGCAACCCACTTTGCTCGGAGGTCGTCAATGGCGACGCTGCGGCTATGAACGAGAAATCGCCCTTCACCGCATCACGACTGCCTTGCGAAGTATGTGCCTAGGCCTAGCGCCGTAGTTTTCCACGCCAAAGTTTTTGGCCTTACTTTTGCCCCGGCGAGTCGCCCACACTTCCGCTTTGGAGGGGGGCCATCCAATGTTGGAAATGTTTATCAACGTAGCGGCTGTTTCGGTCTGCTTCGCTCTAGCGGCGTACTTCATCCAAATAGACGGCGGCTGAGAGCCCGCCCCTATGACCCGCCAGAGGCGCAACAAGCGCCACATCGCAACACTTAAAACTTTAGGGACCGGTACAACCAATTCTCCACGTGTTGCGTGTAGGAACGCACCCGGCGACACACACAGTCGGGGTAACGACCAATGTTGATTGTTAGAAAGTTCATGAAGGATAAGTCTGGCGCGACGGCCATCGAATACGGCCTGATCGCCGCCGGTATCTCGGTTGCGATCATTGCGGTTGTGCAGGGCCTTGGCACCAAGCTCAATTCGACGTTCACCAGCGTGCAGAACGCGCTGAACTGATCCTGTCTCACTGCCCGTGCTGAGCTGATCTTGAGGCCGCCTCAGTTGGCGGCCTCCTTTTAGTTCTTTTTTGGCCGCGCAATTTCCTTGATGACGCGCTCAAAAGCATCGGTCGATCTCGCGGCGCTGGTGATCATTGTCATCTGGCTGATCATTCGCGGTTGAGCGCAACCCATCAATAAGGACCCTGCGCTTCGCCGCGCATTCTAAGCGTCGCCAAGGATACCGAACGGATGAACGAGCGATTGCCGGCTCCGTGTGAGCGCTGCAAAGGCACTGGCCTTGCCAAGGGTTATGACTGCAACGAATGCGGCGGGAAAGGCTATCGCCTAATCGTCGGCGGTCGCCCTGCTCCGGGCAAACACCCGCCAAGCCTCAGCGGTGGCACGGCAGACCACCGAACCAACGCTAGTTCAGCGCAACGTCTCCCGGGGACGCGCTTTCGCACGCCTCCTTAAAAGCGGTGGCGTCGAAGATGATGAAGCGAGCCGGGCTTGAGGCTTTGCGAATTGCTTTTTGCAAACCTTCGATTTTTTTTTAATATCTGAAAAATCGCCCTTGTTATCCCGTCTAAAACCGGTGATTGGGGTGCGGCTCTAGATATTTCCCCGATAGTAAATTGTGCCATCAAGCGCGGCCAGCAAATCGATGCTCGCTCGCACGCTAATTACATCCCCGAAGCTTTCATCCGTCTCCTTGAACGGTCGACCAGTGATGAGCGTGATAATGTCGCGCTCTATTCGCCCCCGTTGTCTCTTCTTCAGCGCGGCCATGTGAGGCGCTCACGCTTTACGTAGCCGAACAACATTCCCGCCCTTCGCCTTTGTCAGCGCGGTCTTGATATAGGTTGCCAACGCTTCGAGAGCCTCGCGCTTCTCCGGCTCGTAAGCAGCTCGATTGTAAATGCCGGCGACGCCGCCCTTGTGCCCGCTTATGTGGTTTAGAACGGCCTCGATGATGTGCGGTTGCGTGCCGCTGTCAGCCATTCGTGTGGCGGCCGTCCGACGCAAATCATGCAGGCGCCATTCTTCAACACCGCACGCCTTGTCGAGCGATGCCTTCGATACGGACCATCCTGAATACGCACCTTGACCGTCGCCAAAAACCAGGTCGCGGTCGCCGCGTCGCTTGCATTCGGCCAGAACCTCAAGCACCGCCTGAGATAGCGGGACTGTATGGGGCCGGCTGTTTTTCGTCCGCGCGGCTGGAAGCTCGATCCTCGCACGCTCGGCATCATCAATGTCGTGCAGCTCGGACCAGCGCAACGCGCCGATCTCATCCCGACGTTGACCTGTCAGCGCGAGCAAGCGAACGATCCGTCCATAGTCGTTGGCCGGAGCTTTGTTCAAGACGGCGGCCAGTTCTGCATCGGCTAGAACGCGCTCGCGATCCTGCACCTTGTCGATGCTGCGAGCGCCGATGACCGGATTGCTGGTGCAGCGCCCGCCTTCCACGCACCACGCGAAGAACGACGACAACGCAATACGAGCGTTGCGAGCCGCCGTGCGCCCGTTGTGTTTGGCAAGATGGTCGATGCGTTCCGACACCATCGCTCGGTCGATCACGTCGGGGTAAATGTCGTCGAATGTCGAAAACTGCCTTTGCAGCGCTCGCTTGATCTCGACCAAGCTGCGCGGCTTCGTGTCCGAAGCTTTAGCCTCCAAATATTCGGTGACGGTTTCGGCGTAGTTTTTGCGGGCCTTAGCGACCTTGGCCTTTGCCTTCGCATCCTGGGCAGCTTCGCGCTCGCGCCTCTGTTCGGTGGCCGGGTTAATGCCCTTCGCGATTTGGCCCGCCATGATCTGCATGGCCTTATGGGCATCCGAGAGCTTCATCTTCCGGGCGTCGCCAATCGTCAGGCGATAGCTGATGCCATTGAACTTGAACTGATAGATGAAGGTGACACGGGCGCCGGCCGGGCCAGTGCGCAGTCGCAGGCCGAAGCCGGGAGTGTTGAGAAA
The DNA here is from genome assembly GCA_963785665.1 of uncultured Alphaproteobacteria bacterium. Lineage (GTDB taxonomy): Bacteria > Pseudomonadota > Alphaproteobacteria > Rhizobiales > Xanthobacteraceae > Z2-YC6860. Next base: position 317,765 of record CAWAWF010000005.1, read on the forward strand.
AAACTCCACGTGGTCGGTCTTGCCGGAAGGCAGCTTGAATGCATCCACCGCCGCTTGCGTGAGCTTCAATGACATGTTCACCCCCTCCTCCGTGGTAAGCTCATGGTAAGCGCCAAGGTGGCTTACCGAGGCTTACCAAGTCATTTTCTGGCGCAATGAACTGAGGGTATATCGCATAACTCTGCGATAAACAAGGGATGTGTCGCTTACCGGCGGCTCATGTCCACATGAAATATCAGGCTTCGAACCTGAGGGTTTGGGGTTCGAGTCCCTCCGAGCCGGCCACATTTTTCGACGTTCTGGCCCGTTTTAGCGAACTTTCGGCAACAAAACGGCGCGCCGCGCGTTAGCCCTTGGGAGGCTATCGCATGAATGCCCCGCCATGCCCGACTGGGAACATGAACCGCGTATCGATCCGGTGGTCTGGATGACCGCGCTGTGCGGCATCGTCGCCGCAGTGATCTTGGCTGCGGCGATCTAGCCCTTCAACCGCCGCCTGCGACCCGCAGCCGCGTCCTGCAAGGGTTATTTTTGTTGATTGGGGCGCCCACAAGCTCGCCCAGAGCTGTCTTTTCCCGCTATTTTGCCGCCTTGGGGATTGTCCCTCATGAGAGTTGCCTCGTGAGAGTGGTGGGATTGATTGCAGGTTTAGCGCTGGCGCTGGTGAGCGCTGTCTGCGCGGCGCAGGACGTGCAGACGCCGCAATTGTCCTTTGCCTCGGTCGATTGGCCGGCAGCGATCGCAACGCTGCCGATTGCCGAGCCGCCGCCGGTCGCGCCGATGTCAGCGAAGTCGCGGCTTGGAGCAAACCGCGCCGCAGCTCCTGCCCTCGCCCGCATCAACAGCATCATGTCGCAGCAGTTCGCCGGCATCGCCACCAGCCCGGTGCCGGTGCTGGTGCCGTTCGATGTCGCGGCGCTGTTGCGCGATCGGGACGCGGGCGCCGAGGTGGATACCGAGCAATATTATTCAGGCTTCCACGCCGCCCGCTTCTTCTACCCGGGCCCGGCCGGCTACGACGCCGCGTTCGCGATCCGAACCGGCGACATTCCGGAACTCGCCGACAGCAAGTTCGCCGATCCGATTGAGGTACAGATTTCCGGCTCGGCGCTGCTTTACGATCTGGGCGCGCCGATCGTGGTCGAAGGCCAGCCGGTGCCGGCGCTCGACGAGGAGTTTCCCGGCATCCGCAAGATGAGCCTCGAGCATCACCTGCGCTACACGTTCGTGCGCTTCGGTGTGCCCTATGTGGTGTCGATCGCCTGCTTCGACGCCGGCGTTCCTCGCTACAAGATGCCGACCTGCCGCTCCGCCGATCAGGCCGCGCTGCGGTTCCTCCGTGCGCTTCGCGTGGCCGGCGGCATGCCGCGCAGCCTGCGCCCGGCAAGGCCGTTGCCGATCGAGCGGCCGGAGCGCGTGTCGTACAGCTTCGGCTATTACGGGCCCGGCCAGTTGTTGTCCGGCACCGGCTTCCACAACCAGCGCGGCCGCGTCGACTACACGGTCTATTCGCAGATACGCTTTCCGCTTGCGGATGCGCCCGCCTTCGCCGGCTCCGAAGTGTATCAGCGGCGTGAGCGTTCGGCCTCCGAGGCAGACGACGCCGGCGCGCCGATGCGGCCGTGGCGCGATAATTTCTGCGAGCGCCGCGGCTTTCCGGTCAGCCAGTGCCCCGCCGGCATCGGCCACCAGGGCCAGGACATCCATCCCGGACCGTGCAAGCCGCCGCCCGGGATGGACCGCTGCACCCATCATGAGGACGTCGTGGCGGTGCGCGACGGTGTGATCCTACGCTCGCCGCGGCAGGAGGCGGCCTATCTGTTCGTCAACTCCGCCAACGAGCACATCCGTTTCCGTTATCTGCACATGAACCCGAAGAAGATGGACGCCGACAATCTGCTCAACGGACGCCGCGTCCACGAGGGCGAGGTCATCGGCGAGGTCTCGAACTTCAGCATGAAGGAGAACGGCACCAGCTATCACGTGCATTTCGACGTGCAGGTGCCGACGCGATACGGCTGGGTGTTCGTCAACCCGTACATGACGCTGGTCACCGCCTACGAGCGGCTGATCGGCCAGCACGGCACCGAGCTTGCCGACCCGACCGTAATCGCCACCGCCGATCCGTCCAGCACCGGCTCCGCGCCCTCGTCGTCACGGCTGGAAGCGGACCAGCCGCGGCCCTCGCGGCACGTCAAGCAGGAACGCGGCAGGCGTACGCTGGCGAGGGCGCACAGGATGCAGGACAAGCGCCGCCGGCAGCGCTTCGCCCATAGCGGCTAGCGCAAGTACGCGTTCAGGCGCCGCTCAAATCTTGTAGCTCTCCAGCGTGCCCGGGTGGAACAGCTCCTCCACCTTGAGCCGCCGTGACGACAAGCCCTGCGAATGATGGTGATGCAGGAACGTGTCGAGCGTCTTGCGGTTTGGCTCGACGCCATAGGGCCAGTAGTTGTCGCCCATCAGCTCGCGCGTCTCGGCGACACGCTCCTCGATGAACGGCATCGTCACCTTGGTCGCCGAGGTGTCCCACAGATGCGCCATCGCCGCGGCCTTCGACTGCTCGAACGCCTTGAGCACGGCGGCCGGCAGCCATGGGTGCTTTTCGGCGAGCGTGCGGCGCACGCCGATCAGATGCATGATCGGGAAGATGCCGGTGCGCTTGAAGTAATCCTTGGCGGCGGCGACCGGGTCGCGGAACAGCCAGCCGATGTTCTTCGTGATGATGGCCGGCGGCCGCGGCGCCATGAAGCCGTCGATCTCGCCGTCGACCAGCATCTGCGAAATCGTCTTGTCCTCCGGCGCGCTGTCGAGCCGCACGCCGGGCGGAAGCTTGATGGTGATCTTCTCGGGCCGCCCGGTGTGCTCGATGCCACCGCGAATCCAATGGATGTCGGACGGCTTCACGCCGAAATCGTCCTCCAGGATCGCCCGCGCCCAGACGTTCGCCGTGAGTTGGTATTCCGGCAGGCCGACCTTCTTGCCCTTCAGGTCCTCCGGCTTCTTGATGCGGTCGGTGCGGCAGAACATCGAGGTGTGGCGGAACATCCGCGACACGAAAGCCGGCACGCCGACGTAAGGATTGTTGCCGTCGGCTGTCTTGACCGAGAAGCTCGACAGCGAGCACTCGCAGATGTCGAAGTCCTGCGAGCGGAACGCGCGGAAGAAGATTTCCTCCGGGTAGAGCTTCATGAACACCGGATCGACGCCGTCGATCTGCACGGCGCCGTCGATCAGCGGCCGGTTGCGGTCGTAGTCGCCGACCGCGACGGACAGATTGAGCTTGGTCATTGGCCCTCAGCTCGGCGCTGCGGTTCGGGCGCGTGAGTATGGCCGATCCGCGACCGCGCTCGTCACCCTGCGTGATCGGGCATCGCCACATCGATCAGCCGCAGCTGCACGCGCTCGGCGCCGTTCCAGCGATCGATCGAAAGCGTGCCGGCGGCATGCATCGGCTGGCCGCGGTTCTTCAGCAGCGCCTGACCGAGCGGCTGGCCGGCGGCGCGAAACGCGATGGCGTTGATCATCGCGCCATCGCCCGAACGAAGCCGCGCGCGGATGTGGTCCTGGCCGACCGGATCGGCATAGGCGACCACGTGGTTGGGCAGCGCCACCACCGGCTCCGGATTGCCGGCGCCGAACGGCCCTGCCTCGCGCGATCGTCTCGACCAGCGCGACGTTGGCGCCGGCGGCGCTGACCGCGCCGTCGATCAGCAGCGCCTGATCGGCCCGCGCCGCGGCGACGCCCTCTGCCAGTTCGCGCTCGAGATAGGCGCGGAACTCCGCAAGCGCGCCGTGCTTCACCGTGACGCCGGCCGCCATGGCGTGGCCGCCGCCCTTGAGCAGCAGCCCCTCGGCGACGGCGCGGCGCACGGTCTTGCCGAGATCGACGCCCAGGATCGAGCGGCCCGAGCCGGTGCCGGTGCCGCCCGGCTCGAGCGCGATGGCAAAGGCCGGCCGGTTGAAGCGCTCCTTGAGCCGCGCCGCGAGCAGACCGACCACGCCGGGATGCCAGTTCGCCGCGGCGGTCACCACCACCGCGCCCTTCTCCTCGATGCCGAGCGCGGCCGTGGCCTCGGCTTCGGCCTCCTCCAGCATCGCCACCTCCATGGCGCGCCGTTCGACGTTGAGGCGGTCGAGCTCGGCTGCGATCCGTCCGGCCTCGATCGGATCGTCGGTGCGAAGGAGCTGCGCGCCGAGATCGGCGCGGCCGATGCGGCCGCCGGCATTGATGCGCGGGCCGAGCAGAAACCCCAGGTGAAACGGCTCCGGCGGGCCCGGTCAGCCGCGCCACATCCATCAGCGCGGTGAGGCCGACGTTGTCGCGCCGGCGCAGCGCCAAAAGCCCCTTGGCGACGAAGGCGCGGTTCAGCCCTTTCAGCGGCACCACATCGGCGACGGTGCCGAGCGCCACGATGTCGAGCCAGCCGAGCAGGTCCGGCTCCGGCCGCGCCTCGGTCCAGAATCCGCGGGTGCGCAGCACGCGGTTGGTCGCGACCACGGCCATGAACACGAGACCGACGGCGGCGAGATGGCCCAGGCCCGACAGATCGTCGAGCCGGTTCGGGATTGACCACGATCGCATCCGGCAGACGTCTCGTCGGCCTGATGGTGGTCGAGCACGATGACGTCGAGCCCAAGCCGCCGCGCCTCGGCGAGCGGCTCGATGCTGCCGGTGCCGCAGTCGACGGTGACGAGCAGCGTGGCGCCGCGTTGCGCGAGCGCGCGGATCGCTTCGACGTTGGGGCCGTAGCCCTCGAAGATGCGATCGGGGATATGCACGATCGGCTCGGTGCCGCCGTGCCGCAGGAAGCGCGCCAGCAGCGCCGAGGCGGTGGCGCCGTCGACGTCGTAGTCGCCGAAGATCGCGACCTGCTCGCCCTCGGTCATCGCGTCGGCCAGGCGCTGCGACGCCTGCTCCATGGCGGTGACGGTGTGCGGATCGGGCATCAGCCGCCGCACGGTCGGATCGAGAAACGCCTCGACCTCGTCGACCTCGACGCCGCGGCCGCTGAGGATGCGCGCCAGCAGTTCCGGAATCTGGTGCCGCTGCGCCATGGCGAGCGCGCGCGCCGATCCGCGTTCGTCGAGCCGGTCGCGCCACGAGCGGCCGCATACCGAGCGCTCCACGCCCAGGAAAAGGCGCGGCAGCACTCTCGGCAGCATCGCCAACGCAGCGCTCATGCACGCCTCGATTCGTTTCGGTGAACAACCATACATAATGCTGCGTTGCAGCGCATGCTCGCGCGGCCCGATCTCGCCACAATCCACTGGCGCTGATTGCGTAAAATTGAACAGACGATATCTCGGCTTCGTGCGATGCTTAGCCAAGGGACGGCGACATTCTAGCAGGGAGTGACGACATGTTGCGAAAGATCGTGATCGTTTGCGCGGCCATCGCTGCGGTGATCGGCGGCGCGGTTGCAGGGCCGACCGCGGCGTCGGCGCGCGGTTTCCGCGGCGGCGGCGGCTGGGGCCGTGCGGCGGCGGCTGGGGTCGCGGTGTCGGCCTTGGCGTCGGCCTCGGCCTGCTCGGCGCCGGCGGCGTACTACGGCGGCTACTATCGGCGGCTACGGCGGCTATCGGCGTACGCCAGCCGCGGCTGCTGGCGCACGCTACAGCGTGTTGCACACCGTATGGGCCGCGGCTCCGCCGCGTCTGGGTGTGCGGCTAGCTACTGAACGCTGATGTTGTTGCGGACGACGATCTCCGTCCATTGACGGACGTCGCTCTCGACACGCGCGCGAAACTGCTTCCGGGGTCGAGGGAGCCGGCACCACGCCGGATTCCTCGGCCCATTTTTTCACCTCCGGCAGTTCGAGGGCGCGGCGGATTTCGCTGTTGAGCCGATCGACGATCGGCTTCGGCGTCGCAGCCGGCGCCGCAAGCCCGAGCCATGACTCGACCTTGATGCCCGGCACCGTCGCCGCCATGGTCGGCACGCCGCGGCAGCAGCGGATAGGGCTCAGCCGACGACACCGCGAGCGCGCGCAACTGCCCGCTCAGCACGCGGGGGATCGAGCTGGTCGCGGCGTCGCTCAGCACATCGACCCGGCCGCCGAGCACGTCCTGCAGCGCCACCGCCGTGCCGCGATAAGGCACCGCGTTCATCTCGACGCCGGCTGAGTTGTCGATCCACTTGCCGAGCAGGTGATAGACGTTGCCGGCGCCGACGATGCCGTAGCTGACCTTGCCGGGATCGGCCTTGGCCCGCTCGATCATGTCCTTGAAGCTCTTGATCGGCGAATCCGGCCGCACCGAATAGACCATCGGATAGCGCACCACCGAGGTGATGAAGACGAAATCCTTCAGCGGTTCGTATTGCAGGTTCTTCAGCACCGCGGCCTGGGTGGCAAAGCCGCCGGTCAGCATCGCCAGCGTGTAGCCATCGGGCGTCGACTTGGCGACCAGCTGCAGCCCGGCGATGCCGCCGCCGGTGGTCATGCTTTCCACCACGAACGACTGGCCGAGCCGACCGGTGATCTTGTCGCCGATCAGCCGCGAGGCGATGTCGGGACTGCCGCCCGGCGCGGTCGGGATGATGATGCGGATCGGCCGCTGCGGCCAGTTGTCCTGCGCGCGCGCGGGCGACGCCGCGAGCGCCGCCGCAGCTCCCGCCAGCATGGTTCGCCGTGTCACAGACATCCGCACCCTCCCCGGAACCGCCGTTCAGAACAGCTTGCGATATTGAATGAAGCCGGGCCGGTCGGCCAGCGTGTCGTAGAGCGCCCGCGCGGTGGCATTGGTCTCATGCGTCAGCCAATGCACGCGGCTTGCGCCGGCCGCCCGCGCCGCCTGGTACACCGCTTCGATCAGCGCGCGGCCGAGCCCGGCCTTGCGCGCGCCCTCCGCGACGAACAGATCCTGCAGATAGCAGTAGTCGCCGACCGTCCAGCACGAGCGGTGATACAGAAAGTGCACGATGCCGCAGAGCTTGCCGTCGACCGTGCCGCCGAGCAGGTGCATCGGCTCGGCCGGATCGTGCAGCCGCGCCCAGGTGGCGTCGTAGGTCTGTTTCGGCACCGAGGTCTTGTAGAAATCGAGATAGCCCTTCCACAGCGCGTCCCACTCGGTGCGCTCGTTCTGCCGCAACGGACGAATCTCCACGCTCATGGGCAACTCCATCTGGGAACTCCATCAGGCGAAACGGGAACATCGGCCAAACCGAAGCGTTGTCCGGTCAAGGGCATTGTGAATTCAGGAGAACCCCATGACCAGCCGCATCATCACCGAGCCTGTGGCCAGCGCCTACACGACCGAGGCACGCCTGCCGGTTGTGACAAGCCCGTACGCCAATGAGCCTTCAATGCCGGCCTCGGCGACCGGCACGCTGTTCGTGCTGGCGTCCGGCTTCGGCATCGGCGCGCTGGTGATCCTGGCGGCTTTCGCGTTCCTGATCGGAATCGGCGACCTGGGTCAGCACGCCACCACGCCAGCCACACAATCCGCCGCCAACGCGCCGGCCGCACCCGGCCCGGCGCCGAAGCCCGCTCCCAACACAGCGGCTCCGGCCGTGCCGTCCACCACCGGGCAGGCGCCCGCCCCGGCCAATCCGCAGACGCCGAAGGCGCCAACCGCGCAGCAGCAAAACAAGCAATAGATTTTTGCGTGGCTTATCGGCCTGTCGAACGATTGCCTTGAATGCAGCGGATGCTAGCTTTGCATCCGCTGAATTCCTTCCAGTGGGGGCACGGCTGGAATGCATTCAAATGATTCAATAGGAAATGGGAGCACGCACATGAGACCCGCTACAATCGCTTTGGGCGCCGCACTGCTGTTCGGTCTGGCCACCGCCGCCAGCGCCGCGATCACGCCCGCCCCGTGAGCAAAGGCTGGAGACTTGATCATCAACGTCGCCGAAGGCTGCGGACGCGGCGAATGGCGTGGCCGCACGGGCGTTGCCATCCGATGGCGCGCGGACGCGTTTGCCCCCGGGGATACCACATTGGCCCGAATGGCCATCGGTGCTGGCCAAACGAATAGGCCCAACAAAAGATTGTTAACAAACAAGACGGCTGGTCCATCACGGGCCAGCCGTTTTTCTTAGGAGCGCGGCACTCAATCCAAATGGAATTTATCGAATTGACGGTGTTCGGCGACAATGCGCCGGACCGTGCCGGTCACCGAGCGCATCACCACGGTGTCGGTCTCGATCATGTTCTTGCCGAATCTCACGCCGGTGAGCATCGGCCCGGTGGTGACGCCGGTCGCGGCGAACAGACAGTCGCCACGAACCATGTCCTCGATCTCGTATTTCTTCTTCGGGTCCTTGATGCCCATCTTGAGCGTGCGCTCGCGGAGCGCCTCGTTGTCGATGACGAGCCGGCACTGCATCTGACCGCCGATGCAGCGCAGCGCCGCCGCGGCCAGCACGCCTTCGGGCGCGCCGCCGACGCCGAGATACATGTCGATGCCGGTTTTCGGGTCGGCGCAATGGATCACGCCGGCCACGTCGCCGTCGCTGATCAGGCTCACAGCAGCGCCGGTCTTGCGAATGAGTTCGATGGCTTTGGCGTGCCGCGGCCGGTCGAGCAGGATCGCGGTGATCTCCGACGGCTTGACGCCCTTGGCCTTGGCGAGATTGAGAATGTTCTGGTCGGCCGGCGCATCGAGGTCGATGGTGCCCTTCGGATAGCCCGGCCCGATCGCGATCTTGTCCATGTAGCAGTCCGGCGCGTGCAGCAGCGTGCCGGCATCCGCCATCGCCAGCGTCGCAATCGCGCCCGGCATGTTCTTGGCGCACAGCACGGTGCCTTCCAGCGGATCGACCGCGATGTCGACCTTGGCACCGCGTCTTGTTGCCGACCTTCTCGCCGATGAACAGCATCGGCGCCTCGTCGATCTCGCCCTCGCCGATCACCACGGTACCGTCGATCGGCAGTTTGTTGAGCTCGCGCCGCATCGCGTCGACCGCCGCCTGGTCGGAATCCTTGTCTTTGCCGTGACCGCGCAGCCGCGCCGCCGACACCGCCGCGCGCTCGGTGACGCGGACGATCTCGATCGAGAGAACGCGCTCCAGCACCTGGTTGGACTGGACGGTGATCGACCCCATTCTCAACTTCCCCCTCGAAAGACCGGCGCACTCATATTCAATTTTTTTCGATCCGGATCAATTGTGGCCGTCCCTGATATCACCTTGTCGCGCTGCACCGCGGCCAAGGCCTTTCGCACCGCATCCTCGGTGGTGGCATAGGTGATCAATATGACAGGAACCGGACCTTTGCCCTTTTCCGCCCCACCGGCCGGTGGGCCGCTGTGGCGCTGCACAATCGATTCCATCGAAATGTTGTACTGGGCGAGACGCTTGGCGATGGTGGCGGCGGTGCCGGGCTTGTCCACCGCCAGCATGCGGATGTAGTAGCCACCCTCGTGGCGCTGCATCGGCGCCTTCCTGCTGACCTTGAGCTTGTCGGATGGGCGGCCGAACGGCGCCGCGCGGACACCGCGGGCAACGTCGGCGATGTCGGCGACCACCGCCGAGGCGGTCGCCATGCCGCCCGCGCCCGGCCCGACCAGCGTGATCGGCGGAATGCCCTCGGCATCGATGGTCACCGCATTGGTGACGTCCATGACCTGGGCGATGGCGGCGTCCTTGCGCACGAATGTCGGGTGCACGCGCTGCTCGATGCCCTTGTCGGTCTTCACCGCAACGCCGAGCAGCTTGATGCGATAGCCAAGCTCCTCGGCGGCCTCGAGGTCGGCGGTGGTGATCGAGGTGATGCCCTCGACATAGATCGCAGCCGGGTCGACGCGGATGCCGAAGGCGAGGCTTGCCAGGATCGAAAGCTTCTGCGCGGTGTCGTGGCCTTCGATGTCGAACGACGGATCGGCCTCGGCGTAGCCGAGCCGCTGCGCCTCCTTCAAGCACTCGTCGAACGACAGCCGCTCGCGCTCCATCCGCGTCAGCATGTAATTGCAGGTGCCGTTGAGGATGCCGTAGATGCGCGCCACCGCATTGCCGGCAAGTCCCTCGCGCAACGTCTTGATGATCGGGATGCCGCCGCCGACCGCCGCCTCGAAGTTGAGCGCGACCTTGTGCTGCTCGGCCAGCAGCGCAAGCTCGATGCCGTGATCGGCCAGCAGCGCCTTGTTGGCGGTCACCACCGATTTGCCGGCCTTTAACGCGGCGGTGATCGCCGCCCGCGCGGGATTGCCGGCGCCGCCGATCAGCTCGACGAAGGCGTCGATACCCGGGTCGCCCGCCAGATCGATCGGGTCGTCGACCCAGCGCATGCCGCGCATGTCGATGCCGCGCTTCTTGCCGCGCGAACGTGCCGAGACCGCGACGATCTGGATCGGACGGCCGCAGCGCTGCGTCAGCGCCTGCTGCTGCTCGTCGATCAGCCGCACCACCGAGGCGCCGACCGTGCCGAGACCGGCGAGACCCACTTTGAGGGGGGCAGCCATGATGCGTCCGTATCGAGCAGATTATCGCCGCGTGGCGAGGGGAACCACGTTGTGCAATGTTTCCGGCGCGGTTTCAAGAAAGCGGCGAATGTTGCGTGCCGCCTGCCGGATGCGCTGCTCGTTCTCGACCAGCGCGATGCGAACGAAGCCCTCGCCGCGCTCGCCGAAGCCGGTGCCCGGCGAGACCGCGACCTCGGCCTTCTCCACCAGAAGCTTGGAGAATTCGACCGAGCCGAGCGTCTGGAACGGCTCCGGGATCGGCGACCAGGCGAACATCGAGGCCGTCGGCGGAGGCACCTCCCAGCCGGCGCGGCCGAAGCTCTCGACCAGCACGTCGCGGCGGCGGTGGTAGGTGTCGCGCATCTCCTTGATGCAGTCGTCGGGGCCGTTCAGCGCCGCGGTCGCCGCCACCTGGATCGGCGTGAAGGCGCCGTAGTCGAGATAGGACTTCACTCGGCCGAGCGCCGCGATGATGCGCTCGTTGCCGACCGCAAAGCCCATGCGCCAGCCCGGCATCGAATAGGTCTTCGACATCGAGGTGAATTCGACGCAGATATCGTTGGCACCATTGACCTGCAGCACCGACGGCGGCGGGTTGTTGTCGAAATAGACCTCGGCGTAGGCGAGGTCGGACAGGATGAAGATGCTCGTGCTTCTTCGCGAACGGCACCAGCTCCTTGTAGAAGTCGAGGCTCGCCACGTGCGCGGTCGGGTTCGACGGATAGCACACCACCACGGCGATCGGCTTCGGGATCGAATGCGTGATCGCGCGCTCGAGGATCGGGAAGAACTCCGGCGTCGGGTCCGACGGCACCGAGCGGACCACGCCGCCCGCCATCAGGAAGCCGAAGGCGTGGATCGGGTAGCTCGGGTCGGGCACCAGCACGACGTCGCCCGGCGCGGTGATCGCTTGCGCGACATTGGCGAAGCCTTCCTTCGAGCCCAGCGTGGCCACCACCTGGGTGTCCGGATTGAGCTTCACGCCGAAGCGGCGCGCGTAATAGGCGGCCTGCGCACGGCGCAAGCCCGCGATGCCCTTGGAGGCCGAATAGCGGTCGGTGCGCGGCTTGCCGAGCGTCTCCTTGATCTTCTCGATGACGTGAGCGGGCGCCGGCAGATCGGGATTGCCCATGCCGAGATCGACGATATCCGCGCCGGCGTTCCGCGCCGCGGCCTTGGCGCGGTTCACGGTCTCGAACACGTAAGGCGGCAGGCGCTTGATGCGGTAGAACTCTTCCATCGTCGGTCTCTGGGCGGATTGTCCTGATCGGTCAGGCCGGATTCGAAGCGGGATGTTGTAGCACGGCTCCGGCAAAGCTTAGTAGGTGTGGCCGTTAGTAGATCGACGCCGCTGCGGCGGAGGCCGGGATGGCCTTGGGCTTGGCCGCGGCCGCCTTGGCTTTCTTTTTCGCCTGCGTCTCGATGCCGGCCGAGGCCTGCTGGCCGTCGCGGGCGGTGGCCAACTCCCGCTGCAGCTGTTCCTGCTCGGTCAGGGTGAGCGGGGTGCTGTTGCGCGGCGCCGGCATGTCGTGAACCGCCGGATACGGAACCGGCTCCGCCGTCCGCTCGGGTGCGCCGGCGGGCAGCCCGATCGCCGGCATCTGTGAGGCGGCGGTCCTGAATTTGTCGGAAATCGATCCGCAGCCGGACAGCCCCGTCGCCAGGGCCAGGATCGCCAGGGCTCCAACGGCCAGCCGCAGGGCGCGGCACGCCGTGCGTTGCCGCGCGCCCTCGTAGCGCCGTCCGGAACCCGGCCGTGCCATCTGTCCCAACCCCCAAAACCCAATCCCAGAAACCTGGCCCCACGATTGGGCCATCAGCGTGAACTTGGCGTAAATTCAATATATTGATCTGGAACTGCGGTTAGCCCGCTAATATGTCAAAGCAAGGGCCGCAACAATCGAGCCGGTGCCAGGTTGACGGGTACAGGGACCCGGACGGCCTGGAGCGGCGGGGTGACCATGAAGGACAATGTAGCGCCCGCCCCGGCCACGGTCGGCGCCGTCGATATCGAGCGGTTTGCCACCAACCTCGCCCGCATGGTCGAGCAAGGCGGCAAGGCGCTCGCCGCCTATCTGAAGCCGCGCGAGGCAGGCCAGGTCGAGCCGGTGTCCGACGAGATGGCCGACATGGTCAAGACGTTCGGGCAGGTCGCCAACTACTGGCTGTCCGATCCGACGCGCGCGGTCGAGCTGCAGTCCTCGCTGGGCCGCGCCTATCTCGATCTCTGGGGCTCGGCGGTCAAGCGGCTGTCCGGCGAGGAGTCGGATCCGGTCGTCGCTCCCGATCCGAAGGACCGCCGGTTTGCCGATCCGGAGTGGTCGTCCAATCAGTTCTTCGATTTCGTCAAGCAGGCCTATCTGCTCAGCACCAACTGGGCCGACCATCTGGTGGACGGCGCCAAGGACCTCGACCCGCACACCCGCCAGAAGGCCGAGTTCTACCTCACGCAGGTTGCCAACGCGCTGTCGCCATCGAACTTCGTGCTGACCAATCCGGAGTTGCTGCGCGAAACCATCGCCTCCAACGCCGAAAACCTCGCGCGCGGCATGAACATGCTGGCCGAGGACATCGAGGCCGGCGGCGGCGACTTGAAGATCCGCCAGTCCGACTCCGCCAAGTTCGAGGTCGGCCGCAACCTCGCCGTCACGCCCGGCAAGGTGATCCTGGAAAACGAGCTGATGCAGCTCATCCAGTACGCGCCGTCGACGCCGAGCGTGCTGAAGACGCCGCTGCTGATCTGCCCGCCCTGGATCAACAAGTTCTACGTGCTCGATCTGACGCCGGAGAAATCCTTCATCAAGTGGTGCGTCGACCAGGGCCTCACCGTGTTCGTGATCTCCTGGGTCAACCCGGACGAGAAGCTTCGCGACAGCGGCTTCGAGGACTACATGCGGCAGGGCCCCCTCGCCGCCATCGACGCCATCGAGACGATCACCGGCGAGGACAAGGTCCACACCATCGGCTATTGCGTCGGCGGCACGCTGCTGTCGATCACGCTCGCCTATATGGCGGCGAAGAACGACAACCGCGTCGCCTCCGCCACGCTGTTCGCAGCGCAGGTCGATTTCACCCACGCCGGCGATCTCAAGGTGTTCGTCGACGAGGAGCAGCTCGATGTGCTGGAGAAGCGGATGGCCGAGCGCGGCTATCTCGAAGGCAGCAAGATGGCCAACGCCTTCAACATGCTGCGCTCCAACGACCTGATCTGGCCCTACATCATCAACAATTACCTGCGCGGCAAGGCGCCGATGCCGTTCGACCTGCTGTACTGGAATTCGGACGCGACGCGGATGCCGGCCGCCAACCACGCCTTCTATCTGCGCCAGTGCTATCTCAACAACACGCTGTCGCAGGGCAAGATGACCATCGCCAACGTCCAGCTCGATCTCGAGCAAGGTGAAGGTGCCGCTCTACAATCTCGCCACCCGCGAGGACCACATCGCGCCGGCGAAGTCGGCGTTCCTCGGCTCGAAGTTCTTCGGCGGCCCGGTCAAGTTCGTGCTGTCGGGCTCCGGCCACATCGCCGGCGTCGTCAATCCGCCGAGCAAGGGCAAGTACCAGTATTGGACCGGCGGCAAGGCCGGCTCGGGCTCGATCGAGGCCTGGCTGAAGAAGGCCAAGGAGCACCCAGGCTCGTGGTGGCCGGACTGGATCGAATGGATCAAGTCGCACGGCGCCGAGCAGGTCGAAGCGCGGCAACCTGGCGGCGGCAAGCTCACGCCCATCGAGGATGCGCCGGGGCGCTATGTCAGGGTGCCGAGTTAGGCGTAGACTTCCCGAAAGGCGGGCCATCAAGAGCCTGGCCGTCTCGGGGAGGTCTGCGATGAACGTCGACCAACGACACCTCACGGCGCGGATTCCTGGGTGCGCTCGGCGCGGGCGTTGCGCAGCAGGAACGCTGAGCAGCCGCGAGCGAGGTGGCGGCAGCAAGGCGCCGCGCCGCTGAAGATCGTCGACTTCCACAACCACTACATGGGCCCGTCCTGGGACGCTCACCAATCTGGCCAAGCTGCCGCCCGCGGCACGGCCGGCCTGGGAGGCGACCAACCGCAACCTGCAAAGCCCTGACGCCCTGCTCTCGTCGGTCGAAAGCGCCGGCATCGCCGCGCGCGTCATCAACACGCCGACCGCCTTCATCGAGGACGCCGACGGCAACATCCCGGCCGGCGCCGAACAGCGCATCAACGACGCGATGGCCGAATTCGTCGGCAAGCATCCCGGCAAGCTCTACGGCCTTGCCACCGTCAACGCCTTCAACGGCGACGCCGCCGCCCGCGAACTCACTCGCGCGGTCAAGGAACTCAAGCTTCGCGGCGTGTTCGTGGAGAGCGGCCGGGGCAATCTCTTGCTGGGCGACAAGGAGACGCGCCCGACGCTCACCGCCGCAGCCGCGCTCGGCGTGCCGGTGTTCGTGCACCCGCTGACGGACCCGCCGCTGGACAAACGCTTTGCCCGCACTGGCCGGATCGGCGTGCGCTTTGCTCGCGGCACCATCAACAGCGCGGCGCTGATCAATCATGCTGGAGGGCGGCACGTTCGACGAGAATCCCGAAGCTCCAGGTCGTCGTCACGACCCTGGCGATGGGCGGCATCATGCTGGCCGGCGGCTTCGGCGACGGTTCGCGCATCCGCAGCGATGCACCTGCACTTACCCGCCGTCATGTCTATGTCGACACCATGGGCATCCATCCGGCGGTGGTGCGCGCCGCCGTCGACATGCTGGGAGCCGACCACGTGCTGATGGGCACCGACTGGCCGATCGCGGTGGAGAAATCGGTGCCGGAGCGGCTGCAAAAGGCGTTCGCCCATTGCGGCCTGACCGCTGCCGAGCAGCAGATGATCGCCAGCGGCAACACGTTGCGGCTGCTCGGCGTGTCCTAGATCAATTGCATTTAACCAGGGGGATTACATGTCCAAGGAATTATACTGGCTGACGCTGACCGTCGCGATGACGGGGCTGCTCTGGATGCCCTACATCCTCGACCGCATCATGATCCGCGGCGCGATGGGAGCGACCGCCAATCCGTCGCCCAACGACACGCCGCAGTCGGCCTGGGCGCAGCGGATGAACGCCGCGCACTCCAACACGGTCGAGAACCTCGTGGTGTTCGCTCCGCTCGTGCTGACCGCGCAGGCGCTCAACATTCACACCGCAACGACGGCGTTCGCCTGCGCGTTGTTCTTCTGGTGCCGGCTCGCCTATGTCGCGATCTACACCGCGGGCATCCCGGTGGCGCGCACGCTGGCGTTCGCCGGCGGCTTCGTCGCGCAGGTGATGCTGGTGCTGGCGATCTTCGGCATCAGCTAGCCGGCTTCAGCGGCCGGCCGGCCCCCGCATGACGTGATAGCTGAGTTCGCCCGGATCGGTCAGGTCCGGCACCGTCCAGCCGTCGAGGTCGTACTCCGCCATGCACTGCTTCGGCGAAGCCCTTGAACTTGTCGGCGTTGCCCGACGCCATCGCGCCGAACAGGCAGTAGCGCCGGATTTCCTCGGTCGAGCCGCCGTAGTTGATCTCGTAGAGCTCGTGGCGGCCGCCGAACTCGCTGCCGAGGCAGTCCCACAGCAGCTTCATCAGCTTGACCCGCTCCTCGGCATTGGCGCCGCCGGAGCCGCGCAGATACTGGTCGAGATACGGCCGGATTTCCGGGTTCTTGAAGTCGCTGGCGTGCGAGTTGAGATAGATCAGCCCCGACGCCACGGTCTGCTCGATGATGTACTTGACCTTGGTGTAGGCCATCGTCGCGATGATGGCGTAGGCGTTGCCCGGGTCCATGTTGGGCAGCACGTATTCGCCGATCCAGGGCTTCGGATCGCGCACCATCGCGTCCGACAGCGCCCAGAACAGATTCCGCCAGGCGATCACCTCGCCGACGTTGGCCTGCACGCCGCGATAGTCCTTGGTGCCGGCGGCCTCGACCGCCTTCAGCAGCAGCCCGGCGATGAAGTCGAGCTTGACCGCGAGCCGGGTGCAGCCGTGCACCACGAAGCGCGGCAGGAAGCCCGTTCGCGGGAAGAAGTTGTTGGCCTTCTCCATGTCGCCATAGACGAACACGTTCTCCCAGGGCACCAGCACCTTGTCGAGAATGAACACCGCGTCGTTCTCGTCGAGCCTGCTCGACAGCGGATAGTCGAACGGCGAGCCCATCGCGGTCGACGTCATCTCGTAGGACGTGCGGCAGATGAACTTCACGCCGGGCGCGTTGGTCGGCACGATGAACACCACGGCGAACTTCTTGTCCTGCACCGGGATCAGGCCGTGGTGCGCGACGAACGTGTAGTTGGTCAGCACCGAGCCGGTCGCCACCACCTTGGCGCCGGACACCACGATACCGGCGTCGGTCTCCTTCTCGACATGGCAGCAGACGTCGCCGACTTCGTTCGGCGGCTTGTCGCGGTCGATCGGCGGATGAATGATGGCGTGGTTGATGAACGGCACGCGCTCCTGGCTGTACTTGTACCAGCGCTTGGCGTTCGCCTGGTACGGATCGTAGAAATCGGAATTGGCGCCGAGCGTCGCCAGGAACGCCGCCTTGTAGTCCGGCGCGCGGCCCATCCAGCCGTAGGTCAGCCGCGCCCATTCGGCGATGGCGTTGCGCCCGGCCATCAAGTCGTCCATCGACTTCGGCGCCTTGAAGAAGGCGTGCGTCATGCCGCCGTTGCCGGTGTCGGTCGGCAGCAGCAGCTTGTCCTTGCGCGCGGGATCATGCAGCGCGTCGTAGAGCCGCGCCACCATCCGTGCGGTGTTGCGGAATGCCGGATGCTTGGTGACGTCCTTGACGCGCTCGCCGTAGATGAACACGGCGCGGTCGTCGGCAAGCGAGGCGAGATATTCGGCGCCGGTCTGCGGGGCTTTGACGGCGACGTTGCCGGTGGTTTCGGGAAGCTCGGCAATGCGATGGTCATGGCGTCCTCCCAATGATGTTGGGACGATTATCGACGTTCCGTTGGTTTGGAAACCTCTCCCCAGTCATTCCGGGACGCGCGCAGCGCGGGCCCGGAATCCAGAGCGACAGCTGCGTCAGCGGCTCTGGATTCCGGGCTCCGGCCTTCGGCCGGCCCCGGAATGACGGAGCGCTATGCCTACGGAAACAGCGCGACCTGCTCCAGGCCCGTCGTCTCCGGCCAGCCCATCATCAGGTTCATGTTCTGCACCGCCTGCCCGGACGCGCCCTTCACCAGGTTGTCGAGCGTCGAGATGACGATGGCGCGGCCCGGCACGCGATCCTTGGCGACGCCGATGAAGGTCATGTTGGAGCCGCGCACATGGCGGCTCTGCGGCGTCTGGCCGAACGGCAGCACATGCACGAACGGCTCCTTCGCGTAATACTTTGAAAGTATCGCGTGAAGGTCTTCGACCGATTTCCCTTTGGTCGCGCGCACGTAGATGGTCGACAGGATGCCGCGGTTCGCCGGCATCAGATGCGGCGTGAAGCTCACCACCACCTCGCGGCCGGCGGCGAGCCGAGAACTCCTGGTCGAGCTCGGCCATGTGGCGGTGATGGCCGACGCCGTAGGCGTGGAAGCCCTCGGACACCTCGGAGAACAGCATCTCCTCCTTGGCCGACCGCCCTGCCCCGGTCATGCCGGACTTGGCGTCGATCACGATCTCGTCCGGCACGATCGCCCGCGCCTTGAGCAGCGGCGTCACCGCAAGCTGCGCGCAGCTCGTGTAGCAGCCAGGGTTGGCGACGAGCCGCGCCTTCTTGATCTTGTCGCGATGCACCTCGACCAGGCCGTACACCGCCTCCTTCTGGAGCTTCGGCGCGTGATGCTCGTGGCCGTACCACTTCGCGTAGGCCGCTTGGTCGTGCAGCCGGAAGTCGGCGCTGAGATCGACCACCTTGGTCTTCGGCGCCTTGGCCAGAAGATCGCTCACCACCTTCTGCGTGGTGGCGTGCGGCAGCGCGCAGAACGCCAGATCGAGCGCCGCCTTCTTCCAGTCGACATCGTCGATGGACACCAGCTTCGGCAGCTTGAACGGCGAGAACTGCGGAAACACCGCGCGCATCTCCTGCCCGGCCCTGCGGTCGGCGGTCAGCAGCGCAAGCTCGACATTGGGATGGCGCAGCAGCAGCCGCACCAGCTCCGAGCCGGTGTAGCCGGAGGCGCCCAGCACGCCGATTTTCGGCTTTGGAAGACTTTGCAGCCATTGGCTCAATCCTCATCCGTAGTCCTACAGGACCACCGGATCGGGGCAACGACCGCGGCTTGGATTTGGGGAAAACATGCCGCGGAGCCCTTCTCCGGCGGCACGAAATATCAGGCGCGCGCCGGTCTCATGGAACGGCGGCGGCGGCGCGAAACGATGCAAACGATCGTCATCATGACCGGCGATATAGCGTCCCGCCGCCCATGGCACAAGTCCGGCGTCAGTTGTTCAGGATCGCGATGTCCTTGGCCGGACGCCGCCCCGGCAGGCTCTGCAGGAACGCGTAGATGTCCGCCACATCCTTGTCCGGCAGCACGGCCTCGACATAGGCCGGCATGTCGCGCAACGACTGACGCAGCACTCCCTTGAAGCCATCGAACGGCAATTCGGTCTTGGCCAGCACCGGCGCCGGATAGTTCAGCGCGCCGCCCTGTCCGGCGCGGCCGTGGCAGTACATGCAGCCGACCGCCACGAACACCTTCTTGCCGTTGACGGCGTCGCCCGCCGGCGCATCTTGCGCGCGCGCGGCCGGCGCAGCGATGAGACGCGCGCGACGATCGCCGCGCCGAGCGAGCAAATTCTTGTGCATGTTGCTGCTCCCTCAGCGCGGATCGGTGACGACATCGATCAGCGCCGGCTGGCCGCTCTTGACGACAGCGAGCGCCCGCTTGATCGCCGGCGCGAGATCCTTCGGATCGGTGATCGGCCCCTCGCCGTGGACGCCGAAGCCGCGCGCCACCGTGGCGTAGTCGATGTTCGGATCGATCAGCGTGGTGCCGATCTTCGCGTTGCTCGATGCCGCGCTCATGGCGCGCCGCCATGGCCTGGAGATACATCACCTCCTGGTGATAGGCGCGGTTGTTGTGGACCACATAGAGCAGCGGGATCTGGTGATGCGCCGCGGTCCACAGCGCGCCCGGCACGAAGTTGAAATCGCCGTCGCCGCCGAAGGCGACCGTCAGCCGGCCATGCCGCTTGTTGGCGAGCGCCGCACCAATCGAGGCCGGCAGGTTGTAGCCGATGCCGGCACCGCCCGAGCCGCCGTTCCACTGGTAGGACTTCTTCATGTCCCACAGCCGGTGCGGCCAGACGTTGCGGATGGCGTTGCCGACCAGCGACCAGTCCTCGTCCTTGATCTGGGCATAGACCTCGGCGCACATCCGCGCGGTCGTGATCGGGCTCGCGTCCCAGCCGAGCGTCGCGTCGGACTTCGCCTGCTCCATCATGGCGAGCCGCGCCGAAGCGAGCTTCTTGCCGCGCGTCTCGAACGCGGACTTGCGGCCATCGTCGAGCAGCCGCTTGACCTGCTCGGTGAGCGCCGGCAGCGACGCCTCGCCGTCGCCGGCAATCGCGAGATCGACCTCGGGCAAGCGCGCGAAGTCCTGGTAGTTCGCCTTGATGTAGAGGTCGCGCAGTGCCGAGCGTGACGACCTTGGCGCCCTTCTTGGTGACCGGGCGGTAGCTCCGCTCGACGCGGTCGCTGAACTGGTTGAGCACGCCCCAGAGATCGTTCATCTCCAGCGCCAGCATGACGTCGGCCTGCGCCAGCACCGGGCCGCGGCGGAAGCTCATGTTGAGCGGATGCCGCGCCGGGAAGTTCATCCGGCCGGCGTTGTCGATCACCGCGCATTGCAGCGTCTCGGCAAGCTCGACCAGGCGCGTCGAGGCCGGCCGGCGTCCGCGCCAGGCGGTCGCAGACGATGACCGGGTTCTCGGCCGCAACCAGCATCTTCGCGGCTTCGGCCAGCGCGCCGGAATCGCCGACCGGCGGCGATCGATCCTGCCGAGCTTCGGGATGCGCAGCGTCTCGGCGTCGTGGATCGGATTCTCCTGCAGCTCCGCATCGAGCGACAGCAGCACCGGCCCCATCGGCGGCGTCATCGCGACCTTGTAGGCGCGCACCGCCGACTCGGCGAAATGCTGCAGCGAGGTCGGCTGATCGTCCCACTTGGTGAAGTCGCGGGTCAGCGCACCGATGTCGATCGCCGAATGCACCCACTCGGCGCCGGGCATGCGCTTGTCGGCTTCGACGATGTTGCCGCCCATGCAGTAGACCGGAACGCGGTCGCACCAGGCGTTGTACATCGCCATGGTGGCGTGCTGCAGACCGACCACGCCGTGGCAGATAAACGCCATCGGCTTGCCTTCGATCTTGGCGTAGCCGTGCGCCATCGCGACCGCGATCTCCTCGTGCGGGCAGGTGAGGATTTCGGGCTTGTTGTTGTTGTGGTTGAGTACAGCCTCATGCAGGCCGCGGAAGCTCGAGGCGCAGTTCATCGCCAGATAGTCGATGTCGAGCGTCTTGAAGACGTCGACCATGAAGTCGCCGCCGCTCGAGGTCTGCGTCGCCGGGTCCTTCACCGGCGCTCGTTTCGACGGCGATCTGCCGCGGGCCCGGCAGCGCAGCCTTCAGCTTCTCCGGCGGTGGTGTCGGCATCGCCTTGGCGGGCGCAGCTGCGATGGCGCAGCGGTGCCGGCGAGCGTTGCACCTTTGAGGAAATTGCGTCGGCCGATGACAGGCGAATGGTCACGGCGTTGCGACATGAGAATCTCCCCAGACGATTATGATTGCGCGCCAAAAGCGCGAAACAACAGCAGCAACCGTATGCGCAAAGTGTTGCGCCGGGCCGGAACTCAGTCAAGGCGCCGGCCGGCGCAGCGCCATGCAATCGCGCTGCACCCAACCGCCGTCGGTCCGCATTGCGGCTAGAGCGAGCCTATCGGCACGACCTTGTAGCCATTGCCCTGCTTCTCGATCCGCGCCAGCGACGGGAACGGGAAGTGATAGCCCTGCACCGGCAGTTTCTCGGCCACCAGCAGGTCATAGACCTTGCGACGCGTGGCCGCCGCCTGCGGCGGGTCCTGATCGAAGAAACCGTGCCAGTCCGGATACGGCGCAAACACCGCGACGTTGTTGCAGACGTCCGACTGCACGAACATCTTCTTGCCGCCGGACTCGACCATGTACGAGGTGTGCCCGATACTGTGTCCTGGCGTACCGATCGCCATCACGCCGGGAACGACTTCCTTTTTCCAGGCATAGGGCGTCACCTGCCGCTTTAGCGTGTCGAACACCCGGCGGTTGTTGGCGAACAGCTCGGTCATGCGGCCCTTGGAGGCGCGGCCCATCTCGCCGTCGTCCATCCAAAACTTCCATTCGTTCTCCGGCACCATGATCTCGGCATTCGGGAACGCCTTGCTGTTGTCCGGCATCAGCAGGCCGTTCACATGGTCGGCGTGGAAATGCGAGATCACCACCACGTCGATCTTGGAGCGGTCGAGGCCGGCCGCAGCCAGATTGGCGTTCAGCGTGCCGCGCTCGCCCTTGCTCTGGTCGGACGCCGCCTGGCCGTTGCCGGTGTCGAACAGCACCTTCTTGCCGGCCGTGGTCAGCACGATCGGTGAATAGGTGTTCTTCATCTTGTCGATCGGCTGGCCGGCGGCCGCCAGCGCCTTCTGCAGATCGTCGGCGGTGGCGTTGCTCAGGTAGTTGCCGTCCACCGGCACATTGCGAAAGCCGTCGGACAGCACGGTCACCTCGATGTCGCCGACCTTGTAACGATGCGCTTCAGCCACTGACCTTCTCCTCCGCTGTGACAAGGCCGCCAACATGGTCGGCCCGCCGGCCCGTTTCAAGCAAATAGATCGGTGGCCGTATAGGCGCTGGTTCATCAGTCCGATAGTCTGTCGCCGCCGGCAACGACCGGCCTTGTCACCAAGGGGAGGACTATCGATGCGTCGTTTGACAATGCTGGCCGGCGCCGTGGGCGTCGCGCTGATGATGAGCACGGGCGCCTTTGCGCAGGTTGCGGCCGATCCGAGCAATCCGAACGAGACCGTGCCGGACGCGATGGCGCCGACTCCTTATGGCGAGCCAATCAATCTGGAGACCGCCAAGAAGGTCGCCGCGGCCGCGGCAGCCGAGATGAAAAAGCGCAACTGGAGCGGCATGTGCATCTCGATCGTCGGCCCGTCTGGCGATCTGGTCTATTTTGAGAGAGACGACAATTGCCAGTACGCCTCGATCGCCATCTCGCAGCACAAGGCGCGCACCGCGGCGCGCTATCGCCGGCCGACCGTGGTGTTCGAGCGCCTGCTCGGCAAAGGCCCGTTCTTCTCGTATCTGCCGACGCTCGATGACGTGATCGCGTCGCGCGGCGGCAATCCGCTCGTGGTCGGCGGCAAGGTGATCGGCGCAATCGGCTGCAGCGGCGGTGCCGGCTCGCAGGACGACACCATCTCGCAGGCGGGCGTCGCCGCGCTCAAGTGATCGGGTAGCGATCACCCCGGACGCGGCGAAGCCGCGATCCGGGGTTCCGTTTGGCAAGCCGTTGGGAACAGCCCTGTCAGCGGAAACGCTGGCAGGGCTTTCTCATCCGCCCATCAGATGGGCCAGCCACTTGACCGTCGTCGAGGTGATATCGCCGAGCGTCAGCAGCACCGCGGCCCAGACGAACGCCGAGCTGAAGTTGGCAGCCTGGAAGCGCCAGTACGGCATGTTGAACACGCCCGCAACCAGCGGCACCGAGGCGCGCAGCGGTCCCGAAAAGCGGCCGATGAAAATCGCGAACGCGCCCCACTTGCGGATGAACGCCTCCCCCGCCGGAATGATGGTCGGGTGCTGCGACAGCGGCCACATGTGATAGACGCGGTTCTCGAGTTTCCAGCCGACCCAGTACGACAGCCAATCGCCGAGAGCGGCGCCGAGCGATCCGGCGACCCAGATCGGCCAGAAGTTCAGCCCGCTGGCGCTGATGATGGCTCCGATGCCGACCAGCGCCGCCCAGGCCGGGATCAGCAGCGAGATGAACGCGAGCAACTCGGCAAAGCACAGCACGAACACGATCGGCGCCGCCCAATCCTGATGCAGCCGAACATAATCGATGATCGGCTGAATGTAGTCGTCCATGTCGTCCCGGATTTTCTTGCTGTGGTCGCGATTGGGGGCGGCGGTTTCCGGCCGCCATCCTAGTCTGAACAACGGCGGATTCCCAGTATTCCCACTGTGGAAGCGAAATGAAGCCGCACCGCTCTTGTCATGGCATATTCAGGCCCTAAGTGATTCGCTCCCCGCTCAATCGAATCGGACGCATGGCCAAGACCGTCAGCAAAGCCTCGAAGAGCCCGAAGAAAACCGGCACTGTCGGCGACCTGTTCGCCGGCATCGACAAGCCGCGCTCGGCCGGCAAAGCGGCGCGGGCGCACGCGCCGAGCGCAGCCGAATCCGGCTACACGGCCAAGCACATCGAGGTGCTGGAGGGCCTGGAGCCGGTGCGGCGGCGGCCCGGCATGTATATCGGCGGCACCGACGAGAAGGCGCTGCATCACCTGTTCGCCGAGGTGATCGACAACTCGATGGACGAGGCGCTGGCCGGCCACGCCACCTTCATTGAAGTGGAACTCGAAGTCGGCGGCTTCATCACCGTCATCGACAACGGCCGCGGCATGCCGGTCGATCCGCATCCCAAATTCAAGAACAAGTCGGCGCTTGAAGTGATCATGTGCACCTTGCACGCCGGCGGCAAATTCGACTCCAAGGTCTACGACACCTCGGGCGGCCTGCATGGCGTCGGCGTGTCGGTTACGAACGCCCTGTCCGACCACATGGAGGTCGAGGTCGCGCGCGGCCAGAAGCTCTACCGGATGGTGTTCGAGCGCGGCAAGCCGAAGGGCAAGCTGCAGGACGCCGGCAAGGCGCCGAACCGCCGCGGCACCAGCGTGCGCTTCCATCCCGATCCGGAAATCTTCGGCCCAAAGGCGCAATTCCAGCCCGAGCGCGTGTTCAAGATGACGCGCTCGAAGGCCTACCTGTTCGGCGGCGTCGAGATCCGCTGGAGCTGCGCCAAGGAACTGGTCGAAGGCACCGACGTGCCGGAGAAGGCGACCTTCCATTTCGAGGAAGGGCTGAAGGATTATCTCGCCGAGACACTGAAGGAAGCCACGTTGGTGGCCGACATTTTCACCGGCTCGGCCGGCAAGACCGGCCAGCACGGCGGGGCGCAATGGGCGGTGGCCTGGACCGCCGACGCCGACGGCTTCCTCAACTCCTATTGCAACACCATCCCGACGCCGGACGGAGGCACCCACGAATCCGGCATGCGCACCGCCCTGCTGCGTGGCCTCAAGGATCACGCCGAGCGCGCCGGCCAGGGCAAGCGCGCCGCCCCGATCAGCAGCGAAGACGTCATGGTCGGCGCCGGCTGCATGCTGTCGGTGTTCATCCGCGAGCCGGAATTCCAGGGCCAGACCAAGGACCGCCTCGCCACCGCCGAGGCCCAGCGCATCGTCGAGAACGCCATCAAGGACCCGTTCGACCATTGGCTGGCGGGCCATCCGCAGCAGGCCAACAAGCTGCTCGATTTCGTCATCGACCGCGCCGAGGAGCGCGTCCGCCGCCGCCAGGAAAAGGATATCTCCCGCAAGGCTGCGACGCGAAAGCTTCGTCTGCCCGGCAAGCTCGCCGACTGCACCAACGGCCAGGCCGCGGGCTCGGAAATCTTCATCGTCGAGGGCGACAGCGCCGGCGGCTCAGCCAAGCAGGCGCGCGATCGCGCCTCGCAGGCCGTGCTGCCGCTGCGCGGCAAAATCCTCAACGTGCAGTCCGCCGGCAAGGACAAGCTCGCGCAGAACGCCCAGCTTTCCGACCTGGTGCAGGCGCTCGGCTGCGGCACCGGCGCGCATTACCGCGACGACGACTTGCGCTACGAGAAGGTCATCGTGATGACCGACGCCGACGTCGACGGCGCCCACATCGCCTCGCTGCTGATCACGTTCTTCTACAGCCAGATGCCGACCCTGATCGAGAAAGGCCATCTCTATCTCGCGGTGCCGCCGCTCTACCGACTGACCCACGGCGGCAAGACGTTCTACGCGCGCGACGACAGGCACCGTGACGAAATCCTCAAGAAGGAATTCCACGCCAACGCCCATGTCGAGATCGGCCGCTTCAAGGGGCTCGGCGAGATGATGGCGGCGCAGCTCAAGGAAACCACCATGGACCGGCGCAAGCGCACCCTGCTTCAGGTCCGGATCGCCGAGGCCGACGAGAAGGCCACGGCGAAATCGGTCGAGCGGCTGATGGGCAACAAGGCCGAAGCGCGCTTCGATTTCATCCAGGAACGTGCCGCGTTCGCCAATGACGAGATGCTGGACGTCTAGCGTCGCCTACGCCATCGGCAGCCCGCAATAATTCTCCGCGAGCGACGTCATCGCCGCCACCGAGCCTGTCACATAGTCGATCTCGGCGATCTGGCGCTTGGTGTCGAAGTCCATCTCGTCGCTGTGCCGGTGCAGCATCTGCGTCATCCACCAGGAAAAACGCTGGCCCTTCCAGACGCGGCTGAGACACGTCGCGGAATAGTTCTTCAGCAGCGTCTCGTCGCCCGACTTGACGTGCGCCTCGATCGCTCGCGACAGCACCCGCACGTCCGCCATCGCGAGATTCATGCCCTTGGCGCCGGTCGGCGGCACGATGTGGCCAGCGTCGCCGGCGAGAAACAGCCGGCCCGACTGCATCGGCTCGGTGACGAAGCTCCGCATCGGGGTGATGCCCTTCTGCACGATCTTGCCGCGCTTCAGCGGCCGCACGCCGCCGAGCCGCGTCTCAAGCTCGTCCCAGATGCGCTGGTCGGACCATTGCTCGACGTCCTCGTCGGGCGGCACCTGCACGTAGAGCCGCGACAACTCCGGCCCCCGCATGGAAAACAGCGCGAAGCCGCGCTCATGGAAGCAGTAGATCAATTCATGATCGGGCGGCGGCGATTCCGACAGGATGCCGAGCCAGCCGAACGGATAGACCCGGTCGTAATCCTTGAGCACACCCTTCGGAAAACTCGGACGGCAGACGCCGTGGAAGCCGTCACAGCCGCCAATGAAATCGCATTCGATCTCTTGCGCCATGCCCTGTTGCTTGAAGCGTATCTTCGGATTTTTCCCGTCGAAATCGTGGACGCTGGTGTTTTCGACCTCGAAGAAAATCTGCCCGCCATCGGCAAGCCGCTTGGCGATCAGGTCGGTGACGACCTCTTTCTGGTCGTAGATGTAGACCTGCTTGTCGATCAATTTCTTGAAATCGATATGCCGCGCCTCGCCCTTGAAAGAAATATAGATGCCGTCGTGAACCATGGCCTCGCGCTTCAGCCGCTCGCCGGCGCCGGTGTCGATCAGCATATGCGCGGTCCAATGCTCCATCAGGCCGGCGCGCACCCGCGCCTCGCAATAGGCGCGGCTTCTGTCCTCGATCACGATGCTGGAGATGCCGGCGAGATGCAGCAGATGCGACAGCATCAGCCCCGCCGGTCCCGCCCCTACGATGCCGACCTGGGTCCGCATGGTCCACCCTTGTTTTGCCGCGACAATGCGCGGCCCTGGTCTTCTTGTCCAAGGACGGAAGCTGGAATCTTTGGCCAATTTGGCCGCAGCACGGCGGTTGTCGGCGGGGTCCGGCAAGCCTATCCTTGGTGCAACTAAAACAACAATTGATCCTGGGGAGATTCGCAATGCGCCGCTTTCCGCTGCTCGCGGGCCTGAGCCTTCTTGCCTTCACCGCTTTGCCGATCGCCGCCGCCTCGGCGCAAAGCGCGTCGCTCAGCGGACAAGTCACCTCCGCCGAAGAGGGCGTCATGGAGGGCGTTCTGGTCAGCGCCAAGAAGGCCGGCTCGACCATCACCGTGACGGTGGTCAGCGACAAGGACGGCCACTACAGCTTCCCAGCCGGCAAGCTCCAGCCCGGCACCTACGCGCTCCGCATCCGCGCCGTCGGCTACGACCTCGACAACCACAAGGCAATCGAGGTCGGGCCGGACAAGACCACCACCGCCGATCTCAAGCTCCGCAAGACCGAAGACCTCGCGTCACAGATGAGCAACGGCGAGTGGCTGGACAGCATTCCTGGCACCAACGCGCAGAAGGGCATGCTGCTCAACTGCGTGGGTTGCCACACCCTCGACCGCCCGCTCCGCTCGACGCACACGGCCGAAGACTTCATGACGAACGTGCTGCCGCGAATGCAGGGCTATGTGAACCAGAGCATTCCGGAGCACCCGCAACTGCGCAAAGCGGAGCGCCAGATGGAGGAGCGCGGCGACGCGCGTCAGAAGATCTACAAGGCCGCCGCCGAGTATCTTTCGACCATCAACCTGAACGGCCGCTCAACCTGGAGCTTCCAGCTCAATCCGATGCCGCGGCCGGGCGGCCGCGCCACCCGCGTGATCTACACGGAGTACGATCTGCCGCGCGAGACCATCGAGCCGCACGACGTCATCGTCGATAAGGCCGGCATCGCCTGGTACTCGAGCTTCGGCGAGCAGAACCTCGGCCGGCTCGATCCCAAGACCGGCGCGGTCAAGGAGTACGCCATCGCCGAGCACAAGCCGGGCTTCCCGACCGGCCTGCTCGCGCTCCGCTCGGACAGCGAAGGCAATCTGTGGCTCGGCAACATGTACCAGGCCACCATCGTCAAGTTCGATCCCAAGACCGAGAAATTCCAGTACTGGCCATTGCCGAAGGAAGTGAACCTCGACGCCGCCCAGCTCAACATGGTGAGCCCGCAAAGCTCTTACGTCGACGGCAAGGTGTGGGCGCAGAACAACGGCTTCGCCGGCATCCACCGACTCGACCTCGCATCAGGCAAGATCGAGACCTGGGAGCCGTTCAAGACCGCCAAGGAGCCGCACAACATCTACGACGTCATCCCGGACTCCAAGAACAACGTGTTCTTCACCGACTTCCGCCTGCGTCATATCGGGCGGCTCGACGCCAAGACCGGCGAGGTAAAGATGTTCGAGGTGCCGACCGCGGCGTCGGCACCGCGCCGCGGCACCATGGATGCGAACGACCGGCTCTGGTTCGCCCAATACCGCGGCGACCGCATCGCCATGTTCGACACCAAGACCGAAGAGTTCAAGGAGTGGCGGATACCGCCACGCTGGTCGGCGCCCTATGACGCCGTACTCGACAAGAACGACGAAGCCTGGACCGGATCGATGGTGACCGATCAGGTCACGCGCGTGAACACCAAGTCCGGCGAGATGGTGCAGTATCTGCTGCCGCGCGAAACCAATATCCGCCGGGTGTTCGTCGACAACTCGACCACGCCGGTCACGTTCTGGGTTGGCTCAAACCACGGCCACTCGATCGTGAAGCTTGAGCCGCTGGATTAGCGCGCCAACCTCTCTGCGTCATGCCCGGCCTTGTGCCGGGAATCCACGCCTTGTTCTTTGCCGAGTAAGGCGTGGATGGCCGGGACAAGCCCGGCCATGACGAACGAGAGGTCTCAGTTGTCAAACTTCAAGTTCGCCGCCTTGATCACCTCGGAGATCGTCGCGATGTCATGGTCGATCATCGCGCTGAACTCTTTGCCCGGTTGACCACCCGGCGACACCGCAAGCTGCTTCAGCTTGGCGCTGACATCAGGATCGGTGATTGCCTTGCGAAGCGCCGCCTCCAACTTGTCGGCGATCGGCTGCGGTGTTCCCCGCGCGACGAAATAGCCGCTGAATAGCTTGATGGCGACGTCGGGGAAACCCTCCTCCTTCATGCTCGGCACGTTCGGCACCTCTTCCGAACGCACCACATCGGTGACGGCGAGCGCCCTCACCTTGTCGGCCTGGATCTGCGGAATGGCAGGCGGCCCATCTGAAATGGCGAACAAGGTCTGGCCCTGGATGACGCTGAGGATCATCTCGTTGCTGCTCTTGTACGGAATCATCTGCCCCGGCATGCCGCTCTTCAGCTTCAGCAACTCGCTCGCCGTGGTGAAGGCCGGCGAGGTCGAGGCGTAGTTCGACTTGTCCGGGTTCTTCTTGGCGTATTCGACGAGCTCCTTGACGTTCTTGATCGGCAGCTCCGGCGGCACCACCAGGATCAGCGGAAAGTTCGCGATCATGGTCAGCGGGATGAATGTCTTGGTCGGGTGATAGGACAGGTTCGGATAGGCGGCGGCGGCGATCGACATCACGCCGCTGGCGCCGATGAACAGCGTGTAGCCGTCCTTCGGCTGGTTCATCACGTATTCGGCTGCGATACGTCCGCCGGCGCCGGGCTTGTTCTCGTTGATGACCGGCTGGCCGAGGATCTCCGACAGCTTGTTGCCGACCAGCCGCGCGAAGATGTCGTTGCCGCCGCCGGCCGCGAACGGCACGATGACGCGGATCGGCTTGCTCGGATAGTTGGCGGCATCCTGGGCGGACACGGCGGTGGCTGCGGCCAGCACGCCGAGCGCGGCTCCAAGCAGCGCGCCCAACTTTGTCATTCGCATCAACGTCCTCCATCGCGTTCTTGGGCCGAAGCGGCCGCGCGCAACCTACCGAAATCGCTCTCAAAGTCGATTGCCGGAGGCCTACAACGGCCGCGCGAAATCGAGAAGGTGCCATGCGAGCAAATCCCCGATGGAATTTCCCGCAAAACCAAGGCTTTGCCTTAACTTAAACCGGCGCGCAGCATTGACTTTCGGCGTTTCGAGCCTATTTTCCGGCCCAACGGTACGAACATGGATTCGACCGCCGCTCCCGCGCATTACCGTCGTTTTCGTTGATCCGGCGCGGTCCCGGGCGGTCCTTTGCAGAGGCTCAATGCCCTTTTCCAAGCTCGGCTTGTCCGAAAAAGTTCTGGCCGCCGTCACATCGGCTGGCTACCCCACACCAACACCGATCCAGGAACAAGCGATCCCCCACGTGCTCGCCCGGCGCGACGTGCTCGGCATCGCGCAGACCGGAACCGGCAAGACCGCGGCTTTCGTTCTTCCGATGCTCACGATGCTCGAGAAGGGCCGCGCCCGGGCGCGGATGCCGCGCACGCTGATCCTCGAGCCGACCCGCGAGCTCGCGGCCCAGGTCGAGGAAAGCTTCGAGAAATACGGCAAGAACCACAAGCTCAACGTCGCCCTCATCATCGGCGGCGTTTCGTTCGACGACCAGGACAGCAAGCTTGTCCGCGGCGTCGATGTGCTGATCGCGACGCCCGGGCGGCTGCTCGACCATTCCGAGCGCGGCCGGCTGCTGATGTCCGGCGTCGAGCTTCTGGTGATCGACGAAGCTGACCGCATGCTCGACATGGGCTTCATCCCGGACATCGAGCGCATCTGCAAGCTCGTGCCGTTCACCCGCCAGACGCTGTTCTTCACCGCCACCATGCCGCCGGAAATCCAGCGCATCACAGAGCAGTTCCTGCACAATCCGGTGAAGGTCGAGGTGTCGAGGCCTGCCACCACGGTCGCCGCCATCACCCAGGAGCTGATCCGGACCGGCCGCGAGCCGCACGACAAACGGGACACGCTCCGCCGCACCATCCGTGCCGCCGACAATTTCAAGAACGCCATCATCTTCTGCAATCGCAAGCGCGAGGTCGCTCAGCTCCATCGCTCGCTGGTGCGCCACGGCTTCAACGCCGTCGCCCTGCACGGCGATCTCGATCAGTCCGCCCGCACCGCGGCGCTCGACGCATTCCGCAACGGCGAAGCCAAGCTCCTGATCGCCTCCGACGTCGCCGCCCGCGGCCTCGACATCCCGGACGTCAGCCACGTCTTTAATTTCGACATCCCGCACCACGCCGACGACTACGTTCACCGGATCGGCCGCACCGGCCGCGCCGGCAAGACCGGCACCGCCTACACCATTGTCGGTCCGGGCGATGGCCGGGCCCTGGCCGAGATCGAGAAGCTGATCGGCCAGAGCATCCCTTATGCCTCAGGGTCCGCGGCCGCCGAAATTCCGGTGGAGGGCGCAGTGCCCGAGAGCCGTGACGAGCACCGTGGTGGCCGCCACAGGCGGGGCGGTCGAGGTGGTGGCGATCGCGGTGGTCATTCGCGGGGTCCGCGCCGCGAGAACCAGGAACGCCACGGACATGAACACCACGGACATGGGCGCCCTGAACGGGAGCACCATGAACAACCGCGGGAATTGCGCGAGCCGCGTCCCGCCGCGCCCGTCACCCGGATCGAAGAAGCTCGCCACCGGCCGCCGCCAGCCCGCCCCCGCGAGCCAGCCGCCGACCAGGGCGGCACCGATCATCTGCCGGCATTTTTGCTGCGTCCGGTGCGCGGCAAGGCCTAAAAAAGCTGGTCTCTGGCCTATACTTAACCGGCCTTTTACCGTTCCCTGCATATCGTAACCGACGGCTTTGTCTTAGCCGCCGCAAGAATATGGGGTTCCGCGCGAGTCTGCGCGGGGTCGGTACGGGGACAGGATAATGTCGGAGCCCACCGGAGAACACGAACGCACCATGGCGTTCGCCGAGATCGCCTTTGGGCAGATCAAGGCTCTCCGTCAGCCGGCGTCGCCCCGCAATTACGAGGTCTGGTACACCTATGCGACGGGCTACAACCCCTCGCTCAACCAGACCATCAACGAGACGCTGGCGCAGAACGGCACCCTGACGGATGCCGACCTGGAGCAGGTCTATTCGACCTACATTTCCACCACCCGCTTCAGCGACAAGATCGACAATGTCGGCACGCGGGTGATGGACGAGATCAACCAGGTCATGGCGATGATGGATGCCGCCGTCGGCACCGCCTCGACCTACAGTGAAAGCCTGAGCAACGTCAGCGACAAGCTCGGCAACTCGAAGGACCGCGAGAGCCTGCGCGCCATCGTCGAGAGCCTGGTGTCGACCGCCAACGAGATGAAGCAGAACAACCACGCGCTGGAGCAGCGGCTCAACGCGTCGAAGGAAGAGATCAACCAGCTTCAGGAAAACCTCGAGGTCGTCCGCACCGAAAGCCTGACCGACCCGCTGACCTCGCTGGCCAACCGCAAACATTTCGATGAGCGCCTGTCCCAGGCGATCGCGGATTCGACCGAACGCAGCGAACCGCTCTCGCTGGTGATGACCGACATCGACCATTTCAAGAGCTTCAACGACACATGGGGCCATCTGACCGGCGACCAGGTGCTGCGCCTCGTCGCCATGTCGCTGAAGCAGAACGTCAAGGGTCAGGACATCGCGGCGCGCTACGGTGGCGAGGAATTCGCCGTGATCCTGCCCAACACCGTGCTGCGCTCGGCGCTCACTGTCGCCGACCACATCCGCCGCGCGGTGATGTCGAAGGAATTGATGAAGCGCTCGACCGGCCAGAATCTAGGCCGCGTCACCATCTCGCTCGGCTGCGCCACCGTCCGCAAGGGCGACACCGTGCAGTCGCTGATCGCGCGCGCCGACGCCTGCCTCTACGCGGCCAAGCGCAACGGCCGCAACCGGGTCATCTGCGAGACCGACCCCGAGCTCGCCGCCGCGGTGGAAGCCAAGGTCGCCTGACCTTCGGGCCTAGAGCATTGCTCTGTTAGATTGAAATCAGCCCCGTTCGTCCCCGCGGAAGCGGGGACGAACGGGGGTTCAACGAACAACAATGGCGCTTAGGCTTTCTTCCGTTTTGATGGCTTGATCGCCGCGCGCCTGGCCGCCGCCAGGGCTTGGCGCGCCCATTGCGCGAGTTCGTCCGGCTCGTCGTACAAGCGCTCCGGCATCCGCCAATACGATGTCAGCGTGCGCGCGCCATCCCGGGTCTTGTAGCTGAAGGGTGTCTCGCCTTCGCGCTGGAACAGCGGCACGAAGCTGTCGTCGGCCTTGAGGTAGATCACGCCATCCACCACCAGCGCGATCATCAGGCCGTCGGCGAACACGCCCGCGCCGCTGAACATGCGGCGCACCGTGACCGGGCCGAAGCCGGCAAACAGCTCGATGATAAAATCCGGATCGGCGGCACCCAAGGCCGGCTAATGCGCCTCGGCGCCCTCACTCTTCGCGGGCGTCAGCAGCACGGATTCACCGCAGCCGCAGGCCGAGGTCTGGTTCGGATTGTTGAAGATGAACTGCGACGACAGCTGTCCCACCTTCCAGTCCATCTCGGTGCCGAGCAGGAACAGCACTGCCTTGGGATCGATCAGGATCTTGACGCCCTTGTCCTCGACCACCTCGTCGGTCGGGCCGACCCGATCGACGTATTCCATGGTGTATTCCATGCCGGCGCAGCCGCCATTCTTGACGCCAACACGGAGGCCGGCGATCGGCCGGTCCGACTTCGCCATCAATTCCTTGATGCGCGTGGCGGCAGCCTCGGAAAGGCGCATCACCTGGGGTTTCGGCCGGGCCGTGGCCATCGTCATCTCCTTCCAAGAGTCATCGCCGTTTAGACTTGCAATAACTCAAATAAACCAATCACTTCCACCTACATGTAAGTGGTCGCCGAGAGTCGCGCAACCTCACCACATATTCAGCACCAGCCGCGCCTCGTCGGACATCCGGCTCTGGTCCCACGGCGGGTCCCAGACCACGTTGCACTTGGCGCTGCTCACCCCGGGAACGCTCGCCACCGCGCTCTCCACCATCATCGGCAGTTCCGCAGCCGATGGGCAGTTCGGCGTGGTCAGGGTCATGTCGACCTTGACGGAGCGGTCGTCCTCGATATCGACCTTGTAGATCAGGCCGAGTTCGTAGATGTCCGCCGGGATTTCGGGGTCGTACACGGTCTTCAGCGCCGCGACGATATCGTCGGTCATGCGCGTGATCTCCGCCTCGGGCAGCGCCGACCCTTTGGTGCCGATGTCGACATCCTCGCGCTTGCGGACTGGTTCCTCGCTCATGCGAATATCTCCTGGGCCTTGACCAAGGCCTTGGCGAAGCTGTCGACCTCGTCTTTGGTGTTGTACATCGCAAACGAGGCCCGGCAGGTCGCCGTGACGCCGTAGCGGGCGAGCAGAGGCATCGTGCAATGGGTGCCGGCCCGCACGGCGACTCCCGAGCGGTCGATGATCGTGGCGACATCGTGCGGGTGCGCGCCCTTCATGGCGAACGACAGGATCGGCCCCTTGTCCTTGGCGGTGCCGTACATGGTGATCGAGTCGAGTTCGCGCAGCTGCTCGTGGGCATAGGCCGACACCGCGGATTCGTGGGCGCGAATGCGCGCCTTGCCGATCGAGTTGACATAGTCGATGGCGGCGCCAAGTCCGATGGCCTGGACGATCGGCGGCGTGCCCGCCTCGAAGCGGTGCGGCGGCTCGCCATAGGTGACGCGATCCTCGTAGACGTCGCGGATCATCTCGCCGCCGCCGTTGAACGGCGGCATTGCCGCGAGCAGATCGTACTTGCCCCACAGCACGCCGATGCCGGTCGGGCCATAGAGCTTGTGGCCGGTAAAGGCATAGAAGTCGCAGCCGATGTCCTGCACGTCGATATCGATGTGCACCGCCGCTTGGGCGCCATCGACCAGCACCGGGATGCCGCGCGCCTTGCAGAGCTTCACCACATTCTTCACCGGCACCAGCGTGCCAAGCATGTTGGACATGTGCGTGATGGCGACCATCTTGGTCCGCGCCGTCAGCAGCTTCTCGAACTCGTCGATGAGGAAATTGCCCTCCTCGTCGACCGGCGCCCATTTGATCACCGCGCCGTGGCGCTCGCGCAGGAAATGCCACGGCACTATATTGGAATGGTGCTCCATGATCGAGAGCACGATCTCGTCACCCGGCTTGATGCGCTCGCGGCCGAATGTATAGGCCACCAGATTGATCGCCTCAGTGACGTTGCGGGTGAAGATCACCTCCTCCGCACGCGGCGCATTGAGGAACGCTCGCACCTTCTCGCGGGCGCCCTCGTAGCTCTCCGTCGCGGCGTTGGCGAGGTAATGCAGCCCGCGGTGCACGTTGGAATATTCCGACGTATAGGCCTGCTGGATGCGGTCGAGCACGGCCTTCGGCTTCTGCGCCGACGCAGCGTTGTCGAGATAGACCAGCGGCTTGCCGTAGACCTGCATGCCAAGGATCGGGAAATCCTCACGGATGCGGTTGACGTCGTAGGCGCCGTTGCTGACCGCCGGATGCAAAAGAGCGGACATGAGATCAGCCCTCGCGCTTCCGGAGCCACGCCACGACCTGCTCCATCAGCGCGTCGCGCAAGCCGGCATGCTCGATGCCCTCGATCGCCTCGCCGACGAAGGCCTGGATCAGCAGCAATTCCGCCTCGACCTCGGGAATGCCGCGCGCCATCAGGTAGAATTTGAGATCCTCATCGAGCGCACCTGTGGTGGCGCCGTGGCCGCATTGCACGTCGTCGGCGAAAATCTCCAGCTCGGGCTTGCTGTCTGCCTCGGCGTCGTCGGACAGCAGCAGCGCCCGCGTCATCATCCGCGCGTCGGTCTGTTGCGCGTGCGGCCGCACCACGATCTTGCCCTGGAACACGCCGCGGCTCTCGTCGTCGAGCACGGTCGCGAACACCTCGCGGCTCTGGCAGCCGGACGCCTTGTGATCGACCAGCAGCGTGGAATCGACATGCTGCTTGCCCTTGAGCAGGCTCGCGCCGCGCAGGCCCGCCAGCGTTCCTTCGCCATCGAAGCGGATGAACGTCTGGTTGCGCACCACGCCGCCACCGATGTTGAAGGCAAAGTCGTTGAAGCGCGCATGCGCGCCGACCGTCGCCATCAGCGACGACACGTGAATGAGGTCGTCAGACCCGCCGGTGATCTTGATGTGATCGACATGGGCG
The DNA here is from genome assembly GCA_963785665.1 of uncultured Alphaproteobacteria bacterium. Classification (GTDB taxonomy): domain Bacteria; phylum Pseudomonadota; class Alphaproteobacteria; order Rhizobiales; family Xanthobacteraceae; genus Z2-YC6860. Next base: position 353,797 of record CAWAWF010000005.1, read on the forward strand.
TTGTCCCCGACCACGAGTTCGAGCGCGGTGTTGACCTGCTGCCCCGCCGTCGCGTCATGGCTCTCGACCAGCATGGCGCGGGCGCCCTGCTCGATCACCACCAGCGAGCGGGTGAACATCGAGGCGGGCTTGTCTCCGGTGGCAGCGAACACCAGATGGATCGGCCGCTCGACCGTGGCGCCTTTTGCGACATGGATCAGCGCGCCATCGCGCATCAGCGCGGTGTTGAGCTCGACCACACCCTCGCGATCCGGCGTGGCAACCTTCCCGAGATGCGCGGCGACCACGGCATCCCCGGCGGTCAGCGCCTCGGCCATCGAACGGATGGTCAGCCCCTTCGAGAAATTGTCGAGATCGGACAGATCCGGCGCGAACACGCCATTCACGAACACGACGCGCCGCACGTCCATGTCGCCGATCAGCTTGCCGGCCTGTTTTGCACGGTTCTTGGCGGCGTCGTCCGGCGGGCCGGCCAGCGGCTTGGCATCGCCCAGCAGCGCCCGGAGATCGGTGTATTTCCACTCCTCGACCCGCCGGTGCGGCAATCCGAGCACGTCGAATCGCGCAGCCGCCGCGTCCCGCAGCGCCGCGACCTTGCGGTCGCCGGGGAGCTTGGCCTTGGCGGCCACATAGGCGTCGGCGAGCGCCCGCTCGGCCGAGGTTTTCACACTGCGGAGTTCGGCATTCATGACGCCAGCGCCGCCTCGCCCTGGAATTGCGCGTAGCCGGAGGCTTCGAGTTCGAGCGCGAGCTCCTTGCCGCCGGTCTTGACGATGCGGCCGGCCGACAGCACGTGGACCACGTCCGGCACGATGTGGTCGAGCAACCGCTGGTAATGGGTGATGACGACCATGGCGCGGTCTGGCGACCGCAGCCGGTTGACGCCGTCGGAGACGATCTTCAACGCGTCGATGTCGAGACCGGAGTCGGTCTCGTCGAGCACGCAGAGCCGCGGCTGCAGCAGCGCCATTTGCAGAATTTCATTGCGCTTCTTCTCGCCGCCGGAGAAGCCGACATTGACGCCGCGGCGGAGCATGTCCATGTCGATCTCGAGCTTGCCGGCGGCCTCGCGCACAAGCTTGAGGAATTCGGGCGTGGTCAGCTCGGCCTGGCCGCGCTTCTTGCGCTGCGCGTTCACAGCGGTGCGGAGAAACGTCATGGTGGCGACGCCCGGGATTTCCAGCGGATACTGGAACGCCAGGAACAGGCCCTTGGCAGCGCGCTCGTCGGATTGCATCGCGAGGATGTCCTCGCCGTCGAGCAGTATCTGGCCTTCGGTCGCCTCGTAGCCGGGCTTGCCGGCCATCACATAGGCGAGCGTCGACTTGCCCGAGCCGTTCGGACCCATAATGGCATGGACTTCGCCCTTGTTAACGACGAGATCGAGACCCTTGAGGATTTGCTTGCCGTCGACGGTGACGCGCAAATTCTTGACTTCCAACATCGGCACTTCGCGTTCCTTCCAAATCACAAGCTGAAATGCGAGATGATCTCGGCAATCAGCTCCTTCTTCCGGTTTTCCTTGTCGTTGGCGTAGACTGGGCCGAGCGAGCGTCCGCTCACGTCGATCTCGCCCTGTTCGCCGACCACGATCATCATTCCTTCCGCGTACACGCCTTCTTCGGGCTTGGTCAGCAGGATGCGCCTGCCGTCGAACGCTGCCTGCACGCCGTGATCCTTCAGGCTCCTTGATGGCGCCAGATCGGCCTCGAAGAACTCCTGCAAAAATGCCGTTGATGCCTGCTGGCGGGCCCGCCGCTCAGCGCCATCCTTGCTGCGCTTGGCATCGAGGTCCGCGACAGTTTTGTCGAGCGCCGACATTGTCGACTCTTTCCGCCCGACACCGAGCTTAGCCGACCGAACCTTCGAGGCTGATCGAGATCAGCTTCTGCGCCTCGACCGCGAACTCCATCGGTAGTTGCTGGAGCACGTCCTTGACGAAGCCGTTGACCACCAGCGCCACCGCCTCCTCGGCGGAAAGGCCGCGCTGGCGGCAGTAGAACAGCATCTCCTCGGAGATTTTCGACGTGGTCGCCTCGTGCTCGAACATCGCCGACGAGTTCTTTGCCTCGATGTAGGGCACGGTGTGTGCGCCGCACTGGTCGCCGATCAGTAGCGAGTCGCAGTTGGTGAAGTTGCGCGCGCCTTTGGCACGCGGGTGCGCCATCACCTGGCCGCGATAGGTGTTGTTGGATTTACCCGCCGCGATGCCTTTGGAGATGATCCGGCTCTTGGTGTTCTTGCCGAGGTGCAGCATCTTGGTGCCGCTGTCGACCTGCTGGCGGCCGTTGCTGATCGCGATCGAATAGAACTCGCCGGTCGAATTATCGCCACGCAGAATGCAGCTCGGATACTTCCAGGTGATCGCCGAGCCGGTCTCGACCTGCGTCCACGAAATCTTCGAGCGCGCGCCGCGACAATCGCCGCGCTTCGTGACGAAGTTGTAGATGCCACCCTTGCCGTTGGCGTCGCCCGGATACCAGTTCTGCACCGTCGAATACTTGATCTCGGCGTCGTCCAGCGCGACCAGTTCGACCACCGCGGCGTGAAGCTGGTTCTCGTCGCGCATCGGCGCGGTGCAGCCTTCGAGATAGCTCACGTAGGAGCCCTTGTCGGCGATGATCAGCGTCCGCTCGAACTGGCCGGTGTTGGCCTCGTTGATGCGGAAGTAGGTCGACAACTCCATCGGGCAGCGCACGCCCGGCGGCACATAGACGAACGAGCCGTCGGAGAACACCGCCGAATTGAGCGTGGCGAAAAAGTTGTCCGAGGTCGGCACCACGGTGCCGAGATACTTCTTCACCAGGTCGGGATGCTGGCGCAGCGCCTCCGAGATCGGCATGAAGATCACGCCGGCCTTTTTCAACTCCTCCTGGAAGGTGGTTGCGACCGAAACCGAGTCGAACACCGCATCGACCGCGACCCGCGACCGCGGCTTCTCTTCCTCGCCGTCGGGGCCGACCACGCCGGCCAAGAGCTTCTGCTCGCGCAGCGGAATGCCGAGCTTCTCGTAGGTGCGCAGGATTTCCGGATCGACCTCGTCCAGCGAGGCCAGCGCCTTCTTCTTCGGCGCCGAGTAGTAGTAATAGTCCTGGTAGTTGATCTTCGGATAATCGACCCGCGCCCAGGTCGGCTCGCGCATGGTCAGCCAGCGCCGGTAGGCCTCAAGCCGCCACGCCAGCATCCATTCGGGCTCGGTCTTCTTGGCCGAGATGAAACGGACGATGTCCTCCGACAGGCCCTTCGGGGCCTTGTCGGATTCGATGTCGGTGACGAATCCGTATTTGTATTGGTCGACGTCGATGCGGCGGACCCGCTCGATCGTTTCTTGTACGGCCGGCATTACTTCCTCCGCTCACGGGTCAAGGCCGTGGCAATGGTCCCAGGATCTGGGTGTCGGTTATGGTCGGTTTCGGTTCCCGATCGGGACTGCCTCCGCCTCAGGCGGCGATTTCGCGCTGGTTTCCGGCCTTATATAGGCTTTCCGAGAGCTTCTCCCAAGCCTTTAGAATCGTCCCAACATCCCCATCAGAGGTTGCATATCCGAGGCTGACACGTATTGCGCCACGGGCAAGGCCCTCCGGCACCGCCATGGCGGCCAAAACGTGGGACGGCGTGACCTTTCCCGAGGAACAGGCAGCGCCGGACGACACCGCCACCCCCTCCAGGTCGAAGGCGATCACCGCGGTTTCGGCCTTCATCCCCGCCACCGAGAACAGTGTGGTGTTGGGCAGTCTCTGAACGGCCGGCGCCGAAAGATCGACGCCTTGGGCGCCATCGCCTTGAGTGCCGCCTTCGAGCCTGTCCCGCAGCAGCCGCCATCCGGGCGGCCTCCTCCGGCCAAGCCTGCCGGACCGCTTCAGCCGCGGCGCCGAACCCGGCGATGCCCGCCACATTTTCGGTGCCGGCCCGGGCGCCACGCTCCTGGCCGCCGCCCTTGATCTGCGGATCGAGCGCCAGGCCATCCCGCCTGATCAGCGCACCCACGCCCTGCGGGCCGCCGATCTTGTGCGACGACAGCGTCATCAGGTCGGCGCCAAGCGTCTTGAGGTCGCAGGCGATGCGGCCAGGGCCCTGCACCGCGTCGACATGGAGAAGCCCGCCGGCGGCGTGGACCAGTGCCGCGGCCTCCGCGACCGGCTGGATCACGCCGGTCTCGTTGTTGGCCAGCATCAGCGACACCAGCGGCCGCGTGCGTCCTTCCAGCAGCCGTCCGCAGCGCCGCGAGATCGACGGTGCCCGCGGCCGTCACCGGAATTTCCTCGGCTGCGGCAAATCGCCCACCGCTCCGCACCGACGGATGCTCGATCGCAGACACCAGCAGCGTGTCGCCGAACGCCGGCGCGAGCGCCAGCATATTGGCTTCGGTGCCGCCCGAGGTGAACACCACGTCGCGCGCCACGACTCCGACCAAGGCCGCCACCTGCTCGCGCGCCGTCTCAACCAGACGGCGCGCGGCGCGGCCGGCGCCATGCACCGACGACGGATTGCCGGTCACCTCCAGCGCTGCCACCACCGCGGCCTTGGCCTCGGGGCGCAACGGCGCCGTGGCGTTCCAGTCGAAATAGGCCTTCATCATCTCACCCGGGCGTTGCCGCGCGACCCGTCCAAGCCCCTGACGTTCCTCACTTTACTTGCTTTTCGCTTGCTTTTGGCACCCGGGGTCATGTTAAGAACCCGCGCCCATCGGCCAGCCGCGTTCCGCGGTAGCCTGAAAGCGCCCGATATTCGGGAAACTTCGTGTCAGTTACGTGCGCCCATCAGGGGCGTCAAGCACGCCATCCTGACCGAGGCGAGCCGCACCGATTGAGGTTTAGAGCTAATGCCTGAAGTCATCTTCACCGGACCCGCTGGCCGCATCGAGGGCCGCTACCACCCGGCGCCGCAGAAAAACGCCCCGATCGCCATCATCCTGCATCCGCACCCGCAGTTCGGCGGCACGATGAATCATCAGATCATCTACCAGCTCTACTATTCGTTCGTACATCGCGGCTTCGCCGCCATCCGCTTCAACTTCCGCGGCGTCGGGCGCAGCCAGGGCAATTTCGATCACGGCACCGGCGAGTTGTCCGATGCAGCGTCGGCACTCGACTGGGCGCAGTCGATCAACCCGGAAGCACGCTCGTGCTGGATCGCCGGTTTCTCGTTCGGTGCCTGGATCGGCATGCAGCTTCTGATGCGGCGGCCTGAGATCGAAGGCTTCATCTCGGTTGCGCCGCCCGCCAACCTCTACGACTTCTCGTTCCTGGCGCCCTGTCCGTCGTCCGGCCTGATCGTTCACGGCGACAAGGACGCCGTGGTGCCGCACAAGGACGTCACCGGCCTGGTCGACAAGCTCAAGACCCAGAAGGGCATCATCATCGAGCAGAAGGTGATCCCCGGCGCCAACCACTTCTTCGACGGCAAGGTCGAGCCGCTGATGCAGTCGGTCAGCCTCTATCTCGACAAGCGCCTCAAGGGCGACCGCCGGGACTAGGGCTTCGCCACCACGCCGCCCTGCATCGGCTTCGGCGCGCCGCTGGTGGTCGGAAACGTGATCGGTAGGCCGCGCATCGAGCGCACCGCCAGATAGGCAAACGCTTGCGCCTCCAGCGCATCGGCGGAGAAGCCCGCGGCATCGGCGGTCTCCACCGTCGCCGGCGAAAGCCTCTCGGACAGCATACGCATCAGTGTCTTGTTGCGGGCGCCGCCGCCGCCGACGATCCAGGAGCGCGGCGTCTGCGGCAGATGCGGCAGCACGCGGGCGACGGCTTCGACCGTCAGCGCCGACAGGGTCGCAGCGCCATCCGGCACCGAATACTCCGGCAGGCCACTCCTGCCGAACGCGAATTCGTTGCGGTCGAGCGACTTCGGTGGCGGTAGATCGAAGAACGCGTTTTCAAGCGCGCGCGAAATGAAATTGTAATCCGCTCGGCCGGTCGCCGCGGCGTCTCCGTTGTCGTCGTAGGGCGCGCCGGTGCGCGCCCGCATGAAATCGTCGATCAGCGCGTTGCCCGGGCCGGTGTCGCAGGCGATCGGGTCGGGACCGCCATCGACGAAGGTGACGTTGGCGACGCCGCCGATGTTGAGCACCGCCACCGGATGCGGCCGGTCGATGGTGCCGACGATGGCGCGATGAAACACCGGCACCAGCGGCGCGCCCTGCCCGCCCGCCGCGATGTCGGCTTGGCGGAAGTCGTGCACCACCGGGATGCCGAGCCGCTTGGCGAGCTTGTCGCCATCGCCGACCTGGATGGTCAGCCGTTCGGCCGGCTTGTGGATCACGGTCTGACCGTGGAAGCCGACCACGGTGATGTCGCCCGGCTTGATGCCCTTGTCGGCCAGCAGCCGCTCGACCACCTCGGCGTGGGTCCGCGTCGTCAGTTCCTCGGCTTGCGCGACCGCACCGGGTCGTGCCGTGCGATCGGTCAGGACCGCCGCCTCAGCCAGCGCCTGGCGCAGCACCGCCCGCTCGTCGTCCTGGTAGGGTCGATAAAACGTCGGCCCGAAGCTGACGATGCGCTCGCCATCGGTCTCGATCAGCGCGGCATCGACCCCGTCGAGCGAGGTCCCGCTCATCAGCCCGATCGCCCGAACCGGCGCTCCGGTCACCATGCCCCGTCCCCGCCGTTGAATCCCGCGTCGGACCTGTTACACCAGCCGCCGCAAAGAGGACAACCGATGAGCGGTTATAAGTCCGATTTTCTTAACGTTTTGGCTGAGCGCGGCTTCATCCACCAGGTGTCGGAGCCCGACGCGCTGGACCAGCTCGCGCGCTCGCAGGCGATCACCGCCTATATCGGCTTCGACTGCACCGCGGCATCGCTGCATGTCGGCTCGCTGCTGCCGATCATGATGCTGCATTGGCTGCAGCAGACGGGCCACCGGCCGATCGCCTTGATGGGCGGCGGCACGACGCGGGTCGGCGACCCCTCCGGCAAGGACGAAAGCCGGCGCATCCTCACCGACGCCGACATCAACGACAACCTCAAAGGCATCCGCGCCATCTTCTCGAAGTTCCTCAAGTTCGAGGGAGACGGCGGCAACGCCGTCATGGCCAACAACGCCGATTGGCTGAACACGCTGAACTACATCGACTTCCTGCGCGACGTCGGCCGACATTTCTCGGTCAACCGGATGCTCAGCTTCGACTCGGTGAAGATGCGGCTCGAGCGCCAGCAGGAGCTGTCGTTTCTCGAATTCAACTACATGATCCTGCAGGCCTACGACTTCGTCGAGCTGAACAAGCGCCAGGGCTGCGTGCTGCAGATGGGCGGCTCCGACCAGTGGGGCAACATCGTCAACGGCATCGACCTCGGCCGCCGCATGTCGAACGTGCAACTGTTCGCGCTGACCTCGCCGCTGATCACCACCAGTTCCGGCGCCAAGATGGGCAAGACCGCAGCCGGCGCGGTCTGGCTCAACGCCGATCGCGTCAGCCCCTACGACTACTGGCAATACTGGCGCAACACCGAGGACGGCGACGTGGCGCGCTTCCTCAAGCTGTTCACGATGCTGCCGCTCGACGAGATCGCCAAGCTTGCGGCGCTCCAGGGTGCCGAGCTCAACGAGGCGAAGAAGGTGCTGGCGACCGAAGCCACCGCGCTGGTGCACGGCCGCGCCGCTGCCGATGAGGCCGCCGGCACCGCGCGCAAGACCTTCGAGGAGGGCACGCTCGCCGAGAACTTGCCGAGCGTCGAGATCGCCCGCGCCGAGATGGACAGCCTCGGCGTGCTCTCAGCCTTTGTCCACGCCGGCCTCGTCGCCTCGAACGGCGAAGCGCGCCGCCAGATCAAGGCCGGCGGACTCAGGGTGAACGATACGGCCGTGACCGACGAGAAGATGGTGCTGACCAAGGCGTCGCTAACGCCCGAGGGTGTGGTCAAGCTCTCGCTCGGCCGCAAGCGTCACGTGCTACTCAAGCCGGTGTAAGGCTCAGCGCGTCGCCGGATCGGCGAAGGCGCGGTCGCGTTCCGGCGTCTCGTGGAACTCGAAGAACTTACGCAGCACGCCCGGCGCGATCGCCGAGATCGGGTTGACCACCGGCCGCGGATTGGCGGTGGTGCCGCCAACCTCGTAGGTGATGCCGAACATGCCCTCGTTGGAGCCGCCCCCGAGGAACATGCCGACGATCGGAATTTGCCCGAACATGTTGTTTAGCCCGTAGAGCGGCACCAGCGTGCCGCGCATCGCGACCTGATCGCGCACATAGTCGATGCTGCCTTCGACGGTGGCGCCGAGCATCGGCCCGCGCAGCACGCCGTCGCGAAGCGTCATGCGCCCGGGCGCGCGGGTGAAGTCGGCGCGCGCCTGGCTGAAGTCGATGTTGTTGTTGTTCGACGCCGCGTTGGGCGCATTCGACACCACGCGGTCGAGCGTGCTGTCGCCGCGAATGGTGAAGGAGCTGATGTTGATGATGCCGTCCTGGGCCGAGCCGTCCTGGGTCGGCGGATCCATGCCGATCCACATCCGGCCGCCGACCATGCGCTGGTACATGTCGGTGAAACGGAACAGCGCACCGGCGTCGTTGGTCTCGAAATAGAGCACCGGCTTGCCGTTGTTGATGCGGGTCCGCATCTCGCCGATCAGCGGGGTATCGCGCCCGATCTTGGCGTTCATCGAGAAGGTGCGGACCTTGCCGCCGCGCCGCGACATTCGCCAGTCGAGGCCGCGCACGGTCTCGCCGAGATTGCCCGCGACGACGCCGATCTTGATGTCGAGATCGAGATCGGGATGCTTGGCCTTGATCTTCGGATCGGCCGGACCGGACATCGCCGCTTTGATGAAGTTGCGGCCGTCGTAGACGTCGCCGCGCATCACCACCCGCATCGCGCCGTCGGACGTGCGATCGACGCGCACCGTGGCCTTGTCGCCGTCGGAGGTGGCGAACACCGGGAAGTTTGCCGTCAGCAGCTCGCCGTCGTTGTCGAGCTCGACATTGCCCTTGGCCAGCGCACCCTGCCCGTCGATCAGGATATCGTCGATTCTGAGCCCGCCGACCTTTTGCTTGACCAGCGTGAACGCCAGCCGCGCCGATTTGCCGGACGGCTTGATCCAGCCCGGCAGCGCGTTCTCGATCTTGGTGTTGGTGAGATCGGCCTCGACGTTGAATCGGGCCTCGCGATCGTCGGCGCCGATACGACCGTTGACCTTCACCGGCATTGGTCCGGCGAGCGCGGGGCCGACATCGAGACCGACCCGCGTGCGCGCCGCCTCGTCGAGCGTTGCGGTCAGCTTGACCTCGGCGTCGGTCTCGCCCTTCAGCTTGCGATACTCGACCTGGGCCGGAGCGCCGGCGACTTTGACATCGCCCTTGATCTCGTAGAATTGGTTGTTGGCGGTCACACGCAGCGACTGCGCCTCGACCTTCTGGCCGAGCAGCATCTTGTCGGCACTGAAATTCGTCAGATCGGCGGTGATGTCGTAGTCGGTCGAGCCGGGCGGCAGGTCGGGGCGGAGCGGCATGCCGAGCTGCACCTGCCCCACGATATTGCCGCGGGTCGTGGCCGGGTCGAACAGCTGGCTGGAGAAATCGCGGAGCCTATCGGACGTCAGCAACTCCGCCGCGGCCGGCACCGTGCCGTCGACGCGGAAGCTGACGCGGGCCGGCGGCTGCTTGATGCGGATATTCGGCACGTCGAACACGCCGTTGGACACGGTCAGGCGCCGCGTCGACGACACATCGACAATGCCCTTGCCGAGCGTGATCTTAGCGGTGCGGCCGTTCATGCGCAGCGTCAGATCGGCATCGTGAATGCTCGGGAGCCCCTCGACCGGCTTCAGCGTCGCATTGCTGCCGACCATCTCGATCGACAAACCTTCCTCCGGCATCGGCGGACCGCCGGTCTGCATCTGGGGGAACGTGGCGTTGGTGGCGATGTCGATGCGCTCGACGTTGCCGCTGACGATATGCTCGATCACCCAGTCGCGGACCTTCGGAGAGATGAAGGCCGGCCACAACCGCTTCATTGCCGAGGCCGGCATCGGATTGCAGGCAATGCCGAGCGCGAGGCGCGGCTCGCCCGCGTAATCGAGACGTCCCGACATCGCCACGGTGACGCCGCCCGCGCTGCCGAGATCCTTGGTGCCGAGGTCGCCCTGCTCGAGCGTGATCCGCTGCTGCGCCGGATCGATGTTGCCGCGCATCACGACGCGCTTCAGCACCAGGCCTTCGTCGTCGGCGTTGATCGGATCGAGCACGACCCATCCGCCGCCCACCGCGAAGGGCCACGCGCCGCCGGCCTGCGCCGGCGCCGCGAACTCGGCCCGCAACGTGTAGCGCGCCGCTCCGGCGGTGACCTTGAACGGCACGCGCAAGGTGCGCCGCTGCGCACTCCAGTCCAAGCCAAATTCGGCACTGGTGATCGGAATCCGAGAGTCCGGCTCCTCCGGGTTGCCGATCGAGCCGCCCTCGGCGTAGATCGAGCCCGAGATCGTCTCCGGCGTGCCGTCCGCGGTGATGTCGGAATCGACCGAGGCCGATATCTGGGTGTCGGAGCGAATCTTGGATTCCGACATGCGAAGCGCCAGCAGGTCGTCGAGCACCACCTTGCGGGCTTCGAACTGCAAACGCCGGTGCCCCTGTGCCGCAGGCGTCAGGGCCGCGCCAACAACCCATGGGCGTTCCTTGCTCTCCGAGAGAACGGTGAGCGCCACGCCGCCGGCCTTGGGCCGGTTCAGGGTGAGGCTGATCTGGGTGAACTTCCACTCCGATCCGCCGCGGCGATCGTCGATGATGAGGCTCGCGTTGGTGATGCCGATATCGTTCAGCGCCTGACCGTCGAAACCGCCGGTGCCGGAATCGAGGCTGAGTTTGTTGACCTCGTCGATCCAGGCCAGCAGCGCTGCCACGTTGCTGGCGAGACCGCGCTCGGAAATCGCCTGCAGCGAAAACCTGCTCGGGTTCGCCGGCGCAGCCTTGCCGGGGGCCGGTGCCGGCGGTTGAGCGGCGGGCGGCGTCGCATTCGCCGTCGCTGGCGGCTGGTCCAAATGCGCGGCGTGGTCCGGCGCGACCGAGACGAACGGCTTGTCGCCGCCGACCAGCACATTGATGCGCCCGTCTTGGTCGATGCGGATTGTCATTTTGGCGTCGACCAGCCGGAAGCTCTCGGCGCGCGGGCTTGCCATCAGGAGGCTGCTTCCGGAAATCCCGACCTCGGCCTTCGGCGCCACCGCCACCTTGTCGCCCGAGGCATCGCGCAGCACGATGTCGCGCAGACGCAACGCGGTGTGACCTTGCGCATCGCGCTCGATCTGCGTTCCGCCAACCTCGACGCGATAGCGGCTGCCGAGGTTTTGCTCGATCGCCGCGGTGAGCCAGGGCGTGGCGATGTCGAGCATGATCGGGCCGCTGTTGAGCCGCCACCACAACGCGCCGACTCCGACCGCAACGAGCAGGACAAGGCCGCCGGCGACGAAGCTTGCAACGCGCACCACCGGATGCCGCCGGTCGAACATAAACCAGGGATTGAACGGCAGCCGCCATCCGGGCGCACGCAGTCCCCATTCGCGGAGCCCCAGGAGCGCGCGGTAAGGCTGCTTCCGCCCGGCCTGCGGGGGATCGCCGGCGGCCCCCTGGGTCTGCCGGTGCGCATCGAGCGCCGCCTGCAGTTCCTGGAGCGCCGCGATGTGCGGACTGCTATCCTGGTCCGTCATGCCCGATCGGCCGTCCCCTCGTCCGCCGGTTAACGACTGGCTTGTTCAATATGACACGTTGCAGGCCAGCCGATTCTCGTGGCGCCACAGCGGTTTCGCACAGACTCGGCGAAGCCGCCACTGTCCTCCCCAAACCGCTCCCGATTGCAGCTTGAACCCCCGAAAACGACGAAAGGAAGGCGTATGAACGCAAAGATCGCCGTCGGCGGCAAGGCCCCGAATTTCCGCCTCCCCCATGATGGCGGCGGCGAAGTGTCCCTCGCGGACTTCAAGGGGCGCAAGCTCGTGATCTATTTCTATCCCAAGGCCGACACCCCCGGCTGCACTGTCGAGGCCAAGGATTTCTCCCGGCTGGCCAGCGCCTTCGGCCGCGCCGGAACGGCCATTCTCGGCGTTTCCGCCGACGCGGTGCCCAGGCAGGACAAGTTCAAGGCCAAGCACGACCTGACCGTCATGCTGGGGTCGGACGAGAGCCATGAAATGCTGAACGCCTACGGCGTCTGGGCCAAGAAGTCCCTGTATGGCCGCAGCTACATGGGCATCCTGCGCAACACCTATCTGGTCGGGCCGGACGGCCGCATCGCCTGCATCTGGGAGAAGGTGAAGGTGGCAGGCCACGCCGAGGAGGTGCTGGCGGCAGCCAAGGAGCTCTGAGCCAATCCCGGCCGGCCGTCTGGCATGCACCGTTGCTTTACCGAACGGACGCATTTTCCCGGTTCCATTCGGAAAAAATTAACCATGGCGGGCTGAAATCGCCCTTCAGATGCGCCGGCCCTAGAGCAAGGGGACCGGCGGTCGGGGAGCGTCGATGTCGTCGCAGCGGTCCAGCGGTCCAGCCTATCGCACCGATACCGGCCGTGCAGCGCGCGCCGCACCATCCCAGGCATCACCGGCCAGCAGCCGCGCCGGCTACACCATCGCGCACGCCGGCCACCAGTTCCGGCTCGGGCCCCTCACCTTCTGGATCGCCGTCGGCACGCTCGTGATCATGGCCGGATGGTCGCTTGCGACGGGTACCTATTTCGCCTTCCACGACGACGTGCTGTCGCGGCTGATCGCGCGGCAGAAGGATCAGCAGTTCGCCTACGAGGACCGCATCGCCGAGCTGCGGGCTCAGGTCGACCGCATCACCAGCCGGCAGCTTCTCAATCAGGAGCAGTTCGAGCAGAAGCTCGAACAGATCATGCGCCGGCAGACCACCTTGGAGTCGCGCGCCTCCACGCTGGCAGGGGTCCCCGACCCGACGCCGACCGGCTCGATCCGACCCCGGCCATCGCCGATGTCCGACACGTCGCCAGGCCCGATCCCGAAGGCCTCGCCGATCAGCGACACCGTGATCTTCACCGCGCCGCCCGACCGCGAAGCGCGGCTGGAGTCGCGCGAACTGCCGGTCACCGCCAAGCGCTACGCCGCCGCCCCCAAGCCCACCGCAGCCGGCATCGAGGGCGCGCTGGCGCGGATCGCGACCTCGCTCGACCGGGTCGAGCAGCGTCAGGTCGCGAGCCTGAACACTCTTGAAGAGCGCTTCGACTCCAAGGCCAAGCGCATCCGCAGCGTGCTGACCGACCTCGGCATGGATGCGAAAAAGCAGATGTCCGGCGGTCTTCCGGCCGCAGGCGTGGGTGGGCCGTTCGTCCCGGTCACATTGCACAAGGACGCCGGTACCTTCGAGCGCCAGCTCTATCGAATCCAGATCGCCCGCGCCAACGCCGACCGGCTGACCAGAACACTCGTCGCGGTACCTGTGCGAAAACCGGTCTTGGGCGAGATCGAGCTGTCGTCCGGCTTCGGCATCCGCTCCGATCCGTTCCTCGGACGGCCCGCGATGCACACCGGCCTCGACTTCCGCGCCAGCACCGGCGATCCGGCGCGCGCCACCGCCGCGGGCACCGTGGAGTCCGCGGGTTGGAACGGCGGCTACGGCAAGATGGTCGAGATCGATCACGGCAACGGCTTCTCGACCCGCTACGGTCATCTCTCCGAGATCGAGGTCAAGGTCGGCCAGAAAATCGCGATCGGCCAGGAAGTCGGCAAGGTCGGCTCGACCGGCCGCTCGACTGGACCGCACTTGCACTACGAGACGCGCATCGACGGCGAAGCGGTCGACCCGCAGAAATTCCTGCGAGCTGGCCTCCGGCTCGGCAACGCGCTTTAGCTGCGGTCGAATAAAAATCGGGCGGCTCGCAGAATGAGCCGCCCGAGTTTTGATCCCTTCTTGGATTACGCTTGCTCAGTCAGTCTTAAACGCCACCCAGCATCACTCTCAGCTGCGCAGGATGTCTCCCTGATTCGCCTGGATCATGACAGCCGCCACGCTCAGACAGATCGCAGCCGCGGAAGCGATCGAAAAGAAGCCAATCCACATCATGCCTTCCTCCATCGCGGGTTCCCATCGGGCTCTATGTTGCAAGGAAATCTCGATGGAAAGCCGCAGACAACGCGGCACCCGGTCGAGGGTTCCTGGCGGAACTTTTTCCGCCACGAGCCCGAATTTCGTGCTGTGAAGCATAGGTTTGGGAGTTTGAACGTCAGGTATCCCGGCACGACGTGAAATGAATCAAATGGCGCCGAGATAATCGGTCAAATTCGACGCGCTCAAGCGAACGATGACCAGACCAGCGCAATGACGGCCAAAGCCATCAGTGCAGTTCCGCCCCAGCCAAATCCGACGAGCCAAGGCTTGGCCTTGAAGCGCCCCATCACAGTGACGTTCGAAACGACAAGCATCATGACAGCCATGATCGGCACCGCCACGATGCCATTGATGACTGCACTCAAGATCAGCATCTTGATCGGATCGATGCTCGTAAAACCGAGCCCAAATCCGATGATCGTTGCGGCTGCGATAATTCCATAAAAGCCGACCGCGTCGGGAGCCTTGGCTTCCAGCGTGGCAGGCCATCCGAACGCCTCCGCTACGCCATATGCGGCGGAGCCGGCAAGCACAGGGATGGCGAGCAATCCAGTCCCGATGATTCCGAGTGCAAACAATAGAAACGTCAGTTCGCCGGCCAAAGGCCGCAGCGCCTCGGCGGCCTGTGCGGCGGATTGAATGTTGGTGACGCCGCCCGCGTTCAAGACGGCAGCCGTCGTGAGGATGATGGAAAACGCGATCGCATTCGAAAGAACCATTCCGACGACGGTATCGATCGTGATCCTGTCGATTTCCGGGTGGCCGCCGCGAGGGAGTTCTTTGAGCGGCCGGCGGCGCTTGCCCTTCATTTCTTCTACTTCCTGGGAGGCTTGCCAGAAAAATAGATAAGGGCTGATGGTCGTGCCGAGGACCGCAACAACCATCATGAAATAATCCGAGTTGAAGGTTGGTTTCGGCCAGATCGCAGCGAGCAAAGCCGTGCTCCACGGAATCTTCACGGTGAACGCGGTCACCACGTA
Source organism: uncultured Alphaproteobacteria bacterium (assembly GCA_963785665.1). Taxonomy (GTDB): domain Bacteria; phylum Pseudomonadota; class Alphaproteobacteria; order Rhizobiales; family Xanthobacteraceae; genus Z2-YC6860. Next base: position 368,824 of record CAWAWF010000005.1, read on the forward strand.
CACAAACAACGTCAGCGTGAGAAATTTCAACACCGGGGCGTAGCGGCGATAGGGAACGAAGACCTGCAGCAACACCGAGCCGGTTGCGAAAATCAGTGCGTGTTCGTGGGTCAGTCCGCCAATGACGAGCGACAGTGCCTCGCCCATCGCACTGATATCGGCGGCGATGTTGAAAACATTTGCCACGACGAGCAGCGATACCAGGAACGTCACCAGCCAGCGCGGAGCAAATTGGGAGACGTTTGCCGCCAGACCCTTGCCGGTGACGCGCCCGATCTGGGCGCTGACAAGCTGAATGGCAATCATGAACGGGGTCGTGAGGAAGACGGTCCAGAGCAGGCCGTACCCGAACTGGGCGCCGGCCTGCGAATACGTGGCAATACCGGACGGATCGTCGTCGGCGGCTCCGGTGACAAGGCCCGGCCCCAACAGACGGAGGACAATATTGCGAGGCTTTTTCTTCGACTTGATTTCCGGCCCTTGTGACATAAGCGTTCCCCAGCAGCCGCCTTTCGACAACCCATTCAGCACATGGCTGAACCTGAAGGATTACGCAATTACACCGGCGTATTTCCGCCGTGAGACGGCAACCAAGACTGCAAAGCACTAACGGGCCCTTGGCTCGAGGGGCGAACAGCTCTAGTCGACGTCCTCGACCTGCTCCGGCCCGCCGCCGAACGCCTTCTGCGCCAGCACCGCCGCCATGAAGGGGTCGAGATCGCCGTCGAGCACGTCCGACGGCGTCGGCGAGGTCACGCCGGTGCGAAGGTCCTTCACCATCTGATAGGGCTGCAAGACGTAGGAACGAATCTGGTGACCCCAGCCGATGTCGGTCTTGGCCGCCTGATCGGCGATCGCCTGCTGCTCGCGCTTCTTCAGTTCGATCTCGTAGAGCTTGGCGCGCAGCATGTCCCAGGCCTGCGCCTTGTTCTTGTGCTGCGAGCGCTCCTGCTGGCACACCACGGCGATGCCGGTCGGAATGTGGGTCAGCCGCACCGCTGACTCAGTCTTGTTGACGTGCTGACCGCCGGCGCCCTGCGAGCGCATGGTGTCGGTGCGCACGTCCTTCTCCTCGATGTCGATCTTGATGCGGTCGTCGACCACCGGAAACACCGCGACGCTGGCGAACGAGGTGTGGCGGCGCGCATTGGAATCGAACGGCGAGATGCGCACGAGGCGATGCACGCCCGCCTCGGTCTTCAGCCAACCGTAGGCATTGTGGCCCTTGATCTGAATGGTGGCAGACTTGATACCGGCGGTTTCGCCCTGCTGCTCTTCGAGCAGCTCCACCTTGTAGCCGTGCTGCTCCGACCAGCGCAGGTACATGCGAAACAGCATGCCGGCCCAATCCTGGCTTTCGGTGCCGCCGGCGCCGGCGTGAACCTCGAGATAGGCCTCGTTGGCGTCGGCCTCGCCGGACAGCAGCGCCTCAAGCTCGCGCCGCGCGGCTTCCGTCTTCAGCCGCTTCAGCGCGTTCTCGGATTCGGTGATGACGCCCTGGTCCTTCTCGGACTCGCCGAGCTCGATCATGCCGATGTGGTCGTCGAGCTCGCGCTCCATCCGCCCGATGGCGTTGAGCTGGTCGTCGAGCGCGTTGCGCTCCTGCATCACCCGCTGCGCCTTGGCGGTGTCGTTCCAGAAACTGGGGTCTTCGGCCGCGGCGTTCAGCTCGGCTAGGCGCGCGTTGGCTGCATCGAAGTCAAAGATGCCTCCTCAGCAGCCCGATCGACTGCTTGATGTCCTCGACCAGCTTTTCCGTCTCGGCGCGCATGAGGCGTTGATTCCCGGGTGACCCCGCCGGATTTAGCGACTGGTTCCGGACAGCGCAACCGGGTACCAGCGTAGCCTGGCGGCCGACGGGCGCTTTTCGGGTTAGCGTTAGCGCGGCTCGGGGTAGCATTAGCGCTGCGGCCCGCTATATCTGCCGCTGCACGAGTGCAGGGTTCATGCCGATTTCAAAACTGGCTTTCGTCCGTTCGACGGTGCTTGCCATCCTGGTCGGACTGGGCGCGCTTTTATTGATTGTCGGCTTCAATCTATGGCTGGCCAGCCAAGCCCGTGTGTATTCCGACATAGTGAGCGCAGCCCGCCAGGAGCGTTCGGCCATCGTCGACCTCCGCAACATGCTGGACGACACAGAGACCGGCCAGCGCGGCTATCTGCTGACGGGCGAACACCCCTATCTCGCTCCCTACAGCGAAGCCGTGAGGTTGATCCCGGCCCAGATCGACAAGCTTCGCCAGTTGACCAGCGACGATCCCGTTCAAATCGAGACACTGAGCAGGCTCTTGCCGGCGATCAGCAGCAAGCTCGCCGAGCTCCGGGACACCATCGGCCTGTTCGATGCCGGACGGCGCGACGAGGCCCTCTCGCTGGTCAAGGCCAGTCGCGGCAAGGAGGCGATGGATCAGGCACGGCAGTATTTCGGAGCAATGCTGGAGCGCGCCGAGAGCAACCTGACCGATGCCGTGCGCGAGGAGCAGCAAAGCATCGAGACGCTGCAATGGGTCACCGTCGGCGGCGCGCTGGTCATTCTATTGGTGGTCGGCGGCTCGGTCTGGACGGTGCTGCTCTACACCCGGCAGTTGATCGCCGCGCAGCGCGAGGTCGCCGTCCTGAATGTCGGCCTGGAGGAGCGCGTGCGCGAGCGCACCGCCGACCTCGGCCGCGCCAACGAGGAAATCCAGCGCTTCGCCTATATCGTCACCCACGACCTGCGGGCGCCGCTGGTCAACGTCATGGGCTTCACCAGCGAGCTGGAGGGCAGCCTCGATGCGATCCAGTCCTACGTGAAGCAATCGGACGCCGCGAGCGAGGACGAGGCCGCCAAGAAGGCCCGCGAAGCGGCGCTGGAGGACCTGCCGGAGGCGATCGGCTTCATCCGCTCCTCCACCCGCAAGATGGATGGCCTGATCAATGCGATCCTCAAGCTGTCGCGCGAGGGCCGGCGCGTGTTGAAGCCCGAGCCGATCGAGCTTGAAACGCTGTTGAAGACCGCCGCCGCCAACGTGCAGCACCAGGTGACCGAAGCTGGCGGCGAGGTTTCTATCGACACCGGGCGCCTGCCCCCGGTGATCTCCGACCGGCTGGCGTTGGAGCAGATTTTCGGCAACCTGTTCGACAACGCCGTCAAGTACCGCTCGCCAAGCCGACCGCTGCGCATCGGCGTCAAGGCCCGCGAGGAGCGCGGCCAACGCTTCGTTGTCGAGATCGAGGACAACGGCCGCGGCATCGCCAAACAGGACCACGAGCGGGTGTTCGACCTGTTCCGCCGCTCCGGTTCCCAGGAAACCCCCGGCGAAGGCATCGGGCTTGCCCATGTCCGCTCGATGATCCGCAATCTGGGCGGCGATATCACGCTGCAATCCGAGCCCGACCGTGGAACCACCATGAGGCTGAACCTGCCGCGCGATCTGCGGCGGGTGATGGCCGCACAGTCGTTGACCGCGCAGACAGCGGCCGCACCAACCGCGCAACCAATAGGAGCCGCGTGACGTGAACAGCGCCAGACCAGTCAGCATCGTGATGATCGAGGACGACGAGGGCCACGCCCGCCTGATCGAGAAGAACATCCGGCGAGCCGGCGTCAACAACGAGATCGTGCCGTTCGCAAACGGCACCGACGCGCTGAAGTACTTGCTCGGCGCCGACGGCTCCGGCAACGCCAGCGCCGGGCGTCAGCAGCTCATCCTGCTCGACCTCAACCTGCCGGACATGACCGGCATCGACATCCTGGAGAAGCTGAAAGCCAACCACCACACCAAGCGCTCGCCCGTCGTGGTGCTGACCACGACCGACGACGCCCGCGAAATTCAGCGCTGCTATGATCTTGGCGCCAACGTCTACATCACCAAGCCGGTGAACTACGAAGGCTTCGCCAACGCGATCCGCCAGCTCGGCCTGTTCTTCTCGGTGATGCAGGTCCCGGAGACCGAATAGCCCGATGCCGACAGCGCGCCTCCTCTATGTCGATGACGACCCGGCGCTGGCGCGCCTGGTGCAGCGCGCGCTCGGACGGCGCGGCTATGAGGTGGAGCATGTCTCCACCACATCCGAAGGGCTCGCGCGCCTCGGCAAAGGCGGCATCGACATCGTCGCGCTCGATCATAATCTGCCGACCGGCACCGGGCTCGATTTTCTGGCCGAGCTGAAAAAGCGACCCGAGCGGCCTCCCGTCGTCTACGTCACCGGGGTGACCGACGCCGACGTGGCGGTCGCCGCGCTCAAGGCCGGCGCCGCCGACTACGTCGCCAAGACCACCGGCCAGGAGTTCTTCGAGCTGCTCGCTAGCGCCGTCGATCAGGCTCTGGAGAAGGCACGCTTGCAGCGCGAGCGCGACCGCGCCGAGCGCGAGGTGCGCGAAGGCAAGGAGCGCGCCGAGGTGCTGCTGCACGAGGTCAACCATCGCGTCGCCAATTCGCTGGCGCTGGTCGCGGCGCTGGTCGGCATGCAATCAAAGGCGATCGCCGATCCGGCGGCGCGGGAGGCACTGGGCGAAATCCAAGGCCGCATCGCGGCGATCGCCGGCGTACACCGCCGCCTCTACACCTCGCAGGACGTCCGGTCCGTGGAAATCTCGGAATACCTCGCCAGTCTCTTGCACGACATGGAATCAACATTGAAGGAGGCGGGCCACGCCTCGACCGTAAAGCTGGCGGCGGAGAAGACCGAGGTGCCGACCGACAAGGCAGTCTCGATCGGCGTGGTCGTCACCGAGCTTGTCACCAACGCCTTCAAATACGCCTACCCTAACAACCGGACTGGAGAAATCCGCGTGCTCCTCAGCAAGATCGGCCAGAAGATCAATCTGACTGTGGAGGATGACGGCATCGGTTGGACCGGCGACGGCCCAGTCCAGGGAACAGGCGTGGGAAGCCGTATCGTCAATGCGATGGCGCGCGGGCTTGGCTCCGAGGTGAGCTACGCCGGGGCCGGCGCCGGCTGCAGGGTCAGCCTCGAATTCGACGTCTGATCGCGGCCTCCGCTCGCCGCGTGATAGCCTTGGCCGAGCGCCGTCAGAGCGCGCCGGGAGGATGTCATCATGCGCATTCCATTGATTGCCGCCGCCGCCTGCCTGCTGGCATGGCCCGCCATGCTTCACGCCCAGAGCATTGACGCGCTTTACGAGAACGCCAAAGCCGAAGGCGAGTTGGTCATCTACGGCGGCGGACCGACCTCGCTCTACGAGGTGCCGGCCAACGCGTTCAAGCAGAAATATCCCGGCATCAAGGTCACGATCCATGCCGGCTTCAGCAACGTCCACAACGCCAAGATCAACGAGATGATTAAGGCGAAGGCAAACGACGCCGACCTCGCCATCCTGCAGACCGTCTCCGACTTCTACGACTGGAAGAAGGCCGGCGTGCTGGCGCAATACCGGCCGGAAGGCTCAAAGTTCATCGACCAGACCTTCAAGGATCCCGACGGCTATTTCACCGTTATCTTCGTCACCGCGGTGGCCTACGCCTACAACCCGCAACTGGTGAAGCCCGACAACGTGCCGAAGTCGGCGATGGATTTCCTCAAGCCCGAATTCAAAGGCAAGATGATCTCGTGCTACCCGCACGACGACGACATCACGCTTTATCTGTTCTGCTCGATCGTGAAGCGCTACGGCTGGGACTGGATGGACAAGTATCTCGCCAACGGCGCGAGCTTCATCCAGGGCCATCTCGGGGTTGCCCGCTCAATCTCGGCCGGCGGGAGCATGGTGACGATCGACTCCAACCCGAACCTGTCGCTGCGCGAGACGCACGCCGGCAAGCCGCTGAAAATCGCTTTCTCCGAGGTCGATCCGACGCCGATCTGGGCGCAGACCGCGGCAACCTTCAAGGACTCGCCGCATCCGAACGCAGCGCGGCTGTTCCTGAGCTGGTTCCTGCAGAAGGAGCAGCAGACCAAGCAGATCGACACCTGGTCGGTGCGGGTCGACGTGCCGCCGCCCGACGGCATGCCGCCGGTGTTCTCGCTGATGCTCGCCAACCGATATGCCGAATTCCTCGGCGACGCCCCGATGATCGCGGACTTGCGCAAGAAGTTCGAGATACTCACCGACCCGGTCAAGAAGACCGGCGGGGTGAGATAGCCCGCACGCCAGGATCGGCAGCGCTCTAGTAAATCCCGTTGCCGCGGCGCACGGCGCGATCGGCGTCAGGCGACGGCGGGACATAGCCGCCGTTGAAGATGCTGCCGCCGCCAACGCCATTGGCATCCTGGGTCTGGTCGCCCGCCGCGGAGGCGGCGTAGGCGTCCGGCGGCGCGGTGCCGGGCTTGAACGCCTCCAGGATCACCTTGGTGTCGCCAGGCCCGGCGCGTTGGCCAGTCTTGGCATCGACCCGAATGAGCTTGATGCCGGCGGGCACGCGGAACGGCACCGCCGGCTTGTCGGCCAGTGCCACCTTGAAGAAATCGGCGACGACCGGCGCTGCCAGATGACCGCCGGTCGCGCCGCGGCCGATGTGACGCGGCTTGTCGTAACCCATGTAGACGCCGACCGCGAGGTCCGGCGAATAGCCGACGAACCAGACGTCCTTCTCGTCGTTGGTGGTGCCGGTCTTGCCGGCGATCGGCTTGCCGACCGATTTCACGATCGTCGCGGTGCCCCGTTGCACCACGCCCTCCATGATCGAGGTGATCTGGTAGGCCGTCATCGGATCGATCACCTGCTCGCGGCGGTCGATCAGGCTCGGCTCGGGCTGGTCCTTCCACTTGTCGGCCACGCAGAGTTTGCACTCGCGCTGGTCGTGCTTGTAGACGGTGCGGCCGTAACGGTCCTGGATGCGATCGATGAAGGTCGGGATGATGCGCTTGCCGCCGTTGTCGAACATCGAATAGGCGGTGACCATGCGCAGCACCGTGGTCTCGCCGGCGCCGAGCGCGTACGACAGATAGGTCGGCAGGTTGTCGTAGACGCCGAAGCGGCGCGCATACTCGACGATCAGCGGCATGCCGACGTCCTGGGCAAGCCGCACCGTCATCACGTTGCGCGAGTGCTCGACGCCGTAACGCAAGGTCGAGGGACCGGCGAATTGCCCGGCCTCATAGTTTTCCGGCCGCCACGGCGGCATGCCGGGGCCCTGGTCGATCTCGATCGGAGCGTCCAGCACCAGGGTGGATGGCGTGTAGCCGTTGTCGAGCGCGGTCGCATACACGATCGGCTTGAACGAGGAGCCCGGCTGGCGCATCGCCTGGGTGGCGCGGTTGAACTGGCTCTGGTCGTAGGAGAAGCCGCCGACCATCGCCAGCACGCGGCCGGTCGCGGGATCCATCACCGCCATGGCGCCGGAGATTTCCGGCACCTGATGCAGCCGCCAGGTGTTGGTGTCCTTGTTGAGCGGCTCGACATAAACCACGTCGCCGACGTCGAGGATCTGGCTGACCTTGGTCGGCACCTTGCCCTTGATCGGACCTTCGGTGGGCTTCGCCCATTTGACGCCTTCGAGCGGCACGGTGCCGGTCAGGCGTTCTTTCGACAGCACGCCGCCGCCGTCGCGTGACGGGTAAAGCCCGATATTCGCCGACTGGTCGCCGGTCGCCAGCACCACGGCGAGCCGCCACGGCGCGATGTCGTTCAGCTGCTTGACCTCGACGAGCTTCTGACCCCAATCGCCCTGCGCGACGAGCTTGGTGACCGGGCCGCGCCAGCCTTGCGTCTCGTCGAACTTCACCAGGTGATCGGTGAGCGTCTTGCGCGCCAGCACCTGGAGCTTGGGATCGAGCGTGGTGCGGACCGACAGGCCGCCCTCGTAAAGGGTCTTCTCGCCGTATTTCTCGTAGATCCAGCGGCGCACCTCTTCGGCGAAATACTCGGCGGCGAAAACATGCGCGCCGGTCGGCCGCGTGGTGACTGTGAGTGGATCCTTCTTCGCCTTCTCGGCGTCGGCTTGCTTGATCGCGCCGGTGATCACCATCTGGTCGATCACCCAGTTGCGCCGCTCGATGGCGCGGTCCTTCTGGCGGAACGGATTGTAGTTGTTCGGCGCCTTGGGCAAGGTCGCGAGATAGGCGGCCTCCGCGACCGTGAGCTCGTGCACCGACTTGTCGAAGTAGAGCAGCGAGGCCGCGGCGACACCGTAGGCGCCCAAGCCCAGATAAATCTCGTTCAGGTAGAGCTCGAGGATTTTTTCCTTGGAGTAGGCGCGCTCGATCTTGAGCGACAGCAGCGCTTCCTTGACCTTGCGCTGGAGCGAGACCTCGTTGGTCAGCAGGAAGTTCTTGGCGACCTGCTGGGTGATGGTCGAGGCGCCCTGCGGGCGGCGGCCCGAGCCGTAGCTCTGCACATACAGCAGGCCGGCCCGGATGATGCCGCCGAAGTCGAGGCCGTTGTGCTCATAGAAGTTCTTGTCTTCGGCCGCGAGGAAGGCGTTGATCACCATCTTCGGCACGGCCTGGATCGGAATGTAGAGGCGGCGTTGCGTCGCATATTCGGCGACCAGCGAGCCGTCGCCCGCATGCACGCGCGTCATCACCGGCGGCTCGTAGTCCTGCAGTTGCGAGTAGTCCGGCAGGTCCTTGGAGAAGTGCCAGAGCAGACCTGCGCCCGCGCCGATGCCGACCAGGAACAGGATGGTTCCGGCCGCGAACAGAAATCCGCAGAAGCGCAGCAGCAGTCTCATTGCGGAAGTCCCAAGTCTTTCTGCGGAAATCTTAAGTCGTTTCCCACGGCCCTGCCCGCCGGTGCGACCACCGCGGCATTGTACGATGTTGCCAAGCCAACGCGCAAAGCGCCCGCTACGCCCCTGACAATGCCGCAAATTCCGGGGCTTTTATGGTCAAACTGAGGCTTCGGCGTCATCGGCTGCCGGCTCCCGCCGTGGCGCCCGCGATCCGGGTGCTGAAGAAGTCATCGATCGCCTGGCCGATCGCGCTCGCGGTTTTTGCCTGCCAGCCGCTGGACGTCAATTGCTTCAAATCGTCCTTGTTCGACACATAGCCGAGCTCGATCAGCACCGCCGGTACGTCGGGGGCTTTCAGCACCTTGAAGCCCGCCGATTTCATCGGGTTCTTGTGCATCCGGGCGACCTTCTTCATGTCGGCCACCAGCGTGCGTGCGAAATGCAGCGAGAACGCCTTGGTTTCCCGCTGCGCCAGATCGATCAGGATGTCGGCGACGTCGCCCGGCTCGTGCGACATGTCGATGCCGGCGATCACGTCGGCATGGTTTTCGCTTTCGGCGAGCCGCGCTGCCTCAGGATCGGAGGCCGTTTCCGACAGCGTGTAAATGGTTGCGCCCTGCGCCTCGCCCTCGCTCTTCTTGATGGCGTCGGCGTGGATCGAGACAAACAGCGCCGCCTGGCGGATGCGTGCCATCCGCACCCGGTCGACCAGCGGGATGAACGTGTCGTCGCTCCGCGTCATCACGACGCGGTACTTCCCGGTGCGCTCGAGCTGGTCGCGCAAGCCGGTGGCAAATCCCAGCACGATGTCCTTTTCCATGGTGCCGTCGCCGGCGACCGCGCCGTTGTCGATGCCGCCATGCCCCGGGTCGAGCACGATGATCGGCCGCGGATCGCCGCGGTGGGCCGCCTCGCGCTCCACCCCGCCCGTGGCGGGGGCCGACGCCGGCCGGTTCTCGGCGGCGATGCTCTTCATGAAGCTGTCTCGGTCGGTCGCGGCGAGATCGATCACGAGGCGCGCCGGCTGGCCTGCCGCGGCATCGACCACGAAAGCCTTGTCGATCCGCACCGGCTTGCTGACGTCCATCACGATCCGCGAGCCGCCCTGCATGACGAGGCCGAAGCGGAACGCCTTGACCAGGCCACGGCCGGCCTCGCCGGTCTTGGCGGGCAGCTTGAATGTCACCTGCGGCAGGTCGATCACCACCCGATAGGGGTCGGACAGCGTGAAGGCCCGCAGCTCGACCTTTTTCGTGAAATCCATGACGAAACGGGTCTGGCTGTCGTCGCCGCCGACCCTGGTATCCGTCGCAACCGGATAGGCGTCCGCCGAGAGGGCCGCCCCTGCCCCGGCAAGCCACAGCAAACCCGTCAGGATTGTGAGGTCTGTCGCCCGAATAGCCACGAATCCAGCGCCTCCGAGACCCTCATACTCCATTAGGAGTCGGTGGTTAACCGGAACTTAATGACCCCCTTCAAGCCTGTGATTTGCGTGGCGTTTCAGCGACGTGCTTGCCATCGGCGGATTCGAGCCGTAAGTAGGGGTTGCTCACGGTTTGAGTAACCGGGTGTGCCGTGTTCGGCCCTCCGGCGCGTGCGCCAAGGATTTGCTTCCCCTCCAGAGGCATTGGGGAACGGGCTTGGCGAACGAGAAGCGACCGTTCCGCCCGTTCGCGCCAACGTTTCGCGAGACCAGATTTCGCGAAACCAGGTGGTTTTAACGGCGACCGGTCGAAGCCGAGGCTCTTGTTCAGGACACCCGACTAACGCGGCCGCGCCCAGGCGCATCCCCGCGAACCGTGAGCGCAGACGACCGGTGGCGCCTTGCGCTGCCGTCCTCCAACGGGTTGAGGTCATGCCCGACGTGTTTTTCAAGGTCCGGCCGGAGCGTCGCTCTTCGCAGAGCGCGCACGTTTGCCGCCGGACCCACACCGCGCCATGGCGTGGCTCCGTGACCCATACCTTCCACGACAGATCAGGCCCGTCCCTGCTCGCGCCGCCGTTCCACGGCGGCAGTAAGCCGGCGCGCCGTAAAGAGACAGTTCAATGGCCAACAAGATGCTCATCGACGCGACACATCCGGAGGAGACCCGGGTGGTCGTGCTGCGCGGCAACCGCGTTGAAGAATTCGATTTCGAGACCGCGCACCGCAAACAGCTTCGCGGCAACATCTATCTAGCCAAGGTCACCCGCGTCGAGCCGTCGCTGCAAGCGGCGTTCGTCGAGTATGGCGGCAACCGCCATGGCTTCCTGGCGTTCTCGGAAATCCATCCCGACTACTACCAGATCCCGGTCGCCGACCGACAGGCGCTGATCGACGCCGACGCACGTGCTGCGCGCGACGACGAGGAGGCCGAGGAACGTCCCCACGGCGGCCGTCGTGGTCGCAGTGGCGGCCGCAACCGCCAGCGCTCCCACGGACGCCGCGACGAAATCGTGCAGAGCGACCCTCTCGCCGCACCGGAATCGGCGGCCGCCGAAAGCCATCCCGACGAGCACGGCACCGACGAGCATGCGTCTGGCGAGCACCAGCACGACGACCACCACGACGCCGAATCCGGGGAAGCCGTTGCATCGGAGCGCGCCACCGAGCAGGCGTCCGCCGGCGACGCGCCGCCGGAGGCAGCACCGATCGGTGAGATCGAATACGCCACTTCCGCGCCCGAGCCCGCTCATGGCGAAAGCGAGCATGAGGCCCACACCGGGCACGACCCCGACAGCGAGGCACCGCCCGAGGCCGCACCGATCGGCGAGATCGAATATGCCGCCGCCACCGACGACACGCATGCGGAAGGCGAGCACGAGCCCCACGCCGAGCAAGCTCCCTCAAGAGAACGGCCACGACGAGGAAGAGGAACACGTCGACACCGTCGGCGGCTCCGACGCGATGGAAGAGGTGGCCGAGCGCGCGCCGCGCTACCGCCGCCAGTACAAGATCCAGGAGGTCATCAAGCGCCGCCAGGTCATGCTGGTGCAGGTGGTCAAGGAGGAGCGCGGCACCAAGGGCGCAGCGCTGACGACCTATCTGTCACTCGCCGGCCGCTATTGCGTGCTGATGCCCAATACCGCCCGCGGCGGCGGCATCAGCCGCAAGATCACCAGTGCCGACGACCGCAAGAAGCTTCGTGAGATCGCCGAGGAGCTCGAAGTGCCGGAGGGCATGGGCGTGATCCTGCGCACCGCCGGCGCCGCCCGCACCAAGCAAGAGGTCAAACGCGACTTCGAGTATCTGCTCCGTATCTGGGAGCAGGTCCGCGACCTGACGCTCAAATCGACCGCGCCAACGCTCGTTTACGAGGAAGGCTCGCTCGCCAAGCGATCGATCCGAGACCTCTACAGCAAGGACATCGACGAGATCGTCGTCGCCGGCGAGAATGGCTATCGGGACGCCAAGGAATTCATGCGCATGCTCATGCCGAGCCATGCGAAGAACGTGAAGCACTACGCCGACAGCCAACCGATCTTCACGCGCTATGGCATCGAGGGCCAGCTCGACGCCATGTTCTCGCCGACCGTGCAGCTTCGCTCGGGCGGCTACATCGTCATCAACCAGACCGAGGCGCTGGTCGCCATCGACGTCAACTCCGGCCGCTCGACCCGCGAGCACCACATCGAGGACACCGCGCTCAAGACCAACGTCGAGGCGTCGGAAGAGGTCGCACGCCAGTTGCGGTTGCGCGACCTCGCCGGCCTGATCGTAATCGACTACATCGACATGGACGAGAAGCGGAACAACCGCACCGTCGAACGGCGGCTCAAGGATGCGCTGCGCAACGACCGCGCACGCATCCAGGTCGGCCGCATCTCGCATTTCGGCCTGATGGAGATGTCGCGACAGCGCATCCGCACCTCGGTGCTGGAAAGCTCGACCGAGAAGTGCCCGCATTGCGGCGGCAGCGGCCATGTCCGCTCGGTGTCGTCGGTGGCGCTGCAATTGCTGCGCTCGATCGAAGAGACCCTGCTCAAAGGCCCCACCCACAATCTGATCGTTCGCACGCGGCCCGAGATCGCGCTCTATGTGCTGAATCACAAGCGCGCCCATCTGAGCGAGCTCGAAGTGCGCTTCAAGGTGACGCTTACCGTCAACGCCGACGAAACGGTCGGCGGCCAGATTGACTTCACCGTCGATCGCGGCGAGCAGGTGATGACGCTCGATCAGGCCAAGGCTGTGCTGGCGCAGGCAGCCCAGGCGGCGCCCTTCGCCCCTGAGGAAGAAGAGCCGGAGATCGCCGACGAGGCTGAGGACGAAATCGAGGCCGAGGCGGGCGAAACCGAGCAACGCCACCAAAACGAAGTCGAAGAGGTCGACCAGGACGCCGACGAGCAGCAGCCGATGCATGGCGACGGCGAGTCCGAGGGTGGCCGCAACGGCGCGCGCGACAATGGCGAAGGTCCTCGCGGCGAGCGTGGCCGGCGCCGGCGCCGGCGTGGCCGCGGCGGACGCGGTGGCGAAGGCCGCGAAGGCGCGCCCTATCAGCCGCGTCGCGAGCATGCCGAAGGCGGCGAGCCTGGCCGCGAACCGGCGCCAAGCTTCGGCCAGCCGGACGGCGAGTTCGCGACCGGCGAGACGGCGCCGGAGCAAGGCTTCGCCCAGCCGCATCCGGAAGGCGGCGAGGCCCCGGGTCACCGCAATGGCAACGGCGACGATCCCCGCCGACGCCGTCGCGGCCGTCGCGGCGGCCGCCGCAGCCGCCGCGATCGCGAGCCAGGCAGCAACGGCGATTTCGCCGCGACGCAAGGCTCCGCGTCTCGCGATCAGCAGCCAGACACCAATGAGCGGCCCGATTGGTCGCCACCACCCGAGACGGGCCCGCGCGAGAGCGTCGAGCGCGCTCCGCCGCCGCCGTTCGAGGCCGCACCGATGCCGTCGCCCGCTCCGCAGCCCGCGGCCGCCGCTGAAGCACCGCGCCGCCGCTCCACCGTGCGCGAGGCCGCGCCGATGACGGGTTCCGGCACGCCGGTGGCGACGCCGATGCCCGCGCCGCAGCCGACGCCGGTTGTGGTCAGCCCCGGCGAAGCCGAGGCCAAGCCGAAGCGCAGTGGCTGGTGGGCGAAGAAGCTGCTCGGCGGCGACTAGGATCGGTTTGATGCAAAGCCGCTGGGTCGATCGCGACGCCAAGGCTGCGGTCGATCGCGGCGCAGCCATGGGCGTCTCGTCCGATCTGGCGCTTCGCATCTACACGACGCGGCTTCTCGGCGGCGATCCGGCGCTGGTGCTGCATGGGGGCGGCAACACGTCGCTGAAGACCAAGATGCGCGACCTCGCCGGCGACGAGGTCGAGGTGCTCTGCATCAAGGGCACCGGCGGCAACATGGCGACCATCGAGGCCGCCGGCATGGTCGCGGTGCGGCTTGGTGCCCTGCAGCGGCTCCGCGCGCTCGACGATCTATCCGACGACGACATGGCGCGGGTGCAGCGCGGCCATCTGCTCGATCCGCTGGCGCCAAGCCCGTCGCTCGAATTGCTGCTGCACGCCTTCATGCCGCACAAATATGTCGATCACACCCACGCCAACGCGGTGCTGAGCCTGATCGACCAGCCGGATGGGGCTAAGCTCTGCGACGAGGTGTTCGACGGCCGCATCGGCCTCGTGCCCTACGTGCGTCCGGGTTTCGGCCTGGCCAAGGCCGCCGCGAAGACCTTCGACAACAACCCGAAGGCCGAAGGTCTCATCCTCGACAAGCATGGCATTTTCACATTTGGCGACAGCGCCAAACAATCCTATGAGCGGATGATCGACCTGGTCAGCTACGCCGAGGAGCGGCTGTCGAAGAACCGCAAGGCGGTGTTCGCAACCGCGCAACTGCCGCAACAGGTGCCGCCGAACGACGACGTGGCGCCGTTCGTGCGCGGCGCCTGCAGCCTGAAGGACGACGGCGGCGAAGGCGCACACCGCCGCATGATCCTGGACTTTCGCGCGGACGACGCGATCCTCAACTTCATCAACGGCGCCGAGCTGAAACGCTACGGCGCGTCAGTGGTGGTAACGCCGGACTTCACCATCCGCACCAAGAGCTGGCCGCTGATCCTGCCGGCGCCCGAGGCCGGCCGGATCGAGACGTTCAAGCGCGCGGCCCACGACGCCGTCGCAGCCTACATCGACAGCTACAAGCAATACTTCGCCCGCCACAACGCGCGCTTTGGCGGCATCAAGCGGATGGTCGATCCACTGCCGCGCATCGTGCTGGTGCCGGGGCTCGGCCTCTACGGCCTTGGCCGCTCCGCGAAAGATGCCCGCATCGCCGCCGACCTCGCGGAGGCCGCGATCGCCGCCATCACCGACGCCGAGGCGATCGGCCGCTTCCAGTCGATCACCGAAGCCGACATGTTCGACGTCGAATACTGGCCGATCGAGCAGGCCAAGCTCAGCCGCGCGAAAGAGCCGCCGCTCGCCGGCCAGATCGTTGCGATCACCGGCGGCGCCGGCGCCATCGGCTCGGCAACCGCGCGCGCCTTCGCCGCGGCCGGCGCCGAGGTTGCCTTGCTGGATGCCGATTTCGAGGCCGCTGAGAAGCAGGCCGAGGCCGTCGGCCCCAATGCGCTGCCCGTGGCCTGCGATGTCACGCTCGGACCGATGGTCGGCGCGGCGTTCGACCAGGTGGTCCAAGCGTTCGGCGGCGTCGACATCGTCGTCTCCAACGCCGGCGCGGCGTGGCAGGGCCGCATCGGCGAAGTCGACGAAGAAATCCTGCGAAAGAGCTTCGAGCTGAATTTCTTCGGCCACCAGCGCGTCGCGCAGGCCGCCGTGAAGATCATGCTGGCGCAAGGCACCGGCGGCTGCCTGCTCTTCAATGTCTCCAAGCAGGCGGTCAACCCGGGCCCGAACTTCGGCCCCTATGGCCTGCCGAAGGCCGCGACCATGCTGCTGGTGCGCCAGTACGCGGTCGATTATGGCGCGGAAGGCATCCGCTCCAACGGCGTCAACGCCGACCGCATCCGCTCGGGGCTGCTCACTGACGACTTCATCAAGGAGCGCTCCAAGGCGCGCGGCGTCTCCGAGAAGGACTACATGAGCGGCAACCTGCTGCACCGCGAGGTCACCGCCGACGATGTGGCGCAAGCCTTCCTGCACCAGGCGCTGGAGATGAAAACCACCGGCGATGTCACCACGGTGGACGGCGGCAACATCGCGGCGGCGCTGCGATAGCTCCGCTCAGGCCGGCGCGGTGGCCTTCAGCCCGACCTCTTCGTAACCGCCGCCGCTTTCGTCCGGCCACGACACCGCGGTCACGAACGCCGAACGGGCGGAGATGCGCTTGTACCAGTCGTTCACGCGCGGCCGCCGGTTGTGCGACCAGAACTGATCGGCGCCAAGCGCCGAGAGGCGGAACATGTAGGGCGCGATGGTGATCTCGGCGAGCGAATAGTCCGCGCCGACGATCCACTGGCCAGGATCGAGCGTGCGTTCCAATTCATCAAGCAGTTCCTCGAGCATGGCGCGCGCCGCGGCCAACTCGGCGTCAGTGATTTCGCCACGCACGCCGCGGCCGTGGATGTCGCGATAGTATTTCATCGGCCGCCGCTCGGCCTGTTCGAGCAGCTCTTCGTGGCTCCAGCGGTTGCGCAGCTTCGGCAGGATGTATTTCACGAAGGTCAGCTTGACGATGCCGTCGAAGCTCGCCTCGCAGCGATGAATGAACTCACGCATCCGCGCCGTCTTCAACGGATCGGCGGGGATCAGCTTCGGTCCAGGAAACGCCGCGTCGATGTATTCATTGATGATGGTGGACTCGCGGATCGGCTGGCCGTCATGGACCAGGGTCGGCACAAGACCGTCCGGATTGATGGCGAGATATTCGGGCTTCATCTGATCGAACTTGAACAGGTCGATGTAACGGCTGATCCATTTGACGCCCTTTTCCTCCAGCGCCATCCGGCAGCGCACCGAGCAAACCGAACTCCAGAAATGATACAGCTCGATCATATCGTTCTCCCTGCCCCCATTCGGGCGGCCCGCTCATTCTAAATCAAGCCT
>CAWAWF010000006.1:0-28739 GCA_963785665.1 uncultured Alphaproteobacteria bacterium
GGGCGGCGATATCACCGAGGCCAAGCGCGTCGATGAGGCGATGACCGCGTCGGCCGACATCTTGAAGGTGATGAGCCGGTCGACCTTCGAGCTGCAGACAGTGCTCGACACGCTGGTGACCTCGGCCACCCGGCTCTGCGACGCCGATGCCGCGCTGATCTTCCGGCGAGAGAACGGACATTATCGGCTGGCGGCCCAACACCGGCCTCAACCGCGAAAAAGATGCGTTCATGCGTGGCCGCAAGATCGAGCCGGCTCGCACCACCTTGGTCGGCCGCACCGCGCTGGAAGGCCGCGTCATCCACATTCCCGACGTGCTGGCGGATCGCGACTACCATTGGCCTGACGCCAACAGGGTCGGCAACTTCCGCGCCATGCTTGGCGTGCCGCTGTTGCGCGAGGGCGTGCCGATCGGCGTGATGACGCTGACCCGCGAGACGCCGCGGCCCTATAGCGCCAAGCAGATCGAGCTGATTTCCACCTTCGCCGACCAGGCCGTGATCGCGATCGAGACGGTGCGGCTGTTCAACGAGGTGCAGGATCGCAACGCCGAGATCGAGCGCACCCGCAACGTTCTCGCCACCATGATCGACAACATGAACGACGGCCTGGCGCTGATGACGCCGACGCCGGACGATGTGCGCTGCGAATTCGTCAACCAGGCGATGATGAAGTTTCAGCGCTATCCGGCCGACGTCGTGTTTCCGGGCTGCATGATGAGCAACGTGCGGCGGTTCCAGATCGGCCGCGGCGACTTCGGCAAGATCGACGATGTCGAAGCCAAGGTCCGCGAGCTGGTCGATCAGTTGAAGACGCCGGCCGGCGTGACCTTCGAACGGCGTTCGCCGAGCGGCCATCATATCGAGGTGAGCTACAAGCCGCTCGACAACGGCACCATCATCAGCATCCACCGCGACATCACCGAATTGAAGGAGCGCGAGGTTTCGCTCGCCGCCGCCAAGGAGGCGGCCGAAGCCGCACGCGCGATACCGAGCGCACCCGGCAGGTGATGCAGACGATCCTCGACAACATGAGCGACGCCGTCCAATTGTTCGACAAGGATTTCAATATCGAGTTCGTCAACCGCAGGCTCTACGAGTTCCACGCTTACACGCCCGAGTTCGGCGGGCCCGGCGTCTCCGGTTACGCGGGCATCCGCTTCATGGCGAAGCGCGGCGACTACGGCCCCGACGTTGATATCGAGCAAACGGTGGCGGCGCGCGCCGAGCGCATTCGCGATCCGCACGGCAGCCGCCATGTGCGGCGCACCGGGAGCGGCCACCTGGTCGAGTTCACGTTCAATCCGCTGCCCGGTGGGCGCGTGCTGGCCGTGGGCCACGATGTCACCGAGGTCAAGCATCGCGAGGAGGCGTTGCGGGCGGCCGCCGACATCCTCAAGCTGATCAGCGACGGCCGGTTCAATCTGAAGACCGTGCTCGACCGCCTGGTGGAATCGGCTGTCCGGCTGTGCGAGGCCGATGGCGCCAACATTTTCCAGCGCGACGGCGATATTTTCCGGGTGACTGCGAGCCACGGCTATTCGCAGGAGCTGACCGAGTTCATGTTCGGCCAGCGCATCACGCCGTCGCGCAACAGCTTGAGCGGCCGCACCGTGCTCGATCGTGCCGTGGTTCACATCCCCGACATCAAGGCCGATCCTGAATACACCTGGGCCGGCCCGCAGCAATTCGGCGAGTACCGCACCATGCTTGGCGTGCCGCTGATGCGCGAGGGTGTGCCGATCGGCGTGCTGGCGATGACGCGCGACAAGCCGCTGCCGTTCACTCCGGCACAGATCGAGCTGATCTCGACCTTCGCCGACCAGGCCGTGATCGCCATCGAGACGCTGCGCCTGTTCAATGAGGTGCAGGAGCGCACCGCCGAGATCGAGCTGACCCGCAAGATCATGCAGACCGCGTTCGACAACATGGACGACGGCGTGGCGCTGCTCGACAAGGATATGCGCGTCCAGTTCATGAGCCAGGAGCGCATCAGGTCACGCCAGTTCCCGCCGGAGCTGGTGCGGATCGGTACGCCGGCCCGCGAGTTGATGCTGTTCCAGGCCCGCCGCGGCGACTATGGCCCGGTCGCGGGCGAAGCCGACATTGAGAGCAAAGTCGAGGCCGCGTTCAGGCGGATGACCACGCCGGGCGGCGTCCGCTATGCCCGGCGCGAGGATGACCGCACCATCGAGTTCAGCTTCAAGCCGATCGGCGACGGCGGCATCCTCGCGGTGTTTCGCGACATCACCGAGCTCCGTCAGCGCGAGGAAGCCCTGGCGGCTGCCAAGGAGGATGTCGAGCGCACCCGTTCGCTGATGCAGACCATCCTCGACAACATGAGCGATGGCGTTACGCTGTGGGACAAGGACTTCCGCTGGCAATTCAGCAACCGCGTCCACATCCAGCGGCAGCGCTACACCGAGGAAATGCTGCGGCCTGGCGTCACCTCCGGATTCAACATGATTCGTTTCCAGGCGCAGCGCGGCGAATACGGCGCGTTGTCCCCGGAGCGGCAGGAAAAGAAGGTCGAGGAAATCGCCTCGATCATTCGCGACCCCAAAGGCAGCGGATACGAACGCCGCACCCAGGATGGCCACTACATCGAGTTCAGCTACAACCCGCTGTCTGACGGCAGCCTGCTTGGCGTTTACCGCGACATCACTGAACTTAAGGATCGCGAGCAGGCGGTCGAGCAGGCGCGCGGCATCATGCAGTCGGTGCTCGACAACATGAGCGACGGCGTGTCGCTGTTCGATACGCATTTCAAGCTGAAATTCACCAACCAGCGGCTGGTCGATTTCCTCAAGCTTCCGGATCAATTGGCCGGGTCGGACGTCTCGCTGCTGGACATCCTGCGCTTCCAGGCGGGTCGCGGCGACTTCGGTCAAACCGGCAACCCGGACAAACTCGCTCGCGCCCGCCTTGAGTTGATCGCCACGCCGGGCGGCAGCCGCTTCGAGCGGCGCACCGGTGAAGGCAAGCATCTGGAATTCAGCTTCATCCCGCTTGGTAACGGCGACACCATCGCCGTGATTCGCGACATCACCGCGCTGAAGGACCGCGAGGAGGCACTCGCATCATCGAAGGAAGCCGCCGAGGGCGCGCGGGTCGAGGCGGAGGCCGCGACCCAGGCGAAGTCGACCTTCCTCGCCACCATGAGCCACGAAATCCGGACGCCGATGAACGGCGTGCTCGGCATGATGGAGATCCTGGAGCACCAGGGTCTCGACAAGGAGCAGCTCAAGAGCGTGACGATCATGCGCGACTCGGCGCAGGCGCTGCTTCGCATCATCGACGACCTGCTCGACTTCTCCAAGATCGAGGCTGGCAGGCTTGAGCTGGAGGACACCGCGTTCTCGCTATCCGGCCTGATCACCGGCGCGCTCGATACTTTCCGCCCGCAGGCCTCGGCCAAGGGATTGCTGCTGGAAGCCACGATCGCGGTGGGGTCGAACGACGCTCTGGTCGGTGATCCGACAAGGGTCCGCCAGATCTTGTTCAACCTTCTGTCGAACGCGCTGAAGTTCACCAGCAAGGGCGGTGTCGAGGTGCGCGCCTCAACTCGCCCGGCGGGCAATGGTGCCACCCGCGTCATTCTCGCGGTCCGCGATACCGGCATCGGCTTGAACGACGAGCAGCGGGCGCGGCTGTTCCAGCCATTCGCCCAGGCCGATTCCTCGACCACACGCAAATTCGGCGGCACCGGTCTCGGTCTTTCCATCGTGCGGCGCTTGACCGAATTGATGGAGGGCAGCGTCGACATTCAGAGCACGCCGAACCAGGGCTCGACCGTTACGGTGAACCTGCTTTTGAAAGCTGCGCCGGCGGATTCGCCGCTCGCTGCGCTGCTGCGGCCGGAGACCGCCGCCAAGCCTGCCACGCCGCGCCCGCGCAGCGAACGGCTCCGCGTGCTGGTGGTCGACGACCATCCGGTCAACCGCGAGGTGCTGATGCGCCAGCTTGACCTCATCGGTCTTGCCGCCGACAGCGCCAACGACGGCGTCGAAGGGCTCGAAGCCTGGGCCGCGGGTCAGTACACCGCGGTGCTGGCGGACATCCATATGCCGCACATGGACGGCTACGAAATGGCGCGCCGGATCCGGAACGCCGAGGCCGAGGGCAAGAAAAAGGGCCGCACGCCGGTGGTCGCAGTCACCGCCAACGCCATGAAGGGCGAGGAGGAGCGCTGCATTGAGGCCGGCATGGATGCCTACCTGGTCAAGCCGGTGAACATCGACCGGCTGCGCACCACGTTGCAGCGCTGGCTCGCGGTCGATCACGGCGGCAACGGTCACGCCGCCCGGAATGGCGGGTTGAGTGGCAGCGCTATCGACCCCAGTGTGCTCGGCGCCTGGCTCGGCGATGATCGCGCCGCCATCGATTCCCTGTTGGGAAAATTCCGCGACACTGCTGTGGAGACTCAGCGCGAGATCGACAGCGCCTCGCGCAACGGCAATCTCGCAGCGCTTGCCGCCGCTGCCCACAAGCTAAAAGGCGCGGCGCATGCGATCGGGGCCAAAGGAGTTGGCACCGCGGCCGCGACGCTGGAGTTGGCCGGCAAGGCCGGTGACCGCGCTCGCTGCACCGACGGGCTGGGCCCGCTCGCTTCGGAGCTGCGCCGGGTGCTGGCGGAGATCGATACGCCGCGAAACTAGCGCGCGGCGGTTGCCGGGCCGGCTTTGCCGAGGCCGATCTGCACGTTGATGATGTAGGTGGCCTGCGGGGTGATGGTGACCGACTGGCGGTTGCCGTTGGTGTTCACCGAAAGTGCCGCAGTAAAGCTGTCGCCCTTGGCGACCGCCGAGATGTGGCCGCCGCTGACGCGCCCGCTGATGGTGCCGGAGACGCCGTAGGCGGTCTCGTTCCAGGTGCCGGAAAGACTGCCGCCGCGGTCGACAACGTTACTGGTCAGCTCGAACTTGTAGTTGTCGCTGGCGCAGCGGATCGCGAGCGAGAGGCTGCTGTTGCTTGCGCCGTAGTTATATTGAGCACGGCAGCGCAGCTTCTCGTGAATGTCGTTGGTCAGGTCGATTTTGCCGCCGCCAGTCCAGGTGCCGGCCATGGACGCGAATGGATGCACCTTGACGGCGGCCGCCGGCGCGGGTGCGACCTGCTCGTCCGGGTCCGGTCCGGTCACGCGGCCTTCCGGAATTCTTTCCTCAGCGACGGCCGGCCAAAGCGTCATCACAAACGCGAGCGCGGCGACGCCGCGGATGATGTTCGAAGTCATGGTCTCAAGTCCCCCTTACGCGCAAATGTCCGACAGATATTGGTGTGATTGGAAGCCGATTGGGTTCAATGCCTAGGCGAGCCTTTAGTCCTTGGGCGGAACGAACATATAGCCGATCCCGCGCACGGTGCGAATGGCATCTGGATGGGCCGGATCAGCCTCGATCTTGCGGCGAAGCCTCGTGATTCGCAGGTCAATGGCCCGGTCGAATGCCTCCATCTCGCGATGCGCAGTGGATTCCAGCAGCCAGTCGCGTTGCAACGGCCGGTTGGGGTTTTCAGCGAACAGCTTCAGCAGGTCGAATTCGCTCGCGGTCAGCGTCTCCTCGCTGCCGTCGGCGGGATCGGCGAGCACGCGCTTCTCCAGGTCGAGGACGCGGCGTCCCATCCGCACCCGCGGCCCGGACGCGGCCGGCGCTCCGGTCGAGCGGCGCAGCACACTCTTGATGCGGGCGAGCAACTCGCGCGGCTCATAGGGCTTGCCGATGTAGTCGTCGGCGCCGGTTTCGAGGCCGACCACGCGGTCCACGGTGTCGGAGGCCGCGGTCACCATGATGATGCCGATGCGGCCGCTCTTCTCGCGCAGCCACCGCGCCAGCGCGAAGCCGTCTTCGCCGGGGAGGCCGACGTCGAGCAGCACCAGCGCCGGCAGCTCGCGCTCCAGCAGGCGGCGCAGCGCGATGCCGCCGTCGGCTGGACTGACACGGAAATTCTGCTTGTCGAGGTAGTCGCACAGCAACTGGCGCTGTGTGGCCTCATCCTCGACGACGACGATGTGCGGACGTTGATCCATGCCCCCAAGGATCCCAGATTCCGGTGACGCTCCTATTTCAATCCGTCGACGCCGGCCCGAGCGATCTGGGCGTCCTGCGACGACAGCACGCCGGAGACGCCGATGGCGCCGACGATCTTGCCGTCCATCATGACAGGGATGCCGCCTTCCAGCGGCACGATGTCCTTGAGCGCCAGGAAGCGCAGGCCGGGCCCGCCGCCGGCGATGGCGTCGTCGAGCGTCTTCGATGGCCGCTTGAAATAGAGCGCGGTCTTCGCCTTGCCCTGAGCGATCTCGATCGACGAGAGCTGCACGTCATCGCGCCGGTGCAGCATGACGATGTTGCCGCCGCTGTCGATGATGGTGATGACCACAGCCCAGTTGTTCTTGGATGCCTCGCCCTCGGCCGCATTCATGACCTTGCGGGCGTTCTCGATGCCGATCGGCGGCCCATAGGGCGGCGGCGCGGTCTGCGCCGCGGCCGGCGTCGTGGCCAGCCAGGCGAACACACAGGCGCCGGCAATTGTCTTCAAAGTCGTCATAAGGCCTCCAACTGATATTCGCGCGCCGCAGCATAGGTTGCGCTCGCGCCTTCGTGAAGCCGCCCGGCGGCGGGATTGCTCGAATGTGACCGTGGCGGCGTGCCGAGAGCCTGATTTCGGCCTATATAGGCGGCAGACATTTCAGGAGGCCGGACGATGTTCATGTTCAAGAAGTCGCTCGATATACCCACCAAGGACCAGGCCTTGCCCGGCCGGCCCAATCCGATCCGCACCGCCGCCAACCATTTCGTCAACGGCAATCCGCTGAAGGGGCCTTATCCGGCGGGTCTCGAGACCGCGATCTTCGGCATGGGCTGCTTCTGGGGCGCCGAGCGGAAGTTCTGGGAGCTCGGCGACGGCATCTATGCCACGGCGGTCGGCTATATCGGCGGCCCCACGCCGAACCCGACCTACGAGGAGGTCTGCTCCGGCCGCACCGGCCACAACGAGGTGGTGCAGGTGGTCTATGACCCGAAGAAGGTGTCCTACGACAAGTTGCTGAAGACGTTCTGGGAGAGCCACGACCCGACCCAGGGCATGCGCCAGGGCAACGACGCCGGCACCCAGTACCGCTCCGGCATCTACACCACCACCCCGGCGCAGAAGAAGGCCGCCGAGGAGTCCAAGGCGATGTACGGCAAGGCGCTGGACGCCAAGCGCTTCGGCGCCATCACCACGGAGGTGCTCGACGCGCCGCCGTTCTATTTCGCCGAGGACTATCACCAGCAGTATCTCGCCAAGAACCCGATGGGCTATTGCGGGCTCGGCGGCACCGGCGTGTCCTGCCCGATTGGCACCGGCGTGGCGGCCGCCGCGCACTGAGCCGCACCTCAGTCGAAGGCGATGATGCTGCGGATGGCCTTGCCGTCGCGCAGGGCTGAAAATCCGTCGTTGATGTCATCGAGACCGATGCGCTGGGTGATCAGTTCGTCCAGCATCAGTCGGCCGTCGAGATAGGCTCGCGCCAGCATCGGGAAGTCGCGCGCCGGCCGGGCGTCGCCGTAGCTTGACCGGCGGATGCGCTTCTCCTGCATCAGCGAGCCCCAGCGGAACGACACGTCCTTGGTCGACGTCGATCTTGCCGAGCCAGACCACTTCGCCGCCCGGCCGGACCGCTTCCACCGTCAAGCGGAAGCCCGCGGCGCTGCCGGCGGCCTCCAGCACGCAATCGACGCCGCGGCCGGCAGTTCTCTTTCTTGACCATGGCCACCACGTCGTCGCGGCCGGCGTTGATGACGGACGTGGCGCCGAGCTTTTGCGCCAGCGCAAGCTTCGCGTCGTCGAGATCGACCGCGATGATCTTCGCCGCGCCGGCCAAGCGCGCGCCTTGCACCGCCGAGAGCCCGACGGCGCCGCAGCCGACCACCATGACTGTGTCGGCGCGCCCGATCTGCGCGACGTTGAGCGCGGCGCCGACGCCGGTCATCACGCCGCAACCGATCAGGCAGGCGCGGTCGAACGGAAGCTCCTTCGGGACACGCGATCGCCTGCTGATCCTGGACGATGCAATATTCGCCGAAGGTGCCCAGGAACATCAGGTGCTTGAGCTCGCCGCCATTCTTCAGGCGCGCCTTGCTGCGGCCGTCGAACTGCACCGCCTGCGGCCGCTTGGCGAGATATTCCTCGCACAGGATCGGAAGATTCGCGATCGCAATAG
Organism: uncultured Alphaproteobacteria bacterium; assembly: GCA_963785665.1. Lineage (GTDB taxonomy): Bacteria > Pseudomonadota > Alphaproteobacteria > Rhizobiales > Xanthobacteraceae > Z2-YC6860. The sequence goes on from CAWAWF010000006.1 coordinate 8,203, forward strand.
AAGCAGTGTCCGCAGTGCGGGTTCCACGACAGCACGACGTGATCGCCCTTGCGCGACTGGCGCGACCGCCGAACCGACATCCTCGATGATGCCCGCGGCTTCATGGCCGAGCACGATCGGCATCGGATAGCGAAGCGAGCCGTCGATGACCTCGAGATCGGTGTGACAAAGGCCGGCGGCGCGCACCCGCACCAGCACGTCGGAGGGCCCCAGCGCCGCGGCCTCGACCTGTTCGATCGACCATCGGCGAGCGGGCCTGGTGCAGCACTGCGGCGCGGTATTGCAGGGTCATAGGTTTTGAACAATGAGCGCGGGCGGCTCGCCGGCCGGCTAGGAGGATTTCTTGATGTCGCCTTTTTTGACGCCGGCCTCGGGAAAAACCCACATCGCCACGACCATGAAGATGGCGGTGATCATCACGAAGGTCGAGAAGTCGGGACGAACCGGCGAGCCGCTCCAGTAGGCCAGGATCGCCGCCACGATCAGAGTGACGGCGGAGACGACGGCCTTGACGTCGTTTGGCATGGTCTGCCGCCCGCGATCAGTACGAGCCGACCGGCACGGCGGACGCCTCGTCGGGGCGACGCGGCGTGCCGCGCAGCGTCTTCTTCAGGAAGCGCGTCTCGTAGCCGTTGAGCAGTGTGCCGATCAGTCCGCGATCGAGGTCCGATGTTCCGAAAGCCCAGTCGGCGATCGGGAAGGTCAGGTTCATGTTGACCTCCATCATCAGCCGCGCGTTGTGGTGCGCCGTGTGATGACGCCGCAGCGTGTTGACGAACGGGCAGTGGCGGACGAACCAGTTCTCCTCGACGTGGCAGCAGAAGTGCATGAACTCGTAGATCAGGTACATGCCGGTGGTCACGCTCATGAACAGCCAGCCGACATTTGGCGATAGCAGGAGGCCGAGGATGATCGCGCGCCGGCAGCGACATCAGGATGAACACCACCAGCGCGTAGGGCGGGAACACGGTGACGCGCCAGTCCTTGTGGTCGCGGAAGCGCATCTCGTCGTCGGTGAAGAACTGGTGGTGGTTGAGCGTGTGCCGCTCGTAGATCGCGCGCAGGCCCTTGATGTTGACCGGCCGGTGCATGACGAATTTATGGACGGCCCATTCGAACAGGTTGGTGAACAGGAATGTCAGCGGGACGGTGAGCCATTCCAGCGGCGTGACGTTATGGATGTGCTCGAGGTAGATGTAGAACGCCGCGGCGCCGATCGCGTAGATGATGACGATGTGGAAATAGCCGTCGTACCAGCCCAGGATGCGCGAGCGGTATTCCTGGCGAAACGCGATTTGCCGCTGCCCGATCATCGTCGTTCTCCTGCCACCCGTGTCTGCGGTTACGCGCTTTTCAGGAACGTATCGATCTCATCGCCGCGAAGCGTCCAATCGTTGTCGAGATTGGCAACGACGCTTTTCATGAAAGGTGCCGAAAGCCGGATCGCCCGCTCCTTGTCGCCGACGTAGTCAACGAGGATCGCCAGCGCCAGTTGTTGCGGGCTTTCACCCTCATAGGTCCATTCGAAGCCGTATCTGGTGAATTGCCTGACATCGTAGCGCTCGTCCAGGCGATTGCCATCGACTGTCACGACCAGGCCGTCGATGGTGCGCTTGCCTTCATAGGTCTTCATGGTCACACCGAATGCCTCGGCGTCGGACGCGGCGACCGATGTCCGGTCGAACATGTGCGGATATTACGAACGCCGTTTTTCCGCCGGTCAAGGGGTGGGACAGCGGCCTGGCGGCGAAATCCGAGCCGGCGCGGAACTCCGATGCGTCGTGCTTTGGCACCGTACTAAGCCTTCATTAACCATAAGCGTTTAATCCGGCTTAACTATTTCAGGTCGGATTTCGCATGCGGCTGCGCCGCCTTCTGGTTTGTCTTGGTGTTGCGCTGGCGCTGAGCGCCTGCGCGCGGCAACCGTCGCGCTATGCCATGGCTCGCTCCGAACTCGACATGCGCGCGTATGGTGGGCCGCAGCCGGCAGCCTTTGCGGTACGGCGCGCGGCTCCGGTCTTTGTCCAGCCGGTCATGCCCCAGATGGTGCCGGTTGCCGCAGGCTTCGAGGAAGGTCCTTATGCCCTCGACAGCGGCGATAAGCTCCGCATCGTGGTGTTCGGCCAGGATGCACTCTCCAACAACTACACTGTCGACGCTCAGGGCGCGGTCAGCTTGCCGCTGATCGGCAATGTCGAAGCGCGCGGCATGACGACGGCGCAACTCGGCAACGCCATCGCCGCCCGGCTGAAAGCGAGTTTCATCCGCGATCCCAGTGTTGCCGTCGAGGTCGAGATCTACCGGCCGTTCTTCGTGCTCGGTGAGGTGACCTATCCCGGGCAATACCCCTTTGTGCCCAACATGACGGTGGAGAATGCCATCGCCATCGCCGGCGGCTTCACCCCGCGCGCCTCCCGGGGGATCGTCACCATCACCCGCAAGCTGCAGGGCGTACCGGCCCGGACCGCGCTACCGCTTCGCGCCCCGCTCCGCCCTGGCGACACCATCGAAGTCGGCGAACGCTGGTTCTGATTTCCCCCCTCCTCCTCTAAGATGGTGTTCGAGCGAAGGGGAGGGGACCCATGTGCGTTGCTCGTTTTATTGTTGCGCTGATCGGCTGCATTTGTGCTTCGACGCTGGCAGTTGCCGAAAACTATCCGTCGCGGCCGATCAAGATGGTGATCGGCTTTCTTGCCGGCGGCCCGACCGACACCACCGGCCGGATCTACTGCGAGTGGCTGACCCACCACATCGGTGCGCCATGCGTGGTCGAGAACAAGTCCGGGCAGGGCGGCATGATCGCGGCGGCTTCGGTGGTGAACTCGCCGCCCGACGGCTACACCATCCTGTTTGTTGGCCCGAACAACGCCATCGGTCAGACGCTCTACAAGAGCCTGTCGTTCGACCACATGCGCGACACCGTCCCGGTTGCGGGCCTGGCGCGGCTGTCAAACATCATGGTGGTGCCGCCGTCGCTGCCGGTGAAGACGGTCGCCGAATTCATCGCCTACGCCAAAGCCAACCCGGGCAAGCTCAGCTATGCGTCGTCCGGCAACGGCACCTCGGTGCACATGTCGGCCGAGCTGTTCAAGATGATGACCAAGCTCGACATGGTCCACGTGCCCTACAAGGGCTCGGCCGCCGTCTATCCGGACTTGCTGACCGGGAAGGTCGACGTGCTGTTCGACAACCTGCCCGGCGCACTGGAGTTCGTGAAGACCGGCAAGCTCCGCGCGCTCGGCGTGACCACGGCGAAGCGCCAGAACGTGCTTCCCGACGTGCCGACCGTGGGCGAGACCGTGCCGGGCTATGAGGCAAGCGTGTTCTACGGCATCGCCGCGCCCAAGGGCACTCCGCCGGAGATCGTCGCGGTGCTTAACAAGTCGATCAACGACGCTCAGAAAGATCCGGTGATCCTCAAGCGGCTGAATGATCTCGGCAGCGATCCGTTGCCGATGACGCCGGCCGAGTTCGGCAAGTTCACTGGCGACGAAATCGAGAAATGGGCGAAGGTCGTGAAGGCAGCGAACCTTTCGATCGAATAGGAATCAATCGGCCGCGCGGTGATTGCCACCGCGCGGCCGACATGCTCGCGCCAAGTCAACGTGCCACGTGTGCCCGGCTTCGTGCTGAGGCGCACCCTCGCAGCAGCGTCTGAATCAAGGCTTGCAGAGTTGGGCCGATCTTGCTCGAACCCGGTCCGTACAAATCCGCATCCGCGATTGCGGATGCTCACTTCTTCATGTGCTTGGCGAAGAAGTCGGTGGTGCGCTGCCAGGCGAGATCGTGGCTGCCCTTGTCGAAGCTGCCGCGCTCGTCGCAATGGAAGCCGTGACCGCCGTTGGGGTAGACGTAGATTTCGCAGTCGCCGCCGCGCTTCTGCTTGATGGTCTCGACGTCGGTCATCGGGATGCTGGCGTCCTTCTCGCCGAAATGTAGTTGCACCGGGCACTTCGGTTTCTCATCGGCGAAGGCGACGATGCGGCCGCCGTAGTAGCCGACCGCGGCGCTCAATCCCGACAGCCGGGTCGCACCGAGGAAAGCGATGGTGCCGCCCATGCAGAATCCGACGATGCCGACCGGTCCGGCCGACTTCAGCTCTTTGATCGCGGCGTCAGTGTCGCGCATCATCGCGTCCCAGTCAGGCTTGGCGACGAAGGTGCGCGCTTTCTCGATCTCCGGCGGCGTGTAGCCGGACTGGAAATCCTTCTGCGTGCGGTCGAACAAGGCCGGCGCCACCGCGGCGTAGCCCAGCGCCGCGAAGTCGTCGCAGACCTTACGGATGTGCTGATTGACGCCGAAAATCTCCTGAATGACGACGATACCGCCCTTCGGCGCGCCGGACGGATCGGCCCGATAGGCGCCGAGCTTGAATTGGTCAGACGCCGAGAGCGTGAACTGCTTACCCAAATGAGCCTCCATACTGTGACGTTTCACACAGGCCGGGCCTGTTCGGCGCCCGGTCTGAACGTCTGTTTATCACGGCTTTGCGCGATTTGAAGGTGCCTGCAGGCTTCCGGCCGGCGGCTGAACCTTTTCCGAAATGCCGCCGACCAATGCCCGAAGGCAATCAAACCGATCCCACGGGATCACAGGAGAGCTCCATGAATCGCAAGTCCACCATTCTGGCCCTCGCCGCGACTGCAGCGCTCGGCCTTGCAATGTTCAGCGTGTCCGAAGCCAGCGCTCGCGGCCACGGCGGCGGCGGCGGCGGAATGCACAACGGCGGCGGAATGCACTTCGCCGGCGGCTACGGTCGCGGCCGTGGCGACGGTGGCCGCCATTGGCACCCGCATCCGCGCTGGCACGTTCATTATCATCACCCGATCTGGGTCGGCGGCGTTCGCACGGCGGAATACTCGGTTGCGACTCCGGTTAACGGCCCGTGCACCTGCCTGAGCAAGGAGTACACCGACGACGGCCGCGTGCTGTTCAAGGATCTCTGCACCAAGGAATCGGCGATCAATCCTCCGATCGTCGCGCCGCAACAGACCGGCGAGAACGATGCGCCGGTGAAGCAGGCCTCCAACGCGGTGCAGTACCAGGCGACGCCGTCGAACGCGATGGCGCAGGTCGACCCGACCACCGGGTTGCCGAAGTAGGCTCTGAGTCAGTTGCGTAGCGTAGAGAGCCCCGGTTTACGCCGGGGCTCTTTTCTATGCGGCGGGCTTCAGCCCGAACGCCTCCGCGAGCAGCGCATAAGAGTGTTTGCGCGCCTCATGGTCGTAGATCATCGTCGTGACCATCAATTCGTCCGCCGCGGTCGCTTCGATCAGCGGCTCGAGATGCGAAAGCACCTTGGCCTTGCTGCCGACGACCAGACGCGCACGGTTCTGGCCGATCAGCGCCCGGTCGGTCGGCGAATAGCTGTGCGTCGCCGCTTCCTCGGGGCTCGGGATTGGCTGATAGCGGCCCTGCCGCCGCAGCGCAAAGTTCAGATCGACCGAGGTGGCGAGTCGCTCGGCATCGGCGTCGGTGTCGGCGACAATCGCGTGCACGGCAAGGATGGCGAGCGGCTTGTCGCGCGTCGCCGATGGCTTGAACTGCTCGCGATAGATTTTCATCGGCCCGACCGGATCGAAATCGGAGAAGTGGTGCGCGAACGAGAAGCCGGCGCCGACATGGGCGGCAAGCTGCGCGCTGTAGCCCGACGAGCCGAGCAGAAACAGCGGCGGCAGCGGCACGTCGGCCGGCATGGCGTTGACCTTGCGAAACGGATGATCGTTCGGGAACAGCCGTCCTTCGAATGCCAGCAGCTCCTGGAAGCGGTCGAGGAAATCGTCGCCGGCCGGATCGTCCTGGCGCCGCCGCAGCGCGTAGGATGTCGCCGGGTCGGTGCCCGGCGCGCGGCCGAGCCCGAGATCGATGCGGCCGGGGAACAGCCCCTCCAGCACCTTGAAGCGCTCGGCGACCTGGAGCGGCGCGTGGTTCGGCAGCATCACGCCGCCTGAGCCGACGTGCATGTGCGTCGTCGCGGCGGCGATCTGGCCGATCATGATGTCGGGCGCCGAGCTTGCGATGTTCGGCATGTTGTGGTGCTCGGCCACCCAGTAGCGGGTGAAGCCGAGCCGGTCGGCGTGACGCGCCAGATCGAGGCTGTTGCGCAGTGCCTGCGCGCCGGTGTTGCCGGTGGTGACGGGAGACAAATCGAGGACAGACAGTGGAGTCATGGCGGGAGTGTTAGCATGCTCCCGCTACGAGCATCTCACCCATTTGATTGGAAGCTTGCGCAGGATTGTCGGAGAGCGCTGCGGACTCACTGGGTCCGCGTTGGGCCGCCGAACGGGGATGACGCCGGATTGCCGATGTCGAACGAATTGTTCAGCGACGTGGCGCGGCGTGCGGTGCGGATACGCGGCTTGTGCGCTGGCTTCGGCCTGGCAACGGCCTTCGGCTTGGCGTGGGCCGCTTTGGCGTGCTCAGGCTCGGGCTTGGCGGCAGGCTCCGCCGGCTTGGCCGCCACGGTATCCTGAGCCGGGATTGGCACATCAACCGACGTTTCGGGCTCCGCCAGCAGCGGCTCGGCTGGTGTCGCATCCGGCGCGGACGCGTTCTGCGGTTCGGTCGCCGCGGCCTTGGCGTCTTGGGCGGAGTTTTGGGCCGGCGTCTCGGCTGCGGGTTCGAGGGGCGGCAACGGCTCGGCCACGATCGTCGATGGTAGCTCCGGGATGGCGCTTGGGGCTGGCGCGACGTCGGCATCGCGGTCGATCGCCGCGACAGTGGCTTCCGGCTGGGCGGCCGGTTGAGCGGCCGGCTCAGTGGCCTCTTGGGACGGGAGGTCCGGTGGCAGGATCGCCAGCGGCAATTGCGGAACAGGGCGCTCGATTAGTGTGGGTGCGGATCGCACCAGGATCGGCGACACCGGAGCCACTGCGAACCGCAGGTCGTACATCACAGGCACGGACGATGCGCCGCGGCGGGCGTCGCGATCGGCGGCCGGCGCCACCGTCATCGGGGCGGCGTGGGCCGCCATCACGGGCAGCCCCTCATGGATATCGTTGAGGGATGCGGCCATCCGCAGCCCGACGAAAACCACGAAGAAACTGCACAGGAAGGTCGCCCCAATCAGGCGGAAGCTCGGCAGCATGATCGCTCCTCGATTCTTACGCCAGCGCAACAGCCGATGTGCATATCTGAGTCGAGGGTGGGGAAAAACGGAAATCGACTGACGTATCCACCGGTTGCGAGCGCAGCCCGGCAGCAGGCCAAACGAGTCCGGAGCGGCCATCCGCACCGAGACACGGGCCGTTTTCGATATTTTTGGAACAAGGGTCTTGAGGCGGCCATACGATCGCCGATACTGGGTTCCGAATGGGCCGCCGGGGGAACAGGGAGTTGGTCGCATGCCGTCGGTGAGCGATTGGAAGGTGCCGGCATCGGCACAGCCAAAGCCGCAGGATTACGCCTACGACCTGGAGGCCGCGCTCAGCGCCGTGGTCGGGATCCGCGCCGTGATCCCCAACGACGCATTTACCGCTGAGACGCTCGGCACCGAGCGCGCCGGCAACGGCGTGCTGATCCGCGCCGACGGCCTGGTTCTAACCATCGGCTATCTGGTCACCGAAGCCGAGACCATCTGGCTCACTCTGATCGACGGTCGCGCCGTACCCGGCACCGTGCTGGCCTACGATCAGGCCACCGGTTTCGGATTGATCCAGGCGCTGGCGCGGCTCGACTTGCCGGCGCTGCCGATCGGCAAGTCGAGCGCGGTGTCGGTCGGCGAGCGCGTCGTGGTTGGCGGCGCCGGCGGCCGCGCCAAGTCGGTCGCGGCCCGTGTCGTCGCCAAGCAGGAGTTCGCCGGGTATTGGGAGTATGTCGTCGACGAGGCGATCTTCACCGCGCCGTCGCACCCGAACTGGGGCGGCACCGCGCTGATCGGTCCGCGCGGTGAACTGATCGGCATCGGCTCGCTGCAACTGCAGGAGGGCCGCGAGCAGGGTCCGCCCGGCGACATCAACATGATCGTGCCGATCGATCTGCTCGAACCGATCTTCGACGATCTTCTGACCATGGGCCGGCCGAAGACGCCGCCGCGGCCCTGGCTCGGCCTCTACGCCACCGCGATCGAGGACCGCATCGTCGTGGTCGGGCTTGCCAAGGATGGGCCGGCCCAGAAAGCGGACTTGCGCACCGGCGATGTGCTGCTGTCGATCGCCGGCGCCGAGATTCGCGATCTCGCCGGCCTTTATCGCAAGGTGTGGTCACTTGGCCCGGCCGGCATCGAGATTCCGATGTCGATCTACCGCGACGGCAAGACCATCGAGACGCGGCTGAAAACCGGCGATCGCAACCGTTTCCTCAGGACGCCGAAGCTGCATTGACGGCCGCGCATTCGATTTATTGATCGCCCGCGCGCCAAAATTTCATCGCCGCGCATCGCTGAAATGCGCGGTGGCCATGACGGCTGCGGCGGTTTGGTGTTAGGACGGCAAGGCCAAATTGCCGGGACCATCGACGTGACCACCAGCATCGAAGCCGGGATACGCCCGGCCAGCGAGATTGATTCCACCGCGGCCTGGACCAGGCTTGCCGTGGCGCTGGCCATCGGCACGGTGGGCAGCGTCGGCATGTGGTCGTTCGTGGTGCTTTTGCCGGCCGTGCAGGCGGATTTCGGCGTCACGCGCGGCGAGGCGTCGTTCCCCTTCACATTGACGATGATCGGCTTCGGCGTCGGCGGCATCCTGATGGGCCGGCTGGCCGACCGCTTCGGTGTTGTGGCTCCGATCCTGCTCGGCGCCGTTTTGCTGACCGTGGGCTATGTGCTCTCGGGAGTTGCCGCCACTCTTTGGCAGTTTGCGCTGGCGCAGGGGCTGATCGGGCTTGGCAGCTCCGGTTCGTTCGGGCCGATCATGAGCGACATGTCGCACTGGTTTGTGCGACGCCGCGGCATCGCCGTCGCCATCGCCTCCTGCGGCAACTACCTCTCCGGCGTGATCTGGCCGCCGATCATCCAGCACTTCATCGCCAGCAACGGCTGGCGTCCAACCCAGATCGCCATCGGGATCGCTTGCATCGTGCTTATCCTGCCGCTCGCAGCCGGCATGCGGCGGCGATCGCCGTCGCAACATTCGGCCGCGTCGACTGCCACCGCCGCGGGCAAGCTTGAGAAGCTTGGCATTTCGGCGAATGCGCTGATGGGGCTTTTGTTCGTCGCCGGCATCGCCTGCTGTGTCGCGATGTCGATGCCGCAGGTCCATATCGTCGCCTATTGCGGCGATCTCGGCTACGGCCCGGCCCGCGGCGCCGAAATGCTGTCGATGATGCTGGGCTTCGGTCTGATCAGCCGGATCACCGGCGGCATGATTGCCGACCGCATCGGTGGGGTGGCGACGCTGCTGATCAGTTCGGGGCTACAGGGCGTCGCGCTGCTGCTCTACATGTTTTTTGACAGTTTATTTTCCCTTTACGCCATTTCGGCGCTGTTCGGCCTGTTCCAGGGCAGCATCGTGCCGATGTACGCGATTATCGTGCGCGAGTATTTCGCGCCGCGTGAGGCCGGCACCCGGCTCGGCGTGGTGTTGCTCGCGACGCTGGGAGGTATGGCACTCGGCGGCTGGATGTCCGGCGTGATCTTCGACATGACCGGCTCTTACCAGGCGGCGTTCTTCAACGGCATGCTGTGGAATCTGGTCAATGTGTCGATCGTGAGCTGGCTGCTGTTTCGAACGCGCCGCGTCGGTCTGGTGCCCGCATAGGTTTCATAAAATTCGACGCATCGGTTTAGCGGAAAGACAGGCGGACGCCGCTATTGTCCGACCACTGGCAGGGCCCCAGAGGCCAAGGTCGTGGTGAATCGATGGTTACCCAGCAGCTCGAGAAGGCCCTCGAAGGGCTCGTTGTCCTGATCGCGGACAGCAACGCCTATACGCGGCGGCTGACCAAAACGATGCTGACCAATCTCGGCATCAAGTCGACCTACGAGACCGCGGACGGCATTGCCGCGCTCGACGCCATCCGCAACGTCAATCCCGATGTCATGATCGTCGACTGGGACATGCCGGTGTTGGACGGCAGCGAAGTGATGCGGATCGTTCGCTCACCCGGCGTGTTTCCCAAGGCCAACCTGCCGATCATCATGATGACCGATCTTGGCCTGCAATCGCGCGTGACCTCAGCGATCCGGCTCGGCGTTCACGAATTCCTGGTCAAGCCGGTTTCGCCGAAGACGCTGCAGCAGCGCCTGCTCGGCATCATTCTCAACCCGCGGCCGATGGTGCGCGCTGGCAAGTTCTACATTCCAATGCCGCGCCGCCGCGTCGACCTCAACGAATTCATTCACCATCCCGACGCAGGAATGTTGCCAGCGGTGCCGTTGCCGGCGCTGGCCAGCTAGCACTACTTTGGCAGATTCTGACGAGCGATAGGCGATCAGGGATTGAACGAAGCCGCTGGCGCGGCAGTTAAGGGGCAGTCGCAGTCATCGCCTCCTGTCTGAGAGGATCGTGGGTGTTCAAAACCCAACCCTTCAGACAGGAGGTTTTCCGATGGCTGAGATCAGCCCACTTCGCCGCCGCATGATCGAGGACATGACGGTCCGCAATCTGTCGCCGGCGACGCAACAATCGTACCTTAATGCCGTATCGAAGTTCAGCCGGTATTTGGCCGCTCCCCTGATCGTCTCGGCCTGGAAGATGTCCATGCCTTCCAGGTTCATCTGGTTGCGACGGGGATCTCATGGCCTTCGCTGAACCAGATCGTCTGCGCGCTGCGGTTCTTCTATGGCGTGACGCTGGGCCAGGATGCGGTGCCCGAGCGCATCGCCTATGCGCGTGAGCCGAGCAAGCTGCCGATCGTGTTGAGCGCCGACGAGGTCGTGCGCTTCCTGGAGGCAATCCCGAGCCTCAAGAGCCGCATGGCGCTGACCACGGTCTATGCCGCCGGACTATGCGTGTCGGAAGTCGTTCTCCTGAAGATCGCCGACATCGACAGCCAGCGGATGGTGATCCGGGTCGAGCATGGCAAAGGCGGCAAGGACCGCTATGTCATGCTCTCTCCGCAGCTCCTGAGGATTCTACGCACCTACTGGCGGCTCGCCCGTCCAAAGCAATGGCTATTTCCGGGCCGCGATGACGAGCGTCCGCTCGTACCCAACGTATTGCATGCTGCCTGCCGTTCAGCCTGCGCGGCGGCTGGCTTAAGCAAGCAGGTGACAGTGCACACCTTGCGGCACACATTCGCGACCCACCTGTTGGAGAGCGGGGCGGACGTGCGCATCATCCAGGTCCTGCTCGGCCACGCCAGCATCTCGAGCACGACGCGCTACACACGGGTCGCCACCAAGACCATCAGCAACACGCCGAGCCCGCTCGATCGACTCCGCCTGGAGGTCGTGCCGCCCGGCTGAGCGGGTGCCATGGCTCCGGCTCTGGAGCTGGCGGATATCTTCCGCCGCCACGGCGAAGCGTTCCGACAGGCGCATGCCGGTCATCTCGGCGGCGTCGAGCGGCGCATCATGGGCGCTATCACGGCGTGCCGGACGGCCGCGCTCGGCGGCCATGTCGAGCAGTGCGATGATTGTGGTGCGACCCGTATCGCCTACAACTCCTGCCGCAACCGCCATTGCCCCAAATGCCAGGGGCTGGCACGCGCCCGGTGGCTCGCGGATCGGCAGGCCGAGCTGCTGCCGGTGCCGTACTTCCACGTCGTCTTCACGCTGCCTGCGCCGGCCGGTGAGATCGCGTTCCAGAACAAGGCCGCCGTCTATGCGATCCTGTTCCGCACCGCCGCCGAGACGCTCGCCACCATCGCGGCCGATCCCAGGCATCTCGGTGCCCAGCTCGGCATGACCATGGTGCTCCACACCTGGGGCCAGACCCTGCAGCATCATCCGCACGTCCATTGCGTGGTGCCAGGCGGCGGCCTCTCGCTCGACGGCACCCGCTGGGTCGCTTGCCGCCCAGGATTCTTCCTGCCGGTGCGCGTGCTGTCGCGGCTGTTCCGCCGACTGTTCTTGCGGGAACTGGAGAATGCCTTCGGCGCCGGCAAGCTGCGGTTCTTCAGCAATCTCGCCCACCTCGCCGAGCCGGCGTCGTTTGCCGAACGTCTCGACCAACTGCGACGCCTCGACTGGGTGGTCTATGCCAAGGCACCCTTCGGCGGGCCAGAACAAGTGCTGGCCTATCTCGGCCGCTATACCCACCGCGTCGCCATCGCCAACAGCCGGCTGCTGTCGCTTGCCGACAGCAAAGTCCGCTTCACCTGGAAAGATTACCGGCAGAACGGCAAAACCAAGGTGATGACCCTCGATGCCGACGAGTTCATCCGCCGGTTCCTGTTGCACACACTACCAGACAGCTTCCACCGCATCCGCCACTATGGCTTCCTCGCCAATGGCGCCCGCGGCGATAACCTCGTCCGTTGTCGTCGGCTGCTCGACGCCCGTGACACTGGTGCCTGCGAGCCTACCGACAATCACCCTGAAGGCGATCGACCACTCACCGCAGCCGACTTCGCCATCTGTCACGATTGCGGCGGCACCATGCGGCGGACCGCAACCGTGCCGCGCTCCTGCAACGCTGCGCCGTTCTCCTGTGACACCTCATGACCGTCCCGCTGACGCCTATCGCGATCGTGCTCGGCCCCAGCGCTGCGGACAGCAATGCCCGCACCGGCACCGCGCTGCCGATCAACCTCTCCCACCGGCCATGTCGCCCATTCCAGCCCTGGAGATTGACGCAATCACGGCGAACACCTCTCGAACGCCGGCCGCGTGCGCAAACAAATCGCCGTCCACTCGCCGTCGCTAACCCAGCCCCGACCGCCACCGCCACAGAGCCTTGGTCACTTTCCCCATAGCGCCCGCGGCTTCGTTCAATCCGGCTTCTATGAGGTCGCGCTCACCACCGTGATCGAGGCGCCGGCGTGCCCTGCGACCTCACAGAACCCTCAAGATTCTGGCCGATGTCGCCCTATGGGTCGTTAGGCGACATTTTCGGGATGCCGAACCGTGTCCTCTCTGTCCGATAGCGAACATCGGGCATTATGGTGCACGCCCAGCGGCCGGCGCCTCAGGCGCTAGGGTTGCCCGGCAATCTTTCGTGCCTCGCCCGTCAGTTCGAGGATGTGCATTCCTGTGTTGGCGCGATCGACCACGTAGACGTAACCGCGGTCGTCGGTCTCGACGTTGTTGCTCTGGATCGCGGTCTTGCAGCGATCCTGGCCGTTCACCTTGATGCAGCGCTTGTCGGTCGCCTCGGTGATCGAGGGGATGAAGTAGCCGATCTCTTTTGGCTGGTACGGATTGCGGATGTCGATGGCGCGGACACCGGCGTTGAAATAGGTGATGAACGCGACCTTCTTGTAGAACACCGGCGAGGTGTCCTCGTTCGAGGAATGAGAGCCGAACCGGCCGCCTCGGTCGCAGAAGTGCCCGCTCGCCTCCGGCACCTGGAAGTTCGACACCATCATCGGCTGCGATTCGATGGTAACATCGGCGAACCACACCATCTGGCGTGGCTCCTGGCATTCGTTGCGGATCTGCTCGTCGACGATCATGATGATGTCGCGGGTTTTGTTGTCCTTGTCTTTGGCGAATTCGGCAATTGGCATCTGCATGAGCGGCACGGTGGTGTGCGCGCCATTGGTCGGCATCATGTGGAGTTCCGACACCACCGGCGCACGGAGGTTCTCAGGCGTCGGCTCCTTCGGTCCTTTCAAAAGCTTCTCGCGGTCGACGATCTGCAGCACACCGCCCTTGTTGGTGCCGTAGCCGAAATAGACACGGTTGGCCTTCGGCCCGAGCGAGATCATGCCGTGCAGGTCGGTCGGCACCGTGCCGGTGGTGCCGGGCTGTTGCCCGACCAGGCCGAAGTCGCGGATTTTCGCCGGATGGGCGGGATCGCTGAGGTCGAACACCTCGGTCATGCGACGCGAACGCCAGCCCTCGACGCCCGACACCAGATAGGCAATGCCGGTGTCGCACTCCCAGAAGCTCTTGTGGGTGTCCTTCAGATTCCAACTCGGCCTGGAAACCAGCACCGGCTTCGACGGATCGGCGACATTCCATATCTCGTGACCCTGGCCGCCGAACGGCCGCAGCAGATAGACCGCGTTGGGGTCGCCCTTCGGCAGCATCTTGCCGTCGCAGACCCGCGTCATCTGCGCGCCACCGGCCTCGTAGGTGCCCTCCTGGCCTGGGATGTGGGCGAGGTATTTGGGATGCGCCGGATCGGTGACATCGACGATCGACGTGCCGTTGAACTCGGCCTGGCCGGTGAGCGGATTGAGCGGCTTCGGCGCCTCCGGCGTGCCGCCGTGATGGCCGATATAGGCGATGTAGCGGTCGCCCTGCTTGTGAATGGTCGGCTGGTAGGCGCTGCGCGCTTGCAGGTCGTTCATGCCGACGAGGCGCATGTTGCTCGCCTCGGGCGGGTCGCCGACCTTGGGCGATTGTGCCTCCGCCGGCGCTGCCAGCGACACGGCAAGAAGAAACGAGCACGCAATCGGAGCGAGTAGGCTTCACCTGCATTCCTCCACGGCGTTTCTGATCGTGGAGAAAGCATAGACCCGGCTGGCAGGGCCGGAAAGGGAGCGCGTTCAGGCCGCCGCGCTGCGCCGGCCGATCCGCACCACGTTGGTGTCGGCTGGCGGCTCGTTGTCGTCGCTGGCGGTCGCCACAGTCGTTTCCGGCGTCGCGATCGCCAGCCGGTTGCGGCCGGCGTTCTTGGCGCGATAGAGCGCCTGGTCGGCCTGGAGCAGCATCGACGGCAGCTCGAAGGCGCCGTGGCTGGAGAATGCCATACCGGTCGAGATCGTGGCGCCGACCAGCCTGCCTTCGATGTCGGAGGCGGCGTCTTCCAGCGCCGCGCGGATTCGCTCGGCCACGGTCGCTGCGATCTCGCGGTTGGTGTTGGTCAGCACCGCGACGAACTCGTCGCCGCCCCAGCGGCCCAAGGTGCCGGCGGTGCCGATATGCGCCTTGGCGACATCGGCGAAAATCTGCAGCGTACGATCGCCGATGGCGTGGCCGTACTGGTCATTGATCAGCTTGAAATTATCGAGGTCGAACAGCAGCACCGCGGTCGGCTGGTTGCCGGCGGTGGCGCGCCGTGACAGCGCCGCCTGTTCGAGGAAGCCGCGGCGGTTGGCGATGCCGGTCAGCGGATCGGTCGAAGCCGCGGCGCGGTGGCGGTATTCGGTCCGCTCCTTCGCCATGGCCAAAAGGATGAACGCGATCGAGATGGTGAACAGCAGCGCCTCGACGCTGAGCAGCTCGAGCCAGCCGCTCATGGCGAGATTGCCGTTCGGGACGTGAGCGACCGAACCGAGCGGAGTTCGCAACAGAAACAGCGCGCCGTGGGCGAACAACATGAAGATGGCGGGCCAGCGCGACACCAGCGCCTCGTCGCGGCCGCGCCAGAACTCGAACGCCGTCGCCCAGGTGTAGGCGGTGACGATGCCGGAGCCGACCAGGATGCGCAGCTCGACGGTGTCGACGAAGGTGTGCAGGCGGCACGCCAGGAGCCAGATCGCGACACCGGCCAGCGCCAGCGCCGGCTCCGGGTTGCGGCGATCGAATACGCGGGCACCGCACCAGGTCAGCGCGAAGGAGCCGAACAGCACCGCGTTGGCGAGGTCGATCGACAGCGAGTCCGGCACCGTGCCGTACAGCCCGAGCAGCATGATCGAGACCGCGCGCATGATGTGCGCGGAGCCCCACCACGCCAGCGCCCGCTTCGAGAAATTCTGTGCCCAGGCGAAAAACAACAGCAGGCCGAGGATGATCTCGACATTCATCGTCACCATGAACAGCGTGTTGACGTCGAGGTCCATCGCGAGCAACGAGTAGGCGGCGCTGGCTTTGTCAGGCATGCGGTTAAGCTACAGTCTGCAAACGAAACAAGGGGTGAAAGCGCGCTGTCGTCCGGACTTATTGCAATTGCACGGTTAGCGAAGCATTTCTCATCTCGATGCAATTTTTCGTAAAGCATTCCGAGCCGTTGGAATGCCGAATGGACGTGCTAAAACGGCACAGCCTGGGGCCGAGAAAAGGGATTGCAACATGAACTGGACGGAACGCCGCGAGCGGCTGCGCGCCATGATCGAGGGCAAGCGCTGCGTCTTCCCGGCCTCGGTGTACGACGGCATCTCGGCGCGGATCGCCGGCGAGATCGGCTTCGAGGCGATGATGTTCGCGGGCTCGGTCGGCTCATTCAGCGTGCTGGCTGCGCCGGACCTTTGCGTGCTGACGCTCACCGAATTCGCCCAGCAGGCCTACCGCATCAACCGCGCCGGCTCGCTGCCGCTTTGCGTCGACGCCGACCACGGCTACGGCAACGCGCTCTCGGTCAAGCGCACCGTCGAGGAGCTGGAGACCGCAGGGGTTTCGGCGCTGACGATCGAGGACACGCTGTTGCCGGAGGCGTTCGGTGCCGAAAACACGCAGCTCATCTCGATCGAGGAGGGCGTCGGCAAGATGCGCGCGGCGCTGGCCGGCCGGCAGGACCCGCGCCTCGTCATCTGCGGCCGCACCAGCGCCATCGGCATCACCGGAGTCGACGATACCATCGCGCGGCTCAAGGCCTACGAGGCAGCCGGCGTCGATATGTTGTTCATGGCGGGCTTGAAGAACCGCGCCCAGCTCGATGCGGTGTCGCAGGCGGTGAAGAAGCCATTGTTCCTCGGCAGCGTGCCGGAAGACATGATGGACCTCGATTATCTTTCGGCGCGCAACGTCCGCGTCTGCCTGCAAGGTCATCATCAGTTCTGGGCTGGCGTGCAGGGCGTCCACGACACGCTCAAGGCGCTGCGCGAAGGCAAGAAGCCGTCAGAACTAAAGAACGTCGCCTCGGGCGAGCTTCAGAAGAAGCTGCTGCGCCAGGCCGACTATGACAAATGGTCGACGGACTTCCTGAGCTAGAACCGGGAGAGAAAGTTATGCGTGCGTATCAACTGGCCAAGGCCGGCACTGGCATCGAGGCGCTGAGCAAAGTCGAGCGGCCCAACCCGAAGCCCGGTCATCGCCAGGTGTTGGTCAAGGTCGCGGCCTGCTCGCTGAACTTCCGCGACCTCGGCATCGTGCGCGGCACCTATCGCATGCCGTCGAAGGAGAACGTCATCCCGCTGTCCGACGGCGCCGGAGAGGTGGCCGAGATCGGCTCCGGCGTGACGCGGGTGAAGGTCGGCGACAAGGTCGCCGGCAACTTCTTTGCTCGCTGGCCCGGCGGCGAGCCGCCGCCCGATGTGCAGGCGAGCGCGCTCGGCGGCGCCACCGACGGCATGCTGGCCGAATACGCGGTACTGGAGGAGGAGGGCACGGTGAAAATCCCGTCGCACCTCTCCCTGGAAGAGGGCGCGACGCTGCCGTGCGCTGCGGTCACCGTCTGGAACGCCATCATGGAGCACGCCAAGCTGATCGCGGGCCAGACCGTGCTGCTGCAAGGCACCGGCGGCGTCTCGGTGTTCGGCCTGCAGCTCGGCCACGCCATGGGCATGCAGACGGTCATCACCTCGTCGAGCGACGCCAAGCTCGCCAAGGCCAAGGCGCTCGGCGCCAGCCACACGATCAACTACAAGACCACGCCGGATTGGGATAAGGCCGCGGTGGAGTTCACCGGCGGCCGCGGCGTCGATCAGGTCGTCGAGGTCGGCGGCGCCGGCACCTTTGCCAAATCGTTCGGCGCCATCCGCGTCGGCGGCAAGATCAGCATGATCGGCAATCTCAGCGGGCCGGCGACCGAGCTCAATCCTGGCTTGATCATGGGTAAGCGCGCCAACATCCAAGGCATCTCGATCGGCTCCACGCAGATGTTCGAGGCGATGAATCGCGCCATCGCGGCAAACGGCATCCGGCCGGTGATCGACAAGGTGTTCGGCTTCGACGACGTGAAGGCGGCCTACCAGCACATGGCGTCGGGCGCCCACTTCGGCAAGATCGTGATCCGCGTCGGATGATCAGCCGCCGCGGCGGTCGAACAGCTTGCGTACGGTGCCGACGGTCAGTGCGATCACGACAATCCAAGTGATCACTGCGCCGAGCGCGAACACGCTGCGACCGACAAGTTCGCCGGTGGTCGGGATCGACCCGGAAACATCGAACGCATGCGGCCCGGAGGCGAGCGCGATCCATGTGCCGATCGTGGCCAGCGCGCCGGCTGCACCGATCGCCAGCATGCGGGTGGAGAGCTTGATCGGGTGCGGCGCCGCCTCGGACATGTCGATTTCGTGCGCCACCAAGCCATCGCGGGCGCGCACCATGCAGGTCACGCCGGCGAACAGAAACGCCGCGCCGACACAGAAGCCGAGGAAGCTTGGCCCATTGCTGTCCGGCATCGGCAGGTAGCCCGCCGCGCCGAGGATGAAGTAGAGCCCGGCCGCCGAGAATGCGATGCCGACGCCGACAACGTCCTGCGGCGACGCCTGGCGGCGCTCCTCACCCTGTATGCTCATGCACACCCTCACGCGACAGGGCGAGAGTGTGCAGCTTTAAGGTTGCCAATCCGTTGCGGGTTGGCTTTCCAGGCTAATCCCAGCCGCCGGACACCCGTTCGACCGGGTTGGCGATGCGCCCATTCGGCCGTTTGAGTGCGGAGATGCGCGCCATCTCCGCGTCGCTCAGGGCGAAATCGAACACCTTGAAATTATCGGCGATGCGCTGCGGATTGGACGATCGTGGGATTGCCGCGACACCCTGCTGCATCAGCCAGCGCAGCGCGACCTGCGCGATGCTGCGCCCGCGCGCCATCGCGATCTCGGCCAGCACCGGATCGCTGAACAGCCGGCCGCGGCCGAGCGGGCAATAGGCGACGAACGCCATGCCGCGGTCGCGCACGGCGTCGAGAAGCTTGGTCTGGTCGAGATATGGATGATATTCGGCCTGCAGACAGACCAGAGGCTCTGGGCACAGCCGGATCGCCTCGTCGAGCAGCGCGATGTTGAAGTTCGCGACGCCGATGTGCCGCGCCAGTCCCTGCCGCTTGGCCTTGGCCAGCGCCGGCATGGTTTCGCGAAGGGGAATCTCCGGATTGGGCCAGTGCACCATCAGCAGATCGACGTAATCGGTCTCAAGCGCGGCAAGGCTCTCGTCGACGGATTTCGCGAAATCGTCGGCGCGCAGATATTCGTGGCTGACTTTGGTGGTGAGGAAGATCTCGCCACGCGGCACGCCGGACGCGCGCATCGCTTCGCCAACGGCGCGCTCGGTGCCGTATTTCCAGGCGGTGTCGATATGGCGATAGCCGGCCTTGAGCGCCGCCACCACGGTGTCGGGCGAAAGCCCGCCGGTCATCGGCGATGTGCCGAAGCCGAGCGCGGGAATTTGCGCTCCATGCGAGGCAAGAGTGGGTGTCGGCGATGCGGTCATGCGGGGGAGGCGCGAGGAGGAATGCCGCATCATAGCCGGTCATTGCGGCCCCGTCATGCCGGCCGCGCTTGCCCCCGCCGCAATCGCACGTCAACATTCCAAGGCATGCGAGTGAGGTCGGATCAGGATCGGCTTCGATGTTGAACCGGTTGTCCGGATGGCTGCGAACGCGCGGAAACACGCGGTCTGCCGCCTCGCATCCGCTCGCCCATGTCGCGTTGATGCCGCCCTTCGACACGATGGCGCCGCCGTTGCCGCCCGGCGCGCTTGTGCCCTCGGTGATGTCTGGGACGGAGCGGCGTTTTCTATATGGACTGGCCCGTGAGTATTACACGGGCGTGGGCTGCATTCTCGACGGCGGAATATTTTTGGGCGCCTCCACTGTCGCGTTCGGCGCCGGCTTGCGCGCCAATCCGCGCTTTGCGGAGATCATATCAAAGCGGCCGAAGCCGATCATCGCCATCGAAAAGGCGGTGGTGACGCCGACCATGATGCGCCATTTCAAGCGCCACGGCATCGGCGAAGGGCTTGAGCCGGGCATGTCGTTCGCGCCGCTGCTGCAGCGCTCCATCACGCCGGCGGCGGACTTGGTTGATCTGCGGATTGGCGACATCACCAAGATCGGCGTTGTCGACAGTCCGATCGAAATCCTTTTCCTCGATGTTCTCAAACGTGCGGCCATCGGACTGTTCGCGGTCGAGAATTATTTCACAAGGCTGATCCCCGGACGCTCGATCGTCATCCAGCAGGACTATTTTTTCGACAGCCTGGAGTTCATCAAGGTGCACCAGGAATTCTTCGCTGATCACTTCGATCAGATCGGCGAGATCGCCTCGAGTGCGCTGTTCCGCTGCCGCGCGGAGGTGACGCCGGCCGATCTGAAGCGGTTTGCCGGCGTCCTGCGTGACCCGGCGGCGCAGATCGCGCTCGCGACCGCCGCGATTGCGCGCACCGCCGATCCGGCCCGCCGGCTGCTGATGGCCGTATCGAAGCACCGCCTGGTCACGTCGCTGCTCGGCGCTTCGGCCGCGCGGGACTATTGCACGGAGATCGAACGGGAGTTCGCGTCGGTGCTGCGCGCTCCCGACGTCCCGGTGCGGGTGCGGAACGCCATGCGCGCGGCCCGCTTTCTCTCCGAATCGAAGGGCGACCGGAAGGCGCTGAGCCAGGCCCAGCGCATTGCGTTCGGTTTGTCTGATATCGATGGCAGCTAACGCGCAGCCGCGCTGGTATTGGA
>CAWAWF010000007.1:0-11837 GCA_963785665.1 uncultured Alphaproteobacteria bacterium
ACCTGGTCTTTGACCGACTTGAAGTTGGTATCGTAGTTCATGACACTTCGACCGGGGCTGATGGCGTTTCGGCCCAAGCATACCCTCTGCGGACGAACGAGGCCAAGCCAATTGGCCGCATGGTTGGAGTGTCCAAGTGGCCGTTGAACAATCCAACTCTACGCTGGTCTATGCCAGCGCGGTTGCGGCCGACGCCTTCGCGCGTTCGCTGCTGCAGGCCCATGGGGTGCCGCCGGAGGATGCCGCCGTCATCGCCGGCTGCCTGGTCAGCGCCGATTTGCGGGGCGTGGATACTCACGGCCTTTGCCGGTTGCCCATCTATCTGGAGCGCGTGCGAAAGGGCGTCATCAATCCCGCTCCGAAGCTGGAGCCCAAGCGCGTGACGCCGGTCGCGGCGACACTCGATGGACAAAATGGCTTCGGCTTCGTGATCGGGACGCGGGCGATGGCGGAGGCCATCGACATGGCCCGGGAGTACGGGGTGGGGGTGGTGTCGGCGCGGCGAAGCACGCATTTCGGCATGGCGGCGTCCTACGCCCTCCCCGCCGTCAACGCCGGCCTGATGGCGATGGTGTTCTCCAACGCCTCGCAGGCGATGCCGCCGTGGGGCAGCAAGCAGATGCTGCTCGGCACCAATCCGTTCTGCATGGCGGCCCCGGCTGGCAAGCATCGTCCGATCATCCTCGACATGTCGCCGGCGGTGGCGGCGCGCGGCAAGATAAGGAAGGCCGAGCGGCGCGGGGATAAGATTCCGCTGGGCTATGCGCTCGACGCCGACGGCAAGCCGACCACCGATCCCAAGGCCGCGCTCGCAGGCGGCGTCGTGCTGCCGATCGGCGAGCACAAGGGCTCCGGCATCTCGATGTTCATGGACATTTTCGGCGGCGTGATCTCGGGCGCGAATTTCGGCGGCGAAGTCGGCGACCAGTACAAGGCGTTCGACCGCGCCCAGGACGTCGGCCACTTCTTCCTGGCGATGAAGCCGAACCTGTTCGTCTCCGAGGCGGACTACCGCGCCCGCATCGACGCGCTGATCGAACGCATCAAGGCAGCCCCGCTGGCGGACGGCTTCTCCGAGGTGCTCATCCCGGGCGAGCCCGAGGACCGCCATGAGGCGAGAACGCCGCAGGGCCGGCATTCCCTATGCGGCGAGCGAAGTGCAGGCGCTGCAGGACGAGGCCAAGCGCGCCGGCATCCAGCCGCTGGTGGTGGCGGACCGCCCCATCGGCGCGCGATGATGCTATACGGAACGAAATAATCGGGAGAGGACGATGCCCCAATCGCGTTCCCTGCTGCTGACCGCGGCAGGCTTGCTGGTGGCGATGACGACGATGGCCGCAGCGCAGTCGGATTACCCGAACAAGCCGATCCGGATGATCATCCCGTTCCCGCCCGGCGGCAGCAACGACGTGGTCGGCCGCGTCATCGCCCAGCATCTCGGCGAAGTGCTCGGCAGGCAGGTCTATGTCGACAACCGCGGCGGCGCGGGCGGCGTGATCGGCACCGACGCCGCGGCGAAGTCGCAGCCCGATGGCTACACCATCCTCGGGATTTCGCTGGCGCATGCGGTGAACCCGTGGCTCTACAAGCTGCCCTACGATCCGATCAAGGCGTTCGCGCCGATCGGCATCATGGCCAAGGGGCCGAACATCCTCACCGTGAACCCGAAGACATCGATCCATTCGGTGAAGGAGTTGATCGACACCGCCAAGCGTGAGCCGGAAAAGCTCGCCTATGCCTCGGCCGGGATCGGCAGCTTCCAGCATCTCGGCGCCGAGCTGTTCAAGCTCGAAGCCGGCGTGCAGATCCTGCATGTGCCGTTCAAGGGCGGCGGACCGGCGATGATGGACGTGATCGCCGGCAACACCACCGTGATGTTCTCCTCGCTGGTGCAGACCACGCAGAATGTGAAATCGGGCCAGCTTCGCGCGCTCGGCATCGGCGGCACCGAACGGAGCAAAGTGCTGCCCGATGTGCCGACCATCGCCGAGGCCGGTCTGCCCGGCTACGCGGCCGAGAATTGGTGGGGCATCGTCGCACCCGCCGGCACGCCCGCCGCGATCATCGAGAAGCTGCATGCCGCGCTGACCAAGGCGCAGGACAGCCCGGCGGCGCTGAAGTATTTCGACAACGAAGGCGCCGTGCCGGTGAAGATGACATCGGAGGAGTTCGGCAAGTTCATGGTCGGCGAGATGAACAAGTGGGAGCGCGTGGTGAAGGAGAGCCACATCCAGGCGCAGTAGCATTCGGGCAAGCTCCGCCGTTTCCGCGGCAGGTTTTCTGCCCGGATCATGTCGGCCGATGCGCCTTCGGAAAAGTCCGAGGGGGCGCGGGACGCCGGGGGTCCAGCGGACCCACGGGCTTCGATATCTCGCGACATCGAAGCAGAACGGCGATCTCGGCCGAGGCCGCCGTCCGGATATTGTCGCAACCGCAAGTCCGCCTTCTCTCCAGCGTCCCGCGCGCGGTGTTTGAGGTTTGCTCCGCACGTCCCCCGGTGGTCTGAGTTTGCTAACCACCGCTTTGAGCCTCGACGACACCTGGCCGTTCAGCACGGAGTTACGGCGTCGTCACCAAAGAGACTCGTGACGCGAACCTGTCGCGCCAGGAACCGTGCGGCTTGGACCTCCTCGCGTTGGGTATGCGTTCTGCACCCGTGCTCGGCCACCGCTCTCCGGTCCCGCTTTTAGACGCCTCTAGAAGCGCCCTCGGATGGACCGGCCTGCGCGCATTATCAGGCCGCCGGATGGGTGCGGGGATAAGTTCGCCAAGGAAATTATTTGCAAGGCGCGAACTTTATTTTGCGGGAGTGCGATTTATCCCCGCGGGGATAGCACGCGACTTGCTTCAATCTCCGGCGGTGCAACGGCATCCCTCCCCGAGAGGGGAGGGTCGCGAAGCGAAAGCGAGCGGGGTGGGGAGACGTTGCGGATGAACGCAGGCCTCTCCCCACCCGGCGCCTTCGGCGCCACCCTCCCCTCGCGGGGAGGGAGGACTCGCGACGCGGTCGGTGTGAACTACTTCTTCGCCGGGAACGGCTGCGCCAGCGCCTGCTTCAGCCGCTCGGGATCGACCTTGACCTCGATGCCGGCGCGCTCCTGCTCGAGCGTCATCACCACGCGGCAGTCGCGGCCGGCCCAGCCGCGGTTCATCGCCTCGGTCATCTCGGCATAGGCGAGCTCGCACATTCGCATCGGCAGGCCGAGCTCGCGGCCGAGCGCGGTGGCAAGGCCGACGTCCTTGTGCGCGAGCTTCAGCGCGAAGTCGGCCGGGTCGTACTTGCCGGGCAGCCACTGGTTGATCAGCCCATCGAACGTGTAGCGGCGGCCCTGCGCGCCCTGGCGCACCGCCTCCCACAAGGCGAGCGGCTCGACGCCGGCCTTCACCCCCATCGCGAAGGTCTCGGCCAGCGCGCAGACGATGGCGTAGCCCGACATGTTGTGCACGAGCTTGGCGACCGTCGCCGAGCCGATCGCGCCGATGTAGCGCGCCTGGTCGCCGATCGCGTCGAGCACCGCCTTGTGCTGCTCGAACGCGGCCTTGTCGCCGCCGACCCAGATCGCGAGCTTGCGGCTCGCCGCGCCTTGCGGGCCGCCGGACACCGGCGCGTCGAGCATGTGCGCGCCTTTCTCGGCGAAGGCGGCGTTGAGTTTTTTGACGAGGCTCGGCGAATTGGTGGAGAGGTCGAACCAGGCCGCGCCACGCTTCACGCCGGCGAGCAGCCCATCGGCGGCGAGCGCCACCGTCTCGACATCGGACGGCTCCGGCAGCGAGGTGAGGATGACGTCGGATTGTTCGCCAACGGCGCGCGGCGTGTCGGCCCAGATCGCGCCGGCCGAAATGTGCGGCGCGGCGGCGTCCTTCCGCAGGTCGTTGACGATCAGCTTGAAGCCGGCCTGCTGCAGGTTGCCCGCCATGCGGGTGCCCATGGTGCCGAGGCCGATGAATCCGACTTGCATGTGTTTCCCCCGTCAGTGCCGCGCGTGTCCCGCACGCGGTGCAGCGCGTCAGCGGTGCACCGCAGATGCGGACCCCGGTTGCTCGCAACAAGAAAGACACCGGGGTCCCGGGTCTGCAGCGCATCACCATAGCGCGTCAAGACGCGCGTAACCGCGCTGGTGGGTGCTGCGCTGCGCCCGGGACACGCGCGGCTACTCCCAATTCAATCGCGCCAGGATCGCCTTGCCCATCACCCAGTCCTTGTCCTCCTCGGACAGGAACGCCAGCTCCTTGGTGAAGTGTTCGGCGCGCTGGCGGTAGGTCGCCTTCGCCATCGAGTTGGTCAGGTCGGTGCCCCAGTAGCAGCGGCGCGGGCCGAACGCGTCGAAGCAGCGCTTCAGATGCTCCGTCATGTCGCGGAACGGATAGGCCTCGAGCGAGAAGTTCGGCGCCGACGACAGCTTCACCGACACGTTGGGATATTTGGCGAGCTTGACCACCTCGTCGATGGCGGCCCCGATGCGCCGCTCCTTCGCGGTCTCGAGCATCAGGCTCATGTGGTCGACGATCATCGGCAGCCCCGGATGCCGCTCGGCGATCGGCGCGATCTTCGGGATGTTGTCGGGGGCAAAGAACATCACCGGGATTTTTTCTTTTTCGGCGGCGGGCCAGAACCAGTCGGTCGCGCCGCTGGTCAGCAGCGCCGCCTGCTCGCGCATGAAGGTCAGCCGGATGCCGACCATGCCCGGCTGCTTGAGCCAGTTCGGCAGCAGTTTGGCGGATTCCGGATTCATCGGAATGCGGCCCATCACGGCGAAGCGCTTCGGATAGCGCTGGGCTGCTTCGAGGCCGTAGTCGTTGCGGTCGCCGGGCCACGACGGCGGCACGATCACGGCGCGGTCGATGCCGCCCTCGTCCATCAGCGCGACAAGCTTCTCGATGGTGAACGGCTCGGGCAGCTGCGGCGTCCGCCCCGGCACCCATTTCCAATCGGCCGACTCGGCCTTCCACAGATGCGCCTGCGCGTCGACGATCATTCGTCCGGCGATGGTCATGATGGTTTTCCTGGAAGGAGTATTACGGGATCAGCAGAATCTTGCCGAAGTGCTGGTTGGTCCGCATGTGCTCGTGGCCGGCCTTGGCCTCGGCGAGCGGATAGGTCTTGTCGATCGGCACCTTGATGCGGCCGGCCTTGATGTCGTCCCAGAGATCAGCGCGCATCTTGATCAAAATGTCGCGCACCTCCTCCAGAGTGCGGGTGCGGAAGGTGACGCCGATGTAGTCGATGCGCTGGCGCGCGTGGGCGTCGAAGTCGAACTCGGCCTTCATGCCGGCGAGCCGGCCGATGTTGACGATGCGGCCGAGCAGCGCCGTGCAGGCCATGGTCTGGCTGACGGTCGGGCCGGACAGCATGTCGACGGTGAGATTGAGGCCCTTGCCTCCGGTCGCGTCGAGCACCTGCTTCGGCCAGTCCGGGTCCTTGGTGCTGACGGCGAGGTCGGCACCGAATTCCTTGAGCCGCGCGCGACGGGCGTCGTTGGTCGACGAGCCGACCACGAACTTGGCGCCCATCAGCTTGGCGATCTGCAGGCCGATGATGCCGACGCCCGACGAGGCGCCCTGCACCATCACGGTCTCGCCGGCCTTGAGGCGGCCCGCGGTGACCAGCGCGTTGTGCAAGGTGTTGAGGCCGATCGGCAAGCTCGCGGCGGTTTCGTAGCTCATGCCGTCGGGAATTTTCATGGCGCGGCCGTGGTCGCTGACCGCGATCTCGGCGTGGCTGCCGGGCGAGTGGCACATCACCCGGTCGCCCTTCTTGAAGTCGCGGACGTCGGCGCCCACCTCGATCACCTCGCCGGAGAATTCGCCGCCGATCGGCTTGCCGGCTGCGGAGCCATGGGAGGGATCGCCCTTGGCCGAGGTCAGGTCGGCGCGGTTGAGCGCGATCGCCTTGATCTTGATCAGGAGATCGGTGGATTTGGGCTTGGGGTCCGGCACGTCCTGGATGACGACACCGTTCGGCGAACCAACACCGGCTTTCATGGCACATACCCTCCACGTCATGGCCGGGCTTGTCCCGGCCATCCACGCCTTGGCGCCTAGATTAGGAAGTCGTGGATGCCCGGCACAAGGCCGGGCATGACGAACTTAAAGGCTCTAACCCACCGCCTGCGACTTCATCTGGTCCCACCACGGGCAGACGCCGGGCATCCGGTTGAAGTTGCCCTCCATCACCTGCACCGGCTGGCGGAAGCCCTTGTCGGCGTTGGCGAGGCGGAGCTGGCGCGCCTTGTGCTGATCTTCCTTCGACAACCAGGAGCGGTCATGGCCCCACATGCTCGGGCCTTCCTTGCGCTCGTACGCCTGCCAGCTCGGCACGTCGATGTCGCGGGCGCCCCAGCCGTACTCGACCATGAAGTTCGACGGTGTCCACGAATAGAACGAGGTGATGTAATCGCTGGTGTGGCGGCCGAGCGTGGTCGCCACGCGGTCTTCACCGATCGCGATGTCGTAGCCCTGGCCGACGTCGTCGAAGCTGTAGAGCTCCATCATCATGTGATGCACCGCGTTCTTGCCGGTCTCGATGAAGGCCAGGCTGTGATGACGCGGGTTGAGATGCATGAAGGTCGCCTTGAACGGATGCGAGTAGTAGTCGGTCAGGCGGAAGCCCGAGAAGGTCGCGGTAGAACGTCACCATCTCGTCGGTGTTGACGGTGTGCATCACCACATGGCCGAGGCCGAGCGGTCCGGTGCGGAAGCCGGAGATCGAGCGGCCCGGCTTGAACGGCTCGGTCGTGATTTCGGCGCCGTGGAACAGTTCGAGCCGGTTGCCGACCGGGTCCTGGGTGACGATCAAATCCTTGACGCGGCGCTCGTCGGCAAGCGCGCGAGAGCCGCGCGCCACGGACACGCCGGCTTTTTCCAAGCGCGCAGCGATGGCGTCCAGCGCCGCGGCATCCGCCACCTCCCAGCCGAAGAAGCTCAGCCCCTCGCCGCCGTCGGCGTCGACGATGATGCGCTGCTGGCGGTCATCCATGCGAAACGCCAAGCTGCGCGCGCTCTTGTCGATGCGCTGAAGTCCCAGCAGCTTGCTGCCGTAGGTGCCCCAATCGCCGAGATCCTTGGCGCGGACCCCGACATAGCCGAGCGATTGAGCCGTCATGGTGTTGTTCCGTGGCGCGTTGATTTGCACCTTATCTAGCACCGGAAACACCCCACGATAAGAGTGGTGCCGTGAACCTCAGGCATGATGGAACGCCCGCGAATCCGCCGGCGCCTCGGCGCGCTCTGCCATGCCGTAGTCACGGACCACAGATGCGATGCGGAGCCGATAATCGGCGAACACCCCGCCCCGGCCGGCCGCCTGGCTCTTGCGATGCTCCTCCTGGTTCCGCCAGTTCTTCACGGCGGCCTCGTCGCGCCAGAACGACAGCGAGAGGAGCTTGGTCTCGTCGGTCAGCGACTGGAACCGCTCGACCGAGATGAAGCCATCCATCTTCTCCAGGTCGGGCTTCAGCTTCGCCGCGATGGCGAGATAGTCGTCCTTGTGGCCGGACGCAGGCCAGACCTCGAAGATCACGGCGATCATGGTGTGCCTCGCACCCGGTTGCGGATTTGCGGCGAGTCCTCGGCATAGCGGTAGGCGCGGAACACCTCGTTCGACGGATCGCCGACGCGGTCAGGCCCCATGAACGGGCTGACATACTCCCAGACGATCTCGCCGTCGGGCGTCACCTCGAACAGCCGGCCCCATTGGCCTTCGCAGATCAGCGTGTTGCCGGTCGGCAAACGTTGCGCGCCGCTGATGTGCGGACTGAAGAAGGTGTAGGACGGCTTGGCGCGATACTCCCACACCGTCTTCTTGGTGCGCGGGTCGAGCTCGATCACCCGGGAGAATGGATTGTTCGGCGTGTTGATGCCGTTGGCGAACAACGTGATGTTGCCGTTCTCCAGCGGTGCGCAATCGTGCTGCATGCCGAAGTTGTCGTCGCGATGCTGCCATTTCATCTTCTTCGTTTGCTTGTCGATCAGCCCGATCATGTTGAGCCGGCGGAAGCTGATGTAGATGTCGCCGTTTTCCAGCGGCGAGATGGCGTTGGCGTGGGCGAACTCGTCGCGGAGCTGATTGCAGATCAGTGGATATTTTTCGATCTCCATGTCGCGCCACGCCTGCCACTCCCACACCGTTTTGCCTTCGGGGGTAATCTCCAGGATGGTGTCGCCGTACATGCAGCCGTCGGCATGCGCGGTGCCGGCAAGCCCGCCGGGGATGCGCTTGGCGGTCTCGGGCGGCACCACCTCCCAGCCGAGGAAAATGGTGTTGCCGTTCGGCAGCCGGCGCAGATCGTGATGCTGGCCGACGTGTTTGTGCTCCCACAGCACCTTGCCGCTCCAGTCGTATTCGCGAATGAGCCCGCCGCGGCCGCCCATGTGCTGCGGCCCTTCGGCCAGGCGGCCGGACCACAGCAGGTTGCCGTTCTCAAGAAGATAGCCGTAGGTGCCGGTGACCAGCGGATGCGACCACTCATGCAGCACGTCGCCGCGCAGGCCGATGATATAGGTGGCCTTGCCGTTGAGCGGCGAGAACAGCGTCACGCCCGGCGTCGCGCGGTGCGGATCGCAGACCAGTAGCCCGAAATCGCGGTGACGCATCGGCAATTCCCTTCCCGCAGTCATTGCGTTGCGCGCCGGGAGGCGCGAACATCGTTTTGGCCAAGGGGGAGGATAGCATGCGGATCGCTGGCGTTGCGTCGTGCGTGGCGCTGTTGCTGCTGGGCAGCCAGGCTCACGCGCAGTCCGCCGACGATTTCCCGACCCGGCCGATCCGCGTCATCGTCCCGGTCGGCGCGGGGGCCGGAGTCGACACCGCGGCGCGGATCACGGCCGCTGCGGCCGAGCCTCGCCTCGGCGGCAAGTTCATCATCGAGAACAAGCCCGGCGCCAGCATGCGGCTCGGCACCTCGATGGCGGCGAAGTCCGCGCCGGACGGCTACACGCTGTTGTTCGCACCGCCCTCGCCGATCGTGACGTCGCAGTTCATCCCGCCGAAGCTCGACTACGATCCGGAAAAGGATTTCCGGCCGCTGTCGATCGGCATGTTCCAGCCGGTGCTGCTGATCGTGCGGCCGAGCCTCGGCGCGAAATCGGTCGACGAGTTCGTCGCCTATGCCAAGAAGAATCCGGGCAAGATTTCGTTCGGTGTGCAGGGCATCGGCGGCGAAATGCATCTGTCGCTGATGCATTTCATGACGACCGCCAAAATGGAGATCACGCCGGTGCCTTACAATTCCGGCGCCCAGGCGATCACCGACCTGCTGGCCGACCGGCTCGACGCCATGTTCCTGGTCATCCCGCCGATCAAGCAGCATGTCGAGGCCGGCAAGCTGCTGGCGCTGGCGACGTTGAACGCCAAGCGCGTGCAGGCGCTGCCGGACGTGCCTACCATGGCGGAGCTGGGCCGGCCCGAGATGACCAACGCGATCTGGTTCGGCTATCTGGCGCCCGCGAAAACGCCCGATGCGGTGTTCGGCAAGCTCGCCAAGGCGTTCGAGTCGCTGAAATCCGACACAGCCCTGGCCGAGCGCGTGGCGCAGATGGGTGCCGAGCTCAGCATGACGAGGCCGTCGGAATTCCGCAAAATCATCGAGAGCGACCGCCAGCGCTACGGCCAAATCGTGGCTGAGAGCAATCTCGCCACACCGAAGTGAAATCGCGCCATCAGCGCGCTTACGGGGGTGGCAAAGCCCCCCGGGATAAGCCATATCCCGGCGGCAATGAATGTCATCTCCATCAAGAACGTCTCCAAGACCTATGCCTCGGGCTTCAAGGCGCTCAACAACATCAACCTGGACATCAAGCGCGGCGAGATTTTCGCGCTGCTGGGGCCGAACGGCGCCGGCAAGACCACGCTGATCGGCGTCGTCTGCGGCATCGTCAACGCCACAGGCGGCTCCGTCACGGTGGACGGCCATGACAACGTCCGCGACTACCGGGCGGTGCGCGAGTTGATCGGGCTGGTGCCGCAGGAGCTGCACACCGACGCGTTCGAGACGGTGTGGGCGACTTGCACCTTCAGCCGCGGCCTGTTCGGCAAGCCGGCCAGCCCGGCCACGGTCGAGAAGGTGCTCCGCGACGTTTCGCTGTGGGACAAGAAAGACCAGAAGATCATGACGCTGTCCGGCGGCATGAAGCGGCGCGTGCTGATCGCCAAGGCGCTCGCGCACGAGCCGCGGATTTTGTTTCTTGACGAGCCGACCGCCGGCGTCGATGTCGAGTTGCGCAAGGACATGTGGGAGGTGGTGCGGGCGCTGAAGGCGTCGGGCGTCACCATCATTCTGACCACGCACTACATCGAAGAGGCCGAACTGATGGCCGACCGGGTCGGCGTCATCAACAACGGCGAGATGATCCTGGTCGAGGACAAGGCCGAGCTGATGCACAAGCTCGGCAAGAAGCAGATGCGATTCGAATTGCAGCAGAAGCTCGACGCGGTCCCGGCGGCGCTCGCGTCGTACAATCTGGCGCTCGCAGGCGACGGCCGCAGCCTGACCTACACCTACGAGGCGCAGGGCGAGAACCGTGGCGTCACCCGGCTGGTCGAGGAGCTGCTGAAGCAGAACATCCGGCTGAAGGACATCAACACCACGCAAAGCTCGCTCGAGGACATCTTCGTCGATCTGGTGAGGAAGGACTCATGAACTGGCGCGGCGCCTGGGCGATCTACCGCTTCGAGATGGCGCGCACCGGGCGCACCGTGTTCCAGAGCATCGTGTCGCCCGTCCTCTCGACCTCGCTGTATTTCGTCGTGTTCGGCGCGGCGATCGGCTCGCGCATCCCGGAGGTCGAGAACGTCAACTACGGCGCCTTCATCGTGCCGGGCCTGATCATGATGACGCTGCTGACGCAGAGCGTGATGAACGCCTCGTTCGGCATCTACTTCCCGCGCTTCGTCGGCACCATTTTCGAAATATTATCGGCGCCGATCTCCGCGTTCGAGATCGTGCTGGGCTATGTCGGCGCAGCGGCGACCAAGTCGGTGATCCTGGGAATCATCATCCTCGCCACCGCGGCGCTGTTCGTGCCGCTGCGCATCGAGCATCCGCTGTTGATGCTGGCGTTCCTGCTGCTGACGGCGGTGACGTTCAGCCTGTTCGGCTTCATCATCGGGCTGTGGGCGGAGGGCTTCGAGAAGCTGCAGATCATTCCGCTCTTGATCCTGACGCCGCTGACGTTCCTCGGCGGCAGCTTCTATTCGATCAAGGTGCTGCCGCCGGTCTGGCAGGCGGTCAGCCTGGCCAACCCGATCGTCTATCTGATCTCGGGATTCCGCTGGAGCTTCTACGAGGTCTCCGATGTCAGCGTCACCGTGAGCCTCGTCATGATCGCGGTGTTCCTGGTGGCATGCCTCGCCATCGTCTGGTGGTTCTTCAAGACCGGGTACAAGATCAAGAAGTGACGCCGGGCCTCGCCGGCCTGTATGATCGTTGCCGAATTGGCCCGGGCAACGCCAGTGGAACGCGCTTCCAGCGAGCTGCGCTACGAAGAATACCTGGCGGACAGCCATCGTCCGGCATTCGACGGAATGCGCGGCATTGGCTTCCTGATGGTGATCACGGCGCACATTCCGAGCGTGCCGCTGTTCGGCTACCTGCAGGGCTGGACGGCGGTGTGGCTGTTCTTCGCCATCAGCGGCTATCTGGTGACGATGCTGATGATGCGGGAGGAGCAACGCCACGGGCGCGTGGCGTTCGGGCCGTTCCTGGTCAAACGGTTTTTCCGGATCGTGCCAAGCTACTGGGTGGCGATCCTGATCTATTGGCTGGCGTGCTTGACGCTGCTGCCGGACAATTATGAATTGTTCACGGTGCGGCTGCCCTACTTCCTGAGCTTCAACCCGG
>CAWAWF010000008.1:0-484628 GCA_963785665.1 uncultured Alphaproteobacteria bacterium
GCTCCGGCCAGTCGGGTGTGTATGACGGCCGCACCGGCGAGAAGTTCGATCGCCAGGTGACGGTGGGCTACATCTACATGCTGAAGCTCCACCATCTGGTCGACGACAAGATCCACGCCCGTTCGATCGGCCCGTACTCGCTCGTCACCCAGCAGCCGCTGGGCGGCAAGGCGCAGTTCGGCGGTCAGCGCTTCGGCGAGATGGAGGTCTGGGCGCTGGAAGCCTACGGCGCCGCCTACACGCTGCAGGAGATGCTGACGGTGAAGTCCGACGACGTCGCCGGCCGCACCAAGGTGTACGAAGCCATCGTTCGTGGCGACGACACCTTCGAGGCCGGCATCCCGGAAAGCTTCAACGTGCTGGTCAAGGAAATGCGCTCGCTCGGCCTCAACGTCGACTTGCACAATTCCAAGCAGGCACCGGGCGCCGAAGCGGCCGAGTAATTCAAGCGTTGCGGGGCGGCGAGGGCGCCGCTCCGCAAAGCATGTTCTGCAAGGAACATGAACGAAAAGACCAATTTTGACGATCCGCGGGGAAGCGCGCCCCGCCCGAGATCGAGGAGAAGACGATGAACCAAGAAATTATGAATCTCTTCAGCCCGCAGGCCCCGGCTCAGGTCTTCGACCAGATCAGGATTTCGATCGCGAGCCCGGAGAAGATTCTGTCGTGGTCGTACGGCGAGATCAAGAAGCCCGAGACCATCAATTACCGCACCTTCAAGCCCGAGCGCGACGGCCTGTTCTGCGCCCGCATCTTCGGGCCGATCAAGGACTACGAGTGCTTGTGCGGCAAGTACAAGCGCATGAAGTACAAGGGCATCATCTGCGAGAAGTGCTCGGTCGAAGTCACGCTCAGCCGCGTCCGGCGCGAGCGCATGGGCCACATCGAGCTCGCGGCCCCGGTCGCCCACATCTGGTTCCTGAAGTCGCTGCCGTCGCGCATCGGCTTGCTGCTCGACATGACGTTGAAGGACCTCGAGCGGATTCTCTATTTCGAATACTACGTCGTGCTGGAGCCGGGCCTCACCCCGCTGCAGGACCGTCAGCTCCTGTCGGAGGACGAGTATCTCAAGGCCCAGGACGAGTACGGCCCGGACAGCTTCACCGCGCTGATCGGCGCCGAAGCGATCCGCGAGATGCTGAAGGCGCTCGACCTTGAGAAGATGGCGGCCGATCTCCGCGTCGAGATCCAGGAGGCCACCACCGAGCTCAAGCCGAAGAAGCTCGCCAAGCGCGTCAAGCTGATCGAGGCGTTCCTGCAGTCCGGCAACAAGCCGGAGTGGATGATCCTGACCCAGGTGCCGGTGATCCCGCCGGATCTGCGTCCGCTCGTTCCGCTCGATGGCGGCCGCTTTGCGACGTCCGACCTGAACGACCTCTACCGCCGCGTCATCAACCGCAACAACCGCCTGAAGCGGCTCATCGAGCTCCGCGCGCCGGACATCATCATCCGCAACGAGAAGCGCATGCTTCAGGAAGCGGTCGATGCGCTGTTCGACAACGGCCGCCGCGGCCGCGTCATCACCGGCGCCAACAAGCGTCCGCTGAAGTCGCTGGCCGACATGCTGAAGGGCAAGCAGGGCCGGTTCCGGCAGAACCTGCTCGGCAAGCGCGTCGACTATTCCGGCCGCTCGGTGATCGTGGTCGGTCCGGAGCTCAAGCTGCACCAGTGCGGCCTGCCGAAGAAGATGGCGCTCGAGCTGTTCAAGCCGTTCATTTACTCGCGGCTCGACGCCAAGGGTCTGTCGACCACCGTGAAGCAGGCCAAGAAGCTCGTGGAGAAGGAGAAGCCGGAGGTTTGGGATATCCTCGACGAGGTGATCCGCGAGCATCCGGTGATGCTGAACCGCGCGCCGACCTTGCATCGTCTCGGCATCCAGGCGTTCGAGCCGGTGCTGATCGAGGGCAAGGCGATCCAGCTTCATCCGCTGGTCTGCGCCGCCTTCAACGCCGACTTCGACGGCGACCAGATGGCGGTGCACATCCCGCTGTCGCTGGAGGCGCAACTCGAGGCACGCGTTCTGATGATGAGCACGAACAACATCCTGCATCCCGCCAACGGCTCGCCGATCATCGTGCCGTCGCAGGACATCGTGCTCGGGCTCTACTACCTCACCATCATGTCCGAGGGCGGCCCGGGCGAGTGGAAGCTTGAGTTCCACAAGGAAGATGCACTCAAGAAGGACCCGAAGAAGGTCAACACCGTGCGCGGCTTCTACCGCCACATCTCCGAGGTCGAGCACGCTTTGAATCACAAGGCCGTGCACCTGCACAGCAAGATCAAGTTCCGCTGGGAGGGCATCGACGAGAAGGGCGAGACCACCACCAAGTGGTACGAGACCACGCCGGGCCGCGCCATGCTCGGCCAGGTGCTGCCGCAGTCCGCCAAGGTGCCGTTCGACGTCGTCAACAAGCTGATGACGAAGCGCGAAATCTCCGGAATGATCGATCAGGTCTACCGCCACTGCGGTCAGAAGGAGACCGTGATCTTCTGCGATCGCATCATGGCGCTCGGCTTCTATCACGCGTTCAAGGCCGGCATCTCGTTCGGCAAGGACGACATGGTGGTGCCGCAGAAGAAGTGGGGCATCGTCGACCGCACCCGCGATCTGGCCAAGGATTTCGAGCAGCAATACAACGACGGCCTGATCACCCAGGGCGAGAAGTACAACAAGGTCGTCGATGCGTGGTCGAAGTCGACCGACGAGATCGCGGCCGAGATGATGAAGGAAATCTCTTCCGTCAAGAAAGACAAGGAAGGGCGCGACATGCAGGTCAACTCGATCTACATGATGGCGCACTCCGGCGCGCGCGGCTCGCCCGCGCAGATGCGCCAGCTTGCCGGCATGCGCGGCCTGATGGCGAAGCCCTCGGGCGAGATCATCGAGACCCCGATCATCTCGAACTTCAAGGAAGGCCTCTCCGTGCTCGAGTACTTCAACTCGACCCACGGCGCCCGCAAGGGCCTGGCCGACACCGCGCTGAAGACCGCGAACTCGGGCTACCTGACGCGCCGTCTGGTCGACGTCGCCCAGGATTGCATCATCACGACCGAGGATTGCGGCACCAAGGACGGCATCGCGGTCCGCGCCATCATCGACGCCGGCACCGTGGTGGCGTCGCTGGCGATCCGCATTCTCGGCCGCACCACCGCCGAGGACGTCAAGGATCCCACCTCGAGCAAGGTCATCATCAAGCGCAACACGCTGCTTGGCGAGCCTGAGGTCGAGGTGATCGTCTCTGCCAACGTGCAGGAGCTGAAGATCCGCTCGGTGCTGACCTGCGAGCTGACCAACGGCGTCTGCGGCGCCTGCTACGGGCGCGATCTCGCCCGCGGCACGCCCGTCAACATGGGCGAGGCGGTCGGCGTGATCGCCGCGCAATCGATCGGCGAGCCGGGCACCCAGCTCACCATGCGCACGTTCCACATCGGCGGCGCTGCTCAGATCTCCGAGCAGTCGTTCATCGAGTCGAACTTCGACGGCAAGATCGTGATCAAGACCAAGACCCAGGGCAAGAACGCTATCGCCAAGAACAGCGACGGCGACGTCATTGCCATGGGCCGCAACATCGTGATCGCGGTGACCGACCCCGATGGCACCGAGCGGGCCGTCCACCGCATCCAGAACGGCGCGCGGTTGCGCGTCGAGGACGGCCAGGACATCAAGCGAGGCGATCGTATCGCCGAGTGGGATCCGTACACCCGGCCGATCCTCACCGAAGTCGACGGCACTGTCGCCTTCGAGGATCTGGTCGAGGGCCAGTCGATGTCGGAGTCGGTCGACGAGTCGACCGGCATCGCCAAGCGCGTGGTCACCGACTGGCGCACCTCGACGCGCGCGGCCGACCTCAAGCCCGCGATGGTCGTCAAGGGCAAGGACGGCAAGGTCCAGAAGCTCGCGCGTGGCGGCGATGCCCGCTACCTGCTGGCGGTGGACGCCATCCTTTCGGTCGATCTCGGCGCCAAGGTCAAGGCCGGCGACGTGATCGCGCGTATCCCGACCGAGAGCGCCAAGACCCGCGACATCACCGGCGGTCTGCCGCGGGTGGCGGAGTTGTTCGAGGCCCGAAAGCCCAAGGACGCGGCGGTGATCGCCGAAATGTCCGGCACCGTGCAGTTCGGCAAGGACTACAAGAACAAGCGCCGGCTGAACATCGTGCCAAACGAGAAGGACGTCGAGCCCGCGGAATACCTGATCCCGAAGGGCAAGCACATCCATCTGCAGGACGGCGACGCCATCGAGAAGGGCGATTATATCGTCGAAGGCAATCCGGCGCCCCACGACATCCTGGCGATCAAGGGCGTCGAGGAGCTGGCTAACTATCTCGTCAACGAGATCCAGGAGGTCTATCGGTTGCAAGGCGTGCAGATCAACGACAAGCACATCGAGGTGATCGTTCGCCAGATGCTGCAGAAGATCGAGGTCGACGACGTCGGCGAGACCGACATGATCCACGCCGAGCAGATGGACAAGCTGGAGTTCGACGAGATCAACGCCAAGTTCGTGGCCGAGGGCAAGAAGCCCGCGACCGCGCACCCGATCCTGCTCGGCATCACCAAGGCGTCGCTGCAGACCCGCTCGTTCATCTCGGCGGCGTCGTTCCAGGAGACCACCCGCGTGCTCACCGAAGCCGCCGTCAACGGCAAGGCCGACACGTTGGAAGGCCTCAAGGAGAACGTCATCGTCGGCCGCCTGATCCCGGCGGGCACCGGCGCCATGATGAACCGGCTTCGCGAGGTGGCGGTCAAGCGGGACCAGCTCATCCTCGACGAGCGCGAGAAGGAAGCGATCAAGGCGGCGGAGGCGGCCGAGGCTGCGGAAGCGGCCAAGGCGGCGGCCGAGCCCGCCGCGCTGCCGGCGGCCGAGTAGCTTCAACTTGCCGCTTCAAACCAAAAAGGCCGCCCTTCGGGGCGGCCTTTCCATTTCAGCGCCTCGGAAATCGATTACTCAGGAAGATTGTCCGGATACGATAGCGACTTCTATTGTCGAGCGTTCTTTCGTATCGCCGACCTGAGCTCAGAGACCTGAAGGAGTGCGCTCGATGGCAACCGATGAACCGAAAATCTGGTTGGCCGCGGGCCTGCGCACGCCGTTCGCCGGCGTGGACGGGCCGTTTGCGCAGCGCGACGCGCTGACGCTGTCGGTGCCTGTGGCTCAGGCAATGGCAGCGCAAACGACCGGGGCTGTCGACTTCGCCGTCTGGGGCGCGGTGATCGTCAATCTTGCCTACGCCAATCTCGCCCGCGAGATTTGGCTTGAGAGCAAGCTCGACCCGCATGTGCCGACATTCACGACAATCATGCAATGCAGCACCAGCATGGTCGGCGTATTCGAGGCCGCCGGGATGATGGGGCCGAGACGGGCATCGCTCGCGATGGTCGGCGGTGTCGAAAGCATGAGCCGCGTTCAGATCGGCCTCGGCCAGAATTTATCGGATTGGTTGCGCCGGATGTTTCAGGCGCGCAGCGCTGGGCAACGTATCGCGCAGATTCGCAAGCTGCGGCCCTCGGATATCCGCCTGTTCGTGCCTGAAGTGAAGAACCGCGTCACCGGCCGGAGCATGGGTGAACACACCGAGGACATGGCGAAGACCTGGAAAATTGGCAGGGAGGAGCAGGATGGGTTGGCGCTGCAAAGCCATCAAAGAGCCGTCGCAGCGCAGGATCGCGGCTTCTTTTCCGATCTGATCATTCCGCTGGAGGGGATATCAAAAGATCACTTTCCCCGCCGCGACACCTCATTGGAAAAACTGTCCAGATTGAAGCCGGCGTTTGATCGCAGCGGGCAAGGAACGATCACCGCCGGCAACAGTTCGCCGCTCACTGATGGAGCGGCTGCCGTGTGGGTTGCCACTGACGACGGCTTGGCGCGCTTGCCGAACGACACGCCGCGTGTGCGGCTCGTTGACTTCGAAATCGCCGCTGTCGATATCTTCAACGAAGGTCTGCTGATGGCGCCGGTTTCCGCTATCCCAAGGCTGCTCGCCCGGAGCGGCCTGACGTTTGACGACATCGCGCTTTGGGAAATTCACGAGGCGTTTTCCGCGCAGGTGGCCTGCCATCTCAAAGCGCTCGACGACAAGGATTTTGTCCGGGCGAAAGCCGGCGTCGAGCATACATTCGGGCTGGTTCCTCGCGAGCGTATGAACCCGAACGGCGGCAGCGTAGCCCTTGGTCATCCATTCGCTGCCACTGGAGCCCGCATTCTGAGTCAGGCCATCAAGGAACTTGCGAGCCAGCCAAAGGGCAGCCGCGCGATCGTCAGCATCTGCGCGGATGGCGGTTTGGGCACGGTCGCGCTGCTGGAATGCTAGGAGGGCCAAACCAGGCGTGCTGTTTCCGTTCTGCCTGTGACCTTCGAAGCCGCGGCCACAGAGCCGGTCCTGACCCATGCGCGCGGGTGCCGAAAACCGTAAAAACCTCAACAAATCCGGCCCTTTCACTTGACACCCCGGGGGTAGGCCGATAGATACGCGGCACTTACGGCAGGCGGTGAGCTTCGCCAGTCGGAACGGTTTTGCCCCGAAACCCGCTAAACCTCAGAGATCATTGATCTTTTTGGCTGCGGATGGGTCGCTCCAGCCTCGACGAATGAAGCTCAAACGCTGCCGCTGACGTCGAACGATAGTCAGACTTCTGGTGCATGACCGCGATTCACGTCGCGATCCTCTGCTCCGCACAGCGTCCTCCGCCTCCGGGGCGGACGGCGCGATTTCGTTTTGCGCGCGGGTCCGGGCCGCATCGTGAACGCCAGAGCGGCAATTCCTTCAGGAACTGCGCTCCTACGCAAAAGGCAAAGGCGAGCATGCCGACGATCAATCAGCTGATCCGCAAGCCGCGGGTGGTGCAGAAGGCCAAGAAGAAGGTGCCTGCGCTCCAGCAGAGCCCGCAGAAGCGCGGCGTCTGCACGCGCGTCTACACGACGACCCCGAAGAAGCCGAACTCGGCGCTGCGCAAGGTCGCCAAGGTCCGTCTCACCAACGGCTTCGAGGTGATCGGCTATATCCCGGGCGAGGGCCATAACCTGCAAGAGCACTCGGTGGTGATGATCCGCGGCGGCCGCGTCAAGGATCTGCCGGGCGTTCGCTACCACATCCTGCGCGGCGTGCTCGACACCCAGGGCGTCAAGAACCGCAAGCAGCGCCGTTCGAAGTACGGCGCGAAGCGTCCGAAATAGGATCGATCGTCATGTCCCGCAGACATTCCGCAGAAAAGCGCGAGATCAACCCGGATGCCAAGTTCGGCAACCTGGTCGTTTCCAAGTTCATGAATTCGATCATGATCCAGGGCAAGAAGTCGGTGGCCGAGGCCATCGTGTACGGCGCCTTCGAGACCATCGAAGGCAAGACCAAGTCCGATCCGATCAAGGTGTTCGAGCAGGCGCTGGACAACGTGATGCCCTCGATCGAGGTGCGCTCGCGCCGCGTCGGCGGCGCCACCTACCAGGTGCCGGTCGAGGTTCGCACCGTGCGCCGTCAGGCGCTCGGCATCCGCTGGATCATCGCGGCGGCGCGCGACCGCAGCGAAAAGACGATGACCGACCGGCTTTCGGCCGAATTGCTTGATGCGTCTAATAACCGGGGGAACGCCGTCAAGAAGCGCGAAGACACGCACCGGATGGCGGAAGCCAACCGCGCGTTCTCGCACTATCGCTGGTAACGGCACAGCGTACGAACGCAATCAGGAAAAACGACCCCCATGCCCCGCGCCCACCAGATCGAGAACTACCGCAATTTCGGCATCATGGCCCACATCGATGCCGGCAAGACCACGACGACCGAGCGGATTCTCTATTACACCGGCAAGAACCACAAAATCGGCGAGGTGCACGAAGGCGCCGCGACGATGGACTGGATGGAGCAGGAGCAGGAGCGCGGCATCACCATCACGTCGGCCGCGACCACCGCGTTCTGGAACGGCAAGCGGCTGAACATCATCGACACCCCCGGCCACGTCGACTTCACCATCGAGGTCGAGCGCTCGCTGCGCGTGCTCGACGGCGCGGTTGTCGTTCTCGATTCCAACCAGGGCGTCGAGCCGCAGACCGAGACCGTCTGGCGCCAGGGCGACAAGTACAAGGTGCCGCGCATCGTCTTCGCCAACAAGATGGACAAGATCGGCGCCGACTTCTTCCAGTGCCTGAAGGACATTGTCGACCGCCTCGGCGCAAAGCCGGTGGCGATCCAGCTTCCGATCGGCGCGGAAAACAACTTCAAGGGTCTTGTCGACCTGGTCCGCATGAAGGGCGTGATCTGGAACGACGAATCGCTCGGCGCCAAATACGACGACATCGACATTCCGGCGGACATGGTCGATCAGGCCAACGAGTACCGCGAGAAGCTGGTCGAGGCGGCCTGCGAGCTCGATGACGACGCCGCCACCGCCTACCTCGAAGGCAAAATGCCCGACGAGGCGACACTGAAGAAGCTGATCCGCAAGGCCGTCATCACCGGCGCGTTCTATCCGGTGCTGTGCGGCTCTGCCTTCAAGAACAAGGGCGTGCAACCGCTGCTCGACGCCGTCGTCGACTATCTGCCGTCGCCGCTCGACGTGCCGGCGATCAAGGGCATCGGACCCAAGGGCGAAGAGATCGAGCGTCATCCGGACGACAAGGAGCCGATGTCGCTTCTGGCGTTCAAGATCATGGACGACCCCTTCGTCGGCACCATCACGTTCTGCCGCATCTATTCCGGCACCCTGTCGAGCGGCACCGGCGTCATCAACTCGACCAAGGAGCGCAAAGAGCGCATCGGCCGCATGTTGTTGATGCATGCCAACAACCGCGAGGACATCAAGGAAGCCTATGCCGGCGACATCGTTGCGCTGGCCGGCTTGAAGGAC
Organism: uncultured Alphaproteobacteria bacterium; assembly: GCA_963785665.1. GTDB lineage: Bacteria > Pseudomonadota > Alphaproteobacteria > Rhizobiales > Xanthobacteraceae > Z2-YC6860. The sequence goes on from CAWAWF010000008.1 coordinate 8,842, forward strand.
ACCCGCACCGGCGACACGCTGTGCGATCCGCAGCACGAGGTGATCCTGGAGAAGATGGAATTCCCCGATCCGGTCATCGAGATCGCGATCGAGCCGAAGTCGAAGGCCGACCAGGAGAAGCTCGGCGTGGCGCTGGCGAAGCTTGTCGCCGAGGACCCGTCATTCCGCGTCCACACCGATCAGGAGTCCGGCCAGACCATCATCAAGGGCATGGGCGAGTTGCACCTCGACATCAAGGTCGACATCCTCAAGCGCACCTACAAGGTCGACGCCAACATCGGCGCGCCGCAGGTGGCTTATCGCGAGCGCATCACCAAGAAGGTCACGGTCGACTACCAGCACAAGAAGCAAACCGGCGGTACCGGCCAATTCGCCCAGGTCAAGATCGTGGCCGAGCCGACCGAGATCGGCACCGGCTTCGTGTTCGAGAACGACGTGGTCGGCGGCGCTGTGCCGAAGGAATTCATCCCGGGCGTCGAGAAGGGCCTGGAGTCCGTGTTGGGCGCCGGCATTCTCGCCGGCTTCCCGGTGGTGGATCTGAAGGTGACTTTGATCGACGGTCGCTACCACGAGGTTGACTCCTCGGCGCTCGCCTTTGAAATCGCCGCGCGCATGGCATTGCGCGAGGCGCTGCAGAAGGGTGGCTCCGTGCTGCTTGAGCCGATCATGAAGGTCGAGGCGGTGACGCCGGAGGATTACACCGGCTCCGTCATCGGCGACCTGAATTCACGTCGCGGCCAGATCCAGGGCCAGGACATGCGCGGCAACGCCAACGTCATCACGGCGATGGTGCCGCTCGCCAACATGTTTTCCTACGTCAACAACCTGCGCTCGATGAGCCAGGGCCGTGCCACCTTCACCATGCAGTTCGACCACTACTCGGAAGTGCCGAAAGCCATCGCCGAGGAAGTTCAGGCGAAGTACGCCTAAGTCCAACAAACCCATCCACCAAGCCGGAGCGCCGGGAGACTTCAATGGCCAAAGAGAAATTCAACCGCAACAAGCCGCACTGCAATGTCGGCACGATCGGTCACGTCGACCATGGCAAGACGTCGCTGACGGCGGCGATCACCAAGGTGCTGGCGGAGACCGGCGGCGCCACCTACACGGCGTACGACCAGATCGACAAGGCGCCGGAGGAGAAGGCGCGCGGCATCACGATCGCGACCGCGCACGTCGAGTACGAAACCAAGAACCGCCATTACGCTCACGTCGATTGCCCGGGGCATGCCGACTACGTCAAGAACATGATCACCGGCGCCGCCCAGATGGACGGCGCGATCCTGGTGGTGTCGGCCGCCGATGGCCCGATGCCGCAGACCCGCGAGCACATCCTGCTGGCGCGCCAGGTCGGCGTGCCTGCACTGGTTGTGTTCATGAACAAGTGCGACATGGTCGACGACCCTGAGCTGCTCGACCTGGTCGAGCTCGAGGTCCGCGAGCTTCTGTCGAAGTACCAGTTCCCGGGCGACAAGATCCCGATCATCCGCGGCTCGGCGCTGGCGGCGCTCGAGGGCAAGACCCCCGAGCTCGGCCATGACGCGGTGCTGAAGCTGATGGAGGCGGTCGACGCCTCGATCCCGCAGCCGGAGCGTCCGATCGATCTGCCGTTCCTGATGCCGGTGGAAGACGTGTTCTCGATCTCGGGCCGCGGCACCGTGGTGACCGGGCGCGTCGAGCGCGGCATCATCAAGGTCGGCGAGGAAGTCGAGATCGTCGGCATCAAGGCGACCGCGAAGTCGGTGGTGACCGGCGTCGAGATGTTTCGCAAGCTTCTCGACCAGGGTCAGGCCGGCGACAACGTCGGTTGCCTGCTCCGCGGCATCGACAAGGACGACGTCGAGCGCGGCCAGGTGCTGTGCAAGCCGGGCTCCGTCAAGCCGCACACCAAGTTCAAGGCCGAGGCCTACATTCTCACCAAGGAAGAGGGTGGCCGTCACACGCCGTTCTTCACCAACTACCGGCCGCAGTTCTACTTCCGCACCACCGACGTGACCGGTGTGGTGACGTTGCCGGCCGGCACCGAGATGGTGATGCCGGGCGACAACATCGCGATGGAGGTGACGCTGATCGTTCCGATCGCGATGGAGGAGAAGCTTCGCTTCGCCATCCGCGAGGGCGGCCGCACGGTCGGCGCCGGCGTCGTCGCGAGCATCATCGAGTAGCACATCAACTGTCGTCCCCCGCGAAAGCGGGGGACGCAGTAACTGAGACAAGAGCGACTACTGGATCGTCCGTTTTCGTGGACGATGACAGCCGAGAGAGAAACATGAACGGCCAGAATATCCGGATCCGGCTCAAGGCGTTCGATCACCGCATCCTCGATGCGTCGACGCGCGAGATCGTCAACACGGCCAAGCGCACCGGCGCCCAGGTCCGTGGCCCGATCCCGCTGCCGACCAGGATCGAGAAGTTCACGGTGAACCGCTCGCCGCACGTCGACAAGAAGAGCCGCGAGCAGTTCGAGATGCGCACTCACAAGCGCCTCTTGGACATCGTCGATCCGACGCCGCAGACCGTGGACGCGCTGATGAAGCTCGACCTCGCCGCCGGCGTCGACGTCGAGATCAAGCTCTGAGCCGCAAGCTCCGAGCCGTAAGAGACAACGAGGGTTTAAGAAAATGCGCTCCGGTGTGATCGCACAGAAAATGGGAATGACACGCCTCTTCACCGAGGCCGGCAATCACGTGCCGGTGACGGTGCTGCGTCTTGCGCAATGCCAGGTCGTCGCGCACCGCAGCAAGGAGAAGGACGGCTACGTCGCGCTGCAGCTCGGCTCCGGCACCCGCAAGGTCAAGAACGTGAGCAAGGCCGAGCGCGGCCGTTTCGCCGTCGCCAAGGTGGAGCCGAAGCGCACCATCGCCGAGTTCCGCGTCAGCGATGACGCCATGATCCCGGTCGGCGCCGAGATCACGGCCGACCATTTCGTCGTCGGCCAGTTCGTCGACGTCACCGGCACCTCGGTCGGCAAGGGTTTTGCCGGCGGCATGAAGCGCTGGAATTTCAACGGCCTTCGCGCCACCCACGGCGTCTCGGTGTCGCACCGCTCGATCGGCGGCACCGGCGGCCGTCAGGACCCGGGCCGCGTGTTCAAGAACAAGAAGATGCCCGGCCACATGGGCGTCGACCGCGTCACCACGCTCAATCTTCGCGTCGTGCAGACCGACGTCGAGCGCGGCCTGATCATGATCGAGGGCGCCGTGCCCGGCCACAAGGGCGGCTGGATCACCATGCGCGACGCGGTGAAGAAGGCGCTGCCGAAGGAGGCTCCGAAGCCCGGCAAGTTCAAGTCGCCGGCCGCGGAAGCCAAGGCCTCTGCCAACGAGCAGGCGGCTGCGGCGAACCCGCCGGCTGACGTGCCGGTCGAAGCTGCTCCGAAGGAGGGCGTGTGACATGGAATTGAAAGTCACCACCCTTGAAGGCAAGGAGTCCGGTTCGGTCACGCTGCCGGACGCGATCTTCGGGCTTGAGCCGCGCCCCGACCTGATTCAGCGCTGCGTGGTCTGGCAGCTTGCCAAGCGCCGCGCCGGCACGCACGCGGTCAAGAACCGCGCCGACATCTGGCGCACCGGCAAGAAGATGTACGCCCAGAAGGGCACCGGCGGCGCCCGCCACGGCTCCGCCCGCGTGCCGCAGTTCCGCGGCGGCGGCAGGGCGTTCGGTCCGGTCGTGCGCAGCCACGAGATCGGCCTGCCGAAGAAGGTCCGTGCGCTGGCGCTCCGCCACGCGCTCTCCGCCAAGGCCAAGGACGGCGGCATCATCGTGATCGACAAGGCCAGCATGAAGGACGGCAAGACCAAGCAGCTTGCATCGCACTTCGAGAAGCTCGGCTGGGCCAACGCGCTGATCATCGACGGCGCCGAGCTCGACGTCGGCTTCAGCCACGCCGCGCGCAACATCCCCAATGTGGATGTGCTGCCGATCCAGGGCATCAACGTTTACGACATCATGCGCCGCGGCAAGCTCGTGCTGACCAAGGCCGCGCTCGATGCGCTGGAGGCGCGCTTCAAATGAGCACCACCGATCCGCGCCACTACGACATCCTGATTTCGCCGGTGATCACCGAGAAGGCGACCACGGCCTCCGAGCACAACAAGGTCGTGTTCAAGGTCGCGCGCACCGCGACCAAGCCGCAGATCAAGGAAGCGGTCGAGAAGCTGTTCGACGTCAAGGTCAAGGCCGTCAACACGCTGATCCGCAAGGGCAAGGTCCGCGTCTTCAAGGGCCGCCCCGGCGAGCTGCAGAACACCAAGCGTGCGGTCGTGACCCTCGAAGAAGGTCACCGCATCGACGTCACCACGGGCTTGTAAGAGGCGAACATGGCACTCAAGAGTTACAAGCCGACGACGCCGAGCCAGCGCAACCTGGTGATCGTCGATCGTTCGGCGCTGTACAGCGGCAAGCCGGTGAAGTCCCTGGTCGAGGGCCAGAACTCGACCGGCGGGCGCAACAACCATGGCCGCATCACCAGCCGCTTCCGCGGCGGCGGCCATAAGCAGGCCTATCGCACCATCGACTTCAAGCGCACCCGCCGCGAGGAGGCCGCGATCGTCGAGCGGATCGAATACGATCCGAACCGGACCGCGTTCATTGCGCTGGTGAAGTACAAGGACGGCGAGCTGTCCTACATCCTGGCGCCGCAGCGGCTTGCCGCCGGCGACAGCATCATCGCGGGCGAGTTGGTCGACATCAAGCCGGGCAATGCGATGCCGTGCGGCAACATGCCGGTCGGCACCATCGTCCACAACGTCGAGCTCAAGATCGGCAAGGGCGGCCAGATCGCACGTTCGGCCGGCACCTACGCGCAGATCGTCGGCCGCGACGGCGAGTACGTCATCCTCCGCCTGAATTCGTCGGAGCAGCGCCTGGTTCACGGCCGCTGCCTCGCCACCGTCGGCGCGGTGTCGAACCCCGACCAGATGAACATCACCATCGGCAAGGCCGGCCGCCAGCGCTGGAAGGGCCGCATGCCGCACAACCGCGGCATCACCATGAACCCGGTCGATCACCCGCACGGCGGCCGCACCAAGGGCGGCGGCCATCCGGTCACGCCATGGGGCTTCCCGACCAAGGGCAAGAAGACCCGCAAGAACAAGTCCACCACCAAGTTCATCATGATCAGCCGCCACGCGCGCAAGAAGAACTCGTAGGGATCGCCACATGTCACGTTCGGTTTGGAAAGGCCCGTTTGTCGACGGCTATCTGCTGAAGAAGGCGGATGCGTCGCGCTCGTCGGGCCGGCACGAGATGATCAAGATCTGGAGCCGCCGCTCGACCATCCTGCCGCAGTTCGTGGGCCTGACGTTCGGCGTCTACAACGGCCAGAAGCACATCCCGGTGAACGTCACCGAGGAGATGGTCGGCCACAAGTTCGGTGAGTTCTCGCCGACGCGGACGTTCTACGGCCACACCTCCGACCGCAAGGCCAAGCGCTCGACCGGCCCGTCGCCGGCGGCCGCTCCGGCGGCAGGCTAAGGATCGGATCATGGGCAAGCGCGCACGCGAACGAGACCTCCCCGACACCGACGCCAAGGCGGTCGCCCGCATGCTGCGGGTGTCGCCGCAGAAGCTCAATCTGGTCGCGCAGTTGATCCGCGGCAAGAAGGTGGCGAAGGCGCTGGCGGACCTGACGTTCTCGCAGAAGCGGATCGCCAAGGAGGTCAAGAAGTGCCTGGAGTCGGCGATCGCCAACGCCGAGAACAATCACGACCTCGACGTCGACGAGCTTGTCGTCGCCGAGGCGCATGTCGGCAAGGCGCTGGTGCTGAAGCGCTTCCATCCGCGCGGCCGTGGCCGCATGGGCAAGATTTTGAAGCCGTTCTCCAATCTGACCATCGTCGTGCGTCAGGTTGAGAGCCAAGCGGCTTAAGGAGAGATCATGGGTCAGAAGGTCAATCCGATCGGACTGCGGCTCGGCATCAACCGGACCTGGGATTCGCGCTGGTACGCCGGCAAGAACGAGTACGGCGATCTGCTGCACGAGGACGTGGCGATCCGCAAGGAGCTGATGACCGCGCTGAAGCAGGCCGCGGTGTCGAAGATCGTGATCGAGCGCCCGCACAAGAAGTGCCGGGTGACGGTGCATTCGGCGCGGCCGGGCGTGGTGATCGGCAAGAAGGGCGCCGACATCGAGAAGTTGCGCAAGTCCGTCGCCAAGCTCACCGACAGCGACGTCGTCATCAACATCATCGAGATCAGGAAGCCCGAGCTCGACGCTACCCTGGTCGCGGAATCGATCGCGCAGCAGCTTGAGCGCCGCGTCGCGTTCCGTAGAGCCATGAAGCGCGCCGTGCAGTCCGCAGTGCGGCTTGGCGCCCAGGGCATCCGCATCAACTGCTCGGGCCGTCTCGGCGGCGCCGAGATCGCGCGCATGGAATGGTATCGCGAAGGCCGCGTGCCGCTGCATACGCTTCGCGCCGACGTCGACTACGGCGTCGCCACCGCCTTCACCACCTACGGCACTTGCGGCGTCAAGGTCTGGATCTTCAAGGGCGAGATCATGGAGCACGACTCCATGGCGCAGGATAAGCGCCTGGCCGAAGCCGAAGCCGGCCGTCCGTCGCGGCGCGAAGCGACGACCGCTTAACGCGCGAAAGGGATCGCAAGGAAGTTCGTCATGCTGCAACCGAAGAAAACCAAGTTCCGCAAGGCTCACAAGGGCCGGATCAAAGGCGTTGCGACCAGCGCCAAGGATCTGGCGTTCGGTCAGTATGGACTGAAGGCGACCGAGCCTGACCGCGTCACCGCGCGCCAGATCGAAGCCGCCCGCCGCGCACTGACCCGCCACATGAAGCGCGCCGGCCAAGTCTGGATCCGGGTCTACCCGGACGTGCCGGTGTCGAAGAAGCCGCTCGAAGTTCGCATGGGCTCCGGCAAGGGCTCGGTCGAGCTTTGGGTCTGCCGCGTCAAGCCCGGCCGCATCATGTTCGAGGTCGACGGCATCTCGCAGCAGCTTGCCAAGGAGGCGCTGACGCTCGCCGCCGCCAAGCTGCCGATCAAGACCCGTTTCGTTTCGCGCATCGGCGCCTAGAGTTCGAGGATCAAGCCAATGAAAGCCGCCGATGCCCGCGCCATGACCGTCGACCAGCTCGACGACGAGGTGCTCAAGCTCAAGAAGGAGCAGTTCAACCTGCGCTTTCAGCGGGCGACCGGTCAGCTCGAGAACACCTCGCGAGTCCGCGAGGTGCGCCGCGACATCGCGCGCATGATGACGGTCGCCAAGCAGAAGCGGACCGGCCATGAGCCCGAGGTCAAGGCGCAGGCGAAGCCGAAGGCTGACGCGAAAGCCGCGCGCCCGAAGGCCAAGCGCACGGCCAAGGCTCGCGCGCCGAAGTCATCCAGATCGAAGCCGAATCTCAAGAATCGGGCCAAGACCAAAACCCGGTCGAAAAAGTCGAAGAAGTAAGAGGATCGTATGCCGAAGCGAACGCTGCAGGGCGTGGTTGTCAGCGACAAGCAGGACAAGACCGTGATTGTCCGGGTCGAGCGCCGTTTTGCGCATCCGGTCATGGGCAAGGTCGTGCGCCGCTCCAACAAATTCCATGCTCACGACGAGAAGAACGAGTTCTCGGTCGGCGATCTGGTGTGGATCGAGGAGCACAAGCCGATTTCCAAGCTCAAGCGCTGGGCGGTCATTCGCGGCGAAAAGCGCGCCAAGACCGAGACGGCGATCGAGCACGAAAGCGAGAAGCGGACATCCAAGAAGCGTGGCGGCGCCAAGGCTGAACCGGCCGCCGCTGCCAAAGCAAGCTAAGAGCGCAACGGCGAACCACGCGCTCAACCAGAGAACTGCGAGACACTCATGATCCAGATGCAAACCAACCTCGACGTGGCCGACAATTCCGGCGCGCGGCGCGTCATGTGCATCAAGGTGCTGGGCGGCTCCAAGCGCAAGTATGCCACGATCGGCGACGTCATCGTCGTCTCGATCAAGGAGGCGATCCCGCGCGGCCGCGTCAAGAAGGGCGAGGTCATGAAGGCCGTGGTGGTGCGCATCCGCAAGGACATCAAGCGCCCGGACGGCTCGGTGATCCGCTTCGATAGGAACGCCGCGGTGCTGATCAACCCGCAGATGGAGCCGGTCGGCACGCGTATTTTCGGGCCGGTGCCGCGCGAGCTTCGCGCCAAGAACCACATGAAGATCATCTCGCTTGCGCCGGAGGTGCTGTGATGGCGGCAAGGATCAAGAAGGGCGACAAGGTCATCGTGCTGTCCGGCCGCGACAAGGGCAGGAGCGGCGAGGTGATCGAGGTCAATCCGCGCGCCGAGCGCGCCACCGTTCGCGGCATCAACATGGTCAAGCGCCACCAGAAGCAGTCGGCGCAGCAGGAGGGCGGCATCATCTCCAAGGAGCTGCCGATCCACATTTCCAACATCGCGCTCACGACCAAGGACGGCAAGCCGACGCGCGTGGGATTCAAAATTACCGGCAAGGGCGAGGACCGCAAGGTCGTGCGCATCGCCAAGCGTACCGGAGACGAGATCGATGGCTAAGAAACCCGAAGACGCCAAGGCCGAGAAGGCCCCGAGGGTCGACAAGTCCCCCGAAGCCCAGGCCCGCGCCGAAAAGGCCGCCGAGGCCAAGGCCAAGGCTGCCGCCAAGAAGGCCGCCGAGGAAGCCGGCGAGAAGAAGCCGCGCGAGCCCGAGGAAAAGGTGACGCCACGGCTGCGCACGCATTTCGACGCCGTCGTCCGCAAGGCCCTGACCGAGCAGTTCGGCTACAAGAATCCGATGCAGGTGCCCCGGGTGGACAAGATCGTCCTCAACATGGGCATCGGCGAAGCGGTGGCTGACCGCAAGAAGGTCGAGCAGGCCGCCGAAGCGATGGCGGCGATCGCCGGCCAGAAGCCGATCATCACCAAGTCGCGGAAATCGATCGCGACCTACAAGCTCCGCGACGGCCAGGCGATTGGCTGCAAGGTCACGCTCCGCAAGGCGCGGATGTACGAGTTCCTCGACCGTCTGGTGAATATCGCGCTGCCGCGCGTTCGCGACTTCCGCGGCCTCAATCCGAAGAGCTTCGACGGCCGCGGCAACTACTCGCTCGGCATCAAGGAGCACACGATCTTCCCGGAGATCGACTACGACAAGGCCCAGGACATGTGGGGCATGGACATCACGGTCTGCACGACGGCCAAGAGCGACGACGAGGCCAAGGCGCTGCTGACCGCTTTCAACTTCCCGTTCCGGCAGTGAGGGGTTTTCACCCTCAAACGCGGATAGCAGGAGACTGAGTTAAATGGCGAAGAAGAGTTCGATCGAGAAGAACAACCGGCGCAAGAAGCTGGCGAAGAAGTATGCCGGCCGCCGTTCGCGGCTGAAGGCGATTGCGATGGACAAGACCAAGCCGATGGAGGAGCGCTTCGCCGCGACGCTGAAGATGGCCGAGCTTCCCCGCAATTCGGCGGCGAACCGCTATCGCAACCGTTGCGAGATGACGGGGCGCCCGCGCGCGGTCTATCGCAAGCACAGGCTTTCGCGCATTGCGCTCCGTGAGCTTGGCTCCAAGGGCCTCATTCCCGGCCTCGTAAAGTCGAGCTGGTAGGAGGATCGCCATGCAGATGAACGATCCCATTGGCGACCTGATCGCGCGCATCAACAACGCGCAGATGCGCAAGAAGCCCAAGGTCTCGACACCGGGCTCGCGGCTGCGCGTCAGCGTGCTCGAGGTGCTGCAAAGCGAGGGCTACATCCGCGGCTACACCAAGGTCGACCACTCGGATGGCCGCAGCGAGCTCGAGATCGAGCTGAAGTATTTCGACAACGAGCCGGTGATCCGCGAGATGTCGCGGGTCTCAAAGCCGGGCCGCCGGGTCTATGTGGCGGTCCGCAACCTGCCGCGCATCAACAACGGCCTGGGCGTTGCGATCCTGTCGACGCCCAAGGGCGTGATGGCGGACCACGCCGCCCGCGACGCCAACGTCGGCGGCGAAATTCTTTGCACCGTGTTCTGAGCGGGAGCAACGAGGAAACAGTCATGTCCCGTATCGGCAAGAAAGCAGTCCCGGTCCCGGCCGGTGTCACGGCGAACGTCGAGGGCCAGACCGTCAAGGTCAAGGGCCCCAAGGGCGCGCTGCAGCTCGTGCTGCACGCCGACGTCACCGCCAAGATGGACAAGGGCGCGATCCAGATCGATCCGCGCTTCGAGACCAAGCGCGCACTCTCGCAGTGGGGCACTGCGCGCACCTTGGTCAACAATCTGATGACCGGCGTCACCAAGGGCTTCGAGGAGAACCTCGAGATCACGGGCGTCGGCTACCGCGCCGCGGTGCAGGGCAAGAACCTGCAGCTTCAGCTCGGCTACAGCCACGACGTGGTCTATCCGATCCCGGACGGCATCACGATCGCGGCGGCGAAGCCGACCGAGATCAAGATCACCGGCTCGGACAAGCAGAAGGTCGGCCAGGTGGCCGCCGAAATCCGCGATTTCCGGCCGCCCGAGCCCTACAAGGGCAAGGGCGTGAAGTACGCCGGCGAATACATCTTCCGCAAGGAAGGCAAGAAGAAGTAACGGAGCGCCAGATGGCCACAGTCAAAGCAAGGACCCAGCGGCGCAAGGGCGTCGTGCGGAAGTCCGTCAGGGCGAAGTCCTACGGACGCGCGCGCCTGCACGTGCATCGCTCGGGCAAGCACATCTACGCCCAGGTGATCGACGACGTGAAGGGCTCGACCGTCGCTTCGGCCTCGTCGCTGGAGAAGGACCTGCGCGCCAAGACCGGCGCCAATGTCGAGGCGGCCAAGGCGGTCGGCAAGCTCGTCGCTGAGCGCGCGGTGCAGAAGGGCGTCAAGGAGGTCGTGTTCGATCGCGGCGGCTTCCGCTACCACGGCCGCATCAAGGCGGTCGGCGATGCGGCGCGCGAAGCGGGCCTCAGTTTCTAACGGATGACGACGGGCCACTCGCCCGAACAGAGAGAAGATCGTTATGGCACATGAACCGAGACGGGAAGGCGGCGGCCGGGATCGTGGCCGCGGCGGCGACCGCGAGCCGAGCGAGTTCATCGACAAGCTCGTGCACATCAACCGCGTCGCCAAGGTGGTCAAGGGCGGCCGCCGGTTCGGCTTTGCCGCGCTGGTGATCGTCGGCGACCAGAAGGGCCGGGTCGGTTTCGGCCATGGCAAGGCGCGCGAGGTGCCGGAGGCGATCCGCAAGGCGACCGATGCCGCCAAGCGCAACGTGATCCGCGTGCCGCTCCGCGAGGGCCGCACCCTGCATCACGACGTCGACGGCCGCCACGGCGCCGGCCGCGTGCATCTGCGCGCGGCACCTCCCGGCACCGGCGTCATCGCCGGCGGCCCGATGCGCGCGGTGTTCGAAACGCTCGGCATGCAGGATGTGGTGGCGAAGTCGCTCGGCTCGTCGAACCCCTACAACATGGTGCGCGCGACCTTCGACGCGCTGAAGCACCAGGATTCGCCGCGCTCGGTCGCGGGACGGCGTGGCATCAAGGTCTCCGTGCTGCAAGGACGCCGTCAGGGCGGCGACAGCGAAGCGGCGACCGAGTAAGCGGACAGCGGACATCAGTCATGGCCAGCAACAAAACCATCAAGGTCGAGCAGACCGGCAGCGCGATGCGCCGCCAGCACACGCAGCGCGAGACCCTGGTCGGTCTCGGCCTCAACAAGATCGGTCGTCAGAGCGATCTGCCGGACAATCCGATGACGCGCGGCATGATCGAAAAGGTCAAGCATCTGGTCCGCGTGGTCGACGGAAAGAAATAGGCGAGAAACATGAAGCTCAACGAGATCGCCCCCAAGCACGGCTCGCGCAAGAAGCGCTTCCGCATCGGCCGCGGCATCGGCTCGGGCGCCGGCAAGACCGGCGGCCGCGGCGGCAAGGGCCAGACCGCGCGCTCGGGCGTGCGCATCAAGGGCTTCGAGGGCGGCCAGATGCCGATGCATCGCCGCCTGCCCAAGCGCGGCTTCCGCAACACCAGCTTTCAGCTCAAGTTCAATGAGGTGAATCTCGGCAAGGTGCAGGCGGCGATCGACGCCAAGCTGCTCGACGCCGGCGCGACCGTCGATTCCGCGGCCCTGGTCAAGGCCGGGTTGATGAGGCGCGCCAAGGACGGCGTGCGGCTGCTCGGCAACGGCGAGCTCAAGGCCAAGGTCAGTTTCGAGGTGTACGGCGCCTCCAAATCCGCCGTTGAGGCGGTGGAGAAGGCCGGCGGCTCGGTCAAAATCCTGGCACCGAAGCGTGAAGAGGGTGAAAAGGCCGCCTGATCCCTATATCTGACGGCGCGTGTCTGGTGGGTTAGGGGCGCGGTAAGGGAACTCTCGGATGGTCTCTGCAGCGGAACAACTGGCGGCCAATCTCAACTTTTCGGCGCTCGCCAAGGCCGAAGAGCTGAAGAAGCGCATCTGGTTCACTCTCGGCGCGCTGCTGGTCTACCGCTTCGGCACCTACATCCCGCTGCCCGGCATCGACCCGGCCGCCTGGGAGCGCATCTTCAACACCCAGGCCGGCGGTATCCTCGGCATGTTCAACATGTTCGCCGGCGGCGGCATCCACCGCATGGCGATCTTCGCCTTGAACATCATGCCGTACATCTCGGCCTCGATCATCATCCAGTTGATGACGACTGTCTCACCGACACTTGAGCAGCTTAAGAAAGAGGGTGAGCAGGGCCGCAAGGTCATCAATCAGTACACCCGCTATCTCACTGTTATTCTTGCTGCATTCCAGGCTTATGGGATCTCGATCGGGCTCGAAGGCGCCAGCGGCGCGGTGGCCGAGCCCGGCATGTTCTTTCGCATTTCGACCGCCATCACGCTGACCGGCGGCACCATGTTCCTGATGTGGCTCGGCGAGCAGATCACCGCCCGCGGCATCGGCAACGGCATCTCGCTGATCATCATGTCGGGCATCGTCGCCGAGCTGCCGGCGGCCATCGCCAACATGCTGGAACTCGGCCGCCAGGGTGCGCTGTCCACCGGCCTGATCCTGGTCGTGATCGTGATGGTGTTCGCGGTGATCGCCTTCATCGTGTTCATGGAGCGCGCCCAGCGCCGGCTGCTGATCCAGTATCCCAAGCGCCAGGTCGGCAACCGCATGTTCGAGGGCCAGTCCTCGCATCTGCCGCTCAAGCTCAACACCTCGGGCGTGATCCCACCGATCTTCGCCTCGTCGCTGCTGCTGCTGCCGACCACCGTGGCGAACTTCAATGCCGGGCAGGGGCCCGACTGGTTCGTCGCCATCACCACCCAACTCGGTCACGGCCGGCCGCTGTTCCTGATCCTCTACATCGGGCTGATCGTGTTCTTCGCCTTCTTCTACACGGCGATCGTGTTCAATCCGACCGAGACCGCCGACAACCTGAAGAAGCACGGCGGCTTCATTCCCGGCATCCGGCCGGGCGAGCGCACGGCCGAGTACATCGACTATGTGCTGAGCCGCATCACCGTGATCGGCGCGGGCTACCTCGCCATCGTCTGCCTGATCCCGGAAATCCTGATTTCATACGCCGCGGTGCCGTTCTATTTCGGCGGCACGTCGCTCCTGATCGTCGTCAGCGTCACCATGGACACGGTGGCGCAGATCCAGGGCTATCTGCTGGCGCATCAATACGAAGGACTTATCAAGCGGTCGAAGCTGCGGGGGCGCAGGAGATGAGGATTGTGTTGCTCGGCCCGCCGGGGGCCGGCAAGGGGACGCAAGCCAAAGAACTCGTTTCAAGATACGGCATCGTGCAACTCTCCACCGGCGATATGCTACGTGCGGCCGTTGCGGCCGGCACGCCGATCGGGTTGAAGGCCAAGGACATCATGGCGCGCGGCGCCCTGGTGCCGGACGACGTCGTGGTCGGCATCGTGTCCGACCGCTGCGATCAGGCCGACGCCCGGGCCGGCTTCATCCTGGATGGCTTTCCGCGCACCGTGCCGCAGGCCGAGGCGCTCGATCGCATGCTTGAAACCAAGGGCCAGCGGCTCGACGCGGTGGTCGAGCTCAAGGTCGATCCGGATATCCTGGTGCGGCGGATCGAGAGCCGAATCGACGAGATGAAGCGCCGCGGCGAGGCGATTCGCGCCGACGACAATCCGGAGGTGCTCAAGCAGCGGCTGGCCGCCTACGAGGCCCAGACCGCGCCGCTGGTGGACTATTACCGGGGCCGGGGCTCCCTGCGGACGGTCGACGGCATGGCCTCGATCTCGGACGTCGGCGTGGCGATCGGCAAGGCGCTAGCCGACGCCAAGTTCCGGCCGGTTCCGGCCAGGAAGCCTGCCGGCGGTGCCCGCAAGGCTGCCTCAGGCGGCAAATCCGCAGCCGGCAAGACCGCGAAACCGGCAGGCAAGGTTAAGGCCGCCAGGAAGGCCGCCACCAAGGCGGCAAAGCCGGTGCGGCGGCCCAAGAAGGCGTCGAAGAAGGCCGCGAAACGTGCTGCCAAGCCAGCCCCCCGCCGGGGCGGCCGAGACATGCAAAAGCCTGGAAAAACCGTGCGTTCGCGGAGGTTGACGAAGTGAGGATGAATCCCTTAATAACCTGGGAATTCAGGCGGACTCAGTTCGAACGATGCCGGCCCCAAAGCGCAGGGGCGGGCGTCGCTTTATCGCTTGGAACCCCCTGCGGAACAGGCAGGAACGGCCACGCAACGACTTGGCCGGAACAGGAGTGAAATCGTGGCCCGCATTGCAGGCGTCAATATTCCGACCAACAAGCGCGTGGTGATCGCGCTGCAGTACATCCATGGCATTGGCCAGAAGAACGCCAAGGACATCATGGAGAAGGTCAACATCCCGATGGAGCGTCGGGTGTCGCAGTTGACCGATCAGGAGGTTCTGCAGATTCGCGAGATGATCGACCGCGACTACATGGTCGAAGGCGATCTGCGGCGCGAAGTTGCAGTGAACATCAAGCGGCTGATGGATCTCGGCTGCTATCGGGGCTTGCGCCACCGCAAGGGCCTTCCGGTCCACGGCCAGCGCACCCACACCAACGCCCGCACCCGCAAGGGTCCGGCGAAAGCCATTGCCGGCAAGAAGAAGGCTACGGCGTAAGCTGCATTGCATCAGCCGCTTCGATTGCCGGCTTGAAAGGATCGTGAATGGGTAAGGAAGCCACACCGACCGGGCGCGTCCGCCGACGCGAACGCAAGAACATCGCTTCGGGCGTCGCGCATGTGAACGCCTCGTTCAACAACACCATGATCACCATCACCGACGCGCAGGGCAACGCCATCGCGTGGTCTTCGTCCGGCACGATGGGTTTCAAGGGCTCCCGCAAGTCGACGCCCTACGCCGCGCAGATGGCCGCCGAGGATGCCGCCAAGAAGGCCTCCGAGCACGGCATGCGCACCTTGGAAGTCGAAGTCGCTGGTCCCGGTTCGGGCCGCGAGTCGGCGCTGCGGGCGCTGCAGGCCGCGGGTTTCACCATCACCTCGATCCGCGACGTGACGCCAATTCCTCACAACGGCTGCAGGCCGAGAAAGCGCCGACGCGTATGACCGACACTTACAGCCAGCCGGGAGGTTCGCCGGCTGCCACCGACAATTCCCACGGGGCGGAGTGGAGCGCGAAAGCCGCGCCACTCAATACGATGGGTGCAAACGTGATCCAGAAGAACTGGCAGGAACTGATCAAGCCCAACAAGCTGCAGGTTTCGCTTGGCTCCGATCCGAAGCGGCAGGCGACGCTGATCGCCGAGCCGCTCGAGCGCGGCTTCGGCGTCACGCTCGGCAATGCGCTGCGCCGCATCTTGCTGTCGTCGCTGCAGGGCGCGGCGGTGCAGTCGGTGCACATCGACGGCGTGCTGCATGAGTTCTCGTCGATCGCCGGCGTCCGCGAGGACGTCACCGACATCGTGCTCAACATCAAGGACATCGCCATCAAGATGCAGGGCGAAGGCCCCAAGCGCATGGTGGTGAAGAAATCCGGCCCCGGCACCGTGGTGGCGGGTGACATCCAGACCGTCGGCGATATCGTCGTGCTCAACCCTGACCTCGTGCTCTGCACGCTGGACGAGGGCGCCGAAATCCGCATGGAGTTCACGGTCGCGACCGGCAAAGGCTACGTGCCCGCCGAGCGCAATCGTCCCGAGGACGCGCCGATCGGGCTGATCCCGGTCGACAGCCTCTACTCGCCGTGCCGCAAGGTCTCCTACAAGGTCGAGAACACCCGCGAGGGCCAGATCCTCGACTACGACAAGCTGACCTTGACGATCGAGACCAACGGCGCGGTCGGACCCGAGGATGCACTGGCCTATGCCGCGCGCATCCTGCAGGACCAGCTCAACGTGTTCGTCAACTTCGAGGAGCCCCGCAAGGAGCAGGCCCAGGAATTGATCCCGGACCTCGCCTTCAACCCGGCCTTCCTCAAGAAGGTGGACGAGCTCGAGCTCAGTGTGCGTTCGGCCAACTGTCTGAAGAACGACAACATCGTCTACATCGGCGATCTCGTTCAGAAGACCGAGGCCGAGATGCTCCGCACCCCGAACTTCGGCCGGAAGTCGCTCAACGAGATCAAGGAAGTTCTCGCGCAGATGGGCCTGCACCTCGGCATGGAAGTGCCCGGCTGGCCGCCCGAGAACATCGAGGAGCTCGCCAAGCGCTTCGAGGATCACTACTAGAAACCGTTTCATGCCCGGCTGCTTCGCCGGGCATGTTGTTTTGGGCGAACGCAGGAAATGCCCACCTGAGCGCAGCGTCCGACGAACCGTCGCGACACAAAGACCAGAAGGACTAATTCGATGCGTCACGGCAAGGTTTACCGGAAGCTCAACCGCACGGCGGAGCATCGCAAGGCGATGTTCGGCAACATGTGCGCGGCGCTCATCAAGCACGAGCAGATCACCACCACGCTGCCGAAGGCGAAGGAGCTTCGCCCCGTCGTCGAGAAGCTGATCACGCTCGGCAAGCGCGGCGACCTGCACGCCCGCCGCCAGGCGATCGCGCAGATACGCGACGTCGACATGGTCAAGAAGCTTTTTGACGTGCTCGGCCCCCGCTACAAGGACCGCAAGGGCGGCTACACCCGCATCCTCAAGGCGGGCTTCCGCTACGGCGACAACGCCCCGGTCGGCGTGATCGAGTTCGTCGACCGCGACGAGGACGCCAAGGGCCTCGATTCCGGCCCGGTGCAGGAGCGGGCGCCGGATGAAGACAACGCGGCGGCTTGATTCCACGAAAAAGCGTTCGAGAATGGCAAAGGCGGCTTCGGCCGCCTTTTTGCTGTCCGGCGCCTCGCCGGCCGTTTGCGCTGTCACGAGGCCGCGCTAGAATTGGATCGACTCAAATCCAAGGGGAAATGCCATGATCCGTTTGCTGCTGGGTGCGGTTGCGGCGCTCGCGTTGACGACGAGCGCACTGGCGCAGGCGTCGGTCGAGCGCGGCAAATATCTGGTCATGACGATCATGACCTGCGCCAACTGTCATTCGCCGAAAGGCCCGCCGCAAGCCACGGCCGGCAAGGATTTCTCCGGCGGGCTCTCCTGGGACGAGCCGCCGTTCAAGGTCACCGCGCCCAACATCACGGAGGACAAGGACACCGGCATTGGCTCTTGGACCGACGCGCAGATCAAGACCATGCTGCTGACCGGCAAGAATCCGAACGGCGTGCAGGAGGCCGAGGTGATGCCTACGGCGTTCTACCCGATCCTGCTGCCGAGCGATCTCGACAGCATTGTCGCCTACGTGCGCACCATTCCGCCGGTCAAGAACAAGGTGGCCGATCCAATCTACAAGATTGCGCTGCCGCATCATGCGTTCCCCGGCGCCGAGAAGGCCTACAGCCAGGCCGACCTCAACGACAAGCTCAAGCGCGGCTTCTACCTCGCCACCATCGGCCACTGCATGGAGTGCCATACCCCATTCAAGGCGGGCGGCGGGCCGCGCGATTTCGCCAATTCGCTGGGCAAGGGCGGCGCCGATTTCCCCGGGCCGTGGGGCGTGGTGAAGTCGCGCAACATCACATCCAGCAAAACCGCCGGGATCGGCGACTGGACCGATGGTGAGATCAAGACCGCCATCACCCAGGGCAAGCGCAAGGACGGCAGCAAGCTGATCGGCCCGATGGGCTTCCAGTACTACGTGAACATGACGGACCAGGACCTCGACGCCGTGGTCGCCTATTTGCGCACCGTGCCGGCGAAGGAGTAGGCGCCTTGCGACGTCATTCCGGGGCGCACCGTTAGTGCGAACCCGGAATCCATAACCCCTGTACCGGTATTGGAACGCTGCGGATTATGGATTCCGGGCTCGCCGCTTCGCGGCGCCCCGGAATGACGGGCTGTGGGGACTGGACAGTCGATTCCACACCCTTCATTTGCCGCCCCCAGCGGCCTATATCTCTGGTCCGCCGATCAGGGAATCGCCCCGCATGCCCATCCGCTCGATTTTGTTGTCCGCGCTCGCAGCCCTGCTGCTGCCGCACATCGCCGCCGCCCAGGAGCGCGTGGTGCCGCCCTCCGCCGAAGCGCTGCGGATGTCGTACGCGCCGATCGTCAAGAAGGTGGTGCCGGCGGTGGTCACCGTCTCCGCCGCCAAGACCATCGAGAACCGCAACCCGCTGATGGACGATCCGTTCTTCCGCCGTTTCTTCGGCGGCGGGCGGTTCGGCGGGCCGCGAGAGGCGCACTCGCTCGGCTCCGGCGTCATCGTCGATCCGTCCGGGCTGGTGGTGACCAACAACCACGTCATCGACGGCGCCGATCAGGTCAAGGTCACGCTCGCCGACAAGCGCGAATTCTCCGTCGAGGTGGTGCTGAAGGATCCGCGCGCCGATCTCGCCGTGCTGCGCGTCAAGGACGACGCCAAGGAGAAATTCCCGGTCATCGACTTCGGCAACTCCGACGACCTGCAGGTCGGCGACGTGGTGCTGGCAGTCGGCAACCCGTTCGGCGTCGGCCAGACCGTGACGCACGGCATCGTCTCGGCGGTGGCGCGGACCCATGTCGGCATTTCCGACTACCAGTTCTTCATCCAGACCGACGCCGCCATCAACCCCGGCAATTCCGGCGGCGCGCTGGTCGACATGGCCGGTCGTCTGGTCGGCATCAACACCGCGATCTTCTCGCAGTCGGGCGGATCGGTCGGCGTCGGCTTCGCCATTCCCGCCACCATGGTGCGGCTGGTGGTGTCCTCGGCGCGCGCCGGCGGCAGCGCGGTGAAGCGGCCCTGGCTCGGCGCCAAGCTTCAGGCGCTGACCCCGGAGTTGTCGGCGGCGTTCAACCTGCAGAGGCCGTCCGGTGTCGTCGTCACCAGCGTCACCGAGAAGGGCCCGGCGGCGCGGGCCGGACTCAAGACCGGCGACGTTATTGTTTCGGTCGGCGGGCAGGGCGTCGACGATCCCAACGCCTTCGACTATCGCTTCATCACGCAGCCGCTCGGCGGCAAGGTCGAACTCGGCGTCGTCCGCTCCGGCAAGGAAAGCAAGATTGCCGTCGCGCTCGAGACCGCGCCGGAGGAGCCGCGCGACGAGCTCACCATCGAGGGCCGCTCGCCGTTCACCGGCGCCAAGGTGGCCAACCTGTCGCCGGCGCTGGCCGATGAGCTGCGGCTGGATTCATCGACCGACGGCGTCGCCGTCGTCGAGATCGCCGACGGCACAATGGCGCAGCAGTTCGGCTTCCAGCGCGGCGACGTTCTGCTCGCGGTCAACGGCACCAAGATCGCCAAGACCGCCGACCTCGCCAAGGTGGCGAAGGCCGGCGCCCGGCTATGGCGCATCACCATCCAGCGCGGCGGACAGCAGATTTCGGCCATCTTCGGCGGATGAGCATGGGGACGGCAGTGCCGCACGTGTCCCGGATGCGGTGCAGCGCCTCTTGGCGGTGCGCCGCTGATCCGGGACCCAGCTTTCTTCAAGCAACCGGGATCCCGCATCTGCGGCGCATCGCTGCGCGCTGCACCGCGTGCGGGACAAGAGGCTCAGTATGACCTCCCGCCCCAAGCGCGGCTCGGGCCCGAGCCTGTTCGCGGCGGCCGGCCTCGATGCCGACGCGCCGCGGCCGCTCGCCGACAAGCTCCGCCCGCAAAAGCTCGCCGAGGTGGTCGGCCAGGACCATCTGCTCGGTCCCGACGGCGCGCTCACCCGCATGCTGGAGAGCAACTCGCTCGGCTCGCTGATCTTCTGGGGCCCGCCCGGCACCGGCAAGACCACCGTTGCGCGGCTCCTTGCCAACGAGACCAGCCTGCAGTTCGTGCAGATCAGCGCCATCTTCTCCGGCGTTGCTGACCTGAAGAAGGTGTTCGACGAGGCCCGCGCCCGGCGCGAGATGGGGCAGGGCACGCTGCTGTTCGTCGACGAAATCCACCGCTTCAACCGCGCCCAGCAGGACAGCTTCCTGCCGGTGATGGAGGACGGCACCATCGTGCTGGTCGGCGCCACCACCGAGAACCCGTCGTTCGAGCTGATCGCGCCGATGCTGTCGCGGGCGCGCGTGCTGGTGTTTCATTCGCTCGACGCCGACGCGGTCGGGAAGCTGCTGTCCCGCGCCGAGGCGCTCGAGGGCAAGAAGCTTCCGCTCGACGACGAGGCTCGCCTGTCGCTCGCCCGGATGGCCGACGGCGACGGCCGCGCCTCGCTGACGCTGGCCGAGGAAATCTGGCGCGCCGCGCGCCCCGGCGAGATTTTCGGTGCGGCGGAATTGCAGAAGGTGGTGCAGCGCCGCGCGCCGATCTACGACAAGAAGCAGGACGGCCACTACAACCTGATCTCGGCGCTGCATAAGTCGGTGCGCGGCTCCGATCCCGATGCGGCGCTCTATTATCTCGCCCGCATGCTCGATGCCGGTGAGGATCCGCTCTACCTGGCGCGGCGCGTGGTCCGCATGGCGGTCGAGGACATCGGGCTGGCCGATCCGCAAGCGCTGGTGATCTGCAACGCGGCGAAGGACGCCTACGACTTCCTCGGCTCGCCCGAGGGCGAGCTCGCCATCGCGGAGGCCGTGATCTACGTCGCGACCGCGCCGAAATCGAACGCCGCCTACGTCGCCTACGGCGCGGCCAAGCGCGCGGCAAAAGAGAACGGCTCGCTGTTGCCGCCCAAGCACATTCTCAACGCGCCGACCAACCTCATGAAATCCGAAGGCTACGGCCGTGGCTACGCCTACGACCATGACCAGGAGGAGGCATTCTCCGGCCAGGACTACTTCCCGGACGAGCTTGGCCGCCAAACCTTCTACGATCCGCCCGACCGCGGCTTCGAACGTGAAATCAGGAAGCGCCTGGATTACTGGGCCAAGCTTCGCAAGGACAAGGCTGGAAATTGATGCGACGTCTGGTGTTGGCGGCCGGCGTGATGAGCGCGGTCTTGAGCGCGGTTTTGGTGTCGTCTGCGCCCGCGCAGGAGCAATTCGTCGGCCGCTGGGCGGCCACGCCGGAGCTTTGCTCCGCGCACGGCGGCGACAGCGCCGCCAACTCAGCCTTGGTCGCGACCGACACCTCGCTGTGGTGGTTCGACGGTCAATGCCGGATCGGCAAGATGTACAAGACCACGGCGGTCTACGTGCAGGCGCACTGCGACGGCAAGGGCGACGTTTCGGTCACGCTCGACGCCAAGGGCAATCGCATGCGCGTGACGTGGGGGCATGCCAAGCCCGCGGACTTGCAGCGGTGCAATTGAGCGCCACCCGATCCGGAACAGACTCGCCGCTCCGCCACCGCGCCTTCGCGCTGTACTGGCTGAGCCGTATCGCCTCCATTCTGTCGTTCCACATGCTGGTGGTGGCGGTGGGCTGGCAGCTCTACGAGTTGAGCGGCAGCGCCTTCGATCTAGGCCTGCTCGGCCTCGTGCAGTTCATCCCGATGGTGGCGCTGACGCTGTTCGTCGGCCAGGCCGCTGATCGCTTCGACCATCGGCTCATCCTGATGGGGTGCCAGTTCGCCGAAAGCTGCGGCGCCCTGATCTTGGCGACGGCCACGCTGACCGGCACCCTCGACACCCGCGTCATCTACATCACCGTGGCGATCGTCGGCGCCGCACGCGCCTTCGAACTGCCGACCATGGCGGCGATCATCCCGTCGCTGGTGCCGCGCCCGATGGTGCCCCGCGCCATGGCGTGGTTCGCCTCGGCCAACCAGACCGGCCAGATTGTCGGCCCGTCGCTCGGCGGCGTGCTCTATCTGCTCGGCCCCGGCACCGTCTATGGCATCACCATCGCGCTGTGGGCGATCGGCGCCGTCATGCTCGCCATGATGGCGGTCGAGCGGGCACCGAGAACCATCGAGCCCCTGAGCCTGAAGTCGCTGTTCGGCGGCTTCAATTTCGTGCGCCACGACCGCATCATCGTCGGCACCCTGTCGCTCGATATGTTCGCGGTGTTCCTGGGCGGCGCCACCGCGCTGCTGCCGATCTTCGCCCGCGACATCCTTGAGACCGGGCCGTGGGGGCTCGGCCTCCTTCGCTCGTCACCGGCGATCGGAGCGCTGACCATGTCGGTCGTGCTGGCTCGCAATCCGCTGACCCATTCGGTCGGTCGCGTGCTGTTCTCGGTGCTGACGGTCTACGGCCTCGCGGTCACCGGTTTCGCCTTCTCGACGTGGCTGCCGCTGTCCATGATCGCGCTGGCCTTCATGGGCGGCGCCGACGTGGTCAGCGTCGTCATCCGCTTTTCGCTGGTGCAGCTCCGCACGCCTCCCGAAATGCGCGGCCGCGTCAGCGCGGTCAACAGCCTGTTCACCGGCACCTCCAACCAGCTCGGCGATTTCCGCGCCGGCGTCATGGGGGCGTTGTTCGGGGCGGTGCCGGCGGTGGCGATCGGCGGCCTCGGCACCATCCTGGTGACCGCGATTTGGATGTTTCTTTTCCCCGAGTTGCGGCGTATCCGTTCGCTCGACGAGGCGGCCGAGGTGCAAGCAGCCAAGGTCACCGGAACCGAGACAGCATGACCGAAGTGGACGCCGAGATCCCGACCGAGCCCAAGCCGGAGCCAAAGCCCGGCAAAGGCGTGCAAACGGTCCACGTCACCGCCGACGAGGATGGCATGCGGCTCGATCGTTTCTTCGAGGCGCGCTACCCGGGCCTGTCGTTCAGCCACATCCAGCGCATCATCCGAAAGGGCGAGGTGCGGGTGAACGGCAAGCGCGCCCAGCCGAAGGACCGCCTGCAGAAGGGCCAGTCGATCCGCATCCCGCCGCTCAAGGTCGAGCCGCCGAAGCCGCGCGACGACGCGCCGGCCGGCCAGAAGGACCGCGCCTTCATCAAGTCGATCACGCTCTACGAGGATGACGACGTGCTGGTGCTGAACAAGCCGATGGGACTCGCGGTGCAGGGTGGCTCCGGCACCTACCGCCATCTCGACGGCATGCTGGGCTCCATGACCGGCAAGGATGGCCAGCGGCCGCGCCTCGTTCATCGCCTCGACAAGGACACCTCCGGCTGTCTCCTTGTGGCCAAGACCCGCTTTGCCGCGACCGCTTTGACCAAGACCTTCCGCACCCGCTCGGCGCGCAAGATCTATTGGGCCTTGGTCGCGGGTGTGCCGCGGCCGAAACAGGGCCGCGTCTCGACTTATCTGGCCAAGGAAGACCGCGAGGACGAGAGCATGATGCGCATCGCCAAGCACGGCGAGGAGGGCGCCAGCCACGCCGTCACCTACTACGCCGTCGTGGAAACCGCGGCGCAGAAACTCGCCTGGCTGTCGCTCAAGCCGGTGACCGGCCGCACCCATCAGCTCCGCGCTCACATGGAGCACATCGACCATCCGATCATCGGCGACGAGAAATACTTCCGCATCGAGAACTACGAGTTTCCGGGCGGCATGCAGAACAAGCTGCATCTGCTGGCCCGCCGCATCGCCGTGCCGCATCCGCGCGGCGGCACGATCGACGTCACCGCGCCGCTGCCGCCGCACATGCAACAGACCTGGAATCTGCTGGGCTTCGACGCCAAGCGCTACGATCCGATCGTCGAGGCACCGGAGGAATAGCGCCGGCGGGGCCGATCACGTTACCGCGACGGCGCTCCCGCAGGCTGGCGCGGGAACCGCCGGCCCGCTATCTCTCAATCATGCTGGTGTCGAACACCAAAGTCCTGACGCTCGCGCTTGCCGCCGTCCTGGTGGTCGGCACGCTGGACGCCGCCGCGGCGCGGCATCGCCGGCATGTCGCCCGGTTCATCTCCCATCATACGGTGGTCCGCTCCACATCCCCGGAGTCCACGTTCTGGAGTGGGATCCCGGTCGAGAACGGCACGCCGGTCATCATGAAGGGCTATCACCCGCCAAAGGTCGGGTCCGGCGAGCCGCACCGGCGCGCCGACGACACGATTGAAATTCCGCGTGGCAGCAGCACCTACATCCCGCCGCCCGTGCCGTCGCCTTACTCGTCGAACAGCCCGCCGGCTGCGGCGCTGACCCGGTTGCCGACGGTGCAGCCCTACAATCCGCCGCACATCGAGACGTTCGGTGACCGTGTCACCAACGCCATCCACGACTACCCGCTGCAGAAGGGCATCGGCAACAATCCGACCGACATGCAGTCGTTCATCCGTCAGCGCGCCAACCAACCGTAAGGACCACGGCTGAGGATGGCGCCTGTCCGGCCATGGAAGGCCGGACTTTTTGCAACTTGACATGCAACCGTGTAGTTGCATATTGCGTCATGGATGAGGTGTTCAAGGCGCTGGCCGACGGCAGCCGCCGCGAACTGCTCGACCGGCTCCGCGCCGACAACGGCCAGACGCTGGGCGAGCTGTGCGCGCGGCTATCGATGACGCGGCAGGCGGTCAGCAAGCACCTCGCCATCCTGGAGGCCGCCAACCTCGTCGCCACCGTGTGGCGGGGCCGCGAGAAGCTGCACTACCTCAACCCCGTTCCAATCCACGAGATCGCGGATCGTTGGATCGGGAAATTTGAACGCTCGCGCCTGCAAGCGCTGGGCGACCTGAAAAAAGCATTGGAGGCGAGTGATGAGTGACGCAGCTACCAAGCCGCAATTCGTCTATGTGACCTATATCCGCACCACGCCGGAGAAGCTTTGGGCGGCGCTGACCGACGCGCAAACGATCAGAAAATTCTGGTTCGGCATCACGGCCGAGAGCGACTGGAAGCCGGGCTCATCGTGGCGCCTCATATTCGACGACGGCCGCGTCGCCGACACCGGCGAAATTCTGGAGGCTGTGCCGGGCAAGCGCCTCGTTATCCGCTGGCGCAACGAGTTCAAGCCGGAGCTGAAGGCCGAAGGCTATTCGCGCTGCACGATGGACATCGAGATGGCGGACTATTATCCGGACCGTGGCGGCAGGGCGGTGAAGCTCACGATCCACCACCAGCTCGAAGGCGAGGGGACTAAGCTCGTCGAGGCGGTCTCCGGCGGCTGGCCGAAAGTCCTGTCCAATCTCAAGTCGCTGCTCGAAACCGGCGACGTCGCATTCGCGACGTAGGGCTGCTGGCGGAAATAGGCCGCTTAGCGCAGTGAGGCGTTAATCTTTTCCAGCGCCGGGGTGCCCGGGCAAAGGTCCTTCGCCTCCAGGCCGTTGAGCGGCGCGTCCACAGTATTGAGGTGGGCGTGCAGATCCTCGGCCTCTGGATCGACATAGAGCAATCCGGTCACCACTTGGCCCTTGGCGGCGTGCTTCTGCAGGAATGCTTGCGCGGCAAGCCGGTCATGCACATCGTAGTCGGCGTCGAGCTTGCGAAGCGCCAGCCGCGTGCCGTCGTGCTGCTCGACCACCTGCACCGAGCCGGGCGCATAGTCCACTGTGATCGGCTCGCGCCCCGTGATGACGTCGAGCCGGTTCACCGCGTCGTTGTGCTCGCGCACATAGTCGAAGCTCTTGGTCGAACCGGCGTGATTGTTGAAGGCGACGCACGGCGAGATCACGTCGATGAAGGCTGAGCCCTTGTGCTTGATCGCCGCTTCGATCAGCGGAACCAACTGAGTCTTGTCACCGGAGAAGCTCCGCGCCACGAAGCTTGCGCCGAGTTGGAGCGCAATCGCGACCAGGTCGATGGCGTTGTCGGAGTTGGTAACGCCGCGCTTGGACTTCGAGCCGCGGTCGGCGGTGGCCGAGAACTGGCCTTTGGTCAGGCCGTACACGCCGTTGTTCTCGACGATGTAGGTCATGTTGACGCCGCGCCGGATCGAATGGGCGAACTGGCCGAAACCGATCGAGGCCGAGTCGCCGTCGCCCGACACGCCGAGATAGATCAGCTCGCGGTTGGCGAGGTTCGCCCCCGTCAGCACCGAGGGCATGCGGCCGTGCACGGAGTTGAAGCCGTGCGAGTTGCCGAGGAAATAATCCGGCGTCTTCGACGAGCAGCCGATGCCGGAAATCTTTGCCACGCGGTGCGGCTCGATCGAGAGCTCGAAGCAGGCCTCGATGATCGAGGCGGTGATCGAAGTCGTGGCCGCAACCCGCGCAGAGCGTCGAGACCTTGCCCTCGTAGTCGCGGTGGGTGAAGCCGAGGTCGTTGGTCGGCAGGCCCGGGTGCTTGAATTTCGGTTTGGCGATGTATGTCATGGGTCCGATAATACCATTATGTCGCTGATTATGCTACGCGATTCTGGCATTGCCTAGTGCGGCGCAGCGATCCCCGGTGGATCAAAAGACGGCCCATCGGCTTGCCCCGGCTCCGGGAATTTGTTGACTTAAGCCCCGCGGCGGCCGGATCGGAAGGTGCGATTGTCGACGTTTTCTGAGTTTTGGCGCAAGCAGCGCGATCGCTGGGATCGTAGGTCGATCGATCGCCGCCATGGATTGCGGCGGCACCTGATTCATTACGTCAAGCGGCATGGCTTCGAGATCGGCGACTACTCCATCGGTGCGCCGAAAATCCGATTTTTCGACGATGGCTGCCGCCTGAAGGTCGGTAAGTTCTGCAGCTTGGCGATGGGCTCGACCTTCGTGCTGGGCGGATCGCACCGCACCGAATTCGTCTCCACCTTCCCATTCGGGCACATGCTCGGTGAAGCGGGTCCGAGCGACCGGACGCGGTCGCGCGGTGACGTCGTGATCGGGTCCGACGTCTGGATCGCGGCCAACGCCACCATCCTGTCGGGTGTCACGGTCGGCCACGGCGCCGTGGTCGGCGCAGGCTCGTTCGTGATCGACAATGTGCCGCCCTATGCGGTGGTGCTGGGCAATCCGGCGCGCGTTGTTTCGAAGCGGTTTTCCGACGACGTCATCGCGGATCTGCTGGAGCTGCGGTGGTGGGATCTCGGCGATTCTCAGGTGCGGGCGCTGCGGCCGGTGCTCGAAAGCGCCGACATCGGGGCGTTCGTCGACGCCTGCCGGACTGTTCGCGGGCTGCCGGCGCGGGCGCGCCGGGACGCTCCACCGGCACCCAAAGCCGCTATCTCAGGCGATCTCGCGGCGGAGGTCGCGGCGATCATCCAGGCTGCGCATCCTTCGTTCAGCGTCGCCGATATGGACCGGCCGCTGAAAAATCTCGGCATCGACAGCTTCACCACGCTGGTGATCCGCGCCCGCATCGAGGCTGCGATCGGACGGGCCATCGACGACGGACGTTGGATGGCGGCGACCACGGCGGGCGATATCGTCCGCGCCATCGGCACGGGCGGGACGGCTGTACCCGCCGCCGCGCAGCCCGCCGCGGCGGTCGAGCGCCGCAGCTACCAGCTCAACATGCCGCAGATGGCGCTCGGCGGCCTGTCGGAATCCTGGCTGTTCAAGGAGCTTGGCGACATCCACTGGCGGCTGATCACGCGCGGGCTCGGCACGCCGTCGCACGAGATCGCCGACGCCAATGGCGAACGGCTTTATGCGACATTCACGCGCTTCCGGCTCGACTCCAGCGCGGGCCTTGCCGCCTATCGGGAGAACGAGCGGATCGAGCTTGAAGTGCAGGCCAGCCGCTACGGCGCGGGTCTTTATTTCAGCGAAGTGACGGCCGCGGGCAATGACCGCCGGCTGCGCGCCGAGCTGATGTCGAGCTTCGCCAAAGTGGGCGAGGCGGCCTCGAACACGTCGCTGCTGAAGGGTCAGCCGGAGATTCCGCCGGATTGCGGCATACCGGCGGTCGGCGATCTGCCCGCATTCGCCAGCGCCTACCGCGAACGCCGCACCGCCTCGCTTCCGGCGCCGCTGTTCGAATGCGAATACGAGATCGTGCCGAGCCACGACATCAACGGCGTCGGGCTGTTGTATTTCGCCGCATACCCGACCATCAACGACATTTGCGCGGCGCGCTATGCGGGGCGCTCGCTGACGGCGAGCTACAGCACGCAGGCCCGCGACGTGTTCTATTTCGGCAATTGCGATCCGGACGAGACGCTGATCTTCCGCCTGTACCGCTGGGATGCGGCCGATGACCGGATCGAGATGGAAGGCTCCATCAGCCGAAAGAGCGACGGTGGCTTGATGGCGGCAATCGTCACGACCAAGCAGGCCGGCGCCGGATACTCCGCGGCGCGGGCCGGTCAGCCGCGGACCTAGACGGCTACGACACCACCTTGCGCAGCGGCGTGACCTTGAGCTGGTCCTGGTGATCGCCGATCGCCTTGGCGATGAAGCGCGCGGTGATCGGGGTGCCGTCGTAGTGCAGGATCGGCACCAGCCGCACCGGGTCGATGCCGTTCTCGTTGACGATCAGCGAGCGGAGCTGGGCGTCGCGGTTCTGCTCGACCACGTAGACAAAGTCGTGGTCGGCGATGAAGCTCGCCACGCTGGAGTGGAACGGGAAGGCGCGGATGCGGAGCCGATCGAGCTGATGGCCGCGCGCCTCCAGCATGCCGATCGCCTCGTCCATCGCCGGCGACGTCGAGCCGAAATAGATCACGCCGTATTTGGTCGGCTTCTGCGCGTTGGCCTGCAGCGGCCGC
This sequence comes from uncultured Alphaproteobacteria bacterium, assembly GCA_963785665.1. Lineage (GTDB taxonomy): Bacteria > Pseudomonadota > Alphaproteobacteria > Rhizobiales > Xanthobacteraceae > Z2-YC6860. Next base: position 37,555 of record CAWAWF010000008.1, read on the forward strand.
GGCACCAGGTCCTTGGCGGTCTCGAACTTGCGCAAGAGCCGCTGCATGTTGTCCTGGTAGGCGGAGCCTTCCTCGGTGTAGCGCGCGTAGCGGTCACGCGACGTGCCGCGGGTGAAGAACGAGCCCTTGGTCGCATGCGTGCCGGGATAGGTGCGGAACGGGATGCCGTCGCCGTCGACGTCGAGATAGCGGCCGAAGTCGCGACCGTCGTCGAGCATCTCGGCGGTCATCACCTTGCCGCGGTCGTATTGCTTGCTGTCGTCCCACTTCAGCGGCCGGCAGAGCCGATGGTTCATGCCGATGTCGAGGTCGAGCATCAGGAAGATCGTGCTCTGCAGCCGCTCGGCGAGATCGAAGCACTGCGCCGCCATCTCGAAGCCCTCGGCCGGGTCCTCGGGGAACAGCATGACGTGCTTGGTGTCGCCGTGCGAGGCATAGGCGCAGGAGATCAGGTCGCATTGCTGGGTGCGGGTCGGCATGCCGGTCGAGGGGCCGGCGCGCTGCACGTTCATGATCACCGCCGGGATTTCGGCGAAGTAGGAAAGCCCGATGAACTCCTGCATCAGCGAGATGCCGGGGCCCGAGGTCGCGGTGAAGGCGCGGGCGCCGTTCCACGATGCGCCGATCACGATGCCGATCGAGGCGAGCTCGTCCTCGCCCTGGACGATGGCGTATTTCGCCTTCTTGGTCTCGGGATCGTGGCGGAGCTTCTTGCAGTGGCTGGTGAAGGCGTCGGCCAGCGACGACGACGGCGTGATCGGATACCAGGCGCAGACCGAAGCGCCGCCATAGACGGCGCCCAGCGCCGCGGCGCTGTTGCCTTCGATGAAGATGCGGTCGCCGACCTTGTCGGACTTCTGGACCCGCAGGCCGATCGGGCACTTCAGGTTCGTCAGCGCCCAGTCGCGGCCGAGATGCAGCGCGTGGACGTTGGAGGACAGCAGCTTCTCCTTGCCCTTGTACTGCTCGCCGATCAGCGTCTCGATCACCTTCGGGTCCATGTCGAGCATGGCCGACAGCGCGCCGAGATAGATGATGTTCTTGAACAGCTGGCGCTGGCGCGGGTCGGTGTAGGTCGAGTTGGTGATGGCGGTGAGCGGCACGCCGAGCACCGTGATGTCCTGCCGGAACTTCGACGACGGCATCGGCTTGGTCGAGTCGTAGAACAGGTAGCCGCCGGGCTCGATCGAGGCGACGTCCTTGTCCCAGGTCTGCGGGTTCATCGCCACCATCATGTCGATGCCGCCGCGGGCGCCGAGATGGCCGTCCTCGGTGACGCGCACCTCGTACCAGGTCGGCAGCCCCTGGATGTTGGACGGGAAGATGTTGCGCGGCGACACCGGAACGCCCATCCGCAGGATCGAGCGGGCGAACAATTCGTTGGCGCTGGCCGACCCGGAGCCGTTGACGTTGGCGAACCGGACGACGAAGTCGTTTACGCTGCTGATCGGGCTGGTGACTGGCATGGTGTTCCGGCGTGGGTCATGTCGATGAGATACTTTTGCATGTCCCACGCACCGGTGGGGCAGCGTTCGGCGCAGAGCCCGCAATGCAGGCAGACGTCCTCGTCCTTCACCATCACACGGCCGGTCTTCAGGCCGTCGGCGACGTAAAGGTCCTGGGTGAGATTGACCGCCGGCGCCTGCAATCGCGTGCGCAGGTCGGCCTCTTCGCCATTGGCGGTGAAGGTGATGCAGTCCATCGGGCAGATGTCGACGCAGGCGTCGCATTCGATGCAGAGCTGCGAGGTGAACACCGTCTCGACGTCGCAGTTCAGGCAGCGCTCCGCCTCGCCGAGCGCGAGCTTGAGGTCGTAGCCAAGCTCGACCTCGGCGCGGATGTCCTTCAGCGCGATCACCTTGTCGCGGTGCGGCACCTTGAAGCGCTTGTCGTTGGAGATGTCGTTGTCGTAGCTCCACTCGTGGATGCCCATCTTCTGCGATGAGATTTCCACGTCCGGCAGCGGGCGCTCGTTGATGTCCTCGCCGGAGAGGAATTTGTGGATCGACAGCGCGGCATCGTGGCCGTGCGCCACCGCCCAGATGATGTTCTTCGGGCCGAACGCCGCGTCGCCGCCGAAGAACATCTTCGGATTGGTCGAGGCCATGGTCACCTTGTCGACCACCGGCATGTCCCACTTGTCGAACTCGATGCCGGCGTCGCGCTCGATCCAGGGGAACGAGTTCTCCTGGCCGACCGCCACCAGCACGTCGTCGCAGGGGATGGTCTGGTCCGGCTCGCCGGTCGAGACGAGATTGCGCCGGCCCTTGGCGTCGTACTCGGCCTTGACCTTCTCGAACACCACGCCGGTCAGCTTGCCGTTGTCGTGGATGAACGACTTCGGCACCAGGAAATTGAGGATCGGGATGTCCTCGTGGACGGCGTCCTCCTTTTCCCAGGGGGACGCCTTCATCTCCTCGTAGCCGGAACGCACGATCACCTTGACGTCCTCGCCGCCGAGACGGCGCGCGGTGCGGCAGCAATCCATCGCGGTGTTGCCGCCGCCGAGCACGATGACGCGCTTGTTGATCGAGGTGATGTGGCCGAACGAGACGTTCGACAGCCAGTCGATGCCGATGTGGATGTTCTTGCCGGCTTCCTTGCGGCCCGGGATGTCGAGCTCGCGGCCGCGCGGGGCGCCGGAGCCGACGAAGATCGCGTCGAAGTTCTCCGACAGCAGCTTCTTCATGCTGTCGATGCGCGTGCCGCCCTTGAACTCGATGCCGAGGTTGAGGATGTAGTCGGTTTCCTCGTCGACCACGGTGTCGGGCAGGCGGAATTTCGGAATCTGCGTCCGCATCATGCCGCCGGCCTTGGGGTCGGAATCGAACACGGTGCAGTGGTAGCCGAGCGGAGCAAGATCGCGCGCCACCGCGAGCGAGGCTGGGCCGCCGCCCACCAGCGCGATGCGCTTGCCGTTCTTCGGCGCGGGCTTCGGCAGCCGGCCGCGAATGTCGTCCTTGAAATCGGCGGCGACGCGCTTCAAGCGGCAGATCGCCACCGGCTCTTTCTCGATGCGGCCGCGCCGGCAGGCCGGCTCGCACGGACGGTCGCAGGTGCGTCCGAGGATTCCCGGAAACACGTTCGACCGCCAATTGATCATGTAGGCGTCGCTGTAGCGGCCTTCGGCGATCAGTCGGATGTATTCCGGAACGGGCGTGTGGGCCGGGCAGGCCCATTGGCAGTCGACGACTTTGTGGAAGTAGTCGGGCGCCGCAATGTTTGTTGGCTTCATTCAACTCCTCGTGCACGCGCCCCTTCTTCAAGCAACTCTGACGGGCTCGCGTGACGTCAGCGCAGACAGGACCATCCCCCGCGGTCGGCCATAAGATGCCGAATCCACGGAGGAATTTTACTCGACAGAATATGCAATTTCCACCGCCGTCGAAGGCATTGCGGCCTGCTTGTTAACGCAGGGCGGGGCTGGTTTGTCGGCCGCCAAAGCGGCACGACCAAGGCGGCCCATTCGGTCGAATTTGCTGCCATTCTGCGGCTGGGATGGCTAGTTATGAGGCCTGCCCAACGACCACCGCTCTGTTGCACCGCACAATCGGACCCATGCGCGATATCTTCGAGGATATTTTCGAGAACCAGCCGCTCGATCCGACCGAATCCGCCCGGCGCAGTATGCGGCCAAACCTGCGGGCGCGCTTCTACAAGCAGGCGTCGGTCGGGGAGGTGGCGGACGGCTTTGCCGTCCTGCTCGACGGCCGTCCGGTGCGGACCCCGGCACGGCGGCCATTGGCCGCGCCGGTGCGCGCCCTGGCGCAGGCGCTTGCCGCCGAATGGGATGCCCAGCAGGACAAGGTCGATCCGGCCGCGATGCCGCTCACGCGGCTCGCCAACTCGATCATCGACGGCGTTGCGCCGACGCCCGCGCCGGTCGCGGCCGAGATCGAGCAGTACCTCGGCAGCGATCTTCTGCTCTATCGCGCCGCCGATCCGGCCGGGCTGGTCGAAGCTCAGCGCCGCCATTGGGACCCGGTGCTCGATTGGGCGCGCGACAGCCTCGGCGCGCGCTTCGTGCTGGCCGAGGGCATCGTCCATGTGGCGCAGCCGGAGGCGGCCGTCGCTGCTGCCGCCGCCGCGATTCCCAAGGGCGCCGACATCGCGGAGGCCTGGCGGCTCGGCGCGCTCAGCGTCGTCACCACGCTGACCGGCTCGGCGCTGCTTGCGCTGGCGCTCGCCGCCGGGCGCCTCTCTGCCGACGAGGCCTGGGCCGCGGCGCATGTCGACGAGGACTGGAACATGTAGTTCTGGGGCCGCGACGAGCTTGCGCTGCAACGGCGCAACTATCGCTTCGCCGAGATGGCGGCCGCGGCGATGGTGCTAGCGCTGCTTCGCTGACGCCATCTCGGCGACCGCGGCGGCGATCTTCGCAAACACGTCGCTCCAGTCCTGCGGCGCCGTCTGCCGGAACAAGCGCATGGTCGGATACCACGGCGTGTCTCCGCGATCCTGCAGCCAGCGCCAATCTGGCACGAACGGCACCGCGGTGAACACCGGCCGCCCGAGCGCGCCGGCCAGATGCACCAGCGAGGTATCGCAGCACACCACCAGGTCGAGCTTCATCATCAGCGCTGCGGTGTCGACGAAGTTGCCGGCCGCGGGATCGGGATCGGTGTCGGGCACTTCGATCCGGCTGCCGAACGGCGCCGCGGCGATCTGCTGCGACGGCGGGCCTTTCTGGAGCGAGATCAGCCGCACGCCGGGGATGTCGGCGAGCGGCGCGAAGGCCTGGAGCGGAATTTCGCGGCGGCGCCCGAACCATTCTCGCGTGACGCCGAGGCCCCAGTTGATGCCGATGGTGAATCCGCTCGCCGCCGAGCCAGTCGGCCCAGCGCTCGACCAAGGCCGGCTCTGCCGACAGATACGGCACGCGGGCCACCATGTGATCGGGGCGGACGCCGAGCGCGCCGGGCGCGCTCATCAGCGGCAGCCAGCACACCGTGCCATCGTCGGGCGGTGCGTCATCGACGCCTGCAACGGTGACGCCTTGCAGGGTCGAGAGCAGCCGCTGCATCGGCGGCGGCGCCAGCAATGTCACGTCGTGGCCGCGCCCGGCGAACACCGGCGCAAAGCGCGAGAACTGGATCATGTCGCCGAGCCCTTGCTCGCACAGCAGCAGGAGCCGCTTCGACGCCGGCGTGTCGGCGGTCCAGCGCGGATAGGGCAGCGGCTTGAACGCCGGATCCTTCAGGTTGGCGCGGGCCTCGTAATGCGCAAATCCCGCCTCCCATTCGCCCTTGATCAGGCAGATCAGCGCCAGCCCATGCTTGGCCTCGGCCAGCTCCGGCTGCGCCTTGAGCGCAGCCTGGTAATCGGCCTTGGCGTCGTCGAACCGCGCCTGCTGGAGCGCGACATTGGCGCGGTTGGCCAGCGCCTCGGCGAAAGCCGGATCGAGCTTGAGCGCGTGCTCGATGCTGGCCCGCGCCTCGTCCAGCCGGCCGAGCGCCTTGAGGATCAGGCCGCGGTTCGAATGCGCCGCCGGATGCTCGGGATAGAGCTCGATCATCCTGTCGTAGTCGCGCAGCGCCTCCGGCAGGCGGCCGAGCCTGCGCAGCACGTCGGCGCGGTTGAAATAGGCCGGCGCCATGCGCCGGCATCAGCGCGATCGCGCGGAGAAGCCCGCCAGCGCCTCGTCGAACCGGCCGAGGTCGGCCAGCGCGCCGGCGCGGTTGCAGTGGTCCTCCGGCGTTGTTCGGCCGCAGCGCCAGTGCGCGGTCGAAGTCGGCGACGGCCTCGGCTGCGCGCTCCATCTCGCACAACAGCGTGGCGCGGTTGCCGTAGGCGTCGGCAAACGACGGATCGACCTCGATGGCGCGGCCGAAGCTTTGCAGCGCCTCGTCGTCCTCGTTCATCCGAAGCTGCGCCTGGCCCTTGAGGTTGTGCAGCCGCGCCTGCCGGGGGCTGACCGCGATGGCGCGTTCGATCACCTTGATGCCTTCGGCGAGCTGGCCCTGCTGGAGCGCGATCATGGCGATGTAGTAGAGCGCATCGACGTTGCCGGGGTTCTGCTGCAGGATCGCCACATAGCGCTTCATGGCGAGCTCGTGCTCGCCCTTTCGGTGCAGCGCCAGCGCCTCCTGAAGGGCGATGCGCCTCGGCGGGGGTGGTGTTCATGGCCGCTTCATGCCCCAGGCTTGCCGATTGGGCAATCCATCGGGCGGGCCGGCCACGGCCATGGTATGGCTTTTGCCTTATAATCCCGAGGGAATCGGGCAGGGACCGCATGAAGGACATCCTCGACAGGCTCGAACAGCGCCGCGAGCAGGCCCGCCTCGGCGGCGGGGCGGCGCGCATCGAGGCGCAGCACAAGCGCGGCAAGCTGACCGCCCGCGAGCGCATCGAGCTGCTGCTCGACAAGGGCTCGTTCGAGGAGTTCGACATGTTCGTCGAGCACCGCTCCAGCGACTTCGGCATGGAGAAGCAGAAGATCCCGGGCGACGGCGTCGTCACCGGCTGGGGCACCGTCAACGGCCGCACCGTGTTCCTGTTCGCCAAGGATTTCACCGTGTTCGGCGGCACGCTGTCCGAGACCCACGCGCAGAAGATCATCAAGGTGCAGGACGCCGCCATGAAGGCGCGCGCGCCGATCATCGGCCTGTTCGACGCCGGCGGCGCGCGCATCCAGGAGGGCGTCGCCTCGCTCGGCGGCTACGGCGAGGTGTTCAAGCGCAACGTCATCGCCTCGGGCGTCATCCCGCAGATCAGCGTCATCATGGGGCCGTGCGCCGGCGGCGACGTCTATTCGCCGGCGATGACCGACTTCATCTTCATGGTGCGCGACACCAGCTACATGTTCGTCACCGGCCCCGACGTGGTGAAGACCGTCACCAACGAGGTGGTCACCGCCGAGCAGCTCGGCGGCGCCTCGGTCCACACCACGAAGTCCTCGATCGCCGACGGCGCCTATGACGACGACGTGCAGTGCCTGCTGCAGATGCGCCGGCTGATCGACTTCCTGCCGTCGAGCTTCGAGGCCGGCGTGCCGGAATGGCCGTCGCCACGACGACATCGAGCGCGAGGATCATTCGCTCGACCGGCTCATCCCCGACAATCCGAACAAGCCCTATGACATCCGCGAGCTGATCACCAAGGTCGCCGACGAGGGCGACTTCTTCGAGCTGTCGGAGGCGTTCGCCAAGAACATCGTGGTCGGCTTCGGCCGGATCGCCGGCCGCACCGTGGGCTTCGTCGCCAACCAGCCGATGGTGCTGGCCGGCGTGCTCGACAGCGATGCTTCGCGCAAGGCCGCGCGGTTCGTGCGCTTCTGCGACGCCTTCAACATCCCGATCGTGACCTTCGTGGACGTGCCGGGCTTTCTGCCCGGCACCGCGCAGGAGCAGGGCGGCCTGATCAAGCACGGCGCCAAGCTGCTGTTCGCCTATTCGCAGGCGACGGTGCCGCTGGTCACCATCATCACCCGGAAGGCGTTCGGCGGCGCCTATGACGTGATGGCGTCAAAGCATGTCGGCGGCGACCTCAACTACGCCTGGCCGACCGCGCAGATCGCGGTGATGGGCGCCAAGGGCGCGGTCGAGATCATCTTCCGCGCCGACATCGGCGACGCCGACAAGATCGCGGCGCGCACCAAGGAATACGAGGAGCGCTTCCTGTCGCCGTTCATCGCCGCCGAGCGCGGCTACATCGACGACGTCATCATGCCGCACCAGACGCGACGGCGCATTGCGCGGGCGCTTGCCATGCTGAAGGGCAAGCAGGTGGAGATGCCGCGGCGGAAGCACGATAATTTGCCGGTGTGAGAATCGTGGCAGAAATCCGAACGCCAAATGCTGCTTTAGTTCACAGGCTTTCCTCAGACAAAATTTGATTCCGTTAGTTATCGCCATGCATAAAACTTCATGCATGAGATTGGCTTCGTCCGTAGATACAACGCTCAATTCTTGAAGCGTGCGGATTCTTACGCTGCCGGGTTGACGTATCTCGCCAGCGAGTATTCTTGCCCACAAATCTTGAACAGACTCTGTCGAAACAGCTTCGGAATAACGTGCGAAGTGGTTCAGCCAATCGGCGTCAATTTGTTTTTCCGCATCCACTTTGGGAGGGGTGATTCTCAGTTCATCTGCGGCTTTCTCGGCAATGCTCTCACGGTTCTTCTGCTTTAAAATTAAATCTTGGTACGTGTATGAAATAGCGCGGTCAGAAATTTCGCCTCCAGCCGCAATTTGATTGGCCGCTATTTTTTCTGCTGTGGCGACGGCTTTCGATGTGGCCTTGGCTTTTGCAGTGACGATCTGTGTGTTTCCCTCGATCCTCGCAGTGACGTTCCCGCCCGCAGCTCCGATCACTCGAGCTATTGCAAGATCGAAGTTTTTTGCAGTTTGAAGAAGGGGGATGTGAGGCAATTTGAACGGAGCAAAGGATTCCAACCAACCACGCAGTGTTGGTTTCTCAATTGGTACCGGCAGGTTGTCGTCGGGCATTGCGGAAATCACGGCTGGCCGCAGTGTTTTACCATTGCGGATGATACATAACCAAAAACTCTTACCGCGGATTAGCAAGCATAATACTGTTGGCGGGAAACTATAAATCCCCTCACGCCGCTTCACCTCAGCGCTGTTCGGTGTGATTGTCCCCGTCTTATTCAGCGCCTCACTCGCAAATCCCCGTCTTCTTATGCAGTCCCGTGAATTCTGCGCGCACTTTCAATGGATCCCCTTGTCGATGTTCTCGAACGTGTAGCCGCGGCGGCCGTCCGCGATGTTGAACAGCCCGAATGGGCCCGTGCCGCGATTGCGCAGCGTTGGAGCATCAACACAAACTACGTCGCCGCCACCGCGGGCGCGTGCATCCGGTCCTGCCGCCGCACCGGGCCGCCGGCCACGATCTGGATGACGCCGGCGGCAAAGCCGATGGTCGCGCCGATCTGCCAGGCGCGATCGTAGGAGCCCAGAAGATCGAAAATCAGCCCGCCGCCCCAGGTGCCGAGCGACGATCCGAGTTGGTGCACCACGAAAGATATCCCGACGATCGTGGCCATGTAGCGCGTGCCAAACAGGTCGGCGACCATGCCGCCGATCAGCGGCACCAGGCCGGGCCACCACAGCATGCCCATGACAGCCGCAAACAGCAGCGTGGTCGCCGGTGTCGGCGGCATCACGAAATAGGCGGCGAGCGCGACCGAACGCAGAATGTAGAGCAAGCCGAGCAGAATGTGCTTCGGGTATCTGCCGCCAAGCCAGCCGGTCGCCAGCGAGCCGAACGCGCTGACGCCGCCGATCACGGCAAGCGCGCCTGCGCTCAGCATGGGGTCCTGGCCACAGAGCGCCAGATAGGCGGGCAGGTGGGTGCTGACGAACATCAGATTGAGGCCGCAGACAAAATAAGCCCCGGACATCACGAGGAATGGCCGGTTGTGCATGGCCTGGCCAAGGACTTCGCGCATCGAGGTGCTGACCGTGCTCTGCGCCGGCATCTTGTCGGCGCCGCCCGACCAGAATGCCGCCGGCAGCATCGCGGTCGCCAGCAGCACAAAAAACAGTATGCCGATCTGCCATGGCTCGCGCGCCAGCAGAGACTGCGTGGCGATCGGCACGACGAGCGTCCCAATCGATCCGGCCGCAGAGACAAGGCCGAGCGTCATGCTCCGCCGCTCCGCCGAAACCGAGCGAGCGCACGCGCTCATGGCCAATGACGTCGCCGTGCAGGACAGGGCGATGCCGACCAGTCCGCCGGACAGGATCAACGCCAGCTCGCCTTGCGCCGCAGCCATGATGCCCAGGCCCACGACGTAGAGCGCCGCGCCCGCCATCATGGTGATACGCAAACCGAAGCGGTCGGCGAGGGCGCCGACGAACGCCTGCGAAACGCCCCAGACGATATTCTGGATCGCCAGCGCCAGCGTGAAATCGGCCGCTGTCAGCGCGAGATCCTTGGTGATCGGTCCGAGGAATAGCCCAAAGCTCTGCCGCATGCCCATGCCGAGCGTCAGCAACAGTGCGGTGCCGAGCAGGATACGCTTGGCTTGAGTGCTGAGCGGAGCGGTCGCCGGAGACATCGCGGAGTTCCTGAGGCGGGGACTACAGCCTTAACAGACCGGCGGTGCCCGGCAAGCGCTTGCCCTGCGGCGCTGCGATGCAGCGGTGGACTAGGCTGGCTGCACGACGCTGGCCTGCGCGCCGCCCGCAATCGTCCGATCCGCCTTGTTCAGCGTCTCGATGGCAAATCCTGCCGCCTTCTTGTAGCCCGCCATGAACTCGGCGCGCTCCTTCGGCGGGATCACGTCGTCGATGTTGTCGAACGTGCCGCCGCAGCGCTCGTCGACCAGGTTAAGCAGCCCGAACGGCCCCGCGCCGCGGTTGCGCAAGACCACCTGGCCGATGGGGCCGCACAATTTCGTGTCGAATGCCGCCAGAGCCTGCGGCGTCACGCCGTGCTCGACCATGCAAGCGCCGAGCACGCGCGCATCGACAATGGCCTGGCTTCCGCCGTTGGAGCCGGTCGGATACATCGGATGCGCGGCATCGCCCATCAGCACGACCGGGCCGTCCTGCCATGTCGGGACCGGATCGCGGTCGATCATCGGGTTCTCGAACGCGCTGTCGGCGCGGCGGATCAGGTCGGGCACATCGAGCCAGTCCCACACCCAGCCGTCGAAATGATGCGCGAACTCCGACACCTCGACCTGCCGGAACCAGCCGCTCTGCTTCCAGCCTTCGCGTGTTGTCCATCGTCACCTCGGCGATCCAGTTGATCATCGAGAGGCCGGTTTTCGGATCGGGCTGCGAGATCGGATAGAACACCACGCGTTGCCGGTGCGTGCCGAGGCCGACGAATGACGAGCCGCTGCGGATCGGCTTGCCCCAGGTCACGCCGCGCCACATCACCGCGCCGCCCCAATGGATCGGTGGCTGCGTCGGGTGCATCTGCGCGCGCACCGCCGAGTTGATGCCGTCGGCGCCGATCAGCAGCGCGCCGTCGGCCTCCACGGCGGAGCCGTCAGCGCGTTCGATCAGCGCGGTAACGGAACCGTCCGCATTCTTGCGGTAGCCGGTCACGCGATGGCCGAGCCGGACCGCGTCGGGCCCGGCGCGCTCGATCAGCTTGTCATGCAGCAGCATGTGGAAGCGGCCACGATGCACGGCGTATTGCGGCCAGTTGTAGCCGGCCAAAAGTCCGCGCGGCTCGGAGTAGATGTCGTTGCCGTTGAGCCCGACCAGCGCCCATTCCTTGGCGGGCAATCCGACGCTGTCGAGGTCGGCCTGGCTGAATCCGAGGTCGTACAGCTCGCGCACGGCGTTGGGCTGCATGTTGATGCCGACGCCGAGCGGGCGCATCTCGCGGACGGCTTCGTACACGACGCAGGGCACGCCGATCTGGTGCAGTGTGAGCGCCGTCGCGAGGCCGCCGATGCCGCCGCCCGCAATGAGGACTGGTCTGTTGTTCACGCGCATCCCATCCGAAAACCGAGGGGAGGCCATTATCCTTGGGCGGCCGACCGGGGCAAGGCGCGTCTGACCCTCACATCGCCCGATGACGTGCTTGCAAAGAGCGTCGCGGCGGTTCAGAAGGCAGCGGCGTTTATCCCTTAAAACCCAGTCCAAGGAGCATCAACCGATGCGAACTCTCCCCCGCGCAGGCATCACCTTCATCGCCGCCATCGCGCTGGCCGCCATCGGTGCAACCATCATGACTAAATCATCCGAAGCCCAACCCGCCCCGAAGCCCGTCACCACATCGACCGGCCTGCAAATGATCGACACCAAGGTTGGCACCGGCGCGTCGCCGAAGACCGGCCAGACCGCCGTCGTGCACTACACCGGCTGGCTTTCCAACAACGGCGCCAAGGGCAAGAAATTCAACTCCTCGGTCGATCGGAACGAGCCGTTCGAGTTTCCGCTCGGGCAGGGCCGGGTGATTCCGGGATGGGACCAGGGCGTCGCCACCATGAAGGTCGGCGGCAAGCGCACGCTGATCGTGCCGCCGCAACTCGGCTATGGCGCGCAGGGCGCTGGCGGCGTGATCCCGCCGAACGCCACGCTGATCTTCGATGTCGAACTGCTCGGCGTGAAGTAGCCGTCGCTTAAGACGGCTTCTTCAGCGAGTTGTAAACCACGCGGATCCAGTTCTTGCTGGCCTGCTCGTTCGCGCCGAGCTTGGCGTCGATATCGGCGAAGGGCTTGGCCGCGATCACGTCGTCCTCGCTCTTGCCCTCCTTGATGAGCTTGATCATGCGGTCGCGCGCCGTGATCAGCATGGTGCGGTATTCGGCGACCTTGGCCTTGTCGGCCAGGGGGCCGTGGCCGGGGACGATCTTGGTCTTGTCGTTGGCGGCCCGCAGATAAGTCTCCGCCGCCGCGATCATGCCCTTGATATTGCCGCCGTTGGCAAAGTCGATGTTGGGATAGCGGCCGTTGGTGAAGGTGTCGCCGGTCGAGATCACGTTGGCGTCCTTGAACCAGACATAGGTGTCGCCGTCGGTGTGGGCGTGGGGAATGTGCATCAGCAGAGCGACGCGGCCTTTGACGCGGAGCACGGTGCCGCCGAAGTAGGTCTTGGTCGGCAGCGCGTCCGGCGCAACCGGAGGCGTCTTGGCGCCGGTCAGGCCGTTGGTGGTGCCTTCCTCAAGGCGCTTCTTGACGTTTTGCTGCGCCGTGACCACGGCGCCGTCCTTGGCGAAGGGCGCATTGCCGCCCGAATGGTCGCCGTGAAAGTGCGTGTTGACGAGGAACTTGACCGGCTCCTTGCTCACCGCTTCGATCGCGGCCTTGATCTTGTCGTGCAGCGGCGCGAATTCGCCGTCCACCATGATGATGCCGTCCTTGCCGACGGCAATCGTGATGTTTCCGCCGTCGCCCTCCAGCATATAGGTGTTGTTGCCGAGGTCGGTGGTCTTGATCTCGACCTTGGAGAAGTCGCGCGCGGGCGGCGGCGGTGCGGCTTGCTGTGCGCTGGCATTTCCCGCGAGCAGGACAGCAGCGCCCGCAAGCGCCAGCCACTTGAGCCTGATCATGAAGGTCTCCATTGCTGAATTCGACGCGAAGGCGGAATCGCGCATCCCCTGCGGAGATTAGCGCAATTCCCTCTGGCTCGACGAGCCCGGTTGACTGCCGTCGGTCTGGGACGGCGCGTGACAGCAAATCAATCGGGCGAGTCGTAGGCTACGCCCCGACCCGCCCGATCTTGTTGGTTCAACCGCCGCCTTAAGCCCGCTGCGCGGTCCAGACCCCCGAGCAACGCGCGGTACCGGAGTGGCCGCTCCAGCGGCCGCTGCCCGAGCCGAGCGACAGCCGCCCGGAGCCCGACGCCGACTTGTCGCCGGCGGCAACGTTGACGCGAACAGCGCCCTTGCCGGTGACGCGGCCGTTGGCCCGCACCAGCCCCGGGAAACTGACATTGCCGTTGGTGATGTCGACCGGGAAATTATAAGTCTCGCAAGCGCCGCGCTGCGTGGTGATGGAAAGGCTCCAGCGGCCGTCGTAGGCGGTGGCTGCGGACGCGCTGCTGAATGCCGGCGCGCTGACGACGAGTGCAAGAATGCCCGCACGGGCAATGTGGCCGATCATGATGGATGCTCCCCAAGTTGAAAACTAAATGGCGTGCCGCAACTGGACGCCGACCCCCATTTGTCGCGGTTCCATGCCGCGAGGTTCAAGCCCCTGAAGCTGATTTTTCACGCAAAACGCACATTTTCCGGCCTCCGAGCGTAGGATACGCAGTGGCAAGTGCGGGAGGAGCAGGATGGGATGGCGATTTGTCTGCGAGCAGCCTGATGGTCGGCCCGGTGACGACGAGGTGTCCCGGCGGCGTTTGGTAACCGGGATGGCATCCGGCTTGGCGACCGCCGCGGCGTTCGGCGGTGTCGCCACCGAGGCGTCGGCGCAAACGGCGCGGGGCGGCGCCGCGCCGCCGCATCTGCGCTTCCTCAATCCGCCGACCAGCCCGAAGAACTCCGCCTACACCCAGGCGATCGAGGCGACCGTGCCCGGCCGCATCCTCTACCTTTCCGGTCAGCAGGGGCTCGACGTCGATGACAGGCTTGCAGGCTCGCCCGGTGACTTTCGGGCCCAGGCCGAGCAGGCCTTCCTCAACATCAAAGGCGCGCTGACGGCGGCGGGCGGCGGCATGGAACACGTCGTCAAGCTCAACCACTACTTCATCGATCTACGTGCGCATTTCAAAATATTGCGTGACGTCCGCGCCAAGTATTTCGATCCGGCCCGCCAGCCGGCCAGCACCATGGTCCAGGTCGGAATCCTGACCCGGGATGGCGCGCTCTACGAGGTCGAAGCGGTGGCGGTGCTGCCGCCCGTGTGACGCATGGTTATGTCACAAGCCCGCCGGGGGAACGCTATGCTGCCGTCACCTTGCGGCGCGACAGGGGGGCGCAAGGAGGCCTGCCATGACCACGCTGTTCGCCTTCCTGCATCACGTCGCGGCCTTCACGCTGGTGGGCGCGCTCGCCGTCGAATTCGTGCTGATCCGTCAGGACCTGACCGCGGCAACCGCGCGCAAGCTCGTCGTGACCGATGCGGTGCTCGGCGCCGCTGCCGGTGCGCTGCTCGTCATCGGGCTTCTCCGCGTGTTCTATTTCGAGAAGGGCGCGGCCTATTACTTCTCGAGCCACGCCTTCCTGACCAAGTTCTCGGTGTTCATCGCGCTCGGGCTTCTGTCGATCATCCCGACCGTGGAATTTCTGTCATGGCGAAAGGCGCTCAAGGCGGGGCAGGCGCCGGCCCCAAGCGAGAAGAAAGTCCGGATGATCCGCGCGGTGCCTGCGCGGCGAACTGATGGGGGTGGTGATTATCCTGCTCTGCGCGGCCATCATGGCGCGCGGCGGCTGGGTCTAGAACCGTCCGAAAAATCCGCCGCCGCCGCCGAACGGATTGCTGTCGTTGCGCCAGGCGAAGCTCTGCCGGGCCTGATCCGGGATGGGCTTGCGGGCGGCCACGTGCTTCTTCTTTTTGGGCGCTTCAACCTTAGCGATCTGCTGCGGCTCGGGCTTCGGCGTGGCGGCAAGCACCGCCTCCGAGCTCATGTCCGGGGCAGGGGCCGGTAGCGCGGCCAGGGTCTGCGGGTCGGGCTTCCAGGGCTTCGGCAGGCCATAGAGGCTGCTGCTGACCACAGGCGGCGGCCCCTTGACCAAGGTTGCGTCCGCAACGAACAAAAGCGCCACCAGCGCCGCACCGACAAACCCAAAATATTTCAGTATCAGCATCGATGGAATCCCGACTGCCCCACATGAACGCGCCGACAGGGTTGGCGTTCCGAACGGGGTGCAGAAAAGCGCGGAGTTCCGCGCATCTCGCCTTACGTTTGTCGGGAGCAGCCGGATCGAGGTTCAACCGGCTGCCGGCTGCCGGAAAATGCAGCAGTGATGGTTGCAAGTTGAATCGAGTTGTCAGCGCCAGCCGCCGCCGCCGTTCACATAGACCGTGTCGGCTGTCATGAACGGGCAGGCGTCCGAGCAGACGAACAGCACCAGCTCGCCGATCTCCTCCGGCTCGCCGAACCGTTTCATCGGCACGTCGTCGAGGAATTTCTGGGCCAGCTCCGGCGAGGTCGCCGCGGCATCCTGGAACGGCGTCTTGATCGGCCCCGGCGAGATCGACAGCGCGCGGATGCCCTGCGTCGCGAACTCGCGCGCGACGCCCATGGTCATCGTCACCACCGCGCCCTTCGACGCGGCGTAGTGGATCGAGCTGCCGGGTCCGCCGCGCCGGTGCGCCATGCTGCCGACATTGACGATGACGCCGAACTTGTTCGCCAGCATGTGCGGCAGCACCGCCTGCATGCCGTAGAGCGTGCCCTTGACGTTGAGGTCGAAGGTCTTCTCGATCAGGGCGTCGTCGATCTCGAGAAACTTGGCGCGGCGGATCGCGGCGCCCGCCGAGTTGAACAGGAACTGTACGGTACCGAACGCATCGATGGCGCGTTTGACCATGTCGTCGACCTGCGCCCGCTTGGTGACGTCGACCTTGAGCGCCAGCGCCTGGTTGCCCTTGGCGTTCACCTGCGCCGCGGTTTCCTTGACGCCGGCCTCGTTGAGGTCGGCGCAGACCACGTTGGCGCCCTCGCGGGCGAAGATGTTGGCGGTGGCGCGGCCGATGCCGCTTCCGGCGCCGGTGATGACAATGGTCTTTCCGGCGAAATAGTCCGGCGTTTTCGGCATGGCAAATCCCCGCGCGCCTCTCACTCCGAGAGCGCGGGGATATGCTGCACCAGGGCCGCCGGACCCCGCAACGCGGGCGGGTGTTATTTCGGCTGCGGCGCCTGCTTGGTCACTGGCTTGGCGTCCGGGCCGACCCCGCTGCTGGCGTTGCCGCCGGCGGCCGGCGGCGTCTTCGACTGCCCGGCCTGGCCGACGCCGGGCTTGCTCGACGCGCCCTTGTCGCCGGAGCCTTGCCCGGTGGTGGTCGGAGCCTGTGCGTTCGGCTGCGGATTTTGCGCCGGCGCGTTGGCCGGCTGCGCCTTGCCGCCGGCGTTGTTGGCCGCGCCACCGCCGGCCGGCGCGGTCGCGCCTTGCTCTGCTGCGGCCATCTGCGGCTGCTCCGGCGGCTTCGACAGGCCGTACATCACCAGCACGACCACCGCGGCGGCGCCGATCATCGACAGCGAAATGCGGAACCAGCCGGCTGGCTGCTCATCCAGCATCGGATCGGGCTGCTGCACCACCGGTTTGGGAAAGGAGCGGGCTTCGTCCTCGCGCATGATCGTCCTCCATCGCTTTGACGGAGAACAATGCCCGGAGGGAACCGCAGTTCCCTTAGCTCCGGAGTTCCTCAATGCGGCGAAAACGAGCGGCGAATGGCTACTCGGTCGTGACGGGGACCGCCACGCCGACCTGTCGGCCGGCGGCGTAGCCTTCCTCGGTCAGGATGTAACGGTAGCGATCGCGGTGATGCACCGTGATCCAGCGGTTGGCGACGGCGCGGTTGATGCCGCGCTGGAAGTCGCCGTCGCGCACATCGAAAAAGTGGATGCGCCGCAGCGTCCCGCTCGACTGCACCTTGTTGCGCACGAAAATGCCGAGGATCTGGCGGCCGGCTTCTTCATCGGAGAGCGCGTGAGCCATGTTGATGTCCCGCTTGTGCGATTGCTGCGGCTATTAGAGCTAGACCATTGGCGCGGCGCTGCAACTGTGCGTCGGAGTTACGCCCGAACTTATCCACCGCAGTTTGCGCTACACTACCGGTAGCGCCGCGCAGCAGCGTGGAACGCCGCGCCATCAGTGAGGATGAAGACGGATGAGTTCCAACAAGCCGATCGAGTATCGCGACGCTTCGCCGGAGGTCCGCGCCGTGTTCGACGATATCAAGCGCAGCCGCAAGGTCGAGGACGTCAACAATTTCTGGAAACACCTTGCCAACGATCCGGCGACGCTGAAGCGCACCTGGGAAAGCGTCAAGGAGGTGATGGCTCCGGGCGCGCTCGACCCGCTGATCAAAGAGATGATCTACCTTGCCGTCAGCGTCAGCAACGGCTGCGGCTACTGCATCGCAAGCCACTCCGCCGCCGCCCGCAAGGCCGGCATGACCGAGGCGATGTTCGGCGAGGTGATGGCGGTGACCGGGATGGCGAACGAAACCAACCGGCTGGCCAACGGCTACCGGGTGCCGATCGACCCCGCGTTCGGCTGACAACCGCGCGCAAAGCGGCACCCCGACCGATTGGCCGGGATGCCGAAACTCAAAACGCTGCTTACTGGACGCTTACTTGACGGCGCCCGAACCCGTCGTGGTCGCAGGCGCGGGCGTGGCCGCAACTGGCGGAGCCGGAGTGGTCGGCGGGGCCGAGCCGGTGGTGACAGCCGGCGGCGCCGGCACGTTGCTTGCGGTGGTGTCGTTGACTTGCCCGCGGGTGAACACGAACATCAGCACCAGCGCCAGAACGACGGCGCCGGCCACCCAGCCCCACATCGCATTCGAAGATTCCAGCTCGTTCAAGCGCTGGGAGCGGATGTCATCCTCCTGCAGCGGCGGCGGATCGAAGCGGGGGTCGCGAAAGCGTGGGTCTGACATGGGGTGGTCTCCTTAGGTTTTCTCCCTCCTGAAACAACAATTGGGACAGGGCCGGGGTTCCTTCATCCGGTCACAGTTGCGCGATGCGGAAGGGACCGGACGGCGCGGCGAAATTCCGCTACACAGAATCGTGATGGACCGAACGCCGCGCACCCTGGCCGATGCTTTTGTGTTCGCGGCGCCGGCGCTGTTCGTATTCCTGTGGGCCTCGGGCTTCATCGGCGGCAAGCTCGGGCTGCCGTATGCCGAGCCGATGACGTTCCTCGCCGTGCGGATGCTCGTCGTGGTGCTGATCCTGGGCGCCATCGTCGCGCTGACCCGGCCGGTGTGGCCGTCACGCATGGACGTCGCGCACTCCGCCGTCACCGGATTTTTCGTCCATGGCTGCTATCTCGGCGGCGTGTTCATCGCCATCGACCACAAGCTGCCGGCGGGGTTCGCCGCCCTGGTGGTCAGCCTGCAACCGATCCTGACCTCGACCTTGGCGAACCGCCTGCTCGGCGAGCGCGTCACGGCGCGCCAATGGGCCGGCCTCGTGCTTGGCGTGGCCGGCGTCTATCTGGTGGTGCGCGGCCACACCCAGGGAACGGCCCCGCCGCTCGCCTGGGGCGCCGCCACCGTGGGGCTGCTCGGCATGACCGTCGGCACGCTCTACCAGAAGCGCTTTGGCGGCGGCATCGAATGGCGCACCGGCCTGCTGGTGCAGTACATCGCCGTCACCTTGCTGTTCGGCGCGCTGGCCTTCGCCTTCGAGACCCGTCACATCGAATGGACGGTGCCGTTCGTGATCGCCATCACCTGGCTGGTGTTCGGGCTGTCGCTCGGCGCCATCGGGCTGCTGTATTTCATGATAAAGCACCACGCCGCGGCCCGCGTCATCAGCCTGTTCTACATGACGCCGCCGATCACGGCGCTGATGGCTTGGCTGATGTTCGGCGAGGAGCTTTCGCCGCTGGCTCTGGTCGGGATGGGCGTCTGCGTGGTCGGCGTCGCGCTGGTCAACTGGCGGGCAGGGGAGCCGGCCCAAGTTCTGGCTGAGAAAGCCTAGCTGCGCGGGCCGACCGAGGGCCGACCCGCGCCAGGATTGCCGCTTCGCCGCGCCTACTTGGCCGACGCCGGGTACGCTGGCAGTTTTCCGATGTCGCGTGCGTCGTGCTGGATGATGACGGTCGCCTTCAGGTTCGCAGCGATTTTCTTGATGCGCTCGATCGAGGCCACCGTCTGGGCGCGATCGTAATTGAAGAATGGCACGCCGTCGGAATCGTAGTTCTCGCGGAAGTGCACTGCATCGCCGGTCAGGATGAAATTGCCGCTCTGCAGCTTGACCAGCAGGCTCTGATGGCCCGGCGTGTGCCCCGGCGTCCGCAGAATAATCACCGAGCCGTCACCGAACACGTCCTTGTCGGTCGCGATCGGTTCGACCTTGTTGTCGCCCTTGATCCAGCCCTCGAACGGCTTGTAGTTGACGCCCTCGGCCGGCTTCGGGGCCGTGATCGCGTCCCATTCTTTCTGACCGATCAGCAAGGTCGATTTCGGAAACGAGGCGACCTGGCCGGTGTGGTCGGCGTGGTAGTGGCTGATGCCGACATATTTGATCTGGTCGGGCTTGAGATCGAGCTTCGCCAGCAGATCGACCAGGCTCACCTTCGGCGCGACATTGGGCGCCGTCATGGAATGCCCGGTGTCCCACAGCAGATAGTCGTCGCCGTGCTTGACGAGATAGCAGCTGAAGACGAACTGCAGCTTCAGATCGCCGTAGGCATAGGTGTCCGAGAAGCGCTGGTTGACGGCGGTGGGCGCTTGCGGCGTGCCGCACTCGAAGCGCGTCAGTGACATGTCGGTCGCCGCCTGTGCGGGTGCCGTGAAAGCCCCGAGCGCGCAGGCGCCGGCCGCGAGTAGGCTCAGTGTCCGGTTCATTGTTTTCCTCCCTGATAATGACCTTGGAACGTTTCGTTTTTTGGTCGTGCCGCGAACCTAGTAGACCACCACGCTGCGGATGCTCTCGCCGGAATGCATCAGCTCGAACGCCTTGTTGATGTCGCTGAGCGGCAGCACGTGGGTGATCATCGGGTCGATCTCGATCTTGCCGTCCATGTACCAGTCGACGATCTTGGGCACGTCGGTGCGGCCCCGGGCGCCGCCGAACGCAGTGCCCTTCCAGGTCCGCCCGGTGACGAGCTGGAACGGCCGCGTCTTGATCTCGGCCCCGGCCGGCGCCACGCCGATGATGATGCTCTCGCCCCAGCCGCGGTGGCAGCTCTCCAGCGCCGCCCGCATCAATTCGACATTGCCGACGCATTCGAAGGTGTAGTCGCAGCCGCCGATCTGATCGGCTGGCGTCTTGGTCAGGTTGACCAGATAGGGCACGAGGTCGCTGGCGATCTCCTTCGGATTGACGAAATGCGTCATCCCGAAGCGCTCGCCCCACGACTTCTTGTCGTTGTTGGTGTCGACGCCGATGATCATGTCGGCGCCGGCAAGCCGCAGGCCCTGGATGACGTTGAGTCCGATGCCGCCCAATCCGAACACCGCACATTTGGCGCCCGGGGTGACCTTCGCGGTGTTCAGCACCGCGCCGATCCCGGTCGTTACGCCGCAGCCGATGTAGCAGACCTTTTCGAACGGCGCGTCCTCTCGGATTTTCGCGACGGCAATTTCCGGCAGCACGGTGAAATTCGCGAACGTCGAGCAGCCCATGTAGTGGTGGATCTTTTCGCCCTTCAACGAAAAGCGCGACGTGCCGTCCGGCATCAGGCCCTGACCCTGGGTGCCGCGGATCGCGGTGCAGAGGTTGGTCTTGCGCGACAGGCATGACGGGCACTGTCGGCACTCCGGGGTGTAGAGCGGGATGACGTGGTCGCCCTTCCGCACCGAGGTGACGCCCGGCCCGACGTCGACCACGACGCCGGCGCCCTCGTGGCCGAGGATCGCCGGAAACAGCCCCTCCGGGTCCTTGCCGGACAGGGTGAACTCGTCGGTGTGGCAGATGCCGGTCGCCTTGATCTCGATCAGCACCTCGCCTGCGCGGGGCCCTTCGAGCTGCACATCGGTCACCGCGAGCGGCTCGCCCGCCTTGAACGCCACCGCCGCACGCACGTCCATTGGTCAACCGCCTTTCGTCATCATCAATTGCGTCTGCGTCACGATCGCGGCGAGCTTGCCGTCGCCGCGGGTGATCCGCGTCTGCCACACCGTCGTGGTGCGGCCGCGATGCAGCGGCGTGCATTCGGCCTTCGCCACATCGCCCACTGGAATGGGCGCAAAGAAATTGGTCTTGCTCTCGATCGTCGCGGTCGAGCCGCCGGTTTCCGGCAGGTTGCAGCAGGCGGCGGTGCCGCCGAGGTTGTCGGCCAGCGCCATCAGCGCCCCGCCGTGCAGCACGCCGTTGCGGTTGGCCAGCATATCGGTCACCAGCATTTCCGCCGTGACCCGCTCCGGCGAGGTGTGGGTGATCTTCATGCCCATGAAGCCCGCGAACGGCGGCTGGTCCTCCGGCTTCATCATGAAATTGCGCTGCTGTTTCGGCTTGTCGTTCATGGGCGCTCGTCAAAACGGAAAGGCGCGGATCGCTCCGCGCCTTTCATCATACAGCAAGGATGCCCGCCGCAACTACTTCGGCTGCGGCACGATCCGGATATACGGCTTCGGCGACTTCCAGCCGCCCGGGAACTTCTTCTTGGCGTCCTCGTCGGACACGGCGCCGCCGATGATGACGTCCTCGCCGTTCTTCCAGTTCACCGGTGTCGACACGCCATGCTTGGCGCCGAGCTGCAGCGAGTTCGATGACGCGCAGCACCTCGTCGAAGTTGCGGCCGACCGACATCGGATAGACCAGGATCAGCTTGATCTTCTTGTCCGGCCCGATGATGAAAACATTACGGACGGTCTGGTTGTCACCCGCCGTGCGCTTCGCCGGATCGCCCGACACCGCCGCCGGCAGCATGCCGTAGAGCTTCGACACGTTGTAGTCGACGTCGCCGATCATCGGATAGTTCGGCGCGTAACCTTGCGTCTCCTTGATGTCGGCGGCCCAGCCGGCATGGCGCTCGACCGGGTCGACGGACAGCCCGATGATCTTGACGCCGCGCTTGTCGAACTCCGGCTTGATCTTGGCCATGTAGCCGAGCTCGGTGGTGCAGACCGGGGTGAAGTCCTTGGGGTGCGAGAACAGCACCACCCACTTGTCGCCGATCCAGTCGTGGAATTTGATCTTGCCTTCGGTGGTTTGCGCCTCGAAATCCGGCGCGGTGTCGTTGATCGCCAAAGCCATGGAAGCCTCCTGAGCACTCACCCGACGCAACGTCGTGGTGGTGGTGAATTTCGCGGCGCATTTAACATCGGCTGCCCGGGCCGGGCAACGCGTGCCGGACATATAGGGCATTGTCGCGCCGACGCTAAGACGTTGATATTCCAAAAAGAGGACCTGAGCGGGAACACCATTGCCGCAACCGGGCGCCGGTAGCATGGGATTTGCAACGCTGCTAGACAAAGGACAAAGGCGGCACAGGGCAGGCATGTTCAAGCGCATTCTGATCGCCAACCGCGGCGAAATCGCCTGCCGGATCATCAAGACCGCCCGCCGGATGGGGATCGCCACCGTCGCGGTCTATTCCGAGGCCGACCGCGATGCGCTGCAGGTCGAGATGGCCGACGAAGCCGTTCTGATAGGCCCGCCGCCCGCCGCCCAAAGCTATCTGCTGATCGACAAGATCGTCGAGGCCTGCAAGGCGACGGGCGCCGAAGCGGTGCATCCGGGCTACGGCTTTCTGTCCGAGCGCGCGGCGTTTGCCGTGGCGCTGGCCAAGGCCGGCATCGTCTTCATCGGGCCGAATCCCAAAGCCATTGCCGCGATGGGCGACAAGATCGAATCCAAGAAGGCCGCCGCGGCCGCCCATGTCTCGACCGTGCCGGGACACCTGGGCGTCATCGCCGACGACAAGGAGGCGGTGAAGATCGCGAACCAGATCGGCTATCCGGTGATGATCAAGGCGTCGGCCGGCGGCGGCGGCAAGGGCATGCGCATCGCGCACTCCGCGAGCGAGGTTGCCGAGGGCTTCGCGCGCTCGAAGTCCGAGGCGAAATCGTCGTTCGGCGACGACCGCATGTTCATCGAGAAGTTCATCGTCAATCCGCGCCACATCGAAATTCAAGTCCTCGGCGACAAGCACGGCAACGTCATCTATCTCGGCGAGCGCGAGTGCTCGATCCAGCGGCGTAACCAGAAGGTCATCGAGGAGGCGCCGTCGCCGCTGCTCGACGCCGCGACACGGAAGAAAATGGGCGAGCAGGCCGTCTCGCTCGCCAAGGCGGTCGGCTACGACAGCGCCGGCACCGTGGAATTCGTCGCCGGCCAGGACAAGAGCTTCTTCTTCTTGGAAATGAACACCCGGCTCCAGGTCGAGCATCCGGTCACCGAGCTGATCACCGGCATCGATCTGGTCGAGCAGATGATCCGCGTCGCCGCGGGCGAGAAGCTTTTGTTCAAGCAGGCCGACGTCAAGCTGACCGGCTGGGCGGTCGAGAGCCGCGTCTATGCCGAAGACCCGTATCGCAACTTCCTGCCGTCGATCGGCCGACTGACCCGCTATCGGCCGCCGGCCGAAACAAGCCTCGACGGCGTCACGGTGCGCAACGACACCGGCGTCACCGAGGGCGGCGAAATCTCGATCCACTACGATCCGATGATCGCCAAGCTCGTCACCCACGCGCCGACCCGCGCCGCCGCCATCTCGGCGCAATCGAACGCGCTCGACGCCTTCGTGATCGACGGCATCCG
The DNA here is from genome assembly GCA_963785665.1 of uncultured Alphaproteobacteria bacterium. Taxonomy (GTDB): domain Bacteria; phylum Pseudomonadota; class Alphaproteobacteria; order Rhizobiales; family Xanthobacteraceae; genus Z2-YC6860. Next base: position 61,315 of record CAWAWF010000008.1, read on the forward strand.
CCACAACATCCCGTTCCTCTCCGCGCTGATGCAGCACGACCGCTGGAAGGCCGGCAAACTCTCCACTGGCTTCATCGCCGAGGAATTCCCCGAAGGCTTCCACGCCATCGCACCAACTGGCGAGACCGCCGAGGTGATCGCTGCGGTCGCCGCCGCCATCGACCATGTCCTGGGCGAACGAAAGCGCCGCATCTCCGGCCAGATGACCAGCCGCGAGGTGACGCGCGAGCGCCGCCGTTCGGTGCGTCTTGGCGACGCTTCCAACGGCATTTGGCTGACGCTCGATGTCGGCCGCGAGGCCGAGGGCATCGCCGTGCATCACGTCAGCGCGAGCGGCGATGTTGGCCCGGCCCGCGTGCTGCTGTCGGCCTGGAAGCCTGGCGAGCCGGTGTGGAACGGCTTCGTCGGCGGCCAGCCGGTTTCGGTGCAGGTGCGCCCGGTCGCTAACGGCTTCGTGCTGGCGCATCGCGGCGTCGAGGCGCGCGCCTTCGTCTACACCGAGGCCGAGGCCCGCGTTGCGAAACTGATGCCGGTGAAGAAGCCGCCCGACACCGCGAAGTGGCTGCTGTGCCCGATGCCGGGGCTGATGCGCTCCATCGAGGTGAAGGAGGGCCAGGAGGTCAAGGCCGGCGAGACGCTTGCGGTGGTTGAGGCCATGAAGATGGAGAACGTGCTCCGCGCCGAGCGCGACGCCACCGTCAAGGCGATCAAGGTGAAACCCGGCGACAGCCTCGCGGTCGATGCCGTGATCATGGAGTTCGCCTGAGCCCGCGTGGCAATCGGCTCGATGCCGTGGCACGATAAGTCCATGAACGCCGCGCCGCCACCACCGCCATCCGCGCTGCCTCGCATCGCGCCCGGTCCATTCACGCTTGCTGTCATCGCCGTCTACGCGCTGAGCTTCTTCTCGCAGACACTACTGTCGCCGCCGGTGACGAGCCGGTTCAACGTGCTTCCGTTCGTGCTGGCGCAGCTCATCCTGATCGCTGCATGGATCGTGCTGCACCGGCGGCGGCTGCACGATGCGGGCCGCCCGACCGGCATGGTGACCGGCATTGCCGCGATCTACACGCTCGAGATTGTGCTGATGGTTCTGCTGATCGGACTGCTGCTGTCGGCTCCGTCCGGCGGGGCGAGCGGCGAGGCCAGCATCTTCCAGCTTTTCGTCCTGCTTTATTTCCTTGCGCTGATGAGCGGCGATCCCACCCTCGGCTCCCTGCAGATATGGATGCTGGGTTTTGCCGTGTTGCTGTTGCTGCCGGTCGCGATCGGCGTCTGTTTCTCGGCATGGACGGCGATGCGGCCGCGCGCGCCAACGCCTCCATGACCACGCTGCACTTCGCCTACGGCGCCAATATGAGCCGGGCGGTGATGCGGAAATACGCCCCGGCCGCCCGCGCGCTCGGGCCGGCCACGCTCGCCGACCATCGTTTCATCATCACCGCCGACGGCTACGCCTCGGTCGAGCCGGAGCGGGGACAGGCCGTGCACGGCGTGCTGTGGCGGATCACGCCGCGCGACCGCGTGCTGCTCGACGCCTGGGAGAATGTCGAAGCCGGACTCTACCGCGCCGCCATTGTCCCGGTGCGCCGCAAGCGCTGCCTCGTACCGGCGCTGGTCTATTTCGCGCGACCGAACGGCGAGGGGCGGCCGAAGCCCGGTTACATGGAGCTTGTCATCGCGGCGGCGCGGCAGTGGGAACTGCCGGAGGCCTACATCCGTTCGCTGGAAGCCTTTGCGGCGACGCGTCCGCGCGGCGCCGATGCACGCAAGATCGGAGAGTTCCGGTGAAGGTCGTCCGTCATGTGGTGTTCCGCGGCCGGGTCCAGGGCGTTGGCTTCCGCGCTTTCGTCGAGGAGGTGACGGCACGCCACGGCCTCGAAGGCTGGGTGCGCAACCGCCGCACCGGCACCGTCGAGGCGGTGCTGTCCGGCGACGCGGCGGCGGTCGATGCCGTCATCGAGACGTGCCGCAAGGGACCACCGTCGTCCCGCGTCGAAAGCGTCGATCAGCGCGAGGCAACGGCTGACGAGCTGAAGCTTCGCGGCCGCGAAACCTTCGCGGTGCTGCCGACGGTCTAGCGCGCGGTTGGTCCGAACAGCGCCTCGAACTCGCGCCGCAATGCCATGTCGACCTCGTTCATCGTCACAGGCAATCCCAGATCGGCAAAGCTCGTCACGCCAAAGCGCTGCTCCGACACGCCGCACGGCACGATCCCGGAGAAATGCGACAGCTCCGGCTCGATGTTGATGGCGATGCCGTGCAAGGTCACCCACTTGCGCACCCGGATGCCGAGCGCTGCGATCTTGTCCTCGAAGCCCAAACCTTGACGATCAAGGCCCTTGTCAGGCCGCCGCACCCAGACCCCGATGCGATCCTCGCGCCGCTCGCCGCGCACGTTGAAGGCGCCGAGCGTGCGGATGATCCATTCCTCCAGCGTGGCGACGAAGGCCCGCACGTCGGGCTTGCGCCGGTTCAGGTCGAGCATCACGTAGGCCACCCGCTGGCCCGGCCCGTGATAGGTGAACTGGCCGCCGCGGCCGGTCTGGTGTACCGGAAACCGCGCCTCGATCAGGTCCTGCGGCCGGGCGCTGGTGCCGGCGGTGTAGAGCGGCGGATGCTCCAGCAGCCAGACTTGCTCCGGCGCGCTCCCCGCCGCGATCGCCGCCACCCGCTCGTCCATGGCAGCGAGCGCCTCGTCGTATGCGACCGGGGCGTCGCTGATGCGCCATTGCACCGGCGGCATGGCAGCGGCCGGCGTCAGCTCGAACAGGCTGGATCGCGTATTAACCACTCGTTCACCATACCATGTTGACGTGACGTTCAGCTCGGCTCGTCCCGCAGATAAGGATTCGAATGGCCACGATCGACCAGGTTTCCCTCGATATTCAGGTTGTGCTCGGCTCCACCGACATGCCGGTCCACCAGGTGCTTCGGCTCGGGCGCGGCGCCGTCATCGAACTCGACGCGACCGAGGAGGACGAGGTCCAGATCCTGGCCAACAACTTCCCGGTCGCTCGCGGCATCGTGGTGGTCCAGGGCAACCGGATCGCGGTCGAAGTCAAGGAACTGCTGCCGCGCGCGCCGGACGCCCGCTGATCCTTTCCAGAGGCCGCCCAAAAGGCTGTTCACGGCCGTCTTCATAGCGCGTAGCCTCAAAATCTCTGAAAATCGTTGGCTCTTGTACGCTTCGGGCTGATTTGTTACATCGCCCGCAATCCGACGCCGAACCGTTCGGCCGGCGTCACTCAATGCGGTCATGGCGGAATTGGTAGACGCACTAGCTTGAGGTGCTAGCGCCGCAAGGCGTGGAGGTTCGAGTCCTCTTGACCGCACCAACCTAAAGTCCCTGCTTTTTCACCGATCCATCGGCGCAAGGCGGCCCAGCCTTTCCGGCTCTGCCGCCGTGTGCCGGTTCGGTGATATGACGGGATGCTGCCAAGGGCGGGGCTCGCCTCTGACATGACGCAACATCGCATCCTCATCGCCGGCGCCGGCCTCGGCGGGCTGACCGCCGCCGCATGCCTGATCAAGGCCGGCCACAAGGTCGAAGTCTACGAGCAGGCGCCCCAGCTCGCCGAGATCGGCGCCGGCATCCAGGTCAGCGCCAATGCCATGCATGTGATGCGCCATCTTGGCCTCGAAGATGCGTTGCTGGCGGTGGGCGTGAAGCCTGAGGCCTATGTGTTCCGCCTGCACGACACCGGAGAGGTGGTGCAGCGCTTCTCGCTGTCGCAGGAAGAATTGCACGGCGCGCCCTACACCCAGCTTCATCGCGCCGACCTGCACGACCTGCTGGCCGCCCGCGCCCGAGAGCTCGATCCCGCCGTGGTGCGCTTGAACCACAAGGCGACCGGCTTCACCGAGACCGCTTCCGGCGTCGAGCTGCACTTCGCCGACGGCAGCTCCGCCAAGGGTGACATCCTGATCGGCGCCGATGGCGTGAAGTCGGTGGTGCGCGGCCAACTGTTCGGCGTGACGCCCGCGACCTACACCGGCGACGCCGCCTGGCGCATCGTGGTGCCGACCGAGCGGCTGCCGAAGGACCTGCTTGAACGGGTGATGTCGGTGTTCATGGGGCCGCACGGCCACGTCGTCTGCTACTACCTTCGCAACGGCGCGCTGTTGAATTTCGTCGGCTGCGTCGAGACCGACGAGGTCTCCGAGGAATCCTGGACCGTCAAGACATCCTGGGCCAATCTCAAGGAACACTTCGCCGGCTGGTATTCGGCGCTGCAGACCATCATCGACTCGGCCGACAAGGACCAGTGTTATCTGTGGTCACTGTTCAACCGGCCGCCGATCCGCGACTGGAGCTCGAAGCGGGTCACCTTGCTCGGCGATTCCGCCCATCCGAGCCTGCCGTATCTCGCGCAGGGCGCGGCGATGGCGATCGAGGACGGCGCGGTGCTGATGCGGGCGCTCGGCATGACCGACGACATCGCGCAGGCGCTGCAAATCTATCAGCGCAACCGCGTCGACCGCACCGCCAAGGTGGTGCTGCAATCAAGCGCCAACCGCGAGCTGTTCCATCTGCCGACCCAGGATGAAATCCGGGCGCGGTTCTCCAAACGCGACGAGGGCGAGGACCGCAACGCCTGGCTCTACTCGTACAATCCGATGACGGTCGAGCTGACCTAGGCGATTGTCTGGCTCAAGCGCGGTCCCGTCACCCTGAGGTGCGAGCCGCGAAGCGGCGAGTCTCGAAGGGCGACGGCCCAGGCGCTGCAACGCCGGGGCCGATCATCCTTCGAGGCGCGCAAGAAAGCGCGCGCACCTCAGGATGATGGAGCAACGTTGTGCAATTCAGCCAGCAGCTCAGGAAACTCAACGCCAGGGCTTGTCCGACGTCGTGGTGTTGCGCGATGGCCGCTGGTCCGAGGTGAGCGGCCGTGCGATGTCGGTGTCGGCGCGCGCCATGCTGTCGGCGGCAAGGACGGGCAGGGCAGGCACTTCTGCGACAAGCGGCTCGATCGGGCGTGGAACGATCGCGGCGAGCACAGGCTCCCGCTTCGCCACCGCGATCGCTGGCATCTCGTCCGGCAAAGGCGGCGTGGCCAACGCCATCGGCACCGCCATTTCGCGGCGGCCCGGCACCACCTGCACGATGCGATAGCCCCGCGCTTTCAATTCGCGCAGCAGTTCGGGCAGCGCCAGCGCGGTCGCCGGCTGGATGTCGTGCAGCAGCAGCACGCCCTTGCCCCGCTCGTCGAGCCGGGCGATGGCGCGGCGGACCACCTCGGAGGCGTTGATATGCCGCCAGTCGTCGGCCACCAGGTCGGCGCTCCAGGTCGCCAGATGCCGGGACTGCAGGTAGCCCTCGACCTCGCGGCGGCGCAGGAAACCCGGAATGCGAAAGAACGGCGACACCGCGCGCGGGCTGCCCAGCGCCCGGCCGACCGAGACGATGCCCTGCTCGATCTCGGATTTCACCGTGTCCATCGACGCGTGATCGAAGCCGAGCAGATGGTTCTCGCTGTGGGTGCCGATGGTGTGCCCTTCGGCGCGAATGCGCCGGGCCAGATCGGGGTAGCCGCGGGCCATGCGCCCGACCAGGAAGTAGTTGGCCTTGACGCAATTCTCCGCCAGCACGTCGAGCACGCGGTTGGTGTAGGGCGGCAGCGGGCCGTCGTCGAAGGTCAGCACGACCTCCTTGTCCTCGAGCGGCAGCGACTGGCTGTAATTCACGGTGCCGATGCGAGGGAATTGCCGGGGATCGATCTGCATCACCCGGCTGGTGCCAAGCGCGTCCGGGTTGCCCGGGCAGTCGGCGGCGCGCGACTTTGCCGTCGTGAGCGCGACCAGCATCAATGCGATCAGGAAAACGACGCGCCACGTCATGACGGTGAGAGTCCCGCAAATTCAGGCGCACCATAGCTTCCGGAGGCGGCGACGCAGCGGCGCGCGGCGAACTATCGGGATTCATCTTTAAGGGGCGTCCTTAACGCGCGTCGCGCGTGTCGATTGCCAGTGGCAAATCCCGGGCGTACAAGCGCGCCAACTCCTCCCTTTATCGTGGGCGCGCGGCGGCGAGGTCAGCATGGTCGAGCAGGCTGACATGACCGAGGTCCCGGCGGCTGCGCCGCTGCGCGACGAGGACGGCGCCATCCGCGCCGGTTTCATCGAGCAGGCGACCGCGGCGATCGAGGGCAACGACGCCCGCGCCCTGCAGGCGCTGGTCGGCGAGTTGCACGAGGCGGATACCGGCGACCTGATCGAGGCGCTCGACGCCGATCTGCGGCCCCGCTTCGTCGAGCTGCTGGGCCGCGACTTCGACTTCACCGCGCTCACCGAGGTCGAGGACGCCGTCCGCGAGGACATCCTCGAGGAGTTGCTGCCTAAAACCGTCGCCGAGGGCGTCCGCGATCTCGATTCCGACGATGCCGCGCACATCCTCGAGGACCTGCCGAAGCAGGAGCAGGACGAAATCCTCGAGCAGATGCCGTCGCCGGAGCGCGGCGCCGTCGAGCGCATCCTGCACTACCCGGAGAACTCGGCCGGCCGGCGCATGCAGACCGAGTTCATCGCGGTACCGCCAACCTGGACGGTGGGCACCGCGATCGACCACATGCGCGACACAGCCGAACTGCCGGACCGCTTCTTCGAACTCTACGTGGTCGACGACGACCGCAAGCTGCTCGGCGCCGTTGCGCTCGACCGGCTGCTTCGCACCAAGCGGCCGATCGCCGTTGCCGACCTGATGGACCCCGACCGCCGCCGGGTCCGCGCCACCGAGGACCAGGAGGCGGTGGCGCGCATGTTCGAGCGCTACAACCTCGTCGCCGCGCCGGTGGTCGACGATGGCGAGCGGCTGGTCGGCGTGCTGACCCACGACGAGATCGTCGACGTCATCGAGGAGGAGGCCGAGGAGGACATCCGGGCGCTGGGCGGCGTCACCCACGACGAAGAGCTCGCCGAACTCGGTCTGGCAGATCGCCAAGGGCCGCTTCAACTGGCTGCTGATCAATCTCGCCACGGCGTTCCTGGCTTCGTCGGTGCTGGGGCTGTTCGAGGGCTCGCTGGAAAAGATGGTGGCGCTCGCCGTGCTGGCGCCGATCGTGGCAAGCCAGGGCGGCAACGCCACCACCCAGACCATGACGGTGGCGGTGCGCGCGCTCGCCACCTCGGAATTGACCGACGCCAATGCCTGGCGGGTGATCGTCCGCGAACTGCTGGTCGGGGTGATCAACGGGCTCGCCTTCGCCGTTATCACCGGCGTCGCCGCCTGGGCCTGGTTCAAGGTGCCGGGCCTCGGCGTCGTCATCGGCCTTGCCATGATCTGCAATATGATCGCCGCGGCGCTCGGCGGCATCCTCATTCCGCTGGCGCTCTACCGGTTGCGGTTCGACCCGGCGGTGGCGTCGAGCCCGTTCGTCACCACGGTCACCGACGTGGTCGGCTTCTTCGCATTTCTGACGATCGCCACGTTCTGGTTCGGCTTGAAATAGGCCAACGCCCCGGCCCGCCGCATATTGCGGGCGGGCGTTCGGGTGCTAGGCTATCGACAACCGGGCGCCTGACGCTCCGGAGCCACAAGAAACAGCGGCACTGGGGAGCATCATATGCAGGACACCAAGGCGGCAGCGCCGGCCGGGGAAACCGCGCGTCGGGGCTTCTGGCCCGAGGGCTGGTGGTCGCTCGTCGATTTCAAGATCGGCATCATTCCGCTTCCAGTGTTTGTGATCCTGTTTGCGGTGATCGGCGGGTTCGCCGCAACCGGCACGGTGCCGTCCGACATCCTGATGGCGATCGTGCTGCTGTCGCTGGGTGGCTTCACCTGCGCCGAACTCGGCAAGCGCATTCCGATCATCCGCAGCATCGGAGCGGCCGCGATCTTCGCTACATTCATTCCGTCGTTCCTGGCGTTCCATCACCTGCTGCCGGCCTCGATCCTGGACTCGGTGACGGTTTTCACCAAGAACTCGAACTTCCTCTACCTGTTCATCGCTTGCATCATCGTCGGCAGCATTCTCGGCATGGACCGCGGCGTCCTGGTCCAGGGCTTCCTCAAGATTTTCCTTCCGCTCGCCGCCGGCTCCGTCGTTGGCGGCGTGGTCGGGACGCTGGTCGGAACCTTGCTCGGTCTCGGCGCCCACCACACGTTCTTCTTTGTCGTCGTGCCGATCATGGCCGGCGGCGTCGGCGAGGGCGCGATCCCGCTGTCGATCGGCTATTCCACGATATTGCATCAGCCGCAGGGCGACCTGTTCGCCCAGGTGCTGCCGCCGGTGATGCTCGGCAGCCTGACCGCCATCCTGCTGGCCGGCACGCTGAACTTTGTCGGCAAGCGGTACCCTCATCTGACCGGCGAGGGACGCCTGCAGCCGGGCGAGCATGACGAGATCGAGTTCGAGGAAGAGTCCGCCGACGACCACGTCGATGTGACGACGATTGCCGCGGCCGTCGTGACCGCGGTGACGCTCTACCTGATCGGCGCCTTGACGCAGCGGCTGTTCGGCTTTCCCGCGCCGGTGGCGATGCTCGTCATCGCCGTCTTTCTTAAGCTCGCGCGCGCGGTGTCGCCGTCGCTGCAGCTTGGCGCCTTCCACGTCTACAAGTTCTTCTCGACCGCGGTGACCTATCCGCTGCTGTTTGCGATCGGCGTTTCGCTGACGCCGTGGGACAAGCTGGTCGCGGCCTTCACCGTGCCCTATCTCATTACTATCGTCTCGACCGTGGTGGCGATCATCGGCACCGGATACGTCGTCGGCGGCTGGCTGAAGATGTATCCGATCGACACCGCGATCGTCACGGCCTGCCACAGCGGGCAGGGCGGCACCGGCGACGTCGCCATCCTGACGGCGGCCAATCGGATGCAGCTGATGCCATTCGCGCAGATCGCCACGCGGATCGGCGGCGCGATCACCGTGACGGTGGTGCTGATCGTGCTGACGCAGATCGGCTAGGGCGGGGTTCATAAACACGTCCGTCGGCGGCGGGCCCACGTTGTGATGTGAAGCGATGAACAACGTCTGGCAATTCCTGGGATACCTTGTCGGCATGGGCTGCCTGGCAGGGGTGGCATTGCTTTTTTGGAAGGCGCTCAATCCCAAGCCCCCGTTCCGGAAATAACAAAGCGAGGTCAACGAGGCTTGTCCTGCGCCTCGAGCCACGGTCGCCGCGCCGCTACCGGGCGTTAACCATCCGCCATTACGCTCAATCCCGTGATTGTGGGCCTCAGTCAGGTGGGTAATTCGGTATGAGTGTTGCGTTGACCGATCAGCGGCCGCCGTCCCGGCGGCTGTGGACCCCGCGGCTGGTCGCCACCCTCGGCCTGTTCGTGCTGAGCGCGACCTTCTTCTGCGCCATCATCGGCTTTGTCCTGGTGCGCCAGGCCGACGACCGCCAGAACATCGAGCGGCGCGCAGCCCTGCTCGGCGCCATCGAGGACATCCGCTCGTCGGGCGCGAACTTCACGGCGCTCGATCCCGGCCACATCAGGAACATGGAGCGCACCGCGGGCCTCAAGGACCTGCGCTTCGAGACCGAGCCGGTCGGCGGCGACCGCGAGGTGCAGTCGGTGCTGAACGGCAACGGTCGCATCATCGGCTGGTTCTCCTGGCTGCCGGATCGCTCCATGAGCAACGCGCTCGGCACACTCAAGCCGCTGATGGCGCTGACCGGGTTGTTCCTCGTGGTGTTCGCCGGCATCGCGCTCTGGCAGGTTCATCGCGCCGTCGGCAAGCTCGGCTCAAGCGAGCGGCTTGCCTGGACGCTTGCCTATGAGGACATGCTCACCGGCCTGCCCAACCACCGCAAGATGATCGGGCTGATCGACCAGGCGCTTGCCGGACGCGGCCACGGCGAGGTGGTGACGCTTTGCTTTCTCGATCTCGATGGCCTGAAGGACGTCAACGACGCGCTCGGCCATCGCATGGGTGACGATCTGCTGAAGGCGGTCGCCGCGCGGATCAAGGACATGCTGCCGGCGCGAGCTGTCTGCGGCCGCTTCGACGGCGATGAATTCGCGCTGGTGATCACCGGCGCCGACAGCCGCTCGGCCGAAGCCACCGTGGCGGCGCTGACCGGCGCGCTGGCGCGGCCGTTCTGGCTCAGCGATCAGGCGGTGCAGGTCGGCATCACCGCGGGTCTCGGCCACGCCCCGCGCGACGCGCAGGGCCGCGACGAATTGATGCGATGTGCCGATCTGGCGCTTCGCGCCGCCAAGAAAAAGCAGCGCGGCGGCATGGCGCATTTCGAGCCCGCGATGGAGGTCGAGTTCGACGACCGCCGCTTCCTGGAGCATGAGCTGCGCCACGCGCTGGATCACGAAACGCTCGACGTCCACTACCAGCCAATCGTGTCCGCCGACGGCAACAGCATCCGCGGCGCCGAGGCGCTGCTGCGCTGGACCCATCCGGTCCGCGGCGTCATCCCGCCGATGGATTTCGTTCCGGTCGCCGAGCAATGCGGCCTGATGGGCGAGCTTGGCGAATTCGTGCTGCGGCGCGCGCTGGCAGATGCCGCGCGCTGGCCGGGCATCTATGTCGCGGTCAACCTGTCGCCAGTGCAGGTGCGCGACGCGGGCCTCGTCGAGACCATCGCCGGCATGCTGGTCGAGTACCGGGTGGCACCGGCCCGGCTGATGCTGGAGGTCACCGAGGGCGTGCTGATCGACAAGCCGGAGGAGGCCAAGGATCGCCTCGATGCGTTGAAGGTGCTGGGCGTGCGCTTGGCGCTTGACGATTTCGGCACCGGCTATTCCAGCTTGACCTATCTGCAGCGCTTCAACTTCGACAAGCTCAAGATCGACCGCGGCTTTGTCGCCCCGCTCGGCCGCGATGTCGCAAGCCACGCGCTGCTGCAGGCGATCGTGGGGCTTGGCCGCGCGCTCGACCTGACGTTGCTGGCCGAAGGCGTCGAGACCGAGGAGCAGCGCGTGCTGCTGCGGCTTGCCGGCTGCGAGGAGATGCAGGGCTATCTGTTCGCCCGGCCGGGTCCGGCGGAGGCGCTCGACCGGCTGCTGGCCGAGAATGCGCCGCAACAGGCGGCCGTGGCCTGATCTTGTCTTTGCGCTGTATAATGCGCCCGGCATGATCCCCGAAAAGTGGGAACCGGTTTTCGGATAAGGATCATGCCCAAAGGGTGGGCGCGCGCATGATCCCCAACGCCTGGCAGGGCTTCGATTTCGGGCTCGGCTCCGACATCGACATGCTTCGCGACACCACGCGAAGCTTCTCCGACGACAAGATCGCGCCGCGCGCCGCCGAGATCGACAAGACCAACACCTTTCCGCGCGATCTGTGGCCGCAGATGGGCGCGCTCGGCCTGCACGGCATCACCGTCGAGGAGGAATACGGCGGCGCGGGGCTCGGCTACCTCGCGCATTGCGTGGCGATGGAGGAAATCTCGCGCGGCTCGGCCTCGGTCGGGCTGTCGTATGGCGCCCACTCCAATCTTTGCGTCAACCAGATCAGGCGGAACGGCAGCGACGCCCAGCGCCGCAAATACCTGCCGAAGCTGATTTCCGGCGAGCACGTCGGCGCGCTGGCGATGTCCGAACCCGGTTCAGGCTCCGACGTGGTCTCGATGAAAACCCGCGCCGAGAAGAAGGGCGACCGCTACGTCCTCAACGGCTCGAAGTTCTGGATCACCAACGCGCCGGAGGCCGAGACCCTGGTGGTCTATGCCAAGACCGATCCGGCGGCGGGCGCCCGCGGCATCACCGCCTTCCTGATCGAGAAGGGCATGAAGGGCTTCTCCACGGCGCAGAAGCTCGACAAGCTCGGCATGCGCGGCTCCGACACCGGCGAGCTGGTGTTCCAGGACTGCGAGGTGCCGGAGGCGAACGTGCTCGGCACGCTCGGCGGCGGCGTCAACATCCTGATGTCCGGTCTCGATTATGAGCGCGTGGTGCTGGCGGCGGGCCCGATCGGCATCATGCAGGCGGCCCTCGACGTGGTGATCCCCTACGTCCATGAGCGCAAGCAGTTCGGCCAGCCGATCGGCAGCTTCCAATTGATGCAGGGCAAGCTCGCCGACATGTATGTCTCGATGAACGCCACCCGCGCCTATGTCTACGCGGTGGCGCGGGCCTGCGACGACGGCCGCACCACCCGCGAGGACGCCGCCGGAGCCATTCTCTACGCGGCGGAGAACGCCACCAAGCTGGCGCTCGACGCCATCCAGTGCCTGGGCGGCAACGGCTACATCAACGACTACCCGACCGGGCGGCTGTTGCGCGACGCCAAGCTCTACGAGATCGGCGCCGGCACCAGCGAAATTCGCCGCATGCTGATCGGCCGGGAGATTTTCGAGAAGACCGCGTAGGCATTGACACGGGTGGCCGGCTCATTACGCTTCGGCGAATAAGTGGAGGCGAACATGCGCAAGATACTGCTGACGGTCGCGCTCGTTGTTGCGGCGCCGGCGGCCTACGCCAGCGAGCCGATGCGGCTGGCGCAGGCGAGCGGCGGGCTCGATGCCAGTCCGCCGAAGCAGACCGAGCAGCGGTCGCTCAATCTGGAGCCGGCCGATCCGATGAAGCTCAAGATGGATCCGGTCGAGCCGCCCAAGCAGGCCGAATCCAAGGCTGCCGAGCCGACCAAGTCGGTTGAGCGGACGCCGGTCGAAAGCAAGCCGGTCGAAAGCAAGCCGGTTGAGAGCAAGTCGGCTGATAGCAAGCCCGCTGACGCGGAAAAGAAAAAGCCGGTCGTCAAGCGGCGCGAGACCGACGAGGAAAAAGCCCGCCGCATTGCCAAGCGATACGGTGTCACCTGGTGACGTCTGGTTCACTGGCCCATCCGGCCATCGAACCATATTGACCGGGCGCGCGACCAACCCAATGGCCGCGCAAGTAACGTCTCGTTAACCAAATCAGTCCACGCCTCGGCCCCTGAACCACAGGAGGCCATGATGATGCGGGTGCGGCTGAAAGCGGACGGGCGTCTGGTCGAAATCCTCTCCGACGGCAGCGAGCGGTCGATGCCGCCGGTGCCGCCCGAGGCGGACCACCGTATCCTGGCGCCCTCGATCCAGCCCGGCCGGCCGCCGCAGGTCGACGCCGATTATGCGCGCCGCATCCGTGCCCAGGTCCGTCTCACGCAAGCGGAATTCGCCGCCCGGATCGGCGTGCCGATCGAAACGGTGCGCAACTGGGAGCAGGGCAAGCGCCATCCGCGTGGGCCGGCGCGGGCGCTGCTGCGGCTGCTGGATGAGGCACCCGACGTGGCGTTCCGGGTGCTCGGGCGGAAATCCGCGTAGCGGGTTGGCACCTTCCGGCTGATGCGGCATTGTCGTCGGCGTGCAAACAATTGAAGCAAACGGCGCCCGCATCCCGCTGATCGGGCTCGGCACCTGGGACCTGCGCGGCAAGTCCTGTGCGCAAATGGTCGAGGCGGCGCTCGGTTTGGGCTATCGTCACATCGACACCGCCGCGATGTACCGCAACGAGGACGAGGTCGGCGCAGGCTTGCGCGCCTCCGGCGTACCGCGCGATGAAGTTTTCATCACCACCAAGGTGTGGTCGAGCGAGCTTCGCGCCGGCGACTTCGAGCGCTCGGCCCGCGACAGCCTCCGCAAGCTCAAGCTCGACCAGGTCGACCTGCTGCTGATCCACTGGCCGAACTCCAGCGTGCCGCTCAAGGAAACCATCGGCGCGCTCTGCAAGATGAAGCGCGAGGGCGTGGCGCGGCACATCGGCGTCTCGAATTTCAATCCGGGACTGATCGCGGAGGCGGTGAAGCTTTCGACCGAGCCGCTGGTCAACAACCAGATCGAGCTGCATCCCTACAACGACCAGACCGCGACCATCGCGGCAAGCCGTAAGGCCGGACTGTCGGTCACCGCCTACAGGCCGATCGCGCGTGGCCGTATCAAGGGCGACGCCGTGCTGGCGCGGATCGGCAAGGCGCACGGCCGGACCGAGGCGCAGGTCTGCCTGCGTTATCTGGTGCAGCAGGACATCATCGTGATCCCGAAGACCAGTCGCGCGGAGCGGCTCAAGGAAAACGCCGCGATCTTCGACTTTGCGCTGACGCCGGCCGAGATGAAGGACATCGCGGCGCTGGCGAGCCCGCACGGCAACATCGTGAGCTGACGCTGAGAAGCGAAAGCATTCGTCTCCGATTGACAAGCGGTGCTGCGCACGCGCTTCCCCTCCCCCTTGAGGGAGAGGGTGGATCGCGCGGAGCGATAGCGAGCGCGAGCCGGGAGAGGGGTTCGCTTCGAAAACGCTGCGAAAAAAACCCCTCTCCCGCGTTCGCTCGGCTATCGCCTCCGCTCACGCACCCTCTCCCTCAAGGGGAGAGGGGAAGCGAGCTCGTTGCGAACGCTTCACTGCAAAGGATCGCCAGTTAGCCGCCGAGGCTGTCCGGCTCGATCACCGCGTTCGCCTTCAACGAGGCACAGGTGCGCGGATGCTTGTCATGCAAAAACACCGCGAGCTGCGACCGCGTCTTGGTTTCGTGGGAGGCCGCCTCCTCGAACAGGTGCTGCTGCACCTCCGGCGGCAAAAGGCTCCAGATACGCACCACCGCTTCGCCCAACGCCTGCAGATACTGATCCGAAGACTGATGAATGGTCGTCGCCATGGCCATGCTCCGTTGCTTCGCGGTCACAGGCAACGTGCGAGGAGACTGTCCGGTTCCCGACCCAGGGGCCGGACGCTTAGGCAAGCCTTAACGTCAGGCCGCGGAGACCCAAATCCCCGTAATCGGACGCCCACACCTCGCCGGGCTTGACCGGCCAGGCGTCGGTGATGGTGCCGGTGGTGACGATCTCGCCGGCGCCGAGCGGAGCAGCGTCCGGCTGCCCGGCCAGCAGCCGGGCGAGGTGGCCGAGCGCCAGCGCCGGGCTGTCCAGGACGTTCGAGCCGACGCCGCGGTCGATCATGCTGTCGCCGCGCCCGAGCGTGACCTGACAGACCGGCAGCGCCGCAGCCATTGCCGCGCGGTTGGCCTCGGTGACCGGCACCGGGCTGCCAATCACCAGCGCGCCATGCAGGCCGAACGCCGCGGTGCAGTCGGCCGCCTTGAATGTCCAATCCGGGAAATGGCTCTGCACGATCTCGAAGGCGGGCGCCATCCATTCGACCGCCGACAGCAGCGCAGCGGGATCGTCGCTGACCGGCACGGGCCCCTTCAGCTTGAACGCGACCTCGGGCTCGATCCGCGGCTGCACCATGCCGCGGAGCGGCAGTGTCGCCTCGTCGCCGTCGGCGAAATGCACCGTGTGCGACCAGACATGCGCCCACATCGGCTGATAGACGCCGTAGCGCGGCCAGATGGTGCGGTTGGTGAAGCCGATCTTGCGGCCGACCGCGCGCCAACCCTCTGCGCGCCGCCGCCGTTCGATATCGGCCAGCACGGCATAGCCGTCCGCCACCGAGAATTCCGGCGCGCCGGCCGTGATCGGCGGCAAGGTCGTGGCGCCGTCATAGGCCGCGATGAGACGGTCGGCGACAAGGCTGAGGTCGGTCACAGCGTTCCGGCCAGCCCGATCTGGTTGATCAGCTTGCCCCACATCGTGATCTCCGCGTCGAGGAACGCGGGCATGTCCTTGAGCGGCGGGCTTTCCCGCGGCAGCAGGCCGACCTTGACGATATTGGCATGGACATCGGGCAGGGCCGTGACCGCGCGCACCTCGGCCGAAAGCTTTTCCGCGATCTTGTCCGGGGTGTGCGCCGGCGCCAGCAGCATGTGCCAGTTGGTCGCCTCGTAGCCTGGAACGCCGGCTTCTTCGATCGTCGGCAGATCGGGGAACACGCTGATGCGGTGCTTCGACGTCACAGCGAGCGCGCGCACCTTGCCGGCCTTGGCGAGTTCGCCGCCGGTGACCGGATCGGAGAACATCATCTGGGTGTTGCCGGCGACCACGTCGTTCATGGCTGGCGGACTGCCGCGGTAGTGCGCGTAGCGCAGCTTGATGCCCATCTTGTTGGCCAGGATTTCGCCAGCCAGATGCGTGGTGGTGCCGATCCCCGAGGTGCCGACGATCAGCTCGCCCGGATGCTCCTTGGCATACGCGACCAGCTCGGCGATCGAATGAATTGGCAGCGACGGATTGACCACCAGCGTGAACGCCACCTCCGAGGTCAACGCGATCGGCACGAAGTCCTTGCGCGGATCGTAGGGCAGGCTCTTGTACACGGTGGCATTGGTGGTGAGCGTCGAGCCCGGCACCAGCAGGAGCGTGTAGCCGTCTGGCGGCGCCTTGGCCTCGGCGACGGTCGCAACGATGGTGCCGCCGCCGGGCCGGTTCTCCACCAGCACCGGCTTGCCGAGCCGCTCCGTCAGCTTTTGCGCGATGGTCCGGGCGATGAAGTCCATGCCGCCGCCCGCCGCGAGCGGCACCATCAAGGTGATCGCCCGGTCGGGATAATCGTCGGCGCGCGCCGGGCCCAGAAAGATCGCGAAGGCGAGCAACGCCGCGGGAAGTATCGAACCAAGCCGTTGCGACAGCGGATGCATTCGGGTCGCTCCCTTTTTGGCTTTGGCGCGCCGCGCAAAACGTCAGGGGGGTCGCAAAGTCGCATTTTGGCAAAGAGCCAGTGCCTGTGGTTCGTGACCCCCAACGTCGAACCCGGTCACCTTATGACTTTTTTACGCGCCATCGCTATGCGGCCGAATGCCAACACACTACTCCCAAAGGGAGTATAATTTTGATATACAATTTATGATTGTATTCCCGTATAGGTTGAGTCAAGATTGCTCCGGCGCGTTGGCGACCGCGCGCCGGCAACTGTCTTGGGTCGGCAAAGGAGGGAATGATCATGGGAGTCATCTGGGAAGCCTGTGCGGGTAAAAAATGGTGCGTGCATATTCCGTTCGACGGCGACAAGTGCCTTGAGGCGCGTGCTTGCATCAGGGTCATTGAGGATGGCGGAAATTTCTTTTTGGAAATTGAAATCGCTGGAAACCGGCAACGCATTCCTCTAGGCAACAGTTGCGTCGAAGCCCGATACTACGTCTTTGCTGCCAAGGTCTGCGTGGCAAATTTTAATGCAAGCGCTCACTCGATTTCGTTCGATGTCGTACTGCGGCTCTGCATCGACGCAAATATAGGGCCTATTCACATCGGAGAGTGCGTCGACGTGTATAGCCAACACGTGAACATTGGCTTCTTTACCGTGGACCAGCTTGTTTACCGTGGACCAGCTTGCCAAGCTGAATTTCAGCCATCCGATGGCAGGAATATCGAGCGGCGGCCGGAACCTGCACGGCGAGAAAGCCTACGCATATGTCGAGACCGGCATTTCCGCGAAGGCACTCG
This sequence comes from uncultured Alphaproteobacteria bacterium, assembly GCA_963785665.1. GTDB lineage: Bacteria > Pseudomonadota > Alphaproteobacteria > Rhizobiales > Xanthobacteraceae > Z2-YC6860. The sequence goes on from CAWAWF010000008.1 coordinate 78,526, forward strand.
AAAGTCTGACGCACAAGTTGTCAGGAATGTAGTGAGTTTGCGCACGCTCCGCGAACCATCATCCCTCAGTACTTCCTGAGGGATGATGTCGTGCCACCCGACGCTATTAGAAGAACCCGACCAACTCGCAGCCCTTGCCAGCTTGGAAGCTGGTCTTGTGCGTTCTGCTCTTGAGGTCGATCACGTGCACCGAGCCGTCGCCCTGGCACGGCACGAACATCTCGTCGCCGATGAACGCCATATCCATCGGCTGGTTGCCGACCTTGATCGCAGTCTGCTCCCGAAACGACGGATCGACTAGGCTCACAGTGTCGCTGTTGAGCGAGGTCACCCCGATCAGGCTGTTGTCCGGCGCGTAGCGGGCGATCTGGGCTGCCTTCGGCACGTCCTTCAGCACGACCTCCTCGCGGACCCGGCCGGCCTCGGCGTCGATCAGGATCAGCTTCGGCTCGGCGTCGTCGACCGCGACCACGGTCCTGCCGTCGGCCGAGATCGCGATGCCGGCGAGCGGGCGAGGGCACTTGATCTTGCCCATCAGCTTTCGCATCGGCAGGTCGATCACCGACACGGTGCCGTCCTCTTCGTTCTCGGTGTAGAGCCGCTGGCCGTCGGGCGAGATGATCAGGCGGTGGCCGTTGGTCGAGCCGGAGTCGATGGCGTCGATCACCCTGTTGGCGTGGCGGTCGATCACCACCACCTTGGCGCTGTTCTCGCAGGTGATGTAGATCAGCCCGTCGGGCGCCGAGCTTCAGCGTATGCGGCGCGATATAGGGGCGCAGATCGATCGTGGTCAGCAGCGCGCGCTTCTCCAGGTCGAACACACAGAGCCAGTGCTTCGGGTTGGGGTTTCGGCCGTGGATGCCGTCGCCGAAGATCGGCACATACGCGCGGTTCTCGTCAGGGATCACCAGCAGCTCGTGAACCGTCTTGTCGAAGCCGTCGAGCGTCACCTCGGTCTGGTAGGTGACCGGATTGATGAACAGCACCTTGGTGCCCATCTTGTCGACCGCGATCATCCCGCGCGCATTGGCCATGCCGTCCGCTCCCTAGATTGCCCAAAATTGTAGCGCATCTGTCGTCACACGCGGCGCCAAATATTGTAGTCATGGCCGCATGACGATCAGCCCCGACACCGCCCTTGTTCTGTTTTCCGGCGGGCAGGATTCCACCGTCTGCCTGGCCTGGGCGCTGCAGCGCTTTGGCCGGGTCGAAACCGTCGGCTTCGACTACGGCCAGCGCCATGCCGTCGAGCTCGCGGTGCGGCCGGGCATCCGCGAGCAGATCGCCGGGCTCGACGCCGGCTGGGCCAGCCGCCTCGGCGACGATCATATGATCAAGCTCGACGCGCTCGCCGCCATCTCGGACACCGCGCTGACCCGCGACATGGCGATCGAGATGGGCGAGCACGGTCTGCCGACCACCTTCGTGCCCGGCCGAAACCTGATCTTCCTCGCCTTCGCCGGCGCGCTGGCCTACCGCCGCGGCGCCAAACACCTCGTTGCCGGCATGTGCGAGACCGACTATTCCGGCTATCCGGACTGCCGAGACGACACCATCAAGGCCATGCAGATCGCGCTCGGCCTCGGCATGGACCGCCGCTTCGTCCTGCACACGCCGCTGATGTGGATCGACAAGGCCGGCACCTTTGCCCTCGCCAAGGACATCGGCCACCAACCCCTGCTTGATTTGGTGATCGAGGCCACCCATAGCTGCTATCTCGGCGACCGCAGCCATCGCCACGCCTGGGGCTATGGCTGCGGCACATGCCCGGCCTGCAAGCTTCGGGCAGACGGCTACACCCGTTTCGTTTCGGAGAAAGCATGACCAACGACAGACGCCGCCGGATCGAAGGCATCGCCTTCCTGATCGCCTTCGGCCTGACCATCCCCGCCGCCAACTGGATGATCGGCCATCTCGGCACGTTCTGCGCGCCGGATGGGCCCTGCGTCATCCCGGTCGCGCCGCAGCTAATGGCGCCGTCCGGCGTGCTGATGATAGGCATCGCGCTGGTGCTGCGCGATCTGGTGCAGCGCCGCCTCGGCGTCGGTTATTCGGCCGGTGCCGTGGTGGTCGGCGCGCTGTTGTCGGCGCTGGTGGCGCCGCCGTCGCTGGTGATCGCCTCGGGCGTGGCGTTCCTTCTGTCGGAGTCGGCCGATCTTGCGGTCTACACGCCGCTCGCCCGCCGCGGCCTGGTTGCCGCCGTGCTGGCTTCGAGCCTGGTCGGCCTCGTCGTCGATTCCATGATCTTCTTGTGGCTCGCCTTCGGCTCGCTCGATTTCCTGGCCGGCCAGATCGTCGGCAAGGCCTGGATGGTGCTGCTGTCGATCCCGTTCGTCTATGCGCTGCGCCGCCGCGACGAACGGCTCGGCCTGACGCCGGCCTAGGATGTTCTTCATCCTGTCCAAGACGATCGGCGATCTGATCTATCCATCGCATTTCGTCACGGTGCTGGCGGCGCTCGGCGCCATCCTGCTGTGCAGCCGCTTCGCCCGCGCCGGCCGGTTGCTGCTGAAGACAAGCCTTATCCTGGTGCTGCTGCTCGGGCTGCTGCCAACCGGCCGGGCGCTGGTGCTGGTGCTCGAGCAGCGCTTCCCGCGCTGGACCGGCGGCGGCGAGGCGCCGACCGGCATCATCCTGCTCGGCGGCGCCGTCGAGCCGGGCCGCTCCGCTGCACTCGGCATGGTCTCGCTGAACGGCAACGCCGAGCGCGTCACCGAGATCGCCGCGCTGGCGCGCCGCTTCCCCGATGCGCGGATCGTCTTCACCGGCGGCAGCGCCGCGCTGCTCGGCCATGGCCCGCCGGAATCCGCCTTCATGCTGCAGCTGTTCGACAGCTTCGGCATTGCGCGCTCGCGCGTGACCCTGGAGGACCGCTCGCGCAACACCCGCGAGAACGCCACCTTCACCAAGGCGCTGATCGATCCCAAGCCCGGCGAGCGCTGGCTGCTGGTCACCTCGGCGATCCACATGCCGCGCGCGATGGGCTCGTTCCGCGAGGCGGGCTTTCCGGTCGAGGCCTATCCGGTCGATTGGCGAAGCAACGGCTGGAGCGATCTCAGGCGCATTCCGTGGCCGCTGTCCGGGCTCAACGAGGCCGATGACGCCGCCAAGGAATGGGTCGGCCTGATTGCTTACAGGCTTGCCGGCTACACCTCGGAATTGCTGCCCGGTCCGGAGCCGGTGGCAAATCGTTAAGCCCTGATTGCTATCGCGGAGCCTGGGATGGGCACGCGATTCGGGGGCTTCGATGTCGGACATGGCGATCACGGCGCGGCAGGCCGCGCTCGAATCCGACGAACCCGAAATGGCCGCCGCCGCCCCGCCGCTCTGGCTGCAGCACGTCAAGATCGCCGGGCTCAGCGCCGCCGGAGTCCTGCTTAGCTCCGGGCTCGGCGTGCTTCTCTTCCTGCGCTAATCCTCGTCGAACAGCGCGCGCCGTGAATCCGAGGCGAACTGCCGCCGCCACAGGATCACCGCGATCGCCACGCTCGTCACCATCAGCAGCCACGGGCTGATGAACCAGCCGAGATAGCCGAGCGCGAAGAAGAACGCGCGCTGGCCGGCGTTGAAATGCCGGCCCGCCACCTCGCACAGCCGGCCGACCCGGTTGGCATGCGCCTTGGCCTCCGGCGTGTCCTTGTCCTTGGCCGGCGGCGTCGAGCCGACCAGGATCGCCACGTAATTGTAGAGCCGGTAGGTCCAGCCGAACTTGAAGAACGCATAAACGAAGATGATGGCGAGCCCGATCGTCTTCGCCTCCCATTGCACCGGCGTCACCGAGAGGCCGAACGGCAGCGCGGCCACCACCTCCAGGATGCTGTCGGTCGAGCGCATCAAGGTCAGCGCGCCGCCGATCGCGATCAGTGAAGTCGAGGCGAAGAATGCGGTGCCGTTCTGCAGCGCCGCCACGATCTGCGCGTCGACCATGCGGGTCTCGCGCGCCAGCATCTGGAACATCCAGACGTCGCGATAGCGGTTCATCTCGGAATTGAGGCCCTGCATGCGCTTCTCGGTCAGCGACCGGACCGCGGAATAGGCCGCCCAGGCGCCGAGGAACCAGGCCAGCGCTACGAGGTCGAGCGTCGAGAACAGCGGGTGCATCGCCAACTCTAGCGTTTGGCCGCTGCCTCTGCCACCATTCCGCCAAACGGAGACACGGGATGCCCCAGACCATCACCACCAGCGCCAAGGCGCTGGTCGAGGCGGCCGAGCGCGAGGTCGAGACGCTGTCGGTCGAGGACGCCATCAAGCTGGTCGGCCGCGACGACACCGTGCTGGTCGACATCCGCGACATCCGCGAATTGCAGCGCGACGGCAAGGTGCCGGGCGCGTTCCATTGCCCGCGCGGCATGCTGGAGTTCTGGATCGATCCGGCGAGCTCCTATCACAAGCCGAAGTTTGCCGAGGACAAGAAGTTCGTATTCTTCTGCGCCGGCGGCTTGCGCTCGGCGCTGGCGGCGCAGGCGGCAAAGCAGATGGGGCTGAAGCCGGTCGCCCATGTCCGCGGCGGCTTTGGCGCCTGGAAGACGGCCGGCGGCCCGGTCGAAGCGGTCGAGCCCAAACCGAAAGCATGAGCGATCTGCAATCCAGTCCGCCGGCTGCGGCGCCTGAGCCGGTTCCGGTGCCAACGCCTCCGCGACCGTCGCGGCGCTGGTCGACGCTCGAAATGTGGACGCTCGGCATCTTCAGCGCGCTGGGCCTGGTCGGCTTCATCGCGACCTTCGTGCTGATCGTGATGCGCACGCCGCACGCCGAGGTGCCGCGCGCGCTGAGCGCAACCGACGTGCAGCGCCTCGCGGGGCCACCGGGCCCGCCCGGTCCGGCGGGGCCTGCGGGACCACCAGGACCGCCCGGCCCGCGCGCGGCGGCCGGCGAGTCCAGCGTCCGCATCGTCCGCGCCGATTGCGGCGCAGGCAGTTGCGTCGCCGAGTGCGACGACGACGAGATTCTGCTCAGCGCCTATTGCAGCCCCAACCGTCCGGTCGCCGCTTATTATCCGAGCGAGCACAGCGCGTCCTGCCGCCTCGGCGCCGCGCGCGGCGGCCATTTCGAGGTGGTTGCCGCCTGCGTGCGGGCCAAGCGATAGGGGCATTGGGCAGGGGCATTGGATCGTGGCGCTGACGCTGATCATCGGCAACAAGAACTACTCGTCGTGGTCGATGCGGCCATGGATCGCGATGAAGGTCGCTGGCATCGCCTTCGACGAGGTGGTGATCTCGCTCGACGCGCCGGACTTCAAGGCGCATGTCGCCAAGATCGCCGGCACCGGCAAGGTGCCGGCGCTGGACGACAACGGCACCCACGTCTGGGAATCGCTTGCGATCCTGGAATACCTCGCCGAGCGGTTTCCCGGCGCCGGCCTGTGGCCGGCCGATGCCGCGGCGCGGGCTCATGCGCGGGCGATCGCCTCGGAGATGCATGCGGGCTTCCTGCCGCTTCGCCGCGCCTGTCCGATGAACATGTGGCGGCCGGTCAAGAAGCGCGACCTGTCCGACGAGGCGCTCGGCAATGTCCGCCGCATCGAGGCGATGTGGACCGACTGCCGGGCGCGCTACAGCCCCGGCGGGCCGTTCCTGTTCGGCGCGTTCGGCGCGGCCGATGCGATGTACGCGCCGGTGGTGGCGCGGCTGCACACCTACGACGTGACGGTGAATGCTCCGGCCCGGGCCTACATGGATGCGGTGATGGCGCTGCCGGCATGGCGCGAATGGACCGACGCCGCGCTGAAGGAAACCTGGGTGCTGGCGCAGGACGAGGTCGACTGGCCGCAGGTGCTCAGAGTGCAAAGCGCCTAGCAGTGCCGCCGATCACTTCTTCTTCGGCGGCTCGCCCGTAGGTTCCGGAGATTGAGGCTGCTGCTGCTGGTACGCGTGCATCTCCTGCTGCGCCGGCTGGCCTTCGAGGGATCGCGCTTCGGCGTCGTAGGCATCCGCCATCTCGCGCAGCCGTTTGGCGTCATGCTGGCTGCTCATTTGCGCCGCCAGCTCTCGGCACCGACTGGCTTGCTCAATGCAATACGTTGCCCGGGACATGGCGCTACCGTCATTGTTTTTGTTCTTGAGCCGGTGAGCTGATCGTTACTCAGCCGCCGCAACTCGCGGCGGTACCGGATTTACCGGCATCCTCGGTGCTCAATACAACAATGATCGTCGCATACGGTCGGTTCCAGACATAGCCCTAATATTCGCCAATATCTTCAATGTTCCTGCAGCATCCGCTCGTAGTGCGCCCGGACGGCCTCATGGCACTCGCACGAGGCATCCTTGAGCCCCTGGATGTCCACGAGATGGACATGGCCGCGCTTGTAGCGGATCAGCCCGGCCTTCTGCAGCGTGCCGGCGACGATCGAGAGGCTGCTGCGGCGGACGCCGAGCATCTGGGCGAGAAACTCCTGGGTGATCAGCAAGTCATCGGTGCCGGCGAGGTCACGGCTCCGCAACAGCCAGCGGCACAACCGTGCTTCGACGAGATGGCTGGCGTTGCAGGCGGTCGACTGTTGCGACTGCGCGAACAGAACCTGCTCGTGGCGGATCAGCAGCGTGCGGAAGTCGCGGAAAGTGTCGGCCACCTCGGCAATCGGCTCCACGGCGATCACGCTCGCCACGCCGGCAAGCTGCACGATGCTCTTGTTGAGCGACAGCTTGCCGTCGAGCGCGGCGGCCGCGTTGACCGCGCCGTCGCGCCCCACCATGGCCGACTCGATCATGTCGCCGGTGTTCATCTCGACGACCAGCGAGATGATTCCCGAATGCGGGAAATACACATTTTTGACCGCGCCGCCGGTTTCGCCGATGACGGCGCCGTGCTGCAGTTCGACCGTTTTCAGGTGCGGCTTGAGCGCCGCGTACACGGCGTCGGAAACGGACGCGAGTAACAGATTGGGTGAATTGTTCACGAAGCCTCCTTCCGCACATTGGCGGGAGCGCTGTCGCGTCTCTCAGCCACTGACGCCGTTAATTTCGTTGTCAGTGGTAGATCGAACATAGGCCCAAGTAAGCTCGGGTAGACAACATAATCGGCCGTGAATGGGAGAATATTGTCGTCTTTGTGTTCGCTGGCGGACGGACATCGGAGCGCTTTCGCGCTCAAATCCCAACGGGGCCTGGGTTTCAGTCATGTCAGGCGGAGCCGTCTTCGATCCGGAAACAATTGAACTGCTGCGGTCATCGCTTGATGCCGCATGGTTGAATTTGACTCCGAGACAGCAGGCCAGCACGAGCAAGTCGGCGTTGGCCGCCCGCGTTCTCGAGGCTGCGGCGGAAGGCGAGCGCGATCCCGGACTTTTGCAGCTTCACGCGGCGCTGGCTGTCGGTGCGCCGGCACAGCCGGAGGTCCCGATGGCGAAGGGCGGCGACAACAAGGACTAGCTGCCGGTAAAGGCGGTCGTCATGAGTGTCACGGAATATCTTCAGCGCGCGCGCGAGTGTGCCGCGCTTGCCGACAAAATGAATGCAAAGGATAAAGCTGCGCTGCTCGAAATCGCCGAAGCCTGGCTCCAGCTTGCGAGCGATGCAGCCAGCAAAGCACACGCGCTGGCCGCGACGTCCGTACCGGCAAAAAAATAGCGGCAAATCCTAGCCGACCTCGGACCGGTACATCCAACGGTCGATCGCGGTCGGCATGAACCACGGCCAGCCAAAGCTTGTCAGCAGCGCCCACCACGCTCCGTTGAAGAAGCCGAAGTAGATTCCGTTCGCGCGGTTGGCAGGCTCGGACATCCAGCCGCCGATCGCGGCAGCCAAGATCATCCAGAATGCAAACCAGAAAAACCCCACGATGAAAACACGTCGGCCCATGGCGCGGACTCCTCGGGCGAACTAACGCGCCAAGCCCGGGCCGTGTTCCCTTCGTGGTTGTGGCAATAGATCAGGCCCGCGGATCGCACATCCAGTCTTCCAGGCGGCGCGGTAGCAGCCAGGGCCATGCCGGAATGCTGCAGAGCGCGACGATGAAGCCGATCACCATCCCGGTGCCGGGGACGCCGAGCCAGCGACCGATCAGGTCGCCGATTCCGATCAAGGCGAGAAACCAGATCCAGCCGATTAGAGCCACGCGGTCAGCGCCGATCATGGGGGGCCTCCAAACTGCTATCAACGTGCCGGCCCCGCACGCCGTTCCGGGCTTCGATCGCCCGAGCGTGCCGCGGCCAGTTGTCGCCCACCGCCCCAGGATAGACCTTTTGCCGCAGGGAGGCTTGCCAAAGCTTCATAAAATCCGTCTTCTCCGCCCGGATTTCGTCACGATCGGAGGAATAGTGCCTTAATCCAAACGCGTCCGGGCCACCGGGCGATTTGGATGGGGGCGATTCCGACGGTCCAACTGGTGCGGCCGGGAGATTTCGCCATGAGATTGTTTGCTTCCTTCCTTTCCCTTGTGATGCTGGCGCTTGCGCCTGCCGCTTCGGTTGCGGCGCAGGACACGCCGCCGCCGGTGAAGGGCCTGTTCCTGATGACCGACTACCCGGCCATTACGGTACGGCCGGGGTCGACCACGACCATCAATCTGCGGCTACGCAACTACGCGCTCGACCCGGACCGCTACACCTTGACGGTCAGCGGCGTGCCTCAGGGCTGGACCGCGACGCTCTTGGGCGGCGGTCAGCCGGCCGCGGCCGCGATGGTCGCCACCAACGACTCGACCTCGCTGCAGCTTCGCCTGGACGTTCCGGAAAACGCCGCGACCGGCACCACCTCCAATCTGACGGTGACCGCCAAGGGCACCAATATCGAGAAGACGCTGCCGATCGCGGTGTCGCTCGCCAAGGACCTGCCGGCCAAGCTCACCGTCAAGGCGCAGCTTCCGTCGCTGCGCGGCACCTCGAAGTCGAACTTCGAATTCCAGATGGACATCAAGAACGACTTCGGCCGCAACCTCGTCGTCAGCCTCGGCGCCCAGGCGCCGAAGAACTTCGAGACGAGCTTCACCGAGCAGTACGGCAGCCAGGAGCTTTCCTCGATCCCGGTCGATGCCGGCGCCTCGAAGACCGTCAAGCTCAAGGTGCGGCCGCCGTCGACCGCCGCCGCCAACCGCTATCCGGTGTCGGTGAAAGCCTCCGCCGAGGATGCCTCCGCCGACACCAATGTGGCGCTGGAGATCACCGGCCAGCCGCAGCTTTCGCTGGCCGGCCGCGACGGCGTCCTCTCCGGCCGCGCCGAGGCGGGCAAGGAGGCGAGCATACCGATCGTTGTCACCAACACCGGCACGGCGCCCGCCGACGAGGTCGCGCTGACGTCGTCCGCGCCAAGCGGCTGGAAGATCGAGTTCGAGCCGAAGACGCTGCCTGAGATTCCGCCCGGCGGGAACAAGGAGGCCCAGGCCAAGGTGACTCCGCCGGAGAAGGCGATCGCCGGCGACTACGCGCCGACCTTCACCGCCACCTCGCGCGGCGAGACGGCCAACACCCAGTTCCGTGTCGCGGTCTCGACCTCGACGATGTGGGGCATCGCCGGCGCCGGCATCATCGCCATCGCGCTGCTGATCCTGGTCGGCGCGGTGGCGAGGTTCGGCCGCCGATGACCGACACCGTCATCGAGGCGCAAGGCCTCACCAAGCGCTACGGCCGCGCCACGGCGGTGAACGGCGTCTCGTTCACTGTCGCACGCGGCGAGATTTTCGGCCTGCTCGGGCCGAATGGCGCCGGCAAGACCACGACCATCCTGATGATGCTCGGACTGACCGAGGTCACCGCCGGCACCGTGCGCGTTCTCGGCCGCGATCCGGTCCGCGAGCCGCTCGAAGTCAAACGCCGGGTAGGCTACCTGCCGGACTCGGTCGGCTTCTACGACTACATGACCGCGACCGACAATCTTCGCTACACCGCGGCCCTGATCGGCTTCGATGCGGCGGAGCGCGAGAAGAAAGTTTCCTCGGCGCTCGACCGGGTTGGTCTCGCTGACGTCGCCAACAAGCGGGTCGGCACCTATTCGCGCGGCATGAAGCAGCGGCTGGGCCTCGCCGAGATTCTGATGAAGCAGGCCGAGATCGCCATTCTCGACGAGCCGACCTCCGGTCTCGACCCGCAGGCGACCGTCGAACTGCTCGACATGATCCGCGGGCTGAAGCGCGACGGCGTCGCCGTGCTGATCTCGTCGCATCTGCTCGAGCGCGTGCAGAGCGTGTGCGACCGGGTAGCCCTGTTCCAGGCCGGCAACATCGTGTTGCTCGGCACCGTGCCCGAGCTGGCCCGCCAGGTGCTGGGCGGCGGCTACAACGTCGAGGTCGAGGCCGACGGCGAGGGGCTTGCCGAGAAGTTCTCGGAGATGGCCGGCGTCAAGGCGGTCGACCAGTCCGGTCCGAGCCGCTATCGGCTGCTGGCCGAGCGCGACATCCGCGCCGAGGCCGCCGCCGTCGTGGTCAACGCCGGCGGCCGGCTCCGCCAGCTCGCGGTCGAGGAGCCGTCGCTCGACACCATCTACAACCGCTACTTCCAGACCCATCCGGGAGCGCAAAATGCAGCGTGAAGGCTCTCCGTGGCGCGGGCTGAACGTGGTGTTCTTCCGCGAGCTGTTCGACCATCTCACCAGTGCGCGCATGCTGGTGCTGGAATTGCTGGTGGTGCTGTTTGGCGCTGCGGTGGTCTATTTCGCCGCCGAGCAGATCAGGAACACCACCGCTGAGGACCCGTTCCTGTTCTTGCGGCTGTTCGCGCCGCCGGGGCAATCGCTCCTCTCGTTCGTGCTGGTGCTGAGCATCCTGGTGCCGCTGATGTCGATCGGGCTCGGCTTCGACTCGGTCAACGGCGAGTACAACCGCCGCACCATGTCGCGCATCCTGGCGCAGCCGATCTACCGTGACGCGCTGCTGTTCGGAAAATTTCTCGCTGGCCTCGCCACGCTGTCGATCTGCCTGATCACGCTGTGGCTGCTGGTGATCGGCTTTGGCCTCATTCGTCTCGGCATCCCGCCGAGCGGCGAGGAGATCGGCCGCCTGCTGGTGTTCCTCGGCGTCACCATCGCCTATGCCGGGGTGTGGCTGGCGCTCGCCATGCTGCTGTCGATCACGGTGCGCTCAACCGCCACCGCGGCGCTGATCGCGCTCGGCATCTGGCTGTTTCTGGCGCTGCTTTGGCCGGCGCTGGCGCAGATGATCGGCGAGGTGATCTCGCCCTCCGACATCAGGTTCGCCCAGCTTGGCCTGCCGACGCCGGATACGCTCGCCTGGCAGACCGGCCTGTCGCGGCTGTCGCCCGGCACGCTGTACGGCGAGGCGCTGGTCGCGATGCTCAACCCCGACGCGCAGTCGATGAGCACGTTGCTCGCGCAGTTCCAGGGCCGCATCGCAGCGCCCCTGCCGCTGAAGGAAAGCATCATCGAGGCCTGGCCGCAGATCGTCAGTCTGATCGCCGGCACGATCCTGCTGTATGTCGCGGGCTACATCTCATTCCAGCGGCAAGAGGTGCGCGCTTAAGCCCATCGTTCGTCATGGCCGGGCGTCCCGGCCATCCACGCCTTCCTTCTTGCAAAGCAAGACGTGGATGCCCGGCACAACCGGGCATGACGTGGAGAGGGCGGACGATATTACGTGGCCACCATCCCCCGCAGCTCCACCAAAAACGGCCGCTGATAGGCGATGATCTTGCTCATCGCTTCGTCCATGCGAAACCAGCCGATCCGGTCGATCTCGGGAAATGTCGTCTGCTTGCCCGACCGCGGCGGCCATTCCATCTCGAACGTGTTGCTGACGAAGCCGTCGAGCGAGAAATCCGCCTCGAAGGCAAAGCCATGCACGGTCTTGCCGCTCTTCTGCCGCACCGGCTTCAGTGGCGCGAACGTCCCCTCCGCCACAAGCCCGGTCTCTTCGTTGAACTCGCGCCGCGCTCCGGTCAGCAGATCGTCGGGCCGCACCAGTCCCTTGGGAATGCCCCACGCGCCGTTGTCCTTGCGCGCCCAGAACGGACCGCCGGGATGCGCCAGCAGCACTTCGACGCTGTCGCGCCGCCGGTAGGCCAGCAGGCCCGCGCTGATTTCATCACGTCGCCCCATGCCCCCAATATAGGCGGAGGGCGGCCACATGGCCGCCCTCCGTTTTGTCGCAGCAGGGTGCCCGCCTAGACGTTGAGGATCGCGACGATCTTGAACGAGTGCGGGTCGAGGATGATGATTTCCTCGTCGACCACGAAATACTCGTAGCCGCGCCACTCCGGATAATACTCGACGATCGTCTGCGGCACCGTCACGAAGTGGACGCTGCGCGGTACCGCCGTGCCGACGCTGATGTTGAAGTTGATCGAGCTCCGCGACACCTTCGGCCCCGATTGCAGCACGCTGGTGCGGATCTTGGTCTTCTGCTCCGCGGTCAGCGACTTGCTGCCACCCTGAGCGCTGGTCGTGCTCTGGGCGTTGCTCTTCTCGCTGGCGCTCGACTTCGACATCGAGGAGCCGGACTTCTCGTCGGTCGCCGACTTCGCGCCCGGCTCCATGGCCTTGTGCTCGGTCTCGCCGACGGTCGTGGGCTTGCCCTTGGTGGCGTTGTCGCCACGCGGGCCGGTGTCGCGCTTGACGTCGTTGCTGTCCGGCTTCGGACCGCTCTGGCCTTGGACGCTGGTCTCGTTGCCGGCGCCGGTGGTCTCGTGGCTCTTGACGGCGGCGCCCTTCTTCATCTCCGGCTCGGCCTTCTTGGCGGCCTCGCCCTTCATCTCGGCGGCGCCGCCTTTCATTTCGGACTGGCCGGCCTTCGGCTGGTCCTTGGCGCCTTCGGCGGCGGATGCGATCCCGGCGCCGGCAATCAACGCAACGGCCGCAACCGTCGCTAGCAGCGATTTCTTCATTTGGAACGTCTCCTCTGGTGTCCCCACGGAGCCGATTTCATCGGTCAGGCTGGCAACGTCGAATTACGCATTCCGTTCCGGGATTTACAGGCTTTCGTTTTGGTTCCAGTCTGAAGTCTCATTCACATTGGATTTGTTCAACGCGTATAGTTGCGCGCGGGAGGGAATCAGTTGCCGATCGCATCAAATATCGACGCGAGCTCTGCGGAGTTTGCCGCCAACGCGGCGCGGATGCGGGCGCTCGCCGACGAATTGCAGAACCGCCGCGCCGAAGCCGGACAGGGCGGCCCGGCGCGAACCCGCGAGCGTCACCTCGCGCGCGGAAAACTTCTGCCCCGTGACCGGGTGATGCGGCTGATCGACCCGGGCAGCCCGTTCCTGGAGCTGTCGCCGCTCGCAGCCTTCGGCATGTACGACGACGCCATCCACGGCGCCGGCCTGATCACCGGCATCGGCCGCGTCGGCGGCCGCGAATGCGTGATCGTCTGCAACGACTCCACCATTAAGGGCGGCACCTACTACCCGATGACGGTGAAGAAGCATCTCCGCGCCCAGGAGATCGCGCGCGAGAACCGGCTGCCCTGCGTCTACCTGGTCGACAGCGGCGGCGCCAACCTGCCGCACCAGACCGAGGTGTTTCCCGACCGCGAGCACTTCGGCCGCATCTTCTACAATCAGGCGACGCTGTCCTCGCTTGGCATCCCGCAGATCGCCGTGGTGATGGGCTCGTGCACCGCCGGCGGCGCGTACGTGCCGGCGATGAGCGACGAGACCATCATCGTCAAAGGCCAGGGCACCATCTTCCTCGCCGGTCCGCCGCTGGTGAAGGCCGCGACCGGCGAGGTGGTGTCCGCCGAAGACCTCGGCGGCGCCGATGTCCATGCGCGGAAGTCCGGCGTCGCCGATCACATGGCCGCCGACGACAGCCATGCGCTGTCGCTCGCCCGCGGCATCGTTGCCAACCTGAACACGAAAAAATCCGTCGACATCCCGCTCCGCGCCGCCCGCGAGCCGAACTTTCCGGCGGCCGAGCTCGACGGCATCGTGCCGGCGGATTCCCGCAAGCAATACGACGCCCGCGAGATCATCGCGCGGCTGGTCGACGGCTCCGATTTCGACGAGTTCAAGTCGCTCTACGGCACCACGCTGGTCACCGGCTTCGCGCATCTAAGCGGCATCCCGGTCGGCATCCTCGCCAACAACGGCATCCTGTTCTCGGAGAGCGCGCTGAAGGCCGCGCATTTCATCGAGCTGTGCTGCCAGCGCCGCATTCCGCTGCTGTTCCTTCAGAACATCTCCGGCTTCATGGTCGGCCGCGACTACGAGGCGGGCGGCATCGCCAAGGACGGCGCCAAGATGGTCACCGCGGTCGCCTGCGCGCAGGTGCCGAAGGTCACGCTGATCGTCGGTGGCTCGTTCGGCGCCGGAAACTACGGCATGTGCGGGCGCGCCTACGGGCCGCGTTTCCTGTTCGCCTGGCCGAACGCGCGCATCTCGGTGATGGGCGGCGAGCAGGCGGCGTCCGTCCTCGCCACCGTCCGCCGCGACAACATCGAGGCCGACGGCAAGACCTGGTCGGCCGACGACGAGGAGGCCTTCAAGGCGCCGATCCGCGCCCAGTACGAAAACGAAGGCAATCCCTACTACGCCACCGCGCGGCTGTGGGACGACGGCATCATCCTGCCGAGCGAGACTCGCCGCGTGCTGTCGCTGGCGTTTTCCGTCGCTCTCAACGCGCCGATCCGCCGGACGCGGTTCGGCGTATTCCGGATGTGAGCCAGACCTGCATGTGGCAAGACCGGAGATCGGCCACGGCCATCGCGCTGGCGATCCTGATCTGCGCAGCCGCACCATCGCGCGCCTTCGAGTTCGAGCCCGGCGGCTGGAAAGAGATCGAAACCGGCGTCGAGGACGGCAAGGCCGTCGAGCCTGCGGTCAACGTGCATGACCGAGGAGGAGGCGAAAGACCCGGTCAAGGGTTTGTCGCCGGAGAAGGGCCTCGCGGACATGCGCGGCCATTGCAGGACGCTCGACGTCAAGACCTCCGACGCCGGTCTGACGATGCGGCTCGAATGCGAGTCCGGGCAGGCGCAAATGACGTTCCACGTGGATTTCGTCTTCAACAACGCGCGCAGCTACACCGGCACGGTCAAGTCCGCCATGACGATGTCCGGCAGAAGCACCACGGCCAGCAAGAAGATCGAGGGTCGCTGGATGTCATCGATCTGCACCAGGAAGCGGGCGGCGCAGCCTGGGGGACAGAAGCAAGCGCCGTGCTATCCCCGCCGCTATCCCGCAAAATAAACTTCGCCTCGCGCAAATAATTCCCTTGGCGAACTTATCCCCGCACCCCTCTGGCGGCCTGATACTGCGCCCAGGCCGGTTCATCCGAGGGCGCTTCTAGAGGCGTCGACAAGCGGGACCGGAGAGCGGTGGCCGAGCACGGGTGCAACACGCACACCCAAAGCTCGGAGGTCCAAGCCGTACGGTCCCGGCGCGACAGGTTCGCGTCACGAGTCTCTTTGGTGGCGACGCCGTAACTCCGTGCTGAACGGCCAGGTGTCGTCGAGGCTCACAGCGGTGGTTAGCAAACTCAGACCACCGGGGGACGTGCGGAGCAAACCTCAAACACTGCGCGCGGGACGCTGGAGAGAAGGCGGACTTGCGGTTTCGACATTATCCGGACGGCGGCCTCGGCCGAGATCGCCGTTCCGCTCAGGTCCCGCGAGGGATTTGAGCCCGTGGGTCCGCTGGACCCCCGGCGTCCCGCGCCCCCTCGGACTTTTCCGAAGGCGCATCGGCCGAAATGACCCGGATGCAAATTGCATCGCGGGAACGATGGAGGCTTGCCTGAAACGGTCAAACGCGAACGCGGTCCGAGGCGCGAGGGCCTCGGACCGCGTCAGCAACACCCAAAGCTCAATGATGCCAGAACAACGCCAGCAACAGGATGATCGGCAGTGGAATTCCGAGCAGCCACAGCAATATGCCTCGACCGAATGTCATGGTTCGTCCTCCGTCGTTTTGAGCGCCGGGAGAACGATGCCTGCCGGAAAAAGTTCCATCGGTTGATCGGCGCGGCTGCGAGGCTCTTGCAGCCTTGCCTACGGCATCACCTTGTAGAGCCGCTCGTCGTACAGCGCGCCCGCCATTGGCCCGAGCTTCATGCGGAATTCGCGGGTTTCCTTCTGCATCTCATGCACGTCGAAGGAGCCGCG
Organism: uncultured Alphaproteobacteria bacterium; assembly: GCA_963785665.1. GTDB lineage: Bacteria > Pseudomonadota > Alphaproteobacteria > Rhizobiales > Xanthobacteraceae > Z2-YC6860. The sequence goes on from CAWAWF010000008.1 coordinate 94,510, forward strand.
GTTGGCCCAGGATTCCACCACGGTGAAGTGATTGGGCCGGCTGGACTGCCGCCAGACGTCGTACTGCAGGTTCCCGGTTTGGCGGCGGCTGCTGTCGGCGAGTTGCTCAAGCGCGTTGGCGGCGTTGTCCTTCTCCGGCGGCAGGACGTCGACATGGGTGACGACGATAATGGCATCCTTGCCGGTCTTGGCCGGCGACACCTCGAGCCCGCTGTGCATGCGGATGTCGACCGGGGAGGCGAGCAGCGTGGCGAGCTTCTCGTTGAGCTTCTTGGCGGCGTCGCCCGCCGCGTGGGCTTCGTAGGCCTTCTGGCCGGTCCAGGCGGCGAGCACCACGAACTGGTTCGGCCGGTCGATGCGCTGATAGACGTCGAGGCTGCTGGCATCCTTGCGGGCGGCCTCGCGATAGGTGTGCAGCGCTGCGGCGCCGACCCGGGCCAGCACCGGGCCGACCTCGACATAGGTCGCGGTGTAGAATCCGCTCTCCTGTGCGGCAGCCCCAGAGGCCAGCATGGTCACGACGCTTCCCGCGATCGCAAGCAGACGGAGCATCAGCATTCTCCCGGCGTGTTCGACGTCTTACAGGGTGACGATCACGTTCCCCATCGCCTGGCCCTGTTCGACGCATTCGTGGGCGGCGGCGATCTGGTCAAGCGGCAAGCTCAGCGCGACATTGTTGATCAGCGTGTTGTTGGCCAGCATCCGGTTGATGGCCATCACCGCCGCCTGGCGCTCGGCGGCGTCGAGCTCGTAGACAAAGATGAACTCGACCTTGATGGCGTTGACCAGCAGCGCCTGCGCCGGAATGGCGGGCTCGGCGCTGCCGGTGCCATAGACAACGACGTGGGCGCGCGGGTGCAGGCAGCCCGGATAGAGCTTGGCGTTGGCTGCCAGATCCATCTCGATGACGGCATCGATGCCGGTCTTGCCGGTCAGCGCCATGATGCGCTCGCCGACATTCTCCCGCTTGTAGTCGATGGTGTGGTCGGCTCCGGCCTGCCGGGCCAGCGCCGCCTTGGCGTCGGAGCTGACGGTGGTGAACACCGTCGCGCCATGAGCCTTGGCGAACTGGATGGCGTAATGGCCGACGCCGCCGGCGCCGCCCGTGATCAGTACCTTGGTGCCCTGGCCGCAGTTGGCGGTCGCAACCGCATGGAAGGCCGTCATCGCCGGTATGCCGAGGCAGGCGCCGGCCTCGAAGCTCGCCTGCGCCGGCAGCGGGGAGGCGAGCGCTTGCGGCAGCACGATGTAATCGGCGCAGGTGCCGAACGGCCGCTTCCATTGTCCGTTCCAGGTCCACACCCGCTCGCCCTTGCGGGACGCCGGCACGCCGTCGCCGACCGCGTCGATCTCGCCCGCGCCGTCGCTGTGCGGAATGACCCGGGGAAAACCGATCTTGCGGGTGCGGCCCTCGCGCGACTTGACGTCGGACGGATTGACGCCCGAGGTCTTGAGCTTGACCCGCACCTCGCCCGGGCCGGGCTTCGGCGTTTCGACCTCGGCGACGTGCAGCACGTCGCGAGCCGCACCGTTCTTCTCGTAATAGGCAGCACGCATCGTTCGCCCCTCGACTTTGCGATATTGTGCCCTCCGGACCGACGCCCCGGCAATGGCGTTGCTAGCATTCGGGAGGCTTGCAGATGCCACAAGTGAAATTCAACACCGCGCTGATCGTGGGCGCGGGATCGGGCCTGAGTGCGGCGCTGGCCCGGTGCCTTCACTCCGAAGGCATCAAGCTGGCGCTGGCGGCGCGCTCGACCGCCGACCTGGCCGGCCTTGCCAAGGAGACCGCCGCCGCGACATTCACCTGCGACGCCGGCAAGCGCGCCGACGTGGACAAGCTGTTTGTCGATCTCGACGGCTCGTTCGGGGCGCCGGAGATCGTCATCTACAATCCGAGCTACCGCACCCGGGGCCCCATCGCCGAGCTCGATCCGGCCGAGGTCGAGAAATGCCTGATGGTGACCGCGTTCGGCGGCTTCCTGGTCGGGCAGCAGGCGGTCAAGCGCATGCTGCCGAAGAAGCACGGCTGCATCGTGTTCACCGGCGCTTCGGCAAGCGTGAAGGGCTACGCCCAGTCGGCGCCGTTCGCCATGGGCAAGTTCGCGCTGCGCGGACTGTCGGAGAGCATGGCGCGCGAGCTGCACCCGAAGGGCATCCACGTGGCGCATGTGGTGATCGACGGCGGCATCGAGAGCGAGCGCCGGCGGGAGCCGGAGGGCAAGACCGCAAGCCTGCTCAATCCGACCTCGATCGCCGCGACCTATCTGCACATCATCCACCAGCCGCACAGCGCCTGGTCCAGCGAAGTCGCGCTGCGGCCCTGGGTCGAGTCGTTCTGAACAAGGTTTTCGGGGACAATATTCCCGGAACCAACGGCCTTCGCCAGCCGTTGATATGGCGGACCTGGGGAGCCTCCGATCGAAATCGGGGGCTTCTCCGTTTCACCACCAGGAGCGATCAGCATGACCTACAGGGTGTACAGCGGTCCGCCCGGCACCGAGCGGGTTCCGCCGATGGAAAAGGAGCGCTGGCTTTACAAAGAATTTGGCCTGCTCGACGACGCGCTCGGCTGGGCCCGGCATGTCAACGAAAGCGGCCGCGTGACCTTGCTGGTCGAAGGCGATGACGGTACCCAAATGAGCAAGCAGGAAATCTCCGCGGCGCTTCGGCATCCGGAGGAAGCCGATCGGGCGCTAAGGGCAAAGGCGAAGGCGCATTAAGGCGTCACGCCGCCTGCTGCAGACGTGCCTCGCTCACTTCCCACTCATGGCGTTCGCCACAAGTGGGACAGCGGGCAAGGACATGCTTGCTACGGATACGCAGCAGCGTCTCCAACTCGCTGTCGATCCCGACGTCGATATCCCGGCCGGTCTTGGGGCAGATGAAATGCAACCGTTCCATGGCGATCCCCGTTCTTGACGGCTTCGGTCAGAACGATGGTGGACAAATAGCGTGGGGCGATGGCCAAAGTCCGGCCGGCCGATGACGGCGCATCACAGTGCGGTGAGCGGTTAAGTGTGGGGACAACGCGGCCAGCCGGTGGCCGTTTTCCAGGGCTTCGGACCGCCTTGATTGCAGGTTCAAGAGACCGGTCTAACCGGCTGTCTTATCGAATTAATAAGCTCGGTTCTGGTGCTCCCTCCGGCGCCGCATTTTTCGCCCCCGGCGCTGCTATTAACTGATATAGTTCGTGAACGGCCATTCATGGAAAATGAATGCCGAGATGCGGGTCAGTAAAGCGTGTTGACGGGAGAGGTCCGTTGCTAAAAATCCACAAATATTCGATCGGTCAGAACGTCCGCTACACGTCCGGCCCATTTGGCCGCTTCGGTGCGAGCGGTTCCTTCAAGATCATCAAGCTTTTGCCGCCGGAAGGCGATGAACACCAATATCGGATCAAGAGCACCGGCGAAGCCTTCGAGCGCGTGGCGAAGGAAAGCCAGCTTGATCGCGAACGCTAGGTCATAAAGTCGACACTCGAAGGTCGACATTCGAAATCGAAACGGGCCCGCAGTCGGGCCCGTTTTGCGTTTGGCGATGTCGGCAGGTGGGTTAGTGGACAAGCCTGTCCCACGCCGCGTGTAGACGCTCGCGGGCGATACGTGTGTTGTCGCTGACCACATCCCAATTGACCATGTTGCGATGCTCGACAACGGCTGCGCCCGAGCCTGTGGTGACGGCGGCACCCGTCGACCAAGTGTCCGAGATGAAGGCAACGCTGACGGTCAGCGCCACGCCTAAGATGATGCCAAACAACACGCGCATGAAATTCTCCCCAAATATCGTGGTCGTCCCGAGGCGATGAACGCTCCGCTGCCAGCTTTGGTTCCCAAAACCGGTTGCGGCACTGCCGGGACTCGGCGACACAGGTTGTGTGGAGTGGCCTTTGAGTCGCCAGTCATCGCAGCGATCGACGGAGCGCGGACCATGCCGATCTACATCACCCAGGGTCGCTACACCCGGGAGGCCATCAAGGGCATGCTCGTAAAGCCGGAGGACCGCTACGAGGCACTGTCGCGCCACGTCGCGCGGGCCGGTGGGCGCGTCATGAGCTACTACCTCACATTCGGTGAATATGACTTTCTCACCGTCATCGAGGCGCCGAGCGAAACGCAGATGGCGGCGGTGCTGCTGTCGGCGGCGGCGACGGGCGGCGTCAGCGATCTGCGGACCACGCTGGCGATGACATCGATCGAGGCCAAAGGGGCCTTCGCTGCCGCGAGTGATCTGGCGCCGTCCTATCGCGCGCCCGGCGGCACCTGAGTTCCGCCGCGCGTCGGCGGTATCACCGCACCCACCAGCTTACGAAAATGGTTAACGCCGCGGCGTTCGCGCCAAACCGTGGTTTCACCGTGAATTTCTTGGCGTTGTCGAGCAAGCCTCGCAAGTTCTCAACGGGTCTATTCGTTAACGGGGTGGCCTCGTTTCCGCCGCTCCGGCATACTGCCGCGCGAAAAGGCGCGCGAGCTTGTCGCGCGAGGTGAGATGTTCGGTTTGGGTCATTCGATCGCCGCCCTGGATGTCGCGACCGGCCCCTTCGCCCTGATGGTTTTCAGCGCGGCGGCGGCGATCGTGGTGGTGGCCGTGCTGGTGCGGCTGGCGCTGCAACGCGTCGGCTTTGATGGCATGGCGGGCGTCTTGTGGTTTTGCACATTGGCGGTGGTCGGCGGCATGGCCGCCTATCCGGCGTTCGAATATTTCACGATGCCCAATCAGGCCGTGGAGCGCCGCGCGATCGAGGCGCGTGCGGCGGAATTGACCGAACGCGCGTTGGTGCCGGGCTCGCCACTCGGCTGCCTCGATGCGGTGGCGAATGCCCTGGTTGAAAACGCCTGCGAGAAGCCGCTGTTCGCAAGTGCTGAGACGGTCGCCGCGGCGGTCGCTTATGTCGATGCCCGGATTTCGCTGCTGACGGCGGGCGCGAAGCTTGCCGAACGCGATGCGGCCTATCGGCCGAGCTACGAGCGGCTGCGGCGCGGGCTTGAGGCTGATCGTTACGGCATCGTCGCCCATGTCCTCTCCACGCGGGGATGCGACGTCGTCAATTGCCCCGAGATACGCTTGCTGCGGGATTCTTCTCACGTGGTCGCCAACATCAAGGCCCATGCCTTCGAGGCAGCGCTCGGCGTGCATGCGTTGGCGTGGCCGAACAGTACCGGCAACGCTGCCGTCGCCTCGGCGCCGTCCGCGACGCCGCCAACCGCAACCACCGGAGTCGGAGTGCCGATGGCGTCGGGCGGGCCCGCCACCACGGGCGGGAGCAGGTTCGATTTTCCGTCGGCGAGTTCGATCCCGCCGATCAGCATCATGAACGCCGAGCCGGGCGCGTCGGCGTCCGAGACGTCAAAACCCGCGGCGCCTAAGCATCCGGCGGCGGCGCCGCGCCGGTCGAGCCAGCGCGAGGCGGCAGCGCCCGCAACCGCGCATACGCCACCGCAGCCCGCGGGCGCTCTGCCGCCTCCACCGCCGCCGACGCAGATTGCCCCGTCCGAGCCCGCCCCGGTGCGCGAGCAACCGGATACGCACGCCACGCACTGAGCGCCGCATCAGCGGGGACAATCCGCCCCAGCGGTGCTAATTCCTCGGCTCATGTTCGCGTCCGTCCTGATTGCCAACCGCGGCGAGATCGCCTGCCGGATCGCGCGCACCGCCGCGCGGCTTGGGCTTCGCACCATCGCGGTCTATTCGGATGCTGACGCCGGCGCGCTTCACGTCCGGCAATGCGACGAGGCTTATCCGATCGGGCCGGCGGCAGCGTCCGAAAGCTATCTTTGCATCGACAAGCTGATCGAGGTGGCACGGAAGTCCGGCGCGCAGTGTGTGCATCCGGGCTACGGATTTCTTTCGGAGAACGCCGAGTTCGCCGAGGCGTGTGCGAAGGCCGGCCTGGTCTTCGTCGGTCCGCCGCCGCACGCGATCCGCGCCATGGGACTGAAAGGCAGCGCCAAGGCGCTGATGGAGCGGGCCGGGGTGCCGGTGGTGCCGGGCTATCACGGCGATCGGCAGGAGCCGGCCTTCCTTAAGCAGAAGGCTTATGAGATCGGCTATCCGGTGCTGATCAAGGCCGTCGCCGGTGGCGGCGGCAAGGGGATGCGGCGCGTCGACAAGCATGCCGATTTCGAGGCCGGGCTGGAAGCAGCCCAACGCGAGGCCAAGAATTCGTTCGGCAACGACCGCGTGCTGATCGAGAAATATGTCACGGCGCCCCGCCACATCGAAATGCAGGTGTTCGCCGATACGCACGGCAACGCGATCCATCTGAACGAGCGCGACTGCTCGCTGCAGCGCCGCCATCAGAAGGTGATCGAGGAGGCGCCGGCGCCCGGCATGAGTGCGGAGCTTCGCGCGGCGATGGGGGAGGCCGCGGTGAAGGCGGCAGCTCGCCGTCGGCTATGCCGGCGCCGGCACCGTGGAGTTCATCGCCGACGGCTCGAACGGGCTCCGCCCCGGGGCGTTCTGGTTCATGGAGATGAACACCCGCCTTCAGGTCGAGCACCCGGTCACCGAAGCGATCACCGGCCTCGACCTGGTCGAATGGCAGTTTCGCGTTGCCGACGGCGAAAGGCTGCCGCTGACGCAGGATCGCGTGCCGTTGCACGGCCACGCCGTCGAAGCGCGCATCTACGCCGAGGATCCGGCGCGCGGTTTCCTGCCATCGACCGGGACGTTGCTGGCGCTGCGGTTTCCCGACAGCGTCAGGGTCGACACCGGCGTGGAGCAGGGCAGCGCGATCAGCCCCTATTACGACCCGATGATCGCCAAGATGATCGCCCATGCGCCAACCCGGGACGCCGCGCTCGACAAGCTTGCCGTTGCGCTGGAACAGACCGTCGCCGCAGGTCCGCACACCAACCTCGGGCTGCTCGCGGCGCTCTGCCGCGCCGATCAGTTCCGCGCCGGGGCTTTCGATACCGGATTTATCGACAAGAACCTTGGCGCCCTCGGCGGTGGCAGTGGCGACCGCGCCGCCGCCGCTTTCGGCGCCAAGGAATTGCTGGCGCGCGAGACGGCGCGCATCACGCAGAACCTCGCACTGGAGCCAGATGCGCCGGCCTCGCCCTGGGATGTGGCCGACGGATTTCAGCTTTCGGGCGCGCGCACAACCGCGCTGCCGCTTTTGATCGACGGCGAACCGGCCGAAGCCCGGGTCACATACGGCGCGGGAGGCCTGACGGTTGCTGTGGATGGTGAGCCAGCCGCCCTTGATGCCACCGCAATCGAGGCACCAGATGCCATCTACGTGCTCCGCCAGGGTCGTCAGACCGTGGTCCGACGCGCCGATCTGGGGTCCGGCGATCTCGACCACGGCGGCGGAGACGGGCAGATCAAGGCGCCGATGCACGGCAAGGTGCTGGCGCTGCTGGTGGGCGATGGCGAGCGCGTCGAGAAGGGTCAGCGTTTGGCGATCATCGAGGCGATGAAGATGGAGCACGCATTGACCGCGCCGCACGCCGGACGCGTGGCCGGCATCGCGGTCGCAAGCGGCATCCAGGTCGCGGAGGGTGCGCGGTTGATGACTATCGAGACAACGGACGCTTAGTGGAACTGACATGCCTCTTCACATGATCAAGCTGTCCGTCGGCACCAACTCGATCGAAGACCTCGAGGACTGGATCAAGCTCAAATTCGCCGAGCAGAAGAAGCGCGGCGTCAAGAAACCCGAGCGCTTCCACACCACCCGCATGGTGCCCAAGCGCGCCGAGGAGATCGTCGGCGTCGGCTCGATCTTCTGGGTGATCCGTGGCGAAATCCTTTGCCGCGAGCGCATCCTCGATATCCGCCCGTTCGTCGACAAGGATGGCGTTGGCCGCTGCAAGCTGGTGCTCGATCCGAAATGCGTGCCGGTGCGGCCCAGGCCCTACCGCGCGTTCCAGGGCTGGCGCTATCTCGATCACAAGGACGCGCCGCCCGATCTCGATCGGATTGCGAAGGGCACGGCGAAAATGCCCGAGCCGTTGCGCCGCGAATTGCGCGAGCTGGGTCTGCTTTAGACGCCGATGTTGTCGATCAGCCGGGTGCGGCCAAGTCTCGCCGCCACCAGCAGCCGCACCGGGCCGTCTTTGATGCCAGCGATCGGCGCCAAGGTCTCGGCGTGGCGCGCCTCCAGATAATCGAGCGAGAAGTTCGCGTGCTCGATCTTGGCGCGTCCCACCGCCAGGACATCGACCATCGGCTGTCCGGCCTTCAGATGTGCGGCGCATTCCTTGAGAACGCGGTGCAAGGCCGGCGCCGTCGCCCGCTCAGGCGGCGACAGGTAGGCGTTGCGGGATGACATCGCGAGGCCGTCCTTCTCGCGCACGGTTGGCAGACCGACGATCCGGGTCGGAATGTCCAGGTCGCGCGCCATGGCGGTCACGACCTGGAGTTGCTGGTAGTCCTTGTCGCCGAACATCGCGAAGTCCGGCGCGACCTGCAGCAGGAGCTTGGCTACCACGGTGCAGACGCCGCCGAAGAAATGCGGGCGGAATTTGTCTTCGAGGCCAGCCAGTGCCGGTCCACCGGGCGCGATCCGGGTGGCGAAGCCGTCCGGATACATGGTGGCGACGCTCGGCGCCCAGACCACGTCGACTTTTTGCGCCGCCAGGGCAGCCAGATCGTTATCCCAAGTCCGCGGGTAGCTTGAGAAATCCTCGTTGGGCGCAAACTGGGCGGGATTAACGAAGATCGAAACCACGACGCGGTCGGCCCGCCGCCGGGCCAGCCGGACCAGCGCCATGTGGCCGTCATGCAACGCGCCCATGGTCGGCACCAGCGCCACGGTCTGTGTCTTTCGACGCAATTGCCCGCGCCATATGCGCACTGCGGAAATCGTGCGCAGGACGGGGGGCTTCGGCGGCGTTCGCGCTGCGGGTTTTGATTTTTGCGGCATGGTTCAAGTTAATCGTTAATCTATCGAAAACACGTGCTAAGCTTGACCGCAAGCGGGGGCGGGCCGATCACTGGTCCCGTGAGGAGTGCCATGTCGGTTGAGAGTAGCGTGCGGCCACGCTCAGCCTTTTGCGTTGTGCTCGGCAACGAAAAGGGCGGTTCGGGAAAATCCACGGTCGCGATGCATATCGCGGTCGCGTTGCTGAAGGCGGGGCAGCGCGTCGCCACGATCGACCTCGATTCGCGCCAGAAGAGCTTCACCCACTACATCGAGAACCGCAAAGCCTGGGCGAGGCACGCCCGGCTCGATCTCGAATTGCCCACCCACTACTGCGTCTCGCGCAAGGACGGCGCGCTGGTGGCCGACAACGAGGCAGGCGAGTTCGGCGAATTTGCCGCCGCGGTCGACGCCAGCGAACACACCCACGATTTCATCGTCATCGATACGCCCGGGCATGACAGCTATCTGATGCGGCTTGCGCATTCGATGGCGGACACGTTGATCACGCCGCTCAATGACAGCTTCGTCGATTTCGACGTGCTCGGCACCGTCGACCCCGTCACGTTTTCGGTCACCGGCACCAGCCATTTTTCCGACATGGTGCGCGACGCACGCCGCCAGCGCCGCGTCGTCGATCACGCCACCATCGACTGGATCGTCGTCCGCAATCGCCTCTCACTGCTCGGCTCGCGCAACAAGCGGCTGCTCGGCGAGGGGCTGCAGGAGCTTTCGCTGCGGCTCGGCTTCCGTGCCGCGGACGGCTTTGCTGAGCGCGTGATCTTCCGTGAGCTCTATCCGCGCGGGCTCACCGCTCTCGACGATCTCGACGAAAGCACTCTCGGCACCCGGCCCAGCATGTCGCACGTGACCGCCCGGCAGGAGGTCGAGACGCTGCTCAAGTCCCTCAAGCTGCCGATCGACGAGCGTGGCATCCGGCGGGCCGCAGCCCGCCAGGAATGGTTTGCCGCCCAGGCCCTGCCGCTGGAACTGCCTGACCTAGTGGAGCCGGAAACGGCGGCAGGCTAGCCGTTTCCCCGCACGCCAACGGGGATTGCGCCGGGCGCGCGAAGGCGCATTTATAGGGCGCGATGGCGAAAGACCGAACTCCGGCCCCGACCGAGACCGCAAAGCAGCCAGCTGCGGCCTCGCCGCGCGCGGAAATCGACGCTTTCTTGACCAAGGTGAAATCGCTCGGTCCGGTGACGGCGTCCGGCCAGCGCGGTCGGTTGATCTTCGCCCTCGACGCCACCATGAGCCGGCAACCGATGTGGGACACCGCCTGCCGGCTGCAAGGCGACATGTTCAACGAGACGGCGGCGATCGGCGGGCTCGACGTGCAGCTTGTCTATTTCCGCGGGCTTGCCGAATGCCGTGCCTCGCCCTGGGTTGCGGATGCGCGACGTCTCGGCGGCCTGATGGAAAAGATCGACTGCCGCGGTGGCCACACCCAGATCGGCAAGGTGTTGGCCCACGCCCGCCGCGAGAACGAGGTCAAGAAGGTGCAGGCCGTGGTGTTTGTCGGCGACGCCATGGAGGAGCCGATCGACGATCTCTGCGCGGCGTCCGGCCAGCTTGGCCTGCTCGGGGTGCCGGCGTTCGTGTTCCAGGAAGGGCACGATGCGGTGGCGGAGCAGGCCTTCCGCGAAATCGCGCGGCTGTCGCGCGGCGCCTACTGCCGGTTTGATATCGGTGCAGCCCATGAGCTCGCCGAGTTGCTGCGGGCCGTGGCGGCCTACGCCGCCGGCGGGATCAAGGCTCTCGCCGACCTCAAGGCGCGGCACCACGCCGGCGCGGTCAAGCTCTTGGCGCAGTTGAAATAGCCATGCCCTTGTTTTTCGGCATCCTGGTCCTGGTCCTGCTGTTGTGGGGCCTCAACGGCTTTGCCAAGGCCGATCCGAAATATCTGATCAAAGTGCTGCGGCCGGCGGGCGGCATCCTGGCTCTGGCCGCGGCCGCGTTTCTGTTTGTCCGAGGCGAACTGCAGATCGCAATCCCGCTCGGGTTGACCGGGCTTGGGTTGCTCGGTTGGGGACCGTTCGCGTCGACCGGATGGTTTCAACGCACGCAGAAAACGCCCGGCCAGGCATCCCGGGTCAAGGCGCCATTCATCGAAATGGAGCTCGACCACGACACCGGCGCGATGCGCGGCACCATCCTGGCCGGCCGACACCAGGGCGTGTCGTTGGACTCGCTTGAGACTTCGACCTTGCTTGGCCTGCTGCCGGAGTTCGACGCCGACAGCCGCGCGCTATTGGCCGCTTATCTTGACCGCCGGGAGCCCGGCTGGCGTGAGCACGCGCAGGAGGGTGCGACGGCGGGGACCGGACCGGGTCGTAGCGGCAAGATGACCGAGGAGGAGGCCTATCAAATTCTTGGCCTTGCGTCGGGGGCGGGCGAACAGGACATCAGCCGGGCGCACCGCTCGCTGATGAAGAAGCTGCATCCCGACCAAGGGGGCTCGACCTACCTCGCCACGCAGATCAACGAGGCCAAAGAGGTTCTGCTGCGACAGCATCGGTAATCCTTCGGCCAACAACACCGAGGGCAGCTTTTTGTTTCGCCTGCGACGATTTTGATTTTCCGCACGCATTACACACGTCCTTCAAGCAGTCAGATACGCACCGCCATGCAGGTGATGTCTTCGCGCTTCAGGCGCTTGCAGACGGCCTCGGCCCGATCGCGGTCGAAGCCCGCAAAGCGCGCGCGGTAGTAGGTTTTGGCGCCCTTCACGGTGCGCTCGACGTAGGCCTCGGCCTTCTCCAGCATGCTGGAAACCTTGCTCTTGGCCGAGTTCAGATGCTGCTTGGCTTCGCCCTGGTCTTCATAGGCGCCGACCTGGATGACCCAGCCGCCGCGGGCGGCAGCGTGGCGGGACGGAGCGCTGGCAATCGGGGCTTCTTCGGCCTTGGCCGAGGTAATGACCGCCTCCTTGGCAGCGGCCTTGGCCGAGGAGATGACCGCCTCCTTGGCAGCGGAGACCACGGCGGGGAGCCGGCCCAGGCCGGAATGGGGGGCTGCGGGCGGCGGAGGAGCCGGCGATGGCGGCGCAGGCGCCGCTGCTTCAACCGGGGCCGCGGCTGCGAGGCTCGCGACCAGCGCTTCCTCCTGATTGGGTGACGCGGCTTCGGCCATGCGCGTCGGCTCGAACCCCGCCGGCGGAGCGGTAGCCGCGACCGCCGGCGCCGTGACGCTTTTCGACGTCAGAAGCTTCACCGTCACAGTCTTGACCTTGACCGGCGTGATCGGCGCGGTTGAGCCCGGCATGATCGCCGCGGTCGCATCATTGGCATGCGCAAAGCTGTCGGCTGCGAGCACTTGGGGCTTTGCGGCCGGGGCGTCCGGCCGCTGCGCCACGGTGACCGCGGCAGACGGCATCTTGGTCGATGCTTCGGCAATGTGCTCGTCGATCAGGTCGCGCATGCGGGCGTCGCGGCTGCTCGCCGAACGGCCGCCCAGCACGACCGCGACCAGGTGGCGGGGCCCGCGCCGCAGCGAGGTGACCAGGTTGAATCCGGAGTCGCGGGTGTAGCCGGTCTTGATGCCGTCGACGCCCTCGACCTGGCCGAGCAGGTGGTTGTGGTTGCGCATGGCGCTGCCGTGGAACACGAAGCTCGGCGTCGAAAAGTACCGGTAGTATTTCGGGAAGCGCTCCTGGATGGCGATGCCGAGCAAGGCCTGGTCGCGCGCCGTGGAGATCTGCTCGTCGTCCGGCAGGCCGTTGGGATTGACGTAGGTGGTGTGACTCATGCCGAGCGCGCGCGCCTTGCGCGTCATCATGCGGCAAAACTCGCTGACGCTGCCGCCAAGCGCCTCGGCCACCACCACGGCGGCGTCGTTGGCCGACTTGGTGACCAGCCCCTTGATGGCATCCTCGACCTTGAGGCTGTCGCCGGCTTTGACGCCTAGCTTGGTCGGTGCCTGGCTCGCCGCCTCCTCGGACACCGGCATCATGGTGTCGAGCGAGATCTTGCCGGACTCCAGGCGTTCGAACAGCAGGTACAGCGTCATGATCTTGGTCAGCGAGGCCGGGTGGCGCGGCGCGTCGGCATTGGCGGCATGCAGGACGCCGCCGTTGTTGGCGTCGACCACGATGGCGGCGTAGGGCGGGTCATAGCTTGAAGAGATCGAGGCGAGGCGGGCGTGGGAGTGCTTGCGGTAGCGGCGTGCATCGGCGGGACTGCTGGTGACGGTAAGCAGGGCTGTGACGGCGGCGAGACCCAGACACCCCCAACGGAGCCCGCTATGGGCCCCGACCGGTACGCACTCCATGATGACTCTTCCCCGTTTTCAGCCCGTTCTAGCGCCACGCCGGGCCGGCACGACCCCTCTTGTCTCCGATCGTGCCCGGTCCCGGCCCGCTGATTTTGCAGGCGCACCGTGACCTAGACGGCACATGGTTCAAAACTATGTCCGTGGAGTTGCCAAAAAGTTAAAGTAAATCAAAGGACAATGCCCTATCGCAGGTCGGGAGGCGGACCATGCGCGCCACAATTGAGTGCAATGCAAAATCTTTCCTTGCCATTTTTGTGCAGTGCAATATATTGCCTCTCATGCGAGCGGTAGAGCGCGCAAGGTCCAGGCAGGTCAACCCCAAGTGTTCCCCGAACGGCGGAACGGAGAGAGATGAGACGATGATCAAGAATATCGAAGACGTGCAGAAGATGAGCAAAGACAACATGGACGCGACGATGAAGTCGTTCGGCGTGTTCTCCAAGACCAGCCAGGCGATCGCCGCCGAGGTTGTGGACTACTCCAAGAAGTCCTTCGAGGACGGCTCCAAGGTCATGGAGAAGCTGCTCGGCGTTAAGTCGCTCGAGAAGGCCATCGAGATCCAGACCGACTACGCGAAGTCGGCTTATGAGGGCTTCGTCGCCCAGGCGACCAAGATGGGCGAGCTCTACGCCGATCTCGCCAAGGAGACCTACAAGCCGTTCGAGGCTTTCGCGGTGAAGGCTGCTCCGGCGAAGTAAGGTTTTTGTGTAGAGTAGCGTTGTTCTGAGTAAGCAGAGCCCGGCCCGGTTGGCCGGGCTTTTTGCTGTTGCTGGCCAAGAGCTTCTGACCGCGTCCTGGACGATGCAAGTCCGCGGGGATGGCCCGGGTGTTGCTTTTATTCCGTCCAAAAAAAGCCATCCGCTGGAACCGAAATCCTTTTGCGGCATTCATTCGTGGACATCGAAAGGGAGCGGCATGGCGAGAAAACGCAAGGCGGCCAAGCGGACCAACGGTCCTATGTGTTCGATCTGCTTCGGCGCGATGACGCTCAGGGGCACCATTCCGCCGGCGCACATTTTTCCCGAGTTGCGAACCTATCAATGCAGTGGATGCGGTCATCTGCGGACCGTCGAGGATGAAGCCGAGTTCGCCGCCTTCGAGGTGCGGCAGGCCGCCTAGGCTACTGCATTCCCGGCACGGGACCATGAGAAAAAGCCCGGCCTTTCGGCCGGGCTTTCGTCTGTCGAGGGCGCTTCGTTACTGCGCGATGCGCAGATTGGAGAGCGCGGTGCCGATCTGCTGGAAGGTGGCGACCATCTGGTTTGCCGAGGTCAGCAGGAAGAACTTGCTGGAGTTGGTCGCGCAATTTTGCAGCAGGGTCGAGGTCGGGTCGCCGCCGGTGTTGACCTGCACCGTGTAGACCGTGATGCCGGCCGCCTTGGCGTTGGTGCAGGTGGTGGCCTGGCGGGTGTCGATCGAGGTCTGGCTGGTGTACCAGCGGTTTTGCGTGTTCAGGCCGTCGGTCATCAGGATGATCGCCTGGGTGTACTTGTACTTCGGGTCCATCACCGGCGGGGCCGGGAACGGGCCGCCACCGACCAGCGACATGCCAGCCAAGCTGCAGTCCGATGCCCTGGTTGGTGTTGCCGTTCGGGCTCATCTTGTTGACCATCGCGGTCAGCGCAGCTCCAGTCGTAGCTCAGCGCTACGGTCGAAGCATTCGGGCAGGAGCCGTATTGTTCAGCCGCATAGAGGGTGGCGGTGGTGCTGGTGGTGGGCGCGGTGACGTTCTGGTCGTAGTTGCCGCTGCTCGGCGCAGTGGAGTTGCCACGATCCATCACGCAGCCGGTCCAGGTGTTATGGTTGTCGGCCGTCCAGGTCTTGCCGTGCGACGTGCAGTTGCTTTGGCTATCGCTGTAGTTCGAGTTGCTGCAGCTGCCGTTGTTGGCGTTCCAATCGGTCCAGTCGATCCAGGTCGCCTTGTAGTTGGAGGCGTTGACGTTGACGTCCTTCACGAACGGCACGATCGACACGTAGACGTCACCGTTGTTGACGGCGGCCGCCTGCAACTGCGTCAGCAGCGTCTTGGCGGCGGTGATCAGCGCCGGCATCTTGCCGTCGTCGGCCATCGAGCCGGTGTTGTCGAGCACCAGCGCGACGCGAAGCCGGGAATTGCCCCACTTCACCTGGGAGTTCGGCGGCGACCTGCATGGTCGAGAAGCCCATCAGGTTCATGAAGTTGGTTTTGACGTTCGCGGTCGCCGTCACCACGACCTGGTTGCCGTTGGTGTTGGTGAAGGTAGCGTTCACCGCGAGGCCGGTCGCCTCCGGACGGGTGAACAGCGCCTTGAAGTAGCTGTTGGCCTGGGTCTGAAGCGCCGAGGTGGTGATGGTCGCCGCGGTCTTCGACAGCATCAGCGCCGTGGAATCTGCGGCTGCCTGCAGCGCGGTCTTGACCGAGTTGGCGTGGGCGTAGTCAACCGCGGCGCCGACGAAGCCGACGATCGGGATGGTCGACAGCGCGAAGGTGATGGTGACGTTGGCGCCGTTCGCCAAGCGCAATTCGCGCATGGTCCGCTTGAAGCGCTCGATCAATGCCTTGATGGCCATGGCAGCCTGTCCTGTTCGACTTTTGGTGTTATTGCAGGCCGAAGACGTAAACGGAGGGTGTGAAAACCGCGTAAAGTCGATTGCAGAAACTCGGGCAAATGCGAGCGACCGAGCCGCCCGCGCCGCGAAGTTTTTCACGTCGTCAATATTTGGCGAAGCAATTGCCTAAAGCGCGCCAAGGTTCGTTAGCAGCTTGGCAACCATGAGGCGGCGCGCCATCACTGCGTGATGCGGAGGTTAGCGAGGTTCTGCGCGATCGACGAGAACACGCTGTTGAGCTGAGCCGCCTGCTGCACGTCGTAATACATGGTGGGCTTGGTGGCGCAGCCTTGCAGCAGCGACACGCTGCCGTCGATGACGCGCACCGTGTATAGCTGGATGTTGGCGGCCTTGATGTTGGTGCAGGCTTTGCTGGTGCGGGCGTCGATCACCGACTCGGTTGAGCTCCAGCGGTTCTGGGTGTTGGTGCCGTCGGTGAGGATCACGATGACCTTCTCGAGATCGTCCGCTGGCGGCGGCGCGTTGAAAGGCGCGACCGGCGACAGCAGTTGAAAGCCCCAGGCGAGGCCGATGGTGACGTTGGTGTTACCGGTCGGCGTCATGGCGTCGACCTTGCTGTTCAGCGCCGTCCAGTCGTAGCCGAGCGGCATCATCGCCACCGGGCAGTTGGCGGCCTGGTCGGCGCGGAACATGGTGGCCGGCGAACCCGGAACCGGCGGGGTGTTGGACACATCGTTGTTCTGGTCGCGATCATAGACGCAGCCGTTCCAGGTGCTGTGCGACTTGGGCGTCCAGGCGTTGCCGGCGGCGGTGCAGGTGCTCTTCGTGGTGTAGGACGTTTTGCTGCAGGTGCCGTTGGCGGCCTCCCAGTCGGTCCAGTCGATCCAGTTGGCGTTGACGTAGCCGGTGCCGACATCGACGTCGGTGGCGAACGGCACGATCGCGACCTGGACGTCGCCCGGCGTCTTGGCGGCGTTCTGCAAGGTGGTGAGGAGGTTGTGCGCGGCGGCCTTCAGGTTGGTCATCTTGCCGCTCTGGGCCATCGAACCGGTGTTGTCGAGAACGAGCGCAAGGTTGAGCTTCTTGATGCCCCACACCACATCGGTGCTGGCCGTGAAGCTGATGGTGGTTTGCCCGAGCAGCCTTGCGAACAGCGTGTCGATCTTGCCCGACCCGGTCATCTTCAACGAAAAGCTGCCCTCGGCGGGCTGGCTGAACTGGGGGGTGACGCCGACGCCATAGACCTCGGGGCGGTTGAAGATCGCCTTGAAGCTCGACGTGGCCTCGGTGACCAGTGCCGCTTGGGTAAGCGTTTGGGCGTCTTTGGAGACCATCAGCGCCGAGGCGTCGAGCGCCGCCTGCATGGCGGTGCGTGCCGACGCAGCGCGGCTGTAGTCGATGGCGGCGCCGACGAAGCCGAACAACGGCAGCGCTGCAAGCGCCAGCATCGGCGTGACGCTGCCCTCGCGGCTTGCAAGGAACCGGAACAACAGGCGGACAAGCGGCATCAAACGACCCCCGAGCGGTCACCGGCTGGCGTTCTGCGGCAGCGCCATTTCGATGTGGTTTTGACTTATTTTTTCGGATCATCGTCCGCAGGCATTGAGATTGGATGTGCGGGAAAGATCGAAATTTCGGCAAAAACCGCCGCGAATTCCTTGGGAATTGATGGGATTTGCGTTCCGGCCGACGGGACTTATCTTTGTCCCAGGAGCTTTCACTCTCGGAGGAGCCGCCAATTGCCTGTGAATGGCGCAAGGATGGCTGTCTGGTCCGGGGGCGGACAGGTCCCTATGATGCGATTGGTTGGCGAAGTCGGAAACAGTTTCGTTCTGTCATGCAAGAACTGACATTCAACCCCGGGAAGGCGCCGGAATGGCGCATCGGGGCCGCGCCGGACCAACGCTGCGCGCCAGTGAGGTCGGCGGGGGACGACGACAAGAAACGCGGCGGGGGCGGCGAGCGGGGGCCTGGAACCGCCGTCATCACCAAGACCAAGCCGCAGACCAAGCGGCCGAGTCTTTATCGCGTGCTGATCCTCAACGACGACTACACCCCGATGGAATTCGTGGTGCATGTGCTGGAGCGGTTCTTCAACAAGGATCGGGAGGGAGCGACCCGGATCATGCTGCATGTCCACCACCACGGTATTGGCGAATGCGGTGTGTTCACCTACGAGGTGGCCGAAACCAAGGTGACTCAGGTAATGGACTTTGCCCGCAAACATCAGCATCCTTTGCAATGCGTCATGGAAAAGAAGTGAGTCCGGGAACCGAGGAACGAACGAGATGACCGGCCCGTTGAGCCGGTTCAAGAAATGCCCCAGGGAGGGGCGCTCAATACAAATGAAGACAGGTCGATAATGCCAACCTTCTCCCGCAGCCTCGAGCAGTCCCTGCACCGCGCGCTGGCGCTCGCCAACGAGCGCCATCACGAATACGCCACGCTGGAGCACCTCCTGCTCGCGTTGATCGACGACCAGGACGCTGCCGCCGTGATGCGGGCGTGTAACGTCGACACCGACAAGCTCAAGCGCAACCTGTCGAGCTACCTGGAGTCCGAGCTGGAGAACCTGGTCACCGACGGCGGCGAAGACTCAAAGCCGACCGCGGGCTTCCAGCGGGTGATCCAGCGCGCCGTGATCCACGTGCAGTCATCCGGCCGCGAAGAGGTCACCGGCGCCAATGTGCTGGTCGCGATCTTCGCCGAGCGCGAGAGCCACGCCGCCTATTTCCTGCAGGAGCAGGACATGACCCGCTACGACGCGGTCAACTACATCAGCCACGGCATCGCCAAGCGTCCGGGCCTCTCGGAGTCGCGCACCGTGCGCGGCAACAACGACGAGGATTCCGACGCCAAGGGCGGCAATGGCGGCGGCGACGGCGAGCCGAAGAAGAAGGGCGACGCGCTCGAGGCCTACTGCATCAACCTCAACAAGAAGGCCAAGGACGGCAAGATCGATCCGCTGATCGGCCGCGAGATGGAGATCAACCGCACCATCCAGGTGCTGTGCCGCCGCCAGAAGAACAATCCGCTCTATGTCGGCGAGGCCGGCGTCGGCAAGACCGCGATCGCCGAAGGGCTGGCGCGGCGGATCATCCACGGCGAAGTGCCTGACGTGCTGAAGAACGCAACCGTGTTCGCGCTCGACATGGGCACGCTCTTGGCCGGCACCCGCTATCGCGGCGACTTCGAGGAGCGGCTGAAGCAGGTAATCAAGGAGATCGAGGCCTACCCGGGCGCGATCATGTTCATCGACGAGATCCACACCGTGATCGGTGCCGGCGCCACATCCGGCGGTGCGATGGACGCTTCCAATCTGCTGAAGCCCGCGCTCGCCGGCGGCACCATCCGCTGCATCGGCTCGACCACCTACAAGGAGTACCGCCAGTACTTCGAGAAGGACCGCGCGTTGGTGCGGCGCTTCCAGAAGATCGACGTCAACGAGCCGTCGATCCCGGACGCCATCGAGATCATGAAGGGGCTGAAGCCGTACTTCGAGGCCTATCACAAGCTCAAGTACACCAGCGAAGCCATCAAGGCGGCGGTCGAGCTGTCGGCGCGCTACATCCACGACCGCAAGCTGCCCGACAAGGCGATCGACGTGATCGACGAATCCGGCGCGGCGCAGATGCTGCTGCCGGAAGGACGCCGCAAGAAGACCATCGGCATCAAGGAGATCGAGACCACGATCGCCACGATGGCACGGATTCCGCCGAAGACCGTGTCGAAGGACGACGCCGAGGTGCTTCAGCATCTCGAACGGACGCTCAAGACCACCGTGTACGGCCAGGACAAGCCGATCGAGGCGCTGTCGGCGTCGATCAAGCTCGCCCGCGCGGGCCTGCGCGAGCCGGAGAAGCCGATCGGCTGCTACCTGTTCTCCGGCCCGACCGGCGTCGGCAAGACCGAGGTGGCGAAGCAGCTCTCGGTCAGCCTCGGCGTGCAGCTGATCCGCTTCGACATGTCGGAGTATATGGAGCGGCACACCGTGTCGCGGCTGATCGGCGCACCGCCGGGCTATGTCGGCTTCGACCAGGGCGGCCTGCTCACCGACGGCGTCGACCAGCATCCGCACTGCGTGCTGCTGCTCGACGAGATCGAGAAGGCGCATCCGGATCTGTTCAACGTGCTGTTGCAGATCATGGATCACGGCAAGCTCACCGATCACAACGGCAAGCAGGTCGACTTCCGCAACGTCATCCTGATCATGACGACGAACGCAGGCGCCTCCGACATGGCGAAGGCCGCCTACGGCTTCACGCGGCAGAAGCGCGAAGGCGACGACATGGAGGCGATCAACCGGCTGTTCGCGCCGGAGTTCAGGAACCGCCTCGACGCCATCGTCACCTTCAACCACCTGTCGCCCGAGGTGATCGCCAAGGTGGTCGAGAAGTTCGTCCTGCAACTTGAGGCGCAGCTCGCCGATAGGAACGTCACCATCGAGCTGTCGGAGGAGGCGAGCCGTTGGCTCATCGCCAACGGCTACGACGAGCTGATGGGCGCCCGCCCGATGGCGCGGGTGATCCAGGAGCACATCAAGAAGGGGCTCGCCGACGAGGTGCTGTTCGGCAAGCTCAAGGGCGGCGGCCATGTCCGCGTCGTCGTCAACAAGGACGACGCCGGCAACAACAAGCTTGGCTTCGAATTCCTCGAAGGGCCAATCACGCCGAAGCCGGAGAAAATCCCGGTGCAACGCGCCAAGAAACCGCGCAAGCCCAGCGTCCGCAAGAAGCCGCAAGGCCCGAGCGGCGACGGCAACGGCGGCCCGCCGCGCGGCGGTACGGTGCCGAAGGTGCCGCTGGTCAAGGTGTAGAGCGCAAACGCTGCACCGGACAAGAATGATCGCCGGGCGCAAGCCCGGCGATTTCGTTTTGGGGCGCGCCGCGCTCCGTTCTCAAGGGCCTTGAATTTCCGGCCACGCACCCCCAGCCTTGAGTGGGCCGCCAAATACGTCGCGGCGGAGTGGCGCACATGACAACCGATCGGAAACACCAGCCGCATCAAGGCGATGGCGACGTTGCCAAGCGCAAGCGCGAGGACCGTGCGCTGGACGACGCGCTCGAGGACACCTTTCCGGCGTCCGATCCGGTGTCGATCGAGCAGCCGGCGCACCATCGCCGGCCGAAGAAGGACGACGCGCCGAATAACGATCGCTAGCGATTTCATCATGCATTTTTCATCGGAGCATCGACCATGAACGCGATCACTCTGTTCGTCACGATCGTCTGCGCGGCCATCGGAGGCTTCCTGCTGGTGGCCGGGCTGCCGCTCGCCGGCATCGTGTTCTTTGTGCTGGCGGTCCTGGTCGCTGCTTCGCTGAAGATGGCGAATGCCTGGGAGCGGTTCGTCATTCTGCGCGCCGGCAAACTGCAAGGCGTCAAGGGGCCGGGGCTGTTCATGATCGTTCCGATCCTCGACAGCGTCACCGCCGTGATCGACGAGCGGATTCAGACCACGGCGTTCACCGCCGAACAGGCTTTGACCAGGGACACCGTGCCGGTCAACGTCGACGCCATCATCTTCTGGCACGTCCACGATGCGCGAGAAGGCGGCGTTGAACATCACCAACTATCGCGAAGCGATCGACCGGGTCGCGCAAACGTCGCTGCGCGAGATGATCGGTTCGTCGATGCTGGCGGCGCTGTTGTCCGAACGGCAAGCCGCCGATCAACTGTTGCGGGAGGCGATCAGCCGCAAGACGGAGAGCTGGGGCATCTCGGTGAATTCCGTCGAAATCCGCGACGTCGCCATCCCGGAAGCCTTGCAGGATGCCATGTCGCGGCAGGCCCAGGCCGAGCGCGAGAAGCAGGCCCGCGTCATTCTGGGCTCGGCCGAGGCCGAGATCGCCGGGAAGTTCGTCGAGGCGGCAAAGATCTACGCCGACAGTCCGTCGGCGCTGCATCTGCGCGCCATGAACATCATCTACGAGACCACCAAGGAGCGCGGCACCACGATCCTCATTCCGACTTCGATGGTGGACAGCATGAATGCCGCCTTGCCGCTGGTGTTGGCGGCGAAAGACCAGAAGCCCCCGACGTAGGCAACGCCCGGACGACCGGCCTACTTGAGCTGGTCAGCAACCTTGGCGATCGCAGCCTTGGCGCAATCCTCGTCGGCCTGCTGGCCGCCCGGCGTGCCGCTGACGCCGACCGCGCCAATCACCTCGTCGCCGACCTTGATCGGCATTCCGCCGCCGAGCGGGATGACGTCGGTCAGCATGCGTTGCCCGGCCAGACCGGTTTCGGTGCGCTTGGCCCATTCCAGCGACGGCCGGCGGAAGGTCCGCGCCGTGTAAGCCTTGCGGCGCGACAGCTCAGCGCCCATCGGCGGCGTGCCATCGCCGCGCACCAGCACCTTGATCTGGCCGGCGCGATCGACCACCGCGACGGACAGGCCGGTGCCCTTGTCGACGCATTCCATCGCGGCGTCCGCGATGGTTCGCGCCATCTGCATCGACACGTTGCGCTCGGAGATCACCCCTTGCGCGATTGCGGCTGTCGGAATGGCGACCGCGACAACGGTGACTGCAATTGCGTTTAAGGCGTGCAACATGACGCGGCCCTCTAGTCCAGCGGCTCGACCCTGACGATCGAGGCGCCATGGTTAGAGCCCGCCCAGAACACCGGCCGCGCGCCGCCATCCTGCACGAACACGCGGCGGATGTTGGTGGAGCGCGGCAAGAGATACTCCACAAACTCGCCGGTCTTGGTGTCGAGCCGCGCCACCTGATCGTTCAGCATCGAGCCGGTCCACGCCTCGCCCTGTCTGGTGGAGACCACGTCATAGGGCGCGCTCCATGGCGTCGGCAGCTTCCACTCCTTGATCGTCTCGGTCGTGGGATCGAACAGGCCGATGGCGTTGCCGCCGTACTCGGCGAACCACAGCCGGTTTTGCTCGTCGACCCGGCCGCGGCGTGGACGCGACAGCTCCGTCGGTGTCTTCCAGATGCGGACAAGGCCGCCTTCGTCGACGTTTCGGAGCCCGATGTGGGTGGCGCTGAAGCCGAGCTGATAGACGTTGTTCTTGAGGTCGGTCGGCATGCCGTAGGCGCGGATCTGCCGGCCCCCCGGGTCCTTGGCCTGGCCAAAGTTCTCCCACTGGCCGCTCGCGACATCGAGCCGGTAACCGTAGTGGTCCTCCTGGTTGTTCGACCACACCTTGCCGTCGACATCGGAGTGTTGCGGCGACACCATTGACGCCTGGGTCGACGCCGACTGCCAGTCCTTCGGGAAGGGATAGGCCTTGACCTCTAAGGTCTTGGCATCGATCCGGCTGATGCCGGCTTGGTACATCATCGACAGCCAGATGTTGCCTTGCGGGTCGAACTCGAGGTCGAGGCCGCCCTTCGGCTGCTCAGGCTTGAGCACCGGGACCGGAATGTCCTTCACCGCGCCGGTCTTGGGATCGAGGAAGCCGACATATTGATTGCCGAAGTCGGAGTACCAGGCCTTGCCCTGCGCATCGACGATGACGTCGTGTGGCATCGCCTCTTTGCGCGGCAGGTCGTATTCGGTGACGATGACGTGGGTGGCGCGGCCCTTCGGACGCGGCAGCGGCTTGAACTCATATTCGGTCGCCTCGGCGTTGCCGAGCGTCAGGCTTGCCAGATACTCCGCCGCGGCCTTGGCGGCGTCGCCGGTCACCACGGCGCGCTCGCCGCGCGGACCGGGCAGCAGCGGCTGCGGATGGGTCGGCGTCGAGCCCGGCGAATAGCGCGACATGCGCATGAACACCTGCTCGTACTCGGCCGGGGTGTGGTTCGACGTCAGCACGCGTTGCAGCGTGTGGCAGCCGACGCACATCGTCAGGAAGGCTTTTTGCTTCGGCTCGCCCGGCAGGCTGTCGAGCCATTCGCCGCTGGACAGTTGCGGCACCAGACTCTTCACCGCGCTGAGCTTGAGATCGGCGGTGGCGCTCGCTCCGGCAGCGACGTCGGCGCTCTTCGGCCCGTCGAGCTTGTAGCCAATGGCGCGGATCGAGATCGTGTAGTGACCGGCCTCGAGCCGGTTCGCCGGAAAGGCGTAGTGGCCTTTGTCGTCGGTCACGACGGTGACGGTGACCGGCGAGTTGTCCTTCCTGGCGCTGACCAGGACGCCTTCCATCGTCGGCTCCTTGGCCGAGGACACCTGACCGGCGAGCGCCGTGGGTTGCGCTTGTGCGAGCGCCGGCGGGGCCGCAAGCGCGCAGATTCCGATGCCAATGATGGTCAGAGCACCAAGCCGCATGATCGCCTCCCCAGGAGCCAATGGTGGCGTTCGGACGCGCCACTCGATGGTGGCGGCAAGCATAGCGGTGATTGCAGCCGGCCGGAAGGACGGATGAAAGCGGAGATGCGTCTGCATGCGAGCCACGCCGGTGGTCCGGTTGCACGTCGCTCGCCGCTATGTGACCAAGGAACATGGCCGATATCTCTCCTGCGCCGCCTGGCACCTCGTTCTCGGCCAATCGCGGCATAACGGTCGCCCCGGAAGACCCACCGCCGCATGTCGCCTTTCAGGTGTTCCTCGACGGCATCGGCGCGGCGGTTCGCTCGGTGTTCTTCTACGTGCTGGTCGGCAACTACGTCGGCATGGGCGCGCTGGCCCATGAGGTCGGCTTCTCGTTCTGGTGGATGGCGCTGTCGACCGTGCTGATCTGGGCGGCGCCCGCCCAGGTGATCTTGCTCTCTACTCTGAACACTGCATCGCTATGGGAGGTGGCGCTGGCGGTGACGCTGACGAGTGTGCGCTTCCTGCCGATGGTGGCGGCGTTGCTGCCGACGATGCGGCGGCCGGGGGTTCGGCAGCGCGACCTGTTGCTGCCGATGCATCTGACCGCCATCAGCGTCTGGGTCGAGGGCATGCGGCTGTTGCCGCTGATGCCGATCGAGCGCCGGATCGCCTTCTACAACGGGCTTGGCATCGGCTTGATATCCGGCGCGCTGATCGGCGGCGCCATCGGCTTTCTGCTGGCGGCGCGGCTGCCGCCGCTGCTTGCCGCGGCGCTGCTGTTCTTCACGCCGATGGCGATCCTGATGTCGTCGGCGCGTAACGCCCGGTCGCTGGTCGACGGCCTCGCCTTTGGGCTTGGCCTCGTGGTCGCGCCGATCCTTGCGGCGCAGAAGATTGGCCTCGACCTGATGTGGACTGGGCTGATCGCCGGCAGCATCGCCTATGCGGCCCACCGCCTCCGCGAGGCCAAGAGGGCCAAGACGCGGCAGCCGATCCCATGAGCGCGACCTTGCACGACCTTGGGCCAGTCCTGGCGCTGATCTTGTTCGGCTTCCTGCCGAACGAAGTGTGGCGGCTGGTTGGATTGATGCTGGTGCGCGGCCTCGATGAGCGTTCGCAGATCATCGTCTGGGTTCGGGCGGTGGCGACCGCGATGCTGGCGGGCGTGTTGGCGCAGCTCATCCTCTCGACGTCAGGGCCGCTTTCCAGCATTCCGATCACTGTGCGGATCGGTGCGGCCGTGCTCGGCTTTGTCGCCTTCTTGATTGCCAAACGCTCGGTGTTCGCCGGGGTTCTGGTCGGCGAGGCGGCGATCCTGCTGGGGACGTACCTGCTCGGGCCGTAGCGCTAGCCCTTCAGCGCCGCCGCCAACTTGAGCGCGTGGTCGGACAGCACGTCGGGCTTTTCCTTTTCGCTGGCCGGCGGCTTCATGGCGACGCCGGCCTTGCGCGGGATGATGTGCATGTGCAGGTGGAATACGACTTGGCCGCCGGCGCCCTCGTTGAACTGCTGGACGGTAATGCCGTCGGCCGAGAACACCTTCATGGCGGCCTGGGCGATCTTCTGCGCGGCCTCCGCCACCGCGGCGAGGTCACCCGGTTTGACGTCGAGCAGGTTGCGGGCAGGGGCCTTCGGTAGCACCAAAGTGTGGCCGGGCGCGCGCGGCATGATGTCGAGGAACGCCAGCACCTTGTCGTCCTCGTAGACCTTGTGACAGGGCAGTTCGCCGCGCAGGATTTTGGCGAAGATATTCTGCGGGTCGTAGCTCGGCATGGCGGCCTCCCGGCGGTTCTTATTCGAGCATGGTCCTTATCCGAAAACCGGTACCCTCTTTTCGGGGACCATGCTCAGTCTTGTTCCTGCTCGACCAAATCCTTGCGGAACGGCGCCAGCGCCGCAAGATCGTTGCCGGCGGCTTCCACATAGGCGCGCTCGCGCACCAGATACTCCGCGACCGCCCGGCGCAGGCCCGGATCGGCGATGTAATGGGCCGAATGGGTGGTCACCGGCAGATAGCCGCGTGCCAGCTTGTGCTCGCCCTGGGCGCCGGCCTCGACCCGCTTGAGCTTCCTGGCGATGGCGAACTCGATGGCCTGGTAGTAGCAGATCTCGAAATGCAGGAACGGGTGATGCTCGGTGGCCCCCCAGTGCCGGCCGTAAAGCGTGTCGGAGCCGATGAAATTGATGGCGCCGGCGATCCAACGCCCGGCGCGCTTGGCCATCACCAGCACGACCTGGTCGGCCATGGTCTGGCCGATCAGCGAATAGAACTTGCGGGTGAGGTAGGGCCGGCCCCATTTGCGCGAGCCGGTCTCCATGTAGAACTCGAAGAAGGCGTCCCAGGCCTCCTCGGTGAGGTCCTTACCGGTCAGCCAACGCACCTCGATGCCGGGGGCAAGCGCGTCGCGCCGTTCACGCTTGATGGTCTTGCGTTTCCGCGCCGACAGCGCCTCCAGGAACGCGTCGAAGGTGGCGTAGCCGTGGTTCTCCCAATGGAATTGCTGATCGGTCCGGTGCAGGAAGCCGTGACCGACCAGCGCCTGACACTCCGCCTCCGGCAGGAAGGTGAAATGCACCGACGACGCCTCGTGACGGCGGCACAGTTCGGTCAAGCCGCCGATCAGGCCGTCCCGGATGCCTTCGGCAAGCGGTGAGGGCGGCACCAGCAGCCGGCGGCCGGTCGCCGGCGTGAACGGCACAGAGACCTGGACCTTGGGGTAGTACGAGCCGCCGGCGCGCTCGTAGGCCTCGGCCCAGCCGCGGTCGAACACGTACTCGCCGCGCGAATGCGATTTCAGATAGCAGGGCACGGCACCGACGATCGCCCCGTCGGGGCCTTCCGCCAGGATGTGCTGGGGCTGCCAGCCGGCCCGCGCATTGGCCGAGCCCGAGGCTTCTAATGCATGAAGAAAACTGTATGAAATAAATGGGTTATATGAAGTATCTGACGTAAGTTCTTGGTCATGCTTAGAGCTTGGATGAAGGGGATTGTTCAACCCAGGATTGGCGCAGGCATCCCAAGCGGCGGCATCGATCTCGGCGAGGTCGGCAATGACGCGAAGGCGCAGCGTGCTGTCAGTCATCGGAACGGTACGGCATCCAGGCGGGGCGGCAGGCCAATCTATCCGTTCCCTGAGACTGCGGCAGAACAATAACCGCGGTCACGGACGGAAGCCCTCGAAAATGATCTGGTCGGCCCCCTTGGCGGCGCGGGCGCGGTCCTCGTCGGTGCGGATCGTCCAGGTCAACACCGGCCAGCCCATGACATGCCGCGCCAGCAGCGGCGGCAGGGTGCCTAGGTCCTGCACCCGATAGGCCAGGAACTGCAGGTGGGCGGCGAACATCCTCTGCAAATAGCGGAGCGTCGGCATGCGCGCGGTTGCCGGCGCGTGGGGCTCGCGCCGCATCCCGACCAGTCCCAGCGTGAGCGAGGGGCTTAACGGGCGCACCGCCGCTATCAGGCTGGGATCGAACGACATCGCCGCGATCGGGCCGGTCCGGCCGGCCAGCACGCTCGCGGTCCGGGCGGCAAGCCGGGTGTCGCCGGCGAAGGCGCCCTTCAACTCGATCAGGAGCGTGGTTCGGCCACCGACCAGGTCGCAAAGCTCGCCAAGGGTGAGCATGCGGTCGGTGCTGCCCTTGAAGGCCACGCGCTTCAGCGCCGCCGCCGTCATGGTGTCGAGCCGGCCCTCGCCATCGGTCAGCCGGCCAAGCGCATCGTCGTGATGCACCATGGCCTCGCCGTCGGCGCTGATCTGCAGATCGCACTCTATGCCGTAGCCGCCCGCGATCGCCGCGCTGAACGCCGTCGGCGTGTTCTCGATGATGCCGGCGGCTGCATCGTGGAGTCCGCGATGGGCGATCGGGCGCGCGGTCAGCCAGTCGCGCATCGGCGCGGCTTCTAGGCCACCTCGAAGGCGGCTTCGACCTCGACCGCGGCGTCGAGCGGCAGGGCGGCGACGCCGATGGTGGTGCGGGCGTGGCGGCCCTTGTCGCCGAACGCCGCGACCATCAGGTCGGAGGCGCCGTTCATGACCTTGGGGCCATCGGCAAAGCCGGGCGCTGAATTGATGAAGCCGCCGAGCCGCACCACGCGCGAAATCTTGTCGAGGTCGCCGAGCGCCGCCTTGAGCTGCGCCAGGATATTGATCGCGCAGGCGCGCGCAGCCTTCGCGCCGTCCTCGATCGAGACACCGCCGCCGAGTTGGCCCTTGGCGACGAGCTTGCCCTCGGCGTCGAGGCAGAGCTGGCCCGACACCACCATGAAATTGCCGGTCCGCACGAACGGCACGTAGTTGGCGACGGGCGCCACCGCTTTCGGCAGCACGACGCCGAGGTCGGTGAGCTTCTTTTCGATCGTTCCGGCCATCACAGTCCTCCTTGCGCAGTCCACTTGGATGCTCAAAGCTCGCCACAAGCCTGCGCGCGCAGAAACCTGGGAAAAGCCCTTGAAAATGCCGCACTTGTTTCGCCGATCATGGGCTGGCTTGCAAGCGGGCGACGGGCTCGCCGTTGCGGCGCTTCCAGACCCCGCCTATTTTGTTGGTCCGGGCGATTCGAGGAGATTTTTCGATGAGATGGCCTACGCCCGTCTGCCTGACGCTGACCGCCGTGGTTTGGTCGGCGACCGGCACTCCCACGGCCCCGGCGCATGCCCAAGCAGCGGCGGTGGCGCTGGCGGGGCATCGCGCGGTCTATGACCTCAAACTTTCATCGACGCGGGGCAAGCGCGCTATGAGCGCGGTGCGAGGCCGCATCCTCTACGATTTCGCCGGCAGCGTCTGCGAGGGCTATGCGCTGCAGTTTCGCCAGGTGTCCGAGCTCGACTCCGGCGAAGGCAAGACCGTGATGTCCGATCTGCGCGCCACCTCATGGGAGGATGGCGCCGCCAAGCGATTGCGCTTTCATTCGCAGAACTACTTCGACGAGAACCTTCGCGATCAGGTCGACGGCCAAGCCGCGCGCGAAGACAATGGCGTCGAGGTGCAGTTGACCGAGCCGGGCGAGAAGAAGCTCGATCTGAAGAAGGATCTGGTGTTCCCGACCGAGCACGTGCGCCGCATCATCGCCGCCGCCCGCGAAGGCAAGACGTTGCTGCAATTGTCGGTCTATGACGGCTCCGACAGCGGCGAGAAGCTCTACGATACGCTTACCGTGATCGGCAAAGCGATCGCGCCCAGCGAGCACAAGCCTGAGGACGCCACCGCCGGCAAGCAGGCCTTCGCGGGGCTGACCCGTTGGCCGGTGACGATCAGCTATTTCGATCACTCGGTGGCGGAGCAGACCGGGGAACAGCAGCCGGTCTACGCGATCACCTTCGAGCTCTACGAGAATGGCGTGTCGCGGGCGCTGATCCTCGACTACGGAGATTTCGTTCTCACCGGCGAGATGACCTCGCTGGAGATGAAGGACGCCAAGCCCTGTCCGTAACGGGTTACGACTCCAGGCCCGGCTTTTGTCCGCCGCCCTGATGCTGACCGCTAAAGCGAGTCAGTGCATCGCTCATGTGGGAAACCGGTTCATCTTCGGCCGCTTGCGGCCGCAGAAAGCGAATGCCGACGCGTTTCTCTTGGATCCAGCTCAGCTCGCACTGACGCCGGACATCTCCATTCCTCGACAGCACCAGAAGAAATGCTTCCGGCAACTCGGCCGGTTGCGGCAGAATAAGCATTGCGCCGGTGCTCGATATGTCGACGATCGTGCAGTGGCTGATCAGCGATCCAGCAGAGTTCAGGATGAGCGCTTTCCAGCGGATAGGCCGCCGCAGCGCAGTCCGTCTGTCTCTTGTCATCGCGCCCTACCATCACGCCCGGAACGCGCCTCGCCCTGAGGTTCCGTAACACGTCAAAGGCCCATCGTTCTGGCGGGCGTGGGTGGCCGCAGCAACCGCTATGTACGATTGCTGACGCTGTCACTGATGAACCACAATCATTAAATCCTTCTTAAGTGCGTGCAACTAACGTGCGGTACAATCCAGAGGGGGGATGCTGCAGCATGAATCAGCTGCGCGTATTCAAACGCCCGATCACCCGCCGGCTCGGTTCTGCCGCCAGCTCGCCGGACTGTTTGAGATCGAATTCAACGATGCTGCGAACATCGGCAGCGGTCGGCCAGGCCCGTACACCGTAATCGACATGGATCTCAGTGACGCGTCGCAAATCGCCGCCTTGAGGGAATGGCTCAGCGGCAAGCCCGAAGGCGCCAAGGTCATTTTCTGCACCGACAGGGGCTCCCACCTGCAGGATACCCGCGCCTATGCGATCGGCGCCACCGACGTACTGCACCGTCCGATCGACGGCCGCGCGCTACTGGGCAAGCTGTGGGGCGAGGTGTCGGTGATGACGCCTGGTCCGAGCAGCCCGGCGATCGCGAAGTCGCCCGCGATCGCCACCGCGGTCGATACGCTGCAGAGCATTTTCACGTCGGCGTGCGTTAGCGAGGACTTGAAATTCGACCGCGATCCAAAGCGCGAGCGCCGCCGTGGTCGGCCATGTGGAAACCCAGGGGCTGACCGCCTGGATCGACACGGTGCGGACCCACCATAGCCAGACTTATCAGCATTGCCTGCTGGTGACGGGACTGGCGGTGGCATTCGGCCAGCAGCTCGGACTTTCGAAGGCGGACCGGCAGCGGCTGTCGTTTGCCGGGATGCTTCACGACATCGGCAAGGCACGAATTCCGCTGGCCATTCTCGAGAAGCCGGCCGCCTCGATGAGCAGGAATTGGCCGTGATGAGGAAGCATCCTCAGTACGGGCTCGATGCGCTCGCTACGGTGCCGGACCTGCAGGCCGAGATGCTCGACATGGTGGTGCATCACCACGAGTTTCTCGACGGCTCCGGCTATCCGCACGGGCTGCGGGCGGGCGAAATCTCTGATCTGGTGCGCATCATCACCATCTCCGAT
Organism: uncultured Alphaproteobacteria bacterium; assembly: GCA_963785665.1. Classification (GTDB taxonomy): domain Bacteria; phylum Pseudomonadota; class Alphaproteobacteria; order Rhizobiales; family Xanthobacteraceae; genus Z2-YC6860. The sequence continues at coordinate 125,322 of CAWAWF010000008.1, forward strand.
GTGTTCGGCGCACTGATCGAACGGCGTTCATATAAGCCACCGCTGACCGGCGATGCGGCTTACAAAATTCTTTTGGATATGGGCCCAGCTCGACAAGGATCTGGTGCGGGAGTTTCGATTTGCCGCTCAGGTCGGAGGTGCGGCGGCAGCATGACGAGTACTCCAATGAATGCCGGATCCTCAGGCTTGCTCGATGGCGATGTCGTCGCGGTCGAGCGCACCGACGTGCTCCGAAAAGTGGTCGGCATGCCCGGTTGCTTCGTCATCAACCGCATTTGCGACAGTGACGGCAAGCCGCGGCTTTTCCAGTGCAGCATCGCCAAAATTTCGCCGACGGCGATCACCGTCGATGCGTCGGTGAACGCCGCGGTTGGCGACTGGATGGTCGCCAGTTTCGAGCATCTCGGCAAATTCGAAGGCCCGATCCTGCAAGTCGCCAAACGCACGGTTGCGATGAGGATCGTAGCCACCCAGCAGGAGCGCGACCGGGTTGCGGCCAAGCTCACCTGGATCGCGGACAACAGCAAGGCCGAGCGGCGGCGCTTCGAGCGCTTCGTTCCAAATGAGCCGCACTCCACGCTGTCACTATCGAGCGGCGAGACATTGCCCTGCACGGTTATCGATTATTCAATCAGCGGTGCCGCGGTGTTCGCCGAGGTGACACCCGCCGCGGGCACCGCGCTGAAGATCGCAAAGCTGTTCGGGTCGGTGGTGCGCCACTTCAACGGCGGCTTCGCGGTCAACTTCGTCAAAGTCCAGCAGGACCCGAAGTTGGTGGAGACGTTGCTCCGCGGCGACGCCACCGGTCATCCGGTGTAACCGTCAGGGGCACTCGGCGCCGCTGTCGATCCAGGCCTGCGCGAGTTTCCCGGCCAGCTCCTGGCTGCCGGGAGCCGGCTCGCGGCCTTCGCCGGGATGCCAGCCCCAGGCCACCAGATCGTCCTTGGCGATGTGCTCCTGCAACAATGCGAGATCACGCCCGCCGTTGCGATCCTTGTCCTTGATCTGACGGCAAATCTCGCCGAGCGCTTTGCCCTGCCACGCCATCGACAGCGGCGCGAGCCCCCAACGCGGATGGCCGGGGATGCTCTGAAACGACGCTGCGGCGTGGATCGTCATGTTACGGTCGGTGTGGCAGGCCGAGCAGGCATCGGCGAACACGCCGGGCCCAGCGCGGTTGGCGGGGGGATAGTGGATGTGATGATCCGCGTCCTGCAGCGGCTGGTCGCCGGCCGGGTGGCAGTTCATGCAGCGCGGGTGGGTGAGCACCTTGCCGAGTTCCGTGAACATGGCCCGGGATCGCTCGGCGCGGTCGGCGATGCCATCGAAGGCCGCGGGAGGTCGCAGCGGCGCCTGCGCCGCGGCCGGGCCGGGGCCAGAACGGCGGCCAGAACGACAGCGGTGAGGAGAGGGCGCGCGAGCCGCATGGGTGGTCCCTGGCTGTTGCCAAAGGAATGGCTGGGAGCCCGGCTTGGTTCCCAGCGCCCATGTAATACCGACGCCTATTGTGCCTCGCGAAGCTCGGGGCGCTCGGCGAGCCGTCTGGTGTTGAGAACGTGGATGATGAAGCAGACCACCGCGCCTGCGGCAAACGGCAGTGCCGACCACATGTAGAGGTTCTGCACCGGCAGCCCGACAAGCTGCGCACCGAGCAGAGGGCCGACGATCGAGCCGATGCGTCCGAGGCCCAATTGCCAGCCGGAGCCGTTGGAGCGCAGCGACGTCGGATAGATCATGGCGCCGACGACGTTGATGCCGGACTGGATGCCGAGCACCAGGAATCCAGCGAAGAAGGTCGCGGCCAGCAGCGCTGGCTGCGACGTCAGGCCGGCAAAGCCGATCGAGCCCACCACCGGCACGGCCAGCACGAACATGATGGCGATGCCGAGGAAGCGCTGACGCTGCAGCCAGCCGCACAGCAGCAGCGAGCCGACGGTGCCGCCGACCTGGATCGAAGCGCCGGCCAGCGCCGCCGTCGACGGCCCAAGCTTCAGCGCCGTCATCAAGGTCGGCGTCCAGCTCAGCAGAAAAAAGTAGCCCATCAGGTTGAGCGCAAACAGCAGCCACGTCAGTGGCGTGATCAGTTCGAGACCCTGGCGGAACAGATAGCCCGGGTTGAAGCCCTTGAACTGCTCCTGCTCATCCTCGAGCACGAAGCGCGCGTTGGGCGGGATTTGGTAGTCGGGGCGGATCTCGTGGATCAGCTTTTCCATCTTGCCGCGCGAGCCTTCGTGCAGCGCCATGTACTTGATCGATTCCGGCAGGCCGAAGAAGCCGGCAAGCCCGATCACGATGGGCACGATGCCGCCGATCTGGAACAGCAGCGGCCAGCCATGGGTCGGAACCCAGATGGCACTGATGAGGCCCGGGATGGCGCCGCCAATCGGCACGCAGCCGACCGCGATGATGGCCAGCGTGGCGCGGAGCTTTCGCGGCGCCGACTCGGCGTTGATGGCGACGACATTCGGAATGACGCCGCCGATGCCGATGCCGGCGAGCAGGCGGAGCCAGAACATCTGGTCGAGATTGGTGGCGTAGGACGCGGCGAAGGTGAAGACGCCGAACAACAGGTTCGCCCAGATCAGCGCGGCCTTGCGGCCGTAGCGGTCGCCGATCCAGCCAAAGATCGCGGAGCCGAAAAGTATGCCGACCAGGCTTGAGCTGAACACCGCACCGAGCGCGTGCGGCTGGATATGCCAATCGCGCACCAGATGGGGCGCGGCGAACGCGATGGCGCCGATGTCGTAGCCGTCGATCAGGACGACGAAAAACGACCAGACCAGAAGCTTGATCTGGAACGAGCCCAAGCCGCGCTCGTCGAGCAAGCGCGAAACCTGAACGGTTGCCTGTTCCGCCATGATGTCCTCCCGCTGTCGCGGCTCTGACGGCCGCTCTCGTCCCTGGCTAAAGCGTAGGGCAGGCGGAGGGCCGTGAAAAGCGGGGGAGGGCATGCGCGGCGGCGGTCGGTGTGCCGAAGCCAGCTTGGCTCAATCGAGATCCTTGTGCTTCGAGCTTTTCGGCGTCAGCGCCGGGTCGTCCTTCTCCTCCAGCGCCAGACCCTTGAGCATGGCCTCGTGGCCGAACTTGCCGCGAACCCGGTCCATGGCGCGCTCGGCGGCGGCGCGGCGCTCTCCCGACGCGTCGATCAGGTCGGCCGGGTCGGCAGCCTCTGCATCGTCGAGCGCGCTGACGCCCACGCCGAGGAGCCGATAGCGGGTGCCGTTGATTTCGTTCTCCAGCAGATCGCGGGCGACGGCAAAGATTTTGCCGGCGAGTTGGGTCGGGCGGTCGAGCGAACGGGCGCGGGTTAGGATGCGGAAGTCCGAGGTCTTCAGCTTCAAGGTGACGGTCGAGCCGCAAAGCTGCTTTTCCTTCAGACGGTCGGACACCTCTTCGGCGGCGGCCCACAGCCGCTTCTCCAGCGGGCGGAACGAGGCAACGTCGGTCTCGAAGGTGTTCTCGGCCGAGACGCTTTTGCGCTCGCGCACCGGATCGACCTCGCGGGCGTCAATGCCGCGGGCAAGGCGATGCAACCGCTGGCCCTCGGCGCCATAGCGGCGCATCAGGTCGCGCTCGTCGGCGCGCTGCAGGTCGGCGATTAGGCGGAAGCCGTCCTTGGCAAAACGGGCCGCCGCGACCTTGCCGACGCCGTAGATGAATTGGACTGGCTTGTCGGCGAGGAAGGCAGCGGCCTCGGCCTGGCCGATCACGGCAAAGCCGCGCGGCTTGTCCAGGTCGGAGGCGATCTTGGCGAGGAACTTGTTGGCTGCGAGGCCAATGGAGACGGTGATGCCGATGTCCTTCTCGACCCGCGCTGCAAACCGCGCCAGCACCTTGGCCGCGCTCATGCCGTGCAGTCGCGCGGTGCCGGCGAGGTCCATGAATGCCTCGTCGATCGAGATCGGCTCGACCTGCGGCGTCATGTCGAGCATCAGGTTGCGGACCTGCCGGCTGACCTCGGCGTATTTGTCCATGTTTGGGCGCACGATGGTGGCGTGCGGGCAGAGCCGCCGCGCCTCGAACATCGGCATCGCCGAGCGGACGCCGAAGGTGCGCGCGATGTAGCAGCAGGTCGAGACCACACCGCGCTTGCCGCCACCGATGATCAGCGGCTTGTCGGCGAGGCTCGGATCGTCGCGTTTCTCGATGGTGGCGTAGAACGCGTCGCAATCGACGTGGCAGATGGTGAGCGTGTCGAGCTCGGCGTGGCGCAGGATGCGTGGCGAGAAGCACGACGGGCAGCGGGGCGCGTCGCCGGCCTCCCTCAGGCATTCGCGGCAGAACGCCGTCATGGTCCGTCGGGCTCCCAGACGGAGCCGAGCGCTAAGCGCGCCCTTTCGATCTCGGCGGGATCGATGTTGGCGTGTTGGGCGAAGGCGATCAGCAGCGGTTCGTCGGAGGCGATGTGATCGAGCACGCCGGAAAGGAATTGCGGATCGCGGGCGGCGCCCCGGATGTCGTTTGGGCCGACGCCGGTGGCGGCGAGGAAGCCACCGAGGTGCTCCGGCTCGGAGGCGAGGTAGGATAGCGCCTCGACGGCGAGCCGTTCGGCCGCCTCGCGGCGGGCGCGGTCTTTGCTGCTTCGGGTTTTGCTGTTTTTCATGGAGGCGCGACTCTCCCGGCGAGTTTAGCAATCCGGTGGAACCGGTTCCGCAAAATCGGCTGTGAATTGGTAACGGTTTGAACCGGCGCTGTTATACCAAATGCACCGCCGCGCAGACCTGGCGCTTTCGGGAATTTTGTCGGCCTGTCAGGGTGTTAACGGTTCCCATGGGCAGCGGGAGTCCGGGTTCCCGTTTCCGTTTCCGTAATACTTCCTCATTAGCTTGTTAAACATTCTGCCGAGGCGCGTCCGGGCGGCGCGACTTTGCATTTGCGGCAATGGGGAAGTGGGGCGGCCAATGGCCAAGAAGGTCCTGATCGTGGAGGACAACGAGCTCAACATGAAGCTCTTCCACGATCTCCTGGAGGCCCATGGCTACGAAACCATCGGGACAAGAAACGGCATCGAGGCACTCGATCTTGCCCGCAAGCATCGCCCCGACTTGGTGCTGATGGACATCCAACTGCCCGAAGTGTCCGGCCTTGAGGTCACCAAATGGCTCAAGGACGATCCGGAGCTGAAGGTCATCCCGGTGGTCGCCGTCACCGCGTTCGCCATGAAGGGCGACGAGGAGCGCATCCGCGAGGGCGGCTGCGAGGCCTATCTGTCGAAGCCGATCTCGGTCGGCAAGTTCATCGAGACGATCCGTCATTTTCTCGGCAACGCCTGAGGAGCTCTAGTCCGTGACCGCGCGCATCCTCGTCGTCGACGACGTTCCGGCCAACGTCAAGCTCCTGGAGGCGCGGCTGTCGGCTGAGTATTTCGAGGTTGTCACCGCGATGAGCGGCGTCGAGGCGCTGGCGATCTGCGAGAAGGCGGAGTGCGATATCGTCCTGCTCGACGTGATGATGCCCGACATGGACGGCTTCGAGGTTTGCCGCAGGCTGAAAGCCAATCGCATCACCCATCACATCCCGGTGGTGATGGTGACCGCGCTCGACGCGCCCTCCGACCGCGTGAAGGGGCTCGACGCCGGAGCCGACGATTTCCTGACCAAGCCGGTGTCCGACGTGGCCCTGATCGCGCGGGTGCGCTCGCTGTCGCGGCTGAAGATGATGACCGATGAGCTGCGGATGCGCGCCGTCACCTCGCGGGAGATCGGTATCCAGGATCCCGAGAACCAGGCGATGGCGGATGTCGGCCGCGCCGGCCGCGTGCTGATCATCGACGACCGGGCGGCGTCGGCCGAACGGTTTTCGCAGATGCTTTCGAGCGAGCACAGCGTCGACATCGAGCGCGACCCCAGCGATGCGCTGTTTCGCGCCGCCGAGGGCAACTACGATCTGGCGATCGTGTCGCTCGCGCTGAAGGATCATGATGCGCTTCGGCTGTGCAGCCAGCTCCGCTCGCTTGACCGCACCCGAAACGTGCCGATCCTGGCGATCTGCGAGGCCGACGACAACGCCCGCATGATCCGCGGCCTTGAGATCGGCGTGAACGACTACCTGCTGCGCCCGGTCGACAAGAACGAGCTGCACGCCCGGGTACGCACGCAAATCCGCAAGAAGCGCTACACCGAGCGGCTGCGTGACAATGTCCAGCAGTCGATCGAGATGGCGATCACTGACGGGCTGACCGGCCTCTATAACCGGCGCTACATGGAAAGCCATCTCGGCGCCCTGGTGGAGCAGGCGACGGCGCGGGGCAAGCCGCTGGCGGCCTTCGTGCTCGACATCGACTACTTCAAATCGGTCAACGACACCTACGGCCACGATGCCGGCGACGACGTGCTCCGCGAGTTCTCGACCCGCATCAAGAAGTCGATCCGCGGCATCGATCTCGCCTGCCGTCTGGGCGGCGAGGAGTTCGTCATCGTCATGCCGGAGACCGACATGGCGGTGGCCACGATCGTCGCCGAGCGGCTGCGCCGGCGGATCGCCTCGGAGACTTTTGCCATCGCGCAGGGGACCAAGCACATCGAGGTGACGATCTCGATCGGGCTTGCCACGCTCGACACGGTGGAGGACACCGCTGCCACCATCCTCAAGCGCGCCGACCAGGCGCTCTATCGCGCCAAGCGCGACGGCCGGAACCGTGTGGTCGCCGACGCGGCCTGAAGCAGGACCTGACGATCGCTGCACCATGACAAGCGCGCCTCGCGGCGCGCTTTTTCGTTGCGGGAGTGCGGTGGGAACCAACGTCGTGACCGCGAGTTTTCGTTCGGGGCGCGCGAGCGGACAGCCATGCGTGCCGATCCTCGACTGATCAATCTTTATGACAGGCCGCTTCATCCACGGCCAATGCCGAATCCGCGGCCGCGACTGCCCGGCGGGCAGGCCGCCGACACGGATTGGGGCAGCATCGCGCTCGGTTGCTTTTTCATCACGGCGCTGGCGCTGGGGTTTTTCTGGCTCTACGGGTCGATGGCGCACCCGGGTTTTTATGTGCCGCCCACGGTGGCGCAGACCGATGGACGGGACGACGGCGCAACGTCGCAGGCGCCGGCCCCCGACATGTCTTCGCCTGCCGTCGCGCTCGCCAACTCCGATGTTCCCGAGAAGTATCGCGTGCCGCGGGTTGCGCAGCCTCAGCGGACAGAACTCCGCGGTCCGGCGAATGCCGCCGAGTTGAAGTCAAGAAAGAGATTGATCGCCCGGCCAGCGCAACCGTTGCCGCCGGAAGCAGCGCAAGCCTACGCCGCCGCTCCGGAGGAAGCTCCCGTCGTTGCGCCGAAGTTCGATCGCTTCTCCGCCTTCGGCGGATTTTGAAACGCATGCGCTATTTTGTTTTTCGGCGTGATTCGATGCGCAATCGCGCGCTCCGCGCGCGCGTAAACCATAACGGTTTAGGTTGATAACCAGTTGTCGGCAAATCCAGCATTCGTCGAGCTTTTGAACATTGCAATCATGCCGCGATGAAGTAGCGTGCAGTCACTCGATTGGGTGGCAGCTGAGAAGTCGACAGCAGGCGTCGGGTTCACAGTTTGAAGTGCGGCAGCCATCCGGACATAACCCTACGGGTTGCTCAGGTCCGCCGCATCTCCTGAGTCCGTGGGGTTCGGCCGTGCCGGGGACGATGCGAGTGGCCTCTTCATGACATCGTTCCCGGCCGGCCACCTTTTTCCTTCGGCAAGAAAAATCTGAAACGAAAAAGGGCGCCGTAAAGGCGCCCTTCGTTTGTCGCGTGTCGATCGCGACGCGTGTTCGATCCGGCTACTTGATCTTGCCTTCGACGAAGTCGACGTGCTTCTTCGCGATCGGGTCGTACTTCTTCATCTTCAGCTTCTCGGTCATCGTGCGTGAGTTCTTCTTGGTGACGTAATAGAACCCGGTGTCGGCGCTGGAGATCAGCTTGATCTTGGTGGTGACGGCCTTGGCCATGACAATCCTCGAAAGTTAACGGTGGTTGGCGCGGAACCTAAGGTTTTGGCCGCGAAAGTCAAGGAAACGGCCAGCACCCTTGGCGTCCCGGCATGGGCCCCGAACTACAGCAGCTCCCGCACGCGCTTGCCGTGCAGCACCCGGTAGAACGGAACCGGTAGGTCGTGGCTGAAACCCGCCTCGATCTGCCGCTGCAGGTCGAGCAGCACGATTTCGCTGATGGCGAGCAGCTCGATCTTTTCCTTGATGCCGGCCAGCGGCAGCCAAACCAGCTCGGTCAGCTCGAAATCCGCGCCGACCTTGCCGTCGATCTTGTGCGCGATGGCGCTGACGTCGGCGGTGAAGAAGCGGGTGTCGTAGCGGCGCTTCCTTCGCGGCGGGGTGATGGCGCGGGCGATGAAGTGCATGCTGGAGAGGTCCGGCTGGATGCCCGTCTCGGCGAACGCCTGCCATGGGCCTTTCGGGGCCGCCGGCGAGCTGTCGCGCTTCTGGCCGAGCAGCAGGCCGGTCTCCTCGAAAGTTTCGCGGATGGCGGCGAGCGCCAGCCCGCGCGCCATCTGCACGCTCGGCCGCCGCACATGTTGCATCAGCTTTTTCTCAGCGCGCGGATCGAGCGGAGCCGCGACCGGCATCCTGCGGTCGTCGGGATCGGCGCTGCCGCCAGGGAAGACGAACGCGCCCGGCAGGAAGGTATGGCGCTGGTGGCGCTTGCCCATCAGGACTTTGGGGGAAGGCCCGCTGCGGTCGAGCAGGATCAACGTCGAGGCATCCTTCGGCGTCAGGTTCGGATGGCCCGGGACCGCGTCGGACGTGAACTTCTGCATCAACTCCGGAGGAAGGTCGTTCATCGCCGGCGCTTTCCCCGAAACTTGTTCTCGCGCCGGCGCGCGGCGGCGCGGTTGCGATCCTGCTGGCCGGGGCGCTCGGACGGACGATGCTGCGCCGCGGTGACGACGCGGCCCTCCGACAACAACTCGAAGCGGAGCGCGCCGGCGACGGGCGCGGCCTCGACCAGCTTGACCGTGACACGGTCGCCAAGCCGATGCGTCTCGCCGGAGCGGTTGCCGACCATGGCGTGCATCGCTTCTTCATAGCGGAAATATTCGTGGCCGATGGTGCGCGCCGGAATGAAGCCGTCGGCGCCAGTGTCGTCGAGCTTGACGAACAACCCGGCGCGGGTGACGCCGGAGATGCGGCCCTCGAAGCTCGCGCCGATGCGGTCGGCGAGGTGGTGCGCGATCAGCCGGTCATTGGTTTCGCGTTCGGCCTTCATGGCGCGGCGTTCGGCGCCCGAAATCTGCGCGGCAATCTCGGCCAGCTCTGCGGTGCCCTCGCTGTCGGGGAGGGCGCCGTCGCCGAACTTGCCGGCGCGGATCAGGCCGCGGTGCACGATCAGGTCGGCGTAGCGGCGGATCGGCGAAGTGAAGTGCGCGTAGCGGCGGAGGTTCAAGCCGAAATGGCCGTAGTTCTCGGACGAGTATTCGGCCTGCGATTGCGATCGAAGCACCACCTCATTGACCAGCTTCTCGTGGTCCTTGCCGCGCACCATGTCGAGGATTCGGTTGAACTGCTCGGCCCGCATCGCGCCGCCCTTCGGCACATTGATGTGCAGCGTCGCCATGAACTGCCGCAGCGCCTCGACCTTCTCCAGCGACGGCTCGTCGTGGACGCGATAGATCAGCGGCACGTGCGCCTGCTCAAGCGTCTCGGCGGCCGCGACGTTGGCGAGGATCATGAACTCTTCGATCAGCCGGTGCGATTCCAGCCGCTCCGGACTGATGACGCGGTCGACGGTGCCGTCCGCTTTCAGCAGGATTTTCCGCTCCGGCAGGTCGAGGTCGAGCGGACCGCGGGCGTCGCGGGCCTTCTTCAAGGTCTCGTAGGCCGCATAGAGCGGCTTCAGCACGGAATCCAGCAGCGGGCCGGTGGTGTCATCGGCGCGCCCGGAGATCGCCGCCTGGGCCTGCTGGTAGTTCAGCTTCGCGGCCGAGCGCATCAGCACGCGATGGAAGGTGTGCGACTTCTTGCGGCCATCGCGGCCGATGATCATGTGCACCGCGAGTGCCGCGCGATCCTCGCCGCCGCGCAGCGAGCAGAGATCGTTGGAGATGCGCTCCGGCAGCATCGGCACCACGCGGTCGGGGAAATAAACCGAATTGCCGCGTTTGAGTGCCTCGCGGTCGAGCGCGGAGCCCGGCTTCACGTAATGGGCGACGTCGGCGATGGCGACGGTGAGGATGTGGCCGCCGGGGTTGGCCGGGTCGGGGTCCGGCGCGGCATGGACCGCGTCGTCGTGATCCTTGGCGTCGACCGGATCGATGGTGACGAGCGCGATCTTGCGCCAGTCCTCGCGCCCCTCCAGGCCGGCAGGCTTCGCCGCATGGGCCTCGGCTTCAGCCGCGACCGGGAAGACGTGCGGGATGTCATGGGCGTGGATCGCGATCAGGCTGACCGCACGCTCGCTCTTGATCGAGCCGAGCCGCTCCTCGACGCGGGCGACCGGCAGTCCGATCCGGCCGTGCTGCTGCACGCTCACCGCGATCAGGTCGCCGTCCTGCGCGTCCTTGGTGGCGTCGCGCGGGATCGTCATCTCCTTGCCGAGTTGCTTCTTGTCGACCGGGATGAGCCGGCCGCCGCCGCCCGGCAGCGCGCGGAAAATGCCGAGTGCGCGGACCCTGGCCTTGTCGATGATCTTGATCACGCGTCCGGTGACGCCGCCCTCGTCGTCGCGCCCGTCCTGGATGCGAAGCAGCGCCCGGTCGCCGACGCCGGCCACTTCCCCGGGCCGAGGCTTGCGCGGCATCGCGATGCGGATGGTCGGCGCCGGGCTGTCCTCGGTCCATTCGACCGGAATGGCGATCAGCTCGCCGTCGGCGTCGCGGCCGGTGATGTCGGCGAGCGTAACCGACGGCAGCGCGCCGGGAGGGATGAGCTTCTTGTGCTTGCTTTCGATGCGGCCTTCGTCGGCCAGTTCGCGCAGCAGACGCTTCAACTCGACCCTGCGGTCGTTCTTCAGATTGAAGGCGCGGGCGATTTCGCGGGTGCCGATCTGGCCGGGCTTGTCGCCGATGAAGGCGATGATTTCTTCCTTGGTGGGGAAGGGGACTTGCTTGGATTGATGTTTAGGCAATGAATTTCTCTGCGCCTAAAGGGCGCGTTTCGATGATTGAAATGTAGGATTTGCGTGGCCGATTTGCCAGCGCGCCGGAGGCCGCCTTACTCGGCGGCCTCGACCGGCTTCTTCGACTTGCGCGAGGCCTTGGCGGCCGACGCCGCAGCGCGTTTCTTCGGCTTGGCCGCGGCCGGAGCCTTGGGAGCTGCTGCCTTCTTGGCCGGCGCGCCACCGCGGGCCGGGCGCTTGCGTCGCGCGCTCGAGCCGCCGCCGCTCTCGATGCGGGCGTCGATCAGGCCGACCGCCTCGTCGAGGGTAACGGTCTCCGGCGTCTTGTCGGACGGCAGGTTGGCGTTGACGCCGTTGTGGCTGACGTAAGGGCCGTAGCGGCCGTTCTTGGCGACGATCATGCCGCCCTTCTGCGGATGGTCGCCGAGCTGCTTGCCCGGATCGGCGCCGAAGCGGCGGCCCTTGCCCGGGTTGAGCTTCTTCTCCTCGATCAAAGTCACCGCGCGATTGAGCCCGATCGAGAGAATGTCCTCGTCGTTGCCGATGTTGGCGTAGGTCTTGCCGTGCTTGACGTACGGGCCGAAGCGGCCGACGCCGGCAATGATGTCCTCTTGGTCGTCCGGATGCTTGCCGATGGTGCGCGGCAGCGCCAGCAGCTTCACCGCGCGGTCGAGATCGATCTCGTCGGGCGCCACGCCCTTCGGCAGGCTGGCGCGCTTCGGCTTCACCGCCTCGCCCTTTTCGTCCTTGGTGGGCTCGCCGAGCTGCAGGTAGCTGCCGAAGCGGCCGGAGCGAACGGTGACTTCGAGGCCAGTGTCGGGGTCCTCGCCGAGTTTTCGCATGCCGCCCGAGCCGTCGGCGCCGACGGTGAGCTGGCGGGTGAACTTGCATTCCGGATAATTCGAGCAGCCGACGAAGCCGCCGAAGCGGCCGAGCTTGAGGCCGATCCGGCCGTTTTCGCACATCGGGCACTTGCGCGGATCGGTGCCGTCGGCCTTCGGCGGAAACAGGTGCGGCGCCAGCATCTCGTCGAGCGCGTCGATCACCTGCGTGATGCGCAGCTCCTTGATGTTGCCGACCGCGCCGATGAAGTCGCGCCAGAAGTCGCGCAGCACGTCCTTGTAAGGCAGCTCGTTGTTGGAGATCTTGTCGAGCTGCTCTTCGAGATTGGCGGTGAAGTCGTATTCGACATAGCGGGCGAAGAAGTTCTCCAGGAACGCCACCAGGACCCGGCCCTTGTCCTCGGGCACCAGACGCTTCTTGTCGAGCCGCACATAGCCGCGGTCGCGCAGCACCTGCAGGATCGAGGCGTAGGTCGAGGGGCGCCCGATGCCGAGCTCTTCCATGCGCTTGACCAGCGACGCCTCCGAGTAGCGCGGCGGCGGCTCGGTGAAATGCTGGGTCGCCGAAATCTCGCGCTTCTGCAGGTTCTCGCCGCTTGCCATCTGCGGCAGGCGGTTGGCGTCCTCGTCGTCGGCCTTGTCGTCCTGGTCTTCGGTGTAGAGCGTCAGGAAGCCATCGAACTTCACCACCGTGCCGTTGGCGCGGAGATCGATGTTGCGCGCGCCGGCCTTCGCCGTGATGTCGACCGTGGTGCGCTCAAGCTCGGCGGATTCCATCTGCGAGGCGATGGTGCGGAGCCAGATCAGCTCGTAGAGCCGGGCCTGGTCGTTGTCGAGCATGCGCCGCACGTCCTTCGGACGGCGGGCGAGGTCGGTCGGGCGGATCGCCTCGTGGGCCTCCTGGGCGTTCTTCGACTTGGTGACGTACTGGCGCGGTGAGGCCGGGACGTAGTCCTTGCCGTAATCCTTCTCGATGACGCTGCGCGCCGAGGTGATCGCCTCGGGCGCGATGTCGACGCCGTCGGTTCGCATATAGGTGATGAGGCCGACCGTCTCGCCTTCCAGCTCGATGCCCTCGTAGAGACGCTGCGCCAGCCGCATGGTGTGGGCGGGCGCGAAGCCGTACTTGCGGCTCGCCTCCTGCTGCAAGGTCGAGGTCATGAACGGCGGGTAGGGGTTGCGCCGCGCGGGCTTGGCTTCAACCGAGGTGACGGTGAAGGCGGCGCTCTCCAGATCGCGCTTGAACTGTTCGGCCTCGGCGCCCGAGCCGATGTCGAGGCGGGTGATCTTGCGGCCATCGGCGCCGACCAGCCTGGCTTCAAAGGCGTCGTTCCGCGGCGTGGCGAGGGTTGCCACCAGCGACCAGTATTCGCGGGCGACGAATTTCTCGATCTCAAGCTCGCGATCGGAGACAAGCCGCAGCGCGACGGACTGCACCCGGCCGGCCGAGCGGGCACCCGGTAGCTTCCGCCACAGCACGGGGGAAAGGGTAAAGCCGACCAGATAATCCAGCGCCCGGCGGGCGAGATAAGCGTCGACCAGGGCGCCGTCGATCTCACGCGGGTTCTTCATGGCGTCCATCACCGCCTGCTTGGTGATCGCATTGAACACGACGCGCGAAACCGGCTGCGACTTCAGCGCCTTCTTTTCCTTCAGCGCCTCCAGCACGTGCCAGGAGATTGCCTCACCCTCGCGATCCGGATCGGTGGCGAGGATCAGGCCGTCGGCACCTTTGACGGCGCGGGCGATGTCGTTCAGCCGCTTGTTCGATTTGTCGTCGACCTCCCAGAGCATCTTGAAATCATCGTCGGGATTGACCGAGCCATCCTTGGCCGGCAGGTCGCGAACATGGCCGAACGAAGCCAGAACCTCGTAGCCCGGGCCGAGGTATTTGTTGATCGTCTTGGCCTTGGCCGGGGATTCTACGACGACAATCTTCATTGAATTCCAGTGGGTTGGAGGCGAATTCCGGGTCGAGAACCGCCCAACAGCGGCGTCAACTCGCCGGGAACATGGGTAACCCATTTCACCCTGTCAAATTGTGAAGGCCGCTTGAGGGCATTCCAAAGGTGCAGCGGCGGGTGCCCGGGGAGATATTTTCGATACAACCATTAAGAGAGTTATTGTAAATAATTCCCTCTTAAATATATGTCTACGGAAGCCGGGGCGCGGACCCTGGTTGGACAGTCCATGAACGATGACGCGGGCGCTGTTAAGGCGCAAGGCGGGCCGAGCGAACATCCGGTGAATCGCACGATGGCGGCCGACTACGTTGCCGAGCTCAGCACCGAGCTTGCCAATCTCGCCCGCCAGCACGGCCTCGATGCGCTCGCCTACATCCTCGACATGGCGCGCCTCGAAGCGGAGAACGCCAACCGTCACGTCAACGGGCGGCGGTAGGCTTCAGCCCCATCTTCTCCATCAGCGCCGCGTTCGGCTGCCCGTCGGTGACGAGGCCGTGCTTCTTCTGCTCGGCGCGCACGAAGTCGCGCATCTTGAAATCGATATGCGCGGTGAAGCGGGTCTGGTCGTAGCCCAGTTCGGCCAGCTTCTTCTGCATGGCGATGCGGTCGTCGCGCGGAAGCTGGTTCGCAACCGTGGGCCACGGCGCCTTGAGCGGGCCGCCGCCCTGCATCAGGTCGGAAAGGTGGCCGATGGCGAGCGCGTAGACGTCGGAGTCGTTGTAGTCCTTGATGACCTCAAAGTTCGGCGTGACGATGAAGGCCGGTCCCGGGAAACCAGCCGGAAAAAACAGAATGCCGTCGCCGCTTTCGGGAAAAGGCTTGCCGTCGGCGCGTTTGACGCCGAGCGTCTGCCACTCGGCGAAGCCCGCGTGGCTTTTCATCAGGTCGAAGCCCTGCGGCACGGTTACCTCGAAGCCCCACGGCGCGCCGTGCTTCCAGCCGCCCGCGGCCTTGGCGAAATAGTTGGCGGTCGAGCCAAGAATGTCCGGCACGCTGGTCCAGATGTCGCGTTTGCCGTCGCCGTCGAAGTCGACGGCGTAGTCAACGAAGTTGGTCGGCATGAACTGGGTCTGCCCCATCGCGCCGGCCCATGATGTGGCGAACTTGTTCCGCGCGACGTGGCCGTCCTGGATGATCTTCAGCGCCACCAGGAGTTCGTTGCGGAAATACGGGTCGCGGTACTTCGCGTAGGCCAAGGTGGCGAGTGAGCGGATGCCGTCCCACTTGTCTTTCAGTGCGCCGTATGACGTCTCCATGCCCCAGATGGCGAGGATGACCCAGCGCTCGACCTTGTACTTCTGCTCGACCGCGTCGAACACGGAATGGTACTGCGCCTCTTTCTTTCGGCCCTCGGCGGCATTCGCCGGCGACGCGATCTGGTTGATGTAGAGCCCGGCGGGCTTGCCGTACTCCGGCTGCTTCTTGGTGGTGGCAATCACCTTGGGATCGGGCGTGACGCCGTCGAAGGCGCGCACGAAGGTGCCGCGCGTGATGCCGTTCTTCTGCGCATCCGGCCACAGGTCGGCGACGAACTGCTCGAACTGCACGCTGTTCGGCTTGACCAATTGCGCCTGCGCCGGGCTGGCGAGCGCTGCGGCAAACAAGATGGCGGCGAGGATGCGGGGAATCATGCGTGGAGTTTACACCAGGGAGACCAGCGCGCCGCCATGGCGCTCCAGCCGGCCGGCCAGTTCGAGTTCCAGCAGCACCGTCCGCACCACTGCGGGCGAGGATTGCGACAGCCGCACCAGGTCGTCGATGGAAACTGGCGCGGGCCCGAGCAGGCCGACGATACGGGCGCGCTCATCGGACGCCGGCTCGGTGAGGCGATCAGGCGGAGCCAGTCGAGCCGCTGCTCATCGGTTAGGCGCACGCCTTCGGTGATGTGTTCCCCCAACTCCGTGCCCCCAACAGAATTCTAGGACGGCAACTTCGGCAGATTGACCCAGTGCAGCCAGAGCGCGACCGCGGCAAAGATCAGCAACAGCAAACACAGCCCGAGCCAATTGCTGGGTTCGTCGCCGAGCTTCATGGCTTGCTCCCGATCTTGGACTCGGTGCCGGCGACAAGCCGCGAGATGTTGCCGCGGTGCATGAACCACACCAGCGCGGTCAGGATGACAAACACGATCGCTGCGTTGACGGCGGCGAGCAGCCACAGCAGCATCGGCGTGGCCGCACTGGCGAGCAAGCCTGCCAGTGAAGAATACCGGGTCGATGCCGCGATCAGCCCCCAGATCACGCCGAACGCAAGGGCGACCGGCCATGACACCGCGATCAGCACGCCGATGTAGGTGGCGACGCCCTTGCCGCCCTTGAAACCGAGCCAGACCGGGAACAGGTGGCCCAGCACCGCGCCGAGACCGGCCATCAGCCCGAAGTCAGGGCCAGTCAATCCGAACAGGTGCGAGAACCAGTTCAGCAGCAGGACCGCGACGCTGCCCTTGAGCATATCGCCGAGCAGGGTCGCGGCGGCGAGACCCTTTCTGCCGGTGCGCAGCACATTGGTGGCGCCGATATTGCCGGAGCCGACGTTGCGGATGTCGCCTGAGCCGGCAAGCCGCGTCACCAGCAGCCCGAACGGGATCGAGCCGAGCAGATAGCCCGCGATCAGCGCAATGGCGATGAACAGTCCGTCCACGGACGCCCCCTTACGCCGGGGAGCCTATCACACGTACTCGTAGACGGTCCGGCCGCCGACCAGGGTGCGAACGGCGCGACCCTGCATGCGCGCCTCGTCAAACGGCGTGTTGCGGCACTTTGATTTGAGATTGTCGCGATCGAGGATCCAGGGCACGTCCGGATCGATCACCACGATATCGGCTGGCGCGCCGGGGCGCAGCGTGCCGCCCGGCAGGCCAAGAAGCTCGGCGGGACGGCTCGACAGCGCCTTGAGCAGCGTCTTCAGCGTGATCTCGCCGTTGTGCACGAGCCGCAAGCCCGCCGGCAGCATGGTCTCGATGCCGATGGCGCCGGGGGCGGCCTCCGCGAATGGCAGGCGCTTGACCTCGACGTCCTGCGGATTGTGGTCGGACATCACCACGTCGATCAGGCCTTCCTCGACGGCCGCGACCAGAGCCTGGCGATCGTGCTCGGCGCGAAGCGGCGGCGACATCTTGAAAAAGGTCCGATACTGGCCGACGTCGATCTCGTTGAGCGCCAGGTGATTGATCGAGGCCGAGGCGGTGACGGCAAGGCCCGCGTCCCTGGCGCGGCGCAGCACGTCGAGCGATTCCGGACAGGTGATCGAGGCGGCGTGGTAGCGGCCTTCGGTCAACGCCGTGAGCCGCATGTCGCGCTCCAGCATGATGGTCTCGGCGATTTTCGGCACGCCGATCAGGCCGAGCCGCGAGGCGAACTCGCCTTCGTTCATGACGCCTTCGCCGGTGAGGTCGGGATCCTCGGTGTGATGCACGATCAGCGCGTCGAAGTCGCGGGCGTAGATCAGCGCGCGGCGCATCACCTGGGCGTTGACGATGCTGCGCATGCCGTCGGTGAAGGCGACCGCGCCGGCGGCCTTGAGCAGCCCGATCTCGGTCATCTCCTCGCCCTTGAGCCCCTTGGTCAGGGCGGCCATGGCATAAACGTTGACGATGCCGGTGTCGCGGGCGCGGCGCTGGATGAAGTCGACGATGGTCGGATCGTCGATGGCGGGCTCGGTCTCCGGCTGGCAGACGATGGTGGTGACGCCGCCGGCGGCGGCAGCCTGGCTCGCCGAGGCGATGCTCTCGCGGCCTTCGGCGCCGGGCTCGCCGATGAAGGCGCGCATGTCGATCAGGCCGGGGGCCACGATGTGGCCGCGGCACTCGACCACCTCGGTGCCCTCCGGCACGCCGGCCGCGCCGATGCCGCGCTTGGCCTCGCGGATGCTGCCGTCGGTGATCAGGATGTCGCCGGGAAAATCCAGATCGCGGGACGGATCGATCACCCGCGCATTGGCGAGCAGGATCGGACGGCGGTCGCGGCGGTCGATCAGCATGGGCTACGCATTCGGCAAATTCCGCGATAGTGCTTCGAGCACCGCCATGCGGACGGCGACGCCCATCTCGACCTGCTCGCGGATCAGCGATTGCGCGCCGTCGGCGACGATGGAGTCGATCTCGACGCCGCGGTTCATCGGCCCGGGATGCATCACCAGCGCGTCGGGCTTGGCGTAGGCGAGCTTCTTCTGGTCGAGGCCGAAATAGGCGAAGTACTCCGACGACGACGGCACGAACGAGCCGTTCATGCGCTCGCGCTGCAGCCGCAGCATCATCACGATGTCGCAGCCGGCGAGCCCCTCGCGCATGTCGCGGGTGACCTCGACGCCGAACCGCTCGATGCCGGCCGGCAAAAGCGTCGACGGCGCCACGACGCGGACGCGCGCGCCGAGCGTGTTGAGCAGGATGATGTTGGAGCGCGCCACGCGTGAGTGCAGGATGTCGCCGCAGATCGCGACGGTAAGGTTCTCGATCGCGCCCTTGCGGCGGCGGATCGTCAGCGCGTCGAGCAGCGCCTGGGTCGGATGCTCGTGCTGGCCGTCGCCGGCATTGATCACCGAGCAATCGACCTTCTGCGACAGCAGCTCCACCGCTCCCGAGGCGTGATGGCGCATCACGATCAGGTCTGGGTGCATGGCGTTGAGCGTCACCGCGGTGTCGATCAGGGTCTCGCCCTTGCGGATCGACGACGACGACACCGACATGTTCATCACGTCGGCGCCGAGCCGCTTGCCGGCCAGCTCGAACGAGGCCTGGGTGCGGGTCGAGGCCTCGAAGAACATGTTGATCAGGGTGCGGCCGCGCAGCGAGCTGGTCTTCTTCTCGATCTGGCGGTTGAGCGTGACGAATTCCTCGGCCAGATCGAGCAGGCCCGCGATGTCGTCGCGCGAAAGCCCTTCGATCCCCAGCAGGTGGCGGCTGCTGAAAACGAACGAAGACTTGTGGGCGATGTTCATTAAAGCGGAAGCTATAGGAGCGGACCGGGTCTGCGGCAAGGGCGCAGACGCGCGGTCCACAGGTCTGGGGGCTCGGTGGACGTCCAGGGCGGCTGGCCAACGCTCGCGTTGCCGGAGTTTTGATGCGCTGAGTCGTCTGCCCTGCTTGCGCCGCATTCGGCAGCCGTTCACGCCATCGTGTCTGCAATTTTTGACCGCAGTTCGTGCGCCAGACAGGAACATCGCCTGTCCCCTGCGCGTTGACGCAGTGACCCCGCCGCCTTCGACGTGCGGGCAGGTGGTTGCTGCTTGCAACGACCATCTGACGAATCGATGCATTCGACAACGAAAACGAACATGAGGAGATCGACCATGAGACTGCTTGGAAAATCTGCACTGGTTCTCGGCCTGGCCGGCGCGATGGCGCTTGGCTCGATGACGGCGTCCGAAGCGCGCGGCGGTCGTAACGCGGCGGCGATTGGCGCTGGCGTTGCGGGCTTTGCGGTGGGCGCTGCCGTCGGCTCGGCTGCGGCCAATAACGGCTATTACGGCAACCCGGGCTATGGATACGACAGCGGTTATGACAGCTACGCCTATGCGCCGGGCTATGCTGAGCCTGCCTACACCTCGCCGAGCTATTACGGGCCGGTTGGCGGCGCGACTTACGATTCCAACTACTCGGCCTACAGCCACGGTTACGACTCCAACTACGTTGGGCCGTGGCGTGAGCGCAAGCTCGAGGGTCTCGAGTAATCTACATTCATGAATGAACAAAGGGCCGGCGTTATGCCGGCCCTTTTTCATTTTGGATTCGTGCGAGGCGATCGAGCGCGCCTTGCAGGATGAAGATCGCGGCGTGCTGATCGATCACGGCCGCGCGCTTCTTGCGGCTGACGTCGGCTGCGATCAGCTCGCGTTCGACCGCCGCGGTGGACAGCCGCTCGTCCCAGAGTGCGATCGGCAACTCCGTCAGCCTGGCGAGGTTGCGAGCAAAGGCGCGCACCGATTGCGCGCTTGGGCCCTCGCTGCCGTCCATGTTCAGCGGCAGTCCGAGCACGAAGCCCACGCAGCGGCGCTCGGCGGCGAGCGCCAGGACGCGCTTGGCGTCCGCCGTGAAGGCGGTCCGGGCAATCGTCTCGACCCCGGTGGCAAGCCTTCGCTCGCCGTCCGAGGTGGCGACACCGATGGTCTTGCTGCCGAGATCGAGGCCAAGCAACGCCCCGCGCGGCGGCAGCGTATCGGCGGCCTCGTTGACGGTGATGACTGGCGCCGGCATCGGCTCAGAGTTCCATGCTTCTGCACGCGGAGGATTAACTGGGGCTTAAGTGCAAACCCGTAGGCTCGGGGATCATCGCCACCGGTATTTAGCCATAACATCATGCGCGTCGTCTTGTGCGAGCCCAGCCGTACCGCAGCCGATTTTGTCGGCCAAATGCTGGCGGCCCGCGATCACGAGGTTCGCACCTTCGCCGACGGCCAGGACGCGCTGGCCTGCATCAAATCCGATCCCGATGTCGCAGCCCTGATCACGGCGCCTGAGCCGCATTCGCTGTCCGGGCTGGAGCTTTGCTGGGAGACCCGGCTGCTCGCCGGCTCGCAGCGGCCGATCTACGTGATCCTGATGTCGGGCTCGACCAGCGAGGATCGTCTTGCGGTGGCGCTCGACCATGGCGCTGACGACATTCTCCACAATCCGCCGGCCGCCGACGAGCTTTACGCAAGGCTCCGCGCCGCGGAGCGGGTCGGCCACATGCAGCGCGAGCTGATCCGGCTCGCGGTGACGGATTCGCTGACCGGCATGTACAACCGCCGCGGCTTTTTCGAGCAGGCCGTGAAGCCCTGCCAGCGCGCAAGCGAAGGTGCACCGCTCTGCGGCATCATGGCCGACATCGACTATTTCAAGCGTATCAACGACAGCTACGGCCACGACGCCGGCGACAAGGCGATCTTCGCGGTCGCTCATGAGCTGATGAGCGGGGACTGGCACGCCGGTCGGCTCGGCGGCGAGGAGTTCGCGCTGCTGCTCCAGGGCCGTACCATGGCGGAGGCGGCCAAGACCGCCGAGGCGCTGCGGCGGCAGATTGCGGCGCTGCGTATCCCGCTCGCCGAAGGCACGCTGTCGATGACCTGCAGCTTCGGCGTCAGCGAATGGTGGCCCGGCGACAGCATCGACTCGCTGCTCAAGCGAGGCGACATGGCGCTCTACGAGGCCAAGCTCGGCGGCCGTGATCGCGTGGTGAAGGCGGCTGCAGGGTTCGCCTCGCCGAGCTACAGCAGCGCCGGCCGGCCGGTCCGCGCGATGCGGCGGGCCTAGAGCTTCAACAGTCGAACGCGGGTGCCATAGGGGTCGGCGGTCTCGACGCCGTTGCCATTGGCATGGACCGGCGCGTTTGCGGCCTTGAGGCCGGCAACCGCCGCGTCGTAGGCCGCGGCGTCGGCCGCCTGCACCGAAAACCAGGCAAGCCCTGCGCGGTCGTCATCGCGGCGGCCGGCGCCATCGCTGTGCCAGACATTGGCGCCGACATGATGGTGATAGCCGCCGGACGACATGAAGGTGGCGCCGCCGCGCCGCCGGGTCAGACCAAGCCCGAGCGCACCGCGATAGAACCTCTCCGCCTTCTCGACCGAGCCGACGCGGAGATGGACGTGGCCGATGCGCAACCCCTGCGGAGCGGCGGGATAGGTCGACGTCGCCGGATCGATCTCGCTGAGGATCGCGTCGACGTCGAGCTGGTTGGTCTGCATGGTGACGAGGCCGTTCTCCCAGGTCCAGCGCTCGCGCGGCCGGTCGTTGTAGACCTCGATGCCGTTGCCCTCGGGATCGTCGAGATAGAACGCCTCGCTGACGCCGTGGTCGGAGGCACCGGAAATCTCGATCCGGTTGCGCACCATGTGCATGATCCAGCGGGCGTGGTCCTGCCGGGTCGGCATCAAGAACGCGGTGTGATAGAGGCCGGCTTGGCGGTTGTCGTCGGGCTTGGCATTCGGCCGGTGTTCGATCTCGATCAAGGTGGTACCGTCAGCGGTGCCGAGCCGAGCCGATTTTTCGCTGCGTTCGAGCACCGCAAGGCCAAGCAGATCGCGGTAGTAGTTCGTGAGCAGATCGAGGTCGCGGGCAATGAGCCCGACCGCGCCGATATGCAGCGGCGTCCGGCTGGCGAACGTGGGCATGGCGGAGGGGTTGGGCGCGTCCATGCAACCTATATCGGCTGCGTCCAACGGCGTTTCAACCGGCTTCTCGCAACCGAGACACTGGCTTCGCCGGCCCCGAACGCGGCGATCCGGCCGCCGTTGCATCTCGGCAGCGCAGGCCTTTAATCGGGGCAGACCAACCACGAGGCAGCGAGCATGTGGCCAAACCGTCGTCTGATCGAGCTATTCAAGATCGAGCACCCGATCCTGCTGGCGCCGATGGCGGGCGCGATGGATTTCGAGCTTGCTGCAGCCGTCGCGGAAGGCGGCGGGCTCGGCGCGCTGCCCTGCGCCATGCTGACGCCGGACAGGCTGCGCGACGAGGTCGGCAAGTACCGCGCTCGCACCTCCAAGCCGGTCAATGTCAATTTCTTCTGCCACACCCCGCCGGTGCCCAACAACGCGCGCGAGGCGGCGTGGC
The DNA here is from genome assembly GCA_963785665.1 of uncultured Alphaproteobacteria bacterium. GTDB lineage: Bacteria > Pseudomonadota > Alphaproteobacteria > Rhizobiales > Xanthobacteraceae > Z2-YC6860. Next base: position 147,699 of record CAWAWF010000008.1, read on the forward strand.
GCGATCGGCTCAAGCCCTATTACGCCGAGCTTGCAATCGACCCGGCGGCGCCGATCCCGAGCAGCAACCGGGCGCCGTTCGACGCGGCGTTCTGCGCGGTGGTCGAGGAGCTCAGGCCCGAGGTGGTGAGCTTTCATTTCGGTCTGCCGGAGGCCGCGCTGATGAAGCGCGTCAAGGCCGCCGGCTGCTTGGTCCTGGGTTGCGCCACCACCGTCAAGGAAGCGGTCTGGCTCGAGCAGCGCGGCGCCGATGCGGTGATCGCGCAAGGCGTCGAGGCCGGCGGCCATCGCGGCATTTTCCTGAACGACAATCTGGCAGGGCAGGTGGGCAGCTTCGCGCTCATTCCGCAGATCGTGGACGCTGTGAAGGTGCCGGTGATCGCCACTGGTGCCGTCAGCGACGCGCGCGGCATTGCCGCGGCGTTTGTGCTCGGCGCGGCCGGCGCGCAGATCGGCAGCGCCTATCTGCACTGTCCGGAATCGAAGATATCGCCGCCGCATCGCGCGGCGCTCAAGACGGCGGGCGATGACGGGACCGCCATGACCAATCTGATGAGCGGGCGGCCCGCGCGGGGCATCGTCAACCGGCTGATCCGCGAGGTCGGCCCGATCAATCCGGCCGCGCCGGAGTTCCCGCTTGCCGCCGGTGCGCTCGCGCCGCTTCGCGCCAAGGCGGAGGCTTCCGGCTCGGGAGACTTCTCGCCAATGTGGTCGGGGCAGGCTGCGGCGCTCGGCCGCATCATGCCGGCGAAGGAACTCACCCGCACGCTGGCGGACGACGCGCAGTCTCGTCTGCGAGCGGCCGTTGGCTGATCTTCGCACGCTTGCGCCATCGCGCTGTGACGATAAAACTCCGCGGAGCTTTTGATTCCCGGAAAATGGTTGCATGCGCGCGGTTTATGCGGCGATTGGTTCCGTCTTTCTTGTCGCCGCATCGGCCCTGCCGGTGCCGGCGCAGCCGTTCGAGCAGCCGCCGGCCTTCCGGATCGAGAAGATCGCGGGCTTCTTTCCCTCCGGCGACAACTACACCATCAAGAATCCGGTGCGCAGCGATGGGTTGCTCCGCATCTACACAGTGGCGACGCCGTACGGCGAGTTCATCGTGCACGGCGACCAGATGCTCCGCCTGCGGCTCAACGAGCTCGCCGCGCTGCACGAGCTGGAAAAGATCGCTGGCTCCGATTTCTACGGCAAGGCGCTGGTCGAAGCGGGCTTGAGCCCGTTCAAGTACACTGGACGGCTGATCACCGACCCGAAGAAAACTGTTGGCGACACCTTCAGCGGCATCAACAGCATGTTCGGCCGCATCTCGGCCGATCTGTCGAACATCGGCAAGACGCCAGGCGATCCGATCTCGGGCCTGCTCGGCGTCACCGACCAGCGGCGCAAGCTTGCCACCAAGGTCGGCGTCGATCCCTACACCGACTTCCCGCCACTCGACGCCAAGCTGACCCAGCTTGCGCAGGCCGCCGCCGCCGGCGGCCTGACCGTGCAGGCCGCGATGCTGGCGGTGCCGGTGACGACGGTGGGCATCGTCTATTCCAACCTCGGCACCGCAAGCGACATGGAGCGGGTCCAGATCGACGAACTGGCGCGCGACCGGACCGTCTCGCAGATCTTCGATCTCAGCCGCGAGAAGCTTCATGCCATGGGCGCCGATATCGATCTGACCGAGGCGCTGCTGGCCAAGCGCAACTACACCCCGATCGACATGGCGGCGCTGGCGATGGCGCTGGACAGCCTGCCGGCCGTCGCGGGACCGCACGGTGTTCCTGCAGCGGGCCGTGCAGATCGACGGCCGGGCGCTCGCCTTTTTCATGCGCCGGCACGCCGAGATGCTGAAGAACCAGCAGGGCCGGGGTGCAGGCTTTGTGCGGTTTGTCTCGCTCGGCGGCTATCCGTTCAACGTCACCCGCGATGGCCGCCTGGTCGGCGCGATGCCGCTGGACAGCTTGTCCTGGACGGCCGCGACCGCGGCGGTCTGGCGCGAATGCGCGGCCGATGCGCGGCGGGTTTCGCCGCCGGCCGTGTCGAACTGCGCATCACCGGCACCGCCACCCCGCTGGCCCGCAAGGAGCTTCAGGCGCTCGGCTGGCGGGTGGTGGAAAACACCAGATTTTGAGCTTCTGGCGGTGGCCCGGGCCGTTTGCTATATGCCCGAATGAGCAGAGAGAGTTTCGATGTCCGTCGATGCCCAGACCGTCCGCCGTATCGCCCATCTGGCGCGGATTGCCGTGGCCGATGACGAGGTCGACCACTTGCGCGGCGAGATCAACGCCATCCTGGCGTTCGTCGAGCAGTTGTCCGAGGTGAATGTCGATGGCGTCGAGCCGATGACGTCGGTGACGCCGATGGTGATGAAGAAGCGGGCCGATGTGGTGACCGACGGCGACAACGCCGACGCGGTGCTGCGCAACGCGCCGATGACCGAGGGAAACTACTTCCTCGTGCCCAAAGTGATGGAATAGTCCGATGTGCATGGCCTGCGAGGAGATGCAGTTGTTCTACGCCTATCTCGACTCCGTCGAGGAGGCCAAGCGCAAGGCGCAGCCCTGGCAATGCGAGGTCACCGTGATCCCGCAAGAGGGCGAGGCCGCGCCTGCGCCCGCGACCGGACAGTTCGCCTGCGACGACGGCACCGATGCGCCGGCCGCCGCAGGTTCGATGCGCGCCCCGACCAAGCCGTGAGATCGATGATGCGCGGGCGCCTGGTGGCGGCGGTGGCGCTTCTGGTCGCCGCGGCAGGCGTTGCGGCGGCACAGCCCGCCGTGACCAAGGTGCCCGACCGATCCGGCGGCCTGCGGCAAGCTCAACGAGCAGCTCACCGCCTGGGCCGAGGCGCAGCAGAAGAAGGACAAGAAGCTGATCGTTCCCCGCGAGTTCTCGCGGGTTTCGGCCAACCTCGATGACTTCTGCAACGACAAGGATTTCGCCAAGGCGCAGATCGCGCTCGACTGGATGAACAACTGCATCAGGAACTACACCAAGCCTTACAAGCTCGGCTTCTGCCAGCGCGATGAGAAGTATTTCTGCGCGGTGATGCCGGACTCCGATGCCTGTCCGAAGAAGTAACAGATCGGCTCCCCGTGACTGAACTCACCACGCTCACCATCGCGCAAGCCCGCGACGGCCTGAAGCAGAAGAAGTTTTCCGCAGCCGAGCTCGCCGACGTGCATCTTGCCGCGATCGAGAAGGCGCGCTCGCTGAACGCCTTTGTGCTGGAGACGCCGGAGCGGGCGGCCGCGATGGCCAAGGCCGCCGACGCGCAGGCTACATCGCGGCGACGCAGGCTCCCTGGAAGGCATCCCGCTCGCCATCAAGGACATGTTCTGCACCGAGGGCACCCGCACCACGGCCTGCTCGCACATCCTCGACAACTTCGTGCCGGCCTACGAGTCGACGGTGACCAGCCATCTGTGGCGCGACGGCGCGGTGATGCTCGGCAAGACCAACAACGACGAATTCGCCATGGGCTCGTCGAACGAGACCTCGTTCATGGGTCCCGTGACCTCGCCGTGGCGTCGCCAGGGCTCGAACACGCCGCTGGTGCCCGGCGGCTCATCGGGCGGCTCGGCCGCGGCGGTCGCGGCGCATCTGGCGCTCGGCGCCACCGGCACCGACACCGGCGGCTCGATACGGCAGCCGGCGGCCTTCACCGGCATCGTCGGCATCAAGCCGACCTACGGCCGCTGCTCGCGGTGGGGCATCGTCGCCTTCGCAAGCTCGCTCGATCAGGCCGGGCCGTTCACGCGCACGGTGCGCGATGGCGCCATCATGCTGCGCTCGATGGCCGGCCACGACCCGAAGGACACCACATCGGTCGACATCCCGGTGCCGGACTTCGAGGCGGCGATCGGCAAGTCGATCAAGGGCAAGCGGATCGGCATTCCGAAGGAGTATCGCGTCGACGGCATGTCGGCGGAGATCGACAAGCTCTGGGAGCAGGGCAGGGCGTGGCTCAAGGCCGCCGGCGCCGAGCTTGTCGAGGTGTCGCTGCCGCACACCAAATACGCGCTGCCGGCCTATTACATCGTGGCGCCGGCGGAGGCCTCGTCCAATCTCGCGCGCTACGACGGCGTGCGCTACGGGCTCCGCGAGCCCGGCCGCGACATCGCCGGCATGTACGAGAACACCCGCGCCGGCGGCTTCGGCAAGGAGGTGCGCCGCCGCATCATGATCGGCACGTACGTTTTGTCGGCCGGCTATTACGACGCCTATTACCTCCGCGCGCAGAAGGTCCGCACCCTGATCAAGCAGGACTTCGAGCGGTGCTTTGCCGATGGCATCGACGCGATGCTGACGCCGGCAACGCCGTCGGCGGCGTTCGGCGTCGGCGAAAAAGGTGGCGCGGACCCGATCGAGATGTATCTCAACGACGTGTTCACGGTGACGGTGAACATGGCGGGGCTGCCGGGGATTGCAGTGCCGGCCGGCCTCGACGGCCAGGGCCTGCCGCTTGGCCTGCAACTGATCGGCCGGCCGTTCGACGAGGAGACGCTGTTCTCGCTCGGCCAGGTCATCGAGGACGCCGCCGGGCGGTTCAAGGCGGAGCGGTGGTGGTAGCGACGCAAATTTCGCGAGCGGATTAGCATTTGACACACGCTCGCTGTGCTTGGCCGACAGTTCCGTACGCAGCACACGAGCCGGAACTCGACGGTAGGTTGTTGTAACCGCAAGCCATTTTCCCGTTAACCAAACGCTGCCTCAATTCGGGGCGTAAACCATTATTGGTAAATAAGAATTTACCTGTTGCTCGTCCGCGCCCGGACGCCGATAAAGACGCTCAAGAGGGCTCAGACCCTTTCATGAGGCCGGTTCGGCCTTCGGGGTGCGTCAGTGTTTCGGGGTGTCAGGCATCTGCGCAGCATTGCGCCCGCCGCCGCGCTTGCGGTGTTGGCTGGCGGGCTGCAGCTCCATGGGCGTCAGCGATCCCAACAACCAACCGATCACCGGCAGCGCGCAGGAGGCCTTCGCCTCGACCCGCGGCGAACCAACCGCCGGCGACGACGTGGTGGTCGGTCTTGCGTTCTCCGGCGGCGGCACGCGGGCGGCGGCGTTCTCCTATGGCGTCCTGCAGGAGCTCGACCAGACCACGGTGCGCACCCGCAACGGCACCCATTCGCTGCTGAGCAGCGTCGGCTTCGTCTCCGGCGTCTCCGGCGGCGCGATCACGGCCGGCTATTACGGGCTGAAGAAGCGGGCGGCGCTCGCCGATTTCCGTGAAAAATTCCTGATCCGCAACGCCGAGGAGGGACTTTCGACCAGCGTCGACCCGGTCAGCCTCGTCAAGGCATTGGGCGGCGGCGTCAACGACATCCATACGTTCTCGCGCTGGCTCGACAAGAACTTGTTCGAAGGCGCGACCTTCGCCGACTTCCGCAAGACGCCAGGCCCGCGCGTTTGGATCAACGCGTCTGACATCTACAACCGCACGCCCTTCATCTACGGCGAGGCGACCTTCATCGCGCTGTGCAGCGACTTGTCCCAGTATCCGATCGCCGAGGCGGTCGCGGCGTCGTCGGCGGTGCCGATCCTGTTCACGCCGATGGTGATCAAGGCTTATCCCAAGGAGTGCACCGACCAGCCGCCCGATTGGCTGCGCAAGGCGCACGAAAATCCCAACGCGCCGCCGATGCTGAAGGGTTTCGCGGACGCGCTCTACAACTATCACGAGGGTGGATCGAAATACGTCAAGCTGTTCGACGGCGGCCTGGTCGACAATTTCGGCCTGTCCGGCTTCACAGTGTCGCGGCTGTCGGCGCGGTCTCCCCAAGAGCCGCTGTCGCCCGAACAGGCGGTGCGGTTGAAGCGCCTGGTCGTGATCCTGGCTGATGCCGGACGCGCTCCGGCCGGCGAATGGGTCCAGACGCTCGAGGGGCCGAGCGGCATGGAGTTGATCAACGCGGCGTCGGACACGGCGCTGCAGGCGAGCGTGCGCGCGAGCTACACTGCATTCGAGCGGATCATGGCGGACTGGCAGCGGCAGATCGTGGCCTGGCGCTGCGGGCTGCCGGAAGCGCAGCGCAAGCGATTTGGCGCCCCTGCCAACTGGAACTGCCACGACATCAAGCTGACGGTCAGCCGCGTGGCGTTCGACCAGCTTGGTCCAGAGCGCGCCAAGGTGCTCAACGCGGTCGACACCCGGCTCAAGCTGCCGGCCGATCAGGTCGATGCGGTGATCGCCGCCGGTCATGACGCGCTGCGCGCCAATCCGACATACCGGGAATTCCTCAAGGGCATCGCGGTGCCCGGCGCGCCGCCTTCGGCGGTACCTGAGCCGGCGGAGCCGCCTTCGGTCCCGGTTGCCGAAGCGCTGCCGCTGCCGGAGATCAACCGCTCCGCGTTCGCCCCGCAGTAGCCGGCCTGCTCAACTCGCCGACGGTGTCCGCGCGATCCGTTCCAGGCCGTGCTTCTTGATGGTCGGCGCTGCCGCCGGCGCAGTCAGGAATTTCTGCAACGCTTTGGCCTCCAGTTGCGCTTTCGCACCCGTCGGCACGGCGCTCGAGAACACCGTGATCTGCTGCACGTCGGCCGGGATCGGCCCGATGAAGTCGATGCCGGCCTCGTGGATCAGCTCGCTGACCTGCTGGAAGCCGATCTCGGCGCTGCCATCCCTGATCAGGGATGCGACCGGGACGCCTGGCGTGGTCACCTTGGCCTTGGCTTTGATCTGATCGGCGATGCCCATCTTCTCGAACAGGGTCTGGACGTAGACGCCGCTCGGTCCGGTGGAATAGCCGACCGATTTTGCCGCCAGCAGCGCTTTCTTGAGATCCTCGCCGGAGTTGAGCACGGGCTTGGGGGAGCCGGGCTTCACCGCGACGCCGACCGACGACCGCACCAGGTCGACCTTGCTGCCGGCCACGAACTTGCCGTCCTTCATGAAGGCGTCGAGCTCGGGGCTTGCGACGATGACGAGGTCATACACCTCGCCGGCCGCGATCTTCTTCTTGATGTCGACGGTGCCGGCCCAGGTCACCGCGACCTTGTTGGCCGAGGCCTTTTCGAATTGCGGGAATAGCTCGGTCGCGGCTTCCTTGACGGCGCCGGAGGCGAGCACTTTGATTTCGGCAGCATTGGCGATGCCGGACAGCAGGAACAGGCCGCACACGGCGGCCGCAGCAAGCCTGGATTTCATGACGCCCTCCCAGCAGAAGATTTTCTTATGGGAGGAGTCTAGCGCCGGTCGGAAACCTCGTGAAGCGGGGTCAGACGTTGTCCAGGCCGTGCTTTGTCATCACGGCCTTCGCGGCGGGCGTGGTGAGAAACGAAACCAGCGCCTTGGCAGCGTCGGGTTGCGCCGCCCCGGTCTGCAGGCCGCTGGAGAACACGGTGACGCGCTGCACGTCCGCCGGCAGCGGGCCGATGTAATCGATGCCGGCAATGTGGACGAGCTCGCTGACCTGCTGGAAGCCGATCTCGCACTCGCCGGCCGCCACGATGGTGCCGATGGTGCCGCCGGACGGCACGCTCTTGAATTTCGCCTTCACCGCATCGGCAATGCCCATCCGCTCGACGAGCTGGCCCATATAGACGCCGCTCGGCCCGCTGGTGTAGCCGACGGTCTTGGCGGCGAGCAGCGCCTGCTTCAGCGCATCGGCGGTGCCGACATCCGGCCGGGGCGCGCCCTTGCGCAGCGCGATGCCGATGCCGGACTTGGCGATATCGACCCGGCTGCCGGCGACGATCTTGCCCTGCCGGATCAGTTCGTCGAGCTCGGTCGCCGAGATCATCACTAGGTCATACTGCTCGCCGGCCGCGAGTTGCTTCATGATCGCCGTGGTGCCCGACCAGGTGGTTGCGACCGTGTGGCCGGACGCCTTTTCGAATTGCGGCACCAGCTCCAGATAGGCCTCTTTGGTCGCGATCGAGGACAGGACTTTGATTTCCGACATCGGACCTCCTTTGGCGTTTTCCCGGTGAGCAACGATCATCTCACCGCGGCCTTGACGTTGCCAAGGTGGCGCGCGATCTGAGGGTCATGAATCAGGCTAAACCGGCGAAAACCATCAAAGGCGCCACCGGCGACTGGGAGGTCGTGGTCGGCATGGAGGTCCATGCCCAGGTCACCTCCAATGCCAAGCTGTTCTCCGGCGCCTCGACCGCGTTCGGCGGCGAGCCGAACAGCCATGTCTCGCTGGTCGATGCGGCGATGCCGGGGATGCTGCCGGTGATCAACGAGGCGTGCATCCGCCAGGCGGTACGCACCGGCTTGGGCCTGAACGCCAAAATCAATCTGCGCTCGGTGTTCGACCGGAAGAACTATTTCTATCCCGACCTGCCGCAGGGCTACCAGATCAGCCAGTACAAGTCGCCGATCGTGGGGGAGGGCGAGGTTGTCGTCGCGATGCCGGACGGTGAGGCCGTCACCATCGGCATCGAGCGGCTGCATCTGGAGCAGGACGCCGGCAAGTCGCTGCACGACCAGCACCCCAACATGAGCGCGATCGACCTGAACCGCTCGGGCGTGGCGTTGATGGAGATCGTGTCGAAGCCGGACCTTCGCTCCTCCGAGCAGGCGATGGCGTTCTTCGCCAAGCTCCGCTCGATCCTGCGCTATCTCGGCACCTGCGACGGCGACATGGAGAAGGGCAGCCTGCGCGCCGACGTCAACGTCTCGGTGCGCAAGCCCGGCAACCCGCTCGGCACCCGCTGCGAGATCAAGAACGTCAATTCGATCCGCTTCGTCGGCCAGGCCATCGAGCACGAGGCGCGCCGCCAGATCGGGATCATCGAGGACGGCGGCACCATCGACCAGGAGACCCGGCTGTTCGATCCCAACAAGGGCGAGACCCGCTCGATGCGGAGCAAGGAAGAGGCGCACGACTACCGCTACTTCCCCGACCCGGATCTGCTGCCGCTGGAGTTCGACCAGGCATTCGTCGATGAGCTGAAGCAGCATCTGCCGGAGCTGCCGGACCAGAAGAAGGCGCGGTTCACCTCCGAGCACGGCCTGTCGGCCTACGACGCCGACCTCCTGGTCGCCGAGAAGAGCCTAGCCGACTATTTCGAGGCGGTGGCCAAGGGCCGCGACGCCAAGGGCGCGGCCAACTGGGTCATCAACGAGCTGACCGGCCGCCTCAACAAGGAAGGCAAGGATATTTCCGAATCCCCAGTCAGCTCCGAGCAGCTCGGCGCCGTCCTCGACCTCGTCAAGCAGGGCGCCATCTCGGGCAAGATCGCCAAGGACCTGTTCGAGATCGTCTGGAGCGAGGGCGGCGATCCGCGATCGATCGTCGATCAGCGCGGCATGAAGCAGGTCACCGACACCGGTGCCATCGCCAAGGTGGTCGACGAGATCGTCGCCGCCAATCCGGACAAGGTCGCCGACCTGAAAACCAATCCGAAGGCGCTCGGTTGGTTCGTCGGACAGGTGATGAAGGCGTCCGGCGGCAAGGCCAACCCGCAGGCGGTGAACGATTTGCTGAAGAGCAAGCTCGGACTTTGATGCGGTGCACGCGCGTGCTGCGTATCGCGCGCGGCCCCGGCAAAAAGTATCCGCTCGCACGTCGTGCGAACGTCGAACATCCTCCGACCGGTGACGCGCGACACCCCTTCAGCGAATCAGTGCGCGCGCGATTCGCTCGTTTTTGATCCGCGTGACCACCGCGCGAGGCGCATTTCAGTGCTGCTGTGGAAAAAAATTTTGACCTGGGCAAAACCGACACAGCGCCGCCATTTGCGACCGCATTCGCATTCGTGAAATGAAATTATTTTTGCGCGCACGCTGACGCAATATCATTCTCGATATGCCCGAAAATGCCCATTCCATATGCATTTTCGAAGAGTTGATAAAATTCGTTCGAGTGCATCGATGAAGCTGTGCGTGCGTACATCGCATCGCGTTGACGAGATGCGTGTCCGAGCGAAGCGGGATGGATTCTGCGCTCGCGTACACCCTCCGTTAAGTGGAGTCGGTGTTTTTTCCGTCGTGCTGGTGTAATTCGGATGTCAGTGCACGTCGATTCGCGGCGGCACTGTTCCGACATCGCCACATCATCGTGGCTAGGAGGGCAGCAAAATGGCGAAGAAGAGAAAGGCTAAGAAGGCAAAGAAGGCGGCGCGTAAGAAGAAGTAGTCCACGCCGGACTTTGCACTTCACGTCATGCGGTTCGGTGAGTGTCACATGTTGATGCAGAATTGACCTGAGACCCGCCGACACTGATAGACGGCAGAGGGCGTCGAAGAGACCAGAGGTCTCGTCGACGCCCTCAGTGTTTTCAGGAGGGCTCGGCCCTTCAGGGCATGGTCGCCCCATCCGCCGGCCAACTCCTTCATCGCTCTCCGACGCGCGCTGCCGGGCGGCAAAAGCGAGAGCCCGCGGACGCCCGCAATGGCGGCCTGCTGCGCTGTGGTTATCGGCGTCCGAACATCCAGGGTTAGCGGCGGGTCACCGCTTTCAAGGAATCGCGACCCGGCGGGGGTTTGCGTGCCTAACAGCCGGTTTCCGCAAACGGTCGGGGTCGACGCGTTCACCCGTGATTCATCGCATCGATTAAACGCTGATTCAAATTTTCTGCAGATGATCGCGCTCATCGGACCGGGATACCGGCCAGTGCATAGCGCGGCACCGAACAGGGACGGGTCGCGCGGACAGGGGAGTGTGGTGATGGCGCGTTTGGACATGTCGGAGTTTGCTCCGGCGGAACTCGGAGCGGGACCGGCCACGGCCGATACGTTGTTCGAGCTCGGCATGATGTATGCGAGTGGCCGCGAGGTCCCGGTCGACCTCGTCACCGCGCACAAGTGGTTCAACCTTGCCGCGATGAAGGGCCATGCCGAAGCGGCAGGGCGTCGCCGCGAGGTCGCGGCCGAGATGCAGGACGCCGAGATCGGCCAGGCCCAGCGCGCCGCGCGCGATTGGCTGAAAGCCCATCCGGAGCCGGTTGCCGCGCCGATGATGCTGCGCGCCGCGGCCTGAGACCTCTGCTTGCTCTGCCGGTTCCGACCGGGATGCGTGCCTGTAGGCAGGCCGCGCCTCCCGGACCGGCCATTTCCGCCGCCATTGCAGTCAATGTTTGACGCGAAAGCCTCGAAACTATAGGGTTTTGGCGACGGAGAGGTGGCCGAGTGGCTGAAGGCAACGGTTTGCTAAATCGTCATACGGTTTACCCCGTATCGTGGGTTCGAATCCCACCCTCTCCGCCAGACTTCAGATCGTTCCCGAGCGTTCGATGAACCGCAAGGAGCGTCGCGCGGCGACCAAGCGCAGCCATGCCGCTGGCGCCGCCCCGCAGTCTGCCGAAGCCGCGGAGCTGTTCGCCGAGGCGCTCCGCCGGCACCAGCTCGGCCGGATGTTCGATGCCGAAGCGCTCAGCCGGGCGGTGCTGTCGCGCGAAGCCCGCCACGCCGGGGCGCTGCATCTCCTTGGCGTCATCGCCATGCAGCGCGGATTGTTTGAGGAGGCGGCCGGCCATTTCGGCAAGGCTGCCGAAATCCGCCCCGACGTCGCGATCGGCCACCACAGCCTTGGCAACGCATTGGCAGCGGCCGGGCGGCTGGAAGCCGCCGCCGTCGCAATCGAGCGCACGCTGGCGCTGGCCCCGGATTTCGCCGAGGCGCACAAGGATCTCGGCCTCACGCTGATGGCGCAGGGGCGCTTCAAGGACGCCTCGAAAAGCTTTGCCCGGGCGCTCCGGCTCGTGCCGGAGCTTGCCGAGAACGCCACCGATACGGTTGCGACGCTGCTTTCCGTCAATCCCGCGCTCCGCGACGGCGCGGCGCGAGCCACGGCCGCCTGGCCGGACCTCCTCACCATCGAGCAGATGCTCGGCGCGTCGGGATTGGCGGCACTCGCCGACGACGCGATGCTGCTCGCGGTGCTCAAAGGCACGACCGTTCGCGACGTCGCGCTGGAGCGATTCTTGACCTCGATTCGAGCCGCTGTGCTCAAGCAGGCTGGCGGGCAGCCCAACGACGATCCGACGCTGGAGTTTCTCTGTGCGTTGGCACGGCAATGCTTCAACAACGAATACGTCTTTGCCGAAAGTCCCGAAGAGACCGATCTCGTCGAGCGGCTTCGGGCGTCGCTGGTCGAGGCGCTGGAGCAGGGCACGGCCATTGCGCCGTCCCGTGTTGTCGCGCTGTCGAGCTATCGTCCGCTGGCTTCGTTGCCGGACGCGCGGCGGCTGCTCGACCGCCCTTGGCCCGCTCCTGTGGACGAGCTGCTGACCCAGCAGATTCGCGAAACCGATGACGAAAACGGCCTGCGCGAGGCTATGCCGCGGCTCACCGCAATCGGCGGCGAGGGCGGCGCCGCGGTGCGCCAGCAGTACGAAGAGAACCCATATCCTCGTTGGGTTGTGGCTCCATCGCAGCGGGATCCGATCGCGATCGACGAATATCTGAAGCGGCGGTTTCCGCTGGCGCCGTTTCGTCCGCTCGGCGACCGCACGCTGGATGTGCTGATCGCGGGTTGCGGCACCGGCGAACATTCCATCGGGACTGCGCGCCGCTTCAAGAGCGTCAAGGTGCTGGCGATCGATTTCAGCCTGGCAAGTCTCGCCTACGCGCAACGCAAGACCCGGGAGCTTGGTCTCGGCAACATCGAATACGGGCAAGCCGACGTTCTGGAGGCCGGCTCGATCGGCCGCTCGTTCGATGTCATCGACGCCGGCGGCGTGCTGCACCATCTGGCCGACCCGGCCGCCGGCTGGCAGTCGCTGCTTCGGGTGCTGCGGCCGGGCGGCTTGATGCGAGTGGGCCTCTACAGCGAGCGCGGCCGCTCCGACATCGTCGCGGCCCGCCGTTTCATCGCCGAACGCGGACTTTGTCGCGACCGCGGACGACATCCGGCGCAGCCGGCAGGAGTTGCTGGCCGCTTCTCATCGGGCGCTGGTGAACTATCCGGATTTCTTCAGCATCAGCGGATGCCGCGATCTGCTGTTTCACGTGCAGGAACACCGGCTGGACATTCCGCAGATCAAGGAATTGCTCCGCGCAAACAGCCTCACGTTCCTTGGGTTCGAATTGGACGCCGGTGTGCTGCGCGACTATGCGGCGCAGCATCCCGGCGACGCGCCGATGACCGATCTGGACGGCTGGGACGCTTTCGAGCGGCAGCGGCCCGATACATTCGCCGGCATGTATCAATTCTGGTGCCAGCGCGGCTCACGCGACTCGGCCCCCGTTCTTCCGGGCCTCCGGAGCTGCTCCCAAATCGAGCGCGGCGAGCGAAGTCGAGGTGTGGCGGACCGGCCACGCCGGCCCACTTAATCGGGGGCAAAACTGCGCCAAGTCGGGACAATGGGGATACAGGACCGCTCGGAAAGTGCGTCAGCCGGTCCTGTCTGGTTGCGAATCTGGAGAGATTCCAGCGGCTTGTCTAGCGGCACGTGAAATGGTTACCGAGTTACTCACAGCCCCGTGCCATTCGTGCAACACCCCCCGAGAAACCAGCAAACATGCCTGTGGGAAGAGGGCTTCGTGATTGCCTGGTGGTTCCTCATGGCTAAGGTGATGCAGCGACGGAGGGGGGCTTCCCCAAGTCGTCCCGTCTAGATGCCTTTAGTGAGTTTTGGTTTCTGGGTGGTCGCGGGGAGATACGGGGTTCCAAGGGGGCGCACGCACCCGCCGAAGACCGAACCCTCCCACCAAGTTCAACACGGAGGAACAAAATGAAGATGGTGAAAAGTCTTCTCCTCGTCTCCGCGGCAGGTCTCGTCGCGACGGCAGGAGCACAGGCTGCCGATCTTCCCGTAAAGGCCAAGCCGGTCGAATACGTGAAGGTCTGCTCCCTGTACGGTGCGGGCTTCTATTACATCCCCGGGACCGATATCTGCTTGAAGGTCGGCGCCTACTTCCGCGCCGAATACGCGTTCGGCAATCAGGCCACCAGCTTGACCAACCTGGACGTCTCCGGCATCGACGGCCAGCGGACCCGCATCACGGGCCCGGACTACCAGCAGCGCGCCCGCGCGTTCATCTTCCTGGACAGCCGTCAGCAGACTGCGTACGGCACGCTCCGTGCGTATATGAACATCGGCTGGACCGACGACTTCCCGAACGGCCAGACCGCGGGTGTCACCAGCGCCGCCGGCGTCTATGCCAACCGCGCGTTCATGCAGCTCGCGGGCTTCACCTGGGGCGTTGCGACGTCGTACTACGACTTCTTCTCGTCGCCTGCGACCTCGTTCACGGTTCCGTGGTCGAGCGATACCGGCGACGGGGGCTGGAAAGTGGCTGCCTACACCGCGCAGCTCGGCAATGGCGTTTCGGCCTCGTTCTCGGTCGAAGAGCCGCGCCGCCAGGACGTCGTGAACAACTCGTTCGCCAACCCGTATATCGCCGGCGCGTTGCCGACGGCGGATATCGGCAAGACTGTGTGGCCGGACCTCGTGGCCAATGTTCGCGTCGATCAGGCTTGGGGTTCCGCCCAGCTCATGGGTGCGGTCCATCAGGTCTCCGCCGGTTACTACGGCACGACCTTGAACGGTGCCATCCCGGCCGGCCACCCGGAAGATAAGGTTGGCTTCGCGATCGGTGCTGGCGTGAAGATCAACTTCCCGATGATCGGACCTGGCGACTACTTCCAGGGTCAGGTCAACTACACCGAGGGGGCAATGCGCTATGCAGCGTTGACCCCGTCGGGTTCTGGTTCGCCGACGGTCTTCGGCGCTGGCCAAACGCTCGGTGCGGGGTTCTTCTCCGACAGCAACTACTGCGGTGTCAGCTCGGGCTCAGCAGCTACGGCGACCTGCCCGGCGGGCGGCTCCTCGCAACAGCTTACTACAGCCTGGGGCGTTGATGCTGCCTACGAGCACTTCTGGACTCCGGCCCTGCGGACGTCGCTGGTCGGTGCCTACACCCACATCGGCTACAACAGTACCGCCAGCACGCAGATGTGCGGATCATTTGCTGGCGGTGCAACTGCCGGTGCTGTGACTGGTGGCGTAGGGACGACCTTTAACGCCAGCTGCGGTGCGGGTTCGTTCGACTGGAGCTACTACAGCATCTCTTCCCGTACCCAGTGGAACATCACCAAGGACTTCTACGTCGGTCTGGAAGGCTACTACGGCCATCTGAACACGATGTCGAAGGGGCAGACGGTCAACTTCAGTTGCGGCCACCGGCGGGGCTCAGCCGACTGGCGTCCGCACGCTGGACGATCAAAATGTGTTCGTCTACCGCATGCGCGTCCATCGCGACCTCGTTCCGTAAGGAACGGTCGCCTGGGATCGCTTGTTGATCCGACTAATCGGCCCCCGGCGGGAAACCGCCGGGGGTTTTTCGTTTGAAGGCCATGAGGGATCGCTATGGGCGGTGGCGACTGATCCTCACGGCGTCGGCGCAACGGGTCGAAGTTTACTTGCCAGCCGAGTCGGAGATTTGCGATCCATGTCAGTTAAATTTCTCAGCAACAACCGGCGGTAGGCCGCCTGTGGCCCGGTGAGAAGCAACAAGCCCAAGATGTTGGTTCCACCTTTATCTGTGGTCCGAAGGCCAAGCGTTCCGGCTGACACAGCAGCTTCATTCAAAGCTGTTTCACGGTGAGGTATGCTTGCACCAGTTCGCAAACACGTCACAGCGGATTAGCGGAGCGACGTCGTCCGCCGATCAGGTGCGTCTCCGGAAGCAAGCATCCGTGGAGGCACATTGTTTTTTGGCTCTGAGGGCAAGTTCAACGTCCACGATCAACTCGACGCATACCGTATGGAACGACCCATCATGTCGTTCCGTTCTCCATTCTGGAGAAGGCCGAGCAAGTGGTGGGCCGACGCCTACGAGCCCCGGCACGGCGTCCGCCGGATTCGTTGCGCCAGCTTGTCATCGGACATCTGCGACACGTGTCGCCAGCGGTTCGCGGCCTTCTGAAACTCCAGGGTCAGGTCGTCGCCAACTGTCGCGTTGTCATAGCAGACGACCTCAAATCCGGACGGGTCATGCTGACGCAAGATCGGGCCAAACGAATAGGCGGCGGAATGCCGCCGGAAATCGGCTGAGACGTAGCCGAGAACGATCCGTCGGCCTGGCTCGCGATTGATCGCCGGCGGCGCTCGGCATCTGCGCGACGTTCGAGCCGACGATCCGCGACCATGCATCCCGAGCGGCCTGATGTTGGGCGAAATCGGTGCTTCCAGGAAATCCAGAGCGAATATCTTGCTAGAGATGGCCGTCTCGTTGGGCAGGATTGAAAGCTCGCGATCGAACAAACGCACGGCCTCATTGGCATCGCCGCGCGCCAGAATAATTTGGCCATGCCGATCAAGGGCTGTTCGAGCGTGGGATCGAGATCCAGCGCTCTTTGGTAGGAGGCAAGCCCGTCATCGAAAAGGCCCAGCAACTTCAGAACGTCGCCACGATTGATCCATGCCCCCACAAGCTGATTATCCAAGGTCAGTGCACGGTCGAGGGCTGCGACTGAATCCTGGTATCGACCCAGTTGGCAAAGTGCCAAACCCCGGCCGTTCCAAGCAGCCGGCAGGTCGGGCCTGAGTTCGATTGCCTTGTCGAAGCAGGCGAGGGCCTCGTCCAGGCCACGGCTGTGGATCAACGCATTCCCGCGCCCCACCCAGGCCTCCGCGAAATCGGGCCGTTTCGCCAGGGCGTGGTCAAAGGCCGCGAGTGCATCCACGTCGCGTTGGCACTCATTGAGCGCCGTGCCACGCCCGACCCAGGCCGCGGCGAGCGATGAACTCAGCTCCAAGGCCTTGTCGTAGGCGGCGATGGCCTCATCGTATTTTCGAAGCGAGGTCAGGGCGTTGCCACGCCCGAGCCACGCTTCGACGTAATCGGGACGCAACGTCAAGACCTGCAGGTACGAGGCGGCGGCTTCTTCATGGCGCCAGTGTTTGGTCATCAGAATACCGCGCGCAATCCACGCCTCGGCAAGCTGAGGCTTGAGCGTCAGTGCACGTGCGATCGCATCGATGGCCTCCTGGTCTCGAGCCAGACCGGTAGGACGGTGCCGCGGCCGAGCCAGCCTTCCGCAAAACCGGGCGCCAGCGCCAGCGCCTTGTCGTAGGCCGCCAGCGCCTCAGCGTGCCGCTCAAGGCCCTCCAGCGACCTCGCCCGATTGCAGTATGTCGCCGGCGCGTTCGGCTGCAGCGCGAGCGAGCGGTCGAAGTCCGCCAACGCGTTCTGGTAGCGCTCGAGCTCGTTCAGAACAGTGCCGCGGTTGTTCCACGTATCGGCGACGTTCGGATTGATGGCGAGGGCTTTATCGAATTGCTGCAAGGCCTCCGCCAGCCGTCCGAGGCCCTTCAGGACGACGCCGTAATTGTAAAACGTGCTGTCCGATGTCGCATTGATGCGAAGCGCGGAACGCAGATGCGGCTCGGCCTCGGCATATTTGTGCTGCTTGCCAGCACCGCACCGAGAATGTTGAGCGCGGCGATATTGTTCGGTTGCAGGCGCAGCAGCGCCTTGAAATGCCGCTCGGCGTCATCGGGCCGTCCGGCATTGAGGGATGCCATCGCATCCTTGAAAAGTTCGTCGATCGATCCGGCCATTGTCACCGCTTCATTTCATTCTTGTTGGCTCGCAGGCCGTCACGAAGGCCGCGATCCGCTCCAGCAGGCCGGCGCCATCAAGGACGGGAGCGTGGCCCTGTTTCGGCACCGTGATGAGTTCCATCGAAGGCCGTCGCGCCCGCATCGCCGCGACCGTCGCCTCCGACAACAGGTCGGAATTCTCGCCCCGCAGCACCATCAGCGGCACGCGGCCGAGGCCGTCGAACGCGCCCCACATCGGCGCCAGCGGCTGGTCGAAATCGATGTCCTCCATCGTCTTGGCGATCCGAACGTCATAGGTCGGCACCAGGCGGTGCTGTTCGACCTTGAAGCTGCGGCGCGAATAGGCGAGCCAGTCGGCGTCGCTGAAGCCGGTGAAGTGCGGGCCGAACAGGCGGCGGAAGATGTCGGCGCCTTCCTCGAAGCTCTTGGGCTGCGGCAGCTTGCCGACATAGCTCTTGATGCGGGCGAGCCCCTTCGGCTCGATCACCGGGCCGATGTCGTTCAGCACGGCGCCCGCGATCGCGGTCGGCTGGGCGACCGCCAGCAGCATGGTGAGCAAGCCCCCGCGCGAGGTGCCGACGAACACCGCCGGCTGCACGTCGAGCGCGGTCAGCACGGCGCGGAGATCGGCAAGCTCGGTGGCGAGATTGTAGTTGTGGGGGTCGCGGTCGCGCCCGGAGAGGCCGCGGCCGCGAGAATCGAGCGCTAGCACGCGGCGGGGCGCTTCGCTGTTGGCGGCGAGCGTCGTCGCCAATTCCTCGAAGTCGGCGACGGTGCGCGTCAAGCCCGGAAGGCACACCACCGGGACGCTGGGGGCGAGCCGCGGGCCGTAACAGCGAACATGGAGCTGGAGGCCGTCGGGGGCGGTGACGAAGACACTGGCCGTTTCAACCTCGGGGCTGCCGCCGTTCAGCATCAATTCCGTCCTCGCCTTCGAGCCGACGCTCGATGGCGCATCTTGCCCGAGAATGGCCATCTGGGGCCACCCGGTGTGGGCGGGAGGCCAAGGTCTAGTTGGATTCCGAGCCGCGGCGCAAATCCGCCTCGATCAGCAGGCGGGGGGAGCCGCCAAAGCGGATGCGGTAGACCTGCACGTTCTCCAAGACGCGCTGCACGTAGTTGCGCGTCTCGGAAAACGGGATCCGCTCCACCCAGTCGATCGGATCGACCTTGGGATCGCGCGGATCGCCGTATTTAGCAACCCACTCGCGGAGCCGGCCACGCCCCGCGTTGTAGGCGGCAAACGCCATGATGTAGGAGCCGCGATAGTCCTTGATGACGTCGCCGAGCTCAGCCGAACCCATCTGCACGTTGTAGGACTGGTCGCTCAGCAGCCGCTTCTGGTCGAAGGTGCCCTTGAACTTTCCGGCGACGTATTTGCCGGCCGCCGGCGTCACCTGCATCAGGCCGAGCGCGTTGGCGCTCGAAACCGTCTTCGGATTGAACCAGCTTTCCTGCCGGACGATCGAATAGACGATGGCGGGTTCGACCGGCGGCCCGAGCGGCGTGTAGTCCGGTATGCCCAGCGTCGGGAAGGCGGCGTGGTCGAGCTCGTAGCCGCGCGCCAGTGCGAGCTTGCCGATCAGCAGCATGCCGCGGGCGTCGCGGTATTTCGCGGTCAACTCGGACATCAGCACCAGGGTGGGGACGTCGGTCGACTTGTCGCCGAGGTCGGCCATCATGGTCCAGGCCAGATCGCGAGCCTCGATGGCGTAGAGCAGCTCGGCGGCGCGCACCAGGTCGGATGACATCGCCCGGTTGCGATCGGCGCTGGAAAGGGTGGGGAAGGGGTGCAGGACAAGCTCGTCGAGCCCAGCCCTCGCGCGGGCGATCTGGCCGTAATACGCGGTCGGATAGGCTGCCGCCTCCTGGTAATGCTGCTTCGCCTCCCGGTCCTTGTGCATGGCTTCCGCCGCCCGGCCGCTCCAATAGGCGCCACGAGAGAGCGAAATCGGATTGCTGTTGTCCTCCGCGACCTTGATGAAATGCGCGTAGGCGGTCTGCGGGTCGTTCAGATAGCGAAGCGCGATCCAGCCGGCCATGAACTGCGCCTCGGCGCGGTAGGTGGCGCTTTCTGGCGGCGTGGCGTCGCGCACCACCGCATAGGCCTCCTTCGGCGCGTCGGCATCGAGCAGCTTGCGGGCCAGCACGCGTCGCTCGATCCACCATTCGTCGAGGTCGTGGCTGCGATCGAGCTTCGGGATGGTCTTGATCAGCGCCACCGCTTCGCCGAGTTCGTCGCCACGGCGGAGCATCTGGATGCGGGCGAACTTGTAGCCGATGTCATTTCGTGCCGCCGCTGGCACGGCGTCGAGCGCGGCCTTGGTCGAGCCCTTGTTGAGCATCGAGATGCGGGCTTTGGCAATCAGAGGCTCGTTGCCGCCGAGCCGAGCCGCGGCGCGCACGCCTGCCTCGGTGTCGTCCTTTTCGTACAGCCGCCGGTCCATCCGCGCCTTGTGGTCCTCGCGCGTCAGGAATTCGCCGAACGCCTCGAACGCCCGGTTCTCGACGTCCTGGGAGAACCCCTCATAGCGCCAGGCTTCGCGCACCTGGCCTTCCGCCGAGCGGCGGTCGCCGGCCGCCAGCAGCGCGCGGGCGTAGGCGAAGCGTCCCTTGGCCGAAAGCGGCGGGAACTGGGAGAAATAGGATTGGACCTGGGCGTTCGGCGGCTGGTCCTGGAACGCCGCGGCCTCGGCCTTGCGTCGCAGGGTGACGATGCTCGGCCATGTCGAATTTGCGGTGATGAACGCGGCATAGCGCGAAAACTCGGCGCCGGAATCGTCGCTGCGCAGGATCACCCATTCGACGAGTTTCTTGGCGGCGGGATCGGAAATCGACTTCTTGACCTCGCTGGCATCGGTTTGCTTGCGGGTTCGCACCATATCGATGGCGCGCTTCACGGCGGCGACGTCGATTGCGGCGGCGGTGATGATGGTGTTGGCGGGCGGCGGCAGCGCCTGCGGCGAAACCGAGGAGGCGGGGATCGGATCGGCCGGCGGCCCGGCAGCACGCGGCGTCTGTGCGACCGTGGGCCTTGCTGACGGCTTGAGGGTTTTGTTGTCCTTGGTCTGCTTGGCCGACTTGGTGTTGGGCTTGGCCTGCGCCCTGGCCTCGAACTTGGTCTTCTTGTCTGCTTTGACTTCGGGCTTTGCGACCGGCTTGGATGCCGGCTTGGCGGCAACCTTTTTGGTCTCAGCCTTTTTGGCTTTGGCCTTGGCTTTTTCCGCTGCCTTGATCTTGTCCTTGTCGCTGGCTTGCGCGACCACGGTCGGGCCGACGGCATTCACACCCGGCGTGTTGTTGGCAGGCGAGGCGCCGGCGGAAGGCGCAATGAATGTCGTCGCGGCGATCAGCCACAGCGCGCCGAGGAGCGCGCGCCGACCGGTGAGTTCCGAAATGATTTCGACCGCCAATCGCCGATCCTTCCCCGATTCGTCTGGCCCGATCGCACCGCCAGCTATTGCGTTGATAAGATTGACGAAAGCTAGTCACCGGAAACGCGGCCACAGTGGGGCACAACTCATCAACCGGATGAATGCCGCGCACGTTAGCAGGGCACGGCTCTTTCATCGACCAAGCCGAGCCGATATTTTGTTGGTATCTTTTGCCGCTTCGGCGCTCGCGCGCGCCGGCCAACCAGTGGATCGAGGACTGCCATGACCGCCAAGACGAGGTTCCGGGGCTCTTTCACCGCGCTCGTCACGCCGTTCAAGAACGGCGCGGTCGATGAAAAGGCGTTTCGCGAGCTTGTGGATTGGCAGATCGCCGAGGGCACCAACGGCCTGGTTCCGGTCGGCACCACGGGCGAAAGCCCGACTCTG
Organism: uncultured Alphaproteobacteria bacterium; assembly: GCA_963785665.1. Classification (GTDB taxonomy): domain Bacteria; phylum Pseudomonadota; class Alphaproteobacteria; order Rhizobiales; family Xanthobacteraceae; genus Z2-YC6860. The sequence goes on from CAWAWF010000008.1 coordinate 168,972, forward strand.
TCCCATCAGGAGCACGGGCAGGTCGTGGAATGGTGCGTCGAGCAGGCCAAGGGCCGGGTCCCGGTGATCGCGGGCGCGGGCTCGAACTCGACCGCCGAGGCGGTCAGCCTGTCCAAGCACGCCGAGAAGGCCGGCGCCGCCGCCGTGCTGGTGGTGACGCCGTACTACAACAAGCCGACCCAGGAGGGGCTCTACCAGCATTTCAAGGCGATCAACGACGCCATCGGCATTCCGATCATCATGTACAACATCCCGGCGCGCTCGATCGTCGATATCAATGTCGACACCATGAAGCGGCTCTATGAGCTGAAGAACATCGCCGGCGTGAAGGACGCCACCGCCAACATGGCGCGCGTTTCGCAGCAGCGCATGGAGATGGGCGAGGACTTCAACCAGCTCTCAGGCGAGGACATCACGGCGCTCGGCTTCAACGCCCACGGCGGCCACGGCTGTATCTCGGTGACGTCGAACGTGGCGCCGCGGCTCTGTTCGGAATTCCAGGCGGCGTGCCAGAAGGGCGACTACGCCACCGCGCAGAAGCTGCAGGACAAGCTTGCGCCGTTGCACATCAATCTGTTCGTCGAGACGAGCCCGGCGCCGATCAAGTACGCCATGTCGCTGATCGGCAAGTGCGCCAACACGCTGCGGCTGCCGATGGTGCCGGCGACCGAGAAGGCGCAGAAGGCGGTGCGCGAGGCGATGGTGCACGCCGGCCTGATCAACTAGAGCGCCCGGTTCTTGACTTTGCGCAGCGCCCGGCGCACGTAAGGTGCGTCGGGCTTGATTGCAGTCGCCCGGCTGCTCACAGGCATATCGCCCAAGCACTGCTCTTCGCCCGCTGGCCGGGCTGAGGGCTTTTGGCGATGCCGTAATTTCCCAAGGCTTCCGACCGCCAGCGGCATTGGAGAATCCAATGCCTGAATTGATTTTGTTCGACGCGCAGCGCGTCTATGCTCGCTGCGCGAAGCGCCGACTGTTGCCGCTCCGATCTCTCCGGGCTGCGTGGCTTGTGGCCTGCGGGATCGCACTTGCGGGCACCTTCCATGCGTCGGCCGAACAAGCGTGCCGGCCAGTGCTGACGATCACCCATGAGCAGCTATCGCCGATGCTGCCGCCCACGCTGGAGCGGAAGTGGACCGCGACCGTTGTTGCCGACGCCTCGCGCTGCGCCACGACTGCGGGTTACTTCGAGGTCGGCATCTCGCGACTGAAGGAGTTCGGCCCAGAGATCGAGTTCCGCGAGGAATTCATCTGGTCGGCGCCATCCGTGACGATCACCGTCGACTTCGCGGCCGACGAGGCCGTGGAGCACGCGTGGATCGACAGTGTGCAGACCTGCCCGTGCGCCAAGGGAGCACCCAAATGAAATGGATCACTCGCGAAAACGTCAAAGTCGATCGCGTCGCTTGCCCTTGGCTCATTCGGAAGTTCGTCGACAAGAACGCCGAGTTCATCTTCGCGCCTGCCGACCGCGTGATGGAGGAGGCCAAACGCCTCGACGCCATCCCCTACGACGTCACGAACGTGGAGTTGGGCCATCACGGCCAGGAGTGTTCGTTCGAGGCGATCGTGAAAAAATACAAGCTTGGTGGCGATCCTGCCCTGGTGCTGTTGGGCAAGATCGTCAACGGCGCCGACACCGACAATTCGCTCTATGGCCAGGCGGAGGGGCCGGGGCTTGAAGCAATCGCCGAGGGATTCCGTCATCTCGGATATCCCGACGACCACGCGCTGAACGCCGCCGAGTGGATCGTCTACGACGCGCTCTACGCCTATTGCCGGGAGATGATCCGTCGCGGCATGCCGGGCGGTCAGTTCAAATGATGGAGTGAGGTCGTTGCTGCAAAAATATCGTCCTGCCGCCGCGGCTTTCACTGAAATCGTTGGCGAATCCGACTTATCCCCGCTCGGAAAAATGCGGTTATGTTTGCCGCGCCTTGTTCAATCGAGGGCGTCGTCTTAAGCGGCGTCGGAGACGGAGCGAGGTGCGGCCGCCGACAACGCGTGTCCGCAGTGGAGCACCGGGAAGGCGCCTGCCCCGTCCGTTAATCGGGGAGCGCACCCCGAAGCGGCGGTCCCCGGTAACGGGAGCCCGCCGTGGTGCGCGGCGAGCGTCCGATAATCGCTCGCCAGGGGCGGTTTCGCACACCGCTCCGGCGCCTTCCCGGCGCTCCATCCCTCGTTGGGGGAAACGGAAAAGGGAGACGGGCTGCCCCCAGGCCCGAAAACCTGGAGCGGGGGCAGCGGAGCGTTGGCTTCACAAACCGGATCAGAGGACCCCATGCAAGATCGGTGCGATCCATCAATAATATTTGTGCCGCCCGGTCTGGTTGACCGGGGCGCCCGCATCTATTGACTAGGGACATGGCCAGCAAGCCCGCCAGCAAAAACAAGCTGATCGCCGACAACCGCAAGGCGCGGTTCAACTATGCGATCGGCGAGGTGTTCGAAGCCGGCATCGTGCTGACCGGCAGCGAGGTCAAGTCGATGCGCGCCGGCAAGACCAGTATCGCCGAGGCCTACGCCACCTCGCGGGACGGCGAGCTCTGGCTGCTCAACTCCAACATCTCCGAATACAAGCAGGCCGGCCGCTTCAATCACGAGCCGAAGCGCCCGCGCAAGCTCCTGCTGCATCAGCGGCAGATCAACAAGCTGATCGGCGCGGTCGAGCGTGAGGGCATGACGGTCGTGCCGCTGAAGATCTATTTCAACGACAAGGGCCGCGCCAAGGTCGAGATCGCGCTCGCCAAGGGCAAGAAGCTCCACGACAAGCGCGAGACCGAGAAGAAGCGCGACTGGTCGCGCGAGCGCGGCCGGATCATGCGGGACAAGGGCTAAGCCAATGACCGAATACGCCGCTGGCCGACTTTGGATGATCCAATGACCGAGCGCCTGATCGGAATGCTGATCTTTCCGCGCCTCACCCAGCTCGACATGACCGGGCCTTACGAGGTGCTGGCGCGGGTGCCGAACACCAAGGTGCATCTGGTCGCGCATTCGATGGCGCCGGTGACGACCGACCGCGGCATGCAGATCGTGCCGACGATCACCTTGGCCGATTGCCCGCAGCTCGATCTTGTCATGGTGCCCGGCGGGCCCGGCCAGCAGGATTTGATGGAAGACGAGACGGTGCTGGAGTTCCTGCGGAAACAGGCGGCCGGGGCGAAGTACGTCACCTCGGTGTGCACCGGATCGCTGGTGCTGGGCGCCGCGGGCCTGCTCAAGGGCAAGCGTGCCACCAGTCATTGGGCGGCGTTGGAGCATCTCAAGCCGCTCGGCGCCATCCCGGTCAGCGAGAAGGTGGTGATGGACGGCAACATCATCACCGGCGCGGGTGTCACCTCGGGCATCGATTTCGCGCTGGCCGTCGCCGCCATGCTGGAAGGTGAGGAGGTGGCCAGGCAGATTCAGCTTCAGATCGAATACGATCCGGCGCCGCCGTTCAATTCAGGCTCGCCAAAAACGGCGTCGGCCGAGCTGCTGGCGCTGGTCAAGAACCGCTTGGCAAAGCTCAACGAAGAGCGGCGCACGGTCGCCGAACGCGTCGGCAGAAAGCTCGGAGTGTAGCGATGGCTGTTCCGACCAAGCTCGATCACTGCGTCATCCATGTCTCCGACTGGGAACGCTCGAACGCGTTCTATCGCGATGTGATGGGCGCCGAGCTGGTGCAGCGCCCGGTCGGCTGGGCCTATCGCTTCGGCGACAAGCAGCTCAACGTCCACGGCAAGGGCGTCAGCCCCGCCGAGATCGCGCGCTTGCCTGTGCAGCCCGGCAACAGCGATCTCTGCTTTGAATGGGATGGCCCGATCGAGGGCGCGATCGAGCATTTGAACAAGCACAACGTGCCGATCCATGCCGGGCCGATGAAGCGGTTCGGCGCCCAGGGCGAGGGCACCAGCGTCTACTTCCGTGACCCCGACGGCTCGCTGATGGAATTCATGTCGTACCGGGGGCGCTGAGGATGGCGGGTGTATTGCACGACCCGACGCAACTGCCCGGCGATCTGCCGGTGCCGCAGGATGATGGCGCGGCCCGCCATCTCGAGGGGGCGCCACTGCCGGACATCGCGCTTGCCTCGACCGACGGCAGCAGCGTGAACCTGTCGGCGCTCCGCGGCCGCGCCGTGGTTTATGTCTATCCACGCACCGGGCGCCCCGGCCAGGCTCTGCCGACCGGCTGGGACGCGATCCCCGGCGCCCGCGGCTGCACGCCGCAGTCCTGCGGCTTCCGCGACCATTTCGCCGAGATGAAAGGTCTCGGCGTCGATGCGCTCTATGGATTGTCCACCCAGGACATCGCCTATCAGCGCGAAGCAGCGGAACGGCTGCATCTGCCGTTTACAATCCTGTCGGATGCGGGGAGCAAGCTGACCGGCGCGATGCGGCTGCCGACCTTCAGCGTCGACGGCACGACGCTGATCAAGCGCATGGCCTGGGTGATCGACGACGGCGTGCTGACCAAGGTGTTCTACCCGGTGTTTCCGCCGGACCGCAGCGCCGCCGAGGTGTTCGAATGGCTCAAGACGCAGCGGTTGTGATCGGAGAGCGCGCCGAACTGTGTCGGCGCGCGTCCCGCTTGGTCGTGGCGACGCCGGTCAGTAATCGTAGAGCGGCGGGTCGAAACGGCAGTGGCGCGGTCGTGGATACCAGCCGTCATTGCCGAACCAGTAGGACCGATGGTACGGGCGGTAGATCTGCCGGTAGTAGGGGCGGTCGTAATATCCATCCTCGTCGTCGTAGGACCGATCACACGAACGGTAGTAGGGGCGGTCGTAGTGACGGTAGTACGGGCGGCGTCAGCCCCAGTCGTCGCAGCCACAGTTCACTGTTTCGGTCATCACAGCGCTGTCGCTTACGCTCTTCAGCGCCGCGGGCGCTGCGAGCGTCATCGCTTTGGCCGGCGTTGCACTCCAAGAAGGCATGGCGAGACCGGCCAGCGCGACCGCAGCCAGAACCTTGTTACGCATGAAACCTCTCCTGAAAGGAAAAACGGTTTAATGCGTGTAGTTTCCAACACTTAATTGGTTAACGCAATCCGGAGTTTGCTTGCTGCCACTCACAAATCCATGGTGCTGGGCGCGAACATCTCCTCCAGCGCGACGCGCCGCGCGCTCAGCCCCTGCTCTTGGACGTACTGGGTGATGGTCTCCAGCACCTTGCGGCTGCCGCGCACGCCGTAGGCCATCGGATCGGTCGCCAACACTTTGCGCACGTCGTCGCCGATCAGTCCCGGCTCGTAGTGGCGATGCAGTGCGGTGTCGCGGGCGCGGACCACCTCGGCGCGCGCCTTGGCGAAGGCGGTGTAGATGTTGAGCGCGGCCCACGGATGCTTCTCGAAGATCGAGCGGCGGATCACCATGCCGTGGTTGATCTGGTAGATGCCGGTCTTGGCGAAATAGCGCTTGCCCTCGGCGGCGCGGTCGAACAGCGGCCGGAACCGGTTGTCTTTGGACAGATCGATGCGGCTGCGGTCGACCAGATTTGGGTTGGTCAAGTAGAGCAAGGTCGCGTCGAGTTCGCCCTTCACCATCATCTCGCCGATGTTGGTGGTGACCGGGATCTGGTGGACCGTCACGCCCTCCGGCGCCTTGAAGCCGGTCGCGCCGCCGTGGCTCGTATCCGGCGTGCGTTCCATGAAGAACTCCATGTCGCGGGGATGCACGCCGAACTCGTGCTGCAGCACGCCGCGGCCCCAGATCGCCGCGGTCTGCTGATACTCCGGCACGCCGACGCGCTTGCCTTTCAGGTCGGACGGTTTCTCGATGCCGGAGGCGGCCCGCACCAGGACGCGGAGGTGGAAGAATTCGCGCGTTGTGAACACCGGAATCGCGACCCACGGCGTCTGCGCCTTCGAGGTTGCGATCGTCAGCGACGACATCGACATCTCGGAGACGTCGAATTCGGCGAATTTCAACTGCCGCCAGAACATCTCCGAAGGATGCAACGCCGTGGCGCGAAGCTTGATCGCGTCGGGCGCGATCCGCCCGTCAAGGATGGCGCGCGTGTTCTCGTTTTCGGACAGCGCGATACTAAGCTCGAGTTTTTCGCTCATGATCACTCCCTAACGCGCGCCGGCGTTTTCCAATATCCGCGCCATCTCGACATAGCCACGCCGGCGGGCGTGCTGCAACGGCGTGGTGCCTTGCTTGTCGGCGATGTTGACGTCGCAGCCGGCCTCGACCAGGGCGCGGACGGTCGCGGTATGGTCCGCGCCGCCGTTGCCGAGCACGACCGCTTCCATCAGCGCGGTCCAGCCGAGATTGTTGACGTGATTGAGCGGCGCCTTGGCCGCGATCAGCATCTTCACCACCTCGACGTGGCCGAGGTGAGAGGATGCGATCAGTGCGGTGCCATCATAGCGGCTGGTGATGGTCTTGGCGCTGCCGCCGCCGTCGAGCGCGATCTTCAGCATCTCCAGATCGTTGGCCACCGCAGCGATAGTGACGATGTCGTAGCGGTCGATCTCCAGCGCGTTCGGATTGGCGCCGAGCCGCAGCAGCGTCCGCGCCGCCTCGGGCTGCTTCAGATAGACCGCGACATGGAGTGGCGTGCGGCTCTTGGAATCCTGGATGTTGGGCTTCTCGCCCGCCGCGACCAGCTTTTCGATCTCGGCGACGTCGCCTTTGGCGGCGGCTTCGTGCAGGCCCGCATAGATCGCGATCTCCGGCCGGGTCGGTGCATTCTGCGCCACGGCCGGCTGAGCGAGCGTGAACAGCCCGCAGGCGACAAACGCGACCACCGATTTCATTGCGCCTTCAACCCGGCCGCCTTCATGATCTTGGCGATCCGCTCGGCCTCGCTGCCAATGAAGCTGCCAAACTCGGCGGCGGTCATGGACGGCACATCGGCGGCCATCATCTTGAGCTTGCCCGAGAACTCCGGCGTCTTCAGTGCCGCCAAAAGGTCGGCGCGGAGCTTGTCGAGAATTGGCTGCGGCGTGCCGGCCGGCGCCAGCATGCCCGACCACGACGAGCCGATCACGCCGTTCACTCCGCTCTCCACCATGGTCGGCACGTCCGGCAATTCGGCGATGCGTTTGTCACGCAGCACTGCAAGACCGCGGATGTCGCCCTGGTGCAGATGCCCCAGCATCACCGATGTGGTCTCGAATCCAACCTGGATGCGGCCCGCCATCATGTCGGTGATCAGCGTCGAGGCGCCCTTGTAGGGCACGATCTGGATGTTGGCGCCGGTCTGCTGGTTGAACATTTCAGCCAGCATGTGCGGCGGCGCCCCGTTGGGAACACCGAAATTGATCGAACTGGGATGTGCCTTGGCGTAGACGAGCAGCTCCTGGACGTTCTTGTAGGGCGCGCTGGTGGCCCCGATCATCACGTATGGAACGCTCGACACCATGGAGATTGGGGCAAAGCTTTTCACCGGGTCGTAGCCGCTGTTGCCGTAGAGCGCGGGCCCGATCGCCAAGGTCGCCGAACTGCCGAACAGCAGCGTGTAGCCGTCGGCGTCCGCCCGTGCGGCCTCGCGGCCGGCCAAGGTGCCGCCGGCGCCAGGCTTGTTGTCGACGATCATCTGGCCGAGCGAACCGGACAGGTACTGTGCCGTGAGCCGCGCCATGACATCGAGCGGCCCGCCAGGCGGAAACGACACGATTAACCGGATCGGCTTGCTCGGGTATTCGTCCTCCGCCGCGACGCCGCTTGCGGCAAGCGTCAGCGCCATCGAGCCCAGCAGCGCGCGTCGGTCGATCATTGCAACACCTCCTGTTTTCATGCTCTGAGGTTAGCATGAATAACAACGTCGCCATCATCGGAGCGGGCATCGGCGGCCTGACCGCGGCACTGGCGCTGATCCGTCAGGGCATCGGCGTCGATGTCTATGAGCAGGCGCCTGAATTGAAAGAGCTCGGCGCCGGCGTCCAGATCAGCTCCAACGGCACCCGCGTGCTCCATGCGCTCGGTCTCGGCGCCGAGGCGGAGCGGCTCGGCGTCGTCGTCGCCGGCAAGGAGATCCGGCTCTGGAGCACCGGCCAGACCTGGAAGCTGTTCGACCTCGGCGCCGTCTCGGTGGAAAGCTATGGCTTTCCCTACATGATGTTCCATCGGGGCGATCTGCACGCCATGCTTCTCGACGCCATCCGCCGCGCGCGGCCGGATGCCATCCATCTCGACCGCAAATGCATCGGTATCACCCAGGACGGGGGCGCCGTTAAGATTGCGTTCGAAAACGGCGAGAGCGCCGTGGCGCCGGTCGCGATCGGAGCGGATGGCGTGCAGTCGCGCGTCCGGCTTGCCGTATTCGGCGCCGACCGGCCGGAGTTCACCGGCATCGTTTGCTGGCGCATTCTGGTGCCGCGCGAGCGCGTGCCCACCGGCATCCGCATGAACGTCGGCACCAACTGGGTCGGGCCGGGCGGCCATGTCGTGCATTATCCGGTGCGCGGCGGCGAGCTTCTGAACTTCGTCGGCTTGCTGGAGCGCGACGACTGGCGGGTCGAAAGCTGGACCGTGCAGGGCAGCAAGGATGAATTCAGCAACGACTTCCGCAACTGGCACGCGGATATTCACGCCACCATTCGCGCCGGCGACACGCCCTACAAGTGGGCGCTGTTCGCGCGGCCGCCGATGCCGGCCTGGACGAGGGACCGCGTTTCGCTGCTGGGCGATGCGTGCCATTCCATGCTGCCGATGATGGCGCAAGGCGCGGTGATGGCGATCGAGGACGGTTGCGTGCTCGCCCGCTGCATCGCGAAATATGGCGTGGCGCCCGAGGCGCTGCGGCGTTACGAGGCGGCGCGCCGCGACCGCGCCAATCGATGCGTGGCGGCTTCGATCGACAACGCCAAGCGCTTCCACAACCCGGCCATGGCGCATGCCGAAGGGGCAGGGGATTACGTCACCCGCGAGTGGCAGGAAGACAAGGTCAAAGCCCGCTACGAATGGCTGTTCACCTACGACGCGACCAGCGTGCCGTTCTAGCTAGGACACTGGATGCGGCCCTTCACCGCGGCGCCGCCATCGAATATGGTCGCCGCCGCATGAGCCGGTTCTTCCCGCAGCCTTTGGGTCTGAGCGTCCGCGAGATCGTCGCGTTGACGGGCGCTGTGCCGCGCCAGGGCGCGCGGCTCGATGGCGTCGTGTCGGGAATCTCGACGCTCGAGCGGGCGCAACCGTCCGATCTGGTGTTCGCCGACAGCCCAAAATATTCCAGTCATCTCGCGGCGACACGCGGCGGTGTCTGCCTGACCACCGAGCGGCTCGCGGAGGGCGCGCCGGCCTCGCTCTGCGTGCTGCACACGTCCCATCCGTTTCGCGACTTCGTCGTGGTCGCGCGCAAACTCCATCCGGACTCGCTTCGCCCGCGTTCACTGTTTGAAACCGAAAGCGTGGCGGATGGCGCGACCGTCCATCCGACCGCGGAGATCGAAGACGGCGCCATCATCGATCCCGGCGCGGTGATCGGGCCGCGCGCTGCGGTTGGCTCGGGCACCGTGATTGGCGCGACTGCCGTGATCGGACCGGACGTGAAGATCGGCCGCGATTGCGCCGTCGGGCCCGGCGCCTCGGTGCTGCATGCGCTGATCGGCGATGGTGTGATCCTGCACGCCGGCTGTCGCATCGGACAGGACGGCTTCCGCTACCACCCAAGCACCAACGGCCACGTCAAGGTTCCGCAGCTGGGCCGCGTAATCATTCAGGACAATGTCGAGATCGGCGCCAACACCGCGGTCGACCGCGGCGGCATCGGCGACACCGTTATCGGCGAGGGCACCAAAATCGACAACCTCGTGCAGATCGGCCACAACTGCCAGATCGGCCGGCACTGTATTATCGTTGCCTTGTGCGGACTGTCGGGCAGCGTCGTGCTAGGCGACTTCGCCATTCTCGGCGGCCAAGTCGGCGTTGCCGATCACATTACCATCGGTGAGGGGGCCAAGGTCGGCGCCCAGAGCGGCGTGATGTCTCACATTCCCGCGGGGGAACAGTGGCTGGGTTTCCCGGCGATGCCGGGCAGCCAGTTTCTCCGCGCCATCGCGACGTTGCGCAAGCGAACCTGACAAATCCGCGGGGGAGTTCAGCGCGCGAAGTGGATGCGATCCGCGGTGACGATCCGCGCCGTCTGCCCGACCTTGCCCAGCGCGACGCGCTTGTCGCGGAGGCAGTTGGTCTCAAAATACGGCCAGGCCTGCTCCGAGCACTCGGTCGCGCGGATATCGAGCCGGTCGCCCTTGCCGCTGTGGATCGGCGCGCTGGCAACCACCTCGCCGCTGAAGTTTGGCAGAACCGTCGCGCCGCCCGCGAGTATTGCCGCAAGCGCGATGGCCGAAACGGAACGATATGTCTTCCTCGTCATGACACGCCCCTGTCGAATGGCCATTTCCCCGGCCTTTCAGGTATTGGTCGCGCTGGCCGGTCATTCGGTTCGGTGACCGGCAGTTTTTTTGCCGATGCGCTCCCTGGAGCTTGCCCCCTGACATGATTGGGGTTTTGCCGCGCCCAGCGAGGTTCGGGCCTTGCCCGGGGAAAAATGGCGGGTTAGACCGGCTGCGATGCCTCGGATTGCGCTCTACGCCGGGTCGTTCGACCCGGTCACCAACGGCCACATTGATGTGGTGCGGCAGGCCGCCAGGCTTGCCGACAAGCTGGTGCTGGCGATCGGCATCCACCCTGGCAAAACGCCATTGTTTCCCGCTGCCGAACGGCGCGCCATGCTGGAGGAGACCTGCACGCCTCTGGCCAAGGAGGCCGGCTGCGCGCTGGAGTTCACCACCTTCGACGGTCTCGTCGTCACTGCGGCGCAGACGACCGGCGCAACCGTCTTGATCCGCGGGCTCCGCGACGGCAGCGATTTCGATTACGAGATGCACATGGCGGGCATGAACGGCGCCATGGCGCCCGATGTGCAGACCGTGTTTTTGCCGGCCTCGCCGGTGTCTCGCCCGATTACCGGCACTTTGGTGCGGCAGATTGCGAGCATGGGCGGCGACGTCTCGGGCTTCGTGCCGGCACCGGTCGCAGCCCGCTTGAAGAAACGCTTTGCCGGCAAGCCTGGCATCTAGCTGATCCAAGGAGATGCAATGACCAATCGTCGCTCACTCATCGCGCTTGTGCCTGCCATCGCGCTCGTTGGCATCGCCGTACCGGCCTTCAGCCAGTCGGCCAAACTTACCAATCCTGCGGCGTTCCGCGAGCAGGCGCCTGCGGTCTACAAGACCAAGTTCGACACCACCAAGGGGACCTTCGTGATCGAGGTGCATCGCGACTGGGCGCCACACGGTGCCGACCGCTTCTACAATCTCGTCAAGAGCGGCTTCTACGACAACGTCCGGTTTTTCCGCGTGGTCAGCGGCTTCATGGTGCAGTTCGGCATCAACGGCGATCCGAAGGTCTCGGCGCCATGGCGCGATGCGCGCATCCCCGACGATCCGGTCAAGCAGACCAACCGCCGCGGCTACGTCACCTTTGCGATGGCGGGCCCGAACACCCGCACCAGCCAGGTGTTCATCAACTTCGGCGAGAACGGCAGCCTCGACAGCCAGGGCTTCCCGCCGTTCGGCCGGATCGTGTCCGGCATGGAGGTGGTCGACAAGCTCAACGCCGAGTACGGCGAAGGCGCGCCGCGTGGTCGCGGACCGGACCAGACCCGGCTCCAGATGGAAGGCAACGCCTATCTGGCGAAGGACTTTTCCCGGATGGATTACGTTCAGAGCGCGACGATCGTAAAGTAATGAACGTTCGGGCGGCTCTGGCTATTGGCCTTTTGGTGGTGTTGTCCGCGGGGGCCATCGCCGAACCGGTCGCGCCGACGAACCCGCTTAACACACTCGCCGATGTCGGTCGCGTTCTTCGCTCATGCTGGCGCTGGCCGCCGTTGAGTGAGGCGCAGGCGGGCATGGAACTTACGATACGCGTGTCGTTCAAGCGCAACGGCGAGGTTTTCGGCGCACGCCTCACCTATCAAACCAAAGACGTCTCGGATAAAGAACGCTCGATCTATTACGCCGCTCTAACTGCGGCACTGGCACGCTGTTCGCCGCTGCCGCTGTCCGAAAGCCTCGGCGAGGCGATTGCAGGCCGGCCGCTGACATTCCATATCCACGACACCCGCCAACAACGAAAGGCTTGAATTTCCATGGCTAGTCCCGAAGACACGATGATCCTCGACACCACCAAAGGCCGCGTGGTGATCGCGATGCGTCCGGACCTCGCGCCCGGCCACGTCGCCCGCATCAAGCAACTGGTGCGCGAAGGTTTCTACGACGGCATCGTATTTCATCGCGTGATCGACGGTTTCATGGCGCAGACCGGCTGCCCCCACGGCACCGGCACCGGCGGCTCGGGCCAAAAGCTCAAGGCCGAGTTCAACAAGGAGCCGCATGTGCGGGGCACGGTTTCGATGGCGCGGGCGCAGAGCCCGGATTCCGGCGACAGCCAGTTCTTCATCTGCTTCGGCGACGCGAGCTTCCTCGACAACCAGTACACCGCCTGGGGCAACGTCACCGAGGGCATGGAGAACGTCGACAAGATCAAGCGCGGCGAGCCGGTCCGCGATCCGGACAAGATCGTCAAGGCGACCATCGCCGCCGACGCGAAAAAGTAGCACCTCGGCACGATGGCGGTGTCGAATGCGCACCGACCTCTTCGACTTCGACCTGCCGCCCGAGCGCATCGCACTCCGGCCGGCCTCGCCGCGTGATGCGGCGCGGCTCCTGGTGGTGCGGACGGACGGCGCGCTGGCGGACCGCGGCGTGCGCGATCTGCCGGAGCTGCTCAATCCAGGCGATGCGCTGGTGGTCAACGACACCAAGGTGATCGCGGCGCGGCTCTCGGGCCGTCGCATCGGCCGCGACACCGAGCCGAAGATCGAGGCAACCTTGACGGAGAGGCTCGACGGCTCGCGCTGGCGCGCCTTCGTTCGTCCGGCCAAGAAGCTTGCCGCCGGGGATGTCGTTCGTTTCGGCGACGAGGGAAAAGTGTGCTTCCTCGGCCAGCTCGACGCCACGGTCGAAGGCAAGGGCGAGGGCGGCGAGGTGACGCTGTCCTTTGCGTTCCACGGGCCGGTGCTGGACCAGGCCATCGCCGAACGGGGCGACATGCCGCTGCCGCCCTACATCGCCTCAAAGCGCAAGCCCGACGACCAGGACCGCGCCGACTACCAGACCTTGTTCGCGCGCGACGAAGGCTCGGTGGCTGCGCCGACCGCGGGTCTGCATTTCACGGACAATCTGCTGGGGAAGCTGCAAGAGCGCGGCGTGGCGCTATACAACGTGACCCTGCATGTCGGCCCCGGCACCTTCCTGCCGGTCCATGCCGACGACACGGAAGGCCACAACATGCACGCCGAACATGCCGTCCTGTCGCCTGAGACGGCGGAGGCTCTCAATGCCGTGCACGCCCGTGGCGGCAGGGTCGTTGCGGTCGGCTCGACCGCGCTCCGTACCGTCGAAAGCGCCACGGACGACAGCGGCGTCATCAGGCCGTTCGCGGACGACACGTCGCTGTTCATCACGCCGGGCTACCGGTTCAAGGCGGTCGACGCGATGCTGACCAACTTTCACCTGCCGCGCTCGACCCTGTTCATGCTGGTGTCGGCGTTATGCGGCCGCGACACGATGCAGCGCGCCTACGCGCATGCGATCGCGGCGGGGTATCGTTTCTATTCGTATGGCGACGCCTCGCTGTTGTTCCGCGCATCATGACCGATGCTTTTTCCTTCCGGCTGATCGCAACCGACGGCAAAGCCCGCCGCGGCGAGATCGCGACGCCTCATGGAGCGGTGCAGACGCCGGCTTTCATGCCGGTCGGCACGCAGGCGACGGTGAAGGGCGTGACACCGGAGGAGGTGCGCAGCACCGGCGCCGAAATCCTTCTCGGCAACACCTATCACCTGATGCTGCGGCCTGGCGCCGAGCGGATCGCGGCACTCGGCGGCCTGCACAAATTCATGAATTGGCCGCGGCCGATCCTCACCGATTCCGGCGGCTTCCAGGTGATGTCGCTGTCCGAGCTGCGCACCATCGACGAGAACAAGGGCGTCACCTTCCGCTCGCACATCGACGGCGCCATGGTCGAGCTTTCGCCCGAGCGCGCCATTGAGATCCAGACACTGCTCGGCGCCGACATCGTGATGCAACTCGACGAGTGCATTCGATTGCCGAATGCCACACCCGAGCTTGAGCGCGCGATGCGGCTTTCGCTTGGCTGGGCGGAGCGTTGCAAGCGGGCCTTCGAGAACGTGCCGCCGGGGCGCGCCTTGTTCGGCATCGTCCAGGGCGGCGACGATGCTGCACTCCGCGCGGCGAGTGCCCAGGCCCTGGTCGATATCGGTTTCCACGGCTACGCGATCGGCGGCCTTGCGGTCGGCGAGCCACAGGACGTCATGCTGAGGATTGCCGAACAAGCAGCGGGCGAATTGCCGGTGGACCGGCCCCGTTACCTGATGGGCGTCGGGACGCCGGACGATCTTCTGGAGGCGGTGGCGCGCGGCATCGACATGTTCGACTGCGTGCTGCCGACCCGCAACGGCCGCCACGGCGCGGTGTTCAGCCGGTTCGGTCAGATCAACATCACCAACGCCCGCCACCGCGACGATCCGCGGCCACTCGACGAGCAAAGCGCCTTCCCAGCGGCGCGGACCTACTCGCGCGCCTATCTGCACCATCTGGTGCGCGCCAATGAAATGCTCGGCGCGATGCTGCTGTCGGCGATCAACCTCGCCTACTACCAGGATTTGATGGCGGGCATCCGCAAGGCGATTGCGGACGGATGCTTTGCCGATTTACGCGAGCGGACGCGCGAAGGCTGGCAGAGGGGCGATCTGCCGGCGGTCTAGCCGCTATTCAACAAGCATGCGCCGGCGCGCGCTGAGGTCGTAGCTGGTGTCGTAGTGGATGGCGCGCATATTGGCTTCGCGATGGCTGAGATGGCCGGTCCAGGCGGCGATGCCGACGCCCGCAGAGGCCGTTCCCAGAACAGCCAGCACGAATAGCGCAATCGCAGACTTCATGGGCCGCCCCCGCGGTTGATCACCGTCATCATACTGAAACAAGTCGGATTTGCGAGTCCTCCCAGCGGTTCCACCCGTTCTACATTTGATCTCGACCGATCCGGCCCGGAGGGGCAGGATACGTGTGATTCTCCATAATAGGCGCAGCGATAGCGGCGCGGATGTCCTGGGAGAGGCCACGATGGCCATAAGTCTGAAAGTCAACAAAGCGACGCACAGCACGCCGGCCGAGCCCGATACGCCGCTGCTCTATGTGCTGCGAAACGACCTGTTCCTGGTCGGCGCCAAGTTCGGCTGCGGACTGGCGCAATGCGGCGCTTGCACCGTGCTGGTCGACGGCCGCGCGACGCGCTCCTGCGTCACCCCGATCGGCTCGCTCGGCAACGCCGAGATCACCACGATCGAGGGGCTCGGCACGATCGAGAAGCCGCATCCGTTGCAACAGGCCTTCATCGACGAGCAGGCCGCGCAATGCGGGTACTGCATCAACGGCATGATCATGAAGGCCAAGGAGTTGCTGGACAGCAAGCCGCAGCCGACCGAGCCGGAAGTGCGTCAGGCCCTGGCCGGCCATCTCTGCCGCTGCGGAACGCACAACCGGATCATCGCCGCGATCCTGCGGGCCAGCAAACAAATCGGCGACAAGAAGCCTATCGGCAAGCAGACGGGGAGGCTCTGACCATGAACGCTCCGATCCTGACGCGCCGAAGCTTCGGCAAGGCCGTGGGCGGCCTCGTCGTTGCGTTCTCGCTCGATCCCGCCGAGATCTTGGCGCAAGGCGCTGGCAAGCCCGCGCCGCTGCCTGGAAGCCTCAACACCAACCGCTCGCTCCGCGCCTGGGTGCGGATCGGCGGCGACGGCAACGCCACCGTTTCCACCGGCAAGGTCGAGCTCGGGCAGGGCATCCTCACCGCACTCTGGCAGATCGCGGCGGAGGAGCTCGACCTTCCGCTCGAGCGGGTGACGATCTATTCGGCCGACACCGCGCTGTCGCCCAACGAAGGCCAGACCGCCGGCAGCCAGTCCATCGAGAACAGCGGCACGGCGTTGCGGCTTGCCTGCGCCGAGGTGCGCGGCATGCTGGTCGATCTTGCCGCCACCAAGCTCGCGGTTCCAGCGGGCTCCCTGACCGTGGCCGACGGCGTCATCCTCACGGCCGACCGCTTGAAGGTGACCTATGCGGAGGCCGTCGCAGGCCTCGATCTCGACAAGGAGGCCACCGGCAAGGTCGCGCCGAAGCCCGTCACGGCCTACAAGATCGTCGGCCAGCCGACGCCGCGTCTCGACATCCCCGGCAAGGTCATCGGCCGCATCGCCTATGTGCAGGACATCTACGAGGCCGGCACGGTGCATGGCCGGGTGGTGCGGCCGCCCCGCTACGGCTCAACGCTGGAAAAGGTCGACGACGTTGCTGTCAGCAAAATGCCGGGCGTCATCAAGGTGGTGCGCGACGGCTCGTTCCTTGGCGTGGTCGCCGAGCGCGAGGAGCAGGCGATCAAGGCGCGGGAGGCGCTGGCCAAGGCGGCAACCTGGAAGCTCGGACCGGAATTGCCCGATCCGGCTAACATCCATGCCCATCTGAAATCGCTTCCCAGCACGGACTCCGTGCTGGGCGTCAAGCAGGGACCGGCCCCGGCCGCCAACGCGCGAATGCTCGAAGCGAGCTACACCAAGCCGTATCTGTCGCACGGCTCGATCGGTCCGTCCTGCGCGGTTGCGACCTTCCTCAATAACCGCATGCTCGTGTGGACCCATTCGCAAGGCGTGTTCCCGCTCCGCAGCGAACTGGTCAAGGCGCTAAAGCTGCCGGCCAAGGACATCCGCTGCATGCACGTCGAGGGCTCCGGCTGCTACGGCCAGAACGGCGCCGACGACGTGGCGCTCGACGCAGCGCTGCTCGCCCGCGCTGTGCCCGACAAGCCGGTGCGCGTGCAATGGATGCGCGATGACGAATTCGGCTGGGAGCCATTCGGCGCGGCGATGTCGATGAGCGTCAAGGCCTCGCTCGATGCCGACGGCAAGATCGCCGACTGGCACTACGAATTGTGGAGCAACACCCATTCGATGCGGCCGGAAAGCACCGACGGCACCAACGTGCTGGCATCGCAATATCTGGCCGAGCCTCAGTTTCCCGGCCCGGCGAAGGGCATCCCGCAGCCGGCCGGCGGCGGCGACCGCAATTCCATTCCGCTCTACGATTTCCCGAACCAGAAGGTCGTGCACCACTTCATCCCGGACATGCCGATCCGGGTTTCGGCGCTGCGCACGCTCGGCGCCTACGCCAATGTGTTCGCGATCGAATCCTTCATGGACGAGATGGCCGCGCTGGCCAAGGCCGACCCGGTGGCGTTCCGGCTCGCGCATCTGAAGGACCCGCGCGCCAAGGCGGTGGTCGAGAAGGTCGCCGCGATGGCGAACTGGAAGGCAGGCGAAGCGGGCAGCCTCAGCCGCGGCCGCGGCATCGGCTTCGCCAAGTACAAGAACCTCGCCACCTACGTCGCTGTGATAGCCGACGTCGAGATCGACCGCGCGAGCGGCAAGGTTCGCGTGACGCAGGCGTGGGCTGCCGCGGATTCCGGCCTGATCATCAATCCGGACGGGCTCAAGAACCAGATCGAGGGCGGTGTTCTGCAGTCGACAAGCTGGACGCTCTACGAGCAGGTGCGTTTCGACAAGAGCGGCATCCAGTCGCGCGACTGGGCCAGCTATCCGATCATGACCATGCCGGATGTGCCGAAGGTCACGGTCGAGCTGATCAACCGGACTGATCAGCCTTCGAAGGGGGCAGGCGAGGCCTCGCACGGGCCCGCGGTGGCGGCGATCGCCAATGCGGTTGCCAATGCCACCGGCAAGCGGCTGCGCGACCTGCCGCTCGACGCGGGGCGGGTGAAAACCGCGATCGGGTAGCAGCGCGACGCGCCCCGCGTGAATCGAATCGGGCCGCCCCATGGGCGGCCCGCTGCCGTTTTGAGTTCAGGCATTGCGCCTCAGGCGGCGAGCGCGCCCGATCTCGACCGTGGTGCAGAAGCCGTGGCCGCAGACCTCGCACAGCCAACTATGGCGGACGTTGCCGTCATCGATGAAGGCAGATCGCTCCGGCACGAATTGCTCGTGGTTGCACTCAGGGCAAAGCGGGCGCGTGAAGTAGCGCGCGAACGCGAACACTGCGGGCGTAGCATTCAACTGCGACATGCTCGTCCTCCTTGGTCCGGCAGGACCGGTCTCGTTTCCACAATCACGCCTTATCCCTTCGCAGGCAGGACGGTGGCGGTTCTTCGTGGCGACAACGAGACCGCTCCATGAAAGTCCAATGACTGGGAACAAAACAATTCGATCCATGTTGTTGCGGTGCGATTAAAGCGTCGACGACCATTTCAGGAGTAATTTCATGAAAACCGTAGTCCGGCAGATGGCGTTGGCGGCGTTCGCCGTGGTTCTGACAACCACTGTGGCCGCAGCGCAGCAAAGCTCTTCAACCAAGCATCACAGCACGAAGCATCACGCCGGCAAGTCCGAGGCCAAAGCAGATTCGTCGCATTCGACCTGGAGTGAAACCAAGGACATGACCCGCCAGGAATGGAACGCGGCCAAGCGGAAATGGGCGAAGGAGAAGGTCAAGTGGCAGGACTGCAACCAGCAGTCCGATCGCGAGAAGCTCACCGCGCCGAAAAGCTGGAGCTATGTCGCGAGGTGCATGGCCAGGAGCTGAGCGGCCGGGAGCTGAGTGGCCAGGAGCTGAGTGGTCGAGGCGAGTGCGCGGTTCAAGGCCCGCGCCTAAATTTGGTGAAAGGGAGTGTGCTTATGAGTGTGCGGATGGTTGTTGCGGTCGCAGTCCTGTCGGCAGTCTGGCTGTTCGGTCTGGTCGGCCAGTTTCATTCCGCCGAAGCCGGCATGCGATACCTCGCGCTCTCGATGGCCATTCTGGCATTCGGCGCGTGGCGCTGGCAGCCGAAACCGGCATTGCTCCGGCGCTGGCGCGACCGAAGGCGTCCTCCGCAATAGCTTATTTCGCGGGCGCCGCATTCGGCCGACGCGCAGCTCAAGCGGAAGTTATAGGTTATCCGGGGTTTGCCACCTAGGCGTGCTTGCAATTGTGCAAATGCGCCGCCAAACCCGGTGAATTCATCAACCGGAGTTTCCATGGCCAAGAATTCCAGTCTTGCTTCGATGTCGGTCCAATCTCTTTTGAGAATGCGGGATGACATTGCTGACATACTTTCCCGCAAAGCCGACGATTTGAAATCGCAGCTGTCGGCGCTTACCGGCGGCAAGAAAAGGGTCCGTCGTCCCGCTGGTGGTAAAAAGCGCCGCAGGAAGATGGCAAAGGTCGCTCCTCAATTCCGGAGCAAGAAAGACCCGAAACTGGTTTGGTCCGGCCGAGGCGGAACGCCACGCTGGATGAAAAACGAGATGAAGGGTACCAAGCTCAGGAAAGAAAGCTTCCGGATTAAAGCCGGAACGTAATCCGGATGCCGGGAGTTTCATGGTGGGGCCACCGGAGTCTCACCATGAAACGCATCTGCGCGACTGCGGCGTTTGTCCTGTTGTCAGGCGGACTTGCTTTGGCTCAAACCACGCCCAACACCGGCGGCGTCACGCCGAACACTGGCGGCGTCTCAAATCCAAGCGCGCCGTCCGCCACCGTTGGGCAGCCGCCGACCGTGAACCCGAGCAATTCGCAGGACCTCTCCACCCGGAGCAATCCTCAGGATCTGACCAAGCCGGGTGCGAGCAATCCGCAGGACCTCACTCGTCCGGCGAAGTAACTCGCGGACGCCGCGCGCGGCCAACGATGTCTCGATACGTTGCATGCCGATGGGCACCAGTGACCTCGCGATCTGGAACGATCGCATTCAATGGGCGTTCTCCTGGGAGGCGTAATTCAACCGGAGTTTACCAATGAGCGTCAAAGGCGAGATCAAGGAAGGTGCCGGCTTCATCAAGGAAGAGGCGTACGAGCACGGAAAATCTCCGGAAAGCCAGAAGAAGGCCCAGGAAGGCCGCGATCTTCGCAACGAAGGTCGGATCGAGGACGGCAAGGCGCCGAAGACAACTAAGCCCGGCACTGGCCACTAATTAGCCGATCATGCATCCCCGCTTATAAAAGCCGCCTCAGCGAACGCTGGGGCGGCTTTTCTACGGCCGTTGTCGGCTAATCAGCGACATGTCGATTTTCAAGCAACCGTGCTACTCGACTGCGCAGGCAGAGCCGCAAGCTCAAGGTCCGTGAAGTTTGCAAGTAATCCTCGCCACCGCATACCCCAATGACGATTTCGGCGAGCTGCGTGCCGATTGTGTCAGTGACGTCGGGGCTTTTGGTGAGCGCGCTGGGGATCGAACCCACGACCCCATGATTAAAAGTCATGTGCTCTACCGACTGAGCTACGCGCTCCCGGGCGCACATCTAGGCCATGGGGAGCGGATTTCCAAGCCAAAACCGTGCCTTTCAACGGATGCCGGTGACGTGGCCGGTTGACGCGGCGTCGCGCGTTCGATTTGCTAAGCAATCCGAGCCGAAATTCCAGTATCGCGCACCGTTCTGCGGCGAAGGAGAGCGCCATGCCGATCGTCAATCGCATCGCCGACTTGCACGACGAAATCAAAGTCTGGCGGCAGGATATCCACGCCCATCCGGAACTGTTGTTCGAGGTGCATCGCACCGCCGCCCTCGTCGCCGACAAGCTGAAAAGCTTCGGCTGCGACGAGGTGGTGACCGGCATCGGCAGGACCGGCGTGGTCGGCGTCATCCGCGGCAAGAGCGGAAGCGGCTCGCGCGCCATTGGGCTTCGCGCCGACATGGATGCGCTGCCGATCGAGGAGGCCACGGGGCTGCCTTACACGTCGCAGAACCCGGGCCTGATGCATGCCTGTGGCCACGACGGTCACACCGCCATGCTGCTCGGCGCCGCCAAATACCTCGCCGAGACGCGCAACTTCGACGGCACCGCGGTGGTGATCTTCCAGCCGGCCGAGGAGGGCGGCGGCGGCGGCCGCGAGATGGTCAACGACGGCATGATGGACCGCTTCAAGATCGAGGAGGTCTACGGCATGCACAATTATCCAGGCTTTCCGATCGGCGATTTCGCCATCCGCTCTGGCCCGATGATGGCCGCGGCCGACAGAATCTATATCGACATCGAGGGCCTCGGCGGCCACGCGGCGCGGCCGCACACCTCGATCGACACCGTTGTGGTCGGCGCGGCCATCATCAACGCGCTGCAGTCGATCGTGTCGCGCAACGTCGATCCGCTGGAATCGGCGGTGGTCTCGATCACCCAATTCCACGCCGGCACCGCCGACAACATCATCCCGCAAACCGCCCATCTGCGCGGCACAGCGCGAAGCCTGACGCCGGAGACGCGCGATATTGTGGAGCGGCGCGTCCGCGAGTTGGTCGAAGGCACCGCGAGGCTTTACGGCGCCAAGGCCACGCTGACCTACAAGCGCGACTACCCGGTCACCAGGAACCACGAGCGGCAGACCGCGTTCGCAGCCGACGTCGCCTCCCAGGTGGTCGGCAACCGGCGCGTCAACGTCACGGTGCCGCCGATGATGGGCGCTGAGGATTTCTCGTTCATGCTGGAGGCGCGGCCTGGCGCCTTCATCTTCATTGGCAATGGCGACAGCGCGGGTCTCCATCACCCGGCCTACAACTTCAATGATGATCTGATCCCGGTTGGGACCTCGTACTGGGTCAAGCTTGTGGAGACGGCGCTGCGCGGCTGACCCCGCCTCAGTGCCGGACCGGTGTTGCCGGCGCTTCCGCTGCCACCGGCGCAGCCTGGGGTGTGGCGGACGCGGCTGTCCAGGCGGCTTTGCCGACAACCTCGTGCAGCATTTGCGTGATGCGTTGGAGTTCGGCGCGCGTCAGCACTGATTTGGCGCCGCCTCCGCCGTTGCCCCGGATTTCGATCTGGTAGTGCTCGCCTTTCTGGCTCCAAGTTACCGTCTCCATCAGCTCCGCACTGACGGTCGGCGGTTTGAGGACGTCCGACGGCGTGGCGGACATGGACGGCGCGGTCTGGGCAATCGCCGCCTCGCGCTCGAAGGTCGCTAGGTCGCCACGGTGTTCCGGAGCGGTGCGCTTTACCAGGGTGGAGGTGCTGGTCAGGAATTCCCCGGACTTGGCGAGCCACGCCAGGGCCAGACGCCGTGTGATCCAGCAGGACCACGCTGTATCCGGGGTCGCGGCGTTGATGGCGGCCCTGACCCGGTCTTCCCGGGTATCGTAGACAAACGTGATGGTTTTCAGTTGTTGCAGTGGTGCACCGCTTTAGTCGGGAAACAGGCGCAGCGATTGCAGCACGCCGAACCAAAAAATGAAACAGGGCACCATCCGGCTAGCGGTGGACTCGTACTGGCTCTGAAGGGACTATTGCGCCGGCTCGGCCTGTTTTTCGGTTGCCGGCCCGACCACCACCACCGGCGCCGCCACAGGAGCCTTGGCGGCAGGCTGATAGCGCGGCAGCCATTGGCCAAGGTGACGAAGCCGCTGGCTGAAGCGCTGGCTGAGCCTTGCCTCCAGGCCATTCCAGAACGCGAAATCGTTGGCGCGACTGCCCTCCAGGGCCGCCAGCCCGGCCGAGGCGAGGAACGGGAGCGACTGGATGGCGAGAGCCAACGCGAACAGGTCGATTTCCCGCACCAGCTCCCAATTGGTGGCGTGCAGGAAGATCGCGCTCGCGACCAGCAGTGCTCCGATCAGCGCCTCCCAGAATGCCGGGAAGTCGACACTGCGGCGGCCGGAGCCGCCCTTGGCGGTGCGCACGAAGGGGAGGTGGTGCTTGATCAGGCCAACGCCGACGGCGCGGGCGACGGTCCATTGCAGGCCCATCGCGGCAAACACAGCGCCGACCATCTGGCCGCCGGGGATACGCACGCGCAGCCGATAAAGCGAGACGAAATGCGCAACCGAAACCGCAAATGCGGCGAGGATCGGGATCGTGAGGATCTTGTCGGGAATGGCGATCCCGACAATGGCGACGAACGGCACCCACACGAGATTGAGCAGCGCGACCAGCACGCCGACGCTCTCCGCGCCGAGCCATGACAGCCAGCCCAGCGTGAACTCGCGCTTCTGCTCGCGGGTCAGCAGGCTGCGGCCGGGCAGGAAACGCCGCCAGTGCTTCTTCATGATCTGGAAGCCGCCATAGGCCCAACGGTCGCGCTGGCGCTTGTAGGCGAGGTAGCTGTCGGGCAGCAGCCCATAGCCGTAACGGCGATTGGTGTAATGCGCGGCGAAGCCGAGCTCGAGGATGGTGAGGCCGAGATCGGTGTCTTCGCAGATCGTATCGCTCGACCAGTTGCCGGCGGCGATCAGCGCCGAGCGGCGGATCAGGCACATGGTGCCGTGGGCGATGATGGCGTTCTTCTCGTTCCGTTGCACCATGCCGATGTCGAAGAAACCGGCATATTCGGCGTTCATGGCCTGATGCATGGCGGAGCGTTCGCCGTCGCGATGGTCCTGCGGCGCCTGGATCATGCCGACCTTGGCATCGGCGAACAGCGGCACCAGGTCTTTCAGCCAGGCGGGATGCACGACGTAGTCGGCGTCGAGCACGCCGATGATCTCGGCGTCCTCCGCGGTGTGCGACAGCGCGAGCCGCAGCGCGCCGGCCTTGAAGCCCTGCAGCTTGTCTTCGCGCACGAACTTGAATCGCTCGCCAAGCATCTTGCAATGCTCCTCGACCGGACGCCAAAACGCCGGATCGGGGGTGTTGTTGATGACAAGGATGCACTCGAAGTTCGGGTATTCGAGCTGCGCCACCGCATCGAGCGTGGCCTTCAGCATCTCCGGCGGCTCTTGATAGGCCGGGATGTGGATCGAGACCTTGGGCGTGGCCGGCAGCGCGGGCACAAGAGGCGGCGCTTCGATCAGCCGGCGCGGCTTTCGTCCAAACGCAATGTTGGCGATCTCCTCGATGCGCGTGAGCGCAATGAAGATCAGCGGGATCAGCAGCACGAGGGCGAGCCCATAAGCGACCGCTGCTCCAGTCACGAAGTAATGGCCGTTCCAATAGGCAAACAGGATGGCGAACCAAGCACCGACGACATGCGCCGCGCCCGCCAGCAATGCAGCTTGCGAAGCGGTCGCGCCGGCAAGCGAAAGGATCGGCAGTGACAGCAGAACGCCGATCAGCACCGCAATACCAGCAAGCTTCCAGTGGTCCGGATTGGTGATCGGGCCGGTCCAGGAAAACTTCGGCTGCCGGGAGGTGTCGAACACGCCCCAGTACGGTCCGACTCCGCCCTCGAAGGTCTTCCATGGCTGGTCGTAGGCTTCGATGATGTTGTAGTCGATGCCCAGTGCCTCGGCACGTGTTACGAATTCGCGGAGCACCCGAGCCTGCACCAGCGGATCGGGGTTGGCGTCGCGGCGGTTGTAGCCCTGGCTCGGCCAACCGAACTCGGCGATCACGATGCGCTTGCCCGGATAGGCCTGCCGCAACATGTCGTAGATGCGGATCGCCTGATCGACGGCTGCGGTGTCCGGGATGCCCTCCCAGTAGGGCAGCACGTGGGCGGCGATGAAATCTACCGCCGAGGCAAGCTCAGGATGCTCGATCCAGACGTTCCAGATTTCACCTGTCGTCACAGGGACGGATGTCTCGCGTTTGACGCGATGAATCTTGGCAATGAGCTCGTCGATGGTCTGCTCGCCGCGGAATATCGTTTCGTTGCCGACCACGACGCTGTCGACGTCGCGATGCTTGCGGGCGAGCTCGATGACGTTGCGCAGTTCACGCTCGTTTCGGGCGGTATTCTTGTCGATCCAGGCGCCGACGGAGACGCGCAAGCCGAATTCCTTCGCAACCTCCGGCACCAGCTCGGTGCCGCCGGTCGACGAATAGGTGCGGATCATCCGGGTGTAGGGCGCGATGGCCGCGAGGTCCGCGCGGATTTGCTCGGCACTCGTCTGCCGGCCGCTATCGGGATGAGCTGAGCCATCGAATGGCGTGTAGGACAGGCTGGCGAGTTGCCCGCTGAAACCCGGTGCGCTGACCAGGTCCCGTGAAAGTGCCCAAAGGCTCGCATGAATGCATGCGATAAGAACGCCGACAACTGCGACGACGCGCATCAAAGCGACCAAACGGGGCTTGGACCTTTTGGACTCATCCCGTCCCCTGGGTGAGCCCTTGCTGCGAAGCAGCATACCTCCTGCGAGGCCATAAAACTATACTTTCGAACTCATGGCGAATTGATGACGCCACCGCCTCTAACGCCCAGACGCCTAACGCGCTTCCTTGTTGCCGGTTCCGCCCGCGGTCTGCCCAGCCGGGGGATTTTGGGCCGGGGGCGTCGCGGCCGCGGGTGCCGAGCCGGACGATACTGCGGCGGCTGGCGGGGCCGTTACGGCCGCAGCCTGCGCGGCGGTCGGGTTGACCCAGCAGGAATGCACCCGGGCATTGAGGGTCTGGGGAGATTTCGGATCGATATTGTTGCCCTGGCGCACGACGCAGCGGAATGCCGCCTGGATATGGGGGCCGGGGCAACCGAACCGGTCGTACAGGTCGAGATGACGGAAGGCCGTGTCCATGTCGTCCCGCCACATCAACCCTACCACCCTCCGCCCCAGCCAGACGCATTCAGGGTTGCCGGCCGGGCCGGTCATCAGGCGGCTCGCTTCCGCGAATTCGTCGGCCTGGCGCTGGGCCTCCTTGGCTGGATCGGCGGCAGCGGGCGGTTTGTCGGTGTTCTTGGTGTCGCCGCTTTGGGCCAGAGCCGGCAGGGGCGCGATGACAGATGCCGCCAGAAGGACGGCAAGGCAGAAACGCACAAAGAGAGACATGACCGGGCCGCTTGAGTTTGAGTCGTTGTTGTTATGCGATGAGCGCGTCGCGTTTATCTGAACACCGAATGGGTCCGATTTGCGGCTTGCGCCGCACGATCTTGTGGTTGCTCAGATTGCCAAACCTGTCGGCGTTGTCCAGCACCTGACGTGGCCTTGATTAAAGTGTCGCAGCGTGTAAGCGACCGAGGCAATGCCGTTCCGCCGGACTTACGGAATGCAAAAACCTGTCAGTCTGTTCACCTTGACGGCCGCGATTATCATCGCGGCTTGGTGGTGGCTCGGGGCGGCGGTCCCGATGCCGCCGTCACCCCTCGATCCCGGTGAGAAGCTTTATTGCGTGTCCTATGCGCCGTTCCGTGGCGCTCAGAGCCCGCTCGATCTTTCGACCAGAATTGAGCCTGCTCAGATCGACCGGGATTTGACGCAACTGGCAACGATGACCGACTGCGTCCGTACCTACTCGGTCGATTTCGGGCTCGACCAGGTGCCTGAGATCGCGCAACGGCACGGCCTGAAGGTACTGCTCGGATTGTGGGTGTCGAGCCACGCCGATCGCACCCAATATCAGATCAGCACTGGTGTGGCGCTGGCGAACCGTTTCCCGGACGTCGTTCGGGCGGTCATCGTCGGCAACGAGGCATTGCTGCGCGGGGAGATCTCGCCGGCGATGCTCGCCGAAATCATTGGCACCGTGAAATCACGCGTGAAGGTGCCAGTGACTTACGCCGACGTCTGGGAGTTCTGGCTGCGGTACAGCGAACTCGCAACGGCAGTCGATTTCGTCACCATCCATATTCTGCCCTATTGGGAGGACGATCCGGTCGCAGCGCGTAACGCCGCCGATCACGTCGATGCCATCCGCAAGCGCGTGGCCGATCATTTTCTCGGCAAGGAGGTCGTGATCGGCGAGGTCGGCTGGCCGAGCGCCGGTCGCATGCGTGAAGGGGCCCTGCCATCGCCGGCCAATCTGGCGCGCGTGATGGCGGACGTGCTCGAACGCGGCAGGCACGAGCATTTCCGCGTCAACGTGATCGAGGCGTTCGACCAACCGTGGAAGCGTGCGCTGGAGGGCACTGTCGGCGGCCATTGGGGGCTGTTCGACGATGCAACCCATCGGCCGAAATTCGCCTGGGGGATGCCGGTTTCTAATCATCCGCACTGGAAATGGCAGGCTGCGGCCGGCGTCGTGCTGGCGGCTCTGGTTTTTGCGGCCGGCTGCTGGGGCCGCTGGCGAAATGGCCTGCGTGAGGTCGGCCCGGCCGCCTGGTGGGCGATTGCGGCGAATGCAGCCGTCGCCGGTGTACTGGTGGGCTGGACCGTGGAAAATGTGCCGATCGAAAGTCTTGGGTTCGGCGGATGGTTGTACGGACTTTCGTTCGCAGGACTGTCGGTTGCCGTGCCGATCGTCAGCGCTGCAGCCATGGCCCGGCAAGTAGCGCCGCCACCGTTCGCAAGGGTGGTCGGCCGTAAGCTTGACCGGGCTGCCGATCCACTGACGCTGGTGCTCGGAATCCTGCTGCTGGCGCTGACCGTGCTCACGGTGCAGTCGGCGCTATCGCTGGCATTCGATCCTCGCTACCGCGACTTCCCGTTCGCCCCGTTGACCGCGGCGGCGCTGCCTTTCCTGCTGGCGGGTTTTCTTGCGCCGCCTGCAGCGGGCCAGCGTGCGCTTGCGGAAACTGTGGCTGGTGCGGTGTTGGCGCTTTGCGCGATATTCATTGTGTGGAATGAAACCCTGGCCAACTGGCAGGCGCTTTGGTTCGCCGCGGCGATTGTGGCCGTGACGCTCAGCTTGATTCGGACACGGGTCGCGCCAGGCTGACGATCAGCAGTGCCACCGCAAGCGCCGAAAGAGCGGTGTTGTAGAGCACGATGCCAGCGCCTCCAGCCAGCACGGCCAAGGCCCATAACACCAAGGCCGGCCGCAAAAAATTGAGAACGGCCGCACCGAGCGCCAGGATGCCGAATGCCTGTGGCGTGAAGAGCGAAATGGCGGTGCGGCGGCTGGCGCACAACCAACTTCCGCCACTCGCCTCGCAAGCAATGCCGACAGCGGACTGCTCGATCACCTGGTAACGCATGAAGAAGCCGTAGCCGAGTGCGAGAAGCGCAAGCCCAGCGAGGCACGCAGCCTGACGTCCGGTCGGTCGATAAAGCGGGCGGCTCATGCCGCATTATGCCGAAGCGCTCAGCGAACCGCGAGACGCTGACCGTCGAACACCGCCGGCGCACAGACGGCGCCAGCCGCAGTCAGGGTGGCGCATATGCGTGCCGCCGAGGCGGCGCTGGCGATCGGGCCCGCGACGAGACGGAACTCCGTGCCGGCGGCCCGGGGCCGCTCGCGCATCTGCACCACCGGGCGGAGCCCTTCAAGGAGCTTGGCATGCCGGCGCAGCGCAGCGGTCCAGGCGGTTCGCAGCGCTTCGATGGATGTCGCGCTGCCGAGGTCGACGCCGAACTCGGTCTTGGTCACGTTCGGGCTTGGCGTCGATGCCGGCCAGGGTACGGGCGGGCTGGAGGTGGTCTCCTCGGGCGCCTGGATGACCGGAGGGCTGATTTCGGGTGCTGGCGTCGGCACCGGCGCTTGAATGGATTTCTCAACCTTTGCGACGCTTCCGGTGACGCTCTCCAAGTTCTGTTCCAGCGTCGCGATGCGGGCGACGAGGCGTTCGCGGTCGGCGACCAGTATCCGTACAGTGTCGGCGAGATGCCGGCCCTCGCGCGCGTCCAGCGGCAGGACCGCTTCGGCCCCCGAAGGAATGAGGGTTTCGTGAACTTCGGCGAAGACCCGGTGCAGACGGTCATGGCCGGTCTCGGAACTGCCGGCATAGACCGCAACAAGCATCGCGCTGGCGGCAGAAACCGCCCAAAGCGAAATCCGCAGCAGGTCGCGCCAGCCGAATTTGCTCGTCGCCAAACCGTTGCCTCCGAATCACCTTGTTGAAAACATTAGCTGATTCGTCTCGCAGGCGCCTGTTTAGAGGTTCGTGCTATGAGCGCCGCCATGAACAAGGCCGAAATGCGCGGGCGGACGTGCCTGGCGATCGTGCTCGCTGCCGGAGAAGGCACGCGGATGCGTTCCTCGCGACCGAAGGTGCTGCATGAGGTGGCGGGGCGCTCGCTGCTCGGTCATGTGCTGAACGTGTGTTCGGCCGAAAGCGACGCCGTCGCGGTGGTCGTCGGGCCTGAGCATGACGATGTTTCGGCGCAAACAATGCTGTTTGCGCCGGACGCCAAAGTCTTTGTTCAGCGCGAACGGCAGGGTACCGCTCATGCGGTCCTTTCGGCCCGGAAAGCCATCGAAAAGGGCGCCGACGACATCTTGGTGGTGTTCGGCGACACGCCACTGATCCGGCCGCGGACACTTGCAAAGCTTCGCGAGGCGCTGGCCGGTGGAGCAGCGGTGGCGGTGCTGGGTTTCCAGCCCGCCGATCCTGCCGGCTATGGCCGGCTGGTGACCAAGGGCGGTGAGCTCCTGGCCATCGTTGAGCACAACGATGCCACGCCGGCGGAGCGCGCGATCGCGCTCTGCAACGGCGGGCTGATGGCGCTCGACGGCAGGCAGGCGTTGAAGATTCTCGACCGCATTGGCAATGCCAACAAAAAGGGCGAGTTCTATCTCACCGACGCAGTGAAGATTGCGCGCGACATGAAACTGAAGACCGTCGCGCTGGAAGTGACGGAGGATGAAGTGAGCGGCATCAACACCAAGGCGCAACTCGCGGCGACCGAGGCGATCATGCAGCAGCGCCTGCGGCAAGCGGCGCTCGAGGCCGGCGTGACGCTGGTTGCGCCGGAGACGGTGCATCTCGGTGCCGACACCAAGCTTGGCCGCGACGTGACTATCGAACCGTACGTGGTGTTTGGGCCGGGCGTCACCGTGGAGGAGGGCGCCACAATCCGGTCCTTCAGTCATCTGGCCGGTGCTGTGGTCGGTCGCGGCGCAATCGTCGGTCCGTTCGCCCGGCTGCGCCCCGGCGCCAGGCTCGAAGAAGGCGTCCATATCGGCAACTTCGTGGAGATCAAAGAGGCGCTGATCGAGGCCGGTGCCAAGGCCAATCACCTGACCTATATCGGGGACGCCCGCGTCGGCGCCGGTGCCAATGTCGGGGCGGGTACCATCACCTGCAATTACGATGGCTCCGCCAAGCATCGCACCGAAATCGGCAAAGGCGCCTTTATCGGCTCGAATTCGTCACTGGTGGCGCCGGTCAAGATCGGTGACGGAGCCTATATCGGGTCTGGCTCGGTCATCACGGCGGACGTGCCGGCGGATGCGCTGGCGCTCGGCCGCGGCCGGCAAACCGTCAAGGAAGGCTGGGCAAAACGCTTGAAGGACCTCAAGTCGTTGGTCAAAAAGAAGGCATAAGTATCAGTAATATCGATGTTTTATGAAAAATGTAACCGTGCCCCGATTTTGACATATCGGGACATGCATTTTGATTTTTCGAAAACCGGCCCCGGCGCATAACAATCCGGAGGGCGGGTAGGGGGACATCACTTTGTGCGGGATCGTTGGGATTCTCGGCCGTGAGCCGGTGGCGGGTCAGCTTGTCGATGCGCTCAAGCGGCTCGAATACCGCGGCTACGATTCCGCGGGCGTGGCCACCCTCGAGCATGGCGTGCTGACGCGCCGCCGAGCCGAGGGCAAACTTCGCAATCTCGAAAATCGGCTATCCAGCGAACCGCTGGGCGGCCACACCGGCATCGGCCACACCCGCTGGGCGACCCACGGCAAGCCGACCGAAGCCAACGCTCATCCGCACGCCACCGACCGCATCGCGGTGGTTCACAACGGCATCATCGAGAATTTCCGCGAGCTCCGTCAGGAGCTGGAAGCCAGCGGGGCCAAGTTTTCGAGCGAAACCGACACCGAGGTAATCGCGCATCTCGTCACCGACGAGATGAAGAAGGGCAAGTCGCCGGCGGATGCCGTCAAGGCGGCGCTGCCGCGGCTGCGCGGCGCCTTTGCGCTGGCGTTCCTGTTCGCAGGCGAGGACGACCTGCTGATCGGCGCCCGCAAGGGATCGCCGCTCGCGGTCGGGTACGGCGACGGCGAAATGTTCCTGGGCTCCGATGCGATCGCGCTCGCGCCGTTCACCGACAGCATCAGCTATCTCGAGGACGGCGATTGGGCCGTGGTGACGCGCAAGGGCGCCGAGGTACACGCGGCGGATGGGCGCGTGGTCGAGCGTCCGGTGATCAAATCGAACGCCTCGGCGTTCCTGGTCGACAAGGGCAACCACCGTCATTTCATGGCGAAGGAGATCCACGAGCAGCCCGAAGTTGTAGGCCACACGCTGTCGCACTACCTGGATATGGCCAACGAGCGGGTCTCGCTGCCCATGAAGCTGCCGTTCGATTTCAAGAAAATCGATCGGGTGGCGATCTCGGCCTGCGGCACCGCCTACTACGCCGGCTTGGTCGCCAAATACTGGTTCGAGCGCTTTGCGCGGCTGCCGGTCGAGATCGACGTCGCCTCTGAATTTCGTTACCGCGAGGCCCCGTTCGAGCCGGGCAACCTCGCGGTGTTCGTCTCGCAATCGGGCGAGACCGCGGACACCCTTGCGACCCTGCGTTATGCCAAGGAGCAGAAGCAGCACGTCCTTTCGATCGTCAATGTGCCAACCTCGACCATCGCCCGCGAGAGCGACGTGGTGATGCCGACCCTTGCTGGGCCGGAGATCGGCGTCGCCTCGACCAAGGCGTTCACCTGCCAGCTTGCCGCGCTGCTCTGTCTCGCGATCGCCGCCGGCCGCATCCGCGGCGTCCTGTCGGAGGACGACGAGCGCAATCTTGTGCGCGCCATGATCGAGGTGCCGCGCCATCTTTCCGATGCGCTGCGGCTTGAGCCGCAGATCGAGGCGCTGGCGCGCGATCTCGCCAAATCCAAGGACGTACTCTATCTCGGGCGCGGCACGGCGTATCCCATCGCATTGGAAGGCGCGCTGAAGCTCAAGGAAATCTCCTACATCCACGCCGAAGGCTACGCCGCGGGCGAGCTCAAGCACGGTCCGATCGCGCTGATCGACGAAGCGATGCCGGTCGTGGTCGTCGCGCCGTTCGACAAAAGCGCGAGGCGCGAGGGCGTATTCGAGAAGACGGTGTCGAATATGCAGGAAGTCGCCGCGCGCGGCGGCAAGATCATCCTGATCACCGATCCCAAGGGGGCGAGCGAAGCCAGCGCCCTGTCGCTCTCGACGCTGACGCTGCCCGACATGGCGAACACGGTGACGCCTATTGTCTATGCCGTTCCGGTGCAATTGATCGCCTATCATACTGCGGTAAACATGGGCACCGACGTCGACCAGCCGCGTAATCTGGCGAAGTCGGTGACCGTCGAATAGCGTGAAGCCATGACGCTCAACGACAACCCGCCGCCACCGGTGCAAGCCGCACCCGTACCCGTGCACCACAGCGTGGTGGCTCGTCTCCGCAACTATTTCCTCACCGGCCTGATCCTGGTCGGGCCGCTTTACATCACCGTCAGCCTGACCTGGTGGTTCATCAACTGGGTGGACGACGCGATGCGGCCGTTCATTCCGGTCAGCTTGCGGACCGAGACCTATCTGCCGTTCCGGGTGCCGGGCTATGGCCTGATCATTGCGCTCGTCGCGCTGACCTTGCTCGGCTCGTTGACCGCGGGTCTCGTTGGCCGCACGCTGGTCGAGTTCGGCGAGAACCTGCTCAACCGGATGCCGATCGTGCGGCCGATCTACAAAACCATCAAGCAGATTTTCGAGACGCTGTTCTCGAAGTCGGGCGCGGGCTTCGGCAAGGTGGCGCTGGCGGAATTTCCGACCGGGATGTGGTCGGTGGTGTTCCTGGCCTCGCCGCCCGGCCACGGGCTGACCGAGCGATTGCCGGGAGGCGGTGGAGAATACGTGTCGTGCTTCCTGCCTTGCACGCCGAACCCGACCACGGGATTCTTCTTCTATGCGCGGCGCAATCAAGTGATCGAGCTCGACATCACGGTCGAACAGGCGATGACGCTCATTATGTCAGCCGGCATGGCGCAGCCCAACGGCGAGGGGCAGAAGAAGCTCGCAGCCATCGTCGAAAACGGACGTGCGGCGCGCGCCGCCGAGACGGTACAAGTGCTGCCTCCGTGAGGTAGGTGTTGCCTGACTAAGCAAGCGTCACGTGATCGCTCCCAAATTTTTATGCAATTTTTCAGCAAGTCAGACTGACAAGGCAAACGTGATTTTATTGCGCATCCGCCACGGTGATTGAGTTGGAGGGTGCATGCAACAATCGATTGCATTTCTGGTCATCAATCACATGCCTTGCAAGTGCGGCGGGACGAAGTGGCTCATGACGGTTCAACCGGTTGCCTTCGGGGCACCGGCCGATGATGAGGACCACGACCAGCGGACTTACGAATGCCCGCGCTGCGAGGCGATGGAAACCATTGCTATCAAATTCAGGTAGCCAATCGTCACGGGCGCCGCTCAATCGACAGCCACGAACACACCGCGGCTGGAATTGCCGCAGCGATTCAATCTCAATCATCAGGCTCCAGCGATCGAGGTTTCACCCCGCCCGCAGCAACCGGATCGCCTCGTCCCGTTCGAACAGATAGAGCAGGTGACGCAGCGCCTCGCCGCGCGGCAAAGCCAGGTCGGGATCGCGTGACAGGATGAGTGCGGCGTCGTCGCGCGCGGGGCCGAGCAGCTTGCCGTGGAATTCCAGTCGCGCGACACGAAAGCCCGGCATCCCGCTCTGGCGGGTGCCGAGCAGGTCGCCTTCGCCGCGCAGCCGCAAATCCTCTTCGGCGATGCGAAAGCCGTCTTCGGTGTCGCGCATGATGGCCAGCCGCGCCTTGGCGGTTTCGCCAAGCGGCGCCCGATAGAGCAGCAGGCACGTCGAGCGCTCGTGGCCGCGACCGATGCGGCCGCGAAGCTGATGGAGCTGGGACAGGCCGAAGCGTTCGGCGTGCTCGATCACCATGATGGTCGCCGCCGGCACATCGACGCCGACTTCGATCACCGTGGTGGCGACCAGAAGCTGCGTCTCGCCCGAGCCGAAGCGCGCCATGGCGGCGTCCTTCTCGGTCCCTTTCATCCGTCCGTGGACCAGATCGACCTTGGCGCCGAAGTGTTGCTTGAGATCGGCAAAGCGCTCTTCCGCGGCGGCGAGATCGCTGGTCTCGGATTCCTCCACCAGCGGACAGACCCAGTAGACACGCTTGCCTTCGTTCAGTGCGCGGCCGACGCCCTCGATCACCTCGTCGAGGCGGTCGAGCGCGATCGTGCGCGTGTCGATCGGCTGCCGCCCCGCGGGCTTCTCGCGGAGCTCCGAGATTTCCATGTCGCCGAACGCAGTGAGGACGAGGGTGCGCGGTATCGGCGTCGCGGTCAGCACCAGCATGTCCACGGCGTCGCCTTTGCGGGCGAGCGCAAGCCGCTGGTGGACGCCGAAGCGGTGCTGCTCATCGACGATGGCAAGCGCGAGGTCGCGGAACGCCACCTCGTCCTGGAACAGCGCATGTGTGCCGACCAGAAGATCGATCTCGCCGAGCGCCAGGCGGTCGAGGGTCTCGGTGCGCTCCTTGCCGCGCTCGCGGCCGGTCAGGATGGCGACCCGAATGCCGGCCTTTTCCGCGAGCGGTGTGATGGTGGCGAGATGCTGGCGCACTAGAATCTCGGTCGGCGCCATCAGCGCGGCCTGCCGTCCGGCTTCGATCACGGTGGCGGCGGCGAGCAACGCCACCACCGTCTTGCCCGAGCCGACGTCGCCTTGCAGAAGGCGGATCATCCGATGTGGCTTGGCCAAATCAGTGACGATGTCGTCGACCGCGCGGCCCTGGGACGACGTCAGCGAATACGGCAGCGCCGCGATCACCCTGGCGCGAAGGATGCCCTCGCCGGACGAGCCGCGGCCGGGGAGCTTCCGTTGATGGGCGCGGACCAGCGCCAGTGCAAGCTGGCCGGCGAGCAGTTCGTCGAAGGCGAGCCGCGACCAGGCCGTGCCTTCGGGGAGCACGTCGGTGGGCTCGGCTGGATGATGCAATGTTCGGAGCGCGTCTGCGAAGGATGGGAAGCCTGAGCGTTCGAGCCAGGCGGCGTCCTGCCATTCCGGCAAGTTCGGGATCTTGGCGAGCGCGCCTTCGGCGGCCTTCCGCACCATGTTGAGCGAGAGCCCTTCGGTGAGCGGATAGACCGGCTCGACCATCGGCAGCTTGTCGAGCTCGGCCTCGCTGACCACCCGGTCGGGATGCACCATCTGCAGCATGCCGTCGTACAGCGCCGTGGTGCCGGAGACGTAGCGGAGGTCGCCGACCGGGAAGAGCTTTTCCAGATAGTCGCGCTTGGCGTGGAAGTAGGTGAGGATGATGTCGGCGGTGTCGTCGCTGCCGTAGATCTGATACGGCGCGCGCGGTCGGTTCGGCGGCGAGGGGCGGTGGCGGTCGATGGTCACGGCGACGGTCGCGACGGAGCCCGGCACCACGTCGCGGAGCTTCGGGCGCGAGCGGCGGTCGACAACGCCGGTCGGCAGGTGGAACAGCAGGTCGATCACACGCGCCGGTGTATCGTCACGGCCGAGCAGGCCGCGGTAAAGCTTTTCCAGCCTCGGCCCGACGCCGGGAAGCGTGGTCAGCACGGCAAACAGCGGGTCGAGCAGCGAGGGACGCATGGGGCAACGCTGCACGGCTTTGTGGCGGGCTTCAACACTGCCGACCGGATAGCGGCATCATCCCCAAGTAATTGGCCGATAACAAGCTTCCTGGGTAACCCTGCGGCGACGAGAACGCGACGGAGCGACCCATTTCTGCTATTTTGGATCCGTAGCTGGCGCGGCGCTGGCGGGGAACTTCATGCGTCCTGGCATGGACTTACGAGGGACGACTCTCATCGCGGCAGTCGCGATCGCGTGCCTTTGTGTGCCGGAGCGCGCGCCAGCCCAGGCTTACGCCTCAACCGAACATGTGGCGGAGCCTATGCCGGACACGGCCGCCCGCTATGGCGCGGTGTTCGATCAGTGGGTGGCGCGGCGTGACCCGAACCACGCGATCCTGGTGGTGCGGCGCGATGGCCGGACCGTGTTCGCCAAGGGTCACGGCGCCGACCCGATGAAGCCCGTCATGATCGCGAGCCTGTCGAAGCCGATCACTGGCGCCTGCGTCGCCACGCTCATTCGCGACGGCAAGGTTTCTTTCACAACGCGGCTGCGCGAAGGGCTGTCGCGATTCTTTCATCGTTACGGCGCGCCCGCCGATCCACGGCTCGCGAGCGTGACGGTGGAGCAGCTTCTGGTCCATCGCTCGGGCCTGATGGGCAATGGCGACGACGATCCGATCTACGGCGTGATGAACAAACGCGCGTACACCGGGAAGGGCTACCTAGCTCATATCCAGGCCGTGCTCAGCGAATATCTCACCAAGCTGCACCTGATCCGACAGCCGGGAACGAAATACGCCTACAGCAACACCGGCTACGAGGTGCTGAGCGCGATGATCGAAGAGCGCACCGGCAAGAGCTACGAGGATTACTGCCGTGAAGCCGTGTTCGGGCGGCTGGGTATCGCCGAGCCGCATCTGCATCCGGACTGGCGGATGCTGTCGGGCGCCGGCGGCTGGTACGTGCCGGGCCCGGACTATCTCGCCTTCCTCGACATCTTCAGCCCGTCGCATCCCTTCCTTCCGGACAGCGTCAAGAGCTGGATCGACCAGGCGCAAACCAAATGGACCCCGGGCAACAAGGACCGCTGGTATGCGCTCGGCGTCAACGCCTGGGCCGGCTCAGGGCGCTGGACGGTGTCGCACGGCGGCATCCTCAATTCAGACGGCATGACGCCGGACGGCCAGCCGACTGAAGCGTCGATTGTGAGCCATGCCTATCGGTCTCCCGACGGCACCGGCGTGTTCATCGCGCTGAATTGGTCACCGCATGCGCAGCACGATCTCGACGAGCTTCGCGAAGAGATCGGCAACACCCACAAGCTGGTGACGGTGCTGCCGCAGTAACGTCGCGCGCTATTTCCTCGACAGGCTGCAATACCGGGTTGTGGGGCCATCCCAGCAGCCGGTCTGCTTGCAACGCGAGAGCAGGATGCGGCAATTGGTCAGGCAAGACGGAATGGCGGCGCGATTGGCGATTTTCGAGCAGTCGGACATGCAGGCTTTGTTGAAATCGCCGCTGCAGAGCATCGGATCTGCTATCGCCGGGACAATGCCAGGGCCGACGCGGAGCATGGCCATTGCGGCCATGGCGGCGACCGCACTGATGGATTTGAGTTTCATGCCGCAGCATCGTTGATTCTCGTCGCGAACGACAGCGATTGCAGTGCCGGACTCCGCCCGAATCCGGCCTCCGTCACCCCTGACAACGCCGACGTCCTGTCCTATATAAATCCCGCACCCGGCACCCGCCGGGTTTTTGGCGTTGGAGAATTCATGACCGGCAGCACCCGATCCAGCGACGGCCTCGACGCCAGGAGGCGGCGGCTGCTGTTCCGGTCGTGGCATCGCGGCACGCGTGAGGCCGATCTGATCATGGGCCGGTTTGCCGATGCCCATATCGAGGCGCTCGGCGATGCCGATCTGGAGCAATACGAGCATCTTCTCGATGCACTCGAGACTGACTTGTTGTCATGGATGACCGGCGTGGTGGCGGTGCCGGCCGAGCACGATACCGCGATGTTCCGTAGGGTCCGCGAGTTTCATTTCCGGGGCGGGCGCTGAGCCATGGCGAAAATGCCGACCCACTCGCCTGCAGCGCTACTGGCGCCGGATCGTCCGCTGACCCTCGCCAATGTGGCCGACGGCGCCGAGGGGCTGGTGATCTCTGATCTCGCCCGCGCCATCGCTGCGGGAAAAACGCCGCCGGCGACGAGCGCTCTGGTGATCTGCCGCGACGGCCCTCGGATGGCGGCGCTTGGTCGGGCTCTGTCGTTTTTCGCCCCCGACGTCGAGGTGTTGCAGTTCCCGGCCTGGGATTGCCTGCCGTACGATCGCGTCTCGCCGCATGGCGGCGTGGTGGCGCAGCGGATGACGGTGCTGTCACGGCTCGCCCGCATCAAAGGCCGCGCCAAGCCGGCAGTGCTGCTCACCACCGTCAACGCGGCCCTGCAGCGTGTGCCCGCGCGCGACCTGATCGGCAAGCAGGCGCTTTCGGCCGCGCCGGGCAACGTGCTCGGCATGGATGGCATCATCCGCTGGCTCGAGCTCAACGGCTTCAACCGCGCCTCGACGGTGCGCGAGTTCGGCGATTACGCGGTGCGTGGCGGCATCCTCGACCTGTTCGCCTCCGGCATGGACTTGCCGGTGCGGCTCGACTTTTTTGGCGACACCCTGGAGAGCATCCGCAGCTTCGATCCGGAGACCCAGCGTACCGTGATGGAGATGCGGGCGCTCGATCTCGTCCCGGTGTCCGAATTCCAGCTCACCACTGACACGATCCGGAAATTCCGCACCGGCTATGTCGCGGCGTTCGGCGCCGCCGATCCGGAGGACATGCTGTACGAGGCGGTGAGCGAAGGCCGCCGCTATCCCGGCATGGAGCATTGGCTGCCGCTGTTTCACGACAAGCTCGACACGCTGTTCGACTATGTGCCGGGCGCGCCGGTGATCCTGGAGGCGCAGGCCGAAGACGTGGCGCGCGAGCGGCTCGTCCAGATCAAGGACTACTACGAGGCGCGCAAGGACGCGCTCGCCGACAAGAGCGGGCCGCTCTACAAGCCGCTGCCGCCGGACCGACTCTATCTGCCGGAAGCCGAATGGTCGGAGCGTCTCAACACTGCGGCGCTGGCGCGCCTGACGCCGTTCGCGGTGCCGGAGCAAAGCGGCTCGGTGGCCGATATCGGCGCCCGGGCCGGGCACAATTTCTCGGCCGAGCGCGCCAACGACGCAGCCGGCGTGTTCGATGCCGTGGGCAAACACGCGCTGGCGCTGCAGGCTGACGGCAAGCGGGTGATCGTCGCGCTGTGGAGCGAAGGCGCGCGGGAGCGGATGAAGCACGTGCTGGCCGAGCATGGCTTGCACAATCTCACGCCGGCCGGCTCGTGGCCGGAGGCGCTGGCGCTGCCTACGCCCCAGGTGGCGTTGGTGGTGCTCGGCCTCGAGGGTGGCTTCGAGACCGCCGACATCGCCGTCATCAGCGAGCAGGACATCCTCGGCGACCGGCTGGTGCGGCCGCGGCGGGCCGCCAAACGTTCGGAGAATTTCATCGCCGAGGTGACGAGCCTGAACACCGGCGATCTCGTGGTGCATGTCGATCACGGCATCGGCCGCTTCATCGGGTTGCAGAACATCGAAGCCGCCGGCGCGCCGCACGATTGCCTGGAAATCGACTATGCCGAGGGCGCCAAGCTCTACCTTCCGGTTGAGAACATCGAGCTGCTATCGCGTTACGGCTCTGAGGACACCGGCGTCGAGCTCGACCGGCTCGGCGGCACCGGCTGGCAGACCCGGAAAGCGCGGCTGAAGAACCGCATCCGCGAGATCGCCCACGAGCTGATCAAGATCGCGGCGGAGCGGCTACTTCGCGACGCACCGAAGCTTGTGATGGAGACGGGCGCCTCCGACGAGTTCGCGGCGGGCTTTCCCTACGAGGAAACCGACGACCAGCAGACCGCGATCGACGCGACCCTGGACGATCTGGGCAAGGGCCGTCCGATGGACCGACTGATCTGCGGCGACGTCGGCTTCGGCAAGACCGAGGTGGCGTTGCGCGCGGCGTTCGCCACTGTGATGGGCGGCAAGCAGGTTGCCGTGGTGGTGCCGACCACGCTGCTTGCCCGGCAGCACGCCAAGACCTTCACCGAGCGGTTCAAGGGATTTCCCGTGCAGGTCGGGCAGGCGTCGCGGCTGGTGTCGCCGACCGAACTGACCCGGGTTAAGAAGGGCATCGCCGAGGGCCAGATCGACATCGTTGTCGGCACCCATGCGCTGCTCGGCAAGGCGATCAAGTTCAAGGATCTCGGCCTCGTCGTGGTCGACGAGGAGCAGCACTTCGGCGTGGCGCACAAGGAGCGGCTGAAGTCGCTGCGCGCCGAGGTGCATGTGCTGACGCTCACCGCGACGCCGATCCCGCGCACCTTGCAATTGGCTTTGACCGGCGTGCGCGATCTTTCGATCATCGCTTCTCCGCCGGTCGATCGCCTCGCGGTGCGCACCTTCGTGTCGCCGTTCGATCCGCTGATCGTGCGCGAGGCGCTGTTGCGCGAACGTTACCGGGGAGGGCAGTCGTTCTACGTCTGTCCGCGCATCGAGGACCTCGCCGGGGCCAAGGATTTCCTCGACAAGAACGTGCCCGAGGTGAAGGTCTGCGTCGCGCATGGCCAGATGCCGTCGCAGGTGCTCGAAGACATCATGTCGGCATTCTACGACGGCAAGTACGACGTGCTGCTCTCGACCACGATCATCGAGTCCGGCCTCGACATTCCGACCGCAAACACGCTGATCGTGCATCGCGCCGACATGTTCGGCCTAGCGCAGCTCTACCAGTTGCGCGGCCGGGTCGGGCGCTCGAAGCTACGCGCCTATGCGCTGTTCACGCTGCCGGAGAAAAAGAAGATCACCGCACAGGCGGAGCGGCGGCTGAAGGTGCTGCAATCGCTCGACACGCTCGGCGCGGGCTTCCAGCTCGCCTCGCACGATCTCGATATTCGCGGCGCCGGCAATCTGCTCGGCGACGAGCAATCCGGCCACATCAAGGAGGTCGGCTTCGAGCTTTACCAGCAGATGCTGGAGGAGGCCGTGATGTCGCTCAAGGCCGGCATCGCCGCGCCGGTCGCCGACCGCTGGTCGCCGCAGATCACCATCGGCACGCCGGTGCTGATCCCGGAGGATTACGTCGCCGACCTGTCGGTGCGGCTCGGGCTCTACCGGCGGCTGGCCGACATCGAGGACGAGCAGGAGATCGAGGCGTTCGGCGCGGAGCTGGTGGATCGCTTCGGCAAGCTGCCGGAGGAGGTCGAGCATCTGCTCAAGATCGTCGCCATCAAGGGCCTGTGCCGCCGCGCCAATGTGGAGAAGATCGAGACCGGCCCGAAGGGCGCGGTGATGTCGTTCCGCGACAACACCTTCGCCAATCCGGAAGGGCTGATTGCCTTTATCGCCAAGCAAGGCGCGCAAGCGCGGGTGCGGCCCGACATGAAGGTCGTGCTGTTCTACGATTGGGAGAAGCCGAGCCAGCGGCTGCACGGCACGACGGCCGTGCTGCGCAATCTTGTTCGCATCGCCGAGCAAGCCAAGGCGGCGTAACGCCTCAAACCTTGTACTTCTCCATCATCTCCAACTCCGGATCGGCGCCCAGCCCCGGGCCGGTCGGGCACTTCGACCGCGCCGTTCACGTCGGGGACGGTCTTCGCGTAGGGCACCCAGGCGACGTCAGCGAACATGCGCTCCAGCGGTACCTCGCGCTCCTTGCACGCGATGCAGTGCAAGGTCGCCAGATAGCCCGGGCCGAAATAGAACATGTGCGGCACGCAGGTGACGCCGGCCTTTTCGCTTTCGGTCGCGATCTTCCAGAGCGCGGTGATGCCACCAATCTTGTTGACGCTGGGCTGCACGAAATCGACGGCGCCAGCCGCGATCATCTTGCGGAAGTCGGAGGAACTGGTGGCGTTTTCGCCCATCGCGATCGGCACGCCGGTCGCCTTGCGCACTTTCGCGGCCGCCTCGAAATCCTCCGGCGGCCAGATCGGTTCCTCGACCCAATGCGGGTTCGATGCCTTCATGGCGGCGACCGGCGCGTCCGCCTCGCCGGGCAGCCAGGCACAATTGGTATCGACCTTAATCGGGATGCTCGGGCCGGTCACCGAGCGCGCCGCCGCGACCGCCTCAGGCGTACGTTCATGCAGCTTGATGTGCTTGTAGCCGCGCTCCAGCGCGCGCGTGGTGATGCGCTTCACGTTCTCGACGTTGCCGGCGTACTGGATCAGCGATGCATAGGTCTCGACCCGCTTGCGCTTGATGCCGCCAAGCAGCTTCGACACGGAGACGCCTTCGAGCTTGCCGCGGATGTCCCACAGTGCGATGTCGAGGCCGCTGATCGCGTGCATCATGACGCCGGCGCGGCCGAGGCCATGGAGCATACGCTCGATCCGGGACGTCAATTGCAGATCGGTCGGATCCTGACCCACCGTGACACGACGGATCAGGGTCTCGACCGCCGCCACCGCTGCAGCGCCGCCGAAACCGTTGCACTCGCCCCAACCAACCACGCCCTTGTCCGTTGAAACCCGCACATAGACCGCCTCGACATGGGTGCGCGGCCGGCCGGCGAACAGCGGCGGCTCCGCCCACATGTCGTGCGGAATGCGGAGCTGGAAGGCGTCGATAGCGGTGATGCTGGCGGGCATGGGATTTCCTGGGTTGCTATCCCGACGTTGCCACGTCGTGGCAGCGCTTGTCCCGACCCTCCGCGTCGTCAGCGCGTACGCTAGGCGGTCGCGGCCTTGCGCTGGTCGGCCAGGAACTGTTCGCGGTTGATGGCGACCTGCTCGATGGCGTTGGCGAGGACCTCCGGCGACTGCGCGCCGGTGACCGCCGCCACGCCGCCGAGGATGAAGGTCGGGACGCCATCGATGCCGGCGTCCTTGGCCGAGTTGGCTGCGCTCTCGACCCGCTCGACGTCGGCGTCGCTGGCCAGCAGCGCCCGGGTCTTTTCCGGATCCATGCCGACGTCGGCCGCGGCGCTGACGAGCACCTCGCGGTCTGTCAAATCGGCGCCCTCGGTGAAGTAGAGGTCCATAAGCCGCTGCTTCATCGCCGCCGACTTGCCGGTCGACTCCGCCCACAGGATCAAGCGGTGGCAGTCGAGGGTGTTGGGCTGGCGGCGCATCTTGTCGACCGCGTAGGTCAGGCCCTCGGCGGCGGCGGCCTGGGCAACGCGGCCGGCGATGCCCTGGTACTTCTCGGGCGAGCCGAACTTGGTGGTGAGGTACTCGTCGCGGGTCATGCCCTCGCGCGGCACCCATGGATTGAGAAAATAGGGGTGGAATCGCACTTCAACTGGAATGTTTGGCTTAAGCGCCAAGGCCTTCTCCAACCTTCGCTTTCCGATGAAGCACCAAGGGCAAACCACGTCCGACACGACGTCGATGGTGACGGGCGCGATGGGCTTGGCGTCATCGGTGGGGGTCATTGGGGGACCTCTCTGGCTCGGCTCCCTGATTTAAGCGTCCGATCAGGCGGCGGCAACCGGGGGCGCCACGACCCGGGCTAGCAGGGTGTGGACCGTGTCGGTGGCCTTCAGTGTCGCCAGGGTGACCGACGGGCTCGTCCGTTCGCGATCGATGTGCAGCATGGTGTGCCGAAGCACGCTGGCCAGCCGGCGGGCGGCGACGTGGGCGTCGCGCAGATCCGTGCCGCCGAATGCAAATAGAATTGAGCCATCGTCCTGCCGGCAGGCGAAGTCGGCGTCGCGGACCAGCCGGCTGACCAGGCGGGCAGCGTCCATGCTGGTGCGGCGATCGAGCGGCTCCTCGAACGAGAAGCGGGCAAGCGACAGCCGCGCACCGCGCTCGGCGCAATCCTCGATGGCGTGGCCGAGCGCCTCGGCGAAGGCGCGTGCGTTGAACAGACCGGTGTCGGCGTCGATCATGCCCTTGCATTCGATCGACTTGAGCAGCCGCTTGAGCGCGACCTCACGCGCCCGCATGCGGATGGCTGGCGCGGCGCGCGCCACCAGCATCTGCGGATCGCGGGCGCGAACGAAGTTCGGCAGCGTCGGCCGGTCGGCCGGGGCTCCGAGCACCGCCACCGGAAGGTCGCGGAAGCGGGCGTCCTCGGCCAGGACGGTCAGGAAAGTGTCGACTGCATAGGCCGGCAGGCCATCGCCAATGACGATGCCATCGAGTTCGCGCGCGTTGAGGCACCCTGCGCCTTGCTCGACGCTGAGCGCGCCCATCACGCCCATGCGCTCGCCGACGGCGACGCTCAGGGTGGCATGATGGCGGCCTCGGCCGATCAGCAGAACGGTGGCGTCGTCGAGCGGATCGCCGGCGGCAAGCTCGGCCACGATGTTGCGTTCCTCGCGGAGCGATTTGGCGCGTCCGATCACTGTGGAATGGAGCGTGCGAAGCCGAAGCCCCGCGGCGACGCGGGCGAGCAATTGCTCAATCGGCGCGTCGTCGGAAATCGTCACGGCGTCGGGCAGGGGTGGGGCGTGGTCAACCCCAAGCCGCATGATCACGGGGAGAAAGGGGGCAGCGTTGGCAGTCCGGCGGGCCAATGCGGCTATCTGGTCGGCATCGCCGGCCGCGTCGAGCAC
Organism: uncultured Alphaproteobacteria bacterium; assembly: GCA_963785665.1. Taxonomy (GTDB): domain Bacteria; phylum Pseudomonadota; class Alphaproteobacteria; order Rhizobiales; family Xanthobacteraceae; genus Z2-YC6860. Next base: position 212,945 of record CAWAWF010000008.1, read on the forward strand.
GATGGCGGCGGGCTTGATCTCGGCGATGGCGGTGGCGGCGCCGGCCCAGGAGGCTTCGAGGACAGGAAAGGCGCCGGCGTCGATCAAGGCCTGGGCCAACCCACGGTCGGGCTCCTTGGCAACGATCAGGATCGGACCTTGCAGGGACATGGCGGACGAGGCACCGAACGACGGAAGCTCGAACCTACGCGGCCGCGCTTAATACCTCGTCAACGGTCGGCGCGTCGAAACGCGTCAGAAACCAACGGATTGACACCGATATCTGCCAGCGCGGCGGCGACATCGGCGTCGCCGCAAATGCCAGCGAGGCGATGGCCTGCGAGCGCGTCGGGAAGCGCCATGATGAAGGCGCGGTCGTCCAGCCCGCCGACCAGGTTCTGCACGTCGCTCGTGATGAAACGATAGCAACCGACGCTGACGATTCCAGTTGGCGGCCCGGTCAGCGAAACCGTGCCCGCGGGGTCGACGCGGCAGGGATAGCTGGTGTCCTGGAAGCCGTCGGCATCGGCGCCAAGCCGCGGCAGGGAGGATGCGCCGGGCGGAAATGCGTGACGCGGCACCATCGCGCCCCGGAGCGACAGCGTGCCGGACTGGGTCCGGGCGAGTTCGGCGCTGGCAGGCAGCGGCAAGGGCAGGCCGTCGGCGGCGCGGCGAGAACCGATCAGCGCCGTTTCGCCAAACATCAGCATGTCGGTCAGTGCCACGTGCGGAGTTAGCCATGCGGGGCTGGCGAGATGGCGCTCCGGCGCTCGCCATGCGGCCACGACGTTCGTCAGGTCCGGCTGGCCGAGCAGGGCTGCTTCGGCAAGCTGCGGCACCAGCGGGCCCGGCACCACGACCGTGGCGCAACGATCATCGAGGCACTGCCGGGCGAAAACCTCGGCGTCGAAGCCGTGATGCAGCGACAGCGCGCCCCCGCGGCGCAGCCACGGCAGCATCGCGAGCGAAAGCCCTCCGAACGAACCTAGCGCGATCGAGGTGAGAATATTTGCGTCGGCGGCGATGCCACCCTCGTTTGCGCCCGCAACGTCGCCGGCGATCAACTCGGCGTGGTTGCGTGCCACCGCGACAATGCCGTCCGGCGTGACGTCGAATGTCACCAGTGCGACATGGGCGGCTGGATTGCCGTCCCGCTCGGTCGGCGCCACCTCGGGAAGGTCCCAGGGGAGTGCCCAGGCGGAGGTCGCGTCGTCGATGAGATCGTCGAACTGCGTTACGCCGTCGGGAAGATCGTGGCCGAAGCCGATGATATCACGGATCTGGAAAACGTCGGCCGCGACCTGCGTCGCCATCTCGCAAGCGGCGAAGCTGCCGATCCGCGACGCGGTAACGAGGGCTCTGGCGCCGATCCGCGCCAGCGCATCGGACACCTCGGCGCGTCGCCAGAGCAGCGGCAGCGGCGCCGCGATCATCCCGGCGCGGATCACGCCGAGGATGGTCAATACATGCTCGACTGTGTTGGGGAGCTGGATGGCGATGACTGCGTCGGTCGGCAGCCCGAGCTCGCGGAGCCGCGCGGCGATCGCGGTGAGGATGCGATCCGCCTCGGCATAGGTCACCCGCCGGGGCGCGCCATCGGTGAAGGTCTCGCGGTTGGGCGGATCGATCAGCGCCACGGCGTCCGGCTGCCGCGCGGCGACTTGCCCGAACAAGTCGTCGAGCGTCGCCGACGGGAGGCTGTCGGTGGGCCCTTTGCCGAGAATCATTTGCCGATCTCGCGCCACCATGTTTCGGGCAGATAGCCGAACAGTGAAGTTTCGGCCGGATGAGCGATCCGCGTCCAGCGCGCCACCCATTGCGTCGGCAGGTGATAAAGCGGCACCACGTAAAACCCCGACATCAAGACGCGGTCGAGCGCACGGGTGGCGGCGACGAAGCCGTCATGCTCGCGCGCTTCCAGCATGGCCGCGATCATGGCGTCGATGGCGGCGCTTTTGACCCCCATGTAGTTCCGCGTGCCGTCGGTGTCGGCCGCGGCGGAACCCCAGTAGAACACCTGCTCGTTGCCGGGCGATAGCGATTGATCCCAGCGGAATTCGATCATGTCGTAGTCATAGGTGATACGGCGCTGATCGTATTGCACGGCGTCGACGATGCGCGGCCGAGCGGCGATACCGGCACGCTTGAGATCGCGTGCGTAGGCGAGCGCCAGCCGCTCCTGGTCCTTGGAAGTGACCAGTATCTCGAAGCTGAACGGCCGGCGCGTCTGCCTTGAGCGCAGCACGCTGCCGTCGAGCGCGTAGCCCGCGGTGTCGAGCAGCGCGAGCGCACGCTTGAGCATGCTGCGGTCGCGGCCGGACCCGTCGCTCACCGCCGGCTGCCAGGTGCCATCCATGATGTCGGCGCGGACGGCGTCGGGGAATGGCTTGAGCAGCGCGCGCTCGCGGTCCGAAGCGGGGCGGCCGCGCGCCGACAATTCGGAATCCTCGAAGTAGCTCGCCGAGCGCTTGTAGCGATCGTAGAAGAAGTTGTGGTTGAGCCATTCGAAATCGAGCAGCAGGCCCAGCGCCTCGCGGACGCGGATATCGGAAAAGATCGCGCGGCGGGTGTTGAAGACGAGGCCGGAGAACTGTTTGGGCAGCCCGTTCGGAAAGGCCTCCTTGACGATGCGGCCGTCGCGCACGGCGGGGACGTTGTAGGCGGTTTCCCAGCGAGAGGGGTCGAGCTCGACGCGAACATCGTAGAGGCCCTTGGTGAAGGCCTCGAAGTGCGAGTTGGAGTCGCGGTAGAAATCGAAGCGGACCTCGTCGAAATTCCACAGACCCCGGTTGATCGGCAGGTCGCGACCCCAGTAGTTCGCGTCGCGCTTCAACAGGATGCTGCGGCCGGGATCGACCTTGGCGATGGTGTAAGGGCCGCTGCCGACCATGGGCTCATAGCTCGTGTCCTCGAAGGTTTCGGGGTTGATGGCGTGCTTGGCAAGCACCGGCATCAGGCCGAGGATCAGCGGCAATTCGCGGTCGTTGGCGCCACTGAGGTCGAAGCGCACCACGCGCTCGGACAGCGCCTCGGCCTTGGCGACCTTGATGTAATAGGTGCGGAAGTTCGGCCGGCCTTTGTCGCGTAGCAGTTCCCAGGAAAAGATCACGTCCTCCGCGGTGACGGGCGTTCCGTCGGAGAATTTCGCGGCTGGGTCGAGGGCGAAGGTGACGTAGGTGCGGTCGGCGTCGGTCTCAACGGTGCGCGCGAGCAGGCCGTAGAGCGTGAACGGCTCGTCGTAGCCGCGCGCCAACAGGCTTTCGACCACGTAGCCGCGGATCTGCGGCAGCGTGAGGCCTTTGACGATGAAGGGGTTAAGGCTGTCGAAAGTGCCCAGCACGCCTTGGGTGATGCGGCCCCCTTTTGGCGCGCTCGGGTTGGCATAGCGGGGATGGTCGAAGTCCGGCGGCAGCGCCGGCTCGCCATGCATGGCAATGCCGGGCTCAGGCGTTCCCGGTCGCGCCATGGCATGGCCCATGCCGGCCGCGACCAGCCCCAGCATCAGTACGGCAAGGCGCGGAATCACGGCCGTTCTTAGCCTCGATGGGAATCGTGTGGACGGCATCAGTCTAGCATAGGGCGATCAAGGGCAGCCTCGCCGGCTTGCCGCCATCGACGGCGCGGTATGGGAGTTGATCTTGGCCCCCCATAAGGCTTTATCGGGCCGTAGAATTCGGCTAATCAGACAGCTATCCGGCGTCACGCTCGTGCCTTTTTTGAGGTATCGAGACAGGCGGTGGGCGCCCGCACGGGCAAAGCCGTAAGAACCGGCGGGTTAAAGAGGGATAACGGATGATGTATCGGACCATGTCCGCGCTAGCGCGGACATCCAGTAAAATCTTTGCGGCGGTGACGGCGACGATCGTGATCGGATCGGTCGCGATGGCCCAGCCGGCGCCGAAGAAACCCGCGCCGGCCAAGCCAGCGCCTCAGCAGGCTCCGGCCCAGGCAGCACCGCCTCCCCAGGCTCAGCAGGGTGCTCCCCCCGCCGCCGGCGATGCGCCGCAGTTGATCTTCTCGCCGTGGGTGAAGCTCTGCAACAAGGACGCCGATCCCAAGGCCAAGCGCATCTGCGTCACCGTCAAGGACGGTCGCGTCGAATCCGGCCTGCTGGTGGTCAGTGTCGCCATCATCGAGATGGACGGCGAGGCAAAGAAGCTGCTGCGTATGAGCCTGCCCTACGGCGTGGCGCTGCAGCACGGCACCCGGCTGATCGTCGATCAGGGCGCACCGGCGACCTCGCCGTTCGTGACCTGCCTGCCGCCGGTGGTGCCGCCGGGCGGCTGCATTGCCGACTACGAGGCATCGGTCGATCTGATCAATAGAATGAAGAAGGGCCAGGTCCTTACCGTCCAGGCGATCCACATGAACGGCCAGGCGATGAGTCCCCAGCTCGACCTCAAGGATTTCGCCAAGGCCTATGACGGTCCGCCGACCGATCCGAAGGTGTTCGAAGAGCAGCAGAAGAAGCTGCAGGACGAATTGCAGAAGCGCGCGGAGGAAGCGCGCAAGAAGCTCGAGAGCCAGCCGCCGCAGGCGGCAGCGCCCGGAGCCCCGCCGGCCCGTTGATCGCAAGACCTGAACGAGACACGAATGAAAAGGCCCGCCTCACGGCGGGCCTTTTGATTTTTCGCGCTTCGGGCGCAATCAGTTCAGCATGGTGTTGCGCGGCTTGTAACCGCCATCGTCGTTGCGCACGAAGACGTCGGCGACCTGCGGATGGCGGACTGGCTTGCCTGACGTATCGGGCAAAAGATTCTGCTCCGACACATAGGCGATGTACTCGGTTTCGCCGTTCTCGGCGAAAAGATGGTAGAACGGCTGATCCTTGCTCGGCCGCACGTTCACGGGAATCGATAACCACCATTCGTCGGTGTTGTTGAAGACCGGATCGATGTCGAAGATCACGCCGCGGAATGAGAACACGCGATGCTTCACCACCTCGCCGAGCTTGAATCTCGCGAGGCGGGACTTGGAAGGGCTGTCGTAAAGCTTCTTGATCGTGGTCTTGGTCATGACGCGCCTAATCTAGTGAGGATTCCGGCCATGCAACAGGCTCAAAATCCATAGCGAGCGGCCAGATCCGGGTCCTTGCCGGCCACCAGCCGGGCCAGATCAACCACCACCTTGGCCTGTTTCCAGGTGGCATCGTCCTGCATCTTGCCGTCGATCATCACCGCGCCGCTGCCGTCGGGCATCGCGGCGATAATCTTCTTGGCCATGGCGACCTCGGCCGGATCGGGCGAGAACACCCGCTTGGCGATGGCGACCTGGGACGGGTGCAAGGTCCAGGCCCCGGCGCAGCCCATCAGGAATGAATTGCGAAACTGGGTCTCGCAGCCGTCCAGGTCGGCGAAGTCGCCGAACGGGCCGTAGAACGGTTTGATGCCGGCGGCCATGCAGGCGTCGACCATCTTGGCGGTGGTGTAGTGCCAGAGGTCCTGCTGGAATTTCTGCCGCGCCGAGCCGGTCCCGATGTCGGGCTTGCCCGATATCGGCAAGCCAGGTGCGTCAGCCAGCACGGCGTAGTCGGGATGACCGCCGCCGACGCGTGTGGTCTTCATGCCGCGGGAGGCAGCCAGGTCGGCGGGACCGAGGCTGATGCCGTGCATGCGCGGCGAGGCGGAGGCGATCGTCTCGACATTGTTGACGCCTTGCGCGGTCTCGAGAATGGCGTGAATCAGGATCGGCCGCCTGATCGCGTGGCGCGCTTCGAGTTGCGCCAGAAGCTGATCGAGATAATGGATGTCCCACGCGCCCTCGACCTTGGGCAGCATGATGACGTCGAGCTTGTTGCCGATCGCGGCGACGATCTCGGTGATGTCGTCGAGCACCCACGGCGAATTGAGCGCGTTGATCCGCGTCCACAGCCCCGTTGCGCCGAAGTCGGTCGCCCTGGCCATGGCGATGAAGCCCCTGCGTGCGGCCTCCTTGGCGTCGGCAGGGATGGCGTCCTCGAGATTTCCGAGCACCACGTCGACCTGCCGGATCAACTCCGGCACCTTGGCGGTGACCTTCTCGTTGTGCGGTGGCACGAAATGAATCATGCGCTCGAGCTTGACCGGAAGCTCGCGCAGCGGCTGCGGTGCGCCGACGGCGAGCGGCTGGAAGAACGAGCGGGGAAGCTTCATGTCCTGACTTTCAAAGCGCAGGCCTGCCCGTTTAAAGGAAAGCAAGCCCCGGGCCAAGTTGTGCCGCGCAGCGGACTGGCGCAAGCTCGGCTGCACTGAAGGGGCATTCATGCAACCGTTGTCCGGCGTTCTGGTCCTCGACTTCACCACGCTGTTGCCGGGGCCGCTCGCGACGCTGATGCTGGCGGAGGCGGGCGCCGAGGTCATCAAGATCGAGCGGCCGGGCGGTGAGGACATGCGGCACTACGAGCCGCGCTTCGACGGCGAGAGCGCCATGTTCGCGCAGCTCAACCGCGGCAAGAAAAGCCTGGTGCTCGATCTCAAGAGGCCGACCGATCGCGATAAGCTGATGCCGTTGCTGAAACGCGCCGACGTGCTGGTCGAGCAGTTTCGCCCCGGCGTGATGGCTCGGTTCGGCCTCGGCTACGACGCCGTGAAGGCGATCAACGGAAAACTCGTCTATTGCTCGATCACCGGCTACGGCCAGACCGGCCCGCGCGCCGGCGAGGCCGGCCACGATCTCAACTACATCGGCTCGACCGGGCTGCTGGCGCTCAATCCCGGACCGATGGACCGGCCGGTGGTGCCGCCCGCCCTGATCGCCGACATTTCCGGCGGCACGCTGCCGGCGGTGCTGAATATTCTGTTGGCGTTGCGCCAGCGCGACCTGAGCGGGCAGGGTTGCCACCTCGATATCGCGATGACCGACGCGACGTTCACCTTCCAGAGCCACGCACTGGCGCTGGGACACGCCGAGGGAAAGTTTCCCGGCATGGGCGGATCGCGGCTGACCGGCGGCTCGCCGCGCTACCAGCTTTATCCGACCAGCGACGGCAAGATCGTCTGCTGCGCCGCGCTGGAGCAGCGATTCTGGGAGCCGTTCACCGCCGCGATCGGGCTGGCCCCGGGATTGATCGACGATAGCCGCGATCCCGCGGCAACCAAGGCCGCCGTCGCCAGCCATCATCGCCGGACGAAGCGCCGACGAATGGCGGCCGGTCTTCGCCGCGGCCGATTGCTGCGTCACCATCATGGCGACGTTGGAGGAGGCATTGCGCGATCCGCATTTCATCGAGCGCGGGCTGTTCGCGCACAAGGTCGCGGGGCCGAGCGGCGCGACCATGCCGGCGCTGCCGGTGCCAATCGATCCGCAATTCCGCGACGATGCCGCCGTGGTGAAGGCCGTTCCGCGGCTCAACGATGAATGAAGGTGAGGTGGACGCCGAGCACCAGCATCGCGCTGAAGAACAGCAATCGGAACACGTCAGGCTGGACGAACCGACGAAGGTATTGGCCGATGAACATGCCGACGAAGGTGATCGCCATGGCGACGAACGATGCGGTGGCGTTGGTGGCGTTCAACGTGCCGTTGCCGAGCACGACCAGGGTCAGCGCGAAAGTAGACACCGTGAACGAGATGCCCTGCGCCTGCACCAGGTCGTCGCGTTCGAGCCCAAGCGACTGGATGTAGGGGATCACCGGGAACATGAACACGCCGGTCGCGGTCGAGACCGCGCCGTTGGCCGTGCCCATGACGGGGCCGAGCCAGGACTCCATCCACGGCGGCACCTGCAGGCGGACGCGAGAGACGCCGAGGATGCCGTAGATCATCAGCGCGACGCCCAGCACCTTGCGCGCCATCGCGGCCGCCTCCGGCGTCAGCAGGCCGAGCCCTGCCCAGGTGGCGACAAAGGTGCCCAGGAAGCTGGCCAGCAGCGTCGGCCACAGCCGCCGGATCAGCGGCATGAGCGAGGGTCCGAACCAAGCCTGCCAGATGTTGGTGATGAGCGCCGGAACAACGACCAGCGCGGCCGCTTCGCCGGGCGACATGAGGAGGCTCAGCACGCCGACAGCGACGGTCGGCAGACCCTGGCCGAGCACGCCTTTGACGAAGCCGGCGAGCACGAAGGCAAAGCTCGTCAGAGCGAGGATGAAGGTGGAGTCCGGCATGATGCAGTTACAACGCTTCGCCGCGCATCAGCCGGGGTTGCGACGCCGCGGGCGCCACACCTTCGCGCAGCGCGGCGCGGCGCAGCGGCCCGATCCGATCGAGCAGATAGAGGCCCAATCCGCGCGCGCTCTGGACCGGCAGGAAATCGGTGAGCAGTGAGCGGTTGAGCAGATCGACGGCGAAGGCGCGGCTTTTCACGTCGGCGCGGCGGAGACTGTCGTAGCGCGCCAACAGTCTCGGGAGCGCCAACGTCGCCACCCTCTCGGCGCGTCGACACCACGATCTCCCCGATTGCGGCGGCATCGCGCAAGCCGAGATTGAGGCCCTGCGCGCCGATCGGCGGAATGACATGGGCGGCCTCGCCAATCAGCGCGACGCGGTGCTGCGCGAAGTTCTCCGCCGTTTCGATGGCGAGCGGGAAGATGCTGCGGCCGGGCTCGACCGTGATCTTGCCGAGCATGGAATGGCAGCGTTGCTCGATCTCGCCGGCGAGGGTCAACTCATCGAGCGCCGCAATCCGCTCGGCCTCGGCAGGCTCGACCACCCAGACGAGGCTTGACCGTTCGCCGGGAAGCGGCACGAAGGTGAACGGGCCGCTCTCGGTGTGGAATTCGGTCGAGGTGTCGCGGTGCGGCCGCGCATGGGCGAGATTGAAGGTGAGCGCGGTCTGCGGATAGACGCGGGTATCGGTATCGATGCCGGCCGCTGCGCGACAGATCGAGCGGCGGCCGTCGGCGCCGATGACAAGGCGCGCGCGGACGCGGTCGTCGGAATCGAGCGTCACGGTCGCGCCATCATCGCGATCTCGACGGCGCTGGCGTCATTCTCGATCCGCTGAAGCGAGGCAAGCGTGGCCGCGTGGGCCAGCAGCGCGGCGACGCAGATGGCGGTTCTCGATGTTGTGGCCGAACGCGTCGAGACCGATCTCGGAGGCTGCAAAGGAAACCTCCGGCGCGCGAACGAGCCGGGCGGTCGCATCGACGATCCTCATGATCCGGAGCGGCGCGGCCTCGCGTGGCGCAGGCGGCCCACACGCCGAGCGTCTGCAGCGCAGTCACGGAACTGGACAGCAGCGCGGTGGTGCGATGATCGCCGGCCCGCTGACGCCCGATCAGCGCCGTCTCGATGCCGGCACCTGCCAACGCGGCCGCGGCGGTCAGCCCGGCAGGACCGCCGCCGACGATCGCCACCTCGACGGTTAATGCCTTCGCCATGCGCCGTCCTAGCCGGTCTTTGCCGGCAAGGCGAGCGCGGAAACCATGATGCAGCCTGCCATTTCCGCACGCGGCGCCGATGGGCTATCGTTTCGCCGTGAGTGATTTTGCCGACGAACGTACGTTAACCTCTCTGTCGCCCGCGGAAACGCGGCTGTCGGCGGTGCTGGCGCAGCCCAGACGCATCGCGCTTGGTTGCGTGGTGGCGCTGACCGGGTTGGGCTGGCTGACGCTCGGGCTGATGTCGGCGCGGCATGCCGTCGGCCTGGCAGATGCTGTGCCAGCCAGGCGGGGCGGGGAGCCTCGGCGAACTTGCGCCCGCCGCTGCGATGTGGGCTGCGATGGTGCTGGCGATGATGTTGCCGACCGCGGGCCCGATGATCCTGACCTATGCCGAGATCGCCGACACGGCGGCGAGGAAGGGCGAGCCGGTGGTATCGCCGATGGTGCTGAGCGCGGGATATGCGCTGGTGTGGCTCGGCTTCGCGCTGGTCGCGGCGACGGGACAATGGATGCTGACGAGCGCGAGTCTGCCGCTCGGCGGCGATGCTGCGCGGCTTGCTGCCGGCACGATCTTTCTCGGCGCCGGGCTTTACCAGTTTTCACGCGCTCAAGCAGGCCTGTCTGGCGGTGTGTCAGCGGCCATTTCCATTTTTCTTTTCCAACTGGACCACCGGAGCCGAGCGGCGTGTTCAGGCTCGGCCTTCGACAGGGGATGCTCTGCCTCGGCTGCTGCTGGGCGATGATGGGCCTGATGTTCGTAACCGGCGCCATGAACGTGGTTTGGATGGCGGCACTCGGTGTGCTGATGACGATGGAAAAGCTTGCCACGACGGCCCGCTTCAGCGAAGTCGTCGGCATTGCGTTCGGCGCAGTCGGCTTTGCGCTTGTGGCTTCGTCGGTGCTGTAGCCATGGACTTGAACGAAGAACTCCGCGTCACCGATGCCTGGTCGCTCAAGGGCGAACTGACGCTGTCATGCAATTGCGAGGTGTTCTGCCCCTGCGTGCTGTCGCTCGGCCAGAGCGCGCCGACCGAAGGCTATTGCCTGACCTGGGCGGCGGTGCGGATCGACGAGGGCCGGTTCGGCGACACCGATCTGGCGGGCGTCAAGTTCGGCTTCATGGCGGAGATTCCGGGCAAGCTCGGCCGGGGCAACTGGACTGTGGCGCTGTTCGTCGACGACAAGGCGACGGTGCATGCAGCCAAGGCGCTGACCTGGATCATGACCGGGCGCGCCGGCGGCTCGACGGGCTTGCTGAAAATCCTGGCCGGCTCGTTCCTCGGCATGCGGCAGGTGCCGATCTCATACGAAACGCATGACGAAACCCGCATCATCCAGATCGAGAAGATCGTCGACGGCGCGATCACGCCGGTGCGCGGCAAGGACAAGGGCAACGTCGTGATCCGCAACAGCGAATATTGGATCTCGCCGGATATCATCGTGTCGCGCGCCGACAAGTCGCGCTTCCGCCTGCTCGGCCGCAACTGGAACTTCGAGGGCCGCTCGGCGGAAATCTGCCAGCTCGACTGGGGCAATCAGAAGCGGCGGCTGACGCTTTCGCCGCGACCGCACAGCCGCTACAACAGCGGGCATGCGGGCCCTCGGCATTCCTTGTCCATGTGCTTACCGCCTGCGGCGCGGCGCTGGCGCTGCTGGCGCTGCTCGCGGCGACGCACGGCGACTGGCCGCTGATGTTCCTCTGGCTCGGCGTGGCGCTGGTGGTCGATGCGATCGACGGCCCGCTCGCGCGGGCGCGTCAATGTCGCCGAAGTGCTGCCGCGCTGGTCCGGCGAGACGCTCGACCTCGTGGTCGACTACACCACCTATGTGTTCGTGCCGGCCTATGCGGTGACCGCCGGCGGTCTGATGCCGGACGGCCTCGCGGTTCGCGGCGGGCATCGTCATCGCCATCACCGGCACGCTTTATTTCGCCGACCGCGACATGAAGACGAGCGACAATTTCTTCCGCGGCTTTCCGGCGGTGTGGAATCTGGTGGCGTTCTATCTTCTGCTGTTGCGGCCGGCGCCGGCGCTCATCGCGGCCGCGGTCGCGCTGTTCGCGGTGCTGACCTTCGTGCCGATCCGCTTCGTCCATCCGTTCCGGGTGCGGCGGCTGCGCGCGGTGACAGTGGCGCTGCTGACGCTGTGGGCGGCGCTGGCGCTTGCCGCGGTAAGACAGGGGCTCGCGCCGGAGCTCTGGATCACGGCGGCTTGTGCGCTGATCGCAGTGTATTTCCTCGGCTGTCGGGGTGTTGCCGCACCGCGCAGCGACACTCACATGACCCGCCATGCTCGCTCTGCTGACCGATCCCAACGCCTGGGCCGCGCTGGTCACCCTGACCGCGCTCGAGATCGTGCTCGGCATCGACAACGTCGTGTTCATCTCGGTGCTGGTGTGCGCGGCTTGCCGGCGACGCAGGCCAAGCGCGCGCGGCAGATCGGCCTGTCGCTGGCGCTGATCTTCCGCATCGCCCTGCTGTTCGCGCTGACCGCGCTGATGAAGCTGCGCTACCCCGTCATGACGATCCTCGGCAACGAAATCTCCTGGCACGACATCATCCTGATCGGCGGCGGGCTGTTCCTGATCGCCAAGGCGACGCACGAAATCCATGACGAGATCGAGCAGCGGCACGGCGACGACGGAAGCGTCGGCCGCGCAGGCAGGCGTTTGCCGTGGTCGTCCTCCAGATCGTCGTGATCGACCTGGTGTTCTCGATCGACTCCATCGTCACCGCGATCGGCATGGCGCAGAACATCGAGGTCATGATCGCCGCGGTGATGATCGCGGTGGCGGTGATGTATGTCGCCTCCGGCGCGGTGTCGGCCTTCATCGCCGACGCATCCCGACCACCAAGATGCTGGCGCTGGCGTTCCTGGTGCTGATCGGCGTGGCGCTGGTCGCCGACGGCTTCGACTTCCACATCCCGCGCGGCTACATTTACTTCGCGATGGTGTTCGCCGGCGTGGTCGAGGTGTTCAACGTGCTGGCGAGCCGCCGGCGTCCGCGCACAATAGAAATCGAGGCCGAAATGCCAGTCCTTCTCATCACCGGCGCAGGCCGCGGCATCGGCGCCGCGACCGCCAAGCTCGCGGCAGCGCGCGGCTACGACGTCGGCGTCAACTACAAGAGCGACGCGACATCGGCGGCCGAGGTGGTCGCCGCGGTGAAGGCGCAGGGCCGCAACGCGGTCGCGATCGCGGCCGACATGGGCGCGCGAGGCCGACGTCGAGCGCATGTTCAAGGAGGCCGACGCGCTCGGGCGGCTCACGCATTTCGTCTACAACGCCGGCATCCCCGGCCGTGCCGGGCGGCTGGAGAGCGCCGACTCCGCGATGATGCGCGAGGTGATCGAGGTCAACGTGCTCGGCGCGCTGTGGTCGATGCAGCACGCCATCCGCCGCATGTCGAAGAAGCACGGCGGGGCGGGCGGCTCGATCGTGCTGCTGTCGTCGGTCGCAGCCGACATCGGCGGCCCCAACGAATATGTCTGGTACGCGGCCTCCAAGGGCGCGGTCGAGTCGATGACCTACGGCCTGAGCAAGGAGCTCGCCGGCGACGGCATCCGCGTCAACTGCGTGTCGCCCGGCGCGAGCGAGACCCGCATCCACGCCGACGCCGGCACGCCGGACAAGCTCGCCAAGGTCGCGCCGATGATCCCGATGGGGCGGGTCGGCAAGCCCGAGGAGAGCGCCGAGGCGATGCTGTTTCTGCTGTCCGACGCCGCCTCCTACATCAGCGGCACGGTGCTGCGCGTCGCCGGCGGGCGCTAGCCGATCGGCGTTGCGTCGGTCTTGCGCCATTCCGATCCGCCCCTATGATCCCGCCCGAACGAGCGTGCGATTGCCGGTACGCGTCAAAACGGGAGTGAATCATGGTTGCAGCAGTCCGGGTGCATAAGACAGGCGGCCCCGAAGTCCTGACCTACGAGCAGATCGAGCTCGCGCGCGCCCGGGCCGGGCCAGATCAAGGTCAAGCAGCACGCCGCCGGCGTGAATTACATCGACACTTATTTCCGCATGGGCATGTATCCGTCGCCGGTCGGCTTGCCGTTCATGTCCGGCAACGAGGGCGCGGGCGAGGTGATCGCGGTCGGCCCGGGCGTCACCGATCTCAAGGTCGGCGACCGCGTCGCGGCTACGTGCGTCGCGATGGGCGGCTATGCCGAGGAGCGGCTGCTGCCGGCCGACCGCGCGGTGAAGCTGCCGGACAACATCAGCTACGAGCAGGCCGCCGGCATGATGCTCAAGGGCATGACCGCGCAATATCTGCTGCGCCGCACCTACAAGGTGGAGAAGGGCGACACCATCCTGGTGCATGCCGCGGCCGGCGGCGTCGGCCTCATCCTCTGCCAGTGGGGCAAGGCGCTCGGCGCCACCGTGATCGGCACCGTCGGCTCCGAGGACAAGGGCAAGCTCGCCAAGGAGAACGGCGCCGACCACATCATCTACTACCGCAAGGAGGACTTCGCCGCGAAGGTGAAGGAGATCACCGGCGGCAAGCTCTGCGACGTGGTCTATGACGGCATCGGCAAGACCACGTTCCCGGCCTCGCTCGATTGCATCCGCCCGCTCGGCATGTTCGCGAGCTTCGGCAGCGCGTCGGGCCAGATCGACGCCTTCAACATCAACATCCTGCAGACCAAGGGCTCGCTGTTCGCGACCCGGCCGACGCTCAACACCTACGCGGCCAAGCGCGCGGACCTGCTCGCCATCGCCAAGCGACCTGTTCGAGGTGGTCGGCAGCGGCAAGGTGAAAATTCCGATCAACCAGAAGTACAAGCTCAAGGACGCCATGAAGGCGCACCAGGATCTCGAAGGCCGCAACACCACGGGCTCGACCATCCTGGTGCCGTAGCGCCTGCCAGCGTTTCGAGCCTTCAGGCATGAGCTCCGGCCCCAGCCAGAACCCGCCGCCAGTCCCACCGTGGGGAATCCCCGCCACCGTCGCATGGCTGCTGTTTGCCTTTCTCGTCAGCATCGTGGTCGCGACCGTGGTGTTTGGTGCGTTCCAGGCCGATCGCGCGAGCCTGCGGGCATCCAGCTATGACGGAGTCGTCATCACCATCGGGGCGATGGCGTCTGTGCCGGTCCAGATCGCGGTGCTGGCCTTCGCCGCGCGGATTCGGCGATGGTCGCCGATGGACTATTTCGGGCTCAATCGGCCGAGGCGCGCCGCGATCGTCTTGGCGGTGCTGTGCACGCTCGCGGTCGTCCTGTCGTTCGACCTCCTGATGTATGTGAGCGGGCGTGACCTGGTGCCGCCGTTCCAGGTCGAGGCCTATCAGAGCGCCAAGGATGCCGGCTGGCTCGCTGCGCTTCTGTTGGCCATCGTCGTGGTGGCGCCGATCGGCGAGGAGATCGCGTTCCGCGGCTTTCTGTTTCGCGGCCTGGTCCGCCCCGGCTACGAGCGGCTCGCCATCGTCGCCATTGCGTTGGCCTGGGCCTTGCTCCACATCCAATACGATTGGCTCGGCATGGCGCAGATCTTTGCCGCGGGCCTGATTCTCGGCTGGTTCCGGTGGGCGAGCGGCTCGACCGTGCTGACCATCGTCATGCACGTGCTGATCAACGCCGAGGCGATGATCGAGACCGCGTTCAAGGTGGAGTGGCTGACGTGAGCGCCCCGCGAAGTCGCTACGCGCTTGCTTCAATCAGCGAGGCGAGCGCGACGACCGAGCCGCCGCGCGCCAGCGGCACGATCGGGATCGGCGCGGCAAACCGGCTGAGGGTTGCCTCGGTATCAGCCATTGAAACCGGGGAACCTACGGTTTCGTTGACCACCACCGCCGTGACGGCGATTGTTCGGGAGCGCACCGCATTCAACGCGGTCAGCGTGTGGCTGAGGCTGCCGAGATAGCTGCCGGCGACCAGCACGACCGGGATATTCAGCGCCGCCATCCAGTCGAGCACGGTGTGTTTGTCGTCGAGCGGCACCATGACGCCGCCGATGCCTTCGATCAGCAGCGTGCCGTTGGCGCTGCGATGTGCGCCGCGCGAGAAATCGACCAGCGCATCGAAATCGATAGCCGTGTTCTCGCGTCGCGCCGCCATGTCGGGCGACAGCGGCGCGGCGAATCGCCACGGCGAGATGCGCTCGATCTCGTCGGGCGTGACGCGGGCGGCCGAGCGCGGCGAGCAGCACGCCCGGTATCGCTCGTTGCAGGCGGACGCCGGATCGAAGCCGGTCACCACGGGCTTCAACGCATCGACCTGCCGGCCCGCCGCGCGCCAATGCCGGATCAGGCCGGCCGCGACAAAGGTCTTGCCGATGTCGGTGCCGGTCGCGGTGATGAAGATCGCGCTCATGCGTTGCGCAGGATGCGGGTGCGGACGAGTTCGGCAAGGCGCGCGATCTCGGCGTCGGGATGGGCGGCGCTGAACGAAAGCCGCAGCCGCGCGGTGCCTTCCGGCACGGTCGGCGGGCGGATCGCGACGGCGAGATAGCCTTCGGCCTCGAGAAGCTGCGAGGCGGCGAGCGCGGCATCGGCCTCGCCGATCACGACCGGCACGATCGCGCTCTGCGCCTCGCGGCAGGCCGGCGGCGCGGGTGAAGGCACGGGCCTTCTGCGAGCGGCAGCGCCAGCCGGTCCGGCTCGCGCTCGATCAGGTCGAGCGCCGCGATCGCGGCGGCGACCATCGCCGGCGGCAGGCCGGTGGAATAGATCAGGGTGCGGGCGCGGTTGCGGATCAGATCGATCACCGGCTGCGAGGCGCAGAGATAGCCGCCGTAGCCGCCGAGCGCCTTCGACAGCGTGCCGATGCGAAGCGGCACATCGGCGCGGGCGGCCGCGGCGAAATCGAGATCGTGGGCGTCGTCGACCATCAGCCAGGCGTCGAACTCGCGTCGCCAGCGCGGCCAGCTCGGCGAGCGGCGCGCGGTCGCCGTCCATCGAGAACACGCCTTCGGTGACGATCAGAGCGCGTTCGATGGGCGCCGCGATGCTGCTTGAGCAGTGTCGGCGACATGGCCGGCATCGTTGTGGCGGAACGACAGCACCTCGGCGCGCGACAGCCGCGCGCCGGTCCACAGGCTCGAATGCGACAAGTTCGTCGAGCAGGATCAGGTCGCCGCGCCCGACCAGGGCCGGCGCGATGCCGGCGTTGGCGAGATAGCCCGAGCCGAACACGCAGGCGGCCTCGGTGCCCTTGAGCCGCGCCAGCCGCTGCTCCAACTCGACGTAGAGCGGATGGTCGCCGGTGACGAGCCGCGAGGCGCCGGCGCCGACGCCGTGCCGCTCGATCGCCGCGATGGCGGCGGCCTTCAGCGCCGGATGCTGGCTCAGCCCGAGGTAATCGTTGCAGGAGAACGACAGCAGCCGTGCGGCCGTTGCGCTCGACCCAGAGATCGCCGAGCCGGCCGGTCGGGACAGCGTGCGGCGCAGGTGGCCTCGCTCCAGCGCGCCGAGCTTCTGCCGTGCGAATTCATCGAGTGAGGGCATGTTTGCCCTATAATAGCACTCAATGGATCGGAATCACTGGTACGAGGCCGGGCTCGATCACGTCTGGCTGCCCTACACGCAGATGAAGACGGCGCGGCCGCCGCTGGCGGTGGCGCGCACCGAAGGCTGCCGCATCGTGCTCGCCGACGGCCGCGAGCTGATCGACGGCATCGCGTCGTGGTGGACCGCCTGCCACGGCTACAACCATCCGCACATCCGGCAGGCGGTGGAGCGGCAGCTTGACGCACATGCCGCATGTGATGTTCGGCGGGCTCGTCCACGAGCAGGCGCTTGACCCTGGCGCGGCGGCTCGCGGCGCTGCTGCCGGGCGATCTCGACCGCGTGTTCTTCTCGGAGTCCGGCTCGGTCGCGGTCGAGATCGCGCATGAAGATGGCGCAGCAATACTGGATCAATCGCGGCGAGCCGGAGCGGACGAAGTTCGTCGCCTTCAAGGGCGGCTATCACGGCGACACCATCGGCGCGATGGCGGTGAGCGATCCGGACGCCGGGCATGCACGATGTGTTCCGCGGCTTGCTGCCGGAGCAGGTCATCGTCGATCTGCCGGCGGACGCGGCGAGCGGCGACGCGCTCGAACTGGTGCTGGCACGGCACGCCGAGAGCATCGCCGGCCTGATCGTCGAGCCGCTGGTGCAGGGCGCCGGCGGGATGCGCTTTCACGACGCCGCCACGCTGCAGCGCCTGCGCGAGATCGCGGATCGCTGCGGCGCTTTGCTGATCTTCGATGAGATCTTCACCGGCTTCGGCCGCACCGGCTCGATGTTCGCCTGCGAGCAGGCCGGCGTCGTCGCCCGACATCGTCACGCTGTCCAAGGCGCTGACCGGCGGCACGCTGCCGCTGGCCGCCACCGTGGCGCGCAAGAGCGTGTTCGAGGCGTTCTGGTCGGACGATCCGGCACAAGGCGCTGATGCACGGCCCGACCTACATGGGCAATGCGCTGGCCTGCGCCGCCGCCAATGCTTCGCTCGACCTGTTCGAGCGCGAGCCGCGGCTGGCGCAGGTCGGCGCGATCTCAGGGCAGATGGCGCGCGAGCTCGCGCCGTGCCGTGGCCTGCCGGGCGTGAAGGACGTGCGGGTCAAGGGCGCGATCGGCGTGGTCGAGCTGGAACGGATTGCCGATCATCCACGCGTTGCGCGCGCGGTTTGTGGAGGAGGGCGTGTTCATCCGCCCGTTCGGCGCTATCATCTATCTGACGCCGGCCTTCACCATCGAGTCGCACGAGCTGTCGCGGTTGACCGGTGCGATCGTCAAGATTGTGGGCGAAGGAATGCGGGGGCTCGATGAATCGATCGTGGTGCGGCACGCGTTGCGAGCGCGGTGCGCTGCTGGTTTCGGTTGGGCTCGGCCAGGCGCAGGAATTTCCGACACGGCCGGTCACGCTGATCGTGCCGTTTGCCGCGGGCGGCACCACCGATATCGGACTGCGCGCGCTCGCCGCCGCGACCGAGAAGCATCTCGGCCAGTCGATCGTGATCGAGAACCGGACCGGCGCCGGCGGCGTGCTCGGCCCGTTGCAGATGGCGACGAGCAGCGCGCCGGACGGCTACACCATCGCGCAAATTCCGATCACGGTGTTCCGCTATCCGTTCACCCGCAAGACCACGTTCGATCCGATCAACGATCTCAGCTACATCATGAGCCTGTCGGGCTACACCTTCGGCGTCGTGGTGAAGAAGGACGCGCCCTGGGCGACGTTCCAGGACTTCCTCGCCGACGCCAAGGCCAATCCCGGCAAGATCAGCTACGGCACGCCCGGCGCCGGCACCACCTTGCATCTGACGATGGAGCAGATCGCCAAGGAGCGCGGCATCAAATGGACCCATGTGCCGTTTCGCGGCACGTCGGAATCGACCAACGCGCTGCTCGGCGGCCACATCAACGCGGTCGCCGACGCCAGCGGCTGGGCGCCGCTGGTCGAAAGCGGACAGCTGCGCCTGCTGGTGATCTGGACCGACAAGCGCAGCAAGAGCTGGCCGAACGTGCCGACGCTTGAAGGAAGCCGGCATCGCCATGGTGTCGAACTCGCCGTTCGGGCTGGCTGGACCCAAGGGCATGGACCCGAAGGTCGTGAAGATCCTTCACGACGCCTTCAAGAAGGGCATGGAGGAGCCGTCCTACCTCGAGACCATCGGCCAAGATCGACCAGGAGCCGTTCTATCTGAACACCGCGGACTACCGCGCCTTCGTGGTGCGGACCGTCGCCGAGCAGAAGCAACTGATGGAGGAGCTGGGATTTAAACCGGAGTGATGCGCGCGGCTTCAGAACCCGACCGCGGTGCCGTGCAGATCGTATTCGTCGGCGCGTTCGATCTTCACCGTGGCGAACTCGCCGACGCGCAGCGGCCGCTTGCTCTTCACATAGACCGCGCCGTCGATCTCCGGCGCGTCGCCCTTCGAGCGGCCCTTGGCCACCGGTCGGCCCGACCTCGTCGATGATGACCTGCTGGCGGCGTGCCGACCTTGCGCTTCAGCCGCTTCTTCGAGATCGCCTGCTGGTGCGCCATGAAGCGGTGCCAGCGCTCCTCGGTGACCTCTTTCGGCACCGGCGCGGCGAGATCGTTCGACACCGCGCCATCGACCGGCTCGTAGCGGAAGCAGCCGACGCGGTCGAGCGCGGCCTCGTCGAGCCATTCGAGCAGCATCTCGAAATCCTTTTCGGTCTCGCCCGGGAAGCCGACGATGAAGGTCGAGCGCAGGGTCAGATCGGGGCAGATCTCGCGCCAGCGCGCGATCCGATCGAGCGTCTTTTCCTGCGCCGCCGGCCGCTTCATGCGCTTGAGCACGTCGGGAGAGGCGTGCTGGAACGGGATGTCGAGATAGGGCAGGACGTTGCCCTCCGCCATCAGCGGGATGACCTCGTCGACGTGCGGGTAGGGATAGACGTAGTGCAGCCGCACCCACGCGCCGAGCGTGCCGAGCTCGCGGGCGAGATCGAGGAATTTCGCGCGAACCTCGCGATCCTTCCATTTGCTCGCGGCGTATTTGATGTCGACGCCATAGGCCGAGGTGTCCTGCGAGATCACCAGAAGCTCTTTCACGCCGGCCGAAACCAGCCGCTCGGCCTCGCGCAGCACGTCGGCGGCGGGCCGCGAGACGAGATCGCCGCGGAGCTTGGGGATGATGCAGAAGGTGCAGCGGTTGTTGCAGCCTTCGGAAATCTTCAGATACGCATAGTGCCGCGGCGTCAGCTTGATGCCTTCGGGCGGCACCAGATCGAGAAACGGATCGTGCTGTGGCGGCGCCGCGCGGTGCACGGCGTCGAGCACGCTCTCGTATTGCTGCGGCCCGGTGACGGCCAGCACGTTGGGATATTTGTTCGGTGATCTTCTCGGGCTCGGCGCCCATGCAGCCGGTGACGATGACCTTGCCGTTCTCGGCCAGCGCCTCGCCGATGGCGTCGAGCGATTCCGCCTGCGCGCTGTCGAGGAAGCCGCAGGTGTTGACGATGACGAGGTCGGCGCCCTTGTGCTCGCGCGACAGCGCGTAGCCCTCGGCGCGCAGCCGCGTGATGATGCGTTCGGAATCGACCAGCGCCTTCGGGCAGCCGAGCGAAACGAAGCTCACCGAAGGAGCGGCGGATTTTTGGCTGTTTTTGGATCGCACGGGCGTTGAGCTATAGGCCTTCGGGGTCGAGATCAAGGCGCGGTTCCGGAGCGCGAAGCGGCCATTGCAAGACCCACCATGCCTCATGCACGCTAGGCGAACGGGAAACGCCATGAGCGGAGGAACACATGCGCCTGCTGACCGCCGTCGTACCGGGGCTTGTGCTGCTGGCCGCAGCCGGCCGCCTCGCAGACCTATCCGTCGAAGCCGATCCACATGCTGGTGCCCTACGCGCCGGGGGGCATCACCGACATCGCCGCCCGCATCGTCGGCGCCAAGCTGACCGAGGCCTGGGGTCAGCAGGTGGTGGTCGACAACCGTCCCGGCGGCAACGGCTTCATCGGCATGACCGCCGGCGCCAAGGGCGCGCCTGACGGCTATACGCTGACAATGGCGACGGTCGGCGATGTCGCGATCAATCCGGCGCTGTTCAAGGAGATGCCGTACAACGTCCAGCGCGACTTCGTCTCGATCGCCGCGGTCAGCGACGCGCCGATGGTGCTGGCGGCCAATGCCAACTCGCCGTTCAAGACCGTCGCCGACGTGATCGCAGGCGCCAAGAAGGAGCCTGGCCGCATCTCGGTCGGCTCGCCCGGCAACGGCAGCATCAACCAAATCGTCATCGAATGGATGGCGCTCAACACCGGCACCCAGTTCCAGCACATCCCCTACAAGGGCGGCGCGCCCGAGGCCGCGGCGGTCGCGGGCGGGGACATTCCGCTCGGCGTGATGGCAAGTTCGTCGGCCACGCCGCATCTCAAGTCCGGGCGTGTGCGCGTGGTCGCTGTCACCGGCGCGCAGCCGTCGAAATTCAATCCGGAATGGCCGACCCTGCAAGTCGCAGGGCGTGAAGGACGTCGATGCCTCAAACTGGACGTTGCTGCTGGCGCCCAAAGGCACGCCGCAGCCGATCATCGAGAAAATCAACGCCGAGGTGGTGAAGATACTTAACATGCCGGACGTCAAGGAGCGCTTCGCTGCCGGCGGCGTCGAAACCACGCCTTCGACACCGGCCGAGCTGGACGCAAAGATCAAGAAAGCCACCGAAAGCATCGCGGTGATCGTCGAAAAGGCCAAGATCAGGGCGGACTGAGCTGCGAAGGCTGCAGCGCACACACAAACCTCTTCCCGAAGGCGAACAAGAGAGCAGAAACCGCGGGCATGAAAATTCGCTCTCCCAAGGACTTCTGGTCCGGCCTGTTTTTCATCGCGGTGGCGGCGGGCTTCATCTGGCTTGTCGCAACGCTATGGCATGGGGAACATGCACCGCATGGGACCGGCGCTGTTTCCGACACTGGTCGGCGCGCTGCTGGCGTTGCTGGGGCTCGTCATCGCGCTGCGGGCTTTCGCCATCGACGGTCCGCCGGTGCCGCGCTTCCACGCCCGCCCGATCGTCATCAGCTCTCGTCGCCATGGCGCTGTTCGGTGTGGCGCTGGCCCATCTCGGGCTGATCGCCGCGGTCGCTGCGCTGGTGCTTGTCGCCGCGGTGGCTTCGCAATGAGAGCCGGCCGCTGGAGACAGTCGGGCTCGCCGTGGCGCTGATCGCGTTTTCGGTCGGCGGTGTTCGTCTGGCTGCTCGGCCTGCCGATCCCGCTCTGGCCCGGAGCGTGAGCGCATGGAAACGCTCGGCAATCTTGCTTTCGGCCTCGGCGTCGCGCTGACCTGGCAGAACATCGTCTACTGCTTCATCGGCTGCTTTCTCGGCACCCTGGTCGGCGTGCTGCCGGGCATCGGCCCGGTGGCGACGGTGGCGATGCTGCTGCCGTTCACCTTCGGGCTCGGCCCCGCGCCGGCGCTTGATCATGCTGGCCGGCATCTACTACGGCGCGCAATACGGCGGCTCGACCACGGCGATCCTGGTCAACATCCCGGGTGAATCGTCCTCCGTCGTCACCACGCTCGACGGCCATCAGCTGGCGCGCAAGGGCCGCGCCGGGCCGGCGCTCGGCATCGCTGCGATCGGCTCGTTCATCGCAGGCTGCATCGCCACGCTCGTCGTCGCCTATTTCGCGCCGCCGCTTGCCGAACTGGCGCTGAAATTCGGACCCGCGGAGTATTTCTCGCTGATGGTGTTCGGCCTGATCGCCGCGGTGGTGCTGGCGCGCGGCTCGCTGCTCAAGGCGATCGCGATGGTCTGCTTCGGCATCCTGCTCGGCCTGGTCGGCACCGACGTCAATTCCGGGACGATCCGCTTCGCCTTCGGACAAGACGAGCTCACCGACGGCATCGGCTTCGTGGCGCTGGCGATGGCTTTCTTCGGCATCACCGACGTCGTCGTCAACCTCGAACACACCGACAAGACCGACGTCTACCGCGATCGGCTTGGCAGCGTGCTGCCGACGTGGGCCGACCTCCGGATCTGCGGCTGGTCGATCGCGCGCGGCACGGCGCTGGGCTCGATCCTCGGCATCCTGCCGGGAGGCGGTGCGCTGCTGGCCTCGTTCGCCGCCTACATGTTCGAGAAGAAGATCGCGAAACCGCCGCGCAACTTCGGGAATGGCGACATCCGCGGCGTTGCGGCGCCGGAATCCGCCAACAACGCCGGCGCGCAGACCTCCTTTATTCCCATGCTGACGCTCGGCATCCCGTCCAACCCGACCATGGCGCTCATGATCGGCGCGCTGATGATCCAGGGCATCGCGCCGGGCCCGCAGGTGATGACCGAGCGGCCGGAGCTGTTCTGGGGGCTGGTCGCCAGCATGTGGGTCGGCAACCTGATGCTGTTGGTGCTCAATCTGCCGCTGATCGGACTCTGGGTGAAGCTTCTGGCGGTGCCGTATCGGCTGCTGTACCCGGCGATCTTCGTGTTCTGTTGCATCGGGGTTTACACCGTCGACAACAAGATTTTCGACGTCTACGTGCTCGCCGGCCTGAGCGCAATCGCCTATGTGCTGCTGAAGCTCGACTGCGAGCCGGCCCCGCTCATCCTCGGCTTCATCCTGGGTCCGATGATGGAGGAGCAGATGCGCCGCGCCATGATGATCAACTTCGGCGACGTCACGGTTTTTGTGACCCGGCCGCTTTCGGCCGCCTTTCTGATCGCGGCGGCGCTGATGATGCTGCTGATCGCGCTGCCGTCATTGCGGGCCAAGCGTGAGCTGGCGCTGCAGGAGTAGGGGAGGCGGCCAATGAGGATATCGGTTGCGATCATCGCTGCTGCGCTCGCCGTGCCGGCGGCTTTGGCGCAGAGCGCGCCGCCCGCGCCGGAGCCGTATCGGCCAGGTCTCGGCGACCTCATGACCATGACGGTGCAGCCGCGGCACATCAAGCTGCGGTTGGCCGGGCAGCGCGCAGAATTGGGTCTACGCGAAATACGAATTGCACGAATTGCAGGAGGCGTTCGATCGCGCCGTCCGCGTCTGGCCGCGGTACAAAGGCTTGCCGCTGGGCGGCATGATCGATGCTATCGCCAAAGGTCCGATGGACGAGGTCGACAAGGCTATCGATCGCCGAGAACCAGGCGGCTTTCGATGCCGGCTACGAAAAGCTCACCGAAGGCTGCAACGCCTGCCATCAGGCGGCGAACGTCGGGCAGGTGGTGATCAAGGTTCCGAACGCATCGACCTTTCCCGATCAGGACTTTCGCCCAAAGCAAAGGTGACGCCGAGGCAGGCGGGCACCTCCTTGGAGGTCAACAGCCTGCAACGTCTGGTCTTCTGGGGCACGCCGTCTCATTCTCGCAGCAATTTGCAAACCTGATGCCCCCCCCCCCCCGGAATTCGGCCCGTTTCGATGTGGCTCTTGCTGCTGGCCTTTAGGAGGGAAGGACCTGCGTGAGTTGCACAGCGTGAACCGCGCATTAAAGGGCCGCAGTCCCAGATGCGGCCCGCCTAACGCTGCAGAACGAACGCGGCCACCGCAAAGCACGCCGAGACAGCCAGCACATTCAGCATCATCGTGATCCACATGGCCGCCTCCCCAGTGTGATGTGCCATCGAGAGTCAACTCTGCGGCAGAAACGTGATGCGATTCATCGCTGGTGCCCGCTTCCATGAGCACCGGCGGGCGCGCGCGCCACGGCACGAGCATCGGCCCTCAGCTTGCTTTATCAATCGGTGCCGAGTTTCCGGCGGGAGGGCTGATCGCACTACGGTGTCGAGCCGGCCATGCACTCGTCTCGTTCCGCATCAATCCACTTGGTGCTCAGGCACCGTCAGCAAGGCCGAGCACAACGATCGGATCGGCCTCGCCGCGACGGCGGACCTGGATTCGCGCTGCTCGGCTTGGCAGGTCGATATTCCTCGTCGCGCCCACCGAGGATGATCTTCGCCCGGAGTTCGGCCTCACCTCGAGTCAGGTCCCCATCGGTGATCGCGTTCGCCTCATTTTCCGCGACGATCGCCTTGAACTCTATCGGCTAGATCGGCCGGGCAGCACGTTTCCTTGGCAACCAGTGCCCGTCGATTACAAAAAAAAGCGGCCGGAACGCATCAAGCCTTTGGTGGATGCCGTCCGCGAGGCAACGGACTACGCCACCCGCCGGATTGGGGGCCGCCCCCATCCGGCCGTTACCAGCCGCGGAGCGTATCGTGGTCAAAGCGGACGACCCGCCGACCTCATCAATCAAGCCGGTGCTGGTCCCGTCGCCCCAGGAGCCCGCCCAGCCCAGTGAACCGCGGCCGGGCGGAATACAGCTTCGAGGTCGAATTCCAGCATCTACAGACCCCGGGAGGCGCGGGCTGAGCGCGTGACGTTCACCGCTAGAACGCCGCCGAAGGCTACTTGAGGGCCCTGCGGGGACGCGCGGCGCTGAAATCGCCCTGTAGATTGCCACGTCCCGCGTCCCGCCGGAATTTCGGCTTCGCTGGCAAGCCCGGGAGCCTGCGGTTTGATGCGCCGCGGTTGCACGAGCCCTCATTGAGCCAGAGCCGGCCTCTCTTTGGCTGCTTTTGCGGAACTTCAGCCCTCCAGCCGCCAGATTTGCTCGATGCGTTGACGTTAGCCACCCACCCGGCGTCTTGCTGCCGCAAATATCGTCAGCAACGCTCTGAAGGTAATTTGAAAAAGCCGGTCGGGTCACGATCGGCGCCGATCGGGACCCCCACTCCGACGTAGATCTGTTATTCACTACAAGGAATTGCTGGCATTTGTTCGGGGCCAAGTTCGGCCCCGATTTACGGCCAGTTCGCAGATCGGGCACCAAGACCGAATACAAGATCATGTTCGAGCATATGGCGGAGACCTGGGAGCGGATCGCCGCCGACATCGACAAGTGGCTTAAAACGCTGCCATTAAGGACGCGCCCGCGCTTAAGCGCTCTTTAGCGGAGGACGGCGCTTTCGCTGCTCGTCCAATTGACCGCCTTGCCAGCCCTCAGCACATCATGTGCCGTTGCTTCGAGCTGGCTGGTGTTATGCAGCCGAGGTCCTGCGGCGATGCCGAGCCCGACGATGATGATGCTCGCAATCAGGGTCACCAGAACAATCTTGAGGTGGGTGCCTCGATTGGCGGAATAGATCGAATAAGCCACGACACGTCCCTGGGTTCGACGGGGCTGATGCCCTCTGTGTTTTGAAGCGTAGGTGCCATTTCCTCTAAGCGGTGTGATGGTCAGCACAAAAACTGCGAATCGAACGTCTGCGAATAACCTTGTCGTAGCATCGTGCAAGTCGTGGGCAAGGCGCTTCGCTCGGTAATCTTAATCGGCCCGTCTCAGTACAAAGCCTCTTCGAAGCCACCAGCGCCGGGCAGCTTCACAAAGTTGGCAGAGAGACTGGAGGCGAAAGCAGACGCCGCATGGGTGTGGCGAACCGAGATGGCAAAGGCGGCTGAGGTGACCCCCAGCCATGACAACACACAAGCGATGACCACCTGGCCGGGCTTGAAGATGGAAGCCGATGATGATGCTGTGCGTCCGCGCGGCGACTGCGTAACGCTGGATCCATCAAACATGGTCGTCCTGTGTGCCTCCAAGTGAGCTAATTCCTGGGCCAGATATTGGTGGGAATGCTGGCATATGGCGAGGGCCACCCCAAAAAGGCTGGAACGGCCATCCAGTCTCACCGTTCATAGATCGGCGCCGCTGTGCAACTTGTGCAGGCCCAGCTTCCTTTGGGATCTGTCGAGCGGCGTCACAATGTCGAGTGCGCGCGTATGCGTACCGAAGTCTCTCTTGCTCAGCACGGGAGAAGAAGGTGGAACGCCCTTGATTCCGGACGGAACGATGGTTGACATGGCCCGTTGAGACTGGGGCGATGTCTCAAAGAGGATACCGCTATGTTGAGTCGCATACTTACCGCCGCTTTGTTGTTCGCCGGCCTCACTCACGGCGCGATGGCAGCCGACAGCACGTCTACTTCCACACCTTCCACACCTTCCATGCCGGCCGCTACTTCGAGCTCACAGACGACGCAGAGCATTCCGCAGGAGCTGCGCCAGAAGATGACCGGCGCCGGTTACACGGAAGTGGAGATCGTCCCGAGTTCCTTCCTTGTCAGCGCCAAGAACAAGGACGGCAACAAGGTGCTAATGCGGGTCAGCCCGAACTCGATGACGATGCTGACCGAAGTGCCGATCACGGACACGAGCGCTAACAACAGCAGCAGCAATAGCAGCAACAGCGCCGCGCCGACATCGACCACCGGCAGCACGACGCCTGATACATCGCAGATGTCGAAAACGAAGTAGTAGCCCATCGCGATGGTAAGAGCCGTCCTGCAACGGGCGGCTCTTTGCTTTGACCGTACCTAAAGCTCCTTCTCTATCGAGTCCATCACTTGGGGGATTTCCTTGAAGGAAGATGCGGCCATGTCAGTTACGCTGTCCACGAGCATGTCTTTCTTACACAGTGAATCATCCATAACGCCCGATCATGCTGGGGAAGCCGACCTGTCCGAATTGCGGATGCGCAACGCTGTTAGCTCGCACGGTACAGAACATTGACGACAGCTTTCAGGATTTGTGGGAGTGCAAGGTCTGTCGGCTCATCTGGCAACAGAGGAGCGACCGAGAGACGATAGGAGCGCATCTAATCCTATGTAGAGCTTGTTGGTCATGGGCGGGCGCAGACACGTAGAGCCTCGTGCGCTTAAACAAGGTATGCGTTGTCGCCCGCCGCAAAAGAAAGAACAGCCGCTTATTCTACCGCACCCTCGGCCGTATCGCGCAGGAACTTCCCCGCCACGCGGCCGTTATCTTATGTCGGGAGGAACCCAGGAGCATTGAAGTGAACCAACAGAACCAAGGCGGCCAGCAGAATCAGGGCGGCCAGCAAGACCAGAACAAGCCGGGCCAGCAGCAGGGTGGCCAGCAGGGCACCCCTGGCCAGCAGACACAGAAGCCCGGTCAGGGCGGACAGCAGGGCGGCCAAGGTGGCCAGCAGGGCGGTCAGCAAAACCAGAAGTAAGGCAACAGTTTTCCGAGGAGTGAGAGAGGCCCCGCTACGTCGCGGGGCTTTTCTTTTGTACGGCTCATCCCACTTTCAAATTGGCCGTGTCCTTGTTGACGAATGTTTTTGCCGCATCCTTCAGGTGCGGAGGAACGCATCGGTCGCCGACAGGAGAAGCCACCTTCCTCGATCGCAGCGCGGTCGGCGGTCGCCTTTTGGGAAGTCCGCGAAGACGAACTGTAGCCAAGAAGGATGGCAAACCCGCTGCGACTAGACTAGGCTACCGTGGCTGCAGACACGTTTACGATACGGAGATCGAAAATGCTGCGGTGGTGGCTAAATGTCGTCGTATCATGCGTGGTTTCCTTCACGGTCCTGACAGTGTGCGTCGGCCGACGAGGCCGCCGTTCCCCGCGTCTACGGGGTGCGACACTGGCCTCCAGCCTACGAGCATGTTGTTGAGGTGTCGATCAAGCCGCCGGGCCGCACTTACATTATCAATGGCCGCTATTGGACCGGCACCTCCAATGCATGCTTCGGCTGGGGGCCGAGGCAGCGCGTGCAGATGATCTCTGGCAACTGGGACGGTACTGCTGGACCGCCGTTATCCGCAACGTTGCGCTCGCGCGGACCTGCGAGATGACCTGCGGCTGGTGATTGCGCACAGGCGACCTTGAGATGGAGTTAGAACGCGACTTCGCCCGCCTTATTGGTTCCGCCCCTCACGTCACTTGCCCTGGGTGTTCGGTTGAAATGACGGTTCGCACCATGGTGCCGGCCGCCGAAGCTCAGAATTTTACGGCAACGTATCGCTGTCCGAAATGCGGGACAGAGACCCAGCGAGAGTTCACGGCTCTTTCATAGCGCCGCTCTTGGAAGCTCCCGCGCGTGCCAACATCATTGAGATCGTGCTTTCCGCATTTCAACGCGACCGACTGGACGATAAGAAAATCCCGGACACCCGCAACATCCGCCAGCCACAACCAGCCCGCGCCAAATAGCGGATGGCGTTCAAAACCTCGCGCAAATCCACACCTGGTGGTCGCCCGGTTCTGGCCCCGGTGGGAAGGGAGCGATCCAGATCCATTCCTCATCCGTCAAATCGGTCGGGTCACGCTTGGTCATTTTCGAAATCTCGGCCATTCGGCCACGTGCTGCTGGTGTCCACATCAGCAGCTTGAATCATAACCACGCCACGGGTTCAATGAGTTCTAAAATGGTCATGCTGCGCCGGGCACCGATCAAGGAACGAAGACGGCGCTTGCGGTGTTCGAGCGAGTGAACCCGCAAGTCGCTGCCATCCAATTCGATCAATCAAGCGCCTAGAGAAAACACGCATGGTCGTAGCCCTTGTCGAGATTTCGCAGCACCACCTCATGCGGCCGCTGAATCCGTCCGGACCTCCCCGGCCCATGACGAATGCGTCTCTATGCAGAGCCCTGACGGAGCTGGCCGACGGATGCCGGTCCACGAAACGCCAACCCACGAGATCAAGATTTGTTCTCGGCTGGCGCCTTAGCCGCCGAGCTCCCTCCGATTTGCCAGGAGTGTTTTCGCTCGCTCGCGGGTCCGCTGGTAGACCAATCGCCGAGCCATCAACTGAACCTGGCCCGCTTGAGGAGCAGCGATCTCCGTGATCTCGTCTTCACGCCAGGCAGCACGGATGTTGACGTAATGATCGGGTTTTTCGTTTCGGGTTTCGCCGATGAGCGCTGCAGCTTTTGCCTCGCCGTAAGCGGCTCGCATGTTCGCCGCGTACTGGTGTCCGATGGCGTACAGGCTGTACCGAATGCGCTTCTTCGGAAAGAGCCTTCCGCAGACCTTGGACAAAAGCTGGGAGCACTGCGAGAGCCTGGTGTTATACTTCTGATCGTGGGTCCAGTTGTGCGCCCGATCCACAACTCGCTTCACGGAATCATACGCCGCGGGCGAAAAATTCGAGATGTCCAGGCTCCTTGCAAACGGCGACGCCAATTCGGCTCCCCGGGGATTGACGTTGTGCAACCAGGCTCGGCGGGTTTTGCGGACGGGATCGGATCGAATCTCAATGGAGGTGGTGGGCCACGTCATCGGCGCGACGCCGGTGTGGATCCCGGCAGTCATGATGTCGCTGAGCCAATTGGGGACGGTTTGGAGCCGCTGCGCCAGATCGGCAAGCTCGGACAGAATCTCATCGAAGTCGGCTTTTTCAATGCGGCGCTCACGGCGAATTTCGCCGCCGGCGCCAAGCGGATTTGAACGGTTCTCGTCGGCGTCGTAGCCGGCGTCGGCTTCGAGCTGGGCGACTGCGTAGTGTCTTTCGAAATCCGGCCAGGCATTGGCGACCTCAAGTGCGGCCGCGCGGTACTCGCGAAAGGTGCCCGGAGCGACCTGGCATTTGAAGGACAGAACCCAATTGGAAAACTCCGCAATCGAAGCTGCATGGTGCGGCATGGCCAAGACCCCACACTCTCGACGGTAACGGTCCATAAGGATTCGCCCGCGATCGAGGTTGCGCGCCACAGTCGTCGGTTCGGTGTCGACTTCTAAAGCCGGCGGCCTCTTGGCGAGTTCAGCCTTCCGTGCCGCCGCGAGGATGCGCAGTTCCTGAAGGTCGACGCCGAACGGCGCCAGTGATTGCTCGCGAAAGGGGTGCCAGGAGCGCCATGAACGCGAGACCAAACGCGGGTCGCTGGGCATAAGTGCAATGTCGGCATCTTCTACGGCGGGCATCGCGAAGGCTGGAAAAGTAAAATCCGGAAATTCGCCAGGCAGAGGCGGCGCCACCACCCACACTGGCGGTAGTGGGAGAGGGCTATCGACGAGCTCCTCAAACTGAAGAGATTTGAACTCGCTCTTCCATTGCTCCATGACCGATAGCGGGACCATCGGCCAGTCCATGGCCCGCGCGCTTCGGGCCGCGATCTTCGTCCGAAGAAAGGCAAAGCCGGCGCATTTGCCGGGGCTTTCGTCGGCCACGGCGGTGTCATCTAACAGGTCCGTCATGTCAACCATCTTGTCCTCCTGAGAGTCAGTTGTCGGTACACGCCCCCAAAAAACCTCTCGCTACAATTCGGCAGCGATCAGAAAGCCGGATTGAGCGAGCCGGCGATTTTTAGGGAGCTGGCGGGTTTACTCCCCACGTTACGAACCCGGCGCGCCAACGGCTGCCCGATGAGATTTCCCGGCGCACCCCGTGTAGCTCGTCGGACGGAAATTCCGTCGGACAGATGTTGGCGCATTTCCCCGATCCGGCATGTTCGCGAGCCGCTTGCGTGATCAAGCCCACCGAAAATCGTCGCGGCGACGCGGCCTGGCAACACCGATTCCGGGACGTCTGGTGGAGACGGACCGGGGCGCGGCGGCGCCGAGAGGGGCGGATGGGCCTGGAAGGCGCTGGGAGGCGCACCGGAGGTCTAACCCTGAGGGTGAGGGCGTCCCGCGCCCCGCAACACAACCTCTTCTCCCGGGCCTCGGCAGCGCCTCCGGCCGTCTCTCGGGCTGAAACGGGTCGGAGGCGTTGCCGGCGGCTGACGAGATCTTCGGACAGGGCGGAGGTGCGATTGCCCGGCGTCGAGGGCCGTCTGTCAACGGCCCGCCCGTGGCGTGGGTCGCGACAGCCCTCGGCCAGGGGCGTTGACACCGGTTTACGCCGCCTCATGGATCGCAGCCGATGCGGCGAACCAGCCGGTCTTGCCGGGGACCGAAGCGAGAAGATTCTGCCGCTGCAACGCTGCAACAGCTCGATCGCGTGATCGATGCGCGGCAATGGGGCGCCGACACGCTGGTGTGCCGACGGAGATAGGCGAGCGCGGAGGGGCCGGTGTCCTCGGCGCACGCTGTCGGCGGGTTCGTGCCGGACGTACCGGTGACGTTCTTGTCGGTGGTAGTCATGTTCGATCCTCATGTGATTGAGTGAACTCACTCAACAGAGGGATGAGGGACGCTCGAATACTGACGCACTCCTGGCACCGCACGATTGATTAACTAGATGTTGGCTGGTTGCGGATTTGGCGTTGCCGATCTCGATTGTCCGAGGTGTCTTGGCAAGTGTTCGAAACTGAGCTGCTGAGGGAGGCAGGAGCTGGCTAGCTCGAACGGCTGCTCGACCCGCCCCAGAGGGCACCCGGCAGACTTGAGGCGCTGCAAACACATCGGCATCAGATCGCGGCCAACGGCGGGCTCGTGCCGTCATCGGCAGAGCGGTGAATATTGCGCGACGAATTGGCGCTCCGAACGGCGTCGAGGCGGTTTTCAAGTTTGGGATCGAGACCCGGAACCGGATCATAACCGGAGCGAACCAAGACCCAATTCAGACCGAGCTGAAACACATCGTTTAGATCGGCGTCGAGGTCGGCGGCGAGCTTTCGTGCATCCCTCATGGCGCTCGCGGGTGCCGAGAGTGTCGTACGCTGCACACTTACCCGGCCGGATATCGACGAACCTGCCCCTTGCCGACCATTCAAAGCTGGCGGCTTCTTACCATTCAAAGCGGCCAGCGCCATGGTAGCAGCGCCGTCAGGCGACTTGCATTTCGTCATTTTGGTCTCCCGAGGCTTGGTTCCAAATCCATTCGAACACCGCATGCGCCTCCGCTGCCGCGGGACCCGTCGGTGCCCATTCGGTCACGCCGAAACCGTCCGCCAAGGCGTCCTGATAATCGACCCGAGAAACCAGTTGCGCTTCGACAAAAGTGCCAAGGGCGCGGCATGTTCGGCACCAGGCTTGCAGCCGCCTGCTGAAGGTCGGCGGGGCCTGTGAAAGCAATAGGGCGTAAGGACGCCGCCACTCGACAAGTGCGTCGCGGACGATTGCAGCGACCTCGAAATCGGGCATCGACGGGCGCATCACCAAAACCGAATAATCCGCGGCGAGCGCGACGGTCGCCAGCGCGCGAGCGTCCTGGCCCGGACAATCGACCACTACGAAATCGTAGGCTTGCTCATGCGCCTGCCTGAGAACCCGGTTCAGATTGCTCGCGCTGGCGGCGACCACCGTCGGGCCAGGATGCTGACGACGGTCAGCCCATTTCGCCGTTGTTTGCTGCGGATCGACGTCGATTACAAGAACGCGCAATCCACGCTGAAATGCGACGACCGCAACGTTCGTCACCGCCGTGCTCTTGCCGGCCCCACCCTTCATCGTAAGAAATCCAACAGCAATCATGGCGCGGTGCTCCCGACACACCGCGGCTAGAGCGCAATTTTGACTGAGAACGTCAATAGGCGCGGGCCGTTCGTGAGAACGCGCCGGCTGCGAGCGGCGTCACATCGTCGGCCTCTTTTTTTTGAGCCCTGTCAGGCTTGGTCAACAAATTATTTTCGAGGTATTTTCGCAAGTTATTCAATCACGTTCTCGTGATCCTTGCCCAGCATTGCAAATCCGACAGCGCAGCAAGACATCAGCGCAGCAAGACATCAGCGCAGCAAGACATCAGCGCAGCAAGACATCAGCGCAGCAAGACATCAGCGCAGCAAGACATCAGCGCAGCAAGACATCAGCGCAGCAAGAACATCAGCGCAGCAAGACATCGAGGCAGCAAGGCAGCAAGACATCAGCGCATCGAGGCAGCAAGGCAGCAGGCAGAAGGCAGCAAGGCAGCAAGGCAGCAAGGCAGCAAGGCAGCAAGGCAGCAAGGCAGCAAGGCAGCAAGGCAGCAAGGCAGCAAGGCAGCAAGGCAGCAAGGCAGCAAGGCAGCAAGGCAGCAAGGCAGCAAGGCAGCAAGGCAGCAAGGCAGCAAGGCAGCAAGGCAGCAAGGCAGCAAGGCAGCAAGGCATCAAGGCATCAAGGCATCAAGGCATCGTGGTGAATAAGCATCGTCATGAAATGTTCTTTTGAGGCCCTGACAGCAACATGCACTCTATCAGAGATGCACAGTCATCAGAATTTATTGGCACATCAACGTCGACATCGGTTTGAAGCAGAAAAATAGAAAGGCGCGCCGCCAGCTCTCGAGATCGGACGTTTAAATTCGTTGCTATGGAAGGACCGACAGATGTCTCGTCAATTCGATGCGCTGTCCTTCATGCAAGCGTGCATGCGACACAGCATCGGCGGCCGCCCCGGACGCCGGCATGGATCAACCAGTTCACCAAGAGAGGCGCATCGGCGTGGGATCCTGTTCGGTGTAGGAGCGTCATCGTCAGTGCCTCGCCGCCTGTTCGTCGCGACGCGACAGCAGCCGCTCGATGATCGCGCGCAGTTTCCTGATGCTGCCGCCTCGCCACAGTCCGGCGGCTATCGCCCGTTCGTCCGGGGTGAGCGGCACGGCAAAATCCTTCGCGCCTTTCTCGGTCATAATATCCTCGACGAGGCCATGCGAGATGGCCGGCAGATCCTGGATTGTCGGCTGCGGAATCCTGATGACGCGGAGCCGGTCGCGCAGCGGCGCTGGCAGTCCGGTGTCGTCGTTCGCGGTCAGCAGGAACGAAACAAAACTGAGATCCACGTCCGATTGCACAAAAGGGTCGGCGAACCGCTTAGAATTTTCCGGTTCGCACATCGGCAGCAAAGCCTGGGTCAGCGAGCCGTTGTGCCGGCTGTTGCCGGCGGCCTTGTCAATTTCGTCCACGTGACAGATCGGATTGGCAATCCCTGCGGCCTGGATCGCGCGGAGCGGGAAGCACGGTTCTCCGCTCGACCACCTTCTCGGTGTGCCGCCGAAGGCGTTGTCGCTGCTGCCCGAGCCGTCAAATCAACTCACCGGCACCGATAATGCGGAAGCCAGCTTTCTAATGAACCGCGTCTTGCCTCCCCCGGGCATCCCGAGCAGGACGGAAGCCCTGAAATGGATGTGCTGCTGGCCGGCGAGATCCGCCAGCAGCAGATCGATAGCCGACAGCGCATACGGGAATTCGGCGGCGAGCTTTGAGCGCGCTTCGGCAAGGTCCGGCACCGGAGCGAGCGGCACAGGCCGGCCAGCGATCAATTCGAATTCCTTTGCCGCTTCCTTTCCGGTCGCCGTGTGGGTTGTGCCGCCGACTGCCGCCAGCACGATCACGCCGTCCGCCATCGGTTCGGGCTCGGCCTCTTCGCCGTCGTCGTCGATGCTGCCGATGGACTTGCACAATCGCTTCCTGTGAAAGTGCGCGGCCATGATCGCGTCGTCCTTCGGCTCGTCGGCAACGTCCTCCGGCCCGGTCGAGAGGAGCGCCCATGCCGCCAGCAGGGCGGCCGATCTGTTGCGGAACGTCTCCGTCGGTTCGCCCGGCATCAGGCTCCGCGCATGAATTTCGGCCGCGCGGGTGACGGCACGGGCGGCATCCCTAACGCTGGTCTGGCGCCAGGCCATATCCGCCGCCAGCACCGACCACGCCCGAGCGAGGCCAGCGAGCACCGGCGCCGCAGGATTGCTTCCCATTCCCCTGGCAATCTCTTGCAGACGGCGGCTCATGGAGGATGCACTGTTGATCGACATCGGCCCGTCGAAGCCGTTGTCGCCGCCGAACGCGACAAGCGCCTCGGCGCCTTCGCCGGTGACAAGTGTTTTGCGGCTCACCCGGACGACGAGATCGGCCGCCATGCGCCGTGTCGGCATCGATGCGGCGAACCACGCCAGCGTCTCCGGATGGATATCCTCGATCGGCCCGAGACGGCGCAGTGTCGCGAGCAGCCCACCTTCGGGAGTTTCCTCCTCGTCCGGGTCTTCCTCGCCGAGCGCCTGGGCGAGCTTGAATTGGTCGGGCGCGGAACCGTTCAGCGGCCTTCGGTCCTCGTCGGCAAGTTCGCGCCAACCGGCCAGTCTCCTCCGCAGCAGACGCGCCGTCTCGTCTTCCGCTGCTTTCGCATACCATCTGTCGAACGCCGCGGCGCCGGCCATCGCCGTCGGCCTGCAGGCACCGGGTGTCGAGGTCTCGGCCGCCAGAGCCTGCCATGCATCGACGACCGAGTGCGGCATCGCGCCGTCGGCAATCCGGGCATGGATGGCGGCCGCCCGCTGCTGGCCTTCGCTCAATGCCATGGTGTCGGCATGGAGTTTGATTTCAACGAAGTCGGTATCCGCCTGCGGATCGAGCAACAGCCGATACGGCATCATCGCGTCGCAGGCGATCCTGGAGGCCTGCGGCCAACACTCGGCGAGGAGCACACGCAGCAGCAGTGGCAACGGCTGATCCGGAACGGCTTTCTCCAATGCCGGCTCGCCGAGCCGATAGAGAGTGTTGAATGTCCTGCACCACGACCTGTCGCACGCAATCTCGCGCAACGGGCTGGTGACGATCTCGCCGTCGGCCAACTCGGGATGGTTCCTGACGCTGCCGCTGAGACGTATCTCGTTGCCGGACCGCAGCGGCTTCCAGTCGTGCAGAGTCGGGTAATCGCCGTTCGGGTCACCGGGGAACGGGCCGGGACGCTGCAAGGCGTTGAGGTCGATGTCATCGGTCATGGCGGCACTCGCGGTCGACCAGCGACGACCGATGGTCATGTCGCCGCATGCTCTTGGCCTCGTCGAGCACCGCTGCAGAGTTCAAAAGCCAGGCAGCCAAGCGTGCACGGTAGCTGCCAATCGTGTTATCGCCTGGTCCCTCGGCCGGCGGAACGCCGTCCTCGAGCGCGAGCAGCGCGTCGGGCAGCGACAGCCACGGTTGGTCACGGCCTGTCAGTCCCAGCAGCCGCAGTGCCATCGCCTTGACGGCAATTTCGCGGTCTTCGTCGGCCAACAAGTCCGGGCGCTCGATGAACAGCAGGCGCCAGCCCAACCGCCGCAACCGCGGGTCTGCCAGCTGGCGCAGCAATGAAGGTCTGGCCTCCCAGGGCGAGGAATGGAATTGGGCGAGAAGTTCGTCGTCCTGGTCGCTCCAGAAGCCGCCTTCGTACAGCTGCCGTTCGACGTGCGCGGATGGTGGGTAAACCTTCTCGCAAGCTTCGGCGCAGGCGAGCAGAGTGTGCACCAGTTCCGGACGCTCCTGCAGGGCGCGGGCCTTCGCGACCAGCGCACCGGCGTCTCTTCCGCCGAGCAGATGTTCTGGTGTATCCCGCAACGGCCAAAGGAGCGGAGCAGAGTTTGTTTTCAGCTTCCTCAGAAATCCTCTCGGGCCGCTCAATGCGGCGGCGAGACGGTCGCTTGGCAACGCTGCCAACACTTCAGGATCGCATGCCAGGTCGAGGCAGTGGATGATGTTGGGATAACGCGGGCTCGGCCCGATCGCTGCGATTGCAGCGGGCTCGCCCGGCCGCCCCAGGTGGACAAAAGCCCCCTCGCGCTCGATGAACTGCCCGACTGCAGATTTGCTTGCGAAACCGAGAAAGTGCGTCCACAAATCCGGCGCCCGATCCCGCACCATGCGCGCCACCTCCAGCGTTGCAAGCACGTCGGCCAAGGCGTCATGCGCATCGCCATGGGGAATCCCGTTGGCGGGGGCCAACGCCTCCAGGCGGAACGACGGCCTGCCATCGGCCGCGCGGGGCACGCTCACTGTTGCAGGGCGCAGTGCCGCGACCGCCCGGACAATATCAAGAACATCGGCCCTGCAGTTGCCGGCGGTGTTCGTCAAATAGGGAGGATGAAGCGTCTGGTAAAATCCCTGGCGAAGAAATTCCTCGTCGAACTTCAGCGAATTCCAGCCGACAAACAGGGCAGGGGTCCATGCCATCAGCCGCGCCCGGATTTCCGAAATCATCTGGAGGTGCGACGGTCTAGACGGATCGGTCAGATCATCGATGCACTGGCCGGTGATGCGCATCGCAGCCGGCGCCGGCACGACGGGCGGCATGAGGCGGCACCTGATGTCGAAGCGGTCCTGCTCCTGCAGATTGTCGTCGGTGAGGACGGCGCCAAACTGCATGATTTGGTCGAAGCCCCGCACAAGGCCCGACGTCTCGACATCGTAGCAAACGATCATGGAATTACCCCGGCGATAACGGCCGCCGCGTCGGCCATGCAGGTTTCCGACGGGCGATGAATGCGCATGAACTGGGCGATGTCCGGAACACGGCGCAATTGGCGGGAATAAAGACGCCCGAGTGCGGGCATCAACCTGTCCCTAAAGCCCATGACGTCTTCAGCGTGTCGGACCGTGCGAGAATTCGGCCACGGCGCGCGGCCTGATCCGCAGCAGGCGGGCGAAGACCTCGTCGCCGCTCAACGAGGTATCGCGCGCGATCAACGTCGCCATGGCCGCCGTCGACCGCGAAATTTCGAAATGGCAGTGCACCAGCAACCGCGCCCCGTCGCCAAGCCCAGAGCCAAAAGCGAGAATCGCGGCGACGTCGTCGACGGTTGGCAACTTCACGCCGGTCGAGCGCTCGTTGACATCGTGAAACCGCAGGCGGAGCAGCATGGCGCGGCTGCAGCAGCTCAATGCAGTAGGCTCAGGCTGCCCGGGATCCAGAATCGAAAGTACATGGGTCGACCTCCCGCGCGAGTGAAGCGCGAGTTCATCCAGTCCGCAGACAATATTGGCGGCCCTGGGGCATGCGCGGCGATGAAAGTTTTGCAGACATTCCAGTAGCTCCGCTGGCAGCCGGTCGGGTCGGTACCCTGCTCAGCAGGAGCACGGTCGCTGACGCGACGGCCAGCGCCGGCCTCCGCGCCCGAGCCAAGGCGCCGCAGCCGGTCGAGCAGGGCCTCGGCGATAGGCCTAGCGGTTGTGAAGAGAGTGCGAAGCTGGCCCATTGTGGCTAGCTCCTCGTCTCGGTCGGGCGGTCGAACCGCGAGGGCGGTCGGTGACGACAATCGGTGACGGTTGATGACTTCACCATTGGCGACGAGCCTGGAGCGGGTCCACGCTTGCCCGGAATCGTGCGGTGAGGCACACCCAACGCCGGTACGATTTGCGGCCTTGGGAAAGCACGAGAGCCGCCGCGGCGTCGCCCGCGATCGCGCAGCCCAACAACGCGGACATGATCAGATCGGTCCGGGTGTCGTCCCAACACCGGCAACAGCGGCAGCGCAAGACCGATGGAGGCCGCGGCATCGCCGTGCACGGCGTTCCGCCAGCGGGACTGACCGTCAGCGCGACTTTGCCAAGAGTACGACGGATCGCATGGTCGTGCGCGGCTCCCATGGCGGCCATGGGCAACGTAACGCCACCAGGCCAAGAGAGGCACGGGCCGGCGCGCAGGGTTGATGTTGTTCAACTCCGCGCGCATGGCTGCGCGCGGAGAGGACAAGCGTTCAGTAATGAGGAGAGACATGATCATCGCCATCATCTAGAGGTCGATGAGCATCGGCTGGTTATTAGCCAGCGCACGCCAGGAATTGGAATCGATCATGGCGCCCGAGCAGACCTTCGCCGCATTGTCCTTCGAGCAAAGAATGATCGGAGCCACGAGGCGTTTGCGGTCGGAAACGCCAGCGATGGGCACGAGCAGCCCGCGCGCCTCAAGCGTGTTGCGCTTCTTCACGATGCCAGGGATGACGCCCGTATTTGTAGCGGTACGCACCTCGCTGCCGGCCGCGACGATGAACCGCCCCCGATAGGAATAGCCCCTAGCCCAGATGTCGCAAGTATTTCAGTTCGGACTCTTCAACGCCGAGGGGAACGGTGGTGAGACCGATCAACATCTCACCGCAGTCGTCATCCCCTTCCTCCTCCAGGGCGTTAGGAGCCGTTCCCTCGGTCTCGACCACGCCTGCCATGGATAGCGCGGTCGGGTTACAGTCATGAAGAGCCCGGCAGCCGCCGTCGAACAGCGGGCGTTGCACGTCCGAGAGCTTCCGAACGAGCGGACCGACTTCGTGGGGCTCCAACTCGACTCTATGCGGCCTGACGTCGTTGACCAGCGTCACCAGCCCCGCCTTCTCGGCGGCCTCGTAGAGATAGCTCTGGCCGAACTCGGCGTGCCTCTTGCTGAAGCTGTCATCCTTACTGGTGATGCCGAAAACTTCCGTAGCAAACTGCTTTGTCGGGTGCTTGAGGTGGTCTAGCAGGCGGTTTGCAAGGTTGCCGGTCTCGCCGACGTAAGTTTCGGCCTCCCGAGTGTTGCAGAGCAGGTAAGGGCCGGGCTTCTGCAGGCCGTCGAGCCGAGCGGCTTGAGGGATCGCCGAGAACGGGAAGGCCCAAACGGCGAGCGTGCTAAACGGCTCACTCAGCACGCGCAGACCGGTAACACCGTTGTCGGGCCGCTGGATGATGGTGGTGTAGCCACCACTGGTCGCATCGCACGAATTGATGACAAGAGACATGAGTTTGATCCTTGGTTGGGATCGGTCTCCGGACGCCTTCACAGTTTGTGGGCGAGTTCGTTCGAGAATGGCGACGGATCGCATCATGATGCGACGCTATCGCCCAGACCAACAGAACCAGGCGCACAACCAGTGACGTGGCGGTCGCAGGCGACCGCCACACGACCGGAGGTCCGATCGATTACCGGTTGGTGATGGCGGTGTTGGCGATGTGCCTGTCGACGCGCGGCATGGCCTTGGCCACGGTCGCCCAGGGCGGCATCAACAGGTGGTGCTGTGGGATGGATTAAACGCGTCGAATCGACGCTAGAATGGCTGCCAGCCGTCATCGGACTCTCCCGAGTTCGTTACGGTTAGGTCGCCGTTCGGTGTTAGCAGCACCGGCGGCGGCCGCCTTTGCGGGTGCAGAGGCAAAGCACATCTACGCCTGGAAAAGGTCGAAATCCAGCAGCAATCGGGCCAACTCGAGCACATGGTTACCGGCCCTTGAGCAACGCCGTCGGTGCTCGAGGGCAGCGGCTCGCCGCAGCCGAGCATCCAGCCATAGATCGAAGGGGCGAAGGGGTTTGATCGAGTGGATGCCCTCCGATGCTTGGCGGAGGTGCTGGACGGCAGCTCGCTAGGGCTTGCGGGGCTGCTTTCAACGCCGCGTTACCTTGACAACGGCGTCAGCCTGCATCCCGGGCATGACATGCGAATGGAGAGATCGAGCGTGATGCCAACCTTGCTATGCCCGGGCCGTTACCTGGCGATCTTGGGTGAACGCCGCTGGCGGGTTGACCGCTCCACCGGCGCGAAGATGGTGATGCTGGGGGACTGCCAGACCGATTAGGGAGCCGGGCCCGACGGCGGGATGTGCCGCGTCCCCGTATGTCAAGAGGGCCGCACGCTGATATATGGCTCCCGCACTTGCTGCATTTCATGCGCGTGGCTAACCAGGGCACCGCAAGGTGGCCCGTCTGCCTCGCGGCCGCAGTCGAGGCAGTTCACATATAGCCCGCACGCCATTCTTTCGCTGTTGGCATGGTCCATAGGTGGACCTGTTTATTTGCTCGGCGATAGCTCGTACGGGCCGATTTCGATTCCGGCTTCCGTCAGCCCGTTACCCGCGATAGGGCTTTCAGTTGTTGTGCGGTCTCTGAGGTCGGCCCGCGCTTTAAGGTTATTTGGTTAGGTTACTTGGCGTACCAGATGGTGGCGGCGGAGGCGAGCGGCTTATAAAGTGGCGGAGCTGTTGTCGCGGGTGCAGTATGACTTTTCTAAAGATTGCAGCAACGTTGTACTGGACCCAAGCTGCGATCGGCCTCGCGGCGGGTTTACGATCCCATGGCTGAAGTTTTTTTATGGCGCTGAATAGTGATTGGATGCTGTCCAACGTGGAAAGCGCGTGGTCTAGCCGTGGACGTTGCCTGCTCTTTCCCAGTTCGCGTCGGCGTGACCATCAGCAAGACGATAAGGCGCTGTTATCTCAGGCGCATGGCGGGCGACGCGAAAAATGGTCGTGGTCGATCTACATCGGCATCACGTTAAGCGAACGGTCGAGGGCATTCCGCTTGCCGGTTATGCCGAAAGTCTCGACTTTGCTCCGCAGCAATTCCAGGAAGCGTTCGGCAGGCTTTACGCGGCGGGTATGGTGGCTTTGCCGGACCAGCCGCACCATGACCGCAAAACGGACAAGGCGTAGGGGACTCGCGACCGCAAAAACAGTTAGCGCGTCGCGTACCAGCTACCCCATTGGTAATTTAAGCCGATCCGGATCACGTCATCAGTGATCTTAGTGCGAGAGGTTGCGGTCGCCACGCCACCAGTTGTGAATGCTGCGCCAAAGGCCGGGTTGATGGCTAA
Source organism: uncultured Alphaproteobacteria bacterium (assembly GCA_963785665.1). Taxonomy (GTDB): domain Bacteria; phylum Pseudomonadota; class Alphaproteobacteria; order Rhizobiales; family Xanthobacteraceae; genus Z2-YC6860. The sequence goes on from CAWAWF010000008.1 coordinate 254,563, forward strand.
CGCGATCGTTTCCGTGCGGCTGCCGAGGTCCACGTGCAAGTATTCAAATTTGGCGGACCAGCCGCGCCACCAAGTTAGCTTCGTCTCGACGCCGGCGCCGACAGTCCAGCCGACCTGCGTCGAGGAGAACGAACCTGCACCAGCAACCGGCGATCCAAACCCAGGGAAAATCACCGGGTTGGATGAACTCGTCGCGATGGCGGAGTCCTTGACGCTGCCCCAGGCTAGGCCGCCCGTTGCATACCAGAGGCTGTCATTGAGAATGGCGCCACCACGGGCTCGTAGCGTGCCGAAGTCTCTGATTTTCTGCTGGTCGGCTAGGCAATAACCCAAGCCGTTCGCACCCGCTCCGAAAAACGCAACTGTGCCGGCCGGCGGCGTGCAAACAGCGCTGCTGCCTTTCTGCGATGTCCATTGCCAGTCGGCTTCAACGCCAATCAGCCATGGCGCGCCGAGCTGCAAGTTGTATCCAATCTGTCCGCCCAACAGCGCACCAGTCATTGTGTTGTGACCCGTGCGGTTCAAGAGCGTGTTCGTTCCCAGCGCGGTTGAAGTAAATGTGGACGATTGCTCAACGGAAGCCGATCCAATCCCATAGCCTCCGTTGACACCGAAATAAAACCCGGTCCAACCGGCTGCGATGGGAGCCGAAAGTGGCGCTGCCTTCATAGGCAAATCGGCCGCTAGGGCCGAACTCGCGCCGAGCAAAACCGTTAACAAGCAGGTGAAGCTTACGGTACTGGTTTTCATGTTCCGCCCCCTCATTGGGTTTATTTACAACAGTAAGGCGATTCGGGCGGACTCCACAAAACCCAGGCCCCCGGCTATATATTTTGGGGCATGCCCCGCTGGAACAATTCATCGAGCGTAGTTGCGGCGCCTGGCTTCATCGAGCCATGTCTACCGACCGTCGCGACTGAGCCACCGACCGGTGATCTTTGGCTTCACGAAATCAAGCATGACGGCTATCGGCTGATGGTGCGGCGGAACCGTGATGCGGTCTGCATCTACACTCGGAAGGGTGCGGATTGGACCAAACGCTTTCCCGCGATCGTCTATGCCGCCCGCCAGATCAAAGCGACTTCATTCCACATCGACGGGGAAGGGGTTGTGTGTCGGGAGGATGGGCTGGCTGTATTCGACCGTCTGCACAGCAAAGGCTATGACGATGAGTGTTTTTTGTACGCCTTCGATCTGATCGAGTTGAATGGCGAGGAATTGCGCCGCCGGGCGCTGATCGATCGGAAGCAGCGGCTCCGGAATCTGCTCGCTCGCCGACGCTCAGGGATTGTCTACAACGACCATCTAGAGGGCGAGGGCGCGACGATATTTGCTCACGCTTGCAAGCTCGGCATGGAGGGTATCGTCTCGAAGCGTCGTGACTTTGCTTACAGTTCCGGCCGCGCCAAGCACTGGGTCAAGGTCAAGAACCCGAAGGCTCCCGCGGTGTTGCGGATCGAGGAAGGGACGTTGTGACGGCTGTCCAACACGTGGGCGTCGTTTGTCACATCGCTAGAATTCAGCGAGCAAACAGCACATTGCAAAAAATGTGGAGCCAAGTGGAAGCGCCACGAGGAGCCGACAAAACAGGTATTTGCCGCTACGCCGCCGGGACGGCATCACATGGCCCGCGAGATGCTGAAAGTATGCCCGTCAGCACCAATATCATCCCCGGGCGGATAGGTGGATGCTTGTTGCCGGCCGCATCGACGACGGACCACGGTACACTCATTACGCGGCCATCTCAGTACGATCCGCCGCAGCACTTGGCGCGTGATTTGGTCTTTAGGAAATGGCACCAGGTTCGCGACGCGTCGATCGATAAAGTCTAGATCGCGTTTTTGGTGCCCGACGTGGATGCAGGGACCGCCCTAGCGGTTAGAACGAAAAGCCCTCAGATTGGGTAGCAAAGCGGTAGCAAAGGGCAAAATAGCAGGTTGCTCTTCGCTCAAAATCGCAGCAAATACGGATGTGGACGGGTGGCCGAGTGGTTTAAGGCACCGGTCTTGAAAACCGGCGTACCCGCAAGGGTACCGTGGGTTCGAATCTCACCCCGTCCGCCAGTTATACGTCCGCCACCGTCCAGCACTGCCGGGAAGGCCAATGATTTCGGGCCTTTTGGTCACCCGACCATCTTCCATTGTCTGGTGCTGTCCAGCATTACCACGTGGGTTTCCACGTAGGTTCGGAGGACAAAATGGCTACTCGGCGCACCCAGGCTGATATCGCATCGCTCGACACCCCCGGCACCTATCGTTTCGGGCCCGGGCTTTTCCTGCAGGTCAAGAACGCGAAATCTAAGTCGTGGATTTATCGCTTCACTGTCGGCGGCGCGAACCGATGGATGGGGCTTGGTTCAGCGCGAGACATAACCTTGGCCAAAGCTCGGGAGAAGCTTGAGGATGTTCGGGTCAATTTCGTTCGCAAGAAAATCGACCCCCTTGCTGTGCAGCACGCCTTGGACGCGAAAGCTTCGCATCATCGTCGTGAAGGACAATGAGGCGGTTGCCGAGATCAAGAGCCGGGCGCCGGCTCGAAATGAAATGCAAGTGCGTCACCGGGCGAAATCGCCATGAGCGAGATTGATCCGGCCGAGCATGAGCGCTACATCGCGCGCGCCATGACGCCGCCCCAGTACCGCAACACCGGCTGGCTTTATCTTGTCCCGATCACCGGCATGGACGCGCCGAACGTGATCTCGCTGGATCAGAAGCGGGCCGAGCGGGCTGCGGTTAAATCGAGCGATCAAGTACCGACTTTGTGAGGGTTGTTTCAGCGTTGTGAGTGTCGCGTTGGCAATTCCAAACAAAGGGGACTGAAATGAAGCTCTACACCGGAATGGCGCGACGAAAGCTATTGCTAGGCGGCGCGGCGGGATTGCTGTGTGCGCCGGCCATCGTGCGCGCGGGAGACATGATTTCGCTGATGGGGGCGGGCGGTAAAAGGCGGCCAGCGGCGCACCGGCCAGTGCAACGTGGAACCCTTTAGACAAGGGAACGCTAGTTACACTTTCGCCCGACAAACTCACCGCATCGAATAGCGGCACGGGTGGCACGGCAATTGTCAGAAGCACCACAAGCCATTCGACCGGGAAGTTCTTCCACAACGTCACGATTAACGTAACCGGGAATGACACCCTTGGCGTTGGTTTGGCGAATGCCACGGCGGCTCTAAATTCAGGGTTCTTAGGTGGCAGCAACAGCATCGGTTATTTTCACAGAGATGCCGTTGATGCGAACTCGTCAGTCGCCTTCCACATATCCACATGGACAAACGGCTCAGTCATCAGTCAGGCGACCGATACTGGTGCCAAACTTTTGTGGTTTAAGGTCGATGCCGGCAACTGGAACAACAACCCATCAGCCGATCCAGCCACTGGAATCGGCGGTCTTGACTATTCGGCCTTTTGGTCGGAAGCGGCGCGGCGGTATTCGCTGCGGTCGATGTCGAGGGTACGACAGACAGCCTCACCGCAGATTTTAGCGGGAGTGGCGCACCATCAGGCTTTGGCTCGTGGTAACTAACCACCCCCCTCCAAAGCCCGCGCCAAAGGCCAAGCACTGCTCCGCGATGCAGCCGTGACGCGATGAAGGGATAGCGCGATGGCGAGCATTTATCGCTGGGCGCGACAGTGCAGTGTTATCGTTTGGTTATGTCTGGTAGCTGTATTTGGGCGCTCGATTTCACTGAAGCTGCCACCGCCAAAAGTCTCGTAGCGAGACCAGATTTTGCCGACCGTGCGTCTCTCTTTCATAAAGTCACGGTAGGCGAAGCGACAATAGAACCAGACCGCCAGCGTATTGTTGCGAATTCTATCATAGTCGGTCGGCTCGATTTCGATTTGGGCGTCTCGGAGCCACAGCACAAAGCAATCTGGCGTATTCGCTTCGAAAATCGTTCCCAAATCGAATGGTTGGACAACGCGATAAACCGGGATTTGCGGTGGCAAATCCCCCACGGTCCATCCGCATTCCAGTTCGATAGGGAAAGCTTTGGTTCTCCCAAGGTTGGAGAACTCAAGGAGCCTACGTTCAAATGATGGGTGGTTATTCCCTCTCTTGTAGAGGCCCCATATCCGACATGGGTAGGCTCCATGCCGATAACCGGCAGTTCAAGCTCTGCCACCGCTTGGGCTTAGCGGGTGCGGTTGCGGGCATCAGTCGACCACCGACGATTAGGCGGGGCTGCAACTAAGCTGGTCACACCCGGCCAGAGCCGGTCTGCATCACGTATGCCGCAATGGCCAAGCAGGCAGAACAAATCCCTAAAACTACGAACATCGTAAGCATAACGCCGCACCCCCATAACGATCCGCAATCCTAGGAGAATACGGAGATCGGGGGAAGTGTCCCCAAGCCGCTGAATAATGTTGCCGGGCCCGATGGGGTTGGCTTACGGTGCGGGCTCTACATTTCGGTTTCCCAAAACCCGACTTTCAGGGCCGCCAGCCAACGCTGCGCGGCCCTATTTTTTTGCGAACGCGGGGTTTCCCGCGCGGATGCTTCGCGACAGTGATGCCGCTTGGCTCAACGTCGGGTTTCCGACACACGCCGTGAAAAATAGCTGGCGCGGCCATACGCGTTATCGAAGGTTCACGATTTTTTTCGGCGGGCTTTAAGAGTGGTTTTATGGCTGGCGCCGCACATACTCGACGCGTGGAAAATCTCTCGGGGGGAACCGGGAGAAAGGAAATGACGAAGTTCGGAGACTTTGGCCGTTGACGCTGAACGATGCGATCAGCTTGCCGACACATGCACGGATCGAACAATCGCGATAAAGCTCAGAACGCTCGCGGAGGAATACCGAGAGATGGCGAAACTTTCGAACATCGTAACGCCGATGTACGTAACGACACGGTGTCCGTTGTGCGGCGCCCCTCAGTCCAGCGGGCCGACGAAACCGCCCCATGAGGGTTGCGGGTGAAGCGGGCCGAGCGGGCAACGACGGCGAGAGAAGCAAGGACGGCTTTTCAGTTATTTCCAAAGTTCGACTGTCGCCGTGCCCCGGGGCTGGACTGTCACTCGATAGAAAAATCCACCAGAACAGGCAACCATCAGCGGTTGTCCGTGTTCGGTTTGATATTTTGGTTTAATCACAGCCACTACGTGCGGACAATTGAACCCCTGATTGACGACGACCTTCGTAAAAGCTTGAACGGTTGCCCCGTCCGTTATTTCTTCCGCTTGTGTTTGGTTGGTGGCGTTGTCTTTAGCGGTCGATGAAGAAGGCTCGGCGATGGCTAATGAAGAAGATGAGCTGTATCTAGGAATTGAAAACGCCACCAAAAAGGCGAACAGAAACGCCCCCAGCGCAGCCAGCGGTATCGGCAAACGGTTCATTTGCGGACAATAATGAAAGCCAGGAAACACGCGCAACTAAAGCTCTATTCGCGTTGAAATAAACCTTAGTTTCTTACCTTACTTTTAGGCACGAATGTCCTGCTCTCCTAGGCGGGTTCTGGGCTTTAGTGCTGGCGGCTGCCCTTGCAGTGTTCACACCGCGTGGCAGTTTCTCGTTCATAGTCTCAGCGTCGCCGTTGACGACCTCCGAGCAAAGAGCGAACCTAGTACCCGGAATCAGAGGTGAGTGATACGGCGACCTTTGAACCGGCGTTGACGGACCTTTTTCTTGGTCCAGACGAAGGGCTCAGCTTTCCCGTTATATGCGTTGATATATGCATCGATGTGCTCCTCGAGCTGTTTGAGGCTTGTGAAGGACGCGCCGCTGAGCGACTGCCCCTGCAAGATCGAGAACCATACTTCGACCTGATTGAGCCATGACGCGCTTGTCGGCGTGAAATGAAACCGCACATTCGGATGCGTCTTGAGCCAAGGCTCATTCTTTTTGTGAGTGTTGAGGTTGTCGAGGATGACGTGAAGATGGCGGTTCGGAAAAGCCGCGATGACGCTGTTCATGAACTCAAGAAACTCGACGCGGCGCCGCCGTTTTGAATGAGCCGCGATGATCTTTCCGGTAGCGACTTCGAGCGCTGCAAACAGTGTTGTCGTGCCATGCCGCTTGTAGTCGTGGCTCTGGCCGGTCAAGGCGCGGCCATTGGGCAACTTCAGATAGCCCTGCGCTCGCTCCAAAGCCTGGATCGAAGGCTTTTCGTCCACGCATAGCACAATGGCCTTCGCGGGCGGGGCGATATAGAGGCCAACAACATCAGCAGCTTTGGCCGTAAAGTTCGGGTCGTTGCTCTCACACCAGGACTTGCGAACCACGAGGTCAATCTTGTGGCAGCGCAGGAACCGCCAGACATATTGGACGTCAACATCGCCCATCGCCTCGGCCAGCAGAGGTCCGGTCCAGCGTGCAAATCCTTCTGGCGGCGGCTTGTCCAGCAGCTTCAGAATCCGCTTGTCGGTTGCCTTCGTGTAGATCGGCTGCTTGCCAGGCCGCGGCTTGTCTTTCAGTCCCTCAAGACCAAGCTCGGCATAGCGACGCCGCCAAAGACTGACAATCCGAGGCTGGACCCCAACCTCCTTGGCGATCGACCGGGTGCTGCGCCCGGCCGCCGCCAACAGAACTATCCGCGCCCGCTTCAAATCGCGCTGCAATGTCACAGGCGAGCGACAACAAGCCGCCAGAACCTTGCGATCTTTCCTCGAAAGGTCAACTTCTCTTGCTTTGGGTATCATCCCAATCTTGAATCACAACTCACGCTTCAAGAAAAGCGGGTACTAGTCTAAGGGTAGTCTGAAAATTGCAAGTGCGCGCCCGGTGGTTCGCTGCCGGGCGCGCCTTGCAGCGCCATCAGGGATGAGGCAGAATTCTAGCGCGGCCCCATGAAGTTTTCCAGTGCAATTCTGTGCATGATCAGCTCGCTGCGCCCGTTCGATTTCGAAAAGGCAAGTTGGCTTTTAATATATATTCGGCGACAGGCTGCTGGGCCCCAAAAGTGCTTTGGTTATTTCTTCTGCAGCCGCCACTGGCAGCGGGTTGAAGGCTTCGGGGTTACGCAGTCGCATTTTGCAATTCCAGCGGTGCATTTACCGGTAACGGTCACCGGCTCGGTGGTTACGATCTTGCAAGCTGCATCATGCATATAGTTTTGCTTTATTTCACATGTCCATTTCATAGAACAGGCCGGGAGTATACCCGTTGTAACAAGACCGGGTTTCCATTGAGCGTCGTCGCTCCATGCTCCCTTTCCGCAATCAGGCTCCGCGGCCAGCGCCGGGTTTGCGACAAGCATCAACACTACAATTGCAACGAAAGCGTAAGCTGTCATGGTATCCTCCAATGCGGGCCCGAGAAGGATGAGGCTGCCACACTTGGCCGGAATTGGGGTAGCGTTTTGCCATGGCCGCAAGCAGAGCAGGGGCGTAGAGACCGCGATCCCCGGCGTAATCCAACAGCGCCGGGGCTTTTGCTTGCCGGTAGCTTGCTTGTTTGTTTGACTCCGGCGCGGCTGGGTGAGCCGGGTGCAAAGTGTCTGTGCAAGCGCAGAGACCGGACGTGAACGAAATCGCAAAGTGGACACTAGGATTTAATCCGATCAAGGCTATCCTGTTCGACAAGGACGGCACGATCGTTGATTTCCAGCGGACGTGGGGGCCCGCAGTTAATGACGTCATGCAACAAATGGCAGACGGTCGACCGGCGATCTACCAACGCCTTGCCTCTGCCAGCGGCTTTGCCGAAGTCGAGCAGGGCTTCCTATCGGATTCGCTCCTCATAGCTCACCCGATTGGAGTATGGGGGCCGCTTTGGGCAGGCGCGCTTGGGTGCGAAGCCAGCCCGGCTTTCCTGACCGATCTCGACCGGCGCTTGCAGGAGGCGACGACGACGCATTTGAAGCCGATCGGCGACCCTGGGAAGCTGCTGGCCATGCTTGCCCGGCGCGGTTATCAGCTTGGCGTTTTCAGCAACAATTCTGAAATCGCCGTGCGCTCCCACCTACGCAAGCTCGGCATCGAGAACATGTTTTGCTTTTTCACCGGATACGATTCGGGATTCGGTGCCAAGCCGGACCCAGGTCAGGTTATTGCGTTTGCAAAAGCGGCGGGGGTTTGCCTCTCGCGAACCGCCGTAGTCGGCGACACAGTCCTCGATCTCGCCGCGGCGCGCGCAGCAGGTGCCGTCGCCATCGGTGTACTGACGGGGCTCGCAACCGCTGCCACGCTTTCACCGGTCGCCGATATTATCTTAGCTTCAATCGACGATATCCCGACGTGGGTGACTGAGCATCGAAAGCGAGTGCCATACCGGGCGCCCGGCGCACGGTGCCCCGACTGATTGAAGGGCTGGCTCAAGGTGAAGAACCCGAAGGCCCCGGCCATGACGCGAATTAAAGAAATGCATGAGCGGGAACGGCAACGCGAATTGCTGCGTTCATATAAGGGCGCCGCTGGACACACTCGTGCACCCTTAAAGGTTTCCAGCCCTTGTAGGGAGTCTGGCGGCGCCGCCTTTGTGAGTAATGCGTATGCGTAGCCCCTCCATCGTTCCCGGCTTCGATGCCGACGTATATCTCGTGCTGGACGATTTCGGAAAGATCGGCCGCGCCTATCGGGAAGTCGATGAAGAGAAGGGCGACCGCGAAACTCTCATCCGCGGTCTGACAGATGGGCAGTACAACAATCCGGTGCGGATAGTTTGCTTCAACACGGCCGAAGGCTGGTCGCGCGACGTTACCGAAGAGATTGCCCGGGAAATTCAAGACCGTGCTGCAAGCAAGGGCGAGGAGCTATCGCCCGGCCTGCGGGATTTCGTCGATTACCAGCTTGAACTAGCGGGCCGCCACAGCCCTACGTGAGCCAGTAGGCCCCCGATGGCGGGGGGCCTTAAAAAAGGAGGGGCATGGCGGTCACCGCCGACAACGCCCCTCCTCTTCGGTGTGGAACCTACCGCTTGCTCGGCTCCGACCATTCAGTGCCAATGAGTGAGTTGAACCGACCTACCACTTGCTCGGCCGGCTCGATCCCAAAAATGCAGAAACGCGGTGTTCGTTCCGGCAAATTCACGATCAATTTTGATATTTTTTGATTGCTAACGAAACTGGCGACGCTGCCGGAAATTAAAAAAGGTGGCGGCTTCGGTTGCCGAGCTCTCTCCCCAGCCCCCGCACCGAAGCTCGCTGGCCCCGTTCGAAGCGGCCCTGGGCAGGGCCTTCCTTTACCGCCGCTCGGGCAAAGCCTCCGGCCGGGGGGATCGAGGAGGGCGCGTTTTGATTGCTTGCCCGCGCTCTGGAAGAGCGCCGGAACTGCTACCCCATTCCACGTCACAGCGCCGGTGGGTCGAAGCTCTGTCGATGCTGGAATGCATGTCGTCATCGGACTTGATGTCCAACATGTTGCGCGGACTCCCATCCATCGGGATTTCTATTACGCAAAACAGCTGATCGATCCTTCAAAATAATCGATCAAATGAGCTGAAAATTTTCCGTTTCTCTTGGTAGCTGCTCAGTACAGGGCCTCTTCGAAGCCACCACCGCCCGGCAGCTTCACATGGTTGCCCGAGAGACTGGAGGCGAAGGCAGACCTCGCATGGGTATGGAGAACCGAGACGGCAAAGGCGGCTGAGGTGAACCCAAGCCATGACAACACACAAAGGCCGAACATCACCCGTCCGAACGTGAAGACGGAAGCCGGGGATGCTGTGCAACGGCCGCGCGGTGACTGAAGAACGCTGGAGCCATCAAACAAAGTCGTCATATGAGCCTCCCAGTGAGCTAATTCCCTGGGCGCGATAATGCTCGATCGCGCGCGAATTTGAAGTGCGAAAAGGCACATGCCGCGCCGCATGAGCGGGGCCTTGCCAACTCGCCCCAACATGTTGCGTCCATGTCGCGCGGAGCGGCCTGACTTTGTGCCGGGCATGAAGCAATGAAAGAGGCCGCCAACTGAGGGCGGCGTCAGGCGCCCCTGTTTGTGCCGCTGCCCTTACCGTTCGTCTTTGGCATAAGCACGCCGAAGTCGCCGGACTTACGATCCGCAGGCGCGATCGTGACCCCGGTAGAGGCAAGGCCCAACCGGAATAACTCCCGTACTGCCGCTGCCCGGCTCGGCATCCGCTGTTTGAAACGGAAGTCATCTACCGCCGCGAGTTCTTCGGGCATGAGCATGATCTGAAGTCGCTCACCCCGCGTAAGGTCTCCCTTTGCCATATTGATCCCCATTAACCGGTCAGTCCGACTAACGCTCATCTTACTCATTAGTTGCATCCCGACAAGGGGCTTGGGGAAAACAGGCCACTGCCATTTTCAAAACCGGCCATCGGGGGTCGAAACAGGCCAGTGCCGCGCCGCTACCTTGCGACGTTATCGGCCTTGTGGGTCAAAACGTGGGTAAGGTACGTTTCCCCTCGAAAGCCCGCACAAAACCTAGTATTTCTGAAAGTGTTTGACGGACACCCCGTCCGCCGAGTGATACGTCCGCCAGTGATACGTCCGCCACCGTCCAGCACTGCCGGGAAGGCCAATGATTTCGGCCTTCGACGCTCTAGCGTGTCCCCGGCTAACGCTCGATGCGGCCCCATCGAGACTGAGTTTCCGTTCGCATTGCGGTCCCGCTTGGGACGTCTCGTGTGCCTGCAATCGGGCTCAGAAACTTCCAGATCGCGACGGCTTTGGGCGGTTTGACGGAAAACACGTCCGTCGGACTGGATTGAAGTTGCTGACACACTTGGCCGATCGGCAGAAAACCCACGACGCTACCCACAAGGAAGACCCCTGCCGGGCCTTTGCGACAGGTCGGGCCTCAGCCTCGCGGTGGCGAGTCCGCGGCGCTCGGCCGCCTCACGGTGGCCGGCGGCTCGCTTAAACGCTGGGCGAGTCCCGGGCGCGGTTTCGGGCCGACGCAAATCGGGGACGGCGAGGCTTTTGCGTGCGGAGCAGTAGTCTTACTGCGTCAGAAAGTCGCATCGGCTTCGGATGCGAATTCAGGTAAGCGGAGAGATACAAACATCAGCGGATGAGGGCTGACATAGAATCTGCGAACACGCGGCGGCAGTAAATCGCGATTTTCGGCTTATGTCGAGGGGCTTGTGAGCGTGATTGGCCACGCGGACCGTGCGGTTCCGCTGCGAGATTATTGCCTTGGCTTGATGATGCCGAGCGGGCGCAAGAGCGTGGAGCCGATGGCGGCGATAACGGCGCCCGGGTCGAACGGCGGCGCAGCATCAGTCACTTTTGCATTTCGTCGGCAACGAGCTTGGTGGACGCCCCTGGCCCGACCACTGGGGCAGCGGCCCCACGCCCGATGTCCACACCGAGGTGTTCGGCAGGATGCCGGCCACATAGCGCAATCCGAGCGCACTGACTCCAGTGCGCAGGTCGGTGTTGCAGCCATAGCCCGCGTCCATCAGCACCACGCCGCGAGGAAGGCCGGCCTTGCAGGCCGCCGCGATCTGCTCAAGCGCGATCTCGGGCTTGGTCTTGAAGACGACATCCTCCGGCACGCCCGTCTTGCGCCGCCGTTTGCTGTCCGCCGCCCAGTCTTCCGGTAGATACAGACGGTAGGCCACCGGCAGGCTCGCGTGGTGATTGGCAACCGACAGCGACACTGCGACCTGGCAGATCGTCTTGCTTGCCGAGCTGGCCGCAATATTGCCGCGCCACGCCGACCGAGTGCTCTCCCTTCTTCGGAAAGCCGGTGTCGTCGATGATCCACGCTTCAATCGGCCCGTGCCGTTCGATTGCAGGCAGCACCATCTCGCGCACCTTGGCCAAAACCTTCGCGTCCAACCAAGCTGCGTTGCCGACGAAATGCAAAAGTGACTGATGCTGCGCCGCCGTTCGACCCGGCGCTGTTATCGCCGCCATCGGCTCCACGCTCTTGCGCCCGCTCGGCATCATCAAGCCAAGGCAATAATCTCGCAGCGGAACCGCACGGTCCGCGTGGCCAATCACGCTCACAAGCCCCTCGACATAAGCCGAAAATCGCGATTTACTGCCGCCGGGTGTTCGGAGATTTACGTCAGCCCTCATCCGCTGATGTTTGTATCTCTCCGCTTACCTGAATCGCATCCGAAGCCGATGCGACTTTCTGACTCAGTAAGAGTAGAAGGTTTGAGAGTTTGTCGCGCCTGCGCGCGCGCGAGGCTGGCGGCGCCGGCCATGGCGATCGGAGGGGGTGGGGGTGTCCGTTTCAGGATCGCTCCATTGGAGCGACCGGCAGGAAAAATTGCGAGCCGGGCCGGGCGCGCCTGTTCGACGCGCGCCATGGACCATTTTTTCATCCGCAAACCTCCGGCCCCTGTCCTGTTTTTTGCCGCTCAATAACTCTCGGCGGTGGTCGACGACATGCGCGCGACCTCGCCTCGATGCCTGCGCTGTGGCAGCCATAGGAACAATGCTAGATCATTTGGAATTTGATCTTCCTGTTGTAGCGACAGACGACAGCTTGGCTCGAAAGGCCCGCACCATTTTTTTGTCGTGCCCGTAAAGGCCGGCAGATTTTTCTTCGATGTAGTCTTCCAGGATTGCGCGCGCCCGTGGGGGAAGCGCAGGAGACGACATCATACGCTCGATCACAGAGGCCGTTAGGCCGGATGCCTTATATCGACCACTCAGCACCACCCAAGCCGTACTTCTACGTATCCCCAAAGCGGCGGCCTGTTTACAAAGTCCGACGTACCCGTCCTCGATCAGCGCCTGCCGCAACTCCCGCAGCTTGGCGGATTGTCGTGCCTTGGCAGTTAAGCTCGTCGAACGGAGAGGAACTGGCCGGACGGCATCGGCGGCCTTTTGCTCCGCATTTTCCGAACTGACTGACCGCACTTGATACCCTCAGCACCACTGACCAGCGAGGATACAACTCGGCGATATTAACCATGTTCCATGCTGGAAACACTCATGTTTTCAGGGTGGGCGACCGAGGTTACCGAAGACATTGCCAGAGAAATAAAGGAACGGGCATCGAGTAAGGGCGAGGAGTTATCGCCCGGCCTCCGTGATTTCATCGACTGGCAGATAGACCGCGCTACAGCGACAAGGGCCGGCCCGGGATATCGTGCGCAGTTGCGCGCATGTCATCGAGACGGCCAAGGGCTGGATCCCTGACTTGCGACCTGCGGAATATGACCGGACCCCGCCACTCCAACGAAAAGCCCCCGCCTTGGGGGCGGAGGCAAGTGTCTGGAGTTATGCGGGAAACTGGGTGATGACGGTGTGAGATAGGCGGCGTATCGAGGCGGGTGTCGAGCCTGCCAGAACCTCCCCGAAAGGAGCGATACGCCATGTCGAGAGATACCACTGTCATTGCCTTCCGTCAGCCTGACATTATCGATGATCCCCTGACTGAACTTGCCCGTGAAGGCGCCCGTCGGATATTGGCTCAGGTGCTGATCGCCGAAGCCGACGCCTTCGTCGCGATGTGGAAAGACGAGAGGTTGCCGGATGGTCGCGACCGCATCGTGCGTCATGGCCACGGGCCGCATCGCGCGATCCAGACCGGGGTCGGGCCTGTCGAGGTCCGTCGCGCCAAGGTGCGCGACCGAGGCGACGTGGGCACGGAGGAGAAAATCCGGTTTTCCTCGGCGATCCTGCCGAAATGGGCGCGGCGGACGAAGAGCCTCGACGCGCTGTTGCCGGTTCTCTACCTGCGCGGAGTATCAACCGGCGACTTCCAGGAGGCGCTTGCCGCCCTGCTGGGCAAGGAGGCGCCGAACCTGTCGCCGGCCGTTATCTCACGGCTGACGGCGCAGTGGCAGGTCGATTACGATGCCTGGCAGAAGCGCGATCTCTCGGCACGGCGATACGTTTACGTGTGGGCGGACGGGGTCTACCTGCAGGCGCGGATGGAAGACAACGCCGAATGCATGCTGGTGCTGATCGGCGCGACACCCGAGGGCAAGAAAGAACTCGTCGGCTTCCAGACCGGGGTGCGCGAGAGCGCGCAGAGCTGGCGTGAGCTCCTCATCGACGTCAAGCAGCGTGGGCTCGAGATCGGGCCGGACCTCGCGGTCGGCGACGGCGCGCTCGGCTTCTGGAAGGCGCTCGAGGAGGCCTTTCCGAGCACCAGGCATCAGCGCTGTTGGGTTCACAAGACCGCCAACGTGCTCAACAAGGTCGCCCTCTCGGTCCAGGTCAACATGAAGGCAGACCTTCGTGAGATTTACGGCGCGCCGACCCGCGCGGCAGCCGAGGTCGCGATCGACGCGTTTGCTGAAAAATACCGCGCCAAGTACGACAAGGCGGTCGTCTGCTTGACGCAAGATCGGGAAACTCTGCTCGCCTTCTTTGACTTTCCTGCTGAGCACTGGGACCATCTGCGCACATCAAATCCGATCGAGAGCGTATTCGCGACCGTGCGTCATCGAACCGTGCGGACGAAGGGCGCGCTATCGCCGAAGACCGCCAAGCTCATGGTGTTCAAACTCGTCAACGCTGCCGCGGAAACATGGCGGCGATTGAACGGCGAGAGCCAGTTGCCAAAGGTCGTTCAAGGCGTCAAATTCCAAAATGGAATCGAGGTCACTGAAGTGACGGCTCACCGCGCCGCCTGATCAACCTCGTCACCCAAAATCCCGCATAGCTCAAGTGTCTGGTTCGCGAGCCAGTTGAAGGCATCGGTCGGCCCTGCCTCTATCGTCCTCGTCCTCAGGCATCACCGCCCGTTTGGCGCGGGGCGAAGGTGGGTGACGAAACGCGCGTAGTCTTCGGCCTGCGGCGGTTGAGACTGTTGCTGTTGAGACTTTTGAGGCTGGTTATATTGCTGCTGTTGAGGCTGTTTTTGTTGAGGCTGTTTCGGGGGGAACATCTTCTCGATCTCTTTCAAGATGCAGAGGAGCCATTCCTCGGCGCGTTCGGCCCGTTCCTTGCTGGTCCGGATTTCCGCATCGAGCTTGCGGATTGTGTCCTGGGCTCCCTGCAGTTGCATGGTCGCCTCATGCGCCATGCTCAACGCCTGCTGAGTGTTCTGCTCCGCGCCCCTCGCTGCGTGTTGAAGCCGCGCTAATACGTTATGGCCAGCCTGATCCAAAGTGTCGTCTGTGTTGGGGAATTGCGACGCTGACACCAAGTCCTCCTGACATCTAGCGGTGACTTCAAGCTGTCGCCCAAACGGCGAAGGTCACTGGCTTCCCGATTTCATAGCCTTACGAGATTCGCTCGACTCGCCAAACCGCAATTGCCCGCTATGTCACCGCCGTGAGTTGGCATCGGCCGCCATTCGTAGTGATAGTGATCGGATGGCTTCCAGCTTCCGCCAACGCAACGAAAAGACCCCCGCCGTTTCGAGCGAGGCCAAGTGCGAAGACGGCCGCTACGCGGGCGGACCAACACACCCTAAATGGCCGGGATCGCGCTGTTAAGGGTTTGCTAACTATATTCCGCCACTCTGCACAGGCGCATCTGAATCCAACGCGGTGCGCTCGTTTTGAGTTAGAGCCCCGGCTACCTGGGACAGCCGGGGCTCTTCTTTTGCTCGGGCAAAGGAAGGGCCGCACGGTCGCCCGATGCGGCCCCCTCATCGCCATCGACCCGTTATTGGTTAGGCTGCATAACCAGCTAATCGTGTCGGCAATAGCGGTCGCATGGGGCTACTTTGCGGCCCTTCTCTTTGCCCGCGCGAAAAGCGTTCCATCTTCCTTACGAGGAGCCGGGCCTCAACTCTTGCCGTGGCGCGATTACGCTCTCCTGGGGGGCAACTGTAAATTGATAGTGCACCGTCCGAGCCGAAATTGGCGAGTATGTTCGGAATAAAAAAGACGCGTCCTCCATTCAGGAGGCGCTCGAAGTGAATAATTTTGCCGGTCTGGCGGTACTAAATTAAATTGACATATCGCCAGAGATTAGGCGGTGCCGTTGCAGACACCGCCTGAGCGGCATCGCTGATAGCGTCATGGCATGGCAAACGCGTTTGCTGGCGCAAACGTTACAGTCAGCCCAAAAGTGAATGGTGACTGCCTTCGTTCCAAGCTGGGCGGTCCCAAATCCGTGCTGGCCTCTTCGCAAATGGAATCCGACAAAACGCCGCGTGGCCGATCCAACCCCTCAGCCTGTTGGCGAGCGATAACGGTTCATCAATCGATTTGGTCGAAGATGGGGTTCTCCATCGGAGTGCCGGGGCGATAGTTGGGATGGTCAGTCACAAGATCGAACAAATCACGCAAAGCATGATTGTTTTGGTCGCCGACGGCAATGCCCACACGCGCCGTCTGACCCGGCAGATGCTGAATACCATCGGCGTCAGGACAATCTATGAATCTCCCGATGGGGTTACAGCAGTCAACACCATACCGGCGCTCAAGCCCGACGTCATGATACTGGATTGGCATTTGCCTGTTCTCGAAGGAGCGGAGGTGATGCGCATCGTGCGCTCGCCAGACCATTTTCCAAAGTCAAATCTGCCGGTCATCATGACGACCGATCTAGGCCTGCAGTCTCGCGTAGCGACCGCAATTCGCGTCGGTGTCCACGAATTCCTGATCAAGCCTGTTTCGCCAAAAATGTTGCAACAGCGCCTGCTCGGAATTTTTTTCAATCCCCGGCCAATGGTGCGCGCCGGAAAGTTTTTCATTCCGATGCCGCGGCGGCGACTCGATCTCAATGAAGTCTTGCTGGCCCCCTAGGCTCGAAATTCCACCTCGGAGCCAATAGGCGTGCTTTTCCTCACCTGATTCTCCCCGGTTAGAGTTGCTCCGCCGGTTACGGTTGGGGTCTTCAATGGCCGGCGGCCGATTGCAATTCTTAAGCTTATTTTGGGCAAATCGGGCCGCAGAGGCACTACGGCCTTATCAAAGTCAGATGAAAATTTGAAGATTCTGCCGAAGCTAGCACCTGCGTGCGGCCCGCCAAGTTCGTCGTCATTCAGAGCACTCAATCGATCAGGAAGACCGTATGTCCGCTCCGGCGTGAGGTAGCTCGCCCTACCGCAACATGGGCAGCTGAACTACCAAGAATATTTGTTCGAACGTCCCATGCCTTCCCACTTCCGTCTTGTTGGCGATCACGCGAGCTAGGGCGGCTTCGCAGACTCATCCGCAAAGTTTGAGCACTCGGCTGACCAGGCGCTGAATGTGGAACGAAACCCATGCGCCACTTCCAAACATCCATCCAGGTGGAGCACCATGCCTTATCGCCTTCACCGTGCGCGCGGTAGCTCGTCGACGTCGATCAATCGGCACACGCGCGGCAAATGTGCTCACCGGTTGCTCAGTTACCGTGTCCGGACCGTCGACGTTTCGCCCATCCCCGCTTACGGCCAATACCGCCGTTTGCCTCGGAGACTAAAGTCTGTCGTCGATGACCACCCGGGGGCCCTTGCGGCCGCACTCTCTGCATTCGATGCTCGGCATTGAGCTACCAAGACAGGGATGGCACGGTATGGGCATTGCCAATTCACTGGCTTGCCACCACGCGCGGTTTATCATGAGAATGGCAGCTCGCGCACGATTACGTCGGCCAACGGTTTGAATACAACGTGCTCATTACCGGCCGGTACCGGCACGGACATCGAAAAGAGATCGGTTCCACGTTCGTTGCGCGCCACGATGGTCCACTCGGCGTAGGCGCCACTGGGATCATGTTGAAGATGGATAGTCAGCAGCTCCGCGTGCTCTTTAGCGGTGCTCTCAAACGCGAATGCTCTTCCTTGGTAATCATGAAGGGTCTCATTTTTCGAGACAAAATCAAAAAAATAACGCTGCATGGTTCGCCGCCTCGGCCTTGATACGCTATTGGTCTATCAGTAACTTTCTTTCCTTTGATTAAACCAATAGATAAAATCAAACCGTTTCATTGAAGTGGGCTGCTCTAAGGCCCCTCCGGTGGCTTGTCCCATGATAAGACACCCGTTCTTCCATATTTTGTTCTTTGTTTAAAACTTTATTGATCCGGAAAAAAGTTTGTAAGATTTATGTTTGTAACATTCGGGCTCATGGGCGCTGTGAGCATTTTACAGGATCGTCGCCGGGCCCGCCGCTTCACCATCGGCAGTCTCGTCACGTACATCGATTGTAGCGATGGTAGAGAACCCATCATGGTTTGCGTGTGGGATACCTCGCTGGGCGATGCGTGCGTGATGGTGTCGCCGGACATTGAAATTCCGGACCGGTTCGATCTGGTGATCGATGGCTTATCACGTCCTGTGGAGAAGACGTGGCGCCGCTCGTCGTTGCTCTGCGTGAAGTCAGACACTAATCCACGGACCGGCTAGTCTGATGTGCGGCAGCTCTATCTCTGATTCCCGAGCAAAGGTACCAACCAAACGGTCAGAACTTCACGGGTGTTCTTTAATGTTTTCGCCAGAAATTTAAGTAGCACGCGAACCGCGAGGTCGCAGTAAATTCATCCGGGTAGAGTAACGGCGGAAATTGAGCCTCAACTCAAAAATTCCACCGCTGCCGTTTGCAGATTGTACATCGCCCCAACGATCTTGACGGTGCCATTACTTTCCAGCCCAGCCAGCACGGGGCTGCTGGTCCGGATATTGTTCACCGTCATTTGGACATTAGTGCGTGCCACCGCGTCCACGAAAGCATAGTTCTTCGACGAACGTTCGCCCGAATAGCTCGTCGATTGCACAGCAGGTTTGATCTTGTCTAGCAAACCCGTGAGATTGCCGAGCTCCGCATTGTCGATTGCACCTTTGATTGCGCCACAACTCGTGTGTCCCATCACCATGACCACCTTCGAACCGGCCAATTTGCAGGCGAATTCCATGCTGCCAAGAATATCCTGGTTAGCCACGTTACCGGCGACCCGACAATTGAAAATATCGCCGATGCCAAGGTCCAAAATTACTTCAGCTGGAGCTCGGGAATCGATGCAGCTGAGCAATACCGCAGCCGGATGTTGACCTGAAGCGCTCGCCTTCTGTTCATTCAGGTAATTACGATTTTTTCTGACGCCCGAGCGAAAGCGCGCATTCCCTTTCTCCATCGCCGCTATGATTTGGCTGGGTCCCAGTTTGTCGCGCTGCGCTTTGGTCAAGGCGTCGGCGTATGCATCGCTCAATAAAAGACCGTCACCGGAAAGGCCGAGTGCAGTCGCAGTTCCGATTACTTTGAGAAAATTCCGACGACCCTGACAGCTACAATCCAGAGAATGCCTGTGTTCCTCGCCCATGACTTAATTCACCTTTTGATGTTGCTTTTCGTGCCCTGAGCTCAAAGCATCCGATCTTTAGCATAAATGGGCTGCCGAGCGACGTCTAGCGACCTGCTCAGTTTGATTCATTCACCGGCACTACATCTGATGCGGACGATATAGCAGCCTTCGCTTGTGATATTGGTCTTGCGCCCGAGGCCGGTACGATCAAGGCACACTTTGTTGCGCTCAACCAAATGTCGGCTTTGTCAATGTACGACACATCCATCAGTTTCTCCATACCGACCAGAGCTTGGGTAAGCTGCAGAGGTTCTGCAGGCAGGTCTGAATGCGGCGCAGACCGCGCTTGAAGAAAGACGTCAGGCTGCGCGCGATCTTTTTTGGACGACTGGCTGGGTCTTTTTTTCGGCGGGGGTTGCTGCGTGCACGGCGGTCCACATCCCCGTCGAAACGGCCCAGTAGAGCGCGAGCGTCATAACGAGCATCAGCTTGTCCATGCGATCCACGCGCTGCAGATGGCTGTCCTCGAGCCCGAAGCCGCGGCTCTTGAAATCGGAGAACATCGCCTCGATCCCCCATCTGAGGCCATAGTCGAAGGTTTTGGCCGTGCTCGGCACGTCCGACATCGCAATGAACCACGGCTCAGGATGACCGTCCTCGTGCACCATGCCGATGTTCGTGGCCACGCGCTTGGTCGTCAACTCGACGCCGTTCAGCATGCGCTCGCCACGAGCGAAACACTCAGCCAACGTGCTTTCGCCGCCATCCTCGAACACGAGCAGGTCCGCCTTCAGCCGCAACCGCCAATCCCAGCCGTGCTTTCTGCACCACGCGATCAGGTCCGGACTGCCGTAGAAGCGATCGCCCATCAGCACCACCCTCGCGCCTTCCGGCAACAAGGCAAGCGCGACTTCAAGTGCGGCTTTCTGCTCCGGAAATCCAATCGCTCCTTGGGTTTCCTTGACACGCCATGCAATCGGCAGTGAACGGCCGCCAACACGTACAGCAACGACAATCGCCTGCTGTGTATCGTTCGCCTGCGTCTGGTCGATGATCAGAATAATCTGCCGTCGGTCGGCGCAAACACGCTGCAGCAGCTCCGCTGCAAAGGGCGCCATCACCTCGTCGGTGTCGATCAGCTCGTTGCCGAGCAACCGCGATATCCACTGGTAACGCATGTCGAGGCGCTCGGCGTCTCGCGGCAGCGAGGCTGCAACGTCCATCAGGTTGGCGCTGCGCACGTCGAGCATCGTCGCCGTCAGCAGCGCCAAGCCTTCACGCTGTTTCTTGTTCTGACCCGGCAGCCGCCGCTGCAAGTCTGCGCCAATCGTTGCCGCAATCGCCTGGATGCCACCCGCCATGCCTCGAATCTCCCCCTGAAAACAGGCGGATTTTCTGAATCACACGGGGATTCCCGAGGTCAAGGAAGAAATTGATGGGTGGCAAGGAGCCAACCGAGAATAATCGATGTCTAAACCCAGCGATGTCATAGCTGAACAGGCCATGTGGTTTGTATTGCCCAGCAAAGCCAGATCGCCGGTGCAAAGAATACCCCAAAGGGCAACCGGTGAGTCGCTATCAAGGGACGACCCATGACATATTGCCTAAACAGATAGGTTGCCAACGCAGCCAACGCTGCGATCTCCACCACCACCGGCATTGTTACCCAGTCAAGCCAAGCGCCAGCCACGGCAGCAAGCTTGACGTCGCCTAGACCAAGGCCTTGTCGCCCTCTCAGCTGCAAGTAGACTTGTCTGATTGCAAAGAAGACGCAGGCGAGCACGCCGCCCCGGAGGGCGGCAAACCCGACGGCCGGGACAATAGCGTCGGGGTAGGCCAGTCCGGCATGGATGAATGCAAGTCCGATACCGGCCGCATTGAAAGCGTCGGGAATCGTAAAGTTCTGAGAGTCAACCCAAGCAATCGCGACCACGACGAGCGCAAGGCCCACTCCAACGACGCCCTTGGCACCGGGTGCAATGCAAAGGCTGACAAGAACCGAAAAAGCTCCGAGCATGATAGCAACCGCTATTTTTATCATGGCTCCATCATCGCGAGCGCTCTGGTTTGATCGCGCCGGCCGCCAACCTACTTCAGGGCAGGGGGAGGAACGGCGACGGCGACGGGTCGAACAGGGGGCTGTAGAGCAATGCTTTTGGGAGCGATCCCGCGCATTCGACCACGCAGCTCCTCAGCGACGCGTGCAGCATCGACGCCATTGCGTATGATCTTGGGTCTGATGAAGATGATCAGTTCGGTTCGCGAAATGGTCCCGTCGTTGTGCGCGAAAAGGTCGCCGAAAACCGGAAGTTGCTCCAATCCCGGAATGCCTGACCGGGAGCGGTCCGTCCGTTCGCTAATCAAACCACCCAACACCACGGTTTGACCGTTGTTGACTGCGATTGAACTTCGGATTTTCCGCTGCGAAACCGTGGGAGTCAATGTGCCAGCGGTTGGCGTGTTGGCAACCGAGCTAATTTCCTGATCAACATCAAGCAGAACGGTTCCATTGGCGTTAATTCGCGGCGCCACCTTTAAAATCACTCCGGTGTTGCGGTAATCAATATTATTGACGACAGGTGCGGTAGGCACGTCTACGGATTGCGCCGTGCGGGTCGTAATCGGAATCTGATCGCCCACCAGCAGCGAGGCGAACTGGTTGTCGATCACCACGACCGACGGCGTCGAGAGTACCTTTACGTCTGTTACTGTGCGCAAGGCATCCAAAATAACCCGCGGGTTCGCTTCCGTACCCGCTAAAAAATTGAAACCTGGCAAAACACGGTTGACAAGTGCAGTACTCGCCGCACCGCTTAAGGTGCTGAGCGCAGAGCCCTGATCAGGCTTCAGGCCAATGTCTTTGCTTTGCAGATAGAACTGCACGCCGTACGACAACTCGTCGTTGAGGGTGACTTCCGCGATGGTCGCGTCGATTGCCACTTGCAATTGCGGCCGGTCGATTTGCTGCAAGGCGTGCTCAATAACGCGGTAGCTTTCCTGATTGGCATAAATCAGCAAAGCATTGTTGGTGACGTCGGGGGCGATCCTGACGTTAGTCAAAAGCGCGCCTGAAAAGGTTGACCCGCTACTTGCGGTCGCACTCGCCGATCCACCGCGACCGCCCGTGCTGCCCGCTGCGCCGGTGCCGACCGCCGACCGCCCGGCGGAGGCATCCGCGAATCGCCCGTCAAAGCTCGATCCCGCTTGCGGCGAGGCGGTCGTTCCCCGCGTCGAGCCGAAACCGGAGGCGCCCGGGCTTGACGCTGACGGCCCGCTGCTCGAGGTGGCAACGCCACTGCCGGGTGCCAGTTGATTAGTGGGAGCATCGCCTCCGTTAGCGGCGCCCAGGAACATATCGTTTAACAACGCCGCGACCTGGCGAGCGTCGCCATATCGCATTCGATAAACCTTTACGCCGGTGCCGGCGCCGCCAGATCTGTCCAGGCGTCTAATCCAGGTGGCGACACGATCCAGCAGTTCGGGGCGTCGCGTCACCACCAGCACGGCATTTTGTCGCGCGATTGGCTGGAGCTTGACGAGGTTCTGACTGAGCCCACCTTCCCCCGCGTCGATAATCCGCTCCAGTTCGGCAATGATCGGTTCGGGGGTGCTGTTGCTCACCGGGTAAATGCCGACCGACTGGCCACGCATCCAATCGGCGTCGAAGCTTAGGACCGTCTCGACCGCCGAACGGCGGTCCGGGCCATTGCCCTGAATGATAAGTAGATTGCGCGACGGTTCGGCACGAACCATGCCGGGTTTAGCCGCGAAATTCTCCAGCAACTTGATGACCGTGGGGGCTGATACAAATTGCAACGGTACCACGGTAATGCCGTAGCCGGCTTCGCCGCCGGCCCGTTTGTCGATCGATGCGCTACCCAGCGCGTCGGCGGCCGGAACCAGTCGATAGTCCCGGCCGTCCCGGACGAGGGCGATGCCGCTGACGCGAAGCGCATTCTCAAGAACATAAAGGATGTCCTTTTTCGCGACCGGCCGCCCGGAAGAAAGGCTGACGGTACCCTTGACCCGAGTGTCGATGGCGTAACCCACCCCCAAAATATCGCCAAGAACTGCCTTCGCCACCGTTCCAATAGGGGTGTCCTCAAAGTTCATTTCATAGCCCTGATCCTTGGTGACGGCGCCCGATGCGCCGCCCAAGGCCCCGGTGTTGGGCGGATCAGAAGCGGTCGCCTCGGGGCTTACAGGCGCGGCCACAGCCGGCGAGGTGTCACCGTAATAGGTGGCGGCCCCGACTGAGGAGTCCGAGCGGGCCGTGCCGACTGAACGCCCTTCCGCGAAGCGCGGCTTCAGATCAAAGGCAAGAATCCTTTCAACGATACCAGGCTGGGGTGAACTTGCTGGAGCCTGATGATCCACGGTCATGCAGCCTTCGAGTAGTAATCCAAGAAAGAGCGCGGCGGTAACGGTCGATCCGCGGACCGCACCCCATCCGATCTCCTTCTTTGCCATCCGAAGTGGCCACAAAGAACATCTCCTTCCCATCGTGAACTCAAATCAGGCGAATCACGGGGGGTCAAACGCTGGATTTAGTTTTGCAACGCATTTTGGCCCGCAAAGCGCATGGAAGAGATTGGTTTTCGGGCTGGACCAAGATTTACGAACTATTAAGCAAATAAGTCGAGATTAGGTTGGCAACATTCAGGCCATCAATTGGCGTCGAAATTTTTGGTCAGTGCCGTTACGGGCGGCTGAATTTCGGCGTGAACCGCGAATCCAACTCGGACGCGCTGCCATTAAATGAACGCAAACAGCATATGATTTTATCTCGGGGAGTTAATCAATGCTGTCAGCGCAATTAAGGCAGAGGCACGAGCCCGCTAGCTCGCACTCTGAGGTCGACACAAAAACGGCGCCGGCCGTAGCCGAAGGCTGGCTTGAGTTCGCAGCTTTCCTCGCGCGCCGGCATTCAATCACAGGGGATGTGGTTGCGAGGCTCACTCCCAAGCATTCCAATTCCGAAAAAAAGCTGCGAGATCTTTGGCAGCTTACAGACTTTTCGTCTGGAATGTTTGCCGACGAGATATCAGGCTTCTACAAACTGCCCAGGGTCGACTTGCAGCAATTGCTCGCGGCGCCACCGGAATTAATGCAATTTTCGCATCGCTTCCTACGCGAGATGGCGGTCTATCCGTGCCGCATTGAAAAGCTCGGTTTGACGTTGGTGGTGGCCGATCCGACGGATGCCGCCAGCGTTCAGGCGGCGAAGATTGTGCTGAGAGCGCCGTTTGCTATCGCGATCGGGTCTTACGAAGACATCGCCACTGTGTTGGCAGAAAAGCTTGGAGAGCGGGGCCCGGTCATCGCGACGGAATCGGCTGTCAGTCACCGCGAAGATGATGTTGACAGCCTTCGCGACCTCGCCAGCGGTGCGCCAGTGGTCCGTGCCGTCAGCGATCTCTTGGAAAAGGCGATCGAATTGCGGGCGACCGACATCCATATCGAGCCGATGCGGGCCGATCTTCTCGTTAGATTGCGGGTCGATGGCCTGCTCCGTTCTATTCCATGCCCAAGCAACGTGCTGCCGCAGGCGGTGATATCGCGAATCAAAATCCTTGCTGGTTTGAACATTGCTGAGCGACGGTTACCGCAAGACGGAGCCGCGCATCTCCAGTTCGCGCGGTCGGACGTCGATGTCCGCGTCGCCACCATGCCCACCCAGCATGGCAAATCGGCGGTCATTCGATTGCTGCCTAAAGATCGTGGAGTTCTCGAAATTCCAAAACTGGGCCTCTCGGACAGTGATCAGAGTAAGTTGAAACAATTGTTGAAGCTGCCCCATGGCATGGTGGTCGTTACGGGGCCGACCGGGAGCGGCAAAACCACAACCTTGGCTACCATGCTGACGCTTCTGAACGACAGCACCCGCAAAATCCTCACGGTCGAGGATCCGATCGAATATGAAATTCGAGGCATCAATCAATCGCAGGTCAAGCCAGAGATTGGGCTGACGTTTGCCGCGGCTCTGCGCGCGTTCGTACGGCAAGACCCGGACGTGATCATGGTTGGCGAAATTCGCGACGCCGAAACCGCCCACATTGCTATTCACGCTGCGCTCACCGGGCATCTGGTTCTAACAACCCTGCATACCGAAACGGCCGCCGCCGCAGTTCCCCGACTGCTCGACCTGAAAGTTGAAGCGTTCTTGCTGCAGTCGGTTCTGCGCGGTGTAGTCGCGCAGCGGTTGGTTCGCCTTCTTTGTGAGCGTTGCAAGCAGCAGACCCGTCTCACCTCGGCCGAGCTGGCTGCCGATCCTCGCTACGCCATGATCGGGTTTGCAGCCGGCGATACGGTCCATGAACCCGGAGCCTGCGAACGTTGCAGCGGGACCGGTTACCGGGGCCGCAGCGGTATCTTTGAGGTGTTGGAAGTTCGCGATAACGTGCGCGAATTAATAGGTTCGCGAAGCGATGCGGGTGCCATCGCGCGCGCGGCAGTGCAGACGGGCATGACCACCATATTCGAACATGGCGTGGTCAAATGTCGCGCCGGATTAACCTCTGCGGCCGAGGTCCTTCGGGTAGCGACGGCGTGCTAGGGATGCCGAGCTTTCATTATAGGGCGCTGACGCAGAATGGAGAAGTGGTGAGCGGGTCGCTCGCTGCTTCGACCGCTGACGACGTTCTAAGTAAAATCGAGTATCTTCGCTTGGTCCCGCTCGAGGCGCCTCGACAAGAACGCACGCGACGCAAACTCAGTATTGGTTTGACGTTTTCGCAAAAGGCGCGCAGCGAAGCGGTGACCATTTTTACGCTGGACCTTGCTTTGCTGCTGAAGGCCGGCGCGCGACTTGATGATGCGCTCCAGCTACTTTCGACCGACAGCGATGTCGGCGGCCTCAGGCCGACGATCGCAGCAATCCGGACCAGTGTGCTATCCGGAGAGAGTTTTGCAGAAGCGGTTGGGCAGCATACCGATCTGTTTGCGCCAATGTACGTGGCTCTTGTTCGGGTTGGCGAGACGTCCGGCACGCTCGATGACATTCTGCAAGCGCTCGCTCATGAGCGTGCTCGAGCCGAGTTGCTGCGACGAAAGTTCGCTGATGCTGTTCGCTATCCGTTGTTCGTCCTGCTTGGCGCAGCCAGCGTGCTGACCTTCTTTATGACCTTCGTGCTTCCGAAATTCAGCGCGGTGCTTCATGATTTTGGCGCCAAAATAGATCCGATCGCAGACGCATTCTTTCAGCTCTCCGATTTTCTGGTCGCGCACGGGAATTTGATCGCAGTCGCCGCAACGTTAGCCTTAGCCGCTGGCGTCTTGCTGCTGCGGCGGCCGGCACAGCGGCGTCGGTTGCTCTCAACCGTTTTGAAGGCTCCCGTGCTCCGGACCATCGCAACCTTCCACCGGGCGGCGCTGTTTTGCCGAAACCTGGATGTGCTGCTCAAAGCGTCGGTGCCGTTGACCGCATCGCTGCGAATTCTCGCTGAGATGATGTCGACGATGACGGATTTTGAGGTCTGGACGCGTGTTGTCGAGCGCGTACGCCAAGGCGGCAAGCTGGCCGAAGCCTTGGCCGAGACGCAACTGTTGCCGGCTATGGCGGTTCGCATGTTACGTCTCGGAGAGGAATCCGGTCAGTTGCCGGTCTTGGCTGGGCGCGTGGCAGAATTTTACGAAAGCAAATTGCAACGATCTCTTGATCGTTTTGTGGGCTTGATCGGCCCACTCGCCATTGTTGTGATTAGCATTGTGGTCGGCGGATTGATCATATCCGTCATGACCTCGCTGCTGTCGCTGAACGATTTGGTGGGCTGAAAGGTGGGGATGATGCGCAAGCGACTGTTTCCACGGCCGCGATCAAGGCGCCGGCGTCATGGGCAACATGGCTTTACCCTGGTGGAAATTCTGGTGGTCATCACCATCATTGCCCTGATCATGAGCCTGGTTGGGCCGCGCGTTCTTAACTACCTGTCGGAGTCCAAGGTCAAGGCTGCAAAGATTCAAATCGAGAGCCTGGCCAGCGCGCTAGAGCTCTATTATCTCGACACCGGACAATACCCTTCGAGCTCGGAAGGCCTGAACTCATTGGCCCTGCGTCCCGGCAGTGTGACCGGCTGGAACGGTCCCTATCTGAAGAGCAGTGGCATTCCCAACGATCCTTGGGGCCATCCCTATCTTTATCGCACGCCAGGGCAGAATGGCCCGTACCAGATCAGTTCGCTGGGCGCTGATGGCCAGGAGGGGGGCAGTGGCCCGGCTGCCGATATTTTCAGTTGGACGCGATGACCAATGAAGGAAAGGACGGGGGATTTACCCTTCTTGAGCTCCTGTGTGTGATGGCCATGTTGGCCATCATGGCGGCAATCGCCCTGCCGATGATGCCCCGAACAACGTCGCGGGCGCGGCTGGAAGCCTACGCGTTACAGACGGCCACGCTGCTGAAGATCGATCGGAATGCTGCGCTTCGGCGTCACTCGGTCGTCACGACGCAAGTCGATGCTCAATCAAGACGGGTCCAATCGGGTGCCACCGGCCGAAGCCTGAATATGCCTCGCGACGTGGTCGTCGAAACCGTGCTGGCTGCTCGGTGCAGCGGGCACGTCGCGGGTTCCTCAATTTGGTTTGACCCCACTGGAACTTCTTGCGGCGGGGTTATCGCGCTCACGCGGGCCGGCATCGGCTACCAAGTTCGCGTCAATTGGCTGACCGGAGGCATTGACGTTGTGCCGTTCAATCAAATCTAAGCAAGCCACGGCCGGCTTTACCTTGATCGAGGTGCTGGTCGCGCTTTTGCTGGTCGCGACTGCGTTGTCCTCGCTTCTCATTTTGATGGCAGGTACCGTGCGAATCACTCGATCGATGGGGGGAGCTCTGACCTTGCTTTCGACGGCGCGCTCGATCTTCGCCGCCTTCCCTGATCGCGACCAGTTGGCTTCCGGCAAACTGTCAGGTGTCATGGCGGGGCATCCGTGGCGGATTGACGTCTCACCATTTGCTGAGCCTGACATCGTGAGCCAACCGAGCGCCCGATGGGTTCCAGAGTTGCTCGCGGTGACGGTTGCGACCCCCTACGGCAGCAAGCAGTTGAGCACCATCCGATTGCGGCCCAAGGGGGACGGATCCTGATGACGCCATCGCAACGGCCAGCAAAAACGGACATTGAAGGCTTTACGCTGGTCGAAACGCTCGTTGCGATGATGTTGATGGGATTCGTCCTTGCCGCGCTCGCGACCATGATGTTGCAGTGGATGCCGAACTGGAGGCATGGAATGGCCCAGCTGCAGCGCGATGAGCAACTTGCTTTGGCGCTTGAAGCCGTTGCAGAGGATCTCGCCGCCGCGGAATACGTGTCGCCAAATATCGAGGGTCAGGAGCCGTACTTTGACGGTGCCAATCAGTCGGTCAGCTTTGTTCGAACCGCGCTTGGGCCGAATGCCAGTTCGGGGCTGGAGCTTGTCCGCATTGTCGAGAACACGACCCGGCAAGGTACGATGCTGATCCGGCGGCGTGCAAACTTCGCGATCGCTTCGGCGGATACCATGCAAAAATTTCAGCCGGCGTTTGCCGATCCGGTGGTGCTTTTGCGGCCGCCCTATCGGATAGCGTTCGCTTACGCCGGCACCGATCGCATTTGGCACGAAAACTGGATTCACCAACTTCGATTGCCGGTCGCGATCAAAATGACTTTGAGAGACGCCACCACGAACAAAACTTCTGCGGTCTCCACGGCAACGTTGTTGCACGCGGCGCTTCCGCAACGCTGTATCGGCGCAAAGTCGTTTGAGGAGTGCGTTTTCGAGCCGCAGACCAGCAACGGCCGATCGGAGCAAGCTTCTCAATGAGCCAGAGCATGGCAAATCCGAGTGGGCAAGGCGGCCGCGATGGATTCATTGTGGTGGCGGTGTTGTGGATGCTTTCCGCAATCAGTCTTCTGTTTTTGGTCTATTCTGCATTTGTCGCCGAATCGGCGCCGAGCTTTGTCGTCCATGAAAATCGGCTGAATGCCGAAGCATTGGTGTCGGCCGCGCTGGAACTCACGGCTAATCGACAGTTGCAGAAACCTCGACTGGAGCGAGACAGCCGGGGGACATTTAGCTTTCGGTTGGACCGGGCCAAGGTTACCGTGAGTTTCCGATCCGAGGCGTCCCGCGTTGATCTCAACGCCGCGCCGCTTCCGCTGTTAAGCGGATTGTTCACCGCACTCGGCGCGCAAGATTCAGATGCCGAGCTTTTCGCCAATCAAATTACCACAGGGCGCGCCCCGGGAAAGACGAGTTCCGACGCTCCAAAGTCGTCGTCGCGTCAGAAGCTCTCTCACCCGAGCCTGCTTTTCAGTATTCCAAACCTGCCGGCTCGCATGGCTGAACTGGTGCTGCCTTTTGTCACCGTCTACAGCAATCTGGCGCAGATAAACATCGCTGACGCCGCGCCCGAAGTGGTCGCGGCGTTGCCCGGGATAACACCGGAACTCCTGAACACAATCCTGATGCAGCGGCGTCGCTCGGCGGAGGAACTCCGAAGCATCTTGCCGTCGCTGGGTGCGGCTCAGCAATTCGTAACGTTTGAGAGCAGCCCCGCGTTACGGGTAAGCATTGGGATTGTGTTTGACAGCGGCTATCGATCCACCGCCGAGGTGGTTATTCTTCTGTTCGATCAAGGCAAAATGCCTTATTCCATTTTGACTTGGCAGAATGATAGATCGGCCGCTGCTGCGACAAATGAAAGAAAGCAGGATCGGACATGATGACGGGCACGGCGATTGAAGCTGTTTTGTCGGCATGGACGGATACGACCGCCAAGGTCATGGTATCCTGGTCAGACCGCTTGCGCTCGCGCACTGTCGTTAAACTCTTCGAGAAGGGCAAAGGCGAACTCGAGATTGTGACCGCGCAAGGCACCCCGACCGGCGTCGTACAGGTTGGTCGTGGAACGCAACCTGCGGTGCTAAATCCCAACATATCCGACGTCCTTAAGGACGCCCGCGTCGAGCTGGCTTTGTTGCCGGATCAGTTTCTGTTCCGTCGGCTCGAGTTACCCAATCGTGCCGCCGAGTTTCTGCCGGGTATTGTGCGGGCGCAAATTGACTCCCTGACGCCGTGGCGTGCAGACGAGTGTGTCTTCGGTTGGAGCAGTCCTGAGCAGTTAGACAGCGAGAAAATGGCGGTCACGGTCGTGGCCACCGCGCGCGATGTCGTAGCGCCCTACATTTCGCTGCTGGCTGGGGCCGGCTGCCATGCGATATCGCTTTTCACGGTGCCAATCGGGGTCGGCCATGACGAGACCCCTATTGAGGTGCACGCAGAGCTTGGCACCGCGATCGTGAGCCACGAACGTGTCAGTCGATCGCTGCGAGCGGGTCTGGCGATATCGCTGTCTGCCGCGGTTCTGACAGCCGGGTGCGCTGCGTTCTTGGGCGACCATTACAATACTCAACAGCGAGAGTTGTCAGCCGAATTATCTCGTGTCCGGGCCCATTCATCGGTCGATGCTGCGATGACATCAACAGCTGAAGATCGAATTTTAAGCCACAAACATGACTCCCCGTTCGTCGTCCTGGTGCTTGAAGATCTGTCACGCTTGTTACCCGACCACACCTATCTGACCGAAATGCGAATCGAAGGCGGCAAGCTGCAAATCATCGGCACCACGCAACAGGCGCCGTCGCTGGTCGGGCTGTTGGAGCGGTCTGGGCGATTCAAACAAGTTAGCTTCTTTGCTCCGACGACACGCGCTCTCGACCAGCGGGAACGATTCCACATCGAAGCCACCATCCAACCTGTTCAGCGGTTGCGCTCATGATCAATAAGCTCTGGAACAATCAACCCTCGATTTCGGACGCTCATCGCCGGGCACGCCACCCTCGCTGCGTCGGCTTATCTCGCGATCATCATCGGCTGCGCCGTGACGGCGCTGGTTGCGGTGGATGACATCGTTGGCAGCTATAGCGCCCGCAATACGTCGTCGGAGGCGCTAGCCGCATTCCAGGAAGCCAGGAAAAACCCTGCGATTCAGCGGCAACGGACACAATCCAAGAGTTTATTTTTGGAGGGGCCGACGGCGACATTGGCCGGCGCGGCTCTTTTGCAGCGGCTGGGTACCGTGATCACCAAGGTTGGGGGCAGGGTGGTCTCGACCGAGATCGAACAGCAATCATCCAGCGATGGATTTCTCAAAGCAACGGCGGTGTTCGAAATTGACCAACCCGCCGTTCAACAATTGCTTTACGAGGTTGAAGACGAAACGCCATTCCTCTTTATCGACCATTTGACAGTTCAACCTGCGGTGGCTGAGAACGAAGGTGGCCGCTTGAAGATGTTGCTTGGCGTATCTGCGATGTGGTTGGCCGTCAAATGAGGGTTACCCGCTTTGCATATCTGATCGTGGGTTTCAGCCTTGCGTTATTAGGGCTAACTCGAAGCGCCGCGGCCGAAACGCTGATCAATCGGTTTGATCCAATCGCCAACGAAGCGAAGAACGCCATCGTCGGCGCTGTCTCGGAGGCCAAGACTGACACTGGGTTAGCGCCGGGTTCGGGTTCTGAGCCAAAAAGCCGGCAAGCCAACCCGCTCTGGACTATTCCATTAGCGTCGTTGACGTCGACAAGGGAGCGGCCGATCTTTTCGCGGTCAAGGCGTCCTTCTGCGCTGATCGCAGCGCCTTCGCCGGCGCAGCCAGCACAAGTGACTGTACAAGAGTCGAAACCGCCGATCGCCTTGGTCGGGGCGATTTCCGCCGGCAAGGATGGGATCGCCATTTTTGTAGATTCAAAGACACAAGCGGTGTTTCGTCTCAAAACCGGCGAAAGTCATTCCGGCTGGACGCTGCTGACGGTGGCAGGAAGAGAGGCAAAACTCCAGAAGCAGGATCGATCGGCGACGCTTGTGATTCCAATTTCAATGTCGAAATAAAAGTCTGCCGCGGCATATTCGGGAGCAACGATCGCGGCGGCGTGTCATTTAACAACCATTGTCAACAGTTGCGCATCTGGCGCACCCGGCTCGGTCTCATTGGCGACATCCGACGTGCTGCGATCGGAGACATCGCGGCAGCGCTCGACGCCTCATTTCCCGGCGCCAGTCAGATCGCTTGCAGCAAGATCGGCCGGTGCGACTGAAAGGCTGCTTCATCCGCCGTAGAGATCTTTCGTGCACCGGCGAGGGCAAGACCAGCGCGCCTTATGAGCGTGCGGTCGAAAGTGTCGATCGTTGTCACCCAAGGCCTGATTGCTTCGAGTTGCTGCTCGCTCCATTAACCTAATCCAGAGTGGGGTCATCGGTGTTCACGATAAATCGTCATGATAAATAAGGATTTGCGGGCGGCCTGATTTGATGACGCTTAAAGTGCTGACCAGATGGTTGCGGCAGAGGGCGTTGTGAAATGGAATCGAGTGTCAGTCACCGCAGGAAGAGACCGCAAAGTAATTTCTGCAGGTCGTCCTCATTGTTCGACATCAAAGCGGATCAAGCATCGAAAATTCGCGAACTTGGCATCATTTTGGTCGAAGCTGGATTTGTCTCGCTCGATGCACAAGCCGAGGTGCTGGGACTGCCGCGGAGCACGGCCTGGACCATATTGCGCGGTCAGCACAAGTGCTCCGGTCTTTCGGTAAAGATCATCAAGCGTATGCTGTCGTCACCCAATCTTCCCGCTCCGGTTCGCGTCAAGATCATGGAGTACGTCGAGGCAAGGCTCGCGGGTCGGTTCGGCCACAACGGTCTGCAGCGCCGGAAATTTTACGCGCGCGTCATGGTGGACGTGTTGCGGGAAATCCAAACGGACGAGGACCAGAAACACTGAAGGTCCTGCGTTCGGCGTTACAACCGGACTGCAGTGACGCGCATAAATCCGGGCGGGGCTCGCTCGGCGAAGCCTGGTGCGCCGTGCAAATTTGGGTTCGTTCTGCCGAAACAGCAACTATAAGTAGCGCTTATAAGTTTTTCAAACTCTCTAAATCGAGCGGGGTCGTTCAACAAATTCCGTGGAGTTGTCACACCCGTAAGTTTCACTGCGTGTTTCCTGACGACGTCGGCTTGGTCCGGGGCACC
This sequence comes from uncultured Alphaproteobacteria bacterium, assembly GCA_963785665.1. Lineage (GTDB taxonomy): Bacteria > Pseudomonadota > Alphaproteobacteria > Rhizobiales > Xanthobacteraceae > Z2-YC6860. The sequence continues at coordinate 287,563 of CAWAWF010000008.1, forward strand.
ACCAGAAGCATCAAATGTGCCACCAGGACACCAGCCATTGCCGCGAGCGCATCGACAACGAAATCTTCGAGGCGGGCGTGGCGGCTCGGGACCAGCAGCTGAACCAGTTCGATGCCGCCCGCGAAGGCCGGCACGGCCAAAACCAGCGGCCACGTCAGCTGGGAGTAGCCAATTTTGAAGGCAAAACCGGTGAGCGCAAAGATGAGCAGGTGTTCGAAGTTATGACCGACACTTGTGACGGGGCGGGCGGACGCCGGGACCACCGAGAGGCCTATAATTACCAAAACAAGAAGCCAGGCGAAAAGACGACAGAGTGTTTGCAAGATATCCCATCTCATGGATGCGAGCTTTACCCGCGCGGCATTTTGTCGGAATAGGAACTGGCGGCGTTGCTAGGTTGTGGAATTTTTAGACCGGGAAATGATGAAACCGGCGACCTCGAGCAGGAGGCGAACCAGAAGCAATTGGGCGATGGCGCCGAGGATCAAGGGAATGAAGTTAGGAGACCACACTTCGATCGTGACGCCGCGTTGCGCGAACAGATTAATAATACCGGAGATTGCCACGTAGAGCTGAATGACGGCGTTCAACAAATAGACGTACCAGATGATGCGCAATCCCGTGATGGTAAAGGTGGGCTGCAGAGTGAGGAAGTTGGTGAGAGTTTCCATGGGCATTTATCTTTCCTACGCTGATTGAAAGGATTCTTCACGTTCGGCAGGCGAACTACTATCGTCTCTTTTAGGCCTTCGCACGTTATCGTCAGCGGTAGCGAACGAGGGCAAAAAACATTGGCCAGTTTTGATGATGAAATACCAAGTGCGCTACGTTGGCAGAATTACTTTAGGCCTGGGTTAGACTCCGTTCGCTATTTTGATTTGTTCCGGAATTCGTTTACCTATTTTCATCGAGCCTTGAGTTCAGCTTGGGCGCCGACAGAATTCCATCTCATCTTTCGGGCAGTTGTGAATTGCGGCCTGCAACTGAGAAAGGGCAGAATCGTGGTCACTGCGCAACAGCAGCCATTCACCGATATAAAAATGTGCCTGGCATATTTGTTCTTCTGAGTTCGCAGCCTTCAGGGTTTCTTCAGCGGTTCGGGTGCCCAGAAAAAACTCGACCACTCCGTAAGGCCAATTCTTCGATTTGAATTTGGTGGCGTTAAACGCGAATTCGGAACTGGCCTTTAATTTTTCGGTGCGAGATCTCACCAGATAGAGCCAGAGGACAGGATAAATCGACTTCTGGTTCCATGCGCACGGCGATGGCGAGATCGACGGCGGCGGAGGCGTAGTCGCCCAGTAAAAATTCCATGCGTCCCCGCAAATCGTAATCGCTCGCCTCATTTGGATCAAGGCGTATAGCTTGATTGTAATCGGCTACTGCGGTTTCTAAGCCGCCCAGTTTGAAGTGGGCGTAGGCACGTTTTCTTAATGGTAATGCTTCACCAGGCTCCAAACGGACAGCCTCGTTATAATCTTCAGTGGCCCGCGCGAAGTCGCCTTTGGAACTCCAAATAGAGGCTCGACGATTGTATGGCACAGCATTTTTGGGGTTCAGCCGGATTGCTCGGCTAACATCGTCGAGGGCGCGATCGATGTCGCCTCTTTTGTACAGAATTTCACCGCGATTACCGTAGGGCGAAGCATAATTTGGTTGGAGCTTAATCGCCTTGTTGTAATCCACCAGGGCTTTGTCATAGGCGCCCATGGTTCCATAGATGTTGCCGCGGTTGTTAAACGCCACAGCATTTTTCGGATTAGATTCGAATCGCCTCGTTAAGATCGCTCAAAGCGCGCTCAAAATCACCTTTCTGGCGATAAGCGATGCCGCGATTGTTATAGACGTGTGAAGAGTTCGCTATCACTAAGGGTGCCAGACTGAAGGACAGCAGTGCAGCCTTTGATGCGCAAATCGAAAGGCAAGTCTGCGCTCGACGCGCACCAGCTCCATGATTTGACGTCCTGAGCTAGTGCAGGAAGAAAATTGAGAGCCATCAACGCGGTGATTGCGAAAAGATAGTGCCCGCTGTGCCTTCTGCCGCCCATCTGCCACCCTTGGGGAACGCTGTCTCTGGTGATCGAACCCTAAAACAGCGACGCAGATGTCGCACCGTGTTCCGATTACGGCTCCCCGCGCGCCGAAGCCGGTAATTTAATACTTTTGCGACGGAATAAAAAGCTGGGCTTTTTGGGGTGAGCTGGGGCCTACATTCTGCCGCGGTCGGCGTTGTCCTGATCGCAGGGACCGGTTTTCCGTGGCGACCGTCATTGCCAATGTCGGTGAAAATTTTACATCGCAGACCGGCGGTCATTGTCGCATCTGTTGGTGGGGGGCACATCGTGGACGATGTGTGGTGTGCAGCCTGACAAATATTTTCAGTCGGTGTGGCGTTTCTGCGAACGCTACCTCTTCGTGAATGCGGCAGGTCGAAATTTCCAATCGGACCGTGGTGGACGGCCGTGTTGGGCTTTTCGAGCGGAAATACAAAGCGACGATAGACAGCTCTCAGTTTTAATGGACGCGGAAGGTTGCGCTCCCCTCTAATAGAAGGGCGCACCTTTTTGCTTTGTTAAGCAAAAAAAGCCGCCCAATTCGGCAGCTTCTTGCGCTGATGCGTTTCAGCCCCGAAACAAAAAAACAGCCGCCCCAAGGGCGGCTGTTTTATCCTAGACCATTTCAAGCGACCGAGGAGACCTTACGTTTTCTTCGGGAAATCGCAAAAAGCCCGACAAGACCACTTCCGAACATCAACGCTGCAGGCGGGATCGGAACCACGGGCGTCGTGTTGATGTTGCCTGAAAATCCTGAGGAGCCTCCGCCGGTACCGGTAAATTCAGCGAAGTAGGTGCCGGGAGCAGAAAGGGTGCCACTCACACCGATGGATTGACCGCCGGTGATGGGAGTGGAGCTAGCTAGAACTAGCGAGGTCGGCAACACCAGGGTTCCGTTCCCGGGAGTTCCGCTGTATATGCCAAGCAGAAAGTTGGAAATTTTATCCGGCGAACTCGAATCCGTAAACGAATTGGAAGCAGTCGCCGAGACGCTGAAGAGCGATGAGATATTCGTAAGCGTGAATGTCACGTCGTCAACGAAGGTGCTCCCACCAACCACAAACTCGAAGTTCCCCGTCGCCGAGGTCGGGTTCGGGCTTAGGCTCTTAGTCTCCTGGAGAACGACAGCTTTGGCTGGCAGGGCCGCTGTGGCCAACAGAGCGACCGCCAAGGCGGCGGATCGGATCGTGCTCACGCCTGTTTTCATTTTTAACTCCAAGTTTTCAAGTTTGTTAACTGCAGGTAACGTCCTCGATCCGCCCCAACCCGTCAATGTTATTTTTTTGGACAATCAATGTTTTGCGTGCGTCAGTTTGAACGAGGTGCCGGCCAAACAGTTGAGGGACGACGTTTATGTTATTTTGACACTTTCCGGACACGCGTCCAACACACTTGGGTCGAACCACGGGAACCATGCGATCCGGTGCGCAACTGCGAGTTCGGGGCTGCCATTGCCCTTTTACCGCCATTCGCCCGGCAGGGAATTAAAGTGAACCGAAGCGTGAAGGCGCGGGTGGCGTAAGAGGCAGGGGCTGAAAGCGATCGTCGAAAGCGATCGGGGCGGGACAGCAGACGCCCTCGTTTAGGTTAAGGGCATGCTGAAATTGCAGCGTTTCACCAGTATGATATCCCTTTTATCTGAAATGATAATCGCTCGGGCGTAAGGCTAACGTCGATGGAAGATCGGCATCAGATGCATCAGCCCAGCGAGGCCCCCCTGCTCGGCGATGATGACCCTATTACGCTAAGGGTGGCGTGCGAGCTGGTGTTTCGTAATCAGTGTGGAGTTGGCACACTGCGAGCTGAGGTAAAACGAGGCCGTCTCACCGTTTTCAAGATCGGCCGAAGTTATTTCACGACTTTGCGTAACGTGCGTGAAATGGTCGAGATGTGCCGGGTGATCAACACCCCGCCACAATGGCCCGAGCTCAGCGGCGTGGCAGCGGCGAAAGCGGCTATTCGAGAGCTGATTGGCCCGTCGCGGATGCCTTGTCCGGAGCGCTCGATACCCGAGCCTGTTGGCGCGGCGAGCCAGCGCTCTGAATGTTCGGACTCTGACTAATGCTTTGATGGTTTTTTGGCTTGTTCCGCGGTCCTTCCCGCGAAGCAAACAATTGCCGTCGCAAGCCAATTGTCCAGTTGAGCGCATTCACACCGAAGCGCGTCATCCGTTGCACGCCATGTTTTGCGATTGAGCGATCAAGCTTCGGCGGTGAGGACGATAACCAATCGCTTTAACTGCATTTGCCTTTGTTTGTAGCGTTTCGCGCTAAGGCCGAATAACGATGGGCGCCAGAGGTTGCTGGCATGCGCAAGATTCTATCCGAAGACTGGCCATGGTTCTTGTTCTGCGGAGCCATCGTGTTCATGGTAGGCGTGTTATTTGTGTACGCGGGGTCGTTGCCGAGAGATCGCGCCTTACAAATGAAAAAAGCGCCAATGCCCACCTCGTCTTACATCGCGATCAAATAAGCACAAGGTGCTGCCCTTTGTGGGCAACGCCATTTTGCGAGGAATGCTTCGTCTGATTGCACCACTATCTGACCAGCAGCGGCGCGGTTGCCGGCCAGCACGCGGATATGTCGACAAAAGTGGCGCCGGGACGAACGGCGCTTTAGTCGCCGAGGATTGATTTGATTTCGGCGCGCAGCGCTGGGCCGAGATCGGGCCGCTCCATGGCATAGGCCACGTTGGCGGCCAGGAATCCGATCTTCGAACCGCAGTCGAAGCTGCGGCCGGCGAACTTCAGCCCATAGAACGGCTGTGTCTTCGACAGCGTGATCATCGAATTGGTGATCTGGATCTCGCCGCCGGCGCCCCCGGCCTGCTTCTCGAGCAGGCCGAAGATCTCCGGCTGAAGGATGTAGCGGCCGGTGATAATCAGGCTGGATGGCGCCGTCTCGCGCGGCGGCTTCTCGACCATCCCAGTGATCGAAAACATCTTGCCCTTGGTTTGACCGACGCCGACCACGCCATACTGGTTGATGCGGTCGAGCGGAACCTCTTCTACTGCGACGATGTTCGCCTTCGACTCGACCGAGCCAAACGCCTCGATCATCTGCTTGAGGCAGCCCGGTTTGTGCTGCACCAGCACGTCGGGCAGAAGCAGCGCAAACGGCTCCTGGCCGACCAGCTCGCGGGCGCACCAAACTGCATGGCCAAGACCCAGCGGCGACTGCTGGCGGGTGAAGCTCATCGTGCCGGGCTGCGGCAGGTCGCTCGACAGCAGGTCCAGATCGGCAGTCTTCTGCCGCTCCTTGAGCGTGACCTCAAGCTCGAACTGGCGGTCGAAGTGGTCTTCGATCACCGCCTTGTTGCGGCCGGTGACGAAGATGAAATGCTCGATGCCGGCCTCGCGCGCCTCGTCGACGACATGCTGAATCAGCGGCCGGTCGACCACCGGCAACATCTCCTTGGGCATGGCCTTGGTGGCGGGGAGAAACCGGGTGCCCAATCCGGCCACCGGCAGAATTGCTTTGCGAATCGCTATCATGTGAATGGCATCTAACAAGGAGCGGCGGCTGAACCAAGAGGCTCATGCCGCCTTTGTCTCCATTACACGATTACACGCCCAAGGTGCGGATGCGGGCCAATCTGGCAGCGGCTTCGGCGGCGGTTATGGCTGGGTAGCCGGGTGCGTCGCGGCTGGAGACGCGACGGTGGAGTTAACTTCGGGGGCTGGCTCGCCGGCGGTGGAGGCGAGGTTTGAAATTGTGGTTGGATTGGGGGCTTGTTTGTGATTGGCGGCAAGGACTGACCGGCGGTAGGCAGAGGCGGCTCCGGCGACTCGTTGTCGGGCTGGGCGGGCTTTGGCGTTGAGACGGGTGGCGGTGCCGGACGCAAGAGCCATGCGCTTGTCGATACGGATGGGCGCGGCTTCGTCTTCAACCGTACCAGCGCACCGGAGTTCCACTGACTATCCCAGGCTGATCCCGTTGATCAGGCCGACAACATTGACTACCAATTCGCTGCCTTCGAACACCACGCTTCTATGGGAGATGCCGACATGAAAGCGACGAAGGCGGAACTGATCCGGCTGGCGCGGTTAGTGCAGAAGGATATCTTACGCGGGCGTCTATCCAATAATGCGCAACAGGCTGTTGAGGTGCTGGCAGAATATCCAAACCCTGCCATGGAACTGCTTGCCCTAACGCTGCAACAAGCCACGAAAGACCAATCGCTGGTTGATTCGTTCGGCTTTCTATTCGGCCACGCGTTGGAGTCTCTGCGCTTCGATAGCGAGGCGGGCTACAGAACGGCATCGGAACTAGTAGAAAGTGTACGCAAGCAGCTCGTCATTGCGTGCCGCACCGAGAAATGCGATCCCGCCGTTCTGTTATTTCTCGTTCAGTGTTTTGGCAATGCCAAGCTCAATCCCGGCGACGAATTGCGCGCCCTCGTTGAAAAGCTAATCGAAAGCGTTAGCCCGGAAAACCCACGCGATGTGGATCTGACAGATCCCGCTCAACTGCATGTCTTTATCGGCGATCTAGTCAAAGAAGCCGATGGCGACGAATTTACGTTATTTTCTGTTCTGTCGGAAAGTGCGGTTGGGCTGCCGGATGAGCACCGTCTTGTTATGGCGACCGCCCTCTTATATTGCGGCGAGGCCACCGCCGTCGAGGCGTCCATCGGCTGGCTGTTAGACCCTGCGCGTGCTGTCCGGCAACCCATGGCGAACGCGCTGGAGGAAGCTGCGCGAACGGGCATTATCACACCGACCATGCTGCGCCGTATGATCACGATGCGCAATTGGCTGCCGGAAGATAGCCGCGCTGCGCTTGATGCTGTCGTTGCTGCCGCGCGCAGGAAGGGCGTCTCGCCAGCACAGTGGGATGATGTTGAGGTCTGCCAACTCGTAACGACCGGGGTCGATGGTTCCGGTGCTATCGGTGTGCTCTCACATTGTCGCAACAGGCGCAAAAACGTCCTCGGCAGCCTGGTGCTCAAACACGGTTTTGGGGTTCGGGATGCTTGGGCAACATTTGGCGTAAAACAGAAGGAGATTGAGAGCGCGTTTGTAGACATAAGCCTGCTGGATGAGTTTCCGGTCTCTGCAGAATTTCTTGCACGCGCAGTGGCCCACTTTCTGGCCGTTGGACACGAGACTGGTTTGATGGCGCCCTTCGGGTTGGTTCGCTTCCTTGAAGCGGTCGGACTCACTTCAGTTCAGCCGACGCTGCTCAGCACAGCGTCACTGCTCGAGACCATGCAGGACGGTAATGCAATCAGCGCTAACGAATTCGAAGATCTTCTGGCCGAGGGGTCTGACCTCGTTAACGACTACCTTTTCTTGAACAGTTGGTTCGAATCTGGCGACGAGGTTGATGCGGTGTTGACCGACGATCTCGTCGCGCGCAAAAAGCGCGAACAGCTGATTTCGGAGAAGGTGCTCGAACAGCGACGCCAATGGTGGGCTCAAGCGGCAGCATGGGCCGCCTATATTTTATCTCAATCCGAAAACGATGAACGATGGCAGGAGTTTTATGCAGCGGCGTTGGCTATGGTCCAAAAGCGTCCACTTCATGAAATCGCGCTGCTGCAAATGGTGGCGGAGCAGACCGTGAAGGCGGCAGAGGTTCGCCAAATCGCTGCCTGAGGCCTCAGGCGCACTCTGCGCGGCACGTGCATGGCACTGAAATACAGCGCGTTTATCGACATCCCCGATGGCAAGGCGGCAGGGGAGGGGTGGTAGACACCTGCTCCGCACCGCGATATGAAAATCTTGAATCGGGCTTGTGCGCAGGGTGATCCTCGGTGAACTACCTTCTGACCCTATTTTTTAGCTGCGGCCTCACCTGCGGAACCCCGGCCAAGGTTACCCTTGCCACGAACTATGCGACTCAGAGAGTCTGCAGGGAGGCTGGGAGTCTGTGGGTATCGCCGGCGGCCAATCCGATGAAGGCGGTCCGGACCTTTAGCTGCGACGCCGCGATTACCAAGCCCCACCATCGTGGCCACGAAGCTGGTGAGCGAGGCTGAGTTCCAATAGCATTCCGCTCGAGCCGGCGCCAGTCACCGGCCAAGCCCTCAATGACCCGCACCATGCGCGGCGACAGGACATCAGGTGGCGTGGCCAGGATGTTCGGCAGCTCAGCACGGGAACCGCTGTCCCTGCCGCACCGCAATGCCGCGCTCCAGCAGGAAGGCACGGATCTGATTGATGATGCCGGTGCGCTGGCTGACCAGTCGCTCCCGCACCCGGTGCAGCGCTTGCAGGTCGAGCTGATCCGCGGTCTTCGTCGCCACGAACTTCATCGTCGGCCGCTGCACCGCCTCAGCAATCGCCTCCGCATCGCGGAAGTCGTTCTTCTGCCCCTTCGAGTAGGGACGGACGTACTTTGCCGGCATCAGCCGGGCCATCGTGGCCAAGGCCATTGATCTTGCGACTGAGATGATGCGCGCCGACGCAGGCTTCCATGCCGATCAGGCACGGCGGCATGTTGGCAAAGCGGGCCTCCATCTGGTGTCTGGGACATGGCGTGCTCCTTGGCTTGGGCGCCCCCCTTCCAGCATCTAACGCTGGTGGGGGGCAGGAGCACGGCCGGACCATTCCATTAACGGACAATCCACTGTCGCCACGACAATGTGGGGCCAAAGTCAGACGGCGGTCCAGGCTGGGTTCGTGGCTGACGTTCACGGCGAACGCGCTATGATTGGGCATCCCCGCACACTCGACGGCGGAGCGGCCGAACAGCTCTGCCAGACTGCTGCGGGCCGCCGCGTATTGGTGGAGGCCTGACATGCGGCGCACCAAGACACGGCGGAAGCTCCGCAAGATCACCCCGGCGTTACGGCGCCGGATCGAGAAGACGGTCGAGCAACTGATCGAGGCGCTCGACAGTATGGACGCGCCGGCCGAAGACCTCGAAGACACGGCCGACGCGGAGCCGTCAGCCGATGAAGACGAGCCCTCGCTCGGCGCCACGAAACCTCTGGGAACTGCGTAGTCAGGAACATTGGGCGGGCCCCCGACAAAATGCCTACGCCGTCAATTGCGAAGACGAACATGACGGCAGCGAGCCCGACGAGGACGGCGAGCCGAGCCTTTGCGGGGTTGTCGGCGGGGACAGTCTTGGCGACGATCGGGACCTCGAAGTTGACGACGAGGGCGAGCCCTCGCTCGGCTCTCCTGAGGCCAATATCCATAATCAAACGCGATGGGCGTCGGGCAACAGGACTGATCGTTAAGAGGACGGCGACGAGCATGACAAAGACGCCGACGCCGAGCCTGACGGCGACGAGGGCGAGCTTCGAGACTATTGCTTGGCCAAGCGCGACGTGGCGCTGCGGGAGGCGTTGCGCGTTCCGGCGAAGCGGCCAGCGTTCAGCGATTGGGCGGCGACGGGCCAAGCGGACGGCATTATCGAAATGTTGCCGTCCCGTAAGGCCTGAGGCACAATTTACGTGCGGCCACTGATTCCCAGCCCCGGGACGATTACAGAGACCGCGCGGGGCACCGGCGTAATCCAACAACGCCGGGGCCTTTTGGCTGGTGACAGCACATGCAAAGTTGAGGCAGACTTTCCCGCGCAAGCAGCTCGGCACCGAAATTCAGTGGGTCGAAAGCTATATTTCCGACGACAAGCTGTTTTGCGTCTATCTGGCGTCGAGCGAGGACCTGATCCGCCAGCATGCCCAGATGAGCGGATTTCCGGCGACCAAGATCACCCCGATCCGGCGAATGATCGATCCCACAACGGCACATTCGAGCGTTGGAACGGTGCCGATCGGGCATGCTCCTTAGAACGGCACCCGCGTGTCTTTGCTGGAATTGAGAGCTTCCCCGGCGCACGACACCCTGAGAACAAGCGAGCCCCGGCGTTCCGAACCGCCGGGGCTTTTCATTATCCGGAACCGTCCACTTTTTACCCAGGCCGTCCACTTTTTGGCGGATGACAACCGCCTGACGTTTAGGCAACATTCCAACGCGGCTCCCTGGCCCCATGAGACCGCAAACCCTTGTTGTCAGAGAGCAGCAAGCCCCGGTGTCGCTCATTCGGCGCCGGGGTTTTTCATTGTCTCGCGCGGGGGCCGTTTTTACCGTGCGCCGATCGTCCTGAGGTTCTTATCCAGCGGGCCGTATTTGAGATCGGATTCCGGTGTATCGCCAGCGCCCATGAAAGCCAGCGATCGAATGCCGGCCGCAACAGGCGATGCGCTTCTGCCATGCTCTCGGCATAGCCGGCCATGCCAGCGCCGGCCGTTTCGTTCAAATATACTTCCTTGAGTCGATAACAGCCTGTTTCGGCCGGTTTATGAAGCACGAGCGAAACGCGTTTCGGCGTGCTTCGCGGTGGCCGCGTTCGTTCTGCAGCGTTAACCGGCATATCGGGGCGCACCGCCAGCCGTAACACTCGCCCCGGTAAGCCATAGTACGGCATCAAATGTACGATGCCACCGTCCCCAGACCGATCATGCGCACCAGTTCACGCAAGTCGCGCTTTTGGTCCTCACGAAGATTCTTAATGAAGGGCACCGAAACTGCAATAAGCCGCTGTACTTCCGCGCTGTTAGTTTCAAATCTTTTCGACTCGCTATGTTTGGGTATGCGGCCTTGGAAATGTCGACGAGCAACTTCGCGCAATGCGTCTTCCACAGCGGGCCACTGCTCTGCTTGTTGCGGCGTAAGCCGAAGCCGATTTTTGATGCCCTTAAGTTGCGCCTCGTTGAGCAGCCCCGTCGAAGCGGCTTCCGCTTGTTTGGGCCTTTTAGGCGGCAATGGGACGACCCGGACGACCACCGCAGCTGCAGGCGGGGCTATAGCCTCTGACCCGCCGCGAAGCGAGGGGGCCTGCTTTGGCACGAGACGGTCGGCTTTGACGGCTCGAGAGATTTGCTCATCGCGCAACGGAACGGATTGGTCCGCATGAGAAGCGTAATTCAGAAGGGGATTGGTGACATATGCGGCAATACTGCCTATCGAAGCTACCAGGACGACCATGATGACTACCAACGCGACGACGCGGTCTGTCACGCGTAGTCCGCTTCGTAGATCCCTGGTATAATTGCTAGTCAAAAGGTCGCCCAACCTTACCGTATTTCCGAAATCGATACTGGCGGCGGTTGCCAACACGCCCAAAACTTTTGTGCATATGGACCGTAGTTGGCCCACACTATCTACCGATTCGCTGAGATGCCCATGCCAATCGAAATTCGGGAATGTCCCGTGTGCGGCTTGCAGATCGTAAAATCTGCATTGGGCGGTCGGGAGCAGATCGATGTGAGCGCGATCGACTGGGCGAGAAAATGCCGAGCGAAGGGGGCTCACGGAGCCTTCGATCCATTTCATTGTAGAAACTTCAAGCCAACTTTAGACCCTCCACATTCAGCATCAGGAACCGTCGTCGCTCGGACCACCTTCTAAAAATTAGGCGCTCAACGCGGTGGAACTACCGGCTGTTGAAAGACCGATCACCAAGCGGCTCAAAGCCCGTGATGCCCCGAGTAGCCCCCTGCACCGCCGACCATGGCCCCTGATCCCGGCGGGGCTTTTGCTTGTCCGCTAGGCCGTGGCGCGTGCCCGCTGGCGCGTTAATCGGCGGCCGGGATAGTAGTCTTCCGATTTGCACCCCCGGTGCACCCCAGAGAGAAATTCTCATGAAGAGCCGATTTGGGTCGACTATCCCAAGGATTTGAAAATATTTGGTTTATTGGTCGGAGCGGCGAGATTCGAACTCGCGACCCCCAGTCCCCCAGACTGGTGCGCTAACCGGGCTGCGCTACGCTCCGACCCGGCAAACCTCTACGACGAAGGCTCCCGGGCGTGCAAGGGCTGGGCGGTTTGCCAAGCAAGCGAGGCGGCGCCCGCCGCCGGCGCGTTGGCCCGCAGCTCGTAGCGGCGCGTCGCCGCGACCAGCCCCCACAGCAGGCCCAGCAGCATGAAGTTGTGGCGCCAGTGGTCGATGTCGATGATGAAGCTTTCCGTCAGCGTGCCGAACCAGGCGGCGAATACGACGATGGTGGTCGGCTGCCAGGGCGTCCGCGTGAACACTGCGCGAAAACCGAATACCAGAGTGAGCACGACCAGCGCGGGATAGCAGATGCCGGACAGCCAGCCGCCCGACATGAAGGCGTTGAGGAAGGAATCGTGGGTGTCCTCGGGAAAATACTTCGCGAATTGCAGTGGCCCGATACCGATCGGCCGGTCGAGCGCCATTACGAAGCCCAGCGCATAGCGGGCGAAGCGGCCCTGCGCGCCGAGGTCGTAGCTCTGCTCGAGGCTGGCGCGCTGCACGAACAGCTCGGCGATAGCAGGGATCGCCAGCAGCGCCGCGATGAATCCCGCCATGATGACCCCGCCGGCGAGCGGCAGCAGCACCAGGCGAACCCGGTGCGCCTGCGAACGGGTGGTGAGGAAGGTCAGCCCCAGCACCACCAGCGACGTGTAGACGATCTGGCCCCAGGCCGCGCGCGAGAACGACAGCAGGATGGCGGGGATGAACAGGCCGAGCAGCGCCGTGCCCTTGGCGGCCTGCCGCAGGTTGCCGGAGATCACCGGCTGCAGCGCCAGCAGAGCCGGGAAGATCAGGAAGGCGCCGAACACATTGGGATCCTTGAAGGTGCCGCGCGAGCGATCGTACAGCAGCAGCAGGTCGTCCAGGCTGTGAAAGACGCGGGCATAGCCGATGATGGCGGCGAGCGAGGCGATCACGCCTGCGATGACGCAGCCCCGCGTCAGTGCGTCGATCCGCGCCTTGGTGTTGTCGGCCAGCATCGCCGCGAAGAACAGCGCGGTGACGGTGAGATACCAGGACGTTAGCAGCCAGGGCAGCACCCGCTCGTCGTCGAGCACGGTCCACCCGGAAATGTCGTAGCCGACGTTGATCAGGATCAGCAGCACGCTGAGCGGCACAAGCGCCGGCAGCAGCGTCATCCCGCCGACCACGAACACCGCCATCGTGAGGAACGACATCGCCTCATAAGGGCTCGGCTCGATGAACACGATCGCGCTGCAGGCGCCGGTCAGCCACAGCATGCCGCAGCGCAGCCGTTCGGCCGAGATGTTCAGCCCCGGCGTGGCGCTTCGCAGCGCGGCAGGCTCGAAGCTCTGCGCCGGTGCGATCATCAGTAGGCGTTTTCGGATTTCAGCAGCGCCAGCGGCGTTTTCACCAGGATCATGAGGTCGAGCAGCAGCGACCAGTTCTCGATGTAGTAGAGGTCATGCTCGACGCGCATCTTGATCTTCTCGGGCGAGGTCAGCTCGCCGCGCCAGCCGTTGATTTGCGCCCAGCCGGTGATGCCCGGCTTGACGCGATGGCGGGCGAAATAGCCGTCGACCGCCTCGTCGAACTGGCGGTTCTCGATCTTCTGGTTGACGGCATGCGGCCGCGGGCCGACCAGCGACAGGTTGCCCTTCAGCACCACGTTGATGAGCTGCGGCAACTCGTCGATCGAGGTCTTGCGGATGAAGCGGCCGACCTTCGTGACGCGCGGATCGTCCTTGGTGACGCTCTTCTGCACCGAATGGTCGGTCATATGGGTGTAGAGCGAACGGAACTTGTAGACGTCGATGTTCTCGTTGTTGAAGCCGTGCCGCTTCTGCTTGAAGAACACCGGCCCCTTGCTGTCGAGCTTGATCAGCAGCGCCACCACCAGCATCAGCGGCGACAGCAGGATCAGCGCGAGGCCACCAACGATCTTGTCGAACAGGTATTTCATCACGACGTCCCAGTCGGTGATCGGACGATCGAACACGTCGAGCACCGGGACGTTGCCGAGATAGGAGTAGGAGCGGGGCCGGAATCGGAGCTTGTTGGAATGCGCGGAGAGCCGGATGTCGACCGGCAGCACCCAGAGCTTCTTCAGCATCTGCAGGATGCGGCCCTCGGCCGAGATCGGCAGCGAGAAGATCACCAGATCGACGCGGCTCCGCCTCGCGAACTCGACCAGGTCGTCGACGGTGCCGAGCTTGCTCGCGCCGGCCGTCGCCTGTGGCGAGCGGTCGTCGCCGCGGTCGTCGAACAGGCCGATGATGCGCACGTCGGTGTCGCGTTGATCGCGGATCGCAGCGACCAGCGCTTCGCCGGCCTCGCCGCCGCCGACCACGGCGGTGCGGCGCGTCAGCCGGCCCTCGGCGGTCCAGCGCCGCACCAGGATGAACAGCCCGCGGCGAAACGACAGCAGTGCGACGAGACCGATCACGTAGAAGCTGCCGAGCCAGACGCGGGAGAACTGATCGCCCGCCTTGGCGAAAAACGACACCCCGATCAGGATCAGGAACACCACCGACCACGCCGAGGCCAGCCGGAAATACTGCTTCTCATGGCCGCGAAACGCCTCGACCTGGTAGATGTCGGCGACCTGGAACGCCAGCATGGCAAGCAGCGACACGCCGGCGGTGGCGCCGAAGTACTGCCACTGCAGGCCGTCCTGCGGCACCACATAGACGACGTAGATCAGCGTGCCGATCAGCGCGACCAGCGCGATCTCGATCATACGGACGGCGCCGGCGAGCACGATCGGCGACATCGCGGCAACCACCGGTTCGGCGGCGGCGCGTTCGGCCGCCTCCGCCATCTGATGCGGCACGCGGGAGCCGGGGGCCGCCGGAGTGGAGGCCGCGTCCATCATGGTGCGCGCGTCGTATTCCGCCATGGTCCGTGTCCAAGCCAATGCGTTTGCGCGCGGGAAAGCGCGCCTGATGGCGGCGGAAAGTAGTTAAGAAAGTTCAAAAAACCGTTAGTGCGACTGTGTAAACTTGGCTGCAATGGCGTCGCGGTAGCCGGCCAGCACGCCCTCGACCATGGCGTCCTGCGAGAACTGTGCGCGAATGCGCCCGGCAAGCCGCGCCGCGGCGGCCCGCGCGGCGGCCGGATCGTCGATCGCCGCCGCGATCGCCACCGCCAGGCGTGCCGGATTCTCCGGCGGCACCATGTTGCCGTCCGGACCTAGAATCTCAGGTATGCCGCCCACGCCACTGGCAACAATAGGGATTTCTGCGCCGCCAGCTTCGATCGCGACATAGGGAAGGGAGTCCGCGCGCGACGGCATCACCAGCAGGCGGCCCTGGGCGAACGCCGCCCGCGGCGGGGTGTGGCCAAGGAAGCGGATGCTGTCGGTCAGGCCGAGCCGCGCCACCTGCGCACGCAACGCCGGGCCTTCCTCGCCGTCACCGGCAATGGCCAAGCTCAAGCGCCGGCCGGCGCGGTGCAACTCGGCCAGCGCATCGATCAGCACGTCGGTGCCCTTGATGGCGCGGAACTCGCCGACGCTGACGAGATCGGCCGCGTCGGGGGCGGGGACCACCGGTATCATCTCGGCTTCGGTGATGCCGTTGAACACCACCCTGACCACGCCGCGCGGCGCGCCGACGATGTCGGTGTAGCGGTTGCGGGCGAAGGCGCTTTCGAACAGGAACAGCTCGGTGCGGCGGCTGAGGAACTTCTCGATCGTGCCATAGACCATGCCCCGCAACGTGTGCTTGCCGTAGTGCAGCGAGCCGCCGTGCGGAGTGTAGACGCGGATGGCGTTTTGCGGCGCCATCAGCCGGACGAAGCCGCCGCCCTTGGCGCCATGGCCGTGGTGGACGTCGGCCTTGAGTCTCGCGAGATGACGTGACACCGCGCGGAACGCACCCACGTCACCTGGGCCGATCTCCCGAGCCATGGCGAAACGCGAAATGCCAAGCTGCATCTGCGGCGCGATGGCCGACAGCGCGGCCTCGGCGCGGGCGCCGCCGGTCGTGCTGTCGCAGACGATGCCGACCTGGTGGCCGCGCGCCGCCTGGCCGCCGGCGACGTCGAGGATATGCCGGAAGATGCCGCCGACCGGGGTCCGCGTCACATGGACGATCTTCAAGCGTTGCGGATTGGGCATCGTCAGAACCAGCGCTCGCCGACTTCGATGGTGTCGCCGGGGCGCAGCGGTGCGCGGAGCGGCAGCGCGGTCCGCGCCGGCAGGCCCTGCAGCTTGCGGGTGATGGTGACGGTTGGCCGGAACGCCCGCGGCGTGAAGCCGCCGGCAATAGCGATGGCGTTCTCCACCGTCATGTTGGGTACGTAGGGGTATTGCCCGGGATACGTCACTTCGCCGAGCACGAAGAACGGCCGGTAGATCTCGATCTCGACCGCGACGCTGGGGTCGCGAATGAAGCTCGCTTTCAGCCGGGCAGCGATGGCGTTGCCGAGTTGCGCCGTGGTCATGCCGCGCGCTTCGACGTTGCCGATCAGCGGCAAGCTGATCTGCCCCTGCGCATCGACGGTGTAGTTGTTGGACAGCGGGTCCTGGCCGAACACCACGATGCGGAGCTTGTCGCCGCTGTCGAGGGTGTAGGGGCCGTCGTCGAAAGTGGCCATCACCGGCACCACCTGGGCGACACGGCGCACGGCATAGGACGCGGGCTGCGGCGCGCCATACATCCGCATGTCGAGCTCGGACTGCACCAGCGGCGCATAACGCGGCCGGGCGCAGCCGGCGAGCGCCAGCGCGGCACAACAAAAAACGGCAACGCGGCGAAGGCTCATGCGAATCCGAACCGTGAACACCAAGGTCGAAGGCGGATTCACACATTTTATGGTTAACAAAAGCTGACCTGCCGCCGATGGCCGCTGCGGCGTGTCGACCTGGCTTAAGACGGCAGCAACCATAACCGTTTGATATTGAGCGATGCCGGGATGTGGCCCGAGTCGGCCTGTATGGAGTTCGCATGCGTGGTGGAGTTTCGGACGAAGGAGCGCCGGCCGCGGCGGGTGGCGAGTTGAGCCTCGGCGCCATCGGCCGCGCGATCTGGCGCAACAAGCGCTCGATCATCGCGCCGACCCTGATCATGGCGGCCGCAGCCTTCGTCGCCGTCAATCTGATGACGCCGCGCTACAAGTCCGAGGCTCGCATTCTGATCGAGGGCCACGAGAACATCTTCCTGCGCCCCGAGGCCGAGAAGTCGATGACCGATCGCGGCGCGATCGACGCCGAGACTGTGACCAGTCAGGTCCAGCTCGTGCTGTCGCGCGATCTGGCTCGCGACGTCATCAAGGACCTCAACCTGACGGAGAACCCGGAGTTCAACGCGGCGCTGAAGGAGTTCTCGCCGCTGTCGGTGTTCCGCACCATCGGCATCCTCAAGGACCCGATGTCGATGACGCTCGAGGAACGGGTGCTGGCGGCCTACTACGACCGGCTCACCGCCTACGCGATCGACAAGTCGCGCGTCATCATCATCGAATTCCAGTCGGCCGATCCGGAGCTCGCTGCCCGCGGCGCCAACATGATCGCCGAGAAGTTCCTGAGCGTGCAGCAGCAGGCGAAGCAGAATCAAGCCCGTGCGGCCGGGACATGGCTGTCGGGCGAGCTTGAAAAGCTCCGCGGCAAGGTCACCGAGGCGGAAGGCAAGGTCGAGGACTACCGCGCCAAGTCGAACCTCTATGTCGGGTCGAACAACACCAGCCTGAGCAACCAGCAGCTCACCGAGTTGAGCACCCAGGTTTCCACCGCCCGCGCGCAGAAGGCCGACGCCGAGGCGCGCGCCCGCCACATCCGCGACGCGCTCCGCTCCGGCCAGGCGCTGGATTCGGCCGACGTCGCCAACTCCGAGCTGATCCGCAGGCTGTCTGAGCAGCGCGTGACCTTGAAAGCGCAGCTCGCCGAGCAGTCCTCGACCCTGCTGCCGCAGCATCCGCGCATCAAGGAAATGCGCGCGCAGATCGCCGACCTTGACCAGCAGATCCGCACCGAAGGCGACCGCATGGCGCGCTCGCTGGAGAGCGAGGCCAAGATCGCCGGCGCGCGCCTCGAAACGCTGAGCGGCAACCTCGACCAAGTCAAGCGCCAGACCGCCTCGACCAGCGACCAGGACGTGCATCTTCGGGCGCTGGAGCGCGAAGCCAAATCGGAGCGCGAGCTGTTCGAATCCTATCTCGCCAAGTACCGCGATGCCTCGGCGCGCGACAGCATCGCGGCGGCGCCCGCCGATGCGCGCATCATCTCGACGGCGGTGGTGACGAACGTTCCGTATTTCCCGAAAAAAATGCCGATCGTGCTGATCGCGGCGCTCGGCACGTTCTGTCTGTCGACGGCCTTTGTCGTCACTGGCGCGCTGCTGTCCGGGCAGTCCTATCGGCCGGCGCGGCGCAAGACAGATGCCGTGACCGTTGAGGTTCCGGCGACAGCGCGCTCAGCCAAAGCCCGCACCCGGGCTGGCGATCGTCTGCCGGTCGCACCGACCCTGCCGCCGCCGGTCCAGGCGCCGCCGCTGGTGCCGTCGTCGGCGCCGCTTCCACCGCCCAGCATCGACGACGTGGCTGCGGCCGTGCAGTCGGGCGGCGGCGCGCGGAGCCGCATTGCCGTGATCGGCAGCGCGCGCAACGTCGGCACCACACTGACCTCGATCGCGCTCGCCCGCCTTTTGTCGCGCACCGCCCGCGTGGTGCTGGTCGATCTGGCCTTTGCCTCGCCGAATGTCGACGTGATCTCCAACGACCCGGTTGCGCCCGGTATTGTCGATCTGGTTCGGGGCACCGCCTCGTTCGGCGATATCATCACCCGCGACCGGGGCTCGCGCGCGCATCTGGTCGGCGCCGGGCAGGTCGGTAACGATATCGCAGGCGTGATGCGATCGCAGATGCTGTGGTCGGCTGTCGGCGCACTGGCGCAAAGCTACGATTACCTCGTGCTCGATGCTGGCGCGATGACGGACATCGATCTCGCTTCGGCTGCGGCGATTGCGCCTTACGCCGTGCTGGTCGGTGGCGATACGCCGGCCGCAACGCTGGAGGCTGCCGTGACAGAATTGCAGTCGGCCGGCTTCACCGACCTCTCGGTGCTGAGCGGACCGCCGCCGGCGCTGGAAGAGGCGGCCGCGCAGTCGGCGGCGTAAGCGGCGACAGGACGAGGCTCGCGTGGAAGGCCTGAAATACCAGCTATTCCGGGCCGTTCTGAACGGCCTCTATTTCAGCGGCGGTCACCGCCTGCTCGCTCCGCTGACCGGCGGCGTCGGCGCCGTGCTGATGCTGCATCACGTGCGGCCGGCGCGGCGTGACCGCTTCCAGCCGAACCATCTTCTTGAGGTCACGCCGAAGTTCTTCGAGCGCGTGATCCGGCGGCTGCGCCGCTCCAAGATCGACCTGATCTCGCTCGACGAGATGCACCGGCGGCTCGCGACGGGCGACTTTCCGCGCCGCCGCTTCGTCTGCATCACGTTCGACGACGGCTATCGCGACAATCTCGAATTCGCCTATCCGGTCCTGAAGAAATACGAGGTGCCGTTCACGATCTACGTGGCGTCGAGCTTCGCCGACCGGCTCGGCGAGCTGTGGTGGCTCGCGCTCGAGGCGGTGATTGCGCAAAACGACATGGTCGGCGTGCAGCTCGACGGCCGCGACCGCTGGTTCGAGTGCCGCAGCGTCAAGGACAAGCGCGAGGTGTTCAACTACATCTACGCGTGGCTGCGCAGGCTTCCGACCGAGCAGGAGCTGCGCCAGGTGGTGCGCGATCTTTGCGCCCGCAACCGCGTCGACCTGGTTTCGTTCTGCGCCGACCTCTGCATGGGCTGGGACGAACTGGCGACGCTCGCCGCCGATCCGCTGGTGACGATCGGCGCCCACACCGTCAACCATCCGATCCTGGCCAAGCTCGACGACAAGGCGGCTGCCGGCGAGATGTCAGTCTGCCGCGACGTCATCGCTGCGGCGCTCGGCACGAGGCCGGAGCATCTGGCCTATCCGGTCGGCGACCGCACCGCCGCCGGTCCCCGTGAATTCCGTATCGCGCAACAGCTCGGCTACAAGACCGCGGTGACGACGCGTCCCGGCGCGATCTTTCGCCAGCACGGCGAGCATCTCACCGCGCTGCCGCGGATTTCGCTGAACGGCAATTTCCAGCGGCTGCGCTACGCCAAGGTTCTGATTTCCGGCGCCGCCACCGGGCTGTGGAACGGCTTCCGCCCGCTCAACGTCGGCTAGCTCCGTCACCCTGAGGTGCTCGGCCGAAAGGCCGAGCCTCGAAGGGTGACGGCGGCAAGGCCGTGCCACGTCATCCTTCGAGGCGCGCAAGAGAGAGCGCGCACCTCAGGATGACGAAGCGGCGCTGCGCGATTAGGCCCTGAGCATCCATTTCACCAGCGGCATCGCCGGCAGCACCCAGCCGATGCCTGCGATCACGTAGTAGGCGCCGGCGATCCATGGGCTGTTGAAGATCGGCGGGAACTGGGCGACCGCCATGGCGACCAGCGCCCAGACGATCACCAGCGCGAACAGCGCCACGGTGCCGAACAGCTTGCGGATGCGGACGGACATCGAGGCTTTGCCATTGCTGCGGCGGGGAGGGCAGGACTATATGGTCCCTGACCTCTCCGGCAAGCCCGCAAATCCGACATGCACGCGCCGAATCCCGCTTTCATCCACCGCCCGCTGGTCCGCATCTGGCTCACCGCCGTCGCCGCGTTGATGGTGCTGACGCTCGTGGTCGGCGGCGCGACGCGGCTGACCGCGTCGGGCCTCTCGATCGTGGAATGGAAGCCGGTCACCGGCGTGGTCCCGCCGGTGACGGATCAGGCCTGGCAGGCCGAGTTCGAGAAGTACCAGCAGATCCCGCAATACCGCGAGCGGAATGGCGGCATGCAGCTTGCCGAGTTCAAGACCATCTACTGGTGGGAGTGGACCCATCGGCTGCTGGGGCGGCTGATCGGCGCGGCGTTCCTGCTGCCGTTCGTTTTTTTCCTGTGGCGCGGCTGGATCGAGCCGGGCTTGCGCGCGCGCCTGTGGACCTTGTTCGGCGCCGGCGCGGCCCTCGGCGCGGTTGGCTGGTGGATGGTGTCGTCGGGATTGGCCGACAGCGCCCGCACCAGCGTCTCGCAATACCGCCTGGCGTTCCATCTGACGCTCGCCTGCGCGATCTATGCCGCCATCCTTTGGACAGCGCAGGGGCTCCGCACCAACGCCATGACACCGGTATCGCGGCGGCTGAGCGCCACTGCGCTGGGCCTCTCACTTATCGTGCTGCTGCAAATCTATCTCGGCGCGCTGGTGGCGGGGCTCGATGCCGGGCTCGTCTACAACACCTGGCCGGGGATCGACGGCTCGCTGATCCCCGCGGCCGACCGGCTGTGGTTCGTCGCGCCGTGGTGGCGGAACCTTTTCGAGAACACGCTGACGGTGCAGTTCGACCACCGCATGGTCGCCTACACGCTGTGGCTCGTGGCGCTTCTGCATCTCGCCGACGTGATCCGTGCCCGGCGCGGCGGCAGCGTGCTGAACGGCGCACTGGCGCTGTTTTGTGTTGTCACCGTACAGGCCGGGATCGGCATCGTCACCCTGCTGCATCAGGCGCCGCTGCCGCTCGCCTTGCTGCACCAGATCACCGGCATCGTCGTGCTGACCATCGCCGTCATCCACGCCGAGAGTTTGTCGGAGGCGGCGGCATGATCGAGCGGAGCCATCGCTCCGGCATCGCCATCGTGCGGATGGCGCACGGCAAGGCCAACGCGCTCGACATCGAGTTCTGCGACGCGATCGCGGCGCAATTCGATGCCGCGCGCGGCGACGACAGCAAAGCGATCGTGCTGACCGGGCAGGGCGCGATGTTCTCGGCTGGTGTCGATCTCCTGCGTCTCAGCGAAGGCGGCGCGGCCTATGTGCGCCGATTCCTGCCGGCGTTGCACCGCCTCTACGAGGCGGTGTTCTTCTGTCCAAAGCCCGTGGTCGCCGCCATCAATGGCCACGCCATCGCCGGCGGCTGCGTGCTGCAGGCCTGCGCGGACAAGCGCATCGCCGCGGCGGGCTCCGCCCGCATCGGTGTCACCGAGTTGCTGGTCGGCGTGCCGTTCCCGCCGCTCGCCTTCGAGATCATGCGGTTTGCCACGCCGCCGCGTTATCTGGCCGATGGCCTCTACAGCGGCGCGACGTTCACGCCGGACGTGGCCCTCGTGCGCGGCCTGATCGACGAAGTGGTGGAGCCTGCCGCGCTGCTCGACCGCGCCGTTGCCGCGGCCGAGACGTTGGCGGCGCTGCAGCCGGCGACCTTTGCGCTGACCAAGCAGCAGATCCGGCAGAACGTCACCGACGCCGTGGAACGCCATGGCGCTCGCGTCGATGCCGCCTCGGCCGAAATCTGGGCGTCGGACACCACGATCGGCCGCGTCCGCGACTACGTCGCCCGCACCTTGAAAAAGGGATAGCCGGGCTGGCTCAGTCCGGCTTGGCGCCGGAGAACTTGACCACCTTGCTCCACTTCTCGGTCTCCTCG
Source organism: uncultured Alphaproteobacteria bacterium (assembly GCA_963785665.1). Classification (GTDB taxonomy): domain Bacteria; phylum Pseudomonadota; class Alphaproteobacteria; order Rhizobiales; family Xanthobacteraceae; genus Z2-YC6860. Next base: position 309,795 of record CAWAWF010000008.1, read on the forward strand.
GCGATGAAGGCGCGGTAGTCCGCTGGCGTCTTGGAAATCTGCACCGTCATGCCGAGATCGGCCATCCGCGCTTTCATTTTCGGGTCAGCCAGGACCGCGTTGAGCTCCCGGTTGAGCCGCTGGACGATCTCTGGCGGCGTGCTCTTCGGCGCGCCGATGCCGTACCAGTCGCCGGCGTCGTAGCCCGGCACGAAATCGCTCATCACCGGCACCTCCGGCAACGCGTCGGAGCGCTGCGCCAGCGTCACCGCGAGCGGCCGCAGCTTGCCGCCTCGGATGTAACCGATCGACGAAGGCAATGTCGCGAAGATCAACTCGACCTGGCCGCCGAGTACGTCGATCAAGGCCGGGCCGGCGCCGCGATAGGGCAGGTGCACCATCTTGATGCCGGTCATCATCTTGAACAGCTCGCCGACCATGTGCGTGGGCGAGCCGGTGCCGCCCGAGGCGAAGTTGACCTTGTCCGGATTGGCCTTGGCGTAGGCGATGAACTCCGGAACGGTGTGCGCAGGAAACGCCGGGTTGACCTCCATCACGTTCGGCATCCGCGCGATGCTGCCAACCGGCGCGATATCCCGCGCGAAATTGAAGTTGAGCTTGTCGTAGAGCGTGGCGTTGATGGCGTTGAAGCCGCCGACCACGAGGAGCGTATAGCCGTCGCCGTCCGCACGGACGACGGTGTCCGTGCCGAGATTGCCGCCGGCCCCCGCCTTGTTCTCGATGACGATCTGCTGGCCCAGCCGCTCCGACAGCGCAGGGCCGACGATGCGGGCGATGATGTCGGAGGCGCCGGCCGGCGCGAACGGCACGATCAGATGAATCGGCCGGTCCGGATAAGGCGCGGCGTGGGCGAGCTGAGGAAGGGCGGCGCTGGCCGCTACGGCAAGAGCGAGCAGAAATCGTCGGCGCATCATGATGCTCCCTTGGAGGAAGCCGGCGCGGTCAGTGTAGCACGCCCGCCTCGCGCAGATATTTCTGCACGCCCGGATGAATCTGCGCAACGCTCGGCGCGGCGTTGGCCGTGCTCTGCGGCGTGGTCTCCTTGGCCTGATCGAGCCGCTTCATCAGAGCGGCGTGGCCGCCGTGCAGCGCCTTGGCGAGCCGGTAGGCCACGTCGTCCGGCAGGTCATGGCGCGCCAGGATGTAGCTCCACGAGCCGACCGAGTTCACCGCCTCCTTCTGCCCCGGATACGATCCGGCCGGCACGGTTATCGCTTTCAGGAAATTGTGCTTGGCTGAAACCTTGGCGACCTCGTCTGGCGTCAGCCCAATGAAGCGCCCGCCCGCTTCCATCACCGCGGTGAAGCCCGGCCAGCCGATGCCGCCGCCCCACAACGCCGCGACCCGGTCGTCGGCGACCATCAGCGGTCCGTCGCCGGCTTTTTCCAGATAGTGCGGCTGAAAATCCTTGTCGCGGTCGAGCCCAAGCCCGTCGGCAACGTAGCGCCCGAGCAGCGTCAGCCCCGACGCCTTGGTGCCCCAGGCGATCGGCTTGCCGACCAGGTCGCGCAGGCTTTTCGCCGGGCTGTCGCCCTTTACCGCGAACATGCCGGGATTGGAGTAGATCGCCTGGATCACCAGCGCGGTGGTATTGGGCATGTCGATGCCCTGGAATGCCTCGTAGGCCGGCTCGCCGGCAACCAGCGCGATGTCGACCTTGCCGTCGTCGAGCAGCCCGATGTTCTCGGCGCTGCCCTTTGTGTTCTGCGTCACCACATCGAGCGATGGATCGGTTTCATTGATGACGGCTGCGGCGTTGTCGCCGAAGAACGGAAACCCGCCGCCCGGCGTGGCGGTGGCGAGCGTAACGCGAGTTTGTGTGGGATTGGTCATGCCGTCGTCACCTATTGTTCAGCACGATCTGTAAGGGCCCTTTAAAACGTCCAGAGTAAGAGATGCATCATGGTCTTCATGATGAGACTTTTGCTTCTGTTCGGCACCATCGCGGCGGGGTTCGCCATGTATGGTCCGCAGGGGATCGTGTGGACGGCATCTAAGCCTGCACAAATGACGGCTGCTCAACAGGCGAAGGCCGACTGCATCGAGCGATACCACAAGGGCCAACGCATGACCAAGGCTGGCCGCTGATCGCGCCGACGTTTTGAGCGGCATCTTCAGCAACTCGGCCGCCTTCTGCCGTCAACGAAGGACAACCCGGATGGATCCGGCGGCCATCTTGAAACGCCTGGCTATACGCCTGGGTTTGACGGCCGCGGTCATGGGCGGCTTGATTGCCTTTGAATTCATGCGCGAAGGCGCCGCCGTCTACAAGGTGCCGGTGGCCCAGGCGCATAACCTTCTTCAATCGGCCGGTTTGCCGGATCGCGTTTTTGGCGATGAGCCGAAGGGGCTCGACGTGGATTCGCGCGATCCCCGCAAGGTCGTCTGGATCGTCAAGGATGATGGCCATGAGGCGATGCGTTTCGCGGCGCTGCTATCGCCCGTCGACGCCGGTTCGACGGCAGTTCGCATCGAGGTCAGCGGACCAACCTCGGGGCCGTTTGGTGACGTGCAGCGCCGGCTTTCCGAATACCGCACCATTCGCCACCTCTATGTGATGGCGATGAAAGAACGGATCGCCGCCACTCTCGAAGGCCGCGAATTCAGCGTCGTCCCGTGGATACCCGCGGCGACGATCGCGACGCTCTCTGCGGTCTTGGGATTGGCCGTGTCAAATGACCGGAAAACCGCGGCGATGCAGGATGCCGCAAGGTCGGAGCGCGTGCGGCGGAACATCGAACGCGCCTCGACGCGGTGATCGCCCCAACAAGCACCCCGTGAACATGGGAGCGATGGGCGATTACCCCGTCGCCAGCGCCTGCTCGAGGTCGGCGATGATGTCCTCCTTGTCCTCGAGCCCGATCGACAGCCGCACCACATCAGGGCCGGCGCCGGCCTGGGTCTTCTGCGCGTCGGACAATTGCCGGTGCGTGGTCGAGGCCGGATGGATGATCAGTGAGCGGGTGTCGCCGATGTTGGCAACGTGCGAGAACAGCTTCACGTTGGCGACAAGCTTGGTCCCGGCGTCGTAGCCGCCCTTGAGGCCCAAGGTGAACACCGAGCCGGCGCCCTTCGGCGCGTATTTCTTGGCGAGGTTGTGGTAGCGGTCGCCGGGCAGGCCCGGATAGCTGACCCATGCGACGCTGCCGTGCTGCGACAGCCATTCCGCCACGGCTTGCGCGTTGTCGCAGTGCCGCTGCATGCGCAGCGGCAGCGTTTCGATGCCGTTCAGGATCAGGAATGCGTTGAACGGCGACAGCGCCGGCCCGATGTCGCGCAGCGCCAGCACCCGGCAAGCGATGGCGAAGGCGAAATTGCCGAACGTCTCGTGCAGCACGATGCCGTTGTACTCGGGCCGCGGCTCCGACAGCATCGGGTAGCGGTTCTCGCGCGACCAGTTGAACGTGCCGGCATCGACGATCAGCCCGCCGATCGAGTTGCCGTGGCCGCCGAGGAACTTGGTCAGCGAATGGATCACCACGTCCGCGCCGTAGTCGATCGGCTTGCAGAGGTACGGCGTGGCGAGCGTGTTGTCGACGATCAGCGGCACGCCCGCGCGCTTGGCGACATTGGCGACCGCCTCGATGTCGGTGACGACGCCGCCGGGATTGGCGATCGACTCGATGAAGATCGCCTTGGTCTTCGGCGACACCGCGCGCTCGAACGAGCCGAGATCGTCGGGATCGGCCCACGACACGTTCCACCCGAAATTCTTGAAGGCGTGGTTGAACTGGTTGATCGAGCCGCCATAGAGCTTGCGGGAGGCGACGAACTCATCGCCGGGCTTCATCAGGCAATGAAACACCAGCACCTGCGCGGCGTGCCCGGAGGCGACCGCGAGACCCGCGGTGCCGCCTTCGAGCGCCGCGACCCGCTCTTCGAGCACCGCGTTGGTCGGGTTGCCGATCCGGGTGTAGATGTTGCCGAACGCCTGCAGGCCGAACAGCGAGGCGGCGTGGTCGACGTCGTCGAACACGAAGCTGGTGGTCTGATAGATCGGCGTGGCGCGGGCGCCGGTGGTCGGATCGGGCTGCGCGCCGGCGTGGATCGCAAGCGTCGCAAAGCCGGGACTGCGTTCGGTCACGAGGGCCCCCGTTCTGTGGATGTCGGCCTGAAGTGGTATCGAACCACAGGAACGGGTCAAGGCAAAGGCCGGTGGCCCGCGTTGATCAGGCTGCCGTTCTTCTTTGCAGGGTTACCGCAGAATTGCGTTCTCTGGTCGGTGCCCCTGAAAGGCCAGAACGGTCAATCGCGCGTCGTGTATTTGGCGCGCGACACCGAGGGCTTCTGGTAGCGCAGCATCACGGTGCGGCAGGCTGGCGAGATGCGCTTGATATTCCGCGCCAGGCAGGCGCCCACCTTGTCCCGATCCGGGATGTCCTGGCCGCAGATGCTGAACGCGTCGTTGATGCAGGCGTTCTGCTCGTCCTGCGTCTCGGCCAGAGCGGCCGCAGGCGCGAACACGTCGGCGGCCGGCGCCAAGACGAGAAACGCAAACGCGATCGCGAGTTGAGTGTTTTTCATAGCCCCCTCCAGGCGCGCGGCGCGCGCGGCTTATGGTTAGACGCACACTCGACGCAGGTTCATGAACGGGAATGCCAGCGTCAGGACTTCGCTTCGGCGTCGTTGTCTTGCGCCGTAAGCTCCGCGGCTTGCTCGGCGGCGCGGTCCGCCGCGCGGGTCGCGCCACCGGCGACCGACTGCCGGTTGAGCGACATGCGTTGGATACCTTTGCCCAGAAGCGGGGCCCTTTTCGAGCTTAAAGTTCGGGAATTCACACCAATCCATCCGATCTCGGAACTCAGCCGGCCATATTCGATTTTCGGGCAACGGTTCATCACCACCTTGAGGCCGGCGGCTTCGGCCTTGGCGGCGGCCTCGTCGTTGCGCACGCCGAGCTGCATCCAGATCACCGCGGGCTTGGGCTTCATCGCCAGCGCCTCGTCGACCACGCCGCCGGCGAACTGCGAGGCGCGGAATACATCGACCATGTCGACCGGCTCGGGGATGTCGGCGAGCCTCGCATAGACCTTCTGGCCGAGGATCTCCTTGCCGGCCTGTCCCGGATTGACCGGGATCATGCGATAGCCGCGCTCCAGCAGATATTTGAAAGCGAAATAGCTCGGCCGGTTGTCCTTCGGCGAGATGCCGACCATGGCAATGGACTTCACGGTGTTGAGGATGCCGCGAATGGTGGTGTCGGGATAATTGTCGTGGTTCATGCGCGCGCCGGTTTCGCCGATCAACATAGGCATTCGAGCGAGGCCACGAAAGGAGCCAATCGACGGGGCCGTAGAGCGACGGTAACATCGGCGCGTGGGCGATAAGGACTTCCAGGACGAGCTTCTTGAGCTCGCGCAGATCAGCGCGCGGGCGGCGTCTTTGAACCTGCGCCTGAACGTCCAGCGCTTCTGGCAGGACGAACTCGCCAAGCCGCGCTATGCCGATCCCAAGCGCCTGCACCGTTTTGGCGCCAAGGTGTTCTCGCAGAACGAAGAGGACGGCATTATCGCCGAGGTGTTCAAGCGGATCGGCGAGGGCCCCCGGACCTTCATCGAATTCGGTGTCGAGACCGGCGTGCAATGCAACACCATCAAGCTGCTGCTGGAGGGTTGGCGCGGGCTGTGGCTCGAAGGCTCGGGCGCCGACACGGCTGAAATCCGGCGCACGCTAGGCGCTTATCTCGGCAACGGCGCGCTGACCGTCACGGAGGCGATGGTCAGCGCCGAGAACGTCAACGAGCTGTTCGCGAAGGCCGGCTTTCGCGACGAGATCGGCGTACTCTCGATCGACATCGACTTCAACGATTACTGGGTCTGGAAGGCCGTCGATGTGGTCAAGCCGCGGCTTGTGGTGATCGAATACAACGCCACGCTGAAGCCGCCGATGTCGCTCACGGTGCCCTACCAGCCGGCCAAGAGCTGGGACGGTAGCAACTACTTCGGCGCCAGCCTCGAAGCGCTGGTCAAGCTCGGCCGCGCCAAGGGTTACCGCGTGGTCGGCTGCAATTTCTCCGGCACCAACGCGTTCTTCGTGCGCGACGATCTGTGCGCCGGCCATTTCGTCGAGCCGGCGACGGCCGAGGAGCACTACGAGCCGCCGCGCTATTATTTCTCGTCGCTCAACGCCGGGCATCCCGGTGGCATCGGGCCTTACGTCACCGTTTGACAGCTAGCGGTCTTCCCAGCTCGGATCGCGCTTCTCGATGAAGGCGCAGATGCCTTCGTCGGCATCGCGGGCCATCATGTTCTCGGTCATCACCTGGGCGGCATAGTCGTAGGCCTGCGCCAGCGGCATTTCGATCTGGCGGTAGAACGCCGCCTTGCCGATGCCGATGACGTGGGCGGACTTCGAGGCGAATTGCTCGGCCATCTCGATGGCGCGGGCGCGCTCACGGCCTGCCGGCACCACCTCGTTGACCAGCCCGATGACGGCAGCCTTTTCGGCCGGCACGATGTCGCCGCTCAGCAGCATCGCCATGGCGTGCTTGCGCGCGACATTGCGCGACAGCGCGACCATCGGCGTCGAGCAGAACAGCCCGATGTCGACACCGGGCGTGGCGAAGCCCGCCTTCGCGCCTGCCACGGCAAGATCGCAGCTTGCGACCAGTTGGCAGCCGGCCGCCGAGGCGATGCCTTGCACCGCCGCGATCACCGGCTGGGGCAGGGTGACGATCTGCTGCATCATCGTGCTGCAGGTCGTCATGATGTGCTGGAAGTAGGCGCGTCCGCCATCGGCATCGGTCCGCCGCGACGTCAGCTCCTTGAGATCGTGGCCGGCGCAGAACCCCGGTCCATTGGCCGCGAGCACCACGGCGCGCACCTTGTCGTCACGGGCGATGTCGGCCAGCGCATTGCCCAGCGCGCCGAGCAAGCCCTCCGAAAGGCTGTTTCGCGACGCCGGGCGGTTCAGCGTGAGCACCGCAACGGAGCTGACGTTTTCACGCAGCAGACCGGCGGCGCTGGTGGTGCGGGCATCCTGGACGTTCATGGCAACCTTTGCGCCTCGGATTGCGGCATTGTATCCGATCTAAGAGCGTGGACGAACCGGGCCAAGGGGCCGAAGGGGCGCCAGCGGCGCACGGAGCAGGGGGATCGGATGGCGCAAGCGGCCAAGCAGGCCACCATGAGCGTCGACGAGCTGGAGCGCTTCCTGGCCGCCGAGTTTCCGCAGGCGTTCCACGACGGCAGCGGGCTTTCGATTGAGGAGGTCTGGCATGGCGGCGGCCGGGTGCGGCAGGCCTATCGGGCGGAGTTCATCCGTCCGGGCGGCACCATCTCCGGCCCGACCATGATGGCGCTGGCCGATTTCGCGACGTACGTCGGCGTGCTGGCCTCGATCGGTCCGGTGCCGCTCGCGGTCACCACGAACCTCAACATCAATTTCCTGCGGAAGCCCGGCCCGCGCGACGTGATTGCCGAATGCCGGCTGCTAAAGCTCGGCAAGCGGCTTGCGGTCGGCGAGGTCCGGATTTTCTCGGAGGGCATGGACGAGCCGGTCGCGCATGCCACGTCGACCTACTCGATCCCAGCGAAATGACGGGCTTCGACGGCGGTTATATAATACCATTCTTATAAGCAGCTGATTTATCATGATCTTTTCGAGCGAATTACATTGACGCTGAAAAATACCTTCGCTACAAGCCGCGCAACATTCAAACGCCGCTCCCACGGATTTAAAGCGCCATGTCAACAGTCTCGACCAAGACCGCGGATATCCAGAAGAAATGGATACTGATCGATGCGACCGGCCTGGTGGTCGGGCGGCTCGCCGTGATCGTCGCCATGCGGCTGCGCGGCAAGCACAAGCCGAGCTACACGCCCCACATGGACGACGGCGACAACGTCATCGTCATCAACGCCGAAAAGATCGTGCTGACCGGGCGCAAGCGCGAGAAGAAGGTCTATCGCCACCACACCGGCTACATCGGTGGCATCAAGGAGCGCACCGCGCGCCAGATCCTCGAAGGCAAGTTTCCTGAGCGCATCGTCGAGAAGGCGGTGGAGCGCATGCTGCCGGAGGGCCCGCTCGGCAACACCCAGCTCGGCAACCTGCGCGTCTATGCCGGCCCCGATCATCCCCATGCCGCCCAGCAACCCGAGAAACTGGATGTCGCCTCGATGAACCGCAAGAACATGAGGGCCGCGTAATGGCCGACAATCTGCAATCGCTCGACCAGTTGGCGACGCTGAAGCCCGCGGCGCCGGAAGCCCCGAAATACGTCCAGAAGCTCGACAAGCAGGGCCGCGCCTACGCCACCGGCAAGCGCAAGAACGCGGTCGCCCGCGTCTGGATCAAGCCCGGCAAGGGCACCATCACGGTCAACACCAAGACGGTCGAGGTGTTCTTCGCCCGCCCGGTGCTGCGCATGCTGATCCAGCAGCCGCTGGTCGCGTCCAACCGCGCCAGCCAGTTCGACGTGGTCTGCTCGGTGTCTGGCGGCGGGCTCAGCGGCCAGGCCGGCGCGGTGCGCCACGGCATCTCCAAGGCGCTGACGCTGTACGAGCCGGATCTGCGCCCGGTGCTGAAGCGCGGCGGCTTCCTGACCCGCGACAGCCGCGTCGTCGAGCGCAAGAAGTACGGCCGCGCCAAGGCCCGCCGCTCGTTCCAGTTCTCGAAACGCTGATCACCAAGCGCCGGCCAACAGGCGCGGTCCCAACGGGTTCCTCCGTTGCAATTACCCAAAGGGGCGCTTCGGCGCCCCTTTTTATTTGCATCTAATTTTCACGATTGTTTTGCCGAAAAGCTTTGTCGGATTTGCGGATTGTATTGCCGAAAACCCGCGCCAAAGCTGCAATCCTTCGGAAAAGTCCGTACGCCATATTGCGTAGGCCCAGGGCGTGTCGTGTCGGGCCGCGGAAGCTCTCCGCAATCAAAAGCAACAACATGTTTGGACCCGTGCCGTTTGGCCGGGTTGCGGAGACTATGGCTTTCGATCAAGCGACCCTTTTCACGGTGGCGACGTCCATCACCGGGCTGCTCGGCGTTTTCCTGCTGCTGCTCTGGCTGCAGGAGCGCGGCACGCGGGCGCTCGCCTGGTGGGGCGGCGCCTATCTGATGGGCGCCTGCGCGGTGACGCTGTGGGCCACCCAGGGGCCCGCCGAGGATGCCTTGGTGCCCGCCGACATGGCGAATGCGTTCCTGTTTCTCGCCTGCGGGATGATCTGGAACGGTGCGCGGCTGTTCCATGGCCGCAAGGTGCTGCCGCTGGCGCTGGTCGCGGGCGGCGCGGTCTGGTTCGCCGCCATGCAGTTTTCGGAATTCGCGCAGTCCGGCCCGGCGCGGATGGCGTTGTCGTCGGTGGTGATCGCGCTCTACGCCTTCCTCACCGCGTTCGAGCTTCGCCGCGAGCGCCGCCGCGAACTCGCGACACGTTTCGCCTGGATCGCGGTGCCGCTGCTGCACGCCGCGGTGTTTCTGTCTCCGCTGATCCTGAGCCTGTTGTTTCCGGCGCGGGTGCCGCCGGACGGGCTGTTCGCGCTGTTTGCCTTCGAGACGGTGCTTTACGTGGTCGGCACCGCCTTCGTCGTCGTGGTGATGGCGAAGGAGCGCGTCGCGCTGGTTCACAAGACCGCGGCCATGACCGATCTGCTGACCGGGCTGTTCAACCGCCGCGCCTTCCTCGAAGCGGCCAACGCGATGATCGAGCGGCGCGCGCGCAAGGCCCAGCCGGTCAGCCTGCTGATGTTCGATCTCGACAAGTTCAAGTCGATCAACGACCGCTTCGGTCATGCCGTCGGCGACGACGCGCTCAAGGTGTTCGCCGCGACCGCCGCCGCCAATGTCCGCGCCACCGACGTGATCGGCCGACTCGGCGGCGAGGAGTTCGCCTGCATCATTCCGGGCAATGCCGAGGAGGCGGGACTGGTGGCCGACCGCCTGCGTGTCGCGTTCCAGGCCGCGGGCGTCGAGATTTCGGGCCACCAGATCGGCGCGACGGTCAGCATCGGCGTCGCCACCGCTATCGCTCCGGTACAGATCGATCCGATGCTGGCGCGGGCCGATGCTGCGCTGTACCGCGCCAAGAACAACGGCCGAAACCGCATCGAATTCGATCTAGCCGAGCCCGCCAAGGCATCGCTGCCGCAGGCAATTCCTTCGTTCGGCCAAGCGCTTGCCGCAGCGCATTAAGGACCGCACACGGCCCGTTTACCCGGCTGCGCTAGTCTTGCCGTCATGGTGCTGCGTTCGCCGAACCCAACTATCGCCCTGGAGGCCTGCGCGGGCCTGGCGCTGGCTTGCGCCTATTCGTCCTCCGACGAATACGAGGCCGAGGTGATCGCGGTTCGCCGTGCCGCCGGCGCTTATGGCTCGCGTCACCGCCATGCCGCCATTGTGGCCGGCCTGCTCGTCACGGTTCTTGCCGCGGTGTTTCTCGCGGTCTAAGCCGTTCGCAATGCATCTCGAGCTTCAAGGAAAAGTGGCGCTCGTCACCGGCTCGAGCCGCGGCATCGGCCGCGCCATCGCGCTGGAGCTTGCGGCGCTGGGCTGCGACCTGTTGCTCACCGCGCGCGATCAGGCTGCGCTCGATCAGGTTGCCGCCGAGGTTCGGGCCGCCGGCCGCCGCGCCGAGATCCATGCCGCCGATCTGAAGGGCGAGGCCGAGCCGCAACGGCTTGTCGACTTTGCAAAGCAGCGTTTCGGCCGCCTCGACATTCTGGTCAACAATGCCGGCGCCTCGCGGCGCGGCGATTTCTTCGAGCAGACCGATGCCGACTGGCAGGCGGGGTTTGCGCTGAAATTCTTCGCCCAGGTCCGGCTCTGCCGCGCGGCGTGGCCGCTGCTGAAATCCGCCGCGCGGCTCAGTGGTCGCCATCGGCGGCATCGGCGCCCGCGCGCCTGTCGCCGACTACATGATCGGCTCCTCGGTGATCGGCGCGCAGAACGCGTTCATGAAGGCGCTGGCCGACCTCGGCAAACGCGACGGCGTCCAGGTCAACAGCGTGCACCCCGGTTCGGTCGAGACCGATCGCTTCCGTGGCCGCCTCGACAAGGTGATGAAGCGCACCGGCCTCGACGAGGCGTCGGCCATCGAGCATCACCGCAAGGAGATCGACATCACCCGGTTCGGCAAGCCTGCCGATATTGCGGGGCTGGTCGGCTTCATCGTCGCGCCGCGCGGACGCTGGCTGCACGGCACCGGTGATCGACATGGACGGCGGTCAGGTCGAGCCGCTGCGGATGTCGCGCTACGACTGATCGCGTTACCGCTTGGAGGGATCATGCGTGCCACTGTCTGCGCCCTGGTTGCAGTGATCGGTTTGGCCGCGACCCCGGCGTCCGCGCAGGCCGACCGCGCCGCGGCGGCGTTCTGGAAATCCGTGCAATCCACCTGCGACGCCACCGCCGCGAAACCCGCAGGCGAGCTTGGCCATCGTATCGCGAAGACCGCGACCGACGAGTTCAACGGCTTCGGCGGCCATCGGATCGATGCCAACGGCCACTTGTTCCACTTCGGCCTGACCGAGGCGGAGCACGAGGAAGACGATGGCGGCGACCGGCCGGCGAGCCTCGGCCATCTCGGCTGGTGGCGGATTATGAAATACTGGCGCGTGCTGTTCGGCGACGACGCGGCGGACAAGATCGAGGTGCGCGGCTATGGCGACGCCTCGACGTCGACGGATGATTCCAAGACCGCCGCCGTGATGGCGACTAGTGTTGGCGACCTGATGCGCGCCGCGGCGACCGTGTCCGATCCGGAGCTGCGCGAAATGCTGCGCGAAGACGCCATCCGCGCGGGCATCACCGACACGCCGTGGTCGGCGGCCTTCATCAGCTACGTGATCCGGCAATCCGGGGTTGCCGAGGGCGCATTCCAGTTCTCCAACGCGCATCGCGCCTACATCTACGATGCCTTCGCGGCAAGCCTCGCCGAGCAGCAGAAGCAGGACGCCGGCAAGCGGCTCTATCGCGCGTGCTCGATCACCGCGACCAGGCCTCGCGTCGGCGACATGGTCTGCACCCAGCGCGAGCCTTCGCTGGCCGACGCCAGCGACGAGGCGGTGCGCGAGCGCATCCGGACGGAACTCACCGGCGGCACCGACGCGCGCTCGGTCCGGCGCACGCATTGCGAGGTGATCGCCTCGATCGATGCGGGGGCGCGCAAGATGTACACCATCGGCGGCAATGTGGAGCAGGCCGTCACCGCGCGGAAGCTGAACCTCCGCCGCGACCTGAAGTTCTCGGCCGCGCAGGGGGAGCGCTGCGGCGGCGCAGGGCATTGGACCCTTCCGCAGGGGGCGTCCGACAAGCCGCGCGAAGCCGAGAAATGCTCGCTCAACGACAAGAAATGGTTCGTGCTGCTGCAGTTGCGGTGAAGGCGCAGCGAACATGATTCTGTCAGACTCTTCGCGATAGTTGTATAGTTCCGGTTCGAGGATAGAGGGCACTCCATTGCTTCCAGCACGCCAGTTTGCCGTTGCCACCACGGCGTTCCTGCTGATCGCCGGTGCATTTGCGACGCCGGCTCAGGCCCAAGGCGCCTGCGCGGAGGCTGTCGATCTCGCGGTGCTGCCGTCGCCGATCACGCCATGGAAGGGCACGCCGCTCCGCGTCCTGTTCACCGTGGAGAAGCCGCTCGACGGTGAGCTTTCGCTGATCGCGCCGGACGGCAGCGTCGCCGCCAAGTCGAGCGACCGGCACGGCGGCCCGCCTTATTTCTGGTTCGCCGAGGCCAAGTCGCCGGCGGCGGGAACCTGGCACGCGTCGCTGGCGCGGCCTGGCTGCGCCGCGATCACCCGGGACATTGCGGTGCGTGCCGACAAGCCGGCGCCGCTCAGTGCGGTCGCGGGCAGCGTCTGGCCGATCCGCGCGTCGTGGAATCGCGCCACGGAAAACCTGTTCTCGGCTTGGATCGAGAAGATGTTCGACGATCCGGTCGACGCCGCGCCGTCATGGCCGGCGCTGCACGAGGTGCTGCGCGATCCGGCGCGCAACTTCCTGTTCGACTATCTCGGCCTCCGCGAGGACGAGATCAAAATCGTGCTTCGTCCCGACTGCGCCGACCTGCCGTACTTCATGCGCGCGTATTTCGCGTTCAAGATGGGGCTGCCGTTCGGCTATTCGATCTGCTCGCGCGGCGGTGGCGGCGCGGGGCCTCGGTGCACGAGTTGGACGAGCATCGTGCAGAGCGCCGCGGCGGAAAGTCATGCTGCCGCCGCGCCCGAACCGGCGCCCGCGCCTCCCGCCGAAACGGGTTTCGCATCGGTCTTTCATCGGACCGCGCAACCGGTCAGCGCGCCGGCGCCGGCGCCCGCTGCCCCGCTGCAACGGGCGGGGCTCGTCGCTTCGTTCGCGCGCTATCTGCCGAACCTCGCCAACGGCGTGCACTCCGGATCGGGGCGGACGGCGGCGGCCGACAACAACACCGACTACTATCCCGTGGCGCTGACGCAGAACACGCTGCGGCCCGGCACCTCGTACCACGACCCTTACGGCCACGTTCTGATGATCGTGCGGCGCGTGCCGGAGGCGAACGGCGAAGCCGGCATCATCCTCGCGGTCGACGGCCAGCCCGACGGCACGGTGGCGCGGAAGCGCTTCTGGCGCGGCAATTTCCTGTATGCGCAAAATCCCGCGCTCGGCGGTCCGGGCTTCAAGCGCTTCCGGCCGATCGTGCGCGAGAAGAACGGCAGCCTGCGGCGCTTCACCAACGACGAGATCGCGAAAAATCCGCAATACGCCGATTTCTCGCTCGAGCCGTCGCATCTCGGCGTCGAGGACTTCTACGACAAGATGGACGACGTGATGTCGCCCGAGCCGCTCGATCCGCTGGCCGCGATGAAGGACGCCATCACGTCGCTCGAAGAGCAGGTTAAGACGCGCGTGCTGTCGGTCGAGAACGGACGCAAGTACCAGAACAGCGGGAAAGGCGAGGGCGCCATGCCGGACGGCGCGGCGATCTTCGAGACCAACGGCGCCTGGGAGGATTTCGCGACGCCGTCGCGCGACCTGCGGCTGCTGATCGCGATCGACGTGGTGCGCGGATTTCCCGATCGCGTGGCGCGGCGGCCGGAGCGGTACGCGATGCCCGCGGGCAGGAGCGTCGCCGACGTCAAGGCGCAGTTGCAGAGCGTGCTGGCCTCCGAGCTGGCAGCCCGCAAGTTTTCGTATCCGCGCACCGACGGCTCGCAGTGGACGCTCGCGCTCAAGGACGTGCTCGACCGCTCGGGCGACCTTGAGATGGCCTACAACCTGAACGACTGCGTCGAACTGCGCTGGGGCGCGCCGGCCAAGAGCGACGAGGCGTCGACCTGCAAGCGCTATGCGCCGGCGGCCCAGCGCACCAAGATGACCAAGTACCGCCCCTGGTTCCACGAGCGGCGCCGTCCGCCGCGCGCTTAGCGGGACAGGCCGCACAACAAAAAAAGGGCGCCCCGCAGGGCGCCCTTTCACGTTGGTCGTCAGCCCCCGCCGGTTACGACGAATAGTACATGTCGAATTCGACCGGATGCGGGGTGTGCTCGAAGCGGATCACCTCGGTCATCTTCAGGTCGATGTAGCTGTCGATGAAGTCGTCATCGAACACGCCGCCGACCTTGAGGAAGTCGCGGTCCTTGTCGAGCTGGCCGAGCGCCTCGCGGAGCGAGCCGCACACCGTCGGAATCTTCTTCAACTCCTTCGGCGGCAGATCGTAGAGATCCTTGTCCATCGCATCGCCGGGATGCAGCTTGGCCTTGATGCCGGCAAGGCCTGCCATCGTCATCGCGGCAAAGCCGAGATACGGATTGCAGAGCGGATCGGGGAAGCGGACCTCGACGCGCTTGGCCTTCGGGTTGGTCGTGTACGGGATGCGGCACGACGCCGAGCGGTTGCGCGCCGAGTAGGCGAGCAGCACGGGGGCCTCGTAGCCCGGCACCAGACGCTTGTAGGAGTTGGTGGTCGGGTTGGTGAAGGCGTTGATCGCCTTGGCATGCTTGATGATGCCGGCGATGTAGCTCAGGCAGGTTTCCGAAAGGTCGGCGTACTTGTTGCCGGCGAACACCGGCTTGCCCGACTTCCAGATCGACTGGTGGCAGTGCATGCCCGAGCCGTTGTCGCCGTAGATCGGCTTCGGCATGAAGGTCGCGGACTTGCCGTAGATGTTGGCGACCTGCTGGATGCAGTACTTGTAGATCTGCATCCGGTCGGCCATCACGGTGAGCGGCGCGAACTTGAGGCCAAGCTCGTGCTGGGCGGAGGCCACCTCGTGGTGGTGCTTCTCGACCACGCAGCCCATCCGCGCCATGGCGGCGAGCATTTCCGAGCGCATGTCCTGCACCGAGTCCTGCGGCGGCACCGGGAAGTAGCCTTTCTTGGTGCCGATACGGTGGCCGAGATTGCCGCCCTCGTATTCGCGGTCGGAGTTGGTCGGGAACTCGACGGAGTTGAGCTTGAAGCCGGTGTTGTAGGGCTGGGCGGAGAACTTCACGTCGTCGAACACGAAGAACTCGGCCTCCGGGCCGAAGAAGATGGTGTCGCCGATGCCCATCGACTTGACCATGCCCTCGGCCTTCTTGGCGATGCCGCGCGGGTCGCGGTTGTAGGGCTCGCCGGTGGTCGGCTCCAGCACGTCGCAGATCAGCGACATGGTGGTCTCGGCGAAGAACGGATCGATCGTCGCCGACCCTGGGTCTGGCATCAGGCACATGTCGGACTCGTTGATCGCCTTCCAGCCGGCGATCGAGGAGCCGTCGAACATCTGGCCTTCGGCAAAGGTCTCTTCTTCGATCATGGTGACGTCGAAGGTGACGTGCTGCCACTTGCCGCGCGGGTCGGTGAACCGGAAGTCGACGTATTTGACGTCGTTGTCCTTGATCATCTTCATGACATTCTTGGCGGTCGTCATGGAATCCTTTCCCTTTCGTGACGGGCTGAAAAACTAAAGCGGCAGGAAGATGCGCTAGGAAAACCTGCGCCTAAACTGCGTCCAATCCGGACTCCCCCGTTCTAATCCGGATTGCTTCTTCGATATTCGAGACGAAGATTTTTCCGTCTCCGATGCGCCCGGTCTGGGCGGCGCGACGGATCGCCTCGATGGCTTTTTCAACCATCTCGTCACCCAGCACAATCTCGATCTTCACCTTGGGGAGAAAATCGACGACGTACTCGGCGCCGCGATAGAGTTCGGTGTGTCCCTTCTGGCGGCCGAATCCTTTGGCCTCGGTGACGGTGATGCCCTGCAAGCCGACTTCCTGCAGCGCCTCCTTCACCTCGTCGAGCTTGAACGGCTTGATGATGGCCTCGATCTTCTTCATCGCGTCGATATCCTTCCGGGGCCGCCCGGGCACTCACCGGCAGCCACGGTCTCGATAGCAGGGTCCGTGCCAAGGCCCAAAGGGGGTCGGAAGTGGCCGGAATTGCTTGGTATTTCGGAGGGTAGCCGAACTTTACGGCAGTCCAACAGTCGCATTGGTCGGCGCCGTGCCCATGAATTAGGCAGACTGCGCAAAGCGTGGTCAAGCGCCCACGGTACCGTCCGTTGTCCGGTCCACCCGCCGCCGATAGTGTCGGCGACGCCGGGATTGAACGATGATCGAGCTCCTGACCACCGCCGAGATGGCCGAGGCTGACGGTCTCACCATCGCTGCGGGCGTCGCGGGTCTTGAACTGATGGAGCGGGCCGGGCGTGCGGTGGCCGACGCGGTCGCGCGAGGCGCCCCCCGCGGCTCGCCGCTGATCGTGGTCGTCGCGGGACACGGCAACAACGGCGGCGACGGCTTCGTCTGCGCGCGCATCCTGGCCGAGCGGGGCTTTCAGGTGCGGCTGGCGCTGCTCGGCGATCGCGCGGCGCTGAAGGGCGACGCAGCCGCCGCGGCCGACCGCTGGCCGGGACCGGCGGAGCAGGCCACGCCCTCGGCGCTGAAGGGCGCCGGCCTCATTGTCGATGCGTTGTTTGGCGCGGGCCTCGACCGGCCGGTGGAGGGGCCGGCGCGAGCCATGATCGAGGCGATCAATGCCGCCAAGGTCCCGGTGATCGCGGTCGACCTGCCAAGTGGCATCAACGGCACCAGCGGCGCGGTGATGGGCGTGGCGGTCCGTGCCACCGACACGGTCACGTTCTTTCGGCGCAAGCCCGGCCATCTGCTGCTGCCGGGTCGGCTGCATTGCGGCACCGTCGAGGTCGCCGACATCGGCATCTCCGATACCGTGCTCGAGGCGATCCGGCCTGACCTGTTCGCCAATGCTCCGGCGCTGTGGTCCGGATTATTTCCGGTGCCGCAGCCGGGCGGCCACAAATACCATCGCGGCCATGCCGTCGTGGTATCGGGCGATCAGTCGCACACCGGCGCGGCGAGGCTCGCCGCGCGGGGTGCGCTCCGGGCCGGTGCTGGTCTGGTCACCATCGCAAGCCCGCGCGAGGCGCTCGCCGTCAACGCCGCGAGCAATCTCGCCGTCATGGTCCGCCCCATCGACTGCGCCGAGGAACTGGCGGCCTGGCTTGCCGACGCAAGGCTGAATGCAATCGTGCTTGGTCCGGGTGGCGGGGTGGGGGCCGCGATGCGCGAGATGGTGCTTGCGGTGCTGCAAGGTGCGCGGGCCGTGGTGCTCGACGCCGACGCGCTGACCAGCTTCGCCGAGGAGCCCGAGACGCTGTTTGCCGCGATCAGGGCGCGGAGCGTGGCGCCGACGGTGCTCACCCCGCATGAGGGTGAGTTCGCTCGATTGTTCAAAGAAGAATCGCAAGCCACTGATAAACTGTCAAAATATGATCGAGCCAAGTCGGCTGCCGAGGCCTCCGGCGCGGTTGTCCTGCTGAAAGGCACCGACACCGTGGTGGCGTCGCCGGCCGGCCGCGTCTCGATCACCGAGAACGCGCCGCCTTGGCTTGCCACCGCAGGCTCCGGCGACGTGCTGGCAGGCTTCGTCGCGGCCCTGTTGGCGCAGGGGATGCCGGCGTTCGAGGCGGCCAGCGCCGCCACCTGGCTCCACGGCGAAGCCGGCAGCGAAGCCGGGCCAGGGCTGATCGCCGACGACCTCCCCGAGGCGCTCTGCATGGTCTATCGGCGGCTGTTCGTCGATCTCGGTGTCTGGCCTTAGCTCCATCGAGGGCCTATTTTTGTGGTGCCTGGCGGGAAGCCCTGTTATAGACGCGCCGCTCGGCCCAGCGCGGTGTCGAGAGGTCTCCCGGCGGGCGTGGCGGAATTGGTAGACGCGCGGGATTTAGGTTCCCGTGACGCAAGTCGTGGGGGTTCGAGTCCCTCCGCCCGCACCATGCCGGGCACTGCCGAGCTTCTTTCAGCGGGCCTCCTTTGAACGCCGCTCCCGCGCGGCACAGAACAAAGATTGTGGTGATGCAAGTAACCGAGACTGTCAGCGAAGGCCTCAAGCGCGAGTTCAAGGTCGTGGTGCCCAAGTCCGACTTGGCCACCAAGGCCGACGCCAAGCTCGACCAGCTCAAGGACCAGGTCCGTCTCAACGGCTTTCGTCCGGGCAAGGTCCCGGTCGCCCACCTCAAGCGCCTCTATGGCCGCGCGGTGATGGCCGAGATGATCGATACCGCGGTGCGCGAGGCCAACGCGCAGATCGTCACCGATCGTGGCTTCAAGCTGGTGCGCGAGCCGCAGGTGACCGGCCTCGAGGAAAAGGACGCGGTCGAGCAGGTGATCGAGGGCAAGAGCGATCTCGCCTATACGGTGGCGATCGAGATCCTGCCGGCGATCGAGCTCGCCGACTTCAAGGGCATCGCGCTGGAGCGATTGAATGCCGAGATCGCCGAAACCGAGGTCGACGAAGCGCTGGCCAAGATCGCCGAGCAGAGCCGGCCGTTCGCGGCCAAGGGCGAGGGCGCCAAGGCCGCTGATGGCGACCGGGTGGTGATCGATTTCACCGGCAAGCTGGATGGCACCCCGTTCCAGGGCGGCACCGGCGGAGACGTTGCGCTGCATCTCGGCTCGGGCAGCTTCATCCCGGGCTTCGAGGAGCAACTGGTCGGCCTGGGCGCCGGCGAGCAGAAGACCATCAAGGTGACATTCCCGCAGACCTATCCGACCGCACATCTGGCCGGCAAGGAGGCCGAGTTCGACGTCACCGTGAAGGCGGTCGAGGCGCCGCAAGCCGTCACCATGGACGACGAATTTGCCAAGTCGCTCGGCCTTGAGTCGCTCGCCAAGCTTCGCGAGATGGTGAAGCAGCGCCTGACACAGGAGCACGGCGCGATGTCGCGGCAGAAGGTCAAGCGCCAGCTGCTCGATGAGCTCGACGCCAAGCACAAGTTCGCCCCGCCGCCGAGCCTGGTCGAGGACGAGTTCGCCAACGTCTGGAAGACCATCCAGGACGACCTTGGAACGCGGCATCGCAGCTTCGAGGACGAGGGCACCACCGAGGAGAAGGCCAAGGAGGAATACCGCGGCATCGCCGAGCGCCGCGTGCGGCTTGGCCTCGTCATCGCCGAGATCGGCGAGCGCAACAAAATCCAGGTGACCGAGGACGAATTGAGCCGCTCCGTGATGGAGCGCGCCCGCCAGGTGCCGGGCCGCGAGAAGGAAGTGTGGGAGTTCTACACCAAGAACCCCGACGCGCTGGCAAGCCTGCGCGCGCCGATCTTCGAGGACAAGGTGGTCGATTACATCCTCGAGCTCGCCAAGATCACCGACAAGACGGTGTCGCGCGAGGAGCTCTACAAGGAAGACGACGAGGACGAGAAGGACGGCAAGAAGGCCTGACCGCCGGGAGGCCGGCGTCCAAGGGTTTGGCGTGAGGCCTTGTGCAGGTTCCGCCCGGACCTATCTGACGAACCTGCCGATGCGGTCCGCCGCTCGAAGTTCACAGCCGGTGCTAGGCCCGGCAGCGGGGCTTCGTGTTGCCCGCCCGCGAACCCATATAGAGTTGAGCCGCAAGCGCGATTCGCGTTGTGCGCGGTTTAGGAGGGGTCATTGAAGGATCCGGTCGCTACCTACATGAACCTGGTTCCCATGGTGGTCGAACAGACCAACCGCGGCGAGCGGGCCTACGACATCTTTTCGCGGCTGCTCAAGGAACGCATCATCTTCATCACCGGGCCGATCGAGGACGGCATGGCGACCTTGGTGGTCGCGCAGATGCTGTTCCTGGAGGCGGAGAACCCGAAGAAGGAAATCTCGATGTACATCAACTCGCCTGGCGGCGTGGTGACATCGGGGATGGCGATCTACGACACCATGCAGTTCATCCGGCCGCCGGTTTCGACGCTGTGCATCGGCCAGGCCGCTTCGATGGGGTCGCTGCTGCTCGCCGCCGGCGCCAAGGACCTGCGGTTCGCGGTTCCCAACGCCCGGATCATGGTTCACCAGCCGTCCGGCGGGTTCCAGGGCCAGGCCACCGACATCATGCTGCACGCCCAGGAAATCCTGAACCTGAAAAAGCGGCTCAACGAAATCTACGTCAAGCACACCGGCCAGCCGATCAAGAAGATCGAGGATGCGCTGGAGCGCGACTATTTCCTGACCGCCGACATGGCCAAGGATTTCGGCTTGATCGACAAGGTGATCGAGAAGCGCCCGGAAGAGGCCGCCAACAAGCCGTGATCGGGTTCCGGTGCCGGCATCGCAAAAGCCCTGAAAAGGCCACTGTGACGGCCCGTGTTATCGTTAATCAAATGTTGATTGTTACCCCGCTAGCGTGTTTCGTTAGTATCGCAGGGGGTTGGAGTCTGTGAAATTGTGACAGTCGCGCTACGGTTTCTTAGTCGCGGCGTTGTAAGAAAGGACGCCTCGTACGCCACGGGGTTACGGAGATCGGAATGAGCAAAGTCGGCGGCAGCGATTCGAAGAACACCCTGTACTGCTCGTTTTGCGGCAAGAGCCAGCACGAGGTTCGCAAGCTCATCGCCGGTCCGACGGTGTTCATCTGCGACGAGTGCGTCGAGCTCTGCATGGACATCATCCGCGAGGAAAACAAATCCTCGCTGGTGAAATCGCGCGACGGCATCCCGACCCCGAAGGAAATCCGCAAGGTCCTGGACGACTACGTGATCGGCCAGGATCACGCCAAGAAGGTGCTCGCGGTCGCCGTCCACAATCACTACAAGCGGCTCAATCATCAAGCCAAGCACAACGACGTCGAGTTGGCGAAGTCCAACATCCTGCTGATCGGGCCGACCGGCTCGGGCAAGACGCTGCTGGCGCAGACCTTGGCGCGCATCCTCGACGTGCCGTTCACGATGGCGGACGCCACGACGCTCACCGAGGCCGGCTACGTCGGCGAGGACGTCGAGAACATCATCCTCAAGCTCCTGCAGTCGGCCGACTACAACGTCGAGCGGGCGCAGCGCGGCATCGTCTATATCGACGAGATCGACAAGATTTCGCGCAAGTCCGACAACCCCTCGATCACCCGCGACGTGTCGGGCGAGGGCGTCCAGCAGGCGCTGCTCAAGATCATGGAAGGCACCGTGGCCTCGGTGCCCCCGCAGGGCGGCCGCAAGCATCCCCAGCAGGAATTCCTGCAGGTCGACACCACCAACATTCTGTTCGTCTGCGGCGGCGCCTTCGGCGGTCTGGAGAAGATCATCTCGGCGCGCGGCAAGTCGACCTCGATCGGGTTCGGCGCCAGGGTCACCGCGCCCGAGGATCGCCGCACCGGCCAGATCTTCCGCGAGGTCGAGCCGGAGGACCTGCTCAAGTACGGCCTGATCCCCGAGTTCGTCGGCCGCCTGCCGGTGGTCGCCACGCTCGAGGATTTGGACGAAGCCTCGCTGAAGAAGATCCTCACCGAGCCGAAGAACGCGCTGGTAAAGCAGTACCAGCGGCTGTTCGAGATGGAATTGATCGATCTGACGTTCGCCGAAGAGGCGCTCGGTTCGATTTCCCGCAAGGCCATCGAGCGCAAGACCGGCGCGCGTGGCCTTCGCTCGATCATGGAAGCCATCCTGCTCGACACCATGTTCGATCTGCCCAGCCTTGAGGGCGTCGAGGAGGTCGTGATTTCCGGCGAAGTGGTCGATGGCAGTGCCCGGCCGCTATACATTTATGCCGACCGCGCCGGCGACGCCGGCGCCACCGCCTCCTGATACCGTCCGGCCCATCGAGGGGCCGGAGTGTTGCCGTCTGGCGTGCCGCCGTCACCGGGCGGAACGGTAGTATTCGGTTGAATCTACAGGCTTACTTGACACTCCGCCCGGCTGTATCCACCTAATACGGGCGGACTTGCGCGGTTGCGCAGATTCGGAAGTCACTGCCCGGGCAGCGGTCCCGATCTTGCTTGATGTCGCCTTGCGGGGGCGACTTTCAGTTCCTGTCCGGTTCTCAGCACTCCATCGCGGCTGCGTCATCAGGCGGGCCATGACGGAGGGGCACAACAACAAGGACACCAGCCATGACTCTGCCAAAGCCACGTCCTCCGCTCACGCCCGGCGAAACCAAGAATTATCCGGTTCTGCCGCTCCGCGACATCGTGGTCTTCCCGCACATGATCGTGCCGCTGTTCGTCGGCCGCGAAAAGTCGATCAAGGCGCTGGAAGAGGTGATGCGTTCGGACACGTTCATCCTGCTGGCGACGCAGAAGAACGCCTCCGATGACGATCCCGCCACCAATTCGATCTATGAGGTCGGTACGCTTGCGAGCGTGCTGCAGCTGCTGAAGCTGCCCGACGGCACCGTCAAGGTGCTGGTCGAGGGCGCGCAGCGCGGCAAGGTCATCAAGTACACCGACCGCAGCGACTATTACGAAGCGAGCGCCGAAGTGCTCGAAGACGTGGTCGGCGAGAAGGTCGAGGCGGAAGCCTTGGCGCGCTCGGTCATCACCGAGTTCGAGAACTACGTGAAGCTCAACAAGAAGGTTTCGCCCGAGGTTGTCGGCGTGGTCCAGCAGATCGAGGACTATGCCAAGCTCGGCGACACCGTCGCCTCGCATCTCGCGGTCAAGATTCCGGACAAGCAGCAGATCCTGGAGACCATGTCGGTCGCCGAGCGGCTTGAGAAGGTGCTTGGCCTGATGGAGAGCGAAATCTCCGTGCTCCAGGTCGAGAAGCGCATCCGCACGCGCGTCAAGCGCCAGATGGAGAAGACCCAGCGCGAGTACTACCTCAACGAGCAGATGAA
This sequence comes from uncultured Alphaproteobacteria bacterium, assembly GCA_963785665.1. GTDB lineage: Bacteria > Pseudomonadota > Alphaproteobacteria > Rhizobiales > Xanthobacteraceae > Z2-YC6860. The sequence continues at coordinate 332,792 of CAWAWF010000008.1, forward strand.
GGCGATCCAGAAGGAGCTTGGCGACGAGGAGGGCAAGGACGAGCTTGCCGAACTCGAAGACAAGATCAAGAAGACCAAGCTCTCCAAGGAAGCCCGCGAGAAGTCCACGCACGAGCTGAAGAAGCTGCGGCAGATGTCTCCGATGTCCGCCGAGGCTACGGTCGTGCGCAACTACCTCGATTGGATATTGTCGATTCCGTGGAACAAGAAGTCCAAGGTCAAGAAGGACCTCAAGGCCGCCCAGGACATTCTCGACTCCGATCACTTCGGGCTTGAGAAGGTCAAGGAGCGCATCGTCGAGTATCTCGCCGTGCAGCAGCGGGCCAACAAGCTGACCGGGCCGATCCTGTGCCTCGTCGGGCCTCCCGGCGTCGGCAAGACCTCGCTCGGCAAGTCGATCGCCAAGGCGACCGGCCGCGACTTCGTGCGCGTGTCGCTCGGCGGCGTGCGCGACGAGGCCGAGATCCGCGGTCACCGGCGGACCTACATCGGTTCGATGCCCGGCAAGATCATCCAGTCGATGCGGAAGGCGAAGTCGTCCAATCCGCTGTTCCTGCTGGACGAGATTGACAAGATGGGCGCCGATTTCCGCGGCGATCCGTCGTCGGCTTTGCTTGAGGTCCTCGACCCCGAGCAGAACCACACCTTCGCGGACCACTACCTCGAGGTCGACTACGATCTGTCCAACGTGATGTTCATCACCACGGCGAACACGCTCAACATCCCGCCGCCGTTGATGGACCGCATGGAGATCATCCGGATCGCCGGCTACACCGAGGACGAGAAGGTCGAGATCGCGCGCAAGCATCTGATCCCGAACGTGATCGCCAAGCACGGCCTCAAGTCCGATGAGTGGTCGATCGACAACGACGCGTTGCTGCTGCTGATCCGCCGTTACACGCGGGAGTTGGGCGTGCGCAATCTCGAGCGCGAGCTTTCGACACTGATCCGCAAGGCGGTGAAGGAGTTGACGCTGGAGAAGGCCAAGTCGATCGCGGTCGATCCGAAGCGGCTCGAAGGCTTCCTCGGCGTGCCGAAGTACCGGTACGGTGAGGTCGAGGCCGACGATCTGGTCGGCGTCGTCACGGGTCTCGCTTGGACCGACGTTGGCGGCGAGTTGCTCACCATCGAAGGCGTCATGATGCCCGGCAAGGGCCGCATGACTGTCACCGGCAACCTGCGCGATGTGATGAAGGAATCGATCTCGGCTGCGGCGTCCTACGTCCGCTCCCGCGCGATCACCTTCGGCATTGAGCCGCCGTTCTTCGACAAGCGCGACATCCACGTCCACGTTCCGGAAGGGGCAACCCCGAAGGACGGGCCGTCGGCCGGCGTCGCCATGGTGACCGCGATCGTCTCAACGCTCACCGGCATCCCGGTGCGCAAGGATGTCGCCATGACCGGCGAGATCACCTTGCGCGGCCGTATCCTGCCGATCGGCGGCTTGAAGGAGAAGCTGCTCGCCGCCCACCGCGGCGGCATCAAGACCGTGCTCATCCCGGAAGAGAACGCCAAGGACCTGACGGAGATTTCCGACAGCATCAAGGGCGGGCTCCAGATCATTCCGGTGTCGCGCATGGACGAGGTGCTGAAGGTCGCGCTGACGCGGGTGCCCGAGCCGATCACCTGGGACGAAGCCGCCAAGCCCGCCGTGGCCGCGGTCGATCCCGTGGTCGAGGACGACGCCTCGGGCCTGACCGCGCACTAACGCGATCCGGCTTGCAACGAATTGAACGGCGGCGCTTCGGCGCCGCCGTTTGCTTTAGGCCACCGCCTCTCGTTCGTCATTCCGGGCGCTCGAGCGGAAGGCTCGCGAACCCGGAATCCATAACCCCTGTGCCAGCGAGCGAATGCTGCGGTGTATGGATTCCGGCTCTCGCTTCGCTCGGCCGGAATGACGGAGCGAGGGCGGGGATTGAAGCAAGTCGCGTGCTATCCCCGCGGGGATAAATCGCTATCCCGCAAAATAAACTTCGCCTCGCGCAAATAATTCCCTTGGCGAACTTATCCCCGCACCCCTCCGACGGCCTGATAATGCGCCCAGGCCGGTCCATCCGAGGGCGCTTCTAGAGGCGTCTAAAAGCGGGACCGGAGAGCGGTGGGCCTCGCACGGGTGCAACACGCACACCCAACGCGAGGCAGGTCCAAGCCGCACGTCCTGGCGCGACGGGTTCGCGTCACGAGTCTCTTGGTGACGACGCCGCAACTCCGCGCCAGGCGGCCAGGTGTCGTCGAGGCTCACAGCGGTGGTTAGAAAACTCAGACCACCGGGGGACGTGCGGAGCAAACCTCAAACATCGCGCGCGGGACGCTGGAGAGAAAGCGGACTTGCGGTTTGACCAAATACCGAGACACCGATCCCCGGCCGGGGACGGTGTCTGCTTCGATGTCGCGAGATATCGAAGCCCGTGGGTCCGCTGGACCCCCGGCGTCCCGCGCCCCCTCGGACTTTTTCGAAGGCGCATCGGCCGAAATGACTCGGGCGCAATCGCGCCGCGGGAACAATGCCGCGCGGCACCACGGCCGTCATCTGAGTCGACAACTGAGTCGCGGCTGATTCCATTCGCCGGGTGTTCCGATGCAGCCTCAATTCTCGCGCGGCGCGAGCGAGCTCGCGTCGATTTCGGCGCGGCGTGACCTCCTCGCGCGAATTCAGATACCGTCTGCATTTGCCCACATCATCGTTGCGGCTTCGCAGGGTTTTCCTGCGTTTTCAAAAAACGAATCATTGCGTTTGCGGTCGCGTCAGCCAATCTCCGCGCTCATAACGGCCAACGAGCCGTTGATTCGATACCAGGGAAAGGATCGGTCCGATGACCAAGAACGAGCTCATCGCTGCGGTGGCCGACAAGGCGCAGATGACGAAAACCGCTGCGGCGACCGCCGTCGATGCGACCTTCGATGCCATCACTTCGACGTTGAAGAAGGGCGGCGAAGTCAAGATCATGGGGTTCGGTAATTTCAGGGTCGTCAAGCGTGCGGCACGCGAAGGGCGCGATCCGCGCACCGGCGCGCCGGTCAAGATCAAGGCGGCCAAGCGTCCGCGCTTCTCCGCAGGCAAGGGATTGAAGGACGCCGTCAACAAGTAACGGCTTCCGGTTTGGAATTCGGACGCCCTCGCGACCCGCTCGCGAGGGCGTCTGCTTGTCCGACCTCTGCCGGTGCGGATGTGCGCTTGCGGCAAATCTCCGCCGGGGCGATAAAGCGGCGAGGGCGGTTAGCTCAGCTGGTAGAGCGCCTGCTTTACACGCAGGATGTCGGCGGTTCGATCCCGTCACCGCCCACCAGACGAACAGGGGGCAACATGATCGGAAAATTTGCGGGCGCAATGATTGCGCTGTTGGCAAGCATCACTCTCGCATTCGCCGGCGATCCGGTCGGCAGCTATACCGTGGCCGACGCCAATCCCGGCAATCCGGACAGCCAATATTCGGGAACCGTCTCGGTCCAGAAGACCGGAGACACCTATCTGGTGATCTGGAGCATCGGCAGCCAGACCTTCACCGGAACCGGGATCGCCAAGGACAACGGCTTCTCGGTGACGTACCGTTCCGGCGGCCTGACCGGCCTCGCGGTTTACAGCGCGACCGGCGACAACTGGGATGGCACCTGGACGTTCACCGACAGCCACCCGGCACCGAAGCCTGGACCCGCAAATAAAGCGTGGCCTTAAGCTTTCTTGACTTGCCGGGATGCGAGCCTTAAGTCCGTGCCTCACGCCCGCGGGGGCGTAGCTCAGTTGGTTAGAGCGCTGCCCTGTCACGGCAGAGGTCGAGGGTTCGAGCCCCTTCGCTCCCGCCACTTCCCCCACATGGAAGCCATGCCGTCCAAGGCCGGTCCCGGCTTGCATTGGCATGGTCGGAGCGGCACCATCCGCGGGAACTTCTCGTTTTCACAACAATGAGCCGTCGCAGGGAGCGAATATGAAACTCGCGTTTTTCGACAATTACAAACTGGGCGTGGTGGTGGGCGACAAGATCGTCGACGTCTCCGGCGTGGTGAAGGGCATCAAGGCGCTTGGGCCGCAGGACGTCATCCGCGGCGTCATCGAGAAGTGGAGCGCCTACAAGGGCAAATTTGCCGCCGCCGCCAAGAAGGGCAAGGGCAAGCCGCTGTCCAAGGTCAAGCTGCGCCCGCCGCTGCCGAAGCCCGAGAACATCATCTGCATGGCGGTGAACTACATGGAGGACGGCACCCTGCCGGAGCCAGCCCCCATCAACGCCTTCATGAAGTCGCCAAGCTCGATCATCGGCGACGGCGACACCATGGTGCTGCCCGACATGGCGGCCTCGGTGTTCGAGGGCGAGGCGGAACTCGCCATCGTGGTCGGCAAGAAGGCGTCGCATGTCGCCGCCAAGGACGCGATGAAATACATCTTCGGCTACACCAACTTCATCGACGGCTCGGCGCGCGGCGTGGTGCCGCCGACCAATGTGTTCTACCAGATGAAGTCGCGCGACACCTTCGCGCCGATCGGGCCGTATATCGTCACCGCCGATGAGATCAAGAACGTCGGCAAGGTGCAGATCCGCCTGACCAACAACGGCAAGGTGATGCAGAACTTCAACACCGACGACATGGCGCACAACATTCCGCGCTGCATCGAATGGGTGACCTCGATCCACACGCTGCTGCCCGGCGATATCCTCGCCACCGGCACCAACCACCGCGGCCTCAACCCGTTCATGGACGGCGACAAGATCGAGCTGGAATGCGCCGGCCTCGGCGTCCTCCACATCAAGATCCAGGACAAGCACAAGCGTCAGTGGGCGCGGATCACGCGGCTCGCGCACAAAGAGAGTGGCGCCCAGGGCGTCCACACCCCGCAGACCGGCGGCAAATACATGCCGGCGGCGAAATAACGAAAAGCTAGACGCGAGGCCCGGAAAAAATCGGGCCTCGTCTTGTTCGGGGGGAGGCATTGATGTTCAGACAATTTCTGGCGGGCGTAACGGCGGCCGCGCTTCTGGCCGTGCCGGCGCTGGCGCAGTCGACCGACCCCATCAAGGGCGTCATTGCGCCAAACGCCAAGGTCGAGCTGGTCCAGGAAGGCTACAAGTTCACCGAAGGGCCGGTCGGCACGGCGAAGGGCGAGCTCTACTTCACGGACAATCGCGCCGATCAAATCCTGCTGCTCGACGGCAAAGGCAAGATTTCACTGGCCTACGACAAGACCGACAACGCCAACGGCCTGGCGTTTTCGCGCTCCGGCGAGCTGTACGAGGTGCAGGGCGTCGGCAAGAAGGTCAACAAGCGCGGCAAGGACGGCAAGGTCACAACGCTCGCCGATGGCATTGGCGGCAAGCCGTTCCTGGCGCCGAACGACCTGATCCTCGACGCCAAGGGCGGCGTCTACTTCACCGACCCGGGCCCCCGCCCGGTGGTGGCGGGCCGCAAGGCCTACGTCTATTACCTGCCGCCCGGCGCCAAGGAGCCCATCATTGCCGACGACACGCTGGTGCGGCCGAACGGGCTGACGCTGGCCGACGGGGGCCGCACGCTGATCGTTGACGATTCCGTCAGCAGTGAAGTGTCGGCCTGGGACGTTCAGCGCGACGGCACGGTGAAGAACAAGCGCACGCTGATCAAGCTGCACGACATTCCGGAGGGCAAGGAAAGCGCCGCCGACGGCATGGCGATCGACCTGACGGATCGGCTTTACATCGCGACCATCGCTGGAGTGCAGGTGTTCGACGGCAAGGGCCAGTATCTCGGCACCATCAAGGTGCCGCGCCAGCCGAGCAACGTCGCCTTCGCCGGAAAGAAGAAGGCCGTGCTCTATATCACGGCGCGCGAGGGCCTCTACAAGATCGCGACGTTGACGAAGGGGCCGGCGCGCCTCGGCAAATAGCGCCTCGAAGAGGAGCTACTGGTTGGCTCCAATCGCCAGCATCTGCCGGGCGTCGGCCGGCGTCGCGATCTCGTCGCCGAGAATCTGGATGATCTTGCCGGCCTTCTCGACCAGGGCGGCGTTGCTCGGCGCGAGCTTGCCCTTCTCCAGATAGATGTTGTCTTCCATGCCGACCCGCGGATGGCCGCCGAGCAGCACGGCCTGCGCCACCATCGGGAACTGCCACTGCGAAATCCCGAACGCAAACCAGGTGGAGTCCTTCGGCAGCAGGTTTCGCATGTAGGTCATCGCCTCCGGCGTCGCCGGCTGGCCCCAGGAAATGCCGAGGCAAATCTGGAACACGCCCGGGCCCTTCACGAAGCCATTCTTCGAGGAAGCGCTTGGCCAGCAGGAGGTGGCCGGTCTCAAACACCTCAAGCTCCGGTGTCACGCCGGCGTCCTTGATCGCGAGCGCCATCGCCTTGAGATGTGTTGGCGTGTTGATGAAGACGCGGTCGCCCATGTTGAGCGAGCCCATGTCGAGGCTGCAAATCTCGGGCTTCAGCTCGACGACGTGCTGTACCCGCTCGGCCGGCCCCCTCAGCACGGAATCCGCGCTGGGCTTGGTCGGGTCCTTCTCGTCGTGCCAGAACCGTGCGCCCGGGCCGGTGGTCAGGTTGATCAGCACTTCGGAGTTCTTCGCCCGGATGCGCTCGACCGTCTCGCGGTAGAGCGCCTTGTCCATGCTGGGCTTAGTGGTCTTCGGATCGCGGACGTGGATGTGAACGATCGCAGCGCCAGCCTTGGCGGCGTCGAGGCAGGAGTTGGCGATCTGCTCGGGCGTCACCGGCACGGCCGGATTCTTGCCGGGCGTGTCCGCCGAGCCCGTCACCGCGCAGGAAATCATCACCTTTCGCGCCATTTTCGCACTCCTTAACCGTCAACCAAGCGGGCCGGATTTGATTGAAGTTCTGCCCCGAACCGACATTATAGCGAAGGTTTTCGCTTCGTGCGCAAAAGGCGTAGAGCCCGTGAAGGTCATCATTGCCGGCGGCGGTATCGGGGGGCTTACCACGGCACTGATGCTGCATGCCCGCGGCATCGATTGCGAGCTGTTCGAGCAGGCCGATGGCATCCGCGAGCTCGGCGTCGGCATCAACACCCTGCCGCATGCCATCAAGGAGCTTTCGCAACTGGGCCTGCTGGAGCGGCTCGATGCGATCGCGATCCGCACCCATGAGCTGATCTACACCAACCGGTTCGGCCAGGAAATCTGGCGCGAGCCGCGCGGCATCGACGCCGGCTACGACGTGCCGCAGTTCTCGGTGCACCGGGGCAAGCTGCAGGGTGTGATCCATCAGGCGGTGCGCTCCCGCTTGGGCGAGAGCCGGCTGCACACCGGTCATCGGCTCGGCCACTTCAAGCAGGATGAGGGCGGCGTCACCGCTTACTTCTTCGATAGGAACGGCTCGCATCGCCGCACCGTAACCGGCGACGTGCTGATCGGCGCCGACGGCATCCATTCGTATGTCCGCGAAACCCTCTACCCGAACGAAGGGCCGGCGCGCTGGAACGGCTCGATGTTGTGGCGCGGCGCGATGGACTGGCCGAAGTTCCTGACCGGCCGTTCCATGGTGATCGCCGGCGGCATGGCGGCCAAGCTCGTGGTCTATCCGATCGGTGAGGGCGCCCGCGAAGACCGGCCGCTGACCAACTGGGCGGTGCTGGTGAAGGTCGGCGAGGGCGGCGCGCCGCCGAACAAAGAGGACTGGTCGCGGCCCGGCCGCTTCGAAGACCTGATGCCGCATGTGCAGCGCTTCCGTATTCCCTATTGCGATGCCAAGGCACTGATCGAGGCCACGCCGGAGTTCTGGGAATATCCGATGTGCGACCGCGACGCGCTGCCGCGCTGGACCCACAGCCGCGTCACGCTGCTCGGCGACGCCGCGCACCCGATGTACCCGGTCGGCTCCAACGGCGCGTCGCAGGCGATCCTCGACGCCCGCTGCCTGGCCGATCGCCTGGTCAGCGCCGAGCACGCGGTTCATGCGCTCTGGCAATACGAGCAGGAGCGGCTGCCGCCGACCGCGCAGATCGTGAAGATGAACCGCGGCGGCGGACCGGAGGGCGTCATCGATGCGGTCGAGGCCCGCGCCCCGGACGGCTTTGCCAATATCGACGACGTGCTGCCGTTCGAGCAGCGCAAGGCAATCGTGCGCGGCTATGCTGGTCTCGCGGGTTTCGCGCAAACGCAGGTCAACCGGCCCGGGAAGGCGGCATGAGCCTACAGACCGCCGATGCTGACCGAACGAGCTTCGCCCAGGTCGCGCAGGCCATACTGTCCCGGAAGGTCCTGTTACCGATCGCGCTGTTTCTGATCGCGGCCTACGTGCTGCCCTGGCTCGCGTTGTTGTATCTGGCCTGCGGGCTTTACGACGTCAGCCGCAATCGCAAGCTCGATCTCACCACGCTCCGTCTGTATTTCTTCGGCAACGACATCCTGCTTTGGCTGCTGTCGCCGCTCAATGCCCTGTTCGACCTGCTGGCGTTGCCCCTACCAACAAAGGGGTTTACCGCCTCGACGATTTGCCGCCCGATCATCGTGATGAGGTGAAGCGGCTGATCGAAATTGCCGAGCGGGAGAACCTCGTCGCGCGCCTCGATGAACGCTCCAACTCGGCTCTGGCCGCGGACCTGCCCGTCAGGACGGAATTTACGCCCAGCCCGGTGTTGGCGCCCTATTCCTGGTCCGGTTGTTTTGTCGGCGGCAACGGCGGCGGCCTTTGGGCGCGCAAGGACTGGACTGTGGCGCCAGTCGCCGCGGCCGGCGGTCACACCATCAACAGTTGGACCGGTGGCGGCCAGGTCGGCTGCGACGTTCAGTTCGGCAGCTGGTTCGTCGTCGGCGTCCAGGGTGATTACGACTGGACCGACGCTCACGGCAATCACACCGATCTGGTCAACGGCGCCATCGACCGCACCCACATCAAATCGATCGCTTCGGTGACCGGGCGGCTCGGGTTTGGCTGGGACCACGCGCTCTATTACGCGAAGGCCGGTGCCGCCTGGGCCCAGGATGACTACAACCGGTTTGCGGCGGCAATTCCGATATCCTCTGCGACAGAGACTCGTCAGGGCTGGACCGCTGGCGTCGGTGTTGAATATGCGTTCAACCACTGGATGTCGATGTTTGCCGAATATGACTACTACGGTTTCGACACCCGCCCGGTCACGTTCCTGACCGCTGCTGGTGCGGTCGAAAGCAACTACGTCATCAAGCAAAATGTGCAAATCGCCAAGGTCGGCGTGAATTTCCGCTGGGGCGGTTGGGCCTACGGCAGATAGCGCTGCAGGCGCCATTGCGTTGAACGAAGTAAAGCCCATCGGCGATTTCGATGGGCTTTACGTTTTTCCAAATCTGGTTGGACGTGTCTCCGCTCACGCCCCCGGAGGCGGCGGCAGGAACATGACCTCGTGTCTGGCGGACAGCGCCACCACGTCCGGCGGGTTCTGCTCCTTCATCGAGTGGATCGCCCAGAACAGGTCGTAGAGCCGGCGCGTCGGCGCCACCCAGAAGAAGCATTTCACGGTCTGGTCCGACTTGTTGAAAATGCCGTGCGGCTGGTTCATCGGCAGCCGGATCAGGTCGCCGGTGGTGGCGACGAACTCCTTGCCGTCGAGCATGAGGTCGAGGCGACCGTCCAGCATGTAGATGAACTCATCCTGGGTCGGATGGATGTGCGGCGGCACGAAGGTGCCGGTTGGGAAGGTGGCGTGCCACGAGAATGAGTGCTCGTTGAGCGACTTCGGCACGTAGGTCTGGCCGAGGATGTTCCAGGAGATGCCTTCCAGACCGGTGTTGGCCTTGGTAATTCCCGCCGTGAGATGCATCGGACACGCGCTCCCCGCCTGTGCTGGCCGCGGCGCATTCAACCACGTCTGGAGGGGCTTCGAAACGATTCCGAACGGCACCGCAGGCTCCTTTTGTCGACACCGTAAACGTCTGCCCGGGGGGCGGGCAAACGCAAGCGGGGACAGGGCTTTTCGCGCCTTGCCACCCATTGTGCGCTGCGCTAACCCTAGCCGGTCTTTTGGAACGAATCTGATCTCGGGCTGGGGGTTTCGTCGGGCTTGCGGCTTCATCAAGGGGCCGGACGGGTCCGGCGGGGCTTTGCGGGGCGGATGAAGGGTCGGCCTGATGAACGCGCTGCTGCTGGACTACCTGCCCCTGGTCATCTTCATCGCGGTGGCGATGGGTCTTGGGCTGGCGCTGCTGGTCGCGCCGTTCCTGGTCGCCTACAAGTCGCCCGATCCCGAAAAAATGTCGGCCTACGAATGCGGCTTCAACGCCTTCGATGACGCGCGGATGAAATTCGACGTGCGGTTCTACCTGGTCGCCATCCTGTTCATCATCTTCGATCTCGAGGTCGCTTTCCTGTTTCCGTGGGCGATCGTGTACGGCCAGCTCGGCGTCTATGGCTTCTGGTCGATGATGGTGTTCCTCGGCGTGCTGACGGTCGGCTTCGTCTACGAGTGGAGGAAGGGAGCGCTCGAATGGGATTGAGCGATTCCACGCTGGTCGCGCCGGCGCCCCGCGGCATCCTCGATCCGCGCACCGGCAAGCCGGTCGGCTCGGACGATCCGTATTTTTCAGGGCTGAACAACGAGCTGGCCGACAAGGGCTTCATCGTCACCGCGACCGAAGACCTGATCATCTGGGCGCGCACTGGCTCGCTGATGTGGATGACGTTCGGGTTGGCGTGTTGCGCGGTCGAGATGATGCAGATGTCGATGCCGCGCTACGACGCCGAGCGGTTCGGCTTTGCGCCGCGCGCCTCGCCTCGGCAGTCCGACGTGATGATCGTCGCCGGCACGCTGACCAACAAGATGGCGCCGGCGTTGCGCAAGGTCTACGACCAGATGCCGGAGCCGCGCTACGTCATTTCGATGGGAAGCTGCGCCAACGGCGGCGGCTACTATCACTACAGCTATTCGGTGGTGCGCGGCTGCGACCGCATCGTGCCGGTCGACATCTACGTGCCGGGCTGCCCGCCGACGGCGGAGGCGCTGCTCTACGGCGTGCTGCTGTTGCAGAAGAAGATTCGCCGCACCGGAACGATCGAGCGTTGAACGACGATGGATGAAGCACTGGACAAGCTCGGGCAGACCATCGCCGACGCGCTGTCGGGTTCGGTGGTTGGCCACTGGATCGCCCATGATGAACTCACCATCACGGCCAGCGCCAAGGACATCGTCAAGGTCGTGACGTTCCTGCGCGACGACGAGCGCTGTCAGTTCTTCAGCTTCATCGACGTCACCGCGGTGGACTGGCCGGCGCGCGAGCGGCGCTTCGACATCGTCTATCATTTGCTTTCGCCGACCAAGAACCGCCGCATCCGGGTCAAGATCGAGGCCGGCGAGGACACCCGCATCCCCTCGATCATCGAGGTGTTTCCCGGCGCCGACTGGTTCGAGCGCGAGACCTACGATCTCTACGGCGTGCTGTTCACCGGCCATCCCGACATGCGGCGCCTCCTCACCGACTACGGCTTCGAGGGCCATCCGCTGCGCAAGGATTTCCCGCTGACCGGCTTCGTTGAGGTGCGCTACGACGACGAGCAGAAGCGCGTCGTTTACGACAAGGTGCGTCTCGCTCAGGAATTCCGCAATTTCGATTTTCTGTCGCCGTGGGAGGGCGCGGGCTACGTGCCGCTGCCCGGCGACGAAAAGGCCAAGTGAGCGAAATGGCCGAGAACCTCCGCAACTTCACCATCAACTTCGGACCGCAGCATCCGGCGGCGCACGGCGTGCTGCGGCTGGTGCTCGAGCTCGACGGCGAGATCGTCGAGCGGGTCGATCCGCATATCGGTCTGCTCCATCGCGGCACCGAAAAGCTGATCGAGGCCAAGACCTACCTGCAGGCGATCCCGTATTTCGACCGGCTCGATTACGTCGCGCCGATGAACCAGGAGCATGCGTTCTGCCTCGCGGCGGAGAAGCTGCTGCATCTGCAGATCCCAAGGCGCGCGCAGCTGATCCGCGTGCTGTTCTGCGAAATCGGGCGGCTGCTGTCGCACCTCCTCAACGTCACCACGCAAGCGATGGACGTCGGCGCGCTGACCCCGCCGCTGTGGGGCTTCGAGGAGCGCGAGAAGCTGATGGTGTTCTACGAGCGTGCGTCAGGGTCGCGGATGCACGCGGCGTATTTCCGGGTCGGCGGCGTGCACCAGGATTTGACGCCCAAGCTGATCGACGACATCGACGCGTTCTGCGATCCGTTCCTCAAGGTGGTGCAGGACCTGGAAGACCTGCTCACCGGCAACCGCATCTTCAAGCAGCGCAACGTCGACATCGGCGTGGTGAGCTTGAAGGATGCCTGGGCCTGGGGCTTCTCCGGCGTGATGGTGCGCGGCTCGGGCGCCGCGTGGGATTTGCGGAAGTCGCAGCCCTACGAATGCTACTCGGAATTGGATTTCGACATTCCGATCGGCAAGAACGGCGATTGCTACGACCGTTACTGCATCCGCATGGAAGAGATGCGGCAGTCGGTCCACATCATGAAGCAGGTCATCGCCAAACTGCGTGCGCCGGACGGGCAGGGGCCGGTCAGCGTCGTCGACAACAAGCTCGTGCCGCCGAAGCGCGGCGAGATGAAGCGCTCGATGGAGGCGCTGATCCACCACTTCAAGCTCTACACCGAGGGCTTCCACGTGCCGGCGGGCGAAATCTATGCCGCGGTCGAGGCGCCCAAGGGCGAGTTCGGCGTCTATCTCGTCTCCGACGGCACCAACAAACCGTACAAGTGCAAGATACGCGCGCCCGGCTTTGCGCATCTGCAGGCGATGGACTTCCTCTGCCGCGGCCACATGCTGGCCGATGTGTCCGCGATCCTGGGATCGATCGACATCGTGTTCGGGGAGGTCGACCGGTGAGCGCGCCGCCGATGAGCTTCGACCGCGCGACAGGCCGGCTGCAGGGCGCAAGCGCCATGGAGCGCTGCGCGGCGCTGGCCTTTGCCGCCGGCGCCAAATGCAGCGCGCCGATGCACTACCGCGGCTTTTCGGTCGGCGCCCGCGCGGTCATGTCGATGATCGACCAGCGCGAGATCGTGGTGATGCTCAACGACGACGCGCGGTTCGCCTTCCCGTTCGGCGATGGCTACTGGAGCCTGCTGCTCGACAGGAGCTTCGTCTACGAGGGCGAGATCGAGCAGTTCCTCAAGAGCGTGGCAAACGTCGATTACACGTTCGTCGATGGCGGTGCCAACTTCGGCTTCTGGTCAGTGCTGGCCTCGAGCCGGCCGTTGGGCAGCCATCCGGTGGTGGCGATCGAAGCGTCGACCCGCAACGCCGCCAAGCTCACCCGCAACGCCGAGCTCAACAGCAACCGGTTCAAGATTCTGCACCGCGCCGTCGGCGCCACCAGCGGCAATAAGGTGTGGCTTGGCGGCGCCAAGCACGAGGCCTTCCGTGTGGAAGAAGCCAATGGCGGCGCGGGCGAGAGCGTCGAGATGATCTCGCTCGACGGCTTGATCGATCAGGGTCACGTCCAGGCCGGCCGGCGCTTCATCATCAAGCTCGATGTCGAGGGCATGGAGGTTGATGCCGTCAAGGGCGGCGGCAAGCTCATGCAGAACGAGTGCGTGATCATCCTGGAGGACCATGGCGCCGACCGCGCGCACACGGTGTCGCGCTACGTCATGGAAAACACGCCGTGCCGGGTGTTCATCTTCGACGAGGCTAACGGCCGCTATCAGGCGATTACCGAGCTGTCGATGCTCGACCGCATCAAGACCAGCGCCAACTTCGGTTACAACATTTTCGCCACCAACAGCCCGTTCTGGGAAGAAAGGATCAGGTCGATCCCGCCATCGACGCGTCATTGATGGCCGGACGTGTGAGCCCATGAAAGCAACCGGATTATCCTTCCTGGCATTCGGCGCGCTTTGCAGTGCAGCCTTGGCGCAATCCGCTGCGCCGACCGTGGAGTCGTTGATGAAGTCGGGTTTCACCGTCGCAGGCATCATTCCGTCGAACGCAGGCCCTGGGATTTTCCTGGTCAAGGGCGACCAGCTTTACGGCTGCTTCGTTTCGGCAACGCCGAAGTCGGAAGAGATCACCACGCGCTATTGCAAGAAGGTTCGCTGATAAGCCATGGCCAATCGCCGTCTCGCCCCGCCGAACTTGCAGCCGAAGGATTTCTCCTTCACGGCGGAGAATGCCGACTGGGCGAAGAAGCAGATCGCCAAATATCCGGAGGGCCGCCAGCAGTCGGCGATCATTCCGCTGCTGTGGCGGGCGCAGGAGCAGAATGGCGGTTGGCTTCCGGAAGCGGCCATCCGTCATGTCGGCGAGATGCTTGGCATGGCGCATATCCGCGCTCTCGAGGTCGCGACCTTCTACACCATGTTCCTGCTGGAGCCGTGCGGGAAGAAGGCCCACGTGCAGGTCTGCGGCACCACGCCCTGCATGCTGCGTGGCGCCGAGGCGATCTTCGACGTTTGCAAGAAGCGCATCCACCACGATGCGATGCACGTCTCGGCCGACGGCGACTTTTCATGGGAGGAGGTCGAGTGCCTCGGCGCCTGCGTCAATGCGCCAATGGTGCTGATCTGGGACGACACCTACGAGGACCTGACCGCGGACAGCTTTGAGAAGGTGCTCGACGCGTTCGCCGCGGGACAAAAGCCCAAGCCCGGGCCGCAGATCGACCGCCAGTTCTCCGCGCCGGTCGGCGGGCCGACCACGTTGAAGTCGGTGAAGGCCTGACATGCTCGACGACAAGGACCGCATTTACAAGAACCTCTACGGCCAGGGCGACTGGGGCCTCGAAGGCGCGCGCAAGCGCGGCTCCTGGGACGGCACCAAGGCGATCCTCGACAAGGGGCGCGACGGCATCGTCAACGAGGTGAAGGCGTCCGGCCTGCGCGGCCGCGGCGGCGCAGGCTTCCCGACCGGCGTGAAATGGTCGTTCATGCCCAAGACCGTGGGCGACCGGCCGCACTATCTCGTCGTCAACGCCGACAAATCCGAGCCCGGCACCTGCAAGGACCGCGAGATCATGCGGAACGATCCTCATCTTCTGGTCGAGGGCTGTCTGATCGCCGGCCGCGCAATGGACTGCCGCTCCGGCTACATCTACGTGCGCGGCGAGTTCATCCGCGAACGCCAGCGCCTGCAGGCCGCCATCGACCAGGCCTATGAGGCGAAGCTGCTCGGCAAGGACAATATCCACGGCTACGACTTCGATCTCTACGTCCACCACGGCGCCGGCGCCTATATCTGCGGCGAGGAGATGGCGCTGCTGGAAAGCCTGGAGGGCAAGAAGGGCCAGCCACGGTTGAAGCCGCCGTTCCCGGCCAATATGGGTCTCTATGGCTGCCCGACGACGGTGAATAACGTCGAGAGCATTGCCGACGTCCCCGACATCATGCGGCGCGGCGGCGCCTGGTTCGCCGGCATCAACCGGCCGAACAACACCGGCACCAAGCTGTTCTGCATTTCCGGCCACGTCGAGCGGCCGTGCACGGTCGAGGACGCCATGGGCGTGCCGCTCCGCGAACTGATCGAGACGCATTGCGGCGGCGTGCGCGGTGGCTGGGGTAATTTGCTCGCGGTCATTCCCGGCGGCTCGTCGATGCCACTCATCCCGGCCGGCATGGACGGTTGCGACAAGCTCCTGATGGACTTCGACGGTTGCGCCACGTTGAAGAGCTCGCTCGGCACCGCGGCCGTCATCGTGATGGACAAATCGACCGATATCATCCGGGCGATGGCGCGTATCTCGTATTTCTACAAGCACGAGAGCTGCGGCCAGTGCACGCCGTGCCGCGAGGGCATGGGCTGGATGTGGCGGGTGCTGACCCGGATGGCCGACGGCCGGGCGCAGAAGCGCGAGATCGACATGCTGTTCGACGTCACCAAGCAGATCGAGGGCCACACCATCTGCGCGTTCGGCGATGGCGCGGCGTGGCCGGTGCAGGGCCTGCTGCGGCACTTCCGGCCGGAGATCGAACGGCGGATCGACGAATATACCCGCAACGCGGACCGGCATGATCGGCTCCGCGATCCGCATCAAGTGGCGGCGGAGTAGCGGCGATGGCGAAGATCATCATCGACGGCACCGAAGTCGACGTTCCGCCGGAGTTCACGCTGCTGCAGGCGGCGGAAGCCGCGGGCGCCGAGATTCCGCGGTTCTGCTTCCACGAGCGGCTCTCGATCGCCGGCAATTGCCGGATGTGCCTCGTTGAGCTGAAGGGCTCGCCAAAGCCGATCGCATCCTGCGCCTGGGGCGTGCGCGATTGCCGGCCCGGCCCGAACGGCGAGGCGCCGGTCGTCAACACCAAGTCGCCGATGGTGCGCAAGGCCCGCGAAGGCGTGATGGAATTCCTGCTGATCAACCATCCGCTCGACTGCCCGATCTGCGACCAGGGCGGCGAATGCGACCTGCAGGACCAGGCGATGGCCTACGGCGTCGACAGCAGCCGCTATCGCGAGAACAAGCGCGCGGTCGAGGACAAGTACATCGGCCCGCTGGTCAAGACCATCATGAACCGCTGCATCCATTGCACGCGATGCATCCGATTCTCGGCGGAGGTGGCCGGCGTGCCGGAATTGGGCGCGATCGGCCGCGGCGAGGACATGGAGATCACGACCTATCTCGAACAGGCAATGTCGTCGGAGCTGCAAGGCAATGTGGTCGATCTCTGCCCGGTCGGCGCGCTGACCTCGAAGCCCTATGCGTTTGCGGCGCGACCGTGGGAGCTGTCGAAGACCGAGACCATCGACGTGATGGATGCGCTCGGCTCGGCCATTCGCGTCGATGCGCGCGGCCGCGAGGTGATGCGCATCCTGCCGCGCACCAACGACGACGTGAACGAGGAGTGGATTTCCGACAAGGCCCGCCATGTCGTCGACGGGCTTCGCACCCAGCGGCTCGACCAGCCATACATCCGCGACAACGGCCGGCTCGTCCCCGCCACCTGGGCGCAGGCGTTCGCGGCGATCGTCGACAAGGTCGGCGCAACCAAGCCCGAGCGGATCGGCGCCATTGCCGGCGACCTCGCCGCCGTCGAGGAGATGTATGCGCTGAAGGACCTGCTGACGCGGCTCGGCAGCAAGAACCTCGCGATGCAGGACGGCGCGGCATTCGATCCGGAGCAGGGCCGGGCGACCTATCTCTTCAATGCCACCATCGCCGGCATCGAGCGCGCCGATGCGCTGCTGATCGTCGGCTCCAACCCGCGCCGCGAGGCGTCGGTGCTCAACGCCCGCATCCGCAAGCGCTGGCGCGCCGGCAAGTTCCCGATCGCGATGATCGGGGAGAGGGCCGACCTGACTTATCCCTACGACTATCTCGGCGCCGGTCCAGACACGCTGGCCGAGGTCGCCGCCGGCAAGGCGAGCTTCGCCGAGACGTTGAAGAAGGCCGAGCACCCGCTGATCATCGTCGGCGCCGGCGCATTGGCGCGACCCGATGGCGCCGCGATCGCGGCGATGGCGGCGAAGGTCGCGATCGATATGGGCGCTGTCAAAGATGGCTGGAACGGCTTCAGTGTGCTGCACAGCACCGCGTCCCGTGTCGGCGCGCTGGAGATCGGCTTCATGCCGGGCCAGGGCGGGCTCAACGCCGCCGCGATGTCGAACTCGAACGCGCTCGACGTGCTGTTCCTGCTCGGAGCCGACGAGCTCGATGTGTCGTCCAGCGCCTTCGTGGTCTATATCGGCACCCATGGCGACAACGGCGCCCACCGCGCCGACGTCATCCTGCCGGGCGCGGCCTACACCGAAAAATCCGGCCTCTACGTCAACACCGAGGGCCGCGTGCAGATGGCCAACCGCGCAAGCTTCCCGCCGGGCGACGCCCGCGAGGACTGGTCGATCCTGCGCGCGCTGTCGGACCTGCTGGGCGCGAGGCTGCCCTATGACTCGCTGCCGGCCTTGCGCGCGGCGCTGTTCAAGGAGCGGCCGCAGTTGGCCCGGGTCGGCCAGTTGATTGCCAGCGGCCCGGCCGACATCCGCCAGCTTTCGGCGGCGGGCGGCAATGTCGACAAGGCGCCGTTCAAGGGAGCGATCGAGGACTTCTACCTCACCAATCCGATCGCGCGCGCCTCCGCGGTGATGGCCGAATGCTCGGCGCTGGCCGAAGGCCGCGCGACCATGACGGCGGCGGAGTAGGGCCATGACCTTCGCCGAACTCTGGACCGTCTATCTCTGGCCGCTGATCGTGATCGTTGCGGAGTCGCTGCTGCTGCTCGTGCTGCTGCTGGTCTCGATCGCCTACGTGCTGCTGGCCGACCGCAAGATCTGGGCGGCGGTGCAGATCAGGCGCGGGCCCAACGTGGTCGGGCCATGGGGGCTGCTGCAATCGTTCGCCGACCTGCTGAAATTCGTGTTCAAGGAGCCGGTCATTCCGGCTGGCTCCAACAAGGGCGTGTTCCTGCTGGCGCCGCTGGTGTCCTGCACACTCGCGCTCGCCTCCTGGGCGGTGATCCCGGTCAACCTCGGCTGGGTGATCGCCGACATCAATGTTGGCGTGCTCTACATCTTCGCGATCTCTTCGCTGATGGTGTACGGCATCATCATGGCCGGCTGGGCCTCGAACAACAAATACGCCTTCCTCGCTGCGATACGGTCGGCGGCGCAGATGGTGTCGTACGAGGTTTCGATCGGTTTCGTCATCATTTGCGTATTGCTCTGCGCCGGCTCGCTGAAGCTGTCGGTGATTGTCGCCGCGCAAGACACCCGTTTCGGCATGTTCGGCTGGTATTGGCTGCCGCTCCTGCCGATGTTCGTCGTGTTTTATGTCTCGGCGCTGGCCGAGACCAACCGCCCGCCGTTCGACCTGGTCGAGGCGGAATCCGAGCTGGTCGCCGGATTCATGGTCGAGTACGGCTCGACTCCCTACATGATGTTCATGCTCGGCGAGTACGTCGCGATTGGCACGATGTGCGCGATGGCGACGATCCTGTTCCTCGGCGGCTGGCTGCCGCCGTTCCAGGTTATCCCCTTCATCTGGGTGCCCGGCGTGATCTGGTTCCTGCTCAAAGCGTTCTTCATGTTCTTCCTGTTCGCCATGGCCAAGGCGATCGTGCCGCGCTACCGCTACGACCAGCTGATGCGGCTCGGCTGGAAGGTGTTCCTGCCGATCTCGCTGGTGATGGTGGTGATCGTCGCGGCGGCGCTGCAATTCGGCCCGGCGCTGAGAGGGTGATGCGATGAAACTCGATCAGGCGGCGCGTTCGGTGTTCCTGTCGGAGTTCGTGTCCGGCTTCTTCCTCGCCATGCGCTATTTCTTCAAGCCGAAGGCGACCTTGAACTATCCGTTCGAGAAGGGCCCGCTGTCGCCGCGCTTCCGCGGCGAGCATGCGCTGCGCCGCTATCCGAACGGCGAGGAGCGCTGTATCGCCTGCAAATTGTGCGAGGCGATCTGCCCGGCACAGGCCATCACCATCGAAGCGGGGCCGCGGCGCAACGACGGCACCCGGCGCACCACGCGCTACGACATCGACATGGTGAAGTGCATCTATTGCGGCCTTTGCCAGGAGGCCTGCCCGGTCGACGCCATCGTCGAGGGGCCGAACTTCGAGTTCGCCGCCGAGACGCGCGAGGAGCTCTACTACGACAAGGAGAAGCTCCTCGCCAACGGCGACCGCTGGGAGCGCGAGATCGCCAAGAACATCGCGCTCGACGCGCCATACCGGTGAGGGCGAAGAAGCGATGATCTTGCCCGCTCTCTTTTTCTATCTCTTCTCCGCGGTCTGCGTGGCGTCCGCCGTCATGGTGATTGCCTCAAGGAACCCCGTGCATTCCGTGCTGTTCCTCATCCTCGCCTTCGTCAACGCCGCCGGCCTGTTCGTGCTGATGGGCGCCGAATTCCTGGCGATGATCCTGATCGTCGTTTATGTCGGCGCGGTCGCCGTGCTGTTTCTTTTCGTGGTGATGATGCTCGACGTCGATTTCGCCGAGCTCCGCCAGGGCTTCCTGCAATATCTGCCGATCGGCATCATCGTCGGGGTCATCTTCTTTGTCGAGCTGGTCGCGGTGGTCGGCGCCTGGGTGATCGGCCCGTCGCTGCCGCAGGCGATCTCATCGCCGATCCCGGGCAACATCACCAACACCGAGGCGCTCGGCCGCGTGCTCTACACGCAATACGTCTACTACTTCGAGGCCGCCGGGCTGGTGCTGCTGGTCGCCATGATCGGCGCCATCGTGCTGACCTTGCAGCACCGCGTGAACGTCAAGCGCCAGAGCATCTCCAACCAAGTGGGGCGCACGCCGGCCACCGCGATCGAGGTCGTCAAGGTCCAGTCGGGGCAGGGGCTCCAAGCATGATTATCGGGCTCGGCCACTATCTCTCCGTTGCCGCGATCCTGTTCACGCTCGGGATTTTCGGCATATTCCTCAACCGGAAGAACGTCATCGTCATCCTGATGTCGATCGAGTTGATCCTGCTCGCCGTCAACATCAATTTCGTCGCGTTCTCGACGCATCTCGGCGACATCATGGGCCAGGTGTTTGCGCTGCTGGTTCTCACGGTCGCTGCGGCTGAGGCCGCGATCGGGCTTGCCATCCTCGTGGTGTATTTCCGCAACCGCGGCTCGATCGCGGTCGAGGACATCAATCTGATGAAGGGCTGAGATGTATCTGGCGATTGTCCTTCTGCCGTTACTCGGCGCCATTCTGGGCGGGATGATCACGCTTGCCGGCGCGCGGGCGCGGTTTCCCGGCGGCGAGCCTTCGGACGAGCACGCCGCGGCGGACCACGGCCAGTCGGTGCATGTTTCGGGCGACCACGCCGTCATCCATCACGACGCCCACGAGTCCGGCGGGCATGACGACCACGGGCCGGACGAGCCGGCCGCAGCGGGCTCGCGCCTGACCGAGATCATCACAACCTCGTTCCTGATGATCTCCTGCGTGCTGTCGTGGATCGCGTTCTGGCAGGTCGGCTTCGGCCACCAGGACCAGCACGTGAAGCTGTTCACCTGGATCATCTCGGCCGACCTCAAGGTCGACTGGGCGCTGCGCATCGACACGCTCACCGCGGTGATGCTGGTGGTGGTGACGACGGTGTCGGCGCTCGTTCACCTTTATTCGATCGGCTACATGAACGAGGACCCGTACCGGCCGCGGTTCTTCACTTATCTGTCGTTGTTCACCTTCGCCATGCTGGCGCTGGTCACGTCCGACAACCTCGCGCAACTGTTCTTCGGCTGGGAGGGCGTCGGGCTCTGCAGCTATCTGCTGATCGGCTTCTGGTATCACAAGCCCGAGGCCAACGCCGCGGCGATCAAGGCGTTCGTCGTCAATCGGGTGGGCGATTTCGGCTTCGCGCTTGGCATCTTCGCCGTGTTCATGATGACGACGTCGATCGATTTCGACACCGTGTTCGCGCAGGCGCCATCGCTCACTGGAAAGACCATCGACTTCTTCGGCTGGCATGCCGACGCGCTGACCTTGATCTGCCTGCTGCTGTTCATGGGGGCGATGGGCAAGTCGGCGCAGTTCCTGCTGCACACTTGGCTGCCGGACGCCATGGAAGGCCCGACTCCGGTTTCCGCGCTGATCCACGCCGCCACCATGGTGACCGCCGGCGTGTTCATGGTGGCGCGGTTGTCGCCGCTGTTCGAGCTTGCCCCGAACGCGCAGGCCTTCGTGACCTTGGTCGGCGCCACCACGGCGTTCTTCGCCGCGACCGTCGGCCTGGTGCAGAACGACATCAAGCGCGTGGTCGCCTATTCTACCTGCTCGCAGCTTGGCTACATGTTCGTCGCCATGGGTGTCGGCGCCTATTCGGTCGGCATGTTCCACCTGTTCACCCATGCCTTCTTCAAGGCGCTGCTGTTCCTCGGCTCGGGCTCCGTGATCATGGCGATGCACCACGAGCAGGACATCCGCAACATGGGCGGCCTGCGCCACAAAATCCCGTTCACCTACTGGTGCATGGTGATCGGCACGCTCGCGCTGACCGGCTTCCCGCTCACCGCCGGCTATTTCTCCAAGGACGCCATCATCGAGGCGGCGATCTCGGGCCACAATCCGTTCGCGATCTACGGCTTTGCCATGACCGTCATCGCCGCTGCGATGACCGCGTTCTATTCGTGGCGTCTGATCTACAAGACCTTCCACGGCACGCCGCACGACCAGCATCACTACGACGCGGCGAAGGAAAGCCCGCTGGTGATCCTCATTCCGCTCGGCGTGCTGGCAATCGGGTCGCTCGGCGCGGGCTTTGCCTTCCGTGAGTTCTTCGCCGGCCACGAGGTCGAGGATTTCTTCCGCGAGTCGCTGAAGCAGGGCGACATCATCGAGCGCATGGAGGAACTGCCGTTCATCATCACGGTGCTGCCGACGATTGCGATGGCGATCGGCTGGGGCATCGCCGCCTACATGTATCTGTGGCGGACCGACATCGCGCCGAAGCCTCGCCCGTGAGCACAGCGCGCTCTACCAGTTCCTTTTGAACAAGTGGTACTTCGACGAACTCTACGACCTGATCTTCGTGCGTCCGGCGCTGTGGCTCGGCCGCGTGCTGTGGAAGGGCGGCGACGGCTACGTCATCGATGGTTTCGGGCCGGACGGCGTCTCGGCGCGCGTGCTCGACGTGACGCGGAACGTGGTCCGCCTGCAGTCCGGCTATCTCTACCACTACGCCTTCGCCATGCTGATCGGCGCCGCGGCGCTGATCACTTGGTTCATGTTCGCCGGCGGGGTGCACTGATGGCGAACTGGCCGGTGCTCTCCGTCACCACCTTCCTGCCGATCGTCGGTGTGCTCTTCATCGCCATGCTGCGGGCCGACGAGTCCGGCGCGCGCAACGCCCGCTGGGTGGCGCTCTGGACCACGCTGGTGACGTTCCTCGTTTCGCTGACGCTGGTCTGGCATTTCGACGCCGGCTCGCCGGAATTCCAGTTCGTCGAGAAGCATCCGTGGCTAGCGGGCTTCGGCACCTACCACATGGGCGTCGATGGCATTTCGCTGCCGCTCATCATTCTGACAACGGCGATCATGCCGCTCTGCATCGCGGCGAGCTGGCGCGCCATCAAGGTCCGCGTCCGCGAATACATGATCGCGTTTCTGGCGCTGGAAACGCTGATGGTCGGCACCTTCTCGGCGCTCGACCTCGTGCTGTTCTATCTGTTCTTCGAGGGCGGCCTGATCCCGATGTTTCTCATCATCGGCGTCTGGGGTGGGCCGCGCCGGGTCTACGCGAGCTTCAAGTTCTTCCTCTACACGCTGCTCGGATCGGTGCTGATGCTGCTTGCCATCATGGCGATGTACTGGGAGGCCGGCACCACCGACATCCCGACCTTGCTGCATCACAACTTCCCGCAGACCATGCAGCCGTGGCTGTGGTTTGCATTCTTCGCCTCGTTCGCGGTGAAGATGCCGATGTGGCCGGTGCACACGTGGTTGCCGGACGCCCACGTCGAAGCGCCGACCGCGGGCTCCGTGGTGCTCGCAGCGATCCTGCTGAAGATGGGTGGCTACGGCTTCTTGCGGTTTTCGCTGCCGATGTTCCCGTTCGCCTCGCACGATTTCGCGCCGTTCGTGTTCGCGCTGTCGGTGATCGCCATCGTCTACACCTCGCTCGTCGCGATGGTGCAGGAGGACATGAAGAAGCTGATCGCCTACTCGTCGGTGGCGCATATGGGCTTCGTCACCATGGGCATTTTCGCGGCGACTTCGCAGGGCATCGCCGGCGGCATCTTCCAGATGGTGTCGCATGGCGTGGTCTCGTCAGCGCTGTTCCTCGGCGTCGGCGTGGTCTACGACCGCATGCACAGCCGCGAGATTTCGACCTATGGCGGGCTGGTCAACCGCATGCCGGTTTATGCCGCGGTGTTCATGGTGTTCACGCTCGCCAACGTGGGCCTGCCGGGCACCTCGGGCTTTGTCGGAGAATTCCTGACGCTGCTTGGCACCTTCCGGGTCAACATCACGGTCGCGACCTTGGCGACGCTCGGCGTCATCCTGTCGGCGTGCTACGCGCTGTGGCTCTACCGCAAGGTGATCTTCGGCAAGCTGGAGAAGCCGAGCCTGGCCCACATCACCGACATGGGCTGGCGCGAGACCGCGATCTTCGCGCCGTTGATCGTGCTGACGCTGCTGCTCGGCTTTTATCCCAAGCCCGTGCTCGACATTTCCGCGGCCTCGGTGACGGCGCTGATCGACGGCTACCAGCATTCGTTGTCGGCCAAATCTGCCAGCGCTGACACGGGGAGGGCCGCCCGATGAACGCCGTAGCCCTCGCAACGATGCAGCCGCTGCTGCCGGAGATCGTGCTGGCCGTTGGCGCCATGGCGCTGCTGATGGTTGGCGCCTACCGCAAGGACGCAGCCGTGGCGGTCAGCGTCCTGTCCGTCCTGCTGCTCGCCGCCGCCGCCATTGTCGTGGCCGTCATTCCGAACGGCGCCGTGTTCGGCGGCAGCTTCATCCTCGACGACTACGCCCGGTTCCTGAAGGTCCTGGCCTTTGCTGGATCGGCCTTCGCCATCGTGATGGCGCTCGACTATCAGGCGAAAGAGCACCAGCGGACCTTCGAGTACCCAATCCTGATCCTGCTCTCGACCACCGGCATGGGCATGCTGATCTCGGCCGGCGATCTGATCGCGCTTTACCTCGGGCTCGAACTGATGAGCCTTGCGCTCTACGTGGTCGCCGCGTCGAACCGTGACAACGTGCGTTCGACCGAAGCCGGACTGAAGTATTTCGTGCTCGGCGCGCTGTCGTCCGGCATGCTGCTATACGGCTGCTCGCTGATCTACGGCTTCACCGGCAACGTGTCGTTCGCCGTCATCGCCAAAGCCTCGGGGCAGGGCGGCCTGGGGTTGGTGTTCGGGCTGGTGTTCCTGTTCGCGGGCTTCTGCTTCAAGGTTTCGGCGGTGCCGTTCCACATGTGGACACCGGACGTCTACGAGGGCGCGCCGACGCCGGTGACGGCGTTCTTCGCAGCCGCTCCGAAGATCGCGGCGATGGCGATCTTCGCCCGCGCCACCATCACCGCGTTCCCCGCCATTACCACGCAATGGCAGCAGATCGTGGTGTTCGTCTCGATTGCATCCATGGTGCTCGGCGCCTTCGGCGCGATCGGCCAGCGCAACTTCAAGCGGCTGATGGCGTATTCGTCGATCGGCCACATGGGCTTTGCGCTGATCGGGCTCGCCGCCGGCACGCCAGAAGGCATCCAGGGCGTGCTGGTCTATATGTCGATCTATCTGGCCATGACGGTCGGCACCTTCGCGGTGATCCTGTCGATGCGGCGCGGCGAGGGCATGGTCGAGCAGATCGGCGATCTGTCGGGCCTCGCCCGCACCAATCCGGCGCTGGCGTTCATGCTGGCGATGCTGCTGTTCTCGCTCGCCGGCATTCCGCCGCTCGCGGGGTTCTTCGCGAAATACTACGTGTTCCTCGGCGCCATCAAGGCTGGGCTCTACGTGCTTGCGGTGATCGGCGTGCTGGCGAGCGTGGTGGGCGCCTACTACTACCTGCTGATCGTCAAGATCATGTATTTCGACGAGCCCGCGCCGAGCTTCCAGCCGGTGCCGGGCGAACTGAAAGCCGTGCTCGGCATCGCCGGCTTGTTCAACCTCCTCTACTTCGTCTATCCGGCGCCGCTGATCGCCGCGGCCGGGATCGCCGCGAGATCGCTGTTCTGATGCAGTTGCATCCCACCGCGGCGGCGGGTGGCGCACGGCTCATTTCGCTCGAAAGCATAGCCTCGACCAACGCGGAGGGCCTGCGGCTTTCACGCGACGGCGAGCGCGGTCCGTTGTGGGTCACGGCTAAGAGCCAGAGCGCGGGGCGGGGACGGCGCGGCCGGAGCTGGGTGTCGGAGCCCGGCAATCTCTACGCAAGCCTGCTTCTGACCGATCCAGCGCCGGCGGAGAAATTTCCCGAGCTGTCGCTGGTGGCGGCACTCGCCTTGCACGACGCGGTCACCGCGCGGATTCCGGGGCTGGCCGGGCGGGTGGTGCTGAAATGGCCGAACGATCTGCTGATCGACCGCAACAAGTTCGCCGGAATCCTGGTTGAAGGCGAGCGCGCCGCGGTCGTGATCGGCATCGGCGTCAATTGCGCGCATCATCCGGCCGGGACCGAATTTCCCGCGACCGATCTCGCCACCGCGGGCGTGCGGACCACGCCGGAAGGCCTGTTCGCGCATTTGTCCGAGGCGATGGTCGCGCGGCTCGCGCAGTGGGATCGCGGCGCGGGCTTTGCCGCGATCCGCGCCGATTGGCTCACGCGTGCGGTGGGCATCGGCAAGCCGATCCGGGTCAAGTCCGGCAGCGGCGAATTGTCCGGCACGTTCGACGGGATCGACACAGCCGGCCGCTTGGTTCTGCGGCTGGCCGACGGGACAATGCAGGCCGTGACGGCGGGCGACGTGTCGATCGGTCCGAGGCAGTAGCGAAATGGCAGGCGCTCCGGGCGAGCTCGTCTTTGCGCCGCTCGGCGGCGTCGGCGAAATCGGCATGAACCTGGCGATCTACGGGCTCGGCGACCAGCGCCGCCGCACTTGGCTCATTGTCGATGTCGGCACGTCCTTCGCCCAGGAGGAGAACCTGCCCGGCATCGACCTGGTGTTTCCCGACATCCGGTTCCTGATCGAACAGCGGAAAAACATCGCCGGCATCGTGCTGACGCACGCCCACGAGGACCACTATGGCGCGATGCTCGACCTGTGGCCGAAATTGCAGGTGCCGGTCTATGCGACGCCGTTCACGGCGGCGCTGCTCGAAGCCAAGCGCCAGGGCGAGTACGGCGTGCCCGACATTCCGGTCAAGCAGGTGGCGCTCGGCTCGCGGTTCAATGTCGGGCCGTTCGACATCGAGCTCTGCTCGGTCGCCCATTCGATCCCGGAATCCAACGCGCTGATCCTGCGCACGCCCCACGGCAACGTGCTGCACACCGGCGACTGGAAAATCGATCCAACGCCGGTGCTGGGACTGCCGACCGACGAGGCGAAATTGCGCGCGCTCGGCGACGAGGGCTGCCTGGTGCTGATCGGCGATTCCACCAACGCCGTGCGCGACGGCCGCTCGCCGTCGGAGACCGACGTGGCGAAGGTGCTGACTGAGCTGATCGTGCAGGCGCCGCGCCGCGTGGCGGTGACGACGTTTGCCTCCAACGTCGCGCGGATCAAGGCCGTGGCCGAGGCTGCGCGCAAGGCCGAGCGCGAGATCGTGGTGGTCGGCCGCGCCATGGAGCGCGTGATCGGCGTGGCGCGCGAGACCGGCCATCTCGACGGTGTGCAGCCGTTCCACGGCATCGACATCTACGGCCACCTGCCGCCGGACAAGGTGGTGGCGCTGTGCACCGGTAGCCAGGGCGAGTCGCGCGCGGCGCTGGCCCGGATCGCCCAGGACGAGCATCCGGAGGTGGCGCTGTCGAAGGGCGACCGGGTGATCTTCTCGTCGCGGCCCATTCCGGGGAACGAGAAGGCGATCGGCAAGGTCATCAACGGGCTGATCGACCAGGGCATCGAGGTGATCACCGACCGCACCCATCTGGTGCATGTCTCCGGCCATCCGCGCCGGGCCGAGCTGGAGGACATGATCGGCTGGGTCAGGCCGCGCACGGTGATCCCGGTGCACGGCGAGGCGCTGCATCTGCACGAGCATGCGGCGCTGGCGCGGCGGCTCGGCGCCCGCACCTTGATGATCCGCAACGGCGACCTGGTGAAGCTTGCCCCGGGCAACCCCGAGATCGTCGATGAGGTGCCGGCCGGCCGCGTCTACAAGGACGGCGCGATCCTGGTCGATGCCGCCGCCCGCACCATTGCCGACCGCAAGCGCTTGAGCTTTACCGGCATCGTCAGCGTGGCGCTGGCGATCAACGACAAGGGCGTGCTGCTGGCCGATCCTGAACTTGAGATGATCGGCATTCCCGACAAGACCGCCGACGGTCGGTTGATGGACGAGCTCGCCTACAACGCCGTGGTCGAGACCCTCGATAGCATGCCGAAACCGCGCCGGCGCGATCCTGATGCGGTCGAGGAAGCCGTCCGCCGGAGCGTGCGCGCGGCCATCGCGCAGCATTGGCGGAAAAAGCCGAACGTCACGGTGCATGTGCTGATTGTGTGAGGCTGGAAATGCCGGACCTGAAGATGACCCTGGCGTGCTGGAACTACGACCGCACGCGTGCGCTCATGGACGGCAGCGTCAAGCCGGAAGGCATCGACCTCACTTATCACAACTCGTTTCCGGCGGCGACCTTCCACCGCATGATGGGCAAGCGCGAGTTCGAGTGCTCCGAGCTCGGCCTGACGTTCTATCTCGACACCCTGCACGAAGACGATCCGCCGTTCGTTGCCATTCCGGTCTATCCGATCCGGCTGTTCTCGCATTCGGCGATCTACATCAATACCAACAAGGGCATTCGCGAGCCGACGGACCTGATCGGCAAACGGATCGGCGAGTTCTTCTTGTACGGCCATGACGCAGGCACCTGGTCGAAAGGCATCCTGCAGGACCATTACGGCGTGCCGATCGACTCTTACGAGAACTTCATCGGGGGCGTGGAGCGGCCGACGCCGCCGTTGCCCTGGTACAAGCAGAAGCCGCCGCCGCACATCAAGGTGCAGCACATCGGCACCGAGACGACGCTCGACGCGATGCTCGATGCAGGCGAGATCGACGCACTGTTCTCGGCGCTGGTGCCGCCGTCGATGGCGCGTGGCTCCAAGAACATCGCGCGGCTGTTTCCGGATTTCGAGAAGGTCGAACGGCAGTACTACAAAGACACCGGTATCTTCCCGATCCAGCATGTGGTCGCCATCCGCAAGGACGTCTACAAGGCGAACCCGTGGGTCGGAAAATCGCTGTACACAGCCTTCAAGGCCGCCCGCGACACGGCCTACGAGACGTATCGCCACCAGGGCGAGAACATGCACCGCATGTTCATGGTGCCGTGGATCACGCAGCATTTCCTGGAGATGCAGGCGCTGCTCGGCGACGACTGGTTTTCGTACGGGTTGAAGCGCAACTATAAGCCGCTCGATACGTTCCTGCGCTATCACTATGAGCAGGGGCTGTCGAAACGGCGTTTCAAGCCGGAGGAATTGTTCCTGCCGGAAACGCTCGACGACTGAGATCGGGCGAAGGGACGCGATATGGTTGTTAGGCGAGTGCTTGCCGCGCTGCTGCTGTGCGTTGTCGCGCCATTCATCGCGAACGCTCAAACCTGGCAGCCGTCAAAACCAATCACCATCGTCATCCCATTCCCGCCGGGGCCGGGGCTCGATCTGGTGGCACGGCTGGTTGGCGACAAAGTCAGCACCGCGGTCGGCCAGCCAGTGGTCTACGAGAACCGCACCGGCGCGAGCGGTTCGATCGCCGCCGAATACGTGGCGCGTGCGGCGCCGGACGGCTCGACCCTGATGGCAGCCGCAACCAGCACGCACGCCACCAACGTCCATCTCATCAAGAATCTCAGCTACGACCCGGTGAAAAATTTTACGCCCGTCGTCACCTCGGTCGAGACCATCGGCTGCCTCGTGGTCAACACCAAGGTGGTGCCAGTCCATTCGGTGACCGAACTGGTCGCCTACGCCAAGGCCCATCCCGGCACGCTGTCGTTCGGCTCCTCCGGCGCGGGTTCGTTCTTCCACCTCGCCGGCGAACTGTTCAACCAGGTTGCCGGCGTGCACATGACGCATGTGCCGTACCGCGGCTCGGTCGCGGCCTTCACCGACCTGATCGGCGGTCACATCCAGGTCAACTTCACCCAGCTCTCCCAGGCGATGGCCTATCGCGACAACGACTCGCTCAAGGTCCTGGCGGTGCTGGAGACGGTGCGGTTCTCGGCGCACCCGGAATATCCGTCGATCACCGACGAGTTGCCGGGCTTTCGCATGCCGCCGACCTGGAACGGCATCGTCGGACCGGCGGGCTTGCCCGCACCGGTGCTGGCGCGGCTCAACGTCGAGTTCAACAAGGCGCTGTCCATTCCCGAGGTGAAATCAAAGCTTGAGGACAACGGCTATCGCGTGGTCGGCGGCACCCCGGAGGCATTCGGCAAGCGTATCGCCGACGACATCGCGTTCTACGGGCCGATCTTCAAGTCGGTGGGCGTGCAGGCGCAGTAGAGCAACTGGCGGCGGGCGGAGAAGCCCGGTAGGAATGAGCCCGCCGGGCCGAGCCCAGGAGTGCCCCATGATTGGACGGCTCAACCACGTTGCCATCGCGGTCCGCGACATCGCCAAGGCCGCCGAGATTTATCGCACCACGCTCGGCGCCAGCGTCTCCGCCGTTGTGCCGCAGCCGGCCCACGGCGTGAACACGGTGTTCATCACCTTGCCCAACACCAAGATCGAGCTGCTTGAGCCGCTCGGGGCGGATTCCCCGATCGCCAAATTCCTGGAGCGCAATCCGGACGGCGGCATCCATCACGTCTGCTATGAGGTCGATGACATCCTGGCGGCCCGCGACCGTCTCAAAGCGGCAGGCGCCCGCGTGCTGGGCGACGGCAATCCAAAGATCGGCGCCCACGACAAGCCCGTGCTGTTCCTGCATCCCAAGGACTTCTGCGGCACTCTCGTGGAACTTGAGCAGGCCTGATGGTCATCACCATCTCCACCGCGATCGCGATCTATTTCCTGATCTGGTGGATCGTGCTGTTCGCGGTGCTGCCGTGGGGCGTCCGCTCCCAGGGCGAGGAGGGCGCGCCGGGGACCGATCCAGGGGCGCCGACAGTGCCGCGGCTCCGCGCCAAGCTGCTGTGGACCACATTGGTGTCGACCGTGGTGTGGGGCGTCTGCGCGGTCGTCTACATCAACGGCTGGGTCACCCTCGACGGCCTCGCTGGGCTGCTTGGCATGCCGGCATTGAACCGCTGAGCCCGACAAAAAATAGAGCAGGGACAATGCCCTGCTCAAAACTCCTCAAGCCTGATCTAAGCCCCGATACGCTTTACACACTCGAGGCCGTCGCGACTGTTTGCGCGATTTGGCTCTTATCCTCCCAAGACGTGGGCCGTATGGGCAACCGCCCGGCACGGTGAGGCCACCCTAGGGTATCCGGTTGCAGTTGTCATTCTTGCACCGCAGCATTGTCTCGGGTGAGACTGGTCTGAAACCTAAGTCTTAGCGGTCTCTCTCGGAGCCAGGCCGTTGGGCTGCTTGTATTTTTGCGGCCGATCCGGTTTCACTGCCGCATCTGTGCGCCCCATCCGATTCCCGAGACCGCAATGCGCCTGTCCCGCTATTTCCTGCCGATTCTGAAAGAGGCGCCGCGGGAGGCCGAAATCGTGTCCCACCGGCTGATGCTGCGCGCCGGCATGATGCGCCAGGAAGCAGCCGGAATTTATGCCTTCCTGCCGCTCGGCCTGCGGGTGCTGAAAAAGATCGAGCAGATCGTGCGCGAGGAGCAGAACCGCGCCGGCGCCATCGAACTTTTGATGCCGACCATTCAGTCGGCCGACCTGTGGAAGGAAAGCGGGCGCTACGAGGCCTACGGCAAGGAGATGCTCCGGATCGAGGACCGTCACGAGCGCGACATGCTCTATGGCCCGACCAACGAGGAGATGATCACCGAGATCTTCCGGGCCTATGTGCGGTCCTACAAGGACCTGCCGCTCAACCTCTATCATATCCAGTGGAAGTTCCGGGACGAGGTGCGGCCCCGATTCGGTCTGATGCGCGGCCGCGAATTCCTGATGAAGGACGCCTATTCGTTCGACGTCGACCAGGATGGCGCCCGGCACGCCTACAACAAGATGTTCGTGGCGTACCTGCGCACCTTCGCGAGGCTTGGCCTGAAGTCGATCCCGATGCGCGCCGAGTTCAGGTCCGATCGGCGGCAGCCTGAGTCACGAGTTCATCATCCTGGCCTCGACCGGCGAGTCCGAGGTGTATTGCCACAAGGACTATTTGGACCTTCCGGTACCGGGCGCCGACGTCGATTTCGATGACGTCGCCGGCCTGCAAGCCACCGTGGACCAATGGACTTCGAATTACGCCGCGACTTCGGACATGCACGACGCTGCGGCGTTCGGCGCCTTGCCGGCCGACAAGCAGGTGTCGGCGCGCGGCATCGAGGTCGGCCATATCTTCTACTTCGGCACCAAGTATTCCGAGCCGATGAAGGCGGTGGTCAGCGGCCCAGACGGCGTCGAGAAGCCCGTCCATATGGGCTCCTACGGCATCGGGCCGAGTAGGCTGGTGGCCGCCATCATCGAGGCCTCCCACGACGACGCCGGCATCAAGTGGCCGGAGGCGGTGGCGCCTTTCAAGGCCTCGATCCTCAATCTCAAGCAGGGCGACAGCGCGACCGACGCGGCCTGCGAGCAGCTTTACCGCGATCTCCTGGGCAAGGGCGTCGATGTGCTCTACGACGACACCGATCAGCGGGCGGGCGGCAAATTCGCCACCGCCGACCTGATCGGTGTGCCCTGGCAGGTGGTGATCGGGCCGAAGGGCCTTGCAGCGGGGACGTTTGAGGTCAAAAAGCGGGCCGACGGCAGCCGGGAGAACTTGTCGCCGGCCGCAACGATCGACCTGTTGTCGCGATGAAGTTGTGCGTTTCAGTGCGGGGCGTGCCGCCGAAGCTGGCTTGAATCCGCCAGAATCGGATGAAATCGGTGGCTTGAAGGGGATTGATGAGCGAACCAACCGGGACACGGCCGTTTGCCCCGTTCGAATGGATGCTTTCGCTGCGCTACCTGCGGGCGCGGCGCCAGGAAGGATTCATATCGATCATCGCCGGCTTCTCCTTCCTCGGCATCATGCTGGGCGTCGCCACCCTGATCATCGTCATGGCGGTGATGAACGGCTTCCGCAAGGAATTGCTCGGCAAGATCCTCGGCTTGAACGGCCACCTGCTGGTGCAGCCGCTGGAATCGCCGCTCACCGACTATGAGGCGGTGGCGCAGCGCATTTCCGGCATCCAGGGCGTCCGCATTGCGGTGCCGATCGTCGAGGGCCAGGCGCTGGCGTCTTCGCCGTTCAACGCGGCCGGCGTGCTGGTGCGCGGCATCCGCGGCGGCGACCTCGCCAAGCTCACCTCGATCGCCAACAACATCAAGCAGGGCACCTTGGAAGGCTTCGACCAGGGGCAGGGCGTGGTGATCGGACGCCGCCTCGCCGACCAGCTCACGCTCCGGGCCGGCGATAGCGTGACGCTCGTTTCACCGCGCGGCGCTGTGACGCCGATGGGCACGACGCCCCGCATCAAGGTCTACAAGATCGCCGCGGTGTTCGAGATCGGCATGTCGGAATACGACGCCGCCTTCGTGTTCATGCCGCTTACCGAGGCGCAGGCCTATTTCAACAGGAACGGCGACGTCACCGCGATCGAGGTCTACACCAACGATCCCGACCGGATCGCCAAGTTTCGCGAAGAGGTCACCGAAGCCGCCAAGCGGCCGATCTTCATGATCGACTGGCGGCAGCGCAACGCCACCTTCTTCAGCGCGCTCCAGGTCGAGCGCAACGTGATGTTCCTGATCCTCACCCTGATCGTGCTGGTGGCGGCGTTCAACATCGCCTCGTCGCTGATCATGCTGGTCAAGGACAAGGGACGCGACATCGGTATCCTGCGGACGATGGGGGCCTCGCAAGGCTCGATCATGCGGGTGTTTCTGATCACCGGGGCCGCGATCGGCGTGATTGGCGACCTGGTCGGCTTCCTGGTTGGCTTGGCGGTCTGCCTCAATATCGAGTCGATCCGGCAGTTCATGTCGTGGCTCACCAACACCGAGCTGTTCTCACCGGAGTTGTACTTCCTGTCGCAAGCTGCCAGCCGATCTCGACGTCGGCGAGACCACGGCGGTGGTGGTGATGGCGTTGGCGCTTTCGCTTCTGGCTACGCTTTACCCGTCGTGGCGCGCGGCGCGTCTCGATCCGGTCGAAGCGCTCCGCTACGAGTGAGCCGCCGATGGCCGAACACGAAACCCCGGTCATCTTTCTGCACGAGGTCGAACGGCGCTACCATCAGGGCGACGCGACGCTGGAGATACTGAAGGGTGGCGAGCTTGCGGTGTGGCCGGGGCAGTCGGTGGCGCTGGTGGCGCCATCGGGCGCCGGCAAATCGACGCTGCTGCACATCACCGGCCTGCTGGAACATCCCGACGGCGGCGAGGTCTATCTCGACGGCCAGCCGACGGCGGCGCTGTCGGATGCCGCGCGGACGCGGATGCGACGGACCTCGATCGGCTTCGTCTACCAGGCGCATCATCTGCTGCCGGAGTTCTCCGCCATCGAGAACGTGATGCTGCCGCAGATGGTCCGCGGCCTGTCCAAGCGCGAGGCGCGAAAGCGCGCGAGGGAGCTGTTGTCCTATCTGGGGCTTGAAGCGCGGCTCACCCACCGGCCGGCGGAACTGTCCGGCGGCGAGCAGCAGCGGGTGGCGATCGCGCGTGCGGTCGCCAACGTGCCGCGCCTGCTGCTGGCCGACGAGCCGACCGGCAACCTCGACCCGAAGACGTCGGACCACGTCTTCCATGCGCTGTCGCAACTGATCAAGGCGTCGGGGCTGACGGTGGTGCTGGCGACCCACAACATGGAGATCGCCGCGCGGATGGATCGCCGGGTGACCATCCGCGACGGCCAGATCGTCGAGCTGCCGTAGCGGCCAATCCCGGCCTTGTTCGGGACGCCCTCGCGAGCCCGTAAAGCCAGACGCTGTCTGCATTAGCGAAGCGCGAAAGATTCTGTTTGACAAAAGAACAGACCATGAACTATGTTCTCTGTCCGTTCTGAGGAGGACAACATGTTCCGCGCCGTCGTTGAGGAAGCCGCCGCACTGACTTCGATCACCCTGTTTCTCGGCATGATCGCCGTATGGGCGCAGGTGCTGGGAGCCCTGTAGGCCGGCGTGGCGATGGCACCAGTGTCATCTTCGCGTGCTTGAATTTGCTCGTAGCGTAAGCGTTTGCGTTGCGTACTCGTCTTTGCGGTCCCCCAACCGCTCGTCATGCCCGTCTGCCGCGGGTATCCACGTCCGCTGCCCCATCCCCGATCGGACGTGGATGGCGTCGGAAGCAGGGCTTGCCCGGCTCCCGAGCCATGACGGCGGACCGCCGTCCCCAGAAAAGGCCGGCGGACCGCCGACGCTGCAAGGAATCGGCGGGCCGAGCTTGGGACGTTGAGAACAGCGGGCAATGTTTCGGTCCGGTCGCGGTTCCAGGTGGACAGGGCGGCTTGTCATCCCCACCATTTCCTCGAACGAATTCGCAGAGGCTCTCAACGTGACCGCCGATCCCGGCTTCGTGCATTTGCACGTGCATTCCGCCTATTCCCTGCTGGAGGGCGCGCTCCCCATCGCCAAGCTCGCCGAATTCGCCAAGGCGGACCATCAGCCGGCGCTGGCGCTGACCGACACCGACAACATGTTCGGCGCGCTGGAATTCTCCGAGAAGCTGGCCGGCTACGGCGTCCAGCCGATCGTCGGCTGCGCGCTGGCGCTGGATTTCGGCGACGAGACGCGCGATCCGCGCCTGGCCGGCCGGGTCCGGGCGCTGCCGCGCATCGTGCTGCTGGCCGCCCGCGAGGCGGGCTACCGCGCCCTGATGCAGCTTTGCTCGCGGGCGTTCATGGAAACGCCGTCGAACGAGAAACCGCATCTGAAGCTGTCGTGGCTGGACGGTAAGACCGACGACCTGATCGCGCTGACCGGCGGGCCCGGCGGGCCGCTCGATGCGGCGATTGTCGCGGGGCAGCATGACCTCGCCGCGGCGCGCTGCGCTGTGCTGCAGACGCTGTTCGGCGACCGCCTCTACATGGAGTTGCAGCGTCACGGCACGCCGGACGAGAAGGCCGCCGAAGGCGCGCTGATCGAGCTCGCCTACGCCCGCGACATTCCGCTCGTCGCCACCAACGAGCCGTACTTCGCCCGGCGCGACGACTACGACGCCCATGACGCCCTGATCGCCATCGCGGAGGGCCGCGTCGTTGCCGAGACCGACCGCCGCCAGCTCACGTCCGAGCATTACTTCAAGAGCCGCGCCGAGATGGCGACGCTGTTCGCCGACCTGCCGGAGGCTTTGGCCTCGACGGTCGAGATCGCGCAACGCTGCGCGTATCCGGCCAGGTGTCCAGAAGCCGATCCTGCCGCGGTTTTCGGCTGGCGACCAGGACGAGACCGCCGAGTTGCGTCTGCGCGCCGAGGCGGGCCTGGTGCGCCGGATTGCCGCGCATGGGCTTGCCGGCAACCGCACCGAGCAGGAGTACCGCGACCGACTTGCTTTCGAGCTCAAGACCATCGAGGGCATGAACTATCCAGGCTACTTCCTGATCGTGTCCGATTTCATCTCGTGGGCGAAGGAGCAGGGCATTCCGGTCGGACCGGGCCGCGGCTCGGGCGCCGGCTCGCTGGTCGCCTATTCGCTGCTGATCACCGATCTCGATCCGCTCCGCTTCGATCTGCTGTTCGAGCGCTTCCTCAATCCCGAGCGCGTGTCGATGCCCGACTTCGACATCGACTTCTGCCAGGACCGCCGCGACGAGGTGATCCGCTACGTGCAGGAGCGCTACGGCCGCGATCAGGTGGCGCAGATCATCACCTTCGGCACGTTGCAGGCGAGGGGCGTGCTCCGCGACGTCGGCCGCGTGCTGGAAATGCCATACGGCCAGGTCGACAAGCTCTGCAAGCTGGTGCCGCAGAACCCGGCGGCGCCGGTGACGCTCGCCAAGGCGATCGAGGGCGAGCCGAAGCTGCAGGCCGAGCGCGACAGCAATCCGATCGTCAAGCGCGCCTTCGATATCGCGCTGAAGCTCGAAGGCCTCTACCGCCACGCCTCGACCCACGCCGCCGGCATCGTGATCGGCGACCGGCCGCTGTCGGAATTGGTGCCGATGTACCGCGATCCGAAGTCGGACATGCCGGTGACCCAGTTCAGCATGAAATGGGTCGAGCAGGCCGGCCTGGTGAAGTTCGACTTCCTCGGCCTGAAGACGCTGACCGTGCTGCAAACCGCGGTGCGGCTGCTCAAGCAGCGCGGCATCGAGCTCGATCTTGCGGCGATCCCGCTCGACGACAAGAAGACCTACGATCAGCTGTCCCGCGCCGAGGCGGTGGGCCTGTTCCAACTGGAAAGTTCGGGCATGCGCCGCGCGCTGCTCGACATGAAGCCGGACCGCTTCGAGGACATCATCGCGCTGGTCGCGCTCTATCGCCCCGGTCCGATGGCCAACATCCCGACCTACTGCGCACGCAAGCACGGCGACGAGGACCCGGAATACATCCATCCCAAGCTCGAGCCGATCCTGAAGGAGACCTACGGCGTCATCGTCTACCAGGAGCAGGTGATGCAGGCGGCGCAGATCCTAGCCGGCTACACGCTCGGCCAGGCCGATCTTCTCCGCCGCGCCATGGGCAAGAAGATCCGCTCAGAGATGGCCGCGCAGCGCAAGGACTTCGTCAAAGGCGCCACCGATCGCGGCATCGACCGCGCCCACGCCGACGCGATCTTCGATCTGCTCGAGCGCTTCGCCGAATACGGCTTCAACAAGAGCCACGCCGCGGCCTACGCGCTGGTCGCCTACCAGACCTCGTATCTGAAGGCGAACTATCCGGTCGAGTTCATGGCAGCGTCGATGACGCTCGACATGGGCAACACCGACAAGCTTTCGGAATTCCGCGCCGAAGCCGTGCGGCTCGGGATCAAGGTCGAGCCGCCGTCGGTCAACCGCTCGGGCGCCGAGTTCGATGTCGATGGCAACACCATCTATTACGCGCTCGCCGCCCTCAAAGGCGTCGGGCGTCAGGCGGTCGAGAGCATCGTCGCCGCGCGCGGCGACAAGCCGTTCGCCGATCTCACCGACTTCGCCCGCCGCATCAATCCCAAATCGGTCAACAAGCGCGTGCTGGAAAGCCTCGCGGCCTCCGGCGCCTTCGAGGTGCTGGAGCCGAACCGCGCCAAGGCCAATGCCGCCGTCGACGCCATGCTGTCGACCGCGCAGCGCACCCACGAGGCTGTCTCGGTCGGCCAGAACGACATGTTCGGCGGGCTGTCGAGCCGCGAGACCATCGCTATCCCGGCGGTCGAGCCGTGGCTGTCGGGCGAGAAGCTGCAGCGCGAATACGACGCCGTCGGCTTCTTCCTGTCGGGTCATCCGCTCGACGAATATGCCGCGCTGCTGGCAGAAGCTGAAGGTGCAATCTTGGACCGAGTTCTCCCGCTCGGTGAAGTCGGGCGCGAGCGCCGGCCGCGTCGCCGCCACCGTGGTGTCGCGCCAGGAGCGCCGCACCAAGACCGGCAACAAGATGGGCATCTTCGGCCTGTCCGATCCGACCGGCCATTACGAGGCGATCGTGTTCGCCGAAGGCTTGCAGCAGTACCGCGATATCCTGGAGCCGGGCTCGCCGGTGCTGCTGTTCCTCACCGCGGAGGCGCAGGGCGATGAGATCCGCGCCCGCATCGCGTCGGCCGAGCCACTCGATCAGGCCGCCTCGAAACTGCAGAAGGGGCTGCGCGTGTTCCTGCGCGACCAGGCGCCGATCGAACCGGTCGCCAAGCGGCTCGATGGCAAGGGCGATGGCGAGATCAGCATGGTGCTGCAACTCGGCGGCGGCGCCGAGGTCGAGGTGAGGCTGCCGGGACGCTTCAAAGTGTCGCCGCAGATCGCCGGCGCCATCAAGGCGGTGCCCGGCGTGCTCGACGTGCAGTTGGTGTAGGCTCCCGGCGCTATTGACCGTCATTGCTGCCATGCGTCGCAACTACGGCGCCTGGCCGAATGGCATGGTGCCTGCATAGCCCGCAGGCAGGTCCGAGGTTCCGGATATGTCAGGAAAGGCTTGCCAATGCACAAGTGTCTCAGCCGCGCACTCGTTGTCGCCATGGTGTTCTCGGCGGTTCCCGCCCGCGCGGAATGGCCGGACCGGCCGGTCACGCTGATCGTTCCTTACGCGGCGGGCGGCATTAGCGACGTGGTGGCGCGGATCAGCGCCGAGCGCCTGACCGCCGCGTTCAAGCAATCCTTCGTCGTGCAGAACGAAACCGGCGCGGGCGGCATCATCGGCACGGCCAACGCCGCGCATGCCAAGCCGGACGGCTACACCTTGTTCTTCGGCCCGATGGCGATGCTGTCGCTTTCGCCGCTGACCACCAAGGTCAACTACGATCCCGACAAGGATTTCATGCCGGTCTCGGTGGTCGCGTCGGCGCCGTTCGTCATCACCGTCAACCAAAGTCTTTCCGGCGACCACGCTGAAGGAGTTCGTCGCCGAGGTGAAGAAGAAGCCCGGCGTTTACACCTATGCGTCGGCGGGCGCCGGCAGCACCACCCACGTCTCGGGCCTGTTGTTCTTGAAAAGCGCGGGCCTCGACATGATCCACGTCCCGTATCGCGGCGTCAGCCCTGCGTTCACCGATATGTTCGCCGGCAACGTCCAGATGATCTCGGCAAGCCCGGTCGAGCTGATGCCGTTTGCCGGCTCCGACAAGGTGAAGCCGCTCGGCGTCAGCAGCAAGGAACGCTCGCAGCGCCTGCCGAATGTGCCGACCATCGCTGAAACCCTGCCTTGCCCGTTCGTCGCGACCTACAACGGCATCCTGGCGCCCGCGGGCACGCCGCCGGAGATCGTCGACCGGCTTTCGAAGGCCGTCGTCGACGCCGTGAAAACCAAGGAATTTTCCGATAGGCTCATCAAGGTCGGCGTCGACCCGGTCGGCAGCACGCCACAGCAGATGGCGGCGATCATTGCCGCCGATACGAAGAGCTGGACCGCGGTGAAGGACGACATCGCTGCGGCCATGAAAACCAAATAGCAGGAACATCCGCCCCGGCATGACAGCATCGAAAGCGAACGCACGCGTCGTCATCGTCGGGGCGGGGCCCGTCGGAATGGTGTGTGCGCTGGCGCTGAACCGGCGCGGCATTGCCGTCACCGTGTTCGAGCAGGAGGCCGCTCCCGTCGAGGATCAGCGCGCCGCCTCGCTGCATCCGTCGACCCTGGAGATGCTCGACGATCTTGGCGTCACCGAGAAGATCATCCCGCTCGGCCTCGTTTCCAGCGCGTATCGTTTCCACGACCGGGTGTCGCAAGCCGTGGTGGCCGAATTCGATCTCGGTCTGCTGAAGGACGAATTCCGCTTTCCGTATGTGCTGCAATACGAGCAGTACAAGCTGACAGCGTCGATCGCGGCGGAGTACGGCAACGCCTCCGACTTCGATGTGCGCTTTTCGCACGCGGTCACCGGGCTGACCGAAACCGCGGACGGCGTCGAGGTCGAGGTCACGTCGCCGGACGGCGTCGAGCGGCTGTCCGCGGATTACGTGATCGGCTGCGACGGCGGGCGCAGCACGGTGCGAAAGCTCGCCGGCATCGAGTTCGAAGGCTTCACCTATCCGGAGCGCTTCATCAAGATCGCGACCAGCTTCGATTTCGGCAAAGCCAACCCGAGCGTGGCGTTCCGCAATTATTTCTCCGATCCGAGCGAGTGGTGCAACATGTTCAAGGTGCAGGGCAAGCGACCGCCCGGCCTGTGGCGCACGATCTTCCCGATCGGCGCCGACGAGAGCGACGAGACGGCGCTTTCGCCCGAGCGGATCGAGGCGCGCCTGCAGAAGTTCTTCCCGAAGGCCGGTCGCTACGACATCGAATACGTCAACGTCTACGGCGCGCACCAGTGCGTCGCCGCGACCTTCCGCAAGGGTCGCGTGCTGCTGGCCGGCGACAGCGCCCACGTCAACAATCCGATCGGCGGCATGGGCATGAACGGCGGCATCCACGACGGCATCAATCTGGCCGACAAGCTCGCCCGCGTGATCCACGGCGAGGCCGGCGACGAGCTGCTCGATCTCTACAGCCGGCAGCGCCGCCACGCCGCGGTGAAATACGTCCAGGCGCAGACCATCGCCAACAAGCGGCTGATGGAGGAGCGCGATCCCGCGGTGCGGACAAAGAACTTCGACGAGCTGCGCCGCACCGCCGAGAATCCGGAGACCGCCAAGGCCTATATGCGCCGCGCGGCGCTGGCCGACAGCCTGCGCGACGCCGCCGCGGTGACATGACGGGCGGCCTTGCGCCGGTCCGCTGCGAAACCCACATCCTGCGCACCGTGACGCCGATCTCCGATATCCTTGAACAGGCCCGGCTCGCGGCCCGCGCGTTCGCCGATTTCGGCGGCCATCTCATCCATCCGACCGTTCGGCTCGGCGTCACCGGGCTGTCCCGCGCCGGCAAGACCGTGTTCATCACGGCGCTGCTGCACGGCCTCCTTCGCGGCGGCCGCTTTCCGGTGTTCGAGCCGCTGGCCAGCGGCCGCATCGCCGGCGCGCGGCTTGAGCCCGCAGCCGGACGACGCGGTGCCGCGGTTCGACTACGAGCGCCATGTCCGGTCGGTGGTGGTCGAGCGCGAATGGCCGGAATCGACCCGGCAGATCAGCGAGCTTGCGCGTCGTCATCGACTACCAGTCGGCGGGCGGCGCGATGCGGACGCTGACGCTGGACATCGTCGATTATCCGGGCGAGTGGCTGCTCGACCTGCCGCTGCTCGACAAGAGCTATGAGCAATGGTCGGCGGAGACGCATCGCGTATCTGCGGCGGACGACGCGCCAGCCGCTGCCGACCGCGTTCCTCGATCGCGCGGCGGCGATCGATCCGTTCGCACCGGCCGACGAGTATGCGGCGATCGAAGCCGCACGGTTTTTCACCGAGCATCTGCAGGCCCGCCGGCAGGCGCATCAAACGCTGAGCATGATCGGGCCCGGCCGCTTTCTGATGCCGGGCGATCTCGCGGGCTCGCCGGCATTGACGTTCGCGCCGCTGGTGCTGCCGCTCGGCCGCGAGGCAGCCGTCCGGGATCGGCCTGGATGATGATGCGCCGGCGCTACGAATCCTATCGCGACGCCGTGGTGCGGCCGTTCTTCCGCGATCATTTCGCGAGGCTCGACCGGCAGATCGTGCTGGTCGATGTGCTGGCGGCGCTCGATGCCGGACCCGAGGCGGTGAGCGATCTGCAGGATGCCATGGTCGCGGTGCTGGATTGTTTCCGGATCGGCCGCGGCAACATCGCTCAGCGCGCTGTTTGCGCCGCGCGTCGACCGCATCCTGTTCGCGGCGACCAAGGCCGATCAGGTCCACCATTCCTCGCACGATCGTCTTGAAGCGATCCTGAAGACCATGACCGAGGCCGCCATCGCCGGGCTGGCGACGCCGGCGCGCAGGTCGACGTGATCGCGCTCGCCGCGGTCCGCGCCACCCGCGAGGCGTTGGTTCGCGGCGAGGGCGGGGGACTGCCCTCGATCGTCGGCACCGCCGCGCCGGGCGAATGGAGCGACGGCCGGCATTTCGACGGCCGCACCGAGATGGCGTTCTTCCCGGGCGATCTGCCGCGCGACAAACTGGAGGGCGGCGACTTCCGCTCGATCCGGTTTCGGCCGCCGGCGCTGGAGAACACCGACGACGGCATCCCGGCGCTGCCCCACATTCGCCTCGACCGCGCGCTGCAATTCCTGATCGGAGACCGGCTGCGATGACGGAAGCCTTCCGCAAGCCCGCGGTGTTCAGCGTCGACGATCCGCGTCTGGTCGTGGCCGAGCCCGAAGCCGCGCCACTGCCGGATGTCGAGACGATGACGGAGGCGCCGGCCGACAATCTGCCCGCCGTCGTGGCGCCCCGGAAACGCCGGATGCCTTGGGGCACGTTGTTCTGGTCGGCGATGTCGGGACTGGTGGTGATGGCGCTTGGCCTCGCCGTCACCAACCTGATCGAAGACCTGGCCGCGCGCTCGCCCTGGCTCGGTGCACTCGGCTTGGCGCTGGCTGTCGTGGCGGGGGTGGCGCTGCTGGTGGTGGTGCTCCGCGAGCTGATCGGGCTCGCGCGCCTCGCCACGGTCGAGGCGCTGCGGGAGCGTGCGCTCACGATCATCGCAAGCGACGACCGCGACGGCGGCCGCGCCGTGGTCGCCGACATGCTGTCACTGACGAAGCGCATCCCGCGGCTCGCGCGTGGCCGGGCGCGGCTCGAGGATCATCGCGCCGACATCATCGACGGCCGCGACCTCGTGCGCCTCGCCGAGCGCGAATTGATGAGCCCGCTCGATATCGAGGCGCGGCGGCTCGTGGTGTCCGCGAGCAAGCGCGTCTCGGTGGTGACCGCGATCAGCCCGCGCGCCGCGGTCGACATGATCTTCGTGCTGGTCAACGCGCTCCGCCTGTCCGCCAAGCTCGCCGTGCTCTATGGCGGGCGGCCGGGCGCGCTCGGCGTCATCAAGCTGCTACGGCAGGTGCTGTCGCATCTGGCGGTGACCGGCGGGGTCGGCGTCGCCGACAGCGTGGTGCAGCAGGTGATCGGCCACGGGATCGCGGCGCGGCTGTCGGCGCGGCTCGGCGAGGGCATGATCAACGGGCTGCTGACCGCGCGGCTGGGCCTTCTGACCATCGATCTGGTGCGGCCGCTGCCGTTCCATGAGCTGCCGCGGCCGGCGCTGAACGACCTGGCCGGCACCCTGCTGCGGCCCGGCGAGCGAGCCGGGGGACCTGGAACAGCCAAAAGCGCAATAATCGGCGCAGAAATCCGATTGTTTCTTGCGTCTGCGGGAAGCCTGCCGCTATATGCAGCCCATCTCACAGGCGGACATTGGCCCTAAACGGCCGTCCGGTGGCTCTCGGTTCGCAACCCTTGACCGAGAGCTCACACGTCCGCCGCGGAACAACCGGAGAAGACCATGGCGCTGCCCGATTACAGCATGCGTCAGCTTTTGGAAGCTGGCGTTCACTTCGGCCATCAGGCCCACCGCTGGAACCCGAAGATGGGTAATTACATCTTCGGCACCCGCAACAACATCCACATCATCGACCTCGCCCAGAGCGTGCCGATGCTGCACAAGGCGCTCGACGGCGGTCAGCGACGTCGCCGCCAAGGGCGGCCGCATCCTGTTCGTCGGCACCAAGCGCCAGGCGCAGGACGGCATCGCCGAAGCGGCCAAGCGCTGCGCGCAGTATTACGTCAACTCGCGCTGGCTCGGCGGCACGCTGACCAACTGGAAGACCATTTCCGGTTCGATCTCGCGGCTGCGCAAGCTCGAGGAGATGCTCGCCTCGAACGAGGCCGGCGGCTACACCAAGAAGGAGCGCCTCGATCTGCAGCGCGAGCGCGACAAGCTCGACCGCTCGCTCGGCGGCATCAAGGACATGGGCGGCTTGCCCGACCTGGTGTTCGTGATCGACACCAACAAGGAAGACATCGCGATCAAGGAAGCGCGGCGCCTCGGCGTGCCGGTCGCGGCGATCGTCGACACCAACAGCGATCCGGACGGCATCACCTATGTCGTGCCGGGCAATGACGACGCCAGCCGCGCCATCACGCTGTACTGCGACCTGGTCGCGCGCGCGGCGCTCGACGGCATCTCGCGCTCGCAGGGCGGCGTGGGCGTCGACCTCGGCGCGGCCGAGAAGCCGATGGTCGAGGATCTGCCGAAGCCGGACGAGAAGGGTCTCGGCTTCGAGCCGCTGCCCGGTCCGCGCGGCGTTGCCGACGATCTCAAGAAGCTCACCGGCGTGTCGCCGGCGATCGAGAAGAAGCTGAACGACCTCGGCATCTTCCACTACTCGCAGATCGCCGAGCTCAGCCCGGAGGCCGCCCACAATGTCGGCGAAGAGGTCGGTCTGCCGGGCCGCGTCCAGGGCTGGGTCGCCAAGGCCAAGGAACTGACGGCCGAATAACTGACGGCGGAGCGGGCGCGGCGCGGATTTTCTGCCGCGCCGCACGGACTTGCTCAGCAACGGATTAGGACAAATGGCTCAAATCACGGCACAGATGGTCAAGGACCTGCGCGAGATGACCGGCGCGGGCATGATGGATTGCAAGTCCGCCCTCGGCGAAACCTCGGGCAACGTCGAGGCCGCGGTCGATTGGCTGCGCAAGAAGGGCCTGTCGAAGGCCGCCAAGAAGGCCGACCGCGTCGCCGCCGAAGGCCTGGTCGGCGTCGCGGTCAAGGGCACCAAGGGCGT
Organism: uncultured Alphaproteobacteria bacterium; assembly: GCA_963785665.1. Classification (GTDB taxonomy): domain Bacteria; phylum Pseudomonadota; class Alphaproteobacteria; order Rhizobiales; family Xanthobacteraceae; genus Z2-YC6860. The sequence continues at coordinate 377,521 of CAWAWF010000008.1, forward strand.
GCGTCGTCGAGGTCAACTCGGAGACCGACTTCGTCGCCCGCAACGACCTGTTCCAGGGTCTGGTGAAGATGATCGCCAATGTGGCGCTCGACGTCGGCGCCGACGTCGAGAAGATCAAGGCCGCCAAGACCGGCAGCCACACCATCGCCGAAGACATCGCCGAGACCGATCGCCAAGATCGGCGAGAACATGACGCTGCGCCGCGCCGCCGAGGTGTCGGTCGGCAAGGGCGTGATCGGCAGCTACGTGCACAACGCGGTGATCGACGGCCTCGGCAAGATGGGCGTACTGGTCGGGCTGGAATCGGCCGGCAACGCCGACGAGCTTGCGGCGCTGGGCCGGCAGGTCGCCATGCATGTCGCCTCGTCCAACCCGCTGGCGGTCGACTCGTCCGGCCTCGATCCGGCGACGATCAAACGCGAGAAGGACGTGCTGGCCGACAAGTTCAAGGCGCAGGGCAAGCCCGCCGCCATGATCGAGAAGATCGTCGAGTTCGGCATCAAGACCTACTACAAAGAGGTCACCCTGCTCGATCAGCCGTTCATCTTCGACGACAAGAAGAGCGTGGCGCAGGCGTTGAAGGAAGCCGAAGGCAAGGTCGGCGCGCCGATCAAGGTCACGGGCTTCGTCCGCTATAAGCTCGGCGAGGGCGTCGAGAAGCAGGAATCCGATTTCGCAGCCGAAGTTGCGGCCGCCTCCGGCGTCAAGAAGCCGGGCGATTCAGACCCCAAGGTGAACTAGCACGGCGGACGGACCGCAGCTCGGCGAGAGAGGCATTGGAATGGCCAAGTCTTCGAGCAAGTCTTCGAGCAAGCCGGTCAGCAAGCCCGCCTATCGCCGCGTGATCGTCAAGGTATCCGGCGAAGCGCTGTCGGGGCCCGAGGGCTTCGGTATCCACCAGCCGACCATCGACCGCATCGCCAAGGACCTGATCAACGCTCGCACCGCGGGCGTCACGCTCGGTGTCGTGGTCGGGCGGCGGCAACATTCTTCGCGGCGTCAAGGTGTCGGGCAAGAGCTTGTCGCGGCCGACCGCCGATTCCATGGGCATGCTGGCGACGGTGATGAACGGCCTTGTGCTGGAGGCCGCGATCGAGCGGCTCGGCGCACCGGCACGCACCATGTCGGCGCTCAACATGCCGCAGGTCTGCGAGACCTACGAGCGCGGCCAGGCGCTTCGCCATTTCGAGGCAAACCGCATCGTGGTGTTCGCCGGCGGCACCGGCAATCCGTTCTTCACGACCGACACCACGGCGGTGCTTCGCGCCGCCGAGATGGAATGCGATGCGGTCCTGAAGGCGACCAATGTCGACGGCGTCTACAGCGCCGACCCCAAAAAGGACCCCAAGGCCAAGCGTTACGACCGCATCTCGCTCAAGGAGGCGTTCGACCGCGATCTCAAGGTTCTGGATGCAACGGCCTTCGCGCTTGCCCGGGAAAACAGCATGCCTATCATCGTGTTCTCGATCGAGAAGGCGGGAGCGATCGAGGCGGTTCTGCGCGGCCAAGGGCGCGCGACTGTCGTTCACGGATAATTCCGGGATTCGAACGCTCACACGCGTCGAAGCTCGGTGTTGCAGGCGAGTGCTCGAAGATAAAGGCTGGAGGGGCACATGGCGGGTTACGACATCAACGAACTGAAACGGCGGATGCAGGGCGCGCTTGGCGTGCTCAAGACCGAACTCAACGGGTTGCGCACCGGTCGCGCCTCGGCGCATTTGCTCGATCCGGTTCATGTCGACGCCTACGGGCAGAGCATGGCGCTCAATCAACTGGCGACCGTCAGCATTCCGCAGCCGCGCATGCTCAGCGTGCAGGTGTGGGACCGCTCGATGCTGCATGCGGTCGAAAAGGCGATCCTGGCGGCCAATCTCGGCCTGACGCCGTCGAGCGAAGGACAGGTCATCCACCTGCGGTTGCCTGAGCTCAACACCGAACGCCGCCATGAGCTGGTCAAAATCGCGCACAAATACGCCGAGACCGCCAAGGTCGCGGTCCGCCACGTCCGCCGCGACGGCATGGACCTTCTCAAGAAGATGGAGAAGGACCACGAGATCAGCCAGGATGATCACAAGCGCATGGACACCGAGGTCCAGAAGACGACCGATCAGACGATCGTCGACATCGATCATCTGTTGTCCGCCAAGGAAAAGGAGATCATGACGGTCTGACCGTTTCATCATGCCGCAGAGCCAGATCCCATTGTCGGGCTATCCCGTGCCCGCGCCACGTCGCCATCATCATGGATGGCAACGGGCGCTGGGCTTCGGCGCGCGGGTTGCCGCGCGGCGAGGGGCACCGGCGCGGCGTCGAGGCGGTGCGCAAGACCGTGCGTGCCGCCGGCGAAATGGGCATCTCGTTCCTGACCATCTTTTCCTTCAGCGCCGAGAACTGGTCGCGCCCGCCGTCGGAGATCCGCGACCTGATGGGTCTGCTGCGCCGGTTCATCCGCAACGACCTCGCCGAACTGCACCAGAACCGCGTCAAGGTGCGGGTGATCGGCGAGCGCGGCGATCTCGATCCGGATATCCGCCGGTTGCTCGAAGAGGCCGAGGAGCTGACCAAGGACAATGACGGCCTGGTGCTGGTGGTCGCGTTCAATTACGGCGCGCGCCAGGAGATTGCCCGTGCGGCGGCTCGCGTTGCGGCCATGGTCAAGACCGGAGAAATCGAAGCGTCCGCCATCACCGCCGAAATGCTCGGCCAGAACCTCGACGCGCCGGACCTGCCCGACCCCGATCTCATCATCCGCACCAGCGGCGAGCAGCGGCTGTCGAATTTCCTGCTGTGGCAGGCGGCCTACAGCGAGCTCGTCTTCGTGCCGACGTATTGGCCGGACTTCGACCGCGCGACGCTTGAGGGCGCCATCGCCGAATACCATCGGCGCGAGCGGCGGTTCGGCGGGCTCATCGCGCAGACCGGCTCCTGACCGTGAGCGGCGTCCAACCGGCCGGCGGCAAGCAACCGGGACTGGCGGTCCTGGCGGGGCGCGGCAATCTGCTCCTGCGCATCGTCTCGTCATTGCTGCTCGCCCCGATTGCGATCGCGGCGGCGTATTTCGGCGGGATGGCATTCATGGCGTTCTGGGCGCTCGCAGCGCTCGCGGTGCTGTGGGAATGGGACACGCTGGTTTGCGCCGATGACCGCAACGCGGTGCTGGCGACCGGCGCGGTGGCAATCGCGGGCGCGGCCTTGCTGATGGCGCTCGGCCGATCCGGCGTGGCGATGGCGCTCATCGCGCTGGGCTTCTTTGCAGTCGCCGTGCTGAGCTCGCGGCTTCGACGCGTGTGGTGTGCGGCTGGGCTTGTGTATGCGGCAGCCCTGTTGATTGCGCCCGTGCTGTTGCGGCACGACGCCGAGCGCGGTTTTGCGGCGATCCTGTTCTTGTTCGCCGTCGTGTGGCTCACCGACATCGCGGCTTATTTCGCCGGGCGCGGCATTGGCGGACCGAAGCTGATGCCGCGCGTCAGCCCCAACAAGACGTGGTCTGGCGCGATCGGCGGCACGCTGGCCGGCGTGCTGGGTGGCGTTGCCGTCGCCCGCGGGTTCGGCATCGAAAGTCTTGCCGCCGTGGCAGCGGTCGCACTGGTGCTTTCCGTCGTGTCGCAGGCCGGCGATCTGGTGGAATCGGCGATCAAGCGCCATTTCAACGCCAAGGACGCAAGCCAGCTTATTCCCGGTCACGGCGGGCTGATGGATCGGCTCGATGGCTTCGTCGCGGCCGCTGCGGTTGGCGCTGTGATCGGAATCGCACATGGCGGATTCGATGCCCCCGCCCGCGGCCTCATGGTATGGTGAGGAATGCAGTCCGCTAATCCGCAACGACGCGCCCAGCAGCGCCTTGAGTCCACCGTCCGTACCGTCACCATCTTAGGGGCGACCGGCTCAGTCGGCATGAGCACCGTCGATCTGCTCAAGCGCGGCGGCGACAAGTACCGCGTCGAGGCGGTGACCGCCCACAAGAATGCCAAGGAGCTCGCGCAGATCGCGCGCGATCTGAACGCGCGCTTTGCGGTGGTGGCCGACCCGTCGGCCTATGGCGAGTTGAAGGACGCGCTGTCAGGCACCAACATCCAGGCGGCAAGCGGACCCGAGGCGCTGATCGAGGCGGCGGAGCGGCCGGCCGAATGGGTGATGGCGGCGGTCAGCGGCTCGGTCGGACTGAAGCCGACGCTCGCCGCAGCCAAGCGAGGCGCGACGGTGGCGCTCGCCAACAAGGAGTGCCTGGTCTGCGCCGGCGGTGTCTTCATGCGCGCCGCTGCGGCCCATGGCGCAACCGTGCTGCCGGTCGACTCCGAGCATAACGCCGTCTTTCAGGCGCTGACCGCGGGCCCCCGCGAGGACGTCAGCCGCATCGTCATCACCGCATCCGGCGGTCCGTTCCGCACCTGGACGCGCGAGCAGATGCGGGGAGCCAAGCTCGAACAGGCGCTCAAGCATCCGAACTGGTCGATGGGGCCGAAGATCACCATCGATTCCGCGACCATGTTCAACAAGGTCCTGGAACTGGTTGAGGCGCATCACCTGTTCGCCGTCGAGCCGGACAAGCTCGCCGTGCTGGTACATCCGCAGTCGATCATCCACGGCATGGTCGAGTACCGCGACGGCTCGGTGATCGCGCATCTCGGCTCGCCCGACATGCGCATCCCGATCGCCCATTGCCTGGCGTGGCCGGTGCGGATCGACGGCCCGGCCGCCAAGCTCGACCTCGCCAAGATCGGAACTCTGAGCTTCGAGGCGCCGGACCTGGAGCGATTTCCGTCGCTGCGACTCGGACGGCAGGCGATCGAGACCGGTGGGGCGGCGCCGACCATCCTGAATGCCGCGAACGAGGTGGCGGTCGCGTCATTTATCGGTGGAAAGATCGGATTTGGCGGTATCGCCGAACTGGTCGAGGCCACGCTTGAGGCCGCCGAGCGGCGGAATGCCACCGCAGAACCCCAGGATATCGACGAAGCGCTCGCCGTTGACCATATGGCAAGGTCGTTGGCCCATGACCTCTTGCCCGAAATAGCCGCAAAGTCATTCTAGAGCCTTCGGCTTGGGGAACGGCCGCGCGGCGGCGAACGTGGGGATTGGGTCCGGAAATGGACGTTTTCAATCATCTTGGCCTGTGGGGCGCCGGTTGGACCGGCTGGATCATCCCTTTTCTGTTCGGATTGAGCGTCGTCGTCTTCTTCCATGAGCTCGGTCACTTCCTCGTCGCCCGCTGGTGCGGGGTCCGGGTGCTTACTTTTTCTGTGGGTTTCGGGCCGGAGATCATCGGCCGCAATGACCGCCATGGAACCCGCTGGAAGCTTTCGGCGATCCCGCTCGGCGGCTATGTGAAGTTTTTTGGGGATGAAAACGCGGCGAGCGTGCCGGACGAGACCGCGGTCGCTGGCATGTCCGACGCCGACAAGCGCGTGAGCTTCTTCCACCAACCGGTGGCACGGCGCGCCGCAATCGTCGCGGCCGGTCCGATCGCGAATTTCATTCTCGCCATCGTGATCTTCGCCACGATTTTCGCAATGTACGGCCGGCAGACCACGACGGCGCGGGTCGACGCGGTGCTGCCGGATTCTGCCGCCGCTGCTGCCGGTCTCAAGCCTGGCGACGTCGTGCTCGCGATCGACGGCGCCAGCATCGAGAGCTTCTCCGACATGCAGCGCGTCGTCAGCGCCAATGCCGGTCGCACCCTGTCATTCCAGATTGATCGCGGCGGCGCGCCGATGACGCTCACCGCAACGCCCGCGCTGAAGCAGGGCAAGGACGGCTTCGGCAACAACTTCTGCCATGCCGTGCTGGGCGTGAGCCGGTCGATGACGCCGAACGACGTGAAGACCGAGCACGTCAATCCTGTCACCGCGGTCTGGCTTGGCACCAAGGAAACCTGGTTCATCATCGACCGCACGTTCTCCTATATCGGCGGGCTGTTCGCGGGGCGCGAATGCGCCGACCAGCTCGGCGGCCCGATCCGGATCGCCCAGATTTCCGGCCAGGTTGCAACCCTGGGTTTCATGCCGGTGCTGCATCTGGCCGCCATGCTATCGGTGTCGATCGGCCTGCTGAACCTGTTCCCGGTGCCTCTGCTCGATGGCGGTCATCTTTTGTTCTACGGGATCGAGGCGGGGCGGGGTCGTCCGCTGTCGTCGCGGGCCCAGGAAATAGGGTTTCGCATTGGTTTCGCGATTGTCGTGATGTTGATGATATTTACAGTCTTTAATGACACCATTCAGTTGTTGCCGCGGCTCTGGGCATCGTGAATGGCCAAATTGAGAGGGAATTTCTGCTGGAACGGCGAAAAACCGCAACCTGCGTTGGGTTGCAGCCTTGGAAAAACCCTGTAGAAACATGGTTCTGAGTGCTCTGTGGGGTAGCCGCCGGGGCGGCGAGAAGGTCGGGAAGGGCGCGTTGCGAATGACGTTGTGGGTGCGGCAGCTTCGGGGTCTTTGCCTGGTCGGCATGGTCCTCGCCGGAGTCGGTTTTTGCACCGCGATAGGCGCGGTCGCGACGGCCACCCGTGCCGCCGCCCAATCCGAAAATTCGATCGTTGTCCAAGGCAACCGCCGCGTCGAGGTGGAGACCATCCGGTCCTACTTCCATCTCAACCCCGGCGAGAAACTCGACAGCTACAAGATCGACCAGGCACTGAAGGCGCTCTACGCCACCGGCCTGTTCCAGGACGTCCGCATCACCCCGGGTCCGGGCGGCCGCCTCGTGGTGGTGGTCGTGGAAAACCCGGTCATCAACCGGGTCGCGTTCGAGGGCAATTCGAAGATCAAGGACGACCAGCTCTCCAACGAGGTGCAGTCGAAGACACGCGGCACGCTGTCGCGTCCCACCGTGCAGGCCGACGTCCAACGCCTCGTCGAAATCTACCGCCGCAACGGCCGCTTTGACGTCTCCATCGTGCCGAAGATCATCGATCTACCGAACAACCGCGTCGACTTGGTGTTCGAGGTCAAGGAAGGCGACAAGACCGGGGTCAAGAAAATACTGTTCGTCGGCAACAAGGCCTACAACGACCAGCGCATCAAGGACGAGATCAAGACCAACGAAACCTCGTGGTTCTGGATCGTAGCGTTTTTCCAGAGCACCGACATCTACGATCCCGACCGCATCGAAGCCGACCGCGACCTGATCCGCCGCTTTTACCTCAAGCACGGCTATGCCGACATACGCGTGGTCTCCGCCGTGTCGGTCTATGATCCGGCTCAGAAGGGCTTCACCGTCACGTTCACGCTCGACGAGGGCGCGCGCTACCGGCTCGGCAAAGTCGATATCCTTTCGAATGTCGCGACGGTCGACCCGCGATCGCTATACGACCGCTCCAGGGTCGGTGCCGGCGACGTATACAATGCCGAAGCGGTCGAGAAATCGGTCGAGAACATGTCGATCGAAGTGGCGCGTCGGGGCTATCCTTTCGCGGTGGTGCGACCGCGTGGCGACCGCGACCAGGCCAACCACACGATCAATGTCACCTTCACGGTCGAGGACGGTCCGCGAGTCTATATCGAGAGGATCAACCTCCGCGGCAACACCCGAACCCGCGACTACGTGATCCGCCGCGAATTCGATATCGGCGAGGGCGACGCCTACAACCGCGCGCTGGTCGATCGCGCCGAGCGGCGGCTGAAGAACCTCAATTATTTCAAGACCGTCAAGATCACGAACGAGCCGGGTTCGGCTCCCGACCGCGTCGTGCTCAACGTCGATGTCGAGGAAATCCCGACCGGCGAGTTCTCGATTTCCGGCGGCTATTCGACCGCCAGCGGCTGGATGGCCGAACTCAGCGTTTCCGAGCGCAATCTGCTTGGTCAGGGCCAGTTCGCCAGGTTTGGCGTTCAGTACGGTCAGTATTCTCGCGGCGTTGAAGTGTCGTTTGCCGAACCCTTCTTCCTCGGCAACCGCATCGGCGTCGGCGTCGATCTCTATGCCAAGCAAACGCTGGCGACCAACTACATCTCCTACAACAGCCAGACGCTCGGCGTTGGCTTGCGAGCCGGTTTCGCCTTGAACGAAGAATTGTCGTTCCAGGCGCGCTACAACATTTACACGCAGAAAATCACGCTGCCGTTTGCCTATAACGATTGTCAGTACTCGCCGAACGCGCTTGTCAACAACCCGGTCGTGGGTGTGAACGGCGCGACTGGCGTGGGCGTCAATCAGACCGACGAAGCGGCGCTCGCTAGCGGCGGCTGCTACGCCAACGGCGAGGCATCGCTCGCCGTCCGCAAGGAACTCGCCGCGGGCTCGGTTCTGACCTCGATGGTCGGATACACGCTGGCTTACAACACCCTCGACAACAACAAGAACCCGACCGCCGGCATCTACGCCGAGTTCAAGCAGGACTTCGCCGGCGTCGGCGGCGACGTCAACTTCATCCGCACCACGGCTGATGCTCGCAGCTACTACGAGATGTTCTCCGACGTCGTCGCCGTGCTGCACTTGCAAGGCGGCCACATCGCTGGATGGGGCGGCGAAGATCTACGCATGCTGGATCATTTCCAGATGGGACCGAACCTGGTTCGCGGCTTCGCGCCATCGGGCCTCGGGCCGCGCAACTCGCAGCCGTCGATCAACGGCTTCGGCGATCCGCTCGGCGGCACCATGTACTGGGGCGCCAGCCTCGAGGCGCAGGCGCCGTTCACCTTCCTGCCGAAGGAGGCGGGACTGCGGGGAGCCGTGTTCGCCGACGCCGGATCGCTTTGGAACTACAAGGGGCCGACCACCTGGAACGTGACCGGCGAAACCTTGGTGCCCGAGCCCGACGATGCCAAGGTTCGCGCGTCGGTCGGCGTCGGTCTGATCTGGAACTCGCCGTTCGGTCCGCTACGCTTCGACTATTCGTTCCCGCTGATGAAGCAGAGCTACGACCGTATCCAGCAATTCCGCTTCGGCGGCGGCACGAAATTCTAAGGCGCGAACGCGGCCGGGCGTGGGCATTGGCCGCCGCGCCGGCGGAGCCGGCCGGCGCTGCGACCGCACCGGCGAATTATGCTGCGCCGGACCGCGGGGGAGACGTGATATGAACGGCGAGACGCTTGAGGCGATCGGGATTCGCGAAATCCTCGCTGCCTTGCCGCACCGCTACCCGTTCCTGCTGGTCGACCGCATCATTCAGATCCGCGGCGATGAATCCGGCATCGGCATCAAGAACGTCACGGCCAATGAGCCGCACTTCCTAGGCCACTTTCCCAACAACCCGGTGATGCCCGGCGTCCTTGTGCTGGAAGGCATGGCCCAGACCGCCGGCGCGATCTGCATTCGATCGCTGCCGAGCGGCACCAAGCCGTCACTGGTCTACTTCCTGACGATCGACAACGCCAAGTTTCGCAAGCCGATCGTGCCGGGTGATGTGCTTGCGTACCACGTCACCCGTACCAAGCGGCGAAAGAACATGTGGTGGTTTCGCGGCGAGGCCAAGGTCGGCGGGGAACTGGTGGCCGAGGCCGATCTCGGCGCCCTGATCGCAGAGGGCTGACATTGCCGCGGATCGATCCTTCGTCACGGGTGGCGGACGGCGCCAAGCTTGCCGACGATGTCGAGATCGGCCCGTTCTGCATCATCGGCCCGCGGGTGGAACTGCGGGCCGGCGTGCGGCTGCTGTCGCACGTCAATATTGCCGGCGTCACCGAGATCGGCGAGCAGACCGTCGTCTATCCGTTCGCTTCGCTCGGCACCGCGCCGCAGTCGACCGGGTATCGCGGTGGCGCGACGCGGCTGACGGTCGGGCGCAATTGCCAAATCCGCGAGGGCGTGACGATCAGCACCGGCACCGAGGACCACGGTGAAGTCACGAGCGTCGGCGACCGCTGCTTCATGATGGCGAATTCGCATGTCGGCCACGACTGCCACGTCGGCGACGACGTCACCTTCGCCAACGGCGCCGTGCTGGGCGGCCATGTGGCCATCGCCAGCAATGTCTTCATCGGCGGCAATACCGCCGTGCATCAGTTCGTCCGGGTCGGCGAGGGCGCCATGCTTGGGGGCATGAGCGGGATCACCCGCGATGTCATCCCGTTTGGATTCGCGTTCGGCCCGAAGGCGGTGCTGGTCGGCCTCAACATGGTCGGCCTGAAGCGCAGGAAGTTCAGCCGCGCCGACCAGCATCGCATTCGCGGTGCCTATCACACGCTGTTCTTCAGCCCCGACACCTTTGCCGAGCGGCTGCAACGCACCGAAACGCAGTTCGCCGGCGATCCGATGGTGAGCAAGATCGTTGCTTTCATTCGTCAGGGTGGACAGCGCTCGCCAATGATGCCCGCGACAGGCAGGCCCGGCGTCTCGTCAGATGACGCGCCATGAACGAGCCTCTGGCACAGGCGCAGAATGGCAACGGGCTTGCCATCATTTGCGGCGGCGGAACGCTGCCAATTGCGCTCGCAGATGCGGCGAAGCGGCGCGGCCGCCGCGTTGTGCTGTTTCCGCTGCGACCCTGGGCCGATCCGCAACACTTCGCTGCCTATCCACATCACTGGTGCTGGATCGGCCAGTGGAAGCGCTTCATTCGGATCGCCGCTGCCGAAGGATGTAGCGACGTCACGTTTATCGGCACGGTGAGGCGACCTTCGCTCTGGAAGAGCCGGCCGGATTTCCTGGTCCTGCGTCTCATGCCGCAGATTGCGCGGCTCTACCGCGGCGGCGACGACCATCTGCAGTCGGGGCTTGGCCGGATGCTGGAGCGGCTCGGTCTTCGCCTCGTTGGCCCGGCCGAAATTGCGCCGGAACTCCTCGTCCCGCAGGGCCTGCTCAGTGGCCGCGAGCCGAGCGCGCAGGATCGCGCCGATATCGCCCGCGGTCTGGCGCTCCTCAATGCCATCAGCCCATTTGACGTCGGCCAGGCGGTGGTCGTCGCCAACAACCAGGTGCTGGCGGTGGAGGGTCCCGAGAACACCGATCAAACCTTGCTGCGGGTCGCCGAGCTCCGCCGCACCGGCCATATCCAGTCGCCGGTCGGCACCGGCGTGCTGGTGAAAGCGCCGAAGCTCGGCCAGGACCGGCGTCTCGACCTGCCTGCGATCGGGCCGCCCACGGTCGAGGCAGTGGCCGCAGCCGGCCTCGGCGGGATCGCCGTGGTCGCCGGCTCGACGCTGGTGGCGGAGCCCGAGCGCCTTGCCGCGGCCGCCGATCGCGCCGGAGTTTTCGTTGTCGGCGTCGACGGCAATAGGCCTGATCGATGACCGAGGGTGCGTCCAGGCCGGAAGCCGCCACGCCGCTCGAGCCGGCATCCGGTGCCCTGGATGTTTTTCTGGTCGCGACCGAGGAATCCGGCGACCGGCTTGGCGCCGCGCTGATGAGGGCGCTGCGCGAGCGTTCCGCCAGGCCGGTGCAATTCTCTGGCGTCGGTGGCCGCGAGATGACAGCCGAGGGGCTGATCAGCCTCTACCCGGTCGACGATTTCGGCATGATCGGCTTCATCTCCATTCCCCGGCGGCTGCCGCGACTGATCCGCCACATGTTACAAACGGTCCGCGCAGTGATCGAACGCCGGCCGGACATCCTGGTCGTCATCGACAGCCCGTCGTTCACGCTCCGCGTTGCGCGCCGAGTGCGACGCGCCGATGTCACGATCCCGATCGTCGATTACGTGTCGCCCTCGGTCTGGGCCTGGCTCGGAGGACGGGCGCGCTCGATGCGCGGCTACATCGATCATGTGCTGGCGCTGCTGCCGTTCGAGCCCGACGTGCACAGGCGGCTCGGCGGCCCGCCTTGCACCTATGTCGGCCATCCGCTGACCGAGGAGGTCGCGCACCTGCGGCCCGGCGAAGCGGAAGCGCGGCGGCGGATAACCGATCCAGCCGTTGTGCTTGCCATGATCGGCAGCCGCAGCAGCGAGGTGAGGCGGCTGGCCGGCGATTTCGGGGCTGCGCTCGCGCTCGCGGAAAAGCGACACGGGCCGCTCGACGTGGTGGCGCCGACCGTGCCGCATCTGGTCGAACAGGTGAGGCAAGCGACCTCGACCTGGCCGACCAAGCCCCGCATCGTGGTCGAGCGAACCGACAAGCTCGCGGCGATGCGCAGCGCCCGGGCGGCGTTGGCGAAGTCCGGCACCACCACGCTCGAGCTTGCGTTGGCGGGGGTGCCGATGGTCGCCGCTTACCGGGGCTCCTTCCTCGAAGCCAAGGTGGCTCGCGCTCTCGTCAATATCCCGTCCGTGATCCTGGCCAATCTGGTGATCGGGGAGAATGTCGTTCCGGAGTTCATGCAGGATGACTGCACGCCGCAATCGCTGGCGGATGCGTTGGTGCCTTTGCTGAGCGACACGCCGGAGCGGCGACGCCAGCTCGATGCCTTCGCCAAGCTTGATGCCATCATGGAGATCGGCTCGCGGGCGCCGGCCGCCCGCGCCGCCGACATCGTGCTCGAACTGGCGCGCCGGGGCGCGCCGCAAAAATAAGGGGCGCCGCAACGGCGCCCCTGTAACGAGCGGCGCTGCCGCCGTCTATTTCCGCCGCGAGATCTGGGTGTAATCGCGCTTGGTCGCGCCGGTATAAAGCTGGCGCGGCCGGCCGATCCGCTGGGTCGGGTCCTCGATCATTTCCTTCCATTGCGCGATCCAGCCCACCGCGCGCGCGACCGCGAACAGCACGGTGAACATGCTGGTTGGGAAGCCCATCGCCTTCAGCGTGATGCCGGAATAGAAGTCGACGTTAGGATAGAGCTTTTTCTCGATGAAGTAGTCGTCGTGCAGCGCGATCTTCTCGAGCTCCATCGCCACCTGCAGCAGCGGGTCGTCGCGATGGCCGGTCTCCGCCAGCACCTCGTAAGCGGTCTTCTGCATGATCTTGGCGCGCGGATCGTAGTTCTTGTAGACGCGATGGCCGAAGCCCATCAGGCGGAAGGTGTCCTTGGGATCCTTGGAGCGCTTGATGAACTCCGGGATACGATCGACGGTGCCGATCTCGCCGAGCATCTTCAGCGCCGCCTCGTTGGCGCCGCCATGCGCCGGTCCCCACAGAGCCGCGATGCCGGCGGCAACGCAGGCGAACGGATTGGCGCCCGTCGAGCCCGCGAGCCGCACCGTCGAGGTCGAGGCGTTCTGCTCGTGGTCGGCATGCAGGATGAAGATGCGGTCCATCGCGCGCGCCAGCACCGGATTGGGCTTGTACTCTTCCGCCGGCACCGCAAAGCACATCCGCAGGAAATTGGTGGCGTAATCGAGGTCGTTCTTCGGGTAGATGAAAGGCTGACCGACGGTGTATTTGTAGGCCATGGCCGCGAGCGTCGGCATCTTCGCGATGATGCGGATCGAGGCGATCATGCGCTGCACCGGGTCCGAGATGTCGGTGGAGTCGTGATAGAACGCCGACAGCGCGCCGACCGAGCCGGTCATCACCGCCATCGGATGGGCGTCGCGCCGGAAGCCCTGGAAAAAGCGGCTCATCTGCTCGTGCACCATGGTGTGGCGCGTGACGCGGTAATCGAAGTCGGACTTCTGCGCCGGCGTCGGCAGCTCGCCGTACAGCAGCAGGTAGCAGGTCTCCAGGAAGTCGCCGTGCTCGGCGATCTGCTCGATCGGCACGCCGCGATAGAGCAGAATGCCCTGGTCGCCGTCGATGTAGGTGATCTTGGACTCGCAGGCGCCGGTCGAGGTGAAGCCGGGGTCGTAGGTGAACATGCCGGTCTGGGCGTAGAGCTTGCCGACGTCGATCACCTCGGGCCCGATGGTGCCGTCGTAGATCGGGAAGCTGTATTCCTTGTCGCCGACCGAAAGCTTCGCCGTCTTCGTGTTGGTGCCGGTCTTCGCGTCCATCTTGCTAACCCTCGCACCCGTCGGCCCCGCGACCGGACGGTGAACCTGCTCGTGCTGTGGCGCGGGCGGAGACCGCGTGGAACCTCAATTAAGTGGGGTATCGTATCCGGTTGTGCACTGCAAGGCGCGCAGAGCTGAAGCTCCGGCGGAGCGGCCTTAAGCCGCCTGGTCGCGCAGCCGTGCCAGGCTTTCCTGGCGCCCCAGGACGGTCAGAACGTTGAATATGCCGGGGGAGGTGGTCCGCCCGGTCAGCGCCGCCCGCAGCGGCTGCGCGACCGCGCCGAGCTTGGCGGCCTTGCGCTCGGCGTAGGCGCGCACCGCCTGCTCGGTGGCTTCCGCGTTCCACGGCTCGACCGCCTCCAGCTCCGGAATGATTTCCTTGAGCAGGCCGCGCGCGTCGGGGCTGAGCAGTGCGGCGGCCTTGTCGTCGAGCGGCAAAGGCCGCGGCGTCCAGATGAAGCTCGCCGCATCGATCAGCTCGACCAGCGTCTTGGCCCGCTCCTTCAGCTCGGGCATCGCCGCCATGATCTGCTCCCGCACCGCGGGCGTGAGCTTGTCGGCGGTCGCCGACGCCGTTCGGCAGGTGTGGCAGCAGCGCCTCCATCGCCTTGAGCAGATCGGCGTCGGCGCTGGCGCGCATGTAATGGCCATTGAGGCTTTCGAGCTTGGCGAAGTCAAAGCGCGCCGGCGAGCGGCCGATTTGCGGAAGATCGAAGGCTGCGATCATCTCCTCGGTGGAGAAGATTTCCTGGTCGCCATGAGCCCAGCCGAGCCGCACCAGGTAGTTGCGCATCGCGATGGGCAGGTAGCCCAGCGCCCGATAGGCGTCGACACCGAGGGCGCCGTGGCGCTTGCTGAGCTTGGAGCCGTCCGGCCCGTGGATCAGCGGAATGTGCGACATCACCGGCACGGTCCAGCCGAGCGCCTGGTAGATCTGGGTCTGCCGCGCCGCGTTGTTGAGATGGTCGTCGCCGCGGATGATGTGGGTCACGCCCATGTCGTGATCGTCCACCACCACGGCCAGCATGTAGGTCGGATTGCCGTCGGAGCGCAGCAGCACGAAATCGTCGAGGTTCTCGTTCTGCCAGGTGACGCGGCCCTGGACCTGGTCCTCAACCACGGTCTCGCCGGTCAGCGGCGCCTTGAGGCGGATGGCCGGCTTCACGCCGGGGGGCGCGTCGGCGGCGTCGCGGTCGCGCCAGCGGCCGTCGTAAAGCCTCGTCTTGCCCTCGGCGCGGGCCTTCTCGCGCATCGCAGTGAGTTCTTCCGGTGAGGCGTAGCAGCGATAGGCGTGGCCCGAGGCCAGCATCTGCTCGACCACCTCGCGGTGCCGCTCGACGCGCTGGAATTGATAGACGGTGTCGCCGTCCCAATCGAGGCCGAGCCAGCGCAGCCCGTCGAGGATGGCGTCGATCGCCCCCGGGGTGGAGCGCTCGCGGTCGGTGTCCTCGATCCGCAGCAGCATCTTGCCGCCGCGGCCGCGCGCGTAGAGCCAGTTGAACAGCGCGGTGCGGCCCCCGCCGATATGCAGGAAGCCGGTGGGCGAGGGGGCAAATCGCGTGACGACGGGATCAGTCATAAGGGGCGAAGGAAAAGCCGCTGGCAGAGGTCAATGTTCCGCACCATGTAGCATAAAAGCGCCCCACAACATCTCCCCCGGACGGCTTGGTATCCAAGCTCTTGGCGTCCCCAAGCTCTTGGCGCGCAGGCGCGGATTTGGCACAAGGCGGGGCCGCGCGAGGCGGCCTCAGGTGAATCACTCAGATGGCGACGGCAGAGGCTATAGCAGAAGGCGGCCGCGATTTCATTCGCGACATCGTCCAGGCCGATCTCGACGCCGGGCGGCGGAAGTCAGTGGTGACGCGCTTTCCGCCGGAGCCGAACGGCTATCTCCACATCGGCCACGCCAAGTCGATCTGCCTGAACTTCGGCATCGCCGAGGAGTTCGGCGGCAAGTGCAACCTTCGCTTCGACGACACCAACCCGGCCAAGGAGGAGCAGGAATACATCGACGCCATCGAGCGCGACGTGCGCTGGCTCGGCTTCGACTGGGGCAGCAACCTGTTCCATGCCTCCGACTATTTCGACCGGCTGTACGAATGGGCCGAGGTGCTGATCAGGGCCGGTAAGGCCTATGTCGATGACCAGACGCCGGAGCAGATGCGCCACAACCGCGGCACCTTGACCGAGCCCGGCCGCAACAGCCCGTTCCGCGACCGCGGCGTTGATGAGAACCTCGACCTGTTCCGCCGCATGAAGGCCGGCGAGTTCGACAACGGCGCCCGCGTGCTGCGGGCCAAGATCGACATGACGTCGGGCAACATCAACCTCCGCGATCCGACGCTCTACCGCATCGTCAAGGCGCCGCATCCGCGCACCGGCACCACGTGGTCGATCTATCCGAGCTACGACTTCGCCCACGGGCAGTCCGACGCCATCGAGGGCATCACCCACTCGGTCTGCACCCTGGAATTCGAGGATCACCGTCCGCTGTACGACTGGTTCCTCGACAACCTGCCGGTGCCGAGCAAGCCGCACCAGTACGAGTTCGCGCGGCTGAACCTGACCTACACGGTGCTGTCGAAGCGGGTGCTGACGACGCTGGTTCGCGACGGACACGTCAAGGCCTGGGACGATCCCCGGATGCCGACCATCGCGGGACTGCGCCGCCGCGGCGTGCCGCCGGCCGCGATCCGCGATTTCATCAAGCGGATCGGCGTCGCCAAGGCCAACAGCATCGTCGACGCCGGCATGCTGGATTTCTCGATCCGCGAGGCGCTGAACAAGAGCGCGCTGCGGCGGATGGCGGTGTTGCGTCCGCTCAAAATCGTGATCGAGAACTACGACGGGCCGGGCGAGGAGCTCGACGCCGTCAACCACCCCGACAACCCGGAGGCCGGCTCCCGCAAGATCAAGTTCGGCCGCGAGCTCTATATCGAGCGCGACGACTTCATGGAGAACCCGCCGAAGAAGTTCTTCCGGCTGTCGCCCGGCATGGAGGTGCGTTTCCGCTACGCCTACTTCATCACCTGCCGGGAGGCGGTGAAGAACGCGGCGGGCGAAGTGGTGGAACTCCGCTGCACCTACGATCCCGCCACCCGCGGCGGCAACGCGCCGGACGGCCGCAAGGTCAAGGCCACCATTCATTGGGTGTCGGCGGAGCATTCAAAGCCAGCCGAGGTCCGCATCTATAACCCGCTGTTCGCCAAGCCCGATCCGACCGGTGGCGAGGGCTTCGCCGCCGACCTCAATCCCAATTCGCTGGAGGTGCTCAGCGACGCGCGGGTCGAGCCGGTGCTGGCGTCGGCCTCGAACTCCCCCGAGCCGGTGCAGTTCGAGCGTCAGGGCTACTTCGTGCTGGACCCGGATTCCACATCCGACCGCCCGGTGTTCAATCGCACCGTCGGATTGCGTGATACATTCGCCAAGGAGGTCGGCAAGAGCTGACCGTCCGAAGCACGGTCCCGGCAGGATCGGGCTCTGTTGAGTGGCGCGCGTAGGGCCGCAGCGCATGGCGGATCGGGGCAGGGGCCAAACTAAGGTCCGGACTTGGGACGTCGCCGAGCAGCGACGCCGCGCGCGCGTCTGGACCGGCCCGCTCCGCGATTTTGGCCGGGCGGCGACCGGGCGTCTCCGCAACTGGGCCATCGCCGACACCGCCCCGGCCATCTGCTGCCGTGGCTGCCGATCGCCTTCGGGTTCGGCATCGCGCTCTATTTTCACCGCCGGCCATGAGCCGGCCTGGTGGGCGGGCGCGGGGCTGGCGGCGGTCTGCCGCGCTGTTGCCGTGCTCGCGCGGGCCCGGGCCATTGCCCTTCCGGTTGCGCTTGCCGCCACCGCAATCGCGGCAGGCTTCGCGGTCGCGACGTTCACAACGATGCGAGTGGCGCATCCGGTCCTGGCGCGGCCGGCCGGCAACGTCGCCATCTCGGGCTTTGTCGAGGTCCGCGAGGAGCGCGAGCGCACCGACCGCATCGTGGTGCGGGTGCAGTCGATCGAGGCCGCCCGGCTGCCGCAGAAGCTCGACCGGGTCCGCATCTCGATCAAGAAGGGCACCGCGCCTTTGGTCGGCGCCTACATCACATTTCGCGCCCGCCTCAGCCCGCCGCTCGAACCGCTCCGCCCCGGCAGCTACGACTTCGCCCGCGATCTTTATTTCCAGGGCAGCGGCGCGACGGGCGTTGTGCTGGGCGCGATCCAGCCGGCGGCCGCGCCGGCGACGGCGGCCCCCGGTCTGTGGCTCAGATATGCCGCCGCGGTCCAGGGCCTGCGCGACAGCATCGATGCCCGCATCCGCGCCGACCTGCCGGGCCATCGCGGCTCCATCGCCTCGGCGCTCATCACCGGCAAGCGCGACGCCATCACGACGCCGGTCAACGACGCCATGTACATCTCGAGCCTCGCCCACGTGCTGTCGATCTCCGGCTATCAGGTACGTTTCGTGCGCAGGAATGGTCACGAGTGCGCAAGAGCTTGAATCTGTACACAAAATTCTGTCACGCCACATGTTGAAGTTAGCGCGAGAAATCACAAGGTGGCGTAAGGATGCTTCCCATCCGCTTCCCAAGCTCCGCGTGCCGCGTGTTTTCCTGCTTCCCAATCACGGAGCGCGCACCTGCAATTTACGACGCAAACGATCGCCGCACTTACGTTGCCGACCGGCAAATCCGATCTGATCCAGTTCGACGACGAGCCACCTGGCTTTGGCGTAAGGCTCAGGGTGGGCGGCAAACGAGTGTGGATCGTTCGATATCGGGTTGCCGAGCTCAGCGCCGCGAAACGCTCGGCGACGCACGTAGGCCCACCCTAAAGGCCGCGCGGGGTGCGGCGCAGAAGCGCTTCGCCGAAGTTGCGCTTGGGAGGGACCCCCAGGGCGCCAAGGCCGAAGCGAAGGCGCGCGCTGCCCTGAAATTTGGCGTGATTATGCTGGCACTCGCCCTTTTGTCGCGTTGGCCCGTGCACTGTAGGTAATGCGCCCCGCGGCGTCTGCCGGCAGGCGCTCGTGCACCCGAGTCTTGAGACGTTCGACATCGGCAGACTCCATTGCGGCGACCATTGGTCGAAGGCTCGCGGCCAACAGGCAGGTTGTCCAGAACTCGTCGAAATTGGTGAACGTCCGCTGCACCGTGATCTCCCGCGTCTCGACCGCTTCGAGGCCCGCCCCCATCCACAAGCTCCGCAGGGCCTCCATCCGTGATGCGCCCGAGCTGGGCGGAAGCACGGGCTTGAGGCCCATTGCGCGCATTTCCGCCTGGATCGGTTCCAGCGGAAATCCGCCGCCCAACATATCCCACGCATAGGTCGTGACCGTGCCGCCGGGGCAAACCACGCGCACCATCTCCGCAACGCCTTTGGCCGGGTCGGGAACGAAGAAAATCACCAGCGCCATGACAGCGGTATCGAACCTGTCCTGGAGAAACGGAAGCGCCATGGCGTCGCCCTGGTGAAACGCTGCGCCACTCGCCGCGGGCCGGGCGCGCGCGAAGGCGAGTTGCGCCTCGGACGGATCAATTCCCTGAACTTCAGCTGGCGCGCATCGCTGGACGAGCAGCTCCGTGAAGGCACCGTTGCCGCAACCGATATCGACCCATCGCAAGCCCGGGCGTGGCGCAAGCCAATCGAGAAACACCTCTCCCGCGAGCCGGCTCCATCTTCCCATGTACCTTTCGTATCCGGTCCCGTCATCATAGCGGATTTGTTGTTCGACCACCGGCAACTTCCCGTTTGTGCCAACGTCTCCAGATGACTAGGCATCCGGTAGAACATAGCATTGCGTTCGGCGGCCAAGAAACAATAAGAAGCGTCCACAACGCGTCCAGAGTTGAGCACAATGAGAACCCTCAGCTTTCGAGCACGGTTACATTGTTTGAGCTACAACCCCGAAGCGTTAGTGCTCGCTCCCACCTACGAAATAGCAGTGCATCGCCAGGGCAGTAGGATGCTGGATAGCCGACATCTGGGCACGTCCGTTTTCTGGTCGCTATCTGGGTGGCGCGGACATTATCGCTCACGCAAACCCTCAGAAACAACGATCTGATTGAAATTCTTTGGAAAACTATCGTGTGACTTTACGCACTTCGCGAATCGGTAAGGTGAAAATAGCGTTGCGGGTGTCGGGGATATTTCGATCGACACTTGGAGGCACATCTTGGAGGCACATATGGACAAGGGTTTTGCCGAACTGTGGAGAGATGCCCAACGACAGCGGGGCGAGTATCTCGGTACGATTTGCAGTGGCATGTTCGTTTGGTTGCGGAGCCGTCATCAGGAGGCTGAACCAATAGCCACCGACACTTACGCGCCCGAGCACCACGAGCTGCCCAAAGCAGCGTAACGCGCCGCTCACTCTCCCAGGTTCTTGTCACTCGCGGGCGCGTCCGTATCGGACGCACCTTCGCTTTTTGAGAAGAGCGCCCAGCCTCAAACTCCGTTCATTTCGTTAGGTCGGAGGCCCACGTGCTCAGCCTAACCCGCATCCTAGTCGCATCGCTGTGCCGACCGGGTTCGCAAGCAAGCGGCCGCCCAGGGTTTGGCGCCGAGAGGCATCCCGTCGAGTCCGCTCGGCTCCGGCATTGGCCCAATGGAGGGCAGGCGAACAAGGCATCGCGGCTGATGATTATCTTCCGCTTTGCGCCGATGAAAGTCGCAGCTTTTGACACGCTATACTTCGGTATAGGGACGCGGTGACCGCCAACGCCTATCGTTTCATCGGTGCGGTCGGTTGGAATTGGAATGAGGCATAAGTGCAGTTAAAGCAGGTTCATTATTTTCTGGCTATTTGCAAAGACAAAAGTTTTACACGGGCCGCAAGCGATGCGGCGTAGCACAACCAACCATCACAACTGGGATACGGCGCTTGGAGGCTACTCTGGGCGCTGACCTTTTTGTGCGGCAGCCATTCGCGCTCACGGCATTTGGCCTAGCTGTTCGGCCGGAGTTAGAGCAATTGGCACGGAGTTACGAAAGCCTTCTGTTTCACGCTCAGAAGCTTTTGAACCGCAAGTAAAGAACCTGTCTAATGGGGGACTGAGAACGCAGCACCCGGCGCCGCCAGTCCTGATCCGAAATGCCGGGGTGCGCAACTGCTCCTGTCCGCTCTCAATGCAACGGCGGACATCGTGGAATTGAGGTTTGACGTCCGCTTCTCTAATCGGCCGGTTGGGGTCAAGCGCTTTCAGACTATCCACCGTTGCAGTGTCGATGTCGCCCGCGGGCTCGTGCTTCTCTTCGGAATTGGCACCAAGGCCCTTGTATGGGGCCTTCTTTGTCAAGGAATTTGCCAGGTCCACGCATCTTTTTCCTTCGTCGGTTTCTTGGTTCGATCTCAATGTCCGTTTCTTTGCCCCGACCCGCGTATAGCTGACGTCGATGCGTGCAGAAGCTGTACAAGGTTGGCCGTCGCCCCAACCTCGCGGCATGCTTCGCCCTTGCCATGCTATACCTTGACAGCTTCGAGCCCGACGGCACGTTAATGTGGTCGCGATGACGATCAGAGGGGAGCCCGCTTTCGGGCGCGGTTCAATCGCGCCGCAACCTTGTATTCGGTAGGTCCTAGGACCAGAACCATGATGCAGTCATGCGCATCGGCAGCGAAGCTCCGAAGCGGCGGACCCATTCTTCCATTCGGCATGAAGGCCAAGGGGCGTCTCGGGATTCCGCCACCTCGAACCGTTATCGGCGTCCTGTCACAAACGTACGGACAAGGCCGAAACTTTCGGGGTGCTTTCAGCGTCGAGCCGAACCAAGGCTGCCTTCATTCGGTTGACGATCCGACTTCGCTCTCCGACGAGGCTGTCATGCTCGCGGTTGGGCCGCTTGGCATCCTCGTCCTTCATTGTCGGGATCGCGACCATCTTGCAGTGATCACGCTCGCCGCGCAGCCAGCCGAGAAAGGAGCGTTTGAGCAGCTCGGTGTCGAGACGGTCAGTCTTGGCGCGCCGATGCTCGCGAGACACCGCCACACTCGATGCGTGAATGACGTGGGCTCGATGCCGCGCGCCTTGAGCCAGCGCGCCAGCCAGAAGCCGTCACGGCCAGCCTCGAAGGCGACTGCAATGCGCTCAATCCTGCGTCCTGCTTGCTCCGCTTCCTCTCGCCATCGATGCAGCAGCTTCAGCAATACGCTCTCGTCGACCGCGAGCTTCTTCAAAGGCTGGCGCTCGACGCCAGGTACGATGCCGGCAACGAGCCAGCTCGATAGGCTCATCTCGATAACCGCGATTAGCGTGTCATCTGGTTCGAGGGCGGTGAGAGATCGACTTAGGTCGTTCAACTTTTGCATGGGACGCTCCATCGGTTCACATCAGCGACGATGGACGAAAATATCCTCGGCGCCGCCCCATAGCATCTTCCATCCTGGGATTCGAGGACGAGGCGGAACGATCTTTTGGGCGGCCTTGCCATCAGAGTAACGGCGGGCCAAGCCGACATGCGAACTCACCTCATCCATCGTCCCGCGACGGACATCTTTCCACCGCTCGGTGGAATTCGAATTTCCTTCTATCGGATTTGATCCTGTATGGCGCTCATGCTGTTACGGCTTGTTCCCGGGTCCAGCGGAACTCGGTGCCGTCAACCCAGATGCGATGCATGATCACGGCCAGGCGACGCGCCAGGGCCACGACCGCCTTCTTCAGCCCGCGGCGCTTGGCGATCTGCATCGCCCAGGCCTTGAGCCATGACCATTTCGTTGTGCGCACCAGCATGATGTGGGCCGCTTCGTAGAGCATCATCCGCATCATCTCGTCCCCGCACTTTGATATCGCGCCGGTTCGGTCGATCTCGCCCGATTGATACTTGGACGGCGTCAGTCCAAACACCGCCTCGACTGCCTTGGAGTTTCTAAAGCGGGCGGGCACATCGACGGTGGCGCGATAGGTCAGCGCCACCACCGGGCCGACACCGGGGATCGTCATCAGACGCCGGCAAACATCATCGTCCCGCACGATGGCCGCAAGCGGCGGTGCAGGCCATGCCGATCTGCTCGCGGATTGGACGCCGGACAATGAGCAGCGGTTCCCGGGCGCAATGCAGCACGAAGTGCTGCTTTGCAGACCCGGGACCGTTCGAGGTTTGGAGTTTTGTAATGTCCCGGATCTGCGGTGCACCGCTTCGCGCTGCACCGCGTCCGGGACACGAAGCTAGTATCGGCGGAACAGTCCCACCATCTTGCCCTGGATGCGCACCCGCGTCGGCGGCAGGATCCGGACCTCGTAGGCGGTGTTGGCGGGCTCGAGCGCGATCGAGGCGCCGCGGCGGCGGAAGCGCTTCGAGCGTCGCTTCCTCCTCGTCGATCAGCGCCACCACGATGTCGCCGGTGTCGGCGGCCTCGGTCTTCTTGATCAGCACGGTGTCGCCTTCGAGGATGCCGGCCTCGATCATCGAGTCGCCGCGCACCTCGAGCGCGAAATGATCGCCGCTGCCGAGCATGTCGGGCGGCATGTTGATGATCTGGGTCTTGGTCTGGATCGCCTCGATCGGCGTGCCGGCGGCGATCCGGCCCATCATCGGAATGGCGACCGGCCGGCCGCTGTCCTCCTCGGAGCCGGTGCGCACCCGGCCGAGCGTGCCCTCGATGACGCTCGGCGTGAAACCGCGCCGGCCGACGCCCTGGCCGACTCTGGTCCGGCAGCTTGATCACCTCGATGGCGCGCGCGCGGTTCGGCAGGCGGCGGATGAAGCCGCGCTCCTCCAGCGCCGTGATCAGCCGGTGAATGCCGGATTTGGACCGCAGATCGAGCGCGTCCTTCATCTCGTCGAACGAGGGCGGAACGCCCGATTCCTTCAATCGCTCGTGGATGAAGCGCAGAAGCTCGAATTGCTTGCGAGTGAGCATGCCTTGGTTTCTCCCGGGTTTCCGCCGCCTACCAGCGGTGGAAAACAAATCATGAACGGACACTATATGTTCTATATGTGTTCCGCAACCCTTTAATTTGGCGTGAACAAGTCGAAGGACCGCTAAAACGGCCGCGTAAGCCTAAGGATCACACAACGATCCGGCCTTCGCCGCAGGCTCGAAAGGCCTCGCGAACCACGAGACAATCGGCCTTTGCGAGCGCCGCCATCATCGAGGAGTCCTGCATCTTGACCGGCGTGGCGACCGAGAGTTCCATCCGGGCCCGGCGCGCAGCGTCGCGCGCAGATAGTCGGCGCGCTCGTCGTTTTCCGGCATGTCGACAGCCGAGCACCGCCAATTCGCGGGGCGCCTCGAGATCGCTGCGGCCGGCCAGCCGGCGCAGCAGCGGCACCAGGAACAGGAACGCGCAGACATAGGCCGACACCGGATTGCCGGGCAGGCCGAGCACATGCATGCCGCCGAGCCGGCCGTTCATCATCGGCCGGCCAGGGCGCAGCGCCACCCGCCAGAACGACAGCTCCAGGCCCTCGGCCTTCAGCCCGCGCTGCACCAGGTCGTAGTCGCCGACCGAGGCGCCGCCGGTCGTCACCAGCACGTCGGCGCCGGCGTCGCGCGCGCGGCGGATCGCGTCGGACGGTCGCCTCGACCTTGTCCGGCACGATGCCGAGGTCGATGACCTCGGCGCCTTCGTTGCGCGCCAGCGCCATCAGCGCGAAGCCGTTGGAATAGACGATCTCGCCGGGCCCGAGCGCGCTGCCCGGCGGCTTCAGTTCGTCGCCGGTGCGCAAACACCGCGACCTTGGGCCGCCGATGCACCGGCACCGCCGGATGGCTCATGGCGGCGGCCAGCATCACGTCGCGGTCGGTGAGCCGCCGGCCGCGCGGCAGCAGCACCTGGCCTTCCTTGAAATCGAGGCCGGCGCGGCGGATGTGGCGGCCAGGCTTGCTCGGCCTGGTTGACCACCACGCGCTCGCCGTCGCGGTTGGTGTTCTCCTGGATCACGATGGTGTCGGCGCCGGGCGGCACCACGCCGCCGGTGAAGATGCGCGCGGCTTCGCCGGCATGCACTTCGCCATCGAACGGATGGCCGGCGGCGACTTCGCCGGCGATCTTGAGCGTCACCGGCACGCGTCGCGACATCGGCCGCGCGCACCGCATAGCCGTCCATCGCCGACAGATCGGCCGGCGGCTGCGTGCGGAGCGCCGCGACGTCCGCGGCCAGCACCCGGCCGTCGGCCTCGGTCAGCGGCGCATCCTCGCGCGGCAGCGGCTCGACGCCATCGAGCACGCGGGCGAGCGCGTCGGCCACCGACAGCAACGCCGCCATGCTCACTCCTTGGACTTATCCGTGATGATCGTCGGCGCGGTAGTGGCCGGACTTGCCGCCGGCTTTTCCAGCAGCCGGATGCCTTCGATCCGCATGCCTTTCTCGACCGCCTTCACCATGTCGTAGATCGTCAGGCACGCGACCGACACGGCGGTCAGCGCCTCCATCTCGACGCCGGTCTGGCCGGTGACCTTGACGGTCGCCTGCAGCACGAAGCCCGGCAGCGAGTGGTCCGGCTCGATGTCGATCGCGACCTTGGTGATCGCCAGCGGATGGCAGAGCGGGATGAGCTGATGCGTGCGCTTGGCCGCCATGATGCCGGCGATGCGGGCGGCGCCGAGCACGTCGCCCTTCACCGCGTTGCCGTTGAGCACGATGTCGAGCGTCTCGGTCTGCATCACGACGCGGCCCTCGGCCACCGCCGTCCGCTCGGTCGCGTCCTTGCCGGAGACGTCGACCATCCGCGCCTCGCCGCCCTTGCCGAGATGGCTGAGCTTGGGGGCGGGTTCGCTTTTCGCCACGGCCTATCTCGCGGCCTGCGGCGGGCACGCGCTCGCGCGCGAGCAGCGCGCGGGTCGCGGCCGCCACATCGCTCTGGCGCATCAGGCTCTCGCCGACCAGGAACGCCTTGATGCCGACCGCGGCGAGCCGGGCCAGATCGGCCGGCGTGTGGATGCCGCTTTCGCCGACGATGACCTTGCCGCGGGCACGCGCGGCGCCAGCCGCTCGCTCACCGCGAGCGAGGTCTTGAACACCTTGAGATCGCGGTTGTTGATGCCGATCATCCGCGATTTCAGCTTCAGCGCGCGGTCGAGTTCGGCCTCGTCGTGCACCTCGACCAGCACGTCCATGCCGAACGACAAGCGCCGCGTCTTCGATGTCCTTCGCCGCCGCGTCGTCGAGCGCACGCCATGATGATCAGGATGCAGTCGGCGCCCATCGCGCGGGATTCCGCCACCTGATAGGGCTCGAACATGAAGTCCTTGCGCAGCGCCGGCAGCGAGCAGGCGGCGCGCGCCGCGGTGAGAAATTCCGGCTGGCCCTGGAACGACGGCCCGTCGGTCAGCACCGACAGGCAGGCCGCGCCGCCCGCCTCGTAGGCCCGCGCCAGCGCTCGGCGGATCGAAGTCGGCGCGGATGAGGCCCGCCGACGGGCTCGCCTTCTTGATCTCGGCGATCAGCGCGTAATCGCCGCCGGCGATCCGCCGCTCGATCGCTTTGAGAAAACCGCGCGGGGCAGGGGCCGCCTTCGCCGCCGCCTCGACCTCCGGCATAGGAGCGCGTGCGCTTCGCCGCCGCGATCTCCTCGCGCTTGTAGGCCTCGATCTTCTTGAGGATGTCGCTCATTGCGCGTTCGACACCTTGATCAGCCGGTCGAGCCGGCCCTCGGCCTCGCCGCTGTCGAGCGACTTCGCCGCGAGCGCCGCGCCTTCCTTCAAATCCTTGGCCTTGCCGGCGACGATCAGCGACGCCGCGGCGTTGAAGATCGCGATGTCGCGATACGGTCCCTTGCTGCCCTTGAGCACGGCCATCAGCGCCGCGGCGTTCGCCTGCGCATCGCCGCCCTTGAGCGCCTCCGGCTTCGCCCGCGCAACGCCGATGTCCTCCGGATTGATGTCGAAGGTGCGGACCACGCCGTTCTCCAGCGCCGCGATGTGGGTCGGACCGGACGTGGTGATCTCGTCGAGCCCGTCGGAGCCATGCGCCACCCAGACGGTTTCGGAGCCGAGCAGCTTCGACACCTGCGCCATCGGCTCGATCCATTGCCGCGAGAACACGCCGATCATCTGGCGCTTGACGCCGGCCGGATTGGAGAGCGGTCCGAGCAGATTGAAGATCGTGCGGGTGCCGAGCTCGACGCGGGTCGGCGCGACGTTCTTGGTCGCCGGATGGTGCGCCGGCGCGAACATGAAGCCGATGCCGGCCTCGTAGATGCAGCGGGTGATCTCGTCCGGCCGCAGCTCGATCTTGACGCCGAGCGCGCCGAGCACGTCGGCCGCGCCCGATTTCGACGACAGCGCCCGGTTGCCGTGCTTGGCGACCGGCACGCCGCAGCCGGCGACGATCAGCGCCGCGCAGGTCGAGACGTTGTAGGAGCCCGAGGCGTCGCCGCCGGTGCCGACCACGTCGATGGCGTCGGGCGGCGCCGCCACCTTCGGTCATCTTGGCGCGCATGGTGCTGGCCGCGCCGGTGATCTCGTCGACGGTTTCGCCGCGCACGCGCATCGCCATCAGCATGGCGCCCATCTGCGACGGCGTCGCTTCGCCCGACATCATGCGGTCGAAGGCCTGCGACGCCTCGTCGCGCGTCAGCGCGTTGCCGGCCGCGACCTTGGCGATGAAGCCCTTGAAATCGTCGCTCACAACGGTCTCCTCAATGCGACTTTCGGCCGGCCGCGCGCGGCGTTCCACTGCGCGGCAAGCTCGAGAAAATTCTTCAGCATCAGATGGCCGTGCTCGGACGCGATGCTTTCCGGATGGAATTGCACGCCGTGCACGGGCAGCGTCTTGTGCGACAAGCCCCATGACCAGGCCGTCGTCGGTTTCGGCGGTGACGCTGAGCGTCTCCGGCATGGTGTCGCGCTCGACCACCAGCGAGTGGTAGCGCGTCGCCTTGAACGGGCCGTTGATGCCGCGGAACACGCTCTCGCCCTGGTGGCGCATTTCGGAGAGCTTGCCGTGCACCGGCTGCGGCGCCCGCACGACCTCGCCGCCGAACGCCTGGCCGATGGCCTGATGGCCGAGGCAGACGCCGAGGATCGGCACGTTCGGCGCGGCCTGCTCGATCAGATCGAGGCAGATGCCGGCCTCGTTCGGCGTGCAGGGGCCGGGCGACAGCACGATCGCCTCGGGCTCGGCCGCCAGCACGTCCGCGACCGCGATCTTGTCGTTGCGATGCACGGCCACGTCCGCCCCAAGCCCGCCCAGGTAATGGACGAGGTTGAAGGTGAAGCTGTCGTAGTTGTCGATCAGCAGGATCATCGCGGCTTCCTTGCCCGTTTCCCTAGCACATTTCGGGTCTTAGAGGAGGCCGGAGCGGTCAAGCGGGCAAGCAGCCCGGTCAAGCGGCCCTATTGCCCGCGGCCGGCGGCGCTGGCGAAGCGCCGCGCCTCTTCGGCGGCGCGAAACAGCGCCTTGGCCTTGTTGACGCATTCGGCCTGCTCGCTCGCCGGATCGCTGTCGGCGACGATGCCGGCGCCGGCCTGCACATACATGGTGCCGTCCTTGATCAGCGCGGTGCGCAGCACGATGCAGCTGTCCATCTCGCCGGCGGCGGAGAAATAGCCGACGCAGCCGGCATAGAGCCCGCGCTTTTCCTTCTCCAGTTCGTCGATGATCTGCATCGCGCGCACCTTCGGCGCGCCCGACACCGTGCCGGCGGGAAAGCCCGCGGCCAGCGCATCGAGCGCATCGTGCTTGTCGTCGAGCTTGCCCTCGACGTTGGAGACGATGTGCATGACGTGGCTGTAGCGCTCGATGAAGAACTGATCGGTGACCTTGACGGTGCCGATCTTGGAGACGCGGCCGACGTCGTTGCGGCCGAGATCGAGCAGCATCAGATGCTCGGCGCGCTCCTTCGGATCGGCCAGGAGTTCGTTCCTCCAGCGCCTTGTCCTCATGCGGCGTCGCGCCGCGCGGCCGGGTGCCGGCGAGCGGCCGGATCGTCACCGTGCCGTCGCGGAGCCGCACCAGCACCTCCGGGCTCGACCCGCGATGGCGTAGCCGCCGAAGTCGAGGAAATACAGAAACGGCGCCGGATTGACCCGGCGCAGCGCGCGATAGAGCGACAGCGGCGGCAGCGTGAACGGCGCCTCGAAGCGCTGCGACAGCACCACCTGGAAAATATCGCCGGCCAGGATGTAGTCCTTGGCCTTCTGCACCATCGCGTCGGAATTCGGCCGGCGTGGTGTTGGATTTCGGCCGGAATGTCGAGCGGGCCGGGCTCGCTGCCGGCGGCGGCCTTGTCGAGCGGCCGGTCGAGCGCATCGACCACGCCGGAGAGCCGCTCGTTCGCGCGCGCGCGAGCGCCGCCTTCGCCGCTGACGCCCGGCTCCGGCCGCACCGGCGTGACCACGGTGATGCTGTCCTTCACCGCGTCGAACACCACGACGAGCGTCGGCCGGATCAGCACCGCGTCGGGAATGCCGATCGGATCGGGATGGCGAGGCGGGCAGTTCCTCCATCAGCCGCACCATGTCGTAGCCGAGATAGCCGAACACGCCGGCCGCCATCGGCGGCAGACCGTCGGGCAGCGCGATGCGGCTTTCGGCGATCAGCGCGCGCAGCGCCTCGAGCGGCGGCTGCGGGCAGGGCGCGAAGCCGGCGGGCTTGCGCTCGCGCGTTGCGGTTGATCTCGGCCCGCGCGCCGTTCGTCCGCCAGATCAGGTCGGGATCGAGCCCGATCACCGAATAGCGGCCGCGCACCGCGCCGCCCTCGACCGACTCGAACAGAAAGCTCATCGGCCGCGCGCCGGCGATCTTCAGGAACGCCGAGACCGGCGTTTCGAGGTCGGCGACCAGCGTGGTCCACAGCACCTGCGCTCGCCCCGCTCGTAGCGCGCGGCGAAGGCGTCGGCCGATGGCTCGATCTGCATGGCGGCGTCAGTTCTGCGTGCCGCCGCCGCTGACCTGGTTCAGCGCGCTCTGATTGATGGTGACGCCGATCGTCGCTCTGCACCCGGGCGAGATATTGCGCGATCAGGTCTTCGGCGGTGCGCGCCCGCAGCGCCTCGTCGATGCGCTTGGCGTCGGCGGCCTCCGGATCGAGCGGCGGCACCTTGATCTCGGTGACGCGGAACACGATCCGCTCGGTCGGGCTCGCGCCCTCGACGCTGCCGGCCCGATCCTGCGGCGTCTTGAAGACCTCGGCGACGACGGCGGGCGACAGGCCCGGCGGCGGGCCGCCGCGCTTGATGCCGGGCCGCCATTCGACCTTGAGCTTGTCGGCCGCCGGCGACATCGGCGAACGAGGTGCCGGCCTTGATCTTGTCCAGCATCTCGGTCGCCTTGGTCTTCAGCCGCGTCGCCATCTCGTCGTCGCGCCAGCGCGCCACGACCTGGTCCTTGACCTCGTCGAGCGGCCGGTCGCGCGCCGGCGTGATCGCATCGACGTCGAACCAGACGTAGCCGCCGTTGTTCGGCACCCGCAGCGGCTCGTTCTCGCCGTGGACGTCGGCGGCGAAGGCCGCGGACAGCACATCGACATTCTGCGGCAGATCGGGCACCGGGTTGCCCTTGGCATCCTTGCCGTTGCGGTCGATCGCCTCGATCGACGCGCGGCTTGAGATTGAACTTGCGCGCCGCGTCCGCCAGCGTCGCGCCGCCGAGCCGCTCGTCCTCGATCTTTTCCTGCACGTTGGTGACTTCGTTCTTGGCGCGCTCGTTCTGCATGTCGCGCTTGAGCTCGGCGGCGACCTCCTCGAACGGCCGGATCTTGCCGGCCTCGATGGCGTCGACCTTGACGATGGCGATGCCGAACCGGCCCTGGACCGGCGCGCTGACCTCGCCGGACTTGAGCGCGAAGGCGGCGTCGGCGACGTCGCGATCGACCACCGCCGATTTCGCCACCGTGCCGAGATCGATATCGCTGTCCTTCAGCCCGCGCTCGGCGGCCAGCGCCTCGAACGTCGTGCCCTGCGCAAGCTTGTCGGCCGCGGCCTTGGCCTCTTCCATGTTCGGGAACACGATCTGCTTGAGATGGCGGCGCTCCGGCGTCTCGTAGCGCGCCCGGCGGTCGGTATAGGCCTTCTTCAGATCCGCGTCGGACACCTCGATCCGCGACGGCGAGATCCTCCGGCGTGCAGCACCACGATCGTGATCTTGCGGTACTCCGGCGCGCGGAACACGACCTTGCGCTCCTCGAAATACTTGGCGAGCACCTCGGGCGTCGGCTCGGCGATGTCGCCGGCCTGCGCCGGGCCGAGCGTGACGTAGTCGATGCTGCGCTCTTCGTTCTGGAAGCGGTTGAACGCCTCCAGCGCGGTTTTCGGCACCGGCGCCTCGCCGCTGATCGTGCCGAGCAATTGCTGGCGCAGCGCGATGCGCCGCTGCTCGGCCAGGAAGCGCGCTTCGCTGTAGCCCATGTTGCGCAGCACCTGCGTCGAACCGCGCGCGATCGAACTGGCCGGTGAGCCCTTGAAGCTCCGGCGCGTCGGTGATCTGGCGCGCGATCTCGGCGTCGCTGACGTTGAGCCGCAGCGCGCGCGCCCGCTCGTCGAGCGCGGTCTCGGCGATGACCTCGCCGAGCAACTGCCGGTCGAGGCCGAGCGCCCTGGCCTGGTCGGGCAGGATCGGGCGGTTCAACTGGCGGCCGAGCTGCTGCAGCCGGTCCTGGTAGAGCTGGCGGAACGTGTCGACGCGGATTTCGGTGCCGCCGACCTTGGCGACGGTGGATGGTGCCGAAGCCGCGGAAGATGTCGCCGATGCCCCAGATGCCGAAGCTGATGGCGATCAGGCCGAGCACCACGCCCATGACGGCGCGGCCGATCCAATTGGAGGAGGCTTTGTGAATACCTCGAAGCATGAAACCGTTCGTTTTGTCTGGATGAGCGGCCGATTCAAGGCCGATTGCGCCGGAATATAGAGGCCGGTCCCCCGCACCGCAACTCGCGTGGATCGCGGCAAACGGCCTCTGGCGCGGCCTCCGGCGCTCTGCTAACCGCTGGCGCAAGGGGTGAGGCATGGCCAATCTCGAGCGCCGCCCGCTGGTCGCGGGCAATTGGAAGATGAACGGGCTCAAGGCCTCGGCCGCCGAGCTCGGCAAGATCATGCAGGGCGCCGGCGGCCTGTGGCCGAAGGTCGATCTGATGATCTGCCCGCCGGCGACGCTGATCATGACGTTCGCCGCTGGCGGCGCCGGCTCCAGGGTCGCGATCGGCGCCCAGGATTGCCACGCCGAGCCGTCCGGCGCCTTCACCGGCGACATTTCGGCCGAGATGCTGGCCGACCTCGGCGCCAAGCGCCGTGATCGTCGGCCATTCCGAGCGCCGCACCCTGCACAAGGAGACCGACGCCGAGGTCCGCGCCAAGGCGCAGGCCGCCTGGCGCGCCGGCCTGATCGCGATCGTCTGCATCGGCGAGACCCAGGCCGAGCGCGAGGCCGGCAAGACCCTCGACGTGCTCGGCCGCCAGCTCGACGGCTCGCTGCCCGATGGCGTGACCGCGGCGAATCTGGTGATCGCCTACGAGCCGGTCTGGGCGATCGGCACCGGCCTGACGCCGACGCACCGCCGATGTGGCGCAGGCGCACGAGTTCATCCGCAAGCGGATCGCCGAGCGCCACGGCGCGGCGGGGCAGGCGGTGCGCATTCTCTACGGCGGCTCGGTCAAGCCATCGAACGCCAAGGAGCTGATGGCGTCGCCAATGTGGATGGCGCCCTGGTCGGCGGCGCCAGCCTCAAGGCCGAGGATTTTCTGGGCATCGCTCCGCATATCGCTGAAAACGCGACGCCAGTCGCGCCGGGGTGGCAGTGGGCCGGGGGATCGTGTAGAAACCGCCCCGAATTCCTATATGAGGGATCGCGGACCGGGCCCGTCGGCCCCTGCCGCGTTTGAGCGGATCGTTCATGCAGACTGTCATTATCCTGATCCACCTGATGATCGTGCTCGCCATGGTCGGCCTGGTCCTGCTCCAGAAGTCCGAGGGCGGCGGCCTTGGCATGGGCGGCGGCGGCGGCGGCGGCTTCCTGTCGAGCCGCGGCACCGCCAACGTGCTGACCCGCGCCACCGGCGATCCTGGCGGCGCTGTTCTTTGCCACCAGCCTGTTCCTGTCGATCCTGGCGAGCTTCGACCGCAAGCCGCGCTCGATCCTGGACAGCGGCGGCACGCCCGGCCGCGCCGGCAGCGCCGGCGGTTCCGGGAGCGGGCGGCGGCGTGCTCAACCAGCTCGGCGGCGGAACGCCGCAGCAGGCGCCGGCGGCGCCAGCCGCCCCGTCCGGGCCGCAGGTGCCGCGACAGTAGAAACATCAGCAAGGGCCGGGAAACCGGCCCTTCGCTTTTGGGCGAAGTGAGATGTGAGGATGTCGAGCCAAACCTTTTGCCAGATCAACGCTTTTCCCGCTTTTCCACAGCGCGTGCAGGTCGGCATGGCACGTTCCCGCTCCGGCGCTCTCGTCGAATCGATTCGGCGGGGTTAAGGATTGAGCCCCATGGCGCGGTACATCTTCATCACCGGCGGCGTGGTCTCCTCACTGGGCAAGGGTCTCGCGTCGGCCGCGCTCGGCGCGTGCCTGCAGGCGCGCGGCTACACGGTCCGGCTGCGCAAGCTCGACCCCTATCTCAACGTCGATCCGGGCACGATGTCGCCCTACCAGCACGGCGAGGTGTTCGTCACCGACGACGGCGCCGAGACCGATCTCGACCTCGGCCATTACGAGCGCTTCACCGGCAATCCGGCGAGCAAGCGCGACAACATCACCACCGGCCGCATCTACCAGGACATCCTCGCCAAGGAGCGGCGCGGCGACTATCTCGGCGCCACCATCCAGGTGATCCCGCACGTCACCAACGCCATCAAGGATTTCATCCGCGACGGCAACGAGGACGTCGATTTCGTGCTGATGGAGATCGGCGGCACGGTCGGCGACATCGAGAGCCTGCCGTTCCTCGAAGCGATCCGCCAGTTCGGCAACGAACTGCCGCGCCACCACGCGGTCTACATCCATCTGACGCTGATGCCCTACATCCCGAGCGCGGGCGAGCTGAAGACCAAGCCGACCCAGCATTCGGTCAAGGAACTGCTCTCGATCGGCATCCAGCCCGACATCCTGCTCTGCCGCACCGACCGGGAAATCCCGAAGGAAGAGCGCCGCAAGCTCTCGCTGTTCTGCAACGTGCGCGAGACCGCGGTGATCGAGGCGCGCGACGTCGACAACATCTACGCGGTGCCGGAGGCCTATTCGGCCGAGGGGCTCGACACCGAGGTGCTGGCGGCGTTCGGGCTCGATCCCGGCAAGCGGCCCGACCTCGCGCGCTGGCAGCTCATCAACGAGCGCATCCGCAATCCGGAAGGCCAGGTCACCATCGCCATCGTCGGCAAATACACCGGCATGAAGGACGCCTACAAATCGCTGATCGAGGCGCTGTCGCACGGCGGCATCGCCAACAAGGTGAAGGTCAATCTCGACTGGATCGAGTCCGAGGTGTTCGAGAAGGAAGACCCGGCGCCGTTCCTCGAACACGTCAACGGCATCCTGGTGCCGGGCGGCTTCGGCCAGCGCGGCGCCGAGGGCAAAATCCGCGCGGCGCAGTTCGCGCGCGAGCGCCACGTGCCGTATTTCGGCATCTGCTTCGGCATGCAGATGGCGGTGATCGAGGCGGTGCGAAATCTGCTGCGGCATCGCCGAAGCCAACTCGACGGAATTCGCGCCGACCCCCGAGCCGGTGGTCGGCCTGATGACCGAATGGCTCAAGGGCAACGAGTTGCAGAAGCGCGCCGCCAACGGCGATCTCGGCGGCACCATGCGGCTCGGCGCCTATCGCGGCCGAGCTGCAGCGCGGCAGCCGCATCGCCGACATCTACGGCGCGACCGAAATCTCCGAGCGCCACCGCCATCGCTACGAGGTCAACACCGCCTACAAGGATCGCCTCGAGCAGCACGGCATGCGCTTTGCCGGCATGTCGCCCGACGGCGTGCTGCCGGAGACCATCGAATACGACGACCATCCCTGGTTCATCGGCGTGCAGTTCCACCCCGAGCTGAAATCGCGGCCGTTCGAGCCGCACCCGCTGTTCTCGTCGTTCATCGAGGCGGCGGTGGAGCAGAGCCGGCTGGTGTAAGCGGCGAAATCCGCGGATTTTGCTTTGCATGCCCGGCCAGCAGTTGCCGGCGCATCGACCGCTTTGAACGGCTGTCGACTCGATCGGCGATGGGAGGACAACCATGATCTACGAGCTTCGCGTCTATCAATGCATCCCCGGCAAGCTGCCGGCCCTGCTCAAGCGGTTCGAGACCAAGACGCTCGACATCTGGAAGAAGCACGGCATCCGCCCGACCGGCTTCTGGACCGTGCTGATCGGCGACGGCAACAACGACCTGCACTACCTGCTGGCCTGGGAGTCGCTGGCCGAGCGCGAGCAGAAGTGGAACGCGTTCCAGGCCGATCCGGAGTGGCACAAGGCGCGCGACGAGAGCGAGAAGGACGGCCTGCTGATCGCCAACATCAAGACCGCGATGCTGCGGCCGACGGCGTTCTCCGCGATCCGCTGAGCATCGCGAACGGCATGACGCGCGGCCTCGACCACATCGCGCATGCGGTGCGCGATCTCGACGCCGCCGCCGATCTCTATCGGCGGCTGGGCTTCACCGTCGGCGCGCGCAACCGCCATCCGCCGGAGTGGGGCACGCAGAACCACATCGTCCAGCTTCCCGGCGTCTATCATCGGAATTGCTCGGACTCGGCGACACGTCGCGGACCGTCGCCGCACGGCGCGCGGCATTTTTCATTCGGCGCGTTCAATCGCGATTTTCTGGCGCGCGGCGAGGGCCTTGCCATGCTGGCGCTGGAAGGCCGCGGCGCGCCCGATGCCGATGCGTTTCGCGCGGCGGGCATCGGCGATTTCGAGCTGTTCGAATTCGCGCGTGAGGCCAGGCGCCCCGACGGCACGCCGGTCAAGCTGGCGTTCTCGCTGGCCTTTGCGCGCGACCCGAAGGCGCCCGACCTCGGCTTCTTCACCATGCCGGCATCACTATCCGGAGAATTTCTGGAATCCGGCGTTCGCAGATCCACGCCAACACGGCGACCGCCGTCGCCGGCGTCGTGCTGGTCGCCGACAATCCGAGCGACCATCACATCTTTCTGTCGGCCTTCACCGGCGAGCGCGAGCTGCTGGCGACCTCGGCCGGCATCACGCATCAAGACGCCGCGCGGCGAAATCCAGGTGCATGACCCCGGCCGCGTTCCACGACCATTTCGGCACGCCGCCGCCGGACACCGCCGCACGGCGCGCGGCTCGCGGCGCTGCGCTTTGCCGTGCGCGACCTCGACGCCTGCTCAGCCGCTGCTGCGAGGCAGGCATGGTCCGCTCCAGCCGATCGCATGGGCCGCCTCGTCGTCGGCCCCGAGGTCGCGCTCGGCGCAACGCTGGCATTCGAGCGGCAATTGAGCGTTGACCCCGCCACGGCAGCCCGCCATGTTCCGGCCGAAGGAACGCGCGAATTATGACCGCTGATCTCACTCCCAACGCCATCGTCGAGGTCGGGCCGCGCGCGCTTCGGCAACGCGCTGCCGCTGTCGCTGATCGCCGGGCCCTGCGCGCTGGAGAGCCGCGCGCATGCGCTGGAAATGGCGTCAGGCGCTGAAGGAGATCGCGGCGCGGCTGAAGATCGGCCTCGTCTACAAGACCTCGTTCGACAAGGCCAACCGCACCAGCGCGAAAAGCGCGCGCGGCATGGGCCTCGACGAGGCGCTGCCGATCTTCGCCGATATCCGCGACACGCTCGGCGTGCCGGTGCTGACCGACGTGCACGAGATCGAGCAATGCGCCCGCGTCGCGCAAGCCGTCGACGTGCTGCAGATCCCGGCGTTCCTGTGCCGGCAGACCGACCTGCTGATCGCCGCCGCGAAGACCGGCAAGGTCGTCAACGTCAAGAAGGGCCAGTTCCTGGCGCCCTGGGACATGAAGAACGTGGTGGCGAAGATCACCGGCGCCGGCAACCGCAACGTGCTGGTGACCGAGCGCGGCGCCTCGTTCGGCTACAACACGCTCGTCTCCGACATGCGCGCGCTGCCGATCCTCGCGCGCGACACCGGCGCGCCGGTGATCTTCGACGCCACCCATTCGGTGCAGCAGCCGGGCGGGCAGGGCACCTCGTCCGGCGGCGAGCGCGAGTTCGTGCCGGTGCTGGCGCGCGCCGCGGTCGCGGTCGGCGTCGCCGGCGTGTTCATCGAGACCCACCAGGACCCGGACAAGGCGCCGTCCGACGGGCCGAACATGGTGCCGCTCAAGGACATGGAAGCGCCTGCTGCGCCGGCTGATGGAATTCGATCGCGTGGCGAAAAGCTCGAGCTAGCGAGACGCGCCATCCCGCCCATTTTCAAAATCGTCGCCCTCGTCGTCTTCGCCCAGACGATCTTCACCCGCGCGGTCGATCCGGTCATCCCGATGATCGCCGCCGATCTCGCCATCGACGTGAAGACCGCGGCGCTGCTGTCGACCGCCTTTGCCTTTCCCTATGCGCTGATCCAGCCGGTGCTGGGCGTCACCGGCGACTTCTTCGGCAAGACCCGGCTGATGAACGTCTGCGTGCTGGTGATGGCGATTGCGGCGCTGATCTGCGCGGTCGCGACGAGCTTCTCGCTGCTGGTCGCGATGCGGATCGTGGCCGGGCTCGTCGCCGGCGGCGTGTTCCCGGTGGCGATGGCGCTGCTTGGGCGATCTCGTGCCGATCAACCAGCGCCAGGTCGCGATCGCGCGGCTGCTCGGCATCGCGCTCACCGCCAATGTGCTCGGCGCTTCGATCTCCGGCGTGATCGGCGATCTGTTCGGCTGGCGCGGCGTGTTCGCGATCCTCGGCACGTTTTCGCTCGCGGTCGTCGCTGCTGGCGTTCTGGGCGTTCCGCAACACCGACATTGCCGAAGCCGCCGCCGTTCAGCCGCGCCGCGGTGATCGCCAACTTCCGCGGCGTGTTCGCCGATCCGCGCGCCAAGGTCTGCTTCGGCGCGGTGTTCTTCGAAGCGATCTTCATCCAGGGCCTGTTTCCTTACGTCGCGATCCTGCTGCGCGGCATCGGCGAGACCCGTGCCTCGATCGCCGGCCTGTTGATCG
This sequence comes from uncultured Alphaproteobacteria bacterium, assembly GCA_963785665.1. GTDB lineage: Bacteria > Pseudomonadota > Alphaproteobacteria > Rhizobiales > Xanthobacteraceae > Z2-YC6860. Next base: position 415,211 of record CAWAWF010000008.1, read on the forward strand.
GCTGCTTCGCCGTCGGCGGCATCTCTATTCGCTGTCGGTGCCGTATCTGGTGCGGGCGGTGCCGGAGCGGCATCTGATGCTGATCGGCGGCGCCGTGGCCGCGGGCAGCCTCGCGCTGCTCGCGCTGCATTTTCCCTGGCAGATCCAGATCGCGATCTTCGGCACCTTCGGGCTCGGCTTCTACCTGCTGCACTCCTGCATCCAGGTCCATGTCACCGACCTGTCGCAGACCGCGCGCGGCGCTGCCGCCTCGCTGCATTCGTCGTCGTTCTATTTCGGCCAGGCGATCGGCCCGGTGGTGTACGGCTTCGGCTTTGCCCACGGCGGCCCGGAGCCGACCATTCTGGTCGGCGCTCTGGTGGTGCTGGGCGTCGGCCTGGTCTGCTCTCAGATGCTGCGCCGGCGGGTCGACATGAACCGAACGCTCAACATCGTTTCGCTTCCTGATCTTCGCCTCGGCGCTGAGCGTGCGCGCCATCGATCCGGTGGTGCCGCAGATCGCGGCCGATTTCGCGCATTCCCGACAACCACCGCGGCGCTGCTGGCGGCGGCGTTCGCCGCCTATGGCCTGGCGCAGCCGGTGCTCGGACCGATGGCGGACGCCTTCGGCAAGGCGCGCATGATGATCGCTTGTCTCGCTGCTGCTGGCGGTGTCGTCGTTCCTCTCCGCCGTGGTGACGAGCTTCTGGCTGCTGTTCGTGCTGCGCATCCTCGCCGGCGCCGCCTGCGGCGGCAGCTTTCCGGTCGGCATGGCGCTGATTTCCGACTTCGTGCCGCTGGCGCAGCGGCAGGTGATGATCGGCCAGCTGCTGACCGCCACCATTTCCGGCAATCTGCTCGGCGCCGCGGCCTCCGGCGTCGTCTCCGACGTCATCCATTGGCGCGGCATGTTCGTGATCCTCGGCTTCATCAGCGTCGCGGCGCTGCTGCTCGGCTATTTCGGCCTGCGCGATCTGCCGCCCGGCAAGCGGCATCCGCTCGATCTGCGCTCGGTGCTGTCGCGCAACCGCGCCATCTTCGCGATCCGCACCGCGCGCATCTGCTACGCGACCGTGGCGCTCGAAGCGCTGTTCCTGTTCGGCATCTTTCCCTACGTCGCGGTGCTGCTGTCGAAGGCCGGCGAGACCCGCGCCACCATCGCGGGCCTCGTGGTCGCGGCCTTCGCGGTCGGCGGCATGGTCTATTCGCTGAGCGTGCGGCAGTTGCTGCGCTGGTTCGGCCAGAAGCAGATCATGACCGCCGGCGGCGCGTTCGCGGCGCTCGGCCTGTTCATCGTCGGCGGCCGGGCCGCCGTGGCCGGTGCAGGCGCTGGCCTTCGCCGCGATGGGCTCGGCTTCTACATGCTGCACGCCAGCATCCAGGTCTATGTCACCGAGTTCGCGCCGGCGACGCGCAGCTCGGCGGTGGCGTTCCACACCTTCTCGTTCTTCATCGGCGGCGGCATCAGCCCGATGCTCTACGGCATCGGGCTGGAGCGGCTGGGCGCGCCGCTGACGCTGTCGATCGCCGGCGTCGCCATGGTGCTGATCGGCGCGATCAGCGCGCAGCTTCTGGTGAAGCCCCGCCCGATCGAATGACTAGCCGCGGCCGCGATAGGGCGCGACGCCCTGGTCCGGCACCCAGACGCCCTTCGGCAGCTTGCCCATCTGCCAGAACACGTCGATCGGCATGCCGCCGCGCGGATACCAGTAGCCGCCGATGCGAAGCCATTTCGGCTTGAGCAGGTCGGCGATCCGCTTGCCGATGCCGACCGTGCAATCCTCGTGGAAGCTGCCGTGGTTGCGGAAGCTCGCAGAGGTAGAGCTTCAGCGACTTCGACTCCAGCAGCCAGCGGCCGGGCGCGTAGTCGATCACCAGATGGGCGAAATCCGGCTGGCCGGTGACCGGGCAAAGCGTGGTGAATTCCGGCGCGGTGAAGCGCGCCACATAGTCGGTGTCCGGATGCGGATTGGGCACGCGGTCGAGCTGCGCCGCCTCGGGCGAGGCGGGCGTCGGGACGGTGCGGCCAAGCTGGAGCGATTTTCTTGCCATCGGCCTCTCCATGGGCAAGGCGCGGGGCATGACAAGGGCCATTTGCGGCCTGTAGAACCGCCCGGAAACGCCAGGGAACGCCAGGCAACACAATGACCGCCATCATTGAAATCATCGGCCGCGAGGTGCTCGACAGCCGCGGCAATCCGACCGTCGAGGTCGACGTCATCCTGGAGGACGGCTCGCGCGGCCGCGCCGCCGTGCCGTCCGGCGCCTCGACCGGCGCCCACGAGGCGGTCGAGCTCCGCGACGGCGACAAGAAGCGCTATCTCGGCAAGGGCGTGCTGAAGGCCGTCGCCGCGGTCGAGGGCGAGATTTTCGATGCCATCGGCGGCATGGACGCCGAGGCGCCAGGCCAAGATCGACGAGACGATGATCGCGCTCGACGGCACGCCCAACAAGGCGCGGCTCGGCGCCAACGCCATCCTCGGCGTTTCGCTGGCGGTCGCCAAGGCCGCCGCCGCCGCCAACCGCATGCCGCTCTACCGCTATGTCGGCGGCACCCAGGCGCGCGTGCTGCCGGTGCCGATGATGAACATCGTCAACGGCGGCGTGCATGCCGACAACCCGATCGACTTCCAGGAATTCATGATCATGCCGGTCGGCGCGGAGACCTTCTCCGAAGGCCTGCGCATGGGCGTCGAGGTGTTCCAGACCCTGAAGAAGGCGCTGCACGACAAGGGCCTCAACACCAACGTCGGCGACGAGGGCGGCTTCGCGCCGGACCTGAAGTCCGCCGACGAGGCCCTGGGCCTGGTGATGAAGTCGATCGAGACCGCCGGCTACAAGCCCGGCGAGGACGTCGTCCTGGCGCTCGATCCGGCCTCAACCGAATTCTTCAAGAGATGGCACCTATGTCTATGAAGGCGAAGGGAAAACCCGCTCCATCGACGAGCAGGCCAAATACCTCGCCGAGCTCGCCTCGCGCTATCCGATCGCCTCCATCGAGGACGGCATGGCCGAGGACGATTTCGACGGCTGGAAGCGGGTCACCGACCTGATCGGGAAAAAGTGCCAGCTCGTCGGCGACGACCTGATGGTGACCAACGTCAAGCGGCTGAACGAGTGCATCGAGAAGGGCATCGCCAACTCGATCCTGGTGAAGGTCAACCAGATCGGCACGCTGACCGAGGCGCTGGCCGCGGTCGAGACCGCCCACAAGGCCGGCTACACCGCGGTGATGTCGCATCGTTCCGGCGAGACCGAGGATTCCACCATCGCCGACCTCGCGGTCGCCACCAACTGCGGGCAGATCAAGACCGGCTCGGTGGCGCGCTCCGACCGCACCGCCAAGTACAATCAGCTGCTGCGCATCGAGCAGGAGCTGGGACCCCAGGCGCAGTATCTCGGCCGTGCCGCGATCAAGGCGTTCAAGCGATAATCAGTTCGGCCATTCCGGCTGGTGGCTGCCGAGCGGCATCGACGGCCGCACCCAGCGCATCGGCGTTTCCGACATGACGCCGGAATGGCCGCACGCCGGTCAGGCGGCCGAAGCCGGAGGCGCTGTCCTCCATCAGATCGCGCACGTCATCGAAGCTCGGATTGGGGCAGGCGAGGCCGCCTTCGACGCGACCGAGATCGCGGAGCCAATGCCCGGTCTGCGCCAGCGAGCAGCGCACGTGCCAGCTGCCGCCCTCGGTGGCGCGGCGCTTCAGCGCGGTCATGGCGCCGAACGCCATCAGATAGCCGGTGGCGTGATCGAGCGTCTGGCACGGCATCGGCAGCGGCTCGGGGTGGGGACCGCTCCGCCGGCGGCGACCGCTTCGGCCTCGTTGAGGCCGTTGGCATTCTGCACGAGCGAGTCGAAGCCACGCCGTGCCCGCCCACGGCCCTTCATAGCCGTAGGCGCAGAGCGACACGCAGACGATGCCGGGGCGGATGCGCGCGGCGTCCGCTGCGCCGAAGCCGTATTGGGCGATGGCGCCCGGCCGGTAGCCCTGCACGAAAATATCGGCGTCGCGAAGCAGCGCGGTCAGCCGTTCGCGCGCCGGCAGCTTCGCGCAGATCGATCTGCGCCGTGAGCTTGCCGCGGTTGGTGTCGATCACCAGCGCTTCCATCTGCGGCACGATGCGCCGCGGAGATGTTGAGGACGTCGGCGCCATGCGCGGCGAGCGTCCGGCCGCACACCGGCCCGGCGATCACGCGGGTCAGGTCCAGCACCTTGACGCCGGACAGCGGCCGGTCGCCGGCGGGAAGCGGCTCGGCCGGCGCGTCACCGATCCTGTCGATGGAAAACAGCGGCTGACGCGCCACCGCGCGGCCCTGCGGGCTGGCATCCCATTCCGCGAACGACCGCGTCGCGGTGACGACGAGGCCCGGCTGCTGCGGCGGCATCCTCGAGCTTGAACGCCTCCCAGCCGTCGATCGCGCGCTGCACCGAGGCGCGGTCGTATTCGGCGCCGAGCAGCTTCAGCGTGCCGGCGCGATGATGCGGCAGGTTGGTGTGCAGTCTGATCCAGCGCCCGTCGCCGGTCCGGTAGACGCCGACGGTCTTGTCGCGATGCTCGTGCGGCGGCTTGCCGTCGACGCGAAGATAGCGCTCGCTGCGAAACTCGATGCCGGCGTGGCGCATGTCGACGCCGACGCGCTGCCGGCGGCCGGTCCGCAGTTGCCACAATTCGTTGGCGGCGAGGGTTGCTGCGGCGACACTCGCCTGCGCCGCGGTGCCGATGGCGAAGGAGGACGGCAACACCGGCTCCGCGCCGGTCAGCGTGACGGCGGACAGCGCTTCGTCAGGCTGCCCGGCGGCACGCCAGAGGTCTGCGAGAACTTTTTTCGGAGCAGGTGGGGCTCATCCCGCTATGGTAACACCACTTTAACGCGGATCACCGCATTTTGCCGGCATGGTCACCCGGCGAAAGCTTCGTACGTTTCTGAGCACGCTCGGACTTTATGTCGGCTGCGCCCTGGTGATCGGCTATTTCGGCGTCAACGCCTACACCGGCAACCACGGGCTGCGAGCCCAGCAGGACCTCGACCAGCAGTTCGCGACGCTGACCGACGAGCTCGGCCGCCTCAAGCAGGAGCGCGCCGAGTGGCAGCGCCGGGTCAAATTGCTGCAGTCCAGCAGCATCGATCCGGACACGCTCGACGAGCGGGCGCGGGCGGTCCTCAACTATCTCGATCCGCGCGATCTGACCTTGATGCTCAAGCGGCCCTGACGGCGCTGCCCTGCAGCGCCGGCCGGAACCCTGCCGGCCGGCAAATCGCTTTCCAGCTTCAGATGTTTGTGCATCGCGGCCGACGCCGTTGCGCGGGCTTGTCATACGCTTTCACCAGCATCAGATTTACGCTATTGAATTGATGGCCGTCGATCGACGGCGACCTGCCCGAGGAGAGCCATGGCCGTCGCCAAGAACAAGGCGGAGCAGCCTGCCGCTGCGCGCCGCCCGTCCGACAAGGCGGAAGACAACGAAGGCGACCAAGGACCAGGCCGCGGCCCCGGTCGCCGATCTCGGCAAGGAGCGAGGAACTCGCGGCCTACCGCGACATGCTGCTGATCCGCCGCTTCGAGGAGAAGGCCGGCCAGATGTACGGCATGGGCCTGATCGGCGGCTTCTGCCACCTCTACATCGGCCAGGAGGCCGTGGTGGTCGGCATGCAGATGGCCCTGAAAAAGGGCGATGCGCATCATCACCGGCTACCGCGACCACGGCCACATGCTGGCCGCCGGCATGGACGCCAAGGGCGTGATGGCCGAGCTGACCGGCCGCACCCACGGCTATTCCAAGGGCAAGGGCGGCTCGATGCACATGTTCTCGGCCGAGAAGGGCTTCTTCGGCGGCCACGGCATCGTCGCGGCGCAGGTGCCGCTCGGCACCGGCCTCGCCTTCGCCAGCAAGTACCGCGGCCAGGACAATGTCTCGCTGACCTATTTCGGCGACGGCGCCGCCAACCAGGGCCAGGTCTACGAGAGCTTCAACATGGCGAAGCTCTGGATGCTGCCGGCGATCTACATCATCGAGAACAACCAGTACGCCATGGGCACCTCGCTCAAGCGCGCCTCGGCGACCGTCGATCTCTATCATCGCGGCGCCGCGCACGGCATTCCGGGCCGAGCAGGTCGACGGCATGGACGTGCGCGCCGTGAAGGCCGCCGCCGACAAGGCGACCAAGTGGTGCCGCGACGGCAACGGCCCGATCATCCTGGAGATGATGACCTACCGCTATCGCGGCCACTCGATGTCCGACCCGGCCAAGTACCGCACCCGCGAGGAGGTCGAGAAGATGCGCACCGAGCACGACCCGATCGAGCAGGTGCGGCTGCGCGCTATCCAGAAGAAATGGGCGACCGAGGACGAGTTGAAGAAGATCGACGCCAAGGTGCGCGAGATCGTCAACGAGGCCGCCGAGTTCGCCACCAACGATCCCGAGCCCGATCCGTCCGAGCTCTACACCGACATCTACGCCTGAGGCATGATCCCGAAAAGTGGGAACCGGTTTTTCGGAAAAGATCATGCCTAAACAGACTGTGCGTTGAGGATTTTCGTTCGATGCCGATTCAAGTGCTGATGCCAGCCCTGTCGCCCACGATGGAGAAGGGCAACCTCTCCAAGTGGCTCAAGAAGGAGGGCGACACGGTCAAATCCGGCGACGTCATCGCCGAGATCGAGACCGACAAGGCGACCATGGAGGTCGAGGCGATCGACGAGGGCACGCTCGGCAAGATCCTGGTGCCCGAAGGCACCGCCGACGTCGCCGTCAACACGCCGATCGCGACGATCCTGAGCGAAGGCGAGGACGCGTCGGCGGCGAGCGCGCCGCCAAGGAGCCAGCAAGCCGGCGCAGCAGCAGAAGTCCGCCGAGTCCGCGCCGCCCGCCGCCAAGGAGCAAGCGCGCCGAGCAGCCGAAGAAGGCGCCGTCCGCTGCGGCCGCGCCGCCGCAAGCCCGCAGGTGCAGCCCGAGCCCGACGTGCCGGAAGGCACCGAGATGGTCACCATGACCGTGCGCGAGGCGCTGCGCGACGCCATGGCCGAGGAGATGCGGCGCGACCCGTCCGTGTTCGTGATGGGCGAGGAGGTCGCCGAGTATCAGGGCGCCTACAAGGTCACCCAGGGTTTGCTGCAGGAGTTCGGCTCGCACCGCGTGGTCGACACGCCGATCACCGAGCACGGCTTTGCCGGCCTCGGCGTCGGCGCGGCGCTGGCCGGCCTGAAGCCGATCGTCGAGTTCATGACCTTCAACTTCGCCATGCAGGCGATGGACCAGATCATCAATTCGGCCGCCAAGACCCGCTACATGTCCGGCGGCCAGATGCAGACTCCTCGATCGTGTTCCGCGGCCCGAACGGCGCCGCCGCCCGCGTCGCCGCCCAGCACAGCCAGGACTATTCGTCCTGGTACTCGCACATCCCGGGCCTGAAGGTGATCGCGCCCTACACCGCGAGCCGACGCCAAGGGCCTGCTGAAGGCCGCGATCCGCGATCCCAATCCGGTGATCTTCCTCGAAAACGAAATTCTCTACGGCCAGAGCTTCCCGGTGCCGAAGCTCGACGACTTCGTGCTGCCGATCGGCAAGGCGCGGATCGCGCGCGCCGGCAAGGACGTCACCATCGTGTCGTTCTCGATGGGCATGAGCTACGCGCTCAAGGCCGCCGAGGAACTCGCCAAGGACGGCATCGAGGCCGAGGTCATCGATCTGCGCACGCTCCGCCCGATGGACACCGACACCATCGTCGAGTCGGTGAAGAAGACCGGCCGCATCGTCACGGTCGAGGAGGGCTGGCCGCAGGCCGGCATCGGCGCCGAGATCGCCGCGCGCGTCATCGAGCACGCCTTCGACTATCTCGACGCGCCGGTCACGCGGGTGTCCGGCAAGGACGTGCCGATGCCCTACGCCGCCAATCTGGAAAAGCTTGCGCTGCCGATCGGTCGCCGACGTGGTCGCGGCGGCGAAAGCGGTCTGCTACCGGTAACGGCACGCTCATGGCCAACGGCAACGACGATCCGCGGATCTATCAGGCGCTGGCGCTGCCCGAGCAGGCGCTCGAGAACGGCGGCCTGGAAATCCTGCGTCTCGGCATCATCGACGACGAGCTTTATGTCTCGGCGCTTGCCGGCCTTCAAGGACGTCGGCCAGTGGGGCGAGGTGCTGGCCGAGGTGGCGCGGCGTCTCGGCGCGATCTACGCCGCGCAGAACGATCGGACACTGAACAAGAAGCGACGTCACCATCGCACATCGCCGAAGCGTTCGTCGCCGACATCGGCGCGCGTGCCGGTGAAGGCTGCCGCCAAAAAACTCGCCAAGAAACCCGCAAAGAAACCCGCCAAAAAAGCTGCAAAAAAACCAGCCCGGAAGAAGCGCTGACGCCATGCCGATCAACATCCTCATGCCGGCGCTGTCGCCCACGATGGAGAAGGGCAACCTCGCCAAGTGGCTGAAGAAGGAAGGCGACACGGTCAAATCCGGCGACATCATCGCCGAGATCGAGACCGACAAGGCGACCATGGAGGTCGAGGCGGTCGACGAGGGCACCATCGCCAAGATCGTGGTGCCGGAGGGCACCGCCGACGTGCCGGTCAACCAGGTGATCGCGGTGCTGGCCGGCGAGGGCGAGGACGTGAAGTCCGCCGCCGCCGGTGCCGGCAAGGCTGCGCCGGCTGCCGCGCCGAAGCCGCAGGCAGCCGCGCCCGCGCCGAAGGCACAGGCTCCGGCTCCGAAAGCCGAAGCACCGAAGCCTGCGCCGCTGCGCCGCACCCGCAAGCGCCGCGCCGCAGCCGTCGTCATCGCGGCGAGCCGCGTCTTCGCCTCGCCGCTCGCCAAGCGGCTGGCGAAGGAAGCCGGCATCGATATTTCCCGCGTCCAGGGCTCGGGCCCGCACGGCCGCGTCATCGCGCGCGATGTCGAAGGCGCGAAATCCGGCACGGGCCTGAAGCCCGCGGGCGCGCCGGCCGCGCGCAGCCGTCGGCGCCATCGATCGCGCCGTCGATGTCGGACGCCCAGGTCCGCGCGCTGTTCGAGGAGGGCAGCTACGAGGTCGTGCCGCACGACGGCATGCGCCGCACCATCGCGCAGCGGCTGACGCAGTCGATGCAGACCATCCCGCATTTCTACCTGACGATGGACTGCAACATCGGCAAGCTGCTCGCCGCGCGCGAGGAGATCAACGCCGCGGCGCCGAAGGACAAGGACGGCAAGCCGGCCTACAAGCTCTCGGTCAACGACTTCGTCCTCAAGGCGCTGGCGCTCGCGCTGCAACGCATCCCCGACGCCAATGTGAGCTGGACCGAAGGCGGCCATGCTCAAGCACAAGCATTCCGACGTCGGCGTCGCGGTGGCGATCCCGAACGGCCTGATCACGCCGATCATCCGCCACGCCGAGAGCAAGTCGCTCTCCACCATCTCCAACGAGATGAAGGACTTTGCCGCGCGCGCGCGCGCCCGCAAGCTCAAGCCGAACGAATACCAGGGCGGCACCACTGCGGTGTCGAACCTCGGCATGTACGGCATCAAGGACTTCACCGCGGTGATCAACCCGCCGCACGCCACCATTCTCGCGGTCGGCGCCGGCGAGGAGCGCGCCATCGTCAAGAACGGCAAGATCGAAGCCGCCCACATCATGAGCGTGACGCTGTCCTGCGACCACCGCGCCGTCGACGGCGCGCTCGGCGCCGAGCTGATCGGCGCGTTCAAGACGCTGATCGAGAACCCGGTGATGATGGTGGTGTGACGCCGCCGACGCGCAGCCGGTGCGCCATGGCCGCGGTCTTCGCCTTTCTCGGCATGCTGCTGATCTCGATGGTGGTGGCGCTGCTGGCCGCGCTGCAGCTCGGCGACTTCTTCGGCGCCAGCAGCGAGTTCGGCCTGGTCATCCTGTTGGTCATGGCGTTCGCGGCGGTGGCGCTTGGCGCTGTTCGCCGTCACATATGCGTTGACGAGAAGCGCTCGACGCGATCACCTGGATGGCGTGGTTCCTGGCTGCCGTCGCGCTGATGCCGCCGTGGCGCTGCCCGGCCTGATCCAGATGATCGCCGACCACTCGACCAACCCCTTCACTGTCGGCACCGAGAACATGTCCATCACGCTGGAGCTTGTGGTCCCGGCGCTGCTCGCCGTTCTGGTGCAATGGGGCCTGGTGCGGCGGCGCTGGCTGCGGTTCGGTCGGCGACGATGATTTGACGCGGTGGCCCTGGGTCACGCACCGGACTTGCCGGCCTCGATCATCCTCAACCCTTACGGGCTGGCCTTCCTTCAGGGCACGCTCCGGCGCGGCGCCGGCGGCGATTTCATGTGGGAGTTCACCGCGACGGTGACCGGTGTCGTGCTGGCGGTGCTGCTCGTGATGGCCTGCGTCGAATGCTATATCAGGGACCGGATGCTCAACCGGCGCGGGTCTCCGCTCACAACACCCCAGCGCGTCGATGCGGGGGACGAGTTCCTGCAGGAGGCTTCCGATGCCGGAAACCACTGAGACGCGCCTGCGCACCATCTCGCTTTCCTATTTCCCGATGTTCATCGCGACGCTCTCGCTGTTCACCTCGATCTACGGCAGCTATCTCAACAGCAAATTCGTCGATTTCATCCAACGCAACGCCGGCCGCACCGAGTACCTGCGCACTTGCAAAGAAATCATCGATGCGTATTTCCAGATCAAGGTGAGGATCAGTGCGGTCAGCGGCGATAACGCGTCCGCCTCTAGCCGGGTTGAAGCCGCCAACGCGGTGGCGAAGTTCGGCGCGCTTGGCACCTATCTCGCCAACCTTCGCGACGAGACCACCCGCGTGCGCTACACCCAATTGACCTCTGACCTTGAGAAGCTATCCAGTGATGCCGCGCATTTGTCGGCAGCCGATCTCGGCAAAACGCTATGAGGCTCCGGACCGCGAGTTCTACGAGATGAATTCGGACTGCATCAAATCCGCCAAGGAACTGCCGCTCTAACCGGAAACCAGATCATGGCCGACACCAACTTCGACATCATCATCATCGGCTCGGGACCGGGCGGCTACGTCACCGCGATCCGCGCGGCGCAGCTTGGCTTCAAGACCGCGATCGTCGAGCGCGACTATCTCGGCGGCATCTGCTCGAACTGGGGCTGCATCCCGACCAAGGCGCTGCTGCGCTCGGCCGAGATCTACCACTACATGCAGCACGCCAAGGACTACGGGCTGACCGCCGACAACGTCGGCGTTCGATCCCGCCGCGGTGGTGAAGCGCTCGCGCGGCGTCGCCGGCCGCATGAACGCCGGCGTCGGCTTCCTGATGAAGAAGAACAAGGTGCACGGTGATCTGGGGCGAGGCCACGATCGACGCGCCCGGCAAGATCACGGTGAAGGCCATCAAAGACGCGCAGCCCCGAAGGACGCGCTCGGGCCGGGCTCGTACCAGGCCAAGCACATCATCGTCGCGACCGGCGCGCGGCCGCGCGTGCTGCCGGGGCTCGAGCCGGACAAGAAGCTGGTCTGGACCTATTTCGAGGCGATGAACCCCGACAAGATGCCGAAGTCGCTGCTGGTGGTCGGCTCCGGCGCGATCGGCATCGAGTTCGCCTCGTTCTACCGCACGCATGGGCGCCGAGGTGACGGTGGTCGAGGTGCTGCCGCAAATCCTGCCGGTCGAGGACGCCGAGATCGCGACCTTTGCGCGCAAGGCAGTTCGAGAAGCAGGGCATCAAGATCATGACCGGCGCCAAGGTCACCAAGCTCGACAAGAAGGCCGACAGCGTCACCGCCACCATCGACGACGGCAAGGGCGGCACCCAGCGACTCACCGTCGATCGCGTCATCTCCGCCGTCGGCGTGGTCGGCAACATCGAGAACCTCGGCCTGGAGAAGCTCGGCGTGAAGATCGAGCGCGGCACCATCGCGATCGACGGCATCTGCAAGACCAACGTGCCGGGCATCTACGCCATCGGCGACGTCGCCGGCCCGCCGATGCTGGCGCACAAGGCCGAGCACGAGGGCGTGATCTGCGTCGAGGCGATCAAGGGCCTGCATCCGCATCCGATGGACAAGCGCATGATCCCGGGCTGCACCTATTGCGCGCCGCAGGTCGCCTCGGTCGGCCTGACCGAGCAGGCCGCCAAGGACAAGAAGCTCGACGTCCGCGTCGGCCGCTTCCCGTTCATCGGCAACGGCAAGGCGATCGCGCTCGGCGAGGACCAGGGCATGGTCAAGACGATCTTCGACAAGAAGACCGGCCAGCTTCTCGGCGCGCACTGGTCGGCGCCGAGGTCACCGAGCTGATCCAGGGCTTTGTGGTGGCGATGAACCTCGAAACCACCGAAGAAGAGCTGATGCACACGATCTTCCCGCATCCGACCCTGTCGGAGATGATGAAGGAAGCGGTGCTCGACGCCTACGGCCGCGTCCTAATATGTGAGCCGATCGATCAAACCCGGTCGCGGTGCGAAATCTCGACCACCCGGGCGCGCCGGGCCAGCTCCTCGACCAGCGCGTCGGCGGCGGCGCGGTTGTTCGGATCGAGATTGGCATCCCATTCGTCGAGCAGATAGATCGGCGCGTCGGTGTGCCGCACGATCTCCTGCAGCGCGCGCAACTGCCGCTCGCCGGACGAATAGCCGGTCTTCTTGGTCTCGCTCTGCTTCGATCGGATCGCCGTCCTCGTCGGTTTCGACCTCGTCCTGCCCGGCGAGAAGGCGAACGCGAGCCGATCCGCGGTCGGCCAATAATAGGCGCGCGTCTTGACCGCCGATTTCAGGCTGGTCAGCAGCGTCGATTTGCCGGCGCCGTTCGGGCCGCGCACGTTGATGCGCCCGGTCGGCTGCCCCAGGATCAGGTTCATCGCTTCATCGAGCGAGGTGACGCTCGATGCGTTGCCACCCTCGCGCAGCACCAGCCGATCGAGCTTCATGCGGGCGTCGAAGTCCTCGTCCGGCTCCGGATGCATGTTGTCGGCGACGCCGGTCATGCGCGCCCAGCTCGCCAGCAGATCGTTCCAGCCGGAGGTGAAGGTGTGGATGTCGTGGTCATGTCGATCTGCCGCGGCAAGGTGGCGGCGAGCGCGATCAGCACCTCCATGTTGCCGGCGTCGCGCACCGCGATGTAGGCCATCGCGGCGAACACGATGGCGAGCCCGACGATGCCGCTCGCCGCGCTCAGGCCCTCCTTGGTCATGATCGCCATGATCTGCGCGTCGAGCCCGTCGCGGAGCTTGCTCTTGAAGCCGCCGAGCCAGAGCCGGAGGTTGTAGCGGTTGCCGGCGAACACGTTGTCCCAGGCGGTGTAGCCCTGCGCGGTCATGCGGTTGGTCATGCGCTGGTTTTCGCGGTAGGCGCTGGCGACGCGCTTTCGCATCGTCCATTGCATCAGGAACAGCGCCGACGAACACCGCCGCATAGGCGATCGGCAGCGAGCCGTCGATCTGGGTGCCCAGCACGATGACGTTGAGGATGAGCGCCAGCAGGATGCGCAGATCGCCCTCGATCTCGTAGAGCAGATGGAAATAGACGTAGAACGTCTCGCCGGTGAGAAACGGCTCGACCCGCTCGCGCGCCTCCTTGTCGCCGAGCAGCTTGGTCTTGTGGCGGTTGTCGCGGGCAAAGCGCAGCATGTAGCGCGCCGTAGGCGAGGAAGCCGGTGCGCTCGGCGAAAATCCAGCTCACCGCGCCGACCACATAGGCCGCCGATTGCGCCGCCAGGATCCACATCAGGTCGGCGAGCAGGAACGTGCCCTTGCGCCACGTCGCGGCCGGTCTCGATGACGAGATAGGTCGTGGCGGCGCTGAGCGACGCCTCGACCAGCATCAGCACCAGCATGACGAAGAACGGCAGGCAGAGCAGGAGGCGCGCCAGCGCGATCGGGCCGAACGGTCGATTCATGCGCGCAGTCTAGCCGAAATCGCCCGGCCATGGCGCGGAGCAAGGCGTTGCGCCGTGGATACGTATTGCGGGCGAGCAGCCGCCTTCGTAAGTAAGGGTCCATGACCGTCGTTCTCGACCACACCACCGGCCGGCCGCGCCACCCGGAAAAGGCGCATCGGCCGGATTCCGCGGTGCTGCGCAAGCCCGACTGGATCCGCGTCAAGGCGCCGGTGTCGAAGGGCTACGCGGCGACCCACGCCATCGTCCGCGAGAACGGCCTGCACACCGTCTGCGAGGAGGCCGGCTGCCCCAACATCGGCGAGTGCTGGGAGAAGAAGCACGCCACCTTCATGATCCTGGGCGACACCTGCACGCGGGCCTGCGCCTTCTGCAACGTCAAGACCGGACTGCCGGGCGCGCTCGATCCGAACGAGCCGGTGCATGTGGCGGAGGCGACGCGGAAGCTCGGGCTCGCACCACATCGTCGTCACCTCGGTCGATCGCGACGATCTCGCCGACGGCGGCGCCGAGCATTTCGCGCGAGACCATCCGCGCCATCCGCGCGCGCTGCCCGCAGCACCACCATCGAGGTGCTGACGCCGGATTTCCTCCGCAAGGACGGCGCGGTCGAGCAGGTGGTCGCGGCGCGGCCCGATGTGTTCAACCACAATCTCGAGACCGTGCCGTCGCTCTATCTGACGGTGCGGCCGGGCGCGCGCTATTTCGCGTCGCTGCGGCTCCTGCAGCGCGTCAAGGAGATCGACGCGACGATGTTCACCAAGTCCGGCATCATGGTCGGCCTCGGCGAGGAGCGGAACGAGGTCTTGCAGGTGATGGACGACCTGCGCTCGGCCGGCGTCGATTTCCTCACCATCGGGCAATACCTGCAGCCGACCCGCAAGCATCATCCGGTGATGCGCTTCATGCCGCCGGAGGAGTTCGAGGCGCTGAAGACGATCGCCTTCGCCAAGGGCTTCCTGATGGTGTCGTCGTCGCCGCTGACGCGCTCGTCGCATCACGCCGGCGAGGATTTCGCGCGACTGAAGGCTGCGCGCGATTCCACCGCGCATCGCTGATGCCGCAATTCACGACCAGGCGGCGGGTGCGTCATTCGGCCGCCGACATGTTCGACCTGGTTGCCGACGTCGAGCACTATCCCGAATTCGTGCCGCTGTGCAAGGACCTGAAGGTGCGCCAGCGCGACGCCGGCAGGGCGAGGGCGTCGAGACGGTCATCGCCGACATGACGGTGTCGTTCAAGCTGGTGCGCGAGAGCTTTCGCAGCCGCGTCACGCTCGACCGGCCGAAGCTGCAGATCCTGGTCGAGTATCTGCAAGGCCCGTTCAGCCACATGCAGAACCGCTGGACGTTCCAGCCCGACCGGCGAGGACGCCTGCGAGGTCGAGTTCTTCATCGACTATGAATTCCGCAGCCGCATGCTCGGGCATGCTGATGGGCGGCATGTTCGATGTGGCGTTCCGCGCTTCGCCGCGGCCTTCGAGGCGCGCGCCGACAAGGTGTACGGCCGCAAGACCGCCTAGCCGCTGGCCAATTCGGTCAGCATCGCCAGCGCCTCCAGCACCGACGCCGCCGCACCTCGGCGCGGCCGATGTCGCCGAAGCGCCGCTCGCGGTGGATCGAGCGCGCCGCCGCGCGACGCCGCGGCGAAATGCACGAGCCCGACCGGCTTTTCCGCCGAGCCGCCGCCCGGCCCGGCAATGCCGGTGATCGCGACCGACGAGATCGGCGTTGGCATGGCCGAGCGCGCCGCGCGCCATCGCCTCGGCGGTCTCGCGGCTGACCGCGCCGAATTGCTCGAGCGTCGTCATTCGGCACGCCGAGCATCTGGTGCTTGGCTTCGTTGGTGTAGGTGACGAAGCCGCGATCGACCACCGCCGAGGAGCCGGCGATGTCGGTCAGCGCGCCGGCAACGAGGCCGCCGGTGCAGGATTCCGCCGTCGCCACCATCAGCTTCTTCGCCTTGCAGAGGTCGAGCAGGGCGGTCGCGGCGGCCGTCGGTCTCGCGCGTCTGACCATCCTACCAGGACCAGGGCAGCCGCACCGTGGCGGTCGCCATGGCGACGATGCCTTCCTTGCGGCCGGTGAAGCCGAGCTGCTCGCTGGTCGTCGCCTTCACCGCGACGCGATCGATCGACATCTCGGCGATCTCGGCGATGCTCTTTCGCATCGCGTCGCGGTGCGGGCCGATCCGCGGCGCCTCGCAGACGATGGTGAGATCGAGATGGGCGATCTTGCCGCCGCGCTTGTCGACGCGCTCGACCGCGAATTTCAGGAACTGGTCGGACGACGCGCCGCGCCAGCGCGGATCGTTCGGCGAGAAATGCTTGCCGATGTCGCCGTCGGCGAGCGCGCCGAGGATGGCATCGACGAGCGCATGCAGCGCGACGTCGGCGTCCGAATGCCCGGTCAAGCCCGCGATCGTGCGGAATTTTCAGGCCGCCGAGCCAGACATGATCGCCGTCGCCGAAGGCGTGCACGTCGAAGCCGTTGCCGAGACGGAGGTCCGCCAGGCTTGCGATGCCGCCGCGCCTCGGCCTTGGCGAAATCCTCGTCGGTGGTGAGCTTCACGTTGCCGCTTTCTCCCGCAAATGTCGCGACCTTGATGCCGGCCCATTCGACGAGCGCCGCGTCGTCGGTGAAATCCTCGCGGCCTTCCTCGGCGGCGCGCTGATGCGCCTCGAGCAGCGCGGCGAACTTGAACGCCTGCGGCGTCTGCACCGCGCGAAGCTCGCGCGCGATCGACCGTGCCGGCGACATGGCCGCCGGCATCGACGCGCTTGATCGTGTCGGTGACCTCGAGCGCCGGGATCGCGGCGCCGGTTTCGCCGCAGGCGGCGATGGCGCGCGAAACAAGCTCCGCCGAGCAGAACGGCCGCGCCGCGTCATGGACCAGCACGATGTCGGGGGCGCGGAGCCGAGCGCCTCGAGGCCGGCCCGCACCGAAGCCTGCCGCGTCGCGCCGCCCAGACACCGGCGGCAGCAGCCGCAAGCCCTTGGCCGCCGCCTCGTAGGCAGCCGCGATCGTCCGGGTGGATCACCGCCTGCACGGCCCCGATCTGGCCATGCCAGGCGAACAGCGACAGGCTCGACCGGATCACCGGCTCGCCCGCCAGCTCCCGGTATTGCTTGGGCAAACCGCCGCCGGCGCGGAGCCCACGTCCGGCTGCGACGATCACGGCGGCAACAGAGGGGCCCATTGCAGATTCCCGGCAAATTCAACGATGCCGGCCCTGCGCTTTAGCGCGTTCCCCGATGCGGCAAAAGGATTTCCACCGGCGCCGATTATGTTGCAATGCAGCACTTGCGCCTTGGCAATTAATGGCTAAACTCTATGCAGAGTTGCTATAGCCTAAAATAGTAGGCAGACTGTGAATCGGCGCCGACCGACTACATTCTGCGAATAGCATCCGCAGATCTTCCGCATCGGCGAGCGTTGCGGTGCGGAATCGCGTGATGCTGGCGCCGATGCCGGGCATCACCGATGCGCCGTTCCGCCGGCTCGTGCCGCAGCTCGGCGCCGGCCTCGTCGTCTCCGAGATGACCGCCAGCGATGCCCTGATCGAGGGCCGCCGCAATGCCGTGCTGCGCGCCGAAGGCACAGGGCACCGGCACCCACGTCGTGCAGCTCGCCGGCTGCGAGCCGCACTGGATGGCGGAGGGCGCGCGCATCGCCGAGGGCGCCGGCGCCGAGATCATCGACATCAACATGGGCTGTCCGGCCAAGCACGTCGCCAACAGGCAATCCGGCTCGGCGCTGATGCGCGATCTCGATCATGCGCTCACGCCTGATCGAGGCGACCGTCGGCGCGGTCACGGTGCCGGTCACGCTGAAGATGCGGCTCGGCTGGGACGATCGCTCGATCAACGCGCCGGAGCTCGCGCGCGGCGCGCGGAGGCCGCCGGCGTCCGCATGATCACCGTGCACGGCCGCACCCGCTGCCAATTCTACACCGGCACGCGCCGACTGGACCGCGGTGCGCGCGGTCAAGGACGCGATCTCGATCCCGCTCGCCGTCAACGGCGACATCCGGAGCTTCGACGACGCCGACGCGGCGCTCACGCGCCTCCGGCGCCGACGTCGTCATGGTCGGCCGCGCGGCGCAGGGCCGGCCGTGGTTCCCGGGCCAGATCGCGCGCTATCTCGAAACCGGCCGGCGCGAGAGCGCGCCGCCGCTCGCCGCCCAATTTGCGCTGATCGCCGCGCTCTACGACGAGATGCTGGCGCACCATGGCCTGCGCATCGGCCTCAAGCACGCCCGCAAGCATCTCGGCTGGGCGCTCGACGCCGCGGCCGCGAGCGCCGGGCATCGCGCTCGACACGCTCAAGCGCTGGCGCAGCAGCGTGCTGACCAGCGAAACGCCGGCCGACGCACGCGCGCGGCTCGCGCGAGGCCTACGACGCCTTCGCCTGCGGGGCCGCCGCATGAGCGAGGCCGAGCTTCAGTCCCGCCGACGTGCCGCTCGGCGCCGCCGACGCCGTGCTCAACGCGCTGCCGCTGCCGGTCATCATCGTCGGCGCCGACGGCCAGATCGCCGACGCCAATGTCGCGGCGGAGAATTTCTTCGAGGCTTCGGTGCTGCTGCTGCGCCGGCAGATGCTGCGCGACCTGGTGCCGTTCGGCAGTCCGTTGCTGGCGCTGGTCGAGCAGGTGCGCCATCGCGGCGCCGCGGTGAACGAATACAAGGTCGACCTGTCGACCCCGCGCAATCCCGGCGACCGGCTGGTCGATCTGCACGTCGCTCCGCTGCCGGAGCGGCCCGACCATGTCGTGGTGATGCTGCAGGAGCGCACCATCGCCGACAAGATGGATCGCCAGCTCACGCATCGCGGCGCGGCGCGCTCGGTGAGCGCGCTCGCCGCCATGCTGGCGCACGAGATCAAGAACCCGCTGTCCGGCATCCGCGGCGCGGCGCAACTGCTCGAGCAATCCGCCGGCGACGACGACCGCACGCTGACGCGGCTCATTTGCGACGAGGCCGACCGGATCGTGAAGCTGGTCGACCGCATGGAGGTGTTCTCCGACGAGCGCCCGGTCGAGCGCGAGCCGGTCAACATCCATGTCGTGCTCGATCACGTCAAACGGCTGGCGCAATCGGGCTTCGCGCGCCGCATCAAGTTCACCGAAACCTACGATCCGTCGCTGCCGCCGGTGCTCGCCAACCGCGATCAGCTGATCCAGGTGTTCCTCAATCTGGTGAAGAACGCCGCCGAGTCGATCGGCGAGGGCGCCACCGACGGCGAGATCCAGCTCACCACCGCGTTCCGGCCCGGCGTCCGGCTGAAGCTGCCGGGCTCCAAGACGCGCGTGTCGCTGCCGCTCGAATTCTGCGTCAGGGACAACGGGCCGGGCGTGTCCGAGGACCTGATGCCGCATCTGTTCGATCCGTTCGTGAGCACCAAGCCGACCGGCAGCGGCCTCGGCCTGGCGCTCGTCGCCAAGATCGTCGGCGACCACGGCGGCATCATCGAATGCGAATCGCAAGCACGGCACACGGTGTTCCGCGTGCTGATGCCGATGTTCACTGGTGACGGCGCCGGGCCGGCACCCGCTTGAGGACCTGAAGGACCGAGAGGACCGAAGAGGACTCCATGCCAGCGGGAAGCATTCTGGTCGCCGACGACGACGCGGCGATACGAACCGTGCTCAACCAGGCGCTGTCGCGCGCCGGTTACGAGGTGCGGTCGACCGGCAACGCCGCGACGCTGTGGCGTTGGGTCAGCCAGGGCGAGGGCGATCTCGTCATCACCGACGTGGTGATGCCGGACGAGAACGCCTTCGATCTGCTGCCGCGGATCAAGAAGCTGCGGCCGAATCTGCCGGTTCTGATCATGAGCGCGCAGAACACGTTCATGACCGCGATCCGCGCCTCCGAGCGCGGCGCCTACGAATACCTGCCGAAGCCGTTCGACCTGAAGGAGCTGATCGCCATCGTCGGCCGCGCGCTGTCGGAGCCGAAGGAGCGCCCGCGCGACACCGCGCAAGCCCGACGACTTCGACGCCATCCCGCTGGTCGGCCGCTCGCCGGCGATGCAGGAAATCTATCGGCTGGTCGCGCGGCTGATGCAGACCGACCTGACGGTGATGATCTCCGGCGAGTCCGGCACCGGCAAGGAACTGGTCGCGCGCGCGCTGCACGACTACGGCAAGCGGCGCAGCGGCCAGTTCGTCGCCATCAACATGGCGGCGATCCCGCGCGATCTCATCGAGTCCGAATTGTTCGGCCACGAGAAGGGCGCCTTCACCGGCGCCAACACGCGCAGCTCCGGCCGCTTCGAGCAGGCCGAGGGCGGCACGCTGTTCCTCGACGAGATCGGCGACATGCCGATGGAGGCGCAGACGCGGCTGCTTCGCGTGCTGCAGCAGGGCGAATACACCACCGTCGGCGGCCGCACGCCGATCAAGAGCGACGTCCGCATCATCGCCGCCACCAACAAGGACCTGCGCATCCTGATCCAGCAGGGCCTGTTCCGCGAGGACCTGTTCTTCCGGCTCAACGTCGTGCCGCTGCGGCTGCCGCCGCTGCGCGAGCGGGTCGAGGACATTCCCGACCTGATCCGGCATTTCTTCGCGCTGGCCGAGCGCGAGGGCCTGCCGCAGAAGCAGATCGACCAGGCCGCGCTCGACCGCATGAAGCGCTATCGCTGGCCCGGCAACGTGCGCGAGCTGGAGAACCTGGCGCGCCGGCTCGCCGCGCTCTATCCGCAGGAGACCATCACCGCGGCGGTGATCGACACCGAACTGGCGCAGCCGGCCGCCGCCGGTCGTCCGAAAAGGCGGCGGTCGAGGACACGCTGTCGGCTGCGGTCGAGCGCAACCTGACGCGCTATTTCGCCGGCTTCGACAACGGCCTGCCGCCGCCCGGCCTCTACCACCGCATCCTGCGCGAGGTGGAATATCCGCTGCTGTCGGCGGCGCTGGCGGCGACCCGCGGCAACCAGATCCGGGCCGCCGACCTGCTGGGCCTCAACCGCAACACGCTGCGCAAGAAGATCCGCGATCTGGATATCCAGGTGATCCGGACCAGCGGCTAGCCGCGCTCCGGACCGCGCCCAGCGCTGTTCGCCCTAGGTCTCGGTTCTCCTGGGGGCAATCCTCCGCCCAGGAATTGTCTCAATTCGGCAACATTGTTGTATAAAAGCATCAGTGGGCCGCATACAGCCCGCGCGCGACGGCTCCCGGCGGGGCTGTGTCGGGCTTTCTCGGGGCTCAATGACCAGCATCGCCAGCGTTGACCAGACGACGCCCGCCGAAATCGCCGCGCCCGCGACCAGCCGCGCCGTGCGCGTGCTCGGCCCGCTCGCCGCCGCGCTGGCGATGCTGTCGGCCTTCGCCACCTTCGTGGTGCTGGCCGATCTGACGCCGATCGCGCCGACCCATCCGGTCGTCGTCACGCTCCTGCTGATCAACGCGCTGACCGTGTTCCTGCTGGTCGGCATCATCGCCCACGAGGTGTGGCTGGTGGTGCAGGCGCGCCGGCGCGGCCGCGCGGCGGCACGGCTGCACGTGCAGATCGTCGGCCTGTTCGCCGTGATCGCGGCGGTGCCGGCGATCCTGGTGGCGGTGGTGGCGAGCGTCACGCTCGACCGCGGCCTCGACCGGCTGTTCTCGACGCGCACCCGCGCGATCATCGAGAATTCGCTGATCGTCGCCGACGCCTATCTGCAGGAGCACGCGCAGCTGATCCGCGGCGACATCATGGCGATGTCGTTCGACGTATCGCGCGCCAAGCCGCTGTTCGATTCCGAGCGCGAGCGCTTCAAGCAGTTCTTCACCGCGCAGGCGAGGGTGCGCGGGCTTGTCGGCCGCGATGATCATCGGCGCCGACGCCTCGATCATCGAGCGCGCCGATATCCAGTCGGATCAGCCGGCGCCGCTGCCGGACGCCGCCGGCCTTGCGACCGTCAACGAGACCGAGCCGCAGATCGCCATGCTGCTCAGCACCAATTCGGTCGCCGCCGTCATCAAGCTGCGCGGCTACGACAACGCCTATCTCAGCATCATTCGCCCGCTCGATCCGCGCGTGGTCGCGCATCTGCGCGAAACCCAGGCCACCGTCAGCGATTTCGCCAATCTGCAGTCGCGGCGCTTCGGCGTGCAGCTTGCCTTCGCGCTGATGTACACGGTGATCGCGCTCGCGGTGCTGCTGTCGGCGGCCTGGCTCGGCCTGAACTTCGCCAACCGGCTGGTCGCGCCGATCCGGCGCCTGATCGGCGCCGCCAACATCGTGTCGACCGGCAATCTCTACGTCCAGGTGCCGGTGCTGCGCTCGGAAGGCGATCTCGGCCAGCTCGGCGAGACCTTCAACCGGATGACCTACGAGCTGCGCACGCAGCGCGACGACATCGTGCGCGCGCGCGACGTGATCGACCAGCGGCGGCGCTTCACCGAAGCGGTGCTGGCGGGCGCCAGCGCCGGCGTGATCGGCGTCGACGGCGAGGGCCGCATCAGCATTCTCAACCGCTCGGCGGAAAAGCTTGTCGATCGCCTGGAGGCCGACGTCATCGGCCATCCGCTGTCGGAAATCCTGCCGGAGCTGAAGGAGATCTTCACCAACGCCCAGTCGGGCATCCAGCGGCTGGTGCAGGGGCAGGTGACGATCAGCCGCCAGAACCGCGAGCGCAATCTGTCGGTGCGCGTCACCACCGAGCAGTCGCCGGATTCCGAGCGCGGCTACGTCATCACGCTCGACGACATCACCGAACTGGTGACGGCGCAGCGCACCTCGGCCTGGGCCGACATCGCGCGCCGCATCGCCCACGAGATCAAGAATCCGCTGACCCCGATCCAGCTCTCGGCCGAGCGGCTGCGGCGCAAATACGGCAAGACCATCACCGACGATCCGGCCGTGTTCTACCAATGCACCGACACGATCGTGCGCCAGGTCGACGACATCAAGCGCATGGTCGACGAGTTCTCGAAGTTCGCCCGCATGCCGAAGGCGGTGATCGCGGCCGAGGACGTCGCCGACACGGTGCGCCAGGTGGTGTTCCTGCATGCGCGTCGGCAACGACGACATCGACATCGATCTGGAGCTGGGCGAGGACCCGATGCCGGCGCGGTTCGACCGCCGGCTGATCTCGCAGGGCCTGACCAACATCATCAAGAACGCAACGCGAGGCCATCGCCGCGGTGCCCGCAGACCGAGCGCGGCCGCGGCCGCATCCGCGTGACCGCGGCGCGCGAGGGCGACGACATCTTCATCGACGTGATCGACAACGGCATCGGCCTGCCGAAGGAAAACCGCAACCGGCTGCTCGAGCCCTATGTCACCACCCGCGAGAAGGGCACCGGCCTCGGCCTCGCCATCGTCGGCCGCATTCTCGAGGAGCACGGCGGCGGCATCGAGCTGCGCGACGCCTCGGAGAAATTCCCCGGCGAGCGCGGCGCCTGGATGCGCCTGCACTTCCTCGACGAGCGCGCTGACTGCTGGCGCAGAGCGCCGACAGCGCAGACAGCGCCGATGCAAGCCCGAAATCGTCAGCCGAGTCACTAGAGCAGCGAGCACTGAACTATGGCGTCCGATATTCTGATCGTTGACGACGAGGCCGACATCTGCGAGCTGGTCGCGGGCCTCCTGCAGGACGAGGGCTACGCCACCCGCACCGCGCGCGACAGCGACGCCGCGCTGAACGAGATCAAGTCGCGCCGGCCGAACCTCGTGTTCCTCGACATCTGGCTGCAGGGCAGCCGGCTCGACGGCCTGCAACTTGCTCGACTCCGTCAAGGAGCAGCACCCCGAGATGCCGGTGGTGATGATCTCCGGCCACGGCAACATCGAAACCGCCGTCGCGGCGATCAAGCGCGGCGCCTACGATTTCATCGAGAAGCCGTTCAAGGCCGACCGCCTGGTGCTGGTCGCCGACCGTGCGCTCGAAACGTCGCGGCTCAAGCGCGAGGTCAAGGAGCTCAAGGCGCTGACGCCGGTGCCGATCAGCATGGTCGGCCACTCGCCGTCGATCAACCAGCTCCGCCAGGCGGTCGAGAAGATCGCGCCGACCAACAGCCGCATCATGATCATCGGCCCCTCGGGCGCCGGCAAGGAGCTCACCGCCCGCCATCTGCACGGCGCTGTCGGCGCGCGCGGACGGGCCGTTCGTCGTCATCAACGCCGCCGCGATCACGCCCGAACGCATGGAAGTCGAGCTGTTCGGCGTCGAGCAGACCGAACGGCACCCAGCAGCGCAAGGTCGGCGCGCTGGAGGAGGCCCACGGCGGCACGCTGTTCATCGACGAGATCGCCGACATGCCGCGCGAGACCCAGAACAAGATCCTGCGCGTGCTGGTCGACCAGACCTTCCAGCGGGTCGGCGGCTCGACCAAGGTCGCCGTCGACGTGCGCATCGTGTCCTCGACCAGCCGCAACATCGAGGCCGAGATCGCCGGCGGCCGCTTCCGCGAGGACCTCTATCATCGGCTCTCGGTGGTGCCGATCCGCGTGCCGCCGCTGGCCGAGCGGCGCGAGGACATCCCCGATCTGGTCGACCTATCTTCATGGAGCAGATTTCGCAATCGACCGGCCTGCCGCAACGCAAGATCGGCAGCGACGCCATGGCCGTGCTGCAATCGCACGACTGGCCGGGCAACGTCCGCCAGCTTCGCAACAACGTCGAGCGGCTGATGATCCTGGCCGGCGGCGAGCCCGACGCCGCCATCACCGCCAGCATGCTGCCGCAGGACGTCGGCTCGATGGTGCCGGCGATGCCGAACGGCAACGGCGGCGAGCAGCTCATGGGCTTGCCGCTGCGCGAGGCCCGCGAGTTGTTCGAGCGCGAATATCTGCTGGCCCAGATCAACCGCTTCGGCGGCAATATCTCCCGCACCGCCGAGTTCGTCGGCATGGAGCGCTCGGCGCTGCACCGCAAGCTCAAGGCGCTGGGCATCGGCTAGATCTCGGCAAGAGAACACCGATGTCCCGCATCGCCTATGTCAACGGCCGCTACCTTCCGCTCGCCGCAGGCGAGCGTCAACGTCGAGGACCGCGGCTATCAGTTCTCCGACGGCGTCTATGAAGTCTGCGAGGTGAGGGGCGGCCGGCTGGTCGACGAGCGCCGGCATATGACGCGGCTGCGCGTTCTCGCTCTCCGAGCTTCGCATCGCCATGCCGATGTCGCCGGCCGCGCTCAGCGTCGTGCTGCACGAGGTGGTGCGCCGCAACCGCGTGCGCTGGGGCATCGTCTATCTGCAGATCAGCCGCGGCGTGTCGCGCCGCGACCATGCATTTCCGCCGGCCGGCACCGCGCCGAGCATCGTCGTCACCGCCCGCAACCTCGACTTCGCCGCCGCCGAGAAGATGGCGGCGGACGGCGTCGCCGTCATCTCGGTGCCGGAAAACCGCTGGGCGCGCGTCGACATCAAGTCGGTGTCGCTGCTGCCCAACGTGCTGGCCAAGCAGGCGGCGCGCGAGCAGGGCGCCCGCGAAGCCTGGTTCGTCGATCGCGAAGGGCCGCGTCACCGAAGGCTCGTCGTCGAACGCCTGGATCGTGACGCGCGACGGCAAGGTGGTCACCCGCCAGGCCGACCACGGCATCCTCAAGGGCATCACCCGCACCGTCGTGCTCGAGGTGATCGCGGCGCAGGGGCTCAAGCTCGAAGAGCGCGCCTTCACGCTCGAGGAGGCGCACGCCGCGCGGGAGGCCTTCATCACCTCGGCGAGCCAGATCGTGCTTCCGGTGGTGAAGATCGACGGCCGGCCGGTCGGCAACGGCGCGCCCGGGCTGATCGCGTCGGCGCTGCGGCGCGACTTTCACCGCTACGCCGAAACATCGTGACATCACAGCACGTTAGCTCAAAAAGCGCCTGCTCAAAAAGCACACGATTTTGTGCATCTGCGCCGCGAACTTGGGCTTGCACCTGAAACAGGCGTGCCATCTAATACCAATGCCCCAAGTCCCATGGCCGATAATCACATGGCCAGGCGACTTGTGAATAACGGTCTCGCGGTGGGGTCCGCGAGCAATAAATAATGGAAACAACGGCAATGGCAGCCGAACGAGCACAAAATCTTCAGGACACCTTTCTCAATCACGTTCGCAAAAGCAAAGTCCCGCTGACCATTTTTCTGGTCAACGGCGTGAAACTGCAGGGCGTGGTGACCTGGTTCGACAATTTCTGCGTCTTGCTGCGGCGGGATGGCCACTCGCAATTGGTCTACAAGCACGCCATCTCTACGATCATGCCGGGTCATCCGATCCAGCTGTTCGAGGGTGGCGAAGAGCCGCCCGCCGGAGAAAAAGCCTAGTTGGAGCCACGACGCCGTGACACGGATGCGGACGGCCTGAGCCCCACGCGCTCGGGCAGCGGCCGCGCGATCGTGATCGGCCCGTATCGGCGGCGCGTGCCGGCGCGCCAGATCGCCGCGCACGGCCCGCAGAACGAGCGCGCACCCGGCGGCGCGGCTCGAGGAGGCGGTCGGGCTCGCCCGCGCCATCGATCTCGACGTCGTGCAGTCCGGCATCGTGCCGATCAACCAGATCCGGCCCGCGACCTACATGGGCACCGGCAAGGTCGACGAGATCGCCGGCCTCGTGAAAAGCCTCGAAGCCGGCATCGTGATCTGCGATTGCGCGCTCTCGCCGGTGCAGCAGCGCAATCTGGAGAAGGCGTGGAGCGCCAAGGTGCTCGACCGCACCGGGCTGATCCTGGAGATCTTCGGCCGCCGCGCCCACACCAAGGAGGGCGCGCTCCAGGTCGAGCTCGCGCATCTGACCTATCAGCGCAGCCGCCTGGTGAAGAGCTGGACCCATCTGGAGCGCCAGCGCGGCGGCTTCGGCTTCCTCGGCGGGCCGGGCGAAAGCCAGCTCGAAATCGATCGCCGGCTGATCGGCGAGCGCATCGCAGCGCATCGAGACCGAACTCGACAAGGTCAAGAAGCGGCGCAAGCTGCACCGCGACAGCCGCGCGCGCGTGCCGTATCCGATCGCGGCGCTGGTCGGCTACACCAACGCCGGCAAATCGACGCTGTTCAACCGCATGACCAGCGCCAGCGTGCTGCAGGCCGACATGCTGTTCGCGACGCTCGACCCGACGCTGCGCGCGGTGCAATTGCCGGGCGGCATGAAGATCATCCTGTCCGACACCGTGGGCTTCATCTCCGATCTGCCGACCATGCTGGTGGCGGCCTTCCGCGCCACGCTCGAAGAGGTGATCGAGGCCGACGTCATCCTGCATGTGCGCGACGTCTCGCACGAGGACACCGAGGCGCAGTCGCACGACGTCGAGGAGGTGCTGACGCGCGCTCGGCATCGATCCCAACGAAGAGCAGCGGCTGATCGAAGTGTGGAACAAGATCGACCGGCTCGATGCCGACGGCCGGGCGCGCCTGAAAAATCTGGCCGAGCGGCGGCCCGCAGGATCAGCGGCCGGTGCTGGTGTCGGCGCTGAGCGGGCAGGGCATCGACGATCTGGTCAAGGCGATCGAGGCGCGGCTCGCGCTGCGCCGCGTGGTGCTCGATCTCGTCGTCGACCCGGCCGACGGCGCCGGCATGAGCTGGCTGCACCGCCACACCGAGGTGATGGAGAAATCGCTCGGCGAGGACGGCAAGATGGCCATGACGGTGCGGGTCGATCCGACCCGGACCGAGGCGGTGAAGGCAAAATTCCCGATGCACTGAAGCATCGGCGGCGGGGAGGGCGCCATGAACGGCACGGCACGCTTGGCCGCAGTCGCGGCCGCGGCCTGGATCGGCTTGTTGCATCCGTCGCAGGCCGAAACCGTGACGCTGCGGTTCGGGCAAATCCCTTCGACCGTGCGCGGCACATCGTCGGTCTATCTGCACATCGCCGAGCAGAAGGGCTTCTTCGCCCGCGAGCAGATCAAGCTCGAACGCATCTCCATCCCGGGCGGCACCGACAAGATGGTCGATGGCGCTGGAGCAGGGCGCGGTCGACGTGACGCAGACCGCCACGCCGTACCTGATCCAGGCGGTGCTGCGCGGCTCCGATGCCGTCGGCATCGCCAGCGAAACCGCCAATCCGATCTACAGCCTGATCGTGAAGCCGGAGATCGCGAGCTTCGCCGATCTCAAGGGCAAGCTGCTCGGCCTGTCGCTGCCGGTCGACACGATCTCGATCTCGATGCGGAAGCTGCTGGCGCTGAAGGGGCTTGGCGCGGCCGACTATCGCGTCAAGGAACTGGTCGGCACGCCGGTGCGGTTCGAATGCCTCAGGCGCGGCGAATGCGACGGCGTGCCGCTCGGCCAGCCGGACGACCTGATCGCGCTGACGCAGGGCTACCGCCGGCTCGGCCTGTCGACCGAGGCGGTGTCGGCGTTCCAGTTCCAGCTGCTGGCGGTGAAGCGCTCATGGGCCGCGGCGCAACAAGGATGCTGCTGGTGCGCTTCGTGCGCGCGATCGCGTCGTCGTTCCGCTTCATCCGCGATCCGGCGAACCGCGCCGAGGTCATCAAGACGATGGTGGCGGTGACCGGATCGACCGAGGACATCGCGCGGCAAACGCTGGCGCTCTATTTCGAGCCGGACCGCGGCGTCATGCCGAAGCAGGGCGAGCATCAGACATCGCCGGGCTCGCTCAGGTGATCGCGTTCATGGGCGAGGGCGGCATGCTGGCAGCCACCGCTGCCGCAGCCGGAGCGCTTCGTCGACCTGCAGTATCTGAAGGCGGCCGGCGTCGAGTAGGGACTACTTCTCCGCCGGCGTTTCTGCCGCCTTGGCGGCGTCCCACAGCGCGTCCATCTCGGCGAGCGTCGAGTCCTGCGGCCGCTTGCCCTGGGCGGCCAGCGCCTGCTCGATCGAGGCGAAGCGCCGCGCGAATTTCTGGTTGGCGGCGCGCAAGCGTCGCCTCCGGGTCGGCGTCGAGATGGCGGGCCAGATTGACCACGGCGAACAGCAGATCGCCGACCTCGGCCGTCGCCTTGGCGCGGTCGCCGGCGGCGATCTCGGCTTCGATCTCGTCGCATTCCTCGCGGATCTTGGACAGCACCGCCAGCGGATCGTTCCAGTCGAAGCCGACCTTGCCGGCCTTGGCCTGGAGCTTCAGCGCGCGGGTGAGGGCGGTCATGCGCCACCGGCACGCCGGCCAGCGCGCCGGTCTCCGGCGCTGTGCCGCCGCGGGCGGCGCGCTCGGCCTTTTCCTCGGCTTTGATGCGGTCCCACAGGCCCTCGACCTGCTTCGGCGACAGGCCCCGCGCCTCGCCGAACACATGCGGATGGCGGCGAACGAGCTTCTTCGGTGATCGCCTCGACCACGCCGCCGAAATCGAACGCGCCTTGCTCCTGCGCCATGCGGGCGTGGAACACGACCTGGAGCAGGAGGTCGCCCAGTTCGTCGCGCAGATCGGCGAGGTCGCCGCGGGCGATCGCGTCGGCCACCTCGTAGGCCTCTTCGAGCGTGTAGGGCGCGATGGTCGAGAAATTCTGCTCCAGGTCCCAGGGACAGCCGGTGCCGGGCGTGCGCAGCGCCGCCATGATCTCCAGGAGCCGGGCGATGTCGCGGGAGGGTTTCATGGCGCCGAACCTAGCAAGCACGCTCCGCCAGGCGCGACAAAGGCAAAGGGCGCCCCACAGGAATGGGACGCGCATCATGCGCACGCTCTAATTCGCATAAGACGTCTTAGTGGCCGTCGTTGCTGGCGCCGCGCGCCGCCTCGAACAGGAACCAGGTCCGCTTCTCGGTCTGGTCGAGCCAGATCTCGATCAGGCTCGCGGTCGCCGATCGTCATGATCGTCGCGACCTCGTGGGCCTTGCGCATCAGCCTCGGCGACCTTCTTGTTGTCGTTCATCAGCTCGCGCAGCATCTCGGCCGGCGGCACGAACTCGGCGTCGTTGTCCTCGATGCTCTGCAGCTTGGCGATATGGCCGATCGAGCGGAGCGTGGTGCCGCCGATCTTGCGGACGCGCTCGGCCATGTCGTCGGTGGCGCGCAGAGATGTCGGCGGCCTGCTCGTCCAGCATCAGGTGGTAGTCGCGGAAATGCGCGGCCGCTGACGTGCCAGTGGAAATTCTTGGCAGCGATAGCCGGCAGCACCTCCACACAGGGCTCGGGCTCTCAGTTGAAGTTTTGAATGGAAGCTTCTGAATTATTTGAAATATTCTGATATTTGGCGCGAGACGTTGAACATGGATCAAAATTAAATATGATAATATTTTCAATATATTATGTCGATACATTTATAAATAGCTTTAGCTGTCCAATTCCACCGCAATGCCGTCATAGGCCGGCTCGACATTCGGCGGCAGTTCCTTGCGAAGCGTCTCGTAGTCGAGATCGGCGTGCAGGTTGGTCAGGATCGCCCGCCGGGGCTTGAGCCGCTCGATCCAGGCCAGCGCGTCGGCCAGGCTGAAGTGGCTCGGATGCGGCGTGTAGCGCAGCGCATCGACCACCCAGACGTCGAGACCCGGCCAGCGCCGCCACGCTCTCCGGCGGCATGCCGCTGAGGTCGCAGGAATAGGCAAAGGCGCCGAACCGGAAGCCCAGCGAGGCGATGTCGCCGTGCTGCTGGAGGATGGGGCAGGGCCGTGATCGGGCCCCCTTCCCCGTCGATGGTCACGGCCTGTCCGGGCGCCATCCGGTGCTCGTTCACGATCGGCGGATATTCGCTGCCGGGCGGCGTCTCGAAGCAGTAGCCGAAGCGCGGCCGGATCACCTGCGAGGCGGTCTCGCTGAGGTACATGTCGACGCGGCGGCGCTTGCGGACGAACAGCGCCCGGAGGTCGTCGATGCCGTGGCAATGGTCGGCGTGCTCGTGGGTCATCAGCACGCCGTCGAGCCAATCGACGTCGGCGTCGAGGAGCTGCTCGCGGAGGTCCGGCGAGGTGTCGACCAGCACCCGGGTGAGGCCGCTTCGGGCCGCTGCGCTCGACCAGCAGCGAGGTCCGCCGCCGGCGGTTCTTCGGGTTGTTCGGGATCGCAGGCGCCCCAGCCGAGCGCCGGCCGCGGCACGCCCATGGATGACCCGCAGCCGAGGATGGTGAAGCGCAGACGTCATGCCGCGACCGCCGCCGGGCGCGGCACCTTGCTGAACAGCCGGAAGAAGTTCTCCGTGGTCTGGCGCGCGATCTCCTCCGGCGGCACGCCGCGCGTCTCCGCCAGCACCTGGGCGGTCTCGGCCACATAGGCCGGCTCGCAGCGCTTGCCGCGGAATTTGCCGGGCGCGAGATAGGGCGCGTCGGTCTCGACCAGGATGCGGTCGGCCGGCAGGTCGCTGGCGATGGCGCGAAGCTCGTCGGTTTTCTTGTAGGTCAGGATGCCGGTGAACGACACGTAGAGGCCGAGCTCGATGCCGGTGAAGGCCAGTTCGCGGCCGCCGGTGAAGCAATGCAGCACGGCCGGGAAGGCGCCCTTCCCGCTCTCCTCGCGCAGGATTTTCGCCACGTCCTCGTCGGCCTCGCGGGCATGGATCACCAGCGGCAGGCCGGTCTCGCGGGCCGCCGCGATATGGGCGCGGAAGCCCTGCTCCTGCGCGTCGCGCGGCGAGTTGTCGTAGTGGTAGTCGAGCCCCGCCTCGCCGATCGCCACCACCTTGGGATGGCGGGTCCGCTCGACCAGTTCGGCGGTGCCGATGTCGAGTTCCTCGTGGGCGTGATGCGGGATGTGTGCCGACCGAGCAGAACACGTCCGGAAAGCGCTCGGCGATGGCCAGCAGATCGGGCTGCCGCCGCACCCGGGTCGAGATCGTCACCATGCGGCCGATGCCGGCCGCCCTTGGCCCGCGTCGACCACGCCGTCAAGCTCGTCCTGGAAGTCGGGAAAATCGAGATGGCAGTGGCTGTCGACCAGCATGAGCGTTCCGAGCCTACGCCTTGGCCGCTTCCGGCTCGATATAACGCGGGAACACCGGCGCAGGCGCAGGCAGCGGCGTTCCCGGCGCGATCCGGGTTGCATCGCCGCGGAGCCGGTTGAACTGCCGCTCGGTCGCCGGAATGCCGAGCAGATCGAGCAGTTTGCCTGCCGACGCCGGCATGAACGGCTGGCACAGGATGCCGACCTGGCGGAGCACCTCGGCGGTGACGTAGAGCACGGTGCCCTGCTTGCGCCGGATCGGTCTTGGCCAGCGCCCAGGGCGCCTCGCCGGCGAAATAGCGGTTGGCGTCGGCGACCACCGCCCACACGGTGTTGAGCACCTGATGAAGCTGCTGGGTCTTCATGTGCTCGCGCGCGGCGCCGATCATGTCGTCGGCAGCCGCCAGGATGGCCTTGTCGTTGTCGCTGAACGCGCCGGGCTTGGGCAGCACGCCGCCCAGTTGCTTGTCGATCATCGATCAGCGAGCGCTGCGCCAGATTGCCGAGATCGTTGGCGAGATCGGCGTTGATGCGATTGATGATCGCCTCGTGGCTGTAGTTGCCATCCTGGCCGAACGGCACCTCGCGCATGAAGAAATAGCGGAACTGATCGACGCCGTAGGTGTCCGCCAGGACGAACGGATCGATCACGTTGCCGACCGACTTCGACATCTTCTCGCCGCGGTTGAACAGGAATCCGTGCGAGAAAATGCGGCGCGGCACCTCGACGCCGGCCGACATCAGGAACGCCGGCCAATAGACCGCGTGGAAGCGCACGATGTCCTTGCCGATCACATGCAGGTCGGCCGGCCAGTAGCGCTTGAATTTTTCGCTGTTGTCGTCGGGAAAGCCCGCCGCGGTGATGTAGTTGGTCAGCGCGTCGACCCACACATACATGATGTGCTTGTCGTTGCCGGGCACGCGAATGCCCCAGTCGAAGGTGGTGCGCGAGATCGAGAGGTCCTGCAGGCCGCCCTTGACGAAGCTCGCCACCTCGTTGAGCCGCTCCTTCGGCAGCACGTAGTTGGGGTCGCGCGCGTAGAGATCGAGCAGCTTCTGCTGGTAGGCCGAGAGCTTGAAGAAATAGCTCTCCTCCTCCACCCACTCGACCGGCGTGCCGGTCTTGGTGGAGAGGCGGACCTTGTGCTCGTTGATATGCGTCTCGTCCTCGGCGTAGTACGCCTCGTCGCGCACCGAGTACCAGCCGGCGTATTTGTCGAGATAGATGTCGCCGTTCTTCTCCATCCGCCGCCAGATTTCCTCCGACGAGCGGTGGTGCCGTTCCTCGGTGGTGCGGATGAAATCGTCGTTCGAGCAGTTCATCCGCTCGACCATGGCGCGGAACTGCACGACGTTGCGGTCGACCAGCTCGCTTCGCCGTGATGCCCTCGCGGGCCGCGGTCTGCTGGATCTTCTGGCCGTGCTCGTCGGTGCCGGTGAGGAAGAACACGTCGTAGCCGTCGAGCCGCATGAAGCGGGCAATGGCGTCGGTGGCGATCACCTCGTAGGCATGCCCGATATGCGGGGGGCCGTTCGGATAGGAAATCGCAGTGGTGATGTAATAGCGGGGCTGCTCGGGCATGTGGCCCACGTGGTATCAACCGCGCGCCGCCTCGGCAAGCGGAGCCGCGGCCGTTCCAGTGGTCCAACGTCTAAAGAGCGCCTCCGATGACGTCGGCATCGACCCCGGCAAGGTCGAGGATCAGCTCTGGCCCGATCGTGGAATAACGGCCGCAAGCGCCCTGTTCAGCCCCTCATCGGCGGGTAATCGCGTGAGTCCACCGGCTGCTCCAGAAATTTCTGGGGCTTCATTGTCCAAAACTGACTGACCTTGCTGTAAGTCTTGATGGTCTTATTGAGCATCTTTCCACCCTGCTTCTCGGCACGGCGCACATAGACGTCGCAGACCACATTGCCGTGGTCGTCGAAGCTGACCGGGCCGCGCGGCGTCTCGGCTAGCGTCACCGATCGGATCGCATTGACGAATTCGTCGGCTGGTCCGACTTGCCGCCGTCTTTGCGAGGGCCGCCTCGATCACTGGCCGTCCAGGTAGAAGCAGGCGGCATAGTGGCCGATGTGATGGTGTCGTGGGCTGCGGTTGATCCGCCGACCAGCTTCTGGCTGATGCCCATGCCCTTGGCGTGCTTGACGGACTTGATCGGGTTCGAACCGGCAAGCCCGACGCAGACCACTTCACAATCGGAAATTTGCGCAATGTAGGGCGCATAGTCAGCGGTGCTGAGCGGTGACCACAGCTTTTTGACGATGCGGCCGCCATCTTCCTCGAGCGTCCGGTGGAAGCCGCCGATCTGTTCGTAACCGAATGCAAAATCGTCGGCGATGGTGATCGCCGTCTTCAGCTTCATTTCCTTCGCCACGTATTCAGCAAGCGGATAGAGGCATTGCGCCGACGTGTACGATGTGCGCGTCAGGCAGGCGTTGCCCTTGCGTTGTGTCACATCTTCGGCGCCGGCAAGACAGGCGTCGGCATTTTCGCCTGTGCGAGATAATCCAAAGTGGCGAGAAGCTCGAAGGCCGCAAATGGTCCGCACAGCACCTCGACATTGTCACGCTCAACGAGCTCCTGAGCCTTGTTCTTGGCGCCCGGCCGGATTACCGCCGGTGTCGGCAACCACGAGCTCGACCTTGCGTCCGGACAGGGTGAAGTTCCTGTCCTTCAGAAAGGGGGTGAGGCCCTCCTCGGCGTGAATGCTGCCGGCAGCAAGTGGCCTCGGTCTTTACCGTACGCTTTGCGCGATCGCGGGCATCGGAAAAACGCTCGTGCTTGACAGGGCGGCTGCGCCGGTCACTAATTTGCGGCGGCTGATACGACGGGTCATGGCTTTCTCGCGGCTTTTCGGCAGTGTCCGGCCGCATCGTTGGTTTGTACAAGCCGGCGCGGAAGCACCGCGGTCGGTTGCCCGATATTCAATCACACAAGGTAGCCAGGCAAACTGCGCGGAGCCAGCCCCCTCTGCCCACAGGCGCCCGCCGGTCGCGTCAAATGCGCGCGGCTTCGGCCAGTTGACCGAACACCGAAAACACCAGCGGCTTGCGATCGAGATTGTAGGCCTCGGCGTCCTGCATCGCGCGATTGACGGCCGCCCAGATATCGCCCACCCGCGCCAGCCGTCGGGTCTCCTGCGGTCCGTTCCGGAGACGAGCGCTCAGCCATGCGTTGACGGCGTCCATGAAGGCCACCAGCGGTTCGGCACGGGTGCCGGCGATCTCGTCGCCGAGCGCATGCAGCGCGCGCGCATCGAGCGTCGGAAGGCGATCGAGCAGGCCGGTCACCTGCTGATGCAATTCGAGTGCGTCGCCCTCAAGAAGCATCAGCGCACGACCAACCGAGCCGTCAGCGGCTTTGGCAGCCTGGAGCATTTCATCGGTAAGCGCCCCTTCCACCAACGCCGAGGCCACGGCCTGCGCGACGTCGGTGGCGGCAAGCCGGCGCAGGTTCAAAGTGCGGCAGCGCGAGCGGATGGTCGGCAGCACTCGGCCGGGAGCGTGACTGACCAGCAACAACAACGCGCGCGGCGGCGGTTCTTCCAGAATCTTGAGCAGCGCGTTCTCGCCCGGCCTATTCAGGTCTTCCAGCGCATCGACGATGGCGACCCGCCAGCCACCCTCGCCCGCTGTCGAGCCGAAGAACGGAACAATTCGATCCCGCACATCTTCTGCGGCGCGGATTACCGTGAACATCTTGCCGGTCTTTTCGTTGATGACCCGCCGCAACACCAAAAGATCGCTATGGGCTTGGCCTGCGATCCGTCGTGCCATCGGATGGTCGGCCTGGACCGACAAGCGAAGTCGTCTTCTGCACCGCTGGCATGTCGGGATTGGGATGGGCCAAGCACGAAACGTGCCATGCGATAGGCCAGGGTCGCCTTGCCAACACCCGGCTCACCGCCGATCAGCCAAGCGTGCGGGATGCGGCCGCCACGGTAAGCCTCCAGCAGCGTCCGCTCGGCCTCGGCATGGCCGAACAACTGGTGCGCCAGGCGCGGACGCAGGATTGCGCTTTCCTCGTCTTCGGCGTTGGTGGTCAAGCACACCTCGCAGGATTCATGCGCTCGCTGCCGCGTCGTCCTCGAACTGAATCGGCGCGGTCGCAGGATCGAGTTTCTTGAGCACCACGACGCCAGATTTGGTCGGCGACGTCGTCCTTCGAGGTGGTGGCATCGATCAGGACACAACGTTCGGGCTCGTTGGCCGCGAGCGTCAGGAATCCATCGCGCAGCCGTTCGTGAAACGTCAGCGCTTCGCCCTCGAAACGGTCGGCGTCGTCGGCGCCGCGACGCTTGGAGGCGCGCCGCATGCCCTCCTTGGCCGGCACGTCGAGGATGAATGTGAGATCGGGCTGGGTGTCGCCGACGATGATGCGCTCCATCGCGCGGATCGCCATCGGGTCGACTTTACCGGCGATGCCCTGGTAGATGCGGGTGGAGTCGGCGAACCGATCGCACACCACCCATTGACCCGCCGCAAGCGCTGGCCGGATCAGGGTGGTGAGATGATCGTCGCGGGCGGCCGCA
Source organism: uncultured Alphaproteobacteria bacterium (assembly GCA_963785665.1). Classification (GTDB taxonomy): domain Bacteria; phylum Pseudomonadota; class Alphaproteobacteria; order Rhizobiales; family Xanthobacteraceae; genus Z2-YC6860. The sequence continues at coordinate 451,299 of CAWAWF010000008.1, forward strand.
AACAGCACGGCCTCGGCGTTGGGGCCGAGCGGTCGTGCGGCGCCGGACAGCAGGATGTAGCGCATGATCTCGGCTCCGGGCGATCCGCCAGGCTCGCGCGTGAGCTGGGCGCGGATACCGAACTGGCGAAGTCGCGTCACCAGCATCGCCGCTTGGGTCGACTTGCCGGTGCCCTCGCCGCCCTCGAAAGTGATAAAGCGTCCAGCATCTGTTCGGGTCCTCCCTGCGACTTATATCCGTTTGGCGGCTGAGCGAAACAGGTTGATCACAAGTTCCGAAGCGGCATCGAATGCGCGGCTGTGACAGCGAGCCTTCGGCGACATCTTCGGTCGCGTGCACTGGAACATCAAGGACCTTGGCGTCGCCCCGCCAGACCTGCAGGGTGCCGATCGCCTGGCCTTCGTGCACGGGGGCCTGCACCGGGCCATCATAGACCATCTTGGCGATGATCTTGTCGCTGACGCCACGCGGGACCATCAGCTTGACCACACCCTTGGCCGCGACCGGGACGCTGCCACGCGCGCCACCGTAGAGTTTGGCATCGGCGACGGTCTGTCCATCAGCGAACAGCACCTTGGCCTCGAAGTTTTTAAAGCCGTAGTCGAGCAGTTTCTTGGCCTCGTCGGCGCGGTCCTTCGGGTTCTTCAGGCCGGTCAGAACGACGATGAGCCGGACGCCGTTTTGCACGGCCGAGCCGACCAGGTTGTAGCCGGCCTCGTTGGTGAAACCGGTCTTCATGCCGTCGGCGCCCTCGAACGAGCCGAGCAGCGGGTTGCGGTTTTGCTGGCGGATTTTGTTCCAGGTGAATTCGCGTTCGCCAAACCATTTGTAGTAGTCGGGGTAGTTCAGCACGATGTAGCGCGCCATCATGGCGAGCTCGCGGGCCGTCACCCGCATCGCCGGATCTGGCAGACCATCGACATTGGTGAAATAAGATTTGGTCAGGCCGATTTCGCGGGCGCGGTCGTTCATCATCCGGACGAATTCGGTCTCGTTGCCGGCGATGCCTTCGGCGAGCGCAATACAGCCGTCGTTGGCGGATTGGATCATGACGCCCTTGACCAGGTCCTCGACTTTGATCCGGCTGTTGAGAGCGGCGTACATCGTCGAGCCGTGCGAGGGCGCCCCGCCCTTGCGCCAGGCATTGACACTGATGACGTATTCATCGTCGAGGCGGATGTTGCCGAGCTGGAGCTGATCGAACACCACGTTGAGGGTCATCAGCTTGGCGAGGCTTGCCGGCGCCACCAAATCGTCGGGGTCTTTCTCGAACAGGATCGATCCGGTTTCCGCCTCGACCAGCAGGGCTTGTGGCGCGGCGATCTGCGGAGGTGTCGCCCAAGCAACCGGGGCTACGGCCAATTCCAGCAGTCCCGCCACCAATGCCAGCGAGCACCAGCGCCGCATCAGAACGAGCCATCGGGCGACATTCCGTTCCACAGAATTCACAACTACCGATTGCGGTTGCGGCGTTTGGCCTTTCTTTTCGCGAGGTCCTCGTCATATTCCCATGCCCAGTCGTAGTCGTCTGGATTAATTTTATCGTCGTCGTCATTGTTGTCATTGTCGTCATCGTCATTGTCATTCGCGTTCGAACCCGGTGAGGCAGCCCTGCCGCTGGGGTTGGCCAGGGGCACGGCGAGCGCGTCGGTCTTCAACGGTTCGGCCTCAACCGTGACGATCGACGATGGCGAGTCGAAATGGTGTTCAACGAGAGGTGGGACCGGTCGCCGATACAACCTCGCAAACTCTTTTAGCATGATCAGCTGCTGAATCTGCTTGGTGATCTGTGTATCAAGTCGCGCCTCCGCCGAGGATGCCTTTTCGACGAGCTCGAGGGTTGTGGCCGCGATTGACCCGGGATTGGCTTGGCTCGTCAACGCGGCTTCCGCGGCAGACTGCAATTTCTGCACCTCATGCAGCAAATCTTCGGCGCGACGGAGCGTCACTCGTGCAACGGTTGTGGCTGCTTGTTTACCCCGGGGCCGCTTTGTGAGTTCCGCGCAGGCGTTGCCGAGCTCCTTGATGCTTTTGCGCAGCCGCTTGATCCGGCGGGCGTCATCTGCTTTTTGTTTGTCTTGGTGCCTGCGGATGGCCTCAGGTTCGGTCCTGCCGACCTCGTCGATCAACCGACTGAAGGGCGTTTCCGAGTAGAGAAGCCGCATGATCAGCGCGCAGCGGCGCTTCCGCCAAAACAGCACGGCAAGGTTTTCGACGACTTCGTTCTGTGAAATGCCGTCGGGCTGATACTCAAGACGAAGGCCTTCACGAAGCTCGTCAAACTCGGCCTTGTTCTCCCACGTCATCACGACGTGTTTCGCATACAGGCCGTGCCTGATCGCGTTAAAGTTGTAATCCGCCATGATCGGTCCTTTAACAATGCCGGGCGCGGCGATTCAATGATGCCGTGCGCGGCACAATGCCGTCATGCCTGGGTCTGAGATGGTCGACTGCGGCTGCCAGATGATGGAGTTTTTCCGACCCGCCCGGCGGGTTTGGCGAGAGGTTTTTGACGCCAAGCCCCACACCAATCCTCAGGAAACACCTCGGGGAACGCTGAGTGGCTGAGCAGCTGGGGAATCGTTTCTGGCGCCGCGTTACGGACTTTGTCTTGTTTCGCGGTGGCGTCGGCCGACGCGATGGCAACATCCGACTCGTACCATTCGGGCGATCGCCTTTCCCGACTGCTGGATCCCGCCGACCGGATCGGCGAGGTCATCTCGGCCTCCCCCGTTTCTCCTGCCAAAGGCGTATTAAAGTGGCCTCGTTGCCCATAACAACGCGGACATCGAAATTGGCCGTTATGCCGGCGACTCGAAGTCGCTCGAAGTACTCGAGGCAGTCCTGAAAAAGTCAGGCATCGAGTTCATCAACGAGAATGGCGGCGGGCCCGGAGTGCGCCTCCGAACATCGAGCCAGCAGAAAAAGTGATGTCAGTCGGATTTATTAGCCCAACATGCACGGTTCGAAATAACCGCGACCGGGGATAAATTTAATAAAGTCCGCGGCCACTTACGAAGGCGCCATTGCCTGGCGACGTCCCAGAATAAGATGCTACCGGAACTGACCCGGTGGGCGCGGCTGGAAGATTACCGGCTGGTGCGAAACGAGCTGCAAAACCATGCTCCCGTTGATTGGAGTCTGCGACGCGCGGCGTTGGCACGGTCCCGGTCGCTGATGCGGCGGCGAGTGTTTTGCCGACGACTGGCGCAATCGGTTGGCGGCTGACGGCTTGCATGGCGCCTCCCCGCATGACCGCCTGTGAGCCTTCATCGAAGTGGCCGAGCTCAAACGGGCGATCGGCGGGCATGGGCACCTCGCCGTTCACCGGCCCGGCGGATCGTGAAAGGAACGGTCGCGCGGAAGCGATTCTGACCTCCGCAGGCCCCGGCGCCGGCGTTCCGTTTCGCAAAGTCGCAGCGAGCTTGGTGTCGTCGGAGCCTTCCAGCGCGGCAAGGCCGACGTAATCGACCCGCACCCGGGTCACGCCGGCATCGTAGAAGCCGAGAAGCCTGGCGGTGCGAACCGAAACGTCGATGAGGCGACCTTGATGGTAGGGGCCGCGGTCGTTGACGCGAACGATGATCGATTTACGATTGGCGAGATTGGTGACGCGCACGTAGCTCGGGATCGGCAGCGTGGGATGCGCGGCCGAGATCGAACTCATGTCGAAGATTTCGCCGTTGGCGGTGGCGCGGCCGTGGAAATCCTCGCCATACCAAGACGCGAGGCCTTCTGCGCTATAATGCGGGTTGTCCTCTGGCTGGTAGGTCTGGCCGGCGACGGTATAGGGCTTGCCGATCCGATAAACCCCTCCCCCTTTTGGCACCGGTTCGCCAAGCGCCACGAGGCGCGGGCTAGCCGAGACGCCGTATTTCGGATCGAACTTGCCAGGCGACTGGCTGCATTGAGCCAGCAGGGCGATGCAGCCCGCGGCCACACCAGCGCGAAACGCGGGCTTGAAGAAGTGCCCGCCGCTGCGATGCGTCATGCTGTACAGCCCCAAGCCGACGCGAAATACAGCACCCTACACCACCACCCATAGAGGTCCGAGGCTACATTAACCGTATTTAAGCTGGGCGGAAATACGGCTTCGCAAGCATGGTTAACCGATGGTATTGCCGGGGCGACTCGGCCTTGTTTCCGGAGGGAAATCGGAAAATCGGAGCCCTCGCGGAAGACGCCCCGTGACAACAGCGTTCGTCCAAGCGGGGGGCGGCGGTGGCGAAGTTGCTCGCGGTTTTGATGAGACTACAGCCCTGCCAGAATGATGCGACCATGGAAATTGATGCGGCGCGAGTGGCAATAATCTCTCATCTGGCGTGTGCTGCACTCCCAGGTGTCATGACCTGAACGAAATGCCTGAAATCGAGGGAAGATGGTTGTGATGCGCGGGCGACTGCGGTCAGTGCCCGTTACAAGTGGATGCTGGGTTTGACTCCGCCGCCATTTCTCCTCGCTTGTCGGCGCAGATAGACCTCGTCGGGCGCGACGACTGATCCCGGACCGTGCCTCGATGCCGTTTTCGATTGCATTGGGTAATACATGCTCATGTTGAGAGACGGCCCAGCTGGTCGATGAAGGCGGTGTCCATCCGAGTGACTACGGCCATCTCTCGAGATGATGGCTTAAGCAGTAGCGGATGCTCGCCGATAAGCAACGCGCTCCACTGGAGCGAAATAAGCCGTCCCGGCCGCTGGGGCTGCGCATCTTAACAACGGCGATACGTCCTCCAAACCGCGCAGGACAACAGCAGATATCCACACGGTTGGGCTGTTCCTTTTGGTCCGCCCTTTGCCATCTTGCGGGGAATGGTCGCATGATACCGCGCTGATTCGGGCGCGAGGGTGGGGTATGGCGAAGCCTGCGGTGATTCTGGTGGGTGCGGACAAGGGCGGCGTCGGCAAGACGACCGTCTCTCGCGCTTTGCTCGACTATTTCGTCGCCCACAACGTGCCGACCCGCGCCTTCGACACCGAAAGCCCCAAGGGCGCGCTGAAGCGCTTCCACCCCGACATTACCGAGGTGGTGGACATGCATTCCATCGCCGACCAGATGAAAATATTCGACACGCTGTCGAACACCGACGCGCAGGTGACCGTGATCGACATCCGCGCCGGCATGCTTTCGACCACGCTGAAATCACTGCGCGACATCGGCTTTCTCGATGCGGCCAAGAAGGCGCAGCTTACCTTCACGGTGTTCCATATTCTCGGGCCCTCGATCGCCTCGCTGAGCGAGATCGACCAGACCGCGGGCTTCATGGGTGACGCACATTACATTCTGGTGAAGAACTTCATCAACAATACGACGTTCTTCGAGTGGGACCCGGCGACCTACAATTCCTATTTCAACAAGATTAAGGACGCCCACGACATCACCATCCCGAAGCTCAACGAGATGGCCTGCGAGCAGGTCGAGGTCGCCTCGGTGCCGTATGTATCCTTCATCGCCAACAAGACGGGCGACGGTGCAGCGGCGAATTTCTCGTTCGTGCTGCGCGGCTATGTCCGGCACTGGCTCGGCACTGTGTGGGCCGAGTTCGGCCGCCTGAAGCTGATCGACATAGCTACGCCGGAGCTCAAGCAAATGGGCGCGGCGCGGCAGGCGTAAAGCAGCGCGCCGCATGAAACGTCGAACGCCGATCTTCATCGTCACGTCGTCGCGGCCGCGCGGCGGCAAGACGCTGATCGCACGCGCGATGACCGAATACTTCCTGGCCCAGGGCCGGCCGGTTGCGGCCTTCGACATCAATCCGGACGACTTCAAGCTCATGGACCATCTGCCAGCCTACACCGCGGCGGCGAACATCGACGACACCCGCGGCGAGATGGCGCTGTTCGACCAACTTGCGGCCGAGGACGGGGTGCCCAAGGTCGTCGATCTCGGGCATTACCCGTTCGAGCGTTTCTTCGCTCTGATGCGGGAGATCGATCTCGGCCCCGAGCTGCGGCGGCGCGCCATCGCGCCGATGGTGCTGTACGTGGCTGATCCGCACGCGCGGGCGCAGCAAGGCTACGCCACGCTCAAGGACCGCTTTCCAGACATGGCCATGGTGCCGCTGTTCAACGAATACGTGCCGCAGGTCGCGCGCTACCGCGACAATTTCCCACCAACGCGGCTCGGCGGCGAGGCGGTCGATATTCCGGCGCTGACGCCGGTGGTGCGCTCTGTGGTCGACCGCAAGAGCTTCTCGTTCCTCGCCTATGTGATGAAGACCCAGGACTCCACCAGCGAGCTCTACCAGTGGATCGCCCGCGTGTTCGTGGCGTTCCGCGAACTCGAGGTGCGGCTGCTGCTCGGCGAAGCTGCGCCGCAGCTCCGGCACTCGGCGTAATTTTGTCCCGAAAGACGAAGCAACCGGGCGCGACAACCGTATGTTCGAGGCTCGCCGTGTCGCCAACCGCAAAGGTCGCAGACCCAGTGGCCGGGACGCCCTATGTTCAACTGGTACGTGCGGGATAGTGGGGCTTGTGGGACAGTCATCGCTCTCATTGTAATGATGCTGCTGGCCCATGACCGATTGGAAGCGCACGCTTGCCCGACCCATCCGTGACAAGTATGGCAATGCGATCCGCACACTTGACGACGCGCGAGTCTACATGATCGCGCTTGAGAAACGCCGCAAAGGCATCACGGGTCGGCGGCATTGGCAGGCGGCAGGTAAAGGCTTGTTGGCTGCCACAGAAAACGGCAGCCTCGACGTTGTGTCCCAACAGCTTACATTGGCGCTGCTGATGGATGGGCTTCTCGATATGCGGCAGAATATATGATGGGGATGGCGAGCCGATGGTGAGGCCGCCTTCGACGTCTGTTGCCGATCGCCTCTTCTAGTGGATGATCTGATCAACGCCCGCGCATCATGCGGTAGCCTCTCGCTCGGCACTACGTCGTCTCTTCATCCTGAGAATTGGACGGCGCACGGCCTCCACCCAGGCGATGCCCGCACTGCGAGAAATTCCTCGCCGACGAAGGCGAACCTAATTTGCCAAAGAGAGTGTTAGTCGCCTCGGAAGGCACGCGACCAACTGCGATATGCGAGCAGCCCGTCCCGTTGAACTTGACCGCGCTCACCTAACGGCGGAGCCGGCGCTCCAACTCGCAGTCGATTTGCTCAAGCTGCACCTCAAGTGCGCCCACCCGCAATCTAATGATCGACTCGAGCCACCCGAGCAGTTGCCACAGTGCGCGCTCCTCCTCGGGCGTGACGTCGGGGGACGCGAGTTTGGTCCGGGCGCTGACGATCTGGTGGCGCGCTAGCGCGACGAACGTTTCGGTCTCAGACGGGTTCAGTTGCACACACAGTTCCTCGCGCGCCGCGTCCAGCCAATAAGCACGACGACTGGAACGATGCCGGCCGGTCGGCTACCAAACTACCAATCCAATGCTGGTGGCAAAGCACAGCAGCGTAACACCGCTGGCTGCTATCCCAACGGCCAGCCCACCAAGCAAAGTCGCAATGATTTTCATGGAGACCCGGTCGGCTTTAGAAGCAAGCCCAGTCGCGTGCGGAAGAGTTGACGGCTCGCTTTGCTGTGCCCATACGCTCCCAGTAATTTTTCGTAGACATATTCTTCGACAAGCACGCGTACCGTTTGCGGAAGTCGGGGGGAATTCAAGATTCGTCCGATGACGACCGCCGAAAGGCCCGAACCTTTATAACGGGCCTGCGTCACGGCCCATGCGGTACTTCTCGATAGTCCTAAAATCTCCGCTTGTTGCGACACCGTATGAAAACCACGCTGAACCACCGCGAAATATATTTCCAAGATCTTTCGCGACTGTTGGGCGCGCATCTGCACTATCGAAGGGATCCAGCCTGATACGGTCCCTGCACCCGCCCATTCAACACTGTGCTTGTTCATGGCAACACCGGCATAGGGGACGCTACCAGCAAACAGAGCAAGTTCGACGAGATCGTCGATTTAACCTTAGTGCAGATGGTGAATTGTTAGAGTTGCCATCTGCCACCAAGCCTGACACCAAGCCGATACCGATCAATCACACGCAACCGATTGAAAAAAAAGCAGACCTTCGTCGAGCAGAGCGCGGAGGGTCATCCCGGCGCATGTCTGCCCCGAATCGAGGGCATCCTGTGCGTCGGCTAAGCAATGCGCCGGATACATCCGCAGTTTGGTGCGTCAACGCGTGGCCTCTAAATTTCTTTTGGAGCCCGCTTATTATTAGCCGGAGCAACGCAAGCCGAAGACATAACTGATAACGACGCGCCGCGCGGGGCGCTGCGTTACTCGCAGTTCGCCCTCCCAACCTTCACATCACGCGCGCTGATCGCATTCAGCTCTGCTGTCGCATCAAAGTGTAGCCAAATTTTTGCACACGAGCGTTTCCCGTGGTTGCACTGTGAAGCGGTCGCGATGGTGCCGCAGACCGAGGCACACCGATGTTAATGCTAACACCCGAGGGGTCGCCGAAAAGGACGGAACGCGCCGCTACGGCACAGCCCCTGCTCCGTTCCCCTCTGACCACGAAAGCGCTGTCGATCATGTCCCAACCGGGGTCAGTCGATGGGCAAATCGGGAATCGGGAGGAAGAAAATGAAACACCCATCCAACCGCGAGATGTTCCAATACTGGAACGAGCGACGCGGCGATCGGCTTGCGCCGGACCGAGCCGACATCGAGCCGTCGGCGATCCGCACCGTGTTGCGCGACACCTTCTTGCTCGAACTCAATGCCGACGAAACTCTCCTGTTCCAGCTAGCCGGCACGCGACTTTGCGCGCTGTTTGGCCGCGAGCTGAAAGGGGAGAGCTTCTTCAAGCTGTGGCAACCCTCCGACCAGACCGCCGTCCGCGAACTGGTCGTCGGCATGAGGGAGGAAAAAGTCGGCTGCGTCGCCGGCGTCACCGGAGCCACCTCCGATGACACTCTCGCTCCCGTGCAGCTCGAAATGGTGCTGCTGCCGCTCGCCTCTCGTTCGCGCGGCGAAACGCGGGCGATAGGCACTCTGGCACCGATGGCTGTACCCTACTGGCTCGGCTTCAAGGCAATCAGCCCGCTCAAGCTTGGCACAACCCGCCATCTTGGCGCCGGGGCATCGGACGCAGCGCCGTCCTTAAGGGCGGCGGCCGGACGCATCAAGCATGGCTTGACGGTTTACGACGGCGGCCGCGCCGCGATTGACGCTCACGACGTGCCCAACGGTACAGGCCGCCCCGTTGCGAGTCCCGTGTAGATTAAGCGTGCCGCACATAGCTCGTTGTTTGCCGACCCGCGGCGGGCGTCGTCAGCCGCGCTTCTATTTTATATAAATGCGAAAACAGTTAGGAATGTCGCCCAAGCCGATGGCCCCAGTGCGGTCATTTCCCGTCAGGGGTACGGACCCCAACCCAGGCATCCCGCACCTGATGATAATGCACCGACGGATCGTAAACTTGCACGTTGAGTTGCAATACTTGCGGTGACAGTCGGCCTACCGCAGCAAGCAGGGTGTACGACGCAACGACGCGGTCGCGCTGCACGCTCACCAGACTGATGCGAGCGTTGACCAGTTCTTGCTGCGCATTAAGCACATCAAGGGTGGTGCGTTGCCCGAGCAGAGCCTCCTCGCGCACGCCATTGAGGGCGCTCTCCGCTCCCTTGACTGCGTATTGCGCGGAATCGATTTGCGCCTTGGCTGCTTGAAGTTGCCCCCACGCTTGCCCCACGGTTTGCTGAGCTTGATCACGGGCGGTGTCGAGGTCGGTCCGCCGTTGGCTCAGCGTTTCCTTAGCTTGGCGGATGACCGCGTATTCGGCGCCACCCTGGTAGACTGGAACGTTGAGCTGCGCGCCCACCGAGGCGTTGAAGGTTTGCAATAGCGAGACCGCTCCGGTTGAGCCATATTGCTGGTTCGCACTGGCGATCATATTTAGCGTCGGATACAGAGAGCTTTCTGCAATCTTGACCTGGAATACCGCGGCATCGACATTGAACATTGCGGTGATGACCGACGGATGCCGCGCTCGGGCCTCGGCGATTCCCTGCTGCAAATTGTTCACCGAAAGTCGGTCGACCGGGCTCGCAGGCGAAAGCCGGCCGGGCTCGACGCCAATCACTTGTTGGTAGGTGGCCCGCGAGGTTTTGTAGTTGGAATCCGCCGCCGACATTGTGGTGCGAGCCGCACCGAGCCGCGATTCCGCTTGCGACACATCGGTGGTCGTTACTTCGCCGGCCTTGAAGCGAACGCCGGTCTGGCGAAGCTGTTCCTCGAGCACCTCGACGTTGCGTCGTTGCAAATCGAGGGTGGCCGCGTCGCGGATCAAGTTCATGTAAGCGATTGCTGCAGAAAGCAGCACGTTCTGTTCGGTCAGCCGCAACGTCTCGCGCGCGGCGGACACCAATTGTTCAGCCTGTCGCGTGCGACTGGCAGTGCCAAATCCATTCAGCAACGTCTGCGTGACGGTTCCGCCGTAAGATTGCACGGCGCTGGTCGCGCTGTCGCGACTGTATGTGGCGGGGGCTCCCGCGGGCGAGGTTTTCGTCAGGGTGCTGAGACGCTGCTCGGCGACGCTGGCGGAGAGATTGACGTGGGGACGATAGCCGGACAAGGCCTGGGGAACGGCTTCATCTGCGGCGCGGACCGCGGCGCGTTGGGCAACGATCTGTGGGTTGTTCCTGTAGGCTAACGTTAGCGCCAGAGGCAGCGTATCGGCCGTCGCAAAGCCACACTGCAGCGAAGCAGCGATTACGACGACGCCACATGCCCTAGCTGGCGAAAGCCCACAACCATTCCCCCACCCAATCATCCCGCGCCGAAACAGTCTTCCAGGCAGCTGCGGGCGTCGCCATCTATAGCTTGTGTCGGCGACCATATTGCAGCAGTTTTAACAACAAACTCAGGGGGCAACACCATTCGCGGTGCCCGCAGCCTCACAGTTCCTGTTTTTTTAGGTATGCTGTATCTTTTAGGGCACCCCATAACGCCTGAAATCGTCGGCGATCGCCGCCTGGGCTGCTTTGGCCGCGGCAACATCCGCATTGCCAGCGGCCGTATCCCCCCTCTTTAGCCTGACGAAGCCGCGCCCGTAGAGCGAATTGGCCTTGCCCGGAGACAAACGCAATGCGGCGTTATAGTCGGCCAAAGCAGCATCCCATCGTCCCAACTTCAGGAAAGTAAGCCCCCTGGAATCGAATACTTCGGCGATGTTGGGCTCCCGGCGAAGCGCTTCATTGCAATCGGCCAGAGCTCCATCCAAATCGCCACTGACGGCGCGAGCCCAACATCGCCCATTCCATATCCCCGACAAATGCCGGTTGCAACCGGATGGCTTCGGTGTAGTCCCGGATGGCGCGGTCGAACTGGCCGATTTTTACAAATGTTTCGGCGCGATTTGCATACGCACCCGCATAATCGGCAAACAGTCGGATCGATTCATCCAAGTCCGCAATCGCGTGGTCGTAGTCAGCTTTTTTTTGATAGGCGACACCGCGATTATTGAAACGCCTTGGCATATTTGGAGTTGGCTTTGATTGCTTGATCATACTCCTCGATGGCGTGATCAAACTCGCCACTCTTGACATACGCATTGCCGCGATTGTTGTGCGCGATGGCAACTGCTTTCGAAGTCTCGGCGCCCGAGCCAATAATTCCTGTCACAGCCCTGCGGCTTGCTGTTCGGGCGTGGCAGCCTTGGTAGCGTTGTTGCAAAGTTCAATGTTTTTTGGGATGTCCTCCAGCTGCGGGACCTGCGCCACCGCAAACGTTGGCAAGAACAAAATGATGGCCGCTAATATCGAAGCGCGGACTAATCCTAAGGGGTTTCGCCACCACATCGTCCGGCCCTAACCTTACACCGCTCGTCCACCAATCGGTTCTAACTCAGGGACCGGTCTGTTTGAGCGGGTCAATGCGCGGGTCAACAAGCAACCAACCCTAGCAATGCCGACAAATCTTATAGTCGATGTGGAGAACTTTGTCGTAGGTCGTGGTCTGTTCGGGCGACATTGTCGCCGCTTTTTGGACCCGTCGCTGCCCCGCTGGCCGAGCTTTGAGCTGTTGATTGCTCGGCGAAGACGACGTCGCAGTTTTTTTCTCTTCGACTAGGGTCGAAAACTTGACGGAGCCATCGTTGAGAATTTGGACGTGCGGCGTTGTGCCGCGAATTCCCATGGTGCCCACCGGGGTTTCCACCCGCATGTCACCCGATTTGGCAATCCGTCCGGACACGAATGTGAGGCTGCCTTTGCCCAGGCTAAAATGAGTCAAGTTCGACGAGCTGTTGGGATCATAGGCGAACTGATCCAACACCATCCGGCCGTTGCTCGAAAGATTGAAGGCGGAGCCATCCTTGAAGGTGAGAGCCAGTTTACCATCGGGCCCGGTTTGCACCACGTCGCCCTGATAAACCAAGTCGCCGACCTTGGCCTGCGCCGCGCCATTCGAAGCGTTTGCCTGCAGCACCACGGCGACCTTATGCTCGACAGTGACCGATCCGCTCGCACGAGCAACTTTTCCAATCGACGCTTCGAGGCCTGCATCGACAGCCGGCGGAGCACTCGAAGTCTGCGCCAACGCCTGCGATATCAGGAGCGCCGTCGAGCCAACGATCAGCGCAAAATGGCGAACATGCCGCTTAACCATGGCAGCCTCCGAATGGCTGGTAAGCCATCCTTAAAGTCACAATCACCCTGTCTCATTGTGATTTGAGCCAGACTAAGGCTCATTATCGCCTGACTCAACTTGCGTATACACCACGTCGTCGAGTTATCGTCAATGCTGCCCGCCTGACCAAGTCACCGTTAGGCCCTCAGCTTGGTTGAGCGCGACTTTGGTAAAGTTTAGTTGAAACAGAGATTTAAATCGAACTTCTATATTCTTCACATTAGCGATTTACCCGGATCCCGGTGCGGGGCCACGCTCAAGCGTCGGGTGGCCCGCTTGGTGGCAGGACTTTGCGGAAAAGCCCCACAGCCGAATTGGCAACGAACTTGATCTGCAAACCCAACCTTTGCTCTAAACCATTTGTATAAGATGATGTTGAATTCGCTGTTGCGAGAGCGCAAACAATTTGATGCGCCTGCCGGGCAAAAAGCATCCAAATTATTAACCAGTCACCTGGCGCGACAGAAAAGGTGTTCGGGGTATGGTTCGAGGTCTCGACAGCAGCACTGGCACTCAATCGGCGAGCGCGGACAATTCGGTGTCCGGCTCCGCGAGGCAAGCCCTCGGCGCGATCGGAACGGTCCGGTCGGTCACTGGTCCGGTTTTCGTCACTCGTTGTGACAGTGTGGTCGCCCGCCCCCGAAGTCGGCTGCTTGCTCTATCGGGGCGACGTGATCGAGACCGGGGTCGATGGCGCGGTTGAAATTATTTTCGAAAATGGGGCCGTGTTCAGCCTTTCCGCCGACGGGCGCATGGTGCTGGACGAGTTTGCCTGTGACGCTGAGGGGCAACTCCAGTCGGGACTTTTTAAGCTGATCCGAGGCGCCTTCGCTTTCTTCACCGGCAAGTTTACTCCGACAGGCGACCTTTCGATCAACACGCCGCTCGCGAATATTCGCGGCACCGCGCTGAGCGGGGGGATGGGCGCCCTCACCTTTGCGGCCTTCACCTTTGCCATGTTGAAGGAAGCGCAAGCCGAAAGCCAAGGCCTCGCATACTTGATCGATGATACGATGGACACCAATGACCTGGAGCATGGCGTGTTCCAGGTCACAACCTCCGACGGGCAGGTCACCACGGTTGGTGATACTCTTGAAAGCGTCATTATTCGTCCACGCGGATCCGGCGTCACGATCGAGCATGTCATCAATTCTGCGCAGGATCTGGCGACGCTGTTGGCCGCTTCGAAGGAAGCCCAGGAGCTTCATCAACAGGCGCAACAGGATATTGACGTCACTGACCTTTCCCCGACCTCGGCGGGAGGCGGCTCTTCGGGCGGAATCGTCACTCCAATTCTGCCGCCTGCGGATCAGCAGCTGCCAGCATCATCACATACGCCGCCGCCCCCGCCACCTCCGCCAGCAGTGGTCATCACTCCGAACACAACGCCGACAGGCTTCACGGACTCTCTGATTCCGACGTCGTCGCCGCCGCCGCCGGCCGTGGACCATCCGCCAACGACAATTATTACGACAGCTCCAACGGATCTGATCGAAGCGGGTGGCGTTGCCAATTCACTCATCGGTGCACCGGCATCAAGCGCGACGATCGGCATCAGCGATATCGATGGCACGGCCTCCTTCGATACGGCAGCCTTCCTGGCTGATGGCTGGACGAGCAGTGCTGGCGGCACAACCTACTTCAAGAACGGCACTTACGGCGTCGCGACCTTTACCGTGGCAACGGGCGTTCTAACCTATGCGCTCACCAACAGTAGTATCGCGACGGAGGCGCTCACGGCGAACGACACCAGGACGGAAACTTTTACAATTCCGGTCAAGGAGAGCGATGGAGCGCTGACCGCGACGCAGGATATCGTGTTCACCATCCACGGCAGCAACGACAACGCTACGATCACGTCGTCAGCCAGCGAAGACACTTCGGTGACTGAGGCGGGCGGCGGGCCTGGCGGCACGCCCGGCGATGCCGCCGCGTCAGGCCAGTTGACGGTGCATGACGTCGACGGCGGCGAGGACCACTTCCTGGCGGTTGCGCCGGCGGCGCTGGCCGGGACCTATGGCAACTTCAGCTTCAATGCCTTGACCGGGATGTGGAGTTACACCCTGGACCAGGCCAAGGCCGATCCGCTCACCGCCGGCCAGCAGGTCACCGACACGCTGACCGTCAGCTCGGTTGACGGCACGGCGCAGCAGACCATCACGGTTCACATCACCGGCAGCAACGACAACGCCACGATCACGGCGTCGGCCAGCGAAGACACTTCGGTGACCGAGGCTGGTGGCGTCGCCAACAGCACGCCCGGCGATGCCACCGCCTCGGGCCAGTTGACCGTGCACGACGTCGACAGCGGCGAGAACCACTTCTTGGCGGTTGCGCCGGCGGCGCTGGCCGGGACCTATGGCAACTTCAGCTTCAATGCCTTGACCGGGGTGTGGAGTTACACACTTGGACCAGGCCAAGGCCGATCCGCTCACCGCCGGCCAGCAGGTCACCGACACGCTGACCGTCAGCTCGGTTGACGGCACGGCGCAGCAGACCATCACGGTTCACATCACCGGCAGCAACGACGCCGCGGTGATCTCCGGCACCTCGAGCGGCACCGTGGTCGAGGCCGGCGGCGGCCCCGGCGGCACGCCGGGACGCCGACCGCGACCGGCACGCTGACCGACACCGACGTCGACAACACGCCGAACACCTTCACCGTGGCGGCGGCCGGATCGGCCACCGACCACGGCTACGGCACCTTCCAGATGACGGCGGGCGGCGATGTGGACCTACACGCTCGACAACAGCAACGCCGCGGTTCAGGCGCTCAATGTCGGCGGCCATCGCTGACCGACACCTTCACCGTCACCACCGCGGACGGCACCGCCAGCAGGTCGTCACCGTCACCATCGACGGCAGCAACGACGCCGCGGTGATCTCCGGCACGTCGACGCGGCACCGTGGTCGAGGCCGGCGGCGTCGCCGACGGCACGCCGGGCACGCCGACCGCGACCGGCACGCTGACCGACACCGACGTCGACAATGCCGCCAACAGCTTCACCGTGGCGGCGGCCGGATCGGCCACCGACCATGGCTACGGCACCTACCAGATGACGGCGGCCGGCACCTGGACCTACACGCTGGACAACAGCAACGCCGCCGTTCAGGCGCTCAATGTTGGCGGCCATCTGACCGACACCTTCACCGTCACCACCGCCGACGGCACCCAGCAGATCGTCACCGTCACCATCGACGGCAGCAACGACGCCGCGGTGATCTCCGGCACCTCGAGCGGCACCGTGGTCGAGGCCGGCGGCGTCACCAACGGCACGCCGGGCACGCCGACCGCGACCGGCACGCTGACCGACACCGACGTCGACAATGCCGCCAACACGCTTCACCGTGGCGGCGGCCGGATCGGCCGAGCGACCATGGCTACGGCACCTTCCGATGACGGCGGGCGGCACCTGGACCTACACGCTGGACAACAGCAACGCCGCCGTTCAGGCGCTCAATGTCGGCGGCCATCTGACCGACACCTTCACCGTCACCACCGCCGACGGCACCGCAGCAGATCGTCACCATCACCATCGACGGCAGCAACGACGCCGCGGTGATCTCCGGCACCTCGAGCGGCACCGTGGTCGAGGCCGGCGGCGTCGCCAACGGCACGCCGGGCACGCCGACCGCGACCGGCACGCTGACCGACACCGACGTCGACAACGCCGCCAACACCTTCACCGTGGCGGCGGCCGGATCGGCCACCGACCATGGCTACGGCACCTTCCAGATGACGGCGGCCGGCGCCTGGACCTACACGCTGGACAACAGCAACGCCGCCGTTCAGGCGCTCAATGTCGGCGGCCATCTGACCGACACCTTCACCGTCACCACCGCCGACGGCACCCCAGCAGATCGTCACCGTCACCATCGACGGCAGCAACGACGCCGCGGTGATCTCCGGCACCTCGAGCGGCACCGTGGTCGAGGCCGGCGGCGTCGCCAACGGCACGCCGGGCACGCCAACCGCGACCGGCACGCTGACCGACACCGACGTCGACAATGCCGCCAACAGCTTCACCGTGGCGGCGGCCGGATCGGCCACCGACCATGGCTACGGCACCTTCCAGATGACGGCGGCCGGCACCTGGACCTACACGCTGGACAACAGCAACGCCGCCGTTCAGGCGCTCAATGTTGGCGGCCACCTGACCGACACCTTCACCGTCACCACCGCCGACGGCACCCAGCAGATCGTCACCGTCACCATCGACGGCAGCAACGACGCCGCGGTGATCTCCGGCACCTCGAGCGGCACCGTGGTCGAGGCCGGCGGCGGCCCCAACGGCACGCCGGGCACGCCAACCGCGACCGGCACGCTGACCGACACCGACGTCGACAATGCCGCCAACAGCTTCACCGTGGCGGCGGCCGGATCGGCCACCGACCATGGCTACGGCACCTACCAGATGACGGCGGCCGGCACCTGGACCTACACGCTGGACAACAGCAACGCCGCCGTTCAGGCGCTCAATGTTGGCGGCCATCTGACCGACACCTTCACCGTCACCACCGCCGACGGCACCCAGCAGATCGTCACCGTCACCATCGACGGCAGCAACGACGCCGCGGTGATCTCCGGCACCTCGAGCGGCACCGTGGTCGAGGCCGGCGGCGTCGCCAACGGCACGCCGGGCACGCCGACCGCGACCGGCACGCTGACCGACACCGACGTCGACAATGCCGCCAACAGCTTCACCGTGGCGGCGGCCGGATCGGCCACCGACCATGGCTACGGCACCTTCCAGATGACGGCGGCCGGCACCTGGACCTACACGCTGGACAACAGCAACGCCGCCGTTCAGGCGCTCAACGTCGGCCAGTCGACTACCGACACCTTCACCGTCACCACCGCCGACGGCACCCAGCAGATCGTCACCGTCACCATCGACGGCAGCAACGACGCCGCGGTGATCTCCGGCACCTCGAGCGGCACCGTGGTCGAGGCCGGCGGCGTCGCCAACGGCACGCCGGGCACGCCAACCGCGACCGGCACGCTGACCGACACCGACGTCGACAATGCCGCCAACAGCTTCACCGTGGCGGCGGCCGGATCGGCCACCGACCATGGCTACGGCACCTTCCAGATGACGGCGGCCGGCACCTGGACCTACACGCTGGACAACAGCAACGCCGCCGTTCAGGCGCTCAATGTCGGCGGCCATCTGACCGACACCTTCACCGTCACCACCGCCGACGGCACCCAGCAGATCGTCACCGTCACCATCGACGGCAGCAACGACGCCGCGGTGATCTCCGGCACCTCGAGCGGCACCGTGGTCGAGGCCGGCGGCGTCGCCAACGGCACGCCGGGCACGCCAACCGCGACCGGCACGCTGACCGACACCGACGTCGACAATGCCGCCAACAGCTTCACCGTGGCGGCGGCCGGATCGGCCACCGACCATGGCTACGGCACCTTCCAGATGACGGCGGCCGGCACCTGGACCTACACGCTGGACAACAGCAACGCCGCCGTTCAGGCGCTCAACGTCGGCGAGCCATCTGACCGACACCTTCACCGTCACCACCGCCGACGGCACCCAGCAGATCGTCACCGTCACCATCGACGGCAGCAACGACGCCGCGGTGATCTCCGGCACCTCGAGCGGCACCGTGGTCGAGGCCGGCGGCGTCGCCAACGGCACGCCGGGCACGCCGACCGCGACCGGCACGCTGACCGACACCGACGTCGACAATGCCGCCAACAGCTTCACCGTGGCGGCGGCCGGATCGGCCACCGACCATGGCTACGGCACCTACCAGATGACGGCGGCCGGCACCTGGACCTACACGCTGGACAACAGCAACGCCGCCGTTCAGGCGCTCAATGTCGGCGGCCATCTGACCGACACCTTCACCGTCACCACCGCCGACGGCACCCAGCAGATCGTCACCGTCACCATCGACGGCAGCAACGACGCCGCGGTGATCTCCGGCACCTCGAGCGGCACCGTGGTCGAGGCCGGCGGCGTCCCCAACGGCACGCCGGGCACGCCGACCGCGACCGGCACGCTGACCGACACCGACGTCGACAATGCCGCCAACAGCTTCACCGTGGCGGCGGCCGGATCGGCCACCGACCATGGCTACGGCACCTACCAGATGACGGCGGCCGGCACCTGGACCTACACGCTGGACAACAGCAACGCCGCCGTTCAGGCGCTCAATGTCGGCGGTCATCTGACCGACACCTTCACCGTCACCACCGCCGACGGCACCCAGCAGATCGTCACCGTCACCATCGACGGCAGCAACGACGCCGCGGTGATCTCCGGCACCTCGAGCGGCACCGTGGTCGAGGCCGGCGGCGTCGCCAACGGCACGCCGGGCACGCCGACCGCGACCGGCACGCTGACCGACACCGACGTCGACAATGCCGCCAACAGCTTCACCGTGGCGGCGGCCGGATCGGCCACCGACCATGGCTACGGCACCTATCCAGATGACGGCGGCCGGCACCTGGACCTACACGCTCGACAACAGCAACGCCGCCGTTCAGGCGCTCAATGTCGGCGGCCATCTGACCGACACCTTCACCGTCACCACCGCCGACGGCACCGCGCAGATCGTCACCGTCACCATCGACGGCAGCAACGACGCCGCGGTGATCTCCGGCACCTCGAGCGGCACCGTGGTCGAGGCCGGCGGCGTCGCCAACGGCACGCCGGGCACGCCGACCGCGACCGGCACGCTGACCGACACCGACGTCGACAATGCCGCCAACAGCTTCACCGTGGCGGCGGCCGGATCGGCCACCGACCATGGCTACGGCACCTTCCAGATGACGGCGGCCGGCACCTGGACCTACACGCTGGACAACAGCAACGCCGCCGTTCAGGCGCTCAACAACGGCCAGTCGACTACCGACACCTTTACCGTCCATACCGTGGACGGGACCGCGCAGGTCATCACCATTACAATCGACGGCACCGATGACGTGCAGGTCGACGTGACCGGAGTTACCTACACTCTTAAAAACAATCATGGAAACGAAATTGATCACAATGCGGGAAACGCCTCTGGTGCAGCGCTCATTGACATCCATTTCAGTCAGAACGTTTCAGTCACCGGGACGCCGACCCTGTCCCTAAACGTCGGCGCTGTCGCCACTTACGTTAGCGGTTCGGGTAGCCAAGATCTTATCTTCAGCTACACACCCAGCAATTCGGGAAACCAAAAGACCACGGCGCTTGCGATAACCGGCGTCAACGGCACGATCAGTGACACCGCGACCAATACACCGGCGGACACATCCGGGGCCGACGTCACCCTGTCGCCACACCTGGGGGTTAACGAGCCTCCTGCACCTGCAGGCACGGCAGGAAGTCCGATCAACCTCGCGCTCGAAAATCCGCCGTCTGCTGCCAACTCGCTCATTTCTCTCACGTTTTCCGGCGTGCCCCTCGACTGGCATTTAAATCACGGGACTGATCTCGGAAACGGCGTTTGGAGCGTACAAACAAACGATGTTAGCAACCTGACGATCACGACCCCTGCCAATTACACGGGCGCGGTCTTGCTGCATGCGAGCGAAGAGTGGACTTCCACCGACGGCTCCCACGTCTCCGCAATTTTTGGCGACAACGTCGAAGCCTTCGCACCTGGTTCGTCGATTTTTGCGTGGTCGGGCAGCGACACACTGACCGGAACCGGTGCGAACGATCTGTTCTGTATTCTCTAATCCGATCAGCAATGACAACATTTACAATTTCAATGTTACTTCGGACAAAATCGATTTGATTGATTTCGGCGGAATTAGCAGTTTCGCCGACCTCCACATCGCCAACAACTCGGTTGGTGAGGCCACCATCGACCTCGGCAACGGGCAAGCCATTACCTTGCATGGGTTGGATGCCGCATCGCTGACAAGCGGCGATTTTGTGTTTGATCAGATGCCGACGCTCGACAACGCCGGATCGATGGTACTTAGCGATGGGGCGATGCTGCCGCTTAGTGGCGACGTCAACAACACGGGCACCATCGAACTCGACTCGACAACAAGCGGCACGCTCCTGCAGATCATTCAGGATGGCATCACCCTGCATGGTGCCGGCCAGGTCACTCTATCGGATGATGATGGCAACGTCGTTTCCGGCACGTCGAATGACGTAACATTTAACAACGTGGACAACACAATCGCCGGCGCCGGCCAGCTCGGCGCAGGCGAGTTGGACCTGATCAATAGTGGGCACATCATCGCCACCGGAAGTCACGCGTTGACCATCAACACCGGAACCAACGTCATAGAAAACTCCGGCACGCTCGAATCCACCGGCGGTGGCGGCTTGGTGGTCAACAGCGGCATCGAGAACAGCGGATTGATTTGGGCCAACGGCAGCAATATCACGCTGAACGGCGCCGTCTCAGGTTCAGGCGCCGTGCTCGTCGACGGCGCCGCTACCGTGACATTCGGGGCTGCCACCACCGTCAACACAACGCTGGCAGCTGACGCCGCCGCAATGCTGGTCATGAACGATTCGATTGACTTCTCCGGCAAGATTGGCGGCTTCGACGCAAACGATCACCTTGACCTTACAGACATGGTGTCTGCGAGCGGCATATCACTCGCTTTTCTTGCCAATCAAGATGGTGCAGGTGGGATTTTGCAGGTGAGCGACGGCGCGCATACCGCCAATATCAGTCTGTTGGGCCAGTACGATGCTAGTGGCTTTGCGTCCGGCCCGGACGGCGCACACGGCACCGTGGTGACCTACGATCCGAGCCACCACTCAGTGTAATTGAAGTCGGCACCGCCCCGAAACATGTCGGTTTGCGTTGGGCGCGACCTAGTTGGCACGGTTACTCCGGCGATTGGGATGCGCCGGTCGCGCGACTTGATCGCGTCAACGTGCTTGAGTCTTTGAATGCAACCTTACTAAGTTAGGTTATCAAAACTCTGGCCTTTACGGCAAAAACAATTAGCGCAAGAGTGCGGAGAAGAAGTTGTATTCATAGATTGAAAACAGTCTGGTGAATGGCCCCATGACCACCCTCAAGCTCGCAACATGCTTTTATGTGATTCAAGCCTCAATTGGTTTCGTGACCGGGTTCACTATTCCTTGGCTGCGTCTTCTTCACATTGCGGGCTACTGATAGGAACAAAACTGGGACAATGACGGCGTCCTGCTGATTGAACGATTGCGAAGCAAACCGGGTTCTGCACGTTTTTTCTCGACGCGCTGATCCAACGATGAACATTTGACTCACTCGGACGTTTCTCCCGTCGTCCCCGCCGGGAGGCCTCCAGCGTTCGGGCGGGCTGTTTTACGCGTCTCGATTTCGCCGATTTCTCTTGGCGTGACGATAGCTGGGTATCGAGCGACCTCGCCGGCTTGCCCAGCGGAATTATTGTTTTTCGAATGTCCGTTCGATTTCGGAGAGGGGTGCTGACAGCTGCGGACTTTGAACTTCGCGAAGCTCAGAGGGTTCCGGGCGTCCCGGCTCTGTCGAAACGGCCAGGCTCTCCCACATGTTGGCGGTCTCTTCCAGCTGTCGACGCATTTCCGTGCTGTGCTGCGGATCGGTAAAGCGCAGTTTGACCATTGCATCCCGGCACCGTCGCACGCCCCGGCGAGCTACATCGAGGATTTCTGCTCTTTCCTCATCCGTCAATTCTATCAAAATCTTCTCCACCGGTTCACAAAAATGGACGAGTTTCATCTGTCCAGCGAGAACGCTGCTTTCGCGACGCCTCCCTGTTTGCGAGTTTATAGCGCAAATTCGTTGCGGCCGTCCGACTTATCGCTGCGCCAATCTCGATAGTGCGAGTAGAAGAGCGGGACAGTTCCGTATATCTTGGCCCAACAAAATAACAGGCGCCAGCAACCGCTCCGCGGCGTCGGGTTCCTTCTGCGAAGATGGCGATTAAGGACCCCCCGGTTGCAGACAAGTGTCTGAAATTCGGCGCCTATAGTTGCAGGCGCGCATCTGTTTTCATTCCTTCGCGGCCATCGCTGAGGCAGGGGATATGAATCTCCCCATTGCGGTTCCCCTCTGGTAAGTTGACCAAGTCCATGAATCCGTCAGGAGAAACTAAATGCGCGCCATAGGCCTGCCTTTAGCGGTGATCGCGGGCTGTTTCTTGACGCAAGTCTCGCTAGCCGAGGAGGCCTGCGTAGCGGTTCCGAACGGAATTATGTGCGGACAGGTAGTCTCGCCAGATCAGCCGCTGCGACGGCCTTCTTCGCCCCCACCTGATGTAGAGCACCAATCTGATGTGGGGCACCAATCTGATGTGGGGCACCAATCTGAACAGCCTCGCGAAGAAAGGCGCGAAGAAGGAAGTAATCAGCGATCCGATCGAAGAGACCAACACCGGCGCAAAGTGGAGACCGATAGGCCAACCGATGATCGTCGTGAGCACCGCGTCGGCAACCGCTGCGACCGTCGAAGCGCACGCACCGACGAATGCCGTTATGAAGAAGCTCGTCAGCGCTTCCGGCGTTCCAAAGAACGGCGCAACGCGGAAGAGTTCCGCAACAATCGCCGTTACCGCGAATGGCTAACGTGGCAACGTCCGGGTTGCGGTTGCGGTCGGTGAATGGCGCGACCAGAATCGTGTGGGTGCCGGTGAACTGACGACCAGATCGGTCTTCAAGATGTCGGGCGTGTTGGCGGACAACGCTTCAACTTTTGTCTTAATGCATACCGGCATTTTTCTGTCTAACCGCTTCTTTCTTTTTGATTGGGGCCACTGCTGGTTAGCCTCATGCAAACGAACCTGCGGCGTGGCCCCTGGAGGGCGCGCGCGGACTGCAACGGAGAGCGGGATTCGAAACGACCAGCACATTTTAACGGCATTTTTCCAGATGGCAGACATGGCCCGTCGTCCGCCCCAAAAAACGTCCTTTTGCTGCGACCGCCTTTGGCTTTCTCGGCGAAGTTCGTCCGAGAAGACGCGGCGGCGAACATCTTGTCGCGCCGGGACTAGCCAAAGCAAATCGCCTCGTATTAGCCGCCGCCAACTTACGGGCGGGGCGCATTTGTCACCCGAGCTCGGTAATCTTGCTTGGGCGGATAACAGCCGTTTCCGGCTGTGCTGCCAGGCCTCTCATTTTTCGCACCTCGCACCCCCCTGCCCCAGCGAGTAATGTTTCGAGTGTCCCACAGGGCGCGTATCCACAAATTCGGTTGTCCCGGTCGGCTTCCGCCGTTTGGGAGATGATGCCGATCCGCGGCATCCGCCGGGACTGCTGCGCGCGCACGGCGTGAGGCTGCAGCGCCATTGCGCTGCCAAGACCGAGGATGAATTCCCTCGCCGCCTCATGCAACCCGAAAGCTCGATCTTCCTCAGGGCACCGTTCAAATTGATCTCTTGAGGAGGCCGCCAGCCTCAATCCCTACCGCCGACAAGGCACACCCGTTCCTCGAACCGTACGAAGCGAACGCGTGAGTGCGTTTTTGTGTTAGGCCACAGCATCACACACTGCAGCGTCAGCCGTGGTTAAACGAAAAGCCCGCCCACGCTGCCGCATGGACGGGCTGTTTCTCGTCGTAACTATATTACTCGCTGCAAACCTTAACCGTCTTCATACCGGTCATTGCCTCTTCGCGAGTTCTTGTAGACGGTACCGTCGCCAACCACAGTCGTGGTCGTAACGGTCGGCTTCTTGTCGACGACAGTGCACTTTTTCGTGCTCGCGTCGCGCACCACATAGTAGTCGGCGAACGCCGGCGTAGTCACTGCGACGATTGCAGCAACGAGCATGAGTTTCTTCATTGAGTTCTCCTTTTGGCAAAATGCCGTCAATTTAACGCGGTCGGTAGACCAACGTTCCATAACGACGCCCGTCGTTGGTGTCCCTCTTGGCGTTCCTTGGACGACACGTCAGTAGCAAACGCGGACGTGCCGCACGACCGGCCCGTAGGGGCCATGGTACACGCGGCGCCTAATCACGCAGTCGCCGCCATATCCACCACCGTAAGCGTAAGCACCGTAGCCCGGACCATAGCCGTAACCAGGGCCATAGCCGTAGGGGTAACCGCCATACGCGTAGCCGGCGCCAAGGGCACCGACTGCTAAGCCGGTGGCCAGACCAGCACCGACGCCAAAGCCGCCACCGCGCCAACCACCATGACCCCCTCGGGCCTCGGCGCTTGTCGTGGTGGTCGCCACGGAGCCAGCGATGGTCGCCGCGGCGAGCAGCGCCATTCCGATTTTCTTCAGTTCAACCATTTCGGTTCTCCTGGGTCGTCAATCGCCCTGTAGAATAATCGGCAGGGCGAGTGCTGCGTTCCGGAGAGGACCGGGCTTTTTTAATGAACGCACGTTCACCGGGAACTCGACGTTCGTTACGAAGTGAAACATTCCGCCGTTGCTGCGGCGAACACTTCATTTGATAGCGTGCTCACCGCTGGACCTGCTCACGGCGATTGCTTCCGAGGCGCGAGTCCCGACGATCGGCACGGGCCCCCCGATTTTGCGCGAGCGATGGTGCGACGAGGCGCGAGACCCGGACGCAATTCGACACGGTCGCAGCTTTGGAAGGACGTCAGGACGGCGCGACGCTTTCAACTGACGGCGAATGACCACCTCACCGGCGCCATCTGCGCCGTGAACCTGGAAGACCGATGCGGCGATGTGAGACACATCGTCGTAACTGTCAGCATCGGTCGTTCCTTTGAATCGTAGGGAAGTATGAGTTGCGATATTCAGGGACACGGTGATTAGACAAAGTTTGCGCGAGCTTGGGCCCAGCTTGGCAGATGAGCGGAGAACCGAACTGATGATCGCTTGCAGATGATCCTCCTTTAAGGCGCGAGCGAGCTCGACTGCCCATCCCGCACTGTCGCGAAAATTCCATGACACAATGATCGATCGATGCCGATTGCGCCGCCACCTTTATCGCATCGCTGAGAGGTGCCGTTTGTGGCGTCCCATAGATCGGGCACTCCGTCGCGCAACGCGTCAAATGAAGGAGAACCGCCTCGAAGACCACCGGATGCGGAAATCAGACGAACGCCACCGTTTGCGCTTGCTGCCCCCGCGCTGCAAGCGGCCACGCCATGCTGCCACCGATGAACGTGATGACGTCCCGCCGTCACTCAATCACCTCGTCGGCAGCCCACCAGCAACCGGCCGGCAACCCTGAGACCAGGGTTTTGTCGGTCTTGAGATTGATCACCAGGTCGAATTTGACCGAGCGACCGACCGGGAGATCGGCCCAGGCGACGACAACCTTCGCCACCCGGAGCGGGCATCGGTGGTCATCCCGTGCCGCAGTCTCGAACCGAGGCCACGTCGGCGGCTACGACGCCCGCATCTACATGGGCCGCGACGAGACCGCGCTGATCCGGTTGTGGCAGGAAAAGCGCGGCGAGGCGGCGCCTCCCGACCTTCCGGCGAGCTCGTGGTGCAGTTCGGGCTCGCCGCCGACGGGCTCAACCGCGCGGGCGCAATTTCATGTCGAGCCGCTGCGGTGGCCGGCAGACTTTGGGCGGAAACTCACCCAGTTTCGATGCCGACGACTCCAGCACACGCACGATCGGGAGGGCGCGCCACGGTCTTCTTGATCGATGTCTCCGGCGAGATAGGTCGCCCCAAACCGCAGCGGCTTCGGTCCCTCGGCGGCGTCATATTACGCGGTATTTTGACGGTATTTTTGCACCCTGACCGGAGGACACTATGCGCGAAGTAGGTCGCACGGGTTGCCCCGGCAGCACCAAAGGCCGCCGGGTGGTCGGCGCTATACGTCTAGGTCGACTGTCGCCACGTTTCTTTTTAACTTCGTGACCTTTTGCTGCAGACAGCGCAATCCGAGTGCGTCGCCGTCTCGCCATACGACGCGGCATTGGCGGCTGACCGTGCGGTCCGATGTCAGATGCAAGGTGACCTCGTCGGCGATGAGGTCGGGCGCGACTCCGGCGAGCCTCATCCCTGATTTCGAAACGTCCTGGAGTCGACATTCGATTAGCGGCTGGTCAGGACCAACATCGATCCAGCACGGATAGTCGATGGACTTCCGTCGATCAGTGCGCTTTTGCGACATCGATGTTGCTTATCCGAAAACAACCTAATAATCCCGTAAAATGGAACTTCAAATTATCACGGTCTGCGACGGACAAAAGGTTCCCGACGTTTTTCCGGGTCTCCCGGTCAGCGAGTACCGAAGCTTCAGACACGAGAACGGCACGCGGCGAAGGTAATCGTCAATCGTTACGGTTTATAATGCGAAGGGACGGAAAACAGCAGCCGCCATCCCAAAGTATATTTGTCTTAAATCAGGGCACTCCAGAAACGCCACGGCCGCACCCCTGGGCGCCCACAGGCTCGACGCAGGTTCGCTATTTGGCTGGACTTTGACTATGGCAAACGTTTGTACGCATCCGTCTGCAACCCTCGGCCGCCTCCATTGCCGGCTGCTGTCCATCGCCACGAACGCATCATCCCGCGACCGACCAGGACATGCGGGCGATCTGACAGCCGCATAGCCGACCAAGCGCAATTAGGATGGCGCTGCTTCACCGCCCACCGTCACGGCCCTCTGGGGCTCGTTGGCTTGCCTGCAATGTTTCGCTCTTTGGCAGCATGTAAGTTTTGGTCTGATTGCATTTCTCACAAAGATAGGTGTGACGCATCATCCCGTGGGCAATCGGATGGGGTGACCGCGTCACGAAATGCATCACCGATTTACATTTCGGACATAATGTCGTTTCGACCACGGTCTCGCCCATCGTTTGCGGTTAGGACAGCTGACTTCAAGAGGTCAACGCGACGCACCAGCATTGCAGCGAATCAAGTTTAGCGTACCAGGGCATTTAGTATTCGAAGCTTTGCTGTGGCTTCGCGTGTCCGGGCGGCGGGGGCAAGCGTCACCCGTTGCTCACCCCTTGGGCCGGTTTTGCGGCGGGCGGCGGCGACGACCGGCAATTCGGTGCCGATTTCATCAAGAACGGTTTCACCCTGTTTGAGGTGAATACATGAAGGCTCACCGAGAGGGCTGGGGGCGCTGGAGGAGCCCGGCCGATCTGAGCGAAAAGAGCCAGTGAGATATAGCATATCACCAGTCCGGTGGATTCCGGACGTGGCGTTCGATATTGTCATGTCTGTGGGTTAAGGATCGTCCGGACAATCCTGGTCGCTAAAGTTTTTCAGCGGTGCATTGTCGGTCCCAGCAGGGAGTTGCCTTTGGTCGCGAGCGGTATCGTGAAATTCAAATTGGCTATGTGAATGCCTTGGCTAGATAACCCGGCGACGCCTCACACGATGAAGCAGCCAGCTGCGAGGTCGGAATTCCTATCGTGAATGGAGATCAGGCCGAACAACCCGAGCGTTTTGCTCCCCCTGGAGACAGCGACCATCTTCAATCGGCGCCTGGGCCCGCGGATGCGGAGGTTCGTGATGCTCCCGCATTCTTGCGGCTGAGCATCGATTCTCGGGTTCATGCGCCAATTCGAGAATCATCTAGGCTTGCAAACCTTCGCGCGTTCATTGCCACGAAGCAACGCCGAATGCTCGCGCTTTGGCGGCGGCATTTTGTCCAGGACATTCCATCGGAAAAGACCGCGCGCGTTATTGGAAAGGCGGGAGGCGCGGCATTCGCATTACTCAGCTCGGTGGTGGTGGTGACATGCGTGGGCGCCGCAATTGCACTTGGTCAGATAAAGTTATTGAAATCAGAAGTGGGCAGGCTCCAGCGAGAGCTCTTACCGCTCAACGCGCGTCTAGCAAAACTGGAACAGGTCGAAAAGACAAGGAGAGATACCGAACAACCGGGTGGTGCGCCGAACAAACCCGGCGTTGAGAAAAACCGGCCGAATGCCAATCAAGCATTAGAGCTGTCGCGCGAAGAAATTCAATTGATCAAAGAGTATATCAAGCCGGCCCCTTATTCAGGCCCACCCAACCCTCCGATCAACGTCGGTGATACCGTGACAGGCACAATAATCCCCCTGCCCTCGCCGCTTACCGATAAAATTCCGAAGCTGCTGGGAGGAACCTTTACGATCCAAAGCGGCACGATTATCATCGTCAAGAGGGATAGCCGCAACGCCCAAATCGTTTTGCCGCCGAATTAGGCCGCGAGATGCGGCGCTGTTCCCCCAAGCGACATTTGGTGGCAGGATCGCGGTGAAATCCCATGCCACGGAATCTGAATGCTCACAAGCGATGCCAATAAAGAAAACCGCTGAGAGGTTGCCTCGGGTTCAATTTTCATGCTGAATGAGCGTAGGGGCGGCTTCAGTTTGCCTGTGTCGGTGACGACCCATGAACCTGAAGTCCGTGAAATATTGTATCGCAATCTGCGAGCACGGCAGCTTTACCCGAGCGGCAAGAGTTGTCGGTGTTGCGCAACCAACCTTATCGGCAGCGATCAAACGACTAGAGGCACAGCTCGGCGTAACGCTGTTCGAGCGTGAGGGAGCGATTCGGTTGACACCTGCCGGGCTCGCACTGTTGCCCCTGTTCCACCGGCTGGGAGATAGCGCCGCCGCTATCGAGTACTCAGCGCGGCGGATTTCCTCACGGAATGCTGCTTAACATTGCGTTTTCGGGTGAAGGTCTCGTCGTCGGCGACAGGCGTGACGGCTAAGTCCGTGAAGGCGTGCCTTTTTCGGATCGCTTTCGGTTTTCTTCCGGACCCTTTGCAGAATAGGGCCGCCGCGGCAGACCGTATGCTTGGGAACGATCTCCCCGAAATATATGGGATAGGATAGAATGACCAGATCGGCTCCGTCGTCATCCCGGGGCGACCATCCTTGCGAAACTTCAGACGGAACACGCCACCATGCATCCGGTGACATTTCGAGCACTCAAGCCTGGCCCGGAGACCATCTGGCGGCGGAAGCCAATTCCGGAACGGCGCGGCGCGCCGCAGGATCGTCTCTACGCATCTCCACCCGCGATAGACTTCGAGAGTGGCGTCAGGCCGGAGTTGTCCGAGTGTATCGCCTGCTATTCCGTGCCCTGCTGTCGTTGCCCACTCAGCGCGTTCGGCGACATGCCAGGCTGACACCGACAGGGCGCGCTCATGCTCGCCGCCGCTAATCAGTTCGAAACGGCATTAGAATATCGCGCATAAAAATGGGACACGCGCTGTTGCCACATGCTGACAAAGGCCCCCGAGCTGACGTTATTGACATTTTTCCAGACGCGTTTGGTGGCCGGAAGTGTATTGCCCCAGATGGCGCGCTTGCACCACCTTTCGCCCTTTTCCTTCCCTTCGTCTGTCGCGCACATTGATCGCCATGCAAGGCGGTCAGGGTGGCTTACGTGTTCTGCCGCGCCATCTACCCCTTGTTGGTGAATGAGGTACATGTCGTTCAAGGTAGGATTCCTGTGAGTGAACATCTCAAACAGAATTGCTTCAGTCATGAATTTCAAGGCGGCAGCGACCGTGTTGTCCCGCGGGACAAGAATGTCGCCAGATCCGTATTTTTGGAATTCATATTTGCTAAGTTGGAACAAGCCAATGTACGAACCGGTGCGCTGCTTGGGATCGAAGTCCGATTCGATCTTTGCGACCGTCTTTAAGAAGGTGAAGTCCATTCTCAATACGTCTGCGACCCGCTTGATCTCGTCGACTGGCGTTCCGGGCGGAAACGCCTTGAGAGAGTTGAGAACGGTATCGGCTGGTTTGGTCTCAGGGGGCAATTCCGAATAAGCATAAAAAGCCAAGTAAGAAAGATTTTGTCTTGTATCGTTTGGGCCAGCGAACTCGATGCTCCGAGTGCCGCCCGCGTGCAGACGCTGTTGATCCTGAGTGATAGGTAACGGATCAGGCCTCAAATCGGCCGGGGCCGGGTCAACGGCCTGCAAAAGCGCCTCGTCCTTGTGAAGCAACAGTTGCTCTGAATGGTGATCGAGTGGACGCCACTCCACCTTGTCAGGCACGCCCGATGACAGGTTGGGCAACGACGGCTCTTTCAAAAACGAGTCGCTCAGCAAGCACGTCAGGACCCCCAGGAGGATGCAGGCCCACCATGCAGATCGCATTTCTCGGTCCCCAAAGCCCGCGTCGCTGTTGCTTCCGGCCGCCTCTCATCGGCGGGATCTAGCATGAACCATAGCGCGGAAACCGTATCGCACCCCAATCCGACTCATGCAAATGGCGGCCAAGACTCACGGGTACAAAATTACCTCCAACCGAGCAGTTGGCAGCCAATGCTGCGCTGAACTTCGAGATAGGCGGCCGGCCGAGATGTGGGGCTGTCTTGGGCGGAGTAACTCTCCGGCAAGCGTCAAGAAACCGATGTCACGAGATGTCGGTTATGCGAAATTCAACCGCGAAACACCCTTCCTCACATGAGGGGTGTCCTATAAGACAACCGCTGCGAAACGTGCTGATCGTCGTAAGAGTGAATCGGCGGCATGGAATGCAACATGGCGCCGTTTCGTGATTGAAAATTCGCGCTCCGACACTTTGATTGATGCAAGCACGGGCAGGCATGTCAACCGGAGTAGGAGATGGTTATTCGATTGGCGACGGCTCGATTCACCGTGGCGATGCGGCGTTGGCGGCCTCTATCTATCGTAGCGCTCGCGGCGATGGCTGCGCTGACAGTGCCGGCCGCCGACGTCGCGGCCAAACAGGCCCATCCTGCGCAAATTAAAGAGTCTTCGGCGGCGCGCGATGCCGGCGAGCCAATCATGGCGATCGTGTCGATCAAGACCCAACAGGTCACGTTCTACGACGCCGATGGCTGGATATTTAGCGCACCGGTGTCGACTGGCGTCGGGGGACGCGAAACGCCCGCCGGGATCTTTGCCGTCCTCGAGAAGGACAAGGACCATCACTCCAGCATGTATGACGATGCTTGGATGCCGAACATGCAGCGCATCACCTGGAATGGCATCGCACTGCACGGCGGGCCACTGCCCGGCTATGCGGCCTCGCACGGCTGCGTCCGCATGCCCTACGGCTTTGCCGAGAAGCTGTTCGACAAGACGCGGATCGGGATGCGGGTGATCATCTCGCCGGACGACGCTGCCCCGATCGATTTTTCCCATCCGACGCTGTTTATGCCGAAGGCCGAGGCCGTCGCCGCTGCTCCAGCGCGTGCCGAGACGCTCGCCCGCGAGGCGGCAGAGGTCGCGAGATCGGCGAACGCGGCGAGGAAGGCCGCCGCGACAGCGGCGCGCGAGGCGGCGCAGCTCGCGGCGTCGCTCCGCAGACTGGTAGCGGCCAAGACCCGCGCCGATACCGAGGTCGCGGTTGCCGGTAGGTGGCTCGTCGCTGCACAGACGGCCGAAACCAAGGCACGAGAGGAGGAGCAGAACCAGAAGGCCACCACCAAGGCCGCCGAACTGGCGACGCAGCTCGACACTGTCAAGGCCGAGGCGAAGTCGAAGCTCGACGCCGCAGCCGCCGCAAAGGACGCCGCCAAGGCGGCCGAGACCAAGATGGCTGAGACCGCCAAGGCGGCGAGCGATGCGAAGCTCGCCGTCGAGCCGGTTTCGGTCTACATCAGCCGCGCGACACGAAAGCTTTACGTGCGGCGCAACACGCACAAGCGGTTTCCGGACGGCGGCGAGGTGTTCGACGCAAGTATCGAGGTCCCGGTTACGATCCGCGATCCAGGCAAACGGATCGGTACGCATGTGTTCACCGCGATGGCGGCGAGTGATGGCGGGCTGCGCTGGACCGCCGTCACCATCGACAACGCCGACGACGCCAAGGACGCGCTCGACCGCATCACGATTCCGAAGGATATTCTCGATCGCATCGCGCCGACTGCGATGCCGCGATCCTCGATCGTCATCTCGGACGAGCCGTTGAGCAAGGAGACCAACTATCGCACCGAGTTCGTCGCGGTGCTGAGCAACCAGCCTCAGGGTGGCTTTATAACCCGCCGGCCTGCCACCGATTTCGGCGTTACGACCGACAACTTGCGGGGCGATGACGGCTTCTCAAATTTCCAGCGCAGTTTGGACTTCCAAACGGGCAGTCCGCGCCGACGCGGGGACGATCTTCAGGTGCAAAAGTGGTGGCGGTAGAAGCGGCATGCCGCGCACGTAGGCCATTATCAGGCTACCCGGTCATCTCGGTTTTAAGGGAAAACGGAGCCATGCATCGGGGTCATTCCCCGTCCACCGACATGTCCGCCGCTCACTCCAAATGCCGCGAATGAGGGATGTGCCCGCATGTCCACTTCGCCCCCGAGCGACACCTTGAACGGACGCTTCTGGAATGGTCGCGAAGTGCCAGTCGTCACGTCGCACCGCATTAAACAGGATTGAGGTCCCGCGTCGGCAGACGACAAAGCTGTAGGCATGCTCATACCCGGCCGCCGCGCGGTTTTCAGATCGAGGACGAATTCAAACCTAACCGACCCCATCGCTGATTATTTGGATTGGTGATCAGCGCCGCTAATAAACTCTTTCGAGAAGTCGCCCCCTATGACTATCTTGAGAACGCCACCGCACCCGCATCCCTGACGGTGCCGCGTTGGCCGTTCGAGGTTACGGCGATTGTTGCGGAACTCTTCCGCTTTACGCCGTTCTGCCGAACGCTCGAAGCACTGACGATCTCTATCGTTAGCCATTATTCGGCGCGCTCGCCTCGACGCTCGCAGCGGTTGCCGACGCGATGCTCATGACGATCATCGGGTAACTTATCGGTTAAGCTGAAACTGCCTGCGATCACCGCTAAAGTTAGGCATGGCGCGCATTAGGTTCTCCCGACTGAATCCCGGCCACTGGGATGGAAGTGGTCAACGGGCGCGAGGCCGACCTGGGTGATAAAGACGCGGGAACAGGCGTCCAGGGTATAGTCAGAAA
>CAWAWF010000009.1:0-172907 GCA_963785665.1 uncultured Alphaproteobacteria bacterium
TTCAGAACAGCGACGGCGCAGCAGGGCAACGTCGCAGCGAAGACGCCGTCGGCCTACGCCACCCAGATGCACTACGACAGCATCGTCCATGCGCCGAAGGCGCTGCGCTTCCTGATCGACATCGCCGGCATCGGCAACGTCCACCTCGGCACCGACTATTCGTTTCCGCCGGCCGACATGGAGCCGCTGGCGCTGCTCGCCGCCGCCGGCCTCTCCAAGTCCGACAGCGACGCGATCTCCGACGGCAATCCGCGCCGCCTGTTCACGCGATTGAAGTAGGAACGGTCCGCCGCGCCGTCATTCCGCCGGGCGCGAGCGGTAGCGCGCGAAGCCCGGAATCCAGAGCAAGGCTTACGTCGTGCGAAACGGCTCTGGATTCCGGCTGCTCGCTCGCGACCTCGGCCGGGGTGACGGGGTGCGCACCGCCGGGGATAGAAGCAAGCGCCGTGCTATCCCCGCGGGGATAAGTTCTTATCCCGCAAAATAAAGTTCGCGCCCTGCAAATAAATCGCTTGGCGAACTTATCCCCGCACCCCTCCGACGGCCTGATACTGCGCGCAGGCCGGTCCATCCGAGGGCGCTTCGCGATGCGTCGATGAAGCGGGACCGGAGAGCGGTGGGCCTCGCACGGGTGCAAGATGCACACCCAACGCGAGGCAGGTCCAAGCCGCACGGTTCCTGGCGCCACAGGTTGGCGTCACGAGTCTCTTTGGTGGCGACGCCGTAACTCCGCGCCAAGCGGCCAGGTGTCGTCGAGGCTCACAGCGGTGGTTAGCAAACTCAGACCACCGGGGGACGTGCGGAGCAAACCTCAAACATCGCGCGCGGGACGCTGGAGAGAAGGCGGACTTGCGGTTCTACCCAATATCGAGATGCCGATCCCGGCCGGGAACGGCATCTGCTCCGGTCCCGCGAGGGATCTGAGCCCGTGGGTCCGCTGGACCCCCGGCGTCCCGCGCCCCCCTCGGACTTTTCCGAAGGAGGCATCGGCCGAAATGATCCGGGCAGAAAACCTGCCGCGGAAACGGTGGAGGCTTGCCTGAAAACTGAACCTGAATTCCGCGGCATAATGCCGATGCTACTGAATCAACCCTTCCGCCTTCATCGCCTCCTGCACCTTCGGGCGCGCCTGGACGCGCTTCATGTAGTCGGTGATGTTGGTCCACTTGCTGAGATCGAGCTTCACCCGCTCCGACCAGCGCAGGATGGTGAACAGGTAGGCGTCGGCGACGGTGAACGTGTCGCCCATCAGGTACTTCTTGCCGGCGAGTTGCTTGTCGAGCCAGTCGAAGCGCTTGCCGAGGGTCTCCTTGGAGATGTCCTTGAAGGCGTCGGGCGTGGTCGGCCGGAACAGCGGGCCGTAGACCTTGTGCAATTCGGAGGTGATGAAGTTCAGCCACTCCAGCACGCGGTAGCGCTCGGGCGTGCCGGCGGCCGGCATCAGACCCGCCGAAGGGTTCTGGTCGGAGATCCACTGCACGATCACCGGGCCTTCGGTGAGGCGCTCGCCGTTGTCGAATTCGAGCACGGGCACCTGGCCCTTGGGGTTGATCGACCAGTAATCGGTGCCCGACTTGGTCTTCTTTTCCTGGTTGTTGACCTGCTCGAGGTCGAACTTCATGCCGGTCTCGCGCAGCACGATGTGCGGCGAAAGCGAGCAGGCGCCGGGCGCAAAATAAAGCTTCATCGCAACGCTCCTTGGTTATGCACCGGACATATAGAGGCGGCCTGACGGGCCGTCGACCGGGCGTTAACGGAACCCTGGCACGCTTGCCGCGTTGGATGGTCCGCCGGGAGCCTTCCAACTGAATCGGAAATAGGCACTAGCCTGTTGTTTACGCACGTTTTTTGGCGAAAGCGGATTCCCTTTCGCAGGCCTCGTGACTAGCGTGGATCGGGATGATTCGCATGAACGCCTTTGCGCCGCTGCCGAGCACCGACGATGTCACCCCGGTCGGTCCGGCCCTGCCGGACGATATGACCCGCGCCATCGAACGGCTGATCGCGATCGGCAGCCGCTCCACCGCCGAGATGCTGTCGGAGTTGCGCCGCGAGTTTCCGGACGCGCCGCTGTCGGTCCGGGTCCGCGCGCTGGAAGCGCTGCGCAAGCGCTAGTCTCACATTCCGAGATAAGCCTGCCGCACGCGGTCGTCGGCCAGCAGCGCCTCGCCGGTGCCCGACAGCGTGACGCGGCCGTTCTCCAGCACATAGGCGCGGCTCGCAAGCTTGAGCGACACCGCCACGTTCTGCTCCACCAGCACGCAGGTCAGCCCCTCGCGGTTGAGATCGCGGATGGTCTTGAGCAGCGTCCTGCACGATCGCCGGCGCAAGCCCAAGCGACGGCTCGTCGAACATCACGAGGTCGGGCTTGCCCATCAGGCAGCGGCCGATCGCCAGCATCTGCTGCTCGCCGCCGGACAGCGTGCCGGCCGCCTGGTCCTTGCGCTCGTCGAGCCGCGGAAACAGCGCCAGCACGCGCGCGAGATTTTGCGATTGCTCGGCGCGCGCCCGCGGCAGCATCGCGCCCATCTCCAGGTTCTCCAGCACGGTCAAGGTCGGAAACACCTGGCGGCCCTCCGCCACCTGGCCGATGCCGAGGTTGCAGACCTTGTAGCGACGGCAGCCCTTCGATGCCGGCGCCGCGGAGCTTGATGGTGCCGCGCGCCGGCCGCAGCATGCCGGCGATGGTGCGGATCAGCGTGGTCTTGCCGGCGCCGTTGGCGCCGACGATGGCGACGATCGCGCCCTCCGCCACTTCGAGCGAGACGCCGTCCAGCGCGCGGACGTCGCCGTAGCACACTTCGAGGTCTTCGACGGTGAGCATCACACCGCCTCCGCGCCGAGATACGATTCCACCACCGCCGGATCGCGCACCACGGCCTCGGGCGTCCCCTCGGCGATGGCCGCGCCGTGATGCAGCACCAGAACGCGGCTCGCCACCGACATCACCGCCCGCATGACGTGCTCGATCAGCAGGATGGTCAATCCGTCCTGGTTGAGCCTCTTGAGGATGCCGACCATGTGGTCGGTCTCGGTCGGCCGCAGCCCCGCCATCACCTCGTCGAGCAGGAGAAGCTTCGGCTCGGTTGCCAGCGCCCTCGCCACTTCGAGACGCTTGCGATCGGGCAAGGTCAGCGCGCCGGCGAGACGGCTGCGCTTTTCGAACAGGTCGAGACGCCAGAGGATCTCATGGGCCCGGCGCATCGCCGCCGGGGGATCGGGGTGGCGCAGCAGCGCGCCGACCGCGACATTGTCCTCGACGCTCAATCCCGGGAACGGCCGCACGATCTGGAAGGTGCGGCCGATGCCGCGCCGGCACACCTCGTCGGGCGCCAGCCGGTCGATCCGCGCGCCCTGGAACGCGATCGAACCGGTGTCGGGCCGCATCACGCCGGCGATCAGGTTGAACAGCGTGGTCTTGCCGGCGCCGTTCGGCCCGATCACCGCGAACACCGCTCCTTCGGGGACCGAGAAGCTGACGTCCGCGACGGCGCGCAGCCCGGAGAAATTCTTCGACACGTTGGTGACTTCGAGCAGCGCCGCCATGGGTCAGCCCTCCGGACCGCGGCGTTGCACGCGAAGCAGGCGCGCAATCGGCGGCCAGATGCCGTTCGGCAGCACCATCACCACCAGCATCAGGCAGACGCCATAGAACACGCGCTTGGCGCCGGGCGTGTCGAGCCCGTAGTTGGTCAGCAGTTCCTGCAGACCCTCGGACAGCCCGGTGAGCAGGAACGCGCCGATCACCGGACCGAACAGCGTGCCGACGCCGCCGATGATCGGCCCCAGGATGATTTCGATCGAGCGGAGGATGAAGAACGTCTGCTCCGGAAACAGGTTGTTGTAATAGAACGCGTAGAACACGCCGGCCGGCGCCGTCATGCCGGACGAGATCATGATCGCCAGCATCTTGTAGCGGAAGGTGTTGATGCCGAGCGCGCGCGCCGCCGGCTCGTCCTCGCGGATCGCCTGCCAGTAGTAGCCGATGCGGCTGCGCAGCAGCGCATGGCACATGACAAAGGCCGCCGCGGTCAGCGCCAGGATCACGTAGTAGAACATCACCGGCTGGCCGCGCAGATGCCAGACGTCGTTGTGGCTGTAGTTGCGCGACCGGCAGGAACAGGCCGGCCGAACCGCCGACCCAGTTGAAATGATCGAAGCCGATCCGGGTGAACTCGCAGAACGCGATGGTGAGGATGGCGAAATAGACGCCGCCGACGCCGAAGCGGAATGCCAGGAAGCCGATGATGAAGCCGCACGCCGCCGAGATCAGGATCGCGACCGGCATGCCGAGCCACGGTCCGATGCCGAAATGCACGTACAGCGCCGCGCTCGCGTAGGCGCCGAGCCCGACATAGAGCGCGTGTCCGAGCGAAAGCTGCCCGGCAAATCCCATCAGGATGTTCCAGGCCTGCCCGGTGTAGGCGAAGTAGAGAATGAGGATGAGGACGGTGAGGAGATAATCGTTGGCCAGCACGGGGGCGACGACGAGCGCCGCCAGCACCAGCCCGAGCAGCAGGAGTGTGTGCCGGGGCACGCCGTGCAGCAGCCGCACGATCATGTCAGCTTCCTGCCCATGATGCCCTGCGGCCGGAACAACAGCACCAGAACGAGGACGCCGTACGACAGCATGCTTTTCGCCGACGGCGTGATGAAGAGACCTCCCATCGCCTCGGTCAGCCCGATCAGCACGCCGCCAAGCAGCGCCCCGGGCATCGAGCCCAGCCCTCCGACGATGACAATGATAAAGGCCAGCAATGTATAGGCGGGCCCGAGCGGCGGCGTCACGTCGACGACCAGCACGATGATCGCGCCGGCCGCGCCGACGCAGGCCGCACCAAGCCCGAACGACAGCGCGTAGAGCTTCTTGACGTCGAGCCCGACCACCAGCGCACCGGTATAATTGTCGGCGCAGGCCCGGATCGCCTTGCCGAGCGGCGCGAACCGGAAGAAAGCGAACAGCGCCGCCGCCACCAGGATCGCGGCCATGCCCGCATAGAGCTTGGTGGCATCGACGATCAGCGGGCCAAGCGCGAAGCTGTCGAAAGCATAGGAGGTCTGCACACTTTGCGCATCGGGACCGAAGATCATCAAGAGGCTGTTCACGATGATGATGGCGACGGCGATCATCAGCATGAACTGGCTGTGCTCTGGCCGCGCGATGAACGGATTGATCAGCACCCGCTGCATGACATAGCCGACGCCGAACAGCACCGCGGCGATCGGCAGCATCATCAGGAGCGGGTCGAGGCCGAGTTGGGTGAACAGCACCACGGCGAGATACATCGCCACGATCATCATCTCGCCGTGGGCGAAATTGACCACACGGACCACGCCGAAAATGACCGACAAGCCAAGCGCCATCAGCCCGTAGACGAGACCGGTCAGGACCCCGCTGACCGCGACGTTGAGATAGATGTCGGCGGCCACCGAGCGACGTGCTTAGTGGCGCTTGTCGTAAGCGAGCATCGGCCACTGCGCCTTGGCATTGGTCGAACCCTTCGGCGCCACAGTGACGAGCTTGCCGCCGCGGTTCTGAATCGCGGAGTCCTTCAGCTTGTCGTTCTGGCCTTTCTCGTTGAAGGAGATGCCGGGGCCGGTCGAGACATTGTCGGTGATGTTGGTCTTGCGGATGGCGTCGGCCAGCGCCTTAGGGTCGGCCGACTTGGCGCGCTTGTAGGCGTCGGCTGCCACCATCAACGCCTCGAATGTGTAGATATGGTTGGTGTTGAGATTGACGCCTGGATACTTCTTGCCAAGCGCCGCCTCAAGCTGCTTGGAGAGCTTCTTGTTCGGATCGTACCAGGGCACGAAGCTGAGAGGTCCGTCGCCGAGCTTGCCCAACGTCTTCAAGTATTGGTCCTCGTACCAGCCGGGGCCCATGCTGAGGATGCCTTGCGGCGACCAGCGCTGCTTGACGAGCTCGCGGGTCAGCAGGATGGCATCGTTCAAGCGGCTCACCACCAGGAGCGCGTCGGCGCCGGTGGCCTTGGCCTTGGAAATCTCGACCGAGAGATCGCGGGCGGTCGGATCGTAGGAGATCGTCTCCTTGATCTCGTAGGGCATATTGAACTTCGGCATCACCGCGCCGATGCCGTTCTTCATCGCCGTGCCGAATGTGTCGTTGACGTGCAGGAACACCACCGACTTCGGCGCCGAGCCGGCTTCGGCGAAAACCTCCTTCTGGTTGGCGAAGGCGTCGCCCAGGATCATCCCCGCCGTCGGGAAGTTGCGGAACACGAACTTGTAGCCCTGCTCGGTGATCGGCGGGGCGGCTGCGATGTTGATGACGAAGGGCACGCCCTTCTGCTCGGCGACCTGGGCGATCGCGCTGGTCTGGCCGGAATCGAAGGCGCCCATCAGCACCTGGGCGCCGTCGGCGATCAGCTTCTCGGCCCGCGAGCGCGCCACCTCGACGTTGGTTTCGGTGTCGGCGTTCATGATCTCAAGCTCTGGCAGGCCGATGCTCTTGAAGATCGGGTTCGCCAACTCGACGCCGCGGAAGCAGTCCTGGCCGATGCCGGCCTGGGCGCCGGAGCGCGGCAGCAACACGCCGACCTTGAGGGCTGCGCCTTGCCCGCGCACGATCGCGGGCGCCGCGACCATGCCGGTGATGGCGGCAGCGCCTGCGGTGAAGCTTCGCCGCGTGATGTGTCCACCTTGCTTGCGGTTCATCGAATTCTCCTCCCCTCGGGATCAGTCGCCAGACGTTCGCTATTGTTCTTAGGTTGCCGTCGAATATGCAATGGGCGGTTGGTATGAGAAGCGTGGCATGTCCGCACCGCCAAAGGAGCAATATTGTTGCTCATGACAACAAAATTAGTCAACATCCTTGTGTCGACTATGCTGAGGGGCAATGACGCACTTGATGGTCGCGAAACGGAAATTCTGACGACATGAGTTTGACCGACCGCCGCGCCGCCAAATCCATTCAAAAACGCCGGAACGGCGACAGGCGCCCACACTTGGGCGTGCTCCAAGGCCATCTAGGCTATTTCCTGCGCCGGGCCCAGGTTTCGGTGTTCCAGGACTTCATCCAGACGCTCTCGGACGTCGATATCCGTCCCGCCCAATACTCGGTCCTGGTCGTCATCGGGGCCAATCCGGATCTTTCACAGGCCGACGTTTCGGAGTTGCTGGGGATCGAGCGCGCCCGACTGGTGCGACTTCTGGATCGGCTCGAGAAGCGCGGTCTGACACGACGGCTGGCGTCATCCACCGACCGTCGCTCGCATGCCCTTCAACTCACGTCGTCGGGCCAGGCCCTGCTGAAGCGCGCCAAAGCGCTGGCTGCGGCTCACGAGACACGCCTATCGGAGCGTCTCGGCGCAGCAAACCATCGAATGATGATGAAGGCACTTGGCGACTTCGATCTGGCGCGGTGACTGTGGGCCGCTAGGCCGCCAATGCCTTTTCCACCGAGGCTGCGATGTCGAACAGCCTCCGGTCCTGGCCGTTGCGGGCGACCAGCATCAGTCCGCTGGACAGGCCGTTTTGCCGGGGCAGCGGCAGCGAGATGGCGCACAGGTCGAAGAAATTGACCGGATTGGTGTTGCGCAGGAGAAGCGCGTTCTTGCGGCCGAACTCGTCCGGCGCAGCAAGCTCGGCGAGCCTGGGTGCAACGATCGGCGTGGTCGGCAGGATCAGCGCGTCGAGCGGCTCCATCCGGGCGTCCATCGCCGCGACCAGCCGCCGCCGCGTCTGCGCCATGTCGATATAGTCATAGGCCGGCACGGTGCCGCCGCGCTCGATGCGCACGCGGATGAACGGATCGAAGCCTGCGCCGTTGCGCTTCAGCCGCTCCCGATGAATGGCAAACGCCTCGGTCGGGGCAAAGCCGCCCTTGGCATTGACCGCGATCATGTCATCGACTAATGCGATGCTTTCGTCGCTCAAGCGCACGCCGGCCTTGCCGAGCCGCGAGATGGCCGCCTCCCAGGCGGTACCCACCGTCGCATCGATGCCCTCGAACGGCATGCCCCGCCAGATGCCGAAGCGGAGCCCTGCGAGCGATACAGGCTCAAGCGGCGCCGCCGCTTCGCCGGCCATCACCGCGTCGGCGAGCGCACATTCCGCGACCGTCTTGGCCATCGGCCCGATCGAATCCAGCGTGAACGACAGCGGGAACGCGCCGTCGGTCGGCACCCGCCGCTGCGTGGGCTTCCAGCCGACCAGGCCGCACAGCGCGGCGGGAATGCGCGTCGAGCCCCCGGTGTCCGTGCCGATGGCGATCGCGCACATGCCGTCTGCCACCGCGACGGCACCGCCCGAGGTCGAGCCGCCCGGCGCCCGCGAGCGATCGAATGGATTGCCGGGGGTGCCGAAATGCGGATTGGCGCCAACGCCGGAAAAAGCGAACTCGCTCATGTTGGTCTTGGCGACGATCGCAGCGCCCGCCGCGCGGAGCCGCGCCACCACCGGCGCGTCGGCCTTGGCGACGAGCCCTTCCTCGGCGAGCACACGGGAGCCCGCCCGCGTCACCTCGCCTTTGACGTCGTAGAGGTCCTTGATGCTGACCACGGCACCATCGAGCGGCCCGAGCGATTGGCCGGCTTTCGCCCGGGTGTCAGAGGCATCGGCCGCCGCGCGCGCATTCTCGGCATAGACCGTGAGGCAGGCGCGACTGCCCTCACCCTGGGGATTGGCGATGTTGGCCAGAGCCTGTTCGACGCGGTCGCGGGACGACAGTTGACGCATGGTCGGGACGCCTTGGACGGTTTCAGACTGTCCTCCCAGCTTGTAACATCGAAATCAACCCCGTTGAGGTGCGACCCATGGACGACAATCCGATTCTGGTCGAAAAGCGCCAAGGGTATCGCGTCATCACGCTCAACCGGCCGCAGCGGCTCAACGCCTTCAACGAGCCGATGCAGAAGGCGCTGATCGCCGCTGTCGCCGATGCCGAGCACGATGAGGCATGTCGCGCCCTGCTCCTGACCGGCTCGGGGCGCGCCTTCTCGTCCGGACAGGACCTGAGCGAGCGCATCAATGTCGGCCGGTGAGATCACCGTTCCCGGCGAGGCGCTGGAGAAATACTACAATCCGCTGATCCTCAAGCTCCGGTCGCTGCCCTTCCCCGTCGTCTGCGCCGTCAACGGCGTCGCTGCGGGCGTGTCCTGCAACATCGCGTTTGCCTGCGACATCGTGCTGGCAGCTCGTTCCGCAAGCTTCCTGCAGCCGTTCGCCAAGCTCGGCATCATCCCCGATGGTGGCGGCACCTGGCTGTTGCCGCGGCTGGTCGGCCAAGCACGCGCGCGTGGGCTGGCGCTGCTCGCCGAGCCGCTGCCGGCGGAGAAGGCCGAGGCCTGGGGCCTGATCTGGAAGGTGGTCGACGATACCGCGTTGATGGCCGAAGCAGAAAAGCTTTGCGTGCATTTCTCGACTGCGCCGACATCGGGTCTCGGGCTGATCAAGCGCGCGCTCGATGCCGCCGAGGACAACGATCTGGCCGCCCAGCTTGATCTTGAGCGCAAGCTGCAGCGCGAGGCCGGCTCGCATCCCAACTACCGCGAGGGCGTGCAGGCGTTCCTGCAGAAGCGCAAGCCAAATTTCTCCGGCCGCTAGACGCCGAGTCCGCCCTTCTGTTCGATGAATTGCGCGATCTCGGCGACGCCGTCGCCGGCACGCAGATTGGTCATCACGAACGGCCGTGCGCCGCGCATCTTTTTGGCATCGCGCTGCATCACGTCGAGCGAGGCGCCGACATAGGGCGCAAGATCGACCTTGTTGATAACCAGGAGATCGGAGCGGGTGATCCCCGGTCCGCCCTTTGACGGTATCTTGTCGCCGGCCGCGACATCGATCACGTAAATCGTCAGGTCGGCCAGTTCCGGCGAGAACGTCGCCGCCAGGTTGTCGCCGCCGGATTCGATCAGCACCAGATCGAGATCAGGAAACTTCTTCCGCATGTCGGCGACCGCGGCGAGGTTGATCGAGGCGTCCTCGCGGATCGCGGTGTGCGGGCAACCGCCGGTCTCGACACCGGCAATTCGATCGGGAGCGAGCGCGCCGGAGCGCACCAGATATTCGGCGTCCCATTTGGTGTAGATGTCGTTGGTGATGGCGGCGATCTCGAAGCGGTCCCGCAGGTGTTTGCACAGCGCATCCATCAGCGCGGTCTTGCCGGAGCCGACCGGACCGCCGACGCCGACGCGTAAAGGACCGTGTGCGATTTGCTCATGAGCGGAACAGCCTCGTGTATTGGGTTTCGTGCAAAAGGCTTGCCAGGTCGGCGCGAAACGCCGCACTGCCGACTTCGTCAAGCGGCGTAGCGAGCGCCCGCGCAGCCGTGGCCTCGACCACCGGCTCGAGCGCCGCCAGCACACGCTGGCCATCGCTCTGGCCA
The DNA here is from genome assembly GCA_963785665.1 of uncultured Alphaproteobacteria bacterium. Taxonomy (GTDB): domain Bacteria; phylum Pseudomonadota; class Alphaproteobacteria; order Rhizobiales; family Xanthobacteraceae; genus Z2-YC6860. Next base: position 10,346 of record CAWAWF010000009.1, read on the forward strand.
AGCGGAACGAGCCGCACGCCGGCCGAAATCAGATTTGCGGTGACCGCATGAAGGAAGGCATGCAGCGCGGGAGCAAGCGCGATGCCGTGCCCCGCAGCGGTCACGCCGACTGCCACCGGATAGGCCACTGGCCCAGTCCAGGCCGAGGCCAGCCGGTCGAGCGCGGTGCAAGACCACGCGGCCCGGGTCGCCTCGATGAATGCCGCGCCCTGCGCCGTTGTTTCCAGATGGCGCTCCTTGGACGGCGCAAACGCCGCCGCAAGCTCGGCCACCGCGCGCAATACGGCGTCGTTGGAGTCGGCCAATGACCGATGGGCATGGACGAAGAACACCGCGTCGCAAAGGCCGCCGCCTTCGCCGATCACCACGGCAAGCCAGCGCCTCAGGCTTTCGGCGTCGGAGATGTCGCCCGCCTCGACCGCCCATTCGATGCCGCTCGAATACGAGAACGCACCGACCGGATAGGACGGCGACAGCCACGCCATCAGCCGATAAAGCGCGCCGCTCTCCACGTTGTCAGCCACCATGGTCGTGCTCGTGCTGATGCTCATGCACCGAGGCCGACTCCGGATCGAATGGCGCATCGAGCGGCATCACGGCGGCGCCGAGGCCCGCCACCATCTCCTCCAACACGTGGTCGCGGCGAATGCGAAGCCGGTCACCGACGATCTGCACATCGGTGTGGCGGTTGCCGAGATGCCAGGCGAGTTGCGCGAACGCGAGCGGGGTCCGCGCCGTCAGTTCGACGAGCGACTCCGTCTGACCGGCCACGAGCACGATGCTCCCGTCGTCGAGCATGATGCCGTCGCCGTCGCGCAACGCCACCGCCTCATCGAGGTCGAGGAGGAACGAAAGTCCACGCTCGCCCTTCAGGCTGATGCGCCTGCGGTGCCGATCTCCGGCATCGAGTACGATGAGGTCGACCGCGGTGGCGGGGTTCCAGAACCCCGCCCGGCGAATAGCCCAGCCACGCTTCATTTTGTCGGAACGGATCAAGGTCATTGCGCGATGCTACCATTCTCCGGGAACCCAGACGTCAACCGGAACAACACTTTGTTATCGTAAGGAGGCGTGGCTGGGTTGACCGCCCAGGCATGTCGGGTACGAATGCCCCGCCTCCTTCGTATCCACCCCGAAACGACCAAGAATCCCCATGAGCAAAAGTCTTTGCCGCGCGGCGACGGCCCTGTTCGTTCTGATGTGTTCTTTCACGGCCGCTCCGGCCAACGCCGAGGAGTTGATCGGCACCTGGCTCACCCAGGACCGCGATGCCCAAATCCGCGTGGCGAAATGCGGCAAGGCCCTTTGCGGGACCGTGGCATGGTTGCAGCGACGCAATCGATGCCAAGACCGGCCAGCCGCCGGTGGATGGCAAGAACCCCGATCCTGGCAAGCGAAGCCGGAAGATTCTCGGCATCCAGATTTTCGCCATGGAACAGAACGCAACCGATTCCTGGACCGGAGGGATCTACAATTCGGACGACGGCAAGACCTACGACGGCAGGCTGTCGCCGCAGGGTGAAAACGGGCTCGAAGTGCAGGGCTGCGCGGGCTCGTTGTGCGGCTCCGAGGTGTGGACCCGGGCGAAATAGCTCAGAACAGGAAATACCGCTGCGCCATCGGCAGCACTTCCGCTGGCGCGCAGGTGAGCAGTTCGCCGTCGGCGGTGACCTCGTAGGTTTCCGGATCGACCGTGATGTCGGGTGTCGCGCCGTTGTGCACCATGCTTTTCTTCGAAATGTCGCGGGTGTGCTCGACTGCGACGAACTGCTTGTCGACGCCGAGCTTGTTGCGCAAGCCGCTCTTCAGCGCGGCCTTGGAGACGAACACCAGCGATGACGCTGTCAGCGCCTTGCCGAAGGCGCCGAACATCGGCCGATAGTGCACCGGCTGCGGCGTCGGAATCGACGCGTTGGGGTCGCCCATCTGGGCCGCGACGATCGAGCCGCCCTTGATGATGATCTCGGGCTTGACGCCGAAGAACGCCGGCGACCACAGCACAAGGTCGGCGAGCTTGCCCTTCTCGACCGAGCCGATGTGCTTGCTGACGCCGTGAGCGATGGCCGGATTGATGGTGTATTTGGCGATGTAGCGCTTCACGCGCGCGTTGTCGTTGTCGCCCTTGTCGTCCTTCAGCTTGCCGCGCTGCTTCTTCATCTTGTCGGCGGTCTGCCAGGTGCGGATGATGACCTCGCCGAGCCGGCCCATCGCCTGGGAATCCGACGACATCATCGACAGCGCGCCGATGTCGTGAAGAATGTCCTCGGCGGCGATGGTCTCCTTGCGGATGCGGCTCTCGGCGAACGCCAGGTCCTCGGCGATCGATGGATCGAGATGGTGGCACACCATCAGCATGTCGAGATGCTCGTCGATGGTGTTGCGCGTGAACGGCCGGGTCGGATTGGTCGACGACGGCAGCACGTTCTTCAGTCCGGCGACCTTGATGATGTCGGGCGCATGGCCGCCGCCGGCGCCTTCGGTGTGGAAGGCGTGGATGGTGCGGCCCTTGAATGCCTTGATGGTGTCCTCGACGAAGCCGCTTTCGTTCAGCGTGTCGGTGTGGATCATCACCTGCACGTCGTAGTCCTCGGCGACCGACAGGCAGCAGTCGATCGCGGCTGGCGTGGTGCCCCAGTCCTCGTGCAGCTTGAGCGCGCAGGCGCCGGCCTTGACCATCTCCTCCAGCGCCGCCGGCCGCGACGCGTTGCCCTTGCCGGCAAAGCCAAGATTGACGGGAAACGCATCGGCCGCCTGGATCATGCGACCCAGATGCCACGGCCCCGGTGTGCAGGTGGTGGCATTGGTTCCGGCTGCAGGACCGGTCCCGCCACCGAGCATCGAGGTGACGCCCGACATCAGCGCCTCCTCGACCTGCTGCGGACAGATGAAATGGATATGGGTGTCGAAGCCGCCGGCGGTGAGGATTTTCCCTTCGCCCGCGATCACCTCGGTGCCGGGCCCGATGACGATGGTGACATCTGGCTGAATGTCGGGATTGCCGGCCTTGCCGATCGCGGCGATGCGCCCCTCCTTGAGGCCCACATCGGCTTTCACGATGCCCCAGTGGTCGATGATCAGCGCGTTGGTGATGACGGTGTCGACCGCGCCACGCTTGTTGGTGATCTGCGACTGGCCCATGCCGTCGCGGATCACCTTGCCGCCGCCGAACTTCACCTCCTCGCCGTAGGTGGTGAAGTCCTTCTCGACCTCGACGATCAGATCGGTGTCGGCGAGCCGCACGCGATCGCCGGTGGTCGGCCCGAACATGTCGACATAGGCGCGGCGTTCGATCTTGAATGACATGATGTTTTTCCTGTGCGCCTTAATTGATCCCCGTACTTAACCACCGGCCCTGTGCAAAACGCGGTTTCGATTGCCTCGTCTCCGCGTCGGAGTATCCTCTTTTTCAGACGCTCAGGTTCGGTTGTGTCGGCAACGACAGTGCAGGAGTGAGAGTGTCGCCAAGAGCAGATTGGTCTGGGTGCCGATGCCGCTATCAGCATCGCATCATGTGGCTGGTTTGATCCTGGTTCCCAGTTGCCGGTAGCAGCACTGAGAACGTGACGGGCGGGCGCAAGCTCGCCCGTCATGATTTTTGGCATCCCCCTCTTCAAAGCTTTCCCATCACATCACCGCGGAAGCCGTAGACGGTCCGCGCACCGGCGAGGGCAACGAGTGTCACCTCGCGGCTTTGGCCCGGTTCAAAGCGCACCGCAGTCCCGGCCGGGATATCGAGACGCATGCCGCGCGCCTTCTTGCGGTCGAACTTCAGCGCCGGATTGGTCTCGAAGAAATGATAGTGCGAGCCCACTTGAATGGGCCGGTCTCCGCTGTTGGCGACCGTCAGCGTCACTGTCTTTCGGCCCTTGTTGAGCTCGATGTCGCCGTCCTTGATGAACATTTCACCGGGAATCATCGCTACCTCGCTCTCTCACCGGATCGGCGCATGCACTGTCACGAGCTTTGTGCCGTCGGGAAACGTCGCCTCGACCTGGATGTCGTGAATCATTTCGGAAATCCCGTCCATCACCTGCCCGCGCGTCAGCACATGGGCGCCGGCCTCCATGAGCTGCGCCACCGTCTTGCCGTCGCGCGCGCCCTCCATGATGAAATCTGTGATCAGCGCCACCGCTTCCGGGTGGTTGAGCTTGACGCCGCGCTCAAGCCGCCGCCGCGCCACGATCGCCGCCATGGCGATCATCAGCTTGTCTTTCTCGCGTGGCGTTAGGTTCATCAACGCGCCCCGTCAATTGAGCCACAGCCGCGGCAGGCGGCCGCCTAGCGCCGTTACGACAGCGGCGAGATCGCGCCGCAAGGCTTGGCCATCCTTGGCGCAGAGCCGTGCCACCGCAAGCCCATTCCAGGACGACACCCCGACCTCGCCACAGAAAGTTTGCGCCCGCGCCCGCTCGACCATGGCCTGATCTCCCGGCACGGCGAGCACGGTGGCCACCGCAATGCCGCCGGCTGCCACGGCGGGCTCGCGCAACATCCGAGTAATTTCGCCGTCGAGCCGGACCGTCTCCGCAAACAACAGTTGGCCGCCACGGCGCACCCGCCAGCGGTCGTTGAGCGCACCGCGCTGCACGCTCTCGCCCATCGCGGTGCGGCCGAACACCACCGCCTCGGCCATCACCAGCGACGCGCTCTCCGCAAGATTGACCTCGATGCCGCGCTTGAGCCGCGCCTGATCGAACAGGATGGTCTCCTGCGGAATCCAGCAGAGCCGACCTTCCGCCCCGACCGACAACTTCACAGCAATCTCGGCATCGGGGCCGAGCGTGCGATAGACCTTCTCCGCCGCCGCGGTGGTGACGCCAAGTGCGGCGCCGTCCTCCACGCGAATGTCGAGATCGTGACGGTCGCCGCCGGCAATACCGCCCGCCGTGTTGACGATCATTGCCGCAAGGGCACCGCGCTCCGCGTTAGGGAAGCGCACGCGCAACGGCCCGTCCTCGTAGACCTGTCGGCGCCGCGTGCCCCTCTGGTCGGCCACGACCGAAAGCGCGATTCGTCCGGCCGAGCGATTGGCCGAGAAAACTTTGTCCAGGGCCGCCGCTTCCTGCACGCTGAACGCCCTCAGAGCGCCATCGCCTTCTTGAGCGCGGCCTCGTCCACCGCGTCTTTCCATGCGCTATAGACGATACTCCCCCGATCCATCACGACAAAGCGGTCGCCGAGCTCGCGGGCGAAATCGAGATACTGCTCGACCAGGATGATCGCCATCTGCTTGAGCGAGCGGAGATAAATGATGGCACGGCCGATGTCCTTGATGATCGAGGGCTGGATGCCCTCGGTCGGCTCGTCGAGCAGAAGGAGCCGCGGCCGCATCACCAACGCGCGGCCGATCGCGAGTTGCTGCTGCTGGCCGCCGGAAAGATCGCCACCGCGCCGGTGCAGCATGTCGTTGAGCACCGGAAAAAGGCTGAACACGTCGTCGGGGATGTTTCGCTCGTCGCGCTTGAGCGGGGCGAAGCCGGTCTTCAGATTCTCCTCCACCGTCAGCAGCGGAAAGATCTCGCGGCCCTGCGGCACATAGGCGATGCCCCGCCGCGCCCGCTCGTAGGGCTTGAGCTTGGTGATGTCGGCGCCTTCCCACAGGATCGAGCCGCCGGAGACTGGCTGCTGGCCGGCCAGCGCATCGAGCAGGCTGGTCTTGCCGACGCCGTTACGCCCGAGCACGCAGGTCACTTCGCCGACCTCCGCCTGCAGCGACACGCCACGCAATGCCTGAGCCGCGCCGTAGTGCAGATCGATGGTTTTGGCGTCGAGCATTGTCATCGCCCCAGATAGACTTCGATCACGCGTTCATTCGCGGACACCTGATCGATAGTGCCCTCGGCGATCGCGGTGCCCTCGTGCAGACATGTCACCCGAACGCCAAGCTCGCGCACGAAGGTCATGTCATGCTCGACCACAATGACGGTCTTGTCGCGGTTGATCTCCTTGAGCAACTCGGCGGTCTGTCGCGTCTCGTTGTCGGTCATGCCGGCGACCGGCTCGTCGACCAACAGAAGCTTCGGCTCCTGCGCCAGCAGCATGCCAATCTCCAGCCATTGCTTTTGGCCATGCGCAAGGCTGCCGGCCAGGCGCTCCCGCAACGCACCAAGCCGGATGGTCTGCAGGATGCGGTCGATCCGGCCACTCTCGTCCTCGGTCTTGCCCCACCGCATGGTGGCGCGCGGACGGCGGTCGTTCTTCAGAGCCAGCAGCAGATTATCCTCGACGGTGTGCATCTCGAACACCGTCGGCTTCTGGAATTTGCGTCCGATACCGAGCGTCGCGATCTGCGTCTCGTCGAGCTTGGACAGATCGTGGCTGTCCTCGAAGAACACGTCGCCGTTGTCGGGGCGCGTCTTGCCGGTGACGACGTCCATCATGGTGGTCTTGCCGGCGCCGTTGGGCCCGATGATGGCGCGCATCTCGCCGGGCTCGACCGCGAGTGAAAGGTTGTTCAACGCGCGAAAGCCGTCGAATGACACTGTGACGCCGTCGAGATAGAGCAAGGATTTGGTGCGCTCCGCCATGATCCTACTCCGCGGCCTGCGGCGCTGACGCCGTCTTTGCGGCAGTGGCGCCGGCGCGCCGCTCGGCCATCCACCACCGCCAAGTCCCAACAACACCGCGCGGCAGCAGCAGCGTCACCGCGATGAACAACCCGCCCAGCATGAACAGCCAATACGGCGCCAGCGGCCCGGAGGTGAATGTAGTCTTGGCGTAGTTCACCAGGATCGCGCCGATCACCGCGCCGGTGAGCGTGCCGCGGCCGCCGACCGCTACCCAGATTACCGCCTCAATCGAATTGGCCGGCGAAAACTCGCTCGGGTTGATGATCCCGACCTGCGGCACGTAAAGCGCGCCGGCGACGCCCGCTATGCACGCCGACAGCGTGAACACGAACAGCTTGTAGGATTCGGCGCGGTAGCCGAGGAAGCGTGTGCGCGGCTCGGCGTCGCGGATCGCCACCAGCATCTTGCCGAATTTAGAGGTCACCAGCGCGCGGCAGATCAGGAACCCGATCCCCAGCGCAATGCAGGAGCAGGCGAACAGCGCCGACCGCGTCCCCTGGGCCTGGACGTTGAAGCCGAGAATATCTTTGAAGTCGGTCAGCCCGTTGTTGCCGCCAAAGCCGAAGTTGTTGCGGAAGAAGCCGAGCAGGAGCGCGTAGGTAAGCGCCTGGGTGATGATCGAGAGGTAGACGCCAGTGACGCGGCTGCGGAAGGCGAACCAGCCGAAAACAAAGGCGAGTGCGCCCGGCACCAGCACGATCATGATTGCGGCGTACCAGAAGTGATCGAAGAAATACCAGAAGACCGGAAGCTCCTTCCAGTTCAGGAACACCATGAAGTCCGGCAGGATCGGATCGGCGTAGACCCCGCGCGTGCCGATCTGCCGCATCAGGTACATGCCCATGGCGTAGCCGCCGAGCGCGAAGAACGCGCCATGGCCCAGCGACAGGATGCCGGCATAGCCCCAGATCAGGTCGATCGAGAGCGCCAGGATCGCGAAGCAGACGTACTTGCCGAACAATGCGACGAGATACGTCGGCACGTGAAAGAACGAGGTTTCCGGCGTTGCAAGGTTCAGAAGCGGCACCAGCACCGTGACAGCCGCCAGCACGGCAAGAAAGATCATCGCGCCGCGGTCGAGAATGCGCAGGAGTGGCGGCATCATGCCTCAACCGCCCGGCCCTTGAGCGCAAACAGACCGCGCGGGCGCTTCTGGATGAACAGAATGATGAATACCAGGATCGCGATCTTTCCGAGAACTGCGCCGGCGAATGGCTCCAGGAACTTGTTGGCGATGCCGAGCGAGAAAGCGGCAACCAGCGTGCCCCAGAGATTGCCGACGCCGCCGAACACCACGACGAGGAAGCTGTCGATGATGTAGCTCTGACCGAGATTGGGGCTGACATTGTCGATCTGCGAAAGGGCAACGCCGGCGATGCCGGCAATGCCCGAGCCCAGTCCGAAGGTCAGCGCATCGACCCGCGCGGTGCGGATGCCCATCGATGCCGCCATGGCGCGGTTCTGGGTGACCGCCCGCATCTCGAGGCCGAGGCGGGTGAAGCGAAGCAGACCCAGCAATGCGACGAACACCAAGAGCGTGAAGACGATGATCCAGAGCCGCCCGTATGTGATGTTGAGTTGGCCGACGCTGAACGTGCCGCTCATCCAAGACGGCGCGCCGACCTCGCGGTTGGTCGGGCCGAAGGCGGTGCGCACCGCCTGCTGCAGAATGAGCGACAGGCCCCAGGTCGCCAGCAGCGTTTCCAACGGCCGGCCGTAGAGAAAGCGGATGATGCACTGCTCGATCAGGATGCCGATCAGCCCTGCCACAACGAAAGCCAGCGGCACCGCGATCAACAGCGAGTAATCGAACAGGCCCGGGCTGCTGGACCGGATGTACTCCTGCACCATGAAGGTGACATAGGCACCGATCATCACCATCTCGCCGTGCGCCATGTTGATGACGCCCATCACGCCGAAGGTGATGGCAAGTCCGATCGCGGCGAGCAGCAATACCGAGCCGAGCGACAGCCCGTACCAGAGGTTTTGCACCGTGGTCCAGATCGCGAGCCCATTCTGGATCGTGGCGAGCGCGTCTTTGGCGGCGCGCTGGACGGCGGCGGACGAACCGCTCGGCAGCCCGCCCAGCGCGTTCAGCGCCTCCTGATCGCCGCGGGCGCGGATCACGTTGACGGCACTGAGCTTGTCGACCTCCGAGGCATCATCGGAGTAGAGGATGACCGCGGCGCGGGCCTCAGTCAGCGCCTGTTTGACGCGCGGGTCGGTTTCTTTCGTCAGCGCCGCGTCGAGCGCGGCCAGCGCGCTCTGCTCGCGCGACTTGAACACCGCCTGCGCCGCCTCGAAGCGCCGGTCGGGATCGCGCGCCTGCAAACGCAAGCCTCCGAGTGCAGCATCGATCGAGCGCCGCACGCGGTTGCTGATTTGCACGTCGCTGAGGTCGGCGGGCTCCGCGCCGGCCGCCGCTCCGGTCAAAGCGTCGAACAGCTTGCCGGAGGTATCCTTGAAAAATACCTTCTTCTGCTCGGCGCTGTAGGACAGCCGCCCGTCCTGCAGAGCCTCGATAATGGTGGCGGCGCGGGGGTCGCCGCTGGCTGCGACCTCGGTGATGCCGGCGTCGGTTTCGGCGAAATCGTCTTCAAGGAAATGAGCGAGCGCGCCGGCAAGGCCGGTCAGCGCGGGCGCCTCTTTCGCCGGCTCGGACGCAGCGGTGGGCGCGGCCTGCGCGCACGCTGCGGCGGGCAAGGCCACCGCGACTGCAAGAGCAAAAAGGAGCGCGACCAGACGATCTGGCAAGGCACGCATCGCTATGTTTCCCGGCGGGGCTTATTGGGGAGGCGGCAGTGAATCCGCCGCCTCCCGGTGTTGACGCACATTAACTCCAACCGTGGCGCCGGCGTCAGGCGCCGCCGCACTTGTTGGTCTTGGTGTTGTAGTTGCCGCACTTCTTGCTGACCCAGTCGCCGATCAGGTCCTTCGAGCCGTCGAGCTCCTTCGACCAGGCATCGCCAGCCACCAGGCCCGGCGTTTTCCAGACCACGGCGAACTGGCCGTCCGCCTTGATCTCGCCGATGAACACCGGCTTGGTGATGTGGTGGTTCGGCAGCATCTTCGACATGCCGCCGGTGAGGTTCGGCGCCTCGGTGCCGGGCAGCGCGTCGATCACCTTGTCGGGGTCGGTGGACTTCACCTTCTCGACCGCCTTGACCCACATCTGGAAGCCGATGACATGGGCCTCCATCGGATCGTTGGTGACGCGCTTGGGGTTCTTGGTGAAGGTCTGCCATTCCTTGATGAAGGTGGCATTCTTGGCGTTCTTGATCGACTCGAAGTAGTTCCAGGCGGCGAGATGGCCCAGCAACGGCTTGGTGTCGATGCCGGCGAGTTCTTCCTCGCCGACCGAGAACGCAACGACCGGGATGTCCTTGGCCTTGACGCCCTGGTTGCCCAGCTCCTTGTAGAACGGCACGTTGGCGTCGCCGTTGATGGTCGACACCACCGCGGTCTTCTTGCCCGCCGAGCCGAACTTCTTGATGTCGGCGACGATGGTCTGCCAGTCGCTATGACCGAACGGCGTGTAGTTGATCATGATGTCGTCCTGCGCGACGCCCTTCGACTTCAGGTACGCCTCGAGGATCTTGTTGGTGGTGCGCGGATAGACGTAGTCGGTGCCCGCCAGCACCCAGCGCTTCACCTTCTCTTCCTTCATCAGGTAGTCGACCGCAGGGATCGCCTGCTGGTTCGGCGCGGCGCCGGTGTAGAACACGTTGCGCTCGCTCTCCTCGCCCTCGTACTGCACCGGATAGAACAGGATCGAGTTGAGTTCCTTGAACACCGGCAGCACGGACTTGCGCGACACCGAGGTCCAGCAGCCGAACACCACCGCGACCTTGTCCTTGGTGATCAGTTCGCGCGCCTTCTCGGCGAACAGCGGCCAGTTCGAGGCCGGATCGACGACGACCGCCTCGAGCTTCTTGCCGAGCACGCCGCCCTTCTTGTTCTGCTCGTCGATCAGCATCAGCATGACGTCCTTCAGCGTGGTCTCGCTGATCGCCATCGTGCCGGAGAGCGAATGCAGGATGCCGACTTTGATGGTGTCATCGGCGGCCCTGGCCTGCGGCATCGCCGCCAGCAAGCCGAGACTAAGCCCGGTGGCGAGCAGCCAGCGGCGCGCGATCGGTCGCTCCGCGACCGTATGTTTGGAATGGATCATCGGGTTGTCCCTCTGCGTTGACGCAAGCGCCTGTTCCCCGGCAGGGGGAGCGCATATCGCCCTTCGCAAGCCACGTGCCAACGTGGGAAATCTGTCTAATCGTTTGGCCAATCGGAGGAATTTCAGAACGTAGCAATTTTGCCCATAAACTATGCAAACGCTCCTGATTAAAATTTAGGCCGAATGCACAGCCGCCAAGCAGGCCTTTTCTCGCCTCGATCCACGCTAGATTTGATCCGCACTTCGCATCCAGGACTGGAACGTCATGCCCACCCACAACACCCCCCGCCTCTGCTTCATCGGCTTCGGCGAGGCCGGCCAGGCCATCGCCAGCGGGCTCCGCGACACCGGCATCGAGACCATCGCCGCCTGGGACATCCTGTTTCCGGAAGCCCGGGGCGCGGAATTACGAGACGCCGGTGCGACTATGGGCGCCCGCGTCGCGACATCGGCAGCGGACGCGGCCCGCGGCGCCGACATCATCATCTCCGCGGTGACCGCCGCTTCGAGTCTCGAAGCCGCCCGCTCGGTCGAACCGCATCTGACCGGCCAGCCGTATTTTCTGGACATCAACTCGGTGTCGCCCGGCCGCAAGAAGGAGACCGCGAAGCTGCTCGGCGCCAAGGCCCGCTATGTCGACGTCGCGATCCTGGCGCCGATCCATCCGGCCCGCCACCAGACCCCGCTCCTGCTCGCCGGCCCGCATGCCGAGACCGTCATGCCGCTGCTGATCGACGAATTGGAAATGCGCGGCGCCATCGCCGGCGACGAGGTCGGCCAGGCCGCCGGCCTGAAGATGGTCCGCAGCGTGATGATCAAGGGCATCGAGGCACTGACCCTCGAATGCTTCCTCGCCGCCCAACGCGCCGGCATCGTCGACGAGGTCGCGGCCTCGCTGAAGAACAACTATCCCACGCTCGATTGGAACAAGGTCATCGAATACAACATCGAGCGAATGGCGAGTCATGGCGTGCGCCGCGCCGATGAGATGGACCAGGTTGTCGAAACCCTGAAGGAGCTCGGCATCGATCCGCTGATGGCCTGCCGCCACCTCGAGCCGCCAGCGCGAGATGGGCCTGATCGGCAAACAGCCCGAGGTGCGCAAGACGCTAAAAGAAGGCCGCGTCGCCATGCTCGACGCCGTCAGTGCCGCTGCGAAGGGACCGCCATTGATGCGTCCGGTTCGTCTCCTGCTGGCCCTCCTCGCGGTCGCAGCACTCGCGCCGACCGTCGCCGCGCAGGATCGTCCCGACCGGCCGGAGCGCACCGCCCAGGCCAAGCCCGATGATGCCCCGCATGGGCCAGGCGTGCTGCGGCTGCTGCCGTCCGACTCTGCGAGCGACAAGGAAATCACCATCGGCGGGCGCAAGATCGCATACACCGCGACCGCCGGCACGCTTCCGCTGTTCGATCAGAACGGCGAGAAGACCGCCGCGGTGTTCTACACCGCCTACGTCGCCAAGGATGCGGACACCGCGCGGCGGCCCGTCACCTTCGCCTTCAACGGCGGCCCTGGCGCAGCCTCGGTCTATATCAATCTCGGCTTCGCTGGTCCCCGCATCGCCCAATTCGGTGCGGACGGCCGCGACGGCGCCATGGCCAAACTGGTCGACAATCCGGATTCCTGGCTCGCCTTCACCGATCTGGTGATGATCGATCCGATTGGCACCGGCTGGAGCCGCACCGCCAAGCCGGACGATGCCAAGAACTTCTGGGGCGTCCGCAGCGACGCCAATTTCTTCGCGAAAGTGATCGCGCTCTATGTCGCCAAGAACAGCCGCGCGGCTTCGCCGAAATATCTGCTCGGCGAAAGCTATGGCGGCTTCCGCGCCGCCAAGGTCGCGAGCGCGTTGCAAAGCGAACAGGGCATCGTCATCGGCGGCATCGTCATGGTGTCGCCGCTGCTTGAAGCCTCGTTCCAGTGGGGCAGTTCGCAATACGCGCTGGGCGCCGCGCTGCAATTCCCGACGCTGGTGGCAACCGAGCTCGAGCGTGACAAGAAATTCACCCCTCAGGCGCTCGCCGACGCCGAGCGTTTCGCCATGGGCGATTACCTCACCACGCTGTCGGGCCGGCCGCCGACAGGCGACAAGGCGAAGGCGTTCTACGGACGCATCGCCGAGCTGACCGGCCTGCCGGTCGACGTTGTCGCCAAGTCGCGCGGTTTCGTGCGCAACGCCTATCTCCAGCATGTGCGCGCCAATGGCGAGACCGTGAGCCTCTATGACGCCACCTTCGCCACGCCCGATCCCTATCCGGAGAGCACCCGCCGCGGCGGCGGCGATCCGATTCTCGACGGCTTCACGCGGGCGTTGTCGGGCGTCTTCGTCGGCTATGCGCGCGACGAACTCGGCTTCAAGACCGACATGACCTACACGCTGCTGGCGCACGACGTGTCGTCGAAGTGGGAGTGGGGCGATCGCCGCGAACCGCCGGGCGTCGGCGACGATCTCCGCGAGCTGCTGGCGCTGACGCCGTCGTTCCGGCTCTTGGTGGCGCACGGCCGCACCGATTTCGTCACGCCTTATGGGATCAGCCGCTATGTGCTGGAGCACATTCCCGATATGGGCGCGCCGGACCGCGCGCAGCTGAAGCTCTACCGCGGCGGCCACATGTTCTATCTGGACGCGGATTCCCGCCGCGCATTCACCGCCGACGCGAAGGCGTTCTATCAGCCTGGGCCCTTGAGACCCATTGATTCGGAGCTGGGAACCGGTTCCCACCCGCTTCGTTGAATCCCGATGCCATCTCGCAACAGCGTCGGGTAGACAACATGGCTCCGCGTCCGAATTGGAAGGGTTATCTGAAGCTTTCGCTGGTTTCGTGCTCGGTCGCGCTCTATTCCGCGACCTCCACGAGCCAGCGCATTCGCTTCAACATCATCAACAAGAAGACCGGCAACCGGGTGCACAACCAGGTCGTCGACGCCGAGACCGAGGAGCCGGTCGAGCAGGAGGATCGCGTCAAGGGCTACCAGATCGAGAAAGGCCAATACGTCCTGGTCGAGGATGAGGAGCTCGACGAGGTGGCGCTGGAAAGCACCCACACCATCGACATCGAGTCCTTCATCCCGCGCAAGGAGGTCGACGAGATCTATCTCGACGAATCCTACTACATCGTGCCCAACGACAAGGTCGGCACCGAGGCCTTTGCGGTCATCCGCGACGCCATGGAGAAGGAGGATCTGGTCGGGCTCGCCCGCGCCGTTCTGTACCGCCGCGAGCGCATTCTGATGCTGCACCCCCGCGGCAAGGGACTCATGGCCACCGCGTTGCGCTATAATGCCGAGGTGCGCGACGAGAAGAACTACTTCTCCGAAATCCCGAACGTCAAAGTGCCGAACGACATGCTCGAACTCGCCACCCATATCCTCAAGAGCAAGAAGGATCACTTCGATCCGGACAAGTTCGAGGACCGCTACGAGGACGCGCTGACGGCTTTGATCAAGGCCAAGCATGGCGGCAAGCCGCTGCCCAAGGTGACCGAGGCCAAGCCGTCCAACGTCATCAACCTGATGGACGCGCTCAAGCGCAGCGTGAAGGCCGAGGATGGCGACAGCAAGAAATCGCATCCGAGGCGCGCGCCGGCGAAACGCGCAAGCTCCAGCTCGCGAAAGCGTGCGACCCACCATCGCACCCGAGCCAAGCGCGCAAGCTGACAATACGCCATGGCGAAGCTCGGCACCTACTGGAAGAAACGCGACTTCGGCAAGACTGCCGAGCCGCGCGGCAAGGCTAGCGGGAAGACCGGGGGCAAGAAGGGCCGCTACGTCATCCAGAAGCACGACGCCACGCGGCTGCACTACGACCTGCGGCTTGAGCTCGACGGCGTGATGATGAGCTGGGCGGTGACCCGCGGCCCGAGCCTCGTTCCCGGCGACAAGCGGCTCGCCATCCACGTCGAAGATCATCCGATCGAATACAACAAGTTCGAGGGCATCATCCCCGAGGGCCAGTATGGCGGCGGCACGGTGATGATCTGGGACAAGGGCACCTGGACGCCCGACCAAGACCCGCACAAGGCCATGAAGAAGGGCCATCTCGACTTCGAGCTGGATGGCGACAAGCTTCACGGCCATTGGCATCTGGTGCGCATGCACCCGCGGCCCGGCGAGCGGCAGGAGCCGTGGCTGCTGATCAAGGGGGGCGACGAGTTCGCCCGCAAGAAATCCGATCCGGATATTCTGGAGGAGATGGCGGAGAGCGCCACCACCGGCCGGAGCATGGATGAGATCGCGGCGCAGAAGAAGAAGGTCTGGCATTCGAACCGCGGCGCCAAGCGATCAGCCGAAGGCTGCGGCGGAGCCCAAAGCCTCGGCTAAGCCCAAGGCCGCAGCCAAGCGCGCCAAACCGGCGAAACGCCGCGGCGTAAAAAAAAAGTCCGCAAAAATCGCCGGCGCGCGTAACAGCCGGCTCCCGGACTTCATCCCGCCGTGCCTCGCGACGCTGAGCGCGACTGCGCCCGACAGCGATGGCTGGGTCCATGAGATCAAGTTCGACGGCTACCGCATCCAGGCTCGCATCGCCGACGGCGCGGTGTCGCTCAAGACGCGGAGTGGTCTCGACTGGACCGAGAAATTTCCGACCGTCGCCTCCGCCTGCGCCGAGCTTTCCGGCCACGATGCCATCCTCGACGGCGAGATTGCCTCGATCGACGAAAACGGCGCCTCGAATTTCTCCGCGCTGCAAGACGACCTCAAGAATGGCCGCCATGACCGTCTCATCTACTATGTGTTCGATATCCTGCACCTCGATGGCCAGGACCTGACCGGATCGCCGCTGCTGGAGCGCAAGCGCGCCTTGGCCTCGCTGTTCGCCGACATGCCCGACGAAGGCGTGGTCCGCCTCAGCGATCACTTCGAGGCCGACGGCTCGACCATGCTCAAGCACGCCTGCAATCTGCATCTCGAGGGCATCGTGTCGAAGCGCGCCGATGCGCCGTATCACTCCGGTCGCGCCGGCGATTGGCTTAAGATCAAATGCTCCAACAATCAGGAGCTGATCGTCATCGGCTACGAGCCCTCCGACAAGCGCGGCCGCCTGATCCGCTCGCTGCTGCTCGGCTATTACGAGAAGGGCGTGCTGCGCTACGCCGGCCGGATCGGCACCGGGTGGGGCCAGAAGGTGGAGCGCGATCTTCAGAGCCGGCTCGACAAGGTCGCGCGCAAGGACACGCCGCTGCAAAAAATCCCCGAGGAGGAACGCCTGAGGCGAGGCGTGAAATGGGTCGAGCCGAAACTCGTGGTCGAGGTGGACTTCCGCGGCTGGACCGGCGGCACCCTGGTCCGCCAAGGCTCGCTCAAGGGCATTCGCGAGGACAAGCCCGCAAAACAGGTGGTGCGCGAGGTCGTACAGATGCCCCAACAGGTCAAGCAGGCCGCATCGCGGCAGAAATCGCCGGCCAAAGGTCGCCGCCGCACGGGCTGGCAAATCCAAAGGCGTCGAGGTCGCCGGCATCGCGCTGAGCCACCCCGACCGGGTCTATTGGGAGGATGCCGGCGTCACCAAGGCAATGCTGGCCGAGTACTACACGAAGGTCTGGGACTGGATGGAGCCGCACATCGACAAGCGGGTGCTGTCGCTGGTGCGCTGCCCGGATGGGGCGGAGGGTCAGTGTTTCTTCCAAAAGCATGCCTCCGCCGGGATCGCCGCCACGCACCTTAAGCTCGTCCCCGACGACGGGGATAAGTCCATCACGGTCGACAGCGTGCAGGGCGTGGTGTCGCTGGCGCAGTCCGGCGTTCTGGAAATCCACGTCCGCGGCTCCAGCACCGCCGACCTGGAAAAGGCCGACCGGCTGGTGTTCGATCTCGATCCCGGCCCGGGTGTCACCTGGAAAGAGGTGATCGCCGCGGCCCGCGAGGTGCGCGAGCGGTTGCGGGCGCTGAAGCTCGAAAGCTTCGTCAAAACCACCGGCGGCAAGGGCCTGCATGTGGTGCTGCCGATCAAGCCCGAGCCCTGGGATGACGCCAAGGACTTCTGCCGGCGTCTGGCCGAGCAAATGGCGGCCGAGGACCCCGATCGCTTCACGGCCACCATCAAGAAGGTGGCGCGCAAGGATAGGATCTTCATCGATTATCTGCGCAACAGCCGGGAGGCGACCGCGATCGCGCCCTACTCGACCCGGGCGCGGCCGGGCGCCACGGTCTCGACGCCGCTGACCTGGGACGAACTCGGCGCGCAGAAGACCCCAAATGCATTCACGGTGGAGAATGTGCCGAAGCGGCTGGCGAAACTGAAACGCGATCCATGGGAAAAGATCGGCAAGATCAGGCAGTCATTGCCGAAAGGCCGTGCGCGCCGCTAGGGAGCCAGCGCCTTGAGCAAACGCTCCAGATCGTCCTTGGCGAACGGCTTCTGCAGCACCGGCCGGCTGCGATAGTTCTCCGGCAGGCCCCGTTCGCCATAGCCGGTCGCGAAGATGAACGGCACGCCCTTGGCGATCAGCGCCTCCGCCACCGGGAACGCGCTTTCGCCGTGCAGGTGCACGTCCAGAACCGCCAGATCGAAGGATTCGCGCTCCACCGCAGCGAGGGCCTCTTTCAGCCGCGGCACGATCGCCACCACCTGGAAGCCCATGTCCGTCAGCATGTCCTCGAGCAGCATGCCGATCAGCATTTCGTCCTCGACCACGAGGATACGTCGCTTGGCCGGGCTGCCGTCTGACATGGCGCTCTTTTCGGAAAGTTGCGAAACGAACGAACTGGATGCTCCGGCCGGCTCGCGGATCAAGCCGCGATCATTGTCCGACGCATCCATCCGACACTCCCCCTGAAGTAACCCAACTTAAGCGTCATTGGCAAAAAAAGTTCCCAGGGGCCGTTTTCCGCCGGTCGGAACGAGGCGGAACCCGGCTCCCTCGGCAGGCCATTTTGCTGTATGGGGCACGGATGGACGACCCCAAGGACAAGCCCAAAGGGCACACCGTCTCCGATCACGAGCTCGGCGCCGACCTCGCCCATGTCCATGACGGCGATGCCGATCACGACCACGACGATTTCGTCGAAGGGCCGATCGAGGAAAACCCGCTCTGGCTGGCCGACAATGTGACGCTGACCAGCGTCGGCATCGATATCGGCTCGGCCGGCACCCAGGTCATCTTCTCCAAGGTCCATCTGCGCCGGCTGAGCGAGGAACTGACCAGCCGCTATTACGTGGTCGGCCGGGAGACGCTGTTCCGCTCGCCGGTCGCGCTCACGCCCTACCAGAGCGAGGAGCGGATCGACGACTTGAAGCTCCGCGCCATCATCGCCGATGCCTACAGGGACGCCGGCCTTGTGGCGAAAGACATCGACACCGGCGTTGTGATCCTGACCGGCGAGGCGCTGCGGCGCGACAACGCCCAGGCCATCGCGGGCCTGCTGGCCGAGCAAGGCGGCGATTTCGTCACCGCCACCGCCGGCCATCACATGGAGGCGATGCTGGCCGGCTACGGCTCCGGCGCCGCGCGGGTGTCGTCCGACCAGGGCAAGCGCATCCTCAACATCGACGTCGGCGGCGGCACGACCAAGCTCGCGCTGGTCGAGAAGGGCCGCGTCATCGCGACCGCCGCCATCCACATCGGCGGCCGGCTTCAGGTGGTCGACGGCGAAGGCCGGATCGTCCGGCTCGATCCAGCCGGACAGCATCACGCCGCGCAGGCCGGTTTCCGCTGGAGCAAAGGCGACCAACGTCGACCGGCCGAACTCGACAAGATCGCCAGTTACATGGCCGATGCGCTGATTGCCGCGATCCGGATGCGACCTCTGCCGCCGCCCCTGAAGGCGCTCTACCTGACGGAGCCGATCGCCGAGCTTGGCCAAATCGACGGCATCATGTTCTCCGGCGGCGTCGGCGAATACGTTTACGGCCGCGAGGACCGCGACTTCGGCGACATGGGCCGGCGACTGGGCGAAGCCGTGCGAAAGCGTCTCGATGCCGGCGCGCTGCCCTGGCTGCTGCTGCCGGCCCACGAATGCATCCGCGCCACCGCGCTCGGCGCCTCGGAGTACAGCGTGCAGCTTTCCGGCAACACCAGCACCATTACCAATCCAGGCGCGCTGTTGCCGCGGCGCAATCTCCAAGTGCTGCAGGCGCCCTATGTCTGTGAGGAGACGATCGATGCCGACAAGCTCGCGGCGGCGATCCGCGGCCACTTCACGTCGTTCGACCTGACCGAGGGTGACACCGAGGTCGCTTTGGCGCTCCGCTGGCTCGGCGCGCCCTCGCACCAGCGCATCTTCGCCTTCGCGCAGGGCATCGTTCGCGGCCTCGCCGACGACGATCGCGCGCAAGAAGCCGCTCTACATCATGCTGGACGGCGACATCGCCCAGACGCTCGGCGGTATTCTTCGCGAAGAGCTCGATGTGCGGAGCGAAATCCTCTGCATCGACGGCGTCGTGCTGTGGGATTTCGATTACATCGATCTCGGCCGCATCCGCTTGCCGTCGATGACTGTGCCGGTGACGATCAAATCCCTGGTGTTCAGCGAGGACCCACGGCTGCCGCGCGGGCAGGCGCATCTGCACCATGATCATGACCATGAGCATGGCCACGGCCATACGCACCACGGCCATCATCACCACAGTACCGAGAGCAAATCATGACGCATTCACGCCGCCGCTTCCTGCATCTGGCCGCTGGCGCCGCCGCGATGCCGGCGCTGTCGCGAGGCGCGCGCGCCGAGACCTATCCGGCGCGCCCGGTCCGCATCATCGTTCCCGTCCCGCCCGGCGGCGCGCTCGACATCGTCGCCCGCCTGATCGGCCAATTCCTGTCGGAGCATGCGGGACAGCCGTTCGTCGTGGAGAACCGGCCCGGCGCCGGCACCAACATCGGCATCGAGGCCGCGGTGCGCGCCCCGGCCGACGGCTACACTCTTCTTCTCGTCCCGGGCTCGGTCAGCGTCAACGCGACGCTGAACACGAAGCTCCCTTTCAAGTTCATCAGCGACATCGTTCCGATCGCCATGATCAGTGAGTTGCCTCTGGTCATGGAGGTCAACCTCGAGGTCCCCGCCAAAACAGTCCCCGAGTTCATCGCCTACGCCAAAGCCAATCCCGGCAAGATCAGCATGGCGTCGAGCGGCGTCGGCACTCCGCAGCACATCACGGGCGAGCTGTTCAAGCTGATGACGGGCATCGAGATGCTCCATGTGCCTTATCGCGGCGGCGCGCCGGCGCTCACCGACCTGCTCGGCGGACAGGTGCAGGTGATGTTCAGCCCGTTGCCCGAGTCCATTGCAACGATTAAGGCCGGCAAGGTGCGTGCGCTCGCGGTGACGACAAAGGCCCGCGTCGCCGCCCTGCAGGATGTGCCAACGGTCGCCGAATCCGTGCCGGGCTTCGAGTCGGTGACGTGGCAGGGCATCGGCGCCCCGGAGAAGACACCGCCCGAGATCGTCGCGACGCTCAACAAGCAGATTAATGCGGCTCTCGCCGATCCAAAGATCAAGGCGCGCCTGCAAGACCTAGGCAGTGAACCGCTGCCGATGTCGCCGACCGACTTCAGCTTTCATCGTCGCGGAAACCGAGAAATGGGCCAAGGTGATCCGCGAGGCCAACATCAAGAGCGAGTGATTATCCGATCTGCTCGACCGCGTGGCGCACGCAATTCTTGATCGCGACGCCGTCCTTCTCCGGCAGCATGCGCGGCGGATCGTCCGGCTTGATCTGGACGCGGGCGAACAATGTTTCGTTGCTCGTCGCCAGAAGGCCGGCCAATTCCGTCAGGCCGGCTTCATCCTCGATCTCCATCACGCGCGGGATGCCGCAGCCGCGCGCCACTTCGAGCAGGTCGACGCCGCTTCCGGTGTGGCTGGTCTGCATGCCGGTCTCGCCGTAAAGGCCGTTGTCGAATATCACGATGGCGAGATTGTTCGGCTTCTGCACGCCGATGGTGGCGAGGCTGCCCATTCCCATCAGCATCTCGCCGTCGCCGGTGATGACGGCGACGCGCGCGTGCGGCTTGGCCAAAGCGAGGCCAAGCCCGATCATCGCTGCGCCGCCCATCGCGCCCCAGAGATAGAAATTGAGATCGTGGTCGCCGGCGGCGAATGCATCCCAGGTGCAGGAGCCCAGGCCCGGCACGACGACGAGATTGTCCGGACGATCGGCGAGAAGCGTTGCCATCGCGGCGCGGCGCTCGAACATCATTTCACCCACACCTTGCGGCCGATCAGCTTCTGCGACAGCAGCACCGCCGCGGCACGATCGTCGCCGAACGCCAGTTGCAGCGCGTTCTGCACCGCCGGCACGACAGCGTCGGGAGTTTCGACCTTGGCGACGTGCGTGTCGCAAAGCTCAAGCGTCGGCTGCACGATCGAACCCATCGGCACCTGCCACGGATTGAACTCCTCCCACTCGCCGCGCATCGTCACCAGCATCAGCATCGGAAAGCGGCAGGCGCGGATGAGCGACAGCATGTTGATGCAATTGCCGACGCCGCTCGATTGCATCAGCAGCGCCGAACGCTGCCCGCCGAGCCAGGCGCCGGCCGCCATCGCGATGCCCTCCTCCTCGGTGGTCAGCACCACGTCGCGGATGTCAGGATCGGCCTTGCAGCGCGCGATCAGCCGCGAGTGTCCGGCGTCGGGGACGTAGCCGACCTGGCGGATGTCGGCGCCCTTCAGCGTCTCGAACAACTGGTCCTGCCAGGGCTGTGGCTCGCGGTCTGAGGTCAATGGTCGCTCCCTTTCGGATTCCATAGCGGCCCGCTTTCAACTGCGCCAGGGCAGATCGGCGGCATTCTCGACGAACAGCCATGCGCCGACGCCGAGCACGTCCGGAAACGGCACCACCAGCGCGGCGCCGATCCGGCGCATCGGCAAGCGTGACTGCCGCAGCAAGTCCTCGACCGCGACGAGTGACGCGACACGCAGTGCGTAGGCGCCCAGGAACGGCAGGCGCGGCACCGCGATCTCGGGAAACATCGTCGCGAACGCTTCCTTGGAAAAAAGCTGCACCTGGCCGCGGTCGAGCGCGATGGCCTGCCCGTATTTCGTCGGCGCGCGCCTCGTGGCCGGTGAACCGAACAAAGCGGCCCGTTGCTTCCGCGACATCGGCGCAGACCACCACCAGATCGACCAGCCCGAGCGCGCCGTTCGGGTGGTTCAGCCAGCGCGGCTGCCACACCGTGTCCTCGGTGCGGTGCGCCAGCATCTGGATGCGGCCCTCCGCCATGGCGCCGCGCTCGAGACGGACAACGGTGAAGGCGGCGACGCCGGACCCGGTGGCGGTCTCGACCGGACGCTGGAACTGCACCAGCGGCCGCATGGCGAAGCCCGCGTCGGTCAGACGGCGGTGCTGGCCCTCGGCGTCGGCCACCGAAAACGCCGCGAGGTGCACCCCGGGGTGGCCCGAAAGCGCCAGATCGAACTCCCGGCCGAGCGGCGTGTCGGCGGTCTTGAACAGCACCTCGATATAGCCGCGGCGGAACATCGCGGTGACGTTGCCGGTGCCGGTTGGGGTGCCGTCGGGGTTGCTCTGCACCGACTGCGGGGTGGGTGCAAAGCCCGCCCGGGCGAGCGCCGCCGCCGCGGCCGCCGCATCGCGGACGAAATGGCCGACGTGGTCGAGGAATATCTCGCCGCCGATCGGCAGGTTCCGGTCCGCCTCTTGCATCCTCCGAGCCTGCTCCGTCTTGCCGCGTTGTTTTCCGGTGCCACTGTTGGCGTATGGAGAATGGCACATCCGACCCCACCCGAGGATAAGTATGGATCGCCGATTTTTTCTCCGCACCGCCGCAGCATTCGCCACCGCCGCGCTGCCCGTTCCGGCCTTCGCCGCGTTCCCCGAGCGGCCGATCAAGCTGATCGTGCCGTTTTCGCCGGGCGGCGCGACCGACGTGGTCGGAAGGCTTTGGGCCGAGAAGATGAAGGGCAGGTTCGGGCCTGTCGTCACCGAGAACAAAGGCGGCGGCGGAGGCTTGATCGGCGCGACCGAAGTGGTGCGCTCGGCCAAGAATGGCGAGACCCTGCTGTTCGGCAACTCAAGCACCCAGGTCATCATCCCGGCGATCGCCGACAAGCCGCCCTACGATCCGGTCAAGGATTTCCAGGCGATCTACATCATGGCGATCTCGCCGACCTGCATCGTCGTTCACGAGTCAGTGCCCGCCAAAACCCTCAAGGAGTTCATCGCCTACGCCAAGGCCAACCCCGACAAGCTGAGCTACGGCTCGGCCGGGGCCGGCACCATGACCAACCTGTCGGGCGAGCTGTTCAAGGAGCTGATCGGCGTGCCGACGATCACCCACATTCCCTACAAGGGCTCGGCGCCGGGCGTGACCGATCTCGCCTCCGGCCACATCCCGATGATGACGCCGAATGTCGGCGGGCCGCTCCTGCAATTCCATGCCGCCGGCAAGGTCCGCATCCTCGCGATCGCCGCCAACAAGCGGCTTGCGGCCGCGCCCGACATTCCGACCGCGATCGAGGCCGGATTGCCGGGCATGGTGGCGGCGAACTTCAACGGGCTGTTCGGGCCGGCCGGCGTGCCGACGGACATCGTCAACGCGTTGGGCGACGAAACACGCAAGGCGATGACCGATCCCAAGATCCAGGAGTTGCTGGTCACGTCCGGTTTCGAACCGGTGCTGGACTCGGGGCCGGACGCGGCCCAGCAGGAGGTCGCCAGCGAATACGCGCGCTGGACGCCGATCATCAAGAAGATCGGGTTCAAGGTGCAGTAAGCCGCTCGTTGCGCACGGTCCTCTCCACGTCATTCCGGGGCGCCCGAAGGATGCGAACCCGGAATCCAGAGCAGCGCATTCGGTTGCGGCACATGGATTCCGGGCTCGGCGCTTCGCGCGCGCCCCGGAATGACGACCTCATCGCTTTGCCGCGCCGACGCGCTCCTCCGCCAGCTCCCGCAACGCGTCGCGGTCGACCTTGTTGGTCGAGGCGAGCGGCAGGTCGTCGACGAACCAGACAAAGCGCGGGTGCTGGTAGGCCGGCGCGTTCTTCAGCGCGTATTTCTTGATGGCGTCTTCGGTCGGGCTGTGGCCGGCCTTGGCAATGACGAAGGCGACCGGCTTGGTGCCCTTGATGTCGTCGTCGACCGGGATCACCACGGCCTGGGCGACGTCCGGATGCTTTTCCAGCATCTTCTCCACGTCGGTCGGATAGATATTCTCGCCGCCGGACACGAACATGTCGTCGGTGCGGCCGACGAAATAGTGGAAGCCGTCGTTGTCGCGGCGGAACACGTCGTGGGTGATGTAGTAGCCGTCCCTGGTGAACGGCTTGAGCTTCGGCCGGTTGTGATAGCCGTTCATCAGCGCCGGGCATTTCATCTCCAGCACGCCCTCCTTGGCGCGCTTGCTTTTGCCGGCGACGAGGCGGAGCTGGACCTTCGGGATGCTTGTAGCCGACCGAGGCTTCCGGCTGCGGCAGGCCCTTCGGATGCGGGCCGAACACCACCGGCCCGGCTTCGGTGGTGCCATAGGCGTTGGTCACCTTGGCCTTCGGCAGCGCGCGGTGGATCGCCTCCATCAGGCTCGCGCTGACCGGCGCCGAGCCCATGCGGATGAACTCGACGCTGGAGAAATCGGCCGCCGCCATCGCCTCGCGCTCGCGCAGCATCATGGCGATCATCGGCGGCACCGCGGTGAGCCAGGTCGGACGATAGTGGCCGATCGCCTCGATGTAGGCCTTGGCCTCGAACTTCGGCATCAGCACGATGGTGGCGTGCGCGGCGCAGGCGAGCTTCGCCAGCGCCAGCGCGTTCATGTGATAGAGCGGCGCCGCGATCAGATAGCGATGCCGCTCGAGGTCGGGCGTGAGCCGCGTCTCCACCACCCAGATGTGGCTCTGGTGCGACAGCACGACGCCCTTCGGCACGCCGGTCGAGCCCGACGTGTAGAGGAACATCGCCGGCTCGCGCTTTCGCGGCGTCACGGTCTTGAAGCCGCCCGGCTCGACGAAGCGGCCGAAGCCGTCGCGGCCGTCGCTCGCCGAACACCACGACCGGCAGTTTGTCCGGGCAGTTGTCGCGGCTCGCGTTGTCGCAGAACACGAGCTTGGCGCCGGCGTCCTTGATGATGAGCTCGATGGTCTTTTTCGGGAACCGGTAGTTCACCGGCACGGCGACCAGGCCCGCGCGCATGATGCCGAAATAGGCCGCGATGAATTCGGCGCGGTTGGCGGACAGGATGGCGATGCGGTCGCCGCGCTTGAAGCCCTGCTTGAGCGAGCGCCCGGGCGACGCCGACCGACATGGCATCGAGCTCGAGGTAGGTGTACTCGGTCGGCACCTCCTCGCCGCCGAGATCGATGATCGCGACCTTGGTGAGATCGCGATCGCGCCGGATCAGGTCGCCGAGATTCTTGAATTGCGCCATTACGGATCGAGCGATTCCAGGTACGCCGACAGCGCGATCATGTCGTCCTGATCGAGCTTGGCGACCACGGGCTTCATCAGTTCGACCCAGGCGCCGCTGCGGTTGCCGGTCTTCATGTCGTTGAGCTGGCGGAAGATATAGGTCGCCGTGCGTCCGGTGATGCCTGGCACCTCGCCGAGGCCCTTGAGGCCCTGGCCGTGGCAGGTGGCGCAGTCGGTGGTCTTGCCGTTGCCGCCCAGCCGCCAGCGTCGGCGCCCTTGGCGATGCATGCCCTTGGCGACGAAGTCGGTGAAGCCGGACTTCGGATCGCGCAGCGAAGCGCGCTCGGCGTTGTCCGGCAGCACGATGATGCGGCTGCCGACCGGCTCGTAGGGACCGTCGGCGAGGACAAAGCGCATGCCGCCCGCGCCGACATAGCTCGCCGGCACTTTGTCGGCCTCGCGCACCTTGTGGTAGCCGGGCGTCGGCTTCAGCGCGGCGAAATAGTCGGCGGCGGCCTTCACCTCGGCGTCGGATGAGCACCTTGGCCATGGCGATCATCACGCCGGCGCGGACGCCCTTGCGCTCGCCGTTCTTGAATGCCGCCATCTGGCGGATGATGTAGTTCGCATTCAGGCCGGCGAGGCTTGCGGATTCCGGATGGCCGTCGCCGGTCGGCAGATGGCATTGCGCGCAGGCGCGGCCGGCGGGCTTCTGGCCGCCGCGGGCGACGATCTCCGGCATCGGCGGATGCTCGTCCGGAAACCAGTCCGGCGGATTGAACGGATCGTCGATCTGCGCCTGGGTGTATTGCTTGGCGCTGCCCGGCACCGCGTGCATGACCTTGGTGTCGAGCGGCTGCGGCTTCGGCGTGACCGGATAGGCCCAGTCCATCTTGTCCTGCGCCAACGCAAGCGCGGGGAGCGACAAGACAATCAGCGCGGCAAACAGTCGTTTCATGTGTCAGGCCTTCGGCGGCGGAGGCGGCGCGGTGTAATAGGTGCCGCGGCCGCTGGCCAGCAGCTTGCCGTCGGCACTGAAGATCGACGCCTCCGACACCGAGAACTGGCTGCCCATGCGGATGACCTTGCCCTTGATGGTGAGGTCGCCCGGCAGCGCCACGGCGTGATAGTCGACCCGCATGTCGATGGTCGGCACGCCGCGGCCGAGCTTTCGCACCATCGCCCAGTCGGCGCCGAGGTCGACCAGCGATGCCAGGATGCCGCCATGGGTGAAGCGGCGCTCCAGGTTCACCACCCACTCCTCGCGCCAGGTCGCCTTGATCTCGATGCCGTCGTCGTGCACCGCGATGACCTTCAGCCCCAGCCATTGGTGATACGGCGCACGGGTGACCAGCGCCTCGACCTGCTCCAGCGTCAGTTGTTCGCTCATATGCTCTGCAATCTCACTTCTTCTTTTCGGCGTCGGCGACCACGTCGGCCAGCACAAGCTCGTCGTATTTCATCTTTTCCTTGATGTTGCCGAGCTTGACCAGCGCGTCGACGGTGAAATCCCAGACCTTGTGGGTCGAGCATGCCGGTCGGCGACCAGAATTTCTTTTTCGCGAAGTCGGCGGCGGCGTATTCGGCCTCGCCCACCGGAAGATCGGGCAGCACCTTGCGGCTGATGGCGCCGGCCTCGTCCTGGATTGTCCATCGCCCAGCGGCAGCCTTTGGCGGTGGCGGCGACGAAGTCGACATATTGCGCGCGCTTCTTCTGCGCGGCCTCGGCCGAGCAGACGTCCCAGGTGTACATGAAGTAGGGCAAATCCTTCAGCGCGTCGCCGATGACGTGGAGATAGTCGTACTTCAGCGCGCGCACCGCGAACACCGAGTTCATCGGCGCGCCGTCGACGCGCTTGGCGATCACCGACTGCAAGCGTGCGGCCGAAGCCCCAACACTGACCCACTGCACCTTGCTCTGATCGGCGCCCTTGCCTTCGACCATCAGCCGCGGGACGATCTGCGACACCGCGCCGACCTGCGACACCGCCATCGAATGGCCCTCGAAGCCTTTCAGGCTCTCGATGCTCTTCTGCCCGACCACGAGATAGTCGAGCTTCGGCGTGAAGCATGACAGCACGCGAAGCTTGGAGCCGGCGCCGACCGCCTGCAAGGTCGAGATGCCGCCGCACCAGGCGACGTCGCCCTCGTTCGCCAGCAAGCGCGCGGAGCGCCATGGTCTCGGCGCCGATCGGCTTGATCTCGACGTCGAGGCCCGCCTCTTTGTAGAAGCCCTTCGCCTGCGCGTAATAGTAATAGTGGCAGGCCGGATCGGGCGGCGCGGTGCCGAGCAGCACGCTCATCTTGCTGGCCTGGCCGAGCGCAAGCCGGGGAGCAGCAACAGCGGTCGCGGCGCCCGCGACGGTGCCGAGGAATTTGCGGCGATCCATGATGCTTCCTCCCGTCTATTCTTCGATGACAACGGCCCGGATGGGCGAGGCTTCCACGCCGATCATCTTGAGCGGCAACGCGATCAGGGTCACGCGCTTTTTGCTCGATGGCGCCGAGATTTTTCAGGTACGGCATGGTGACGACGCCGGCCGTCTGGAACCGCAACGAGGTGTTGAAGACCACCTTGGAGTTCAGGCGCGTCGGCGCCATGGTACATGTCGAAGCCGACCACCGGGACGCTTCGCTCCAGGCACCAGTCGATGGCGTCGTTGGTCAGATACGGCGAGCGCTTCTGCCATTCCATCGAGCCGTCGTAGTCGACGTTGCAGTCAGTGCGAAGCAGCAGGCGGTCGCCCTTCTGCAAGTCCTGCCCGGCGGACTGCTCCAGATCGCCGCCGGTGATGCCGCCGCCCGGCATGCGATGGCGCAGGTCGGCGACCACCGCCGGGCCGTAGAAGGTCTCCAGCGGCAAGCTCGTGGATCTGCTTGCCGCCCTTGACGAAATGCTCGGGCGCATCGACGTGGCTGCCGGCGTGCAGCCGCATGTGGACGCCGCGCACGATCTGGCCGGCGCCGCCGGCAGCGTCGAAGTCCTTGATGACCTCGACCTCGAACTGCATGTCGCGCTTGAAGCCCGCCGGCGTGCGCATGTGGAAGTTGCGGGCGTCGAGCTCGAGGCTGATGTCGATGAGCTTTCCAGACATGGCGTTTCCTAGCTTGCTCTCTCGGTTTCTTTCCACGGCGCGAGGCGGCGTTCCAGCCAGCGCACGCTTTCGGTGAGGCTGACGCCGAGCAGCGCCAGCACGATGATGACGACGAACAGCTTGTCGGTCTTGAAGGCGTTGCCGTAGTTCATGATGGCGCCGCCGAGGCCCGACAGCGCGGTGAACAGTTCGGCCACCACCATCGCCACCACGGCGCGGCCCATGGCGAGGCGGACGCCGGTGGTGATGAACGGCAGCGACGCCGGAATGACGATCTTGGTGAAGACCTGCGCCTCGTTGCCGCCTTCGGCCAGCGCCACCTCGACCAGGCCGCGGCCGACATTCCGGACGCCTGCGTAGGTGTTGACGATGATCGGGAAGAAGCCGGCGAGGAAGATGATGACGATCTTCGACAGCAGGCCGAGGCCGAACCACAGGATCAGCAGCGGGATCAGCGCGACGTTCGGCGTCGCATAGAGCGCGTTGATCTGCAGGTCGAGGATCTGATCGACCAGCCGGTAGCGGCCCATCAGCAGGCCGATCAGGGTGCCGAACACAATCGACAACACCAGGCCGACCGCGAGGCCGGTCAGGCTGGACAGGAGCGCCCATGGCAGCTCGCCGGAGGCGATCATGGCCGGCACGGCTTCCAGGATCGCGGTCGGGTACGACATGAACACCGGATCGACGCCGCGGCCGTACCACTCCCAGATGAGGAGCGTGAGCGCGAGCGACAGCACGCGAACCATCGTGCCGTGCTGGCCGGCGCGAAGCTCCTGCCAGAACGAGACGCGGCGGGTCGGCGGCAGCGCTTGTCATGCCGACCGCCGGCGCGTGGCTGTCGCGCAACGTCTCGCGGACCTGGCGGCGAAGCTCGTCGAACCGCGCCGAGGACTTGACGTCGCTCTCGAAGCGCGGCCGCGGCAGGCCGGTCAGGATGTCGGCCTTGATGCGGCCCGGCCGCGCCGCCATCACCAGCACGCGGTCGCCGAGATAGATCGCTTCCTCGATGCTGTGGGTGACGAACAGCACCGTGGTCTTGTTCTCGTTCCAGATTTTCAGCAGCTCGTCCTGCAGCATCTCGCGGGTCTGGGCGTCGACCGCAGCGAACGGCTCGTCCATCAGCAATATCTTTGGGTCTTTCGAGAAGGCGCGGGCGAGCGCGGTGCGCTGCTGCATGCCGCCGGAAATCTCGTGCGGGTAATGCTTCTCGTAGCCTTTGAGGCCAACGCGGTCGATGTGGGTCTGGCTGATGGCGCGGCGCTTGGCGCTGCGGCACGCCGCGCATCTCCAGGCCGAACTCGACATTGCCCATCACGGTGCGCCACGGCAGCAGGCCGTAGTTCTGGAACACCAGGCTCCTGTCCTGGCCGGGGCCGCGCACGGTCTTGCCTTCGACCGCGATGGTGCCGGACGTTTCCTCGGTGAGGCCGGCGACGATGCGCAAGCAGCGTGGTCTTGCCGCAGCCGCTTGAGCCGAGCAGGCAGACGAACTGGTTTTGCGGCACGCTGAAGCTCACGCTGTCGAGCACGAGGTTGGGCGTAGCCGCCCTCGCCGCCGTACACCTTGGTCAGTGACGCGATCTCAAGCATCGACACGCTCTCACGCTACGGCGTCACCACCACCTTGCCGAAAATCTCGCGGTCGCGAATGAGGCGAAGCCCTTCGGCGGCCTGTTCGAGCGGCAGCACCTTGTCGATCACCGGCTTGATCTTGCCCTGCTGGATCAGGTCCATCAGCGCCGACAGGTTGTCGTCGTAGAAGCTGTTGGAGCCCTTGATCTCGATCTCGAAGCTCCAGACGTAGCGCAGGTCTTCCTTCGGATCGTGGCCGGCGGTGGCGCCGCAGGTCAAAAGCTTGCCGCCGCGCTTGAGGCAGCGCAGCGACGGCACCCAGGTGTCGCCGCCGGTGAAGTTGATCACCACGTCGACGCCGCCCTCGTAGGAGCGGCGCTGCGGCTTGCCGTATTTCTCGACCGCCCATTTCGACCAGTCGGTCTTGGTGTAGTCGACCACCTCGTCGGAGCCGAGCTCCTTCAGGCGCCGCAGCTTGTCGTCGCTCGAAGCGCAGGAGATCACCTCGGCGCCGAGCATCTTGGCGAGCAGCACGCAGCCGGTGCCGACGCCGCCCGAGGCGCCGAGCACGATGACGCTTGTCGCCCTTCTTGACGGTGTTGTGGGTGATCAGCATGCGGTGCGCGGTGCCGTAGGCGACCGGCAGCGACGAGGCGTCCTCGAAGCTGACGCCGTCCGGCATGGCGATGAGTTGGTCCGCGCCGACCAGGCAATACTCCGCCATGCCGCCGTCGAGCATCTCGCCCATCAGGCCTTTCTTCTTGTTGAGCGGATTGACCAGCACGCGGTCGCCCACTTTCCATTTGGCGACGCCCGGCCCGACCTCGGAAATCTCGCCGGCCATGTCGAGACCGATGACGACCGGCAGCGGCACCTTGATGCCGGGCATGCCCTTCACGGTGAAATAGTCGTGGTAGTTGAACGACGATGCGCGCACGCGGATGACGACGTGGCCTTCGACGGCCTGCGGCATCGGATGGTCGGTTACGACGGCCAGATCATCGAGCGTGCCGTGCTGGCGCAGCACCAGCGCCTTCATAGTCTTGCTCAAGCAGCGAATCCTTTTGCTCGACGACCTCCAGCACGCGGTTGACGTGCGTGGCTACGCGTTCGCGCCCGACGCCATAGACGTGGATGGAGATCGCAGGCGTCGTGCCGGCATTTCCGAGCCTGTGAATTTGTTCAAGTCCTGCGCCGGCAAAACAACTATATCCGGGATTGCGGACCTTGGTGCAAACGGGTTTAGCCAAACCCGACGGATCCGGACGTGTACACGGTCTCATGCAGCGGCCCGTCATACACCGCGTAGGCGCACCAGGTATGATGCGCGTGCGCCGGACTGAACTGTCCCGCGCCCCAAACGATCGCGAGAATGGTGAAGCGGCTCAGCGGATCGCTGTAGAGCACATGCCGCGCGTAGCCATCGAAACAGGCTTGGCGTTGCGCGCTGCCGAGCAAATCGGAGCAAGCCACAGCGCGCTCCAGCGCCACACATGCTTTCACGCCGAGATCATCGGCGCTCGCGCAGGCCATGCTGATCTCGGCCGCCAGCGCACCGACCGCGCCGCTCCGAGGGAAGTTCGGAAAGGCAGGCTCGTGGACCTGAAGCTGCTTGAGAGACATGAAATTCTCGAAGAATTTGATTCTATATTCTTTATAGATAATTAGCATATACATGCTACTATAGTCAAATTATCATAGGATAATTATATCGTTATATTCGGTAATTTTGGAATAAACCTCTTCGGCAGATGACTGGTATTTAGCCAACGCTCCGCTGCCCGGCGCCTTGGTTTTTCGGGCGGCCAGGATGCCCGTATCCCTGTTTTCCTTCTCCCCTCGACACGAGGGGTGGAGCGCCGGGAGGCGCCAGGGAGCCTGCGAAGCTCCCTTCACCGGCTAGCGAGGCCGGTGTGATCGCACCAAGATTCCGGGACCCAAGTGTTGAGGGGGGTGGGGGTCCCGGGGCGCGCGGGCCCTTTTGCGCAAGGGCCCTGCGCCTCCCGGCGCTCCAACGCGGCGACATTGTCGGGCGCCGCACCTCTGCTCCGTCATCCGACGCCGCTTAAGACGACGCCCTCGATGAGCAAGGCGCGTGGAAGATAAATGCGATCCTGGGGGGCGGGGATAAGTTTTTTTGAGCCGCTCGACGCCCGCTGACATGGCTCATTGGGATGCATTGCCGGTGCGCATCGCGATCAGTAGGTTAGGCCGCGATCCCACCCGCCGCCTTCTGGAGTGCATTGAAATGAAAGAGAATTTCCGCCAGTTCCTGGACCGGCTGCGGCAGGCGGGCGAGCTGGTCGACCTGCATCAGGCGGTCGATATCCGCCACATCGCAACCTGGTCGACCAGGCCAAGACCGCGCTCTATTTCCACAACGTGATCGGCTACGACGTGCCGGTGGTGTCCGGCATCGTCCGCACCAAAGAGCGCGCCACGATGTCGATGGGCTGTGAGACGTTCGGCGAGATCGAGCACAAGCTTGCCGCCGCGATCGCAAAGCCGATCCCGCCGAAATACGTGCAAGGCTCGCCGACGCGCGACGTGGTGATGGAGGGTGACGACGTCGATCTGTTCAAGCTGCCGATCCCGATGTCGTCGATCTACGACGGCGGGCCGATGATCACCGCGGGCCTGGTGATGGCCAAGGACCCGGAGCTTGGCATCAACAGCGGCGTCTATCGCCTCATCGTCAAGGAAAAGGCACTGACCGGCATCGACATCGTCACGCCGAACAACATGCGGCTGTTCGCCCAGCGCGCGCTGGAGCGCGGAGAGCCGCTGCCGATCTCGATCTCGATCGGCACGCATCCCCTCGAGTTCGCGGGCGCGGGCTTCCGCGCGCCGCTCGGCGTCGACGAGATGGGCATTGCCGGCGGCCTGCGCGGCGAGGCGGTGCAGCTTGCGTCCTGCTCGACCATCGACGTGCCCTACATCGCCGACGCCGAGATCGTGCTGGAGGCGGAAATCCTGCCGACCGGCTGGACCTGGCCGGAGGGCCGCTTCGGCGAGTTCACCCGGCTGATGGGCGGCCTGCACTGGAATCCGCTGGTCCGCATCAAGGCGATCGCGATGCGCAAGGACGCGGTCTACTACAACCTGCACATGCCGTGGGAGAACACCTGGCTCGCGGCGCCGACGCGCTACACCGCGATCCGGCAGGCGCTGAAGACCGCCAACGTGCAGGTCAAGGACATCAACGTCACGCTCGGCGGCTGCGCGTTCTGGCATGCGGTGGTGCAGATCAAGAAGGGCGCGGCCGGCGACGGCAAGAACGCGCTGCTCGCGGCACTCTCGGTGATGGACCTGAAGCATGTCGTGGTGATCGACGACGACATCGACATCAACAATCCGACCGACGTGGAATGGGCGATCGCCACGCGCGTGCAGGGCGACAAGGACATCATGATCATTCCCGGCGCGCGGGCGAAGCCGCTCGATCCGAGCCTGCTGCAAGGCGCGGGCGTGGTGCCGATCGGCACCAAGGTCGGCATCGACGCGACGATGCCCGAGCACATCCCGAAGGAGCACTACGAGCGCATCACCTACGCCTATGCCGACACCGCCAAGGTGGACGACTACGTCAAAGGCAAGAAGGACACGGTCGGCAAGCACGGCGCCGAGCGCGAGATCGAGGAGCTGGGGCAGAAAATCCTCGCCGCCATCGACAAGGAGCCGCTCTACTACACCGACATCGCCGAGCGGTTCTCGGACTACGACTTCAACACCGTGGCGCGCGCGCTCGGCCATCTGCACAAGACCGAGAAGCTGTGGCAGGACCCGCGCGGCAAGATGTGCGTGCGCGGCAGCAAGTTCGCGGCGGTGATGCCGGTGAAGAAGTAGATGGCCATGGCGGCGCGGCAATCTCTCTTCCCCTCTCCCCTTGAGGGAGAGGGTGCCCGAGCGGAGGCGAAGCCGAGCGAAGGCGGGCGAGGGGCTGGCTTAGCGAAATCACTTTTCACGAAGATACCCCTCTCCCGGCTCGCGCTCGCTATCGCTCCGCGCGATCCACCCTCTCCCTCAAGGGGAGAGGGGAAGAGAACTCGTTGCACCGCATCGCGATACAAACGGCTCAGCCATGATCATCGACACCCACACCCACGTCATCGCCACCGACACCAAGAAATATCCGCTCAAGCCGCTGTTCGGAAAGCAGTCGGACTGGTCGGCGGAGCATCCGCTCGACTATCCGGACATGGTGAAGGCCGGACGAGGCCGCCGGCGTCGACAAGTCGGTGCTGGTGCAGGCGTCGTCGGCCTATGCGTTCGACAACTCCTATGTGGCGGATTCGGTCGCGGCGCATCCGGAGCGCTTCACCGGCGTGTTCTCCATCGACGTGGTGGCGCCCGACGCCGTGGCGAAGATGAAGCACTGGATGGGCAAGGGCCTCACCGGCATGCGCATCTTCACCTCCGGCTCGACGCACGCCGAGCAGGAGACGTTCTTCGCCGAGGAGGCGTCGTTTCCGGTCTGGCAATACGCCAGCGACCAGGGCCTGTCGGTCTGCATGCAGATGCGGGTCGTCGGCCTGCCGCTGCTGGAAACCGTCATCAAGCGGTTCCCGAAGGTGCGCATCCTGCTCGACCATTTCGCCCGCGCCGAGGCCGCCGACGGCGCGCCCTTCCCCTCGGCCGCTCCGCTGTGGGCGCTGGCGAAATATCCGAACGTCTATCTCAAGCTGACGCACCGGCCGATCGAGCAGTCGGTGAAGGGCAAATCGACGCCGAAGGCGTTCCTCGGCAAGGCGATCGGCGAGTTCGGCGCGAGCCGCATGTGCTGGGGTTCCAACTTCCCGGCCGCCAAGCCGCCGCTGCCGGAGCTGATCGAGATGGCGCGCAAGGCTCTCGATTTCCTGTCGCCACAGGATCAAGATCAAATCTTCTACAAGACCGCGCTGGACGCTCTATCCGGCGCTGCAAATCGTAAGGGAGAAATGCCGTGCTGACCCGACCCGACAAAATGAAGCTCCACACGCTGCTCGGCAACTATCCCAACGCGATGCGCGATGAAGGACGGGCGGGTGAAGTCCGACCTGGTCGAGTTCGACTTCCCGGATTTCCCGGTGCCGAACCGCGGCTTCAAGCCGATGGTGCGCGAGCACAAGTTCGACTGCGGCGAGCTGGCCATCGTCACGTTCCTGCAGGCCCGCGAGTTCGGCCTGCCCTACGTGCTGCTGCCGGCGACCGTGGTCGGCCGCGGCCAGCTTCACACCGTCGCCTACAACTCCGAGCGCGGCACGATGAAGCCGTCCGACCTGAACGGCAAGAAATTCGGCGTGCGGTCCTACACGCAGACCACCGGCATCTGGGTGCGCGGCATCCTGGCGGAGAGCTTCGGCGTCGACTGGTCCAAGGTGGAGATCACCACCATGGAGGACCCGCATGTGACGCAATACAAGGACCCGTCGTTCGTCAAGCGCGCGCCGGAGACCAAGCAACTGCCGCAGATGCTGATCGACGGCGAGCTCGACGCGGCGCTGATCGGCGACAAGTTCCCCGATCCGCGCTTCAAGACGCTGGTGCCGGACGCCGAAGCCGCCAACAAGAAATGGGCCGAGGAGCACGGCGGCGTGCCGATCAACCACATGGTGATCGTGCGCGACAAGATCGCCAAGGAGCGCCCCGACGTGGTCGAGGAGATTTTCCGCGTGCTTCAAGGCGGCGCGCGATCTCGACACCACGGCGCCGAAGGGCAAGCTCGATCCGTACCGGTTCGGCGTCGAGGCCAACCGCGCGGCGCTGGAGCGGGTCATCGACTATTCGCTGAAGCAGCAGATGATCACCAAGAAGGTCACGGTGGACGAGCTGTTCGACGACGTCACGCGCAAGCTCGGCGTGATGATGCGCGCGCTCGCCGCCCTCGCCTTTTGCGCCGTCGCGGCCATTGCGCCGGCGCGCGCGCAGGACGCCGCCAGCTTCCCCAACCGGCCGGTCAAGATCGTCGTGCCGTTCCCGGCCGGCGGGCCGACCGACGTCAACATGCGCATCCTCGGCCAGAAGCTCTGCGGAGATCTGGGGCCAGGGCGTGGTGATCGAGAACCGGCCCGGCGCCAACACCGGCATCGGCGCGCAGGTGGTGGCGAAGTCGGCGGCCGACGGCTACACGCTGCTCGCCGCCATGGACACCACGCTGGTGATGAATCCGGCGACCGGCGCGTCGATGAACTACGACCCGTTCAAGGACTTCGCCGCGATCACGCTGACGGCGAAGAACACCTCGCTGCTCACGGTGCGGGCGAGCGACGGGCCGAAGACGATCCAGGAGCTGATCGCGCGCGGCAAGGCGAGCGCGAAGAAGCTCAACTACGGCGCCGGCATCACCATCACGCGGCTCGCCGGCGCGACCTTCGCCAAGGCCGCCGGCATCGAGGTGCAGCTCATGCCCTACAAGGGCAGCTCCGAGGTGGTGCAGGGCCTGCTCACCGGCAGCGTCGATTTCATCGTCGACGGCATCGCGCCGAGCCTGCCGCTGATCCAGAGCGGCCAGTTCCGCCCGCTCGCCAAGCTCAACAACCGGCCGCTGCCGCCGCTGCCCGACGTC
Source organism: uncultured Alphaproteobacteria bacterium (assembly GCA_963785665.1). Taxonomy (GTDB): domain Bacteria; phylum Pseudomonadota; class Alphaproteobacteria; order Rhizobiales; family Xanthobacteraceae; genus Z2-YC6860. The sequence continues at coordinate 46,600 of CAWAWF010000009.1, forward strand.
AAGCCGCTGTCGGAGGCCGCCGGCCTGCCGATCGACGAGATGTCGAGCTGGATCGGGCTCGTCGCGCCGGCCGGCACGCCGCCGGCGGTCGTGCAGAAGATCCACGACGACGTGGTGCGCGCCATGGCCGACGCCGCGGTCGCCGACCGGCTGGAGAAGGCCGGCATCTTCCCGGTGACGACGACGCCGGAGGAGTTCGACAAATATTTCCGCGACGAAGCGAAGCGCTGGACCAAGGTCTATAAGGAAAGCGGGATCAAGCTGGACTGATCCGAACAAGCGGAGGAACGCCATGAACGTGATGCCGACCATGAGCAAGGACGCCGCGGCGATGACGCAGCCGCGCGCCCGCATCGGGCTGATCATCCCGTCGGTGAACACCTACAGCGAGCCGCAGTTCAACCACTTCGCGCCGGAGGGGCTCGGCATCCACGTCGCGCGGGCGCGCGTCGCCGGCGAATGGAAGCGGCCGCTGCCGGAGATGAAGGGCGAGATCGCGGGCGCGGCGCAAGCTTCTGTCCGACGCGCATCCCGACGTCATCGTGTTCCACTGCACCGACACCTCGATGACGCAGGGACCGCAGGGCGAGGGCAAAATCCTCGACATCGTCAAGGACGCGACCGGCATCGACGCGATGGCGACCAGCCGCCTGGTGCTCGACGCGCCTGCAGACGCTCGGCATGAAGAAGGTGGTGCTGCTGACGCCCTACAAGAGCAACAAGGCGGTGATCGACTATCTCACCGCGGCCGGCATCGACGGTGGTGGCCGACGTGGCGCTGAAGCTCGAGGCCACGAATTTCGGCAGCGTGACGCCGCAGGACTGGGCGCGGCTCGCGAAGGAGAACGACCGGCCGCGACGCCGACGGCATTTTCCTGAGCTGCACCAACACGCGGCAGATCGAGGCGATCGCCGACATCGAGACGCATGCTGGGCAAGCCGGTGGTCAACTCGAACCAGGCGGTGCTGTGGGGCGCGGTGAAGCGGCTCAAGGGCAAGATCGGAGCGATCAAGCCGATGCCGGAGCTGGGACGGTTGATGGCGAGCTTGAACGCGTAACGACAACGAGCGACTCTGGGAGGAGCGATCATGAAACGGATTCGCTCGCTATCGCTCGCGCTTTGCGGCACAGCATTGCTGGCCCTCGCCTCGCCTGCGCTCGCCCAGTCCTATCCCAACGCGCTCGATCACCCTGATCGTGCCGTTCGCGCCGGGCGGGCCCGCCGACGTGCTGGCCCGGCTGGTCGGCCAGAAGATGGGCGAGGACCTCGGCCAGCAGGTCATCATCGACAACCGGCCCGGCGCCAACACCATCATCGGCGCGCAGGTCGTGGCGAAGGCCAAGCCCGACGGCTACACGCTGCTGCTCGCCATCGACGGCACGCTGGTGATGAACCCGTTCCTCTACTCCAAGCTCAGCTACGATCCGTTCAAGGACTTCGAGCCGATCGCGCTGATCGCCGACATTCCCTCGGTGCTCGAGGCCAACAACAACGTGCCGGTCAAAACCGTGCAGGACGTCATCGACCTCGCCAAGAAGAAGCCCAGCAAGCTGAACGTCGGCGTCAGCACGCCGACCTCGCAGGTGACGGCGTCGCTGTTCAACATGATGGCCGACGTCAATATCGTGCAGGTGCCGTACAAGGGCGGCACCACGCAGATCACCGGCATCCTGGCGGGCGACATCCAGCTCGGCATGGAAAGCGCCAACGTCGCGCATCCCGCTGTGGCGCGAGAACAAGATCAAGATCGTCGGCCTGACCGGCGGCAAGCGGATCGCGATCGCGCCCGAGATTCCGACCGTCGGCGAGACCCTGCCGGGCTTCGACCTCGGCATCTGGCAGAGCGTGGTGGCGCCGGCCGGCACGCCGAAGGAGATCGTGGCGCGGCTCTACGCCTCGCTCGCCAAGGTGATGGCGAGCGACGAGATCAAGCAGAGGCTTGTCGCGGTCGGCATCGAGCCGACCATCAGCAAGAGCCCGGAGGAGTTCGCGCCTTCATCAAGTCGCAGGCGGCGACCCGCGAGAAGGTGATCAAGGCGGTCGGGATGAAGCTCGACTAGCGCGCCGCCAGCGCTTCAAGGGCACCGCGCACGCGGGCCACGATGGCGGGCGGCGTGCGGGCCAGTTGTCCGACCAGCGCCTGCACCTCCTCGCCGGTCATCGGATCGATGTCGAGTTGCAGCCGCGCCGCGTCGGCCACGAACGCCGGCTCCTTCATGGTGGCGTCGAACGCACGCCGCAGCGCGTTGACCCGCTCGACCGGCACATCGGGCGGCAGGAAATACGGCCGGCCGTATTCGGTTCGGGCGAACAGCATAGTGAGCGCCTGCCGATCCGGCTCGGACTTGGCCTGCTCCAGCATGGAGGGCACTTCGGTTAGCTCCGCGTTGCGTTTCAGGCCGTACTGGGCGATTACCGTGATCTTCTTCTCGGCGATCCACTGCGGCACCTGCGCCTTGACCGCCGCCCAGCCGATGCCGCCGTTGCCCTGAAGCTCGCCGCGTTCGATGGCGTGGTTGATCTGCGGCGTACCCTCGTAACCGCGCACCACCTTGAACTTCAGCCCGAGGATGTCGTTCGACACCAGCGGAAAGTCCGCCATGGTGGTGCCCGGCGCGGTCGCACCGACCACCAGTTCTCTGGTTCGGAGTTCAGCCAGGCTCTGCACCGGCGCCGTATGCCAGACGAAAGCGACATACGGCTCGCGGTTGGTGCTGCCAAGCCAGATCAGCCGGGTCGGATCGAATTGCGCGCCCTGCTGCAACAGCGGCGCGGTCGGAATGCCGTTAATCGGCACGCCGATCACGGTGCCATCCTTGGGGCCGACCGCGTAAAGCTGGTTGGTCATGACGAGCCCGCCGGCAGCCGGCAAGTTCTGCACCACGATGGTCGGCTGACCCGGGACATGCGCCGCCATATGGCGAGCAACGATGCGCGCGAACAGGTCGTAGCCGCCGCCCGGCGCGGTGCCGACCACCAGCCGTAGCTGCTTGCCGCGATAGAAGGCCGCGACGTCGTCCTCGGCGTGGGCTTGCGCCGACACCAGTAGCGAGACCAGCAATAGCGACAGGCGACGGATCATCCGCTGGCCGCCGCGATCAAGATTTCTGCTTGGCGCGAATCCCCATGCGCTCGAGCCGCGGCAGCACCTCGTCGCAGAAGTACGGCAGTTCCCTGAGGTAGTTCACGAACGAGAAGCCGATGCCGCGAAGCCCAGCGCGGCTCAAGTCGGCCAGCGTGCCCGCAATGCGGTCGGGGTCGCCGACCATGAGTTGCCCGCCCATGCCGTGGGCGTAGTGGTGGCGCTGCTTCTGGAACTCCTCCTCGCCGACGGTGGCGACCGAAATGTTCTTCTTGCCGAGGATGCCGTCGACCGCCGACCAGTCGCCGTTCTCGATGGTGGCGTAGTGGTAGTACTCCTCGGCCTCCTTCTGCGTCGGCCGGCAGGTGACGACGCCGACGGTATAGACGTCGAGGTCCTTGCCCTGCGCGGCGGCCTCGTCCTTGGCCGCCTTCACCTTGGTCGCGGTGACGTCCATCGAGGTGCGGTCGGCCTGGGTGAAGAAGGCGTCGCAGTTCTTGATGGCGAAGGCGCGGCCGGTCGCCGAAGCGCCGGCGTTCATGATCAGCGGGCGCGAGCCGCCGTAGGGCTTGGGCTTGGCGCGGACGTGCTTGAGCTTGATGAACTGGCCCTGGTACTCGGCGTCATCCTTCGGACCCCAGGCCATCTTCACGGCCTCAACCCACTCCTGGGCGTAGTCGTAGCGTTGCTCGTGGTCGCGCTGCGACACGCCGAACATCTGGAACTCGTCCTCGTTCCAGCCGACCACGATGTTGAGGCCGAAGCGGCCGTGGCTGACGTGGTCGGCGGTGACGAACTGCTTGGCTGCGATCAGCGGATGGAACAGCGGCGCATGCACGGTGCCGAACGCGATCAGCCGCTTGGTCTTGGCGAGCAGCCCGGTCGCCCAGGTGATGGTCTCGAGCGAGGTGCCCATGTAATCGGTGTCGCCGCCGTAGCCCTTCCAGCGGCCGACCGGCAGGATGAACTCGATGCCGCGCTCGTCGGCCATCCGGGCCAGCGCGAGATTGTCCTGCCAGTTGCCGGTCCAGCGCTCCGGCACCGTGGTGACGGCGCGGCCGGACGAGCAGTTCGAGCCGAACAGGCCGATCTTCAGCGCATTGTCGGTGTACATCGACATGCGCTCGCGGAGCGAAATGCTGGGGGCCGTGCTCAACTCATTGGGTCTTATGTTCATAGGCGCTCCATCGTCGGACCGATTATAGGCCGCCGGAGCGGGACCCCGCATGCAATTTCAGAAAAATTCTTCTGGAACCGCGGCGCCGGATCGCGCCTTGGAAGACCGGCCTACGCGGTGCGCACGTTGGCGAGGAACGCGTCGGCCTTTTCGCGAAGCTTGTTGCTTTCCACCGACAGCGCCCGCGCCGACGACAGCACGCGGCCGGAGGCCGAGCCGGTGTGCGAGGCCTCCTTGTTGACATCGGTGAGGCCTGAAGCAACCTCCGACGTGCCTTGCGCCGCGTGCTTCACGCTGGTGGAAATCTGCACCGCGGTCATGTCCTGCGCTTCCACTGAAGAGGCGACCGACGAGGCAATTTCCGACAACCGGGCAATGGTCGAGCCGATCTCCTGAAGCGCGGTCACCGAGTCCTGGGTGGCAGCCTGCATGCCGGAAATCTGCTCGCCGATCTCCTTGGTGGCTTGCGCGGTCCGTTGCGCGAGCGTTTTGACTTCGGCCGCCACCACGGCAAAGCCACGGCCTGCGTCGCCGGCACGCGCGGCTTCGATGGTTGCATTCAGCGCCAGCAGGTTGGTCTGGGCCGCGATGGCGCTGATCAGCTTGAGCACATCGCCGATACGGGCGGCCGCGGCTGTCAATTCCGACATGCGAACATCGGTCCGCTCGGCCTGCTGGACTGCTTGCCGAGCGATTCCGCTCAACTCCTGAACCTGCCGGTTGATCTCACTGGCTGATGCGGAAATCTCGTCCGCGGCCTGCGATACGGTCTGAACATTGTTGGAGGCTTGCTGTGCCGAAGCGGCAAGCACCACCGTCAGCTCCTGGGTCGACTCCGCCGTTCGAGCCAGCGTGACCGCCGCGGTTTCAAGTTCCGCCGATGTCGAGGACACGGTGTTGACGATGTCGCCAACGGTCGCCTCGAACATATCGGCGAGCCGGTGCATCTCGGCCCTGCGCTCGGTCTGCAGCCGCTCTTCGACATGCTTCTGTTCTGCCTCGATCTGCTCCATCCGCACCATGCTGTCCTTGAAAACATCAGCCACCCGCGCGGTATCGCCGATCTCGTCGCTTCGATTCGTGTATGGGATCCTGACCGTCTTGTCGCCGTCGGCGAGTTGTTTGAGCACCTCGCCGATCCTGCGGACCGGCCTTCCGACAGCGAGCGAGGCGTACACCGCCGTACCGAGCAAAAGAAACGTGACGACCAGCCCGACGAAGATGCGCGTGTGTCCGGCGCGCGCCACTCCAGCCACCGCGTCGGCACTGGCCGCATCACTGAGATGGGCCGCCGTTGCAATGGCCCGCTCAAGCGAGGCTCTCGCAGCGATCTCCGCCGGGTCGGCACGCTCGCTCTGAATTTGATTCTGGGCGTCGATCGCGTCGGTCGTTGCCTTCAGGAAGGCCGTGTATTCGGGGAGCAGCGTGAGGACCTTGTCGATCCCATCCGCCAGTTCCTTTTCGGTGGCGTCGCGGCGCGCAAAGGCCAGCTTTTGAGCCGCCTCGTCGGTGGCAATGGCGATCTTCTGGCCTTGCGAAGTCTCGGCCAAGACGAAATATCGCCACGTCGCCGTGCGCGCATCCTTGAAGGAGGACTGGGCCTCGTTGACCAGAGTCTCCACGTTCCGGACATTCGGCTGCAATTCAAACGATGGTGAATTGACCAGCATGGTAAGGCCACGCCTCCACTTCGAACTCGACCTCGTCGAGGTCGCCGAAGTAGCCGAGAATCTCGGTTTGCCTTGTTCCGATATCGCGGAGCGCGGAGATGTAGTTCAAAGTGAGGTCGGAGATTTCCTGAAACTGCGCTCGCGCCTCCGGGCTGACCGTCAAGCCATCCAGCCGCGCGAGCCTCTCGCGCGCGGCGCGAGTGATCTGGGCCAGTTCGGAGTCCAGCTTCGTCACCTGCTCAATCGATCGTGCCTTGCGAAGATCGCGGCCATTGATCTGTGCCGCCTGCATCACGACCTGGGTGCCGATGCTTTCGTTCACGATCTCCTGCTGCCGATCCGCGGCGGCCACCAGTCGTTCGACAGAGTTGCTGCTGATCTGCTCGCTGGCGATCATCCCAGCGACGAGGACGATTCCTGCGCCGGCGCAGGCGCCGAGCTTGGCGCCGATCCGAAATTTCTTAGGGAAGCCAATCTTCATGCGGAAGCGGCACAGCACCCGGCAGCAAAACGCCTTTGCTCAGAATTCATCCGGGCCCCTCGTGCGACTCACGGCTGATTCGCCAACTATATTCGATCAAGGCCGAGTTTGAGAGGGCGAACCGCGGCTGTCAGCCGGCGAATCGGTCGCTTTCAACAAGCCGGCCGAGCCCCGGCGCGGGCCGCGCGGAGCCGAGCTTGCCGCGAAGCCGCTTCATGGCCGACCACAGCACCGCCTGGTTCGAGTTGACCACCGGCTTGCCGAGCCGGCGCTCGATCGGCGCAATCGCCTCGATCTGGGTGGTGTTGGTGCAACTCAGGAAATAGCCGTCGGCCTCGTCGCGGGCATGCTCGGCGGCAAGCTCGACCCAGCGCTCCGGCGGCTGCGCCAGATAGTCGTCGCTGCCGGGCAGCGCCAGTGCAATGTCGTGAACCACACTGACGCCGATCTGGCGGAGGTAGTCGATCTCGTGGTCGTTGGTGTCCTGCTCGTAGGGCGTCATCAGGATCAGCCGCTTCAGGCCGAGCGCGGCGAGCGCCTCCTGGATCGCGGCGGCGGTGGAGGTCGCCTCGATGCCGGTCGCGCGCTTGATCGCCTCGCGGGTGCGGGCGTCGCCCTCGGGGCCCTCCTCCATGGCGTGGCCGGTGCAATGAAACACGATGAGGTCGACCTTGGCGTCGGCGAGCGCGCCGGACGCCCGCGCGATGTCGTCGGTGAGCTGCGACAGCGGCCGGTTCCACTTGCCGGTCATCTGCAGGCGGGTGACGTGGATGCCGAGTTCGGGCGGCGCGAAATGGCGAAGCTGCGGCTCGGTCAGCCGGTTGCTGGAGGGGATGATGAGGCCGATGCGGGCGAGCGGCGTCGGCAGAAAGCCGCGCGAGGGTGCGGAGCGGTCGAGCGTCATGGCCATGGATGCACCTTCAATCGCCCGTCCTGAACACCGGCGCCGTGAACGCGCCGGCCGCGGCCTGGTCGGGCGGCAGTTTGTCATTCCAGAGCCGACCGATGTAGCGGCCGCCGGTCTTGCCGTCGGAGCGTGTCGAGGCGAGCCAAACCATCGCGGCATCCATGATGTCGACCGGCAGCAGCTTCAGCGCCGGATTCGGCGGCCGGTTCGGGTCGGTGTCGCAGGCGCCGCCCGGCAGCAGCGTGTTGACGGTGACGCCGGTGCCGGCGAGATCAGCCGCGAAGATCATGGTGGCGGATTCCAGCGCCGCCTTGGTGACGCCGTAGGGCGAGTTGCGGCTCTGAATCAAGCCCGCCGAGACTGGTGTTGATGTTGACGATGCGGCCCCAGCCGTTGGCGATGAGATGCGGCGTGACGACGTGCGAGACCAGGAACGTGCCGTTGACGTTGACCTGCACCGACTCCTGCCAGATGTACGGGTTGGATTCCCAGAACGGCAGGAAATTCCCGGCCGGCGGCAGGCCCGGCCCGCGCACCGGGCGGCGCGCGTTGTTGACCAGGACCTGCAGCTTGCCGAAATGACGGATGCTCTCGGCAAGCAGCCGCTCGCAATCGGTGCGGACGGTGATGTCCATTTTCAATGGGAGCGCGCGGCCGGGGCCGGTCTTGGCTTCGATCTCGGCGGCGACGGCTTCGAGCAGATCGATCTCGGGCGCGGCGAGCACGACGCGCGCGCCCGCTTTCGCCAGCGCGAGCGACATGGATTTGCCAAGGCCCAGGCTTGCGCCGGTCATGGCAACGACCGTGCCGTCGAGGTCAATGCCGTTCATGGCGCGGACCCTAACATCCGTCGCGAGCGAGTGGCCAGCCGCCGCACCCGGGCGGGCTTTCCGTGATCCGCGGAGGTGGTACGCTTGGCCGCGCGAACGAGAGGACAACAGATGCGAATCCTGAGCTTGATAGCCGCCCTGTGCTGCCTCGCCACCAGCGCTATCGCCGACCAATATCCGTCACGGTCGGTGCGTGTGGTGGTGGCGGCGCCGCCCGGCGGCCTGACCGATATCGTGGCGCGCTCGGTGTCGCAGTTCCTGCGCGAGAAATTCGGCCAGCCCTTCGTGGTCGAGAACATTGCCGGCGCCAGCAGCACGATCGGCGCGGTGCAGGTGATGCGCAGCGCCCCGGACGGCTACACGCTCCTGGTCAACCCGTCGCTGTTCGTCATCACCCCGATGCTGATGAAGACCCAGTATGACGTGGTGAAGGATTTCACGCCGATCTCGAACTTCGGCACCGTGCCGGTCGCGGTCGGCATCAATCCCGAGATTCCCGCCAAGAACATCCAGGAGTTCATCGCGCTCGCCAAGGCCAACCCGGACAAGTTCACCTGGGGCGCCGAAGGCGTCGGCGCGGTCGGCCACCTGACCATGGAGCGGCTGATGCGCGAGGGCGGCTTCAAGTTCCTGGTCGTGCACTACAAGGGCACCTCGCCGGCGTTGATCGACCTGATGGCCGGCCGCGTCAGCGCCATGGTGAGCCCGGTGCCGAACCTGATCGAGCAGTTCCGTGCCGGCACGGTGCGGCCGGTCGCGGTCGCAACCAAGGCGCGGCTCAGCACGCTGCCCGACGTGCCGACGCTCGAAGAATCCGGCTTCAAGGATTTCGAGATCGGCTCCTGGTACGGCCTGTGGGGCCCGGCCGGCATCCCGGCCGACGTGGTGGCGACCTTGAACCGCGGCATCGCCGAGGCGGTGAACACGCCCCGGGTGATGGAGCACGTCGCCAAGCAGGGCTTGATCCCGGTCGGGTCGAGCTCGGCGGAGTTCGCCAAGTTCCAGAACGGCGAGATCGCGAAGTATCAGAAGATCATCCAGGACGCCAACATCAAGATCAGCAATTGACGGCGATCGCCATCGCGCACTGAATGCAAGCACGCGCGAGCGGAAATCTCGACTTCGAATGGCATTAACGCACAGCTCGTCAATGCTGGTTCCAAAGGCTAAGGCATTGACGAAGCAAACTTTAGCGCCCTAACAGATGGTCGCCTGATTAATCCATAATTCTGTGGGCGTAAACTCCGGCGCACCTTAACCAAATTTTGAATGACATGATGCCAGCGACATAAGTGTGGCGCGCGTGTTGTTGACCGAAATAGTCGCCAAGCTTACTATCTTCGGATGCGATCGCCCTACTCTGATCTGCCGCCAGCACGTTTCTGGAAAACCGGCGTCGTCGGGCAGGATTGGTCTAACATTTCAAATTTCTACCAAAAATAATTCGACATAACGCCGGGGATGAAGGTCGTCACTGCAGGAAGTTGCTTCGCGCAGAATATTGCCATCAACCTGCGCCGACATGGCTTCACGATAGTCGACAAAGAGCCCCCGCCCCCCGGCCTGACCGGAGATGGAGCCAAGCAGTTTGGCTACACCATCTATTCGGCCCGATACGGAAACATTTATACGGCGCGCCACTTGCTTCAGTTGACGCGCGAATGCGTCAGACGGTTTTCTCCGGCGGAAGCCGTCTGGGAGAAAGACAACCGCTTTTATGATGCTATGCGGCCATCCGTCGAACCATTTGGCCTAAATAGCGCAGCAGAGGTTCTCGCCCAACGGAAGGATCATCTGGTCCGCACGTTGCAGGCGTTTCGTGCTGCAGATCTGTTCATTTTTACATTCGGGCTCACGGAATCTTGGGTTCACGCGGAAAGCGGCACTGTCTATCCGACCGCGCCGGGAACCATTGCTGGCGATTACGATCCCACAAAATTTGCATTCAAGAATTTCAAAGCCCAGGAGATTTACGCCGATTTTTGTCAATTCCTGAAGTTTATGAAACGGCTCTCCCCGAACGTGAAGTTCTTGATTACGGTCTCACCGGTTCCGCTTACAGCAACTGCGGCCGACAATCACGTTTTGGTGGCGACCACCTATTCCAAATCGGTCCTCCGCGCAGTTGCTGGACAACTTGCCGAGGAGTTCAACGACGTCGATTATTTCCCGTCATACGAGATCATTGCCACGCCATTCACCGGCCGGCTTTTCTACGATGCCAACTTGAGAAACGTGGCCAAAGAAGGCATTGATACGGTGATGCGCGTGTTTTTTAAGGAGCACGCTCCTGCCAACGCCACGATCGAGACGCCAGCTTCATCGAACGGCAACCGTCTGCAAGCTTTCGGAAATTCGGCCGCCGACGATCTCGTGTGCGAGGAGAGCATTTTAGAGGCCTTCGTTCGGTGACAGCGGTTCGGATCGGGATTATTGGAAATTCCCACATCGTTGCGCTGAAGAACGGATGGGCTTTGGCCCAAAGCGACGCGTCTGGCTATGATCCGGTCTACTTCGCCACGCCGGGCGACATGTTTCAAGACTTTCATGCGGAAGGCGCAAACCTCGTGCCGAACGCATCGTCTCGGGCGGAACAATTTATTGCCCGGTCGTCGGATGGCGCCACCAAAATTGAAACCGAGAAATTCAACGCGTTCGTGCTGGTCGGCCTTCATCTGAATATGCTGCCTGTTGTCAAACTCTACGAAACCCACCGCTTACCCCAACACGCCGAGCGCAGGCATTTTGTGATATCCCGGGCCGCCCTCGAGAGAGCAACGCTCGGCATCTTGCAGAGAACGTCGGCGTTTCACATTCTCGGCCTGCTGCGGACTACGACGCGTGCGCCCATATTGCTGACACCTGAACCGTTGCCCAGTATCAGTTTTCTCCGGTTGCGCAACAGGGACTGGGATGGCCAATACCTTTCGACATTGTATGAGATCTACTGCGATACGGTTGAGCAGATCGCGAGCACCTTCGGCGCCACACTGTGTTTGCAGCCCGAAGCTACGATCTGTGCTCCGTGCTGCACCTACGATCGCTACACTGTCAACTCCATGCATCTTTTAAGCGGAAAGCCTCATCGATCGGATGAAGGCCTGCACATGAACGCTGCATTCGGCGCAGAGGCCTGGCGGAGCATGTTGCCTATCATGCAAGCAGGGTTGGCCCATACAGGCGACGCGTCCTTCGTTCAAACATGACATAAGCGGGCAGCCTCACGCCCGTTCGAACGAACACAGCGCGGACGAACGCGATGAACGTGGTGCTGAGTGCCAAACCGCGACGGCGCTGATCTAGAGTGCGCTGGAGACGGTGAAGCGAAAGCGTCCCAAGATCCATCGACGCAGTCGTTCAGGGACCCTGCCGGTGAACCGGGTGGCCAGCGCTAGCAACAATGGAAATGCAACGACGGCGCCGTCGCGCTGTAGACCGCGCTGGATGATTTCGACAGCGCGCGCCGCCGACATTGCGAACGGCTTAGGGCCCGATTCGCAGACTGTCATTGGCGTAACGATATAGCCGGGACAGATCACACTGACCCGGATGCCGCGCGGCGCGAGCAAGCTGCGAAGCGACAGCCCGTAGCTCATCACGGCCGATTTGCTGGCACAGTAACTCGGCGCGTCGGGCAGCGGTACGAAGCCCGCGAGCGAACTCAGTATCGCAATCTGACCGCGGCCGCGGGTCATCATCGGCTTAAGCAACGGCTGCAGGGTGTTCAGCACCCCGAGGACGTTGGTTTCAATCACCGCCGCGCCAGCATCGGGCAGCTCGATTTCGCCGCTGGGCGGGGTGCCTGCCATCACGCCGGCATTGGCGAACACGAGATCGACCGGATGATCGCGGTCGAACCTCTCGATCCAGGCTTTCAGCTCATCGCGTGAGCGTACGTCGATGGTGGCGGTCTGCACGTTCGAGCCGCGCGTTCGACATTGCGCTGCGACGCCCTCCAGCCGCTCGAAATTGCGCCCAAGCAATCCAAGCGTCGTGTCCGCCGCCGGCATAGGCAATCGCGAGTGCCTCGCCGATGCCGCTCGACGCGCCAGTGATCAAGACGGTCCGCATGTGGCGAGGATATCCGGGAAAATCCTGGCTGCCCACACGATCGGCCCGAACCAGAATGTAACTTTAGGCAGAGCACTGGAGTGCCTCTGGGCTACAGTTGTTAGAGACGGCTGCGCGACCTGAGAGAACGCAAAAATTTGTTCACTCTTGGGGAGGATCGAGGTCAGCTAAGTCGGCTCCGCGCTGACCAGCTTGTCGTGGACCGACGTGTCCTTCAGCAGCGCATCGAAATATTCGATGGTGCGGACCAGGCCCGCTTTCAGCGCCACCTTCGGCGTCCAGCCGAGGATGTCCTGCGCCTTCGAGATATCCGGCCGCCGCTGGCGCGGATCGTCCTGCGGCAGCGGCCGGTGCACGATTCGCGAGCGCGAGCCGGTCAGCTCGATGACCTGATCGGCCAGCTGCCGGATGGTGAACTCGTTCGGATTGCCGATGTTGATCGGTCCGGTGACGTCGTCCGGCGTCTCCATCAGCCGCATCAGGCCGTCGATCAGGTCGTCGACGTAGCAGAACGAGCGGGTCTGCGCGCCGTCGCCGTAGATCGTGATGTCGCGGCCGCGCAGCGCCTGCACGATGAAGTTCGACACCACGCGGCCGTCGTTCGGATGCATGCGCGGGCCGTAGGTGTTGAAGATGCGCGCGACCTTGATCGCGCATCTTGTGCTGGCGGCGATAATCGAAGAACAGCGTCTCGGCGCAGCGCTTGCCTTCGTCGTAGCAGGAGCGCGGGCCGATCGGATTGACGTTGCCCCAGTATTCCTCGGTCTGCGGATGGACGCTCGGGATCGCCGTAGACCTCGGAGGTCGAGGCCTGCAGGATCTTGGCGCGCACGCGCTTGGCCAGGCCCAGCATGTTGATCGCGCCGTGCACGCTGGTCTTGGTGGTCTGCACCGGATCGCGCTGGTAGTGGATCGGCGAGGCCGGGCAGGCGAGATTGTAGATCTGGTCGACCTCGACATAGAGCGGAAACGTCACGTCGTGGCGGATCAGCTCGAAGCGCTTGTGGCCGAGCAGATGCTCGATGTTGCTGCGCGTGCCGGTGAAGAAGTTGTCGACGCAGATGACGTTGGCGCCCTGGCCGAGCAGCCGCTCGCACAGATGCGAGCCGAGGAAGCCGGCGCCGCCGGTGACCAGGATGCGCTTTTCAAGATGCATTCGGGTTTCCCGGGAGAATCAAGCCAGCGACGTCAAACCTTAAAACGCGGTCATCGAGGTTAACATCCGGTTAAGATGGACCGGCTGAGCGGTCGATCGAAAAGTTCCCGTTTGTCGCCGGCCGGCGCCGCGGCCGCTCGGCAAAGCGCGCCGGGCGCTTGCTTTCATGATGAATCGGTGTCGTCTAGCACTGCCGGCTGGTCGCTGGTCGGTCCGGCCGCCGGCAACGCGAAGCGGCCAGCGCAACGCCGATCGTGGCGGCAATGCCCGCGAGCGAGGCGACCTTTCGGCGCCGCCATTTCGGCAACGACAACCCGACCTCCTGAAACAGTTCCAAGATTTCCACAACGCGACACAGGCGATCCTCACCAGCTAAATTCTTTTCTCATAAAGATAGATTCGTCCTGCAGCCGTCCGGAACGGAGTGTTGTTCACAGCTCAATACCGGGCATGACCGCGGGCCTTCGGATCGCGGCGGAGGTGCGCGCCGATATCCAAGGCCATAGCTCGGCAGGCGCCTCTCCCCATGCCTCCAACGGCTGTTGCAACCGGGTGCTTCAGAACAGGCATCCCTGCCGACTATTTGTGCATCGCACAAATTAGTGACAGCCGGCGCCTCCGCGAATCAGCGTGCAACTGGCCAAGCGCACGCCTATTCCATTGAAATCCCGCTTAATCCTACCGGCGCCTGATTGGCACGGCCCTTGAATTGAAAGCCGCAACAGTGCCGCCAGCGCGGCCGACTCTTTGTTGGGCACATGAGGCCATGATGTCGGGCGACTTCTCCTCGGAGCAGAAGCGATACCTGGAGGGCTTCTACTTCCGGGCTTCAGATCGCGCGCGCCGGGCGCGGCCTCGGCGGCGGCAAAGGCGCTGCGCCGGTGCCCACGGGGCCCGACGCGGAGCATCTCGCCGCGCAGGATCGCACCGTCGCAGCCGGCGGCAAGCTCAACGACCAGGAAAAGATCAAGCGCGAGCAGCATCCGTTCGACGCCTACAGCCGGCTCAACGAGCAGGCGGCGAACAACGAGTTTCCCAAGCCCGCCGACACCTTCCGCTGGAAATACTACGGCTTGTTCTATGTCTCGCCGGCGCAGGAATCCTTCATGTGCCGGCTGCGGATGCCGAACGGCATCCTCAAGCACTGGCAGATGTCGGGACTGGCGGACCTCGCCGAGCGCTTCGGCGGCGGCTATTCGCACGTGACGACGCGCGCCAACCTGCAGATCCGCGACATCGAGCCGAAGAACGCCGTCGCGATGATCGAGGGCATCCAGGATCTCGGGCTCGCCTCGCGCGGCTCCGGCGCCGACAACATCCGCAACGTCACCGGCACGCCCACCGCCGGGATCGATCCGCAGGAGTTGCTCGACACGCGGCCCTACGCCCGCGAGTGGCACTACCACATCCTCAACGACCGCGGTCTCTACGGCCTGCCGCGCAAGTTCAACGTCGCCTTCGACGGCGCGGGACTGATCGCGGTGCTGGAGGACACCAACGACATCGGCTTCCAGGCCGTCGAGGTGAAGGACGGCTTCGGCGTCGAACCCGGCGTCTGGTTCAAGCTCGCGCTCGGCGGCATCACCGGGCACAAGGACTTTGCCCGCGACACCGGCGTCATCGTCAAGCCGGCCGACGCCACCAAGGTGGCGGATGCCATCGTGCGGGTGTTCAGCGCCCACGGCGACCGCACCAACCGCAACAAGGCGCGGATGAAATACGTGCTCGACGCCATCGGGTTCGACAAATACCTCGAGCTCGTCGAGGAGAAGCTTGGAGCAAAGCTTGTCCGCGTGCCGGCCGAGGCGCTGGCACAGCGTCCGGTGTTCGACCGCCTCGCCCATATCGGCGTCCACCGCGCAGAAGCAGAGACGGCCTGCACTGGATCGGCGTCGTGCTTCCGGTCGGCAAGCTCACGTCGGCGCAGATGTCGGGCCTCGCCGCGATCGCGCAGCAGATGGGCGACGGCGATATCCGGCTCACCGTTTGGCAGAACCTGCTGATCTCCGGCGTGCCCGCCGACAAGCTCGCCGCCGCCGAGGCCGCCATCGAAGCGCTGGGCCTCACCACCAAGGCGGCATCGGTTCGCGCCGGCCTCGTCGCCTGCACCGGCAACACCGGCTGCCGGTTCGCCGCCTCCGACACCAAGCGTCACGCCGACGAGATCGCGCGCTGGTGCGAGACGCGCGTCGAGCTCGACGGCCCGGTGAACATCCACCTCACCGGCTGTCATCATTCCTGCGCCCAGCACTACATCGGGGACATCGGCCTGCTCGCCTGCAAGGTGCAGACCTCGGAGGACGGCGATGCCGTCGAGGGCTACCACATCCTGGTCGGCGGCGGCTTCGGGCCCGAGGCGGGCCTCGCCCGCGAGCTTTATCGCGACGTGACGGCGGACGACACGCCGAAGACCATCGAGCGCATGCTGAAGGCCTATGTCATCCACCGCGCCTCGCGCGATGAAAGCTTCCAGACATTCACCCGCCGCCACGACATCGAAAAGCTCGGCCGGATGTTCGCGGAGGTCGCCGTATGAACTCGCCGATGCGGTCGCCGTTCAGCGATATCGTGCCGGAGAATGCGCCGTTCACCGCCGAGCAGCGCGTCTGGCTGAACGGCTTCTTTGCCGGGCTGCTTGACGGCGACACCACGGCGCTGTCGCCGCAGGACGCGCAAGCCTTGATGCCCGGCGTCCAACTCGGCGCCGTCGAGGAGGACGACGGCGCGCCGTGGCACGACCAGACCATGCCGATCGCCGAGCGGATGAAGCTTGCCGAAAGCCGGCCGCTCAACCGCCGCATGATGGCGGCGATGGGCCAGCAGGACTGCGGGCAATGCGGCTACGACTGCAAGGATTATGCGGAGGCGCTGTTCGGTCAGAAGGAGGCGCGGCTGAACCTCTGCGTGCCGGGCGGCAAGGACACCGCCCGCATGCTGAAGGCGCTGCATGCCGAGATCGGCTCAGCGCCCGCCGCGAAAACGTCTGACGTTGTTGCGACGCCGATAGAGAAGACTGCGGGCGCCACCGCCGGCACTTCGCGCGACAATCCGGTCGAGGCGGCCTTCGTCTCCCGCACGCTGCTCAACAAGAAGGGCTCCCAGAAAGAGACCTGGCACGTTGAATTCGATCTGACGGAATGCGGGCTCGACTATTCGGTCGGCGACGCCTTCGGCGTCTATCCCCGCAACGACCCGGCGCTGGTCGATGCCGTGCTGAAGGCGCTCGACGCGCCGGCCGACTTCCCGATCGGCGGACGGACGCTCCGTGACGTGCTGACCGACGGCGTGTCGCTGTCGCCCGCGCCCGACATGCTGTTCCAACTGCTGTCCTACATCACCGGCGGAGAACGGCGGAAGAAGGCGCAGGCACTCGCCGCGGGCGAAGACCCCGATGGCGACGCCGCGTCGCTGGACGTGCTGGCGGCGATCGAGAAATTCGCCGGGGTCCGGCCCGACCCGGAAGCCCTCGTCGAGGCGCTCGACCCGCTGCAGCCGCGGCTCTATTCGATCTCGTCGTCGCCGAAGGTCCACAAGGGCCGCGTCTCGCTCACGGTCGATACGGTGCGTTACGCCGTCGGCAAGCGAAAGCGTCTCGGCGTCGCCTCGACCTTCCTCGCCGGCCGCGTCGAACCCGGCGACAAGATCCGCGTCTATGTCCAGAAGGCGCACGCCTTCGGGCTGCCGGCCGATCCGAAAGTGCCGATCATCATGATCGGACCCGGCACCGGCGTGGCGCCGTTCCGCGCCTTCCTGCACGAGCGCATGGCGACCAAGGCGCCGGGCAAGAACTGTCTGTTCTTCGGCCACCAGCATCGCGACACCGATTTCTTCTACGAGGACGAGTTCGCCGGCATGAAGGCCGCCGGCGTTCTCAATCACCTGTATCTGGCCTGGTCGCGCGACGACTCGGAAAAGTTCTACGTCCAGGACCGCATGCTCCAGGTCGGCCGTGAGCTGTGGGCCTGGATCGCCGAGGGCGCGCACATCTACGTCTGCGGCGACGCGCAGCGGATGGCCAAGGACGTCGAGCGCACCCTGATCGACATCGTCGCGGCCCACGGCGCCCGCACCACCAACGAGGCGGTCGCTTTCGTCGGCGAGTTGAAGAAGGCCGGCCGCTACCAGATGGACGTGTATTGAACCATGACCGTCATGCTCACGCCGATGTCGTCTGAAGCAAAACCGCCGCGGATGGAGCCGCTGGCGCGGCTGCCGGTGTTCCTGGCGCTGGAGGGCCGTCGCGCTTTGGTCGCCGGCGGCCACGCGGCGGCCGCATGGAAGGCTGAGCTGTTGTCGGCCGCCGGCTGCACGGTCGACGTCTATGCACCCGAGCCTTGCGAGGAGATGCAGGCGCTCGCGACCACGCCGCCGCGCGGGGCGGTTGCGATCCATCGCCGCGGCTGGGAGCCGACGGACATGCCGGGCGCTGCCATCGCCGTCGGCGGCTGCGACAACGACGACGATGCGGCGCGCTTTGCCGCCGCGGCCCGCGCTGCGGGCGTGCCGGTCAACGTGATCGACAAGCCGGCGTTCTGCGACTTCAGCTTCGGCGCCATCGTCAACCGCTCGCCGCTGGTGATCGCGCATCTCCACCGATGGCGCGGCGCCGGTGTTCGCGCAGGCCGTCCGCGCCAAGCTGGAGGCTCTGATCCCGCGCGGCTTTGCGCGCTGGGCGGAGGCGGCGAAAGCAATGGCGCCGGAAGGTGCAAATCTCCGGACTGTCGTTCGACGGCCGGCGGCAGTTCTGGCGTGCGTTCGCTGCCTTCGCGATGCGCCATCCCGACGACGTGCCGCAGCACGCGGACTACGACCGGCTGTTCGCCGAAACCGCGGCGGGCGCCGCCGTTGCCGAGCAAGGCTCGGTCACCTTGGTCGACGCGGGACCCGGCGATCCGGAGCTTCTGACGCTTCGCGCGGTGCGCGCGCTGCAATCGGCCGACGTCATCCTGTTCGATGACCGGGTGTCGCCCGCGGTCCTTGAGTTCGCCCGGCGCGAGGCGAAGAAGATGCTGGTCGGGAGCGACCAGGGCAGCCTGGCGATCGGTCTGGCGCAGGCCGGCCGACGGGTGGTGCGGCTCGTCAGCGGTGACGCGGTGAATGTTGCAGACAGCGCAGCCGTGACCACTCAGTTGATGTCGCGCGCCAGCACGTGATCGGCGGTCGGCGCGCGGCGAACGGATCAGGCCGGGACGCCGGCGTCTTTCGCCTCGAGGCTCAGCACCTTGATGATCTCGTCTTGGACCACCTGCCGCCCCGCGCCTTTCGACGCAGCGTCCATCCGCGCCTCGTAGGCGATCCGCGCCGGGCGGTGAAACACCAGGATGCGGTCGCCGACGTCCATCGCCTCGTTCATGTGATGGGTGATGAACACCGCGGTCTTGCCGGCCTGCTTGACCAGGCGGACGAACTCGGCGCGCAGGTCGCGCGCCGTCATCTCATCGAGCGACGAGAACGGCTCGTCGCAAAGCAGGATGTCCGGCTCGACCGCGAACGCGCGCGCGATCGAGACGCGCTGGCGCATGCCGCCGGACAGCGCATGCGGATAATCGTTCTCGTGGCCGGTGAGGCCCAGCCGGTCGAGCCAGCGCCGCGCCACCGCTTCCGACTCGTGCGCGTCGGCGTTGAGGATTTGCAGACCGAGCCGCACGTTTTCGAGCGCCGTCCGCCACGGCATCAGCCGGTCGTTCTGGAACACGATGCCGATCTTGCCGCGGAAGAACTCGAATTCCGAAAACGGCTGGTGGCCGGTCACCTCGACCTTGCCGCTGGTCGGCTCGATCAGGCCGGCCAGCAGATTGAACATGGTCGACTTGCCGCAGCCGGTCTTGCCGAGCACCGCCACGATCTCGCCCTTGGCGATCTCGAACGACAGCCGGTCGACCGCCACAAAGGTGCCGCGGCCGTCAGGGCGGGAGAATTCCTTGACGACGTCCTGGAAGCGAATGAACGGGGCGTTGCTCACGGCGTCAGGCTGCCCGTTCCGACACCGGGCGGTAGCGCAGCACGAACGTCTCGAACACGCCCAGAACGGATTGCATCACCAGCACGAACAGCACGAGCTGCAAGGTCCAGGCGATGGCGCCCGCCATGTCGAACAATTGCTGCTGCAGCAGCAACTGGTAGCCGACGCCGCCGGTCGCGCCGACCAGCTCGGCCACCACGACGACGCGCGCGGCGTTGCCGAGGTTGACCTTGAAGGCGGTGATGATGCCCGGAACGATGGTCGGCACGATCAGCACGCGGAACAGAGTCCAGTTGCTCGGCCGAAACGACATGGTCATCTCGAACAGGTCTTTCGACATCGAGCGGTAGGCGTCGAGAATCTGGAAGGTGAAGGCCGGCAAGGTGGTGATCACCATGATGAAGAAGATGCGGAACTCGTTGCCGTGAAACCAGATGATGGCGAGCACCACCCATGACAGCGCCGGAATGCCCTGCAGGAACACCAGCACCGGCCTGGTCCAGTCGTCGATCACGGCCGAGCGCCCGATCGCCAGCGCCAGCACGCAGCCCAGCACGAATGCGCCGAACAGGCCGGCGAAGATGCGCGCGCCGGTCTCCAGCACCTCCAGCACCAGCGACGGGTCGACGAAAATCTGCAGCGTGCGCCCGAACACATCCTGCAGCGGCGGAAACAAATAGGGCGGCGTGAAATACGACGCGATCTGCCACAGCGCCAGGAGCACGATCGTGCTCGCGGCCCCGTTGAGAATCTGTCGCAGGCGAGGACTTGAGCTCATTGCACCGGTTTGTCGTAGATCGACGCCGCCGACGGCATTTTTGAGAGGTAGCCCAGATCGACGCCGGCCCTGTAGACGGCCTCGATCTCTTTCTTGATCTCAGTGGCGCCTGCAAGGCTGATGCCAAGGCGGTCCTTGGCGCGGATCAGCGACGCGATGTCCTTCTGGTCCGCCGGCGGCGACTTCGGGAACATCAGCGGCGCCGCCTCATCCGGGTGCTTCTCGATCCATTCGGCCGCGGCCTTGTAGGTGGCGTAGAGCTTCTTGACCAGATCGGGGTGCGCGTCGGCCCATTCGGCATGGGCGGCGACGCCGAGATACGGAATGCGCGGGCTCGCGGCCGCGAACTCCTTCCAGGTCTTCGGCACGTTGAGATCGAGCGTGCGGATGCCGGGCTTCTTCGCCATCAGCAGCGTGTAGGCCGGCTCCCAGATCTGGATGGCGTCGGCGCGGTCGGCGACGGCGTAGCTGACCAGACCAGCAGTCGCCGTATTGATCACCTTGAACTTGGAGACATCGACGCCCTGGCGCTTGGCGAAGAACTCGAACATCTGATAGTTCGTGGTCGCGCGCGCCGCCGCGATCTCCTTGCCCTCCAGATCCTTGATGGTCTTGATGTTGTCGCGCGAGGTCACCACCGCGCCCCAGTAGTCGAACAGGTTGAACAGGTACTTGACCTTGATGCCGCGGGTGTCGGCGTTGCCGATCAATTGCAGCGTGCCGGCGCCGCCGATCTCGAACTCGCCGGAGTTGAACTGCGTGCTGTAGGCGTCCGGCGTGCGCTCGGGGAACGACAGGTCGAGGCCGTTGGCCTGATCGAATTTCTGCGCCTTGATGATCGGCGGCAGGAACGCGCTGAGCGACGGCGGGCTGAACACCAGCACCTGAAGCTTGGTCAGCTCCTGCGCGCGGGCGCCATGGCTCGTGGCCACAGCGAACGCGGCGACGGCGGCGAGACCGATCCAGCGATTGAAATGGCGGTTTCATGTGATTTCCTCGTTACTGAATGCGGAACAGCTTCGCGGCGGTCCCGCCGCTGATGGCTGCGACCTGCTCGGGCTTCAGACCGGCGTTGTTGACGATCGTCATCGGCTCGTGGTCGCCAATCGGAAACGGCATGTCGGAGCCGAGCATGACATGCTCGACGCCCATCATCTCGATGACAAATCGAAGCACGCGCGGATCGTGCTCGATGGTGTCGGTGTAGATCAGGCTCAGCGCCTCGGCCGGATCGGAGGTGCCCGGCGTGATGGCGTGGTTGCGCTTCAGCCGGCCCACCACGAGCGGCAGGCCGCCGCCGGCGATCGGCACGAACACCTTGGCGTTCTTGTAGCGGGTGACGTGACCGCTCATGGCAAGCCGCGACACCGCGACCACCGCGTCGCTGACGCGGCCGACACCATTCGCCAGGCCGTAATCAAGGACACGGCTCTCGCCGGCATCGAACGCCGGATGGATATGGATGACCGCGCCGGTGTCGTCGGCGGCCTTCCAGAACGGATCGAGGTCGGGCGCGTCGAGCACGCTGCCGATGCCGCGCGGCAGGGTGGAGATCATGGCGCCGCGGAAACCCGCCGCCATGGCCGATTTCAGCACCGACGCCGGCGCGGGCGCCGTCCTGCATCGGCAGCGTGCAAAGCGGCACGAAGCGCGGCTCGGTCTTGGCCGCCGACAGCAGCGCCTCGTTGAACATAACGCACCAGCGTTCGCCCTCTTCGGCCGGCAGGTCGCTGGCGAACCAGTCCGGCCAGCCGCCGTTCACCTGCTTGTCGATGCCCTGCTTCTGCATCCAGGCGAGACGGCCCGTGACGTCGCTCAGCCCTTTCATCACCGGCCGGCTCGGCTTGCTCTTGCCGAACGCGAGCGACAGCCCTGCGGGGTCCTCGACCACGCGGAGCGATGGAAATTTCGCCGCCTCCTTGCGGATGGTGTTCAACAGGTCCGGCGGGACCAGATGGCCGTGGACGTCGATGATCACTTCAGATGCCTTTCTTGTTTTCACGAGCGGCGGCGATCATATCGCCAAGCCGCGCCACTTTGATAGGAAGCGCGTTGACCGTGATGCCGAGCGGGCGCACCGCGTCGTTGACGGCGCTGGCGACCGCGGCCGGGGCGCCGAGATAGCCGCTCTCGCCGGAGCCCTTCTGGCCGAACACGGTGAGCGGCGACGGCGTCTCGTGGTGGACGATCTCGACGGGCGGCACCTCGTGGGCCGACGGCAGCAGGTAGTCCATGAAGCTCTGCGCCATCAGGAGCCCGTCCGCGTTGTAGGCGAACTCCTCGTAGAGCGCCGCGCCAATGCCGTGGGCGACGCCGCCCATGGTCATGCCGCGCACGATCTTCGGATTGATCACCGTGCCGCAGTCGTGGCCCAGCACGTAGCGCTTGATCTCCGGCTTGCCGAGATCGGGGTCGATCGTCACCAGCATGAGATGGAATTCGAACGAATAGCAGGGATACATCTGCACGCGGTCTCTGGGCATCCGGCAATCCGCCGCCGCCCGGCACCGGCATGATGTGGCTGACGGCGAGGCCGGGCTCCATGCCGGGCGGCAGCCGGTGGATGTAGCGGTGCGCGATGGTGACGAGCTCGGACCACGTGCGCTTGCTGTCGGGCGCGGCGGTGTCGAAGGCGGTGCCGTCCTTGTAGCCGATGCGCTCGACCGGCACGCCGAGGTCATGCGCGGCAATGGCGATCAGCTTGTCCTTGAGCTGCTTCGCCGCGTGAAACGCCGCGCCGCCGAGCATGATCGCCATGCGGCTGCCGACCGGGGTGTTGCTCGGCAGCGAGTTGAGCGAGTTCGGGCCGCACCACGCGCACCTTTTCCGGATCGACCTCCAGCACCTCGCCGACCACGGTGCCGACCATGGTCTCGTGGCCCTGCCCGGCCGATGTGGTGTGCATGGTCGCGGTGATCGAGCCGACCAGGTCGATGTTGATGCGGCAGGAATCCATCCAGGTGGTGGTGCCGACCTTGGGATTGAGCAGCGGCTCGAACGACGAGTTGCCGCCGGACGGCTCCAGGCACGCGGCGATGCCGATGCCGGCGAGCGTGCCCGCGGCGCGCAGGCGATCGCGCTCGGCGAGCAGGTCGTCGTAGCCGGCCTGCGCCAGCACCTTGTCGATGACCGCGTGGTAGTCGCCGGAGTCATAGGTCGAGCCGCTCGGGATCAGATACGGGAATTCCTCGCGGCGGATCATGTTGCGGCGGCGCACCTCGAGGCGGTCGAGGCCGAGCTTGTTCGCGACCTCGTCGACGGTGCGCTCGATGGCGTAGTTGGTCGGCGACTGGCCGAACGCGCGCACCGCCTCCTGCACCGTCTTGTTGGTGACCACGGCGATGGCCTGGTACTGCACGCTCTTGATCTTGTACGGGCCGACGATGGCGCCGACCGGCTTGCCGAGCTGGAACGGCGAGCGCCCGGCATAGGCGCCGACATTGTCGAGCGCGCGCATCTTCATCGAGCGGATGATGCCGGCGTCGTCGAACGCCACCTCGACATCGAAATTGCGCTCCGGCCCGTGCATGTCGCCGCCGCGCATGTTCTCCATGCGGTCCTCGATCAGCCGCACCGGCACGCCGAGCCGCTTCGACAGATAGCCGACCACCACGGTGTGCTTGATGCCGCGCTTGACGCCGTAGCTGCCGCCGACATCGACGTCGAAGTGCACGCGCACCGACGACATCGGCAGGCTTCAGCGCCATCGCGGTCTGCTCGGGATACTTCGGCATCTGGATCGAGGCCCAAACGTCGAGCATCTCGCGCCAGGGGTCCCAGCTTGCCGTGACGCCGAACGTCTCGATCGGCACCGTGGCGCTGCGGCCCCATTTGACGGTGTGGCGCAGCTTGTGCGGCGACGCGGCGAAGTCCTTCTCGACCTCGCCCCAGACGAAGGTGCGGTCGAGCAGCACGTTGGAGCCGTGCGCCTCGTGGACCAGCGTGGCGCCGGGCTTGTAGGCCTCCTCGCCGTCGAGCACGAACGGCAGCGGCTCGTATTCGACAACGACCGCCTCGGCGGCGTCCTCGGCGAGCGCGCGGCTGTCGGCGACGACGGCGGCGACCCATTCGCCGGCGTAGCGCGCGACCTTCACGGCGAGCGGCCAGCGCGGCACGTTCGGCGTGTCGAGGCCGGTCGCCAGCACATTGGTGGCGCCGGACAATTCGGCGCCGTCGAGCACGTAAATCACGCCCGGCATCGCCAACGCCGCGCTCTTGTCGATCGAGACGATGCGCGCGGCCGGATGCGGACACGTCACCAGCGCGACATGCTTGACGCCCTGCGGCACGATATCGGCGACGAAGCGGCCCTTGCCGACCACGAAACGGCGATCCTCGCGGACGCGGCGGTCGGACGAGACGAAACGGAATTTGCCGGGCGCGCTCATGTTTTCTCCGGCGGCCGGTTGGCGCCGCGCATCCGCTCGGCGGCGAGCGCGATCGCCTCGACGATCTGCGCGTAGCCGGTGCAGCGGCAGATGTTGCCGGAGATGGCGTCGACGATCTCCTCGCGGGTCGGCTCGGCGTTCTTCGACAGCAGCGCGTGGGCGGCCAGCACCATCGCCGGCGTGCAATAGCCGCATTGCATGCCGTGGGTTTCGCAGAACGCATCCTGCAAGGGCGACAGCTCGCCCGGTCCGGGCGACAGCCCTTCGATGGTGGTGATGGCATAGCCGTCGGCCTGCACCGCGAACATCAGGCAGGAGCGGACGGCCGCGCCGTCGATCAGCACGGTGCAGGCGCCACAGACGCCATGCTCGCAGCCGGCATGCGCGCCGGTGAGCAGGAGCTTGTCGCGCAGGCAATCGAGCAGGCTCGTGCGCGGCTCGACCTCGACGGTGTGCTTCTCGCGGTTGATGTCGAGCTCGACCTTCATGCGCGCCTCGCGGCGTCGGTGAAGGCGTCCGCGATGGCACGAACCGCCAAGGTCGATGCGACGCGTTTTCGATACTCCGCCGAGGCGTGCAAATCAGCCATCGCCTCGATTCCGGAAAGCGCCGTCTGAACCGAAGTCGCGGACCGCGGCCTCGTCGAAGCGCTTGCCCTTCAGCCCGGCGGCCACATCGTCGAGCCGCAGCGGCACCGCGGTGGCGCCACCGACCCCGATTGCCGCGCGCGTGCAGCTTCCGTCGGCGTCGAGCGCGACCTGTGCCGCCGCCGAGACAAAGGCGAAATCGCTCTGCCGCGCATTGATCTCATGGAAGCCCACGCCGACGCGCGGCTCCGGCCAGATCGGGAAGCGCGCCTCGGCGAGGCACGCCGCGATCGGCAGCGCGGTGGTCATCGGGCCGAGGAAAAAGTCGGACGCCGCCATCTCGATGTTCTGCCCGCCTTCGCGCCAGACCAGCGTGGCGCCGAGGGTGACGGCGACCAGCACGATTTCAGCGGAGTGATCGCCGTTGGCGAGCGAGCCGCCGACCGTGCCGCGCGCGCGCGTCGCGGTGTGGCCGACGAACGGCATCACCTTGTAAAGCAGCGGCGCGTTGATCCGGACGCGCGGGTCGCGCTCGACCACGTATTGCTTGACGGTGGCGCCGATGGCGACGTCGCTGTCCTCGTCGCGGACATAGGCAAGGCCGGGAATCCGCGCGATGTCGATCAGCCGCGTCGGACGCGCGAGCCGCATCGCCATCAGCGGCACCAGCGTTTGCCCGCCGGCGACGATGCGTGCGCCATCGTCGGCCGCGAGCAGCGCGCAGGCCTCGTCGATATCGGCCGGACGCGAATATTCGAACGCCGCAGCTTTCATCAGTGCCAATACGGCGGAAAGGCCGAGTTCTTCTGCTCGGCGTCGAGCAGGCGGATCATCGCCGGCCATTCCAGCACGCCGTAGGGGCGGCGGGTGCCGGGCTGGTAGAGATGCGCGGTGTGCGCCAGCACGTTCTCGCCGGGCACGTTCAGCTCGGTGCGCGCCGCCATGGCGTCGACCTGCGAGCGGCAGGACTGCTCGAGCTGGTACATCAGGTTGAACGCCTCCGGCACCGACGGCCCGCAGGTGAGCAGGCCATGGTTCTTCATCACCAGCGCGTTGTGCTCGCCGAGGTCTTGCACGATCCGCTCGCGTTCTTCGAGGTCGACAGCCGGGCCCTCGAAGTCGTGATAGCCGATGTGATTGTGGAAGCGGATCGAGGTCTGCGACAGCGGCAGCAGCCCGCAGTTCATCGCCGAGACCGCGACGCCGGCCCGGGTGTGGGTGTGCAGCACGCATTTGACGTCCGGCCGCGCCTTGTGGATCGCGCCGTGGATCACGTAGCCCGACTTGTTGATGCCGTAGTCGGTGGTGGGCTTGGCGACGATCTCGCCCTCGGCGTCGATCTTCACCAGGCTCGACGCGGTGATCTCCTTATACAGCAGGCCGTAGAGGTTGATCAGCAGGTGCTCGGTGCCGGGGATGCGGGCGGTGATGTGGTTGTAGATCAGGTCGGTCATGCCGTACTGGTCGACCAGGCGGTAGCAGGCGGCGAGCTCGACCCGGGCCTGCCATTCCTCCGGCGGAGACCTGGTCTTTGACCGACTTGAAGTTGGTATCGTAGTTCATGATTCCGTGTCCGAAGTGAACGCGCTACCATGCACCAATCCATCCACGGCGTCATGCCCAGGCTTGTCCCGAGCATCCCGTCTCCTGGTGGCGCGCGCCAACGGCAGGTTACGCGCGCCTCGGACGCGGAAGCAGCCGGATCGATCGCGCCGATGATGCTATACGGAACGAAATAACCGGGAGAGGACGATGCCCCAATCGCGTTCCCTGCTGCTGACCGCGGCAGGCTTGCTGGTGGCGATGACGACGCTCGCCGCAGCCCAGTCGGATTACCCGAACAAGCCGATCCGGATGATCATCCCGTTCCCGCCCGGCGGCAGCAACGACGTGGTCGGCCGCGTCATCGCCCAGCATCTCGGCGAAGTGCTTGGCAGTCAGGTCTATGTCGACAACCGCGGCGGCGCCGGCGGCGTGATCGGCACCGACGCCGCGGCGAAGTCGCAGCCCGACGGCTACACCATCCTCGGGATTTCGCTGGCGCATGCGGTGAACCCGTGGCTCTACAAGCTGCCCTACGATCCGATCAAGGCGTTCGCGCCGATCGGCATCATGGCCAAGGGGCCGAACATCCTCACCGTCAATCCGAAGGAGCCGATCCATTCGGTGAAGGAGCTGATCGACACCGCGAAGCGTGAGCCGGAAAAGCTCGCCTATGCGTCGGCCGGAATCGGCAGCTTCCAGCATCTCGGCGCCGAGCTGTTCAAGCTCGAAGCCGGCGTGCAGATCCTGCATGTGCCGTTCAAGGGCGGCGGACCGGCGATGATGGACGTGATCGCCGGCAACACCACCGTGATGTTCTCCTCGCTGGTGCAGACCACGCAGAATGTGAAATCGGGCCAGCTTCGCGCGCTCGGCATCGGCGGCACCGAGCGGAGCAAAGTGCTGCCCGATGTGCCGACGATTTCCGAGGCCGGCCTTCCCGGCTACGCGGCCGAGAATTGGTGGGGCATCGTCGCGCCCGCCGGCACGCCCGCGGCGATCATCGAGAAGCTGCACGCCGCGCTGACCAAGGCGCAGGACAGCCCGGCGGCGCTGAAGTATTTCGACAACGAAGGCGCCGTGCCGGTGAAGATGACATCGGAGGAGTTCGGCAAGTTCATGGTCGGCGAGATGAACAAGTGGGAGCGCGTGGTGAAGGAGAGTCACATCCAGGCGCAGTAGCATTCGGGCAAGCCTCCGCCGTTTCCGCGGCAGGTTTTCGCCCGGATTATTTCGGCCGATGCTCCTTCGGAAAGTCCGAGGGGGCGCGGGACGCCGGGGGTCCAGCGGACCCACGGGCTTCGATATCTCGCGATATCGAAGCAGAACGGCGATCTCGGCCGAGGCCGCCGTCCGGATATTGGGTCGAACCGCAAGTCCGCCTTCTCTCCAGCGTCCCGCGCGCAGTGTTTGAGGTTTGCTCCGCACGTCCCCCGGTGGTCTGAGTTTTCTAACCACCGCTGTGAGCCTCGACGACACCTGGCCGCTTGGCGCGGAGTTGCGGCGTCGTCACCAAAGAGACTCGTGACGCCAACCTGTGGCGCCGGGACCGTGCGGCTTGGACCTGCCTCGCGTTGGGTGTGCGTCTTTGCACCCGTGCGAGGCCCACCGCTCTCCGGTCCCGCTTTTAGACGCCTCGCGAAGCGCCCTCGGATGGACCGGCCTGCGCGCATTATCAGGCCGTCGGAGGGGTGCGGGGATAAGTTCGCCAAGGGAATTATTTGCAGAAGGCGAATTTTATTTTGCGGGATAGCGCGCGGGGATAGCACGGCGCTTGCTTCTATCCCCGCCGTCACCGCGTCATTCCGGAGGCCGCGAAGCGGCAATCCGGAATCGAGCGCCGCAGCGAGTCGATCGCTGGCACAGGCGTCTATCGATTCCGGGCTTCGCGCAGCTTCGCTCGCGCGCCGGAATGACCGCGGAACGGCGGGGAATTACTTCTTCGCCGGGAACGGCTGCGCCAGCGCCGCCTTCAGCCGCTCCGGATCGACCTTGACCTCGATGCCGGCGCGCTCCTGCTCGAGCGTCATCACCACGCGCGAGTCGCGGCCGGCCCAGCCGCGGTTCATCGCCTCGGTCATCTCGGCATAGGCGAGCTCGCACATTCGCATCGGCAGGCCGAGCTCGCGGCCGAGCGCGGTGGCGAGGCCAACGTCCTTGTGCGCGAGCTTCAGCGCGAAATCGGCCGGGTCGTACTTGCCGGGCAGCCACTGGTTGATCAGCCCATCGAACGTGTAGCGGCGGCCCTGCGCGCCCTGGCGCACCGCCTCCCACAACGCGAGCGGCTCGACGCCGGCCTTCACGCCCATCGCGAAGGTCTCGGCCAGCGCGCAGACGATGGCGTAGCCCGACATGTTGTGGACGAGCTTGGCGACCGTCGCCGAGCCGATCGCGCCGATGTAGCGCGCCTGGTCGCCGATCGCGTCGAGCACCGCCTTGTGCTGCTCGAACGCGGCCTTGTCGCCGCCGACCCAGATCGCGAGCTTGCGGCTCGCCGCGCCCTGCGGGCCGCCGGACACCGGCGCGTCGAGCATGTGCGCGCCTTTCTCGGCGAAGGCGGCGTTGAGCTTTTTGACGAGGCTCGGCGAATTGGTGGAGAGGTCGAACCAGGCCGCGCCACGCTTCACGCCGGCGAGCAGCCCATCGGCGGCGAGCGCCACCGTCTCGACATCGGACGGCTCCGGCAGCGAGGTGAGGATGACGTCGGATTGTTCGCCAACGGCGCGCGGCGTGTCGGCCCAGTCGCGCCGGCCGCGATGTGCGGCGCGGCGGCGTCCTTGCGCAGATCGTTGACGACCAGCTTGAAGCCGGCCTGTCTGCAGGTTGCCCGCCATGCGGGTGCCCATGGTGCCGAGGCCGATGAATCCGACTTGCATGTTCTCCCCTGTCCCACCGGTGCAGCGCGTCAGCGTGCCCGCAGATCGACCGTGCTCGCAGCACGGTCCCGAATCTGCGTCGCAACGCTGTTGCGCGCACCCGGGACAGGCGGCTAATCCCAATTCAACCGCGCCAGGATCGCCTTGCCCATCACCCAGTCCTTGTCGTCCTCGGACAGGAACGCCAGTTCCTTGGTGAAGTGCTCGGCGCGCTGGCGGTAGGTCGCCTTCGCCATCGAGTTGGTCAGGTCGGTGCCCCAGTAGCAGCGGCGCGGGCCGAACGCGTCGAAGCAGCGCTTCAGATGCTCCGTCATGTCGCGGAACGGATAGGCCTCGAGCGAGAAGTTCGGCGCCGACGACAGCTTCACCGACACGTTCGGATATTTGGCGAGCTTGACCACCTCGTCGATGGCGGCCCCGATGCGCCGCTCCTTCGCGGTCTCGAGCATCAGGCTCATGTGGTCGACGATCATCGGCAGCCCCGGATGGCGCTCGGCGATCGGCGCGATCTTCGGGATGTTGTCGGGGGCAAAGAACATCACCGGGATTTTTTCTTTTTCGGCGGCCGGCCAGAACCAGTCGGTCGCGCCGCTGGTCAGCAGCGCCGCCTGCTCGCGCATGAAGGTCAGCCGGATGCCGACCATGCCCGGCTGCTCCAGCCATTTCGGCAGCAGCTTGGCCGATTCCGGATTCATCGGAATGCGGCCCATCACGGCGAAGCGCTTCGGATAGCGCTGGGCTGCTTCGAGGCCGTAGTCGTTGCGATCGCCGGGCCAGGACGGCGGCACGATCACGGCGCGGTCGATGCCGCCCTCGTCCATCAGCGCGACAAGCTTCTCGATGGTGAACGGCTCGGGCAGTTGCGGCTTCCGCCCCGGCACCCATTTCCAATCGGGCAACTCGGCTTTCCACAGATGCGCCTGCGCGTCGACGATCATTCGTCCGGCGATGGTCATGATGTTTTTCCTGGCGGAGAATTACGGGATCAGCAGAATCTTGCCGAAGTGCTGGTTGGTCCGCATGTGCTCGTGGCCGGCCTTGGCCTCGGCGAGCGGATAGGTCTTGTCGATCGGCACCTTGATGCGGCCGGCCTTGATGTCGTCCCAGAGATCGGCGCGCATCTTGATCAGAATGTCGCGCACCTCCTCCAGCGTGCGGGTGCGGAAGGTGACGCCGATGTAGTCGATGCGCTGGCGCGCGTGGGCGTCGAAGTCGAACTCGGCCTTCATGCCGGCGAGCCGGCCGATGTTGACGATGCGGCCGAGCAGCGCCGTGCAGGCCATGGTCTGGCTGACGGTCGGGCCGGACAGCATGTCGACGGTGAGGTTGAGGCCCTTGCCGCCGGTCGCGTCGAGCACCTGCTTCGGCCAGTCCGGGTCCTTGGTGCTGACGGCGAGGTCGGCGCCGAATTCCTTGAGCCGCGCGCGGCGGGCGTCGTTGGTCGATGAGCCGACCACGAACTTGGCGCCCATCAGCTTGGCGATCTGCAGGCCGATGATGCCGACGCCGGACGACGCGCCCTGCACCATCACGGTCTCGCCGGCCTTGAGGCGGCCCGCGGTGACCAGCGCGTTGTGCAAGGTGTTCAGCCCGATCGGCAAGCTCGCGGCGGTCTCGTAGCTCATGCCGTCGGGGATTTTCATGGCGCGGCCGTGGTCGCTGACCGCGATCTCGGCGTGGCTGCCGGGCGAGTGGCACATCACCCGGTCGCCCTTCTTGAAGTCGCGGACGTCGGCGCCGACCTCGATCACCTCGCCGGAGAATTCGCCGCCGATCGGCTTGCCGGCCGCGGAGCCGTGGGATGGTGTCGCCCTTGGCCGAGGTGAGGTCGGCGCGGTTGAGCGCGATCGCCTTGATCTTGATCAGGAGGTCGGTCGATTTGGGCTTGGGCTCCGGCACGTCCTGGATGACGACACCGTTCGGCGAACCAACACCGGCTTTCATGGCACATGACCCTCCACGTCATGGCCGGGCATAGCCGTCGGAAGACGGCGTCGTCTACTCGCCTGATGCCCGGCCATCCACGCCTTGGCTGCTAGATTAGGAAGTCGTGGATGCCCGGGACAAGCCCGGGCATGACGAACTTAAAGGCCCTACCCCACCGCCTGCGACTTCATCTGGTCCCACCACGGGCAGACGCCGGGCATGCGGTTGTAGTTGCCCTCCATCACCTGCACCGGCTGGCGGAAGCCCTTGTCGGCGTTGGCGAGGCGGAGCTGCGCGCGCCTTGTGCTGGTCTTCCTTCGACAGCCAGGAGCGGTCATGGCCCCACATGCTCGGGCCTTCCTTGCGCTCGTAGGCCTTCCAGCTCGGCACGTCGATGTCGCGGGCGCCCCAGCCGTACTCGACCATGAAGTTCGACGGCGTCCACGAATAGAACGAGGTGATGTAATCGCTGGTGTGGCGGCCGAGCGTGGTCGCGACGCGGTCCTCGCCCTGCGCGATGTCGTAGCCCTGGCCGACGTCGTCGAAGCTGTAGAGCTCCATCATCATGTGATGCACCGCGTTCTTGCCGGTCTCGATGAAGGCCAGGCTGTGGTGGCGCGGGTTGAGATGCATGAAGGTCGCCTTGAACGGATGCGAGTAGTAGTCGGTCAGGCGGAAGCCGAGCAGGTCGCGGTAGAACGTCACCATCTCGTCGGTGTTGACGGTGTGCATCACCACATGGCCGAGGCCGAGCGGCCCGGTGCGGAAGCCGGAGATCGAGCGGCCCGGCTTGAACGGCTCGGCCGTGGTCTCGGCGCCGTGGAACAGCTCGAGCCGGTTGCCGACCGGGTCGCTGGTGACGATCAGATCCTTGACGCGGCGCTCGTCGGCGAGCGCGCGGGAGCCGCGCGCCACCGCGACGCCGGCCTTCTCAAGCCGCGCCGCCACCGCATCGAGGGCTGCGGCGTCCGCCACCTCCCAGCCGAAGAAGCTCAGCCCCTCGCCGCCGTCGGCATCGACGATGATGCGCTGCTGGCGGTCATCCATGCGGAACGCCAAGCGTGCGCGCGCTCTTGTCGATGCGCTGCAGCCCCAGGAGCTTGCTGCCGTAGGTGCCCCAGTCGCCGAGATCCTTGGCGCGGACCCCGACATAGCCGAGTGATTGAGCCGTCATGGTCTTGTTCCGTGGCGCGTTCGATTTGCACCTTATCTAGCACCCGGAACGCCCCACGATAAGGGCGGCGGCGGGCGCGTCAGGCATGATGGAACGCCCGCGAATCCGCCGGCGCCTCGGCGCGCTCGGCCATGCCGTAGTCGCGGACCACGGATGCGATCCGCAGCCGATAATCGGCGAACACCCCGCCCCGGCCGGCGGCCTGGCTCTTGCGGTGGTCCTCCTGGTTCCGCCAGTTCTTCACGGCGGCCTCGTCGCGCCAGAACGACAGCGACAGCAGCTTGGTCTCGTCGGTCAGCGACTGGAACCGCTCGATCGAGATGAAGCCGTCCATCTTCTCCAGGTCGGGCTTCAGCTTCGCCGCGATGGCGAGATAGTCGTCCTTGTGGCCGGACGCCGGCCAGACTTCGAAGATGACGGCGATCATGGCGTGCTCCTCACCCGGTTGCGGATTTGCGGCGAGTCCTCGGCATAGCGGTAGGCGCGGAACACCTCGTTCGACGGATCGCCGACGCGGTCCGGCCCCATGAACGGGCTGACATACTCCCAGACGATCTCGCCTTCGGGCGTCACCTCGAACAGCCGGCCCCACTGGCCCTCGCAGATCAGCGTGTTGCCGGTCGGCAGCCGCTGCGCGCCGCTGATGTGCGGGCTGAAGAACGTGTAGGTCGGCTTGGCGCGATACTCCCACACCGTCTTGTGGGTGCGCGGGTCGAGCTCGATCACGCGGGAGAACGGATTGTTCGTGGTGTTGATGCCGTTGGCGAACAGCGTGATGTTGCCGTTGGGCAGCGGCGCGCAATCGTGCTGCATGCCGAAGCTGTCGTCGCGGTGCTGCCATTTCATCTTCTTGGTCTGCTTGTCGATCAGCCCGATCATGTTGAGCCGGCGGAAGCTGATGTAGATGTCGCCGTTCTCCAGCGGCGAGATGGCGTTGGCGTGGGCGAACTCGTCGCGGAGCTGGTTGCAGATCAGCGGATATTTCTCGATCTCCATGTCGCGGCAGGCGTGCCACTCCCACACCGTTTTGCCCTCGGGCGTGATCTCCAGGATGGTGTCGCCGTACATGCAGCCGTCGGCGATGCGCCGTGCCGGCCAGCCCGCCGGGGATGCGCTTGGCGATCTCGGGCGGCACCACCTCCCAGCCGAGGAAGATGGTGTTGCCGTTCGGCAGGCGGCGGAGGTCGTGATGCTGGCCGACGTGCTTGTGCTCCCACAGCACCTTGCCGTTCCAGTCGTATTCGCGAATCAGCCCGCCGCGGCCGCCCATGTGCTGCGGGCCTTCCGGCAGCCGGCCGGACCAGAGCAGATTGCCGTTCTCGAGCAGATAGGCGTAGGTGCCGTTGACCAGCGGATGCTACCACTGGTGCAGCACGTCGCCGCGCAGGCCGATGATGTAGGTCGCCTTGCCGTTGAGCGGCGAGAACAGCGTCACGCCCGGCGTCGCGCGATGCGGGTCGCAGACCAGAAGCCCGAAATCGCGGTGACGCATCGGCAATTCCCTTCCCACAGTCATTGCGTTGCGCGCCGGCGACGGCGCGAACAATGCCGCCATTGCATTGCAGCATGACGGGCCAACATCACGCATGCGGGGGATCGCATGGGCGTTGCGAATCTGCTGCGTGGCGCTGTTGCTGCTGGGCAGCCAGGCCCACGCGCAGTCACGCCGACGACTTCCCGAACCGGCCGATCCGCGTCATCGTCCCGGTCGGCGCCGGCGCCGGCGTCGACACCGCCGCACGGATCACGGCGGCCGCGGCCGAGCCGCACCTCGGCGGCAAGTTCGTCATCGAGAACAAGCCCGGCGCCAGCATGCGGCTCGGCACGTCGATGGCGGCCAAGTCCGCGCCGGACGGCTACACGCTGCTGTTCACCCGCCCGTCGCCGATCGTGACGTCGCAGTTCTTCCCGCCGCAAGCTGGACTTCGATCCGGAACAGGATTTCCGGCCGCTGTCGATCGGAATGTTTCAGCCGGTGCTGCTGATCGTGCGGCCGAGCCTCGGCGTGAAGATCGGTCGACGAGTTCGTCGCCTATGCCAAGAAAAATCCCGGCAAGCTTTCGTTCGGCGTGCAGGGCATCGGCGGCGAAATGCATCTGTCGCTGAGCATTTCATGAAGACCGCCGGCATGGAGATCACGCCGGTGCCGTACAATTCCGGCGCCCAGGCGATCATCGACCTGCTGGCCGACCGGCTCGACGCCATGTTCCTGGTCATCCCGCCGATCAAGCAGCACGTCGAGGCCGGCAAGCTCCTGGCGCTGGCGACGCTGAACGCCAAGCGCGTGCAGGCGCTGCCGAACATGCCGACCATGGCGGAGCTCGGCCGGCCCGGAGATGACCAACGCGATCTGGTTCGGCTATCTCGCGCCCGCCAAGACGCCCGATGCGGTGATCGACAAGCTCGCCAAGGCGCTTCGAGTCGCTGAAATCCGACACCGCGCTCGCCGAGCGCGTGTCGAGATGGGCGCCGAGCTCAGCATGACGAGGCCGTCGGAATTCCGCAAAATCATCGACGAGCGACCGCGCCCGCTACGGCAAGATCGTGGCCGAGGGCAATCTCGCCACACCGAACTGAAATTCACCGCGAACGGGGTGGCAAAGTCCGCCGGGATAGCGCCATATCCCGGCGGCAATGCCACGAATTCCGTGCACCGTCATCTCCATCAAGAATCGTCTCCAAGACCTATGCCTCGGGCTTCAAGGCCCTGAACAGCATCGACCTGGACATCCAGCGCGGCGAGATTTTCGCGCTGCTCGGCCCGAACGGCGCCGGCAAGACCACGCTGATCGGCGTCGTCTGCGGCATCGTCAACGCCACCGGCGGCACCGTCACGGTGGACGGCCACGACAACGTCCGCGACTACCGCGCCGCGCGCGCGCATGATCGGGCTGGTGCCGCAGGAACTGCACACCGACGCCTTCGAGACGGTGTGGGCGACCTGCACCTTCAGCCGCGGCCTGTTCGGCAAGCCGGACAATCCGGCCTCATGTCGAGAAGGTGCTGCGCGACGTTTCGCTGTGGGACAAGAAAGACCAGAAGATCATGACGCTGTCCGGCGGCATGAAGCGGCGCGTGCTGATCGCCAAGGCCCTGGCGCACGAGCCGCGGATTTTGTTTCTCGACGAGCCGACCGCCGGCGTCGACGTCGAACTGCGCAAGGACATGTGGGAGGTGGTGCGGGCGCTGCAGCGCCTCCGGCGTCACCATCATCCTGACCACGCACTACATCGAAGAGGCCGAGCTGATGGCCGACCGGGTCGGCGTCATCAACAAGGGCGAGATGATCCTGGTCGAGGACAAGGCCGAGCTGATGCACAAGCTCGGCAAGAAGCAGATGCAGCTTCGAGCTGCAGCAGAAGCTCGACGCGGTTCCGGCGACGCTCGCGTCGTACAATCTGGCGCTCGCCGACGACGGCCGCAGCCTGACCTACACCTACGAGGCGCAGGGCGAGCACCGCGGCGTCACCCGGCTGGTCGAGGAGCTGCTGAAGCCAGAACATCCGGCTGAAGGACATCAACACCACGCAAAGCTCGCTCGAGGACATCTTCGTCGATCTGGTGAGGAAGGACGCATGAACTGGCGCGGCGTCTGGGCGATCTACCGCTTCGAGATGGCGCGCACCGGGCGCACCGTCTTCCAGAGCATCGTGTCGCCGGTGCTCTCGACCTCGCTGTATTTCATCGTGTTCGGCGCGGCGATCGGCTCGCGCATTCCCGAGGTCGAGAACGTCAACTACGGCGCCTTCATCGTGCCGGGCCTGATCATGATGACGCTTGTTGACGCAGAGCGTGATGAACGCCTCGTTCGGCATCTACTTCCCGCGCTTCGTCGGCACCATCTTCGAGATTCTGTCGGCGCCGATCTCGGCGTTCGAGATCGTGCTGGGCTATGTCGGCGCGGCGGCCACCAAGTCGGTGATCCTGGGAATCATCATCCTCGCCACCGCCGGCGCTGTTCGTGCCGCTGCGGATCGAGCATCCGTTCCTGATGCTGGCGTTCCTGCTGCTGACGGCGGTGACCTTCAGCCTGTTCGGCTTCATCATCGGGCTGTGGGCGGAGGGCTTCGAGAAGCTGCAGATCATTCCGCTGCTTGATCCTGACGCCGCTGACGTTCCTCGGCGGCAGCTTCTATTCGATCAAGGTGCTGCCGCCGTTCTGGCAGGCGGTCAGCCTCGCCAACCCGATCGTCTATCTGATCTCGGGTTTCCGCTGGAGCTTCTACGAGGTCTCCGACGTCAGCGTCACCGTGAGCCTCGTCATGATCGCGGTGTTCCTGGTGGCGTGCCTCGCCATCGTCTGGTGGTTCTTCAAGACCGGGTACAAGATCAAGAAGTGACGCCGGACCGGCAATCAGATTGCCAGCACCAGACCCAACGCCGAAGCGACCACGATCATTCCCCACTGAAGAAGATTGCCCGCCGTGCGCAACGGATTTGGCGTCGTTCGCCCCAGGCCCAGCGCCATGCAGAACCGCGACAGCACCAGCACGCCGGCCAGGCCGATCAGCGCGACACGGTTGGCATGATTCACCTCGAGGAGAAGCAGAAGCAAAATCGAGATCGGCACATATTCGGCGAATTGCGCATGCCTGCGAATGGCGACCAGCAGCGGCGGCGCCTTGTATTCTTCGCCGATGGCAACGCTGACGTCCGGTCCGCCCAGGCTGACGTTGGCCTGGCCGCGCTGCCGTCCCACCGCGACGCTTAAGCCGGCGTAGGCCATTCCAAGCACGCATGCCGCGGTCGAGCGTAACGGGAAATTCGATCAATTCGGCCTCCTGCGCAGATGGGCGGCGAGATTTTCCAATGTCCGCACCGTGCCGGCATCGATGCGCATCGACAGCATGGCGTCGCGCTGCGCGACCGTTTCACACTCGATCGTCATGGTGAGCGTGGTCTTGCCGCCCGCCTCGGCGAACACCAGCGTGCCCCGTTGTTGCGGGCTCTGCGGCGATATTCTGACGTCGAACACCAGCCGTTGCGGGCGGCACGATCTCGCGATAGACGCCCGCGAACGGATGCTTGGCGCCGATCTCGCCCTGGTTGATCCAGCGGAATGCGCCGCCGGGGCGGAGGTCGATTTCGCAAACCGCGAGCGGCGCGCCGGTCGGATCCCACCACAGCGCAACCTGTTCCGGCGTGGTCCAGGCTTCGAACACATCCTCGCGCGGCGCATCGAACGTCCGCGTCATCACCAATGTCGGCTTGCCTGGTTCGGCAACGCAACTAAACGGATCGTCCACGCTTCTTTTCCTTTTTGGCCTTGAGATGACGGTCCAGGCTGTTGAGCTTCGCCTCCCAGAACTGGCGATAGGGCTCGACCCATTCCGCGACATCCATCAGCGGAACCGCGACCAGCGTTCGCGGACGCCGTTGCGCATCGCGCCCCCGCTCCACCAGCCCGGCAAGCTCAAGCACCTTGAGGTGCTTCGAGATGGTCGGCTGGCTGAGGTCGAACGGCTGCCATCAATTCCGACACGTCCGCATCCCCCAGCGCCAGGCGGGCGAGGATGGCGCGCCGCGTCGGGTCGGCGAGCGCGGCAAAAGCGACGCTGAGACGGTCTGACTGGGACTTCTATTGCCATACGGCTATATAGCTATATAGGAATATAATAGTCAAGCCGGGCGCGCCCGGCCTTCCCCGCCCTGTATGATCGTTGCCGAATCGGGCCGGGCAACGCCAGTGGAACGCGCTTCCAGCGAGCTGCGCTACGAGGAATACCTGGCGGACAGCCATCGTCCGGCATTCGACGGAATGCGCGGCATCGGCTTCCTGATGGTGATCACGGCGCACATTCCGAGCGTGCCGCTGTTCGGCTACCTGCAAGGCTGGACGGCGGTGTGGCTGTTCTTCGCCATCAGCGGGTATCTGGTGACGATGCTGATGATGCGGGAGGAGCAACGCCACGGGCGCGTCGCGTTCGGGCCGTTCCTGGTCAAACGGTTTTTCCGGATCGTGCCGAGCTACTGGGTGGCGATCCTGATCTATTGGCTGGCGTGCTTGACGCTGCTGCCGGACGACTATGAATTGTTCACGGTGCGGCTGCCCTACTTCCTGAGCTTCAACCCGGAATACGCCAACGCCAACGGCTACAGCATCTTCACGCACTCGTGGACGGTCGGCGTCGAGCTGAAATTCTATCTGTTGTTTCCGCCGGTCGTGTTCCTGATGACCAGGAACGCCAACTGCGCGGTTTGCCGCGACGGCGATCGCGGCCGCGCTGTTGACCGCGGTCGGCACCTTCAACGCGCAGTCGTATTGCGCGATCCTGTGCGGCTGCATGCTGGCGCTGGCGATGGAGCGGCCGCGCGGCTACGCGTTCGTCGCGGCGCTGACGCGGGTTCCTGCCGTCGTTCCCCTGGCGTTTGTCGTCGCGGTGTTCGTCATGCTGCGCTACACCGAGCAGCTTACGGCGGTCGCCGTGGTGGCGACCTATCTGGTCGCCTATGCGATCGTGCAGCGGGCGGGGCTGCTGCGCATCCTGACGTGGCGTCCGCTGGTTTATCTGGGGCAGCGCTCCTACGGCGCCTACCTGCTGCACTTCCTGGCGATCCGCATCGGCTATCTGATGTTCGGCAATGAGACGATGCTCGGCGGGCTGCTGACCGCCGGTTTCTGCCTCGTCGTCACCGTGCCGGCGGCGGAGCTGCTGTATCAGGCGATCGAGCGGCCGGGGATGAATTACGGGCGGCGTCTGTTGAGCGGCAAGAGCCCGGTCGCGGCTCGCTAAGCCGGGCGCGCCCGCAACTGCTCGACCTTGGTCCAGCCCAGCATCACCAGCGGCACCACCGCGATCAGCACGGCGACGATGCCGGCGGCCGGAAGGCTGGTGCATTCGACCAGCGGGCCGGTGACGGCGGCGGCGAGCAGCGTCATCGCGCCGCCGCCGCTTTCGCTGACGCCGATGGCGCGGCCGCGGTGCTGGGTCTCGACGCTGTCGGCGAGCAGCGCGGTGGAGGCGACGCTCGCCGCGCACCAGCCGAGCCCGACGAGGAACGTGCCGAGCGTCACCGCGCCGTAGCCGTCGGCGAAGGCGACGAACAGCGCGCCGATCAGCGCTACGCCGACGCCGGGATACATCACCCACTCGCGGCCGTAGCGGTCCGACGCCCAGCCGAGCGGAATGGTGAAGGCGAACATGCCGGCGGCGTGGAACGAGTGCGACAGCGCGATCGAGGTCAGCCCGTAGCCGTGATGCGAGAGCACGAGCGAGGTCAGCACCATGACGATCGCCATGTTGCCCTGCCCCGCGCAGTTGCACAGGATGGCGAGCCGCGTCGTCGGATTGCGGACGAGGTCCCAGGAGTTGAACGGCGCGGTTTCGCCCGCGGCGAGCTTCGGCGGCGGCACATAGCCCGGGTAATAGCGCTCCAGATGCATGCCGATCTCCTTCGGATCGGGATGCACGAAGAACACCAGGATCATGCCGCCAAGGATCAACACCGGCATCATCAGCCACGGCAGCGCGATCGGATCGTGGCCGGTGCGGTGGCCGAGGTAATCGGCGAGCGCCATCACGCCGGGGCTCAGCATGATGCCGACCAGCGAGCCGGTCTGCACGAAGCCCAGCGCCAGCCCGCGCTGGCGCGGCGGATACATGTCGGTCGCGGCGACGCGAAGCTGCTGGCCGGCGCTGATGCCGGCGGTGAACACGATCATGCCGAGCGTGAGGCCGATGGCGCTGCCGGCCAGCATGGCGAGGCCGGTGGCGAAGGTGCCGATCATCGCCAGCGCCTGGCCGAACAGGATGCCGGGCTTGCGGCCGTAGTGGTCGGTGATCTTGCCGGCCGGATAGGCCACCAGGAAACGGCTGACGCCGAACAGGCCGACGGTGAGGCCGGCGAGGCTCGCCGAGCCGGTCACGGCAATGACCATCAGCGGGCCGATGCCGTAGGCGAGCTGGGTGCCGGCGCCGACGAAGGATTGCGACAGCGCGAACAGCACGGTGTTGCGCTTGATCAGCGGCGGAATGCCGGCGAAGGTTTGCGAGACGGGCTGATGCACTTACGGTATTCACGTTTCGCGAAGGCAGGCGCGCGTGCGGGCGCTCGTTCGGCCGGCCCGGAGAACGCCGGCATCAGTTCGCGCGAAAAGGCGCGGAGGTTTTCGCGGGAGCCGGTCGGGCCGTTCAGCAGCAGATGCTCGATGCCGGCGGCGCGCAGCGTTTCGAGCTTGGCCGCGATCTCGTCCGGCGTGCCGAACAGCGCGCTGTCGCCCGCCGCATCGAGCGTCTGGTCGAACGAAAGGAGGCTCGCGGTGTTCTTTGCGCCGTCCGGCGAGGCGTCGGCCTTCAGCAGCCGTTGCTGATTGGCGTACCGCGTCTCGATCGCCTTCGCCTTCTCCGCCGCGTCCTTGCAGACAAAGAAGGCGCGGCTGACGCCGACATCCATCGGATCGAAGCGCCGGCCGAGCTTCTCGACCTCGGCCTTGTAGATGTTGAAGCGCTCGATGGTCAGCGCCATCGAGGCATGCTGGTCGAGCAGCAGCTTGGCGCCGCGCTGCGCCACCTTGCGGATCGAATCCGGGCTGCCCGCCCCCATCCAGATCGGCGGATGCGGCTTCTGCGCGGTCGGCGGCTCGACGATGATGTTCTCGAAGTTCCAGAACCGGCCGTGATGCGAGAAGCGCTCGTTCGAGGTCCACGCCTTGCGGATCAGATCGAGGCCCTCGTCGAAGCGCGCGTCGGCCTCCTCCTGCGGGATGCAGAACGCCGCGAACTCGGCGTGGCGGTAGCCCTTGCCGACGCCGAAATCGAGCCGCCCGCCGGACAGAAGGTCGATGGTGGCGGCCTGCTCGGCGAGCAGCACCGGATTGTGCCACGGCAGCACCAGCACGGCGGTGCCGAGCCGCAGCGTCGTGGTCTTGGCGGCGGCCCAGGTCAGCAGATTGAGGCTCGCCGAAAGCTGGCCGAAGCCGGTGAAATGATGCTCGACGACGAAGATGCTGTTGTAGCCGAGCGTCTCGGCCTCGACGACGTAGTCGACCCACTCGCGAAAGCCCTGGCCGCTGTCGAGATCGGGGCCGCCACGCTTCGC
This sequence comes from uncultured Alphaproteobacteria bacterium, assembly GCA_963785665.1. GTDB lineage: Bacteria > Pseudomonadota > Alphaproteobacteria > Rhizobiales > Xanthobacteraceae > Z2-YC6860. Next base: position 88,248 of record CAWAWF010000009.1, read on the forward strand.
CAAGGCGCTGCCGAACAGTCCGAATTTCATCGGTTACGCCGCCGCCTGCTTGGCGATCTGCGCCTTCAGCCGCGGATAGACCTTGTAGGCGTTGTCCTCGAACACCTTCTTCTTGTCGGCGGCGGACAGCGGCGACGCATCGACGTAGCGCTTGGTGTCGTCGAAGCCGAAGCCGGTGCGCGGGTCGTTGCCCTTCACCGCGCCGACCATCTCCGAGGCGAACAGGATGTTGTCGACCGGCACCACCTTGGTGAGCAGGTCGATGCCCGGCTGGTGATAGACGCAGGTGTCGAAGAAGATGTTGTTGGCCATGATCTCGGCAAGCTCGGGCTTGCCGTTGTTCAGCGCGATGCCGCGGAAGCGGCCCCAGTGGAACGGCACCGCGCCGCCGCCGTGCGGGATGATGAAGCGCAGCTTCGGGAAATCCTTGAACAGGTCGGACAGGATGACCTGCATGAACACCATGGTGTCGGCGTTGAGATAGTACGAGCCGGTGGTGTGCTGCGCCGGGTTGCAGCAGCCGGAGACGTGGATCATCGCCGGCACGTCGAGCTCGACCATCTTCTCGTAGAACGGGTAGTACCACTTGTCGGTCATCGGCGGCGCGTTGAAGTAGCCGCCGGACGGATCGGGATTCAGGTTGCAGCCGACGAAGCCCATCTTCACGCAGCGCTCAAGCTCGGCGATGGCGTTCTTCGGCGGCACGCCGGGCGACTGCGGAAGCTGGCAGACGCCGATGAAGTTCTTCGGGAACAGCGTGACGACGCGGTGGATCAGGTCGTTGCAGATCTCGGTCCACTCGGTGCTGACCGCCTCGTCGCCGACGTGGTGGCCCATGCCGGAGGCGCGCGGCGAGAAGATCGTCAGGTCGGTGGCGCGCTCCTTCTGGAACTTGAGCTGGTTGGCGATGATGCTTTCCTTGATCTCGTCGTCGGACATCTTCAGGCCGGAGCGGGCCGGCATCTTGGACTTGTCCTTGGCGTTGGCGGCCGCGGTCTGCTCCTTGCGGAAGCGGTGCAGGTCCTTCGGCTCGGTCGTGTAGTGGCCGTGGCAGTCGATGATCATGGAAACTCGCCAGTGATTGAGGGTTGGTGCGGGGCGGATGCTACGACACGCGGGATGGCGTTTCCAGTCGCATCGCAGTCGTCTAGTATCCCGCCCGAATTCAGGGAGACTTCCGAAAATGGCCGATTTGCCGCGTCTGAACAATGTCATCCGCGCCCTCGAAGCGGGCCAGCATGCGCTGACCTGCTTTGCGCCCGCCCACGTCGATTCCGCGATCGCCATGAGCGCGTCGAAATACGACGGCTGCGTGTTCGAGATGGAGCACAATCCGTGGGACTCGGGCCGGCTGCGCGACTGCCTGCAATACATGCTGAACCGCGCGCAGGTCGCCAAGGCCGGCCTCGTGCCGCCGGTCAATCCGATGGTCCGCATCCCGGTCAACGGCGTCGAGATGGCGCAGTGGCAGGCCAAGCAGGCGCTCGACATGGGCTGCTACGGCATCGTGTTCCCGCACATCTCGACGGTGGAGGAAGCCGCCAACGCGGTCGGCGCCTGCCGCTATCCGCGCATGAAGAACGCCTCGCTCTATGAGCCGGCCGGCATCCGCGGCGACGGCCCGACCGCGGCGGCGCGCTACTGGGGCTTCAGCCAGCAGGACTACTACAAGAAGGCCGACGTCTGGCCGCTCAACAAGGAGGGCGAGGTGTTCTGCATCCTGCAGATCGAGGACACCCGCGGCGTCGAGAACCTCGACGCCATGCTGAAGGACGTGCCGGGCATCGGCGCCATCCTGATCGGCGAAGGCGATCTCTCCCAGGAGCTGGGCTATCCGCGCCAGTACGAGCACAAGGTCGTGCTGGAGTGGATGAAGCGGATCGTCGACACCTGCAAGAAGCACAACGTCGTGGTCGGCCATCCGCATGTCGAGACCGGCAACGTCGAGCGCATCGTCAGCGAAGGCTATCGCTTCCTGATGATGGCGCCGGTGCAGAGCTACGGCCACTTCACCTCGGCGCAGAAGGCCGTCGGACGGAGCTGAGATGAAAATCGGTCTGATCGGCCTCGGCCGCATGGGCCGCGCCATCCAGGCGCGGCTCGCGGGCCAGGGCTTCGACGTGGTCGGCTGGGACCGCGACGCGGTGGCGATGCAGCGCGCCGCCGAGCAATGGCATGACGATCGCGGCGCATCCGCGTGCCGTCGCCGATGCCGCCGACGGCACGGTGATCTCGATCATCACCGAGGACAACGGCGTGCGGAACGTGTTCCGCGGCAAGGACGGATTTCTCTCCGGCGATGTGCGCGGCAAGCTGTTCATCGAGATGAGCACGCTTGCAGCCGATGACCGGGCGCGAGCTGGCGCCGCTGGTCGAGGCGGCCGGCGCCAAGCTGATCGATTCGCCGGTGCTCGGCACCATCCCCTCGGTGAAGGACGGCAAGCTGTTCGCCATGGTCGGCGGCAAGGCCGAGGACCTGGACGCCGCGCGCCCGGTGCTGGAGAAGCTCACCCGCAAGATCGTGCATATGGGAGGCAACGGCGCGGGCTATGCGATGAAGCTCGCCGTCAATCTCGGGCTCGCGGCTTTCATCCAGGCGACCGGCGAGTCGCTCGCGCTCGGCACCCGCGAAGGCCTGTCGGTGCCGCAGATGCTCGACGTGCTGTCGGAAGCGCCGACCGCCAACGGCTGGTTCGCCGCCAAGAAGAAGCTGCTGTCCGGCGAGCCCGACGACGTCACGCTCGATCTGAAGACGCTGCGGAAGGACATCATGTCGGCGGTCGCGACCGGGGCGCTGGCCGGCACCGCGATGCCGCTGTCGTCCGGCGTGCTGACCTCGTTGTCGGCCGCGGTGGCGCAGGGCTGGGGCGACAAGGACATCGGCGAGCTGGCGCGGTTCTTCCGCGAGCAGATGGGGCAGAAGTTCACTTAAGTCCCGTTGCCGTTTCTCAACGCCTCACCGTTCGTCTCCGCGGGCACGAGCGGAGAAAGGCCACGCAAATATGGACTGGCGATACAATGTATCGGCCGGCGCCTGAACCTCCCGATGCGCTCGTCGGACCAACCGATACGAGCCATCCACCGGAGGTTTTCGACCATGAAATTGTCAATCGCCCTCGGCGGTGCGCTGATCGCGCTCACCGCCATCGCCACCACCGCCGACGCCCGCGTGATGGGCGGCAGCACAGCATGTCGACGTCGCGGCTTTCGTCGAACACCAGCATTCACACCAGCGTGTCGTCCACCCTCGGCAACTCGCGGCACACCCACTGGAAGAAGCCGCTCGATTCCGACGGCGGCGGCCCGAGCGATCCGACGCCGAAGAAGACCACCACGACCGGCACCGGCGGCGGCACCACGGTGCCGCAGAGTCCCTACGGCGGGCCCTACCCGCCGCACCACCATTCCGGCTATGGCGTCTATGGCCAGGGTCCTCACGCGCCGGGCTACGGGTGCAACCGGGAGCAACCGCCCTGCTAGCAGCACGGAGCGGGTACGTTCAGCCAGCAGCTCCCTGCGTCTGGGCGACCCGCTCCTCTTCGCGCAGCACGTCCATCATGCGCTTGCGCTTCTCGGCCGATTCCGGGAAGTCCATCGCGTTGCCGATGCGCGGGTTGGCGTTGCGGTAGCGCGCCGGATATTTCAGGAATACGCCGAGCTCGGTCGCGGCGCGCCACGCCCAGTGCGGGTCGTACAGCAGGCGGCGCGCAATCGCGATCATGTCGGCCTGACCGTTTTCGAGGACGCTCTCGGCCTGCGCCGGCTCGGTGATCTGGCCGACCGCCATGGTGGCGATGCCGGAGCCGCGCCGCACCGCCTCGGCGAGCGGCATCTGGTAGAGCGGGCCGGTGGGAATTTTCTGCTTCAGCGACACGCCGCCGCTGGTGGTGACGATGTAGTCGCAGCCGCGCGCCTTCAGGATTTTCGCCAGCGCCACCGAAGTCCTCGATGCCCCAGCCGCCCTCGACCCAGTCGGTGGCGGAGATGCGGACGCCGATCGGCTTTTCGGCCGGGAACGCGGCGCGGCAGAGATCGTAGATTTCCAAAGCGAGCCGCATGCGGTTGTCGCGGCTGCCGCCGTACTGGTCGGTCCGCGCGTTGATCAGCGGCGACAGGAACTGGTTGACCAGATAGCCGTGGGCGAAGTGCAGCTCGATCATGTCGACGCCGATCTCGGCAGCGCGACGCGTGGCGTTGCGCCATTCGAGCTTGACCGCCTCGATGTCCTCCAAGGTCATGATCGTGGGCGGGGTGTGAACGTCGTCGCGATAGTCCGACGGCGCCATCGGCACCCAGCCGCCCTCGCCGACCGGCACGGCCTTGCGGATCATGAACGACGGCAGCACCGAGGACTTCCGTCCGGCGTGCGCGAGCTGGATGCCGAACTTGGTCGTGCCGTAGTCGCGATAGAGCTTGAGGATGCGTTTCAGCGGCTCGATGTGCGCGTCGGAATAAAGCCCGAGGCACATCGGCGAGATGCGGCCCTTCGGCTCCACTGCCGGTCGCCTCGGTGATGACGAGGCCGAGATTGGCCAGCGCATAAGTGCCGAGATGCGCCATGTGCCAGTCGCTGGCGAAGCCGTCGGTCGAGGCGTACTGGCACATCGGCGACAGCACGATGCGGTTGTCGAGGGTGAGCCCCCGCATGCGTGATCGGGGTGAACAGCTTCACGTCAGCCATTGCGTTCTCTACTGCTTCGGGATGCCGAGCTTCGGGATGGTTTCGTTCCAGCGCGCCACCTGCTGCGCGGTGTATTTCGCGAACTCGTCGGGACCCTTGTACGACATGGTCACGCCGGTGTTGTCGACGCGGTCCCGGAAATCCGGCCGCTCGCAGATTTTCTTGATCTCGGCCGACGAGCCGCTCGACGATGTCGCGGGGCGTGCCGGCCGGCGCATAGACGCCGTACCAGGAGTCGACCTCAAGCCCGGGAATCCCGGCCTCGGCCGTGGTCGGGATGTCCGGCAGTTGCGGATTGCGGGTCGCGTTGGCGATCGCCAGGCCCTTGATGGCGTGGCCATGAAGCGGACCGACGAGCTGCTGCATGGTGTTCAGAAAGAAGCCGAGCTGCCCGGCCAGCAGATCGTTGAAGGCCGGTCCGGTGCCGCGGTACGGCACCGGGATCACATTGATCTTGGCCATCTGGCCGAACATCAGCGAGCCGATGTGGGTCTCCGACGTCAGGCCCGGGCTGCCGAAGGTGAGCTTGCCCGGATTGGCGCGGCCGTAGGCGACCAGGTCGGACAGCGAGTTGATCGGCGAGTCCTTGTTGACGACGAAAACGTGCGGCGAGCTCCACAGCAGCGCCACCGGCGCGAAGTCCTTCACCGGATCCCACGGCAGCGTCTTGAACAACGCCGGGCTGGTGACCAGAAATCCCGACAGCGTGACAAGCAACGTGTGTCCGTCCGGCTCGGCACGCGCCACGGCTGGGTGCCGAGGATGCCGCTGGCGCCGCCCTTGTTCTCGACCACCACGGTCTTGCCGAGCGCGGTTGTCAGCTCGGCCGCGATCCAGCGCGCCGAAAGGTCGATGCCGCCGCCGGCCGCCGCCGGCACGATGATGGTGACGGTGCGGGACGGATAGGTTTCGCGCGTTCGCCGCTCCAAGCATGCCGGCAAGAGCCAGCGCCAGCACGCCCATGATCCTCGCCGTTCCGCCCATCGCCATGCCTTTTGTTCTCGCCGATCGCGAAAGCTTACGAATGCGCCGCCGCCCTGGCAATCGGCGGGCTGCGGTGTAACCTATGGCCGCTTGCCGCAGGAGCCGCTCCATGTCGATCTTCGCCGTCAATCATCTCTGCCGCGAGGTGCTTGCGCGATCACGCGTTCCGCGCGGCGATCAAGGCCGATCCGGCCAAGGCGCTCGGCCCGCTCGACCTGACGCGACGAGGAGCGGCGTCTGCTGCTGGCCGGCGACGTCGGCGCGCTCTACCGCATGGGCGCGAACGCGTTCCTGATGAACTACCTGGCGCGGTTCGAGGTCTGCGGCTTGAACGCGCCGGTCTACAACGAGCGCATGCGCGCGGTGAAGGTCGACGAGATCGGCCAGCCGGTCGGCTGATTTGAAACGGGAGACGCCGATATGGCGCTAAGCGAAACGATCAAGAAACTGATCCTCAACGCCTGGGACGATGGCTATCCCTGCATGCTGGCGACCGTCGGCAAGGATGGTCCGAACATCAGCCCCAAGGGCAGCATGATCGTCTACGACGATCAGCATCTGGCCTATTGGGAGCGCTCCAAGAAGAAGGCGCTGGAAAACCTGGGGCACGACCGCCGTGTCGTTGTGATGTACGCGAACTTCAAGGCGCAGCGCGACAAGGTTCTGGAATCCGGTTTCCTGCGGTTCTGGGGCACCGCCGAGCTGCACGAGTCCGGCCCGATCCACGCCGCGATTTTCGGAAAGCTCCTCAAGCGCGAGCAGGAGCACGTCGGCGCCGACACCGGGATCGGCGTGCTGATCAAGATCAGCCGCGCCGCCGATGTGCGCGGCCAGCCGATCATGTGAGGCGAGCGTCACTTCTTCAAATAATTCTTCTTGTACCAGTCGACGATCTCGCTGCCGGTCGCGAGCCAGACCTCCTGGCGCGAGGTGATGTGCGCCAGCGCCCGGGCGAGATACTTGCTCCGGTGCGGATGGCCGATGATGAACGGATGCAGGCAGATCGACATCACCCGGCCGGTCGTGCCGCCGTCCTCGTAGAGCACGTCGAACTGGTCGCAGATCATCTGGCCGAACCGCTCCGGGCTCTGGTGCAGCGACAGCATCGCCGGAATGTCGTTGAGTCTCCGACGAATACGGCATCGAGATCATCGAGCCCTTGCGCACCTTCATCGGATAGGGCTGCTCGTCGTTGACCCAGTTGCCGGTGTATTCGATGCCGTTCTCGGCCAGGATGTCGAGCGTGCGCACCGTCTCGGTCATGCCGGGGCTGAGCCAGCCGCGCGGCGCCTTGCCGGTGCTTTTGCCGATGACGGAGACGCTCTCCTTGATCAGCGCGCGCTCCTCGGCCTCGGTCTGGGCGTTGAGGATGATCGAGTTGGTGACGCCGTGGCCCATCCACTCCCAGCGAAGCTTGTTGCCGGCCTCGATGATCTGCGGATATTCGCGGCAGACATCGGAGTTCAGCGCCACGGTGCCGCGGACGCCGAACTTCTGCATGATCTCCATCAGCCGCCAGATGCCGACGCGGACGCCGTAGTCGCGCCAGCCGTAGTTGAGGATGTCCGGATTCACGACCATCGCGCCGCCGGAGATTTTGGTGCCGGGCCGGTCGAACAGGAAATGCTCGATGTTGGGGATGACCCAGAGCGCGACGCGGGCGCCGTTCGGCCAGCGCAGCACCGGGCGGTCGACGATCGGCGAATAGTCGAAGCGGCCGTGCGCGCGCGGGATCGCGGGCGGCGCCGCCGGCGATGATTTTCTTGGGCGCGGTCTTCGGCTTCTTCGGTCGAGATTTGCGTGCCATGGCGTTCTCCACTTCGTTCGCGCTAATATTGGCACAGCAGGAGCGTGAAAACATGGCGCAGATCGTCGGCGGCTTCGGCGTGCCGCACACCCCGGTGTTTCCGATGTTCGTCAAGCGCGACGGGCCGGACTGCGAGATCGCCACGCTGTTTCGCGCCCAGAAGGAGCAGCTCGCGGAAACCCGGCCGGACGTCATCGTGATGTTCGACACCGACCATCTCAACACGTTCTTCCTCGATGCGCTGCCGGTGTTTGCGCTCGGCATCGACAAGACGTTCCGGGCGCCGAACGACGAGCCGCCGACCGTGCCGAATTACGTGGTGCCGTCGGCGCCGGAGCTCGCCGCGCATCTGCGGCAGGCCGGCATCGAGGCCGGCTTCGACGTCGGCATGACGCAGAATTTCTCGGTCGATCATTCGGTGACGGTGCCGCTGCACTTCCTCACGCCGGAGATGAACATTCCGGTGGTGCCGTTCTTCATCAGCGGGCACGTGCCGCCGCTGCCGTCGGCGCAACGCTGCTATGCGCTCGGCCAGGCGGTCGGACGCGCCATCGAGGCGTGGCCGGGCAACCAGCGCGTGGTGGTGATGGGCTCCGGGCAGCTTCTCGCTGGAGGTCGGCGGGCCTCGCATCGCGCCGGGGCGAAGCGACGGCGTGCCCGATCCGGACTGGTGCGCGCGGGTGATCAAGCTGCTGGAGGGCCAGCAGATCGACACGCTGATCAAGGAGGCGACGCAGCACCAGATGCTGAAGGCCGGCAATGTCGGCGGCGAACTGCTGAACTGGATCGCCATGCTCGGCGCGATCGGCAACCGCAAGCCGAACTATGTGGCGCCGCAGATGCAGAACGGCCACGCCTACGGCGTGTGGCGGTGGAACTAGGAAATCGACAACATGACCAGCGGCAAGGCGGACGAGGATTTCTTCAAGGCGCGCGGCTTCGGCATCAAGATCGGCTTCGGCGAGCGGCCGGCGCTGATCGTGATCGACATGATCAACGGCTTCACCGACGCGACGATGCCGCTCGGCGCGCCGCTGGAAAGCCAGCTCGCCGCGCAGAAGCCGCTGATCGACATTGCCCACGAGCGCAACATCCCGGTGATCTTCTCGACCGTGATCTACAACGACCATGACCTGAAGGACGCAGGCCTGTGGGCGATCAAGATGAAGGGCACGTTGACCTTGAAGGCCGGCACCAACGCGGTCGAGGTCGACAAGCGGCTCGACATGCAGCCGACCGACAGCCTGCTGGTGAAGAAATACGCCTCGTGCTTCTTCGGCACCGACCTCGCCTCGCGGCTGATGAACCTCCATGCCGACACGCTGATCATCACCGGCTGCACCACGTCGGGCTGCGTGCGCGCCACCGCCGTGGACGCGGTGCAGAATGGCTTCCGGCCGATGGTGGTGAAAGAAGCGGTCGGCGACCGCTCGGCGGCGGCGCACGAGCAGAGCCTGTTCGACCTGAACGCGAAATACGCCGATGTGGTCGGGCTCGACGAGACGCTGCAATACATGAAGACGGTCGGGCATAACCGCTGAGGCGCGGCGCCCTAGAACATCGGATAGGCCGGGTTGAGCGGCAGCCCCAGCTCCATCCGGCCGAAGTTCTCCGCCGGCACGTCCCAGTTCATCACCACATGCGACGAGATGGCGTGCACGTCGCGCCAGCAGCGCTGCACCGGGTTGTCCTCCATCAGGCCGCTGGAGCCGCTGATCTTGACCAGCGCGTCCATGGCGTCGCGCAGCACCTTCATGGCGTAGGTCCAGTCGCGGCGCAGCAGCGTGCGGGTCTCCAGCGACAGGCCGGCGTAGTCGGCGCGCGCGGTGACGAAGCAGCGGCGCGCCAGCAGTTCGGCTGAGTCGATCTGCGCCGCGATCTCGGCGAGCTTGATCTGCACCGGCACGTGCTGGGCGATGGCGAGCTGGGTGTAGGTCAGATAGCGCTTGCGCGTCCATTCGGTGAAATCGGCATAGCCGCCGCGGGCGAGGCCGAGCGCCGGCGCCAATAGCGCGTAGGTGTGCACGGCGATGAACGGCGTGCGGTAGATCGGGTTGGTGTTGACCTTGCTGCCCGGCGAGCAGGCGTCGCGCAGCGTCTGGAACGAGACGCTCCGGTGCTCGGGCACGAACACGTCGTCGAGCACCGCGGTGATCGAGCCGCTGCCGCGGAGGCCCGCGCAGTACCAGGTGTCGTCCTGCTTCAGCTCCGACACCGGCACCAGATAGAGCCGCATGTCGGGATGGTCCTCGCCCTCGCGGAACACCAGCCCGCCGATCATGATCCATTGCGAATGGCGCAAGCCCGAGCACCACGACCAGCGGCCGTCGAGCTTGTAGCCGCCGGGCGCCACCGCGACCTTGCCGGTCGGCGCGGCCGACGTGGCGATGCAGGCCGCCTTGTCGCGGCTCCAGACGTCGTGCTGCGCCTCGTCCGGAAAAAGCGCCAGCACGGCGGCGTGGTCGCCGAGATAGTTGAGGCACCACGCCGACGAGCCGCAGGTCGATTTGCCGAGCTCGACCGCGATGTCGAACATCACCTCGTGGTCGTGCTCGTAGCCGCCCCAGCGCTTCGGCTGCATGGTGTGGATCAGGCCGGCGCCGATGTATTCCTCGACCAACTCGCGCGGAATGTTGCGGTCGCGCTCGGCCTTCACCGCGCGCTCGCGAAGCTTCGGCGCCAGCGCCTTGGCGCGCGCGACCAGCTCGGCGGCGGTCGGGATATCGCTCATGCGTTGATCGCCGCCGAAACCTTTTCGGCCACCATGATGGTCGGGATGTTGGTGTTGGCGCGCGGCACCGTCGGCATGATCGAGGCGTCGGTCACGCGCAAGCCCTCGAAGCCGCGCACCCGCCCCTGCGTGTCCACCACCGCGTCGGGATCGTTGGCGGCGCCCATCCGGCAGGTGCCGGCGACGTGGAACATGCCGGCGACGTTCTGGCGGATGTGCTCGGCCAGCGCCTCGTCGTCGCGCACCAGCGCGGTGAGATCGACCTTGCGGTCGGCCAAGGTGCCGAAGATCGGGCCGGCCAGCGATGGCGCGGCGTCGGTGAGCCAGGAGATGGCGCGCGCCTTCACGGCGTTCGAGCCGTTCTTGATGTTGAGCTGGCGCAGCCGGTCGGTGAACTTGACCGGGAAGTTGACGCCCGAGATGGCGCGAAGCTTCTGATAGGTCAGCATCTCGACGGCGAACTTGAAGGCCACCGCCAGACGTTTCTGGTCGAGCTCGTGGCCGGCGAAGTTCATCTCGACCTGCGGCTCCTGCCGATGATCCGCCGAGCGGAGCGCGACGCGGCCGCGCCCTTTGGGCTTCCACAGCGCCGGCGCCAGATTGCCGATCCGATCGCCGAGCGCGCTCCACGAGGTCTTGCTCTGCACATTGATGTACATGTCGGTGCGCGGGCAGCCCGGCACGCCGGAGGAAAAGCGCAGCACCGTGATGGCGTGCGGGCGAATGTCCGGCGACTGCCGGCCCTCGGGGTTGAGATGGAAGCCCATGAACAGCAGCGAATGGTTGCACAGGTTCATGCCGACGCCGGGCAGGTCCTGCCGCACGGCGATATTGTGCTCGCGCAGATGCGCGGCGGGGCCGATGCCGGCGCGCATCAGCATGGCCGACGAATGGATGCCGCCGAGGCTGACGATGACCTCGCGGGCGGTGAAGGTTTTGGTCTCGCCGCCGATCTCCACGGTGACGCCGGTGGCGCGCTTGCCGTCGAAGGTGATGCCGCTCACCATCGCGCCGTTCATGATGGTGAGATTGCTGCGCGCCCGCACGTCGGCGGTGAGGTAGCAGATCGCCGCCGACGCGCGCTTCTCCGGAAAGGCCGAGAGCGGCACCGAGGCGTAGCCGTCGCGGAAGTCGGTGTTCATGTCGGCGACGAAGGGAAACTGCCGCTCCTCCGCGAACCGCTCCAGCGCCTTCGACACCGGCGGCCACTGGTCCTTCGGAATGCGGCGGACCGGCACCGGGCCGTCGCTGCCGTGCTGGCCGCCGCCGAAGTCGGTGTCGGTCTCGAGCTTCTTGAAGAACGGCAGCACGTCGTCCCAGCCCCAGCCGGCGGCGCCGAGCTCGACCCATTCGGCGTAGTCGTCGGGCGTGCCGCGAAGCGCCACCATCCCCATCACCGAGGAGCCGCCGCCCATGACGCGGGCCTGCGAATAGCCGGTGAGCGGCGAATTGCTGGCGAGCCGCCAGTGCACCTTCATCTCCGGCCAGAAATAGGCCGGGTTGTAGTACGAGGCCGGATAGGTGTCGGCGACATCGGCCGGCTCGCGGCCGGGCGGCGTGTCCTGGCCGGCTTCGAGCAGCAGCACCGAGCGCGACGACTTCGCCGACAGCCGGTTGGCGAGCACGCAGCCGGCGGCGCCGCCGCCGACGATGATGGTGTCGAAACTGTCAGGCATTTGCGCACGGCTCCCCGGTTGCGGCAATTGAAGCATGCCGGATCGGGAGGGCAAAGGCCCAATGACGGATGCGCGATCCGCTGCCATAATCGCGGAAAACAAGATCGGAAATTCCGGGAGGGTGGCGATGTCGAAGATGCGAGCATTGTTGCTGGTGTTGGCCGCGCTGGCTGTGGCCACGCCGGCTCGCGCCGAATATCCGGACAAGCAGATCACCATGGTGGTGTGCTTCCCGGCCGGCGGCGGCACCGACATCGCGGCGCGGCTGGTCAACATCCAGCTCGGCGACGCGCTCGGCAAGCCGGTCATCATCGAGAACCGCGGCGGCGCCGGCGGCAACATCGCGATCCAGGCGGTGAAGCGGCTGCCGGCCGACGGCTATACGCTTTTGGTCTGCTCCAGCGCCTATGTGGTGAACCCGAGCCTCTACGCCAGCGCGGCCTACGATCCGATCAAGGACTTCGTGCCGCTGATGGTGATGGGCGCATCGCCGAACGTGTTCGTGGTGCCGGAGAAATCCGAGATCAAGTCGATGAAGGAGTTCATCGAGAAGGCGAAGGCCAATCCCGGCAAGATGAACTGGACCAGCCCGGGCGCCGGCACCACGCCGCAGCTTGCCGGCGAGCTGATCCAGCTCCGCACCGGCATCAAGATGCAGCACATCCCGTTCCCCGGCGCGGGACCGGCGAGCAACGCCGCGATCGCCGGACAGGTCGATCTCTACACGGCGAACCTCGGCTCGGTGCAGGGCCTGATCGACGGCGGCCGGCTGCGTCCGATCGCGGTGACGTCGAAGACGCGGTGGCCGGCGTTGCCGAACGTGCCGACCCTGGAGGAGTCCGGCGTCAAGGACGCCGAGAGCGACACGTTCCAGGGCGTCTATGTGCTGGCCGGCACGCCGCAGCCGGTGATCGACCGGCTGGCCAAGGAGCTGGCCGACGATCCTCGCCAAGCCCGACGTCAAGGCGAAGTTCGACAAGCTCGGCCTGCCGGTGACGGCGGAAGGACCGGCGGCGTTCATGAAGCGCGTGCAGCGCGAGGTGCCGATGTACAAGGCGGTGATCGACGCGGCGGGCTTGAAGGTGCAATGAGCAAACCGCTCGCCGGCATCCGCGTCATTGAACTTGCGAACTTCATCGCCGGCCCGCTGTGCGGCACGCTGCTGGCCGACATGGGCGCCGACGTGGTCAAGGTCGAGCCGCTGCGCGGCGACATGAGCCGGCAGACGCCGCCGATCCGCAACGGCGAGAGCGTCAGCTTCACGGCACTCAACCGAAACAAGCGGAGCCTGGTGCTCGACCTGAAAAATCCGCAGGCGCAGGAGGTGATGCGGAAGCTCGCGGCGAAGTCCGATGTGTTCGTCGAGGCCAACCGGCCCGGCGCGCTGGAGAAGATGGGCCTCGGCGCCGAGCATCTGAAGGCGGTCAACCCGAAGCTGATCTACACATCGGTGTCGGGCTTCGGCCAGACCGGGCCGGACCGCCGGCGGGCCGGCGTCAACCTGATCATCGAGGCGTTCTCCGGCGTGCTGTCGGTCACCGGCGCGCCGGGCGAGATGCCGATGCGGCCGGGCGTGCAGACCGCCGACGTGTTCGGCGCGCTGTTTGCCACCTACGCGACGCTCGCGGCCCTGGTCGGCTCCGGCCGCACCGGCGAAGGCCGCGTCGTCGATGTGTCGCTGGTGGAGGCCTCGATCGCCGCGGCGGCGTGGGAGGCGGCGGAGTATCTCGAAACCGGCAAGGTGCCGCAGCCGATGGGCAACCGGCACCGGCTGACCGCGCCGTATCAGTTGTTCGAGACCGCGGACAAGCGCTACGTCGCCTGCGGCATGCCGAACGACATGCTGTACCAGAAGTTCATGCAGACGATCGGGCTCGCCGAATATCTCTCGGACGAACGGTTCTCGCACCTACGCCAATCGCAAGAAGAACGAGGACCCGCTGCTGGCGCTGGTCGAGCCGGCGATCCGCAAGATCGATTCGCGAAAGCTCGAGGCCGCGCTGATGGAGGCCGGCGTGCCCTGCGCGCTGGTCAACAATTTCCAGGAGGTGTTCGACCATCCGCAGATCAAGGCGCGCGGCGTGGTGCAGGAGATCGAGCATCCACGGCTCGGCCGGATGAAAGTGACGCGCAACCCGGTGCTGCTCGACCACGGCGGGCCCGACATCGCGCGGCCGGCGCCGATGCTCGGCGAGCATTCGGCGGAAATCCTGCGCGAGCTTGGCTACGACGCGGCGGGGATCGACGCGCTGGTGTCCGGCGGTGTCACCAAGCGGTAGCCCAAACCTCTCCACGTCATGCCCGGCCTTGTGCCGGGCATCCACGCCTTCCTACCTCGGCAAGCAAGGCGTGGATGGCCGGCGACAAGCTCCCGGCCAGGACGGCGTTTGATCCCCTATTTCGCTTTCCCGAACGCCGCGGTGCCTTCTTCGAACAATTCGATGACGGCGCCGGGCTCGGACTCGTCGCGCAGGCCGACCGTCATCGACACCCCCTCCGGCGTGCGGACGTTGGCGATGCGGCGCGGCTGCCAGTTGTCCTGGCCGATCATGTGGCGGATGACCGAGATTTCCTCGACGACGGCCTCGTGCGATGCGGGCGATGGTGAAATCATGCGAGCCGCAGCCCCAGCACAACAGCGGCTCGGGAAACTGGTGCAGCCCGCAGCCGGCGCAGCGCCATATGGTGACGCCCGTCGTTCATTCGACGCGCTCCAGGATCGCCGCCGCCGCGGTGCCGCCGTAGCGGTACATCGTCATGCCGTAGCCGGTCGCGACCGCAAGCCGCGCGTCCTTGACCTGCCGCTCGCCGGCGCGGTGCTGCAATTGCAGCACGGCCTCGGTGATGCCGTTCAGCCCGCCGGCCGGGCCGCCGGGCTGGCCGGCGCTCAGCATGCCGCCGTGGGTGTTCACGGCGACGCGCTTCTCGCCGATGGCGAGGCGGCAGAACCGCGAGAGATCGTGGTTGGGGATGAAGCCGAGATCGTCGGCCTGCGCCAGCACCATGGTCGGGTAGTCGTCGTAGATCGAGGCCACGTCGATGTCGTCCGGCCGGACGCCAGCCTCCCGCCACAGCTCCTCCGCGAAGGTGGCGATGCCGGTCCGCAGGCCGTCGCCGGTCTGGTTGTCGTGGTTGAAGCTTCCGCGATGGGCGCGGACGCGGACATGCGCCCTGCCCTTCGGCGCGCGGTCGGGCCGCGCCGACGATCAGCGCCTGGGCGCCCGCCACCACCGGCACGCAGTCGTAGCGGCAAAGCGGATCGGCGATCATCGGCGAAGCGAGATACTCCTCCATGGTCAGCGGCGTGCGATAGACCGCGTTCGGATTCTTGCCGGCCCAGCGCCGCTGCGCGACGGCGATGTGGCCGTAGTCGGATTTCTCCAGGCCGTAGGTCTTGATCTGGCGCGCGGCGACCAGCGCATAGACGCCGTTCGGCCCGCCGTGGCCGAGCGGCGACAGGTGCTTCTGCGTCACGGTGTTGTAGTTCGCCGCGACCTTGGCGTAGCCGGCCAACCCGGTGGCGTCGCCGCCGAGCACCAGGATGGTCTCGGCCGCGCCGCCCTCGACGCCGCGGAGCGCATGGCCGAGCATGTTCATCGCCGACGAGCCGCCGTTGGTGTCCTGCAAAATCCAGCGCAGCGACAGGCCGAGCTTCCAGGCGAGGTCGACGGCGGTGTCGGGGGCGAGCGAGAACGACGACACCGCCAGGCCCTGGATGTCGGTCGCGCCGAGGCCGGCATCGTTCAGCGCCGCCACCACGGCGTCGCGCATGAAATGCAGCGCGGTCTGTCCCGGCTCCGGACGCCGCGTGTAGGCCGACTGGCCGACGCCGATGATGGCGGCGTTTTCGAACATGGTCTTTCGTCGCTCCCGCCTCAATGTTAGCGTTCAAGCCCGGAGAAGAATAACACGTGATGAAATCCGAAATCCGCGACGGCATGAAAATCGATTGGGATGCGCCGATCGAGATGGACGACGGCGTGACCTTGCGCGCCGACGTGTTCCGCCCGGTCGCGGACGGCCAATATCCGGTGATCATGAGCTACGGGCCTTATGCCAAGGGCCTGTCGATGCAGGAGGGCTACAAGAGCCAGTGGCTCCGCATCGTCAAGGCCGCGCCCGAGGTGCTGGAGGGCTCCAGCAACAAGCACCAGAACTGGGAGCTGTTCGATCCCGAGAAGTGGGTGCCGGACGGCTATATCTGCCTGCGGGTGGATTCGCGCGGCGCCGGCCGCTCGCCGGGCTATCTGGAGACGTGGTCGCCGCGCGAGGCCAAGGACATCGCGGCCTGCGTCGACTGGGCCGGCGTGCAGCCGTGGTCGAACGGCAAGGTCGGCCTGCACGGCATCTCGTATTACTCGATGAACCAGTGGCAGGCGGCGCCGCTCCGGCCGAAGCACCTCGCCGCGCTGTGCATCTGGGAGGGCTCGTCGGACTACTACCGCGAGCTGTGCCGCCACGGCGGCATCCTGTCGGACTTCTATTCGAGCTGGTATCCGCGCCAGGTCACCGCCGTGCAGCACGGCGTCGGCGAGCGCGGCGCCAAAAGCGTCGTCACCGGCGAGCCGGTGGCCGGGCCGCTGAACCTGTCGGATGACGAGCTGAAGAAGAACCGCGCCGATTGCGACGGCGATGCGCTGCGCCACAAGCTGCTCGACGATTACCACAAGGCGCGGCTGCCGAAGTTCGAGGACATCGAGACGCCGCTGTTCTCGTCCGCCAACTGGGGCGGCATGGGGCTGCACCCGCGCGGCAACTTCGAGGGCTTCCTCCGCGCCGGATCGAAGCAGAAGTGGCTGGAGGTGCACGGCGACACGCACTTCACGTTGTTCTATGCGAAGTACGGCCAGGATTTGCAGCGGCAGTTCTTCGAGCGATTCCTCAAGGGCATCGACAACGGCTGGGACAAACGGCCGAAGGTGATGCTGCAGGTCCGCCATCCCGGCGAGAAATTCGTGGCGCGGGCCGAGAACGAATGGCCGCTGGCGCGGACGCAATGGACCAGGATGTATCTGCACTCGGACCGCGAGCTCGATCCGAAGCCGCCGGAAGACAGCGCGACGATCACCTACGCCACGTCGAGCGACGGCGTGACGTTCTCCACCGAGCCGCTCGACGAGCCGATGGAGATCACCGGCCCGGTCGCGGCCAAGCTGTTCGTCTCCTCCGACACCACCGACGCCGACCTGTTCCTGGTGCTCCGCGTGTTCGATCCGCACGGCAAGGAGGTCACCTTCATCGGCTCCAACGATCCGCGGGTGCCGGTCGGACTCGGCTGGCTGCGCGCATCGCAGCGGAAGCTCGATCCGAAGGAGAGCAAGCCGTATCGCCCCTATCACACGCATGACGAGGAGCAGCCGCTGAAGCCCGGCGAGCCGGTCGAGCTCGACATCGAGATCTGGCCGACCTCGATCGTGGTGCCGAAGGGCTACCGGCTGGCGCTGTCGGTGCGCGGCAACGACTACGAGGTCGACGGCACCGACGCGGCGCTGCCGCATGCGCCCTACCCGATGAAGGGCGTCGGGCCGTTCACCCACACCAATCCGCTCGACCGGCCGGCGGCGATCTTCGGCGGCAAGAACACGCTGCACTTCGGCGGCACGTTCGCGCCGTACCTGCTGCTGCCGGTGATTCCGAAATGACCGTGCGCGCCGCCATCATCGGACTGGGGCGCTGGGGCCGCTCGCTGGTCAACGCCGTGCATGGCAAGACCGACGCGATCCGGTTCACGGCGGCGTATTCGCGCACGCGCGGCAACGCCGAGGATTTCTGCCGCGAGAAGAGCATTCCGTTCCGCGACAGCTACGAACAGATTTTGGCCGACCGCGAGCATCGACGCGGTGGTGCTGGCGACGCCGCACAGCATGCACGCCGAGCAGGTGATGGCGGCGGCCGCCGCCGGCAAGCACATCCATGTCGAGAAGCCGCTGACGCTCGACCGCGCCAGCGCCGCGGACGTGGTCGCGGCGGCGAAGCAGGCCGGCATCGTGCTGGCGGTCGGCTTCAACCGGCGCTTTCATCCGAGCGTGGTGGAAATTCGAAAGCGCCTCGCCGACGGCCGTCTCGGCCAGGTCGAGTCGATGGTGGCGATGCACACCACCTCGACCGGGCAGTTCATCGCCGCCGACAACTGGCGGGCGCAGCCCGACGAGGCGCCGGGCGGCGCGCTGACCGCGGTCGGCGTGCATTCGATCGACGCCATGGTCGAGTTCGGCGGCGAGGTGCGCGATGTGCTGGCGACGACGGGGCGCTACATCCCGAGCAGCCCGTCCGACGACACCACCAACGTGATGCTGCGTTTCAAGAACGGCGCGACGGGACTGCTGTTCTGCTCGGTCGCGACCGCAACGACCTTGAGCTTCACGCTGTTCGGCACCAAGGGGCTGGCGGAATTTTCCAAGCCCAATCTGGCGCGGTTCCGCTTCGTGCCGGTGTCGACCGTGGCGCCGACCGGACCGGTCACCGCGCCGCCGGACGAGATCATCGAGACGCCGGCGTTCGACATGCTCAACGCCGAGCTGGTCGAGTTCGCGCGCAGCATCGAGCAAAAGCGGCCCTACCCGGTCGCGATCGAGCAGGTGCTGCACGGCATGGCGGTGTTCGACGCCGTGGTAAAGTCGGCCAGGACCGGACAGATCGAAAAGGTCGAGTAAGGGGCATCCATGGAAAAGCTGATCATCACCGTCGCGGCCGATTCGCGCACGTCCTATCCGCACAACAACCTCTGCCCGCCGCAGGAGGACATCGCCGCCTGCGCGCAGCAGTACGTCGATGCGGCGAAGGCCGGCGCCGCCATCTCGCACATCCACGGGCGCCGCACGCTGGAAACCGAGTTCCAGGCCGACGGCAAGATGGTGTCGAAGATCCACCACGCCGACTGGAAGAAGCTGCACCACATGATCACCGAGAAGGTCGACACGATCATGCAGTACGGCGTCGCGTCGGCGCGGATCGAGGAGAAGATCGAGCTGATGAAGATCGGCCCCGACATGATGGCGGTGGCGTTCAACGCCCACGACGAATATTTCCAGCCGGTGCCGACGCTTGCCGCCGAAGCGGATGATGGCGATCCATCCGGTCGAGGAGCTGATCGCCTATGCCAAGGCGGCGGAGGAGCACAAGGTCAAGCTGGAATGCGAGTGCTTCCAGACCGGCGCGTTCTGGCATCTCGATTTCGTCCGCAAGGCCGGCTACCTGAAGAAGCAGACCTACGTGACGCTGTTCATCGGCTGGCCGGGCGGCACCTGGATGCCGCCGACCGAGCGCGCGCTGCAGTTCTTCGTCGACAACCTGCCGCCGGACACGATCTGGAACGTCAGCGTGATGAACCCGGAGAAGCAGTGGTCGATCCTGTCGCTGGCCGTGGCATTGGGCGGCCATGTGCGGGTCGGCTACGAGGACAACCCCTATGTGACCCCCGGCGAGTTCGCCAAGAACAACGCCGTGCTGGTCGAGAAGATGGTCCGCATCGCGCAGGACCTGGGACGCGATATCGCGACCCCGGCGGAGGCCAGGAAAATCCTGGGTTTGCAGCGGTCGCAATAGGGCAATGGAAAAGCGAAAGCTCGGAAACTCCAATATCGAAGTCTCCGTCGTCGGCGTCGGCTGCAACAACTTCGGCCGCCGCATCCATGAGGTCGCGGCGGCGCGGGCGGTGGTCGACCGCGCGCTCGACCTCGGCGTGACCTTGTTCGACACCGCCGACGCCTACGGCGACGGCACCTCGGAGGAGTTTCTCGGCGAAACCCTCGGCGCCCGCCGGAAGCAGGCGGTGATCGCCACCAAGTTCGGCTGGGGCAGCCCGAGCGGGACGTCGCGGCGGACGATCATGCGGACCGTGGAGCAAAGCCTGAAGCGGCTGCGCACCGACTGGATCGATCTCTACCAGGTGCACTTCCCCGATCCGAACACGCCGATCGAGGAAACGCTGCGTGCGCTGGATGACCTGGTCCGCCAGGGCAAGGTGCGCCAGATCGGCTGCTCGAATTTCTCGGCCAAGCAGGTCGAGCAGCGCCCAGGCGGTGTCGCAACAACACGGACTGGCGGCCTTCGTCACCTGCCAGGACGAATACAGCATGCTGGTGCGCGGCATCGAACGCGACCGGATTGCCGTGATGCAGCGCCACGGCATGACGCTGCTGCCCTACGCGCCGCTGGCCGGCGGCTTCCTCACCGGCAAGTACCAGCGCGGCAAGCCGCTGCCGAAGAACGCGCGGCTGGCCTACAGCACGCACCATGCCTCCGATGTGCTGAACGAGCGGAACTGGATTGCGGTCGAGAAAATCCGAGCGCGTTGGCGCAACGCGCGGGCCTTTCGATGCTCGAACTGGCGTTCGGCTGGCTGCTGGCGCAGCCGATCACCGCGAGCGTGATCGCGGGCGCCAGCACGCCGGAGCAGATCGAGCTGAACGTGCGCGCCGGCGCAGGCCAAGCTTTCCGCGGATGTTGTTGCCGCGCTCGACGAAATCACGCGGTAGACTGGAACATGCCTCGCGCCCTCATCATCGGCGGCTCGGTCGGCGGATTGTTCGCCGCCAACATGCTGCGCAGCATCGGCTGGGACGCGCAGGTGTTCGAGCGCAACGGCGAGGAGCTGACGGGCCGCGGCGCCGGCATCAGCACGCATCCGCAGTTGCATGAGGTGACGAAGCGGCTCGGCATCCCGTTCGACGATGCGATGGGGATCACCATCGACAACGTGATCTTCCTCGACCAAGGACGGCAGCACCATCGAGGAGCGCCCCACCGTGCGGCTGATGAGCTCGTGGGGCCGCGTCCACGCTTCGCTGCGCGAGCGCATGCCCGCGGGCAGCTACCATCTCGGCAAGTCGCTGGTGCGGGTCGAGCAGGACGACGAGCGGCGTCACCGCGATCTTCGCCGACGGCACGCGCGAGCGCGGCGATCTGCTGATCGGCGCCGACGGCGGCCGCTCCACCGTGCGCGAGCTGTTCCTGCCGGGCCAGCAGCCGAACTACGCCGGCTATGTGGCCTGGCGCGCCATGCTCGACGAGCGCGAGGTGCCGCCGGCGATCCACGCGCAACTGTTCGCGAACTACACCTATTGCCTGCCGCCGGGCGAACTGTTCCTCGCCTATCCGGTGCCGGGCCGCAACAACGAGACCGAGCCGGGCAAGCGCGCCTACAACATCGTCTGGTACCGGCCGACCACGCCGGAGCAGCTCGCCGACTTCTGCACCGACGCGAGCGGCAAGTCGCACGGCACTTCGATCCCGCCGCCGCTCATTCGCCCCGATGTCGTCGCCTGGAGCAAGGCGCAGGCCCGCGCGCTGGTGGCGCCGCAGGTCGCGGAGATTTTCGAGCGCGACCCGCGGCCGTTCTTCCAGGCGATCTTCGATTTCATCTCGCCGCAGACCGTGTTCGGCCGCGTCGCGCTGCTCGGCGACGCCGCGTTCCTGGCGCGGCCGCATCCCGGCGCCGGCACCACCAAATGCGCGATGGATGCCGAGCATCTGGCCGATTCCATCGCCGCGCTGGGTGTCGAGGCCGGGCTCGCGAAATACCAGCGCCAGCAAGGCGCGTTCGGCGCGGGCCTGGTGCGGCAGGGCCAGATCGACGGCTCGTACATCTCCGATCAGCTCAAGCCGCGCGAGCAGCGCCGCAACAAGGACGTGAGCTGGGCGATCGACGACCTGATGCGCGACCACGACGGCCGGAGCGCGCAGGTGGCGCGGATTCTCAAGAGAGAGCCGGCGCACCGTGAGTGCGCCGTCTCGCCGAACCACGGCTTGAGCGCAAGTTCCACCGCGGCGACCGCCGCATAAAGCCCGATGCCGATGACGGCGAGGCCGATCAGGCAGGCGAACGCCAGCGGAATGTTGATCTGCGAGTTGGCGACCAGCAGAAGATTGCCGAGCCCTTCGTTCGAGCCGATGAACTCGCCGATCACGGCGCCGATCACCGCCAAGGTGATGGCGACCTTGCATCCGGAAATGACGAACGGCAGCGCCGCGGGGAAGCGTATCTTCCAGAACGTCTGCCACGCGTTGGCGCGGACCGCTGTGGCGAGATCGAGGAATTCCGCAGGCGTGTTGCGAAGCCCCGTCGCGGTGTCGACCACGATCGGAAAGAACGCCACCAGCCAGGCGATGGCGAGCTTGGATTCGATGCCGAGGCCGAGCCACACCAGAATGAGCGGCGCCAGCGCCACCTTGGGCAGCGACTGGGTCGCGATCAGCAGCGGATAGAACATCAGGTTCAAGCGTGCGCGAGCCCGCGATGGCGACCGCGAGCGGCACACCGAGGATGAAGGCGAGGATGAAGCCGTAGAGGCTTTCCAGCAGCGTGATCCAGCCTTCGGAGACGATCAGCCGCCAGTTGGACAGCGCCGAATCCAGCACCAATGCGGGTTTCGGCAGCACCGCCGCCGGCATGTGGAACGCGATGACGGCGAAGTGCCACGCCAGGATCAGCAGCACGAGGCCGAGCACCGGCAGCGCGAGGCGAACCAGCCGGCCGCTCATGACGCGCGCTCGCGGATGACGCCGAGGCCTGCGCCGGCGCGATGCTCCAGCGCGGTGAACTCGGGCGTGTAGCGAAGCTCGGGGCGGCGCGGATAGGCGAGCCCGGTGCGGATGCGGTCGACGATGCGGCCGGGCCGTCGCGAGAACACCAGCACCTCGTCGGCGAGATAGATCGCTTCGGAGATGCTGTGGGTGACGAACACCACGGTGGTGCCGGAGACGCGGCGGATGTCGAGCAGCAGGTCCTGCATCTCCATCCGGGTCAGTTCGTCGAGCGCGCCGAACGGCTCGTCCATCAGCAAGCAGCGATGGCGACGGCACCAGCGCGCGGCAGAGCGCGACACGCTGCTTCATGCCGCCGGAAAGCTGATGCGGCCGGCTCGTCGCGAAGGCCGAGAGCCCGACCAGATCGAGCAATTCCAGCGCGCGCTTTTTCGCCGCGGCGTCGTTGCGCCCGGCGATCTCCATCGGGAACAGCACGTTGGCCAGCACGGTGCGCCACGGCAGCAGGTTCGGCGTCTGGAACACGAAGCCGAAGTCATCCTGCGGGCCCACCACCTCGCGGCCGCGGATGGTGACGCGGCCCTCGCTCGCCTGCGTCATGCCGGCGACGATGCGGAGCAGCGTGGTCTTGCCGCAGCCGCTCGGGCCGAGCAGCGAAATCAGCTCGCCCTGCTGGAACTGGCAGGACACATCTTCCAGCGCGACGACGGGTGCCGCGCCGCGCGAGGCGGCAGCGAAGTGCTTGCCGACGTTCTCGACGACGCCAAACGCCGCCGCGTCGGTCACGGCTTGATCGGCGGCTGCGGCAGCGCGCTGGTGTCGTAGGTGTCCTTCGCCGCGACCTTGCCGCCGGCGCCGATGCCGTTGGCGATCAGGTCGACGCTCGCCGCCATCTCCTTGGCGTCGATGGTGCCGAGGCCATTTTCTTTCGCCGCAGGCGTCGCCACCAGCGCGTTGACGATGACGATCTCCTGCAGCGTCACGTCGGGGTCGAGGCCTTTGACGTGCTTCATCACGATGTCGGCGGCTTCCTTCGGGTTGGCGATGGCGTCCTTCCAGCCCTGCAGCGACGCCTTGACGAAGCCCTTCACCTTGTCGGGCTCCTTCTTCAGATAGTCGTCGCGCACCAGGATGCCGTTGGAGTAGAGCTGCAGTCCGGCGTTGGCGAGCAGGAAAATCTGCGCGTCCTGGCCGCCGGCGGCTTTCACCACGCCGGGCATCGACATCGCGAAGGTCTCGATCGCCGGAATCTTCTTCGCCACCAGCATGCCGATCCGCGCCGCCGGATCGATGTTGGTGTATTTGACGGTGTCGGCCTTGAGCCCCTTCGACTTCATGAAGGCCTCGATCACCTTCTGGGTGAAGGAGCCGGCGCCCGAGCCGATCTCGAGGTTCTCAAGCTGCTCGGGCTTGGTGATGTTGGCGCCGGAGCGAAGCGAGAAGATCGCGTAGGGCGACTTCTGGTAGATCACCGCGACCATCTTGGCGGTGGCATTGCTGTTGGCGCGCGCCGCGACCAGGCCGGCGACGTCGGAGAAGGCGAACTGCGCGGTGTTGGATTCCAGACTCTGGATCGCCTGCGCGGTGCCCTGGCTCGGCACGATGGTGACATCGAGGCCGGCCGCCTTGTAGTAGCCCTTCTCCAGCGCGACGTACCAGGCGGCGTGGCGGCCGAGCGCGCGGAAGTCGAGCGAGAAGGTCACCGGCGTGCTTTGCGCGTGGGCCTGCGTGCAAAGCCCCATCAACAGCAGCGCCGCCAATCTCGACAAACGCATCATCAAGCCTCTCCTCGCAAATCCAGACAAATCCTGGCCTTTGCGGGCCATTGCTCTCGCTCATACTCCCCCAGCGCGACGAACCCCGCAAGGACTGGACAACACTGTCCACGCCATAGACGATTGTAGCGACGAAAACACGCAAGCCGCCCGGGGGAAACGCCATGAGCTATCGCGAGGTCAGCGAAATCCGCGACGGCATGCGGATCGACTGGGACATGCCGATCGAGATGGACGACGGCCTGGTGCTCCGCTGCGACATCTACCGGCCGGTCAAGGCGGGACGCTATCCCGTCATCATGACCTACGGCCCGTACGGCAAGTGGCTGCACTTCGACGATCTCTACCACGAGCAGTGGCAGATCATGTGCGAGACCCGTCCCGACGTGCCGACCGGCTCGACCAACAAGTACCAGTGCTGGGAGGTGGTCGATCCGGAAAAGTGGGTGCCGGACGGCTATGTCGTGATCCGCGTCGACAGCCGCGGCGCCGGACGCTCGCCGGGCGTGATCGACATCTGGTCGCTGACCGAGGCGCGCGATCTCGCGCAATGCGTCGAATGGGCCGGCGTGCAGCCGTGGTCGAACGGCAAGGTCGGGCTTGAACGGCATCTCGTACTACGCCGAGAACCAGTGGCAGTGCGCGGCGTTGCAGCCGAAGCACCTCGCCGCGATCTGCCTGTGGGAGGGCGCCGCCGATTTCTACCGCGACATGGCGCACCACGGCGGCATCTTCTGCAACGGCTTCACCAAGGGCTGGTCGGAGAACCAGGTCTATACGCTGCAGCACGGCCGCGGCACGCGCGGCTTCCGCAGCCGCATGAACGGCGACTGGGTGTCGGGGCCGCTGGAGCTCGGCGACGAGGAGCTCGGCGCCAACCGCCGCAATTTCTACGAGGATTGCCTCAAGCATAAATTGGACACCGCGGACTACTGGCAGACGCGGATGCCGGACTGGTCGAAGGTCAAGGTGCCGCTGTTCTCGGCGGCGAACTGGGGCGGCCAGGGCCTGCACCCGCGCGGCAACTTCGAGGGCTTCGTCCGCGCGGCCTCGAAGCAGAAATGGCTGGAGAGCCACGGCCTCGAACACTGGACGCACTTCTACACGGACTACGGCGTCGCCTTGCAGAAGAAGTTCTTCGGCCATTTCCTCAAGGGCCAGAAGACCGGCTGGGACAAGCAGCCCAAGGTGCTGCTGCAGGTCCGCCATGCGGGAGAAAAATTCGTCGAGCGCGCGGAAAAGGAATGGCCGCTGAAGCGCACGAAGTGGACGAAGCTGTTCCTCGACCCGGCGGATTTCTCGCTGTCGACCAAGCGGCAGGCGAAGAAATCATCGGTCACCTACCAGGGTCTCGGCGACGGCGTGACATTCATGACCGAGCCGCTGAAGAAGGACACCGAGATCACCGGACCGATCGCGGCCAAGCTCTGGGTGTCGTCGGCCACGGAGGATGCCGACCTGTTCCTGGTGGTGCGGGCGTTCTCGCCCGACATGAAGGAGATGGTGTTCCAGGGCGCGCTCGATCCGCACACGCCGCTGGCGCAGGGCTGGCTGCGGGTGTCGCATCGCAAGCTCGACAAGGCGCTCACCCTGCCCTACCGGCCGTATCACACCCACGACGAGGAGCAGAAGCTCAAGAAGAACGAGGTGGTGGAGTGCGATGTCGAGGTCTGGCCGACCTGCATCGTGGTGCCGGCGGGCTATCGGCTGGCGCTGTCGGTGCGCGGCAAGGACTACGTCTATCCGGGCGGCGCGGGCGGCGGGCTGAAGACGCTCGGCAACTTCACCGGCGTCGGCCCGTTCCGCCACGACGACCCGCGCGACCGCCCGGCCGCGGTGTTCGGCGGCGACGTGACCTTGCACGCCGGACCGGGGCGGAATGCGTATGTGATGCTGCCGGTTATTCCGGAGAAGTAAGGCGCGCCCCCTCGCCGTCTCATTCCGGGACGGCGCGAAGCGCCGGGCCCGGAATCCATAACCCCTGTGCCAATATCTAGAACGCTGCGGGTTATGGATTCCGGGTTCGCGCCTTCGGCGCGCCCCGGAATGACCGGGGATATGCCTACTCCGCCGCCCGCTTCTACCCTTTGTCCGGCACGTCGTAGCCGGACATCACCTTGTCGACCAGCGCGTTGAATTCGGCCCAGGGTGTCTCGCGATAGCTGTGATTGCGGATGATGAACGAGGCGCCGGCGTAGAACTTTTCGTATTGCAGATGGCGGCCGGCGAACTCCGAGCCGGTCATGTCCCACGCCAGCTTGAACAGCTTCATGCGCGGGATGGCATCGGCCTGCGGCGTCTGCCAGTAGGTGTCGAACTTCTTGGCAAGCTCCGGATCGTCCAGCACCGAAATGTCCGCCGGCATCTGGAACACGCCGCCGCCGCACAGCGTGCGCAGTTCGTCGATGAAGCGGCTGTAGTTCTGCGTGCACCATTCCAGGCCCGCATACATGAAGCGGCGGTTGAAGCAGACGTAGCCTTCCGGCCAGCTCTCGAAGGCGTTGATCTGGCCGTTGATCAGGCCGCCGATGGTGGCCTCGATCGCCGCCATCTCGCCGAGCTTCTCGCGGACGGCCGGCACCTGGTCGGCGCCGGTGGCGTTGGCGATGCGGCTGCACAGCCCGAGCAGCAGTCGCATCTTGGACCAGTAGCGCACGTTGGACTGGTGATTGCCGAAGCAATGGCTCGGCGTCTTCACGTAGATATCGCGCGACAGCAGCGCGTCGTCGTGGACGAACACCTTTTCCCACGGCACCTTGACGTTCTCGCACATCAGCATGCTGTCGCTCTCGTCGTAGCGCCAGGCCAGCGGCGAATCGAACTCCGAGGTGAGCCCGACGGTCGCGGGCTTGCGCGACCACAGCGACAACCCCGGCGCATTGCACGGGATCGCGCAGGTGATCGCTTCCTTTTTCTGGTCGGGCGCCAGCGGAATGACGTTGCCGATCCAGATTTCGTTGGCGTAGAGCGCGCCGGTCGCCAGCATCTTCATGCCGGAGATGACGACGCCGTCGTCGTCCTCGCGCACCACGCGAAGCGACGGCACCGGGATCGCCTTCTTCTGGTAGAACTCAGGATTGCGCGCCGCCTGCGGCGAGACCACCGCATAGACGACATAGACGTCGTTGTCGCGGAGGTGGCGGTGGTACTTCACCACGTTGTCGCCGAAGCCGTGCGGCGCAGGCAGCGCGTCGGGCTTCATCGCCATGCCGGTGACGAACGACGCGACATGGTCGGGCGAGCGGCCGAACATGCCGTAGGTGAACTCGGCGATCCTGCGATGGCCCTCCATGCGACGCTGGAGATCGTCGCGGGATTTCGGCTTCATGAAGTAGATCGAGTACCGGCCGCCATCCTCCTCGTAGGTGAGGACGTCGCGGTTGGCCGGATCGGCCTTCAGATCGTAGATGCCGGCGACGGTCTGCGCCGCCGCGGCGAAGGCCGGATGCGTGGTGACATCATCGATCCGCTCGCCGCCGACATAGACCACGCGGCCGTCGCGCAGCGATTCCAGATGCTCCTTGCCCGAGCGGAGCATCCGCCCGCTACTTCGGCACGTAGTAGTGCGTCTCCAGCAGCAGGCAGCCGTTCTTCGAGGTGAACGGGCCGTGATGGACGCCGGGCGGCCGCACGCAATAGGTCGGCCCGGTGAACAACTCGCCGCCCTTGCCCTTGTCGTCGCTGCCGCAGACCAGGTCGCCCGACACCAGGAACACCTCCTCCCAGTATTCGTGGACGAACGGCACGGTGGAGAACGCGCCCGCCTCGATCTTGAGGATGCGGGTGCGGTTGCCGACCTTGTTCTTCTCGTCGAGCGTGCCCGCCAGGATCTTTTCCGAGAAGCCCCACGGATAGCCGGGCACGGTGTGGAAACCGTCCTTCATGTCGACCCCGTGGAATTCCTGGTGACCCTTGTCGTAGCCCATGGCTGTCTCCCTGCGCGAAACTGCGTTCGGCGCACTTTAGCAATCGACGGCGATGAGTAAAGGCGCGGCTAAGCCGCCGCGGCGACGCGCTCGCATTTGGCGAGGAAGCCCGCCACCTCGCGCTCGGGCATCGGCTTGGCGAACAGATAGCCCTGCCCCTCGTCGCAGCCGTCGGCCTTGGACGCGGCGAGCTGCTCCTTGGTCTCGATGCCCTCGATGATGGTGGTGATGCCAAGGCTGCGCGCCAGCCCGACCACGGCGCGAATGATGGCCTGGCAGTCTTTGCGCTCCAGCATGTCGCGGGTGAAGCTGCGGTCGATCTTGATCTTGTCGAACGGGAAATTCCGCAAGTATGCGAGCGACGAATAGCCGGTGCCGAAATCGTCCATCGAGATGCGCACGCCGATTTCGCGGAGCTGGTGCAGCAGGCCGAGCACGTGCGTCTTCGTCCTGCAGCAGCACGGATTCGGTGATTTCCAGATCGAGCCGTCCGGCCGGCAGGCCCGACGCCGCCAGCGCGTTCAGCACGAGCTGCACGATATTGCGGCCCTTGAACTGCATGGCCGACAGGTTGACCGCGACCGGGACCTGCTGCGGCCAATGGGCACGCCTGCATGCAGGCGGTGCGCAGCACCCACTCGCCGAGCGGCAGGATCAGGCCGGTTTCCTCCGCGAGCGGAATGAAGTCGGCCGGCGACACCATGCCGCGCTCGGGATGGTTCCAGCGCACCAGCGCCTCGAAGCCGGACACCTTGCCGGTCTGCAGATAGAGGATCGGCTGGTAGTAGACCTCGAACTCGCCGTTGGCGATCGCCTTGCGGAGGTCGAGCTCGAGCGCGCGGCGGGTCTGCAGCCGCTTGTCCATCTCGCGCTCGAAGAAGCGATGCGTGCCGCGGCCGTCGCCCTTGGCGAGGTAGAGCGCCATGTCGGCGTTCTTCAGCAGCAGATCCGGGTTGGCGCCGTCGTTCGGCGCGATGGCGATGCCGATGCTGGTGCCGATCACGATATGCCGGCCGTCGATGTCGTACGGCCGGCTGACCAGCTCGACGATCCGCGACGCGAGCTGGGCGCATTGCTCGGGCCGGCTGACGTCGGTCTGCACCACCGCGAATTCGTCGCCGCCGATGCGCGCCATGAAGTTGGTGGACGGCACGGCGTCGATCAGACGCGCCGCCACGAGCTTGAGAAGCTCGTCGCCGATCGGATGGCCGAGCGTGTCGTTGACGGTCTTGAAATGATCGAGGTCGAGGCAATGCACGGCAAAGCCGCGCCCCGGCTGGACGCGCTCGAAGGCGTTTTCCAGATGCTCGCGGAACAGCACGCGGTTCGGCAGATTGGTCAGCATGTCGTGCCGCGCCAGATGCGCGATCTTGGCCTCGGCGCGCCGGCGCTCGGTGATGTCCTCGTGGACTGCGACCGAGCCGCCGTCCTGCATCGGACGCTGCGACACCGCGACGACGCGGCCGTCCATCAGCTCCTGGGTGAACGCGGACGCCTCGTTGGCATGGATGGCGCTCGCAGCCGCCACCTGCTCCGGATTGGCGATGGCGCTGTTGCCGATCGAGGCGCGATAGTTCTCGATGGCCTGAAGCAGCGTGCCGGGCTTGGCGAGCTCGGGCGTCAGCGCGTACATCTGCACATAGGTCTTGTTGCAGACGATCAGCTTCTGCTCCGCGTCGAACATGCAGAGGCCGTGGGTCATGTTGTTGAGCGCGATATCGATGCGGCGGTTGAGCTGCTTGAGCTCGACCTCGCGGGCGATGAGCTGGATCGCGTTGTCCTTGAACACCGACACCGCGCGCGCCATCGCGCCGACCTCGTCGCGGTCGGCGCGCAAGGGGATCACGGTCGTGGTGTCGTGGCGGGCGAGGCGGGTCATCGCCTGGGTGATGCGTCCGAGCCGCGACAGCACCCGGTGCATGGTGGCAAGGCCGATCGGGCCGATCAGGACGATCGCCACGAACGCGCACAGCAGCACCCACACCGCAAGCGACGTCGCCGTCGAGCTGACGAAGGCGATGTTCTGCTGCGCCTCCTTGAGCCGCAGGTCGCGGTAGTTCTTGATCAGACGCTCGATGCCGTTGGCGATATGGGCGTAGTCGTTGGCCTGCTCGACCGCCTTGTCCTGGGCGAATTCGTTGGCATAGAACGCGACCTGATCGGAGGCGTCGAACAGCGGCGGCAGGGCCTCGGCGATGCGGTTTTCCAGCGCGCCCGCGTCGGTCGGCTGTTTCGACAGGATTTCATCGATCAACCCCGACAGCCGGGTCTTGATCTGGTCGAGCTCGTTGCGCTCGGCCTGCAGGCGGTCGCGATCCACCTCGGGCGGCATGCTCTCGACGATGCGGCGATGATTGGCAAGCAGCAGCTCGAGGCGGGTCGAGCTCAACACGCCGAGAAAGCTGTCGCCGTAGAGATGCCGGGCGGCATTTTCGGTGGTCGCGGGAAAAATAGATCGAAGCGATCGACAACGAGGCGACCGCAAGCAGCGTCAGGAAGGCGAAGCAATAAAGCTTCACCGCGATGCTGGCGCCGAATCGCCCGACGACGAATCCGCGAAAGAACGCTTGGTGTGAGGCTTCCGCCCGTCCATCGAACTCACATGGTCTTGTCGACGACGGAACGGGCTGCGTCGATGACCGATTTCATGGCCGGCGTCGGCTCACCCAGCGTGATCAGGCCGAGCGTCTGCTCGACCGGCCGCTCGGTGACGATCTCCGGCAAGCCCTTCTGCCGCGCCAGCGAAAGCTGCGCGATGCCGAGCGCGTTCGGCTCCTGCTCGACGATGCCGATCAGCTGCAGCGCCGTCTTGACGTAGATGATGTTCGGACTGTGCACCGGCTGGTTGTCGAGCAGCTCGGATTCGACGGTGGTGACGACGCCGCCGCCGCCGCCGACGATGACGAGGCGAAGCGGGGCGTCCTTGCCGCCCAGCGCGCTCCAGTTCGTGATGCCGCCGGTCAGGATCTTCTTGATCTGATCGAGCGACGCCTTGCGGACCGGATTGGCCGGATTGACGACGAAGGCGACCCGCGTGCTGGCGATCTCGAACATCTTCAGCCGGTCGTAGTCGAGGCCCGGCATCGCCTTCCGCAGCTTGCCGACTTCGCTTTCGAGCGAGGCCGACGTCATCGCCATGTGGGCGCGGCCTTCCATCAGGGCGATGATGCCGAGCATGGTGCGGTTCGGGATGACGGTGATGTCCTGCTTCGGATTTCGCCTCGATCGTCGGCCTCGTGCGGCTCCATGACCCGGCGGTTGAAGGTGGTCGATCCTTGCAGGATCAGCGGATCGGCAGCGGCCTGCGACAACGCCAGCGATGTGAGCGCGAACGCCAGTGCCGCCGGCAGCAGCTTTCGAATTGCTGGAACGTACGTCGCTCATTCGTGGCGATCCCCTCGGCGGTCCCGGGTCTCGGGACAGGGTGAAAAATTCGTCCATTCGATCCAAAAGCTAGAGGGTGCGCCGTTACTTCCGCCCTAAGGGGACCGCGCGCCGGGGTGATGGTTCCGATCATGGTTAACGGCGCGTAAAAGATCGCATTTTAGCGTCTGGTCGTTATCGAACCGTCATATCGGTGCGCTATCGATGAGGCCATGATGGACATGGCCTTTTATCTGACGCGTTCGGGCTTGCCGAACATCGTGGCGATCCTGGCGCTGGCGATGCTGCCGCTGACGGCACTGACCCTGTGACAAAAAGGCGCCGCCCGAAGGCGGCGCCAAGGTCTCGAGTGCCAAGTCGTTCTTCCGGGGTGGGCTTCACACCCCGGTTATGCAGCCGCACGGCCGGCTGCCATCTCCTCCACACGTTCAATCCGGCCATCCTGATTGAGCTGGATCCGGTCGCCATCGGCGATGCGGCCGATGCCTTCGGTGCCGACGATCATGGCCACATCGTATTCCCGCGCCAGGATCGCCGGATGGCTGAGCCAGCCGCCGACCTCGCTGACGAAGCCGCCGGCCCGCGAGAAGTAGGGCAGCCAGGCCGGATTGATCATCGGCGCGACGATGATGTCGCCGTCGCGGAAGTCTTCCATCCCGGTGCCGAGCTCGGCGTCTTCCTCCGAGATGACGCGGGCGCGCGCCTGCACCACACGGCTGCCGGACACCCGGGTGCCGCGGATCACATCGGAGCCCGATGCGCTGCCGGCCTGGTCGCCGGCCGAGACCGCCTCAAGGTCGTGCGCCAGCAGCACCGACGGCAGCGACGGACAGGACTGCAGCCGCTGCGCCGTGTCCTGCCGCAGCCGCGCCTGCTCGCGCAGCATCGCAGCGTTCTGGCCGTTCAACGACAGCACCTCGTCGAACGACAGCCAGAACACCCGGCCCTCGAGGCCGAAGCGGCGATCCAGCGCCAGCAGCGCACGGCGAAGCACCGCCATCATGCCGAGCGAGTGATGCTTGGCGTCCTCCTTCAAGGTCTGGAAGCGCCGCGCAACGTCGACGACCTTGGCCTGCGAGCGCGACAGCGCCATCGTGCTCTGGTAGGCCGGCCGCACGCCGTGGGAGCGTCCCGTGATCATGCGGTTCAGCGTGTTGAGGTCCTCGGCATAGCGCGGCTCGGCAAGCTCGTAGTCGAGCACGGCGCGATGGCCGAAGTTCTTCAGCAGCAGCCAGCGGCGGCTCTTGGTCGACGCGTTGCTGATTTCCCCGATGGCCTTCGCTTCGTGGGTTTCCGGGATGTGGCCGAGCAGGCTCGACGGATCGATCGCGTCGGCGGAGAGCACCCGCCGCGCACGGTCGAGGTAGAAGCCCGCCGCGATGTTGACCACGTCCACCGTCACGTGGGTTTCGAACACGAAGCGGTCGTGCAGGCGTTTGATCTCCGCGACCAGTTCGGCCGCCGGTAGCTGATCGAAATCCGCCACATTGAGAAGCCGCAACTCGTCGGCAAGCTCCGGCAGGAACCGCTCGCGAATGTCGCCCTCGATGCGGGCGGCATCGCGCAACAGCCGCCGCGATGCCGTGGCACTGATGACGAGCGCGCGCGACTGCTCCTCCCGCTTGTTGACGTAGAGCCGGCCGAAGATGGTGGCGAGATAGGGCGTGCCTTCGCCGACCTGGTAGCGCAAGCCAAGCTCGGCCGCGGCGAGATCGACGCTGCCGCCCGCCGACCACAGCTCCTCCATCAGCGACAGCGACAGCGGCGTCGGCCGCGGCAGCATCTCCGACAGCTCGTTCTTGGCGAACACCACCTCGTCGGGCTTGACGCGCACGTCGCCAACCTTGGCGAGATCGATGGCGCGCGCCAGGTCGCTCTGCATCGCCACCGCATCCACATCGCCGGCGACCGGCCGGGTGATGTCGCGGCTCTGCACCAGATGGAATTTGCCGTCGCGATAGGCCCATTCCATGTCCTGCGGACCGCCGAACAGGCGCTCGGCGATGTCGCCCAGTTCCAGCAGTGGCGCGAGGTCCATCGGCGTCTCGGTCTTGCCGAACGGCATCTTGCTGATGCGGCCGAACCGGAAGCTCTGCGGCCGCACCGTGCCGGACACCAGGTCCTCCGCGGTGCCCTGCACCATCTCGACCATCATCAGGCCGCCGGCCGCCGGATCGCGGGTGAACAGCACGCCCGCGTATTCGGCATCGACCATGCGTTGGATCAGGATGTTGCCGGCGCCGGCGTTGAAGCCGTAGCTCGACACCCGCGCCGCCTCGAACGAGGCCTGAACCCGCGCGATTGCGGCTTCGAGCCCGGCGTGGTCGACGTCGATCACCGACTCGAACACACCGGCGAAGCTGTGGTTGGCGCCGTCCTCGCCGGAGCCGGAGCTCCGCACCGCGAGCTTGACGTTGCCGAGCCGCCGCCAGATCCAGCCGAGCTCGTGATGGCGGGTCGCCGCGGAGACCGCGGCGATCCGCGCCATGAAGGCCGGCGTCAGCACGATGCCGTCGGGCACCGGCATGCCGGCCGCGCGCATGCGCGCCAGCCGGTAGGCCTTGTTGCCGCAGTTTTCGAGCTTCGCCACGTCGTCGAGCGCAAGGATGCCCGCGGGCGTCCGGCCGCGCCGCGAGGCTATGCCAGAGTCGCGTGGCAATGCCGCTGACGCAGAGCCGCTGGATCACCAGCAGGGTGGCGCTGGTGATCAGATAGATGTCGGCGCTCGCCGCGAGCACCGCACCGGTGGCGGTCAGCGCCGGCATGCCGATCAGCCAGATCGCGATCCGCTTGGTGGCGGAGGTCGCGAAGGCGAGATCGAGATAGGCCGTGATCAGCACGCCGAACGCCAAAGGCAGGATCAGCCAGGGATCGCGGCCGGCAAGGCTGTCGATCCACGGCAGGCTGCCGTGAACGCTGGCGGCGAGATCCTGCACCGCCAAGAGCGCCACCGCCATGATCGGCAGGAAGCCCATGGCGATCAGGTTGCGGCCCGGCGTCATGCCGTGACGCTGATAGAACGCGCGGATGGCGCGCGACTTGCCGACCGGGTTGTCCTTGAAGCGCGCCTTGATGTCGTCCATCTCGGCCGACGCTTCGCGCGCCTTGATCTGGTCGCGCTCGGCCTTGACCGCGAACGGCAGGATGAACAGCCGCGACAGGCCAGCGAGCAGCACGATGGTCAGCAGCAGGCCGATGCCGGCCGCGACCGGCGTCAGCACGCCGGCGAGCCATTCGGCGGCCATCTTGAAGTAGCCCTTGTGGGCCTCGGCGAGCCACTGCTTGATGTAGGGCCGCGTCTCGCCCGGGGTGTAGAACTCCCACGGCGTGGTGTAGCGGCCGCGATAGTCATAGCCGGCGCGGTCGAGCTCGAGCCCCAGCACTTCGCCGAAGAAGCAGGAGCGGCGGTCGTAGCAAGGCACCACGATCGGCTGCTTCGGCAGCGCGGCGATCTTCGCCTTCAGCTCCGCAGTCGGCGTCGGCCGGATCGGCAGGTTGATGGCGTTGGGCAGGTGGCCGCTGGCGAACTCACCGGGATAGCGGGTGTCGACGAACACCGCGTGCTCTTTCTCGAGCAGGCTATGCACCTGGGTGGTGTCGAGCAAAACGGTCTGATTGCGATGCTTCGGCACGGCGCGCAGATCGGCCAGCGAGCGGACGTTCAGTCCGGTCAGCGGGCCGCTGCTCGACGATCCATTTCTCGAGTCCGCCAATCAGATAGCGGCAGTCGATCCCCATCGCCGCCAGCGCGGCGCATGTCTCGAAGCCGCGGTTGCCGTTGTGACAGAACACGACCGCGGTCTTGCCGGCGAAGTCGATGCCCGAATTTTTCACGTCCGGAAAGCGCACCACCTTGGCGCCGGGCAAGGTGCCCATCTCGGTTTCCGCGTTTTCGCGGATGTCGAGCAGGAAGGTGTTGGGCTGTTCGCCGCGCGCCTTGGCCTTCAGAAGCTTCTCCAGATCGCCGGTCGAAATGCCGCGCGGATTGCGCTGCTGCTCGGCGTAGCTCACCTCCTTCAGCAGCGGGTCGAGCGCCGCGCCGCCCGACTTCGGCATCGGCCGCGTCAGGGTCGCTTCAAGCCGCGCCTGATGGGCATTCGAGTCGGTGACGTACTGCCAGATGTTGAAGCCGATCGACACGCACATCACGACGAACAGGCCGCCCGCCGTATAGAGCAGCCCGCGCGACATCTGCGCCGAGGCGCCGCGCTTCTTCGCCCGCATCGTGGCGTAGGCCGCGCCGCCGCCGAGCACGGCGGACGCCAGCGCAAACAGTTGCGACAGGCTGACGAAGGAGCCGACCACCAGTTCCGGAGATGGAATGGCGAAAGCGTCCTCCGTTCCGAGGACGCACAGGGCCAGGGCCCCGATCATGGTCATGACAATGACGGCGGCCGCACCGGCGACGCGCCGGGCGAATTCACGGGTACGCATTTACAGACTTCCTCGGGCTGGAGTGGCCGACAATCCGGGTGAGGCAGCCGCCGCGAGCCCTTTGGGGGCCTGCGATGATCCGCAGGCCAAACCGCGCGAAATGTGCCGCATCTCGCGCCGAAATCAGTCCCCGACGAGGCTCTCGTCAGTCCCTCGGAGATGAAATTAACGAATCATTAGTATTCGTTAAAGTGCATTTACCTTTTGGGGTTAATGAGACCTTACGAAGTATGGTTAACGAAAGGTTCCACGCGATGGAACCTTGGTGCTGGAGGAGCCGGCAAAGGTTAAATTAACCATGTTTGCCGCTGTCGCTGCTCAATTGCGCGGCAGCCCGGCTTTCCGCCATGCTGCGCCCGGCCGTCGCGCAAGGCGGTGGAACTCAACGGAGGGAACTCGGCGTGAAGGTTCTGATCACCGGCGGCATGGGCGTGATCGGCGCCGAAACCAGCCGCAAGTTCGTCAAGGAAGGCCACCGCCCCGTCATCTTCGCCCGCCACCGCGACGACAGCCTGGTCGGCGACATCCTCGACAAGTTCGACTTCGAGCAGGGCGACGTGCTCGACATGCCGCGCATCCTGCAGGCGATCAAGAAGCACCAGGTCACCCACGTGGTGCACGCCGCGGCGTTCGTCGGCGCGGTGTCGGCGGGCAATCCGGCGCTCAGCATCCAGGTCAACGTGATGGGGCTGGTCAACATCCTGGAAGCGGCGCGCGCGCTCCGGTGCAGCGCGTCGTCTTCACCAGCGCCAAGGGCGTCTATGGCCCGGTCCTCGGCGAATACGGCTCGCCAACCTGGAAGCCGATGTCGGAGGACCTGCCGGCCAAGCCGAAGCGCATCTACGACTCGGCGAAGTTCATGGGCGAGAACGTCTGCGCCTACTACAACGACAACATGGGCATCGAGACGGTGTCGCTGCGGTTTGCCTCGACCTACGGGCCGGGCAAGACCGCGCGGCACGGACCGATGGCGGTGATGAGCCGCATCGTCGAGAACCCGGCGGCCGGATTGCCGTTCGAACTCAAGCAGGGCGGCGATGACAAGGACGACTTCGTCTACAACAAGGATTCCGCGCTCGGCATCTATCTCGCCATCACCGCCGACAAGATCAAAAGCCGCGTCTACAACATCGGCACCGGGGTCGGCGTTACGCTCAAGGACTTCGAGCGCATCATCAAAAAGCACATCCCGAACGCAAAGATGGAGATCGGCGGCGGGCTCAACTTCTACGGCTTCCCCTACCCCGCCACCGGCGTCTACGACATCTCGCGCGCCCGCGACGAACTCGGCTACAAGCCGGAGTACGATCTGGAAAAAGGCATCGCGGATTATCTGGCGGCGCTGAAGAGGATGAAGAGCTAAGCAACGTCATGGCCGGGCTTGTCCCGGCCATCCACGCTTTGGCAAGAAGGAAGGCGTGGATGCCCGGCACAAGGCCGGCATGACGTCGGAATACGAGGACAGACCATGCGCCCCACACTCGAACTTCCCCGTCTCTCGTTGAAGGAGCGCGACCGGCGCTGGGCCGCCGTGCGCGCGGAGATGGCCAAGCGCAATCTCGACGCCATCGTGCTGTGGGGCTGGCCGACGATGTGGGACTTCTACACCGCCAACGCCCGCTATCTCAGCCCGATCGGCGGCAACGCCGAGTTCAACATTTTGATATTCCCGGCGAGCGGCGAGCCGACCTCGATCGTGCAGATGCCGACCTTCCTCGAAGGCTGGCGCGCCGCGCAGGACTGGGTCAGCGACGTGCGGCCGCGCACCAAGACCTGGGCGGATTCGGTCGCCAACCGGCTGAAGGAATTGAAGCTCGACGGCGGCCGCATCGGCATGGACGGCTATGCCGGCCCGCTCGATCCCGACGGCTGGGTGCCGCACGACGTGCATCTTCGCATGACCGAGCTGATGCCGAAGGCGCAGATCGTCAACCTCGACGACATGCTGGAGAAGATCCGCTCGATCAAAAGCACCGAGGAGCTCGGCGCGCTGCGCGACGCGGCGAAGCTCGGCGATCTGATGCTGAGCGCATGCCGCGACATCGCGCGGCCCGGCGTCAAGGAATGCGAGGTTTACGCCGGCATGGTGCAGGCGATGATCGCCAACGGCGGCGAGGAGCCGACGCTGTTTCTCTGGGCCTGCGACCGCTATCCGTATCCGCATCCGTTCCGGGTGCCGACGACGCGGCGGATGGAGAAGGGCGACCTGATCATCTGCGAGATGCACCCGAAGATGGGCGGCTACTTCACCCACGTCGAGCGCACCTTCTGCCTCGGCGAGCCGGAAGCGAAACAGCTCGAAATCTATGACGGCTGCTTCGCTGCCTATAACCGGGGCATGGAGGGCTTCGGGCCGGGCAAGACCATCTCAACCGCGATGGAGGCGGTGAAGGACGAGATCGTGTCGCGCGGGCTCGCCATCTGCGAGGCCGGCATCCACGGCCACGGCCTCGCCTCGCTGGAGTATCCGCGCTACCGCCACCACGCCATCGCCGCCGACCGCGAGGCGATCAAGGTGGTCGGCGACCGCTTCGAGCCCGGCATGGTGTTCGCGTTCAACATCGACCTGTTCGATCCGAAGTGGAAGGACGGCAAGACCGGCTGCGTGTTCGCCGAGACGGTGGAGATCACCAACAGCGGCGCGCGGCGGATGCACACGTTCTCCACCGATTTCCAGAAATTGCCGGTGTAAGAGGAAGCACGATGAACACAATGCCCGAAGGCGCGCCGAAGCTCGAAGAGCTATTGGTCGACACCGCGAAAATGCCGTGGCGGGAGAAATCGCTGAAGGGCATTTCCGAGAAGATGCTGTGGCGCAACGAGGAGACCGGCGCCTCGATCGCGATGATCCGGTTCGCCAAGGGGGCGGGGATTCCGCAGCCGCACTTTCACGCGTCGAACCAGTTCATGATCTGCCTGTCGGGCAAGTACGAATACACCGCGACCGGCGTGGTGCTGACGGCGGGCAGCTTCTACTGCAACCCGAAGGGCAATGTGCACGGCCCCGCCATCGCCCACGAGGACACCGTGGTGATCGAGGTCTATGACGGCCCGCATTATCCGGAGAAGCCGTCGTGGTACGCGGATGAGAGGGATGCGCATTAGCCCTTCGCCCTGCGACATCCTCACCACGTCATGCCCGGCCTTGTGCCGGGCATCCACGCCTTGCTTGGCCAGGAAGGAAGGCGTGGATGGCCGGGACAAGCCCGGCCATGACGGAGAGAGTCAGCAGTCCTATTTCTCCGGCACATCCCGCGGCGGCGGGCCGGTGTAGTTCCAGATCAGGTGGCGCGGGATCGGGCCCTTGGTGCGCTCGCCGGACTGCATCTCCTCGTAGGCGTGAGCCAGCGCGCCGACCGAGCGTGACAGCACGAACAGCCCGCGGCAGAGCGGCGGCGCAAAGCCAAGCTCGGCATAGACCACGCCGGTCGCGCCATCGATGTTCATCGGCACGGCGTGGCCGGCCGTTCTTCTCCAGCGCGGCTTCGATGGCGCGGCCGATCGCGGCGAATTTTCCCGTGACCGCGCCGGCCTTCGCCGCAGCGTCGACCAGCTCCAGCAACCGCGGCGCGCGGGGATCGAGCGGATGGAAGCGGTGGCCGTAGCCCGGCACGTGGCGAATGCCTTGCTTGGCGAGCGCGTCGATCTCGGCCGCGATCGCCGCGTCCAGGTCGCCGCCGCGCGCCGCCACCGCGTTGTAGAACGTCACCGCCTGCTCGCCGGCGCCGCCATGCACGTCGCCCAGCATGTTGATCGCCGACGCCATGGCGTTGTTGATGTCGACGCCGCAACTCACCGCCATGCGGGCGGCGGCGATCGAGGGCGCCTGCGGGCCGTGATCGACCGCCGCGACCAGCGCCGCCTCCAACAGCTTCGCAGCCTCCGGATGCGGCAGCTCACCGCGCGTCATCAGATAGACCATCTCGGCGAAGCTTGCGCGGCCGATCAGGTCCTCGATGGCGTAGCCGCGCAGGCGGATCATGCCGGGCTTCATGTCGATGATCGAGGTCGACCACCAGTCTTCCGGCGTTTTCGGCGGATCGGATTTTGCCATGTGGTTTCCTAGATCGCTTTGTCGCGCGACAGCGTTTCGATGTCGGTTGGCGAATAGCCGAGCTCGGCGAGCAGGCTCGCGGTGTCGGCGCCGAGCGCGGGCGGCGGCGAGGCCGGATGCGGGTCGCCGCTCTTCAGCCGGAAGCCCGAGCGCACCACGCTGATCGGCTTGTCGACGCCCGGCACGCTGTCGAAGCTCTGCAGCAACGCGCGCTCGACGATCTGCGGATGCTCCAGCACCGACGGCACGTCGAGCACCTCGCCGGCCGGCACGCCGGCGTCGTTCATCAGCGCGGCCCATTCTTTTGCTGAGCGCGACGTTAGAGATTTTTCGATTTCCGAATTCAACTCCGCGCGGTTCCGCTTGCGGTCCTCGCGGCCGGCAAAACGCGGATCGGTGCGCAAGCTCCGCCCGCCCGATCAGGCGGCACAGCGTCTCGAACTGCTGCTGCTGGTTCGCCGCGATGTTGAGCAAGCCATCGCCGGTGCGGAACGTGCCGGACGGGCTCGCCGTCATGTTCTCGTTGCCCAACGGCTGCGGCCGGACGCCGGCGATCAGCCAGTTCGACACCTGCCAGCCCATCGCGACCAGCGTCGACTCCAGCATCGACACGTCGATCAGCTCGCCCTCGCCGGTGCGCTCGCGGCGAAACAGCGCCGCCGTGATCGCGTAGGCCGCGGTGATGCCGCCCATGGTGTCGGCGACGGGATAGCCGACGCGAAGCGGCGCCGACTGCGCGTCGCCGGTCACGCTCATCACGCCGGACAGGCCCTGCACGATCTGGTCGTAGGCCGGGTTGAGGCGCAGCGGTCCGTCCTGGCCGAAGCCGGAGATGGCGCAATAGACGAGGTTCGGCTTGATCGCCTTCAGCGCGTCGTAGCCCAGGCCCAGCCGCTCCATCACGCCGGGCCGGAAATTCTCCACCACCACGTCGGCGGTTTTCAGCAGCCGCGTGAACGCCTCGCGGCCTTTGGCGTGCTTCAGGTTCAGCGTGATCGAGCGCTTGCCGGCGTTCTGCGCCAGGAACGACGCGCCCATCAGCCGGCTGTTGAGGTCAGGGTCGGCGCCGAGCTGGCGGGCAAGGTCGCCGGTGCCCGGCGTCTCGACCTTGATGACCTCGGCGCCGAGCTGCGCCAGTTGATAGCAGCAGAACGGCCCGGCCAGCACATTGGTGAGATCGAGAACCCGCAGGCCCGCGAGCAGCCCGGCCATGTTGCCTTCCCCCGGTTCGGGGAAAAGCTAGCACAAGTCCGTCGCGTCAGCCGACCTTCAGATAGGCGAAGCCCTTGCCTTGGAGCGCCGCCACGGTGGCGACACCGGACGGCACGAACTTCAGGAACGAGTCCTTCTTGGCCTTGCCGAGGTCGATGTTGTTCTTCTTGAACGTGATCTCGCAGAGATACGCCTCGACGCCGAACTTGGAGAGCCCGGCGACGCGCTTGTAGAGCTCGGGGTCGATCTTGTCGTTGGCCCACGGCGTGCCGGCGAGATCGTCGATGAAGAACTTGACGCCGGCGCCGTGCGTGACGATGACGAGCTTCACCTTCATGTCGTCGAACTCGTAGACGCTGAGGTGATTGTTCATGTTGGTCAGCATCTGGCCGAAGCGAGCCGGGTCGCCGAAATCGCAGTGATAGAGACAGGCGATCTCGGTGTCTTTCTTCAAATCGGCAAAGCCGAGCTTGACCGGCTCGGCCGCGGCCCGCGACGCCGCAAGCGTCGCGCCGGAAACGGCAAGCGCGCCCAAGAATTTACGTCGGCTGGTGTCGGACATGATGGTCTCCTTACTTGTTCACCGGACTGTCGGGGCTCATGACCAGCGCCACCAGATCCTTGATCTGGTCGATGGTCAGCACGTGGTTGGTGCCGAACCGCGGCATGTTCGAGCAGGCATAGCTCGCCTGCGCGTTATAAATCTTCTCGTACGCCGCCTTGGTGTCGGCCTCGCTGAACTTTCGGATTTTTCCGTAATCGAGCAGGCTCGGACCGACGGTGCCGTAGCTCACCTCGGCCTTGGTCAACTGGTGGCAGGCATAGCAGTTGCCGCCGATCGGCTGCCGCGCCGGAATGTCGGTGAAGCGCAAGCCATAGCCGGACTGCGCGATCTTCTCGCCGGACTTCCAGTCGCCGAGCGAGCTTGCCGTCGGCGGGATATTCGATCTTGGCTTTCTCGCGCTTTGTAATCTCGGCGGCGACTTCCTGCTTCGGCGCATTCCGGCTCGCCGAGCATTGCTTCATGGTCTCGTCCTGGTCGAACCGCGACTTCCAGTCGGCCGGAGGATTCGGGAACGCCGCGACGATGGCGGCATCGACTTTCGCGGTGTCGGCCGCGGGTGACGCGGTGACACCGGCGAGAATGACGACAGCGGCGAGGACCAGGGTTTTCATCAGCGCTTCAACCCGGGCGAGGCGATCTCGCCGCCCTCGGCGTTCTTGGTGAGATACGAAATCAGCGCCACGCTGACGTCCGAGCCGATCTGCAATTCCGGCATCCGCATCTGCCAATAGCAATCGTACAGCCGGTGCTGCATCGTCATCACCTGCGTGGTCGAGACGCGATAGGCCGGCCACTGCCCGACCACCTCCTTGGCCTC
This sequence comes from uncultured Alphaproteobacteria bacterium, assembly GCA_963785665.1. GTDB lineage: Bacteria > Pseudomonadota > Alphaproteobacteria > Rhizobiales > Xanthobacteraceae > Z2-YC6860. The sequence goes on from CAWAWF010000009.1 coordinate 130,779, forward strand.
TTTCGGATCGGACAGATGCGGCAGTCCCTGCAGGCGGATGCGCTTGCCGGCCTCGTTGTGGCAGGTGGCGCAGGCGAAATCGTGCGGCCCTTGCCGGCGGAAGAAGATGTCGTGGCCGAGCTCCACCGCCGCCTGCTCCTGCGGCAGGTCGAGCTTGGCCGCGTATTTCATGCCGCTCGACTTGCTCGCGACATAGGTCGCGATGGCGCCGAGGTCCTTCACCGGCTGGCCACCGGCCGGATAAGGCTTCTTCACCAGGTCGGCGTGCTGAGCGCCCTGCAATTTCTCCATGCACCACATCAGCCGCGTCTCGAGGTCCATGACGCGGCCGGCGTCGGCGAAATATTTCGGCAGCTCGGCGAAGGCGCCGTCGACCACGCCGGCTCCCTTGCCGAGGTCGCACTTTTCCAGTGACACCTTGTTCGGCCCGGCCGGCGTCTGCCAGAGCGCCTCGCCGCGGTCGGCGTCGAGAAGCCCCGGATTGCTCCACGGGTCCTCCTTCAACATCCGGCGATACTGTTCGATGCCCTTCTCGGTTTCGTCCTCGCTTTGCGCGCGCGCCGGCGCACCCAGTGCCACGAGACCCAAGCATGCCGCCGCGATCATCAGCCTGATTTGCACGGAAATCCGTCCTGTTCCGCCGCCAATGTGTTGGCCGCGCGGTCGAAGTCAAGCTTGGACGATGCCGCAGCCGATCCGTGCCAAGGCCGCCCCGGTTTGTGGCACAGATGCATTGCCGCTTGGCGTTTCGGCGAAACAACAACCCTGCGGATGGGCCGCATTTGCAAACCGGGGTGCGATCTCCTATTTCCAGAGCGAAACACGTATGGGTTTGGGGTCGTTAACGATGCTTTTCAACCGCCGCAAAGTCCTGGCGCTCGGCGCCGGCGCCGTGGGCACAGCCCTGATCGGGACGCCCGCGCTGGCGAAGAACGACTCCGACGACGTCATCAAGGAGTTCACCGGCGGCAAGAAGCCGGTCGAAGGCAAGGTCAAGCTCGACCTTCCCGAGATCGCCGAGAACGGCAACACCGTCCCGATGACCGTGACGGTCGACAGCCCGATGACCGAGCAATCCCACGTCACCGATGTAATCATCGTTGCGCCTGAGAACCCGCGCGCCCGCGTGGTGACGTTTCACTTTTCGCCGGCGAGCGGCGTCGCCGAGGCCAACACCCGCATCCGCCTCGCGGCAACGCAGGACGTGATCGCGATCGCCAAGATGAACGACGGCTCGCTGTTCATGGCGAGCAAGCCGGTCAAGGTGACCGTCGGCGGCTGCGGCGGCTGAGGCATCGAGGGAAACAATCATGGCCACCCCGAAACCCCGCATCAAGCTCGACAAGAAGGAAGCCAAGAAGGGCGACTTGGTCGAGGTCAAGGCGCTGGTCTCCCACGTGATGGAGACGGGACTCCGCAAGGACGCCGATGGCAACGTCATTCCGCGGAAGATCCTCAACAAGTTCATCTGCATGGTGGCGGGCAAGCAGGTGTTCGCCGCCGATTTCGAGACCTCGATCTCGGCGAACCCGTACATCCAGTTCAAGTTCCGGGCCGAGGAGAGCGGCAGCGTCGTGCTGACCTGGGTCGATGACGACGGCTCGACGATTGTCGGCCAAGAATTGATCACGGTGACGTAGTCATTCCGGGGCGCGCCGAAGCGCGAACCCGGAATCCAGACGCATGTCTCGCACCCGACCCGTTACTGGATTCCGGGTTCGCGCTTCGCGAGCGCCCCGGAATGACCGCTGAGATGCTACAAACCACTCACATGATCTCCAGGCGCGAATTCCTCCAGGTCGCGGCGGCGACATCGGCGCTGGTGCCGGCCGGCTGGACGCGCGCGTTCGCCCAACAGCGGATGACGCAGGACGAGCTGCTGCGCCTGCCGGCCCCGGTCGGCAACGTCACGCTTATTCATCTCGCCGATCTGCACGCCCAGCTCAAGCCGGTGTGGTTTCGCGAGTCCTCGGTCAACATCGGCGTCGGCGAAGCGCGCGGGCAACTGCCGCATCTGACCGGACAGGCGTTCCTCGACCGCTTCAAGATCGAGCGCGGCTCGCCGCTGGCCTATGCTTTTACCGCGGAAGATTTCGCCGCGCTCGCCAAGAGCCTACGGCCGGCTCGGCGGCCTCGACCGCATCGCCACGGTGCTGAAGGCGATCCGCGCCGCGCGGCCGGACCGCACGCTGTTCCTCGACGGCGGCGACACCTGGCAGGGCAGCTACACGTCGCTGGTCAGCAAGGGCCAGGACATGGTCGACTGCATGGCGCTGCTGAAGCCCGACGCCATGACCGGCCATTGGGAGTTCACCTATGGCGCCGAGCGCGTCAAGGCGATCACCGAAAAGCTCGGCTTTCCGTTTCTCGGCCAGAACATCCGCGACACCGAATGGAACGAGGCCGCGTTCGAGCCGACGGCGACGTTCGAGCGCGGCGGCGTCAAGGTCGCGGTGATCGGCCAGGCGTTTCCCTATACGCCGATCGCCAACCCGCGCTGGCTCATTCCGAACTGGTCGTTCGGCATCCGCGAGGAGGACCTGCAGCGCAACGTCGACAAGGCGCGGGCGGATGGCGCCGCGGCTGGTGGTGCTGCTGTCGCACAACGGCTTCGATGTCGACCGTAAGCTCGCCACCCGCGTGCGCGGCATCGATGTGATCCTCACCAGCCACACCCACGATGCGCTGCCGGCGCCGGTCGCAGTCGGCAAGACGTTGCTGATCGCGTCGGGCAGCCACGGCAAGTTCGTCACCGTGCTCGACCTCGATGTCGGCGCGGACGGCGTGAAGGGCCACAGCTTTCGCATCATCCCGGTGTTTGCCGATGTGATCGCGGCGGACGCCGAGATGGCGGCCAAGATCGCGGCGGTGCGCGCGCCGCACGAGAAAATGCTGGGCGAAGTGATCGGCCGCACCGAGACGCTGCTGTACCGCCGCGGCAACTTCAACGGCACGCTCGACGACGTGATCTGCGATGCGCTGCTGGCCGAGCGCGACGCCGAGATCGCGCTGTCGCCCGGCGTGCGCTGGGGCGCGTCGCTGTTGCCCGGCCAGGATATCACCCGCGAGGACATTTATAACGCCACCGCCATCACCTACCCGGCGGCCTATCGCACCACCATGACCGGCGCCCGCCTGAAAGAGGTGATGGAGGACGTCGCCGACAACCTGTTCAACCCGGACCCGTACTACCAGCAGGGCGGCGACATGGTCCGGGTCGGCGGCATCGGCTACAGCATCGATCCCAATCAGAGCATCGGCCACCGCATCGGCGATCTGACGCTGCTGCGCACCGGGGCGCCGCTCGATCCGGCCAAGGAGTATGTCGTGTCGGGCTGGGCCAGCGTGAACGAGGGCACCGAAGGCCCGCCGATCTGGGACGTGGTGACGACCATATCCGCGGCAAGCGCACCGTGGCGCCGAGCGAAAACAGCCGCATCCGCGTTGTCGGGCCATAACAGCCGTGACATACATCGGCGCATGAACAACGCCGATCTGATCGTCGCCACCCTGAAGGCCGCCGGCATCGACCGCGGCTTCGGCATCCCGAGCGGCAACGTGCTGCCGCTGATGGAGGCGATGCGCGCCGGCGGCATCGACTTCGTGCTGACCGCGCACGAGGGCTCGGCGGGCTTTGCCGCCGACGTCACCGGCCGCATGACCGGCAAGCCCGGGCTCTGCATCGCCACGCTCGGCCCCGGCGCCACCAACCTCACGACCGGCGTCGGCAACGCCTGGCTCGACCGTTCGCCGCTGATCGCCATCACCTGCAACCTCAACACCGACCAGCTCGGCCGCCGCATCCAGATGTGGATCGACCACCACGCGCTGTTCAAGCCGATCACCAAGGCGTCGTTCCGGCTGGAAAAAGGAAAAATCGCCGAGACCGTGAAGGAGGCGATCCGCATCGCCATGAGCGAGCCGCGCGGTCCGGTGCATCTCGATCTGCCGGAGGACGTGGCGCTGGCGCCGGTGAAGAACGACACCGCGGCGATGAAGGCGCTGTCGAAGCTGCTGCCGCCGCCCGACGCGGTCATCGCCCAGGCCGGCGAGTTGATCGCCAAGGCGAAGCGGCCGATCGCCGTGATCGGCTCGTCGGCGATGCGGATGGCCAACCCGGAGTTGCTCCGTCAGGTGATCGAGCGCCACAACATGCCGTTCGCCACCACCACGATGGCGAAGGGCATGATCGACGAGGACCATCCGCTGTCGGTCGGCGTGATCGAGCGCTCGTGCCGGCAAATCCAGCGAAAGCTGCTGCGCTCGGCCGACCTGATCGTCGGCCTCGGCTACGACACCATCGAGGTCGAGTACGAGGCCTGGATCGACAACGTGCCGCTGCTGCAGGTCGATATCGAGAAGGTCGATGTCGCGCCGTCGGTGAAGGTCGCACACGAGGTGACCGGCGATCTCGACGCGGCGCTGAGCAAGCTCGCCGCCCTGCCCGCCAGCACCAATTCATGGACGCACGAGACGCTGGCGGCGCATCGCAAGACGTTCCACACAGCACTCCGCCCGCCGACCAACACCTTCACCGCACACGCCGCAATCGACGCGGTGCGCCGCGCGCTGCCGCGCGAAGGGCTTCTCTCGTTCGACGTCGGCGCGCACACCCACCAGATCGCGAGCCAGTGGACGGCGCACGCGCCGAAGACCTTCCACATCACCAACGGCTGGTCGTCGATGGGCTTCGGCCTGCCCGGCGCGATCGCGGCGAAGCTCGCGCGGCCGGACCTGCCCGTCGTCTGCATGCTGGGCGACGGCTGCTTCCAGATGACCTGCGGCGAGGTCGCGGTGGCCAAGCGCATGGGGATCGCGCTGCCGGTCGTCGTGCTCGACGACAAATGGCTGGCGCTGATCAAAGTGAAGCAAATTCGCCGCCAGTTCCCGCTGTACGGCACCGCGCTGCAATCCGAGGACTACACCGAGCCGCCGTCGCACTATTTCGGCGTGCCGGCGGTCGGCGTCCGCACTGCCGCGGCGCTGGAAGCCGCCGTGACCAAGGCGCTCGCCGCCAAAGGGCCGACCGTGATCGAGGCGGTGGTCGATTCCGACCATTACATCGACACGGTTTACGACTGACCGATTTCGCCGCATCATGGGGCGACCCACGAAAGGACCGATCATGACCAGCAAGCTCCGCCATATCGCCGTTATCGTCGAAGACCCTGAGGTCTCGGCGAAATTCTTCGAAGAAGCCTTCGAGATGAAGCGCGCGGGCACCGCGCGCCGCGGCATCTATATGTCGGACGGCATTTTCAACGTCGCGCTGCTGAAAAAGGAGGGCGACGAGAAGCTCGGCCTCTATCACTTCGGCATGTGGGTCGACGATCTCGACCAGGCCGAGAAGAAGGTGGTCGACGCCGGCGGCAAGTATCTCGCCGGCCGCCCGACCTCGCCGAATTCGTTCTACGAGGCCAAATACAAGTCACCCACCGGGCTGGTGTTCGACCTCACGCACAAGGGCTGGGCCGGCGCCGTGAAGGATGTCACGCCGGTCAAGGAGCCTGTGCCGGCGAAGTAAGCGATGGCGAAGTCCGATCCCGTCGTCGTGGTCGGCGCAGGCCCGGTCGGCCTGTGCCTCGCGCTGGCGCTGGCGAACGAGGACGTGCCGGTCGTCCTGATCGAGGCGTTGTCTGACGCGAACTTCCTCGATCAGGTGCCGCGCGCCGGCTCCAACCACCCGACCACGCTCGAATTCTTCGACCGCATCGGGCTCTACGCGAAGATGGAGCCGCGCGGCTTCGTCGCGCCCAAGTTCCAGTACTGGGACCGGCAGGACAACGCGCTGATCGCCGAGTTCGACCATGCGCTGCTGAAGGACGACACGCGTTTCCCGTTCGTCCTGCAATGCGAGCGCATCAAGATCATCGAGGAGGCGCTCAAGATGGCCAAGGCGCATCCGCTGATCGATGTGCGGATGGCGACCGAGTTTCTGAGCTTTGCCCAGGACAGCGACCGCGTGCTGGCGCAGGTGAAGTACGCCGCAGGCGGGACGGAGACGATCCGCGGCAGCTATCTGGTGAGCTGCGAAGGCGCGCGCAGCATCGCGCGCAAGGACCTCGGCCTCGAATTCGAGGGCTTCACCTATCCCGAGCGCACCATCAACATCGAGGTCGCCTACGACTTCACCCAGCACGGCTACACCGAGCGCAACTACATCTCGGACCCGGTCGAATACTCCAACCTGTTCCACTGGAAGGGCCCGCCGGACCGCTGGCGCATCCACTTCCCCACCGACATCGAGGACGACGAGGCCGAGCTGAAGCGTCCCGAGGCGCTGCAGAAGCGGCTGCGGCAGTTTCTCGGCATCGACCGCGAGTTCGATATCTGCGGCTGCAATCTCTACACCGTGCATCAGCGCGTCGCTGCGAAATTCCGCCACGGCCGCGTCGTGCTGGCGGGCGACTCCGCCCACGTCAACAGCCCGATCGGCGGCATGGGACTGAACAGCGGCGTCCACGACGCCTTCAACCTCGCCGACAAACTGGTCCGCATCGTGCATGGCGAAGCCGACGAAGCGGAGCTCGACCGCTACGAGCGGCAGCGGCGGCACGTCGCGGTCAAGCACACCCAGGCGCAGACCATCCGCAACAAGCGGCTGCTGGAGGAGCGCGATCCGCAGCTCCGCAAGCGCAACCATGACGACCTGCGGCGGCAGGCCGAGGACCCGAAGCTGGCGCGGAAGTTCCTGCTGCGGACCGCACTGTTCGAAAGCCTGCGCGAGGCCGAAGCGATCGCGTGACGGGAGGGGCCGATATGCGTTCAGTCATTCTGCTCGCCTTGTTCGCGCTCGCGAGCACCGGCGTGTCCGGCGCCCGCGCCGAATGGCCCGACCGGCCGATCAAGCTGGTGGTGCCGTTCACCGCGGGCTCCAGTTCCGACACCATCGCACGCGTCGTCGCTGCGAAGATGGGCGAGCGCCTCGGTCAGCAGGTGGTGGTGGAGAACCGCGTCGGCGGCTCGACCATCATCGGCACCGACTCGGTGGCGAAATCGGCGCCCGACGGCTACACGCTCGAGCTTGCCAACACCACCACGCACGCCGCCAGCGCAGCGCTGAACGCGAGCTTGCCGTTCGATCCGGTCAAGGATTTCGCGCCGGTCGCCATGATCGGAGTTTCGCCGTTCGTGCTGATCGCCGCGCCGCAAGGCCAAGCCAAGACGCTGCAAGATGTTGTCGCGCTCGCCAAGGCCAAGCCCGGCACGCTGAGCTACGCCTCGGCGGGCACCGGCACGCTCGCCCACCTCGCCGGCGAACTGTTCAAGCGCCAGGCCGGCGTCGAGATCACTCACGTGCCTTATCGCGGCAGCGCGCAATCGATGATCGATCTGATGCAGGGCCGCATCGACCTTTCGGTCAGCACCATCCCGCCGACCTTGCAGCACATCCGCGAAGGCACGCTTCGCGGGCTCGCCGTCATGAGCGAGAAGCGCAATGCCTCGCTGCCCGGCGTTCCGACGGTGGCCGAGGCCGGCGTGCCGGGCTGCGAGGCCGCGCTGTGGACCGCCATCGTGGTGCCGGCCGGCGTTCCGGCGGGCATCATCGACCGGCTCAATGCCGCGGTGCTGGCCGCGGTTGCCACGCCTGAGATCGAGCGGGCGCTGACGATCCAGGGCGTCGAGCCGGAGCCCGGCCCGCCGCAGGCGGTGGCCGAGCGCATCAAGGCCGATCTGGTCAAGTGGAAGGACGTTGTTGTCGCCGCCGGAATCACGGGCACGAAATGAGGCCGTTGCGATGAGAAAGCTTTCCATCATCGGGATCGGCGCGGGAAATCCCGATCACATCACGGTGCAGGCGACCAAGGCGCTGGCTGCCGTCGATGTGGTGTTCCTGATCGGCAAGGGCGATGACAAGGCGGACCTGGCGCAGCTTCGCAGGGACATCTGCGCGCGTTACATCAAGAAGCCGTTTCGTTTCGTCGAGGCAGAGGATCCGGAGCGCGACCGGACGCCGGCCGACTACGGCGCGGCGGTGGCCGACTGGCATGCACGAGCGCGCGGCGATCTACGAGCGCATGATCCGCGAGGAGCTTGGCGAAAGCCAGCACGGCGCGTTCCTGGTGTGGGGCGATCCTTCGCTCTACGACAGCACGCTCCGCATCGTCGATCAGGTCGCAGCGATGCGGACCACAGCCTTCGAGCTCGACGTGATCCCCGGCATCACCAGCGTTCAGGCGCTGGCGGCGGCGCACAAGATCGCGCTGAACCGGATCGGCGGACCGGTCCACATCACCACCGGGCGGCAGCTCGCGCAGGGCATGCCGGGCGACGACGTCGTGGTGATGCTCGACGGCAGTTGCGCGTTCAACACCGTCCAGGCTGACGGCGTCGACATCTACTGGGGCGCCTATGTCGGCACCGCCGACGAAATCCTGGTGTCGGGGCCGCTGCGCCAGCGCGGCCCGGAGATCGAGAAGCTCCGCGCCGAGGCCCGCGCCCGCCACGGCTGGATCATGGACACTTATCTGCTGCGGCGAAACTAGCGCAGCGTATTCGCCGCCGCGACCGCGACCAGCAGCACGACGCTCTCGCTCACCTGCTCCAGCGCGCCCAGCACGTCGCCGGTCTGTCCGCCGATCTGGCGCCTGCTCAGCCACGACAGCGCGCCGAATGCGATAGCGAGCAGCACGATCGCAACCGCGCTAGTGGCAAAGCCGAACACCATCAGCAGCGCAACAAGCCCGAGCAGCAACGCCACCGCGGCGCTTGAAGCCGGCGGCCGACCGGCATCGGCGCTCAAGCCATCGGCTCGCGCCGGCGGCACAAGCCGCATGAACGCCGGCAGCGGCGCCCGCCCGGCGGCGTGGGCCGTCACCAGCGCGGCGGCCACCAGCGCCGGATCGCCCAGATTGGTCAGCGCCGCCACGCGAAGCATGAACGACACGATCAGCGCGCAGACACCATACGTGCCGATCCGGCTGTCGCGCATGATGTCGAGCTTGCGCTCGCGGGTCGCACCACCGCCGAAGCCGTCGGCGACATCGGCGAGGCCGTCCTCATGCAAGGCCCCGGTCACGAGCGCGGTGGCGGCAATCGCCAGCACCGCGGCGGGCAGCGGAGGCAGATGCAGCGCCTGCGCGAGCCAATAAATGCCGGCGCCGACAAACCCGACCACGACGCCGACCAGCGGCGCGGTCCATAGCGCGGCCGAAAGCTCGCCCGTGGCGATCGGTTCGCGATGCGTCAGCGGCAGGCGCGTCAGGAAGGTGAAACCGATCTGGAGATCGGTGACGAGCCGCTGCAGGAAAGACTCTTCCGCCATGAACCGCCACCCCGGCGTTTGCCGCCACCAACGCATTTATAGAATTGTTGCCCCGCACCCTGCCAGCTATGGTGCTAAGCGAAAAGACAGCGCGCAGGCCTTGGTTATGAATGACGCGTTTCCCACCGTCGCCGCCGCATCCCCCGGACCGTTCCGGTCGTTCGCGGAGCTTCGCGCGGCGTGCCTCGACCTGCCGGATGGCGACGACGTCGCGGCCGCAGCCGTGCTGGCGCGCCAAGCCGAGCTGACCAAGCCGCCCGGCAGCCTCGGCCGGCTGGAGCAGATTGTGGCCTGGCTTGCCAAATGGGGCGGCCGGCCGCCGAAGCTCGATCGGGTCGACATCCTGGTGTTCGCCGGCAACCACGGCGTGACCGTGCATGGCGTATCGCCTTACCCGGCTGCGGTCACCGCCCAGATGGTGGGCAACTTCTCGTCCGGTGGCGCCGCGATCAACCAGTTGGCGAAAGCCGTGTCGGCCACGCTTCGTGTCATCCCGCTCGACCTCGACCATCCCACCGGCGATTTCACCGCTGAGCCGGCGATGGACGAGCCTTCGTTCCTCGCCGCGGTCGCCGCGGGCTACCAGGCGGTGCGGCCCGAGGCGGACCTTGTTTGTCTCGGCGAAATGGGGATCGGCAACACCACCGCCGCAGCGGCGCTGGCCGCCGCTTTGTTCGGCGGGGGCGGCGCGACATGGGCCGGTCGCGGCACCGGCGTCGACGACCGCGGGCTCGCCCGCAAGCAGGCTGCGATCGATGCGGGGCTTACGCGCCACGCCGCCATCATCGGCGATCCGTTGCAGGCGGCGGCGGCGCTCGGCGGCCGCGAGCTTGCCGCCATTCTCGGCGCCACGCTCGCCGCCCGGCATCGGCACATCCCGGTGCTGCTCGACGGTTTCGTCTGCACCGCGGCGGCCGCGCCGCTCGGCAAGCTCCGCGCCGGTGCGCTCGACCACGCCCAGGCGGCGCATGTGTCGGCCGAGGCAGCGCATCGCATGTTGCTGGAGGCGCTGAAGCTTGCGCCGCTGCTCGACCTCGGCATGCGGCTCGGCGAAGGCTCGGGCGCGGCGCTTGCGGTCACTATCCTCCGCGCGGCCCTCGCCTGCCACAACGGGATGGCGACCTTCGCCGAGGCCGGCGTCGCCAGCAAGTCGCACTAGCACGGTTATTCAGTTCGGTGCCGTTAATCGACCGCGAAAACCGGTCTATATACTTCCGTGGGGATAGCCCGAACGATCGCAGAAGCGTTCGGACAGCCACGGGGGTGGTGAGTGTCGCAGGTCGGTGAGGCCCGTCTTTCCGTTTCCTTTGCGAGACGGCCCGATCTCGCTCTCGCCGGGCTGCTCGACCGGCCGCTCGTCGCGCTGCTGGTTTACGTGGCCGCCTTTTGGGCCGCCATGCTGATCTCCCACGGTGCAGGCGGCCTGGTCACGGACACGGTCGAGCCCTACGCCTGGGGCAAGGAACTGCAGCTCGGTTACGTGAAGCATCCGCCGTTCTGGTCGTGGGTTGCCTATGCGTGGTTCGCGGTGCTGCCGACATCGGATTGGGCTGCGTACCTGTTGAGTGCGCTGAACGCCGCGATCGGACTCGGCTGCACCTATCTCATCGCGCTTCGTTTTGTTTCTGAACAGAAGGCGATGGCGGCGGTTCTCTGCCTCATCGCAACGCCGATCTATTTTTGTCTGGCAAGCCGGTTCAACGCCAACACGGTGCTGTTGTCGCTGTGGCCAGCGACGACGCTGTTCGCGTTGCGGTCGCAGGAATCCGATCGTGTCGCCGACGGCATCGTCACCGGGCTGCTGACAGCGGCATGCCTGCTGTCGAAGTACAACTCGGCGCTGTTCCTTGCCACGCTGTTCTTGGCGCTCCCTCTCAGAAGCTCCAGCGCGGTCTGGTATTCGCGGTCGGCAATCGCGTGCTATGTCGTTTCCGCCGCCGCCCTCATGCCGCACCTGATCTGGCTGCGCGCGCACAATTATCTTCCGTTCGCCTATTTCCAAGAGACCACGTCGCGGCCATTCGGGGTATCGCTGCGCGAGGCGCTGATCTTTCCCTTCACCAGTCTCGGCCTCTTTTTGCCGGCCCTGCTGATTTACGTGATATCCGCGCGGGCGGGCTGGCGGGCATGGCAGCACGGCTTGTTGAGCAGGCGGAGCCCGGACCGCGCGTTCGTCGGGCTCCTGCTGCTGGGGCCCATTGTATTGACACTGATGGCCTGCCTTGTGCGCTCGGCCACGGTGAAGCCGGTCTACATCATTCCAGCATTGTTCATGGCGCCGATCTGGCTCGTCATGATTCCTGGCATTCCGTTCGACGCAATGGTCTTCGCCCGTGTCCGCCGAGGCTGCGCGCACTTCTTGATGTTCTACCTGGTTGCGGCGCCGATCGTCGCCGGCGTCGGTTTCGCCTATGCGCCATCGTTCGCGTCACAGCCAAGCTCGCAGGTTGCGCGCCTGGTGACGGCGGAGTGGCACCACAGATACGCCGGTCCGCTGCGCTTCATTGGCGGCGACGAGACCTATGCGCTCGCCACCACGTTCTACAGCCAGGACCATCCCTCGTATCTGCTTGGCTTTGATGCCAAGCCGTTCACCGAGCTGGGCCGCCACAGCACACCATCGGATCTGACCCTGACGCCATGGGTGCGTCGCGCAAGACCTTGCGAGGCAGGGAATGGCGATCATCTGCTCGATGGAGCGGCGCCGGACGCCGACCGAATGCAGCGCGCTGGTCCGATCGTGGGGATTTGAAGAGGCTGAGGAAGTGACGTCCGCGGTGCCAACGTCGCTACTGGGCTTTCGTGGACCGGACTATCGGTTCCGCGTGTTTTTCGTTCCACCCAATCCGGACGCCCCGGCCGTCCAGGAACACTAGCCTTGCACTAGTCTTCGCTGCGCGATGGCGTGAAAGAAGGTGCCCGAGACACGGCCGCGCCGGCTGCCGGTTTCCGCGACCGCGCGGCCCTGCGCGTCGGTGACTTCGACGAAGGGCTCGTCGTTGCCCTTGGCGATGATCGAGGCGTGGTGGAATTCGTGGCCGCGGATGACTTCGCCCGCGGTACCGAGCGGATGGTCCGACAGCAGCCGCGCCTGCCGATAGCCGAGATGCAGCCGCCGCTTGGCAAAGCTGGTGGCATGCCCGAGCAGCCCCGCCATGGCGTGGCGAACGCCTTGCGCATCCTCGATCGCTTCGCCCAGCACCATGTAGCCGCCGCACTCGCCATGGACCGGATGGCGCCGCGAAAAATCGGCGAGACCGCCGAGAAAGCGCCGCGCGGCCGCAAGCCTGCCGGCGTGCAGCTCGGGATAGCCGCCGGGCAGCCAGCAGACATCGCAATTGTCCGGCGGCGCTTCATCCTTGCAGCGGCGAGAACGGCACGATCTCGGCGCCGGCCCGCCGCCAGCCGTCGAGCACATGGGCGTACACAAAGGAGAACGCGTCATCCATGGCGAGCGCGATCCGCTGCCCGGGCGGCCGCAGCGGCGCGGGCTTCGCCACCGCATCGCCCGCGAGCGGCGACGCCATGGCGAGGATGCCGTCGAGATCGAGATGACGCGCCGCCACTTCGGCGAAACGATCGAGCCGCGCCGCGAGGTCAGCATGCTCGCCGGCCTGGACCAGGCCGAGATGGCGCTCCGGCAGCAGCAGCGTCTCGTCGCGCGGGATGGCGCCGAGAATGGGAATGCCGAGCGGATCAAGCGCATCCGCGATCAGCGTGCGGTGGCGGTCGCTGCCGAGCTTGTTGAGGACGACACCGCCGACCCGCACCGCTGGATTGTATGAGGCGAAGCCCGCCGCGACCGCGGCCGCCGATTGCGATTGTCCGGAGACATCGAGCACGAGCAGCACCGGCAGATGCAGCCGCGCCGCGAGATCGGAGGCCGCACCGGACCGCCCGGGCGTGCCCGGCACGCCATCGAACAGACCCATCGCGCCCTCGATCACCAGCAGCTCGGCTTCGCTTGCGGTGTCCGCGATCAGCGCGTCGATCAGGGCTGCGGGCATCGCCCAGCTGTCGAGGTTGACGCCCTTGGCGGCGGTCGCCGCGGCATGGAAGGCCGGGTCGATGTAGTCCGGGCCGGACTTTGCCGCCCGCACCGCGACGCCCTTCCTTCGGAGCGCGCCGAGCAGGCCGAGCGTGACCAGCGTCTTGCCGGAGCTCGAACGCGGCGCCGAGACGATCAGGCCGCGTGCGCTCACCGGGCCGCCCCGGTGCCGGCAACGAGGCGCAGCAGTTGCTCGCGCACCTTGACGATGTCGCCCAGCACGATCAGCCCCGGCAGCGCGACGCCCAGTTCGTGAACGAGCTTTGCGACGTTGGCGAGGTCGGAGATGAACACCTGCTGCTCCGCCGTGGTTGCGGCGACGATCACGGCGGCGGGCGTGTCCGAGGCCAGCCCGCCGCGCATCAACTCGGCGGCGATGTGCTCGATGTTGCGCATCGCCATGTAGATGACGATCGGCTGGCCGGTCTTGGCCAGCGCAGTCCAGTCGAAATCCGGATCGGCATGACCGGTCGCGAAGGTGATGGCGTGGTTGACGCCGCGCATGGTCGCGGGAATCGATGCCGCCGTCAGCGCCGCGATCCCCGCCGTGACGCCGGGAATGATCCGGTAGGGAATGCCGGCTTCGGCCAAGGCAATGGCCTCCTCGCCGCCGCGGCCGAACATGCAAGGATCGCCGCCCTTCAGCCGCAGCACCCTCTTGTTCTGGCGCGCGAGCTCGACCAGACGGCGCGAGATATCGGCCTGTTGCGCCGAAGGACGGCCGCCGCGCTTGCCGGCGTATTCGAGCACGGCCTGCGGATTGGCGAGCGCCAGCACCTGCTCGCCGACCAGCGCGTCGTGAACCACGACATCCGCCTGGGCCAGACCGCAAACGGCGTCGAGCGTCAGCAGGCCCGGATCGCCAGGGCCCGCGCCGGCCAGCCAGACGTGCCCGGGCTCAAGCCGCGGTTCTTTGTATTTGTCGAGTTTCAGCAACGCCTCATCCCTCGCCACGGAAACGGCGGCGGTAGTCCGGATCGTACAGCGCGCTGTCGCGGAAATCATGCGCCGCCAGCGCCCGCCCGACCATGACGAGCGCGGTGCGATCGATCGGCTCGGCTGCGAGCAGGCCCATGATCGTGCCGATCTGGCCATGAACCACGCGCTGCTCCGGCCAGCTCGCGCGCACGACGACGGCAACCGGACAATCCGCGCCGTAGAGCGGCGATAGCTCCTCGACGATCTTGCCGATCGACTGGATCGCGAGATGAATGACCAGGGTCGCGCCGGTCGCGGCGAAGGCCGACAGCGTCTCGGCCGGCGGCATCTTCGAGGCGCGGCCGGGCATCCGCGTCAGCACCACGCTCTGGGTCAGCTCCGGCACGGTGAGCTCGCGGCCGAGCACCGCGGCCGCCGCGGCGAAGGCCGGCACGCCCGGCGTCACCGTGTAGGCGATGCCGCGGCGATCGAGCCGGCGAAGCTGCTCGGCCAGCGCGCTGTAGATCGACAGATCGCCGGAGTGCAGCCGCGCCACATCGAGACTTTTTTCGTGAGCGGCGACGAACTCCGCCTCGATCTCGTCGAGCGACATCGGCGCGGTGTCGACGATCCGCGCGCCGGGCGGGCAATAGGCGAGCAGTTCCTTCGGCACCAGGGAGCCGGCGTAGAGGCAGACCGGGCAGCGCGCGATCAGGTCGCGGCCGCGCACGGTGATCAGGTCGGCGGCGCCGGGGCCGGCGCCGATGAAATGCACGGTCACGGCGCGTCTCCGGTGATCGCCAGCGCGCAGGTGGCCGGCCCAACCGCGATCCGCGGCGCGAGCAGGCGCGCGTCGGGGCCGCCCGCCGCCAGCGCCGCGGCCTCCGACACCGACGGCACGCCGGTCAGCGCCAGCACGCGCTCGGAGCGCGTGACGGTGCGCGCCGCCGCGGCCTCGAAGTCGGATTGCGGCACCACCACGAGCTTCACCCCGCGCCCGGAAGCAGCGGCAGCGATGCCGGGCTCGGCGCCCTTGGCCGATGAGGTTGCGATCATGCCGAGGGCATCGGCGGCGATGCCGGCGCGATCGAGCGCGGCAGCGAGCGCCGCTTCGATCTCGCGGGCCGAAGCGCCGGCCCGGCAACCCACGCCGGCGACGATCATGGCTTGGTCCAGGCCCATTGCGTGATCGGCATGGCGGGACGCCACGCGGTCTCGCCGCCGACATTCTCGGCGCGCGACAAGGCGATGCGAACCAGCGCACCGCCGAGGGCGGCGTGGCGCGCCATCAACAGCGCCTCGGTCTGCAGCGTCACCGCGTTGACGACCAGGCGGCCACCGGAACGCAGCGCCGCCAGCGCCGCGTCGAGCGAGAACTTCGCGCCGCCGCCGATGAAAATGGCATGCGGCGGGGGCAATCCCGCCAACGCATCCGGCGCCCTGCCCTCGACGACCTGAAGCCCCGGCACGCCGAACGCCGCGGCGTTGCGGCGGATGCGCGCGGCACGATCGGCCCGGTGCTCGATGGCGACGGCACGCAGCGAAGGATCGGCGAGCATCCACTCGATCGCGACGGAGCCTGCGCCCGCGCCGATGTCCCAGAGCAATTCGTTGCGGCGGGGCTGAAGCGACGACACCGTGACGGCGCGAATCTCGCGCTTGGTGATCTGGCCGTCATGCTCGAACAGCGCATCGGGCAGGCCCGGCGCGTGCGCCAGGATCCGCGCGTC
The DNA here is from genome assembly GCA_963785665.1 of uncultured Alphaproteobacteria bacterium. Taxonomy (GTDB): domain Bacteria; phylum Pseudomonadota; class Alphaproteobacteria; order Rhizobiales; family Xanthobacteraceae; genus Z2-YC6860. Next base: position 146,740 of record CAWAWF010000009.1, read on the forward strand.
CGGCGCGGCCTCGATCTCCAGCGCCACCACGTTGAGCGCGTCGATGTCGGCCAGCGAGAAATCCGCGGCGCGCGCAGCACGGATGCGCTCGCGCGGACCGCCCAGCGCCTCCAGCACGGTGATGCGCGTGTTGCCGAAGCCGTTGTTGGCCAGAAGACCGGCCAACGCCTGCGGCCCCGCGCCATCGGGCGTCAGCGCCAGAATGCGCGCGCCGGGATGCAGATGCGGGCGGATCAGGTCGAGCGGGCGGCCGTGCAAGGCGAGCAGCACCGTCTCCTGCAGCGGCCAGCCGAGCCGCGCGGCGGCGAGGCTGAACGCAGACACCCCCGGCACCACCAGGGTCTCGTCCGGATCGACGTGGCGGGCCAGCACCGCGCCGACCCCGTAAAAGAACGGATCGCCCGAGGCGAGCACGCAGACCGCGCGGCCGCGCTGCTCGACAACCTCGCGACCGCCCCATCAAACGGGCTCGGCCACGGCCGCACGGCGCCGCGGATCGCGCTCCGCGCCAGCTCGATATGGCGCTTGCCGCCGAACACGATCTCGGCGTCGGCGATCAGCCCGCGCGCAACCGGCGACAGTCCCTCGACGCCGTCCTCGCCGATGCCGACGATGGACAGCCAGCGGCGTGCTACAGCAGTCTGCACAGCGAGCGGACTAGTGGACATGAACATTCTCATTCTCGGCGGCACCAGCGAGGCCCGGCAACTGGCCGGACGCCTCGCCAGCCGTCCCGATCTCAAGGTAACGCTTTCGCTCGCCGGCCGCACGGAGCATCCGGCCGCCCAGCCCGTGCCGGTGCGGGTCGGCGGCTTCGGCGGCGCCGAGGGCCTGGCGGAATATCTCGCCGCCGAGCGGATCGACGTGCTGATCGACGCCACGCATCCCTACGCCGATACGATGGCGGCGCATGCGGCTACGGCGGCGGCTCAGGCCGGCGTCCCGATCGTTGCGTTGAAGCGGCCGGCCTGGACGGCGCTTGCCGACGACCGGTGGATCGAGGTCGACGATATCGGCGGCGCGGTGGCGGCGCTCGGCGAAGCCCCCCGCCGCGTGTTCCTCGCCATCGGGCGAAACGAGGTCGACGCCTTCGAGGCGGCACCGCAGCACGACTATCTGATCCGCAGCGTCGATCCGGTCGAGCCGCCGCTGAAGCTGCCGCACGCGAACTATCTCGTGGCGCGCGGGCCGTTCCGCGAAGACGATGAGCGCGCGCTGCTGGAGCAGCACCGTATCGAGTTCGTCGTCGCCAAGAACAGCGGCGGCAAAGCCACCGCCGGCAAGATCGCGGCGGCGCGCGGACTTGGGCTCACGGTCGTGATGCTGAAGCGGCCCGCCCTGCCCGCCGTGCCCACGGTCGGCACCGTGCAAGCCGCCTTGGCCTGGCTCGATCATGTGCCGGCTCCATCCACCGACCGCGGCGTATAGACCAGCGGCGGCAACCCCGGCCGCTCGATCACGCGGGTCGCGCCCGAGCCGACGATGATCAGGGTTGCCATGTCGGCCCGCGACGGGTCGGCTGTTTCGAGCGTCGAGATCGCAACGCTCTCGTCGGGGCGGCCGACGGCACGGCCGAACACCACCGGCGTTGCGGCCGGCAGATGATGCCGCAGCCGCTCGAACGCGCGGCCGAGCTGCCAGGGCCGCGCCCGCGAGATCGGATTGTAGAGCGCGATGACGAAGCCCGCGCCCGCGGCGGCGTCGAGGCGGCGCTCGACCAGCTCCCACGGCTTGAGATTGTCCGACAGCGAGATGGCGCAGAAATCGTGGCCGAGCGGCGCGCCGACCCGCGCCGCGACCGCCAGCATCGCGGTGACGCCGGGCACGACCGAAACGTTCGAGCTGCCGCCAGGCCGCGTCGCCGCGCTCGATCTGCTCGCAGACGGCGGCCGCCATGGCAAACACGCCGGGATCGCCGCCGGACACCAGCGCGACGCGCGCGCCCTTCGGCGGCGTGACGGAGCGCCGCGGCGGCGCGGGCGCCCTCCTCGCGGTTGTCGGAGCTGTGGCGAGTCTGGTTCGGCCGCGCCGCCACCCGATCGAGATAAGGCCCGTAGCCGTAGAGCGCGTCGGCTGCGGCCAGCGCCGCGCCGGCCTCCGGCGTCAGCGCCTCCGGATGGCCGGGACCGAGACCGATGACCGCGAGCGAACCGCTCATGTTCGATCCGGCGTTGGCCGGGTTTCCCAGCCGGGCACCATGATGACGGAGAAGTACGGCGCGACATCGTCGCGCTTGTCCTGCAGCGGCATGATGACGGAATCCGCGGTGGTGCCGCGCTCGACATAGATCGCGCGGGCAAGCCGCCCGGTCCGGACCAGCACGCGGCGGACCTTTTCGAGATGGCGGCCGAGCTTCATCACCACGGCGGCGTCCGCGTCCAACAGACGCCGTTCGAGCTCGGCTTCGGGCAAGGTGGCGGGCAGCACGACAAACACATCGTCGCCCTGGGCGATCGGCGCACCGGCGAGCGACCAGCAGCCGGACATGGCGGTGACGCCCGGCACCACCTCGACCCGGTAGTGCGGCGCGAGGCGCACATGCAGGTGCATGTAGGAGCCATAGAACAGCGGATCGCCCTCGCTCAGCACCGCGACGGTGCGGCCGCGATCGAGATGGCTCGCCACCGCAGCGGCGGAGCCGATCGTAGAAGTCGCGGATGGCCTCGCGGTACGCGCCCGCGCTCGTCGGCATTTCGGTGGTCACCGGATAGAGCAACGGCAACTCGTCGATGCCGGGACGCAGATGCTGCGCAACGATGCGCCGCGCGTTGCTGGCATGGCCGGCCTTGGCGAAATGCGCCACCACGTCGGCCTCGGCGAGCGAGCGCGCGGCCTTCAAGGTGAGCAGCTCCGGATCGCCCGGGCCGACGCCGACACCGATCAGCCGCGCGCTCATAGGCCTGCCCTCGCCAGTGCGTTCACGGCCGCGGCCGTCATGGCGCTGCCGCCGATGCGACCGCGCACGATCAGGTAAGGCACGCCGCACGAATTGGCGGCGAGCGCGTCCTTGGATTCGGCGGCGCCGACGAAGCCGACCGGAATGCCGAGGATGGCGGCGGGCTTCGGCGCGCCCTGCGCCAGCATGTCGAGCAGATGAAACAGCGCGGTCGGCGCGTTGCCGATCGCGACCACCGACCCGGCGAGACGCTCGCGCCAAAGCTCAAGCGCCGCGGCCGAGCGCGTGGTGCCGAGCTTTTGCGCGAGCCCAGGCACGCGCGGATCGCGCAGCGTGCAGAGCACGTCGTTGTTTTTCGGCAGGCGGGCGCGGGTGACGCCGTGCGCCACCATCTCGGAATCGCAGAGGACCGGCGCGCCGGAGGCGAGCGCCGCGCGGGCCGCGGCGACAAGGCCGTGCCCGAATTCGATATGCGCTGCGGCGTCCGGGCTGCCGCAGGCATGGATCATGCGGACGACGATGTCGGCTTCATCGGCGGAGAAGCGCGCGAGGTCGGTTTCGGCGCGGATGATGGCGAAGGAGCGCTGGTAGATCGCGTCGCCGTCGCGGAGGTAATCGTGGCTCATGGCGAGCCTCCGCGGCACGGAGGATCTCGGCGAGACGTTGCGGCAGCGCGTCGGGTGTCACCGAGGCCGACGGCCTGCCGTCGATGACGATGTCGCATTGGCCGGCGCGGCCGATCACGACGACCGGCGCCGGCGCCGGATGGGCGCAGCCTTTGATGCAGCCCGAGAGATGGATGACCTCGCCATCGGCGAGATTTTCGGCGGCGCGCGTCAGAAGCGGCGCCAGCGCACGCGCGGGAATTTCGCCGGAGCCGCAGATCGGCGCACCGGCGCAGGCGACGATGCGGCGGCGCGGATCGGCGGGATCGACGATGAAGCCGAGCGCCTCTGCTGCGGCAGTAACAGTTGCCGCAGCGGCGGACGACAGGCCCATCACCAGGAGCGCGCGGCCTGGCGCGGGGCGAACACCGGACGCGCCAGCGTGTCGCGCCGCGTCGACCAAGCGCGATCAGGGTGGCGGCGTCGGAATGGCCGAACGGCAGGCCGATGCCGAGCGCAAGGTCATGGACGCCGATCAACTCGGCGGCGGGACGCTGGGCCGGCGGCGGCCGATCGACGAGACAATCGGCGATGACGGACTTGAACGCTTCGATGCCGCCGCGCTCCAATACATCGCGCATGCGAGAGCCGGGTGCCATCGCGGCCAACTGTCTCAAGCAGCCGCTGCACGCAGACCGCGGCGTTGCTTGCGCGGCACGGCGCCGAGCGGCGACGACGCGAGCGAAACATGGACGGCGCCGTCATCGAGACTGCGCAACGCGATGTCGGCGGCGAGATCGAGATCGACGGTGACCGACACCTTGGCCGACAGACCGCGTCGCCAGCGATGCGCCGCGAGCGCGGAGCGAATTTCGGCGGCCAGCGCGTCGTCGCCGGACAGCGGATCGGTCAGCACCGGAATGCCGTCGCTGGCCTCGATGCGCAGCGCCGCAACCTCGGCGGCGAACAGCGGCGCCGTCTCCGGCCGCAGGCCGCGAACCTGGATGCTGCCGCGCGAGGTGACTTCGACGATGCCGTTGCCGTGCGCCCGCGCCGCCGCGCAAAGCGCCGGCGAAGGCGTCGAGCGCGATCGAGCCGACCGGCGTCAGCCGCGCCAGCAGGCCGTCGCCGGTCTGCATCGGCGCGGACAGGCCGGGACAGGCGCCGCGGCGGAGACGCTCGGGCGCGTTCATTCGGCGGCCTCGGGGCGGACCAGGGCGAGGCTCTGGTCGATGTCGTTTCGCCGCGGATGCCAGAGGCCGAGCCGCCGCGCGTCATCGAGCCGCTCGGCGATGGCGCGGGCGGCGGCGGGATTCTCCAGCATCAGGAAATCGCGCACCTTCGGATCGGCCAGATAAGCGTCGTGGACGAGGTCGATCAGCGCGCTCGGCACCGCGCGCGTGGTGGTGGCGAAATCGATCAGGCGGTCGACGGTCTCGGCCAACTCGGCGGCGCCGCGCGGACCGTGCCGCATCTGGCCTTCGATGAAGCGCGGATTGATGGCGCGGGCGCGCACGATGCGGGCGAGCGCATTCGACAGCGGACGCGCGCGCGGCCGACGCGGATCGGTCATGTCGAGCATGACCAGATCGGGATTGTTGCCGAGCGCGGCGGCGGCGGCGGCAAAGCCGCCGACATGGGCGGCGTCCTCGGCGCCTTCGAGCAGATCGCGGGCGGGATCGTCGCTGACATGCACCAGCAGGTCGGCCGAGGCGACGCGGTCGGCGAAGGCGCCGGGCGCCGGCCCGCCGTCGCCGTCGGCGCCGCCATAGCTGTGGGACGCAGCGACGAGATAGGCCTCGCCGATCTCGGCCGGCTCGGTCAGGCCGTCGATGCCGGCGCCGTAGGCGCCGGGCGCGGTGCCGAAGATGCGGGCGAGCGTGCCGGTGGCGCGGAGCGGATTGTCGTCGGCGGGCTCGTCGCGCGCCGCGACGGCGCGGGTCGCGGCATCGAGCAGCGCGATCTGCGCCGGGAACAGATCGCGGAACAGGCCGGAGATGCGCCAGGTCACGTCGACGCGCGGCCGGCCGATGCTGGCGCACGGCAGCACCTCGACGCCGGTGACGCGGCCGGTGGCGTGGTCCCAGGCCGGGCGGCAGCCCATCAGCGCCAGCCCCTGCGCGATCTCCTCGCCGCCGGTGCGCAAGGTGGCGCTGCCCCACAGGTCGATCACCAGCGCGCGCGGCATCTCGCCGTGGCTCTGCATGTAGCCGCGGATCACCTCGTCGGCGGCGAGTCGCCCGAGGTCCATCGCGGTCGGCGTCGGCAGCGCGCGCGGATCGGCGGTGAAGATGTTGCGGCCGGTCGGGACAACGTCGCGGCGCTCGCGGTGCGGCGAGCCGGCGGGACCCGGCGGGATGCGCCGGCCGTCGAGCGCGTCGATCAGCGCGCGGCGCTCGTTCCCCGCGCCGCCGTAGATGTGCTGGCCGTCCTTGATGGCGAGGTCTTTCAGGTCGCACAGCCAGGCGTCGATGCGGCGCAGCGCCTCGTCGGGGCCGGACTGCGCATCGACGCCGGCCTCGCCGGCGAGACCGCTGCGTTGCGCCGATTCAAAAATCAGCCGCGCCAGCCGCTCGCGGCGGCGGCGGTCGAGGCCATCGGCCTGGGCGTATTCGTCGACCAGCCGTTCGAGCTCGCGGGCGTCACCGGATAGATCAGCGTCGACCAGCGGCGGCGGCATGTGGCCGAGCGCGACGGCGGCGATGCGGCGCTTGGCCTGCGCGGCCTCGCCCGGATTGCTGACGATGAACGGATAGATCACCGGCAACGGGCCGACCACGGCTTCGGGGAAGCAGGTCGACGGTCAGCGCCACGGCCTTGCCGGGCAGCCATTCCAGGGTGCCGTGCGCGCCCATGTGGACGATGGCGTCGACCTTGGCGACGTGACGCAGCCACAGGCCGAACGCGAGCAGCGCGTGGCACGGCGGCAGCGCGGGATCGTGGTAGTCGGCGCGGCGGTTGTCACGCCGGCCGCGATCGGGCGGCAGCGCGACGATGACGTTGCCGAATGTTTTGGCGCGAAAGCGGAATGCGCCTTCGGGATCGCCCCAGGCGGCGGTGATTTTCTCGCCGACGTTCGCAGGAAGTCCTGCGAGCAGATCGCGATAGGTTGCGAGCGGCATCGACTCGCCGCCGGCTTCCAACACATCGAGCAGCGCCTTCGATGACGACGGCGCGCCGGACACCGCATAACCCTCGGCCGCGAGATCGGCGAGCAGAGCGTTGACGCTCGCCGGCACGTCGAGCCCGACCGCATAGCCGGTGCGGCCCGGCGCACCGGGATAGTCCGGCAGCAGCACCGCGATGCGCCGCTCGGCGCGAGGCGTCTGCTGCAGATGCACCCAGGCCGCGATCCGATCGGCGACGGCGTCGATCCGATCCGCCTCGGGCTGGTTGGCAAGCCCGGCGAAGGCCAGCTCGGCCAGCGTCTCCGACGGCGCCTTGAAGGCGACGACGCCGGCAAGCACGCGGCCGTCGAGCTCCGGCAGCACGACATGCATCGCCAGGTCGGCGGCGCCAAGCCCACGCGGGCTGTCGGCCCAGGCGGCGCGCCGGGTGGTGGCGACGACGGCCTGCAGCACCGGCACGCCGGCCTCGTCGAGCGGCGTCGGCTCATCGGGACTCGCGGTGGCGGCGAAGGCCGTGGTGGTGACGATCAGCGAAGGCTTGAGCCGGCGCATGGCGTCGCGGAGGAATTCCGCCGACTCAGGCGTCCTTCAGGCTGGTGACGAACAGCGGCGCGGGAGCAAGCCCGCGCGCCGCCAGCGCCCGATAAAGCGCGTCGATCGGCGCGACATCGGCGGCCAGCAGCATCGAGCGATAGAACACGACGGGGACGACGGGCTTCGCCGGCGTCAGCGTCTCCAGCAGGCCGGCGAGATCGAGCGCCTGCTCGCGCCGGTGTATAGGCGCCGACGCGCGGCACCTCGCGCGGCTCGGCGCAGTCGAGCGGCGCACCGGCGTGGCGGCCCAGCCGCCGCAGCAACGCACGGAGATTGTCGCGGCCGCCTTCGCGGAAATAACGCAGCAGCGCGGCAAGCTCATCCGGCGGCAGGGTGGAGAGGTCGGCGAGGCGCGGATCGTCGCGGTCCTCGCCGGGCAGCACGGCCAGCGCGATATTGCGTTGGCGCGCCAGGCTCGACAGCCGCTCGACGCCATAGCGCCACCAGTCCATGCCGCCCAGCAGGCGAACCACGATCACCTTGGCGTGGCTGGCGACGCGTTCGATCCACAGATCGACCGACATCGGATGCTTGAGGTCGCGAAGCTGCACCAACCGCAGACTCGGCAATGCGTCGCGCTCGGTGGCCCAGGCCGCCGCAAGCCCCGCCAGATCGCTGTCGGCGAACGAAAGGATGGCGATATCGCCCGGCGGCTGACCGAGATCGACCGGCTCGACAATGTCGTCGAGGCTTGTCGAGCTGGTCGAAAGCAGATGCATCGACTATCCGTTGAGCATGCGGGCGATTTTTTCGCGGTCGAGGCCCGCAAGCCCGATCACGACGAGACGGGTCTCACGCTTTTCCGACACCGCCCAATGCCGGTCGTACTGCGTGGTGACGCGCGAGCCGACGCCCTGCACCAAGAGCCGCATCGACTTGTCGCGAACGGCGGCAAATCCCTTGATGCGGAGAACGCCCGCGGCCTCTGCGGTGGCCGATACGAGCTTCGACAATACCGTCGGGTCGTCGATCTCGGGCAAAGACACGACGAAGCTCTCGAACTCGTCGTGATCGTGATCGAGCTCGTCGTCGTGATGGGTCTTGCGGTTCTCGATATCGGCCTCGGTGCCGATGTTGAGCCCGAGCAGCGCCGGCGCGTCGACCTTGCCGCCGGAGACCTTCACCACCTTGACCGCGCGCCCGAGCGCGCCGGTCACCGCGGCCGAGGCCCGATCCACGCCGCCCTGATCGAGCAGGTCGCATTTGTTGAGCACAACGAGGTCGGCGCAGGCGATCTGGTCCTCGAACACCTCCTCGATCGGGTCGTCGTGATCGAGCGCGTTGTCGGCCGCGCGCTGCGCCGCCAACGCATTGAGATCGAACGCGACGCGGCCGTCCGCCAGCGCCGCACCGTCAACCACGGTGACGACACCGTCGACAGTGACGCGGCTCTTGATCGACGGCCAATGAAACGCCTGGACCAGGGGCTTCGGCAGCGCCAACCCCGATGTCTCGATGACGATGTGCTCGACCCGGGGTTCCTTGGCGAGGATAGCGTCGAGCGCCGGCACGAATTCGTCGGCGACGGTGCAGCAGAGACAGCCGTTGGCGAGCTCGACGATGTTGTCCTCGGGGCACGCCGCGTCACCGCAGCCTTTGAGGATTTCGCCATCGATGCCGACATCGCCGAACTCGTTGACGATGATCGCCAGCCTTCGGCCACCGGCATTGGCGAGGACGTGGCGGATCAACGTCGTCTTGCCGGCACCGAGAAAGCCGGTGACGATGGTGCATGGGATGCGGGCCAACGAAGTGGTCATTTACTCTGCTCCGAAAAATTCAATGGCGGGACGCGCGCAATCAGTCCGCGCTTGAGCGCTTCGGGACGGCCGCGCCAAGGCAACAGGCCGTCGGTCGAACTCGCGAAAAGTTTCGCGCCGGCAACCAGCGCCTCGGCGTCGTTGTCTGGATCGAGATTGCCGAACACATAGGTCCAGGTCGGCAGCGCCGGATCGAGCCGCCGCAGCACGGCGCTGCAGCCGCGCTTGCAGTTGGCGAGGCAGCGCAACGGCTCGACGGCGATGCCGGAATTTTCCGCAGCCCGGACGGTGGCTTCCGCCAGCGCCGCGCCCGGCCGCGGATAATCTTCCGGATCGTCCGGCCGCCGGCAGGTGGTGCAGACATAGATCACCGTCGAGACGCCGTTGTGCGCCGGCGCGTTCGCATCGTTGGAAGGATCGGCCAAGGTCACCCGCGAAGCTCCTCAAAGAGCGGTCTGCAACATGGGTGCCTGAGCGGTCGTGATCGGCAGGCGCGGCAGAGCGAAGCCAGCGCGCATGCCAACCGCCAGGGCACCCCGCCCGGCGTACGACTGATTTGACGGCAGGTCTCCTGGCTCGCGGGTCGCCGCCCGTCACCGCCTTCCCGGGGATCGCCCCCAGTGGCACTGTGGTACGAGCTCGCCGCTGACAGTTGCGGGGGCAGCTGCGGAGTTGGGATGCAAATCCCGCACCGCATTCCCTATTCACTCTTCCACTGAAGAGACCGTCAAATCGGGCCCAATAGATGGCCGGAGCGCCGCTTTGTCAATGCAAAGGCATCGCAGCGCGGTTGGCTGTTTTTGAGGCGCTGTATAGGGTCGGCGGGGCCTGCATCCCGCAGGCCTGAGACGATTTCGAGAGAGCGCATTGGCAAGCCCGCGATTGACCCTGGTGCTCGGCGGCGCCCGCTCCGGCAAGAGCCGGCACGCCGAAGCGCTGGTGACCGCCACGCCCGCGCCTTGGATGTATGTCGCGACGGCGGAGCCATTCGACGACGAGATGAAAGAGCGGATCGCGGAGCACCGCGCCCGGCGCGGCGGGCAATGGCAGACGGTCGAGGCGCCGCTCGATCTCGCCGGCGCGATCGAAGAGGCGCCGGCCGGCGCGGCGGTGCTGGTCGATTGCCTGACCTTGTGGCTCAACAACCTGATGTTCAACAACCGCGACATCGACGCCGAGACGGCGCGCCTTGAGGCTGTGCTTGCGGCACGGCAGGGACCTGTGGTGTTGGTGAGCAACGAGGTCGGCTCCGGCATCGTGCCGAATAACGCGGAGGCACGGCGCTTCCGCGATCTGCAGGGCCGGCTCAATCAACGGATCGCGGCGCGCGCCGATCATGTCGTGCTGCTGGTCGCGGGCTTGCCGATGGTGGTGAAGGGATGAGCAAAGAAATCGAAGAGACCGAGGCCGAGCGTCATCGCGCCAAGATGGCGAAGCGCAAGGCCGTGCAGGACGCCGAGGTCGCGGACAAGAAGATCGAGAAGGGCCTGCTGATCGTCCACACCGGCACCGGCAAAGGCAAATCGACGGCAGCGTTCGGGCTGGCGCTGCGCATGCTCGGCCGCGGCAAACGGATCGGCGTGGTGCAATTCATCAAGGGCGCCTGGCAGTCCGCCGAGCGCGACGCGCTTGAGACGTTCGGCGATCAGGTGGTGTGGCACACCATGGGCGAAGGCTTCACCTGGGACACCCAGGATTTGAAGCGCGACGTCGCAGCGGCCGAGCGGGCGTGGGCCAAGGCGCGCGAACTGATGGCCGACGAGACGCTGTCGCTGGTGATCCTCGATGAGCTGAACATCGCGCTGCGCTATGACTACTTGAATCTGCAATCGGTGATCGCCGAGTTGCAGGCGCGGCGCGGCGACTTGCACGTGGTCGTCACCGGACGGAACGCCAAGCCGGAGCTGGTCGCGGCGGCCGATCTCGTCACCGACATGAGTCTCGTCAAGCACCACTTCGCCGCCGGCGTGAAGGCGCAGCCGGGCATCGAGTTCTAGGTCGTGACCGCCCGCGCCATCATGTTCCAGGGCACCGGCTCCGATGTCGGCAAGTCGCTGCTGGTCGCGGGGCTGGCGCGCGCCTACACGCAGCGCGGATTGCGGGTGCGGCCGTTCAAGCCGCAGAACATGTCGAACAACGCGGCGGTGGCGAGCGACGGCGGCGAGATCGGCCGCGCCCAGGCGTTGCAGGCGCGCGCCGCGCGGGTGCCGCCGAGCGTGCACATGAATCCGATCCTGCTGAAGCCGCAGAGCCAGGTCGGCGCGCAGATCGTGGTGCAGGGCAAGGTGCACGGCAACGCCAAGGCCGCCGAATACCTGGCGATGAAGCCGAAGCTGATGCCGGCGGTGCTGGAGAGCTTCGAGCGGATGAAGGCCGAGGCCGATCTGGTGCTGGTCGAGGGCGCCGGCAGCGCGTCGGAGGTGAACCTTCGCCAATACGACATCGCCAACATGGGATTCGCACGAGCGGCGGATGTGCCGGTGGTGATCGTCGGCGACATCGACCGCGGCGGCGTGATCGCAAGCCTGGTCGGCACCAAGGCGGTGCTCGATGCCGCCGACGCCGCGATGGTGGTGGGCTTCATCATCAACAAGTTTCGCGGCGATCCGAGCCTGTTCATCCCCGGCAAGGAGGCGATCGTCGCCGGCGACCGGATGGCCGGCGCTGGGGTTCGTGCCGTATTTCACCGAGGCGCGACATCTGCCGGCCGAGGACGCGCTGGCGCTCGATCATGCGCGGCCGCGGCGCGAGGGCGCGAAGCTGAAGATCGCGGTGCCGATCCTGCCGCAGATCGCCAACTTCGACGACCTCGATCCGCTGGAGGCAGAGAGCAATGTCGAGGTGGTGCGGGTGCATCCGGGCACGGCGCTGCCGGGCGATGCTGACCTCGTGATTCTGCCGGGATCGAAGACGACCATCGCCGGATTGAATGCGCTGCGCGACGCCGGCTTCGACATCGACATCGCGGCGCATGTGCGGCGCGGCGGCACGGTGATCGGGCTGTGCGGCGGCTATCAGATGCTGGGGCGAAGCGTCGCCGATCCGGATGGCATCGAAGGACCGGCCGGGACGGTGCCGGGGCTCGGCTTGCTCGATGTGGAGACGGTGCTGTCCGGCGAGAAGCGGCTGACGGAAGCGAGCGGCGCGACGGCGGACGGCGTGTCGTTCAAGGGTTACGAGATGCACATGGGCGTGACGACGGGCGCCGACTGTGCGCGGCCGTTCGCGCGGCTCGCCGACGGCGCGGCGGAGGGCGCGGTGTCGGGCAACGGGCGCGTGGTCGGCACCTATATCCACGGACTGTTTGCCGACGATCGCCAGCGCGCGGCATGGCTGAAGCGGCTTGGCGCCGGTCCGGTGACGGTGGCCTATGACGAACTGGTGGAGAGCACGCTCGACAAACTCGCCAAGCACCTTGCTACGTTTGTCGATCTCGATCGGCTGCTCAAGCTCGCGCGATGAACACCAACACCACGATCAGCGCGATCAGAATCGCATCCGCCCGGCGGTAGAGCGACAGCGCCGCGCGAATGTCCTGTGCCGTGGCATCGCGGCGGCCGTCGCCCATGGCCGCGTCGTCGACCATCACGCCGCCGTAGACGCGGGGACCGGCCAGCGATAGCCCGAGCGCGCCGGCCATCGCTGCCTCTGGCCAGCCGGCGTTGGGCGAGCGATGTTTCCCTGCGTCGCGCCAGACCGCGCGCCAGGCGTTCGCGGCCGATGCGCCGCTCGACAGCACGATCAAAAGCGCGGCAAGCCGCGACGCCGGCAGGTTGACGAGATCGTCGAGCCGGGCGGCGCCGAAGCCGAAGTCCTCGTGGCGCGGCGTGTGGTGGCCGATCATGCTGTCGGCGGTGTTGATCGCCTTATAGGCCGCGCCACCGGCAAGCCCGCCGATCGCAAGCCAGAACACCGGCGCGACCACGCCGTCGGAGAAATTCTCGGCGAGGCTTTCGATTGCCGCGCGCGCAACGCCCGCCTCGTCGAGCGCGTCGGGATCGCGACCAACGATCTGCGACACCGCGCGGCGGCCGGCGTCGAGGCCATCGCGTTCGAGCGCGTCGGCGACGCGGGCGACGTGCTCATAGAGGCTTCGCTGCGCGATCAGGCTGCTGGCTAGGATAGCGACGACGATGAAGCCGAACGGCACAAGCAGCAGCCCGCGCTCGGCCGCATAGGCGAGCGTGGCCGAACTGCCGACGACCAAGAACAGCGCAACGAACCCCGCGACTTTGCGCCTGGCGCCGTTGTCGCCGTCGCGGTTGAGCCTGCGGTCGAGAAAGCCGATGAAACGGCCGATCCACATCACCGGATGGCCGATGGCGCGCAGCACCGCCTCGGGATAGCCGAGTGTTGCTTCGAAGCCCAAGGCCAGTAAGGTGACCGCGATGCTCATCCGATCCCACAGCGCGCCGGAACAGCTTGAACCGCTGGCCCATGGCGGCGATCTCGCCGGCGCCCGACAATTGTTTCCCGACGCCCCCGAACCTTTCATCGATCTGTCGACCGGGATCAATCCCCACCCCTATCCCCTGCCCGCGCTGCCGCCGGAGATTTTCGCGCGGCTGCCGGACCGGGCCGCCATCCGGCGGCTCGCAGCGACAGCGGCGCAGGCCTACGGCGCGCCATCGGCCGATCATGTGGTGCCCGCGCCCGGCACGCAGATCCTGCTGCCGCAGGTGGCAATGCTGAAGCCGCCGGGCCGCGCCGCCATCCTGCGCACCAGCTACGCCGAGCACGCACGCGCCGCGACCCTGGCCGGACATGAGGTTGCCGAGGTGTCCGACGTTGCGGAGCTTGATGGCGCCGACATCGCCATCGTGGTCAACCCGAACAATCCCGACGGCCGGATCGTGCCGAAAGCCGCTCTGCTTTATCTCGCGGACAAGCTGGCGGCGCGCGGCGGCATCCTTGTGGTCGATGAATCGTTCGCGGACGTGGCGCCGAGCGGCGCGAGCCTCGCGTCCGATGTCGGGCGATTCCCGCTTGTGGTGCTGCGCTCGTTCGGAAAGTTCTATGGCCTCGCCGGCCTGCGGCTGGGCTTCGCGATCGCCGCGCCCGAGCTTGCCGGCAGGCTCGATGCCCTGCTCGGCCCGTGGGCCGTCAGCGGCGCGGCAGTATCTGACGGGAGAAAAAGCCCTCGCCGACACGGCATGGCAAATGCAAACCTTGGCGCGCCTCGTCGAAGCCGCAGCGCGGCTCGATCTGATGCTGATCATTGCCGCGCAGGAACTGGTGGGCGGCACCGCGCTCTACCGGCTGACGCGATCGGCCAACGCGGAGAGGTTGTTCATGCACCTCGGCCGCGCCGGCATCCTGGTTCGGCGTTTCCGCGAGGAGCCGACCTGGCTTCGCTGGGGCTTGCCCGGCGACGAGAATGCGTGGCGGCGGCTCAACGACGCCTTGGCGAAATTCCGCTGATCTCAGAACTCTTCGAGCAACCGGCCGAGGCCCAGGATCTTGTCCATGATCTTGTTGGCGCGGAGCGCATGCCAGTAGGTCGCGGTGTTGATGGCGATCACCGGCTTGCCGAGCCACATCTCGGCCGCGGCGGCGAGCCGCACCATGCTGAGATTGGTGCCGACCTGGATGATGGCATCGACATCGCGGCCGTTGCCGTTCAACTCCATCAGCTTGGGGCGCAATTCCTCCGGTGTCACCTCGGCGATCGCCGTCCAGCTTTTGCATTCGAGATAGAGGTCGCGCACCACCTCGAACCCGGAATCGGTGAAATACTTCCGCACCTGCTCATTGGCGACCGGATAATACGGCGACAGGAACGCGATGCGCTTGATGCCTCCATAGGCCTTCAGCGCGGCGGTGCAGGAGTGCGAGCCGATGCTGATTTTGACGCCGGACGTCTTCTCGACCTTCTCCTGGAAGGCGTCGGCCCCCTTGGCGCCGCCGTAGAACGTCACCGCCGACATCCCCATCACCAGATAGTCCGGCTCGGAGGTCATGACGCTCTTCACGGCGTCGAGCGTGTTCTCGCCGATCACCAGCGTGCCCGCCATGAAGGTGTCGTTGCTCACCGCCTTGGCGTTCGGGGTGAAAATCCGGCTGTAGTGGTTGGTGACACCGGGCGGCCGCATCATCTCGAAATCGGGCTGCACGATGGTGTTGGTCGAAGGCCCGAGCACGCCGAACTTGCGCCGCCAGCCGAGAACGTCTCTCATTGCTGTTCCTCTGGAATTTCCAGCCGCCATCTTGCTATGTCTGCACGGCAACTGAAAGTGCGTTCCCAATGACTTCTCGGAATGATCGCGTGATCGTGGTCGGCGCAGGCCCGGTCGGGCTGACCGCGGCGCTGGCGCTGCACCGGCGCGGCATCGAGACCGTGCTGCTCGCGGCCGAGCCGGAGCTGGTGATGGAGCTTCGCGGCTCGACGTTTCATCCGCCGACGCTCGATCTGCTCGACGAGTTCGAGATCGTGCCGCGGATGATCGAGGTCGGGCTGAAGGCGCCGACCTGGCAATTCCGCGACCGCGAGACCGGCCCGGTCGCGACCTTCGATCTCGCGCTGCTGGCGGGCGACACCAACCACCCCTACCGCGTGCAATGCGAGCAGTGGAAGCTGATGCGGTTTCTCGAGGAAAAGCTGCGCGCCGAAGGCGTCGAGCTGCGCTTCGGTCACGAAGTGACGGCCGTCCGGCAGGACGACGATGGCGTGACGGTGACGGCCAGCACCGCAGGCGGACCGGTCGAGGTCAAAGGCCGCTACGTGGTCGCCGCCGACGGCGCGCGCAGCGCCGTGCGGCGTTCGCTCGGCATCGAGTTCGAAGGCTTCACCTATGCCGAGCTGTTCTGGATCGCCTCGACCGATTTTCCGTTCGAGAAGACGCTGACCGACATCGCCTATGTGAACTACATCGCCGATCCGCTCGAATGGCTGGTGCTGCTGCGGGTGCCGGGGCTTTGGCGGGTGCTGGTGCCGGCGCCTGAGAATTCCGACAAGGAGCAGCTTCTGTCGGACGAGCACATGCAGAGCATGTTGCAGCGGGTGGTGGCGCGGCCGGAGCCGTACTATATCGCCCACCGCTCGATCTATCATGTGCATCAGCGGGTGGCGAAAAGCTTCCGTCACGGCCGCGTGCTGCTCGCCGGCGACGCCGCGCACGTCAACAACCCGCTCGGCGGCATGGGCATGAACGGCGGCATCCAGGATGCGTTCAATCTCGCCGACAAGCTCAAGGCGATCCAGGCCGGCGCCGACGAAAGCCTGCTCGACCGCTACGACCGCCAGCGCCGCACGGTCGCGGTCGAGGCGGTGCAGCAGCAGACCCACCGCAACCAGCAGGTCCTCAGCGAGCGCGATCCGGAGACGCGGAAGAAATCGCTCGACGCGATGCGCAAGGTCGCGGCCGATCCGGCCTCGGCGCGGGACTACATGCTGCGGTCGTCGATGATCGCCAGCATGCGGAAGGCCGCGGAGATCGATTAGAACCTCTAGTCCTTCGCCTGATACTTTGTCTCGCGGCGCCAGTAGTCCGGGAAACCGACGACAGTTTGCAGGTCGGTGAAGCCGATCGCCGGCGGCTGCGGCAGGTTCGATTCCGGGCGGAGCGCGGCGAGTGTCGCCTGCATGGCAGCGACCGACGACGACAGCAGCATCACCGGATAGAGCGCGAGCTTGTAGCCGACCTCCTGCAGTTTCGCCGGCGGCAGGATCGGCGTCTTGCCGCCCGGCACCATGTTGGCCATGCAGGGCTTCTTCATCGACCCACAGAAGCGGCGCATCTCGTCTTCGGTCTCCGGCGCCTCGAAGAAGATGATGTCGGCGCCCTCGGCCTCGAAATCCTTGCAGCGGTTGAGCGCCTCGTCGAAGCCGTGCGTGGCGCGGGCGTCGGTGCGCGCCATGATCAGGATGTCGGCATCGCCGCGGGCATCCACCGCGGCGCGAATTTTCATCCGCGCCTCCTCGCGCGGGATCACCTGCTTGCCGCGGGTGTGGCCGCATTTCTTCGGGCTGACCTGATCCTCGATCATCACGCAGGCGGCGCCGGCGCGCGCGTATTCGACCACGGTGCGCTGAACGTTCAGCGCGTTGCCGTAGCCGGTGTCGCCGTCGCCGATCACCGGCACCTTGCCGGCAGCGGCGCAGCAGTTGCGCAGGCTGTCGAGCATCTCGGTGAACGAGATGAGCCCGGTGTCCGGCATGCCGAGCCGGGCCGCCGAGACCGCAAAGCCGCTCATGAAGGCGACCTTGTAGCCGGCGTCGGCCACGAGCTTGGCGGACAGCCCGTCGTAGCAGCCCGGCATGATCTCGACGTGGGGCTGCGCCAGCAGCTCGCGCAGCCTTTGCGCTGGGGATACGGCCATTCGTCCTCTCTTGCTATTGCGGGGTGATGCCCGCCGCCTTCACCGCGGCGGCGAAGGATTCGTAGTCCTTTGCGAAGACGGCCTCGCACTCTTCCTTGGTGAGCCCACCCGGAACGATGCCGAGCTTGGACAGGCGTTCGGACATCTCCGGCGATTTGGCGAACGCCGTGATCTCGCGGCGGATCGCTTCGATGATCGGCTCCGGCGTCCCCGCCGGCGCGGAAAAGCCGTTCCACGAGGCGAACTCAAAGCCCGGCACAGTCTCGGCGACAGCCGGAATGTCCGGCGCCGCCGAAATCCGCTTGGCGGTGCCGACCGCGATCAGCCTGATCTTGTCGCTGTTGATGTGCGGCAGCAGCGCCGACGAGTTGCCAAAGTAGAGGTCGACCTGACCCGACGTCAGATCGGACACCGCCTGCGGCTCGCTCTTGGCCGGAATCATGACGAGGTCGATGCCGGCGCGCGCGAACAGCAGCACCGGCGCCAGATGGCTGATGTTCTGCGTGCCGGCGACCGCGAAGTTGAGCTTGCCGGGGTTGGCCTTGGCGTAGGCGATGAACTCCGGCAGCGTCTTCACCGGCAACTCGCGCTTGATGCCGATCATCTGCGTGCCGGTGCCGACATTGGTGATCGGCACGAGCTGCTTGCGCGGATCGAAGCTGAGCTTCTGCACCTGCGGCGTCAGCGTGATGTTGGCCGAGGCCGAGAACAGCAGCGTGTAGCCATCCGGGGCGGCTGTCGCGACCTGGCCGGTGCCGAGCGCGCCACCGGCGCCCGGGCGGTTCTCGACCACGAAGCTCTGGCCGAGCTTGGCCGACAGATGCGCCGCGCCGAGCCGCGCCATCATGTCGGTGTTGCCGCCGGCGCCGAACGGCACGATCACCGTCACCGGATGGGCCGGCCAATCGGCGGCCCGGATCGGGGTGGCAAGCGCCGCGGAGACAGCCAGCGCCGCGAGGACGAGCGGCAGACGATTCCAATGCATGTCGATCCCCCGTTACGGCGCCCGGCCAGGGCGAGCGTCGCGCACTTCCCACCGGCTGGCAAGTTCGGGCCGACTGGCTGGCGTCACAAGCTGTTGATATTATTCCGCTATTCTTGCCAATGGCGGCAACGCCCGAGGATCGCTATACTATGCCTTTAGTGGAGTCCTGTTCCGTTTCCCGGCATCGGCCTCCCCTAAATAGTGACATTCCGGCGTGTCGGCCCGTCTTCGCGGCGGGCCGCCGGCTTTTGAGGACTTCGATGAATTCGAACCGTTCGGACCATATCCGGCTCACCTCGCACCCCGATCCGGGAGCGAAGGTGCGCTTCCCGATCCATTGGGGGGCGCCGACCGCGCGCGAGCGCGGCCCGGTGATCGGCACGGTCTCGCAACTGGGCTTGCGCAACGTGATCGGCACGCACGGCGGATCGTATGCGCTCTACCGGGCGCTCGCGGTGTCGTCCGGCGCGCTCGATCCGATCCGGCGGCCGGACCTCACCAACACGTTTCCGGCGGCGACCATCGGGCCGTTCCCGCAGTGGTCGGAACCGGAGAAGATCGTATCGCTCGACCCGTGGGGCCATCTCGTCGCCGACACCTTCAAGACCGAGATCGCCGAAGGCGCCGACATCCGGCCGAGCATCGCCATCACCAAGGCGCGGCTCGACCTGATCGAGATTCGCGACGCGCTCGCCGCCGGCCGCCTGAAGGCGGACGGCCACGCCATCCATGACAACGGCAGCGTGTCGGTGACCAAGATCGCGATCGATCCGGTCTGGTACCTGCCCGGCATCGCGCAGCGCTTCGGCACCACCGAGACGGCGCTGCGGCGGGATCTGTTCGATCAAACCGCCGGCATGTTCCCCGAGTTGGTGACGCGGCCGGACCTTCGCGTGTTCCTGCCGCCGATCGGCGGCATCACGGTCTATCTGTTCGGCGACATCGACCAAGCTCAACGACCCGCGCGCCAAGATCACCTGCCGCGTGCATGACGAATGCAACGGCTCCGACGTGTTCGGCTCCGACATCTGCACCTGCCGGCCGTATCTCATTCACGGCATCGAGGAATGCGCGCGCGCGGCGCAGCAGGGCGAGTTCGGCATCATCGTCTACAACCGCAAGGAAGGCCGCGCGCTCGGCGAGGTGACCAAGTTCCTGGTCTACAACGCGCGCAAGCGCCAGGAGGGCGGCGACGCGGCGTCGACCTATTTCGAGCGCACCGAATGCGTCGCCGGCGTGCAGGACGCCCGCTTCCAGCAATTGATGCCGGACGCGCTGCACTGGCTCGGCGTGCGGCGGATCGACCGCTTCGTGTCGATGAGCGACATGAAGCACGACGCGCTGGTCGGCCAGGGCATCGAGATCGTCGAGCGGATTGCCGATCCCCGACGATCTGGTGCCGCCGGACGCCCATGTCGAGATCGAGGCGAAGAAGGCCGCCGGCTACTACACGCCGGAGCCGCGTGAAGCCCGAGGACATCAAGACATCCGGCAGGCCGCTCGAAAAGTATTGATCGTGTCGCAGCAGGCCGCCGCCCATCGTTTGCTCAGCGCTGCCGCGGTGCGCGAGCGCGCGCAGATGATGCTGGCGCTGGGTGACAGGCTGCCGAATTTCCAGGTTGATTTGGCGCGGCTCGACGAGACGGCGAAGCTCGTCATCGAGACGACCAAGGCAGCTTATCCGACGCTCGATGTTCCGTTTCATTCGCGCTGGCGGCATTTCGACATCGACGGCTTCGACTACTGGGATGAGATCGACCAGGCGATGGCGTGGCCGTCACCCGCGGAGAAGGCGCGCGTCGGCGTTCGATCTGGCGATCGTCAGCGTGCTGCTCGATGCCGGCGCCGGACCGAAATGGCGCTACCGCTATCCGGTGAGCGGCGAAGTCGTCACCCGCTCCGAAGGGCTGGCGCTGGCGAGCCTCGCGATGTTCCGCGACTGCGAGTTCTCGATGTGGCCGAGCCGCCCGCTGCGGGTCGATGCGTCGATCCTGATGGAGCTCAATGAGGCGAAGCTCATTCGCGGCTTCCAGGTGTCCGACACCAATCCGCTGGCCGGCGTGGCCGGGCGCGCCGATTTGTTGCGGCGGCTTGGCAAGACGGTGGCGGCGGCGCCGGAGGTGTTCGGAATAAACGACTCGCCGCGGCCGGGCGGGCTGTTCGATCATCTGGCTGCGCTCGCGCAAGGCGGAAAGATCGCCGCGCCCGTCATTCTCTCGGAGCTGCTCACGCATCTCGGGCCGATCTGGCCGTCGCGGCTGACGCTCGGCGGCGTCGCGCTCGGCGATTGCTGGAAGCATCCGTCGATCAAGACCGACGACGAGACCAACGGCCTCGTCCCGTTGCACAAGCTGTCGCAATGGCTCGCCTACTCGCTGATCGAGCCGCTGCAATGGGCCGGCATCGAGGTCACCGACATCGACGGGCTGACCGGGCTCGCCGAGTACCGCAACGGCGGGCTGTTCATCGACACCGGCGTGCTGTCGCTCCGCGATCCGGCGCGGCGGCGCGCGAGCACACCGTCGATTCCGAGCTGGTGGTGGAATGGCGTGCGCTGACCGTCGCCTTGCTCGACCGCCTCGCGGACATCGTGCGCCAGCGGCTGAAGATGGATCGCCAGACGCTGCCGCTTGCGAAAATCCTGCAGGGCGGCACCTGGACGGCCGGACGCACCATCGCCAAGCAATTGCGGCCCGACGGCGGACCGCCGCTGAAGATCGTCAGCGACGGCACGGTGTTTTGAAGGGGAAAGCCATGGAAGGCGTCACCATCGTCGACCACCCGCTGGTGCAGCACAAGCTGACCTTGATGCGGGACAAGAACCGCTCCGCCAAATCCTTCCGCGAGCTCGCCCGCGAGCTCGGCATCCTGCTTTGCTACGAGGTGACGCGCGACCTGCCGCTCGAATGGGCGGAGATCGAGACGCCGATGGCCAAGATGAAGGCGCCGCGCATCGCCGGCAAGAAGCTGGTGTTCGCGCCGATCCTGCGCGCCGGCCTCGCTCTGGTCGAGGGCATGCTGGACCTCGTCCCGGCGGCGCGCGTCGCCCATATCGGTCTCTATCGCGACCGCGACACCCACACCGCGGTTGAATACTACCTGAAGACGCCGGCCGACCTCGCGGCGCGGCAGGTCATCGTCGTCTCCCCGGTGATCGCCACCGCCAACACCGCGGTCGCCGCGATCGACCGCCTCAAGGAGCGCGGCGCGACCGACATCCGCGACGTGCTGCCTGATCGCCTCGCCGGAGGGCGTCGAGCGGCTGCGCGGCATTCACCCGGATGTGAAATTGTGGACCGCCGCCATCGACGATCATCTCGATGCCGACGCCTTCATCATTCCGGGTCTCGGCGACGCCGGTGACCGTGCCTACGGCACCAAATAGCGTCCGCAACCCGACTTAAGCCCTGCGCTGAAATCCGGCAGCCGCCGCATCGTGTTCCACGGAACTACGGCGCGCGGTTTGGCGTTCTCGCAAGACGCCGATCCGTCAGGACAACTGCTGAGCACCCGATGGCACCACGCACCAGAGTTGCTGCATTCAATTGCAGCCTGAAAAGCGAGAGCGACAAGGAGACATCCTCAACGGATGCTCTGCTCGACCTGCTGATGAAGGAGTTCGCCAAGCTCGGCGCCGAGGGTAGCGTGGTCCGCGCGGTCGATCGCAACATCAAGCCGGGCGTGCGGTCCGACGAAGGCGCCGGCGACGACTGGCCAAGGCTTCGCAAGTGGGTGCTGGCCGCCGACATCCTGGTGATCGGCACGCCGATCTGGCTCGGCCAGCCGTCGAGCGTTTCCAAGCGGGTGCTGGAACGGATGGATGCCTTCCTCGACGAGAAGGACGGCCGAGGGCGCATGCCGAGCTATGGCAAGGTGGCGATCGCCGTGGTGGTCGGCAACGAGGATGGCGCCCATCACACCGCCGCCGAGTTGAACCAAGCGCTCGCCGAGGTGGGGTTTACCATTGCAGCCGGCGGCGTGACCTACTGGGTCGGCGAGGCGATGGGCTCCAAGGAATTCAAGAGTTTCGCCAAGCCGCCGAAGGCCGTCGCACAATGGACGCGGATGCTCGCGTCGAACACGGTGCATCTGGCGCGGCTGCTGAAGAAGGCGAACTATCCCGGCATCAAGGGCGGCCGCTGAGGTTATTCGCCGCCCGCCGGCTCGCCCGGCGATTGCGGCCCGCTTTGCGCGGCTTCCTTCTGTGCTTTGAGGCCGGCGTCGCGCTGCGCGCGCTCCTTGTCCCCGGGCTGATCCTCGCCGCGCTCGTTTTGCACGATGCCTTGTCCGTTGCGGTCCGGGGTAGCTTTATCCTGTGCCATCGGCTGCTCCTTGATCCGTCACTTGGGTCTGTCACTGCCAACGACAAGCGCCGCGCCGGGTTCCTCGCGCCTTCTGCCGCCGATTTGTCCGGGGACCGGCTCCGGTGATAGAAGCGCCGAGGCTGGGCAGGATCAATGAAGCCGTATCCGAAGTACACCACCACGGTGATCGGCGCCCACAGCGTGCCGGATTGGTACGAGCCGCTCGATCGCCTGGTGTCGTTCGGACAGCTTTCGATGGCCGCGCTGGCGGATGCACAATACCGCGCCAGCCAGGCCGCCATCCTCGACCAGGAGCTGGCCGACATCGACGTGGTCACCGGCGGCGAGATGCACCGGCGCACCCACAACCGGCACTCGCCGCCCAACGCCATGCTGAACTATTTCTGGCAACGCATCCCGGCGTTCCAGGGCAGCACCAAGCCGAAGCCGATCACGCCCTACGATCCGAACGTGTTCCATCCGGCGGCGACCTGCCGCAGCCACATCGACGACAACATCGATCTCAGCCTGGTCGACGAGTTCAAGATGGTGTCGGCGCTGACCGAGCGGCCGGTCAAGATCACGATGACCGGCCCGCACATGCTGGCCAAGGTCGCCTATGACGAATACTACAACGACATCAACCGAATGATGGCCGATCTCGGCAAGCTGCTGCACTTCAATTTCCGGCTGCTGGCCGAAGCCGGCTGCAAGCACATCCAGATCGACGAGCCGCTGTTCACCATGAGCGACGATGGCGAGGTCGGCGGCCGCGGTCGAGGCCATCAACATGGCGATCGAGGGCCTGCCCGACGACGTCCACGTCTCGGCCCATATCTGCCAGGGCAACTACGCCGTCGGCAAGGAATACGACGCGCAGATCGGCCACCGCTATTTCGATTCCGGCCGCTACAAGGCCGATCTGGTCTGCAAGATCGAGTGCTCGTCCTATCTGATCGAGCACGACATGACGCCCCATTACGAGAAGTGCCTGGGCAACCGGCAGCTCGGCGTCGGCGCGGTCGACGTGCAGGACCCCAAGGTCGAGACCGGCGAGACGGTCGCCGCGCGCATCCGCAAATACGGCTGGCTCGCGCCCGAGCAGACCATCGTCACCAGCTCGTGCGGGCTCAATCATCTGCCGCAGCCGGTCGCATTCGGAAAATTGCAGGCGATGTCCGAAGCCAAACGCATCCTCGGCGGGTAGGCCGTGACCGAGCCGCCGGCCGCATTCAGTCCTGGCGAAAGCGCCGAACTGCTGGCGCTTGCCGAACAGATCGGCCGCGTCGGCGTGATCGACTGGGACGTGCCAGCGCGGCACCGTGCGGCTGTCGCCAACCGCCCAGGCGATGTACGGGCTGACGGATTTCGACGGCCGTTACGACAGCTGGATCGCGACGGTCTATCGCGACGACCAGGTGCGGCTGCGCGACATCATCGCAACGGCGCTTGGCAACAAGGCGCGCGAGTTCGAGCTCGATTTCCGGATCATCCGGCAAGACGACAACGAACTGCGCTGGATCCACGCCCGGCGCCTGCCATTCTACGACGCAGCCGGAAAGCCGGTCCGCGTGGTCGGCGTCAGCGTCGACGTCACCGACCGCAAGCGCGAGATGGTCGAGCTGCGCAACTTCACCGAGACGCTGGAAGACGCGGTCAAGGAGCGCACGCGGGCAGCTCGAAGCCGAAAACGAAGCCCGCAAGCGGGCCGAGGAATCGCTTCGCCAGGCGCAGAAGATGGAAGCGGTCGGCCAGCTCACCGGCGGCGTCGCGCACGACTTCAACAATCTTCTGACCATCGTGCTGGGCGGCCTCGACATGATCGGCCGCCAGCTGCCCGACCTGCCGCCGTCGGCCGCGGTGGCGCGCATGACGCGCGCCAAGGAGATGGCGCTGCAGGGCGCGCAGCGCGCCGCCACCCTGACCAGCCGGCTGCTCGCCTTCTCGCGCCAGCAGGCGCTCGACCCGCAGGTCATCGACGCCAACAAGCTCGTTGCCGGCACTGCGATTTCCTGCGCCGGACGCTCGGCGAAGCGGTGTCGCTCGAGACCGTGCTGGCCGGCGGGCTGTGGCGCACCTTCGCCGATCCGCACCAGCTCGAGAACGCGCTGCTCAATCTCGCGCTCAACGCCCGCGACGCCATGCCGAACGGCGGCAAGGTCACGATCGAGACCGCCAACTGCTATCCTCGACCAGGCCTATGTCGGCCGCTGCCGGAGCCGGTCGAGCCCGGCCAGTACGTCATGATCGCGGTGGCCGACACCGGCGCCGGCATGGACCGCGCGACGCGGGAGCGGGCATTCGATCCGTTCTTCACCACCAAGGGAGTCGGCAAGGGCACCGGCCTCGGCCTCAGCCAGGTCTATGGCTTCGTCCGCCAGAGCGGCGGCCACGTCCGCATCTACAGCGAGGTCGGCGAAGGCACGACGGTGAAGATCTACCTGCCCCGCCATACCGGCGAGCGAAGAAACCGCGCGCGACGCCGACGCCGGCCAAGGCCACCGCGTCCGCGCCATCGGCACCGAGACGATCCTGGTGGTCGAGGATGACGAGGCGCTGCGCGGCTACACCACCGAAATCCTGAGCGAGCTCGGCTACCGCGTGCTGGCGGCGCACGACGGCGCGAGCGCGCTCCGAGGTGCTGGACGCGAACAAGATCGATCTGCTGTTCACCGACGTGGTGATGCCGGGCGGCATGAACGGCCGCCAGCTCGCCGACGAAGCGGTGCGGCGGCAGCCGGGGCTGAAGGTCCTGTTCACGACCGGCTACACGCGCAACGCCATCGTGCATCACGGCCGGCTCGACGCCGGCGTGCAGATGATCGGCAAGCCGTTTTCGTTCAGCGATCTGGCGGCCAAGGTACGAACGCTGCTCGACGAGTAGACGGGGCCGGCCGATCTAGCGTTCGGGCTTGCCGGACGGCACGGCCACGATGGCCTTCATCACGCTGATCGGCGCGTGGCTGTAAAGCTCGTTGACCGCGTCCGCGAGCCGCGCGTGCATCGGCGACGACGGCGCGAAACCGTAGCGCCCGGCCGGCTCCTCGGCGATCAGCCCAGCCCGGATCAGTCGATGCAACGCCTCGGTGACCGCGGTCGCGCTGCTGCGAAGCTCGCGCACCAGATCGCTGCCGCGCCAGGTCTTGCCGCCATGGCGTCGGATTAGAAGCAGCAGTTCCAGCGCATAGACCGAGCCGAGGCCGTCCCTGATAAAGGCGATAGTTTCTTCCTCAACCACATCGCCTCCCCCGACAGAAATGCCGTCACCATCCCCGCGAAACCAAAGGACGGACCGGCAAAATGATCGGACTGAAAATGAACAGGAATGGCCACAGGCCTAGCGAACGTGCACGCGGGCCGTCAAACCTCCCAACCGCGACAAGTCCGCGCGGAGGGGGCGAGTCTTCAGATCCAGTATGGCTTTCCGGGTATGGCTTTCCGGGCTATTTTCGCTTGCCTCCGGCCCTGTCTCAACCAATTGGAAACCTTGCGGGAATTCCGCCGAGGCGGCCTCCAGAATCCTGCAAATAATTGTCTGACCCTCCGGAACCGAACACCTCTCAAGGCATTGGTGGAG
>CAWAWF010000010.1:0-11341 GCA_963785665.1 uncultured Alphaproteobacteria bacterium
TCCCGAGGTAAAGCCCTCAAGGTAATGTTTCTGTTCGAGGAGAGTCGCCCGATATTATGGCCTCATGCGCCAAGAAAAACCGCAGGCTGAAGTTGGCTCGGAAGCCTTCCCAGACAGCGGCGTTGCTTGCTGGCCCATCGTTGGACCGAGTACGTGTTTGATCGGTACCCCTGCGGTGAAAGCAATTGAAGAATGACGCCAGTCGACCGTCGACGCGGATTATCAAGCTGGTTCAATGGGATTAGGCTGGCATCGCTCATTGTGGCGAATCACCTGACTGCAAATGGTGCGAACTGTGAAGGCCGCATGCGTCGTTAATTGTGCGTTGCACAATTAAATGGCACCTGGAATTCATGGACACGCGGCTGATCCGTCACAAAAGATCGCAGGCCTGCAACGTTGCAAACTCGGCGTCGGGGCAGGGCACTACGCCGCACCGGGCGTTTCGAGCCGACGCCAGGCAGCTCGCGCCAGTCGCCCTCGGCCGGCCGCCAGCGATCCTTCGGCCGCGTCGCGATCAACGAATATCCGGAGATCGACATTCGTCTCGTCGATCTGTCATCCGATCTCGACGAGGCCGATGCCGCGGCGCGACTCTCCGACCTGCTGGCGGCGCCCGGCGTCGAGACCGAGATGCTGCTCGACCGAGCCGGCGTCTCCGTCATCCGGGCGATGCAGGGCCTTGCCGCGCCGGCCACGCCACCCGCCGACCACACCACGGCGCGGCTGCATTTCGCGCCGCCGGATTCGCCGAACCGTCTGGAATGGCGTGCGGAGCCGCGAGCGATCCTCGCCGACGACGAGGTCGAGATCGAGGTCGCGGCGACCGGGCTGAACTTCCGCGACGTGATGCTGGCCACCGGCCTTCTCCCCGACGACATCCTGGCCGACGGCTATGCCGGCTCGACGCTCGGGCTCGAATGCGCCGGCCGCATCTCGCGCGTCGGCGGCAAGGTCACCGATCTCAAGCCCGGCGATCCGGTGGCAAGCTTCGCCCGCGGCGCCTTCGCCAATCACGTCACCGTGCCGGCTGCGCTGGTGCTGCCGCTGCCGCCATCGATGCCGCTCGAGGCCGCGGCCAGCATCCCGGTGGCGTTTCTCACCGCCTGGTACGGGCTGATCCATCTTGCGAAGCTGAAGCGCAACGAATGGGTGCTGATCCACGCCGCGGCCGGCGGCGTCGGCCTCGCCGCGCTGCAGATCGCGCGCTGGCGCGGCGCCCGCGTGGTGGCGACGGCCGGCTCGAACGACAAGCGCGCGCTGGTGCGTCTGCTCGGCGCCGACATGGTGCTCGATTCCCGCTCGCTTCGGTTTGCCGACGAGATCAAGAAATCGATCGGCGGCGTCGACGTCGTGCTCAATTCGCTGGCCGGCGAGGCGATGGAGGCGAGCCTCAAGGCGCTGAAGCCGTTCGGCCGCTTCGTCGAGCTCGGCAAGCGCGACTACGTCGCCAACTCGCGGGTGGGGTTGCGGCCGTTCCGCCAGAACCTGACCTATTACGGCGTCGATGCCGATCAGCTCCTCACCCAGCAGCGGCCGCTCGCCAGAAAGCTCAACCGCGAGCTGACGCGCCGCTTCGCGGAAGGCGCGTTCGCGCCGCTGCCCTACCGGGTGTTCGAGTCGGGCGAGATCGATGACGCGTTGCTGCTGATGCAGCGCGCCTCCCATGTCGGCAAGATCGTGGTGCGGCCGCCGGCCGCGATGCCGCCGCAGCGGGGCGCGGCGCGAAGCCTTCACGGCGCGCGCCGAGGGCTGCCATCTCGTCATCGGCGGCACCACGGGCTTCGGCTTCGAGACCGCGCGCTGGCTCGCGGCCTGCGGCGCCAGGACCATCGTGGTGGCGTCGCGCCGCGGCGTGATCGCGCCGGAGGCGGAGGCGGCGGCGGCAGAGCTTCGTGCCCGCGGCGTCGAGTTGATCGCCGCCCATGTCGACGTCACCCGGCGCGACTCGGTGGACTGGCTGGTGCACTGGATCGAGTCCCAGCACGGTCCGCTGGTCGGCATGATCCACGCCGCCATGGTGCTGGCCGACGGCGCGATGTCGGAACTCGACGAGGCCAGGATCGCGGCCGTGCTGTCGCCGAAGATCGACGGCGCGCTGCATCTCGACCAGGCGACGCGCCACGCCACGCTCGACTACTTCGTGCTCTATTCGTCGGCGACCACGCTGATCGGCAATCCCGGCCAGGCCAGCTATGTCGCCGCCAACGGCTTCCTCGAAGGTCTGGCGCGCCGCCGCCGCGCCGAGAACCTGCCGGCGCTGGCGGTCGCGTGGGGACCGATCGCCGACGCCGGCGTGCTGGCGCGCGATGCCGCGACCGGAGCGAAACTCGCCAGGCGCACCGGACGCTCGGGCCTGAAGGCCGCCGATGCGCTCGCTCATCTCGGGCGTCTGCTTTGCCGCGATCCGCTGGCGGAAGCCGTCGTGGTGTGCGCGGCGATCGACTGGCGGATGGCTTCGCGCGAGCTGAAGATCCTGAAGGCGCCGCTGTTTGCGATGCTGCGCGCAGGCTCGGCCGAGGTCCGGCGCGTCAGCCGTCGACATCGCCGAGCTCCTGGCCGGCAAGACCGACGCCGAGGCCCGCGATCTCGTCACCGAGATGATCGCATCGCAGGTCGCCGCCATCCTTCGCGTTGCCTCGTCCTCCGACATCGATCCGCGCCGGCCGCTGTCCGACATCGGCATGGATTCGCTGATGGGCCTTGAGCTGAAGATGGCGGTCGAGGATCGCTTCGGCATCGAGGTGCCGCTGATGGTGATGACGGCCGGCAAGTCGCTGGCCGACATCGTCGCCCATCTGGTCGCGGAGTTGCGGCCGGCCGGCGCGGCGGCCCGCCGGCTGTCGCCATGTCGACCGCGCTTCGGCAAGGCCAGCCGCTGCTGGCGCAGCATTCGCCTGGCGCGGTTTCGTCGGAAGGCCTCGAAGAGCTGGCCGATGCCGTCGAGCAGCGCCGCAAGACCATGACGGGATTGGCCTGATGAAGACGCGCCGCGGCTTCGAACGCTTGTCGGAAGAGGACAAGGCCAAGCTCCTGGCCACGGTGCAGCAGCCGTCCGCGCCGCGGCCGCGCGCGACGCCGAGCGCCAGCGCCAAGCCCAAGGACGGCACGTCGTTCCGCAACCTGCCGGGCTACGAGGAGTTCCGCGTGATGCGCGCGACCTCCGATCTGCTCGGCATTGCCAATCCGTTCTATCGCCAGCACGACGAGCGCGCCGGCGCGACCAGCGCCATCGCCGGCAAGCCGGTGGTGAATTTCGCGAGCTACGACTACCTCGGCTTCAACGGCGAGCCGGCGATCGCCAAGGCGGTCGCCGCCGCGGTCGAGCAGTGGGGCACCAGCGTTTCGGCGAGCCGCATCACCGCCGGCGAGCGGCCGTTCCATCGCGATCTCGAGCGCGGCCTCGCAGGCCTGCATGGCTCCGCCGACGCCGTGGTGTTCGTCTCGGGCCACGCCACCAACATCTCGGTGATCTCCCAGGTGGTCGGGCCGAAGGACCTGATCCTTCACGACGCGCTGATCCACAACAGCGCGCTGATCGGGGCGCAGCTTTCCGGCGCGCACCGCCGCATCTTTGCGCACAACGACATGGACGAGGTGGAGAAGATTCTGGCGGCCGAGCGGCACCGCTACGGCCGCACGCTGATCCTCACCGAGAGCCTGTTTTCGATGGATGGCGACATCCCCGACCTGCCGCGGCTGATCGAGCTGAAGAGCCGCTTCGGCTGCTGGCTGATGGTCGACGAGGCGCATGCGCTCGGCGTGCTCGGCGCGCGACGGCCGCGGCGCCGCCGAGCATTTCGGCATCGATCCCGCGTCGGTCGACATCTGGATGGGCACGCTGTCGAAGACGCTGGTGAGCGCCGGCGGCTACGTCGCCGGTCCGCAGGAGCTGATCGATTTCCTGAAATTCACCGCGCCGGGCTTCGTCTACAGCGTCGGCATTCCGGCGCCTGCGGCGGTCGCGGCGCTGACCGCGCTCGATCTGCTCGGCCGTGCGCAAGACCGCGTCGCGCGGTTGCAGGCCAACGGCAAGCTGTTCCGCGATCGCGCCGCCGCGGCTGGCCTCGATGTCGGCCACAGCGCCGGCTTTGCCGTGGTGCCGGTCATCATCGGCGATTCGCTTCGCACCGTGGTGATGGCGCAGCGGCTGCTGGAGCGCGGCGTCAACGCCGTGCCGATCATCCCGCCCGGCGTCCAGGAGCGCGCGGCGCGGCTTCGCTTCTTCGTCTGCGCCGGCCACGAGCGGGCGCAGATCGAGCAGACGGTTGCGCTGGTGCGCGAGGAGCTGAGCGCGCTGGAGCGGCAGGGCGTGTCGCTTGCCAACATCGTGCAGCTTGCCGCCGCCGCGCGAAAGAACGATGCGCCGGGTTAGAGCGCGCTATTCGCCCGGAACGATGGCCCGCATGTCTGGCACGAACGCGCCGTGAGGCGGCGATGCGGCCGAGGGTCGGATACCGGGACTCGTCGCCAGCATCCGATCGGCCACCAATCGCGTTCCGATTCGGATTGCTTCGTTGTTGAAAAAACCGCCGTTCACCTGGGTGAGCGCCAGAACCACGCGCCGGTAGGCCCGATAGAGATCGGCGTCCGGCGGTGTTGGATTGGTCCAGAATTCGTCGAGCGGTCCCTGGAACGTGAGGCCCGGCATGTCATACGTCGCGGTACCAAGCGCCTTCACGGAATAGCCATTCTCAAGCGCGAGCGTGCCCATCGAGGAGTTGACCAGCACAACGCCGCGGCTGCGCGTCAGATAGCTTTGTGAGGTCGCTGTCGTCGATCACATGCACCCTGTCGGTGGCGTCGAACCGGCGGGCGACTTGCGCGATCTTGCCGGGATAATCGAACAGGCTGTTGTCGAGCGGGTGCAGCTTGAACAGCAGGTGGACTCCGGCGGCCGCATGGTCGACGAACGATGAGATGATCTCCTCGATTGCCTGGATCGCGTTGGAATAGGGAGAATGGACTTCTGATCTGGTAGTCGGAATGCAGTTGCAGCGGCACGAGGAAATAGGGCAATCCGGCGTCGACCACGCGGGCAATCGTTTTCCGGGCGTGGCGGGATGACTCAGGTCCGTGCGCAAATCGCCTGATCCAACCGAAATACTCCAGCAGCGGATGCTCGGTGCCGTGCCAACGATAGTGCGGAAACAACGGCCACAACAATGCGCCGAGGACGTTTGCGGTTACGTCCCACATCGACCGCGTGAAAAAGCTGGCGTGGAGCTGCACCGGCGACGGCGGCTCGGGTAGCTCGTCGGCCAACGCGCGGATCGTATTCGGGTCGCGCGGAATCGACGAATTGCCGTTGGTGCCGCCGTGCTCCAGCGTGATCCAGTTCGGCCGAATGTAGCCTTCTTCGAAAATATGCGCGATGGCGCCCGCATGGCGAGCGACCTTCAAGGCGACCCGGTGGTAGGGGCGGCAATCGCCGAACAGCACCAGGTCGGTGACGTAACGGTCGCGCATCACTCCCGCGACAAAATCCGGCCACTCCTGCGCGGAGCCACGAAAATTAATGGCACGTCCGGGCCAGAACACCATGTCGGCGCCTGACAGATTGATGCGCAGCACGTCGTGGCCCGCGGTCCGCAGGCGGCGCGCCAGCCGATAGAAAAAAGGCGATGCCAGCCCCTGTAGGAAAAGAAACGTTCGCTTCGACATCGCTGTCGAGACCCCACCTCGTCCGCACCCGTCAGCAGTACGCCGTCCCGGGCCGACAGTGCTAGACGACACCGATTCATCATGAAAGCAAGCGCCCGGCGACTTTGCCGGGCGGCGGCGAGGTCGGCCGGCGACAAATGGGAACTTTTCGATTGACCGCTCAGCCGGTCCATCTTAACCGGATGTTAACCTCGATGACCGCGTTTTAAGGTTTGACGTCGCCGGCTCGATTCTCCCGGGAAACCCGAATGCATCTGGAAAAGCGCATCCTGGTCACCGGCGGCTCCGGCTTCCTCGGCTCGCATCTGTGCGAGCGGCTCCTGGCCCAGGGCGCCAACGTCATCTGCGTCGACAACTTCTTCAGCGGCACCCGCGGCAACATCGAGCATCTGCTCGGCCACAAGCGCTTCGAGCTGATCCGCCATGATGTGACGTTTCCGCTCTATATCGAGGTCGACCAGATCTACAATCTGGCCTGCCCGGCCTCGCCGGTGCACTACCAGCGCGATCCGGTGCAGACCACCAAGACCAGCGTGCACGGCGCCATCAACATGCTGGGACTTGCCAAGCGGGTCCGCGCCACGATCCTGCAGGCCTCGACCTCGGAGGTCTACGGCGACCCGAGCGTCCACCCGCAGGGCGAGGAATACTGGGGCAACGTCAATCCGATCGGCCCGCGCTCCTGCTACGACGAGGGCAAGCGCTGCGCCGAGACCTTGTTCTTCGACTATC
Organism: uncultured Alphaproteobacteria bacterium; assembly: GCA_963785665.1. Taxonomy (GTDB): domain Bacteria; phylum Pseudomonadota; class Alphaproteobacteria; order Rhizobiales; family Xanthobacteraceae; genus Z2-YC6860. The sequence continues at coordinate 6,397 of CAWAWF010000010.1, forward strand.
GCCGCCAGCACAACATGCGCGTCAAGGTCGCGCGCATCTTCAACACCTACGGCCCGCGGATGCATCCGAACGACGGCCGCGTGGTGTCGAACTTCATCGTCCAGGCGCTGCTTGGCCGCGACATCACCATCTACGGCGAGGGCGCGCAGACCCGCTCGTTCTGCTACGTCGACGATCTGGTCGACGGACTGATGCGGCTGATGGAGACGCCGGACAATGTCACCGGACCGATCAACATCGGCAATCCGATCGAGTTCACCATTCGACAGTTGGCCAATCAGATCATCGAACTGACCGGCTCCAAGTCGAAAATCGTGCAACGGCCGATGCCGGTGGACGATCCGCGCCAGCGGCGGCCGGATATCTCGAAGGCGCATGACATCCTCGGCTGGACGCCGAAGGTGGCGCTGAAAGCCGGCCTGGTCCGCACCATCGAATATTTCGATGCGCTGCTGAAGGACACGTCGGTCCACGACAAGCTGGTCAGCGCGGAGCCGACTTAGCTCTTGGTTGCCGTCCCGCCGGCCGAAAGCCTATGGACGTCCCGCAGATATTCGCCGTACGGCGTGTTGCCGATGGCATCGGCGGCCGACAGAAGCTGCTCCGCCGAGATTAGCTTGCAGTCGAACGCAATCTCCTCCGGACATGAGATGCGCAGCCCCTGCCGCTGCTCGACGATCTGAACGAACTGGGAAGCCTCGATCAGCGATTGATGCGTGCCGGCATCGAGCCAGGCGAAGCCGCGGCCCATGATCTCGACATGAAGCGCGCCCATCTCGAGATATCGCTGATTGACATCGCTGATCTCGAGTTCGCCGCGTGCCGATGGTTGCAGGCTCGCGGCGATGTCGAGCACCCGGTTGTCGTAGAAATAGAGGCCGGTAACGGCGTAACGCGATTTCGGGTGGGCGGGCTTTTCCTCGATCGAAACGGGCTTGCCGTTGCTGTCGAACCCGATCACGCCATATCGCTCGGGCTCCGAGACGCGATAGCCGAACACCGCCGCGCCCGACCGGCGCGCGTTTGCCGCCGCCATCAGCTCGCGGATACCGTGACCAAAGAAGATGTTGTCGCCGAGGATCAGCGCCACGTCGTCATCGCCAACAAACTCGCGGCCGACGATGAAGGCATCAGCCAGTCCCCGTGGCCGATCCTGTGTGGCGTAATGGATGCGGATGCCGAATTGCGAGCCGTCGCGCAGCAGACGCTCAAACATGTTTTGGTGGGCGGGCGTCGTGATGACGAGAATCTCCGTGATGCCTGCCAGCATCAGGGTCGACAGCGGATAGTAGATCATCGGCTTGTCGTAAACCGGCAGCAGTTGTTTGGAGACAACATGCGTTGCTGGATAAAGGCGGCGACCGGACCCGCCTGCGAGAATGATGCCTTTCACGGGCTCCCCCGGCGGTCGCACGAAGTTGCGACACCTTCACGCGTGATGCGGCCAACGTGACCGCCGACAGCGTTAACGTCAAGCTGCGAGCCGAGTTACGGTGAACGTGGGCAGGCCGCGCGTTGCGGGCCTTACTGCTGCGCGCCGCCCAGGATTGCGACGGCTTCGCGCGTGCGTGCCTGCCATGGCCCCGCGCGGAAGCCGAACGTCGCGGTGAACCGCGTGCAATCGAGCGCGGAGTTGGCCGGCCGCCGCGCGGCGACAGGATGCTCTGCCGACTTGATCGGCTTCACGTCTGGATGCCGGCCGGTGACTTGGGCCGCCGCTGCGACGATCTCGCGGGCGAATTCATAGCGGCTGGCGACGCCGGTCCCGGCGAAGTGGTAGGTGCCCCAGGAGGTCCTCCCCGCCGCGGCCAGCGGAGCCAATCGGAAAATCGCCTCCGCAAGATCCACCGCTGCGGTCGGGCAGCCAAACTGGTCGTCCACCACCGGCAGCACATCCTTTTCGCCGGCAAGCTGCAGCACGGTGCGCAGGAAATTCCGGCCATGCACGCCATAGATCCAGGACGTTCGTAGGATCAGATGCCGGTTGGTCGCTTCGCGCAGCGATGCTTCGCCCTCGGCCTTCGAGGCGCCGTACACATTGAGCGGCGCGGTCAAATCGTCCTCGCGGTAGGCGCGGGTCTTGGTTCCGTCGAACACGTGGTCGGTCGAGATGTGGACGATCGGCACGCCAAGCGCCGCCGATGCTCGGCCGAGCACCGCAGGGCCGATCGCGTTGACGCGAAACGCCGTCTCGCGCTCGGTCTCGGCGCGATCGACGTCGGTGAAGCCCGCGGCGTTGACGACCAGGTTCGGCTGCGCCGCGGCGATCGCCTGATTAACAGCGGCCTGATCGGCGACGTCGGCTTCCCGATGCGTAAAGGCCCGCAACTCGACCGCGTGCTGCGACGCCTGCGCGATCAGCTCCGAGCCGAGCTGGCCGCTCGCGCCGAACAGCGCAATCCGGATCATCCCGCAGTCTCGGCTGCGCGCTCAGAACTGCCGAGCCCAAGCCGCGCAGCGCTGTCCTGCTGCCGCGCGGCGATGGCATCGCACCAGGCGCGGTTGCCGAGATACCACGCGGCCGTCTTGCGGAGGCCGCTCTCGAAGCTTTCACGCGGTGTCCACCCAAGTTCGGCCTGGATCTTTGCGGTCGAGAGCGCATAGCGGAGATCGTGACCCGGCCGGTCCTCGACGTGACGAATGAGGCTCCGGCGCGGTCCGATCCTGCCGTCGGGCGCAAGCTCATCGAGCAAAGCGCAGATGCGCTCGACCACGTCGATGTTGGTCTGTTCGTTGTTGCCGCCGATGTTGTAGGTCTCGCCGACGCGGCCGCGCTCGGCCACCGCGAGCAGCGCCGCCGCGTGGTCCTCGACATAGAGCCAGTCGCGGACGTTCCGCCCATTGCCATAGACCGGCAGCTCCTTGCCTGCCACGGCATGCAGGATCATCAGCGGGATCAATTTTTCCGGATATTGATAGGGGCCGTAGTTGTTCGATGAATTGCTGACGACAACGGGGAGGCCATAGGTGTGATGCCAGGCGCGAACCAGATGATCGGACGCGGCCTTGGAGGCGGAGTAGGGCGAGTTCGGCGCGTAGGCGGTCGTTTCGACGGACTGGCCGCTCGGACCAAGGCTGCCGAACACCTCGTCGGTCGAGACGTGATGAAAGCGGAAGGCCTGCTGCGCCGCCGGCGACAGCTTTTGCCAGTGCGCCAGCACCGTCTCCAGGAGCGCGAAGCTGCCGGCGATGTTGGTCTCGATGAAAGCCGCCGGCCCATCGATCGAACGGTCGACGTGGGTCTCGGCGGCAAGATGGATCACCAGACTGGGCGCGAAATCCGCAAGCGTCTCCGCCATGGCGCGTCGGTCGCCGATGTCGGCTTGCAGGAAGCGATATCGCGAATGTCCCGCCACCGGCGCCAGATTGTCCAGGCTGCCCGCATAGGTGAGCTTGTCGACCACCAGAACCTCGCGCGAGGTTGCGGCGATCAGGTGGCGAACCAGCGCCGAGCCGATGAAGCCCGCGCCTCCCGTCACCAGGATGCGTCCGTCCATGGCGCCCTCAGCCTTGTGAGAACGGCGGGGAGATATCGCGCAGCATCGGCAGCCCTGCATCCCTCTCCGACACGGTCAGCCCGCCCGGTTCGAGCGGCCAGTCCACGCCGATGTCCGGATCGTTCCACCTCACGCCGGTGTCGTATTGCGCATTGTAGAGCGCATCGACCTTATAGATGACGGCGGTGTTGTCCTCCAAGGTGCAATAGCCGTGGGCGAACCCTTTCGGCACGAACACCTGCTCGCCGCTGCCGGCGGCAAGCCGCACGCCGCACCATCGGCCAAGGGTGGGGCTGCCGCGGCGCAGATCGACGGCGACGTCGAAGATCGCGCCACGGACGACGCGGATGAGCTTGCTCTGCGCCGCGGGCGGCGTCTGGAAATGCAGGCCGCGGATGGTGCCGGCCTTGAGCGACAGGGCCTCGTTGTCCTGGACGAACTGGCAGTCGATGCCGATCTGCTCGAAGCCCGGGACCGTGTAGGTCTCGACAAAGGTGCCGCGCGGGTCGGAGAGCTTGCTGGCGCGAACGAGGCCGACCGCCGGTATCCGCAACGGTTCAATCGTGAATTGCCCCATGGCAGTCGATGTGACCCGCCATGATCGTTAACGTCAAGGTGCGGCCTCTGTTAGGGTGAACATGGGCAGCCCACGCTTTCCCGGCTATCCTTGCTGCGATGCAGACAATCCTGATCACCGGCGCGTCGAGTGGCATCGGAAAGGCGCTCGCGCTGGCTTATGCCGGCGCCGATACCGAGCTCGGGCTGCTGGGCCGGAACGCGGAGCGGCTCGACAACATCGCCGCGCGCTGCCGCGAGCGCGGCGCCAAGGTGCGCACCGCTGTTATCGACGTCCGCGCCCGCGCCGAGCTGAAAGCATGGATCGAGGCGTTCGACCGAGAGCATCCGGTCGATCTCGTCTTCGCCAATGCCGGCATCATGGCAGGCACGACGCCGGGCGGCGAGATCGAGCGCGCCGACGACGCCGCCGCGCTGATCGAAACCAATGTCGGCGGCGTCCTCAACACGGTGCAGCCGCTGCTGCCGCCGATGATGGCGCGCGGCCGCGGCCAGATCGCGATCGTGGGCTCGCTCGCCGGCTTCATCCCGCTGCCCGATGCGCCAAGCTACAGCGCCAGCAAGTCCGCCGTGCTGAGCTACGGGCTGTCGCTTCGCGCCTTGCTCGCGCCGCGCGGCATCCGCGTCAGCGTGATCTGCCCGGGCTATATCGAGACGCCGATGACGGCGCGCGAGGTGGGGCCACACCCATTCAAGATGTCGGCCGAGCGCGCTGCGAAGAAAATCCGCCGCGGCTTGGAGCGCGACCGCGCGGTCATCGCGTTTCCGTTGCTGCTGGCACTGGCGACGGGACTCAACGCGATGCTGCCCGATTGGCTGCGGCAGCGGATCGTGCGAAGCTTCCGCTTCACCGTTGCCGATCCGCCTTGAGC
>CAWAWF010000011.1:0-223237 GCA_963785665.1 uncultured Alphaproteobacteria bacterium
TGGCCCCACTCCAGCACGTCCATCCACCAGGCGTTGTCGGAGCCGACCGCCATGTGGTTGGGCACGAAGTCGAGGATCAGCCCGAGGCCGGCCTCCTTCAGCGCCGCGCTCAGCCGCGCGAAGCCATCTTCGCCGCCGAACTCCGGATTGAAGCGCGCGGTGATCGACCACGTCGTAGCCGTGCGTGCTGCCGGGCCGCGCCTTGAAGAACGGCGAGGTGTAGAGATGGGTGATGCCGAGCGATTTCAGATACGGCACGATCCGCGCGGCGTCGTCGAAGCCGAAGTCCTTGCTGAGCTGCAGCCGATAGGTGGAGAGCGGCGTGTCCACGGCGTCTACGCGCCTCCGATCGCGGCATGGACCGACCAGGGCGGAAGCTCGGCCGGCCGCGTGCCGCCCCAGACCGGCTTCGCCTTGCACGGCCGATGGCGGGCGCGGCTGCGACCGGCCGCCGAGGTTGGCCAGGATCGACAGCGTTTCGCCCGGAGCGCAAGAACCAGGCCGCCGTCAGCACGCCATCGGCAAACTCGACACGGCCGTGGCCCGGCCGCAGTTGCGGCAGGCGCGGCATGACGAACGTCTCTCCGCGCCGCCAGCAGCCGCGTCACCAGATCGAGCCGCGCCCGGTGTTCGCGGCTGCTCGACCGCCGCCCAGTCGAGCGTCGCCAGACGGACGGTCTGTTCCGACAGCGGATCGGGCACCTCGTCGCCGTGCTGCGACATAGGCCTCGGCGAATTCCTTGCGCCGGCCCTTGCGCACCGCTTCGGCCAGCTCGCCCTTGAAATCGCAGAAGAACGGGAACGGCTCGCGCGCGCCCCATTCGCTCGCCCATGAACAGCAGCGGCGGTCCGGGCGCGAGCAGCGTGATGGCGAGCGCCGCTTCCAGCGCCGCGGGCTTCGCCAGCACGCGACAGCCGTTCGCCGAGCGCGCGGTTGCCGATCTGGTCGTGGTTCTGCAGGAAATTGACGAAGGCCGTGGCGGGCAGGGCTGGTGGTCGGTTCGCCGCGCGCCTCGCCCTGGCGATGCGGCGACGGCTCGCCCTGATAGGCGAAGCCCTCGGCGAGCGCCCGCGCGACATGCCGCGCCGCGTCGCGGTAGTCGCCGTAATAGCCCGCCGTCTCGCCGGTCAGCAGCACATGGAAGGCGTGGTGATAGTCGTCGTTCCACTGCGCGCGATACTTGCCGCGCGGCGGATCGGTGAGCGGATCGAGCAGGCTCGCCTGGTTGGCGTCGTTCTCCAGCACCAGATGGATGTGCCGCGCGGTCTGCGAGGCCAAGCGTGCCGACCGCCTCGCTCATCTCGCGAAGCAGCGTGGCGCGTCCCGGCTCGGCGATCGCGTGCACGGCATCGAGCCGCAGGCCGTCGAAGCGGAATTCGCTCGAGCCAGTACAGCGCGTTCTCGACCGCGAAGCGCCGCACCTCCGGCCGCTCGTAGTCGATCGCGTTGCCCCACGGCGTCTGCGGCCGGCGCGAAGAACTGCGGCGCGTAGCGGCCGAGATAATTCCCCTCCGGCCCGAAGTGGTTGTAGACGACGTCGAGGAACACCATCAGCCCGCGCTGGTGCGCGGCGTCGATCAGCGCCTTGAGATCCTCCGGCCGGCCGTAGGTGCTGTCCGGCGCGTACAGCAGCACGCCGTCGTAGCCCCAGTTCCAGCGGCCGAAGAAATCGGCGACCGGCATCAGCTCGATGGCGGTGATGCCCGCCGCGGCGATGTGGTCGAGCTTGTCGATGACGCCGCGAAACGTGCCGTCTCTCGGTGAAGGTGCCGACATGCAGTTCCAGAAACACGCATTCGTGCCACGGCCGGCCGATCCAGCGCGCGCGTCTGCCAGTCGATAGCGCCGTGATCGATCACCTCGCTCGGCCCGTGCACGTCTTCGGGCTGGAAGCGCGACGCCGGGTCGGGCACCTCGATCTCGCCGTCGATGCGGAATTTGTAGCGGTCGCCGGGCCGCGCGCCGGGGATGGTGAGCTTGAACCAGCCATCATCGGTGCGCTGCATCTCATGGTTCTGGTGATGCAGCAGCTCGACGCGCTGCGCGCCCGGCGCCCAGAGGCGGAAGATGACGTTCTCCGGGGTGATCAACGGGCCGAACGGATTGGCCTCGATCATGGCTTGCCCGCGAAGGCCAGGATCGAAATCGGCGGGGCGATCAGCTTGGCTCCGGGCGGCTCGGCCTGCTCGCTGTTCGGCGCCGCATCGGCGGCGGTGTCGAGCACGCGGTCCCAGCTTCGCGACGTTCGGCCATGGCGGCAACGTGAGCTCGACGCCGTTCTCGGCGGCGTTGAAGACGATCAGCAGCGGCTCGCCGCCTTCGTCGGCCGCGGCAAGCACATAGGCGAGGAAGCGCCCTTCCGGAAAATTCCAGTCCTCGTCCTTCATCTCCTCGCCGTCGGGGCGAAGCCACAGGACTGTCGTGGGAGCCATCGGCCTTCTTGCCTTCGAGCCAGTGCCGCGAGCGAAGCTGGCGCGAAGCGCTGGCGCAGCCGCGTCAGGCCGCCGACGAATTCGGTCATGTCGTCGTCGTTGCCGAGATTCGCACCAGTTCACCCAGCCGATCTCGTCGTCCTGGCAATAGGCGTTGTTGTTGCCGCCCTGCGTGTTGCCGACCTCGTCGCCGGCCAGGATCAGCGGCACGCCCTGCGCCAGCAGCAGCGAGGCCAGCTGGTTGCGGCGCAGCAGCCGGCGCCGCTCCAGGATCGCCGGGTCGTCGGTCGGTCCTTCGACGCCGCAGTTGAGGCTGTTGTTGTCGTCGGAGCCGTCGCGGTTGTCTTCCTTGTTCGCCTCGTTGTGCTTGTGCTCGTAGCTGACCAGATCGGCGAGCGTGAAGCCGTCGTGGACGGTGACGTGGTTGACGCTCGCCTGCGGACCGCGGCCATCGTGCCGGAATTGCGCCGCCGAGCCGGTCAGCGCGCTGGCCAGATCGCCGAGGAGGTTGCCGTCGCCGCGCCAGTAGCGCCGCATCGTCCTGCGATAGACGTCGTTCCACTCCGACCATCCGGGCGGAAAGCCGCCGACCTGATAGCCGCCGAGCCCGATGTCCCACGGCTCGGCGATCATCTTGACGTTGGCGAGCACCGGGTCCTGCCGGACCGCGGCGAAGAACGGGCTGTTGCGGATCGAACGCCGGCGTGCGGCCGAGCGTCGAGGCGAGATCGAAGCGGAAGCCGTCGACGTGGAACACCTCGACCCAGTAGCGCAGCGAGTCCATCACCATCTGCAGCACGCGCGGATGCGCGAGCTTCAGCGCGTTGCCGGTGCCGGTGTAGTTCTCGTAGAAGCGCGGCTTGTCGGGGACGAGCCAGTAGTAGGCGGTGTTGTCGATGCCGCGGTAGCACAGCGTCGGGCCGAGATGGTTGCCCTCGCAGGTGTGGTTGTAGACCACGTCGAGGATCACCTCGATGCCGGCGCTGTGCAGCTCGGCGACCGTGGAGCGGAACGCGTTCTGGATGTTGTCGGCGGCGTAGCGCTGCTCGGGCGCGAAGAAGCTCAGCGTGTTGTAGCCCCAGTAGTTCTTCAGGCCGTTGCTCGAGCAGATGCGGCTCGTCGACGAAGGAATGGATCGGCAGCAGCTCGATCGCGGTGACGCCGAGCTTGTGCAGATGCTCGATCATCGCCGGCGCCGCCAGCCCGCGGTAGGTGCCGCGCAATTCCTTCGGGACGTCCTCGCGCAGTCTGCGTCAGCCCTTTGACGTGGGCCTCGTAGATGATGGTGTCTTCCCACGGCACCTGCGGATGCCGGTCGTCGCTCCAGGTGTGGGCCTGGTCGACCACCACCGACTTCAACATCGAGCGCGCGTTGTCGCGGCGGTCGAACGACAGGTCCTCGCGCTTGTTGCCGACCCGATAGGCAAGATGCGCGTCGGTCCAGGCGAACTGGCCGCCGAGCCGCTTGCTGTAGGGGTCGATCAGCAGCTTGTTGGCGATTGAAGCGGTGGCCGGCCTCGGGATCGTAGGGGCCGTGGACGCGGTAGCCGTAGAGCTGGCCCGGCTGCGCGTAGGGCAGGTAGCCGTGCCAGACGTCTTCGGTGCGCTCCGGCAGCACGATGCGGTCGATCTCGCTGCCGCCCGCTCTTGTCGAACAGGCAGAGCTCGACCTTCTCGGCGGTCGATGGAGAACAGCGCGAAGTTCGTGCCGCGCCCGTCCCAGGTGGCGCCGAGCGGATGCGGCGAGCCCGCCGCGATCCGCCGGTCAGACTTCAGGAACGAGATAGACGGCAGCAAGCGGTGGAAGGACAAGGTGCAACTCCGGGCTTTCGGGTGTCACAACAGCGGACACGAGCCCTGCGTTCCCGATGTTGCTGCCGCCATAATGGGCGGCATCGGTGTTGAGCACTTCGCGCCAGCGGCCGGCGAATGGCACGCGGACGCGGTAGTTGCGCCGCGACCTCCGGCGTGAAGTTGACCACCACCACGCAGCGCGCCTTCGGGTCGTTGCCCTTGCGGAGCCATGCGAACACGCTGTGGTTGGCGTCGTCGGTGACCAGCCATTCGAAGCCGGTCTGCGTCGCAGTCGAGCTGATGCAGCGCCGGCGTGTCGCGATAGAGCTTGTTGAGATCGCGCACCAGCCGCTGCACGCCGTGATGCGTTCGGCTGGTCGAGCAGATGCCATGGCAGGCTGTGGTCGTGATTCCACTCGGTGTCCTGGGCGAACTCGCAGCCCATGAACATCAGCTTCTTGCCCGGATGCCCGAACATGAAGCCGTAGTAGGCGCGCATGTTGGCGAAGCGCTGCCACTCGTCGCCCGGCATGCGGCCGAGGATCGAGCGTTTGCCGTGCACGACCTCGTCGTGGCGACAGCGGCAGGACGAAGTTCTCGAAGAAGGCGTAGTGCAGCCCGAACAGGATGTTGCCGTGATGATGGCGGCGATGGATCGGATCCTTCGAGATGTAATCCAGGGTGTCGTGCATCCACCCCATGTTCCACTTGTAGCCGAAGCCCAAGCCCGCCCCAGTCGACCGGCCGCGACACCATCGGCCACGCGGTCGACTCCTCGGCGATCGTGGTGGCGTCGCGGATGCCGCGCGAACAGCTGCCGTGTTGGTGCGCCGCAGGAATTCGATGGCGTCGATGTTCTCGCGGCCGCCGTAGCGGTTCGGAATCCAGCCGCCGGCCGGGCGGCTGTAGTCGAGATAGAGCATCGAGGCGACCGCATCGACGCGCAGCCCGTCGATGCCGTAGCGCTCCAGCCAGAACAGCGCGTTGGCCGTCAGGAAGTTCGTCACCTCGACGCGGCCGTAGTTGTAGATCAGCGTGCCCCAGTCGAGATGGCGGCCCTGCATCGGGTTGGCGTGCTCGTAGAGCGCGGTGCCGTCGAAATGGCCGAGCCCGTGCGGATCGTCGGGGAAATGCCCCGGCACCCAGTCGAGCAGCACGCCGAGGCCCTTGCGGTGGCAGGCGTCGATCAGAATGCGCGAAATCCTCCGGCGTGCCGAACCGGCTGGTCGGCGCGAACAGTCCGGTCGGCTGGTAGCCCCACGAGCCGTCGAACGGATGCTCCGACATCGGCATCAGCTCGATGTGGGTGAAGCCCATGTCGGCGACGTAGTCCGGCAAGTTGCTCGGCGAGCTCGCGATAGGTCAGCCAGCGGCCGCCGTCCTCGGGCTTTCGCCGCCACGAGCCGAGATGCACCTCGTAGATCGACATCGGCGCCGACAGCGCGTTGGCCTTGTGCTCGCAGCCGCGCCGGCCGCGGCAGCTGCGCCGCATCGACCACGATCGACGCGGTCGACGGCCGCTGCTCGGCGCGCGAACGCCACCGGATCGGACTTCAGCGGCAGCAGCTGCGCCGTTCGGGCCGATGATCTCGTACTTGTATTTGTCGCCGGCGCGCGCGCCCGGCACGAAGATTTCCCAGTAGCCGTTGCCGCGCACCCGCATGGCGTGGCGGCGGCCGTCCCAGATAGTTGAAGTCGCCGACCACGCTGACGCGCCGCGCGTTCGGCGCGAACACCACGAAGGCCACGCCCTCGACGCCCTCGTGCCGCATCGGATGCGCGCCGAGCTTGTTGTAGAGCTCGAGATGCGTGCCTTCGCCGAGCAGATGCAGGTCCATGTCGGACAGGATCGGCGGAAAGCGATAGGCGTCCTCCATCTCGACCTCGTTGTCGCCGAAGCGCGCCCGCAGGCGATAGTGCGGGTCGCGCGCCGACGACCGGGCCGGCGAACAGCCCGGCGTCGTGGATGCGCGGCAGCTCGCTGACGTGGCCGGCGTCGTCGAGCACCTTCACCTCGGCTGCCTCGGGCAGGAACACCCGCACCACCGGCTCGCCGTCCTCGTGGTGCCAGCCGAGATAGTTGAACGGATCGTGATGATGACCCTCGACGATCGCGCGCGCGGCCTGGGAAATGCTCATGCGTCCACTGGACTGGCACCACGTTGTGGCGCTGCAGGATGCGCCAGGTGCCATCAAGGGGAACGTGCAGCCAGGCCGGTCGGTTCATCAGTTCGTATTCCATTTCGTAGAAGGCTTTCTCGAGCAGGAAGAAATCGAGCAGGTTCCGCGCCTCCGCGGGATCGGCCGGCCACAGCGCCGGATCGGTGGCGGCGCGGCAGGTGTTCCAGAATTCCTCGGTCGCCTTTTCGCGCCAGATTTCGAGCTTCGGCGTCGAGGATGCGCGCTCCTCCGGCGTGAGATTGATCGCGTTGGACAGCGCCGCGGTGGTCGAATAGTCGATCGAGCGGATCAGCCCGGCGACGTCGCGCGCCGCCGGCGCCTTCGAGCGCCGCTCGGCGAGCGAGCGGCCCGGCTCGCCCTCGAAGTCGAGGATGAACGCGTCGTCCTTGGCGACCAGCACCTGGCCGAGATGGAAGTCGCCGTGATGGCGGACCTTCATCGCGTTGATCGAGCCCGGCAGCGAATGCCGGATATGCGTCGGCGATCGCCGCTCGCGCGCGGCAGCATCCGATCGACCAGCGCCTGCTCGGCCTCGCCGAGGCCGCCGCGCTTCTCGGCCAGCAGATCGAAGATATGATCGCTGCGCTCGACCAGGCGCTCGGTCCAGCCGCGATGTCTGCCGCGCTGATCGGCTCCGGCGCGAAGTCCGGAATGTCGGGCCGGCTTGCCAGCGCGCTTTGCAGTTCGCCGGTCCGGCGTGCCGATCTGCTGCAGCGGCTGCAGATAGGACGCGAGCTCCGGGCTTTCCTCGGGCATTGCCGCCGCCGACAGCACGCGCTGATCGTCGATGAAGCGGCCGAGATAGGCCGCCGTGACGGTCCAGGCATCGCCCTGGTTCTCGACGAATCGGTGCGCGACGACGAGCGCGCTTCGCGTGTCGCCTTCGACCAGCTCGATCGAGCCCAGCAGGTCCGGCACGTTCCTGATATCCGGTCTGCTCGATCAGGAAGCGTCCGATCTCGATTTCCGGATGAATGCCTTCGTTGATCTTGCGGAAAATCTTCACCACGCACGCGTCGTCGACGATGACGGTGGTGTTGGATTGCTCGCGGTTGGGCACGACGATCTTGTCGGCGGCGGGCGGCGGCATCTGCTTGAACGCGCTGGTCGGCGAGCGCTTCCAGGCGGTGCGCGCCGGCCTCGACGGTGTCGCCGGCATGCATCAGCGCGGAGCAGCATCGTGACGAAATCCTGATCGCCGCCGGCGTCGATCAGCGTTCCCTCCTGCGCGGCCCCGGCGGACCGCGGCGATGGCGTTGGCGGGCACCGCGGAGCGATCGAAGCGCGTCCATTTGACCATCAGCGGAAGCAGATAGCGGGACGCGGCTTGCCGCCCGGTCGACACGCCGACAAAGGTGAGCCACGCGCCGACGCCGTCGCGTTCCAGCTCGAATGACGTTTTCGATCTTGGCGGCCGGCAGGCCGCGCGCCTTGTCGGCGAACCATCGGCGCTCCAGCAGGAAATGCGGCAGCACGTCGTGTTCGAACGCGTAGCGTTCGCGGGTGGCGAGCGGCGAATTCCGGTCGTCCGCCCACACCAGCGTGATGGTTTCGCGGGGCACGGTCCGCGCTTCGGCTTCGGGCTCGGACTGGTCGCCCAGCAGGAACCAGAAGAAGCCGTAGGGCGGCAGCGTGACGAGATAGGGAAGCTCGCCGATGCGCGGGAACGCCGTGCGCCCGAGCATCTCCATCGGCACGCGGCCCTTCCATGGGCTGAGATCGATTTCGGCGGCCTGCGCGGAGCGCGACAGGTTCGCGACGCATACGATGATGTCGTTCTCGTATTGCCGGACGTAAGCCAGCACCGTCCGGTTCGCCGGACGGACGAAGCTCAAGGTGCCGCGGCTGAACGCGTTGCTGGACCGCCGCACGCCGATCAGCCGCTTCATCCAGTTCAGGAACGACGACGGGCTGCGCTGCTGGGCCTCGACGTTGACCGACTGGTGGCCGTACACCGGGTCCATGATGACCGGCAGGAACAGCCGCGCCGGATCGCAGCGCGAGAATCCGCCGTTGCGGTCCGAGGTCCATTGCATCGGCGTGCGGACGCCGTTGCGGTCGCCGAGATAGATGTTGTCGCCCATCCCGATCTCGTCGCCGTAGTAGATGATCGGCGTGCCGGGAAACGAGAACAGCAGCGAGTTCATCAGCTCGATCTTGCGGCGATCGTTGTCCATCAGCGACGCGAGCCGCCGCCGGATGCCGAGGTTGATCCGCGCGCGCGGATCGTTGGCATAGGTCGACCACAGATAGTCGCGCTCGACGTCGGTGACCATTTCCGAGCGTCAGCTCGTCGTGGTTGCGCAGGAACAGCGCCCACTGGCAGTTCGCCGGAATGTCCGGCGTCTGCCGCAGGATGTCGGCGATCGGGAAGCGGTCCTCCTGCGCGATCGCCATGTAGATGCGCGGCATCAGCGGGAAGTGGTAGGCCATCTGGCATTCGTCGCCGTCGCCGAAATAGGCGCTGACGTCCTCGGGCCACTGGTTGGCCTCGGCCAGCAGCACCTTGCCGGGCTGTAGGCGTCGAGCTCCTGGCGGATTTTCTTGATGATCGCGTGGGTCTCCGGCAGGTTCTCGTTGTTGGTGCCGTCGCGCTCGCAGAGATAGGGAATGGCGTCGAGCCGGAAGCCGTCGACGCCCATGTCGAGCCAGCGCCGCATCACCTGGATCAGCGCCCAGAGCACCCGCGGATTGTCGAAGTTGAGGTCCGGCTGGTGCGAGAAGAAGCGGTGCCAGTAGTAGGCCTTGGCGTCCTGGTCCCAGGTCCAGTTCGATTTCTCGGTGTCGGTGAAGATGATGCGGGTGCCGGCGTATTTCTTGTCGGTGTCGCTCCAGACGTACCAGTTGCGCGCGTCGGTGTCGGCCCGCTGCGCCGCGCCCGCTTGAACCACGGGTGCTGGTCCGAGGTGTGGTTGATGACGAGCTCGGTGATGACGCGAAGATCGCGGCGGTGCGCCTCGGTCATGAATTTGCGGAAATCGCGCATCGTGCCGAAATCGGGATTGATGCGGCGATAGTCGGCGATGTCGTAGCCGTCGTCCCTGCCGGGGCTCGGATAGAACGGCAGCAGCCACAGCGTGTTGACGCCGAGGTCCTGCAGATAGTCGAGCTTCTCGGTCAGGCCGGCGAAATCGCCGATGCCGTCGCCGTTGCTGTCGGCGAACGCCTTGACGTGAAGCTGATAGATGATGGCGTCCTTGTACCACAGGTCGTTCTGACGACCTTGGTCTGGACATCGATTTGCGGCAATACATTCACGGAATGACGCTCTCAACTTTCGCAGCGGAACAGCAGGGCAGGGTCGTCGGACGGATTGATGGTCAGCCGGACGCCGCCCCATTCGATCATGTGCCGCTCGCCGGTGACCAGATTGACGATGGCGCGCACCGGCGCGCGCTCGTCGCCGCGGCCGATGGTGATATCGCCGAAGTGGAACCAGAATGTGCGCGGACCGTGGCCGTTCAGCGCAATCGCGACCGCGACTGCGTTGTCGCGCTCGACCGATTCCTTGACGAAGCCGATCACCTCGCCGTCGTCGACCTGTGCGAAACGCAGATTGCTGGTCTGCTGAAGCGCCGCGTTCTCGCGCCGCAGCCGGTTGAGCCGGCCGATATACGCCTTGATGTTGCCGGGCTTGTCCCAGTCGCGGACCTTGATCTCGTACTTGTCGGAGTTGATGTACTCCTCGCGGCCGGGGATCGGCTCGTGCTCCAGCAGCTCGAAGCCGTTGTAGATGCCGTAGTTGCGCCGACAGCGTGGCCGCCAGCGCCACGCCGCGACTTGAACATCCACGGCTCGCCCTTCTGCAGATGCACCGGCAGGATGTCCGGCGTGCTGACGAAGAAGTTCGGCCGGAAGTATTCGCGCTCCGGATAGCCGCGTGATCTCGCTGAGATACTCCTGCAGCTCGGCCTTGTGCGTGCGCCAGGTGAAATAGGTGTAGGACTGCGAGAAGCCGAGCTTGGCGAGTCCCTTCATGATCTTCGGCCGCGAGAACGCCTCGGCCAGGAACAGCACGTTCGGATCGCGCTCCTGCACCTCGTGGATCAGCCATTCCCAGAACGGAAACGGCTTGGTGTGCGGATTGTCGACGCGGAAGATGCGGACGCCCTGCTTGCACCCAGAACAGGATGACGTCGCGCAGCGCCTGCCACAGCGCGATGCGGTCGGCGCAGTAGAAATCCGGATTGACGATGTCCTCGTATTTCTTCGGCGGATTCTCGGCGTAGCGGATCGAGCCGTCGGGCCGCTGCTTGAACCAGTCCGGATGCTGCTTGAGCCACGGATGATCGGGCGAGCACTGGATGGCGAAGTCGAGCGCCACCTCCATGTCGAGGCCGCGGCAGGCATCGACGAAGCGGCGGAAATCGTCGAGCGTGCCGAGCTCGGGATGCACCGCGTCGTGGCCGCCCTGCCAGCTTCCGATGGCGTAGGGGCTGCCGGGATCGTCCGGGCCGGCCTTCAGCGAATTGTTCTTGCCCTTGCGGTTGGTCATGCCGATCGGATGGATCGGCGTCAGATAGACGACGTCGAAGCCGAGCGCGGCGATCTCCGGCAGCCGCGCGATGCAGTCGTCGAACGTGCCGTGGCGGCCCGGCACCGTGCCCTGGCTGCGCGGCACCATCTCGTACCAGGCGCCGGCGCGCGCCCGCGGCCGGTCGGCGACCACGGGGATGGCGATGCTGCGGGTCAGGTCGCCGCGCGGATCGCTCGCGGCGACGGCCTCGGCGAGCTCTTCCGCGAGCAGGACTTCGACATCGTGGGCGCGATCGAACTGCGCGCCGGGCGCGCTCGATCGGTGCGCTTGTGGCTCGCATCGCGAACATTCAGTTCGCCGAGAAGCTCGCGGCCCTCCTGCGCCTCAAGCGTGACGATCAACGCCCGGCCTCGCGCTTGAGCAGCAGGCCTTTGCGCCAGGTGGCGAACTGATCGGTCCAGGTTTCGACCGCGAACAGGTAGCGGCCCGGCTCCGGCGGGGTGAAACGGCCGTGCCAGCGGTCGTTGCCGTCCGGAGCGCATCGGCTCGCGCCGCCATTCGGTCTCGGATTCCTTCCGCCACAGCAGCTCGGCGGCCAGCTGGTCGTGGCCCTCGCGGAGCAAATCGGCCCACACCTCAATCGGCTTCGCCGGCAATGCGCTTGATCGGATAGCGGCCGCCGTCGACGCTCGGATAGATGTCCTCGACCAGGAAGCGCGGGCCGGTCGGATCGCTCGGGGCCATTTCCGGAAGCTCCGAAAGTGCGATCCTTCGATGACCGGAGGCGGCCGCCGTTTGCATCACGTTTCACCGTGTTACACGAGGGAAAGAGCCCATTCGATAACGGCTTCGCCGGCCCGTGAGTTCCATTGTGGAACCGAATGGCCGGCGCAGCGGGTTTCGGCCGGGTGGGGCTCGATTTCCGGCAATGAAATCCTGATGAATCAGTGGACCGAACTGGCGGCGCGATGGGGCATCGAGCCGGGCTATTTCGATATCCAGGGCCATCGCCGGGATGCCGGACGAGGACACGCTGCGCCGGATCGTCGAGGCGCTGTCCGCCGGCGGCAATCAGCCGGCTTCGCGTCGAGCCCGGACGCAGCCAGCCCGAGCCGGCCTTTCAGGGCGACGGCCGCAAGATGCTGGGTGCTGGCGGTGCAGCTTTACGGGGTGCGCTCGCGGCGCAACTGGGGCCACGGCGATTTCAGCGATCTCGCCGAGCTTGCTGGACATCGTCGCCGACCTCGGCGGCGCGGCGGCATCGGCCTCAATCCGCTGCACGCGCAGTTCTACGACCGGCCGGATTGCTCCGGCAGCCCGTATTCGCCGAACAGCCGGCTGTTTCTCAATCCGCTCTACATCGACGTCGAGGCGATCGAGGAATTCGACCGCGATCATGCCGCAAGCGTTGCCGCACGACATTGCTCGGTCTGCGCGAGGCCGAGCTGGTCGATTATCCCGCCGTTGCGCGCGCTCAAGCTCGCCGCGTTGCGCGCGGCCTATCGGAATTTGCCGCGACAGCGGCAGCGCGACACGCCGCGCAGGATTTCGCCGCCTATCGGCGCCGAGCGCGGCCGCGCGCTGGAGTGCTTCGCCGCGTTCGAGACGCTGCGGCGGAAGCATTCCGGGCCATGGTGGGAATGGCCGGAGCAATGGCGCAAGCCCACCGACGACGTCGCTGCGACAAATTGCGCGAAAGCCATCCCGACGAGCTCGGCTTTCACGAATTCCTGCAATGGAACGCCGAGCGCCAGCTCGAACGCTGCCGCGATATCGCGCGCGCGCGCGGCCTGTCGATCGGGCTCTATCTCGACACCGCGATCGGCGTCGATGCCGGCGGCGCCGACGCCTGGATGGACCAGGGCATCATGCTGCGCGGGCTTCGGTCGGCGCGCCGCCCGACCAGTTCAATCCGGCCGGCCAGGATTGGGGCCTGACCGCGTACAATCCGCACGGCCTGGTCGCGCAGCGACTTCGAGCCGTTCCGCCAGATGCTGCGCGCCGCGATGCGCTACGCCGGCGCGATGCGGATCGACCACGTGCTCGGCCTGATGCGGCTCTTCGTCATCCCGCACGGCCTGCCGGCCAGCGCAGGGCGCCTATCTGCGCCTGCCGTTCGCCGACATGCTGGCGGTCGTCGCCGAGGAAAGCCGGCGCTGGAATTGCATCATCATCGGCGAGGATCTCGGCACCGTGCCGGAGGATTTCCGCGCCACGCTGTCGGCCTGGGGCGTCTGGTCCTATCTCGTCGTGCTGTTCGAGCGGAACGGGGACGGCTCGTTCCGCCGGCCGCAGGAATATCCCGAGCACGCCATCGCGACCTTCAACACCCACGATCTGCCGACCTTCGCCGGCTGGATGAGCGAGCCACGATCTGCGGACCAAGCGCGCCATCGACGTCGATCCCGGCGAGACCGACGACGACCGCCACCATTCGCGCGTGACGCTGTGCGCGGCGCTCAGCGGCGGCGACCGGCCATCGGCAGATCGGCTTCGAGGACGTCGCGGCGTTTCTCGCCGCGACGCCGACCCGGCTTGTCTCGATCGCGATCGAGGACGTGCTGGAGCTCGAAAGACCAGGTCAACGTGCCCGGCACGGTGACCGAGCATCCGAACTGGCGGCGGCGCTGGCCGGTCCGGCTGGAGGAACTTGCGCACCGATCAGCGGCTGCGCGCGCATCGCGGCGACACTTTCGCGCGCCGGCCGCGGCTCGCGCCGGCGTCCTGATCGAACTCGCGGGCCACCTCCTCGATCGCGTCGAGCGTCGGCAGGCCGGCCTCGTTGCCGAGATGCTGGATCTTGTAGGCCGCGGCGTGCTGGGCGAACTGCAGATGCTGCTCGCCAGCCTTTGTCCGGATGCTCGCAGATAGGAAAACACATAGGCGCCGTGGAACACGTCGCCGGCGCCGCTGGTGTCGCGCACGCGGCCTGCCGGCACCGGCAGCGCCGGAAGCGTCTGCACCTCGCCGCTCTCGTCGTACCAGAGCACGCCGCGCTCGCCTTGCGTCACGCCGCCGATCTTGCAGCCGCGGCTCTTGAGATAATCGAGCATCGCCTCCGGCGTCTTGTCCATCTGCTGGCAGAACCGCTCCGCCACCATCGCGACGTCGATGAAGCCGAGCAGCTCATGGGTGTTGGTCCGCAGACCGCCGCCGTCGAGCGAGGTGAGGATGCCGGCCTTGCGGCAGCGCTTGCGCGTAGAACATCGCGGCGTCGGCCTGATGGCCGTCGAGATGCAGCGCGCGGCAGCCGGTCAGATCGAGCACCGGAAACGGCGTCAGGTAATGGTCGTCGCGGCAGCGCACGATGGCGCGCTTGCCGTCCTTCGGCATGATGAAGGACAGCGACGATTTCTCGACCTTGCGGATGTGCAGATGCACGTCGTATTTCGCCGCCATGTCGAGGAACATGTTGCCGAGCCAGTCGTCGGCGTTGGTGGCGATCAGGTCCGGCTTGATGCCAAGCTTGGCGCAGCAGAACGCCGCGGTGACCGCGTTGCCGCCGAACGACACCGCATATTCGGAGGCGACCGACTTCTCGTCGCCCTGCGGCATGTGATCGGCGAGGAACGTCACGTCGATGTAGGTCTGGCCGATGAAGAGCGCTTCCATGAAACTCCCTTACGCTCGGCATCGTCGATGCTCGACGTCCCAGACCTTCTCGGCGTATTCGCGGACGGCGCGGTCCGACGAGAACCATCCCATCCGCGCGGTGTTGAGGATCGCCGCCCGCCACCAGCCCGGCTTGCCGTAGAGCGCATCGACCGTCGCGCTGCGCCGTCCAGTAGGCGTCGAAATCGGCCGCCACCATGAAGTGGTCGTAGTCGAGCAGCGCTTCGACGATCGCGCTGGAACCGGTCCGGCTCGTCCGGCGAGAACGCGCCGCTGCGGATGCAGGAGATGGCCTCCGCGAGCCGCGGCGAGGCGTTGGCCGCGTCACGGCCCGGTGAAGCGCGCCTGCCGCCGCTGCTCGATCTCGTTCCGCGGTCAGGCCGAAGATGAAGATGTTGTCGGCGCCGACCCGGTCGCGAATCTCGATGTTGGCGCCGTCGAGCGTGCCGATCGTCAGCGCGCCGTTCAGCGCGAGCTTCATGTTGCCGGTGCCGGAGGCCTCCATGCCGGCGGTCGAAATCTGCTCCGACAGGTCGGCGGCCGGGATGATGTCCTGCGCCAGGCTGACGTTGTAGTTCGGCAGGAACACGACCTTCAGCCGGCCGCCCACCTTGGGATCGGCGTTGACGACCTGGGCGACGTCGTTGGCGAGCTTGATGATCAGCTTGGCGCGCTGGTAGCTCGCCGCGGCCTTGCCGGCGAAAATCTTGACCCGCGGCGTCCAGTCCCGGTCCGGCTCCAGCCGGATCGCCAGATAGAGCGCGATGGTTTCCAGGATGTTGAGAAGCTGGCGCTTGTATTCGTGGATGCGCTTGATCTGCACGTCGAACATCGCCGCCGGATCGACCGTGACGCCGGCCAGCTCGTGAATGCGCCGGGCCAGCGCCTCCTTGTTGGCCGCGCTTGATCGCCGCGTAGTGCTGCGACGAAGCTCGGCATCGTCGGCGAAGCGCTCGAGCCCGGTCAGCTCGTTCGGGATCGTCGAGCACCCGCTCGCCGAGCGTGCCGGTCGAGCAGCGTCGTCAGCGTCGGGATTGGCCTCGAACAGCCAGCGGCGGAAGCTGATGCCGTTGGTCATGTTGACGATGCGGCCCGGCGCCGCGCGGTCGAGATCGCGGAACACGGTCTGCCCCATCAGCGTCGGTGTGCAGCGCCGACACGCCGTTGGTCTTGTGCGAGCCGACGAAGGCCAGGTGCCCCATGCGCACGCGCTTGTCCTGGCCCTCCTGGATCAGCGAGATCGACGCCAGCATCTCCGGGTCGACGAGGCCCTTGGCGACGGCCTCGTCGAGATGCAGCTTGTTGATGACGTAGATGATCTGCATGTGCCGCGGCAGCAGGCGGTTGAGCAGCGCCACCGGCCAGCTCTCCAGCGCCTCCGGCAGCAGCGTGTGGTTGGTGTAGCTCAGCGTCGCCTTGGTGATGCGCCACGCGTCGCTCCAGGAGATAGTCGTGCTCGTCGACCAGGATGCGCATCAGCTCGGCGACCGCGATCGCCGGATGCGTGTCGTTGAGCTGGATGGCGACGTGATCGGGCAGCGAGTCGAGGTTGTCGAACTGCTCGCAGATGGCGCCGGACGATGTCCTGCAGCGACGCCGAGGTGAAGAAATACTCCTGCCGCAGCCGCAGCTCCTGTCCGGCCGGCGTGGCGTCGCTCGGATAGAGCACGCGCGAGATCGCCTCGGCCTGCACGCGCGGCGCGGTGGCGCCGACCACATCGCCGTCGTTGAACGCCGCGAGATGCACCGGCGTGGTCGAGCGCGCCGACCACAGCCGCAGCGTGTTGACGTGGCGGCCGCGCCATCCGGTGATCGGCGTGTCGTGCGCCACCGCCAGCACCCGCTCGGCCGGATACCACAGGCCGCGCGCGGTGCCGTCCGCGCCGCCGCCGACATATTCGACGCTGCCGCCGAAACGGATGGAATATTCGGTCTCGAGCCGCTCGAACTCCCACGGATTGCCGAACGCCAGCCAGCGCTCCGGCAGCTCGTGCTGCCAGCCGTCGCGGATCTCCTGCATGAACAGGCCATGCTCGTAGCGGATGCCGTAGCCGTAGGCCGGCACCGCGAGCGCCGCCATGCTGTCCATGTAGCAGGCGGCGAGCCGGCCGAGGCCGCCGTTGCCGAGCGCCGCGTCGGGCTCGAGCTTGCGAAGCTGGTCGAGATCGACGTCGAGGCTGGCCAGTGCCGCGCGCGCGGTCCCGAGCAGCCGCAGATTGATCAGCGAGTCGAACAGCAGCCGGCCGATCAGGAATTCGATCGAGAGGTAGTACACGCGCTTGCCGTGCTTGCGCTCGGTGCGCTGCTCGGATTCCAGCCAGCGATCGACCATGCGGTCGCGGACGGCGAGCACGGTGGCGAGGTACCAGTCGTAGGGCCCGGCGTTCGACGGCGTCTTGCTGCACGAATAGGTCAGCTTGTTGAGGATCGCGTCGCGCAGCTCCGCTGCGTGCGGATGAAGCGTCGGCAGCGAGAGGACCTGAGACGGCTTTGGCATGTGTCCCCACCGGAATTGGCGTCGGTCGCGCCGGAATGACGCTCACCTTTCGGCAATGACGCACCAGGCGCGGATTCATTCAAAGCCACGGTCTATGTCAAATGTCATGCGCGGCAAAGTTCCCTGTGGCCCCGCGCCGATAGTTTCGGAATGACAAGCTGTTGCCGCATTTCCGAGCAGCCGACAGCAGTGAAAATCTCAGATGCGCTCGCTCTTGTCCTTTTCGATTCGCGTCGGCTTCGTCGGCGCGTTCGTCCCACACCTTCGCCATCTCGAGCATGATGGCCTTGTCCTTCGCATTCATCGTGTCCGCGATGCGTCGGCAATCGTCTGCATATTGTCGATAGCTCTTTGCATCCTGCATCTGGCCCTCAGCTTCCCAGTCGGAACCGTAAACGTCCGAAAGGCGGAACCCGTTCGCCACGCCAAATTCTTTGTGAAGGCCGGGAACCCAATCCGCGTGCATCTGTTGGCGTCGGGACAGGGGAGCGATGCGCGCGCCGAAGATTATCGTCGCTATGCGCGAATGCTTGGCGCGCAACGCGCCCGATCCGTGATCGGCCGGCTTCAAATGGCTCACGCCTTCAACGAACTCGCGGCCGAGGCAGGCGCGGATCGAAAGACAGCGGGCTCCTGCGATCGCGGCGGTTTGCGTACGAGGCGCGACGCCAGAGACCATCATGCTCGAGCCGATCAGAACATTCGCGACGCAGACCGGCCCCGGCACGCCGATGGGCGAGATGTTCCGCCGCTACTGGATTCCGGCGATGCATGCCGACGAGTTGCCGGAGAACGAATGCCCGCCGGTGCGGATCAAGCTGCTGTCCGAGCGGCTGCTGGCCTGGCGCGACACGCAGGGCCGGCTATGCGCTGACCGACGAGTTCTGCGCCCATCGCGGCGTGTCGCTGTGGTTCGGGCGCAACGAGCACAACGGGCTGCGCTGCCCCTATCACGGCTGGAAATACGACCACACCGGCCAGTGCATCGAGGTGCCGTCGGAGCCGTCCGAGAGCGGCTTCTGCAGCAAGATCAAGCTGAAGTCCTATCCGCTGATCGAGCGCGGCGGGATTCTGTGGGCCTATATGGGGCCGCCGGAATTGCAGCCGCCGTTCCCGGAGTTCGAATGGGCGATGCTGCCGGCCTCGCATTGCTACAACACCAAGCGCCTGCAGGAGTGCAACTACCTCCAGGCGATGGAGGGCGGCATCGATTCCAGCCACGTCTCGTTCCTGCACTCCGGCGACATGCACCGCGATCCGCTCCACCGCAACACCAAGGGCGCGCACTATCAGGCCGACCAGAAGCCGAAGTTCGAGATCGTGGAATCGTCCGGCGGGCTGTTCATCGCGGCGCGGCGGAACGCCGAGGAGGGCCATTACTACTGGCGCATCACCCAGTGGATCATGCCCTGGTACACCATGGTGCCGCCCTACGGCCACAACGCGCTGAACGCGCACGCCTGGGTGCCGATCGACGACGAGACCTGCTTCACCTGGACCTTCACCTATCATCCGACGCGGCCGCTGTCCGACATGGAGCTCGACGTGATGCGCAAGGGCGGCGGCATCCACGTGCCGCTCATTCCCGGCACGTTCCGGCCGATCATCAACAAGGACAACGACTACCTGATGGATCGCGCGGCGCAGAAGCGCGGCGAGACCTATTGCGGCGTGCGCGGCATCGCCATGCAGGACGCCGTCGGTGCAGGAAAGCATGGGGCCGATCCAGGACCGCTCCAAGGAGAACCTGGTCTCCACCGACAACGCCATCATCATGGCGCGGCACCGGCTGCTGAAGGCGGCGCGCGGCGCTGCAGAAGGGCGCCGCGCCGCCGGGCCTCGACGCCGGAGGCGCAGCGCGTGCGCTCGGCGACCTTCGTGCTGCCGGTCGACGTGCCGTTCGCCGAGGCCAAGCGCGACGACCTGACGGTGCGCGAAGGCGTGCCGCACACCTCGATCTGAGCGACCGCATGACCGACCTCGATCCTCGCGCGGCCGGCGGACGCCGGCTGAAAGACAAGATCTGCATCGTCACCGGGGCGGGGCAGGGCATCGGCCGCGCCGCCGCGAAGCGGCTCGGCGCCGAGGGCGGCACCATCGTCGTCGCCGACCGCGTCGACGAGGGCGCGACGCAGACGATGGCCGAGCTTGAAGCGAGCATGGCGTCGCGGCGCTGAAGGTGCTGGTCGATCTCGCACGCTTGCCGGCGCCAAGGAGCTGATCGAGCAAGACCGTCGCCGCCTATGGCCGGATCGACGTGCTGGTGAACAATGTCGGCGGCACGATCTGCATCAAGCCGTATCCATCTCTACACCGAGGACGAGGTGAAGCTGGAGCTGGAGCGCTCGCTCTATCCGACGATGTGGTGCTGCCTCGCCGTGCTGCCGGTGATGATGAAGCAGCAGTCCGGCTCGATCGTGAATCTCGGCTCGCAATCGACGCGCGGCCTCTATCGGCTGCCCTACGCCACCAGCAAGGGCGGCATCCTGGCGCTGACCAAGGTGCTGGCGATGGAATACGGCCGCTACGGCATCCGCATCAACGCCATGGCGCCGGGCGGCACCGAGATTTCCGACCGCGTGGTGCCGCGGCAGTTCATCAAGCCCGGCGTCACCGTCGAGGAGCCCGGACGACGAGGCCGAGTATCGCCGCGAGATGGCCGAGGACATCCGCAACCAGCAGGCGCTGCGCCGGCGCGGCTTGCCGGAGGAGCAGGCGGCGGCGATCGCGTTCCTCGCCTCCGACGACGCGA
Source organism: uncultured Alphaproteobacteria bacterium (assembly GCA_963785665.1). GTDB lineage: Bacteria > Pseudomonadota > Alphaproteobacteria > Rhizobiales > Xanthobacteraceae > Z2-YC6860. The sequence continues at coordinate 19,747 of CAWAWF010000011.1, forward strand.
GCTTCATCACCGGGCAGGTGATCAACTGCAGCGGCGGGCAGTCCTAGTCCAGCTTCGCTACCGCGCAGCCGCAGCGCATTGCGCGATCACGCTGACCGACGACAGCGACATCGCCAGCGCGCCGATCATCGGCGACAGCAGGATGCCGAACACCGGATAGAGCACGCCGGCCGCGATCGGCACGCCGGCGGCGTTGTAGATGAACGCGAAGAACAAATTCTGCCGGATGTTGCGCATGGTCGCGCGCGACAGCCGCCGCGCCCGCACGATGCCGCGCAGGTCGCCGGTGAGCAGCGTGATGCCGGCGCTTTCCATCGCGACGTCGGTGCCGGTGCCCATGGCGATGCCGACATCGGCCGCCGCCAGCGCCGGCGCGTCGTTGACGCCGTCGCCGGCCATCGCCACCACGCGGCCCTCGCGTTTCGCAGCCGTTCGATCACCGCGCTCTTCCGGTCGGGCAGCACCTCGGCCTCGACCTCGTCGATGCCGAGCTTTTGCGCCACCGCCATCGCGGTGGTGCGGTTGTCGCCGGTCAGCATGACGATGTGCGATGCCGTCGGCCTTCAGCGCTTCCAGCGCCTGCCGCGGCGCTCTCCTTCACCGGATCGGCGATGGCGATGACGCCCGCGAGCTTGCCGTCGATGGCGACGAAGATCGCGGTCGCGCCGTCGCGGCGCATCCGCTCGGCCTCTGCTTCGAGCGATCGCGTCGCGATGCCGAGCTCGTCGCAGGAACTCGGCGTTGCCGAGCACGACGCGGCGGCGCTCGACCATGCCGATGGCGCCCTTGCCGGCGCGGCGAATCGAAGCCGCGCACCGGCGCGAGCTCGATCTTGCGCTCCGCCGCCGCCTCGACGATGGCGCGGCCGAGCGGATGCTCGCTGCCGCGCTCGACGCTCGCGGCAAGCCGCAGCATTTCGCGTTCATCGCCACCCGTCGGCGACCTTGCACCGCGACGACCTTGGGCTTGCCTTCGCGTCAAGGTGCCGGTCTTGTCGACCACCAGCGTGTCGACCGCCTCCATGCGCTCCAGCGCCTCGGCGTTCCTGATCAGCACGCCGTCGCGCGCGCCGCGGCCGACGCCGACCATGATCGACATCGGCGTGGCGAGGCCGAGCGCGCACGGGCAGGCGATGATCAGCACGGTGACGGCCGCGACCAGGCCATAGGCGTAGCGCGGCTCCGGGCCGAACGTCGCCCAGGCCGAGAACGCCAGCACCGCGACCAGCGATCACCGCCGGCACGAACCATTCGGCGACCTGATCGGCGAGCCGCTGGATCGGCGCGCGCGAGCGCTGCGCGCGTCGCCACCATCTGCACGATCCGCGACAGCATGGTGTCGCGGCCGACCTTCTCGGCGCGCATGACGAAGCCGCCGCTGCGGTTGATCGTGCCGCCGATCACCTTGGCGCCGACATCCTTGCTCGACCGGCATCGACTCGCCGGTCACCATCGACTCGTCGAGCGTCGAATGGCCCTCGATCAATTCGCCGTCGACCGGCACCTTGTCGCCGGGCCGCACCCGCAGCCGGTCGCCGACCGCGATGGTGTCGAGCGCCACCACCTCGTCGCCATGGTCGGTGACGCTGATCGCGGTCTTCGGCGCCAGATCGAGCAGCGCGCGGATCGCGCCGGAGGTCTGCTCGCGCGCGCGCAGCTCCAGCACCTGGCCGAGCAGCACCAGCACGGTGATGACGGCGGCCGCCTCGAAATAGACCGCGACCGCGCCGTCGTGGCCGCGGAACGCCGGCGGGAACACGCCACGGCGCGAAGGTCGCGACGACGCTGTAGATCCAGGCGACGCCGGTGCCGAGCGCGATCAGCGTGAACATGTTGAGATTGCGGGTTGCGATCGATTGCGCGCCGCGCACGAAGAACGGCCAGCCCGCCCACAGCACCACCGGCGTCGCGAACGCGAGCTGCACCCAGTTCGACTGCGATCGGCGATCAGCGGATGCCAGCCGAACAGGTGCCCGCCCATCTCCAGCGCCACCACCGGCACCGTCAGCAGCAGCTCCGATCCAGAACCGCCGCGTCATGTCGATCAGCTCGGGGTTCGGCCCGGCGTCGGCGGTCGGCATCTCCGGCTCGAGCGCCATGCCGCAGATCGGGCAGGCGCCCGGGCCCTCCTGCCGCACCTCCGGATGCATCGGGCAGGTGAAGATGGTGCCTTCCGGCATCGGCGCGGCGGGCTTGCGCGCCGCCGGGTCGAGATACTTCCCGGGTCGGCCGCGAACTTGGTGCGGCAGCCGCCGGAGCAGAAGAAATAGGTGGTCGCCGCGATGGGCGTGGCGGTGCGGCGTCGTCGCCGGATCGACCGTCATGCCGCAGACCGGATCAAGCTCCGCAGCCTTGACGCCTGCGCCAGCCGGGCGAAGACCGTGATGCTGAACTTTGTCGTGCGTGTCTGTCATGCCGCGCTTTCAGCTTGAACTATATACCCCGGGGGGGTATATAGCGGGCATGCAGACGGATGCCAAGGCATCTGTCCTCAAGCGGCTCCAACGGATCGAGGGGCAGGTGCGCGGCCTCGCCCGGATGGTCGAGGACGACCGCTACTGCATCGATATCGTGACGCAGCTCTCGGCGGTGCGCGCAGCGCTGCGCGGGGTCGAGGAGGAGGTCCTGCATGACCACGCCGGCCATTGCATCGAGCACGCGATCACCAGCGGCAACAAGGCCGACCAGCGGCGCAAGGTCTCCGAACTGATGGATGTGTTGAAGCGCACGGCCCGGTAAAAAAATGCCCGGCGGTTGACCCGCCGGGCTGCTCTGTTTGACGCCGAGCTTATTTCGTCAGGCCGCGCGCTTCTGCAGCCCGATCAGCAGCACCGCGGACACCGCGAGCCCGACCACCAGCCCGTTGGAGAAGTCCGGCAGCGCCCGGATTTCCTTCTCCACCATCGTCGAGGTCGCGACCAGCGCGCCGACCCCGCCCTGCAGGTAGAGCAGCACCACGGCGCCGGCGGCGAGCGCCAGCGCGAGGTTGCGGAACAGCGATGAGGCGCACGAGGGCGCGACCATGATGGCCGCGACCGCGATGCCGACGATGAACTCTTGGCTTTGGAAAGCCGTCAGGTTGAGATTGAGCATGTCCACCTCCACGACGCGATGTCGCGCTTCAGCTTCGAGGTGGCCTCCCCGTTGGCGGTTAATCTGCATCGTCTTTTGGCGGCGCGCAACACCGCGTTAACGCAAGATGTAGTGGCTGTTCGCAGCTCACCTACAATAGTGTTTGCATACCAGGCGTCTTAACTTTTGATTATGGTTAAGGCGCCGACCAGCCGGAATCCAGCGACATTTGGCTTTGCGGCGAACAGCGTCGAATTCCGTTCGGCATTTCCGGCACATCTGCCAGCCGCCGCGGTTCGTGGACACCCGCATCCGCATCTGGCACATCCTGAATCGAGCCGCGCAACGGGCCCACGAGCCGGCGCGGGCAGGGAGGACAGCAGCATGGCCGAGACCAAAATCACGTTTCAGTCCGCGGGCCGCAAGCTCGCCGGCACGGTGCGCGTGCCGGACGGCGTGCAAGCCCGGCGAGCGCCGGCCGGCCTTCATCGTCATGCACGGCTTCGGCAGCAATTCGAGTTCGAGCAACGTGCTCGAGCCCTGCAAGATGTTCGAGAAGCTCGGCTACGTCACGCTGCGCTTCGACATGCCGGGCTGCGGCGAGAGCGAAGGCCCGCGCGGCAATCTGATTTGCCTCGAGCAGGTGCAGGCGGCGAGCGACGCGCTCGACCTTCCTCGCCAAGAATCCGAACGTCGAGGGCGACCGCATCGGCATGATCGGCTCGAGCTTCGGCGCCGCCATCGCGGTCTATGTCTGCGGCGTCGACAAGCGCGTCGCCGCGGCGATCTCGTCGGGCGGCTGGGGCGACGGCGAGCGCAAGTTCCGCGGTCAGCATCCGGGCGAGGCGGCCTGGAAGAAGTTCACCGACATGCTGGCGGAGGGCAAGCGCCACCGCGAGAAGACCGGCACAGTCGCTGATGGTGCCGCGCTACGACATCGTGCCGATCCCGCAGCATCTGCGCGGCCATCTGGCGCAGAACTCGATCCAGGAGTTCACCGCCGAGACCGCGCAGAGCATGTACGACTTCCGCGCCGACGACGTGATCGGCAAGGCCGCCGGCCGGCCGATCCTGCTGCTGCACTCGTCGGTCGATTCGGTGACGCCGACCGAGCAGTCGATCGAGATGTTCAAGCGCGCCGGTCAGCCGTGCGATCTGCATCTGTTCGCCGAGACCGACCACTTCATGTTCTCGGAGAGCAACGCCCGCGTGCGCAGCGTGATCTACGACTGGCTGGACAAGTATTTCCCGGTCAAGGCGCGCGCGGCCGCGGCGGCGTAACCCGCATGGCCGAGCCACGCGTTTCACCATCGCGGCGATGGTCGCGTTCACGCGCGACGCACTGCTCGCCTGCGGCGTGCCCGCCGCCGATGCCGCGAGCTTGCCGCCAAGCAGATGATCGAGGCCGATCTCACCGGCTTCGACGCGCACGGCATCGTTCGCCTCGGCCACTACGTGCAACTGGCTCAAGTCCGGCCGGGTCAAGGCCAAGGCCAACATCAAGGTGCTGCAGCGCTCGCCCTCGACCGCGCTGGTCGATGGCGACGACGGCATCGGCCATCTGGTGATGACCTATGCGATGAATCTCGCCATCGAACTGGCGCGGAAGACCGGCATCGGCTGGGTCGGCGCGCGCAATTCCAATCACGCCGGCGCCGCCGGCATCTATCCGGAGATGGCGGTGGCGCACGGCATGATCGGCATCTACGCCGCGGTGTCGACGATGAACCACATGGCGCCGTGGGGCGGCGCCGAGCCGCTGATGGGCACCAACCCGATCGCCATCGCGATTCCGGCCGGCAAGGAAGCGCCGGTGGTGCTCGACATCGCCACCTCGGTGTCCTCGTTCGGCAACATCCGGCAGCGCCAGGTCAGCGGCGAGCCGCTGCAGGAGGGCTGGGTGGTGCACAGCAAGACCGGCGAGCCGATCACTCGATCCGAAGAAGGTCGACGAGGGCGTGCTGCTGCCGATCGGCGGCCACAAGGGCAGCGGGCTGGCGCTGATGATCGGGCTGCTCGCCGGCGTGCTGAACGGCGCGGCGTTCGGCCGCGACGTCGTCGATTCGCCGGAGCCGGGCAACGGACCCGACCAACACCGGCCAGTTCGTGGTCGCGCTCGACGTGTCGCGCTTCATCGCGCCGGAGGTGTTCGCAGCCGAGATGGACCGGCATCTCAAGGATCTGCGCTCGTCGCCGACGCTGCCGGGCTTCGACCGCATCCGACTGCCGGGCGAGGACCGCCGCAAGCGCCGCGCCGACCGCAGCGCCAACGGCGTGCAGTTGCCGGCGACGTTGTCAAGCAGCTCGACGATCTGGCGGCGAGCCTGAAGATCGGCCGCTTCCGCGCGAGGCGGCTAGGCCTTATTTGTTGATCGAAGTAATTGCGAAAACGGCAGCGAACTCCCTCGCCCCGCTCTTGCGGGGAGAGGGTTGGGGTGAGGGGCTGATGAATTTCGATAGGACTGTACCCCTCACCCGACGCGCTTCGCGCGTCGACCTCTCCCCGCAGGCGGGGAGAGGTAAGAGGCTGCGGCGAGTGACAATTCCACTCAACCGAAACAAATACGCTAAGGCGGATTGTGCTCGTCGACCCAGGCGCGGACCTGCGGCAGCACCTCGGGCAGCAGCGCTTCGACCTCGGCGCGCGTCATGCCCGGGCCGGACGCGCCGGTCGTAGAGGATGTTGAGCAGGTACTGATCGTAGAGATCGAAGAAGCCCATCTGGACGTCGTCGTTGAACATGGTCCACGGCACCGTGGTGTCGTCGTTGATCGGACCGAGCGACTGCAGCAGCTCCTCGTAGATGCAGTCGTAGAACACGAATTCGCCGGCGTCGGCGACGATCAGCACGTCGGAATGCAGGATGCGCGAGCTCTCGTCCTTGCGGAAACCGGACAGGCATTGCGGCTCGAGCGAGCGCTGGATGCGGCGGGCGCGGTCGATGCCGTAGAGCGCGCGGATGGCGTGGGCGAGGTCGCGGTCGCGCACCAGCGACACGATGATCTGGGCGTCCTCGCGCTTGCCGGTCATGGCGATGTCGAGATCGCGGATCCGCGCGCGGATGTCGGCGACGACCGCGGCGACCTGCTGGCTGCGGTCGGGCTGCGCGCGGTTGTCGACATAGACCCGGATCGGCCCGTCGTATTTGCGGATGCGGTCGACGCCGCCGGCGATGTGGAATTCGGCGCCGAAGGTGACCTTGAAGAAGCCGTCGATGATTTCGGCGTCGGTGAAGCGCCGCGCTCGATCGCGCGGCGGTGGGCGATCTCGGCGTCTTCGGCAAGCGCAGCCGTCATGAGCGGAGCGAGCGCCATTGCGCCAAGCGCCAGGGAACGGACCCAACCGAACGTCATGAATGCCGCGCTCTCATGATGCGCCCCACGCGGGCGCATCATGGCGACGGATCGCAGACGGCGCAATGCCCGGACGCCGATCTCGAAGAGTCGGAATCGGTTCCCGCTTTGCAAGCCCGCTCTGACGCGGCGAATGATGCGCGGAGATATGCTCAAGCGACGGAATCTGATCCGGCTGCGTCGAATGCGGCGAGTCGTTGATCGTCTAGGTCGCGGCCGGAACCCGCGACGCCTTCAGTTGCAGGGCGCGGATGCGGTCGGCGAGATTGCCTTTGCCTTCGCCGCCGGCGGCGGCTGCGCTCGCCGTTGGTGGGACGCGGCCCATTGGTGGCGGCTGGCTCGCTCGTGCAGCATCGCCTCGATCGGCGAATCGGCGCCTTCGAGCGCGACCGTCAGCCGCGCGATCTCGGCGGCGATGTCGTTGATGCGCTCGCGCAGCAGCGCGTTCTCCACCCGCTCGGCCGCCCAGGTCTGCTCGGCCTCGCGCTTCATGCGCGGCGATTTCCTGCTGCAGCTTGGTGCGCTCGGCCTTCGACTGGGCGAGCTGATCCTCGATCAGCGCCTTTTCCTTGTCGAGGCCCTCGGTCGCGGCGCGGCCGCGGTTGCGCGGCGTTGGCGAGCTCGGCGCGCAGATCGATCTCGGTCTTGTGGCGGCCGCGAGCGTCTCGTTCAGCCGCGAAATCTCGAGCTCGCGTTCGGACAGAGATCTTGCGCCTGCTCGACCATGCGGGTTTCGAGCTCCTGCACGCGCCGGCCAGCACTTCGGCTTCGGTGGTCTGCGCCACCAGCGCGCGCTCGAGCTCCATCACCCGGTCGCTCAGCTTCTCGACCTTGCCGCGCGCCTCGTTGAGCTCGGCGGTGGCGGCGGCGGCATCCTGGCGCTCGCGGGTCAGCCGGTCGCCGATTTCGTGGGCCTCGCGCTCGTGGACGCTGACGCGCTCCTTCAGCGCCTCGACCTGGACGCGCAGCGCGGTCGCTTCGACGCGCTGGCTGTCGGCGGTGGCGGAGCGCTCGCCGAGATCGGCGGAGACCTTGGCAAGCTCGGCCTGCTTGTCCGACAGCATGCGCTCGGCTTCGCGCAGCGCGCCGATCTTGACCGAGTGCTCGGACTCGGTGGCGTGCAATTGATCCTTGAGCGATTTCTCGCGCGCTTCCAGCGAGAAGATCGCGGCGGTCTTTTCGCCAAGCTCGACCTTGAGGCGGTTGATCGCGTCGGTCTTCTTGCCGAGCTCGGCGAGCTGGCTCGTGGTCTTGGTCTTCATCTGCTCGACCGAAAGCTCGAGCCGCCGGGTCGACATGGCGAATTCGGCGCGGAGCTGGTCCTTGTCGGCCTGGATTTCCGCCATCGACAGCGGCGTCGCCGCCTCCAGCCGCCGCATGGTCAGCCGCACCGCGCGATTGTGGACGAGCGGAATCAGCACGAGCCCGAACAGGCTCGCGACCAAAAAGCCAATACCAAAGAACATGATCGGCTCGATCATGGACGGGGGCCTCCGACCCGGAAATGATGCCGAAACACAACCATGCCATGGCGCGTGACGGCTTCCAGAATTACCGGCATTTAGCGTAAATGCTCGGCGGAACTGTTAAAGCGGCCAGAATCTAAAGCGGGTTCCAGGTCGCCTTCGGCGTGAACTTCAGGTAGCCGATGTTGGCGCCGAGCCGCAGTCCAACGCCCGAGCGGATCGGCACCACCACGATGTGGTTGGCGGTCAGCGCCGTCATGCCGAAGCCGCCGATAAAGTAGGCGGAGCCGTCGATGCCGCCGAAACGCTCGTAGATCGCGCCGGTGTTCGGCAGGTTGTAGATCAGCATCATGGTCCGGGCGCCTTCGCCGCCGACGTCCCAGCCGATCGACGGCCCCTGCCAGTACACCTTCAGGTCGCCGGCATTCTTGGTGTAGAGCATGCCCTCGCCGTAGCGCAGCCCCGCCACGAAGGCGCCGCCGGCCTCCTCGCCGAGGACGTAGCCGTTCGGCAGGCCCCATGTGCTGACCGCCCGCTCGACGACCTGCGCGAGCCCGCGCGACACCGTGCCGAAGAAATTGTGGCCGGCGTTGACGATTTCGCTCGGCGTTGAAGCGGCTCTCGTTGGCCGGCAGCGTACCCGGGCGGCGGGCCGCTCTGCGCTGCCGCTGCGCGGCCGCGACTGATGGCGCCGAGAGCAGTCAGGGCCGCGGCGGCGAACGCGGATCGGCAGCGCGCGAAGCGGTTTGGCGCGCATCAGGTGCTCCCTCGAGGGCGGGCCGACGGCCCCGCTTAACCCGTTGCTCATGCGGCTGCCGTAGCGTTCGCCGGCAGGGAACTCGAATCAAAGCACCACAGGCGTGGAATATGACGGCAGCGCGGCAGGAACGGAAGTCGCGCCATTCCCGGGCCTTGCTCGCGGCCATTTTGCGGGGTCGTCGGCGCTGGCCGCCGGCTCTGCGCCGCAGCCCGATCGGCGCCGCCACGACCGAATGGGTGGTGATCAACCGCTACACCGGGTTGGCCATCGATGGCTTCGACCCGGTCGCCTATTTCGTCGATGGCGCGCCGCAGGCAGGGCCGCGCCGAGCTGGAATTTCGCTCCGGCGGCGCCACCTGGCGCTTCCGCAACGAAGGCAACCGCGCGGCATTCGCCGCCGCCCCCGAGGTCTATGCGCCGCGCTTCGGCGGCCACGATCCGATGGCGGTGGCGCGCGGCGCCGCGACGCCGGGACATCCGGCGCTCTGGCTGATCGCCGAGCAGCGGCTTTATCTGTTCTACAGCGCCGAGGCGCGGGCGGCCTTTGCCCGCGACCCCGAGACCGCCATCGAGGCCGCCGAGCGGAACTGGCCGGCGGTGCAGCGCACCCTGGTCCGCGATTAGCCGGCGCTGCGGACGTCGCCCGCTGGCGATGAAGCCCGGACACGCGAAACTCGTGCCTGGCCGTAGCGAAGCGCGCTGCCGTCGGGCCGGCGCATCTGCGCCGCCGGCCGCGACCAGCACGGCGTGGCCCGCTGCGATGTCCCATTCCGAGGTCGGCCCAAGCCGCGGATAGAGATCGGCTGAGCCTTCCGCCAGCAGGCAGAATTTCAGCGCCGAGCCGCAGGCGATCCGCTCCGGCTCGCGACAGGCGATCGACATAGGCGTCGGTGGCCGCATCGAGATGCGAGCGGCTGATCAGCACGCGCGCGCCGCTCGCGGGCCGCGCCCGGGTGCGGATGGCGACGCGTTCGCGCGCCGCGTCCGGCGCGCGCCCGGCGATAGCGCCAGCCGCTCGGCGCCGTGGCCGACCTGACCGCGCCAGATCAGGCCGCGGGCCGGCGCCGCGACCACGCCCAGCGACCGGCGTGTCGTTCTCGATCAGCGCGATGTTGACGGTGAACTCATCGAGGCCGGCGAGGAATTCGCGCGTGCCGTCGAGCGGATCGACCAGGAAGAAGCGCCGGCCCAGCTTCTCCGACCAGCGCGGTTGCCGGTGGTCTCCTCCGACACGATCGGAACATCCGGGCAGGAGCGCGGCCAGGCCGTCGCAGGATGACGGCCTCCGACGGCCTCATCGGCCGCTGTGACCGGCGAGGAATCCGGCTTGTGCGCGCTGGTTCAGGTCGATCCCGCGGCACCGCCAGGATGGCCGCGGCCGCGCGCGATGCGATCAGCGTAAGTCCATCAAGCAGCTCAGCAAATTCGGATTTTGCCGGCCACCAAGCCCCCTCGTCGAAGCAGCTGCGATTTATCACATCGCCCGCTCACGCTCGACGCCCGAATCGCCTAAACGTGCAGATGTCACCACCAGCCATCCTGGAGGACTTGATGTCCGGCTCTGTCGCTCTCGAAGGCCTCGACCTCGCAGCCCTGCTGTGTTCGCGGGTCTGCCACGACCTGATCAGCCCGGTCGGCGCGATCATGAACGGTCTTGAGGTGATGGAGGAGGGCAAGGACGAAGAAACCACCAAATTCGCCATGGACCTCATCAAGAAGAGCGCCCGGACGGCCTCGGCCAAGCTGCAGTTCTGCCGGATCGCCTTCGGCGCCGCGGGCTCGGCCGGCGCCCAGATCGACACCGGCGACGCCGAAAAGGTGACGCGCGGCCTGATGGAGGACGAGAAGACCAAGGTCGCCTGGAATCTGCCGCGCGTGCTGCTGGCCAAGAACCGGGTCAAGCTCCTGCTCAACATGATGCTGCTCGCCGCCCAGGCGATCCCGCGCGGCGGCCAGCTCACCGTCGATCCGGTCGGCGAGGGCGACACCGTCGGCTTCAAGGTGACCTCGACCGGCACCAACGCCAAGGTGCCGCAGTCGATCCCGCCGCTGCTGGCGGGCGGCTCGGCCGAGCATCCGATCGATGCCCATGCGATCCAGCCGTTCTACACGAGCCTGCTCGCCAAGAATTGCGGGCTCAGCGTCGCCATGGCGGCCGAAGGCGATGCCGTGGTGGTCGCGACGGTCGCGAACTCGGAGCGGGCCGCGGCTTAGCGCTGGATGTTCTACTCGCGGCGAATCGAGGCGCTGCAACGCGCCGCGTTAACGTCCGCGTTAACGCCAATTGCACTCGTTCGCTGCTCAACAGAAATTAAACGCCTCAAAGCCACACTGCGCGTCGCTCGGGCGGATCTGGTCAGGCGGCCAGCGTCCCCCGGGCGAAGGCTGCTGGCGATGGACGACCTGCTCAAGGAATTCCTGATCGAGACCAACGAGAGCCTCGACGTGGTCGACGTCGAGCTCGTGCGTTTCGAGCAGGAGCCCAACAACGCCGAAATTCTCGGCAACGTCTTCCGCCTCGTCCACACCATCAAGGGCACCTGCGGTTTCCTCGGCCTGCCGCGCCTCGAAGACGCTGGCGCACGCGGCCGAAACCCTGATGAGCAAATTCCGCGACGGCATGCCGGTGACCGGCGAGGCCGTCACGCTGGTGCTGTTCACCATCGACCGCATCAAGGAAATCCTCGCCGAGCTCGAAGCCCATCAGCGCGAGCCGGAGGGCGCCGACACCGATCTGATCGGCAAGCTCGAAGAGATGGTGCGGCAGGCCGGCGTGGCCGCCGAAGCGGCGCCGTTTTCGGCATGGACCGTCGGCACCCTGGTGCCGCAGACGCTGGAGCGGCCGCTTCGCCCCGGCGAGGTTTCGCTCGACGAACTGGAGCGCGTGTTCCGCGAGACGCCGGGCCCAACGATCCAGACGGCAGCTCCCGCCAGCGGCAGAGGCAGAGACCAAGAACAAGACCGAGAGACAAGTCCGACGAAAAGTCCGACGACAAGGCCGAGGACACGGTCGCCAGCAAATCGATCCGCGTCAGCGTCGATACGCTCGAAAACCTGATGACCATGGTGTCGGAGCTGGTGCTGACCCGCAACCAGCTCCTCGACATCGTGCGCCGCCACGACGAGTCCGAATTCAAGGTGCCGTTGCAGCGGCTGTCCAACGTCACCGCCGAGCTGCAGGACGGCGTCATGCGCACGCGCATGCAGCCGATCGGCAACGCCTGGCAGAAGCTGCCGCGCATCGTCCGCGATCTGTCCGCCGAGCTCGGCAAGGACATCGAGCTTGAGATGCACGGCGCCGACACCGAGCTCGATCGCCAGGTGCTGGAGCGCATCAAGGATCCGCTCACCCACATGGTGCGCAACTCCGCCGACCACGGCCTGGAGTCGCGCGCCGAGCGGATCGCCGCCGGCAAGCCGGAGAAGGGCATCATCCGGCTCTCCGCCTATCACGAAGGCGGCCACATCATCATCGGCGTCGCCGACGACGGCCGCGGCCTCGACATCAAGCGCATCCGCGACAAGGCGCTGGCCAACGGGCTCGCGACCGAGGCCGAGCTCGACAAGATGTCGGAAGCGCAGATCCAGAAATTCATCTTCACGCCCGGCTTCTCGACCGCGCAGAACGATCACCAGCGTGTCCGGCCGCGGCGTCGGCATGGACGTGGTGCGCAACAACATCGATCAGATCGGCGGCAGCATCGACGTGCAGTCGGTGCAGGGCAAGGGCCTGAGCTTCACCATCAAGATTCCGCTGACGCTCGCCATCGTCTCGGCGCTGATCGTGGAAGCCGGCGGCGAGCGCTTCGCCATCCCGCAGCTTTCCGTGGTCGAGCTGGTTCGCGTCCACGCCAAGTCCGAGCATCGCATCGAGCGCATCAAGGACGCCGCGGTGCTGCGGCTTCGCAACAAGCTCCTGCCGCTCGTCGCGCCTGTCAGCAGCCTTCTCAAGCTCGATGGCGAGCAAGGCGATCCCGGAGAAGGGCTTCATCGTCGTCACCCACGTCGGCGCGCAGACCTTCGGCGTCGTGGTGGACAGCGTGTTCCACACCGAGGAAATCGTGGTCAAGCCGATGGCGAGCAAGCTCCGCCACATCGGCATGTTCTCCGGCAACACCATTCTCGGCGACGGCTCGGTGATCATGATCATCGATCCGAACGGCGTGTCGCAGGAGATCGGCACCTCGGTCGCCTCGACCACGGCGGCCCAGGCCGACAGCCGAGGCCGAGCAGCGCGCTGCCGCCGAAAACACCGTGTCGCTGCTGGTGTTCCGCGCCGGCTCGCCGGAGCCGAAGGCGGTGCCGCTGTCGCTCGTCACGCGGCTCGAGGAGATCGACTGCAAGAAGATCGAGCTCTCGAACGGCCGCCACATGGTGCAGTACCGCGGCCAGCTGATGCCGCTCGTCCGCGTCAGCGACGAGGTCAAGATCAAGCGCGACGGCGCGCAGCCGCTGCTGGTGTTCTCCGACGGCAACCGCTCGATGGGCCTCGTGGTCGACGAGATCGTCGACATCGTCGAGGACAAGCTCGACATCCAGGTCGGCAGCGACCGCGCCGGCGTGCTGGGCTCGGCCGTGGTGCGCGGCCAGGCCACCGAGATCATCGACGTCGGCCATTTCCTGCCGCTCGCCTATGCCGACTGGTTCCGCGGCAAGGAGCTGCGCAGCTCATCGGCAAGACGCGCACGCTGCTCCTGGTCGACGACTCGGCGTTCTTCCGCAACATGCTGTCGCCGGTGCTCAAGGCCGCGGGCTACGAGGTGACGGCGGTTTCGAGCGCGCCGCGAGGCGCTGGCGATCGCTCAAGAAGGGCCGCCGCTTCGATGCGCTGGTCACCGACATCGACATGCCGGACATGGACGGCTTCGCGCTGGCCGAGGCGGTGCGCGGCGAGCAGCAGTTCGGCGAAATGCCGATCATCGCGCTGTCGTCGTCATCAGCTCGCCGGAATCGATCGAGCGCGGCCGCAAGGTCGGCTTCCACGACTACGTCGCCAAGTTCGATCGCCAGAGCCTCATCGCGGCGCTCAAGGAGCAGACCGCCGACATCATCCAGGCGGCATAGACGCACATGGCAACCGGCACACGACAACGACCGCCGAGCTCATCACCGAATACGTCACGGTGACGATCGGCGATCATATGTTCGGCCTGCCGATCTTCCGCGTGCAGGACGTGTTCGTGCCGGACCGCCTGACGCGGGTGCCGCTGGCGCCGCCGGAGGTGGCCGGCATTCTCAATCTGCGCGGCCGCGTCGTCACCGCGATCGACATGCGCTCGCGGCTCGATCTCGGCGCGCGCGAGCCGGGTGCGCCGGTGATGGCGATCGGCATCGAGACTCAAGGGCGAGTCCTACGGCCTCCTGGTCGATGCGGTCGGCGAGGTGATGGCGCTTCGCAACAGCGCCTGCGAGGCGAAGCCCGCCAATCTCGACCCGCGGCTGTCGCGGGTGGCCGCCGGCATCTATCGGCTCGAAGGCCAGCTCATGGTCGTGCTCGACGTCGATCGCGTGCTGGACATCAAGAACGGTGCGGTTGCCGCATGAGGCAGCAGTTGGAGCAAGCAAGAGTTCAAAGGAGTAAGCGTGCATGAAAAGTTGTTTGGTGGTGGATGACTCCAGCGTCATCAGGAAAGTGGCCCGCCGCATTCTGGAGGGCATGGAGTTCGAGATCACCGAGGCCGAGGACGGCGAGCAGGCGCTCGGCGCATGCCAGCGCCAGCTTCCGGACGCGATCCTGCTCGACTGGAACATGCCGAAGATGGACGGCTACGAGTTCCTCAAGGCGCTGCGCCGGCTGCCCGGCGGCGACCGGCCCAAGGTGGTGTTCTGCACCACCGAGAACGACGTCGCGCACATCGCGCGCGCGCTGCATGCCGGCGCCAACGAGTACATCATGAAGCCGTTCGACAAGGAGATCGTCGAGGCGAAGTTCCAGGAAGTCGGGCTGATCTATCGGCGATCCGTTCGGACCGCCGTGCGTTGTGGTTCGTGCAGTCGAGAGTAACGCGTTGCGATGAGTGTCATTGCCCCAGTCCTGTCTGCCGCGCCGATCGTTTCGGCGCCGGATGAAATCCGCGTCATGGTGGTCGACGACGCCGCCGTCGTGCGCAGCCTGCTGTCGCGCTGGATCGAGGAGACGCCGGGGCTCAAGCTCGTCGCCGCGCTGCGCAACGGCCGCGAGGCGATCGAGCGGCTCGACCACGCCCGGCCCGACGTCGTCGTGCTCGACGTCGAGATGCCCGAGCTCGACGGCATCTCGACCCTGCCGCAAGCTTCTGCGAGCGCCGCCGCGATCTCGTCGTGATCATGGCCTCGGCGCTCACCCGCGACCACGCCGAGGTGACCTGAAGGCGCTGGCGCTCGGCGCCGCCGACTACATCCCCAAGCCCGCCGCCGAAGGCGGCGTGATGACCTCGGCCGCCTTCCAGCGCGAGCTGATCGAGAAAATCCAGGCGCTCGGCGCTGCGCCGCAAGAAGCGCCCGCTGCCGCCGCCCTATCCGCGCGCCTCCGTCAATCCGGCGCTGCGGCGGCTCGGCGGCACCGTGCAGCGCACCGTCAAATGGCGGACGCCGGCGGCCGAAGCCGACGGCAGCCAGTTCAAGCTCCGCCCGTTCTCCGTCGATGCCGCCGCGCGTTCTGCTGATCGGCGCCTCGACCGGCGGACCGCAGGCGCTGACCCGGCTGATCTCGCGGCTCGACGCCGTCACCGAAAGCGCGCCGATCCTGATCACGCAGCACATGCCGGCGACCTTCACCACCATCCTCGCCGAGCATCTGACCCGCGCCGGCGCCAAGCCCGTGCACGAGGCGGTCGACGGCGAGCCGGTGCTGGCGGGCCACATCTATCTCGCGCCCGGCGGCCGGCACATGAAGGTCGCGCGCCGCGACGGCACCGCGGTGATCGTGCTCGATGACGGCGCGCCGGTGCACTACTGCAAGCCCGCGGTCGATCCGCTGTTTGCCTCCGCGGCCGAAGTCTGGGGCTCCTGGAATCTGGCGCTGATCCTGACCGGCATGGGCACCGACGGCACCGACGGCGCCGCCGACATCGTCGAGGCCGGCGGCAGCGTCATCGCCCAGGACGAAGCGACCCCGTGGTCTGGGGCATGCCCGGGCGCCGCGGTCGCGGCCGGCGTCTGCTCGGCGGTGCTGCCGCTCGATCAGATCGCGCCGAAGGTGTCGCGGCTGTTCCTGGGTGCCCGCTCATGACGCCGCACGATTACGAATATCTGCGCAAGCTCCTGAAGACGCGCTCCGGCCTCGTGCTGTCGGCGGAGAAGCACTACCTCGTCGAGAGCCGGCTTCTGCCGGTCGCGCGCAAGGCCGGCCTGTTCAATCTCACCGGCCTCGTCGCCAAGCTGCGCGGGCCCGGACGCCGAGCCGCTGATCGTCGAGGTGGTCGAGGCGATGACGACGAACGAGTCGTTCTTCTTCCGCGACAAGCTGCCGTTCGAGCATTTCCGCGACACCATCATGCCGGCGCTGCTCGCCGCGCGCGCCGCGAGCCGGCGCATCCGCATCTGGTGCGCCGCCGCCGCCACCGGCCAGGAGCCTTATTCGCTCGCCATCGCGCTGAAGGAGATGGGCAAGGATCTGCGCGGCTGGCGCATCGAGATCGTCGCCACCGACCTCTCCACCGAGGTGCTGGAAAAGGCCAAGAGCGGCATCTACAGCCAGTTCGAGGTGCAGCGCGGCCTGCCGGCGCTGATGCTGATCAAGTATTTCACGCAGGTCGGCGAGACCTGGCAGATCGCGCCGGAGATCCGCGGCATGGTGAAGTTCATGCCGCTCAACCTGCTCAAC
This sequence comes from uncultured Alphaproteobacteria bacterium, assembly GCA_963785665.1. GTDB lineage: Bacteria > Pseudomonadota > Alphaproteobacteria > Rhizobiales > Xanthobacteraceae > Z2-YC6860. The sequence goes on from CAWAWF010000011.1 coordinate 36,201, forward strand.
GACTTCTCCCATCTCGGCCGTTTCGACCTGGTGCTGTGCCGCAACGTGCTGATCTATTTCGATCAGGCCACCAAGATCGGCGTGCTGGAGCGCATCGCCGACGTCACCGAGCGCGACGGCTTCCTGGTGCTGGGCGGCGCCGAGACGGTGGTCGGCCTGACCGACCGCTTCAAGCCGATCCCCGACAAGCGCGGCGTCTATGCCCAGCCGGGCGGCGCGCCGCTCGCCGGCAACATCATCAGCTTTCCGCCGGCGCCCGCTGCAGCGGCAGCCGGCGCGCGCTGACCTCACGGCTTCAGCACGATCTTTCCCATCGCGCTCCGCGCTTCGATCATCTCATGCGCGCGCCGCGCCTCGGCCAGCGGCAGCCGCGCCGCGATCGCGGGCTTCACCTTGCCGCTGCCGAGCAGTTCCACCGCCCGCGCCATCGCCTCGCGCCGCGGCTCCTCCATGTGATCGTAGGTGTGCATGGTGAAGCAGCGCACCGCCGGGCTCTTCTCGATGTTGCCGCGCATCTCCTTGAACAGGTCGGTCTCCGGCATGCCGCCCAGCACCGCGTAGGACACGATCATGCCGAGCGGCGCGACCATCTTCAGCCCGTCGGTGAAGGCCTTGCCGGCGACATGGTCGAACAGGATGTCGGCGCCGCGGCCGCTGCGTCAGCGCCAGCACGCGCTCGACCACGTTCTCCTTGGTGTAGTCGATGGCGTGCTCGGCGCCGCGCGCCCGCACGAAGGCGCATTTGTCCGCGCCGCCCGCGGTGCCGATCACGCTCGCGCCGGCCAGCCGCGCCACGTCGATCAGCGCGGAGCCGACGCCGCCGGCCGCGCCATAGACCACGACGGTCTTCGGCGTGATGCCGCGCGCGGCGTGGTGCAGCAGGATGATCGCGAGCTGGTAGTTGGTCAGCGCGGTCGCCTCGTCGGCGCCGACGCCGTCCGGCAGCGGCCACGCCGCCTGCTCCGGCACCGCGGCATATTCGGCGTAGAGCCCGCCGCGGTTGCCGATCTCGTAGCCGGCGACGAACACCTGCTGCCCGACCTTGAGCGTGGTGACGCCCGGGCCGAGCGCCGCGACATGGCCGCTCATCTCGTTGCCCAGCACGAACGGCAGCTTCGGCATCCAGCGGTAGCGGCCGGTGCGGATCATGGTGTCGAAGTAATTCACGCCGATGGCGTCGGCCTTGACCAGCACCTCGCCCGGTCCGGGCGACGGCGTCGGCACCTCGACAAGGTCGAGCACGTCGGGGCCGCCGGTGCGGCTGATCTGGATGGCTTTCATAGGCGGTGCTGGCCCGGCGTGAACAGCACCAGGTCCTGGATGCGCTTCCAGCGCGCGGTGTGCGGCGGCGTGATGCCCCATTGGTCGAGCCGCCCCGGCGGCCACTTCCAGTATTCCGGGCCGTGAAACTGGTAGGTGTCGTCGATCTGCATCACCTCGGCGGTGTATTCGATCGGGAATTCCTCGGGGCCTGCGAAATAGCAGAACACGTTGTTGCCGGAGCCGTGGCGGCCGGGACCCCATTCGATCGGATAGCCGGCGTCGCGCATCCGTCCGCCGCCACGCATGCACGATTCGAGGTCCGGCATCTCGAACGACACGTGGTTGAGGGTCGGCGTCTTGGTTTGACCGGTGACGATCGACGAGTGGTCGGGATTGTCGCAGTGGAAGAAGTACAGCGGCCCGCTGTGATCGACCCAGCGGAAGCCCAGCACGTCGGTCAGGAAGGCATTGGTCTTATCGAGCTGCGCGGCGTTGAGGTTCACATGGGCGATCTTGCGCGGCCGGTCGCGCACGTCGGCGGTGTCCTTGTGATCGCGCGCGTCGCAGACGATCGCGAGATTGCGGCCCTCGACATCGGCGAAGCCGAAGCCATAGCCGCCGCCCGGCGCGTCGATCTCATGCGGCGCCTCGGCGGTGCAGCCGCTGGCCACCACCTTCTGGTGCAGTGCATGGACGATGTCGCGGTTGGCGGCGTCGAACGTCAGGCGGCGCATCGCGGCGGGCCCGCGCGCCTGATGGATGGCAAGGATGTGGTGATAGGGGCCGGTGCCGCGAAACCAGATCGAGCCGTCCTTGCGCTCGACCTCGGTCAGATTCCAGATCCTGCTGTAGAACTCCGCCGCGCGCTCCGGCTGGCTCATCTCGATATCGACGCTGCGAACGCCACGCACTGTGATCTTCATTGTCTTTGCCTTGCCTTCCTGCCTGGATTTTCTAGCGGACCGCAGCGGGCGGTCGAGTCCAGGCTGCTTCGCGGGTTTCGGGTGGCTGCCTGCCGCCGCGAGAGCCTAGGTTCGGATGAACAGGAGACCGCCATGCGAGCGAAACAGCACCGCCGAAGCACAAGCCCGTCGACGTCGGATGACATCGGCGCGCGGATTGCCGCGCTCGATTGGGCTGCGATGGCGGCCGATCTGGACGCGCACGGCTGCGCCGTGACCGGCCCGCTGCTGACGCCGGAGGAATGCGCGGCGCTCGCCGGCGCTCTATCCCGAGGACAAGCCGTTCCGCAGCCGTGTGATCATGGCGCGGCACGGCTTCGGCCGCGGCGAATACAAATATTTCGCCTATCCGTTGCCCGAGCCGATTCGGCGCGCTGCGCACCGCGCTCTATCCGCGGCTCGCGGAGATCGCCAATCGCTGGAACGAGGCGATGGGCATCGCCGTCCGCTTTCCGGCCGACGCACGAGGATTTTCTCAAGCGCTGCCACAAGGCCGGCCAGACGCGGCCGACGCCGCTGCTGCTGCAGTACGGCCCGGGCGACTACAATTGCCTGCACCAGGACCTTTACGGCGAGCATGTCTTTCCGCTGCAGGCCACGGTGCTGCTGTCGCAGCCGGGCGCCGATTTCTCCGGCGGCGAGTTCGTGCTGACCGAGCAGCGCCCGCGCATGCAGTCGCGCGCCGAGGTGGTGCCGCTCGGCCAGGGCGAAGCGGTGATCTTTCCGGTGCATCACCGGCCGGTGCAGGGCACGCGCGGCATCTATCGCGTCAACATGCGCCACGGCGTCAGCCGCATCCGCGATCGGCCATCGCCACACGCTCGGCGTCATCTTCCACGACGCGAATGATAAGGTGCTAGTTGCCGGGAGGTCCTCGTCGAGAGCACTCGCTTCGCGGAGCGCAGCCGTCATCCCGGGGCGCGCGTAGCGGCGACCCGGGATCCAGCTGGCTGGAGCGGTGCCAGCCATCCTGAGGAGCGGTCCGAAGACGGCGACGTAGCGGCGCGGGGGCTATCCCCGCGCTTGTTCATCTTCGGTCGTTGAATTTGCTCGCGAATTAAAAAACTTATCCCCGCGCCCCCGAACCGGCCTTATCGTTCGCGTGCCTCGCTCATCGAGGGCGTCTTCTAGGGACGCTTGGATGACGGAGCGAGGTGCGGCGCCTGCGGGCAGGTCTCGTAAACCTGCCTCCGGGAGGCCTCGGGTAGCCGTCCTCCGCAACTACGTGGGGGCGCTCTGCAATGAGCTGGACGCGGCAGGACCAGCCCGGCGAAAGCCGGGTGATAGGGCGGGCGAAGAGTCCGCTGTCCGAGTCGCGGAAGTACGGCCCCGGGGTGCAAAATCGCCGCAGTGGAGCGCTGAGAGGCGGGGGTCCGTGCGCGGCGGACCCGGCGCCGCAAGGCGTGACATTTTCAAGCGCCTTCCGGCGCTCCGCTCCCTCACACTTTGAGGGACAAGACTGAAGGCGCACCCCGCGCCTTTCAAAGAACAGGGGCGGCGGAGCGTTGGCTAAACGCGCGCGCCGGCTGTTTGAAAATCGAATCTGTGATTGGCGCGTGGACACAAAACAAAAACCCCGCCTTGCGGCGGGGTTTTCGTCTCGTCTCTGCCCTTCGGCTTACGCCGGAATTCTCGACTCTTCCTCGGTCGGCTCGCGCAGCACGTAGCCGCGGCCCCACACCGTCTCGATGTAGTTCTTGCCGTTCGAGGCGTTCGCAAGCTTCTTGCGGAGCTTGCAGATGAACACGTCGATGATCTTGAGCTCGGGCTCGTCCATGCCGCCGTAGAGATGATTGAGGAACATCTCCTTGGTCAGCGTGGTGCCCTTGCGGAGCGAGAGCAGCTCCAGCATCTGATATTCCTTGCCGGTCAGGTGCACGCGGGCGCCGGCCACTTCGACGGTCTTCTGGTCGAGGTTGACGGTGAGGTCGCCGGTGTTGATGACCGACTGGGCATGACCCTTGGAGCGGCGCACGATGGCGTGGATGCGCGCGATCAGCTCGTCCTTGTGGAACGGCTTGGTCATGTAGTCGTCGGCGCCGAAGCCCAGGCCCTTCACCTTGTCCTCGATGCCGGCGAGGCCGGACAGGATCAGGATCGGAGTCTTGACCTTGGAGACCCGCAGCGACCGCAGAACCTCGAAGCCGGACATGTCCGGCAGGTTCAGGTCGAGCAGGATGATGTCGTAGTCGTAGAGCTTGCCGAGGTCGACACCCTCTTCGCCGAGATCCGTCGTGTAGACGTTGAAGCTCTCGGACTTGAGCATCAGCTCGATCGATTGCGCTGTGGCGCTATCGTCCTCAATCAGCAAGACGCGCATGCCAGTCCCCTTCTTCGCCGCTGCGGGCTCAAACTTGACGCGCCGCAATGGCGGCCCGTGAAAACGCCTTGGGACAATACGATTCGGAACGTTAACGAAGCATGGTTAACAAAACCTAATTCTCCGAGCGCAATCCACAGCTGGCCATAAATCGGCCGAATCGCCGTAAGATGTTGCCCAGAGAGTGGTTTTTTGGCCACGCTTTCGTTCATGTTCCACTTTAAGAGTCGGCATCAACCGACTCGTCGCGACTCACCCCTTCCAGTCTCATGTGGGTGAGCGATGCCTTAATCCCAACGACGGTGACGTAATGATTAACGACGCGGGTAAACAGCGGGTTAAGAAGCGCCCTCAACTGGTTACCGGCGGGACTGCCCGCTGATGAGGGCTTTGCTCGAGCAGATCGAGGAACTGGACGGAAACGAGGTTTACGGCCGCGTGGTCGGCGTGCGCGGACTGATGGTCGAGGTGGCGGGACCGCTGCACGCCATGTCGGTCGGCGCCCGCGTCGTCATCGAGACCAGGTCCAGGGCAAGCCGTGCCGATCCCCTGCGAGGTGGTCGGCTTTTCCGGCGGCAATGCGCTGCTGATGCCGTTTGCGCCGCTGGAAGGGGTGCGGCGCGGCTGCCGGGCGGTGGTGTCGGCGGTGCGGGCGGCGGTGCGGCCGTCGCAGGCCTGGCTCGGCCGGGTCGTCAACGCCATGGGCGAGCCGATCGACGGCAAGGGCCCGCTGCCGTCGGGGCCGACGCCCTATCCGTTCCGGGCGTCGCCGCCGGCCGCCCATGCCCGCAAGCGCGTCGGCGCTCCGATCGATCTCGGCGTCCGCGCGCTCAACACCTTCATCACCTGCTGCCACGGCCAGCGCATGGGCATCTTCTCCGGCTCCGGCGTCGGCAAGTCGGTGCTGCTGTCGATGCTGGCGCGCAACGTCGTCGCCGACGTCTCGGTGATCGGGCTGATCGGCGAGCGCGGCCGCGAGGTGCAGGAATTCCTCCAGGACGACCTCGGCGAAGCAGGGCCTGGCCCGCTCGGTCGTGGTGGTGGCGACCTCCGACGAGCCGGCGCTGATGCGCCGCCAGGCCGCCTATCTGACGCTCGCCATCGCCGAATATTTCCGCGACCAGGCCCAGCACGTGCTGCTGCTGATGGACTCGGTCACGCGCTTTGCCGTCGCCCAGCGCGAGATCGGGCTTGCCACCGGCGAGCCGCCGACCGCCAAAGGCTATACGCCGACGGTGTTTGCCGAGCTGCCGCGGCTGCTGGAGCGCGCCGGCACCGGGCCGGGCGAGGGCACCATCACCGGCATCTTCACGGTGCTGGTCGAGGGCGACGACCACAACGAGCCGATCGCCGACGCGGTGCGGGCCATCCTCGACGGCCATATCGTGATGGAGCGCGCGATCGCCGAGCGCGGCCGCTACCCGGCGATCAACGTGCTGAAATCGGTGTCGCGCTCGATGCCGCGGTCGGCCGATCCGGCCTATCTCGATGTGCTGGCGCGCGCCCGCAAGGTCATGGCGACCTACGCCGACATGGAGGAACTGATCCGGCTCGGCGCCTACCGGCCGGGCTCGAGCGCCGAGGTCGACGAGGCGATCGGGCTGCACCCCGCCCTGGAGGCCTTCCTGGGCCAGAGAAAGAGCGACTCCACCAGCTTGGCCGAGGGATATCAGCGGCTGGCCGAGATCCTGCCGGACCCCGCGGCGCCGCACGCCGGAACGCCAAGGGCCAATCATAGGCTTCCAAGCTGTTGGCCACAGAAAAATCCGGTTCCTTACCGTTGCGGCGTGCGGTGGAAACCGAAAACTAACGTTATCGCGCCACACTCCCCCTGGTTGCCCGCTGTTACGGGTGCGGCCGGCGGGCCGTGTCACGTCCTCGCGGCTTCGGGGGAGTAAGAGTCGATGAAGTCACGCGATACGCTCATTCGCCTGAAGAAGTTTCAGGTCGACGAGAAGCGCCGGAAGGTCATGCAGATCGAGGGCATGATCGCCGAGTTCGAGCGCATGGCCAACGATCTCGAGCGCGAGATCAAGATCGAGCAGGATCGCGCCGGCATCCACGATCCGACCCATTTCGCCTATCCGACCTACGCCAAGGCGGCGATCCAGCGGCGCGAGAACCTCAAGCATTCGGCCGACGAGCTGAAGGTCCAGCTCAACGACGCCAAGGAGGCCCTGGCGGAGGCCTTCGAGGAGCTCAAGAAGGTCGAGTTGCTCGACGAGCGCGACCAGATGCGCGAGCGCGCCGAGCAGGCCGCCCAGGAGCAGGCCGAACTCGACGCCATCGGCCTGATGCGCGCCCGCAACGATGCCGGTCTGACATCCGCCGCAAAAAAATCGCGCGCCCGAAGGCGCGCGAAAGGTCGATGGTGGTGAAAGTCTCGAAAATCTAGCGGATGGTGACCCGGTCCGACTGGGTCCAGACCACCGGCTTGCCGGCCTTGAGCACCGGCGCGCGGCTTTCCAGGCGCGTGCTCATGTCGGGCAGCTCCGGGCGGGCGGCGATGCCGACGCCGACGACGACGATGCCAGCGACCAGCGACACAGCCACGATCTTGAGGTGGGTGAGGCGGTCCGCGGTGTTCAGCGTGTAGTTGTTCATGACACTCTCCCGAATTCTTACCTGTTAGTCGGGCCTGGCCCGTTAAAGGTTCAATACGTTCTGCGAAGACTCCGCCGGTCCGGTTACTCAGTTCTTACAGAGCACTTAGCAAAGTCTGACGCATTCCCGCCCCACGGTTGCCCGAGGCACGTCTGACCGCTCCCCTCCCCATTTCGGCTACGTCCATTCCAACGTAGGAGCAGGCGCTCGGGGTTCCAAGGCCGCGTTCACGTTTCGTTGATGTTATGTAGGCCCGAAGCAGCGCCTTGCGGAGCGTCGAAACGCACACCTCGCGCACGCTGAAGCTAGATGCTGCCGACGGTCTTGAGCCGCACCCGCGGGTGGATTTCCGACTGCGACAGCACGCTGGTCTGGGCGCGGAAGCGCTCGACGATGCCGCGCACGAACGGCCGGATGTGCGGGCGAGGTCACCAGCACCGGGGCCTCGCCCTCGCGGGCGGCGTCCTCGAAGCGCTCGCGCACCGCGGTGATGAACTCCGACAGCCGCGACGGCTGCATGGCGAGGCTGCGGTCGTCGCCCTGGCCGACGATCGATTCGGCGAAATTCTGCTCCCACTTCGCCGACAGCGCGATCAGCGGCAGATAGCCCGCCGGCGTGGTGTGCTGGGCGCAGATCTGGCGGGCCAGCCGCGTCCGCACATGCTCGGCGATGCCGATCGGATTGCGGGTGAACGACAGCGCGTCGGCGATGCCCTCGAGGATGGTGGCGAGGTCGCGGATCGAGACGCGCTCGTTCAGCAGCAGCTGCAGCACGCGCTGGATGCCCGACACGGTGATCTGCGCCGGCACGATGTCCTTGACCAGCTCGCCCTGCTCCTTCGGCAGTTCCTTGATGAGCTTGTGCACCTCGGCGTAGGACAGCAGCTCCGCGGTGTTGGACTTGAGCAGTTCGGTCAGATGCGTCGACAGCACGGTGGCGGCGTCCACCACCGTGTAGCCCTTCATCGCGGCTTCTTCTTTCTGCGCGATGTCGACCCAGGTGGCGGGCAGGCCGAAGGTCGGCTCGGTGGTGTGGCAGGCCGGGCAGCTTCACCTGCGCGCCGGTCGGGTCCATCACCATGTACTGGCCCGGCCAGACCTTGCCGGTGCCGCCCTCGACCTCCTTGATCTTGATGACGTAGCTGTTGGCCTCGAGCTGGACGTTGTCGAGGATGCGCACGGCGGGCATCACGAAGCCCATCTCGATGGCGAGCGAGCGGCGCAGCGCCTTGATCTGCTCGGTCAGGCGGTCGGCGCCGTCGGGCGAATTGACCAGCGGCAGCAGCGCATAGCCGAGCTCGATCTTGAGGTCGTCGATCTTCAGCGCCGCGGCGATCGGCTCGTCGGCGCGGCGGGCCTTTCTCGGCCTCGACCTTTTTCGCTGCGGCCGCGGCGACGAGCTTCTGCCGCTTGTCCATGATGATAGGCGAGGGCGCCGGCGCCGCCGCCGAGCAGCAGGAACGGGATCATCGGAATGCCGGGCAGCAGCGCCATGACCAGCATCACCGCGCCCGACATGCCGAGCGCCTTGGGATAGTCCGACAATTGCCGCAGCAGCGCCTTGTCGGCGGAGCCGCCGACGCCGGCCTTGGTGACGAGCAGGCCCGCGGCGGTCGAGACGATCAGCGCCGGGATCTGCGTGACCAGGCCGTCGCCGACGGTGAGCAGCGTGTAGGTGCGGCCGGCTTCGGCGAACGACAGGCCCTGCTGGGCGATGCCGATGATCATGCCGCCGATGATGTTGATGAACACCACGAGCAGGCCGGCGATGGCGTCGCCGCGGACGAACTTCGAGGCGCCGTCCATGGCGCCGAAGAAGCCGCTTTCGTCCTCGAGATCGGTGCGGCGCTTGCGCGCGGTCTTCTCGTCGATCAGGCCGGCGGAGAGGTCGGCGTCGATCGCCATCTGCTTGCCGGGCATGGCGTCCAGGTGGAAGCGCGCGGCGACTTCGGCGATGCGGCCGGAGCCCTTGGTGATGACGACGAAGTTCACGATCACCAGGATGGTGAAGACGATGATGCCGATGACGAAGTTGCCGCTCATCACGAAGTTGCCGAACGCCTCGATGACGTGGCCGGCGGCGGAGGTGCCTTCGTGGCCGTGCGCCAGGATCAGGCGCGTCGAGGCGAGGTTGAGCGACAGCCGCAGCATCGTCGAGATCAGCAGCACGGTCGGGAAGGCGGAGAATTCCAGCGGCGCCTGGATGAACAGCGACGTCATCAGGATCAGCACGGAGAGCGTGATCGAGATCGCCAGCGCCAGATCGAGCAGGATCGGCGGCAGCGGCAGGATCAGGACGACCAGGATGGTGAGGACGCCGACCGCGAGCGCGATGTCGCCGCGCTTGAGCAACGTGCCGACGTCGCCGAGCCCGGGCAGCTAGAAGCCGCCCGGTGGAGGCGGCTCGCGCGGGCCCGAGGCCGTCACGTCGCTCATGGTGTGCGCATACTCCCTGGGCAGTATTTGCCGGGTGTATGGTTACCGGGCGGTTAATGGATACCGACGGTGAGGGGTCGTGCCGCGAGTTGTCCCTCCCAACCCACCGCCGTGCCTGTCGGGGCGCGGGCGGGAGCATCGGATTCAATTTTCAAACAGCCGGCATCCGCGTTTAGCCAACGCTCCGCCGCCCCTGTTCTTTGCAAGGCGCGGGGTGCGCCTTCATTCCATCCCTCACCCCAGGGGACGAGGGAGTCGCCCCCACAAAAAGTGAGGGAGCGGAGCGCCGGAAGGCGCTTTAGAAAATCTCACGCCTGGCGGCGAGCTTGCGAGGCCCACCGCGGGAAGGCGTGCACGCATCTTGCGATGCGTCCGCCTCCCGGCGCTCCACCTACGGCATTTGCAGGCGCCCCCCGGATGGGGGCACGCCATCAGCCCCGGGCCGCGTTTCTTGAACCGGCATTTTCGCCGGCCAATGCAGCGAGCTCCTCGCAGAGCGCCCCTAGTGCCGCTCGAGCGGAGTCCCAGGGCCGCCCGAGTGCAGGTTTACGAGACCTGCCCGCAGGGGCCGTACCTCGCTCCGTCATCCAAGCGTCCCTAGAAGACGCCCTCGATGAGCGAGGCAGGAATATAGGTATTAAGTCATAGGACTGAAGTCAAGCCAAAACACGACCCCCTCATCCGCGATTTCTGAGCTAGAGTCCCAACGCGGCGCCCCGCGAGTGTGCCGCGATCACGGAACGGCGGTTCCATCCCCCTAGCGAAAACGGGCGCGCGCCATCCTGGCGCGCTGGAGAACCACCATGCGCCTCAGCGCACGCAATCAGATCAAGGGCAAAATCCTCGAAGTCATCAAGGGCGCGACGACGTCCCATGTCCGCGTCGAGATTTCTCCCGGGCAGATCGTCACCGCGTCGATCACCAATCAGGCGGTCGAGGAACTGGGCCTGAAGGCCGGCGGTGCAGCGACCGTCGTCATCAAAGCCTCCGACGTCATGATCGCCGTCGATTAGGAGGCTGCAGATGGGCACTCTTGAGATGCGAACTCTTGCCGTCCTGGCGGTGGTGTTGAGCGCCGGCGCGGCCTGCGCGCAGGAGCCGGTCGGCTGCGACAAGTTCAAATGGCCGCTGGATCACGAACGGGCGTTGCTGGCCGCCGCGACGCCGCTTGGCGATCGCGCGGAGGTGCCGCCGCTCGCCGGCGCGGTGAAGCTCGCGCTTTCGCCGTTGGCCGAGGCACGGTTGCCGGCTGAGCCCAGCCGCAAGCCGCGATCAGCCGACTCCAATGCCGGTGTGGTCCGCTATGCCGCCGTGCCGCGCTCGGGCACATACCGGATCACGTTGTCCGCCGGCGCGTGGATCGACGTGATCCAGGGCGGACAGACGCTCAAGTCCGGTGCCTTCAGCGGCGTGACCGGTTGCGAAGGCATTCGCAAGAGCGTCAAGTTCGATCTGTCGGCTGCGCCGTTCGTGATCGAGATCAGCGGGACGAAATCCAAGGAGACCGCCATCGCGGTGACGCCGGACTGACCGCAGTCCGAGCGAAACCTGGGCCGCCAGAGCGCAGGTTCATTTCTTGAGCAGCCACTTTTCGATGTCGGCCGCGATCCGCTCCCAGGTCTCGGCCATGTGCTCCATCATGATTCTGTGTTCGGGCTTGGGGGCTCGTTTCGCAAACTCCCGGCATTCGGCTGCCTTTGCGAGGCAAACCTCGATGCGAAGCTTCTGCGCATTGTCGAGCTTGGACATATCCGCAATATGCCTCCGGCTTCGAAAAGGCGCTAGCGTCTGGTCAACAGGACCGAGGTCAATCTGACCGAGATCGCGGAAAAACGTGCCGCCCGGTCTCGTCGAGCGGCAGCGGATCGACCCGCCGCACGGCGTTCATCGCAAGCTCTCCATAGAGATGTGGGAACAACGCGCCGCCGCGCGACGGCTCCCATTTCAGCCGGTCGCCGAGCGCGTCGGAGTCGACTGCGACCAACACGAGGTCGCGCTGGCCGGCGAACCATTTGGCCGCGGTTTCGGCGGCTTGCTCGGCGGTGGAGAAATGGATGAAGCCGTCTTTCGCGTCGACCGCGGAGCCGCGATAGACGCCGGCCCGCTCGGCCTCTGCCCATTCGGACGCGGTGCAGATTTTGTAGATGGGAGTCATGACGTCCGCTCTCCGCCGATTGGACTTTTATGACGGATGACGGCCGTTCACCAGCGGAAGCCGTCAGGCGGACTCGTTGAGCCGGTTCCCCAGCCATTGATAGAGCCGCGTTGCGATCACCACAGCCATGGTCAGCCAGACGATGCTGGCGAAGCCGAGTACGGGCACCAGGAAAAGCAGCCCTCCCAGCGACCGGAAGACGAGGCTGACCGCGCCGATCAGCGCCACGACCAGCAGCGACGGGATGAACGGCACCAGGAACAGAAAGAAGATGTACCAGCCGTGCCCGCGCGTGTCCTCGAAAGCACGTCGCGGGTCGGCGCCGGGCGCATCGACGGCGATGGCGGGAAACATGATCGTGACGCGCGTGAACAAGACTGCAGCGGTCACGGTGGCGACAAGGGCGATGAATTTGAACATCCAATGTTGCGGCAGCACATGATCCAGCGACGCCAGCCGCGTCAGGACGAACAGCGTGAAGGCCCAGCCGAAGAACAATTGAAACCGGTGGTCGTCCCAATGCACTTGATAACGGCGCGTCACCTCGCCGAGAAGAATGAAGCGATGCACCGCGATGAAATACGGCGTCACCAGCGCGTAATAGGGAATGCTGAGAAGGTCGCGGCCGAACAGCGAATTGCGGGGGACGAGGTGCGTCAGTCCCACTTGCAGCGCGGTGTGTGCCAGAATGATGCCGACGACGATCAGCGCGAGCTGCGGCATGGCGCGAAGCGCCGCCCAGGCGTCCCGGTGCGCGGTGATCGTGGCGGCGGTGAACGAGTGTTCCAGAGCGACCATGACGGTTCCGGCGCCGTCATATCAGGCCATCGTTAAGGCACAGTGCAGCGCGGCGCGGGAAAATAATTTGGTTAACGCACGGTGCCGTCTGGGAACCGGCGGTGCAAATCGGTGATCGCCTCAGTTGGGAGGCGTTTTGCCGAAGGCCATGCTGACAACGTCGGCGGGGTCGACTTCGACGCAAGCGAGCGAGTCGTCGAAGTAGGCGGCTTTCTTGGACTTCCGCAGCAGAACACGCTCGAACGATTCAAGATGGCGTTCGACAAGGTCGATGCATTGGCACATCGCCGGCGGGGCTTCGAAGAAAGGACGTAGCGTCGTCGCTGCGACGAAGCCCATCAAGATGACGCCCTCGCGGGTGGTCACGATCAGGACGGCGTCACCCCTGTCGCGCGTCGGGATGGCAATCAGCCGAGCCATGACGGGCCCTTCAAGCCGCGCCGCCAATGCGAAGCGAGGGCCATCGCGCAACCTGGAGTGCGGACGGCCCTCGCACGCATCGTGCTGACGACGAGGAGGGGGGAGACTACTTCGGCAGCAGCACGTGATCGATGACGTGGATCACGCCGTTGGACTGCTTGACGTTGGCGATGGTGACGGTGGCAACGCCGCCGTTCTCGTCCTGCAGCTCGATCTTGTCGCCCTTCATCATCGCGATCAGGGTGCCGCCGGAGACGGTCTTGATGGTGTGCTTGCCGCCGTCGTCCTTGATCATCTTCTTGATGGTGTCGGCCATCGCGTCGGCCTTGACCACGTGATAGGTCAGGATCTTGACGAGCTTGTCCTTGTTCTCGGGCTTCAGCAGGTTCTCGACGGTGCCCTTCGGCAGCGCGGCGAACGCTTCGTTGGTCGGCGCGAACACCGTGAACGGACCGGCGCCTTCCAGCGTGTCGACCAGGCCGGCGGCCTTCACGGCGGCGACCAGCGTGGTGTGATCCTTCGAGTTCACCGCGTTCTGGATGATGTTCTTGTTGGGATACATCGCGGCGCCGCCGACCATGACGGTCTTGTCGCTCATCGGCTGCGCAATCGTCGGCACGGTGGCGAAGCTGACCAAAGCGATCGCGGCCGCGCGCCACGCCGGCCAGCGCGGTGATTCGTACTGCACTCATGAATTCCTCCAGAAGGTTGACGTCGCTCCCCGTGATCGGGTCGCTGAACTCAGCTACGGAGGAGGCTTTGGCCGGGATGCCGGCGCGGGATCACAGCTTCGTGAGCTTGCCGCTGGCGATGACCGGGCCGGTCGGCGCCCCGGTCGGCGAGCCGCCGGGCGGCTCAAGCGACACCGCGAGCGTCGCGTCGGCGGCGATGCGCTGCGTCAATTCGGCGGGCAGGCTGATGTGGATGGCGCGTCCCGGCTCGATCAATCCGAGCGAGCGCGGCTTGTCGCCGGGCGCGATGACCCACAGTTCCATCACCCGCTGGTTCAGATTGGTCACCGAGGCCGGGACGATGGTGAGACCGTTGCGCGTCGGCATCGATCGCTGCGACGAAACCGGCTTGGCCGCCGGGGACATCGAGCTTGGCGACCAGCGGTTGGTCCGCCGGCGCGAGCTGCCCGACGCCGACCAGCGCGACAATGCTCGCCGCGGCGACCGCCGCCGATCCGATCGCGGCCGAGACGCCAGAACGTCAGGCTGTGCCACAGCCCGGTCGGCCGCGCGGTCGCGCCGTGCCGGGTGCCCAGCGCCGCTTCGATCCGCGCCCAGGTTTCCGGCGAGGGATCGACCGATCTGACCTCGGAGGCGAGGGAGCCCAGCCGCTGCTCCCAGAATTCGACTTCGGTGCGGAGCGCCGGCTCCTGCGCCAGTCGGCGCTCGAAGTCGCGGCGTTCGGCTGCGCTCGAGCACGCCGAGCACATATTCCGCGGCCAGCGGCGTGCGTCGTCGCGGTCCGGGGTGTGCTGATCGCTCATCGTTCCAGGCAACTCTTGAGCCGCTGCAGGCTTCGGCGAATCCAACTCTTCATGGTCCCAAGCGGAACGTCCATCCGCTGCGCCAACTCGTCATAGGTGGCGCCATCGAGGAACGCTGCGCGGATGGCGCCGCGCATGGCGCGGCTCGAGTTCGCCGAGGCAATCCATCAGCCGTTGGTGCTGCTGCCCGCTTTCGACCTGGGCCAGCGCGCTCGGCGCGCTGTCGCGCACCTCCGACGGCGTCGTCGAGCGGCGCGTGCGGCGGGCGTTTGCGCTCGAACGCAGGCGGTCGATCGAGCGGTTCCGCGCAATCGCCACCAGCCAGGTGATCGGGCTCGCCCGACCCGGATCGAATGTCTCTGCGCGGCGCCAAACGGTCATGTAGACGTCCTGCAGCACGTCTTCGGCTTCGGCTATGTCACGTAAGATACGGAGGCAAACGCCAAAAAGCTTCGCCGAGGTGTCGCGATAAACCAGTTGCAGAGCCGAGCGGTCACCGCCGGCGACGCGAGCCAGCGCCGCGGCAAGCTGGCTGCGGGCGGCGTCCTGGTCCATTGCGACGGGCGATCCCGCGTTCATCGCGCCAGATGTGGCACAACCGCGGCTCGCCGTCACCCACCGGCGTCGGCGGAACTTCTACGCCGCGCCTCTGATCTCGCCGCCCCCGGGCGGCGGCACCGGCACGCCGTCGGCGGAGTATTCGTTGAGCTTGTTGCGCAAGCGTGCGGATCGAGATGCCGAGGATGTTGGCGGCGTGGGTGCGGTTGCCGAGGCAGTGCTTGAGCGTCTCCAGGATCAGGTCGCGCTCGACGTCGGCGACGGTGCGGCCGACCAGCGAGCGCGTCATCTGCTCGGCGGCGAGCGCCGCATGCGCGACCGCGCCGGTTCCGGCGCGCGATTGATCGAGCCGCGCGCCGTCCGGCGTCAGGATGCCGTCGACGCCGATCTCGGGCCCGGTCGAGAGCAGCACGGCGCGGTGGATGGTGTTCTCCAGCTCGCGGACGTTGCCGGGCCAGCGGTGCAGCGCCAGCGCCTTGCGCGCCTCGGCCGACAGCGGACGCACCGGCACGCCGTTGGCGTCGGCGTATTTCTTGGCGAAGAACTGCGACGAGCTCGATCACGTCGGCCGGCCGCTCGCGGAGCGGCGGGATCTTCAGGTTGACGACGTTGAGGCGGAACAGCAGATCCTCGCGGAATGTTCCCTCGCGCGCGGCCTCGGCGAGATTGCGGTTCGAGGTGGCGATGATGCGGATGTCGACCGGCACCGGGCGGGTGCCGCCGACGCGGTCGATGACGCGCTCCTGGATGGCGCGCAGAAGCTTGGCCTGCAGCCGCACGTCCATCTCGGAGATTTCGTCGAGCAGCAGCGTGCCGCCGGTCGCCTCCTCGAACTTGCCGATGCGGCGGGCGACCGCGCCGGTGAACGAGCCCTTCTCGTGGCCGAACAGCTCGGATTCCAGCAGGTTCTCCGGGATCGCGGCGCAGTTGACGCAGATGAACGGCTTCTTGGCGCGGTTGCGAGCGGGTGTGGACGTAGCGCGCCAGCACCTCCTTGCCGGTGCCGGACTCGCCGGTGATCAGCACCGAGGCGTCGGAGGTCGCGATCTGCTGCGCAAGCTTCATCACCTGCGCCATCGCCTCGTCGCGCCAGACCAGCTCGCGGTGATCGTCGGCGACGGCGGCGAGCACGGCCGCGATCAGCTCGGGATCGGGCGGCAGCGGGATGTATTCCTTGGCGCCGGCGTGGATCGCGGCGACCGCGGCGCGGGCGTTGTTCTCGATGCCGCAGGCGACGATCGGCACATGGATGTGCTCGAGCTCGAGCTTCTCGACCAGCGCGCGGATGTCGACGGCGACCTCGACCATCAGCAGGTCGGCGCCCTTGCCGGAGCGCAGCACGGCGAGCGCCTGCTCGATCGACTCGGCGTGGGTGACGGCGGCGCCGCGGTCCATCGCGATCTTGGTCGCGGTGGTGAGCTGGCCCTTGAGCGTGCCGACGATGAGAAGTCGCATGGTTCGCTCCTTAGTTCCTTTCCGCCTTGATGACTTCCGTCATCGTCACGCCGAGCTTGTCCTCGACCAGCACCACTTCGCCGCGCGCGACCAGGCGGTTGTTGACGTAGATGTCGATCGCCTCGCCGACCTTGCGGTCGAGCTCCAGCACCGTGCCGGGCCCGAGCTTGAGCAGGTCGCCGACGTCCATCTTGGCGCGGCCGAGCACCGCGGAGACCTGCACCGGCACGTCGAACACCGCTTCGAGGTCGGCCGCGCCGCGGCTGGCGTCGCCGCCCTCGGCGCTCGCGCTCGGATCGACCGGCGGCATCGCGCCGGCTTCCGGTCGAGGTTGGGGAGCGGGACCTTGCTGTTCACTCATGGCTCGTCTCCTGATTCGACGCCTGGCTCAATCTCGCCAAGCGTCGGGCATCGCGGCGGTCTGCCGCGCGCCGAGGTAGCGTCCGATGGCATTGCCGATGGCGAGGTCGGTCTTGGCCGCGTTGCGGACGACGCCGCCGTCGGCCCATTCGATCTTGCAGTCGCCGACCGCGATCTCGGGCTCGGCCAGCACCATCGAGGCGGCCCTCGAAGCCGCGGGCGCGGGCGATCTCGTCGAGCTGCGTCGCGGGCGATCTCGTGCAGCGCGTCGTTGACGCGGACCACGACATGCGGCGCGGCGGCGAGCTGCTTGAAGCATTCGGTGGCGAGCGCCGCGATCTCGGCGAACGGCTGGCGCGCGACCAGCTCGGGCGCAAGCTTGCGGGCGATCGCGACCGCAAGCTCGACGGCTTCGGTTTCGAGCCGGCTCTCGATCGCGACAAGGCCGCGCGCCAGCCGGTCGAGCGCGTCGCCGATCTGCTCGAACGCGACGGCGGTGCGGCGCGCGGCGACGGCGGTGCCTTCCTTCTCGGCGGCGGCAAAGCCGTCGCGAAAGCCCTTGCTCTCGGCCTCGCCGAGCATGATCGCAAGCTCGGCCGGCGCGATCGGCTTCTCGGCCGCTGCTCGGCGCCGGCGGCGAAGTCCTGGTCGAACAGATATTTGGCCTGCGCTGCCATTTAGTAGACCAGCTCCTCGTCGCGCGACTTGGACAGGATGATCTCGCCCTTGGCGGCGAGGTCCTTGGCGAGATTGACCAGCAGCACCTGCGCCTCGTCGACGTCGCGCAGCCGCACCGGGCCCATGCGCCTGCATGTCGTCGACCAGCATCTTGGCGGCGCGGCGTCGACATGTTGCTCGAGGAAGAACTCGCGCACCGCCTCGGTGGCGCCCTTGAGCGCGATGCCGAGCTTGTCCTTGTCGACCTGGCGCATCAGCGTCTGCGCCGAGCCGGCGTCGAGCCGCACCAGATCGTCGAAGGTGAACATCAGGCGTCTTGATGCGCTCGGCGGCCTCGCGGTTGGCCTCTTCGAGCGAGGTCATGAAGCGGGTCTCGGTCTGGCGGTCGAAGTTGTTGAAGATTTCCGCCATCACCTCGTGGGCGTCGCGGCGGCGGGTCTGCGACAGGCTCGACATGAATTCGGTGCGCAGCGTCGCCTCGACGCGCTCCAGCACCTCCTTCTGCACCGCCTCCATCTTCAGCATGCGGTTGACGACGTCGAGCGAGAGGTCCTCGGGCAGGATCGCGAGCACGCGCGCGGCATGCTCGGGCTGGAGCTTGGACAGCACCACGGCGACGGTCTGCGGGTATTCGTTCTTGAGATAGTTCGCCAGCACCTCTTCCTGGACGTTGGCGAGCTTCTCCCACATGTTGCGGCCGGCGGGGCCGCGGATTTCGTCCATGATGCCGCCGACCCGCTCCGGCGGCAGGTATTGCTGCAGCAGCCGCTCGGTGGCGTCGTAGTTGCCGAGCAGCGCGCCGGAGGCCGACAGCCGGCCGACGAATTCCAGCAGCAGCGCCTCGACCATCTGCGCATCGACGGTGCCGAGCGTCGACATCACGATCGAGAGCTGGCGCAGGTCGTCGTCGTCGAGCAGGTTCCAGATCTTGGCGCCGTGCTGCTCGCCGAGCGCGAGCATCAGCACGGCGGCGCGCTCCGGGCCGGTGAGCTGCTTGGTCGACTTCGGGCTATCGTTCTGACGGCCGGCCAGCGTCGCGACGAGATTCTCGATCTCGCTCGGACGGGGTTTTTTCGCTGCGGCGGCGGCCATGTGCGTCGGCAGTTCCAGTGTTCGTTCAAGCGGCGTTTTCGTGCAGCCAGCCGCGGATGATGGCGACGGTCTCGTTCGGGTTCTTGTCGGCGAGCTCGCCGACCTTCTGCACCGACTGGGCGTGCACCTGGCCCTGCACCTGGGCGATGTCGATCATCGCCGAGGTGCGGTTGGAGATCGCGACCGCCTCGTCGCCGCCGACGATCGAGACGTTGGGTCCGCCGGTCGAGGTGATGCTGCCGGCCGTGGCCGCCGGTGATGTTCACCCGCGCCGCCGGCGGGCACCGACGACTGCCGTCCGGCCCGACCGGTGCGCGACGACCGCGCCGGTCGGCCGACGAGGCGCGCGCACGCCGGCGCCGGCCGCCGCAACGGCGCCTTCCGGAGCGTCAGGATGCGGCGGATGCATCGGGCGCACGCCGAGCAGCAGCACGAGGAGCGCGAGCAGCGACATCACGCCGACCTCGACCCAGTGCATGATGTCGTCTTTGGTGAATTGCAGCATGCCCATCCAGCCGGTCGGCTCGCTGATCGGGAATGCTCGGCGTCTCGGCGAGGCGCAGGTTGGCGACCTCGACCTGGTCGCCGCGTTTCGCGTCGAAGCCGATGGCGCTGCGCACCAGGGCGGCGATGCGGTCGATCTCTTCCTTGCCGCGCGGCTGATAGGCGAGCTCGCCCTTGTCGTTCTTGGCGTAGATGCCGTCGACCACGACCGCGACCGAGATGCGATTGACGCGGCCGCCTTCGATCACCTCGGTCTTGGTGGTGCGGGAAATCTCGTAGTTGACGATTTCCTCGGTCTTGCGGTTCTGGTCGCGCGGCGGCTGCTGGCCGGCCGGGGCCTGCGTTGGCGCCGGGCAGCTCGTTGCCGACCGACACCGCCGCCGGCGTTGGCGTCGCCGCCCGCCCGAGATCTCTTCACGGGTCTGGCTCGAGCGGACCACGCGGCTTTCGGGATCGAACTTGTCCGAGGTCTGGGTGATGCGGTTGAAATCGAAGTCGGCGGTGAGCTGGACGCGGGCGTGGCCCGGGCCGACCACCGAGGTGACGATCGATTCGACCTGCTCGCGCAAGCGGCGCTCGTAGGCGAGTCTTGCGCTCGTCGGCGCCGCGCCGCCACCGCTGTCGTCGGCGCGCCGTCGGCGAGCAGCCGGCCGGTCTCGTCGACCACCGACACCCGCTGCGGCTTCAGCCCGTTGACGGCGCTGGCGATCAGATGGCGGATGGCGCGCACCTGCTGCGCCTCCAGCGTGCCGCGCACTTTGAGCACGATCGAGGCGGACGGCTCGGCCTTCTCGCGCGAGAACAGCGGCCGCTCCGGCAGCACGAGGTGGACGCGGGCCTGCTGGACGCGGTCGATGGCGCGGATGGTGCGCGACAGCTCGCCCTCCAGCGCCCGCAGATGATTGATGTTCTGCACGAAGCTCGTGGCGCCGAGCGCGTCCGACTTGTCGAAGATCTCGTAGCCGATGCCGCCGCCCTTGGGCAGGCCGCCCTCGGCGAGCTTCATGCGAAGCCGCGGAATCTGCTCCTGCGGCACCAGCACGATGGCGCCGTCGTTCTTGATGTCGTAGGGGATGCCCTGCCGCTCCAGGTCCTTGATGATCGCCGAGGAGTCCTCGACCGACAGGTCGGTGAACAGCGGCGACATCTGCGGCGCGGTGGCGCGCACGATCAGGATAGGCGAAGAACGCCATCAGCGCGATGGTGACCGCGCCCATCGCGATGATCCGGGTGGCGCCGAGGGTTCTGAAAAACGAAACGAAAGCTGGCACGGGCTTCCTCTTGCGGGGCGCTACGGCGCCGACCCGGCAAGAATTGCCCAGTTTATGGTTACTGTGCGGTTAACGGATGTTCGGTTGCCTGCATGGTGCGGCCGAGAGCCTCGTTTCGCCCGCCGCGACACAAGGCCGTCATTCGATCAACGCCGCGACCTTGTTGTCCTTCGGATCGATGATGACGACCTTGTCGTCCTTGACCAGGAAGGAATGCGACTTGATCTGCGGGATCTTGGCCGAGACCTCGACCGGCATCGGCTGCAGCGGGATGCCGGCGGGCACCGTATCGCCGACCTCGGTCGGCACCTTGGCGGCCTGATCCGGCCGGCTCGGTGATCTTCAGATCCTTGAGGATGATCTCCTTGATGATATGCCGCTGCTCCATCGTCAGGTTGACGGTGTCCTGCGGCTTCACCACCGGCGCGGTCGATGGTGCAGTCGCGGGCACCTGCGCTTCGACCGGAAGCACCAGCATCAGAACCGCGGCGGTAACGCCGACGAAACAGGCGGTCGCGAATGGGTTGCGGCTGGACATGCTGTGCCTCCACAAAAGGGGAACCCGACATAACGTCTGCGGGTAGGCCAGGTTCCCAGCCAAAGGCCAAGGGCGCGGCTCGAAAGCCGCGCCCTTGGCTCGGGTTTCAGACGCTGTCACGCCTCAATAGCAGCGCTCGAAGCCGTTGAGATCGACGAAGCATCCGCGCTCGGTCGAGAAACCGGTGGTGACGATACCGGAACTACGCGGTGCGACAACCACCTCCTCGCGCGGTGCGACCACCACGCGGGCCGGTGGGGTGACCACCTCGCGCACGATCCGTTCGCGCACCCAACGCTCGCGGGGCGCGGCGATCTTCTGTTGCGCGGCGAAGCAATCCGCTCGCGTATGATGCGTTCACGCACCAACTGCTCGCGGGGCGCGGCCACCACCTGCTCTTGCACCACTTGTGGCTGCGGGGCGACCAACACCTGCGCAGGCGGCGTGATCGCCAGCGGAGGCTCGGCGATGACCGCGGGGCCGGGGTCGGCGACGACGTAGCTCGGCGCGGGCGCCGTGTAGACGTAGCCCGGCGCCGTGGCGATATAGCCGGGCGCCGGCGCCACGACGTCGGTGTCGTAGATTGCCTGGGCTTGCGCGCCGGCCACTCCGATCAGCGAGGCAGCGGCAACGCCAGTCAACAATGCAAATCTCATGGTTCCTCTCCGTGGTTCCGTCCCTGAGGTTCATCCGATCGGAGGAAACCGCGCGCTGCAACACGAGGTTCCTGCCGCATATTGGGCATTGCTGCGGCGATTGGATGATCGGGGATCCGCAAATGTAAAACGCCGGCCCTTGAGGCCGGCGTTTTAAGAACTCGGTAGGATTTGGCCTTAGGCGCGGTACTGCTGGATGCGCGTGGTGCGCAGACCCGCGAGGCCGTGCTGGTCGATCGAATACTGCCAGGACAGGAATTCTTCGACGGTCAGCGTGTAGCGCGCGCAGGCCTCTTCGAGCGAGAGCAGGCCGCCGCGCACGGCCGCGACCACCTCTGCCTTGCGGCGGATGACCCAGCGCTTGGTTCCCGGTGCGGGCAGGTCCGCGATCGTCAGCGGACTGCCGTCCGGCCCGATCACGTATTTGACCCGCGGGCGATGGGGTTCGGTCATCGACATACTCACAACCACTCACTAATACTGACCAACTCACGCGACATTACGGGCCGCGACTTAAAATTTGGCTAAGCGCGTCAGACAATTGGGTAAAAATTGCCGCCAGTTTTGACGCGATGATTTGCTGTTGTCGGAACCGCCGCCACCGCGATTGCCCAGCAAATCTGGGACGAAAAGGCCGCCGGTGCAATGTCCGGCGGCCAGAAATGAACGAAGCGTTACTGCGATTTTCAGCGCGACGGACCGATTCGCGCGCTTGATCTTGTCGAATGCGCGGCTCGAAAGTGGCGGCGCGTTTTCAAATGCGGATGTCGAGACCGCCGCCCATGCCGAGCAGGCGGCCGTAGCCTTGGCGCATTGCCTCGAGCGGCGCGGGATTGTCTTCGGAGATGGTCAGCCGGCTGCTGTTGCCGTTCTGCGGCGCCGTATCGTCCTGCGCGAAGGCGTGCTGGCGCAGCGAGAAGTCGAGGCCGTTGTCGCCGGTCTTCAGGCCGGCCTGCTGCAACGCGCGTTCGAGCGTGGAGGAGTCACGCTTGAGCAGGTCGAGCGTGTCGCTGCGATCGACCACGATCTGGGTGCTGACGTTGCCGTCGCGGTCGACATTGAGCTTGACGTCGATGCGGCCGAGCTCCGGCGGATCGAGGCGGATCTCGAAGTGCTTGTTGCCGGCGTTGGCCTGGGTCGTGATCTCGACGGCGAGACCGGACAGCGGCACCGCCGCGGCTTGTGCCGGCGTGGCCAGGGTCGCGGCCGGAGTGGCGGCAGCGGTTGCCGCCGCGGCGCTGGTCGGCGCGGCGCCGCCGATCGATCTGCACCGCATCGGCGCCGGCCTTGGCGGCGGCGCCGCTGGCATCGCTGCCCGACCGCGTCGGGCCGCGCCATCGGCCTTGGCCAGGAGATCGGCTGCGCCTTGATGCAGTGGCGCGGCCGGCTTGTCGCCGTTGCCGCGCGCCTGGCCGTCCTTGGCGGGCTCGACTTGCGCCGCCGATGCTTGCGCATCCGTGGCGGCGGCCTTGGTCTCCGCGGAACCTTGCTTCTCGGCTTGCGTGCCGGCGGTCTTGGGGGCGGCATCGGCGCGCTGGCCCTGACCGGCGGCGGCCAATGCGGCAAGTGCGTCGGCGTCGGCAGACGCTGCATCAGCCGGCGCGGCCGACAACTGTCCCGTCGCAACGAGCGCGGCTTGCGGCGCCGGCACCGGCACCGCCGTGACGACCGGCGCGGCGAGCGCCGCGGTCGGGTCGGCGTCCGGCTTCGACTTGTCGGCGTCCGGCGCGAGGTCCTTGGTGAGCGTCAGCTTGGCGGGGCTGCCGGGCTTGCCGTCCTTGGCACCCTTGGTCTTTTTTGAATCGGTGGCGTCGGTTGATTTGGCGTCTTTGGCTTTCGGGTCGGGGCTGGCAGCGGCCGCGCCGGTCCCGGTGTCCGCGCTATCCCGGGCGGGTTTGGCGGTGTCGTGACGGTCGGCGGCTTTCGGCGGATCGTCGCGGTCGGCGCGGGGCTGCTGGGGCGTAGGGGGCGGCGGCTCGGGAGCGGCGGTCGCGGTGTCGAGCAGCTCGGCGAACGGGGTGGCTGGCTCGTCACGGCTGGGATCAGCGGTGTTGCGGAGGCTGGGCAGGGGCGAGCGGGACGGCGGGACGGCGGGGGAATCGGATGCGACGCTCGGCACAAGCAGACCTCATGGGACCAGAAAACGATGCCGTTCCAGTTTGCAATCGACGGGCCATGCGGTTGTAAAAATTTACAACGCAATTTCAATGGCTTGCCGGCTTTGGCAGGCCGTCCGCCGCGGCCCGCCCGGCAACAACTGCCGGGTCGGCCGCCGCCGGCGGCCTCGCATTGCGCCGCCACAGTCGCCCCCTATAGTAATGGCCTGCCTGATCCCCGGACTGAAGGAGCGCGGCACGCCGCGGCCGGAATGCGCAATAGCCTCGACCTCGAAGGCCGGCCGCAGGACACCCGCGTCGTCGTCGCCATGTCCGGCGGCGTCGATTCGTCGGTGACGGCGGCGCTGCTCAAGGCCGAGGGCTATGACGTCGTCGGCGTCACCTTGCAGCTCTACGACCATGGCGCGGCGACCCACCGCAAGGGCGCCTGCTGCGCCGGCCAGGACATCCACGACGCCCGCGCGGTGGCCGACCGGATCGGCATTCCGCATTACGTGCTCGACTACGAGAGCCGCTTCAAGGAGGCGGTGATCGACCGCTTCGCCGAGAGCTATGTGGCGGGCGAGACGCCGGTGCCCTGCGTCGATTGCAACATGGCGATCAAGTTCAAGGACCTGCTCGGCACCGCGCGCGAACTCGGCGCCAAGGTGCTGGCGACCGGCCATTACGTCGCCTCGCGCGCGCTGCCCGACGGCACCCGCGCGCTCTACCGCGCCAAGGAGGAGGAGCGCGACCAGAGCTACTTCCTGTTCGGCACCACCCACGCGCAGCTCGATCTGTTGCGGTTTCCGCTCGGCGACATGACCAAGGCGGAGACGCGCGAACTCGCCCGCCAGCTTCGGCCTTGCGGTCGCCGACAAGCACGACAGCCAGGACATCTGCTTCGTGCCGACCGGCCGCTACACCGACGTGATCGAGCGGCTGAAGCCCGGCGCTGCCGCGGCCGGCGACGTCGTCGATCTGGACGGCAAGGTGCTCGGCCGCCACGACGGCATCATCCATTTCACCATCGGCCAGCGCCGCGGCCTGAAGATCGCAGGCCCCGCGCCGCTCTACGTGGTGGCGCTCGACGCCGCCAGCCAGCGCGTCGTGGTCGGGCCGCGCGAGGCGCTGACGATGCGGCGGATCGCGCTTCGCGACGTCAACTGGATCGGCGAGGGTGCGCTCGACCGCGTGCTCGACGCCGGCCGGATCGAGGTGTTCGTCAAGGTGCGCTCGACGCGGCCACCGCGCGCGGCGTTGCTGTCGGCCGACCGCCGGCGGCTTCGAGATCGAGCTGGTCGACGGCGAGGACGGCGTGTCGCCGGGCCAGGCCTGCGTGTTCTACGACAGCGCGGAGGGCCAGGCGCCGCGTGCTCGGCGGCGGCTTCATCCGCGCCGCGGCGGCCACGGCCCGAGCGGCATAGTTTTCAGGGAATTGCATGGGGGCCGCGCTCGACCGCGACACGATCGAGAAGGCTTACGCGCGCTGGGCGCCGGTCTATGACGTGGTGTTCGGCGCGTGTTCGAGCGCGGCCGGCAGGCTTCGATCGCGGCGGCCGAGGCGCATGTCGGCCCGGGCGGCGGGCGCATCCTCGAGGTCGGCCTCGGCACCGGCATCTCGCTGCTGAGCTACCGACCGCAACAATCGCATCGTCGGCATCGACATCTCGGCGCCGATGCTGCGGCGCGCGCACGGACCGCGTCGTCGAGCACAAGCTCACCAACGTCGAGGCGCTGGCGGTGATGGACGCCAAGCATCTCGCGGTGCCGGACGCCTCGTTCGACGTGGTGGTGGCGCAATACGTCATCACCGCGGTGCCGGATCCGGAGGCGACGCTCGACGAGTTCGTCCGCGTGCTCAAGCCCGGCGGCGAGATCATCCTGGTCAATCACCTCGGCGCCGAGAGCGGCTTTCGCCGGGCGTTCGAGCAGGGCTTCTCGCCGATCGCGCGGCGGCTCGGCTGGAGCCCGGAGTTTCCCTGGGAGCGGCTGACGCGCTGGGCCGAAGCGCGACGGCGTCCGCCTGATCGAGCGCCGGCCGATGCCGCCGCTCGGGCATTTCTCGCTGATCCGGTTCGGCAAACAATAAGGCAGGAACCCGATCGGGTGCCTGCTCGTTCTCCCTCCGAGATAACCCGGGAGGCGAGCATGAAATTCCATGTGGCGATCGTGACGGCCGCGCTGTTGGCCACCGTGCCGGCGCTGGCCCAGACCAACGGCGCTTCCCCGCGCGACTCCAAGGCTTGCGCGCCCGGCGCCGCATCCAACCTAAAGATGCCCGCCGATACGCCGACACCGCAGGCGCCGAAAATGCCGAACGAGACCACCGGCAGCGGCGGCAACCTGAGCGACAAGCTTGCGCCAGCGACGGCGTGCTGTGCCCGCCGAACGTCGATCCCGACATCCAGGCGCCGACGCCGAACGTCGGCAAGATGCCGGTGATCCCGCCGCCCGGCAGCCCCGGCGGCGATCCGAGCGTGCAGCCGAAATAGAACGCAGACGGAACATCCGCGGTCTCGTCGCCGTTGTCCGGTCCTGATGGCCCGGAAATCAAAACGCGCGAGCTTGCGTACTCCACCGCGCAAGCGCGACTATTGGTGTCTGCCGCAGAAGGATGGACATCCGACGCTGTATTTTCATGGCCACGAATTGATCTCGCGCGCCGAGTATGTCGGCGCGGTCGGTCCGAGCGATTGCGATCCGCACATCACGCGACCGGGCCGCCAAACGCGGCGCGATACCGGCAAAAGCGCGGCCCGCGCACCAAACGCGAGCAGATGAAACGGATGTGAGTGCGATGCCGGGCAAGCGCGTGACGATCGACGACGAAACCTGGACGGTGCTCGACCTGCTGGCGCAGGACCGGATGGCGACGCTTCCAGGAACTGGCCGACGAGGCTTTCGCCGATCTGCTGAAGAAGCACGGCCGCCCGGTCGGTCTCAAGGCCGCGCTTCGCCAGAGCGCCGGCGCCTCCGCCGACGTGGTCCGGCTGAAGGATCATAAGAAACCGCTGCACAAAGCGAAAAAGACGAAGCGATAGCAATTTAACACCGAACCGTTTTGGAACTTTGGCGTTACCGGGTGGGGGCAGGAGGTCATCATGCCACGCATCCTTTTCGCAGCTCTCATGACAATCGCGCTGACGGCGCCCGTTGCCGCACAGCCTAATCCGCAACCGCCGGCGCCCATTCAGGTGTCCGGGCAAACCATCCCCTGGAGCCTGGCTAAGTTGATCGGCACACCGGTCTATAACGCCCAGGACGAGCAGATCGGGAAGCTTGCGGACTTGATCATGGATCCACGCGCGCGCGTGACTTCGGCGATCATCTCGGTCGGCGGCTATCTGGGCGGCGGCGACCGTCTGGTCAGTGTGCCGCTGGAGGTGCTCCGCTTCCCGAACATGGCGAGCACCACCGGCTCCGCAGGGCCGGCGCCGGTCCGCTGGTCGCCCGACAAGGCGGTGCTGGCGGTGACCAAGGGCACTCTGGAGAGCATGCCGCCGTTCCATTATTGACGGGCTTCCGTGTCCCCGCTTTGGGACTTGGAAAGCCGTTCGCGATGGCCTAGATAGTCGGCGCGCCGGGGCCTGTCCCCGGCGCAAGCCTTCTTGGCGGACTGCGCAAAATGCGCGAAACGTTGTGCGCCGTCGTACCGAGGCTGGACGTGCTGGATGGCGGGGTAGCTCAGCTGGTTAGAGCAGCGGAATCATAATCCGGAGGTCGGCGGTTCGAGTCCGCCCCCCGCTACCATCGTCCTGGCGAATGAATTCAACGAATTCTTCAATTTTCTGCAATCAGCATGAAAAGACGATTTTTGCCCTGCTCTACGCTTGCGCGACGGGCTTGTGAATCGCGACGGTAGCGGCCCCGATCAAGCCAGCTTTGGCTCGATGTTGGTCGACCACAATGTACGGTCGTCCCAGTCCTTCAGCGTCACGGTCATCAAGCCCGTCGATCCTTCGATGCCGACATGACCGAAGAACTGCAGGCCTGCGCTGGGCGGCACGTTCATGCCTTGCTCCTTGGCGGACGCCTTGATGAAGCGCAGTTGCGGGCCGAATGTGCTGTCGAGATCGTTAGGCCCAAAATTGCCGGCGTGGATGGGCCCAGAGACAAACTCCCAGAACGGCTCGAAGTCCTGAAACACCGCCTTGTTCGGGTCGTAGTAGTGCGCCGCCGTGTAATGCACATCAGCGGTCAGCCACACCGTGTTACGGATGCCGGCGTGCTTGATGAAGGAAAGAATGTCGGCGACTTCGAGCTCCCGGCCGCGCGGTTGGCCGCCATCGCCTTGCGCGATGGCCTCGATGCCCCACTTGCGATCGAAGTCGTAGGGGATGACAAGGCTGAGCGGCATGTCAGCCGCGATGATCTTCCAGGTCGCGCGGGAGTTCATCAACTCGCGCTTGAGCCATGCGATCTGCTGGGGCCCGAGGAAATATGAGGCGGGTCCGTAGGTCGCATCCATATCCTCGGCGTTTGGCCCGCGATAGCTCCGCATGTCGAGCATGAACACATCGAGGTGGGGCCCGTAGGCGATCTTGCGGTAAACCCTGCCGGGCTCGACCGGCGAGGGCCGCAGCGGCATGTATTCGTGGAACGCCCGGCCGGCACGGGCCGCCATCGCGAGCACGTTCTTGTCCGCGTATTTCTTCCGCAAGTGCTCGGCGCGCGTCAGCGGCTCGCCCGGCCACCAGTTGTTCGTCACCTCGTGATCGTCCCATTGCGCGAACATCGGGATTTCGGCGTTGAATGCGAGCACGTTGCGGTCGAGCAGGTTGTATTTGTAGTTGCCGCGGAATTCGCCCAGCGTCTCAGCAGGTTTGGACTTGTCCTCGGTGACGATGTTTTTCCAGAGGGTGCCGTCCGCCAGCTTGATCTCGGCGGGGATCGGCGCGTCGGCGTAGATCGTGTCGCCGGAATGGATGAAGAAATCGGGGCGGTTCTTCAACATGGCCGCATAGGTGCGCATGCCGCCGCGCGCGAGGTCGATGCCCCAGCCTTGTCCCGCGGTGTCGCCCGACCAGACGAACGAGACCGAGCGCCGGTCGGCCGGCGCAGTGCGGAAACGGCCAACGACGGGCTCGCCGAGGATCGTCGGCGACGCCAGATCCTGAAAACGCAGGCGATAGAAAATATCCTGTCCGGCGGGCAGGTTCTCGACGATGGCCTTGGCGGTGAAATCCGATTCTGGAAGCGCGTCGACGAACAATCCGTCGCGCACATCCTTGAAGCTGTCGCTGGTCGCGACCTCGACAAGCATGCGAGACGGCCGGTCGGCGCGGGCCCAGACCACGCCTGAATCGGCGGTGACATCGCCGGACTGCACCCCGTGGGTGATGACCGGACGATCGGCGGCCCGGCTGATGGCGGGGCGGGCCAGCCCGAGGCTGCCGGCCAACGCCGAGGTTCCAAGGCCGGTCAGCACGCGACGGCGATTGAACCTCGGGCGGATGCGGATGGTCATGGCGGCCTCGCGGACAGTGAAAGTTTACCTGAGTTTCCGCCCGCTCGCT
Organism: uncultured Alphaproteobacteria bacterium; assembly: GCA_963785665.1. Lineage (GTDB taxonomy): Bacteria > Pseudomonadota > Alphaproteobacteria > Rhizobiales > Xanthobacteraceae > Z2-YC6860. Next base: position 65,381 of record CAWAWF010000011.1, read on the forward strand.
GACACTGCGCCGACAGGATCAAGACAGTTTGACGACACCTAGGTCCGCCCGCTTTCATGGCGGTGACATGCCAGCGGTCTAGTCACGCGGCGAATCAACCGCGAGTCGGTCCATGCCGATGGCTTGGCTGTCTCTACTTTTGGCCGGAGCGCTCGAAATCGTCTGGGCTCTGGGCCTGAAGTATTCGCATGGCTTTACGCGTCTTTGGCCAAGCGTGATCACGCTTGGGGCAATCGCTTTGAGCTTCGCCATGCTGAGCCTGTCGCTGAAATCGGTGCCGTTTGGAACCGCCTATGCGGTCTGGACCGGCATCGGCGCCGCGGGCGCCGCGATTGCCGGCATGTGGCTGTTCGGCGAATCCGCCGACCTGCCGCGGGTGTGCTGTCTCGTGTTGATTGTCGCCGGCACGATCGGGCTTCGGCTGGTGACGCCCCACTGACAAAGTCGGCCGATGTCACGGTCCCGCAATAGGAATCAGCGATAGCTCAATCATGAATGTCCACACCGCCGCTCTGCCCGAGCTGAACACTTGTGAGCCGGTGCGGGTGCGCGCGATGTTCCTCTCCGACCTTCACCTCGGCACCCGCGGTTGCCAGGCCGAGAAGCTGCTCGACTTCCTGCGGGACTACGAGGCCGACCTGATCTATCTGGTCGGCGACATCGTCGACGGCTGGCAGCTCAAGTCAGGCTGGTACTGGCCGCAGTCGCACAATGACGTGGTGCAGAAGCTGCTGCGCAAGGCGCGCAAGGGCTCGCGCGTGATCTATGTGCCGGGCAACCATGACGAGTTCATGCGGGATTTCTATGGCACGCATTTCGGCGGCATCGAGGTCATCGAAAAGACCATCCACGTGGCGGCCGACGGCAAGCGGTTTCTCGTCATTCACGGCGATCTGTTCGACGTGGTCATCCGCCATGCCCGCTGGCTCGCCTTGCTTGGCAACCAAGCCTACGACCTGGCGATCTCGCTGAACACGCACTTCAACACCGTTCGCCGGCTTGTTCGGCCTGCCGTACTGGTCGCTGTCGCGCTGGATCAAGCTGAAGGTCAAGAACGCCGTCAATTTCATCGGCGAGTTCGAGAAGACGCTGAGCGGCGAGGCGCGCCGCCACCATGTCGACGGCGTGATCTGCGGCCACATCCACCATCCCGTGATCCGGATGCTCGATGGGCTGATTTACGTCAATTGCGGGGACTGGGTGGAGAGCTGCACGGCGGCTGTCGAGCATTTCGATGGACAACTCCAGATCATCGAATGGGCGAAGACCGATTTCGGCCCGCGCTCGCCGGACGACGAGCCACTGCAGCCCATGCTGATGGCCGACCAGAGCGGTGCGCAGCTCGCGCAATTCTGCATGCAGAGCTGTCATGCGCTGACATCGACTCATCATACTGATGGCGCGGTGACATCGAATGGCGCTCAGCGTTACGTTCGATGCGAAGTGCGGTGACACTCCGGAAGGCGTCGATCGCTTTTCACCCACCATATCGCAGACAGACTCGTACGGACGCCGGCCGAGTAGCGATCGGCAAGGAATGGATCATGTCTCTGGCAACCAGCGAACACACCACCAAGGCATTCGACGTCGATCTTCAGGAACTCAAGCGCATGATCGCGGAGATGGGCGGCCGGGTCGAGCGCCAGCTTCAAGGCGCCATCAACGCGCTGGTCCGCCACGACTGCGACATGGGGCAGATGGTGGTGCTCGCCGATACCGCGCTCGACGTGCTTCAGCAGGAAATCGAGGACAAGGCGATCGCGACAATCGCGACGCGCCAGCCAATGGCGGTGGATCTCCGCGAGGTGATCGGGGTGCTGCGGATCGCCAGCGATCTCGAGCGCATCGGCGACCTGGCGAAGAACATCGCCAAACGCGTTGCGGTTCTCAACGGCGATGATCTGCCGCGCCAGGCGCGCCGCGGCATGACGCACATCATGGGGCTGGCGATCGGGCTGCTCACCGAGGCGCTCGACAGCTTCGTCAGCGCCGACAGCGCCAAGGCTGCCGCTGTGCGAAGCCGCGATGAGGAAATCGACCGGATGTACACCTCGTTGTTTCGCGAGCTTCTGACCTACATGATGGAAGACCCCGGAACCGTGACCTCCGGCGTCCATCTGCTGTTCTGCGCCAAGAACATCGAGCGCGTCGGCGATCATGTGACCAACATTGCCGAGTTGGTCTATTACATGGTCGAGGGACGCACGTTCGCCGACGAGCGGAACAAGGCAGACACGACGAGCGTATTTCGGTCCGACACGTATCACCCCCACTAAGGCGGTATGTTCGCGCTCGCGCGCTATTACGCGCCTCCTGATCGAGGCAGCCGCATCAGCGGCTCGCCCATCCGGATCGGTGCGCCTTCCTCGATGCCATCGCACAGCGCGAAGCCGTCCGGCGCGAACACGATGATGGTCGAGCCGTGCTCGAACCAGCCCATCTCTTCGCCCTTCTTGAGCGTGGCATCGCAGGGCATGACGTTGGGCCCGCGGTGGCGCAGGTGCAGCAGCACATCGAGGAAATGCAGCCGGATGCTGGCCACCAGAACGGCGGCGACCGGCACCAGGGTGACCGCGTGTCCGCCGGCGGCGAGCGTCGTCGCAATCACCGCGCGCTCGTTCTTGCAGAACAGCCTCTCGACGCGCTTCAGCGCAATCGGATTGACGTTCCAGGTGTCGCCCGAGATGTAGGTCACCCGCTCGACCCGGCAGTCGTGCGGCGCGTGGAAGCGGTGATACATGCCCGACGTCAGCCGCAGCGTGACGAACCGGCCGTTGCGATGGGTGTCCACCAGGCCCGGATCGCCCAGCAGATCGTCAAGCGAATAGGGAAAGCCCTTGATCTGGTAGAGCTCGGTCCCGGCGATCGCGCCACAGGCGCCGACGATGGCATCGCATGGGCTGGTCAGGATGGCGGGATCGGGGTCGACCGGCCTGGCGCCGTCCTTGAGCTCGCGGATGAAGCAATCGTGCATGCTGCGAAATTCGACGGTCTTGGCTTCGCTGAGGTCGAGCCCGGAGAACAGCCGCCACAGGCCGATCGAGGCATCGCGAACGAGCGGCTGCTCGATCTTGCTGAACCAGCCGATGAACAGGGTCGCGAGCCTTCGCGGAATGCGGTTGGTCAGCAGGAAATTGAGGTCTTCCTGCTCGAACACCCGCAGCATCTGGGTTCGGAGCGTCATGGTGCCGTAAAATCTCCGGGATAAAACTCGATTCGATGGATGTTGCCGGCACGACTCTGGCTTTCTACGGGCTCGGCATGGGCGCGCTTGCCACGTCGCTGGTGACGCTGAAGCGCCGGCTCGAACTCTCCAAGGCCAAGCATCGCTCGCTGACCGGCCACGCGCGCATGTCGCGCCGCGTCGCCGCGCTGCTGCCGTTCTACGAATACGGCGAAGACCGCTTTTTCTGCTCGGACGCTGCGCCGGCCGACGTCGCGGCGCGCCGCCGCGACGGCTTCATGCGGCTGTCGGCTTTGTACGAGGCGCGCTTTGCCGATTCGATCCGGCGTACCGCCGAGGTCGCCGACGGCATTTCCGACCTGCAGTTCACCGAAGCCTATCGGGTGCCGTTCCAGTACAGCCGCTTCGTGCGGGCGCATCTGCGGGTCGGCGCATTCGTGCAATCGTCCGAGGGCGTGACCGTCACCGATCTCGACGGCAACCGCTTCTACGATCTCACCGGCTCCTACGGCGTCAACCTGCTCGGCAACGACGCCTACAAGGAGATGATGCAGCGCGGTCTGGAGCGCGTCCGCGATCTCGGCCCGGTGCTCGGTCCCTATCATCCGGTGATCGCCGACAATGTCCGGCGTCTCAAGGAAATCTCCGGCCTCGACGAAGTGTCGTTCCACATGTCCGGCACCGAGGCGGTGATGCAGGCGGTGCGGCTCGCCCGCTATCACACCCGGCGCTCCCATCTGGTTCGCTTCTGCGGCGCCTATCATGGCTGGTGGGGCGACGTGCAGCCCGGCGTCGGCAATCCGGTTCCGGCGCACGAGACCTACACGCTGAAGGACATGTCGGAGGATTCGCTGCGCGTGCTTCGCACGCGGCGCGACATCGCCTGCGTGCTGGTCAATCCGCTGCAATCGCTGCATCCGAATGGCTGCTGCCCCGGCCGACACCTCGCTGGTCGACGGCGCGCGGTCGGCGCAATTCGACAAGGCTGCCTATGCCGATTGGCTCAAGAAGCTGCGCGCGGTCTGCACCGAGCGCGGCATCGTCCTGATCTTCGACGAGGTGTTCGTCGGCTTCCGCCTCGCGCTGGCGGCGCTCAGGAATACTTCGGCGTGCGCGCCGATCTCGTCACCTACGGCAAGACGGTCGGCGGCGGCTTCCCGGTCGGCGTGGTCTGCGGCCGGCGGGATCTGATGAAGCGGTTCCGCGAGGATCGCCCGGCCGACATCTGCTTCGCCCGCGGCACCTTCAACTCGCACCCGGCGGTGATGGGCGCGATGGATGAATTCCTGCGGTACATCGAAACGCCGCAGGCGCGCGACCTGTACCTCGGTCTCGACGAACTGTGGAACGGCAGGGCGCGCCGGCTGAACGCCTTGCTGCGCGACGAGGCGCTGCCGGTGCAGATGGCCAATCTGTCGTCGATCTGGACGGTCTGCTACACGCGGCCGTCGCGCTACAACTGGATGCTGCAATATTATCTGCGCGCCGAAGGCCTGGCGCTGAGCTGGATCGGCACCGGTCGGCTGATCTTCAGCCTGAATTATTCCCAGGCCGATTTCGACGAAGTCGCGGTCCGTTTCGTCAACGCCGTCCAGGCCATGGAGCGGGACGGCTGGTTCTGGTGCGATGCCGCCGCGACCAACAGGTCGGTCAAGCGGGGCATCCTGAAAGAGATGATCGCGCATCGGTTTGCTGCGTTGCGCAATCATCGGTCGTGAGGCTCAGCTCGCCCGCGGCGCTTCCTCGGCCTCTTCCTCGATCCAGTCTTCGTCGGTGTGCGGATCGATCAACTGCCCGCGCAGCAGATAGTACGGCGCCGGTGGTAGAGCTTGATGTCGTGGAACGGGTCGGTGAGGATCTTGGTCGCCCAGACCAGGCCGGTCTGCACGTCCTTGATGAAGAACAGATGGACGGTGCGGAACAGCAGCCCGCCGACGCCGATGGCGAGCCATAGAATGGCGACGTGCCGGATGAACTCCATGTTGTTCGCATGCGGCGTGAACAGGCCGAAATAGGTCGGATCGAAGTAGAGCGGGAGCGGGGAGAGCGCCCAGATCGACATCAGCACGACCTTGCGGCGCAGGTTGTAGCCGACCTTGATCTCTTCTTTGTGCTCGTGGGTCGCGTGGTTGTAGTGGTCGTATTCCTTCGGCTCGAAGAAGAAGTGCCCGGCCTGCCGGCTGGTCATCGAAACGAGCCAGCCGACCAGCGCCGCGATCGCCGGGTCCTTGAACATCATCATGTAGGCGAACACGAAGCTGACAGCGCTGACGAGGTGTAGCGATTGATTGATGCGGCTGTGATGGTAGTAGCGATGATCGTCCCAGCGCTGAACTCTCAGAGCTTCGAAAAAGCCTGCCATGACGTCTCCTCGTGCTGCGGTCATCCGCCTGTGCTATGGCAATTCGATGAATGCGCTGTGACAGCAAAAAAGATGCCGCCGTGGGGACGGCGGCATCGAAAATCTGCGAAAGATTGCTGCGGGAAAGTGCGGATTAGCCAGCGGCGCTGGCACGAAGTGGATTGTGGTGGGCGGCGGCGTTGCCGCCATCCTTGGCAAAACGGATCAGCGAGAAGTGGCCGAACGGCGGGACGGCGCGGCGCTCGATCAGCGACGCGCCTTCGGTGCGCATCGCCCAGTTGGCGTAGCGCTCGAAAGAGAACTCCGACCGCCAGCCGAGCTTGCGCGCCGCCGGCTGGAACCACTTCTCCAGCGCGCGGCGGAGGCCCGCCTCGGCGCCGACCCGGCTCACCAGGATGATCTCGCCACCGGGCTTCAGCACGCGGATGAACTCGTCCAGCGTTGCCTCCGGATTGGGCACGGTGGTCACGACGTGCTGCGCCATCACCACGTCGAACGAGCTGTCCGGAAAGTCCATGTGCTCCGCGTCCATCACCGCGAGGCCTTCCACATGGGAGAGGGCCAGCTCTTCGACGCGCTCGCGCGCCTTCGCCAGCATGGGCTCGGATATGTCGACGCCGTAAATCTTGTTCTTGTCCGAATACTCCGGCAGGGAGATGCCGGTGCCGACACCGACCTCGAGGATGCGTCCGCCGATCCGCTCGGCGGCCTCGATCGCAACCTGGCGGCCCCTCTCAAACACCGCACCGAACACCATGTCGTAGACCGGCGCCCATTTGGCATAGGCTCTGGTGACGGTTTCCTTGTCGAGATCGCTAATCGACAGGTCTGTCATTTCGCTTTTCCTCAGTTGCGTCGGTGATGAAGCAGGGCGGGTCATCCGTGCGCGGCGACATGGCTGGCGTCGGGGCGTTGCCCGGGCATGCTGACCCGTGTCGACGTTGCGAAGATGGCCGATGAACTGCCGGGCGCAGCGTTCCCAGGAAAATTGCAGGGCGAACTCTCGGCAGGCTGCGCGCGAAACGTCGAGCGCCGCGAGGCAAGCGGCGCGCAAATCCTCGTTCAACACGCCGACCGGATGGCCGCCGATCACGTCTTTCGGGCCGGTGACCGGAAATGCCGCAACCGGAACGCCGCTCGCCAGCGCTTCAAGCTGCACCACGCCGAACGTGTCGGTAAGGCTCGGAAAGACGAACACATCGGCAGAAGCCAGATGCGCGGCGAGCTTGCCGTTCTCGATCTGGCCGAGGAATTTGGCGTCGGGAAATCGCTGCTTCAGACCAGCTTCCGCGGGTCCAGTGCCGATTACGATCTTCGTCCCCGGCAGATCGAGCGACAGGAATGCTTCCAGATTCTTTTCCACCGCGACGCGGCCGACGCAGGCAAAGATTGGCCGCGGGAAAGGTCAGGTCGATGGCGCGGTCGGGCCGGAACAGGTCGGTGTCGACGCCGCGCGTCCAGCGGCCGATCCTGGTGAAGCCGCGTTCTCGCAAGCTCGTTCTCGAGCGAAGGGGTTGCCACCATCGTGACGGCAGCGGCGTTGTGGAAGCGGCGCAAGCCCGCATAGATCAAGCCTTCCGGGATTGGCCAGCGCGCCGAGATGTATTCCGGAAACCGCGTGGTGTAGCTCGTGGTGAAAGGCCAATTCCGTCGCAGGCAATAGGCGCGCGTACCTGGTGACCGATCGGGCCTTCCGTCGCGATATGCACCGCATCGGGCCGGGCGTCCTCGATACGCTTCGCAATCTGCCGGCCGCTCGGCAAAGCAAGGCGCAGTCCCGGATACGTCGGCAACGGGATCGTGGGGAAGCCGTCAGGTGACAGAATTTCGATTTCGACGCCGAGCGTTTTTGCGCTGCGCGCGAGCGAGGTCAGCGTGCGAACCACGCCGTTGACCTGCGGGTGCCAGGCGTCGGTTGCGATCAAAACCCGCATCGATGTCCCTCATCCCGGGGGCACAGCGCGCTGTGCCGAATCACGGCGACACCATTGCGTCGTCATGTCTCACTCGTGTGACGGTGCGGCTGTTTGGCGAAGATGCCTCTGTAACAATGCTGTTACGCAGCGGTGAGAGCTTCCGTGCAGCTCAAGTTGATTCGGAAGCTCATCGCCGGATGCGAATGCCAGACGTGACGAGCTTCATTGCCCGATCTGTCCAGGAGAGGGGCGGTTGGGGCCGGATCGGCGTTGCCTTGAGCGTGCTGATCGTCGCCGCGGCGGGCGTCGCGCTGTTCTTCATCCTGCGCGACATCGACGCGGCGCGGGTGTTCGACGCAATCGGCTCCAAGCCAGTGCATGCCGTGGCGCTCGCCGCGGCCTTCATCGGCGTGTCCTATGTCACGCTCACGTTCTACGATTTCTTCTCGCTGCGAACGATCGGGCATGGCGGCGTGCCGTATCGGGTCGCCGCGTTGGCAAGCTTCACCAGCTATTCGATCGGCCATAACCTCGGCGCCACGGTGTTTACCGCCGGCGCCGTGCGCTGGCGCATCTACTCGCCGTGGGGCCTGTCGATTGTCGACGTTGCCAGGATGGCCTTCGTCACCGGGCTCACGTTCTGGCTCGGCAATGTCGTCGTGCTGGGGATCGGCATGGTGGTTGAGCCCGACGCAGCCGGCGCTGTCGATCATCTGCCTGCATTGGCCAATCGGGTGATCGGATCGTTTGGTCTCATCACGATTGCCGGTTATTTGCTTTGGCTGATTCCGCGGGCGCGGACAGTCGGGTCCGGCGCATGGTCCGTGACCTTGCCAACCGCGCCGCTCACTCTGGTGCAGATCGGCATTGGCGTGCTCGACCTCGGTGCCGGCGGCGTTGCGATCTATCTGCTGCTGCCGGCCGATCCGGCCGTCGATTTCGTCGCCGTGCTGGTGATCTACGTCACCGCCACGTTGCTCGGGTTTCTCAGCCATGCGCCCGGCAGCCTCGGCGTGTTCGAGGCGGCCGTCCTGCTCGCACTGCCACAGTTCTCCAAGGAGGAACTGCTGGCGTCGTTGTTGATCTTCCGCTGTCTCTATTTCGTGCTGCCGCTTGTGCTCGCGCTCGGCGTGATGGCGGCCCGAGAGATGCGGCTTGCGGCGCGCTGAATCAGCGCTTGGCCACCGCGCTTTCCACACAAGATAAAACTGTCATTCAACCGTCATGGGCGATGCGCAGTCTCGGCACGACCATTTTCGAGGACGTGCCAAGGGGAGTGCCATGACCGATTTTGCTTTGCCTGGATCAATTGAGCCCGCGCGCCGGCGAGGACCGGATCTCGACCGCGGATTTTCTCCGCTGGCCGGCATTGGATTTCTGGGCGTCATCGCGGCCGCGCTGCTGTTCGTGGCCTACAGCATCTATGCCGACGTGGATGCCACCGGCACCAAGATCACGACGTATCTGCCCTACATCCTGCTGTTTGTGGCGCTGCTCATTGCGCTGGGCTTCGAATTCGTCAATGGCTTCCACGATACGGCGAATGCTGTTGCGACCGTCATTTACACCCGTGCCATGCCCGCGCATATCGCGGTTGTCTGGTCGGGCTGCTTCAACCTGATCGGGGTGCTGCTGTCGTCCGGCGCGGTGGCCTTCGGCATCGTCTCGCTTCTTCCGGTCGAATTGATCCTGCAGGTCGGCAGCGGCGCCGGCTTCGCCATGGTGTTCGCGCTGCTGATCGCGGCCATCGTGTGGAATCTCGGCACCTGGCTGCTCGGTCTTCCGGCATCGAGCTCGCATACGCTGATCGGCTCGATCATTGGCGTCGGCGTCGCCAACGCGTTGCTGCATGGCCGCAGCGGCACCTCCGGTGTGGATTGGGGCAAGGCTACCGAGATCGGTTACGCGCTGCTGCTGTCGCCGCTGTTCGGGTTCTGCATGGCGGCGGTGTTGCTGCTGGCGCTGCGTGTCGTGATCCGAAGCCCGGCGCTATATCAGGAACCGAAGGGCGATCAGCCGCCGCCACTGTGGATTCGCGGCATCCTCATCCTGACCTGTACGCTGGTCAGCTTCTTCCATGGCTCGAACGACGGCCAGAAGGGCATGGGCCTGATCATGCTGATCCTGATCGGCACCGTGCCGACGGCCTACGCGCTCAACCGTGCGATGCCGGCGAGCCAGGTCGCGCAGTTCCAGAGCAACTCGCAGGCCACCAGCAAGGTGATCGAGCAGAAGGCCGCGGGCCACAGCGTGCTCGGCAATCCACGGCCCGCCGTCACGGCCTACGTGGCGCTGCACGAGATCAACGAGGGCACCTATCCGTCGCTGGCGGTTCTGGTTCGCGATATCGCCAAGCAGGTCGATGAGTATGGCTCGATCGCCAAGTTGCCGGCGGACGTCGTCGGCAACACGCGAAACGACATGTATCTCGCGTCGGAGGCGATCCGTTTCCTGATGAAGGACAAGGAAAACGATCTGTCCCAGCAGGAGGTGGCAACGCTTGAGCGCCTACAAAGGCTCGCTCGACAGCGCGACCAAGTTCATTCCAACCTGGGTCAAGATCGTGGTGGCGATCGCGCTCGGTCTCGGCACGATGGTGGGGTGGAAGCGCATCGTCGTCACCGTCGGCGAGAAGATCGGCAAGACCCACCTGACCTACGCGCAGGGGGCGGCGGCCGAGATCACGGCGGCCGCGACGATCGCGGCGGCGGACGGCTTCGGTCTGCCGGTGTCGACCACGCACGTGCTGTCATCCGGCATTGCCGGCACCATGGCGGCGAACGGGTCGGGGCTCCAGTTCGCCACCGTCCGCAACATCGCGATGGCCTGGGTGCTGACGCTTCCAGTTGCAATGGTGCTGTCCGGCAGCCTTTATTGGATATTCTCGCGGATTTTCTAGCCGCAACGCCAGTGCACAACCGCTGTCACATAACTGTCATCGAAGAGCTGGCATAATTCCGCGAGTCGGATCAGCGGGGTGTCATTCAGTGCCACGGCAAACTTCGCGGCAGTCCGGAACAGATGTTCGGCTGTGCTGGGTCAGTGTGCCTGGATCGAAGACGTTGCGCCAATGCAGTTTGTCCGATGTGTCGGATCACGGGGCGACGGTCGCCAGCGAAAGCGCGCTGCCGGACACTTTCAACTTGTTCATGTCTCTCGATGCCAAGGAAGGCCGCCGTTGCCGTGCGGTTTCGCGATCAGGGGCTTGAGGTCGGCGTGGAGTTTGTGAGCGGCGGTTAGGCGTGGGGCGTTGCATATCGACTGGCATGACGAACGCCGATGATGCCCGGCGGGTCGCAATCGATTGCTTGCAAAATGCGGGACCCATTCATCGCAGGAATCTGGATTGCTTCGGCGCTCCTGATCGGCGTTATCGTCTGGCTTTGGTACACGCTGTAAATTGACGCGGCGTGAGCCGCCTCTGAAAGGACGCGCACCAGTTTTTGCGATCAGCGCGCAAGCTCCATTCCGCTGTCCGGCCCGAGCTTTTTCGAGCTGATGCGGTATTCGGGCAAACGGCCGATCACCAGATTTAAGCCGCAGAGCGTGAGGCTCGACCACACGGCGGCGCTGAAATAAAGCGACATCCACGGGATTTCATCTTTCCAGAAGGCATAGTCGCGGGTGACGATCCAGTGCGTCCGCACATCGTCGAAGCCCGCAGCGAGGCCCAGCAAAGGCTTGCCCGCCGCAAGGTCGGCCTGCCAGCGCCCGAAGTACATCGGAATGTCGACCGCGAGCAGGAACGCCACGTAAAATCCAACGCCGGCGATTGAGACCGCAATTGCAAGGCGAGCGAGACCGCCAAATTCCTTCAATTGCCGCACCAACGCCAGCGCGATCAGCAGAAAGGTCATGGCCCATATTGAATTCTCGGCTGTGTTGCCGAGATAGCTTGTCGTGATCACGGCATACCAGGAACAGCATTCCGCCAGGACAATCAGCGGAACGATCATGGCCGATACGATCATGGCGGTGTCTGACTTCGTCAGGCGTGCGACCTGGCGAAGCATGATGGCCCACTGGGCCGCGAAGCAGAGTTCGGCACACGTTGCGACGGATCGCCCGATCAGTACGCTTGAGAGCCACGTGTCGAACAGGCAAATCCTTTGCACGTCGGCGCGGGGCAGGATGGACCGGAAAGCGCAACCAGACACATAGACCGCGCAGAGAAGGAGCATCGCCTCCAGATAGCGGGGGCGGCTCTGGACGGCGCGCATGTGCGACAACCGATAAAGCGCGGTGCACAGCACAATGTTCGTTGTGCTGACCGCGACCAGGAAGACCCACCAGATCGCCACGGGGTTCGACCAAGCCAACCAGTCAAAATTCATGGACGAGCCCGGCTGTCACAAAATCCCGAAATGTCTATCGCGATAATTGCACAGACAGGCGCCGGCATGAACGACAGAATTGTGACACCGAAGCAGCGTCAGCTACGTTAGAGCTCGTTGGAGCCCAGTTCCTCACGTGGCGACCGAGATGGGGGCAGATTTCTGTCCGCGAAATCGAGAACCGAAGAATTGTCATGATGCTTTTCTGAGCGCGGTGTTAATCGCTCCGATTAGTGTTTCTTGATGCAGAGGCTTGAGAAGGAAAGCCGCGGCACCCGCTGATCGACACCGTTCCATCAGGCCAGGCTCGTTGTGGGCGGTGACAATCACGGTGGGGATCACGACTCCCGCCTTGCGAAGCAACCCCTGAAGCTCCAGCCCGGTAATTTCGGGCATGTGAATGTCCAGCACCAGGCAGTCCGGAAGGTCTCCGGCATCGGCCTTCATAAATTCGCGCGCGGAGGCGTAGGTGCGGATGTCGAATGACGACGCCGACAGAAGACGCGCGAGCGCGCGGCGCACCGACGCGTCGTCGTCCACTATGGCCAGTCGGGTGCCCCGCTGCGACATGATCGCGGTTGTGCTGGAAGTGGGCCGGCAAGTCGAGTTGACCCAAGGGCCAATACCGATTTCCGTCTAGTGATACGGCTCGACCTTTGCCCGTGCTGCCAGCCGAACCAAATCGGCTACGCTGCGAATACCAAGCTTGGCCATCATGCGGCCGCGGTGGACCTTGATGGTCTTCTCCACCGTCCCGAGGCTTGCCGCGATCTGCTTGTTCAGCCGGCCGGCGACGACATGGGCCAATACCTCGCGCTCCCGAGGTGTGAGCCTTGCGAGCTTGTCTTCGACAGACTGGCGCTCACAGCGCATTTGTCGCGCGACGGCGTCCTGCTGCTCCGCCTTTGCGATCGCGGCCAGAAGATCGGATTGTTTGACCGGCTTGGTCAAGAAATCGACGGCCCCCGCTTTCATGGCTTGCACACTGGTTGGAATGTCTCCTGTGCCGCTCAGAAAGATGATCGGCCGGCAACCATCGCCCTCGGCGAGCCGCCGCTGAAGCTCCAGGCCGTCGAGGCCGGGCATATTGAGATCGAGCACCGCACAGCCCGGAAGCGATGGGTCGTGGTCGCAAAGGAACTCGGCCGGCGAGGCATAGGCACGCGCTTCGTATCCAGCCAAACGCATGATCCTGCACAACGCTTTCAGCACGCCCGGATCGTCATCGACCAGAAACGCCGTAAAGCTCATGACACGCTCCTTTCCGACAGCAGCCTTCCAATCATCCCGCGGCCTGAAGTGCATCTGGACGCGGCAGCGTGAACGTGGCGGTGACCCCAGCCTCCGGATTGTTGTCGAGCCAGAGTTTGCCGCCATGCAGCTTGATAATCGCGGATGACAGCGACAAGCCCAGACCAAGACCGTGGTCTTTGGTCGTGAAAAAGGGTTGCAGCACCCGATCTTGGTGCGCGGGCATCAATCCCGTGCCGCGGTCGGAAACTCGCAACTGGATAAGGCGCTCATGACGTCATCATGAAAGTTGCGCGAGGCGGCGGGGAGTGGGGGGACAAGGTCCCGGTCGACGCGTTCTGGTCGATTAGCGTTTACAACGCCGGCGGCTACTTCGAGAAAAATAGCTTCGACGCTTATTCGGTGAACGACATCACGGCCAAGAAGAATGCCGATGGGTCGGTGATGGTCCAGTTCCGCGGCTGCGATGGCAAAATTCAAAACTGCCTGCCGATCATGGCAGGCTGGAACTACACCGCACGGATGTACCGCCCCCGCGCCGAGATTTTGAGCGGCGCATGGAAGTTCCCCCGAAGCCGAACCGGTTGATGTGACCGTAGGGGTGAAAACGAAGTGATGATGCGCTCGAACATTGGACCAAGGTCCAACTTTCGTCACCGGCCACGCCCGACCAACAATCGGCGGCGAGGGCAAGCCGATGGACAACCGCCGCAGCACACGGGCAACGATCGTTTCGGCCGGACTGCTTGCCGCCGTGGTGCTGTCATCGGCTCCAGAACAGGCACGCGCCGATCAGGGCGGCGTCAGCTTCTGGCTCCCCGGCGCGTTCGGCAGCCTGGCGGCGACGCCGCTGCAGCCCGGATGGGCGATGGGCGCCATCTACCTGCACTCGGCGGTGAATGCCGGCGGTGACGTCGCGGCATCGCGCACGATCAATTTTCCGAACCGGACGGCGACGCTCACGGTGGACTTGAATGCCGACCTGCGGGCCCGCGCCGATGTCGGCGTGCTCAGTCCAAGCTACGTGTTTGCCACTCCAGTGCTGGGCGGCCAGTTCGCGGTCAACGTGCTCGCGATCTATGGGCGCCAGGAGGCAAACATCAACGCCAACATCACCGGTGCGCTAGGGTCGATCGGATTTGCGGCACAGCGGAGCGTCGACCAATCCCTGGCGGCCTTCGGTGACGTGTTCGTGCAGCCGACACTGCGCTGGAATCAGGGCGTCAACAATTACATGGTCTATGCCATGACCAACCTCCCGGTTGGCGCCTACGACTCGACGCGTCTCGTCAATCTTGGGCTTGGCCATTGGTCCATCGACGCCGGCGGGGGCTACACTTATTTCAACCCGCAGTCCGGCAACGAGTTCTCGGTGGTGAGCGGCCTCACCTACAATTTCAAAAACCCGAGCCTGGACTACCAGAACGGTATCGACTGGCATCTCGACTGGGGCGCCTCGCACTTCGTGACCAAGCAGATGCATATTGGCCTCGCCGGCTATTTCTATCAGCAGATCACCGGAGACAGCGGTTCGGGCGCGACGCTCGGCGACTTCAAATCGAGCGTGATCGGCGCAGGTCCGCAGATAGGCTTTCTCTTTCCGGTCGGCGATATGCAGGGCTATCTCAATCTGAAAATCTACAAAGAGGTCGAGGCTGAGCACCGCCCCGAGGGCTGGAATGCCTGGGTGACGTTCGCCATCTCCCCGGAGGCGCCAAGACCCAACAGCTCCGTTCACAAATGATTTCGTAGAGAGTCGTTGAGGCGCCCGTCAGAGTGAACTGCGGCCACCTTTGTAATTGAGGAGTGAAGTGGCGGCGCTTCGTTATCCAAAAAGGGCGATCCCACACTTGATCGAAGCAATCGCTGACGGGCTGACGCCGCAGTGACCGCGAAACCAAGGTTAGCGAACAATTCTAATATCGGCTGGAAATTGGTGCGAGCTGCAGTATCATATGCCGGAGGTCGGCGGTTCGAGTCCGCCCCCCGCTACCACAGCGCCGAGTTGACATCTCATGGGCCGCGTCCGTTTCCCATCCCATCTCTCGCGCCGCTCCGTCCTGGCGGCGGGAGTGGCGCTTTCCGCTTCATGGCTCTCGCGCCGCGCGCAGGCGCAGGCTGACAAGCCATTGCTGACCCGCGCCATCCCGCATTCCGGCGAGCAGTTGCCGGTCGTCGGCCTTGGCACCGCGGTCAGCTTTCCGTCCGCGGACGACAGCGCAGCGGCAGGCGCTCAAGGGTGTGATCGACGCGCTGATCGCCGGCGGCGGCAAGCTGATCGACACCGCCTCGGTGTATGGCGAAGCCGAGACCGTGATCGGCGATATCGTCGAGGCGGGCAAGACGCGCGAGCGCGTTGTTCCTGGCGACCAAGATCGAGGTCCGCTCCGCCAAGGCCGGCGCCGACGAATTCCAGCGCTCACTGCAGCGGCTTCACACCGGCAAGGTCGACCTGCTGCAGCTACACAACGTGTCGCACGCGAACCAGAGCCTGTCGCAGCTTCGCGACTGGAAGGCCGCGGGCCGCTGCCGCTACGTCGGGATCACCAGCACCTATTCCGGCGACTACGGCGCGATGGAAGCCATCATCCGCAAGGAGAAGCCGGATTTCGTCCAGGTCGACTATTCGATGGACAACCGCGCGCGCCGAGAAGCGCATCATTCCGGCGGCGGCCGAGGCGGGGGCCGCGGTGCTGACGGCGCTGCCGCTCGGGCGCACCTCGCTGTTTCGCGCGGTGAAGGGCAAGACGCTGCCGGATTGGGCAAAGGACTTCGACGCCGCGACCTGGGGGCAGTTCTTCCTCAAATTCCTGCTCGGCAATCCGCAGGTCACCGCGGTGATCCCGGGCACCGGCAACGCCGAGCACATGATCGACAATCTCGGCGCGGGCCGGGGCCGCATGCCGGACGCACAGCAGCGCGAGAAGATGGCGGCGCTGCTAAGCTCGTGATCGGGCGGTGGGCAATATTCCACGCCGCAGAACAAAAATTGCTGCGGTGGCTCACATCGAAGTGATGGCGGGCCTGCTTTGTGAAGCGGCCGCATCCAACTATGGTCGCGTGGCTTCGCCATTCCCCCGAATTTGGACATTCCAGCATGACCGATGACATTCTCCGCCCCGATCGCCGTGACCTTCTCAAGATCGGCGCCGCCGCATTGCTCGCCGTTTCAGCGCCCGGATTCGCGCTGGCGCAACCCGCCGCCGGCAAGGTCAAGATCGGCGTGATCGGCGGCGGCCACATCGGCGGCACCATCGGCGGCCTGTGGGTCAAGGCCGGCCATCAAGTGCTGTTCTCCTCGCGGCATCCGGAAGAGCTGAAGTCACTGGTCGATAGGCCTCGGCCCGCTCGCCAAGGCCGGCACGGTCGCCGAAGCGCTCGATTTCGGCGAGGTGATCCTGGTGGCGGTGCCCTACAAGGCGATCCCCGATCTCGCCAAGGAGTACGGGCCGAAGTTCGCCGGCAAGATCGTGATGGATCCGGCCAACGCGGTGGCGCGCCGCGACGGCGAGGAGTTGCTCGCCGAGACCAAGCAGAAAGGCATCGGCAACACCACGGAGTCCTATCTGAAGGGCTCGCATGTGGTGCGGGCGTTCAACTCGATGGGCTCCGCCAACTTCGCCAGGCAGGCGCACCGCGCAGGCGACCCGATGGCGATCCCGATCGCGGGCGACGACAAGCACGCGGTCGAGGTGGCTTCGCAACTGGTGCGCGATGCCGGCTTCGAGCCGGTCGCCGTGCCGATGCAGCGCGCCAGGAGTTCGCCCAGGGCGGGCCGATCTACGGCCAGCAGCTCACCGCCAAGGAACTGCGCGAGCGCTTCGGCCTGGCGAAATGACGGACGCCTCTGCGGGCTCCGACGCGCCGGGTTCCGCCAGTCCCGCGCTTCGGCTGCTGCGGCGTCTCATCGACGTTACGGCGGCCGAGCTTCCCGCGCTCGGCTGGTGCTGGCTCTACATCTTCTCGGTGCTGGCGTCGTACTACATCCTGCGTCCGATCCGCGACCAGATGGGCGTCGCCGGCGGCGTCAACAATCTGCCGTGGCTGTTCACCGGCACGCTGATCGTGATGCTGGTGCTGAACGTGCCGTTCTCGGCGCTGGTCAAGCTGTTGCCGCGCCGCCAGTTCATTTCGCTGTCGTACCGATTCTTCGCGGTGACGATCCTCGCGTTCGGCGCGGCGCTGCATTGGGCGACGCCTGAGCAGACCGTGTGGGTCGGCCGCGTTCTTCTTCATCTGGACGTCGGTGTTCAATCTGTTCGTCGTCTCGATCTTCTGGTCGATGGTGGTCGACATCTTCAGCTCCGAGCAGGGCAAGCGGCTGTTCGGGTTTATCGCCGCCGGTGCGACACTCGGCGCGATCGTCGGCTCGAGCCTGACCGCGTCGCTCGCCTTGCTGGTGCAGCCGGCCTTCCTGCTGGTCGGGGCCGCGCTGCTGCTCGAGGTCGCGACGCTCTGCGTGCGCCGGCTGTCGCGGCTGTCGTCGGCGGTGAGCGACCGGCCGCATCCGGAGCGCGAGGAGCAGCCGATCGGCGGCGGCGTGATGTCGGGGTTTGTCGATGCGGTGCGCTCGCCGTATCTGCTGAACACGGCGATCTTCCTGCTGCTCTACGCGGTGACCTCGACGTTCCTCTATTTCAGCCAGGCCAGCGTCGTGTCGGCGAGCTTCACCGGCCGCGGCGCGCAGACCGCGTTTTTCGCGACCATCGATCTGCTGGTGAATGTCGATCACGCTGGTGGTGCAGGTTTTCCTGACCGGCCGCCTGGTGAACTGGTTCGGCGTTGCCGTGGTGCTCGCGGTGCTTCCGGTGTTGAGCATGCTCGGCTTCGGCGCCATCGCCGTGCTGCCGACGCTGATGGCGGTCGCGTCGTTCCAGGTGCTGCGGCGCGCCGGCAATTTCGCGCTGACCCAGCCGGCGCGTCAGGTGCTGTACACGGTGGTGTCGCGCGAGGACCGCTACAAGGCGAAGAACTTCATCGACACCGCGGTGTACCGGGCCGGCGATCAGGTCGGGGCGTGGTCCTATGCGCTGATCGGCGCGGTCGGCTGGGGCATCAAGCAGGCCGGCATCGTCGCGATCGTGCTGTCGGCGCTGTGGCTCGTCAACAGCGTCTGGCTCGGCCGCCGGCAGGAGGCGCTGGCGGCGCGGCAGGCCGAGGCCGAGCGGAATGGCGTGGCGGAGGCAGCCCCGGCGTGATTTGTTGACGCCAATGAAGATCGCGACCTTCAACATCAACAACGTCAACAAGCGGCTCGACAACCTGCTGGCCTGGCTCAAGGCCGCCAAGCCGGACGTGGTGTGCCTTCAGGAGTTGAAGGCG
This sequence comes from uncultured Alphaproteobacteria bacterium, assembly GCA_963785665.1. GTDB lineage: Bacteria > Pseudomonadota > Alphaproteobacteria > Rhizobiales > Xanthobacteraceae > Z2-YC6860. Next base: position 83,750 of record CAWAWF010000011.1, read on the forward strand.
GCGCAATCCGAATTCCCCAAGGCCGCGATCGAGAAGGCCGGCTATCGCGCCGCCTGGCGCGGCCAGAAATCCTGGAACGGCGTCGCCATCCTGGCGCGCGGGCGCGAACCGATCGTCACCCGCGCCGCGCTGCCAGGCGACGACGAGGACAACGAGAGCCGCTACATCGAGGCGGCGGTCCGCGGCATCATCGTCGCCTCGATCTACGCGCCGAACGGCAATCCGCAGCCGGGGCCGAAGTTCACCCGGAAGCTCGCCTGGATGAAGCGGCTCGCGGCGCACGCCGCTTCGCTTTTCGCGGAAGGCGTTCCGGTGGTGCTGGCCGGCGACTACAACGTGGTGCCGACCGATCGCGACATCTATCCGTCGAAGTCGTATGCCGACAACGCGCTGGTGCAGCCGGAGAGCCGCGCCGCGTTTCGGCGCATCGTCGATCAGGGCTGGGTCGACGCGATCCGCACGCTGCATCCCGACGAGCCGATGTACACGTTCTGGGGCTACATGCGGAACCGCTGGGCGCGCGACGGCGGGCTGCGGCTCGATCATCTGCTGCTGAGCGCGGACTTGGCGAAGCGGCTGACCGATGCGGGAGTCGATCGCGAGGTGCGGGGCCAGGAGGGCGCGAGCGATCATGCGCCGGCCTGGGTGGTGCTGAAGGATCGCGCAAGCAAGCTGCCGACGCGCGTGCGCGCGAAATCCACCAAGGCGAGCAAGCCTGCTGCGCGAGGCCCGCTGCTGGCGGTCGATGGCGATTTCTTCGCGCACCGCTCGTATCACGGCCTGCCGAAGACGATCCTGCGGCGCGGCGGTCGGCCGGCCGGCGCCATCCTCGGCTTCGCCAACGCGCTGCTGCGGTTCTATCGCGAGGAGAAGCCTTACGCCGTGCTGGTCGGCTGGGACACGCTGAGCGCCAAGACCTACCGCAACAAGCTTTATCCGCCCTACCAGAGCGGGCGGAAGTTCGACGATGCGCTGGTCGAGCAGCTCGACGCGCTTCGCGAGTTCGTTGCCGCGTTGGGCTTCGCCAACGCCCGGGCGCCGGGCTACGAAGCGGACGACTTTCTGGCTGCCGCCGTCGTACACGGCGAGCGGCGCGGCGGCACCGTTGTCGTCGCAAGCGGCGACCGCGACACCTTCCAACTTGCCTCCGACAAGACCACCATTCTGTTTCCGGTGCGCGGCGTGGGCTTCGCACGGATCGGGCCGGCCGGAGTGCGCGAGCGCTACGGCGTTGAGCCTGCCCAGGTGCCGGACTTCATCGCCATCCGCGGCGATCCGTCCGACAAGCTGCCGGGCGCGCCGGGGATGGGGCCGCAGGGCGCGGCCAGCCTATTGCATCGGTTCGGCACCTTGGAAAAGGCGCTGAAGGCCGGGCGGCTCCCGACCCATGCCGACAAGCTCCGGATGTATCGCTCGATCGCAACGATGGACCGCAAGGCGCCGCTGCCGAAGCTCGTCCCGCAGACGCCGACCTGGGACAAGGCTGCGGCGCTGGCACGCAAGTGGGAGCTCAACCAACTCGCCGACCGCCTCGACGCGCTGGCACGGGAGTAGGCCCGCGCGCTATTCCGCCGCCTGAGGCTTGGCCGTGTGGATGGCGCTCCAGACGCGGGCCGGGCTGTACGGCATGTCCAGCGCCTCGATGTTCAAAGTCTTCAGCGCATCGAGCACGGCGTTGGCGAGCGCCGGGATCGATCCGGTGGCGCCAGCCTCGCCGGCGCCCTTGGCGCCGAGCATGTTGGCGGGCGACACCACGGGGCGGTCCATCATCTTCACCGACGACAGCCAGTGCGCGCGCGGCATGGCGTAGTCCATGAACGTGCCGGACAGCAGTTGGCCGTTGCCTGGATCGTAGACTATGTGCTCGCCGAGCACCTGGCCGACGCCCTGCATCAGGCCACCGAGCAACTGCGCTTCAACGATCGTGTGATTGTAGATGGTGCCGCAGTCGTCGACGGCGAGATAGCTGACGATGCGGACATCGCCGGTGCCGGGATCGATCTCGACCTCGGCGACGTGGGCGCCGCTCGGAAACGCGGTCGAGGTGGCGATGCCGAGGCTGGTGTCGAGCGGATGCTCGGCCTGACCCTGATTCTTATCGATCAGCGATTGCAGGCTCACGGAAAGATCGGTGCCAGCGACGCGATAGTGCCCATCGACGAAGGTGACGTCGTGGGGCGCGGCCTCCATCTCCTTGGCGGCAAGCTCCTGGCCCTTGCGGACGATTTCCTTGGCGCCGGCCGAAAGGGCCGCGCCATGGCTGATCAGCGAGCGCGAGCCGAAGCTTCCGGTGCCGGCGAGTTTCGGCGTGGCAACGTCGTTGTAGCGAAGCTCGATGCGCTCCGCAGCGATCCCCAGGATGTCGGCGACCAGATCGGGGAACACAGTCTCGTGGCCCTGGCCGGACGGCCCGGCCAGCGAATACAGCGCAAGGCGTCCGTCGGCGGTGATCTTGATCTTGATCTCCTCCTTGCCGACGCCGCCGGACGGTTCGAGGAACAGCGCAAGGCCGATGCCGCGCAGCAGGCCCTGCTTCTTGGCGGCGCGGCGCCGCTTCTCGAACGACTTCCAGTCGGCGTGTTCGATCGCGGTGTCGAGCAGGCCTGCCGGATCGGCGCTGTCGTAGGACGAGCCGGTCGGCGTCTTGTACGGAAACTGCTTGGCCTTGATCAGATTGCGACGGCGGAGCCGGATCGAATCCATGCCAAGCGTGGCCGCGGCCTTCTCGACCAGCCGCTCCCACAAATAGGCGACGTTGGGCCGGCCGGCGCCGCGGTAGGCGGTGGTCGGCGTGGTGTTGGTGAACACCAGCCGGTGGCGGCCGTAGAGCGCCGGCACATCGTAGAGGCTGATTGCCGACGAGGTCGGCGCTGCGACCGTGTTGATGAGCGGGCCCGCGCCGGAGCAATAGGCGCCGAGATTGACCAGCCATTGCACGCGGAGCCCGAGGAAGCGGCCCGATGCGTCGAGCGCCAGCTCGCCGCGCAGATCAGCGGCGCGGCCATGATGGTCGCCGGAGAGGGTCTCCGAGCGTGTGCCAGTCCACTTGACCGGCCGTCCGGATTTCTTGGCCGCCAACATCACCGCCGGAAACTCCGGATAGATTTCGTTGCGGACGCCGAAGCCGCCGCCCACATCCTCCGAATGAAGCACGAAGCGGTCGCGGTCGAGCCCGGTCATCTGCGCCAGCGCGTTCTTCAGGTCGGACACGCCCTGGCTCGGCAGCCAGACTTCGTAGGTGTCCTTGGCGGCGTCGTAGCGGGCGAGGCACGACTTCGGCTCCATCGGATTGCCGGAGATGCGCTGCGCGCGAAGCTCGGCCTTCACCACATGGGCGGCCTCGGCAAACGCCTTCTCGGTCTTGTCGGCGTCGCCGTAGACGTAATCGAAGGCGAGGTTGTTCGGCACGCCGTCGTGCAAGGTCGCGGCCTTGTCGGAGAAGGCGTCGGCGGCTTCGACCAGCACCGGCAGGTCTTCGTATTCGATCTCGATCAGCTCGGCGGCGTCCTGCGCCAGGTACTCGGTCTCGGCCACGATGATCGCCACCGGCTCGCCGACGAAGCGGACGCGTCCATGCGCCAGCGCCGGGCGGAACGGATCGTGCAAAGTGCTGCCGCCGATGCCCTTGAAGAAAGCCATCGCGGCGGGGCTCTTCCAGCCGGCGGCAATGATGTCCTCGCCGGTCAGGACGGCGAGCACGCCTTTACTCTTCTTGGCGTTCGCGGTGTCGATCTTCACGATCCCGGCGTGGGCACGGTCGGCGCGCAGGAAATAGGCGTGGGCCTGGCCATCGACATTGTGGTCGGTGGTGTATTGCCCGCGCCCAGTCAACAGGCGGCGGTCCTCGCGGCGTCCCTTGTACGGCTTGTCAGACATTCCATTCCCACCCGTGTTCATATCGGCAAATATAGTGCACGTTTCCCAGGAGACAAAACAAGCGTGGAAGGCGGGGAGCGAGATGCTGTCGAATTCGGGCGTCGAGACGCTGGGCGATCTGGTCGAGATCAACGCCGGCAAGTCCGCGTCCCGGATTTCGCTGGTCTACGGCAAACGAAGCTTCACCTTCGGCGAGCAGCGCTCGCGCATCCATCGGCTCGCCAACGCGCTCTACGATATGGGGGTGCGGCGGCAGCACCGCGTCGCCATCCTGGCGCAGAACTCCAACGCCTATGTCGAGGTGTACGCCGCGGGCGAGGTGTCGGGCTTCATCACGGTCGCGATCAACTACCGGCTGGCGGCCTCCGAGATCGAATACATCATCAAGGACTCGGCGCCGACCGTGCTGATTTTCGACGAGGAATACGCCGCGATCGCCAGCGACGCGCGGGCGAAGTTTCCAGACATCCGCCACATGATCGTGATCGGCGCGGGCGAGGTTGCGGGCGCGCAGAACTACGCGGCGCTGCTGGAGAAGACCGCGGACCATCCGCCACAGCAGCGGTCGCGGCCCACGGACGTGGCCTATCTGATCTACACCAGCGGCACCACGGGCCGGCCGAAGGGCGCGATGCTCGATCATGCCGGCCAGCTCGGCTTCATCCAGGTGCAAGCGACAGAGATGAGTGCGCGCCCGACCGACACCATGCTGCTGGTGATGCCGTTTTACCATATCGGGGCGAAGTGCAATTACCTGATGAGCAGCTACACCGGTGGCCGGGTGATCCTGCACCGCTCCTATGACATCGGCGCCGTGCTGGCGGATATCGAGCGCGAGAAGGTCAGCGTCATCCATCTCGCGCCGGTGATGGTGAAGGACCTTCTCGATCTTCCGGGCTTCGACAAGCGCCGCACCGCGTCGCTGCGGCTCATCCAGTACGCGTCGGGGCCGATGGCGGTGGCGCAGCTTCGGCTGGCGGTCGCGGCGTTCGGTCCGATCCTCGCGCAGATCTACGGCATGACCGAGTCCGGCCTCGGCACCATCCTGCATCCGAACCAGCACGTGCTCGACGGCGATCCGCAATGGGTGCGGCGGCTGCACTCGGCCGGGCAGGAGGCGCTGGGCTATCGCATCCGCGTGGTGCGGCCGGACGGCTCGGACTGCGATCCGGAGGAGCAGGGCGAAATCTGGGTGAAGGGGCCGGGCGTCATGGTCGGCTACTGGAACAACCATCCGGCGTCGCTCGACGCGCTGGAGGATGGCTGGATGAAGTCGGGCGACATCGGCACGCTCGACAAGGACCGCTTTCTGTTCGTGATGGACCGGAAGAAAGACATGATCCTGTCCGGCGGCGAGAACATCTATCCGCGCGAGGTCGAGGAGGCACTGTACGCGCATCCCGCGGTGGCGGAGGCGGCCGTGATCGGCGTTCCCGATCCGCGCTGGGGCGAGTTGGTGAAGGCGTTTGTGGTGATCGCGCCGGGTGCGGCCGCCAATGAGGCCGACCTGATCGAGCATTGCCGCAAGCACATCGCCAGCTTCAAGAAGCCGAAGAGCGTGGAGTTCGTCGGCGCGCTGCCGCGGCTGCCGAACAAGAAGATCGACAAGAAGCAGCTCCGCGCGCCCTATTGGCAGGGCCTCACGCGGCAAGTGAATTGAAAAAGTGAATTGAAACAAGTGAAACTGAAAGAAGCCCGATGTCCCTGACCGATGAGCGGCAGCGCCGCATCCTGACCACCCATGTCGGCAGCCTGCCGCGCCCGAATTCGCTATCGGCCCTGCTTTTCGCCCGCGCCACCGGCCAGAGCTATGACAAGAAGGCTCTGGCCGACGAGTTGCACCAGGCGGTCGGCGACATCGTCAAGAAGCAGGGCGAACTCAAGGTCGACGTGATCAGCGACGGCGAATTGTCGAAGACGAGTTTTCAGTACTACGTCACAGACCGGCTGAGCGGCATCGAGCAATTCAAGCCGAAGCCCGGCGTGCGGGCGACGCGTGAGAACAAGGCGTTCCCCACGTTCTACAAGGACGGGTCGCATTCCGGCACGCAGCCGACCCGCTACGCGTGCACCGGTCCGCTCCAATATGTCGGGCAGCAGCAGGTCGAGGCCGACATCGCCAATCTCAAGGCTGGGCTGAAGGGTGCATCGCCGGTCGACGTGTTCATGCCGTCGGTGTCGCCGTCGAGTTGCGTCGGCCTGATGGAGAATCGCCATTATAAGAACGACGAGGAGCATCTCTACGCCGTCGCCGAGGTGCTGCGCGTCGAGTATCAGGCGATCGTCGCCGCGGGCTTCATCGTGCAGATCGACGATCCGCGGCTTGCCATGAATTACATGCTCCATCCGGAGCTGAGCGTGGAGCAGCAGCGGACCTGGGCGGCGCAGCGGATCGCCGCGCTCAATCATGCGCTGCGCGGCATTCCGCCGGAGCGGGTGCGCCACCACACCTGCTACGGCATCAACATGGGCCCGCGCACCAGCGACTTCGAGCTCAAGCACATGGCCGACCTGATCGTCACCATCAACGCCGGCTACTACTCGTTCGAGATGGCGAACCCGCGCCACGAGCATGAATGGAAGGTGTGGGAGAGCGTCAAGCTGCCCGAGGGCAGGATGCTGCTGCCGGGCTGCATCACGCATGCCTCGGTGATCGTCGAGCATCCGGAACTGGTGGCCGAGCGCGTGCTGCGGCTTGCCAAGATCGTCGGCCGCGAACGGGTGATGGCGAGTTCGGATTGCGGCTTTGCCTCGACCATCAACCCTGGCGAGCCGCCGGAGATCGAGCCGGAGATCGTGTGGGCCAAGTTCGAGAGCCTCGCGACGGGCGCGCAACTCGCCACCAAGGCGTTGTGGGGCTGAACGCCCGCTTCATGTCCCATTTGTAATCCGCCTTTCTTGAACGGCGCCTCCATCGTGCGCGACCGATCTGTGCGGCGGTCGCCGCTCACATGGAGGATTTGTCATGAAACGGATTGCTTTGATTGCTGCGCTCTTGCTCGGTGGCATCGCCGCCGCGCAGGCCGACAACGACATCTACAACAACACCCGGAAGGTCGAGCGTGGCGATTTCGAACTGCACGCCGACAACGCGGTCTGCGATCAGCAGTACGGCGCGCCGCAGAACGGCACGATCACGTCGCGTGCCTACAAGCGTTGCATGCTGGCGCGTGGCTGGCGGTTCGCGCACACCGTGCGTGAGAAGCGGGAAGCGACGTGGACCGATCCGGAGACCGGCCTGACCTGCCGGGATCTAAGATGGGAGGCACGGTGATCGGGTCGTCGTGCTCGAATTTCTAGACGGCGAGGTTGGCTCGTTCCAGCGCGGCGTCGGCGAGGGCAGCCTCGTCGCGCTCGCCGCTGGCGACAGCAAGGGCGATTTCCTCGACCAGACGAAGCGTGATTTCAGGCGACGAGATCTGCGGAACGCGATCGGCCAGGCGGTCGTAGGCCTCGGCCATCACGTCCAGTTCTTCGGGGCTGTAATCTCGCATCGTCGATCTGCTTCCAATCCGGCAGCGCAACAACGCCTGTTGCATCGCAATAGTTCCCTTCGCAAAACGCCGGTTTCATTGGCATGGCGGCGTGTTAGCGTTGCGGCATCGGGAGTCTCCATGATGAAGGCGGTGGTTCTGGCGCTGGCCGGGTGCCTGCTCGGCGGAGCGGCTCATGCGCAGGAGAGCGCGGCGCAATATCCGAGCCGGCCGGTGACCTTTGTGGTGCCGTTTGCGCCGGGCGGTTCGACCGGCCTGATTGCGCGCATCATCGGCCAGAAGCTTGAGCAGCGGCTCGGCAAACCCTTCATCATCGACCATCACCCGGGAGGCGGCGGCGTGATCGGCGTCAATGCGGTCGCCCACGGCACGCCCGATGGCTACACCATCATGATGGCGTCGAGCACCGCGCTCGCCATCAATCCGAATGTGCGGAAGAGTCTGCCGTACGATCCGCGCAAGGACATCACCCCGATCGCGTTGATCGCGCGGATGCCCTACGTGCTGGTGGTCAATCCGGACCTGCCGGTGCATTCGGTGGCCGACCTGGTCAAGCTCGCCAGGGACAAGCCGGGACAATTGTCGTTCGCCTCGGTCGGGCCGGGCACGATCCACCATCTCAACGCCGAAATGTTCAAGAGCATGTTCGGGCTCGACATCGTGCACGTGCCTTACAAGGGCACCGCGCCGGCGCTGCAGGACGTGGTCGGCGGCCACGTGCAGTTCATGTTCTCCGATGCGCCGCCGGCCAAGGCGCTGATCGAAGGCGGCAAGGTGCGCGCGCTCGGCGTCACCACCTTGGAGCGCGTTCCCGCGCTACCGGACGTGCCGCCGCTCGCCGAGGTGGGCATGCCGGGCTTCAACACCGCGTCATGGCATTCGATCTCGACGGCCGCGGGCGTGCCGAAGGACATCGTCGACAAGCTCGCCGTGGAGATTCGCGCGGTGATGAGCGAGGACGACGTCAAGAAGCTGTTGAGCGACGAGGGCGCCATCCCGCAGGTCTCGCCGCCGCCGGAGGAGTTCAAGAAATTCGTCGACAGCGAGATCGTGCGCTGGGGCGGGCTAGTGGAAAAGGCCGGCATCCTGCACAGCCAGTGACAGTCACGTCACTGAATTTGCGGTAGCCCGGTCGCTTTGACCACCTTGGCCCATTTATCGGTTTCGCTCTGCACCAGCTTGCCGAATTCGGCCGGCGACATCGGCATCGGCTCTGCGCCGAGTTCCTTGATGCGCGCCAAGAGGTTCGGGTTCTTCAGCACGTCGTTGAGGGCGCCGTTGAGCTTGGCGACGGTCTCATCCGGCGTGCCTTTCGGCACCGTGATGCCGTAGTACACGTCCGCGACGTAGCCCGGCACGGTCTCGGCGATCGCCGGAACGTCAGGCAGCGCCGCGATGCGCTTGGGCGCGGTGACGCCGAGCGCGCGAACCTTGCCTTCGTTGATGTGGCCGATCGAGCCCGGCAGGTTGTCGAACATCGATTGCAATTGGCCACCGAGCAGGTCGGTCAGTGCCGGCGCGGTGCCGCGGTAGGGTACCTGGACGAGGTTGATGCCGGTCATTGACTTGAGGAGTTCGCCCGACATGTGGGGCGAGGTGCCGATGCCGCCGTGGCCGAAGTTCAGCTTGCCCGGGTTGGCTTTGGCGTAGGCGATGTACTCGGCGACGGTCTTGATCGGCACGTCGTTGTTCACCTCCAGCACGTTTGTCAGCTTCATGGTGCCGCCGATGGGCACGCTGTCGCGGATAAAATCGAACGACAGGTGGGCGTAGAGCGAGGCGCTGATGAAGTTGTTCGGGCCGACGAAGCCGATGGTGTAGCCGTCAGGCGGCGCGGCCAGGTAGGCCTGGGTGCCGATATTGCCGCCGGCACCGACCCGGTTCTCGACGATCAGCTGTTGGCCGAGACGTTCTGACAGGAATTGGCCGAACAGCCGCGCGGTCGTGTCGACTGGGCCGCCGGCCGCGAACGCGTTGATGAAGCGAATGGGCCGGTTCGGATAATCGAGCGCCACGGCATGGGCAGACGAAAACGCGAGCGCAGCAAGGCAAAGCGAAAACAGACGAGCAAATGCCGTCATGGCTTCCCCCCTTGGTTCTGGCGCGCGCCGGTCGCAGTTCCCGCTCCGATCAGGGCGCGCGGGTCACAGCTTCGGCCTGAAATGCGCGACCTGCAAGCCGGGCGTGAGGGGATTCGTTGACGCACCAGCCCCAAGAATCGAGATGGCCGGGACATAGGCGAGCGAAGCGACGCCGTCCTTCAGACGGCTGAGCCCGGCCATGACGTCGATGTGCGAGCGCCCGAGAGCGCGCTTACGGAATCTTCTTCACCGGCTTCGGATCGAGATTGAACAGCCGTGCCGCGTTGGCGCCGAGGATGTTGCGCTTGCTCTTCTCGTTGAGGAACGGCAGGTCGTAGATCGTCGACGGCAGGTCGAAGTCCCAGTGCGGATAATCCGACGACCAGACAAGCTGGGTCTCGGCGTTGATCATCTTGAAGGTCGACTGCATCACCGACTTGTCGTCGGGAATCTCCATCGGCTGCGTCGAGTAGAACATCTGCTGCATGTAGTGGCTGGGCTTTTCCTTCAGCAGCGGCGCGTCCGAGGTGCGCATCATGTAGGAGTGGTCGAGCCGCTGCATCAGCGATGCAGCCCAGGTCAGCCCGGACTCGATCCACATCACCTTGAGCTTCGGGAACCGCACCGGCAGGCCGTTGATGACCCAATTGGTCATGTGGATCATGTTGAACCACATGAAGCCCAGCGCATGCACCGAGATGAAGCGGTTGGTCATCTGCAGCGCGCGGTCGTCCCATGAGTAAGCGGCGTGGAACGAGATCGGCTTGTTCATCTCCTCCAGCAGCGCGTAGGTCTTCATGTAGGCGTTGTCGTGGACCGGCCGGTAGCGCGGCGAGGTCACCATGAAGCCGACCACGCCCTTCTTGTCGCCGAACTTCTTCACGGTCTTATAGGCCGCCTCGGGGTCGTTGAACGGCAGATAAAGCATCGACACGATGCGCGGCTCCTTCGCCAGGATGCGCTCGCAGAGCCAAGCGTTGTAGGCGTCGCACATCGCCGCTTCCATCTCGATCTGCGGGTGCAGGCCGAGGAACAACATCGGCGTCGGGAACATGCAGCAGTAGTCGACGCCCATGGCGTCCATCCAGTCGAGCGTGAGCGTGATGTCGGAATGCTTGCCGGGCTTGGCCTTTTCCTTGCCGCGGAATTTGGCGCGGTGGATGCGGCCGCCGGTGTTCTGGTAGCCGACCTGGGTGTTGAGCAGGCCGGTGCGGCGGCCGGCGCCTTCCTTCAGCTCGGCGCGGATCACCGGGCTTTCGACATAGTCGAACACCTCGGCGTAGTGCTCGTTCTCGTAGTGATGCGAGTTGACATCGACGATCAGGAAGTCCTGGTAGTTGCGCGCCCGCGCCTGCTCGCTGGCGTGTTCGAGGTGCTTGGGCGTGGCGAACAGTTCAAGCTCGACGGGGCGTACGCCGCTGATTGGCATGTCCATGGCAATCTCTCCCTAAAATTGTTCAGGCGACGACGTAGATTTCCTCGCCGCGCTTGACCACTTCATACTTGCGAAGCTTCAGCTTGCGGTCGCCGATGCATTCGCCGGTCTTCAGATCGTATTCGTAGCCGTGCCACGGGCAGACGAAGTGCGTCTCGTCGCCGTAGGTCTGGCCCTGGTACAGCCGATCCTTGTCGATCACATCGACCACGTTCTGGATCATCATGCCTTCGCAGGCCGGGCCGCCCTGGTGCAGGCAGGTGTTGCTGTAGGCGTAGAAGTCGCCGCCCTTGTGAAAGATGCCGATCTCGCGCTTGCCGGCGGTGACGATCTTGCGGTCGCCGTCCTTGATGTCCGCCGCTTTCCCCACCAACCATTCGGCCATTTCTCATTGCTCCAATGAAAAGCTGGCTGGAAAAGTACCGGACGCTCCCGCCCCCGGCAACCCAAAGCGGGGCGGGCCGACGCATGGCTGGTGCGTTGCTTTCGGCCCGGGCAGCCGCCATGCTGCATCGCAAGCCGCAAAGGCAAAGACTTCGGGGAGGGCGGAATGAGACTGAAATCATTGGCCGCATCGTTGCTGGCGATGGGCGTGCTGCTCGGCCTCAATGCCTCCGCGTCGGCGCAGGATTACCCGACCCGGCAGGTGAAGATCATCATCGCCTTCTCGCCCTCCGGCGCGATCGACATTCTCGGTCGCTTCATCGCCGACAAGCTCAGCCAGATGTGGGGCCAGAGCGTCATCGTGGAGAATCGCACTGGCGGCAGCGGCAACATCGGCGCGGCGGCGGCCTCGACCGCGGCGCCCGACGGCTACACCTTGCACTTCGGCGCCCAGACCATGGCGGTGAACGTCACGCTGTCGCCGACCACGGCATTCGATCCGATCAACAGCTTCGAGCCGATCATGCTGGTCGGGACCTCCGTCGAGGTGTTCCAGGTTTCGGCGATGACGCCGTTCAAGTCGGTGCAGGAGGTGGTCGACTACGCCAAGGCCAATCCCGGCAAGCTGAACTACTATTCGGTCGGCATCGGCTCGACCTCGCACCTCTCGACGGTGCTGTTCATGGATGTCACCGGCACCAAGATGCAGCATGTGCCGTACAGCCAGATGTCGCAGGGCTTCGCCGACTTGATGTCGGGGCGCACCGAGATCAACTTCGGCCCAATGGGCAGCTCGATTGCCAACATCCGCTCCGGCAAGATGCGGGCGCTCGCTTTGAACGGTCCGGCGAGCTCCAAGTTGTTGCCTGACATTCCGACCTTGGAGGAGGTCGGCATCAAGATGGGACAGGAGTCGAGCTGGTACGGATTCTTCGCGCCGAAGGGCACACCGAAGGCGATCATCGACAAGATCAACAAGGATCTGCAGACGGTGATCGACATGCCCGACATGCGCGAGCGCGAGCTGCAGCTCGGCTATCGCTACATGGGCGGCCCGCCGGAAAAGCTCGCGGCCTATCTCAAGGCCGACATCGCCAAATGGCAGGCGCTGGACAAGAAGGGCGCGTTCAAATGAAACCATTGGCGGGTTTGTAACCGCGATGTCGGACCTGGCGGCGGAGAACGAGGCGATCCGGCTGATCGAGGCGCGCTTCAACGACGCCTGGAACCGGCACGACCCGGACGGTCTGGTCGAGTCGCTGACCGATGACGGCCAGTTCGTAACCGTCAACGGCGTCTGGATGACGAACCGCGGCGAGTTTTTAAAGCTGATGCAGAAGCTGCACGGCGCCGGCGGGCCGTTCCGGACCAGCCACCGCGAGACGCTGGAGATGCACGTCCGCATGCTGGCGCCCGACGCCGCGATGGTGCATTCGCGCTTTCGCGTGTCCGGCGACGTCGAGGAGGACGGCAAGGCCATCGTGCGCGAAGGCGTCGGCATCCGCGTGGTGCGAAAGCTCGACGGGGCTTGGCGGACCGTCGCGGTGCAGAACACCGATATCAAGAACCGGCGGACCTAGAGTCCCAGTCCCCTGGCCTTGTAGATCGCCAGCGCCTCCGGCGTCACAAGATGCCGGATCAGCGCATGGGCGGCATCGGGCTCCTTGGCGATGGCGGTGACGCCGGCGGCGTGAACAGTCAACTTCTGCAAGCCGTCCGGCAGCATGCCGATCACCTCGACGTCGGGGTTCGACATCAGCTCGGCGACTTGCTGCAAGCCGATTTCGGCTTCACCGTTTGCCACCAGCACGCTGACGCGACCGTTCGGGCCGCCCGCCGCGTATTTGGTCTTGGCTGCGACTTCGGAGGCGATGCCGAGCTTGTCGAACGCGGCCATGATCGGCGCCGCTGTGGCGCCGCCCGAGGCCGGACCGGCAAAGCCGACCGATTTGGCCGCCAGCAGCGCGCGCTTGAGCGCCTCGGGCGTCGACACGTCTGGATGCGGCGCGCCTTTCTTGACGGCAAGCGCGATGCCGGTGCGCGATATCTCGGTGCTGTCGCGGACCTTGCCTTCGGCGATCAGCTTGTCGAGTTCGCCGCTCGCCATCAGGATCATGTCGGCGAACTCGCCCTCGCGCAGCCTCTTGCCGAGGCGGCCAGACGGATCGTAGCTGAGGGTCACCTTGTGGCCGGTGGTTCGCTCGAATGACGGCAACAACTCGTCGACCGCCGCCTTCATCGCGGTGGTGATCAGCGCCTTGATCTCGGCGGCCTGGGCCGGGACGGCTGCGAGCAGCATGGCGACGGTGGCGATGATGATTCGCATGGCTAAAGCCCCAATCCCTTGCTCTTGAAGATGGCCTGTGCCGCCGGCGTGGTCAGCGCGGCGATCAGCGCCTTCGCGGCCTCCGGCTGTTTGGCATCCGCCGCAATGCCGGCGGAATAGACGGTGATGAGCTGAAATTCGGATGGCAGCATTCCGATCACGTCGAGCTCCGGATTTGAAAGAAGCTCCGACACCATCTGCATGCCGATCTCGGCCTCGCCGGTGGCGACCAGCGTACTGACGCGGCCGTTCGGTCCGCCGGCTGCGAGCCGGATCTTCGGCGCGATCTGCTCGGCGATGCCGAGTTTCTGGAACGCCGCCACGATTGGCGCGGCGGTCAGCCCGCCGCCCTTCGGGTCGGTGTGGCCGATTGTCTTTGCTGCGAGCAGCGCGCGCTTGAATGCCTCCGGCGTCGAGACATCGGGATGCGGCGCGCCCTTGCGGACGGCGATGCCGATGCCGGTGCGGGTGAGGTCGGTGCGTCCGGCGCGCAGCTTGCCCTGCTTGATGAGCGCGTCGATGCTCTTGTCGTCGACAAGGACGAGGTCTGCAAACTCGCCGCCGCTGAACCGTCGCACTAGGCCGCCGGACGGGCCGTGGACCTCGTGGAGGGTGTCACCGTGAGTGCGGGCAAACGGCGGCGCGATTTCCTGAAACGAAGTGCCGAGCGCATCGGTGAGCATCACATGGATGTCGGCCGCGCCCGCGGCGCTCGCAGTGAGCAGCGCGGCGGCGAGGGCGGCAATGACGTTGCGCATGGCCATGTCGGTCATCCCGGCTCAAGGCCCTTGGCCTTGTAGATCGCGGCGGCTGACGGCGCGGCGAGGAGCTTGATCAGTTCCTTCGCGGCTTCGGACTGTGTGGCGCTGGCCGGGACACTTGCGGTGTAGGTGGTGACGTTCTGGAACGCGCCGGGCAGCGGGCCGACGATCTCGATGCCCGGCACTGCCATCAACTCGGGGATCGGCTGCAAGGCGAACTCGGCCTCGCCTTTGGTGACGAAGCTGGCGGCGTAGCCGCTGGTGCCGCCGGCCGCGAGCTTCAGCTTGGGCTTCAGGGTTTCAGCGAGGCCCAGTTGCTGGAACAGCTTGCCGAAATAGACACCGCTGCCGCCGCCGCTCGCCGGATCGGTCACCGCGATCGACTTGGCGTTGAGCAGTTCGGTCTTGAACGCGGCTTCGGTGGAAATGTCGGGCTTGCGCGCGCCCTTGGCGACACCGGCTCCGATCATGGCGCGTGCGATGTCGACATTGCTGCCGGCGGCGAGCTTGCCCTGCCTGAGCAGTTCGGGGGTCTGCTTGCCGCCGAGGATCACCAGATCGGCTGCCTCGCCGCCCGAGATGCGTTTGGCGAGCCCGCCGGTCGGCCCGTAGGCGGCGGTGACTTTGTGCCCGGTCGCCTTCTCGAACTGCGCGGTGATCTCCTCGAACGGCGCCTTCATGGCGGTCGAGACCAGCGCCTTGATTTCGGCTGCGCCGGCCGGCACTGCTGTCGTCACAGCAAGCCCGAGTGCGATGGCGGTCGCCTTGAGGCGCATTCAGCCAGTCTCCATGCCCTTCGCCTTGATCACCGCGATGGCCTTCGGCGTGGTGAGGAACGCGATCAACGCCTTCCCGCCATCCGGATTCTTCGCGCCGGTCGAAAGCCCGGCGGTGAAAACCGTCTTCATCTGGATGTCGGGCGGCAGTGGGCCGACGATGTCGATGCCGGGCACCGCCATCAACTCGGGCAGTTGCTGGATGCCGATCTCGACCTCCTTGCGGAGCAGGAAATTGCCGATCAGGCCGGCTGGGCCGCCGGGGCCGTAGACCGCCTTGGCTTTCATCGCCTCGGTGATGCCGAGTTTCTCGAAAATCTTGACGAGGTTGGCGCCGCTCTGGCCGCCGCCGACCGGATTGCTCATGCCGAGCGATTTCGCCGCCAGCAGCGCCGCCTTGAATTTCTCGCCCGACGAGATATCCGGCTGCGGCGCGCCCTTCTGCACCGCCAGCGCCATCGCCGATTTGGCGACGTCGGCGCGGCTGCCGGCAACGAGCTTGCCCTGCCGCGCCAGCTCCTCGAAGCCATGGTCGGTGACGATAGCGACGTCGTTCGGCTCGCCATCCGCCACCATCTTGGCGATCTTCGCCGAGGGGCCGAACGAAAAGGAGAGCTTGGCGCCGGTCGCGCGCTCGAGCTCCGGCGTCAGCTCGTCGAGCGACGTCTTCATGGCAGTGGTGGCAAGAACCTTGATCTCGTCCGGCACGGCGTTCCCTCGAATGCTATGATCGCGTTGGAGCCAAGCATTCCATGTCGGCAGCCTTCGATGCAATGACCGCAATGGAGCTGCGCGAGAAAATCGCGCGGCGCGAGGTGTCGCCGATCGAGGTGACGCGCCGCGCGCTGGAGAAGGCCGAGGCGACGCAAGGCTCGCTCAACGCTTTTTTCTTCCTGATGCCCGAGCAGGCGCTGGCCGCGGCCAAGGCCGCCGAGGACGCGGTGATGCGCGGCGAGCCGCTCGGCCTGCTGCATGGCGTGCCGTTCTCGGCCAAGGACCTGATCGCGGTCGGTGGCGAGCGTTTCGCCTTCGGCTCGCGCTGCATGGCCGACAACATCGCGGCGGCGGACGCGCCGTCGGTCGAGCGGGCGAAGCGCGCCGGCGCGATCCTGATCGGCAAGACCACCACCAGCGAGTTCGGCTGCAAGGGCGTCGGCGATTCACCGCTGACCGGCATCACCCGCAATCCGTGGAATCTGCAAAAGACGCCGGGTGGCTCGAGCGCCGGCGCCGCGGCATCGGTCGCGGCCGGCATCACGCCGATCGCGCTCGGCACCGACGGCGGCGGCTCGGTCCGCATCCCCGGCGCGCTGACCGGGCTTGCCGCGATCAAAGGCCAGTTCGGCCGCATCCCGGTGTGGCCGGTGTCGGCGACCACGACGCTCGCCCATGTCGGGCCGATGGCGCGCACCGTGGAGGACGCGGCGCTGCTGTTCATGGCGAGCGCCGGCTACGACGAACGCGATCCGTATTCGGTCGCGGGCCCGGTGCCGGACCTGCTGGCGGCGTGTCGGCAGGACGTGAAGGGCCTGCGCGTCGCCTACAGCCGCACGCTTGGCTATGCGCGGCCCGACGCCGAGGTGCTGCGCGTGGTCGATGCGGCGGCGAAGCAATTCGAGACGCTCGGCTGCCATGTCGATCTGGTCGAGGATGTGTTCGAGCGCGACCCGGTCGATATCTGGTCGGCGGAATTCTATGCCGGCGCCGGCACGCGGCTGCGGCCGTTCCTGGAAACGAAGCGCGATCTGATCGATCCGGCGGTTGCCGACATTCTCGAACAGGCGCTGCGGCAGGAGCTTCGCGACTACTACGCCAAGGTGTTCGAGCGCTATGCGTTGCGCGACAAGCTGCGGCCGTTCTTCGAGCGCTACGACATATTGCTGTCACCAGTGCTGCCGGTCACCTCGCTCGACGTCGGCAAGAACGTCCCCGACCACATGCCCGACCGCAATCTGGTGTCGTGGGTGTATTACACCTATCCGTTCAACCTCACCGGGCAGCCGGCGGCGACGGTCTGCGCCGGTATCGCGGCCGACGGCATGCCGGTGGGCCTGCAGATCGTGGGCCGCGCGCTCGGCGAAGCGGACGTGGTGCGGGCCGCGGCGGCGTACGAGAGGAGCCAGCCGAAGGGCTATAATGTGCGGCCGTTCGCCTCGGCTTGATGGCTTTTGGCCATGAATCCTTGCGGTATGATCGGGTCGCCGCCATCTAAGGGACATAGGGGTTGCGTCGGGTACCTGACCCTGGGAACATTTTCAGACTTTTCCGATTGGTTAGGCGGCGAATTTCGCAATGAGTTTCCACCCCTGCGGAGCTGAGTGATGCCCCACCCCTCCGCCTCCGCGCTGGATCGCATTCCATTGGCGCCCGTGGCCAAGGCCCGGCGCGTCTGGTCCGAAGCCTTCCAAACCGTGCGCGCCGAGACCGAGCGTCGTGCCGCGCCGCTGTCGGCGGAAGACCAGAACGTGCAGTCGATGGCGGATGCGAGCCCGATCAAATGGCATCGCGCCCACACCACCTGGTTCTTCGAGACGTTCCTGCTGAAAGCCCACGACGCCGACTATCGCGAATTCGATGCGCGGTTCGGCTTCCTGTTCAACTCCTATTATGTGGCGGCGGGCCCGCGGCATGCCCGGCCGGAGCGCGGCCTGATCACGCGGCCGACCGTCGAGGAGGTCGCGGCCTATCGCGCCCACGTCGACGCCGCCGTCGCGCGGCTGTTGCAGGGCGCCGATGCCGCGATGCTGAAGAAGATCGTTCCGATCGTCGAGATCGGGCTGCATCACGAGCAGCAGCACCAGGAGCTGATGCTGACCGACGTGTTGCACGCCTTCGCGCAGAACCCCACCGATCCGGTCTATGACTCCGCGTGGCGCATGCCGGCGTTCGAGCGCGGCGACGATTACGCCCGCATCCCGGCCGGCATCCGCTCGATCGGCTTCGACGAGGACGGCTTCTGCTTCGACAACGAGCAGCCGCCGCATCAGGTGCTGCTGCAGGAGGCGGTGATCGCGCGCCATCTCGTCAGCAACGGCGAGTGGCTGAAGTTCATGGCCGACGGCGGCTACGCCGCGCACGACCTCTGGCTGTCCGACGGCTGGGCCAAGGTCGAGGCCGAGCAATGGCAGGCGCCGGGATATTGGCGCAACGTCGACGGCCGGTGGTTCTCGCTGACGCCCGCCGGATTGCAGCCGGTCGATCCCGACGCCCCGGTGCTTCACGTCAGCTACTACGAGGCCGACGCCTACGCCCGCTGGGCGGGAAAGCATCTGCCGACCGAGGCCGAGTGGGAGGTGGCCGCGCGCGCAGGGCTGCTATCCGATGCCTTCGGGGTGGCTTGGCAATGGACGCGAAGCGCCTATCTGCCGTATCCGGCCTATCGCGCCGCCGAAGGCGCGCTCGGCGAGTACAACGGCAAGTTCATGATCAATCAGATGGTGCTGCGCGGCTCGTCGCTCGCCACGCCCGAGGGGCACGCCCGCGCCAGCTACCGCAACTTCTTCCCTCCGTCGGCACGCTGGCAGTTCAGCAGCGTGCGGCTCGTCGACTATCGTTGAGGTGACCATGACCGTGCTGGCACGCAAGATCGTCGTCGATGCAGCCGCGACCGAGTTCGCCACCGACGTGGTGAACGGGCTGACGGCCGATCCGAAGCGGTTGTCGCCGAAATATTTCTACGACCATGCCGGCTCCGACCTGTTCGAGCAGATCACCGAGTTGCCCGAGTATTATCCGACCCGCACCGAGGTCGGCATTCTCAACGCCCACGCGGCCGACATCTCGGCGCTGATTCCGCCGAATGCGGCGCTGATCGAGTTCGGCTCCGGCTCGAGCACCAAGACGCGGATCGTGCTGTCGGCGGCGGAGACGCTGGGCGCCTACGTGCCGGTCGACATTTCAGGCCAGTTCCTGCACCAGCAGGTGGTGGCGCTGCGGCGCGAATATCCGAAGCTCAAGGTGCTTCCGGTCGCCGCCGATTTCACCAAGCCGTTCGATCTGCCCGACGCCGCCCGGATGATGCCGCGGGTCGGCTTCTTCCCGGGCTCGACCATCGGCAATTTCGAGCCGCACGAGGCGGCGGCGTTTCTGCGCCACGCCGGCCAGCATCCTCGGCGGCGGCGCGACGTTCATCGTCGGCGTCGATCTGGTCAAGGACACCGCGGTGCTGCAGAAGGCCTACAACGATTCGCAGGGCGTGACGGCGAAGTTCAATCTCAACCTGCTGACCCGGATCAATCGCGAGCTTGGCGCGCGTTTCAATCTCGCCTGCTTCGAGCATCACGCCTTCTTCAACCGCGAGCGGTCGCGGATCGAGATGCATCTGGCGTCGCTGAAGCGACAGCGCATCAAGGTGTGCGGCGAGTGCGTCGAATTCCGCGCCGGCGAAACCATCCACACCGAGAGCAGCTACAAGTATTCGGTGGAGTTGTTCGGGGCGCTCGCTCGCGGCGCCGGCTGGACGCCCACCACGGTGTGGACCGACGCCGACAATTATTTCAGCGTCCATGTCCTGACCTTGCCGAACGGCGGCAACGGCCGCCGCGCCTAGGCCGGCCGGCTACGGCGCTTCTGCTCGATCCCGCTCCACAGCCAGCGCGCCGCTTCGGCGGGCGAGTTCGTTGCGGCACGTAGGTTGGCCTGCCGCATCGCCGCGACGTCGATGGCATCGACCAGCGGTTTCAGCGCGGCAATGCAGTGCCGCGTCGTTGGCGCGCTGCGGCGAAATCAGCAGCACCGCGTCATAAGGCGGGATGGCGTGCTTTGGGTCGTCGAGCACGGCGAGATCGAACTGCGCGATGCGTCCGTCGCTGGTGTAGCCGGCGATGACATCGACCTCGCCGTGGTTCACCGCCTCGTACATGAACTCCGGCTGCATGGTCCGCTGCGCGCGGAACGCAATGCCATAGGCGTTGCGGATGGCGGTCCATTCCGGCCGGCCGAAGAATTCGTAGTCGCCGGCGATCGACAGATTTTGCGCGCGGCCGGCGAGATCGGCCAGCGAGCGGATGCCGAGCGATTGCGCCTTGGCGCGCGGCATCGCCAGCGCATAGGCGTTCTCGAAGCCGAGCCCGCCGACCAGCTTGATCTTGTGCTCGCGCGCGAGCCACTCGCCCATCTCGGACAGCACCTCGGCCCGCGGCTTCACGTCGGTGCGGTGCATCTGGTTGGTCCAGATCGTGCCCGAGTAATCGACATAGGCGTCGATCTCGCCGGCGGAGAGCGCGTTGAAGACGACGGCGGAGCCGAGCCCTTCGCGGACGCTCGCCGACAGGCCGGCATCGCGCAGCCGCTGCTCGATCAGCGCGGCGAGCACGTATTGCTCGGTGAAGGGCTTGGCGCCGATGGTGTAGGTGGCGCGCGACTGCGCGAACAGCGGCGCGAGGCAGGCCAGTGTCAGGAGCAACAGCCCGATGCCGCCGGCCGCGACCCAGGCGCGCTTCCGCCGCGTCAGCCCGGTTTCCATCAGCGCCAGGAGCTGGTCGACCGCCAGCGCGAACACGGCGGCGGCGACGCAGCCGAACAGCACGAACACCCAGTTCTGGGTCTGCAGGCCGGTGAAGATATAGTTGCCGAGCGAGGTCTGGCCGATCGGCGTCGACAGCGTGGCGCCGCCGATCACCCAGACCGCGGCGGTGCGGATGCCGGCCATGATGACGGGCAGCGCCAGCGGCAATTCGACCATGGTGAGCGATTGCCGCCGCGTCATGCCGACGCCGAGCGCCGCCTCCTGGATCGCCGGCGCGACGCCGAGCAAGCCGGTGACGGTGTTCCGCAGCACCGGCAGCATGGAGTAGAGCGTCAGCGCCAGCACCGACGGCAGGAAGCCGAGCGCCGAGAAGCTCGCGCCGAAGACGCGCTCGCACAGCGCCGCGAGGCCGAGCAGCAGCGGATAGAACAGCGCGAGCAGCGCCAGGCTCGGAATGGTCTGCACGATGCTGGCGAAGCCGAGGAGCAGACTGCGAAGCCCCGGCCGGCGCGTGGCGAGCAGCGCCAGCGGCAGGCTGATGGCAAGCCCGAGGATGAGCGCGGTGACGCTGACCGCGACATGGCCGCTGAGATAGGCCGGCAGCCGGGCGAAGGCTTCGCTGAGCTGCGGGCTCATGACCGCTGCTCAAGTTTGCGGAGCCGTTCGGCCTGGCGGCGCGGCGTCGCCATCAGCTCGCGGACGTAGTCGGGCTGCTCGCCGGTCATCAGCGCCTGCGGCGCGCCGTCGGCGACGATGCGGCCGTGGCGGATCACCGCGATGCGGTCGGCCAGCAGCAGCGCCTCCAGCATGTCGTGGGTGATCATCACGCTGGTCAGGCCGAGCTCGTCGTGCAGCCGCCGGTAGTCGTCGCCGAGCGCGTCGCGGGTCAGCGGATCGAGCGCGCCGAACGGCTCGTCCATCAGCACGATCTTCGGCGATGCGGCGAGCGCGCGGGCGACGCCGATCCGCTGGCGCTTCGCCGCCGGAGAGCTGCGCCGGCAGGCGGTCGCGATATTGCGGCGGATCGAGCCGGACCAGCCGCAACAGCTCATCCACCCGCGCAGCCCGTCCGCGTTTCGTCCCAGCCGAGCAGCTTCGGCGTGATGGCGATGTTCTCGGCGACCGTCATGTGCGGAAAGAGCCCGGTGCCCTGGAACACGTAGCCGATGCGCCGCCGCAGGCTGACGGCGTCGATGCTCTGCACGTCGTCGCCTTCGACGCGCACGGCGCCGCCGCTCGGATCGATCAATCGGTTGACGAGGCGAAGCAGCGTGGTCTTGCCGGAGCCCGAGGGGCCGACGATGGCGAGGAATTCCCGCTCGCGCACATCGAGCGTGACGCCGTCGAGCACCGGTGCCGCGCCGCCATAGCGCTTGCTGACATTGTCGAACGCGATGACGGCGTCCGTCACTCCACCGTCACTCCGCTGGCCTTGATCGGGCCGGACCAGCGCGCGATCTCGTCAGCGACGAACTTCCCGAAATACTCCGGGGTGCGCCGGTCCGCGGTCGGGATTTCCTCGCCGATCGGCTTGAAGCGGTCGCGCACCGACGGCAGGTCGAGCGCCTTGATGAAGCCCGCGCTGAGCTGCTTCAGCACCGGCGCCGGCGTGTCCTTGGCGAGGAACAGGCCCTGCCAGGTCAGCACGTCGAAATCGAGACCTTGCTCCTTGGCGGTCGGGATGTCCGGCAGCGCCGCCGAGCGCTTCAGGCCGGTGGTGGTGATCGCCTTGACGTGGCCGCCCTCGATCTGCGGCTTCGAGGTCGACACCGAGTCGCAGATGTATTGCACGCGGCCGGCGATCAGGTCCTGCATCGCCGGGCCGAGCCCGCGATACGGCACGTGGGTGACGTTGACGCCCAGCATGGCGTTGAGCAGCACGCAGCTCACATGCGAGGCCGAGCCGGCGCCCGCCGAGGCGAACTGGATCTTGTCCTGGTTCGCCTTCACGTAGGCGATGAACTCCGGCAGCGTGTTGGCCGGCAGGTCCTTCGGCACGATGATGACGCGCGGCGACTCGATCGCGAGGCCGAGCGGCGTGAAGTCCCGCAGCGTCTCGTAGGGCGGGTGCTTGTAGAGCGACTGGCTCCAGCTGTGGGTGCCGTTGTTGCCGAGCACGAAGGCCGAGCCGTCCGGCGTGCCGCGCGACACCCGCAGCGAGCCGACCGTGCCGCCGCCGCCGACCGGGTTTTCCACCACCACGGTCTGGCCGAGCGCCTCCTGCATGCCTTGCGCGAGAATGCGGCCGGCGACGTCGCTCGGCCCGCCCGGCGCGAACGGCACGACGAGCGAGAGCGTGCCGGATTTGAGGGTTTGCGCGTGAGCCGATGCCGCGAGGACGAGCGCGGCGCATGTGATGATGGTCAGACGAACGAACCGCATCGGGATGTCCTCCGCGACCCAGAGCCTAGCATCATTGCGGTGGACGCCGCGTCCGAAATTGGCGGGGGCCCGGCGGTGTTGCCGCCGAGCCCCCTTATCAATCAGACGGCCTGTAAGCCGGGTTCTGTACGGCGGCGGGCGAACCCGCCGCGTGACGGCCATTCCTCTGCGACGCCGGTTGCCCGGCGCCTGAAGCAACCTACCCGGACGGCGACCCGGACAAGGGTTGGGGCGTAAGTCCGAAAACTTGCGTCCCGTTGCCGTCCCTATTCGGTCTTGCTCCCGGTGGGGTTTGCCGTGCCGCTTTCGTTGCCGAAAGCGCGGTGCGCTCTTACCGCACCGTTTCACCCTTGCCTCGGCAATACATTACGCGCCGCGGCGGTCTGTTCTCTGTGGCACTGTCCCTGAGGTGTTACCCCCGCCGGATGTTATCCGGCACCGTTTGTCCTGGAGCCCGGACTTTCCTCCCCGGCCACCTTTCGGTGATTGCCGGAGCGGCCGCCCGGCCGACTGACGGGGTAGGGATGGGACGCGGCGCGGTCTACGTCAAGAGGTCGGCCACAGGCCCCGCAGGAAGCCCGGTTTCGCCGGCAGCCGGCTTCGGCTCGGCGGCGGGTTGGATGCCGGCCGCAAACGGACGGTCGGCTGCGACCGGCTCGGCTGCCGGCGGCTCGGCCGCCAGCGGTTTAGGCGCGGCGGGGGCCTGCCTCGTCTCCGGGCTGGCGGCGGGCGCCGCGGGTTTCGCCAGTTCCGCCTTCTTCAGCGGCTGGGCATCGCGGGCGATCAGCAGCTTCCGCAGGGTCTGCACCGTCATGGCGTCGGCGATGCCGTCGACCTGGGACGGACGGAAATGCCGTTGGAACGCGGTGACCACCTCGGAGGTGATGGTGTCATAGCGGCCGGACGTATCGATGCCGTAGCCGTATTCGGCGAGCATCCGCTGCAATTCGGTGACCTTGGCGCCGCTGTCGTCGGGGCTGAGCGGTGCATCGGTCACGACGCCGGCTTCGACCCAGAGGCCGACGCCCGATTGCGCCAGCCGTTTCCAGGGAAACTTCTCGCCGGGGTCCTGCTTGCGGGCGGGCGCCACGTCGGAATGCGCCAGGATGTTTTCCGGCCGCACGATGTTGCGGGTCAGGATCGAGCGGCACAGCGTGGTGGTGGCGGCGATCTGGCGGGACGGAAAGTCCGGATAGCCGAATTCGTGACCGGGATTGCAAATCTCGATCCCGATCGAGCGCGAGTTGATGTCGGGGTCGCCAGCCCAGCTCGACACGCCCGGCATGCCAGGCGCGCTTGGCCTCCTGGACGAGCTGGACGATCGAGCCGCTCTCCAGCACCACGTAATGCGACGACACGCGGGCTTTGGTATCGCAGAGCCGGTGGATCGCCTCGTGGGAAAACAGCATGCCGGTGTAGTGCAGAACGATCATGTCGGGGCGGCCGAGGCCGGGACGCTCGTCGAAATTGGGCGACGCCTCGACGCGCTCGACGACACTGGAATCCGGTGCAAAGTTCATGGCGGCGATCATAACAAATCGGGCGCGGCGCGATAGGGCGGGTTGGTCTCGACGAGCGGCGGCCCAAAAAGCGGCGGCCCAGGTCTCGGTTTCCCGAGGGCCTGGGCCGCGCCACTACGAACAAAC
The DNA here is from genome assembly GCA_963785665.1 of uncultured Alphaproteobacteria bacterium. GTDB lineage: Bacteria > Pseudomonadota > Alphaproteobacteria > Rhizobiales > Xanthobacteraceae > Z2-YC6860. Next base: position 108,378 of record CAWAWF010000011.1, read on the forward strand.
TCAGACGCTACGCTTGAACTCGACGCTACGCTTACTTCGGGGCGGGCGCCGGATGGGTCGCCGGGCTGCCCAGCGGACGCGTGGTGGCGCCCATGCCGGTGGTCGAGCTCGGCGCCTTGCAGCGGCTCGAAGTTCGCCGCGTTCTTCAGCTCCTCCTTGGTCATCGAGAGCCGGAGCTTGTCAGGCGCGTTCTTGGCATGATCGCCAGGGACAACCTGGAAGGCGGTCGGGGCCAGCGCCACGTCCTTGGAGCCGATGCCCAGGAAGCCGCCGACGCCGATCACGTAGGCTTCGATCTTGCCGTCCTTGGCGAACAGGATGTCGCTGACGTCGCCGATCTTCTTGTCATCGGACCCGATCACGTCTGTGCCCTTAAACTTGGACGCCAGATACTGGTCCTGAGTTTGCGAGTTGACGAACTTCGCCGAGGTTGTGCTGGCCGGCGACATAGACGTGCTAGCCGGAGACGCCGACGGGGTGGACATGGTCGCCGCAGGCGCCGGACTTGCCGCGGGCGCGGGGCTCATACTGGTGGCGTTGTCCGCGGCGAACGCGGAGCCGATCATCAGGCCGCCGATCGCCGTCGTAATCATGAGTTTCTTCAACATGTGGAATCCTCCTTTGTCGCCTTCGCAGGCAAGGTGAATTCCCCCTCGCAGAGATAACGTTTGGGCTCCGGCGATGTTCCGACATGGAACTCGCGCCCGGCTGCCATTCGAACGGCTTTGCAAACGATTCCTTAAGCTTAAACCGCCTTTAATCCTGCCGGGTGGTTCGGTTCCGGTGGGGCCGTTCGACGCCTGACCGGTCCTTTCGCCGAATCATCCGATGTCGAGCCAGGCAATTTCAGACGGCGGGCGTAACCGATTGAGGGACATGGCCTATGCACCGCTTGGCTGGCGTCTGCCCTCACCGAATTTTGCAGAGCTTGGAGCCTGTCCGCCTCGGCGCGCGCGTCATGGAGGCCACCGCGACCGCGTGCGCTGCCTTGATGCGGCCGGGCTCCGAGAGAGCGGCGGAAGATCCGCTCGGAGCACGGGAATAATGGCGGGCAGCGATGGCACTGCTGTCGCTGGCGGACTGGCTCGTCATGTTCCCGTGCTTGCTCGCCAGGCGCTTGAATTCCTCGATGTGCGCGACGGCGGGGTTTATATCGACGGCACCTTCGGCAACGGCGGCTACAGCCGCGCCATCCTGGCGGCCGCCAACGCGGAGGTGATCGGCATCGACCGCGACCAGAGCGCGGTGGCGAATGGCGCGGGCCTCGTCGAGCAGGCCAATGGCCGACTGACGCTGGTCGAAGAACGCTTCTCGGCGCTCGACCGCGTCGCGGAAAAATTCGGCCATCCGGCGGTCGACGGCGTCGTCCTCGATCTCGGCGTGTCCTCGATGCAGCTCGATCAGGCCGCGCGCGGCTTCTCGTTCCGGCTCGACGGTCCGCTCGACATGCGGATGGGCAGCGAAGGACCGAGCGCCGCCGATGTGGTGGCGCAGGCCTCCGAGCGCGACCTCGCCAACATCATCTTCCAGCTCGGCGAGGAGCGGCACTCCCGCGGCGTCGCCCGCGCCATCGTCGCCGCCCGCATGAATGCGCCGATCGACACCACTAGGGCATTGGCCGACATCGTCGGGCGCGTGGTCCGCGCCAAGCCGAACCAGATTCATCCGGCGACCCGGACGTTCCAGGCACTCCGCATCTTCGTCAATGAGGAACTGGCCGAGCTTGCGCAAGCGCTCGCCGCGGCGGAGCGAATCCTGAAGCCGGCCGGCCGCCTCGTGGTGGTCACCTTCCATTCGCTCGAGGACCGCATCGTCAAGGCGTTCCTCGCCGAACGCAGCCGCACCATGGCGGGCTCCCGGCACCTGCCCGAAGTGGAGGCGCCGGCGCCGACCTTCCGCCTGCTCACCAAGCGCCCGGTTGCGCCCGACGCGGACGAGACCGCGGCCAACCCCCGCGCGCGCTCCGCCAAGCTTCGCGCCGGCGAGCGGACCGAGGCGGCGGCGCGCGATGCCGATCTCGATGCGCTGCTGCCGCGGCTGCCGTCGCTCGCCGACGTGGCGAGGGGAGGCTAGATGATGCGCTTTCTCAACCTCTGCGTCCTGGTCCTGCTGGTGGTCGCCGCGGCCTATGTCTATGAGATCAAGTTCGAGTCGACCTTGCGCGCCGAGCGCGTCGCCAAGATGCGCGGCGACGTCCAGCGCGAGCGCGACGCCATCGGGGCGCTGCGCGCCGAATGGGCGACCTTGGAAAACCCGGCCCGCATCCAGGGCCTGGCGCGGCGCCACCTGCACCTGCGGCCCGCCGAGGCGACCCAATATGACGCCCTCGACAAGCTGCCGGAGCGGCCGCAGCAGGTGGTCCAGCCGCCGCCGATCGACGTGATCGCCCAGAAGATCGACAGCACCGAGCTCAATCCGCTGACCGGCGCCGTCTCAAGCCTGCTGGGGCAGCGATGAACGCAATCGGACCGCACCTGCCGGTGGTCGAGGAGCTTCCGCCCGCGGAGGATCTGCCGGCCGTCGTCGTGCCGGCGAAGCCCGAGCGCGGACGCTTTTTGCGCACGCTGCTCTACGGCCGCAACGTCGACCGCACCGCCAAGGCGCGCGCCCGCGTCGGCCTCGCCATTCTCGGCTTCGCCATGGTCTACCTGGCGATCGGCGCGCGGCTCGTCATGTTCGCGGTGGCGCCGGGAAGCCACTTCGCGCGAGGCAATACCTCAAAGGAGGCAGTCGCCACCGCGCGGCCGGATATCGTCGATCGGAACGGCATGATCCTTGCGACCGACGTGCGTGCGCCGTCGCTGTTCGCCGAGCCGCGCAAGATCGTCGACGTCGATGAAGCGACCGAGCTGCTCACCGCCGTGCTACCCGATCTCGACTCAACCGAGGTGCGCGACCGCATCGGCTCGCGCAAGCGGCTTTGTCTGGCTCAGGCGCGAGATCACGCCGAAGCAGCGCGGCGAAATCTACAAGCTCGGCCTGCCGGGCGTCGGCTTCCTCGCCGAGAACAAGCGCGTCTATCCGAATGCCGCCGAGGTGTCGCACCTGATCGGTCACGTCAACATCGACAATCAGGGCATCGCCGGCATGGAGAAGTGGGTCGATGGCCACGGCCTGCAGGCGCTGCATCTGGCCGGCCTCGCCGCCGACCGGCTGCAGAAGCCGGTCGAGCTCGCGGTCGATCTCCGCGTTCAGCACGCGCTCCGCGACGAGCTGATTTTCGCCGCCAATAAATTCAAGGTGAAGGCCGCCGCGGGCCTCGTGGTCGACGTCAACACCGGCGAGATCATCTCGATGGTGTCGCTGCCGGACTACGACCCCAACAGCCCGAAGCAGGCCAACGATCCGCTGCGGATCAATCGGCTGACCACCGGCGTGTACGAGCTCGGCTCGACCTTCAAGGCGCTGACGCTGGCGATGGCGTTCGATTCCGGCAAGGTCAATCTCAATTCGACGTTCGACGCCCACGGCCCGATGCACTACGGCCGCTTCATCATCCACGACGACCACGCGCAGAACCGCGTGCTCACCGTGCCGGAGATTTTCACCTATTCGTCGAACATCGGCGCCGCCAAGATCGCGCTGGCGATGGGCGTCGAGTACCACAAGTGGTTCCTGAAGAAGATGGGCCTGCTCGACCGGCTGCGCACCGAGCTGCCCGAGAGCGCCGAGCCGCTGTGGCCCAAGCACTGGGGCGAGATCAACACCGTGACCATCGCGTTCGGCCACGGTATCGCTGTGGCGCCGCTGCAGGCGGTGATGGCGATCAACGCGCTCGCCAACGGCGGCTATCTCATTCCGCCGACCTTCCTGAAGCGCAGTCGCGAAGACGCGATGAAGCTCGCCAAGGTGGTGATCAAGCCCGAGACCAGCGAGAAGATGCGCTACGTGCTGCGGCTCAACGCCGTGATCGGCACCGCCAAGAAGGCCGACGTGCCGGGCTACTACGTCGGCGGCAAGACCGGAACATCGGAGAAGGTGGTCGGCGGCCGCTACTCGCATGGCCGGGTGCTCAACACCTTCACGGCGATCCTGCCGGCCGACAAGCCGCGCTATCAGATCATGATCATCCTCGACGAGCCGCAGCCGCTGCCCGAGACCTTCGGCTTCCAGACTTCGGGCTGGAACGCGGTGCCGACCGCGGGCCGGGTCATCGCCCGAATCGCGCCGATGCTCGGCGTCGAGCCGCGCTTCGACCTGCCGCCGCCGGAACAGCTCATCCTTGCCAGGGCCACCAAGCCCTAATCCGGGCTTGTCATGTCCCGCCAAAGCGGGGCATCCAGTAACCGCTTGAATCAAGTAATTTGCGTCTCCGATACCTGGATCGGTCACGGCACCTATGAAGCTTTCGGACCTGCTGGCGGATATGGCCTCCCTCGATGCGCGCGGCGCCATCGAGGCCGTTGGCGTCACCGCGGACAGCCGCAAGGTCAAGCGCGGCGACGTGTTCGTCGCGGTGCCGGGCACCAAGGCGGATGGGCTTTCATTCGCGGCGCAGGCCGCCGCTGCCGGCGCGGTGGCCATCGTCGGCGAGGGCCGTGCGCCGGCGTTGCCGCCGGGCGCAATGTTCGTGAAGGTCGACAATGCGCGGCGCGCGCTGTCGCTGATCGCCGCGCGGATTTATCCGCGCCAGCCGCAGGTGATCGCCGCCGTGACCGGCACCAGCGGCAAGACCTCGGTGGCGGCCTTCACCCGCCAGATCTGGCAATCGCTCGGATACGAGGCCGCCAGCGTCGGCACCATCGGCGTGGTGACGCCGCGCCGTGAGGTCTATGGCTCGCTGACCACGCCCGATCCGGTCGACCTGCATCGCACCTTGGCGGAGCTTGCCGCCGAGGGCATTACGCATCTGGCGATCGAGGCGTCCTCGCACGGCCTTGACCAGCACCGGCTCGACGGCATCCGGGTCGCGGCGGGCGGCTTCACCAATCTCGAGCCGCGACCATCTCGATTATCATCCGAGCGTAGAAGCGTATCTCGAAGCCAAGCTCCGGTTGTTCTCGTCGCTGGTCGCCGACGGCGGCAGCGCTGTGATCGACGTCGATCACGAGCACTCCGATGCGGTGGTGGCGGCGGCGAAGCAGCGCGGCCTGAAACTGATCACGGTGGGCCGCCGTGGCGACGGCATCAGATTGCTCGACGTCGCCATCGACGGATTTACGCAAGCCGTCACCGTCGAGCACGCCGGCAAGCGCCACCAGTTCCGCCTGCCTTTGGTCGGCGCGTTCCAGGTGGAGAACGCGCTGGTCGCGGCGGGGCTCGCCATCGCGACCGGCGGGGCGGCCGATCGTGTGTTCGCTGCGCTCGCGTCGCTCAAGGGCGCCAAGGGACGACTCGACCTGGTCGGCGAAAAAGACGGTGCGCCGGTGTTTGTCGACTACGCGCACAAGCCGGACGCGCTGGAAAAGGCCATCGAGGCGCTGCGGCCTTATGTGAAGCGTCATCTCGTCGTGGTGTTCGGCGCCGGCGGCGACCGCGACAAGGGCAAGCGTCCATTGATGGGCGAGATCGCGGCGCGGATGGCGGACCGCGTCATCGTCACCGACGACAATCCGCGCAGCGAGAATCCGGCACGCCATTCGCGCCGCGATTCTCGCAGGCGCGGCGCGCGCGCCGAACGTGCGCGAGATCGGCGACCGCCGCGAGGCGATCCGCGACGCCGTCGCCGGGCTGCAACGCGGCGATGTGCTGCTGATCGCCGGCAAGGGCCACGAAGTCGGCCAGATCGTCGGCGGGCAAACGCTGCCGACTTCAGCGACCACGAGGAAGCGGAAGCCGCGCTGCGGGAGAGGGTGGCATGAGCGCGCCGCTGTGGACCGTGGAGGCGATGGCTGCGGCGATGCAGGCGCAACGCAACGGCGCGCTGCCGGCGGATGTATCCGGACTTTCGATCGACACCCGGACCATCCAGCCGGGCGAGGCGTTCTTCGCTCTGAAGGACCAGCGCGACGGCCACGACTTCGTCGAGGCGGCGCTGAAGGCCGGCGCCGGCCTCGCGGTCATCGCCGCCGACAAGCGGGACCAATTCGCCAAGGATGCGCCGCTGCTGGTGGTGCCCGACGTGCTGGAAGGGCTGACCGCGTTGGCGAAGGCCGCGCGCGCACGCTCTTCGGCGAAATTCATTGGCGTCACCGGTTCGGTTGGAAAAACCGGCACCAAGGAGGCGCTGCGGGCCGCGCTCTCGACCGACGGCGAGACCCATGCCTCCGCCGCCTCCTACAACAATCATTGGGGCGTGCCGCTGTCGCTCGCCCGCTGCCCGCAAAGCGCGCGCTACGCCGTTCTCGAAATGGGGATGAACCATCCCGGCGAGATCGCGCCGCTGACCAGGCTGGTTCGCCCGCATGTGGCGATCATCACCACCGTGGAGCCGGTGCATCTGGAGTTCTTCCCCTCGGTCGAGGCCATCGCCGACGCCAAGGCGGAGATATTCCAAGGCATCGAGCCGGGCGGCGCCGCGGTGATCAACCGCGACAATCCGCATTTCGCGCGTCTGCAGAAGCAGGCCAAGGCGGACGGCGTCGGCCGCATCGTCTCGTTCGGCGAGAACGCCAAGGCCGATGCGCGTGTTCTCAAGTTCGCCTTGCAGCCGGACTCCTCGACGGTGCAGGCCCGCATTCTCGGCGCCGACATCACCTACAAGCTCGGTGCGCCCGGCCGCCATGTGGTGTGGAACTCGCTTGCGGTGCTGGCCGCGGCCACGCTCGCCGGCGCCGATCTCGCATTGGCGGCGCTTTCGCTCGCCCATCTGACGCCGCCGAGCGGCGGCCGTGGCGAGCGGATCGAGCTGGAACTGCCCGACGGGCCGGCGCTCTTGATCGACGAAAGCTACAACGCCAACCCGGCCTCGATGCGGGCGGCGCTCGCCTTGCTCGGCCAGGCGCCGGTCGGGCCGCGCGGCCGCCGAATCGCGGTGCTTGGCGAGATGCTGGAGCTTGGCGACCAAAGCGCAGAGCTGCACCGCGGCCTGGTCGAACCGGTCGTGGAAAACTCCGTCGATCTCGTGTTCTGCGCAGGCCCGCTGTACCAAGGCTTCTGGGAGGCCCTTCCCTCCGAGCGCCGGGGCGGCTATGCCGTGACATCCGCTGCATTGGAAGCGGAGGTGCTCGGCGCGCTGCACGCGGGTGACGCGATGATGGTCAAAGGCTCGCTCGGCTCGCGGATGGGCCCGATCGTCAAGGCGCTCCGTCGTCAGTTCTCGCAGGGGCCCGGCGCCGCGGCGTCCGCCCAGGGTTGAAATCGATGTTTTACTGGTTGGCCGACCTTTCCAGCACGCTCTCGATCTTCAACGTGTTCCGCTACCTGACGGTGCGGACGGCAGGCTCGATGATCACCGCGCTGATTTTCGTGTTCATGCTCGGGCCTTGGATCATCGACCATCTGCGGCTCCGCCAGGGCAAGGGCCAGCCGATCCGCGCCGACGGGCCGAAGTCGCACATCCTCGACCAAGACCGGCACGCCGACCATGGGCGGGCTGATGATCCTGCTCGGCATCGTGGTCGCGACATTGCTGTGGGCCAATCCGCGCAACCCCTACGTCTGGATCGTGCTGGCGGTGACGCTCGGCTTCGGCCTGGTCGGCTTCTACGACGATTATCTCAAGGTGACGCGGCAGACCCACGCGGGCTTCGCCGGGGCGCTGCGGCTCGCCTTCGAAGGCGGCATCGCGCTCGCCGCCTGCATCGCGATGGCAAGTCTCGGCCGGCCGGCGTTCGCCACGTCGCTGGTGTTTCCGGTGTTCAAGGACCTCGTCATCAACCTCGGCTGGTTCTTTCCGATCCTCGCCGCCTTCATCATCGTCGGCGCCGGCAATGCGGTGAACCTCACCGACGGCCTCGACGGCCTCGCCATCGGCCCGGTGATGATCGCCTCGGCGAGCTTCGTCGGCATCGCCTACCTGGTCGGCAACGCGGTGTTCGCTGACTACCTGCAGATCCATTTCGTGCCCGGCACCGGCGAGCTTGCCGTCTTATGCGGCGCGGTGATCGGCGCCGGACTCGGATTCCTGTGGTTCAACGCGCCGCCGGCCTCGATCTTCATGGGCGACACCGGCTCGCTGGCGCTCGGCGGGCTGATCGGCTCGGTCGCGGTCGCCACCAAGCATGAGATCGCACTCGCCATCATCGGCGGGCTGTTCGTGCTGGAGGCGGTGTCGGTGATCGTGCAGGTGGTGTCGTTCAAGCTCACCGGCAAGCGCGTGTTCCGGATGGCGCCGATCCATCACCATTTCGAGCAGCTCGGCTGGACCGAGTCGCAGATCGTGATCCGGTTCTGGATCATTGCGATCGTGCTGGCGCTTGCGGGCCTCGCCACGCTCAAGCTGCGATGATCCCGGTCACCAGCTTTGCCGACAAGAAGGTCGCGCTGTTCGGGCTCGGCGGCTCCGGGCTGGCGAGCGCGCTGGCGCTCAAGGCCGGCGGCGCCGACGTGATCGCCTTCGACGACAGCGCGGAGAGTCTCGAAAAGGCGCGCGCCGCCGGCATCGCCACCGAAGACCTGCGCACCATCGACTGGTCGAAGATCGCGGCGCTGGTGTTGGCGCCGGGCGTGCCGTTGACGCATCCGGCGCCGCACTGGTCGGTGGAGTTGGCGAAGAACGCCCATGTCGAGGTGATCGGCGACATCGAGCTGTTCTGCCGCGAGCGGCGGAAGCTCGCGCCGCATTCGCCGTTCGTCGCCATCACCGGCACCAACGGCAAGTCGACCACCACGGCGCTCATTCATCATCTGCTGGTCGCGGCCGGACGCTCGGCCGATCTCGGCGGCAACATCGGCACCGCGGTGCTGACGCTCAAGCCGCCCACCACGACTCACGCCCATGTGGTCGAGTGCTCCTCGTATCAGATCGATCTGGCGCCGACGCTCGATCCGCGGGTCGGCATCCTGATCAATGTCAGCGAGGACCATCTCGATCGTCACGGCACCATCGCGCATTACGCCGCGGTGAAGGAGCGGCTGGTCGCCGGCGTGCCCACCGGCGGCACCGCCGTGATCGGAGTCGACGACGAATGGTGCGCGGCCGCGGCTCAACGCGTCGCGGCGAAGGGCCGGCCGGTGGTTCGCATCTCCACGCGCAAGCGGCTGCCCGATGGGATTTTCGTTGATAAGGGTGTCGATCATTCGCGCCGCCGCCGGAAAGACCGAGGTCATCGCGACGCTCGAAGGCATCGGCTCGCTCCGCGGGCTTGCACAACGCGCAGAACGCGGCTTGCGCGTCCGCGGCGGCGCTGGCGCTGGGCCTCAGCGCGGCGCAGATCCAGAAGGGCCTGCGGTCGTTTCCCGGACTGGCCCATCGCATGGAGCAGGTCGGCCGCCAGGGCAGGGTGTTGTTCGTCAACGATTCCAAGGCGACCAACGCGGATTCCACGGCGCAGGCGCTGGCCTCGTTCACCGACATGTTCTGGATCGCCGGCGGCAAGCCCAAGACCGGCGGCATCACCTCGCTCGCTCAGTTTTTCCCGCGCATCCGCAAGGCTTATCTGATCGGCGAGGCCGCGGCGGAGTTCGCCCAGACGCTCGATGGCAAGGTCGCCTATGACATGTCCGGCACCTTGGAGCAGGCGGTCGCCGCCGCCGCCCGCGACGCCGGGCCTTCGGGCCTGAAAGAACCGGTGGTGCTGCTGTCGCCGGCCTGCGCGTCGTTCGACCAGTACCGCAATTTCGAGGTGCGCGGCGACCGGTTCCGCGAACTGGTGCTGGCGCTGCCGGGCGTGAAGCCGGTCAAATAGCGCCGTGAAAATCTCGCGCATTAACATCTTGGAAACCATGGCGCGTCAGGACTAGGGCGGCAGAGGAGCAGCCATGGTTTCGCGCACGACACGCACGCCATTCGGCGATTGGTGGTGGACGGTCGACCGTGCGGTTCTGGCGGCGCTGTTCGGCCTGATGCTCGCCGGCGTCATCCTGTCGCTCGCCGCAAGCCCGCCGGTCGCGGCACGGCTCAATCTCGACGCCTTCCATTTCGTCAACCGGCACATCCTGTTCCTGGTGCCGACCGTCTTCGTGCTGCTGGCGACCTCGTTCCTGTCGCCGCGGCAAATTCGCCGCGTCGCGCTGGTGGTGTTCCTGGTCAGCCTGGTGCTGGTCGCGGTGACACCGTTCTTCGGTGCCGAGATCAAGGGTGCGCGGCGCTGGCTGGTCATCCTCGGCGTCAACGTGCAGCCGTCGGAATTTCTGAAACCCGCCTTCGTCATCCTGGTGTCCTGGCTGTTCGCCGAATCGACGCGGCGGCCGGAGATGCCGGCCAACACCGTGGCGATGCTGCTGCTGCTGATGGTTGTCGCGCTCCTGGTGATGCAGCCCGACTTCGGCCAGACCATGCTGGTCGCGCTGGTGTGGGGTGCGCTGTTCTTCATGGCCGGGATGCGGCTGATCTGGGTCGGCGGGCTTGCCGGCATCGCCGGCGCCGGACTCGTCGTTGCCTATTTCACCGTGCCGCACGTCACCCAGCGCTTCCAGCGTTTCATGGACAAGGGCTCGGGCGACACCTTCAACATCGACCTCGCGATGGAAAGCTTCGTGCGCGGCGGCTGGCTCGGCCGCGGCCCGGGCGAGGGCACCGTCAAGCGCATCCTGCCGGAGAGCCACACCGACTTCGTGTTCGCGGTCGGCGCCGAGGAGTTCGGCATCGTGCTCTGCCTGATGCTGCTCGCGCTGTTCGCCTTCATCGTGATCCGGTCGCTGCGGCACGCGCTGAAGAACGACGATCCGTTCACGCGCTTCTCCGCGTCGGGCCTTGCCATGCTGTTCGGGCTGCAGTCCGCCATCAACATGGCGGTCAACCTGCACCTGATGCCGGCCAAGGGCATGACCCTGCCGTTCGTGTCCTATGGCGGCTCCTCGATGATCTCGCTCGCCTACGGCATGGGCATGCTGCTGGCGATGACGCGGGAGCGCCCAACCGCCGAATATCTGGCGAAGCAGGACTTCGCCTACGCCGGAAGTCCGGCCTGATGGCTTCCGGCGGCGTTCTCGTCGCCGCCGGCGGAACAGGCGGCCATCTGTTTCCAGCCGAATCTTTGGCGGCCGCGCTGGCCAAGCGCGGCGTTTCGGTCGGTCTGTTGACCGACGCGCGCGCCGCGCGCCACGCCGGCGCCTTCTCCGCCTGACGTCGGTGCATGTCATTCCGAGTGCCACCATCCGCGGTCGCGATCCGCTGTCGCTCGCCAAGACCGGCGGTCTGCTCGGCTACGGCACGCTCAAGGCATGGCTGATGCTGCCGCGGCTGCGTCCGGCGATCGTCGTCGGCTTTGGCGGTTATCCGACTGTGCCGCCGTTGCTGGCTGCAAGCCTGCGCGGCATTCCCACGCTCATCCACGAACAGAACGCGGTGATGGGCCGCGCCAACCGTTTCCTGGCGCCACGCGTCCGCGCCATCGCCTTGGGTTTCGCCGGCGTGTTGCGCGGCGATGCAGCGCTGAACGCCAAGGCAACGCACACCGGCAATCCGGTGCGGCCGGCGGTGATCGCGGCGGCGACCACGCCTTATCCGCCGCTCGTCGACGGCGTGCTGCGGCTCCTGGTGTTCGGCGGCAGCCAGGGCGCCCGGGTGATGGCCGACATCGTGCCATCCGCCATCGAAAACCTGGATGGCTCGCTTCGGGCAAGGCTTCATATCGTGCAGCAGGCCCGCGACGAGGATTTTCCCCGCGTCCGTGACACCTATGCACGGCTTGGCGTTGCGGCCGAGGTCGCGCCGTTCTTCAGCGATCTGCCGGCGCGGATGGCTGCGAGCCACCTCATCGTTTCCCGCTCCGGCGCCTCCACGGTGGCCGAGCTCGCCGCGATCGGGCGGCCCGGCATCCTGGTGCCGCTGCCGCATGCGCTCGATCAGGACCAGCGCGCCAATGCAGGCTTCCTGATGGACGCCGGCGGCGCGATTCGCGTCGATCAGGCCGAACTCACCCCCAACCGCCTCGCGAGCGAGATCACGGCGCTGGCCGCCGACCCGGGCCGTCTCGCCGCCATGGCCGCCGCCGCCAAGGCCGTGGGCATCCTCGACGCCGCCGATCGCCTCGCCGATCTGGTGCTGCGGGTGGCGGGTGTGATACCGGCTTCGCGGTAATCCGCGACGAGGGCGACTCACGATGAAACTGCCGCGCGAAATCGGGCCGATCCATTTTGTCGGCATTGGCGGCATCGGCATGAGCGGCATCGCCGAAGTGCTGATCAACCTTGGCTACACCGTGCAGGGCTCCGACGCCTCCGACAACGCCAACGTCAAGCGGCTGCGCGACAAGGGCGCCAAGGTTTCGATCGGCCACAAGGCCGAGAATCTCGACGGCGCCGAGGTGCTGGTGGTTTCGTCGGCAATCATGCGCGACAATCCCGAGCTGGTCGCGGCGCGCGAGAAGCGTCTTCCGGTGGTGCGCCGCGCCGAGATGCTGGCCGAGTTGATGCGGCTGAAAAGCTGCGTCGCCATCGCCGGCACCCACGGCAAGACCACGACGACGTCGCTGGTCGCGGCGCTGCTCGACGCCGGCAATTTCGATCCGACCGTGATCAACGGCGGCATCATCAACGCCTACGGCACCAACGCCCGGCTCGGCGCTCGGCGACTGGATGGTGGTGGAGGCCGACGAATCCGACGGCACGTTCCTGAAGCTTCCTGCCGACATCGCCATCGTCACCAATGTCGACGCCGAGCATCTCGACCACTTCAAGACCTTTCAGGCGGTGCAGGACAGCTTCCGCGCTTTCATCGAGAACGTGCCGTTTTATGGCTTCGCGGTGATGTGCACCGATCATCCGATCGTGCAGCGCCTCGTCGGCCGCATCGAGGATCGCCGCATCATCACCTACGGCGAGAACCCGCAGGCCGACGTGCGGCTCACCGATCTCAGCAACGCCGGCGGCCGGCAGACCTTCACCGTGCAGTTCCGCAACCGCGACGGCGAGACCGTGCACGCCATCAAGGACCTCACCCTGCCGATGCCGGGCCGCCACAACGCGCTGAACGCCACCTCGGCGGTGGCGGTGGCGCGCGAGCTGAAAATTCCCGACGACGCCATCCGCTCGGCGCTCGCCTCCTTCGGCGGCGTCAAGCGCCGCTTCACCCGCGCCGGCGAGTGGAACGGCGTCACCATCATCGACGACTACGGCCACCATCCGGTCGAGATCGCCGCGGTGCTGAAGGCTGCCCGCGAGTCGACCAAGGGCCAGGTCATCGCGGTGGTGCAGCCGCACCGCTACACCCGGCTGCAATCGCTGTTCGAGCCGTTCTCGACCTGCTTCAACGACGCCGACGCCGTCGTCGTCGCCGACGTCTATGCGGCCGGCGAGCCGCCGATCGACGGCGTCGACCGCGATCATCTCGTCACCGCAGTGCGCGCCCGCGGCCATCGCCAGGTCATCCCGCTGCCGAGCCAGCCGGAGCTCGCCGGCATCGTGAAGGGCCTCGCCAAGCCCGGCGATTACGTCGTGCTGCTCGGCGCCGGCAACATCACGCAGTGGGCGTATTCGCTGGAAGGCGAGTTGAAGGCGCTGGGCTGATGGGCTTCCCGGATATCGTTCCGGACTTGAAATCCCGCGCGCCCAACCTGCGCGGCCGGCTGCTGCCGAACCAGTCGCTCGCCGAGCTGACCTGGTTCCGCGTCGGCGGGCCGGCGCAGGTGCTGTTCATGCCGGAGGACGAAGCCGACCTCGCGTATTTGCTCGGCGTGCTGCCGCCGGAGATTGCGGTGACGGTGGTGGGTCTTGGCTCCAATCTGATCGTGCGGGATGGCGGCGTGGCCGGCGTGGTGGTGCGGCTCGGCCGTGGCTTCAGCGATGTGACGGTGGATGGCGTGACGGTGACGGCCGGTGCCGCGGTGCCCGATGTGAAAGTGGCGCGCGCGGCGCAGGAGGCCGGCATCGCCGGTCTGTCGTTCATGCGCGGTATTCCCGGCGCGGTCGGCGGCGCGCTCCGCATGAACGGCGGCGCCTACCAGGGCGAGACCAAGGACGTGCTGGTCGAGGCGCGGGCGGTCGACCGGCAGGGCCGCATCCACACGCTCAGCAACGCCGACATGCATTACAGCTACCGCCACTGCGGCGCGCCGGAGGATTTCATCTTCACGCAGGCCACATTCCAGGGCCGGCCTGGCGACCGCGCGGCCATTGCGGCCGAGATGGACAAGATCACCGAGTTGCGCGAGGCGACCCAGCCGATCAAGAGCCGCACCGGCGGCTCGACCTTCAAGAACCCGCCGGGCGGCAAAGCCTGGCAATTGATCGACGCCGCCGGCTGCCGCGGTCTGATCGTCGGCGGCGCCCAGGTGTCGGAGCTGCACTGCAATTTCCTGATCAATCTCGGCACCGCGACGGCCGCCGACATCGAGACCTTGGGCGAAACCGTGCGAACGCGTGTCAAAAAAAGCTCCGGCGTCGAGTTGGAATGGGAAATCAAGCGGATCGGCGTCGAGGCCTGACAGCGATTTCGCAACGACGAGAGTCGGTTATCCGCGACACCTGAGATTTCGATTCTGAAATCATTCGCCCTGAGTCATTTTTGTCACGGCCCGGAAGCTTCGCTGTGCGCTGCCGGCAGCGCGGATTCACCTTTCCCGACCAGCGGGTTAGCTTGAAATCTGATTCGCGGAGCGGCAGTGACGCGCAACAACGATCCGATTCTGGTCGTCGGGGGTGGACTCGGCGGCGCATCTGTCTCGCTTGCGCTGGCGCGCAAGGGCTTCCGCGTGCGCCTGATCGAGCAGGCGCCGGAGTTTGGCGTCATCGGCTATGGCATCCAGCTCGGCCCCAACGTGTTTCCGATGTTCGAGCGGCTCGGCATCGCCGACGTGGTGCGGGCGCAGGCGATCGTGCCGACGTCGCTTCTGATGCTCAACTCGGTCGACGGCGGGCGGATCATGAGCATCCCGACCGGGGCGTCATTCGAGCGCCGCTTCAAGCATCCCTACATCCTGATCCATCGCGTCGACCTGCATCGTATCCTGCTCGACGCCTGCGAAAAGGAAACCAACATCGAATTGATGCCGCTGACCGCCATCGCGTCCTACGAGGCGACCGACGAAGGCGTGCGGCTGCACACCAAGGATGGCCGCACGATCGACGGCGCGGCGCTGATCGGCGCCGACGGGCTTGGCTCGACCATCCGCCAGCAGATGCGCGGTGAGGGCGAGCCCGCGCATGGTCGGTTTTGTCGCCCACCGCACCATCGTGCCGATGGCCGACGTGCCGGCGGGCGTTTATCCCGACAAGATGGTGATGTGGTCGGGTCCCGGCTTCCACATGATCACCTATCCGCTCCGCAACAGCACGCTGTTCAACATCGTTGCGGTGTTCGGGACTTCGACCTATGCCGAGCGTGGCGACATCGCGGGCTACCGGGCGGAACTCGACCGGACCTACCGGGATTCGCATCCGACCATGAAGTCGCTGCTGGCGATGATGGATCTGGAGCGGCGCTGGGCGATCTCCGACCGCGATCCGATCCGCCACTGGAGCCAGGGCCGGGTCACGCTGCTGGGCGACGCCGCGCATCCGACCTTGCAGTCTTTGGCGCAGGGCGCCTGCATGGCGATCGAGGATGCCGTCACGCTCGCGGAATGTGTCGAGCAGGGAGATGGCGATCTCGCCTCGGCGTTCCGCGCCTATGAGAGTGCGCGCTATCTCCGCACCGCGCGGGTGCAGTACGAATCCCGCTATCTCTGGGACAGCTTCTATCACGTCGGCGGCATCGAGCGCGAAGTCATGCGCCAGCATGCCTCGGCGCGCACCGAGGACGACGTGTTCGATTGCGTCGCCTGGCTCTACGACGGCTCCCCGCTTTCGGCCAGACAGGGAGCGGCGGCATGAGCAAGCATGTCGCGGTGCTGATGGGCGGCTGGTCCGCCGAGCGCGAGGTGAGCCTGCGCTCCGGCAAAGCCTGCGCCGACGCCGCCGAGCGCGCCGGCTATCGCGTCAGCCGCGTCGATGTCGGCCGCGACATCGCGGCCGTCCTGAAGACGCTGAAGCCCGATGCGGCGTTGAACGTGTTGCACGGCCGCCCCGGCGAGGACGGCACCTTGCAGGGCCTGCTGGAGATTGCCGGCATCCCGTACAGCCATTCCGGCGTCATGGCCTCGGCGCTCGCGATGCAGAAGGACGTCGCCAAGGTGGTGATGAAGGCCGCCGGCGTGCCGGTCCCCGAGGGTCAGGTGGTGTCACGCCGCGATGCGGCCAAAGGCCACCCCATGGATCGGCCCTACGTCATCAAGCCGATCGCCGAGGGCTCCAGCGTCGGCGTGTTCATCGTCACCGAGCAGCACGAACACCCGCCGCAGGAGCTGAACCGCGAGGACTGGGCGTTCGGCGAGCAGCTCCTGGTCGAGCGCTACATCCCCGGCAAGGAGCTGACCTGCGCCGTGGTCGCCGACCAGCCCACCGACGTCATCGAAATCGTCGCGGCGACTCGTTTTTACGACTTCGAGGCGAAATACGCCCCGGGCGGTTCAAAGCATCTTTTGCCCGCTCCCATTTTACCTTTTGTTTACCAAGAGGCCCGAAGACTAGCCCTCAAGGCGCACTACGCCCTCGGCTGCCGAGGCGTGACCCGCGCTGACTTCCGCTACGACGACCAGGCCGCGGGGACGGAGGGCCTGGTCTGTCTTGAGGTCAACACTCAACCCGGCATGACCGAAACTTCGCTTGTGCCTGAGCTCGCGGCTTATGCGGGCATGACGTTCGAAGAGCTGGTGCGATGGATGGTCGAAGACGCCTCGCTGAACCGGTGACCGATGGCGCAGCCATGCGCCCGGCGGCCGGCGCGGTGCCGGGGCTTCGGCGCGCCCGCAGTCCGGCGATGCGCATGCTGCGCCGCTGGTTTGGACCGACGCTGAGTCTGCAGGTGCCGCGCGGCGTTGGCATCGCCGCCGCATTCGCCTTGGTGCTGGCCAGCGCCGCCTACGGAACGGTGCGCGGCGGTCATGTTGCCGAGGTCATGGAGCAGCTCACTGATTTTCGCGACGCGCTCGCCAATGTCGCCGGATTCCGCATCACCTCGATTGCGCTGGCCGGCGAGCGCCGGCTCAGCCGCGAGGAAATCCTCGACACCGCCGGCGTGACCGCGCGGACCTCGCTGCTGTTCCTCGACGCCGCCGAAACGCGGGCGCGGCTCAAGGCCAATCCCTGGATCGCCGAAGCGACCGTCCTCAAGCTCTATCCCGGCCGCCTGCATATCGGCATCACCGAGCGCGACGCCTTCGCGCTCTGGCAGCGCGACGGCAAGGTCGAGGTGATCGCCGAAGACGGCACCGTGGTCGGGCCTTACTCAAGCCAGCCCTTGGGCCAGGCGTTCGCCAAGCTGCCCCTGGTGGTCGGCGCCGGCGCCGAGACCCGGGCCAAGGATTTCCTGACGCTGCTCGACAAATACCCCTCGATCCGCGGTCAGCTTCAGGCCGCCGTGCTGGTTGCGGAGCGGCGCTGGAATCTCGCGCTCAACAACGGCATCGAGGTCCGCCTGCCGGAAGCCGGCGTCGAGCCGGCGCTGGACCTGCTGGTGAAGCTCGACCGCGACGACAAGATGCTGACCCGCGACATCGCCGCGATCGACCTGCGGCTGTCCGATCGCGTCACCGTGCAGCTTTCCGAGGAGGCCGCGGCCGCACGCGCCGAGGCGCTCAAGGGCAAGGCCGTCAAGAAGAAGGGAGGCGCCGCATGAGCCTCCAGGATGGCTTCTCGCCCAAAATGCGGCCGGTGTCGCCGCGCCGCTCGGCGATCGTGGCCGGCCTCGATATCGGCTCGAGCAAGATCGTCTGCCTGATCGCCCGCCTCAAGCCGCAGGGCCCGCAGGATGTGATGCGGCGGCGCAGCCACGGCATCGAGATCCTCGGCATCGGCCACACCGAGGCGCGCGGCATCAAGGCCGGCGCCGTGGTCAACCTGGCGGAGGCCGAGGAATCGGTCCGCCATGCCGTCGACCTCGCCGAGCGCGAGGCGTCGGTGCAGCTTGAATCGGTGGTGCTGTCGGTGTCGTCCGGCCGCCCCGCCAGCGAATCCTATGCGGTCAACGTCAACGTCGCCGGCTCCGGCGTCACCGATGGCGACATTGCCCGCGCGCTCGCCGCCGGCTGCAACCATTCGGTGCGGGCCGGGCCGCATCGTGCTGCATTCCATGCCGATCGGCTATTCGCTCGACGGCGTGCGCGGGGTCGGCGAGCCGCGCGGCATGCTGGCCCGCGAGTTCGGCGTCGACATGCACGTGGTGACCGCCGATGTCGCCGCGGCCCGCAACCTGATGCTGGTGGTCGAGCGCTGCCATCTCGAGGTCGAGACCATGGTGGCGGCGCCCTATGTGGCGGGCCTGTCGGTGATGGCCGACGATGAGGCCGATCTCGGCGCCGCCGTGGTCGACCTCGGCGCCGGCACCACCACGATGGCGGTATTCTCCTCCGGCCACTTTACCTATGCCGAAGGCTTCGCACTCGGCGGCAATCACATCACGATGGACTTGGCACGCGGGCTGAACGCTCGTATCTCTGATGCAGAACGAATCAAGACGTTCTACGGCAGCGTGCTCGCGGGAGGTTCGGACGAGCGCGACATGATTACGGTGCCGTCCGTCAGCGACGACGATCGTGAGCCTCCCCAGTTCGTGTCCCGCGCAAGTCTGGTGCGTATCATCAAACCGAGAGTCGAGGAGATTCTCGAAATGGTTCGCGACCGCCTGGCGGCTTCTCCATTCGCGTCGGAGCCGCGCGCCCGCGCCATCTTCACCGGTGGCGGAAGCCAGTTGACCGGATTGCCGGAGCTTGCCGCGCGCATCCTCAACCGCCCGGTCCGCATCGGCCGTCCGCTCGGCATGGCCGGGTTGCCCGAGGCCACCAAGGGACCGGCGTTTGCCGTGGCGACCGGGCTTCTGGTCTATCCGCAGACGGCGCATCTCGAACATTTCGAACCGCGGGGAACGCGGCACATGATGACAGGGACAGGCTACATCGCCCGGGTCGGACGCTGGCTGCGGGAGAGCTTCTGATGACGGACCACACGAGAATCTCCGCGAGATTCACTTCGAGTTTCACCCCGAGTTTCATCCATCGGCCGGAGGCAGACCGGCACGACATGGCGGCGTTATGCGACGCGCGCCCAAGCAAGAGGCAAAGATGAGCATCAACCTGAAGATCCCCGATATCCGCGAGCTGAAGCCGCGACTGACCGTGTTCGGCGTCGGCGGTGCCGGCGGCAACGCCGTCAACAACATGATCACGGCCGGGCTTCAGGGGGTCGACTTCGTGGTCGCCAACACTGACGCCCAGGCCCTGACGTCATCGAAGGCCGAGCGCGTCATCCAGATGGGCGTGCAGGTCACCGAGGGTCTCGGCGCCGGCTCGCAGCCCGACGTGGGGCGCGCCGCCGCCGAAGAGGTGATCGACGAAATCCGCGATCATCTGAGCGGCGCGCACATGGTGTTCGTCACCGCCGGCATGGGCGGCGGCACCGGCACCGGAGCAGCCCCCGTCATCGCGCGGGTCGCCAAGGAGCTTGGCATCCTCACCGTCGGCGTGGTGACCAAGCCGTTCCACTTCGAAGGCCAGCGCCGCATGAAGTTCGCGGAGCAGGGTATCGCCGAACTGCAGAAATGCGTCGACACCCAGATCATCATCCCGAACCAGAACCTGTTCCGGGTGGCGAACGAGAAGACCACCTTCGCCGACGCCTTCGCGATGGCCGACCAGGTGCTCTACTCAGGCGTCGCCTGCATCACCGACCTGATGGTCAAGGAAGGCCTGATCAACCTCGATTTCGCCGACGTCCGCGCCATCATGCGCGAGATGGGCAAGGCGATGATGGGAACCGGCGAAGCCTCCGGCGAGAAGCGCGCGTTGCGCTCGGCGGAAGCCGCGATCGCCAACCCGCTGATCGATGACGTCTCGATGAAGGGCGCCCGCGGTCTGCTGATCTCGATCAGCGGCGGCAAGGACCTCACGCTGTACGAGGTCGACGAAGCCGCCACTCGCATCCGCGAGGAGGTCGACCAGGACGCCAACATCATCGTCGGCGCCACATTCGACGAAAGCCTCGAAGGCATCATCCGCGTCTCGGTTGTGGCGACCGGCATCGACACCGTTGCGATGTCGCAGCGGCCGCCGGAGACGCGCATCGCCGATGTCACCCACAAACTCCGGGTCGACACCCAGCGCATCGCCTCCGATCGCGCCGAGCAGGCTCGTCCGGTCCAGGCCGCGCCGATTGCAACGCGCGCATCGGTCGAGCAGGCCGCTACTGCCGCGGTGGCCGCGGCGCTCAGCCAGTCGGATGAGGTCACCATCCGTCCGATCACGCCGAAGCCGTCGCTGTTCGTCGAGCCGGTGATGGCGGAACCCGGGCCGCAGGACATGCCGAAGGCGTTCATCCCGCCGCAACCGGAACGCGCTGGCCGCGCGCCGCGGATGCCGCGGATCGACGAGTTGCCGATGCCGGCGCAGAACCAGATCCGGGCCCAGCAGGGCGAGGTCGAGGAAACCGGCCCTGAGAAGCAGCGTATGACGTTGTTGCAACGGCTCGCTGCCGTAGGCCTGGGTCGCCGCGACGACAGCGATGCCGCCCAGGAGCGGGAGCAGCGCACCGAAGCGCAGCGGCCGCAACTGCCGCCGCTGCCGGCACGACAGCCGGTGCGGATGCCGGAGCCGGTGTCGGAATACGCCAAGCGGACGCCGAATCAGGCGCCCCAAGGCCTCGATATCCACGGCCGGACGGCACTCCCTGTGCAAAAGTCTGTGGACGACGACCAACTGGAAATCCCGGCGTTCCTGCGCCGACAGGCCAACTAAGCCACCGGGCCTGAGCCCTGATACGGTCCCGGCGCTGCCGCCGGGACCGCCGTGGGGTCCACGGGCTTGCTGGTATGTAGGCGTAAGGGTATGAAGTCGTTATGCTTTCATGGGGCGGCGGGAATCAACGCGAAATTCGTCCCGCCTGCATCGACGCCGTTTCGGCCTGCGTGAATGCTGTGGGCCCTGGTTCCGCAAGCCGCGTTTTCGGCAGCTTTGCGGCCTTTTAACGGTAACAGTCGGTAAGAAACCGTGAGTTGGCGAGGATTCGCCCCCGCGTTAAATTACTCACCAATAAGGGGGATTTTTGCTGATCGACGGGGGCGCGGCAGTCGTCACAATCACCCTCGTTATTTTGGCGAAAAGTGGACTTCCCGGATCCTCGGGGCTGCATGCTTCGTGTGCAGGGGATCTGACGAGTACAGACTTGGAATGAAAGCCGGCCGGCAAACCACCCTACGCCAGCAAACCGCCGTTAGCGGTGTCGGCGTGCATTCGGGTTCGCCCGCCACGCTGACCATGCTGCCGGCCGAAGCCGACACCGGAATTCTGTTCGTGCGCTGTGGCGTCGGCGGTGAGCCCGATCGCGAGATCGTCGCCAATGTCCGCGCCGTGACGGCCACCGAATTCGCAACCGTGCTGGGCGATGCCGCCGGTCCGCTGTGCTCGACCGCCGAGCATGTGCTCGCTGCGTTGTCCGGGCTTGGCGTCGACAACGCCATCATCGAGATCGACGGCCCGGAAGTGCCGATCATGGACGGCAGCGCTGCGCCGTTCGTCGAGGCGATCGATCGCGTCGGCCTCGCCACCTTGCCGGTGCCGCGCCGCTACATCCGCATTCTAAAGCCGGTCCGCGTTGCCCACGGCGACAGCTACGGCGAGTTGCGCCCGCATCCGCAGGGCTTCCGTATCGAGCTTGAGATCGACTTCGATCATCCGCTGATCGGCCATCAGGAACTGGCGCACGACATCGACCCCGACACCTTCCGTCGCGAGCTCGCCCGCGCCCGCACCTTCGGCTTCATGCGCGACGTGGCGAAGCTCTGGAGCGCGGGCTACGCGCTCGGCGCATCCTTCGAGAACACCCTGGTCGTCAACGACGACCGCCTGCTCAATCCGGATGGCCTGCGCTTTGCCGACGAGTTCGCCCGCCACAAGGCGCTCGACGCCATCGGCGACCTGGCGCTGGCCGGTGCGCCGCTGCTCGGCGCCTATCGCACGGTGCGCGGCGGCCACAAGCTCAACCACGCGGTGCTGTCCGCGCTGATGGCCGACCCGTCGGCCTGGGTGCTGGTCGAGGGGCCGGAGCTGCGCCCCGAGCTTCGCCCGGAAACCCGGCAGGAATCCCGTCACGAGGCGCCGCGCCGCGCCATCCGCGGTCATGCGGACCTCGCCACCGGCCTGGTGGCACCGGCCTACGGGCCCGATGTGTCCTGAACAAGGACGCCTTATTCCCGGCCGAATTTTCTCATAAACGGTCGATCAATCTTTATATTTCAGATAGATAGAGGGCGCGCGCGTCGCGCAGGGGGCTCTTGGCTCGCATGCTGCTGGGTCGCATTTCATCCGCCGGTT
This sequence comes from uncultured Alphaproteobacteria bacterium, assembly GCA_963785665.1. Classification (GTDB taxonomy): domain Bacteria; phylum Pseudomonadota; class Alphaproteobacteria; order Rhizobiales; family Xanthobacteraceae; genus Z2-YC6860. The sequence goes on from CAWAWF010000011.1 coordinate 130,700, forward strand.
CGCCGTGGCGCGTGGGCGTCGTGCCGCTGCTGCGCGCTGCCGTGCTGGTCGCCGTGCTCGGCGCGCCACTCGGCGGCTGCACGAGCTTCGCCAGTCTGTTCGGCAAGGAAGACGAGGTCGCCCCCGACGAGCCGCCGGAGAAGCTCTACAACGAAGGCGTTTTCCTGCTCGACAACCGGCATGACTACAAGGCGGCCTCAAAGAAGTTCGAGGAGGTCGAGCGCCAGCACCCGTATTCGGACTGGGCGCGCAAGGCGCTGATCATGGTGGCCTACGCCCGTTACGAGGCGAAGGACTACGACGAGTCGATCTCCGCAGCCCGCCGCTTCGTGACGCTGCATCCCGGCAGCAGCGACGCGCCCTATGCGCAATTCCTGATCGGCTCATCGTATTACGAGCAGATTCCCGACATCAGCCGCGATCAGGGCCGTACCGAGAAGGCCATTGCCGCGCTGGATGAGGTGTCGCGCAAATATCCGGATTCCGAATACGCCCAGAACGCCAAGCACAAGATCGAGATCGCGCGCGATCAGCTCGCCGGCAAGGAGATGCAGACCGGCCGCTACTACCTCAACCGCAAGGATTTTGGCGGCGCCATCAACCGCTTCAAGATCGTGGTGACGCAGTTCCAGACCACCCGCCACGTCGAGGAGGCTTTGGAGCGGCTGACCGAGGCTTATCTGGCGCTCGGTGTCGTCAACGAGGCGCAGACCGCCGCCGCCGTGCTGGGCCACAACTTCCCGGACAGCCCCTGGTATTCCGACGCCTATCGCCTGGTGAAGAGCGGCGGCCTGGAGCCGGTGGAGAACAAAGGCTCCTGGATCAGCCGGGCCTTTGCCAACATCAAGTATCCGTTCGCGCCGCCCAGCAGCAACAAGAGCTGACGGCGCCATCCACAGCGCCGCGATGAGGTGTGCCGCCGGGCGGTGCATCCGGTATCCTGCCCGCCTGTTGGGATTCCCTTGTTAAGGACGGCCCATGCTGGCCCGGCTCTCGATCCGCGACATCGTTCTGATCGATCGGCTCGACCTCGATTTCGCGGCCGGGCTTGCCGTGCTGACCGGCGAGACCGGCGCCGGCAAGTCGATCCTGCTCGATGCCTTCGCGCTGGCGCTTGGCGCGCGCGGTGACGCCACCCTGGTGCGCCAGGGCGCCGAGCAGGGCCAGGTCACTGCGATGTTCGAGCTGCCGCCGAAGCATCCGGCCCGTGCTCTTCTTGCCGAAACGGACATCGACCCTGGCGAGGCGCTGATCCTGCGCCGGGTGCAATTCACCGACGGGCGCACCCGCGCCTTCATCAACGATCAGCCGGTCAGTGTGCAGGCGCTGCAGGCGCTTGGCGCGGCGCTGGTCGAGATTCACGGCCAGCACGACGCCCGCGCGCTGGTCGATGCCGGAACGCACCGGCGGCTGCTCGATGCCTATGGCCGGCTCGATGACGACGCCAGTGCGGTGGAGAAGCTCTGGGTGGCGCGGCGCGACGCCGAGCAGGCGGTCGCAAGCCATCGCGCCGAGGTCGAGCGCGCGGCACGCGAGGCCGATTGGCTGCGTCATGCCGGGGACGAGCTCGGCAAGCTCAAGCCCGAAGCCGGCGAGGAGAGTGCGCTGGCGGAGCGGCGCACCACGATGATGCAATCGGAGAAGGTCGCCGGCGACCTCCGCGATGCGCACGAGGCGGTCTCGGGCGCCGCCTCGCCGGTGCCAACCTTGTCGGCGGCGGTGCGGCGGCTGGAGCGCCGCGGCGCCCAGGCGCCCCGCTTGGTCGAGCCCGCGGTGAAGGCGATCGATGCGGCGCTGAATGCGCTCGACGAGGCGCGCGGCCATCTCGAGCACGCTCTGCGGGTCGCCGACCACGATCCGGCCGAGCTTGAGCGGATCGAGGAACGGCTGTTCGCGCTCCGCGCCGCCGGGCGGAAATACAATTCGCCGGTCGATGCGCTCAACGCGCTGGCCGAGAAATACGGAGCCGACCTGGCGCTGATCGACGCCGGCGCCGAGCGGCTGGTGGCGCTGGAAAAGGCCGCCAAGGCGGCAGCGACCCAATTCACGAAGTCCGCCGCGGCGCTATCGGCGGCGCGGAAGAAAGCAGCGGACAAACTCGACAAGGCGGTCAACGGCGAACTCAAGCCGCTGAAGCTCGAGCGCGCGAAATTTTCCACGCAGATCGAAAGCGATGCCGCCGCGCCCGGTCCGGCCGGCATCGACCGCGTCGAATTCTGGGTGCAGACCAACCCCGGCACCCGGCCCGGCCCGTTGATGAAGGTCGCCTCCGGCGGCGAGCTGGCGCGCTTTCTCCTTGCGCTCAAGGTGGTGCTGGCCGACCGCGGCTCGGCGCCGACGCTGATCTTCGACGAGATCGACACCGGCGTCGGCGGCGCCGTCGCCGACGCCATCGGCGTGCGGCTGGCGCGCCTCGGCGACCGCGTCCAGGTCATCACCGTCACCCATGCGCCGCAGGTCGCCGCCCGCGCCGAGCGGCATTACCTCATCACCAAGGACGCGCTGGAGAAGGGCAAGCGGGTGGCCACCCGCGTCACCGAGCTTGCCGCCGCGCGCCGCCGCGAGGAGATCGCGCGGATGCTGGCCGGCGCCGAGATCACCGAGGAGGCGCGCGCCGCCGCCGAGAAGCTGATCCGGGCGGCGGCGGGATGACGGTCGGCTCTCAACATCGGCGTCGTCGGCTGGCATTCCCACAACCAGATGTTCGACGAGATCGGCGCCGAGCTGCAGAAGCGCCGGGCACCACATCATCCGCTACGCCCATCGCGACGCCTTCGCGGTGACGCCCGACCCGCTGGCCAACGTCGACATCCTGCTCTGCGTGGCGATGTTCCCGCTGACGCGCGACATGCTCGGCGCGGCGCCGCGGCTGCGTGCCATCGTTTCCGCCGTCACCGGTATCGAAGGCATCGACATTCCCGCCGCGACCGAGCGCACCGTGGTGGTCGCCAACGCGCAGACCGAGGAGAACATCATCGGCATGGCCGAGGCGACCGTGTTGATGATGCTTGCCGCGCTCTACGATCTCGACGGCGCGCAGAACCAGGTTCGCCAGAAGCTGTGGCGGCCGCCGCAGCTCAAGGCCCACCAGCTTCGCGGCAAGACCATCGGTCTGATCGGCCTCGGCAAGATCGGGCGCGAGACGGCGCGGCTGCTGGCGCCGTGGGGCGCCAGCCTGCAATACAGCGCCCGGCGCGACGCCGACCTGACCGGCCTGCCGCCGATGCCGCGGGTCGATCTCGACACGCTGTTGCGCACGAGCGACATCGTGCTGGTGCTGGCGAGCCTCAACGCCGACACGCGCGGGCTCATCAACGCGGAAAAACTCAAGCTGATGAAGCCGTCCGCGATCCTGGTCAACACCGCGCGCGGCGCCATCGTCGACGAGGCGGCGCTCGCCGGCGCGCTCAAGAGCAAGGCCATCGCCGGCGCGGCGCTGGATTGCTTCGCGGTCGAGCCATTACCGAACGACAGTCCTCTGCGCGGCGTGTCGAACCTGATCCTCACTCCGCACATGATCGGCCACACCGTCGAGGCCCATCATTCGCTGGAGGTGGCGACGCGCGAGAACCTCGGCCTGATCCTGGTGGGCAAACCGCCGCGCTACGTGGTCAATCCCGCCGTACTGCCGGCGTGGCAGGAGAAGTGGGGCGCGGCGTAGCGGCAAGCCCGCCCAAAGAAGGGGCTCCCGTTTCCAGGAGCCCCCAATCTTGTCCTTACAAAAAAGTAGGGGCCCCCGTTTCCGGGGGCCCCTCGGGCGCAGGCCCTTGTGGCCTCACTCAGGCCCGCCGCACCATCGCTGGAACCAGATCCTTCACGGAGGGAGCGCCCATCTGCTGGATCATAGCGTGGGTCTCTTCGCGAAGCATTTCAAGGGCTCGTTCGACCCCGGCCTGGCCGAAGGCGCCGAGACCCCAGATGTAGGGCCGGCCGACGCAGACCGCGGTGGCGCCGATGCACAGCGCCTTGACCACGTCGGAGCCGCGGCGGAAGCCTGAATCGACCAGGATCGGGATGCGGCCCTTCACCGCCTCGACGATCTCCGGCAGCGCGTCGATGGTGCCGCGCCCGGCGTCCTCCGAGCGCGCGCCGTGGTTGGAGACGATGATGCCGTCGAGGCCGGCGTCGGCCGCCATCACCGCGTCCTCCCAGGCCAGGATGCCCTTGGCCAGGAGCTTCATCTTGGTGTGGTCGCGCATCCGCTTGAAGAAGTCCCAGGTCATGTTCGACGACTGGGTGTTTTTCAGCCCGGTGAGGTCGAGGCCCTTCCACATCGCGCGGGTCTTCAGGCTGTTCTCGAAGCTCGAGCGGTCGTGGCAGCCATTGCAGTCGCGGGTGTCGGAGGGCCGCAGCCGGAACAGCGTCTCCTGGTTGCGGCCGCCGCTGCGGTCGACCGTGACGGCGAGCCCCGTGCAGCCGGCGTTCTCGGCGCGCTTGGTGATGGCGGCCGCCACCTCCCACTTGTTGGTGGCGTAGAGCTGCATCCAGATCGGCGCGCCGCGCGCCTTGACGACGTCCTCGACCGGGTCGGAGGTCATGGTGGAGAGGATTTGCAGGTGATCGCCCTTCTTGGCGGCGCGGGCGACGCCGGACTCGGCGTCGTCGTGGAACGAGCGCTGGCCGCCGACCGGGGCGCAGACGATCGGCGACGAATATTTCGTGCCGAGGATGTCGACGCTCATGTCGACCTTGCTGACGTCGCGCAGCCGCCGCGGCCGGAGCTGGAATTTCAGGAACGCCTCGCGGTTGGCGCGCAAGGTGGCTTCGTCGTCGATGCCCGAGGCCATGTAGCCGAAATGCGCCGGCGGCACGTTCTGCCGGCACACCGGCTCGAGATCGAAGACGTTGATCGCCTCCTTCGGCGACTTGATGAGATGCTCCGACTGCCGCGGTCCCCACATCAGCGGGTCGGGCACCATGGTCTTCGGCAGCAGCGTTTCGGCGAATGCCTGCGTGCCGCCGGCCGCGAGCAGCGGGCTCGCCGCCAGATATTGCAAGAACCGCCGGCGGTTCGCGTCGGGATCGTGTTCGGATGACATGTGCGGCCTCCCCAGGCTTATTGCTTTGAGGCGATGCTACACCCCGGTCGGTGCGGATTGAAACCGCCTATTCGGCCGCCCGCCGGCGCACCTGATGGCTGCCCGGCACGGTGCGGAACGCGACGTTGAGCCGGTTGGCGCCGTTGATGGCGACCAGCGCCATGGTCAGGTTGACCAGTTCCTCCTCGCTGAACTGCTTGCGCGCCTCTTCATAAACGTCGTCCGGCACCTGGCTGTCCGCGACCAGCGTCACCGCCTCGGTCCAGGCCAGCGCCGCGCGCTCGCGATCGCTGTAGAACGGCGACTCCCGCCAGGCGTTGAGCAGATAAAGCTTCTGCTCGCTCTCGCCGTCGGCGCGCAGCTCCTTGGTGTGCATGTCGATGCAATGGGCGCAGCCGTTGAGCTGCGAGGCGCGCAGCTTGACGAGCTCCATCAGCGAATGATCGAGGCCGCAATTGCGCACGAACATGTGCAGCCCCATCATCGCCTTCTCGCCCTGCGGCGAGGCCTTGCGGAAATCCAGTCGGGCTTTCATGGCGGCCTCCATGTTCAGTCTCTCGGTTCGAACAGCTTCTGCGCCTCGGGGCGGTTCATCGAATGCTCCAGCACGTCGAATGTGCCGGTCGGCGCGCAGCTCTTCGCCGATTTTCTTGATCAGCGACATGACGGCGAGCGTCGCGCCCGAGGCGATGGTGACGCGGGCGACACCGATCCGCTCAAGCTCGGCGACCGGCGGTGTACCGGCCCGCGCCACGATGTTGACCGGCGCGTTGCCGAGCGCCTTGACCAGCCGCGCGATGGTGTCCATGTCGGCGAGCGCGAACGGATAGATGCAGTCGGCGCCGGCCGCGAGATAGGCCTTGCCGCGCCGCACCGTCTCGTCGAAGCGCGACGCCGGATCGCCGACATTCTTGAGGTAGAGATCGACCCGGGCGTTGATGACCGCCGGCACGCCGGCCGCGTTCGCAGCCGCCCGTGCGGCGCGGATGCGAGCCGCGGCGTCCTCGATCGGCCGAACCGGCATGTCGGCATAGGCCGTGCCGTCCTCGAGGTTGAAGCCGACCACGCCGGTGCGGAGGATTTCGCGGATGCTGCGGCCGACATCGGCGGGCGTGTCGCCGTAGCCCGCCTCGATGTCGGCGGTGACCGGCACGCGCACCGCCTGCACGATGCGCGCGGTCGCAGCCAGCACCTCGCGCCACGGCGCCTTCTCGCCGTCGGCGAAACCCAGGTCCCAGGCAACACCGCCGCTGGTGGTGGCGATGGCGCGGAAAGCCCGCGGCTTCGAATTGCCGCGCGCTCATCGCGTCCCAGGCGTTCGGCAGCAGCAGCAACGGGCCGCGATGGGCGCGGCGGAAAGCCTCAGCCAATGGCTTTGCTGGTCTGATGTCATCGCCGGAGCCTAGGCCGCCGCACGGCGCCGTCACAAGCGGCGTCGCGTCTGCGTTGGGGCTCTGCTACCATGCAAGAAAAGACGGGCGCGCTGGGGAGGGGACAATGATGTTTCGCAGATCGATGGTGCTGGCCGCCGTGGTTTCGCTTTCGGCGATTGCATCCGCTGTCGGCGCAACCCAAGGTCAAGCCCACGCTCGACTACGAATTCTACAAGGCCCGGGTCGAGCCGATCTTCCTGAAGAAGAAGGCCGGCCACACCCGCTGCGTGATCTGCCATTCCGACAACAACAGCGCCTTCAAGCTGGAGGCGCTGCCGGCCGGCGCCAAAGGCTGGACCGACGAGCAGTCGCGCAAGAACTTCGCGACCGTGTCGAAGCTGGTCAATCCCGGCGACCCGATGGTGAGCCGGCTGCTGATGCACCCGCTCGCCCCGGAGGGCGGCGGCGACGTGTTTCACTCCGGCGGGCGGCAGTTCATGTCGACCAACGATCCGGACTGGAAGACGATGGCCGCCTTCGTCAATGGAGCGACGCTCTCCGGCGAAGAAGAAGTAGCGCTGCCGCCGTCGCGGATCACCAGCGTGTTGATGCGCTTCGGCACTTCGCCGACCGGCACCACCGCCTTGACCTTCATCGCCGCGGTGTCGATCGCGGTGACCGAGCGCAAGCCTGCGTTCGAGATGTAGAGCGTCTTGCCGTCCGGCGTGATGGTCACCCAGTTCGCCACCGCCGAGATCGCCTCGTGGCCCGGCAGCGTGAGCGTCGGCAGGTCGACCTGGCCGGTCAGCTTGGGCTCGCCGTCGAGCGAATAGACGTAGACCGCGTTGTTCGGGATGCTGGTGACCCACAGCGTCTTGTTGTCCGGCAGGACGCCGATGCCGTGCGACGGCGCGGAGTTGCGGCCGCCGTCGGTCTCGAAGTCGCGGGCGGGCTTCGGCAGCTCGACGCGGGCGACCTCCTTGCGCTGCGCGAAGTCCACCACGGCGAAGCCGTTGAGGTCGGAAAGCTGCGCGAAGATGCGTTTGGTCGAGCCGTCCGGGTTGGCCTCGATCGCCATCGGCCGCACCCCGCCGCTCATCTTGGCCTCCCAGGCGACCTGCTCGGTGGCGAGATCGATCACGGTCAGCATGCTGTTGGGGATCGAGCCGGTGATGACGTATTTGCCGTCCGGCGTGACATAGACGTTGTGCAGCCGGCCGTGGACCGGGATGGTCTTCTTCACCGTCAGGGTCGCCGGGTCGATCACGTCGAGCGCGCCTTCGCCGCGGGCGATGCCGACCACGACGCGGCCGTCCTTGGCCACCGCGATGTTGTTCGGCCGGTTGCTCAGCGGGATCTGCTTGATCTGTTTGCCGCTCTTGCGGTCGAACACGTCCAGGGTCGATTGCGACTCGTTGCTGACATAGACCCGCGCCCCGTCCGGCGAGAAGTTGATGCCGTGCATCGCCTCGGGCCCCTTGAAGGTCTGCACCACCTTGTTGGTGGCCGGATCGATCACATGGATATTGTCGCCGGCGCTGTTGGTGACGTAGATGCGAACGGTGTCGGCCGAGGCCGAGAACGGCACCAGGACGAGCGCAAACAATGCAATGCGGGGGAGGGCGGTCATCGGAGGCTCCTTGGGAGCTAAGGAATTTGCCGCCGTCAGGGTAGGCCCGGAACCCGGCCCCCGCAATCGGCTTGCAGGCTCCGCCGTGTCGTGGAATTACGAAGGCGATGAAGGCGCCGAAACCCCACCGCGATTCCACGCTCGCCGTCGACGCCATGACGGAGCGCCAGGCCGACGCGCGAGCACGCCCGCCTTGAGGTGGAAATCAAGAAACACGACGAGGCCTATTACGCCAAGGACGCGCCGACCGTTTCCGATGCCGAATACGACGCGCTCCGGCGCCCGCTACAACGCCATCGAGGCGAAATTCCCCGACCTGCGCACCCTGGACAGCCTGTCCCGCAAGGTCGGCGTGGCGCCGTCGCGCGGCTTCGCCAAGGTGCGCCACGCGGTGCCGATGCTGTCGCTGGACAATGCCTTCAGCGACGAGGACGTCGCCGATTTCGTCGGCCGCATCCAGCGCTTTCTCAACCTGAAGCCCGACGAGGAGATCGCCTTCACCGCCGAGCCGAAGATCGACGGGCTGTCGATGAACCTTCGCTACGACGACGGCGAACTGGTCAAGGCCGCGACCCGCGGCGACGGCGCCGAGGGCGAGGACGTCACCGCCAACGTGAAGACCATCAAGGACGTGCCGCAACGGCTCAAGGGCAAGGACGTGCCCGCCGTCTGCGAGGTGCGCGGCGAGGTCTATATGACCAAGGCCGCCTTCCTCGAACTCAACAAGAAGCAGGCCGAGGCCGGCAAGCAGCTTTACGTCAATCCGCGCAACACCGCGGCCGGCTCGTTGCGCCAGCTCGATCCGTCGATCACGGCGTCGCGGCCGCTGCACTTCTTCGCCTACGCCTGGGGCGAGATGAGCGAGATGCCGGCCGAGACGCAGTCCGGCATGCTGAAGTGGTTCAAGAAGGCCGGCTTCGAGACCAATCCGCTGTGGCGGACCTGCTCCTCGGTGGAGGAGCTGCTGGCGTTTCACGCCGACATCGGCGCCGAGCGCGCCAAGCTCGACCTACGACATCGACGGCGTCGTCTACAAGGTCGACCGCCTCGACTGGCAGCAGCGTCTCGGCTTCGTCTCGCGCACGCCGCGCTGGGCCATCGCGCACAAGTTCGCCGCCGAGCGCGCGGCGACTGTTGTCCGCGACATCGAAATCCAGGTCGGCCGCACCGGCGCGCTGACGCCGGTCGCCAAGCTCGAGCCGGTCACGGTCGGCGGCGTGGTGGTGCAGAACGCGACCCTGCACAATCAGGACGAGATCGAGCGCCTCGGCGTGCGGATCGGCGACACCGTGACGATCCAGCGCGCCGGCGACGTCATCCCGCAGGTGGTCGAGGTCGTGCAGGACAAGCCGCGCGGCCCGAAGGCGTATCACTTTCCGAAAAAATGCCCGTGCCCGCTGCACACCGAGGTGGTGCGCGAGGTGATCGCTGGCGGCGAGGAGGGCGCCCGCGCCCATTGCACCGGCGAGTTCGCCTGTCCGTTCCAGCGCACCCAGCACCTGATGCATTTCGTCTCGCGCCGCGCCTTCGACATCGACGGGCTGGGCGAGAAGCAGATCGTGCTGTTCTACGAGGAGGGCTGGGTCAAGGAGCCGGCCGACATCTTCACGCTGCAGGCGCGCGACAAGAAGATCAATCTCAAGGAGGTCGAGGGCTACGGCGAAACCTCGGTCGGCAATCTCTACCAGGCGATCGAAGCGCGCCGGACCATCTCGCTGGAGCGCTTCATCTACGCGCTCGGCATCCGCCACGTCGGCGAGACCACGGCGGTGGCGCTCGCCCGCGGCTACGGCTCGTGGGAGGCGTTCCACGACGCCTGCCTCAAGGTGGTCGACGGCGACGAGGAGACCAAGGCCGAGATGGATGCGCTCGACCAGATCGGCGAGACCGTGATCGAGGCGATCGCCGAGTTTTTCGGCGAGTCCCACAACCGCAAGATGGTCGACCGGCTGGTCGCGCAGGTGACCATCGCCGACGCCGAGAAGCCGAAGACCGACACCGCGGTGGCCGGCAAGACCGTGGTGTTCACCGGCGCGCTGGAGAAGATGACCCGCGACGAGGCCAAGGCGATGGCCGAGCGTCTGGGCGCCAAGGTCGCGGGCTCGGTGTCGAAGAAGACCGATTATCTGGTCGCCGGCCCCGGCGCCGGCTCCAAGCTCGCCGAGGCCAAGAAGCACGGCGTCGCGGTGCTGACCGAAGACGACTGGTTCAAGCTGATCGGGAAGTAGCCGCTACCTCACGCCGCCCTTGTTCACCGGCGGGCCGGTGTATTTTTCCATCCGTGCCCGCAACTCGGCGACGAGCTTGTCGTCGACCATGAACTCCCGATAATTGTTGGCGATGTTGTACGCGGTCAACGGTTTGAAATCCTCCGGCGGCGGCACGTCGCTGCGCGTGGAGAACGAGCCGACCTTGGCCTGCTGCTCTTTCGCCAAGAACCACGTGACGTAAAGTTTCGCCGCGTTGGGATGCGGCGCATCCTTGAAGATGCCGCCGGTCAGCGTGAACACCGGCGTCGGGTCCTCCGGCGACCACACCACCTCAAGCTTGCCCTGCCGGCGGAACTCCCACACCGACGACGAGGCGTCGAACGTCACCATGCTCTCGCCCGACGCCACGCTCCGCGCCACCGGCAGATGGCCCTGCACGTAGTTCGCCTTGTTGGCGGTGTATTTGTCCATCCACTCCCAGCCGTATTTCTTCACGATGAGATGGAACAGATAGAGCGCCGCGTCGTCGTCGGCCGGATAGACGCTGATCATCTTGCCCATGAACATCGGCTTGAGGAAATCCAGCGCCGACTTCGGCGCGTCCTCGGGCTTCACCTGCGTCCTTGTTGTAGGCGTAGGTCAGCGCGTTCGCGGAAAACGACATGTAGGCGCCGTCGGGATCGCGGAAGTTCGTATAGATCTGCTCGAAGCCGTCCGGCTTGAACGCCAGCAGCTTGCCCTCCTGCTTCCACTTCACGAAGTCCTGCACGGTCTGGAAGAACGCCATGTCGACGGCGAGCTTCTTGTCCGCCATCTGCTGCTCGATCTTCTCGTTCAGCACATTGCTGAAGCCGCCGGTCACCTTCACTTCGATGCCGGGGAACTGCTGCGTGAACAGCTTGGCGCGGTTCTCGTGCGGCGCCGCGGGCCCACCGGAGTAGAACACGACCTCCTTTTCGGCCTTGGCCTTCTGGTACAGTTCATCCAGCGTCTCGGCGCGCGCCTGATGCGCGAGCAGCGTGGCGAGCGCGCACAGCGGCAGCAGCCGGAACGACGTTTTTGGTCATGGCGGTTCCCCCTTTTGGGGCAACGATAAGCCGCTCAAGCCCGCCGCACCAGCGATCCGAACGACACCGCCAATGCCGCGACCAGCGTCACCATCATCAGCGCGAGCGGCACCGCCGAGGCCGAATCCGCCATCAGCGAGCCGGCATATTGCGTCGCCGCGGCGCCGACCGCCATCTGAGTGAAGCCGATGATGCCGGCCGCGGTGCCGGCTGCCTGCGGCCGCACGCTGACCGCGCCGGCGATCGCGCCCGGCAGCAGCAGGCCGTTGCCGAAATTGACGATGAGCTGCGGGCCGAACACGATCACCGGGCCCCAGTGCATCGCGAATCCCGCCAGCGGCAACGCCAGCATGACGCCAAGCGCTTCCACCGTGATGCCCGCCCAGATCATGCGGTCGATGCCGAACCGCGTCGACAGCCGCGAGGCGGTGAAATTGCCGCTCATGTAGCCGATCGACGAGATCGCGAACCAGACGCCGTATTCGGCGGGGCTGCGCTCCATCAAGGTGATGATGACGTGGGCGCCGCCGCCGAGGAACGTGAAGAACACCGACGAGCCGAACGCGCCGGCGCAGACGTAGCCCGCGAATTTCGCGCTGCGGCTGAGTGACGCCAGATCGCGGAAGAACCCCGGCCGCTTCCCCGGCGTCACGTTGAGCCTGGCGGTTTCCGGCAGCGCGATCGCCGCCCACACCACCACCATGGCGCTGGTGATGGCGGTGAACAGGAACACCGCCTCCCAGCCGAACCCGGTGTCGAGCAGCCCGCCGATCAGCGGCCCCAGCGTCGGCACCACCACCATCACGGTGGCGACCAGGCCGATCATCGAGGCGGCGCGATTGCGATCGAACAGGTCGCGGATGATGGCGCGGCTGACCACGATGCCGGCCGACGCGCCGATTGCCTGCAGCACCCGCGCCGCGATCAGGCTGCCGACGGTCGCCACCACGACGGCGAACACGCTCGCCACGGCGGTCAAGCTCAGCGCCAGCAGCACCACCCAGCGGCGGCCGAACCGGTCCGACAGCGGGCCCATCGCCAGTTGCCCGCCCGCCAGCGCCAGCAGATAGATCGACACGGTGAGCTGGATGGTGGCGATGTCGGAAGCGAGCCGGTTGGCCATCGCCGGCAGCGCCGGCACCACGATGTTGAGCGTGGTCGGGCCGATCGCCGTCATCGCCATCAGGAGCAGCAGCAGGCCCCACGGCGTGGCCTTGTCAGCCACTTCCGGGTGTTCGTGCAGCTCTTTGGCGGAGGCCTCTTCCACGCCTTCCGCTCAGCCCTTGTCGAGCGGCCGGGTCGCGTCGCGGAGCCATGCCCGCGTTTCATCGTCGACCAGCGGAGCAAGCGTCTTCGCCACCCGCGCATGATAGGCGTCGAGCCACGACAGCTCGCCTGCATCGAGGAGCCTCGTCTCCACGAGCCGGCGGTCGATCGGTGCCAGTGTCAGCGTCTCGAAGGCGTTGAGCGGTTTCTCGGCGCCTTCGACCTTCGGTCCCTCCACTACCAGCACCAGGTTCTCGATGCGGATGCCATATTCGCCGGCTTTGTAGTAGCCGGGCTCGTTCGACAGGAGCATGCCGCGCTTCAGCGCCGTGTTGCCGAGCTTGGAGATGCGCGCCGGGCCCTCATGCACCGACAGATAGCTGCCGACGCCGTGGCCGGTGCCGTGATCGAAATCGAGGCCGTGCGCCCACAGCGCCTGCCGTGCGAACGGATCGAGCTGCGATCCGGCGATGCCCTCGGGAAACACCGCGCGCGCGATGGCGATATGGCCCTTCAGCACCAGGGTGAAGCGCTCGCGCATTTCGGCAGTGGGCTCGCCGACCGCGACGGTGCGGGTGATGTCGGTGGTGCCGTCCTCGTATTGGCCGCCGGAGTCGATCAGGAACAATTCGCCGGATTTGATGGTGCGATCGGTCGAGCGCGTCACCCGGTAATGCACGATGGCGCCGTCCGGCCCAGCGCCGGAGATGCTCGGAAATGACACGTCCTTGAGCAAGCCGGTGTCGCGGCGAAAGCTTTCCAGCGCCTCGACCGCGCCGATCTCGGTCAGTTTTCCGTTCGGCGCCTCGCGGTCGAACCAGGCGAGGAAGCGTGTCACCGCCGCGCCGTCGCGGACGTGCGCGCGCCGCGCGCCCTCGATCTCGATCGGGTTCTTCACCGCCTTCATCGCCGCGATCGGGTCGGGTCCGCGCGTCGTCTTCCCTCCGGCGTCATTGATGATGCGCGACAGCGCGTCGGCGGCGGTCGCCTGGTCGAGCCGCACCGTGCGGTGGGCGGCGCCGAGCGCCTTGAGATCGTCGGTGAAGGCGGCGGGCTCGCGCACCTCGGCGGTCTCTCCGAGCTTGGCGCGCACCGCGTTGGAGAGCTTGGCGCCGTCGATATAGAGAGCCGGCCTTCCTTCCTTGGGAACAATGGCGAAGGCGATCGGCAGCGGCGTGTGCGCCACGTCGGCGCCGCGGATGTTGAAGGTCCAGGCCACCGCGTGCGGGTCCGAGATCACCAGCGCGTCGGCGCGAAGCTTGCCGATCTCGGCGTGGATTTTTCGGAGCTTGTCCGGCGTGGCCTCGCCGGCGAATTTCAGATCGTGCAGCACCACTTGCCCGAGCGGAGGTTGCGGCCGGTCGTGCCAGATCGCATCGACCGGGTTGGGCTCGGCCGTCACCAGTTCGCCACCCGCGGTGGCGCAGGCGCGCGCGAGCCGCTCCGCGGCCTCGGCCGTGTGCAGCCAGGGGTCGTAGCCGAGCTTGGCGCCGGCGGGCAGGTTCTGCTCGATCCACTTCTCCGGCGTGGTCTCGCCGATGTTGACCGTGGCGAACACCGATGAATCGATCTGCGTTCGCGCCTGGAGCGTGTAGCGGCCGTCGGTAAAGAGCGCGGCTTCGCGGTCGAGCACGATGACGATCCCGGCCGAGCCGGTGAAGCCGGACAGCCACGCCAGCCGCTCCTCGGAGGGCGGCACGTATTCGTTCTGATGCCGGTCGGCTCGCGGCAGGATCAGGCCCGCCAGGCCGCGGCGGGCCAATTCGGCTCGCAGCGCCTGCACGCGGGGCCCGGTTTGTGCCGGCAAGGGGTCGTCGAACGACTGGAAGCGGGCCTCGAACATGCGCGGCCAATCTATGGGCGTGGTCCGGGGCGGGCAAATGCAGCCTGTTGCGGCGCAATAGAAATGCCCATGGCGATTGATCGCGGGGACTGATGCCATCAATCATGAAAGTGAATTAATCGTTCTTTTTGAATAAGTTAGGTGTCAGCCATGCAAAGTTCCCTCTCCTCGTCGGCCCGAATCAGTCTATGTTGCATTGCAGAAGAGACGGGCAGGAAAGGGGATCTGCCGACGGTCTTTCGAGCAATAGGAGTGCCCCATGTCCATGGTTTCATTCGCGATTGCCGTCTTTCACCGCTTCATGGCGGCTCGTCAGCGGTCGGCCGAGCTTGAGCTTGCCCGCCATGGTCTCCGCCTGCCGCGCGAGCTTGAAGATGCCGGCCTGAAGGTCAGCGAGCGAAACGAGGACGCGCTTCCCTTCGTGCGTTGAAGCGTGGTCACGGCAATGTGCGCCGGGCCGCCGACTCTGATCGTCGAGCGAGCAACTGCCGTTTTGTTTTGACTTTCAATAGCTTACGGCGCATGGTGCGACATTATGCAGCAGGGGCAGTGGACCTATGCTCCGTTGCTCCTGCTGGTGAACCTTGAATCCTCATTAGGTTGGAACGTGGGAGTCCGTGAGTCGGGCACGGCGGCTTCCGCGCATTGGGATTGACCCAGATGGCTGCTCTGCTCGTTCGCCGCTCGAATTCGCCGGATCCCGTGCCCTCGCGCGGCGCCTTGTTGCGCTGGCTCGATACGCTGGCCGCCTGGCAGATGCGGCATTCGCACGAGGTGATCCGCCGCGTTCAGGCCGACCGCGCCACCATGACCGGCGTCACCCAGCCGTCCAGCGCGACCGAGCGCTCGACGAACATCCCCTGCGACCTGTAGGCGCTCAGCACCGCGTTGCCCTGCTCGGCGAGGATGCCCGACAGCACCACGCGCGCATTCGGCATCAGTTGCCGCGCCATCGGCGCCGCCAGCTTCTGCAGCGGCTTCAGCAGAATGTTCGCCAGCACAAGATCGAACGGCGCGCGCGTGGCGACTTCGCGGGCGCGCAGATCGGCGGCATGGACCGCGGTGACCAGCGCGCCGACGCCGTTGCGTTGTGCGTTGAGGCGGGCGTTCCGCACCGCCTGCGGGTCGATATCAGTCGCCAGCACCGGCATCCGGAACAGCTTTGCCGCTGCGATCGCCAGCACGCCGGAGCCGGTGCCGAGATCGAGAATGTGGCGTGGCCTGTGGCGGCGGCGCGCCAGCGCGTCCAGCGCCAGCAGGCAGCCCCGTGTGGTGCCGTGATGGCCGGTGCCAAACGCAGTCGAGGCCTCGATCTCGATTCCGATGCAATGGCCGGGCACCCGCGCGCGGTCGTGGGCGCCGTGCACGACGAAGCGGCCCGCCGTCACCGGCTTCAGCCCCTGCAAACTCGCCTTGACCCAGTCGCGCGGCGCGATCTTTTCCATGCGGAGCTTGCTCGCCAGTTGCTTGCCGCAGGTTTGCGCGACGAGGGCGCGAAGCTCGCGCTCGCGCGGCGGTGTCCGGAAATGCACATCGACCTGCCAGCGGCCGTCCGGCTGCTCGAAGGCAGCGCAGGCGGTCTCGGCCGGGTCGAGACTCTCCGACAGCAGATCGGCGACGCGCCGCGCGGACTTCTGGTCGGCGGCGAGCCGCGCGACAAATATGGCGGGGGATTTGCTGGAGTTGGTCACAGCCGCTTATGCACGGCGCGGCAGGCAACTTCCACAGGAATTATCAACCGGATATAGACAGGCTTATCCGCCGGTTGATCCACCGCCCCGCAACAGCCTTTTCCCCAAGAGCCCACAGCCGAGCCCCAAGATATGGATATCGCCGACAAAATCGCCTGCACCGAATTGATCCAGGCCTGGGGCTTCGCCCGCGACCAGGGCCGCTGGGACGACCTCGCCGCGATCTGCCATCCCGGTGCCGAGATCGCGGTCTCGTGGTTTCGCGGGCCCTATCCGGAATTCGTCGCGCATTGCCGGAAGAACTTCGGGCGCGGCAGTGTCGCCAAGCATCTGTTGTGGCCGGCGCGCGTCACGCTGAACGGCAGTCGCGCCACCACCGAGACCAATGTCGCCATCCTGGTGCGCCAGACCATCGACGGCGTCGAGGTCGACCTGACCTCTAACGGACGCTTCCTCGATCGGGTCGAGAAACGCAACGGCGCCTGGCGCATCGTCGAGCGCGCGACCTTGTACGAAAAAGACCGGCTCGATCCGGTCGAGCCGTCGGCGGCGTTCGACGCCATGATGGCGAAGTCGGACGCGGCGAAGTATCCGGCGCAGTATCGCTACATGGCGTACCGCGTCCACGCCGCCGGGCGCGCGCTCGCCGAGCCGGTGCATTACGACGGCCGCGCCGAGACCGAGGCGCTCAAAACTCACTACGCGGAGTGGCTCGCGGAGAAGTGACGTCAGCGCGTCACTTCAACTGATCCTTCACCTTGTCGAGGCCGCTCTGCACGCAGGCCTCATCCTTCTCGCCGCCCGGCGCGCCGGACACGGCGGCAGCGCCGGCCACGTCATCGCCGATCTTGATCGGCAGCCCACCACGCGCGGTGGTGAAGCCGGTCAGGTATTGCGCGCCCATCTGCGGGTTGTCCTTCAGACGCTTTTCCATGTCGCCGGACGCGATCCGGAAGGTGCGCGCAGTGAACGCCTTCTTGAATGCGTTTTCCATGGTGTGCGGGCCGGTGCCGTCGCCGCGCAGTTGCGCGATGATCTCGCCCGTGCGGCCGACCACCACGGCGGAAACCTTGTAGCCCTTGGCCTTGCAATCGGCCATCGCGGTGGTCGCAATGGTCACGGCGGCGTCGACCGACACGTCCTTGTTCGTGATGGTTTGCGCCGACGCCGGCGTAGCGAGCGCGCAGGTGGTCACGGCGAAAGCAAAGCAATTGAGATACGCACGCATGAGATGTCCTCCCCCAGGCCGCTCTGACAATGGCGGCATGGGGCAAGGATAGCGTGCGTTGGAGGGTGGAGTCCTATTGCAGATACTGCTGCACCTTATCGAGGCCGACTTTGATGCAGTCCGCGTCCTTGCCGGGCGAGCCGGACAGGCCGACGCCGCCGATCACGTCGTCGCCGACCTTGATCGGCACGCCGCCTGGAATGCCGATGATCCCCGGCAGCGTCGCCTGCTGCCGGCGCACCGGCTCCTTCTCCATGCGCTGCGAGAATTCCTCCGAGGTCATCTTGAAGGTCCGCGCCGTGTAGGCCTTGCGCCGTGCGTTCTCCATGGTGTGCGGGCCGGCGTTGTCGTCGCGCAGCATGACCAAGGTGTCACCGCCCCGATCGACCACGACCACCGAGGAGGGCCAGTTGTGCCGATGACATTCGGCCAGCGCCTCTTGCGCGAGTTCGACGGCGACCTTGTAGCTGAGATCCTTGCGCTGCAGGAGCTGTGCGGAGGCCGGTGTTGCGACGACAGCGGCGGTTGCAAGGACGGCGGCAAACGTGAACGCGCGTGACATGAATACGCGTGACATGGCGTTGATACTCCCCGGCTGTGACAGGCCGCTGTTGCTGCGCGGCACCAGCACAAGGTTAGCGCGCCGGACCGGGGCATGTCCCGATGCAGGCGAGGATTGTTAATCCGGCGTTCATGATCCGGGAACCGGGCGGCCTTAGTGTGGTCACGACTCGCCCGCATATTTTGCACGGCGACGTTCGAGGAATTGCCCGTGTCGGCCGATCCGTCTTCCGGCGATCCGAAAATGCAGGCGGCGCTGGCGCTGCACCGGTTTGGGTTGGGCCCGCGGCCGGGCGGAATCGACGCCATCGCCGCCGATCCGCGCGGCGCGGTTCTGGCCGAACTCAAGCCGGGCGCCGGCCGCATCGACGACCCCGATCTCCTGAGCAGCGGCGAGGCGGCGCGCGAGGCGTTCGAGGCGCGGCAAGAGCGCCGGATGGCGCGTCTCGCGGCGCGCACCGCACCGAACGCCGGCGGGACGCCGAACAAGGACACGGCCACCAACGACATGGCCAATAAGGAAATGGCAAAACCCGGCGCGGCGCCCGTGCCGGCCAAGCCGGGCCTGCCGGTACCGCAACAGCTTTATCTCGCCGAGGCCAAGGCGCGCGTCGACGCCGGCCTGCAGGCCGACATCGGACTGGTCGAGCGGCTGGTCTGGTTCTGGTCGAATCATTTCTGCATTTCGGCCGACAAGGGACCGGGCGTGCGCGCGATGTGCGGCGCCTACGAGCGCGA
The DNA here is from genome assembly GCA_963785665.1 of uncultured Alphaproteobacteria bacterium. Classification (GTDB taxonomy): domain Bacteria; phylum Pseudomonadota; class Alphaproteobacteria; order Rhizobiales; family Xanthobacteraceae; genus Z2-YC6860. The sequence continues at coordinate 149,346 of CAWAWF010000011.1, forward strand.
GGCGCTGCGGCCGCACGTGCTCGGCAAGTTCTCCGACATGCTGCTGGCGGTCGAGACCCATCCGGCGATGCTGATCTATCTCGACAACGCCCGCTCGATCGGGCCGGATTCGATCGCCGGCGTGCGCCGCGGCAAAGGCCTGAACGAAAATCTGGCGCGCGAGATTCTGGAGCTGCACACGCTTGGCGTCCGCACCGGCTACAGCCAGGACGACGTCACCAATTTCGCCAAGGTGATCACCGGCTGGACCATCGTGCCGCTGCGGCAGAACCTCGATAACGGCGGCGAGTTTGCGTTCAATCCCAACATGCACCAGCCCGGTGCCCAGACCGTGGCCGGCAAGACCTATCCGTCAAGCGGCATCGAGCAAGGGCGGGCGGTGCTGATGGACTTGGCGCATCACCCGGCGACGGCGAAGCACATCGCCACCAAGCTCGCCACGCATTTCGTTGCCGATCAGCCGCCGCAGCCTTTGGTGGATCGGCTCGGCAAGCGCTTCCTCGACACCCGGGGTGATCTCATGGAGGTCACCAAGGCCCTGGTGACGGCGCCGGAGTCGTGGGATGCGCCGCGCAGCAAGCTGAAGAAGCCGGCGGAATGGACCTTGGCCGCAATGCGCGCCTGCGGGCTCGAGCTTCACGATGTCCGCCGCGTCGTGAACACGCAGAACCTGCTCGGCGAGCCACTGTGGCGGCCGGCCTCGCCGAAGGGATTTTCCGACGACAGCGCCGCCTGGCTCGACGGGCTTGCCGAGCGGCTCGACATCGCCAACGCTCTGGCGCGCCGGATCGGCAACGATCTTCGCGAGCCGGACGCGATGGTCGATGCAGCGCTCGGCCCGCTCGCCTCGGCGGAAACGCGGCAGACCATCAAGCGCGCCGAGAGCCGCCAGCAGGCGCTGGCGCTGCTGTTGATGGCGCCTGAATTCCAGAGACGGTGATGGCCATGAATCTCCACGCTCCCTCCCGCCGCGAATTGCTGCTCGCCTCCGGCGTGCTGTTCGCCTGGGCGCACTTGCCGCGCGTTGCGCTGGCGGAGGGCCGCGATCCGCGCCTTCTGGTGATCGTGCTGCGCGGCGCGCTCGACGGCCTTGCCACCGTGGCGCCGGTCGGCGATCCGGACTGGCTGCGGCTGCGCGGCGACAACGCGCTGACGCTTGAGGGCACGCCTGCGGCGCTGCCGCTCGACAGTTTCTTCGCGCTCAATCCGGCGATGCCGAACCTCCATCGTCTCTACAAGGCCGGGCAGGCCAGCATCGTGCATGCGGTGGCCTCGCCCTATCGCGAGCGCTCGCATTTCGACGGCCAGGACGTTCTGGAAAGCGGATTGACCAAGCCCGGCGCCGTCGACACCGGATGGCTCAACCGCGCGCTGGGCGCGCTCACGCCCGCCGGTCAGGTCGGCGGCCGGCAGGCCTTCGCGGTCGGTCCGGTGACGCCGCTGCTGGTGCGGGGACCGGCGCCGGTGCTGTCATGGACGCCGCCGCGCTTGCCGCCCGCGACCGACGACACCGTGATGCGGCTGATCGACCTCTACAACCACACCGATCCGGCGCTGGCCCGCGCTCTGGAGGAGCGCGTCGGACTCGCCGCGATCGCGCGCGCTGGCGGCATCGCTATGACTCCGCCGGACATGAAGGTGCGCATGCTGATACAGACGAAAACCGCCGAGGCGCGCCATCGCAGGCCGCGCCCGCGCCACCGAAGCCTGCGCCCGGCGCGCAGGTGCGCACCTTCTTTGCGGAGAGCGCCGGCGCCGCGGCGAAGTTCATGGCGCGCGGCGACGGCCCGCGCATCGGCGCGCTGGCCTTCGATGGCTGGGACACCCACGCCGCCGAGGGCGCCGGCAACGGCCGGCTGTTCGCGCTGCTGGGCGCGCTCGACGGCGCGCTCGGCGCGGTGGAAAGCGGCATGGGCGCGGCGTGGCAGGAGACCGCCGTCGCGGTCATCACCGAGTTCGGCCGCACCGCCCGCATCAACGGCACCGAGGGCACCGACCACGGCACCGCGACGGTGGCGCTGCTGGCCGGCGGCGCGGTCAAGGGCGGCCGGGTGATCGCCGACTGGCCGGGACTCGCCGAGGCAAGCCTCTACGAGCGCCGCGATCTGAAGGCCACCACCGATCTCCGCGCCATCCTCAAAGGCCTGCTGCGCGATCATCTGCGCGTCGATGAGCGGGCGCTCGCCGAGACGGTGTTCCCTGGCAGCGCTGCGGTGAAACCCACGGCCGGGCTGGTCTCAGCACCGCGCGTCCGCAAGCCATCATTTGCACTGTTGAATGGCTCGGCCTCGAGGTCGGCCAATTCGAGATAACACCAATCGTGCAGCCGTGGTCCTTTGGTTCCGGCTCCCGCCGACAGCCGCTTCCAGTCGGATGAGCGCCGCATCCGGGCGATGGCTGCGGCCGTACCGGCGACCGGCGGTCGGTTGCCCCAGGATCGAAACACATGAGCGCTGCTAACCCCGAGGACATAGCTTTTGCCTGCTCGACGCAGTTGCTGCTCGATATCGCCGACACCGTAGACGGTATCACCGGCAACCCATCTGAATGGTACAGCCGCGGCTATCGCGCGTGCGATCATTCCCGTCGCAAGTTTTGGTTTGGTCGCAAAGCCGATATCGGCAGGCACGTATGCGGCTTCCAGGCGATTTGGATCGTCGGTCCATTCCTTCGGAAGATACAGCGTACGATCGATGAACGCATGACCGTGGTGCGAAACGTAGGCAGCGAACACGCCGATCTGGCAGTTCGTGATCTTGCCGGCGGAACCAGTATATTGCCGCGCCACTCCGCACGACGCCTTGCCCTGCTTGAGAAAGCCGGTCTCGTCGATCACCAGGACCGCATCGTCATCCGCCAGATGCTCGAGGACATAATCGCGTACGATATCGCGCAGCGCATCAGCATCCCAATCCATGCGACCCAGGATCGCCTGCTGACGCCATGGGCCGGGATCGCAGCCGCCTCCGCACGCATCCAACCGGTCTTGCGTTGCTCATCCCCGAGCAGGCCTTCCAGGAAAAGACCTGCATTCGTCGCAACGCGCTCTTGTCTGAACAACGGACGTATCCGCTTCTTGATCTCCCGAAGCGACGCCGCCCACAACGCAAGCGTCTCCTCAATCGACGCTGTCCGCGTCCACGATCTTCGAATCATGGTTGACCATCGATTCAGAAGGCCGCAAAGCGAACGACTAGCCGAGGCCGGCGAATGCGCTGACGACCGGCCGCAATTCGTCCGCGCCCCGGATGATCATGCCGAAGGCGACGTAGATGATGATCGCCAGCCCGATGTAGGCGATCCAGCGATACTTTTGCAGCAGGCCGGCGATGAAGCTCGCGGCAACGCCCATCAGCAGGATCGACAGGCTCAGCCCGAAGATGAGCACGCATGGGATGCTCACGCGCGGCGCCGGCGACCGCCAGCACGTTGTCGAGCGACATCGACAGGTCGGCGATGATGATCTGTCCGGCCGCCTGCGCCAGCGTCTTGCGCGGCGCATGGCCTGCGATCGTGCCGTCGGCGTTGAGGTCGTATCCGGTCAGCAGCCTCGACGCCGTCCTGCTCGGCGGCCGACGCGCGAAGCTCGCGCCACATCTTCCAGCACACCCAGAGCAGCAGAACGCCGCCGGCGAACAGCAGGCCGACAATCTTGAGGAGCTGCGTGGTGATCCCCGCGAACACGATCAGCAGCACGGTCGCGCCCATCATGCCGAAGAAGATGGCGCGGGTGCGCTGCTGTCGGCGGCAAGCCTGCCGCGGCCATGCCGACGACGATGGCGTTGTCGCCGGCCAGCGCCAGGTCGATCATCACGACCTGGAACAGCACGGCGATGGCCTCGGGCGCGAACAGCTCCGTCATGTGAGGCAACCCTGCTTCAGGGCATCGTCGGGAGGCGTTCGAACCAATCCATCAGCGCCTGGGGACTGCTCATCATGCCGGCGGCGACCCAGACGAACGCGAACGCGTAGGAAATCTCCCAGGAGGTGATGCTGTGCTCGTGACGGCTGACCCTCGAAAAATGGGCGAACAGCGCGACGCCGCAGGCGATCACGAACGACAGGATGCTCAGCGCCGGCAGCACCAGCGGCAGCGGGATCAGCGAGACCAGCAGGAGACCGGGCGCCGCGGCGAGCGCGAGCAGCGCGACCAGATCGAGGAGGCGCATCGGGTCATCGACAACGAACTTTCGCGTGGTCCCGTGTTCTACCTTCCAAAGTGCCATGAAACGTCCCATCGGCAGTGCACGGCTGCCCGCCGGCCGACCGCGCAGAGCCCGCCACGACGGCGAGCCTGCTGGTTCGGCCGCACCGTCACGGTTCAGGTTCCGTCACGGGCAGCGTCGTCCTGTCACTTCAGGATAGGAGCGCCGGATGGCTGAGGGTATTCGGGTGGATCGGGTGGTAGTTCTACGGGGTGATGCGTCTGCAGGCGGATCGCCTGCCGCACCAGCGCGGCGACGCTCTCGGCTTGCATCTTCTCCATCACCTCGGCGCGGTAGCTCTCCACCGTCCGCACGCTGATATCCAGCTTCGCGGCGATGGCGTGATTGGTGAAGCCTTCCACCACCAGATCGAAGATTTCGATCTGCCGCGGCGTCAGCCGGGCGAATCGGTTGTCGAGAGCGCTTTGTGATTTCTGGAGGTCCTGCTGCTCGAACGTCTGCGCCAGCGCTCGGTTGATCGCCGCGACAAGCTCCACGTCGTCGACCGGCTTTTCGATGAAGTCCTCGCGCGCCTGACTTGATGGCCGCGACCGCCATCGGCACGTCGGCATGACCCGAAATGAGAACGACCGGAAGCCCGACATTGCGCGCGCGCGAGCTCCCGCACCAGCCCGATGCCGTCGGTTCCGGGCATCCTGACGTCGGCGACGACGCAGCCGGAATGCTGCCCGTCGAGCGTCTGCAGGAAGCTGTCGGCGGATTCGTAGGTCTTCACCGTGTAGCCCAGCACGCTCAGCATCTCGGCCAATGCGTGGCGGACCGCGGCGTGGTCGTCGATCAGGAAGATTGTCGGTGTCGGCATGTCAGCTCCTGACGTGAATGGTCGAGCGGCAGCGAGAAGCGGAATTCCGTCGCGCCCGGTTCGCCGGAGTGCAGCCAGACGCGGCCGCCGTGCGCCTCCATGATCGAGGCGCTGATCGAGAGACCCAGATCCCAGGCCATCCTGCTTCGACGTGGTCAACGGGTCGAACAGCTTCTCCGCGAGTTGGCCTTCGATGCCGGGCCCATTGTCCAGCACGCCGATCTCGATCCGCGGGCGGCGCCGATTGGCCGCGCGCGACGACACGAACATGGCCGTGCGGCCGGCCCGCGACGGCGATGGCATCGACCGCGTTGTGAACGAGATTGAGCACCACCTGCTCCAGTTGCACGCTGTCGCCATGGATGTCGGGCAGGTCGTCCGGCGCGTCGATCTCGATGCGGACATGCCGGGTGGAGGCCTCCGCGTAAGCCAACGTGAGCGCCTCCTCGATCATGCCGCGCACGTTGATGGTGCTGACATGGGGGTGGCCGCGGCGGATGAAGTTGCGCATGCGCCGAACGATATCGCCGGCGTGGTCGATGTGCGCCACCATGGTCGACAGGTTGCCGTCGGCGCGGGTCAGGTCGCTGCCGGGCGTCCGCAGCAGGTGCTGGGCCGATCGCGCCAGCGCGCGAGCCGCGGTCATCGGCTGGTTGATCTCGTGAGCCAGCGCCGACGCCATGCCGCTCACCAGATTGACCCGCGCGACCTGAGCGACCTCGGCCTGCCGCTCGATCAGGCGCGCTTGCGCATCGCGGGCGCGGCGGTCGGAATGTTCGCGCTCGCTGACGACAACGCCCACGATCAAGCCGGTGACCGTGAGCACCAGCATCAGCGTCTGGAATTCGGTGAATTCCGCGGCATCGAATCCCGACAGGTGCAGGATGCCCGATCAGGCCGAATTGGATGGCGGCGAGGCTGAAGCAGGCGCCATCCAGTCCGTGCCGGACGGCTGCGATCACCACCGGCACGAACAGCAGGTAGAACAGCCGGAATCCATAAACGCCTTCGCTGGCGGTGACGATCCAGAGCGTGACGCCGATCGCCAGGAGATAGAGCGCGCCCTGCGGGGCGAACGACAGCAGCCGGCCGGCGGCGAACTTGAACCGCGCCGCGAACCGCAGCATCAGCGGCGTCACCACCGCGATGCCGATCATGTCGCCGATCAGCAGCGGCCGGAACACCTGCACGGCGTCGCGCATGTCGAGTTGGCCGACCGCGAGCAGGAACGCGCTCAGCAGCACGGTGTCGATCGCGGCGCCGGCAAGCCCGACCGCGAGGAGGATCAGCACGTCGCGAAGCTGGAACAGCTCGAGGTTGATCCGCAGTTGCCGCCGCGCCAGCGCCGCGACCGAGGCATAGCTCAGCGCGGTGATCGCGGCGATGCCGACGATGACCGGCCACTCGACGTCGTTCTGAACGACCAGGGCTTCGGCGATCACCATTCCGCCGAACAGGATCAGCCCGCCGGCTGAGCCGCCGCGCATCATCAGCGCGAACACGACGCCGAGCCCCGGATCCCAGGGCGTCACCGGGACGCCCTTGTGGATGTGGATGAAGCTCAGCCATTCGAGGAACAGGTAGGCCGCGAAATACGCGGCGACCACGCCCCATTCCACGGCGCCGCCCGACACCCGGAGCGGCAACCATGGTTTGTGCAGAGCTCGGCTAGGCATAGCTCACAACGGGGGAAGGCGCCTCTCCGTTCAATTCCAGCCGTAGGGGCGGCCGCCGAAGAACGTCGGCGGCTGCACCGCGCGATAGGTTCGCTCGTACGGATCGGGCTGGCGCTGCCACGGATTGTTCGAGCGATAGCCGTATTCCGGCACGACCCGCTGCGGCACCGAGCCGGTGTAATCGTCGTCGCCATCGACCTGCTGATAGCGTGGCGCGGGCGCGCGGCGCACCATCGCCGGGCCGCCGGAGCCGGTCGGGCCGAACAGCACGATCTTGACGTTGGCCATGCCCTCCGCCTTCACCATGCCGAACAGCACGCGGGCGTTCTCCGGCTCGAGCCGCACGCAGCCGTGCGACGCCGGCGCGGCCGATGTTGCGGGTGTGCTCGGTGCCGTGGATGGCGTGGCCGCGCGTCGTGAAGAAGATCGAATTCGGCATCGGCGCGTCGTCCCACTCCTTGCTGAAGTGGTCCTTCTCCATCCGGTTCGGCTTGAACTCGCCGCTCGGCGTGTCGTAGCCGCGCGCGCCGGTCGACACCGGCCAGACATAGAGCCGCGCGCCGTCCTGCGACACGGTCATGCGCTGCGCCGACTTGTCGATCTCGATCAGGATGTTGGCGAAGGCGGACGGCGCAAACAGCAGCAGCGCCGCGAGCGCCGTCACGACGGGACGAACAAAACGCATGGTGAAAACCCCACCGACCTCAAATACCGCGACCGGCAGTTTACCATAATCGGTGGCGGGATGAAGGCGCTCGCCGTGCGCCCGGCGCGCGGAAACCGGGCCCCTTTGTGTCAAACCGGGGCAGGCGCTGTCTCCGCGGGCCTGGCGTCAGACCTGGCATCAGACTTGGCATCCAGCACATCGAGGATCGGGCAATCGGTGCTTTCGCCGCCGGGGCAAAGCGCCACGACCTCGCTCAGGCCCGCCTCCATCTCCCGCAGGCTCTTCAGCTTGCCGCGCACCGTCGCAAGGTGCCGCGCCGCCAGCGCCTTGACGTTGCCGCAGCTCGACCGCGAGGCGCGCAGCGCCAGCAGCACCCGGATGTCGTCCAGGCTGAAGCCCAACTCGCGCGACCGCTTGACGAACATCAGCGTCTGCAGGCCGTCGCCGTCGAACGCGCGCCGGCCGGCTGGCGTGCGGGGCGGGCGCGGCAGCAGCGCGATCCGTTCGTAATAGCGGATGGTCTCCACGCTGACGCCGGTCAGGCGCGCGGCGTCGCTGATGGCGAAGCGCAGTTCCGTCCGTTGCTTTCGATCTTTCACGTTCAGCTCTGCACGTTCCGTCTTGCTCCTGGAGCCGCTCCAGGATGCATCGTCGGCAACGGCACGCTTCCGTGTCAATTGACGGCTTCCGTCATAGCCTCGAATCGTCAGGACAAAACGTGGAGAACTTGGTTGCGGGCGGGACTGTCACGGGCGGGACTGTCTCCGGCCTCAAGCTCGAAGAATTCCTGCCATACCGTTTGGCGATCCTGTCCAGCGTGGTCTCGGAGGCGCTCGGCGCCATCCTCGCCCGGCACGACTTGAACATGGGCGACTGGGCCGTGCTGATGACGCTGGCGCAGGCGCCGCAGCTCACGGCGAAAGCGGTCGGCGCGCGATGCGACATGCACAAGACCAAGGTGTCGCGCATCCTGGCCGGGCTGCTGCAGCGGAGCCTGATCTCGCGCGCCGCCAACCACGGCGATCTGCGCCAGTCGTTCCTGCGGCTGACGCCGCTCGGGCAGGAGCTTTACGACGCATGCCTGCCGGCGATGGCGGATCTGACGAAGCGTCTCGAAGCGGCGCTGGAGAGCGGCGAGCGCGAAAGCCTCGATCGCGGCCTGGCGCGGCTCGCGCAACGCTCGCGGCAGTTGATCGCCGATCCGTTCGTGGTGGGGGAGCGGCAGGGCAGGCGGTGACGCGATAGGCTGACCACCGGCAACGGAACCTTTCGCGAAAATGTAACCCCCGGTTAACCGATCCGGCCATTCGGCTTGGGCTGTTCATAAAATAGCACCCACGGTCTCGTTGTAATGCGGTTTCATCGCGTGGACCGCAGATGCCTTTCATTCTGGCCCTTCGAAAAAGACTGGCGCGATCGAGCCGCCTGTTCGTCTGGTCGGCCGCGGCGGGCGGGCTGCTGACGCTGTTCGTTTTCTTCTTCGGCGTCGCATGGGACAGCTACCGCGCCACGATCGACGAACACCCAGCTTTCGATCGGCAACATCGCCGCGCTGATCGAGCAGGACATCGCGCGGAATTTCGAGCTCTACGATCTCTCCCTGCAAGCCGTGATCGACGGCATCAACGATCCCGAGGTGATGGCCGAGCCGAGGCGGCTCCGTCAGATCGCGCTGTTCGACCGCTCGGCAACCGCGCCCGGCCTCGGCGCGATGGTCGCGCTCGACAAGAACGGATCGATCTTCCTCGACTCGCTCACGGCCGGTGTCCGCGAAGGCAACTTTGCCGACCGCGAGTATTTCCGGATTCATCGCGAACTCCGAGGAGGACATCGGGCTCTACTTCAGCCGGCCGTTCCGCGCGCGCCTGCAGAACAGCATCTGGAGCATCTCGATCAGCCGCCGCCTGACCGCGCCCGACGGCACGTTCGGCGGCATCGTCTCCGGCACGGTCAAGCTCGACTACATCAAGGGCCTGTTCGACCGTGTCGCGCTGGGCCATCACGGATCGATCTCGCTGTTCCGCAACGACGGCGTATTGATCGTGCGCAACATCGACACCCAGGCCGACAACCAGATCGGCATGGATTGGCGCGACGCGCCGCTGTTCCAGCATCTCGACGTTCGCCGCACCGCCACCTTCGAGGGCGAGCGCTCCAAGGACGGCGTCGCGCGCTTCTATGCCTACCAGCGCATCAAAGGACTGCCGCTGACCATCGCGGTCGGCCTGGGCAAGGCCGAGGTGATGGCGCCGTTCTGGAGCAAGATGTCGATGCTGGCCGCGATCTTCGCCGCGATGGCGGCGAGTGTGCTGCTGCTGGTGTCGTTGCTCGACAGCGAATTGCGCCGCCGGGACGCCGCCACGCGCGCCGCCGTCTCGCTCGCCCGCATCGATGGGCTGACGGCGCTCGCCAACCGCCGCCGCTTCGACGAGACGCTGCCGCAGGAGTGGGGCCGCGGCGCCCGTGAGCAGCAGCCGCTGTCGCTGGTGATGATCGACATCGATTGCTTCAAGAAATTCAACGATCGTTACGGCCATCCCGAGGGCGATCGCGTGCTGGCCGCGGTCGGCAATGCCATCGCGGAGTCGGTTCGCCGTCCCGGCGATCTCGCCGCCCGCTATGGCGGGGAGGAGTTCGTGCTGCTGCTGCCGAACACCAGCGAGGACGGCGTCGCGACGATCGCCGAGGCCGTGCGGGCCAGCGTGGCGAGCCTCGGTATTTCGCACGCCGACAGTCCGCATGGCATCGTCACGGTGAGTCTGGGCGCGGCGACGGCGGTGCCGAGCGCCGACCAGGCGCCGGGCGGCCTGGTGGCGGCGGCGGATGCGGCGCTCTACCGCGCCAAGGATCGCGGCAAGAACAGGGTGGTGGCGAGCAACGTGGTGGCGGCGAGTTTCCGGGGCGTGGTCGAAGAGCGGCTGGCGGGGTAGGTGGGGCGGCGGAATGCGTCTACTTCGTCGAGCTTGGTAGCCGTGAATTTCGGAAACTTGTCGGCGATGTCGTCGCTCTCGCTGAGCGCCTTCTGAACGCCCTCGGCGAACTGAATCGATTGGATTGTTTCGCGGGACTTCGTTGTCGGCGCGGCAGTTGGCGAACGGAAGTCCGGAATTACATCGTGCAGCGGCGGCGACTTTTCGCGGAAGAACGTGAAAGACGGAACGGCCAACTCTTTCGCGATCTTGTTTAGAATGCCTTGCCCAGGCTCGGGCTCTCGGCCAAGCTCACGCTTAAGCTGGCTCGGCTCAATTTTCAGCCGACGCGATAGCTGGTCCGGCGTGAGGGAGCGTGCCCGGAGAACGTCTGTCAGAATGTTCGGATTGTAGGCCACAACTCTCCTTCACAGGTGCGGGCTTCAAATGAAGTATGGGGATTTTTCCAGTGTGGTGCAGCTGGGGATTGGTCTCCACGTGGGGACCGCCGTGTTGCAGCTCTATGGCGAGTTGGGTGTGCAGCCTCTTGTTCGCGTGATAGACCGCACGCGAAGTCTGTTTCTCGCGCCGCAGAATGAGCGGCCCGACAAGGCCATCGAAGACGACCTCGACCGGCTAGAAAGCCGATACGAAATTTTCAAAATCCGGCTGTTCCACGAGTACAAGAAGTACGTGATCGCGAACTCCCTGGTCGCGGCAGTCCTCGCTGGCATCCTCATTTTCATCGCATACAACTCTGAATTGGCGGTTACCGATGCGGGGGAGATGGCGACGATTCTCCTCGTGTTCCTGTCGCTATTTCCCGCGCCAATTACCCTCGGCGTGCTGTGGTTTGACGCCGGCCGCCAAGTGAAGCCGATGAAGGCAGAAGCTGACGTGATTGAGAAGCGAGCGCTCGCAAGTCAGTAGCTGCTGCTTCGCATTCGTCGTCGGAGCTTCCCTCTGTCCGATCTCACGTCGCCGTCTCGTGAGGACCTATTGTTGCAGAGGTATCTCACACCCTCTCGACAAAACTATCCACCACGCGCTTCTCGCCCGCCTTATCAAACGCGATGGTGAGCTTGTTGCCGTCCACCACGGTGACGTTGCCGTTGCCGAACTTCTGGTGAAACACGCGGTCGCCGACGCCGAAGTCCGAGGCGGCGCCGGTTGATTTCGCCACCAGCTCGCCCTCGATGGTGAGCGGCGCGCGCGGCGGCGCGCGGCGGCCGGCTGCCCGCGGGCCGACCCTCCCTCGCACGCGGGGCAGGGGACGCCTTGGCGCCCGGCGACGCATCCTCGTCATAAACCTCGTGCGCGTAGTCGAGCGAGTCGTCGCCGATGCCGCTCTCGCCATAGCGCGGCGCGCCGGTCTCGGAGAAGCCGCCGCGCTTCTTGTTGGCCTGGGCGCGCTGCCATCCGGGCGTCGAATAGTTCGAGCCGAACGCCGTCATCTGGTCGAAGCGCGAGGCGCCGTAGCCTCCGGCGCCATATTGCGCGCCGCCGAAGCTGCCTTTGCTCTCGGTCACCTCGACATGGGCCTCGGGCAATTCGTCGAGGAAGCGCGACGGGATGTTGGTCTGCCACAGGCCGTGGGTGCGGCGGTTGGTGGCGAAGTAGAGCTTGGCGCGCTTTCGTGCGCGCGTCAGGCCGACGTGGCCGAGGCGGCGCTCCTCCTCGAGGCCGGCGCGGCCCTGGTCGTCGAGCGTGCGCTGGCTCGGGAACAGGCCTTCCTCCCAGCCCGGCAGGAACACGGTGTCGAACTCGAGCCCCTTGGCCGAGTGCATGGTCATGATGCTGACCATGTCGTCGGTCTCGCCGCTCGCGGTGTCCATCACCAGCGAGATGTGCTCGAGGAAGCCCGAAAGGTTCTCGAACTCCTCCATGGAGCGGACCAACTCCTTGAGGTTCTCCAGCCGGCCGGCGGCGTCGGCGCTTTTGTCCTTCTGCCACATCTCGGTGTAGCCGAACTCGTCGAGAATGATCTCGGCGAGCTGGTTGTGCGGCAGCGCGTCCTTCTGGGCGCGCCAGCGGTCGAAGTTGTCGATCACGGTGCGGAGCGCGTTGCGCGGCTTCGGCTTCAGCTCGTCGGTCGCGGCGATGGTGCGGGCGGCCTCGAACAGCGGCACCTTTCGCTTGCGGGAATGGTCGTGCAGCACCTGGATGGTGGCGTCGCCGAGGCCGCGCTTCGGCACGTTGACGATGCGCTCGAAGGCGAGGTCGTCGCTGACCTGGTGGACGACGCGCAGATACGCCAGCGCGTCGCGGATTTCGGCGCGCTCGTAGAATCGTGGCCCGCCGATCACGCGGTAGGGCAGGCCGAGCGTGACGAAGCGATCCTCGAACTCGCGCATCTGGAACGAGGCGCGCACCAGGATCGCCATCTCGTCGAGCAGGTGGCCCTTGCGTTGAAGCTCCTCGATCTCCTCGCCGATCGAGCGCGCCTCTTCCTCGGAGTCCCAGGAGCCGGTGACGGTGACCTTCTCGCCCGGCACGTCCTCTGTTCTGAGGGTCTTTCCGAGTCTTCCCTCGTTGTGCGCGATCAGGTGGGAGGCGGCGGCGAGAATATGCCCGGTGCTCCGATAGTTCCGCTCCAGCCGGATCACCTTGGCGCCGGGGAAATCGTGGTCGAAGCGCAGGATGTTGTCGACCTCGGCGCCGCGCCAGCCGTAGATCGACTGGTCGTCATCGCCGACGCAGCAGATGTTTTTGGGTGGGGGGGCGAGTTGCGGCGTTGGCACTGCGGTTGTCACGTCATTCCGGGGCGCGCCGTCAGGCGCGAGCCCGGTATCCAGAGACGCGCGCTCGTCCTCCGCTCTGGATTCCGGGTTCGCCGCTTCGCGGCGTACCGGGATGACGGCGGTGTGTCGGGTGCCGCACTCGGCCGCTGCGCCAGCAACCGCAGCCACAGATACTGCGCGACGTTGGTGTCCTGATACTCGTCGACCAGGATGAAGCGGAATCGCTGCTGGTACTGCCGCAGCACCTCCGGATTCTCGCGGAACAACCGGATGCACTCGAGCAGAAGATCGCCGAAATCCGCGGCGTTCAGCACCTTCAGCCGGTCCTGGAACGCCTGATAGAGCTTCTTGCCGCGGCCGTTGGCGAACGCGGCGGCCTCGCCGGCCGGCACCTGGTCGGGTGTCATGCCGCGGTTCTTCCAGTGGTCGATCAGCCCGGCCAGCACGCGGGCCGGCCAGCGCTTCTCGTCGATGTCTTCGGCGGCGAGCAGTTGCTTGAGCAGCCGGACCTGGTCGTCGGTGTCGAGGATGGTGAAGTCGCTCTTCAGCCCGACCAGCTCGGCATGACGGCGGATCAGCTTGACGCCGATGGCGTGGAACGTGCCGAGCCACGGCATGCCCTCGACCGCCTGGCCGACCATGCCGCCGACGCGCTCCTTCATCTCGCGGGCGGCCTTGTTGGTGAAGGTCACCGCCAGGATTTCCGAAGGACGCGCCCGTCCGGTGGAGAGGATGTGCGCAATTCTACTTGTCAAAACCCGCGTCTTTCCGGTCCCGGCGCCGGCCAGCACCAGCACCGGGCCGTCCAGGGTCTCGACCGCCTCGCGCTGCTCCGGGTTGAGGTCGTCGAGATAGCTGGCGCCGCCCGCGCGCGCCGCCATCGCGCGCGCAGCGATGCCGCCGGGGGCGGGTGCCTCCGGAGCCGGTTCGAACGGTGCTTTGGGTGCGGGATCAGCCAAGGCCGAGCCTGTCCATGAGAATCATGGACAGAAAATGGCACTTGGAACCTGGATTTGCGAGGGTTCGGTCCACAGGCAATGCGAGCGAGGCCGTTCCGGACTGAATCAGTCCCGAATGGAGTGTATTGCGGCGTGGGTGGATCACTCCACCGCGACAAATCCCGATGCCTTCACCACCGGACCCCAGCGCTTGAGATCGTCCTTGATCGTCTCGACGAACTGCTCCGGCGTCTGGAATGTGGCTTCGCTGGCGAACTTGGCAAGGCTGTCCTTCATCGCCGCGGATTGCGACGCCTGTTTCATGGCGGCGCTAAGCGAATGCAGCACATCGGCGGGCGCCTTCGCGGGCAGGAACACGCCGAGCCAGGATTCCACCACCACATCGTAGCCGGCCTCTTTGGCGGTCGGCACGTTCGGCAGGAATTGCGAGCGCTTGGCCCCGGTCACTGCGAGAATTCGGATCGTCCCCGCCTCATTCAGCGGCATGCTTTCGCTCAGCGGGTTGACGCTCATCGGGATGTGGCCGCCGACCACGTCCTGCAAGGCCGGTGCGCCGCCGCGATAGTGCACCGGGTTCATCGGCACCTTCGACTCGTTGGACAGCATGACGCCGGCGAAGTGCGGCGTGGCGCCGGCAGACGTGGTGCCGTAGGCCGCCTTGTCGGGATTGGCTTTGCACCACTGCACGAAGTCGGCGAGCGTTTTCACGCTCGCGGGCACCGCCGGTCCGACATTGAAGCTCAGCATCGACGTGGTGGCGGGCGCGACCGGCGTGAAGTCCTTCAGCGGGTCGTAGTTCAGCGACTTGAAGCTGTGCGGATAGAGCGTCATCGGAAAGTCCGGCGTGAACAGCATCGTGCTGCCGTCGGGCTCGGCGTTCTTGACGTAGTCCACCGCGAGGCGTGCGCTGGCGCCGGGCTTGTTTTCAACGATGACGGTTGAGGCGTAGGCGCCTTGCAGCGCCTGCGCCAGCACGCGAGCGGTGACGTCGGTGCCGCCGCCGGCCGGGAAGCCGACGATGATATGGACGGGCTTCTTCACGGTCTGCGCCCGCGCGCCGGGCATCGACGCGGCGACGATCCCGCCCGACGCGGCGACGAGCAGATCCCGGCGACTGATCATCGGCGCTACTCCTTGAACTCGGTCTTCTTGGAGTTGGCGATCTTGATCAGCGTCTCGGCGTCCTTGCGGTCCTGCTTGAGGAAGGCCGCGAACTGTTCGGGGCTGTCCGGCGCCGCCACCACGACCTGCTTGTCGAGGAAGGCGACGAACTTCGGATCGCTGAACAGCTTCTGGAACTCACTCGATAGCTTCGCGACGATCGCGGGCGGCGTGCCCTTCGGTGCGGTGACGCCCCACCAGCCCTGGCCGGGATAGGCGCCCCAGCCAACTTCGGCGAAGGTCGGCACATTTGGCAGGGCCGGCGAGCGCTTGGCCGAGGTGACCGCCAAAGCCTTGACCTTGCCGGCCTCGATCAAGCCGAGGAAGTTGCCGACGCCGAACCGCGTCACCTGCACCTGGTCGGCCGCCAGCGCCTGCGCCGCCGGTCCGCCGCCGCGATAGGGGATGGCGACGATCTTGGTGCCCCACTGGTTGTTCATCCATTTGAGGAACAGGTCGGGATAGGAGCCTTCGCCGAGCGTGGCGTAGTTGAGGCCGTCCGGCTTGCTCTGCGCCAGCGTCTTCAACTCGGCGACGCTGTTCACGTTGATCGCCGAGGAGGCGAACAGGCCCTCGATCAGGAAGAACAGCCGCGCCACCGGCACGAAATCGGTATCCGGGTTGTAGGGCAGGTTGGAGAACAGCAGCGGGTTAAACGACATCGTCGAGTGGTAGATGATGCAGACCGTGTAGCCGTCGGGCGGCGCCGCCGCGCAGGTCTTGGCGCCGAGGATGCCGGCGGCGCCGCCGTTGTTCTCGATCACCACCGGCTGGCCGAGCCGCGCCTGCAATTCAACTCCAGCGGCGCGCATGATGACATCCGTGACGCTGCCTGCCGCGATCGACACGATCATGCGGATCGGCTTGTTCGGATAGGTCTGCGCCTGCGCGCCGGAGGCAAGGCCGGCCAGCAGCAGGGTCAGCAGCAGTCGGGTGAGCGTTCGCATGTTCATTCCTTCCAGTATTCTTGCCCAGTCTTCTTCTGTGGTGTCATTCGATGACCTCGTCGGCGCGCAGCATGACGCCTTCCGAGATCGTCAGGCCGATCGCGTTGGCGGTCTTGAGATTGATGACCAGCTCGAAACGCTGCGGTGTCTGCATCGGGATGTCGGCCGGCTTGATGCCCTTCAGGATTTTCTGCACGAAAATAGGCGCCCTGCCAGAACAGCTCCGAAAAGATCGGGCCGTACGATACCAGACCGCCGGCCGCGGCGTCGCTGCGGGTCTGAAACATTCCCGGCAGTCCGTTCTGCATCAGGAAGTCGATGATCCGCTGGACTGTGGCTGTGGTGCACCGGATCGCTGGTCATCAGCACCGCATCCGGCCGTTCGCGCGCCAGGATGCCGAATGCGGTGTCGAGTTCGCCTGCGCTGCGCGCCTCGACCGCGGTGAACGCCAATCCGAGGCCCGGCGCTGCGGTCCGCAACTGTTCGAGGATCACGGCGTTGGAGACGTTGTCCGGATTCCAAAGCAGCGCCACGCGCTTGGCCGATGGAATGATCTCCTTGACGAGTTGCAGCCGCTTCGGTGCGAGATCGGGCGAAAGAATGGTGTTGCCGGTGACGTTGCCGCCGGGATGCGCCAGGCTTTGCACGAGGCCGGCGCGCACCGGATCGCCGATCGAGATCGCGACGATCGGGATCGTCGAGGTCGCGGTCTTGGCGGCGCGGCTCGGCGGCGTGCCGTAGGTGACGATCACGTCGACGGGGAGCGCGGCAAGCTCGGCCGCGGCGACCGCCAGCCGTTGCGGATCGCCATCGGCGCGGCGAACCTCGAAGGCGATGGTCCGGCCTTCGATGTAGCCGGCTTCGCGGAGCGCATCGCGGAACGGCGTCCAGATCGGGCCGTCATCGATGATGCCGATGCGGGGAATCTTGTTGGTGCGCTGCTGGGCGTAACCGGCGCGCGGCGCGGCCATCGATGCCGCCGAGAACCGCGATGAAGTCGCGCCGCCTCATGGATGTTCCGGAGCAGTCGTGTTCCGCAGCGGCGAAGCATAACGCGACCGGGCCGGCGTTGAACAGCGCCGGCCCGGCTGGCTGGTGTGCGTTAAGTCTCAGAGCTTCTTGTTGAAGGCGTCCTGGATGAAGTCGTCGAGCATCCGGAAGGTCTGGTGCGCCGCGCCGGCGTGATACTCCGCCATGCCCTTCATCATCGTCTCCTCCTCGGCGAAGGAGTGCAGCCGGCCGCCGAGGTCGAGCATCTGCCAGTTGGCGCCGACGCCGTCCATTTCGGCTTCGAACGCGTCGCGGTCGGCCTTCGGCGCCACCGGATCCTTCGAGCCGTGGATGACGAACACCGCGGCTTTGATGTCGCCCTTCTTGGCCGGCATGGTGGTCTGCAGGTCGCCGTGCAGGCAGACCACGGCGTTGACGTCGGCGCCCGAGCGCGCCAGCTCCAGCACGTTGCCGCCGCCGAAGCAGAAGCCGACCGCGGCCTTTTTCGACGCAGTCGCCGATGCCGCGCTTGTCGGCCTCGGCCACCAGGCAGGCCATCGCGGCGTTGACGCGCTTTCGCCCTTCGACGCGGTCGGAGCGCACCGCCATCATCCACTCCGCCGAGGTCGGCGGGCCTTCGCAGGTCTTGCCTTCGCCGTACATGTCGGCGACCAGCGCGACATACTTGTCGCCGGCCATCCTCTGCGCGCGCTTGATCGCCGGCTCGGTGACGCCGAGCCAGTTCGGCATCACCAGCAGCAGCGGGCGCTTGCCGCTGACTTTCTCGTTCCACACCAGCGCGTGCCTGGCTTTGACGCTGCCGCACTGAAAATCGATCCGTTCGACGGTCATGTCGTCCTCCCTATCGTCTGCGTTGCGGACAGGTTCCGGGCTTGAGCGATCGAAGTCAACGGCCTTGCGTTATTCGATGACTTCGTCGGCGAGCGCGATCAGCCGGTCCGGCATCTCAAGCCCAAGTATCTTTGCTGTCTTGAGGTTGAGGATGAGATCGAACTTGGTCGGCTGCAACACCGGCAGGTCGGCCGGCTTCTCGCCTTTGAGAATGCGGCCGACGTAGACGCCGACTTGGCGGAATGAATCCGTGAAGCTCGCGGCGTAGCTCATAAGCCCGCCCGCGACGACCGATTCACGCTCGAAGAAGATGGTTGGAATCTTATGCTGCAACGTCAGCGCCACGATGTGCTTGCGCTGGTCGATGAAAAGCGGGTCGTTGCCTTCGATCAGCACCGCTGCGCCGGATTGAGCGATGGCCGCGAATGCCGCGTCCAATTCGCCCGGGCTGCTTGTTCTGGCAACGTGAAGGGTCCAGCCTCGCGCGCGAACCGCGTCCTGCATGTCCTGGACCTGGGTTGCGGCTTGCACCCCGTTCGGATTCACCAGCAAGGCAATCTTGGTGGCCTTCGGCGCCAACTCATAGATCAGCCCCAGCCGTTTCGGCGTCATCTCCAACGTTTGCCGGGTCACGCCGGTGACGTTGCCGCCGGGCCGGTTCAGGCTGGCGACCAGCCCATCCTTGACGGGATTGCTGCCGGTCTGGAACACGACCGGGATCGTCTGGGTCGCACCCTTGGCCGCGAGCCCCGGCGCGGGACTTCGCGTGGCGGCGATCACGGCCACCGGCTTGCGCACCAGTTCGGCCGCCAGCGCCGGCAGTTGGTTGTAGTGTCCGTCCGCCCAGCGATAGTCGACGGCGACGTTCTTGCCGTCGGTGAACCCTACTTCGCCAAGCCCGCGGTGGAAGCCCGCGAGATTGCCGTCCATGCCGGCGCGCGTGCCGCTGTCGAGGAAGCCGATCAGCGGCATCGATTGCTGCGCGATTGCCGGCCAGGGCGACGCCAACGCTCCGCCGATTCCGACAATGAATTCGCGGCGCTTCATTACGGGCTCGGGATCACTTCGCCAATCAGCCCCGCGCCGCATTGCGTGAAGAAAAAGCGGCCGTCCGACATCGCGGTGATGCAGCGCGCGTCGCTGTTCGGCGTCGGAATGTCGTATTCACCGAGCATGGTGCCGTCCGGCGCCATCCGGCCGATCTTGTTGGCGAAGTTCTCGGTGAACCAGAGGTCGCCGTCCGGGCCGACGCAGACACTACGGAGCGACGCGTTGGGCGTCGTCACCTTGTATTCGGTCATGCCGCCGTTGCGGTCGATCCGGCACAGTCCGTTCGCCGAGGTCTGTACGAACCAGATCGAGCCGTCCGGGTGGGTGCACATCGCCCGTGGCTGGCTGCCTTTGCTCGGGATCGGAAACTCGGTGATCTCGCCGTCCACCGTCAGGCGGCCGATGTGGTCGCCGGCGGCCTCGCTGAACCACAGCACGCCGTCGCGCACGACGATGGAGAGGGGCTTCGAGCCGGGCGTGATGCCGTCCTTGAACGAGGTGATCTTGCCGTCGGGGGTGATGCGGCCGATCTGACTGACCTCGGTTTGCGAGAACCACAGATTGCCATCCGGCCCGAGCATCATCGCGTCGGGCCCGGCGTTGGGCGTCGGCAGCGGAAACTCGGTGACCTGTCCCTGCGGCGTGACGCGGCCGATTTTGTTGCCGGTCTTCTCGGCGAACCAGAATGCGCCGTCTGGTCCCTCGATGATGCCGATCGGGGTGGCGTTCGGCGTCGGTAGCGGAAACTCCTTGAAGCTGTAATCCGGGGATCGAGCCTGCCGATCTTCGAGGCGCCGCTCTCGCAGAACCACAGGCAGCGGTCGCCGCCCTCCACCGCGATGTAGGGCTTGCTGCCCGCGGTCGGGATGCGGTGCTCGCGGATGGTGGGTGGCGCGACAGTGCGGCGGCGAGCCGTGACTTCGTTTGCGATCGACATGCGAGGATGCTAGCGAGCCGCGGAGTCAACCGCAACCAACGGGGCCAACGACATGCCAAAGCTCGACGGCATCCTGGAAACCTGCATCCACACCGAGGACATGGAGCGGGCCAAGGCGTTCTACGAGGGCGTGCTCGAATTGCAGCCGATCTACAGCGACAACCGGCTCTCCGCCTACTCGGTGGCCGGGCATGATGTCTTGCTCGTGTTCCGCAAAGGCGCCACCGGCGAGAGCACGATCATGCCCGGCGGCGGTGTCATTCCCGGCCATGGCGGCGACGGCGCTCTGCATGTGGCGTTCGCCATCAGCAAGGACGAATTGCCGAAGTGGGAGGAGCGGCTGGCGTCGCATGGTGTCGCGATCGAGGGCGCACACACCTGGACGCGCGGCGGCCGTAGCATCTACTTCCGCGATCCGGACGGCCATCTTCTGGAGCTTGCGACGCCGGGTTTGTGGTCGGTTTACTAGTTCTTGCCCGGCATTGCCACGCTACGGCCGGCGGCTTCCGGACGCGGCAACTGGCTGTGCGAGGCCTTCATCTGGATCAGTCGCCGCGTCACCTCGACGGCGAACGGCGCGGTCTTCTTCGTCGCCATGTCGACATGCAGCGACATGTTCTCCGAGGTCGCCGACACCCAGCCTTCCTCGGCGTGGAAGAGCTGCTCGAAATAATGCATGCGCTTTGAATCGTAATCGAGAAGCTGAAAGGTGACGCGCACCGGATCGTTGGCGTGCAGCTCCCGGAGATATCGGACATGCACCTCGGCGGTGAAGGTGGAGAAGCCCTGCTTCACATATTCGGCGCCGCAGCCGAGCAGCTCGAACACCTCGTCCACCGCGCGGTCGAACAGCACGTTGTAATAGGCCATGTTGAGATGGCCGTTGTAGTCGATCCACGCCGGCTCGACGGTCATCACCGACGAGACGAACGGAGCGAAAAAGACAGGTTCGAGATCGCGGCGGTCGAGCATGCCGCCATTCTGAACAGATTCCTGAACCGATTCGCAAAATTTTTCGCGACAATTAAGCGAAATCAGACCAGCCCGGCCCGCCGGAAGCCTTCGAGGTAATGCTCGCGGTCGGCGTCGTGACGGATCGGCATGTGCGAGGCGATCCAGGCGAGCGAGATGTTGGGCTGCGCGCGCCGCAACTCCTGCAACGCGTGCCCAGCAGCCTCGCGGCCGTCGGCCATGCCGGACGCGGCCGTCAGCACCCGATGCGCGCCGACGAAATCGCTGCGCAGGCGCAACGCCTCGCGGGACAGTCGCATCGCGTCCTCGTAGTTCCGGCCGAGATATTGGGCGTAGGCGCGGATACCGTAATACACGCTGGAAAAAGGATCGCGCGGGCTCAGCCGCAACGCGCGGCGGGCGGCCTCGTCGCCCTCCTGCCAGCGCCCGCTGTAGCACAGCGACACGCCGTAGAAGGCCTGCGCGAAGGAGAAGTTGGGGTTGAGCCGGAGCGCAAGTTCGTAATTGGCCAGCGAGTCGTCGAAACGCCGGGCGAACAGGTCGATGTAGCCGAGCGCGCTGTGGGCCCACGGGTCCTCGCTGTCGGCCCGGATCGCGGCCAGCGCAGCCTTCTCAGCCGCCGCCACCGCGCTGTCATCGGCCCACCCCATGTGCGCGGTAAAGATGTAGCTCGACGCCAGCACGCCGAGCGCCTGGCCGTAGCCGGGGTCGATGGCGATGGCCTTCTCCAGCAGCGCCTGCGCCACGACGTTGTCCTGCCGCGTGACGCGCCAGTAGTGCGACAGCGCGCGCATCACCAGGTCCCAGGCGTCCATGCTGTCCGGCGCTTTTCGCTGGGCGCGGAAATTCTCCGCCGCGTAGAGCTGCGGCTCGATGGCGGCGACGATCGCCTCGGTGATCTCGTCCTGCACCGCGAACACGTCGGCGAGCTCGCGATCGTAGCGCTCGGCCCAGATGTGGCTGCCGCTGGCGACGTCGTTGAGCTGCGCGGTGATGCGGACGCGATCGCCCTCCTTGCGCACGCTGCCCTCGAGCACGTAGCGAACGCCGAGCTCGTCGGCGACCTGCTTCAGGTGGACCGCCTTGCCCTTGTAGACGAACGAGGAGTTGCGCGCGATGACGAAGAACCAGCGCAGCTTCGACAGCGCGGTGATGATGTCCTCGCTGATGCCGTCGGAGAAATACTCCTGCTCGGGATTGCCGCTCATGTTGGTGAACGGCAGCACCGCGATGGCTGGCCGGTCCGGCAGCGGCAGCACCGTTGGCTCGGGCCGTGCCGGCGCGTCCTGCTCCAGCCGCACGTCGCCGACGAAACGCACGCCCTTGCGCGCGATGGTGCGAACGAGGCGCTGCTCGCTGCCGCTGTCGCCGACAGCCTTCCGCGCCGCGTTGATCCGACTGGTCAGCGTCGATTCCGAGACGATGCGGCCGCCCCAGACCGAGGCGATCAGGTCGTCCTTGCTCACCACGCGGTCGCGGTTTTCCAGCAGAAACACCAGCAGGTCGAACACCTGCGGCTCGACGGCGACGGCCTTCGCGCCGCGCCGCAGCTCGCGCCGGCCCACGTCAAGGACTTGATCGTCAAAGAGAAATTGCAAGTACGTTGCTCCCCGGCGCCTTCATGCGCCGAAAATCAAGGCAATCTCAAGGGCTAATCATGCGCCCGTCAAAGCCAGTGCCGATCGACGGCTGCATGGTCCGATCGCACAATTCCCGACACGAAAGGACAATTCCATGGGCCGCTTCATCGCTTTCCTTTATGGCCTCGTTGCCTACGTCGCGTTCTTCGGCACCATTCTCTATGCCATCGGCTTCGTCGAAGGGCTGTTTGTCCCCAAGACCATCGACGTCGGCGGCGAGGCGCCTCTCGCCGAAGCGCTGATCGTCAACCTGCTGCTGATGTCGGTGTTCGCCATCCAGCACAGCGTGATGGCGCGCAAGCCCTTCAAGGCGTGGTGGACGCAATTCGTGCCGCCGTCCGTCGAGCGCAGCACCTACGTGCTGTTCTCCAGCCTCGCGCTGATGCTGCTGTTCTGGCAATGGCGCGCGATGCCGTCCGTGGTGTGGCAGATCGCCGACACCAGAACGGCGAACGCCGTGCTGGCGCTGTCGCTGGTCGGCTGGGTGATCGTGTTCACCTCGACGTTCCTGATCAACCATTTCGAGCTGTTCGGCCTGCATCAGGTCGCCAACAACCTCGCCGGCCGGCCGATGCCGCAGGTGCGCTTCCGGACGCCGCTGCTTTACAAGCTGGTGCGTCACCCGATCTATCTCGGCTTCGTCGTCGCGTTCTGGGCGGCGCCCACCATGACGGCCGGCCGGCTGCTGTTCGCGGCGGTGACCACGGCCTACATCTTCGTCGGGATATTCCTGGAGGAGCGCGATCTGATCGAGATGTTCGGCGACGAGTATCGCCGCTACCGCGAGCGGGTCGGCATGCTGGTTCCCTGGCGCCGGTCGGCCTGAGCAGGCCTCCGGCAGGAATTGACGGCGCTGGCTGTTTTGCCGGCGCCGCTTTCGTTCTGCTACCCTGCCAGGATGGCAGAGACCACAGCTTCGGCAAGGCGCGACCCCAAGGCGATCGAGGCGGCGGTGCGGGCGCTCACCGCCAAGTTCGGCAACCGCGTGGTGACCTCGCAGGCGGTGCGCGAGCAGCACGGCAACACCGTGACCTGGATCGAGAACCAGCCGCCGGACGCCGTGGTGTTCCCGCAATCGACCGAGGACGTGCAGGACATCGTCCGCCTCTGTGCGCAGCATCGCGTGCCGGTGATCCCGTTCGGCACCGGCACCTCGCTGGAGGGTCACGTCAACGCGCCGCATGGCGGCATCTCGATCGACGTCCGCGACATGAACGCAGTGCTGGCGGTGCACGCCGAGGACCTCGACTGCGTGATCCAGCCTGGCATCACGCGGAAGGCGCTTAACGAATACCTGCGCGACCAGGGTGTGTTCTTCCCGATCGATCCCGGCGCCGACGCCTCACTCGGCGGCATGGCGGCGACGCGCTGCTCCGGCACCAACGCGGTGCGCTACGGCACCATGAAGGACAACGTGCTGTCGCTGAAGGTGGTGATGGCGAATGGCGAGCTGATGACGACGGCGCGGCGGGCGAAGAAATCCTCGGCCGGCTATGACCTGACCCGGTTGATCGTCGGCTCCGAGGGCACGCTTGGCGTCATCACCGAGCTGACTTTGAAGCTGTCGGGCATTCCCGAGGCGATTTCAGGGGGCACCTGCCCGTTCCCCTCGGTCGAGGCGTGCTGCAACGCCGCCATCATGACGATCCAGTCGGGCATTCCGATCGCGCGGATCGAGCTGCTCGACGCGTTGCAGGTGCGTGCCGTCAATCACCATTCCAAGCTGACGCTTCGCGAGACGCCGATGCTGTTTCTTGAGTTTCATGGCACCGAGGCGGGCGTCGCCGAGCAATCCGAACGCTTCGGCGAGATCGCGGCCGAGCTTGGCGGCGGGCCGTTCGAATGGACCACCCGGCCGGAGGACCGCACCAGGCTTTGGGAGGCGCGCCACAACGCGGCGTTGTCGAACTTCATCCTGCGGCCCGGCGCCAGCATGGTCGCGACCGACGTCTGCGTGCCGCTGTCGCGACTGGCCGAATGCGTCACCGAGACCCAGCGCGACATCGCCGAGAGCAAGCTGATCGCACCGATCGTCGGCCATGTCGGCGACGGCAACTTCCATCTCACGCTGATGATCGACCGCGACGATCCCGACGAGGTGAAGGTGGCGAAGGCGTTCAACGAGCGGCTGATCGAGCGGGCGCTGGCGATGGACGGCACCTGCACCGGCGAGCACGGGGTCGGCCAGGGCAAGATCAAGTATCTGCTGGCCGAGCACGGCGCCGCCGGCGATGGCGGCGATGCGGGCGATCAAGCAGGCACTCGACCCGGAGGGCATCATGAATCCGGGCAAAATCTTCGCTTTGAGCTAAACTGTTGCAGGCGGACACAGATTCGCCGCCCAAGACGTGGCCATTGACCGCGCAAAACCTGCACCGGAGCCATCGTGCAGACGACGCTGTTGAGCATTGCGATTGCCATGATCCTGGCGCTGCTGGCGGCGCTGGTCGGACCGCATGTGATCCGCTGGAACGACCACCGCGATTTCTTCGAGGCTGAGGTCAGCCGGCTGGTCGGCGTCAAGGTCAAGGTCGGCGGCGACATCGACGCCACCCTGCTGCCGTCGCCGTCGGTGACCTTGCGCGCCATCGCGATCGGCCCGGCCGGCTCCGGCCGGCGCATGCAGGCCCGCTCGCTTCGCATCGAGCTCGCGCTCGGGCCGCTGATGCGCGGCGACTTGCGCGCCACCGAGATGCGGCTGGTCTCGCCGCAGTTCAACATCGGCCTCGACGGCCAGGGCCAGATCGACTGGCCGTCGCTCAGCCTGGCCAACGAAACGCTGTCGATCGACCGGCTGAGCATCGAGGATGGCCGCGCCACGCTGAGCGATCCGGCGAGCAAGTCCAAGCTCGAGCTCGAACAGTTCTGGTTCCGCGGCGACGTGCGCTCGCTGACCGGCCCGATCCGGGGCAAGGGCGAGTTCGTCACCGGCGGGCAGGCTCTACGGCTACGACATTTCAACCGCACGGGCGACCGCCGATGGCACGCGGCTGAAGCTCAGCCTTAAGAACGACGAGCACCCGCTCATCATGGATGCCGAGGGGCTGCTGGCGCTCGATCGCGGAATGCCGCGCTTCGACGGCGCGCTCACCCTGTCGCGGCCGGCCGGCGCGGCGCAGGCAAACGGCAAGGCCCTGGCGCTCGAGCCGTGGCGGCTGACCGGCAAGGTCAAGGCCGAGGCGAGCCGCGCCACGTTCGACGATGTGGCGTTCCAGTACGGACCGGACGAGCGAGCGGTGACGCTTGCCGGCTTCGGCGAGTTCAAGTTCGGCGCCGCGCCGCAATTGCAGGGCGTGCTGTCGACTCGTCAGGTCGATCTCGACCGGCTGCTGGCGACGGCCGCGGCGCCGCGGCACTTGCCTCTCGCGTCGGTACAGGCATTCGGCGAGATGCTCGGCGGCGCGTTGCGGCCGTCATGGCCGATCAAGCTGTCGCTCAGCGTCGACGCTGTGACGCTCGGCGGCGCGACCGTGCAGAATGTCGGCACCGACCTTCGCTCCGACGGCGATGCTTGGACGGTGGACCGCCTCGAGCTTCGCGCGCCCGGCTTCACCCAGGTCAAGGTCGATGGCCGGCTCTATCCGCTCGGCCAAGGGCTCGGCTTTGCCGGCGGCATGAGCGTCGACTCCAACGATCCTAAGAACCTGGTGGCGTGGCTCGCCGGACGCAGCACCACCACCGCGCAGTACAAGCCGTGGCGGGCCAAGGGCGATGTGACCTTGCGCGCCGACCGCATCGCGGTGGAGCATTTGCGCACTGAGATCGACCGCGACGTGGTCGAAGGCAGCCTGTCCTACACGTGGCCGGCGTTCGACCGGCCGGCGCGGCTCGACGGCGAACTGCGTGCCGCCAACCTCGACCTCGACGGCGCGCTGGTGTTCGGCAATTCGGCGTTTTCCGGCCTTGGCCTGGAGCGGCCCGGCGAGATCACGCTGGCCGCCGAGGTCGGGCACGCCAAGATCGCCGGTTTCGACGCCCGCGACATCCTCGCGCGGCTCAAGATGGACGCCGGCGGCCTCGCCATCGAACGGCTGTCGATCCGCGACCTGGGCGACACCAGCTTCGTCGCCAGTGGACACATCCGGACCCAGGATTCGCCGGGCGGCAGCATCACCGTCAACCTCGACGCCCGCGATCTGAACGGCGTCATCGCGTTGACCGACCGGTTCGCGCCGGCGCTGGCGCCGTCGCTGCGCTGGCTCGCGACCCGCCAGCGGACCGCGACCTTACAGGCCAACATCAGCATGGAGGACAGCGGCGCCGATGCCGCGAGCGGCAAGATCGGCCTGACCGGCAAGGCCGGCGCCATCCGCCTCAACATCGCGGCAACCGCGACCGGCAAGCGCGACGCTTTCATGCTGACCGATCTCCGGGCGCTGAGCGGCGCGTCGATCCATATCGACGGCGATCTGCAGGCCGACACGGCGGCTCCGCTGCTGGCTGTCATCGGTCTCGATCGCACCGTCGCCGACAACGGCAAGCCGGCGCGGCTCGACGTGTCGGCGAGCGGACCGCTCGGCCGCGAGTTCGACGATCGAAGGCAAGCTCGCCGCCGGCCCGATTGACGCCACCGGCAAGGGCACGCTGCGGCTCGCCTCCGGCCAGCCTGTGACGCTCGATTTCAATCAGCTCGCCGGCACGATCGGCGGCAACAAGGCGAAGGGCCGCGCGACGCTGCGGTTCGAGGATGTGCCGCGGCTCGATGGATCGATCGAGACGGAGGATCTCAATGCGCCGGCGGTGGTGGCGGCGGCAATCGGCGCGCCACCCGCAAGCGGCACCGGCTGGTCCGTCGATCCGATTTCCTGGGGGCCGCTCGGCTTCGCCGGCCAGATCGGCTTCAAGGCACAGCGAGCGACGTTCGCGCCGTGGCTGGTCGCGCAAAATCTCAGCGGCACGGTGCGCTTCGACGGGCAGGGCGTGACGTTCGAGAACATCGCGGGCGAGCTCGGCAAGGGCCGGTTGGACGGCCGGCTCGCGGTGTCGAACGGCGCAGCCGGTGTCTCGGCAAAGCTTCGCCTTGGTCTCGCCGACGCCGAGCTCGGTGCCATCGTGCCGAGCGAGGGCCGCGCGGCATCGTCCGGCCGTCTTGCCTTGCAGACCGAGCTTGAAGGCACGGGGAGGAGCCCTGCTGCCTTCATCGGCTCGCTGAGCGGCTTCGGACAAGTGAGCATCGATCAGGCGCGGCTGGTGGGTCTCAATCCGCAGGTGTTCGCCGCGGTGACCCGCGCCGTCGAGCTTGGTATCCCGACCGAGGGGCCGCGGCTGCGGGAGTTCGTCACCGGCGCCCTCGACAATGCCGCGCTTGCGGTGTCGAAAGGCTCCGCAGCCATCGGCATCAGCGCGGGGCAGGCGAGGCTGCGCGACGTCAGCGTCCGCACCGACGGGGCGGACCTCCAGGCCACCGTGAACCTCGATCTCACCGACGCCACGCTCGACGCGGTGCTGACCTTGAGCGCGCCGCGGCAGGCTGCATCGGCAGAGGTGCAGCCGGCGGTGATGGTGATGCTCAAGGGGCCGCTGGTGTCACCGACGCGGTCGGTTGACACCAATCTGATGAAGAGCTGGCTGACGTTGCGTGCCGTCGAGCAGCAATCCAGGCAGTTGGAGGCGATGGAGCGCGCCGCCCGGGCTGCAATGCCGCAACCGGAAAAGACCCCGATACCGGCAGAGCCGCCGCCCGCGGCAGCGACATCGCCGGCGTCCGCGCCGGCGCGTTCGTCGCCTTCACCCAATGGCGTCTCGGGAGACTTTCAGCCGGCGCCCTCGCCGCCGCCGGTCACGATCCCGGCGACGCCGAAGCCGAGAGCGGGACCGCGCACCGATGGCGCGGCGTCACCGCGGTCGAGCGTACGACCGAACCTAGTCGGCGCGCAGAACTGAAGCCGGCGTTCGCATCCCGATGATGTCGCGGCTGATCGCCGCCTCACGGGGCACCGGCGATTGGTTGCGGTAGTGGTCGAGCACGAACAGCCGGATCGCCGAGGAGAGATTGCCGTGCTGGCGATCAGTGTCGATCGACGAAACAAGCTCGGACAGGGTCACGTCGCGGTCGTCGGCGATTTCCTTGAGCCCTTTCCAGAACGCATCCTCGAGACTGACGCTGGTTTTGTGCCCGGCGATAACGATGGAGCGCTTGATAACCGGCGATTTCATCGACGGTCTCCTGGTTCGATTCGATGCTGGTCGAGGGTGTGACGGGCCTTGTCGCGGTCCGCCGTCGCATGGTCGCGCTCCGATGGGGAGACGCCATGCGTAAGCCGCGCTTCGGCGGCGTGGGTTTCGGCCTTGCTGCGGGCGGCGCGCTTTCGGGCGAGCCGCAGATTGACGATCTCAGCCATGCCAGGGCCCTTGGTGTCTGGACGCCAGCATTCCGCGCCAATTACGCCGATACGGTGGCGGGGTCGTCCGCTGGGATCCGAGTGTTACCAGGATGCAGTTGTCCAGATGATTTGGGCAACACACGGTTGAGTGACTGAATGCAACCGCGGCGAGTCAATTTGGTATCGCTAAAGACATGCTCGGATAGGTGAGCGCCAATACAAATAATTCCGGAAAGTCTATTTGAATACACACTGATGTTGTTCAGGGATGCGCAGGCAAAGCCTTCAGGTTGACGCTACGTCACGTCGTCGCTCAAACAAGATTCGCGCCTGAACGAAGTGTCGGCTGCCACAACGCCTTACCGGCGCCGTTGCCATGACCTTACGTCAACGCGGATTGTTGGTCCGGCCATTTCTTGATCCGCACCGCGGCGGGCTGCAGATGTTGCGTCAGCCCGGGCGGGTCATGCGCTCCGGCTTCACCAGTCGGTCGAACTCTTCGCCCTTGAGATAGCCGAGCCGGATCGCTTCCTCGCGCAAGGTGGTGCCGTTCTTGTGCGCGGTCTTAGCGATCTTGGCGGCTTTGTCGTAGCCGAGCTTCGGCGCCAGCGCCGTCACCAGCATCAGCGAACGCTCCATCAATTCGCGGATGCGCTTTTCATCGGCCTCGATGCCGACCACGCAATGGTCGGTGAACGAGCGCGCCGCATCGGTGAGCAGCCGGATCGACTGCAGCATGTTCGCGGCGAGCACTGGCTTGTAGACGTTGAGCTCGAAATGGCCTTGGCTCGCGCCGACCGTGATCGTGGTGTGGTTGCCGAACACCCGGCAGCACACCATGGTCAACGCCTCGCACTGGGTCGGATTGACCTTGCCGGGCATGATCGAGGAGCCGGGCTCGTTCTCCGGCAGGATCAACTCACCCAAACCGGAGCGCGGCCCTGAGCCGAGGAAACGAATGTCGTTGGCGATTTTGAACAGGTCGGTGGCGAGCGCGTTCACCGCGCCATGGGCGAACGCATAGGCGCCGTGCGAGGCCAGCGCCTCGAACTTGTTGGGCGCGCTGATGAAAGGCAAGCTGGTGATCGTGGCGACCTTCTTTGCAAACAGTTTGGCGAAACGTGGATCGGCATTGAGCCCGGTGCCGACCGCAGTGCCACCCTGCGCCAGCGGATAGAGCTCGCGGATTGCCAGCTTGTTGCGAGCGATGCCGCTTGCGACCGCCGCGGCGTATCCGGAAAACTCCTGGCCGAGCGTCAGCGGCGTCGCATCCTGAGTGTGGGTGCGGCCGATCTTGACGATGCGGGCGAATTTCCTAGTCTTGGCTTGCAGCGCCTTGTGGAGGTGTTCGAGCGACGGCTGCAGCGCTCGTGCGATCTGCTCGGCCGCTGCGATGTGCATCGCGGTCGGGAACGAATCATTCGACGACTGGCTCATGTTGACGTGATCGTTCGGGTGCACCGGGGTTTTTGTCCCGAGCTTGCCGCCGAGCATCTCGTTGGCCCGGTTCGAGATCACCTCGTTGGCGTTCATGTTGGTCTGGGTGCCGGAGCCGGTCTGCCAGACCACCAGGGGGAAATGCTCGTCGAGCGTGCCGTCGATCACGTCTTGCGCGGCTTTGACGATGGCCTTGGCGCGGCGCGCGTCGATCAGTTTCAGTGAAAGATTCACCTCGGCCGCGGCGCGCTTGACGAGGCCGAGCGCGCGGATCAGCGGCCGTGGCATCCGCTCGGTGCCGATCCGGAAGTTTTCGATCGAGCGCTGGGTCTGTGCGCCCCAGTAACGGTCGGCTGCGACCTCGATCGGGCCGAAGGTGTCGGTCTCGGTCCTGGTGCGAGCGGAAGAACGCGCCTTGGTTCTAATGCGCGCGGAAGAACGCGCGTTGGCCTTCGCGCGAGCCATCATTTCTTGCGGAAGCGGTCGAGGCGCACGACCTCGGCGCCGCCTTTGTCGCCGGATGGCGGCGGCGAATCCTCGGCGGATGCAGCGTGCAGCGGGCTGGCCGGGACGTTGGTCTTGCCGCGCTCCCGGGGTGTCCGGGTCTTGTCCTTCGGTTGCTTTTCCGGTTCCCGCTCGGCGGCGTCATCCTGGTTCGCCGCCTCCGGCAGCAATTCGAACTGCAGCGTGAACTGCACCGATGGATCTGCGAATGCCTTGATGGCCTCGAAAGGCACCACCAGCCGCTCCGGCGCCCCGCCGAACGACAGGCCGACCTCGAACTCGTCGTCGCCGACCTTGAGGTCCCAGAACTGATGCTGCAGCACAATGGTCATCTCTTCGGGATATTGCGCGCGCAGTCGGTCCGACAGCCGTGCCCCTTCGGCGGTGGTGTCGAAGGTGATGAAGAAGTGGTGGTCGCCCGGCAGGACCTTGGCTTTGCCGATCTCGATGAGCACATCGCGGACCATGCCGCGCAGCGCCTGCTGGACCAGAATGTCGTAGCGGAGGTGATCAACTGGCATGGAGACTCGGGGTTGGGTGCGGCTGACGAATGCTAACGCCAAGGCCGCCAAAAAGGCATCCGCGGAGTGCGGACCGACACTCAATATATGTGGAGACGAAGCGGCGGGGGAGAAGGTGGAGGCTTCTGTTGCCAGGTGCCTCCGGACCCCGCCTGACGGAGCTAAACCCGCCAGGACTTTAGACTTGGTTTTTCAAACCGCTTACGCGGCCTGAGCAACCGGAGCATAGTTGTCGTTGGCAACTATATAAGGCCCATAACGTCGGACCCATTCCGGGCAAAAGAGCGCCTTTTACACCCTCGTCGATCCTAGTTCGGCCCCGCCGAAACCCGTCCAACCATCGTCTGGCCGGGCTTGGGTGGAGCCGCCGGGTACTGCCCCCGGGTCCGAAAGGCTTATTACGACGTCCGTTTATCGCCATATCCGGCTTGCGCCGGCACCCTCAATATAGGCCCGGAAGGTTGAGGAAAGAAGAGCCTGCCCGCGCATGCTCAGGAGGATGTGGGTTATCCGTAAATCGGGGGTGACCCGCCGCGGCCTGAGGCTCAAGGTAGGTCTATGCCCGATACTGCTGCTCCTCAGGCGCCTGTTGCGCCGATTCCCACCCGCGCCGAACTGTTCCTCGCCTTCTTCATCATCACCTTGTCCGGATTCGGCGGCACGCTCGCCTGGACCCGGCGGATGTTCGTCGAGAAGAAGCGCTGGATGACGGCGGAGCAATTCAACGACGATTACGCGCTCTGCCAGTTCCTGCCCGGCCCCAATATCGTCAACCTCACCTCGGTGTTCGGCTCGCGGATGCGCGGGCCGACCGGCGCGATGGCGGCGTGGGCTGGTTTTCTGATTGTTCCGTTCTGCGTGATGCTCGCCGCTGGCGTGCTTTATGAGCGTTATGGCGACGTCGACGCTGTCCGCCATGCGCTGAGCGGGGTCGCGCCGGCGGCGGCTGGGTTGCTGATCGCCACGGTTGCGAAGATGGCGACGCCCTTGTTCCGCAGTTTCGGACCGGCGCCGTTCATTGTGCTGGCCACGGCGTTCGCCATCGGATTGATGCGCTGGCCGTTGGTGCTGGTGCTGCTCGTCATGCTGCCGGTCAGCATCGGCTTGGCCTGGAAGACCCGGCGGACCAAGCCATGAAAGGCGGCGGCGACATTCTGGTGACGCTTGCGGTGCAATTCGCGGTGATGGCGCTGCTGGCGCTCGGCGGCGCCAACGCGGTGGTGCCGGAAATGCACCGACAGGCAGTAGAACTGCGCGACTGGATGACGGAACGTCAGTTTACCGACATGTTTGCGATCTCACAGGCCGCCCCCGGCCCAAACGTGATGCTGGTGACGCTGATCGGCTATCACGTGGCGGGCGTTGCAGGCGCGCTGGTGACGACGCTCGCCATGTGCGGTCCGACAGCGGTGCTGGCCCATTTTCTGGGCAGGACCTGGGACCGCTTTCGGAACGCGCATTGGCGTGTGGCGGTGCAGGCGGGTGTTGTGCCGATCTCGGTCGGTCTTGTCGGCGCCAGCGCGATCGTCTTGACGCGCGCCGCCGATCACAGTTGGCTCGCCGGCCTTATTACAGTGGTCACTGCGGCGGTCATGTATTGGACGCGCTGGAACCCGCTGTTGTTGATCGGGCTCGGCGGTCTGGCTGGCCTCACAGGCCTGATCTGATCTTATTGGTATTCCAGGCCGAGCAAGTCGAGGTTGCTTTTTGGGGCGGAAAGCTGTCTGCTGCCAAGGGGAAACGGCTGAAGCTGCGTGATGAGGGGGATTGCGTAATGTCTGATGCAACGCCATCAGGAGATTGGTCGCGTTCGGCTGCGGCCCAGCGGCAATACAATCTGAAGGCCGGCGCGGTGCTGGCGATCGCCGGGTTGCTTCTCCTGGTGTGGTCGTACTTCGTGCAGAACCCGGTTCCGCTGACGGTGCATGGCTCGATCGTGATTTTCGTCGCGGCCGGCATCGCGATCTCGGCTGGCTTTCTGCGGGTGCAGAACCCGCAGGACGTCTACGGCGGCATGGCGCTGATCCTGCTGGCGCTGACCGCGTTCGTTGCCTCGAACGATCTGCCGGGCATGCGCGGGTTTGCCTTCGGTCCGGGTACCGCGCCGCGGCTGTTTGCCTTCGCGCTTGCGATCATGTCGCTGGCGGTGGTGGTCGGCGGGCTGCTGACGGCCGGACCTGAAGTCACGGGCTACAAGATCCGCGGCGTCGTCTTCATCATCGGCTCGATCCTGGCATTTGCCGCGACCATCCGGCCGCTCGGTCTGGTGATCGCGAGCTTCGCCACCATGGTGATCTGCGCGGCCGCCGCCGAAGACGTCAAATGGCGCGAGACCCTGATCGTCGCCGCGCTGGTGACGGCGTTCTGCTCCGTGCTGTTTCCCTATGGGCTGGCACTGCCGTTCCAGCTTTGGCCGCGGTTCTGGTGATCGGCGAGAACAACCATGTTTGACCTCATCCACAATCTCTGGCTCGGCATGAGCGTGGCGGTGACGCCGACCAACATCGGTCTGGTGTTGATCGGCTCGATCGTCGGCACCCTGATCGGGGTGCTGCCGGGCATCGGCTCGCTCGCCACCATCGCCATGCTGCTGCCGATCACGTTCGGTCTGCCGCCGGTCGGCGCGCTGATCATGCTGGCCGGCATCTACTACGGCGCCCAGTACGGCGGCTCGACCACCTCGATCCTGGTCAACATCCCGGGTGAATCGTCGTCGGTGGTGACCTGCCTGGACGGCCACGAGATGGCCAAGCGCGGCCGAGCGGGACCGGCGCTGGCGATCGCGGCGATCGGCTCGTTCTTCGCCGGCTGCGTCGCGACCGTGCTGGTGGCGGCGCTGGGCGCGCCACTGACCAGCCTGGCGCTGCTGTTTGGCCCGGCCGAATACTTCTCGCTGATGTGCCTCGGCCTGATCTTCGCGGTGGTGCTGGCCAAGGGCTCGGTGCTGAAGGCGCTGACCATGATCCTGACCGGGCTGCTGCTGTCGATGGTCGGCTCCGACCTCGAGACCGGCGCCGAGCGCATGACCTGGGGCATCCCGGAATTGTCCGACGGCATCGGCTTCGTCGTGGTCGGCATGGGCGTGTTCGGCTTTGGCGAGATCCTGCGCAACCTGGAGAACCCGGGCGACCGCGAGATCGTCAATGCGACGGTGACCGGCCTGATGCCGACACTGCCGGACCTGAAGGCGGCCGCCGGCGCGATCGGGCGCGGCACCGTGATCGGTTCGCTGCTCGGCATCCTGCCGGGCGGCGGCGCCATCATCGCCTCGTTTGCGGCCTACACGCTGGAGAAGCGCGTCTCGAAGCATCCGGAGAACTTCGGCCGCGGCGCCATCGAAGGGGTGGCGGCGCCGGAGAGCGCCAACAATGCGGCGGCGCAGACCTCGTTCATTCCGCTGCTGACGCTCGGCATCCCGCCGAACCCGGTGATGGCGCTGATGGTCGGCGCCATGACCATCCACGGCATCGTGCCGGGCCCGCAGGTGATGACCAAGCAGCCGGAGCTGTTCTGGGGCATGATCGCCTCGATGTGGATCGGCAACCTGATGCTGATCGTCATCAACCTGCCGCTGGTCGGCATCTGGGTGCGGCTGTTGCGGGTGCCGTACCGGCATCTGTTCCCGATGATCGTGATCTTCTGCTGCATCGGGGTGTATTCGCTGAACAACGCGCCGTTCGACGTGTCGATGACGGCGATCTTCGGCGTGGTCGGCTACTGGCTGGTGAAGCACGACTTCGAGCCGGCGCCGATGATCCTCGGCTTCGTGCTGGGCCCGCTGATGGAGGAGAACCTGCGGCGCGCCATGCTGATCGCCCGCGGCGACGCCACCGTGTTCCTGACCCGGCCGATCTCGGCGACGCTGCTCGCCATCGCGCTGTTCCTGCTGGTGCTCGCGGTGCTGCCGACCTTGCGCGCCAAGCGCGACGAGGTGTTCACCGAATAACCACCGATACGGCCAAACATGTGCAAAAGGGGGTGGCCAACGCCGCCCCCTTTTCGTTTTCGCGCTTATATAAGGCCACGGACCGGCTTCGCCCGCGCGGCTTCCGGCGTTAAATTGCAGGTCTCGGCATTGAGTCGCGAACCCGGAGCAAGTCGCGCTCGAATTCTAAGGTCGGTCGATGCGGCAATACCTCGAACTGATGGAACACGTGCTGGCGAACGGCGTGGAAAAGCGCGACCGCACCGGCACCGGTACGATTTCGGTGTTCGGCCATCAGATGCGCTTCGACCTTGAGGCCGGCTTCCCGCTTACCACCACCAAGAAGCTGCACGTTAAATCGATCGTCCATGAGTTGCTGTGGTTCCTGGCCGGCGACACCAATGTGAAATATCTCAACGACAACGGCGTTCGCATCTGGGACGAATGGGCCGACGAGGGCGGCGACTTGGGTCCGGTTTACGGCCATCAATGGCGCTCCTGGCCGGCCAGGAATGGCGGTACCATCGACCAGATCACCAATGTGGTGGATATGATCCGCCGCAATCCGGATTCTCGCCGGCTGATCGTCACCGCCTGGAATCCAGCCGACGTCGACAAGATGGCGCTGCCGCCATGCCATTGTCTTTTTCAATTCTATGTCGCCCGCGACCGGCTGTCCTGCCAGCTCTACCAGCGCTCCGCCGACATCTTTCTTGGCGTGCCGTTCAACATCGCCTCCTATGCGCTGCTCACCATGGTGGTGGCGCAGGTGACCGGCCTGCGGCCCGGCGAGTTCGTTCACACCTTGGGCGACGCGCATCTCTATCTGAACCATCTTGAGCAGGCGCATCTGCAATTGTCGCGCGCGCCCAAGGCGCTGCCGACCATGCGGATCAATCCGGCGGTGAAAGACATCTTCGCCCTCCGCTACGAGGACTTCACCCTCGACGGCTACGATGCCCACCCGCACATCAAGGCCGAGGTGGCGGTGTGAGTGCGGCGCAGCCGCCACGCACCGCAATCGTCCTGCTTGCCGCCGTCGCCGACAACGGCGTGATTGGCCGTGACAATGCGTTGCCGTTTCGGCAGGGCAGCGACCTCAAGCGATTTAAGTCGTTGACCATGGGCAAGCCGGTGCTGATGGGCCGGAAGACATATCTCTCGATCGGCAAGCCGTTGCCCGGTCGCACCAATATTGTGATGAGCCGCGATCCGGGCTTCGAGCCGGCGGGTGTGGTGGTCGCGTCGAGCCTCGCGGCCGCTCTGGATACGGCGCGTGACGATGCGGAGAAACGCGGCGTGGACGAGGTCGTGGTAATTGGCGGCACTGGCCTGTTCGAACAAACCATGCCTCTTGCCGATCGCATGGAGATCACCCATGTGCATTCGCAACCACGGGGGGACACGTTTTTTCCGCCGATCGATGCGACACGATGGCGCGCGGTTGCCCGTAGCGATCATCCGGCCGGACCGCGGGACGAGGCGTCATTCAGCTATGTCACCTACACCCGCGTTTGAGATTTCACTCGGTAAGAAAGCCTTGTCAGGCCAGCACGTTGCCGGATGCCGGCGGCGTGCGTTGTAAGGCGCGGACGGCTCCCATATAACCCTCACCAGCAAACGGACCGCTGGCGCTGCGCCGGCCGCCGAGGAGAGCATTCATGCCATGGAGCAATCAGGGCGGCGGGCCCTGGGGATCGGGCGGCGGCAAGGGTCCCTGGGGCTCTGGGCCGCAGTCGTCCGGTCCGACGCCGCCCGACCTCGAGGATTTGCTGCGGCGAAGCCAAGATAAGCTCCGGAGTGTCCTGCCGGGCGGCAATATGGGCGGCCGCGGCTTCGCGTTGATCGCGCTGGGCGCCCTCGTGTTGTGGGGTGTGTCTGGCTTCTTCCGCGTCGAGCCGGACGAGGTCGGCGTGGTGCTCCGCTTCGGCAAGGCGATCCGCGAAGTGCAGCCGGGCCTCAATTATCACCTGCCGTCTCCGATCGAGACCGCGCAGACGCCAAAGGCGCTACAGGTCCGCAAGATCGACGTCGGCATGCGCATCGTCGACGACCTGCGCCGCGGCACCACCACCCGCGACGTGCCCGAGGAAAGCCTGATGCTGACCGGCGACGAGAACATCGTCGACGTCGACTTCTCCGTGTTGTGGCGGATCAAGCCCGCTGGCGTGGGCGACTATCTCTTCAACATCCAGAATCCCGAGGGCACGGTGAAGGCGGTGGCCGAAAGCGCCATGCGCGAAGTGATCGGCCGCTCGGAAATCCAACCGATTCTGACCGGCGCGCGGCAGAACGTCGAGGTCGCGGTGCAAGACCTGATGCAGAAGACGCTGGACCATTACGGCGCCGGCATTCTGGTGCAGCAGGTGCAGATGCAGAAGGTCGACCCGCCGGCCCAGGTGATCGATTCATTCCGCGACGTGCAGGCGGCTCGCGCCGACCTTGAGCGGGCGCAGAACGAGGCCCAGACCTACGCCAATCGCGTGGTGCCAGAGGCGCGCGGCCGTGCCGCACAGATTCTCCAGGGTGCCGACGCCTACAAGTCGCAGACGGTGGCTGAGGCGACCGGCCAGACCTCACGTTTCAACAAGATCTACGATGAATACAAGAAGGCGCCCGAGGTGACCCGCAAGCGCATGTATCTCGAGACCATGGAGCGCGTGATGGGCGGCACCGATAAGGTGATCATCGATACCACGGGCCAGTCCAGCAGCGGCGTGGTTCCCTACCTGCCCCTGAACGCGTTGACGACGCCGCGGCCGGCGCCGTCTCCGGCGCAGAGTGGGGGTTCGCGATGAGGATCGGAATCGCCGGAGGTATCGTCCTCGTCCTCGTTCTCGCCGCGATGGTGCTCGGCTACTCGTCGCTGTTCACTGTCTATCAGACGCAGCAGGTGCTGGTGGTCCGTCTTGGCCAGCCGGTCCGGGTCGTCACCGAGCCCGGCCTCAACTTCAAGGCGCCACTGATCGATAGCGTGATCGGTATCGACAAGCGCATCCTCGATCTGGAAAACCCCGCGCAGGAGGTGATCGCCTCCGACCAGAAGCGCCTGGTGGTCGACGCCTTCGCCCGCTATCGCATCGACAAGCCGTTGCGTTTTTATCAGACGGTGCAGACGATCCAGGGCGCCAATTCGCAGCTATCGATCCTCCTCAACGCCGCGCTCCGCCGTGTGCTCGGCGAAGCGACATTGACGCATGTGGTGCGCGACGAGCGCGCGTCGCTGATGGCACGGGTGCGCGACCAACTCGACAAGGAGGCGCAGGTCTACGGCATCTCCGTGGTGGACGTCCGCATCCGTCGCGCCGACCTGCCGGATCAGAACAGCCAGGCCGTTTACCAGCGGATGCAGACCGAGCGTCAGCGCGAAGCCGCCGAGTTCCGTGCGCAGGGCAGCCAGAAGTCGCAGGAAATCCGATCCAAGGCCGACCGCGACGTCACCGTGCTGGTCGCCGAGGCCACCTCCAAGTCGGAGCAGGTCCGCGGCGAAGGCGATGCCGAGCGCAATCGCATCTTCGCGGAAGCCTTCGGCAAGGACCCGGACTTCTTCGGCTTCTATCGCTCGATGCAGGCCTACGAGCATGGCATGCGCCACAACGACACCCGCATGGTGTTGTCGCCGGATTCGGAGTTCTTCCGCTATTTCGTCGACCCATCCGGCAAGCCACGCGAGTCCGGCCGACCGCAAGCGTCGGCAACCAACCCGCCGGCCACGCCGCGCTAGAGGCCGAGGCTCGGTAAACGGAACTGGCTGGCGGAATGTCCGACTTTCTGGTCGCCATCGGTCTGGTGTTTACCCTCGAAGGGATTTTGTTTGCTGCCTTTCCAGGTCCGGTCAAACGGGCGATGGCGCACGTCACCGAAACGCCTGATGGGCCATTGCGCCTGCTCGGGATTGCTTCGGCCATCGGCGGCGTCGTGCTGGTGTGGCTGGTACGGGGCTAGATCGCTCGCCGGGGCCGCTTTTCCGCCCCAATCCGCCCGTTCAGTCGGCGTTGACGATGTCTTGTTCGCGAAAGCCCCGGCTGCGCCATTGCTCCCTTGCGTCAAAGCCGGCCGTGTCGATACAACAGCTTTTCCCAGGAGATTTGACGGTCATGGCTTGCCTGATCAACGCTTTCGCGCACGCCATTCGGCGACCGGCGCTGTCCGCGATTGCCGCAGCGGCGCTTGCGATGCCGATCTTCGCGACACCGACGCTGGCGCGAGGCCCGGACGGGATCGCCGACGTGGCCGAAAAGGTAATCGATGCGGTGGTCAACATCTCGACCTCGCAGAAGGTCGCGGATCGCGGCAACGGACCGCAAGCGATGCCACAACTGCCGCCGGGCTCGCCGTTCGAGGAGTTCTTCGAGGAGTTCTTCAAGAACCGTCGCGGCCAGGGCGGCGGCCCAGGCGGCGAAGACACGCCGAACCGCTCGCCGCGCCGCGTCAATTCGCTCGGCTCCGGCTTCATCATCGATGCGTCGGGCATCGTCGTCACCAACAACCACGTCATCAATGACGCCGACGAGATCACTGTCATCCTCACCGACGGCACGCGGCTCAAGGCCGATGTGGTCGGCAAAGACACCAAGACCGATCTCGCCGTGCTGCGGGTGAAGCCGGCCAAGCCGCTCAAGGCGGTCAAGTTCGGCGACTCCGACAAGCTGCGGCTTGGCGAATGGGTGATCGCGATCGGCAATCCGTTCAGCCTGGGCGGCTCGGTC
Source organism: uncultured Alphaproteobacteria bacterium (assembly GCA_963785665.1). GTDB lineage: Bacteria > Pseudomonadota > Alphaproteobacteria > Rhizobiales > Xanthobacteraceae > Z2-YC6860. Next base: position 189,295 of record CAWAWF010000011.1, read on the forward strand.
ACCGCCGGCATCGTGTCGGCGCGTAACCGCGATATCAATTCCGGCCCGTACGACAACTACATCCAGACCGACGCCGCTATCAACCGCGGCAATTCCGGCGGTCCGCTGTTCAACCTCGACGGCGACGTCATCGGCGTCAACACGGCGATCATCTCGCCGTCCGGCGGCTCGATCGGCATCGGCTTTGCCGTGCCGTCCAAGGTGGTCGCCGCGGTGACCTCGCAGCTTCAGCAGTTCGGCGAGATCCGCCGCGGCTGGCTCGGCGTCAAGATTCAGCAGGTCACCGACGAGATCGCCGAGAGCCTCAATCTGAAGCCCGCCCGTGGCGCGCTGGTGGCAGGCATCGACGACAAGGGCCCGGCCAAGCCAGCCGGCATCGAAGCGGGCGACGTCATCGTCAAGTTCGACGGCAAGGACGTCAAGGAGATGCGCGACCTTCCACGCATCGTCGCCGATACCGCGGTCGGCAAAGACGTCGAGGTGATCATCGTCCGCAAGGGCAAGGAAGAGAAGAAGACCGTCAAGCTCGGCCGTCTCGAAGACGCCGAGAAGCCGGTCAAGGCTTCCGCCGCGCCGGCAGCACCCGAGCAGAAGTCGGTGGTGCAGAAATCGCTCGGTTTGCAGCTTGCCGGCATCAGCGACGAGTTGCGCAAGAAGTACAAGATCAAGGACTCGGTGAAGGGCGTGGTGATCACGGGTGTCGATGGCGGCTCGGTCGCAGCCGACAAGCGGCTCACTGCTGGCAGCACCATCGTCGCGATCGAGCAGGAGCAAATGGCTGCCCCGGGCGATGTGCAGAAGAAGGTCGATGCGCTGAAGAAGGCCGGCAAGAAGACCGCGCTGCTGCTGGTCGCGACCGCCGAGGGCGACATGCTGTTCGTGGCGTTGCCGATCGAGTGATCGCCGCGACTGCGAGAATTCGAAAGGGCGGCCCTGGGGCCGCCCTTTTTATTGGGGCGCAACGAACTCCGCGCGCGAATAGCCTTGTGCGTACAGCAGCGCCGTGAGGTCGCCGTGGTCGATCCGCGCCGCGGCGGCCGCCGCCACCGCGGGCTTGCCGTGATAGGCCACGCCCAATCCTGCCGCCTCGATCATCGGAATGTCGTTGGCGCCGTCGCCCACCGCCAGCGTGTCTTCCTTCGCCACGTTGAGATGCGCAGTCAGCTCCTGAAGCGTCCGCAGCTTGGCCTCGCGCCCGAGGATCGGCTCGGCAACCAACCCGGAGAACCGGCCGTCCTCGACCGCAAGCATGTTGGCGCGGTCCTCGTCGAAGCCGATCATCGCTCCGATCCGACTGGTGAACAGAGTAAATCCCCCGGAAACGAGGCAGGTGTAGGTGCCATGGTGGCGCATGGTCGCCACCAGAGTGCGGCCGCCGGGCGTCAGCCTGATGCGCTCCGCGATCACCCGGTCGACCACGGCTTCCGGCAGGCCTTTGAGCAAGGCCACGCGCTCGCGCAACGCCGGCTCGAAGGCGATCTCGCCTCGCATCGCCCGTTCTGTGATCGCCGCCACCTGCGGCTTGAAACCGGCATAGTCGGCCAGTTCGTCGATGCACTCCTGGCCGATCATGGTGGAGTCCATGTCGGCCAGGAACAGCCGCTTGCGGCGCCCGGCCTGGGGCTGCACGACCACGTCGATCGGGCGCCCGTCTAGTGCGCCGCGCAGCTCGTTGGCGAGCTTTCTTTGGTCAAAACCGCCGGCCGGGGTAAAGGACATGTCGGCGGCGATGCCGGGATCGAGCCATTTCGGCTCGCCGGCCGCGGCGCCGGGCAACGCTGCCCGCGCGCGCTCGATCGACGAGGCATCGAGCGCGGGTTCGGCCGGATTAGAGATCAGGGTCGCGACATGAGTCATGCGGTGCACGGGTCCGGCACACGAGGTGGCCGCGGCAGGAGCGCGCTGCTTATTGCAGGCCCAACCGCGAGCGGCAAGTCGGCGCTGGCGCTGGCTTTGGCCGAACGTCACAACGGGACCGTCATCAACGCCGATTCGATGCAGGTCTATCGCGACCTTCGCGTCATCACCGCGCGGCCGAGCGCAGCGGAGGAGGAGCGCGCGCCGCATCGGCTCTATGGCCACGTCGATGCGGCAGAGAACTATTCGGTCGGGCGTTGGTGCCGGGACGTGCGCGATGCGCTCGATGAGGCGACGCGCGCGGGCAGCTTGCCGATTCTGGTGGGCGGAACCGGGCTCTATTTCAAGGCGCTGACCCAGGGGCTGTCGGCGGTGCCGCCGACGCCGCCCGAGGTGCGGGCGGCGGTGCGGGCGAGGGGTGAGGCGGAAGGCGCCGCGACGCTCCACGACGAGCTCGCCCGGCGCGATCCGGCGATGGCGGCGCGGCTCAAGCCCGCCGACAAGATGCGGATCTGCCGCGCGCTGGAGGTGCTGGAGGCGACCGGGCGGTCGCTCGCCGACTGGCATAGGGACGGCATGCCGGCGATGCTCGATCCCGATCGGGCGCTGAAGATATTTCTGGACGTGGGCCGCGGCGAACTGCATCGCCGGATCGATATGCGTTTCGACGACATGCTGGCGGCCGGAGCATTGGATGAGGTGCGCGCGCTCGCCGCCCGCAACCTCGATTCCCTTTTGCCGGCGATGAAGGCCCACGGCGTGCCGTGGCTGCGGCGGCATCTGGCGGGCGAAATCAGCCTCACTGAGGCGGCCGCCGGCGGCAAGATGGACACCCGCCGCTACACCAAGCGGCAGGTCACCTGGTTCCGCAACCAGATGCCGGGTTGGACCTGGGCCAGCCCGGATGCCGCGCCGGCTATGATCGAGACAGTGCTGGCTGGATGAGGTCGCCGCGGTTACTCGGCGGCGACCGCCAATTCCTCTTCCTCCGGCTTGCGGGCTCCGGTCTTGCCGTTGAGCCACTGCTGGAACCGGTCGAGATAGAGATAGACCACCGGCGTGGTGTAGAGGGTCAGCACCTGGCTGAATGCGAGCCCGCCCACCATGGCGTAGCCGAGCGGTTGGCGCAGTTCCGAGCCGGTGCCGTGACCGAGCGCAAGCGGCACGCCGGCCAGCATCGCGGCGGCGGTGGTCATCAGGATCGGCCGGAAGCGCAGCAGGCAGGCCTCGCGGATCGCCTCTCGCGCCGGAAGATGGCGGTCGCGTTCGGCGCTGATCGCGAAGTCCACCAGCATGATGCCGTTCTTCTTGACGATGCCGATCAGCAGGATGATGCCGATGATGCCGATCACCGACAGGTCCATGTTGCCGGCCTTGAGCGCCAGCAGCGCGCCGACGCCGGCCGACGGCAAGGTCGATAGGATGGTCAGCGGGTGGATGAAGCTCTCGTACAGCATCCCCAGGATGATGTAGACGACGATCAGCGCCGCCCCGATCAGGATCGGCTCGCTGGACAGCGAATTCTGGAACGCCTGCGCGTTGCCCTGGAAGGTCGAGATGATCGAGTTCGGCATCTGGATGTCGCGGGCCGCCTCGCCGATGGCATCGACTGCCTCGCCGAGGGCCACATTCTGCCGCAGGTTGAACGTCAGCGTCACCGCCGGGAACTGGCCCTGGTGCGACACCGAGAGCAGGCCGACCTTGCTGGTGTCGACATCGACCAGCGACGACAGCGGCACCGCGCCGCCGGTCAGCGGCGACTTCACATAGAGCCGGTTGAGCGTCGACAGGTCCTTCTGCATCTCCGGCAGGATTTCGAGGACGACGAAATAGGTCTTGAGCTGGGTGAAGTACTGGGTGATCTGACGCTGGCCGAACGCATCGTTCAGCGTGTCATCGATCAGCTGCGGCGAGATGCCGAACCGCGAGGCCTGGTCGCGGTTGATGGAAATCTTGAGCTGCGGCGCGTTCGACAGCAGGTCGCTCGCGACGTCGGTGATCTGCGGAAGCGTCCGCATCTTGTCGAGCATCTTGCCGGACCATTCGCTGAGCTCGTCGAGATTGGAATCCTGCAAGGTGTACTGGAAGCTCGCGCGCGCGATACGGCCGCCCACCGTGATGTCCTGTGTCGCCTGCAGGAACGCATTGATGCCCTCAAGCTTCGCGAGCTTGGGCCGCAGCCGGTCGATGATCTGAGTGGATGACAGTTCGCGCTCGTCACGCGGCTTCAGCACGATGAAGCCGCGCGCCGTGTTGGCGGTGTTGGCGCCGCCGGTCGAGCCGGTGAAGGTACCGAGGCCGGCGACGTCGGGGTCGTCCAGGATGATGGCGCCGGCCTTCTTCATCAACCGCATCATCTCCTCGGGAGCGGTGTCCTGCGCGGCCTCCATGAAGGCGGAAATCATGCCGACGTCCTGGGTCGGGAAGAATCCCTTCGGGATCTCGATCGCCAGGAACACGGTCAGCGCCATGGTGATGAAGAACACGGAAATGGTGACGCGCTGGTATCGGAGTGCGATGTCGAGCGTGCGCTGGTAGAACGAGACCAGGGCGTCGAAACCACTCTCGATGAATCGGTAGACGCGGCCGTGGTGCTCCGGTGCCCGCTGCATGAAGCGCGCGCACATCATCGGTGCGAGCGTGAGCGACACCAGCGCCGATACCGCGATCGAGGCGGTCACGGTCAGGGCGAATTCGCGGAACAGGCGGCCGATGATGCCACCCATCAGCAGCAGCGGGATGAACACCGCGATCAGCGAGCAGGAGATCGACAGCACGGTAAAGCCGATCTCGCGCGAGCCTTTGATGGCGGCCTGGAACGGCGCCTCGCCTTCCTCGATGTGGCGGTAGATGTTCTCCACCACGACGATGGCGTCGTCGACCACGAAGCCGACCGCGATGGTCAGCGCCATCAGCGACAGGTTGTCGAGGCTGAAGTTGAGCAGATACATCGCCGCGGCCGAGCCGGTCAGCGCCAGCGGCACGGTGACGCTCGGGATCAGCGTCGCCCAGAAATTCCGCAGGAACAGCATGATGACCATGACCACCAGCGCGATGGTCAGGCCCAGCGTGAACTCGACGTCGGACACCGAGGCGCGGATCGTGGTGGTGCGGTCCAGCAGGGTGCGGACCTCGATGGCCGGCGGGATGCGCGCGGTCAGTTGCGGAATCTGCGCCTTGATCTGGTCGACCGTGTCGACCACGTTGGCGCCCGGCTGCTTGAACACCGCGAGGATGATGCCGTCCTTGTTGTTCTGGTAGGCGGCGACGTTGCGGTCGATCTGGTCGGAGACCGCCTGGCCGACGTCGCTGACCCGGATCGGCGCGCCATTGCGGTAGGCGATGATCACATCGTTGAACTGCTCGGCGGTGGTGATCTGGTCGTTGGCGGCGACGGTGAAGCTCGATTTCGTGGTGTTGAGCGTGCCTTTCGCGCTGTTGGTGGTCGAACTGATCAGCGTCGAGCGGATGTCCTCCAGCGTAAGCCCGCTGTTGGCGAGCTTGGCCGGGTCGATCTGGACGCGGATCGAGGGCGTGCGATCGCCGAAGATCGAGACCTGGGCGACGCCAGGCACCTGCGAAATCTGCTGGGCCAGGAACAGGTCGGCGTATTCGTCGACCGTGACCAGCGGGATGGTGTCGGAGCGCAACGTCAGCAGCAGGATCGGCGAATCCGCCGGGTTGACCTTCTTGTAGCTCGGCGGCGTCGTCATCGCCTGGGGCAATTGCTTGCCGGCGACGGTGATCGCCGCCTGCACGTCCTGCGCCGCCGAGTCGATGTTGCGGTTGAGCTCGAACTGGATGACGATCGTGGCGGCGCCAAGCGCGCTCTGCGACGTCATCTGGGTGATGCCGGGAATCTGCGCGAACTGCCGCTCCAAGGGAGCCGCAACCGAGGTCGCGATGGTTTCGGCGCTGGCGCCCTGCCAGGTGGCGGTGATCTGGATGGTCGGGAAGTCGACCTGCGGCAGCGGCGCGACCGGCAGGAACGGAAAGGCGGCGATGCCGACGAAGGCGACCGCTGCCATCAGCAGCGTCGTTGCGATCGGCCGGCGGATGAACGGTTCCGAGATGTTCATGAGGCGGCGTCGTCCGACGGCTTGTCGGTGATGCTGACCGGCGCGTTGGTGCGCAGCTTGTATTGCCCGCCGGTGACGACGCGCTGGCCGTCGTCGAGGCCGGAGGTGACGATGGTCATCCCGCCAACCGACGGCCCAACCTGGATCGGCTTCGGCGTAGCCTTGTTGTCCGCGGACAGGGTCCAGGCGAACAGCCCGTTGGGCCCGCGCTGGACGGCGGCGTCCGGCACCGTCAGTGCATTGCGGACGGTGTCGACCAGAAGCCGCGCGTTGACGAACTCACCAGGCCACAGTTTTTCGTCACCGTTGGCGAAGGTCGCCTTGAGCTTGTAGCTCGCGGTGGTCTGGTCGATGACGTTGTCGATGGTGGCGAGCTTGCCGGTGCTCAACGCCTTGCGGTTATCGCGGTCGTAGGCAATGACCTCGACGTCGCCGCGCTTCTGGGCCTCGCGCACGTCATCGAGCGTGTGGGCGGGAAGGGTGAACAGCACGGCCGCGGGCTGCGCCTGCACCAGGATCGCGATCGAACCGGCGTCGGTGGCGCGCACCAGATTGCCCGGATCGACCAGACGCACGCCCATGCGGCCGTCGCTCGGCGCGCGGATGTCGGTGTAGTCGAGATTGGTCTGCGCGGTCTCGATGGCGGCGTCATCTGCGGTGACCGCGGCCTTGGAAGTGTCGACCTTGCCCTGCTGCTGATCGAGGTTCTGCTGGGTTTCGTAGCCCTTGGTGCCGAGCGTCTGGAACCGTGTCAGGTCCTTCTGGAACGACGCGAGTTGCGCCTCGTCCTGGGCCTTTTTGGCCTTGGCGGCATCGAGGGCGGCCTGAAACAGCCGCGGATCGATCTTGGCGAGGATATCGCCCTTCTTGACGTGCTGACCTTCCTTGAAGAGCACGTCGAGCAGCTTGCCGTCGACCTGGGTATGGATGCCGACCGTGAAGGTCGCCTGCACCGTGCCAAGCCCGATCAACTGGATCGGCATATCCTGGCGGGTTGTAGCCGCCACGCTGACCGGGACCGCCGGCGGAGCGCCTCGCGAGGCCTCGGCGGGTACGACACCACGTCGCACCAGATATGTGCCAATTCCTATTGCGGCGACCAGGAGGCATGCCGTTAGAATGACGCTGCGTCGGCGCCATACGCCCTTAGCTCTGGTGGGAGAGGCATCCACTGGAGGTCTATCCTTTTGTCGCAGGTCCCGAACCAGCCATTGTGAATGTTCTGACGTTGCCGGGACCTTTCCGCCAGATGAACGGGCGGTGAAATTTGCTAAAAGTTGCTATTGCGTCGGTCATGGTTTTTGACTTGACCGCCGGGCCCATCTCGCCGTATAGAACGCGCAACGAAATGCCGAAAGTCTATTGATATGCGCAATTTTATTACTCGAGACCTCGTAATCGTAGGGGGGCGTACCGTCGGGGGTGGCTGATGAGGCCATCTTTTGAGGACGGTACGCAAACGGGGGCTTTTGGGCCCCTTTTTTAATTTCGGACAGGCTTCCAGAAGACCTCCAGAGCATTCGGAGCGGAGTTGAGAAATGACGCAAAGAAATGACCGGCGCCGAAATGGTGATCGCGGCTCTCGCCGATCAGGGCGTGCAGCACGTGTTCGGCTATCCGGGCGGCGCGGTGCTGCCGATCTATGACGCCATTTTCCAGCAGCAGATGGTCCAGCACATCCTGGTCCGCCACGAGCAGGGCGCGGTCCATGCCGCCGAAGGTTATGCGCGCTCGACCGGCAAAGTCGGCTGCGTGCTGGTCACCTCCGGCCCCGGCGCCACCAACGCCGTCACCGGCCTGACTGACGCGCTTTGCGATTCGATCCCGATCGTCGTCATCACCGGCCAGGTGCCGACCCACCTGATCGGCAACGACGCTTTCCAGGAGTGCGACACGGTCGGGATCACCCGGCCGTGCACCAAGCACAACTACCTGGTGAAGCGCATCGAGGACCTGCCGCGGGTGCTGCACGAGGCATTCCACATCGCATCGAGCGGCCGGCCGGGACCAGTGGTGGTCGACATCCCGAAGGACATCCAGTTCGCCAAGGGCACCTATTCGAAGCCGACCACGTTCCAGCATCAGGGCTACAAGCCCCGGCTCAAGGGCGATCCGAAGCGTATCGCCGAGGCGGTCGAGCTGATGCGGCGCGCCAAGCGGCCGCTGTTCTACACCGGTGGCGGCATCATCAACTCCGGCCCGCGCGCCAGCGCGCTGCTGCGCGAACTGGTCAAGACGACCGGCTTCCCGATCACCTCGACGCTGATGGGGCTCGGCGCCGTCCCGGCCTCCGATCCGCAGTGGCTCGGCATGCTCGGCATGCACGGCACCTGGGAGGCCAACTGGGCGATGCACGACTGCGATCTGATGATCTGCATCGGCGCCCGTTTCGACGACCGCATCACCGGCCGGATCGATGCGTTCTCGCCGGGCTCGACCAAGATCCATGTCGATATCGACCCGTCGTCGATCAACAAGAACGTCAAGGTCGACGTGCCGATCATCGGCGACTGCGCCAACGTGCTCGAGGATATGCTCAAGCTGTGGCGCGACGGCAAGGCGCAGCCTGAGCAGAAGCCGGCGCTGGGTGAGTGGTGGAAAGAGATCGCCAAATGGCGAGCCAAGAAATCACTCTCCTACAAGAAGTCCGATTCCATCATCAAGCCGCAATACGCCATCCAGCGCCTCTATGAGCTGACCAAGGACCGCGACACCTACATCACCACCGAGGTCGGCCAGCACCAGATGTGGGCGGCGCAGTTCTACGGCTTCCAGGAGCCGAACCGCTGGATGACATCCGGAGGCCTCGGCACCATGGGCTACGGCCTGCCCGCGGCGATCGGCGTGCAGATGGCGCATCCGCAGTCGCTGGTGATCGACATCGCAGGCGAAGCCTCGATCCTGATGAACATGCAGGAGATGTCGACCGCCGTGCAGCACCAGTTGCCGGTCAAGGTGTTCATCCTCAACAACCAATACATGGGAATGGTGCGGCAGTGGCAGGAGCTGTTGCACGGCGGCCGCTACGCCGAGAGCTACACCCATTCGCTGCCGGACTTCGTCAAGCTCGCCGAGGCCTATCACGCGGTCGGCATCCGCTGCGAGAAGCCAGGCGATCTCGATGGCGCCATCAAGGAGATGATCGGCATCAACAAGCCGGTGCTGTTCGACTGCGTGGTCGACCAGAACGAGAACTGCTTCCCGATGATCCCGTCCGGCCGCGCCCACAACGAGATGCTGCTCGGCGATTCCGGCGAGAGCGTCGACGAAGCGGTCACCGAAGAAGGCAAGATGCTGGTTTAGGAGCAAGCCGCGTGAGTTCAACATCCCACTACCCGAATGCGCCGGTTGCGGAAAAGATCGAGACCCGCACCTTGTCAGTGATTGTCGACAACGAGCCCGGCGTGCTGGCGCGCGTGATCGGCCTGTTCTCCGGCCGCGGCTACAACATCGACTCGCTCACCGTGTCGGAGACCGAGCACGAGAAACATCTCTCCCGCATCACCATCGTGACGCGAGGCACGCCGATGGTGATCGAGCAGATCAAGAACCAGCTCGACCGCCTGGTGCCGATCCACCGGGTGGTCGACATGACGACGCTTTCCGTTCCGTCGATCCAGCGCGAACTCGCCATGGTCAAAGTCCGCGGCACCGGCGAGCCGCGCGTCGAGGCGCTGCGCCTCGCCGACGCCTTCCGCGCCCGGGTGATCGATGCCGGGACGGAAAGCTTCACGTTCGAGATCACAGGGGCCACCGAGAAGATCGAGCAGTTCATCGCGCTGATGCTGCCGCTCGGCCTGGTCGAAGTGTCCCGCACCGGGGTGGTGGCGATTGCCCGTGGGGCGGATGCGATGTGAGGACTTTATGGCCCGCCGGGCTTGTCCCAGCCGGCCATTGCACCTAGAAAACCACGGGAAAATCAACGGGCCGAAAACGGCCAAATAAGAGCTGAGTAGGGGTTAAGACCATGCGTGTTTATTACGACCGCGACGCCGACCTGAACCTGATCAAGGGCAAAAAGGTCGCCGTCATCGGCTACGGTAGCCAGGGCCACGCCCATGCGCTCAACATGCGCGACAGCGGCGTCAAGGACGTCGCGATCGCGCTCCGCAAGGGCTCCCAGGGCATCAAGAAAGCCGAGGGCGAAAAGTTCAAGGTCATGGAGGTCGCCGAGGCCGCCAAGTGGGCCGACGTCATGATGATGCTGACCCCCGACGAATTGCAGGGCGACATCTACCGCGACCATCTCGCCGCCAACATGAAGAACGGCGCGGCGCTGATGTTCGCCCACGGCCTCAATGTGCATTTCAACCTGATCGAGCCGCGGGCCGACCTCGACGTGCTGATGATCGCGCCGAAGGGGCCGGGCCACACCGTCCGCTCGGAGTACCAGCGCGGCGCCGGCGTGCCGTGCCTGGTCGCCATCCACAAGGACGCTTCGGGCAACGCCCACGACCTCGGCCTGTCCTATGCCTCGGCGATCGGCGGCGGCCGCGCCGGCATCATCGAGACGACCTTCAAGGAGGAGTGCGAGACCGACCTGTTCGGCGAGCAGGCCGTGCTCTGCGGCGGCCTCGTCGAGCTGATCAAGGCCGGCTACGAGACGCTGTGCGAGGCGGGTTACGCGCCGGAAATGGCCTACTTCGAGTGCCTGCACGAGGTGAAGCTGATCGTCGACCTGATCTACGAGGGCGGCATCGCCAACATGAACTACTCGATCTCCAACACCGCGGAATACGGCGAGTACGTTTCCGGTCCCCGCGTGGTGACGCCCGAGACCAAAGCCGAGATGAAGCGCATCCTGGCCGACATCCAGTCCGGCCGGTTCACCCGCGACTGGATGCTGGAGAACAAGGTCAACCAGGCCTCGTTCAAGGCCACCCGCGCCAAGCTCGCCGAGCACTCCATCGAGCAGGTCGGCGCCAAGCTCCGCGAGATGATGCCCTGGATCAAGCAGCGGGCCATGGTCGACCGCAGCAGGAACTGACCCCGAGCTGTCGGGAGCGGGCGCGCAGCGCCCCGCCTTCTTTACGCTGACCCGTGATAAGGGCCGCCCGGAACTCGGGTGGGCCTTGCCTCGCCGCGATTATTACAGAATGATGACATCGGTTCGCCGCCGGCTGTAACAGTGCTAGATCCGGGCGGCGCGCCGGTAACATGCCGCCCGCCCTCGTTTTTTTGCATCGCACCAAGCTGGCCCTTTCGACCGGCCTGCGCTCTCGTTTGGGCGCTGCCGCGCTCGTGCTGCTGCACCTCGCCGCGCTGGGCATTCTGCTTCACACCGAGGACGATCTGGTTCCGCGGCTGGCGTTCCTGCTCGCCTGGGGGCTGCTCAACTTCACCTGGCTCGCCCTCCTGCGACGGCCCGCGGTCGCTGCGGGACTGTCGCTCATCATGATCGTGCTGTTGATCCTGCTGTCGCAGTTCAAGCAGGACGTGCTGATCATGAGCGCCAATTTCGTCGACGTCATGCTGATCGACGCCGACACCGTGTCCTTCCTGCTCACGGTGTTTCCCGGGACTTGCCTCGCGAGTAGCCGCGGCCGCCGGCATTCTGTTGCCGCTGCTTGTGCTGCTGTGGTGGCTCGATCCGTTCCGGGTGCGGGTCAGGCTCTCGACGATCGGCGCCGTATTCTGTCTCGCTGCGCTCGGCGGCCTGTCCTTGGCGGCGCCGATGGACCGCGAGAAGGCGTTCGAGTCCGCCGATTACGTCTCGCAGTTCGCCCGCTCCGGGGCGCTGGCGCTGTTCGATGTCTCGACGCGCGGGCTCATGGAATCCGACAGCACGGTCCATGGGCACCTGTCATCGGCGGCGGCGCCGGCCTGCAAGGCCGGCGCAACGGCTGCCGCACATCGTTCTCGTTCTCGACGAGTCGAGCTTCGACATCTCGACCGTGCCGGGCATCAAGGTGCCGGCGGGCTATCAGAACTCACTTCCGTTCGTTCGACGGCAAGGAGCGCAACTTCGTGGTCGAGGGCGCCGGCGGCCCGACCTGGTACACCGAATACAACGTGCTAAGCGGCCTCTCTGCGCGCTCGTTCGGCCGCTTCGCCGAGTTCGTCACGCGCATTGCCGCCGGCCGCGTCACCCGAAGCCTGCCGAACGCGCTGCACAACTGCGGCTACACCACCTACAGCCTGTATCCCTGGCTCGGCGCCTTCCTGAGCGCGCGGAATTTCCAGAAGACGCTCGGCATCGATCATTTCTACGACGCCAAGGACATGAAAACCCGCGAGGTCGAACCCGACGCATTCTACTACGGCTTCGCCGCCGATCTTCTGAAGCGCGACCACGCCCAAGGACCGATGTTCGTCCTCACCTATCTGATGGCGAACCATTTCCCGTGGACCTACCGCTACCGCGCCGACCTCGACGCCGGCTGGCGCGACCTCGGCAACGCCGACGTCGGCGGTCAGCGTATCGATGAATATCTGCGCCGCCAGGACATGAGTGCGCACGACTACCAAGCCTTCGTCGAGCGGCTCAAGCGCGACTTCCCGGACGAGCCGTTCCTGATCGTGCGCTTCGGCGACCATCAGCCGCTGTTCGCCAAGAAGATCGTCGAACCCGGCCTCGACGATCCTGCGATCGGCCGCCGCATCGACGCCGCCGATCCGAAATACTTCACCACCTATTACTCGATCGACACGCTGAACTACCAGCCGCCCGATCTGTCATCGGCGGTCAACGGCCTCGATGCTCCCTATCTGCCGCTGGTGATCCTGGAGGCGGCGGGCGTGCCGCTCGACGCCTCGTTCGCCGAGCAGAAGCGCATTTTCCAGCGCTGCAACGGCCTGTTCTATCTGTGCGCCAGCGGCGCCGAAACGCGCCGCTTCAACCGGCTGCTGATCGACGCCGGCCTGATCAAGCGGCTCTGACCATGTCGCTCGCAACCCTCACCTCCATTGCGGCGATTGGACGCTTCGGGACCGCGCGCTGGCGGCCGATCGGCGTGATCGCCGTGATTCATCTCGCTGCGCTCATCCTGATGGCGTGCACTGAGTACGACTGGTTCGCCCCGACCATCTATCTGTTGGCCTGGGCGCTGCTCAATTTCGCATGGCTTGCGCTGTTGCGCCGCCCCGGCGTCGCCGCGGCGCTGTCGCTCTGCATGTTCGGCGTCATCGTGGTGATGTCGCAGCTCAAGTTCTCCGTGCTCTGGATGGTGATCAACTTTTTCGATGTGCTGATCATCGATTCCGATACCGTCGCCTTCCTGCTCTCGATCTTTCCGGATCTCCGCGTTTTCCTCGTCCTCGGCCTGCTGATCCTGATACCGGCGCTGGTGCTGCTTTGGCGGATCGATCCGTTCCGCGTGCCCCGGCTCGTCTCGCTGGCCGCCGCGCTCGGTTGCACGGTCATCATCACCTTGCTGGCGCTCGCGGTGCCGGAGGAGCCTTGGCAGCAGTTCCAGGGCATCAATCATGTCTCGACCTTCGTCCGCTCCGGGCTGACGACGGCCTATCAGCTTTCGACCAAGGGCTGGATCGACTTCGACACCACGACGGCCGATCAGTTGCGGGCAGCGGTGGATGAGCCGTGCACGCCGGCCCACAAGCCGCCGAACATCATCCTGCTGCTGGACGAGGCGAGCTTCGATGCCCGCGCGGTACCGGGCATCAAGCTGCCGGAAGGCTACGGCCCGCATTTCGTGTCGTTCGACGGCAAGGAGCGCAAGCTCTTCGTCGAAGGCTCGGGAGGCCCGACCTGGTACACCGAATACAACGTGCTGACCGGGCTGTCGGCGCGCTCCTACGGCCGCCTCAGCTACTACGTCACCCGGATCGCTGCCGGCCGCGTCAAGCGTGGCCTGCCGCAGGAGTTGCGCCGCTGCGGCTACAAGACGATCTCGCTCTATCCCGCCTACGGCGCCTTCCTCAGCGCCAAGAAATTCCAGACGACCGCGGGCATCCGTCATTTCTTCGATTCCGCCGACATGAAGGCCGGTGACTTCGAGCCCGACAGCTTCTACTTCGACCAGGCGCTGAAGACGATGGCAGCCGAGCAGGACGGCCGGCCGCAGTTCGTCATGACCTATACGATGTTCAACCACTTCCCGTGGTGGAACACGCTGAAGCCCGAGCTCACTCCCAATTGGAAACCACCGGGCAACGACCCCCAGCTCGACGAATATCTGCGCCGCCAGTCGCTCAGCGCCTCCGACTACGCCGCCTTCAAGGCGCGTCTGGCGAAAGAGTTTCCGGGACAGCCGTTCCTGATCGTCCGCTTCGGCGACCATCAGCCCGGCATGGCGCAGTTCATCGATCCGGCCGCCACCGAGGAGATGATCGCGCAACGCATCATGTCCTACGACCCGCGCTACTTCACGACCTATTACGCCATCGACGGGGTCAACTACACGCCGAAGGATGTTTCGTCGGCGCTCGACCGGCTTGAGGCGCCGTACATCCCCCTTGTCGTCCAGGAGGCGGCCGGCCTGCCGCTCGATCCGTCGTTCATCGAGCAGAAGAAAATCCTGCAGCGCTGCCACGGCCTGTTCTTTCAGTGCGCCGGCGGCGCCGAAGTTCGCCGCTTCAACCGGCTGCTGATCGACGCCGGGTTGATCAAGGGAATGGTGTCCCGCTAGTTTGCCGACGGCAGGCGCACCGCCTGCCAGGGGGATGGCATGAGCACCGCCGCGGTTGCGCTCGCCGACGTCGACATCACGTTTCGGCTGGCCGGTGGCGGCAGCTATGCGGCCGTGCAGCGCGCCTCGCTCGAAGTCGCCGACGGCGAGTTCGTCGCCATCGTCGGGCCGACCGGCTGCGGCAAATCAACGCTGCTCAATGTCACCGCCGGGTTGTTCCCGCCGTCGCAGGGCCGCGTGCAGATTTTCGGCGCGGCGCTATCCGGTCTGAACCGCCAGTCCGGCTACCTGTTCCAGGCCGATGCGCTGTTTCCCTGGAAGACCGCGCTGGAGAACGTCGCGATCGGTCTGGAGACCGCCGGCACGCCGCGCGATGAGGCACGCCGCCGCGCGCAGGAGTGGCTCGATCGCGTCGGCCTCGGCACCTTCGGCGGTCGCTATCCGCACATGCTGTCGGGCGGGCAGAGGAAGCGCGTCGGCCTCGCCCAGGTGCTGATCCGCGATCCGAAAATCCTGCTGATGGACGAGCCGTTCGGCCCGCTCGATGCCCAGACCCGGCAGATCATGGGCAATCTGTTGCTCGATCTGTGGAGCGCCGACAGGAAGGCGGTGCTGTTCGTCACTCACGATCTGGAGGAGGCGATCGCGCTGTCCGATCGCGTGGTCATCATGTCGGCCGGGCCGGCCGCCCGCATCATCGGCGACTGGCGGGTGTCGCTGTCGCGGCCCCGCGACATCGCCGAGGTCAAGCTCGACCCGGCGTTCCATCAGCTCCACCGCGAGATATGGCAGACGCTGAAGGCCGAAGTGATGAAGGGCTACGCCCAGACCGGGGGGTGATGTTGCAATGCTCTTGTTCCCACCGATACACTGCCGCAGGGCCGTTCAAGAGCCTTGAAACCCACCGGAGGAAATCAACATGCGTCATCTCTCAAGCCTGTTGCTGGCGAGCGCGCTGGCGGCCGGCACTGCACAGGTTGCGAACGCCGCCGACGGCAAGGTCTTCAGCCTGACTTCGTCCGCCTACCAGGACGGCGCCATCATGGCGAAGAAGAATGCCGGCGACGGCAAGGCCAATCCGAACTGCGTGGGCGAGAACGTCTCGCCGCCGCTCGCCTGGGCCAATCCACCGGCGGGGACCAAAAGCTTTGCGCTGCTGATGTTCGATCCAGAAGGCCGGCCGCCGGGCGGCGTGAGCCATTGGGTCGCCTACGGCATCGCGCCGACCGTGACCGGTTTTGCCGAGGGCGAGGCCGCCAAGGATAGCAGCAAGTATGTCGGCGGCCAGAGCCTGATGAAGGTCGGACACTACTCCGGTCCCTGCACGCCTCCCGGTGCGCCGCACCACTACACCTTCACGCTGATGGCCACCGATCTTGAGCCGACCGCTCTCAAGCCCGGCATGACGCGCGACGAGGTGATCGAAGGCGCTGGATGGCCACGTCAAGGAAGCGACCGGACTTGTTCTCCGGTTCCAGCATCCGTAAGCCCGCGCTGGCGTGCGCGGTGGCGGTGTGACGAGAGGAGCTTGATCGGGTGTCACGCACCACGCTCCTCGCGTTGCAGCTTCTGATCGCCGTTATCTCGGTTGCGGCATGGTACGTGCTGACCACGGTCCCGATCGGCGGCAGCACGTTGCTGCCGCCGTTCTTCTTCTCCAATCCGGTCGACGTCGCGGCGCGCGTCGTCAAGTGGTTCGCGGACGGCACGATCTGGAAGCATCTCTGGATCACGCTCCTTGAGGCGATGCTGGCCTTCGTGATCGGCTCGGTCGGCGGCGTCCTGGTCGGCTTCTGGTTCGCCCAGCAGCCGCGCACCGCCGCGGTGTTCGACCCCTACGTCAAGATGGCGAACGCGCTGCCGCGCGTGGTTCTGGCCCCGATCTTCACGCTGTGGTTCGGCCTCGGCATCTGGTCGAAGGTCGCGCTCGGCGTCACGCTGGTGTTCTTCATCGTGTTTTTCAACGTCTATCAGGGCGTCAAGGAGGTGAGCCCGACCGTGCTCGCCAACGCGCGCATGCTCGGCATGAACGACCGCCAGCTGATGCGGCATGTCTATTGGCCGTCGGCGCTGTCGTGGATGTTCTCGTCCTTGCACACGTCGGTCGGCTTCGCGGTGGTCGGCGCGGTGGTCGGCGAATATCTCGGCTCCGCGGCTGGCCTCGGCTACTTGATCCAGCAGGCCGAGGGCGTGTTCGACGTGGCCGGCGTGTTCGCCGGTATGTTCGTGCTGGCGGCTTTCGTCATTGTCATCGACTGGCTGGTGACGCTGGTCGAGAACCGGCTCTTGGTGTGGCGCCCGGTCGCCTCGGAAACAAGAACCTAAAGGGAGGACGATCATGTCCATGATCAGGAATACTCTGGCCGGCCTTGCCGCGCTCATGCTGATGTCCGGCGCCGCCGCGGCGCAGAAGGTCACCATCGCGGTCGGCGGCGCCGGCTGTCTGTGCTACCTGCCAACAGTGCTGGCCGAGCAACTCGGCGAATACAAGAAGGCGGGCGTCGAGGTCGAGCTGGTCGACTTCAAAGGCGGCTCGCAGTCGCTCACCGCGGTGATCGGCGGCAGCGCCGACGTGGTCTCCGGCTATTTCGACCACTGCGTCAATCTCGCGGCCAAGCACCAGGAACTCCAGGCCTTCGTGGTCTATGACCGCTATCCGGGCCTCGCGCTGGTGGTCGGCCCGAAGCAGACCGCCACCATCAAGTCGGTGAAGGACCTGAAGGACAAGAAGGTCGGCGTCAGCGCTCCCGGTTCCTCGACGGATTTCTTCCTGAAATATCTGCTCGGCAAGAACGGCGTCGACACCAACTCGGTGGGAGTCGTCGGCATCGGCCTCGCCGCCACCGCGGTCGCCGCGATGGAGCAGGGTTCGGTCGACGCCGCGGTGATGCTCGATCCGGCCATCACCCAGCTCCAGGCCCGCAACAAGGACCTGACGATCCTGAGCGACACCCGCACCCAGAAGGACACGCTGTCGGTGTTCGGCGGCGAGTATCCGGGCGGCGCGCTTTACACCAAGGCGGCTTGGATCACGGCACATCCGAAGGAGACCCAGGCGCTGACCAACGCCATCCTTGCCACTTTGAAGTGGATCCACGCCCACACCGCCGAGGAGATCATGGCGAAGATGCCCGAGAACCTGGTCGGCCCCGACAAGACGCTCTACCTGGCGGCGCTGAAGAACACCATTCCGATGTATTCGACCACCGGCAAGATGGACCCGAAGGGCGCCCAGGCCGTGCTCGACGTGTTCAGCCAGTCGTCACCGGAGGTCAAGGCCGCGCACGTCGACTTGTCGAAGACTTACACCAACAAGTTTGTCGATGCGGCGGGAGGCACGCACTAGCGTAAGCCGCGATGGAATTCGGAATCTTCGATCACGTCGACGCCAGCCGGTCGCCGCAGGCGGACTACTACGAGGAGCGGCTGGCCAGCGTCGAGCTTTACGACCGCGCCGGCTTTCACGCCTATCACATCGCCGAGCACCATGGGACACCGCTCGGCATGGCGCCGTCGCCGAGCGTGTTCCTGGCGGCGGTGGCGCAGCGCACCAAGCGGCTGCGGTTCGGACCGATGATCTACGCGCTGCCGCTTTATCACCCGCTTCGCATGATCGAGGAAATCTGCATGCTCGATCAGATGAGCGGCGGCCGGCTCGATGTCGGCTTCGGCCGGGGTGCCTCGCCGATCGAGCTCGATCTCTACGGCACCGACCCGGCCCAGGCGCGCGACATCTACGACGAGGCGCTCGCCGTCGTCATGCAGGGGCTGCGCGAGAAGACAGTGAGCTTCAAGGGCAAGCATTTCAGCTTCGACAATGTACCGATGGAGATGGAGCCGCTGCAGAAGCCGCATCCGCCGATCTGGTACGGCGTACATGCCAACGACAGCGCTGTGCGTAGCGCCAAGCAGGGCCTCAACGTCATCAGCCTCGACGGCGTCGCCGCGACCCGCGGCTTCAGCGACCACTACCGCGCCGCCTGGACCGAGAGCGGTCGCGCCGGCCGGATGCCGAAATTCGGGCTCGGCCGCATGCTGGTGGTCGCCGACACCGACGCTGCGGCGTCGCACCTGGCCGAGCGCGCGTACCCGATGTGGCACGACAGCTTCAACGCGCTGTTCAAGCAGTACGGCCGCTCGCCGATGCACGCGCGGCCCCGGCAATTCGCCGGCATGGTCGCCGATACCCGGGGCTTGTGCGGGTCGCCGCGCACGGTGACCGAGATCGTCCGCAAGCAGATGACGGAGGCCGGCGCCGATTACTTCGTCGGCCAATTCTTCTTTCGGCGACATGACGCTGGCCGAAGCCAAGCGCTCGATCGAGCTGTTCGCCAGCGAGGTCATGCCGGCATTGCGCGGCTAGCGAATGACGACGATCTAGTCGATCACTTTTTCCAGGAACGCGCCGAGCTGATTGCCGATCTTCTTGTGGCCGCTCGCGTTCCAGTGCATGTCGCGTTTCCAGAAATCGTCCTGCGTCAGGACCTTGCGGCCGTCGATCGCCGGGATGCCGAGGCGGGACAGGCTCGCCAGGACATTCGTTGCCACGGTGTCGGGGACGCCATCCGGTCGCGGCAGGTTGCCGGGATAGTCCCACTTGGTCGGCACGAGAAGGACGGCGAACCGGTTGGGACCGATGGCGGCGTCGATCCTCTTCTTCATTGAAGCCATGATCAGCTCGTTCAGCTTGAATGCTTCGGCGACGCGCTTGCGGTCGGCCGGCGGCAGCTTGTCGGGCGGAACGTAAAGCAGCGATGCGTCGGTCATCTCGTCGATCGCTTCCAGCGGCTTCTGGTGCTTTTGATTCACGTACAGGTTCACCAGGCTGATGATGCGCGAGTGGGACGTCCAGCCGAACAGATAGGAGCCGACCTCGACGCGTTCCGGCAGCGGATAGCCGCGGACCTCGAAGCTTTCGCCATCGGGGTTGAGCGTGACGTACGGCTTTGGATGATTGTACGCATTGAAGATCACGTTCTCGTAGACGTCGTTGGCAAGACAGATCGCCATGACGACGTAATCGGCCTTCATGGCGAACACACGGTCAAGCTGCTGCATGTGCTGAACCGGCGAAAATGCGGTGACGCCAAAATTCAGGACATTGAAGCGGACGTTGCGGGATTCGACGACCTCGGTGAAGCGCTCGCCATAGCCGACGCCAAGGCCCCAGGTGAAGCTGTCGCCCAGCACGGCGACACGGAATTCGTGGGGGGCCTTGTCATGAATGTCGGCGTCCCAAAGCCCATCCGCGTTGATCCGGACCGGATAGCTGAACTCGATGCGTGTGAAGCGGCCTTCGGCGCCGGCCAGATTGTCCCAGCCGAGGACCGGATCGAACCGATGGAACGTGAATGCGCTGCCCATCCGGATGACGTCGGGTCCCCAGAGCCGCAGCGCCCCTTCGATGCCTGCGAGAGCGATCAGGCATGAGGTCAGGAAGATGGCAGCGTTCTGCAAGGCGCGCTTCATGGAAA
Organism: uncultured Alphaproteobacteria bacterium; assembly: GCA_963785665.1. Classification (GTDB taxonomy): domain Bacteria; phylum Pseudomonadota; class Alphaproteobacteria; order Rhizobiales; family Xanthobacteraceae; genus Z2-YC6860. The sequence continues at coordinate 209,293 of CAWAWF010000011.1, forward strand.
TGCTCGGATCGAGAGAAATTGAACTCAGCGCATCAGGTAGATGGCCGAAACGACGCGCCCCCCGGCGGAGATGGCGAACAAGACGAACGCCACGACCAGCATTGTCGTGATTGGAACGAGCCAATACCCTCGGCGTTCAAGCAGAACATTTCGCGCGCGCTGCAATAACGCCACGTTGGCCTCGTCGGAAACGGACTTGAAGAGACGGTAATCGGAAGATTTTATCAAAAATTGCCGCGCAGGGAAGGGGCGGCGACACTGATTCGGCTGGCGAAAAAGTTCCGCGAAACCGCCCGTCGCCGGACAGCCCTTGCCGCGCGCCCGGTCCATCCGCTACACAAGGCACGTCAGACCATCCAGGGTTTACGGGGGGTTAACCCGTTTCCGCCACCCTGGGACGGCCGACAGCGAGGATTTGGGCAATTGTCGACGCGCCATACCATCTGCGCGATCGCTCCGGGGGCCGATCAGGTCCGGCCGGATGCTGCCCTCATTCTCGTCGGGCTGCTGCTGCTTATCTGCCCCTGAGGGTCGGCTGGGCGCTTGCGCCTGGACACTCAGGGGGATTGCAGATGACCAGCACCCCAGCGCGCCAAATCTCCCAAGGGAGCCAGGGCGCAAAGCGAAAAGGACTACTTCCATGAGCACGTCAGCGAAGTCCGAGAAGGACCGCGTTGTCATCTTCGACACCACCTTGCGCGACGGCGAGCAATGCCCGGGCGCCACCATGACCCACGATGAGAAGCTCGAGGTCGCCGAATTGCTCGACGACATGGGCGTCGACATCATCGAGGCCGGCTTTCCGATCGCCTCGGAGGGCGACTTCGCCGCCGTCCACGAGATCGCGATCCGTGCCAAGAACGCGGTGATCTGCGGCTTGTCGCGCGCCGCCTTCAAGGACATCGACCGCTGCGCCGAGGCGATCAAGCCGGCGAAGCGCAAGCGCATCCACACCTTCCTGTCCACCTCGCCGGTGCACATGAAATACAAGCTTCAGAAGGAGCCGCACGAGGTCTACGAGATGGTGATCTCGCAGGTCACGCGCGCGCGCACCCACACCGACGACGTCGAATGGTCTGCAGAGGACGCCACCCGCACCGAGTTCGATTTCCTCTGCCGCTGCGTCGAGGCCGCGATCAAGGCCGGCGCCACGACGATCAACATCCCCGATACGGTCGGCTACACCGTACCGGACGAGTACTTCCGGATGATGAAGCGGCTCCGCGAGGCGGTGCCGAACTCCGACCAGGCGCGCTTCTCGGTGCATTGCCACAACGACCTCGGCATGGCGGTGGCGAACTCGCTCAGCGGCATCAATGCCGGCGCGCGGCAGATCGAATGCACCATCAACGGCATCGGCGAGCGGGCCGGCAACGCCGCGCTTGAAGAAGTCGTGATGGCGATCCAGACGCGCAACGATGTGCTGCCGTACTGGACCGGCATCGACTCCTCGATGCTGACACGCGCGTCAAAGCTCGTGTCCGCGGCGACCTCGTTCCCGGTGCAGTTCAACAAGGCGATCGTCGGAAGAAACGCGTTCGCCCACGAGAGCGGCATCCACCAGGACGGCATGCTGAAGCACACCCAGACCTACGAGATCATGACGCCGGAGAGCGTCGGCGTGAAGCAGACCTCGCTGGTGATGGGCAAGCACTCCGGGCGCCACGCCTTCGTGCACAAGCTGGAGGAGCTCGGCTACAAGCTCGGCGACAACCAGCTCGAGGATGCCTTCGTCCGCTTCAAGGCGCTGGCCGATCGCAAGAAGCAGATCTACGACGAGGATATCGAGGCGTTGGTCGACGAGGAGATCGCGCACGCCCAGGATCGCGTCAAGCTCGTGTCGCTGTCGGTAATCGCCGGCACGCGCGGGCCGCAGCGCGCCACCATGAAGCTCGACATCGAGGGCCGCACCTTGCTCGAAGAATGCGAGGGCAACGGCCCGGTCGACGCGATCTTCAACTGCATCAAGTCGCTGGTGCCGCACGAGGCGACGCTCGAGCTCTACCAGGTTCATGCCGTCACCGAAGGCACCGACGCGCAAGCCGAGGTGTCGGTGCGGCTCGCGAGCGAAGGCCGCTCGGTAACATCGCGCGGCTCCGACCCAGATACGCTGGTCGCCTCGGCGAAGGCCTATCTCGGTGCGCTCAACAAGCTGATGGTGCGGCGGCAGCGCGGCGGCGTTGCTGTGAGCGAGGGCAGGGTCCATTCGACGGAAGTGGGCTGATCGCTCGCGATCGTCAGCGCAAGACAACGCCGTGCTCTCGGTCGAGCACGGCGTTTTGCTGCCGACACATTTGCGCCATGTCGCTAAACGCGTGTTCAGATTTCGCGCCGCGTCATGGCCAAACATTAACTTGAGTCCGGCGCGCCACGCACCACTATTGCATCCATCGAAACAACGCCATCAAGGAGGTGGCCATGATGAAGAAAACAATCGCTGCTGGAACGATCGCATTGACGCTTGCCAGCGCCGGCTTCGCGCTGGCGCAACAGGCGCCACGGCACGAGCGCGGTTTTCGGTCGAGCGCGGAAGACACCACCGCGATGACCGACGCGCGCGTTGCTGCTCTCAAGGCGGGCCTCGAGCTCACCGCCGAGCAGGAGAAGAACTGGCCGGCCGTCGAGACCGCGATGCGCGATCTCGCGAAAGCCCGCGCCGATCGCATGAAGGAGCGCGCCGATCGCTTCGCTGCCCGCCGCGAGGCGCGCCGCGGCGGCGACAACGCGCAAACCGGCGGTCGCGACTTCGTCGACCGTCTCCGCCAGGGTGCCGATGCGATGAACGCTCGCGCGGCCGGACTGAAGAAGCTCGCCGACGCCGCCGAGCCTCTCTACAAGAGCCTCGACGATGGACAGAAACACCGGTTCTCCATGCTGCTCCGCATGGGCGGCGGTCACCGCGGATTCGAAGGCGGCCACCATCGTTGGCAGCATCGCGCCGACGCGCAGTAAGGCAACTCGGCAAAGTAGCGACGGCGGCGATCGTCCTTCTCCCCCTCGATCGCCGCATGCCGGAAGCCGCCGGGCCTGTCCCGGCGGTTTTCTCGTGATCCGCCAGGACGATAGAGCGGTGATTTGGGGTGCCGCTTTGCTGGACAGCCCGTCACCGCTTTGCTAAGCACGCCGCCTGCGGGCTTGCCCCGCGTCGCGGCCCGGGCGCATAGCTCAGTTGGTAGAGCAGCTGACTCTTAATCAGCGGGTCGTAGGTTCGATCCCTACTGCGCCCACCACCCATCCCGACATCGTTGGGTGTTTTCCGGTCTCCGGGTATAGACGCCGACATGGCGGGCATTCCGCCGATTGGCCTTCGAGATTCCGTCTCTGCTGGATCGTGAAAGCGGAATCTGTGGCTTTCACACCCGTTGTCTCTGCACGAGCAAAATCCCGTTTCCCGGCTACCGCTACCCACTGATTTCTGATGCGACGAAATCAGACCGTTTACAACAACAGTTCTGGTTTCTCAGTTGATGTACGATCCCGGGGGTAATTGAGACGAGAGAGAACACTCGCTAACCTCACGATTGAAGTAGGCAACGGCGCTCTGAGATGTCGGAGCTTAACCATCGACATTGCTGGACCAACACCGGGAGGCGACCTGATGATGAAAGCCCTGCTTGCGGCGATGCTGTGCGCCGCATGGGCCCTGCCTGGCATCAACCCGGCCCAATCCCAGGCCTACCCCAACAAGCCTATCAAGATGGTTGTCCCGTTCCCGCCCGGCGGCTCGGTGGATGTGCTGGCGCGCGTCATCTCGGACCGGCTCGGCGCGGTGCTCGGCCAGAGCGTCGTGGTGGAGAACCACGGTGGCGGCGCAGGCGGCAGTAACGGCGCCAAGATGGTCGCCGCCGCCGATCCCGACGGCTACACCGTCCTCATCACCCCTGGAGGGGCGCTGACCTCCGGCCCAGCCGTTTACAAGAACATCGGCTACGACCCGGCCAAGGTGTTTGCGCCTGTCGCGCTCCTGGTCGAGACGCCGCAGATCATTTCCGTAAATCCGACCCTGCCGGTGAAATCGCTGGCCGAAGTCGTGGCCTACGCCAAGGCCAATCCGGGCAAGATCAGTTGGGGAACGCAAGGCTTCGGTACCTCGCCACACCTCCTCCTCGAACTATTCAAGCTCGAGGCCGGCATCAACATCTTACACGTGCCCTATCGCGGAACGGCGCCCATGCTTGCCGCGGCCGTGGCCGGGGAGGTCCAGATGGTCGGCGACCCGATGACCAGCAGCTTGCCGCACATCCAGTCCGGGAGCCTGCGCCCGCTGGCGATCGCCGGCGCCGACCGCAGTTCGCAATTGCCTGACGTGCCCACCACACGGGATGCAGGTTATCCTAAGCTGGCTGCACCGTTCTGGCTCGGCGTGGTGGCGCCGGCCGGAACGCCCCCTGTTATCGTCGACAAGCTCAACGCTGCGCTCCGCCAAAGCCTCGCCCCGCCGGAGACACGCGCGCGCCTTGCCACGCTTAGCGCTGAGGTCAAGATCGGCAGTCCGCAGGACTTCGGCAAGATGCTTGCCCAGGAGCTGGCGCTGTGGACCAGCGTCGTGAAGGCCGCCAATATCACGGTGGAATAAGGGAAGCGGGCATCATGGACTTAAACCTGCACGGCCGGACCGCCCTGGTCACTGGCGCCTCCAAAGGCATCGGCAGCGCGATCGCCGCAGTGTTGGCCGAGGAAGGCTGCAACCTCATTCTTGTGTCACGCACGGCGGCCGATCTGGAAGCAACGCGTAACGAAATCGCCGCGAGCCACAATGTTCGTGTCGTCACTCATGCACTCGATCTTTCTGCAAGCGCTGCGATCAATGAACTTGCGACGGCGCATCCCGACATCGACATTCTGGTGAACAACGCCGGTGCCATCCCGGGCGGCCGCTTGTCCGAAATCGACGACACGCGCTGGCGCCAATCTTGGGACCTCAAGGTCTTCGGCTACATCAATATGACGCGTGCTTTTTACGAAGCCATGAAAACGCGCAAAGGCGGCGTCATCGTCAACATCCTGGGTGTCGCGGGGGAGCGGCTGGAGTCCACGTATATCGCCGGCTCGGCCGGCAACGCCGGTTTGATCGCCTTCACCAAGTCGTTGGGTGCGGCTGCTCCGGCCGACAATATCCGAGTGGTCGGGGTGAATCCGGGACCGGTCGAGACCGAGCGGCTTGAAGGCCTCATGCGCAAGCGTGCGCGGGATCAGTTTGGCGACGCCGAGAAATGGCGCAACTTTTTCAAGCCACTGCCATTCGGACGGCCGGGCAAGCCGATGGAGATCGCGAGCATGGTGGCATTTCTCGCCTCCGACCTCGCCAGCTATATCAGCGGCACCGTGGTCACGATCGACGGTGGCTTGGCCAGCCGGGGCAACAACGGCGCCTGATCAAGATCCGGTAAAGTTGGGCTTTCTCTTCTCCATGAAGGCCTGGCGGCCCTCCCGGCCGTCCGAGCTGCTCCTGCAACGCTCGATGGAGGCCTTCATGCGAACGTGGTCCGGCTCGCCGGATGCTTTCACAAACTCTTGGATGATCAATTTGGAATTGGCGATGGAAAGCGGCGCATTCTCCGAGATGGTCTTTGATACCCCGTCAATGAAGCTTTCCAACTCTCCATCCGGCATGGCGCGCTGGACCAGTCCGATGGTGACAGCCTCCTCGGCATTGTATCGCCGCGCCAAATACATGATCTCACGAGCGCGCGCCTGACCGACCGCCTCAATCAGAAGCTTGTGACCTTCGATGTTGTAGCCCACGCCGAGCTTTGCGGCCGGAACAGCGAATTGGGCCGAGGTGCCGCAGTAGCGGAGGTCGCATGCCAGTGCGAGCTCCAGCCCGCCGCCGAAGCAGAAGCCATGTATCATTGCGATTGATGGCTTCGACGCGCTTTGGATCGAATGCAGCACCTGTTCGAGAAAGCTTTCAAATTTCCCGGTGGGCCGCTCGGCGCGGATTCTATCGAAATCGGAAATGTCGGCCCCAGCGGTGAACGCTTGGGTGCCAGATTCCACGAAGTACGACACAGCGGACCTCTGGGTCGGCCTCGAATTGCGCCAGCGCCTCGGGAATTCCCCGCCACATCGCCGCGTTGAGCGCGTTTCGTCTCGCAGGGTTGTCGAGGATCAGCCAACCCGCGGCTCCGCGCTTCTCCACCAGGAGTTGCCCTTCGCTCATCGCGCACACCAATAATCGCCGATCATGCAACATACCCTTCCACGCAGCATCAATAGACTGGATCGCGGACCTTGAGACCCGCGTCGATGCGGATGATCTCACCGCTGATATAGGACGCTTGATCAGAAGCGAGGAATGCCACCACGTTCGCCACTTCTTCCACCCGGCCGGGACGGCCGATCGGAAAGCGTTTGTATAATTCCGGCCAGCGATCCTTGCTGCCCAGCTCCCGCTCAGCGACCCTCTCAGCGCCGCGGCGGTGCCGGTCCGACATGATTGGCCCAGGATTGATACCAACGACGCGAACGCCGTCGCGCATGCTTTCGCCGCCGATGCATTGCGTGAACATCACCAAAGCCGCGTTGCCGCAACACGTCGCGATGTACTGCGGCTCCGCCCTCTCCGCAGCCATGCCGATGATGTTGATGATGACTCCGCTTTTTCGCGCGGACATGCGCGGCAGGATGTAACGGGTGAGGTCGATGTAGCCGAACACCTTCAAATCCCAGCCGTGACGCCAAGCCTCCGGCGTCACCTCATGGAGCGATCCGCGCGGAATAGCGCCGGCGTTGTTGACCAGGATGTCGCAATCGCCCGCCACGTCCGCCAGCGCCTTGACGTTGTCATGCTTGGACAAGTCGAAGGCGTGGGTTTCAACCCGAACGCCGTGCTTCTGCTTCAGGTCGGACGCCAATTGACCGAGCTTGGCGCTGTCCGTGGCCGTCAGGATGAGGTTGCATCCTTCTGCTGCCATCACCTGAGCGACGGATTCGCCGATGCCGCGTGAGGCGCCGGTGATCAGCGCCGTGCGGCCTTTGAGATTGAGTTCCATATTCCTCGAAGAATTCTTCTCAGTCAGGCTTGATGCCAGCCGCCTTGATCTGCCGTGACCAGTTTTCAATATCGGCATGGATGAACTGTGCGAACTGTTCCGGTGACATATCTTGCCGCTCCATCGTATTAGTCGCGAAGATCTTCTGCATTTCAGGCGTCGCCAGAACACGCGACAGCTCCGCCCGAATCTTGTCGACAAGGGGCCGCGGAAGATTGGCAGGCCCGAACATCCCCCACCACGCGCTGGTGGCAAAACCCGGCACACCGGATTCCGCCACGGTCGGCAGGTCCGGTCGCGCTTTGGAGCGACGAGGTCCCGCCGCCGCTATGATCCTGACATTGCCAGCCTCCGCTTGAGCGGTCGCACCGCTGAGATTGGCAATCATCGCGGTGGTCTCGTTTCGGATCAGTGCGGTATAGGCCGGTGCCGCGCCGCGATACGGGATATGCATCATCTGTGTACCCGTTCGCTGCTTGAAGTCTTCCATGGCGACATGGGCGTAGGATCCGTTGCCAAACGATCCATAGTTGATTTCGCCTGGCTTGGCCTTCGCGAGTGCAATGAGTTCCGGCACGGAATGCACCGGCGACGCTGCAGACACCACCATGACAGGCGTGATTTCTCCCAACATGAAAATGGGGGTGAAGTCCTTTTCTGGATCGTACCGCACCTGTCTGTGAAGCTGCGGCGAAGCTGTCAGGCCGCCATGGCTGACGACGCCAAGCGTGTATCCGTCAGGCGGTGATCTCGCGATGACTTCGTCGCCGATCATCTCGTCCGCGCCGGGACGATTGTCGACGATGAACGGTTGTCCCCAGGCTTGCGACAGTGCTTGCCCGATCGCGCGGGCGAGGATGTCGGTTGTGGCGCCGGGGGAAGTCGGGACCACGATTCTGACGGCACGGTTGGGATATTGCTCCTGCGCCAAGCCGACGCCGCCGCCAAGATTTAGCGACAGCATCGCACCGAGAAGTACGACGCGGATGCGCATGGTTCCCCCTTATTGAGCCGCGTCGATATTGGCTGGGATGACTAGACGAATGAGGACAATCAGCCTCTACCAAATGACCCTATTGGCGTGGAGGCGGAGGCGTCAATCTTTCCCAAGCATGGGTGTTAAACTTGCGAGGCCATGGCCGCCCGATGCATGAATTGGGTATCGTCCACCGCCGAATGTTGCATTGCAACCCGAGTATTCGCGATGAGCCAAACTTCACCGTCGACGGCCCTCGACGACGTGACCGTGCTTGATCTCACGCGCGTTCGCGCCGGTCCCACATGCGTTCGTCAGTTGGCAGACTGGGGCGCCAAGGTCATCAAGATCGAGATGCCTGAAGAGGGTGGTGCTGCGACGCAGACCGACTTTTCGGCGCGTCATGAGGCGGACTTCCAAAATCTCCATCGCAACAAACGCAGCATGACGCTCAATCTGAAGAACGAGGAAGGCGCGGCTGTCCTTCGACGCATGGTGGAGCGCGCGGATATCATCGTTGAGAACTACCGGCCCGATGTGAAAACGCGCCTCGGCATCGATTACGAGGCGTTGAGTACCGGTGAACCCGCGTCTCATCTACGCGAGCATTTCCGGGTTCGGCCAGGACGGCCCCTACAGCGATCGCCCTGGCGTCGATCAGATCGCGCAGGGGATGTCCGGTCTGATGTCGGTCACCGGCGAGCCGGGACAAGGTCCGATGCGGGTCGGCACCGCGCTTGCCGATCTGTCCGCAGGCGTGTTCGCTGCGATGGGGATTCTGGTCGCGCTGCATGAGCGCGGACGTTCCGGCCGCGGCCAATGGGTGCAGACGTCGCTTCTCCAGGCGCAGATTTTCATGCTCGACTTCCAGGCTGCCCGTTATCTCGTTTCGGGCGAAGTTGCGGGTCAAGCCGGCAACAATCACCCAACCGGCGCACCGACGGGCGTGTTCCGGACCAAGGACGGCTACGTCAATATTGCGCCGACGCCGGTCATGTGGCGACGGTTCTGCAAGGCCATCGACCGCGAAGATTTGATTGAGCATCCGAGCTACGCGACGCCGAAAGATCGCCGCAGCCATCGTGACGAACTTAACAACGTCATCGGCGAGATCACTGCCACGATGACGAGCGGCGCGGTGGTCGAGCGGCTCAATCGAGCGGGCATACCGTGCGGGCCAATTTATACGATCGATCAGACCTTCGCCGACCCGCAGGTTTGCCATCTAGGGATCGCGCAGAATGTCGATTTACCGGCGCTTGGGTCAATCAAGCTTGTCGGCCAACCCTTCACGCTCAGCCGCACGCCAAGCCGGTTGGTCAAGAGTGCTCCGGAGTATGGCGAGCACACCGACGATATTCTGATCGAGTTCGGTTATTCATCCGAAGACATCGCACGGTTTCGGCAGGCAGGCACGATCTAAAGGATGTGCATGAGGCTCACGGCGAGAATTCTGTCTCTGCTGGTTCGCGAAAGTGGATCGGCGCTTTCGCACATCTTGGGCGGCTCCGGGGAATGTCTTGCAACTCATGTGAAGCGGATCGGCATTCGCCGTTGGCCGGCGATCGAGAATATCGCCGCGGCCACCTGCACTGCCCCAGGGGCTACTTCCCCATCACCCTGCTTTTCCAGAGCTGCCAGGGCCGGCCGGCCACCGCCTGCATGACCTTATCCGTCGTTTCGCATTCGCCGGCGTTCATATAGACGACCTCGTCATGCGGTCCGAGGGCCATCGCCTGCGCCTGCTGGCGGGCGTTGATCTCGGTGTAATAGGCGCGGAACACCGCGACCTGAATGTTCGGTCCGACCACGACATTGCCGTGGCCCCGCAACAGCACGACCTCTGCGGTGGCGCCGAGCGTATCGGCCATCGCCTTGCCGAGCTCGGCCGTGCTGATCATCAGGTCGGAATTCTCGACCACGGTCCGGATCTCGAACACCGGGGCGCCAAAGCCCAGGAACGATGCGTTGTGAAGGAGCGGCCGCAGCGGTGCCTTGGTCGACGCGAACGGCACCACAGTCGGCGAATGGCTGTGCACGATCGCGTTGACGTCGGGGCGCGCCTTGTAAACCTCGCCGTGAATCTCAGCGCTCGTAATAGAGCTTGGCTCCGCGGTCCTTCTCCTGCACCGCGTTGTTCTCGAGATCGTGCTGGATGATATCGTCGGCGCTCACCAGGGCCGGCGAGATGGACCGCGACATCAAATAGCATTTCGGGTCACGCGGATCGCGGATGCTGACGTGCCCGAAGCCGTCGAGAACGCCCTCCATCGCCAGGATGCGATTGGCCGCGACCAGATCCAAGATGGCCTCTTCGATGTTTTCTTGCTGGGTCATGGTTCAGCTCCGGATTATTCGGGTTGAATGCCGGCTGACACGATGACCTTTTTCCAGCGCTCGCGATCGGCCGCGACATACTTCTGCGCCGTTTCGAGGCTGCCACCCTCGACCGTTGTCTGCATCTGGGTGAAGCGCGCCTTGATGTCCCCTTCGGCCAGCACGTCGTCGATGGCGCGGTTGAGCTTGGTCAGGATGGCCTGAGGCGTCTTCGGCGGAGCGCTCAGCATGTTCCAGGTGTTGGAGACCATCCCGGGGTAGCCGAACTCCGCGATGGTTGGAACATCGGGCAATGGCGCGACGCGCTTGGTATCGGCGATCGCCAGGATTTTCGGACCTTCCCCGCCTTGTGCATCTCGTAGAACGCCGAATACTGGATGAAAGTCGCATCGACGTGGCCGGCGATCAGGTCGTTCAGGACCGGCGCGGTGCCCTTGTAGGGTACGTGGGTCATCTTGGTGCCCACGGTCAGCATGAACAGTTCGGCCGTCAGGTGCGCGGCGGTGCCGATGCCGTTCGACGCATAGTTGATCTTGCCGGGATTGGCCTTGGCGTAGCTCACGAACTCTTTGAAATCCTTGGCCGGGAAGTCCTGCCGCACGATCAGCGCCAGCGGAACCGAGGTCAGGATCGCAACCGGCTCGAATTCGGTCGGGACGAAGCCGAGCTTCTTGAACAGGAAATCGTTGATCGAGATTGTCGCGCCGGGGGAGGCCAGCAGCGTGTAGCCGTCCGGATCGGAGTGATAGACGGCTTCGGCCGCGATGTTGCCGGCGCCGCCGCCGCGAATTCTCGATGACAAAGGTTTCGCCGAACCGCTCGCCGAGCTTTTGCGTAACCATGCGGGTCGCCGCATCGACGCCGCCGCCTGGCGTGACGTTGACGATGACCTTGACGGGCTTCTGCGGGTATTTGGCATCGTCTTGCGCCCTGGCCGGCAGTGCGGTCAGCAACAGCGCCACAACGGCGGCAAGGCCCGGTGCCTTCATGATGTCCTCCGATGGCTCATTGGCCGGTGACCTTGTCGAGCAAGGCGTCGAGATCGTGCGGCAGGGTGTCGCCCCGCCATGCGATGTACTGATCGGGCCGGATCAGCGCGAGATCGCAACCGTAAAGCTGGCGGCCTTCCGGCAAAGCAACGTCGAGAATGGCAAGCGGAATGTTCCGCTTGGCTGCGGCTTGTGCCAACGCATCGGCGCTGGCGGCCGTGTGGTCGAAGCGGAGCAACGTGAAGCCCTTGCCGAAGCGGTCGAACAGGGAGCCGCCCTGGCCGCGCTCCGCATCGAGCCAAAGGTGCGGCGCCCGCCCGCCAGGCAGGCCACTTGGCATGTATTCGTCGTAAGTGTCCGGGAAGATGTCGGCCGGAGGCTCGCCATCGGCAACGATGACCGGCGAGCCGTCGTAGCGCCCGCCGATCTGTACGCCAACGGCGTCCTGATCCTCGGGGCGCACGAAATGGTTCTTCCGCACATAGGATAGATTGGCGGCGGCAATCCGCGCGGCGTCGCCTACCGAACCGTCGGCCTCGACATCCGCCGGCACGTTGGCGTCGTGCATCATCGAGGCATACTTCCGCGATGCCCCGGTGTTGCGATGGCCGATCGGTTTGCGTTCCGCATGGTAGCTGTCGAGCAGCCTTGGGCCGCCCCAGCCTTGCAGCACGGCCGCAAGCTTCCACGCCAGGTTGGCGCTGTCGTCGATGCCGGTGTTCATGCCGAAGCCGCCGGTTGGCGTGAACACGTGCGCGGCATCGCCTGCGATCATGATGCGGCCGGCTTTATAGCGTTCGGCCACCAGCGCCTGGCCGGCGGCCCACGGCCGGTAGCCGATGATATGAACCGGGATGTCGGCGCCGATCGATTGCTGCACCCAGCGCGCAACCTCGTTCTTGTCGACTTCGGTCCAACCGGCCTTCGGCTTGATCAGCATCATGAATTCGTCGATGCCATTGAGGGCAATGATGACGCCGCGCGTGTCGGGATCCGTGTTGACCGCCCAGTACATCCAGGCGCGGCGGTGGCCGACGAACTTCGGGTAGAGATCGGGGATGCGCATGTGGATGGAGAAGAACTCTCCCGCCCAATAGGCATTCTTCTTCTGCACATCGCCTTCGTAGGGAATGCCAAGCGTCTTGCGGATGAAGCCACGCGCTCCGTCGCAGCCGACCGCATAGGGAGCAGTCCAGATCGTCTCCTCGCCGCCCTCGGTTTTGGCGGCGCAGAGGCGGATTTGCGTCTCGTCCTGGGTGAACCATTTGGCCTCCCAGCCGAACCGCACGTCGATATTCGGAGCGGCACGCGCCTTCGCAAGGAGGAAGCGTTCGACGTACATCTGGTTGACGTGGAACATCGGCTCGGGAAGCTGGTCAGTGACCGGCATGTCGCGTCGCATGGCGATCCGCTCATCGCGGTTCGGCATCGGGAAGCGGAAGATTTCGTGCTTGCTTAGCCGGGTGAAGTAGCCTTGATCGAACGGATGATCGGCCGGCAGGCCGAGCTTGCGCACCTCGTCGGAGAATGCCGAGTTGGCGGTAGTGCTCCATCGTGCGGGCGTTTTGGCCATTGCCCTTGGGATGCCAACGCTCGTGCGGCTCGGTGTTGAAGATCGTCGATTTCACGCCGTAGAAATCGAGGTAGAGTGCGAGCACAAGGCCGACCGGGCCGCCCCCCACGATTGCGACCGGTGTCGCCAATGTCTTGTCGTCAGCCATAGAACCTGCGTGAAAATGCCCGGCCGGACCGCCGGCCTGCACTATAGAGCTTTGACGGCAGGGGGCTTTCCGTGCCGGGCCGATTTCTTTTGCAACCGGGCCAAACCGCTGCAGGCATGCGGCGAAACCGCTCGATGGCCTACTCGCGAAAGGATGTGACCCGGATACAAATGCAGCGTGGCCAGCCTTCTATACGATGGGGCGATCACCAGCCGGGACACGAAACCATGAAGTCATTCCACGCGGCCGTTGCCACCGCTGTGTTGCTTGCCGCATCTCAGGCGCTCGCCCAGAGCGATCCGGCGGCTTACCCGACAAAGCCCGTCAAAATCATCGTCAACGTTTCGCCCGGTGGCGGCGTCGATACGGCGACGCGCATTGTGGCGCAGCGTCTGAGCGACCGTCTCGGTCAGCCGTTCGTCGTTGAAAACCGGGCGAGTGCGTCCGGCAATGTGGGTGCAGAGAACGTGTTCCACGCCGATCCCGACGGCTACACGCTGCTGTCGTCGTCGGGCTCGCCGCTCGCCATCAACAACTGGATCTACAAGAAGCTCAGCTACGAGCCGACGGGGTTTCGGCCCATCGCGATCATGTCTCGGATACCGAACGTACTTGCGGTGCGCCAGGACTTTCCGGCCAAGACCATCCAGGAGTTCATCGCCTATGCCAAAGCCCATCCTGAAAGTCTTCGAACTATGCGTCGCAGGGCGCTGGCACCGCGTCGCATCTGACCGCCGAGCTGTTCATGTCGCTGACCGGCACGCAACTGGTGCATGTGCCGTACAAGGGCAGCAGTCCCGCGCCGAACGATCTGGTCGCCGGCCATGTCGATTGCAGCTTCATTCCGTTCTCGACAGCCTATGAGCTGTCGCAATCCGGAAAGCTGCATATCCTCGCGGTTGCGACCAGCAGCCGGATGGAGACGAT
>CAWAWF010000012.1:0-220601 GCA_963785665.1 uncultured Alphaproteobacteria bacterium
GAGAAAGGCAAACTGACAGAATGGCCCGCTGACGGGGCGACTATCGCCGCGAATGGGATCAAGCAGGTCAAAGATCCAGCCGCGGCTTTCGATGGCTTCCGGAGTGTCGGCGCAGCGGTACATGGCAGTTGCCGCAAATAGAGGCTCTTGAGCAATCATCTGAACGCTGAATTGCGGTTCAGTCATCTTATAAACCGGTGTGACGTAACTACCGATAGCCGGAGCTTCTTTCGCCTGATGCCCAATTCGCCCAGTGACAATTCGCTAATGACCATGCGAGGTTGCCCAGCATTGTCAGCCGACGAGACCACGATCTCGCAGACATCCCGTAGGGCGAAGTAATAGCTGAGAACGAGCCGGCTTGCTGCAAGTTCATAATTAACCGAGGCAAGGTCCGGCGCGCCGCAGGCCTTGATCATGATTTTGAGCGATCGCGGATAAAGCAATGGATTATAGAGCCCTAGCGATAGCACGTCGGCCCGGATCGGCTTGGTGAAGCGAAGATGCAGATGGGTTTCGCCATCCTTGCTCGGCGCAAAATAAGTATCATCCTTGCGGTCGAATAAGGCATCGATGCCGTAACCAGTCATCGAAGGGGTTGCATCGACGATCTCGACGTTGCCGGCCACTTTATCTGCCGGCATCAGCGCCGGAAGCCTTGGCAATAGCCGTAATCCATTGTCAGTCGCGGTCATGTTACCGTGAATGTCGAAGTTCGCATCGAGAAAGAAGCTATGCCAGCGCAGCCAAGCGCGTTTGAAGAAGGGGTCGCCGGTGATCTCCGCCAGCGTTCTGAGTTGAGTGGCGTGTCCGATTGCGTATCCGTTCGTGGCTTTTGGATAAGGTCTATATCGTCGATCCACCACCGTCCAATTGCCGGTGTGGTAGGCAGGAAGTGATGCCTTGAGGCTTGCGATTGCTTGGTCAAGTTGCGATTGGGCTTCCTTGTCGGTAGGGAATAATCGCGTGAACTCATAAAGTCCAAAAACTGTCGAGACGTTTCCGTTCCACACGAAGGACGGCGGATCCGAGGGATATTCCTCGAACCAGATGCCGCCTTCCTTGCTGTGGAGCATTACTCCACCCTGGTCACGCGGCAAGAGCAAGTAGTTCTTAAGCTTGCGGATCAAGGGCGGCGTGGCGGCGTCGCCGGTGTCGTAATAATAGCGGATCAATGCAGAGATCGCCTGGCCTTGCGCGAGGGCCGAGCGCCAGCCGGCTTTAAGCCCGTAGCCGTCCCACGCGAAATGATATTCGTAGGCAACCATATCGTTGCCGATCGCTACATAGTTCTTCATCAGCCATTGGATTTGATCGAGATAAATCCGTCGATATCTCGCGCTCCCAGTCTTCTTGTAGTTGTGATAACAGCCGAGAGCTGTTTGGCTAATCGTGACAGGATTGTATTGCGTGCCCAACTGATCGTATGGAACTACGACAACCCCATCCTTGTCGAAAGGATAGCCCCCGCACCCAGCGTTATCATACTGAGAAGTTAATGCCGGCATTGCGCCCGCTGACGAAGCCACGACACACGTGCCGAGCAAGCCTGCTTGAATGAAAACGCGAATTTTCATAAGGCCAAGCAAGCAATGGACGGTTGCAAACATCTACTCTTCGCCCCTAGGTCAAACTGGGACCCGCCAAACTACCGTCCAGATATCGACGGTCTCCGGGCGATCGCGATTAGCACGGTGGTGCTGTACCACGCTTTCCCTTCTCTCTTGCCTGGCGGCTTTATAGGGGTCGATATATTCTTCGTTATCTCGGGTTTTTTAATCTCTGGAGTCGTCTTCACGCAGGTGGCCGCTGGAAAATTCTCGTTTGAAGATTTTTACATTCGTCGTATCTGCCGGATATTTCCGGCTCTTGTTATCGTTCTTAGCATTACTGCTGTCGTGGGATGGACGTGGCTGCTCCCAGGAGATTGGGAGCGTTTAGGACAGGAGATCCGCGGCAGTGCTTTTTTCTTTGCCAATTTTGTTTTTCTGAGTCAAGCTGGCTATTTCGACGAGGCATCGCTCACAAAGCCTCTACTTCATTTGTGGTCATTGTCGATTGAGGAACAGTTTTACGTCGTTTGGCCGATAGCCACGTTGCTTGCCTGTCGCATTCGGGGGGCTCTTCCTCTGTTGCTTGTGGTCGGCATCTTCACATCATTTGCATTCAATCTTAAAATAATAACCACAAATCCTGTCGCAGACTTTTATATGCCCGGCACACGTGCGTGGGAGTTGCTGGTAGGCTGCCTACTGGCTTTCCGTTTGAAATTTGACGAAAGCCCCATAGCGCGGCGCTTCTCTGCGATCGAAGCGATTTTTGCACCCGAGTTAAGGGCGTTTTGCGGCCTTGGGTTGATCGCGGTTGCAGCGATTTTTTTTGACAGTCAACAGCCTTACCCTGGCTGGAGAGCGTTATTTCCTACCTGGGGGCCGCGCTTCTCATCGCTGCTGGTTCGAATGCCACAATCAATCGAGCCCTCTTGTCCAACCGGCCAATGATTTTCATCGGCTTGATCAGCTACCCCCTTTATCTTTGGCATTGGCCGATTTTGTCTTTTGTGAAGATCTACCAAGGCGTGACACCAAGCGTTCAGGAAAAACTGGGACTCGTATTATTGGCATTTTGTTGCGCGGTCGGGACGTTCTATTTGCTCGAACGCCCTATCCGGTTCGGGCGACAACGGCGGCGCGCCGCGGTTATCATGGCAATATTTTGCGCAACATTGGGCGGTCTTAGGAAGTTAATCGCCCGGGACGGTATCCAGCCAAACGCAAGCAGATACAGAGTGGATCGTATTGTTGCAGCTTCTAACGATTGGGCTTATCCGACTAGTGATCTAGACAGCGAGTCATTTCACGGCCAAGTTATTCGCAAATCCAAAGATGCCAAGGGAGACGAAGCGTTCCTGTTTTTTGGGGGACAGCAACATGGAAATGTACTGGCCTCGCATCGAAGTGCTTGCGAAGCGGACCAATATTTCTAGACACGACATCATCTACTTTCTTACTTTTGGTGGTTGCCCACCGATGCCCGAGGTGACGGAGGCTAGCCATCCCTATTGCGCCGGCTTTGTAGATGTCGCTCGTGAATTGATCCGCGAGCGGAACATCAAGACGATTGTAATCGCCGCTCATTGGTGGGGTTATCTTGGCCCCCTCTCAGCTTATCGATTTAGAGGACAGATCTTATCTACCGACGAAGGATCGAGCGCCGCGCTCAGCGCCCTTGCGGAGATGGTTCGGTCGACAATTGCGGAGGGCCGTAAGGTATTCGTCGTGTTGAACATCCCTTATGGCGGCACAATGGATCCGAAAATTATGGTGAAACGCCACATGACCTCATTTGAGATCACCTCCTCACCGGTAGATCTTTCAAGTGAGCAAATTGCTCTAACCAAACGGATGCGCCGCCTACTAGAAAAATCTGGCGCCACGATTATCGACCCCTTGACATACCTGTGCGGTACGGAGGGAACCTGTCCGACAATTACTCCGAGTGGAGACCCAATATATCGCGATTTAATGCATCTTCGGGCCAAATTCGTGAGATCGAGTGTGCTCTACCTCGACCCGATATTAGAGCATTGAAAATGCATGAAGCCCACCAAAGGGCCATCGCATTCCAACTGAGGGGATACGTAGAGTTCCGCTCTTATGATGGCAACACGACGGCGCTCAGAAAACGTCACTTCTCCCTGGGCTTTTATGCCGTTGGACGTTATCTCATCTCCACTATGTGTTCGACGGCGTTGCATGTCGCGTCGGTGGCGCAAAGGCGGCACCGAATTTTCCTCGAATACCGCGGCGGACCCATCGTGAAAGCCACGATCAGCAAGCTGAAACGTCGGACAGTGCAAACGGCGAGGCTATTAATATCGTACCCAATAGGAGGGCAAGGCGGCAGTCCCTATCGCCGGCCTCATTGCAACGGTATCGGGTTGTTTATATCGACGCTCCATTCGAACGGCGAATAGGGCTGGCTCTCGCATTGATCGAGCACAACCGATAGCCGGGATTCGACCATCCTGCCGCGCTGAATGAAGACTGCGTAGTAGGCACGCGGCGTCCGCGAGGGAAACCTTAGCGCCTTGACGCACACCATCCACGTGGCCCCCTTGGTCGCATCGACTCGGCGAGGAGCCGTGATATCCAGAAGCCGGCTGTTTGCGTCGTCAGTGCCGCCGATGATCCCGCCGAGCCCGTTGGCAATAATAAAGCGATAATTGGCGGGTTCTGGACCGGCTGCGTCGTCAGATACCCAGTCGGGAAACAGGCCAGACACCGCACAGCCACCCAAGACCAGGAGCAGCAACAATGAAGCGCAGGCGCGCATCAGTTTCTCCGGCAAGAAGTCACGACCCCAATCAAGGATGATGCGAAGTCCAGAGCCACGTCTCGCCAAGCGTTTTCCCGCCGCCGTCGGTTCCGACATTCAAGCGCCTGAAAGGATGACGCTGAGCCTAGCCATGCGATGGGCGTAAGTATGTCCTTCCATGACATGCGCATGCGCCGCTTCAACAATACGCTGGCGCCCCACCGGGTCATGAAAGCGATCCAACACCTCCGACAAGTTCGAGAGGTCGCTCTCCAACGCAAGATAGTGCTCATCGGCAACCAGGATGTCATTGAACCGGCCTGGGAACATGATCTGGCAGGTTTTCGTGCCGATGGCGTCGAAATGCCTGGAGCTGATGCATTTGCCATAGAATGGCGGACGAACGCGCCCCGTGAAATAGCGGGCATAAATCCCCTCGTAGGACAGTTTCTCGTTGATTAGTGCTTCATGCCGGATCAGCCCTGTACCGAGAACGCGGCGAAGCCCAGCGCGCACCCACCACGGCAGCTTGTGACCCATTGCCCTCAACGCCGAATCGTTGGCGATGACAACGCCGCTCGTGTTGCCGAGCACATATGCTCGGATCGCGTTCACGGTGGCGTCGTCCCGCTCCAGATACCAGCTCCCGGCTTCCGAGGAGACGGTGGCTGTGCATTGATTGAGAAATTCCGCCCATCCTTCACGGCCATAACGATGATCCGAAATATCAACTTTGAGCTTCCCCTCAGAGCCCAATTTTCGGAACGCGTCGACGATACGGTTGCGGTCGTCGTCTCCCAGTTGCGGCAGATAACGCGCCACCCTTGCGCCAACATCGATCGGACGCCCCTCGGCTGGCATGGTGGCGCGGAATGCATGACAGTTGAGAGCATGAGGTATGGAAACGACAGAACGGCCAGCGATATCGCCGAACAGATAAGCTCCGGCGTCGTGCAGCAACTGCGTCGCAATCCAGTCTGGCCGGATGATCGACAGCACACGCCGTTTCTCCGCCATCGGCGAGCCAGGCAGGTTAACCTCGTTACCGACAAAGCTGAGCAGCGTCACCTTGCGGTCAGCGAGAACGGAGGCATAAGGCTCAAGATAAATGGTGGTATCGCCATTGGTCGAATGCAGAAGGACGATCGCATCGCAGTTGCGGATGTTTTCCCGCAGCGCGCTTTGCTGGTCGCGAACCGCTAAGTTGAATTCGACGACATCGAAACTGGCGTGCTGGCGGAAGGCATCGAGCCAGTCATCGTAATATGACAGTCGATCGGTGTAGTGGGCAAAGACCACCAGCAGCCGGATCGTGCTTTCTGCCATAAAAAGACTTAGAGCTCGGCCGCGAGAACTTCGACGATACGCTCTGCGGCATGACCGTCGCCATAAGCATGGTTGTCGCGCCGCGGAGTGTAATCAGGACCATGCCACAGACGGTTCCAGCCGGTCTCGATGGTCTCGACCCATTCTGTAGCGTCCCGCAAGGTCACGCACGGCTTTCGATGGAAATAAGCTTCCTTCTGAAGCCCGCCGGAATCCGTCAAAACCCGGTGACAGCCCGTGAGCAAGGCTGTCATGTCTAGGTAGCCGACCGGCTCGATGACTCTAAGCCCTGATACGTCGATCCCGAAGTGGGACGCAGCCTGGCGTGTCCGCGGATGCAGCGGCAGCACGACGGGCCGCTCCCGCGCAATCTCACCGAGATAGGCCATCACAGCGCTAAGCGCCTCGGGGGTGTTCGTGTTCTCAGCGCGATGGATCGTGGCAAGGTCGAACTCCCCTGCGGTCAGGCCCATCTGACCTATCAGCTTCGACAGCTTCTGCGCGCGGGCGGACGTCTGCAGCGCCGTGTCGTACATCACGTCGCCCACGCAATGGACGCCATCGCGGATACCCTCCGCCGCCAGATTCCGAACCGCCGTGTCAGTCGGGCAGAATAGCCAGCGGCTCACGCGATCCGAGACAACGCGGTTGATCTCCTCCGGGATCATCTGGAACGCGCGCAATCCAGCCTCGACATGCGCGACTGGCACGAAAATCTTTGCAGCCGCGAGGGCGGCTGCGAGCGTCGAATTGGTGTCGCCGTAGATCAACACGACGTCGGGCTTCGCCGATATGATCGTTTCTTCGAGCGCGATTATCATCCGGCCAGTCATTGCTCCATGACTGCCACCGTGGATGCCGAGATGCTGGTCGGGCTTCGGGATATCCAACTCCTCGAAGAAGACGTCGGACATGTCGCGGTCGAAATGCTGACCGGTGTGAACGAGGACCTCGCGGATGTTTGCGCGCGCACGCAAGGCGCGCGACACTGGGGCTGCCTTGATGAATTGCGGCCGCGCGCCTACTACTGAGAGGATGGTTGCCATGTCCTAGAGATACTTGACTATGTCCGGAACGTGCGCGACGTGCTGCGCCATACGCTGCTTGATCACGTCGATATTCTTGCGGGTCCAGTCGACCGTCGCGGCCAGCCCCTCCTCCAGCCGCGTGTCAGCTGAAAAGCTCAGTCTTTCCTTAGACTTAGCCGGGTCGCCATAACGGCGTCCAGAATTGTCCCACTCGCGTGGCGGGTCGACTTTCGGCGGCGTCGGGTTGTCAGCGAGTGCGTTGATCTGGCTGGCGAGGTCGTGAATCCGGGTTTCGTGGCCGCTTGCGAGATTGTAGGCTTCCCCTGGTTGCCCGTACGCCGCGATCCGCATCAAGCCTTCGACCAGATCACCGACGAAGATGAAGTCGCGACCATCCTCGCCGCCATTGATGAGCGGCAGCGCTTCACCGTGCAGCGCCTTGAACACAAAGGTCGGCGTCACGTTGCGCCAGACCGTATGCGGCGTACCGCGCCAGCGCCCGGCGCCCAGAATCTCGCGGGGGCCATAGACGTTCTGAAACCGCGCCTTGACGAACGGCATCGTGTGCCGGCGGAAGTAATAGTTGCCGTACATTTCGCCGACCAGCTTCGAGATCGAATACGGACTGTCGTGGAACAGCTCGACATCGGCGTCTTCCGATGTTGCCGCGGGCTCGCCTCGTGTTTTCTTCGCCACCGCGCAGCCAGCCGCGGCATATACGACCTTGCTCAGCGATTTGATGTCCTTCAAACGCTCGAAAAGCTTGAGTGAGGTTAGCGTGTTGTTGGCATGATCCGCCATCGGATCAGCGATCGACGACTGGTTGCCATGGAAGCAGGCAAGGTGAAACGCCACGTCGAGATTGTTCGGCAAATCGCGGAGAATCTTATCCTCGGTGATGGATGCTTCAACGAAGGTCACGCGCTTGTCGTCCGGCACGTTGACGCGGTCGGCCGAGAGCAGATTGTCGACCACAACAATCTGCTGCGGATTATCGACCAAAAGTCTGTGCACCAGATTGGACCCGACAAAGCCTGCGCCGCCGACAACGAGGATGCGGGCGTCGATGAACTTCGGCATCGGTTTGGTATCGGTCATTTGGATTTGGTCGCCGTCACATAGAGATGCCAGCTCATGGTGCGAGCGAAGATATTACGATTGGCCAGCGGCAATATCGGCCGCAACAAGCGGTCGATGCCCGGCACCAGCAGAAGCTGCCTCCAACTCAACTGGTTAAGCTCTAACCGGGGGTTCAAGAAGTCCTTGAGCAAATCGCTCACCTCGTGCCCGCGTATAGACCAGAGCCAGCTGGCGCGACAGCGCGGATCAAGTAGCCGCTTGACGCGGAGCACCACGTAATACTTCCAACTGGCCCGATGGTAGAGCATCAGGATGATGCGGCGGAGGCCGAGATGCCCTCCGCCGCAACTGGATTGGCCTCCCAGAACGCCTTGACCTTCTGGTTGCTGACCGCGGTCACGCGCGGGCCGGCGCCTTGAGATGGCTGTGCACCGCTGACACGCCGAAGTGGTCGTACCAGCGTACCATCCGCGCGATCGCTTCGTCGAACTGGACCTTGTTACGCCAGCCGAAAGCGGCGTTGGTTTCCGACGGATCGAGGACAACGGCTTCAACATCGTCGGCCGCGACGGGCCGGACGTCGATGGCCGACGGCATCGGAATCTTGATGGCGGCGGCTACAGCGCGAAGCACATCGCTGATCGAATGCCCGATTCCGGGACCAAGATTGTAAATACCGGTGGGCGCGTTCGCGTCCATGGCGATGTTCATGAAGTCGAGGAAATCGGCCATGTCGAGAAAATCGCGCACCGCCGTGGTGCAGAACACCGGCTTGCCGGCCTTCAGCCGCTTGTAGAAGGTTGGAATCGCACCGATCGCAAGCCGCGGGCCGATCACATTGGCGAGCCGCAGCGACACGAACGGCAGATCGCTGACAGCGCGAGATACTTCTCACCTGCGCTTTTGGAGATGCCGTAGCTCGACAACGGCCGGCAGGGATGATCGACCGGGATCGGCACCTGCTCCGGCCGGCCGTAGCACAGCGCGGTCTGGAAATTGACGAAGCGCTTGACGCCGGCGCGCTCGCGCCGCCTCGACCACGTTGATCGTGCCGAGTACGTTGGTCGCCACATCCTCGCGCCAGTCGTCGGGATCCTTGTAGGCGGCAGCGGAATGAACGACGTGCGTCGGACGGAAACCGTCGAAGGCCCGGTCGACCAGCTCGCGGTCGGCGATCTGACCCTTCGATCACGCGACAGCCGGGCAAGCCCGACGGCACGACCTCGCGCCGGCCGGTCGCGAAATTGTCGATGACCAGGATTTCGTGTCCATGCGGCAGCCAGTGCTCGATCAGGTTCGAGCCGAGACAGCCGGCGCCACCGGTGATCAGGATACGCATCAGCGTTCGGATTTCTCGAGCTTGAGATGGGTGTATCCACCCTGCACGCCGTGGTCACGCCAGTGCGCGACCGCCGCGCTCGGCGATTTCGTCGAGCGGGGTGAATTCGATGCTCGCCGAAGTCGGCGAAGGTGCGCGACGGATCGAGCAGGATCGACGGCGCGTCGTCCGGTCCGAGCGGCTTCATCTCGGGCTCCGGATAGTCGTTGAGCTTCATCGCGTCGACCACCGCGTCGTAAAGCTCACGGATCGCGACGTCCTTGCCCGACGAGAAATGGTAGGTGCCATGTCCGGTGCCATCGGCACGGCGCGCACCACGGTCCTGGCGAGGTCGCTGCGCGTAACAAAAATCGCGGCGCGCCGGCGTCACGAAGCAGCGCTTGCCCTGCCGACAGGCGTTCGAAGAAGATCGGCAGCGGCCCCGATACGTTGCGCGGGCCGATGACGTTGGCGAGGCGGAAGGTGACCCAGTCGACGCCGGAAAACTGCACATAGTGCTCGCCGGCGGTCTTCGAGATCGCGTAGCTGCGAATTGACCGGATCGATCGGATGGTCGAGCCGGATCGGCGATTGCAGCGGCTTGGTGCCGTAGCACAGCGCGGTCTGGAAATAGATCAGCCGGCCGACTTTATGAGGTCTTGCACGCCTTGGCGATGTTGGCGGTGCCGGCGCATTGACCAGCGCGTCGGTGCCCCAGTCGTCGGGATCCTTGTAGGACGCTGCGGTATGGATCACGACCTCGGGCTTGAAATCGCGCGAACAGGCGATCGACGAGCGCAGCCATCGACAATGGTGTCCTCGATCAGTCTGAGCTTGGCGCTGCCGGCTGAAGTTGTCGCGCCGGCCGGTGGCGAAATTATCGATCGCAAGCACGTCGTCGCCGCGCTCGGCCAGCATGTCGACGACCGTCGAACCGACCTGACCGGCGCCGCCGGTAACAAACACTTTCATTCGAATAGGCTTTCTAGGCTTCGATGGGCTGCGGTGGAACGGTTCTACGAGCTCGGCCTGAACGTCGAATTTCCGCCGCGCGGTCATGGAACGTCTGGTGCCAGATTTCAAGTGAAAGCAGGCCCCAGGTCTTGCGCGAAAACGGCTCGGCCCGGTCGAAATTCGCCAGCACGGCATCCGCGTTGAGGAACGGGCGCGATTGCGCGGCACGCGACTCGGAAGGTATCCTGGACGAAATCCTTGCAGCTCGCCGGAGAACCACTCTTTGAGCGGCACCGGGAATCCCATTTTGTCCCGGCGATTCAGGATGTCCGTCGGGCAGTTCGTTGCCCAACGCCTCTTGAGCAGATGCTTCGTGTCGCCGCCCGCGAACTTGACGTCGGCAGGGACGGTGGCGGCGAATTCGACCAGTGGATGGTCGAGCAACGGCACCCGGCTTTCCAGGCCGTGCGCCATGCTCATGCGGTCTTCGACGTGCAGCAGCGCCGGCAGCAGGCATTTGAAATCGAAATGCGTCATCTTGTCGAAGTAGGCTTCCTTGCTCGACGTTGTCGCGGTTGTTGAAGATTTCGCGAAACGCGTCGAACACCCGGCCCTTGTCCAAGCGAACGACCAGTCGACCTCCTCGGTCATGTCGCTGGACCGATCGATCAGACGGAAATAGCGGGCGTCGAGATCGTCGAACAGCGCCTTCGCGCCAGAACTCCCGGATCATCGGCTTGTATTCGCGCAGCAATCCGAGATTGGGAACGATCGATTCGATCGTCACGACGTAGTGGCCGTTTTTGTAAGTCCCGTCGACGCGCTGCCTTGATGCACTGCTCGAAATAGGCGACGAGATAACGGGCGTAGCCGCCGAACATTTCGTCGCCGCCCTGGCCGCCCAGCACCACCTTCACATGCTCGGCGGCCAGCTCCGACACCATGTACTGCGGAAATGAACCGGGACCCGCGACCGGAAAATCGAGGTGCCAGATCAGGTCGTGGATATTGTCGCGGAAATCGCCCGCCGTGATGTCCCGGATGTGGAGTGACGAGCCGGATTTGTCTCGCAGCCATTTGCGCGTAATGCGATTCATCGTAGCCCGAATGATCGGTGAAAACGGCCGTGGAAGCCGAGCCTATTTTTCGGGTCAACTTGCGCGGCCAAAATCGCCACCAGACTGGAATCGATGCCGCCGGAAATGTAGGCGCCTATTGGAACGTCCGACCTTAGATGAACGCCGATGCTGTCGATGAGCAGATCGCGCAGGCGAGCCTCAAGATAAGGGGCCTTGCGGTCGTAATCGACTTCGTAGCGGACGTCCCAATAGCGCCGGACCGCGAGCTGGCCGCTTTCCAGCATCAGCGAATGTCCGGGCAGCAGTTGAAGAACATTCTTGAACAGCGTCTTCTCGCCAATCGTGTACTGGAAGGTCAGGTATTCCGCGAGGGCATCGGCGTCGGTCTCAATATCGGGCAAAAACGGGATCAGGGCCTTCGCTTCCGAGGCAAAGTAAAGCGTCCCGTCGCTCACGGCGTAGTAGAATGGCTTGATGCCGAAACGGTCGCGCGATGCGAAGAGCTTTTTCCGACGCGAATCCCAGATCGCGAAGGCAAACATGCCGCGCAGATGCTCGACGCAGGCCGTCGCCCCATCGCTCGTAGGCGGCGAGGATAACCTCGGTATCCGATGACGTTCGGAACGTCCATTGCGAGGACAATTCCCGCCGCAGTTCGATGTAATTATAAATCTCGCCGTTGTAGGTGATGATCGTTCCGTTCGGCGCGTGCATCGGCTGCGCCCCATCGGGGGTCAGGTCGATGATCGACAGACGGCGATGGACAAAGCCGACGGAATTGTCCTTAGCGTTCCACAGCCCCTCGCCATCCGGGCCGCGATGGGCAATCAACGACGACATGGCATGAAGCTTGTTGGGCAGGCCAGCTATAGACTGCCCGTTTGGCCTGACCGCACCCGCGATGCCGCACATTTCTTAAACCTTCAACGCCTCTTGCATGTCAAAACAACCAGCCACCATTTTTTTCTTCAGAATTTTCTCTTCGTTTAGCCAAGTCACGGACAACGAAGACACGGCATCCTGTTTAGTCCGAAATAGAACGGCGTCAGATCTGCAACGTGCCGAAGGGCGAACTCACACTTTCGACATTGCACAGTTCAATTGCACCGAGCCGTAATGATGCAGACTTTTCAATTTCGGCTAGCTCTCCGTAAGCTATCGGAGGCCCGCAGCAATGTCCGCGCGCTGGCACTCATCGCAACATTCGGCGCTGTCCGGTTAGAAGCAAGTCGCTAGTCAGGGCGGCAGGATCATTCGTTCAGGCAAGCGCTTTGCGAACCGCGGCGACGACACGGTCCTGCGTTCCGGTGTCTAAATAGGGATGCATCGGTAAGCTCAATACACATGCCGAAAGCCGGTCCGAGACAGGGAGGCCGCCGGGGGAAACAGGATATCGAGCGTAGGCGGTCTGCTGCGCGAGGTGCCTTGGATAGTAAATCGCTGTTGGCACACCCTGATTCTTCAAGGCGGCAGCGACTGCGTCGCGCCTTTCAACCAGAATTGTGTATTGCGCCCAAACCGACGTGCAGGCAGCGGAGACATCCGGGACACGCGCCACACCGCTCAACGCCTCATTGTATCGGGCCGCAACCTTGTTACGCGCGTCGATCTCATCGTCAAATATTTTCAGCTTTTCGATCAGGATCGCGGCCTGGATCGTATCGAGCCTGCCGTTCATACCGATCCGCACGTTATCGTATTTGTCCTCACCCTTGCCGTGAAAAAGAATGGACCGCATCAAGGCGGCAAGGTCGTCATCGTCGGTAAACATGGCACCGCCATCGCCGTAACAACCTAGCGGCTTCGCGGGAAAGAAACTCGTGGTCGCGACCCTGCCGACAGCTCCCACCCGGCGGTTGTTGTATTTGGCACCGAAGCTCTGCGCCGCATCCGCCATGACCCAAAGGCCATTCTTGTCGGCCACCTTCTCAATCTCGTCATAATCCGCTGGCTGCCCGAACATATCGACGGCTATCACCCCGACCGCACGCAGCTTGCCTTCCTTGCGGATCATGTCGACCGCCGCGTCCAGGCTCCGACTATCCATGTTGAATGTCGATTCGAGGCAATCGACGAACACAGGTGTAGCGCCCACGAGTACGACTGCCTCTGCAGTTGCCGCAAAGGTAAAGGACGGCACGAACACCGCATCGCCGGGCTTTAGCTCGAACGCCATCAATCCCAGAACCAGGGCGTCGGTGCCGCTCGAGCAACCGATCGCGTGTTTGGTGCCGCTATAATCCGCAAGCTGCGCTTCAAGGCGCTTCACCTCGGGACCCATAATATATTGGCCGTGCGTCAATACGGCGTCGATAGCCTGTCGCAAAGGGCCGTCGATCCGGCGCCGCTGCGCCTGCAAATCGATGAACGCGATAGGCTCTGGAGCCACAGCCTTCACAACCACTTCAGTCATGCCCGCTTCCTTCAGTCCATAATTTCAAGTTCATTGGACGAAACTTCGCGATACCGCGACCCGTCAAGTGGACAAATTAAATCGGCGCCAAGCTTGACGCCGGCCCGGCTCATCCACCCGACACGACGCGCCGGCGTTCCCACCATCAGCGCATAGTCTGGCACATCCTTGGTCACGACCGCGCCTGCGGCAATAAACGAATACTGTCCGAGTGTGTGGCCGCACACGATGGTGGCATTCGCCCCTATTGTCGCACCACGCCTGACCAGCGTCGGTTTGAATTCATTCTTCCGTTCGATCTCTGCCCGCGGATTGAGAACGTTGGTAAAAACGCATGATGGACCACAGAAAACGCCATCCTCGATTGTTACACCGGGATAAATGCTGACGTTATTCTGGAATTTACAGTTGTTGCCGATCGTCACGTCCGGACCGATTACGACGTTCTGCCCGATGACACAGTTCTTGCCGATCTTGCTCCTCGGAAGGATGTGACTGAAGTGCCAAATCTTGCTGCCGACGCCGATCTCGACCGGCTGGTCGACGTGAGCGGTTTCATGGATGGTGACGCCGACGCTTGCCGGGGCCCCGCCTGATGTACCGCCAGCATGCGATTTGAGAGATTTTGACGCGATATCGAGCACCTTCAAAACGCGCATTCCCTCGCGACCGTCCGTGCGGGGCGTCGTCCCGTTCGTAACTGACTCAATGAAATGCGAGCACTCCAGTCGTAGAGGTTCGCCATGCTCGATTTCAATCGGCTCCAGATCGGCTTTTTCCGGGACCGGAATACCATCCCGCCACCCGATACGGTGCCTGTACATCACAAGCTTCTGATTCCATGTCTCGCCGTCGTTGAAGACGGCCATGCCGCGATCTCCAACCACCACGAGCTTCTGTTCCTTGAATGGATGCAGCCACGACACAAAGATGTGTGCTTGCGCGCCGCTCGCGAACGACATGTGCGTTGTCGTTACGTCAGCAATCGTCTTATCCAGATAGCTGGCACCCCATGCCGAAATACGCTCCGGCTCCTGACCTAGGAGCGCAAGAATCATGCTGATGTCGTGCGGCGCGAAACTCCAAAGAATGTCTTCCTCACGACGGATTTTTCCGAGATTGAGCCGATTGGAATAAATGTATTGCAGACGGCCGAGCGAGCCTTCGCTGACCATCTCCTTCAGCTTCAGATACGCCGGATGATATTGAAGCAGGTGGCCGACCATCAGTCGCAAATCTTTTCGCTGAGCGAGCTCGCAGAGCTTCCCAGCGTCACTAACGTCCAAGGCAAGTGGCTTCTCGACGAAAACATGCTTGCCTCCGTCAAGTGCGGCGCTTGCAAGCTGATAGTGCAAGACCGCAGGAGCCGCGATTGCGACCGAATCAATGTTTGGGTCGCGAAGTACCTCGGACCAATTGAGCACCGACGACTGATACTCGCGTGCAAGGCTCTGGGCATGCGTGGCATCTGGATCGCAGATACCTGCCAGCGCTCCTAAATCGTTGAAGTTCCGAACTAAGTTTTTGCCCCAATAGCCGCATCCGACCACCGCCACGCGAGGGCGATTTTCGCGCTTTCCAGTCATCCCTCGCGCTCCGCGGGTGCATTGAAACGAACTCGAAGCAGGTCGGGAATGAGCACCCTCGTCCTGCCGAAACGAGCGACGAGAGAGTCGCAGGTCTCACTTGGCGTCATTAGATCGGTCACTACGGTCGCACAAGGCTCGATTGCAATGTCGTCAAAACTGCGAAGCAGCGGAAGCCCTAGGAATCGACCACCTGCAGCGCCAGGATCGACAACCGCAATGATCTCGATTCCGCCTTCCAGGGCGCATATCGCTGCAATCTCCGCCAAATCGGATTTCCCGGCGAGCGCAACGCGAGTGAAGCCGCGCCGGCGCGCATCATCAAACAACAGAGCGCAGTCGTTCTTTGCTTCTCGAAAGTAACCGAACGAATGGGACAGATATTCGACGGTCAGTTGGGATTTTTCAGCAAACCCTTGTGGCGTTAGATAGTAGACGTAGCGTCGGGCCGGAGCCTGGCTCGCTTTGACAAGGCCCTTCTTGATGCAACGCTTGAGATAGGCGTTGACGAGACCGATGGCGATGCCGAGTTCGGACGCAAGCCTCCGCTGTGACTGAGCACCGTTGCGCTCCACGGAATCCAGAAGCCCCAGTAAGATGCGCGCCTGGGTGATGTCAGCATTCCGGGTAGAATTCGCCATACGGGCCGTCCCCAGTTAGCGAGAGTAGTAGAACGTTCATGACGTGAACGTCAAGAAAAATGCTCAACCGTTGACAGCCAGGTGGCGGTGCCCCGGCCGGATTCGATATGAGCCACTCAAACCCGCGCCTGGGACGTTCCGGGCCGGCGGGCGCGCGCTTCGACGCCGTTGCCGCCATAGGAAGCCTCGACGCGCTCCAGGCCAATGCGGCTCAGACAAGTTGCGATCTCCTCCACAGTCCGCTTGAACTTAAAACGGTCGGTCAAAGCGTCGTGGGTATCGAGTGCCGCCCAGGCGTAAAGGAGCCGCGGCCCCAATTCATCATAACTATCGTGGTAGTCTAACACGGGAGAGAAACTAAGCAGCTTCCGGCGAAAGAAGGCGCCGATAGGAAGCTTCCTTCCTTTCCAGGCCAGTCGGTGCAGCGGCCACAGCACAGCGACCAGCGCCCGAACAAGAGCAAGCGAAAACCGCGGCGAAGTTAGCAGTAGAAAACGACGCAACACTTGGCGGACTTGACGTCATGTCTTCGGCACTGTAGCGATAGTGATCGATGACCAAGAGACCTCCGGGGGCGACCTGATCCGTCAGCGCAGCAATGGTGGCTTCCGGACTCGGCGTATGTTGGATCACACCGAGGCAGACGACGACATCGAATTGCTGACGCTCCACCGGCAGTTTCGTGATATCTGCTTGGCAGACGAAATAGTCATTCGCGCGGTAGCAGTTAGCGAAATTGGCCTCGACGGCTGACGATAGGTCGCAAGCAAACACCCGAGCGCCTGCCGCTAGCAGGAGCTCAGTGAATCGGCCGGCACCGCATCCAGCCTCGAGAACACGCTTGCCCCGTACAACATCCATCGATCCGCCGAGACAACGCGCAAGGCGCTGTCTGGATATGTCGACCCCCGTGAAGGAATCGAGCTGAGTCTCGCGATAAGCATTCCACTGATTCCCAAAGGCTGCAGCATAGTTATCCTTCGACACGAATCGCGGAATCCCCTTGATTATGGGAAAGTGGCAACCGGACGGGCAACAAAGCGTCATGCCTGACGATGCCTCCGGGGCAACTCGACCGTCAAAGTCACGCGATGCTCCGGACAGCGCAACGGAACAATCGGTTTCAATTGGCCTTCGCCTGACGGCGGAACGTTCGCGCCTGACATCGAGCTACCTTCCCCACCAGTAAAACGCCATGTTTAACAGCATAGACGCGCGCCACAGTCGACGTGAGCGCCTTGTGGTCAGCAATCGGCGGTAGTTGTCTTCCACACGGCTCACATCGTTTGGAAAATTTGCCTGCTCGATCACAATCTGGCGCGCTCTTGTCGCAACTCTTTTCTTGAGATCATCGTTGCCGAGCAAGGTGATGATCGCGCGGGCCACGCTGCCCGCCTCGATCTTCGAAAACACCGCGCTGTCGCCATCGCAGACTATTTCTCCGTATCGGTCCAACGGGCCGACGATGTTGGGTACGCCGCAAGCCATCGCTTCCAGCAAGGTCTGCGGCAGCCCGTCTAAATTTGGTATGCCCACCGCCACGTCGGCGAGACCGTAGAAAAGCGGCATCCGGTCGTGCGCTATCCGGCCCACGAAGGTCACGTGACGTTCCAGCCCAAGAGCGGCGATCTTCTTCTTCAGGCTCGCGCGATAGGCCGGATCGGCTCCGTATTCCGTCAGGAGGAGATGGGCGCTAGGCTCGTGGGCAACAACTTCGGGCATCGCGTCGACCACGACATCGATATTATAAAACGGCTGAAGAATTTTCGGACTAAGAACGATGCGAGCATCGGCTGCAAGTCCAAGCTCAGCGCGCAACGCGCTTGCGTCGATTGGCCGAAACACTTCCGGATCAACACCCCAGCAGACCCGGGTCGCCTTTTTGCCATAACCGCCAAGCCTATCGACGACGCCGATAAGGAAATTCGACTTGGCTGTGATTAGATCGGCAGCCTTCAACAGTGCCTTGGTCAACGCGATGCCACGCGGCGTCGGACTTCCCTGCTCTTCATAGAGCACGTCACCTCCCATGATGCTGACGATCAGGGGTCTGAAGCCGAAGGCGGCAGCCATCCACGCCCAGGTTGCATAGGCATAGTGCACATGCACGATGTCAGGATCGGCCGACTTCAAAAGTCGGCGAAAATCCAGCAGCAGCCGAGCCATGTCGGCCAGGCCCGTAAAGTTGCGTCCGACCATGCGACCCGCGAGGGCTGTAAGAGATTTCAACCACTCGTCCTGGCCAGCGCGTACGGCCGGCACAAGCACCGTCACGCCCTCGATATCGGCCTGCTGTTCGGCCACCAGGTAGACCTTGTGGCCGCGCTCGGCAAAACAGCGCACGCGGCTCACCACATGCGTACTGGACGAATAGCCGATGGCAAGAATGCGTAACGGTCGGCTCTGCACTCAAATCGCCTGAGCTGAGGCTTCGCGCTGGCGGTCGAATACTTCACGCCACCACAGTTCCAGCATCATAAGAGCGAATATGCGGTTCCCGATGTCATCTTGACCGGCCTCATGAGCATCAAGCATCGAAGTCACCGCCTCCGGTCTGAAAATTCCGCGCCTGCGCACGGTTTCAGGACTCAGGAGATCGCGGCACATTTCCCTAAGCTCAACTCTCAGCCAGCGGCCGAGCGGCACGTTGAATCCGTGCTTCGGACGGTAGAGAACATCTCTGGGCAACCGCGATTCGAGCGCTCGCTTGATGAAGAATTTCCCTTCAGCGCCATGCATTTTCAATTCGGGCGCCAGGGAAAATGCCCATTCCACGATCTTATGGTCGAGAAACGGCACACGCGCTTCCAATCCCGCCGCCATGGTCAGCCGGTCAATCTTGGTCAGCATTTCGCTTACCAAGGTCGAGCGCATGTCGGTGTAAAGTTTGCGCGTCTGCTGCGGGTATCGCCAGGTTTCGTCGAAATAGCCTTGTGTGATGTTGCCCGCCCAGGCACGTTCCAGATGTGGCCAAAGTTCCGGCGAGACGAGTTCGCACAGATCTTCGTTCTGCAAGCAGGTGAATGAGCGCAAGTAACGCTCCCCTGGCTCGATCAAAGATTCTGCCTTGCGCCAAACGGACAACTGCGGAGCAAACCGCCGGCCCAGCCCTATGCTTTGCCGCAACACGCCAAGCAGTCCCGCCGGAGCGCGTATTGATGGAGTCGGGAAATCGACGTGCTTCCACGTGTAGCCTGCGAACACTTCGTCGGCGCCATCCCCGGTCAGCACGACCTTGACATCCTCGCGTGCGCGTCGCGAGAGAAAATAAACTGCGAGCGCCGACGATATGGCGAACGGCTCGTCGCAATGCCAAGCGACATCGGGCAAGGCTGCTGCGGCGTTGGAGTCCAGATCAGTCTCGCAATGAATAGTTCCGTAACGTTCCGCTACCATTCGCGCGAATGGCCCCTCGTCGAACGAACCGTGGCCGCGAAACGTCGTCGAGAAGGTGTACATGCCGGCGCGTGCTTCGGGCGCCATGAAAGCCACGATCGCACTCGAGTCGACGCCGCCGCTTAGAAATGCTCCGACCGGCACATCCGCTATCATATGCGATTTGACGGTCTTACCGAACAGATCGTCGAACTCGCTGCACACATCCTCGATCGACACGGCGCGCGGCGTCTCGGTCAATGGGATGCGCCAATAGCACTGCTCACTGACCCGCCCGTTTTTGATGGTGAGCAGATGGCCCGGCGGGAGCTTCACCACGCCGCGCAGAATCGATCTCGGATCCGGGATACTGAGCAGATGAAGATAATCGGCGAGCGCAGCGTGATCGAGATCGCGCGGCGTCCGGGGATTGACGAGCAGCCCCTTAAGTTCTGAAGCGAATGCAACGTGCGAGCTGCCGGCGTAATAGTAGAGTGGCTTTATTCCGATTCGATCGCGAGCAAGGATCAGCGTCTGGGTGCGTCCGTCCCAAAGGGCGAGCGCGAACATTCCCTGCAAACGCTCGACGAAGCTGCTGCCGCTCCGCTCGTAAAGGCGCAACACAACCTCTGTATCGGATTTCGTCCGAAACCGCTCTCCTGCGGCCTCAAGCTCTTTGCGCAACTCCAGGAAATTATAAATTTCCCCGTTGTACACAAGCCAGATATCGCCGTTGTCGTTGGCCATCGGCTGATCGGAAGCGCGCGAGAGATCGATGATCGACAATCGTCTATGGCCAAGACCGATGTTGCCATCAACGTGAAGTCCCTCCGCGTCCGGACCACGGTGCGCCAGGAACTCGCGTCATCCTCAGAAGCAGCGACCTATCAACCGGCTCCGACCGATCGAAATTCAACATTCCTGCAATTCCGCACATACGCTAATCTTTAGAAGATCACTGAAAGCATGCCGGCAACGCGGCGTTCGTAGGTGTGCGAGGACATTACGTAGTCATAGGCACGCTCGGTAATCTCAATCCGGCGTCCTTCATCTTTGAACTCGCGTACCGCCTCGTCCAGATTGCATAAATCTCGCTTTACCGCGATGTAGTGTTCGCCAGCCTTGAGGATGCCATTATATTCGCCCTCCAGCAGGATCTGACAAGTTTTGGTGCCGATCGGCTCGAAGTGACGGGAAGAGATGCTCTTACCGGAAACGCTTCGCGGGACATCCTTGTAAAACCGGTCGTAGACCTCCTCGAAAGAGGCGCCTTGGTTCTCGTGGAGATTGTAGTGACGAGCGCGGTTAAGAAGGCCGCCCTTCTCATTGAGATAATATGTTCCAGATTCCGCACCAATTATCCCATTGCAACGCTGCAGAAACGCCGCCCACTCGTGGCGCGCCATTCGGCTTGACGAATCCGTTCTGATATCACCGACAAGTCCGTAGGCTTTGCTCTTTGCTTCAAAATGCCGAATCAAAAGCGTCCGTTCCTGATCCCCCACAAAGGGCCAATAGATATCTCCGGCGAACCCCACATCGACATCCCGTTGCTGAGAAACCGGAGGGCGGTAGACAGACTGATTCAGCGCATGCGGCATCGAGACAACCTGCGTTCCATCCAAGCCGCTGTACAGGTATTGGGCCGCCGCAAGCGGCAACTGGCTGCAAATCTGCTCTGCGCGGACGCGCCGCGCAAATTCAATCTTCTGATCAAGAAGATCGTACTCATTGCCGAAGAAGACGACCAAAGGGCATTCGCGGCGGGCAAGAAAACTGGCTGCCCGCAACATCAGGCTCATGTCGTCCCCGGCAGCGACATGAGAAATGATAATGAGATCATAACGGCGAATACGCAGCAGACATTTCCCGAAGTGCAAAAGATTATTGATATTGCAAACTTCGGTATCCAGTTGCGGTGATGCGCAGAACGCATCGCGCCAATCCGCCACATACGATAGTCGATCGTAAAATTGCCGCAGATGTGCATACAGGTTCACAACCTTTGGCTGCGATCGTAGCCAAGCGGGCGGCCGCGCTCCATCCTGCAAGCCAAGAAGCCCTCGGAGCAGCGTGTCCGCGGCAATGACAACGGGACCCGTTCCATTCGCATCCAAATAGAGGGCTTTTTTTCGTCTCATCGTGGAGATGTCGGCGTCGCGGATTGAACGATCGATTCCTCCGATGGCGAAGGATTCCTGTCCAACCAGCCAGCTGATCAAACTCGCGAGCTTAACCTCCTCGTTTTCCCATGCGAGCGCATCGCGCGCACGTTGAAGCTGGGGAAGCAGGGAAGCGCCGCCGTCAAGCGAGCGTATCCCCTGTGCGATGGTCGCAGGATCTCGGGGATCGATGAGCATGCCGATGCCGTAATGATCGGCGAGTCGCTTGATCTCGGGCAACGGCGGATAGAGCAAAGGCAAATCGGCAGCAATCCCTTGAAAGAAGCGATTGGGTAGCGCATTCAGATAGTTCAGGGATTTTGAATAATACAAGATGATTGAAGCATTTGCCGAGGCGATATACGGGACCACCTCTTGAGGAGGAACCGCTCGCAGAATGTGAACCCGACCAACAAGGCCGAGCTTCACAAGGGTCTTCTGATAACAAGGATAGCCGCTTCCTAGAAAGGCCAGGTGGAAATTATCGGGAAGCGTCTCAAACGCGGCAAACGCCTCCTCTATTGCCATGCCTGGCTTCCAGTTGCCGATCGATACAACAAGAAAATCGCTGTCGGACAATCCGATTTGGTCGCGAATAGTCGAACCCACCGGCCGGTCGAGCCGGCCGTCGTGAGCATTGCGCAAAATGATCGGAGAGCAGCCAAAGCGTTCCTTCATCAATTGCGCAATGCCTTCATTGACCGTCACCACAGCCGCGGCCTTGCGAACGCAAACGCGCTCAATGGCGCGCTCAAGAGGCAGCACCCAGTGTCGCCAATAGCGCGACAGATTCTCATCCATTTCGAGTTGAGAATAAAAATCGTGCGCGTCGTAAATAAATTTCGCACGATAAAGTAGACAGAGAATGTAGACCGCAGGGAATTGGTAAAAAGCGTGGAGATAGTATAACGAGGCTTTGGGAGTGGTTCGCAACGGGCACCAAAAATATTTGTAGAGATAGATGGAAAAATGAGAGGCGAATTGAACCGCACTTGTTCCTTTCAAAGGCAATATTATTATTCCTTTCAAAAGCGATATTATTAGGCGGCCCGCAAATTTTGGATGCGACCGAGGTGGCATCTGGGCTATCCGCTCAACGAGACGCTCGGTGCGCAAGAACGTGGCAATAATCCAATTCCCGCCGGGCAAGCGCTCGATCGCTTTCCTGACCCGCGAACGGTTATTGCGCAGATAGCGTTTGAGTACGTAGTCCTTCGTAACGTTCGGAATGGGCTTCGGAACGGCGATCGAGCCCGTCCCTCCGCTGGCAGTATCGACGGAGTCCGTCGCGGGGGGTGGCGGAGCGCAACTGACAAGCTCGAACGGCAGTTGCGATCCCGCGTCAAAGCCGCTCTGGACCCCTTCGACAACAATCGACTGATAGCCCAAGCGAGCGATCGAGCTAGCCTGCTTATAGGTGCGACTGTCAGCCCGGACCGCCAATGGCGTGAGCGTGACGATGAGCTGCGGCGTCTTGATCGTCCGCGTCATGCGAGATTGAACTCTTCAAGCCACAAATGGAGGTTGAGCCATCGCCACGGCGCAAAGCTCAGCAGATCGCCCCGAATTACGCTGTCGAAATGCTGCCGTGCCTGAGCAGCGCGCAGATATGGCCGCAAGCGGGATGATTCGAGCGCGTCCAATACCAGAGGCCGCAAGGGACCTGCCAGCCATTTGCGCTCTGGCGTGGCAAATCCCATTTTGCGCGCCCTCATGCGAACCGTTTCCGGAAGTGTCCCCGTCATTGCATCGCGCATAATGCGTTTTGTGTAGCCCCCCTGGAATTTCAGATCCGACGGAAGCGAAAACGCGTACTCGACGAGACGATGGTCTAGAAACGGCACTCGCGCCTCGACGGAGAAGGCCATCGAGTTGCGGTCCTCGTATCGGAGAAGCGTGGGCAGATTGTTCAGAAAAAAGAAACGATAGAGGACATTTGCAAAATGATCGTTTCCTCCAAACTGACGATGTTGCGTGGAGGAGACATAGACTGATGACGCGGCATGAGTGGCTGTAAAATCGGGCGCCAGCCATGGCTCCGCTACGACCGGAGCGGCGCCGGATAGCACCGTGAATAAACGCCTGAGCCGCGGTAATGGCACCGGACTGCGCCACGGCTTCCCCTGCAGTCGTGACCACTGCCAGCTTTCGCACAGGGCCCGTAACATGCGCCCCTTGGCAATCAGTTCCGCGAAGGCATAAGGCACGCAACTCGCATAACCGCCGAGCATCTCGTCAGCGCCCTGGCCATCGAGCACGACCTTTATTCCGGTCTGCTGGATGAGCCGGAACACCGACCATTGCGCGTAGATGCTCGTGGAGCCGAAAGGCTCATCTTGGTGCCATACCAACTTGCGCAAGTCGGCGATCAGATCGGAGTCCTTGGGCTCCACGATGTGCGGCACAACGCCAGCGGCAGAGATCGAAGCCTTGGTATATTCCAGCTCGTCAGCTTCCGGGATATTGAAGTGGCAATTGAAGGCATGGCGTTTCATTTCCAGCCCGCCGTCGTCGGCCACCTCACGCATCAACATTGCAATGCTCGAACTATCGAGACCTCCGGAGAGGCATGTTCCGACGGGCACATCCGAACGCAGGTGGACGCGGACGCTTTCCTTCAACAAGGCCCGAAAGCGTTCGGCTGCATTGGCGGGGTCGACGCCTTCTCTCTCGACAGCAAGCTCGTAATAGCGGATCTCACGTATCTCCGCCCGGTCGAGTGAAACCACGAGATGATGACCAGGCTGTACCCGGCGGATGCTTTCGAAAAATGTCTCGGTTCCGAGATCGTTCGCTTCGTACTGTAGATAATCGTAAATAACTCGATCGTTAACGCGACGCGGCGCGCCAGGCAATGTCAGAAGTTGTTTGATCTCCGAGGCAAAAGCAAAGCGATCACCATGCTTGCAATAATAGAGCGGCTTCACTCCGAAGCGATCGCGCGATAGCACGAGCTGCCGCGTGCGCAAATCGAGAAGGGCAAACGCCCACATCCCAACAAAGCGATTGACCGCGTCCAACCCCCAATATCGATACGCCTGAAGAACGACCTCAGTGTCGGAATTCGACTTGAAAGACGCGCCAAGAGCCTCGAGCTCAACTCGCAACTCGACGAAATTATAAAGTTCGCCGTTATAGGTGATCCACAAATCGCCGTCGGAAATCGTCATGGGCTGGGCGCCCAATTCCGACAAGTCGACGATCGACAATCGGCGATGGCATAGCAGAAGGGTCGGCGGAACATCCGCGGTCCACTGCCCCCGCATGATATTTCTCGCCTTCGATGCGCCTGCCTTCGTACCGAACCATGTGACACCCTGGCCGTCCGGACCACGGTGGGCGACAATGTCGATGCCCTTTACAAGCGCGTCGAGATCATCGCGCAGACCACCCGGATTGAATACGCCAAAGATTCCGCACATGGCTGTTAACGTGAACGCTCACGCCCAGCGGCTGTAAGTGGTGCGTCAAACATGAGGCGGTTTCTGATTTTTTCCAAACGCCTGGTCGAGCAGTTCACGAAGCGTGGCCCCCCTCGGAGAATCTACGATCACGCAAATGCGGGTTGCCCACCAATTCAATTCACAACTTTTCGCATGACAACGCCAACGGATAAGGGAAATGGTCCTTCCTTGGCTGCGGCATAACGATGCAGATCGCGATCGAACGGCGCGTTCGTAAACGGACCTATCTTCGCTATCGTACAACTCAACGCCTTGATAACCACACGTCCTCGGGACTTGATCTCGGACGGGGGCGAAAGGCACGAGCGCTACCTGGAAATATGAGACGGCCTGCGCTAAGTCCTGATCGTAGTCTCGACGTACGTCGCGAGCGCGCCCGAGGATGGCGCGGTCGATTCGCTCGGATGCCGGCATCGCCATCTCAAGCCACCAACCTGGGTGAGTCAGAAGGTGCAGGCGCGGATGATCTTCGGCGATGACCTCCGACATGGGCTTAAACCGCCAGTAGCCGTTTGAGTCGGAGCAATAGGTGTACTGCTCTCGCATCCGAAGCGAATACGCGTTCTGTAGGCCGGCAATCTCCTCGGCATC
Organism: uncultured Alphaproteobacteria bacterium; assembly: GCA_963785665.1. GTDB lineage: Bacteria > Pseudomonadota > Alphaproteobacteria > Rhizobiales > Xanthobacteraceae > Z2-YC6860. Next base: position 25,335 of record CAWAWF010000012.1, read on the forward strand.
GAATTCCAGCAGATTTGACATATCGGGATTGTGCCAACTTACCGAGCGAATGCTTATCTCCAGAATCATTTCCATAAGACGCCGTTCGCGGTCGACCGCCTGTTCGAGAGCCTCGGCGCTCCACGTCACCTGGCCATAAGCTCCGGAATCGAAATGTAATCCGATCTCGTGTCCGAGTGCCGCAATTCGCCGCGCCCGCGCTGTGACTGCCGGCTCTAGGAGATTGTAGAAACTGCAATGCGGATTGACGAAAAAGGTGGCGAACGCGCCCTCCCTGGCCTCGATTTCGGCCAGATTGGCTGCACGGTGCATTGAGACATCTACATCGTGACGCCAAACAACGTGACGATCCGACAAACGGTTCCCGAAGCCGGCGAACCGGTAGTTCGCCGCCTTCAATTGCCGCAACAGGCCGACAAACGCCGTCTCCGTAAAGTCGGCGTCCACACGTTGCGGGGATAATGCCGACGAAGATTGTTTATTGATCTGAAACAGATGGCCATGCAGGTCCAGCGTGAGATTGTTGTATGAGTTCCGCTTCAAAGGCCACCAGGCGTCGCTGAAACTCAGTCTCGTCGATCAGCGGACTGATTTCGGCAGAGACGGAGCAAATCAAGCCGGCTCGTCTTCACCGGTCCCCAAGCAGCCCCCGGCAGCGCAGGCATTGGCTCGGGATTCAGGAGCCGCGTGCCGCATCGCTCGATGAGCCGCAGTCCTGCATCGTTCGCGGCTGCCAACAGCGACCGCGGCGTCGCGCCGGCCGGAACAGGAAATGTCTCCACGGCGACGATCGGTCCGGCGTCCACCTGCGCGGACATAATATGGAGAGTCGCCCCATAGCTTTTGGCGCCACGGTAGATGGCGTGATGATGCGGATCCCGCCCAGGAAACTCCGGGGACGCAGCGTGCATATTGTAGGCGGGGCGCCCAAGCCTCTCGACAATCTCACGCGGCACGATCACACCTGTGCCAAAGGCTACCAACAGGACATCCGGGCCGAATGAGATTTCGCGCCAGGTCTTCCGTCCGTGTGACCACCTCGATATTCGAAATGCTTCCAAATGTGCCCCGAAGGCGCGCGAGCTCCGCACCCGTGAAGCCTGTAATGAGGACGACCGAGGCGGTAATCATGTGGCCGAGAACGCCTGTGCGAGTGGTCGACCGTCGTGCATGAGATAGTCCACGACTGACAGGCCGGGCAGAAAGCGCTCGCGGGGCCCATAGGGGTGCTGCACGAAACGTTGGTATGTCAGTTCGATGCCCTCGCGTTTGAACATGGCCCCGTCTTGATAGTCGCCAGCGCCGTCACCCGACAAGTAAGCCACGCCTCCGACCGCCTTCACCAGTGAGATCAGAAGTTCCGTCGAAGTTCCATGGCTGTCAGTTTCAGACTGCCGGACAAATTTCGCCTCGACGCCCAGACGTTGTGCGATCTTGCGAATGGCCGCGATATTGAAGCTCGACAAGTTCGAGTCAGCCGACGCAACGAGCGGCAATAGAAACTCCATAGCGCTGCTGAACTGCGTAGCACGGCCGTAATTCGCTTCGAGCGTGCGAATGAACTTCTTTCGCCACGGCTGGCGATCATCGATCTCAGCGGCGAGGATCGGCTGCCGCGCGCTCAGTCGCTTAATCGGGCACGTAACCCAATGCGGCCGACCCGCGATCGAGAGCTGAACGCGATTGGTCCAACAACCCATCCCCCCCGAACCTGACCGCGGATAATCGACATTATCCAGAAAGACGAAGATGTCGGCCCGCCTAATCTTGTCGAAGTAGCCGAGCCAAGGAAAGAAGTTGGGTTGGTGGATTGCGACTAGACCATTCATCTAGAGCCGCGTGTCGAAAAAAGATTTCAGGCGCCTAAACCACCAAAGTCCTCCAAAAAATAGGCCGGCCGATAAGCCCGTCATATAGACAATCATCCATAGCGGCGGCAGCACACCGTTCACAATCGGCAGCCGGAAGCATTCGGCAAGGACATAGAATGGATTGAACACGACCAGCCACCGCACCATGGCCGGGTATGATTCGACGGGATAAAAGATGGGCGAAACGAACAGCATGATTGTCAAGATGTTGGACAAGATCAGCGAAATGTCCCGCAGAAAAACGTTGAGCGCTCCGAGAAACAGTCCGGCGCCGGACACGAAGGTGAAGAGCAAGATCACGCTGAAAGGCAAGATAGCGATCGCTGGTGATGGAAGATGGCCGCCAGCCAGCGTGAACACCATCAACGCGATCATCGACACGACCAGAGGAACAATCCCCATCAAGGCGCCGACCATCGGCAATAGCTCGGATTTGAAAGCGATATTCTTGACGATGCCGGCCCCGCTCACCACTGAGCTCGTTGCAGAAATCAATCCTTCGTTCAGAGCCAGCCAGGGCCCATATCCGCTAATCAGCCAGATGATATAGGGAAGTGAGCCGGTCTGGCCAGGCAGACGGCCTGGAAACACGTATGTAAAGACGAAGCAGAAAATCCCAATCAGCAACACCGGATTGAGAATCGCCCAGATCAGCCCCAACGTCGAACCCAGAAAGCGGTCCGAAAGATTCATCTTGAACAGATTACCCAGCATAAGCAGGTCGCGGCGGTCGAATTGCGCAACAGTCATCTATGGACCTATCGGCTACGAGTTATGGACCTATCAGCTACAAGTTCGATTCGCCGAGCTGGCGTACCGCGCAGTAAACTGGGTGATACAGCATCGGCCGGCCGCCAATCTGACCCTCCGCGTCGACAACTTCGAAAACCTTCACCTGTGCGTCGATCGCTCCGCCATCATCGACTAGAAGCGCCGTAAGGCGATAGAGATGCGCGCCGAGCACGAAGGGGTCGAGGCTAACTGTCACCTTGAAATGCCCTCGATCGGGCAGCCCTCCCCCGTGACGCGATAGCCGCTCGCGCCACAGCGTTTTGCCGTCGACCCGCATCAGGCGAAGTTCCAAGTCAGCGGCGCCTTGAGTCTTCGAAATACTGCCCTCGACAATAACACTCAGTGGCGCAAATGCCTTCGCTGTCGCACCGACCGGCGCGTCCTTTTGCATCACCGCGACATTCTCGATAGAGCCGAATTCAGAACGTCGCTTGATCGGTTCCGGAGCGCGAAACTTCATGCTCAGTTCAGTCTCATCAGCCTCATCAACGGCTTCGGCATAAGCTTTGGTCACATCGCTCGGACGGCCGTCCATGACCAAGCGCCCGCCATCCAGCCAAAGGCACCGATTGCAGATATCCACGATCGAGGACAGGTCGTGGCTGACAGCAATCACGATTTGGCCCTGCGCAGCCAATTTTCTCATCTTAGAACTCGCCTTGCGCGAGAACACCGCATCGCCCACCGATAACGTCTCGTCGATGATGAGAATATCCTTTTCCACAAAGGCGCTCATGGCAAAGGCCAACCTGCCCTTCATGCCGGACGAATACGTACGGACCGGCCTGTCAATGAATTCGCCCAATTCAGCGAACTTGATGATCTCCTCCACACGCGCATCTATCTCCTCGCGCGAGCGGCCATGGATCGCGCCATCAAGATAGATGTTCTCCCGGCCGCTTGCCTCGTCGCGCAACACCGTTCCGATGGTGAGCATGGCATGGACACTACCTGTCACCGCCACGTCGCCGAAGGTGGGATTGGTAATGCCGGCAAGGAGGGAGACGAGAGTCGTCTTACCGGCACCGTTGCGCCCGATGATACCGACGCGCTCGCCCCTACCAATTGAAAAGGAAATGTCTCTCAGAGCCCAGACTTCGCGTGTTTTCGTTTCCCTCTTGCCCGCCTGCAGCGCAGCCCAAAGCGAGACTGGTCCGCTTCCGCTCTCCGCAAGAGCGAATACTTTACTGGCAGAACGAACCTCAACAGCAGCCGTCATTGAGCGCATACCGACCACTGCGAAGGCATCGTCAGAAGGTCTGTCGTTCCCTGCGTGACCTCGACGTCAATACCGTTTCCGCCAAGCCAACTGCGGCTGTCGAGGTCGATGAACCTACCCGGGCTGTCGTGATCAGGCGTAACCAACTGGAGACTGAGTTGATATGATCCAGGCTCAAGCGGCACCTTAGGCACACAAAATTCAGTGAGATAGTGCCCCAACGCGGTTCCGACCGGTTGCGGATACCGAGTTAACAGTATGATCTCCCAGCCGTAGCCTGCCTGCATACGCTCGAGTGCGAAACCGATGCGCACGTCCGTGGGCTTGCGAATGTGCACCTTAACCGCGATCGAAAGTTCTTCTCCTGGAGAGATCACGACTGGCGATTCTGGAAAGCTGCTAAAACATGCGCGATCGGTACGATCTTCTGGACGAGCACCTTCTCCATAGAGGTAGATGCGTGACGCCTTCTCCGCCGAACCTGTGAAGATGATCCGGCCTCGATCGAGGACATGTGCCGATTGGCAAATACGCACCACCGCGCTCCAAGCGTGCGTGACGAACACGCCGGAGGCGCCGTGGGCGATACGCTCTTGCAGCCTTCGCCAACATTTCTCCTGGAAATGTTGGTCGCCGACGGATAATATCTCATCGAGCAGGTAGACGTCGCAATGTCCCGCCGTCGCTGTCGCGAAGAAGAGGCGAGCAGCCATGCCCGCCGAATAAGTCACGATCGGATCGCCGAAGCGGTCACCGAGCTCGGAGAAATCCTCGATGTCTTCGATCATGAGCCCGCGCTCGCGCCAATTGAAGCCGTGAACCGTCAACAACCGCTCGGCATATTGCCTTCCGGTGAGCTGCGCATTCCCGGCAACGCCCAATTCATAAAGGCCAGACAGGGCGCCGTTTACGGTGACGCGTCCCGCGTCGGCTGGATAGACACCGCCGAGTATACGCAGCAGCGTCGATTTTCCAGCGCCGTTACGCCCTAGAATGCCAACGAACTGCCCTTTCGGGGACGTCGAAGCTGACGTTGCACAGCGCGTCGAAAAACGGAATCCCGCTTGTCGCACCGATTGCCATCCGCCACGCATTACCGCGGTCGATGAGAGCGAAACGCTTGCTGACACCGGCGCAGGTCACCGCCACGAGCTTTCCAGCACCGTTCTTAGCCATGGCGAATGCTCAGGACACCGGCGATCTGGACATCGATCAGTTCGCCGTCTCTATGCCCGGCACATGGAAGCGCGGCTTACCGGGAGCATTGACGCCCCGATCCTCCCAACCATTGGTGAATAGGCTCCAGATGTTGCAACTTTTGCAACACTCGTAGGCGTCCCATTCGCCACGCAGATGCGCCTGCCGCATATCGCTAAGTCGATCCCACGCCTCCAGGAATTTCATATCACGCGCGTGGCCAATATACGGCACGCTATGCTTCTCCTCGCTCGGCAGATAATCGGGAACTGCCGCCACGCAGGGAGCGTAGCGCCCATCATGCTGGAGCTTGAAGTGCATGAAGATCGACGAGCACGGGACACGAGTTATGCTTTGACGCGCTTCCGGTAAACTAAATCCGGCCTCCTGGAGTTTTTCTTGAAGGCCCCAAGTCCCGCCGCCCCAGTTTCCGACCTCTCTCCAATAGACGAGGTTTACCCGACGCTCCCAATACGCCTTAAACTCTTCATAGGCGGACCGGAACTCTTCAAAGCCCATGATGTGCGTTGTGATCAGCATCTTGGGATTACGCTCGTTGCGTAAATCGACAATGCGATCCAGGTTCTTCCACACTCGATCGAAATGGTCGACCTGCATGAGCCGCTCGTAGGAGCGCCTGTCCGGGGCATCGAAACTGTATGAATAATGGTCGAGGCCAGCGTCGATGACTTCTATCACCACATCTTCGCGCATCAGTGATCCGTTCGTGGCCATAGTAATCTTGAGGATTCGGCCGGACCTCCTTCAACAGGCGAATGGCGGGCACCAGATTGGGAGCCGCAAGTGTTTCCGAATAGGACGAGATGCTGATGTCCATGCCGGTCTCAGGCATTTCACTCGCGACCTTGCGCAGCAGGTCGAGATCAAGCCACGAAGCCCGCTTTGGCTTATGTACAGACTGGGGGCAGAACCGGCACGAGTGATTGCAGGGAGCCGCACCCAGATTGATGGAAAAGTTGCTCGGCAGCGGGCCGTTCGCGAACGTGGCCCGCAGCGAGGACTTGTGACGCGCTCGGGCTTCGGCAACTTCATCCGCGGCGGTTGAAGCAACGGGCGCCCCCGCAACGGCTGCCGAAGCCACGACTTCAGTTTACCAAGGCGGTTGCTTTGCATCTTAGTTCCTGTTTCCAGCCTGCAGTTCTGTCGTAGCGGGCCACAAGTGTCTTATTGTCAGCACGCGCCCCGAAGGGGCTACACCAGGTCGTCTTCACCGATCGGCTTGTCCGGTCGCCAAAGACGCACGCACACCTTCTGTCCTTCGATGTAGAAATATGCCGGATACTGTTTCGCATCCGCTGCTCGAATCTCATTGAATACGCCAAGCAGCGACTTCGACGGGTCGATTTCCGAATGCCCAGGCACGCGGTCGGGATAGTGGCATGCTCGTGCCGCGAACTGCGGCGTAGCGCACGATGCCCCCTCTCGCTCAAAACGCCGAAGCGCATCGACAACCACGTCCGGCTCAAACGCAAGGGTCTTGCGGTACAGGCTCTTTCCCGTCTCGAAGGGCGACAGTGGGAAGGCGCGCTGCAAAACTATAGGACCAGTATCTACCCCGTCGTCGACGATATGAACCGTCACGCCACTCTCTTTCTCCCCAGCTCGCGATCACCCAATTCAGTGTCCTCGCGCCGGCATAGTTTGGTAGCAGAGTTCCGTGAACATTTAGGCACACGCCGACGTGACTTAAGAACGCACCTGGGAAAATGAACTCAAATCCGACCGAAAGGCATTGCGCGTCACGCAATTCATCAGGCGGCGACTGAAGATCGGCACGTTTCACGACCCGGACCGGCAGCCCAGCCTCATTCGCCAAGTCGATGGTGGAGCGCACCTTGGGCCAGCGCTCGGGATTGGTGACGTACACCGCAGACACCGCGAAACCGTCTGAAAGCAGCCGGGCCAACACCGCGGCGCGAGGGCCGCTGGAAAAATACACCCAAGGGCGGCTCATCTTGGCGACCGAGCATCCGCTCTCAGCGTGGAGAACGGCACAACGAAGAAATATGGATAGGCCGCCATCAACGTCTCTGCGGTTTGCCCCAAGATCTCATTGTCGCGGACAAACGTGCGATACGCGTAAGCCTTTTCTGACGCCCCCCATTTTTTTTTGAACCGATAGACACCCGTCTGGGTCGTCCAGGTGCCGCCCCAGTTCCAGATCCGCCGGCCCTCGGATTGCGCGTCCAGCATCGCCTGCAGAATGATCGACGCCGTTGGTTGAAGCTCCCGCTTCCCCGGCGCGGTGACCGGCATGATATATTCCACAAAATCCTTGAAAAAGAACAGCAGCAGCGCGGCGACGGAGTTTCCGTTCTGCTTGGCGACATAGATGCGAAAGTCGCGCCCTGGATTTATCGCCCCCGGCAGCGCGGCGAAGAACGATTCCGGTTTCACCCGGCCACCAATCTCCGTCATGTTCTGGCTATGGCAGTCCGCCAGAAACTTGATCGCGGTGTTGTCAACTTCGACGGACACGCCTTCACGCATCGCCTTGCTCAAGTTTCGTCGCGCGGTGCCATCCACGACGGCACGAATGTCGACCGCGCCGTCGGCCTCGTCAGCAAGCTGCGTCCACTGCGCAATTCGCGTGTCCTTGAAGGCGGCGTCCGGCCATCCCGCGGCGGCCGCTCCGTCGAACGGATTGGTGACGATTGTCGCCGCCGCAAGGTTTTCGCTTTCCATCTGGTCGCGAAACCAGCGCTGCAACGGCGGGATCGCGCCCACATCGTTCGCCAGTATGTCGCCGTGACTCCCGAAGAATGGCAATGAGTTCGCCACCCGACCAAAAGGCCCATCCGCGAACATCATTGGCAACGCGCCAATCAATTCCTCTCCGCGCCAAGCAAGGGCATATCGCTGTTCGGCGCCGGTGCACGCAAGCACCAGGTCGCGGAACGGCAGCGAATGGTACACCGTCGCGGCTGGGCATCGCAGCAGAAACGCTGTGTAAGCCACTGCATCCGACGCACTCTCGAGCTGGCGCACGACGATCGCATGATCGCTCATTGCGGTAGAACTGGCTCCATATCGGAGCGCAGGAAGGTCCGACACCACTGCTCGAAACAGAGCAGCGACCAGATCAGCAGCCGATGATTGGTCTTTCCGGACATGTGCTCGTCGAGGGTTTTCGAGATGAAGCCAACGTCGATAAAATCAGCGCAGGCCAAATCACGCGGGCCCAGCATTTGCCGCACATATTCGGCGTTCTCCCCCCGGTACCAAGACGCCTCAGGCGAGGAGAAGCCTTGCTTGCTGCGTCCCATGACTTCGGCCGGCACGATCTGTGACATGGCCCGACGCAGACAGCTTTTCCCACCCGAGAACGAGTCGACCGCGAGCAGCTTCTTCTTCACTGCGTCCTCATCGATCCGCAGCATTTGCTCAAGATCGGCAAGCTTGTGCCGAACCGGCAGTCGCATGGCGAATTCGACCAGATCGTTATCGAGAAATGGAAACCGCTCCTCCAGCCCGCTCGCCATTGAAAGCCTGTCGCCAACCAGGAGCAGCCCCGACAAGAACGTTCGACATTCGAAGTAAAGCGCGGCGGAGATCTGCTCCTCCGGCGTGCCGTAGCGGATGCCGTCGGCTCCCGCGAAGACGCTGGAGAAAACCTCGAACATCTCGTCATCGCCGCCCGCCGCGGACCCAAACATCTGCCGACGTTCTTCCTCGGTCGTTAGCCGCTGCCAGAATCCGTAGTAGTTGGCGAGATAATCCTCTTTGTCCAGCGACCGAAACACGCGGTAGTAACGCCAGGGATAGCCGCCGAACAGTTCGTCGCCGCCGGCACCCGATAAACATACTTTCACGAACTTCGAGGCAAGCCGGGCGATATAATAGTTGGGATAGCTCATTCCGAGCCGCAGGTCTTCGAGGTGCCAGACGACGCGCGGCAGTGACCAGCGAATGTCGCCCGAGTTTATGACCTGCTCGTAGTGTTCGGTCTTGAACGAATATGCGATCAGTTCCGCTGCGCGGCGCTCGTCGAACGTCGCCTCAATTCCCTCGACCGCCGACAGTTCGAATCCGGCGGTAAAGGTCTGCATCCGTGGAAAGTGGCTTGCGGCCAAGCCTACAATCGAGCCGGAATCGATGCCGCCGGACAGATAAGCTCCGACAGGCACGTCGGAGACGACCTGGCGCCGGACAGCCTGCTCCATCAGGTCCTTAAGTGTTTCGACCGCGTCATCGGCGCCGATTTCGTCCACTCGCGAAAAATTGTAGTCCCAGTATTTCTCGACAGATTCACCTTCTCTGCCAACCTTGAGGACCGAGGCGGGCGGAACCTGCTCCACGCCATCAAACATCGTATGGCTGCGGAACACGTTCTGAAACGTGAAGTATTCTCGCAAGGCTGCCCGGTTCACGCCAACGCTGAATCGCGGATGCTTATGAAAGGCTTTGATTTCCGAGGCGAAGCCGAGGACTCTCTGGCCCTCGCCAGACGTAGAGAGGCTTGATGCCGAACCGATCGCGGACGAGATACAGTGCCTTCCCGCGGCTGTCCCAAGCGACGAAGGCGGCCATTCCATTCAGCCGAATGACCGTTTCCTTGACGCCGAATGTCGCGACCGCGGCAAGCAGCACCTCGGTGTCAGATCGGGTCCGGAACAGCCATCCGAGTTTCTCAATGTCACGGCGGAGGTCGAGGAAATTATATATCTCGCCGTTGTAGGCGATGGTCCATCGGCCGTCCGGCGACGTCATCGGCTGCCCGGCCACCTCGCGAAGGTCGATGATCGCGAGCCGCCGGTGGCCAACGCCGAAGGCTCCGTCGATAAAAAGCCCGGCACCGTCGGGCCCCCGATGCGCCAGGGCGTCCCGCATGTCGGCCACGACCGAACGTTCGGCCTCACGGCCGTCGAGATTAAGGAATCCTGCGATGCCACACATGTCAAACGACTTGGGTTTAGCCCATGGGCCGGCTGGCCACGACGGTGATGCCAGCTTCCTCGGACTTCATGCGTTCGATACGAAGACCCGCGGCTTCGCACCAACTCCGCACGTCCCCAGGCGTCTGCCGATGCGCATATCGAGGCGCGAACCAGTCGAAGTTGATGTGATTCATCTCTTCGAGTGACAAGCGGTCGTCGAAGTACGCCTTGCAGACGTACCAGTAGAATAATCGCTGGACATCAATCGTCCCCTTCGGGATGCCGAGCAGATCGACATCTTCCGGAACCGTCACTTTCACATTTAAGTCGCCCAGCGCCTTACCAAGCTTCGTCAATGGACGAAGCTTCTCCCACCCCTCGTCAGGTGAACACCCAGCCATCAAATCGCGGATGTAATCATCGGTGAACTCACGCACCGGCCCTTTGCGCGCATAGACATAAATCGCATAGAGGCCCCCGGGCTTGACCAGAGCAGCAGTCCTCTCAACCGCCGCCTTGGTCGACGCCGTGTGGTGAAGCACTCCCTCGGAGTAGACGAGATCGAACGTTTGCGCTGTGAATGGCAAATTCATCAGGTCGCATTGCAAAAATAGGCTCTCGCCGGCAAGCGCGCCGATGGTTTTATGCGCTAGGTCGACCGCCTCCGAGATGTCGACACCGACGTACGATACGTCCCGCAGGCGTTCACCGAACAGCAAGCTCGCCGTGAAACCGGAGCCGCAACCGGCGTCGAGTACCAGCGGCCGACTATCGCGCTTGCCAAGCTGCGAAAGAAGATCGCCGTATCGGTCGAGCAACCATGCCTTCGTCTTCTCCCGCAGGTGGCTCGACTGATAGCTATCGGTCCGCGCCCACTTGTATCCGAAGACGGCCCCGGTCTGGGCTTGGCCGGCGTCATCGCTTTTCTGTTCACGCAGGATACCGCCAAGCATCGCGAGGCGGCTACCGTTAAGCGTAAGCGCAAGACCTTCCGCCGGAGGCGCTTCGCCAAGCAGCCGGTTGTACAAATCCGCACTCATCAGAGAGTCTCCAACACCGTCACGACACGATCGACATCCGGCGCGGCCAGGTGATTGTGCAATGGCAATGCAATCGACTGTGCCTCGGCAGCGGTGGCGCCCGGAAAAGAAGATGGGTCAGTGGCGTACTTTCGTCGATAGGCGGCCAGCCCGACGACGGAATGGGTACCGGGGCGAGCGCCAATCTTGTTCTCTTGGAGAATCTCAAGGAGCCGATTGCGCGAGACGGGCGCGCGGCGCGGATCGACTGTGGCGACATAGGCTTGCAGGGCGTGCCCTATCTGGTCCGGCCGTTCCGGCGCCTGGATCCATTCGATGCGCTGAAGCCGCGCGTCATAGAGATTGGCCAGCGCCCGCCTCTCCTCGAGAAATCGATCAAGCTTGCGCAGTTGAACTTCGGCGATAGCCGCCTGGATATCTGTCATCCGATAGTTGAAGCCGAACACCTCAAAGTCCGGCAGTTGCCAGGGCTTCGCACCACCGTGCCGAACTTCTTCTGACACGCTTGCGCCGTGGTTCCGGTACGTATCGATCAGGACCGCCAGCGCCTCGTCGTTCGTTGTGAGCATGCCGCCCTCCCCGCAGGTGATGCTCTTGCGCGGGTGCAGCGAGAAGCACCCGATCGCGCCAAGCGACCCGGCGGGTCGCCCTCGGTCCGAAGCGCCCGTCGCGCAAGCGGCGTCCTCAACGATCGGCATGGCCTCGGGGAGGACCGCGCGAAGCTGATCGATGGGGGCGACCCGACCGAAAAGGTGCACCGCGATCACAGCCTTGGTCCGTTCCGTGACGGCGCCACGAACCTTTTCCGGGTCCAGATTGAACGTGACTGGATCGACATCAACGAAAATGGGCGTTGCACCGCAATGCACGACGACATTCGCAGTGGCAACCCACGTGAACGCCGGCACGATGACCTCGTCTCCAGGCCCGACGCCGAGCACGACGAGCGCGAGATGAAGGGCGGTGGTGCAGGATGTAACCGCAAAGGCGTGACGCGTCCCATGACGTGCGGCAAAAGCCTTCTCGAGCCGCGCCACAAATGGGCCCTGGGTCAACCACCCGCTTTCAAGAACCTGACGAACCGCCTCGACCTCCTCCGGTCCCGTGCTCGGCTTTGCGATGGGAAGGAAGGGCACTGCGCGCAGGTCTTGTTCCGGATTGCTCACCGAGAATCCTCACGGGCCTGAAGTTCATTTGAGTTCGGATACTCATCGATATCCGCCGGAAGACCAGCCCGCACCCGGTCCACGATTTTCTCGAAACGAGCGGCACAGACATCGTCCGCATGCCAGCGCAAAGCATACTCGCGTGACCGGCTGCCCATATCGCCCAGCACTTCCGGCGTCCCAACTAGCTGGCTGAGCACATCGTGGATCGTGTCTTCGCTTGCCGAAACAACCGGTGCACTCTCCATCGTATCGAGAGGTTCGGCCCGATCGGATTGCGCCGAATTGACACGCGTCACAAGCGGCCTGCCCAACATAAGAGCTTCTCTGGCGGTCGAGCCTAGGCGGCCGTAGTTGAGCTGATCGACGACAATGTCCGCCTGCACCTGATAATATCGGATTTCGGTTAAAGGAATGTCCTTGGCGAAAAACAGCTTGATCGGATAACCGTCGCGCTTAAGCCGCTCGATGGCGGCGAGTACGGCACCCGATCCTTTGATGTCACGATCCGCGCTGCGACGCACATCGCTATTTGCGAATGCGTGATAAATCAGAATGTCATCAGGTTTTCGTTCTATCCTGTACTTCTCCGGAACTTCTATATCCGGATTCCAAATCGAGGGATCGAGTCCAGTGACCACCGGGCGCCGCACGTAGCGCGGTCCGAGTCGCTCGTCCACCGCATAGTCGTTCTCCAGGCCGACCCAATCGCACATCAGATCGAGCTGCTGTGCCCATCGCCCGTTCAGTTCGTCCGAACAGACATGAGGTTGGCTCTCCCACACGCAGTGCCCGCATGCACCACCCGATGCCCGGCGAATGGATGATTGCCGCCCCCCGTCCACGCATCCGCTGGGCGTGTAGCCGACCACGATCCCGCGCCGACGAAGCTCCAGAAAGTCCCAGGGCACGCCTGGCGCGCCGCCAAGTGACCAGTTCTCATTGAAGCAGCTCATCTGGAACTGGCCGTAGAGCTGAACCGCTCCGAATCGCTCTGCGACCGACCTGAAAAAGTCGGCTGTCATCTCGCGACGCCGTTGCGGGTCGGTGTCGTAGATAATCTCTTCCTTATTCCAGTACAGCCTCCGAGACTGGCTCTCCGGCGGTTCGAACGAGGCTGTCCGTACCTCCCAGCCGCGGCGACGCAACGCCGCCGCCAAAACCTCATAATAAAAATAGCAGTTGTTCAGAAACACCACTGAGTGCCGTCTCGGCTCGGCGTACAGGTACGCTGGCATCCTGTCGGGAATCCTGAAAGGAAGTTCGCCGCCGCCGAGAAAATCAATCAACGGCTCGTTTTCGCGGACTGTACGTATTGTCGCGAGCGCATCATGTCGGCTTCCCAAATCAGGGAGCTTTGCGCAAGCCAAATGGGACAGCCACCGTCGTGTCGTCCGTCGATATTTCCGAATAAACTTGAGCAGCCGCGGAAAACTGAGATGCCGAAACCCGGTACCGTCATTTACGACAAGAAGCACTCGCTCGATCAGGCCGCTCTTCAAGGCGGCAGCCACTTCTCCCGCGCTAGCGCCAGACACCAGCGGAAGGCGGGCGGTATGCGGCGTCACCACATGAACGAGAAGCTCATTTTTGCGCAACGCAAATACCGTCGTGTTGCGGCCACCGAGAGCACCAGGTGGCAGGCCAATCTCGCGTTCAAGTTTGAGGAGCTTCAGTCTGAAATTGAACAGACTGATCTCGACACAAGCTCGCGCAAAGATGCGCACAAGCTTTCGAGCACTACCCAAAATGGAGCGGAAGGCGCTTCGACCGAAATCGGTTTTCAATTTTGGCTTTCGGGATCGCCCCCGAACTTGGTGTTGGGATAACCATATCCCATCGACCCATTAAGATCGCGCCCTCAGCGTGGCCACCTGTTGGATGTGGTCACGCCGCCAATCGATCAAGCGCTTGAGGCCGTCGTTTAATTCGATATTCGCAGTGAATCCTATTTCCTGGGCCGCCCGCTTTGGAGATCCTATCCTGTTCCGAACCAAAGTAGCCTGGCTTCTTGGCGCATATCGAACCGACAGAGATGCACCGGTGAGTGCCAGGAGGCGGTCAGCGATCTCCTTGAGCGAGGTGCGCTGTCCGGTGCCAACATTATAGAAGCGGTCCGTCGTGTCAGCCTCCATCGCGCAGATATTTGCGCGTCCGCAATCTTCCACCGCAACGAAGTCAAAGGCCTCGGAGCCGTCGCCAAAGATTGTCGGGCCCTCGCCGCGATCGATAGCGTCGAGCATCTTCATAATCACGGCAATATAGGCGCCCCGATAGTCTTGACGTGGACCATAGACGTTCATGTAACGAAGGCCGACATAATCGAGGCGATAGCGAAAATGATATGCGCGCGCCATGGCTTCACCGCAGATCTTGGTGGCTCCGTAGAAGTTTTTATTATTGAAGGGATGATCCTCCGTCATTGGTTCTTCCTGCGCATCTCCGTACACGGACGCCGAGGACGACCACACCAGACGTTTCACCCCGCTTCGGACGCATCCGTCGAGGACATTGAACGTGCCCCGCACGTTTACATCGAAAGCGGTGCGGGGAAACTCATGGCACTGCAATAGCCAGAGAGCGGCGAAATGGAATACGCCATCGATCCCTTTGAGCGCAGAATCCAGTACATCCGTCTGGGTAATGTCGCCACCGGCCTCGAATATCTTGACACGGGGGTCCTTGAGCGCATTCGCCAGATTATGGCCACTGCCCCGCACGAAATTGTCATAAACAACGATCTCGGCAACGTCCCGCCGAACGAGTTGATCGACCGCATGGGAGCCAATGAGTTCCTGCTCCTCCGACCACAAGGAGACGTTTTCCGCGAATATCCATTGCCTACGTCCGAAGTTCGAGACGATCTGGGCTGACTGCGGCAAACCGTTCACGGGTCCGTGGACCGCCGATCAATGCGAAGCTTGATGACATTTAAATCCTTCCGAACAGCCGTCCTGAGTTCCTACAAGATTCGATTTTCCAAGCTACCGCACTCCGGGTGAGTCTTACCCAGACACGAAATCTTGCAAAATCGGCGCGCGAGATTGTTACGCCGCCGCGACGCTATCGATATCGACAGTTACCCGGACCTTGCGGCCAAGCAAATCGAGAAAAATTGCGACACGCTCGCTATCCTTGATGCCTTCGTAAAGTCCCAAGAAGTCGGTGAAAGCACCGCCTAGGACCCGGATTTTGTCGCCCGGATAGAACTTCGGTTGCGCATCAAGCTGAACATAGCCGTTCGAATCGTGCCGTGCCCGCAAGCTTTCAATGACGCAGCGCGGCACCGGCGTCGGAGTTTCACCGCCGCATACGAGACGCGATACACCGATCGTCGACAAGATCGAGCGCCAACGCTGCGTCTCGGTGTCGAGATTGACGAAAAGGTATCGAGGAAAAAGTGCGGTCGGGCTGACCGTTATGCGTCGGGCGTGCCGTCGGCGCTTTAGGTACTGCGGCAAATAGGTCTCGAACCCCTGACGATTGAGATGGCCGACGGCTTTGGCTTCCGCCCTTGGATGAGATTGAACGACGTACCAGCATCGCGCACCCGGACTCATTGTGCCACCTCACTCGCGACGTGCACACGCAGCAGTTTGGGCACAAGAACGCGCGCAAGACCCAAGCGCGCAACAGCAGCCTCGCTGGTTGCCCGTGCGTTCCGGACGTCGGTTATCAGCACGGCATCGAACGCAACCGGCACATCGTCGATCTTCTTAAAGACAGGAACTCCGATGAAATGCCCTTCCGCATCGGCATCCACCAAGCCCGCAATGCCAATTCCGTGCTCCAAGGCGCAAAGCGCGGCGATCTCAGCAAGGTCCGACTGCCCGACCAACAGCACGCTGACCAAGCCGCGAGCCTTAGCCAGGTGAAACAGATCCGAGCAATCCGTCTTGGCTTGGCGAAAAAACTCGAAAGAATACGAGAGGTATTCTACCGTCAGACGCGATTTCTCGGCCAGCCCTTGCGGGGTCAAGTAATAGGCATAACGGCGAGCGGGAGCATGCCGCACCTTTACCAGACCCTTCTTTACGCAGCGCTTTAAATACGCATTGACAAGGCCGAGAGCGATGCCGAGTTCGGACGCCAAATGCCGCTGAGAATATGTATGATCTCGCGCCACCGCATCGAGTAACCCGAGCATAACGCGGGACGATTCCGCGCGATTCTCAGCACCACGACGCATAGACGATCCCCCTGAATCGTGGCTGTCTTACGGCGTTCATCTCGTGAGCGTCAAGGCCAATCGTTCACGCGGTGAACAAATTTTATTGCAAGCCTGAGACACGCATTATCTATTTTTATTCAATAGGTTATGGGTCGCCAAGAACCCGCGTTTGTCGTTGTGACCTTGCGTCGGTCGGGGTAGGCTTGACGGGCTGACCGGCTACCTACCGAAAGGCTCTGCTCTCTCCGACTGACAAGAGCTCCGCGTCGTCTCAGCCAGCGACATTATCCTCCAGCCGCCGCCTACCCGAGACCAGCCAGTGCGTATGACAACCAGGCGGAACGGCCCAGCGCACGATCCAGGCAGTCAACAGTGCTGTCGCCCAAGCAAGCCCCTTCATTAGCAGCCGGCATTTTTGGCACAGAATCCAAATCTTATCGCAAAAATAGAGTTCTGGAATTGCCACGGGCCAATTCAGGAATTCGTAAATCAGCATCTGTCGCTGTGAGAAGAAAGGCACCACATCTATTTTTTCAAAGCCGAGCGCGTTGAGATTCCGTCGCCACTCCTCATCGCTCGCGTAATGGAAGTGCATGCTGACCTTGTCGCGGCGTTTAGCTGCCGCTTCGGCTCGACGCCGAATGCCTAGCTTGGCCCAGAGTCTTCCACTGATGTTGCTGGACCGAAACTCGGGCGATGGGGTGGTTAGCACCACGGCCCCCCCGGGCTTCAGCACACGTAAAGCCTCGCGAAGCGCACCGTCGAGATTCTGAACGTGTTCCAGCACGCATATGCTCACAACAAAATCAACAGAGCCGGAGGGCAGCGGAATCTCATCCGCGGGCGCAGCAGAAAATCCATCATAGCCGTTTTGCGTTACGTCGTTGGAGAAGCTCGCGACCGGGTCAATCCCATGAAGCGATTCGATAGCGGTCATCCGCTTCAGAAGGCCGCCGACATAACCGTTCCCGCACCCAATATCGACACCGCTCCCCGCGAGTTCCGGTCGAGCGGCCAACTCCCGCAATTCAATGCGCTTTTGAACGGCCATTTCCGGAACATGGAAATACAACTTGCCCAATTCACGGTCGCAATGGTCCGGCCGCAGTCCAAACAATCGCAGTGCGCCAGCGGTTGCGCTAAGAACTCCAGCATTAAGAAGACCAGAGGCAATAGCGATCGCCTTCAGCGGAAAACGATTTGACCATGCGATACGCCGTTGCAGATCTTGATAGCCGCTACCTTCATAGGTTTCCAGCGGAGCCGGTTCGAAGAAATTCTCCGAGGGATGCCTCACGCGCAGCTATCTCCAGCGTCCATTGCCGACAAGAACCATATCGACGTACCGAGGCGCTTAGCAAGTGTTGGCAAGTGACTGGCCAGGCGCGCCGTAGGCGCATCAAAGCTCTGCGCGGCATTATCTATCAGCAGGGATTACGCTTGCGCGAAACCGCATCGTGGCGTTGTAGCAGACGACGGCGCAGCATGTCGCTATCTGTCGGCGGATGCGCGACCTGGAAACCGCTCGCGCAGCAAACTGCCGTTACCGGCTAAACGAGCCAATCCTGGTGATGAGGGAGCACCTGTTGCGCGGTCACACTTATGGTGAAATCCGATTGACCGGGACTCTGGTTATCCCATGCCGCAGCGTAGAGGTGATCGCTCGTCGTCCCAGCATGGAAGGAAAGATTGCTCAGCTGGCTCGGCAGCACGGTGATCGACTGCTTTGCCGCTTGCACTACGCCGTTGAGCACGAAGTAGCCGCTGCTCGCATCCGCGGTGTCATCATAAAAGACGTATTTAGTGATGGCATCACCATCCGGATCCGTGGCTGAGAAAAGGCTGTTGCCGGCGATATTGGAGTTGGCAGCAACGGTCTGATTTGCGGCCGTCACGACCGGCGCATGGTTCGGCGGAGGCGCGGCCACACTTACGGTGAAATCCGTTTGACCGGGACTCTGGTTATCCCATGCCGCGGCATAGAGATGATCGCTCGTCGTCCCAGCATGGAAGGAAAGATTGCTGAGCTGGCTCGGCAGCACGGTGATCGATTGCTTTGAAGCCTGCGCCATGCCGTTGAGCACGAAGTAGCCGCTGCTGGCATCCGCGGTGTCATCGTAAAACACGTATTTGGTGATCTGATCGCCGTCCGGGTCGCTTGCGGCAAACAGGCTGGACACAGCAATAGTAGAACCGGCCGCAACCGTTTGGTCCGAAGCCGTCACAACTGGCGGGTGATTGGCCGCAGCCGCCGTTCCGGTGACTGTGAAATCGGTCTGGCCTGGTGCCTGGTTGTCCCAGGCCGCCGCATACAAATGGTCACTGCCGTTGCCGGCATGGAAGGACAGCGATGACAACTGGCCCGGCAGCACGGTGATCGACTGTTTGGCTGACTGCGCCACGCCATTGAGCACAAAATAGCCGCTGCCGGAAGTGTCATCGTAGAACACGTATTTGGTGATCGGATCGCCATCCGGGTCACTCGCCGCGAACAGGCTGGACGCGGCAATGATCGAGCCGGCGGTAACCGTTTGGTTCGAAGCCGTCACCACCGGAGCATGGTTCAGGGTCGCGGCTGGCGTGGATACGCTGACCGTCAGATCGGTCTGGCCTGGCTGCAGGCTGTCCCATGCCGCTACGTAAAGATGATCCGAAACGGTCCCGGAATGAAAATATAAGGAGCCGAGTTGGGTTGGCAGCACGGTGATCGACTGCTTCACCGGCTGCGCCACCCCGGCAAGCACGAAATAGCCGCTCGCATCGGACGTATCATCATAGAATACATATTTGGTGATAGCGTCGCCGTCGGCATCCGTCACGCTGAACCAACCGGACACTGCGGTCAGTGAATTCGCCCCCACCGTCTGGTTGGAAGCCGTCACCACAGGAGCGTGGTTTGCCGCAATAGCAACGCTCTGGTCGTCGAAGACGAAAGTCTCGACGTTGAAGACCGTGTCCGACCCGTCGGGGCCCGTGACAGAGTAACCGCCGCCCTGGAGCTGGCCGATCGTGTAGGCGGAGCGCAGCCCGGTGAAAATCGCCTGGTCGAGCCCAGCGCCACCGTCGATGACGTCGTTGCCGCTGCCGCCGATGAGGATATCGTTGCCGGCGCCGCCGGTGAGAACGTCGGCGCCGCCACCACCCTTCAGCGTGTCGCCGGCATCGTTGGCGATCAGCGTGTCGTTGCCGCTGCCGCCGATGGCATTCTCGATGATGGTGTTGGTGGCGATACCGATGTTGTTGACCAGCCCGCCAACCGACGAAAAACTTCCGGGGTGCAGGTCGATGGTCTGGGCCACCGAATATCCCGAGCAATCCAGCGTATCGTTGCCGCCGCTGTCGTAGATCGTCAGCGCCGGCGCCTGGGTATACGAGGCGAAGTTGAAGATCGAGCCGGCGGTATCGTGAAAGCCATAGACGGTGTCGCCGGTCCGCGTCGTCGCCGCGCCGTAGATCGAGTCGACCGCATAGATGTCCGCCATCTGCGGCGTGATCACGTAGCGATAGGAGCCGCCGTTGTAGTTGTTCTCCGAGAAAGTACGACATCACCGAGTATTGCCAGGTGTCGTCGGCGTAAGTCGCGTCGGTGGAATAACTGGCGCTGCCGTTGTAGGGACCCTGATGGCCGAGTCCGAGCGCGTGACCGATCTCGTGGATGTAGGTCTGGTAGCCGTAGCTGTCGATGCCGGTCTTGCCGTCCTGGGCGCCGCCGTCGGTGGTGATCCAGTCGGCGCTGATGTCGACGGTGGCGGAGCTCATGATGCCCGCGCCGCTGTAGTTGTCGGTCTCGAACGCGGTCAGCGAACCGCTGTGGTTGAACGTGATGTTCGCCGCGCCGGTGGTCGGCACGAATGTCAGATTGGTGACCTCGTGCCAGGCGTCGAACGCTGATTGCGCGAGGAACTGCTCGGCGGTGGTCAGACCATTGATGTTGTAGCTAATGGTGGTCGAAGCCCAGTGGTGGGCGATCGTGTCGTTGAACTGCCAGAACCCCGAGACCAGGTAGTCGGCGAGTTGTGCAATCGTGGCGACCGCCTTGGCTGCGCCCGCACTCGTGGTCGCGCTGCCGGCATCGACCGCGCTCAAGATGGCCAGCGGAAAGGAATCCTGGCCGTCGTCGGCGAACGCGCTCACCGCACCCGGCGAACCCACTTCACCAGCGTGTGGCAAATCAATGGAGGCGGCCACTGCTAAAACCGCAGGTTGACCGATCAAGGCGTTAGGTAGCGGGAGATCCGAGCCAGCGTCGCCGGGCGCCGGAGGCGAAACCTGCGCAGACTGGACCTCCGCCTGAGTGCCTGCTGGCGCCGACCATGAGCTGGCTGGTGTTGTCGGGTTCCAGCTGTCCCCGCTGTCAAGCTCTGCCTCCATATCCCGGCCCGGGGCGCTGTCGGCATCCGGCTCCGAAAACCGAAACACGTCATCGGAATTCCATTGCGGAAACAGATCGCTCAGCCCGGACTGGATGTCCTGCGACGAGTCGATCGACAGTCCCGACGGCAACGCACCGGCATCATGACCGTGGTTGGTGTCGACGTGGTTTGTCGCAATCCCAGACCCGCTGTCATCGGTGTGAGAATCCCCAACCGCCACGGCCTGCCCCGTGTCGTCTTCAACGAATGGAAAAAGAGGCGCCGTCCATCGAAGGATGTCTCTAAGGACATCCACGGATACCGTTTGCTCAAAACCCAATATCTCCAGGCTCACGCGCGCGCGTCGCTAGATCGCGATGCGGATAACAATATGGCGTTACTGCATGAGCACTATCGACCAACACTTGCTAACAATTTCAGGAATGCAAGGCTTTAATGTCAGCCTTAGTTTACGAAAACTTGAAATTTTGCGGCAATAATTTGTTTGCGTGCTCGGCCACAGCGCCAAGTCACGGGCCAAGTCACAGTTCCAAGTGAATTGGATGCCGAGAGAACCGGCGCGCGCAGGGAATGGATCTGAAAAGACAACACCAACGCCCGCTGCCCGGCGGACACCGCCCGCGCTCAGACAGCCACAATGCGCCGCGGCCCCTTCGGACGGGCCGTCACCGCGCTCGCCGCGGAACGCCCCTCGAGGCAACGGATGGCAATTTCGAGGCTCGCCACCGCCTGCTCCCCGGTGACCGGCGGCTCGTTGCGCTGGTGCGACCGCCTCGAGAAAGGCGATCAGCTCGGCGCGGAGCGGTTCGTCGTGTCCGACCGAAAGATGCCGCATCGAATAGGAACCATCGGCCTGGAAGCCGAAGCACTCGGTGACCTGGCGGGTCAGCAGGTCGCCCATCAAATACTTGTCGCGCGTCGCAATGGTGACGTTGCGCGCTTTGAACGGCGTCAGCCAGTTTGTGTTGATGTGGGCGAGCACGCCCGAAGCGGTGCGGAACTGCAGCAGCGCGATGTCCTCGCGCTCGGCCACCGCGTTGGAAAGTTGCGGCTGCACTTCGATGATCTCGGACTCGGTGAACCAGCGGATCAGGTCGATGTCGTGCACGGCGAGGTCGATGACGACGCCGACGTTCGACATCCGGGGCGGGAACGGGCCGACCCGGGTGATGGCAATGGAAAGGATATGCTCGCCGCGGATTGCTTCCTTGATCGCCAGCACCGCGGGATTAAAGCGCTCGACGTGGCCGACCATCAAAGTGACACCGGCGCGGCGCGCCGCCTGGATAATGTCGTGGCCCTGCTCGACCGTGGATGCGATCGGCTTCTCCACCAGGACATGGATGCCGCGCTGGATGCAGGTCAGCGCGAGCTCGCGATGCAGGTGGGTCGGCGCCGCGATGGTGACCGCATCGACACCGAACTTCAGAAGCGCTTCGAGGTCGGTAACGGCGGAACAACCCAGCGCCCGCGTGACGAGGTCGCGTTGCGCCTGATCGGGGTCGGCCACCCCCACCAGTTTGACACCAGACAATCCGGCTAAAACGCGGGCGTGATTCGAGCCCATCGTACCGACGCCAACCACGCCAACGCGCAGCGGCGAGCCATCCTTCACGGCCTGCACCATTATCCGAGCCAATGCCTCCAACCCGTCCGCGATCCCCGCGGTCCTCCTAGCATGCCGTCCGATCGACTGGCGACAGCAACATGACGGTGGGTCAAACACGTTGTAAGTCAAAGCGTTACAGGGAGAAACAATCGCTTCGGCGAGGCGTGGGTGCCGTCCCCCGACGGTGGAAACCAGGCCGCCAGCAATGCTTGCGGCGCCGGGACAGGTCTTATATCTGTTAACTCGATTTCGGTGATTTTTCAGGGGGATAGCGTGGGACTTCCAGCGCCGGACCAGATCAGGATCGCGGTGCTCGGACTGGGCTATGTCGGCTTGCCGCTGGCGGTCTATCTGTCGCGTCATTTCCCGGTGGTCGGCTTCGATGTCGATCGAACCCGCATCGAAGAGCTGCGAAAAGGCGTCGATCGGACCAGGGAATTGACCCCCGACGAGCTGAAGGACAGCCGGCGCGATCGCCTACAGCGACGACAGCCAGGCGCTGTGCCGATTGCAACTTCTACATCGTCACGGTGCCGACACCGATCGATCAGGCCAAACGGCCCGACCTGTCGGCCATGATCGCCGCAAGCCGGACGGTCGCCGGCGCGCTCTCGAAGGGCAACGTGGTGGTCTATGAATTCCACGGTCTATCCCGGCGTCACCGAGGAAGTCTGCGCGCCGATCCTGGCGCAGGTCTCAGGACTGAAGCTCAACCAGGACTTCTTCGTCGGCTATTCGCCCGAGCGCATCAATCCGGGCGATCACGCCCATCGTCTGCCCGATATCATCAAGGTCACCTCCGGCTCGACACCGGAGGCCGCCGATCTTGTCAACTCCGTCTACGGCAAGGTGGTGAAGGCTGGCACGCACAAGACCTCGTCGATCCGCGTCGCCGAGGCCGCCAAGGTGATCGAGAACATCCAGCGCGACGTCAACATCGCGCTCGTCAACGAGCTCGCCATGCTGTTCAAGCAGATCGGCCTGGAGACCGCGGAGGTGCTGGAAGCGGCCGGCACCAAATGGAATTTCCAGCCGTTCCGGCCCGGCCTGGTCGGCGGCCACTGCATCGGCGTCGACCCCTACTATCTGACGCACCTGGCGGAGTCGGTCGGGCTTCCATCCGCAGATGATCCTGGCCGGCCGGCGCATCAACGACGGCATGGCATCCTATGTCGTCGGCGATCTCATCAAGACGATGTTGAAGCGCAAGCAGCGGGTCGAGACCGCGCGTGTTCTGGTGATGGGCTTCACATTCAAGGAGAATTGCCCCGACACCCGCAACACCAAGGTGGCCGATCTGGTGCGGGAGCTTTCGGGTCTGGTCGCGGAGGTCGCGGTGTACGATCCGGTGGCCGATGCCGAGCCACGCCCAGCATGAATACGGCATCACGCTGAGCAACCGGATACCAGACGGGCCGTTCGACGCCGTGGTGCTGGCGGTCAAGCACGACGCGATCGCGGCCATGGGCGAAGCAGCGATCCGAAAGCTGCTGACGCCGAACGGTCTGATCTATGACATCAAGGAAATCTTGCCGGCGTCCGCCAGCAATGCGCGGCTCTAGCGGCGCAAAGAGCGAGACCATGAAGATCCTCGTCACCGGCGCCGCGGGCTTCATCGGCTTTCACACCGCCAAGCTGCTGCTCGACCGCGGCGACGAGGTGATCGGCCTCGACAATCTCAACGCCTACTACGACGTCACGTTGAAGCAGGCGCGGCTGAACGCAGCTTTCGCCGCACAACGGCTTTCACTTCGTCAAAGCCGACCTGCAGGATCGCGCCGCGATGGAACAGGCTGTTCGCCGAACACAAGCCGCAGCGCGTGATCCATCTCGCCGCGCAGGCCGGCGTCCGCTACTCGCTCGACCAATCCGCACTCCTATATCGATTCCAACCTGGTCGGCTTCCTGCACATCCTCGAAGGCTGCCGTCATCACGGCGTCGAGCATCTGGTCTATGCGTCATCGAGCTCGGTCTACGGCGCCAACACCAAGATGCCGTTCAGCGTGCATCAGAACGTCGACCATCCGCTGAGCCTCTACGCCGCGACCAAGAAGGCCAACGAGCTGATGGCGCACACCTACGCCCATCTCTATCGGCTGCCGGTCACGGGCCTGCGGTTCTTCACCGTCTACGGCCCGTGGGGCCGGCCGGACATGTCGATGTTCATGTTCACCGACAAGATCATCAAGGGCGAGCCGATCGACGTCTTCAACATGGGCCATCACTGCGCGCGATTTCACCTATATCGACGACATCGTGCAGGGCGTGGTGCGGCGTCGAGCGACAAGGTGGCGACGCCCAATCCGTCATGGTCGGGCGACCAGCCCGATCCCGCCACCTCGTCGGCGCCGTACCGGCTCTACAACATCGGCAACCACTCGCCCGTGCCAGTTGCTGGACTACATCGCCTGCATCGAGAAGGCGGTCGGCAAGACCGCCAAGAAGAACATGCTGCCGATGCAGCCGGGTGACGTGCCGGCGACCTTCGCCGACGTCGACGACCTCAAGGCCGATATCGGCTTCGAGCCGAAGACGCCGATCGAGGAAGGGGTCGGACGGTTTGTGGCGTGGTACCGGGAGTATTATCGCCGCTAAAGCCGCTGAACGAACCGGCGCAGCCTTGCATTCTGGTATGGCGCGTCGAGCATCTGTACAACCGTCTCGGGCCGCCAACATCGCATGCGAAAATTTGCGCTGATTGTCCTTAAGCTTGCGATTTCGGCGTCGCTGCTGTACTTCGCCACGCGCAATCTGAATTTCGGCGCTCGTCGCGGAACGGTTCAGCCGGATTGAGCCGTTGTGGCTGTTGATCGCGCTTGCCATTGCGCTGCTGCAGAACGTGCTGGTCGCCTTTCGATGGCAGCGCGTCATCGAAATTTGCGGCGCGACCCTCGCCCCGATGGCTGCGGTTCGCTTCAACTTGATCGGTTCATTTTTCAGCCAGGTGTTGCCGGCGACCATTGGTGGAGACGCGGCCCGGATTGTGCTGCTCGGACGTCAGGGCGCCGGCTGGTGGAAGGCAACATGTTCGGTTCTCCTCGACCGATTCTTCGGCCTGCTGGTGTTGGCGCTTCTGGTGACTGTGGCGTTGCCCTGGTCGTTCCAGCTCATCAGCGACCCCATCGCCAGACTTGCTCTGCTGGTGATCGGCTTGGGCAGTATCGCCGGAGCCGTCTTCTTCCTGACACTGGCCTACGTCCCGATGCTTCGACAATGGAAATGGACGCGGATGCTGGCTGACCTTTCCAGTCTCGCGTCGCAATGCCTGTTCTCCGGCCGAGTCAGCGCCTTCATCATGACATCGTCGGCGGCAAGCCACGTGATGTTGGCGGCCATCACGTGGTGCGCCGGCAAGTCCGTTTCCGCGCACCTCGAGTTCGGTCAGGCTTTCCTGCTGAGCCTTCCGGTCAACCTGATCTCGACCGCGCCGATCTCGATCGCGGGCTGGGGCGTCCGCGAAAGCGTCATGGTGCTGGCGTTCTCCTATGCCGGCCTTTCCGAAGGCGACGCATTCATCGTGTCGATCCTGGTCGGATTGGTGACGCTGGCCACCGGAGTTCTGGGCGGCATCATCTGGCTGCTGAATCCGGAAAAGATCGTGCAGGCTTAAATGCCCGGCGCACCACGCCGCAGCGCGATGGTCAGGGAGCGGGTGCACGCTCGGGCGGCTCGATCCGCCTGCGCTGCATAGTTGGCACCGGCAACTCCACGGGCGGAACGCGCTCTTTCGACACCCGCCGTAACAGCATGTCGACAAATCCCAGGAACAGCGAGGCGACGTTGCGCAGGCGGAGCGCCCGCGATGTCCCGACTTCGCGCTCATGGCATGTCGTCGGGATCTGGATGTAGGTGATGCCCTCGTCGAACATCCGCGTGATCATGTCGGTGAAGAACCCAACCGAGTGGTAGGAGTGCCATCGCAGCACATCGGCGCGCCGAAACAGCGGCGTGCCGTGATAGTGCCGCACATTGTAGCCGCTGACGAAATTCACCAGCTTGGTGTAGAGGCGCGACAATGCGCGGCGATGCCATGCCCGCAGATCGGGGCTGAGATAGGTCAGCACCAGGTCGGCGCTGCCCAGCATGTCGAATACGGCGCGCTGCGTCTCGATGCGGTTCTGGAAGGCGCCGCTGATGAATTGAAAGTACCGACCGCGACCCAGCATCGCCGCGTCGCAAAGGTTGTGATTGACGCCGCGAGCACGGGTGTTGCGCTTCAATGTGATGTCAACGCCGGGATTTTGCTGCATAAAAGCTTCGACCTCCGCGATCGAGCCGTCGCTTGAGGCGTCGTCGACCACGATGATCTCGTAGCGGTACCGATAGACCTCCAGCGACCTCCACACCTCATTGAGCGAACGCCCGATGTTGCCTTGCTCGTTGCGGCACGCCACAAAGATGGTCAGGTCAAGTTCGCCGACGGGAGCGCTGAGCCGGGCGGTTGCGGAGAGGTTCTGGATTGGCGCCTGGTTCATTGCGCGGTTCGCATACCAAATTTCCTGGCGCCGTAGTCAAACAATTTTGCCATCGTCAGGGCGGCGAAGACGATCAGGAACGGCTCGACCGGAAGTCGGTACCGGACGGAACCGACAAACACCATATGGACGGCCGTCAGGTATCCAATGAAAAGGCCCATCGGCACGATCCGCATGAACATCGGCCAGCCGCAGCTCAGAACAAACACAATGGCGAGCGCCAGCACCGGCACGAAGCTGAGCAGCGAAACCACGACATAAAGCGGTGTCGCATAGTCCGCCGCCGCCGGCCACGGGTGCCAGAGCCGGCTGAACTTCAAACCCGCCATTTTCAGGAAATGAACGGGGTCCCCCGCGATATAGGACAGCGCCGCATCGCGGGCCGCGCGATCCCGCTCCACCGGGTCGGCAATTTTTTCGAAGCGGCTCATGTCGAGCATGACATCGCTGACCCCGCCGGTGTTGTTCTGCGGATTGTTGCCGGAGTAGAGCGCCTGCCCACCGCCAAGATTGAGTCGCACGAACGACCCATAGGCTTGGTAGTTGTGGACCCACCAAGGCGACAGCACGGCGCAGTAGATCAGCGCATAGACGCCGAGCTGGCGGACCGCAAAGTCCCACCGCTTGCCGTGAATGATGATCGCGAAATAGGGAATAAGGAGCGGCGGCAGCAGGTCGATCGTCGGCCGGGTCATGATCGACAGCACGACGAGCGCCGCAGCGAGCGTGAAGCGCCCCCGATACCAGGCGAGATAGCCGGCCAGCAGCAGGAAGATGAAAAGCGTCTCTGTCAGGCCGACCACCGCGTAGAAAATAAAATAAGGATAGATCGCGGCTGCGAGCCCAGCCAGCAGCGCGCCGACCCGGTTGGCCGACAGCGTCAGGGTCAATGCGTAAACCAGGTAGACGATGCCGACCGACAAGGCGACGTCGAAGCCCATCTGCCCCCACCCTGTGCCGGTCAGCGCAAGGATCAGAGGATAAAGCGGCATCACATACGGATCGCTGAAATGAAACTGGCGGATCTCCGCCGCGAGCGTCCGGTAACCCGCGGCATCCGGGAAATGCTGGTCGGGAAGTAGGATCGCCGCGGCGAGCCGCAACACCAGCGCCAGGGCGAGAATTGAAACGAGCATTCGGCTCTGCGCCGAAGGGGCCGTGCTCGTTTGGAATCCCTGCACCGCTTCTTCTCCGTCCAAGACGTCGTGCGTACGAACAACCGCGCCACGACCCCGGCGCTTGCCGAACCTTGGGGTGGCCGCTAAGCATAGCCCGGCTCCGCGGCGGAGCCTCCGAGAATCGGCGGCAATGTGCGGGATCGCAGGTTTTGTCTCAAGCTCCTTTGCCGGCCCGGCAGCCCAGCTCGACAACCTGGCCGTCGCGATGAACACCAGCCTGCGGCTTCGCGGGCCGGACGACCACGGCAATTGGATCGATGCGGAGGCCGGCGTCGCGCTGATCCACCGCCGCCTCTCGATCGTCGATCTCTCCGCCGCCGGCCATCAGCCGATGGTCTCGGCCGACGGCCGCTACGTCATCAGCTACAACGGCGAGGTCTACAGCCACGAGGACATCCGGCCGTCGCTTGCGGCCCGCGGCGTCAAATTCCGCGGCCATTCCGACACCGAGGTGATGCTGGAATCCATCGCGGCGTTCGGACTGGAGGCGACCTTGCCGCGGCTGATCGGCATGTTCGCCATCGCGCTATGGGACCGCAAGGAGCGCACGCTGACGCTGGTGCGCGACCGGCTCGGCATCAAGCCGCTCTATTGGGCGAAGTTCGGCGAGCTCTTCCTGTTCGGCTCCGAGCTGAAGGCGTTGCGCGCGCATCCCGGCTGGACGCCGCGCGATCGACCGCGGCGCCGTCGCAGCCTTCATGCGGCACAACTACATTCCGGCGCCGCACACGATCTACCAGGGCGTCCAGAAGCTTGAGCCGGGCTCGATCCTGACCCTGCCCTGGCGCGGCGAGCCGCGCATCAGCCGCTACTGGGACGCGCGCGCCGTGGCGCGTCGAGGGCATCGCCATCGCCGATCACGGGCAGCGACCGCGAGCTGACCGATCGGCTCGAGGCCACTGCTTCACGATGCCGTGAAGCGCCGGATGATGGCCGACGTGCCGCTCGGCGCGTTCCTCTCGGGCGGCATCGATTCCTCGACCGTGGTCGCGCTGATGCAGATCGGCCAATGCCGGGCCGGTGAAGACCTTCACCATCGGCTTCGACAACGACGACTTCGACGAAGCCCACCACGCCGCCGCTGTCGCCCGCCATCTCGGCACCGATCACACCGAATTGCGAGTGACGGCGCAGCATGCGCTCGACGTGATCCCGCAGCTTGCCGGAGATGTACGACGAGCCATTCGCCGATTCCTCGCAAATCCCGACCTATCTGGTCTCTGCGCATGACGCGCAAGCACGTCACGGTGGCGCTGTCCGGCGACGGCGGCGACGAACTGTTCGCCGGCTACAATCGCTACAGGCTGGCCAGCCGCTCATGGCGCGGGCTGTCGCTGCTGCCTCGCGCGCTGCGGCAGGGCGCCGCCGCTATGATCGCCAGCGTCTCGGCCGAACGCTGGTCCCGCCTGCTCGCCGTGCTGCCGGCGCGTCTGCGCGGCGGCGCGGTCGGCGACAAGCTGCACAAGCTGGCCTCGGTGCTCGGGCTGCGCCGACGGCGACGCGGTCTACCGCAGGCTGATCACCCATTGGGAGCCCGGCGAGATCATGCCGGGCACCACGGAGCCGCAAGGCGTGATCTGGGACGCCTCGCTGCGCGAGCAGTTGCCCGGCCTGCTGGAGCGTTCGCAGTTCCTCGATCTCGTCACCTATCTGCCCGACGACATCCTGACCAAGGTCGACCGCGCCAGCATGGCGGTCGCGCTGGAGGCGCGCGTGCCGCTGCTCGACCATCGCGTCGTCGAGTTTGCCTGGCGGCTGCCGCGCTCGGCCAAGCTGCGCGGCGGCACCGGCAAATGGCTGCTGCGCCAGGTGCTCTACCGCCATGTGCCGCGCGAGCTGGTCGAGCGGCCGAAGATGGGTTTCGGCGTTCCGCTGGCCGAGTGGCTGCGCGGGCCGCTGCGTGACTGGGCGGAAACACTTCTCGCCGAGCAACGGCTGCGCGAGGGTGGCCTGCTCGACGCCAGCCGGGTCCGCCAGGTGTGGCAGGCGCACTTGAGCGGACACGGCAACTGGCAGCATCTGCTCTGGGATGTCTTGATGCTTGAAAGCTGGCGCGAGCGCTGGACGGCGGATTGACCGCCGCCGCTGCGATCTGCGTTCAGGACACCGCGCGCTTGGCGTTCAGCGGGATATCGTAGCCCGCCGCGGTCGCATCCTTGAAGAACATTGCCACCGTCTCTCGCGAATAGCCGTCCAGGTCCTTGCCGACCAGGCTGAGCTTCTTCAGGTGGTCGGCTGTCACGGTGATGATGTGGCAGCCGATCTCGTCGCCCTGGAAAATGTTGAGCACCTCGCGCGGGCTCGCCCACAGCAACTCCGCCTTCGGCCGCGGCTTGAGGATCTTCAGCGCCTCCGCCATCAGCGGGACCGGATCGCGTCCGGTGTCGGCGATGCGCCCGGCGAACACCGAGACCACCGCGTTGGTGTTCTGCGCCAGCGCTTCGCCCACGCGCGCGACCTGGTCGAGCGTCATGATCGCCGTGAGGTTGAGCTGCACGCCGGACCGCGACAGCGAGGCGATCAGCGGGCCGGCGAACTCGCCCTTGGTGTTGGTGACGGGAACCTTGACGTAGACGTTCGCGCCCCACGAGGCGATCTCGCGGCCCTGCTGCTCCATGGTCGGGAAATCGTCGGCGAACACCTCGAACGAGACCGGCAGGTTCGGGCACGGTCTTCAGCACATCGAGGGCGAAGGCCTTGTAGTCGGTGACGCCGGCCTGCCGCATCAGCGACGGGTTGGTGGTGAAGCCCTTGACCAGCGGGTTCTGCGCCGCTTCGCGAATGCCTTTGATGTCGGCGCCATCGGCGAAAATCTTGATCTTCAGTTGATCGACGGATTTTGTCATCGCTCAGGTCCTCGCAGCTTGTCTTGCTAGGATTTGTGTCACTGCATCCGGCAGCGACCGCGCCACCATGTCGGGCGTGTTGGGCCCGTCTTGTTCATAGCCACAGTCGATGAAGATGGTCAAACAGCCGGCGGCGCGGCCGGCCTCGGTGTCGCGCCAGCGGTCGCCGACCATGAAACTCGACGCCAGATCAATGCCATAGTCGGAGGCGGCCTCGAGCAGCATGCCGGGTTTCGGCTTGCGGCATTGGCATCGGTCGGCATCCCGGTGGTAGCAGACCTTGATGTCGTCCACAGGCATCTGACGGCGGATTTCCGCGTGCATGGCCTCGACGGTCGCTTTCGGCGTCAGGCCGTTCGCCACATCCGGCTGGTTGGTGACGACGATCAACAGATAGCCGGCGGCTTTCAGCCGCCGCGCCGCCTCGACGACCCCCGGCAGCAACTGGAACTGCTCCAGCGAGACCGGCGCCACCGGCTTTCCGTCGCGGACGATATTGGCGTTGATGACGCCGTCGCGGTCCAGAAAGACCGCGCTCACCACTTCGTGGCGACCTGCTGCAACGCCGGGTGCGAGACCAGACAGTGCCAGACCACGGCCTGGAACGCCTCGGAGTGCGGCGTGACGCGCGAGGCCTCGACGGTCGGGATCACCACCACGACGTCGCCGGCCTGCTTGGTGTAGCCGCCGTCGCGGCCGACGATGCCGAACACCTTCAGCCCGCGCTTCTTCGCCTCCTGGATCGCGGTCACCAGATTGGGGCTGACGTTCTTCTCCACGTTGCCGCCGCCGACCGAGAGGATCAGCACCGCGTCCTTCTCGTTGGCGCGGCTGACCTTGAGCCATTCGGAAAACATGGTGTGCCAGCCTTCGTCGTTGGCGCGCGCGGTCAGCTCCGAAACGTTGTCGGTCGGCGCATAGGCCTCGATGCCGCAGAGCTTGCGAAAATCGTTGACGGCGTGCCCGCAGTTTCCCGCGCTGCCGCCGACGCCCAGCAGGAACAGCCGCCCGCCGCGCTCACGGAGCGCGGCAAGCTCGCTCGCCAATTGCTCGATCGTATCGGGCGAAAGCTTGGCCGCGATCTCCCGCATCTCTTCAAGAAACAGCGCACAATGACCCACGGTCATGCCAGCCCCACCTGCTTGGAGATCTTCGCGACATCCAGTCCGTGCGCCGACAGCAGGTCGTCGGTGCTGCCGTAGTTGTGGATGAAGGCGTCCTGCAGCGTGAACGTGTCGAGCCGGCAGGTCGCCTTGGTGTCCCAGGCGATCTGCTTGGTCTGCGGCGCAAGCCCGCCTTGCGGGGCGTGCTCCTCGATGACGATGACATGCTTGTGGCGCTGCCAGCGCCTCGGCGATGCCGTCGCGGTCGAGCGGCTTCAAGGTGTGCACGAGACCACCGAGACCGATTTTCCCTGCGGCCTGCGAACCGGTCGGCGATCTGCAGCCGCCATCTTCGTGATGACGCCGTAGGAGAGGATGCAGACATCGTCGCCGCGCGGAGGTAGCGGAGCTTGCCGAATTGCCACGGCTCGCCGCCTTGTCGGTGAGGATCGGCTCGCCGGCCTTGCCGATGCGCAGATAGACCGGGCCGTTCTTCTGCGTGGCGCACCAGCGGGTCGCTTCGGTGCATTCCGCCGGATCGCACGGCGCGATGATCTGCATGTTCGGCAGCGCGCCGGCGATGGCGATGTCTTCCTGGGTGTGGTGGGTGCCGCCGAGCGTCGAGTAGATGACGCCCGCGCCCATGCCGACCACGGTGACCGGCAGGTTCTGGTAGCAGAGATCGTCGCGCACCATCTCGAACGGACGATAGAGCGAGAACGTCGCGATCGTGTAGGCGAACGGCTGGCAGCCCTTGAGCGCGAGGCCGGCGCAGATGCCGATCATGCTCTGCTCGGCGACGCCGACATTGATGAAGCGCTCGGGATATTGCTGGCTGAACTTCGCCATGCTGCCGGCCGGCGAGATGTCGGCGACGACGATGTAGACGTCGGGATTCGTGGTCGCGCTCTTCGTAGAGCGCCTCCGAGAACGTGTTTCTCATGACGCTGCGCCTCCAGCTCGGCGATGGCCTGCTGCGTATTCGTCCTTGTTCGGCGAGCGGTAATGCCAGATCGGCACGTTCTCCATGTAGCTGACGCCCTTGCCCTTGGTCGTCTTGGCGACGACCATGAGCGGCTCGTTGCCCGTGCGGTCGGCGACCGCGTCGAAGATCGCCGCGGAGTCGTGGCCGTCGATCTCGACGGTCTCCCAGCCGAACGCCTGGAACTTGTCGGCGAGCGGATAGAACGACGGATGCGTCTCGGAGGTGCGGCCGAGGCTCTGGAAATCGTTGTTGTCGACGAAGGCGACGATGTTGGAGCAGCCGAGCGAGGACGCCATCAGGATGGCCTCCCAGGTCGAGCCTTCCTGCAGCTCGCCGTCGCTCAGCACCGTGTAGATGATGCCGTCGGTGCTTGCGGCCGCGCTCGGCGAGCGCCATGCCGACCACCATCGACAAGCCCGTGGCCGAGCGAGCCGGTCGAGGCCTCGATGCCGGGATTGCCGTAGTCCGGGTGGCACGCCGAGCCGGCCGTTCGGCGTGCAATAGGCGTCGAGATCCTCGCGGCTCAGCACGCCGAGGTCTTCCAGGATCACGTACTGGATCATGCAGCCGTGGCCCTTCGACATCAGGAAGGTGTCGGGCGAGCTGCCGTCCAGGCCGCGCGCGCATCAGCTCGTTGTAGATGCAGTCGACGATCTCGGTGCAGGAAAAGCGCCGACCGATGTGCAGCGCCGACACGCTGCTGCGAGATGTCGAGAATGCGCCGGCGATACTTGCTTGCAGCGCGCCTTGGCCGCGGCGCGCATCGAAGCGTTTGGCTCGACGCTCCTGGTCATCGGCGCTCCATGCTGCGGCTTCCTGTCACTCGATGATCGTCCAGTAGTAATCGCCGGTGTAGCCGGCCTCCTGGAACAGCGTGATCCAGCCGTCCGGATAGTCGTGGAATTTGGCGGTCAGCACCCATTCCTCGAAAACCGCCTTCTGCTCCGGCGTGCGATAGGAGTCGACCTGCACGAAGGCGCGCCCGGGCGCCGAGACGCGCTGCGATCTCGCGCAGCGCGCGTGATGCAGCCGCCGCGCTCGAGATTGTGGATGGTGTTGAGCGAGATCACCGCCTTGAAGCTGTTGTCCGGGAACGGCAGCTCGATCGGCGTTGCCGAGATGCAGCCGGCCGATCGACCTCCGGCTCGCAGTGCATCAGCGCGTATTCGGAGATGTCGAGGCCGAACGCCTCGAGCCCGGGGCAGACCTTCATGAGGTCCTTGACCAGAAAGCCCTTGCCGCAGCCGACGTCGAGCACGCGGTCGCCGGGCTTGAGATCGAAATGCGCGACCATGTCCTCGGCGACCGGAACCCAGCGGCCGTCATAGCGATAGCCGCCGTAGCCATATTCGCGCGGCCCGTCGAAATAGAGCTCGCCGTATTCGCGCGAGATGCGGATGTGCTCATCGGTCTTGGCCTCGGCGCGCGCGTTGACGTTGCGCTTGCCGCGCGGCAGCTTGCGCAAGCAGATGGACTTCCCTGTCCCATGATTCAGGTGCTTCCTTGGCGACGCGCGCAAGACCTTCGCCTCAGCGCGAACATAGTGGAAATTGCGGAAAGGCCTTGAGGCAGTCGGTGATGTCGAAGTGGCGATGCGGTGCACCGGGTTCCGGCGCGGCGTGCCGACGGACCTCGGACTTGCCGCCGGCCAACGCCACCGCGGCTTCCGCGACCTTGCGGAACGACGTCGACTGCCGGTCGCGACATTGAGCGCGCCTTGCTGCGATGAAGGAGCGCGAGCCGCGTCAGCTCGGCGACGTCCTCGACCAGCACGTGGTCGCGCTTCTCCTCGCCCTCGCCGAACAGCGTGATCGGCCTCGCCCTTGGCGGCCAGCCGGCGGAAGCGGTTCGGCCCGTAGCCGTTGTGCGGATCGCTCGGCGCCATAGATCAGGGTCGGGCGCAGCATCGCGAACGGGCAGCTTGCAGCGTCGGTGCGCAGCATCAGTCTCGCGCGCCAGCATGCATCATGCCGTGCAGGCGTCGACGGCTGCTGAGCGACGAGCGCTCGGTCACCGGATTGGCGTCGTCGGCATAGACCGCGTCCGAGCTGATATAGACGAGATGCGCCGACCGGCTGCGCCGTCAGCGCCGCGCAGCACCGCCTCCGCCATGCGCAGATTGTCGATCAGCATGGCGCTGGTTCGTGCCGGCGCCAGCGCCGAGACGAACACCACGCTGTCGTCGGCGCGAAGCAGCGCCTGCAGGCGTCTTCGCCGCATCGGCCTTCAGCAGATCGAGCTCCTTGCGGGTGAGCGCAAGCACCGGAATGCGTTCGGCCGTGAGCTCGCGTGACGATCGCGCCGCCGACGAAGCCGCCGGCACCGATGACGACGACGCGCGACGGCGGCTGTGGCGAAGCGGCGAGATGTTCAAGCATGGACGGGCACCTTGGCGCGGCGTGCGGGTGAACCGAGCGTGATGATGGTCGAGGCCCGCGGCGCGCAGCGGCCTGCGGCGTCGAGCACGCGGTAGGGATCGAGCACGACGCGGCCGCGCCATCGCGCGGGCGAGATCGGCGGGCTTCAACGCGCGAAATTCCGGCCACGGCGTCATGATGGCGAGCGCGTCGACGCCTTCGGCGGCCGCAAGCGCATTCGCGGCGGCCTGCCGCTCGGGGATGCGCGGCCGCGGCAGCCGGCACGACCGGATCGAAGACCTGCATGCGCCAGGGATGCAGATGTCGCGATCAGCGCCAGCGACGGCGAGTTCTTCGTCGAATGGGTGTTTTCCTTGTAGGCGAGACCGAGAATGCCGATCAGCGGCATCCGGCTTCGCGCGCCAGCACCTCCGCGTGCAGCGTGCGCAGCGCCCAGTCCGCCGATGGCGCTGTTGGCGACGAAGGCGCGGATCACGCCGGCATCGGTGCCGATCGTCCTCCGAGAAGCCGCATCGACGGTCGCGAGATCGCGCTCCAGGTTGCCGCCGGCGATGCCGAGACCGGGCGCCAGATAGGCGTCGGCGCCGATCCGCGCGTCGAGCTTGAGCGCCGGCACGATCTCGCACCAGTCGGCGCCGATCCGCTCGCACAGCTCGGCAAGCGTGTTGGCGACGGTGACCGAGGCGACCAGGCAGCAATTGATCGAGATCTTGGCAAGCTCGGCGCTCTCGTAGCGCATCGGCAGGATCGGACAGCCGAACGCCGCCAGAACGCTGCCAGCGCCGCGGGCAGCGGCTTGGCGGGATCGGCGCAGCCGACGATGAAGCGCTCGGGCTTGCGTCGCCCGCTCGACCGCGCGGCCGAACACCAGGGTCTCGACCTGGTAGTAGAGCCGCGTCCGGCGGCGCTGGCAGCTGCCGCGTGAAGCCCGGCGGCACCTGGCACAGCACGACCAGCGATGGCGTCGGGCGCGCAGTGTCGGCGATGACCTGCGCGAGCAAGCGCGTCGAGCCGGCGAGATCGCTCTGGCCGCGATCGTCGGTCGGCACGTCGGTGCGAGATGTAGACGACATCGCAGGCACTTGAGCTCGGCCGGCATCCGCGGTGAATGTCATCGTGCCGGCGGACTGTCGCGGAGCAGATCGTCCAGGTCCGGCTCGACCACCGGCAGCCGTCCGGCGGCGATGTCCGCGACGCGCGCCGCGTCGCGGTCGAAGCCGACGCACGGCAAAGCCCTTCGCTGCCACGCGCCACGGCCGAGCACAGGCCGAGATGCGTCAGCCCGGCGAAAGCCGATCGTCGGCGTTGCTCATCGGCCGCGCCTCTGCGACCGCATCGACGCCAAGCTCGCCGCAGCATCCGGTTGAGCCAGATGTCGTTCGACAGATCGGTGACGTGCGCCGCCGGCGCACAGCGCCTTGAAATGCTCGTATTCGAGCGCCCAGGTCGGATCGTCCTGCACCAGCGTGACGGTCTCCTCCGGCGGCCGGCCGCTCGGCAGCACGCGGCGTGCGCAGCGTGAAGGTCGACGGACCCCATTTGCACAGCGATCGAATATGGGCGCGTGCCGTTCTCGGCAAACACGTCGCAGGTGAAGTGATTGCGCCAGGACAGCAGCGTCATCTCCAGCTCGAGCTGCGGCTTCGATTCTCGCGACGCCAATCACCACGTGATCGGGCGCGCGGTTCTCGAAACGAGCGGCTCGACACGATCGCGGAAATCCTCGGCGATGGTCGCCGAACCAGAAGCTGCGCGGTGTCGAGCAGATGCGAGCCGAGATCCGGCAGCACGCCGGCGCCCTGGTCGCGCCAGCCGAATTCGCGCACCAGCCGCGCGGTGCCGTTGCCGTAGAACATGCGGCAGCGATAGATCGCGCCGAGCTCGCCCGACGCGATCAGCATCGCGCATGCGCACGAAATGCGGCTCGAAGCGATGGTTGTAGGCGGTGTAGCAGACCGCGCCGTTGTCGCCGCGCCGTCGCCTGCAGCCGGTCGATCGCTCTCGCTCGCCGGCGCCCACAGCGGCTTTTCGACCAGCACGTGCTTGCCGTTGCCGAGCAGATAGTCGAGCATCTCGATCTTCGGCTCGTCCGGAGTGCAGACGAGCGCCGCGTCGTAGTCGCCGAGCGGCACGTCTGCGATCGTCGCGGTATCGCGCCTCGGCGATTGACGGGATCGACGGCGGCGACGACATCGCTGCCGGCGACGCGGCGGCGCTTGTGGCCCTGAACGCCCAACCCAGCGACGACGACCCGCATCAGGACGATCGCCCCGCCGACTCATTCGAAGCGCGCCCGCTTCTCGACGGCGTCGATCTTGCGCGACCACGTCGGTCCGGCCGATCGGAACATTGCCGTCGAGCTCGCATTCGAGCGCCGCGGCCATCGAGCCGAGCACCGACGCCGACGACGCTCGCGACTTGTCAGCGAGCATCGAAAGCGTGGCATAGGCCAGCAGCGCGTCGCCGGCGCCGACCGCGTCGACCACGCGCTCGGCGAAGCTGTCGACGACGAAGAAGGCGCGGACGTCGTCGTCCTCCTTGGCCGGCGCGGAAGGTCATCACGCCGCGTTCGCCGAGCTTGAGGATGAGGGTCTTGCATCGGCCTCCTCGTACAGCTTGGCGGCCGAGCGGCCGAACGCCGGAGTCCTGATCGCCGAGCGCGAAGCGCGCCTCGCGCTCGTTCGGCGTGATCAGGTCGAAGCCCTTGAATTCGAGGATGTTGCCCCAGCGGCTCGCGACCTGGCTGTCGGCGACCCGGAAGGCGCCGTCCGGAATCGCGGCGGTCAAGCCCGGGATCGTGCGCGATTGAAGATGCCGTGGCGGAAATCGCTGAACACCACGGCGTCGGCCGGCGTGCTCGCAGATCTGCTCGGCGAGCGATCTCGGCATGCGGTCGGAGATGGAGCGGTTGTCGAGCGTGTCGACCTTGAGCAGCCGGTAGTCGCCGCAGACGAACGCGTTCTTGTGCGTGGTCGGCCGCGTGCGGTCGATGATCGGCATGCAGTTGACGCCGGCGTCGGCCAAGTCCTTGCAGGACGAAATCCGCGCAGCGCGTCGTCGCCGAGCACGGTCGAGAACGTGACCTCGGCGCCCGCCGCGCGCAGATGCTTGGCGACGATGCCGGCGCCGCCGACGAAGTCCACGCGGTTGTCGAAGCGCACGCTCATGCGTCGGCGTCTTGGTCATGCCGCCGATCATCGTGCGTGTAGGTTAGGCTGTCGACGATCGTGTCGCCGACGACATGGACCTTGATGCCCTCGAGCTTGTCGAGATGCGCCGCGCAGATCGCTCGAAGTCGATGCCCGTCGGCCTCCATCAGCGCCAGCAGCTTTTCGGTGCGCGATGTCGGGCGGCTCGGTCTCGATCAGGTGCGACGACGAATAGACGATGTCGCCCGGCGTGAAGAGGATCTCGCCGCCATAGGCCTCGACCGCGCGTCTATCTCCTGCTGGCGTCGCGGATGCAGGCCGCCGTCGGCGTATTCGTAGCCCTTGGCGAAATAGTCGGGCTGGATGCTGCCGATGTTCTCGATCGGGGTCGGGATTCGGGATCGATGACGACGTAGTCGACCATCTCGAGCGCGGCGAGGTTGAACGCGCGCAGCTCCTGCGGCACGAACGGCCGGAAATTCGCCTTCGTGATATGGGCATCGGCCGTCAGGCTCGCGACCAGGATGTCGCCTTTGCTCTTGGCGTAGAGCAGGTGGCGGACATGGCCGGGATGCACGATGTCGAACATGCCGTGGCACATGATGACTTTCTTCTCGCGCGGCGGCGCGCCGATGAGCGCCGCGATCTCTTCCGCGGTCTTGATCTTGTGGCTGACGAGCTTGCGGCTGGCGTTCATCCATCATTGTGCGGCCTCGTGAGGCTAGCGCCTTGAACCAACCCGACGTGGCGCCTGCGCGATCGATTCCGGATCCCACAGCGGCGCATCGCGCCAATAGTCGATCTTCGCCAGCATCCGCCCCACGCCTTCTTCGAAGCTGACCTTCTGGCGTCCAGCCGAGATCGCGCCTGATCTTGGCGATGTCGGCCCAGGTGCAGTCCGGCTCGCCCGGGCGCTTGGGAATGTAGACGACCGGCGCCACCGAGCAGTTCGACCAGCCGGTTGACCGATTGCGGATTGCCGGCGCCGAGATTCCAGATCTCGCCCGATCTTGTCGGTCTCGGCCGCGGCAAGAAACGCCTCGGCGACGTCGGTGACATAGACGAAATCGCGGCGTCTGGGTGCCGTCGCCGACCACCGTGAACGGCTTGCCGGCGAGCTTCTGCTTGAGGAACACGCCGAACACCGCGCCATAGGCGCCCGAGGTGCGCGAGCGCGTGCCGTAGGCGTTGAAGATGCGGATCGCGTTGACCGGCAGCCCGTAGACCTGGTGCCAGTGAAACGCCGCCTGCTCGCCCTGGTACTTGCGACAGCGCATAGGGATATTGCGGCGCGATCGGATGGTCTTCGCGCGTCGGCGTCGCGGCCAGGCCGTAGCAGGACGACGACGCGGCATAGACGAACTTCTTGACGCCGGCATGCGCGCGCGCACTCGAGCACGTGCACGGTGCCCTGCACATTGGTCGCCATGTACTCCGATCGGCCGCTCGATCGACGGCACGATGTCGCCGATGCCGGCGAAGTGGAAGACGTAGTCGACGCCGCGGAACAGCGCGATCGCCCGGCTCGATAGTCGCGGATGTCGGCTCGCTCGAACGACGAGGTCGCGGATTGCCCGCGTGATGCGCGAGATTGGCCTCGCGGCCGCCGACCAGATTGTCGATCACCCGGACGCGGTAGCCGCGCGTCGAGCAGCAGATCGACCATGTGGCTGCCGATGAAGCCGGCGCCGCCGGTGACGACCGCGGTCTGGCGCGCCGCGTTCATTTCGCGCCGATCTTCTTCATCGTGCGGACGTTGTAGTACCAGTCGTCGTCGAAGCTGTCGGCAGCATGTGATTGCGGAAGCGCGCGCGTCAGATCGCGCACCGCGTCCTCGATGCGTGCGCTTGGGCTCGAAGCCGAGCACGCGCTTCACCTTGTCGGAATTGACGTGATAGGAGCGCATGTCGTTGGTCGGCGTGGTGACGATCTTGATCTCGCCCTTCTCCGGCAATTCCTCTTCGACGACCTTCTTCACCATCTTGGCGATCTCGGCGATCGAGTGGTTCTGGAAGCCGATGTTGAAGGTCTCGCCGTGG
This sequence comes from uncultured Alphaproteobacteria bacterium, assembly GCA_963785665.1. Classification (GTDB taxonomy): domain Bacteria; phylum Pseudomonadota; class Alphaproteobacteria; order Rhizobiales; family Xanthobacteraceae; genus Z2-YC6860. The sequence goes on from CAWAWF010000012.1 coordinate 65,825, forward strand.
ATCTTCTCGTGCGGCGCCTCGCAGCATCAGCACGATAGGCGTCGACCATGTCCTCGATGTGCAGGTTCGGCCGCATCTGGTCGCCGCCGAACACCGTGATCACGCCCTTGTTGACGGCGTGGTTGGTCAGGATGTTGACCGACAGGTCGAGCCGCGTGCGCGGGCTGTAGCCGCAGACCGTCGCCGGCCGGATCGTCGACGCAGGTGAAGTCGTCGGCCTTGTGCTTCCACAGCAGCGGCTCGCACATGCCCTTGAACTTGTTGTAGAGCGTCAGCGGCACCAGCGGATGATCCTCGGTCACGTCGGGCGAGTCGCTGACACGCCGTAGACCGAGCTCGACGAGCAATAGACGAAGCGCTTGCACGCCGGCCTTCTTGGCCGCGACCACCATCGGCTCGAAGCAATCGTAGTTGATCGTCTTCGACAGCTTCTCGTCGAGCTCGAAGCTCGCATCGTTGGAGATGCAGGCGAGATGCAGCACCGCGTCCTGGCCCTTCGAGCGCCTCGGCGAGCTTGGCGGTGTCGCGGATGTCGCCCTCGACCACCCGCAGCTTCGGGTTGTTCGGCAGCCGGCAGCCGAAAAACAGCTTGTCGTAGACGGTGACGTTGTAGCCCTCGGCGAGCAGCCGCGGCGTCAGGACATGGCCGACATAGCCGGCGCCGCCGGTGACCAGCACATTCTTCATTGCGCGTTGAGCCTCTTTATCCGTCCGCTGGATTGTTGTTTAAGTTCAACGGGCTAGCCAAACGACAGCCCAGCCCGGCCGGGGATGCCGCCCTCCATACACAATTTTGTCTTGGGCGTCTTCTGTTTCGACAGGGCCACCGCCAACCCGCAGCCCGAGGCTAGCCGTCCCGCTGCTGCGCGCTTCGCATCGCCAACGGACCGAAACAAAGCGCGATCAGATAGTGGCTCATCTTCTGATAGCCGGTGTGGATCACTTCGTCGTTCATGCTGAAAATCACGACGTTGGCGAAATAGCGGGACAGGGTCGCCTGCAACTCCGGGCCGGACTTGCAATTGACGTGGCCTTCCTTGCTCGCCTGCTGACGCGTGGACCTGCAACTCCAGCGACGGCGTGCCGATGATCAACCGGCCATCGAAGCTGCAGGCTGCTGCAGATATTCTTGAGGAACAGATCTTCCTTGTCTTTCGGGATGTGCTCCAGCACGTCCATGGCGTAGGCGCCGTCGAACTTCTCGGCGAGCGGAGCGCGCAGGATATCGTGGATTCGCAGATCGACCGGCCAGCGCTTTGACGCACGCTCGGTGGCGTCGGCGATGAATTTCGGATCGAAATCGATGGCGACGATGTGCTTGCACTCCTGGGCGACCAATCGCGTCGCGAAGGCGTCCGAGCAGCCGACCTCCAGCACGCGGTCGAGCCCCGACATCATCTTGGCAACGAACTTGTATCGCGAGAGCGTGAACAGCAGATGCCGTGGGTCGTCATGCCACGCCCATCCGGTCATCAGGCCGAGCTTATCGACGCCTTGCCGCCGCAAGGTCTCGATGATGTCGCGATATTGCGGCTCGCCGGTGCCAGGATCGTTGCTCTGTGACATGAGACCGTTATTGTCTTTGCGCGTGACGTTGAGGTTTGCGCGGCAATCACTTTAGACGATTGGCGGCGCGCTCGCCATCTCGCTCCGGGCGCGAACGGCGGCGGCAGAATGCAACGAAGACCGAACGGCCGACAACGCTCGGCCACCATCCTGGCCCGCTCGGGCGTGAGTCCGATCAGCACCGGCACATCGCGGGGCACTTGCGCGGGCGCCAGCACCGGCTTGCCGTCGAATGACCGACCGATCCGGCTGGGATCCTCGTCGACGAAAAACGCCACGTTAGCCCGCAGCGCCTCATAAAGCGCCATCCCGGCAATCGCCGTGCCGAAGATGCCGATCGGGCCGGCGGCCGCGACCGGTCGCGCCGCCGCCAGGACCTGCTCGATCCAGGTCACCATCGAGGCGGCGATCCTTGCTCCCTCCGCGGGCGCGCTCACCGGCACGTCGTCGCGCTTGCTCCCCGATCGTGGCGAACAGCGTCAGCTCTTTCGAGCTCACGAGATTTCCGAGCGCGAGGATGTTGAAGACCACAGCGCTCCGCTAGATATCGCAACGTGGCGCGCGAGAAGTGCATGACATGATCGGCCACCAGAACATCGAACGGCGAGGCCTCGACGTCCGGCACCTCGACGACCAGCACGCCGCCCGGCTCCAGCAGCCCCGCTGCGTCGCTCAGAAAGGTCCCGGGCGACAACACGTGTTCGAGGGTGTGCACGAGCGAGATCAGCGAGAAGCGCTGCTCGATCCGGCCCGGCTCGCTGGTGTAGAGCTCCTGGAAATTCCTGATTTTGCGAAGCTTCGGAAGCGTGCGCGTCGACAGCTCGGCGCCGTACAATTTCCAGTCCGGCAGCGTTGCGCTGAAGCTGCGCAGGGTCGCACCATCGCCGCAGCCGATGTCCAATAGCTTGCCGTGGTCCGGCAAGGCGACGTGCTGCTTCAGATGCTCGACCAGTTGCGACGACCGCGGCCGGCCCTGGCCGCGCTCATCGAAGATGAGTTGCTCCGAGCCCGCCGACTGATGGTAGATCACGTAGTCGGCATAGATTTTCTTCGCCTCTTCCGTCCACTTCTGGATCGGGAAGCTTCTGGATGGCGCCACAGGCGCCGCAGACCGCAAGCGATCCGCCGCTGGGCCAGGGCTTTGAATCGGACGTGGCGCGAGGCAACGCCGAAAAGCCGGGCAGCGTTTGCAGCCGGTCGCTCGTGCAAATCTGACAGCGGAAAGGGGGTGCGCTCACGTGGCGTGACAGGGCTCGGCTCTTGGAATTTTCAGCCCGAAAACCGTATCCAACACATCGAGCGGCTTCGGAGGCGTTCGGTTTGTCAGGGCAGTATAGCGCGACATATCCATCGAGGTAAAAGTCGCAATCTCCTCGGCCGGAATCCCATGCAACAGCGCCAAATCTTCCCGCACACGCGAACTCGGGAACGCCAAGGCGTTTGGCGATGTGCCGGGCTGCCGCCGCGTAGCTGATATCGGAGGCGCCGGACACCTGGTAGATGCCGTCCTCGCTCCGCCTTGGCGATGGCCAGGATCGCCTCGATCGCAAAATCCAGCGATATTGGAGAGAAATGCAAATCGGAAAAGGCCCGGACGGCTTTTCCCGCAGCCGAGGGAATCCTTCCAGCTCGTTGAACAGCGGCATGTCCGCCGACAGGACCTTGGCGAACCGAATGACCGAGGTCCCCTGCCCTTGCGCCAGCACCCGTTCCTCGCCCTCGGCCTTGACCGCACCGTACACCGTGCGGGCGCATGTCGGAGCCGAGGCGTCGATGTGCGGCACCTGAAAATCGAACACCGCCGACGAGGAAAGATAGATGAACCGCGTGCCGTTTTTGCGCAACTGGCGGGTCAGAATTTCGGGCGCGACGGCATTCACCTGTCTGGCAGTTGACCGGATCGCGACGGCATGCAGCGAAGCCGTTGAACGACGCGCACAACACCGCAACGTCAGCCTGGGGCAAAGCAATTTGCTCGATATCGGCGGTCGCCAGGTCGAGCGCCACATCGGCGGCTTTCTTCGATCCCGGCTTCGCCGTTGTATGGACGGTAGCGCCTTGCGAGCGTCAATTTGTGCGCCAACGCACCGCCGATCAATCCATCAACGCCAATCACGATGTACGACTTGGTCGGCTTATTCATCCAGTGATCGCTTGATGCGGGGAGAAGCCAATTTCCAAGTTTTACGCCGATTTTTAGTGTCGCACACGGACAATTATCGATCAACGAGCCTCTTCCCGGCAGATCGGCTTCAGCTAAATGATGATAATGTTGCTTGCTAAGCGCAAAACTCAACGTCACGTGTTGCGAAGCCGACCCATTCGATTGTGGCAATACCATTGCTGGATGCTCGCCAAAACCGTGATTTTCATTTGCCGTCCGTGCGCACGCACCTCGATCCACGTATTGGTCGCGGCGGTCTGAAGCGAAACTCTCGGGTCACTATCTCAGCTGACGTCGCGGCGGATGTAGTCTCGTCAACTCCACACGCGCCGCGCACATGATCTGGGATTATGTGTAACGCGTCAGTTGGACGTTGCGATCCGGCCGCGCCTGCGGTGCGAAGTGGCCTTTGGCACCCACACGCACAAAAAGGCAACCTGACGACGCCGCTTAGAGAATGACCTGCTCAGGAGTTCCAGCCGGATAACCATAACCTGGAGAAGGTTGGAAACCCGCCGATTGCAGCTGGATTCCGCCCCCTGCCAGCTGTACTTTCCCGTGCCTTTGCATCCGCAGAGGCGGCCGCCACCGGTGCGATCAACACCGGCGGCGACCTGACCATACCGAACTCGTTGGAGAGTCCGATGATGGCTAACAGCCATAATAGCGTTGATTCGCCGCCCTTGTTCGCCCCCGACGGCAGCGCACCGCCGATCAGGCGGACTATTTTGCAATACGACGCGCCGCGCCTCGGCGCATCCAGCACCAGCACCCCCATCGCCAACAGGTAACCGGTCGGACCATCCGGTCGCGTGGTGGCCGCTTGCGGCACCACAGCATCGCTGGTGCGCCTGTGTGGCAGGACGGCCGCATCCACGCCCGTGGAAGCGAGCTCTCGAAACTTGCCAACGAAGCGTCCAGCGGTGAGCCGGATACCGATCCGAAGTAAGGATCATCATCATGTCGTTCGTCATCAATCCGTGCCATGCCGCCGATGGCGGCAACACCACCGTGATTTCTCGGCCCGACAGTGACGTCGCCGGATTGCGTGTCGTGACTCGGCCGTACAAAACGTTCGTGGTTCACACATTTCCGTTCGCGGCGATTGCGCAAATCGTTCGGCTCGACAGCCTGCAAACGGCCGGCAGTTACCTGCTCTACAACCTTCGCTTGGCACGAGGCTATGTTGGCGAGAGCCATAATGTGGCGAACCGCCTGCCGGACCACATCGACGATGCGAGAAAGAACTATGCAACCGAAGTCTTCGTCGTCACCAGTACAGCGGCGAATTATCAGAAGCCGCAGGCGGTGTTCAGCCAGAAGTTTTTCTACGACGCCGCCGAGGCGGCTGGTCTGGTCACGCTCTCGAACGAGGTCAGGCCGCATGCGGCCAAACTGGCGCAGCTCGAAACCGGACCACTTGTTCGCGAACTGTCGGAGGTCTTCCTGCAGCTGTTCGATGCGGGCTGCCGGGCTTTTCATGACTGCGCGCCCCCTACGCCAGCCATCACCGCCTGGGGGACCGACTGGGCAGACGCCGAAGTTGTCGTTGCGGCTGAGGATGACGACCTGGGCGAAATGCTGATCGGCGACGGTGCCACCACGGTGCCGTTTGGCGTCGAAGAGTCCGAACTGGATTACCAGGGGCTTTGGGCCAGGGGATATTGGTACAAGGACCGCTTCGTCGTCGCCGCCGGCAGCGAAGTCCGCGTCGACGCCAATAGGGTCATCCCTGGCATCGTAAAAAAACGCAACGCTCTTGAGGCGCGAGGGGCACTTGCTCCTATCGCGGGCGTCACCGACCGCAAGCGGCTTCTGGTCCCGATCGTGCTTTGCTCTGATGCGAACGCGGCGGCGGTTTGTGCCGGCGCGCACATTGGTTCCAGCGCCTGGCGCCCCCTGGCTCGCAACCTTCCACTGGTCATCGACCTCTAGGAAGGCTGCTCCCGGTGGGTCTCCTCAACCCCAACAGGTTGCTCTTCTTGCCGCGCGCACCGATGCGCGCGCGGGTCAATATCGCCGACAACAATGCGCAGCGGCCTCCTTCGGCCAGCGGGCGCCTTATCCAGCAGTGGCAAAAGCGTCATGAGCCAGCTTGACTCCCTCATTGCCAGTGTGCGCCCGCTCAGCGAGGTGTTCATCGATGCGCTTCGGCGCAGCGCAAATGCGTCCAGCGCACTCGTCGGCATGAATCGCCGTGACGACGATCGCGATCATGCCGACCAACAATCCCTGGCCCTTGAGGACGAGGACGCCGTGGGTTGGCAACCTGATGCCGTCGGCACGATCTTGCCGGACCAGATGCTTGCCGCGGTTATCCTTGGACACGCCCTGGACCGCAACCGGGAGGCCATCGCGACCATCGCCAAGGGCGGCGTGGTGGTCATTGAGGCTCCTTCTGCCGCCCTGGTGGCGCCGCTCCGTCGTGTGCTACGCCGCTGTCTGTTTGATCCGGCGTGGACCATCAAGGATGGCGGATCCCTGCGGCCTGCAGACGCCCGCGGAGTTGCCCTGGCGACGCTGGTGCTGTTCGACCGCGACGGCACGCAATCGGGCCACACCGCTGACGTTGGCAACACCGAGGTGGGCATCGCACTGCAGATGCGTGGTCCGATTGTCGGTCTCGCAGCCGATGCCGACAAGATCCTTCCCAGCGATCTGGTCCGGATTGCAGACCAGCGGGTGGAGCTGCCGCCGATTGATGCCGAGGCGATTTCAGCCGTGATCGCGGCCGTTACCGGCAAGCCACCAACATCCATCGAATCTCAGCTGGCCACCCTAACAACACCAGCCGACTTGGTGCTCGCGATCCGCTCAGACCGCGGTCCAGACGACTGCGTCGAGCGCCTGCGCCGACTGGTTAATTTCAAGAAGGTCGACCATGGTGCACCTATCGAACCTTTCGACCTCAACGCCCTGGGCCCCGCCAAGGTCTGGGTGATCGAACTCCTCGACGATCTGCGGGATTACAAAGCCGGACGGATTCCGTGGTCCGCGCTGAATTCCCCGGCTGTCCTGCTCAGCTCGCCTCCTGGGTGCGGTAAGACCGCGCTGGCGCGCTGGTTGGCAAAGAGCGCGGGTGTGTACTTTCTGGCGACGAGCTATTCTACTTGGCAAGCACAACGCGATGGCCATCTCGGATCGGTCACGCGCGCCATTCGCAATGTGTTTGCCGAGGCACGCGCCAATGCACCTTCCATTGTTTTCATTGACGAGATTGATTCCTTGCCGGCCCGGGGTAGCGATAAAAATCACGACAGCTGGTTTACCAGTGTAACCAACTGCCTCCTGGAGGAGCTAGACGGCTTCCAGCGCCGGGAGGGGGTCATCGTAATTGCGGCATGTAATTCGCCGCCAGAAAAACTGGATCCGGCTTTGCTTCGATCCGGTCGTCTGGACAAGAAAATCCGGATTGAACTGCCCGAACCGATCGCTCTCGCCGGAATTTTGCGAGCCCACCTCGGTCAAGACCTTGAGGGCGTCGATCTTCGGCCCGCCGCTGCGGCCGCCAGTGGCGCGACCGGCGCGGATGCCGAACGCTGGGTCCGTGGTGCCCGGCGGCGCGCGCGCAAGGCCGGCCGCGCGATCGCCCTCGACGATCTTATCGCCGAAATCCTCGACGGCAAAAAGGAGATTCCCGAAGACGTCCGCCAGCGAATTAGTTGTCACGAATCCGGCCATGCGATTGCCGCCCTTATCCTGGGCATCGGCGTGCCCCACAGCTTGGCCGTGAATGTTACCGGCGGCGTGAGTTTGGTAGAGCCTGGCGCGGTGCGTGCGCAGACCGCCACCGACATTAAACGGCTCATGACTTATATTTTGGCCGGTCGCGCGGCTGAAGAACTTGTCTGCGGCGATGTCTGTGCCGGCTCCGGCGGTAGCGACCACAGCGATCTTGCGTTGGCCACCAATCTTGCGGTCCAAATGGAAGCCGTTTACGGCCTCGGCGCCCAAGGTCCCTTGTGGCACGGCGATCACGATACTAGACCTGCTCCGTATTCCCGAAATCCGCGCCGCCGCTCGGCGCACGCTCGAACAGTCGCAGGCCGAGGCCCATCAATTATTGCAGGCTCATCGGCCGTACCTCGACCGACTGGCCTCGGCGCTCTTACGAAAGGGCTTTCTCGATCGCGACGAGATTCGCGCCGCCGTTCATCCGCTCGTGGCCGTCAACGTGGCAGACAAGCCGCCATTGGATGTGCGGGTGGCGGTCGACCTTCAACCGGCTTTCCGCACAACCACTCCCAATGATCTGTGATTGAAGGACTGCAAATGCTTTTTAGCCCGGAATTCGTCAAGCGCGACATTCAAGTGCGCAGACAACCGCGCATCATGCGACATTCTGTCCAATTGTTGAACCAAGTAGACGGATACCACCGCGAGGCCACCGCACGATGATCATGTCGCCCGTGGCCTCGCGCCGTCGCCAGCGCTCAGCCCAGAGGTCGAGGACGTAATGCAGGTAGTCGTTGGCGAGCAACGGCGAGATCACCGCACCCTGCCGACGCTTCGCCGACATCCTCACGGATGCCTGCGCACGGCTCGGGGCCGATGTGGTTCGCTATTCCTTCATGGTAGTGGACTTGCACCACCTACTCCTTGCCGATCTCCCGGCGCACCCGTGTAAAAACGTTGGTAGGCATCGGGTTTTGGGGCCTTCGAGGCGGCCGGCATGGGGCTGGTTATGCCCTCATCGCGGCCATCAACGGCCGGACACCCATGATGCTCATCACCCTTGTTATGTTGTAAGCCAGCACATGCAGCGCCATCTCGGTGGCGACCTTCGGTAGTGTCTTCATGAGGAAGTGCGTTGCGCCCATCCTGGCCTTGAGGGTGCCGAAGGGATGCTCAACCGTCTCGCGTCGCTGCCGCATTTTCTCCGGGTGCTCATCGAGCCTGCGCTGCACCGCTTCCAGAACGTGTTCGTGCTCCCAGCGGGTGATGCGTCGCTCCTTGCCGCTGGTGCAAGTTTTCTTGATAGGGCAGCTTTGGCATGCGTTGGTCCAGTAGCGGCGCAGGACCAATCCGTCTTCTTCGTTCGTGTAACGGTATAGCCTGCCTCAGAGCCGTCCATCTTCATTCACGCGCGCGGGAGAACGGACAGTCAGGTGCCGCAAAAGGTCTGGCAGACCCGCTCATGCACCTGTGGCGGATCCATGTAGTGCGCGAAAGCAGGTTGGTCCTCAAACGGTTTGGCGAGGATCAATAGCAGCGCCTCGAAAGGAGTGAAGTCGGCAGCCACGACCGCGGCCTCGATCACCTCCTCGATGCGATGGTTACGCGGGATGAAGGCAGGATTGACCGCGCGCATTCTGGCGCGGCGACTTTCCGGGCCTTCCGGCTCTCGCGCCAAACGCTGGCGCCATCGCGCGGCCCATGCCTCAAAGACCCGTTGATCATGAAAGAGACTTCGCAGCGGGTGTTCAGAAGCACCCTCACCCGCCGCATCACTCAAGCGGCGAAAGGCCAGCGTGAAGTCCGCCCCGTCCGCCGCGAGTAGGCTCAGGAATTCGTCGACAAGTTTCAGATCGTCATCTTCAACAGTTGAAAGCCCGAGCTTTTGTCGCATGCCGGTGAGATAGGCGGCGTCGAACCGGGCCGAAAAGCCTTTGAGCACGTCCTCGGCACGCTGCACCGCCTGTTGCTGATCATCGTCGATGAGAGGCAGCAACGTCTCCGCAAAGCGTGACAGATTCCAGGTTGCGATCTGGGGCTGATTTCCATAGGCGTATCGCCCTTGCCGATCGATCGAGCTGAAGACTTTGCCTGGATCATACTCGTCCATGAAGGCGCAGGGTCCGTAATCGATCGTTTCTCCCGCAATCGACATATTGTCGGTGTTCATGACGCCGTGAATGAAACCGACGAGCAACCAGCGTGCAATGAGCTCTGCCTGTCGCGCAGTGACTAGTTCGAGCAGCGCGAGATACGGGCGGTCGGCCCGACCGGCCTCAGGGTAATGGCGAGCGATGACGTGATCGGCGAGGAGACGAAGGCCGTCGAGATCGCGACGGGCCGCAAAGAACTGAAACGTTCCGACGCGAATATGGCTCGCGGCTACTCGTGTGAGAACCGCCCCCGGAAGCGGGGTCTCGCGTGCCACCGTTTCTCCTGACATCACGGCTGCGAGAGATCGCGTGCTCGGGATGCCCAACGCGGTCATCGCTTCGCTGACAATATACTCGCGCAAGACCGGTCCCAATGCCGCCCGACCATCGCCGCGTCGTGAAAACGGAGTTGGGCCCGAACCCTTGAGCTGGACATCACGCCGGACGCCTTGTCGGTCGACAATCTCGCCGAGCAGAATTGCACGCCCATCGCCCAGTTGAGGGACAAAATGTCCGAACTGGTGACCGGCGTACGCCATGGCGATCGGCTCAGCGGAATCCGGCACCAGTCGCCCTGCCAGCACTTCGAGTCCTTGCGGACCGGCAAGCCAATTCGGGTCCAGCCCAAGGTCCAGCGCAAGTTGAGTATTGAGGCGGATAAGCCGCGGAGCCTGCACCGGAGTCGGCGCCACCCGCGCATAAAAGCGATCGGGCAGACGGGCGTACGTATTCTCAAAGGGAAAGTGCAACGTCATTGGAATGATCGGGATTTCAACTCGTTTAGGTGACCTTCACAGATCGTGATGCAGTTCGGCAAATCAAGTACCTCGGTGTGCTTGGCTACCCTCACGGAGGCGAAGCAGCCACCTCGACCCGCGTCTTCGGCTGGCGGCCGCGGCGGTTGAGAAGATAATCAACCTCCGCCATGCGCCGTTCGGAGAGCTCGCCCTTTTTTGCATGGTCTGGCCATTTGTCGACCGCATCCTTCACCTCCTGAAAGATCGCCTCGGCCTCTCCGTTGGGTATCGTAGCGGCTGTTGCAACTTGCATGATCTCCTTGAAGCCGGGATTGGCGCCCTCCCCTGCGACCGCAAGATTGTGCTGGCCGCCTTTGCCTCCCGAGAGCGTCAGATCGTATGCGGGCGTGGGCTTCCAATCGTCCGCAGACGACATCTGGAAGGCGTGGTTCTTGGTGTGGTCGTCCCGGTTTCGGGCGAGCACATTGAACGTCATCCGCTTGAACATCTGCTGCACATATCTTGCGTCCCCGGTCAGGATGCGGGTCAGGTTCAGGAGAGCTTCATAGTCAATCTGCGGAACGCCGTGATCGAGCTCGAGCAGCCCGCTGGCGGTATGGACGTGCACGCCGCCGCCGGAGGAACGGTCGAACCTTCGAATCGCAAAGTATTTTCCTTTCTCGGAGTGCAGGAGCTTCGTGTCCGGCATCTCTATCCTGCAAGCTTTTGCCATCAGGGAATAGGCGTACTCCTCGGGGCCGCTTTCCTCATGGTCTATGCCCCTCGACCTGAACTTGATGATCCAAGGCTCGAAACCCTTCGGCAGTCCCTTACCGACGTCGGCCGTCAACCGGCCGGTCTGCTCGTTTCTGCCGATCATGATCTTCGGACGCGCGCCGGCCGACGACCCCTGCAGTTCGTGCAGGCGGTCAATGTCGGCTTCCTCGAATGCCCCCTGCACGTTTTCTGCCTGCATGGCCACCCAATCCAGATCGACCTCGCCGCTTTCAGGGTCCCGGAAAACTTGCTCGGGTTCGTATCTCATCGCGCCCATGCCGCGCGTCCCGACAAACGTCAGCCGGTCCAGCTGGGTCAGATCGTCCTTGATGTAGTTGCTCTTCCGCAGGCGCCGGTCGAGCAGCAGTCGGCCCCAGCCGTCGGGAAGGCTGTCGTTGAAGAGTCCGTGCAGGCCATCGAAAGGCTTTTCGGGCGCCGGGTGGGCACCCGGATTCAGCGGAAGCTTGAACGGCGACACGCGAAGTTTGCGGTCGATGAAGTCGCGATGGAACTCGAAATAGGAGCGCCTCTCCTTGACGCTCCATGCCAGCGTCCCCACAGGGATGGCTGCTCCCTCCAAATCGAGAGAGACCGACACCTTGGGCACGCTCGGAAACTTGTCGAAGCCACTCACTTGCGTCGCCCTCGCTGGCGTGGAGCCTTTTCGATCACGTCCTCGATCGTCTTGTACGGAACGGGTGGAAACAGGTTGTCGAATTCGCCCTCCGCGTTCAGCGCGAAAGCGATCGCGATGAGAAACTCCATAGAGGCATCGCCAGTCTTTTCGAAATGTTTCAGGGTCCCGTAGCTCACGTTCGCGCGCTTCGCGAGCCCCTCTTGTGTTAGATTAGCTTCGAGTCGGCGCTGCCTGGCCCTGCTTTTCAGGCGCTGTTTGACCTCGAATGGCGAGGTCAACTTAAGGGCCTTCCCGGTATCTATTATATTGCTATTCATGTCATTATAGATATCTTATTATCCGTTAAAAATCAACCGTCCCTCGCCTGGTTTCGGCAGTGCCGACAGAAGAAGAAGTGAAACGGCTAGCCGCGATTGAAAAGGCATTGCTCGCCTCGCCTGACAAGCAGATATCGCTAATCCGATGTCGCCTACAGCGTCGATGAATTGGCATCACGCCGGCCGAACGTCGACCGTGACCTTCCGCCGACGCGGATATCTCGGAAGCATTTCGACAAAATCATCAAGGATGCTCCGTCCCATTCGCGCTCGGCGCTGTTGCCCGCGATGGCGGACTGGATCGTCGCGACAGCCCACACCGGAATCGCAACGCACTGGCAGACGACGGATATCGAGGAATACCACGACCCCGCCGATCCAACGCGTCGGCGCCGATTTTTGCACGTGGTTCATCCCAACTGCGCGGCTGGTTCTTCTCCGTGGATGAGGACTCTTGATCTGTCGGATTTTTCACCGGACACCTGGGACGCGATCCGGCGCCATGTGGATCGCGCCCATCGTTGGACGCACGCCGGTGAGTACCGGTACCAGCAGACCCAGATATTCCAGCTCCTGCGCTCCGTCTGCAAGACACTGTTCCGGACCAAGCAGCCATACTCGATCCAAACGATGCGGTATCAATTCATCTCCAACATGGAATCCGTCTGCCCTTCTGCAGTGGCGGCGCTGATTGGCGACATCCCCGTAGAAATCGTTCCAACCGCCTACGCCAACAGCCGCCAAGCTTGGCTGAAGCATGAAATTTTGGCCGTTCCAGTCCCCGATGAAAGTTCGGTCGCTATCATGTCGCGCCGTATCGCATATCGACGAGCTCGCAATGCTGCTGAGATGGCCCGTAGCAACTTGGCCAAAATCCGGCGCGGTACGTGTCAAGCCACGAATGACTGACAAAAAAATGCTTCTAAAGAAGCACCCCCTAGATTCGTAGTCTGGTGGAGAGTATTGAAATCATTGAGGTTCGTTCCCGTAATCAGGTGCGATCCTACTACGTCTGCTTGGTTTTGCTGCTTCCGAGGACGCGGCACGTTCCCATATGCCCCCTGCTTTGCAGCTAAATTGGACCATCCGCTCTTGTCTGCTTCTACCCTGCCGACTCAACCGGTCGACGCAACACAGATGTTAAATCTCTCTGCGGGGGTCGCGTATTTCAAGGTCTCACGTGGCCGTTCGTTGAGCTGACAGCGGCGTGCAATTTCGTTTTGATCATGGAGTGGTGAATTTTTTGGAAAGCAGCCGATTGATCTTCTGCATAAGCCGGTCAAAGTCCACCGGCTTGATGTCAAAATCATCACACCCGACGGCGAGAGCCTTCTCGCGCGATCCCGCCATGGCATGTGCCGTCAACGCAATGATGGGAATGCTGTTCGTCGCTTGATTGCCCTTGAGCCGCCGCGTTGCTTCCCAACCGTCAACGATCGGTAAATCGAGATCCATGATGATCAGGTCAGGCAATTCGGCGATTGCCGTCGTGCAGCCCACTTCTCCATTTTCGGCCACCAGCACCTCGAAGCCGTCCAGCAGCTCGAAACGCATCTTCAACATGTAAACGTTGTCGTCGTTGTCCTCGACATAGAGAATCCGAGTCACGAAGCAACCTCCGGCACCTTTTGCGGCTCGTGTTGTCTGCCCGTGGCTTGACGAATACGCTCGATGAGGTCAGCCGGCGTGAACGCCCCTTTCATCAGGACTGTTTCAATTCCGGAATTCAATCTCTCGCGATCTTCTTTGGTGAGGTCGCGTGCGGTGAGGACAATGACCGGGATGCGACGCCACGCAGGATGCTTTTGTATTTCGGCCACGAGTTGAAACCCGTCCATCTCCGGCATCATAAGGTCGAGGATAATGACATCCGGCTCGCTTTCTCGCAGCCGGTCCAGCGCAACCCGTCCCATTTTCGGCTTCAGCTGAGCAGCCAGTGCTGCGGTTCGAGCCAGGATCGCAGGTGCTCGCGCTGTGTTACGTCATCTTCGACCACAAGCACCCGCGTCAGCCCCTCGCGCGCCCTGAATCGCCGCATGAGGTCAATCAGCTTGTCCCGGTCAACGGGCTTGGTGAGATATCCGGAAGCACCGAGCGTGGCGCCTTGCCGGCGCTCATCGACGATGGTGGCCATGACCACCGGAATATCGGCGAGCGCCGGATCGCCGCGCAAAGCAGACAGAACAGTCCAGCCGTCGATGTCCGGCATCATCACGTCGAGTGTAATCGCGATCGGATGGCACTCCTTGGCGAGCTTGAGGCCTTCGCGCCCACCGGCCGCGGTGATCACGGTGAATCCGGCCTGACGGAGATGGTCAGAGATCAGATCGCGCGCCGTCGGATCATCGTCAATCACCAGCACGCAATCGCGCCCGGGCTCCACGGGGCTCGCCTCGCCGGCGGGTTGGGCGGACGCATCGACGGTGTGGCTCGCTGCGAACGGCAAGCGAACCGTAAATGTCGAGCCTTTGCCGGGTTCGCTAGCCACCGTCACGTCGCCGCCCATCATCTGGCAAAGCCGGCGTGTGATCGCCAAGCCGAGGCCGGTCCCGCCGTAGTGGCGCGCGGTCGTTGCGTCGGCCTGGGAGAACTCCTCGAACAACCGGGTCATCTGCTCGGGCGTCATGCCGATGCCGGTATCGGTCACCGAGAACTCGATGACCTGCCGCCCCTCATGCTGGACCGGGGTCGCGCGCAGACAGATGTCTCCGTCCTTGGTGAACTTGCAGGCATTGCTCAGGAGATTGAGAAGAATCTGCCGCAGCCGCATGGCGTCGACTTCGATCGGCGGCAGATCGCGCAGGACATTCGACGGACAGACGATTCTTGTTCTGCTCCGCGAGTGAACGCGCGGTGCCGACGACCTCCTCGATCAGCGGCGCAATGCTGACGTTCTCCAGATTGAGCTCCAGTTTGCCGGCTTCGATCTTCGACAGATCGAGGACTTGATTGATCAACCCGAGAAGATGCGTGCCGGCCCGGTTTACGCGGCGCAACGGCTCAAGCGCCTTCTCGGTGCCAAATCTCGCGGCATTGCTCACCAGCATCTCGGTGAGGCCGATGATGGCGTTGAGCGGCGTCCGCAGCTCGTGGCTCATGTTGGCGAGGAAGCTCGACTTCGTCTGGTTGGCCGCGTCGGCGGCGTCTCGCGCGGATGCGAGATTGGAAAACAGACGTGCGTTCTGGATGGCCAATGCCGATTGAGCGGCGAAGGTCTGTAGCAGAGCGACTGTTTGTTTGGGAAACTCGCCCGGCTCCATGCGGCGCACCACCAGCGCGCCGACGATCTCTTCGGAATGGATCAATGGGATCAGCAAACGGGCGCGATAGCCCGCCTTCATGATGATGTCGTTGATCGTGGACGGCGGTTCGTTGCGCAGGTCGGCGGTCTGCACCGGCCTGCCGTGCTCGGCCAGGCCGCCGACGGCGCTGGAGAGAGCGGCGTGCTGGTCGCTGACCGCCGCGATCAACTCCTCGCTCATGCCGCAGGTCGCGCGCAGTTGAAATTCACGTTTCGCTTCATCAAACACGTAGATGGCGCCGGCCTCCGTGCCCGAAAGTTGGGTTGCCTTGGCGACAATCGTGGTCAGCACGGTTTGCAGATCGAGCGTGGAGGTCACCGCCTGAGTGACCTCGCCGAGCGCCCGCAACTCTCCGACCGATCGCGAGAGTTCGTGCGTGCGCTCCTCGACGACCTTTTCGAGGCGGACGGCCGCCTGTTCCTGTTCCGCCATGAACTGATCGAGGGCGATCGCATTGTCGCGAAAAACCTGGACCGCGCGCGCCATGTCAGCGATCTCATCGCTGCCGCTTGCGGGAATCGCGATGTCCCGGCGACCGCCGACGATGGCGCGCATTGCTTCCGACAGGGTGGTCAGGCGCGCGACGACGTTGCGGCCGACATAAAGCCATCCGATCAGTACCGAGCTGATCAGGCTCAGGATCACCGCAATCACCAGGACCCAGGTGCTGAAGCGCAAGACCGAGAGGGCCTTGGCATTCGCGTCCGCGATGTCCTTCGAAGCGGCGGCCGTCAAACCAGCCACCTTCGCCGTAAGGCTTTTCGACAGTTCGGCGTTTTCACTCAGCAGCTTTGTCCCCTCGACAATGGAGACGATTTCGCGCCGGCGCAAAGCAGGAACGCTATCGTCGCCAACCGCGAACGGTCTTAGCTTGGCGATCGCTTCGACCATGAGCGAACGCAGGCGCGGGTCGAAATCGGTCGTCAACCGATCAAGCTCATTCAACGCTTGCTGGAGACGAAAACCGACGACTCTGACGCCGCTGTCGGTGTCGGCGGCGGATGCGCGCTGCAACATGTCGCTGACGTTGGAGGCGGCCACCTGGGATGCCTGCAACGCCCGGAACCAGGCAAGCGATTTCTCGAATTCGGCATCGACCTCGCCGCGCCGCGCCACCGGCAGTGCGGGATCAAACTTGGATCGCCGCCATTGGGCAATCGCTTGATCCATCACGGCGCTCCACGGCGCCAGCAATTGCTGCACAGCCGCCTCGGCTTGAACCGCGTCGCTCAGCAAGTTTTTTTTCTGCTCGCCGACAAGCAGGCGATTGTTCACCAGGGCGTCGAGCCCGGTCAGATTGTCGGTCAACCGCTTAACGTCGGCCTCAAGTCCTTGTATGACCGAACTTTCGACGCCGGCCTCCCTGAGGTTGACGAGGAGCGCGTAGAGGGCGCCCTCGTGGCTCGTGATTTCCTCGGAACGTGCGTTCTTTTCGGCCTGATTTGCGGCTGTGAGCAGCGCCGGCGCGGCAGCAACAATTCGCTCCACATGGCGGGCAAGCTCCTGGGACTTGAGCGCCGCCGGAGTGCGTTGTTGTGTGATCAGGCCGAGGGCGTCGCCAAACTCACCGAAAGAATAGAAGGCCGCGCCTGCGCCGAGGACGGCGAAAGCACTGACGGCGAAGAACGCCAGCAACAATCGGCCCCGTACACCCAGCCTCGACAGCAGACCGGTCTGGCGCTGGTCAACGGAAGGCCTCACCGCGAGGTGGCCTTCCATCGGTTAGCCCTTGCCGGAAGCGGTTAGGTTGCGCGCATTCAGATACCCGCGGTCCGCCAAGTTGGTCCAACTGATCTGCTGCTTGCGGAAGCCGGAGTAGCTTTCATAGATCTTGCGCGTCAGCGGATCCTTGTTCGCGGTTTCGGCCATCACGTCATTGCTGGCCTTGCCAAGCGCCTGAAGCAGGGCATCGTCAAACCTGCGGATTTCCACGTTCTTGTCCTGCAAGCAGTTCTTGCAAAGACTTCGCGTTGTTGGCGTTGAATTCCGCGAGGGAGTTCGTGTACTCGGCCATCGCCACGGTCGAGATCAGATTGCGATCTTCGGCGCTCAGCTTGTCCCATAGCTCCTTGTTGACGCCTGTCGACAGGACGGTGCCGGGTTCATGGAAGCCCGGGTAGTAGTAATATTTGGATGCCTTGTGCAGCCCCAACGCCATATCGTTCCACGGCCCGACCCATTCGCTCGCGTCGATCGCGCCGGATTTGAGAGCCGGCACGATCTCGCCTCCGGGCAATGCGACAACGACGGCGCCCAGACGGCGGAGCACTTCGCCGCCCAGTCCGGGCATGCGATACTTCAATCCGGCATAGCTCTCCGGGCCATTCACTTCCTTGGTGAACCAGCCGCCCATCTGCACGCCGGTGTTGGTCGACATCAGCGGCTTGATGTTGAACTTGGCGCTCAATTCGTCCCACAGCGCCTGTCCGCCACCGAAAAGAACCCACGCGGCCATTTCATCAGCGGTAAATCCGAATGGCACCGCCGCAAAGAAGTTGAAACCAGGCGATTGCTTCTCCCAGTAATATTCGGCCGAGTGATACATATCCGCGACGCCGCTCGATACTGCGTCGAAAACCTCAAACGGCTTGACCATTTCGCCGGCGGCAAAGACCTTCACCTGCAGGCGCTTGCCGGTCACCGTCGTGATCGCTTGCGCAAGTCGCTCCGCGCTGCCCTGAAGGCCTGGCAAACCTTTCGGCCAGCTCGTCACCATCTTGAGTTCGCGCATGCCTTGCGAAATCGCCGGGGCCGGAAACGCTGCTGATGCGCCGCCGACAGACGCCGCGTAAAGAAATTTGCGTCGATTCACGACTTGCTCCCCAAACCGGAATGCACCCTGTGCGTTGTTATTTTGTCTGTGCAACTAGCAGCATATTCTTGCTGCATGACCGATTGCAAGGTGCCCCGCGTGGACCGTTTTACATGGATGGGTCGCCGACGCGTCGGATTGCCAAGGCCGTGATGTCATCGGATTGCGGCGCGCCGTCGGCAAAGGATCCGGACCGCATCCGCAACCGCCTTGATGATGACGTTTGTCGGACGACCGGCGACGTCGCGCAGGACGGCCTCAAGCCTCTCCTCCGCGAAAAACTCGTCGTTGCGATTGGCTGCCTCGGTGACGCCGTCGGTGTAGAGATAAATTTCTTCTCCCGGCGCCAACGTCAAGCGTCCGGTCTCGTAGGCCGAATTGTCCCGCACGCCAAGCGGGCGCCCTTTGCATGCGGTCACCGGCGTCGGCCCGTTGCCGTTCAGATGGTAGGGAGGATTGTGCCCCGCATTGGTGAACCGTAGATCGCCGGTTTGCGGGTCGAGCATGCCGAAGAACAACGTTACGAACATCATCCCGGCATTGTCCTGGCACAGCTCCCGGTTGACCGCGGTGACGATATCGGCGGGCGTCGGCGCCGATCCGTCCGCGCCGCGCAGCAGCCGCGAGACCAGGCGGATGACATTCTTGGTGCGCGCCATGAACAGCGCCGACGCCACGCCCTTGCCGGAGACATCTCCGATGAAGAAGCACAGTGTGCCGTCATCGAGATCGTAGAAGTCGTAGAGATCGCCGCCGACCTCGCGTGCGGGCTCCATCATGGCGAAGATCTCGATCGGCCGCCGCGCAGTCGATTGCGGAAACGTCGTCGGGACCATGCTCATCTGCAGTTGGCGCGCCGCCTCAAGCTCCTCTTCCATGCGAGCCAAATGAGCACGCACCTCGTCGCGCAGCCGTTTCTTTTCGAGGCTGGCGCCGACGCGCGCCTTGAGCAGAACCGGATTAAACGGTTTTGAAAGATAATCGACCGCGCCGAGTTCAACGCAGCGCACGACGCTGTCGATCTCATTGAGCGCCGAGATCATGATGACCGGGATATTGTGCAGGCGGCCGTCGGCCTTGAGTTGCTGGAGCACTTGATAGCCGTCAACCTTCGGCATCATGACGTCGAGCAGCACGAGGTCGAACTCCTGTGACCCCAACAGCGCCAGCGCCTGCTCGCCGTCCTCGGCGATCGCGATGTTCGAATAGCCCTCGATCTCCAGGCGCATGATGAGGGTGTAGCGGTTGTCCTCATTGTCATCGACCACGAGAAGCCGTGGACCCAGGGCTTTTGCGTCGATAACGTCGCTAGACATGGTTATGGGCCTTTTTCGGGGGGAGCAATTGGCAGCGACACCGCGGCATTTCTTTATGATATCCTTTCCAGCGAAAATTCACGCCAAGCCCAGACTGTCTCGGTCGGCTAACTTGCATTGTGAAGATGAAGTCTCCCAGTCCCCGGCACAAAGCCAGTCTCGCGATCAACAATACGATTGCCGAGATGCAGAAGGTCGTCGATTTTGTCGATCAGTTCGGCGCGGCTCACGACATTCCGACAGGCGTTACCAATGACGTGAATCTTTGCCTTGACGAACTCCTCAACAACACGATTTCTTACGGTTATGACGACCGGCAATCCCATAGTATAGTCGTAAACCTGTTGCTGACCGGTGGGCTGTTGGCCGCCGAAGTACAGGATGACGGAAAACCTTTCGATCTGCGGAAGGCCGCCCCGGCGGCGCCCGGCGGGACCTTGCAATCGCGAAAGGTCGGCGGCCTCGGCGTCCATTTCGTCAAGGCATTGATGGATGACGTAGCATACATGCGGGCGGGGCGGCATAACGTCGTCAGAATCACAAAAAAACTGCAGGGCGGGACAGGCGATGGAGATAGCTGAGCAACAAGCGGGCGAAATCACGATCGTCGAGGTCAAGGGACGCATCGACAGCAACACGGCCAAGGCGTTCGGGGAACGGCTTACAAGCCTGATCAATACCGGCCGGGGGCGGCTTGTCGTCGACCTCAAGCAGATCATCTACATCAGCAGCGCCGGATTTCGCGCGCTGTCTGGTCGCTGGCCGGCTCGCCGACGAAACGAAGGGCACGCTGGCGCTGTGCGGGCTGTCCGCCGAACTGCAACGGCTGTTCGATCTCGGCGCCTTCACCGACCTGTTTACGATCTACGGCTCGCGCGACGAGAGCATCGCCAAGCTGTCGTAGGCGGCGCGCTCGATCCTCGTCAATGATCGAAATGGAAATGCACCAGCGCCCGTCCGTCCTTGGCATCCGAGCGCACGCGGTCGGCATTGCGGCGTAGCATGAAGCCCGCGAGCAGCCGGACGCCGTCGTCGCTGTCGCGGATCTGCTCGATCGACGGCCGGCGATCCGGAAACTCCAGCGCCTCGCCTTGATACGAGACGCGGATATCGAGGTTGAACTCGTCGAAGCTCGCTTCGAGTGTGATCGGGCCGGCTGCGCCAGCAGTTTTCCGCCACGGCCTCGAGCAATTGCACCGCCGCGAAGGTCGCACGTTTGACGACGTCCGGCCGGGCGCCCCATTTGGCGGCATTCGATTGCAGAAAATCCTCGATCTTTTGCGAGTCGGCGGGCGGCGACTCGATCGTCAGGCGCACTGTCTTTTTGACGCCGATGCGAAACACCAGGTTCAGCGCCAGCGCCAGCAGCGTCGAAAGCACAAGCGATGAGCCGATCAACGGCGCCAAGGGCTTCGGCGCCATGGCCGCGATCGAGGGAAACACCTCGACCGCCAATCCGGCGATCAACGCCAGCCCGAGAACCAGCGTGCGGCGGGCATCGAGCAGCCGCGAGCTGATGACCTGGAGGCCGTTGATGATGAGGAAGGACGCCGCGAACAGCAGGGCCGGCACGATCACCGAGCGCGGCATGACGGCGAGCAGCGCCGTCAGCTTGGGAAGAAACCCGAGCAGCAGGAACATGCCGCCGACTGCGATCGCGACCTGCCGGCTCGCAACGCCTGTGGCCTGCGCAAGTCCAACCACCGGGGTCGAGGTGTTGATGCCGACGCCGCCGAGAAGCCCCGCCGCGGCGGTTCCGAGGCCGTCAGCCAGCACGCCGCTCCGGACCGACTTCATGTCGGGCCTGGCTCCAGTCGGCATCGTTGGTCTTCTGGCAAACCGCAATGGTGCCGGCCGCCTTCATCGCCGCGGCGACGCTCGCGATCGCAAACGGCGCAATCAGGGTCGCGTCGAACGACCATGACAGATGGCCGAGCGACGGCAGGCCGATCCAGGGCGCTTCGCTGACCGCCGCGAACTGACCGAGCAGACCGGCGAAGCCCGCGGCAATGTAGCCCACCACGAGACCCGTCAGCGCGCAAACCATGCGCAGGATCCCGCCGCCCCAGACGTTGAGCAGGACCATCGCGGCCAGTGTAATGCCCGCCACCCACCATTCGGACGTGCTGACCGGCGCAATATCTGCGCCAAACATCGAACGCAGACCGGAGAGGCCAGCCGAGATGCCGATCATCAGAATCACCAGGCCGGAAATCTCCGACGGGAAGATCGCCCGGAGGCGGTTGAGCAGCGGCGCAATTGCCGCTTCCAGCAGGCCGGCGAACAGCGTCATGCCGAACAGCATCGGCAGTCCGCCAAGCCGCACCGCGAGCAGCGACGGCGCAAGATAGGTGGCGGTTGGCGTCGACGGACACATAAAGCCGGTGCCGACCGGGCCAAGGCGGTACACCTGCAGGAAGGTTCCGATGGCAAGCGACCAGATGACCATGGCGAGCAGACTGGAAACGACGTCCACCGGGGTGTCGACTGCGCGGAAAATCAACACCGGATAGACCAGATTGATCGCGATCACCCCGACGTGCTGGGCCCCGTTGAGCAAGGTGACCATCGGCGGCGGCACATCGTCCACCGCGTAGACGAGGCTGGGCGGCTTCCTGCGAGGCGGACGTTTGTCCGCATCCTGTGCGGGGCGCAGCACGCTGCGAAACACACCTGCGAGCATGGCGTTCATGGCTTGGCCTTTGACCAGCGAGGCTGTCGGCTCAGGCCCGCTTCAAGTGCGGCCCACGCCCGACGTCGCAGCGCCAGCTAACCACAAGGCGGGAAGAAATACTTCGAATTTTGGAACAGCTTATCCCTGATGGGCAGGGCCCGGGCGGCACGAGAGTGCCTTCGGCGTTGTCGCCGTCTTCGCCGCCGATGTCTGCTCTTGCTCCATGAGCGTCCAAGTCATTGCATTGCAGCAAAATGAATCGACGCGCCAAAAGACCGAGTGATTGGCCGGCGCCAAGTCTCGGCAGCCGAAGGCTCACCGCCGCAGTATGCAAGGCATTGCCGAGCTTGTGGGCAGGGCCCGCATCTGTTGAAGTCGCGAGCCGCAATTGTGTCCGCTTGGATCGCGCCATCCATCCATGAAGAAACCGGCAAACCTCGTTTACAGCTCGGAAGAAGCGCCGCCGCACGCGGTCACGGCGATCAGCGCGATCCAGCACGTCGGCGTGGTGTCGATCTTCATGATCTATCCACTGATCATCGCGCGGGAGGCCGGAGCGCCGGCCGACACCGTCGCCAACATCCTTCGCATGGGCATGCTGGCGCTTGCGGTGGCGGTGGTGCTTCAGGCGCTGCCGAAAGGCCCGGTGGGAAGCCGCTTTCTTGCGCCGTCGATTTTTACCGGCGTTTACCTCGCGCCGTCCCTTCTCGCCGCCAGGCTCGGCGGCATGCCGCTCGTTTGGGGCATGACGATGTTCGCCGGTGTCGTGGAGGTGGCGCTATCGCGGATCTGGACGCGCCTGCGCACGTTCATTCCGCCGGAGACAGCGGGCTTGGTGGTCGTCCTCATCGGCATCATCATCGGTCTCGCCGCGATCCGTGTGATGGCCGGCGACGCGACGAGCCCGATCAGCGGTCGCGACGCGGTCGTCGCCGGCGTCACCATCGCCGTGATGATCGGCCTCAACATTTGGAACAAGGGCCGCTTGCGATTATTCTGCATCCTCATCGGGATGCTGGTGGGCTATCTGCTTTCCTGGTTCACCGGCCACATCACGGTGCAGCAGCTCACCGCGGTCCTCGACCTGCCGCTGTTTGCACTGCCGTCCATCAACCAAATCTCGCATGCGTTCGACGCCTCGATGGCGATCCCGTTCGCGGTGTCGGGTCTCGCCCGCCGCGATGGGCGCGACCGCCGTGATCACCACCTATCAGCACCTCAACGATGCCGACTGGGTGCGGCCAGAGATGAATTCGATCAGCGGCGGAATCTTCGCTGATGGCATCTCCGCCTTTGTCGCCGGACTGCTCGGCACCTACGGACTCACCGTGTCCACCGCCAACGTCGGTCTCGTCGCCGCGACCGGCGTCGCCAGCCGCCGCATCGCCTTCGTCGTCGGCGCACTGCTGGCGCTCGCCGCCTTCCAGCCGACAATGGTCGGCATCCTGACCATCATGCCGCCCCCGGTGATGGCCGCAGCGCTGATGTTCACCGCGGTGTTCATCATGATCGGCGGCGTGCAGATCATCGTCACGCGCGTGCTCGATGCGCGCCGCACGCTGGTGATCGGTCTGGGCATGATGGCGTTCTTCGCTGAATCCGTGTTCCCCAACGCCTTCAAGAACGTGCCCCACTGGGCCGAGGCCTTTGTCAGCACGCCGCTGGTTCTCGCGACCATCGTCGCGCTCGGCCTCAACCTGGTGTTCCGCCTCGGCATCCGCCGAACCGTCGAAATGACCATCGATCCGCAAACCATGGTGCTACAGGAGGTGGTTAATTTCATCGAACTGGTCGCTGGCGCCTGGGGCGCGCGTCGCGACGTCATCAACCGTGTCGAGTTCGCGGCCCAGCATGCGGTCGACGCGGTTTTGTCCAGCGTTCTTAGCTTCCAAGGCACCCCACCTGCTTTTAGCGTAAAGCGCGACCTTTTGGATGCCAATATGGGTTCCGATCCTACGCCGATTGACAGTCCACGGCGCATCGGTTTCACAATGCGCCATCGCCAGCGCGCTTTTCGATGCGCCATTTCGCCCTACGAAGAGGGCAGTAAATTCAAGAATCCTTCCCTCCCGCGATCATCAGAGGGCAGCACTCGCCGCGGCAGTCCGCCATCACGAGCATCAACATGACGGAGTCCCGTCCAGAAGGCGTTGCGACCCCTCCCCGCTGGGCGTCGTCGGCGATCACAGGGAGTGATTGGCTCCCTGATGCTCATAGGCCAGTCCAATGCCTGTTCGAGCCCCTGCGCCCACGGCCCGACGACAGCCTCAGCGCGGCCGGTGAAAGTCCCCCCACGAGTGGGTCCGACGGTTTCTCCGAGCCGGCACGACGGCCCGACCGGCTGACCTTCGAACGAGGGCTCATCATCGCGGATCGAATGGCAATCGTAGGGCCAGCCCCTCGACCCGATAACTGCCGTTCACCACCGACGCCCTCGTCGCACGGCTGCCGTCGCTGAGCTCGAACGTTGAATAGATGACCTGACCGATCGGCAGGCCGTCCGGATGCGGGCTGATCCACTCGCTCATGATCCCCCGCAGCGCATCGCCGCTGAAAATGCGCTGACCACACCGCAGTCACCTATGAGTTACGTAGCCCGTGGAATGTCACCCGAAAGAAATGAGCTCGCCTTTATGACGTAGGCTTTCCCCGCTGTGTGGCAGGCTGTCAGCGCTGCCTTCAGATGTTGCTTGGCACCTGCGGAACTTTAGGTTTTATTGCTGCACGTCGGAAGTGCATTCGCTCGCTTCGCGTATGGTAGGATCACGCCGCCGGCCACGCCGACGCCCAGCACGTAGCTCCAGCCTTGCGTGAAATCGAACAGATGCGAGTTGAACAGCGAACCGATGATGTTCTGCGTCACCACGACAAGCCCGAACCAGGCTGCGATCTCGCGCTCGACCCAGAACAACAACAGATGCGCCATCCACATGGCGATCAGCACCGCGACGCCGAGCAACCCAAGCTGGATGGCAACGGCAAACGTCTGATTGTGGGGATTGGCCGCGGCCTCGGCGGCCATGCCGGTCTGGCCCTCGGCGGCTTGCCGGAACTGATCGCGGATCGAACCTGTGCCGTGGCCAATCAGGGGCGCCGTGGTAACGAACGCCATCGACTTCTTCCAGTACACCAGCCGCTCGCCGCTCCGCGTGGCTGCCGCGTCGGGACGGTAGGTCTGCATCTCGTGGACCAGGTTTGAGACGTTGGTCCGCAGGCTGCTTGTGAATGGCCAGATCAATGCGCCCGCGGCAATCAGCGCCGCCAGCAAACCGATCCTGGCGCGCCAGTTCAGGAATTTCCCGGCGAACAAAACCAACAGCGCCGCCGCCGTGGCGAGTCCGGTGCGGCTGGTTCCGATGTAGATGACATTGTCGACGAAGCAGAACGCCGCCAACACAATCGCCGCGGCCTTCCAGCGGCGCCCCTCGGCCCAGGCCCGCAAAGCGAGCGGCGCCAGGAACAGGGCGCAGGCTGCGAACTCCCCGCCCTGCGCGATATGGTCCCTCGCCACGACGCCCGTCTGGTGACCGTAACGGAAGAGCGTCGGAAACATCAGGTCCGTCCACGATGCGACGAGAAGGATGCCGCACGTCGCGAGATAGCCCGCGATCACCCATCCGGCGCGCTGCGAGCGGCGGACATGAAGGATGAAGAGCGGAATGAACAGCAGCTTGTAATAGCCGCTCAAGCCTCCGAGCCGCTCCTTGAACGGCACGCCGAACGCCCAGAGCATTCCAAACAGCGCCAGCACAAACAGCAGCACCGGCAGACCGCCGGCCGGCGTCCGCAGCTCGCGCCGCAGCGCAGCCGGATCGAGCGTGGGGATGAACGCAACAAACCACGCCCAGACCAGGATCTCGGTGGCCGAGGTCGACCACGGCAGCGACACCGCAACCGCAACCGCCAGCCCGTCCGCGACCGGCAGCAGGCGGTTTCGATCGAACCGCGCGAGCCGGGTCCCTGCGTTCGTGGAGCCTGCGATCCCGCTCATCGGCATGTCATCCGGGCTGCGTTCCGATCAGCGCGGCGAACAGTTGCGCATGAACGATCCGGACGTCGGCATAGTTGGTCACGCCATCGCCGACGGCGGATCGCTTGCGGCCGAATTTGGCGTCCTCGATCTGCGGCACGACGGTCAACCGCGAGCGGTCCGCCCGCGGCTCCTTGAATCCGATCGCGATCCAGTCGCCGTGCCAGAGCCGGTCGCGCAGGTAGCGATGTCCCGCGCCCTCGCTGACCTGATACTCGACGATGCCCAGGATGCCCCACAGCATCAGGTGCTGGTCGACGTCCGATCCCGGATGCGAGACCGGGCTCGACATTCCCCACAGTTCGGCGACGGAGAAGCCGTGGCCCCAGACCGCTTCCAACTGATCGACGGCTTCGTTCATGGCCCTACGCCACGGCGCCGCGGAAATCCGGCACCGCGTCGTGCAGGACGGCGTAGATCGCGCCGCGCTCGTCGCGGGCCAGTCCCTGTTCAAGCGTCGCAAGCCACGCCCGCATCGCGTCGATCGACGGGCTCACCGGGCGTGCCGCCACGATGCCGCTGACACCGATGCCGGAATTTTCCTCCTCGCGGGCAAACAATATCTCGTTCAGCCGTTCGCCCGGGCGCATGCCGCTGTACACGATCTCGATGTCACGGCCGGGCTCCAGCCCGGAAAGCCGGATCATCCGCTCGGCAAGCTCCGCGATCTTCACCGGCTGGCCCATGTTCAGAACATACACCGAAACGTCGGAGCGCTCGCGGCCCGAGCGCGTGCGTCGCCGCCGACACGACCAGGTCGCAGGCCTCGCGGATCGTCATGAAGTAGCGGACCATGTCCGGGTGCGTCACCGTCACCGGCCCGCCCGCCTCGATCTGGGCCTTGAACTTCGGCACCACCGAGCCGTTCGAGGCGAGCACGTTGCCGAACCGCACCGAGATGAACCGTGTCCGCTTGCCGTCACGGCTTCGCCGCGCGAACTCCGCGTCGAGCGCCTGGCAATACATCTCGGCGAATCGCTTGGTCGCGCCAAGCACCGACACCGGCTCGATCGCCTTGTCGGTCGAGATCATCACCATCGCCTCGGCGCCGGCTGCGATGGCGGCATCGGCGACGTTGACCGAGCCGAACACGTTGGTCTTGATGCCCTCGCCCCAGTCGCGTTCGAGCAGCGGCACGTGCTTCAGCGCCGCGGCATGGAACACGATGTCCGGCTTGAATTCCTTCAGCAGCCGCATGATGCGCTCGCGATCGCGAATATCGGCAAGGCGGCCTTCGACTTCCGTTGGCGCCTGCTTGGCGGCCAGCGCCTCCTGCACGCTGTAGAGCGCGAGCTCGGAGTTCTCCACGACCAGCAGCCGCTTGGCGCCGAACGCCACGACGCGATCGCAGATTTCCGAGCCGATCGAGCCACCGCCGCCGGTCACGACGACCGACTTGTCCTTGAGGAATTCCTCGAGACGGCCATAGTCGATCTTGACGCTCGGCCGCAGCAGCAGATCCTCGACCGCAACCGGTGCAAGCTGCAACCGCCGGCCGGTCTCGTCGAGCGACGGCAGTTGGCTGGTGGTCAATCCCAGCCGCCGCGCCTGCATCAGGATCACTTCGGCTGCCGGGATCGAACGCCGATGGCGTCAGGATCAAGCGGCTCACCGGCGTCTTGCGCTCGCGCAGCTGGACCACGACCTGTTCGAGATCGTCGAAGCCGCCCAGCACCGACACGCCGCGGACGCTGGCGCCGCGGTCGGACCGCGACGGCGACAGCAGGCCGACCGGCCAGATCTTCGCGATCGCACCGCTTTCCATCGCGCGGAGCAGCACCTCGACGTCGGCCGCACTCCCCAGGATCAAGGTCGGAATCGTATTGACGTCGCGGGCGGCACGGCGTTGCGTCTTGGCGTCGCGAAGCGAGCGATAGGCGATGCGCGTGGCGCTGAGGAACGCGGTCTGGATGACGAAATAGACCGCGATGGTGATCTTGCCGAAGAAGAACGTGCCGTAGAAGGCCGGTGAAACCAGGATGTAGTCGAGAACCAGCAGCGATACCGCCAGCACGCCCGACGCCTGGACGATCAGCGACAGCTCCGGCATCGACGTGAAACGCCACTTGTGCTCATGCAGCCCGAGCAGGAAGTAGACGACGAAGGCATAGGGCAGGAAACCGGCCAGCAGCGGCGGCAGCCATTCCAGGTGCCAGGCCAATTCAATATCCTGAAAGCGGATGACCAGCGTCACCACCAGGGCCGCTGCCGTGGCGAGGAGATCGTGCAGCACGATCAGCCATTGCCGGGGTGCCATCCGGAGCCGCCGATTCATGATTTCGCCGCCTGTCGTGCCATGGCTTTTCATACCGGCCTTGGACCGGAATCGCGCATATCACGCGAATCAATGCTGCGGCCCGGCTTGCCGGCTGCCTTGATTAACGCCCTGGCGGCGGTCTAGGGGCCTGGAATCTCACTCAAAACCGCGCTTTCACCGGTTCGCGCTGGCCGCTCGCCCGCCTCCGGCTTCGATGGTAAGCTTCCGCTCCTCCCGACCCTGGCCTATCAACGAAGGATGGCGAAGCTGAACCTCCACGACCCGAAGAAAACCCGCGCGCCAAGCCATCCGCACATCGAATCGGCGCTGCGCACGCTTCGAGGCCGAAGCCGGCGGGATCAATGCGCTGGTCGCCGCCATCCATGATGGGCTCGGCAAGCCGTTCATCGCCGCGGTCGAGCTGATCCGGCAGCGCCAAGGGCCGCGTCATCGTCACCGGCATGGGCAAGTCCGGCCACGTCGGCCGCAAGATCGCCGCGACCCTGGCCTCGACCGGGACGCCGGCCTTCTTCGTGCATCCCGGCGAGGCCAGCCACGGCGATCTCGGCATGATCACGCCCGACGACGTCATCATGGCGCTGTCGTGGTCCGGCGAAACCACCGAGCTCAAGGACCTGATCGACTATTCGCGGCGCTTCCGCATCGGCCTCGTCGCCATCACCGCCGATGCAGCGACAGCACGCTCGGCAAGTCGGCCGACGTGGCGCTGGTGCTGCCGCAGGCCCGCGAGGCCTGCCCGCACAATCTCGCGCCGACCACGTCCTCGCTGATGCAGCTTGCGCTCGGCGACGCGCTCGCGATCGCGCTGCTGGAAAGCCGCGGCTTCACCGCGGTCGATTTCGGCCTGCTGCATCCCGGCGGCCGGCTCGGCGTGCTGCTGAAGTTCACCCGCGACGTCATGCACAGCGGCAAGTCGATTCCGCTCGCCCCGCTCGGCACCAAGATGTCGGACGCGGTGCTGGAGATGTCGGCCAAGGGCTTCGGCTGCGTCGGCATCACCGGCCGCGACGGCAAGCTTGTCGGCATCATCACCGACGGCGACCTGCGCCGCCACATGCGGCCCGACTCTGCTCGACGCCCGCGTCGACGAGATCATGACGCGCAGCCCGAAGACCGTCCGGCCCGATCAGCTCGTCAGCGAGACGCTGGAATTGCTCAACTCCATGAAGATCACCGCGTTGTTCGTGGTCGAGGCGGGCCGGCCGGTCGGCATCGTGCATATCCACGATCTGTTGCGAGCCGGCGCCGCCTAGAGCTTTGCCGAGATCGGCAGACGCGGAGACACCGTTGCGCCTGCTCTACGTCGTCACCGAGGACTGGTATTTCCTGTCGCACCGCCTGCCGATGGCGCGCGCCGCGCGTGACGCGGGCTTCGAGGTTCATGTCGCGACCCGTGTCGTCGATGGCGCAGCCGCGATCGAGGCCGAAGGCTTCGTGCTGCATCCGGTGCCGTTCGTGCGCGGCCGGATTTCGCCGCTTCGGCACCATCGCCACCGATCCGCGCGCTGCGGCACATCCACCGCGCGGTCGCGCCGGCCATCGTCCATCACGTCGCGCTGCAGGCCGCCGTGCTCGGCTCGCTGGCAGCGTCGGGACGACGCGGTCGCGCGCCGTCAACGCGCTGACCGGGCTCGGCTACACCTTCACGTCGGGCAGCGCGAAGGCGCTGCTGCTGCGCCCCGTCATGGGCGCCCTGCTCCGCTTGGCTGCTGAACCGCCGACGGACACGTCGTGCTGGTGCAGAACCCCGACGACCGCGCCGACATGCTCTCGCTCGGCATCGCCGCCGAACGCATCGTGCTGATCCCGGGCTCCGGCGTCGACATCGACACGCTGCAGCCGATGCCCGAGCCCGCCGGCCCCGTCGACGATGGCCTTCGTCGGCCGGCTCTTGGCCGACAAGGGCATCCACACGCTGATCGAGCGCACAGCGGCTGCTGCGGCAGCGCGGCTCGAATGTCGAGCTGCTGCTCGCCGGAACGCCCGACCCGGCCAATCCGGCGTCGGTCGAGCGAGGCAGGAGGCCGGCCGGCTGGGGCCGCGAGCCCGGCATCACCTGGCTCGGCCACGTCGACGACATCGCGTCGCTCTGGGCGCGCGCGCATATCGCGGTGCTGCCGTCGCGGCGCGAGGGCCTGCCGAAAAGCCTGCTCGAGGCCGCCGCCTGCGGCCGGCCAATGATCGCCACCGACGTGCCGGGATGCCGCGAAATCGTCCGGCCCGGCGAAACCGGCCTGCTGGTGCCGGTCGACGATCCGACCGCGCTTGGCCGCCGCCATCGAGACGCTGGCGGCATCGCCGGAGTTGCGCGCGCGGTATGGCGCGGCCGCCCGCCGCCTCGCGGTCGAGCGCTTCTCCGCCGACGCGATCGGGCGGCAGACCGTTGATCTCTATCGCAGTCTCGTGGGATAGCGGCGCGAACGGCGAGCTTGAACGATGAACAGCGCCGAGCTCGGCCTCATCGTCGCGGCAGCCGCCGTCATCAGCGCCGCCATCATCCTGCGCGCTGCGGCCGCTGGCTGCGGCGCTACGCCCTCGCCCATCCCAACGCGCGGTCGTCGCACCGCGAACCGACCCCGCAAGGCGGCGGCATCGCCGTCATCGTCGCGGCCGTCGCGGTGCTCGCCGCGGCAGCCGCGCTGGGCTGCGATCCGATCGCGGCGCCGCTCTGTCTGGTGTTCGCGGCCATCCGCTTCATCGCCCTGGTCGGCGCCGCCGACGACATCTGGACCATCGAGGTCGCGCCACGCCTGCTGCTGCAAGCGCTCGCCGTCGGCCTCGATGGTCGCAAGCCTGCCGGCCGACTTTCGCGTGCTGCCGATGCTGCCGTGGTGGATCGAGCGCGCGCTGCTGCTGCTCGCGTGCCTCTGGTTCGTCAACCTGACGAACTTCATGGACGGCATCGACTGGATGACGGTCGCCGAATTCGTGCCGATCACCATCGGCCTTGCGCTGCTCGGGCTGCTCGGCGCGCTGCCGCGTCGACGGCATCGTCGTGGCGCTGGCGCTGTGCGGCGGCCTGATCGGCTTTGCGCCGTTCAACAAGCCGGTGGCGCGCATCTTCCTCGGCGATGTCGGCAGCCTGCCGATCGGCCTTTTGGTTCGCATGGCTGCTCGTGCTGCTCGCCGGCCACGGTCATCTCGCCGCGGCGCTCATCCTGCCGCTCTACTATCTCGCCGACGCCACGCTGACGTTGCTGCGGCGCATGGCAAACCGCGAGCCGTTCTGGCAGGCGCACCGCACGCATTTCTATCAGCGCGCCACCGATCGCGGCTTCAGCGTTCCCGGAGATCGTCGCCCGCGTGTTCGTCACCAACCTCGTGCTGGTCGCGCTCGCGGCGGCGAGCGTGTGTGTGGCCGGGTCGGCTGGTCGCAACGATGACGCGCTTGGCGCGGCAGCCGTCTTGGTCGGCTGCCTGCTGCTGGCGCTTCGCCCGGGGCAAGCCGTGACGCGCATCCTCGTCACCGGCGCGTCGGGCTTCGTCGGGCGCAGCTCTGGTCACCGAGCTTGCAAGCCTCGGCTATCCGGTTCGCGCGGCGATGCGGCAGCCGGCCGACGTGTTTCCGCGCTCGGTCGAGGTGGTGGCGGTGTCCGATCTGACCCGCCCGGTCGAATGGCGCGCGCTGCTCAAGGGCGTCGAGACCGTGGTGCATCTCGCCGGCATCGCCCACGCCGGCCCGGGCATCGCCGAGGAGGCCTACGACCGCGTCAATCGCCTGGCCACCGCCGAGCTTGCCAACGCCGCCCAGCGCCTCGGGCATGCGCCATCTCGTGTTCATCTCGTCGATCCGCGCCCAGAGCGGGCCGACCGCCACCGGCAATCGTTCGCGAAACCGACACGCCGCAACCGACCGACGCCTACGGCCGCTCCAAGCTCGCCGCCGAGGAGGCCGTGCGCGCCGCCGGTGTGCCGTACACGATCCTGCGGCCGGTGCTGATCTACGGGCCGGACGTCAAGGGAAACTTCGCTCGCCTGATCGGCCTCGCGCGCATGCCGTGGCCGCTGCCGCTCGCGCTCTGCCGCAACCGCCGATCGCTGCTGGCGCGGCAAAATCTGGTCAGCGCCATCCACTTCGCGCTGCTGCATCCGCCCGCCACCGGCGACACCTATCTCGTCGCCGATCCGCAACCGCTGACGCTCGCCGAGATCGTGTCTGCGTTGCGCGCCGGACTCGGCCGGTCGCCCGGGACTGCTGCCGGTGCCGCCGGCGCTGATCGCGCTCGCGGCGATGGCCGCCGGCCGCAACGACGACTGGCAACGGATCGGCGGCAGCCTGGTGGCCGATCCCGGCAAGCTTCTCGCGGCCGGATGGACGCCCGCCGTCACGACGCGCGACGGCCTCGCCGCGCTGACTGCCGCACTCCGCTAGCAGCAAACATCGAAGCGGACACACTCGTGAGGTCCGTTAAGTGTCGACCTCCACCACACCGTTATTCTTCGAACGCTTGATTTTCGGGTCGAACACGACGCCCAGCTTTTGGCCATCGCGCCATATCACCCGACAAGGACGTTTTGTTTCCTCGGTGAGGGAGAGCACGAACTCGTCCGGCGCGCCCTCGATTTCCAACTTGGCGCCCTGCTCGGAGACATTCAGCAGCCGCCCTTTCAACGGTGGTTCGGAAATCCAACAGGCGTAATGAATTTGCTTACGCGAATGCGCGCGACGTTCTTTCATGTCTTTTGACATAGACGAGTCGCGCACCCGGCGGCAATATTTGCACCGAGTTTTTCCGTGGATTACCAGCCGGTCACACGTTGACGAGGCCCGCCCCGAAGAGCCGAACGCGTGGAAAAGCCCCGATGCTGATGCCTCGGGGCTTTCCTTTCGCGTTCAGGACCTGGCCGGTCGATCGCTAATCCCGGATACGCCAACGATCGTTGGGCGCATCGGTACACGGCCAGAGAATATCTCCGTGCCATTGGCGTCCCCGCCGCCTCTGACGTTGAGGCATTTCCACCGATACCAACAATCTGGCGGCCTTCACGGTGCCAGCGTTCGTTCTCAGTCCCGGAGCAGTGATACAAAATAATCGGGGTGCCGTTGGCGTCTCCACCACCCGAAACATTCAGACACTTGCCGCCAATGCCGACAATGCGGCCTCGACGAAAGTGCCATTGCTCATTCTCGGTGCCTGAACAGGGCCAGAGAATGATCGGCGTACCGTCGGCATCGCCGCCGCCCTTCACGTTGAGACATTTGCCGCCGATACCAACAATTTGTGCGGCGTCGGCGCTCGATGGGTGAAATCTGAAAACCAATCCGACCAGCAATAGCAAAACGTAACGCATCAGGGTTTCTCCGTTGCAAGAAGTCGCCCACCCCGATTTGAATTAGAACATGCGAAAAATGGAAAACCACGGCTGTCAGATTGCAACCAAAAGAGGGCGTAACCCGAAGCGACGGAATCGTAAAGGTCCTAGCGCCGCAGGCTGGACAATCCCCACTCGGCCTTCACCTGCCGGCTTTTGACCACGGCTTCGAGCCGCTGCTCGTTCATCGACAGCCGCGAGCGGTCCGCCTCGGGATGCCACAGATGCAGTACGCCGGTGGCGCAGGCGCCGTCCTTGCGCCGCACGCCCGGCATGCAGCAGCCGTACCAGCAGATCGGAATCCTCCTTGCCCCAGCCGCTGAAGCTTGCGTCGAAGCCATCGACCGCGTCGAGGTCCGATCGCCAGACCGCGAGATTGCACGACCGCGCGCCCTGCCAGGCCGCGGGCGCAGCTTGCGCAGCGGTCCGAGCGGCAGCCGCAGCACCGGGGCAAGCCGGTTGAGGCCGCCATCGCGCAACGCTGCCGCAGCCAATTCGCCAAGGCCCCAGCCCTCCGGCTCAAGCCCATCTGCGCAGCACCTCCTCGGTCAGCGCCTCCGACAGCAGCGCCCGGTTGCCGGTGACGAACCAGCCGGGCTCGGCCAGCCGCCGGTGCGTCGCCGACGAAATCCGGCCGTGCCAGGCAGTCGCCGTCGAGGAACACGACGATAGTCGCCGCGCGCCACGCAGCAGCGCGCGATTGCGAATTTCGCCGGCGCGAAAGCCGCGATGCTCGTGCCAGCACATGGGTCAGCGGCACGCCAAGCTTGCGGCTTCCATTGCTCGACCAGCGCCGCCGTGGCCGGTCCCGAGCCGTCGTCGGCCACCAGCACCTCGAAGTCGCGTCCTGCTGCCGCGACAGCGAGCGCAGCACCGCATCAAGCGCATCCTCGCGGTTGAAGGTGGTGACGACGATCGGAGATCAGCCCGTCACCGCTGCGCGCCCCTTCAGCCACGCCTTCATGTAGCGGTAGTAGGTGCCCTCGGCATTGGCGACCGCCAGCAGAAAACCTTCGCGGCCGTCGAGGAAGCCGGCCTGCAAGCAGATAGGTGCGAATGAACGTCCACAGCCCGTGGAAAATCCCGGACATGAACGACACGCGCTTGCCCGCGGCGACAAGCTGCTCGGCGCCGGCGCTCGAGTAGCGGTCCATGCGCGACAGCGCGTCCTCCAGCCGGCGCACCGGATCGTGCATCAGCGGCTCGTGCAGCCGCGCGATCGTGCCGTTGCAGACCACGCGCTCGTGCACGAGATCGCTGGAGAAATACGCCTTGTCGCGCCGGAACAGCCGCAGCACGTAATCGGGCGACCAGCCGGAATGATCCATCAGCCGGCCGCAGAACGCCGAGCGCCGCGGCAGCTCGTAGCCGTCGGCGCTGCCGCTCGCGATCGCAGCGCTTGATCTCCTGCGCCAGCGCCGGCGACACGCGCTCGTCGGCGTCGATCGACAGCACCCAGTCGCCGGTCGCCAGCGACAGCGCAAATCCCTTCTGCGCGCCGAAGCCTTCGAACGGATGCGACACCACGCGCGCGCCCTTGCCCGCCGCGATCTGCGCCGTCTCGTCGGTGCTGCCGCCGTCGACCACGATGCGCTCGTCGCAGAACGCCAGCGCGTCGAGACAGCCCGCGATATTGCCGGCCTCGTTCAGCGCAATGATGATGGCGCTCAGTCGCGGCAATTCACGCCTCCGGCGATGGGACGCATGCTAGCGCCCGGCCCACCAGTCCGCGTAGAGCCGCCGGACCCGGCGCGCAAGCGTTGCGCAGCATCCGGAACGGCAGCGCCAGATAATACTTGCGCACGATCTCCCAGCGATCCGCCGCGGCAACGGTCGCATCCTCGTCGGCGGGAACGTACCAGCCGTTGTGGCCGAGCCGGCGGATCAGGCGATAGCCGTTCCTCTTCAGATAGCGGTGGGTCGCGAGGCTGTTCACGTGATCCTCGATCAGGATCAGCAGCCGGCTGCCAGCGGCTGAAATCGAAGCCGCTGCAGCACCTCGATCTCGTGGCCTTCGACATCGATCGAGAGCAGATCAATCGGCACCGGCGCCGCCGCCTCTTCGAGGATGCTGTCGAGCGTGCGCGTCGGCACGACGATGACGTAGTCGGCCTGCGCTCCCGGCGCCATGCGGTCGCGATCGAGCGCCGAACGCGGGCCCGTCGACGTGCAGCGGCAGCGACTGGCCGGCGTTGTCCGGCGACGAGCACGCCACCGCAAACACGCGGGCCTTGCGCGACGTCACCAGGAACGCGGCGAGATCGGGTTGCGGCTCGACCAGCACGCCGGTCCAGCCGGCCTGCTCGAGATGCCAGGTCTGCGAGCCCTGCGGTCGGATGATTGGCGCCGACCTCGACGAAATAGCCGGACGTCTCGCCGCCGAAGAATTCGCGGACCAGCGCCTGCTCTTGCTCGTACGTCGGATGAACGGCCATTTGCGAAACCGTTCGCACGTTTCGCGACCGCGTTCCAGCCGCAAGGCACAATCAGCGCTTCATCAGCCCCGCCGCCTCCAGCGCCCTGGTGATGATCGCGCCGATATCGACCCGCGGCGGCGCCGGCTTGGCCTGCCCGTCCTCAGGCTCCAGCACCTCACCGTGCAATATCCCGGCTCGGTCCTCGGCTGCCTCGGCCAACGGCCGCACCGCGACGCCGCCGTTCTGGACCGCTGCCTCGGCGCGGACACCTGCCTCGGTCAGCCCGAAGAACTTCGCGATGTGATAGGTCGAAGAAATCCCAACGTCGAGCATGAACGGTCCCGGCGCGCCGCATGCCGTGTCGCCTCGGCCGGTCGCGAGCGGCGTGCCGTGCGCCATATCCGTGATGGTGTAGGAGTCGATCACCTCGTCACCGGCTTGGTTCAGCCACACCTCGCGTGGATAGCCGTCGACCTGGCTCTGTGCCGACGGCGCCGCCGCCAGTCCATGCACGTCGGTCCACTGCTTCAGAATTTCGCGCGCGTTCGATGGCACCACGGTGTGATCGGCGCTGCCGTGCCAGACCGAGACGCGCGGCCACGGCCCGTTGTGGCGCGGCGACGCGCTGCGGACCAGATCGCCCCATTCGCGCGCCGGACGCGACGGACATTGAAACATGCTCTCGAATGCCTGCTGCACGTTGCCGGCCGCGCCGTAGGGCAAGCCCGCGATGATGGCGCCGCCGGCGAACACCTCCGGATAGCAGGCCAGCATCGCCGACGTCATCGCGCCGCCCGCCGACAACCCGGTGATGAAGACCCGGTCGCGGTCGATGCCGTGATCGCGCACCATCCGATCCACCATGGCGCGGATCGAGGCGGCTTCGCCGCCATCGCGCCGGGTGTCGCCGGGCTCGAACCAGTTGAAGCAGCCGTTCGGATTGTTCGACCGCTGCTGCTCGGGGAACAGCAGCGCAAAGCCATAACGCCTCGCCAGCGTCGACCATCCGGCGCCGTGGTTGTAGCCCGCCGCGGTCTGACCGCAGCCATGCAGCACGACCACCAACGCGCGGGGTTCGGCCAGCGACGGCGGGACGTAGGAGAACATCCGCAGGTTGCCGGGATTAGCCGCAAGGTTGCGAACCTCGACAAGCGGCGAACCCGCAGGCCCCGGCGGCGTCCCGGCCACCCGGCCCCGAACGCGGAACTTCGGCCATTTGCCGAGTTCATTCATCGCCTTGCCAAAGTCCATCGTGGATCGTCCTTTCAGAGCCGGAGGCTGGATAACAGCCTACGGTCCAATTGGTTGCTGCACTGCACAATGTAAAGGGAGATGCGTCAAACGACGTATCGAGACGGCGGAAGGCCTTAACGCTTCTTGCGCCGGCGCGACTTCTCGACGATCCGCGTCGTGCTGAAGCCCGGCACCAGATCGACCACGATCACCTCGCCGCCTTGCGCCTTGACCACCTCGCGCCCGACCACCTGGTCGGGCTTGTAGTCGCCGCCCTTGACCAGCACCGTCGGCTCGCACCTGGCGGATCAACTCCAACGGCGTGTCCTGCTCGAAGACGACCACCAGATCGACCGCTTCGAGCCCGGCCAGCACCTCGGCGCGGGCGTGCTCGCTCTGGATCGGGCGATCCTTGCCCTTGAGCCGCTTCACCGAGGCGTCGCTGTTGAGCCCGACCACCAGCCGGTCGCAGGCGCCGCGCGACTGCGCCAGCACCTTGATGTGGCCGGGGTGCAGCAGATCGAACACGCCGTTGGTGAAGCCGATGCGCAGGTCCTGCGCGCGCCATTGCGTCGAGCCGCGCGTCGAGCTCGCGCCAGTCGAACACGATCTTCTCCTCGGCGGCGAGCGTCGCCGGCGGCAGGATGCGCGCCCGCAGTTCCGCCGTCGAGACGGTCGCGGTGCCGCTCTTGCCGACCACGACCGACGCCGCCGCGTTGGCCGCGCGCATCGCCGATTCGAAATCGGCGTCGCAGCGCCAGCATGACCGCGAAGCACCGCGGCGACGGTGTCGCCCGCGCCGGACACGTCGCGCACCTTCACCGGATAGGCCGGCACATGAACGGCCGCCGGCGCGCGCGCTGTGCAGCATCATGCCCTCTTCGCTCAGCGTCACCAGCACGGCCTTGCTGCCGACCGTGCCGGCCAGCGCGCTTGGCCGCCGCCGCGATCTCGTTGCCGGCTGTCCGACCGGCCGATGCGTCGCCTCGGCCAGTTCCTTGCGGTTCGGCGTGATGACGGTGGCGCCGCGATAGATCGAGAAATCGCTGCCCTTGGGATCGACGATCACCGGCTTGCCGAGCTTCTTCGCGCGCTCGATCACCGCGCGAATGAGCTTCGGCGTCAGCACGCCCTTGGCGTAGTCGGACAGCACCACCGCGCCGGCCTTCGGCAGCAGCTTCAGCGCCTGCTTGATCAGCGCCGCCTCGGTCTTGGCGTCGACCGGCTGCGCCAGCTCCCAATCGGCGCGCAGCAGATGCGTCGAGAAATGCTCGGAGACGAAGCGAAGCTTCCGCGTCGTCGGCCGCGAGCCGATCGACCACGAGATGCGACGCGATCGCGCGCTTGTCGCGGCTCAGCTCCGCGCGCAGGATCTCGCCCGCCACGTCGTCGCCGATGACGCCGACGAACAGGCATTTCGCGCCGAGGCTTGCGATGTTGCGCGCCACGTTGCCGGCGCCGCCGACGATGACGTCCTCGCGGCTCGACCCGGATCACCGGCGCCGGCGCCTCCGGCGAGATGCGCGAGACGTCGCCATAGACGAAGTCGTCGAGCATCAGGTCGCCGATGCAGAGGATCGGTCTGCCGGCCGATCTCGCGCGAGCCGTTTTTCGAAATCGAACATGATCCGGCTCAGCGGTAGCGGTCGGCGGTGTCGAGGAACTGCGTCACGTAGCGTTTGACGCCGTCTTCCAGCGAGGTGAAGCCGGCGTTGTAGCCGGCGCGGAGCAGATTCTCGACCTTGGCTTGCGTGAAATACTGGTACTGGCCGCGGATGTTCTCCGGCATGTCGACGTATTCGATCTTGGGCTCCGAGCCGAGCGCGCGGAACAGCGCCGAGATCAGGTCGCGGAAGCTCCGCGCCTTGCCGGTGCCGACATTGAAGATGCCCGACACCTGCGGCGTCTCCATCAGCCAGCGCACCACCGCGACCGCATCGTCGACATAGATGAAGTCGCGCCGCTGCTCGCCGTCGCCGATGCCCGTCGCGATGCGACTTGAACAGCCGCACCGTGCGGCCGGCCTTGGCGTCGTCGAAGCGCTTGGCGACGAGGCTCATCATCTCGCCCTTGTGGTACTCGTTCGGGCCGAACACGTTGAAGAACTTCAGGCCCGCCCATTGCGGCGGCAGCTTCTCTTTCTTCACGAAGCGCTCGGCCACCGCCTGGTCGAACAATTGCTTGCTCCAGCCGTAGAGATTCATCGGCTTGAGCTTCTGCAGCGCGGCCGGCGACCAGTCGTCGTCG
The DNA here is from genome assembly GCA_963785665.1 of uncultured Alphaproteobacteria bacterium. Lineage (GTDB taxonomy): Bacteria > Pseudomonadota > Alphaproteobacteria > Rhizobiales > Xanthobacteraceae > Z2-YC6860. The sequence continues at coordinate 105,473 of CAWAWF010000012.1, forward strand.
AAGCCCTCGGCGCCGTCGCCGTAGGTCGCGGCCGACGAGGCGTAGATGAACGGCACCCGCGCCGCGGTGCACCAGTCCAGCAGCCGCATCGAGGTGCGGAAGTTGTTCTCCATCACCAGGTCGGCGTCGGTCGCGGTGGTGTCGGAGATCGCGCCCATGTGGATGACGGCGTCGAGCTTGCGGCCGTCGAGCCAGCGCGAACAGGTCGGCCGGCGCGACCACGTCGGCGACCTGCCGCTTGGCCAGGTTGCGCCACTTGTCGTCGGTGCCGAGCACGTCGTTGACGACGATGTCGGTCGCGCCCGGCCTCGTTGAGGGCCGCGACCACATTCGAGCCGATGAATCCGGCCCCGCCTGTGACCAAAAGCATCCACGACCTGCCGTTGTTGGTTCAGGCGCATCATTTGCCCCAGTCCGGCCGGGCTACGCAACGTGGCCGGCGCTTCGGCGGCAATGCTTAACGGCAAAAGCCCGTTCATGGCGTTTTCGGACTGGACAGCCCTTCCGGCCGGGCTACCGCCTGCCGGTGGACGACCAAGAAATGAACAATAATTCAAATATTGAGGCGGCGCAGGATTCGCCCATCCTGCTGGTCCCGTACATGTGGATCGGCGATTTCGTCCGCTGCCATTCGGTCATCCAGCTGCTGCGGGCGCGCTTTCCGCGCCGGCCGGTCGACGTCCTGACCACGACGCTGTGCGCGCCGCTGCTCGACTACATGCCCGGCGTGCGGAAGGGCATCGTCGTCGATCTGCCGCGCAAGCAACTCGCGCTCGGCCAGCACCGGGCGCTGGCGGCGCGGCTCGCCGCCGAGCATTACGGCACGCGCGCTGGTGATGCCGCGAACCTGGAAATCGGCGCTGGCGCCGTTCCTCGCCGGCATCCCCGAGCGCACCGGCTTCGCCGGCGAGGTCCGCTTCGGCCTGCTCAACGACATCCGCTTCGGCGAGAAGACACTGCCGCGCATGATCGACCGCTGCGGCGCGCTGGCGCTGCCGAAGGGCGCCGCGCTGCCCGCCGAATGGCCGAAGCCCGAGCTCGAACGTGCCGGCCGCGGAGGCCGCGCGAATGGCGCGCCGCGCGCGGGCTGCCGGACGACGGCCGGCCGGTGGTCGCCTTCGCGCCCGGCGCGGTCGGCCCGAGCAAGCGCTGGCCGCTATTTCGCCGAGCTGGCGCAAACAGCTCACCGCCGCAGGGCAACGCGGTCTGGGTGCTGGGCAGCCCGGCCGAGGCGCCGCTCGCCGCCGAGATCGTCGCCGCCGCCGGCCCCGCCGCCCGCGACCTCACCTCGCCGGACCTGCGCAACGCCATCCTGGCGCTGAAGATGCGCCAGCGCCTGCGTGTCGAACGACTCCGGCCTGGTCCATGTCTCGGCCGCCATCGGCACGCCGACCGTCGGCATTTTCGGCCCGACCAGCCCGTGGCACTGGGCGCCGCTCAATCCGCTCGCCGCCGTCATCGAGACCACGACCGACGTGCCCTGCCGGCCCTGCCACAAGCCGACCTGCCGGCTCATTCACCACCGCTGCATGCGCGACATCCCGGCGGCCCAGGTGCTGCCGGCGGTGCAGCGGGCGCTCGGCCGGATAACGGACCGGCTTGAACTTGCTACCAGAAGCCATGGCCGACCCACGTCAGGAAGCCGTCCTCGCCTATCTGCGCCGCTCGCAGCAGACGCTCGAGCGCGCCGCCGCGGACGGCACATTCGTCGCCGCCATCGTCGCCATCGCCGGCCGCATCGCCGCCTGCCTGAAGAATGGCGGCAAGATCCTGCTCGCCGGCAACGGCGGCAGCGCCTCCGACGCCCAGCACATCGCCGCCGAGTTGGTCGGCCGCTTCGTCGACGACCGCGCGCCGCTCGCCGCCATCGCGCTCACCACCGACACCTCGGCGCTGACCGCGATCGGCAACGACTACGGCTTCGAGCAGGTGTTCGCGCGCCAGCTTCGCGCGCTGGGAAACAAGGGCGACGTGTTCATCGGCGATCTCCACCTCCGGCCGCTCGCCGAACGTGATCGCGGCGCTGCAGGCCGCCCGCGAGCTGGGGCTGGTCACCGTGGGCTTCAGGCAAGACCGGGCCGACGCCGATGCATGGCGCTGTGCGATCGTCGTGCTGGCAGCGCCATCGGAGGAGACCGCGCAGATCCAGCAGCTCCACATCACCGCGGCGCACGCGATCTGCCATCTGGTCGAGCGCGAGCTGTTCGGCGCGCGGGCGCATTTGACCGGTGGCTCGCCTTCTCCGCGCAAGCCCGCCGCATTCCTCGATCGCGACGGCGTCATCAACCACGACGACGGCTATGTCGGCACCATCGAGCGGTTCCGCTTCATACCCGGCGCGGCGGCAGCGATCCGCCGGCTCAACGAGGCCGGCTATTTCGTCTTCATCGCCTCCAACCAGTCCGGCATCGCCGCGGGCTGTTCACCGAGGACGATCTCCTCACGCTCCACGCCTGGATGGCGCGCGAACTTGCCGCGCACGGCGCGCGGATCGACGACGCGCGCTACTGCCCGTTCCACCCCGAAGCCAAGCTCGCCGCCTATCGCTGGGATTCGGACCTGCGCAAGCCGCGGCCCGGCATGCTGCTCGATCTGATCGGCAACTGGCCGGTCGATCGCGGCCAAAGCTTCCTGATCGGCGACAAGGACATCGACATGCAGGCAGCGGCCGCCGCCGGCCTCACCGGCTATCTGTTTCCCGGCGGCGATCTCGACGCCTTCGTGCAGGATTGCCTCGCCAGGCAAAAGCGCGTTGATCAAAGGCCGTAGAACCGCGCCGGGTTGTCGACCAGCACGCGGTCGCGCGCCGCGCGGTCCGGCAGATAGCGCTCCAGCAGCTTCACGCGCTTCATTTCGTGCTCGGCGCCGTAGTCGGTGTCCGCCTCGTGCGGCCGGATGAAGCGGTGAACGTGCGGCCAGTCGGTGCCCCACATGCAGCGGTCCGGCGCCGCCTCATAGAACGCCTTGCCGAACGGCACCACGTCATCCCACGGCTCGCCTTGCTGCGAACGCAGATCGCCGTTCGACAGCAGCACCCACCAATTGTCGCGCTTCAGCAGATCGAGCAGCATCCGGATCACCGGCGCCGACACGCCGTTCGCCACGTTCGGGCCGCCGAGATGATCGATGATCGCCGGCATTTCGATCTTGCGAAGCTCGTCCTGCACACTGAGGAAATCGTCGCCGAAGCCGAACACCTTGACGAACCAGCCGAGCTCGCGCACCCGCTCCATCGAGCGGCGCATGCTCGCCGTGCTCGGCGCGAGCTTGAAGTTGCCGCCGAAATTGAACCGCGCCCCGCGCACGCCGACGCTGTGCAACCGCTCAAGCTCGGCGTCGCTGACGCTGTCGTCGATGATGGCGACGCCGCGGTACTTGCCCTTCGGCGCTCCCTTCAGCACATCGTGCATCAGCCGGTGGTCGGTGCCGTAGATGGTCGGCTGCACGAACACCGCATGATCGATCCCCATCGCCTGATGCAACGCCGCCATCGCCGCGAAGTCGCAATCCTGCGGCGGCTGATAGAGCGCGTTCGGATTGCCGACCGGGTAGGTCCGCGCGTCGCCGAACACGTGCAGATGGCAATCCCAGGACTTGTTCGGCAACCGTTCCGCCATCGTGCTCTCCGCCGCCGCTACTGCAGCGTGATGTTGGCTTCCTTGATGATCGGCCCCCATTTGACGCGCTCACGATCGAGGATAAGCCTGCAGCATCCTCCGGCGAGCCGCCCATCGGCGTCATCCCCAGCTTGCGAATCTGCGTCCTTGCCCTGCGCGCTGTTGAGGATAGGCGTTCACAGCGGCGTTGACCTTGTCGATGATCTCGCGCGGCGTTCCGGCCGGCGCGAACAGCGCGTTCCAGCCGCTCGCCTCGAAGCCCGGGAAGCCCTGACTCATCCACCGTCGGCACATTCGGCAGATCGCGCAGCCGCTTCAGGCTGGTGACGGCAAGCCCGCGGATGCGTGCCCTGCTGCACGTTCGGCACGAAGGTCGGGATGTAGTTGAAGCCGAGCTGGAGGTCGCCCGACATCAGGTCGGGCAGCGCCTGCGTCGCGATCCGGTACGGCACATGCGCGATCGAGATGCCGGCAAGCTTGTTGATCAGCTCCAGCGTGATATGCGCCTGCGAGCCGTGCCCGACGGTTGCGGCGTTGAGCTTGCTCCGGGATGCAGCTTGGCGTAGGCCACCAGCTCCTTCAGGTTGGTCGGCGGGATTTTCGGGCTGCCGACGATGATCAGCGGCGAAGAGCCGAGCATCACCACCGGCACGAAGGCGCGCTCCGGATCGTAGCTCATGGTCTTGTACATGAACTTGTTGGCGACCGTCGGGCCCGAGCGTCGCCACCAGGAAGGTGTAGCCGTCGGGCGCGGCCTTCGCCGCCGTCGCCGGCTCCGATATTGCCGTTGGCGCCGGGCCGGTTCTCCATCACGAACTGCTGGCCGAAGGTTTCGCCAAGCGACGTCGCCACGGCGCGGGCCAGAATGTCGGTCGCAGATACCGGGCGGGAACGGCAGATCACCGTGATCGGCCGGGTCGGCCATTGCTCGGCCTGCGCCGGCGGCGCGGCGAGAAGGCAGGCTGTCACAAACAGCCCGGCGAAACGACTGATCAAGGTTGCCTCCCTCACGCTGGCAGACTATCCCGTTGCTTCCCTCGATACTGCCGCCCGCGGATGCAGCCCGCAACCCGCGGGCCGTGCGACATCTCAGACCCAACATGCCCGCCCCTCTCCTTCAGCTCAAAGACATCGCCCTGACCTTCGGCGGCACGCCGCTGCTCACATCGGCGGAGCTGTCGGTGTCGGCCGGCGAGCGGGTCTGCCTGGTCGGACGCAACGGCTCCGGCAAATCGACCCTGCTCAAGATCGCGGCCGGCACCGTCACGCCCGACCGCGGCTCGGTGTTCGTGCAGCCGGGCGCCTCGGTCCGCTATCTGCCGCAGGAGCCCGATTTCGGCGATGCGCCAACCACGCTGGCCTACGTCACGGACGGCCTCGGCCCGAACGACGGCCCGCACATGGCAAGCCAGATGCTGACGGCGCTCGGCCTCGACCGGCAGCGAGGACCCTGCGCATCTGTCCGGCGGCGAGGCGCGGCGCGCGGCGCTGGCGCGTGCGCTGGCGCCGATGCCGGACATTCTGCTGCTCGACGAGCCGACCAACCACCTCGACCTCACCACCATCGAATGGCTGGAGCGCGAACTCGACGGCCGCCGCGCCGCGCTGGTGATGATCAGCCACGACCGCCGGTTTCTCTCCAACCTGTCGCGCAGCACGGTCTGGCTCGACCGCGGCGAGACGCGAAGCGTCCAGCGCGGCTTCGCCGACTTCGAGGACTGGCGCGACGAGGTGCTGGCCGAGGAGGAGCGCAACCAGCACAAGCTCGACCGCAAGATCGTCGCCGAGGAGCATTGGCTGCGCTACGGCGTCACCGCGCGGCGAAAGCGCAACGTCAAGCGGCTCGCCAACCTGCACGCGCTCCGCGAAACGCGGCGAACCCACCGCGGCCCGGCCGGCGCCGCCGCCATCACCGCGAGCGAGGCGGATCGGTCCGGCGTTCTCGTCATCGAGGCGAAAGCCATCGGCAAGGCCTACGACGGCCGGCCGATCGTCGAGAATTTCTCGACCCGCATCCTGCGCGGCGACCGCATCGGCATCGTCGGCCCGAACGGCAGCGGCAAGACCACCTGATCCAGATGCTGACCGGCGCGTCGCCGCCCGACAGCGGCACCGTGAAGATCGGCCAGACCATCGAGATGGCCGCGCTCGACCAGCATCGCGACAGCCTCGATCCCGACACCACCGTGGCCGACGCGCTGACCGGCGGCGGCAGCGAGACCATCATGGTCGGCGGCCAGGCCCGCCACGTCATCGGCTACATGAAGGACTTCCTGTTCGGCCCCGAGCAGGCCCGCACCCCGCTCGGCAAGCTCTCAGGCGGCGAGCGCGGCCGCCTGATGCTGGCGCAGGTGCTGGCGAAGCCCTCGAACGTGCTGGTGCTCGACGAGCCGACCAACGATCTCGACCTCGAAACGCTGGACGTGCTGGAGACCATGATCGGCGACTACGCCGGCACCGTTCTCCTCATCAGCCACGACCGCGACTTCCTCGACCGTCTGGTGTCGAGCGTGATCGTGCCGGAAGGCCAAGGCCGATGGATCGAATACGCCGGCGGCTACACCGACATGCTGGCCCAGCGCGGCACCGACCTGACCCGCGAGGCCCGCAAGGCCGCCGAGGCCAAGGAAGCTAAAGCGCCGAAATCCGCGGCGCCCGCGCCACAGCGCAAGCGCAAGCTGAACTTCAACGAAAAGCACCTGATCGAGACGTTGCCGAAAACCATCGCCGGCCTGCACGACGAGGCAACCGTGCTGCAGAAGCGGCTCGACGACCCGGACCTGTTCGCCCGCGACCGCGCCGCATTCGATCAGGCACTGACGGCGCTCGGCGATGTGCAGACCAAGCTCGACGAGGCCGAGGACCGCTGGCTCGAGCTGGAAATCCTCCGCGAGGAGTTGAGCGGGGACTAGCCGCCGCTACGGCATGGCCAGATTGGCCTCTTTGACCACCTTGGCCCACTTCTCGATGTCCTTGCGCAGAAAGGCGTCGAACTCCGCGGGCTTCATCACCAGTGGGACCGCGCCCTGCTTCGCCCAGGCCGCGAGAACCTCCGGCTTGTTGATGGCTTTGTTAATCTCAGCGTTGAGTTTGTCGATCACCGGCTGGGGCGTCCCCTTCGGCGCCATGATGCCGAGCCAGATTGTGGATTCGTAGCCGGGCACGCCGGCCTCGGCGATGGTCGGCACGTCGGGCATCACTGACGTCCGCTTGCTCCCCGAGGTGCCGAGAGCGCGCACTTGGCCGGCTTTCACGTTGGTCGCCATGGTCGTGACCGCGTCGAAGGCCATCTGCACGTGGCCGCCAATCACCGCATTTCGCATCTCGCCGGACGCCTTGAACGGGACATGCACGATATCGGTGCCGCTCATGTATTTGAACAACTCGCCGGCCATATGATACGGCGTGCCCGGGCCCGATGAGCCGTAGTTCATCTTGCCGGGCGCTTTCTTGGCCAGCGCGATGAACTCCTTCAGATCCTTCGCCTGCACCGAAGGAGCGACCACCATCACCAGATCGGAGGAGTTGATGCCCGCCACCGGAACGAAGTCGCGCATCAACTGAAACGGCTTGTCGGACTTCAGGGATTCATTGACGGTGTGGGTGTTCGACATCGCCAGCAGCGTGTAGCCATCTGATGCGGCCTTCGCGACTTCGTTCGTGCCGATGATCGAGCCTGCGCCCGGCCGGTCCTCGATCACGAATGCTTCCTTCAGAGATTCCTGGAGGGCCTGGGCGAGTTGGCGTGAGAACACGTCAGCAGGGCCGCCTGCGCCGAACGGCACGATGATCTTGACCGGCCGCGAGGGATAGCTCTGCGCCATCACGGGCGTGGACAGGATTGGCAGCAGCATGGTCGCTGCCAGCGCGGCGGTTCGAATCGCAAGACGCATGGTCAAAACCTCCAGGTTCGGGATGGAGACCTTATGCCAAGCGGCGCCCACCGCGCCTGCGACGCAAAGTCTCGATTGCGCTCCTAACCCACGTCTCTGATCCGCCCCGCCGCCTCGACCACCTCGCCGACCGACGGCGGCGCGCCTTTGGCGCCCAGCACCTGGATCGGCCCCTTGCCGAGCGGGCCGGTCCGTCCCGGCTCGCTGGCGCAGAAGATCGCGACCTGCGGCACGCCGAGCGCCGCGGCCAAATGCAATAAGCCGGTGTCGACGCCGATCACGAACGAGGCGCCCGCAATGAGCCGCGCCATCTCGTCGAGCGGCGCGCGGTCCGGCACGCGGGCGCGCGGGGTCGCCGCAGCGATCCGCGACGCGCGGTCGCGCTCGGACTCGGTGCCGAACGGCACCACAAGATCGATGTTGGTGCCGAGCGACGCCGCCAGCATCCGCCAGTTGGTCTCCGGCCATTCCTTGTCGGCGCGGGCGGTCGCATGCAAAAGCACGCCGTAGCGCTCGGTGGCAGGCCCCGCCAGCGCCGCGCGATCGAGCCCGAAATCGGGCGGGCCCTCCGGCGTGTAGCCGAGCGCCGCCCCGCTCAACGCGCGGTTTCGCGCAATCGCATGCTGGTCCCATCCGACCCGGTGGCGCACATCATAGAGCGCGCAGGCCAGCGGCTCCTTGATGCTGTTGGGGTCGTAGCCGTGCCGCCGGCCGCGCGCGGCGCGCGCCAGCAACGCCGATTTGACCAGGCCCTGGGTGTCGATCAGGGCGTCGTAGCGGCGCGACCGCACCCGGCGAAGGAAGCCGCCGATGTCCCGCCAGGTCGAGCCCTGTCCGAGCGCGCGGCGCCACTGCCGCCCCGCGACCGGGATCGCCTCGGCGAGCGCCGGATGCAGACCGACCAGCGGTGCGAAGGCCTCCTCCACCACCCAGGCGAACCGGGCATCGGGCAGCCGCGCGCGGGCTTCGGTCAGCGCCGGCATGTGGTGGATCACATCGCCGAGCGACGATGTCTTGATGAAAAGCACATCCGTCATGAGGTCTTTCGAATTGTTCCGGCCCCGTATACCCCCCATTAAGCACCGCGGCCACTTGTCCGGCGCGCCTGTCCGTAACTAACCGGACTTATACGCCCCCTCGCTAAAGCTCTTCGTTAAACGCGAGGGGAAGCCATGACCGTATTGGTCACGGGAGGCGCAGGCTATATCGGCAGTCACACCGTGCATGCGCTGGTCGATGCCGGCGAGCGGGTCGTCGTGCTCGACAACCTCTCCACCGGCTTTGCCACCGCACTGCCGCCGTCGATGTTGCCGATCGTCGGCGATGTCGGTGACGAAGTCCTGGTCGCCGAGCTGATCGCCGACCACCAGGTCGAGTCGATCATCCACTTCGCCGGCTCGACCATCGTGCCGGAATCGATGAAGGATCCGCTGGCCTACTACGGCAACAACACCGCCCATTCCCGGAGCCTGATCGAGGCCGCGGTCCGCGGCAACGTCAAGCATTTCATCTTCTCCTCGACCGCGGCGGTGTATGGCAATCCGGCCCGCATGCCGATCGCCGAGGACGATCCGACCGTGCCGCTGTCGCCCTACGGCTGGTCGAAGCTGATGACCGAGGTGATCCTGCGCGACACCGCCGCCGCGCATCCGCTTCGTCATGTCGCGCTCCGCTACTTCAACGTCGCCGGCGCCGATCCGCAGTTGCGCACCGGGCTCTCGACCGCCGGCGCCACCCATCTCATCAAGGTCGCGGTCGAGGCAGCGCTCGGCCGCCGCGGCCGGATCGACGTGTACGGCACCGACTACGACACGCCGGACGGCACCTGCATCCGCGATTTCATCCATGTCAGCGATCTGGCGCAGGCGCATGTCGCGGCGCTGCGTTATCTGCGCTCCGGCGGCGACAGCGTCACGCTGAATTGCGGCTACGGCCGCGGCTACTCGGTGCGCGAGGTGCTCGACGCGGTGCGCCGCGGCATTGGCCATCCGTTCCCGGTGCATTTCGGCGAGCGCCGCCCCGGCGACATCGTGGTGTCGGTCGCAGCCGCCAACCGCATCCGCGAGGTGCTCGGCTGGACGCCGCAACTCGACGATCTCGACACCATCGTGCGCCACGCGCTGGCCTGGGAATGTCATCTCATGGCGGACCACGCGCCGGCCCGATCCATCGCCGTATCGGCCTGATATTCAAGGCAAAGTCCAGCCGGCGATTTGTCTTGAAAAAGGCCCCCACGACGGGCAAGTGAACGTCGATGTTCACGGCGAAACTCAAATCGGCGCTGGCCGATCGCAACGGCGCGCTCGCGCTCGTTCACCGGCTGCTGACCGAGCAGGCCGCCGGCCAATGGAAGCGCTATGCGTTGGCGTTCGTGCTGATGGCGGTCGCCGCCGGCGCGACGGCTGCCAGCGCCTGGCTGGTCGGCAATGTCATCAATGCCGCCTACGTCTACCGAAACGTCGAACGCATCGTCACCATGGCTCTGCTGGTGGGTGGACTGTTCTTCATCAAGGCGATGGCGAGCTACGGACATACCGTGCTCCTTGCCAAAATCGGCAACCGCATCGTCGCGCAAAACCAGACGGCGATGTTCAATGCCCTGATCACGCAGAACGTCTCGTTCTTCTCCGACCGCCATTCCTCCGAATTCATCGCCCGCATGACGGCCGGCGCCAGCGCCGCGACCCAGGTCATCAACCTGATGATCACCGCGGTCGGCCGCGATCTGCTGTCGCTGATCGCGCTCCTTGCGGTGATGATCGCGCAGGATCCGGCGATGTCGCTGTTCAGCTTCGTCGTGGTGCCGCCCGCCTTCATCGCGCTGCGCAAGCTGATCCGCCGCATCTATGCCATCGCCCGCAACCAGTTCACCGGCGGCACCCGCATCCTGCAGACCATGCAGGAGACGGTGCAGGGCATCCGCATCGTCAAGGCCTTCACGATGGAAGACGTGATGCGGCAGCGGCTCGAGGAAAACGTCCGCGCGCTGGAGGATGAATCCAACAAGTTCGCCCGGGTCGCCAATCGCGCCGGCCCGCTGATGGAAACCCTCGGCGGCTTCGCGGTCGCAGGCGCCCTGATGTACGGCGGCATCCGCGTGCTGCAAACGGGCGCGACGCCGGGTCAGTTCTTTTCGTTCCTCACCGCCTTCATGCTGGCCTACGAGCCGGCCAAGCGGCTAGCCCGGCTGAACGTCGAGCTCAACTCGGCGCTGGTCGGCGTCCGCATCCTGTTCGAGATCATCGATCATCCGCCGACCGAGCGCCGCGACGACCAGAAGCCGGAGCTGGCAATCCGCGATGCACGCGTCGACTTCAATGACGTGCGGTTCGGCTACCGGCCGGAGGATCCGGTCATTCGCGGCATGACGTTCCGCGCCGAACCCGGCAAGCTGACCGCGCTGGTCGGCCCCTCCGGCGGCGGCAAGTCCACCGTGTTCAACCTGATCCTGCGATTCTACGAGACCGACGCGGGCTCGATCAGCATCGACGGCCAGAACATCGCGCAGGTGTCGCGCCGCTCGCTCCGCCACGCCATCGCCTATGTCGGCCAGGACGTGTTCCTGTTCCACGGCACGATCCGCGACAACATCGCCATCGGCAAGCCCGACGCCAGCGAGGCCGAGATCGTCGTCGCCGCCAAGGCCGCCCACGCCCACGAGTTCGTCAGCGGATTTCCGTTGGGCTACGATACCCCGGTCGGCGAGCGCGGTGCGCAACTGTCCGGCGGCGAGCGCCAGCGCATCGCCATCGCCCGCGCGCTGATCAGGAACGCGCAGATCATCCTGCTCGACGAGGCCACCGCCTCGCTCGATTCCGAATCCGAGCGGCTGGTGCAGGATGCCATGAACCATCTGTGCGAGGGCCGCACCACCATCGCCATCGCGCACCGGCTGCACACCATCACCCACGCCGACCGCATCCTGGTGGTCGAGAACGGCTCGATCGTCGAGTCCGGCCGCCACGACGAACTGGTGCGAAAGAGCGGTCGCTACGCCTTCTTCTACCGGCTGCAGATCCAGGGCCACGAGCCCCGCGCCGCCGCCGTCGGCTAGATGTGAGCGTAAGTTCGGCTGAGCGGTGACGATGCCCGGCGACGGGCTTTGCTAAGCGCCCGTTATGGCCAAAGGCTCATATGTCCAATGCACGCAAAAAGTCGGCAGCGGAGCATGGGGCTCCGCTGCCGCGTTACCGGCTATCGCCCTTCGGGGCTTAGCCGAACAGCTTGAGCACGTTGCGGTCGGACTGGGTGGACAGCGAGAGCGCCGTCGTCGCCAGAGACTGCTGAGTTTGCAGCGCCAGCAAGTTGGCGCCTTCCTGGTTGGTGTCGGCTGCCGTCAGCGCGCTGGCGCCGCTCTGCAGCGTGTTGATCGTCGCTTTGGTGAAGTCAGAGCGGATCTGCACGGTCGACAGGCTCGAGCTCAGTGTCGAAGCTTGCGATTGCAGCGTGGTCAGGGCGGCGGTCAGCGTGGTCGAGGCGGCGGCGATATCGGCGGGGGCGGCCCAGCTGTTTACCGAGGCGACAATACCGAGGCCTGCGCTGGTGTCGTCAACGCCGTTCACCGTCGCTAGCGAGGTGCCGGATTCGTTGAGGGTCAGCGTGAGGCTGTTATTGCCGAGCAGGTTGGTTCCGTTGTAACCGGAGTCGGCCGCGAGCTGATCGATCTGAACGCGGATGGCGTCGAACTGGGTCGCCAGGCTCGAACGAACGGTCGTGTCCGTGGTCTGCTGCGCCTGGGTGGCGAGAGACTGCGCGGACTGGACCAGCTTGGTGATCGCGGTGATGCCGTTGTTGGCGGCCTGAATGGTGTTGACGCCGTTCGTGATGCCGTCCAGAAGCGCGCTCAGCGAATTCGCACGATTGTCGAGCCCCTGCGCCGTAAAGTACTCGTTGGCGTTGTCGAGGGCCGAGTTGACCTTCTTGCCCGTCGCCAACTTGTTCTGGGTATCGGACAGCTCAGAAGCCGTGTTCTGCAGGGCGAGCAAGTTCTGCCGCACCCCCGATGAAAGCGTAATGTTACTCATGATAGAAACCCCTCTGGCGCACTTCCGCCGTGCCGTGACGAATCACATGGCCAGTCTCGGCTTTTGTGGTTAACGGAGCCTTATAACGCGCGTCGGAATGTCGCTGCCGGCGCAAAGCGCGCGAAAGACATGGCTTAGTCGGGCTTCCGCGCCGGCGGATCGGGAGTCACCGCCGGCACCAGACGCGATGGCACCACCATCAGCAGCGCGACCAGAATGCGGTCGACCAGCCGTGGGATCACCAGCCGGCGTCCGGCCCGAAAGCCAAGCCATCCTGCCCGCGCGGTGCTGACAGCATCGGCACGCGGCATCAGCTTGAAGACGCGGTCGTCCTTGATCGGCAGGTCGTCCAGGAACGCGGTCCGCACGACGCCCGGACTGAGACACGTCACGGTCACGCCGGTGCCCCCGACCTCCGTCGCCAGCGCCGCCGAGAACGAGCGCACGAACGCCTTCGACGCGTGATAGGCTGCCATGTTTGGCCCCGGCGTATAGGCGGTGATCGAGCCGACATTGAGGATACCGCCGCGCCCGCGCGCCACCATGCCCGGGAGAAACCGCAAGGTCAGCTCGGCGAGCGCCCGGATGTTGACGTCGAGGAGTTGCATCTGCTCGACGCGGGGCAGCGCTGCGGCAGGGCCGGCCAGCGCGAAGCCAGCGCTGTTGACGAGGACATCGCACCAGAGATCGCGGGCCGACAATGCGCTCTCGATCGCAGAGCCCGCGTCGGTTGAGGCGAGGTCGGCCGGCACCGCGATGGCGCTGCCGCCCGCCGCCGTGATCTCGGCCGCAAGCGCCTCCAGCACATCCCGCGAGCGCGCCACCAGCACGACCTGCAGCCCGTCGCGGGCGGCGATCCGCGCGATCTCGCGGCCGATTCCCGACGACGCTCCCGTCACCACGATGGCTGGATTCATCGCCAAATGCCTGGCCAAGCCGGACCTTTGCCGAGCCTTTGACCGCTGAAGTCCATATGTTATGTCCCAGGCCGCCGCCGGGCCACCGGCGGGCATGAACCCATACCCCGTGACACTCCAACCGAAAAGCCAGCATGAGCAACGGCAAGCATTACGTCATTCCGCCCGCCCCCCAGGCCGCCCTCGCGGTCGCCGGATCGGCCGACCTGTTTCCGGTCCGCCGCATCTGGTGCGTCGGCCGCAATTATCTCGAGCACATCAAGGAGATGGGCCAGGACGAGCGCGAGCCGCCGTTCTTCTTCTCCAAGCCCGCCGACGCCATCGTGCCGGACAATGGCACCGCGCCGTATCCATCGCTGACCAAGGACATGCACCACGAGGTCGAACTGGTGGTGGCGCTGAAAAGCGGCGGCCGCAACATCCCGGTCGACAAGGCGCTCGACTGCGTCTGGGGCTACGGCGTCGGCATCGACCTGACCCGGCGCGACCTGCAGATCGCCTCCCGCGACATCAAGCGCCCCTGGGAGGTCGGCAAGGCGTTCGATGCCTCGGCGCCCTGCGGCCCGCTGGTCTCGGTCAACAAGGTCGGCCATCCGAAGAAGGGCAAGATCGCGCTGAAGTGCAACGGCGAGGTCCGCCAGGACGGCGATCTCGAGCAGATGATCTGGAACGTGCCCGAGGTGATCTCCAAGCTGTCGGAGATGGTGGCGCTCGAAGCCGGCGACGTCATCATGACCGGTACACCATCCGGGGTCGCGGCGACCGTCGCCGGCGACAAGCTCGAATGCGAGGTCGAGGGGCTGCCGAAGCTGACTGTGACGATCGGGCCGCCGCTACGCTAAGTTCGCTTCGCGACAAAGACCGCCCGCCGGCGCCGTCCGGCGGGCTTTTCTTTGCCGGGTGCGGGTGCGCGTGTGTCATCCTGTGCAGCGCGGTCGGCGGCCGGGCGTTACGCTGCCGGCTGCATGCCTCGCTATTTTTTCCACGTGCACGACGGCACGACAGTGCACGACACCGAGGGGATGGAGCTTGCTTCCGTCGAGGAGGCGAAAGCGCAGGCGCGCCATGTTGCGAGGCTGTTTAAACGCGGCGTCTCCGACGCCTCGCCGCCCGCCATCGTCGTCACCGACGAGACCGGCGCCACCGTGTTCACCCTGACGATCTGGTAGCCGCGCGCGCGTCCGACCGCTGCACCGGCGGGGATAGAAGCAAGCGCGCCGTGCTATCCCCGCGCTTATCCCGCAAAATAAACTTCGCGCCCTGCAAATAATTCCCTTGGCGAACTTACCCCCCGCACCCTGCGCCGGCCTGATAATGCGCGCAGGCCGGTCCATCCGAGGGCGCTTCTAGAGGCGTCTAAAAGCGGGACCGGAGAGCGGTGGCCTCGCACGGGTGCAACACGCACACCCAACGCGAGGCAGGTCCAAGCCGCACGGTCCGGGCGCGACAGGTTCGCGTCTCAAGTCTCTTTGGTGACGACGCCGTAACTCCGCGCCAAGCGGCCAGGTGTCGTCGAGGCTCACAGCGGTGGTTAGCAAACTCAGACCACCGGGGGACGTGCGGAGCAAACCTCAAACACCGCGCGCGGGACTTCGGAGAAAAGGCGGACTTGCGGTTTCGACATTATCCGGACGGCGGCCTCGGCCGAGATCGCCGTTCTGCTCGATATCGCGAGATATCGAAGCCCGTGGGTCCGCTGGACCCCCGGCGTCCCGCGCCCCCTCGGACTTTTTCCGAAGGCGCTTCGGCCGAAATGACCCGGGCGCAATCGCGCCGCGGGAACGATGGAGATTTGCCTGAACCGCGCTGCCCGCAATACATTATTACAGGATGCGAACTGGGCGATACACGCACGGCGTGCGGCTGCCTGCATTATCGGCAGTGCCAGCGCTGTCGCAAAACCAGCACGAAACGCTGCGATGCTGCGCCGCGTCAGACGGTCGTTGTGTTTGCTAGCTTACGATAGGTGCCTACGCTACCATCGCTCCACACCGATGCCGGTCCGAAGCACAATCGGCGGACAATCAAACACGTTGATGGCCGGACGGCATCGAAACTGAAAAAAATGTCCGCAGGGGGCGGGCGGGTGGGGAAGCTTCGGAGAAGAAATGTCGATTATGAGTAGCGGTAAGCGTGGCTTCCGTACGATCTCAGACAGGCTTTCTCGACGTGACATTCTGATCTTGGGCGCAGGCGCCGTGGCCGCCAGCACCACGGCGTTCACCCGGATGGCCAATGCCGCGGGCGAAATCGAGCATCACGGCCTGTCCGCGTTCGGCGACCTCGCCTATCCGGCGGATTTCAAGCACCTCAAATACGTCAATCCGACCGCACCCAAGGGCGGCGCGTTTGGCCAGCTCGCCGGCGGCGGCACCGCGACGTTCAATTCGTTCAACGGCTTCATCCTCAAGGGCGATGCCGCAGCCGACATGGAGCAGTGCTTCGCCGCTTTGATGTGGCGCGCCGCCGATGAGCCCGACGCGGTCTACGGCTACGCCGCCGACAAGGTCACGGTCTCCGCCGACGGCTTGGTCTACAAATTCCACCTCCGCGACGGCGTCACCTTCCACGACGGCTCTCCGATCAAGGCCGAGGACGTTGCCTTCTCGCTCGACACGCTGAAGACCAAGGGGCATCCGGCCATCGGCAACCTGCTCCGCGACATGGACAGCGTAGAAGCCAACGGCGACCGCGACGTGGTGGTGAAGTTCAAGCCGAACCGGGCGCGCAGTGCCCCGCTCACCGTCGCCAATCTGCCGATCGTGTCGAAGGCCTACTATTCGAAGCAGGCGTTCGACGAGACCTCGATGGAGCCGCCGCTCGGCTCCGGCCCCTACAAGGTCGGCAAGTTCGAGCAGGGCCGCTTTGTCGAGTTCGAACGGGTCAAGGGCTGGTGGGGTGAGAAGCTGCCGATCACCACCGGGCAGTTCAACTTTGACACGCTGCGCTACGACTACTACCGCGATCGCGACACCGCGTTCGAAGGCTTCACCGCCAAGAGCTACACCTTCCGCGAGGAGTTCACGTCGCGGGTCTGGGCGACGCGCTACGATTTCCCGGCGATCAAGGACGGCCGCGTCATCAAGGAGAGCATCCCGGACGAGCGTCCCTCCGGCATGCAGGCGTGGATGATCAACCTGCGGCGAGACAAATTCCAGGACATCAAGGTGCGCGAGGCGTTCTCGATCGCCTTCGACTTCGAGTGGGCGAACAAGAACCTGATGTTCGATGCCTACGCACGGACGCAGTCCTGCTTTCAGAACTCCGACATGATGGCAACCGGCAAGCCGTCGAAGGCGGAGCTGGCGCTGCTCGATCCGTTCAAGGACAAGCTGTCGCCTGACGTGTTCGGCGAGGCCTGGCAGTCGCCGAAGAGCGACGGCTCCGGGCAGGATCGCCGGCAGTTGCGGCGTTCGGCCCAGCTCCTCAACGAGGCCGGATGGACCGTCAAGGACGGCAAGCGCGTCAACGCCAAGGACGAGCCGCTCACCGTGGAGTTCCTGGCGTTCGAGCGGGTGTCGGAGCCACACCACGCGCTCTACATCAAGAACCTGGCGGCGCTCGGCATCGATGCAACGCTCCGCGTGGTCGATCCGGTGCAGTACCGCTCCCGCATGACGGATTTCGATTTCGACATCGCGATGAACCGGATCGCGTTGCCGCTGACGCCGGGCGATGCGCTGCGCGCCTACTTCTCCAGCAAGACCGCCATGGCCAAGGGCGCCCCGAACTTCGCCGGCATCGCCAACCCGGTGGTTGACGCGCTGATCGACAAGGCGATCGCGGCCAACACCCGCCAGGACCTGTACACCGCCTGCAAGGCGCTCGATCGCGTGCTGCGCTCGGAGCACTACTGGGTCGCCGGCTGGTTCAAGCCGTCGCACTGGATCGCCTACTGGGACATCTTCGGCCATCCGAAGGTCAAGCCTCACTACTCGCGCGGCATCCCGGAGACCTGGTGGTACGACAACGACAAGGCGGCGAAGATCGGCGGCTGAGGCGCGATCTAGCCGCCGGCCCACAACCTTTTCAGCATGGCGCCGCGGCCCAGCTCGCCATGCAGGGTCCAGGTCGGCGATGGAATCGGCGCGTCGTCCGACAGGACAGCATTTATCCCCGCGCCTTCGCCGACCGTTATGCTGCCCTGATGGACAGCATCGACACCGGCATCGGCATAGACCTTCTCCGAGATCGCGAACGCCTTGTCGGCGTCGGCCGCGGCCTTCCGCAACGCGTTGGCGCCGTCGATCGCCTCCCCGATCGCCATCAGCGTCGGCGGATCGGACGAGCCGATCTCGCCGATCGCCGCCCGGCCGGTGTGGATGCTCACCGCGATCTTGACCCTTTGCCCGCTTTGCACGCCGAGCCGGTTGTTGAGGTCGGCGATCACCCCCTCGATCGCCCCCGCCGCCCGCAGCGCCCCCTGCGCGGGGTTGGCGGCATCCTCGTGGCCGAACAGCGCGCAGATGCTGTCGAACTCCACATAACTCAGGGTGCCGCCGCAGGCGCGGACTGCGTTGCCGACGCCTTCGGCGTAGAGCGTCAGCAGGTAGAGCAGGTCGTGCGGCAGGTGATCGCGGGCAAGCTCGGCGCGGTTTCGGAAATCGCAAAACACCACGACGATGTCGCGCTCGCCGCCGCGCTGCGGCGCGCCGGTGCGGTAGATCGGCCGCGCGGTGCGAACCAGCGGCACCACCGAGATGTCGCCGATTGGCCGCAACTGGCAGGCGAGCCGCACATCGGATGGCGCGCCGATGCGCTCCAGGGTGGCGGCCTCGTCGTCGGCCGGCGGCGGACAGACCTCCTGCCCCGCCGTCACCCGCACCCGGCAGGTCGAGCAGCGCGCCCGCCCGCCGCACATCGCCGCATGCGCCAAGTGGAAACTCCGGCTTGCCTCCAGCACCGACCACCCCCGGGGTACCCGGACGGTCTGCCCGGGATACGACAACGACACGAGGCGCTTTTTCCGCCGCTCCACCAGATTGCGGATCTCGCGGGCGATGAAGGCGCAGCCGATGATCGAGAAATACCAGTTCAGCAGCTTGTCCTTCCACTGCGCGATGGCGAGCCGCTGCACGGCGTTGTCCGGACTGAGGTATTGCAGGGCTTCGGCCGCCGCGGTCGGACTGTTAGCGAGCTCCTTGCCCATGGCGATGAAGCCCAGCGCCGCCAGCACCGGCAGCAGCAAGGCCGCCGAGAACAGCACGAAGCGGAATTGCCGGTACCAGCCGCGCCGGCTGAAGGCGAAATGCAGCCCGAGACAGCCATGCAGCCAGCCCGGCGCCATCAGGCCGAGCTGCCAGCCCTGCGAGCCGGTTGCCCAAAGATTGGAGACGATCCGGGTGTAGTCCGACGACAGCCCGAACATTTCATAGGCCAGGCGGGTCGACGCGGCATGCCCGATCAGCAGGATCGGCATGGTGAAGCCGAGCACGATGCGAAGCAGCTCGAGCGGCGGCAGGCGGAAGGTGCGCCGCTCGTAGACCGCAAAAAGCGCCATCATGAAATGGGTGGCGAAGGCGCCGTACAGCACGATGGTGCCGGGCGTGCTGTACCAGACCTCGACCGCAATCGACATTCCGGCTTCCGCGGTGTCGAGTGAGATCAGGCCGAGCGCGTGGTTGATGAGATGGGCCCCGATATAGGCGAACAGGATCAGGCCGGACGCCATCCGGAGCTTCCGCCGCAACGAGCTGGACAGCCGCTCCAACAACACATGCCGCTCCTTAAGCGTGGCGCTCGTCGCGACGCGGGATCAGCGCCGCCGGAAAGCCATCATGGCCGATCATGGACCGGCCAGCGCCGCGAATTATTCCGCGATGAATATCTATAAGCCTAATCAATATGTTAACTGGAGTCTTTTCCCACGATCGAAAGCGGCTAACATGCGATTCGATTGATTCGTCGCGTAGCAACCCAACAGGAGCCAGCTACATGGCGCATTCGATCATCACCGTGGCCACGATGAAGGGCGGCAGCGGCAAGAGCACGCTGGCAAGCTCGCTCGCCGTGCACTGGCATCTCAACGGCCACCGCTCGGCCATCGTCGACGCCGATCCGCAGAGCACGATCGCGCGGCTCGCCGCCCGCGAGAAGGCACTCGGCGGCGTTCCCGTCATCGTCGATTCCAGCGAAGAGGCTTGCAAGACAGCACAGCGGCTGATCGGCGAATACGTCATCATCGACACACCCGGCTTTCGTTCGGACGCCACGCTGGCATGCCTCGGCATCAGCGATTTCGTGCTGGTGCCGGTGAAGCCGTCGCCGTTCGATGTCGACCGCATGCTGGATACGCTGAACGTCCTGATCAAAGGCGTCAGCGGGCGGCAACCGGCGTTTCGCTGCGTGCTGACACAGACCACCCGCGATTCCGTCATCGCCAAGCACATCCGCACCGAGCTTGCCCAGGCTGGCTTCCCGGTGCTCGACAGCGAACTGACCAACCGCGTGGCCTACCCCGAGGCGGCTCTGTGGGGGGCGACACCGACGATGCTCGACAAGAAGGGCGCCGCGGCGCGCGAGATCGCAAAAATCGCCGACGAGGTGCGGGCGATTTGCAACAACATGGCTCACGTCAACAAGGCGGCAAGCGCATGAACAAGAAGAAGCTTCCGAAGGCGGTGCTGCGCACCGCAGAGGAGATGCGCGACGGCACCAGCGCTGTGAAGAAACCGGCGCCCGACAACGTCATCGAGATGGTGCCGAAGACCGAGCCCGCGGCCCAAATCACAGCCGCAGCCGCGGCCGACATCGCGCTTCGGCGCAAGGCCGTCGCCATCGTGGAGCGCTATGCCAACCTGTCGGCGGTCGGCGGCGCCATCCCGGTGCCGCTGGTCAATGCCGCTGCCATCTTGGCGCTGCTGGTCCGCATGGTGAAGTCGTTGAGCGAACTCTACGACGTGCCGTTCGAGCGCAATCGCACCCGCGCGATCGTGATCGGACTGATGGGCGGCGCGCTGCCCACCGGCTTTTCCACCATCGCCACGTCGTCGCTGACTTTTCTGGTGCCGGGACTCAACCTGGTGGGGCTCGCCGTCGCCTCGGTGACTTCGGGCGCCTTCGCCCGCGCCATCGGCCAGCTCTACATCGAGCACTTCGAAAACGGCGTGACGATCGATCTTCGCTCGCTGATCAAGCGCTGATCGCTCTCAATTCGGCTTGCTGCCTTCGGCCTGCTTGGCCATCCGCAGGATCAGGCTATTGGGCCGCATGTCCGTCCAGTTCTGGTTGACGAACTCGAGGCATGCGGCGCGGGTGTCCGACTTGTGCGCGATGGTCCAGCCCTGCGGCACCTCCTTGAACGCCGGCCACAGCGAGTGCTGGCCTTCGTCATTGATCAGGACGTGATAGACGCCCTTTTCGTCTTCGAACGGATTGGTCATCGCTTTCTCCTCTGATCCTGGTCTGTCGCCGGTGGCCCGCGGAGCTCGTCCGCGAGAATGGCGCCGATCTTCTCAGCCGGCGCCGGGTCCATCATGTTGTCATGGGCGCAATCGATCGGGTGCACCTTGATCGCTCCGGTCACGTGCGACCGCCACATCTCGACTGGCGGCTTCGCCTCGCTCATCGTAGCCACGAACAGCGACATCGCGCCACGGAAGCGCTGCGGCGCGAACGTGCCCATCAGCCGGGTGTTGTTCTTGAAGGTGTCCATGATCGCTTCATAGTGGTGTTCCTTCAGCGTCGACAGACCCTCGCGGCGCAGCACGTCGAGCAGGTTCATAATCGGGTTGATCGCCACTTGGCGCGACATGTTCTCGCCGTCGTCATCGAAGGCAACTTGCGCGCTGTCGTGCTGGACCGGGTAGCTGTCGAGCAGCGCCAGCAGAGCGACCTCCTCGCCATTGGCTTGAAGCTGGGTGGCGACGGCGTGCGCCACAAGCCCGCCGAACGACCATCCGAGCAGATTATAAGGCCCCGACGGCTGGATCTTGCGGATCAGCCGCACATAGTCCTCGGCCATCTCGTCGATCGAACGCGGCCGCCGCGCCCGCTGCGTCAGGTTGCGGGCCTGCAAGCCATAGATCGGATGCTCGACCGGAATGTGCCGGATCAGCTTGGAATACGGCCAGCTGAATCCGCCGGCGTCGTGGATGCAGAACAGCGGCAGCTTGGTCCCGACCGGCCGGATCGGCAGCAGCACCTCGAAGTCGGACAGCGCCGGCCGGCCGTGGACCAGGCGCTTGGCCAGCGCTTCGACGGTCGGTGCCTCGAACAGGCTGCGGATGCCGATCTCGACGTCCAGGCTGGTCCGGATGCG
Source organism: uncultured Alphaproteobacteria bacterium (assembly GCA_963785665.1). GTDB lineage: Bacteria > Pseudomonadota > Alphaproteobacteria > Rhizobiales > Xanthobacteraceae > Z2-YC6860. The sequence goes on from CAWAWF010000012.1 coordinate 127,184, forward strand.
GCTGATCAGCCGGATCGCCAGCAGCGAATGCCCGCCGAGCTCGAAGAAGTTGTCGTCGATGCTGACCCGGTCCAGCGCCAGCACATCGGCGAACAGCCCGCACAGGATTTCCTCTTGCGGCGTGCGCGGCGCGCGGCGCGCGTGGATCGGCAGCGCCTCGGGGGCGGGCAACGCTCGCCGGTCGAGCTTGCCGCTCGCCGTCAGCGGCAACCTGTCGAGAGCAACGAAAGCCTGCGGCACCATGTAGTCGGGCAGCACTGTCTTGAGGTGTTCGCGCAGCTCGGTCGGCGAAACGCTCTGGCCCGCGGCAACCACGTAGGCGACCAGCCGCTTGTGGCCGGGAATGTCCTCGCGCGCGATGACCGCGGCCTGGCTCACGCTGCCCTGCCGGATCAGCGCGCTTTCGATCTCGCCCGGTTCGATGCGCAGTCCGCGCAGCTTCAGTTGCGCATCGGCACGGCCGAGGAACTCCAGCACACCATCCGAACGCCAGCGCGCCAGGTCGCCGGTCAGGTACATGCGGCTGCCCGCTTCGCCGTGCGGATCGGCGACGAACCGCTCCGCCGTCATTGCCGCGCGGTTGAGATAGCCGCGCGCCAGGCCGAGGCCGGCGATGTAAAGGTCGCCGGCGACGCCCGGCGCCACCGGTTCGAGATTGTCGTCGAGCACGTAGGCCCGGTAGCCGGGCATCGGCTGGCCGATCGGGCTGTTGTAGCCGGTTTCTTCCTGGCCGACCCGATGCGAGATGGCGTCGATGGTGGTCTCGGTCGGCCCGTAGAGATTGGTGATCTGCTCGACCTTCAGTTCGCGCGCGACCTTGTTGCGGAATTGCAGGGTCAGCGCCTCGCCGCCCAGTGCGAGGTGTTGCAACGCCACGGTGTCCGGCACCTGCTGAAGGATGCTTTCCAGGTAGGACGGCACGCAACTGATGAAGCTGACGCGATCGCGCTCCACCTGGCGCCAGAATTCCAAGGGCTGCTCGCGCACCTCGTCGCTGAAGATCACCGCCGCGCCGCCGCCCATGAACGGCAGCAGCGTTTGCTCGATTGAGGCGTCGAATGAGCTGGAGATGAACAGCGCCGAGCGGAAGGTTTCGCTCACATCAAAGCCTGTTCCCAACGCCTGCATCTTGTTGGCGAGACTTCCATGCTCGACAACGACGCCCTTGGGGGTTCCGGTCGAGCCCGAGGTGTAGATGACATAGGCCGGGTGGCGCGGATCGAGGCTGATCGCCGGCGCGGTGTCGGGCTGCCGCGCGATTGCCGGCCAGTCGGCATCGAGCCGCACCACCTGAGCCGGTGTGTTCGGGAAGGTGTCGAGCAGCGCAGCTTGCGTCACCAGCACCGGAGCGCCGGCATCGGCCAGCATGAAGGCGAGCCGCTCGCGCGGGTAGCTGCGGGTCGAGCGGCAGATAGGCGCCGCCGGCCTTGAGGATGCCGATGAGCCCGATCAGCATCTCGGGGGAGCGCTCGAGGCAGACGCCGACCACGGTCTCGGGGCCAACGCCAAGCCCGCGCAGGTGATGCGCCAGGCGGTTGGCGTGGGCGTCGAGCGCTGCATAGCTCAGCGTCCTGCCCTCGAACATCACGGCAGTGGCGTCGGGCGTGCGCGCCGCCTGCTGCGCGAACAGCTCGGGCAAGGTCGCCGGTGGCACCGGGGTGGCGGTGTCGTTCCACAGCCGCAGCAGGGTGTCGCGCTCGGCGTCATCGAGGATCGGCAGCGCCCCGAGCGGGCGGGTGGCATCGGCGGCAGCCGCCGTGAGCAGGCGAACGAGCCGCGCGCCGATCAGCTCGACGCTTGAGGCGTCGAACAGGTCGCTGGCGTATTCGAGGACACCCTCGATGCCGGCCGGCCGGCCGTCGGCCGAGCGATGCTCGGTGAGGCCGAGCGACAGATCGAACTTGGCGCTTGCGGTCGCGATCGGCTGCGGCACCGCGGTGAGGCCGGCAAGATCGAGCGGGCCTGCGCCGGGCGTCTGCGTCTCGAACGCCAGCATGACCTGGAACAGCGGGTGCCGCGACAGCGACCGCGCCGGGTTCAGCACCTCGACCAGCCGCTCGAACGGCAGGTCCTGGTGCGCGTAGGCCGCCAGATTGGCTGAGCGGACCCGGCCGATCAGCTGCTCGAAGCTCGGCTGGCCCGACAGGTCGGTGCGCAGCACCAGCGTGTTGACGAAGAAGCCGATCAACTCGTCCAGCGCCGCATCGGTGCGGCCCGCGATCGGACTGCCGATCGCGATATCAGTGCCGCCGCCGAGCCGGCTGAGGAGGCCCGCCAGCGCTGCCTGCAGCACCATGAACAGGCTCGCTCCGCTGCGCTGCGCCAGGCCCGCCAACTGACCGTGCAGGCCGGCCGGGATGACAAGCGGCAGATGGCCGCCGCGGTGGCTCGACACCGCGGGCCTCGGCCGGTCGGTGGGCAGCTCGATCTGCTCCGGCAGGCCGTCGAGCGCCGTCTTCCAGAACGCCAGCTGCCGCGCGATGGCGCTGGCTTCATCGCTCTCCTCGCCCAGCACCGCGCGCTGCCACAAGGTGTAGTCGGCGTACTGCACCGGCAGCGGCGAAAGCGCGGCGGGCACGCCGTCGTGGCGGGCCCGGTACAATGCCGCGAGATCACGCCACAGCGGACCGAGCGACCAGCCGTCGCCGGCGATGTGATGCAGCAGGATCAGCAGCACCTGCTGGTCCTGCCCGGCCTCGTCGCGGCCCAACTCGAACAGATGCGCCCGCAGCGGCGTCTCGCGCGACAGCTCGAAGCCCCGCGAGGCCGCAGCCGTCAGCGCCGCCGCAAGCCCCGTCTCCGTCAAGCCCGCCTCGCCGGCCGCCACGATCTGCAGCGCCGGCCGCGCCTGCGACGGCTCCAGCACGACCTGCCGCGGCACGCCGAGCCGGTCCGGCACGATGGTGCGCAGGCTCTCGTGCCGCTCGACCAGGTCGCCGAGCGCTGCTTGCAGCGCTTCGCGGTCGAGCGCACCGGTCAGCCGCACCGCCATCGGAATCAAATAAGTGCCGCTGGTGCCCTCCAGCCGCTCCAGGAACCACAGCCGCCGCTGCGCATAGGACAATGCAATGTCGGCAGGCCGCGGCTGAGGCACCAGCGGCGCGCGCAAGGCGCCGGCCTCGCCCGCAAGCTTCGGCGCCAGCAGCGCCACGCTCGGCGCCTCGAACAGGCTTCGGATCGCCACCTCGACATTGAGCACCGCGCGGATCCGGCTGATCAGCCGGGTCGCCAGCAGCGAGTGCCCGCCAAGCTCGAAGAAGTTGTCGTCGACGCCCACTGCCGGCCGCCCCAGTACCGCGGCAAACAGCTCGCAGAGGATGGCCTCCTGCGGGTTGCGCGGCGCCCGCTGCGCGTGCGCCCCGCCAAGCTCCGGCTCCGGCAGCGCCCGGCGGTCGAGCTTGCCGTTCGCCGTCAGCGGCAGGGCGTCCAGCGCCATGATCGCCGAAGGCACCATGTAATCCGGCAGCTGACGCGACAACGAAGCGCGAAGCGAGCCGGTGTCCAGCACCGTGTCCGCCGCGCCCGCCGCCGCCACCACATAGCCGATCAGACGCTTGCCGCCGGAGCCGTCGTCGCGGACGATCACCACCGCCTGCGACACGCCTTGCTGGCGCAGCAGCGCCGCCTCGATCTCGCCGGGCTCGATCCGGAAGCCGCGCAGCTTGACCTGCGCGTCGGCCCGGCCAACGAACTCCAGCACGCCATCCGCACCTTGGCGCCACCGTGCCAGGTCCCCGGTGCGGTACATCCGCGCGCCACCCGCAACACCATGCGGATCGGCGACGAACCGCTCCGCCGTCAGCCCGGCGCGGTTGAGATAGCCCCGCGCCAGTCCCGTCCCGGCGATGTAGAGCTCGCCCACCACACCCGCCGGCACCGGCTCAAGCGAGCCGTCCAGCACATACACCCGCGTGTTCCAGATCGGACGACCGATCGGCCCTCGGCCGAGCTGTCGCCCGCACACGCCCAGCGCGTCACCGATCGAGGTCTCGGTCGGCCCGTACAGGTTGTCGAGCTGGACATCCGGCCACAGCGCCACCCGATCCCGCAGCGCGCCGGCAGCGCCTCGCCGCGGCAGCGTCTCGCCGCGCGGTCAGGATTGGGAAGACGCTTCAGATCGCCGTCGCCAACGCCACTGTCGACGATCACGTCTGCCACACGGTCGGCACGACCTGCAGCACGGTGACGCCCTGTCGACGATCGTCTTCGCCAGCGCGCGCGCATCTGCACGGTCGCGCCGCGGCGCGATGCCAGCACGAGCCGCGCGCCGGCCACCAGCGGCCAGGAAGAAGCTCCAGCACCGCGATGTCGAAGCCGAATGGTGTTTCGGCGAGCAGCCAGGTCGCCGCCGCCAGCGGCACGTGCTTGGCCATCCGCCAGGAAGTTGCCAAGCGCCGCATGCTGACCACCACGCCCTTCGGCCGCCCGGTCGAGCCCGAGGTGTAGATCACGTAGGCCAGGTTGCCGGGCTCCAGGTCGACCAGCGCCGGCGCCTCTATATCGCCTGCCGCGCGATCAGTCGCGATCGGCGTCGAGCCGCACCAGGCTGACGCCGGCCGGCATCGGCACCTTGCCGCCAGCGCCGCTTGCGTCAGCACCACGCGGAACGCCGGCATCGGCCACCATGACGGCCAGCCGCTCGCGCGGGTAGCTGCGGGTCGAGCGGCAGATAGGCGCCGCCGGCCTTGAGGATGCCAAGGAGCCCGACCAGCACTTCGGCGAGCGCTCGAGGCAGATGCCGACCAGGACGTCGGGGCCAACGCCGAGCCCGCGCAGGTGATGCGCCAGGCGGTTGGCCTCCGCGTCGAGCGCTGCGTAGCTCAAGCTTCGGCCCTCGAACATCACGGCAATGGCGTCGGGCGTGCGCGCTGCCTGCTGCGCGAACAGCTCGGGCAAGGTCGCCGGCGGCACCGGGCTGGCGGTGTCGTTCCACAGCCGCAGCAGGGTGTCGCGCTCGGCGTCATCGAGGATCGGCAGCGCCCCGAGCGGGCGGGTGGCATCGGCGGCAGCCGCCGTGAGCAGGCGAATGAGCCGCGCGCCGATGAGTTCGGCTTCGCCGCGCGAGATCAGATCGGGCCGGTGGTCGAGCCGAAGCCGCAGCACCTCGCCGGGCTGCACCAGCAACGCCAGCGGGTAATGCGTGGCGTCGCGGCCCTCGACCGCGCCGAGCCGCAAGCCGCCCGCCGGCGCCGCCAGGCCTTCGCGGTCGACCGGATAGTTCTCGAACACCAGCAGCGTGTCGAACAGCTCGCCGATCCCCGCCGCCTGCTGGATCTCGCTTAAGCCGATGTGCTGGTGCGCCAGCAGCGCCGACTGGCGCTCCTGGGTGTCGTGCAGCAGCTCGGCCAGCGTCAGCCCGGGCGAAAGCCGCATCCGCAGCGGCAGGGTGTTGATGAACAGCCCGACCATCTGCTCGACGCCTGAAAGCTCGGCCGGCCGCCCCGAAACCGTCACCCCGAACACCACGTCGTCGCGGCCGGTCAGCCGGCCGAGCAGCACGCCGAACGTGGCCTGGATCAGCGTGTTCAAGGTGACGGCCTGCGCTCTGGCGCAAGCCTGCAGCGAAGCCTGCAGCGCAACGTCGAGCGGCAGCACCAGCGACTGCGGCGCAACTGGCGCAGCCCCAGACTGCTGCCGCGGCACCAGGTGGGTGCCTTCCTCGAGACCCGCAAGCGCCTCCTGCCAGGCGGCAAGCCCGGCCGCCCGGTCGGCGCGGGCAATCAGCGCCAGATAGTCGCGGTATGGCGTCACGGCGGGCAGCTCGTCCGCGCTGCCGCCCTGGCCGTAGGCGAACAGCCACTCCCGCACCAGGATCGGCGCCGACCAGCCGTCCATCAGCAGGTGGTGGTTGCTCAGCAACAGCCGATGCCGCGCGGCGCCAAGCCTGATCACCGCCAGGCGGATGAGCGGCGGTGACGCCAGATCGAACCGCTCGAGCCGGTCGGCGGCGGCGATCCCGGCAAGCTCGTCCTGCTGGGCGCTGCCGTTGAGCTCCGACAGGTCGATCAGCCGCCACGGCACATCGAGTTGCGGCAGCACCACCTGCACCGGGCGGCCCAGGCCCTGGTGCACGAAGCCGCTCCGCAGGCTGTGGTGGCGCTTCATCACCGCCCGCAGCGACGCTGCGAGCCTTGCGGCGTCGAGCGCGCCATCGAGCTCAAGCTCAAGCTGCACCGTATAAACGTCAGGCCCGTGCGCGTCGTACAGCGCATGAAACAGCAGGCCCTCCTGCAGCGGCGACAGCGGCAGGATGTCCTCGAGATCGGGATAGGCTTGCTCCAGCCGCTCGATCTCGGCCTGCGACAGCGACACCAGCGGCAGGTCGCTTGGCGTCCGCCCGCCGGCGCCGGCCTGCGCGGTGTGCTGCACCAGCGCAGTCAGCGCCCGGAACCAGGTCGCCGCCAGATCGCGCACCGCGGCCTCGCCGATCAGCGCCGGCGCAAAGCTCAACCGTGCCGAAAGCCGTGGGCCCTCCGCACCATCCAGGGTCAGCGCGTTGATCTCGAGCGGATGCGCAAGCGGCATCGCCGGATCGCCGCCGCCGGCGCCAACCTCCTCGCCGGCCGGCGCCCAGCCGCCGGTTGCAGTGCCGCCGGCCGAGCCACCTGGGCCGAGCCGGCCCAGATAGTTGAAGCCAAGCTGCGGTACCACCCCGCCGGCAAGCTCGGCTGCGGTGTCGTCGTTGAGATAACGCAGCACGCCATAGCCAAGCCCCTTGCCCGGCACCGCACGCAGCTGCTGCTTGACGGTCTTGACCGCACGGCCCAGCGCCAGCCCCCCAGCCAGCGCCTCGTTGAGATCGAGCGGACTTGAATCAAGCCCACTCGCATCAAATCCACTTGGATCGAGCCGCACCGGATAGAGGCTGGTGAACCAGCCGACCGTCCGGGTCAGGTCGACGCCGCCCAATCCCTCTTCACGACCAGGTCCTTCGTCGCGAACCTGTCCTTCCTCACGCCCAAATCCTTCTTCGCGACCGTGCCCCTCCAGGTCGATCAGCACCGCATGGCCGCCGGCCTGCCCCACACCCTGCGCCGACCCCGCCGGCACCTGCCGCCGGCACCAGTCCGCCACCGCAACCGACAGCGCGCCAAGCAGCACGTCGTCGATGCCGCCGTGGAACGCCGAAGGCACCCGTGTCAGCAGCGCCTGCGTCACCTCGGCCGGCAGGCTCATGGTCAGATGACCCGCCGTACCAAGCACGTCGCGCACCGGGTCGAGCTTGCCTTGCGTCAGCTGCAGCGACGGCAGGCCCTGCTGCCCGCGCCAGAACGGCAGCTCCTCGCGCAACGCCGCGCTCCGCGCATGCAAGGCGAGCCGCTGCGCCCAGCGCCGGAACGAAGTGCCCCGCGGCGGCAGCGCCACCGCCTGCCCGGCCGCGACCCCGGCCGCGATTTGGCGCCACGCAGCCTCCAGGTCCGGCACCAGGATCCGCCACGACACCCCGTCGACCGCAAGATGATGGATGCACAAAAGCAGCCGCCCGGACCGCTCCGCCCCGGCATCGAACCACACCGCCTGCAGCATCAGGCCGGACGCCGGATCGAGCCGCCGCTCGGCAGCCTCCGCCTCCAGCAGCGATCCGCGCGCGCAAGGCTTCGCCATCCAAGGCTTGGCCGCCGAGGCCGCGCACGTCGACCCGCTGCAGCAGCGACGCCACCGGCCCGTCCGGCGGAATCTCCAGCCGCCAGCTATCAGCCGCCGCCGCATCGAGCCGCAGCCGCAGCGCATCGTGATGCTCGACCAGCGCCGCAAGCGCCGCCGCGACATCGTCCTCGATCAGCCCGCCCGGCACCGCCAACAGCATCGCCTGGCTGAACCGCGAAAGCGGCCCGCCGCGCTCAGCCAGCCAGTGCATGATCGGAGTGGCCAGCACGCCGCCCACCGCAACGTCGTCCGCCGCCGCCACCGCCGCCGGTTCCGGTTCCCCCGCCGCCGCCGCCAGCGCCGCCACCGTCTGGTGCTGGAACACCAGCCGCGGCGTCAGCGACAGCCCGGCCCGCCGCGCCCGGCTCACCAGCTGGATCGAAACGATGCTGTCGCCGCCCAGCGCGAAGAAGTTGTCGTCGATGCCGACCCGCGGCAGGTGCAGCAGTTCGCGAAACAGCTCGCAGAGCAGCGCCTCTTGCGGATTGCGCGGCGCCCGATGCGATTGCGCCGAGCCAAGCTCCGGCTCCGGCAGCGCCCGGCGGTCGAGCTTGCCGTTCGGCGTCAGCGGCAGCGCAGCGAGTTGAACGATCGCCTGCGGCACCATGTAGTCCGGTAGCTGCCGCGACAGCGACGCCCGAAGCGCGGCGGTGTCCAAAGCGGCGTCCAAGCCGGCACCCACGAGGCCACCACATAGCCAATCAGCCGCCGCACGCCCGCCGCATCCTCGCGCACCACCACCGCGGCCTGCGACACGCCGTCCTGCCGCGTCAGCGCCGTCTCGATCTCGCCAGGCTCGATCCGGAAACCGCGCAGCTTGACCTGCGCATCGGCCCGCCCGAGAAAGTCCAACACGCCATCGGCACGCCACCGCGCCAGGTCCCCGGTGCGGTACATCCGCGCGCCCACCACACCATGCGGATCCGCCACAAACCGCTCCGCCGTCAGACCCGAACGGTTGCGGTAGCCCCGCGCCAGACCAAACCCCGAGATGTAAAGCTCGCCAATCACACCCGCAGCAACAGGCTCAAGAAAATCGTCGAGCACGTAAGCGCGATAGTTCGGAAGCGGCCGGCCAATGGGGATCGGCGCGCTGATGTCGGCTGAGCTCAACGCGCAGCCAATGGCGTCGACGGTGGTTTCGGTCGGACCGTAGAGATTGATGATACGCGAAATTCCGGAAATCCGACAGTGGAGTTCGGAACCGAGCGCCTCGCCGCCGAGCACCAGACGTTTGGGCAATCCTTGTGCTGGAGCATCGCCGAGGACGGATTCAAAGAACGATGGTGTGCAGTTGAGCAGATCGACCTTCTGAGCAACCAGATACTCCCAGAATTCGTGTGATGATTCGCGCTGCTCATCGCTGACGACGACAACGGTCGCGCCGTGGATCAACGCAAGCGTCGCCTGCTCGATCGAAGGATCGAACGCTGACGAGCTCAGCAGCGCAATCCGGAAGCCGGGCTCCGCTTCGAATATCCGGCCGATCGTGACGAGCTTGTTGGGAGGCTTCCATGCTCGACAACGACGCCCTTGGGGGTTCCGGTGGAGCCCGAGGTGTAGATGACGTAGGCCGGGTGGCGCGGGTCGAGGCTGATCGCCGGCGCGGTGTCGGGCTGCCGCGCGATTGCCGGCCAGTCGGCATCGAGCCGCACCACCTGAGCCGGTGTGTTCGGGAAGGGTCGAGCAGCGCAGCTTGGTGACCAGCACGGCAGCGCCGGCGTCGGCCAGCATGAAGGCGAGCCGCTCGCGCGGGTAGCTGGGGTCAAGCGGCAGATAGGCGCCGCCGGCCTTGAGGATGCCGAGCAGCCCGATCAGCATCTGGGGGAGCGCTCGAGGCAGAACGCCGACCACGGTCTCGGGGCCAGACGCCAAGCCCGCGCAGGTGATGCGCCAGGCGGTTCGCTTGAGCGTCGAGCGCGGCATAGCTGAGCGTGCTGCCCTCGAACATCACGGCAGTGGCATCGGGCGTGCGCGCTGCCTGCTGCGCGAACAGCTCGGGCAAGGTCGCCGGTGGCACCGGGGTGGCGGTGTCGTTCCACAGCCGCAGGATGGTGTCGCGCTCGGCGTCATCGAGGATCGGCAGCGCGCCGAGCGGGCGGCTGGCATCGGCGGCCAGCCGCCGCGAGCAGGCGAACGAGCCGCGCGCCGATCAGCTCGACGCTTGGGCGTCGAACAGGTCGCTGGCGTATTCGAGGACACCCTCGATGCCGGCCGGCCGGCCGTCGGCCGAGCGATGCTCGGTGAGGCCGAGCGACAGATCGAACTTGGCGCTTGCGGTCGCGATCGGCTGCGGCACCGCGGTGAGGCCGGCAAGATCGAGCGGGCCTGCGCCGGGCGTCTGCGTCTCGAACGCCAGCATGACCTGGAACAGCGGGTGCCGCGACAGCGACCGCGCCGGGTTCAGCACCTCGACCAGCCGCTCGAACGGCAGGTCCTGGTGCGCGTAGGCCGCCAGATTGGCTGAGCGGACCCGGCCGATCAGCTGCTCGAAGCTCGGCTGGCCCGACAGGTCGGTGCGCAGCACCAGCGTGTTGACGAAGAAGCCGATCAACTCGTCCAGCGCCGCATCGGTGCGGCCCGCGATCGGACTGCCGATCGCGATATCAGTGCCGCCGCCGAGCCGGCTGAGGAGGCCCGCCAGCGCTGCCTGCAGCACCATGAACAGGCTCGCGCCCGCTGCGCTGCGCCAGGCCCGCCAGCCGACCGTGCAGGCCGGCCGGGATGACAAGCGGCAGATGGCCGCCGCGGTGGCTCGACACCGCGGGCCTCGGCCGGTCGGTCGGCAACTCGATCTGCTCCGGCAGGCCGTCGAGCGCCGTCTTCCAGAACGCCAGCTGCCGCGCGATGGCGCTGTCTTGCATCGCTCTCCTCGCCCAGCACCGCGCGCTGCCACAAGGTGTAGTCGGCGTACTGCACCGGCAGCGGCGAAAGCGCGGCGGGCACGCCGTCGTGGCGGGCCCGGTACAATGCCGCGAGATCACGCCACAGCGGACCGAGCGACCAGCCGTCGCCGGCGATGTGATGCAGCAGGATCAGCAGCACCTGCTGGTCCTGCCCGGCCTCGTCGCGGCCCAACTCGAACAGATGCGCCCGCAGCGGCGTCTCGCGCGACAGATCGAAGCCGCGACCGGCAGCGGCGCGGCAGCGCCGCCGGCAAGCCCGTCTCGTCGAGCTGCCACGATCTGCAGCGCCGGCCGCGCCTGCGACGGCACCAGGACGACCTGCCGCGGCACGCCGAGCCGGTCCGGCACGATGGTGCGCAGGCTCTCGTGCCGCTCGACCAGATCGCCGAGCGCTGCTTGCAGCGCTTCGCGGTCGAGCGCACCGGTCAGCCGCACCGCCATCGGAATCAAATAAGTGCCGCTGGTGCCCTCCAGCCGCTCCAGGAACCACAGCCGCCGCTGCGCATAGGACAATGGAATCTCGGCAGGCCGCGGCTGAGGCACCAGCGGCGCCCGCAACGCCGTCGACTTCGCCGGCAAGCTTCGGCGCCAGCGCGCCACGCTCGGCGCCTCGAACAGGCTGCGGATCGCCACCTCGACATTGAGCACGGCGCGGATCCGGCTGATCAGCCGCGTCGCCAGCAGCGAGTGCCCGCCGAGCTCGAAGAAGTTGTCGTCGACGCCGACCCGCGGGCAGCCGCAGAACCTCGGCGAACAGCTCGCAGAGGATCGCCTCCTGCGGGTTGCGCGGCGCCCGATGCGAATGCGCCCGCTGCCAGCTCCGGCTCCGGCAGCGCCCGGCGGTCGAGCTTGCCGTTCGGCGTGAGCGGCAAGCGCGGCAGCGGACCAGAGCCGCCGGGACCATGTAGTCCGGCAGCCGCTGCGACAGCGAAGCGCGCAATGCGGTTGTGATCGAGCGTGACGCCGGCGGCAGCTACCACGTAACCGACCAGCCGCTGGCCGGCGCCATCGTCGCGGACGATCACCACCGCCTGCGAGATGCCGTCCTGCTGGAGCAGCGCCGCCTCGATCTCGCCAAGCTCGATCCGGAAGCCGCGGAGCTTCACCTGCGCGTCGGCACGGCCGAGGAACTCCAGCACGCCGTCGCACTGCCAGCGCGCCAGGTCGCCGGTGCGGTACATACGCGCGCCGCGCGCCGCCATGCGGGTCGGCAACGAAGCGCTCCGCTGTCAGGCCGGCGCGGTTGAGATAGCCGCGCGACAGCCCCTCGCCCGCAACGTAAAGCTCGCCGGTGACGCCGGCCGGCACCGGCTCCAGGCCGTTGTCGAGAATATAGACGCGAAGGTCGGGGATGCCGCGGCCGATCAGGCTGCCGGCATTGGCAGCGACCGTTGCCTCGTCGAGCTCGCGATAGGACACATGCACTGTCGTCTCGGTGATGCCGTACATATTGACGAGCGTCGGCGCGTCGTCAGCATGGCGCGCGTACCAGTCGGTGAGCCGGCGCAGATCGAGCGCCTCGCCGCCGAAAACAACCGAGCGGAGCGCCAGCGGCTTGCCGCCGCTTTCGCGATCCGCCTGCATCAACTGGTAGAAGGCCGACGGCGTCTGGTTGAGGATCGTGACGCGCTCACGCGAAAGCAGACTCAAGAATTCCAGCGGCGAGCGACTGACCTCGTAGGGTACGATGACCAGGCGGCCGCCGTAGAGCAACGCGCCCCAGATCTCCCAGACCGTGAAGTCGAATGCGAAGGAGTGGAATAGCGTCCAGACGTCGGTGGCGTTGAAGTTGAAATAACGCTCGGTGGTTGCGAACAGCCGCACCACGTTGCGGTGCGCGACCATCACACCCTTGGGGCTGCCGGTGGAGCCCGATGTGTAGATGACATAGGCCGGATGGAGCGGATCAATTGCGATCGGGGGCGCCGTGGCGGGATGTCTTTCGATGGTTGGCCAATCAGCATCGAGGCGCACGATCGTTGCGCCCCCCGCCTGCGGCAGATGATCTTTCAGGGCAGATTGCGTGACCAGGACGGACGCACCAGCGTCGGCCAGCATGAAGGCAACGCGGTCCTGCGGATTGACCGGATCGAGCGGCAGGTAGGCGCCGCCGGCTCTCAAGATGCCAAGAATGCCGACCAGCATCTCCGGCGTGCGCTCTACGCAAAGGCCGACGATGGTCTCCGGACCGACACCAAGCGCGCGCAGATGATGCGCCAAGCGATTGGCGTCGGCATCGAGGCCTGCATAGCTGACGGTGCGGCCGCCGAACACCAAAGCGACCGCGTCGGGGGTGCGTGCCGCCTGGGCCGCGAACAATTCAGGCAACGTTGCTTGCAGATCGAGTGTGGCGAGGCTTGCGCCATCGGAGTGATCGTTCCAATCCCGCAGGATGGTGTCGCGCTCCGACGCGTCGAGCAGATCGATGCTACCGAGCGCGCGGTCTGGAGCAGCGACCGCCCGCGCCAGCAGACGAACGAGCCGGGCTCCGAGCGTGGCGACTGTAATCTCGTCGAACAGGTCGACGGCGTATTCCAGGACGGCATCGATCCCCGCCGGCATGCCGCCCGCCCCTCGCCGCTCGGCGAGCGATAGCGAAAGATCAAACTTCGCACTCGCATTCGCGACCGGTTGCGGCGCCACGTCGATGCCGGGCAGATCGAGCGCGGCATCGCCCTGATCGGGAGCGAACACCAGCATCACCTGGAACAGCGGATGCCGCGACATCGAACGCGCCGGATTGAGCACCTCGACAAGGCGCTCGAACGGCATGTCCTGGTGCGCGTAGGCGGCGAGATTGCCGGCGCGCACGCGAGCCACCAGCTCACGGAAGCTCGGATTGCCCGAGCTGTCGGTGCGCAGCACCAGCGTGTTGACGAAGAAGCCAATCAGATCGTCGAGCGCGGCATCGGTTCGACCCGCGATCGGGCTGCCGACGGCAATGTCGTCGCCGGCGCCGAGCCTGCTCAGCAACGCAACCAGGCCGGCCTGCAACACCATGAAGAGGCTCGCGCCGGTTTCACGCGCCAGGGCCGAGAGGCCGCGATGCAGATCGGCCGGAATATCGAGGGCGACACTGCCGCCGCGATGGCTCGATGCCGCCGGCCGCGGTCGGTCGGTCGGCAATTCGATCTGGTCGGGCAGGCCGTCGAGTGTCGTCTTCCAGAATGCAAGCTGGCGCGAGATCGCGCTGTCGGCGTCGCGTTCTTCGCCCAGCGCCGCCTGTTGCCAGAGCGTGTAGTCGGCGTATTGAACCGGCAATGGCGGCAGCGTCGCCAGCCGCGCCGGCCGAACGCGCGCGGTAGAGCGCCGCGAGGTCGCGCCACAGCGGACCCATCGACCAGCCGTCGGCGGCGATATGATGAAGCAGCAGAACGAGGACGTGCGCTTCGGGACCCAGCTCGAAGAGATGCGCGCGAAACGGAATCTCGGTGCCGAGATCGATGCCGAGCGCCGCGATGTTGGACAAAGCTTCCGGCAGGTCGGCGGCGTCGACCGCACTTGTTTCGATGCGGGAACGTGCGTGCGCCGCCGGCAGGATCAACTGATTGGGCACGCCGTGCCGCTCGGGATAGAGCGTGCGCAAACTTTCGTGGCGCTCGACCAGATCGCCGAGTGCCTGTTCGAGCGCCGTGCGGTTGAGCGTGCCGTTGAGCCGCACCGCCACCGGAATGAGATAGGCCCCGCTTGCGCCCTCCAGCCGATCCAGGAACCAAAGCCGCCGCTGCGCATATGACAACGGGATTTCGGCAGGCCGCGGCATCGGGTGAAGCGGTGGCCGCAACGCCTCGCCGGCCACGCCAAGGCGCCCCGCAAGCGCCGCCACGGTTGGCGCTTCGAACAGGCCGCGGATCGAGACTTCGATAGAAAGCGCCGCGCGAATGCGGCTGATCAGCCGCGTCGCGAGCAGCGAATGGCCGCCCAGATCGAAGAAGTTGTCGTCAATGCCGACGCGCTCCAACCCGAGGACCTCTGCGAACAGCGAGCAGAGGATCGCCTCGTGCGGGCTGCGCGGCGGCCGGTGCGCATGGGTGGCGTCGCGCGCGGGCAACGGTAGCGCTCGCCGATCGAGCTTGCCGTTCGGCGTGAGCGGCAGGCGATCGAGCACGATGAGCGTCGATGGCACCATGTAGTCGGGAAGCTGCCGCGACAGCGCGGCGCGGAGCGCGCTCGGGTCGATGGCCGCGCCGGACGCGGCGACGAGGTAGCCGATCAGCCGCCTGCCGCCGCCGTCGGCATTGTCCCCTTGGGCGATCACCGCGGCCTGCCCGACCGTGGGATCGCGCGCGAGCGCTGCCTCGATCTCTCCAGGCTCGATCCGGAAGCCGCGGAGCTTGACCTGCGCATCCGCGCGACCGAGGAATTCGAGCACCCCGTCGGCTTGCCAGCGCGCCAGATCGCCGGTGCGGTACATGCGCCTGCCGGATGCGCCGTACGGATCGGCGACAAAGCGCTCGGCGGTGATGCCGGGACGGCGATGGTAGCCGCGCGCGAGCCCGAAGCCCGCGATGTAGAGTTCGCCGACCACGCCGGCCGGCACCGGCTCAAGGCCTCCGTCCAGCACATAGATGCGGTAGTTCGCCATGGGCTGGCCGATCGGGACGATTGAACCGGTCTCGTCGCCGCTGACACGATGGGAGGCCGCGTCGATGGTGGCTTCGGTCGGGCCGTAGAGATTGGTGATGCGGTTGAACTTTACGTGCCGCGAAATCTCCCTGCGGAATTCGGAGGTGAAGGCCTCGCCGCCGAGCGCGAGATGATCGAGGCAGGCGCCGTCGGGGGCGTCGCGGTAGACGGATTCGAAGAACGACGGCACACAGGAGATGAAAGTGACGCCATCGATCTGGATTTGATTCCAGAACGCGGCGGGGGATTCGCGGACCGCGTCGCTGATGACCACGGTGGAGCCCCCGGCGATCAGCGGCAGCAGCGCCTGCTCGATGGAGGGATCAAAGGCCGACGAGATCAGCAGCGCTGCGCGGAATCGTGCATCGACAGCGAAGTCGCGGCTCAACGCGAGCATCTTGTTGGCGAGGCTTTGATGTTCGACGACGACCGCCTTGGGCGCGCCGCTCGAGCCCGAAGTGTAGATGACGTAGGCGGCGTGGTGCGGATTATGCGAAAGCGGTGGCGCTGTGGCGGGGCGGCCTGCGATCAGGGATGCGTCGGTGTCGAGGCGAACGACCGAGGTGGCAGTGGTGGCGGCCGGCAGGCGGTCGACCAGCGCGGCGTTGGTCACCAGCACACCAACGCCGGCGTCGGCCAGCATGAATTCAAGGCGGTCGCGGGGATAGGAAGCGTCGAGCGGCAGGTACGCGCCGCCGGCCTTGAGGATGCCGAGCATCCCGATCAGCATTTCCAGCGAGCGGTCGAGACAGAGCCCGACCACGGTCTCAGGCCCGACGCCCAGAGTGCGCAGATGGTGCGCGAGGCGGTTGGCCGCGGTGGCGAGATCGGCGTAGCTGAGTTGCCGTTCGCCGAATATGACTGCTGTTGCATCCGGCGTGCGCGCGGCCTGCGCGGCGAACAGATCAGCGACCGTGAGACGGGGCAGCGGTGCCGCCGTCGCGTTCCACCGCTCAACGATGGTGTCGCGCTCGATGTCATTCAGAATGGCTAGATTGCCGATCGGGCGCGAGGCGTCTACGAGCGTGGTGAGCAACCGCAGGAAACGCTGGCGGTGGATGGCGAGGTCGGCGGCAGAGTGGCGCGCCGGGTTGACGTCGAAGTCGATACGAAGCGCCCCATCGTCGGAGCGGTCGTAGACCGAGATCGACAGGTCCTCGACCGGGCCGAGCGACAGATTATGGGCGGTTCCGCGATGGCCGGCAAAGCTGAAGCCGTAGTCGAACGGCATCACGTTGATGCTGAGCCCGAACAGCGCCTCGCGCGAAGCGCTGCGGCGCATGCCGGCGAGTTGATAGCGCTGGTGCGGCAGCGCCTGCCGGATCCGCGCCGACGCCTGCGCAACCACTTCGGCCACCGTCATGTCGGGGCGAAGCGACAGCCGCAGCGGCAGCACGTTCGACGCCATACCGGGGATGGCGCGAGAAACCTCATCGCGCCCGGCGACGGGGAGCCCGATCACCACGTCCTCGGTGCCGGTGAGGCGGTAGAGGAAGATCGCCGCCGCCGCCGCCATGACGCGGGCGAGGCTGGTGTGCGTGCTCACGGCAAGCGCACGGAGTGCGGCTTCCGTCGAGCGCGGCAGATTTGCGCTGTCGCGCTGGAAGCTCGCCGAGACAATTGGCGGCCGGTGGCTGAGCGTCAGGCTGCCGGGCTCGGGCCGATCGGCCAGCGTCTCGTCCCAATATTGCCTGTCCTGCTCGAATTGCGGCAAGGCGCGATAGGCCGCATCGGCAGCAAGAAGCGGCGCCATCGGACCAAACGCGCCTGCCTGCGATGACCGGCCGGCGCAAAGATCGGTATAGATCTCGGCGACGCGCCGCGACATCAGCCACATGCCGTAGCCGTCGAGCGCGATATGATGGTAGCGCGCGTACCAGAAGAACCGGGCGGCTGAAGCCTTGAACAGCGCGAAGCCGAACAGCGGTCCGATCGCCGGGTCGACCGGGCGCGCCATGTCAGCCTTCATCCAGGCTTCGGCGGCAACGCGGGGCTCCGGTTCGGCAGCGACATCAATGATCGGCAGCGACCAGACGCCCTCGTCGTCGATACGTTGGCGTGGCTCGCCGGCCTCTTCCGAAAATCGCAGCCGCAGCGACTGCGCCTCGCCGGCCGCCTGCCGCAACGCCCGCTCGAACAGCGGCAGCACGATCGGGCCGTCGATCTCGACGTATTCGCCGATGTTGTAGGCCGGGCTGTCGGGATTGAGCTTCTGGGCGAACCAGATGCCAAGCTGCGCGCTCGATAGCGGCTGCGGCTTTCCAGCCGGCGCGCCCATCCCGTCGATCACCAACCCGGATTCGGAACTCAGATCAGACACAACGACCCTGCTCGGACCCTGCTCGCAGCAACCAAAGTGCAACACGGCGACCCAACTCGGGTCCCCGCATCAAGTCTGTTCGCATGGCCTGCCTGCGGACGCCCGAAGCGCCCGGCGCGGACCATGTCTCAATCAAGGGATCGCTCCGGCGCCCCATAACGCCGATCTGCGATGGTGCTTACACCTTATACCCACACCGACACGTCAAATTAGCCCAGCCGGGGCCGCAGCAAAGCAGGGAGGCTGGTTATGCCAGCCCTACTACGTGTATGAATTTACACGGGAATCGGACTTCAATCAACGGAATAACGCGGTCGCAATGGGTCGTTAACCACGAATAGCAGACCGTCTGGACCCATTTTCCATCAAAACGGTGTCAGCGCCCCTTTAGGTGCTGAAACGCCTATGAACCAACAACCGGCTATCGAATGAAAGCCAAGACGACGATGTGCGTTGCAGCACAATGCCGAAATCGAACCTCCCGGCCGTCCCGGACCCGAGCGGTGCCAGCCGCGACGTTCACCTCGACATCGTGGTGGTCGAGGAAGCGACCGTCGAGTGGATAGACGGCCTTATAGACTGCCTCCTTGATCGAAAACAGAAGTCGGCCCCGAGTGGGCTCGGCCGGCGCGGCGGCACGCTCCGTCGGCGTCGCGATCATTGCCAGCAAATCCCGGTCAATCGGTTCGGCCGGCTCAACATCAACACCGACGCTCAAGAAGTCCTGCCGCGCTGCCACTGCAGCGACTGCGACCCTGGCGTCGTGAGCCAGGGAGCCGACGATGTCGTCCGGCCACACCGGCATGCCGCCGGTCGACTTCCGGATCGCATGCGCCTCGGTGTGGCCGAACCGCGACATCAACTGCCGCGCGACGATCCGCGCGGCTCCACTGGCGCGTCGCACTTTGGTTACGCTGCCGGCGAACGCCGCCATCTCGTCGGCAAGCAACGCCGCCTCGTCGCCGTCCGCGATCAGCCGGTGATCGACGGCGATGCCCGGCACCGCCATCGCCGCAATGGCGCGCGCAAGCTCCGGGTCGGTCGCGTTCATCGGCCACTACCATAGCGGGCGATCAGCACACTCAAAACCTCGTCTTGAGGCGCCCGCCAAAGGCGGCTTCTCGCAGGCATGGCGGCACGTCAATATGGCGTCAAATTCGGGCGTTACGCACAGCCCCACAAGGCCTTGGCACCCGCTGTTCCGATCTGTTAGGACTCAAGCACTGGCGTGGACTTTCGCACGATCCGTCCCCAGGCGGATTGACCAGCGCTCACTCTGGTGGAACGGCGATTGCTGGGCGCCAAGGCTTAGAGCACCAAGGCTTGCGGACTGCGGACAAAGAGGACCCGGACATGACGACCGAATCGATGGCCCCCAGCACCCCCGTGACCGAAGCGGAACGTGAAGAGGCTGCATCACAGCTTGTCGACCGTTTCTCGTTGTGGTCGGGCGCTGCCGGCCTGATCCCGGTGCCGCTGTTCGACGTCCTCGCAGTCGGCGGCGTGCAGATGCAGATGCTGCGCCGGCTTTCGGAAATCTACAACGTGCCGTTCACCGACAACCGCGGCAAATCGGTCATCGCAAGTCTCGCCGGCGCCATCATCCCGGCCAGCACGGCGACGACGACGGCCATGACATTCGGCAGCCTGATAAAAGGCGTGCCGGGCTTCGGTTCGATGATCGGCGCGTTGACCATGCCGGTCTATTCCGCCGGCGCGACCTATGTGATCGGGCGGGTGTTCATGAAACACTTCGCCTCCGGCGGCACGCTGCTTGACTTCAATCCGCCGGACTATCGCGAATTCATCAAGCAGCAGCAGGCGAAGTTCAAGGCGCAGCAGGCCAAGTGGCGCGGGACGACGACACCTGCGGCCTCGTCGGGTTCGGCGGCCGAGCCGAGCTGAAGTGTAGGGTAACGGCCGAGTCCCGACAGGAGCGCCTTGCCCTTGTCGCTGGAGCGGCGCTTCAAGGGCGGGCCGGCCGTGTCGAGGGAGACGTAGCGTCATGGTGTTACCGCTCGCCGTCCTGATAGCGTATCTGATGTTCTGTGTCCTGGTCGGACTATGCGGCACCCAGCGCCGGATGGGATTCACCGGCACTTTCCTGCTCTCCATCGTTCTCACGCCGGTGCTTGGCCTTCTCATGCTGCTGATCACCGGACCGTCGCGCCGCGCCGAAGTCGCGCGCCGCGCCGAACTGGCGCGGCAAACCGAGGTGCTGCGCCGCAGCCGGCAGGACGAGCTGTTACGCCGCCCCCGGAGCAGCTAGTGCGGTTGTCCGGTCAACGCGTCTTCAGGGATCGATGCCCAACCGGCATGGAGCGGGCGGCGTAAGCCTATGTCGTTCCTCCAGCTCGTCCGTCGTGAAATGGAAGGCTCTCTGGGCCGGCTGATGTTCGTCTCGGCCATGGGCGGGGTGAGCACGACCTCGCTGATCGGCGCCATCAACGCTGGCGCCGGCGCCGCAGACCGGGGCGAGATCAGTCTGTGGGCCGCGGGCTTTTTCGTGATCGCGCTGCTGCTGTTCATCCAGACCCAGCACTACATCCTGATCACCACAACCGCCGAGATCGGCGCCATCATCCACAAGCTCCGGATCCGGCTGATGGACTATGTGCGCCGCTCCGAGCTCTTGCCGCTCGAAATGATCGGCCGCGCCGAGATCGTGTCAGCCATCACCGGCGACACCGCGATCCTGACGCAGGCGAGCAACATGCTGGCCTTCGCGGTGCAAGGCTCGCTGCTGATCACGCTGGTGGCCGGCTACGTTGCCTATCTGTCGTTCACCGCGTTCGTCCTCAGCGTCGCCATCGTCGGCACCGGCGCCGCGTTGTTTCATTCCAAGACCAAGCAGAATGCGGCCCAGATGCGCGAGGCGGCGCAGTGGGAAAACCGCATGTACGACCGCCTGAGCGACGTGCTCGACGGCTTCAAGGAGGTCCGGCTCAACCGGCCACGCAGCGACGCGCTGTTCGATCACGCCGTCGAAGTGTCGCGCACCGCCGCCAACATCAAGATCCGCACCCAGGCGGAAACCTACCGGCGCATGGTGATGCTGCAGACGTCGCTGTACATCCTGCTCGGCGCGGTGGCCTTCGTCGTGCCGCTGTTCAGCACGACGCCGGGCTCGGTCACCAAGGCGGTGACCGCGCTGGTGTTCATCGTCGGCGCCTGCTCCGGCCTCGTGCAGTCGATCCCGATCATCGCTGCCGCGAACGCCGCAGCGGACCGGCTGGCGGGACTGGAGGTCAAGCTCTCCGGCATCACCAGCCTGCCCGATGAAATTTCACCCGAGCCGTCGAAGAAATTCACCAAGATCGAGGTTCGGGACGTCCAATTTCATTATCCGGGCAAGACAGCGGACACGCCGTTCAAGGTCGGTCCGTTCAATTTCACGCTCAACGCCGGCGACCTCGTCATGCTGACCGGCGGCAACGGCTCCGGCAAATCGACCTTCATGAAAATCCTTGCCGGCTTCTACCGGCCGTCCGAGGGCGAGCTTCTGCTCGACGGCACGGCGGTGGAGGGCGAGCGCTACGAGGAGTATCGCAGCCTGATTACCGCGATCTTCCCCGACTTCCATCTGTTCCAGCGGCTCTACGGCATCGAGGATCCCGATCCCGCCGAGCTCACCGAGATGCTCACCCAATATAAACTTCTGGAAAAGACCAAGCTGAGCCACGGTGAATTCCGGACCACCGAGCTGTCGAGTGGACAGCGGCGGCGGCTGGCGCTGATCGTGGCCCAGCTTGAGCAGCGCCCGCTCCTGATGCTCGACGAATGGGCGGCCGATCAGGACCCGGAGTTCCGCCGCAAGTTCTATTTCGAGTTCCTTCCGGCAATGCATCGCGCCGGCATCACTGTGGTGGCGATCTCGCACGACGACCGCTACATCGACGAGATGGACGTGCCGATCCGGCGGCTCCGCATGGACGAGGGGCGCTTCACTGAGTTAAGTTCGGTGGAGACGGGCTGATGGCAAAACCGCATCCTGAATCGCTGGATGGCAATCCGCCGCCGAAGCGCTATCGGTGGTGGCGGTTCATCGAGCACAGCCTGCCGGTCATCGTCATCTATCTGATGGTGGCGACGCTCGTAAGCTTCCTGATCGCTCCGAACGTGATCGTAACGGTACCGACCGGCCACGTCGGCATCCTGTGGAAGCGATTCCGCGGCGGCACCCAGCTCGACCCGCGCCTGCTCAAGGACGAGGGCATGCGCGTGCTGCTGCCGTGGGACAAGCTGTTCCTCTACGATCTGCGGCTGCAGACGCATACCGAGACCTACAACGCCATCTCCAGGGACGGCGTCAACCTCACGGCGACAATCAACATCCGATTCCGGCTCAAGCACGACTCGGTGCCCCAGCTGCATCAGACCATCGGACCGGACTACATCGAACGGATGCTGGCGCCGGAGATCGGCAACCGGGCGCGCGAAATCTTCGCCGAATACACCGCCGAGGAGATCTATTCGACCAAGCGCCAGGAGGTGCAAAAGAAAATCCGCACCCACACCGAGGCGATGCTCGGCCAGAGCATGATCCAGCGCACCGAGGCCGAGAGCGAGTACGGCGAGCACTATCGGATTTCGCTCGACGAGATGCTGATCATCTACGACACGCTGGTGTTGGGGCTCGAGTTGCCGCCAGCGGTCAACGCGGCGATCAACCGCAAGATCG
This sequence comes from uncultured Alphaproteobacteria bacterium, assembly GCA_963785665.1. Classification (GTDB taxonomy): domain Bacteria; phylum Pseudomonadota; class Alphaproteobacteria; order Rhizobiales; family Xanthobacteraceae; genus Z2-YC6860. The sequence continues at coordinate 149,364 of CAWAWF010000012.1, forward strand.
AGCAGTATTACCTGGTGCAGGAGTATGCTTTCCGGGTCGATCGCGAGAAAAAAGAATCCGAGAGAAAGCAGATCGAGGCGAACGGCATCCGCGATTTCCAGCAGACCGTGTCGCAGGGCATTTCGGATTCCTATGTGCGCTGGCGCGGCATCGAGGCGACGCTGCAGCTTGCGCAGTCGCCAAACACCAAGATCGTGATCATCGGCAGCGGCAAGGACGGGCTCCCCGTTATCCTGGGTAATGTCGATACGCCGATGCAGCCCAATCCGGCGCCCGCGGCCTCGCCGGCAACGGCGCCGGTTCCCGACAACAGCGAGGCAGCGCGTCAGCGGCCGGCCAGCGCCAGCCCCCCGCTCCTGGAAAAGACACCAGCCAGCAATCTGGACAAGCCGCCGGAGCAGCCGTCGCCAACCGCGGTGCCGCGTGCGTCGCAAGGCACTGGCACCCCGCCCGCGACGCCATCGGCAACGCCAGGTGCAGCGACGACTCCTGGCACAAGTTCGTCCGCGACCTCCACGTCCGCAGCTTCGGCGAGTGCACAACCAAATGCGGCGACCCAACCGCCAGCCCAGGCCGAGCCGAAGTCGAGCTGGTCATGGTCCGAGGTCCAGGAATTGATTTCGCGGACAGTCGGCTCCGGGAGCCCGGCGCCTGGACCAGAAACACGTCCGCCCACGCCCGGAGGCGGACCGCTGCCAATGGCGGCACCCCGTATCGTCACTGGACAGACCCCGCAGCCCTCCACGCCTAGGCCGCGGGTCGGGCCTCCGCCGCCGCCACCAGAGCTGAGTGGTGCAAGGTCACCCGAGGCGCGATAGCCGCTGGTTAGCGAGCCCCGATCGCAATGACGGGAAGAGCAAATGGGCGGGCGGACTGAGCAAGTGGCCCGCGACAGCAGCAAGCTTTTCAAACCAGCGCGCGTTTATCGTCGGGCTGGCGCTCGGATTGGCTCGGGCGAGTGGCCGCGCCAGTCTCGCCATGCGCCGGCATTCTGCCGAATATCTAAAAAACTCCTCGGTCGCCAATTCGTCGCGCCAATCCATCACGGGAAGTCCTTATCCATTAGACTTCCCCCCTTCTTTTAATTAACCCTTCAGGCGCAGCTTGGTTTCCCGGCTGACCGCGCACTTTTTTGATTTGCACGCCGTCGGCAACTCGTTGTTTCCAATGGCTAATATTCTTATGGTTAATCACAAATAAGAGTTGCTTCTGCTGGTAAACAAATAAGAGTTGCATCTGCTGGTAAGATGCCTGTGATGGCGCCTTATCCGGTCAGCATCTGAACGCTATCGAAGGACCCGGTGGATGCGGCAGCCCAGCCGTCGGCCCAGTCAACGCTCCGAGATTGCGGAAGCGCTGTCCGCTTGCCGCGGCGCTTTCATATCGATCGGCCTGATGAGCGGCATGAGCAACATCCTCATGCTCACCGGCGCGCTGTTCATGCTGGAGGTCTACGACCGCGTGCTGCCAAGCCGCAGCGTGCCGACCCTGATCGGGCTCGTGATCCTCGCCAGCGGCCTCTACGCGGCGCTCGGCCTGCTTGATCTGATCCGCGCCCGCATTCTGGTGCGCATCGGAGCCCGCCTCGATGAGACCCTGAGCGGCCGCGTCTACGAGACGATCGTGCGGCTGCCGCTCAAGATCGGCAATCGCAATGACGGGCTGCAGCCGTTGCGCGATCTCGACAGTCTCCGATCGTTTCTGTCGGGCTCGGGGCCGACGGCGCTGTTCGATCTGCCCTGGCTGCCGGTCTATCTGATCATCTGTTTCTTGTTTCATCCCTATATCGGGCTTGCCGCGCTGTTCGGCGCCATCATTCTGGGCGTCATCACGCTATTGACCGAGACCATGACGCGCGATCCGACGCGGGCCGCGACGGGGTTTTCCATGACGCGCACGGCTCTGGCCGAGACCAGTCGGCGCAACGCCGAGGTGCTCGCGGCGATGGGAATGACCGGACGCATCTCGGTGCTTTGGGCCGATGCCAATGCCAAATATCTGGCGGCCCAGCAGCGCGCCAGCGATGTCGCCGGCGGCTTTGGATCGGCATCGAAGGTCCTGCGGATGATGCTGCAGTCCGGCGTGCTCGCGGTCGGAGCCTATCTCGTGATCTATCAGCAGGCCACCGCCGGAATCATCATCGCAGGCTCGATCCTGAGTGCGCGTGCGCTGGCGCCGGTGGACATGGCAATCGCCAACTGGCGCGGCTTCGTCGGCGCCCGGCAGGGTTGGAAGCGTCTGACCGACCTGCTCGCGCTGTTGCCGACGCAAGCACCGCCCATGGAGCTGCGGGCTCCTTCGCAAAGCGTGGTCGTGGAGAACGCGAGCGTCGCGCCGCCCGGCACCGACAAGGTCGTGGTGCAGGACGCCAGCTTGATCCTGCAGAGCGGCAACGGCCTCGGCATCATTGGGCCGAGCGGCTCCGGCAAGAGCTCGCTGGCGCGCATGCTGGTCGGCGTGTGGCGGCCGGTGCGCGGCCGGATTCGCCTTGACGGCGCTGCGCTCGACCAATGGTCGCCGGAACTGCTCGGCGGTCACATTGGCTATCTGCCCCAGGACGTCGAGCTCCTGGCCGGCACCGTCGCGCAAAACATCGGCCGGTTCTTGGAACCGCAGGACCCCGAGGCGATCATTGCGGCAGCGACCGCCGCCGGCGTGCACGACCTGATCGTCGGTTTGCCCAACGGCTACGAGACCCAGGTGGGAGAAAGCGGCACGGCGCTGTCGGCAGGACAGGCGCAACGGGTTGCGCTCGCCCGCGCGCTTTATGGCGATCCCTTCCTGGTCGTGCTCGACGAACCGAACTCCAACCTCGACGCCGAGGGCGACGAGGCGCTCAGCCGGGCGATTACAAGTGTGCGCGCTCGCGGCGGCATCGTTGTCGTGGTCGCTCATCGACCGAGCGCGATTGCCGGCGTCGACCTCCTTTTGATGATGACGCAGGGACGCGTCCAGGCGTTTGGACCAAAGGACGAGGTGTTGTCGAAGGTGCTACAACGCGACGGAGCGCCGCCGGCACGCGGGCTGAAGGTTGTGCCGGAGGTCGGAGCCGCGAAGTCATGAAGCCGACAAGCGCCGTGAGCACCCGGCAATCGATCAGCCGCCATATGCTGGCCGGACTGGTGATCGTCCTCGTGATGGCGGGCGGCGTTGGCGGCTGGGCCGGAACGATGACATTGTCCGGCGCGCTGATCGCGCAAGGCTCGGTGGTCGTCGACACCAACGTGAAGAAGGTCCAGCATCCGACAGGTGGTATTGTCGGCGAACTCAACGTCCGCGACGGCGATCACGTCAAGCAGGGCGACATTGTGGTTCGTCTCGACGACACTGTCACCCGTGCCAATCTGGCGATCGTCACTAAAGGTCTCGACGAGCTCTACGCCCGAAAAGCGCGGCTGGAGAGCGAGCGAGACGGCCGCGACTCCGTGAAGTTTCCGGCCGAGCTGTTGGCGCGCGCCGAGGAGCCGGAAATCGCTTCCATACTCGACGGTGAGCGAAAGCTGTTCGACCTGCGCCGCAACGCCCGGGTCGGCCAGAAGGAGCAACTTCGGCAGCGGGTCGACCAGCTCAGGGAAGAGATCAGCGGCCTGAAAGCCCAGCGCGTCTCCAAAGAGAAAGAATCCAAGCTGATCGACCGGGAGAAAGACGGTGTCTACGACCTCTGGAAGCAGAAACTGGTTCCGTTGACGAAGCTTACCGAGCTCGAGCGTTCGGCCGTTCGCCTCGAAGGCGAAGCCGGCCAGTTGGTTGCGCAGACCGCGCAGGCGTCCGGCAAGGTTTCCGAAACCGAGCTGCAAATCATTCAGATCGATCGCGATCTGAGCAGCGAGGTCGCCAAGGAAACCCGCGAGATCGACGGCAAAATCGGCGAGTTCGTCGAGCGCAAGGTGACCGCCGAGGATCAGCTCAAGCGCGTCGACATCCGTGCACCCCAGGACGGAATGGTGTTCCAGTCGAACGCGCATACGGTCGGCGGCGTCATCACCGCAGGCGACGTCATCATGCTGATCGTCCCCGATTCCGACAACCTCACGGTCGAGGCCAAGGTCAACCCGCAAGACATCGACCAGGTGCACAATGGTCAAACGGCACTGTTGCGGTTGTCAGCCTTCAATCAGCGCACCACCCCGGAAATCCTCGGTACCGTGACCCGCGTGTCCGCCGACACCACAACCGACCAACGCACCGGCCAAACCTACTACACCATTCGAATCGCCATGCCGGCCCAAGAGGTGGCCAAGCTTGGCGACGTGAAGATCGTCCCGGGCATGCCGGTCGAAGCGTTTGTGCAGACCGGCGACCGCACTATGATTTCCTATCTGGTCAAGCCGCTGCATGATCAACTGATGCGGATGTTCCGGGAGAAATGACGGGGAAGGACGCGCCGGTTGGCGGCGCGTTCGGCTGGGTTCGACATGAAATGGTTCGCTCGTCTGGGACGGCGGTTCACATCCGCCCGCGCGTTGTGCGTGGCACTGCTGTTCGCGCTGATGTTCCTGCGCGCCACCAATCCGTTGCCGCTCGAAGAGCTTCGCCTGCGAGCCTTCGATATCTTCCAGGTCATCAAACCTCGCGACTCAACTCAACGGCCGGTCGTCATCGTCGACATCGACGAGGCGAGCCTGCGCAAGCTCGGGCAATTTCCGTGGCCGCGCACGCGCATCGCCGACATGATCACCAAGCTGACGCAACTCGGCGCCGCCGCAGTCGCCTTTGACGTGGTGTTCGCCGAACCCGACCGGTTGTCACCCGCACTGGCTGCGGAAGGCTATCGCGACCTTGACGAAGAGACGAAGAACAAGCTCAAGGCCATGCCGAGCAACGATCAGGTGATGGCCGATGCCATCAAGAAGTCGAAGGTGGTGCTCGGCGAGACCGGACTGCCAACCCTGGTGCCGCCGCCGCCAGGACAACAGCCGCTGCCGGTCGGAGTGGCGACACTGGGCGGCGACGCCAAGCCCTATCTATTCAGCTTTCCGGGGCTGCTGCGAAACGTGCCGGTGCTCGAAAACGCCGCCGCCGGGCGCGGCTTGTTCAGCATCCGCACCGAGCGGGACGGCATCGTGCGACGGGTGCCGATGGTCATGATGGCGCAAGGCCAGGTGATGCCGTCGCTGTCGTTCGAAATGCTGCGCGTCGCAACCGGCCAAAGCACGATCCTGATCAGGATGGACGCCGCCGGCATCAAGAGCGTCGCGTTGCGCGGCTTCGAGATGCCGACCGACCGCAACGGCCAACTCTGGGTGCATTTCGCGCCGCACGATCCGGCCCGCTACGTCTCCGCGGTCGATGTGCTGGAAGGCCGCGTGCCCGCCGATCGGGTGGCACAGCGGTTGGTGCTGATCGGCACCTCGGCCGCGGGACTGCTCGATCTGAAAACGACGCCCAACGATCCGAATATGCCCGGCGTCGAGATCCATGCTCAGGTGCTGGAAAGCATCCTGAGTAACAATGTGCTGTCGCAACCGAACTATGCGGTCGCCGCCGAATTATGCGCGGCGTTCTTGATGGGCGCTACCATCATCTGGCTGGCGCCTATCCTCGGGCCGATGTGGCTGCTTCTGTTCGGCGCCGCCTTCATCTCGGTGCTGGTCGGCACCTCATGGTATCTGTTCTCCGAGCAGCAGTTGCTGATCGACTTCACCTTCCCGCTGCTGTCGAGCCTGCTCATCTATCTCACCATGGTGTTCACCAATTTCATCAAGGAGCAGGCTCAACGGCGACAAATTCGTTCGGCGTTTGGTCAATATCTTTCACCGGCATTGGTCGAGCAACTCGCGCAATCGCCGGAGAAGCTCGTGCTCGGCGGTGAAGCCCGAGAGATGACGATCATGTTCAGCGACGTGCGCGGCTTCACTACGATCTCGGAGGTCTACAAAGACGATCCGCAGGGGCTGACCGCGCTGATGAACAGCTTCCTCACCCCGCTCACCAACGCCATCATCGATCGCAAGGGCACCATCGACAAATACATGGGCGACGCGATCATGGCGTTCTGGAACGCGCCGCTGTCCGACCCGTCCCACGAGCTCAACGCCTGCGAGGCGGCCCTCGACATGCTCGAACGTGTCGACCGCCTCAACCGCGAGCGCGAGGAAGCGTCCAAGGTCAACGGCTCGCTATTCCTGCCGATCAACATTGGTGTCGGCATCAACACCGGCCGCTGCGTGGTCGGCAACATGGGCTCGGACCTGCGCTTCGACTATTCGGTGCTGGGCGACAGCGTCAACTTGGCATCCCGCCTGGAGGGCCAGTGCAAATCCTACGGGCTGCCTATCATCATCGGCTCGCGCACCGCGAACGTGGCAAAGGATAAGTTTGCGATCCTGGAGCTCGATTTCATTGCGGTGAAAGGCAAGAAGGAGCCGGAGATGGTCTATTCCATCGTCGGCCGCAGCGACTTCGCCCAGTCCGGCCGATTCGAGAGATGGCGCGAGCTCAACCTCAACATGCTGTCGCGCTATCGGAGCCGCGACTGGACCGGCGCACTCGCCGCGGTCGAGCAGGGCCTCGCCGCTGACGAGGAGAATCGTTTCAAGACGCTTTATAATATCTACGGCGCACGCATCCGTTCTTTCATGGTAACGCCACCGCCCGAGGATTGGGACGGCGCCTATGCGCTGGACAGCAAGTAACCTCATCGCCTTCAAATAAAGCCAATAACTTGTTGAAATACCGCGCTAAATCGCGCTGTGTGACATTACGCACTTCACGATGCCGACGTTTGCCGTGATGCTCGCATGGCGGCGCTTCAGCGGGCCTATGGAAGTTCGGAATGACATCTGACGAAGCGTCTTCGTCAACACCCTCACTGTCGGTGAGATTCTGGGGCGTCCGGGGCAGCATCGCCTGCGCGGGGCCAACCACGCTGCGCTATGGCGGCAACACGCCATGTGTCGAGGTGCGCTGCGGCACGCATACGCTGATCTTCGATGCCGGCACCGGAATCCGCCAGCTTGGCAACGCGCTGGTCGAGGCGGCGATCGGCACCGACTTCGACATCTTCCTGAGCCACGCCCACATCGACCACGTGGTCGGGCTGCCGTTCTTTGCACCGCTGTTCGTTACCGCGCAGGTGGTGCGAGTCTGGGCCGGCTCCTTGCAGCCCACCGGCGGCGTCGAGAAGGCCGTGCGCAAGCTGATGAGCGCTCCGTTTTTCCCGCTGCAAGTGGACGCGCTGCACGCCGAGCTCGAATTCCACGACGTAGCCCCTGGCTCGGTGATCCAGCCGCGGCCCGGCGTGACGTTGCGGACGGCGCTGCTCAATCATCCCGGCGGCGCCATTGGCTACCGGATCGAGTACGGCGGCCGCGCCGTGGTCTACGCCACCGATGTCGAGCTGACCGATGGGCCCGCCGACCCGGCGCTCCTTGCGCTCACCAAGGACGCCACGCTGGTCATCATCGACGCGACCTACACCGATGAGGAGCTGACGTCGCGCGGCGGCTGGGGTCATTCAAGCTGGCAGCAAGGCGTGCGCCTCGCTGAGGCGGCCGGCGCCAAACAATTGTGCCTGTTCCATCACGATCCCGACCACGACGACACCTTCATGGACAACATCAAGGCTGCGGCAGAGGCGGCGCGGCCGGGCACCATCGTGGCGCGCGAGGGAATGCGGATCGACCTCTAGGCCGCAGTCAGGTCGCGACCACCGGCGCTGCGACGGAGGCAATCTGCGCCTTGGTGTCGGCCAGGCTGCCCTCCAATCGGGCGATGTTCTGCATCAACCGCTCGGTGGTGAGCCGCAGGAAGTAATAGCCGAACTCCGGATTCTGGAAGTACAACTCGAGCAGCCGGTCGTAGGTGATGGTCAGCACCGCGCTGTCCTCAAGGCTCTCGACGGTCGCGGTGCGGCGGTTGTTCGGATCGATGAAGCCGAGCTCGCCCATGATGCGTCCGGGCGGCAGCTTGATGCCGATTTCCTTGATGAGGAAATTGCCGCTCACCGTGTAGAACATCTCCTTGGCAACGTCGCCCTTGCGGAACAAGACGTCGCCCTCCTTGTATTTCCGCGGCGTCATGAACGGCCGCAGCCAGTCCATCGACAGGTCGCCCTGCGCCGAGACCCGCGCCTTCTTCACCAAGGTCAGCATCTGGCGGAGCCGGATGACGTTGATCGGCAGCGAGAGCAGATAGAGCAGGAAGGTCGACACGGCGCCTGCGAGCGCGCCATAGGCGACGAAGAACAGCATGCTGACGATGCCGATGACGCGAAGCGGCACGATCGTCCGCATCATTAGCGTGGCGACATAGAGCGTCGCGCCGATCAGCGCCAGCGTGTTGGCGACGTTGATGTTGACGATCAGGATATCGAACAGGCGATTGAACACCACGTCGTAGGTGATGTTGGACGGATCGAGGCCAAGCTGGATCAGCACCTTCTCGATGCGCAGATTCTGCGCCGCGTATTCGAGAACGCGATTCAGGATCGCAGCCGGATCAATGCTGGCGCTGCTCATGCCGTTCCCCACCAAACCGGGCGATGCCCGGCCCGCAAAAATTTCCCTCGCATTACGTGCGCCGCCGGATGGATGGCGTGGCCGCTTCAGCGGTCCTTTTCGCAATCGCCAGCCGTGGTTAGGCGCAACTCCATTTTAGCCGGTCGGACAGCAGAACCAAAGGTTGTTTTCGCCCCTATTTGACCGGGACGAACGCCGTGGTGAACATCACGTCGTCCGGCGGAGGCTCCTTCAGCAGGCCCATCTCGATGAATGACTTCTTCAGGGTGGCGACCGCCTTCGGATTGAACGTGCCGTCGGTGCTGAAGGTGCCGATCTGCTCGTCATAGGCGCGGGCGGCAACCGTCGGGCTGACGTTGATGACCTTGGAGGTGATCTCCACGGTCTTGTCCTTGTTGGCCTTCTCGAAGGCGATGGTGTCCATCCAGCCCTTCAGGAAGGCGCGGATCAGCTCGGGCTTCTTGTCGATCAGTTCGTTGCGCGCAAAGAACACGTGGGTGATGAAATCCTCGACGAACGGCGTGGCGCTGGTGATGACCCGCCATTCCTTCTGCTCCTCGAGCGAGTAGCCGCTCTCCAGCGCGCCGATATAGCCGTCGATCTGGTTGGTCTTCATCGCGGCGCGCGCCGGCGGCATGCCGCCGATCGGCACCATCTTGATGCCGTCGGCGCCCCAGCCCTTCTGCTGGGTGATGCGGTCGCCGATCCAGTAGGTCAGCGAGCCGACCGTGGTGCAGCCGAGCTTCTTGCCCTTGAGATCGTCGACCGTCTTGATCGGCGAGTTGTAGGCGACCATCACCGCCATGTTCTTCGGCACGCCGTACATCACCCCGACCGCCTTGGCCGGAACGCCCTTCGCCATGAACGCCATGCCGGGGCCGCTGCCGATGCCGATGTCGAGGCTGCCGGCGGCCAGCGCCTGCTGCAGCTTGGCGTCGCCGGCCGCGGCGGAGGCCTCGACGTCAAGCCCGTGCTTGGCGAACTGGCCGGTCGCGATGCCGACATCGAGCGGCGTGAAGGTCCAGGCGAAGGCCACCGCCTTGCCGACCCGAAGCTTTTCGGCGGCGCCGGCCGGCGTCACGACAAGCACGGCCAGACCGCACAGCATCACCCGCAATATCGCTCGCATCGCATCCTCCTCGATGGCCGTTCAGCACCCGGCCTTGGCAGGAATCATTACAGAAAACGGTAACTTATGCCATGCACCCTGGGCGCGGCGCGTTGACCCGGAACGCCGCGCGCCGTAAAATTGTTGAATCACCGGCCGTTTTGCAGGACTGCATCCATGCACATCATCGATTCCCATTTCCATTGGTGGCCCCGCTCGGTTTTCGACAAGCTCTGCACGCGGCAGAGCTACCCGAAGAGCCGGGTCAACAAGCGCGGCGGCTACGACTACATGCGCGGCTCCGACGCCGGCCAGCACCTGAACTCCTGGGCCGAGTGGTTCGATCTCGACAAGCAGTTCGAATACATGGACAGCCTCGGCCACCGGATCGACGTGGTCTGCTCGATCGGGCCGTTCTCGGTGTCGTTCTCCGACATGCCCATCGAAGAGGGCCGCGACTACGCCCTGATGTGGAACGAGGAGATGGCGGGCGCGCAGAAGAAATATCCGGGCCGCCTCTGGGCCAGCGCCGCGGTGCCGCTGCAGGACACCAAGGTCGCGATCGAAGTGGTGGATGACGCGGTGAACCGGCTCGGCCTGATGGGCGTCAACCTGCCCGGCTCCGTCGGCTCCGACGCGCGGATCGACGCCGAGCGGCTGCAGCCGTTCTACGCGCACTGCGCCAAGCTCGGCCTGCCGCTGTTCCTGCATCCGACCGACGTGATCTTCCAGGACATGCTGTCGGACGGCTACGATGGCGCGCTGCATCTCAGCCTCGGCCGCGTCATCGAGGTCGCGACTGCGGCGATGCGGCTGGTGCTGTCCGGCACCATGGAGCGGCACCCCGACCTCAAGATCGTGATGTCGCACACCGGCGGCGCGCTGCCCTACCAGTCCGGCCGCATGGACAAGAACTCCAAGGCCGCCAAGCTGCCGCGCCCGGTCAGCGAGTATCTCAAGCGCATGTACACCGACACGGTGTCCCCGCACACCGCCGGCATGCAGTTCGCGATCGATTACTACGGGCTCGATCACGTCATGTACGGCACCGACTATCCCTGCTGGGACCCGGCGCCGTGCCTGAAGCTTCTGGAGGACGTGCGGCTTACGCAGGCCGACAAGCAGAAGCTGTTCTACGACAACGCGCGGCGGATTCTTGGACTGAAGGACCCTGCCCCGGCCAAATCGTCGAAGCGCGAGCCGGCGCTGGTCTAACTCCCGCATGCCGAATGCGAGGCTGCGACATGGCCGGGCTCGTCCCGGCCATGCTGCATTTCGGATTGCCGAATGACCGCCGATCAATCCGTTGCCATTGTCGGAGGCGGCCCGATCGGGCTTGCATTGGCCCTGCACCTGGACATGTACGGCGTCAGGTCGACGGTGTTCAACACTGAGCCCGAGACCCGCTGGCATCCCAAGGGCAATATCCATAACGCCCGCACAATGGAGCTGTTTCGCAAGGTCGGCATCGCCGACCGGATTCGCGCGCTAGGGCTGCCGGGCAGCCATCCGTTCGATGTCGCCTACTTCACGCGCTTGAAAGCCTACGAGATTGCGCGGGGCCGGACTCCGTCTCGCAACGAGCGCCAGCGCATGCGCGATGCGGGCCCCGCGACCGACCAACTGCCGGAGCCGACCCATCGCGTCAATCAGATGTATGTCGAGCGCTTCCTGTTCGATGAGGCGAACCGCCGGCCCGGCATCGCCATGCGCTTTGGCTCGACGGTCGACGACATCGTCGAGGACGGCCAGGGCGTTCGTCTGACCGTCAAAGCGGGAGACACGGCCGAGCAGCACCGGGCATCCTACGCGGTCGGCTGCGACGGCAGCCGCAGCACCGTGCGCAAGGCGCTCGGGATCCGGTACGAGGGCGAAGACCACCTCATGAATGTGTTCATGGGCGGCGAGTTCGTCTCGATCCACATGGAAATCCCCGGCCTTTATGACGCGCTCGGCCCCCGCAAGGCCTGGATGTATCTGACCGTCAACCCCGACACCCGCATCGTCATCATCACGCTCGACGGCGCCGGCCAGTTCATGATGCACAAGCGCCGCAGCCCGGGCGAGGTGATCGACGAGGCAGGCATCCGGCGGACGATCCAGAAGGCGATCGGCACCGACATTCCGGTAACGATCGTAAGCCAGCGCGCATGGCAGGCCGGCGGCTACCTGGTCGCCGAACAATTCCAGCGCGGACGCATGCTGCTCGCAGGCGACGCAGCGCATCTGTTCACGCCGACGGGCGGCTTCGGCCTGAACACCGGGATCGAGGACGTCGCCAACTTGTCGTGGAAGCTCGCCGCGGTGCTGCACGGCTGGGGCGGCGACGGGCTGCTCGGAACCTACGAGACCGAGCGCAAGCCCATTGCCGTGCGCAACACCGACGTGGCGCGCGGCATGGGCCGGGCCTGGCACGACATTGAAGTCACGTCGGCGATCGAGCAGGACAACGCCGCGGGCGACGCGGAGCGAAGCCAGGCGGCGCAGTCCTCGTTCGTGGTGGAAAATCATTTCGTGCGGCCGGAGGATCGCGACTGGCTCGGTGTCGTGCTGGGGGCGCGCTACGACAATTCGCCCATCGTGATGTCCGATGCCCCACCGCCTGCCGACGAGCTCGAACGCTACATTCCCTCCAGCGTGCCGGGCGGGCGTGCACCGCACCTCTGGCTCGACGACAAGCGCGGCCCCGGCAGCTCCCTGTTCGACCATCTGGGCCGATATTTCACGCTCCTGCGCATCGGTGACGGCGCAGCCGATGCCGCACCGCTCCAGCTCGCGGCGTGCCGCATGGGCGTGCCGCTGGACATTCTCGATGTCGCACAGCCACAGGCCTTCGCGCTCTACGGGTGCAAGCTGGCGTTGATCCGCCCCGACCAGCACATTGCCTGGCGCGGCGACGCATTACCGCATGACGTCGATGGCTTGCTCCGCCGCGCGATTGGCCGGTAGACTCAAAACGCGCCCAACCTCCACAATCTGCAACGTCCGGAACAGCACATGACCATCGTTCGCCGCCAGTTCCTCGCTTTTGCCGGTGCCGCCACGGCCCTGCCGGCGCTGCCGCGTGTCGCCCGCGCGCTCGACTACCCGACCCGGCCGGTACGCGTCGTGGTACCATTCCCGCCGGGCGGCGCAGCCGACATCACCGCACGCCTGATGGGGCAATGGCTGGCGGCGCGGCTCGGCCAGCCGTTCATCATCGAGAACAAGGCCGGCGCCGGCAGCAATATCGGCACCGAGGCCGTCGTCACGGCGCCGCCCGACGGCTACACATTGCTGTTGATCAACGCCGGCAACACCATCAACGCGACGCTGTACCGCAAGCTGAACTTCGATTTCATTCGCGATATCGTTCCGGTCGCGGGCCTGGTGCGGGCGCCTCACGTGATGTTCGTCACGCCGGCATTCCCGGCGAAGACCGTCGCCGAATTCATCGCCTACGCCAAGGCCAATCCCGGCAAGGTGAACTACGCGTCGGCCGGAACCGGCAATGCGAACCATATCTCGGCCGAGATGTTCAAGATGATGACCGGAATCGACATGGTGCACGTGCCTTACAAGGGCGGTGCACCGGCGCTGCTCGATCTGGTCGGCGGACAGGTGCAGGTCATGTTTGCCGACACCCTGACGGCTGCTTCGCAGTTGAAGGCCGGCACGATCCGCGCGCTTGCGGTCGCCACTCCGGTGCGTTCGCCGGTGTTGCCCGACACGCCTCCGATTTCCGATACCGTGCGAGGTTTCGACGCCAGCTCCTGGTGGGGCATCGGCGCCCCGCGCGGCACGCCCGATGAGATCGTTCGCAAGCTCAACACCGAAATCAACGCCGGCCTCGCCGATGCCAAGCTGAAGGCGCGGTTCATGGAGATGGGCGCCCTGGAGCTCGGCGGCACGCCCGCGGAATTCGGCAAGATGATCGCCAGCGAGACCGAGAAATGGGGCAAGGTGGTGAAGTTCGCCAACGTCCACGCGGACTGAGCAGGCGGGTTGCAGCATTGCGCAGGGCCCGGAACACGCTTGCGAGGCGCGTTGGAGTCTCTTGCGATCGGGACCCTCGCCTCTCGGCGCTCCACCGCGGTGTTTTCGTGAAGCGGCGCGGTGGCCGTCTCCACTGACCTCGGGCCGCGCTTGCCCTCCGGAGCCATCGGCTCCGGCGGTCCAGCAGGCTCCCTGCACACGGGTCGTAGTGCCCGTGGGGCGGGGCCCCGAGGCCTCCCGAGAGCCGGCCGGCTAAGCCGAACCCGCGGGCGCCGCCCCTCCTTCTGCAACAGGCGCCACCGGTTGGCACCCTTCAACAAGCAGGGCATGGGAATGCGCGCCACCGCATAGTACGGCTGCACGACCACGGGGATGCGGCGCACCGGCTCCGGTGTCGCTGCGAAGGCGGATTGCGCGGCGAGGACAAGCAGGATCGCGGCGAGACTTGCTTTCATGGCATCACCCCCGACGGAAGGCTCGCGTTCTAGCCGCGCGGCGCGAAGCGCTCGTCGACGCTCTCCCATTTGTCGTAGCCGACGACCTTCTTGTAGTCCTCGAACTCCATGCCGTCGTTGCGGCGAGCGAACTTGCCGGACTTCATGTCGACCAGCACCGTCTCGATCGCTTTCGCCGCGTGCATCAAGGTGTCGAGGCCGAGCACCGCGCAGTTGAAGCCGAGCTCGCCGAGTTCGTCCATGCTCAGGATCGGGGTGTGGCCGCCCATCAGCGGATTGCAGATCTGCGGCACGTCGAACGCCGCGCCGATCCGCTTCAACTCGTCGATGCTGCGCGGCGCCTCGATGAAGATGCCGTCGGCGCCGGCCCGGATGTAGCGCTCGGCGCGGCGCATCGCCTCGTCGAGGTCGTAGACCTGCCGGGCGTCGGTGCGCGCCAATATCCAGGTCTCGGGGTTGATCCGCTCCGAGCAGGCGGCGCGGATTTTGGCTTCGGCCAGTTCCACCGGCACCACCTTCTTGCCGGCCATGTGGCCGCAGCGCTTGGGCCATTGCTGGTCCTCGATCAGGATGGCGCTGACCCCCATGCGCTCGTAGCTCTGCACGGTGTGGACCACATTCTTGACGTCGCCATAGCCGTCGTCGCCGTCGACGAACACCGGCAGGTCGCAGGCCGCCATGATGTCGCGGACGCAGGCGGCGATCTCGCCGAAGCCCTTCAGCCCGACGTCGGGCACGCCGTAGCGCGCGCCGACCGCGGGGAAGCCGCCGATGAAATAGGTCTCGAAGCCGAGCTTCTGGATGATGCGCGCGGAGAGCGCGTCATGCGCGCCGGGGACAACCAGGAACCGCTTGTCCTTCACGGCTTTATCGATGATCTGGCGGAAACTTCCCGGCATTGAGCAGCCTTTCGATTGCGGATATGGTCCCGGCGGTCAAAACCCGCCCGCGCGAAGTGAAGCGCAGTTTACCCGCCGAAGCCAGCCGAACAACAAGAGAAGCAAGCGTGGAGTTGTCGTGATTTTTGTTGCGGTCGATATCGGCGGCACGTTCACCGACCTGATCGGGTTCGACGACGAGGCGCAGGCCTTCGTGCAGGCGAAGAGCCTGACCACGCCCTCGGAGCTGACGCAGGGCGTCATCAACTGCCTCAAGGAAAGCGGCATCGAGGCCGGCAAGATCGACGAGTTGATCCACGGCTCGACCACCGCCATCAACACGCTGATCGAGCGGAAGGGCGCCAAGACCGGCCTCGTGGTGACGCGCGGCACCCGCGACGTCTACATCATCGGCCGCGGCAACCGGCCCGAGGCGTACAATCTGTTCTTTCACCGCCACAAGCCGCTGGTGTCGCGGCGCGATACGCTGGAGGTCGCCGAGCGGCTGCTCAGCCGACGGCACGGTGCATGAGCCGCTGAAGAAGATCGAGCGTGGCGGCCGCCTGCAAGGCTTTGAAGGCCGCCGGCGTCGAAGCGGTGGCGGTGTGCTTCCTGCACGCCTATGCCAATCCCGAACACGAGCGCGTGGCCGGCGAGATGATCCGCAAGGCGCTGCCCGGCGTGTATCTCTCGCTGTCGCACGACATCCTGCGCGAGTACCGCGAGTTCGAGCGGATGTCGACCACGGTGGTGAACGCCTACATCGGGCCGAAGGTCGGCGGCTATGTGAAGGACTTGAAATCGAGCCTGGGCGGCATCGGCTTCAGGGGCGACCTCTCGATCATGCGAAGCAACGGCGGCGTGATGACGCCGGAGGTGGCGACCGAGCGCCCGGTGGCGATGATGGAGTCCGGCCCGGTCGGCGGCATCATCGCCAGCGCGCAGGTGGGACTGGCGCTGGGATTTCCCAACGTCATCTCGTTCGACATGGGCGGCACCACGGCGAAGGCGAGCCTCATCCGCGAGGGCGAGCCGACCTTGGCGCCGGGCTATTACGTCGGCGGCTATGCCTCGGGCCATCCGGTGATGCTGCCGATGATCGATGTGGTCGAGGTCGGCGCCGGCGGCGGCTCGATCGCGTGGCGGGACGACATCGGTGCCTTGAAGGTGGGACCGCAGAGTTCGGGCGCCGATCCGGGGCCGATCTGCTATCGCGGCGGCGGCACCGAGCCGACCATCACCGACGCCAATGTGGTGCTGGGGCGGATCGACCCGGATAATTTCCTCGGCGGCACCATGAAACTGGACGCAGAGGCCGCGCGACGCGGCATCGCGGACAAGATCGCCAAGCCACTGAAGCTCGATACGGTTGCGGCGGCGCAGGCGATCGTCGATATCGCGGTCAACAAGATGTCGCTGGCGGTGCGCGAGGTGTCGGTGGCAAAGGGCTACGACCCGCGCGACTTCGCGCTGGTGGCATCGGGCGGCGCAGGCCCCCTGCATGTCTGCGCCATCGCGCGCGAGCTTTACATCCCGACGGTGATCGTGCCGCTGTTCCCCTCGCATTTTTCGGCGTTGGGCATGCTGCTCGCCGACGAGCGCCACGACTTCACCCGCACGGTGTATTCCGACCTCGCCAATGTCGACTTCGCCAGGCTGGTGAAGGTCCACGACGAGATGGTGGCGGAGGCCAAGGGCGCGCTTCGCCACGCCAAGAGCGCCGAGCATCAGATCCATCTCGACATCCGCTATGTCGGGCAGGAGTTCACGCTCCAGGTGCCGGTCGAGCTGACGCTGCTCAAGAAGGGCGACCGCAAGGCCATCCGAACCGCGTTCGACAAGCTTTACGAGCACCGCTACGCGCACCATTCGCCGGACGAGCCGGTGGAGATGGTCAACATCCGGCTCGGCGCCATCGGCAAGCGCACCAAGCTGGCGTTCCCGTCGCTGGCGTCCGGTGGCGCAGCGGCGCCGGCCGGCGAGAGCGAGGCCTATTTCACCTCGGCGAGCCGGCCGCTCAGGGCCAAGGTCTATCGCCGCGACACGCTCGGCGCCGGCGCCGAGATCGAAGGGCCGGCGCTGATCCAGGAGCACGGCACCACCACGGTGCTGTTCGAGAACGACCGCTGCAAGGTCGCCGCGTCCGGCGAATTGATCATCTCAATCGGAGCCGCGGGATGAAGCTCGACACCGTCACGCTGGAGGTGATCCGCAACGCACTGCCCGCCGTCGCCAACGAAATGGCGGCCGATTTGCAGCGCACCTCCTACAACATGATGATCTACGAGGTGCGCGACTATTGCACGGCGCTGCTCAACACCAAGGGCGAACTGATCTCGCAGAACGTCGGCGGCGTGTCGCACTTCGTCGCCGACCTGGGCGTGCTGGTGACCGACGGAATGAGCGCTACGGCGCCGACGGCTTCAAGCCGGGCGACGTCGTCATCACCAACCACCAGGCGGTGGCCGGCCAGCACCTCAACAACATCGTCATCTACATGCCCTACTTCTACAAGGGCGAGCTGCTGATGTTCCTGATGGTGCGGGCGCACTGGATCGACGTCGGCGGCACCTCGACCGGATTCGGCGCCGGCGCGACCGTGGCCGATCCGTGGCTGGAGGGCCTGCAGCTCGACCAGCTCAAGATCTACGAAGAGGGCAAGCTCAGCGAGCCACTCTACCGCGTCATCAAGGACAACATCCGCTTCCCGGAAAGCTCGCTCGGCGACATGAAATCGCAGATGGCGGCGTGCCGGCTCGGCGGCCGGCGGCTCGACGAGCTGTTCGACAAATACGGCCGCGACACGCTGCTGGCCGCGATCGAGCGCATCTTCGACGAGACAGAGCAGAAATGCCGCAACGTGGTGTCGCAGTTGCCGGACGGCGTCTATGAGGCGGCGTCCTCGATCGACGACGACGGCGTGCTCAAGGGCGAAGAGGTGCCGATCCACGTCAAGGTCACGGTCAGGTCCGGCAACATGGTGATCGACCTGTCGAAGTGCTCGGCCGAACGCAAGGCCGCCATCAACTCGCGCACCTATGCCGGTGCCCGCGTCGCCTACAAGGCGCTGACCGGCCCACTCGATCCGGTCAACGAGGGCTCGTTCCGCGCACTTGAGGTCATCATCCCCGAGGGCAACATCATGATGGCGCGCTTCCCCGCCCCGATGGCGGGCTGGAGCGGCATTGTGCCGACCGTGGTCGACTGTATCGTCGGCGCGCTCGCCAAGGCGATGCCAGACAGGGTGCCGGCCGGGCACCATGCGCTCTTGGGCGGCGCGGTGGTGTTCTTTGGCACGCATCCCAAGACCAAGCGCCGCTTCGTGGTGCAGAGCATCGAGGGCGGCGGCTGGGGCGGCCGGCCGTTCGAGGATGGCGAGTCCGGCACCGTGTCGGTTTGCCAGGGCGATGTCCGCAACGGCTCGATCGAGGGCATCGAATTGAAATGCCCGGTGGTGGTCGAGAGCCGCGAGCTTCGTCCCGACTCCTGCGGCGCCGGCAAATACCGCGGCGGGCTCGGCATCGACATGCGGGTGAAGAACCTGGTCGAGGGCAAATGGAATTTCGAGATGCCGCGGCGGAGCAAGCGGCCACCGTGGGGCATCCGCGGCGGCACGCCGGGCGAGCCCGGCGGCTACCTCCTCAAGATGCCCGGAGAGAAGAATTTCACCATGCGCGGCGGCAGCCACATTCCGGTGCCGGTCGGCGCGCAGGCGATCGTGCGCACCGGCGGCGGCGGCGGCTGGGGCCGGCCGTCCGACCGCCCGGCCGAGGTGGTGGCGATGGATGTCGCCGAGGGCTTCATCTCGGCAGCCGCGGCGCGAAAGCTCTACGGCGTGGTGGTGCGAGGCAATATGACGCTCGACGAGGCCGCCACCGCGCGGCTCCGGAAACGACTAAAGTCTCCCCGCAAGTCAAAATGACAGGGCCTGCCCAGAGGAGGAAACGGCGCATGGACATTCGACACATTGCGCTTGCGGCGGCCGCCGTCCTGACGCTGGCGTGCGGCACCGCGGGCGCTGAGACCACGCTGCGGGTCGGCAAGGCCCAGCCCAAGCAGTTCGCCTTCGTGCCGGCCGACATCGGCGTCGAGGCCGGCGTCTTCAAGAAGCATGGCGTCGACGTCGAGATCAGCTCGTTCGGCGGCGACGCCAAGATGATGCAGGCGCTGTCCGCCGGCAGCATCGACATCGCGCTCGGCGGCGGACCGGCGTTCGCCACCATCGTCAAGGGCGTGCCGATGAAGGCAGTGGCGGCGCTCGCCAACGCGCCGAACACCATCATGCTGGTGGTGCTGAAGGACGGGCCGATCAAGACCGTCGACGATCTCAAGGGCAAGAAGGTCAGCGTCTCGACCACCGGCTCGCTGACCTACTGGCTGACGATGGAGCTTTCACGCTCGAAGGGCTGGGGCCCCGACGGCATCGCGATCGCCCCGCTCGGCGCGGCGGCGGCGCAGATCGCGGCGCTGAAGACCAACCAGATCGACGGCGTCACCACTGACAGCGTCACCGTCTACAACCTGGTCGAACAAGGCAGCGGCCGCGTCCTGGTCAAATTCGGCGACACGGTGAAGGACTTCCACGTCCACGTCATCTACGCCAGCGACAAGGTGATTCAGAGCAACCCGGAAGGGCTCAAGGCGTTCCTGGCCGGGTGGATGGAGACCATCAAGTTCATGCGCGACAACAAGGACAAGGCCATCGCCATCGCCGCGGAGAAGACCGGCGTGTCGAAGGCGGTCGCGACCGAGGGCTACGACGACACCATGCCGATCTTCAGCACCGACGGGCGGTTCAATCCGAAGGCGCTGGACGTGCTGGCGACCTCGTTCGTCGACACCAAGCTGCTGCCGAGCAAGCCCGACATGACCAAGCTCCTCACGGAAGCGTATCTGCCGAAATGAGCCATCCATGACCGCAGGCGACACCGCCATCCGGGTCAAGGACGTCTCGCACCAGTTCGGCGAGCCGGGCGATGCGCAATTCGTGCAGGCGCTGCAGCATACTTCGCTGGACATCGCACGCGGCGAGCTGCTCTGCCTGATCGGGCCGAGCGGCTGCGGCAAGAGCACGCTCCTCAACATGATCGGCGGCCTGCTGGCGCCGACCACCGGCACGGTCGACGTCCACGGCAAGAAGGTGGCGGGCCCCCTGCCCCACGACATCGCTTTCGTGTTCCAGGAGAACGCGCTGTTTCCCTGGTGCACGATCGTCGAGAACATCAAGCTCGGCATGGTGTTCCAGGGCGTGCCGAAGGCCGAGCAGGAGCCGCGCGCGCGCAAAGCCCTGGAGGCGGTCGGG
Source organism: uncultured Alphaproteobacteria bacterium (assembly GCA_963785665.1). GTDB lineage: Bacteria > Pseudomonadota > Alphaproteobacteria > Rhizobiales > Xanthobacteraceae > Z2-YC6860. The sequence goes on from CAWAWF010000012.1 coordinate 169,541, forward strand.
CTCAAGGACTTCATGGGCCATTACCCGGCGCAGCTTTCCGGCGGCATGCGCCAGCGCGCGGCGCTCGCCCGCGCGCTGAGCTTGGAGACTGGCACGCTCCTGATGGACGAGCCGTTCGGCGCGCTCGACGAGCAGACCCGCATGATCCTCGGCGAGGACCTTTCGGTGCTGCTCTCCACCAGCGAGAAGACCATCGTGTTCGTCACCCATTCGCTCGGCGAAGCGGTGTTCCTGGCTGACCGCGTGGCGGTGTTCTCGGCGCGGCCCGGGCGGATCAAGGAGATCATCACCATCGACGAGCCGCATCCGCGCCGGCCCGCCTTCGTCACCACGGAGAAGTTCGGCCGGCTCCGCAACACGCTCTACGAGCTGCTGCACGAGGAAATCCGCAAGGCGGTCGAGCAGTCGTCGTCGGCAGGCGCCGCACGATGAGCGCGCGGCAGGACCGGCGCGACAAGCTGTTGAGCCGCGTCGTGCAGGTCGGCTTCGTCGTTGGCGTGCTGCTGCTGTGGTACCTCGGCACGGCCTACTGGGGCATCAGCCGCATCCTGCTGCCCAACCCGGTCAACGTCTGGCACGAGCTGAAAGACGTCCTCGCCTCCGGCGAGTTCTGGCCCGATCTGCGGGTGACGCTGACCGAAGTGGCGATCGCGTTCGCGATCTCCTGCACCAGCGGGGTGACGGTCGGCTACCTGATCAGCCGCTCACCCTATCTCATCAAGGTGTTCGAGCCGCTGCTGGCCGGCTTCTATTCGGTGCCTGTGATCCTGTTCCTGCCGCTCTATGTGCTGTTCTTCGGGCTCGGCCCCGGCTCGAAAATCGCGCTCGGCACCACCATCAGCTTCTTCCCGATCGTGCTCAACACCATCGCCGGCTTCGGCTACGTCGACCGGATTTTCGTCACCGCGGCGCGCTCGATGGGCGCCTCCAACTGGCAGATGTTCCGTCTCGTGCTGCTGCCGGCGGCATTTCCGGTGATCCTGACCGGACTCCGCATCGGCTTCACGGTGACGCTGTTGTCGATCCTCGGCAGTGAGACCATCGCCTCGCTGGCGGGGCTCGGCCATCGCATCGTGCAACTGGCCGAGGGCATGGAGACGGCGCGGATGTTCGCCTACATCGCCTTCGCGGTGGCGATCGCGGCGCTGCTGAACACCACGGTCACCGCGCTGGAACGCCGGGCCAAACGCCGATGAGCGACGCCCTGCAATTGCAGCGAACGCTGATGCGCCATCCGGGGCTGGCGCGGCTCGCGGTGGTGGCGGGGTTGCTGCTGCTGTGGGAGATCGCGGCGCGCTGGTGGATCGATCCGGCGTTCCTCAGCCCGCCATCCCGGGTGGTGGCCACACTCGGCGCGCTGTTTGAAACCAAGGGTGTGCCGCGGGCGCTCGAGATCACCTTGTGGGAGCTCGGCATCGCCTTCGCGATCTCGGTGGCGATCGGGCTTGCGGTCGGGCTTTCCGTCGGGCTGTCGCGCTTTTCCAACCGAAGCTTGATGCCGATCATCCTGCTGCTCTACGGCATCCCCCAGATCACCATCCTGCCGCTGTTCATCCTGTCGTTCGGCATCGGCCCGCCGTCGAAGATCGCCTTTGGCGTCACCCACGGCATCTTTCCGATCATCGTCACCGTCGCGGCCGGCGTGCAGAACATCAAGCCGATCCTGATGACGGCGGCGCATTCGATGGGCGCCAGCCGCTGGCAGATTTTCCGCTGGGTGATCTTCCCGCACATGATCCCGACCTTCTTCGCCGGGATGCGGCTCGGCATGAGCGGCGTGCTGCTCGGTGTGCTGCTGGCGGAGCTTTACGTGTCGAGCGCGGGGATCGGCTATTTCACGCAGCTTTTCACGCAGGACTTCGACCCGACCAAGCTGCTCGGCCTCGTCTCGGTGCTGGCGGCGATGGCGATCGTGCTGAACGAGATGGTTCGGCGGGCAGAGCTGCACTTCGGCCGCTGGCGGACGGATTAGACCAAAGCGTGTTTCGACGGCTGCTACTTCAGCAGCAGCTGGCCTTCCTTCTGGATCGCCGGGACGAACCGCTCGGAGAGCTTGGCGAGCAGCCACGGCAGCGCCACCTCGAGGCGCAGGTGGTCGTCGAACACGTGGATCACGCCGCTCGCACCCTGGCCGAGCGCGCGGAGCCGGAAGGTCAGCGTGTCACCCTGCCAGACCTCCTGCTCGATGGTGAGCAAATGGCTGAAGCTGGTCTTGGCCTGGCCAAGGCCATGCTGCAGCCGGCGGATCGCGCCGTCCTTGCCGAGCCGGTGGGGGATCGACACCACCAATGGAGCCGTCATCGCCGCGCCTCGCGATCGAGATGGTTTCGCAGCAGCGCGACGTTACGCCGATTCGCCCGCCACATCACGTCGAAGGCGTCGCCCAGCAGCGGTATCGCGCCGACCACGCCATCGAGCGCGACGTTCATCAGCATCCGCGCAAGGACATGGCGCGGCGCGCCGAGCGCGCGGGCCTCGCGCACGATGTAGAGCGAGACCATCGTGGTGATGGCGTCGCCGATGCCGGGGACGAGGCCCACGATAGCGTCGAAGCCGAAGCGGATGCTGGTGCCGGGAATGACGAACGCGGTGTCGAGCAGATTGGCGAGCGCGTCGAGGCGCGCGATCCGCTCGGCCCGCGACTGCCCCGCAAAGCTCAAATGATAGTCGCCGAACTGGAACGTGCTCATGGCCGCTGACATGGGAGCGTGGCGGGCAAATGCAAGGCGAACGGCCTGCGAATTCGATGTGTCATTTGACAGATGGCCGGTGGCTACACCGGATCGAGCGAGCCGACGCCGCGCTTGAGGCCGGCGATCACGGCGCGGAGCGCGCCGCCGGTCTGGTCGGCTCGCGGCCCCCCGGCGGCATGGATGCGGTCGTGGATGAACGACAGCTTGACGATGACCGGCGGAGCCAGCACGAACGGATAAAGATCGGCCATGCCCATGCTGCGGTTGATTGAGTTGACGGCGAAGGTCAGCGGCAGCCACGCGTCGATGATGCGATCCATGGCCGCGGCGTGGGGATCGAAGTCGAATGTGGTCGAAAGGTCGGCGCCCTTGATCACGTGCGGCCGAACCCGGAGGCCGAACGCCGAGGCGGTCTCCAGCGTGTCGACCATGTGGAAGTAGTGCGCCCAGGTTTCCGCCCAGTCCTCCCAAGGATGGGTGCTGGCGTAGGCGGTGACGAAACGCTCCTGCCAATCCGGCGGCGGCCCGTTGTCGTAATGCCGCTGCAGAGCCGCGCCATAGTCCTCGCGCTCGTCGCCGAACAATTGACGGAACGCCTCGATGCCGGGGGTGTCGCGCACCAACTGGTCCCAGTAGTAGTGCGCGATCTCATGGCGGAAATGGCCGAGCAGAGTCCGGTAAGGCTCGACCATTTGCCGGCGCATGCGCTCGCGTTCGGAATCGTTGGCCTCGGCGAGGTTGATGGTGATGAGGCCGCGGTCATGCCCGGTCAGCACCGCTTCCGCCGGCGCGGCATTGGGCGGCGGCACGGCGAGGAAATCGAACGCCAGACCGTGCTCCGGATCCTCAAGCTTGGTCTGCAGCGGCAACCGGAGCTTCAGCAGCGTGTAGAACAGCCGGTGCTTGGCGGTTTCGATCCGCTTCCAGTTGGCGAGATTGTCGTCGACGGCGAGGTCGGGGATCATCCGGTTGTGGCGACAAGCGGCGCAGAACTGCTCGGGGCTGTCCTCCGCCACAAGCCAGTTGCAGGCGGCGAGGCGCCAATTGGCGCAAAAACGGTAGCGGCCCTCGCGCTCCGCCAGCGCCCGCAATCCGCGATTGTCCGGCTCAAGCGCGGTGATGGTTTCGTGGGACGGCAGATAGCCGAGGTCGCGCCCGCAGCTCTCGCAGCGGGTGTTCTCGAAATAAAGCGGTTGCCCGCAATGCTGGCATTCAAAAAGCTTCATGGGGTTTCGGCCCGCCAATACAATACAGGCCTTGCGGCAGGCCGGCCATCAACGCCGCGGCGGCACATTCCGTTCCGGCGGGCCAGGATACCGCCTTATGGATCGCCGGCGGCAATCGCGAGCGTCCGCTCCGGCGGGAAATAGAGCTCAACCGGCCCAGCGCCGCCAGGCGGCCCGGCAGCGCTTCGCACCAGGATATTCACGGCCGCGACCTGAACGATGGATTCGACGGCCTCGCCGAGGAACGCGGTCTGCGACACCGTGCCGTGAAACCGGTTGGGTCCCGGCTCGCCGTCACCGGCGGGCGCCAGAACGACATGCTCGGGCCGGATCAGCACGGCGCCTGGCGCCATATCGCCTAACCCGGCCGGCGCCTCGCAAAGCACCGGTCCGATCGCCGTTTCGATCCGCACGCCGCCGCCGCCACTGCGCCCGATCAGCCGGCCGCGCAGCACATTGCTGCGGCCGACGAAGCCCGCGACGAAGGCGTTGCGCGGCTGGTGATAGATTTGCTGCGGGGTGCCGATCTGCACGATGCGGCCGTCGTTCATCACGGCGATGCGGTCCGACAGCGCCAGCGCCTCGGACTGGTCGTGGGTGACGTAGATCGCGGTGACGCCGACCTCCTTTTGCAGGCGGCGAAGCTCGATCCGCATGTGCTCGCGAAGCAGCGCGTCGAGGTTGCTGAGCGGCTCGTCGAGCAGCAGCAGCCGCGGCTCGGCGACCAGCGCGCGCGCGAGCGCCAGCCGCTGCTGCTGGCCGCCGCTCAGTTGCGCGGCCGAGCGCTCCGCGAACGGCGACAGCTCCATGGTCTCCAGCGTACGCGCCACGCGCTCGGCGATGTCCGCCCGGCTCCATCGCCGGTCTCGCGCCATGCGAAGCGGAAACGCGGCGTTGTCGAACACACTCATGTGCGGCCACACCGCGTAGGACTGGAACACCATGCCGAGCCGGCGCTGGTTGGCCGGCAGGAACGTGCCGGCGGCCGAATCGAAGATGACGCGGCCGTCGAGCGTCGATCCGGCCAGCGGTCGGCTCCTCGAGGCCGGCGACGCAGCGCAAGGTGGTGGTCTTGCCGCAGCCCGACGGCCCGAGCATTGTGTAGAACTCGCCGGCCGCGACCTCGAAGCCGACGTCGCGGATGCCGCCGCCGGCTCTCCCCGGGAGCGTAGAGCTTGGTCAGGTTTTCAATGCTCAGCAGCATCAATCCGCTCGCTCAGCCGACCGCCAGTTGGTAGCGGCGGGCCACGACAAAAAACGCCAGACTGAACACCGTCATGATGGCGGTCCAGACGCAGCCCAGCGCCGCGAGCTCGCCGATCTGGCCGTTGTTCCAGAAATCGAACAGCGTGACGGCCACCACCTGGGAGTCCGGTCCGGACAGCAGCAGGACCAGCGACACCGCCCGCACCGCCAGCAGGAAGACGAACAGCCAGCATGAGATCAGCGCCGGAACGAGCAGCGGCAGCACGATCCGCACGAACGTCCCGGCGTGGTGGGCGCCGGCGATGGCGGCGGCCTCCTCCAGCTCCGGATGAATCTGGATGACGCCGAGCTCCGCCTAGCGAAGCCCATACGGCATGTAGGCCACCACCGAGACGATGACGAGCGACAGCAGCGTGCCGTAAATCCGCGTGCCGCCATGGACGAACAAGCCCAGAAACGCCAGGCCGAGCACGATGGCCGGGAAACACCAGCGGCAGCGCCGCGATCGCGTCGAGCAGCCGGCCTCCGCTCACCCGTCGCGCCACGCACCAGCCGGCCACCGCCGACAGCGCGGTGACAACGGTCGCAGCCGCGGCGCCGAGGATCAGGGTGTTGGCAATGGCGCCGCGGAACGAGGCGAGTTCAGCACCGTGCACGAAGTTGGCGAGGCCAAGCTTCGGCAGCGCCGCGATGCTGAACGGCTGATAGTACGGCAGTAGCGCCGCCCACAGGATCGTCGCCAGCGGCATGCACCACGACGATGCAGGGAATCGCGACGATCAGCGCGCCGGCCGCATAGCGCCAACCGCCGAGCCGCATCACGCGCGGCCGGAAGCCCTTGCCGGTGACGGTCTGGTAGCGGTGGGTCTGCGCCGCGACGCGACCGTAGATCTGCAGCAGCACCGCCATGACGACGAGCAGCAGCACGCCGAACGCCGACGCGCTGCCGGTGTCCGGCGGGATCTCCAATGTCAGTTGCTGGTAGATCGTGCTGGTGAGCACGCGCGCCGAGCCCGGCAGCCCGACCAGCGCCGGCACCTCGAACGATTCCGAGGCCTTGATGAACACCAGCAGCGCCGAGCGCCAGCAGCGCCGGGCGCGCCATGCCGAGGGTGACATGCCGCGTGGTGGCGACCAGCCCCGCGCCGCAGATGCTGGCGGCCTCCTCGAACGAGGCATCGGCGTTGCGGAACACCGGCGACAGCAGCAGGAAGGCGAGCGGCGACCACAGCAGCCCCTCGACGAAGATCATGCCGCCGAGCGAATAGACGTTGATGGCAGGCCCTGTGCCGCCGAACCAATCGTGCAACAGCGCGTTGACCGGCCCGGCTTTGCCGAGCAGCAGCAGCCAGGCGACGATGTAGAGGACATAGGGAATGCCGAGCGAGACGATCGAGGCCAGATAGAGGATTTGCCGGCATGGCGCATCGGTCCGCTCGGCAAGCCAGGCCTGCGCCGCGCCGATCACCAGCGCGAACAGCGCCGAGCCCAGCGAATAGAGCATGCTGTTGAGCAGCGTCGGCCCGAACGCGCGGCTGCCGAAGATCGCGGCGAAGTGCCCAAAGGTGAAGGCGCCGAAGCCGCCGCTCGGATCGAGCTCATGCACGCTCGAATAGGCCAGGAACACGAACGGCGGAACGATCGCCGGCGCAGAGCAGCGCGATCAGCGACCAAGGCCTGCGGCGAGGCGCGGCGTCGAACGACCGGCCGCCGTCTCGCGCGACAGCAGTCGTCACTTGGCGAACAGCTCCTGGTAGAGCGCCCGCGACTTCGGCAGATCGGCGTTCATCTTGGCCGGCGAAATGAAGTTCTCATGCAGCCCGATCTTGCGTCGGCACGATCTTGTCGAGGTCGGGCGAGGCCGGCACGTCCGGCCGCGCCGGGAAATAGTCGGCGCCCTGCAGCCGCTGCTGGCCCTCTTTCGACAGCAGATAGTCGATGAACAGCATCGCCGCATAAGGATGCGGCGGCGCCTTCGGCAGCATCACCGAGCTGACCACGGTCAGCACCGGATCGAGCGGCAGCGGCGCCACCGGCGCGCCCTTGCGCGCGCTGATGATCGGATGGTGCAGGAACGCGTCGAGGCAGAGCGCGTATTCGCCCGCCATGACGCGGTCGACCACGACCCGATTGGCCGAGGCGATCGGCGCGATGTCCTGCATCGCAAGCTTCTTGAGATAGGCGAGGGCCTTTTCCTCGCCCATGAAGTTGCGGACGCCGGTGATGAACAGCATGGCGCCGATCACGGTGCTGGACCAGGCGATCTTGCCCTTCCATTTCGGATCGAGGAAATCCTGCGAAGCTCTTCGGCATGTCGCCGGGCTTGACCAGATTGGTGTTGTAGCAGGCACCGAGATAGCTGAAGCGGGTCGGCGCCCAGAAGTTCTCGCGGATCGGTGTGCTCCTTGCCGTAGGCTTCGATCTCGCGGCGACCAGAACGGCTGGTTGATGTTGGCGGCGCGGACCGGCACCTCGAGGCCGGTGCTTTCCAGCACATCGACCACGAACCGGCCGGCGCGCGATTCCGCCATCACCTTCTGCAACTGCTGCGGCGGGTCGTCGCGCACATATTGCGGCTTCATGAACGGGTATTTCGCCTGGAAGCCCTCGACCAGGGGCCGCAGCGCCTGGTCGACGATCATCGAGGAATAGACGGTGACCTGGCCCTCCTTCTTGGCGCCCTCGATCAGCCGCTGCTCGCGGTCCGGCCCCTGATACATCGCCGGATTGTCGGCCGCCGATTGCGCGCCGGCCTGGCTCCGCCGCAAGCACGGCCATCGCGCGCAGATCAGAACCAGATCGGCTGCCACGATCCTCATGCGGCTCCTCCCTTTGTATCTTGTCAGCGCAGCAGCGCGTCGTTGTCCGCCCCAAGCTCTGGCGCGGCGGTCTCGACGCGCGGCGGCGTCGCGCTCATGCGCACCGGATTGCCGACCACCGAGACCGTGCCGCGGGTGCGATGCGGCAGTCGCTTTGCGCATGTCGAGCGCGATGACCTGCGGATCGGCGAACACCTCGTCGATGGTGTTGAGCGGACCCGACGGCACGTCCTGCGCTTCGAGCAGCTCGAGCCAGTCGGCCCGCGGCTTCGTCCTGGAACGCCGCGGTGAGCTCGGCGCAAAGCGCGTCGTAGTTCTTCACCCGCACTTCGCGGGTGCGGAACCGCTCGTCGGTGGCGAGCGCCTCGCGGTCCGTCGCCTTCAGCAGGCCCGCCAGAATTTCTCCGGCGAGGACAAGATGGACGACGAACGGCAGCCCGTCGCCCGCGGTGAAGGCGAACACCTGCGCGCGCTGACAGCGCGTCGCGCGCGACGGCACGCGGCCGTCCTCGAAGTAATTCGCGGCGTTCTCGCCGAGAAAGGCGAGCGTCGCCTGCAGGAGCGAGGTCTCGACCTTCTGGCCGCGGCCGCTGGTGTTGCGCGCCATCAGCGCCGCCAGCATGCCGTAGGCCGCGAAGGTGCCGGACAGATGATCGGAGAGCGAGATGCCCATCGGCTGCGGCGCCTTGCGGTCGGTCAGCACCGCGAGCAATCCCGACATCGCCTGGCCGACCGTGTCGTAGCCCGGCCGGCTGCGGTACGGGCCCTCCGAGCCGAAGCCGGTGATCGAGCAATAGATCAGCCGCGGATTGTCGGCGGCCAGCGCCTCGTAGCCGAGGCCGAGCCGGTCCATCGCGCCGGAGCGGAAGTTCTCGATGACGACGTCGGCGGTGAGCGCGAGCTTGCGCGCCGCCGCCTGCCCCGCCTTGGTCTTGAGGTCGAGCGTGACGCTCTTCTTGTTGCGGTTCATCGAGCCGAAGGTGCCGTTGTAGTCGGTCTTGCCCCACATCCGGAACGGATCGCCGCCGTCCGGCGTCTCGACCTTGATGACCTCGGCGCCCAAATCCGACAGCAGCATGCCGGCGAACGGCCCGCTGACATAGCTGGCGAATTCGAGAACCTTGATGCCGTCGAGGGCGCCGGCGGTCATGGGCGATTCCTTCTGTGCTCACGCGGCGACGGCTTGAACTTCGGCAGCGTGATGTCGTCGGTGATCGGCTCGTAGACGATCTCGACCTTCATGTCGCAGGACGAGCTTGTCGGGCGGCATGCCGATCACGTTCGCTGTACATCCGCGGCCCTTCGTCGAGCTCGATCACCGCGACCGCGTAGGGCACCTCGCCGGCGAAGGCCGGATGATAGACGCGGTGATAGACCACGTAGCTGAAGATGCGGCCGCGGCCGCTCATCTTCGTCCAGGTCCATTTCGACGAATTGCAGTTCGGGCACAGGAACGACGGCGGGAACCAGTGGTGCTGGCAATCGTCGCAGCGCGGCATCATCAGCTTCTGCTCGCGAAGCCCGTCCCAATAGGGCTGCGACTCCTGCGACGGCACCGGGATCGGCTTCTTGTATTCCATCCCCATCACGCCCTCCCGAGGATCAGCGTCGAGTGGCAGACCTGGTTGCCGCCGTGGCCGCTGACCAGCGCGATCTCGGCGTCCGTGACCTGGCGATCGGCGCCGTAGACGCCCTGCAACTGCCGCGCGCCTTCGACGATCTGCAGCATGCCCTCGACATGCGCCTCGGAAAGCTGGCCGCCCGACGTGTTGGTCGGCAGCACGCCGCCCATGCGCAGCGCGCCGGAGCGGACGAAGGCGCCGCCCTCGCCCTTCTTGCAGAAGCCGTAGTCCTCGAGCTGGGTCAGCACCATGTAGGTGAAGCAGTCGTAGATCTGCGCGGTGTCGACGTCCTTCGGGCCCGAGGCCGGCCATCTTGAAGGCGCGCTTGCCGCTCTCGTCGGCGCCGGTCGAGAGCATGTGGTCCTCCTCGATCCAGCCCTTGGTGTTGTTGTGGGTGGCAAAGCCCTTGATCAGGACGGGCTTCTGCTTGAGCGACCGGGCGCGCTCGGTCGAGGTGACGACCACCGCGCCGGCGCCGTCGCTGTTCAGGCTGCAGTCGAACATGCCGAACGGATCGACGATCAGCCGCGCCTTGTAATAGTCCTCGATGGTCATCGGCTTCTTCATCCGCGCTTCGGGATTGCGCAGCGCATGCTCGCGGAACGCCATCGCGATCTGCGCGAAGTCGTCGCGCGTGGTGCCGTATTCGAACATGTGGCGGCGGGCGCCGAAGGCGTGCTGCGACACCGCGCCGAAATGGCCGAACTCGGGGCCATGCTCCTTCGGCCGCTGCGCCGCCGGGATCAGGTCGTTCTGCGCCATGCCGGCGCCGGTCTTGGCATGGGTGCGCGACCAGGAGTCGCGGCCGTAGCCGCACACCACGGTGGTGGCGAGGCCGGCTTCGATCGCCATCACGGCGAGGATGATCGACAGGATCTGGCTCGCGCCGCCGTTGTCGAGGCGTGGTGCTGAAGCTCGCGTCGACGCCGAGCCGCTGCGCGATCATCTGGTGATGGGAGTAGATGTCGTCGGCGCCGCGCACCACCACGCCGTCGATGTCCTTGTTGGTGAGGCCGGCCTCGTCGAGCGCGTTCTTGATCGCCTCCTCCAGCAGCGCCAGCGAATTGGCGCCGACCTGGCCGAGCCGGCTCTTGCCGGTGCCGACGATGGCGTATTTGTCCCGCAGCGCAGCGTTCATGCTTCCGTCTCCTAATGTCCCCGGCGCTTGGCGAATCTTCAGCCGCTCCAGCCGCGGCAGCACCTCGTCGCGCAGCGATCGGCATTTCGTTGACGTAGTTGACCAGGATCAACGCCATCCCGTCCAGCCCGGCTTGCGACAGCCGCAAGAATTTCTCCGCGACCTCGTCGTAGCTGCCGATCACCGGGAAGGTCGCGCCGCCCGCTGATGACCCGCTCCATCATCTTGCGCATCAGCTCCTGGCGACAGCGACTGCGAACTGCCGGCGGCGCGCTTGGCGAATGATCTGCTCGGCCGCCTCCCAGTCGCCCTTCTCGTGCACCAGGTAGTGATAATACTCCTCGGTCTCCTTCGGCGTCGGGCGGCACAGCAGATGGCCGCTCGCGTAGAGCCCGACCTTATCGGCGCCGGGGACGGCGCGGGCCTGCGCGACGTCGGAGGCAATCTTGCTCTCCTCGGTGATGACCATGAACAGGCAGTCGAGTTGTTGACTGCGAAACTTGCGGCCGGCCGGCGACGAGCCTGCGCTCATCAGCATCGGCTGGCCAGGGCCCCAGGGCTTCGGCTTGCCCTCGACGTTCTTCAAGTTGAAATACTTGCCGTCGTGATCGAACGGGCCGATCCTCCGAATAAATCCGCTTGAGGATCGACACCCATTCGGCGGAATAGTCGTAGCGCTCGTCGTGCTCGCGAAGCGGAATGCCGAACATCGCGAACTCCTCGACGTTCCAGCCCGACACGATGTTGATGCCGAACCGCCCCTCCCCGACGTGGTCCGCCGTGACGATCGATTTCGCGGCGAACACCGGATGCACCAGCGGCACATGGATGGTCGAGAACGCGACGATGTCGTCGGTGGCGGCCAGCAGCGCCGACGCCCACGACAGGGTCTCGAAGCTCGTGCCCTGGCGGTCGGTCTGGCCGCCGTAGCCGATCCAGCGCGCGATCGGCAGCACGAACTCCAGGCCGGCTTCGTCGGCAAGCCGCGCGGCTTCGAGGTTTTCCGCCCAGCCGGCCAGCCATCGCTCCGGCGCGGTGGTGGCGAACGAGCCGGAGCAGTTCATGCCGAACAGGCCGAGCTTGAACTGGTTGGCGTTCTGCATGCGGGTCGTGCGTGCCGTCACGGCATGCGCTCCCTCAGTGCAGCGGCTCGCGCAGGCCGAGCCGCTCGAGGCGCGGCAGCACTTCGTCGCGGATGATGCGGCATTTCCTGCACGTAGTTCACGAGGCGAGCGCCATGCCGTCGAGGCCGGCGTCGGACAGCCGCTTCAATGTCGCGGCCACCTCGTCGTAGCTGCCGATCACCGGGAAGGTGCCGCCGCCGCTGATGAAGCGCTCCATCATGGCGTGCAGCGATCGTGCGGCAGCGAGCGGGTGTCGCCGGCGAGCCGGCGCTTCGGATGGCGGCCTCGGCCGCCTCCCAATCGCCCTTCTCGTGGACCAGGTAGTGATAGTACTCCTTGGTTTCCTTCGGCGTCGCGCGGCACAGCAGATGCCCGCTGGCAAAGACGCCGAGCCGCTCCTGGCCCGCGCGCAACGCGGCGATCTCGTCGGCCAGCTTGGCCTCGTCGGCGATCACCATGAACAGGCAGTCGACATGGCGCGCCGCGAAGGCGCGGCCGGCCGGCGACGATCCGGCGCTCATCAGCAGCGGCCGGCTGCCGCCCCAGGGCTTCGGCTTGCCGCCGACATTCTTCAGGTTGAAATGCTTGCCGCTGTAGTCGAACGGCTCTGTCTCCGACCAGATCCTCTTGACGACCGAGACCCACTCCTCGGTGTAGCCGTAGCGGTCGTCGTGATCGAGCAGCTGCGCGCCGAACATCTCGAATTCGTCGACGTTCCAGCCCGACACCACGTTGAGACCGAAGCGGCCGCGGCCGACATGATCCGCGGTGACGCAGGACTTCGCCGCGAACACCGGATTGACCAGCGGCACGTGGACGGTGGCGAAGGTCGACGATGTCCTTGGTCGCCGCGAGCAGCGCCGAGGCCCAGGACAGCGTCTCGAAGCTCGTGCCCTGGCGATCGGTCAGCCCGCCGTAGCCGAGCCAGCGCGCGATCGGCAGCAGGAACTCGATGCCGGCGGCGTCGGCGAGCCGCGCCGCCTCGCGGTTCTCCGCCCAGCCGGCGTTCCAGCGCTCCGGCGCGGTGGTCGCGACCGAACCGGAGCAGTTCATGCCGAACAGGCCGAGCTTGAACCGGTTGCCGTTCTGCATCCGGCTGTTGCGGCCGGGCCTGTCGGCTCGCCCGGGGCTTGGTCGGCCAGGGTCATTTCGCGGCGCGCACCGAGCTGCTTGACGATCGGCCCCCAGATCTCGCGCTCGTCGCGAACGAAGTCGGCCAGTTCCTGCGGCGTCATCGGCCGCGTGTAGTTGCCGAGCTCCTCGAGCTTCTTGACGATCTCCGGACGCGCCAGCACGGTGCGCAGATCGGCGTTGATCTTCTGCACGATCGCCGATGGCGTGCCTTGCGGCGCGACCAGGATCGACCAGCCCGACGAGGTGAAGCCCGGAATGGTTTCGCCGATGGTCGGGATGTCGGGATAGTTCGGCAGGCGCTTGTCGGAGGCGATCGCCAGCAGCTGAACCTCGCCTGCCGCGATGATGCCGGCAACCGGCGCGATGGTCTGCATCATCATCGGCACCCGGCCGGCAATGACGTCGTTGCTGGACTGCGCCGCGCCCGGATAGTGGATCATGTTGAGCTTGATGCCGGCCCTGACCTTCGGAACGCCTCCACCGTCATGTGCTGCAGGCCGCCGCGGGTGCCGGCAACGGCGTCGAGGCCGCCCGGCGCGCTCTTGGCGCGGTCGATCAGTTCGGCCGTCGAATGGATGCCGCTCTGCTTGGAGACGAGCAGCGCGTAAGGCTGCTCGGCGACGAAGCCGATCGGCACGAACTCGTTGACGTCGAAGTTGAGGTTCTTGTTGACCTCCGGCAGCACGACGAACACCGAGCCGCCGGCCAGGAACAGCGTGTAGCCGTCGGCCGGCGACGCCGCCAGCGCCCGCGACGCGATCAGCCCGCCGGCGCCGGCCTGGTTGACGATGATGGCCTGCTGGCCCCACATCTGCGACAGCGGCTCGGCGACCAGCCGCGCCATCACATCGAGCGAGCTGCCGGCCGCGGTCTGCACGATGATCTTGACCGGGCGGACCGGAAAATCCTCCGCTTGCGCGACTGAAATCCCGGCGGCAAGCGCAAGGCCAAGGGCGGCACGCGATACGACGGAACCGAGCACACTCATGACGGCTGCACCTTTTTCGGTCCGCCCCGACCGGATGAATCGAAACCACATTTCACAGTTTGGGACAAGCGCGGTGCAGGCAACGTAGCCCAGCGCGAAACTAGCCGAACGCCTGGATGGCGCCGGCGACGGTCGCGATTTTTGCAACCGGGCGGAGGCCCTCGATCGCGGCGCGATGAATATCATCGGAGAACGCCGCGCAGCCGTCCTCGATCACCGTGCATTCGAACTCGCGCACATGGGCGTCGCGGACGGTCGAGGCCACGCCGCCATTGGTGACGATGCCGGTGAAGAACAGGTGCTCGATGCCGCATTTGAGCAAGCTCCATTCGAGCCGCGACGCGTGAAACGCCGAATACGCGATCTTCTCGATCTCGACATCGGCCGGCGCCAGTTGGTCGACCAGCCGCTGCCCCCATGAACCGGGCGCGAAATCGCCTTTCTTGAGGAACGGCCGGAGCGCCTCCAGATGCGGCGAGATGATCGGCTCGCCGCCGCGGCCGGGCACCAGCGTGAACAGTGTCGCAACGATCAGCACGCCGCGGCGGCGCGCGGCCGCCACCAGCGGCGCGAGCCTTTCCGGCAACGCCGCGATCGCCGGAGCGCCCTGCCCGGCGCGGCCGTAGGCGCCGTCGCGGTGCAGGAAATCGTTCTGCAGATCCCCGAGAATGAGAGCGCTGGTCTTTGGATTCATCGCGCGCGCTCCAGAATGAGATTGCCCAGCGCGTCGATGCGCCCCGCCAGCCCCGGCTCGATCACGGTGGTGGCGTCGGGCTGCTCCAGGATCGCCGGCCCTTCGATGGTCGCGCCGGCCGGCAGATCGAGGCGCGCGAAGATCGCCGTGTCCTGCCAGCCGCCATCGAACCAGACACGGCGCGCGCCAATCCGCGCCTTCTCCAGTGACGCCGAGGCGCCGGGCCGGAACGCCGAGAAGTCGAACGGCGGGCGACGGCCGATGGCGGAGACGCGGAGCGAGACGATGCGCATCGCAAGACCGGGAAGCAGCCGGCTGAACGATGCGAGATAAGCGGTCTCGAACGCCCGGCGAATCGTCGCCTCGCTCACGCCCGTTGCGATCGGCAGCGGCACCGCGAGCGTATGGGTCTGGCCGAGGTAGTGCATGTCGAGCTCGTACGACACGCCGGTTTCCTCGACCGCAATGCCGGCGGCGGCGATCACCGCGCTGGCCTCCTGCCCCATCGTCTGCATCCGCCGCTGCAAGGCCGCTGCGTCGAGGCCGTCGAGCATGACGTTGAGCGTCTGCACCATGTCGTGGCGCAAGTCGGCCAGCACACAGCCCAGCGCCGAGGTGATGCCGGGAAAGCGCGGCACCAGCGCCGACTTGAGGCCGATCTCGCGAATCAGCGCGCCCGCGTGCAACGCGCCGCCGCCACCGAACGGCATGGCGATGAAGCGCACCGGGTCGTGGCCGCGCTCGATCGAAACGAGGCGGATGGCGCCCGCCATGCGCGCCTCGGCGACACGCACGATCGCCGCCGCGGCGGCGTCGGTGGAAAGCTTCAGCGGCTCGCCGACGTGGGCCGCAATGGCGCGCTTCGCCGCCTCGACATCGAGTGACTTCAACTCGCCGCCGAGCGGGCGCGCGGCGTTGATGCGGCCGAGCACGACCTGGGCGTCGGTGAGTGTCGGTCTGGTGTTGCCGGCGCCATAGCAGGCCGGCCCCGGCACCGAGCCGGCGCTTTCTGGGCCGACATGCAGGAGACCGCCGCGATCGACCGATGCAATCGAGCCGCCGCCCGCCCCGATGGTGGTGATCTCGATCATCGGCGTGCGGATCACCAGGCCGAAATCGACGGTGGTCTGCGCCGCCACCGCGACCTTGCCGGCTGCGATCACCGAGACGTCGAACGAGGTGCCGCCGAGATCGCAGGTAATGACATTGTCGAAGCCCGCGGCCCTGGCGAGCGCCGCGCCCGCGACCACGCCCGCAGCCGGCCCGGACAGCGCGGTGCGCACCGGCAGCTTCCGCGCGGTCGCCGTCGACATGATGCCGCCGTTCGACTGCACGATGTGGAGCTGGCCGGGAAATTTCTGCGCCGAGAGCGCCCGATCGAGCTTGCCGAGATAAGCGGCAACCACCGGCTGGAGATACGCGTTCAGCGCCGCCGTCGACGAGCGCTCGAACTCGCGGATTTCGGACAGCACCTCGTGCGAGGCGGTGACGAACTGGTTGGGCCACACTTCGCGCAGCTCGGCGAGCGCGCGGCGCTCGTTGTCGGCATTGGCGTAGGCGTTGATGAAGACGATGGCGACCGCCTGCGCGCCGTTGTCGAGCAGAAGCTTGCCCGCGGCGCGGACCTCGGCCGGATCGACCGCCGCGCGGATGGTGCCGTCGGCGAGCGTCCGCTCATCGACCTCAAGCCGCATGTCGCGGTCGGCGATCGGCACGAAATCGCCCCACAGGCCCCAGGTGCGGCGGCGGTCGCGGCGGCGCATTTCGAGCGTGTCGCGAAAGCCGCGCGTGGTGATGACTCCGATCCTGGGGCCGCGCCGCTCCAGCAGCGTGTTGGTGCCGACCGTGGTGCCGTGGACGATGGAGCCGATGGCGGCGGCGCCGCCAAGCGCGGTCAGGCCGTTGAGAAAGCCCTGCGATTCGTCGCCGCGGTGCGACGGCACCTTGGCGGTGCGGAAGCCTGAGCTGTCGAGCATGAACAGGTCGGTGAAGGTGCCGCCGACATCGACTCCGACAATGGCGCCACGCTTGGACATGGTCAGGAGCGCGCTTTCATGGTCGCGGCGGCGTCCGGCGAGCCGTCGTCGCGCAGCACCACCTTGTAGTCGCGGCGCGCTGCCTCTGGCGTGACGTAGCCGAACCGGACATCGCGGGCGACTTTGTCCGGATCACGCATCGCCGGATCGCCGAAGCCGCCACCGCCCGGCGTCTCCAACCGCACCTTTTGGCCGCGCTTGATGCGGACGTCGGTGATCTTGGAAACCATCGGCGGGGTCGCCTCGCCTACCTCGGTGTCATAGACGAAGCGATTGAGCGCCGCAGGTCCCCCGCCGCCGACGCCGAACGGCGGAAACTTGCCGCGCTCGCCGATCAAAAACACATCGGCGCCGCCGGCGGCCAGCGCCTCGATCTCGTAGATCGCGCCGAGCCCTCCGCGGTGCCGGCCCGGCCCGGCGGAGTCCGGACGAAGCGCCCATTGGGTGAACATCACCGGATAAAGCGACTCCAGGATTTCCACCGGCGGGATCGTCGCGGTCGAGATCGGATTGTTGCTGTGGTTGAGGCCGTCGCCCTCGGGATTGCCGCCGAGCCCGCCGCCGAAGAAGCAGAACATGATCCAGCGCCGGTGATGCTCACGCCAACCGGCGAGCGACAGCGCGTTGATGGTGGCGAACGGGCTGCCGTTGGCGCGCTCGGGCGCGATCTTGGCGAAGGCGCCGAAGATCACGTCGATGACGCGGAGGATGGTCTCGGTGTAGCCGGCGACCGGCCGCGGCGCCGAGACCGCAAGCATCGTGGTGTCGGGAATGACGAATTCGATCGGCGCGAGGCAGCCGGCGTTGGCCGGCACGTCGGTGAAGATGTGCTTCAACGCCACGTAACAGCTTGCGATGGCGGTCGAGCGCGCGATGTTGAGCGGCCCGTCGCAGGGCCCCGCCGAGCGCGAGAAGTCGAGAGTCATGCGGTCGCCCGCGATGGTAAGGTCGAGCGCTATCCGAAGCGGGGTGTCGGTGACACCGTCGTTATCGAGGAAATCATCATACGAATACGTGCCGTCCGGCAGCGCGGCGATGTTGGCGCGCATCAGCTCCTCGGCGCGGGACGCCAGCGCCGCGAGCGCCGACGCGATGGTGCCGTCGCCATACTCGTCGAGCAGCGCGTGAAGCCTGCGCTCGCCGAGATCGAGCGCGTTGATCTGGCCGTTGAGGTCGCCCCAGTTCGATTGCGGCACGCGCGAGTTGGCGGCGAGAATGTCGATGATGTCCTGCTGCAGCACGCCTCCGCGAAACAGCTTCACCGGGGGAAAGCGAACGCCCTCCTGGAAGCTCTCGGTGGCCTTCGGGTTGTAGTTGCCGGGCACCGCGCCGCCGATGTCGAGCCAGTGGCCGACCGAGGCGATCCAGGCGAACACCGTGCCGGCGCGCATCAGCGGACGCACCAAGCGGAAGTCGTTGAGGTGGGTGCCGCCATCGTAGGGATCGTTGAAGATATAAGTGTCGCCGGCCTCAAGCCCGCCATCGCGCGCCACCTTGTCGATCACGGCCTTCACCGCAAACGCCATGGCGCCGACGAAGATCGGCAGCCCCGAGGTGCCCTGCACCATCGTCGCGCCGGTCGTGGCGTGATAGAGGCCGTGGCAGGCGTCGTGCGCCTCGGCGATGATCGGGTTGAACGCCGAGCGATAGAGCGTGGCGTCCATCTCATCGGCGATCTGGACCAGGCGGCCGTTCAGCACGGCGAGCGTGACGGGATCGAGCGATTTCACTTCGCACTCGTCTCGTAGCGCTTGCCGAGCGCCATCATCTCGGGCGTGCCGATCAGTTCGTTGATGCCGTTGAAGTCGAGCATGCGGTTGCGGTACGGCTCGTTCGAGCCATGCGAGGCGAGCGAGCCGTAGAATTCGCTCGCCATGAAGCCCAGCGCACGGACAATCGCGCCGGGAAAGATCACGATGGCGAAGCCCAGCGCCTCCAATTCGGCGGCCGGCAAGGTCGGCGTCTTGCCGCCCTCCACCATGTTGGCGAGCAGTGGCAGCCCGCCGCCCAAGGTCGTGGCGACGCGGGCGAGGTCGTCGCGTGAGCGCGGCGCCTCGACGAACAGCATGTCGGCGCCGGCCTCGCGGTACATCTGCACGCGCTCGATGGCGCGGTCGAAGCCTTCGACCGCGACGGCGTCGGTGCGCGCCATGATCAAAGTCTCGCACGAGCGGCGGCTGTCGACCGCGGCGCGAATTTTTCCGCACATCTCCAGCGCCGGGATCAGCGTCTTGCCGTCGAGATGGCCGCAGCGCTTCGGAAAATCCTGGTCCTCGAGCTGGATCGCGGTGGCGCCGGCGCGCTCGAACTCGCGCACCGTGCGAACGACGTTGAGCGCATTGCCGTAGCCGGTGTCGGCATCGACCACAAGGTGGGCGTCGACGCGGTCGCGGATCAGCGCCAGCGATTGCGTCACCTCCGTCATGGTGACGAGGCCGATGTCGGGCCGGCCGAGCTTGGTGTAGGCGATCGCCGCGCCCGAGACATAGAGCGTCGAGAAGCCCGCCTGCGTCGCGACTAGCGCGGTGAACGGGTCATAGACGCCGGGCGCCACGACGATGGGCTTGCGGGCAAGACGGGAGCGGAGCGTTTCGGCGTCAGCCATGGTCACATTCCAGCATGATCACATACCAAGGTAGGCGCGCTTGAGTTCGGGATTGTTGGCGATGTCGGCAGCGCTTCCCTCTAGCACGAACCGGCCATTGTCGAGGATATAGGCTCGCTGCGCCACCTCCAGGCTTTGCACCACGTTCTGCTCGACCAGGAGGAGCGCGATGCCGTCGGCGTTGATGGATTTGATCAGGGCGAACAGCTCCTCGACCAACAGCGGCGACAGCCCGAGCGACGGCTCGTCGAGGATGAGAAGCTCCGGCTCGGCCATCAGGCCGCGCCCGATGGCCAGCATCTGCTGCTCGCCGCCAGACAACGTGCCGGCGCGCTGGCTCTGGCGCTCGGCCAGCCGCGGAAAGATCGAGAACACCCGGGCACGGTTGGCGGCGCGGTTGGCGCGACCGCGTCGATAGGCGCCGAGGTCGAGGTTCTCGCGCACCGTCATGTTGGGAAATATCCGGCGGCCTTCCGGCACGTGGATCAGGCCGCGCGCCACGATGCCGGCCGGGCGCTCGCGCTCGATGCTGTCGCTCTTGAAGCGGATGGTGCCGCGCCACGCCCGCATCACCCCGGAGATGGTGCGGTTCATGGTCGACTTGCCGGCGCCGTTGCTGCCCAGCACGGCGACGATCTCGCCGGGACGGACTTCAAGATCGACGCCGCGGAGGATTTCGGTCGAGCCGTAGCCGGTGTGCAGGCCGCTGATGGCGAGGATGGGCTCAGGCATGCGCCCCTCCCGCCGCCATTCGCGTGGCGGCGCCACGGCCGAGATAGGCCTCGATCACGCGCGGGTCGGCGGCGACCGCTTGCGGAGAGCCCGTGGCGATGATGCGCCCCTCCGAGAGAACATAGACTTGCGCGGCGAGCTGCATCACCGCCTGCATGACGTGCTCGATCATCACGATGGTGACGCCACTTTCGGCAATGGCACGGATCACGGGCACCATGTCTCGCACCTCGGACGGGTTAAGCCCGGCCAGCACCTCGTCGAGCAGCAGCAGGCGCGGCGCGATGGCGAGCGCGCGGGCCAGTTCCAGTCGCTTTCGCCCGGCGACGGTGAGCGCCGACGCCGGCTTTTCGAGTTGGCTCGCGAGGCCGACGGAGCCGGCGATGTCGCCGGCCGCGGCCAGCGCATCGGCGCGGCGCGGGCGTGACAGGTGCGTGCCGATCGCGATGTTCTCGCGCACGGTGAGACCCACGAACGGCTGCACGATCTGGAAGGTGCGCGCGATGCCGCGCCGCGCCAGCTTGTGCGGCGGCTCGCCGGTGATGTCGGCGCCGTCGTAGAAGATGCGGCCCTGGCTCGGCCGCTGGAAGCCCGCAATGATCGAGAACAAGGTGGTCTTGCCGGCGCCGTTCGGCCCGATCAGCGCGGTGATGGCGCCGGGCATCGCCGTGAACGACGCGTTGTCGACGGCAAGCAGGCCGCCGAAGCGCTTGGCGATTCCTTCGACACGAAGCAGCGCGTCAGCCATGGTTGCGCCCCGACGTGAGCCGCGAAATAAGGCCTGCGATGCCACGCGGCGCAAAGCCGATCACGGCGACCAGCACCAGGCCGTAAATGACGAGATCAAGGCCGGGCGCGTCGCCCGCGACCATCTTGGTCAGCTCGCCGAGCGCCTTGACCACCAGCGCGCCGAGCAGCGGCCCGAACACGGTGCCGACGCCGCCGACGATCGGCGCCAGCAGCGCCTCGATGGAAATCCACGGGCCGTAGGCGATGGCGGCGTCGAGGAACAGGAAATACTGCGCGTAGAAGCAACCGCCGGCCGCGGTGATCGCCGCGGACAGCGTCATGGCGCCGACCTTGACCAGGGTGACGTCGACGCCGAGCGCCTTCGCCGCCTCCTCGTTCTCTCGGACGGCGACGAGATAGGCGCCGAACCGGCTGTTCTCGATGAGACGAACCAGGATCAGCGACAGCCCGACCATGCCAACGATGATCAGGTAGAACGGCACGCGGCTCTGGAACTGGAACGCCTCGGGGCGGAGGTCGAGCTTGATCAGGGTGCCGACGCCGGCACCGGTGATCGGCGTGACGCTCGCGACAATGCGAAGCACCTCGGCGAAGGCGAGCGTCACCAGCGCGAAATACGAGCCCTTGAGACCGGAGCGGAAACTGAGCGCACCAATCACCGCGCCGACCAGCGCGCCGGCGGCGATGCCGATCACCAGCCCGAGCCAAGCGTTGACACCGTAGCGCATCTGCAGGATCGCGGTGACATAGGCGCCGGTGCCGAAGAACGCGGCGTGGCCGAAGGAATACTGGCCGCCGTAACCGCCGAGCAGATTCCAGCCCTGGCCGACCAGCGCGACCAGCAACGCCATCACCAGGAAGTTCAGCACGACGTTGGAGGCAGTGAACAACGGGACAGTGGCCAGCAGCGCCACCACCAACACGATCGGCGCGGACGCCCTCACGCGCGCTCGCCGAACAGGCCGCTCGGGCGGACCAGCAGCACCACGATGAACATCACGAAAATGCCGATCTGGCCGAGCGACTCGCCGAGATAGAGGCTGGAAAGGCTTTCCACCACGCCGACGAACAGCCCGCCGATCAGGGCCCCTGTCACCGAGCCCATGCCGCCCAGCACCACGACGGTGAAGGCGATCAGCACGAAGGCGTTGCCGGCGCTCGGGTTGACGTAATAGGTCGGGATCAGCAGGCAGGCCGCGATCGCAAGGCACGCGGTGCCGAGCCCGAACGTCACCGCATAGATATGTGCGACGTCGATGCCGGCGAGTTCGGCGCCGAGCTTCTCCTTGGCCACCGCGCGGATCGCCTTGCCGGTGTCGGTCCACTGCATGATCAGCCACAGCACCAGCGCGACGACAATCACCGCAGCGAAGGCGATCACGCGGGGCACCGCGAGAAACGCGTTGCCGATCTCGACCACATCGAAGGCGTACGGCAGATTGATGGTGCGTGTGTCGGCGCGAAACGCAAACAGCAATGCGTTCTCGATGACGACGGCAAGCCCGAGCGTCACCAGCAGGATGTTGCGGTCCTCCCCATGGGCGGCAGGCCCGATCACGAAGCGCTGCAGGCCATAGCCCAGCGCGAAGAACAGCGGCGTCAGGAAAACCGCCGCGACGTAGGGATCGAGGCCGAGCAGCTTATGGGCGAAGAAGGCGGCGAACATCGCTGCGGTCAACAGCGCGCCGTGGGCGAAGTTGATGATGTGCAGCACGCCATAGATCAGCGTCAGCCCGAGCGCGACCAGCGCGTAGACCGCGCCGGTCATCAGCCCGTTCAGGATCGCGGGAACAAGGATGACCGGCGAAAGCATCCCGCTCCGTCAGCCCGGCATCGGGAACACGGCCTTCGCCGAGGCGAACTTGGCGGGCAGGATCACCTGGATGTCCTTGTCGATGACCTGGGTGTTGACCGGCGCCGCACCCTCGTTCTGGCCGTTGACGAACTTGGTCGGGCCGTACGGCATGACGTGGCCGGCGAAGGTCGAGCTCTCCAGCGCGGCGATGATCTTCGGCCGCTCGGCACTGCCGGCGCGCTCCAACGCGTCGGCGAGCAGCAGCATGCAGGAGTAGTTCATGTAGACTTCGTAGGTGAAGAACTCGCCCTTCGCCTCGATCTTCTTCTTCAGCTCGATTGCCTTTGGGTTCTTCGGATCGAACCAGTGATTGCAGTCCATGATGTACTGGGCCGCTTCCGGGAATTCCTTGACGAACTTGTAGGACGACGCAGCGCCGCCGAGCACCGAGTAGATGCCCTTGGGGCGGACCTTCTGCTGCTGCATGGTCCGCGCCAGCAGCACATACTCGTTGTAGTAGTTCGCCGGAATGACGAGGTCCGGGTTGCTGGCCTTGATCTTCAGCACGACGTTGTTGAAATCGCGAGTCGGCGTCGGATGCGGGATCGTCTCCAGCACCTGGAAGCCCTTCTCCGGAAGCTGGGCGTTCAGAAGCTTGGCGAGGCCCGCGCCGAACGCCGAGTCTTCATGGACGATCATCACGGTCTTGGCCGGCTTGCCGGCCTGCTCGTTGATGACCGCGAGGTTCTCTAGCGCCGTCTTGGCGATGACGCCGAAGCCCGGGCCGAACCGGAAGGTGTTCTTCAGGCCACGGCTGACGATGCTGTCGACCACGCCAACGTCGACCACATAGGGCAGATCGTAGCGCGCCGCGGTCTGGCTGGCCGACAGGCAGATCGCGCTGGCATAGCCGCCGACCACCGCGGCGACGCCGGCGCCGTTCATCTTCTCGACCTCGGCGTTGCCGCCGTCCGGCGTCGACTGCGCGTCGCCGAGCATCGCCTCGATCTTGGCACCGCGGAGCGACTTGATGCCGCCGGCGGCGTTGATCTCGTCGATCGCGAGCTGGGCGCCGATGCGGCCCTGCTGGCCGGAGTAGGACAGCGCCCCCGACACCGGATGCAGCACGCCTATTTTGACGGGCGCCCCTTGCGCACGCAGCACCGACGGCGCCGCCAGCGTTGCGGCGCCGAGCGCGGTGGATTGCAGGAACTTGCGGCGATTCACGGACGAAAACGAACGAGACATGGAGGCCCCTCCCGATGACAGGGCCGAAGCCTAACATTGGTCCGCGCCGCCTTCTATATTATCCTCGGCCTGCCGATCCCATGAACCAGCCCCAAACCATCATCGACAAGCTCTGGGCCGCCCATGAAATCCTGCGGCGCGAGGATGGCTCCTCGCTGCTCTGGGTCGACCGGCACTACGTCCACGAGGGCTCGTTCCACGCCTTCAGCAAGCTGGCCGAACGGGGCGTCACGGTCGCCGAGCCCGGCCTGACCTTCGGCGTCGCCGACCATTACGTGCCGACCCGCGGCTCGCGGACCAATATCGCCAATCCGGAGCTGGCGCGCATGGTGCGCCAGGTCGAGGAGAACACCGCTAAGCACGGCGTCAAGCTGTTCGGCCTCGACGACCCGCGGCAGGGCATCGTCCATGTGGTCGGCCCGGAACAGGGGCTCACCCTGCCCGGCCTGCTGGTGGTCTGCGGCGACAGCCACACCTCGACCCACGGCGCGCTCGGCGCCTACGCCTTCGGCATCGGCGCCTCCGAGGTGGCACACGTGCTGATGACGCAGACGATCTGGCAGAAGCGGCCGAAGCAGATGCGGGTGACGGTGGATGGCCAAGCGGCGCCGGGCATCTCCGGCAAGGACATCGTGCTCGCCATCATCGCCAAGATCGGCGCCGACGGCGCGACCGGCTGCGCGCTGGAGTTCGCCGGCTCGGCGATCCGGGCGCTGTCGATCGAAGGCCGGCTGACGCTCTGCAACATGTCGATCGAGGCCGGCGCCCGCTGCGGCCTGGTCGCGCCGGACGAGACGACGTTCGCTTATCTGAAGGGCCGGCCCTATGCGCCGAAGGGCGCGGAGTTCGACCGCGCCGTCGAGGCAATGGTCGAAGCTCCCGACCGACGACGGCGCGAGTTACGAGACCGATGTCAGCCTCGATGCGAGAGCCATTGCCCCGATCGTGACGTGGGGCACCAGTCCCGAGGATGCGCTGCCGATCGACGGAAGCGTGCCCGATCCGGCGCGCGAGCCGGACGAGAGCCGCGCCAACATATCTGCGCGGCGCGCTCGATTACATGGGCATCGCGCCGGGAAAGAAGCTCACTGACATCGCGGTCGACCGGGTGTTCATCGGCTCCTGCACCAATTCGCGGATCGAGGACTTGCGCGCGGCCGCGGCGGTGCTGGCCGGCCGCACCGAGCAAGGTGCCGGGTCTCGTTTCGGCGGGCTCGACCTTGATCAAGCTGCAGGCCGAGCAGGAAGGCCTCGACCGCATCTTCCGCGACGCCGGCCTGGAATGGGGCGAGTCCGGCTGCTCGATGTGCGTCGGCATCAACGGCGATCTGGTCGCCTCGGGCGAACGCTGCGCCTCGACCACCAACCGCAATTTCCGCGGCCGGCAGGGGCCGGGCGCGCGGACGCATCTGATGTCGCCGGCGATGGTCGCGGCCGCCGCGGTCGCCGGCCATCTCGCCGACGTGCGCCCGCTGCTGGAAGGGCGGAAGGTGTAGCGATGGACAAATTCACCAAGCTCACCGGACCCGCCTGCCCGATCAACCAGGCCAACCTCAACACCGACCAGATCCTGCCGGCGCGCTACCTGAAATGGACGCGCGCGATGGGCATCGGCAAGGTGCTGTTCCAGGATTTGCGGTTCGATGCCGAGGGCAACGAGAAGCCGGATTTTCCGATCAACAGGCCGGCGTGGCGGAACGCCAAGATCGTGGTCGGCGCGCGGAACTTCGGCTGCGGCTCGTCGCGCGAGGCCGCGGTCTATGCGCTGTACGATTACGGCGTGCGCGCCGTGATCGCGCCGTCGTTCGGCGACATCTTCTCCGGCAACTCGATCCAGAACGGCCTGCTGCTCGCCATCGTGACCGACGACGAAGCAGCCGAGATCATGGCGACCTGGAGCGCACGCCGGAGCTGCCGGTCACGGTCGATCTGGAGGAGCAGACCATCGTCTGCGGCAACCGCACCTACAACTTCACCATCGATCCGGTGCGCAAGATGCGGCTGCTCAACGGCTGGGACGACATCGCGGTGACCGAGAGCTATCGCGACAAGATCGCGGCGTTCAAGGCCAGGGACCAGAGCGAGCGGCCGTGGGCGGTCCCGCATCCAGGCGCATGAGCCGAACACAGGTCATCATCGCCGGCGCCGGCCCGGTCGGACTGACCGCGGCGCTGCTGCTCGGCCACAAGGGCATCGCGGTCACGGTGCTGGAGGCGGAGGCCGCGATCTCCGAGGAGCTTCGCGCCTCGACGTTCCATCCGCCGACGCTCGACATGATGGAGCCCTACGGCATCACGGCGCGGATGCTTGCGGCTGGGCTGGTCTGCCCGACCTGGCAGATCAGGCTGCATCCGTCCGGCGACCGCGCGGTGTTCGACCTCTCGGTGCTGAAGGACGACAGCGAGCATCCCTACCGGCTGCAATGCGAGCAGGCGAAGTATTGCGCACTTCGTGCTGGAGGCGGTGCGCAAGCTGCCGAGCGTGACCATTCATTTTTCGACGCCGGTCACCGGCGCTGGAGCAGAGCGGCGACGACGGTGCAGGTGCGAGCCGGCGACGAGACGCATTCACCGCCGACTACGTCATCGGCGCCGACGGCGCGCGGAGCGCGGTGCGGCGCGCCATCGACGTGGAGCTGTCCGGCGACATCTATCCCGAGACCACCATCCTCGCGACCACGCTCTATCCGTTCCACGACAAGCTCGAAGGGCTGTCCAACGTCTCCTATTGCTGGAAGCCGGACGGCACCTTCAGCCTGCTGCGCCTGCCCGGCGTCTGGCGGGTCAGCCTCTACGCCCGCGAGGGCCAGACCACCGAGCAGGCGCTGGAGGACGAGGCGCAGCAGGATTTGCTGCACGACATCGTGCCGGACGCCGGCCGGATCGAGGTGCTGGAGACGCGGCCCTATCGCATCCACCGGCGGCTCGCCTCGGCCTATCGCAAGGGCCGCGTGTTCCTGGCCGGCGACGCCGCGCATCTCAACAGCCCGTCCGGCGGCATGGGCATGAACGGCGGCATCCACGACGCGTTCAGTCTGTGCGAGAAGCTGGTCGCGCGTGATCCAGGACGGCGCCGACGACCGCACGCTCGACCGCTACGAGCGGCAGCGGCGGCCGATCGCCGAGGAGGAGATCATCCAGCAGGCGCATCGCAACCGCACCCGGATGCAGGAGCGCGACCCGGCGCGGCGGCGCGCGATGCTGGAGGACTTGCAGCGCACCATCGACGATCCGGCGAAGCTGAAGGCGTATCTGCTGAAATCGTCGATGATCGAGGGGCTGCGGCGCGCGGCTGCAACGGCGTAGAGTGCAAGTACCAAGACGGAGTTCGGCAATGAGGCTCAGACGATGATTCGGTGCGGCGCTTGATCGGCGCTGTTGCTCGCGGCGATGCCCGCCGCGCGCCGACGACTATCCGTCGCGGCCGATCACCATCATGGTGCCGTTTCCGCCGGGCGGCAGCTCCGACATCGTGATGCGGCTCGTCGGCCAACAAGGTCGCCGAGAGCGATCAAGCAGACGATCATCATCGAGAACCGGCCGGGCGCGGCCGGCAACGTCGCCGCGATGGCGATCAAGAACGCGCCGCCGGACGGCTACCTGCTGATGATGGGCCACACCGGCACGCACGCGATCAACGCCACGCTCTACACCGACCTGAAGTTCGACCCGGTCAAGGACTTCCAGCCGATCACCGGCGCTGCTCGCGTTCAACAACATCCTGATCGGTCCCGGTCGCAAGCCCGGCGAAGTCGGTCGCCGAGCTGGTCGCCTATGCCAAGACCAAGCCCGAGGGTCTGACCTACGGCTCGCAGGGCGTCGGCACCGGCGGGCATCTGCTCGGCGTGCTGCTCGCCAAGCACGCCGGCATCAAACTCGTTCACGTGCCTTACCGCGGCATCGCGCCGGCCGTCACCGACATGGTGGCGGGGCGCGTCGACATGCTGTTCGCGGCCTATCTGTCGACCCGGCCCCATGTGGAGGGCGGCCGGCTTCGCATGCTGGCGATCGCCGGCACGCAGCGCCATCCGCGTCATGCCCGACGTGCCGACCATGCCCGAGGCCGGCTATCCCGACGTGCAGATGCAGCAGTGGTTCGGCCTGTTCGGGCCGGCAGGCCTGCCGGCGCCGATCGTGCAGAAGCTCAACGCCGAGTTCGTCAAGGCGCTGCAGAGCGACGAGGTGCAGGAGCAAGTGTTGCCGCAGGCCGCCTTCGTCATCCCGACCACGCCGGAGGAGCTTGGCGCCATGGTCAAGCGCGACATCGTGCGGCTCGGCGCGGTGGTGAAGGAATCCGGCGCCAAGCCGCCGGATCAACCGTGATGTCGCTCGAATACGCCTCGCGCGGCTTGGTCGGCATGCTGACGCCGCAGGCCAACACCACGGTCGAGCCGGAGTTCAACATCCTGTGGCCGCGCGGCGTGGCGATGATCAACGCGCGGCTGATGAGCGACAAGCCGTCGATGACCGACCGGCTGGTGGATTACTTCGACAATTACGGCGCGTCGCTGAAGCAGTTCGCCAATGCGCCGGTGGGCGCGGTCGGCGCCGCCTGCACCGGCGCGTCTTATCTGGCGGGGCGCGAGCGCGAGGCCGCGGTGGTGCGGGATATTTCCGCGAAGGGTGCGCCGTTCATCACGGCGGCGATGGCGGTGGTCGACGCGCTGAACGCGCTCGGCGCGCGAAAGATCGGGCTGGTGTCGCCCTACCCCGACGATCTCAATCGGGCGAGCGTCGGATATTGGCAGAGCCACGGCTTCGAGGTCGGCGAGATCGCCAATGCGTTCAACGCCGCGAGCAGCTTTCATCCGATCTACAGCCTGGGCGGATCGGCGGCCAGCGCGGCGGTGCGAACGCTGCAGGACAAGCCGCTCGACGCCATCGTCATGCTCGGCACCGGCATGCCGACGTTGCAGCCGATCGCAGAGACGATCGGCTGGCGCGGCGCGCCGGTGATGTCATGCAATCTCTGCCTGGCGTGGCGGCTGGTCGAGGCGCTGGAAAAGCGAACGCCGCAACGCGCGACGCTCGAGCCATGGCTGAAGGGCGACGGCTGGGTCACGCAG
The DNA here is from genome assembly GCA_963785665.1 of uncultured Alphaproteobacteria bacterium. GTDB lineage: Bacteria > Pseudomonadota > Alphaproteobacteria > Rhizobiales > Xanthobacteraceae > Z2-YC6860. The sequence goes on from CAWAWF010000012.1 coordinate 198,416, forward strand.
CTCAAGGCGCGCGCCTAGCGCGGGATGTGGCGCGCGGCCTCACCGAGATACCAGGTGGCGAGTTGCTCGCGGGTCGGCAGCCAGACCCCGGATTTCGATTTGACGTATTCGATGAACTCGCGGAGCGCCGCGATCCGGTGCGCTTGTCCGATCACATGCGGGTGCAGGCCGACATTCATGATACGGCCGGTCTTCGCGCCCTCCAGGTGGAGCTGGTCGAAGCAGAGCTTCAGCATGTCGACGCCGTCGCGAGTCGACAGCCCGCCGCGGGCGAACATGTTGAAGTCGTTGATGTCGTTGGAGTACGGCACGCAGACGATCGGGCCATGGATGGTGTCGATCAGGTAAGGCTGGTCGTCGTTGAGGTAGTCGCAATAGGCGATCAGGCCGGCCTCCTTGAGGAAGCCTGCCGTGTGCGGCGTGCCACGGATCGCCGACGACAGCCACGCCTTGGCGGGCTTGCCAACGACTTCGCGGTATTTGTCCAACGTCTTGCGGATGACGGCGCGCTCCTCGTCGGGCTTGCCGGCGTAGTAGGTGAGCAGATCGTTCTGCGCCCAGTTGTGCGGAACGAGCTCCCAGCCGCGCTCTTTCACGGCGTCGACGATGCGGCGGCGTTCGGTCAGGATCATGCCGTTGCAGGTGCAGGACGGCGCCACGCCCATCGCGTCGAACAGATCGATCAGCCGCCAGACGCCGACGCGCTGGCCGTATTCGCGCCAGGTCCAGTTGGCGGTGTCGAGCACGTCGCCCGGCAGCACATGCGGAATGGTGGCGGGGCCACCGGGGAACAGCGGCTCCTTCTGGCCGGGCCGCGACGGCTCCCAGTATTCGATGTTGATCGTGAAAATAAGCGCGACGCGGTTGCCGTCGGGAAATTTCAGCGGCGCGCGGTCGGGCAGCGGCACGAACGGATAGGACGACGGCTCGCTCACGTGGCTTTCCTTTCGGCGCGGTCGAGACGCCAGGCGGTGACGCGGCGCATTAGGTCGGGCGCGTCGAGGATGGCGATGGCGATCAGGATGCCGCCGGTGACGAGATCGTGGACATACGGCGCGACGCCGATCGCGGAGAGGCCGGAGCGCAGGACGCAAAGCGTCAGCACGCCGGCCGCGATGCCGAGCGGGCTACCGCGGCCGCCGACCACCGAGACGCCGCCGACGATGGCCGCCGCGGCGGCCGGCGCCAGCACGTCGGCGAGCGCGATGGGAGACGCCGCGCCGAGGCTGTAGCTCAGCAGCACGCCGGCCAGCGCCGACACGGCCCCGGAGGCGGCGAACACGCCGATGACGACGCGGTCGGTGTTCAACCCGGCGACGCGGCTTGCCCGTCGGTCGCTGCCGGTGGCGATGACGTCGCGGCCAATGTGGGTGTAGTGCATCAAGAGCGCCGCCAGCACGAACACCGCGAGACAAGCCGCGCTCCGCACCGAGACAAGGCCGCCGATCGGGGCGTTGAGCGACAGCGACACCGCGATGTTGGGATAGCCGATGGTCTTGTTGTCGGTCAGCACGTAGGTGATGCCCTGCAGCGTCAGCAGGCCGCCGAGGGTGACGCCGACTGAACTCAGATGCAGCCGCGTCATGATCAGGCCTTGCAGCACGCCGCTCAGCACTCCAGCGCCGACGCCAGCCAGCACGCCGAGCCAGGGGTTGCTGCCGCCGGTCATCACCGCGATGCAGCCGGCGAGGCCGACGATGCCGGCGACCGAAAGGTCGAACTCGCGAATGAGGATCGAGAGGCCGAGCCCCAGCGCCACCAGGCCGAACGTGGCGAACAACTGCATCACGCTGAACACGGTGCCGAGGCTGAAGAAATAGCCGGTGCCGCGGTCGATCAGCGCCAGCACCAGGATGGCGCCGGCCATGGTGGTGAAGGGCCGCAGCCGGGGACCGAGCAGGAGGGTCACAACGCGCGTCATCGCCGCTCCCCCACGGTGTGCAGCATGATGACGGCGAGCACGATGACGCCGGTGATGAGATACTGAAGCTGCTGGCTGAAGCCGCGCAGCAGCAGCACGACCTCGATCACGGCGATCACGGTGACGCCGATCAGCGTCCGCACCACCGAACCGGAGCCGCCCTGGATGCTGGTGCCGCCGACCAGCACGGCGGCAATCGCGGTGTAGTCATAGCCGGTGCCGAGCTCCATGTCGCCCGAGCCGTAGCGCGCGGCGAGCAGCACGCCCGACATCGCGGAGCAGGCGCCGGCGATGACGTAGGCGACGGTGACCGCGCGTGCGGTGTCGATGCCGGCGGCAACCGCGGCGCGCGGATTGCTGCCGACCATCACCATGTCGCGGCCGACCCGCGTCCACGACAGGATGAATTGCCCGATCGCCACCGTCGCGAAGAAATACAGCGCCTCGACCGGGATGCCGGCGAGCCGGCCCTTGAACATCTGCAGCCCCTCGCCGCCCGGATAGATGCGCTGGCCGCCGGTCGCCAGCGCCGCGCCGCCGATCAGCAGCGACAGGCCGGCGATACTGACCAGGATTGGATTGGCGCGAATGCCGCCGACCAGGAAGCCCTGCGCCGCCGTGATGACGACGCCGAATGCGATGGCGATCACGAATGCCGGCAGGATGCCGAACGACAGGCAGGCCAGAAACACCAGCGCCGACGCCGACACGGTGGCGCCGAGGCAGAGCGACATGATGTTGCCGGTCAGCGTGATGAAGGTCATGCCGACGGCGACGCAGCCGATGAAGGAGATGGCGTTGAGCAGCGCGTTGATGCTGAGCGGCGAGGTGAAGCCCGGCGTCGTCAGCGCAAAGAATGCAACGGCAGCCGCCGCGACGACGCGAACGCCCAGCACCCAATGGCGGGCCCGGAAGCCCGTCATGCCGCTGCAGCCGGATGGGTGATGTCGGCCAGCACGCGCGCCATGTCGGCCTCGCCGCGCCGGTAGGTGGCGATCTGGCGGCCGCGATACATGCTGACGATGACGTCGGCCATGCCGAGCACCTCCTCGATGTCGGAGGACGCCATGACGAGGCAATAGCCGCGGTCGCAGAACTGCCGGATCAGCCGGTAGATTTCGGCGCGGGCGCCGACATCGACGCCGCGGGTCGGCTCGTTCATCAGCAGCACGCCGGGGGCGGCGCCGTCGCTGCCGATCGAACGGCCGAAGGCGAGCTTCTGCTGGTTGCCGCCGCTCAGTTCGTCGGCCTGGGATCGCAGCCGCGCCCGATCGACGCCGACCGCCGCGGCAAGTTTGGCGGCCGTAGCGCGCAATGCCGGGCGAGCCAGCAGGCCGAACCGGCTGTGTTCGGCCAGCCGCGGCGCCACGAGATTGGCGCCGACGCGCAGCCGCAGGAAAATCCCCTCCCCGGCGCGGTCCTCGGAAATGAATTGCACCTTGGCGTCCTGTGCCCGCTGCACCGACCGAAGCCGCATCGGCTCTCCGGCCACCGCGACCTCGCCGCTGGCGCCGGCGACAAGCCCGGCCAGCGCCCGCAACACCTCGACGGCGCCGGAGCCGACCTGCCCGGCGAGGCACACCACCATGCCGCGCGGGGCGACGAGATCGAAGCTCTGCACCACCGGCGGCACGCGCAAGTTCCGCACCTCCAGCATCGTCTCGCCGGGCCTGCTCTCCCAGCTCGGATACATCGCGCCGAGGCTCCGCCCGAGCATCATCTGCATCAGCTCCGCGCGGTCGATCTCGGCGGTGCGGCGGGTGCCGACCAGTTCGCCGTTCCGCAACACCGAGACGGTATCGCAGACCTGGAACACCTCGCCGAGCCGGTGGGTGATGTAGATGACCGACTTGCCCTCGGCCTTGAGCGCGCGAAGCGCGTCGAAGATGCGCTCGATCTCGACGTCCGACAGCGTCGCGGTCGGCTCGTCGAGAATGAACACCCGCGCATCGCGCGTCAGCATCCGCGCCAGCTCGACCAGTTGGCGGCGTCCGATGCTGAGCTGCGACACCGGCGTGTCCAGCGGCAGGTCGCCAAGGCCGACCTTTTGCAGCGCCGCCCTGGCGCGGTCGCGAAACACCTGCCGGCGGTGGAACAGCGGCACCTCGCGGTTGCCGAGCCAGATGTTGTCGAGCACCGACAGCGCCGGCGCGAGGCTCAGCTCCTGCGCCACCAGCGCGATGCCGAGCTGTTGGGCGTGCTGCGGATCGGAAATCTCGACCGGCGCACCGTCGATCAGGACGCGGCCGCCGTCAGCCGCGTGAACCCCGGTGATGATCTTCACCAGCGTGCTCTTGCCCGCGCCGTTCTCGCCGCAGATTGCGCGGATTTCCTGGGTGTCCAGCGCCAGCGTGACGTTCTTCAGAACCTCATTCGGGCCGAACCGCTTGGTGACACCTTCGACGGCGAGAATGGGCATCGAGGTTCAATACGAGCAGCCCGTGGTGTACTGGTCGACGTTCTCCTTGGTGATGCCGTGGACCGGCACCATCTCGTATTTCTTGAGTGTCTGACCATTGAAATGGGCGGCGATCTTCTTCGCCGCGATCTCGGCCTCTTCGGTCGGGATTTGCGTCGCGGTGCCGTACTGCTGACCGGACTTGATGTGCAGCATGCCGTCCTTCATGCAGTTGCTGGCGACCACGACGATGCCCTTGTCGCCAGCCTTCAGCCCCGCCGATTCGATTGCCTGGATCGCGCCGGTGGCCTGGTTGTCGGCCATGGCGAACACGCCGTCGACGCCGCCCTTGGCATTGAATCGCACCAGCAATTCGCCGGTGAGCTTCTCGCTCATTGCGGTGTTCCAGCGGCCGTCCTCGGAGGCGGCAAGCTCAAAGCCTGGGTTCTTCGCCAGAACGTCCTTGAACGCGGCCATGCGCGACTGCACGTTGAGCTGCTGCGCGGCGCCCGTCACCGCGACGATCTGTCCCTTGGTCTTGCCGGCGGCTTTGAGCCCCTTGACCATCTCCTCGCCGGCCAGCTTGCCGAGTTCGTAGTGGTCGGTGCCGATGTAGGAGGTGAACAGCTCCTCATAGTCCTTCTTCAGCGGCGTGACGATCAGCACCACCGGGATCCCGGCGGCCTTGGCCCGCGTCAGCGCCGGGACGACGGCCTGATCGTTGACATAGACCATCACGATCATGTCGACCTTCTGCGCGATGGCGTCGTCGACCTGCTGCGACTGCACGGCGGCATCGTAGTTCGACGTGAGGTTGGTCACCTTCATGCCGGACTGGGTGGCGAACTTGGCAAAGGTCGAGGTCCAGGCGCCGATGTACGGATTGGTGTTGGCGGTGCCGAGCAGCATGATGCGCTTGCCCTCCGGCGAAGCCACGGCATGGCTCCCGGCCGACAGGCTCATCAGCAGGAACGCGAACAGACCGATCACGGCACGCATGGACATCTCCTGTCGGAAGGCGGGAACGGCAAAAATGGTAACGTCAATCGCGGGCGCACGCCAGAAGCATTGCTAGGCGGAATTGCCGAAATGGGTTTCGGCGAGCCAGCGCGCGGCGGCGGTCAGCCGCTCGTCCTGGTGCCAGCGGCCGAGCAGTTGCACGCCGAGCGGCGCACGATCGACCGCCAGCAACGGCAGATTGATCGCCGGCGCGCCGAGAACGGACGATGCCTCGTTGAACACGGCGCTGCCCTGGTCCATGCCGATCGGGCCTGGGCCGGGCGATGACAGGGTGATGAAGCCGCCGGTGCGCTGCGCCAGCGCGTCATGCATCGCCCGGAATTCGTCGCGCTCGGCCAGCGCGGCGCGATAGGTGTCCTGGGTGATGTGCGCGCCATCCTCGATGCCCTTGAGCAGACGCGGCGGCATCTTGTCGCTGTAGCGCTCGCGGTATTGCAGCATCGGCCAGTGCATTTCGAAGCGATAGAGATTGGTCCAGAGCTGCGGCGTACCGGTGTGCGCGGTCTCATAGGCCTCGATCGCCGGATCGTCGCGGCGGCTGACGATCTCGACGCCTGCGGCAACGAGCCGCGAGAGATAAGCCTCGAACGCCGCCTTGGCGCCGGGCTCGGCGGCCGCCCATCCGGCTGTGTCGAGACGGATCAAACGCGCGGGCTTGCGCGGCGCTGGCGGCGCGATCTCGCCGTACAGGCCGGGATGCGACGGATCGCCGCCGGCGCGGCTCGCGATGGTGCGCGCCGTGGTCCACATGTCGGACAGCGTGCCGCCGAACACGCCGAGATGGTCCATGCTGTAGGCCATCGAGAACGAGCCCTGGCGGTTGATGGCGCCGAAGGTGGGCTTCAGCGCATAGACGCCGCAGAAGCTCGCCGGCCGGATGGTCGAGCCGCGCGCGTGGGTGCCGAGCGCGGCAGGCAACATGCGCGAGGCAACTGCAGCAGCGGTGCCGCTCGAAGAGCCGCCCGGCGTGCGGCGGGTGTCGAATGGATTGCGCGTGCGGGACGGATCGCCACCGCCGAAACAGACTGTGACGGTCTTGCCGACCAGCACCGCACCGGCCTCGCGCAGCGCCCGGACCGAGGCCGCGTCGGTCATCGGCTGGTGGCCGCGAAACAGCTCGCTGCCGTATTCAGTGGGCATGTCGCAGGTCTCGATCAGGTCCTTGATGCCGACCGGCGTGCCGTCGACGGCGCTGAGCGGCCGGCCCGACTTGTGGCGCGCGCCGGATTCGTCGGCGGCCTTGCGGGCGCGATCGAGATTGAGGAAGGCGAATGCCATCACCGCGGAATCGAGCGCCTCGATGCGCTCGATACAGCGCTCGAGATAGGCGCGCGGCGTATCGGCGCCATCCCGGAATTTGGCGACGGCGTCGTGGAAGCTCAGCATCCGGTGCCGCGACGGATCGTAGACGCCGGCTGGCGATTGCTTGTCCACGTCGGCCATCAGATCAGCTTCGACGTCACCGGCAGCCCAAGCAGCACCTGCCCGGCCACCTCGAAGTTGACGAACTGCGCCTGGACCTGTTGCGTGACCGCGTGGATGTCGCGCAGCCGCCGCTCGAACGGCTGGTTCTCGAAGATCGCGGTGCCGCCGGCGAAATGATAGGCGGTCTCGACCACCTCCTTCGATTGATGGCCGGCATGGACCGCGGCAAGCCGGAGCTGGGCGCGCTGCTGCATGGTGGCGTCCTCGCCGCGCAACACGGCGTTCCACATGTCGCCGAGCGCGGCCATCAGATAGGCGCGCGACGATTGCCACTGCGCCTCGGCGACCGCCACCTTGGATTGCACCACCGGATTATCGCGGAGCGGCTTGGAGCCAAGCATCGGTACCTTGGTGCTCGCCATCTGCATGAAGGCGTCGAGGGTGGCCCGCGCGATGCCGAGCGCCACGGCGGCGAAGGCCGAGCCGTAAATCTGATAGGTGGTGAAGCGATACAGCGGCCCGCTCTCGCGGCGCTCGGAGGCAAGCTCGCGCGTAAAGGTATGGCGGGCCGGCACGAACAGGTCGGTCACCGTATAGCTGTCGCTGCCGGTGCCTTTCAGGCCCATCACCTGCCAGACGTCGCTGATCGTGGCTTTGGATTTAGGAAACAGCATGGTCCGCTCGGCCGGCTTGCCGTCCAGGCCGACGCAGCGCTTGCCGTCGGCATCCACGAGGGGGGAATGGCCGCCGAGCCATTGCGCATGGCGGCTGCCACTGGCGTAAGACCACGTGCCGGTGGAGCGATAGCCGCCGTCGACCGCGGTCGCTTTGACCGTAGGTCCGACCGGACCCCAGGCGACCACGGCGTCGCGCGGGCCAAAAACCTCCGCCGCGATATCGGAATCGATATACGCCGCGGCGATCGAGCAGCCTGACGCCTGCGCCACACACCAGGCGGTGCTGGCGTCAGCCTTGGCAAGCTCCTCGATGGCGTTGACGAAGGTGATTGGGTCAACCTCATCGCCGCCGCAACTACGCGGCAGCAGCATCTTGAACAGCCGAGCGTCATAGAGCGCCTCAAGCACCTCGGGCGTCAGCCGGCCGCCGCGCTCGATCGCGGGCGACGCCGCCTCGATCAGCGGACGCAACAGCCTCGCGCGCCGCACCGGGTCGGCGGCCTGCTCGCTCGCGATGGGTGTGTCGATGTTCATGGCGCGATGTGGCTTTCGTGATTCTTCAGGTACCACTCGGCGATCTCCTCGCGGGTGGCGAACCAGACATCGTTGAACGATTTCACGTAGGCGAGGAAATCGTGCAGCGCCCGGATGCGGAACGGTTGGCCAATGACGTGGGGATGCAGCCCGACGTTCATGAAGCGGCCGCTTGTGGCGCTCTCGCGGTAGAGCCAGTCGAAGCCCTCCTTGAACACGTTGAAGGCACCGTCGACGTCCTGGCCCTGCCGCATGAACACGGTGAAGTCGTTGACCTCCGACGTGTAGGGAATCGACACGATCCTTTTTCCGGAGCGGGTTTCCACCAGATAGGGCTGATCGTCGTTGAGCAGGTCGGTGGTGAAGATCAGCCCCTCCTCGGCGAGGATGTCCACGGTGTTCAGCGTGCAGCGGAGCGAGCTGGACAGCCAGCCCTTCGCGGGCTTGCCGCAGACCTCCTTATAGACCCGCAGCGTCTCGCGGATCACCTCGCGCTCTTTGTTCTCGTCGAACGAGTAGTCGGCGAGCAATTCCGTCTGCACATAATTATGCGCGACGATCTCCCAGCCGCGCTGCAGCGCCGCGTCGATCACCGCGCGGCGCTCCAGCCCCATTTTGGCGTTCATGGTGCAGGTCGAGGGCACGCCGAATTGGTCGAAAAGCTCGAACATGCGCCAGACGCCAACGCGCTGGCCGTATTCGCGCCAAGTGTAGTTCGGGTTGTCATAGACATTGCCCGGCAGGTCGCCGCCGACGATGCCGGGGCCGCCCGGATAGAACGGCTTCGGCGTATCCTTGGTGGCGTCCCAGTATTCGAGATTGGTGGTGATCATCACGGCGAGGCGCTTGCCGTTGGGCCAGCGAAGCGGCTTGCGCTGTGGGAACGGCACGAACGGGTATTTCATGGCACGCATTTTCCGTGAACGCGGGAACAGGCGCCGGAATGATAGCAGCCCGGTCGGCGGAAACGAACCTCAGGAACCCCGCGCCCGGTGCTTGGCGATCATGCGCTGGAACAGCGGCAGCAGGAGCACCAGCACGGTGAACGCCACGATCGAGCCGGAGATCGGCCGGGTGAAGAACACCGTCCAGTCGTTCGAGAAGCTGATCATCGAGTTCATGAAGTTCTCCTCGGCGATCGGCCCGAGGATGACACCGAGCACCAGCGGCGCGACCGGAAAGCCGACACGCTCGAAAACGTAGCCGAGCACGCCAAAGCCCAGCATCAGCCAGAGGTCGACGATGTTGTTCCGGATCGACAGCGCGCCGATGAAGCAGAGCATCAGCACATAGGCCGACACCACGGCCTCGGGAAAGTCGAGGATCTTCACCAGCGGGCGGATGGCGAAATAGCCGATCACGCACATCAGGATCAGGCCGAGGAACAGCGAGGCGAAAATCGTGTAGACCATGCCGGCGGAGCTCGCGAGAACCTGCGGACCGGGCTGGATGCCGTGCAACATGAAGGCGCCGAGAATGACGGCGGTGGCGCCGCTGCCCGGGATGCCGAGCGCCAGCAGATGCACCAGCGCGCCGCCGACGGAAGCGGTCGCGGCGGCCTGCGGCGCAACGATGCCCTCGGCGATGCCGGTGCCCATCTCGGCCTTGCGCTTGCCGAACCGCGCCTCGATGCCGTAGCTGACGAACGAAGCGATCGTGGCGCCGGCGCCCGGCAACAGACCGATCAGGTCGCCGACCAGCGCCGAGCGGAAAAACATGCCTTTGATCTCGTTCAGCTCCTTCCAGGTCGGCAGCTCGGTGCGCGCATTGGAGACCTTGTCGACCGGCTTGGTCGAGAAGCCGGTGTCCAGGCGCGACAGCACCTCGCCGACGCCGTAGGCGCCGACCATCACCACCAGGAACTCGATGCCGTCGGCAAGGATCGGCGAGCCCAGCGTGAAACGCGGCGCGCCATAAATCGGGTCGGTCCCGACTGTGGAGATCAGGATGCCGACACACATGCTGATCAGGGCATTGGACAGCGAGCCCTTGCCGATCGCGACGACGCTCAAAAGGCCGAACATCACGATGACGAAATACTCCGGCGAGGAGAACCGCAGCGCGAACTTCGCCAGCGGCTCGGTCAGCGCCACCATGACGACAGCCGAGAGAAGCCCGCCGCCGAGCGCCGACACCAAGGTCCAGCCGAGCGCCTTGGCCGGCCGGCCCTTGCGGCCCATGGTGTAGCCGTCCCACAGCATCGGGACATCGATCGGCTCGCCCGGAATGCGGAACAGGATGGCGGTGAACGCGCCGCCATAGGTGCCGGAGACGTACATCGCCGTCAGCAGCACAATCGAGGCGGTGACGTCCATCTTGTAGGTGAAGGGCAACGCCAGGGCCACGCCCATCACCAGGGTGAGGCCGGGCAGCACGCCGATCAGCAGGCCGACCACGATGCCGACGAACAGCATCGCCATGTTCACGGGCGTCAGACAATGAACGAAGCCCCCGCCAAGCTGCCAGATGATGTCGAGCATGGATGGTTCCCGTCAGCCGCCGACCATGATGCGTATCAAATCGGTGAAGCGGTCGAACGGAGGCTCGCCGCGGGGCAACGAGACATAAGCGAAGCGCAGGAATACGAAAGCGATGACGAAAGTCGCAACGATGGCGATGCTCCACATCGCGACATGGTTGCGGTAGCCACCGAGGTACATGAAGACCAGCCATGAACAGAAGCGAGCCGAGCAGAAAGCCCAGGATCGGAACCAGCACGGCGTAGGCGACGATCAGCGCGATGCCGCCGACCAGCAGAAACGGATGCGAGCGCTTCTCCTCTTCGCCGCCGCCTTCAAGGAGATCGGCAAGGCCCGGGCCGCTGCTCGCGCCGGCAAGCGCCCGGATCGTCTCGACGATGCACAGCAGCGCCATCAGGCCGATGGCGAGCTTCGGCCAGAAATCCGGCCCCAGCGAGCCGCCGCGTGGGGTGTAATCGATCCGGCTTGCCGAATAGTACAGGACGCCCGCGACCACGCCGCCGACGAGGTAGGGCAGCGCCTGCCGAAACCGTGTCTGATTCATGGGGGTGAGGACTGTTCGGGCTAGTTGCTGGCCGAGACCTTCTTCATGTCCTCAAGCTGATCCTCGACAAACTGCGGCGCCTTGGCGGCATCGACGAAGCTGTCGGGCGCAGCGAACTGATCCTCCAGGAATTTCTTGTACTCGGGATTCTGCGCGACTTTGGCAAAGGCGTCGGCCAGCACCTTGACCCGGTCCGGCGGCGTGCCGGCCCGCACCACGATGGCGCGGAACTGCGGGAGCGCGACCTTGAAGCCTGATTCATAGGAGGTCGGAACGTCCTTGAACACGTCCGACCGCTTGTCGCCGAACATCAGGATCGGCCGCATCTGCTTGCCGTGCAGGAACGACCCGACGTCGCCAGCCTGCTCGTAGAGCGCATCAGCGTGGCCGCCGAGGATCGAGACGTAGCGTTCGCTCGGCTTGGAGAACGGCACCTGGATGAATTTGATGCCCTTGGCTTCGATCGTCTTCAGCGAGAAGTCGTCGACGCTGCCGAAGCCGAGCGTCGCGATCTTGAGCTTGCCGGGATTGGCGCGGGCCTCCTTCTCGAAATCGGCCCAGGTCTTGAACCGGCTGTCCTGCGACACGAAGATGAACGACGGCGCCTGCACCAGAACGGCGACCGGAGCAATGTCACTCATCTTCCAGCGCGCGTCCTTGCCGGCCAGCAACGCGTGACTGTCGGCGATGTAGATCGCCATGGAATAGCCATCGGCCGGCGCCGACAGAAGCTTCGCCATGCCGGTCGCGCCGGTGGCGCCGGCGACGTTCACAACCGGGATGCCCTGCCCCAGCGACGGCTCCATCAGCTTGCTGACAAGCCGCGCCAATTGATCGGCGCCGCCGCCGGGTCCCCAAGGCACTATCAGCTCGATGGGACGCTCAGGAAAGCCAGCGGCGTGGAGCGGGACACCCGACATGGTGGCCGCTGCCGCGACAGCGAGAACCGAAACCGCGAATCGAGAGAGCCACCGCATTCGATTTCCTCCAACATCCCGCTTGTTGCCGCTGGGAATTGTTGTCCAATCGTCCACCCGGCGCAAGGAGCGCCCTGCCCGCGGCAGATCAGGCCGAATGCCACACCGCCGGCCGCGTCAGCCCGAAATGCGAGCGCAAGCGTCTCGCCCTCGTAGGCGGTGCGGAACAGTCCGCGCCGCTGCAGAATCGGCACGACCTCGGCGATGAAGACGTCGAGCATCTCCGGCAGCACCGGCGGCATCAGATTGAAACCGTCGGCCACGCCCTCGGTCGATCCAGTCCTGCATCAGGTCCGCGACCTGCTCCGGCGTGCCCTCGAAGGTGAAATGGCCGCGCGCGCCGGCAAGCTTGGCGAGCAGTTGCCGCAAGGTCGGCTTCTGCTCACGGACAAAGCCGACGATCACCTCGGTGCGGCTGCGCGAGGCCTCGATTGGCTTTCGGATCGGGGAAATCCTCGGGGCCGAGCGTCTTGTCCAGCGGCAGATGCGAGAAGTCATGGCCGCCGAATCGAAGCGACAGCCGGTTGCGGCCGACCTCCGGATCGGCCAGCTCGTTGAGCTCGTCGGCGAAGCGCTTGCGCCTCGGCCTCGGTCGAGCCGATGATCGGGCTGAAGCCCGGCAGGATGATGCACCTGGTCGGGATCGCGGCCCTCCTCCGCCAGCAAGGCCTTTCAGATCGGCGTAGAAGGCCTTCGCGGTCGCCTTTTCCAGATGCGCGGTGAACACCGCCTCGGCGTGGCGGGCGGCGAACCGCTTGCCGGTGTCGGAGGAGCCCGCCTGCACGAACACCGGCCGGCCCTGCGGCGAGCGCGGCAGGTTCAGCGGCCCCTTCACCTTGTAGTACTTGCCGGCGTGATCGATCGGCCGCACCCGCTTGCGGATCGGCGTAGCGTGCCGCTCGCACGATCGTCGAGCACGGCATCGTCGGCCCAGCTATCCCACAGGCCCTTCACCACGGTCATGTACTCTTCGGCGCGCTCGTAGCGGTCGGCGTGGCTGACCTCGCCGATGCCGCCGAAGTTGCCGCCGGCCTGCGGCGACCAGGTGGTGACGATGTTCCAGCCGATGCGGCCGCGGCTGATGTGGTCGAGCGAGCAGAACTGCCGCGCCAGATTGTAGGCTTCGGTGTAGGTGGTCGAGGCGGTCGCGATCAGTCCGATGCGCTTGGTTGCCATGGCGAGCGCAGCCAAGCGTCGTGATCGGCTCCAGCCAGTTGAACGGCGTGGTCTGAGACGTCATTCCACAGGCCCAGCACATCGGCGAGGAAGATCGAGTCGAACAGGCCGGCTTCGGCCTTCTGCGCCATCTCGACGGTGTACTGGATATCGGTCAGCGGCAGCTTCGACGATTTCGGGATGCCGCCACGCCGCCTCATGATGGCCGCGGCTCTGGATGAACAGATTGAGGTGCATGGGGCGAGGCATGAGGCCGAGAGTCCGGTTCGGTTGGATGGTAGCCGTTGGGACGGCTGGACTGGAAGGGGACGGCGGCATCCAAAAGCGTCCGCCTGCGGGCCCCGATATCCCCTCCTATAGGCACAACTCCCTTCGACGCAACTCAATCGAGCGGCGCGCGTTGTTGTCCAAGGGCGGCACGTCGTCAACAGCCACATTTGGGGAACGGCAAGAACACGACCATCCTGAGGCCATCCATTGCTTAAGCAGAACTCGACCGTGGCGCAGATCAAGGAAATTTCGGAAACTCCCTTCTATATCCCCGCCACCGGATCATCCACGCGACCCCGGCGCACCCTCAAGCACGGTGACTGCTTCGCTGTACTCGACAGTCATGCCGACATCGGGGCCTCGGCCGGCGGACCGGATGGCATTTTCTATTGCGACACACGTTATTTGTCGCACCTGGAGATGCTGCTCAACGGCCGGCAGCCGCTTCTGCTGGGCTCGAGCGTCCGCGACGACAACTCCATTCTTACCGTCGATTTGACCAACCCTGATATCCATCTCGAACAGAAGCTTGTGCTTCCGCAGGACGTTCTGCACGTCGTGCGCACGCTTTTCCTGTGGCGCGGTACCGCTTATCAGCGCCTGCGCATGCACAACCACGGCGACCGGCCGTTCGATGTTCGGCTGACCTTTGCCTTCGCCAGCGACTTCGCCGACCTGTTCGAAGTGCGGGGACAGCGCCGCAAGCACCGCGGCATCGCGACGGCGGAGGTGTCCGGCGAAACGGGGGTCACACTGAATTACCAGGGCCTCGACAGCTGTCGGCGCCAGACAACGCTGGTGTTTGAGCCCGTCCCGGAGCGCCTCTCGACCAGCATAGCCTCATATGTGTTTGAGCTGCAGCCAAACCAATCCCAGTCAGTCTATGTAACGGTGAGCTGCAACAGCGGCGGCGAGCAAAATCGCGCCCTGCCGTTTAGAAAAGGCTTGCGCGCAGCGTTCCAGGAACACCGGACCGCCAGTCGCGGCATGGCCACTATCACCACTTCAAACTCGATCTTCAACGAGGTGGTATGCCGCTCGATGGCTGATCTCGCAATCCTGACGACCGCGACGCCGGATGGCCCTTATCCTTACGCCGGCATTCCCTGGTATTCGACCACATTCGGACGGGACGGGATCATCACCGCGATGCAAATGTTGTGGTGCGATCCTCGCATCGCAAAAGGGGTGCTCAGAAGGCTCGCTGCGTGTCAGGCCAAAGATTTCAACCCGTCCTCCGACGCCGAGCCGGGGAAAATCCTGCACGAGATGCGCGGCGGCGAAATGGCGGCGCTCGGAGAGGTCCCATTCAAGCTGTACTACGGCAGCGTGGATGCAACGCCGCTGTTCATCATGCTGGCCGGGCTTTATACCGAACACACCGGCGACCTGCAGACGCTGCGGGAGCTGTGGCCGAACATTGAAGCCGCTCTGGGCTGGATCGACGGGCCCGGGGATCCGGATCGCGACGGCTTCACCGAGTACCACCGCGCCGACAAAAATGGCCTGGTCAACCAGGGTTGGAAGGACTCCCACGACGCGATCTTCCACGCCGACGGTTCGATAGCGTTGGGGCCGACCGCGCTCTGCGAAGTGCAGGGCTACGTCTATGCGGCAAAGCGCGCGGCAGCACGCGGTGCGCGCAGACTTGGGAAGCAATCGCTCGGCGATGCCCTCGATGCGCAAGCGACCCTGCTCGCCGAGCGCTTCGAGGCCGCATTCTGGTGCGAGGACATCGGCACCTATGCCCTCGCGCTGGACGGTCAAAAGCGGCCATGCCGGGTGCGGACGTCAAACGCCGGTCAGGTGCTGTTCAGCGGAATTGCCCGGCCAGACCGAGCCGAAGCAGTGATGCAAGACCTGATGCGGCCTTCATTCTTTTCCGGATGGGGAATTCGTACCGTCGCCCGCGAGGAACGCCGTTACAATCCGATGTCCTATCACAATGGCTCGGTCTGGCCGCACGACAATGCTCTGATCGCCGCGGGGTTCGCGCGCTACGGACATAAGGGGGCAATCGACCGCGTGTTCAAGGGTCTGTTCGATGCTGCAAGTTACATGGACCTGCGTCGGCTGCCCGAACTCTATTGCGGCTTCCTCCGCGGACGCCAACGCGGCCCAACGCTCTACCCCGTCGCTTGCTCGCCGCAAGCCTGGGCCGCTGGCACGCCCCTGATGCTCCTGCAATCCTCGCTCGGTCTTGAGTTCGATCAGGACCGCAATGAAATTCTGCTACGCGAGCCCAGGCTGCCGGCGTTTCTCGAG
The DNA here is from genome assembly GCA_963785665.1 of uncultured Alphaproteobacteria bacterium. Taxonomy (GTDB): domain Bacteria; phylum Pseudomonadota; class Alphaproteobacteria; order Rhizobiales; family Xanthobacteraceae; genus Z2-YC6860. The sequence continues at coordinate 214,103 of CAWAWF010000012.1, forward strand.
GAGGTAACGCTGCGCAATCTCCAACTCGGACAATCAACCGTGGACTTGATGCTGAGGCGTCACGGCCATGACGTGTCGATCCAAGTGCTGCGCAATGAGGGACAGATCAGGATTTCTTCGGTGTATTAGGGGTGTTGACCCGCCCCTCGCCAAGCGAACGCCGCGGCGTGAGTGCGCTGTTCGGGTTTTTCTGACGATTATTTTTTCAGGCCTGAGCCATTTCCAGATGATGCTTCAATGCCGGCAGCGTCTGGCCGGCCCAGTTCTTCAGGTCGGCGTTTTCACCGCCCTTGGCGTAGCGCTCGAACAGCCCGACCGCGGATTAAGCCCCTCAACCCGAACTTGCAGCCGCTCGAGCGAATCATCGACGTAGCGCGCGGTGCCGCCACGCCGCCTTCCTCGCCCAGCACGTGCCAGGGCTCGAGCGCCTGGCGCAGCTCGAGCTCGACCCCGCCGCCTGACCGAGCCGAAGAGCGGGAAGCGGAACTCGCAGTGCGCGCGAACCACTCCAGGTCGAAGGCGAAGCCGGCGTGGCGGAGGTCGTCGATCACGTCGGGGAAATCCTGCCAGACGAAGTGCGGCAGCATGAAGCGGTCGTGCAGCGCGGTGCCCCAGCGCACCAGCTGCGCCGTGCTGCGGCTCGTGCCAGAACCGGGCGACCAGCGCGCGCATCAGGAGCTGCTGCGCGAGGCTCATGCGCGCGTGCGGCGGCATCTCGAAGGCGCGGAATTCGACGAGGCCGAGCCGGCCGGTCGGGCCGTCGGGCGAGTAGAGCTTGTCGATGCAGATTTCGGCGCGATGGGTGTTGCCGGTGACGTCGATCAGCAGGTTGCGGAAGATGCGGTCGACCAGCCAGGGCGGCAGCTTCGCCCTCGCCGGGCGGCGGGATCTGCGAAGCGCGATCTCGAGCTCGTAGAGCGCGTCGTGGCGCGCCTCGTCGATGCGCGGCGCCTGGCTGGTCGGGCCGATGAACAGGCCCGAGAACAGATAGGACAGCGACGGATGGTTCTGCCAATAGGCGACGAGGCTCTTCAGCAGGTCGGGGCGGCGCAGGAACGGGCTGTCCGGCGGCGCTGGCCCGCCGAGCACGATGTGGTTGCCGCCGCCGGTGCCGGTGTGGCGGCCGTCGATCATGAACTTGTCGGCGCCGAGGCGGCACTGCGCGCCTCTTCGTAGACGCGTGCGGTGATGTGCGACCGCTCGCGCCAGGATGCGGCCGGATGGATGTTGACCTCGATGACGCCGGGATCGGGCGTCACCTTGATGATGTTGATGCGCGGATCGTACGGCGGCGGATAGCCTTCGATGTGGACGCGGCAGGTTCAGCTCGGTCGGCGGTCTCCTCGACCGCGGCGAGCAGCTCGAGATAGTCCTCGAGCTGCTCGATCGGCGGCATGAAGATGCAGAGCTGGCCGTCGCGCGGCTCGACCGCAAGCGCGGTGCGGACCGGGATACGGCGCTTCGGGCTGGCGCCGGCGCGCGGCGCGGTCACGCCGCCTGCGGCTTCAGCGCCAGCGCCGGCCGGATCGGGCAGCGCGCCGCGCTCGGCAACGGGTCGTCCGGCACGAGATGCGGCTCGTCGCTCGGCGCGACGTACGGCAGCGAGCTCGAGCGGCAGCCGGAGACCGACCGGCGAGTCGCCCGGCATCAGGAACAGCCTGCTCGCGGCGCAGCTGCCAGCGCTCGCTCAGCCAGCCGCCGCCGGCCTTGGCGCCCGCATGCTGCACCGGCAGCACGTAGCCGGTCGGCGCGCGTCAGAGCCCGCTCGAACATCGCGCAGATGCGGGCGCGCTCGTCCGGGTCGTCGAGCTTCGGATCGGCCGGATCGACGTTGACCGGCAGCGCGCCGCTCCTTCAGCATCCGCTCGGCGGGATCCTCGAAGGCCGGCATGCACGTTGTCGGCGGCGATGCCGAGCCGGCCGGCGAGGCCCATCGTGAAGCGGCTGCGCGTCATCGGTGGAGACGGTGCGCGTCGATTCTTCCGGCGCGATCAGCGCGCGCGTTCCGCCACAGCGGCACGCCGTCGGTGCGCCAGTAGAGCGAGAACGCCCAGCGCGGCAGCGATTCGCCGGGATACCATTTGCCCTGGCCGTAATGCAGCAGGCCGCCCGGCGCGAACGGTCGCGCAGGCGGCGGATCAGTTCGTCGGCCAGCGCGCGCTTGGTCGGCCCGACCGCGGCGGTGTTCCACTCCGGCGCCTCGAGTCGTCGATCGAGACGAAGGTCGGCTCGCCGCCCATGGTCAGGCGCACGTCGTGCCGCGTCGAGATCGGCGTCGACCCGCTCGCCGAGCGCGTCGATCTCGGCCCATTGCTCGTCGGTATAGGGCATGGTGACGCGCGGCGTCTTCGTCGATGCGCGTGACCGTCATGTCGAAGTCGAACTCGACCTCGGCCGGCTCGACGCCGCCGGTGATCGGGCGCCGCCGCGCGGAAGTGCGGCGTCGCCGCGAGCGGGATGTGGCCTTCGCCGGCGAACAGGCCGGAGGTCGGATCGAGCCCGATCCAGCCGGCGCCCGGCAGATAGACTTCGGCCCAGGCGTGCAGGTCGGTGAAGTCGGCCGCGGTGCCGGCCGGGCCGTCGAGCGCCTTCACGTCGGGCTTGAGCTGGATCAGATAGCCGGAGACGAAGCGCGCGGCCAGGCCGAGATGCGCGCAGCATCTGCACCAGCAGCCAGGCCGAGTCGCGGCACGAGCCCGACGCCAGCGTCAGCGTCTCCTCCGGCGTCTGGATGCCCGGGCTCCATGCGGATCAGATAGCGGACGTCGCCGCTGGATGCGCTGGTTGAGGTCGACGAGGAAGTCGATGGTGGTCTGCCGCTCGCGCGGCAGCGACGCCAGACATTCGCGTCGAGCCGCGGCCCGGCCGGCTCCGTTGCTGAGATAGGGCGCGAGCTCCTGCGTCGAGCTCGGCTCGATAGGCGAAGGGAAATTGCTCGGCGATCGGCTCGACGAAGAAGTCGAACGGATTGATCACCGCCATGTCGGCGACGAGATCGACGGTGATGCTGAATCGGTGGTCTTCTCCGGAAAGACGACGCGCGCGAGCCAGTTGCCGTGGGGATCCTGCTGCCAGTTCAGGAAGTGCTGGGCCGGCGTCGACCTTCAGCGAATAGCCGAGGATCGCGGTGCGGCAATGCGGCGCCGGCCGCAGGCGGATGACCTGCGGGCCCAGCGCGACCGGGCGGTCGTAGGTGTAGCGCGTGACGTGGTGAAGGGCGGCGAGGACTGACATATCGGTGGGGCTTCTCCCTGCTGCCCGCGGTGCGTGAATCAATGCAAGTTTCAGGCCGGACTACGGCCTCGACGGCCGACTTATCTTAGCGGAAGATCGGTCAATTCAGTAACAAATTCAAACGGCTAGGCTTGGTCGGGCGTCACCGCGCCGCGCTTCAGGCTGGCGATCACGGCGCGCAGCGCGCCGCGGCCCTGGTCGTTCCGCTTCGGCTCGGCGGCGGCGTGAATGCGGTCGTGGATGAACGACAATTTGACGATCACCGGCGGCGCCAGCACGAACGGATAGAGGTCGGCGATGCCCATGCTGCGGTTGATCGAATTGACCGCGAAGGTCAGCGGCAGCCAGGAATCGACGATACGGTCGAGGGCGGCGTTGTGGGGGGTGCTGGCAGCACGCCGTCGTCGCGAAGACTCTGCATCAGCGGTCGAACCACCTCCAAGGTGGATTGGGACAACTCGGCAAGGGCTGCGACGGTCTCCTCGTATTTCCGCTGTCTGGCGAACGCCAGCAAGGCCGCTTCATTGAGTTCGCCGTTCTTCGCGCAGCCGCGCGATAAAGCGCTTGGCTGCGCCGAAGTCGCGAACGGCGGACATCTCGCGATCGGCGCCTGCTGAAGGTAGCGCGATTGCGTTCGAATTTCCTCGAACAAATGGGGCGGCGCGCGCGACAACAGCCGCGATCTGACGGCCTCGGTGGCGCTTGCCGCAGCAATTGCTGGCGGCTCTCGGGCGGCAGATCGACCCGAAGACCGGTTTCGACGGCAAGCTCGGGATCGGCTTCGGCGTGCTTCAGCACGATCGCAAATCCCTTGGCGGAAACCCGCGCGCCCGGGTTGTTGACCAATCGACGGCTGACGGCCGGGTAGCGCCGAACCAAGAGTGCATCGGTGACGACCTCCTTCAACCACCAGCGGCCCGAGATCGCCAGCAAATGCGGCTCGCTTTTTGTTTCCGCGATCTCGATCAGGTCCTCGCTGGTCAGGCGGGCCGATTCGGTCAAAACCGGTCCGGCGATGGCGATCTCGTCGTGTCTGCGAGCAGACGGATGACGGAAGGCGGCGCTTTTGAAACCGATGCAAGCTGAGTGCTCACTTCGGCGAGCGCCATGCGGGCGCCCACGTCGGCAATCGCCCGGAGCTCGATCGTCTTGATGAGGCGTTGGAGGACATTGTCGAACAGCTCGATTTGCTCGCCATTGAAGCTATCGGCGCTTGCCAGAAAAAGATCCGTGACGCGTTTGATCGTTTCGCGATGTTTTTCCGCCGAGCCGGCGTTGATGGCCGCTTCGACTTCGTCGGCGAGGGATCGATCTGCGTCCAGCATCGCTCGTCCTGAGCGTTTCAAGCCGGTTCTGGCAGCAGAACGTCGAGAATAGGGGGCAGTGCTAAACGTTGCGTAAACCATTGGGGTCGCGCGGGGGCTGCAATGGGGCTGAAAACGTACGGAGGGGTGGATCGGCGCTCCGCGCATGCCGCCTTGCGAAGGGCCGCGCGGCGGTTGTGCGGAGGCGAAAGCTGCGGTCTGATGGCCGATAACGACAAAGAATTTGGGGAAATGCCGCCATGCTGGACCGGCCGGGCCTGCTGCCCGAGGAAAGCTACCGGGAAACTACGGAAGCCTGGCTTGGCGCGTTCATCGCGGCGCTGGCGAACCGTCGGCGGCGGAGCTGTCGCGACTTTTCGTGCCCGACAGCCATTGGCGCAATCTTTTCGGGATTTCCTGGCATCTCGCGACCTTCAGCGGCCGTGACCATTGTGCACAGGCGAACTGCTGGCGCGCTCGGCCGAGGTTCGCGCCGGCGAATTCCGGATCGATCCGTCGGCGCTGACGCCGCGCCGTGCCGTGTCGCGGGCCGCGAGGTCGTCGAGGCGATCTTATCCTTCGAGACCGTCGACGGCCCGGGCATCGGCGCGCTCCGGCTGTTGCGCTAGCCCGCGGGCGTGCCTCAGGCTTGGACGATTTCGACCCTGCTCGACTTCGACAAGATCTGCGACGCGCGTCGCGCGGCCGGCCTCGGACTCCACGTGCGCGATTTCGCCGGCCCGGACTGGCTCGAGCAGCGGCAGGCCGACGCCGCCTACGAGGGCCGCGACCCGGATGTGCTGATCGTCGGCGGCGGCCATGCCGGCATTTCGGCGGCCGTCGAAGCTCAAGCGGATCGGCCTCGATGCGCTTGTCGTCGACCGCAAGGAACGCGTCGGCGACAATTGGCGGCTGCGCTATCGCGGCCTCAAGCTGCACAACAAGACGCCGGTCAATCATCTGCGCTATCTGCCGTTTCCGCAGAGCTTTCCGGATTACATCCCGAAGGACAAGATCGCGAACTGGCTGGAAAGCTATGTCGATATCATGGAGGTCGATTTCTGGACCGAGACGCCTTCGAGGGCGCCGATTATGACGAGGCCACACAGCACTGGTCCGCGCTGTCTGACGCCGACGGGTCCACGCGCACGCTTCGGCCCGAAACACATCGTGCTGGCCACCAGCGTCAGCGGCACGCCGAATATTCCCAAAATCGAGACGCTGGACGATTTTGCCGGACGAGGTCCTGCATTCCAGCCGGTTCAAGGCGCGGCCGGCAATGGACCGGGAGATCGGTGGTCGTGCTCGGCACCGGCACCAGCGCGCACGACATCTGCCAGGAGCTCCAGGCCGCTGGCGCCGATGTGACCATGGTGCAGCGAAGCCCGACCATGATCGTCAATGTCGAGCCGGCGCAGCTCTACGACAAGACCTATCTCGGCGACGGCCCTCCGATCGAAATCCGCGATGTCCTGAATTCCGGCGTGCCGCTGGCGGTCATCAAGATCGCGCACAAGCCCATCACCGATGAAGTGAAGCGGCTCGACGCGCCGCTGCTGGCGCGGCTCGAGCAGGTCGGCTTCCGGCTGGAATTCGGCGAGGACGGCACCGGATGGCCTTTAAAATTCCGCACCCGCGGCGGCGGCTATTATTTCAATGTCGGCGCATCCGAACTGATCGCCGACGGCAGGATTAGCCTGATCCAGGCGGCGGATATCGAGCGGTTCGTCACAGATGGCGTGAGGCTGAGGGACGGTTCGACATGGAAGGCCGATCTGGTCGTTCTCGCTACCGGCTACAAGGGCATCGATCACCTCGTCGGCGCGCTGTTCGGCGCTGACGTGGCCGAGCGCGTCGGCCGGGTGCTGGGGCTTTGATGACGCCACTCCCAGGAACTGCGCAACATGTGGACGCGCACCGGGCAGCCGGGCCTGTGGTTTACCGGTGGTGCGTTCTCGCAG
>CAWAWF010000013.1:0-494758 GCA_963785665.1 uncultured Alphaproteobacteria bacterium
GCGACGACCGTGATCGCTGACCGGACGGTATGGGACGTGCAGGCCATCGCCGCGATTGGTACCAACGGACCTTCCGGCGGGAACGCGCCGCAATGGGCAAAGGTGGTGGAAACGCGCAAGTGCCAGCAGCAATCATATGCTCCAGCTGTTTTTGTTCACTGCATGGTTGGCGCGCTTTGCTTGGTACAACCTCGTTGTCTGGACGCGACTTCCCGCCGCGGATGTGTATTACCTGCACGAATTTTCTCAGTTTCCCGCAGTGTGGCTGAGGCAGAAAATGTCTTCCGGCCTGGTTGTGTATGACGCTCACGACTATTATGCAGGCATAGAACCCGAAGAGGTTATTCCGCCTCTTCACCGCAACTACCTTTTTCCTTTCGATCATGGCTTGAGAGACGCTGTGTGGCGACGGCGTCCCTCATCGTGACCGTGAGTGCCGGTCTGGCGCAGCTTCTGGCACGACGGTTCGATAGGCATGCCCTTGTTGTGCGCAATTGTCACGACGGTCGCCTTGATCGGTCCGTCGATAAAGAGCTGCGGGCCCGCCTCGGCCTCTCGGGCTCGGATTTTCTCGTTGTCGTGGTAGGCAATTGCAAAGCCGGCCAGGCGCTGCAACAAGCCCTGGAGGCTTGGGCGAATTTGCCCGAAAGAATTCATCTTGCATTTGTCGGGCATGGATACGAACGAATGCGAGGCGCAATCGGCGATCTCAATCTAGATCGGCGAATGACATGCTGGGCCGTTTGCACCCCTTGGATATCGTACCGTCCATTGGGTCTGCGGATGCGGCGTTGATCTTGTATTACAACCGCTCCGAGAGTTATGCAGCAGCTCTTCCCAACGGCTTCTTCCAGAGTGTTGCGGCTGGGCTGCCGCTGCTCCTCCCGGCTCTTATGGATATGAAGACTATCGTCGCATCGGAGGGGCTGGGCCTGATTATTGATCCGCTGGACGCGGGGGCCATTGCCAAAGCCGTGCTAGAGCTTGCTGGAAACACCGCATTCCGCCATGACCAGGCCAGCCGCTCCGCATCGCTTGCCGTGAAACTTTCCTGGAGCACGAGGAACCCCGCTTGATCGACGCTCTTGCCGCGCTTGGCGCACACGACCCCGAAGGCGCAATCGGCTCCCAATGTGCGGAATAGCAGGGGTCGTCAGCATCCTCGGGACCCCGGTGGAGTCACCGGGCCAAAAGCTTGGCGTCATGAGCCGGCTGATCGCGCATCGCGGCCCGGACGGGCATGGCGCGTGGACGCAACTCGGGCAGCGCCGGGCTGGCGCATCGCCGGCTCGCGATCATCGATTTGAGCGAAGGCGGGAGGCAGCCGATGGCGCCGGGGCCGACCGCGATCACCTATCAACGGCGAAATCTACAATTACCTCGAACTGCGCCGGGAACTGGCCGACCGCTGGCAGTTCCGCTCGAATTCCGACACCGAGACGATCCTCGCCGCCTACGCGCGGTACGGCATCGACTGCCTCGACCATCTGCGCGGCATGTTCGCGTTCGCGCTGTGGGACGAGCGGGCGCGGCGGCTGTTCTGCGCGCGCGACCGCTTCGGCATCAAGCCGCTCTACTACGCGGTCGTCGGCAATCTGTTTGTCTTTGCCTCCGAGGCGAAGGCGCTGCTGCCGTTCCTGCCCGACATCGAGACCGATACCGGCGCCTTCGCCGAATACCTGACGTTCCAGTACACGATCGGCGAAACGACGCTGTTCCGCGGCATCAAGCAGTTGATGCCCGGGCACGCGCTGAGCCGTCGAAAACGGCCGCGTCCGCGTCTGGCGCTATTGGGATGTGCGCTACGAGATCGATTTCGAGCACAACGAACGCTATTTCGAGCGCCGCCTCATCGACCTGCTCGACGATACGGTCGATGTGCATCTGCGCAGCGACGTGCCGGTCGGCGCCTATGTCTCGGGCGGCATCGATTCCAGCCTGATCGCCATTCTCGCGGCGCAGACCGGGCGCGGGATGGCCGACTGCTTTCACGGCCGCTTCACCGAGTTTCCCGGCTATGACGAGAGCGGCTTCGCCGCAGGCCGCGGTCGATCAGGGCCGGCGCCGGGCTGCACACGATCGACATTACCGCGCAGCACTTTCGCGATCACATCGCACGACGTGATCTACCATCTCGATTTCCCGGTGGCGGGTCCGGGGTCGTTCCCGCAATTCATGGTGTCGCAACTGGCCGCGCGCGCATCTGAAGGTGGTGCTCGGCGGGCAGGGCGGCGACGAGATTTTCGGCGGCTATGCCCGCTATCTGCTGGCCTATTTCGAGCAGTGCATCAAGGCGGCGCTCGACGGCACCTACAAGAACGGCAATTTCGTCGTGACGATCGAATTGATCGTGCCCAATCTCGGGCTGCTGCGCGAATACAAGCCGCTGATGACCGAGTTCTGGCGCGAGGGGCTGTTCGGCGGGCTCGACGAGCGCTATTTCCGGCTGATCGACCGCTCGACCGATATGAGCGACGAGATCGACTGGGCGCGCGCTCGACAAGGGCGCAGGTGTTCGACAACTTCCGGGCCATCTTCAACAGCCAGGACAACGTCCACAAGGAAGCCTATTTCGACAAGATGACGCATTTCGACTTCAAGTGCCTGCTGCCGGCGCTGTTGCAGGTCGAGGACCGGATGAGCATGGCGCATGGCCTCGAAAGCCGCGTGCCGTTGCTCGACCACCCGCTGATCGAGTTTCTCGCGACGGTGCCGGCCGATGTGAAGTTTGCCGGCGGCCGGATGAAACATCTGTTGAAGCTCGCCTACGGGCATCAACTGCCGCCTGCCATTGCCGAGCGGCGCGACAAGATGGGGTTCCCGGTGCCGCTGAAGGAATGGTTCGGCGGTGAGTTGCATGGTTTCGTGCAGGACATTTTCCGCCCGCAGGCGGCGCACGCGCCCGTTTCTGAACGCCGAGGCGGTGCTCGCCAATATCGACAATGCCGGGCGGTTCTCGCGCAAGGTGTGGGGCTCTGAGCCTCGAATTGTGGCAGCAGATGTTTCACGACCGGGCGCGGAAATCCGGACGCTCTGCGACGGCCGATCATCTCTCGACGCAACCCGAGCAATGCCTGATCCTTCTGGAGCTATGAGATGAAGGTGTTTGTCACCGGCGGCGCGGGTCAGGTCGGGTCGACGGTCGTCGACATGCTGGCCGCGCGCGGCGACGACGTGTTGGCAATCGACAATTTCGCACCGGCGGCGCGACAATCTGACGCCGAACGACGCAGGTAAAGCCTGATCGAGGATACGATCGTCGATGGCGCCGATCGATCGTCTATTCGCCGAATTCAAGCCGGACATCGTGGTCCACACCGCGGCCTCCTACAAGGATCCGGAGGATTGGGGCACCGACGCGTTGGTGAATGCCGTCGGCACAGCTAACATCGCGAAGGTTTGCAAGAATCACCAGGTGGGTCGGCTCATCTACTTCCAGACGGCGCTTTGTTACGGCACCAAACCCGCTCAATCGCCGATCACACTTGATCACCCCCTTGATCCGGCCAATTCGAGTTACGCCATCTCGAAAACCGCGGGCGAAAATTATGTGCAATACTCCGGCGTCGATTGGGTGACCTTCCGCCTCGCCAACGTGATCAGTCCGCGAAACGTATCCGGACCGCTGCCGATTTTTTTCCAGCGTCTTTCAGAGAGCAAGCGGTGTTTCGTGACCCCAGCGCGACGAGATTTCTGCTACGCTGGCGATCTTGCCAGAACCGTTATTCAGGCGGTGCAAGGCAAGGGCCATGGCACCTACCATTTTTCGTCTGGCAAGGATGTCGCGATCCGCGAACTTTATGATGCCGTCGTCAAGGCGATGCAGCTCGACACCCGGCCGGAGCCCGAGATGAAGCCACTTGGTCCGGACGACGCGCCCTCGATCCTGCTCGACCCATCGCGCACCTTCACCGACTACGGAAACATAGAATTCACGCCGCTGGAGGAGATCGCGCGTCTCGCCGTGACGCACTGGCGCGACCACGAAGTCCAGGGCGGCTACACCCACCTCAAGCTTGAGAAATCCTCCGAGCGCTGATGCGTATTCTGATCACCGGTGGCGCCGGGTGCCTTGGCTCGAATTTGATCGAGCATTGGCTGCCGCGGAGCCATGATATCTTGGTCATGGATAATTTTGCGACTGGTCGCCGCGAAGTCGTGCCGGAAGGGGTTGACCGGCTGACGGTGTTTTATGGGTCAGTAGCGGACGCGGGCGCCGTGGACCGGGCCTTCGACGCGTTCAAGCCGACCTGTGTCATTCATTCGGCGGCAGCCTACAAGGACCCGGGTGACTGGCGCGAGGATGTGGCGACTAACGTGGTCGGCTCGCTCAACGTCTTGGACGCCGCGAAGCGGCACGGTGTCCGACGTTTTGTCAATTTCCAGACGTCTCTTTGTTACGGCACGCCAGAGCGCGTGCCGGTCCCGGTCGATCATCCATGTCGCCCGGTTGCAAGCTACGGAATTTCGAAAACCGCCGGCGAGAGCTATGTGACGCTGTCGGGGTTGCCGTTCGTGTCGTTGCGGCTCGCCAGCGTGATCGGCCCGCGGCTCGCCATCGGGGCCATCCCCACCTTCTATACGCGGCTCAAAACGGGAAAGGGCGTGTTCTGCACCACGGCTGTGCGCGACTTCCTCGACATGAGCGATTTCCTGGCTTTCATGGACCGGGCGATGGAGGAGGGCGGGCCGACCGGTGTCTTCAATCTCGGTCCGGGCGAGGGCCACTCGATCCAGGATGTGCTTGTCGCCGTTGCCAAGGCAATGAAGGTGGCCATGCCGACGCCGATCGATGTGCGGCCGGTCGGAGCCGACGATGTGGAGACAGTCGTGCTCGATCCGTCGAAAACCCACGCCGCCTTCGGCTGGCGTCCCAAGGTCCAGTTCGACGAAGCGGTCGCGCGGATGGTGCGTTGGTACGACCAGTTCGGCGTGTCGGCGGTGCACAGCCATCTCAACGCGCCGGCCCGCGCGTGACCGCGGTCAGCAACCACAAGGTCAGGGCGTTCTGGGAGGCCAATCCGGTTGCAGCGGAGGGCATCTCGTCCGCTCCGGGGACCGCAGAGTTCTTCCGCAACTTCGACGCCATCCGCGAGGCTGATGATTGCGAGCCGTGGAACTTTTCCGACGCGATTCACGGCTATTCGCTGGCAAAGGGCCTACGGGTCCTCGATGCGGGCTGCGGCAACGGCTATGTGCTCGCCCAATACGCCAGGTTCGGCGCCGATGTGTCCGGGGTCGATCTCACCCAAACGGCGCTCGATCTCTCGCGGAAGCGGTTCGCGCTGGCTGGCCTGAACGGCGACTTCCGCCTGACCGACGGGAACAGGTTGTCGTTCAAAGACGCGACCTTTGACATCGCGTGCTCGATGGGGGTGTTGCACCACATCGCCGACCCACGCCCGATGATCGCGGAGATGCGCCGCGTGGTGAAGCCGGGCGGCTGCATCATCCTGATGCTCTACCATCGGGCCAGTTGGAAGTATCATGTCGTGCTCCGCGTCAAGCGGCTGCTTGACCCGCGCTATCGCGGAAAGAGTCAGGCCGAGGCGCTCAACATGAACGACGGGGTGTATTGCCCGCTGGCTCTGGTCTATACGCGGGCACAGGCGAGAGATTTGCTCAAGAACTTCTTGGATCACCGATTCGAGCTTAACCAGTTGAGCTGGAAGCAACTCCTGCTGGTGCCGGGCATCGACCGCTTATTGCGGCCGATATTGCCGCCGGCCAATCGCAATATCTTCGCCCGCACCATGGGCTGGAATCTCTACGTGACGGCGACCAAACCGAAATGACCGATACCAAACCGATGCCGAAGTTCAACGGCGCCCGCATCCTCGTTGTCGGCGGCGCAGGCTTTGTCGGGTCCAATCTGGTGCACCGACTTTTGGCCGATAATCCGCAGCAGATCGTCGTGGTCGACAATCTGCTCTCGGCCGACCGCGTCAACGTGCCGGACGACCGGCGTGTGACTTCGTCGAGGCTCGATCACCGATGACACGGCTCTCCGGATTTGCCGGACGATCTCGATTACGTGCGTTTCACCTCGCCTGCTATCACGGCAATCAGTCGTCGATCGACGATCCGCTCGCCGACCACACCAACAACACGCTGACCTCGCTCAAGCTGTTCGAGCGGCTGAAGGATATCAGATCGCTGAGCAAGGTCGTCTATGCCGCGGCCGGTTGCGCGGTCGCGAAGAAGACGTTCGACGAGCCCGCGGCAACGTCCGAGGACGCGCCGGTGTCGCTGTTCCACGACAGCCCGTATTCGATCTCGAAGCTGATCGGCGAGATGTACGGCAACTATTATTTCACGCCGCCACAGGCTGCCGTTCGTCAAGGCGCGGTTTCAGAACGTCTATGGCCCCGGCGAGATCCTCGGCGCCGGCCGCTGGCGCGGCACGCCGCACACGGTCTGGCGCAACGTGACGCCGACCTTCGTCTGGAAGGCGCTGCACGGTGAGGCGTTGCCGGTCGAGAACGGCGGCATCGCCGGCCGCGACTTCATCTTCGTCGAGGATATCGCGCGCGGCCTGATCGCCTGCGCCGAGCGGGCGAACCGGGCGAGGCCTACAATCTCGCCTCCGGCATCGAGACCACGGATCCGCGATCTCGCCAGCCAGATCAACGCAGCTGACCGACAACCCGACGCCGATCGCGCTGGCCCCGGCCGCGCGATTGGGACCACTCCGGCCACCGCTTCGGCGATCCGGCTAAGGCGCGCGAACAGCTTGGCTTTGTCGGCCGATACGCGGCTCGACGACGGGCTCGCCGCGACCGATCGCCTGGACCCGCGCCAATCGCGACATGATCAAGCGCTGCATGCTGCAGCACGCCCGCTTCGTGCCCGACCTGCGCAAAGCCTCTCGGACGATGCGCAACGCATTCTGACAGTCGTCGGGCGCGCGGCCGCAATTCGTCAAGGCGGCGCCGGTGTCGCGCGCGCTCGCGCGCGCGCGACGACATCGAGCGAGGTGCTGGTCCACACCGGTCAGCATTTCGACCGCGACATGTCGCGACGTCTTCTTCGAGGAACTCGGACATCCCGACGCCGCGCATCAGCATCTCGGCATCCATGGCGGCAGCCACGGCGCGATGACCGGCCGGATGCTGATCGCGCATCGAAGAGGCGATCATGTCGGCGAAGCCCGACGTCGTGCTGGTCTACGGCGATACCAATTCGACGCTCGCCGGCGCCCTCGCGGCCGCCAAGCTGCACGTGCCGGTCGCACATGTCGAAGCGGGCCTGCGCTCGTTCAACCGCCGATGCCGGAGGAGATCAACCGCGTCGTCTGACCGATCACGTCAGCGCGCTGGCTGTTCTGCCCGACCGACACCGCAGTCGCCAATCTGGCGGCGGAGGGCATCACGCGACGGCGTCCATGACGTCGGCGACGTGATGTACGATGCGACGTTGTTCGCGACGCCGCCGCGCGCGCGAAGCGTCGACAGCTGATCGATCAGATGGGCCTGACTGCGGGCGGGCTTACGACCGTCGCCACGGTCCATCGCGCCGAGAACACCGACACCGCCGAGGCGCTTGGCGCTGTGATCGGCCTATCTGCAGCGAGCTTGCGCGCGAGCGTGCCGGTCGTGCTGCCGCTGCATCCGCGCACGCGCCAGGCGGCGGCGCACTTCGGAATCGATCTTCAGGGCTCAGAGTCATCGGAGCCGCTCGGCTATCTCGACATGACAGCCTGCTGCACGGCTGTCACCGGTCTGACCGATTCCGGCGGGCTTCAGAAGGAAGCGTATTTCCACCGCAAGCCGTGCGTCACCTTGCGCGGACGAGACCGAATGGGTCGAGACCATCGAGACTGGCTGGAACCGCCTGTGGCGGGGTCCGGATTACGCGCCGCGCCGCGACATCGCTGCCTATGGCGACGGTCACGCCGCCGAGCGTATCGTCGAAATTCTCGCGGCCGAGCTCTAAGTCTTTTTATGGCAGAAAGCACGATCCGGCTGTTGATGATATTTGCTCACTACACCGATCGCCTGTCGTATTACGATGACTGGCTCGATGCTTTCCGTCAGCACGGCAGTTTCGATGTCGTCGAATTCAACGTAGCGGTTCGGGACCAGCAAGGCGCGTTGCGGGAAAACATCCGCAACTGCGATGCGATCGTCCTTTTGCATTCAACGAATGGTGACACCACCATTTATCTCGAGCCTTATGCCTCCGTTCTCGCGGACCGCAAGGTGCCGCTGCTCAGCTTTGTCGGAAATGAGGTTAATTTACCAGGCTCACCGATGGCGGAGAAACGGCGTGTGCTGTCGATCATTCGGCCAGACTGGATTGCGACGCAGTTGCTGCAGGACGCCGGAGATTATCTGTTCGGCGATATCGCGGGCCGTGCTGTCGTATCCATACCGCATGCGCTCAACCATTATGCGTTCCGCGCCACCATGCCAGTCGACGGGCGTCCGATCGATATTGGCGCGAGGGTGGCGCGCTATCTGCCGCAATTGGGCGACGACGATCGTAACCGTATCGTCGATGCGTTCCGAAAATTAGGCTCTGAGGGGCAGCTCAAAGTTGACATTTCGGATCAGCGTCTTGGTCGTGAAGGATGGGCCGAATTTCTCAATCAATGCACAGCCACGGTTTCCTCGGAAGCTGGAAGCTGGTATCTGGAGCGTGACGACGCAACGGTGAACGCGATCCGAGCCTACGTGCTCGGTAACACGAGCGGCGTTGTCATCGCCAACGATTCGGCGTTGCGGGCACTTGGTCACAAGTTGCCTTGGTGGGTGCGTGCTGGACTTCGCAGCGTTCTCGGTACGGGGCTGATCCGGCACGAAGCACTGATCAACGAGAATTTGTCCTACGAGGGGATTCATGCCCGCTACTTCGCGAGGCGCGCTCGTCCGACGTTCTATGGCAAATGCATCAGCTCGAGGCATTTCGATGCCATTGGCACGAAGACCTGCCAGATCATGTTTCCAGGCCGGTTCAACGACATCCTAGTTGCGGATAAGCACTACATTGCTCTTGCGAGCGACTTCTCGAATTTGTCGGAGGTGCTGGATCGCTTCCGCGACCCGACTGAGCGGCAGCGCGTTCTTGAAGCAGCCCATGCGCATGTTATGGAAGCGCATACTTACGCCCATCGCATGGATTGCATCGAGGCCATCCTTTCAGGCGCTTGATTTCGCCATCACTGACCTTGATTGGAGTCGTGCGGTCTTGCCGGAGAAGCCGATGCGCGCCTGTACTTCATTGCTGCTGCTTTTGTTGGGCGGCTGTGCGGTGTCGGGCTTGTTCCCCGACTGGGTTTCGGACGAATTGGCCGGTCCGGAGCCTGCGAATTATCGCTTCATCATTGCCAACGGACTCGGCGGGATTATCGGCGGCACGGATGATCCGAGGAGCAGGCTTCTGGAAATCACGGTTCCACGCCGCGTCGATTCGGGGAAGGGGGCGACATGGGTAGTCTGCGTCAAGGCCCTGAAGTTTCCCTCGCGGTTGCCGCGGGCTTATTATGCGGTCTTCATCCAGCGCAGCAGAATCATCGAATCCCGCCTGTCGGTGGTGCTCGATCAGTGCGAGAGCCAACCCTATTCGCCGTTCGAATGGAGCGTGGACATCGACAATCCGGTGCCGTTGCAGTGAGGCCGCGGCGGGTACTGACGACTTGCAATTCCGTCGGAGGCGATATTATGGCCTTCTCTCGCCCCCACGCTGATCATGGTCCCGCGTCCCAGATATCCCGCCTCATTCTCGATGCATGCCGGCTTTCACGAAGGGTCCGTCGCGGTATTTGAGGACTGTTCGCTAAAGGGGGCGGTGCAGCTCGAGCGGCTGACGCGCGCGTCAAGTGCGACGGGCGCATTCATCCCGATGCTGCAATCGACGAGGTCCTTGGCACCGTGGGCGCCGCGCGCCGTGGTTGCGATGTCGTGGCGTATACCGCATCGCTTTCCCGGGAAGTACTTCAAAGGCATTCGCGGTCTGCGCTGGTTGCATCAGCAATATCACAGCAGCACGCAGATCCCCGCTTTGTCGACGTCAATGTCTGCAAAGTGAAAGCGGATTCGCGACGATGCGGCGGCATTTTCTAGAACCACCATCTGGCGCACGGGCTGCCGGCTTCTGAATGAAAATTCCCTGCTCGCGAAAGGCGCCTGTGACGACCAAGCCATTGATTAGTTTCGTGGTTCGAGCTTTTTCTGTAGTTTTTCGGCCGTATTTGCCGGAATTTCCCTGCTGCAGCAGCCGGCGCCTGGGAAAGTGCCTCAGCTTTCCCGCTTGTAGACATCATCCAACCGCACCTCGATCAGTTCCAACGGGATCTTGCCCGGGTTGGCGAGCTGGTGAACGGCGCCGATCGGAATGTAGATCGACTCGTTCTCGTCGACCGGCTTGACCTCGGTGCCGATGGTGACCTCGGCGGTGCCGCGTACCGCCACCCAGTGCTCGGCGCGATATTGATGCTTCTGTAGCGATAGCGTGCCGCCCGGCCGCACCACGATGCGCTTGACCTGGAACCGCGCCCCCCGGTCGATGGCATCGTAATAACCCCAGGGCCGGTGGTCCCGCTGGTGCTCGGTCGCCTCGGGGTGGTTGGCGCTCTTGAGCTTGTCGACCAGCTCGCGCACCTCCTGCGCGCGCCTCCGTGGCACACCGCGTCTGGCGTCGACACCACCACCAGATCGTCAGCGCCGACCACCGCAGTCAGTCGGTCCGGCGAATGGATGACGAGTTGCGCGCTGCCCCGGTTGGCGAGCCGGTGGACGGCGCCGATCGGAATGTAGATCGACTCGTTCTCGTGCACGGACTTGACCTCGGTGCCGATGGTGACCTCGGCGGTGCCGCGCACCACCACCCAGTGCTCGGCGCGATGGTGGTGCTTCTGCAGCGACAGCGTGCCGCCCGGCCGCACCACGATGCGCTTGACCTGGAACCGCTCGCCCCGGTCGATCGAATCGTAATAGCCCCAGGGCCGGTGGCCGCGCCGGTGCTCGGTCGCCTCCGGCCGCTTCGCGCTCTTGAGCTTGGCGACGAGCTCGCGCACCTCCTGCGCGCGCGCGCGCGGCATCACCAGCACCGCGTCGGGCGTCGACACCACCACGAGATCGTCGGCGCCGAGCACGGCGGTCAGCCGGTCGACGCGAGTGGATCACGCAGTTGCGCGCGTCCGTCGTCACCACCGTGCCGTGGACGGCGTTGCCGGACTTGTCGCGCGTCGGCGATGTCGAAGATCGCGTCCCACGAGCCGATGTCGGACCAGCGGAAGTGGCCGACCACCACGGCGGCGCGGTCGGTCTTCTCCATCACCGCGTAGTCGATCGATTTCTGCGGCGCGCGGCGAAGGCGGCCGGATCAAGCCGCACGAAGCCGAGATCGTCCTTCGCGCCGGCGACCGCGGCCTCGACCGCCGTCGCCATCGCCGGCTCGAAGCGCTCGAGCTCCGACAACAGCACGTCGGCCCGAAACAGGAAGTTGCCCGAATTCCACAGATAGCCCTCGGCCACGTAGCGGGCGGCGGTCTCGGGGTCGGGCTTTTCCACGAACGCCTCGACCGCATAGACCTCGTCCGGCGCCGAACGGCTTGCCGCGGCGGATGTAGCCGTAGCTCGTCTTCGGCGCGCTCGGCGTGATGCCGAAGGTGACGATCTGGCCGGCCTCCGCGGCCTTCAGCCCGGCGCGACAGGTGGCGTGGAATTCCTCGACATCGAGAATGACGTGGTCGGCGGCGAGCGCCAGCACCACGGCCTCGGGATCGCGGCTCCGCGCCAGCACCGCCGCCGGCCGCGACCGCCGGGCCGGAATCGCGGCGCATCGGCTCGATCACCACGGTCGCCTCGATGCCGATATCCTCGGCCTGGCGGCGCGCGAAAAACCGGAAGTCGGCGCCGGTGATCACGATCGGCGGCGCAAACAGCGCCGGATCGGCGACGCGCAGCAGGGTGTCCTGGTAGGTCGAGCGTTCGCCGACCAGCGGCAGGAACTGCTTCGGCAGGGCATCCCGCGACACCGGCCAAAGCCGGGTCCCGGCGCCCCCGGCCAGGATGACAGGGACGATCTTGGTCATGCGGTGACTATTCCAAAAACCATTGCTGATCGCCAGACTGTCGCACGGCTGCGCGAATCAATCACCGACCCAGGGCCAAAGGCCGAGACAGCCCACATAGCATGATCGACCGCATCCTGACAGTTGGTGGAATTACGCTGGTGTCGCGCGTCACCGGCTTCCTGCGCGATATCCTGCTCGCGGCGGTGCTGGGCGCGGGCCCCGTGGCCGATGCGTTCTTCGTGGCGCTGCGGCTGCCGAACCATTTCCGCGCCATCTTCGCCGAAGGCGCGTTCAACGCCGCGTTCATTCCGGCCTATGCCCGCGTCCGCATCGCCAGCGGCGCCGACGCGGTGCGGCTGTTCAGCGATCGCGTCTTCACGCTGCTGCTGATCAGCCAGGTCGTGCTGCTCGGCGTGGCGCTGTTCTTCACGCCCGGCGTGATCGATCTGCTGGCGCCCGGCTTCTCCAAGGATCCGGGGCGCTTCACGCTCGCCGTCGAGCTGACCCGCATCACGTTTCCCTTATCTGCTGCTGGTCAGCCTCGTCACGCTCTACGGCGGCATCCTCAACGCGTTGGATCGCTTCGCCGCCGTCGCGGCGGCGCCGATCCTGCTCAACCTTTCGATGATGCTGACCTTGGCGTTCGCGGCACACTTCGCGACCGCCGGCCACGCCGCCGCCTGGGGCGTGCTGCTGGCGGGATTTCTCGAAGTTCCTGCTGGTCGGCGGCGATGCCGCCGGGCAGGGCGTGCTGCCGCGGCTGGCCTGGCCGAAGTTCGACGGGGAGGTGATGACCTTTCTCAAGCGGTTCGGCCCGGCGACCATCGGCTCGGCCGGCACCCAGATCGCGCTGTTCGCCGACACCATCATCGCGAGCTTCCTCGCCACCGGCGCGCTGTCGGCGCTGTACTACGCCGACCGCCTCAACCAGCTCCCGATCGGCGTGATCGGCATTGCCGCCGGCACCGTGCTGCTGCCGGAGATGGCGCGCCGCATCGCCAAGGGCGACGAGGCCGGCGCGCATCATTCGCAGAACCGCGCCATCGAGCTGACGCTGCTGCTTTCGGTGCCGTGCCTGGTGGCATTCGTGGTGGTGCCGGACCCGATCATGCGCGGGCTGTTCAGCCGCGGCGCCTTCACCGCGGCCGACGCGCACGCCGCGGCGCATGACGTTGATGGCCTACGCCATCGGGCTTCTGCCGTTCGTGCTGGTGCGGAGCGTCAGCGCCGACATTCCTGGCGCGCGGCGACACCGCGACGCCGGTCAAGGCGCTGTTTGCCGGCGTGATCGTCAACGTCGCGCTGAAGATGCTGCTGATGAGCAGCTACGCCCAGGTCGGCCTCGCCTTCGCCACCTCGGTCGGCGCCTGGATCAATCTGCTGCTGCTCGCCTGGTTCTCGGCCCGGCAGAACTTCCTGGTCATCGATGCAAGGCTGCGGCGATCGATCGTCAAGATCGCCATCGCCGGCGCGGTGCTGGCCGCCGGGCTCGCTGCTTTGCCAATGGCCGGTCCGGGCGCTTGTTCGCGAACTGGACCACGTTCCGCAACGAGATGCTGCTGCTGACCTTGGCCGTGATCGGCGCGGTCATCTACGGGCTGGCCATCGTCGCGCTGTTTGGCCGGGACTGGCGGGACATGGCGCGCGCCCGCGCGGGGACCACGCCCGCTAGCTAGATTTTCATCCTTTCCACGGAGAATTGATCGCGGATGGGCCCAAAAGCGGGCCTCTTTCGTTTGATCGGCCGGACCACTATGTTGCCGCATTGCACCATCAGCTATTTCGCTGGCAGCAAAGGCTCCCATGATTCACGCGCCCCTTTCGCGGCTTGCCGCCGCCCTCGTTCTGCTTGCGCCGGTGCTGGCGGCCTGCGGCCAGGGCCAGCCGCAGGGCGGCGGCCCGCCGCCACCGCCGACCGTGACGGTGGCGAAGCCCGTCGAGCGCGGCGTCGTCGACCGGGACGAATATGTCGGGCGATTCGTGGCGATCGATTCGGTCGAGGTGCGCGCCCGCGTCTCAGGCTATCTCGATCAGATTCATTTCAAGGACGGCCAGATGGTGAAGCAGGGCGACCTGCTGTTCACCATCGACAAGCGGCCGTTCCAGAACACGGCGGCGCAGGTGCGCGGCACGCTTGGCGCAGTCCAAGGCCAATCTCGCCTTCGCCGAGGCCGATCTCGAGCGCGCCAAGCTGATGGCCAAAGGCATCATCACCGAGCAGACCTTCGATCAGCGCACCCAGGCGTTCCGCGGCGCGCAGGCCTCGGTCGCCGCCAACGAGGCCGCGGTGAAGCAGGCCGAGCTCGATCTCGAATTCACCGAGCTCCGCGCGCCGGTCGCCGGCCGCATCGGCGATCGCCGTGTCTCGCCCGGCAATCTCGTCACCGGCGGGACTGGCGCCACGACGATGCTCGCCAACATCGTGTCGCTCGACCCGATCCGCTTCGAGTTCACCATGGATGAGGCGTCGTATCTCCGCTACGAGCGCTTCTCCCATGGCGGCAAGGAGGTCACCGGCCGCGATGGCGGCGTTAACGTCGACCTCAAGCTTCTCGACGAGAAAGACTTCGCGCATCACGGCACCTTGGATTTCGTCGACAACGCAATCGACCGCTCCTCGGGCACGATCCGCGGGCGCGCGGTGTTCGCCAACGCTGACATGGTGTTCACCCCCGGCATGTTCGGCCGCATCCGGGTGCCGGGCTCGCCGACCTACACGGCCCTGCTGCTGCCGGACGCAGCGATCGGCACCGAGCAGATCCGCAAGTACGTGCTGGTGGTTGGCGACGACAACGTTGCCGCACAAAAGTTCGTCACGCTGGGTCCTCTGACCGATGATGGGTTCCGCATCGTCAAGGACGGCATCAAGGTCTCCGACCGCGTCATCGTGAATGGGCTGGTGCGCGCGCGACCAGGCCAGAAGGTCACGCCGCAGGAGCAGGGCGCCCCGGGCGGCCCCGCCGGTCCGCAGGCCAAGAACTAGCGCGGGGGCGCACCCGGCACATGCGGATATCGCATTTCTTCATCGACCGGCCGATCTTCGCGGGCGTCGTTTCCATCGTCATCGTGATCCTCGGCGCGGTGGCGTTCTCGCGTCTGCCGGTCGCGCAGTACCCCGAAATTGCGCCTCCCGTCATCAACGTGTCCGGCCAATATCCTGGCGCCAATGCCGAAACGGTCGCCTCGACGGTGGTGGCGCCGATCGAGGAGCAGATCAACGGCGTCGAGCACATGCTCTACGTATCGTCGAACTCCAGCGGCGACGGCCGCTTCTCGATCGGAGTGACCTTCGACATCGGCACCGATCTCGACATCGCCCAGGTGCAGGTGCAGAACCGCGTCGCCATCGCGCTGCCGCGCCTGCCGGCCGATGTGCGCAACATCGGCGTCACCGTGGCCAAGGCGTCTTCCGACCTGATGATGGTCGTGCACATGCTGTCGCCCGACAAATCGCGCGATGAGCTGTTCATCTCCAACTACGCGGCTCTCGAGGTCAAGGATGCGCTGACGCGCGTTCAGGGCGTCGGCTCGATCGTGGTGTTCGGCAGCCGCGACTACTCGATGCGCGTCTGGCTCGACCCCGACCGGCTGCAGTCGCTCGGCATGACCGCCAACGACGTCACGGCGGCATTGCAGGCCCAGAACATCCAGGTCGCCTCCGGCATCCTCAATCAGCCGCCGGTGACGAAGCCGGGCGCGTTTCAGATTTCCGTTCAGACGCTGGGCCGGCTGGCCGACCCCGATCAGTTCGGCAACATCGTCATCAAGCAGACGCCGACCGCAGTGGTGCGTCTCAAGGACATCGGCCGCGCCGAGCTGTCCGGCCTGGACTACTCGTCGAACTCGTACCTCAATCTCGACCCGGCGGTCGCCATCGCGATCTTCCAGACGCCTGGCACCAATGCGCTGGCCACCGCCCAGGACATCCGCAAGACCATGGCGGAGGCGTCCAAGCGGTTTCCGCAGGGGCTCAAATACGACATCGTCTACGACCCGACCCAGTTCATCCAGCAGTCGGTCGACGCGGTCATGGAGACGATCCTCGAGGCGATCCTGCTGGTCGTCCTTGTGGTGGTGCTGTTCCTGCAGACATGGCGGGCCGCCATCATCCCGCTGGTCGCGATCCCGGTGTCGCTGGTCGGCACCTTCTTCCTGATGGCGGGGTTCGGCTTCTCGCTGAACAACCTGTCGCTGTTCGGCCTCGTGCTCGCGGTCGGCATCGTGGTCGATGACGCCATTGTGGTGGTCGAGAACGTCGAGCGCAATATCGCCATGGGACTGAGCCCGCGCGATGCCGCGCGGCGAAGCATGGATGAGGTCGGTGCGGCGCTGGTCGCCATCGCGCTGGTGTTGTGTGCCGTGTTCGTGCCGTCGGCATTCATCACCGGCATATCCGGCCAGTTCTACCGGCAGTTCGCGCTGACGATCGCCGGGGCGACGGTGATTTCGCTGACGGTGTCGCTGACCTTGTCGCCGGCGCTTTGCGCGCTGCTGCTGAGGCATCACGAGGATCGCACGAAGGTCGGCTGGTGGGAGCGGCCGCTGCGCGGCTTCTTTCGCGGCTTCAATTTCGGCTTTGAAAAACTCGCGGAGGGCTACGGCTGGCTTGCCTCGCGGGTGGTTCGCTACGTCGTCATCATGCTGGTGATCTATGCCGGCATCATCGTGTTCGGCCTCAACGAATTCCGCAAGACGCCGATCGGCTTCATTCCGGCGCTCGACCGCGGCTATCTGATCGTGGTGGCGCAACTGCCGCCCGGCTCGGCTTTGGCGCGCACCGACGCGGTGCAACGTCGCATCGTCGACATCGCGCTGAAGACGCCGGGCGTGGTGGGCGCCATGAACATCGTGGGTTTCTCGGGCGCGACCTTCACCAACGCGCCGAACGCCGGCGCCGCCTTCCTGGTTCTGGACTCTTTCGAGAAGCGCGCCAAGGATCCGGCCCAGTCCGCGGTCGGCATCCAGCGCGCACTGTTCGGCAAGCTCGCGTCGATCCAGGAGGCGCAGGTGTTCGTGGTGTTGCCGCCGCCGGTCATGGGCATCGGCAACGCCGGCGGCTTCCGCATGATCATCGAGGATCGCGGCGGGCGCGGCCCCCAGGCGCTGCTGAACGCCGCCTACGCCATCATGGGCAAGGCCGCGCAGACCCCCGGCCTCGTGCAGGTGTTCTCGGTGTTCGAAACCTCGACGCCGCAAGTCTACCTCGACATCGACCGCCAGAAGGCGCAGCTGCTCGGCATCAATGTCTCCGATGTGTTCACGGCGCTCCAGGTCTATCTCGGCTCGGCCTATGTCAACGACTTCAACCTGTTCGGCCGCACCTTCCGCGTCACCGAGCAGGCCAATGCCGAGAACCGCATGACCACCAAGGACGTGCTCGCCATCCGCGTCCGCAACACCAATGGCGACACGGTGCCGCTCGGCTCCTTCACCACCGTGCGCGACACCTCCGGGCCGTACCGCTGGCCGCGCTATAATCTCTATCCGGCGGCCGAGCTCGATGGCGCCGCCGCCCCGGGCTTCAGCCAGGGCCAAGCCATGGCGATCATGGAGAAGCTCGCTGTCGAGACCTTGCCTGACGGCTTCGGCTACGAATGGACCACGCTCGCCTACCAGCAGCTTCGCGCCGGCAACACCGCGATCTTCGCCTTCGTGCTGGCGGTGGTGTTCGTGTTCCTGGTGCTGGCGGCGCAGTTCGAAAGCCTGACGCTGCCGGTCGCCGTCATCCTGATCGTGCCGATGTGCCTGATTGCATCCATCGTCGGCGTGGTGCTGCGCGGCCAGGACAACAACATCCTGACCCAGGTCGGCTTCATCGTGCTGATCGGGCTGGCCGCCAAGAACGCCATCCTGATCGTCGAGTTTGCCAAGCAGCTCGAGGATGGCGGCCGCGACCGGCTCGCAGCCGCAGTCGAGGCGGCGCGGCTGCGGCTCCGGCCGATCCTGATGACGTCGCTCGCCTTCATCTTCGGCGTCTCGCCGATGGTGTGGGCGGTCGGCGCCGGCGCCGAGCTTCGCCAGACGCTCGGCACCACGGTGTTCTCCGGCATGATCGGGGTCACGATTTTCGGCCTGATTTTCACCCCGGTGTTTTATGTGGTCAGCCGATGGGCGGCGCTTCGCATGAGCCGCCGCCGGGGCAGGCCGGAGCCGGTCGTTTCCCCTGCGGAATAAAGGGAATAACCACCATTTCAGGGTGTTTTACCGTACGCTGCCCCAAGGCCCCTGGGGTCAAGCGCGTCGGAATGGGGGCCCAACCGATAGGGAAATCAATGATGAAACGCCTCGTGCTTGCCGT
Organism: uncultured Alphaproteobacteria bacterium; assembly: GCA_963785665.1. Classification (GTDB taxonomy): domain Bacteria; phylum Pseudomonadota; class Alphaproteobacteria; order Rhizobiales; family Xanthobacteraceae; genus Z2-YC6860. The sequence continues at coordinate 18,318 of CAWAWF010000013.1, forward strand.
CGCGGTTGCCGCGCTCGGCGTGACCGCCGTTCTCGCGCAAAGCGACCCGATTGCGGCCCGCAAGCATCTCATGAAGGGCAACGGTGCACAGAGCAAGATCGCCCGCGATATGATCGACGGCAAGGAGCCTTACGACAACGCCAAAGCCCGAAGCCGTGCTGGCGAACTTTGCCACCGCCCACGACAAGGGCAAGGATCTGTGGCCGGACAACTCCAAGACCGGCGGCGACACCGCCTCGCTGCCGGCGATCTGGGAGAACAAGGCCGATTTCGACGCCAAGCTCGCCAAGCTGTCGTCCGACGCCAAGGCCGCCGAGCCGACCGTGAAGGACCTCGACAGCTTCAAGGCCGCCATGGGCAATATCGGCAAGGATTGCGGCGGCTGCCACAACACCTATCGCAAGAAGCCGTCGTAATCATTCGAACGGAATAATCGGCCGGGGCGGCGAGTCTTGAAAGACGCGCCGCCCCGAAGCTTTTTGGCGCGGCCGGCGTTGCGTATACTGGGCCGGGCGAAGGGGAGCTTTTCATGTGGCGCAGGCTTGCGGTTCTGGCGGCGGTCCTGGCCGTCATCGGTTTCGGCGTGTTCTGGATCGTGACCATCCCGGCAACCGTGCCGGCGAGCGCGCTCGGCTCCCACACCGCGAACCTGGAGAACGGCAAGACGCTGTTTCTGATCGGCGGTTGTTCGTCATGCCACGCCACGCCCGGGCAGGACGACAAGACCCGGCTTGGCGGCGGCGTTGCGTTGAAGTCGCCGTTCGGCACCTTCTACACCCCCAACATTTCGCCCGATCCGAACCAAGGCATCGGTAAATGGACCGAGGCAAACTTCGTCACCGCCATGCTGAAGGGCACCTCTCCTGAAGGCGAGCACTATTATCCGGCGTTCCCTTACACCTCGTACCAGCGCATCGGCACCGGCGATCTCCGCGACTTGTTCGCCTACCTCAGGACGCTGCCTGCCGTGCAGGACAAATCCAAGCCGCACGATGTGCCGTTTCCGTTCAACATCCGCCGGCTGCTCGGCGGTTGGAAGTTCCTGTTCCTGGACGGCAAACCGTGGGAGGGCGATCCGACCAAGGACGTCGCCTGGAATCGCGGCGCTTATCTGGTCAACGGCCCCGGCCACTGCGCCGAGTGCCATTCGCCGCGCAATTTCCTCGGCGCCATCAAGCCGAGCCAGCGCTTCGCCGGCGGACCCGATCCGAGCGGCGAGGGTTGGGTCCCCAACATCACCCAGAAGGGCCTCAGCATGTCGCACGAGGAACTGGTGAAGCTTCTCTCCACCGGCGAGACGCCGGATGGCGACACCGTCGGCGGCGAGATGGCCAAGGTCGCCGCCAACACCGGCAAGCTCACCGCTGCCGACCGCGAGGCGATTGCGACCTACGTGAAATCGCTGCCGCCGGTCGAGGGGCCGAAGCAGCCGGAGGCCAAGTGACGGCGCTCCGCCGCGGATGAACCTCCTTTACGCCTTCTCCCTCAAGGCGCTCTCGGCGCTGTTGTTCGCATTGCTCTCGGCCTGCATCCGCTATCTCGGCGAAGCTCAAATCCCGCTCGGCGAGCTGGTGTTCTTCCGCGCCGCCTTCGCCATCGTGCCGGTGCTCCTGATCGACGCCTGAGGCGCGAGCTTGCCGGGATCGTGCCTGCCGAGCGGCCGTTCGGCCATTGTCTGCGCGGTACCATCAGCATGGCCGGCATGTTCCTCAACTTCGCGGCGTTGGCGCGGCTGCCGCTGGTCGACGCCACCGCGATCTCGTTTGCCGCCCCGCTCATCACCGTGGCGTCGCCGCGTGGTTTCTTGGCGAGCGGGTGCGCATCTACCGCTGGTCCGCCGTCGCGGTCGGCCTCGCCGGGATCATCGTGATACTCTGGCCCTATCTCGACCTTGCGCAATATGCAGCCGGCGGCTCGGCGACCGCCGCCGCCACCAACGGCGCGCTGTGCAGGCTGATGGCCGCCTTCACCAACGCCGGCTCGGTGATCCAGACAAGGCGGCTCACCGATACCGATACCGAGACCACCTCGGCGATCGTGTTCTACTTTTCGCTCTATTGCGCGGTGGCGGGCCTCGCCATTCTGCCGTCCGGCTGGGCCTGGCCGAGCGCCACGCAGCTTGCTGTGCTGATCGCGTCGGGCCTGATTGGCGGCACAGCCCACATCGTGGTGACGTCGAGCTACCGGTACGCGACCGCCTCGCTGGTCGCGCCACTCGATTACACCACCATGATCTGGGCATTCGTGTTCAGCTACGCGCTGTTCGGCGAGGTGCCGACCAGGTACGTCTTTATCGGGGGCGCGATCGTCGCGGCATCCGGCATTTTCGTGCTTTGGCGCGAGCGCCAGCTTGGGCTGCGCCGGCTCCGCGAAGCCGAAGGCCCCGCCAACGTGAGCTGACGCCGCGATGGCGAGCGCGACGACGATCAGCACCGCCGCGACCGCGAACGTGATCCGCATGCCGGCGGCGACGGCCTCGGGCTGCGCCGTCGCGATGTCGGTCGTCGCCGATGCGAGCGCGAACACCGCGCCCATCACGGATGCGCCGGTGATGAGCCCGAGATTGCGCGACAGGTTGAGCATGCCGGACATGACGCCGCGCTGGTCCGGCGCGGACATCCGTCATGACGGCGGTGTTGTTGGCCGTCTGGAACAGCGCATAGCCGGCGGTGATGACGACGATGGGGGCGACGTAGCCCGGGATGCCGAGCGTCGCCGGCAGCATGGACAGCATGAACGCAGCCGGCCGCCATTCCGATCGAGCCCGACGACGGTCATGCGCTGCGCGCCGAAGCGGTCGACGATGCGGCCGGCCGGCACGCCGGTCAGCGCGGCGACCAGCGGACCGACCGACAGGACGAGGCCGACCAGCGCCGCGTCGAGCCCGAGCGCGCGCGAGAGATAGAACGGCCCGACCACCAGCGTCGCCATCATCACCGTCGAGACGAGCGCGCTCATGGCGAGGCTCGCGCTCAGCACCGGATCGCGGAACATCGCCAATCGGATCAAGGGCGATGCGGCTCGCGCCTCGGCGAGCACGAAGAGGCCTGCTCCGACGACGGCAGCCAGCAGCAGCGCCACGTTGAGCGGACCGAAGCTGGCCGCGTCCGATCGTCATGGCGAGCGCATAGGCCGCGAGCGTCAGCGCCAGCAGCAGCGTGCCCATGGTGTCGAAGCCGGCCCGATCGGTCTTCGGCCGCTCGGCGATCGGCGGGCAGGGCGCGATAGCGCGAGAAGCAAACGTCAGGATGCCCAGCGGCACGTTGACGAGGAAGATCGCCCGCCAGCCGAGCCCGGCGATCAGGACGCCGCCGAGCGATGGACCGAGCGCGGTGCCGATCGCCGACATCGTTCCGAGCAGCCCCATGGCGCTGCCGGTCCTCGCCTTCGGGACCGTCTCGCCGACGAACGCCATGGTGAGCGCCATCATGATGGCCGCGCCGAGGCCCTGCGCCGCGCGGGCGGCGATCAGCAGCCAGAGCGTCGGCGCGACGCCGCACAGGACCGAGGCCAGCGTGAACAGGGCGATTCCGGCCAGCAGCAGCCGCCGGCGGCCGATGATGTCGCCGAGCCGTCCGACGCTGACGATCAGCGTGGTGATGGCGAGGAGATAGGCGAGCACGATCCACTGGACGTCCTGGAAGGAGGCGTCGAACGCCTGCGCCAGCGTCGGCAGGCCGACGTTGGCGATGCTGGTGCCGAGCGAGGACAGCAGCATGGAGAGCGAAAGGCTGGCGAGCGCCCAGCGGACCGAGGGCGTCCGTTCCGCGCTTCCGGCACTGCGTCGTCTGTCCTGCAATGATCGGTTTCGACATGACTTCGCTTTCTGGCGACTCCGAATGGAGCTGCCGGAACGTAGCCCTTGCGCATGACATGGCGGAAGACGCACCATTTGCACTTTATTCGTGCGTTTGACGCCATATCACGATCGAACCGTGCTACGATCGACGCATGGCGACGCCCGATCTCAACCTGCTCGTCACCCTCGACGTGCTGCTCGCGGAAGGCAGCGTGGCGCGCGCGGCCCAGCGGCTGCGGCTCAGCCCGTCGGCGATGAGCCGGGCGCTGGCGCGATTGCGCGAGACGACCGGCGATCCGCTGCTGGTCCGGGCCGGACGCGGTCTCGTTCCGACACCGCGCGCGCTCGAGCTCCGCGAGCGGGTCGGCCAGCTCGTGCAGGACGCGCGAAGCGGTGCTGCGCCCCGCCGAGAAGCTCGACCTCAAGCAGCTCGTCCGGACGTTCACGCTGCGAACCAGCGAAGGCTTCGTCGAGAACTTCGGACCGGACCTGATCGCCCGCGTCGGCGAGGAAGCGCCCGGCGTGCGGCTGCGCTTCGTGCAGAAGCCGAACAAGGACAGCGCGCCGCTGCGCGACGGGACCGTCGATCTGGAAACCGGCGTCGTGGGCGAGACGACCGGTCCGGAGGTGCGCGCGCAGGCGCTGTTCCGCGACCGCTTCGTCGGCGTCGTGCGAAAGGGGCACCCGCTGAGCAAGGGCAAGATCACGCCCGCGCGCTATGCGGCCGGCCGGCACATCCTCGTCTCGCGGCGCGGTCTCGACAAGGGACCGATCGACGAGGCCTTGCAGCCGCTCGGGCTGGAGCGGGAGATCGTCACCATCGTCGGCGGCTTTTCGACCGCGCTGGCGCTGGCGCGCGCCTCCGACCTGATCGCCAGCGTTCCCGAGCGGCACACCGGCAACCTGCGCGCCGGAATGCACAGCTTTCCGCTGCCGGTCTCGATGCCGGAGATCACGGTCTCATTGCTCTGGCACCCGCGACTGGATGCCGATCCGGCGCATCGCTGGCTGCGCGAGTGCGTCCGGGACGCTTGCGCTGAGCCGCGGCGCTAGAACGCCTTGAAGGTGATGATGGTCCGGGTGTCCTGGATGCCCGGGATGATCTGGATTTTCTCGTTGACGAAATGGCCGATGTCGATGCCGGCCTCGACATAGACCTTCACCAGCAGGTCGAACTCGCCCGCGGTCGAATAGATCTCGGAGGCGATCTCGGCGTCGGCGAGGCGGTTGGCCACCTCGTAGGACTTGCCGAGCTGGCATTTGATCTGGACGAAGAACGGAACCATGCGACCTCCGGCCGCCGGCGGGCGACCAAGCCGCAATCCAGCAAAATCGCCCGCATCTGACAAGGCGTTGCGCTTATCGGCGCGCCGTTTCCCTATCCGTTGAGGCGTCTCGACGCGAAACGCCCCGCCGGGGCCGCGCCCCTTGAACGGCCCACCCCCGCGCGCTACCAATTGGGCCTGCAATCTCATGGGGTGTCCGGCGGATGCGCCGCCGGGCTGAGAGGCGAAAGCCAACCCATCGAACCTGATCCGGGTCATGCCGGCGGAGGGAGAGATGCGAGCGCCGCTCGAACGAACCATTGCGCGACTTGCCTGCTGTGACGGCCGAAATCATCGAGCGCATCCGCGCGCGGCGGCCGCGCGTGCATTGCATCACCAACGCGGTGGCGCAGAACTTCACCGCCAACATGCTGCTGGCGGCCGGCGCGGTGCCGTCGATGACGATCGCGCGAAGGAGGTGCGGGCGTTCGCCGCGCGCGCCGACGCGCTGCTGGTCAATCTCGGCACCTTCGACCCGGAGCGGCAGAAGGCGTCGCTCGCGGCGATCGCCGTCGCCAACAAGGCCGGCATGCCCTGGGTGCTCGATCCGGTGTTCATCGACCGCTCGCCGCCGCGGGCTGCGTTCGCAAAGCAGCTTCTGGCCAAGAAGCCGCGCGCGCTCCGCCTCAACGCGCGCCGAGTTCGGCGCGCTGTCCGGCGGCAAAACCGATGACGCGGCGCTGGCGCGCTTCGCCAAGGGCAAGCGCACCGTCGTGGGGCTCACCGGCGAGCGCGATGTGGTTCGCGATGCCGGGCGCGTCGCCACCATCGCCAACGGCGATCCGCTGATGGCGCGGGTCACCGCGATGGGTTGCGCCGCCTCCGCGCTGGTCGGTGCGGCGCTTGCGGTCGAGCCGGACGCCTGGACCGCGGTGACGGCGGCGCTGATCGCCATCGGTGTGGCCGGCGAGATCGCCGCCGCCCGCGCTCGCGGCCCCGGCAGCTTCGCGATGGAAATCCTCGACGCCGTTCATGCGCTCGACCGCGACCGTGCTGGTCGAACGGGCAAGGGTGAGCTGATGCGTTGTCGATCTTCGCTGCTATGCCATCGTCGATCCGGAGGTGGCCGGCGGCCACGAGCTTGCCCGATCTCTGCCGCATGCTTGCCGCGGGCGGCGTCACCCTGGTGCAGCTTCGCGACAAGCTCTCCGAAACCCGCGCCATGATCGAGCGCGCCCGTGCCTGCAAGGCGGCGCTCGGCGCGGTGCCGCTCGTCATCAACGACCGCGTCGATGTGGCGCTGGCGATCGGCTGCGACGGCGTCCACATCGGCTGGGACGACATGGCGCCGGCCGATGCGCGGCGGCTGCTCGGCCGCGACGCCATCATCGGGCTCACCATCAACAGCGCGGCGCGCGCCGACGTCAACCGACCTCGACCTGATCGACTACGCCGGCATCGGCGCCATCTACGGCACCACCTCGAAGGCGACGAAAAACAATCCCGATCGGCAACGCCGGCATGGCGCGCGTCATCGAGGCGCTGCACCGGCGCAAGCCCGGGTTCCTCACCTGCGGCATCGCCGGGATCAACGCCGCCAACGCCGCGCCGGTGATCGAGGCCGGCGCCGACGGCGTCTCGGTGATCTCGGCGCTGTCGATGGCGCCCGACCCGCGCGCGGCGGCCGCCGATCTGCTGCGCGTCGTCGATGCGGCGCTGGCGAAGCGGAACAACAAATGACCGCCGTCGCCGCCACCATCGCGGGATCCGATTCCGGCGGCGGCGCGGGCATCCAGGCCGATCTGAAAACCTTCGCCGCGCTCGGCGTCTATGGCGTCTCCGTCATCACCGCGCTGACCGCGCAGAACACCCAAGGCGTCACCGGCATCCACGACGTGCCGGCCGGATTTCATCGCCGCGCAGATCGACGCGGTGTTCTCCGACTTCAAGGTCGGCGCGGTGAAGATCGGCATGCTGGCAAACGCCGGCGCCATCGCCGCCGTGGCTTCCGGCCTCGACCGGCACAAGCAGAGCAACATCGTGCTCGATCCGGTCATGGTGGCGACCTCGGGCGACCGGCTGCTCGAGCCCGACGCGATCGAGCAGCTTCGGCGGCTGCTCATTCCGAAAGCTCTCGTGCTGACGCCGAACCTTCCGGAGGCGGCGGCGCTGCTCGACACCACCGATCGCCGAGGACGAGGCGGTGATGCGTCACCAGGCCCATCGCCTGCTCAAGCTCGGCGCCAAGGCGGTGCTGATCAAGGGCGGCCACGACACCGGGCCGGAAAGCATCGATCTCCTGGTCGAGCCCGGCGCCACCACGCGGCTGTCCGCCGAGCGCATCGCCACGCGCAACACCCACGGCACCGGCTGCACGCTGTCGTCGGCGATTGCCGCGGGGCTTGCCAACGGGCAAAGCCTCACCGACGCCGTGCGCGGTGCGAAGAGCTACGTCACCGCCGCGATCGCCGCGGCCGACCGCCTGGCGGTCGGGTCGGGCCACGGTCCGGTGCATCATTTTCATCGTCAGTGGTGAGCACGATGCTCAACGCAAGGCTCAGGAGTGAATCATGACCAGGATCACGCGACGACAGCTTGCCCAAGGCGGCGCAGCCGGTGCTCTCGGCACGCTGGCCGCCCCATCGCTGGCGCTCGCGCAGGCCAAGCGCTGGCGCATGGTGACCTCGTGGCCGAAGCGTCTGCCCGGCCCGGGCATGTCCGCCGAGCGCATCGCCGAGCGAATCAGAACGCTGTCCGGCGGCAGGCTGGACATTGCGGTTCATGCCGCCGGCGAGATCGTGCCGGCCTTCGAGGTGCTCGATGCGGTCGGCGGCAACGTCGCCGAGATGGGGCACACCGCCGCGTTCTACTGGCAGGGCAAGATGCCGGCCGCGGCGTTCTTCACGACGGTGCCGTTCGGCCTGACGCCCGGCGAGCACGTCGCCTGGGTCGAGGCCGGCGGCGGCCAGGCGTTGTGGGACGAACTCTATGCGCCGTTCGGGGTGAAGCCGTTCATGGGCGGCAACACCGGCGTCTGCATGGGCGGCTGGTTCCGCAATGAGATCAAAGGCAAAGCCGACGTCGGCGGGATGAAGATCCGCTCGCTCGGGCTGGGCGGCGAGGTCTATCGCCGGCTCGGCGCGACGCCGCAGACGACACCGCCGGCGGAAATCCTGACCAGCCTGCAGTCCGGCGTGATCGACGCCGTCGAATTCGTCGGCCCCGGCACCGACATCGCGCTCGGGCTCTATCGCGTGGCGCAATTCTACTACTACCCGGGCTTCAACAAGCCGAACGGCACCGGCGAGTGCATCGTGTCGCTGTCGGCCTGGAATGGCCTGGAAGCCGACCTCAAGGCGATCGTCGCGCATGCCTGCGCGGTCGAGGCCAATTTTGCGCTGGCGGAGATGGAGCGGCTCAACACCGAGGCGCTGGTCGCGCTGACCGGCCAGCATCGCGTGCAACTGCGGGCCTTTCCGCAGGACCTGATCGGGGCGGCTCGCGGCATCAGCACCGACGTCCTGGGCGACCTCGGCGGGCGCAATGCGACGGCCCGCAAGGTGCATGATTCTTACGTGGCGCTTCCGCGAACGCGCCGGCGCCTGGTCGAAAATCTCGATCAAGTCGGTGCTCGAGGCGCGGGAAAGCTAGATAAATCCTGCATTCTTCCGGATCGTTAACGGCGTTTACCGCCCGTTAATCATATTTCGTTTGAATTGATTAACCACGGCGCTTCGGCCGCGTGGGGGTCGCCGGGTTTCCGGCGTCGGACAAGCCGGAATGGTTTCGTAGCACCAGCGTGAACTTGGGATCGTGGCAGGCGCGCGAGTAGGGCGCAGGGTGCGCGATTCACGTGAACTCGAGCGACCTGAATTAACCCCCAGGGGGAGATGAATATGACCTTCAAGTTGATCAAAGCGGGCATCGCGGCCATCGCGCTGTTCGCCGTTCCGTTCTCAGTCCAAGCGGCTGACGTGCCGGTCAAGGCGCCGTACTACAAGGGTGCGCCAAGCTCGGTCGTGTCGTACTACAACTGGTCCGGCTTCTACCTCGGCTTGAATGCCGGGTATGGCTTCGGATCCTCGACCTGGGACTTTCCCCCGGTCAAGAACAGTCCCAAAGGCATGCTGTTCGGCGGCACCGCCGGCTACAACTGGCAGTCGGGCGCCTGGGTCTACGGACGTCGAGGGCGACTTCGACTGGTCGGACGTGAAGGGCAGCGCTGCATGCCCGCCCGGGGGCACTTGCCAGACGAAAAGCGATTGGCTCGCGACCTTCCGTGGCCGCCTCGGCTACGCCTTCGACCGCTTCCTGCCCTACCTGACGGCCGGCGGCGCCATCGCCCAAGTCAAGGCCACCAACACCGGTGCAACCCCGGGCTTCCGGGCGCCAGTGCGACGCCATTCGGATTTACCGGTGGTGTCGGTCTCGAATATGCCTTCCTCGGCAACCTGACCGCCAAGATCGAATATCTCTATGTCGACCTCGGCAAATTCAACTGCGTGGCCTGCTCAGGCGCGACGACGGACAATGTGACCTTCAAGGAAAGCATCATCCGCGCCGGCTTGAACTACAAATTCTCCGGACCGCTCCTCTCGCGGTACTGAGCGAATCAGCGGCGACAGCAAGCAACACCGAAAGCCCCGGGCCCTGGCCCGGGGCTTTTGCTTTCGGCCATTCGACTGCGGCGCACACGCCCTGTGGCCCCGCCGCCACATCGATCCTTCGTTAACGATTGGGCCGCGGCAGCCCCTTGCCTGACAGAGGCGGGGAGGTAGTGTGCATCACTAGATCAAGTGATTCGTGGGTGTTTTCCCCGTAATCCTCCGGGGAAAGGGGAGTTACCCACCGAATTTCCTGATGCCGGCGCTGCGCGTGAATGTGCAGCAGCGCCTTACGCGTTCCGGCGCATCGCTTCACAGCGCAATGCCGACGTGGCGCGACTCGATTGTATCCCAGTCAGAGCGTGAGTTCGCGCGGGGCGACAGCCCCGGGCGTCGGCAACAATCCATGGGCGTCGGATGGGAGACGAGACGATGAACTTCAAACTTTTCGGGGGCGGACTTGCGGCATTGGCTTTCCTCGCGAGCTCGTTCTCCACGCAAGCGGCGGACATACCACGTCCCGTCTACAAGAGCGCGATGCGACCGGTGATCGCCTATTACAACTGGACCGGGTTCTATGTCGGCATCAACGGCGGCTACGGCTTTGGCACGTCGAACTGGAGTGGCGCCGCCGTCTCGCCCAAGCCCAAAGGCGGGGTGGCCGGTGGCACGATCGGCTACAACTACCAGGTCGGCTCGTGGGTCTGGGGCCTGGAGGGCGATTTCGACTGGGCCGACGTCAACGGCAGCGCGGTCTGCGGCGGCTTCACCTGCCAGACCAAGAACAGCTGGCTCGCCACCTTCCGCGGCCGCATCGGCTATGCCTTCGACCGCTGGATGCCGTACTTCACCGGCGGCGGCGCCTACGGCAACGTCAAGGCCAGCCCTGAACCCGGGCGGGTTCTCGGCCAGCAAGTCCGAACTCGGCTGGACCTTCGGCGGCGGCCTCGAATACGCCTTCCTCGGCAACTGGAGCGCCAAGATCGAATATCTCTACGTCGATCTCGGCCGCTTCGACACCGGCCCCGCACCCTTCGTGAACAATGTCTCGTTCAAGGAGAACGTCGTTCGCGCCGGTATCAACTACAAATTCTCCGGGCCGGTCTTCTCTCGCGACTGAGCGCATCGTCCGAACCGAAGCGCAAACACGGAAGCCCCGGGCCAACCGCACCGAACCGCAACGACGGCCCGGGGCTTTTTGCGTTGAAGCAGGCACCAGCTCAGGCGCGGGCTTTCACCACCTTCTGCTTCTGGGTGCCGAGTCCGTCGAGCCAAGCTCGACCACGTCGCCGACCTGGAGGAACTTCGGCTCGGGCTTCATGCCCAGCGCCACACCCGATGGTGTGCCGGTGACGATGATGTCGCCGGGCTCCATGATGAAGTACTGCGAGCACCACCAGACGATCTCGGCGACGCCGAAGATCATCGTCTTGGTGTTGCCCCTCTGGCGAAACTCGCCGTTGACCTTGAGCCAGATGTTGAGGTTCTGCGGGTCCTTGATCTCGTCCTTGCTGACCATCCAGGGGCCGATCGGGCCGAAGCGTCTCGCAGCCCTTGCCCTTGGTCCACTGGCCGGCGCGCTCGATCTGGAAGTTGCGCTCCGACACGTCGTTGGAGAGGAAATAGCCGGCGACCGCGCCCATCGCCTGCTCCTTCTTCAGATAGCTCGCGCGCTTGCCGATCACGATGCCGAGCTCGACCTCGTAGTCGAGCTTGGTCGAGCCCTTCGGCGTGATGGTGTTGTCGTTCGGTCCGCAGATGCAGGACAGCGCCTTGTTGAAGATGATCGGCTCCGGCGGCAGCTTCATGCCGGCCTCGGCGGCGTGGTCGGCGTAGTTCAGGCCGATGGCGATGAAGTTCGACGGCCGCGCCACGCAGGGGCCGAGGCGGGGATTGCCCGCGACCTTCGGCAGCTTGTCGATGTTGGCCTTCTTGATCTTGGCGAGGCCTGCGGACGACAGCGCCTCGCCGTTGATGTCCTTCACGACCTTGGACAGGTCGCGGATCTTGCCGTTGTTGTCGACGATGCCGGGCTTTTCCTTGCCGGCGGCGCCATAGCGGACGAGCTTCATGGGTGTTTCCTCTTGTTACGCGAATTGGGTGGATGGCTGGCTGATGTGGTGAGCCATCATGCTTGGGCGGATGCTTTCCGGCAAGTCAGAACGCCCCCGGAAAGATGCCGCCGTCCATCAGGATGTTCTGGCCGGTGATGTAGCCGGCGTGCGTCGAGCACAGGAACGCGCAGGTGGCGCCGAACTCGTCGGCGGTGCCGAAGCGCTTGGGCGGGATAGCCTCCATACGAACCTTCTGAAACTCCTCCAGCGAGACGCCCTGCCGCTTGGCGCCGATCTCGGCGTTGGAGCGCAGCCGGTCGGTGTCGAACGGCCCGGGCAGCAGGAAGTTGATGGTGACGTTGTGCTGCGACACCGAGCGCGCGACCCCGGCGAGGAACGCGGTGAGGCCGGCGCGCGCGCCCGACGACAGGTCGAGGCCGGCCAGCGGCATCTTCACCGACCCCGAGGTGATGTTGACGATGCGGCCGAACTTTTTCTTGATCATCGGGTCGATGGCGCGCTGCAGCAGCTCCACCGGCACGATCATGTTGCCGACCACGCCGTCGATCATCTTCTGGCGGTCGAGGTCGCGGAAATCGCGGAACGGCGGGCCGGCGTTGTTGCCGACCAGGATGTCGGGCTCGGGGCAGGCGGCGAACAGCGCGTCCTGGCCTTCCTTGGTGCCGACGTTGGCGGCGACGGCGGTGACCTTGGCGCCGGTCTTGCTCCGGATGTCGGCCGCGGTGGCGTCGAGCCGCTGAGGGTCGAGCCCGTTGACCACCACCTCGCAGCCGGCCTCGGCGAGCCGCATGGCGCAGGCACGGCCAAGCCCGCGGCTCGAGGCGCAGACGATGGCCTTGCGGCCGGCGATTCCGAGATCCATTCCGTATCCTCCGTGTTGATGGCGCCCATCATACCGGCAAGCGCACGGTGCTTCGTGGCGCAATCGGCCGGGGTCGCGCAAGAGGACGCGCAGCCGAAAGCGTCCCTTCGCGGAACGCGAGGGGGTGAAGCGCCGAGAGGCGCTGGTGCGGAACGCCGCACCCGTGGCCCACCTTGCGGTCGGGCCTGTCCCGGAAGCGTTCGGGACGCCGGCCCATTACGCGTATAGCGACGCGGACCGGCACGCCTATCGGCGCTTCACCGCGGCGATTTTGCGCGGGGGCACGGTGGCCTTCCGCACGGACCTCGGGCCGCGATTGCCCGCCGAAGCAAGTGCGCTCCGGCGGTCCAGCCGGCTCCCGGCACACGGGTCATAGTGCCCGTGGGCCGATGCCCCGAGGCCTCCCGGGAGCCCGGCTGACGAGGCCGGACCCCGCAGGCGCCGCACTCTGTTCCGTCAACAAGCGTCACCGGTTGACGCCCTCGAACGAACAGGGGGAGGACTATAATCAAGGGGAAATCGACTGTATTGAGTGAGCTGAATGCCGATTGGAGAGGTGTCGCACGAAGGTTGACATATTGACATATCATCAGATATGTCTTGACATATGTCCCAGCGAACCACCGTACGGCTGCCTTCGGATTTGATCGCTCGCGCCAAGCGCAGGGCCGCAGCGGACGGACGAACGCTCACGTCATTGATAGAGGAGGGCGTGCGCGCCGTGGTGGATGAGCGATCCCGATCCTTGAAGCGGCGCCGCGTGGCGCTGCCGGTTAGCAAGGCGACCGGCTGGCTTCGCCCCGGTGTGGATTTGGCGAATGTCGAAGAGATGCAGGACCTGGAATACGTCGAGCGCATGACGCACCTCAAATGATCCTGCCCGACGTGAACGTGCTGATCTACGCCTTTCGACCGGACGCTCCGCAACATTCCCTGTGCAATTCATGGCTCAGCGGAATCATCGGAGGTGAAGCGCGTTTCGGCCTATCGCCGCTGGCGTTGAGCGCTGTTGTCCGGATCACCACCAACTCACGTTCATATCAGGAAGCAAGCACGCTCGCGGAGGCCTTCACGTTTTGCGACTACGTAGGCGAGCAGCCGAATTGCCAGACCGTCGAGCCAGGCGAGCGACACTGGGACATCTTCAAGCGGCTCTGCATTGAGACGGACACGCGCGGGCGGCGCGTCACCGACGCCTGGTTTGCAGCGCTGGCGATCGAATGGGGCTGCGAGTGGGTCACGATGGATCGCGACTTCGCCCGGTTTCCCGGTCTGAAGTGGAGCATGCCGCGGCGGGCCTGACCCCAGTTTTTTCATACCACCGGCTTATTTGCCTGGGGCTGCGGGCCAACTAGTACCTCGTCACAGTGATTATGACTCTTTGGCCGTTACGGGATAGGTGCGGCCCATTTTGGCTCGGACTTTGTCGGTAGTGAACATCCATTTGATGCGGGCGCCAGCGGCGTTTCGTTGTCGTTCCCATGCGGCAATTTCGCGGACGAGGCGATCTGGGTCGTCGATTCTGCGGTCGAGGCACTGGCCGCGCAGGACGCCTATTTCGATCTCGACCATGTTGAGCCAACTGGCGTGCTTGGGTGTGTAGTGGAACTTCAGGCGGCTCAGAATTCGCCGGGCTTCGGCGGGCGCGAACGCCTCATAGAGGGCGCCGGCGGGGAGTGGGTCGACAGGTTGTCCTGCACAACACGGATGCACTCGGCATCGGGATAATGAACATCGACAAGTTCGCGCATGCATTGGGCATAATCTTCTGCCGCCCGTCGCTCTGTGACCTTGACCTTGCGCCAAGGCCGATGCACGTCGATGCAGACGAAGAGATTGACGGTGCCGTTGCGGCGGTACTCGCAATCGTAGCGTTCGAGTTGACCCGGCTCGGCCGGAATGGGCTGGCGTACCTCGCCGATGAGCTGGACCGGGCTCTCGTCGAAGCAGACCACCGGTCGCTTGGGATCGGGCGCTTCGGCATAAAGGTCGAGCACATCTTCCATGCGGGCGACGTATTCGCCGTCGATGCGGGAATGCACCACATGTCCCTGCGCCAGGGCTTGAGATCGTTTTCGGCCAACCGCCGGCGCACCGTCTCGCGCTGATAGGCTCTCGTGCTCGGTGAGCTTGACCATGGCGTCGGCCAGCAGTTCCAGCGTCCAGCGGGCGCGACCCTCGGGAGGGTTTGCGCAGGCCGTTGCCACCAGCAGGGCTTCTTCCTCGCCGGTGAGCTTGCGCTCCGCCCCAGGACGCGGGTCCTCGCTCAGCGCCCGTTCCAGATTGCCTTCCACGAAGCGCCGCTTGGTCCGGTACACGGTGGAACCACCTACCGCCACGGTGCGGGCAATCTCGTCGTCGCTGCGGCCGGCATCGGCCGCCAGCAATATCTGGGCTCGCTTGAGCTTGCGGGCGGCGCGCTTGCCTTTGCTCAACATCGCGGTGAGTTCACCGCGTTCGGCTTGGCTCAATTCGACCCGATAACGTACATTCATCTCGGCCTCCTTGTCGGAGAGCCCGGACGAATCGACAAATGAATCAAAAATCAGGCGCCGCGTCGCCGCCCCGGCGCGCAAGGCTTCACCGAAACGCAAGGCCAGTATCTGGCCTTCATCTACGCCTATTCGCGCATGTTCCGACGCTCTCCGGCCGAAGCCGACATGCAGCGCCACTTCCGCGTCAGCCCACCTTCGGTTCATCAGATGGTGCTCACCCTCGAACGAGCAGGCTTTATCCGACGCCAGCCCGGCGTCGCCCGAAGCATCGAGCTCCTCGTTGCTCCGGAAGATTTGCCCATCCTAAAATGACCGAAAATCAACCTGTCAAAACCTCTGTGCAGAGGTACTAGGCTTGAGCCAACCGCGATCGAGCGGCTGATGGGGAGGACGGCATCGCCGCCATTGGGCACATGCAAAATTATTGCAGTGTCGTGCGCAGCACGACACTGGCAGTTGGCGTCATCCTCGGACTTTCGTCGGTGACTGGCGCGATGGCGCAGTCGTCGGTGAATTTCCGCATCAACTTCAGCGGCACCGTCGATTGCCAGTCGCCGATCGCGATGAACAACGTCCCGATCAGCGGCGAGGGCACCGGGCAGATCAACGCCGATGGCTCCGCGTCCGCCGACGTCACGCAAACCGCGGTGCTGTCGACCCGGATTCACTTCGAGGGCAAGCTTGGCAGACCGACCGAAGCGCCCGGCGGCACCGCCATCACGCGGGTGTCTGGCAAGAACTCGCTGCGGCTGATGTGGAATTTGCCGAACAACCATCAAGATGGCGGTGAGGACGAGGGGGCTTGGCTTGATCATGCGACGTATCCCTGGATAGGCGTCGCCCAGGACACTCAACGAATGTCGGCGCGCCATGTTCCGGCCGGAACCCAAGCACGCCGTTCTGTGCCCTGCGGTGTCAGGGGCAACTGAAGACCAGCGGCATTTTCCAGCTTCTCAGAAACGCCTGCCGATCCAGTTTGTAGTCGCCTTCGAGGAGATAAAGCGTCTGGCCTTGATAGTCCACCTGGACCGCAATGTAGTGCTTCAAATCCACACATCCGGTTCCGGTGAGCACGGTGCCGGAGGGAATGACCGCCGGTGCAAGCTTGGCCACGCCATCCTTCAGCACGTAGGTCTTGATGTCTTCGTGCGCCGTGATCGTGACGTTCTCGGCCCGCCCCAGCACGAGCAGCAGCAGCAGCGCGATGGCGACAAGCACGGCATATCGGTAGCGCACGTCGACCTCGCTCAGGTGCCCGGGCGCAGCGTCATCGGCGCTGCCGAAGTTCGGCCGCCAATCAGTCCATCTTGCTTGTGTCGCGATCGTGGCGCTAGGTTGCGGAATGGTTGACGCCGCACCGCCACCCACCATCGCCGACGTCGACGCCGCCGCCAAGAGGCTTGCGGGTGTGGCGATCCGCACGCCATTGATCAATTCGCCGGTGCTGGACGCACGGCTTGGCGCGCGGGTGTTTCTGAAGTGCGAGACCTTGCAGCGCACCGGCTCGTTCAAGTTCCGCGGCGCCTACAACAAGATTTCGTCGATCGCGCCGGACCGCAAGAAAAACGGCGTGGTGGCCTATTCGTCCGGCAATCACGCCCAGGGCGTGGCGCACGCGGCGGCACTCTGCAACATGCCGGCGGTGATCGTGATGCCGTCGGACGCGCCGGTGGCCAAGCGCGAGCGGACCAAGGCGCTCGGCGCCGAGGTCGTGCTGTATGACCGCGACAAGGAGGACCGCGCGGCGATCGCCCGCGACATCGCGCAAAAGCGCGGCGCGGTGCTGGTGCCGCCATTCGACGATCCGCTGGTGATCGCCGGGCAGGGCACTTCGGGCCTCGAGATTTGCGAGGACCTGAAGAGGCTCGGCATGAAACCCGACATCGCGGTGATCGGCGCCTCGGGCGGCGGATTGATCGCCGGCCACGCGCTGGCGCTGAAGGCGCGCGTACCGGACATCGAGATATGGTCGGCGGAGCCTGCGGGCTTCGACGACACCATGCGCTCGTTCGCCAGCGGCCAACGCGAGAAGAACCCGCGCATGAGCGGCACCATCTGCGACGCGCTGATGACCGACATGCCGGGCGTCATCACCTGGGAGATCAACCGGCGGCTGGTCGGCAAAGGCGTGGCCGCGACTGACGAAGAGGTCGGCCGCGCGGTGGCGTTCGCGTTCCGTGAGTTGAAGCTCGTGGTCGAGCCGGGCGGCGCCGTCGGGCTTGCCGCGCTGCTGGCCGGCAAGGTCGACATCCGGGGCAAGATCGTGGTCGCGGTTTTGTCCGGGGGCAACGTCGACGCCGAGATGTTCAACCGGCTGGTCGCGGCTTAGCTGAAAACCGCAAGCCGCTCTTCGGGGCTCATTGCTTTCAACGCGTGCAGCGGATCGTGCGTCGCCGTCGCCGGCGCGGCAGGGTCTGGCTGTGACTGATCCACTTCGGTCGCGGAAGGCTGCGGCGCCGCCGGCGTTGCGGTTGCGGTCGGCGTCGTTGCAGGCGGCGTGGGCTCGAGCAGGAATGCGGCCGGGTCGGGCTCGGGCTCGGGACCAAACAGGAAATCGGTCGGGTCGAAGTCGCCGTCCGCCGGGGCTGGCGCAGGCTCCGATGCAGCGGGCTCCGATGGCAGGCTCGCGGGCAAGGCGGCTTCGGTGGGCGTTGGCGCGGCGGCGATGGGTTGCAGCGCAGGCTCGGGCTCGAGCCAGCGCTTCGGGCTCAGCCAGCGCTTCGGGCTCAGCCAGCAGCATCGGTTCCGCCGGAAGCTCGGGCGCGGGTGGTAGCAACGGCTGCTCCGGCATCGACCTCGCCGCGAAAATGACGGCGGTGCCTTCCTCCGGCGGCGGGAACGGCCGGGCTCCGATCTGCTCCATGCTGGCGAGCAGGCTGCTCTCCCGCATCAGGGTCAGCTCCGGCAGCATCGCCGCGAAATCAAGCGCCGGGCTGACAGCCGCGGCCGGAGTTTCCTCAACCGCCGGCTCGACCGCGATGGCGGCCGATACCGCTTCCGGTTCGATTGCGACCGGCTCCGGAGCAAGCTCGGCGACGGCGGGTGCCGGTTCTGCCGGTGCGTCGGCGATGGGCTGGGCAAGTTCCGCCTCTGCGGCGGCTGCCGCCATTACCGGCTCTGCCTCCACAGCCGGCGGCGGTTCCGGTTCGGCCGGGATGGCGTCGCGCAAGGCCTCCACCATGGCGGTCAGCATCGCGACGGTCGGGGCCGGGTCGCCGGACGGATCGTGGAACGGCTCGGGCTCGAAGGCCACGGCAGATCCAGGCGGCGACATCACGCCGCTGACGGTCGGCACCTGCTCGGCCTCGGCTGGCACGTGCTCGGCCTCGGGCGGCGCCTGCGCGGCCTCAGGCGGCGGTTCGGTCGTTTCAGCCGCGGGCGCGGCGACGGGCGCTGCTTCGGCAGCAGGCGCCTCGGCGCGGCCGGCGACCTCGATCATGGCGTCGACGCGGTGCTCGAATTCGTCAAGCAGGGTGGCGGCAGTCTCGCTGTCGGCGACCGCCTTGGCGGTGGCGATGGCGCGGTGCATGTCGCCGAGCGCGGTATGAAGCCGCGTCCGCACGGCGCGCTCGTCGCGCAGCGCAGAGACCAGCCGCTCCAGGGCTGCGACGATCACCGCCGTGTCGGCGCTGACGTCGCTTTGCCAAGGCGCCGCCGCCGCGGGCTCGCTTGACGATAGAGCCGTTGGCATGGTCTCGCTTCGTTGGGGCTCATGAGCCATGGTGGATTCGGGCCATGGTTGCTTGCTGCGGCTGAACCGATGCGGCCCTTCAATTTGCACGATCGAGCACCCAAGGCATACCGATCGATGGCCGGGCCGACCCAGTTCTCCACCGATCGATTCGCGGTCCAATTGGGGCTGTTCTACGCCGCTTATTTCTTCTTTGGCGGTGTCCAGTTGCCGTTTTTCCCGCTCTGGCTGGAGGTGCGCGGCCTCGATGCCCGCACCATCGGCCTGGTGATCGCGGTTCCGATGGTGGTGCGGATCGTCGCCACTCCCGTCATCACCCATCAGGCTGACCGCCGCCGCGCGCTCAAGGCCACCATCGTGATCGCTTCGGTGGCGGCGACCCTGGGCATGACGCTGCTGGGGCTGGTGTCCGGCGCGGTGGCGATCCTGCTGAGTTTCATCGTCTCGGCGGTGGCGTTCTCGCCGGTGCTGTCGCTGACCGACGCCTATGCGGTCAGCGGGCTTCGTGTGCGCGACCGCGCCTATGGCCCGGTGCGGTTGTGGGGTTCGGTCGCCTTCATCGCCGGCAATGTCGGGGCCGGCCTGCTGCTGGAGTGGATCGCGCCCGGCCATCTGATCTGGCTGATCGTGGCCTCCCTGGCGGTTTCCGTTCTGGCGGCGGTGGCGCTGGTGCCGCTCGGTGGCGGCGGGGTGGCCGCCACCGATGGGCCGCGGCCATCGCCGCGGACGCTGCTGCACAAGCCGGTGTTCGTCGCGGTGGCGCTTGCTTCGGCGCTGATCCAGAGCAGCCACGCCATGTACTACGGCTTCTCGACCCTGCAATGGCGCGCCGCTGGATTGGACGGCACTCTGATCGGCGTGCTGTGGGGTCTCGGGGTCGCCGCCGAGGTCGCGCTGTTTGCATTCTCGGCGCGGCTGCCGAAGCGGCTGTCGCCGACCTTGCTGATGGTGATCGGGGGAAGCGGCGCGATCCTGCGCTGGACTGTGATGGCGCTCGATCCGCCGCTTGTGGCGCTGCCGGCGCTGCAGATGCTGCACGCCTGCTCGTTCGGCGCGACGCATCTCGGGCTGATGGGCTTCATGATGCGCGGCGTGCCGCGCGAACTCGCCGCGACCGCGCAGGGCTTCGTCTCCACCGGCAGCGGCTTGGTCAACGCCTCGGCGACCTTCGCCTCGGGCATGGTCTTTGCCGCGGCCGGAAGCCGGGCCTACCTGCTGATGGCGGCCATGGCGCTGCTCGGCGTGGTCTGCGCGCTCTACGCCGGGCGCCGTTTCCACGATATACTCGACGACGGGAAGCCCTGACGTCCGGCTGCAAGGTGCGCGATGCCGACCTACAACAATCTCCGTCCGGGCGATGCCGCGCCGTGGTTTTCGCAGCGTCGTTTGGCAGCCCCAACTACATCTTCGACGTCGTGGCGGGACGCCATGTCGTGCTGTGCTTCTACGCCTCGGCGTCCGATCCGCATGACCTCGCCGCGATCGAGGCGGCGCAGAGCCGGCGCGCGTTCTTCGACGACAAGACCGCCTGTTTCTTCGGCGTCAGCATGGACCGGAAGGATGAGACCGAGAAGCGCGTCGCCGATCGCTATCCGGGCCACCGGTATTTCCGGGACTTCGACGGCGCGATCAGCCGCCTCTATGGCGCGCTGCCGCCTGAAGCCAAGCCCGGCAAAAACAACCTGCCGGTTCGCCGCCTTTGGATCGTGCCCGACCCGGCGCTGCGCGTCGTCGAGGTGATTCCGTTCGCCGCCGACCAGAGCGACATCGCGGCCTTGCTCGGCTTTATCGATCGCCTTCCAGGACCGGCGCAGCGTGCGGAGGCCGCGCTGCAGGCCCCGGTGATCGTGCTGCCGCAGGTGTTCGAGCCGGAATTTTGCCGCCGGCTGATCGAGTTCTACGAGGCCAAAGGCGGTGAGGAATCCGGGTTCATGCGCGAAGTGGATGGCCGCACGGTCACGGTCGCGGATCATGCCCACAAACGGCGCCGGGACGCCATCATCGAGGACATCGAGCTGATCAAGGAGACCCAGAAGCGGATCATCCGCCGCGTCGTGCCGATGGTCGAGCGGGTGCACCAGTTCAACGCCACGCGCATGGAGCGCTGCATCGTCTGCTGTTACGCCGCCGACGAGAAAGCGTACTTCCGCGCCCACCGCGACAACACCACCAAGGGCACCGCGCATCGGCGGTTCGCCGTCTCGATCAGTCTGAACGACGACTTCGATGGCGGCGAGGTCAGCTTCCCGGAGTTCAGCCCGCGCGGCTACAAGCCGCCGGTGGGCGGTGCCGTGGTGTTTCCATGCTCGCTGCTGCACGCGGTCTCGGTGGTGACCCGCGGCCGGCGCTTCGCTTTCCTGCCGTTTCTCTACGATAACGCGGAGGCAAAAATCCGTGAGCAGAAATCCAAGTTTCTCGAGGATGGGCTCGGCGACTACACCAGCGGGCTGGGCTGATATCGCCCGGGCGGGGGCCTACTCGACCCAGTCGGCCGTATGGCACTGCGGATACATCGCCATCAGCTCGGAGCCGCGCAGGAACACCATCTTGGAGGACAGTCCGCCGCGTGCGTTGATCCAGTGGCGGATGTTCTGCGGATAGAGGTCCCACAGCGCCTGGGTGCCGACCGCGCTCGGCACCGGCTTGCCGTTGGTCCCCGGCATCCAGGCCGCGTGGAAGCCCAGCATGGCGCGCCGCGTCACGCAGATGCGGTTGCGCGGCACGATGCCGAGCACCAGCGTGCAGGCCGACAGGCAGGCGCCGTCGATGACGACCTTCTCGCCGGAATTGCGCACCTGTGAGAATTGGTCGACGTAGGCGCCGATCCGGCCGCCGACGTCATCGCTGATCCGCATGGTTGCGGAGGCGCTGGTCGCCAAGAACGGCGCCACGAATGTCGAGAGGAGAAGAGCGGCACTAACCAAAGTCGCGCGGATTCGCATGACCCTGTATTCCCCAGACCCCAGTTTCGCCGCGCCACCAATTAACCAATTAACCATGACGAACGGAAGCCCCAAATTTAGAGTTTGAACGACTTTGTCGCCGCAGGGGCGGGAACTGTAAGATTTTGGAACAATTTGAGAATGTGGCCCTCCCTGGCGGAACTCCGGCGCGCGTTTTTTGGGGCCGCAATCAGCGCCGTCGCGGCACGTTTGCATCCCTGGTTTTCACTGTGCCGTGGCGCCTGATTCCCGCACCATCTCCGCCCAGATCGGCGCTTCTTTGCCGACAAAGGCGGCGAATTCTTGGGGCGATCCTGGCCGCAACAGGACATTCAGCTTGGCCAGGCTCTGTTGGGCCTCCTGCGAGCGCAGGATGTCGTTCAGCGTGGCGTTGAGCTTGTCGATCACGGGGCGGGGCATGCCGGGCGGTCCCATCAGCCCGGCCCAGGGGTTGCCGGGGAACTCGGCGTAGCCCGACCTCGCGGAGCGTCGGCACCTCGGGCAGGTCCGGCCAGCGCTGTGGCGTCAGCACGGCAAGCGCCCGGAGCTTGCCGTCCTTGACCAGCGGCTGCAGCAAGGTCAGCGCATCGAACTGCATGTGCAGGCGCCCCGTCATCAGGTCGGCGAGCGACGGCGCGCCGCCCTTGTAGGGCACATAGGTCATGCCGAGACCGGCGACCTTGTTGAACATCGAGCCGAGCAGTTGCGGCGGCGTGCCGAGCGAGCCGCCGAAGTTCATCTCGCCGCGATGGGCTTTGGCGTAGGCGACGAACTCCGCCATGGTCTTCGCCGGCAGGCTCGGCGGGATCACCACCACGTGCGGAAACTCCGCGACCATGCCGATCATGGCGAAGGCTTTGGGGTCGTAGCCCGGCTCCTTGTAGAGCGCGGGCGCGATCGCGGTCACCGACAGGGTCCCCCACATCAGGGTGCTGCCGTCGGGATCGGCTGAGGCGACCGCCTTGCCGCCGAGCGTCGAGCCCGCGCCGGGTCGGTTCTCGACCACCACCGGCTGGCCGAGGCGGGTCTGCATCTGCTGGCCGACGAAGCGCGCGATGGTGTCCATCGGTCCGCCGGCGGCGACGGTGACGATGATGTGGATCGGCTTGTCGGGATAGACCTCCGCGGCGGCGGAACCGGCCCAGGCGAATGCGATCGCGGAGGCCGCGATCGAAAGCAGCAACACGCGGTTGCGGGTCATGGCACCTCCCTCCTTGCTTGTCCGTCCGGCTATTTCTTCTGCACCCAGAATTGATACATCCGGCTGAAGGTGTCCGGATGGTCGGTCTCGTAGCGATGCCACTGCGACAGATCGGTCATGGCGATATCGTTCGGGAAGCGTCGCGCGTAGTCCCGGTGGGTTTGCGGATCGAGATGGAAGCCGAGGAATTGCAGATCGTTCTGGCCGAGGAACGCCGCGATTTCGGGCAAGGTCAAACGATGCTCCTGGACGTGGAACAGCAGGTCGCGGCATTCGCTCAGGCTAAAGAAATCCGTGTTCCGAGTCACGTCGTTGAGCCGTGTGCCGGGGGCGCAATCGAAAAGCTCCTGCCGGCATCTGCGGATATCATCGGCGCTGGTGCCATAACCGGCGGAGAAATCGCGCGCCGCGACGACGTTCCGCCGCGCCGCCTCGCTGTAGAGGCCGAGCAGCATGACGCCGTGGGGCCGCAGCAACGAGAGCAGCACCCGCCAGCCGGCAAACGGATCGGCCAGATGGTGCAACACGCCGCCGGCTTCGATCACGTCGAAGCTGCGGCCGATCGACGATAGCTGCATGATATCGGCCTGCGCGAAGTCGATGCCGGTCCGGCCGAGTGCGCGCGTCTGCCGCTGCCCGTAGCAAAGGCTGCTCAAGCTGAGGTCGACGGCAAGCACCTTCGCGGCCTTGAACCGGGACACGGTATCGAGCGGATGCTGGCCGGTGCCGCAGCCAGCCACCAGAATATCGACGTCGTCGTTCTTGCCGAACTCGACGAATGGCGCGTGCGGCAACGTGTTGCGCATGAACGCGTCGACCGTTGTCGGTGCGCGCGCGGGCGCCGGCTTGACCCATTGCGGGTAGGGGTTCTCCTCGTATTGTTCGCGAACCTCCGCCGATACGCCGGCGCTGATCGGCGTCAGTGCCGGCATCGAGGCGCGCAGGCGCTGCTCCTCAAGCGGCGCCTGGACCTGCTGCGCCATCACGGCCGCGACGGCGTCCGGCCATGAACGCCCAAGCAGCGCCTCGGCGCCCGGCAGGGTATGCAGCGGGGCGAAGGCCGCGAGGGCGACAAGCGACAGCGGCGGAATATCGGCGGCAGAGGACAGCGCGGCAACGACCTCGCCGCGCAGGGCCCGGATCTGCCCGGTCTCAGCCTCGGAGACGGTGAACACGTAATTGTTGATGAAGCACTGGCGGGCCAGCGCGCAGTAGAGGCCGAGGACCGGCTCGGTCACCGCGGCGCCGGACCGTGCGGCCGCGAGAAGGTTGAAGCGAAGCGTGGTGGCAAACCGCTCCAGCGCCGCGGTGCTGACCGGCGCGGATTCGAGCAGAGTCCGGAACAGGCGGTCCTCGGCGACCTTGGCTAGCCCCGAGGGGCCAAGCAGTTCCCGGAGGGGCAGCAGCATGGGCCATGCCTTGGTGGCGCGCGCTGTGCCGTTGCTGATGGTGGCGTCGTGCATCAGGAGCGATGTGCAGGCGGGCGCGAGCTCGGATTGCCGGACCCACGGCTCCGTCAGGGCGCGCAACAGCAAGCCGCGCAGATCGCCCAGATCGGTATTGAGCAGACTTGAATTGACAAGACTTCGATTGACAAGACTTGGATTGACAAGACTTGGATTGACAAGACTTCGATTAACAAGACTTCGATTAACAAGACTTGGATTGAAGAGCGGCGAGCAAAAACACGAGGCGACGAGGGCCTTCGTCTCCGGCGTTTCCTTGGCCGCAAACGCACGCTGCGCCAGCCCGAGCGCCTCCGCGATGTTGCCCTCGGACAGCAGCAGAGGCGCGAGCGCTTCGAGCGCGTCGACCATATCCGCCTTGTGGGTGAGCGCTCGCCGGTAGGCTGCGACCGCCTCGCCGTGACGCAGCAGCGCCGCGAACGTGTTGCCGCGGCCGAGCCACGCCTCGGCAAGATCGGATTTCAGCGCCAACGCCGTATCGTAAGCCGCCAAAGCCTCGTCGTGGCGCTTGAGGCTTCGAAGCACGGTGCCGCGGTTGGCGTGGGCGTCGGCCAAGCCGGGCTCGATGGCGATGGCCCGGTCGAGACTCTTTAGCGCCTCCTCAAGCCGGCCAAGCTTCCGCAACACCAGTCCGAGATTGTTGTGGGCGTCGGCAATCGCCGGATCGAGCGCGATGACCTTTTCCAGCAGCGCCAGGGCCTGCGCCGATTTGTCGTCGTCCCTGGCGTAGCAGTCCGCCAGCACCAGCGTCGCCTCGACGTTGTCGTGGCCTGCGGCGATGGCCTGTTCGGCAAACCCGCGCGCCTCGCCGCGCTTGTTCTGCCGCAGCAACACGACCGCGAGGTTGGTCAGGATCGACACGCTGCCGGGCGAAAACGGCAGCGCCGCGCGAAGCTGCAGCTCGGCGTTCCCGAAATCGGACGCATCGATAAGATCAAGCGCCGCAAAGAAATGCCTCTTGGCCTGCTCGATATCACTCATTGGGAGCGCGTTGACTCATTCGGCCTTGGAGCGCGGCTAGCCTTTGATCCCAAGCAGCTTCACCGCGGTGTCGCCCAGCATGGCCGACTTGTCGGCGTCGCTCAGTCCCGGCGTGTTGAGGATGTGGTCGACCGAGGTGTGGGTCCAGGGGAACGGATAGTCGGTGCCCATCATGATCTTGTCGACGCCGACCTCGGCGATCAGCGTTTTCAGCATCTCCGGGGTGAAGACGATGGTGTCGTAATAGAGCTGCTTGAGATATTCGGTCGGCTTCTTTTTCAATGGCACGGCGGCGCAGCGGTCCGGGAAGGTGACGCAGATGGCGTCCGACCGCGGCGCGTAGAACGGCAGGTAGCCGCCGCCGTGGGCGGCGCAGAGCTTCAGGCCGGGGAAGCGGTCGAGCGTGCCCTCGTAGATCAGGTGGGAGAGCGCGAGCGTGGTCTCCAGCGGATTGCCGATGGTGTTTTCCAGGCCGCCGTTGCCCTTGAGCCGGTTCTTCAGCTCCTCGGTGCCGACCGGATGCGTGAAGACGAGGATGCCGAGCTCCTCGCACTTTGCCCAGATCGGATGAAACTTCGGGTTCGATAGCTCCATACCCTCGACGCTGCCGGCCACCGACATGCCGCGGAGCCCGAGCTTCTTGATGCCGTATTCGAGCTGCTGCACGGCGAGGTCGGGGTGCTGCATCGCCACGGTGGCGAACGCGACGAAGCGGTCCGGATGCGCCGCGACCAGCTCGGCGAGCTTGTCGTTCTGCAGCTTGATCAGGGCTTCGGCCTTGTCGCGATCGAGGTGATACCAGAACGCGTTGATGCTGATCGCCTCCATGTCGATGCCTTGCTCGTCCATCGCCTTGAAGCGTTCTTCGCCGACCACAAGGTTCGGCGGCCGGTATTTCAGCCCGGCCATGGCCATGACCTCGGGGAACACGCAGTGGGCGTGGATGTCGACGGTCTTGACGCGGCGGCCGTTGACAACGACCTCGCGGCGGCGCGCCGCCGGCTGGGCATAGGCATGTTCGAGCATGCCGCAGCCGCAGAACATCGCGCCGGCCATGGCGCCGGTGGCTTTGCCGAGGAAGTCTCGTCGTGTGGTCATGTGCTCTCTTTCGTTATGTTCACTCGATCACCTGGTCGGCGGCGACGAGAAGGCCCGGCGGCACTGTCAGGCCCATCGCCTTCGCCGTTTTCAGGTTGAGGACTGTTTCAAACTTGGTGGGGGCCTGGACCGGGATGTCGGCGGGCTTGGCGCCCCGCAGGATGCGGTCGACGTATGAGGCCGCAAGCCTGTAGTTGTAGACGAAGTCTGTGCTGTAGGACATCAGCCCGCCGGCCTCGACGAAAATGGGGAACGGATAAACCGCGGGCAAACGAAGACGAGTGGGAAGGGCGATGATGAGATCGCGGTGGAGGGCAAGGGTTGAATCGGGTGGAAAAATCAGACCGGCGTTTCCTGTTGCCGCAACCCCGCCGATGGCATTCTCGATGTCGGCGGCGGTTGTAACCTCCCGCAGCACCAACTCAATACTCAGTGATGGCGCTGCTTGGACAGCGGCTTGCCAGAAGTAATCGAGGGATGTCGTCTTCGGATTGCCCAAGAGCCCGACCCGCGTGATGCTGGGTGCGATCTCCTTGAGCATCGCGAGCCACTTGCCGACGATGCCTGGTTCGAAGGACGTCACGCCAGTAAGGTTGCCGCCGGGTCGCGCCAGACTCGCAACGAAGCCAGGCCCGATCGGATCCGACACGTCGACGAAGACGATCGGGATTGGGCCGGCCACCCGCCGCATGACGGCGACGACCGGCGGAGTTTGTGCAATGACAAGGTTGGGCTGCAGCGCAATCAGTTCTTTGGCGAGCGCTTCAAACATAGCCGGCTTGCCGTCGCCGAATCGGTAATCGATGTGGACGTTGCCGCCGTCCTTCCAGCCCAGCCGGTCAAGCCCTTGTTTAAGACCTGAAATCCGAGATCGCATGTCCGGATCGTGTTCTTGCGCGACTAAAATGCCGATTCGCGACGTGCGGCCGGCTTGCTGGGCAATCGCCGCCAACGGCCAAGCCGTTGCGCCGCCCAACACACCGAGAAACTGCCGGCGCTTCATGCCGCTCACTCCACCCGGGCGCCGGCGAGCTTGACCAGTTCGCCCCAGCGCTTCTCCTGCTCGGCGATGAAGGTGCCGAACTCCGCCGGTGTCCGGGTTGTCGGCAGCGAACTGAAGCTGTCGAGCGCGGTCTTGGCCTCGGCGGTCTTGAGGCCCTTGTTGATGGCGGCATTGATCGTCGCGACGATCGGCTCAGGCGTGCCGCGCGGCGCCACCACGCCGGTCCAGGCATCGAGGGTGAAATCCGGATAGCCGCTTTCCACGAGCGTTGGCACCTCCGGCAATTCGGGCCAGCGCTCGGCCCGGCCGATCGCGAGCGGGCGGAGCTTGCCGGCGCGGACCTGCGGCATCAGGATCACCGTGCCGTCGATGGTGTAGTGGTTGCGCCCGGCGACCAGATCGATCACCGACTGCGCAGCGCCCTGGTAGGGCACGTAGGTGACGTCGATGCCGGCCTTGATCTTGAACAGCGTGCCGAGCAGATGCGGCGGCGTGCCGAGGCCGGCGCCGAAGTTGAGCTTGCCGGGGTTGGCCTTGGCGTAGGCGACGAACTCGGCCACGGTCTTGGCCGGCACCTGCTCCGACACCACCATCAGATGCGGCAGCAGCGCGAAGCTCGCGACCGGCGAAAACATCTTCAGCGGATCGATGCCGGCGTTGACATAGAGCGAGGGCGCGACCGCGAGCGAGCCGGACGAGCCGAACAGCAGCGTGTAGCCGTCTGGCAGGGCGGCCGCGACCACCTTGCTGCCGATGGTGGAACCGGCGCCGGGGCGATTCTCGACCACGACCTGTTGGCCGACGCCGTCGGTGATGAACTTGCCGGCGAGCCGCGCCATGGTGTCGATCGGCCCGCCCGCCGGGAATGGCACGATCATGTGGATCGGCTTGTCCGGATAGCTCTGCGCGCCTGCGCGGCTGGCGATGCTCGCGCCGAAGCCGGCGCCGGCGGCAAGCAGCGCGCGTCGGCTGATCATGCTTTCCTCCCTGGACGCCTCGCCGGCGGTCTTGCAGCCGCTTGCCGCGATGTTAGTCGGTTGCGGCTGCCGGCAGTAGCCGTTTTCTAGGGCGCGTGCTCATAAACCGGCTGCCGAGCACCGATCAGACCGCGTTTTTATTGCGGTCTCGGCCATTTCCCAAAAGCGGAGATGCGACGTTTTACCGCCAGCCCGGTTGCGCCCGAGGATAACCGCTGCGCGAAGGCGTGCTGCCAGTTTGGAAGCTCCAATTGCGCGAGAAAAATGAGAAGCCGTCGTCGCCGCGGCCGGTTTCGCTCGCAACGAGGGCATCAGTCGTAGGCTTGCGCGTGATGAAGCCGCCTTGGGGCTGATTGCTCAGCACCGCGACAAACTCGGTGCGGTAGTTGGTCTCTTTGCTCAGCGGCTCGTCGGAGACGACGATCGAGGAGCGCGGCGATGCGGTCTGCGCGATGCGGTCGAGCACCTCCTGCGGGATGGTGATGCGATCGAGCGCGTCCTTGGCGTCGTCCCCCTCATCGATGGTGACCGCGGTCCAGCGCAGGCCCTTGTCGGTGCGCGCCATCGCCGTGAACACATGAGTGCCGATCGGCTTCTCAGGATTGCGGATCGCGACCGGAACCTCGATGCTCGAATCGAACACCTCGCCCCCGTCCGGCCATCGCTTGTGCGTGTTGCGCCGCACGTAGAGCTTCTGCGTTGCGCGGCTGATGTAGATCGAGACCGGCTCAAGCGCGAGCTTCGCGTCGCTTGCCGCCTTGGCAGCGGCGGCCTTCTTGGTTTCGGCGGCCTTGACGGCGTCCTTCGCGGCGGCACGACGTCGAGTTTCGACTTTGCGTCGGCCTTGGCCGTGTCGAGCTGCGTCCCCGCGTCCGCGGCCTTGGCGTCGGCCTTCTGCTTTCGCTCCTCCGCCCGCGCCTTGGCTTCATCCGTCTTTGCGGCGGCGACCGCCTTCTCGGCGGACGTCACCTCGGCGTCAGCGCGCTTCTTGAGCAATTCCAACTTGCGCATCGACGCCGTGAGGGCCGCCGTCTCGCGCGCCGCTGTCGTGGCGGCCTTCTTCGCCTCGTCGGCCGTCTTGGCGGCGTCCGCCGCCTCGCGTGAAAGCGTCTCGGCTCGCGCCGGAGCAGCCGCGAGGGCATCCGCGCTCGGCATGAATAGCGCCGGGTGGGAAAACTCGACCGGGGCCGCGTCGTTCGGCGCGATGATCACCCGCATCCCGATCCGCGTCTTGTCGAACAGCTTCTCGGCAAAGCCGTAGGGCATCCGCACGCAACCGTGCGAGGCCGCGTATCCCGGCAGCGGCCCGCCATGCAGCGCGATGCCGTTCCAGGTGATGCGCTGCATGTTCGGCATCCAGGCATCGTCATACATGCTCGAGTGGTGGTCCTTGTCCTTCTCGAGGACGGCGAAGACGCCAGCCGGCGTCTCGCGTCCTTTGACGCCGGTCGACACCGGTGCGCGCACGATCCAGCCATCGGCGTCGTAGAAAGTGACCTCCTGAGTCTTGATCGAAACGATCGCCATGATCGGCTCGCCTGCATCGCGCGGCGCCGTCGCCTCTTGCGGCGGCGCGGAGCGCGGCTGTTTCGCCGTGGCGTCTGCGGTCAGCGCCATCAGGGCGGCCATCGCCGCGAGAGCCACAATGGCGGGAGAGTTCCAACGTCGCATCGTCACGGCGGATTGCGCCGTTTTCAGTCGATTGTCCATGCTGTTCTCGGTGAAATGCCTGTCAACGGTTGCTTCGATCAAGTGTGAGACCGCGGCTTTTGGATAACGAAGCGTCGCCACGCCCTAGGGCGCGGCGTGGCGATTCTCTCATATCTAACAGTCCGCTTGGGCGGAAGGGTAGCTCGCGATTGAATCTTTCCCAAGGCGGACATCCCAGGCGGAAAGGGTGCTTCCATGACGGTGCGCGCTCCTAGTGGATGGCGACACCGGAACGCCGCACCACGTCCTGCCATTTGTCCCGCTCGCTGGCAAGGAAGGCGCCGAAATCCTGCGCCGGAGCCGGATGGATGTCGGCGTTGAGGCGGACGGCGGCGGCGGTGACTTCGGGCGCTCGCAGCGCCTTGTTGATGGCGCCGTTGAGCAGTTCGATCACCGCTGGCGGCGTGCCTGTGGGCGCCACCACGCCGATGAAGGTCTGCACCACGTAGTCCGGCACGCCGCTCTCGATCATGGTCGGCAGGTCGGGAAGCTCGGGGCTCCGGCTCTCGCCGGACAGGGCGAGCGCGCGAAGCTGTCCCTGGCGGATCAGCGGCAGCATTCCGCCGATGTCGCCGAAGAACATCTGCACCTGTCCACTCAGCACTCCCGTCGCAGCCTCCATCGCGCCCTTGTAGGGCACGTGGACGATGTCGATGCCGGTCTTGAGCTTGAACAGTTCGGCGGCCAGATGGCTGGCGTTGCCGATTCCGGGCGAACCGAAATTGAGCTTGCCGGGATTGGCTTTGGCGTAGGCGACGAGCTCGCCCACCGTCTTCGCCGGAAAGTCCGGCCGGACCACCAGCACCTCGACATTCTGGGTGAGCTTGGCGACCGGCGCGAACGCCGCCGCGGGATCGTAGTCGCGGTTGCGGTTGACCGCCGGCGTCACCACCAGGGAGCTGATGTTGCCGCACAGCAGCGTGTAGCCATCGGGCTCGGCGGCGGCGACAAGCTTGCCGCCGATCGCGCCAGAGGCGCCGCCGCGGTTCTCGATCACCAGCGGCTGGCCGAGGATCGCGCCGAGCGGCTGGCCGACGATGCGCGCGGTGACGTCGACCGGCCCTCCTGGCGGAAACGGCACGATCATCCGCACCACGCGGTCGGGATAGGTCTGCGCCGGCGCGGGGCCAGCGGCAAACGCCAGCACCGCGGCGATGACGATGACGCGACGCGTGCACATCATTCGATCCGGATGTTGGCCGCGTGCGCCACCGCCGACCATTTGCGGTTCTCGCGGACCAGGAAATCGCCGAATTGCTCCGGCGACAGCGGACGCGCGCCGACACCAAGCTTGGCAAAGGTGTCGCGCAGCTCCGCCGAGTTGAGCCCGGCGTTGATGATGTCGTTCAGCCGCCGGACGATTTCCGGCGGCGTGCCGGCCGGCGCCGCCAGCGCCGTAAATGAGGTCGAGACAAAGTCCGGCAGGCCGCTTTCGATCATGGTCGGCAGCTCCGGCACCTGCGGATTGCGCACCTCGCCGGTGGTGGCGAGGCCGCGGAGCTTGCCGTCGTGGACGAGCTGGACCAGCACGGACGGGTTCTCGAACACGAGCTGCACCTGTCCCGCCATCATGTCGGTGATCGACGCCGCAGTGCCCTTGTAGGGCACTTTGGCCGAGCCCCGTGGACAGCCTCTGGACGGCGAGCCGCGCCATGGTGTCGGCGGGCCCGCCGGGCGCGAATGGCACGATCATCTTGATGGTGCGGCTTGGATAGGTCTCGGCGTGGGCGGGCCACGGCACCGCAAATGTCGCCAGCGTGGCGAGCAGCATGCGCCGGCTGATCATGGGATGTTCCCTGCTCGGTCCACGACGACGGTGCGGGCTTCCGCCACGCAATCCTCTTCATATTTGCGCCGCTTGTTGAAGCGGATCGCCCAGTATTGCTTGTTGGCTTCGGCCCTGCACTTTGACGCGATCTGCGCGTTCCGGATTCGCTCAAGCTGCGCGTCCCAGGTTTTGTTGATGCGATCGCGGACCTGATCGGCTTTCTTGGGCGCGTTCTGGGCGTCGGCCGGGATGGCGATCGCGGCAAACATCAGCGTGGCAGCAAGGACAAAACGCATGGGATGTCTCGGCTGCGAGGATGGCCCAGCCGACAGCTTACCTCAATGCCGGGCCTAGTCGATCTGGGTGCCGCTCGCCTTGACGATGTCGGCCCATTTCGGCGTCTCGTCGGCGATGAAGGTCGGCGAAATCCTGCACCGAGCCGAGGCTCGGCGCGACGCCAAGCCGCGCCATGCTGTGCCTTCATCTCGGCCGAGCGCGAGCGCGGCGTTGGTCGCGCGGTTGAGCTCGTCGACGATCGGCGGCGGCGTGCCGGCCGGCGCCCACAAGCCCGACCCAGAAGCCGAGCGACAGCCCGGGAAAGCCGCTCTCGATCATGGTCGGCACGTCGGCAAGCTCGGCCTCGCGCTGCTTGCCCCATTGCGCGATGGCGCGGATCTTTCCCTCGCGGATCAGCGGCAGCAGCGTCGCCGTGGTGCCGATGTTGAGCTGGATGGTGCCGCCGAGCATGTCGGTGATCGCCTGCATGCCGCCCTTGTAGGGCACGCTGGCGATCTGCAGGCCTTGCGTCTTGTTGAACCACTCGCCGACCAGCTGCGGCGCGGTGCCCTGGCCGTAGCCGAAGTTCAGCGTGCCGGGATGGGCCTTGGCATAGGCGATCAGCTCTTGCGGCGAATGCACGGGAAGTGACGGCGGCACCACCGTGACCCAGGAGCCCCAGGCGACGTTGGAGACCGGCGTGAAGCTCTTCAGCGGATCGTAGTCGAGGTTCTTGTACATCGCCGGCGCGACGACGAGGCTCGAACTCTGGAACAGCAGCGTGTAGCCGTCGGGCTCGGCGAGCGACGCAGCCTTCATGCCGATGGTGGTGCCGGCGCCCGGACGGTTCTCCACCACGACGCTCTGCTTGAGCTCGGTCGACAGATGCTGCGCCAGGAGCCGCGCCACCACGTCGACCGGCGAGCCCGGCGTGAACGGCGCGATCATCCTGATCGGGCGCGACGGATAATCGGCGGCGCGCGCGGGCGCACGGCGCTGCGCCAGCAGCAGCGACAGCGATCAGCGCGCGTCGCGTCAGCATGCGTCAGCCCCACAAGCGCCGGCGTCGGCGGATAGACCAGGCTGCCATCGTAGCGTAGCCCGTCGGGGCGGTCCTTCGCCAGCAGCAGCGGCCCGTCGAGATCGACCACGCGCGCCCGCTGCGCCACCAGCATCGCCGGCGCCATGGCGAGCGAGGTCGCGACCATGCAGCCGACCATGATGGCGAAGCCGAGCCGCTCCGCCTCCGCGGCCATCGCCAGCGCCTCGGTCAGGCCGCCGGTCTTGTCGAGCTTGATGTTGACGGCGTCGTAGCGGCCGACGAGCGCCGCGAGGCTCGCGCGGTCGTGCACGCTCTCGTCGGCGCAGACCGGGATCGGCCGCTTGATCGAGGCCAGCGCCACGTCCGCGTCCGCCGGCAGCGGCTGCTCGACCAGGGTGACGCCGGCCGCGGCGCAGGCCGCGAGGTTCGCGGCGAGATTGTCGGCGGTCCAGCCTTCGTTGGCGTCGACGATCAACTCGGACCTGCGGCGCGGCCGCCCGCACCGCCGCGATGCGTTCGAGATCGCCCGGCGCCGCCGAGCTTGATCTTGAGGAGCTTGCGCGCGCCGAGGCGGCTTCGCGCGGCCGCCGCCATGGTCTCCGGCGTGCCGAGCGAGATCGTGTAGGCGGTGGTCAGCGGCTTCGGCGCGGGCAGGCCCGGCCAGCTCATGGGCGGGCTTGCCGGCGCGCTTGGCTTCGAGGTCCCAGAACGCGCAGTCGAGCGCGTTTCGGGCAGCGCCCGCCGGCATCGCCTGCTGCAGCGCCATCGCGGTCGAGACCGAGCGCCAGCCTGTTGCTCGATCGCGCCGAGCGCTGCCATGACGCCTTCGACGGTCTCGTCGTAGCGCGCATAGGGCACGCATTCGCCGCGGCCGCGAGTGGCGGCCGTCGGTCAGTTCGGCGACCACCACCTGCGCCTCGGTCTTGGCGCCGCGGCTGATCGAGAAGGCGCCGGCGATCGGCCAGCTTTCGGTGCGGACGGTGAGCGAAAGGGGCAGGGGCATGACGACCCTGCTAAAACGAAACGGGCGCGCTGTTCAAGCGCGCCCGCCGTGTTTTGTCGCTGGTCGTGACGCTATTCGCCGAAGCGGCCGGCGGCGTGGGCCAGCATGGTGTAGACCTTGCCGGTCTCCGAGGTCAGGTAGGTGCGCGCCACCACCTGGCCGCGGTCGCCGCGCGAGACCTCCTCGCAGCATCCGCTCGAACTCGCCGATGTAGCGGTCGACGGTCTGCTTGAACTCGCGGTCGGCGCGGTACTTCTTGCGGATCTCGTCGAACGTCTTCTGGCCCTGCATGGTGTAGAGCCGCTTGGTGAAGACGTTGCGCTCGCCGCGATTGTAGCGGTCCCACAGTTCGGCGGCGGCGTCGTGATCGATCATCCGCGCGATGTCGACGGAGAGCGAGTTCGAGCGACTCCAGCGTGTGGCGCGGCGGCCGGTCGCCGCCGGCGTCATCGTCCGGGCTTCGAGGCGCGGTGCAGCAGCTCGGACAGCCAGCCGTTACCGCCGGCTCTGGCCGGGGGTGAGCGACGGCGCCTCGGCGCGGCGCGGCGGCGGCTCGGGGCCAGCGCCAGTGATGTCGGCGCGCGGCGGCGGTGCCGCCATCGGCCGCGGCGGTTCCATCGCGCGGAGCTTCAGCGCGGCCGCCGGCCATCGGCATAGGCGGGCTCCGGCGCACGGCGCGGCGGCTCGG
This sequence comes from uncultured Alphaproteobacteria bacterium, assembly GCA_963785665.1. Taxonomy (GTDB): domain Bacteria; phylum Pseudomonadota; class Alphaproteobacteria; order Rhizobiales; family Xanthobacteraceae; genus Z2-YC6860. The sequence goes on from CAWAWF010000013.1 coordinate 53,264, forward strand.
CCGCGTCCATGCCGCGGCCGTGGCGCGCGACGATGCGGTTGAGCTCGGCCAGCGCCTCGATCTGATCGACGATGACGCGGCGCATCTGCGAGGCGCTCTCGGCGGTCTCCTGCGGCAGCTCGAGAATGCCGCGGCGGAGTTCGTTGCGCGTCGTCTCGAGTTCGCGCTGCATCTCGGCGGCCATCTGCCGCATGCCCTGCAGCGTGTCGGCGAACCGCTGGGTGGTCTGCGTGAACATCTCCTGGGTCTCGCCGGAGTGCTGGCTGTAGATGCCGTGCAGCAGTTCGCTGGCGCGCGAGCGCTCCTGTTCGAGGGAGCGGGCGCCTTCGGCGCTGGAGTCGGCGACGATGCGGGCGATCTCGCGGGCGCGGCCGGTGGCGCCGTCGAGCGACTCGTCGAGCAGCGCGGAGAAGCGCTTCAGCCGCTGCTCGATGTCGTCGGTGCGCGCATCGAGCGTGCCGACCAGGGTCTCGATCGCCGCGCGGCGGTCGCCGATGGCGACGTCGGCGTGGCGGTTGCTCTTGTCGATCAGCGCGACCGCTTCGGCGAGCGAACGGCCGTGCGTGTCGAAGCTGGTGGCGAGCTGGCCGAGATCGGTCAGCGCCTTGTTGGTGATGGAGTGGAACGCGCTGATGTGCTGGTCGACCTGAGCGGAGGTGACGCCGCTGCGCTCCGAGACCTCGTTCATGGTGGAGACGAACTCGGACACGCGGGTGACCAGCGTGCTCTCGATCGCGCTCATGTTGTCGTGGGCGCCGGTCAGCACCTCCTGCAGCAGGATGTTGGCCTCGCGCAGCCGCTCGAACAGCGTCGTGGTGTCGGCCCGCAGCATGTTGTGGGTCTCCAGCATCTCGGAGACGCTGGCCGACGAGGTCTGGCGCGACTGCTCGATCGCCGACTTGGTCGATGTCCTGCAGTTCCTTGAGCGTGCGATTGACCGTGGTGGTGGCGTTCTGGCTCGCCTCGTTGACCATGCGGGCGATCTGCTCGCTGTTGTCCATCATCGTGCGCGTGAAGGTGAAGCCCTGGGCTTCGATCGACTTCACGGCATGATCGGTGGCCTTGACCACCTCGGTGCTGAATTCCTTGCTCTTGATGCTGAGCGCGGAGAGCAGCGTCGAGGAGTTGGAGTCGAGGATCTTGGCCATCTCGGTGCCGCGGGAGGTGAGCTGGGTGCTGATCTCGTCGGCGCGGCCGACGAAGTTGCGCGCCACCTCGGCGCTGACGCCGAGCAGGGTGCGCTCGACGTCGCTGGCGTTCTGCTTGAGCACGTTGCTGACGCCGCTCGACACCGCGCCGAGCACGCGTTCGACCTCGCCGGCGCTCTGCTTGATGGTGCCGCTGGCGTTGGTCGAGGCCGCGATCAGCGACCGCTCGAGCTCGGCGGCGCTCTGCTTCAGCGTCGAGGTGATGCCGGTGCTGAGCGTCGCGACCGAACGCTCGGTGGCGTTGAGGATGCCGCCGATCACCCGCTCGGCCTCGGTCGAGGCCTTGCTGACGACCTGCACGGCTTCGGTGGAGTTCTGCTTGATGGTCTCCGCGAACGAGGTCATGCGCCCGTCGAGGGCCTCGGCCACCGACTTGGTGCGCGAGTCGATGTGCTCGTTGATGGCGTCGATGCGGCCGGTCCACAGCGTCTCGAAGCGGCCGATCACCTGGCCGACCGAACGCTCGGTTTCGCCGGACAGGTTGGTGATGGTGCGCTCGGCCGCGTTGGTGACCTGGGTCAAGGTCCGTTCGGCGGCGGAGCTGGCGTCGTTCAGCGTCTGCGCGGCGTTGGTCGAGTTGGCCTGCAACGTGGTGGTCAGGCTCTCGATGCGCATTTCCATCTGCTCGGTGACCGCCCGCGTGCGGGTTTCGATCTGGCCGGCGATGGTGTCGGTGCGTCCGAGCCACAGGTTCTCGTAGTGGCCGAACACCTGGTTGAGGGTGCGCTCGGCTTCGCCGGTGACGGTGCCGAGCGTGCGCTCGATGTTGCCGGAGATGGTGACGAGAGACTGCTCGGCCTCGCGAGCCGAGGTGGTCACGGTGTCGGTCGCCGAGTTGCGGGCCTGGGTGATCGACTGCGCGGCGGCGCTGGTGGTCTGGTTGACCGCCTGCATGGCGTCGGCGGTGGCTTTGCCGATTAGCTGGCTGGCGTCGGCGGAGTTGGTCTTCAGCGAGGTGGAGAGCTGCTCCAGCCGCGAATTGAGCAGGTCGGCCGCAGCCTTGGTGCGCAGCTCGATCTGTTCGGTGACGTGCTCGGCGCGGCCGACCAGGAGCTGTTCGAAGCGGCCGATGCGGCTGTCGAGGCTGTTGGCGACCTCGACGGCGCGGGTGCCGAGCGACTTGTCGATCTCGTCGATGCGCGAACCGATGTCCTCGGCGAGCTTGGCGCCGCGGGTGTTGATGACGCCGGTGACGTCCTCGATGCGGCGGTCGAGCGCGGTAACGACCTCCTTGCCGCCTTCGGCGAGGGTCTTGGCGATGTCCATGACGCGCGAGGACAGGGCGTCGTTGAGGGTCTGGGTGCGGCTGTCGAGCGCCTCCTGGAAGCGCGCCAGGCGCTGGTCCAGCGTCGCGGTGACTTCGCTCGCCTTGGTGCCGACCTTGGCGTCGAAGCCGCCGATGTAATCGTGCATCGCGGTCGAGACTTCGCTGGTGCGCTGACCGAGCCGTTCGACCAGCTCGCCGCCATAGGTCTTCACGGTGCGGTCGAACTCGGCGAGATGGCGGGTGATCAGGTTGCCGAGCGTCGAGCTGTCGCGGGTGATCTTCTCGGCAAGCTCCGAGCCGCCGTGGGAGAACATCTCCTCGAACGACTGCAGGCGGGCCTCCAGCATCTCGCGGACCGAATCGCCTTGGGTGGCGACGGCGGAGGCGAGGCTCTCGGCGTTCTCGCGGAACTCCTCGGCGACGCGGTCGCCGCGGGTGACGATGGTCTCGGTGATACGGGCGCCGATCTGCTCGAGCTTGGAGACGACGTCGCCGCCGCGCAGGCTGAGATCGAGCACCAGCGAGTCGCCGGTCGATTTGAGCGTCGAGTTCACCTCGTCGCCGGTGGTGGCGATGGTCTCGGCCAGGCGGCTCGAGGTGTCGAGCATGCCTTCGGTGATCTGCACCGAGCGGTCGTCCATCATCTGCACGATGGTGAGCGACTTCTGCTCGAAGCCTTGCGTCACCTCGTCGAGCCGGCCGTCCAGCATCTGCGCGAGATTGGTGGTCATCTCGGCGAATTCTTCGGTGATGTGGTCGGTCTTGAAGTTGAGGCTCGCGGTCAGCCGGTCGCTGGCGCTGGCAATGGCATGCGAGGTTTCCTGGCTGGCGAGCTCAAGGCGCTCGAGCATGTCGCCGCCGCGCTCGCCGAGCGAGCCGATCATGGAATCGCCGGCGCGGCCGAGCGCCATGGTGATGTGCTCGCCCTTCTCGGTGAGGGACGACGCGATCCGATCCGCGCTTTCGTTGAACTTCGCCGCGACCTGGTCGCTGACGTTGGAAATATCGTGAGACAGGTCGAGATGCACGCCGGTGATGGCGTTGCGGACCTGCTCGGCCTGGCCGACCAGGGTGTCGCGCTGATGCGCCAGCGTCTCGAGCAGGCCGCGAATGCGGACCTCGTTGTCGTTGTAGGCACGCTCAAGCGCCGAGACCTCGTTGGCGACCAAGGCTTCGAGTTCGGCCGCGCGCGCAAGCGCGCGTTCGACGCCGTCACCCATCGCCGCGACCTCGCGGCGGATCGCCTGGCCGACCGTGACCACGGAATCGCGGGCGATCTCCTCCGGCTCGGCAAGCCGCATGGCGACGTGGGCCATCGACTGGGCGATCAGGCGCATCTCCTGGGAGCGCCACATCAGGAACGCCACCAAATAGAAGAATACGATCGGCCCAAGCACCAGGCCGCCGAGTCCGATCATGGCGGGCAGGCCGGCGGAGCCTTGCTTCAGCACCGCTTGCAGGCCGGGCAGATAAACGAATGCGAGTGCCACGCCGCAGACCGCCCAGGCCACGGCGAATACGGTCGCCAAGACATACGAAGACTTGGACGGCCGCTGCTGCAGGGTCTGCAGAATCTGACCGATGGTCTGGCGGTCGTCGTTGGCGGCGAACTGGCTGGTCGGGCGCACCTCGTCATCGGTGTGGGAGGCGCCGGGTTCGAACTGGAACAGGTCCTTGTCCGGGGTGGGCTGGGAGGGGGTATAGACGTTGCGGACAGGCTCCTGTGCGAGCCGCTCCTGTGCGAGCCGCTCCTGGCGGGCCGTTCGGGCGCAGCCTGGGGTGCCGGGCGGTCCTCGGCCGGTGCGTCGGATACGTTGAGCACCTGCTGGATGGCCGTCATGGCATCATCCGCCGGATCCGTCAGCTTTTTCGGGTTGTTCGCCATGTCGGCCGTCGCCTCACTCGTTACGCTGGTCATCGGCTCAGCCTGAATGAATTGCCGCTTCAGGCCGTCCTGCTAATCGGACCGTCGATGATCCCCTCAAACCGTCCCCGCCAGCCCGGCGGAGCCCCTCAACCACAAATCACGACAGGCCGCGCCCCGGGTTATCCACAAAATTGCCCACAGCACACCTGGCGGTTGGAACGATCCTATCCTCCTGGACCATCGAAGGAAACGCGACCGTAAGGGATTTTTAATCATCGTTAATTGGTTAAGGCGCGGCCCCGCCCACCACGCCAGCCTCGCCGCGAACCCATGCCCTGTCTCAATTCTGAGCCGGGCAATGCGGCGGGCGTGAGGCGCGCCCGGAGAGCCGCTGTTAACCATCGGGGGCAATCCTTGGCCCGTCGGGACGGCGGTCGGCCCGGCCTTTACCCGGTATTGGTGGCGTCGGCGGCATGCTGCCCGGGGAGAGCGGGATAGGGCCGCGGGGAGGGTTTTCATGGTCGCCAGTGCCAAGGTCGTCGCGGAGCGGCCCGAAACGGACGCCATCGACCAGGATCACCTCGCCCGCATGACGCTCGGCGAATTGAGCCTGCAGCGGCAGGTGTTGGCGCTGTTCGACCGCCAGGCGGACCTGCTGCTGCCGCGCATTCGGGACGGTGCGCCGGGGGTGGCCGCGGCGTCGGCCCATGTCCTCAAGGGCTCGGCAGCCGGTATCGGCGCCTTCAAGGTCGCCCGCGCCGCCGATGCGGTCGAGCGGGCCCCCTCATCGGCCGACCCGGAGCGCCTTGACGGAGGCCGTTGATATGTTGGCGGTGCTGCTGGACGAGGCCAAGGCCGAGATCGCCCGGCTGTTGCGGGCGGGCTAGCGTCACCCGGGCCGACCCGTTAGAAGAAGCGCGCCCAGCCGTCCGGCCGGGATTTCCGACACGCGCGGCTGCCTCGAACTATGCCTCAGATCACCTTTATCGATCCCGCCGGTACCGCCCGCACCATCGACGCCCCGGTCGGCCAGACGGTGATGGAGACGGCAATCAAGAACGACGTCCCCGGCATCGAGGCCGAATGCGGCGGCGCCTGCGCCTGCGCCACCTGCCATGTCTATGTCGACGAAGCCTGGCGTGAGAAGGTCGGCGGTCCCTCGCCGATGGAAGAAGACATGCTCGACTTCGGCTACGACGTGAAGCCGAACTCGCGGCTGTCGTGCCAGATCAAGGTCAGCGACGAGCTCGACGGTCTGGTCGTGCGCACGCCGGAGCGCCAGGCCTGATCGACCTCTGTCGGAGCGGCGGTTCGAGCCGTACGATGCCTCGTGCGAACCCAGGCGAGACCATGCGGCGGCGGCAATTCCTACAAGGCTTCGTCCTGTCTCCGCTCGCTGCGGCGGCGATGCCCGGAACCACGAGTCTTGCGCAGGAATTCCCGACCCGGCCGCTCCGCATCATCGTGCCGTATGTCGCCGGAAGCCCGAGCGACACGATGGGCAGATTCATGGCCGAAGAGACCCGCAAGAGAATTGGTCAGCCGGCCATTGTCGAAAATCGGCCCGGCGCTGCGAGCTTGATCGGCACGCGCGTGGTCTTCGATGCGCCGGCCGACGGCTATACAGTCTTGGTGCAGACCGTCGCGATTGTTTTGAATCCGCTGAACGATCGAAACGTCGGCTACAAGATCGACGACTTCACGCCGCTCGCCCCGCTCGGGCAGATTTCGACCATCATCACCGTCCCGAAGTCCTTCCCCGCCAAAAATCTTGAGGAATTCGTCGCCCACGTGAGGGCCAATCCGGGAAAGTTCACCGTCGGGACGCTGGGCGGCGGCACCCCGCTCAACCTGCTGACGGATCGCTTTCTCACGGTAAGCGGGCTGAACATGGTGGTCGTGCAATACAAGGGCGCCGCCGATGGCCTGCGCGGTCTGATGACCGGCGAAATCGACATGCACATGCTCGGCGTGCAACTCGCCTATCCGCAGATTCAGGCCGGCGCGCTCAAGGCGATCGCGATCCTGAGCGAGGAACGCCACCGCTTGCTGCCGCAGGTCGCGACCTTCAAGGAAGCCGGCATTCCCGAGATGAACGCAACGCCATGGGTCGCGACCTTCGCCCGTTCGGCCACGCCGCCGGCGATTCTCAACAAGCTGCAGCGCGCCATGACCGAAGCCGTCGCCTCCGATGCCTATCGGCAGCGGCTGGAAAAGACCGGCGGCGACGTTTGGTCTCCCCCTGACCTCGCGCTCGCGATCAAGCGGGACACGGCGTTGTGGGAAGAGGATATCAAACGGATCGGTGCGCGGGCTAAATAGTGGGGCAGGCGCAAGAGGCAGCGGAGGTGTCATGTCCAGAATAGCGTTTGTCATAGGCAACTACCCGCCGGTGGAGCTGAAGCGTCGGATCGATGCCGCGCTGTCGTTTGCATCCGCCGACGTGGCGATCGGCATCATCCAGATTCCGGCCGCCCCGTTCATCCACGGCCTGACCCCGACCGAGGTCCAGCTCGCCGCGCCGCATTTCATCGCGGCGTTCCGCCAGGCCGAGGCCGAGGGCTACGATGCGGTGGTGCCGCTCGGCACGCTCGATCTCGGTGTCGACGGCGGCCGCTCCGCTGTCGATATTCCGGTGATCGCGCCGACCGAGGCGATGCTGCATGTTGCATCGCTGCTCGGCGACCGCTTCGGCGGCATCGTCTATCACGAGAAGCAGATGTCGATGCTGCAGGCGATCGTGCGCCGCTATGGCATGGAACACAAAATGGCCGGCTGGCAGGACACCGGATTCGAGTTGCCGGATATTGCGGCGAACGAGGCGGCGATGCGGGAGAATTTCGTCGCGCGCGCCAAGGAGCTGATCGCTCGCGACAAGTGTGACGTGATCCTGGCGCTCGGCATCACGCAGTGCCCGGTCCATATCAAGGCGGAGTGGCTGACCGAGCAACTCGGCGTCCCGGTGGTCGAGGGAATCGGCGCGCCAATCCGGATGGCCGCGCTGCTGGCGCATCTCGGGCTCAAGCACAGCCGGCGCCGCTGGGCCAGATCGCCGGCCTAGGTCGCCGAGCGCGCGCTAGGTCGTCACGCGCCCTGGACTTTCCATTGGCTCAACCGGTCGATCGCCGGTTGCGGCAGTGGGGTGGCCTTGCGCGTGGTCTTGTCCATACAGACCAGTGTGGCGCGGCCCATCGCCATGCAAATGCCGTCGCGGAAGATCGCCTGCGCCACCTTGAACGACGAGCGGCCGAACTCGGTGACGCCGGTGCCGATGTCGACCGAGCCCGGCCAGTGCAGCTCCTTCATGTAGTCGACCTCCATGCGCACCAGCACGAAGGTCAGCCCCGGCACGCCGATGCCGAGATCGGGATCGCGGAACATCGCCACCCGGCCGCTCTCGAAATAGGTGAGGAACACCGCCTGGTTGACGTGCCCCTGCGGGTCGAGATCGCCGAACCGGATGGTGTCGGTGACCTTGTGGGGGTAGTCGGCGAGCTCGGGTGCAGGCTTGGGCGCGGGCTTCGAGGCCGGTCTGGCGGGCTGGTCGTTCACGAAATACTCCCTATTTCTCCTAGTGCTAGCGGCTCAATGCCGGCATCGGCAAGGTCTGGAAGGCAATTGGGTGCGTTGCAATTCCCCCTTTCCGGCGCAGCATTCCCCCGCTAGACAGTCGCGCAAAGCCAATCCCCCAAAGCAGATCTGTTCTAATGAGTGATCCGATCAAGACTGACGTGCTGATTGTCGGCGCCGGCCCGGTGGGGCTGTTCGCCGTGTTCGAGCTTGGCCTTCTCGATATCAAGGCGCACCTCGTCGACATCCTCGACAAGGTCGGCGGCCAATGCGCCGAGCTCTATCCGGAGAAGCCGATCTACGACATTCCGGCGATCCCAAAGATTTCCGCGCAGGGTCTGGTCGATGCGCTGATGGAGCAGATTAAGCCGTTTAGCCCGCAGTTTCATCTCAACGAGATGATCGAGAGCATCGAGCGGATCGGCGTGCCGCTGTTCCGCGTCACCACCGACGGCGGCAAGGTGTTCGAAACGAAGCTTGTGGTGATCGCGGCCGGCGGCGGCTCGTTCCAGCCCAAGCGGCCGCCGATGCCCGGCATCGAGGCGTACGAGGGCACCTCGGTGCACTACGCCGTGCGCAAGATGGACGCGTTCAAGGGCAAGAAGATCCTGATCGTCGGCGGCGGCGACAGCGCGCTCGACTGGACGCTCAACCTCGCGCCGCTCGCCTCGCATCTGACGCTGCTGCACCGCCGGAGCGAATTCCGCGCCGCCCCCGACAGCGTCAACAAGATGCTGGCGCTGGTGAACGAGGGGAAGATCGACTTCGTGCAGGGCCAGGTCACCGGGCTCGAAGGCGCAAACGGCCAACTCACCGCGGCCAACGTCAAGCGCAACGACGGCTCGACCTTCCACATCACCTGCGACGCCATGCTGCCGTTCTTCGGCCTGACCATGAAGCTCGGGCCGGTCGCCAACTGGGGGCTGCGGCTGAACGAGGACCTGATCCCGGTCGACGTCTCAACCTTCGAAACGAGCGAGCCCGGCATCTTCGCGATCGGCGACATCAACACCTATCCGGGCAAGCTGAAGCTGATCCTGTCGGGTTTCCACGAGGTCGCGCTGATGTCGCAGAAGGCGCACCGCTACGTCTATCCGGACAAGAAGCTGACCTTCCAGTACACGACCTCGTCGTCGAGCCTGCAGAAGAAGCTCGGCGTCGCCTGAGCGTCCTTCCCGCCAGTTCCGGCCCCTAGGACCCTATGGGGCCCTAGGACGTGGTGTCGCACTCCCCACAACCCGTCTTGCTTCCCGTCGTCCAAAGGCGCGGAATTTCCCCGCTGGTCCGGAACGCGTCGTTGGGGGGCGACGCCGGACCGACAACACACAATGCTGGGGGAACGTCATGAGATTCATGCGCGCAGTCGCGGCGGCATTGCTTGTCGCGCCATTTATGGTGGTTGCCGCTTCGGCGGGCGATTATCCAGATCATCCAGTGACGATGGTGGTGGCTTTTCCGCCCGGCGGCGCCGACGACACGATCGCCAGGATTATTCAAGAGCCGCTGCAGAAAGCGCTTGGCCAGCCGATTGTGATCGAGAATGTCGGCGGTGCAGGCGGCACCATCGCTGCCGCAAGGGCAGCCCGTGCGGCCCCCGACGGCTATACCATCATGATGCACCAGGATTCGCTGGCGGCGGGTATGGCGCTCTATCCGAATCGGACGTTCGATGCAGAGAAGGACTTTCAGCCGGTCGGGCTGATCAACACGGCCGCGGTCGTTCTCGCCGGCCGTCCAGATTTGCCGCCCAACAATCTGAAGGATTTGGTGGCCTGGATGAAAAAGACAAGCCCGGCCGTGAAGGTCGGGCATCCGGGCGTCGGCTCGTTCGGCCATCTGGCCGACGTGCTGGCGATGCAGGAGTTTGGCGTCAAAGTGACTCAGGTGCCGTATCGCGGCGCAGGTCCAGCACTGGTCGACCTGCTGGCGGGCCAAGTCGATCTCGGTCCGATCTCGGCGGTGGTCGCGGGGCCGCTTGTTAAATCCGGCAAGCTCAAGGCCTACGCCGTGATCGGAAGAAAGCGGTTCTCCGGCCTGCCCAATCTGCCGACCATGAGCGAGCTTGGCTACAAAAAGATGGCGATCGACTTCTGGCACATGCTCCTCGTGCCGGCCGGAACACCGCGACCAATCGTGGACAAGCTGAACGCCGCACTGCGCACCGCGCTCAAGGACCCGAAGGCGGACAAGACCTTCGCTGACGGCGGCATGGACCTCTATCCTGCCGGCGAGGAAACTCCCGAGGCTGCAGCCGCGCTGCTTAAGCGCGAGATCAAGCTCTGGGGCGACGTCGTTCGCGACAATCATATCGCGGGCAATAGCTGACCCTTCTCGCTGTCGCCGAGGCGGCGTAGTGTCATGCTCTGTACGCCAGCGGACGCGCGGAGCACGTCATGAGGGGAGGGGCTGTGAATCGCCGTAGTCTATTGGCTCTGTCGGGCGCTGCCGCGGGGGCTGTCCTTCTCCCCCGCACGGGTTTTGCCGAAACTTATCCGTCGCGGCCGCTGCGCATGATTGTGCCGTTCGCGGCGGGCAGCGCGCCCGACATCATCGCACGGCTTGCCGGCCAGTGGCTGTCGGACGGTCTCGGCCAGGCGGTCATCATCGACAACCGCCCGGGCGCCGCCAGCAACATCGGCACCGAGGTTGCGGTGCATGCGGCGCCGGACGGCTACACCTTGCAGATGACCGTGCTGACCAACGTCTTCAACGCCGAGCTTTACAAGAATCTCAGCTTCAACTTTGTCACCGACGTGACGCATGTCGGGGGCGTCGCCAACGCGCCCTATGTGGTGATCGTTTCGCCGTCATTCCCGGCCAAGACGATCCCCGAGTTCATCGCCTACGCCAAGGCCAACCCCGGCAAGATCAACTTCGCCTCGGGCGGCAAGGGCTCCTCGTCCCACATCTTCGGCGAGCTGTTCAAGATCATGACCGGCATCGACATGGTCCATGTGCCGTATCGCGGCGTCTACATGACCGACCTGATGAACGGAGTGGTGCATGTCGTGGTCAATCCGATCCCGCAGGCGCTCGAACTGATCCGCAGCGGCAGCCTGCGCGCGCTCGCCGTGACCACGACGCAACGGCTCGCGGCGCTGCCGGACATCCCGACCGTCGCCGAGTCCGTGCCGGGCTACGAAGCGGTTGGCTGGTATGGTCTCGGCATGCCCAAGAACACGCCGGCCGAGATCGTCAAAAAGATCAACGAGACCATGAACAAGGCGCTCGCCGATCCCAAGGCCAAGGCGCGGCTCGCCGACCTCGGCGTCGAGCCGATGATAATGACAACCGCGGAATTCACGACATTCGTCCACAGCGAGTCCGGCAAGTGGACCAAGGTGATCAAGACCGCCGGCGTCACGCTGGACTGACGATCGCCGCGCCTACTGCGGCGCCGACCCCGGCGCATTGGCCGCCGGCAGCGGCTGTAGCGGCTGCGCCACCACCTCGGGCGGCGCGGTGAAGCCAAGCACCGCACGCGCCGCCGGCAACGCGGCGTCGGCCATCGCGGCGTGGCCCTCGGCGCTCGGATGGAAGGCGCCGCCATAGACCGCCGACATCGCGCCCCAGCTTGCATCGTGGATGTTGGCCGGCTGCATCGTCGACGGCAGCCCGCGCGGATAGGTCATCGCGGTGAAGTAGCTGTCGTTGGCGGTGCGGATCCAGCGCGCCCGCGGCGCATAGGGACGGAACTCGCTCGGCCGCAGCGAGCAGACCAGCGGGCCGGTCGCCGCCTGCACCGGATCGGACTCGAAGCTGTTGCCGTCGGGCGAGAAGCACTCTCGGTCGAACTCCGGATCGTCCTGCGAGCGGACGCAGACGCCATGGTTGGCGAATTCGGCCTGGTGGGCGTCGACGAAGGTCATGCTGTCGGTGTCGGGGCTGGCGCATTTTGCACCGGCCTCGCAACGCGCCAGCGCCTTCAGCCGAGGCAGGAAGCGGTTGAGCACGAAATCGGTGACGTTCTTCATCCGCTCGCCGTCGGCAGTGAAAGCCGGATGGATGTCGAGGCCGTCGCGGCCGCCGGGGCAGGGTTCGCCGCCCTGCAGCGCCGGGTGTCCGTAGGACACATAGACGACGCGGGACAGGTTGCCGCCGACCAGTGGCTTCAGCGCGCTGCGGAGCCTGGCAAAGTTGCCGGGCAGATCCCGGTCGAGCAGAACCTGCGCCTGTGGCACCGTCGCAAGCTGGCCGCCTTGGCTGAACAGCGTGCGCTCGATGCCGGTGCTGATGATGACGTCGGCAACGAGGCCGGCGAATTTGATGTCGTTGGCACCGACCGTGAGCAGGACGAGGTCGAGCTGGCGGGCCGGCATCTGCTGGCGCGCCTTGGCGAGCATGTCCTGCAACTGGCCGAGCTGCGGCGGCACTGAGCCGGCGCAGGCGCCGCGCGCCGGGCAGTCGCTGGCGCCCTGCGACTTGAACAGGCCATCCTCGATGGTCGCGCCGGTGCAGGCGAGCGGCAGGAAGGTGACGGCGATCGTCGGGTTCTCGACCGCGAGCGCAAGCGCAGTGCGAAGCTGATAGCCGTAAAGCGAGCGGTGGCAAGCCGCCGACATCCAGCGGGCGCCGTGGCTGTTCCAGTCGGTGGTGCTGGCGGCCGAGCCGGCCGGACTGTCGTCGCAGGCCTTGTCACCCTTGTATCCCTCCCGGGCCGGCCGGAAATATTCGGAGCGCGCGGCGCCAAGGAAGCGGCGGAAGCAGAAGCCGTCATCGGAGAGCGCAATCGGGCGGTCCGGATTGCCTTCGCCGGCCGCGACCGAGTTGCCGAGCCCGGCGATCAGGAGATCGCGGACGGCTATTTCGGCGGAGACACTGTCGACGCTGCCGTCCGCACGGGTGACGCCGACTGCAGCGATGGTCGGCTTGCCGTAGGCGAGGCGCTGCTGCACCGGTTGCGTGCAAGGCGCGGTCACCTGCTTTGGCGGAACGGTGCCGTCGTCGAAGCTCCAGTTGCAGGTTGCGTCCGGCGGCACCGGGCCGGCGAGTCGCGCCACCACTGCATGGGTCTTCGGCGCCAGATAGCTTTCCTTTTCGCCGTCGCGGTCGCAGGTGTCGAGCAGGCCGCCGGCGGCGTTCAGACAGAGATGATCGACCTCGCGCTGCGCCCAGCCGCGGCCTTCGGTGTCGCGCTCAAGCAGGTGCTCGGCGGCCAACTGGTTGCCGGCGCTATTGGCCGTGACATGGCGCAGGAAATCAGCCTCGCGACGGAACAGCCGGAACCGGTTCCTGACCTGCCATTCGATGCTGAGGCCGCTCTCGTTCGGAGCCGGCGCAGTGGCGGCTGGGGGTGCAGCGGGTTCGGCCTGCTGCTGCGCGCGGGCGCCGGACGGCGCGCCGGCAGAGATCAGGATTGCCGCAAGAACGGCGGTCAACGCCGCGAATGGTGTGGGGTGCATGTCGGACCAGGGGCCAATGCCAACTTTGTAGCATTGCCCTTGCGGCGGAAATATGGGGCCGTCAGGCCGGCGGCAAAGGCTTCGGTCCCATATGCTTCGGCCCGATCGGTTTCGGCACAAGGCGGGCGGCGACCCTGGCCCACGGCAGGCCGTGCTCGGCATAAAGCCGGCAAAGCAGAAGCATGACGGCGAGTGGTGCGAGCCAGATCAGCCGTGCGCCGTAGCGGTCGTGGGGATTGGAGAGTACGCCGCAGACGAAGGCATTGGCGAAAAGCGCTGAGGTGGTGGTGGCGGCCAGGAGGCCGAAGCCGGCGTAGCGATTGCGGCGCCAGCCGAGCAGGACCGTGGCCAGCAGGAGCAGCATGGCGGCGAATGCCACCGGCTGGTGGATGCGGTTGATCGCGGCCAGGCCGATCTCGCCGTTCTGCTGGCGGGCGGCGTGCATGGCGGCGGAGGAGGCCGGTGCGAATTTATCGATCGCCCAATAAGTGTGCCAGATGTCGTCGACCACGCCTTCGCCGGTCGCGACCCGGGTGAGCTGCTGGGCGGTGGCGGCGAGCGCCATCTCGAACTGCAAGCCGGGATAGTCGCGCAGGCTGCCGAGCACGATCTTGCTCATCTCGTCGCCAAGGCCGGCGAAACGTCCGAGCTTGTTGAATACGCTGCCCTCGCCGCTCCAGAAGAACACGTCGGCGTCGGAGGGAAGCTCGTTGCGATGGGCGCAGAGCTTGAGCCGCTCCTCGCGGCAGTGGTCGGTGAGATAGCGGTTGACGATGCCGTCCTGGAGCATTCGGCCAAACGACAGCGCAAGCCCACCGGGAGTCCAGGCGAGCTTGCCGGCGACGGCATAGTTGGCGCCGAGCAGCAGGATGGCGCCGAGAGCCAGCGCCACAGCGCTTCGCACGATCCCCGCCAGCGCGCCGAGACGGAACCACCACCACGCCAGGGCGGCGGCGGCGATCAGCGCCAGGATCACCGCGAAGGTGGCGCTGTGGGTGGCGGCAGCGAACGCGACCAGCGCGACCAGCGCATTCTTCTCCCAGCGCCGCAGCGCCTCGGTGGAAAAGATCAGAAGGTGCACCGCCAACACGGCCAAGCCTGCGAAGATGTCGGTCAACAGGATGCTGGTGAGCCACGGCAAGGTCGTCAGGCCGGTCAGCGCCGCAACGACTCCGAGCAGGACAAACGGCCGGCCGCCAAAGCCCAGTGCGCGAAGCAGCAGCGCCAGCACCCAGACCGTCAGTGCGGCCTGGAGCACGATTACCGGCCAGAAGTCGGGCCGCGCCAGGATGTCGAGATAGAGACCAAACACGGTCGAACGGCTCGGCACCAGATAGCCTTCGTACCAGCGCACGAAATAGCCGCCGGTGTCATACTGCAGCAGCGGGAAACGGTTCCAGATCGCCGGCGCGAGCAGGAGCAGCGTGCTCGCCACGGCGGCACCGATACGCGATACAACGGACATTCAAACCCCGGCCTTGACGTCACCCGGCCGTCATATTGGCAAATCCGCGATGAACCGTGGATGAAGAATATCGCGGCTGCGGGTGCGGCATTTTGTTGCCGAGCCGGTTGACCCCGGAGGCCAAGGATCGGATCGTTGCAGTGCAAAACGGATCGAGCGATGTTCGTCTCCTTCTTTCATGAGCTGAAATCGGCCGGCGTGCCGGTGACATTGCGCGAATACCTCACTCTGATGGAGGCGATGCAGGCCGACGTCGCTGGCCGCCAGGTCGAGGACTTCTATTATCTGTCGCGTGCCGCCCTGGTGAAGGACGAGCGCAATCTCGACAAGTTCGACCGGGTGTTCGGCCGTGTGTTCAAGGGCCTCGAATTGATGGAGGAGGCGCCCTCGGCCGAAATCCCGGCCGAGTGGCTGAAGAGCCTCGCCGACAAGTATCTCACCGAGGAGGAGAAGAAGCAGATCGAGGCGATGGGCGGTCTCGACAAGCTGCTGGAGACGCTGAAGCAGCGGATGGGGGAACAGAAGGGCCGCCACCAGGGCGGCAACAAGTGGATCGGCACCGGCGGCACCTCGCCGTTCGGCAACTCCGGTTACAATCCCGAGGGCATCCGCATCGGCGGCGAGAGCAAGAACCGACGTGCGGTGAAGATCTGGGACAAGCGCGAGTTCAAGGACCTCGACGGCGAAGTCGAGCTCGGCACCCGCAACATCAAGGTCGCGCTGCGGCGATTACGCAAATTCGCCCGCACCGGCGCCCCCGACGAACTCGATCTCGACGGCACCATCAAGGGCACCGCGCACAAGGGCTACCTCGACATCATGATGCGGCCGGAGCGGCACAATTCGGTGAAGGTGCTGATGTTCTACGACATCGGCGGCTCGATGGACTGGCACATCAAGGCGACCGAGGAATTGTTCTCGGCGGCCCGCACCGAATTCAAGCACATGGAGCATTTCTACTTCCACAACTGCCTGTACGAGCGGGTGTGGAAGGAGAACCGCCGGAGATATCAGGAGACCACGCCGACCTGGGATGTGCTGCACAAGTATCCGCACGACTACAAGGCGGTGTTCGTCGGCGACGCCTCAATGAGCCCGTACGAAATCTCGGCGCCCGGCGGTTCGGTCGAGCACTACAACGAGGAGGCGGGCAGCGTGTGGATGGAGCGCATCGCGCGGACCTATCCGGCCTGCGTCTGGCTCAATCCGGTGCCGGAGAGCCAGTGGGAGCACACCCACTCGATCCGCATGATGCGCCAGATCATGGGCGACCGGATGTTTCCGCTGACGCTGGACGGATTGGACCGCGCGATGCGGGAACTGGTGCGGTAGCAAAGAAAAACCGCCGGGTTGCCCCGGCGGTTTGGCTCATAACGGCCCGCGCCCGGTTCAGGCCGCGCTTCGCAACCCGGCTTGCCCGTCGCCGGTAAGCCCGGTGCGGTGCTGCGTGGAGATTTCGCGCAGCAGGCGCGCGATGTCCTTGCGGCCGGACTCCAGCGCGCCCTCGGCCATGCTGCGCTCGAGTTGCTCGCGCTGAAGCTGGGCGCTGAGCTGCTCGACCTGCATGTCATGGGTCGAGCGCGCGGCCTTGAGCTGGCTCTCCAGCAACGCGATCAGGTCGGCCTGCTCGCGGAGCTTCTGCTCGGCGTTGCCGTAGGCGCTGTCGCGCACCACCGTGGCATCGTTGAGCACCGCGTTGTGGGCGTGCAGCGCGTCGTGCGACTGCTCCAGCTCGGCGATGTGGGCGTCGCGCTCAGCCAGCGCAGCCGTCAGCCGGGCAAGCTTCTCGCCGGCGTTGTCATGGGCGGTCGCGGTCTCGGCAACGCGGCGCTCATGACTTCTGATTTCGTCGGCGCGCGCCATCAGGGTCTGCCGCGCCTCTTGCAGCAGGCTCTCGGTCATGTTGGCGCGGGCCTGCACCGCCTCGAAGCGCGAGGTGTGAGCGTTTGCCGCGTCGACGTGCTTGTGGGTGGCGTCGTCGAGCGCGGCCGCGAGCCGCGTCCGCTCGGACTGCGCCTCGGCGAGGCTTGTCTCGACCGATTTCAGCCGCGATTGGGTCGCTACGAGGGTGCGGTCGCTTTCGGTCAGCCGGCGCGCGGTCTGCGCAAGCTCGGTATGGGCCTTGTCGAGCGCGGCCTGCACCGCGACGCGCTCCTGCGCCGCTTGCAGCGCACGCTGCTGAGCCGCCTGGGACTCGCCCTCAAGCTGCACCGAACGCCGGTCGGCGGCGCTGACACGCTCGGCATGCCGGCGGGTTTCCTCGCGCGACTGCTGAAGGTCAGCGCCGTGCTGGTGCACCGAGCGCTGCAATTCGACGAGCTGGGAGCGGCGGGCGGACAGTTCGGCGAGGTGCTGCGCCTTGGTCTTTTCGTGCGTCGTGATCGCCTGCTCCGCCGCGGCCTGCATATCGCGAAGCCGCGCGCATTCGGCGTCGAGCGTGCGGGCCTTTTTCTCGGTGGCGGCGAGGTCGTCGCGGAGCTTGCCGTGGGCGATCCGCGTGGAGTTCAGAGTGTTCTGCAGGCTGAGCTTTTCGCTCTTGGTCTCCTCGTAGTCCCGCAGCGTCTTGGCGACCGGGTCGACCAGCTTGCCGATCGACTTCTTGATGAGATCGAGCTCGCCGATCTTGTGCTCGGCGTCCATCAGAAGGTTGCGGACCGCTTCGTTCTCGTGGCCGAGCTGTGTCGCCACCGGAAAGAACAGATCCTGGTCGAGTTCGATGTCGGTCTTCTCCGCCGCGACCGCGACCGGTACCGGTTGAACGGGACGGCTGCTCACGGGCAGCGCCGCCGGCCGTTCCGGTGCCAACGAAGCCTTGCGGCTGAGAAAAGGAACAAGCTTGCTCATGGGGTCTCCTCTGCGCCGATGCGCCCGGCGGAGGCGACGCTCGAATCACTGGCCTTGTTAATTAAGAGTGGCTTAACCCTCGTATGGCGCGGTTAACGGGGTATTAACGCACCGCCCGCCGGGCTGCCGACGCGAAAACGGCGCGCCGGGTGGGGCGCGCCGTTGGCGTCGATCCAGGGTTTTCGGTCAGCAGGCGCTACCCATCCCCGTGCCGGAGGTGGTGGTCCCCACCTGGCCGCCGCCGACCGTGGCGCCGCAAGGAATGCCGTTGGCGTCCTTCCGGGTCGAGGTCGAGGAATTCAACTGGCCCGAGCCGGTGGTCGATGAATTCAATTGCCCCGTACCGGTGGTCGGAGAAGTCACTTGGCCAGACCCTGTGGTCGATGAATTCAACTGACTGCCCTGGGTGCTGAGAATGCCAGAGCTGGTTGGCGACCGGGTCGAGCCGGCAGCGGACGTGCCGGCGCTCCCCGGCATGGTGCTGCTGCTGGCCGCGTTGCTGCCGGTGGTGCCGCCGCTGGAGCTGGCGCCGCCGGTCGCAGCTGCAGCCCCGCTCGATCCGCCGGCCGAACCACCCGCTGAGGCTCCGCCGCCTGCGCCCGCCGCAAGCGCGATGCTGCTGCCGCCGAGGAAGGCAATGGTCGCAAGCAAGGCAAGGCAATGTCTGTTGTGTGTCATAGGTTTGCTCCTGTGATCTCCCGCCTGCAGGTCAACGCGGCCTCGCGTCCGGTGGTTCCGGTTGCGAACGAAACCTCCGGCAATCGTGCCACGATGTTTCCACAGGACCGAACCGGCTTCAATTCATGGAAGCATTCGTCCTGACGAGATTTTTTCTGACCACATGTGTTGACGACTACCTTCGCTTAACCGACCTCGCATCGCGGAAAAATTTTCCGATGCACAGTCCGCTTTGCGCGACTACGTTTTGCCGCGGTGGATGTCTGGGGGACGGGGAGGGATGGGAATGCGCCGAACCGACCGATCCGTGACGGTCCTGACTGGAATGATCATTGCCGCGCTCTATGTCATTCTACTCGTCGGCTTCAGCCGGGAGTCCTATATGCGGCGCGATGCCGGATGGCGCGTCGACGCGAGCGCCGGGCCGCTGACTCTCGATGCGCCGAAACGGGTGTGCCGGCTGGAGGCGCCGCGTTGTGCCCTTTTGATGCTGGAGGGGCATTGAAATGGGCCGCGGGAAGGCCCTTCCGAATCGAATTTGCCGCGCTATATTGGTTTCCTTCGTCAACAACCGAAAGGAGGTGATCCAGTGTCTCATTGTCTATCGCCGCAGTCGCCGGCATCCCTGAGCTGGATCCTCGCCTCTACCGAGGATGTCAATCGGTGCGCTGCCTAACGAAATCAGCGGCTTAGATAATGCTACCGCACTCCTAGTTTCCTTGGGGCAACAAACGGGGTAACGCCCGGCCCTAAGCAGGATGCGAAACGATAAGAGGGCCGCGCAGGCGACTGTGCGGCCCTCTGCTTTTTTGGGGCATGAGGCGGCTGCTGGGGCGCCGCGGTCTATGCGTTCGCGCGCCTGCGCTTACCGCTTGCGCGTTCGAACCGGTGGCGTGTTGAGATATTCCGCGCGAGGATCCGCTGTCTCAACTGCGTAGCCGAGTTTCCTGATGCCCCATTCTGTGATGAGGACGGCCACCGGCCAAGCGATGCCGTATGCGGCCATGAACAGTATAAGAAACGTCATAAGACCAGCCGCGGGCCACTGGTAATCAACCGCTCGACTGATCAGAAAACCGATTCCCTGCATGGTAAAAGCTGTCGCAACGTACATGACGATTAGCGCGCCGGCCTGCATGATCAATCCCCGTAATCATGGCAATGCCGCCCCACGCTCATCATGGGCCAGATGACGACCGAACACTAGGCCGATAACCGTTCTATTTCTTTTCTATCAAACTGGCTGCGGTGCATCCGACAGCAATGACGCCAGCCATGATGACTGCGTCTCGCCCGATTTCCAATCGAGCGTAGTGCAATACGTCATGGGCAAGGATGTAAGCTCCAACTGCAGCGCCAGCGGCGCCAATGAACAGAATTGCTTTGTCGATCATTGCTGTCATCACTTAACGGCTTGCTTGTCCACCTTAGCACGGTAGGACGGCATGAGGTGCCGCGAGCGCTGGGGCAAGATGTATCATGGCGGACCGGCGCATGGGCCAAGTACGCGTGTCGAGTGCGTCCAACACAGCGGCCAAGCCGACGCAGGAACCATGACCGACGGCACGCCAAAACCGATCGAGATTTTCGTCGACGCCGATGCCTGTCCGGTCAAGGCCGAGGTCTATCGCGTCGCCGAGCGGCACGGGCTCAAGGTCTTTGTCGTCAGCAACAGCCCCATCAATGTGCCGCGCGAGCCCTGGATCGAGCGCGTGGTGGTGGGCTCGCGCATGGACCAGGCCGACGATTGGATCGCCGAACGTGCTGGTCCTGGCGATATCGTCATCACCGCCGATGTGCCGCTGGCGAGCCGCGGCGTGAAGGCCGGCGCCGCCGTCATTGCGCCGAACGGCAAGGCGTTCGACGAGGATTCGATCGGCATGCAGCTTGCGACCCGCAACCTGCTGCACGATCTGCGCGGCGCGGGCGAGATTACCGGCGGCCCGAAGCCGTTCGCGCCACGCGATCGATCCGAATTTTTGTCCGCGCTCGATCGTGCCATTGTGCGGATCAAGCGGCGGAATACGCCGCGATGACGGAATACGGCTGACGGGAGCGTGTTAGTCTTCCGACGCCATTCAATCCGGGAAGGTCCGCCATGAACAAGATTTCAGTCGTCGCCGTAGCGCTGGTCGCGGCGCTCGGCATGTTTGCCAACAAGCCCGCGCAGGCCGCAGGCCTGGAGCGTCTCTACATCCTCAACTGCGGTGAGGGCACCGCCGGCGACATCTCGCGCTGGTCGCCCGGTGTCAATGTCGGCAAGTCGATGCCGTTCGTCGACAACTGCTACCTGCTCAAGCACGGCGCGGACTGGATGTTGTGGGATACCGGCCTGACCGATGCCATCGCCGCCATGCCCGATGGGCTGAAGCCGGCCGATCCGGCGGCGACTCACTGGTATCGGCCGAAGACCCTGGCGAGCCAGCTCGAAGCGCTCGGCGTCAAGCCGGCCGACATCAAGGTTATGGCGGTGTCTCACACCCATCCGGATCATATCGGCAATGTCGAGATGTTTCCGCAGGCGATGCTGTTCGTGCAGAAACTTGAATACGACTGGCCGGGCGCCAAAGGCGCGCCGCGGTTCAAGCCGGAGCATCCGGTCACCAAGCTCGAAGGCGACAAGGACGTGTTCGGCGACGGCAGCGTCACCATCCTGTCGACGCCAGGACATACGCCGGGCCACCAGTCGCTGCTGGTGAAATTGCCGAAGACCGGCAACCTCGTGCTGTCGGGCGACGCCGTGCACTTCAAGTCGAACTGGGACAACCGCGGCGTGCCGTCCGGCAACTTCAGCAAGGAGCAGACGCTGGCGTCGATGGAGAAGCTCGACGGCGTGTTGAAGAAGGAGCACGCGCAGCTCTGGATCAACCACGACAAGGCCCAACGCGACACCTTGAAGATGGCGCCGGGATATTACGAGTAGGCGTGTCGGATCGCGTGTCCCGCACGCGGTGCAGCGCGAAGCGGGGTGCACCGCAGATGCGGGACCCCGGTTGCTCTTAAATGAAAGAAATCGGGACCCCGGGTCTGCAGCGCATCACTTCGTGCTGCGCTGCGCCCGGGGCAACAACGGCTAGTCCCGTGCCAGCCCGCAATACTTCGCCAGTGCAACGGCGAGATCGAGCAGCGCTTCGTCGCCGCCGGCCCAGCCGATGAACGACAGCCCAACCGGACAGCCCGAAACCGTGCCGGCCGGGATCGACACCTGCGGCAGGCCGCCGAGGCCCGCCGTGCAGGTCAGTCGCATCACGCGGGTGCGATAGGTGTCGAATTCTGCCGCCGCGCTGTCGATCCTGGGCGCGATGCAAGGCGCGCTCGGCATCGCGACGATGGTGCCGGGCGGAATGGTGGCGCGGATATGCTCGCGGGCGGCGGCGTGGACCTTCCGCGCCGCGTCCAGCTCGGCGGCGGTGATCTTCGACGCGGCCTGCATCCGCTCGGCCACGCCAGGGCCGAAACGTGGGTGCTTGTCCTCGACGAAGCGGCCATACACCTGCCAGATCTCATAAGCCTGGATGATACGAACTGCGTCGCGCCACGGATCGAAGCCGTCCGGCGCCATCCGCATGTGTTGCGGTTTCGGTAGGGCGCCGCCCATGGCGCCGAGCGCGTCGCGCAGCAGCGCGGCGACCGGCTCGTCGGTCTGCTCGAACGCGTCGTCGGCAATCAGCAGGTGCTCGATCCGCGCCGCTGCCGCGCCGCCGCCGAGCAGCACGCCGCCCACTTTGCGGAAGGTGCCGGCGCCCGCCGCGAACCAGCCGATGGTGTCGAACGATGGCGACATGTCCATCACGCCGTCGGTCGCGACGCGGCGATGCGTGGTGCGAATGCCATAGAGTCCGCAGAGCGAGGCGGGAATGCGCACCGAGCCGCCAGTGTCGGAGCCGAGCGCGAAGTCGCAGGCGCCGGCCGCGACCGCCGCCGCCGAGCCGCTCGACGAGCCGCCCGGGATGCGTCCCGGCGCGCGGATGTTGGCCGGCGTGCCGTAATGCGCGTTGATGCCGGCGACGCTGTAGAAGAACTCGTCGCAGATGGTCTTGCCGACGATGGTGGCGCCGGCGTCCAGAAGCTTCTGCACCGCCGAGCAGTTCGCCTTCGCCGGCATCGCCTGGGCGAGCCAGTCCGGATTGCCGCCGCCCGCGCGCTCGCCGGCAATTGCGTACATGTCCTTGACGGCGGCGGTGAGGCCGGCGAGGGGGCCGCTGGCTGCGCCCTTGAGCGCTGCCTTCAGATCGTGCGGGACGAAGAAGCCGCTCATGTTTTGGCCTTCTGTGTGCCGAGATACCAATCGAGGATTTTCTCGCCGCTCCAGCAGGCAACGCCGGGCTTGCTCAGGATATCCTCGAAGGTGCGCTCGACATGCTTGATGCGGTGGGTCTGGCCGGCAAGGAACGGATGCACCGCGATCGACATGATCTTGGCGCGATCCTTGGACTCCTCGTACAGGCAATCGAACGAGTCCATCGAACGGCGATAAAATTCCTCCGAAGGATGGTTCTGCAGCACCATCATGACGATGTCGTGCAGCTCGAAATTGTAGGGCAGGGCGACCACAGGCTTGTGCGTGGTCTTCAAAGTCACCGGCTCGTCGTCGAGCACCCAGTCGCCGATATATTCGATGCCGGCCTGCGACAGATAATCGAGCGTGTCGAAGGTCTGCGTCAGGCCCGGCCCGAACCAGCCGCGCGGCGGCCGGCCCCAGAACTTGCCGACGATGTCGATGGCGCGCTTGATGTCGCCGAGCTGGTCCTCGACCTTGTGCATCGGGATCTGGTCGTAGCCGTGGGCGTTCAGCTCCCAGCCGGCGTCCGCGATGGCCTTGATGACGGAAGGGTAGGCCTCGCAGGCGCGGCCGTTGACAGTGACGGTCGGCGTCATCTTCAGCCGCTCGAACACTTTTTTCAGCCGCCAGATCCCGACCCGCATGCCGTATTCGTGCCAGCTCCAGTTCGGATGGTCGGGCAGCATCGGCTGGCCTTGCGGCGGCGTGATCACCATGCGCGCCATCGGCCGCGAGATGTCCCATTGCTCGAGCGACATCAGCGGCCACAGGATCAGGCGCAGCCCGTCCGGCAGCTTCAGCGGCGGGCGGCTGTCGATCGAGGAGTAGGCGAGGCGTTCGTGCGGTTGCATGGAGTTTCCCGGGTGGCGGAAGCGCCGGTGGTCGACTAGCATTCCTCAATCGGTCGAGGCGATCAAATGAAACTCAGCGTGTTGGCATTAGCAATTGGAATGGCGTTGCCCATGGCCCAGACGAGTCAGGCTGCCGAAATCAAGGCGTTCTTCACCGGCGCGGCGCATCGCTCGCTCGATGCGATCATTCCGCAGTTCGAGCGCGAGAGCGGCCACAAGGTTGCCGCCGAGTACGCGCTGCCGCCGGCGCTGGTCAAGCGCGTCGATGCCGGCGAGCCGTTCGACGTGCTCATCCTGTCCTATGATGTCGAGCCCCTGATCAAGCAGGGCAAGCTCGCGGCGGATTCGCGGACTGTGCTGGGCCGGATCGGCATCGGCGTCGCCATCCACGAGGGCGCGCCGAAGCCGGACTTCGGCTCGGTCGAGAAATTCAAGCGCATGCTGCTCGGCGCCAAGAGCTTCGCCACCTCGGGTGAGGGCTCAAGCGGCCGCTACGTCGACGGCCTGATCGACCGGCTCGGCATCCCCGAGGTCAAGTCGAAGATCAAGTCGGGCGGCCCGGGCGCCTCGGCCAAGATGCTGGCGAACGGCGAGGTCGATTTCGTGGTGTCGGGCCTGCCGCCGCTGATCGGCACACCGAACATCGAATGGCTCGGCTATCTGCCCGAGGAGATCAACAACTGGCTGGTGTTCAGTGGCGGGCTCGGTGCCCACGCCAAAGAACCCGAGGCCGGCCGCGCGCTGCTGAAGTTCCTGACCTCGCCGGCCGCCGCCGAAGTGTGGAAGGACAACGGGCTGGAGCCTTCCCAGTAGCGAGCGACTGCATGCGGCCATTTCGCACGCGCGCTGGCCACGCTGCGTCCGTGCGTCTAACTTGTCCCCCACAAGAAGCACCTGCGACAGGAGAAGCGTTATGACACGAGGGATGATCGGTGCGGCGCTTGTTGCGACACTGGCGCTGTTGGGGAGCGCCGCCGCCGCGGAGGACTTCCCGACCCGCGCGGTGAAGATCATCGTGCCATTCCCGCCGGGCGGTACCGCCGACGCCATGCCGCGCATCGTCGGGCAATATCTGTCTCACAAGTGGGGCCAGCCGGTCATCATCGAGAACCGCGCCGGCGCCGGCGGCAACACCGGGGCGGACGCCGCCTACCACGCCGATCCGGACGGCTACACGCTGTTCGCCTCGCCGCCGCCGCCGCTCGTCGTCAATCAGAATCTCTACGCCAAGCTGCCGTTCGATCCGGCCCAGTTCATTCCGCTGGCGGTGATGGGCAAGGTGCCGAATGCGCTGCTGACCAACTCGCCGAAGCTGAAGGACATCAAGACGATCGCCGAATTCATCAGTTACGCCAAAGCCCATCCCGGCGAGCTCAACTCGGGCACCCAGGGTATCGGCACCACCGCGCATCTGACGTCGGAGCTGTTCGCGCAGAAGGCCGGCGTCAAATTCCAACACATCCACTATCGCGGCTCGGCGCCGGAGGTTCAGGATCTGATCGCCGGCACCATCGACATTGCGTTCGACAATGTCGGCGCCGCGGGTAAGCTTGTCCATGGCGGCACGATCCGGGCGCTGGGCCTCGCCACCGACAAGCCGATGGCGGCATTCCCGGGCGTGCCGGTCATCAAGGACACCGTGCCGGGCTTCGTCGTGGTGACGTGGTTCGCGCTGGTCGCGCCGCCGAAGACGCCGCAGGCGATCGTCGACAAGCTGCACACCGACATCAACGAGGCGTTGCGCGACCCCGGCGTGGTGAAGCTGCTCGGCAACCTGTCGGCCGAGGTGTCCACCGGCTCGCTCGCCGAAACCGCGGCCTTCTTCAAGCAGGAGGTCGAGACCTGGCACGATGTCATCAAGTCGGCGAACGTCAAGCTGGAGCAGTAGGGATACTCTCCACGTCATTCCGGATCGCGCTTCGCGCGTCCGGAATGACGCGGGACGGGTGGTAGACCGTTTCCAGCCGCGCTATGAAGGCGCGCCACCATGTCAGTTCCCGCCGAACCGCTTGCCATCCGCCCGCCGGCGCTGCTTGAGCACCGCTCCTACGTCGCCTATTGGTTCGCGCGCACGGCGACCAACGGCGCCTACCAGATGCAGGCGGTCGCGGTCGGCTGGCAGATTTACGCGCTGACCGGCAGCGCCTTTGACCTGGGTCTGGTCGGTCTGATCCAGTTCTTCCCAGTGGTGGTGCTGGGCCTTCTGATCGGCCACATCGCCGACCGCTACGACCGCCGTGTCGTGGTCGGCACCTGCCAGGTGATCAAGGCGCTGGCGGCGGCAGGCTTCGCCGTCTGCACGCTGACCGGCTACATCAGCCGCGACGTGATGCTGGCGATCCTCTTTGTCAGCGGCACCGCGCGCGCGTTCGAGACGCCGACCATGCACGCCCTGGTGCCCGGCATCGTGCCGCCGGAAATCCTGCCGCGGGCCATCGCGGCATCGTCAACCGCGAGCCAGACCGCGATCATCTGCGGGCCGGCGGTCGGCGGCTTCCTGTATGTGTTCGGGGCGAGCGCGGTCTATCTCACCTGCACGGCGGTGTTTGTGCTGGCGAGTTGCCTGATCAGCCTGATCCGGTTGCAGGGCCCGCTACCGGACAAGAAGCCGGTCAGTGTCGAGGCGGTGTTCGCGGGCTTCCGCTATATCCGCCACAACAAGGTGGTGCTCGGGGCGATCTCGCTCGACCTGTTCGCCATGCTGCTCGGCGGCGTCACTGCGTTGCTGCCGATCTACGCCAAGGACGTGCTGGTGACCGGGCCGTGGGGGCTGGGCCTGCTGCGGTCGGCGCCGGCGGTCGGTGCGCTCGCGGTGTCGGTCTGGCTCGCGCATCACCAGATTCAGAGCCGCCTCGGCCATCTGCTGTTCGTCGGGGTCGCGGCGTTCGGCGCCGCCGCCGTGGCGTTTGCGTTCTCGACCTCGCTGGTGCTGTCGATGATAGCGCTCGCGGTGTACGGCGCCGGCGATGCGGTGAGCGTCGTGATCCGCCATTCGCTGGTGCAGACGCGGACGCCGAACGACATGCTCGGTCGGGTCATGGCGGTGAACTTCATGTTCACCGGCACCTCCGGCACCCTCGGCGAGTTCCGCGCCGGAACGATCGCGGCGCTGTTCGGCGCGTTCACGTCGGTGCTGGTCGGCGGCCTCGGCGCGATCGTCATCGCGCTGTTGTGGATGAAGCTGTTTCCCGAGCTTCGGCGGATCGACACGATCCAGGGCAGGGACCATTAAACGGACGAGGTTATCGCCGCGAGCGCCATTGGCGAGGAAGCCATAGTGGCGGATGCGGTGGAAGCTGTCTGGTAGTGTGTGCAACAGGAACCGGCGGATGAACTCGTCGGCATCGAGGGTCATCACCTTGGTTTTGCCGTTCTGCCGGTAATCTTTCCAGGTGAAGCGGACTTTGCTGTCGGCAAGCGACAGCAGCCGGCTGTTGGCGATGGCGACGCGGTGGGTATAGCGGCCGAGATAGGCCAGCACTTGTTCTGGCCCGCCGAAGGGTGCCTTGGCATAGACCACAGTCGAGGCGTCGCAGTTGGTCGAGACGTTCGGCAAACGACGCCGGCTCGGCGAGGTGGGCGAGATTGCTGAAGAACCGCAGCTTGCCGGCGCCGAAGGCATTCTCCAGTTCCCGCAAGAACAGTCGGCGGAACAGCCGCGACAGCACGCGCACCGGCAGGAAGAATCCTGGGCGGCAAGCGACCCAGCGGGTGCCGTCGAGCGAGAGGCCGCCGCCTGGCACCACGCAATGGACGTGCGGATGATGCTGCAGGGTCTGGCCCCAGGTGTGGAGCACCATGGTCATGCCGAGTTGGGCGCCGAGATGCCTGGGATCGGCCGCGATGGTGGCAAGCGTCTCGGCCGCGGCGCGGAACAGGATTGCATAGACGGCGGCCTTGTTCTGGAACGCGATCGCACCGACCGGTGCCGGCAGGGTGAAGACGACGTGGAAGTAAGGCACCGCCAGCAGCTCGGCCTGCCGGGCGGCGAGCCATTGCAGACGCGCCAGCCCCTGACACTTCGGGCAATGGCGGTTGCGGCAGGAGTTGTAGGCGATACGCGTTGTGCCACAATCATCGCACTGCTCGACATGGCCGCCGAGCACCGCCGTCCGGCATGCCGTGATGGCGCCCATGATGCGCCGCTCGACGCCGCCGAGATGACCGGCATGCGCCTGTCGGAACGCTTCGCCGTGGCGGCGGAAGATATCCGCCAGCTCCAGAGCCGGAGCCATGGCACCCGCTCAGCCGGGCGGCACGACCTCCAGGCGGAGTCGATCGAGCGGGCTCGGCGTGTTGCTGATGGTCTTGGTGGCGACCCGTGTGTAGCGCGTCGTGCTCGAGATGCTGGCGTGGCCGAGCAGGACCTGGATGATGCGCACGTCCGCCCCGCTCTCCAACAGGTGGGTCGCGAATGTGTGCCGCAAGGTGTGCACTGTCACCTGCTTGCTTAAGCCAGCCGCCGCGCAGGCTGAACGGCAGGCAGCATGCAATACGTTGGGTACGAGCGGACGCTCGTCATCGCGGCCCGGAAATAGCCATTGCTTTGGACGGGCGAGCCGCCAGTAGGTGCGCAGAATCCTCAGAAGCTGCGGAGAGAGCATGACATAGCGGTCCTTGCCGCCCTTGCCCTGCTCGACCCGGATCACCATCCGCTGGCTGTCGATGTCGGCGATCTTCAGGAGAACGACTTCCGACACGCGTAGTCCGGCGGCATAGACCGTGGTCAGCGCAGAGCGGGCTATTTTACGAGCCCCGCCATTGCGCGATTGGATCGTAGCCGAAGATCCAGCGATAGACGCCGCCCGTCGTCGAGCCGTGTCGCGTCATGAAGACGTATTCGCGGCGCAAGCGGTCCCAGTTCGAATGGATCTTCTTGAAACCGACTTCGGTGCGCGACAGTTGCTGGACTCGGGTCGCCCGGGGCTTCCGCGCCGCTTCGTAGCCGGCCAGCGCCGCGTCCGGATCGTCGGAGGAGGCTTCGAGCCATCGCGCCAGAACATAGGCGTCCTCGAACGCCATGTTGGCGCCTTGCCCGAAGGTCGCCAGCATGGCGTGCGCTGAATCGCCCAGCAGGGTGGCGCGGCCCTTGGTCCACTGCGGCGCGTGCTCGCCGGTGAACTGGCCCCACTTCGAGCACGAGGTCGCGGCCGCCATCATCCGGCGCAGCTTAGGCCCGACCTTGGGGAACGCCGCCAGCATCTCGTCGACGCTGCTCGGCACCGACCACGACTGCTCGGTCCATCCGGGCTGCTGCCGCACGCAGACGAAGTTTATGAACTTGCCCTGCCGGACGTGGTAGCTGACGACAAATCCGCCGTCGCCGGACCATTGGTTCACATAGCCGTCGTGATAATTGTTCGGCAGCGCATCGCTCGGCGCCAGCGCCCGCCAGCACATCGTCCCGGCGTAGTGCGGACCTTCGCCGCCGAAGGTGCTGGCGCGGACCGCCGAGCGGATGCCGTCGCAGCCGATGGCGACGTCGGCTTCGGCGCTGCTGCCGTCGGCGAACGACAAGCCGGCGGTGCCGTTGCGGGTTTCAACGGCCGTGCATCGTTTGCCAAGCTGGATGCTGGCGTCCGGCACCGCCTCGGAGAGCAGGCGATGCAGGTCACTGCGGTGGACCACGTAGTATTTGGCGCCGTAGCGCTTCTCGAAATCGCCGAACGGCAGGCTGTAGCTGATCTCGTCGGCATCCCAGGCGCGCCAGGTCAATCCGACCGGCTCGGAGGCGACGGCCTGGAGCTTGGCGGTCAGCCCGATCGCGTCGAAGAATTTCACCGAGTTGGGGCTGATGTTGATGCCGGCGCCGAACTCGCCGAGCTCGGGCGCCTGCTCATGGACTTGCACCTCGAAGCCGCGCTGACGGAGCGCGATCGCCGTCGCCAATCCGCCGAGGCCCGCTCCGACGATGGCAATGCGACGCGCTTTTCCCATTACGGCACCCGGCTACCTGCTGCGCCTTGGCAGGCCCGCATCGTAAGTGACTTCATCATCCCGTAAAAGGCGTATGCTCTTCTCCTGGTGCCAGGCCGACAATCCACACGTCGCATAAAGTCGGAAGCGTTTATGGAGGTGCCTATGAGCCAAGGTCCAATCGAGCAAAAAACCTATCAGATGCCGCCGCGGGACGGGATGACCATCGCGCACTTTCTCACCGTCGCCGACATCGAACGCTCGCTTCGGTTTTACGAAAAGGTCTTCGGCGCCCGCATTCTGAGCAGAGGCGACAAGGCCGGCGCGCCCGGATATATCGAGATCGCGAACACGTGGCTCATTGTCAACGTCGGCGGCGGTCCGACACCCGACAAACCAACGGTCACGCTCAGCGTCCCCGCCGACCCAGATTCAGTCAGCAGCTTTATGAATATCCGGGTTGCAGATATTCAAGCGTGCTACGAACTTTGGCGAAGTCGAGGAGCCCAGTTTATCACGGAGCCAAAGGACAAGTACGGCGAGACGCGCTGCTACATTCGCGATCCCGATGGCTATATTATAGAAATTGGGCAGAGCAAGCCGGACTTCACCTACGGCTAAACGGCACGACCGCCGTACGCGCCCTACTCGAAATTGTTGTGCGAGGCCTCGTCGTCGTAGCCGGCGCGGCTCGAATAGAACACCAGCGCCATCAACCCGCCGCCGACGATGAATGAGAAAATCACGCCGCCGGCCATGGCGGCGTACATCCAGCCCGGCAGGTCGGCGGCGCCGAGCGCCGTCCAGATGCCGTAGGCATAGAACAGCGAGGCGGCCAGCAGCGCCATCAGCGCGATCACGATGAATGTAAAGACGATCCGCATGGGTTCGATATAAGGGCGTTGCCGCCCGTTTGCCATCGCTCACTCGGCCGCCTCGGTGAGCGATTTCGGCGTGACGAAATGCTCAAGCCGGCCGCCGTGAACACCGGCCCAGCTTTCGGCGGCGAAGGTGATGGTGGCCAGCGCCGAGGTTGGAAAGCCGCGGCCGAGCCGCTCGCGCGTCTCGACTTCGCCCGAGGCGACCAGCATCTGGGCCAACTCCGCCATGCCGGGATTGTGGCCGATCACCAGCAAGGTCGCGGCCTCGGGCGCCGTTTCCTTGACGGCCTGCAGGATCGCCTGCGGCGCCGCCTCGTAGAGCCGATCGTCGAACGCGACGGGCGGCGTGTTGCCGAACGCCGCCGCCAGCAACGCCCAAGTCTGCCGCGTCCGTGTCGAGGTCGACACCAGGGCGCGGTCGGGGATGGAGCTATGCCGCGCCAGATAGGCGCCGAGCGCCTGGGCATCGCTCCGTCCGCGCTCGTCCAGGATGCGGTCCTGGTCGCGTCCCCCCGGTTGCGAACGCTTGGCCTTGGCATGGCGCAGCAGCAGCAATCGGCGCATGGAATCTCCGGCCTTTTCCTCACATCGGATTGACGCTAGCAGTCTAGATCATGAGCTGGCTTTTTATCACGACTTGGGCCCGATGCTGACCGCTGACCCCAAAGCCTATGGATCGAACTGGTATGCCGCCGCGCCGGTGGAAGCGCCGGTGCGGCCGCGCCTCTCCGTGGAGTTCGACATCGACCTCTGCTTGATCGGCGCGGGGCTGGCCGGGCTGACGGTCGCCTGCGAGGTCGCCAAGCGCGGCTGGTCGGTGGTGGTGCTGGAGGCCAAGAGCATCGCCTGGAGCGCGTCCGGCCGGAACCCGGGCGTGGTGCTGCCGGGATTTTCGCTCGGCGCCGATGCGCTGATCGAGCGGGTCGGGCTCGACCGTGCCAAGGCGCTGTGGGCGGGCTCCCTGGCCGGCGCCGAATACGTCCGCAACGCCGCCCGCGGCATGCCGGGCACGGCGCTCTCCGAGACCGGCTGGCTGCATGTGTCGAAAACCGACGACATCCGCGCGCAGGCGCACGAGGCGGCGCTGATGGCCGGCGAGTTCGGCACCTTGGTCGAGCCGTGGCCGGCCGACCGGGTGCGCGAGCAGTTGCAGTCGGAGCGCTATTTCCACGGGCTTTATTACCCGGGCGGATTCTCGATCAATCCGCTCAACTACGCGCTTGGCCTCGCCGCCGCGGCGGAGGCCGCCGGCGCCCGCATCTTCGAGGACACCCCGGTGCTGGAGATCGATCCGGCCGGGGTGCGAAAACGCGTCGTCACCGCCCATGCGCGGGTCCGCGCCTCCCAGGTGGTACTGGCCGGCAACGCCCATCTACTCGAGCTCACGCCGCAGTTCGCCAACACGCTGCTGCCGGTCTACAGCACCGCCATCGTCACCGCGCCGATGCGCGACCGGCTGGCGGAGGCAATTCGCTTTTCCGGCGCGGTGAGCGACGAAGCGATACCCGCCGGCCACCATTACCGCGTCGTCGATGGCCGGCTGATGTGGTGCGGCCAGAGCGCGACGTGGCTCGGCAATTCGCGCCGTCGCGGCGAGGCGCTGGCCCGGCAGATCGGCCGCACCTTTCCGGCGCTTCGCGGCATCAAGGCCGAGTACGCCTGGACCGGCGTCGCCGGCGAAACGGTGCACGGCATGCCGCAGATCGGCGAGATCACGCCGGGGATGTGGCTGATGGGCGGCTTCGGCGGCCACGGCATTGCCGCCTCCGCCATGGCCGGCGAGATGCTGGCGCGCGCCATGGTCGACACCGATCGCGCCTGGCAGATGTTCTCGCCGTTTCCATTGATCTGGGCCGGCGGCGTGGCCGGCCGCGCCGCTCAGCAGGCGTCCGAGTGGTGGCGTCGGGGCCGGGAACGCGTCGAGCAAAGCCTGTCGCGCCGACGCGACGCCAAGGGGCAAACGCCGGGCTAGCGGCCTTCGCGTCGGGCCATGCATAGGCCGCTTTAGCGGCCGTCCCTTCGCGCCATAAAAGCCAGCCGCTCGAACAGATGCACGTCCTGCTCGTTCTTCAGCAGCGCGCCGTGCAACGGCGGAATGAGTTTCTTCGGATCGCGCTCGCGCAGGATTTCTGGGCCGATGTCCTCGACCATCAGCAGCTTCAGCCAGTCGAGCAACTCCGACGTCGAGGGCTTTTTCTTCAGCCCCGGCACCTCGCGCACCTCGTAGAACAGCTTCAGCGCCTCGGCGACCAGCCGCTGCTTGATGCCGGGGAAATGCACATCGATGATCGCGCGCATGGTGTCGGCGTCGGGAAATCGGATGTAGTGGAAGAAGCAGCGGCGCAGGAATGCGTCCGGCAATTCCTTCTCGTTGTTCGAGGTGATGATCATCAGCGGACGCCGCCGTGCCTTCACGACCTCGCCGGTCTCGTAGACGAAGAACTCCATCCGATCCAACTCAAGCAGCAGATCGTTGGGGAACTCGATGTCGGCCTTGTCGATCTCGTCGATCAGCAGCACCGGCCGCTCTTCGGCGACGAAGGCGTCCCACAGCTTGCCGCGCTTGATGTAGTTCCTGATATCGCGGACGCGCTCGTCGCCGAGCTGGCTGTCGCGCAGCCGCGACACCGCGTCGTATTCGTAGAGGCCCTGCAGCGCCTTGGTGGTCGACTTGACGTGCCATTCGATCAGCGGCGCGTTCAGGCTCTTGGCGATCTCAAGCGCCAGAACGGTCTTGCCGGTGCCGGGCTCGCCCTTGACCAGCAGCGGGCGCTCGAGCGTGATCGCGGCGTTGACCGCGACCTTGAGGTCGTCGGTCGCGACATAGGCTTTGGTGCCTTCAAACCGCATGGAAACTCCCTGGAACCACCGGCCGAGACTAGGACACGGCCCGTCCCTCGCGCAATCGTGAGCCGATGTGAAGGCTTGCGCGGCCCAGACTGCGGTATCACATCAGGGCAACAAAGGACGCCGCCCATGCCCGAGCCCTACGCAACACCAAAAACGACGATCATCGAGACCATGACCCGCCGCGCCGCGCTGGTCGGCGGCGGCAGCGTCGCGGTGCTGGCCGCGCTGTGGTGGATGCGGGGCGGCAGCGCGAGCGCCGAGACGTTCGAGGTCGTCAAGACCGACGACGAATGGCGGCAGTTGCTCAAGCCTGCGGCCTACAAGGTGCTGCGCCACGAGGGCACCGAGATGCCGTTCTCCAGCCCGCTGAACAAGGAGCATCGAGCCGGCACCTTCGCCTGCGCCGGTTGCGACCTGCCGCTGTTCGCCTCGGAGACCAAGTTCGAGAGCGGAACCGGCTGGCCGAGCTTCTACCAGCCGCTGCCGAACGCGGTCGCCACCACATCCGACCGTTCGCTGCTGATGCAGCGCACCGAGGTGCATTGCCGCCGCTGCGGCGGCCATCTCGGCCACGTCTTCGACGACGGGCCGAAGCCGACCGGATTGCGCTATTGCATGAACGGCGTTTCATTGAAGTTCGCGCCGGCCGCCGGCGCAGGCCCGGCTTGAGCGGCACTGCTCAACGCCGCCATCTTTTCAAAAAACGCCTCTCGGCTGCTAGGCAAAGTCTGCCGGTTTGACGGCAGGAAAAGCTCTGTGCGGCATTTTTCGTAATTTCAAATCAGACGTAACCAATTGTAATTCCCGAATTATTTTCGCGGCACAAACATTGCGTTGTGCTCTCCGCAATAGTTCGTCTGCGGCGCCCCTGATGGGGTGATGCGGTTAGTCGATAGTGGAGATTGCGCCATGGGTTTGTTTGACGCTCTTACATCTGCGGTGAGTGGTTTGCAGGCGCAGGCCTTCGCCATGCAGAACATCTCGGGAAATATCGCGAATTCTCAGACCATTGCCTACAAGGGCGTCAACACAAGCTTCCTGGATCTCATTCCAGGCGATGACAACCCGTCGCAGCAGGTCGCCGGCGGTGTCATCGCAAATTCCTCCGTGACGAACACGTCGCAAGGCGCAATCCAGAACGCGACGTCGCCAACCGACATCGCCATCAATGGCGATGGTTACTTCGTTGTGCAAACACCAACCAGCTTCAACGGCACCACTCCGGTCTTTAGCGGAGTCGCCAGCTACACAAGACGCGGCGACTTCAGCCAAAACTCCCAGGGCTACCTGGTCAATGGCGCCGGCTATTATCTCGAAGGCATTCCCATCGATCCGACCACCGGGAATCCGTCCGGGAGTATTCCGGCTCCTCTGCAATTCCAGAACAACTTCCTGCCGGCCGCGCCAACGACGCAAATCACCTATGGCGTCAACCTGCCGGCGAAACCGACCACACCCTCGTACAGCGCCGCGACGGCCAATTCCGAGCTTCTCAATCCGACGAACTTCACCGTCGATCCGACGGTCGCCGGGACCGGGACTGTCGTTGGCGCTGACGTCTCGACGTTCGTGAACGAGTCGGTCAGCGGCGGCTCGGTGACGATCTACGACGCGACCGGCACGCCGGCCAATCTCCAGATGAGATGGGCAAAGACGGATAGCGTCGCCGCGGGCGGCTCGGACACCTGGAATTTGTTCTACCAGACAAATTCCAGCGCCACCGCCGGTCAGGTGGCGTGGCAAAATTCCGGCATCGATTTCACGTTCGATGCAACCGGCCAGTTGAACCCCGCCGTCACCACCATTCCGCTCAATGGCGTCACTCTCAACGGCTCGGTGATCGGCAATCTCACCCTGAGCAGTCCGCTCGGCAGCGTGACACAGTTCTCCAGTTCGAGCGGAGTGCCGACGGTCAACAACCTTCAGCAAAACGGTTACGCGGCGGGCCAGTTGCAATCGATTGCGGTCAACAACAACGGCGTCGTTGCCGGCACGTTTTCCAACGGACAGAACATCAATCTCGCCGAAATCCCGCTGGTGCATTTCAACAGTCCGGACAATCTCAAGAGCATCGACGGCGGTGCTTACCAGGAAACCAATGATTCCGGTCCGGCGCTCGCCGGTGCCTCGGGCAAGATCGTCGGGCAATCGCTCGAAGGATCAAACACCGACATCGCGACAGAGTTCACCAAGCTGATTGTGACCCAGCAGGCGTATTCCGCGAACACAAAGGTGATCACGACGGCAAACCAGATGTCGCAGGATCTGTTGAACATCCTGCGCTAGCCGGCAGCGTTCAGAAGGCCATGGCCTTGGATCTTGGTAATCGGTCGATCAGATGAGCCTGACCACATCGTTGACGACCTCTCTGGCGGGATTGAACGCAACGCAGGCGAGTATTTCCGTCGTTGCCGGCAACGTCGCGAACGCCAATACACCGGGCTATATCGCTCAAACGGTGACGCAGGTCGCGACCTCGCAAGGTAGCGCCGGCGACAGCGTGCGGGTGGCGGCGATCAACCGCGTGCTGGATCAGTTTGTCCAAACGCAACTGACGACCGAGAGCTCCGGCAAGGGCTATGCCGATTTGAGCGCGGCTTTCTACCAGCAACTGCAGCAGGTCTACGGGCAGCCGGGCACCAGCACCACGCTCGATTCCGTGTTCAACAATTTCACGACGGCGGTTCAGGCGCTGTCGACCAGTCCCAACTCGACCGCGGCGCAAGGCCAGACGATTGCCGCGGCGCAGTCGCTGGCGCAGCAGCTCAACAGCGCGACCGCGAGCATCCAGGGATTGCGGACGCAGGCGGATCAGGGGATCGCGTCCGATGTCCAGCAGGCCAACGATGCCCTGCAGCAGATCGCGCAGATCAATCAGCAGCTCCAGGCCAACGATCCGTCCGACAGCTCGACCGCCTTGCTCGAAAACCAGCGCGACCAGGACATCAGCCAACTGGCGCAGTTGATGAGCATCCGAGTGGTGCAAGGGCCCAACAGCCAGGTCGCGGTGTTCACCAGCTCCGGCACGCAACTGGTCGGGACCCAGGCGGCTCAACTGAGCTTCAATGCGACCGGCTCGATCTCGGCGGCGCAACAATGGAACTCAGACCCGACCAAAAGTGGGCTTGGATCGCTCACGCTGGTGGCGCCCGGCGGCGGCAGCATCGACCTGATCACCAGCGGGGCGGTCGGCTCCGGCGAGTTCGCGGCGTACTTCAACATGCGCGATAGCGTTCTGGTCCAAGCCCAGAGCCAAGTCGACGCCATCGCTTCGCAGATGTCGAGCGCCCTGTCGGACACCACCACGGCGGGGACCGCAGAGACCATCGGGTCCCAGTCCGGCTTCGCCACCGATATCGGCGGCATGTCGGCCGGCAATTCAATTCATGTCACTTATACCGATGGCTCCAATGTCCAACATAGTGTCAGCATCATCCGGGTCGATGACCCGACGGCGCTGCCGCTGTCGAATTCGGCAACGGCGGACCCGAATGACACGGTCGTTGGCGTCGATTTTTCCGGGGGCGCCGCGTCGGTCGCGGCGCA
The DNA here is from genome assembly GCA_963785665.1 of uncultured Alphaproteobacteria bacterium. GTDB lineage: Bacteria > Pseudomonadota > Alphaproteobacteria > Rhizobiales > Xanthobacteraceae > Z2-YC6860. The sequence goes on from CAWAWF010000013.1 coordinate 89,891, forward strand.
ACTCAACGCCGCGCTCGGATCGACCGGGCTGCAATTTTCCAATTCGTCGGGCACGCTCCTGGACGTCCTCGACAGCGGTCCTGGCACTGTCACCGTAAATGCCGCCTCGACGACGACGACGGCGACGTCGCTGACCGGAGGCTCCGGCGCACTCCCGCTTTTCGTCGACGGCTCGACGGCGTTCACCGGCGCCATCACGGCAACCGGTTCGGAGATGACGGGTTACGCGGGGCGCATCGCGGTCAACTCGGCGCTTATCGGCGATCCCTCGGGGCTGGTGAACTATCAGACGTCGCCGCAGACGCAGGTCGGGGACGCAACACGGCCAAATTTCATTTACAACCAACTCGTCAATGCGTCCGGCCAATACTCGCCTGCGACAGGCCTCGCGGGGGCTGCTTCCCCGTTTCAGGGGACCCTGACCGCGTTCATGACGCAGATGGTGAGCATGCAAAGCCTGGCGGCGACAAATGCAACCAGCCTTCAGTCGGGTCAGGACGTTGTCGTCAACGCACTTCAGGCGCGCTTCGATTCGAAATCCGCGGTCAATATCGATTCTGAAATGGCAAATCTGCTGTCGCTGCAAAACAGTTATGGCGCCAATGCGAGGGTGATGTCGACGGTGAAGGCGATGCTCGATACCCTGATGCAGATGATGTGAGAGTGTCATGACCGTTTCCAGTATTTCGTCGACGATCGCTCCGCTGCTTCAGTCGACGCTGAACATCAACAATGAGCTCGACGATCTCCAACGGCAACTCGGCACGGGAGAAAAGGCGGATACCTTTGCGGGTCTGGGATCCCAAGGAGGCATCACCGTTGCACTGAATGCGCAGTTGGCTGCGCTGAGCAGCTTCGGCGACACGATGACCAATGTCGGGACCACCGTCAGTCTGCAGCAGTCGGTGCTCCAGCAAATCGCCAGCGTCGGCTCGACCGTCCAAACCGCCACGGTGCAACCAAAATTTGCCATCGACAGCACCGGGCAAACGACGGTGCAAAAGACAGCGCAGGATCAACTGAACCAGGTTCTCAGTGCGCTTAATTCGCAGGGCGGAAACGGCTATCTGTTTTCCGGCAACGCGCTGAACAAGCCTTCGGTCGAAACATCCGACCATATTCTCAATGGAAACGGCTCGCAGGCAGGCCTTAAACAAGTAATCGCCGAGCGCAATCAGGCCGATCTCGGTGCCGATGGGCTTGGCCGCCTCGTCATTCCCCCGGCCGCAGGCTCGATCGTTTCGGTCGATGAAGACGCCGCCGGGTCGCCGTATGGACTCAAGCTTGCCGGTGTGAATTCAACGCTGACCGGCGCGACGGTGACCGGGCCCACCGGTTCTCCCGCGGATATTTCCGTGGATCTCGGTGCGACCAATCCCAACAACGGTGACACCGTCACCTACACGTTCTCGCTGCCGGACGGCACCAGTCAGACGCTATCTCTGCAGGCGACGACGGCCACGCCACCCAAGGCCAATCAATTCAGCATCGGCGCAACACCGGCGGCGACGGCGGCAAACCTTCAGGCTGCGTTGACGGCCGGCGTCAGCCAGATCGGCAGCACGTCGCTGTCGGCGGCATCCGCGATGGCCGCATCCAATGACTTCTTTGACGATCCGCCCCAGCGCGTCCCCGGGCCTTCGTTCGCCACAGCCACATCGCAGGTGGATGGAACGCCTGCCGATACGGTTTCCTGGTACACCGGCGCAAGCAGCACAGGCTCGGTGAGATCAACGGCTGTCGCACGCATCGATCCATCGACGATGGTCTCTTATGGCACGCAGGCCAACGAGCAGGGCATCCGCTGGATTGTGCAAAATATTGCCGCTCTTGCAGCGACGACCTATTCGTCGGCCGATCCCAACGCATCGGCGAGCTACAGCGCACTCAACAGCCGCGTCTACGCGGCGTTGGGAACTCCCGCCGGCGTGCAGAACATCACCGACATCGAAGCGAGCCTGGCCAACGCACAGTCAGCGATGAAGGCGGCACAAAACCAGCACGCGCAAACGTCGAATACATTGACCGACATGCTGCAGTCGATCGAAGGGGTCGACACCAACCAGATCGGCGCGCAGATTTTGTCGCTCCAGACGAGCCTGTCGGCGTCGCTGTCGGTGACGGCGAGGCTTTCTCAGATCAACCTTCTGAGTTATCTCGCGCCAGTGTCGGGCTGACGCGGTCGGTTCGATATTGAGTTTTTAGTGCGGCGGTTTGGTCGGCGCCGCAAAGCCGTCAAGCGCGACGTGCGCCGGCTTTGGGATCTGCCGCTTGGGCGGAACCACCCTCGCCCGCGGGGCTCATTCTCGACCGCATGACCCTCAGGGCCGATGTGTGCAGTTCCTGAAGGAAGCGGTCCATGTCGCTTTCAACGGTGCGATGATTGACGATCGCTGCCCTGATGACGGCCTGGCCGTTCAGTTGCGTGGTCGATGGCGCGGCGGTGCCCCGGTCGTGAAGATCGACAACGATATCCGCATTCAGGGTGTCGTCCTGGGATGACTTCAAGCCAAAGCAGACGATATTCAACCCGACCGGGGCGCGCATCTCGAACAGGTCGGATTGTTGAATCAGAGCTTCCAGGCGTTTCGCCACCCGGCAGGTGTGCTCGATACAGGCCCCGATCCGCCGCGCTCCAAAGGTCTGGAACGTGATCCAGGTTTTCAGTGCGCGAAATCCCCGGGACAGATCGGGACCGAGATCGCACGGCCAAATGTCACCGGCGGCCAACCCGCTGGGTGCTCGATTCAAATACGCGACCGGACTGCTGAAGGTGCGGCGATGGATGTCCGGGTTGCGGACAAGAAGAAAGCCCGCGTCATAGGGCACGTGGGTCCATTTGTGGAAGTCGAACGCCAGCGAATCCGCGTTCTCTATCCCGGCCAGCAACGGGCGCAGCGCTGGTGAAAGAGCGCACATCGCGCCGAACGCGCCATCGACGTGAAACCACAGCTGTTCTCGCCGACACAGGGCCGGAGAGCGTGCGGAGATCGTCGAAGGCGCCGGTGTTCACCGTGCCTGCGGTCCCGATCACCAGAAACGGCTGCAGCCCGTTTCGGCGATCACTGCCGATGGATTGCTCGAGCAGGTCGAGCCGGATCGCCCCCTTCGCGTCGACCGGGATGCGCCGCAAATATTCCGACCCGATCCCCGACATTTCCGCCGATTGCGTGACGCAGCCATGCACCTGCTCCGACGTATAGGCGGTCAGTTGCGCAGCGGCCTGAAGCCCCTGTGTCTTGCTGTGATCGCCCAGCGCGGACGTCCGCGCCACCAGCAGGCCCAGGAAATTGGCCATCGACGTCCCGGTCACGAACAGCCCGGAGGCGTTTTCCGGGAATCCAAATAATTCCGCGGCCCATCGTTTGATCTGGTTCTCGACAGTGATGCCGATGTGGTTGCGGCCGCCGCAGTTGGCGTTCAACCCGGCTGCCAGCATTTCCGCGATCATGCCAACCGGCGTGCCCGCCCCGTGTACCCACCCCATGAAAAGCGGATGTCCGTTGCCGGTGGCGAAGGGTGCGATGTGCGACTTGAAATCGGCCAGCACGCTTGAAAAGCTGCGGCCATCCTGCGGCAGCTCGGTCTCGAAATATTCCGCAACCCGTGCCGGTGTCTGCTGCCAGACCTTGCGATCGCGGATGCTTTGCAGGTGTTCGATCATATCGTCGAGCGCTTTGCGACCGATATGACCGAACTCCTGCCAATCCTCCGGATCGAGGTGAGGTTCGGGAGAGATTTGCTGCTCCATGGCGTCCGGCCGAGAAAGGACGACGACGGTGGAGTCTTCAGCTCGCCGAATTAATTTATGGTTAACGCTTCGTATCCAAATGTCGGCGCTTCGGCCACCGCCCCCGTCAAAGACGCTATTGGTAGACGCGCTGGATCTTGTCGAGGGTGTAGTTCTGGCCGGCGATCGAGAGCACTGGCGGGCTTTGTGTCAGGTCGGCCGAGTCGACTGCCGCTTCGATGCCCGTTGGAACGGTCATCGTCTGGCCATTGGCATCCTGTGCCGTGACCGAAATCGTATAGTTGCCGTCCGGCCATTGTGCGCCGGTCAGGTCTTGCCCGTTCCAGGTAAAGGGTTGAGTGCCGGAATTCAGCGATTGCGTGGTGGAATAGACGTTCTGGCCGGCCGAATTCGCGATATTGATCGTGGCCGTGCCGGGCTTCGGCGCGGACAGATTCCAGGTTGCCGTGCCGTTCGTGAGCGGTGCGTTGGCGCCGGCGACCGCAACGTTCTTGCCGACAAAATCCAGGGCGGCCGTGTTCTGTGCGGTCTGCTGCAACGACACCAGTGTGCCGAGCTGGTCGTTGGACTTCAGCTGCTGCTCGACCTGGGCGAACTCCACCAGCTGCTGGGTGAACTGGTTGGTGTCCATCGGACTCAAGGGGTCCTGATTCTGCAACTGCGTTGTCAGCAGCGACAGGAAGGTCGTGAAGTTGCCGGCGATCGTGTTGGCGTCGATGCCAGTGGTGCTGGCCGTCGAGCTGGTGGCCGTCGTTGAGGATGTTGTCGGAATGATGCCACTTGTCGCCATTTTTTGCTCCACTCGACCACGGGCCACTTGCGACCCAAGTCACTTGCAATCGCAGTCATCTTGCAATGTTAGGGCCAACTCGGGCCTTGGAATTATGCTGGCATTTCAAAGTTTTGTAGTGGCTCTGCAAAGCATGCACGAGGCGATCTCTGCCGCTCGGCAACAACTGCCTTGATGCGGCGGTGCATCGGTGGCGCTGCCTGCCCCGGCTCAAATTAACTCGCCATTAACCGTAGCTTTTAACAGCTTTGTAGTGGCTTCTGCCTAAGAGTTTGGGTGACCGTTCATGGGGAACGGAGGTTCGGGAAGGATTCCTAGTTATGAGTAATATTACGCTTTCCGCAGGGGTGCGGCAGAACTTGCTCGCCCTGCAAAACACAGCTTCTGAGCTGTCCGATACTCAGAACAAGTTGGCGACGGGCAAGAAGGTCAACTCCGCCCTCGACAATGCGAACGAGTACTTCACCTCGCAGTCGCTCAACAACCGCGCCAATTCGCTGAGCGCGCTTCTGGACGGCATCACGAACGGCGTCAACACCATTCAGGCTGCCAACAACGGCATCACCGCGATCACCAAGCTGGTCCAGTCCGCGCAGTCTCTCGCCACCCAGGCGCAGCAGACCACGGACACGACCGTCCGCGCGAGCCTGGCGACCCAGTTCGACGCCATCCGCACCCAGATCGACCAGCTCGCGGGCGACTCGGGCTACAACGGCACCAACCTGCTCGGCAGCAACAGCTTGACGCTGACCCTCAACGAATCCGGCACCTCGCTTGCGACGGTGAACGGCGTTGACGACACCAGCGCAGGCCTGGGTATTGTGGCTTCGGCCAACGCCTGGGCCGCCCCCGCCGATATCGCCGCTGCCTCGACCACGCTGACCGCCGCTCTGACGACGCTGCAGTCGCAAGCTTCGACACTGAGCTCGAGCCTGTCGACCGTGCAGATCCGCTCTGACTTTACCAAAGCGACGATCAACACGCTGCAGACTGGCGCCAGCGCGCTGACGGCAGCCGACACCAACCAGGAAGGCGCCAACTTGCTGGCGCTGCAAACTCAGCAGTCTCTGGCGACGACGGCCCTCTCGCTGTCCACCCAGTCCGACCGCAACGTGCTCAAGCTGTTCGGCTAAGCGAGCGACGTTCCCGACCAAAACGCGACGGCGGAGCCCATGCTCCGCCGTCGCTCATTTATGACTCGTTAATTCTATTGGGCAAGCATGTGGCCTCCGATTTCCGTGGAGGCCATATGGCCCTGAAGGTCGAGTTGAAGCCGGGCGAGCGCATGATCGTCGGTGAGTTCGTCATCACCAACGACAATCAACGCACGCGTCTGCTGATCGAAGGATCGGGCCCGGTTCTGCGCGAAAAAGTCATCATGACGCCGGAGCGCGCGGATACGCCGGCAAAGCGCATCTATCTTGCGGTGCAGCGGATGTACATGGCGCGCGACCCGCGTGCCCATCACAACACCTACTTCGCGCTGATCCGGGACATTGTGGAAGCCGCGCCAAGCACTTGGCCGCACATCGAAATCATCAATAATCATATCTTAAGCGACGAATTGTATAAGGCTCTCAAGCAATCCCGCAAACTGGTCGACTACGAGCAAAAGCTTCTTCAAAATGCATCACGCGACGCAGGCCTACCAAAAAACGGCGCTCGAAACGTCAAGCCTGCGCGAACTGGAATCCAACCTCCTGTTTAAGTCGGCCGCGCACTTTCAAGCCATCCACGACAACTGGAACGACCGTCAAGAAGAGCTCGGCGGCGCTTTGCTGTTCAACCGAAAGCTTTGGACGCTGTTGATTTCCTCGGTCACCCGTGACGACAACCCGCTTGCCACCGACATCCGCCAAGGCGTGGCCAACCTCGGCTTGTTCGTCATGAACCAGACCATCAAGCTGATGAGCAACCCGCAGCCCGACGTCCTGGGCGCGCTGATCAACATCAACGTCAGGCTCGCGACCGGCCTGCAAGGCAAATGCTGAAGTTCGGCGGGGAATAACAATGTCCGGCATAGCGAGCGCCTCTTCAAATTTCCTGCAGTCGTACGCGACCGGCAGCAATTGGTTGCAGGAGTCGGCGACCGCCGCTGCGTCGGACAGTTCGGATTGGATGTCGCCCTCGTCGGGTGCGAGCGATCCGGTGGTGGCCGCTGCCAATGCCTTTGCCTCGGCACACCAGGTCAGCAATTCGCTGTTCAGCTCGCTTGCCGTCAATCAGGGCATTTCGGTGCTGAGTGCGCAGGCGGCGCAGTCGGTCGACTTTTTTGCTTGAAAGCCCTGGTCTTGAAGGCCCGCACCGGCGGTCAAGGCTCATACCATCGGCATTATGGTTAGCGGATCGTTAACGGGTTTTGTGGCCTGATCCCTGTGGGGCGGCGCAATTTCACGGGACGATACGATGGCCAGCCAAGGCAGTTGGGCACCCCGCGCGGCTCAGGAGGCAAGGCTTCGCCGCCTGGATCGTCAGATTGCCGGGCTGCATGCACCGATCGATGTCGAAATCGAACGTGCCGTGCTTCTGGCCGCTCTCGATCGACGCGCCGAAGCCCAGCAGGCTTTTGTCGGCCTCCTTCTGAGGGCGCCGACGAACTTCAAAGCACTCAATGAATTCGGAAACTGCCTGTCCGCGATGGGATTCATCGCCGCGGCGTGTCGTGTCTATTCCGAGGCGATCACGCATCACCCCGCAAACCCGGTCGGGCATGTGAACCTGGCGAACCTGCTGCTTCACGGCAACGATCTGGCGGGAGCGCGCGAGCACTACGACGCGGCCTTGCGGCTTGATCCGGACCTCCCGCAGGCACACCAGGGGCTCGGTGCGACGCTTGCCGGAATCGGAGACAACAAGACCGCGAAGCTGCACTTCGCGAAGGGCTTTCGCGACCACTGCATCGAGACCCTGCCTTATCGCGGGACAAAGCCACCGGTCTCGTTGCTGCTCCTGGTTTCATCCGGTAACGGCAACATTCCGACGGCCTCGTTGCTGGACGATCGCGTCTTCAAGACTTCGGTTGTCGTCACGGATTTCTTTGATCCTTCGATCCCCGTGCCAGAGCATCATCTGGTGTTCAATGCCATCGGCGACGCCGATCTCTGCCGGCCCGCGCTTGAAGCGGCAGTACGTCTGACGAAACGGACCGGCGCGCCGATCATCAACCACCCGTCGGCCGTGTGCAGAACCAGCCGCGTCGCCAATGCCATGCGCCTCCGGGAAATACCGGGCGTGGTCGCGCCCAGGACAGTTGCGCTGCCCCGCACCGTCCTCGCCGGGCCTTCAGCCTTTGCTGCAATTTCTCGCCATGGCTTTCAGTTTCCGGTCCTGCTGCGCACGCCGGGATTTCACACCGGGCGCAATTTCGTCCTGGTCGAATCCGCAGCCGAACTACGAACCGCTGCGGCGGACCTTCCCGGCGACGATCTGCTGGTGATTGAATATCTCAATGCGCGCGGCGAGGGCGGTGATGCGCGGAAATACCGCGTGATGATCGTCGACGGTCGAATTTATCCGCTGCACCTTGCGGTATCGCGGTCGTGGAAGGTGCATTATTTCACGGCGGACATGGCCGACCGTGCCGAACACAGGTCGGAAGATGCGGCGTTTCTGAGCAGCATGCCGTCGGTGCTTGGCGAACGGGCGATCAGGGCGCTTGAGCGGATTGCGGCGGAGCTTGCGCTCGACTACGGCGGCATCGATTTCGGCCTCGGCCCCGATGGCAGCGTTCTGCTGTTCGAGGCCAACGCAACGATGGTGGTGAATCCGCCCGGTGCGGATCAGCGATGGGATTATCGGCGTCCCGCTGTGTCCGAGATTCTGGAGGCGGTGAACGCCATGATTCTGGGCCGGGCGGCGGCAGCCCAGAAGCAACGTGTTGCCTGAAGATCCATCATGGCTTTGCAAACGATCATCCTGCTGACCGGCCCGGTGGAACAACCCGTTCTGTCGAAGGTCCTGCTCGGCCATAACCCCGGCCTGGCGATACTTCCGGTTGAGACATCGGCGGCGCTCGCAGCCCTTGCTCCCGAGTTGCTTTCGCAGGCCCGGCTGGTTGCCTTCACCAGCCCCATCATCGTGCCCGCAAAGGTGCTCGATCTCTTGGGCTTTGGCGCCTACAACTTCCATCCGGCGTCGCCGGATTTTCCCGGATGGGCGCCCGCGCATTTCGCGGTGTATCATCAGGCGACGCAATTTGGCGCGACGGCTCACGCGATGGCCGAGCGAGTTGACGCCGGTCCAATCGTCGACGTTGAGCTGTTCAGTATTCCGCGAGACATCAGCGTCGGCGAGCTGCAGCAATTGGCCTATGCGTCGCTCGCCCGCTTGTTCTGGCGGCAGGCGAAAATCCTGGCGACGCAATCCGAACCTCTTGCCGAACTGTCAATCCGGTGGAGCGGCAAGAAGACGTCCCGAAGTTGTTACGCCGCCATGTGCAGTCTTCCCTCGGATATTTCCGGTGACGAGCGGGCGCGCCGCGTCAGGGCGTTCGGGGGCACGCAAGAATTCGCTCACGCATAGCCATTGAATAAACGTTCCGGGGAAGCTTCGATGAGCAGGCACGCAACGGGCACCGTTCGCAAAGACCACGATCAGCCGGCGATGCCGATCGGCATGCCGACCTTGGTCAAGATGGCGTTCGACGGGACGGATTTGGCGCCGGTGTGGAATACGCTGGTTGCGCGCGTCAACGAGAACCCGGACGACGCGGGCGCGTTGATCGACCTCTCGACGATTGCGCTCGTTCAAGGCCGGCCGAACGATCGCGTCTCGCTGCAGGAGATGGCGTTAAAGGTGCAGCGGATCTACCGGCAACAGCCGGTTGGCGATGCGCTCGGCTCGCTCCGGGTGCTGGCCTTTCTCTCTCCCGGTGTGTTGATGGACAACATGCCGGTCGAGTTCATGCTCGAACATTCAAACGTATCGCTCGATATGGTCTATCTGGTTCCGGGATTGCCGCTACCGGACCCTTTGCCGCCGCACGATGTCGCGCTGGTCTGCGTCAGTGAATCGCGCGAGAACCAGGCGCTGCTCCGCGAGCTCTCGTCATTGCTGGCGTCATGGCCGCGTCCTGTGGTCAACCGGCCTGATCGGATTGCAAGACTGACACGTGTCGGCACCTGGGAGATGCTCAAGTCGGTGCCCGAAATCATCATTCCCGTTCAGGTTCAGGTCGAGGCTTCACGTCTGAAGCAGATCGCTCAGGGCGAAGTAGCGATCGAATCCGTCCTCGACGGCCGCGGCTTTCCGATGATCGCAAGGCCTGTCGATTCCCATGCGGGCGAGGGCCTGGCCAAATTGAGCAGCCGGGCAGAGGTCATCGATTATCTTCGCGATCGGCGCGAAGACGAATTCTGCATCGCCCCCTTCATCGACTATCGGAGCGGCGATGGGCTGTTCCGGAAATATCGGATCGCCCTGATCGATGGGCATCCTTACGCTGTCCATATGGCGGTGTCGCAGCATTGGATGGTTCACTATTTGAATGCCGATATGAAAAACTCTGCAGCAAAGCGCGCCGAAGAGGCGCAATTCATGGCTGACTTCGACAAGGACTTCGCCGTTCGGCACAAGAGCGCACTGGACGCGATCGGGAAGCTGACGGGGCTCGAATATCTTCCGTTCGATTGCGGCGAGACGAGCGACGGCAAGCTGCTTGTTTTCGAGACGGGGACGAACATGATCGTCCACTCGATGGACCCTGTCGATCTGTTCCCGTACAAGCCGCCGCAAATGGACAAGGTGTTCCGTGCCTTCCAGGCCATGCTGCGAAAATGCAGCGGGCTGGGCAGCGGTCGCAATTAGATCGAGCGGCCGCGCTAGCTACGTGGCAAAGATTTATCGTTGGGATACCAAGCCTCGGGGTCGCGTGGCTCGATAAAGAAATTTCCAGTCCGGTCCGATAGAAGGACGCGGGTCGCGTCCCACGACCACAAGCCAGAAGTATCTGGCGGCGCGACACCCCAGCTCGGCAAGTCGGACAACCGGTGAGCTTCGCCGATATGGCTGGCGCCGCGGGGCTTGCTGTTCAGGGCGCGACACAACTCGTCGAGCGAAGCAATCGCATTCGGGAGGCTCAGCATCCTGAAATGCATAGCGCGAGAAGCTTAATTTAAAATTTACCATATCAAGCGCTCGGCCAATGCTTGCCCATCGGCGTTTCAGGCCTTGATGTTGGCGTGGGGCTCGGCCGGCGTAATGTTGTCCGGCTCGCTCCGCGCCGGATGTTGGTAGGCGCGGTAGCGCAGCAGCGCCTGATCGGGATGCACGGGTTCGTCGGCGTGCGCGCGCACATCGTTCTCGCGGTTGATCACCTCGCGGCTCTCCGGATCGGCCACCACATCGTGGGGCATGTGATCCGGATGCCGCTCGCGTTGCTCGTGGCCACTGTCGTCGGTCGCCACGACGCTTTTGTGCTCGTCGAGCTCGGTCTCGACCGGGCGCGCCGGCGAGCGCTCGCGCGGCGTGAACTTCGGCACGCCGGCATTCGGCTTGATGGTGAAACTTGAGTCCATGTCGGCCTCCCGGCGGCGGTCGTCGCCGCGCGAATCCGAATTGAACGCACTTCCCACGGACTGACGACTTACAGCACGCGACTGAGGGTCAATGGTTGCATCGCCGCTTTGTTCGGCGCCATGGCTCGGCCCGAGGCGCCATAGGCCTGCGGCGTGGCCTTGCGGGCGAGTTCCGCGGAAACGCCGCGCATGATGCTTTCCGAAACCGCATGCGCGGTCGCCAGCACCGTGAGGTTCATCTGCAGCACGGCGCGGAACAGGTCATGACGGCGGCGCAGTTCGGCCGCCAGTTGCGGCGTGACACGGTCGAGATAGATCTGGCTCGCCTTGATCCGCGTGGCATCGGCGAGGTATTGGGCCGACAGCTCCGCCTTGGCGACTTCGAGCTTGGCGGCCTCCGCAAGCTTGCCGGCGCGCACCAGCGCGGTTTCTTGTTCGATCGTGCCAAGCAGCGCGTCCATCACCTCCATCAGGTGCCGCATCAGCGCCTCGCCCTCGGCGGCGCTGCCGACCGGACTTGCCGGTGCGACCGTGGTGCTCATTGTGCCTCCTGATGCGCCAGCAATTCGCGCTCGACCTGCGGGGCAATGCCGACGCCGCCGGCCTTGACGAAAGATTTCGAGTATTCGTCGGTCAGGAACGACCGCCAGATTTGCACGCCGGGGCCGCCGCTGAACGGGCCTTGGCCGACGCCCGAGAACATCTGCTGGAACATGCTGTTGAGGAACACCGCCTCGAAATCCTCGCCGGCTGCCTTGGCCTTGGCGGCCTTGCCGGTGGGGACGGGGCTTGCCTTGCCGGCGAGGGCGGCATTGGCGGCGGACGAAAGCGTGGTCGGCGAAAGCGGCAAGGAGAGGGGCGTCATCACATCACCTCGATTTCGGCCTGGATGGCGCCCGCAGCCTTGATCGCCTGCAGGATGGCGATCAGGTCGCGCGGGCCGATGCCGAGGGCGTTCAGCCCATCGACCAGTTGTTGCAGCGACACGCCCTCGCGGACCACGGCGAACTTCTTGCCGTCCTCCTGCACACCGATCTTGGTTCGCGGCACCACCTTGGTCTGGCCGCGCGAGAACGGCGCCGGCTGGCTGACCTGCGGGCTTTCGGAAATGGTGACGGTGAGGTTGCCCTGCGCCACCGCCACGGTGGAGACGCGCACGTCGCGACCCATCACGATGATGCCGGAGCGCTCGTCGATCACGATCTTGGCGGCGAGGTCCGGCTCGATCTGCAACTGCTCGATCTCGGTCAACAGCGACACCACGTTGCCGGCATACTGCTGCGGCACGTTGACCTGCACGGTGGACTGGTCGAGCGGCTCGGCGGTGTTGGTGCCGATGAAGTCGTTGATGGCTGCGGCGATCCGCTTGGCGGTGGTGAAGTCGGCGTTGCGCAGAGCGAGCCGCACCTGGTTGAGCCGGTTCAGCGCGAAGTCGATCTCGCGCTCGATGATGGCGCCGTTGGCGATGCGGCCGACGGTCGGCACGCCGCGGACGATCTTGGCCGCCTCGCCCTCGGCCTGGAAGCCGTTGATGGCGACCGAGCCCTGGCCGACCGCATAGACGTTGCCGTCGGCGCCGAGCAGCGGCGTAACCAGCAGCGTGCCGCCCTGCAGGCTCTTGGAATCGCCAAGCGCCGAGACGGTGATGTCGATCCGGGTGCCCTGGGTGCCGAACGCCGGCAGGTTGGCGGTGACCATGACGGCGGCCACGTTGCCGGTGCGGATGGTCTGGCCGCGGATGTTGACGCCAAGCCGTTCCAGCATCGCTTGCAGCGATTGCTTGGTGAACGGGATGTTGTTCAGCGTGTCGCCGGTGCCGTTCAGCCCGACCACCAGCCCGTAGCCGATCAACTGGTTTTGCCGCACGCCCTCGATGTTGGCGAGGTCCTTGATCCGCGAGGTAGCGGACGCATGATACTGCCCGTCCGCGAACGATGCGGTGACGGCGCAGACCAGGATCAATACCGCGGACGCGGCGGCAAACGCGCGATGCAATGTCCGCATCACATTGCTCCCCAATGAGTTCGGACGGCATTGCTCATGCGAACGCCGTGCCAGCGGCAAGCCATTGAAATATCGACGAATTATTTTTTCGGGCACGGCTGCTCCGGGCTCAATCGTCCGGGCCGCCGGCAAATTCTGCCGGGCTTTTACCGGCGGTTAACCATACCGGCGCACCTTCCGCGGCATTCCGGGACGCGTCCGCGTTCCGGGAACCGAGGCCTCAAAGTCATGCGCATCCTGGCATCGAACGCCACCGCACGCGTTGGCAATGCGCAGGCGACACGGCGCGCAGGCTCCGGCGGCTTCTCCATCGACGAGACCGAAACGCCGAAATCGGCCCAGCCGGCTGCCTCGCTCCGCACCATTGGCGGCATCGACGCTCTGCTGGCGCTGCAGGGCGAGGACGACCCGGCCGAGCGGCGAAAGCGCGCCGTCAAGCGCGGTCGGATCGCGCTCGACGCCCTCGACGACCTCAAGATCGAGGTGCTGGGTGGCGCCCTCGGCCCCTCGACCTTGCAGCGGCTGAAGTCGGCGACGGCCGAGCTCCGCGACAGCTCGGGCGATGACCGGCTGGATTCCGTGCTGGCCGAGATCGAGCTTCGCCTGGCGGTCGAGATCGCCAAATTGAGCCCGGCGCGGTAGCGGTTTCCGGCTCAAACAGCCCGCTTTGGCCGCATCGCGGCTTGCCTTTATTCCATGCTTGTCGGCCCGACGCCGGGTCACTATAAGCTCGCCCGCGAGCAGGGAGGCTCGTGAGTAGGGTGGGGTCAAGAATGAAGAATAAGAAGGGGAACGGCGTAAACGGCCATAACGGCAATGGCCACAACGGGCATAACGGCCACAGCGGCCTGAACGGCCACGATGGCAAGGGCTTGAACGGCCACAACGGCATCCATGCCGCCAATGGCCTGGCCAAGGACAAGACCAAGAGCTACCGGCCGACCGACAAAGAGCCGTTCATGAACGAGCGGCAGAAGGACTATTTCCGCGAGAAGCTCACGATCTGGCGGGACGACATCCTCAAGGAAGCCAAGGAAACCCTGCAGCACCTGCAGGACGAGAACCAGAACCATCCGGATCTGGCCGATCGGGCCTCCTCTGAGACCGACCGGGCCATCGAGCTTCGCGCTCGCGACCGGCAGCGCAAGTTGATCAACAAGATCGATGCTGCACTGCACCGGATCGACGAGGGCAGCTACGGCTTCTGCGAGGAGACCGGCGAGCCGATCGGCATCAAACGGCTGGAGGCCCGTCCAATCGCCACCCTTTCAGTCGAAGCTCAGGAGCGCCACGAGCGCCGCGAGCGGATTTATCGCGACGATTGAGCGTTGCCGGAATTGAATGTCTTTTGACACGCGGCGGCCGGGCTTGATGCCCGGCCGTTTGCTTTGATGCTGACCATGGAGTTCGTCATGGCCGGGCTTGTCCCGGCCATCCACGCCTTGTGTCACACAAAGAAAGGCGTGGATGCCCGGCACGAGGCCGGGCATGACGTGGAGAGGCTGATGCCAAGTAAACCGCCGCCCGGCCGGGCGGCAGCTTTATCGTTTATCCCGCCGGCCACGGCCACCACCAATGCCGCAGCCTTGCTCAATCGTGCGCAGATCGGCTTGGCTCAGGCCATAATTTTCCATCGCGTGTTTGCGTGCGGCCTGCAGACCATATTGCGCGATGGCAGCACGGATCTGATCGCATTGACCGGTGGATGGCCCACTCTGCGCGTGGCACTCGATCGATAGCAGTGCGAGCACAATTGCGATTGCGATTCTGCGCATTTCCTTGGGCCCCCTTTGAAGTTCTCTTGACCAACGATATCGCGACCTTACACGCGACCCGTTCGCTTGTCCGGGCGCTAGGCCAAAGCCGGCCACCCGCGGCACTACCAAAGCGCCAAGGTTGCTATAGTTCCCCAACATGGTTTCCCCCGGGCACTGATTTTGCTTGGCGTCCCAGGGGTCATGCGGCGAGTGCAAAGGTAATGCGGCGATGAAATTCGGCGATTTTCTCTTTCCGGAGAGCAGCGATCCCGGACGCGATGGCGCGATCATCGACGACGCGTTGGCCGAGGCGCGCCTTTGCGACGAGCTCGGCATGGACGCGATCTGGCTTGCCGAGCATCATTTTGACGGCAATTGCGCTTACGTCGATCCGTTGACGTTCGCGGCGGCGCTGGCGGTCGCAACCGAGCGGACGGAGATCGGCTTTGCGGTTATTCAAACGTCGCTCTATCACCCCATTCGCCTGGCCGAGCAGCTATCCCTGCTCGATCATCTCAGCAAGGGTCGGCTGATTCTCGGGCTGGGCCGCGGCACCTTCTTCAACATCTACGAATATCAGGGCTACGGAATCGACGCCGATGAGGCACAGGCCCGCTTTGAAGAAGCGGAGGAAATTCTTCGCAAGGCCTGGACCAGCGAGTCGTTCGAGCACCGCGGCCGATTCTGGAATCTTCGCGCGCCGAGCCTGCGACCGCGCCCGTACACCAAGCCGCATCCCGAAATCTACCGGGCAACCTCCAGCGAGGGCTCGCTCCGGGAGTGCGGCCGGCAGGGCCGGCCGATCCTGCTCAATCCGCAAGCCAACGCGACGACGCGGCAGCGGGTGGATATTTATCGGCAAGGCATGCGCGAGGGTGGCTTTAGCGAGGAAGAGATCGCGCGCAACGTCGGCAAGATTTGGGTCTGGCGCAGCATCTATGTCGCCCCGACCGACGCGGCCGCCGAATCCGTGGGCCGGCCGGCTTTCACCAGCATGATCGAGCACCGCAAGCTGATGCGCGATCAGGTCGAGAGAGAGCAGGGCATCAAGCTGTCGCCTCATCTTGCGCCCGGGCCACTCGGCTTTCTCTGTGGCTCGCCGGCGACTGTCGCAGCCGAACTGGCGGAGCTCGCCGCCATTGGCATTGGCGGTGCGCTGATGCAGTTTCGCCTTGGCGCGATGCCGTATGAAACCGCCGCCGCCAGCATCGAGCTATTCATGCGCGAAGTCGCGCCGCAATTCCGCACCAAGCGCGTGGCTGCTGAGTAGATTGGGCTGGGGTGCGCGGCGACCGCCAACTGTCGATCAGTATCAACTGAGTTGGATTGGCCTATGTTGAAGGCATTTGGTCCCGATATTTGGACTGCAGATGGACGGGACGTAGCGGTCGTCGGTTTTCGTTATCCCACTCGGATGGCCATCATCAGGCTCTCAGACGGGCCTCTTCATCTCGTCGCCGATACAGCTCTCAAGCAGTCTTCGGGACGAGGTGGATGCGGTCGGTCAAGTACGGCACATCGTGGCGCCGAATTCACTTCATCACTTATTTCTTCCAGAATGGAAGCGCGCCTACCCCGAAGCTAAGCTCTATGCCCCGCCGGGATTGCGAAACAAGCGCGAGGACATCGTCTTTGATGGTGATCTCGGAATTGCGCCGAGCCCAGACTGGGCTAGGGAGATCGATCAGGTGCTGATGCACGGCAACCTTATCACCACCGAGGCGGTGTTCTTTCACATCAAGAGCGGGACCGTACTCTTTACTGATCTGATCCAACAGCTTCCCAACAATCTGATCTCCGGCTGGCGAGCCGTAGTAGCAAAGCTTGACCTCATGATGGAACGCGAGCCGTCGGTGCCGCGAAAGTTTCGTTTCGCCTTTACCAACCGGAGCGCCGCGCGCGAGGCTCTGGAACACGTTCTCGCATGGCCCGCCGAAAAGGTACTAATGGCCCACGGAACACCTCTCGAAAAGGATGCGCGAGAATACCTACGCCGCGCATTTGGGTGGCTGATCGCGTGATGCTGCTGGTTAGGCGAACCTTTCAGGCCGCGCCCGCAAGTCCTACCGGCAGCTTTTGATCCGCCGCTGCGAGCCGTCGGCGTTCGCCACCATCACACTTTGGCAATAGCGGTGCCCGGCAAATCCGTAGCTTTGATAGGGCGGGTGATAGCCGCGCTTGTCGACAAAGAACGGCCCGCCCCAATAGCGGCGCTGATCCTGGGAGAGATCGTCGCCCCAGCCCGCGACGACGGAGACGCTGCCGCGCGGCTGGCCGGGATCGTAATGCCACGACCCGAACCGCGGGCCCCAATCGGTGAACGTGTAGATTTCCGCCTTCGCGGCCGGGGCGGCGCACAGCCCGACGGCGCAGGCGGCGATCAGGGCAACGGCTCTCATGTTCGGTCTCCCAGGTTCGGGCGAGGCGGCAATCCTAGCGCCACAGCATCTTACTGGCGAGATCGGCGCCTTGGCGCATCGCCTTGAACTTTTCCCACACGATCGTGTGGTGGACCTCGGTCCGGTACAGCGCCTGGGAGGAGAAGCCGCAATCGGCTCCGGCCATCACATTGTCGCGGCCGACCAGCTTGGCGAAGCGCACGATGCGCTCGGCGATCAGCTCGGGATGCTCGACGATGTTGCTGGCGTGGGTGATGACGCCGGGGCAGAGCACCTTGCCGTCCGGCACCTTCACCTTTTCAAACAGATGGTATTCGTGCTCGTGGCGCGGGTTGGCCGCCTCGAAGCTGTAGCTGCCAGCGTTGATCTTCAGCACGTATTCGATGATGTCGGCGAGCGCTGCCTCGTAGAGCCGCGGCCCCTCGTTGATGCCGTAGCAGGTGTGGAAGCGCACCATGTCGGCGGGCACGCCTTCGAGCGCGCGGTTGGTCGCCTCGACGTAGATCTGCGCGCGGCGTTTTTTCTGGGCGTCGTCGAGCCCCGGCTCGAAGAAGATATCGGGCAGGAACGGATCGTCGACCTGCACCAGCAGGCCCGCGGCGACGATCGTCCGGTACTCCTTGTTCATCGCCTCGGCCACCGCGTGGAAGTACTCCTCGTCGGATTTGTAATACTCGTTCCGGCCGACGCCCGACGGCGCGGTCGCCGGCAGGAACACATGGTTGGTGGGCACGCCGGCGGCCTTGGCAGCAGCCTTCACATTGTCGATGTCGATCTGAACAAGCGCCTCGCCGCGATATTTCACTGGGCCGACGCAGATCACCGGCGTGATCGGAATGAGCGCGCCGCCCGACATCGCGGTCTTGAAATACTCCGCGTAATACTCCGGGAACGCCTCGACCTCCTGCTGGAAGATGATCAGCTTCTGGTTCGGTCGCGCCTCGAAGCCCTCCAGCCGCTGCTGGATGTAGGTGAAGAAGCCGGGCTTGGAGAACTCGCCGTCGGTGACGAAGTCGATGCCGCACTCCTTCTGCTTGCGCACGGTGTCGGCGACCGCCTTGGCGAGCTTGGTCTGGTATTCTTTCTCGTCATAGGGCTGCTTGTTGAGCTTCGCCTTCAGGATGTCGAGCAGTTCGTGCGGCCGCGGCAGGCTGCCGATATGCGTGGTCTGGATGCGGTCGGTGTTGTTCTGGATACCCATGGCGGTCTCCCGGACTTTTCACCCCATGATCGCCGGTGCCGCGCCAAAATGAAAGCGGCCTCCGGCGGGGAGCTGCCGGAGGCCGCGGTTGCCGCCGTCCACACCGCGCGATGCGGCCGGCGGGGGAGCTCTTCAAGCGTTACTCAACTCGCCATCACAACCGACTGACGAAGCACCACCACTGACGCAACTCAGAACGGCAGCATCACGTCGAGCACCTGCTGGCCGTAACGCGGTTGCTGCACGTCGGTGATCTGGCCGCGGCCGCCATAGGCGATCCGGGCCTCCGCGATCTTGGTGGAGTCGATCGTGTTGTCGCTCTGGATGTCCTCGGGGCGGACGATGCCGGCGACGATCAGTTCGCGGATCTCGAAGTTGACGCGGACCTCCTGCTTGCCCTCGACCACCAGGTTGCCGTTCGGCAGCACCTGGGTGACCACGCCGGCGACGTTGGTGACGAGCGCTTCGGAGCGGTTCACCGAGCCCTTGCCGTCACTCGACGCGCTGGAATCCGCGGTGAGGATGCGGCTCGGCAGCGCCGAGTTCTGCAGCGGTAGCTTGCTCTTGCCGAAGAAGGCATCGACGCCGGAGTCTTCCTTGTTCTCGCGGCTTCGTTGGGTTTCGTTGGCGATCACCGCCTTGTCGTTGAGGTTGACGGTGACGGTCAGGATGTCGCCGACCTGATGCGCGCGCTGGTCCTTGAAGAACGCCCGCGAGCCGTTCCGCCACAGCGAGTTCGGGCTGTAGGAGGCGGGTTGCGGCACCGGCATCGGCATATGGACGGGCTTGTAGCCGGGTTGGGTGGTCGGGTTCTCGATCGCCGCGAGCGGCGGCTGCTCCCCGATCATACTGACGCGATCGAGGAAAGCGCAGCCGCCGAGCGGCGATGACGCAAGTGCTGCACTGATGACAACGACAAGACGCGACGAATGCATGGTTGAGACGCTCACTGGGTGGGCTGATCGGCGTTGGCTGGGGTCGTGGCGGATGCGAGGAGGGGCCCGGTTGCGGCGATGCTGACACGGCCCGGTCCGGTGACGGTGGCTTGCACGGTGCGGTTGGACTGGATGTTGAGCACGCCCACCACGTCGCCCAGGGCGCCGGCTTCGATCGCCTTGCCGCGCACGGTGAGCATGATGCCGGGCACCTCGTAGGTGATGGTGACGGCCTCGTTGCGCTGAACGATGAGTGGCCTGATCAGATCGTCGGCGCGCAAGGCCTGGCCGCTGCGGAGCTGGGACTTTGCCGCCATGCCGACCGCCTGGTCGCGGGAAATGCCGTCGTTGTGCAACTCGATCTTGGGCCGCCGCTCGACCACGACGTCGGAGGCCTTGATGACTTCTCCCGGCCGGAGCGACCGCGTCAGGGTCGCTGCCTCGACGGTCTCGGTCACCGAGCCGGTGAAGCGCAGGCTCGATCGCCGCGCCAATGCGCTGCCCGGCAGTTCGAAGCTGATGTCGAAGCGGCCGGTGCGCTGATCCACATACATCCGCGATACCATGAGATCGCCGGTGACCGTCGGCTCGACTTGCAGCACGCGGATTTCGCGATCGAGGATGACGCCGATGTTTTGCGCGTCGCCGAGGCCGTACTGGCCGGCGAACGCGCGCGCAATGCGCTCGATAATGTCCTTGTGGGTGAACGCCCGCGACAGCCGCGTCACCACCACTTCGGTCAGGCCGCCGGTGTCGACGCCGGTGACGTCATAGGGGCGCAGCGCCTCGGCGATCTTCGCCACCGGCACCGCGCCGGTCTGGCCGAGGTCCGGCGCGCGGAACACCGGCACGTCGGTGGCAGCGCCGGCATTTTCGACGAGATCGCCGATCCGCACGATTTCCGAGCTGACGCTGACGAACTCCTTCAGCCGCGGCGCGCCAGCCGCGGGCTCCGCGGAGGCTGCGGCGCCGCACATCGTCACCATGGCGAGAGCGAGAACGAGACGGATCATCATGGTCGCTCCTCAGCGCATCAGTTGGGACGTGCTTTGCAGCATCTGGTCGGCAGCGGTGATCACCTTGCCGTTCATCTCGTAGGCGCGCTGTGCCGCGATCAGATCGGAAATTTCGGTGACCGCTTCGACGTTGGCCTGCTCCAGGCTGCCCTGCTGCAGGTCGCCGTAGCCGTCGGTGTTGGGTACGCCGTCCTGCGGCGTGCCGGATGCTGGCGTCTCGACGAACAGGTTGTCGCCGGTGGCTTGCAGGCCGGCCTTGTTGATGAAGCGGGTCAGCGCGAGCTGGCCCAGCACGCTTGGCGTGGTCGATCCGGGGATCGTCGCCGACACCTGGCCGTTCGGAGCGATGGTGATCGCCTGTGCGTTGGTCGGGATGGTGATGCCGGGCTGCACCACATTGCCCTGCGCGGTGACGATGCGGCCCTGCGCGTCCATCGAGAACGAGCCGTCGCGCGTGTAGGTGAAGGTGCCGTCCGGCATCGCCACCTTGAAGAAGCCTTCGCCACGGACGGCGACGTCGAGATCGGCCCCGGTTTGCGACAAGGTGCCCGCCGTCATCAACCGCGGTGTGCCGACGGTCTTGACGCCGCCGCCGAGGTCGATGCCGACCGGCAGGATGTTGCCTTGCGTCGAGGTCTGGGTGCCGATCCGGCGCACGTGCTCGTAGAGCAGATCCTGAAACTCGGCGCGCTGGCGCTTGTATCCAGTCGTCCGCATGTTGGCGATGTTGTTGGAGATGACCTGGACATTGAGCTCCTGGGCCATCATTCCGGTCGCGGCGGTGTGAAGGGCACGCATCGGACTGTCTCCTGACTTAAGCCGGAACTTCAGCGAGCTGCTGGATCGAGTTCTTCCGCATGTCGCCCTGCTGCTGGAGGATCGAGGCGACGTCGGTGTAGGCGCGTGTCAGCTCGATCATGCGGGTCATCTCGATCACCGGCCGCACATTCGACTTCTCGATCGCGCCCTGCACGACATTGGTCTTGCCGGGGGCCAGCGGGACCGGCGTCACGCCGTCCGGCGCCGCAAAGGTCGAGGCACCGTCTTTTTGCAGTTGCTGGGCATTATCGAACGTCACCAGCCGCAGCTTGCCGCGCGTGGAATCGGAATTCAGGCTGGTGCCTTCGCGGACCTTGATGGTGCCGTCCTTGGCGATGACGATGTCGCGGTCGGTCGTCTGCAGAACGATCGGACCGTTTTCGCCCATCACCTTGTCGCCGGCGGTGGTGACCACTTCGCCGAGGTTGTTGAGCTGAAGCGCGCCGTTTCGGGTGTAGCGCTCGCCGCGATCGGTTTGCACCACCAGCATGCCTTCGCCGTCGACGGCGACATCGAGCGGGCCGCCGGTCGACTGGATCGTGCCGGCGCTCATGTCGTGCCAGCTCATGCGATCCTGCACGAAGCTCATGCGGCGATCCGCGGCGGCAAATCCGCCCGAGCTGGCGTTCTTGTTGAGGTATTCGGCGAACACCGCGCCGTCGGCCTTGAAGCCCGTGGTGTTGAGGTTGGCGATGTTGTTGGCGACGACGTCGAGCTCGCGCTGCAGCGCGGTCTGCCGCGACATCCCAATCAGCAGGGCATTGTCCATCGAAGGCTCCCCTTGCGGCGGCTCGCTGCCCTCCCAGGCGGCGGTCCGTCGAACAAGCGGCATGCTCTCCCAAGCGGCCGCTCGGGCCAAACGTTTGCAGAGCCCGTGCCAACAGAGAAAACATTGTAAAATCAGAGACTTGCTTGTATTCTCGGGCGGATCGCGCCGGCAGGATTGGCCGTTTTGCCGGCTCAACCCGGCAAAAACTACCGGTCCGGCGGGCCGGGGAAAGATTCCATTAACCATACCGCCCTACCGTCGCTGAAAGGCACAGCGATTGCGCCGAAGGGCCCGCCCGCGGCCTGTCAGTGCGTCGCGTGCGCCGGCTTTCGCATCTCGCTCAAGAAGGGTCTCCATTCATGGCAGACGCCAAGGCAGCGGCGCTCGACGATGCCGCCGACGTCGAGGAGGACGCCGACGCTGCGTCCGAGCCGTCGAAAAGAAAATTCGCGCTCAAACTCCCGCCGAAGAAGTTCATCATCATCGGCGTGGCGGCGCTGGTGCTGATCGGCGCGGGCTTCGGCGCCTACAAGATGTTCTTCTCGCACGGCCACGAGGCAGAGGAAAAGGCCGAGACATCCAAGGTCAAGGCCGCCACGTTCGTCGATCTGCCGGAGATCCTGGTCAACCTTTCCAATCCGGGCACCGAGCGCACCCAGTACTTGAAGGTCAAGGTGGTGCTGGAACTGCCCGACCCGAAGATGATCGACCAGATCACGCCGATCATGCCGCGCGTCATGGACGCGTTTCAGACCTATCTCCGCGAGCTGCGGCCGACCGACCTCGATGGCTCCGCCGGCCTTTATCGACTGAAGGAGGAACTGACGCGGCGCGTCAACGTCGCCATCGCGCCGGGCCGCATCAACGCCGTGCTGTTCAAGGAAATCATCGTCCAGTGACGGCAAAGCCGCACATCGAAAGCCAGCGCCGACCATGAGTCAGCCGAAAGACCAGATCGAACAGGACGCCATCGCAGCCGAGTGGGGGCTCGCGCTCGATCCTGAGGCCGCGACCGCGCTCGCCGCGGCACCGACCACCGGCGGCGCCGGTCCGGGCATCGACAACAGCACCGCCGGACAATGGTCGGGCGCGCCGACCGACGACCCGAAGTTCTCGCAAGGCAACAAAGGCGGCACCGAGCGTGTGCTGAGCCAGGAGGAGATCGACAGTCTCCTGGGCTTCAGCCTGTCGGATGTCTCGCTCAACGACAATTCCGGCATCCGCGCGATCATCGACTCGGCGATGGTCTCCTACGAGCGTCTGCCGATGCTGGAAATCGTCTTCGACCGGCTGGTCCGGTTGATGACGACGAGCTTGCGCAACTTTACCTCCGACAACGTCGAGGTCTCGCTCGACCGCATCACTTCGGTGCGGTTCGGCGACTATCTCAACTCGATCCCGCTGCCCGCCATCCTCGGCGTCTTCAAGGCCGAGGAGTGGGACAACTTCGGGCTGATGACCGTCAACTCCGGCCTGATCTATTCGATCATCGACGTGCTGCTCGGCGGCCGCCGCGGTCAGACCGCGGTGCGCGTCGAGGGCCGCCCCTACACCACGATCGAATCCAATCTCGTCAAGCGCATGATCGAGATCGTGCTGGCCGACGCCGAGATGGCGTTCAAGCCGCTGTCTCCGGTCAGGTTCAACATCGACCGGATGGAGACCAATCCGCGGTTTGCCGCGATCTCGCGGCCAGCCAACGCGGCGATCCTGGTTCGGCTGCGCATCGACATGGAAGACCGCGGCGGCGAGCTTGAGCTGCTGCTGCCTTACGCGACGATCGAGCCGATCCGCGAAGTTCTCCTCCAGATGTTCATGGGTGAGAAGTTCGGCCGCGACCCGATCTGGGAGGGCCATCTCGCCACCGAAATCGGCCAGGCCGAGATCGCGGTCGACGCGGTGCTCTACGAGGCCAAGCTTCCACTAAAGCAGGTGATGAAGCTCGAGGTCGGCGACACGCTGATGCTCGAACTCAAGCCCGACGCCATGGTCAGCGTGCGCTGCGGCGACGTCACCTTGAGCGAGGGCCGCATGGGCCGGGTCGGCGACCGCGTCGCGGTGCGGGTGGCGAAGCCGCTGCGGCGGCCGCAGACCACCTTCGCGATGTTCGAGAAGGCCGACGAGACCAGCAACCGGATGGAGGCGCCGTGATGAACTTCCTTCCGCTGACGATCGAGAGCCTGGTCTCGATCTTGCTGCTGCTCACGATCCTCTATTGCATCCGGCTGAACGAGCAGCTCAAGCGGCTCAAGGCCGACGGCAGCTCGATGCAGCAGACCATCGCCGATCTGATTACCGCGACCAATTCCGCCGAGCGCGCCATCGCCGGGCTGAAGAACACCGTGCTTGAGGCCGATGAGACCTTGGGCCAGCGCCTGAAGGACGCCGAGCGCTTCAACGTCGAGATGCGGGCCAACGCCACCGCCGGCGCCGAGGTGCTCAATCGGCTGTCCAAGATCGCAGGCGCCCGCCTGATGGGCACCGAGCCTGAGCCGGAGCCGGTGGCGCCGCCGCTCGATGCCAAGTCGATCGTCGCTGCGGCCGCAGCGTTCACCGAACGGACCCGCGCCCGCGTCCGGAGCCTTGCGGCATGAACCGGTGGCTGAGTGACTTCCGCCTGATCCCGATCGTGCTGATCGCGATCGGCAGCCTGTTCGCGTTGAAGACCGTCGGCCTTCTGCTCGATGGCGGCTACAGCCTCGGCCAGCGGCTGGATCGCGAAAATTCGCTGGTTGTCACCACTGTGCCGGTCGCGCCACCGACGCAAATGCGCTCGCCCGCGGTGCCGCTTCAGGTCGCGGAAGCCTCAGGCAAGAAGATTTCCTGGATGCAGGAGATGTTCAACTATCCAGGCGACATCACCGGCTCGATCACCACCACCAAGCCGGCCGAGAAGGCCGCCATGGAGAAAGCCGAAGCCGCCGCCGAAAAGCAGCCCGCGGCGGCGCCGCCGCCCGAGAGCAAGGCTTCACAGGGCACCCCGGTCGCGCTCGACGCGAAGCCGGGCCCCTCGGCCGGCGAGCGCGCGCTGCTCGAGCGCCTCCAGGCGCGCCGCCAGGAGCTCGACGCCCGGGCGCGTGAGCTCGATCTTCGCGAGAGCATGCTGAAAGCGGCGGAGAAGAAGCTCGAAAAGGAAACCACGCTGGAGAAGGCCGAGGAGACCAAGAGCGGTCCGTCGGCGCAGCGCAAGGAAAAAGAGGATGCCGATAGCATCCGCTTCAAGGGTCTCGTCACCATGTACGAGACCATGAAGCCGAAGGATGCTGCCAAGATATTCGACCGCCTCGACATCAAGATTCTGATGGATGTGGCCAGCCAGATGAAGCCGCAGGTCATGTCCGCGATCATGGCGCAGATGTCGCCCGAGAACGCCGAGCGGCTCACCGTTGAGCTTGCGGCAAAGAGCGGCAGCGACCGCACGCTGAACCCCTCCAATCTGCCGAAGATCGAAGGCCGCCCGACTGGCGGCTGAGACTTCCCCCTCACAGAAATTTTGCCCGCGCCTTGAACCGAAGGGCGCGAACTCCATTTGTCAGCCGACCACCTGACGATGGAGTTGTTTCATGAACCGTGGCGGGCGCATCATCCGCATTGTCCTGGCTTCGCTGGCGATGGCTTGCATCGGCTTGACGGCTGCTCGCTCAGCCGACGAGCCGGACCTGATCTTCAAGCGCTCCACCGTGTTCAAATGGCTGAGCCCGAACGACAAGCTCGCCACCTATGGGCTCGACGATCCCGAGGTCGAGGGCGTGGCCTGCCACTTCACCGTGCCGGAGAAGGGCGGCTTCAAGGGCTGGGTCGGCGTCGCCGAGGAGGTTTCCGACATCTCGCTCGCCTGCCGGCAGATCGGACCGATCCGCTTCAAGGGCAAGTTCGAGCAGGGCGAGGACATGTTCAAGAAGCGCCGCTCGCTGTTCTTCAAGAAGATGCAGATCGTGCGCGGCTGCGACGCCAAGCGGAACGTGCTGGTCTACATGGTCTATACGGACCGCATCATCGAGGGCTCGCCGAAGAACTCGACCTCCTCGGTACCGATCATGCCGTGGGGCGGGTCCGACCAGATTCAGAAGTGCGGCGATTTCGTCGAGAAGTGACGGCGCTTAGGCGCAATCTTCTGCGCTTCGTAATCGGTCCTTGGTATTATCGAGTCCAACGCTAACGGGTGCTCGGCCAAAGCCATCGCGCAAGCGCAGTCGCGATCAGCGCCCCGATGGTTTGGGCGATGACAAAAGCAAGGACGCCGCTCGGGGCGATTCCTGCGAAGGTGTCGGACAGTGACCGCGCCAACGTCACGGCAGGATTTGCGAATGAGGTAGAGGCCGTGAACCAGTAGGCGGCAATGATGTAGAGCCCGACGGCATAGGCAATCGCGCCACGGGCATTGGCGATACAACCAAACACGGTCAGCAATAGCCCAAAGGCAGCGATGGCCTCCGCAAGCCATTGGCCCGCCCCCGAACGGACCGTTGTCGAGAATTGCCACACCGGGAGATCGAACATCAGGTGTGCGAGCCACACGCCGATCACGGCCCCGGCCAGTTGTGCCGCCACGTAGCCGGTGAACATTCGCCACGTGGTTTCGCCTCGAAGTGCGAACGCAAGACTCACCACGGGATTGAAGTGGGCGCCGGATACCGGTCCGAATATGAGGATCAGCACGATCAGGATCGCACCGGTTGGCAACGTGTTGCCGAGGAGGGCAAGGGCGACGTTTCCGCCCGCCAATCGCTGCCCCATGATCCCAGAGCCGACGACCGTGGCGAGTAGGAGAGCCGTTCCGAGCGCCTCCGCCGTGATCCGCCGCGAAGTCGATGGCATCAGGTTGGCTCAACCGCCTTCGCGGTCGCGCCCTCCATCCGACCGATCTCCTTCAGCTTGGCTTGCAGGCTGAGTTGATCCAGCGAGCCGATCGGCAGGGCGGCGAATATCGCGATCCGCTGGTGGAGCATCCGGTATGCATCCCTGAACGCCAAGGCAATCTCGGCAGGTGAGCCTGTGGCCTCGGCTGGATCGGGCACGCCCCAATGCGCCGTCATCGGCTGACCCGGCCAGAACGGACAGGTTTCGCCGGCCGCGTTGTCACAGACCGTGAACACGAAATCGAGCGCGGGCGCGCCGGGCCTTGCAAACTCGCTCCACGACTTCGAGCGGTGGCCTAACGTATCGTAACCGAGCCCGTCGAGAAGTTGGATCGCATTTGGATTGACCTGACCTTTGGGCTGGCTCCCGGCGGAGAAAGCACGGAAGCGTCGCGATCCGAGTTTATTCAGAATCGCCTCAGCGATAATCGACCGCGCGGAATTGCCGGTGCAAAGGAACAGGACGTTGTAAGGCCGCTCCATTGTCTAGGCCGCACAGCACGAGGATGCTGGCTTGGATGCAGGTTGGGGTGCGCAGCACTCCTTTTGATGGGCTACCCGCGCCTCCTTGTCGAAGCTGTCGCCGTAGTTCGTGGTTTGGCCGGACGTGAGGAACGTTTCCCACGAGACACCCGCGGGGTCGTCGATCCACGACTTCTCGGACTTGGTGTAGCAACAGGTGGTTTGCCCTTGCTCAAGGACTTCGCCACCAGCCTGACGAAGGCGCGCGTACACCTCCTGCAATTCGTCGGGGCTTTCGACCTGTATGCCTAGATGATCAAGCCCCGGCTGGCGGCCACGCGTAGAGATGGCAAAATTAACGCGCGGGTCGTCCAGCATCCATTTCGCGTAATCGTCCTTCACGACCGTTGGCTTTGTGGCAAACAGGGCAGAATAGAAACTAACCGACTTTTCGATGTTCTCGACCGAGACGTGAACATGCATGCGTTTCATGGCTATTCCTCTCAGGCGGTTACTTTTGAGCGCGTGGATTTGGCCTTTGTCGGTTTGCAGATTGCGGGCGCACATTTTTCCGGCTCGCCTTGGCAACAGTTCTCGGTGAGGAAGCCGAGAAGCGCGTTCATCGTCTCGAACTCCGCGGCATAGATCATCCAGCGTCCCTCGCGTCGGACGGTCACAAGGCCCGCTGAGCGCAGACGATCGAAGTGGAACGTCAGGGCGTTCGGGGCGATATCGAGCCTTTCTGCGACCTGGCCAGCCGGCAATCCTTCTGGCCCCGCTTGGACAAGGAGCCGAAATATGGCGAGCCGGTTTTCTTGCGAAAGCGCGGAGAGCGCCGCCAATGCCTCTAAGTCCTTCATATTTCAAGATTTACTGAAATAAATCTGGCAGTCAATATCGTTTCAATAATAATCGAAATATATCGCCCGCACCGACGATGCCGTCTGGTAAGCGAGCAAAGCTGCGCATCGCAGACCATCGGCGTGTTTTGGCTCCAACCGGCGTTAGCGTTTCGTTAATCAATAAAAATCCGTTTACGCAGCCTTAAACGCCGTCGACTAGGCTTTTATCGTCGGGTTCGGTCTGGGCGCGAGATTTAAGCGCCCTGTCAGCGTGTGCGTGATGTTCAGTCGCAACAGTGTTTGCTTTGCCGCCGTGGCGGCCATGATGGTGCCGGCGCTCGCCGCTGCCCAGCAGCAGGGCGTGCGCGGCGAGGCGACCGTCACCACGACCGGCGGCTATGGCCGCATCGTCATCCGCACCGCAGCCGATGTGGAGTCGCAGGTCCGCATGACCAGCGGCATCCTGGTGATCCAGTTTCGCCAACCGGTGACGATCGCGGTCGACCGGCTCGGCGCCGCGGCCAGCGAATATATCGGCGCCGCGCGGCGCGACCCCGACGGCCGGGCGTTGCGGTTTGCGTTGACGCAGAAGGTCAAGGTCAGCTCGACGACAGCGGGCGACCGGCTGTTCGTCGATCTGTTGCCCGAGAGCTGGAGCGGCGAACCGCCCGGCCTGCCGCGTGAGGTGGTCGAGGCGCTGGCGAAGCGCGCCAACGAGGCCGAACGCGCGGCGCGGCAGAAGATCGCGGCGGAGGAGCAGGAGAAGAAGATTCCGTTGGTGCGGGTGCGGGTCGCAGCCCAGCCGACGTTCACCCGCTATATCTTCGAGCTGCCGGAGCTCACTGGCGTCACCGCCGAACGCGCCAAGGACAAGCTGACGCTCGCGTTCGGCAAGGCGCTGCGCTTCGATCTGTCGGATGCCAAGCTCGCCGGCGACAAGACCGTGGCCGCGATCGATGCCGCTGGCAGCGCCGACAGCTCCGAGGTTCAGTTCAAGTTCGGCAAGGCCGCCGACATCCGCACCTTCCGTGAGGATTCCAACTACGTGGTCGACGTCAGTCCGATCGACGCCAAGCCTATCCCCAAAGCGGAAGCCAGGCTTGAGGCCAAGCCTGAATCCAAGCCTGAATCCAAGCCTAAATCCAAGCCTGAATCCAAGCCGGGCTCCGCCGGGCCGCTCGCCGATGTGAGCGCGCCGGAGACAGTGCCAGCGAAAGCTGCGGAAGCAAAGCCGCCGACCGTGGCGCCCACCTCGACACCGCACGCCGCCACCATGCCCAAGGTCGCCGCCGGCGAGGACCAGCCTGCGCCGGCGCCGGTGAAGCAGCCGGCCGCGCCAGCCTCCCACGCCGTCAGGCCCGACCGCCCGGTGACCGCGGAGATGCGGCGCCAGGGCGACAGCCTCCGGCTCTATTTTCCATTTGCGGCGGCGACGCCTGCCGCGGTGTTCCAGCGCGCCGACACGCTGTGGCTGGTGTTCGACACCAAGGTTGCCATCGACATCGGCCTGTTGAGCAACGACCAGAGCAAGACCATCCACAGCGCCGCACTGACGCGCGACGACGACGCGGCGGTGGTGCGGCTCAAGCTTGAGCGGCCGCGGCTGGTCAGCGTCGAGCCGCAGGACACCGGCTGGCTGATCAGCATCGGCGAAGCGATGCTGGGCGAGGCGAAGCCGCTGATCGTGGCGCGCAACATCGTCGGCCCTGGCCGAAGCTCCATCGCCATTCCGTTCGCAGAGCCCGCCAAGGCGCATTGGCTCGGCGATCCTGAAGCGGGCGACCGGCTTCTGGTGATCACTGGTTTGGGCCCCGCGCGCGGCCTGATGAAGGCCCAGGACTTTGTCGATCTGCGTGCGCTGGCCAGCGCCCACGGCATCGCCGTGCAGCCGTTCGCCGACGATCTCAAGGCCGAGCTTTCGGTCGACAAGGTGCTGCTGGCGCGGCCCGAGGGGCTGACCTTGTCGGACGCCGCGGCGCCGCAGCCGCAGACCATGGCGCATGCGGTGACATTCGACAGCAAGGCGTGGCAGCTCGACCGCGACGCCGACTACAACAAGCGGCAGTTCGAGCTGGTTCGCGCCGCCGCGGAAGCGCCGTTCACCACCCGGAACGCCGCGCGGTTCGATCTCGCCCGGTTCTACCTGTCGCGGCAGTTCTATCCCGAGGCCAAGGCCGTGCTCGACACCATGATCGCCGACGACCGCCCGACCGCGGACGATCCGGCGCCGCTGGTGCTGCGCGCGGTCACCAGCATCATGCTGGGCCGCCCCGAGGCGGCGCAGAAGGACCTTGCCAATCCGGCGGTCGGCAACCAGAACGACGCGCCGCTGTGGCGTGCGCTCGCTTTCGCCCGCGCCGGCAAATGGGCGGACGCGCGCGACGCCTTCCGCACCGTCGAGGGTGCGCTCGGCGCGTTGCCGCTCGAATTGCAGCGCATGGCGCTGAAGGATGCGCTCCGCGCCGCGGTCGAGGTCGGCGACGTCACCGGTGCGACAAACCGGATCAACGACTTCAAGGTGGTCGGCCTGTCGACCGACTTGGAGCCAGCCGTGTCGGTGCTGGCTGGCCGGCTCGCCGAACGCTCCGGCCGCGACCCGGAGGCGCTCGCGGCCTACCGCTTCGCCGCCGCATCCACCGACGGCCCGGCGGCGGCGCAGGGCCGGCTCCGCGAGATCGCGCTTCGCTATTCGCAGGGCGAGACCAACAAGGCCGACACCATCGGCGCGCTGGAAAATCTCACCATCGCCTGGCGCGGCGACGAAACCGAGGTCGAGGCGTTGCAGCTTCTGGCGCGGCTCTACACCGAGGAGGACCGCTACCGCGATGCCTTCCACGTCATGCGGACGGCGCTGACGGCGTTTCCAGGCTCGCCGCTCACCCGCAACATCCAGTCCGAGGCGGCCAAGACCTTCGACACGCTGTTTCTGGCCGGCAAGGGCGACACGCTGCCGGCGGTCGACGCGCTTGGCCTGTTCTACGACTTCCGCGATCTGACGCCGATCGGCCGCCGCGGCGACGAGATGATCCGCCGCCTCGCCGAGCGGCTCGTTTCGGTCGACCTGCTCGACCAGGCGGCCGAGCTGTTGCAATACCAGGTCGACAACCGCCTGCAGGGCGCCGCCCGCGCGCAGGTGGCGACGCGGCTCGCGGTGATCGAGCTGATGAACCACAAGCCGCAGAATGCGCAGGCGGTGCTCCGCGCCACCCGCACCGCCGACCTCGCCAACGAGATCCGGGTGCCGCGGCTGATGATCGAGGCGCGGGCGCTGTCGGACATCGGCCGCCACGATTTCGCGCTCGAAGTGATCGGCGGCCTCGAAGGCCGCGAGACCTTGCGGCTGCGCGCCGACATCTACTGGGCGTCGCGGCAATGGCAGAAGGCGGCCGAGCACATCGAGTTGCTGTACGGCGACCGCTGGAAGAGCTTCGAGCCGCTGACCGATGCCGAGCGCGCCGACATGCTGCGCGCCGGCGTCGCCTATGCGCTCGCCGAGGACAAGATCGGCATCGCGCGGCTTCGCGACAAATACGCGGCCAAGATGAAGCAGGGCCCGGACGGCCGCGCCTTCGACGTGGTGACCGGCGGGCTTGGGCCGAGCAGCCTGGAATTCCGCGAGGTGGCGAAGATCGTCGCCTCCGGCGACACGCTGCAGGGGTTCCTCCGCGAGCTGAAGACACGCTATCCGGAGATGCAGGGCCTGCTGCCGGACGCGACGCCTGCCGCCGCGCCCAAGGCCGGCAAGTCGGATCCCGAGCCGACCGGCTCGATCCGCACCAAGACGCCGAAGCGCGTCTCGGCACAATAGTTCAGCCTCATCCTCTCCCTGTCATGCCCGGCCTTGTGCCGGGCATCCACGCCTTGCTTGGTAAGAAAGTAAGGCGTGGATGGCCGGGACATAGGCGAGCGAAGCGACGCCGTCCTTCGGCCGGCTATGCCCGGCCATGACGAACATCGGATCACAAACAGCGGACGCGCGGGCCGGGGCGCGGCCTCGGCCGGATGCGCGCTGCAAGCGCGTCGAGGCGCCGCTCGAAATCCTCCTCGGCCGTTGGCGCCGAGGTCACGGCCGCCTCGGCTTGGCGGGCCGCCTCCTCGTGGGCCTGCCGTATCTGCGCCTGCTCGCCCAGGATGCGTTGATTGGCAAGCCACGCCTGCGCCGGCGTGAATCGCTTCGGCGTGGCGTCAGGCTTTCGCGCCCGGGATCGCGTTGCCTCGCGCGCAAGCGCCTCGCCCGCCGCCGACGCGTGCTCCATCGTCTTCGCGAGATGACCAAGCTGCCGCGCCGCGCTGGCCATCACGCGTCGCTGGGGGCGCGCTTTGCCTCGGAGGCCGCCTGCGCGTCGGCGGACGCCGAAGGCTCGCGAGCGACACCGGCGAAGGCCGCGAGCACGCGCTGCGTCGCCTTCGCATTCAGCCGGGGCGGCCGCGGGCCGGCGCGGCGCACGCCGAGGGTGGTGCCGGCCCGGCACTTGGTGGCGTCGCGCGGCCGGCAGCCGAGCGCGCGCACCCTGATCTGCATGGCGCGTGCGGTGCGGCCCGCGACCGCCGCGATCTCGCGCAGCGTCAGGCTCGAGCGCTCATAGAGCGTGACCAGCAGCGCGTTGTAGCGCGCCCGCAGCGCGCGATAGCGCTGCGGCGGGAGCGGGGATGATGAAGGTGAGGGCGCGCGCGCCGCCGCGCCGGATGGCGAGCGGACGGCAGTGCCCGCGCCCGGATTGGGCTGGCGTGGCATGGGGCGGACAGGGTTGTGGAGGATGGCGGCAGATTAGCGGAGGAGCGGGGATGGCAAGGAATATATTCCATTGCGCCTTACAGAGCCCAGCGAGATCGGGGCTGCCTAGCTGATAAGGCGCTGGTCGCCTCTGTCATTCCGGCGGTCATTTCTACGGCAGATTTGGGATCGAGAATCCTGTTTGACCGGGACGACTTGGCAGGACATCGGCAACTTCGACCGCTAGCCGGTCGCATTTACTTCGCCGGTTTGTCCTACCTCCCTGCCCAACAGCGTTCGAACCCCATTAGCGAATCACTGTGCGTCATTCGAGCTACGGCCAATTCATTCCGCCGCATAGGTCGGCGGCAGCGCTATCGTCTCGATCTTGGAAAGGTCGAGCTTCTTTGACGCGTGATCGATGTCGAGGCCGACGACGTTGCCTTTCGCATCGAGGTCGGCCACGAGTTCCTCGACGATCTCGCGCGTCTGCGATCCCGGAGCGTCGTTCAATTCGATGTAGAGGCTGTCGGTTTCCGGGTAATAGTGCAGTTTCATTGCTCGTCCTCCCGGAAATTCCGGTCGAAGAATGCGTTGTGGACGGTCTCGCCGTCCTCCAGTGTTACAACTCGAAGAAATCGCGGTCGAGTCCGGTCTGGTTGGGGAAATTGCTCCCCAGAAGCGAATTCGGCCATCGCTCTGCGCCTCGCGGCGGACCGGTGACGCCAGCACCTGCTGGCACCATTCGCGTTGGATGTAGGGACGCTTGCGCAGCACCTGTTCTTCAAAATAGCGCGTGGTCTTCAAGGCTGACCCCCCACCCCCGACCCCTCCCCACGAGGGGGAGGGGAGTTCGCTGCCGATGACGCAAGGCCTTCGTCAATCTGAAGCGAACACCGCGCTGCTATCAATGGGCGCTACCCCCCACCATAACTCTGCACCAAGCTCCCCGCCACCAAGCTCCAGCCATCCACCAGCACGAAAAATATCAGCTTGAACGGCAGCGACACCACGACGGGCGGCAGCATCATCATGCCCATCGACATCAGCACCGAGGCCACCACCAAGTCGATGATCAGGAACGGCAGGAACAGCAGAAACCCGATCTCGAAGGCGCGCTTCAGCTCGGAGATCATGAAGGCCGGAATCAAAATCCGCAGCGACACTTGGTCGGGCGAGGCCGGCGCTGGCTCCTTGGCGAGATCGGTGAACAGCTTGAGGTCTTTATCGCGGACGTTCTTCAGCATGAACTCCTTGAACGGCCCGGACGAG
Organism: uncultured Alphaproteobacteria bacterium; assembly: GCA_963785665.1. Taxonomy (GTDB): domain Bacteria; phylum Pseudomonadota; class Alphaproteobacteria; order Rhizobiales; family Xanthobacteraceae; genus Z2-YC6860. Next base: position 123,996 of record CAWAWF010000013.1, read on the forward strand.
CGCTCGAACGCCTGCTCGACGGTGATCTCGTTGGCCAGCATCGGCTTGATGCCGACATCGTAGGAGCGCTGGAACGCCGGCCCCATCACGAAGGCGGTGAGGAACAGCGACAGCGACATGATCACCGCATTGGGCGGCGCGGTCGCGGTGCCGAGCGCGGTGCGCAGCAGCGACAGCACCACCACGATCCGGGTGAAGGAGGTCATCATCACCAGGATCGACGGCGCCAGCGACAGCACCGTCATCAGCGCGATCAATTGAATGACGCGCTCGGTGAGGCCGGTGCCCTGGCCGAAGTTGATGCTGATGTCTTGAGCGTGTGCGGGCGCAGATACCAGAAGCGCTATCGCCACCCCCGTCGTGAGACGGACGCAGGTGGCGAACCCGCGGTACCTCAAGTCTTTCCTGGTCTGCTCAAGAGGCTTGCCATCTCTTGTTCGAGATTGCCCTGTTGGGATTGCGGCTTGACCGTGGGCGCTGTGCCGCGCTCGGCGCGGGGCGGCGGGGGCGCCTTCGGCGTTCCCGCCCGGACGTCGAGGGTCGCGGTGACGCGCTGGGTTTCGGCGACGATCTTTTGCGCCATCGGACGGCGGAGCGCGGCCTCGAGCCGTTGTGCCATCTCGGCGAGGCTCTGGTCGGCTACGGGCGCCGCTTGCGGCGCGGTCATGGCGGAAAAGGATGCGGCGGCGCGCGGCGCCTGGACCTGGGCCGGACGGACGGCGACGGGCTCCGGCGCCTGGGCGAATTCGCCGGCGAGGTCGGCCAGCGTATCGGCCGGCCGCATGGCGCGAACCTCGGGGCGAACCTCCGGGATGGCCGGGGTCGGCAGGATGTGCTCGGGCTGCGTGTCCCAGGCGTCATCGGCGGGGGCACGCGGCGCGCGCTCGATGCGCGGCGGCGGAGGCTGCACCGCCATGGGGGCGGGGGCAGGGGCGGGCTCGGGTTGCAGCGGCCACGGCGTCGGATCGGCCTGCGGCATGCGGGGCGCGGCGTCGGGCCGTGCCGGTGGAGTGTCGCGGGTCGCGACTGCAGCGGCGCGGACGATATTGGTTTCCACCACCACGTCGCTCGGGCCCCCGATCATCAGCAGATGCTCGACGTTGTCGCGGCGGACGATGACGAGCTTGCGGCGGTTGTCGACGGCGGCCGAATCGACCACCGCGAGGCGCGGCTGGCGGCCGCGGGCGGCGGCGTCGATCCGCGTTCCGCCGAACCGGCGCACCACCCAGGCGGCGGCGCCGATCAGCAGCAGAACGAATACGAAAGCGATGACGAAATTCACCGGAGTAGGTAACTCCACGCCGAAGAGGCTGCTCATCGAAAAAATCCCCTGGCGCTCGCGGCGCTCACGGGCCGGTGGACGTTGTTAAGAGTCGTTAACGCCGCCGGCAACTATTGCCGCCGACAACATTAACAAAGAACTAACGCCCGAGGGCGGTTTGCAGCGTGCCGCGCCATTTATAACGATTCGTTTGGTAAACGGCAGATTGATGGCAATACGGGCGTTTTGCCCGATTTAACCAGTCGTTAACCATACACCCGGCAAAGTCTGCCGACCTGAACCGGAAGGACCGGCCGCCGATCTTGGTGTGTCGTTGGTCCGAGCGGTTCCGCGAGGGTCCAAGCCTGCGAGGGTCGAAGCCGTGGCCATCACCGACCTGCCATTGTTTTCCATGCTGCGCACCCGGATGCAGTGGCATCAGGAGCGCCAGCGGCTGCTGTCCGAGAACGTCGCCAATTCCGACACGCCGAACTTCCGGCCGCGCGATCTGGCGCCGCTGACGTTCGACCGGATGACATCGTCGGTCGCCTCGATCGGGCTAAGCCGCACCGAATCCGGCCACATCGCCTCCTCCGATGCGACGTCGAACGGCTTTGCGGCCTCGCGCACCGGCACCTACGAGGTGCGGCCGACCGGCAACGCAGTCAATCTCGAGGACGAGATGATCAAGGTCGCCGCCAACCAGATGGACTATCAAGCCGCCACCACGCTCTACACCCGCAGCCTCAACCTCATCAAAACCGCGATCGGCAAGCGTTGAGAATGAAGACGATGCGCAGCCAATCTGAAAGACGGTCGATATGGATTTCCTGAAGTCGATCGCGATCGCGGCCTCCGGACTCCGCGCCCAGGCCGGCCGCATGCGCATCATCTCCGAGAACATCGCCAACTCGGATTCGACCGCGCCAAGCCCCGGCGCCGAGCCGTATCGCCGCAAGATTCCGACGTTCCAGAGCGAGATGGACCGCACCATCGACGCCCAGCTTGTCGCGCTCGGACGCGTCAAGACCGATCCGTCCGACTTCCGCATCAAGCATGAGCCGGGCCACCCGGCCGCCGACGAGAACGGCAACGTCAAATATCCCAACGTCAATTCGCTGGTCGAGATGATGGATCTGCGCGAAGCGCAGCGCTCCTACGAGGCGAACATCAATGTCATCGGCGCTTCGCGCCGCATGATCGCGCGCACCCTCGACATCCTCAAGGGCTGATTTCGGAGAACTGCAATGGCCACACCGAGCATTGCCGCCAACGCCTACGCGAGCCTCGCCAAGCTCACCGATCTGGCTGCGCCCAGCAAAGGCGCGGGCGAGGGGAGCGGGGCCGGTCCGAGCTTCAGCGCGATGGTCCAGGAAGCGGTCGGCGCGCTCAGCAAGACCACCCACAATTCGGACGTGCAAAGCCAGGCGGCGGCGGCCGGCAAGGCCAACATGATCGACGTCGTCACGGCGGTCGCCGAATCCGAAGTGGCGATCGATACGCTCGTCTCGGTGCGCGACAAGGTGATCTCGGCCTACGAAGAGATCATGAAGATGCCGATCTAACCTGCGGGGCGCAGAGGTGGAGAAATAATGACCGGACCGGAAGTGCTCGACGTTGCCAAGGATTCCATCATGACGCTCGTCCTGGTGGCGAGCCCGTTGATGCTGGTGGGCCTCGCCGTCGGCGTCGCCATCTCGCTGTTCCAGGCGCTGACGCAAATCCAGGAAATGACTCTGGTTTTCGTGCCGAAAATTCTGGCGATCTTCGTCGCCATGCTGCTCGCTCTGCCGTTCATGGCCGATGCGCTGCAAAGCCACATGGCGCGGATCGCCGCCCGCATCATCGGCGGGTGATGCTTGCGCTGACGCCAATGTTCGTCATGCCCGGCCACCGATGAATATCGACGTCTCCTTTCTGCCGGTGTTCGCCGCGGCCTTTCTCCTGGGCTTCGCGCGGATCGGCACCATGGTCATGCTGCTGCCGGGGCTCGGCGAGCTCACGGTGTCGCCGCGGGTGCGCCTCACCATCGCGTTGGCGCTGACCGCGGTGATCCTGCCGCTCCACCGCACCGACTATCACATCGACCTGCAGGCGTTCGGCCCAGTGCTGCTGATGCTCGGCGAGGAACTCCTGGTCGGCATCGTGCTCGGCATGCTGTCGCGGTTGACCATTGCGTCGCTTCAGATCGCGGGCTCGGTGGTGGCCCAGCAGATCGGGCTCGGCTTCGTCACCGCGGTCGATCCGACGCAGGGCCAGCAGGGCATGATCGTCGGCAACTTCCTCGGCGTGCTCGGCGTCACGATGATTTTCACGACCGACCTGCACCACATGGTCATCGTCGCCCTGAACGACAGCTACACCCTGTTCCATCCCGGCGAAGTGCCGATCTTCGGCGACATCGCGAGCCTGTTCAGCACCACGGTCGCCGGCGCCTTCCGCATCGGCATCCAGCTCTCGGCGCCGTTCATCGCGTTCGGACTGCTGTTCAACCTCGGGCTTGGCATTCTGGCGCGATTGATGCCGCAGATGCAGGTGTTCTTCGTCGGCATGCCGCTGTCGATCCTGGCCGGCTTCCTGATCCTGGTGCTGGTGCTCGGCGCCATGATGATGACCTTTCTCGATTACGTCGAAGGCGTTCTGCACGTGATGGCCCCGAGCTTCTGAGGTGATCATCCGTGGCTGACGACAACGACACAGATCGAACAGAAGACCCAACACAGAAGCGGCTCGATGAAGCGCTTGAGCGTGGCGACGTGGTCAAGAGCCAGGAGGTCTCGACCTGGTTCGTGATCGGCGGCGGCGCGGTGATGCTGTCGGCCTTTTCCGGACAGATGAGCAGCACGCTCAGCGCCACCTTCCGCGGCCTTATTGCCAACGCCTACCAGATACCGGTCGATGGCCGCGGTTTGATTGCGCTCGCGGCCCGGATGGAGCGCGAGGTGCTGGCCGCCATCGCGCTGCCGATCGGCGTGGTGGTGCTGGCCGCGATCGGCGGCAACATGATTCAGCATCGGTTGGTCTGGTCGACCGATCCGCTGAAGCCGAAGTTCTCGAAAATCTCGCCGCTTGCCGGATTGAAGCGGATGTTCTCGGTCCAGGCGCTCGCCAACTTCGGCAAGGGTCTGGTCAAGCTCGCGGTGATCGGCTCGGTCATGGTCGCGCTGTTGTGGCCGCAGCGCTTCCGCCTCGATGACCTCGTTCAGACCGACATCCTCGGCTCGCTGCTCGCCACCCGCGCCATGTCTATTGATGTGCTCGGGGCCGTGGTGGCGATCCTGTTCCTGGTCGCCGCCGGCCGACTATCTGTTCCAGTACCGGCAATGGTTCGAGCGCCAGAAGATGTCGCTCCGGGAAATGAAGGAGGAGTTCAAGCAGACCGAAGGCGATCCGCTGGTGAAGGGCAAGATCCGGCAGTTGCGCCAGGCGCGGATGCGAAAGCGCATGATGGCGGCGGTGCCGAAAGCCTCGGTCATCATCACCAACCCGACCCATTACGCCATCGCCCTGCAATACGAGCGCGGCATGGAAGCCCCGATCTGCGTTGCCAAGGGCGTCGATACCATCGCGCTGAAAATCCGCGAGGTGGCGGGCGAGCACAAAATCCCGATCGTGGAAAACCCGCCGCTTGCCCGCGCGCTGCACGCCACGGTCGAGATCGACGAGGAAATCCCGGCCGAGCACTACAAGGCGGTGGCCGAGGTGATCGGCTATGTCATGAAACTCCGCCGGGCGGCGGGCCGGGCGCGGCAATGAGGCGTAAGGAACCGGCGGCGCGGGAACTCCGGGGGAACGCATGACCGAAAGGCTTGCGTCCAAGGCCCCCGCTGGGGCACCAAGGAGCACAGTTGCGTCGCGCCATTCCCCTCCCGACCTGAAACTCGTCATGGCCACGCAGGATTTGAGCGAAGCACCCCATACCACCGCGGTCGATCGCACGCCGGGCGGCAACCGCGGCGGCAGCATCGGCATGGTGCTGGTGGTGGCGGTCGCGCTGGTTGGCGCGGCCGTGGGTCTGCTCCTGGTCGGCCGCGGCAACGCCGGCCCCTATATCCTGGCGCTGCTCGCCTTCCTCGCCATGGCTGGCGTGTTCTCGCTGTTCGCGATGGCGACCGGCATCCTGCGCCTCGCCGGCAAGGAGAGCGCCGGCAACCCGATGCTCAAGGCGGTGGTCGACGAGGCGGCGGACGGGCTCCTGGTCACCGATCCGCGCGGCCGCGTCATCTATGCCAACGCTGCCTATCTCGATCTGGCCGACGGCAAGGACGAGCGCGATGTGCGCCCGGTCGAGCGGGTGTTCATCGGCGATCCCGACGTGTCCGAAGCAGTCTATCGGCTGCTCAAGGCCGCCCGCGAAGGCCGCCGAACGCAGGAGGAGGTGCGTGTCACCGGCCTCAAGAGCAAGCCCGCGACCTGGCTGCGGCTTCGCGTCCGCGCGCTCGGCGATCCGCGCACCGCGACCAAGCTGACGTTGTGGACCGTCACCGACGTGACGCGCGACCGTGAGCGCCAGGAGAACATCTTCCAGGAATTGCAGCACGCCATCGACTATCTCGACCACGCGCCGGCCGGGTTCTTTTCTGTCGATGGCAGCGGCGGCATTTCCTATCTCAACGCCACGCTGGCGACTTGGCTCGACCACGACCTCGCGCAGGTCGGCTCCGGCGGCTTGAAGCTCGCCGATATCGTCTCCGGCAACGGCGCCTCGCTGATCACCACGCTCGCCGCCGCTCCCGGCGAGGTCAAGACCGAGGTGATGGACATCGACTTCAAGACCCGCACCGGCAAGAACCTTCCGGTCCGGCTCTATCACAAGGTCGCGTTCGGCGCCGACGGCACGCCGGGCGCCTCGCGCACGCTCGTTCTCAACCGTGCCGGCGCCGAGACCGACACCCAGCGCGGCGCCGAAGTGAGCTTCATGCGCTTCTTCCAGTCGACTCCGATGGCGATCGCCACCGTCGACAAGGCCGGCAAGATCGCGCGCACCAATGCGCTGTTCGCGCGCATGTTCCCCGACGCGCTGGGCCAGCAAAATACCCGCTCGATCCTGGCCGCCGTCTCGGAGCGCGACCGCGAGCCGCTCGAAAGCGCGATCCGACAAGCCGCCGCCGGCCAGAGCGAGGTCGCCCCGGTCGACGCCGGGCTGACCGGGCAGGGTGCCGGACAGGCCGAGCGCTACGGCCGCTTCTACGTCTCGCCGGTCGCCGAGGGCGACGCCGAAGCGGCAATCGTCTACGTCCTGGACACCACCGGCCAGCGCTCGCTGGAGAACCAGGTCAACCAGCGCGCCCGCATGGAGTCGGTCGGCCAGCTCGCCGGCGGCATCGCGCACGACTTCAACAATGTGCTGTCCGCCATCATGATGGCGACCGATTTCCTGCTGAACGCCCACAAGCCGACCGATCCGTCGTTCCAGGACATCATGCAGATCAAGCAGAACGCCAACCGGGCGGCGAGCCTGGTGCGGCAACTGCTGGCGTTCTCGCGAAAGCAGACCTTGCGCCCGCAGGTGCTCGATCTCGGCGAACGGCTGGAAGACCTGACCATCATGCTTCGCCGGCTGATCGGCGAGAAGGTCAAGCTCGAGGTCAAGCACGACCGCGATTTGTGGCCGGTGAAGGCCGACATCTCCCAGTTCGAGCAGGTCGTCGTCAATCTCGCGGTCAATGCCCGCGACGCCATGCCGGACGGCGGCAAGCTCGATATCCGCACTGCCAATGTCACGGCGGCGGACGCCGCGCGGCTCCAGTACAAAGGCATGCCCGCCGCCGAGTATGTGCGGGTCGAGGTGTCCGACACCGGCACCGGCATCCCGCCAGAGATCATCGACAAGATTTTCGATCCGTTCTTCTCGACCAAGGAGGTCGGCAAGGGCACCGGCCTCGGCCTCTCGACCGTGTACGGCATCGTCAAGCAGACCGGCGGCTTCATCTATCCGGACAGCAAGCCTGGCAAGGGCACCACGTTCCGCATCTTCCTGCCGCGCCACGTGCCGGGCGAGGCGGAGGAGCCGCTTGATGCTCCCCTCAATGTGTCACTTGATGCGCAGCTTCTCGCCGATGAGGACATCATCGATGGCTCTGCGCCCGAGGTGCCCGTCGCCCCCGCGAAATCGGCAGCAGCGGCACGACCAGCCGCGCGCGCTGCGATGAACGCGGCGCTGGCCGCCAAGCCGCCGGCTGCCGCCACCGATCTGACCGGGCAGGGCACCATCCTGCTGGTCGAGGACGAGGAGGGACTTCGCGCGCTGAATGCCCGAGGGCTGAAGTCGCGCGGCTATTCGGTGCTGGAGGCCGGCAACGGCGTCGAGGCCATCGAGGTGCTCGCCGAAAACGGCGGCAAGGTCGATCTGGTCGTCTCCGACGTGGTGATGCCGGAGATGGATGGACCGACGCTGCTGAAAGAGCTGCGCAAGCGCAACCCGACGCTGAAGATCATCTTCGTTTCGGGCTACGCCGAAGAGGCGTTCTCGAAAAGCCTCCCGGAGGGCGAGCAGTTCTCGTTCCTGCCGAAGCCGTTCACCCTGAAGCAGCTCGTCGGCGCCGTGAAAGAGTCGATGAGCGCTTAGCTGTCCTGCGGGGATGGAGCTTATCCCCGCCTGCTTTTCATTTTCGTTCGTTGATTTTCCTCACGAATTAAAAAACTTATCCCCGCACCCCCGAACCGACCTTATCGTTCGCCTGCCTCGCTCATCGAGGGCGTCTTCTAGGGACGCTTGGATGACGGAGCGAGGTGCGGCCCCTGCGGGCAGGTCTCGTAAACCTGCACTCGGGCGGTCCTGGGAATCCGCTCGGGCGCCACTATAGGCGCCCTGCGAGGAGCTCGCTGCATTGGCCGGCGAAAATGCCGGTTCAAGAAACGCGGCCCGGGGCTGATGGCGGGACCCCCATCCGGGGGACGCCTGCAAATGTCGCGGTGGAGCGCCGGGAGGCGGACGCATCGCAAGATGCGTGCACGCCTTGTCGCGGCGGGCCGCGCAGGCCTGCCGCGAGGCGTGACGATAAAGAAATGCGCCTTCCGGCGCTCCGCTCCCTCACTTTGGTGGGGGATGGAATGAAGGCGCACCCCGCGCCTTGCAAAGAACAGGGGCGGCGGAGCGTTGGCTAGCAAACGCGAACGCCGGCTGTTTGAAAACCGAATGTGATGCGCAGGAGGCCGGCCTTGGATATGCTCCGGCAAAACAGCGAACAACCATGCCTTTGCCCGACGATCTCGAAAAGCCGCCGACCCCCGAGGAGCAGGCGCGCGACCGCCGCGCCGCCAACATCTTCCTGCTCTGCGCGGCCGTTGTTCTTGTCGGCATTGGCGTTTGGCTCGCCAACGCCATGGTCGACGCGCGCCGCGCCGACGACTGCATGTCGTCGGGGCGCCGCAACTGTGCGCCGATCGACGTGCCGCCGCGTTGACTTATTTCTCGATCTTGACGTCGACGTGCCGGTATTCGCGCCGCACCGCGACGGTTCCGGGTGCATCCCAAACGCACCGGTAGCCGATGTAATCGCCGGGCTGACGGTGCAGGCTGGTCGCCACCGCGTACTTGTTCCAGTGCGCGCACTGCGCCGAGGCAATCTGGAAGGCGTTGGCCTCGTTCTCCGGCGTCCACGGGATGATGCCGCCGGTGTCGTTGCCCTTGGAGCCCCAAACGCTGTCGAGGATGGTGTTCCAGGCGTTCGCCTGCGGCACCAGCATCACGCTGAAGGCTGCGGCGGCGAGCATCGATTTGAACATGGCGGCCCCCCTTGGGCGTCCTTGGGCGTCTACGTCCGACCGTATCATAGGCGACGGCCGCGCCAAGCGGTAGGGCGATCCGCACACTCCGGTGGATATCAAATCTGCCGGGGCGGGGTGGTGACGGTGAGGCCGTCCAGCTCCTCGGTGACCACGATCTGGCACGACAGCCGCGAGTTGTCCTTGAGGTCGTGGGCGGTGTCGAGCATGTCGCTCTCTTCGAGCTCGGGAGCGGGCAGCTTGTCGACCCATTCGTCGTCCACATAGACGTGGCAGGTGGCGCAGGAGCACGACCCGCCGCAAGTGGCCAGGATGCCTGGGATGTCGTTGTTGATGGCGGTTTCCATCACGGTCGCGCCCACCTCGGCCTCGACCTTCCGTTCAGTCCCGTCCTGTTCGATGTAGGTGATATTCGGCATGGTCCTGTCGCACTTGGCGGTCCTATAGGCCAAGCGTTGGCGTCGCCGTCAACCCTCGCCGGGGCTCCAGCGAGGCGCTATCATCCGCCTGAATCCGGGGCTGAAAACCGGATCAACCAACAACAACGGGAGGATCAAGATGCTGTTCCACAACTGTCCCGATTGCGCGCCCTCACGCCGGGGCTTCCTGGCCGGGCTCGGCGCCGCCGGTCTCGCAGCCGCGCTGCCGGCTCCCGCCGTGCGCGCGCAGGGCGCCAAAACCCTGATCGACACGCATCATCATTTCTATCCGCCGTCCTACATGAAGCAGCAGAACGAGTGGGAGGGTGCCCGCCACATTCCTCCCTATGCGAGCGTGACGAACTGGACACCGGCCAACGACGCCGAGGGGCTGGAGAAGAACGGCATCCGCACCGCGGTCCTCTCGCTCGCCTCCACCCCCGGCCTGTGGTTCGACGCCGGCGCCGAGAATGCCGCCAAGACCGTCCGCGTCTGCCAGGACTACGCCGCCGACATGCGGAGAGATTATCCGGGCCGCTATGCGCTGTTCTCGCCGCTGTCGATGATGAACACCGACGTCACCTTGAAAGAGATCGAATACGTGTTCGATACGCTGAAGGCCGACGGCATCAACCTGCAGAGCAACTACGGCGACAAGTGGCTCGGCGATCCGGCCTATAAGCCGATCCTGGAGGAGTTGAACCGCCGCAAGGCCGTGGTCTATGTGCATCCGCTGGTGGCGGCGTGCTGCGGGCGTCTCAGCGTCGGCGCCTTCCCGGCGGTGATCGAGGTGCCGCACGACACCACGCGCACGGTGACGAGCCTGCTTCTGTCCGGCTCGTTCGCGCGCTATCGCGACATCAAGTGGCTGTTCTCCCACGCTGGCGGCACCATCCCGATGCTGGCGGGGCGCATTGACGCGTTCTACGGCAAGGGCCCCAAGGCCAAAGAGATCGCTCCGGACGGCATCTTCGCCGAGTTGGCGCGGCAATACTACGACACGGCGAACGCCACCTCGGCCCAATCGATGGCGGCGCTGCTCACGCTGGTGCCGGCCTCGCACGTAACCTACGGCACCGACTGGCCGTATTTCCCACTCGATCAATACAAGGACCTGCAGAAGCTCGGACTGCCGGCGGCCGATCTTCAAGCGATCGAAAGCGGCACCGCCATGGGGCTGCTGCCGAAACTCAAGGCGTAGGAGCAAAGCCATGCTGTTCTCCGACTGTCTCTGCTGCCCGCCCTCGTTCAACCCTCCTACCGTCAGCCGCCGGAGTTTCCTCGGCGGGGCCGCGGGCCTTGCAGCCACGGGCTTCGCCCCGAAGGCGTTTGCCCAAGCGAAACCTCAGCGCATCGATGTGCACTGCCACGTCGCTTCGCCGAGCTGGATGCAGGCGATGGACGTCATCGGCCGCCGCGACCGGCCGCTCAGCAACTGGTCGGTCGCCAAGCTGATCGAGGACATGGACAAGGGCGGCGTCGCCACCGCGATCATGTCGCCGACCACGCCCCAGGTGACGCCGCTTGGGCTGGACACCGCGGTCCGGGTCTGCCGCGAGTCCAACGAGTACTCCAAGAAGATGGAGAGCGATCACCCCGGCCGGTTCGGCACCTTCGCCATGCTGCCGCTGCCGCACGTCGACGAGAGCCTGAAGGAGATTGCCTATGCTTTCGATCAACTGAAGGTCGACGGCGTCGGCATCATGACGAGCTACAAGGACAAGTGGCTCGGCGACCCCACCTTCTATCCGGTGTGGGAGGAGCTCCATCGCCGCAAGGCCACCGTCTACACCCACCCGACCGGCGCCAACTGCTGCGTCAACCTGGTGGCCGGCATCGGCGAATCTTCGATCGAATTCGGCACCGACACGACGCGCAGCATAGCGCAACTGATCTTCAGCGGCGCCTCGCAACGCTACAAGGACATCAACTGGATCTGGTCGCATGGCGGCGGCTCGCTGCCGTCGTTCGCCGAGCGCTTCCTGATCCAGGTTGTGAGCGTGCCGCCGTACAAGGGCAAGTTCACCCGCGAGATGGTGCAGGCCGAGCTCGACCGCTACTACTATGACACCGCGCAGGTGGCGAACTCGGGCGCGCTCGATGCCATCGCCAAGCTCGTGCCGATCTCGCAGATCGTGTTCGGAACCGATTTCCCGTACCGCACCGCGATCGACCACGCCAAGGGCGTCGAGGCGCATTTCAAGGGCGACGACCTGAAGAAGGTCGATCGGGAAAACGCGCTTCGGCTGCTGCCTCGGCTGAAAAACGCGTGAGCTGAAATAAATCGCATCGGGCGCGGATGATCGGTCCGCGCCCGATGTTATTCATAGGTCCGGCTCGCGTCTGTGAGGCCGGCTTTAGGGAGAATGGGCGATGAACAACACGACACGGGTTTGCATGCTGGCCGGCGTTGCGCTGCTGGCGGTTGCCGCGGGCGCTCCGGCGCAGGCGCAGCAGGCCAACAATATGACCTTCTTCGTCACCAGCAACGGCCCCGGCAAGGGCGCCGATCTCGGCGGGTTGCAAGGGGCGGACGCGCACTGCGCCAAGCTCGCGCAGGCGGCGGGCTCCAGCGGCAAGACCTGGCACGCTTACCTGAGCACGCAAGGCGACGGCGCGGTCAACGCCCGCGATCGCATCGGCAAGGGCCCCTGGACCAACGCCAAGGGCGTGGTGGTCGCCAAGAGCGTCGACGACCTGCACAGCGACAAGAACAACATGACCAAGCAGACCTCGCTGAGCGAGAAGGGCGAGGTCATCAACGGCCGCGCCGAAAAGCCGAACCGGCACGACGCTCTGACCGGCTCGACCGCCGACGGCAAGGCTTTCCCGGCCGGCGAAGACCGCACCTGCAAGAACTGGACGAGCAGCACGCAAGGCTCGGCCATGCTCGGCCACATCGACCGCGAGGGCCTGCGCGATGACGCTGCATCGCACTCCTGGAACTCGTCGCATCCGTCGCGCGGCCCGGGCGGTGGCTGCACCCAGGACGATCTCAAGAGCACCGGCGGCGACGGTTTGATGTACTGCTTCGCGGCGAACTGAGTTTCGCAATTCGCGACACGACGGCCGGGAGCGATCCCGGCCGTTGCTTTACGGCGGGCCCATCTTCGGCAGCTTCGGCCGTGTTTCGTGCCACAGCAGGAACAGCCCGGAGCCGATCACGATGGCCGAGCCGATCACGAGACCGATGGTCGGCACATCGCCCCACAGGGCGAAGCCGAAAATGATCGCCCAAATCAGCGAGAGGTACTGGAACGGCACCACCGCCGAGGTCGGCGCCAGATGGATCGAGCGCGTCCACCAGTATTGTCCAAGCATGTTGCAGACGCCGTTGCCGACGATCAGTGGCATATCGCTCCAGCTCGGCGTCACGAAAAAGAACGGCAAGGTCAGGCCGTAGAACACCGACAGCCAGATCAACTGGTAGATGGTCAGCGTCTTGGCCGATTCCGTCCGCGTCATGCCGCGCACGCCGACGGTGACGGTGCCGAACAGGATCGAATTGCCGAGCGCGTAGAGCGCGCCGATCTGGAAGGCTTCGCTGCCGGGGGCGGTGACGATCAGCACGCCGACAAAGCCGATCACCAGCGCGGCCCAGCGCGCCCGTCCGACCGACTCCTTGAGGAAAAACATCGAGGCCAGCGTGGCAAACAGCGGCGCCGAGAAATTGATCGCGGTGGCGCTGGCGAGCGGCATCATGCTGAACGCGATCAGCAGCAGGGTCTGCGAGGTGAATTGCGACATGCTGCGGAGCATGTGAGCGCCCGGCCGCCGCGTATGGAATACCGACAGGCCTTCGGTCGGCAGCGCATAGGCCGAAAACAGCAGCAGGGAAACGAACACCCGGCTGAACAGCACCTCGCCGGGCGGGTAGGTGGCGACCAACCATTTTGAGGCGGCGCTGGAGAAGGAGAAGATCGCACCGGCCGCCACCATGTAGAGGATTGCCAGCGGAATCCGCTCCTGCCGCGCCGGCGGCTTGGGGATGGGCCGTTCGGCGCTGTCGCTTGCGGTCACGTCAGGGCGATCGGGTTCGGGATGGCGGGATCGCGCTGCCGTAGCACGCCTGCAGGGGCCGGGGCAGCCTGATTGGGGAATATCGAAGGGCACCAGGCTGCATGGCCTGGAGAATCCCTTGAATTCCGGGATAACGCGCGTCACCTCACCGCAGCCGATGGCGGGCTCCGCGCAACGCTGTAAGCTCCCGGGCGTTGTCGGGGTGGAGGCGATTGATGCGCTACGAGCTTTACTATTGGCCGGAAATCCAGGGCCGCGGCGAGTTCGTCCGGCTGGCCCTGGAGGAGGGCGGGGCCGACTACGTCGATGTCGCCCGCCGCCGCGGCGGCTCCGGCGTCGACGCCATGAAGCGATTCATGAACGCCGAGCGCTTGCGGCGCGCACCCTATGCCCCGCCCTTCCTCAAGGCTGGCAAGCTCGTGATCGCGCAGAGCGCGCTGATCCTGCATTATCTCGGGCCCCGGCTTCATCTGGTGCCGCGCCGTGCGGCCGACCGGTTGTGGGCGCTGCAACTGCAGCTGACCATCACCGATCTGGTGAAAGAGATTCACGACACCCATCACCCGATCTCCTCGCAGCTCTACTACGAGGATCAGCGTCCGGCGGCGAAGAAATACACCAAGGAGTTCTGGCGCGTTCGCGTGCCCAAGCTGCTCGGCTACTTCGAGAACGTGCTCAAGCACAGCCGCGGGTCCTATGTGTTCGGCCGCAACGTCAGCTATGTCGATCTCAGCTTATTCCAGATCGTCGAGGGTCTGCGCTATGCGTTTCCCAAGCGCATGAAGCGGTTCGAGAAGAAGGTGCCCCACCTCGTCAAGCTGCGCGACAGCGTCGCCGACCGGCCGCGGATTGCGGCCTATCTGCAATCGGCGCGCCGCATCCCGTTCAACGAGTGGGGCATCTTTCGCGCCTACCGTGAACTCGACAGCTGACTGTCCCATCACCTCTTGTTGATTGCGGTGCCAGGAATGCATGGGCACCGTTTTTGCACGCGCTATCCGCCCTGTCGGATTTGTTCGGGAATGCTTCATCCCAGCGCACTATTTGTCTCATTAAACATTTGTCATTGTTTCGAAAATCCGCATGGCCCCCATGCGGCCGCCGCCCTCTTGGCTGTTGCGAACCACCGTATGTTCCGCGGCAAGGGCGACGACTGCTGGAGATACAACAAATGAAAAACACGCTTGCCCTGAGCGCTGCGCTGGCCACTGTGCTGGCTGCGCTCGCTTCCCCCGCGTTTGCCGCCCCCAAACATCGGGCGCCTGTCGCTGCTGACACCTATGCTCTCTACGGTCAGCCAATGGCTTCGCAGTTTGAGATCGTGACCGGCAGCGGCAGCCACGTCATCGCGGATCCGGATCCAAACATCCGAACACAACTGCTCCGCGATCCGGATCCGTCCGGCTTCTGATCGCAGAACCTCAATCTTGTTCGGCAAAGCCCGGCCAGCGTGCCGGGCTTTGCTTTTCATGCTGGCTGGCAGGGAGACGCGTGTCCGGCGATGGATTTAAGCACCCGCACTTTAACCATCCGCGCCGATAGCGAGTGCAATCGCGCTGACCGCCCCATAGTTTCACGACGATGACTTGATGCGGCGCCAGGGGTCGAAGTGAGGGAACGCCAATGAAAGCAATGGCACTTCTGCCGGTGGCCGTGGCCGCCTTCGTGACTTTCCAGATTCCCGCAGCCTCCAGCCAGGAGGCCTGCGTGAAAGAATATTCGGTCTGCATGGACGGCTGCACCAGGCGGACCGGCAAGATGATGCAGGACACCTGCTTCCAGTCTTGCGAAGGCAGGAACAACTTCTGCGCCGAGCGCGTGTACGGCAAGCGGCCCACGCCGAATGCCAACGACGCGCAGGCTTCGGTGCCGGTGCAGACGATCCCGCAGCAGACCGCTCCGGATCAGCGCTAAGCGCGCAACGGTCGTTCGACGATCAGGCGACCGCCGCGGCATTGCGCCCGGCGGCGGTCACCGTCAGCGTCGTTTCGACTGCGACCGGGTCGCGTAGCGTCGCGATCCCGGGGCAGCCTTGCAGAGCGAGCCGCTCGATCTCGCGAAGCTTCTCCGCGGGCGCATTGCTTTTCACGTCGATGGCGATGGTCACCTTCTGAAAGCCCGACGGCGGAGCATCCGGCATCATGTGCCCGCGGACGTCGAAGCTCGTTCTCGCCACCGCCTCGAAGCTCTCGTAGTCGACGCCGAGTTTGGCTGCGTAGAAGGCAAACACCGCCGCGTAGCAGCCGATCGCGCCGGACAGCAGATATTCGAGCGGGGTCGGCGCGTCGGCCAGCCCGCCGACATGCTTGGGCTCGCTGATAATGAAATGCCGCCCGCTGTTGCGGGTCTCGACGCGCTCGTTGAGGTTGCCGATCGAGACGACTCTGATCTCGAGCGAGGATTGCGGCCCTTCCGGTGCGGCTTTCTCGGGCGCTGCGTGGTAGCGGGCCTCCCGCGCTGCGGTGACCGTTTTCAATTCCGGGAAGCAATCGCACACGGCGGCCATCGTACGCTCTCCTGTTGAGGAAGTTTATTCTACGCGCTGCCGGCGGGTGCTTGAAGCGTCACGGGTGGCGTGCCGTAATGCGCCGCCACCATCCAGCAAGGATGGGGCTTGGGGAGGAAACCATGGCTATGTTTGGAGGAGGCGGCCCGCGGCCGATGCTGCCGGGCCTGGGGCGGATGTATCCGCAGTGGACCGAATGGTCCTATCTGCTGCTGCGGCTGGCAGCGGGGTTGATGCTGATCCCACACGTGTGGCCGAAGCTGATGATCGGGCCGGCGGCGGTGGCCGCCAACGTGATGGCGCGGCGCGGTGTCGAGCCGGCGCTGGCGGCGGCCTATGTGGCGATCATCGTTGAGGTGGCTGGCGCCATTCTCATCACGCTCGGGCTGTTCACGCGGCCGATGGCGCTGATCCTGGTGCTGGAGTTCCTGGTCATTGCCAAGACCCATCTGGTCGGCGGCGGGTGGGGCGTTGGCGGCGGCGGCGCCGAATACGTGGTGATGTGGCTGCTGGTGTACCTGTTCATCATGTGCCGTGGCGGCGGCCCGTATTCGCTGGACGCCAAGCTCGGCAAGGAGTTCTGACGGGCGCGACTAGCGTCTTCGCTTGGCTGCGGCGCGCTTCTCGCGCCGCAGCTTGGCGCGCTTGCGTTCGGCCCGTTTCGCCTTGGCCCGCCGCTTGGCTTGACCCTCGGCACGCCGTTCCATGCATTTGGGGCAGCGGCAGCGGCTCTTGCCGATGAAGGCCGAGAAGTAATCCTTGCCGTAGTCGACGGTGATCTCTTCCTCCGGCTTGATCCGCCGGCGCGACACATAGACGATGCTGGGGCCGCGGCGCTCGATCGCCTCGGCGTTCGGCCGGCACGAATGGTTGACGTAGCGAGCCACGTTCCAGCGCTTCGAGCCGTCGATGGTCCAGCGCGTGTTGATTTCGAACATGTAGCGGGAGCCGCGCGCCTCGAGCCGATCAGCCTCCGGGTTGCGCAACAGGCGGCCGCGATACGTCACGATGTATTCGCGCTTGCGATACGGCTTGATGGCGTAGAGGCCTAGCCCGGTGCGCGAGCGGCCGATGCGATATTTGCGAGTTGGCACGACGGGCATTTACGCGACGATTCGCGAAACTGCCAACGGTAATCTTAACCGTCGTGGACAACCTCCGCGCTTAACCATCGAAACATGAATCAAGTGCAAACGCCGGTACAGCGGGGCAGATTGCGGGCTGGGGTTTTGAACAAATTGGGAGTGCTTCAATGAAGACGAAAATGCTGTTCCTGGCATCTGCCTTTGCGATCCTCGCGTCCGGCTCGACCGGCGCATACGCGGAAGGCAATTCCGACGCTTGCCACAACCAATACGGCGCCTGCATGGAGCGTTGCGCGACGCGGCCGCAGTCGCTGCAGGAGGGCTGCTCGAGCTCTTGCGAGTCCTCGACCAACGCCTGCTACACTCAGATGTACAGCCAGCAGTCCGGCGGGCAGGGCGGCGGCACCACGCAGTATCGCTCCGAGGATGGCCGCGACGCTCGCGACGAGGCCAAGCCGGAAGCCACTGTGATCGAGACCGCGCCGGTGACCAAGCACAAGAAGAAGCATTACCACTAAGTATTGCGTCGAGCGCCGCCGCCCGGTGAGGGTGGCGGCGTTTTTTTGCGCTGTCTGTTTCGAGCTATCTATTTGCGCTGCTTGGCGACCGATGATGCGGCAGGTGCCGCGCGGATGCCGCCCCAAGGGTCGTTCGACGACTTCTTGTCGGGAATCTTGTCATTGACGGTTTCGTTGTAGCGGGATTCGATTTCCCGCTCCCGCTGCGCCTCTTCAGCGGTGACGTGGCGCCGGCCATCCGGCATCATGTTCATGTGGATGTCGCCGCCTGAGGTGTTGCCGCCGGAATTGCTGTTGTATTGGGCGTTCGCAGCACCGGTGAGCATGATGGTGAGCGCGGCGGCTCCAAGCAGTATACGCAGCATGACTTTGACCCGGTTGAATGCTGACTGCATTATGCGGCGTTTCCGGCTGCCCGGCTAGCAGGTTTTGCCGCCTCACGTTCAGCCAGGTTGCCGGGACAATGTTCGTGGAGGATGGCCGAATGATGGTACGCAGAATTGCGTCGGCGGCGCTGATCGGGTTCGCGCTTCTTGGCGGGGGCGGCACGTCGAGCGCGCAGGACTGGCCGACCAGGCCCGTGCGCATCATCACCGGCTTCGCCGCCGGCGGTATCGGCGACCTCGGCGCAAGGCTGCTCGCCGAGCACATCACCCGCACCACCGGGGTCCAGGCCGTGGTGGAGAACCGCACCGGCGCCGCTGGTTCTCTCGGCATGGACGCGGTCGCCAAGTCGGCGCCCGACGGCACCACGCTCGGGCTCGCGCTGAACGGCAATCTCGTCATCAACCCGTTCATACAGAAGTCGATGCCGTTCGATCCGCTAAAGGATCTGATCGCGGTGGCGGCGATCGGCGACGCGCCGCAGATGATCGCCATCAATGCCGAGGTGCCGGCCAAGACCTTCAAGGAGTTCCAGGCGCTGGCGAAGGCCAAGCCCGGCTTCTACACCTATGGCTCAGCGGGACCGGGCTCGCTGCCGCACCTTTCGGCGGCCGAATTCGCGCACATGGCCGGCATCGAGATGACGCACGTGCCTTATCGCGGCAACGCGCCGGCGATGACCGACCTGATCGGCGGCCGCATCACCATGGTGTCGAGTTCGATCGGGCAATTCCGTCCGGCGCTGGATGCCGGGAAAATTCGGCTGCTGCTGACCGCGACCAAGCAGCGATTGCCGTATCTGCCCGATGTGCCGACTTCGGCCGAAGCCGGGCTTCCCGGCTATCTGATGAGTGTGTGGATCGGCGTCGTCGCGCCGGCCGGCACGCCCGCCGCCGTGGTGGCACGCATCCATGCGGTGACGGAGGGCATGCTGAAGGACGAGATGGCGAAGAAGGCGATGGCGGGCGCCGGCCTCGACATCACCCCCATGAGCCAACCGGAGTTCGCAGCCTTCGTGAAGTCGGAATACGCACGGTGGGAGACCATCGTGAAGGATGCCGGGGTGGAGAAGCAGTAGATGGCGTCCGATCCCTGGCCCGCGCTGCCCTACGCCGCGTGGAAGGACACAAGCGACACGCTGCAGCTGTGGACCCAGGTCGCAGGCAAGGTGCGGCTGTCGCTGACGCCGTGGCTCAATCATTCCTGGCACGTGGCGCTCTATGTAACGGCGCGGGGCCTCAGCACCGGGCCGATCGCGGTCGGCGGGCGCACGCTCGAGCTCGAGTTCGACTTCATCGACCATGTGCTGTGGCTGCGAACCAGCGACGGCCATGTCCGCCAACTGATGCTGAAGCCCGTTTCGGTCGCGGAATTCTACGCCGACACGATGGTGGCGCTCGGCGAGCTCGGGCTTGCCGTCCGCATCAACGAGATGCCGAACGAGATTCGGGGCGCGGTGCGGTTCTCCGAAGATCGCGCGCATGCAAGCTACGACCGCGACGCGGTGGCGCGGTTTCACCGGGTGCTGCTGTCGGCCAACGCGGTGTTCTCGCATTTCCGCACCGGCTTCCTCGGCAAGGCGAGCCCGGTGCATTTCTTCTGGGGCAGCTTCGATCTCGCGGTGACGCGCTTCTCCGGACGTCGGGCGCCGCCGCATCCGGGTGGCGTGCCGAACCTGCCAGACGCTGTGGCGCGCGAGGCCTATTCGCATGAGGTGTCGAGCGCAGGCTTCTGGCCCGGTGGGGGCGGCTTCGATGAGGCGGCGTTCTATTCGTATGCCTATCCGGCACCGACGGGTTTCTCGGCCGCGAAGGTCGAGCCGGATGCTGCGTTTTTCTCCAAGGAGCTCGGCGAGTTCATCCTGCCGTACGAGGCGGTGCGGACCGCGCGGGAGCCCGAGCGCGCGCTGATGGAGTTCTTGCAGAGCACCTACGCGGCGGCGGCGGACCTGGCGAAGTGGGAGCGAAGCGTGCTGGAGTGCCGGCTTGGGGAGAACGGCACGGTGAGGGCGGTTTAGCCAGACCCTCGATTTGCCAACATCATCGAGCGATGACATTCTTCGTGAATCGCGTATCCAACAGCCTGAACACCCCAACGGGAGATTGCGCCATGAAGACCATTGTTGCCGTCGTCGCCATTGCCGCCGCCATGCTCGGCTCGAGCGCCTACGCCCAGAAGATGAACAGCGACGATCTCAAGTGGGTCAACAAGTGCATCGACGACAACAAGGGCGGTGCCGCCGACGCCGTGATCCGCAAGTATTGCATGTGCATGAACGAGAAGATGGAAGACAACGAGACGCAGTCGATCAGTACCTGGGAGAAGTCACATCCCCAGGAGCGCGCCGCCTGCGACAAGGAATCCGGCTGGAAATAAGCCAGCCCTGCGCCGCATTTGAACCAGCGGAGCCGATCGCGCGACCAAGGGTGACCTGTCATCACCCTTGGGGGATCGCCATGCTCCGTTTCGCTCCGACGCTTGCCGCAGCCGTGCTGTCGGCCGGCCTTCTCGCCGCTGCGGCGCCGGCCTTCGCCGAGACGCTGTTCAAGATCGTCACCGTGGGCGACGACATCATCGTCGGCGTGACCGACGCCGAGCTGAAGGAGCTTGGCGGCGACGCCGGCGGCATCGCCAAGGCGATCGCGGCGAAGGGCTCGCTGGCGCTTTGGCAATACACCGTGCAGCAGAACAAGGCCGGCGAGCGCGAGGTCGCGCCGCGCGCCAAGGTCGGCGTGCTGGCGGCGATGTCGCTCCGGGTCGAGCCGTACAAGCAGCCGTTCAAGGTGCTGCCGCATGAGTGAGCGGCGACGGAAGGGGCGCGCGAGGCTCGCCGCGCTGAGCATGGCGTTGGTTGTCGGCGTCGCCGCCGCGGGTTTCACGGAGGAAGCACCGGCGGACGGCCAGACGCCGCCGCCGGTGCCCGACAAGGGCACGACCTCGCAGCTCAACTGCGTTGATCAGAAGAGCGAGTACACCAAGGAGGGCGAGGGCATCTTCTATGTGCAGACATTCGCCAACAAATGCGAGGCGCGCCTGACCTGCAAGGTGTTCGCCTATGTGCTCAATTCGCGCGGGCCGTCGCACGGCCACGCCACGCTGGTGCTTGCGCCAAAGTCCGCGGGCGCGGCGGCGACAAACCGCTATGCGCTGAAGGTGAAGGGCGTCGGCGGGTTCGGCACCTCGGATCGCGAGTGCAGGGTGTTTTGAGGGCGCAGGCCGCCTCACATTCGCGCGGTCAAGCAAAACTGCGACACGAACCACCGGGAGTACCAGCTCATCATCCACGGAATCGGGATGATGAAGCAACAGGCCATCCCGAACACCATGGTCCGCCACAGCACGCCCCAGCCGGTGCCGATGAAGCTCGCCTGCTTGGAGGAGCCTTCAACGTGCCGGCAAACCCAGCGCATTATTGCGGTGAAGACCCAGGCCCAGCCGACGATGGTGATCAGCGAAGCCCAGCCAAGCAGCCACCATCCCAGCAGGCCCCAATAGGAGCCGGTGAAGCGCAGCGGCTCGGTCCGGCCCTCCCATGTGAGGTTGGCGAAGAACCACCGGATGATGATGAGGAAGAACAGCGCCGACAGCGGCGTCAGCAGGAAATTCAGGCCGTAATGGATGACGCCGGCGAAGCCGAACAGCGCGCTCAGCATGAAGATGTACCAGATGTCGCCGGGCCGTCCGATGAAGGCGACCGCCTTGCCGTTCGGCAGGCGAAGCTCGGCGACGAACCAGCGGTAGAAGCTCGTGGTGGTCCAGGGACTCGGGATCACCAAGGTCTGCCCGATCACCAGCAGCAGCGAACGGCCAAACAGCGGCCAGGTGCGGAGCGCCGTCGAGAGCGCCGGTCCGGGCTGGCCGCCGGTCGCGACCAGCGGGCCGCGGATGCCGCCGATCGCGGGCGGCTGTCCCGGCACGTTGAGGCCGGGGACCGACACGTCGGCGGCCCGCGCCCATTCCTTCATCGGGTCGGCCCAGACCAGCGTTTCGGCGGTGACGCGGCCCTGCGCGATCTGCTCGCGAAACTGCTCGTCGGTGAACGGGCCGGTGCGGTTGCCGTCGGTGAGGACGTACCAGGATCGGACGGCCATGGGCCAACTCCTTGAGCGGGCCCTACGCAGGGAAATCGATTCGGATGGATGGCGCTTGCGATGGCAGGGCCCCGGCTGCCACGGCGCGCCCAATATAGCCGCGCTCCGCGCGTTGCGCGAGGCGTTGCGGCGATACCAACAAAAGGCCCGACGGCATTGCTGCCGCCGGGCCGGTGGTCGAGTTCATCCAAACCCACCACGACGTCTGCCAAGTCGTCGCCTTTACGGCTAGGAGGGCAGAATCTGACTGCCGGGCTAGAACTCCGGCTGCATCGCGACCGATGCCACGCAGACCACGAAGGACGACACCGTGGCGATCATGAAAAAGCCGATCCACATCATGACGCTTTTTTCCGGGGCTGCTTGATCTGGCCGCGCGAAAAGCCGGCGGACGCCTCGGTCATCAGCTGGTCGATCCGCGCCTCAAGGAAGGCATTGGCGATCAGGGTGATCTGCAGCGCCTTGAGCGGATCGCCGCCGCAAAGCGACAAGGCCTGCTCGACCTCCTGGTCGATAGCGGGAAGCGCGCGCACGGGATCAGCCATGTTTCACCTTCCAGCGCGCGCTCATGACAATGAGGAAAACTTTGAACATCGGGGGCTCCTTTCGACTGGAGCGATCCTATAGAACAAACCATGAACAAAATGTCAATGGCGGAACGACGGGTAACGGCTTGTCGGGCTGCCGAGGAAAAACGGGCGTTTGCTAGCGGGGGGCGATCAAGTCCGGGGGGTTCCTGAGCGCAACGCTCTGGGTAACCGAGAACAGCATCAGCGCGTAGGCGATCAATCCAAACACTGCCAGGCCGATGCCCATGGAGGCCGCGGCCGTCTTGATCTGCTGCTTGGGAACTTGACGCATAACTAGTCCTCCCAGCCGCCCAATTCACCACGGCGAAAAGCGTTCCATCGCGGCGAGCGGGTGGTTCACATCCTGTGGCGGATTCCACACAGCGTCGGCTGAGGCAAGGTGGGGGCGCCTTGCCACCTACGCTTGCTGCCGCCGGGGCGGCGTTATTTCCTCACCCCGAACAGCCGCGCCAGCCACTCGTAATATTGCGGCTGCTTGGAGCGCAGGGTTTCGCGGTCGTTCGGCGCCCGCGCGACGAAACCCCAGAGGTAGAGGCTTGCCGTCACCGCGAAGAACTCCTTGTTGTTCGTCAGCACGTATTCGCCGGCCGGATAGAGCCGCCCGCGCACGGCGTTGTTGTAGAAACGGAGCACGTCGGCGTTCCTGACGCCGTTCGGCAGATAGAGCGCGTGGAGCGCGTGCAGCAGCTCGTGCAGGACGATCGGCTTCTCCGGGGGCTGCGGCGCCGCTTCGATCTCGATGCCGGCGGCCGAGAAGCGGCCGCCGCCGTCGCCGTGGCCGAACTTGAGCTTCAACTTCCGCGCGCGAAAGAACGCCATGATCTCCGGCTTGGCGCCGCAGCCATCGACGATGTCGATCTGCTTCTTCAGCAATTCCTCGATCGCGTCGCGGTTGGGCGCGTTCTCGGCGAGCGCCACATCGACCGTGATGCCTTTATAGACGAGTGTGCCTTTGACGAAGTCGGAGGCCGCCGCTGCAGGCTGCGTCAGGGGCAACACCAGCAGGAGCACGGCGAGCCTTGAGACGAATGGCATGAACCGACCTTTTTGGTGCTGAAATCCGTAAAGGAGACGCAGGGCCACGAGTGTAGCTCATCACGGGGCCCGTGGCTGGACGGCCCTGACTTCGCTCCGCTCTATGTTCGAGAGCGCTAGGCCTGCTCGGGTGCGGCCTTGAACCAGTTCGGCGACGGAAGCATCAACAGCTTCGTCCTCGGTTTCTTGGGCGGGTTCAGTCTTGCGAACGCGACGATGCACAGGAAGGCGGCGATCGTGGCAAAGCCGCTGGCCTGCGCGCACAGCCACGCGTCGCCTTGCCCAAGGAACCACAGCGGAGCGGGTGCGGTCAGGAACGCGGCGCAGGCGCCGTAGCTCGCCCGGTCGACCACGCTGTGCCGCTGCAACGCCTCGTCCAGCAGAGTGATCACCAGCGCGGGAAACGCCGCGATGATGTAGCCCGCGATGAAATAGCGCGGCACGTCGGTCGGATGGAACGCCACCAGCATCAGATTCATCATTGCGGGCGGAAACAGCAAGGCGAAGAAGATGCGTTTCATGAGCCCGTCGCTTTCCGGCCTGATCCGGCCATCTCGCTGACTGTTGTACGAAGAGTGCTCCGCTTTTTCTCTGCATCTTGGTTCTGGGGTTAATTCCGGCGGATTAAGGATGAATCCGCCTCAACACCGCCAGTCGCAGATCGTCAACCGGTGGCCCAGACAATTGCCTCCGCGGAGCTTGCGAATATTGCTAAATTGCCGACGAAGCCGTAGCGAAGCCTCTCACGTTGGATAATCCCATGAACGCCCCCGCCCAGATCGTCCCGCCCTACAAGCACTCGCCGCTGTTTCCACTCGGCAAGGACACCACCACCTACCGCAAGATCACGACCGACGGCGTGCGGGTCGAGACCGTGATGGGCCGCGACATGCTGGTGGTGTCGCGCGAGGCGCTGCGCGCGCTCTCTGAAGCCGCCTTCATGGACATCAACCATCTCCTTCGTCCGGCGCATCTGGCTTCGCTGAAGCACATCGTCGAGGACCCGGAGGCCTCCGACAACGACAAGTTCGTCGCCTTCGACTTCCTCAAGAACGCCAACATCGCGGCCGGCGGCGTGCTGCCGATGTGCCAGGACACCGGCACCGCGATCATCATGGGCAAAAAGGGCCGGCTCGTCTTCACCGACGGCGACGACGAGGCTGCGCTGTCGGAGGGCGCACGCGACGCCTACTTGAAGAAGAACCTGCGCTATTCCCAGGTCGCGCCGCTCTCGATGTTCGAGGAGAAGAACACTGCCAACAATATGCCGGCGCAGGTCGAGATCTACGCCGACGGCGAGGACAGCTACAAGCTGCTGTTCGTCGCCAAGGGCGGCGGCTCGGCCAACAAGGCGTTCCTGTTCCAGGCGACGCCGTCGATCCTGACGCACGACCGCATGGCGGCGTTCCTCAAGGAGAAGGTGCTGACGCTCGGGACGGCGGCATGCCCGCCGTACCATCTCGCCATCGTGATCGGCGGCACTTCGGCCGAACTGACGATGAAGACAGTGAAGCTCGCCTCGACCAAGTATCTCGACAGCCTGCCGACGCAGGGCGGCGAGGACGGCCACGCCTTCCGCGATCTCGCGATGGAGCAGGAAGTCCTGAAGATGACGCAATCGCTCGGCGTCGGCGCGCAGTTCGGCGGCAAGTATTTCTGTCATGACGTGCGTGTGATCCGGCTGCCGCGTCACGGCGCGAGCCTGCCGATCGGGCTTGGCGTGTCGTGCTCGGCCGACCGGCAGGCGGTCGGCAAGATCACCAGGGACGGCGTGTTTCTCGAAGAGCTTGAGCACAATCCGGCGAAGTACCTGCCGGAGGTGGATACGTCGAAGCTCGGCGGCGAGGTGGTGAAGATCGACCTCAACAAGCCGATGAAGGACATCCTGGCGCAGCTCACGCGCTATCCGATCAAGACGCGGCTGTCGCTGTCGGGCCCGATGATCGTGGCCCGCGACAGTGCGCACGCGAAGCTCCGCGAGCGACTCGAGAAAGGCCAGGGGCTGCCCGATTATTTCAAGAACCATCCGGTCTATTACGCCGGGCCGGCCAAGACGCCCGAGGGCTATGCCTCCGGTGCGTTCGGGCCGACCACGGCGGGCCGGATGGACAGCTTCGTCGCCGATTTCCAGAAGGCTGGCGGGTCGATGGTGATGCTGGCCAAGGGCAACCGCTCGGCGGCGGTAACGGCGGCGTGCAAGCAGTACGGCGGCTTCTATCTCGCCTCGATCGGCGGCACCGCGGCCAACCTCGCCGAGCACTCGATCAAGAAGGTCGAGGTGGTGGAATATCCCGAACTCGGCATGGAGGCGATCTGGCGGATCGAGGTGGTGGACTTCCCGGCCTTCATCGTCACCGACGACAAGGGCAACGACTTCTTCAAGGAATTGAACCTCGGCTGAAGCTCCGGCGTTGTCGGCCCATGCCGGCAAAAACCCGCACACCACCGTGGCGCAAGGCCAACCCGCGCAAGGGCCGTTCCGCGAAGCTCACCGCGAAGCAGAAGGACGCCGCGCGCGCCCGCGCTAAGCGGGCCGGCCGGCACTATCCGAACCTGATCGACAATATGTGGGCGTCGCAGCGGGGCTGATTGTCAGCGCCGCCGGCGTGGCGGCGTTGCGGTGTCCGCCTCGCCGGGCTTGGTGTTCTTCAGATCGCGCTTCATCTCGAGGCAGGTGGCAAGCTCGCTGTAGGTCGGCTCGAAGCCCGCGATCGAGGAGACGCAGAAGGCGCGGTCGCCGGCCGGGAATTTTCCCCAGTCCTTGGCGAGTTGCTCGCGGGTGCGCTGCTCGGTGTCGATGCAGGTTTTCAGCCGGTCCCCGGTGGTGGCGATGAAGCCCGACTGCGCCGCGCCGCGGCAACTCGGCGCCACGTTCAGCTTGGGCACGCCGTCGGAGATGGCAACAAGCTGCAGTGCCAACGGCAATGCGAACAGCGGAACGAACATGAGGCGCTCCTATGGAATCCAAGCCGACTCGCCCGGCATTTAACGATAACGCCGAGCCCTTTCGATTTGGTTCCGATCGGGAGCTTCGCGGGCGCTACAGGAACGCGACCGCGGCCATCAGGAGCGACAGCAGCAGGTATTTCATCATTGCCGCCGACGAATAGAGTTGATCGACCAGCCCGAACAACCACAGGCAGCCGCGCAACCCCAAGCACGCCGAATTTGACCAGCGGAAGCGACAATTTCTGTTTCAGGAATGACATTCCAGCTCTCCAAATGGGCCGCTCGGCGCGGGCCGCACCCCGCGCGGGCACGCAAAACATGAATGCTGCCATGCACAATACGTGCCATGGATGCTGGATCAGGCCGTTGAAAAGGCGCGACTTTTATCGGCCGCGAACAGCTGAAATCGCGGTCCGAGGGCGCTTGTCTATTTGATAAGCAGGGCCAGGCCGCTGACGGTCAGCGCGCAGGCAACCGTGCGGCGGAAGACAAGCTCGCTCATGCCGTGGTGGAAGCGGTTGCCGATGAAAATGCCGAGCAGCATCGAGGGAAACAGAAAAGCGGTAACGACCAGCACGTCTCGGCTGAACTCGCCGACTGCGAAATAGCCGATGCCGCGGCCCACCGTCAGCGTCAGCAGGATCGCGGTCATGGTGGCACGGTAGTTGTCCTTGGCGAGCGCAATGGTATCGAAATAGATCGCATAGAACGTGCTGCCCATGGTGCCGACGATGGTCCCGGTCATGCCCCCGGCGATGCCGCCGACCAGCGCTGCGATGCGCGGCGGCATATGCACGTTCGATCGTCGCGTGAATGTGGTCCAGAGCGAATAGAGGCCGTACGCCAGCACAAAGCCACCGATCCATTTCGCCAGCGCATCGGCCGACAGCAGCGTGAAGAAGTAGAGCCCGACCGCGATCCCGATCAGCGTGCCGGGGACGAGCTTGAGCACCTCATTCCAGGCAATCCGATGCCGATCGCTGCCCAGCAGCGCGGTCCCGGCGACGGCTGCGATCAGGGTCCAGGCCGGCACCAGCACCTTCAGCGGCAGCACCAGGCCGAGCAGGGGCAAAGCTGCGGCGGCACCGAATCCCGATGCACCACGGGCCGAATAGGCGACCGTCATCACCACGCAGCAATAGACGACGGTCAGGGTGGATAGGGATTCGATGTGACGCCTCGGCTGGCTCGAACCTGATCTTAGACGCCCGGCACAGCCACTGTCGCGAGGCAAGGCGTCCGGACGGGCCATGCCGCGCGGGATTCCTGAATAAACCTTCATGTCACGTTTGTGTGCGCCGGTAATTTTCTATGGGGCCGGTGGAACACAAATCGGTATTTTCGCATTGGGGCGGATGGGGATCGAAGGTTCCTGAGTGGCCGCTCGGTCATCCCCTCACAGGATACACCAGGACTCAAGGAGACCAACGATGCGAGTTCTTCCGATCGTGATGGCTGTCGCTATCGCGGGCTTTGCCACCGCAGCCGCCGCGCAGTCCGGCACCGGCCCGACCTCGAATCAGCCCCCTGGGCAATCGAGCACCACCCAGAGTTCCGAGGGGACGCAGGGTGGCAAGATGTCGGATGGCAAGATGATGAAGCACAATGAAGAAGCACCACGCCAAGAAGATGATGAAGAAGAAAGAGATGTAGTCTCCGACGTTCCAAAGCCGCCGCGCCTGACCGGGCGCGGCGGCTTTTCGTTGCCGGCGGAACCAATCGGAACGATGTGCGGTGCGACGGGTTGAGAAGCGTCCTGCCCAATGGGGTTTTGGACCATCACAAACCCTGGAGCGACAAATGAAAATCAAACTGCTGGTACCATTGGCGATGATTGCGACGCTGGCGCTGCCGCTTGCGGCGCAGGCGCAAGGCACCGTGCGCGGTGCGGAGGAAGGCGCTGCCGCAGGCGGCAATGCCGCCGGGCCGCTCGGCGCCATCGTCGGCGGCGCGGTCGGTGCTGCGACTGGTACGGCCGGCGCCATCCTCGGCGTCGACGACCGCCCGCGCTTTCGCGAATACGTGGTTCGCGAGCACAGGCCGTCCTATGCGTATAGCGATCCGCTCCGCGCCGGCGTTGTGCTGCCGGAGGCTGGCGTGACCTATTACGACGTGCCGGCTGAGTATCACGCGCGTCCGGGTTATCGTTACACGATCGTCAACGGCCACCCGGTGCTGGTTGAGGCACGCACCCGGCGCGTCGTCGAGATCATCGACTGATCAAGCGGCGAGCAAACGAAACTCCTCCCTGCATGCGCAGGGAGGAGTTTTTTCGTTTTTGAGGCTGTTGATTGCAGCACGGCCTCATGCTGCTGGCGAAGCGGCGAGCATGGTTCTATCGTCGCCCACCTAGAACAAACGTCATGGGGAAGAGTGATGAGATCTACGACAGCATGGCTGCTCGCTGCAACGTTGTGCCTTTCGCTGCCAGCCATCGCGTCCGCCCAGGACACCGGCACGAAGCTGTTTACCCTCGGCACCCAGGGCGGCCCATTGCCCAACAAGGCGCGGACCCAGTCTTCCAACCTTCTGGTGGTCAACGGAGCGCTCTACCTGATCGACGCCGGCGACAATGTCACGCGCCGCATCGTGCAGTCGGGACATGACTTTCGGAAGGTCGGAAAGATATTCATCACGCATCCCCATAGCGACCACACGGCGGGGCTTGCCACGCTGATGGTCAGCCAGTGGGAGTATCAGCGCGCCGAGTCGACCGATGTCTATGGCGGCGGCGTCGAGGCGCTGGTCAAGGGAGCGCTGGCCTACCTCACGCCGAATGCGGAAATCCGCTGGGCCGAGGGCAAGAAGCGGCCGATGTCCGATACGTTCCACGGCCATGATGTCGGGCCGGGCGTCATCTTCCAGGACGCCAACGTCAAAGTGACGGCGGTGGAGAACACGCACTTCAACTTCGCGCCGGGCACGCCGCCCTACGGCAAGTACAAGTCGTTCTCCTATCGGGTCGACACGCCGGGCCGGTCGTTCCTGTTCGCCGGCGACACCGGTTGGTCCGACGCGGTCGTCGGTCTCGCCAAGGGCGCCGACGTGCTGGTCACCGAAGTGACCGTGGTCGAGGACGTGGTGGATTTGATGAAGAAGAACGGCGCCTGGCAGGCCAAGACGCCGGACGAGCAGAAGGGCTGGATCCGCCACATGCACGAGGAGCACGTCTCGCCGGAGGAGGTCGGCAAGATGGCGACGCAGGCCGGCATCAAGACCGTGGTGCTGACGCATTTCGGGCCGTCGACCCGGCCGGACGACGACTATCAGCGCCTTGCCGACGAGGCGAAGAAACACTTCTCTGGCGAGGTGAAGGTGGCGAAGGATTTGTCGGAATTCTGATCTCCGCAGGAATCGGGTGCCCTAATCGGGTGGGTTAGTGACGCGTCGTCCTCCATGTTGGGTCGAGACAAAGGAGGACGACCATGGCTTTTCGCATTCAAGGACTGCCGGCAGAGCGCTTTGCCGATCTGTTCGCGCTGTCAGACGACGAACTTTCAGCTCACGGCGCGGTCCGCCGAATTGCCGACGACGCGCACCGCGGGCGTGCCGTGCCGCGTCAGTCTCACCGATGCCAAGGCCGGCGACGAACTGATCCTCGTCAACCACGAGCATCATCCGGTCGATTCGCCTTACCGCATGCGGTTTGCGATCTATGTCCGCAAAGGCGAGGAGACCTACGACAAGGTCGATCAAATTCCCGAGCAGCTTCGCAAGCGGACCCTGGCGCTACGCTCGTTCGACGCGGACGGCATGATGGTGCAGTGGGAGTTGGTCGAGGGCCGCGATCTCGAAGCCGCGATCGAGCGCCAGCTTGCCAACCCGCGGGCCGGATATCTACACATCCACTTTGCCGCGCCGGGCTGCTACGCGGCGCGGGTGGAGCGAAGCTAAGCCGGCCGGGCGGGGCGCAGCTACGCCGCGCGGCGCTCCAGGTGCTTGCCCTGAAAGTTCGGCGCCACCTCGCGCATGAAGCGATCCATCTCGTCCTTGACCATCTGATGCGGCTTCATGCCGACGTTGAAGTAGAGGATCACCTCGGAAAAGCCCGCCGCTTCGACCTTCTTCAGCGTGTCGGTCATGCTCTGCGAGTTGCCGAGCAGCACCGAATTCTCGGTGAGCTGCTCGGGCTGCACGTGGTGCAGGCGCTTCACCATGTCGACGAAATAGGTGTAGCTCGGTGGCGTGGTCTTCGGATCGCCGGGCAGCGCCGGGATGACGCATTCCTTGTAGTAGCGGATCTGGCGGGCGCGGGCGGCGTCCTCCTGCGTCTTGTTGTCGTAGAAATGCGTGAAGTAGCTGCACATCAGGCGGCCGGGCTTCCGGCCGTGCTTGATGCAGGTCTCGTTGTAGAGATCGGCGACCTGCTTCAGGCCGCCGTAGCTCATGGCGGCGGCGAACGGGGCGACGATCAGGCCGTAGCCGAGGCGGGCGGCGAGCTCGATCGAGGGCTTCGAGAACGAGCCGATATAGGCCGGCAGCGGCTTCTGGACCGGCTTTGGCGTGATGCGGACGTCGTCGAAGCTGTAGTGCTTGCCGTGGTGCGAGATGCGGTCGTCGGCGGCCCAGAGCTTCTGGATCACCTCCATGCCTTCTTCGAAGATGCTCTGGTTGTCCTTGAACGAGACGTGGAACGGCGCGTATTCGCGCTCGTCGTAGCCGCGGCCGGAGGCAAAATCGACGCGGCCGTTGGAGAGCAGATCGAGCGTCGCCCATTGCTCGGCAACGCGGATCGGGTTGTGCAGCGGCGTCACCGTGACGGCCGGAGCGAGGCGGATGTGCTTGGTGCGCGCGGCGATGTAGGCCAGCACCAGGTCCGGGCAGGACAGCACGCCGAGCGAGTTGAAGTGATGCTCGCCGATCCAGGCCGAGTGCATGCCGAGCTGGTCGGCGTAGAGCGCCTCGGCGGTGATGTCGGAGACGAACTGGTTGGCGTCGCGCGGGTTGTTCTCGTAGTGATTGTCGCTCAGCGTGAAGTAGCCGAATTCCATGGGCGCGCTCCCGGGTCAGGCACGCAAGCCTAGCCTCGCGTGCCGGGAATTCGGAAGCGCGCCGGTTGCGCCGCTATGCCGCGCGGCGCTCCTTGTGCTTGCCGGAGAAGTTCGGCGCCACCTCGCGCATGAAGCGGTCCATCTCCTCCTTGACCTGCTGGTGCGGCTTGATGCCGACGTTGGAGTAGAGGATCACCTCGTCGAAGCCCGCGGCCTCGACCTTCTTCAGCACCTCGGTGATGCGGTCGGAGTTGCCGAGCAGCACCGAGTTCTCGGTGAGGCCTTCCGGCGTCGCCTGGTGCAGCTTCTTCACCATGTCGATGAAGTAGTGGTAGCTCGGCGGCGCGGTCTTCGGATCGCTCGGGAACGCCGGGATCACGCACTCCTTGTAGTAGCGGATCTGGCGGGCGCGTTGCGCGGCCTCCTGCTGCGGCGTGTCGTAGAAGTGGATGAAGTAGCTGCACATCAGCCGCTTCGGCTTGGTGCCGTGCTTGGCGCAGGTCTCGTGATAGAGATCGGCGACCTGCTTCAGCCCGCCGTAGCTCATGGCGGCGGCGAACGGCGCCACGATCAGGCCGAAGCCCAGCCGCGCGGCGAGCTCGATCGAGGGCTTCGAGAACGAGCCGATGTAGACCGGCAGCGGCTTCTGCAGCGGTTGCGGCGTGATGCGGACGTCCTCGAACTGGTAGTGCTTGCCGTGGTGGTCGATGCGGCGGCCTTCGGCGCTCCAGAGCTTCTGCAGCATCTCCATGCCCTCTTCGAAGATGCCCTGGTTGTCGGCGAACGACACCTTGAAGGGCGCGTATTCGCGGGCGTCGTAGCCGCGGCCGGAGGCGAAATCGACGCGGCCGCCCGACAGCAGATCGAGCGTCGCCCATTGCTCGGCGACGCGGATCGGATGATGCAGCGGCGTGACGTTGACGGCGGGGGCGAGCCGGATGTGCTTGGTGCGGGCGGCGATGTAGCCCAGCACCAGCTCGGGGGAGGACAGCACGCCGAGCGAATTGAAATGATGCTCGCCGATCCAGGCCGAGTGCATGCCGAGCTGGTCGGCGTAGATCGCCTCGGCGGTGATGTCCGACACGAAGGTGTTGGCGTCGCGGGTGTTGTTTTCGTAGTGGTTGTCGCTGAGCGTGAAGTAGCCGAATTCCATGTTCGTCTCCTCCTGGATGGCCGCCGTTTGGCGGCTGTCTTGTTCTCGGCATTATGATGCGCCTGCAATTGTTGTAAATGCAATAGTTGCCGCTGCATGAATCTCAGGATATTTTGGGTGCGCCGATCAGGTCAGCAATGCTGACGCAAGGACCGTTCCGTGGCCGACCGCAACCACCTCGACCTCGACAACTACCTGCCGTATCTCGTCAATCGGATCGGCTTTGCGCTGGTCGAAGGCTTCACCGCCGGCGCGCTGAAGGGGAGCGGGGTCAGCATCGACATGTGGCGGGTGCTGGCGGCGCTGTCCAACAACGGCGGCGGCCAGCGCCAGGTCGACCTCTCCGGCATGACCTCGATCGATGCCTCGACCATGTCGCGGCTGGTCAGCCGGCTGGTCCGCATGGGGCTCGTCACGCGAAGCCGTTCGGAGAAATCGAGCCGCGAGGTTCTGGTGGCGCTGTCGCCAAAAGGCCGCGCGCTGGTGCAGCGGCTCATTCCGATCGCGGTGGAGCTTGAAGAGACCGCCGCCGCCGGCCTTTCGGCAAAGGAACTGGCAGTGGCCAAGGGACTGCTGAAGCGGATGTATCTGAATTTCGCGCAGAGCCGCTAGACCCTCGGCGATATGGCTGGCGTAAGCGACCTGCGCTAGTCTGCCGGCCATGAACGTGCATTCTCCCTCTGCTCCGCGCGCGAAAGGCCCGCTGGTGTTCCTCGACATGGACCAGCAGGCGCTGGACGAGGCCTACGACCAGGAAATCTGGGCGCCGAACCGCGCGCTGATCGTCGAGCGGCGCAAGGCCGCGAGCGATCGGGCGCGCGAACTGCTAGGCCAGCCGAAGCGCGTGGCCTACGGGCTTGGCGAATACGAAGGCCTCGACATTTTCGACTGCGGGATCAAGGGCGCGCCGGTCAATGTGTTCGTCCATGGCGGTGCTTGGCGGCGCAACGTCGCCGCGGACTACGCGCTGCAGGCCGAGGTGCTGGTGGAGGCGGGCGCACACTGTGTCATCATCGACTTCATCAATGTCGATCAGGCCGGCGGCGACCTGTTTCCGATGTACGAGCAGGTGCGGCGCGCGCTGGGCTGGGTGTATCGCAACGCCGACAGCTTCGGCGGCAACCGCGACCGGATTTACATCTCGGCGCATTCGTCAGGCTCGCACCTGTCCGGCGTGATGCTGACCCGCGGCTGGCGCGACGAGGGCCTGCCGCCGGATTTCTGCAAGGGTGCGGTGCTGCTGTCCGGGATGTACGATCTCGCCCCGGTCGCGTTGTCGAAGCGCTCGTCCTATGTGAAGTTCACCGATGACATGGTGCACACCCTGAGCGGCGGACGCTATCTCGATGGCCTGCACACGCCGCTGGTCCTCGGATACGGCACCGCCGAGACGCCGGAGTTCCAGCGCCAGTCGCGCGACTTCGCCGCGGCGGTGAAGGCTATCGGCAAACCGGTCGAACTGATCGAAGGCGCGGCCTACAATCACTTCGAACTGCTGGAGACGCTTGCCAATCCCTACGGATTGATGGGGCGGGCCATGCTCGAACAGATGAAGCTTTCGAAATAGGAGAAGCAGGATGAACCAAGTCGCCAAGGTACAAGACGCCAAGGGCCCGCTGGTGTGGCTCGACATGGACCAGAAGGGGCTCGACGACGCCTACGACCAGCTCGTCTATGCGCCGAACCGCGATCAGGTCCACAAGCGCAACATGTTCAACAGCGACCGCGTCCGCGCCCGGCTCGGCGCGCCGAAGCGGCTGGCCTATGGCAGCAAGCCGATCGAGCAGCTCGATCTGTTCGCGACGGGCAAGCCGAACGCGCCGATCAATGTGTTCATTCACGGCGGTGCCTGGCGGCAGCGCACGGTCAAGGACTACGCCTTCATGGCGGAGGCCTATGTGCGAGCGGGTGCGCACTGGATCGGGCTCGACTTCGACGGTGTCGAGGGCACCGAGGGCTCGCTGCTGCCGATGGCCGACCAGGTCCGGCGCAGCGTCGCCTGGGTCTACCAGAATGCGAAGAGCTTCGGCGGCGATCCGAACCGCATCCATGTGTCGGGCCAGTCGTCCGGCGCGCATCTCGCCGGCAACATCGTGACCACCGACTGGAAGGATTACGGCGTGCCGGCCGACGTCGTGAAGGGCGCGCTGCTGTGCTCGGGCATGTATGAGCTGAAGCCGGTGCGGCTGTCGAAGCGCTCGCAGTATGTCGCCTTCACCGACGAGGCCGAGGACAAGCTCTCCTCGCAGCGTCACATCGACCGCCTCAATTGCCCGGTGATCGTGGCTTACGGCACCTTCGAGACGCCGGAGTTCCAGCGGCAGAACCGCGAATTCGCCGAGGCCGTGAAGAAGGCCGGCAAGCCGGTCACGCTGCTGGTCGCGGAGGGCTACAACCACTTCGAGATCGCCGAGGCGATCGCCAATCCGCTGAGCCAACTCGGCGCGGCGCTGCTTGAACAAATGAAACTGACGTAGGGGAGGCGGTCATGGCGGTGTTGTCACGGCGCACGATGCTGGCGGGAGCGGCGATGGCGGCAGCGATGCCGACGCTCGGGCATGCCAAGGGGCCGCTGGTCTGGATGGATATGGACCAGAAGGAGCTCGACGATGCCTACGACCAGGCGGTCTATGCGCCGAACGCGCGACATCGTACTGAAACGCTGCGTCCGCAACAGCGAGCTTGCCCGCGAACGGCTCGGGCCGCCGAAGCGCTTCAGCTACGGCCCGACCAAGTTCGAGGGGCTCGACGTGTTCACGGCCAAGACGCCGAATGCGCCGATCATGATCTGGGTGCATGGCGGCTCGTGGAAGGTCGGCACGGCGTCGCAGTACCACTATGCCGCCGAGGCGTTCACCACGGCGGGCGCGAACTTTGTCGCGGTGGACTTCGCCCAGGTCGGCGATGTCGGCGGCAGTCTGCTGCCGATGGCCGACCAGATCCGCCGCTCGGTGGCCTGGGTCTACAAGAACGCCAAGCAGTTCGGCGGCGACCCGGAGCGCATCTATGTCTCCGGTCAGTCGTCCGGCGGGCACTGGATCGGCGTGCTGATGACCACAGACTGGACGCAATACGGCGTGCCGATGACGGTCATCAAGGGCGGCGCGTCGGGCAGCGGCATGTACGATCTCACGCCGGTGCGGCTGTCGAAGCGCTCCGAGTTCGTCAAGTTCACCGACGAGACGGTGGAGAAGCTGCTCGGCGATGCAGCATCTCGACAAGCTGGTGGCGCCGATTGCACTGGTCTACGGCTCGATGGAGACGCCGGAGTTCCAGCGGCAGAGCCGCGACTTTTATGCCGCAGTGAAAAAAGCCGGCAAGCCGGTCACGATCGCGGTGATGGAAGGCTACAACCACTTCGAGGTGATGGAATCGATCGGCAATCCGCTGAGCCTGTTCGGTCGCGCGGCGATCGAGATCATGAAGCTGCATCCGGCGTGATGGTGATGCGGATCGACAGGCGATCGTTCCTGGCAGGCGGCGCGGCGCTGGCGCTTTCCGCGCGCGTTGCGCGGGCGCAGGGTTTTCCGGCCGGGCCCGTGAAGATCGTGGTGCCGGTCGGGCCGGGCGCCAGTCCGGACGTCTGCACTCGCGTGCTGGCCGAGGGGCTCACTCGCCTCTGGGGCCAGCAGGTGCTGGTCATCAACCAGCCGGGCGGCGCCGGCGCCATCGCCATCAAGGCGGTGGCGGCGACGCCTGCCGACGGCTGCACG
Organism: uncultured Alphaproteobacteria bacterium; assembly: GCA_963785665.1. Lineage (GTDB taxonomy): Bacteria > Pseudomonadota > Alphaproteobacteria > Rhizobiales > Xanthobacteraceae > Z2-YC6860. The sequence continues at coordinate 160,439 of CAWAWF010000013.1, forward strand.
CTCTACCTCGCGCTCGCCTCGAACTTCATCGCGCTGCCGGAGTTGCAGGTGAACTTCCCGGTCGAAGTGGTGAACGGCCTGGTGCCGATCGGCTATGTCGGCGAGCATCCGATGATGATCGCGGTCAGCCCCGATCTCGGCGTCAGACACGCTGCCCGAGCTGATCGCGCTCGCCAAGAAGCGCAAGGGCGAGCTCAACGTCGCGGCCGGCAATCGCGGCAGCACGCTGCATCTCACCGCGGAATGGCTGCGCAGCGCCGCCGACATCGACGTGACCCTGCTGCACTACGCGGCCGGCGCCCAGGTGCTGACCGACGTGCTCGGCGGCCGCGTCCAGGTCATGGTCGATGCGGTGGCGGCGATGCGCGGCGCCATCGCCGGCGGCAAGATCAAGCCGATCGCGGTCGGATCGAAGCAGCGGCTGCCGAATTTCCCGGACGTGCCGACGGTGGCCGAGACCATCCCGGGCTTCGAGGGCGTCGGCTGGATCGCGCTGACCGCGCCACCCGGCACGCCGTTGCCGCTTGCCGAGAAGATCAGCGCCGACGTGCGAACCGTGTTGTCGGAGCCTGAGACGAAACAGCGCCTGGAGAATCTCGGCAATTACATCCATGTGATGACGCCGTCCGAACTGAAGGCGTTCATCGCGCAGCAGCAACAGATCTGGGGCCCGGTGATCGCGAAGACCGCCAAGGCCATCAAGCAATAGGACACCGACATGCGTTTGCGATCCGCTCTCATCCTGCTCGCCGCTAGCATTGCCGCAACGGCACCGGCCACCGCGCAGAACTATCCAAACGCGCCGGTCAAATTGATCGTCACCACCGGAGCCGGCGGCGCGCCCGATGTGATCGCCCGGATCGTGGCGGAAGGGCTGTCGCGCAAATGGAATCAGCAGGTGTTCGTCACCAACCATCCGGGCGCCGCCGGCTCGATCGGCATGAAGGTCGCCGGCACCTCGCCGCCGGACGGCTACACCTTGTTGTTTGCGCTGTCGTCGAGCTTCGTGTCGCTGCCGGAGATTGCCAAGAGCTATCCCTACGACTTGGTGCGCGACTTCGTTTCGATCGGCTTCGTCTGCGAGCAGCCGATGGCGGTGGCGGTCGCGTCCTCGCTCGGCATCAACACGCTCGGCGAGCTGATCGACTACGTCAAGAAGCGGCCTGGCCAGGTCAACGTCGCGGTGCTGAGCCGCGGCGGCATTCCGCATCTGACCTCGGAGTGGATCAAGCAGGCGGCCGGCCTGGAGTGGACCTCGATCAACTACCCCGGCACGCCGGCCGGCCTGAGTGACCTGATCGGTGGCCGCGTCCAGGTCATCATGGACGGCTTGCCGAGCCTTGCGGGCGCGATCAGCGGCGGCCAGCTCAAGCTGCTTGCGGTCGGCTCGGCCAAGCGGCTGCCGAACCGCCCGGACACGCCGACCATCGCCGAAACCCTGCCGGCGATCCCGCGCGCGCTCGGCTTCTTCGCGGTGATGGGGCCGCCGGGCACTCCGGAGCCAATCGCCAAGAAGGTCAGCGACGATCTCCGCGAGGTGCTGAAGGAGCCGGTGATGGTGAAGCGCTTCGAGGACATCGCAAGCTACATCAACCCGATGTCGCCGACCGAGTTGCGTAGTTATATCCAGACCGAGCAAGCGCTGTGGAAGCCGGTGATTGAGAAGATCGCCACCTTCCAGCCGCCGCCGAAGTGACATCGGGGCGGACCATCGCGGCGCTGCTGGCGCTGTTATGGCTGGGCGATGTGGTCCGCGCCGACGACGCCTACCCCAGCAAGACCATCAACCTGATCGTGCCGTTTCCGGCGGGCGGCTCGACCGATGTGATTGGCCGGCTGGTGGCCGAGGGCTTGCGCCACGTTCTTGGCCAGGCGGTGGTGGTCGACAACCGGGCCGGGGCAGGGGGATCGCTGGGCACGGCCGCGATCGCGAAGGCCCAGCCGGATGGCTACACCATCGGGATGGGGACGGCCTCGACGCTCGCGATCAATCCCGCGACCTACAAGAGCCTGCCGTTCGACGTGCTGAACGATCTTGTTCCGATCGGCAACATCGCCGCGGTGCCGAACATCATGTCGGTCAATCCGAGTGTGAAGGCCGGCACCATGGCGGAGTTCATCGCGCTTGCGAAATCGCAGCCTGGCAAGCTCAGCTATGCGTCGCCCGGCTATGGCTCGGTCGGACATCTGCTGGGCGAGCAGTTCAAGCTCGCCACCGGCACCGACATCCTGCATGTGCCCTATCGCGGCATGGGGCCGGCGCTCAATGACGCCATCGGCGGACAGGTCCAGGTGATCTACGACAACCTGCCCACCTCGCTCGAACTGGTGAAGTCCGGCAAGCTGCGCGGGCTCGGTCTGTCAGGCGACAAGCGTGTCGCGGCGCTCCCGGATGTGCCAACCTTTGGCGAGCTTCATCTCGACGACATCAACTGGATGGCGTTCTTCGGGCTGGTTGCGCCGAAGGATACGCCTGCGCCGATCGTCAAGCGGCTCAACGACGCGCTGGTGGAGCTGCTGGCCGACCCCGGCATGCGCGACAAGCTCGCGGCGCAGCAGGCGGTCGTGGTGGGAAATTCGCCGGAGGCGTTCAAGGCCGAGATCGCCCGCGAGCTGGCGCGCTTCAAGCGTGCCGTCGCTGCGGCGAAGATCGAGCTGAACTAGCCTTTGTCCTTTGGGCTGCGGCCTTCCTTGGCGCGGGTGTCGCGCAGGGAACTGTCCAGACCGGTCGAGAGCACGCCGAAATCGCCGGATTTGACGCCAGCCCCGGCGGGCAGGATGCCGACTGCCGCCAGACCCAGCCGGAACAGATCACGCACCGCGGCGGCCCGGCTCGGCATCCGCTGCTTGAAGCGGAAATCGTCCACCGCCGCCAATTCCTCCGGCGACAGCATGATTTGAAGCCGTTCGCCGCGTGTCAGATCGCCTTTTGCCATTTGAGACCCCCGTCAGCTCTGTCCTGAATATATAACCCAACGCGCGTCGAATGAGCAAGTTACTCATTCAAATAATTTTGATCATTTGTTACATTTAGCACCAATCACGGGCTAGGGGGCTTATCCCGCTTAAACTCAAGATGTTCATAGTATTCCCAAGAGGGATCATTGTGAGATGTTTGGTAAAACTAAAAGTATTGCCGAAAATATATGTTTTTCAGGCGTTGAATACTTGCAGGGTCGCGCGTTATCTTAGGTGGGACGGGGAGATCAGAAAGGTCAACGCCATGCCGCAACCAGCCGAATATCGAAAGCGCGCCGAGGAGTGCATGGAGATCGCTCAGACCGTCCAGGTGACGTCGCAGCGAACCATGCTGAAGCACATCGCCGAGACGTGGCTGCGGCTTGCCCAGGATGCGGAAGGCGCAGACTCGGTCAACGGGACGAAAGCGGTGAACTAGGTACAGCCCAGGCGGGAGGAGACCATGTCAACGCAGCAGCAGGATGATCGTCCGATGGCGGCACGCGCCGGCCTATTCGGGATGTCCAAGATGAAGAACCCGCCGTGCCCGAAATGCGCGCGGGCGATGACGGTCAAGCAGGTGATGCCGGTGCTGTTCGCGCCGAATGTCGATGACGTGATCTTCGGTTGCGAAGACTGCGGCACCGAGGCCAAGCACAGCGTCAAGCGCGACTGATGCGCCTTACTTGATTTGTAGATTGAGCTTTTGGACTGCCTCCGCGTAGCGCCCCATGTCGCGCTTCATGAACGCGGCGTAGTTGGCGGTGCCGTTTTCCTCCATCACCATGCCGAGCTGCTTCATGCGCGCCGCCATCTGCGGCTCGCGGATCACCTTGGCAGCCTCGGCCTGCAATCGCGCCACGATCTTCGGTGACGTGCCCGCCGGTGCATGCAGGCCCATCACGGTCGCGATATCGAAGCCCTTCTGGCCGAGTTCGTCGCAGGTCGGGATCGAGGGAGTCGATGGCGAGCGTTGCAGGACGCTGACGCAGAGGCCGCGAAGCTTGCCGGCAGCGATCAGCTCCATCACGTTCGGGATGCCGGACCAGCCGGCCTGGATCTCGCCGGTCAGCACGCCGTTCACCATCGCCGAGCCGCCGCGGTAGGGCACGTGCAGCAGCTTGATGCCGGCGCGTTCGGCGAAGATTTCCATGGTGAGGTGATGGATCGAGCCGGCGCCGGCCGAGCCGAAGCTCATCTTGCCGGGCTCCTTCTTGGCGAGCGCGATGAACTCGTCGAGCGTATTGGCGGGCACGCCGGGATTGATCACCAGGATCGTCGGCAGGCTGACCAGCGCGGTGATCGGGGCGAAATCCTTGAGCGGGTCGTAGCCGAGACTGGGATTGAGCGCCGGGTTGATGGCCATGGCGCCGGAATCGCCGAACATCAGCAGATGACCGTCGGGCGGCGCCTTCGCCAGCATATTGGCCGCGACGATGCCGCCGGCGCCCGGGATATTCTCGACGATGAATGGCTTGCCGAAGGCCTGGGCGAACTTGTCGGCGAGCAGACGGCCCATCACGTCGGGATTGCCGCCCGGCCCCGACGCCGCGATCAGCCGCACCGGATGGGTCGGCCAGGTTTCGTCCTGCGCCACCGTGGGGGAGGCGAGCAGCGCGAAGGCGAGTGCGACGATGGCGGTCCACATCTGAATCACGCCTCGCCCCAGATGTCGCGCGCAAGCTCGACCACCAGGCGGAGCTTGGCCTCCTGCACCTCCGGCGTGATCGGATTGCCGGTGTCGATGCTGGCGAAGCCGCATTGCGGGCTGACCGCGAGGCAGTCGAGATCGAGCTGACGCGCCGCGTCTTCGATCCGCTTTTTCAGCGCGTCCTTGTTCTCCATCGCGGGCGTCTTGGTCGAGACGATGCCCAGCACCACGGTCTTGTGGCGGGGCACCAGGCGAAGCGGCGTGAACGTGCCGGCGCGCGGCGAGTCGTATTCCAGGAAGTAGAACTGGATGTTGAGCGCGTTGAACAGCCGGTCGGCGACGTCGTCGTAGCTGCCTTCGGAATGCCACTGGCCGCCGCGGTTACCGCGGCACAGATGCATGCCGATCCGCATGCCGGGCGGCGCGTTCTTCAGCACCCGGTTGGTCACGCCGACGTATTTGTCGATCAGCGCACTCCAGTCGTCGCCGCGCGCCTTCAATTGCGCCTGCACCTCGGGATCGCCGAACTTGGCGAATGCGGTCTCGTCGATCTGCACATAGCGGCAGCCGGCGTTGGCCAGCGCCTGCAATTCATGGCCGAACGCCTCCACTGTGTCGTCCCAGAACTGGTCGAGGTCCTTGTAGGCGGACGCCAGCACCGCGGCGTCGCCGCCGCGAAAGTGCAGCGCGCAGGGACCGGGAATGGTGATCTTCGGAATGAGCGTGGTGTTGGCGGCGATGAATTTGAAGTCCGGCCGGTTGATCGGATGGCTCCAGCGCACGCGGCTGTTGATCGTCGCCACCGGCTGGCTGGCGCGCTTGCCGGGGATGCCTCCCTTGGCATCCTCGCCGCCGACGGTGTCGATGCTGAGATCGCCAAGCTGACGATAGAAGAAGCTGTGATAGGAGCGGCGGCGGAATTCTCCGTCGGTCGCGAATTTGAGACCGACGCGCTGCTGCAGCGCAATCGCATCCTTGATGGCCGTATCCTCGGCTGCGGTGAGCGCATCGGCGCCAATCTCGCCGCGGGCGAATTTGCCCCGCTGTTCGAGCAGCGCCTTGGGGCGCAGCAGGCTGCCGATGTGCTCGGCGCGGAACGGCGGCTTCAACTGCGACAGCAATGGTTCCTCCTGATGCTCGTTTTTCAAGCCTAGGCGTTGCGCCAGTCCGGAGCAATTGGCCGAAACGATTCCGTTCTGCGACAGAAACCTCGGGGCATGGCACCGGGCTTCTGTTTGCGAAGCCTCTGCGTTGTGTTCCGCGCCGGGAGTTGCAAGAATTGCGCTCCGCAAAAAGGCGCAGCCATGGCACGCAGGCTTATTCTGACCGGCGACGTCAATCTGATGAACGTCACCGATGCCACAGTACCGTTCCGCCGTGTGGCAGCCGAGCTGCATGCCGCGGATGCCGTATTCGGCAATCTGGAATGCTGCCTGCACATTCCGGAACGGCGGTCGCATTCTGCCGAAGGATTTTTCGCTGAGCCAAATATTGGCGGCGAGGCGCTGCGGTTGTCGGGCATCCACGCCGTCGGCATCGCCAACAACGTCAACTACGGCGCAGCCAACATCGCCGCTTCGATCGCGCGGCTCGACGAAGTCGGCGTCCTGCACACGGGGGCCGGCCCCGATCTCGCCGCGGCTCGGGCGCCCGCCATCATCGACCGCAATGGGCTTCGCGTCGGCGTCGTGCAGCGGAGCTCGGTTTATTGGCCGACCGACCACGAGGCCGGTGACGACCAGCCCGGTATCGCCGTGATCCGCGGCCACACCGCCTACCATGTGCCGGCCGGCCGGATCGCGCCGGGCGTGCCGCCGCCGAACCGGCCGGGCGTGCCGCCTCTAATCGTCACCTGGGCAGACAAGGGCTATCTCGCCGAGTTCGGCAAAGACATCGAGAGCATGCGTTCGCAGGCCGACATCGTCGTGGCGTCGTGCCACTGGGGGCTCGGCCGCGAACCGCTGCAATACATGACCGACATCGCCCACGCTGCGATCGATGCCGGCGCCGATATCGTCGTCGGCCATGGGCCGCATTACTCGCTGCCGGTCGAACTCTACAAGGGCCGGCCGATCTTCTACGGTGTCGGCAATCTCACCTTCAACACCGGTCATCTCGGCCGCAAGCACGCCGGCTGGATCGGCATGCTGATCGAGGTGAGTTTCGACGGCGGCGCGGTCCGCGGCTGCGACTTCCGCTTCGTGCGCAGCAACGATGCCAACGAAAGTTATTTCTGCCGGCCGGCTGACGAGGCCGAGACGCTCACCGATCTCACCACGCGGAGCGGCAAGCTCGGCGCCACGTTGAAAGCGGACGGCGACCGCGTGCGGGTGCTGCCATGAGGATCGACCGGCGGATGGCATTGCTGGCCGGTGCGATAGCCCTGCTCGGCGGTATGGCGCACGGGGAGAGCTATCCGAGCCGTCCGGTCCGCATGCTGGTGCCGTTCGGGGCCGGCGGCCCGGGCGACATCTTCGCCCGCCTGATCGCGCAGGCGCTGACCGAGCAACTGGGCCAGCAGTTCTTCGTCGAAAACCGCCCCGGCGCCGGCGGCACCATCGGCACCGGCCAAGCGGCGCGGGCTGCGCCCGACGGCTACACGCTGCTGGTCGGCAGCTCGACGGTCTGGGTCAATGCCAGCCTTTATCCGCAGTTGCCCTACGATCCGGTCAAGGACTTCGACCCGATTATCATCGCCGCCACCTCGCCGGAGGTGCTGATCGTGCATCCGTCGGTCCCGGCGAAGAATGTGCAGGAGCTGATCGCGCTGTTGCGGGCCGGCAAATACACCAACTTCGCGATGCCGGGTGCCGGCACGCCGCCGCATCTGTCGACCGAGCTGTTCAAGCTGTCGCTGCATCTCGACTTCGTGACGGTGCCGTTCGGTGGCGGCGGGCCGATGGTGCAGTCGGTGGTCGGCGGCCATACGCCGATCGCGTTCTCGTCGCTGCCGCCGGCATCGGGGCCGATCCACCAGGGTTTGCTGCTGCCGCTCGCCGTCACCAGTCCCAAGCGGGTGTCGCAATTGCCCGATGTGCCGACGCTCGCGGAAGCCGGCGTGCCCGGGCCAGGACCAGGAGGCGCCGCAGGGGCTGTGGGCGCCGGCCGGCACGCCGAAGGAGATCACCGAGAAGCTCTACCGCGAGATCGCTAAGGCGGTGGCGACATCGGAGATGAAGGCGCGGATGGCGGCGATCGGCTTCGAGCCGGCCGCCGTGCCGCCGGATGAATTCGCGGCGCAGATCAAGGCCGACATGCCGAAATGGGCGAAAGTCATCCACGACGCCAACATCCGGCCGTAGCGACCGGGAGAGCCTTTGTGATCAGAACGGTGACTGGAGACGTCGGGGTCATCGCAGGGCGCATTCTCGCGCACGAGCACCTACAGATCGATCTGTCCGCCCAAAAGGGCCCGAACAACGTCATTGGCAAGGCGGAGGAGCCCGACGTCATCGACGATCTGCGTAAGGCCAAAGACCACGGGCTCGCCGCGGTTGTTGACTTGAGCGCACCCGGTTGGGGACGCGATCCGGTGGCGCTGCGCCGGATCAGCGAGCAGGCCGGCGTCGCCGTGGTGTGCGCGACCGGATTCTACTGGGATCCGTTTCCGGACATCGTCCTCAACGGCTCGGTGGAGGCGCTGTGCGACGCGATGATCGCGGAGATCGCCGAGGGGGTGGGCGCGACTGGCATTCGCTGCGGCGTCATTAAGGTGGGCACGTCCCGCGGCACGCCGGGTGCGATGGAGGCGCGGCTGTTCACCGCTGCCGCCGCTGCCGCGCGGGCCACCGGCGCTGCCGTCATCACCCACACCTCCAGTCCTGCCCAGGCGGCCTGGCATGTTCAAACGCTCGATCGCGCCGGGATCGATCTCAAGCGCGTGGTCATCAGCCACATGGGCGCGGTCGACGATGTTGCGCAACTCGCGGTAATCGGCCGGTCCGGCGTCACGCTCGGCATCGACAAGGTCAGCTTTCCCAAGGGCCCGACCAATATTCAACTGGCCGATCTGGTGCGCGACGCCTGCGCTCTTGGCCTGCAGCGCCAGCTCATTCTTTCCTCCGACGTGGCGCGCAAGACCTTCCTGCATCGCCACGGCGGGCGCAGCTACAGTACGGTATTCGCCGACTTCGTGCCGATGCTGCGTGAACGCGGCGTGTCGCAGGACGAGATCGAGATCATGCTGTGCGAGAATCCGTCGCGGTTGCTGCAACTCGCGGCACCGGGAGGTGTGCCATGACAAGAAGCGCTGTGTCGCTCACGATCCGGTCTTTCGTATCGATGAGACTTGCCGCGCTCCTCTTCGCCACGATCTTGCTGCATGCCACCGCAGCGAAGGCGGATCCGGTGGCCGATTTCTACAAGGGCCGGCAGGTCCAGATGATCGTCGGCCATAGCGCAGGCGGCGGCTACGATATCTATGCGCGCCTGCTTTCCCGCTACCTCGGTACCTATATTCCCGGCAATCCGACCATCGTCGTCCAGAACATGTTGGGAGCGGCGAGTCTCGGTTTCCGCGAATTATCTGTACGGCAAGGCGCCCAAGGACGGCACCGTGATCGGCATGATCGATCGCGGCCTGCCGCTGATGGCGATCCTCGGCACAAACTCCAATGTCCGCTTCGACGCCGCGAGATTCACTTGGCTTGGCTCGGCGTCAAGCTTTGCCGACGACGCCTTCCTGCTGTTTGCCCGCAACGACGCGGCGGTGAAGACGGTGGAGGAGGCCAGGCGTGCGGGCGGCCCCAAGCTCGTTCTCGGGGTCACCGCGGACGGTGCGACGGACAAAGATGTCGCCGTGCTGTTTCGCGACGTGCTCGGGTTCAATCTCAAGATCATCGCCGGCTATCCGGGCGGCAACGAGATTTCGCTTGCGGTCGATCGCGGCGAGGTCGATGCGCGGCTGACTTCTCTGTCGGGGACGAACTCATCGCGGCCGGGCTGGTTTCTGCCTGACAGTCCGGTGCACGTGCTGGTGCAATTCGCGCGGTCGACGCGGCATCCGCGGTTTGCCGATGTGCCGACCGCGCGAGAGCTGGCGCGCGATCCGGCAAGTCTGACCTTGGTGGAGCTTGCCGAACTGCCTTATCGGATGTCGCGGCCGTTCGTTGCGCCGCCCGGCGTGCCGCCGGACCGTGCCCAGGCCTTGCAGGCGGCGATGATGAAGGTGAGCCAGGACCCGAATTATCTCGCGGAGGCGGCGGCCCTCAAGCTCGACGTCAGTCCGATCGACGGCGATGCCGTTCTGAAATTGATCGGTGGGCTTGCGAAATCGCCGCCGGCCGTCATGGATCGGATGAGGGCGTTGCAGAGCGGCCAGGCCGGACCTTGAGATCGGTCTAGGCCACCGCGCCGCTCGCGTTCCGCCGCAGAACTTTGCCCGGGCAGCGCGCCGGTGTGGGTCGCGTTCTCGACCACCAGTGTGCCGTTGATGATGACGGTGGTGCGCGCCCCGGTCGGGAACTGGTGCGGGTCGGCGTAGGTGGCGCGGTCGCGGAAATCGGCGGGATCGAAGATTGCGATGTCGGCGCGATAGCCTTCGCGCAGCAGTCCGCGGTCGGCGAGCTTGAGCGCGCGGGCGGTGGCGCCCGTCATCTTGTGGATCGCCAACTCTAGCGGCAGCGTGCCGCGCTCGCGCACGTAATGGTCGATGATGCGCGGGAAGGTGCCGTAGAAGCGCGGATGTGGCATGCCCTTGCCGACCTGTCCATAGGGCGCGACACAATTGCCGTCGGAGCCGACCAGCGCAAGCCGTGAGCCGACGATGTCGGCGATGTCGTCCTCGGAGATCGAGGTGACCAGCACGCGCGTCGCGCCCTGGTCGTCGGCGAGATAGTCGCACAGCGTGTCGACCGGGTCGTGACCTCGCTCGCTGGCGAGCGAAGCGATGGTGCGGCCGGCGATATTGCGGCAGGTGCGGCGAGATCGAGATCTGCACGCAGTCCCACGACGGGATGCGGCCCCAGTTGTTCAGGCCGTCGCGCTCGATGTCGGCGCGGATTTTTTCGCGCGTCTCCGCGAGCTTCAATCGTTCGAGCATCGCCGGCACGCCGCCGGACTGCACCCATTGCGGCAGCAGGTTCTTCAGCGGATTGGAGCCGGCGGCATAGGGGTAGGCATCGCAATCGACATCGAGGCCACGGGCTTTGGCGTCAGCGATCATCTCGAGCGCCTGCTTGGCCTTGCCCCAGTTGTCGGTGCCCGAGCACTTGAAATGCACGATCTCGACGTGGACGCGACAAGCGTCCGCGATGTCGATCGCCTCCTGCAGCGCCTCGATCACCTGGTTCGAACTCGTCGCGCAGATGCGTGAAGTAGCCGGCGTTGTGGCGCTTCAGCACATGGCCGAACGCCGCCATCTCGTCCGGCCGCGCGTAGGAGCCGGGCGGCGTGAACAGTCCTGACGACATCCCGAGCGCACCGGCGCGCAGGCCGTCCTCCAGCAGCGCGATCATCGCGTCGAGCTCAGGCTTGGTCGGCGCGCGGTCCGCCATGCCCATCACCATCAGGCGGAGCGTGTTGTGGCCGACCAGCATGCCGGCGTTGACGGAGGTTGCGGGAAAGCTGTCGAGATATTGCGGGAAGGTCAGCTCGCGGAACGGCGTCCACGGCGCCGACGGCGACAGGTAGTCCTTGAGCAACTCGACCTTGCCGGGCAGCGCCGGCGCGACCGAGAAGCCGCAATGGCCGATGATCTCGGTGGTGACGCCCTGGCGGACCTTGCTCTCGGCCTTGGGATTGATCGGCAGCGTGAAGTCGGAGTGGGTCTTGATGTCGATGAAGCCCGGTGCGACGGCAAGCCCGGCGGCATCGATGGTCTTCACCGCGGGCGCGTCGATGCGCGGGCCGATCGCGGCGATGCGGCCGTCTGCAATCGCGAGATCGCCAGCGACGCCGCCCGAGCCGCTGCCATCGAACAGAAGCCCGCCCCGGATCAGGATGTCATGCACAGGAGAGCTCGAGGCTGAAGGCGGGGAACCGTAACGGCAGAGGCTGCAATTTCAATGCAAGCTGTGAAACAGGCATACAAGGGGCCAAGCATTGTTACAATCTGAGATTGAAGTTGGCGCAATCCGGTACGGGAATAGGCCCGTTCGCAAAGCAATGGAACTTTAGATTGAGATTTGGTCGAAGTCGGAGTATTTCTCAACGTGGGGTAGCGACTGTCAGTTGCGTTGGGGTTCTAAGGCGTGGGGCTTTAGTGGTTTCTATTTCACCGTCGCCATTTTGGTTGCCTCGGTCTATGTGGCAATCGGGGCTCGACTGACATTCAACATCGCAAAGCGCTGGAGTCGCCAGCCGTGGCCATCTCTCCAAGAGCACTGGTTTGCGGCAACCCTGACGTTCCTATTCTGGCCGGGAATGGTGCCCCTACTGGGAGTCTTCGATTTTATCGACGAATTCGTTGAGGCAGCGAGCGGTCGCAGTTCTAGAGTTCAGCAAGTTGTCGCACCGTCGATCAGTCCGCAAGCCGATCCTTCGTCCGTTGGTGATCATAACCACACAGCGGCTGCACACCGCGATGACCTACGGACCGGGCGCTGCGCGTCCCGGTCGCCCGTCGTTCACCGCTGACGCTGATCCGGCGCCGATGCGAAGGCGAGCTAGCCGACAACTGATCTCGCGGCGGGAGTAACCTGACGAGCTCTGCTCGAGATTGACCACGCCACCTTGGCCATTGTAGATCCTTGTTGCAGGGTCGTAGCGTGGTCTCCTCGGTGCTCGTGTCTGCTCAAGGCGCTGTGTTGATTCGACTCACGGCGTCGGACACAATGTTCGTGCGAACTGTTCCAGGAGGCGAGCACTAGGCCCCCTACCGCCATTGCATATTTGTCTGCACGGTCCAGCATGCGCGATTCCCGTATGCGATCCTTCGTCGTGGCGTCTAGGGATTGTCGCCTTCGCAATGCGCGCTACTCGATTCGCGCAGAATGGTCTGCTCATGATCCATGGCGCGCTCGCTATGGCGGGAGCGCAGGTCTCTACCGAGCCTAGGCTTAGAGCCGCTGCCGGTGATGGCTAACAATGCTCCGATTTAGCCAAAGTTCAAAGTAGGCCACTGCTCATTCAAAACCGGCCACTAGGGGTCGAAACAGGCCAGTACCCACAATCCAAAAAGAACATATTGCGAACAGAGAACAAATAGGGTACATTCGATTCCATCGAGGACGGGTGCAGCGCCGGGAGGGGCGCCCGTTTGTCCGACTTTCGAATCCCGGTCATAAGGAGCGAGACAATGGCTGCGGCCAACCTGCGTGTGATCGAAGGAATTACGATGGACAAGGATAGGTCCAGGGCGCTGGAGGCGGCGCTGTCCCAGATCGAGCGGAACTTCGGCAAGGGCTCGATCATGAAGCTCGGCAAGAACGACAAGTCGATGGAAATCGATGTCGTTTCGACCGGTTCGCTCGGGCTCGACATGGCGCTCGGCATTGGCGGACTGCCGCGCGGGCGTGTCGTTGAAATCTACGGGCCGGAATCGTCCGGCAAGACCACGCTGGCTCTCCACACCGTCGCCGAGGCCCAGAAGAAGGGCGGCATTTGCGCCTTCGTTGATGCCGAGCATGCGCTCGATCCGATCTATGCCCGCAAGCTCGGCGTCACCGTTGACGATCTTCTGATTTCGCAGCCCGATGACGGAGAGCAGGCGCTCGAGATCGCCGATACCCTGGTTCGCTCCGGCGCGGTCGACGTGCTGGTGGTCGATTCGGTGGCGGCGCTGGTGCCGCGCTCCGAGCTCGAAGGCGAGATGGGCGACAACCAGCCCGGCCAGCAAGCTCGTCTGATGTCGAAGGCGCTCCGCAAGCTCACCGCTTCGATCAACAAGTCGAACACCATGGTGATCTTCATCAACCAGATCCGCATGAAGATCGGCGTGATGTACGGCTCGCCGGAGACCACGACCGGCGGCAACGCGTTGAAATTCTACGCCTCGGTCCGCCTCGACATCCGCCGCATCGGCCAGATCAAGGAGCGCGACGAGGTGGTCGGCAACCAGACCCGCGTCAAGGTGGTCAAGAACAAGCTCGCGCCGCCGTTCAAGATGGTCGAGTTCGACATCATGTACGGCGAGGGCGTGTCGAAGACCGGCGAGTTGATCGACCTCGGCGTCAAGGCCGGCGTGGTGGAGAAGTCCGGCGCCTGGTTCTCCTACGACAGCGTGCGGATCGGGCAAGGCCGCGAGAACGCCAAGACCTTCCTCAAGGAGAACCCCGACATGGCCGCCAAGATCGAGGCGGCGGTGCGCGGCAATTCCGCTGTGATCGCCGAGAAGATCGACGACGGCGAGGCCGAGGACGACGAGGACAAGGCCGCGGAGGCTTAAACTCGACCGCCGCAAACGCCATTTGCGCCATGAAGATGCACCCCCGGGCGATGCCCGGGGGTGCATCATTTTGGCCCTTGGGCGGAGTGCGGTCCGCGGACATGGGCAACAGCCGTGTGGAGGGGCTTTCCTGGACACTGCCGCCCCCCGCCGCTACATATCCCCCGGAAAATTCAATCGGGCCCGCGATTTAGGGCCCGCCGGCAGGGGCCGGCGCAACGCGACGGCGGAAGGGTTCGGCAGGCTTCATGAGCGGCGTCAACGACATCCGGGCGAGCTTCCTGAACTATTTCGCCAAGGCCGGCCACGAGATCGTGCCGTCGTCGCCGCTGGTGCCGCGCAACGACCCGACCTTGATGTTCACCAATGCCGGCATGGTGCAGTTCAAGAACGTCTTCACCGGCCTGGAGAAGCGGCCCTACCAGCGTGCCGTCACGGCGCAGAAGTGCGTGCGCGCCGGCGGCAAGCACAACGACCTCGACAATGTCGGCTACACCGCCCGCCACCACACCTTCTTCGAGATGCTCGGCAACTTCTCGTTCGGCGACTACTTCAAGGACCGCGCCATTGAGCTCGCCTGGAACCTGGTCACCAAGGAATTCGGCCTGCCGAAGGACAAGCTCACCGCCACCGTCTATGTCGACGACGATCAGGCCTTCGACCTCTGGAAGAAGATCGCGGGCTTGCCCGACTCCCGCATCATCCGCATCGCCGGCGCCGACAACTTCTGGCAGATGGGCGACACCGGCCCGTGCGGGCCGTGCTCGGAGATTTTCTACGACCACGGCGACAAGATTCCGGGCGGTCCTCCGGGAAGCCCCGATGCCGAAGGCGACCGCTTCATCGAGATATGGAATCTCGTCTTCATGCAGTTCGAGCAGCAGCCGGGCGGCGCGCGCGTGCCGCTGCCGCGGCCTTCGATCGACACCGGCATGGGGCTCGAGCGGGTCGCCGCCGTGCTGCAGGGCACCCACGACAACTATTCGATCGACCTGTTCCGGGCGCTGATCGGCGTCATCGCCGAATTGACCAAGGTGTCGCCGGACGGGCCGCAGAAGGCCTCGCATCGCGTCATCGCCGATCATCTGCGCGCGTCGGCGTTCCTGATCGCCGACGGCGTGCTGCCGTCGAACGAGGGCCGCGGCTATGTGCTCCGCCGCATCATGCGCCGCGCCATGCGTCATGCCGAATTGCTCGGCGCCCGCGACCCGCTGATGTGGCGGCTGGTGCCGGTGCTGGTGCGCGAAATGGGCCAGGCCTATCCCGAGCTGGTGCGCGCCGAGGCGCTGATCACCGAAACGCTGAAGCTCGAGGAGACACGCTTTCGCAAGACCCTGGAGCGCGGGCTGTCGATCCTCGAGGAGGAGACGAAGTCGCTCAAGCAGGGCGGCCAGCTCAAGGGCGAGACCGCGTTCACGCTGTACGACACCTATGGTTTCCCGCTCGATCTCACCCAGGATGCGCTTCGCGCCCGCGGCATCGGCGTCGACCTCGACGCCTTCAACGCGGCGATGGAGAAGCAGCGCCAGACGGCACGCGCGTCATGGGCCGGTTCCGGGGAGGCTGCGGCATCCACCGCGTGGTTTCCGATCCGCGAGAGGCTCGGCGCCACCGAATTTCTCGGCTACGAGACCGAGAGTGCCGAGGGCGTCGTCACGGCGCTCGTCCGCGACGGCAAGGAGGTGCCCGAGCTGAAGGCCGGCGAGTCCGGCGCGGTGATCGTCAACCAGACGCCGTTCTACGGCGAATCCGGCGGTCAGGTCGGCGACACCGGCGCGATGAAAGCCGACGGCTTGCGCTTTGCGGTCAGCGACACCCAGAAGGAGGCCGGCGACCTGTTCGTGCATCACGGCACGGTCGAGCAGGGCACGCTGAAGGTCGGCCAAGCGCTGGCGCTTGAGGTCGATCATGCGCGGCGCTCCGCGATCCGGCGCAACCACTCGGCGACGCATCTGCTGCACGAGGCGCTCCGCCAGGTGCTCGGCGACCACGTCGCCCAGAAGGGCTCGATGGTGGCGCCGGACCGGCTCCGCTTCGACTTCTCGCATCCGAAGCCGATGACGCCGGACGAGATCGAGCGCGTCGAGGACATCGCCAACGATTACGTGCTGCAGAATTCCCCGGTGACGACACGGCTGATGGCGCTCGACGATGCGCGGGCCTCCGGCGCCCGCGCGCTGTTCGGCGAGAAATACGGCGACGAGGTGCGCGTCGTGGCGATGGGCGAGGGGTCCGGCAACACCATGGGCTGGTCGGTCGAGCTTTGCGGCGGCACCCACGTGCGCCGGACCGGCGACATCGGCTTGATCTTCGGGCTATCGGATTCGGGCGTCGCCGCAGGTGTCCGGCGCGCCGAGGCGCTGACCGGCACCGCTGCGCGGAAATCCGCTCACAACACGGTTCAATTGGCTAAAGCGGCATCTTCGGAGCTTAAAGTAACGCTTGAGGACCTGCCGGCCCGGGTCGCGTCCCTGATGGACGAGCGCAAGAAGCTCGAACGCGATCTGTCCGACGCCAAGAAGAAGCTCGCCATGGGCGGCGGCGCCCAGGCCGCAGGCGGCGACAACGGCGTCCGCAGCGTCGGCAACATCAAGCTGCTCGCCCGCACGGTGTCGGGCATCGACATCAAGGACCTGAAAAGCCTCGCCGACGAGGGCAAGAAGCAGATCGGCTCCGGCGTGGTCGCCCTGGTCGCCACCAGCGAGGACGGCAAGGCCAGCGTCGTGGTCGGCGTGACGCCCGATCTCGTTGCCCGGATATCGGCGGTCGATCTCGTCCGCAAGGCGTCCGAGGTGCTGGGCGGCAAGGGCGGCGGCGGCAAGCCCGACATGGCGCAGGCGGGCGGGCCGGACGGCTCCAAAGCCGACGCCGCGCTCGCGGCTATCGAGGCCGCGCTGGGCGGCTGACCCGCGGCGATTACGCCGCCATCGCCTTCTTCAGATTACTGTCGATCTTGTCGAGGAAGCCTGTGGTCGACAACCACTTCTGATCGGCGCCGACCAGCAGCGCGAGGTCCTTGGTCATGTCGCCGGCCTGCACCGTGTCGATCGTGACTTTTTCCAGGGTGCTTGCGAACTTCGCAAGCTCGACATTGTCGTCGAGCTTGGCGCGATGCGACAGGCCCCGCGTCCAGGCGAAAATCGAGGCAACCGAGTTGGTCGAGGTCTCCTGGCCCTTCTGATGCTGGCGGTAATGCCGGGTGACGGTGCCGTGCGCGGCCTCGGACTCGACCACCTTGCCGTCCGGCGTCATCAGCACCGACGACATCAGGCCGAGCGAGCCGAAACCCTGCGCCACCACGTCGGATTGCACGTCGCCGTCGTAGTTCTTGCAGGCCCAGACATAGCCGCCGGACCACTTCATCGCTGACGCCACCATGTCGTCGATCAGGCGGTGCTCATAGGTGAGCTTACGCTTGTCGAACTCGGCCTTGAACTCCTTGTCGAAGATGTCCTGGAAGATGTCCTTGAAACGGCCGTCGTAGACCTTGAGGATGGTGTTCTTGGTCGACAGATAGACCGGGTAGTTGCGCATCAGCCCGTAGTTGAACGAGGCGCGGGCGAAGTCGGTGATCGAATCGTCGAGGTTGTACATCGCCAGCGAGATGCCGGGGCCCGGCGCCTGGAACACCTCGTGCTCGATCACCTTGCCGTCGTCGCCTGCGAACTTGATGCTGATGGTGCCCTTGCCGGGGAACCGGAAGTCGGTGGCGCGGTACTGGTCGCCGTAGGCGTGGCGGCCGATGATGATCGGCTGGGTCCAGCCCGGCACCAGCCGCGGTACGTTCTGGCAGATGATCGGCTCGCGAAAGATCACGCCGCCGATGATGTTGCGGATGGTGCCGTTCGGCGACCGCCACATCTTCTTGAGGTTGAACTCCTTCACCCGGCCTTCGTCAGGCGTGATGGTCGCGCACTTCACCGCGACGCCGACCTCCTTGGTCTTGTTGGCGGCGTCGATCGTGATCTGGTCGCCGGTTTCGTCGCGCTTCTGGACGCTGAGATCGTAATAGAGAAGATCGATGTCGAGGTAGGGATGGATCAGCTTGTCCTTGATGAACTTCCAGATGATCCGGGTCATCTCATCGCCGTCCATCTCGACGACCGGATTGTTGACCTTGATCTTCGCCATTCTCAGGAACCGCGTCAGAGCGCGGCGAGCGCGGCGTTCAGCGTGGCGCTCGGACGCATCGCGGCCGACGCCTTGGCGTCATCGGGCAGGTAGTAACCGCCGACGTCGACCGGCTTGCCTTGCGCGGCTATCAGCTCGCCGTTGATCTTGGCCTCGTTCTTGGCGAGCGTCTCGGCCAGCGGCTTGAAGCGGGCTTGCAACTCCTTGTCCTTGGTCTGCGCGGCCAGCGCCTCGGCCCAGTACAGCGCGAGATAGTAGTGGCTGCCGCGATTGTCGAGCTCGCCGACCTTGCGCGCGGGATTGCGGTTGAACTTGAGGAACTTGCCGATCGCCGCGTCGAGCGCCTCGGCGAGAACCTGCGCCTTGGCGTTCTTGTAGGTGTCCGCCAGATGTTCGAGCGACGCGCCGAGCGCAAGGAACTCGCCGAGCGAATCCCAGCGCAGATAGCCCTCGTGCTCAAACTGCTCGACGTGCTTGGGTGCCGAGCCGCCGGCGCCGGTCTCGAACATGCCGCCGCCCGCCAACAGCGGAACGATCGACAGCATCTTGGCCGAGGTGCCGAGCTCCATGATCGGGAATAAGTCGGTCAGATAATCGCGCAGCACGTTGCCAGTGACCGAGATCGTGTCCTGCCCCTTGCGGATGCGCTCGAGCGAGAACTTGATCGCTTCGACCGGCGCCAGGACGCGGATGTCGAGCCCCGACGTATCCTGATCCTTCAGGTACTTCTCGACCTTGGCGATCACCTGCGCATCGTGTGCGCGATTCTTGTCGAGCCAGAACACTGCCGGGGTTTTGGTGAGGCGCGCGCGCCGCACGCCGAGCTTGACCCAGTCCTGGATCGGCGCGTCCCGGAGCTCGCACATGCGGAAGATGTCTCCGGTCTCGACCGGTCGCTCCAGCAGCACCTTGCCGTCATCGGCGACGACGCGAACCGTCCCGCTTGCCGGCACTTCAAACGTCTTGTCGTGCGAGCCGTACTCCTCGGCCTTCTGCGCCATCAACCCGATGTTCGGAACCGAGCCCATGGTCTTGGGATCGAACGCGCCTTGGGCTTTGCAGTCCTCGATCACCGCCTGATAGAGCCGCGCGTAAGAGCGATCCGGAATCGCGGCGATGGCGTCATGCAGCTTGCCGTCGGGCCCCCACATGCGGCCGGATTCGCGGATCATCGCCGGCATCGTGGCGTCGATGATGAAGTCGCTCGGCACATTCAGGCCGGTGATCCCCTTGTCGGAATTGGCCATGGCGAGGGCGGGCCGTTTCGCGTACTCGGCCGCGATGTCGTCCTTGATCGCTTTCTTCTCGGCCTCCGGGAGTGTCTCGATCTTGGTCAGCAGATCGCCGAAGCCGTTGTTGAGATTGACACCGAGCTTCTTCAGCGTTGCGGCGTGTTTTTCGATCACGTCGGAGAAGAAGGCGGAAACGGCGTGGCCGAAAATGATCGGGTCGGCGATCTTCATCATGGTCGCCTTGACGTGCAGCGAGAACAGCACGCCTTCCTTCTTGGCCTCGGCGATCTGCTGGTCGAAGAAGGCGCGCAGCGCCTTGCGGCTCAACACCGCGGCGTCGATGATCTCGCCGGCCTCGATCGAGGTCTTCGCCTTCAGCACCGTGACCTTGCCGTCGGCAGCAGCCAGCTCGATGCGGACGTTGGTCGCGGCCGCAACGGTGGTCGAGATTTCCGAGCCGTAGTAATCGCCGCCCGACATGTAAGCGACATGCGACTTGGAGTCCTTGCTCCAGGCGCCCATCTTGTGCGGATTGTCGCGGGCGTATTGCTTGACGGCGCCGGCCGCGCGGCGGTCGGAATTGCCCTCGCGCAACACCGGGTTGACGACGCTGCCGAACACCTTGTCATAGCGGGACTTGATGTCCTTCTCGGCGTCCGTCGTCGGGTTGTCCGGATAGTCCGGAACGCCGTAGCCCTTACCCTGCAGTTCCTTGATCGCGGCCTTGAGCTGCGGGATCGAGGCGGAGATGTTGGGCAGCTTCATGATGTTGGCTTCGGGCTTCAGCGTCAGCGCGCCGAGCTCGGCGAGTTCGTCGTTATGCCGTTGCGAAGCGGGCAGCTTGTCGGAAACGCTGGCCAGGATGCGGCCGGCCAGCGAGATGTCCTTCAACGTCACGGACACACCCGCCGCGCCGACGAAGGCTTTGACGATCGGCAGCAGGGAATAGGTCGCGAGCGCCGGGGCTTCGTCGACTTTTGTCCACATAATCTCGAGATTCGGCATGCTGGCACCTCTGGTCGCCGTGCGTGTTTGGGCCGACCGGAAACGGACCATTGGCGGGCGGGGGATGGCTTCTCCCCTCGGGCCCTCAAATGAATTGTTCTCGGCGCGGAGGCCGCCAACCGGGAATCCGACTGACGGGAGTTCGGCGCGCCCTATAGCATCCGCACCCCGCTGGTAAAAGCCTTGTTAGCAGGCGCGGGATAGCCGCCGGCGGCCCAGTTTCAGGGCGGATCGGCTGCCCGCTTGACGCCAGCGCCCGGCTTGGGCAGGGGCTGCGTTGTCAGGGCATTTGCCCGCCGAGGAGCGCTGCATGCCAGGGGCTGGCACCGACAAGACCAGGGGATGGGTGCAGCAGCCGGGGCCGGTGGTGATCCTGGTCGAGCCGCAGATGGGCGAGAACATCGGAGCTGCGGCGCGCGCCATGGCGAATTTCGGGCTCGGACGGCTGCGGTTGGTCAAGCCGCGGGAGGAATGGCCCAATCCGCAGGCGCGCAAGATGGCCTCGGGCGCAGATCGTATCCTCGACGATGCGGAGCTGTTTCCCACGCTGGAGGAGGCGATTGCCGATTGCACGCTGGTGCTGGCGACCACGGCGCGCGCGCATGACCAGGCCAAGCCGGTGATCGACGCCGGCGAGGCCGCACGCCTCGCGGTGCCCCAGGTCGCGGCCGGCGAGACGGTCGGCATCCTGTTCGGCCGCGAGCGCATCGGTCTGGAAAACCACGAGGTCGCCCTCGCTGACCGCATCGTCACCTTGCCGGTCAATCCGGCCTTCGCCTCGCTCAATCTCGGGCAGGCGGTGGTGGTCGTCGCCTATGAGTGGTTCAAGCTCGCCGGCCCCGGGCTGCCGTTCGCCGAGCGCGACAGGTCGCCGACCGCGAGCAAGCAGCAACTGCTGGCGTTCTTCAAGGCCATGGAGGGTGAGCTCGAAAAGGTCGAGTTCTTCCGCCCGCCCGACAAGCGCGACACCATGCAGATCAACCTGCGCAACATCTTCACCCGCATGGCGCTCACCCAGCAGGACATCCGCACCCTGCACGGCATCATCACGGCGATCGCGGAAGGCCGAAAGGGCCCGGCGCGGGGAGGCCTGCTCAACGGAGACGAGGCGGCGCTGCTTCGCACGCTCTTAGCGGAGCACAACGCCGGCCAGGTGCCGAACGAGCGCGGCCCGGTGCGCGGGCTGGCGCGGCTGCTGCGCCGCAATCCGACCGAGGCCGAGCGCAAGTTTTGGGATGCTTTCATTCGGGACCGGCGCTTCGTCGGCCACGGCTTCAAGCGCCAGGTGCCGATCGGTCCGCACATCACCGACGTGGTGTCGTTTCCGCTACGGGCGGCGATCGAGCTGGTGCCCTCCGACGAGGCGGCGTCCGCGGTCGCCGCGCGCGCCGAGCGGCGGAACTATCTCACCGAGCGCGGCTATCGCGTGGTCGACGTGGCGATGGCGGATGTGGACGCGGATGTCGGCAAGGTTCTTGAGAACCTTGCAGCGGCGATCAACCCTTCAGCACCTTGAGCTGCGCCGCGGTGCCGGCGCGGAGGAAGCCGAGATCGCTGCCGACGGCCATGAAGCGGACGCCGCGCTTGGCGCAGGCGACGGCCCGCTCGGCGTTGGCGCAATAGAGCCCGGCGATCTTGCCTGCCTTGTTGCAGGCGGCGACGATCTGATCGAGCGCCTTGTTGACGGTAGCCGAGTGTGGGTCGAGTTCGCGGCCGTCAGTCAGCCCAATCGAGAGATCGGACGGTCCGACGAACAGCACGTCGATGCCCGGCACCGCGGCAATGGCGTCGAGATTGGCCATCGCGGTCTTGGTCTCGATCATCGCGAGCGTCACCGTCGCCGCGTTGGCCTCGATCAAATATTGTTTCGGGTCGGTGAGACCGGCCAGCGTCATCGCCCGTGTCGGACCCCAGCTCCGCTCGCCGAGCGGAGGAAATTTCGCAGCGCCGACGAACGCCTTGGCGTCGGCGACCGTGTTGATCATCGGTGCGATGATGCCCTCGGCGCCGAAATCGAGCGAGCGGCTGGCGACGGCAAAGGCGCCGAGCGGAATCCGCACGATGGGGGCAGCGCCCGCGGCGCGGATCGAGGCGATGGCGACGGCGGTTGCCGCGGTGTCCCACAGCCCGTGCTGCTGATCGATGGTGATGGTGTTGAAGCCCTCCCGGGCGATGCTCTCGGCGACGATCGGCGCCGGCAGCGCGCACCAGCCGGTGTAGACGGTTTCGCCGGCGGCAAGGCGGCGCGCTAGGGAATAGCCGGGAAGGTTTGCCATGACGGTTATTTGCCGGCTTTGATCTGCTCGACCGCCTTCGCCATCATCTCGTTCATGACAACGGCGATCTGCTGGTCGGATTGCGGACGCCCTTGGCGTCGAAATCCTTGCGCAGCTTGTGCACCACGTCGTTGTCGCCGGGCGCTTCGAAGTCGGCGGCGACGATCTCCTTGGCGTAGGCGTCGGCGACGGACCCAGACAGCCCGAGTTTTTCCGCGGCCCACAATCCAACCAGCTTGTTGCGCCGCGCCGTCGCCTTGAAGCGCAACTCCTCGTCGTGCGCGAACTTGTTTTCGAAGCCTTGCTCGCGTTTGTCGAACGTCGTCATGTCGCCCTCTTTATTAACATGCCGGAACCTTCGACAAGCTACGAACTACGCGCGCTTTGCACAACGGTTTCAAGGGGTCAAGGCAACCCACCGTCGCAGCAAACTTGTCCGTTGCGCACCCCAAGAAGTCGGCTTATGTCGATTGTGCTGATCTAGTCGATCGGATAGGTTTTGGTTGTGAACGGATAGGCGTTTGATTCCATTTCGTGTTGCCTGTCGTCTCGCCGCCGCGGACCTCGATCGCACACTGGAGCCACGGCACCTCGATGGATTTTAA
Source organism: uncultured Alphaproteobacteria bacterium (assembly GCA_963785665.1). GTDB lineage: Bacteria > Pseudomonadota > Alphaproteobacteria > Rhizobiales > Xanthobacteraceae > Z2-YC6860. Next base: position 183,622 of record CAWAWF010000013.1, read on the forward strand.
CAAACCACGGTACACTCCGATGAGCCGCCGACGCCGCATCTATGAAGGCAAGGCGAAGGTCCTCTATGAGGGCCCGGAACCTGGCACCCTGATCCAGCATTTCAAGGACGACGCCACGGACTTCAATGCCAAGAAGCACGAGGTGATCGAAGGCAAGGGCGTCCTCAACAACCGCATCTCGGAGTACCTGTTCCAGCGGTTGAACGACATCGGCGTGCCGACGCATTTCATCCGCCGGCTCAACATGCGCGAGCAGTTGATCCGCGAGGTCGAGATGATCCCGCTGTCGGTCGCGGTGCGCAACGTCGCGGCCGGCTCGCTGGCGAAGCGCCTCGGCATCGAGGAGGGCACGCAGCTGCCGCGCTCGATCATCGAATTCTACTACAAGAACGAGCAGCTCAACGATCCGATGGTGTCGGAAGAGCACATCACCGCGTTCGGCTGGGCGACGCCGCAAGAGATCGACGACATCATGGCGCTCGCCATCCGAGTCAACGACTTCCTGTGCGGGCTGTTCCTCGGCGTCGGCATCCGTCTGGTCGACTTCAAGATGGAATGCGGTCGGCTTTGGGAAAACGATCTGATGCGGATCGTGGTCGCCGACGAAATCTCGCCGGACTCCTGCAGGCTGTGGGACATCAAGTCGAACGACAAGCTCGACAAGGATCGCTTCCGCCGCGACCTCGGCGGTCTGCTCGAGGCCTACACCGATGTGGCGCGGCGTCTCGGCATCATGAGCGAGAACGAGCGGCCGCAGGGCACCGGCCCGGTGCTGGTGAAGGGCTGAATTCGCCGCCCTCCTGCAATCGTGCATCGTTGCGACGTCATGGCCGGGCTTGTCCCGGCCATATACGTCATACGTCTTTAGGATTGCGCGTCTTTAGATCGTTACTGAAGCAAGCGCGTGGATACCCGCGACATAGGCGAGCGAAGCGACGCCGTCCTTCGGACGGCTATGGGTGGGCATGACGTGGAGAGATGTGTGGTCGGAAGATTCGCAGCATTCGTGACGTTCGTGATCTTGGCGTGCAGCGGCGTTGCCGTCGCGCAGGACTACCCCACCCGCCCCGTAAAGATCGTGGTTCCGTTCGGCGCCGGCGGCGGCACCGACGCGCTGGCGCGTTTCCTTGCCCACGGCTTGGAGCAACGGCTCGGCCAGCCGTTCATCATCGAGAATCGCGGCGGTGCGGGCACCACGCTCGGCGCCACCTTGGTCGCCAATGCAGAACCCGATGGCTACACCATCATGCTCGGCACCGCGTCGACCTTTGCGGCGGCGCCCGGCCTCTACAAGCATCTGGCCTACGACCCGACCAAGGATTTCTCGCCGATCATGCTGCTCGCGACCGTGCCGTTCGTGCTGACGGTCAATCCCTCGCTCGGCGTCAGCACGGTGCAGGAGCTGATCGCACTCGCCAAAGCGCAAGCCCGGCGAGCTCACGTTCGCCACGGCGGGCGTCGGCTCGGTGCACCACATGTTCATGGAACTGCTGATGAGCATGACCGGCATCGACATGAAGCACGTGCCTTATCGCGGCGGCGGTCAGGCCATCAACGATGTCGTCGCCGGCCATGTGCCGGTGTATTTCGCCGACGTCGGGCCGGCGGCACCCTTGGTCAAGTCGGGCCATCTCACGGCGTTGGGCGTTACCACCAAGACGCGCACCGCCAACCTGCCGGACGTGCCGACGCTCGATGAGGCCGGCGTCAAAGGCTATGACGCGAACACCTGGCAGATGATGGTCGGCCCGGCTCACATGCCGGAGCCGGTGGTGGCCAAGCTGAATGCCGCGCTGATGGATTTCATGAAGACGCCGGAGACCGAGCGGCATTTCATCTCGCTCGGCATGCAGCCGACCACCAGCACGCCGCAGCAGGCGCAGGCCTATATCGATGTCGAGGCGGCGCGCTGGACCAAGATCATCAGGGGCATAGGCGTGAGCATGGACTGAGGATAGAGTCCGGCAGCGCGTGAGGGAGAATTTCAGATGACGAAAGAGCTCACCATCGGCCTGGTCGTGCCGTTCTCGACCGACAAGGTGCCGGACGAAGGCCCGATGATGTATCCGGGTGTGAAGTTCATACCTCGCGCGGTCGGCGTTCGCGCGCTGACGCCGGAGGGCTATGACGCCGCCTGGGACGGCATCCTGCCGGCCGCGCGGCAACTGGCCAAAGAGGGTGTCGACGTCATCATGGTGATCGGCACGTCGTTGACGTTCTATCGCGGCTACGACGCGCATCAGCAGTTGCTCGATCAGCTTCGCAAGGAAACCGGGCTGCCGGTCTCGACCATGAGCGAGGCGGTGGTCGACGGGCTGAAGAGCGTCGGCGCCAAGAGGATCGCGGTGGCGACCGCCTATGCCGACGAGGTCAACAACCGGCTGGCGGACTTTCTCCGGAAAGCCGGCTTCGAGGTGCTGGCGCTGGAGGGCTTCGGCCTGTTCGGCTTCGGCGAGCCGGGCAAGAAGAGCGAGCAGGACATCATCGAACTTGTCCGGCAAGGCGATCGGGGAGGCCGGCAAGGCCGACGCCGTGCTGATCTCCTGCGGCGGCCTGCTCACGCTCGGCTGTGCCGAGCCGATCGAGCAGCGTCACGGCATCCCGGTGGTGACCAGCACGCAATCGGCATTCTGGAAGGCGATGCGGCTTGCCGGCGATAGCGGCCACGTTGCCGGCCGCGGCAAGATGCTGGCGCAATCGCAGGCGATCCCGGCCTAGAAACCCGGGGGCGGCGCGCCTGCGGAGGTTGCGGGGCGGCGGAATCCTGGTTATCTCCGGGCCATGAAGGCGCGCGTCACCGTCACGTTGAAAACCGGCATTCTCGATCCGCAGGGCAAGGCCATCGAGGGCGCGCTGAAATCGCTCGGCGTTGCGGGCGTCGCCAGCGTGCGCCAGGGCAAGGTGTTCGACATCGAGGTCGAGGGCGCTGACCGGGCCAAGGCCGAAGCAGCGCTCAAGGATGCGGCGGAAAAGCTCCTCGCCAATACGGTGATCGAAAATTATCGGGTCGAGGTGCTCGGATAGGTGTTAGGTTGAGTGGGGCTGCGCGATTGGCGAGAGCGACATGAAGGCCCACATTCTTGCGACCGCCCTGTGCGTGCTGATGGCGTCCGCCGGGTCGTCATGGGCGCAGACCGGCGGCGACGCCACTCCTTCGGTGCCGCCTGCGCCGATCAAGCCCGGCAGCATCCGCGTCACCACCAAGGCGCCGGAGCCGGACAAATGGGAAGCGCTGAGCCTCAACAGCGGAACGCGGCGGATTTTCAAGTGCAAGCCGCTGGCCTGCTCCGATCCGCAGTCCGTCGTCTTCCTGTTCGGCAAGAGTCCGACCCGCCATCCTGATCCGAAGGCACTGGAGCGCTTCGCCAAGGAGGAGTTGCCGAAGAGCATCCGCGCCGCGTCCGCCGCCCGCGAGGTGATGTCGGACGGGACCGAGAAGGCTGAGACGCTCGCTTCCGACACCGCGACGCTGAAAGGTTATCCGTCGGTCATCAACGAGACCAAGCTGTCGCGCAACAAGTCGGAAACCTACATCGACACCGCGATCGTCTTCGCCGGTGCGCTGATGATCCGCGTGCAATCGTCGTCGATCAACCGCGAGCTTGCCAAGAAGGCACTCGCCGAGTTCCTCGACGTCATGCGCATCGAAGAGGGGCCGCCCGCGCCGCCACCCGGTACGCCGCCCCAGCGAGGAACGTGAAACAGCCATGAAATCAGCCGTCGTTGTCTTCCCCGGCATCAACCGCGAGCGCGACATGGCGCGCACGTTGAAGCTTGTGTCGGGAACCGAACCAAGCATGGTCTGGCATGCCGACACCGCGCTGCCGGCCGGCACCGACCTTGTCGTGGTGCCCGGCGGCTTCTCCTACGGCGATTATCTGCGCTGTGGCGCGATCGCCGCGCGCGCGCCGATCATGGATGCGGTGCGGACCCATGCCGGCCGCGGCGGGCTGGTGCTGGGCGTCTGCAACGGCTTCCAGATTCTCTGCGAGTCCGGGCTGCTGCCGGGCCTGCTGATGCGAAACTCCCAGCTCCGCTTCATCTGCAAGGACGTCCATCTCCGGGTCGAGCGTTCGGATACCCCGTTCACGGGCGGCTACAACGCTGGCCAGGTGATCCGCGTGCCGGTCGCCCACGGCGAGGGCAACTACACCGCCGACCGCGAAACCATCACGCGGCTTGAAGGCGAGGGGCGGGTGGCGTTCCGCTATGTGTCGCCGGACGGCGCCCTCGACCCACGCTGGAACGTCAATGGCGCCATCAACGCCATCGCCGGAATCCTGAACGAAGGCGGCAACGTGCTGGGCCTGATGCCGCATCCGGAGAACCATGTCGAGAGTGAGATCGGGCCAACCGACGGCCGTGGCCTGTTCGCCGGCCTGACCCAGCATTACGCAAAAGTCGCCTAAACCGGCTCAGAACAGGCTAAGCTTACAGCCGGTCGCATCGACCGGGGAGCGCAGGATTTTGTCGAGTAGAGACGCGTCATGGATGGCCGCCTCCTAATCGGGGCTGTGTTGGCCCTCGTGCTGCTGGCCTTCGGCGGATTCTATGTCGCGCTTGGCCCGCACTCCGGCGACACCGTGCCCCCGGTCACCCCGCCGCCGCCGATCGCGGCTCCCGCGAACGCCGCCGGACCGGCAAGCGTGCCCGCCGCCGATGGCGACGGCCGAAAGCATCGAAGCCGAGTTCGCGCAGTCGGAGCATGCCGAACTGCTGGCGCTGTTGAAGAAAAGCTTCCCTGCCGATTACGCCGAGTTCGTCGCACAGGCGGTCCGCCGCCGCAACGAGGGCGCCCCGGATCAGGCGTTTGGCCAGGAGCTTGCCGAGCGGCTCCAAGAGGTCATGCGCGCCAAATTGAAATTCGGCGCCGGCGCCAGCATGCCCACCATCGACCGGCTCGCCGCCAACGAGGCAAGCCTATTCCATGCGCTGGGCACCGAAGGCGCGCCGTTCTGCCTAAAGATGCTCGGCCGCGACGACAGCCCCGCCGTAGGCCCGCCGCCAGACAGCGTGCGGCAGCTCATGACGCTCGGCACACTCTACCGGTTCCAGGCGATTGCCGAGGGTGCGGCGAACGGCAAGCCGGTCGAGCCGTTGACCAAGGAAGAAACGCGTGCATACGAGGCTTCGCTGACGCGCGAGGGGCTCAATTTGAAAGACGTCACCACCGGCGCCTATTTCAAGCCCACCCTGGAGCCGGGCAAGCCCTGTCTCACGTTGGAAACGCTGCATTTGGCGATCGCCAAGCTGCCGGACGGCGTACGCCGGAAAATCTACGCCAGCATGTTTTTTGCCGGGCGGGGCTGAGGCGCTTTCGGGACATTGTCGAATAATAGGCGTGGATGCGTGGTCCGCGGCGGGTGAAATTGCCGGCCGCGGACGTTACATATCGGCGGTGAGCCGAAACGAACCCTCCATCACGCCCGAGCTGATCGCCGAGCACGGCCTCAAGCCGGAGGAGTACCAGCGCATCCTCGACCTGATCGGCCGGGAGCCGAGCTTCACCGAACTCGGCATCTTCTCGGCGATGTGGAACGAGCACTGCTCGTACAAGTCCTCCAAGGTGCATCTGCGCAACCTGCCGACCAAGGCGCCCTGGGTGATCCAGGGGCCCGGCGAGAATGCTGGCGTGATCGATATCGGCGATGGGCTTGCCGTCGTGTTCAAGATGGAGAGCCACAACCACCCGAGCTACATCGAGCCCTACCAGGGGGCTGCGACCGGCGTCGGTGGCATCCTGCGCGACGTCTTCACCATGGGGGCGCGGCCGATCGCCTGTCTCAATGCGCTCTCGTTTGGCGATCCGAACCATCCAAAGACCCGGCACTTGGTGTCGGGCGTGGTGGCGGGCGTCGGCGGCTACGGCAACTCGTTCGGGGTGCCGACGGTCGGCGGCCAAGTCCGGTTCCACCCGCGTTACAACGGCAACAACCTCGTCAACGCCATGGCCGTTGGCCTCGCGGAGAAGGACAAGATCTTCTACGCGGCGGCGTCGGGCGTTGGCATGCCGATCGTCTATCTCGGCTCAAAGACCGGCCGCGACGGCATCCACGGCGCCAGCATGGCGTCGGCGGAGTTCGGCGAAGGCGCCGAGGAGAAGCGGCCGACCGTGCAGGTCGGCGATCCGTTCTCCGAGAAGCTCCTGCTCGAAGCTTGCCTCGAGATCATGCACAAGGGCTGCGTCATCGCCATCCAGGACATGGGGGCTGCGGGACTGACCTGCTCGGCCGTCGAGATGGGCGCCAAGGGCAATCTCGGCGTCGACCTCGAACTCGACAAGGTGCCTTGTCGCGAGACCGGCATGAGCGCCTACGAGATGATGCTGTCGGAGAGCCAGGAGCGCATGCTCATGGTGCTCAAGCCCGAGAAGGAAGCCGAGGCCGAGGCGATCTTCAAGAAGTGGGGGCTCGACTTCGCCATCGTCGGCCACACCACGCCGAGCAAGCGCTTCATCGTCAAGCACTCTGGCGAGGTGATGGCCGATCTGCCGATCATGGAATTGGGCGACGAGGCGCCGGTCTATGATCGCCCCTACACCGCTACGCCGAAGAAGCCCGCAATCAGGGCTTCAAGTGTGCATCCGCCGATGCGGATACCCGACGCGCTGGAAAAGCTGCTCGCCACGCCCGACCTCTGCTCCAAACGATGGGTCTGGGAGCAATACGATCACGTCATCCTCGGCAATACGGTGCAGCGGCCAGGCGGCGACGCGGCCGTGGTGCGCATCAACGACGGGCCGAAGGCGCTGGCGCTCACCGTCGACGTGACGCCGCGATACTGCGAGGCCGATCCGCTGGAGGGCGGGCGGCAGGCGGTGGCGGAAGCCTGGCGCAACATCACCGCGGTCGGTGGCACGCCGCTGGCGCTGACCGACAACCTCAACTTCGGCAATCCCGAGAAGCCGGAGATCATGGGGCAGCTTGTTGGCTGCGTGCGCGGCATCGCCGAGGCCTGCAAGGCGCTCGACTTCCCGGTCGTATCCGGCAACGTGTCGCTCTACAACGAGACGCAAGGCCGCGGCATTCTGCCGACGCCAAGCATCGGCGGGGTTGGCGTGCTGTCGGACTTCACCAAGTCGGCGACGCTGGCCTTCAAGGCCACGGACGAGGCGATCCTGCTGATCGGCGAGACGCAAGGCTGGCTCGGCCAGTCGGTTTATCTGCGCGACATCTGCGGTCGCGAGGAGGGTGCGCCTCCGCCGGTCGACCTGATCGAGGAGCGCGAGAACGGCGACGTCGTTCGCGCGCTGATCGCCGATGGATTGGTCAGCGCGGTGCATGACCTGTCCGATGGCGGGCTGCTGGTGGCGGTGGCAGAAATGGCGATGGCTTCGGGCATCGGCGCCCGCCTCGACGCGGTTCCCGACGACACGCCGCCCCACGCCTTCTGGTTCGGCGAAGACCAGGCGCGCTATCTGGTGACGGTTCCCGCCGACCGCGCCGAAAAGGTGATCCAGCGCGTGCAGGCGGCCAGCGTGCCCGTGCACCGGATCGGTTCGACCGGCGGCGACGGCATCGTCATTCCGGGCGAACGCGCCACCGCCATCAAGACGTTGGTCGATCGCTTCGAGGGCTGGCTGCCGGCGTATATGGCCGCGCCGGCTTGATGAGCGATCAAGGCAACTCGGAAAAGACGACCATTAACGCAAGGCTGAGCGCGGAGGCGATAAGCAGCGCGGTATCGAGCATGTTGCAGTCCTATCGATGCGGACGTCTCTTCCCCAACGCCGAACATGCAGTTTGGGTGCCAAATTAATCCCCGGTGCGGAAATTGAATATCGCAGCGCCGCCGGCCTGAATTTGGCATAATCTCAGTATGAATCGGTGCGGCCGTGCTCAACGATGGCCGGGCACGCATTCAAGGACCTGCTCATGGCGATGAATGCCAATGACATCGAAACGCTGATCAAAGCCGGGATTCCCGACGCCACGGTCACCATCCGCGATCTGGCCGGTGACGGCGACCATTATGCGGCCACCGTGCTGGCAGAGAGCTTTCGCGGCAAATCGCGGGTCCAGCAGCACCAACTGGTCTACAACGCCCTGAAGGGCCAGATGGGCGGCGCATTGCATGCGCTCGCCTTGCAGACCGGGTTGCCGGAAGGCTGACCGCTGCATCATGGCCGTCTCTCCCAACGGCGTGCGGATATTGTCGCCGGAGGGCGCCATCGCCCCGACCGGAACCTGGAGCGTTGCGGCGCGAGCCGGCGATTTCGTTTTCGTCGCGGGGATGCGCGGCATCGATCCGGTGAGCAACGCGCTCGTTTCCGGCGATGAGCGGCGGGTGCGGCAGGCGTTCGACAACATGGCGCGGATCGCGGCAAGCGAAGGCGCCTCGTTGCGCGACGCGGTCCGGCTGGTCGTCTATGTCACCGACATGGAGCAGCACCGGCCGATCGTGAATCGCGTCCAGGAGGAGCTTTGGGCCGGCGGGCCTTATCCGCCGCGGACCATCGTCGAGGTCGCCGGGCTGAACCAGGACGACATTGTCGAGGTTGAAGGCACCTTTTTTGCCCCCATAAAGTCACCGTGAGGACGTGGGCTACCCCTTGGGAACCGCGGATGCTTGGGTTACATATGACCATGACCGCGCCGACCTCGAATCGGCCGCAGGAAAGGGAAAATCCATGGCCATCAATCAGTTCATCGACAATGAAGTGAAGGCCAATGATGTGGTGCTGTTCATGAAAGGCACCCCGCAATTCCCGATGTGCGGGTTTTCCGGGCAGGTCGTCCAGATCCTCGATTATCTCGGCGTGCCCTACAAAGGGCTGAACGTGCTGGAGAACGAGGAACTGCGGAACGGCATCAAGACCTATTCGAACTGGCCGACGATCCCGCAGCTCTACGTCAAGGGCGAGTTTGTCGGCGGCTGCGACATCATCCGCGAGATGTTCCAGGCCGGCGAACTGCAGTCGCTGATGAAGGAAAAGGGCCTGCCGGTCAAAGACAAGGCGACGGCGTAGTTCGTCGAAGCGGCGACCTGTCCATGCCCGGCCTTGTGCCGGGCATCCGCGTCTTAAGTCAGCGGACCCGCTGCATCACCAGATAGATGATGGCGAGGACAACACCGATGCCGATCAGGCTCGGCGTCGGCACGTCGTTGGCGAACTTCTTTACATTGTCGGCCACCGTCGTGACGAACACGCCGGAGTTCTCGCCGAGGATCAGGTAGATCAGGATCACCGACAGGATCGTCAGGAATCCAAGCTCGACGAACAGCCAGAGAAAGCGCCGCGCCTTTTCGAGGAACTGCATCATGCGCGCCCCCGAACCAAACAGGTGAGGAGCTTGCGCTCCCCACCCGGTTGGCTCTCAAGTCACCAGATCGTCGTTGGCCGTTACGCCGCGGAGCGATTGGCAAACAGCCAAAGGATGAAGCCGAGCGCGATCAACCCGACCAAACCCTGGCTGCCGAGATCCTTGACGAAGGAGGTGATGTTGGCGGCGACATTGCCGAAGAACGGAATGTTCGCGCCGCCGACCAGCAACGCACAGACGATGCCCAACCCAAGCAGGGTCAGGCCGAGGTCAGTCAACGCACCAATCCAAGACTTCATATTCTGAATTGCATTCATGTGAGCGGTTTCCCATGTTGCGATCGCGGAATTTTTACGCATAGCCCGACAATTCGCGCCCAAAATTTACTAGATACAGGGGGGTCCGACAAGAATGGCACAATATCGGCCAATCCCAGGCACTTACGCCTATGCAATCCACAGCGTGCATAGCCCTCGTGCGGGCTGATTCGCTGAAATTTCGGGCAAACAAAAAGGCCGTCTGCAAGACGGCCTTTCGTCGCTCGTTAAATCGAATGCGCGTCAGCGCGAGTAATATTCGACCACCAGATGCGGCTCCATCTGAACGGGATACGGGACCTCGTTCATCGCCGGCACCCGCGTCAACTTGGCAGCGAGCTTGCCGTCGTCGACCTCGATGTAGTCCGGCACGTCTCGCTCGCCGAGCGCGCGCGCTTCGAGCACCAGCGCCATCTGGCGCGAGGCTTCCTTGACCTCGACGACGTCGCCGACCTTCATCTGGAAGCTTGCGATGTTCACCCGGCGGCCGTTCACCTTGACGTGGCCGTGGTTGATGAACTGCCGCGCCGCGAACACCGTCGGCACGAACTTGGCGCGATAGACGATGGCGTCGAGACGGCGCTCCAGCAGCCCCACCATGTGGGCGCCGGTGTCACCCTTCAAACGCCGCGCCTCCTGGTAGATGCCGCGGAACTGCCGCTCGGAGATATTGCCGTAGTAGCCACGCAGCTTCTGCTTGGCCTTGAGTTGGACGCCGTAGTCGGAGAGCTTGGACTTGCGGCGCTGACCGTGCTGGCCGGGGCCGTATTCGCGCTTGTTGACGGGGCTCTTCGGGCGGCCCCAGACATTCTGGCCCATACGGCGGTCGATCTTGTACTTCGCCTCGTGGCGCTTGGTCATCGCGTCCTCATGTTCAGGTTTTGAGGATCGCGCCCTCCTTTGTCCCGGGCTTGCCGGAACCGACAGGTTTTGCAGCCAAAGCGCAAAAGTCTTTGCGAAAACTGGCAAAACCGCGGGTCGCGAAACACCGCGCGGGCCAAACGGCCCTCGAGATGGGCAGTGTTTAGGGGCAATTGCCGGGGGTGTCAAACACCGGTTGAGGTGCTTTCGGTGAGGCCGAATCCCGCCAAAGCAGCCGCCAAGGCGGGGGCGGGCGGCCGGCCCGAGGTGAAAACGGCGCGGGCGGGGGATGGCGCGACACCCGGCCCCGCCGGTCCGAGCAGATCGAGCACCCGGCGCGCGATGGCAGGAGCCGGATCGATGAAGTTAACCGGCCAAGGCGCCAGTCGTTCGAAGTCTTGGCAGGATCAAAGGATAGTGCGTGCAGGCGAGCACGATGGTGTCGGTGCGCTTGCCATCCGCCTCGACGAAGCAAGGCGAAACCTCGGCGGCGATGTCGCGGTCGGACACGGCTTCGCCCTTGAGGTCAGCCTCCGCGAGCTCGGCGAACCGTGGCGAGCCGACCAGCGTCACGGTGCAGTTGTTGCCATGCTCGCGGATGAGCGCGCGCGTGTATTCGCGTTTCACCGTCGCCTCGGTGCCGAGTACGGTGACGAGCTTGCTTTGCGAGCTTGAGCATGCCGGCTTGATCGCTGGCACGGTGCCGACGAACGGAACCTGGAAGTTTTTGCGCAGCTCGGCGAGCGCCTGGACCGACGCCGTGTTGCAGGCGACCACCACGAGGTCCGGCCGGTGCGCCGCGATCAGCTTGCCCATTACCTCGATGACACGGGCGATCAGCACCGGCTCGTCGTGGCGGCCGTAGGGGAAGAACGCATCGTCGGCGGCATAGATGAAGCGCGCGTCGGGGCGCGCCTTGACGACCTCGCGGAAGACGGTGAGCCCGCCAAGCCCGGAATCGAACACCAGAATGGTCGGCTGCGACGTCATCGGGAAATGGATTGCAAAGATTGAAGCGAGTCGCAAATCGACAGACGCCGGGTCGCGTTCGTTGTAGCACCGCGAAGATTATCGTACCTTTATTTACTGCACGTTCATTTGTATTTACCAGAGGTGACCAACTTGTTCGACAATAACAACTTGATATGACTTAACAGGCTGTTGAAGAAGTTGCTCGTGTCTCGCCTTTCTTCGTGATTCAGCGTGTGCTGCGGCGCTTCTCCAGCACCTCGTGCGCGTGCGAGGCGCGCTTGCGATAGGTCTCGTGCAGCGCCTCGAGATCCTCGTCGCAGAGATCTTCCGCGCCGGCGAGCTCGTTGCCGGCGCCGTGCAGCTTGATGATCAGTTCGTCGAGCTTGACCTGGAAGGCGAGCGAGTCGCGGTTCTGGGTATGCTGAATCAGAAACACCATGAGGAAGGTGACGATCGTGGTGCCGGTGTTGATGACGAGTTGCCATGTGTCGCTGTAGTTGAACAGCGGCCCGCTGACGCCCCACACGATGATGACCAGCACCGCCACCATGAACGTGAACGGCCGGCCGGCGAGCTGCGCGGTCTTCTGCGCGAACAGCGTGAACCAGCTCGGCTTCTTGTGGTTCGCCGCACCGTTCGGCTTGGAGCTGGATTTGACGGTGTGCGAGCCGTTGGCGTGTTTGGCCGCAGGCTTGCCGTTGGCGTGACCGTTCTTGGCATGACTGCCGTGGGCGCTGCGGGATGTGGTGGCCGACATGGTGTTCCCCGGAAAGTGTCGTCCGTTCAACGCCGAGTGGTGGGCAAAGTTCCCGGCGACGGAACCCTCCTGAAACGCAATCGCCCGGCGAAGAGCCGGGCGATTTGCATTTTGAACGTATCGTTGAAAGGTATCAGGCGACGTCGTCGCCGCTCAGCACCGCGCGGGTGGCGCGGTCGGGACCGAAGTCGTTTGGGTTCTCGATGTGCAGCAGGCCCGCAAGCCTGGTGCGGGCGCGGTTAACGCGGCTCTTGATGGTGCCGACCGCGCAGCCGCAAATCTCGGCTGCCTCCTCGTAAGAGAAGCCCGACGCCCCAATCAAGATCAGCGCCTCGCGCTGATCTTCCGGAAGCTTGTTCAGCGCGACGGTGAATTCCTTGAACTCGACGTGGCTGGTCTGCTCCGGCTGCGTCTTCAGCGTCTCGGCATAGCTGCCGTCGGCGTCCTCGACCTCGCGGCGGCGCTTTCGGTATTCCGAGCGGAACAGGTTTCGAAGGATGGTGAACAGCCAGGCCGGCATGTTGGTGCCGGGCTGGAAGGAATGGATGTTGGCGAGCGCGCGCAACAGCGTCTCCTGCACCAGATCGTCGGCGCGGTCGACATTGCCACTGAGCGAAATGGCAAAAGCGCGGAGGCTTGGCACCGCCGCCAGGATTTGATCCCTGAGGGTGGGGTCGAGGCTCATTCCGTGCCCTCTTTCTTGCCAGGGTTGTCGAGCTGACGCAGCAGGTCCGAGAACCGGTCCGGGGTCGGTTCGATCAGCGTGTCGTAATACGAGCGCAACTGCTGGCCGATCTTCGCCTGGATATCGCGTCCCAGTGCGGCTTGTTTGCCCTTTTTCATGGCGCTCGGTCGGCTTTCCATCGATTCGTCCGATCCCGGGTTTTCCGGCGGCTTCCGGTCTTTCATCATGGCTCCCCGTGCACCATATTCAGTCCAGCCCCCCGTCGGCCGTCGAAAGCCCAACCTGGCGCCTTCGAAGACCTCCTCAGGGGGCATCAACGCCCACATTTGCCTATGGTTCCTCGTAATGGAACTTTTTCTTACGGCAGGCATTAGACGCCGGTAAACAGCCACCTGATCGCAACGGAGGGGTCGCGATGTCCACCGCACAAGCCGTCACCCAGCATCTGCCGTTTCTGCGCCGTTATGCGCGCGCTTTAACCGGCAGCCAGCAATCAGGGGACGCCTATGTGACCGCGGCCCTGGAGGCTCTGATCGCCGATCCGGGCGTGGTTGCCAACGCCACATCGCCGCGTGTCGCGCTCTATCGGCTCTTCACCAAGATCTGGAATTCGGTCGACGTGAACGCCAAGTCGGACCCGGCGACCGATCCGAAACAGACGGTCGAGCAGCGGCTCGGCCACATCACCCCGTTGCCGCGACAGGCTTTTCTGCTTGTCGCGCTGGAAGGCTTCTCCGAGGAGGACGCCGCCCACATTCTCGACATCGACGTGCGGCAACTGCGGACCTTGGTCGAGCAATCCGGCCGCGAGCTTGCCGCCGAGATCGCCACCGACGTGCTCATTATCGAGGACGAAACATTCATCGCCATGGACCTTGAAGGGCTGGTCGAGAATCTCGGCCACAAGGTGCTGGGTGTCGCCCGCACCCATTCGGCCGCGGTGACGCTCGCCAAGACCAAGAGGCCCGGCCTGATCCTCGCCGACATCCAACTCGCAGACGGCAGCTCCGGCCTCGACGCGGTCAACGAGTTGCTGAAGACCTTCGAGGTGCCGGTGATCTTCATCACCGCCTATCCAGAGCGCTTCCTGACCGGCGAGCGACCCGAGCCGGCCTTCCTGATCGCCAAGCCCTTCCAGCCGGCCACCGTGTCGGCGGTGATCAGCCAGGTGCTGTTCTTCGAGCGGCGCGCCAAGCGGCCGCAGCGGCGCGTCTCGGCCTAAACAGCTGCATCAATGCAAAACGCGCGCTCCAGCCGGGGCGCGCGCAGTTCGGCCACCTATACGGCAGCCTCGGCGCCGAAAACGACGGCGACTGCTCCGAAGGCGCCGCCGCCACCCAAGCCACCGAGCTGCTCCATGGTCGCAGGGAAAATGGTCTGCCACTGAAGACGTTGGTGGCGTCCTGATGGAAACAGCGGCTCGCGAGAGCCGCTGTTTTCGTGCCGGTCCGGTCTTGGCCAGCGGGTACTTTGATCTGGCGACGGCTTCGCCGGTCATTGTATAAGCGTCGAATGAAGCTCGACTATCACATCTTCAAATCCGCGCTGAACGGCTATCTCGGCCTGCATCTCGACGCGCCGCGGCCGACCTACTTCGATATCGCGGAAACCTATCCGTCGCTCGACTTGATCACCCAGGCCTATCCGGCCATTCGCCGGGAGTTCGACCAGGTGGTCGAGGCCGGCGTCGAGCTTCCGCAATACCATGAGGTCGATTCCGGCGAGCGCGACATTTCGGCAACCACGCCAAGGCGCTGGAGCGTCTTCGTGCTGGAGGTGCTCGGCCACAAGGTCGAGCAGAACCGGGCCCGCTGTCCGGAGACCTGCAAGGTGCTGGAGCGCATCCCCAATCTGGTCCAGGCGTTCTTTTCCATTCTCGACCCCGGCAAGTCGGTGCCGGAGCACGAAGGCCCCTACATGGGCTATCTGCGCTACCACCTCGGCGTGCGGGTGCCGGCGGTCAATCCGCCGAAGATCGTGGTGAACAAGCAGGACTACGTCTGGAAGGAAGGCGAGGGCGTGCTGTTCGACGACAGCTGGCCGCACGCGGTGGTCAACACCAGCACCGAGATGCGCGCGGTGTTGATCGTCGATGTTAGGAGACCGATGCCGCTCAGTGCGGATGTGGTGAACTCGTTCATTATCAACGTGGTCGGCAAGCGCGCCTATGGCCGCGCGGTGGCGCGCAAGGCCGATCAGTTTTCACGCGTGCATTTTTCCTGATCTAGCGGCGACGCCGCGACATCGAATAGCCCAGCATCAGCGCCTCGATGATCATGGCGAGCTGGGCGATCTGCGCCTGCCGCTGGGGGATTTCGGCGCTGGCATTGGAAGGCACCGCCCGTGGCGCAGGCGCCGGCCGCTGCAGCCAGATCATCGTCATGACGAAAACCATGACGAAAAAGGCGGCGACGATCAGTTGCGCATAGACCGCCCCGACCACCGGGATCAGCGCCATCACCGCGGCGCAGGTGCCGAGGACCAGGATGGCGATGCCGCAGAGCGCACAGATAGAATAGGCGATCGCGCTTCGACGTACCGTATCGAGAAAGCCGCTCATGAAGTGGCTGACGACGGCGGTGATGCTCATCGTGCTCCCCCTTTTCGAGCCGTCCTTCAGTGGCGGCGTCCGGCCATTCCCGCCAAGAAGCCGATGCCCGCCGCGATGGCGAGCGTTAGCAAAGGGCGCTGACCGACCTCATCCTCGATGCGGCGAATGGCGTCGCCGGTCATTCGTGCGGCTTCGTCGGACATGGCGCCAGCTCCGTTGCGCACGCTGTCGGCGGCATCGGAGACTGTGTCAGAGACGAATTCGGTTGCGCCGTTCGCAGCCTCCTTTGCGCTGCGCTTGGCGAGTGCCTGCAGCTTGCCGACTCGCGCCTCGATGTCGTGCATCAGCGCGCCGATCTCGCGCTCGATGCCGACGATGTCCTCGGAAACGGTATGACCGTTTCCGTTACTCGTGCTTTTACGGGCCATGATGTTCCTCTGCTCCCCGCGGCCTATGCCGCGAACTTCCACGCTTCAACGCAGGATGGCGGGAACCGGTTCCAATGGTGCGGGAACTTTGGCTGACCTGAAATGAGACGGGCGCAGCCACCAAGGCGGCTACGCCTATATTACCGGCCGAGCACGAGGGGAGGGGAATTACGGCCGGTCCGCACATCAAGTCGGGCGTCTTGATTTGGTTCCTGGAGTTGCGGTCGCTGCGGCGGAGGGAATGCAACAGGGCCCGCGACATGCGGGCCCTTTGCAATGGCCGCGGATGCGATCGTGGTTAGAGCCGGCCCAGCAGAAGCAGGATCAACACAATGACCAGGATCGTGCCGATGCCGCCGACCGGGTAGTAGCCCCAGCCCGTGCTGTACGGCCAACTCGGGAATGCGCCGACCAGCAGTACGATAAGGATGATCAGAAGAATGGTTCCGAGAGACATTGTTTCGCTCCAACTTTGGGAACGCCTATTCCAATTCCCGGTGCCGAATATGCGGTTCCTGGACGTTTCCTACTGGAGTTCCCAACTCGGCGGAACAGGAATCGGTTCCGCTTCCCGCGGATATCGCCGGATAACTTTCCTGTCGAAAATCACAGGCACGCCGGTTGCTTGTTTGGCGGGCGAGCGGGACTTGCTAGTTTCGGAATCGGGGAAGGGGAATGGTTTTCATCGCAATTGTCACCACAGCGCTTTTGGCCGGGTCGTTGCTCGTTCCGGTCGCGGTCGACCGCAGCGTGCCGTGGCCGCCGCCCGAGCGCAGCGCCACGCTGCCCGCCGATCGGAAGGATGCTCTGATGCAGCCGCTGGTGTCGACGGCGACCGACTGCATCGCCCGCACGGTCTCGGCCGATCCGCGCTTTCGGGTTCTGGAAAACTCGGCTGAGATCAACAACCTGATCGTCGAGTCGGTGCCGTCCTGCGTCGACGACCTTCGCTCCATGATCGACACCTATGATCGCCTGTACGGCGATGGCTCTGGCGAGACGTTCTTCACCGGGCCATATCTCGATGGCCTGCCCGCCGCGATCACGATCCGCGTCAAGAGCGCGCTGACGCGCTAAAATTCGAGTTGGCCGCATCGTCGAGTCGAGCATCCCCGCCGCGGCGATTGCCGCAGAGCGGCCCTCGCCCTGTCAAACAATGTTCGCACACGGCGGGTACTTGCCCAATCGGCGATTCGGATGAGGAGTTGGCCGATGGGAGTGGTGATGATCATTTGTCCGCAGACCGGGCGCGAGATTCCAACCGGTTTCGAGATGAACACCGCCGAATTTCAGCGTGCGCCGGTGTTTTTCTCCCGCGTTCAATGCCCGCTTTGCGAGCGAGAGCACGAATGGTTTGCCAAGGATGCCTGGGTTTGCGACAGCCCGGACGCGTCCGCGTGGGACACGTTCATCGATGAACTTTAGGAAGTTCCCCGAGAAATTAGTGCGCCGGACGGCTTCTGTCGGGGGGAGGGGGGAACGCCGCCCGGCGCCGGCGTGACCACGTGGTGGCCACGTCTGCAGAGCTAACGGAATTGTGGCAGGTTGGTTCCGGTCCGTTTTAAGATTTCGGACGCTTTCGACGACGCCGCGGTTCTTAATCGCAACAGAAATCCACGCGGCGGTGCCGCATGGATGTCTGCGAGATGGAACGGAAAGCCGCTCAACCCCGGGCGGACTGCGCGTGGCGGTCCTTGGCGGAGGTCCATTCGGTGTGGAAATGGCCATTCTCGCCCATCAGGCAGACCTCCACGCTTTCGCCATAGGAGCCAAGCTTTTGCGCGGCATCAATGGCGAACACCATGGCTTCGTCCTAAGTCTTGTAAGGGCCGTATTCGTCGTCGCCGTATTTGATGCGCCATTCGTCCGCAGTCTGATCGTGCAAAATGAAATAGCGGGCTGTCGGCATTAATCCCTCGCTGTTCGATGGAACTTTTACCCGACGCGCGTCGACAGCCAACGCTGGGCAGGGATCGATGTTCCTGGGCCGGGATTAAAGAAAACAGCGGGGATTGCCGCAGTTTTGTCACGCTTTGCGCGGTCGCCGTCGGGAATTGCATTGCGGTAGCCGTAGCTGACCGCGGCAAGCCGCCATCGCTGACTGCAACCAGGAGGGAACTTCCGCGTTAACCCCCGGGGGGACTCAAGCTTTCAATGTCTTTGCAAGGTTCAACCGTGAAAACTTCGGCGGCGGAGTTTCAACCGATTGGAAAACCGCACGTGATGTTCGATTCTCATGACTTCAGCCGGCTTGCAATCTTGCTGGATATCGATGGCACGTTGCTCGACATCGCGCCGACCCCCCGCGAGGTCGTTGTGCCGCGCGACCTGCCGCAGACGCTGGCGCGGGTCCGCGACCGTCTTGGCGGTGCGTTGGCGCTGGTCAGCGGCCGGCCGATCGCCGAGATCGACGAATTCTTTGCCCCATTCCAGTTCGTGGCGATCGGCGGCCATGGCGCCGAGATGCGCCCGGTTGCCGACGGCCCGACCTTGGCCGGCCGCGCGGCCCCGCTCGACCCGATCTTCCGCCAGCGGCTGAAGGATATCGCCGTCAGGCATCCGGGCGTGCTGGTGGAGGACAAGGGCTATTCGATCGCGCTGCACTATCGCCAGGTGCCCAAGCAGGGCGTCTCCCTCAACCATGACGTCAAGCACGCGTTTGAGGCGTGGGCCGACGACTCCTATGAACTCCTGGCCGGCAAGGCCGTCCTCGAGATCAAGCATGCCGACTTCAACAAGGGCTCGGCGGTTCGCCAGCTCATGACCTATCCGCCCTTTCAGGGGCGGGCGCCGATCTTCGTCGGCGACGACCGCACCGACGAGGATGCCTTCGATGTGATGCCCGAGTTCAAGGGTGAGGTGATGTCTGTCAGCCGCAAGCTGCCGCACGTGGAGAAACATTTCAATTCGCCGGCCGACGTACGGCATTGGCTCGGGTTGCTGGCGGTGCGGGAGGCCATCGCGTCATGACGGCCGCCCGACAATCGCGTGTTGTGGTGGTGTCGAATCGCGTCGCCGTGCCCAATCGCGACGGCGGTGCGCGAGCCGGCGGCCTCGAGGTGGTGCTGCGGTCCTTCCTCAAGCGCAACCAGGGTGTCTGGTTCGGCTGGAGCGGCCGCACCGTGCCGAAGGGCGAAGAAGCGGTGCGCGAGCAGAAGCACGCCGGCGTGACCTACATCACCACTGACATCTCGCGGACCGACTTTCAGGAATTCTACAACGGCTTCGCCAACCGCATGCTGTGGCCGATCCTGCATTACCGGCTCGACCTGTCGGAGTTTTCCAGCCGCGACATGGCAGGCTACCTGCGCGTCAACGAGATGTTCGCTGACCGGCTTCAGGCGTTCTTGAAGCCGGACGACGTCATCTGGGTGCACGACTATCACTTCCTGCCGCTCGCCAAAGCGTTGCGCGAGCGTGGCGTCGAGAACAAGATCGGCTTCTTCCTGCACATCCCGTTTCCGCCGCCGGACCTGCTCACCGCACTGCCCAAGCACGAGCGCACCATCCTGAGCCTCTGCCACTACGACTTGGTCGGCTTCCAGACCGACAACGACGCCAATAATCTCGCCGATTATCTGACCGACGAATGCCGGATGCCGAGCCGCGATCGCCGCACCTTCGTCGCCGGCATCCGGACTTTGCGGATCGGGGTGTTCCCGGTTGGCGTCGAGATGGCGGAATTTCAGCGGCTCGCCCGCCGCGCCAGCAAGCTCGGCGCGGTTCGTGAGGTGGTGCGAAGCCTTGCCGACCGAAGCATGATCATCGGCGTCGACCGGCTCGATTATTCCAAGGGCATTGGCATGCGGATGCGGGCGTTCGAGCAATTCCTGACCAGCTATCCGCGCTGGCGCGGCAGCGTCACCTACCTCCAGATCACGCCTAGGAGTCGCTCCGACATCCGCGAGTATGCCGACATGGAGCGGCGGATCGACGAGACGGTCGGCCGCGTCAACGGCCATTACGGCGAAGCGGCATGGACTCCGATCCGCTATGTCAACCGCTCGCACAGCCGCACCCAGCTGGCCGGGCTCTATCGCTCGGCGCGGGCGGCGCTGGTGACGCCTTTGCGGGATGGCATGAACCTGGTGGCCAAGGAATATGTGGCGGCGCAGGACGCCGAGGATCCGGGTGTGCTGATCCTGTCGCGTTTTGCCGGTGCCGCGGTGGAATGCCAGTCGGCGCTGCTGGTCAATCCCTATGATCAGGAGGCGGTCGCGGCGGCGATCGACCAGGCGCTGTCGATGCCATTGGAGGAGCGCCGCGCCCGCCATGGCAGCCTGGTCAAGGTGCTGGGCGACAACGACATCAAGGAATGGGGCAACCGCTTCATCGCCGCGTTGCAGAGCCCGGCGCCGGTCGCTGCGGTGCCGCGCACCAACCCGCCGTCCGGCTATCTCGCCGCCGCCGAGTGATTGGCGCGCTGCTCGGCGGGCTTGGAGGCCCGGGTCAGGTTGAACGCGCTGTTGACCAGGGCGACATGCGAGAACGCCTGCGGAAAATTGCCGAGCAATTCCTTCGACTCCGGTTCGTATTCCTCGCTGAGCAGGCCAACGTCGTTGCACAGCGCGACCAGCCGCTTGAACATGGCGTGGGCGTCGTCGAGACGGCCCAGCATTACGTAGGCATCGACCATCCAGAAGCTGCAGGCCAGGAACACGCCTTCGCCGGGCGGCAGACCGTCGTCGGCGCTGGTGGTGTCATAGCGCCGCACGAATCCTCCGTGCATCAGTTCGCGCTCGATCGCCTCCACGGTGCCGACGATGCGCGGGTCGGTTGGTGGCAGGAAGCCGACCGTCGGCAGCAGCAGCAGGCTCGCGTCAAGCTCCTGGCTGCCGTAGGACTGCACGAAGCTGCCGCGCCGCGCGTTGTAGCCCTTGCGGCAGACGTCGGCGTGGATCTCGGTGCGGAGCTCTTTCCAGCGATCGACCGGGCCTTCGAAGCCGTATTCCTCGGCGCTCTTAATGGCGCGGTCGTAGGCGACCCATGCCATCACCTTGGAATAGGTGAAATGGCGGCGGCCACTTCGCACCTCCCAGATGCTTTCATCAGGCTCGGTCCACAGGCTTTCGAGATGCTTGAGGAATGCGATCTGTACCGCCCAGCCATCGTCACTTTGGTCGATGCCGCTGCGGCGGGCCTGATGCAGCGCGTCCATCATCTCGCCGAACACATCGAGCTGGAGTTGGCTATGGGCGCTGTTGCCGATCCGCACCGGAGCCGAATTGCGGAAGCCTTTGAGCCAGGGCACGGTCCATTCGTTGAGCCGACGCTCGCCGGCGATACCATACATAATCTGCGCCTGCTCGGGGCGGCCGGCGACGGCGCGTAACAGCCATTGCCGCCAGGCGACAGCTTCCTCGTAGAACCCCGCATTCATGAAGGCGAGCAAGGTCAAGGTGGCATCGCGCAGCCAGCAGAAGCGGTAGTCCCAGTTGCGCACCCCGCCGATCCACTCGGGCAGCGATGTGGTGGCCGAGGCAACGATGCCGCCGCTTGGCGCATAAGTCAGCGCCTTGAGAGTAATTAGCGAACGCGTCAACGTGTCCTGGAACGGACCGTCATACTTGAATTTGGCAGTCCAGCCGCTCCAGAATTTCTCCGTCATCGCCAGCGCCTCGCCGGGCGGCGTCGGCTTCGGCGGCGGCACGTGCGAGGGTGCGTAGATGAGCGTGAACGGTACCGTATCGCCCGCGGCGACGGTGAATTCCGCGACGGTCTTGAAGTTCTCGCCGCGGGTCTCGACTGGCGTGTGCAAGAGCACCATGTCGGGGCCGGCGATGGCGCGGAGCGTGCGGCCGGGCAATCGGCTCACCCACGGCACGATGTAGCCGTAGCCAAAGCGCAGGCTGAGCTCCATGCAGAACGTGACGCGGCCGGATTCGCCCTTCACCAGGCGCACGATGTCGGAGGTGTTGTTGCGAAGCGGCATGAAGTCGATCAGCGTCGCCACGCCCTCGTTGGTCTCGAACCGCGTCTCGAGGATCAGCGTGTTGTCGCGATATTTCCGGCTGGTGCGAAATTTCTCCGTCTTCGGCGCGATCCGCCATCGGCCGTTGTCGGCGTCGCCGAGCAGGGCTGCGAAGCAGGCGTCGGAATCGAAGCGTGGCCAGCACAGCCAATCGATCGAGCCGTCGCGCGAGACGAGCGCCGCCGTCTCGCAATCGCCGATCAGGGCATAGTCCGCGATGGTGCGCATGATCCTTAGCGGGTGAACTCGATGACGACTTTGATATCGTCCGGGCGGTTGTCCAGCGCCTCGTGCCAGTTCGCAAGCGGCACGCGGCGCGACACCAGGCGATCGAGCCAGGCCGGGTCGGCGTTGGCCAGCGCCGTCGCCGCCATCTCGTAATGCCGCCGGTTGGCGTTGACCGAGCCGAGCACCACGCCGTTGTTGAGCACCATGGTCTTGTTGAACTGCCCGAAGTCGAACGTCGACTCGTGATGGCCCCCCAGGCCAAGCAGGCAGACGATCCCGCTCGGCGCGGTGCGGCCCATCACGCCGGCGATCAGGGCAGGCGCGCCGGTGCATTCGATGATCACGTCGGGTGCGAGATCGGCAACCTCCTCGATCGTGTTGGTGAGGTAGCGCCCGCCGAGATCGTGGACCAGGGCGGGCTTTGGCCCATCCGTGGAACGGTCGAGCACATAGAGTTCATAGTTGCGCTGCGCGCCCATCATCGCCGCGAGCAGGCCGACCGGGCCAGCGCCGGTTACCAGGAGCCGTTTCGGCTCCCAGGAATGGAATCGCCGTCCGACCCGCTCGATATGATCCCACGCCTTGGCCACCACGCTGGTCGGCTCCAGCAGCACGCCGCGCGGCCCCAGCGCCGGATCGACCTTGATGGCGTAGGCGGGTTCGATGCGAAACCGTTCAGCGCCGAATCCGTTCAGGCCTTTGATGCCGCGCTCGGTGTACTGGCCGTTGCGGCACATGTCCCATTCGCCTGCAGCGCAGGACGGGCAGGGCACCGGGTCGGGGCGCCGTACAATGCCGACGATGTGGTCGCCGACGGCAAAGCGATTGCCGGGTGGCGCTGCGAGTACTTCGCCATAGGATTCATGGCCGAGCACCAGCCGGTCGCTGCCGGGCGGCGCCTCGCCATAGTCGCCGCGGACGATTTCCCGGTCGGTGCCACAGACGCCGAGCACAAGCGTGCGGACCAGGATCGAGCCCTGCGATTCCGGCGGCTCGGCAATGTCCTCAAGCTTGGCTGAATGGGGCACGCCTGGAAACAGCGTAATCGCGCGCACGTCAAAACCCTTTCGCGGCTGAAATCGCTTGGCGATCAAATGGTTCGGTGCCCCACCGGTTGACGCTTCAGGACCGGAAAAGTTCCCCTTTGAGGACCGGCTGGCCGGGCGGCGGGTCGCGGCGGCCCCTGGTGCGACAAATTGGCGTGCAATAAAGTCCAGCTATCCAACCAGCGGGACTCGTCCGAGTCGCCGCCATAATCATCGAGGGAGCGCTCCAATGGCACGCAAGGTTCTGGAGACGAAGGATTCGGACGCGAAGGTCGACCGCCGCAAATTCCTGACCGGGGTCGCGATCGCTGGCGCCGCCGGTGCCGTGGCTCCGAGTGCGGCCAACGCGACGGTCTCTGCCGACAAGAGGCTTCCGGCGGTGCTGCCGCCGACCACGCAGACGATTGCCGCCGAGACCGGTGCGCCGGAAGAGGGGCCGAACCGGATCGGTGGCAAGGCCGGCTCCGACTACATGGTCGACGTCATCAAGACGCTCGACATCAAGTACTTGCCGGCCAATTGCGCGTCGAGCTACCGCGCCATCCACGAGTCGCTGATCAACTACGGCGGCAACAAGATGCCGGAGTTCCTCACCTGCACCCATGAAGAATCCTCGGTCGGTATGTCGCACGGCTACTTCAAGGCGACCGGCAAGCCGCTGCTCAATCTCGTTCACGGCACCGTCGGTCTGCAGCACGCCACCATGGCGATCTACAACGCCTGGTGCGATCGCGTGCCGGTCATTGTCATGGGCGGCAACGATCTCGATGCCGCGCACCGGCCGCCGGGCGTGCCGACCTTCCACTCCGCGCAGGACATTAATGCCATCGTCCGCGACTACACCAAATGGGATGATACCCCGGTGTCGTTGCAGCACTTCGGCCAGTCCTTCGTTCGCGCCTACAAGATCGCGATGACGCCGCCCTACGGTCCGGTGATGATCTCGCTCGACGCGGGCCTGCAGCAGGAGGCGATCCGCGCCGGTGAGGAGAAGCTGTACATTCCGAAATACAATCCGTCATCGCCGCCACAGGGTGACACCGGGGCGGTGAAGGAGGCGGCGCGGCTTCTCGCCAATGCCGAGCGCCCGGTGATCGTGGTCGATCGCGCGGCGCGCACCGAGAACGGCATGCGGCTCCTGGTGCAGCTTGCCGAGGCGCTGCAGGCCCGCGTCGTCGACATGGGCGGCCGCATGAACTTTCCGAAGACGCATTACCTCAGCGCCGGCGTCGCAGTGGTTCCCGGCGCCGACGTCATCATCGGCATGGAGCTGTCCGACTTCTGGGGCGTGGTCAACGGCTATATCGACAACGGCGAGCATGGCGGCATCGGCGTCAACCGCACCAAGATCAAGCCGGGCACCAAGCTGATCAGCATCAACTCGTCCGAGCTTCTCACCAAGTCGAACTACCAGGACTTCCAGCGCTTCCAGTCGGTCGACGTTTCGATGCCGGCGGACGCCGAGGCGACCCTGCCGGCGCTGATCGAGGCGGTGAAGTCCGCGATCCCGAACGACCGCAAAGCCGCGATCGACAAGCGCGGCGAGGCGGCGAAGAAGGCCAAAGCCGAAGGCCGCGAGCGGCAGCTGAAACTCGCCACGCTGGCCTGGGACGCCAGTCCGATCTCGACCGCCCGTCTGGTCATGGAGACCTGGGACGCCATCAAGGGCGAGGACTGGTCGCTCGTCTCGCAGTCCGGCAATGTCAGCGGATGGCCGCAGCGGTTGTGGCCGATGGAGAAGTACCATCACTGGCTTGGCGGCTCCGGTGGCTATGGCGTCGGCTACGGCGCGCCGGGTTCGGTCGGCGCGGCGCTCGGCAACCGCGACCTCGGCCGCTTCTCGGTGTCGATCCAGTCGGACGGCGACCTGATGTATGCGCCGGGCGTATTCTGGACCGCGGCCAAGCACAAGGTTCCCCTGCTCGCCGTCATGCACAACAACCGCGGCTATCATCAGGAGCTGATGCACGTGCAGCGGATGGCGAGCTTCCGGAACCGCGACTCGAATACGGCCAATGACCTCGGTCCGATCGGCACCAGCATCATGAATCCCGACATCGAGTATCACAAGCTCGCGGAGTCGATGGGCTGGTGGGCGAAAGGACCGATCAAGGATCCGGCCGAGCTCGGGCCGGCGATCAAGCAGGCGATGGCAGTGGTGAAGTCCGGCCAGCCGGCGCTGGTCAACGTCTGGACGCAGCCACGTTAAAAATCGGGGAAATGGGAATCATGCGTTATCAGATGTTTCGCGTTTTGCTGGCTGCGCTTGCGGCCGGCGTAATCCTCGGTCATGCCCCGGCACAGGCGGCAGGCGACGCCGCCAAGGGCAAGATCGCGTTCACCCACTACGGCTGCTGGCAGTGCCATGGTTTCGAAGGCCAGGGCTCGCCCGCCACCAGCAACGGCAAGGTGCTGGCGCCCGATCCGCTGCCGTGGGAGGGCTTCTCAGCCTTCATCCGGACCAGCAACACCGGCATGCCGCCGTTCAGCGAGAAGATGCTGCCGAACTCCGACCTCGAGGACATCTACGCTTATCTATCATCGATCCCGAAGCCGAAGGATCACAAGAGCATCCCTCTGCTCAGTCAGTAGACACTTCATCCTCATCTGCGGAACGCACATCGGGCCGGCGAATGCCGGCCCGATGCATTGTTGTCCGCGTCTGGGCGATCAGAACGTGGCGATCGCCTTCAGGCGTAAGGTGCGCGACTGCCCTGGGGAGATGTTGTTGTTGCCGTCGGCCGATGCCCAGTAGCGAGTGTTGAGGATGTTCTCGATGTTGAGCTGGGCTTTCCACGTCTCGTTGATCTTGGCGTAGATGGCGCCGTCGAAGCGGACGAAGCCCGGCATCTTGACCGTATCGTCGGATGAGGCGAACGAGTTCGAGAAATAAATCACGCCCAGTGCGCCCGCCCAGACCGGATTGATCTGATACTTATTCCAGAGCGAGAACTGATTGAATGGGACGAGCTGGATGATGTTGCCAGGCACCACCGTGACCGAGGTCGCTGCGCTGATGCGGGCGTCCGTGTATGCGTAGCCCGCCACCATCTGCCAGGCGTCGGTGACGTAGCCGGTGAGCTGAGTCTCGAAGCCGCGGATGTGGTGACTACCCGATGTCAGGAAGAAGCCGGGATTGCTCGGATCGGCGATCGGCACATTGGTGCGCTTGAGGTCGTAGACCGCAGCCGTGTACTGGAGCTTGGGGAAGATGTTCCACTTCAACCCGATTTCCTTATTCTCGAATTTCTGCGGCGCGATGCTGACGGTGCCTGGTGTGATCGAGGAAAACTGATCGCCGGAGGCGGGAAGGAACGAGGTGCTGTAGGCCCCGTAGATCGAGAGGTTTTCACGCGGCTTGAAGATAACCGCGGCCTGCTTCGAGAGCTTTTCATCGACCCTGGTTTGCAGGGCGTTGACGTTCATGTCCAGGCCCGAGACATCGAAGCGGTCATAGCGCAGCCCGGCCAGCACCTGGAGCCAGGGCACCAGATCGATCGTATCGCGAACGTATCCGGACTGGGTGTCGAGACTGTATTTGAGATTGCTGTCGGCTGCGGTCACGCCGTCAGCATTCACGGCCGTGGTATGGTGGACGAAGTTGATGGTGCCGAAATAGGTGGGATTGAACGGATTGGCGACCATAGTGTTGGTCCCGTTCGGGAAAATCCCGGTGCTGCGGACGTCTATGCCGGTTTGCCGTGCGAACTCGGTGCCGAAGCCGATCGTGTGGAAAAACGGACCGAGGTGGTTCTTGTAGGTGAAGTCGGTCTGGTTGATCAGGTTCTGCCGGTCGGTCTCGTGTTGGTATGCCGCGAGATTGAACGACGTTTGGTCCGGACTGACGGCGCCGGCCAATGCGCCGTTGCCCGGATAGACGTTCTGATAGAACTTCTTGTAGTCGGCGAAGAGCGAGCCGTTCTTGACCGTCAATCCATTCTGGAAGTCGTGCTCGATGAAGCCCATGACGGTATGGACGTCGGCGTGCGCGACGTTCAACGAGGGGCTGCCAAAGAACGTGGTGATGTCGCCGCCCGGCGCGAACGGAGTCGCCGGATGGGCCCGCATCATCGCTGCATTCACTGCGGCGCCCGCGCCCGTCAGCGGGAGGCCCAGTGGTGAGTAGGACGGATTGCCGCGGTCGGCGGTGCGATTGTCGTGAAAGTACTCGTAGCTGAGCTTGACCTTGGTCTGCTGGGTCGGCCGCCACGTGAGCGTCGGATTGATGCCGTAGCGCTCAAGCTTGCCGTAATCGCGGAAAGTGTCGCTGCCCTCGTACATCGCGTTCAAGCGTACTGCGAAGTCCTGGTTGATCGCCTGGCCTGCATCGAGGGTGACGCGCCGGTTGTAGAACGACCCGGTTTGCGCCGTCACTTCATAGATACGGCGGAATTCCGCTTCCTTGAGCGTGCGATTCAGAAGACCGCCACCGACACCGCGGCCGAAGGTGAGCGCGCCCGGCCCTCTCAGCAACTCGATGCTCTGCGTGTTGTAGAGGTCGCGGAAGATTTGGACGTCATCGCGGAAGCCGTTGACGAAGAAGTTCGCGCTGGAGCCGACGCCGCGGATGACGAGCTCGTCGCGGTTGCCTTCGCCCTGATGGACGGCGACGCCCGGAATGTAGCGCGTGACGTCGGTGAGGTTCTGGTAGCTTTGGTCCCTGATGAAGTCCTTCGTCACCACCGTCACCGACTGCGGGATGTTGAGCAGCGGCGTGTTGGTTTTGGTCGCGACCGACGTGCTGTTGGCGTAAACGCCGACCGTCCCAGTGCGGGTATCCTGGGAGTCGGGCGGCGTCGGGGGCGGAGAGGCCGCCGGCGGCGCCGGCGCGCGGGCGGGGCGTGCAACGCGTTTTTTGGCACGGACCTGAATTTCCGGCAGCGCGGTGCTCGTCTGAGAGGACGTGGCCGCTGGCTTCGGCGGAGCGGTGGTCGATTGCTGCGTAGGCGGCGTTGCGTCCGGCTTCGGTGCAGGAGCGGCGTCCTGCGCCGCGGCGGTGGTGACCAACAACAGCGACGCGAAACCGATCGCCGCCGGCCTTTTCGCAACTCGGATATACTGTGACATGAAGCCCCAGCTCACTGTTTAGAATGATGTAAAACTGTATCTCAGCCCAGTATTCTGGTAGCAGGGCAAGTATTCGAGACAAAGTATAAATGTTTGAAACTACAACGGTTTCGAATTAGAACACTTCAAAACTACGAATATTGATGCATTTCCACTTTGGCGGGTCGGCGGTGCGCGTTATACATCCGCATGAATCTCGTATCTCTTTGGAATTCGTCCAATCAGGCGCCCGCGCGATCCAGGCTGCGGCGGCTGTTGCTCAATGTGCATCTTTGCATCGGACTCGGCGTCGCCGTGCTGCTGGTGCCGATCTCGCTCTCCGGCGCGGTGCTGGTCTGGCACGATCAACTCGACGCTCTCATCAATCCTGGCCGTTATGCGGTGACGCAGGGCGCGGCGCAGCCGCCGTCCGTCTTGCTGGCGAGCGCGCGCTCATCGCTCGGCGCGGGCTTTGAGCCAACCGCGGTGCGTCTGCCGGAAGATGCGGGCTCGCCGGCAACCGTCACCGCCCGCGAGCACCGTCGCGGCGAGAACCGTGGCCGGCCTCACCTCGTCACCGTCTACCTCGACCCACCGACCGCGCGCGTGTTGGACACGGTCGAGTTTCGCGACTCGCTGTTCGGCTTGCTGCATCGCTTTCACGAGAATCTGACCGTGCCGGAATGGAGCGGTCGCGCCGTGGTCGGCTGGACCGGCGTCGCGATGCTGGTGATGTCGCTCAGCGGCATCTATCTGTGGTGGCCGCGCAACGCATCGTTCAGCCGCGGCTTGCGCTTCCGGCGCGGCCCCGCGACCTCGTACAACCTGCATCATCTGTTCGGATTCTGGATCGCAATCCCGCTCGCCGTGGTATCGGCGACCGGCATCTATCTCGGCTTTCCGCAGCAGGGCCGCGAATTGCTTTCGTCGGTCGCGCCGATGACACCATCGCAGCGCGGCGGCCGCGATGCTTCGCTTCTTGCTTCTCCGCAGCTCGACGCCGACCGCGCGATGGCGGCAGCCCTCGCAGGCATGGCAGGCGCGCGGGCTTCGGCGATCTTCCTGCCGAGCCAGGCCACCGCCGCATGGCGCGTCCAGGTGCGCGGCGCGGACGGCGATGCCACTGTGCTGGTCGACGACCGCAGCGGAACACGCAGCACGGTGATGCCATTATCCGGTGACAAAGCTGCGCAATGGATCCGCTGGATCCACGAGGGCAGCCACATCGGATTGCTTTGGCGGATCGTGGCATTTTTCTGCGGCGTCCTGCCGACGGTGTTCGTCTTCACCGGGACAATGATCTGGCTGCGCAGCCGGCGCGCCGGCGCGGTGAGTGGTGGTTTGGCCGCGACGCCGCAAATGGAAGCGGCGGAGTAGGTTTCGAAATGCGGGAAGTCGGTATGTCGATGAAATACGAGTGGCGGCGGCGCTGGGCATATCCGGTGCTTGCAATCGTTGCGGCGGTATCGCTTGCGACAACTGCGATGGCACAGGCGCCTGCGCCTTCGGCGCCGCCGGTTGCGGCTGCCCCTGCTGAGCCTTCTGCGTCCCCGCCGGCAACCGATGCCCAGCCTGCGCCAGATTCTTCGCCCGCACCAAGCGTATCCATTGCCGTCGCTGCACTGCCGCGCGACCTGTCGCCGTGGGGCATGTTCCTCAACGCCGACATCGTCGTGAAGGTGGTGATGGTCGGCCTGCTGTTCGCCTCGCTGGTGACCTGGACGGTGTGGCTCGCCAAGAACCTCGAGCTGTGGCGGGCGATGCGGCGCGGTCGCGCGGCGCTTGCGATCCTCAACGAGACGCGCTCGCTCGCCGAAGCCAATGCCCGCCTCGGCGGCAACAAGAGCACGAAGAGCGAGACGGTGGTGCGGCTGCTGCGTACCGCGGTGAATGAGGTGCAGGCGTCGCCGCATCCCGATCCCGACTCCTTGAAGGAACGCATCTCGTGGCTGCTGGAGCGGGTCGAGGCCTCGTCGAGCCGCCGCATTGGCCGCGGCATGGGGCTTCTCGCCAGCATTGGCGCGACCGCGCCGTTCGTCGGCCTGTTCGGCACGGTGTGGGGCATCATGAACAGCTTCATCGGCATCTCCAACGCCCACACCACCAACCTCGCGGTGGTGGCACCGGGCATCGCCGAGGCGCTGCTCGCCACTGCGCTGGGCTTGTTCGCCGCGATTCCTGCGGTCGTGATCTACAACATCTTCTCGCGTTCGATCGGCGGCTATCGGGCCATGCTCGCCGACGGCTCGGCGCTGGTGATGCGGCTTGTCAGCCGCGACTGCGAGCGCGTGCTGTCGCCGATGGCGTCGGCGCATCTGACCCAAGCCGCGGCGGAGTAGCGTCGTGGCGATCCGGCTCGGACACGACGGCGACGATTTCGCGGAAACCCACGAGATCAACGTCACGCCGTTCATCGACGTGATCCTGGTGTTGCTGATCATCTTCATGATCGCGGCACCGCTCGCCACCGTCGACGTGCCGGTCGATCTGCCCGCCACCACGGCGAAGCGGCAGGAGCGCCCGGACAAGCCGGTGTTCCTCACCATCAAGGCCGACCGCACCCTCGCAATCGGCGACGATCCGGTGCCGCGCGAGAGCCTCGCAGCGACCTTGGAAGCGGCGGCGCACGGCAACCATGACGAACGCATCTTTCTCCGCGCCGACCGCGCCGTCACCTACGGCGACGTCATGGAGGTGATGAATTCGCTCCGCCAGGCCGGCTTCCTCAAGGTGGCTCTGGTCGGTCTCGAGGACCGCGAGGCGAAATGAGCGCGCAGGCGCTGATCCTGTCCGACACCGACCGCCGGTCGGATTTCTGGCGCTGGGGCATTGCCGCGGTCATCGTGCTCGCCACGCACGTCGGGCTGGCGGCGGGCTATCTGCTGATGCCGGAGCCGGATGCGGAGGGGGCCGCCGCGTCGCCGGTGGTGATCGTCGAGCTCGCGCCGCTGCCGGTCGCGCCGGCCTCCCAGCAGGACCTGGCGCCGGGCCCGGAGATGGTGGAGGCGCAGCCAACGCCAACGCCGCCGCAGCAGACCGAGCCGGAAATCGTGCAGCCGGTCCCCAAGATGGAAGTGCCCGCCGAGGTGACGCTGCCGGAGCCCACGCCGAAGGCGGCCGAGAAGAAGCCCGAGGAGATTTCCGACACGCCGTCGTCGGAGACGCCGCCGGCGCCGCAGGCCGCGCCCGCGCCGCGCACCACGGCGGCGCCACGCTCGGAGCAGAACACCGTTGCGGTCCCGGCGGCGCCGAGTCCCGGCAGCGCGGCGAACCGCGCCGCGATAGCGAGTTGGCGCGATCTGCTGTTGTTGCGCTTGCAGCAGAACAAGCGTTATCCGGCGAGCGCCGAGGCCCGCCGCGAGCAGGGCATCGTGACGTTGAGCTTTACCGTCGACCGTGCCGGTCACGTGCTGGCGCGCGACATCGCCCGAAGCTCGGGGGTCGCGGCGCTTGACGACGAGGTGCTGGCGATGGTCAAGCGCGCCGAGCCACTGCCGGCGTTCCCACCGGCGATGACCCAAGCGTCGATCGACCTGACGGTGCCGATCCGCTTCTCGCTGCGATAAGCTTGCGGCTAAGAGCCGAACTTGGACGCGGCCGGATTGGCCAAGTGCATCAGCGGCGCGGGCCGTGCGGCTACGGTGGCCGAGTTGGCCGGGAAGCCGGGCGGCATCATGTTGAACCGGTCGGCGAGGTGGCTGACGACGCCGACCAACACCGTCATGCCGATCGCGCCGAATATCGCGATATTGCGCCAACCGAGCGGCTGTGGGGCGCGGTCGGCATAGAGCAGGTCGTGATTGCGGATGCGATAGTCGGTCATCGGCGGCTCCCGGACTTGATAAGTCCTGGCCGGGTCGGTTCGTTCCGTGGCGCGAACCAACCAGGCCACGCGCTGCCTTAGACGGCAGCCGCTTACCGGCGGCTCAACCGAACTACGATATTGCGCTGAAAAATTTCAGCGAATTGCGCCGCTCACTTGTCGCAAAGCACCACGGCGACCTCGCCGCGGCCTGAGGCGCGCCGTTCGCCGCGGCAGCCCCGGTTGACGTTGAGGCAGCCGTTCATGCCGCAGACAACCTGCACCGGCCCCTCCGCGCCCCCCGAGCGGCGCGCTGCCGCGCCTGCGGCGCCGGCTGCTTCGCGCTCCCTCGGCCGCGACGCGGATTTGGATTTCGCCGGCCGCTCGCGCTCGCGCTCGCACTCGCCGTTGTCGCCGGGCACGAAGCCTGTGCGGCAGACGATCCTGACGCAGGCGTCGTTGTCGGCGCGGAAGCCCTGCCGGCACCACCGCGTCGGCGCGTGCGGCGCCAATGTTCCAGATCATCGACCACGGCGAGTTCGAGCTGCAGGGCGAGCTTCCGGCCAAGGAGCTTTCCAAGCTTTCGGCCGGGCAGGAGGCCAAAATCGCCTTGGTCGGTGTCGGAGAGGTGCGGGGCCGCGTGCGGATGCTGGCGCCCACCGTCGATGGCGGCACCCAGCTCGGCCAAGTACGCCTCTTCATCGGCAGCGACTCGCGACTCCGCGTCGGCGGCTTCGGCCGCGCCCAGATCGTCATCGCTCAAACCTGCAACGTCGCGATACCGCTTTCGGCCGTGCTCTATGGCGACGACGCGGCCGCGGTCACCGCGGTGGTGCGCAACAACCGTGTCGAGACGAGGCAGATCATTGTCGGTCAGCTCTCCGGCGGCGAGGCGGAGATCCGCCGGGCCTGTCCGAGGGCGATCTGGTAGTGGCGCGGGCCGGCGCCTTCTTTCGCGAGGGTGACCGGGTGCGGCCGTTCGTCGATGGCGCGCCGACCGGGCAGACCAAATAAGGTCTAGCCGCCGCCGGTCATGGCGTGCCGCGCGTGGACCAGCGCAGATAGAACGAAGGCCGAAGTCACTTCGGCGCCGCCGATCAGGATGCGCGTCGGCGTCTTCATCTTGTTCCATTCATAGGCCCGGTAGGGCCTGCCGAAGCCGCCTTCGCCGAAACCTGCGGCCAGGCATGACAGCGCCGGCGCGAAGGATGCCGGCTCGGCACCGAGCTTGGCCAGCGCCAGCAGCGCCAGCGCCGCGTCGAACGGGTTGATCTCGGCGCCGAGCAGATCGTCGTGCACGTACGAGAGTACATGGCTCCGGATCAGCTCGAAGCTTCCCTCCGGATCGATCGCCTGCTGCTGTGCTTGCGACAGCGCGCGGAACGCGGCGTAGCAACGGCCGAAATAGGCGCAGTAGAGTTCGGGCAGGTAGTAGATGTGCGAGCGGGGATCGGCGAAGCTGCCGGTCTCGGCGAGCCGGCGCTGGAAATGAACGATGCTGCGGATCGTCCTGAGCCGCTGCGGCTCGGTGATTCGCCATCGCTCGCTGTTGCGGAAGCAGACCTCCAGCACGTCGAGATTGAGTGTCGGGTCGAGATCGTTGCCATAGGGCCGGTCGCCCGTCGCGTTCTCGATCCAGGTGACAATACCGCCGTCGAACTCGATGTTGTCGTTAATCGGGACGGTCACGGTCTGGCGGTTTTGGCCGGCGCCGATCTGGTAGCCGGCGTAGAAATCGATCAGCGGCTGCTCCAGCATCGGGTCCTGGAAACCGAACTGCGTCGCCGCCGAGAACGAGCACGCGGTGGTGTCGCAGTCGGGCACGTAAAGGCCGAAGCCGAGATCGCTCTTGATGTTGGCGAAGAAGCGGCTGAAGCGGGCATGTGGTGACGGCGCAATCGCAGTGACGACGTCGAACGGCGAGTCACCGGCCGGGCCGGGCACCCGCTCGCGGCTTTCGTTCAGGCAGAAGCGCACCATCCGCTCGATGGCCTGTCGCGAGATGTCCGTCTCCTGCGGGCTCGCGAGCCCACTGTGCAGGAAATCCATCAGCGCCTCGGCGTAGAAGGCGTCGTAATAGGCAGAGCGGTGGCGAATCTGCACCGGCGACCAGATGCGCTCGGCAAGCCCGCGCCACGGCGGGTTGAGCACGTCGGCCGCCGGTCCGCCCGCGATGAAGACGCGGGCGAGGTTGAACAGAAATGTCGAGTTCTTGTAGGTGCGGGCGTCGAGGCCCTGCAACGCGATCAGGAGGTCGCGGCCGCGAAAGTCCGGATCGCCGATCAGGTTAAAAGCCGCATAGGCGGGGATGAAGCCGTCGTTCTTGCGGTAGGAACGGTGCAGGTGGTTCGCGCAGGCGCGGATGATGCGATCAATACCGGCGATCGAAACGGGCTCGCCGACAGGGGCTGCGCTGCCGCGGTTCGGATGGGTCGACGGCAGGCGGTCGAGCAACTCGGCGAGCGGGGCGCCGATCGCAGCCCAGTCCGGCGCGGCCTCATCGCGCGCGGCCACGATCGCCGCGCGGAGCGCGGCAAAACGCGCCGGATCGCGCAGCGCCGGCAGGCCGGCGCGCGAGAGCACGGGCCGCAGAGCCGGATTGGCGAGGGCGGTGTTGTAGAACTTCCGCAGATGCGCGTCGCCGCCGCCCGTGCCGCGCAGCAGCGGATCGCACAGATCGTAAATGCTGGGACCGTCTTTGGATGCGGTCAGCGCGCGGAAGGCTTGAGCGAGCAAGGTCTGAAGTTCCGGGTGGAGGGGATGGCACCTCGTAGCGGACTCCTGGCTTACCGCCAAGTCTTGAATCTAGAAACTGCCGGCTCTCTATTCAGTGCTGCAGATTTGCACGGCTTTCATGGCGCGAAGCGCGTCGGTTCGGGTCTTGTGAGACCCGTTACCAACGATGAATGCCGAGCCGCTGGTCGGCCTTTCGGTGACAACCGCGCATCGCGCGGTCTTGGCGTCCTGAATGACGAAGAACTGCAGGGCGGGAACATCTTCTGATGCGGCCGGTCGACCAACCTCGGCCTTCGCTGCCGCCTTCGTCTGCGCGGCCACGGCCGAGGACATGATCGCGATGGCGAACAAACTCAGCGGTATTGCTTTCATGGTCCAGCCTTTGATCAGCACCAGAGAGCCCTACGTCGTTTACTTGCCAGTCGCGCGCGCCACCTGTTTTTCCATCGTGGCCAACCGGAGTTCCAAATCCCGCAATTGCGATGTCGCAGCCGCTATCACCACCTGGTTGGTGCCGGCACGCTCGATGATCCGCTTTTGAGCGGAGATATCGACATGCGCCTTCCGAATTTGCACCTGCAGATCAGGTTGCGTCACGTCTTGCTCAACCCTCGCTGCGTCGATCTGGCATGCGGCATGCCGATCGAATTCGGTTTCGATTTCTTGCGGCCGAACCGGATCACAACGATCGCGCTCGGCAGCCATTGCACGTGTGCACTAAATCGCCAGACGCGCCTTTGGTTGCCCTGGCGGAAATTGGCAAAGGAAATACAGATGCCATTCTATCTCGAATGCGCCTGTCTTGCACACGGTACATCTGTAATGTGGCAGTCAACCTTAAAGCGTTCGCAACGCCGCTAACTCGCGCCAAGAAAACGTGAGCGTTTTCCTGGGGATTGTTGCAACTGGGTGCGGCCGGTCCCGCACCCAACGCGGTGTGCGAACGGACCGGCTGTGCAACTACGGCGCGATCCCGAACCGAGGCTCGCCAGAAAAGGATCGGGGGAGGACCGCCAAGTGCCTCCCCCGCGACATCGATCGGATCGCAACCGACGCCGTGACCTTGCTTATGCCGCCGCGCTAACCTTGGCCTGCGTCGGAACCGACGAAATGGTCTTCAGGATCTGCGAGGCGATCTGGTAGGGGTCGCCTTGCGAGTTCGGCCGGCGGTCTTCCAGATAGCCCTTGTAGCCGTTGTTGGCGAAGCTGTGCGGCACGCGGATCGAGGCGCCGCGGTCGGCAATGCCATAGCTGAACTTATTCCACGGCGCGGTTTCGTGCTTGCCGGTCAGGCGCTTGTCGTTGTCCGGGCCGTAGACATCGATGTGTTCCTTCCAGTTCGTTTCGAACGCTTTCATCAGCGCCTCGAAATAGTCCTTGCCGCCGACCGTACGCATGTACTCGGTCGAGAAATTGGCGTGCATGCCGGAGCCGTTCCAGTCGGTGTCGCCGAGCGGCTTGCAGTGGAATTCGATGTCAACGCCGTATTTCTCGGTGAGGCGCAGCATCAGGTAGCGGGCCATCCACATCTCGTCAGCGGCCTTCCTGGAGCCCTTGCCAAAAATCTGGAACTCCCACTGGCCCTTCGCCACTTCGGCGCCCTCGATAGGTGTCGATGAAAGCATCGGTGTCGCCTTCGACCTGGGCGATGTCTCGCAACGCAAGCGACAGGCCGCCCAGCGTGGGATCATAGCGGCCAGCGGCAATGGCTGCGGCTTTGTCGCTGGTCAAATATTGTTGCCGCTGTTGCAGTAACAGCCCTCGCAGCGTCGCCCGACCTTTCTGGCCCAGGGCCGTAGCAAAGTTGCTGATCAAATCGTCGTATACCCCGTAGTGGTTGTTGGTGACTTTCGTGAACACCGTCGCAGCCAGGGCATCCGGATCGATGCTTGCTCGTTCTGCCAGGGGGCCGAGATCGTAGCAGGCCCTTGTAAAGAGATCGCCGACGCGGCCGCTGCTGTCGTCGACAAGTTCCAGGATCGAAGAGTGAAGCTCGATGAGCTCCCAGAGCAGCTCAGAAGCAAAAGCTGGATTCTCTGCGCCGACGGTTTCGGCGATCATCGTGCGCAGTCCATCAAGTTCGGCGATGATCTCACGGCCTCTTTCGTAAGATGGCATGGATCGCGGGTTTGCGTAGCTTGCGAGGCGCTTGCGCACACTGGCGCCGAGAATCTCCGGACCTTGCTTTGCCGAGATGGCCAGATCAATGGCTTGCTTGAGTTGCTTGTTTCCGACCGCACCCGCCAGCAACAGCTCGG
This sequence comes from uncultured Alphaproteobacteria bacterium, assembly GCA_963785665.1. Lineage (GTDB taxonomy): Bacteria > Pseudomonadota > Alphaproteobacteria > Rhizobiales > Xanthobacteraceae > Z2-YC6860. The sequence continues at coordinate 220,543 of CAWAWF010000013.1, forward strand.
CAAGCTTATCGGCCCCAAGCTTGGTCAACATCGCGATTGTGATCTTGCGCTTTCCAGGCATGGCTCAATTTGGAGGCATCGAACGCGACGTTTCTATTGGCTATACTTTATCCTGAGTTCCGGGAGCCATGCAGCATGAGAATTGCCATGCAATACGACGCAGATGAGCAACCCGATCCGGATGCTTGGCTTGAACTTGATGAAGCGGAACGGATCGATCTGGTGATTGACTACCATCGCCGCACGGGGGTGCAACTTGAAAACCCCGAGCCTCATGCCATCGCCCATGTGGTGGTCGAAAACCAAGTTGCGCTGGGGGACGCGACGCCCGTGCCTGAGACACTCGACCGGTTGATGGACGAAGGCCTCGACCGCCATGATGCCGTTCATGCCGTCGGCAGTATTTTCATGAGTATCGCGTTCGACGCGGCTCATGAGCGGGACGATGGTGGCGACGTCAATACGAAATACAATCGAGAACTCGCCGCATTAACGGCTGCTGGCTGGCGTTCTCAGTTGAAATAGCCCTCTCTCGGATCGGTTGCCTGAAAATGGTATAGCGTGGCGCGCAGTTGAAATCATTCATGTCATTTTGGCTCGCGTCTGAAATCGTACAGACGCGAACGTGAGTTCCGGGCGCTCCCAGATGGAGCGCATGCTGGTGCCTCTCTGTAACAATGGAGTAGGACCATGCAGAATTCCCGAAATTGCGATCGCTACGTCGGCCAAGCGCACGCCTTGGAACAAAGGCAAGCTGACCGGAGCAAAGCCTCCGCTCCGGCCAAAGCATGTCTGGTCAATTCGAACCAAGCTACAAGTTGGAGGCAAGGTACGTGACTTGGCGATGTTCAATCTCGCCATCGATAGCAAGTTGCGCGGCTGCGATGTCGTCGCCCTGAAGGTCGAAAATATTGCCCCCGGCGGCTATGTCGTTGATCGCGCGACAGTGCGCCAGAAGAAGACCGGACAACCCGTCAGGTTCGAACTGACCGAGCAGACCAGGCAGGCTGTCGATGACTACCTCAGAGCTACCGGAAGGAAGCCTGGCCAAGTCTTGTTTCCCGGCCGGCGCGGTCAGGAAGAGGCGATGTCGACACGGCAGTACGCGCGGCTTGTCTCCGAATGGACTGCCAGCATCGGATTGGACCCACACGTCTTCGGTACGCATTCCCTCAGGCGGACAAAGGCATCCCTGATCTACCGACGCACTGGCAACCTGCGGGCTGTCCAACTTTTGCTCGGCCATACCAAGATCGAAAGCACCGTCAGGTACCTCGGTATCGAGGTCGACGACGCCCTCGCCATTGCCGAACAGGTTGATGTCTGAGCGACACGGGCAGAGCGGAAACGCTCTGCCCGAATAGATTTGGCGATATTGGCCCTTTCTGCTGTGCTGAACCGTGCCCCGGCGATGTCTCCTCTTGGGGCCAAAGCGGAAAACTTGGGCTGCCTGCGGCAGGAGTATTTCGGCAGCGACTGACCCCAAGCGGACATCGGCCCGCATTTCGTGTTGCAGTCGCGTAAGCGGTCTTCAGCCCTCTATCAAAGCACTCATTTGAGCCCGACGAAAGATGCTCCGTTCTGAGGCAGGGGGCGGGCATGAGGCGGCGGGAAGTTTTCGGCTTTATCGGCGGCGCAGCGGCGTGGCCGCTTGCAGCGCGAGGGCAGCAAGCGCAAAAAGCGCCAATCATCGGATTTCTGCATCCGGGCTTCTTCGAGGCCGGCTCCCCATCCTTTGACGCTTTGCGCGACGGATTGCGCGATGCCGGCTACGTGGAAGGCGGAAGCGTCAACCTGAAGCCCGCTGGGCAAACGGCAATCCCGGGCTGCTGCCACAACTCGCTCGCGACCTTGTCCAGCTCCGCGTCGCTCTTATTGTCGCGACAGCCCGCCCTTCGATTGAAGCCGCCAGAGCGGCGACAACCGAAATTCCATAGTCGCCAATGATCTTGAGAGTGATCCGATCGCAAGCGGTTACGTTGCAAGCCTCTCCCGTCCGGGAGGCAACCTGACCGGCAGAGTTTTCTGGATGCGCCGACATTATGCGGCAAGTGGTTGCAACAGATCGCCGAGATCGTCCCCGGGGTGAAAGAGGATCGGCATCCTATGGGACGCGACAACCGGCACTTATCAGCTCGATGCGATAAGGGGGGCAGCGCAATCGGCATCGATCGATCTTGTGGTCATGGAGTTTGCGACAGTGCGGGATTCGCGAAATCGCGCTCAGTCGCGGTTTAAAGGAGGATCATCTTCAAGCTGTCATTCAACTCGGTTCGCCGCTGATCCGCCAGGCCGGGTCCAAGGTCGCGCAAATTCTGTCTGATCACCGTGTCCCCGGGATATCGCAATTCCGCACTTTCCCCGACGGGGGCGGCCTGATGTCCTACGGGCCGGACCTAATCGATCTTGATTCGTCGGGTCGGTTCTTTCGTATCGAAAATTTGCGCGGTACCCCCCCTTCAGATTTGCCGGTCGAACGGCCCACTAAATTCGAGCTGGTCGTCAATCTCAAGGCCGCGAAGTCCCTGGGCGTGACACTCCCAAATTCGCTACTGACCCCGCAGCCGATACGGTCATCGAATAACGACACGAAATACTGACGTGTAATGTCCGAGTCTGGCAGATTGTGTTGCAAAAGTCGTTTTGCACTGGGGTTCAAAAATTCTCCGGGCCGTGGGCGCGGTTTTCGGATAGAGATGCGAGGGACCTCATCGCCTCGCGTTAAACTCACCGGTAATTTCGGCAACGCGATTGAGCCTATACAAATCGGCGACTGAGTGCCGCTCAGGGTTTTCTCGAAAATTTCGTCGCCCTGCAACTTTCGACTTTTGCAACATGGGGTAATTCCGGGATCGAGCCAGACGAAGGCAAGGGAATCAGCTCTCCAGGAACGTATGAGGCCATCCTCATGTGGCCTCGCAGCGATGGAGAGCGGCGATGGAATACTATGTCGGACTGGACGTGTCGTTGAAGCAGACCTCGATCTGTGTGGTGGATCAAACGGGATTGGTGGTGCGCGAGGGCGTGGTCGAATCTGATCCAAAGGCGATTGCGGAGTTCGTGAGGGCGAAGGCTCCGGGTGTCGTTCGGATTGGCATCGAGACCGGACCAACGACCACGTGGCTGTGGACCGAACTCAAGCGATTGGACCTGCCAGTGATCTGCATCGACGCACGCCATGCCAAGGCGGTGCTCAAGATGCAGATCAACAAGAGTGACCGCAACGATGCGGCCGGCATCGCCCGCATCATGCAGACCGGCTGGTTTAAGGAGGTGCGCGTCAAGGATCTCGACAGCCACGCGGTCAGGGCGCTGCTGGCCAGCCGTGCGTTGCTGGTCAAGATCAAGCGTGATCTCGAGAACCAGGTCCGCGGCCTGCTCAAGAACCTCGGTCTCGTCATCGGCCGCGCCAAGTTCAATGTCTTCGCTGTGCGAGCCGAGGAGCTGATTGAGGGTCGTCCCGAGCTGGTCGCCGCGGTCAGGCCGCTGCTCGAGGCGCGTCATGCTATCGAACAGCAGGTCGACGATCTCGACCGTAAGGTTCGGAAGCTGGCCCGTTATGATGCGCAGGTCCGCAAGTTCATGACCGCGCCGGGCGTTGGTCCAATCACCGCGCTCTGCTTCAAGGCGACGATTGACGATCCGGCGCGCTTCAAGCGATCGAGAAGCGTTGGCGCCTATGTCGGATTGACGAGCCGGCGTCATGCCTCCGGAGAGGTCGATTGGTCCGGCCGGATATCAAAGTGCGGTGACGCCATGCTCCGCATGTATTTGTTCGAGGCAGCCGGCGTGCTGCTAACCCGCGTGCAAAAATGGTCGGCTCTCAAGGCTTGGGGCACGAGGCTCGTCAAGCGCAACGGGCTCCGCAAGGCGAAGGTCGCTGTCGCGCGCAAGCTCGCGGTCATCCTGCACCGCATGTGGATCGAGGGGACCGAGTTCAACTGGTCGAAGAAGGCAATCGCCGCGTAACGCGCGCACAAGGAGATCATAGAGTTCCCGCGACACGGCGGGAAAAGTCGTCCCTGCCGGGACGGTGGCGGTGGTGAGATCGTCCGATTTTGTGCGAGCGCCCGAAAGGGCGACCGCGCTTGCAACATTGATCCGCCAACGTCGTCTTACGCCATCATGCGGAGGGCACGCCCCTACCGCGGAGAGAACAGTGGACCCGGCAAGGATGATCGTGGAGAGGTTGACACCTAGACCCGGAATTAGAGAACACTATCGGCACCAACCGGACATCCAGGCATGTCCGCTCAAGTGTCGCTATGGGGGGCAAAGCGGACGACATATACTCAATATGAGTTGACCCATGTGCGACATCCGCTACCACGCAAGTCAATGCCGCGCCCCTTCCGGGACGTGAGGTTTAACCGATACGATGCCACTTCAGGCCTTGGGGGAAGGATGTGAAGCGGCGAGAATTCATTGCGCTGGTGGGGGGTGGGGTGGTGACGTGGCCGTTGGCCGCGCAAGGGCAGACTTCGGCAAAGCCCGTTATTGGTTATCTCAGCAGCAAGGAGGAGGTCGCCGAAGCCGGTATCCTAGCCGGGATACGAAAGGGCCTCGCCGAGCAAGGATATATCGAAGGCCAAAACGTTGCGTTCGACTATCGTTGGAGCGCTGGGGCGTATGACCGGTTGCCACGACTTGCCGCCGAACTCGCCGCCAACAAAGTCGACGTCATCGCAGCGTCCGGACTGCCGGCGGCGTTGGCTGCGAAAACGGCGACATCGACCATTCCTATTGTCTTTCGGCTTGCCGTCGATCCGGTCGCGTTTGGTCTGGCGCAAAGTTCGATCGCCCCGGTGGCCACATCACCGGCGTGACCATGTTGTTCGATCCCCTCACACCCAAGAAGCTTGATCTGCTCCATGAGCTGGTGCCCAGTCTTTCGGTTGGCTTGCTCGTCAATCCGAAAAATCCGAACAACGTATCGCATAAAGAACATGCAGAATTAGCCGCAAAAAGCCTTGGCTTTTCGCTGACAATTCTCACAGCCAGTAGCGGCGAAGAAATCGCGTCGGCGTTCGAACAGGCTCGGCAAAAGGCAATTGGAGCCGTATTGGTCGGCGACGATCCCTTGTTCGACGTCCAGAGTCCACGGCTCGTCGAGTCGGCCGCGCGTTCCAAAATTCCTACGATGTACTATGTGCGCGACTTTGTGGATGCCGGCGGCTTGCTCAGCTACGGCCCGAGCTTTGATGAAATGTCATTCCAGGTTGGCATTTACACGGGCCGCATCCTCAAGGGCGCCAAGCCCGCTGATTTGCCGATCCAACAACCAACCAAGTTCGAACTGGTCATCAACCTCAAGAGCGCGAAGGCCTTCAGGCATCACGGTGCCGCCGATCATGCTCGGGCGTGCCGACGAGGTAATCGAATGAAGCGGCGTGAGTTCATCGCGGGACTTGCTGGCACCATGGTCGCGCCGATGCTGCAGTCCGCGCCATTGTGGGCCCAATCGAGCGAGCTCACGCGTCGTATCGGCGTGCTCATGGCACGCAACGAAAGCGATCCCGAGGGCCAGAAGCAGGTCGCGGGACTTCGCCAGGGCTTGCGCGATCTCGGCTGGAAGCTCGGTCAATCGTTGCAGGTGGATTACCGCTGGTCGGTCGGCGATTTCATCAAGGCGCTTGCAGCGGCGCGCGACCTTGTCGCACTCAATCCGGACTTGCTGGTTGCTAGGTGGCGTCGCTGGGTTGGTAGGAATTAAGTGTGGCGTAGTCTCCGGGATGTTCAACCTCGAATCATTCCGGCGTTGAAGCGCCGGACTGGAGACCACGCCATGACCAGCACTAGCCACGAAGTCGCTGGTTCTTCGCAGCCTGCAGCGGAGATGGCTGTTGATCTTTTCGACGACCTGGTTTGATCCGATCGAGACCGAGGTGCGCGCTCGGTCGCGTGAGTTCATCGAAGACGATGATCCGCGAGCGAGCTCGACACTGTGCTTGCCCGCCCGCGCTAGCAGTCGAAGGCGGATGACCGAGCAATGAAGGAAGAGCAGGCATTGCGGGCCACCGCCACGGCAGCCGGATCGCGGTCGCTGACCGGCACGTTCGGGCCGATCGAGATTGCGGTGCCGCGTGCCCGACTCGAACACCTCGGAGGGCAAGACGACGGAGTGGAAAAGCGGGGCGTTGCGGGCTTATCAGCGCCGCACCCTGGCCGGCCGACGCACTGATCGCGAGCACCTATCTGGCTGGCACCAACACGCGGCGGGTCCGCCGTGCGCTCGCCGCCTTGTTTGGCGGCGCGGTCGGCAAGGACACGGTGAGCCGGGTGTGGCGCAAGATGAAGACCGACTGGGACGCCTGGAACGGCCGTTCGTTGGCCGAAGAGCCGATCGTCCGCCTGATCCTCGACGGCACGGTGGTGCGTGTGCAGGCTCGATCGCAAGGCAACCTCGATCGTCGCTGCTCGTCGTTATCGGCGTGCGCCAGGACGGCCAGAAGGTGGTGCTCGCGATCAAGAGCATGGGCGGCGAGAGCACCGAGGCCTGGCGTACCGTCCTCGACGATCTCATCAAGCGCGGCTTGCGGCGGCCCGAGTTCCTCATCGTCGATGGCGCGCCTGGGCTGGACAAGGCGATCGACGCCGTGTGGGACGGCGTGCCGGTGCAAAGGTGCACGGTTCATAAGCATCGCAACCTGCTCGCCCATGCGCCCGAGCGCCTGCACGAGGAGATCGGCACCGACTACAACGACATGATCTATGCGGCAACGCGCGAGGAGATCGAGATGCGCCGCAAGGCATTCATCCGCAAATGGCGGCTCAAGCACCGCGCCGTCGCCGACAGCCTGGAGGAAGCCGGCGACCGGCTGTTCACCTTCACACGACTGCCGCCGAGCCAATGGCGGAGCGCGCGTACTACCAATGCAATCGAACGACTGCACGAGGAGTTCAAGCGACGGATCAAGACGCAGACCGTGCTGCCGTCCGCGGATACCGCTGCGATGCTGTTCTGGGCATTGCTCGCCTCTGGCCAGATCAACATGCGCAAGGTTGATGGCTGGCAGACGCTCTCTACGAGAAAGACTCATCGATCAGCCGATTGACCTCGCCGCCTGAAACGATACCTTCATGTTATCGGAGATCGCGCCACACCCATTTCCAACCCATTCGCGCCGCCATCGGTTGCTAACGCCACGCCGTCTCTATCCGCCGTGCGGCAGGCGACCGGCACAATCCCGATCGTATTCATTTCAGTTGCCGATCCGGTCGGTCAGGGTTTTGTGCCAAGTTTGGCTCGCCCGGGGGGCAATATCACCGGTTTCAGCGTCGAAGAAGCCAGCATGGGCGGCAAGTGGCTGGACTTCTGAAGGAGATTGCTCCGAGCGTTGATCACATCGCGATGATCTTCAATCCCGATACTGCCCCTTACGCGCGAATGTTTCTCCCGACGATGGAAGCCGCGGCGCCCGCCATGAAGGTCTCCCTGGCAACATCGCCGGTGCACAACGCCGCGGACATCGAACGTGCGCTGGCGGAGGTTGCGGCAAAGCCGAATGGCGGTCTCATCGTCTTTCCGGATAGTTTCATGTTTGGACATCGTACAGAATTGATATCGTTTGCGGCTCAGCACCGCTTGCCGGCAATCTATCCGATCACGTTCTTCGCGACCGACGGCGGCCTGCTCTCCTACGGCATTGATCGGGTCGATCTGTTCCGTCGGGCCGCGAATTATGTCGATCGTATCCTCAAAGGCGCGACACCCGCCGACCTGCCGGTGCAGCAACCCACCAAGTTTGAGCTTGTTGTCAATTTCAAAACCGCGAAAGCGTTGGGTTTGACCGTGCCGCAATCGCTGCTGCTGAGCGCCGACGAGGTGATCGAATAGGCTGCAATTTGCTGCACCTGCTCACGGTAGGTCCTGGCAGATTTTGTTGCAGAAGTCCTTTGCCGTTACCCGCGAACCATGATTTACCCGTCGATCGATTGATGATGGCGGGAGCGGACGATGATGGGGCGTCTGGAGCACGAGCAGGAGCATGTCCGGCCCGAAGCGGCGACATGCCCGGAAACGCGGTGATGTGTCATGCTCAATTTGGTCGGGATCGCCATCGTCAAGGCACAAGGAGAAGTTCATGACGTCCTACGCAGGCGGCTGTTCGTGCGGCACCGTTCGCTTCGAGATTAGCGACTATTTGTATGTTCTTGCGTGCCATTGCGACGCCTGCAAGAAGCGGACGGGAAGCGCTTTTGGCGTGTCTGTTGTGGTTGATAGCGCCAACATTTCAAATTTTCAGGGAGAGACTAAGACCTTCACGCGCAAAGCCGAGAGTGGAAGAACGGTTGATTACGAGTTCTGTCCGAATTGCGCGACAACACTTCGATGGGGGATCAAGGCGGCTCCCAATCGAAAAATATTTGCTGGCGGAGCATTCGATAACATGAGCCAATTTACCGCTGCGGGTGAGATGTACACCGAAACAGCGCTACCCTGGGCACGACTGGGATGTGAATTGTCCCGATCCGGTGAACCCGACACCGATTTTCGCACGGCCTTGATAGAAAAAGCCAAACAGCTTCGTTGAAAGACGCTGCTCCTGGGGAGACCAGCGACCATCTGGAAGATCACACCTTCGGGTAAGGCTCGACCGATTTGCTGGCTCCCGGTGATGTCCGTTGTGGGTGTGCGCCGTGAAAAGGCGGCGCTTTCCAGTGGGTGCAAGCCCCACCCGGCAACCGCTCCAGCCGGAAGCAACCGGAGCAGTCATGGAGGTAACGAAATGGCTGAAGCCTTCGGATAGCGTGTCACGAATTGGTGACAGCGCGAGTGTGCAGGCCGCAACGCGAGTGAACGCCGAGCAAGCCTCGAAAAGGACGATGCGCAGGCCGACCCGACAACCCTTTCGGGGAAGGCTGATACGGCTGGGTGAATGAGCGAAGCAGTACGCCCAGTCGCTGCGCCGGGGTAGTGGCGACAGCATGTACACAAGGAAAGCGCACGCAACACGGGAAGCCCCAAGGCGTGGTCAGGGATGACCAACCGGACGCCCGCGAGGGACAGGCCGGGCGCCCTGGGGTGGCGGAGAGGTTCGTAGTACCGCTGAAGCCGGGTAATGCCGGTGGAGGGAAGGGACCTCAGTTCAAGACAGACGCAAGACGTGGTGAGGGACCTGGAGATTGGGCAACCTATCAACTCCGAAGAGTGTTCAGAAACTGCAGACGGCGTTGCACGCGAAAGCGAAGGCAGAAGCCGGCTATCGCTTCTACGCCCTGTACGACAAGATCAGCCGCGAGGACATCCTGGCGCATGCCTATGCCCAGTGCCGCTCCAACAAGGGCGCACCGGGTGTGGACGGTCAGGACTTCGCGGACATCGAGGCGTATGGGGTGCAGCGGTGGCTCGGCGAACTGGCGCTTGCGCTCAGGCAGGAGACTTACCGACCGGACCCCATCAGAAGAGTGTTCATACCGAAGGCCAACGGCAAACTCAGGCCGCTGGGCATCTCGACCTTGCGGGATCGGGTCTGCATGACAGCAGCGATGCTGGTGCTGGAACCGATCTTCGAAGCCGACCTTCCACCAGAGCAGTACGCCTACCGTCCCGGGCGAAACGCCCAACAGGCGGTGGTCGAGGTGGAAGAGCTGCTGTTCCGAGGCCACCCGGAAGTCGTTGACGCCGACCTCGCGGACTACTTCGGGAGCATTCCGCATGCCGAACTACTGAAGTCGGTAGCGCGCCGGATTGTTGATCGGCGCGTGCTGCATCTGATCAAGATGTGGCTGGAATGCCCCGTGGAAGAAACCGACGATCGAGGACGGAAGACACGCACGACCGAGGCCCGGGACAACCGGCGCGGCATCCCGCAAGGCTCACCCATCTCACCATTGCTGGCAAATCTCTACATGCGCCGGTTCGTGCTGGGATGGAAGATGCTCGGGCTGGAGCGAAGCCTCGGCACTCGCATCGTGACCTACGCCGACGATCTCGTGATCCTGTGCCGGAAGGGCAAAGCCGAAGAGGCGTTGCAGCGACTGCGCGAGATCATGGGCAAGCTGAAGCTCACGGTCAACGAGGAGAAGACACGAATCTGCAAGGTACCGGAAGGGGAGTTCGACTTCCTGGGCTACACGTTCGGGCGGATGTATTCAGCGAGAACCGGCCAGGCGCGCCTGGGGTACCGGCCATCGAAGAAGAGCATCAAGCGCATGGTCGAGAAAGTCCATGCGCTGACCGCCCGATCGGGGACATGGCAAGAGACCACAGAGCTGGTGGGGAAGTTGAACCGCACGCTGCGCGGATGGGCGAACTACTTCCAAGTAGGCACCGTCAGCAAAGCGTATCGGGCGCTCGACAACTACACCGCTGTGCGGTTGCGCCGGTGGTTGCGCATCAAGCACAAGGTCAGGCGACGCAAGGGCGGGACCTATCCACTCTCGCACCTTTACGGGCACTTCGGGCTCGTACGCCTGAGCCGGCTTGGGCACGACGTGCCGTGGGTGAAGGCGTGAAGTCTTGTCCGAGAGCCGGATGCGGGAGATCTGCATGTCCGGTTCGATGAGCGGGATGTGGAAACGGAGTCATGGTCGAACCACTAAGGCACCGCCAGACGAAAGAGGCGGAAACAGATATGTTCGACCTACAGCCACCGCGCCACATCTCGACTCTACCAATCGCTACCGAGGCAACCCGGCCCGACCGCTATGCCCTCCCATCGCGACCATTTCGGGCCTCATCCAAAAATGACGCGATGTGCCATCAGGCGACCTCACGGCTTATTCGATGACCTCGTCGGCGCGTAGGAGGCTTGCAGCAGGGACTTCAATTCCCAAGCCCTTGGCAATCTTGAGATTGAGGATGAACTGGAATTTCGATGCTCGCTCGATCGGCAAATCCCCGGGATTGACGCCCTTGAGAATTTTGTCGACGAAAACTCCGACGTGACGCCAGATGGCCGTGGTGCCGACGCCGTACCCGATCACGCCCCCGTGGCGCGGAATTTCCTCGGGACCAACGGTGAGGAGCCGTGCCCGCGCCGCCAGCGCGAGCACAGCGCCGAGGTTGCTGATCGTCAACTGGTCGTCGCCGGTTTCGACGGCCTGCACGTTTTTCTTTTCCATGTCCTCGAACGCGGCCACAAGCTCGCTAGGGCTGCGCAGTCGATAGGCCGAGAGCCTGACGTTTAACGGTTTTGCGGTGGCCTGGATCGTCCGAAATTCTGTTTCGGCCGCAGGGTTCTGCGTGTTGAGAATGACGGCAACATGGTCAAGCCGTGGCATGATCTCCTTGAGCAGCTCGACTTGCTTGGCCCTGAGTTCGGCGTTAAAGAAGCTCTGGCCGGTGATGTTTCCGCCCGGGCGAGCCAGGCTTGCGACAATGCCTGTCGCGACGGGATCGCCGACCAGCGCCATTACGATTGGGATCGTAGTGGTCGCTCGTTTGAGTGCGAGGGTGGTCGGAGTGGCATGGGTAACGATCAAGTCGGGCTTGGAACGGACGAGATCGGCGGCCATGTCCGCAAGCCGTTCGTAGCGCTCTTCGAGCCAGCGGTAGTCGATGGTAATGGTCGTACCATCGATATAACCGAGGTCCCGCAAGCCTTGCTGAAAACCTTGAAGGCGAGGCGCAATTCCCGCCGGGGTGGAGGTACCCAAGAAACCGATCCGAGGCACCTTGCCCGATTGTTGGGCGCGGGCGGCTAGAGGCAACGCCACCCCCGCCGCTCCCAGCACGCCAAGAAATTCCCGCCGCCTCATCCATGCTCCCTCGTCTCAGGACGAAGCATCGTATCGGTTCAAACGAGTGCTTTGATAGAGGCTGAAAACGGCTTCGCTACTGCAACATGAGATGCAGGTCGATATCCGGGTCATATGCTACCGATCCATCCAGCGTCAGGGCCAACCGATGTCCGTTGTTGCCCCAACAGGCAGACCTGCGCAGTCGGTTTGTCGGCGAAGTGCCATCAAAAGCAGACCTCGTCCCGTCTGCTTGGTCCTGAAAGACCCGCCATGTTGTCTACCGGCGAGCTCCGACCAAGCGGTAATTGGGATGGACCCCGACGCGCGGCGGCGCGAGACGAGACAACCCCGCGTCGTTTGACCTCGTCCTTCACGAAGGCGATGAACGCTTGCAACGGCGCCGTCGTACGGCGTCGACTCGAATGATAGAGGAAGAATCCCGACATGGATGGGGTCCAATCCTCCAGCATCGGCACGAGCCGGCCCGCTGTGATATCGGCCGCAATATAGTCGCGCAGCAGGTAGGCGAGCCCGAGACCATCGAGCACGGCGCGGATCGACAGGTCGATGTCGTTGACGATCAGACGGCCAGTGACGGCGGCATGAACGACACGGCCGTTCTTGGCAAAGTCCCAACCGAAGATGGCGCCGTTAGGCAGGCGATTGCGGATGCAGTCATGGTCACGCAGGTCGCGTGGCGACTTCGGCGCCGGGTGACGGGCCAGGTAATCCGGTGAGCCGACAACGAGGAAGCGAGCCTCGCCCATGACCCGTATCGCGATCATGTCACGCTCCACCTGCTCGCCGACGCGAATGCCGGCGTCGAAACCGTCATGGACAATGTCGCCCGGCATCTTGCTGACCGCGACGTCGAGCTGAATCCCTGGATATGCGCGCATAAACCGCGCCAGGATCGGCTCGATCATGAACGTCGCGACTGGCGGCTGCACCACCAGCCGTAACAAGCCACTCGGCGTCGCCGCGCTGATCAATCGCCTCGTCAGCCGCCGCGGTCAACTCGTCGAGCGCCGGACGCACGCGCGCCAGCAGGCGAGCGCCGGCTTCGGTGAGCGAGACGCTGCGGGTCGTACGGTGGAGCAGGCGCACCCCGAGCCGCTCCTCCAGCGAACGGACGTTCTGGCTCAGGGTAGAGCGGCCGATGCCGAGCAACGTCGCCGCCTTGGCGAAGCTTTTCTGCTCGGCGATCGCCGCAAAGGCAGACAACTCGGCGAATTGCGTCCCGCGCATTGTTCTGTCCTGACGAACAACCCATTCGAATAATAGCAAATTATCACACGAGCCGACAGGCGCACTAGGTTATGCGCGTCCGCCGCCTCGGGCTGCGCGCAGAGGGAGCCAACAATGAAATTGAATCTGCGTGACGGGCTGAAGGTTGCGACGGTTGCCTGCCTGGCTCTCGTGCTGCCTGCTGGTGAGGCCGCCGCGCAGCAATCGACGGCGTCGGCACGACAGCAATTCGTCGGTACTTGGTCGCTGGTGTCGATCCAGTACGTCGAGAAGGACGGCCGCAAGGTCGAGCCGTTTGGGCCGGACGCCAAGGGGATGCTCTGGTTCGATGCCGGCGGTCGCTTTGCGACGCAGGTTATGACGGCGAACCGGCCGCTCTTCGCCTCGAACAACCGGATGATCGGCACACCCGACGAGAACAAGGCGGTGTCGCAGGGCGTCGTTGCGTATTTCGGAACCTACACGGTCGACGAGCCTAATCACGTCGTCACGCTGCACATCGAGCAGAGCTCGTTCCCGAACTGGAACGGGACGGACCAGCAACGGAAGTTTGCTTTCACGGGCGACGAACTGCGCTACACAGCGGCGAGTTCGACCGCGAATCCGGCGGAATCGGCCGAGCTCGTGTGGAAGCGGTTACGCTAAGCACAGCCTCGATCTACTGCTCCGGGCGTCCCGGAGCCTGCGACGCAGCCGACATACGGTAGTAAATGAAAAGTTAACAGTCGTTTTTAGGTCCTAGATATTTCAGGGGACCCTTACTTCGCGCGAGGCCACCCCGCCTGTCCATGGTGGGGGGTGGGTCTCAAATCACGCCGACTGAAGCTCGCGCAACGCCGCGAATAGTGCGGCCATTCGCAAACACGGCCGCGCTGTAGCAGCGAGGCAGTGTTATGAAGCGTGATCTCTATGCAGAGGTATCGGCGCGCATTATCGCAGAGTTGGAGCGAGGCGCAGCGCCATGGATCAAACCATGGTCGGCAACAGCCGGCCAGAACGTGCCGCAGAACGCGGTGACCAACCGGCCTTACTCAGGGTGCAACGTGATCCTGTTGTGGCTCGCGCGCAATCGCGGCTGGGCAACGCCGCGGTTCCTCACGTTCAAGCAGGCGATCGAGGCCGGCGGCAACGTGCGCAAGGGCGAGCACGGCACGAAGGTCTATTTCGTCAAGCAGTTGCAGGTGAAGGACGGCGAAGGCGAAGAGCCGACACTCGCCTCAGTCCCGATGATGCGCGAATACACCGTCTTCAACGTCGAGCAGTGCGAGAGCCTGCCCGACAGCGTCCAGAGCCGGCAAGCCGATGCGCGTTCGCAATCCCGACACGCGCGATGCCCTGGCCGATGAGTTCCTGCACTCAACTGGCGCGGACATTCGCGAGGGCCACGGCGAGGCGTACTACGTGCCGAGCCACGATTTCATTTCGATGCCGGCCTTCGCGGCGTTCAAGGGCGCGGATCACTTCTACAACGTCGCGTTCCATGAGTTGACGCATTGGACAGGGCACAAGTCGCGCCTTGACCGCGATCTCAAGCATCGTTTCGGCGAGCGTGCCTATGCGGCTGAGGAACTGGTCGCCGAACTTGGCGCCGCGTTCCTCAGCGCGGAATTTGGCTTTGACGGCGACGTGCGCAACGCAGGCTACATCGCGACCTGGATTGAACTGTTGAAGGCTGACAAGCGGGCGTTCTTCACCGCGTGCAGCAAGGCTTCCAAGGCGGCGGACTACCTGCGCGGCTTGGCGCTTGCCGAGCCCGCTGAAGTCGCGGCGTAGCGGGCTGCGGACTGTTCGTAAAAGAACCCTGATCCGAACAGATGCCTTCCCGATCGGAGCAAAACTCATGGCCAAGCCGAACCTCAAGCTGGTCACGCCGACCACCGTAAATCGAACAGTCATGCCCAAACGCTTGCCCAATGCCGAACTCAGAACGCGCGAGTACCTGACGGACGCTGAGGTCGAGCGGCTGACCGAAGCCGCCAAGGGCAATCGCCACGGCCACCGGGACGCCACCATGATCTTGGTCGCCTACCGTCATGGCTTGCGCGCCGCCGAGCTCGCGGACCTGCGGTGGGATCAGGTGGAGTTCGGAACCGCCACCTTGCATGTGCGCCGGGTAAAGCGGGGCACACCAAGCACTCACCCGATCCTCGGGGACGAACTGCGGGCGCTGCGCCGGCTCCAACGCGAGCAAGAGCCCAAGTCGTCGTTTGTGTTCACGTCCGAGCGTGGCGCGCCGTTCACCACCGCCGGCTTTGCACGCATGGTCGAGCGGGCAGGCGCCGAGGCTGGGTTAGGCTTCAAGGCCCATCCGCACATGCTGCGGCACGCCTGCGGCTATGCACTGGCCAACAAGGGTCACGACACGCGCGCGCTGCAAGCCTACTTGGGCCACCGGAACATCCAGCACACCGTGCGCTATACCGAGTTGATCGCCAACCCGGTTCAAGGATTTCTGGCGGGAGTGACCACGCGCGCCGCGGGAGGCCGTTCTGCGTAGAGTGATCTTCGAGGAATGTCGGTTATCGGGGGGCAAAGCGGACGACATATGCCCACCGTGAGTTCTTCTCATTTTGACCATAACGGACATTCGCTGTTTTGCGTTGGCGCATATCGCTAGCCTAATGGCGCCGCCACTTTGAAATTGCCCAGGATTGCCGCCGCTGGTTTAAGAGCATTGTGCATTACGCGATACTTGATCTATTTTTACTGTGCTGAGTTTAAGGCGCAATTTTTGGCGGGGCGACAGGCCACTGGTTGAATAGCTCAACAGGGGATTCGACTTCATGAATGAAAATCTCAAGCGCGTGAGTTTGAATGCCTTCTTGGCAGGAGCATTCTCAATATTCGCTGCGACAGCTCAAGCCGCCAATATCAAAGTCATGAGCGACAGCCCACTTGAACCCGCACTGACCAAGGTCGTCGATCTTTATCGCCAGCAAACACATAATCAGGTCGGCTTGGTGTTTGACCCGTCGCCCGTGGTGAAGAAGAGGATTGAAGACGGCGAAGCAGCCGACGTTGTCATCGTTCAGCCGGACTTTGCCGAGGCCCTTACGAAGTCGGGCAAGGTAAGTGCCGGGGACAGGCCCATAATCGGTCACGTTGGCGTCGGCCTCGGCAACCGCAAAGGCAGTCCAGCGTACGACATTTCAACTGTTGAAAAATTCAAGAGCACTCTGCTTGGTGCAGACCTGCTTGTCTTCAACAGCGTTAAATCGGGAGAGGCCTTCGAAGGCGTCCTTGAGCGGCTGGGTATCGCCGGAACCCTCAAGCCCAAGATCGTGCGCACCACGCCCCTTGGGATTTTCGAACCTGTGTTGAAGGGCAAAGGTAACGATATGGCAGCGGGTACGATACCGCTTATCGCGACGACGCCCGGCATAAAGCTTCTCGGCCCGTTGCCGGCTGAGTTCCAGAGCTCTCTTACGTACACCGCCGTGCTCATGGCGAAAACCTCGCAACACGATGCCGGCGAAGGATTTATCAAGTTCTTGGTGTCGCCAAAGGCAAAGGAAGCTTTCGCAGCAAATGGTGCTCGGTGAATTGACAGGCTGCCGGAGAAGTCAGCCACAGGGCCGATTTGGTCCCGTCGGGGCGGCCAGTGGCTGGAGTTAGCGGTGGCCGCTCGTGGCACGGCGAGCGCGACGTGCTCGTTGAAGAAGTTGAGGTGGCCGGCCGCGTATGCCGCGCTGAGCTTGTCCAGGAACAGCCGGCGGAACAGCCGTGAGAGCACCGCGGGCACGGCACCCAGCGCTTGCCATCCGGCGCAATCCCGCCGCCCGGCACGATCATATGCAGATGCGGGTGGTGGGTCAGCGCCGAGCCCCAGGTGTGCAGCACTGACGTGACACCAATGCGTGCGCCGAGATGCTTGGGATCGGCCGAGATCGTCATCAGGGTCTCGGCCGAGGCCTTGAACAGCAGATCGTAGATGACGGCCTTGTTCTGGTAGGCGATATCGGCGACGGCGGCCGGCAGCGTGAACACCACGTGGAAGTACGGCACCGGCAGCAGCTCGGCCTGGCGCTCGGCGAGCCACTGCTTTGCCGCCGCGCCCTGGCACTTGGGACAATGCCGGTTGCGGCAGGAGTTGTAGGCGATTGCCGTATAGGCGCAGTTCTCGCAGCGCGCGACATGGCCTCCGAGGGCTGCGGTACGGCAGCGCTCGATCGCCGACATCACCTTCAACTGGCCAAGGCTGACATGGCCGGCATTGGCTCTGCGCCATGCTGGTCCGTGTCTGCGGAAGATATCTGCGACCTCCAAAGCCGGGCGCGACACGCGCTGCGCTTCAGGTGGGCGGTCTACTCTCCTTGAGCTTGAGCGCGATATGCTCCAGCGGGCTCATCACCCGCTGGATCGTCTTGGTGGCCACCCGCGTATAGAGCGCCGTGCTGTCGAGCTTGGCGTGACCGAGCAGAACCTGGATCACCCGGATATCGACGTTTTGCTCCAAGAGATGGGTGGCGAAGCTGTGCCGCAGCGTATGCGGAGAAACGTTGCTGTCGATTCCGGCCGCCTGTGCAGCGGCATGACAGGCGCGATTGAGCTGGCGCGTCGTCATCGGATTGACCGGGTTCTGACCGGGAAACAGCCAGCCCTCGGGCCGCGCCGTCCGCCACCAGGTGCGCAGCAGTTGCAAGCTTGTAGAGAGCATCACATTGCGGTCCTTGCGGCCTTTGCCCTGCTCGACGCGGACGATCATCCGCTTGCTGTCGATGTCGGAGATTTTGAGCGAGACCACTTCGGCGGCGCGCAGGCCCGCCCCATAGGCCACGCTCAGCGCCGCCTTGTACCTGAGCCCGGGTGCCGCATTGAGCAGCCGCGCCACCTCCTCCGGACTGAGCACCACCGGCAGCTTGCGCGGCTCGCGGATGAACGTCGTGTGCTCGACGATGTCGTGCCGCTTGAGCGTGACCCGGAAGAAGAACCGCAAGGCAGACACGGTATGATTGAGGATCGGCGCTTGCGCGCCATTCTCGGCAAGATGAAGCTGAAAGCGCCGAACGTCCTCCAGGCTCGCCGTCTCGGGCGAGCGGTCGACAAACGCGGCGAAGTTTTTGACGGTGCGGATGTAGCCTTGCTGGGTCTTCGGCGCTAACTTGCGGATCGTCATGTCTTCGATCATGCGCCGCCGCAACGGGCTCATGGCCTCGTCGGTCATGGGGATGCTCCTGTCTTGGGTGAAGGTTGCGAACCCCTCATCTTCAAGACAGGACGCCTCGTCCCGCTATCCCGTTGGCCACCGATCGTGCCCCAGCGAACTACCGCGCGAGCGGTTTAGTCCATTGACACGTTTGAGACGTCCGGGCATGTCCGCTCATCGGGATCGCAATCGGGGGAAAAGCAGACATCGCCCGAACATGCCAAAATCGACGTGAATGACCCGGAGCGGACATCAGCCGCCCTGAGCTAACACCGGTTTCGCCACTATCAAAGCACTCGTTTGAGTCGTTACGATGCCGTCTCCTGAGCCTGGAGGGAGACATGAGGCGGCGGGATTTTCTTGGTCTTCTCGGCAGCACGGCAGGGGCGTGGCCCATCGCGGCGCGTGCGCAGTCCAGCCCGATGCGGCGCATCGGCGTGTTGGCAGGCACCGCCGCTGACGATCCGGAAATGACAGGCGCGACTTGCCACCTTTCGGCAGAGGCTCGAAAAACGCGGATGGTCCGAGGGCCGCAATGTTCAGATCGAAATTCGCTTCGCGGCCGGAGAAAAGTTTGAGCCGCTCGCGAAAGAGCTGGTCGCCATGCGACCGGACGTCATTCTAGCGCATACGACGCCGGTTGCCGCCGCGCTGCAACGTGAGAGCCGCACTATACCCATGGTCTTTGTCAACGTCTCCGATCCCATCGGCTCAGGCTTCATCGCGAGCTTGGCGCGGCCGGGCGGAAACTTCACCGGCGTGCTGCTGTACGAGGCAGGTATCGTTGGTAAGTGGATGGCGCTGCTCAAGGAGATCGCGCCGGACCTTCAGAGCGTTGCGCTTGTGGCCAACCCAAAGACAACCGCTTATGACTATTTCCTTCGTTCTGCAGAAGCCATTGCGCCGTCGCTCGCGATCAGACTGGTGCCGAGCCCCGTCGCGGCAGCAGCCGACATCAAACGCGCAATCGATTCATTCGCGGGTGCACCGAACGGAGGCTTGCTCTTGCCGCCGGACGGCACCACCGTCTTGCATCGCGACCTTATCATCGCGCTTGCGGCGCAACACAAACTGCCTGCGGTCTACCCGTTTCCTTTCTTTGTCGCGGCCGGCGGCCTCATATCCTATGGGGCCGACCGAGCAGACATATTCGGGCTGGCGGCGTCTTATGTTGACCGCATCCTGCGCGGCGACAAACCCGCCGACCTCCCGGTGCAGGCCCCGACCAAATTCGAAACGAGCGTCAACCTGAGCACGGCAAAGGCGCTCGGCCTGTCCATTCCGCCGGGTATATTGGTCGCCGCTGACGAGGTGATCGAGTAAGCGGCGGATGTCGCCTAATGTGAAGGTTTTCGGTGCCGGCCGGTGCGAGCGGTGCGACGGACACGTTCGTCCGGCGTTCGGAAAACCTCCAAGGGAGGAAACCGCGGGAAGCGATGCGTGGGCGGGGCAGCTTTCGCTATGGGCATTTGATCGCCGCGGCCGACGATGGCGATGGCGGCGGAGACGAACCGGCGTGTTGGCCGAGGACGATGCGAGCCATGAGCAAGAGAGACTCTGCGTCAAACGACGAATATTGGCGCTCGGTTTGAACGGGTGTTCGGATATTTGGCCGAGCGCTCCCGCGGCCGGCCGAGCGGCGAGTAGTAGGACGCAAGCTCGCCGTGGACCCACGATAAATCGAGCACGGCGGCAATCGCGCGGACCGAGCGATCGTCCGGCACAGCCTCGTCAAGGCTGAATGAATAGAACAACTGCTCCTGCGCGTACTTCAACCGCCCCATCATCGTCCGCCTCCGCAGCAGATCGTGTCAGAGCGACGGAATCACTGTTCGCGCAAACCAGCAACTGACTTCTGCAACAAAATCGGCACAAAGTCGACATCAATCATCTCCGAAATTCGGTCGCTGTTGGATGTAAAACGGACATGAGTACGTGGCCTACTAGGCGCTTTGCACGGAAGGCCCTGTCAGGCACCCAGATGCCTCCACATTGCTTCCAAACATTCGCCGAGTGAAAGCAGGTCGAAACGCGACCGTGGAAATGGCAGGCGCAATCAACCATTTCTGGTCGGAGCGCTGAGATTCAAACCGGCGACCTCCCAGCCTCCAGACTGAGCGACGCAGCAGGCGGGGCGCTGGCATCAATCTGCAATATACAAGTGATCGAGTGGCCGGTTCGTTTGTCGCTATGGCATAAAAAGGGCGGAATCTAAGGCGCTCCAATCGATGTCGGATTTCGGACTTAACGTGCTTGCTCCGTAGCTTGGACTAATCGCGCACAGACCGGTGTTATTCGCCAATTAGGATTGCTCCTATCACCCTGGGGAGGCCTCATGAAACGGCGCGAATTCTTCGCTTTTCTTGCAGGGGTCGCTGCGGCACCTTTGCGCGTCGCCAATGCCCAGCAACCTGCAAAGGCTCGCAGCATCGGCCTTTTGATGATGTACCCTGAAAATGACCCCCAGGGACAGGTTCGCGCCGCGGCATTCCGGCGAGAACTTGAGAAGGCGGGCTGGGCGATCGGACGGAACCTGCAAATCAACTATCACTGGGGCACCGGGGATGCCAACTGGGTACAGTCTGCCGTCAGCACGATCGAGGGCAAGGGGCCCGACGTGATGCTCGCCAATGGCGATGCGGCAGCAAATGCAGCCCGGCGGTTGGTAAAGACTGTTCCAGTTATCTTTATTGCCAGTGGCGATCCCGTCGGTGATGGCTTGGTCAAAAGCCTCGCTCATCCCGGCGCCAATCTGACCGGCTTCGCTGTGATGGAGCCCAGTTTGGGAACCAAGCTGCTTGAGATGCTCAAGCAGGTCGCGCCTCGCGTCGCGCGCGTGGGCGTTCTGGTGAATCCCGATAGCGTCACACACAAACGAATATTCTCGTTGCTCAAGGCCGCAGCTCAGACTTTTTCGGTCGAAGTCGAGGCAACTCCAGTCAGGGACACCGCCGAAATCGAGACGGCCATTACGAAATGGGGCCGAGGGCCAAATTACGGTGTGATTGTGCCGTCCGATCCTTCGACCAATTCTCATCGAGGGCTTATCATCGAGATCGCAGGGCGCCATCGGCTGCCAGTCATCTACGCGCTACGGGCTGCCGCTGCTGACGGTGGTCTGATGTCGTATGGCGTGGACATTCCGGAGCTGTTTCGGCGATCAGCCTTGTATGCCGACCGTATACTTAGGGGCGAGAAACCGACTGACTTGCCGGTGCAATTGCCGACCAAATACGAACTGGTCATCAACCTCAAGACCGCCCAGGCACTTGGCTTTGACGTACCGGTTTCATTGCTCACCACGGCCAACGAAGTAATTGAATAGGTGCGATGCACTCGTTGATTTAGACTGCGATGAGGTGATTTAGATTTAGACTGCGGATGAGGTGATTTAATAAGGAACACGCAACGCCCTCGATATATCTTTGATGTTTCGAGCCCGCTGGAGGACTTGCAATGAAGCGACGCGAGTTTCTAATGGCTTGCGCAGGTGGAGCAGCCTGGCCGGTTGTCGCTCGGGCGCAACAAGATTCAACGCCATTGATAGGCTTCCTGAGTAGCCGATCGCCTGACGAGTCCAAGCCACATTTAGCGGGGTTTCTCAAAGGGCTGGGCGCATTCGGATACGTCGACGGAAAAACCGCCAAAATCGAATATCGCTGGGCGAACGGACACTACGATCAGCTCAGGAAAATGGCAGGCGAGTTGGTGGCGGTTAATCCTGCCATCATCGTTGCCGCCGGAGGCGCACCCTCAGCACGCGCGGCAAAGTCTGTTGCCGGGTCAATTCCCATCACGTTTGTGGCTGGCGACTCCATAAGCGAGGGGGTCGTTAGTAGCCTTAACCGGCCGGGCGCCAACATCACAGGCGTTGACTTGATGAGCGGCGAACTCACAGGAAAACGTCTCGAATTGCTGTCCCAATTGCTTCCGGCCGGCGGTGTGATTGGCTTTCTCACTAATACCAAAGGAGTCGCGAGCAGCTTGCGATCGGAAGACTTTAAACTCGCGGCAGCCGGGCTAGGACGAGAGCCATTGATTGCAGGCGCAAGCACCGATACGGAATTAAGTTCTGCTTTCTTGCTGATGGGTCAGAAGCGAGCTGCGGGTCTTGTCGTTGAAAACGATCCATTTTTCGATTCGCAACGCGAATTCCTCATTCGATTGACGGCGCAACATTCCATCCCTGCGATCTATCACATTAGGGAATTTCCGGTGGCGGGAGGATTAATGAGCTATGGCGCCAATTTGGTCGACGCCTATAGCCAAATGGGCGTGCAAACCGGACGCATTCTTAAGGGTGCGAATATTGCCGATTTGCCCGTTACGCGCCCAACGAAGTTTGAGTTGGCCGTCAACTTGAGTACTGCAAAGATACTTCGTCTCGCCATCCCGCCGACGATTTTAGCTATCGCTGACGAAGTCCTAGACTGAACGGGCAAAACGTGGTGCTCGTCGGGCGCGCCTAGTGGCTCAGAGTTCTTTGCCGATCATTCTATCGACCGAATATGGCCCGCCGCCTCGTATTGCGATCACGAAACATACAGCGCCAATGAGCAGGACATATTCGTAGCCGCCGCCGCCCGCCGCATAGCCTTTCGGCAAATGCACGAACACCAAGGCGATCAGTATTTCGATTGCCAACGCAGCAGCGAAGAACCGAGTGAACAGGCCGATAATGAGGCAGACACCGCCGACCGTTTCCAGGGCAATGACCGTGTAGGCGAATAGCTGTGCGGGCTCCAGGCCGTTCTTCGCCATGATATTAGCCGCAACCGCCGCAGCGCCGATCTTAAATTTGACCGACACGTGCATCAAAAACATTATGCCGATGATAATCCGGAGCAACGTGCCCGCGACCGGCAGCATGGCCTCGTAAAAGGCCGCAAGCCCCGGGAAAATCAGTTTTGTTCTCTCATTCATGGTGCATCCCCCTTAGCTTACGTTTCCTGTGGTGTCGCCCCGTCACTCAATATTCTATCACGTCGCCCCGCGTGCCTCATCAAATTATAGCGTCGCAAGGCACGAGGCGATTAGTTCCCGTAAAACATTACTAAGGTTGCGGCAGCTAACTTACAGCAAACCGTTCCGGTTGGCGTTTCGCTGCGGCGCGAAGTAACGAAGGTAGCACTTAGCAGACATTGAATCGCAGCCCGATACTAGCTTCGGGGGTAGAGCGGACATAGTGGGGTGATCGGGCAATCTTTGTGTTTTGCCCAACGCTCGGCCGGCACCGGATGACATTGTTCACTTCATGGATTCGAATGCGCGAATTCCGCTAGCAGCTTGACCAGATCGGCTTGCCGCCGGTTGCCCGTCTTTTCGAAAAGATGCTTGAGGTGGGTTCGCACGGTATCTTCAGAGATACCGAGCGTCTCAGCGACTGTCGGCACCCCGCCATCCTCGACAATAGCCAGCAGCACGCGCATTTCGCTGGGCGTCAGCATGTAGAGCTTGCCGATCGTTTCGAGCGGGGAAGCCCAGACGATTCCTCCCTTTCGTACGAATACGGCAGCAATCGCTGCATACGCCTCGCCGAGGCGTTGCCGCAGTCCCGCAGTCAACGGCAGCACGTGGGCGACATGGTGATCGCCCGTCGCAGCCGTAAGAGGCACCGCGACACCATCGGCGCCGAGTTCTGCGTCGCCCCGCTGCGCCGCGGCAAACGCAGCGCCTAACGCCATGCTGGCAGATTGATCGCGAACGATCAGCTGGGTGCCTCGCCGTGAAAGAATATCGCCTTGCGCCAGCAGCGCTTCGCCAGCTTTGTTGACCTGCGCGATGGCGCCGCCTGGGCCGATCAACAGCACTGCTGTGTTTCGGCGCGGGGTCCCGGTGCCGATCGGCGTGGCAAGTATCTGATTTGATTGAATAGGGCGGGGTCCCGAGATCGCGCCGATTTACATCAGGTCGGTAGCGTCCGCGGCCGCTGATCGGTCAGACGCAACAGCCGGCAGCGTATTGCATATGGTCCACGAATGTGGTCCACACGACCGGCACAAGGATCACGATCCCGGGCGGAATTGTTAATCGGATCACATCGTTGATGGCGTTTCGCAAACTTGGCTGGGGGACTAGGATTCGAACCTAGGATAAACGAGTCAGAGTTGTTTGTGTTACCACTACACCATCCCCCAAGACCGGAAATCTTCGGCTTCTGAGCCCTCCCTGGCATCGGGCCGTGGGCCTGCGAAGCGGGGCCAGATTTAAGGCACCCCAGGCCCCTTGTCACCCCCACTTTCGTTCCGGCCGCGCAACGATGCCGGAGTCCGCCGCCGACTGTGCCGGCGCCGGCCTCCAATGGAAAAGCCCCGGCGCTCTTGCCGGGGCTTTTCAGGGAGCAAGGACGCTTCTCGCGGTCAGCTACTTCTTGCTGGCGCCAGGCAATGAACTGTCACCGGCGGGCTCCCCGACGTGGCTGCGGCCAGGAACCGAACTGGTGTTGGGGTTGGTCGCGCCCGGGATGGAGCTGTCCCTGGCCGGGGCGCCGGTCGTGGCCGTTCCCTTCTTCATTTTCGTGTTGACGGGCGCTTCTGCGCCCGGCGCGGACTTCGGCTGTGAACTGTCGGCGAAAGCGGAGGCCGGAATTGCAACAGTGGCGGCAATGAGAGCGAGTATCGAGAGTTTCATCAAAATCTCCTAGGCTGCCCCCGTCGCTTAACGTGCAACCAAGTTCCCATAAAGCGAAAGCCCCGCACGGAGGTACAGGGCTTTCGCGCAAATCACCGACAGGGGGAAGTCAGTGATGCATAAAGATGGCGAGCAACAGGATGATCGGCAGCGGAATGCCGATAAGCCAGAGCAACAAACCGCGTCCAAAACCCATGATTAGCTCCCTGCGTTGGTCGGTTGCTTAACCGCCAACCCGCGATCTGGTTCCATGGGCAGTCCGCACTCGCGCGATTGAGCTTCCGGCACCGCGCCGGGCGCTATTCGGCGGCCTGTTTCCACGTTGTGGCGTGGGCCTTCGGCTTGGCCTTGAGCTTGAGCTCGGTCAGGTCTTCGCGCTCGCGCTCGCTGTTACGGAATAGTTGATCCTTGCCGGCGCGGTACTGCAGCGGGCAGGCGATGTCCTCGGCGCCGTACCAGGCCGCGGCCTTCATCGTGAATGACGGGTCGACCAGATGCGGCCGCGCCAGCGCCACCAGGTCGGCCCGGCCGGCGGCGACGATGGTGTTGACCTGGTCGGCCGAGGTGATGGCACCGACGCACATCGTCGCGATGCCGGCGTCGTTCCGAATCTGATCGGAGAACGGCGTCTGGTACATGCGGCCGTAAATGGGTGCGGCCTCCGGCGTGGTCTGGCCGGTGGACACATCGATGAGGTCGCAGCCGGCCTCGGCAAAGGCCCGCGCGACTTGCACGGCATCGTCGCCGCTCAAGCCGCCTTCCTGCCAGTCGGTCGCCGAGATGCGGACCGACATCGGTTTGTTCTCCGGCCAAGCCTTGCGCATGGCGCGGAATACTTCGAGCGGGAAGCGCAGCCGATTTCCCAGCGTGCCGCCGTATTCATCGGTGCGCTTGTTGGTGAGCGGCGAGATGAAACTTGCCAGCAGATAGCCGTGCGCGGCGTGCAACTCGATCATGTCGAAGCCTGCGCGCTCGGCGCGCGCCACCGCCTGCACGTAGTCGGCGATGGTGGCATCCATGTCGGCGCGCGTCATCGCGCGCGGCATCTGGCTATGCGGGTAATAGCGCAGGGGCGACGCGGCGACGATCGGCCAATTTCCGTCTGGCAAGGGCTCGTCGATGCCATCCCACATCAGCCGGGTCGAGCCCTTCCGCCCGGCATGACCGAGCTGCAAGCAGAACTTGGTGTCGGAGTTGGCGTGGACGAAATCGACGATGCGCTTCCAGGCCGCCTCCTGGGCATCATCGTACATGCCGGTGCAGCCTGGGCTGATCCGCGCATCTTTCGACACGTCCGTCATCTCGGTGAACATCAAACCCGCGCCGCCGATGGCGCGCGAGCCGTAATGCACCATGTGCCAATCACCTGGCACTCCGTCATCTGCCGAATACTGGCACATCGGCGACACAACCACCCGGTTGGCGACATCCATGCCGCGCAGCCGGAACGGCTGGAACATCGGCGCGGCGGGCTCCGCCACGTCGACCTCGATGCCCTGCGCCGCAGTTTCGCGCGCCACCACCTTGTCGGTGAGCTTGACGAACTCCGGCGCGCGTAGCGCCAGATTGTCGTAGGTTATCGCTTTGCTCCGCGTCATCAGCCCGAACGCGAACCGAGTCGGGTCCATGTCCCAGAATCGTCGGACGTGCTCGAACCAGACCAGCGAGACGTCAGCGGAGTGCTGGGTCTTCTCGACCTCCTCGCGGCGCGCCGCCTCGAAGCGGGCCAGCGCGCTCTTCACCTCGCGGCCGCCGGTGAAGCGGAATGCCTCGTAGAGCGCAATGGCGTCCTCCATCGCGAGCTTGGTGCCGGACCCGATCGAAAAATGCGCGGTCGCCTTGGCGTCGCCGATCAGCACGACATTGTCTGCGGTCCATTTCTCGCAGCGGATGGTCGGGAAGTTCCGCCACAGCGAACGGTTGGTGATCAGCTTGTGTCCCGCGAGTTCCTCGGCAAACACGCCTTCGAGGAATTGTGCCGACGCCGCCTCGTCCATCGCACCCAAGCCAGCCCGCTGGAACGTCTCCGGATCGGTCTCCATCACCCAGGTCGAGCGGCCGGGCTGGTACTGGTAGCAATGCGCGATGAAGATGCCGTGCGGGGTTTCCTTGAAGAAGAAGTTGAAGGCGTCCATCGGCCGGTCCGAGCCCATCCAGCAAAAATAGTTCGGCCGAAGCTCAATGGTCGGATTGAAACGGTCCTTGAACGCCTCGCGGGTGCGCGAGTTGATGCCGTCGGCTGCGACCACCAGGTCGGCCCCACGCGTCGTCATCTTCCACGGGTCGGCCTCGGCGCCGTACTTCAGCGCGATGCCGAGCGAATGAGCGCGGCGGCCGAGGATCTTCAGCAGCATCGCGCGCGAAGTACCACAGAAGCCGTTGCCGCCGATGCGGTGCGAGGTGCCGCGGAAGTGGATCGCGATGTCGTCCCAATAGGCGAAGTGTCCGACGATCTGGCGGTAGGTTTCGAGATCATAGGATTCGAACCCGGCCAGCGTCTGGTCGGAGAACACCACACCGAAGCCGAACGTATCGTCCGGCTTGTTGCGCTCGAATACGGTGATGCGCGTCTGCGGCCACGCCTTTTTCATCAGGATGGCGAAGTAGAGACCGGCAGGTCCCCCGCCGATGATGTTGACGTTCATGCGCGTCTCCGCTCGCGGCCGAGCAGGTACTTGAAGCCTCGAAATTTTAAGCCTAAAGTATTTTTCGCACAAGAGGCGCAAGATGGCTTCTCTCCAGGGCAGGCACGCGCTGGTCACCGGCGGCGGACGCGGCATCGGCCGCGCCATTGCCATGGCGCTGAGCCAAGCCGGCGCCGCCGTCACTGTCGCCGGCCGCAACGCGAAGCCTCTGGCGGAGGTGGTGGGGCAGGGCGAGGCCAATGGCTACGTCGTCGCCGACGTTACCGACGCGAATGCTGTGGAAAGCGGCGTTCGGGAGGCGGTGGCGGCGCGCGGGCCATTCGACCTCCTCATCGCCAATGCCGGCACCGCGACCGCCGTGCCATTTGCCAAGGCGACGCCGGCCCAGTTCCAGGACATGTTCAATGTCCACGTGCTCGGCATGCTGCATCCGCTGCAGGCCGTGCTCGGCGGCATGATCCAGCGCGGCTTTGGCCGCATCGTCGCGGTCGCCTCGATTGTCAGCTTGCGCGCTGGTCCCAACGTGTCGCCCTATGTCACCGCCAAACACGCCATGCTGGGCCTGGTGCGCTCGGTGGCGCTGGAGACGGCGGGCTCCGGCGTCACCGTCAATGCGGTGTGTCCCGGCTATGTCGAGACCGATCTGATACGGGCGCCGATGCAGCAGATGGTCGACAAGGGGATGAGCCGGGACGATGCGCTCGCGCGTTTCACCGCCAACGTCCCGATCGGGCGGTTAATCCAGCCGTCCGAGGTCGCCGAGGCCGTGCTCTATTTCTGTTCGCCAAACGCGGCCGCAACCACCGGCTCGACCCTCGTGATAGGCGCGGAGACCCCGTGATGGACGAGAGAACCAGCATCCCGCTCGATGCCGAGACCAAGGTCTCCGAGCGGCCTGACGACCACAAGACCGAGCTTCGGCTGTGGTTGCGGCTGCTCACCTGCACCACGCTCATCGAGAACGAGGTGCGCCGGCGGCTGCGCGACAACTTCGACATCACGTTGCCCCGGTTCGATCTGCTGGCCCAACTCGATCGCGCGCCGAACGGCATGACGCTCGGCGAGCTGTCGCAGCGGATGATGGTGTCGAACGGCAACATCACAGGCCTGGTGGATCGCCTCGCCGAGCAGGGGCTGATCCGGAGGCGGCCGTCGTCGAGTGACCGCCGCGTGCAGATCGTCAACCTTACGCCAGAGGGCCAGAAGTTCTTCCGCAGCATGGCGCGGATCAATGCCGACTGGGTCGGCGAGATTTTCGAAGGGCTGTCGCCGCGCGACATCGAGGCGCTGATGCCGCTGCTGGCTAAGACCAAGCTTTCGGCGCGGAAGGCGCTTGCGAACGGAGAAGGCCCATGAGCGCGGCCAATCCCGTGGCGCTACCGCTTTCGACCTATCAGGCGCGCCATGTCGGCTTTGCCGTCGACGGCAAGGTCGCGACGCTTGACCTTGAACCGTCCGGAGAAAAAGAACCCGCTGACCTTCGACAGCTATGCCGAGATCGTCGACATCTTCCGGGCCGCCGCGCGCGACAAGGTGGTCAAGGCGATCGTGGTGACCGGCGCGGGCGGCAACTTCTGTTCCGGCGGCGACGTGTTCGAGATCATCGAGCCGCTCACCAAGATGAGCACGGTCGAACTACTCGACTTCACCAAGATGACCGGCGACGTGGTGAAATCGATGCGCGCCGCGCCCCAGCCGATCATCTCCGCGATCGACGGTGTCTGCGCCGGCGCCGGCGCCATCATGGCGATGGCCTCCGACATCCGGATCGGCACCGCGGCGGCCAAGGTTGCGTTCCTGTTCAACCGCGTCGGCCTCGGCGGCTGCGATATGGGCGCCTGCGCGATCCTGCCGCGCATCGTCGGCCAGGGGCGGGCGGCGGAGCTGCTGTTCACCGGCCGCGCGATGGGCGGCGAGGAGGCCGAGCGGATGGGTTTCTTCAATCGCCTCGCAACATCCGAAAATGTTTTGGTCGAGGCCAAAAAACTCGCCACCGACCTCGCCAATGGTCCCACATTCGGCAACGCCATGACCAAGCGCATGCTGGAGATGGAATGGGCGATGTCGGTCGAGACGGCGATCGAGGCCGAGGCGGTGGCGCAGGCGCTCTGCATGGAGACCGAGGACTTCGCGCGCGCCTTCCGCGCCTTCGCCGCCAAGCAGAAGCCGGTTTTCCAAGGTGATTAAACGAGACAATTGAAATGGCGCTGCACGATACCCTGGCGCTGCCACTGTTCGAGGACGGCCATCGCCGCTTCGCCGATGACATTGTGCGCTGGGCGGATGCCCGGCTGCCCGCCCTACCGCATGACGATGTCGACGCCGCCTGCCGCGCTCGGGTCAAGGCGCTCGGCGAGGCGGGCTTCCTCAAGGCGGTGGTGCCGGCCTCCCACGGCGGCCTGCACAAGATGCTCGACGTCCGCACGTTGTGCCTGGCCCGCGAAATCCTGGCGTTCCGCGATGGCCTCGCCGACTTCGCCTTCGCCATGCAGGGCCTCGGCACCGGCTCGATCTCCCTTTACGGCTCCGAGGAGTTGAAGCGGAAATACCTGCCGCCGGTGCGTGAGGGCAAGGCGATTGCAGCGTTCGCCTTGTCCGAGCCGGAAGCGGGCTCTGACGTCGCGGCGATGGCAACGACCGCGACAGCCGACGGCGCGGATTTCCGGCTTGACGGCGAAAAGACCTGGATCTCGAATGGCGGCATCGCCGACCATTATGTGGTGTTCGCGCGGACCGGCGAGGCGCCGGGCGCCCGCGGGCTTTCGGCCTTCGTGGTCGACGCGGATACGCCTGGCCTCGACATCGCCGAGCGCATCGAGGTGATCGCGCCGCATCCGCTGGCTCGCCTGACGTTCGACGGCGTCCGCGTACCGGCGGCCAATCTGTTGGGCAAGCCGGGCGAGGGGTTCAAGGTGGCAATGGCGACGCTCGATATCTTCCGCGCCACGGTCGGCGCGGCAGCCTTGGGATTTGCGCGCCGCGCGCTGCACGAGACGGTCGAGCATGCCGCCAGCCGGAAACTATTCGGTGCCCCGCTTGGCGACCTGCAGATGACGCAGGCCGCCATCGCCGACAGCGCAACGGAGGTGGATGCCGCAGCGTTGCTTGTGTATCGGGCCGCCTGGGTCAAGGACCAGGGCGCCGCGCGCGTCACCCGGGAGGCCGCGATGGCCAAGATGTACGCGACCGAAGCCGCCCAGCGCGTCATCGACCGCGCCGTGCAGCTTCACGGCGGTGCGGGCGTTCGGAAGGGCGTCAAGGTCGAGGAGCTTTACCGGGATATTCGCGCGCTCCGCATCTACGAGGGCGCGACCGAGGTGCAGAAGATCGTGATTGCGCGTGAGCTGTTGAAGGATCGGCCAGGCAAGGCCGCGCTTGCGGCGGAATAGGAGACGGCGATGGCCAAGACTGATGCTTACAGGACCGGTCACGTCGATACGTTCGCGCGGGACAACCTGCCGCCGCGCGAGCAATGGCCCGAGTTCAAGTTCGACCTTCCGGAGCTGCAATATCCCGAGCGGCTCAACTGCGTCACGCAATGGGTCGATCGCTGGGTCGAGGCCGGGCAGGGCGAGCGGCCGTGCCTGCTCTCGCCCACGGAGGAGCTGACCTACGCGCAACTCAACGAGCGCATCAACCGCATCGCCAATGTGCTGACCCGCGACTTCGGAATGGTGCCGGGCAATCGCGTGCTGCTTCGCGCCGTCAACAACCCGATGATGGTGGCGGCCTATTTCGCCGTCATCAAGGCCGGCGGCGTTGCGGTCGCCACCATGCCGCTGTTGCGCGCCAAGGAGCTCAGCTATCCGCTCGCCAAGGCCAGGATCGCGCTGGCGCTGTGCGACGCGCGGCTGGCCGATGAGATGGAGAAGGCCAAGGCGCAGTCGTCCGATCTCAAGCGCATCGTGTACTGGGGCAGCATGGCGCCCGATGCGCTGGAAACGCTGATGGCGAAGCCCGGCTACGAGCATTTCGTCGCCTGCGACACCGCCGCCGATGACGTCTGCCTGATTGCGTTTACCTCAGGCACAACCGGCGAGCCGAAGGGCACCATGCACTTCCACCGCGACATGCTGGCGATCTGCGACAGCTACGCCAGGCATGTACTGCAGGCCAACGCTTCCGACCGCTTCACCGGCTCGCCGCCGCTCGCCTTCACCTTTGGCGTCGGTGGGCTGGTGCTGTTTCCGCTGCACATCGGCGCCTCGACCGTGCTGCTGGAGAAGGCCGGACCCGACGATCTGCTCGCGGCCATCGCCCAATTCAAGATCACAATTCCGTTCACGGCGCCGACCGCATACCGCGCCATGCTCGGCAAGCTGAGGGACCACGACGTCTCGTCGTTGCGGAAATGCGTCTCCGCCGGCGAGACCCTGCCGAAATCGACGTTCGATGCCTGGGAGCAAGCGACCGGCATCAAAATATTCGACGGCATCGGCGCGACCGAGATGCTGCACATCTTCATCGGCTCGCCCGAGCACGAAGTGCGCGCCGGCTCGACCGGCCGGCCGGTGCCGGGCTACGAGGCGCGCATTCTCGACGACGACGGCAATCCGGTGCCGCCGGACACGGTGGGCCGCCTCGCGGTGCGCGGGCCGACCGGCTGCCGCTATCTCGCCGACGACCGGCAGAAGAAATACGTGCACGACGGCTGGAACGTCACCGGCGATACATACTTGATGGATCAGGATGGCTACTTCTGGTACCAGGCGCGCTCCGACGACATGATCATCTCGGCGGGCTACAACATCGCGGGACCCGAGGTCGAGGCGGCGCTGCTCACTCACGCCGCGGTCGCCGAATGCGGCGTGGTCGGCGCGCCCGACGAGGATCGCGGCCAGATCGTCAAGGCCTATGTGGTGCTGTGCGCCGGCATGACCGGCGACGCGGCGATGACGCCGACTGCTGCAGGATCACGTCAAGGCCACCGTCGCGCCCTACAAGTATCCGCGTGTCATCGAGTTCGTCACCGATCTGCCGAAGACACAGACCGGCAAGCTGCAGCGCTTCGAGCTGCGGCGGCGCGCCGCCGAAAGCGCGTCCAGAAAACTCGCGTCCTAGGGAGAATGCCCGTGCCCACCATTCGCAAACTGCCGACGCGCTCAGCCAAGAACGAAACGCTGCAGCCGCCTGGCTGGCCGGCGCCGAAGGGCTATGCGAACGGCATCAAGGCGCGCGGCGAGTTCATCTTAGTCGGCGGCATGGTCGGCTGGGACGCCGGCGAGAAATTCCCCAAGTGCTTCGTCGCGCAGGCGCGGCAGGCCTTGGAGAACATCGTCGCGGTGCTGACCGAAGGCAATGCCCGGCCCGAGCACATTGTCCGCCTGACCTGGTACGTGCTCGACATGGACGAATACAGGGCGTGCCGGCGCGAATTGGGCAAAGCCTACCGCGACGTGCTCGGCGATAATTTCCCGGCGATGGCGCTGGTGCAGGTCAGCCGGTTGTTCGAGCCCGAGGCGCGATTGGAAATTGAAGCGACGGCGGTGGTGCCGTAGCTACTCCGCCGCCTGCGGCAGCGGACGGACGTCGCGGATCGCCACGTTGAGCGCGGCGCCGGTGTCGTCGGCCAGCGCGGCCTTGCGCAACGCGCGCAAGGTCGCGGCCGGATCGGGCGTGTCCTGGATACGCGGCAGCATCTGCATTAGCATGTGGTAATTCCGCCAGCCGCGTTCATGGGTGTCGCTGTAGCCCTTGACCAGCGTGCGCGTCATGGCGATCTCGGTGGCCAACGCCAGGTTGCTCGCAGCCACCGATTGGATGGTGCGGAGCCATTCCGTCAGAAATTTCTGCTCGTTGGCGAAGCGCAGCGAGCGCCGCCGCGTCGGCTTCAGCGCGGCGATGAAGTACATCAGCAGGAAGCCGCGGATGGTCGAGGTCTTCACCACCCGGCCGGCCTTGGTGTGGCGCTCGACCAGCCGCCGCGGCCAGCCGGAGTTGAGCAACCAGCGCCCCAGACCAACCGGCAACGTGTCGGCGATTTCCTGCACGCGCGGATGCAGGAATTCGGCGATCTCCATGATCTGGCCGTCAGCGGCCTGCACCTCGGCGCGGACCCGGGTGAACCGGCTCGGCCTGATCTTCAGCTCGGCGACGCGGACGGTGTCCTCGTAGGCCATGCCGAGCGCAAGCTCGCGGGCGGTCTCGGCCAGCAGCGCGCCCGAACCGCCGTGCCGCTTGTCGAGCTCGGCGATCGGCTTGAGCCGCGCCAGGTACTCGCGCGCGTAGTCGATGTCCTGGTAGTCGGCGAGCCGCTCGATGCCGGCGTACACGAACATCCGGGCCGGGTCGGCAAACTGATCGGCCTCGGCGAACAGCGCGGTCAACGCCGGCGGAATGACCTTCCCGGCAGCAGGGACGGCGACCACACTCGGCGCGCCTTCCGCCGCGGCAAACCCGGCGCCGAACGCGGCGATGCTTTCCTTGACGCCGACGCCGCCGCGATGGATTGCCGCCTCGAACGCCATGCGCTGCATCGGCAGCGCCTTGGAGCCGGCCAGCGCACCGAACAGCACGGCCGAGATCACGCTGTTGGTGGCCTCGGCAAGCTGCGCCATGTCGGCCGCGATCAGCGTCTTCGCGGCGGCCTTGCAGCCTTCCAGCAGCGCCGTGGAATCGACGCGGCCGTCGGCCATCGCAATCCGCTCGGTCATCGAATAGACCCGGTTGGTCGAGACGATGAAGGTGGAGCGATCCGGCGTCACCAGCCCGCGCTGCACGGCGCGGCCGGCCTCCATCAGCTCCGAGGCGATGACGATATCGACGTCGCCCGGCACCGGGGTCAGTCCCAGCACCGGCGGCGATGCGTTGCTTCGCGCGCCAAGCTTCGGAAACAGCTCGACATAGTAGTTGGTCGCACCGGTGCGCTGCGCCACGCCCGGCACCGAGGTCATCTGCGCGATGTAGCCGGCATGCTCGGCGACATCGACGATCCACTCCGCCAGCACGCCACCGCCTTCGCCGCCCATGGCGAGGATGGCGATGGTGATCGGGCGTTGGGCGGTGGTGTCCATCGGATCAGGCAGCTGCAAGCCGGCGCTCGATGCGCCGCTGGAAGAAGCCGATCACGGCGTCGCGCATCCGCGCCTTGAAGCGGTCCCAGCCGGTTGGGTTGGTGATCAGCGAGGCACGGTAGAACGACGGGCACAGCACGGCGGCGTGGCTCACCTCGCCGCACAGCCCGCAGCCGACGCAGGAGTTGATCACCTTGGTGACCGGCTCGCGGCGGAGCGGATCCGGGTTCGGAGCGATGGTCAGCGACGGGCAGCCCGACAGGCGGATGCAGGAGTGATCGCCGGTGCAGGTGTCGGCATCGACGCCGAACCGCTCGCGCACCACGCGTTGGCCGGACGCTGCGGCCTTGCGCCACAGCGGCCGGATGCGGCGCTGCTTGTTCAGCATGCATTCGGAGTGCGCGATGATGACCTTCGGGCCTTTTTCCTCGGTGGTCAGGGCCTCACGCAAAGTGTCGCGCATCAGCGCCACGTCATAGGTGTGGTTGATGGTCTTCGCCCATTTCACGCCGACGCCGCGCACCGCGTTCTCGATCGAGTTCTGCGTGCTGCGGCCGGCATGGGCATGGAACGAGGAGGGGATGTCCTGGCCGCCGGTCGCCGCCGAATAGCCGTTGTCGACAATGATGAGAACGTTGTCGCTCTTATTGAACACGGCATTGCCGACGCCGCTGGTCAGGCCGTTATGCCAGAAGCCGCCGTCGCCCATCATCGAGATGGCGCGCTTGCCGGCCTTGACGTTGAGCGCGGAGGCGCCGGCCGCGCCCAGGCCATAGCCCATCGTGGTGGCGCCGACATTGAACGGCGGGAAGATCGAGAACAGGTGGCAGCCGATATCGGCCGAGACGTGGTGCGTCCCGAGCTCGCGCTCGACCAGCTTCATCGCCGCGAAGATCGGCCGTTCTGGGCAGCCGGTGCAGAACGACGGCGGCCGGCCATGCACGTCGTTGGCGACGACGGCGGCGGCCTTGCTCTCGCGAGCCTTGAGCGGCGCTGTCTCTGCCGAAACCACATCGCCCGCGGCCAGATCGGGCCGCGTCTTGGCGATGAATTTCTTGATGCCCTCGCGCACCACGCCGCCGGTGTATTCGCCGGCCATCGGCAGCACGTCCTTGCCGTGCACCCGGGTCTGAATGTCGGCGCGGCGGAGGATCGTGTTGACCGCCTGCTCGATATAGTCCGGCCCGCCTTCCTCGACCACGAGGATCGCCTTCTTGCCGGCGCAGAAGCGGACGAACTCCTTGTCGATCAGCGGATAGGTCACGTTCATGACGTAGAGCGGTACTTTGGAAACGCCGAACGCGTCGGCGAGGCCATTGAGCATCAGCGCGCGGAGCGTGGTGTTGTAGAGCCCGCCCTGCATCACAACGCCGATGTCGCTCGCCTCGCCATCGAAGAATTCGTTGAGCCGGTGCTCCTCGATGTATTTCACGGCAGCCGGCAGGCGGACCTCCCACTTGTCCTTCTCATGGACATAGGTCATCGGCGGCATGGCGATGCGCGACAGATCGCGGCGCGGATTCTCTAACGCATCTTTCAGACCGAACTCCGGACGCTTGTTGGCCTTGGTGGTGAAGCGGCCATACACATGGCAGGCGCGGATGCGCATCATCATCATCACCGGCGTGTTCGACGCCTCGGACAGTTCGAACGCGTTCTCCACCGCGGCCACGATCGACGGCAGGTTCGGCCGCGGATCGAGCAGCCACATCTGCGACTTCATCGCGAACGCATGCACGCGCTCCTGCATGATCGAGGAGCCTTCGCCGTAGTCCTCGCCGATGATGACGAGCGCGCCGCCGGTGACGCCGCCCGAGGCGAGGTTGGCCAGCGCATCCGATGCCACATTGGTGCCGACCGTGGATTTGAACGTCACCGCGCCGCGCAGCGGATAGTTCACCGAGGCGGCGAGGGTGGCGGCGGCGGTCGCCTCGCTCGCCGAATTCTCGAAGTGGACGCCGAGGCCCTCCAGGATTTCGTTGGCGTCGGCCAGCACGTCCATCAGGTGGGAGATCGGCGCGCCCTGGTAGCCCGCCACATACGAGACGCCGGACTGCAGCAGGGCCTTGGTCACCGCCAGTATGCCCTCGCCGTGGAATTCGGCGCCGTCACCGAGCTTCAGCTTTTCGACCTCTTCCTTGAACGAGCGTTCCGCCATTGCGACCTCGCGAACCCTGGAATTGGACTATATTCAATGAGCCATGCGGCCGAAAGCGTCCCATTCGGATGCAACCGGCGCAGAAAACCGCCCGTCTGTCGAGCACGGGACAAAATGTCTTTGTCCGAACGCATTTACCAGCCTAAAGTGCGTCGAGGTGAGTGGTTATCCGGCGACGCAGTTCGGCCCCACTTGCCGACCTTCCCATCACAGCTCGACCGCGCGGGGTTTCTTGCAGGACATCGATCCTACTGCGGTCGTGCAGTCTCGACGTAAGTTCTTGCTGGTGTTGATCAAGCCGTCGCACTACGACGACGATGGCTATCTGATCCGCTGGTGGCGGGCGATGAGCCCGTCGAACTCGCTGGCGTCGGTGTACGGCATCATGGCCGACTGCGTTGAGCGGCAGGTGCTCGGACCGGACGTCGACCTCGAAATCGAGCTGATGGACGAGACCAACACCCGGATCGACTTTGCCGGGCTGCTGCAGCGTTTCGAGCACAACGGCGGTTTAGGTCTGGTCGCGCTGGTCGGCGTGCAGTCGAATCAATATCCCCGCGCGCTCGACATCGCGCGCCCGTTCCGCGACGCCGGCATTGCCGTCGCCATCGGCGGCTTCCACGTCTCGGGATGCCTGTCGATGCTCGATGGCCGCGCGGTCGATCTCGACATCTGCCGGGACATGGGCATCACCATCTTCGCAGGCGAAGCCGAAGGGCGTCTCGAAACGCTGATCAAAGACACCGCCGCGGGCCGCCTCCAGCCGGTCTACAACTACATGAAGGATCTGCCCCGAATGGACGGCACGCCGGTGCCGTTCCTGCCGAAGCGCTATGTGGTACGCACCCTGGGCCTGAGCGCCAGCTTCGACGCCGGCCGCGGTTGCCCCTATCAGTGTTCGTTCTGCACCATCATCAACGTGCAAGGCCGCGTCTCGCGCTATCGCACGGCGGATGACGTCGAGCGCCTGGTGCGGCTGAACTGGGCACAGGGCATTCACAAATTCTTCATCACCGACGACAACTTTGCGCGCAACCGGGAATGGGAATCGACCTTCGATCGCCTGATCGAGCTTCGCGAGAAGCACGGCATCCCGATCGGCCTGCTGATCCAGGTCGATGCGCTGTGCCACAAGATTCCGAATTTCATGGCGAAGGCCAAACGCGCCGGCGTCAGCAAGGTCTTCATCGGGCTCGAAAACATCAATCCGGAGAATCTGGCGGGCGCCAAGAAGCGCCAGAACAAGATCACCGAATACCGCAAGATGCTGCTCGGCTGGAAGGCGCAGGGCATGGTCACCATCGCCGGCTATATCCTGGGCTTCCCGGCCGACACGCCGGAGACGATCCGGCGCGACATCGAGATCATCAAGCACGAGTTGCCGATCGACCTGCTCGAGTTCTTTTGCCTCACGCCGCTGCCGGGCTCCGAGGATCACCAGACGCTGTGGAAGAACGGCGTCACCATGGACCCCGACCTCAACAAGTACGACGCCGAGCACGTCTGCACCGCGCACCCGAAAATGAGCAAGGATGAGTGGCAGGGCATCTACCGCGAAGCCTGGTCGCTCTACTACACGCCGGCGCACATGAAGACGCTGCTCCGCCGCGCCCATGCGACCGCCGTGCCGATGCTCAATCTTGCCAAATATCTGGTGACGTTCTCGACCACCGATCGGATCGAGAACGTGCATCCGTTGCAGGGCGGAATTTTCCGCCTCAAGCATCCGTCCGAGCGCAGGCCCGGCCTGCCGCGCCAGAGCCCGTGGCTGTTCTGGCCGCGGTTTGCTTGGGAGACGCTGCGCAAGCACGCCGTGCTGGTGCGGACGATCGGCTGGTTGCTCGCCTGGCAGACGATCATTGCCTGGACCCCCAACTCGGCGGCCTACATGGATCAGGCGCTCGCGCCGGTCGGCGACGACGACGACGCGACGCTCGATCTGATGACCAAGACCACCGGCGTGGCGGCGGCGCTGAAGCACCAGAAGCGGGTGGCCGAGCTGACCCACGCGCCGGCCCGGTTGGCGTCCTAGATCAATCGCCGCGGCCGCCGCGCGCTGTTGCGCCAGGCCTGCTCTCCCCATAGTTTCCTGGACGGCGGGCGATCTGGCCGTGCCGACCGGGGAGGGATCACATGAGAACGACGACCGTGCTGGCCGCGTTACTGGCGACCGCCACTTTCGCGGCGACGCACACGGCAACCGCCCAGGAGGTGACGCTCAAGGCCGTGACCTCGTTCGCCGAGAAGACCACCTATTCCAAGCCGTTCGAGCACTTCGTCGAGCGCGTCAACCAGACCGGCAAGGGGCTGGTGCAGATCAACTACATCGGCGGCCCGAAGGCGATGCCGCCGTTCGAGGTCGGCAACGCGCTGAAGGGCGGTGTCATCGACATCGCGAATGTGACCGGCGCCTTCTACACCAACGTGATGCCGGAGGCAGACGCCTGGAAGCTGACCGAGCGGCCGATGACGGAGCTTCGCAAGAACGGCGGCTTCGACGAGATGGCCGCGCTCTACGCCCAGAAGATGAACGCGGTCTTCCTCGCGCGTCTGGTCGACAACAACCCGTTCCATCTCTACCTGAACAAGCCGATCACCAAGGCCGACCTGACCGGGCTCAAGCTTCGGATCACGCCGGTCTACCGCGACTTCTTCCAGGCACTGGGCGCGACCGTGGTGCAGACCGCGCCGGGCGAGGTCTATACCGCGCTGGAGCGCGGCGTCGTCGACGGCTACGGCTGGCCGATCACCGGGGTGTTCGACCTCGGTTGGAACGAGAAGACCAAATACCGCGTCGATCCGGGCTTCTACACCGCCGAGGTCTCGGTGCTGGTCAACAAGGCGACCTGGGACAAACTGAACGACGCTCAGCGCGAGGTGCTGCGCAAGGCCGGCGCCGAAGGCGAGGCCACCGCGGTCCACGACTTCGCCGAGGAAAACGCCAAGGACACCAAGCGCCAGGCCGACGCCGGCATCCAGACCATCAAGCTCGAGGGCGCGGTCGGTAAGGACTATTACGACAAGGCGTATGAAGCGGGCTGGGCCGGCGTCATCAAGCAGAGCCCCGCCATCGGGCCGAAGCTCAAGGGGTTTTTCTCGAAGCCGAAGTGACGACGAAGGTCGGCGCGGCCATGGAAGAGCTCTCCCGCATCTACGGGCGCGTGCTCGACGCGATGTTGCTGCTCGCGGGGCTGCTGCTTTTCGTCATGACATTCATGATCGGCGCCGACGTGCTGCTACGCAACGTCGGCGCGGGCGGCATCCCGCCGGCCAACGAGCTGTCCGAGGACAGCCTCTATCTGATCACGCTGCTGACCGCGCCGGGCCTGCTTCGCAGGGGCCAGCACATCCGCATCGACATCGTGCTGAAGGTGCTGCCGCCGCGCGTCGGCTGGCTGCTGGAATGGGTCGGCGACGGGCTGGGTCTGATCTGCTGCCTCTATTTCGTCTGGTACGGCATCGGCGTGACGACGGCGAGCTATTCGAGTGGCGCGATCTCGATGAAGACGCTGATCCTGCCGGAGTGGTGGCTGCTGTGGCCGATGCCGGTGGCCTTCGTGCTGCTGGCGGTCGAGTTTGCGTTCCGGATGCGGCGTCTCGCCCTGTCGGCGCGGCGTCCCCGCGACGACGCGGTTTCGGCGTCCTAG
Organism: uncultured Alphaproteobacteria bacterium; assembly: GCA_963785665.1. GTDB lineage: Bacteria > Pseudomonadota > Alphaproteobacteria > Rhizobiales > Xanthobacteraceae > Z2-YC6860. The sequence continues at coordinate 260,715 of CAWAWF010000013.1, forward strand.
GGAGCAACCGGCATGTCTTGGCAGATGGCATCGCTGCTGCTGCTCGGCGGCTCGACCGTGCTGCTGTTCATCGGCATGCCGGTGGCGTTCTCGTTCATCGCCATCAATCTCGTTGGCGCCATCCTTTTCCTCGGCGGCGATGCGGGCCTGCACCAGCTTGTCCGCAACTCCGGCGCCGCGGTGGTCAATTTCTCGCTGACCCCGATCCCGCTGTTCATCCTGATGGGCGAGGTGCTGTTCCACACCGGGCTTGCCATCAAGGTGATCGAGGGCGTCGAGCGCCTGATCCGGCAGGTGCCGGGGCGGCTCGCGGTCGTCGCCGTCGTTGCCGGTACGGTGTTCTCGGCCATCTCAGGCTCGACCATCGCCACCACGGCGATGCTGGGCTCGCTGATGCTGCCGGTGATGCTGGCCCGCGGCTACCACCCGACCATGGCGACCGGACCGATCATGGCGATCGGCGCCGTCGACATGCTGATCCCGCCGTCGGCGCTGACCGTGCTGCTCGGCAGCCTGTCGGGCATCTCGATCTCGAAGCTGCTGATCGGCGGCGTGGTGCCGGGCCTGATGCTGAGCGCGGCGTTCGTCGGCTACATCATTCTCCGGGCCAAAGCCAATCCGGCATTGGCGCCGCCGACGCCGATCGAGGAGCGCACCGGCTGGGCCAAGTACGAGTTGCTGGTGCTCTACGTCATCCCGCTGATTTCGATCTTCGTCGTGGTGATCGGCGCGATGTCGGGCGGCATCGCCACGCCGACGGAGTCCGCGGCGCTCGGCGCGCTCGCCACCATGGCGCTGGCGCTGATCTATCGTGCGCTCAGCGTCGCCGTGCTGCTCAAGGCGCTGCGCGGCACCGTCGCGATATCGGGGATGATCCTGTTCATCATCCTCGGCGCCACTACGTTCTCGCAAATTCTCAGCTTCTCCGGTGCGACCGAGGGCGTCGTCACCGCCATCATGGGGCAGGGGCTGTCGCCGTTTGCGGTGCTGGCCGGCATGATGCTGCTGCTGATCTTCCTCGGCATTTTCGTCGATCAGGTCAGCATGATGCTGATCACTTTGCCGGTATTCATGCCGATCGTGCAGCGCCTCGACATCGACCTGATCTGGTTCGGAGTGCTCTACCTGATCTGCATGCAGCTTGGCCTGCTGCTGCCGCCGCACGGGCTGCTGCTGATGACCATGAAGGGCGTGGCGCCGCCGCAGGTCACCATGGCGCACATCTTTCGCGCCGTGGTGCCCTACGTCGGCATGAGCCTGATCCTGCTGGCGCTGCTGATCCTGTTTCCGGCGGTGGCGACCTGGCTGCCGGCGCTGCTCGGTTGACGGTTGCCGCCGGCTCCGCCGGGCGGCACACTCCGGGCGGGGAGGAACCGCGATGACAAGGCTCACGGCCTGGGCGGTTGCGTTGGCATTTGCGACGGCCGGCGCGGCGAGGGCGGAGGACTGGCCGTCGCGGCCGGTCACGCTCGTGGTGCCTTACGCACCCGGCGGCAACATCGATCAGGCCGCCCGCGTGTTCGGCCGCGAGCTGTCCGAGAAGCTCGGCCAGCAGTTTATCGTGGAAAGCAAAGGCGGCGCCGGCGGCGCCATCGGCGCGTCGGCCGTCGCCAAGGCCAAGCCGGACGGCTACACGCTGCTGGTGACGGCCAACGGGCCCTCCGTCCTCAACAAGATGCTCTACGCGGCTCTGCCGTACGATCCGGACACCGATTTTATCCCGATCTCGCTGATCAGCGACGTGCCGCTGGTGTTCATCGTCAACCCGAAGTCGCCGGTGAATGACCTGAAGGGCCTGGTGGCGGCCGGGAAGCGGAAGAAGGATGCGCTGACCCTCGGCCATCCCGGTATTGGCACCGGCGCGCATCTGGCGGCGCTGTGGTTTGCGAGCCTCGCCGGGGTCAACATCGTTCCGATCGCCTATCGGGGCGCCAATCCCATCGTCGTGGCCACGCTCGGCGGCGAGATCGACGTGGGGCTGCCGTCCTACATCCCGCAGGTCCAGACGACGAAGGTCATTGCCGTGACCTCGGCGGAGCGGGTCGGGTTTCTTCCCGGCGTGCCGACTGCGCGGGAGAGCGGCTTTTCCGACATCGTGACCGGCACGTTCACCGGCTTGGCGGCGCCGGCCGGCACGCCACCCGAGATCGTCGGCAGGATCAATCGCATCCTCGACGCCTTCCTCAAGACCGATGCGGCGAAGAAACAGTTCGCTTTGCTCGGCGCCGAGACGCTCGGCGGTCCGCCCGAGCGCCTCACCGAGCGCATGAAGCAGGAAAAAGCGCTGTGGGGACCGATTGTCAAAACCGCAGGGATCAAGCTGCAATGATCGAGAGAGAAATCGATATCCCGACGGCAGACGGCCGCATCGATGCCTTCGTCGTCCATCCGGACGAAGGCGGGCCGTTCCCCGCCGTCATCGTGCTGATGGATATCTGGGGGCTCCGCGAGGAGTTGTTCGACGTGGCAAGGAAGATCGCCGTGGTCGGCTATCATGTCACGGTGCCGAACTTCTGGTACCGCCGCGGCAAGGTGCGCTACGAGTTCCGTGACGACAACGGCCGCATGAAATCGCTGATCACAATTCCGAAGGCTGTGCAGGCCGAGATGCACGCCAACCACGACCACCTGACCGACCGCATGGCGATGGCCGACATCGGCGCGGTGCTCCGTTTCCTCGGTGGCGAGCCGGCGCGGAAGGGGCCGAAGGGCACCGTCGGCTACTGCCTGGGCGGCCGTCTCTCGCTTGCGGCAGCGGTGGAATTTCCCGACCAGTTCCACGCCTCGGCGTCGATGCACGGCACGCGATTGGTCAGCGACCAGCCGGACTCGCCGCATCGCTCCATCGACAAGATGCGCGGTGAAATCTATTGCGGCTTTGCCGAGCACGACGGCCTCGCGCCGCCGTCCACCATCGAGACGCTGGGCAAGCTGTTCAAGGACGCCACCAACGTGCGCTACCGCTACAACGTGCATTCCGGCACCGAGCACGGCTACGCGCTGCCCGACCGCGATATTTTCGCCAAGGCCGCCGCCAACCGCGACTGGGAGAACATCTTCGCGATGTTCCGACGTCAGTTGGCCTAGGTTGCGGCGTCGGCAGCGGGTGCGTCGGTCGCGAGTGGGTCCACGTCGGTATACGGCATGACCGGCCGGGAAATCCGGCCGCCGACGAACTTCAACCCCACCGTCGTCTCCGATCGCCAGGCCTGCTCGACCTTTCGAGCGACGCCGCCGTCGCGCGTCAGCAGCAAGTCGAACCGCTTCGGCAGTTCGAGGTCCGCCGGCACGTTCAGCTTTGCACCGGTGTGCGAGATGTTGATGATGGATGACGGGATGACTTGACCGGCAGCAAGCTGGATCCAGCAGGATCGATCCAGATGGCGACGGGTCGCTTTACGCTTGTCTGCCGCCATTGAAAAATTGCCTGACAATTGAAAGATACGAACCAAATTAAACAATAGGCGCGTGTGTATTAAGCGTATGTAAAAGTACATAGCAGAGAAAATTTGTTTTGTAGGTACTGAGGGTTGCGGTTTGGCAATTACTCGCAACCGGTGCGTTAGAAGCCCATCTGCGCGCGTTTCGGCAGGTAATGCAGCACGCGCTGCTCGAGCAGGATCACCAGCAGATAGGCGAGGCCGCCGACCAGGGTCAGCATCACGATCGACACAAACACCATCGCGGTGTTGGCTTGGCCTTCGCCGAACGAGAGCAGATAGCCCAGTCCCGCATTGCCGCCGACCAGCTCACCAACCACCACGCCGACCACCGCCAAGGTGGCGCCGATCCGAAGCCCCGCGAACAACGGCGGCAGTGACGCCGGAAACTCGATCTTCCAGAAAATCTGCGCGCGGCTCGCCTTGAAGGCGCGGGCGAGGTTGATCAGGTCGGGATCGACGCTGCGGATCGCGGTCAGCACGTTGACCATCACCGGAAAGAACACGATCAGGATCGCTACCAGGATTTTCGGATAGACGGTGAAGCCCATCCAGAGGATGAACAGCGGCGCGAACGCCACCTTGGGCGCGATCTGCAGCGCCAGGATGTAGGGCGACAGCGCGAACTCGGCGGTCGGCGACATGCCGATGAAGTAGCCGATGCAGGCGCCGAGCAGGCTGCCGAGGATGAAGCCCGCCAGCACCTCAACCGCGGTGACGCCGGTGTGGAAGGCCAGGCCCGACACATGCCACATCTTCACCGCTTCCTCGGCCACCATCGACAGCGGCGGGATGATGAACGGCGGAATGCGAAGGAGGCCCGGTCCCCATTGCCATGCGGCCAGGAACACCACCAGCAGCGCGACGCTGACCGCGGTGCCGCGCACCACCAGCGGGGAGGTCGCCGCGCTCATGCCGGCACCGGAGCGATGTCCAGCCGGTCCATCAGCCGGTTGACGTATTCATGGACCTTGGGATGCGTCCGCCGCTTCAGCGGATCGTCGCGGTCGGGAATGTCGACGATGATCTCGTCGATGATCTTCCCCGGCCGGCGGCTCATCACCAGCACGCGATCCGACAGGGTGACCGCCTCCTGCAGGTCGTGGGTGATCAGCAACGCGGTCTTGCCGGCGCGCTTGAGCGTCTGCGCGAGCTCGCGCTGCAGCACCATGCGGGTCTGCGCGTCGACCGCCGAGAACGGCTCGTCCATCAGAAGCACGGTCGGATCGACCGCGAGCGTCCGCGCCAGCGCCACGCGCTGCCGCATGCCGCCGGAGAGCTGGTGCGGGTAGTGGCCGGCAAACTCGGCGAGCTTGAGGTTCTCCAGCAGCGCCTGCGCGCGCCGCTTGCGCTCGTCGGCGGCGACGCCCTGGATCTCCACGCCGAACATGACGTTCTGCGCCACAGTGCGCCACGGCAGCAGCAGGTCCTTCTGCAACATGAAGGCGACGTGGGCGTTCGGCCCCTCGACCCGCTCGCCATCGACGAAGGCGGCGCCTTCGCTCGGCGCGGTGAGCCCGGAGCCGATGTTGAGAAGCGTCGACTTGCCGCAGCCGCTCGGCCCGATCAACGACACCACCTCGCCGTCGGCCAGCGCGAGGCTGACGCGCTCGACCGCGGTCAGCCGGCTTGCCCCTTGCGCAAAGCGCATGGTGACGTCGCGGTATTCGAGGCGGATCGGGACGGACATCGATACTTTCAACTGCAAATGATCGGTCGCGGGCGGTCTATGATTGCCCGCTTCGTGCATATTCCAGGCCGTCCGGCTATAGTGTCAAACGAAAGCGCCGAGTGTCCATCCACGCGGCGTCTTGATCCGAGAGGGGACACACGATGACGACTTCACGTCGCCAGTTCTTGACCACGGGCGCCATGCTCGGCGGTGCTTCGCTGTTTCAGGGCGGCGTGCTGACGCTGCCGGCCAACGCGCAATCGCTGGAGAAGCTGACCTATCTGTTCCCGGCGCCGCCGCTTCTGCCGGCGTTCGGACCGATCCGGCTGGCGCAGGGCAAGGGCTACTTCAAGGAGGCCGGCTTCGACGTCGAGTTCGCGGTCGGCCGCGGCGGCGTCGATGTGGCGAAGCAGGTCGGGGCGGGCAATGCCCCGCTCGGCGGCATCGTCGCCGATGGGCCAATCATGGTGCGCGGCAACGGCGTGCCGGTGAAGATCGTCTGCGTGTTCGGCGGCAAGGGCTTCATGCAGCTCGTGGTCCGCGAGGATAGCGGCATCACCAAGCCGGCCGACCTCAAGGGCAAGACCATCACCACGATGTCCTACCAGGACACCACGTTCTATGCGCTGCTCGGCCTGATGGCTTCGGCGGGCCTGACGCAGAACGACGTCAACGTGCAGCAGGTCGGCCCGGTCGGCGTCTGGCAGTTCGTCGCCGAGGGCAAGTCGCAGGGCATGGCCGGCGTGCCGGACTGGATTCCGCCGGTGATGGCGGCCGGCGTGAAGGTCAAGATCATCCCGGCCGAGACGTTCTTCCCGAGCATGGCGCAGGCGATTGCCGCCTCTGACGACATCATCAAGCAGAAGCCCGAGATGATCCGAAAGTTCGTCCACGCCGCGCTCCGCGGCATGAAGGACATGATGGACAATCCGGACAAGGCGGCCGGCGAATTCGTTTCCTTCGTGCCCGAGTGGAAGGGCAAGGAAGATCAGGTCAAGTACGCCTTCAACATGTACGCCAAGGATGTCTATCCGGGGCAGAAGGTGCTCGGCGAGATGGATGTCGCGCGGCTGACCAAGCTGCAGGATTTCTATCTGCAGAAGGGCTTCATCCAGAAGGCCACGCCGGTCGACGAGCTCTACACCAACGAGTTCGTGAAGTAGCGGCGGCTGACCGTTCTGCTTTGCGCGTGACCTGGGGAGGAAACGCATGAGTCTGACACGTCGCGCCGCGTTCCGGCTTGCCGCCGGAGCGCTGGCAACCCCGGCGTTGCCGCACCTGGCGCGGGCGGACACCTGGCCGTCGCGGACGATCCGGGCAATGATTCCGTTCACCGCCGGCGCCACCGTCGACATCGTCGGGCGGATCATGCTCGATCCGCTGTCGGCACAGCTCGGCCAGCCGATCGTGGTCGAGAACCGCGGCGGCGCCGGCGGCTCGCTCGGCACCGCGCTGGTCGCCAAGGCCGAACCTGACGGCTACACCATCCTGGTCCACGCCTCGGCGCATTCCGCTGCGCCCGCGGCCTACGCGAATCTGCCTTACGACACTGCGCACGATTTCGCGGCGGTCGCCGCGTTCGGCACGGTGCCCAATGTCACGGTGGTCGCACCGTCGAAGGGCATCAAGACGCTGAAGGAGCTGGTGGCGCGGGCGAAGTCCAGCGCCGATGACCTTCGCCTCGGCCGGTGTCGGCAGCGCGACGCATTGGGCGGCGGAGCGGCTTCGTGTCAGCGCCGGCTTCAACGCCACCCACATCCCGTTCCGCGGCCCCGAGTCGCTGACCGAGGTGATGGCGGGGCGGGTCGATTTCATGTGCATCGGGGTTTCGGCGGCGCTGGGTTTCCTGCGCTCCGGACAACTGATCCCGCTTGCGGTCAGCACCTTGCAGCGCTCGCGCGCTTTGCCCGACGTGGCGACCACGACCGAGCTCGGCTACGCCAACTCGGACTACAATTTCTGGATGGGGATGCTGGTGCCGGTGAAGACGCCGCGACCGATCGTCGATCGGCTGTACAAGGAAACCCAGATCGCGCTGAAGCTGCCGGCGGTGATCGACAAGTTCGCGCCGCAGGGCATCGAGCCGCTGCTGCTCACGCCGGCCGAATTCGATGCCCTGATCGCTCGCGAGATCGAGGCCAACAAGATCCTGGTCAAGGCGACCGGCATGAAGGTCAACTGAACGCGCCTTACTCCGCCAGCGCCCGCATCACCTTGATCAAGTCCGCCTTGCCCTCGAAGCCGATGCCCGGCAATTCCGGCATGACGATATGGCCGTCCTCGACCCGCACGCTGTCGGGGAATCCGCCATACGGCTGAAACAAATCCGGATAGCTCTCGTTGCCGCCGAGCCCCAGCCCCGCGGCGATGTTGAGCGACATCTGATGGCCGCCATGCGGGATGCAGCGCGAGCGTGACCAGCCTGCCACGTCAAGCGCCGCCAGCGTGCGCTGGTATTCGCACAGCCCATAGGACAGCGCGCAGTCGAATTGCAGGAAATCGCGGTCCGGCCGCATGCCGCCGTAGCGCAGGAGATTGCGCGCGTCCTGGTGGCTGAACAGGTTCTCGCCGGTCGCCATCGGCCCGGGATAGAACTCCGCCAGCGCCGCCTGCAGCGCGAAGTCGAGCGGGTCGCCGGCCTCCTCGTACCAGAACAGCGGATAGTCGCGGAGCATCTTGGCGTAGGCGATGGCTTGCTCCAGCGATAGCCGTCCATTGGCGTCGACCGCGAGCCGCGCCTTGCCGTCCAGCTCCTGCAGCACCGCCTCGATGCGCGGCCGGTCCTCGGCAACCCCATTGCCGATCTTCATCTTCACGACGTTGTAGCCGCGGTCGAGATAGCTCCGCATCTCGGCGCAAAGCTGCTCCAGGCCCTTGCCCGGGTAGTAGTAGCCGCCGGCTGCATAGACGAACACGCGCGGATTTGCCTCGCCGCTGGTGCCGCTCGGCCAGCAGCCGAAACAACGGCTTGCCGGCGATCTTGGCGACCGCGTCCCACACCGCCATGTCGATGGTGCCGACCGCGACCGAGCGCTCGCCGTGGCCGCCGGGCTTCTCGTTCTTCATCAGCGCGGCCCAGATGCGGTCCGGGTCGAGGTTGTCGCCGGCATCGTTCAGCAGCGTCTTCGGATCGGCCTCGATCAGCCGCGGCGCGAAGCGCTCGCGGATCAGGCCACCCTGGCCGTAGCGGCCGTTGGAGTTGAAGCCGTAGCCCACCACCGTGCGGCCGTCGCGCTGGACGTCGGTCACCACCGCGACCAGCGACAGCGTCATCTTCGAGAAGTCGATATAGGCGTTGGCGATCGAGGAGGCGATCGGCGCGGTCACTTCGCGGATATCAACGATGCGCATGGAATGTTCTGCTGCGGGTGATATGAAGGGACCGGCGGCTTCGGAAGCGAACTAAGGCGGGTTTTATGCCACCTGACGACCGTGCATGTAAGTGGCCCGCGGCCCTCGCGGTCCTCGCGCTGTTGGGCACCGGCCTGAATGGCCCGGTGCGGGCCGAGCCCGATGTGTTTCAGCAGGCGGTCAATTATGTTTTCACCGGCCAGGTCGACGTGAAGGACGGCCCGGAAATCACCGATCGTGAGGCCTGCATCGTCGTCATGCGCGATCCGAGATTCAACCGCTACATCCGGTACTATCTGCGCCGCTTCAAGATGGATGACGCGTTGTTCGAGAAGAAGTTCGGCGGCTCGAACGTCTCCTATGAGCTGGACGTCAAAGGAGATGATGTCGTGATCGAATACCTGGACCCGAATACCAAAGCCGTCGCTCAAGGCTACCGGTCCGCGCAAATTCCCTTGCCGGGCGACATCGACCAGACCCAGAAAGCCTTCGGGATTATCTTCTCCAAATACTGTAAGACCGAGAAGCCGAAGAGCCCGTTCTAGACGCGGTTTTCCTCGCTCCTTCGTCGCCGGCGAATCCACCCATCACGCAACCGGCATTGTCCGCCGGCTGATCCCGGCGCATGAAGGCGCATGCAAACCATGCTGCTGCTGTGCGGAGCGGGATTTCTCGCCGGCGCCATGAACGCGCTGGCGGGCGGCGGCAGCTTCGTCTCGCTGCCGGCGCTGATCGCCGCCGGCGTGCCGTCGGTTTCGGCCAACGCCTCCAGCACCGTCGCGCTCTATCCAGGCAGCGCCGCCAGCGTCTGGGTCTATCGCGACCAGATGGGCCGCATCGAGGCGCTGCCGATCGTGCCGTCGCTGATCGTGACGTTGATCGGGGGCCTTGCCGGCGCGCTGCTGCTGCTGTGGACGCCGTCGTCGCTGTTCGACCGGGTGCTGCCGTGGCTCCTGCTGGTCGCTACCTTGATGCTGAGCTTTGGCCCGCAGCTCGGCCCGGCGCTCCGCAGGCGGTTTCACGCCGGCCCCGCGGTGGTGGTGACGATCCAGCTTTTGCTCGGCGTCTACGGCGGGTATTTCGGCGGCGCCGTCGGCTTGATGATGATGGCGGTCTGGAGCCTGCTGGCAAACGCCGATCTGAAATCGCTCAATCCACCGCGCACGCTGCTGGTGATGGCGGCGAACACCATCGCGCTGATTTGCTTCGTCGTGGCCGGCGCGGTGGCGTGGCCGGAGACGCTGGCGCTTGCGCTCGGCTCGGTGTTCGGCGGCTATGGCGGCGCCGTGCTCGGCAAGCGGCTGCCGTCCCGCGCCGTGCGCATCGTCACCATCGTCCTCGCCGCCGGCATCACCGCGGTGTTCTTCGTCCGCGCCTATTGGTAGATCCGGCCGGGCAGCGAGGGAATGCCGCATTCACTTGCGGTGTTGTCCATGCCAAGGTGCCGCAACAAAAGCTCAGGGAGAACACCGTGCCCGATCGAAAGTCCCGCCATGCTGTGGTCCTGTCCGCGTTCGCGGCGCTTGCCGTTCTGGCGCAGCGGCCGGCCGCTGGCCGAGGATTATCCCGCCCGCAACGTCACCCTGGTGATCCCTTACCCGGCGGGCGGCGGTGTCGACACCGAGGGCAGGGTGATCGCGGCCAAGCTCACCGAGGCGCTCGGCCATCAGGTCATCGTCGAGAACCGCCCCGGCGCCGGCGCCATGATCGGGGTGCGCTCCGCGGCGAAGGCCGAGCCCGATGGCTACACCCTGGTCATGCTGGTCACCGGCATGGGGCTTTCGCCCAATGCCGGCTACGACCTCACCAAGGATTTCGCGCCGATCGGCACCATCGCCTCGATCCCGATCGTGGTGATGAGCCATCCGGACGTGCCCGTGAAGACCATCGCCGACGTCATCGCGCTCGCCAAGAAGGAGCCCGGCACGCTGACGGTCGGCACGCCGCCGTCGCCGACCTTGAATTACTTCGGCGCCGAGAACTTCAAGGCCATCACGAAGACCGACATCACCGTGGTCACCTACAAGGGCACCGGTCCGCTGACCAACGACCTGATGGGCGGCCACGTCAAGCTCGCCTTCAACACGCTGCCGCCGGCGATCGGCAACATCCAGGCCGGCAAGCTCAAGGCCATCGCGGTGGCGGCGCCCGAGCGGCTCGCCGCCATGCCGGACACGCCGACGGTGTCGGAATCCGGCCTGCCGGGCTTTAATATCGTGCAGTACTACGGGCTCGCAGCGCCAGCCGGCACGCCGCGGCCGATCGTCGAGCGGCTCAACAAGGAGCTCCGCAAGATCGTCACCGCCGAAGACGTCAAGAAGCGGATCATCGCCGATGGCGGCGGCCCAGTTGCCAGCACGACCGACGAGTACGCCGCCAACATCGCCCGTGAGGAGAGCAAGTGGGCGGCGATCATCAAGAAGCTCGGGCTGAAGGTGGAGTAGGCCCGGCGCTCTGGAACCAAATGGAACTTTCGGGATTGTCTCGGGCGCGCTCCAAGCGCGCTTTATGAGAATTCATCCGATCCAGAGGGACCAGCGATGGCCAAGAATCCAGGCATCATCTCCACGACCCAGGACGCCATCACCGGCGTTGCCTCGGCCGGCATCGAAGGCGCCCGGTCGATTGCGGGAAGCGCGGTCGACACCGCCGCCGGCGCCGCCACCAGCGCGGCCAAGGTAGTGACCGGAGCGACGCTCAACGCGGTCCGCGGCGCCCGGCGCCTGGTCGGTCCGGCCAAGAAGCGCCGCAAGACCGTCAAGCGCCGCGCCAAGGCCAAGAAGGCCGTCAAGCGCGCAGCCAAGCGCCGCCCGGCGGCCAAGCGCCGGCCGTCCAAGAAGACCCGTAAGGTTGCGCGAAAGAAGAAGTAACCTCGGCTACTTCTTGCTGTAGCTGTCGGTGCCCTGCCAGCCGTGCTTCGAGATGTCGAAGATCACGCCGTCCGGGTCCTTAAACTTGCGCTCGAAATTGCCGGTGCGCTCGTCGCCGAGGTCGAAGAAGAACTTGCCGCCGGCGGCCTCGATCCTCTTCTGCGTTTCGGCCAGGTCATCGACCTGGATGCCGAAATGGTGCGCGCCGACGAAGTTCTTGGCGTCGGCGAGGTCGGAGCCGGTCGAGCCCGCGAAGTTGAGCAGAGCCATGTTGATGACGCCATCGCTCATGTAGATCGCCGAGCCAATATCGAGGTCCTCGCGGGCGATCTTCTTGAACTCGAACACCTCCTCGTAGAACTTCGCAGCCTTGTCGAGGTCCTTCACGCAGACGGCGATGTGGCGGAGCCGGGCCATGATATTCTCCTGAAAACTTTCCGTTGCCGCCATCATGCCCTAACATCGCGCCATGGCACAACGTCAAGCGGAAATCGTCGGAGCGGGGTTTGCCGGGCTGACCGCGGCCTGCGCGCTGGCGCAGCGCGGTTGGCGCGTGCGTGTGCATGAGCGCGCGGATCGGCTCCGCACCACCGGCGCCGGCATCTATATCTATGAGAACGGCTTGCGCGTGCTGGAGGCGATTGGTGCCTATGCCGCCGCCATCCACGGCGCGCCGTTCGCGCACACCCGCGAGGTCCGCGACGACCAGAACCGGGTGATCTCGGTTCACCGTTGGCAGGGAAGCCGGGTGTTCTCTGTGGTGCGCCAGACCGTCATCAATGCGCTGGCCGAATCCGCCACCTTGTCGGGCGCCGAAATCGTGCTCAATTCCGAGGGCGTCGCAGCCACGGCCGAGGGCGAGTTGACTCTGGCCAACGGCGAAAAGATCAAGGCCGACCTGATCGTCGCCGCCGACGGCACCAACTCGAAGCTCCGCGACGGCCTGGGCCTGCTCGCCAAGCGCAAATTCCTGGTCGACGGCGCCACGCGCCTCCTGATCGACAAGACGCCGGACGAGATCGAGCAGCAGCAGGACGGCGCCACCACGATCGAATACTGGTCCGGCAGCCGCCGCGTGCTCTACACCCCGTGCAGCGAAACCGAGGTCTATATCGCGCTGACCATGCTGGACAGCGACGAGGTCGCGACCGAAATCCCGGTCAACCGCGAGGCCTGGAAGGGCTGGTTCCCGCATCTCGCGCCGCTGATCGGCCGCATCCGCGCTGCCGGCCGCTACGACCGCTTCGAATACATCCGGCTCAAGCGTTGGTCGGCGGGGAAGGTGGCAGTGATCGGCGACGCCGCGCACGCGATCCCGCCGAACATCGGGCAGGGCGGCGGCTGCGCCATGATGAACGCGCTGGCGCTTGCGGTGTATCTCGACCGCGACCACGACACCGCCTCGGCGCTCACCACCTGGGAGGATAACGAGCGCGCCATCACCGACCACACCCAGCGCATCTCGCTGATGCTCGGCTGGCCGACCACCTGGCCGCCGTTTCTGCGCGCCAAGACGCTGGCGCTCGCCGGCAAGTCGAAATGGCTGGTGCGCCAGCGCACCAAGACCGCGCTGCACGTTCCGACGGGGACGTAATCAAAACGGCTGCGTGATGCCATCCAGCGGCGCGTCGCAGTTGATCAGATCGACGCGCTTCCAGGCGATCCGGACAGCGCCGTCGATCTGCACCAGGCGATGCCAGGCCGTGCCGGTGAACAGCCGCTGCTGCTCGCGCCGATATTCGATCATCATGAACTTCGAGCGCACCGTGGCGGCGCGTCCTTCCGCGTCTTCGATGCTGACATTCGCGACCATCCGGCTGGTCCGCGAGCGCGGCTCCTGCGAATACATCCGGGGGCTCGCAAGCCTGCGCACCCGCGTCTCCAGAAGCCGCCGGTCGTCGTAGATCAGCGACACCGTCTCATGCGGATCGGGCTGATTGGGCACGCTCGGTACCCAGTACCAGGCGTCGGCGGTGAACAACGCGAGCCAGTCGTCGAACTTGGCCTCGTCGAGCAGCCGCGCCTCGTGCTCCAGGAACAGCGTGCAGCGGTGCAAGTCGAGCGCGGGGTCGAGCGCCGGCTCCGCGCGCGACGGCCGGCCACGCGGCGGCGCGACGCGGCGCCTGCTCGGCGCTGTGATCTTCGGGCGGGATATTCGCTTCTTCGCCACGACGGTCAGGACGCCGCGCGCGCCGGTTCGGCGCTTCGCGTTCCTTGGCCGTTGCTCATGTAGCCCTGCCAGGCGTCGAGCATGTTGCGGATGTACACCTCGCTGGTCGAATTTACGCCTTTCCGCCCGCCGTGCGCGTCGGGCAGGTCGCTCTGGTAGCCGCGGCCGATCTGCAGCCATTGCGCGCCTTCGCTCGACAGTCCGATGTCGATGCGGTTGTAGATTTCGAGGTCGTCAGTGAGAACCAGAGAGCCGGTGCCGTTGACGATGTTGGCGAACGCGATGGTGTTGCGAAACATCTGTTCGGGGGCGCCCTTGAGCCGGAAGTTGTAGGTATGGACCACGGTGCGATTGACCGCGATCGGATGCACCACGCGAAGCTGCGCGAACTGGCTCATCAGCGACACGTTCGGGTAGATGTTCGAGTTCCAGCGCCGCACCTCCAGGATTCGCTGCGCCTCCTTCTTGCCCTTCTTCTTCTCCAGCGCGGTGAGGTAGTCGCGGAACACCGGGTCCTTCAGCGCGGCGACCAGCTTTAAGTCGTCGTGGTAGTCGCCGAGGTAGCTGTGGCCGTTCGGATAGGTCCAGATGCCGACCTGGCTTTCCCAGAACGAGTAGGGCGCGCCGTTCTGGCGCATCTGGCGGATCGCGATCTCGCCCGAGCCGTCGGAATGCACATCGTCGGATTGCGCCTGCGAGGCCTCGATCGATGAGCGGTGCGCGAACAGCGGATGCGCGGCGTCGCACAGGTTCTCGAAATAGACCTTCCAGTTGCCGTCGTAGGCATGCTTGAACACGCCGCCAGCTGCCTCGATCTCGCCGTCGGGGGCGCGGTCGATCAGGTCGTCGAGCGAGCTCGCCATGGCGCCGAGCCATTCCTTCAGGTCCGGGCCGTCGGCCGCTTCGCTGGCGAACACGAAGCCGCGGTAGCTTTTCACCCGCGCCACCGACTGCATCGACATTTTCGGGTCGCCGACCTTGAAGTCGCGCGGATAGCCGTGATTGAGCGGCACGGCTTTCAGCCGGCCGTCGAGATGATAGGTCCAGCCGTGGTAGCAGCAGGTGAACTCGTCCGCCGAGCCCTTCTCGGTGGCCACCACCATGGCGCCGCGGTGGGCGCACTGGTTGCGGATCACGCGCAATTCGCCGTTCTCGTCGCGCGTCATCACCACCGGATGGCGGCCGATTTGCGTCGCGAAATAATCGCCGGGCTTCTTCACCTGGCTTTCGTGGCCGATGTAGATCCACGCCTGGCCGAAGATGCGCGCCATCTCCAGATCGAAGATCGCCGGATCGGTGTAGAGCTGCCGGTCCACGCAGCCGGGCTTGAAGAAGCGGGAGAAGTCCTGTTCTGCAAGAGCTTGAGTCATGCCGGGGATTTTACAGCGTCTCGGCGAAGAAGTCGCGCATCAGCATGTAGGAGGTGCGGCAGAGATTCTCGTCGAATTGCGTCGCCGCGGGATTGTTGGCGGTCCGGTCGCAGAACGAGTGCACCCCGCGCCCGAACGTGACGATGTGCCAATCCACCTTAGCCTTTGTCATCTCCTCCTCGAGCGCGTCCATCATCGGCTTCGGCGTCACCGGATCGGCGCGGCCGTGGATCGCCAGCACGCGTCCCTTGACGTTGCAGGGCTTGTCGGGATCGACCGGATTGGGATTGGTGACGTGAAACACCACGGTCGCCTTGAACGGTGCGCCGGCACGCGCCAGCTCAAGGGCATAGCCGCCGCCCGCGCAGAAGCCGATCGAGACGGCCTTCGCCGGGTCGATCAGGCCGAGCTTGTCGGCTTCGTCCCGCATCGTGTCGAATGATTTCTTCCCGCAGGCGAGAGTGAAGGGCCGGTCCTTGTGCACGGCCTGCATGCCGGCCGCGAGTTGCTCCCGCGTCTTCGGCTTCTCGCCGTAGCCTTTGCCGAACATGTCGGCCATCAGCACGACATAGTCCGAGCCTGCGACCTCGCGGGCCTGGCCGGTGGTGTCCTTGTCGATGCCCTTCCAGTCCGGCTGCATAAAGACCGCCGGGCGCTTGCCCTTGACGCTGTCGTCGTAGACGAGCTTGCCCTCGAACTGCCGCCCGTCGACCTCGTACGGCACAATCTTCTCGACCATCGCCATCGCACTCTCCCCGCGTTGTCCGGTTGCCGGAAGCTTAGCCCAATTCCGCCGCCCGCGAGAGGCTGGCGATCATCGATACCCGCAGCAGATAATCCCGGGTGCGGGCCGGATCGGCGGCGATGGCGCGGAGGCTGTCGCCGAATTCGTCGCCGCTCAATTCCAGGTTCTTCTTGTTCTGGATCGTGGTCTTCTGGATG
Organism: uncultured Alphaproteobacteria bacterium; assembly: GCA_963785665.1. GTDB lineage: Bacteria > Pseudomonadota > Alphaproteobacteria > Rhizobiales > Xanthobacteraceae > Z2-YC6860. Next base: position 276,530 of record CAWAWF010000013.1, read on the forward strand.
GTTTCGAGCGTGATCAGGCGGCGCTGCTGGTCGAAGCGGTCGAGCTCCGCCTCCGATGCTTCGCCCTTCCACACTACCGCCAGCCGCGCTGCGAGATTGACCGCGTCGTGGATGCCGCCGTTCATGCCCATGCCGCCGAGCGGATTGTTGATATGCGCGGCGTCCCCCACCAGAAAAGCACGGCCGAGCTTGAAGGTCGCGGCCACCCGCTGATGCACCTTGTAGAGCGTGATGTGGGAGATCTCGTAGTTCGTGATGCCCGGCACCACGCCCGTCATCAGTGACTGTGCAAATTCGCGGCTCTGCACCCGCTCGTCGCTGGCCTCCTCGTTGACCAGGAACATCGCCCGCCACAGGCCCGGAATTTGCAGCAGGAAATACCAGCGCTCCGGATCGGCCACATAGCTCACCGACGACAGGCCGGGGATGACCTTGTAGAAATCGAACGGCGTCGACACCACCAGCAGCCGGTCCGGCCAGGTGAAGCCCTCGAATGCAATGCCGAGCGAGCGGCGCACCGTGCTGCTCGCACCATCGGCGCCGATCAGATAGCGGCCGGTGCGGCGTTCGGTCTTGCCATCGCGCTCGATCGTGACCTCGACGCCGTTCGCGGTCTGATCGACCGCCTTGACCGGACTGCCGAATTCCAGCGCGAAGTTCGGGTGCCCGCGCATCTGCTGGTAGAGAATGCGCGTGAGCTTGGACTGCTCGCATTGCAGCCGATAGGGATGCGCCGTGGCGTCGGCAATGGCGGCGAAATCGAACTCCGCCAGCAGCCCGTGCTTCTTGGTCCGGTACTGGAACGTCGGCGCCTTCAGCCCTTGCGCGATCAGCGGCGCCGCCGCGTCCAGCGTGTCCAGCATGTCGAGGGTCGGCGGATGGAACGTCGAGGCCCGCGATTCCTCGCTGAGCCCCGCGCCTTGCTCGAACACGGTCACCGGCACGCCGGCGCGCCCCAGATACGCGGCCGCGACCAGGCCGACCGGCCCGGCCCCTGCGATGAGTACGCGATCCTCGCTCAAGCGCTACTCGATCTTGGCGATGCCGGCTTTGGTGATGATGTCGTGATACTTCGCGATCTCGTCATGATGCCACTTCTTTACCTGATCGAGCGGCATCCACAGCGGCACGGCGCCCGAGGCCTCGAAACCCTTCTTCACCTGCGGATCCTCGATGGCGGCCTTCATTTCCTTGTTCAGCCTTTCGAGGATTGGCTGCGGCGTGCCGTGCGGCGCCAGCAGAGCGAACCAGCCCTGTTCTTTGTACTCGGGCATGCCGGCTTCTGTGGAAGTCGGCGCGTCCGGAATGATGGCGAGGCGCTTGTCGCCGGCGACCGCGAGCGCGTTGGCGCCCTTGGATTGGATCGGGCCAGCGACGTTCGGGTACCACTGGAATCCGAGTTGCACCGTGCCGGAAATCAGATCGGGACCGTACTGGGCGATGTTGCGATAGGGAATGTGCGTCAGCTTGACGCCGTTGAGCTGAGCAAAATACTCGCCCGCCAGGTGTTGCGACGAACCGATGCCGACCGAGCCGTAATTGAGCTCGCCCGGATGCGCCTTGGCGTAGTCGACCAGTTCCTTGAGCGAATGAATCGGCAGCTTGGCGCTGGCGACGACGACGATCGTGAATCCCGCGAACGGCGAGATCATCTCCAGGTCCTTCTCGGGATCGTAGCCAAGCGTCTTGTAGAGCGTCAGATTCGCCGCGACCGGACCCGAGCCGCCGCCGATCAGCGTATAGCCGTCCGGGCTCGAGTGGGCGCCCGCGCCGGTGCCGGAATTGCCGCCGGCGCCAGGGCGGTTCTCGATGACGATGGTCTGCTTCATGTTCTTCGACATGCGGTCGAGCATGATGCGCGCCACCACGTCGCTCGCGCTGCCGCCGGCAAACGGGATGATGACCGTGATCAGCTTGATCGGGTAGCTCTGGGCACCGGCCGTCGTGCCGGGAAGCGCCGCGGCGAGTGCCATCGCCGCGCCGAGCAGCAGCCGTCTTGTCATGGTCATCGTCTGTCCTTCGGAGTTATGTGCCGGTGAACTTGGCCGGACGCTTAGCATGGAACGCTTCGACGCCCTCGCGGAAGTCGTCCGATTGCCGCAGCCGGCTGTAGCAATGGCCTTCGAGCTCGATCGCCGTGCTCAACATAGCATCCTCGGTGTCGTTGAGGAGTTTTTTAGCCGTGCGCTGGGCGAGGGGCGAGAATGCGCGAAGCTCATCGACCAATGCGTCGGTCGTCGTTTCGAGCTTGTCGTCTGCCACTAGTTCGGTCGCGATGCCCCATTCGTAGGCTTGCTCGGCAGGGATCCGGCGCGAGCGCATCACGATGTCTTTCGTCCGTGTGATGCCGACGATCTTCTGCAAGCGAGCCGAGCCGCCGGAGCCGGGGATCTGCCCGAGCCGCTGCTCGGGCAGCGCATAGAAGCCGGTCTCCGAGACGAGGCGGAAATCGCAGGCGAGCGAAAGCTCGAAGCCGACGCCGAAGCAAAAGCCGCGGTTGGCCGCGATCACCGGCTTGCTGCAGCGCGCTGGCGCCGCGATGTTCCAGGCGAGCTTCGACACCGTCTCCGGCCGCGCCTCCATGAATCCCTTGATGTTGCCGCCGCTCGAAAAGTGCTCGCCCATCGCGCGCAGCACGATGATGCGGATGCGCGAATTTTCGTCGAGGCTCTCGAACACCAGGCGAAGCTGGTCGCGCTGCGCCATCGACACCACGTTGAGCGGCGGACGGTCCAGGATGATGTCGGCGCGCTCGCGTGCCTCGTCGACCTCGACGCGGAAGCCGTCCAGATTTGCGATGCGGGGGTCGTCGAACACGGCGGGTGAGCTCATGCGGCGGTTCCTTCTGAACGGGGAGCGGCTTTTTCCATTTCGTATTCGCCGGCCACCAGCAGCCGGCGGAGCAGCTTGCCGACCGGCGATTTCGGGATCGCCTCGACGAACACATAGCGCCGCGGCCGCTTGAAATTGGCCAAGCCGGATTCGCGGCAATGCTGGTCGAGATGCTCGTGCTCGATCGCGGCGTTCCGCTTGATGAAAGCCGTGACGATCTTGCCCCAGCGCTCGTCGGGAAGACCCACCACCGCCACCTCCGACACCGCGGGGTGCAGCGACAGCAGGCTCTCGATCTCCACGGGAGACACATTCTCGCCGCCGGTGATGATCATATCGTCGACCCGGCCGGTGACGAACAGATCGCCGTCGGCGTCGAACATCCCGGTGTCGCCGGTGAAATACCAGCCCTGGCGCAGCGCCTTGGCGTCAGCCTCGGGCCGCCGCCAATAGCCCTCGAACGCCTCATCGCTTTGCAGCAGGGCAATGATCTCGCCTTCTTCGCCCGGCAAGGCGATCTCGTCCGGCGACGCCGCGCCGAGCCGCACCACGCGCACATTCTCGTTGATGCCGGCGCGGCCGGCTGAGCCTGGTTTCGCCGGTGCATTTTGGTCGATGGTGAACGTATAGATTTCCGACGAGCCGTAGTGATTGACGAACAGCTCCGGCTGGAACGCCGCCTGCAGCTCCTTCAGGAGGCCGTCGGTCATCGAGGCGCCGGCAAAGCCGATCTTGCGAACCGACGAAACATCGGTCCGCTTGAAGCGCTCGTGATGGACGAGGTCGTGGTAGAGCGTCGGCACAAGATAAAGATTGGTGATCCTCTCCGCCTCGATCAGCTCCAGCGCGCGAGCGACCTCGAACCGCGGCAGGCAGACGAACGTGCCGCCGATCAGCGACATGGCAAGGAGCGAGCGCACCCCCATGGTGTGATAGAGCGGCATCACGCCCAGGGTGCGCTCGCCGTTGCGGTAGAGGTTCTGCGCCACATGGGCGAGGGAGGCCGCCCGCTCGGCATGCTGGCGGCGCGGCACGCCCTTGGGCCTGGCGGTCGTGCCCGACGTGTAGAGCATCACCGACCACGCCTCGCGCGTCGGCGCGGGGCAGGGCATCCGGCGCGTATGTCGCCGCCAATTCCTCGAACGGCACGTCCGCTCTGCCAGCCACCGCAATCTTCTGGCGTTTGCCGGCCTCTGCGGATGCCTTCACCGCCTCTGCCGACACCGCCTCGTAGACCAGCGCCTTGGCATCGGCATTTTCGAGGCAGTAGTCCAACTCCGCCGCAGTCGAGCGCCAGTTCAGCGGCGTGATGATGATGCCCATGAACTGGCAGGCCCAGTGGATGGTCGCCGCCTGCCAGTTGTTCTGCAGCAGCGTGACCAGATGGTCGCCCGGTTGCAGCCTGATCCGGTCGAAGCCCGCCACCAGCGCGGAAATCCGCGCGTACCACTGCGCATAGGTCAGCCGCACCTCGCCATCGACCACGGCGAGCGCGTTGCGATCGCGCGCCACGCTGCCAACAAAACTCGTACCCAGATCAAGCATCGGTTGTCGGTGTTCCTTGGTGCCTAAGGATGATACATCTTCATCCCATGACCAAGCACGAGGTGCCAACCCACGGAGCCAATGCGCCGCAGCCGGTCCGCACCTTGCGGGACTGGCTCGACCATCTCGCTGCCCGCGACCGGTTGGCCGTGCTCAAGCCGCATATGGCGCTGAAGTTCGATCTTGCCGCCCATGCCAAGCGGCTCGATGGCCTGCGCGCCACCGTGTTCCCGAAGCCGGGCGGGCATCCGATGCCGGTGGTGTCGGGCTTGGTTTCCGACCGCGGCTGGATCGCCGAGGCGATGGGCGTCGAGCCAGCCGACATGCTGCCGCGCTTCCAGGAGGCCGCGAGCCATCCGGTGCCCTGGCAGGAGGTGAAGCAGGCGCCGGCCCAGGAGGTCGTGCACCGAGAAAAAATCGACCTGACCAAACTGCTGCCGATCCCGACCCACAATGAGCACGACGGCGGGCCATACATCGCCGCCGGCATCATGGTGGTGCGCAATCCGAAAACCGGAAAGCAGAACGTCTCGATCCACCGCTGCCAGGTCACCGGTCCGAACCGCCTCGGCGTCCTCGTGCTGCCGCGTCACACCTACACTTTCCATCGCATGGCGGAGGAGGCCGGCCAGCCGCTCGACGCCGCGATCGTCATCGGCGTCGATCCGCTGACGCTGCTGGCCTCGCAGGCGATCGTGCCGATCGATCACGACGAGCTGGAGATTGCGGGAGCTTTGCAAGGCCGTCCGTTGCCGGTGGTGAAATGCCTCAACAGCGACATCCGCGTGCCGGCCGAGGCCGAGATCGTGATCGAAGGCCTTTTTCTCCCCGGCGTCCGAGAGCCGGAAGGGCCATTCGGCGAATTTCCGCAGACCTACGGCAGCCGCTCCAACCGCGAGGTGATGGAGGTGATCGCGGTCACCCATCGCAAGGATGCGATGTTTCACACCATGAGCGGCGGCGGACTGGAGCATCTGCTGCTCGGCGCCATCCCGAAAGAGGCGACGCTGCTCACGCATCTGCGCCGCAACTTCCCGAATGTGCTCGACGTGCATCTGTCGCCCGGCGGCACCATGCGCTTCCACCTCTATGTGAAAATCAAGAAGACCCAGGAGGGGCAGGGCAAGAACATCATCATGGGCGCCTTCGCCGGCTCGTTCGATCTCAAGCACGTCGTCGTTGTCGACGACGACATCGACATCCACAATCCGGCGGATGTCGAGCTTGCCATCGCGACGCGTTTCCAGGCCGACCGCGATCTCCTGGTCGTGCCGGAGAGCCAGGGATCCAAGCTCGATCCCTCCAACCGCGACGGCGTCGGCGCCAAGATGGGGCTCGACGCCACCAAGCCGCTCGCCGCCACCGAAATGCACTACAAGCGCATCCGAGTGCCCGGCGAGGAGACGATCGACGTAGCCGAAGTGCTGAAACGCAGCGGCACGGATTGGCGTGCGGCGCTGAAGGGGTAGCCGGGCGGCCCTGCCCAAAAATCAGGCAGGCTGGGCCAAAACACCCGTCCCGCAAGGCCCTTTACGACGCCCTGGCATTGGCGCGAGGCTTGCACCATCGAAGGGAACCCGCCCGGGAACCGCACGTTCAAATCCGGCGGGTTGGGGAGTGCAGCCGGTGCGCTTGGCGTTCGATGAGATGAAAGGGACGGACGGCGATGTCCGCCCGGCCTATTCGGAACTGGCCCGTTGGCTCGGCGAAGTCCGTCCGGACGTGCTCGACCTCCGGCGCAAGGAAGCCGAGCTGCTGTTTCGCCGCATCGGCATCACCTTCGCGGTCTATGGCGAGGCCGACGCCCAGGAGCGGCTGATCCCGTTCGACGTCATCCCGCGCATTGTCTCGGCGCACGAATGGGACACCCTGCGCCGCGGCCTGGAGCAGCGCGTCAAGGCGATCAACGCTTATCTGAGCGACATCTACAGCCGCCGCGAGATACTGCGGGCCGGCATCGTGCCCGAAGACATGGTGTTTCGGAATCCGGTGTTCCGCCCGGAGATGAACGGCCAGAAGGTGCCGCACGACATTTACGTCCACATCGCCGGCATCGATGTCGTGCGCGTCGACGCCGACTGCTTCTATGTGCTGGAGGACAACGCCCGCACGCCCTCCGGCGTCTCCTACATGCTGGAGAACCGCGAGATCATGATGCGGTTGTTCCCTGACCTGTTTTCGCGCCATCGCGTCGCGCCGGTCGAGAATTATCCCGACGAATTGCTGGCCACGCTGAAATCGCTGGCGCCGGATTCCGCCTCCGGCGATCCGACCGTGGTGCTGCTGACGCCCGGCGTCTACAACTCCGCCTATTACGAGCATTCGTTCCTGGCCGACAAGCTCGGCATCGAGCTGGTCGAAGGCCGCGACCTGTTCGTCAAGGCTGGCATCGTCTACATGCGGACGACCGAGGGGCCGAAGCGCGTCGACGTGATCTACCGGCGGGTTGACGACGATTACCTCGATCCGCTGACCTTCCGTCCGGATTCCACGCTCGGTTGCGCCGGACTGATGTCGGCCTACCAGGCCGGCAACGTCACGCTGTCGAATGCGGTCGGCACCGGCATCGCCGATGACAAGGCGATCTACAGCTACATGCCGGAGATCCTGAAGTTCTATCTCGGCGAGGAGCCGATCCTGAAGAACGTGCCGACCTGGCGCTGCCGCGAGCCCGACCACCTGAGCTATGTGCTCGATCATCTGCACGAGCTGGTGGTCAAGGAGGTGCACGGCTCCGGCGGCTACGGCATGCTGATCGGGCCGATGGCGGACAAGGCGCAGATCGCGGCGTTCCGAACCAAGCTGAAGCTCGATCCAAAAGGCTTCATCGCGCAGCCGACGCTCGCGCTCTCGACGTGCCCGACCTGCGTCGAGGCTGGCGTGGCGCCCCGCCATGTCGATCTCCGCCCCTTCGTGCTGTCGGGGCGCGACCGCATCCGCATCGTGCCGGGCGGGCTCACCCGCGTGGCGCTGCAGCAGGGCTCGCTGGTGGTGAATTCCAGCCAGGGCGGCGGCACCAAAGATACGTGGGTGCTGGACCGCTAATGCTCTCGCGCACCGCCGATCATCTCTACTGGCTCGCGCGCTACGTCGAACGCGCGGAATATCTCGCGCGCATCCTCGAGGCGACGCAGCGGCTGACGGCGATGCCGCTCGCTTACGTGGGCGAGACCAACGAATGGGAGTCCGCGGTGGCGACCGCGGGCTGCGGGGCGGCCTTCTTTGCCGTTCACGACGAGGCGAACGAAGAGACCGTCACCGATTTCCTGGCCTTCTCGACCGACAACCCGTCCTCGATCCGCAACTGTTTCGAGGTCGCGCGTGCCAACGCCCGCGGCATCCGTACCGCGCTCACCATGGAGATGTGGGAGGCGATCAACACCGCCTGGCTTGAGCTCAAGCGGTTCGGCAACCAGCCGTCGTCGCGCGAGGAGCTGGCGCGGTTTCTGCGCTGGGTGCAGGAATCATCGCTGCGCTACGACGGCTCGGCCTACCGCACGATGCTGCGCAACGACGCCTACTGGTTCTCCCGGGTCGGCGTCTATATGGAGCGCGCCGACAACACCGCGCGCATCCTCGACGTCAAATATCATCTGCTGCTGCCGGCCGACGAGCATGTCGGTGGCCCGCTCGACTACTACCAGTGGTCGGGCATCCTGCGCTCGGTCTCGGCGCTCACGGCCTATCACTGGGTCTATCGCGAGAGCCTCAAGCCCTGGCTGATCGCCGACCTGCTGATCCTCAACGAGCAGATGCCGCGCTCGCTCGCCTCCTGCTACGAGAATCTGGTGCAGAACCTCGACCGCATCGCCGGCGCCTATGGCCGCCAGGGCTCGGCGCAGCGCCAGGCCCGCAGCATCCGCGCCCGCCTGCAGAACATCCGCATGGACGAGATATTCCAGACCGGCTTGCATGAGTTCATCGGCGCCTTCGTCGACGACAACAACCGCCTCGGCAGCGCCATTACCCAGCAATATCTGGCCTGATCGTAAATCCCGGCTTGATCGGACGCCCATGGTATTGTTGGCTTGAGTGATGCGCATCCGAATTTTGCACGAGACCGTTTATCGCTACGAGCAGCCGGCCCGCGGCGTCATCCAGACGCTGCGGCTGACGCCCCGCAATCACGACGGTCAGTATGTCGAAAGCTGGCGCATCGACGTCTCCGAGAACTGCCAGCTTGAGGAACACGAGGATGCCTTCGGCAATATCACCCACGTGTTCTACGCCGATGGCCCGCTGTCCGAGCTTCGCGTCCTGGTCGAGGGCGAGGTCGACACCCAGGACACCAGCGGCGTTGTCCGCGGCACCATCGAGCGCTTTCCGCCGAGCCTCTATCTGCGCGAAACCGCGCTGACGAGGCTCGATCCGGCGCTGGCCGATTTTGCGGCACGCTCCAAAGGTATCGGCGATGCCCCGCTGCCGATCCTCCACGACATCCTGGCGCGGCTGCACGCCGAGATGACCTTCGACAATGCGCCGACCGAGGCGACCACCACGGCCGCCGAGGCCTTCGCGCTGAAGCGTGGCGTCTGCCAGGACCTCACCCACATCTTCATCGCCGCGGCGCGCAGCCTGGCGATCCCGGCCCGCTATATCGGGGGCCATTTCCACCGCGACGACGGCGTGACCGAGCAGGAAGCCGGCCATGCCTGGGCCGAGGCCTTCGTTCCCGATCTCGGCTGGGTCGCCTTCGACACGGCCAACGGGCAGTCCGCCACCGATGCCTATGTCCGAATCGCGGTCGGTCTGGATTATCTGGGCGCCGCCCCGGTGCGCGGCAGCCGCTACGGCGGATCGGGCGAGGTGCTCGACGTTTCGGTGCGCGTCAATCAGGTCGACAGCCAGCGCCAAAGCCAGAGCTAGCGGTCACTGCACCACGGCGTGGACGTCGGGCCGTGCGAAAGTGGCGGATGGCGCGGTCTCGGCGTGGGCGAGCCTGGACTGCCTGGACTTGCCGCGGATATGCCGCGACGATCCGACCTCGCTGCGCGCCGCCATCCGCGCCATGTGCTCATGCTTGTGATGCCGGAGGTGAGAAGCGAACTCGCGCGGCGGGTTCACCATGCACAACTGCTCGGCGGTCTTGCGGCTGATGCTGTCGCCTTCCGGCTCCTGGACATCGGCGATCAGGATAACCGGCGGCGACGGCGCAGCGGGGGCCTGCCGCCACTGCCAGTCCGCTGCCGCGGTCACGGTGGGGGTCTGCTCGGCGCTGGCTGGCACGACATGGACGAGGTGGAAGCCGCGGTTTTTCAGCTCGGCGAGAATGCTCGGCAGTGCGTCCACGGTGCGCTGATGGATGTCATGCAGCAGCAGGATGCCCTTGCCCTTGTGCTCCAATCTTTGCACGGCGCGCCGCGCCACTTCGCGCGGTCCGAGCTTCAGCCAGTCGTCGGCCGGTACGTCGGCGCCCCACACCATCAGGCCGCGCTCGGCGGCGTGCTGCTCGGCGGCGGTGGTCCAGCCGAAGCCCGGGAAGCGGAAGAACGGCGCGACCTTCTCGACGCCGCCCAGTGCCGCGCCGACCGCGGCGATGCCGTCGTCGATCTGCGCGTTGCCGCGCTCGACCGACAGCGCCCGGAAGCGGAGCGGGTGGGTCATGCTATGGGTGCCGATGGTGTGGCCGGCGTCATAGATGCGCTTGGCCATCTCCGGATAGGCCTTCGCCATTTCGCCGACCATGAAGTAGTTGGCCTTCACGCACTGCGAGGCGAGGATCTCCAGCACCTTGCTGGAATAGGCCGGGATCGGGCCGTCGTCGAAGGTGAGCACCACCTCGTGGTCGTTGAGCGGCAGGCTCTCCACGTAATCCATGGTGCCGATCCGGCCGTGCTCCTTGGGATCGACCACGATGGTTCGGCTGGTGCCGATCGCATTCGGATTGCCGGGGCAGCCGTCCGCCGAAGCGGCGGCGATGCCACAACCCATCATCAACGGCACCGCCAGCGCGGTCACCTTGATCAGCCCCGAACCCATATCCAACCCCGTGAATTACCCCGCTGCAGTATGGCACCGGCCCGGGCAACGCGGTATCAGCACCTCATTCGATCCCACACGATTCTTCAGGGTGCTTAACGATTCTTCGGCCCGTGCAGCCTTTCGGTAACAGATTTTCGGCTGCCGAGCGGGCCTTGATCCGCAGGCTTGCCACGCCGCGTGACGTCCAGCGCTTCCTTAACCATCTGCCGTACAACACCGAGCCTGGCGGCGACACGCTGCGCAGCTTTCGGCAGGTGGTGCGACATCGGACCGCACATTGCCTGGAGGCGGCGTTGTTCGCCGCTTGCGTGCTGGAGCAGCACGGTTACCCGCCGCTGCTGCTGGGACTGGAATCGATCGACCTGCTCGACCACGTCATCTTCGTCTACCGCCACAATGGCAAATGGGGCTCGGTGGCGCGCTCGCGCGATCCCGGCCTGCATGGCCGCAAGCCCGTGTTCCGCTCGCCGCGGGCGCTCGCCGAGAGTTACTGCGACCCGTATGTCGACCTGACCGGGATGGTGAAAGGCTACTCGGTGGTCGATCTCAAGGTGATGGGCGGCTACGACTGGCGCTTCTCGCCCCGCAACGTCTGGGCGGTCGAGAACATGCTGCTCAAGCTGCCGCAATTGCCGATCAAGCGGTCGCGAGCCCGCGTCCGCCGGGAGCGCGCCAAGTACCGCGCCTATCTCGCCAAATACAAAAAGAAGCCGCTGTACTACCGCGGCCGCGAAAAGTGGACGCCGATCCCGAAGGAGTTTTTGTAACTTCGCAGCCTCACCTCTCGCGGTCATGGCGGGGCTTGTCCCGGCCATCCACGCCTTGCTGAGCAGCAAAGGAAGGCGTGGATGCCCGGCACGAGCCAGGCATGACGAACGACGGGTTTCCGTCGTCGAATCACATGATCGCGAACTCGGAGTTCTTGCGGTCGGTCACCAGCATGCAGCCCGGATAATGCGTGATGCAGAACTCCGGCTTCATGGTCGCGACCACCGACTGCGGCGTCACCCCGCAGGCCCAGAACACCGGCATCTCGCCTTCGTTCATCTGCGGCGGATCGCCATAGTCCGGCTTCATGATGTCCTTGATGCCGATCAGCTCCGGCATGCCGAGATGCACCGGCGCGCCATGCACCGCGGGAAACCGCGTCGTGATTTGCACCGCGCGGATCGCGTCGGCGGGCTTCAGCGGCCGCATCGACACCACCATCGGGCCGTGGAAGGGGCCTGCCGGGGTGGTTTCGATCGAGGTGCGATACATCGGCACCGTCGAGCCGTTCGAGATGTGGCGGAGCTCCATGCCGTCCTGCATCAGCGCGTCTTCGAACGAGAACGAGCAGCCGAGCGCGAAGATCACCAGATCGTCGCGCCAGTGCTTGTCGATGTCGGTCGGCTCGTCGATCAACTCGCCGTTCTTGAACACCTTGTAGCGGCAGAGGTCGGTGCGGATGTCGAGATCGCGGCCGAGCGAGGGCAGGCATGGATCGCCAGGCGATCCCGCCGCCAGCAGCGGGCAGGGCTTCGGATTGAGCTGGCAGAACCGCATGAAATCGGAGGCCACGGCGGCCGGCAGGATCGCCAGATTGGCCTGCACGTAGCCCGGAGCGAGCCCGGAGGTCGGCCCGGTCCATTGGCCGCTGCGGATGGCGCGCCGGGCATCCTCGCCGGTGAGCGGGACGTCGGCGGGTTGGCGGGCGGTGGCGGGCATGACGATCCTCGCATGTCAGGCTGCTTTCAGCCAAATCCTATCACCGCCGGACGCGTCGTGCCCATCGCCTGTGTAAGCCGGAAAAGCCAGGCTCGCGCGTGCTTTTCGGCCGCGGCGCGATCTGTTGGCAGCCCTTGGCCGATATGCATTAATGGGCAAACTGACGAAGAGGTTCTGATGGTGGGCACGGTACGCCGGTGCTGAAGGACATCAGAGGGGTCTTTCTCCGCCGCCGCTGCCGTAGCTGCCAACCCGACGATCCAGGCCTTCGCCGATCCGCTCGTGGCGACGACCCCAGGGTATTGTGCGAGCGGATTGGGGAGCTTCACCATGACTGACAACAATCACGATGACTTCTGGTACCGCGGCAAGGTCACGCGCCGCCGCGTGATCGGCTATGGCGCATCGGCCGGCGCGCTCGGCGCCAGCATGCTGGTGCCGGCGCCCTGGCTCGCAGCCTTCGGCGCCGAGAAGCCGTACAAGATCGGCTCGCTGCAGCCGCTGTCGGGCGCAGGCGCGACCGGCGGCAAGACCGCGCTGGTGGGTTTGCAGATGGCGGTCGACCGCATCAACAAGAATGGCGGCATCAACGGCCGTCCAATCGAGATCGTGGTCGCCGACGATGAGTCCAAGCCCGACGTCGGCCGCCGCAAGGTCGAGAAGATGCTCGAAGAGGACAAGATCGACGCCCATGTCGGCGGCTTCCTGTCCAACATCTGCCTCGCCTGCATGCCGGTGTTCGAGGAGCAGAAGGTCCTCAACATGATCAGCGTGTGTCTCGACACCACGCTGACCACGACCAAGTGCAACAGGTACAGCTTCCGGCCCTACGACTACGCGCCGTCGCAGGCGGTCGCCTTCGCGCCCTATCTGGTCAACAAGATGGGCAAGAAGTGGCACATCATCTACGCCGACTACTCGTGGGGGCAGTCGACACGCGACGCTTACGTTCAGGAAATCAAGAAGGCCGGCGGCGAGGTGGTCGGCGGCACCGGCATTCCGCTCGGCACTGCCGACATGACGCCGTTCCTGTCCAAGATCAATGGCACATTCGACGGCATCTTCGGCATCTTCTTTGGCAAGGATGGCGTCACCATCGGCAACCAAGCCTACGATCTGGGCCTGACCAAGCGTTACAAGTGGGCCGGTGACGGCGCGATCCCGAAATCGACCAACCTACCGGCGCTCGGCAAGAAGATTGAGGGCTTCGTCGGCATCAACCGTTACATCCCGGTGCTTGACCCGCCACTGAACACGCCAGCGCACAAGGCGTTCTTCGAGGAGTCCAAGAAGCGCCTGAAGGCGATCGATCCGAGCGGGCCAGATCCGGACCGCTACGTGCAGTCGAACTACGAAGCCATGAACGCGCTCAAGCTCGGCATGGAGAAGTCGAAGTTCAGCGGCCGCGCCGACACCGACAAGCTGATCGCGGCTCTCGAAGGGCTGGAGATGAAGGAGGGGCCCGACTTCCCGCAGGGCGACAAGACGCTCCGCGCGGCGGACCATCAAGCCTTCCTTCGTCAGTTCATTTTCGAGGTGAAGAACAACGAGTTCAAGATTCTGCAGGTCGTCGACAAGGACAAGACAATCTTCCCGCCGGCCTGCAAGTTCGCCTGAGTGTCTGTCGCGGCTTCAGCGCCAATGTCCTCCCCGGCGGCCAGCCGGGGAGGCGACGACGGTCCCTGTGCTTCGCACCGAGGATCTCACGATCCGCTTTGGCGGGCTGACCGCGCTCAACAAGGTCAATCTCGAGATCGGGCGCGGCGAAATCCGCGCCATCATCGGCCCGAACGGCGCCGGCAAGAGCACATTCTTCAACTGCATCACCGGCGTGCTGCGGCCCACCTCCGGCCGCATCCTGCTCAACGGCGGTGATATCGCCGGCTTGCCGCCGAACCTCATTTCGCGCGCCGGCGTCGCGCGCTCCTACCAAATCACCACCATCATGCCGAACGCGACGACGCTGGAAAATGTCCGCATCGCCGCGCAGTCGCGCCGACACGGCTGGAATATGCTGCGGCACCACGACGCCTTTCCCGACCTGATCGCCAAGGCCGAGGCGGTGCTCGGCTCGGTGGGCCTGGCCGCCAAGGCCGGCGAGTTGGCTGTCAACCTGTCCCACGGCGAACAGCGCAATCTCGAGATCGGCATCGCGCTTGCGACCGAGCCGCAGCTTCTGTGCCTCGACGAGCCGACCGCCGGCATGAGCGCGGCGGAGACCCACGACACCATCGCGCTGGTCCGCGACATCGCCAAGAACCTCACCATCCTGATCGTCGAGCACGACATGCAGCTCGTGATGGGGCTGGCCGACCGCATCACCGTGTTCAACTACGGCGCCGTGCTCGCCGAGGGGACACCGGCTGAAATCCAGGACAATCCGCGCGTGCTCGAGGTCTATCTCAAGACATGAGCGCGCCAGCCCCCAGCAGTGATGCCGCTCCGCTGGTCGTGGTCGAGGACCTGCACACCTATTACGGTAAGAGCCACATCCTGCATGGCGTGTCGCTCACTGTCGGCCGTGGCGAGGTGGTCGGGCTGCTCGGGCGGAACGGCGTGGGAAAAAGCACCACGCTGAAGACCATCATGGGCCTGGTTTACCCCAAGCAGGGCAGGGTGCTCCTGGAGAACGCACCGGTCACGGCGATGGCTGCCCACAAGCTTGCCAAGCGCGGCATCGCCTATGTGCCGGAGGACCGCCGCATCTTCCGCTTGCTCACGGTGATGGAGAATCTCCGCGTCGGGCTCGACCGCCCCGGCGTCACCGACGAACGCAAGCGCGAGCTGCTCGACAAGGTCTTCGCCTATTTCCCGCGGCTCGGCGAGCGCAAGAACCAGGCTGGTGGCACGCTGTCGGGCGGCGAGCAGCAGATGCTCGCCATCGCGCGTGCCATGATGCTGGAGCCCAAGATCATCCTGCTCGACGAGCCGACCGAAGGGCTGATGCCGCGCATGGTGTCGCAGATCCACCAGATCATCGACGCGCTGCACCGTGAGGGCGTCGCCATCCTGCTGGTCGAGCAGAACGTGCCGCTGACCTTGGAGGCGAGCCAGCGCGTTTACATCATGGAGAAGGGCGCGATCCGTCACCACGCGCGGTCGTCCGATCTCAAGGTCGGCGACGACGTCATCAAGCAGTATCTCGGGGTCTAGGATGCACGCCGCAGCGATCGTCGCATTCTTTTCCGACTTCCCCTGGCAACTGTTCATCATCCAGACGATGAACGGTATCGTCACCGGCATGATCCTGGCGCTGATCGCCTCCGGCCTGACCCTGATCTTCGGCATCATGGACGTGGTCAATTTCGCCCACGGCGAGCTGTTCATGCTCGGCGCCTATGTCGGCGTGCTGGTGCTATCCACCACGGGAAGCTTCTGGCTGGCGCTCATCTTCGCCGCTGTCCTGGTCGGCATCTTCGGCGGCGCGATGCAGATCGTGACGTTGCGGCCGCTGATCGGCCGCGATCCGCTCACCACCATCCTCGCCACCTTCGGCGTCTCGCTGATCCTGCAGAACTATGCGCTGTGGCAGTTCGGCCCGGTGGCGCGCAAGATCAACGAGCCCTACACCGGTCACTTCAACCTATTCTATCTGGAGTATCCGTATTATCGGCTGCTGATCGCGTTGCTGTCGGCCGCCATCATCGGCGGCTTCTGGCTGTTCCTGAAATACGGCAAGTACGGCATCTGGATCAGGGCCACCACGCAGGATCGCGTCATGGCGCAAGCCATGGGCATCCCGGTGCCATGGGTGCACACCGCGGCGTTCGCGATCGGCTCGGCGATGGCGGCGGCGAGCGGCGTGCTGTTCGGCCCGCTGGTCGGCGTCAACGCCACCATGGGACTCGACTGGGTGCTGAAGGCCTTCATCGTCGTCGTGGTCGGCGGCATGGGCAATCTCGGCGGCTCGATCGCGGCGGCGATCTTCGTCAGTCTGCTGGAATCCTACGCCTCGATCTGGGTCAGTCCGTCGCAGGCGGTGATCGTGTCCTTCGTCGTGCTGATCCTTACTCTGCTGTTCCGGCCGACCGGCCTGTTCGTATCGACGCCCCGATGAGCAAGCGCGACACCATCCTGTTCTGGAGCGGCTTCGGCGTCATCATGGCGCTGCTGATCGTTGCCCCGTTGGTGCTGCCGGCGTTCTGGCAGAAATTCCTGACGGAAATCCTGATCTGGGGGCTGCTCGCGATGTCGTCCGACATCCTGATCGGCTACACCGGGATGGTGTCGTTCGGCCACTCGGCGTTCTTCGGGCTGGGCATGTATGGCGCCGCAGCCGCGCTGCTGATGGTCGCACCGCCGAACCTGCTCTTGGCGCTCGCCTTCGGCCTGGTCGCCGCGGCCGCGGTGTCGGCCTTCGTCGCCTATTTCTCGACCCGACTCCGCGATATCTATTTTGCCATCACCACGCTGATCTTCTCGCAGATATTCTATGTCATCATCTTCACTTGGACCGAGGTGACCGGAGGCGAGAACGGCCTGTCGTTCCGCCGCCCCGCGCTCGGCATTCCGGGGCTCTGGACCACGCCGTTCACCAACCAGACCATGCACTGGTTCGTGCTGGCGGTGGTGGCGGGCTCCTATCTCCTGGTCCGCCGCATCATGCGCTCGCCGTTTGGCATGGTGCTGCAATCGATCCGCGAGAACGAGCCGCGCACCCGCGCCATCGGCTATTCGGTGGAGCGCTATAAGATCGTCGCGGTGATGCTGTCCGGCCTTTTTGCCGGCCTCGCTGGCGTGCTCTACGCCGTGCAGAATCGCTTCGCCGCGCCCGACTTCGTATTTTTCACGGTCTCCGGCGACGCGGTGATCTTCAACGTCATGGGCGGTATCGGCACCCTGGTCGGGCCGATGGTCGGCGCCGCCACCTTCCTGCTGCTGCGCGAAGGTTTGAGCCGCGCGTTCGGCGATACGTTCCCGTACCTCATTCCGCTCGGTGTCATCTTCATCGCCATCATCATTTTCATGCCCCAGGGCCTGCTCGGCTTCATGCGGCGCTGGCTGAACAAGTAGCCGCCCTGCGTGCTATAATGTTCTCGAAAAATGTTCGGAGGATAACCATGGCCAAATTCGGGGTCGGACAGCCGGTGCGGCGCGTCGAGGACCAGCGCTTCCTGACCGGGCAGGGCCGCTACGTCGACGACATCGTGCTGCCCGGCATGGCGCACGCCTGCAACGTGCTGTCGCCGCACGCCCACGCCAAGATCAAGAAGATCGACACCTCCAAGGCCAAGGCCGCGCCCGGTGTGCTGCTGGTGTTGACCGGCGCCGATGTGGTCGCCGAGAAGATCGGCGCGCTGACCTCGCAACTGATGCCGGAGGACTTCGGCGCGCCGAAGGGCCACCGCACCTTCCAGCCGCTGCTGGTCAGCGACCGCGCCCGCCATGTCGGCGACCGCGTCGCCTTCGTCGTCGCCGAGACGCTGACGCAGGCCCGCGACGCCGCCGAGCTGGTCGAGGTCGAGTACGAGCCGCTGCCGGCGCTGGTCAACATCGAGGATGCCGCCAAGCCGGACGCGATGAAGGTTTGGGACGACAACCCGCAGGGCAACAACGCCTTCCGCCTGATGTTCGGCAGCAAGGACGCCACCGACACGGCCTTCGCCACCGCCAAGCACGTGGTCAAGCTCCGGGTCGAGAACAACCGGCTGTCGCCGGTGTCGATGGAGCCGCGCGTCGCCATCGGCGACTACAGCTCCGCCACCGACGAAACCACGCTCTACAGCGCCAACCAGAATCCGCACGGCGCGCGCATGGAGGTCTCGCACATCTTTCACGTGCCGGAGAACCGCATCCGCGTGGTGTCGCCCGATGTCGGCGGCGGCTTCGGGCTGAAGGGCGGCTTCTTCCCCGAGGACGGCCTGGTGGTTTGGGCGTCGAGGAAGCTCCGCCGTCCGGTGAAGTGGGTCTCGACCCGCAGCGAGGCCATGCTGAACGACCACCACGCCCGCGAGATGGTCTATTACGGCGAACTCGCGCTCGACGAGCACGGCAAGATTCTCGGCCTCCGCTCGAAGTCGCTGTTCCAGATGGGCGCCTACTTCGTCGGTGCTGCGCTCGCCGCCGGCGCCTTCTCGATCCGCTTCGTGCCGGCCGCCTACGACATCCAGACCATGCACATCATGTCGCAGGGCGTGTTCACCAACACCTCGCAGAGCGGGCCGTATCGCGGCGCCGGGCGCCCGGAGGCCGCCTACTTCATGGAGCGTCTGATCGAGCACGCTGCCAACGTCACCGGCATCGACCGCGCCGAGATCCGCCGCCGCAATCTGATCCCCGAGAGCAAGCTGCCCTACACCACGCCGACCCACTGGGTCTACGACTCCGGCGAGTTCGTCCGCCTGATGGACCTCTGCATGGAGAGCAGCGACTGGAAGGGCTACGCCGCCCGCGCCCGCGAGTCGAAGAAGCACGGCAAGCTGCGCGGCCGCTCGGTCGCCTTCTACATCGAGTTCGGCGGCATCTTCAACGACCGTATGGACATGAAGTTCGATCCGTCCGGCTCGCTCACCATCTACGGCGGCACCCACTCGCACGGCCAGGGCCATGCCACGGTGTTTGCGCAGCTTGCGCATGAAATGCTCGGCGTGCCGTTCGAGAGCATCCGCTACGTGCAGGGCGACACCGCCCAGGTGGCGATGGGCCGCGGCACCTATGGCGCGCGCAGCATGGTGGTCGGCGGCAATGCGTTGAAGTTCGCGGCCGATCAGATGATCGAGAAGGGCAAGAAGATCGCCGCCGCCATGATGGAGGCCGATGCCGGCGACATCGATTTCAAGGAGGGCAGCTTCCGCGTCACCGGCACCGACAAGACCATCAATCTCGTCGACGTCGCCAAGGCGACCTACGCGCCGATGGGGCCGATCGCCGGCAAGTTCGGCATCGGCCTCGATTCGACCGGCAGCTTCGACCCGACGCCGCCGAGCCATCCGAACGGCGCCCACGTGGTCGAGCTCGAGGTCGATCCCGACACCGGATCGGTCCATGTCGACCGCTACCACGTGGTCGACGACCTCGGCCGCATCATCAATCCGATGATCGTGAAGGGGCAGCAGATGGGCGGCGTGGTGCAGGGCATCGGCCAGGCGCTGCTCGAGCACCAGGTCTATGACCGCAGCTCGGGCCAGCTCATCACCGGCAGCTTCATGGACTACGCCATGCCGCGCGCCGCGGTGATGCCGAACGTCGAGTGCCTGCTGGAAGAGGTGCCGTGCAAGACCAATCCGCTCGGCGTCAAGGGCATCGGCGAGTCGGGCACGATCGGCGCGCCGCCGGCCGTCATCAATGCCCTGATCGATGCGCTGCGTCCGCTCGGCGTCGATCAGATCGACATGCCGGCGACGCCGTCGCGGGTGTGGGAGACGATCCAGCGCGCCCGCAAGAGCGGCGGGGCGGCGACAGCAGCCTAGCCACGGTCAGTCTTGCCGCGACACGCGGCCGCATCCCGAGATTCCGAGTCATTCGCGCCATCTGATTTCACTCCGCAACTTTCCGGCGCGCTTGCCGTTGATGAACGGTTCTTCAGTTTCGCGCCGCGCGTCCCAAACAACTTTTGGAACGCAGTTGCGCGTTCGCGCGTTGAAGCGCGTGTCCATCCAAGGAGAAAAATCAATGCGCAAGCTCATCCTCGCTCTCGCCGCCCTGGCTGCCGTTGGCATCGCCATGCCGGTCGTGAGCAATTCGGCCAGTGCGGAAACCGTTGTGATCAAGAAGAGCCGTCACCACGATTGGCATCCGTGGCGGCATCATCGCGAACGGGTCATGATCCGCGAGCATCGCCGTCATCACGACGGCGCGGCGGTCATCGTCCGCTAGGATCGCCAGATCGAAAAAAAGCGGCCTCCCGGTTGGAGGCCGCTTTTCGTTTTGCTCCGCGGCTAGGATTTGTCGGTCGGATCGTCGTTTGGCTTGGGCTGTGGCTGCTGTTGTTGCTGCACCGAGGGCGCATTGCCAGGGACAGGCGGCGGGGCGGGGCTCCACTCCACCCATGTCAAATGGTCGCAACCGAGACATCGGTACACCCGGGCGCCCGGGCCGTTCATTGGCGGCAATTGCATCGCCGGCATCGTCATCGTCCCGCAGCGTTCGCAAGGTACGGCCGATTGCGTTGGTGCCATGGCTGATGATTCCCGACGAGCCTTAATGTGTCATTTGACACAAGGTTCCCAGAGATTTCGGCATCAATTCACAGGCGACTATCGTGATTGGAGCGAAGTGTGCGACCGCATTCCGCATAAGATAGTATCTTTACTACTTTAGGTCCGCCGGTCTATATTTCGCCCATGACGGCGCAATCGTCACCCTTCGCCAGCAAGCTTCCCGGCCGGATATTCCTGCCCGGCCGCTCGGCGTCGCTGTCCTCGCAGATCATCGCCGACGTCCGCGACGCGCTGTTCGCCAAGAAGCTCAAGCCCGGCGACGTGCTCGGCACCGAGAACGAATTCGCGGCGCGCTATGGCGTCAGCCGCATCGTCGCGCGCGATGCGCTCCGCACGCTCGAGGCGCTCGGCATCGCCGAGATCAGGATGGGCAAGGGCGGCGGCGCGCGGGTGGCGCGCGGCAATCCGCGGCTGTTCGCCGAGGCGCTCGCGGTGCAGCTCGACCTCACCGGCGTCAGCGCCGCCGAGATCATGGACGCCCAGCGCGCCATCGAATGCCTCGCCGCCGAGCTCGCCGCCGAGAATGCGACCGATGCCGACATCGCGCGGCTGCGCGCAGCTGCTGGTCGACGCCGAAGCCAATCTCAACGACGCCGCGCGCACCACCGAGCTCGGCGCGGAATTTCATCTCGCCGTCGCCGACGCCTCGCACAACCGCGTGCTGGTGGTGCAGCTCATCTCGCTGCAGCACGTGTCGTGGCCGCGGCGCAATCCAACCATGAACGCCAAGGTCGCGCGCCACATCCTCGACGTCCACAAGGAGCTGCTGGCGCTGATCGAGATGCGCGACGCCGCCGGCGCGCGCAAGCTGATGGACGACCACGTCAAGATGATCCGCGCCCGCCGGGTGACGGAGCATGCCCGATCGAAACTCAAGACCATCGACTGTTGCTGAACCAAGGAGGAAATGAAAATGGCAAAAGAGAAATTCATCATCGAGCCGCACTTTCGCCTGCACGAATGGGTCGCGGAGGAGAAGGGCTACTTCAAGGACGAGGGGCTCGACTACGAGTTCCGCGAGCTGGTGCAGTCGAGCGACGGCGCCTCGCAGCAGCTTGGCGACAAGGTCGGCGCGATGCAGACCTTCGAGCGCGGCCGGAAGTCCGACATCTCCTGCGCCTGCCACTGGACGGTGAACGTCGCCGCCACCAAGGGCCACGGCAAGCTTTACGGCGATGTCTATCAGGTTTCGACCTGCGGCATTTTCGTTCCGCCGGACTCCAAGGTGAAGAAGCCGGAAGACCTTGCTGGCGTGCCGATCTCGGTCGGCTACCAGTCCGGCAGCCACTACGCCACGATCCAGGCGCTCGAGCAGTTCATGCCGCAGGACAAGATCAACCTGTCGTTCAAGGACGGGCTGGTGTTCGGCCGCATGGAGAAGCTGCTGAATGGCGAAGTGCCGGCCTGCACGCTGTTCTCCGGGCCGTACTACTACGCCGAGCAGCTCGGCTTCCGGAAGGTGGTCGACTGCACCTTCATGATGGCGACCATGCTCACCGGCGAGCCGGACATGGAGGACGTGCAGAAGTTCTTCCGCGCGCTCCGGAAGGCGCAGGCCGACATCGATCTGCGGCCCGAGCTCTACACCAAGCACTACGCGAAGGAATTCCCCAAGCGCTTCCACGGCACGATGGACACGCGCCGCTGGGGGCCGGGCGAGCGCATCGTGTTCGAGCCGTATTCGCGCGAAATCTTTGAGGACTCACGCACCTGGATCGCCGAGCACGGCATCTACGAAGGTAACGATCTCGGCTCCAAGGCTTACGAAAACGCCGTCGTCCGGCTCACGGCCTGACCGGCTTTCCCTCCGTCACGCGAAGGCCGATATAGCGGTCGAGCGTGGCGTGGTCCTTGAGAAGCTCCGCCGACGGAGCGCGGTGCACGATGGCGCCGCGCTCCAGCAGCAGCGCATGTTCGGTCAGCGACAGCGCGATCTCGGCGTGCTGCTCAACCAGAATCACCGCGGTGCCTTCTTCGGTGATCATCTTGCGAAGGCCCCGAACCAACTCCTCGACGATGATCGGGGCGAGGCCCTTCCAGCGGCTCGTCGAGCAGCAGCAGCGCCGGGTTGGTCATCAGCGCGCGGGCGGTTGCCAGCATCTGCTGCTCGCCGCCGGACAACTGGCTCCCCTTGGAAGCCCGGCGCTCCTTCAGCCGCGGGAAAAACTGATACGCCGCATCGAGGTCCCAGCGGCCGGGGCGTGCCGCGACGGTCAGGTTCTCCTCGACGCTGAGATTGGCGAAAATCTCGCGCTCCTGCGCCACCCAGCCGATGCCGGCCTGCGCGCGGCGATGTGGCGCCAGCCGGAAATATCTGCGCCGCGCCAGACGATGGCGCCGCGGCGAAGCTGGGTGAAGCCCATCAGGGTGAGCAGCAGCGTGCTCTTGCCGACGCCGTTTCGCCCCAGCACCGCGAGGCTGCCGCGCTCGGCCATCTCGAAGCTGATGTCGTCCAGCACGACCGCTTCGCCGTAGCCGGCGCGGACGTTCTTGAAGGCGAGCAGCGGGGCGTCAGCCATGCGCGCCCCCGAGATAGACCTCGCGGACGCGCGGATCGGCGGAAATCTCGTCCGGCGTGCCTTCGACCAGGATGCGGCCGCCGACCATGACGATGATGCGGCTGGCGAGCCGGAACACCAGCTCCATGTCGTGCTCGATGAAGAGCACGGTGATGTCCTGCGACAGGCTGGTGATGGCTTGGAACAGTTCGGAGCTTTCCTCGCGCGGCACGCCAGCGGCGGGCTCGTCGAGGAGGAGCACCTTCGGCTTGGTCGCGAGCGCCAACGCGATCTCCAGGAGACGCTGCTGGCCGTAGGCCAGATGGCGCGTCTCGCGGGTGCAGACCGGCCCGAGCATGAGCTGATCGAGGATGGCGTAGGCCTCGTCGACCGCGGCGCTATAGCTCGACACTGGCCGCCACCAGGTGCGGGCGATCTTCTCGCGCTCGCAGATCGCAAGCGTCACCGCTTCGAGCGGACTGAGATGCGGGAACAGGCTGTTGATCTGGAAGGTGCGGACGAGCCCGCGCCGCACCCGCTCCTCGGGGCTGAGCGCGGTGATGTCCTCGCCGCCGAGCAGGATCTGGCCGCCGTCGGGGCGCAGCATCCCGGTCATCAGGTTGATCAGCGTGGTCTTGCCGGCGCCGTTCGGCCCGATCAGCGCGTAGCGCACGCCGCGCGGCAGCGCGATCTCGATGTTCTTGGCGACCACCAGCGAGCCGAAGCTCTTGTCGACGCCTCGCGTGGCAAGGACCGCGGTCACGGCGTTTTGCTCCGCGGCGGCGAGGTCGCCCATCCAAACCAGCGCTGGCCGCGTTCGGTGTTCGACCAGCTCGGCGAGGCCGCCGAGGATGCCGTTCGGCAGGAACAGCACCACCGCGATCAGCAGCACGCCGATCGGGAAATACCAGTATTGCGGATTGACGCCCGAGAATTGGTCGCGCGCGACCATGTAGATGGCGGCGCCGATCAGGCCGCCATAGAGCCGCCCGGTGCCGCCGAGGATCAGCATCACCAGAATGTCGGCCGAGCGCTGGAAGTCGAGCACGCCGAGCGACACCGTCTCGGTGGTCTGGGTCAGGATCGCGCCGGCGGTGCCGGCCATGACCGCGGCGATGGTGTAGATCTTGCGGATGTGCGGCCGGCTCTCGGCGCCGATCGCCCGCATCCGCACCGCGTTCTCGCGGATGCCGCGGAGCGCCAGCCCGAACGGCGAGTTGATCAGCCGCCGGCTGACCAGGAAGAACAGCAAACAGCACGATCAGCGCGTACGCAGTAGGCGGTGACGCCGTAGAGATCGAACTGGAACAGCCCGAGCAGCGGCCACATGTGGACGCCTTGCAGCCCGTCGGCGCCGCCGGTCAGCCAGCTGGCGCTGTTGGCGGCTTCGAGCAGCAGGAGGCCGAAGCCGAGCGTGATCATGATCAGCGCGAGATGCCGGAACCGCGCGATGATGAAGCTCATCAGATAGCCGAGCACGCCCGCCGCGAGGCCGGAGATCAGCAGCCCGGTCAGCGGCTCGCCCCAGCCCCATTTCGAGACCAGTCCGGCCGTATAGGCGCCGAAGCCGAAGAACGCGGCATGACCCAGCGAGACGATGCCGGCGTAGCCGAGGATCAGATCGAGCGAGAGCGCAAACAGCGCGCTGACGGCGATCTGGCTCGCCAGCACCAGGTAGTCCGGCGTCGCCACGAAGGGCAGCAGCGTCGCCAGCCAGAACAGGTATTCGATCGTGCGCCAGCGGCTCTGCGCCTGCAGTTGCTGGGCCGGCGACGCGAGTGCGGAGGAGGCGACCGTCATTCACCGCCGCCCGAAGATGCCGGAGGGCCGCCACATCAGAAGCGTCAGCATCACGAGATAGATCAGGAACGAGCCGATCGCCGGAAAATAGTATTTGCCGGCCATGTCGCTCAAGCCCAGCAGCATGGCGGCGGCGAACGTGCCGCCGATCGAGCCAAGGCCGCCGACCGCGACCACGATCAGCACATAGACCAGGTAGGCGAGCGCAAACGACGGATCGAGGCCGACGATGTCGATCGCGAGCGCCCCGCCGAGGCCGGCGAGCCCGCTGCCGAGCGCGAAGGTGATGGCGAACGCGCTATCGACATTGATGCCGAGCCCGCGCGCCATGCGCTGGTTGTCGACCGCGGCGCGAACCTGCGCGCCGAAGCGCGTGTATTCGAGCGCGCCCACCAGCAGCCCCGTGACCACCAGCGCGAACACGATCAGGAAAATGCGATAGGTGCCGAACGTCAGCGTGCCGACATGGATCGAGCCGCGCAGGTAGTTCGGCAGCGACACCGGCTGCTGGTTGGTGGTGTAGATGTAGGTCGTCACCGCCACCGACACGAACACCAGGCCGATCGTCAGCAGGCACTGGTCGAGATCGCTCGAGCGGTAGAGCCGGCGGAACATCGTGCGCTCGAACACCACGCTGATGGCGGCGGCCACGATGAACGCGACGGGCAGGGTGGCCAGGAACGGCCACCCTGCGTGGTTCATCAGCGTCACCGTGGCGTAGCCGCCGATCATGCCGAAGGTGCAGTGCGCGAGATTGACGAAGTTCATCATCCCGAGCGTCACCGACAGCCCGACCGACAGCAGGAACAGCAGCATGCCGTAGGCGAAGCCGTCGAACAGCACGCCAACCAACGAAATCATCGCGGTCGCCCCCTTCGGCCGCCGGTCATCGACACGCTACTGCTTCGCCATCCTCGCCTTGAACGGGTCCTTGACGTCCTTGATGGTGTCGATCTCGACGTTGACGAGCTTGCCGTCCACCCTTTCGACGCGCCGGATGTAGACGTTCTCGATGGCGTCGCGGGTTTCCGGATCGATCGACATCGGGCCGCGCGGGCTCTCCCACTTCAGGCCCTTGGCGGCGGCGATCAGCTTCTCGCCGTCGGTGTCGCCGTTGGTCTTCTTCAGCGCCTCGTAGATGACGTGCATGCCGTCATAGCCGCCGACCGAGAACATGTCGGGATTGCGCTTGAAGTCGGCGTTGTAGTCGGCGACGAACTTCTTGTTCATCGCCGACTGGTGGTTGGCGTCGTAG
Organism: uncultured Alphaproteobacteria bacterium; assembly: GCA_963785665.1. Classification (GTDB taxonomy): domain Bacteria; phylum Pseudomonadota; class Alphaproteobacteria; order Rhizobiales; family Xanthobacteraceae; genus Z2-YC6860. The sequence goes on from CAWAWF010000013.1 coordinate 302,308, forward strand.
TGGAAGCCGGTGATGATATCGAGGGCGGCGTCGCCCATGCCCTCGATCGCCGAGTCGAAGGTCAGCTCGCCCTGGCCGAGGATCTTGGTCTTCTTCTTGTCGATGCCGCGCTCGGCGATCGACTTGCCGATCGACGCCGGCTGCGTGCCGCCCGGCACCCAGATGTAGATCGCGTCGGGGGCGAGGTCCTTGGCGCGCTGCAGGAACGCGGTGAAGTCCTGGTTCGCCACCGGATAGCGCGCCGAGCCGATGATCTCGCCGCCGGCGTCCTTGAAGCCCTTGATGAAGGCCGCTTCGCCGTCATGGCCGGGGCTGAAGTCGGACACCAGCGTATAGGCCTTGCGGATGCCGTTCTTGTAGGCCCACTTGCCGATCTCTTCGTTGACCATCGGCACGGTGAAGGAGGTGCGCACCATGTAGGGCGACTTGGTGGTGATGATCGCGGTCGCGGCGTTCATGTCGACCATGAACTTCTTGGCCTGCGCGGAAACGTCGGCGGCGGCCAGCGCGTTTGGCGTCAGATCGAAGCCGGCGATGATGTCGACCTTGTCGCGCACGATGGCTTCCTGGGTCAGCCGCTTGGCGACATCCGGGGCAAGGCCGCCGGAATCCTTGGGCACGATCTCGATCTTCTTGCCGGCGACGGTGTCGCCGTGCTCCTTCATGTAGAGCTTGATGCCGTTGCCGATCTGCGCGCCGGTGTCGGCGAACTGGCCCGAATAGGACATGATCACGCCGATCTTGACGGTGCCTTGGGCGTTGGCGGCGCCGGCGGCGACGGTTGCCGCAATCACCGCGCTCATCGTGACGAAGCTCTTACGCATCGATTCCCTCCCGACCATCCGGCCTTGCGTTCTGTCGGCCGGCTTCTGGTGCGGGGAGCTTACGCGACCCGAACGGATCGGACCAGACCGTGCGCCGTTTTGCCCGACCGCGCTTGCCAGCGCAGCCGGGCGAGCGCACGTTTGATCGGCAAAAAACGGATGTTTCGGAGAGCTCCGTCGGCATGAACGAGCGGCCATCTGCTGTCGATGTTCCGGTGCTGATCGCGGGCGGCGGGCCGATCGGACTTGCGCTTGCGGCCGATCTCGGCCGGCGCGGCATCCGGACGCTCCTCGTCGAGGAGCGCGAGAACAAGCTGCTTCCGGCCAAGATGCTGGAGGTCAGCGTCCGCACCCTGGAGTTCTGCCGCCAGCTCGGCATCGCCGACAAGGTGCGCAACTGGGGCTTTCCCTCCGATTGGCCGCTCGACAGCGTGTTCGTGACCGACATGGCTGGCTACGAGCTCGGCCGCGTCCGCACGCCGTCGCTCGGGGCCATGTCCCACTCCGAGTTCAGCCCGGAGCGGGGCCGGCCGTGTCCGCAGACCTGGTTCGATCCGATCCTGCAGGATTGCGCGCGGTCGTTTCCCCACGTGACGCTGCGCCACCGCGTCGGGCTCGAAAGCTTCACCCAGGACGACAGCGGCGTCACCGTCACGCTCCGCGATCGCGCCAGCGGCCGACGCGAAACCGTGCGCGCGGCCTATCTCGTCGGCTGCGACGGCTTTGCATCGACCGTGCGCGAGCAGCTCGGCATCAAGATTCGCGGCGAACCGCACATCGACTGGTCGATGACGGTCTATCTCCGCATCCCCGATCTCGCCTCCCATCACGACAAGGGCCACGCCTTCCGCTACGTGTTTGTCGGCCCCGAAGGCACCTGGTCGTTTCTCTCGATCGTCGACGGCAAGGACCTCTGGCGGCTGCAGCTCGTCGACCTCGATCAGCGCCGTCTGGAAAACGCCGACATTCCCGCGCTGGTCCGCCGCGCCATGGGCCGCGACGTGCCGTTCACCGTCGAGGACAAGACGCTGTGGGTGCGAAAGCGCACGGTCGCCGACCGCTTCATGGATGGGCGCGTGCTTCTCGCCGGCGATGCTGCGCACGCGCATCCGCCGAACGGCGGGCTCGGCATGAACACCGGAATCCAGGACGCCTTCGATCTCGGCTGGAAGCTTGCCGCAACGCTCGACGGTTGGGGCGGCGAGGCGCTGCTTGAAAGCTACGACCACGAGCGGCGGCCGGCGTCGGCGCGTGCCGCCGAGGTGTCGTTGAAGAACTACCGGCGGCTTGTCAGCGCGGCTCAACGTGCCGAGATCAATTCACCGACGCCGGAAGGCGACGCTGCGCGCCGCGCCATCGGCGCCCAGCTCGTGGAGGAGAACGAAAAAGCCTGGCATCCGGTCGGCGTGCATCTCGGCTACATCTACCACCCGTCGCCCGTCGTGGTTCCGGACGGCACGCCGGAGCCGCTGGACGATACGTTCGGCTACCAGCCGACGACGTTTCCCGGCGCCCGGGCGCCGCATGTCTGGCTCGGTCCCGATCGCTCGACCCTCGATCTGTTCGGCGAGGGCTTCGTGCTGCTGAAATTCGCCGAGCTTCCGACCGACGGCATCGAGCGCGCCGCGGCAAGCCGTGGCGTGCCGCTGACAGTGCATCGCCTGCAGAATGAGGAAGCGGCCGAGCTCTACGCCCGGCCGCTGGTTCTGGTTCGCCCCGACGGCCATGTGGCCTGGCGCGGCGACCGCGAGCCGGACGACGCGGCAGCGCTGATCGACACCGTGCGCGGCGCCGGGCCCCGGATCGCGGCCCGGCGGGCCGATGCTATTTCTTCATCCGCTCCTTGACCGGGTCCTTGACGTTCTCGACCTTGTCGATCTCGACGTTGCGCAGGCCGTCCGGCGTCTTGGTCGACCTTGTCGATATAGACGGTGAGGATGATGTCGCGGGTCTCCGGGTCGATCTGCACCGGGCCGCGCGGGCTTTCCCACTTCATGCCCTTGGCAGCCGCGATCAGCGAGTCGCCGTCGGCCTTGCCGCCGGTCTTCTTCAGCGTCTCGTAGATCAGGTGCATGCCGTCATAGCCGCCGATCGAGAAGATGTCGGGGTTGCGGCCGCTGCTGATCTCGTTGAAGCCCTTCACGAAGGCTTTGTTCTTCGCCGACGGATGGTTGTAGTCGTAGTGCGCCGCGGTGATGATGCCCTCGGCAACGTCGCCCATGCTCTTCAGCGCGCTGTCGTCGGCCAGCACGTCCTGGCCCATGACCCTGATCTTCTTCGGATCGATGCCGCGCTCGGTCAGCGCCTTGCCGACCGCGGCCGGCTGGGTGCCGCCCGGGAATCCAGATGTAGATCGTGTCCGGGTTGAGGTCCTTGGCGCGCTGCACGAAGGCGGAGAAGTCCGGGTTCGCCACCGGGAAGCGCACCGAGCCGACGATCTCGCCGCCGGCTTCCTTGACGCCAAGCTGGAAGGCGCCCTCGGCGTCGATGCCGGGGCCGAAGTCCGACACCATGCTGTAGATTTTCTTCGAGCCGGTCTTCACCGCCCAGGTGCCGAGCGTCTGGTTCAGCATCGGCGTCGTCACCGAGGTGCGCGCCATGTACGGCGACTTGGTGGTGATGATCGAGGTCGCGGCGTTCATGATCACGCTGAACACCTTGGCCTGGGCCGAGACGTCGGCGACGGCGAGCGTGTTCGGCGTCAGGATCAGCCCGGTCAGGATGTCCACCTTGTCGCGGGTGATCAGCTCCTGGGCCAGCCGCTTGGCGACGTCGGGGGCGATGCCGCCGGTGTCCTTGCGGATGAACTCGATCTTCTTGCCGGCGACGGTGTCGCCGTGCTCCTTCACGTAGAGCTTGATGGCGTTGTCCATCTGCGACGCGGTGTCGGCGAACTGGCCCGAGTAGGGCATGATCAGCCCGATCTTCACCGTGCCTTGCGCGCTGGCGACGGCGGTGCCGGCCAGCAGCGCGGTGGCGCCCAGCAAGCCGATGATGACTTTACGCATGAATGTCCTCCCCAAGGTCTGGCGTTCTTGAGGGGGAGCGTAGTCGCGGCGCCTATGGCCGGTCAATTTGGCCAATGGTCGATGGGCTGGCGGTGGGCGCCCGCCCGTCAGTTCTTCAGATGCGGCATCACCTCGGACGCGAACATCTCCATGTTCCGCCGCGTCAATTCGTCCGACAGGGTGCCGAATTGCAGCATGGTGATGAGCTTGCCGGCCCGCGTCTCGTCGCGGAGCTTGGAAAGCTTGTCGACGCACGGTCTTGGGCGAGCCGACCACCACGACGCCGCTCTCGTTCAGCTCCTCGAAGGTCAGCCGCTTCTGCGCGCCCAGCGCCTTGCGCATCCGCATGGTGTTCTTCATCGACGGCAGCGACATGTAGCCCGGCGGCAGCAGCATCTGGAACGGCACCGCGAGGAAGTCGTTGAACAGCGTCTCGACGCCCTCCTTGGCCTCCTTGCGGGCGCGCTCGTCGGTGTCGGCGACATAGACCGGCGACGCCCAGCCGAGCTGGTCGGGCGAGGCCTCGTAGCCGTACTGCTTGGCCTGGTCGCGATAGACGTTGAGATAGCGCGCCACCAGCTCGCGGCTGGAGAACGTCACCAGGAACGGATACTTGCGCTCCGGCGCCGCCGCCCATTTCACCGTCTCCGACGAGCCCATCGACGGAATCCAGATCTGCGGATGCGGCGTCTGGTAGGGGCGGGGCCAGAGGTTGACGTAGCGGTTGTTGAAGTGCTCGCCCTCGAACGAGAACGGGCCGGGCCGGTCCAGGCCTGCACGATCAGGTCGTGCGCCTCCTGGTAGCGCTCGTGCGACCAGTGCGGGTTGATGCCGGTCGAGTGGTACTCGTTGCCGATGCCGCGCACGAAGCCGGTGATGATGCGGCCGCGCGACAGGTTGTCGAGCATCGCGAACTCTTCGGCGATGTTGACCGGGTTGTTCACCAGCGGCAGCGCGCGGCCGATGATGGCGATCTTGGCCTTGGTGGTGCGCGCGATCAGGTTCGCCGCGATCAGATTCGGCGCCGGCATCAGGCCGTAGGCGGTCTGGTGGTGCTCGTTGACCGCGATGACGTCGAAGCCGAGCTTCTCGGCATAGACGAGCTGATCGATATAGGACTGGTACTCGTCGGCGCCCTTCTTCGGGTCGTACAGCGTGTTCGGCAGCACCACCCAGCCGGCGCGATGCTTGTGCCGCTCGACCATGTCCAGCGGGCGATACGGCATCAGATGAAAGAATGTGAACTGCATCAGCGTGTCCCCGCGTAAAGCCGGATGATTTCCTTCGCCGTGATCTCCGGCTTCTCGACCGCCGGCACGTGACCGCACTCCGGGCACGATCTCGACGCGGCTGCCGGGAATGCGCTCGCCCCAGCGCGCCGCGTAGGCGCTCGGGAACAGCTTGTCCTCCTTGCCCCACATGATCAGCGTCGGCACCGTGATGCGGTGCAGCCAGCGCTCCAGCGACGGATTGTACCAGCGCGGCTCCCAGCCGAACTTCGTCGTGGCGAAGCGGTTGGTCAGCATGATGTCGGCCTGCTCGTCGGTCGGCTGCATCGCCAGGATCTGATCGGGGATGGCCTGGTTGTGGTAGAGGTTGCGGATTCCTTCCTCCGGCCCCCAGATGAAGTTGTCGCCGCTCGGCATGCCCTTTGACGCGGATGCCGGCCGGGCCGAGCAGCGACAGCGTCTTGATCCGCGAGCAGTTGCGCACCGCGGCCTCCGCCGCCGCCCAGCCGCCGAGCGACTGGCCGACCACATGGACCTCGTGCGGCCCGAACTCATCGAGGAAGTCGAGGTAGTACATCGCCAGATCGCCGATGTTGCGCAGCCAGGCCGGGTTGTCCGACAGGCCGAATCCCGGATGCTCGGGCACGAACACCTCGAACTGCTTGGACAGCAGATCGAACACCGGCAGCCACACCGGCAGGCCGTTGGCGCCGTGCAGGAACAGCAGCGGCGGGCCGGAGCCGCCCCGCAGCATCCGGACATTGACGTCGCGGACCTTGTGTTTCGTTTCCGTCCCCGGCATGGCATTGTTCTCCGTCAAGCCCGAACGGGCAATCTTAACGGTCTGTTCGATCGTTCGCAATCCAGGGAAGCGCATGGCTGCCGACACCGAACGATTCCGCCTCCGCCGCTTCGTCGAGCGGCTGGTGCAGCTTGGCGAATGCGAGGTGCACGATCAGCCGATCGATCTGATCGACGTCGGCGCGGTGCTCGACGGCAATCCGACGGCGACCTGGTTCAAGTCGGTCGGGCCGGAGAAGGCCGAGCTGATCGGCAACGTGATGGGCTCGCGCAAGCGCCTGGCGCTCGCGCTCGACACCGACGAGGCAGGGCTTGCTGGCGGCGATCACCGAGCGGCTCGCCAATCCGCACAAGCCGGTGAAGGTTTCCGCCGCGGACGCGCCGGTGCAGCAGGTGGTGCTGAAGGGCGAGGAGGCCGACCTCTGCGCGCTGCCGGTGCATCTGCAGCACGGCGAGGACGGCGCGCCGTATATCTCCGCCGGTCTCGACGTCATGCAGTTCCGCGACACCGGCCACACCAACATCGGCTGCCGCCGCATCATGCTGCGCGGCCCGCGCACCGCCGGCATCGACATGATCGCGCCGAGCGACGCCCGCCAGATTTTTCTCGAAGCGGTGGCGAAGGGCGAGAAGACGCCGGTCGCCTACGTGGTCGGCTCGACGCCGTGCGATTTCATGGCGGCGGTCTGCATGAATCCGCCGATGGACGAGCTCGAGGTGCTGGGCGCGCTGCGCGGCGCGCCGGTGCCGATCGTCAAATGCGTCACCAACGACATCTACGTGCCGGCCGACGCCGAATACGTGCTGGAGGGCTATCTCGATCCCAAGGGCCACACCGAGCCGGAAGGGCCTTACGGCGAATATGTCGGCTATTACGGCGTGGTGAAGAAGAATCCGGTGTTTCATCTCACCGCGATCACGCATCGCAAGGACGCGCTGTTTCAGACCGTCACCATCGGCGGCAAGCATCTCGGCCGCACCGACACCGCGCAGCTCACCACGGTGAAGACGGAATCCGCCGCCTGGGCCGGCCTCGTCACCGCGGTGCGCGAGCCGGTGGCGTGCTTCGCCACGCCGTCGAGCGGCGGCATGTACAACGTCCGCGTCTCGATCCGCCAGCGCGTGCCGGGCGAGGCGCGCAACGCCATCGCCGCGGTGTTCGGCAGCATGGCCGAGGCCAAGCAGGTGTTCGTGTTCGACGACGACATCGACGTGTTCTCCGACGAGCAGTGCGACTGGGCGCTGGCGACGCGCTACCAGGGCGACCGCGACACCATCCAGGCGTCGGGCTTTCGCGTCGTGCCGCTCGATCCGTCGCTCGGCGGGCGCGCGCACCGGCGCCAAGATCGGCTTCGACTGCACCATTCCGTTCGGCAAGCGGCAGTCGCTGGAGTGGGGCATTCCGATCGCGCCGGTGATGCCGAAGGCCAACGGCAACGGCAAGACCTCGGCGGCGCGATACGCTCGCCGCCGGCCCGGCGAGCTTCCTCGAACTGATGGTCGCCGCGGGCTCCCGCGACGGCCGCGAGATCGTGCGCGAGCTCGACACGCTCTATGCCGCCGACAAGCTGACGCGGAACGAGAGCGGCCGCTACGTGCTCAAGGCGAAGTAGCGGCGATCTTCATCGCGGCGCGGTAGGCGAACACCAGCGCCGGTCCGAGCGTGATGCCCGGCCCCGGATAAGTCCCGCGCATGATCGAGGCCATGTCGTTGCCGCAGGCGTACAGCCCCGGGATCGGCCTGTCCGCTTGCGTCGAGCACGCGGCCATCGGCGTCGGCCTTCAGCCCGATGCTGCTGCCGAGCGTGCTGGGATAGACCGCCATGGCGTAGTACGGCGGCGCGACGATCGGCCCGATGCATGGATTGGGGCTGTGGTTCGGATCGCCGTTGTTGCGGTCGAACTCGGTCGAGCCCTTGCCGAACGCCTCGTCGTCGCCGGTCCGCGCAAAGCGGTTGTTCTCATCGACCGACGCGTGAAGCCCTGCGGCATCGACCTTGATCTTCGCGGCCAGCGCATCGAGCGCATCGGCCTCGACCACGTAGCCGTTGCGCACCGCCCATCCGAAGTTTCGCCGCCCGGGCGGAATCCGGCCAAGTCCGTACTTCCGCATGAAGTCGCGGTCGCAGATCAGCCACGCCGGAATCGTCGGCACCGTCTCGTGCGAACGGTGCATGCCGAGCACGAAGTCGTGGTACGACACCGCCTCGTCGACGAAACGCCGCCCGGCGGCGTTGACCGCGATCAGTCCGGGCTTGGAGCGGTCGAGCGCCAGGTGAGGGTAGGTGCCGCGGCCGCCCGTGAGCCACGGCGTCGCCGACACCGGCGACCAGAACATCGGCGACTGCGTGATCGTCCTCGATGGCGGCGCCGGCCGCGCGCGCGATCCGCATGCCGTCGCCCTCGGCGCCCGCAAAGGCCAGCGCGTGGGCGAGCTTCGGCGAGACATGCTCGTTCATCCGCTCGACGCTGCCGCCGAAGCCGCCGGTCGCCAGGATGACGCCACGGCGCGCGGTGACGCGGCGCGGCTTGCCATCGACATTCACCGTCGCGCCGGTGACGCGGCCGCCCTCGCTCGTCAATTCTTGCAGCGAGGCGTTGAGCCAGATCGGCACGCCCTTGCGCCGCAGGCTGTGCGAACAGCCGCGCCGCCAGCGCGTTGCCCATCAGGAGCCGCGTGCCGCGCTTGTGGCGCAAGCCGGTCCGTGATCTGCCGCCACACCAGCGACGCCGCCTGCCGGAACGACTGCCAAGCGATCCGAACGGCCGCGTCAGCGGCTCGATGTCGGCGCGCCCGATCATCATGCCGCCGAGCGCCATGAACTCGCCGATCGGCGGCCGCAGCAGCGCGAAATCGGCGCCGAGCAGCCGGCCGTCGAACGGCAGCGGCGCCAGCGCCCGCCCGGCGATGGTCGACCCGGGCCGGTTGGCGAGATAGTCCGGATGCTTGGCGTAGATCGAGAACTTCACCTCGCTGTTGCGGTCGAGATAGTCGACCACCTCGGCGGCGGTGTTCGAGGTAAATCTCGCGGCGATCATCCGCCACGGCCGATGATGGCATCGAGATAGCGCCGCGCCTCGGCGATGGTGTCCGTCATGCCGGCTTCGCGCGCCTGCCGCGTGCCCGGCACCCAGATCGTCCCCGCCGACGTGGCGGTGGTGCCGCCGACCTGCTCCGACTTCTCGCACAGCAGCACGTCGAGCCCTTGCAGCGCGCAGACCAGCGCCGCCGTCATGCCGCCGGCGCCGGCGCCGACCACCAGCACGTCGACGGTGGTGGCGTCGTCGGCCATCACACCCGCCACAGCAGCGCGCGGCTGAGCGCTTCGGGCAGCGCCAGCGTGTGCACGATCAGGCCAGTGTCGATGCACACCAACATCGCGCCCGCGACGGAGATCGACGACGCCCGCCACCACGGCTCCGCCATACGACCTCGTGGTGCGGGACTGAGCCAGGACGAGAACAGCATCCGGAACGCCAGCGACAGTTGCAGCAGCGGCATCACCAGCATCACCGGCGCCACGGCGAGCCGCGCAGAAGAAGAAGCCCTGAGCCGCGGCGACGAACACGCCCGAATAGGCGAACCACTTCGCGTTGTCGCGCTTGAGCGATCGGATGTTGCGCCGGAGCGCTGGCGAGCAGACGACGAAGAGCGCGACGGCAAGTGTCGCCGCGATGTAGGAGATCAGCCCGCCGATGATGCCGGTCGACGGCCCGGTGTGCTCGAGCGCAAAGCGCGCCATGATCGGTGACGAGCCGTAGGCAGAGCGCGGCCAGCGACGCGAATACATAGCCGGACAGGTAGGCCGGCACGAACACTGGCGTGCTGGGCGCGCCGACGATCGTCGGCGGCGCGCGTCGAGCGCGCGCTGCGTGATCAGCGAGCCGGCCACCATGATGACCCCGCCGATCATCTGCAACGCGGTGCAGGGCTCGTGCAGGACGATGACGGCCAGCACCATGGTGACGACGACCTGAAGCTGCACCACCGGCGCGGTGAGATTGACGCCTGCGACCGGTTGGCCTTGAAGTTGCAGTAGCGGCCGATCACGAAGTGCAGCACGCCGACGCCGGCCATCCATCCCGCCGCTGCGCGAGGAAAGTCTCGGACATGCAGCAGTTCGCCAGTGAACAAGGCGAACGGCAGGAAGCAGACGATGCCGAGCGGCACGGTGATGGCCATCGCCTGGATCGGCGTGCCGCTGACCACGCCACGGCGCATGGTGGCGTTGTTCAGCGCGAACGACGCCGCCGACAGAATCGAAAAGATGGCTCCCAGCACTGACACCTCGACTGCGCCCCGGCGCGAGGCGTTGCGCTGATGCTGGCAAATTAAGCGGCGGCTGTCGCCTGCGCTTTGCTGGGGTCAGCCCTTCGCTGCTGCGGCCTGGGCTTGCGCGGCTAAGGAATTCCGCAAACGCTCGCGGACCGCGTCGGCCGATTGCGGCGTCCATTTGCGGAAGCCCTCGCCGGTCCGCATGCCGAGCTTGCCGGTGCGACCAAGTCCTTGATCAGCGGCGTCGGCTCGGTCGAGCGGTCGAGATCGGCCAGCAGCACGTTCTGGATGTCGAGGGTGAGATCGACACCGACCAGGTCGGTCTGCTCCATCGGGCCGAGCACCGCCATGCGGGCGCCGAAGCCGGTCTTGACCACCTCGTCGACGGTCTCGGCGTCGCACACGCCGGCCGCGATCAGCGCGATGGCCTCGCGCTTCAGCGCATGCTGCAGCCGGTTGCCGACAAAGCCCGGGATGTCCTTCTTGACGTGGACCGGATTGCGCCCGGCGTCGCGCAGCAGCTTCATGGTCCGTTGCACCGTCTCGGCGCTGGTCTTTTCGTTCTGCGTGACCTCGACCAGGGGCACCAGATGCGGCGGATTCCAGAAATGCGTGCCGACCACCCGCTCGCGGTGCTTCAGCTTCTCGCCGATCCGGGTCGAGGGAATGGCGGAGCTGTTGCTGGCCAGGATGGTGTCCGGCGCCGTGAGCGCCTCCAGCTCGGCGAACAATTGCTGCTTCAGCGGCAGCTTCTCCGGCGCCGCCTCGAACACGAAGGCCACGTCCTGCATGGCCGGCGCCATCTGGTCGTGCGCCGAAATCCGGCCGAGCAGGGCAGGGTCGCCGCCGAGCAGCGCGCGGGCGCTTTCCAGCCGCGTGCTTAACGATTCCCGCCATTCGCTTCGACGGGTCGTAAATGCGGACGGTGTGGCCGGCCGCCGCCAGCAGGTAGCCGATGCCGTGGCCCATCAGGCCCGCGCCGATCACGCCGATATTCAAGCCGCTCATGTGATTTCCCCCGCAGGTCCGCAGTCCACGCGCTGGTTAACGACTGCGCAAGGCTGTTTGTCAATCAACGCGCAACACTCTCCGTCGAACTTCGCCGGATTTCGTCAACCAATCCGCAATCGTGTTCCTCAACGGAACCTCAAACCCTCTGCGCCATCATCGCGGCCATCAAGCGCCATCCAAAAAGGCGCAGGGAGCCGTCGTCGATGTTTGCCGCGTTCAATCGCGGGCTGCCGCTCGTTGCGGCGCTCGTTCTTGCGTTCACCGGTGCCGCGCATGGCGCCGCGATCGGCCCGTCCGGCGCGCACCGCGAGGCCGTCGACGAGCACAGCTATCCCTGGTCGTCGCTCGGCAAGCTCACCAACGAAACCGGCGGGTCCTGCAGCGGCGCGGTGATCGCGCGCGACAAGGTTCTCACCGCGGCGCACTGCGTCTACAACTTCCGCACCCGGCACTACATCGCGCCGTCCGCGCTGCACTTCCTGGTCGGCTATCGCACCGGTAGCTATTCGGCGCACGTGCGTTTCGTGCGCTACGAGGTCGGCCCGGGCTTCGATCCGCAGCGCTACAACCAGACTTCGGAATCCGACTGGGTGGTTCTGACCGCCTCCGAGCCGCTGCCGGCGGACATCGAGCCGCTGCGGCTGCGCGCAGAGCTGACGCCGAGCGGCACCAAGGCCGTGATGGCCGGCTATGGCCAGGACCGCGCCTACGCGCTCACCGCCGACCGCGATTGCGCGCTCGGCGACGAGATTATCGGCGGCCGGCTGCTGCTGCACACCTGCCACGGCAACTTCGGCTCGTCCGGCGCGCCGATCCTGGTCAAGGGCGGCGATGGCGAGATGCAGATCGCCGGCGTCCAGATCGCTTCGATGGGAAGCGCGGGCGACCGAGCAGATGGTCGCGGTGCCGGCTGCGGCGATCCTGCGGCAGGAAATGCCGCGCCCGGTCGTGCCGGTGCGGGGCTATGTGATGCCGGTGCTGATTTCGCAGGACGGCTGCTCCGCCGCGCCGAGCAGGGATACGCCGGTCACGCTGGAGACGATCCGCGCTCGCCTGGATTGGCAGCCGCCGACCATCGAGGTGCGGGCGGAACCGCCGGCGCCTGACTGGTCTGCCGAGAACACCGTCGCGTGGCTGTCGGGCGATCCGTTCGCGATCGCATTGTTCTAGCGGTGTGACAGCCTGATCGATTGCCGATAGGGTCGCGGCCCCATAACGGTGCCCGCACAATGACGGCTCTCGAACAGCTTGGCGCTTTCGTCGCCACCCATCAGCCCGACCAGCACGCCCGCGCGTCGGCGCGCCTGCATGCCGCCGACACCATCGGCGCCTGGATCGCCGCCTGTGGCACCGCCGAGGGGCGGGCGCTGCTGGCGTTCCGCAAGGACGCCGACGCGCTGGCCGATCGCGTTGCCATCAATGTGGCGCTGGCGCGCCTGAGCGAGATCGACGACATCCATCTCGGCGCCATGGTCACGGCCGGCGCCATCGTGGTGCCGTCGGCGCTGACGATTGCAGCTTCGTTGCCCGATGTGGGCGCCGACGATGTCGCGGCCGCCATCGTCGCCGGCTATGAGGCGATGATCCGGCTCGGCGCGGCCATCGACGGGCCGAGCGTGCTCTATCGCGGCATCTGGCCGACCTATTTCGCGGCGCCGTTCGGGGCGGCGGCGGTCGCGGCGCGGCTGTTTCGTCTCGACGGCACCCAGACGGCCAACGCGCTCGCAACCGCGCTGATCATGGCGGCGCCGGGCGCCGGCCATCACGCCGCGGTCACGACGGCGCGCTGGCTCGCGGTCGGTTATGCCGCCGGCGCGCGGCCTGCAGGCGGCGCTGTCGGCGGGGGCGGGGTTCACCTCCGACCTGAAGATCGCCGACGGCGATTTCCTGAAGAACATTTTCGGCATGACGCCGAACCCCGTGCTGCTGGGCGGCGGGCTCGGCGCATCCGCCATGACCCAGACCTCGTTCAAGCCGTGGTGCGCGGCGCGCCAGACCATGGCGGCGACGCAGGCGCTGAAGGAAATCATGGCCGAGGGTGTCGCGCCCGATTCAATCCTGCGGATCGGCGTTGCGGTGCTGCCGCCGCATATCAAGATGATCGATCATGGCGTCACCACCGGCGACCGCTTCTCGCATCTGACCAGCCTGCCATACCAGATGGCGGTCGCGGCGCTCGATCCGGACCGGGCCTACGACCTCAGTCCGGCCGGGCCGCTGCCGCCGGCGCTGCAGGCCTTCATGTCGCGGATCCAGGTGCGCGCCGAGGAGGGGCTGCTCACGGCGGGCGATCCGCAGGAATCGTATCCGAAGATTTGGCCGGCCCACGTCACGGTGACGGCGACGGCCCGGCGCGAGCGCACCGTCATCCACGTGCCGGGCGACCCGGGACGGCCGTTCGATCAGTCCGATGTGGAGGCGAAGTTCGTCCGCGTCGTTGCGCCGCTGCTTGATCGGGAGCGCGCTGCGGCGGAATTCGCGGCGGCGTTGACCGCATTCGAGCGGCCGGCAGCGTTCATGCGCGAGATTTCGCGGCTCTGGGCGAAGGCCTGATCGCTATTGCAGTCCGTAGCCCGCCAGCACGGTGCGGCAGCGGTTGCTGATTTCCTCGCGATGCGCACCGAAGCACATCAGCACATTGCGGACGTTCGGCACGGCATCGCGACAGAGCCGCATGGCGTCGGGCATGCAGGCGGCCCGCGCATGGGCGCTGACCTTGATGGGCTCCGGCTGGATGACGTCGTCCTGAGCCAGGGCGGGGCTCGCCCCGGCGACAATACAGGCGGCAACAAGAAGGCTAATGCGGAAAGACATGATCTTACCTCCCCACGGCTTTGCGGTGCTGGATGAAAGCCTCGAACTCGCACCGTTAACGCCCGTGGGGTTCCACGGTTCCGCGAGAATGCCTTAAAGAATCGCAGTGCTGCCCATATCAGGCCGCACTGCGACTATGTCGTTTTTTATAGCGCCAGGATGTTGATCGCCCGGCTCTCGATGTCGGTCCGCACCTTGGCGTAAATCTGCGGGTTGCGGGCGGACAGGATTTGCAGCGCTGCCATCACCGCGTTGCTGGGCTCCAGCACGGTCATCACCGGGGTCTTGCTCGGCGCCCGGAGCGACGACCAGACGTCCTCGGGGAAGTCCTTGGCGCTGGCCGGCACCGTGATCACCGGCACCGAGGACTGCGCCGACAGCACGGGACCCGCGCCGTTGGAGCGGCCGATGAAGGCGATCACCACCAGTCGGGGCACTCCTGGATCAGCTTGTTAAGAAGGATGGCACCCGCAATCGGCTCCTTGTGGATGGAGCAGGTCGCGACCGTCATCATGTCCTTGAACTCGCCGAGCGCCTCCGCGAACGCCTCGGTCTTGTCGCTTTCGGAGCCGCGCCACAGGATGATGCGCTGGCGCGGCAGCCGGAAGTGGCCGGTGGTCTCCGCGACCTGCCTGTATTTCGCAGCCACCGTGTCGAGCGTGCCGCCGTCGCGATAGACCTGCTTGTCGATATAGGCGCCGTTCTCCAGCACCCGCCAGGAATCGTTGTCGATCACGTCGGCCAGCAGCAGCTTGCCTTTGGCGTCGAAGCCGAACTCGACCTTGTAGTCGACCAGGGTGCCGCCCTCCAGAGCCCAGGCCCGCTCCAGCACCATGAACGCCTGCCGCGCGATCCGCCGCATTTCCGGGAAGAACTTGTATTCCTCCGGATGGCTGAACACGTCGGCGGTCGGCAAGGTCAGGAACGGCTCGGCGCCGATGATCGGCTTGGCCGGGTTGAACAGCTTGATCTGCGCGCCGCCGTCCTCGTACTGCATATACGGATCGTCGGCGACCAGCGGCTTGCCCTTCCAGTCCTTGTCCTTGGTCTTGAGATAGAACTCGACCAGGAGCTTGGGGAACAACTGCCCCTTGGAGAAGTGCGGGCTGCGCTTCAGCGCCGAGCCGTGCGCCTCGCGCCGCACCACCACCTCATAGGGCAGCATGGTGCAGGGCGGCGCGATGAACGAGGTCGCGCTGTTCTGCGTTTCGAAGGCGATCGGCAGGCCGCACGCCTTCAAAAGCCGGAACACGTTGCAGGTGGTTTGGGTCGCAAGCGCGCCCTTGTCCGGGATCACATCATGCTTGGCGCCGTCGCCCGCGGTGATGTCGTCCTTGGCCACCACCGAGACGAGGTCGGAGCCGTTGATGCGGAATATTTTCTTGGTCTTTCCTTCGACGACCAGTGCGCCGAGTGAAAGGGCTTGGGGGTGTCCGGCCGTTGGGGCGTCCACGGGATATCCTCTGTGCGAAAAAGAAACGCCGACATTAATCGCCCCGGTCCCAGTCATCTAGGGCGGTGAGGGGGTTTTTCAACACGAAGTCGCGAGGGTTCCACCGGCCTCTCTTCGTCATCCTGAGGTGCGCGCTCGTTCTTGCGCGCCTCGAAGGATGGCGGTGGGACGGCCGGGGGCCGTCGCCCTTCGAGGCCCGCCCATAGCGCGTCGAAGACGCGCGTAAACGCGCTGGCGGGCGGGCGCCTCAGGGTGACGGGAAACCCCTACGACGCCTGTTCCGCCGCGATCAGCTTCTTCAGCACCTGCTTGTAGCGCACCGGGCCGATGTCAATCGCCAAGGTCAGCGGATCGACCGCCGTGGTCGACGCGTCGATGATCCGCTGTTGCGCCTCGATCACCGGGACGTCCTGCTCCTCGAAGGCGAACCGGCGCATCTTGCCGATCTTGTCCTGGATTTCCAGGTTCAGCTTCTCGTCGGTGGTCTTGACGTTGTAGCGCACCGCCGTAAAGAAATAGTGCGTGCTGCGGTCGTTCTCGGGCGTCAGGATATGCACGGCGTGATAGCCGGTGCCGGTCTGCGGGTCCGCCCCGATCTCGCTGATGCCGGTCATCAGCCGCAAGGTCGAGGGCGCCATCCAGCGGATCGCGGTGACCTTGTCGACGCGCGGCGGCGATTGCGGCCACATCAGCTTGTTCATGCCGGGCGGCTCGGCGTTGGTGGCATGACGCTCGACGATGATGTCGGTGGCGTCCTGCTCGACGCTGATCTCGCTCTCGACGGTGTCGGCGTTGCCGAGGATGCCGGCGTGCAGGAACGAGGTGTGGCTGAGGTCGAGCAGGTTGTCGATCACCAGCTCGTAGTTGGCCTTGACCATGATCTTGTCGAGCTTCGTGGTGTGCAGCGCGGGCACGTTGTCCATCATGCTGAAGTCGGGGACCTTGGAAGGGTCCGGCGCCTTGTCGCCCATCCAGACCCAGATCGCCTTGTGCTTCTCGACGGCCGGATAGCTTTTCACCCGCGCCCGCGACGGGATGTTCTTGGTGCCGTGCGGGTTGAGCACGCAGGCGCCGGACTTGTCGTATTCCAGCCCGTGATAGGGGCACTGGATGCGGTTGCCGCCGATCACCGCGCCCATGCTGAGCGGCGCGAAGCGGTGCGCGCAACGGTCCTCCAGCGCGGCGACCTCGCCATTGGCCGCCCGGTACAGCACGACCGGTTCCTTCAGGATCGTGACGCCGAGCACGCCGCCGTCGCCGAGCGCCTCGGACCACGCCGCGCAGTACCAGGCGTTGCGCAGATAAGTGCCGGTGATGAGCTGCTTCTTGCTCTCGATGAGCGCGTCGTGGCCGACCTGGATATTCATCGCTCAATCTCCGCTGTTGCGCGGATTATCCGTCCCGCCCTCGGGCGGGGTCAAGCGCGCCGTGGACCGCGGTGGCCCGGATCGGCTCGCCGGTCCGGATGCGCCATGCAGTCGCCGATCGGACGAATGACGCGAGCCGGATTTCCTCCGACCAGGGTATTGCGGGGAACGTCCTTGGCGACCAGCGATCCCGCGGCCACAACCGAGTTTTCGCCGACCGTCACCCCGCCAATGATCGTTGCGCCGGCTGCGATCCAGACGTTTCTCGTCAATCACGATGGGCTTTCCGATCGTGGCGGCGCGGCGCTGCGAAGGTTCAAGGGCGCATCGGCCGCGCCGTGAGGATGCTGACGTTCGGCGCCGATCATCACATCGTCGGCGATGTCGATCCGCCAAGGTCATAGAAGGTGCAGTTCTGATCGACGAAGACATTGTGCCCGACGCGGATTTCGTCCCCGTCGACGGTATCAGAATGGCGGATCGGCAACAAGCTCTCGTGCACTGTTTTGCCGATGAGCTCGCTGAACAAGGCCCGAGTTTCCTCCGTATCGTTGATACGTCAAACGGTTCAGTGTCGCGGTGATCGCCACCGCTCGTTTGACGTTTGCCAGCATGGCCGCTGATTCCGGCGTCCTGCTGTAAATTATCTTGGTGCCGTCCTCATTCGACATTCGTATTCTAAGCCCTGCGTATTTTTAGCCTCGGCGCTTTCGCCGCCTGAATCGCCGCCCAGATGCGCGCCGGCGTCGCCGGCATGTCCATGTGCTCGACGCCAAGGTCCTTCAGCGCGTCCATGATGGCGTTCATCACCACCGCCAGCGCCGGCGTGATGCCGGCCTCGCCGCCGCCTTTGACGCGCAGCGGATTGCCCTTGGTCGGGTCCTCGGTCAGCGCGATGTCGAACGACGGCACCAGATGCGCGCGGGGAATGGCGTAGTCCATGAAGCTGCCGGTCAGCACCTGGCCGTTGTCGTCGTAGCGCACGTCCTCGACCAGCGCCTGGCCGATGCCCTGGACGATGCCGCCGTGGACCTGGCCATGAAGAATGAGCGGATTGATCGCCTGGCCGGCGTCGTCGATCGAGCCGTAGCGCGGCACGCTGATCGCGCCGGTGTCGGGATCGATCTCGACCTCGCAGATGGCGCAGCCGGTCGGATAGGCCGGGATGCGGCCGGTGAAGGTCTTCTTCGATTGCAGCGGCTTGCCGGCGGCGAGCGCAGGATTTTCATCCATCGCCTGGCGACGTCGATAGACCGTCAGCCGCCGGTTGCTGTTCGGCGTGGCGAACAGCCCGTCGGTGAAATGCGATATCGGCCTCCGGCGACATCAAGCATCTTCGCCGCCACGGCCTTCGCCTGCGCCACCACGTCCTCGGAGGCCTGGAACATCAACGTGCCGCCGAGCCGCATCGAGCGGTCGGAGTGGGTGCCGCTGCCGGACGGAATTTTCGCGGTGTCGCCGCCGATGAACACGATGTCCTCGGGATGCACGCCGAGCAGGTCCGCCATCACCTGGGCGAAGCTCGTCTCGTGGCCCTGGCCGGTCGACTGCGTGCCGACCGCAAGCTCGATCTTGCCGTCGGCCTTCACCGTGACCTCGACGCGCTCGTGCGGGATGCCGACCGGCGTCTCCAGATAGTTCGAGATGCCGATGCCGCGAAGCTTGCCGCGCTTCCGGCTCTCGCGCTTGCGCGCGGCGAAGCCCTTCCAGTCGGCGGCCTCGATCATGCGCTCCATGTTGCCGGCGAAATCGCCGCTGTCGTAGAGCAGCCCGCTGGCGGTGCGGTACGGCAGCTTCTTTTTCGGGATGACGTTCTTCTTGCGGATGCGAAGCCGGTCGATGCCGAGCCGTGTCGGCCGCGAGATCGATCAGCCGCTCCAGCACCAGGGTCGCCTCGGGCCGGCCGGCGCCGCGAAACGGCGCGGTCGGCACCGTGTTGGTCATCATCGAGCGGCAGCGCATGTGCATCAGCGGGATGTCGTAGACCGTGGTGGCGACGCGATAGGCGTTGCTCAGCGGCACATAGGTCACGGTCTGGCCGCCGCAGGTGCCGATGTGGTCGACGTGATAGGCGGTGATGCGGCCGTCCTTGGTCAGCGCCAGCCGCGCCGTGGTCACCAGATCGCGGCCCGGCGTAGTCGGTGAGGAAGATCTCCGAGCGGTCGTTGGTCCATTTCACCGGCCGGCCGACGCGCTTGGCCGCCCACAGGATCGTGGCCTGCTCGGGATAGAGATTGTTGCGCAGCCCAAAGCCGCCGCCGACATCGGGACAGACGAAGCGGATTTTCTCCAGCGGCACGCCCCAGCTTTCCGCCAGCACCATGCGCGGCGCGTGGACGCCCTGGTTGCCGGAAATCAGCGTGTAGGAATCCGCCGCCGTGTCGTAGGACGCCGACGCCGGAGCGCGGCTCCATCTGGCAATTGGCGATGCGCTGGTTGACGAAGGTCTGCTCGACCACGAGATCGGCCGCGTCGAACGCCGCCCGCACCGCGGCGGCGTCGCCGAAATCCTGGTCGAGCGCGACGTTGTCCGGCGCGCCGACGGCCAGATCGTCTCGGCGCCGTCGGCCTCGCGCACGTCGGTGACCGCCGGCAGCACTTCGTATTCGACCTCGACCGCTTCGGCGGCGTCGCGCGCCGGCGAACAGCGTTTCGGCGACCACCACGGCGACGGCTTCGCCCGGATAGCGCACGCGATCGACCACCAGCGGATATTGCGGCTCTTCCAGCACCGGGCGCTTCTCCGGCGCGAAGGCGCGGACCTTGATGTCGATCGCGCCGGCCGGGTTGGCGCGCTGGATCGCGCCCTTCAGTCCGTCGGCGACATAATCGGCGCCGGTCAGCACCGCGATCACGCCCGGCATTTTCTTCGCGGCAGCTGGCGTCGATCCGCTTGACCAGCGCATGCGCGTGCGGCGAGCGCACGAACGCCGCGATACGCCTGGCCGGGCATCGAGATGTCGTCGGAATATTGGCCGGCGCCGCGCACGAGGCGCAGGTCCTCGAAGCGCGGCATCGGCCGGCCGATATAGGGACCGCCTTCGGCTCTCGGTTTGCGATCCATCGTGCTGGATTTCCTTGTGGTCGAGCGGGCGGCAGACTATCGAACGGCCGGTCGTTGCCAGCGCAACCGGTTGGACGCGCGGCGGAAAACTCTATAATTCGGGGCAGGGAGAACGCCGATGAACGTCGTCGAAAAAGCCGCGTCAAACCTGCGCCCGAACGCCGTGGACTTCGACCGCTTCCGGCTGCGCCGCTTCATCGAAAGCCTCGGCGCGGACGAACTCGACACCCGCAACGAGCCGGTCGATCTCGCCGGCATTGCCGAGGTGATGGAGGGCAACCGCAAGGCGGTGCTGTTCCGCTCGGCCGGGCCCGGAGAAGGCGGAACTGGTCGGCAATGTGATGGGCGGCCGCTCCCGCATCGCCGCGGCGTTCGGCGTGAAGCCCGCCGAGCTGCTGAAGGAGGTGCAGCGGCGGCTTCGCAACAAGCCGGAGGTGTTCGAGGTCACGCGCGCCGAAGCGCCGTGCCAGGCGGTGGTGCTGACCGGCAAGGATGCCGACGTGACCAGGCTGCCGGTCCATCTCCAGCACGGCGCCGACGGCGGGCCGTATATCTCCGCCACCATCGACTACGTCATCGATCCGAAGACCGGCTTCACCAATGTCGGCCTGCGCCGGCTGATGCTGCGCTCCGAGCACGAGACCGGCGTCGACCTGGTCTCGCCGAGCGATCTGCAGGCGATCTATCTCGCCAACGCCGCGGCCGGCAAGCCCACGCCGGTGAGCTTCGTGCTCGGCGCGCATCCGATCGACCATGTCGCCGGCGTGATGCGGCTGCCGATCGACGAGCTGGGCATCGTCGCATCGCTGCGCGATGCGCCGCTCGCGGTGGTGAAGTGCGTCACCAACGACATCCGCGTGCCGGCCGACGCCGAATACGTCATCGAGGGCTATCTCGACGAGAAGGGCCACCGCGAGGCGGAAGGGCCTTACGGCGAGTTCCTCGGCTACTACGGCGCGGTCAAGAAGCAACCCGGTGTTCCACGTCACCGCGATCACGCATCGCAACGACGCGCTGTTCCAGACCTCGACCATCGGCGGCAAGACCTTGGGCCGCACCGACACCGCGCAGCTTTCGGCGCTGCGCACCGAAGTCGCGATCTGGACCGCGCTCGCAGGCCGCGGTGCGCGAGCCGGTCGCGGTCTATGCCACCACCTCGAGCGGCGGCGCCTTCAACGTCCGCGTCGCGATCCGCCAGCGCGTGCCGGGCGAGGCGCGCAACGCCATCGGCGCCTGCATGGGCGCGCTCGCCAACTGCAAGAACGTGTTCGTGGTCGATCCCGACGTCGACATCTTCTCCGACGAGCAGATGGACTGGGCGATGGCGACGCGCTTCCAGCCCGACCGCGACCTGATCGTGATGAGCGGGCATGCGCACCTTGCCGCTCGATCCGTCGCTGCCGCCGGGCAGCCGGATCGGCGCCAAGGCGGGCTACGACCTGACCTGGCCGTTCGGGCAGGGCGACCGGCTGGAGGTGCGGGTGCCGGCGCCGCCGACGTTCGCCGGCAAGCGCTTTCCCTCGGTCGAGGCGGCGCTGGCCGACGGCCCCAAGTTCTTCGAGGAGTTGATGACCGCGGTGGGCAGCCGCGATGGGCGCGAGGTGGTGCGCACGCTGGGCGCCCTGCGCGACAAGCTATCGCTCGACCGTGACGGCGAAGGGCGCTACTTCATCAAGTCAGGCCAATAGCCGGCGGCGATAAGCCGGGCGCGGGAGAGACGATCATGAGAGTGTTGTCGTTTGCGGTGCTGGCCGCGCTGGGCATTGCCGGCTGCGGGACGGCGTCGGCCGAGGATGTCGTCCACGTCGGCATCGCGCGCTCGACCTCGAACGCCGCCGAGCTGATGGCGCTCAAGCACGGCTACTTCAAGGAAGCCGGCATCAAGCTCGAATGGGACGACATCGACACCACGGCGAACGTGATCGCGCTGCTCGCCCAGGGCAAGTACCAGATCGTCGCCGGCGGCATCTCGGCCGGCATCTTCAACGCGCTGGAAAAGAACCTCCCCATCACCATCCTGTCCGACCGCGTCTCGACGCCGATCGGCCACAACCTGATGCTGCGGCCGGACCTCAAGGACACCGTGAAGAGCCTGAAGGACCTCAAGGGCAAGGTGGTCGCCAGCAACGGCGCAGGGCTCGGTCTCGACCTACGAGACCGGCAAGATGCTGGAAGGCGTGGGCCTCAAGCTTTCCGACGTCGATCTGAAGATATTCCCGTTCACCCAGATGGGCCTTGCCTTCAAGAACAAGGCGATCGACGCCGGCCTGCTGATCCCGCCGTTCACCTGGCAATCTGGAGGCGCAGGGCCTCGCGGTCCCGTTCGCCGACGTCGACGCGCTGGTGGAGCCGCAGCCGATGACGATCGCGGTCATCATGGTCAACACCGACTGGGTGAAGGCCAACCAGGACCTGGTGCAAGCGCTACATGACGGCGTGGCTGCGTGGCGCGCGCGAGTATTGCCAAGCCTATCACGGCGCGGCCAACCGCCAGGAGATCATCGACGAGCTGGTCAGCAGCAAGACCGTGCCGCAATCGCGACCTGCTTGAGAAATATCCGTGGCCGGCGCGCAGCCCGAACGGCAAGATCAACACCACGAGCATGCTCGACATCAACAAGTGGTACGTCGCGAACAAGATGTCGACCAAGGAGTTTCCGGCGTCGCGCCTGGTCGACCCGACCTATATCGACTACGCGGTGCAGAAGCTCGGGCCGTTCCAGCTCCAGAACAAGGACAGCAAGCTGCCGGGCTGCCGGGACTGATCGGGCATCCGGTCGGGAGAAGCGTGATGCCGGTCGCAGCGGCGCGGCGCGGCGGTCGAGATCGCGGGGCTGCGCCGCGAATACGTCAGCGGGCAGGGCACGCGTGGTCGCCATCGACCATGTCGATCTGCGCGTCGCGCCCGGCGAATTCCTCTGCATCGTCGGTCCGAGCGGCTGCGGAAAATCGACGCTGCTGCGCATCCTCGCCGGCCTCGACAAGCAGACCTCCGGCACCATCACGGTCGATGCCGCCGGCTGGGCGGTCGAGAACGCCATGGTGTTCCAGGACAGCGGGCTGTTTCCCTGGATGAATGTCGAGACCAACGTGCGCTTCGGCCTCGACACCCGCGGCGTGCCGCGCGCCGAGGCCGACCCGCGCGTCGAGGCCGCGCTCAAGCTCGTCGGCCTGACGCCGCTTTCGCAATCACTACCCGCACCAGCTCTCCGGCGGCATGCGCCAGCGCAGCGCCATCGCGCGCGCCTTCGTCACCGATCCCGGCATGCTGCTGATGGACGAGCCGTTCGCGGCGCTCGACGCGCAGAACCGCGTCATCCTCCAGGCCGAACTGGTGCGGCTGTGGGAGCAGACCGGCAAGACCGTGATCTACGTGACGCACTCGATCGAGGAGGCGCTGCTGATGGGCGACCGCACCGTCATCATGACGGCGCAGCCCGGCCGCATCAAACAGATCATCGACGTGCCGTTCCCGCATCCGCGCGACCTGCTGCAGCTTTCGGCGTCGGCCGAGTTCGGCAAGCTCAAGCTCGACATCTGGCGGGTGCTGGAGGAAGAGGTGAACCGGGCGCGGGCGGAGATGGAGAAATGAGCCGGCAAAACCCAGGAGCGGCTGCTCTATCTGATCTCGCCGATCGGGCTGATCGTGCTGTGGCAGGTGCTGCTGATGGCCGGCATCGGCGACCGCCGCTTCGTTCCGGCGCCGAGCGACATCGCCTGGCGCTACTGGGAGATGCTGGCGAGCGGCGAGCTTGCAAAGCAACGCCGCCGTCACGCTCTATCGGGTGTTCACCGGCTTCTTCCTCGGCTCGATCCCGGGCATCGCGGTGGGCCTGCTGATGGCGATGTTCCGCCCGGTCCGCATCTTCTTCGATCCGCTGATCGCGAGCCTGTTCCCGATCCCGAAGATCGCGCTGATGCCGCTGCTGCTGCTGGCGTTCGGCTTCGGCGACGCTTCGAAGATCGCGCTGGTGGTCACGGCGGTGTTCTTCCCGGTGGTGGTGAACACCTATGTCGGCGCCGCCAACATCGAGAAGATCTACTGGGATGTGGCGAAGAACTATGGCGCCAGCCAGTCGGTGATGTTTCGCCGGATCGTGTTCTTCGGCGCGCTGCCGATGATCTTCGCCGGGCTTCGCATCGCGCTCGCGGTGTCGTTCATCGTGCTGGTGGCGGCCGAGTTCGTCGCCACCAAGACCGGCATCGGTTACCTGATCTGGAATTCGTGGGAGCTTCTGCAGGTCGACGTGATGTTCGTCGGCATCGTCACGGTCGGCGTGCTCGGGCTGATCGCGACCGTGATCCTTCAGGAGATCGAGCGCCGCGTCATTCCCTGGAAGACGGAGTAGGGCAGCTGCGTCGCAACGCGTCATGGCCGGCTTGCCCTCCCGTCGTCCGCCGCCAACTCGGGAGACGGGAGAGCGGCGCTCGTTGCTCGGCCGCGATTATTTCTTCGGCTTCCAATCCTTCTTCCACGCCGGCGGCACCTCGGAATCGATCAGCACGAAGCAGATCCGGCACGGCTTGCCCGACTTGTTGACCCAGGCGTGGTTGGTGCCCTGCTGCACCAGCACGTCGCCGGCCTTGCAATGCACCTCGGTGTCGTCGAGCAGCATGTCGATCTCGCCGTCCATCACGATGGCGTAGTCGATCGAGCGCGTGCGGTGGGTGTACATGTGGCGCTGATAGCCCTGCGTCGCCGGGTCGATGCCCATCTGCTGCAGGATGGCGTGGTGGTCGACGCCGTGCGGCAGCGGGCCGGTGATCGGCGCGAAATCGACGATCCGGCAGATCGAGCCGCTCTTCGGCGGCGGCACCTTGGTCGGCTGGCTGGCCTGGTCCTTGGTGTGCGACAGGTCGGCCGGGCTTTCGTTGGTGATCCAGAGCAACTGGGTGACGTTGCCCTCGCCGCGCTGGTTGACGTAGGGCGTCGGCGCATCGATCAGCACCACGGCCTTGCCGTCGGCGTCATGGCCGGTGACGATGCGCCGGACTGGGTTCTTATCCATTTCACTCCCCTTTTTGATGATGTGGGCGGCATCTTCGAGCCGGCCGCGCCAATGTCAATGCGGACCTGCCATGCGACAGCATGGCGGCCGCTTTGCCATTCCCGGCGGCGGCGCAAATCTCTATCCTCTGCGGCGACAATCTGGAGGAACCTATGCGCCGGCTCTGTCTCACTGCTTTGCTCGCCCTGCTGCTTGCGCCGTTCGCTGGCGCCGCGCAGGCCCAAACCTGGCCGACCCGGCCGGTGAAATTCATCGTGACGCTCGGCCCGGGCAGCGGCACCGACATCGGCGGACGGCTGCTGGCCGACCGGCTGCAGAAGAAGTGGGGCCAGCCGGTGGTGATCGAGAACCGCCCCGGCGGCGACGGCATCGTCGCCATCAACGCCTACGTCAGCGCCCACGACGACCATATCCTGCTGCTGTCGCCGACCTCGTCGTTCATCGCGCATCCCTGGATGCACGACAACCTGCCGTACAAGGAAGCCGACCTGGCGCCGATCTCGCGGGTGTCGATCACGCTTGATCGGCCTCTCGGTGCCGAAGACGATGCCGGTCAACACCTTCGGCGAGCTGGTCGCCAAGGCCAAGGCCGAGCCCGGCACGCTGAACTGGGCCGGCGTGACCGGCGCGCTCGATTTCACCTTCGCGGGCTGGCTCAAGGCCTCGAACCTCGACATGAAGAAGGTGCCGTACCGCAACCCGGTGGAGGCCGCCAACGACCTCGCCACCAATCGCGTGCAGGTCTACGAATCCGCGGTGGCGATCGCGCAGCCGCAGCTTCAGGCCGGCAACATCAAGATGCTGGCGGTGGTCAACACCAAGCGGGCGCCGGGCTATCCGGACGTTCCGACCGTGGCCGAGGCCGGTGAGCCCGGCCTGACCATCGACGGGCTGGTCGGCCTGTTCGGCCCGCCGACCATGCCGATGGCGACGCGGCTGAAGATCGCAGCCGACATCAAGGAGGTGCTGGACAGCGACGCCATCATCAAGGACCGCTTCAACGCCACCGCGCAACTGGTCGCGCCCGGCGGACCCGAGGAGTTCCAGAAGTCGATCCAGGAGCAGCGCGCCCTGATCGAGAAGAACGCCAAGGACCTCGGCATCGCCGAGAAGAAGTGATCGTGCCGCGGCGGGTCGCGCTCTGTTGCGCCATGCGTGGCGGTGGCGGCGCTGGCCGCGGCACCGGTCCGCGCGCAACCGGCGGCGCCGCAGGACTGGCCGACCCGGAGCGTCCGGTTCCTGCTGACGCTCGGCGCCGGCAGCGGCACCGACATCGGCGGGCGCTTGCTGGCGGATCGGCTCGCCAAGAAATGGGGCCAGTCCGTGGTGATCGAGAACAAGCCCGGCGGCGACGGCATCGTCGCCATCGCGGCATTCGTCGGCGCCAAGGATGACCACGTCCTGCTGCTGTCGCCGAGTTCGTCGTTCATCGCGCATCCCTACCTGCACGACAACCTGCCGTACCGGCCGGAGGACCTGGCGCCGATCGCGCGGGTGTCCAGCACCTTCGTCGGCATCACCGTGCCTGCGGTTTCGCCGGTCCATTCGATGAAGGAGCTGATGGCGCTGGCGCAGAGCAAGCCCGGCGAGTTGAACTGGGCGGGGACCACAGGCGCCAACAGCTTCATGTTCGAGGCTTGGCTCAAGGCCAACAATCTCGACCTGAAGAAGGTGCCCTACCGCAACGCGGTCGACGCCGGCCGCGACCTCGCCGAGAACCGCGTCCAGGTCTACGAGTCCGCGGTCGCGATCGCGCAACCCCAGGTCGAGCTCGGCAAGATCAAATTCATCGCGCTGCTGAACTCGGTGCGGACCCCCGCCTATCCGGACGTTCCGACGGTGGCGGAGGCGGGTTATCCGGCGCTGACCATCGACGGGCTGGTCGGCTTGTTCGGGCCGCCATCGATGCCGATGGCGCTGCGCGAGAAGATCGCTGCCGACATCAAAGAGGTGATGGACAGCGATCCGATCATCAAGGACCGCCTCACCAAAACTGGGCAGTTGTTCGCCCCCGGCGGGCCTGCCGAATTCGGCGCCTCGATCGACGCCCAGCGCAAGGTCGTCACTGACGCCGCCAACGCGCTCGGCATCAAGGCGCGGCAGTAGGGCTCACCAAGGCTCGTTCAAGATTCTTGCGGCACTAGCGTCGGCGCGAGTTCTTCGGTCAGGCAGCCGTCGCCCATGTTGCCGTGATGCTGCCGCCCGCAATGGAGGCAGTGCATGCTGATCGGGTATTCCGCCACCGCCTCGAAGCTTTCACGCGCCAGCTCGATCCCGGGCTGGATCGGCTTGTTGGTGTAGGGGCAGCGGAACATCAGTTGGGCCATGGCCGCACCTTGTGGGGGATGCAGCCTTAACGTCCGGTGGACGAGCCGGGTTCCGCTTATGTCAAATGCGCCAAGGTCTGCGCGACTCGCTCGCCGAACGCTGTGGTGCCGAGCGGACCGCCGAGATCGGGCGTGCGCCATTCCGGCTTGGCGATCACGTCATCGAGCGCGCGCTCGATCATGGTGGCGGCCTTGACGAACTTGTCGTCATTCCGCCGTTCGCCGAGCCAGGCCAGCAGCATCGCCGCCGAGCCGATCAGCGAGGCCGGGTTGGCGACGTCCTTGCCGGCGATGTCGGGCGCCGAGCCATGCTGCGCCTGCGCCAGCGCGTGCTCGCTTCCGGCGTTGATCGAGGCGGCGAGGCCGAGGCTGCCGGAAATCTCGGAGGCCTCGTCGGAGAGAATGTCGCCGAACGCATTGGTGGCGAGGATGACGTCGAAGCGGCTGGCGTCGCGCACCAGCAGCGCCGCCATCGCGTCCATGATCTGCTCCTCGTATTCGACCTGCGGATAGTTCTTGGCCACCGCCCGCACGCATTCCAGAAACAGCCCATCGGTGATGCGCAGCACATTGGCCTTGTGCACGGCGGTCACCTTCTTCCGTGGCCGCTGCATGGCGAGCTTGAACGCGGTCTCGGCGATGCGCGTCGAGCCGCTCCGCGTGATCTTGCGGAGCGCCAGCGCGACGTCTGGCGTCGGCATGAACTCGCCGGAGCCCATGAACATGTTGCGGTCGGCGTAGAAGCCTTCGGTGTTCTCGCGCACCACCACCAGATCGACCGGTTTGCCGCAGCGCGGCGGCAGGCCGGGCGCGCGACTTGGCCGGGCGGATGTTGGCGTAGAGGTCGAGGCGCTTTCGCATCTCGCCGGACGGATTGAGGCCGCCCTCTGCGGCCGGCGGATAGTCGTTGTGCGACACCGGCCCGAGGATGACGCCGTCGGCGCGCTTGCCGGCCTCGAAGGAGGAATCGGGCAGGGTGGTGCCGTGCGCTTTCAGCGCCGGAAATCCGATCGGCACCTCCTCGAACGTCAGCCCGAGCGAATGGAGCCGGTCCACCTCGCGCAGCACATGCAAGGTCGCGGCGACGATCTCCGGCCCGATGCCGTCGCCCGGCATGACGACAAGATGCGTGCGGTTGGACATGATGTGTCGCTCCAGCGCGGAAGACGGGCTGAGAGCCTACTGTTTTTTCGGCGCCAGCGCCCGCGCGCCGAGCAGGATGCCGAGCGCGATCATCCCGGTGATGCCGGCCTGCCAATGTCCGGCCGCCGCGAGGCCGAACGTGCCGGCCCACGAGATCGACGAGAACGCCTCGGCGAAGGTCGCCACCCGCGACGAGGTCTGGCGGCGCCGGAAATGCGCGCGCTTGGCCTGGGTGCGGAACCAAAGCTGAATCAGTGTCGCCGACGCCGCCGACACGCCGATGCCCGCAATCGCCGCCAACGCGTCGTGCGGCGAGGCCCAAGCCATGGCGATGACGAATGGCGCGAACACCAGCGCGACGCTGCCGGTGACGGCTTCCATCTTGGAGCGCACGATCCAATGCGACGGCACGGGCGCGGTTGCGACCAGATCGGGCGCGTCCTCGCCGGAGATGGCGAGCCAGGCGAGACCGCCGGCAAGTTGCCCCGCGCCCATCACCAGCACCGGCACCAGCAGCACGAGGTCGTCGTTGTGGCTGCCGAACGCGCGCCACAGCATCAGGCCGGGCGGCAGCAGGTAGAGAAGCTGCATCAAGGTCTGCGAGGCGAGCCAGGGATCGCGGCGGAGCAGCGTCCATTCCTTGTGGCGAAGCGCGGCCCGGGGCGAAACCTTGCGGAAGCCACTCCGCCTGCGGCGCTGCATCACGCCGCCGCCGGACACGCCGGCCGCGGCGACAGCGTGCTCGCCAAACCGCGCCGAGAAGATCGCGATTGCCGCGGCGAGCAGAACGAGCCCCGCGCTCAGAACGGCGACCAGCGCCGTGAGATCGCCCAGCACCGCGCGGGCCGGCCACCACACCACGCTCTCGATCGCCGGCACCAGCGACACCAGCAGGTCGGATTTCAGGAATGTGAAATAGGACAAGGTGCCATAGGACAGGATCGCCGCGACCTGCAGGCCGATCACGAAGGCCGCGCCGACGATGGCTGCGACCACCTGCGCGGCGAGCCTCGTCCGCTTCGCTCCGATGGTGCGAAACAGCGCCACCGTCAGCGCCACCGACAGGCCTGCCGCAAGCGCGCCGACCGCGACCACCACGCCGTAGGCGCTGAGCCAGCGTACGCCGCCGCGCCAGATCAGGATGTTGATGAACGGCGCCGCCAGCAGCACCGCCATCAGCACGGTCGACACCGCCATGGTGGCGATCCGCACCGCGAACACCCGGCGCGAGGCAACCGGCGACGACAGGATCAGGTCGAGGTCGGAGCGCGCGTAGAACGCCCGCGTCACCAATTCCATCGCCTGCGACATCATCAGCGACCAGGCCAGCAGCGCGCAGCCGGTGATGACCACGAGCGTGCCGCGGTCCGGGTCGGGCTCGATCTCGGCGAACTTGGCGACGATCGAGAACGCGATCAGGTGCATGACGATGGCGAAGGCCGCGAACGCGATGATCACGGCGCGGGCCCGCCGCGGCCGGCCCGCGGTCAGCATCGACCACCATTCCCGCCAGGCCAGGCGGAATTCGTGATGCGCCAGCCAAGTTATGGAGGCCGAGTGGCTCACGCCGCTTCGACCTGCTCGGCGACCAGCGTCAGGAATGTATCCTCCAGGCTCTGGTCGCCCTTGCCGGCCTTCCTTCGCAACTCGTCGAGCGAGCCCTCCGCGATCAGCCGTCCGCCGGCGATCACGCCGATGCGGTCGGCCATCCGCTCGGCCACCTCGAGGATATGCGTCGTCATGATCACCGTGCCGCCGGCGGCGACCCGCTCGCGCAGCACGTTCTTGACCTGGCGCGCCGAGCCGGCATCGAGCCCGGTCAGCGGCTCGTCGAGGATGATCAGCCGCGGGTCGTGCACCAGCGCGCCGGCCAGCGCCACCTTCTGCCGCATGCCCTTCGAGAAGCCCTCGCAGCGCTCGTGGGCGTGCGGTGCGAGCCCCAGCCAGCCGATCAGGTCGTTGGCGCGGCTCTCGGCCACGCCCGGCTCAATGCCCCAAAGGCCTGCGACGAATTCGAGATATTCGGTCGGCGTCAGCTTGTCGTAGATCATCGGCTCGTCCGACACCCAGGCCATGATCCGTTTTGCCGCGACCGGATCGGTCAGCGCGTCGATACCGAACACCGAGATGGCGCCCTGATCCGGCGCGAGCAGTCCCGCCACCATGCGGAGCGTCGTGGTCTTGCCGGCGCCGTTCGGCCCGAGCAGGCAATAGAACTCGGCCATCCGCACCGTCAGATCGAGCCGGTCGACCGCCGGCCGGTCGAACGTCTTGGTCAGCGCGCGGATGTCGAGCGCGGTGAGGGGTGTGTGCTGGTTCATGGACGGCCTTTCGCGGCCATCCTAGTTGAGAGAGGTTTCCCGCCCGTGAATCAAAAAACGGAGAAATTGTCCGGTATTTTAATGGCTTAGGGCCCGGCCGACGCCACCTCGGCGCGGGTCACGAAGGCGTCGGCGTAGAAGTCCTCCGCCGGCAGGCCTGCGGCGAGGAACTCGGTCTTGGCGGCCTGAGTCATCACCGGCACGCCGCAGACGTAGGCCTGGAAGCCCCGCAACGAGGGGTGATCCTCCAGCACCGCCTTGTGCACCAGGTTGTGGCGGATGCCGGATTCGGCCACGTCCGAGATCACCGGCACATATTTGAAGTGCGGATGCTCGTTGGCCCATTTCGCCGGCAGCTCGGAGTAGAGCCCGGCGGCGGTGCGCGCGCCCCAATACAGCATCATGTTGCGGCGGATTTTCTTGATGAACATGTCCTCGATGATCGCCTTGATCGGTGCGAACCCGGTCGAGCCCGCCACGAACAGGATCGGTTTGCTGCTTTCCTGAAGGATGAAATCGCCGAACGGCACTTCGAGCATCAGCGTGTCTCCACGCTGGAGCTTTTCGAAAACGTAACTAGTGAACGCGCCGCCCGGCACATGACGGATGTGCAGTTGCGCGCCGTCGCTCTCGCGCGGCGGATTGGCCATCGAGAAATCGCGGCGCTCGCCGTTGTCGAGAATGAGATTGAGGTGCTGTCCGGCCTTGAACTTGACGCGGATGCCGGCGGGAAACCGCAGGTGCACCAGCATCACGTCATCGGCGAGCCTCTGCAGCCGGAACACCCGCGCGATGACGGTCTTGCGCGCGAACGGATCGGCCTTGGCGATCGAGCGCGGCGCGATGACGAGATCGGAGCGCGGCCGCGCGTTGCAGAACAGCACCTGGCCCTCGGCGCGTTCGGCTCCGCCCAGCGCATCACCGGCAAAAGCGCGGACCTCGCCGGACACCACGCGGCCCTTGCAGGTGCCGCAGACGCCCTTCCGGCACGAGAACGGAATTTCGAAGCCCGCCCGCTGCGCCGCGTCGAGCACGGATTCGTTCGGCTCGCAGGGGAAGCGGTAGGTGCTGTCGGCGACTGAGACCTGGAACGTCATCGGATTACAGTGGCAGCGCCATCAGCGTGTCGATGCGCGAGGAGTCGCACACCACGAGTCGCTTGGCGAATTTCAGGTCGCTGCCCTCAACGCGGTAGATGTCGAGATAGACGCCGGTTGCGAAGATGTCGCTTTGGCCGTCGTGCATGACACGCACCACCATGAACGGCGTCTCGCTCTCCGCCGTGTCGCCGCCGTTCTTCGTGACATGGGGCAGGCCGAGGATGTGACGATAGCTCTGCTTCTCGTAGATGTTCGCCTGGCGAAGCGCTGCGATCCGGTCGATCAGCATGCCCTTGGTGTCGGCATAGATGATGCCGCCCTCGAACCCCGCCTTGTGGTTCTCGGCACTGGTCACGACATAAAGGCATTGGTCGAGGAAGAAATCCGGCCACGCCTCCAGCGCGTTGCTGTCGATGCAGCGGATATAGGCGGCCTGCAGCGCCAGGATGCGCTCAAGCGTGATCGCGGCCATTCAGACGCCCATATGCGCGCGGTAGCATTTCCAGAAGCCGCGCACCGAGGCTTCGGTCGCCCGCGTGTTCTGCGTCGCGGTGCCTGAGCCGCCCATCTCGACCACGGCGCGCTCGCCGCCAGCCGCAGCCACGCCGCGCTGCACGAAGCCGCCGACCGCGCCGTCTTCCATCGAGACATACCCCGCGGGCCCGGCGAGGTTGTTCTGGCGGAGTCTGCGCGTCTTCATCTCCGGCGTGTCGTCGACAAAGCCAAACGTCGTCCAGTTCAGCGCGGTCTGCATCTGCCCCTTGGGCAGCACCTGCCGCACCGCCAGCGCGTTCTGGATCTGCTGCAGCACCAGGTTCGGGAACACCGAGAGGATCTGCATGTGGCAGCCGTCGCCGAACTCGTCGGCGTTGTCGAGCAGGCTCGGGTCTTTCAGCGCGAAGCCCTCGATGTCGGAGCGGATGCCCATCGCGGCGTAGTGGTTCTCCTGGTTGGCCTTGTCGATGAACGAGTAGCTGACGTGGCTGCCGCCGTTCGGGCTCACCGCCATGCCGCCGCGCTGCGACAGCCGGTTGATGCGGAACGTCGTGAAGAACGTGTGCAGCAGGCTGGCGTGATAGGTGTCCTTGACGTTCTCGAAATAGAGCTTCCAGTTGTTCGGCAGCATCTGGGTGAAGCGGCCGGTCACGGCGATCGGCTTGTGCAGCACGCGCTTGATCTTCGCCGCGATCTCGTCGCCGAGATATTCCTCGATCGGCGGCACGTCGTCGCTGAGCGAGCCGAACACAAGCCCGCAGAAATTGGCGACGCGGAGCTTCCGCGGCCCATGATCGGAGCGGCAGAACGTCTTGTCCATGCCGCCGCGGCCGTTGACGCCGTCCTCGAAGGCGACCGCCTTGAGGTTGCCTTTCATGTCGTAATTCCAGGCGTGATAGACGCAGGTGAAGTCGCGGGCATGGCCGCCCTGGTCGAGCGCGATCAGCGCGCCGCGGTGCGCGCAGCGGTTCTCGAACGCATAGATTTCCTCGTCGAAGTCGCGCGCCACGATCACCGGCATCGAGCCGACGAACGTCACGCGGTAGTCGCCGGGCTTGCTCACCTCGGCCTCGAGGCAGAGGAAATTCCACACCGGGCCTTCGAACAGCCGTTGCTGCTCCAGCGCGGTGATCTCGGGCGACTGGTAAATCCAGAACGGGATACGCGTCAGCGCGCCTTCCGGCCATTCCGTCGGCAGCGCCGCGTTGGGAATGGAGCCGGGCGGGACGTTGACGTTCATCGGAAAGCCTCAGCCCGTTTTGCGGGCGGGCGCGGTGGCGTCCCACCACGGGCAGACGTCGCGGGCCTGCTTGTAGTTACCGTCCATCACGTTGAGCGGGATGCGGTAGCCCTTCTCGGCGTTGCCGATGCGCAGTTCGCGTGCAACGTCGCGCTGCTCCTCCGTCATCCAGTAGCGCTCATGGCCCCACAGGCTCGGACCCTGGGTGATGATCTCGGGCTGCCAGTTCTCGGTGTCGATGGTGCGGCCGCCCCAGCCGTACTCGAACATGAACTTCGACGGCGACCACGAATAGAACGAGTGGACCTGATCGTTGTAGTGCCGCCCGAACGTGGTCGCGATCATCTCCGGCTTCTTCAGCGCCAGGTCATAGCCCTGGCCGACGTCGTCGAGGTAGCAAGTCTCCACCATCAGATGATGGATGCCGGTCTTACCGCTCTCGATGAAGGCGACGCTGTGATGGCGCGGATTGACGTGGAAGAAATACGCCGCGAACGGCTTGGTGAAGTAGTCGCTGAGCTGGAAGCCGAGCACGTCCTGGTAGAACGGCAGCACGTCGTCGATCTTCTCGCAGTGAAGCACGGCGTGGCCCATGCCCAGGGGTCCGGTGCGGAAGCCGGAGATGGCGCGGCCCGGTTTGAACGGCTCGCTGGTGGTCTCGGCGCCGTGGAAAATCTCGAGGCGATTGCCGACCGGATCGTTCAGCACGATCAGGTCTCGGACCTTGCGCTCCTCGGCGAGCGCGCGCGAGCCTCGCGCGAACGAAACCTTGTGGCCTTCCAGCCGCGCGGCGTAGGCGTCGAGCGCGGCCGCGTCCGCCACCTCCCAGCCGAAAAAGCCCGGCGCGTCGCCGGCATCCTCGTTGACCACCAGGCGCTGCTTCTTGTCGTCCATCCGGAACGAGGCCGTGCCGCGGCTCTTGTCCACCAGTTGCATGCCGAGGAACCGTTCGGCGTAGGCCGTCCAGTCCTCCAGATTCCTGGTGCGAAGGCCGATATAGCCCAGCGTTTGCAAGCTCATCGCAGCTCTCCTGCGGGATGTGATTGGCCCGTCTTATACCACGTTCCGGGGCCGGGCGCTGTGCTGTTATGCTGGGCCGGAACCAGCGGGGGAGATAGCCATGCGGCTCATGCTTGTTGCGACGGCGTTTGCCACCCTGATGGCGGGCCCTGCGGCCCAGGCTCAAGCCAACTGGCCGACCCGGCCGGTCACCCTGGTGGTCGGCTTCTCTGCCGGCGGCGGCACCGATGTGCTTGCCCGAATCGTCGCCCGCAAGGTTTCCGAGGTGCTCGGTCAGCAGATCATCATCGAGAATATCGGCGGCGCCGGTGGCATGGTCGGGTCCGCGCGTGTCGCGAAGTCGGCGCCGGACGGCTACACCATCGTGATGGGAACGCGCGCCGACGCCATCAATCAAACGCTCTACAAGAAGCCTGCCTACAATCTGGTCCAAGACCTTGCGCCGATCGTGCTGATTGCCGATCAGCCGACCATCCTGATCACCCCGAACGAATTCCCGGCCAGCACCATGCCGGAGTTCATCGATTACGTGAAAAAGAACCAGGCCACCCTGAAGGTCGCCTCCGCAGGCGCCGGCTCGACCGGCATGATCGACTGCCAGCTTCTCAACGCCGCGATCGGCGTCAACGTCACCCACGTGCCGTATCGCGGCGGAGGCCCGGCGATGCAGGACATCATCGGCGGGCGCGTCGATTACATCTGCACGCTGACCGGGTCGGTGGTGCCGCTGGTCGAGAGCAAGACCGTCAAGGCTATTGCCGTGCTCACCAAGGACCGCGCGCCGATGCTGCCCAACGTCAAGAGCTCGTGGGAGCAAGGCTTCAAGGATCTCGAAGCCTCGACCTGGTTCAGCTTCATGGCGCCGAAGGGCACGCCGGAGCCGGTCATCAAGAAGCTGCATGACGCCACGGTCACGGCGATGGAGGACCCGGAGGTGCAGAAGCAGATGCTGGCGTCGGGCGCCATCATCGTGCCGCCGGAACGCCGCTCGACCGAATATCTGCGGGACTACATGGTGAAGGAAATCGAGAAGAACGGCGCGCCGATCCGCGCCGCCGGGCTGTCGATAGAGTAGGCGAGTGTGGGCAGCGACCCACTCGGACCTCATCCTGAGGAGCACGCTGAAGCGATAGCGAAGGCGGGCGTCTCGAAGGATGGCCGCATGTGGTATCGTTTCCCAAACGACAACTCGGGGGAAACGTCATGCGTTGCAAAGTTCTGTCGGCCGCGCTGTTCTGCGTCAGCGCCGCGTTCGCCATGCCAGCCCGCGCCGACGATCTGAAGATCGGCTTCATCGCGCCGAAGACCGGCATCTACGCGCAGCTCGGCACCGACATGCAGAACGGCTTCCAGATGTATCTGGACGAGCACGGCGGCATGCTTGGCGGCGCCAAGGTCACGCTGATCGTCGAGGATGATCAGGGCAAGCCGGACACCGGCGTCACCAGGGCCAACAAGCTCATCCTGTCCGATAAGGTGAACATGCTGGTCGGCGGCGTGCTGGCCACCACCGGCTATGCGCTCGCTCCGGTCGCCACCCGTGAGAAGATACTCTACATCGGCTCGATCGCCACCGCCGACGATCTCGGCCAGCGCGACTTCGAGAAATATCCCTACATGGTGCGGCCGACCTTCGTGCCGTCGCAGCCGGCGCACCCGCTCGGGCAATGGGCCTGCGAGCAGGGCTACAAGCGCATCGCCCTGATCGCCGCCGACTATGCATTCGGCCACGAAACCTCAGGCGGTTTCCAGAAGGCGTTCGAGGATTGCGGCGGCAAGATCGTGCAGAAGATCTGGCCGCCGATCGGCACCAAGGACTTCGGGCCGTACATCCCGACCATCAAGAGCGACATCGACGCCATCTTCGCGCTGATGGTCGGCCCGATGTCATTGCAGTTTCCCAAGCAGCTCCGCGCCTCCGGCTACACGAAGCCGATCCTCGGCGGCGGCACCAACTATGACGAGTTCATCCTGCCGTCGATGGACGATGGCGTGATCGGCGACGTGTCGTCGTTCATGTACAGCGCCGCGCTGGAGACGCCGAAGAACGAAGCGTTCGTGAAGAAGTACCGCAGCCTCTACGGCAAGGTGCCGTCGTATTATTCGGAGGCCAACTACACCACCGCGCAGTGGATCGACGAGACGATGAAGAAGCACGGCGGCAAGTATCCGGGGCCGCTGGAGTTCATCAAGACCATGCAGGGCATCAAGCTCGATGCGGTGCGCGGCCCGGTGTCGCTCGACGACCGCCTCACCGCGATCAACAACATCTACATCAAGAAGGTCGAGAAGAAGAAGATGTTCGGCTACGACAAGGACGAGCTCTGGAACACGGTGATCAAGACCTATCCGAACGTCAGCCAGTTCTGGACCTACGACAAGGCGGCGTTCCTCAAGCAGCCGCTCTACAGCCGCGACTTCCCGCCTTGCAAGTTCTGTGAATAGGACGCGAGGGCTGATGAAATGAAAACCCCGGCTGGCGCCGAGGTTTTTGTTATTGGTGCGGGAAGAAGGTCTTGGCGTCTGCCTCGGCGGCCCTCCACAGGCCGCACATCACAATCATCGGCATCCAGAACAGGAAGGGCATGGTCGGCCTCGTTGGTTGATCGTGGCGACACAACGTCCAGGCCGAGGCCGCGTTGCGACGAAATCATGTGATCGGTGGCAGGGCAGCCCCGCGGGAACCATTGCGATCTGGCCGGAATGTCAGCGTTAACGAATCGTTGCGACGGCGCGGCCGGTTCCGCCGGCCCAGTTCCGTTTCCTTCAATTTTTATCGAATATAGATTGCATGCGTTTGACTTAAACGCCGCGTGTATTCCCCGGTAGCTCAGTTGGTAGAGCGGACGGCTGTTAACCGTCAGGTCGCAGGTTCGAGCCCTGTCCCGGGGAGCCACTCGCGCGATGAACGCCGGATTACTTCTCCGGCGCCATGATCTGCGGCACGCCGGTGCCCTCGAAACCCTTCATGTCCTGCGGATTGCGCGAACCGGTCGTCGTGCGGTCGGACGGATTGCTGCGCCGGGTCGCATCCTGGGGGTTGGACGGATTGACGCCCGGAGCGCGGCCGACCGTTGCGTTGTCGGATGGCTGCGTGGTTGAGAGCCCGGGGACCGGCCCTCCGGTGTTGTTCGGCCCGTTCACACTGCTGCCCGGCGTCGCCGACGAGCCGGCGCCGCTCTGGCCGCCTGGAGTGGCGCTCTGCGCCGCCGCATTGCCGCTGCTGCTGGAACCGGCCGCGCCGCCGGTCGTCCCGCCGCCGCTCGCCGCGCTGCCGCCGCCGCCCGCGCCACCGCCGCCACCACCCGAACCCCCGCCGCCGCCCCCGCCGCCTTGGGCGAGCGCCAGCCCGCCGGACAGAGCCAGGATCGCAAGGGTGGTGCAAAGCCGCTTCATGGTGGTCTCCTCGATGTCGCTTCGAGGCAGATAACGGCGCGGTCGGGAGTTAAGTTCCCGGCGGGATCAGTCGAATCCGTAGAACTTGCAGAACTCGGACAGTTCGGCACGCGGCGAACGGAAGTCGTTGGCCTTGTGTTTGCGATCGCCGTAGCCGATCGCCATGCCGCAGAACAGCATCTCGTAGTCCGGCACCTTCAGGAATTCGCAGACCGTGTCGTAGAGCCGCGCCCAGGCTTCCTGCGGGCAGGTGTCGAGGCCGTGGCCGCGAGCGAGCACCGCCAGCGAATTGATGTAGCCGCCGAGGTCGGCCCATTGGCCCGGGCCGAGCCTGCGGTCGATGGTGATGAACAGCGCCACCGGTGCGCCGAAGAACTCGAAATTCTTTTTGTACTGGCCAAGCCTTGCCGCCGCATCGGTCTGGGCGATGCCGAGCGAGCCGTAGAGTTGCACGCCATGCGCCTCGCGGCGCTCCTTGTATGTGCCGAACATCGGATCGGGATAGATCGGGTACTCCGATTTCGCGTGGCGGGGGTCGTCCAGCGCGATCCGCTGCTGCACGACCGCCTTGAGGTCGGCGAGCGGCTGTCCGGTCAGTGCATAGACGTTCCAGCTTTGCAGGTTGCCGCCGGAGGCGGCGCGCGCGGCCTTGGCGAGAATGTCCTTCACGATGCCGAGGTCGACCGGCTTGTCGAAGAAATGCCGGCAGGCGATGCGGCTGTCGACCGCTTCAAACACGTCCATGATCGGTTGCTTCTGTTGAAATGAAATTCACTCATCGGCCGGCGGCGCGAGCCGCGCCGGCGGGGAGGGCAGTTCTGCCGTGTCGGGAGCGCCGAGCGCCGCCGGATCGTTGTGCACGCGATAGAGCTGCGGAGCCGCGCGGTTGATGTGCATCTGGAAAATGTCCGGCCGGTTGTAGTGACCGGCGAAGTCGTGGCGGAGCTTCATCTGGATGGCGAGATCGAGATTGCACTCGGCGTAGAGGATGCCTTCCTCCGGCCCCATCGGCCCGGCGATGATCCGCGCCATCGGGTCGACGATCAGCGAGCCGCCGCAGCAGTTCGGATCGCGCAGGAATTTCTCGCCCTCCGGTCCCGCTTTGAGCATCTCGATCATCTGCTCGTCGACCGTGCCGCAGGCCGAGATCACGAACGCCTTGCTCATCTGGGCGAAGGCCTGCGAGTCGATCGCGACGCGGTTGCGCAGCGGATCGCCGCTGGTCGGGAAATGGTTGGGCCAGCTCATGACATGGACGCGGGTGCCCTCGGCGATCAGCGCGAACACCGCCAGCGGATTGGAGTTCTCGCCGCAGATCAGCCCCGACATCGGACCGAACTCGGTGTCGAATGCGCCGAAGGTGTCGCCATAGCCGCCCATATGCACCAGCCGCTCGCCGACGGTCGGCATGATCTTCTGGTGCTTGCGGATGATGCGCCCGTCCGGCCCGAAATAGATCTGCGTGTTGAACATGGTGCCGGTGGTGTTGCGCAGCTTCTCGCAGACGCCCATCACCACGGTCGCGTTGGCATCGCGGGCGGCCTGCCCGAGCGCGTCGGTCTGCGGTCCGGGGATTTCGACCGCGTTCTTGAACAGCTCGACCGCGAGCTTGTTGGCGACGGCGCCGGTCGCGGCATGGTGGTGGTACCAGACCGGGTGCGCCGGAATGAACCCTTCCGGGAAGCCGATGATGCGGGCGCCGTTCTTGCCGGCCTCGCGGATCAGGCGGCAGGCCTTCTCCGTCGAGCCGTCGCGGTCGAGGAACACCGAGGCGGCCTGCACCGCCGCGACCTTCACCGTGCCGAAGCTGTCACCCATGCGAAACCTTTTCGCGCAGCGCGATGGTGGGTGCAAGGCCGATCAGCGTCAGCGTGCAGATGCCGATCGGGATGAACGGCGCGAGCGTCCAGCCGCTCAGGTCCCACAGCACGCCCGAAATGATCGGCACGACCACCGCGCAGGAATAGCTGATGGTGAACATGCCGGCGGTGACGCGGGCGACGTCCTGGGCCGGCGCAATCAGCGGCGGCAGCGCCAGCACCAGCACCAGGACCGCGGCGCCGGCGCAGCCCCAGACGGCGCAGCCGATCACCGTCCAGATGCCGCCGAGGAACACGATCCCCAGCATGCAGACGAGGCAGATCAGTCCGCACACCATGTAGGACCAAACGGTGCGCACCATGCGGTCGGCCGAGGCGAGCAGCAGGAACGACGCCGGAAGCTGGCCGAGGTTGAGCGCCGTCAGGCTGGCGTTGATCAGGTCGGGCCGCCCGGTGTGGGTGAGATAGTCGGGCAGGAAGCCGTTCATGGCGAAGTAGGTGGCGTTGACGCTGCCGAGCGCCAGCCCAACCCGCCAGATCAATCCATTGGTAAAGTCCGGCATCCAGCGCCGCGCCGCGGCTGTGGTTTCGACCGCTGGCGCTCGCGGCGCCAGCGCGAAGATGACGGCGCCGCATGCCGCGGTAGCCGCGCCCCACACCGCGAAATTGCCCTGCCAGCTTTGGTGCAGCAGTGGCAGCACCAGCGGAATGCTCAGCGCCGCCGGCAGGATTTCGCCGATCAGCAGGCCGTTGGTGTAGACCGCGGTGGCAAAGCCGATGCGCTGCGGCACCCAGGTGCGGACGAGCGGCGGCAAGGTCGGCTGCATCACCGCGACGCCGAATGCCATCACCACGGTGCCGAAATAGAGCATCGCCACGTTCGGCCCGACGCCGCGCAGACATGAGCCGACCGCGCAGAGCGCAATCCCGATCAGCAGCGCGCTCTGCGCGCCGAGCCGCGCGATCATCAGCGAGCCCGCGATGGCCGCACCGGCGAACAGCACCATCGGCAGCCCGGACAGGATGCCGACCTGCGTTTCCGACAGGTGCAGGTCGTCATGGATCAGCGGGATGACCGGCGGCACCGCAAGGATGGTGAGCCGCAGCGCGACGCCCGCCAGCCACAGCAGCCCCAGCGCGCGAAGCGGCGTCATCAGGCGGCGCGATGCTTCGGCACGCAGGCCACTGTGCCGATCGCAAGGACCACGAATGCCGCCGTGAAGTAGAACACGCTCCGCGCCGCGCCATGGTCGAGCAGCGCGCCGTAGAGCAGCGGCGCCAGGATGCCGGCGACGTGATAGCCGGTGGTGACGAAGGCGAACACCTTGCCGAACGAGCCTGGCGGCGTCACCTCGCGCACGATCAGGTCGCGCGACGGCATCACCAGGCCACCGAGCAGACCGGTCAGCGACATCACCAGCACCAGGGCGAGCGAACCTAGATCGACGCTGCCAATCAGCAGCGCGGCGAGGACGGTGCCGCTCAAGCCCAGCGACGCGATCAGCCGATGCTGCGTCATGCGGCCGGCGAACCAGCCGCCGATCAGAACGCCCAGCGCGCTCAGCAGGAAATAGCCGGACAGCGCGGTGTTGGCGGCGGTCGCACTGGTGCCGTAGAGCTGGCCCACCGCCACCACCGAGAAGTTCTGGATGCCGTAGCTGCCGAAGGCGTAGATCAGGAAGAACAGGAAGTTCATCAGGATCGGTGCCGTCAGCAGCACCCGCCAGTCGGTCGGCGCCGGATGCGGCGCGGGCTTGTTCGGCGGATGACGAACCGTCTCGCCGCCGGGCACGAACACCAGCATGAACGCGACGATCAGTCCGAGCGCCGCGGAGCCGAGAAACGCGCCACGCAAGCCGTACTGATCGTGCATGAACAGCACGGCGGCGGGCGCCGCCGCCATGCCGAGCATGCCGGCGAAGGTGTGCATCGAATACGCGTAGCTCATGCGCGCCGGCGCCACATACCGCGAAAGCAGCGTGTAGTCGGCCGGATGATAGACGGTGTTGCCGACGCCGATCAGGCCGAAGGCTGCGATCAGCACCCAGTAGGAGTTGACCGTCGCCGCGATCAAAAATCCGGCCGCACCCAGCACCAGCCCCGCGATCAGCGCGAACCGCGCGTTGATGCGGTCGATCAGGAATCCGGCCGGCGTCTGCGCCACCGCCGACACCGCGTTGAACACCGTCAGCACCAGCCCGATCTCGGTGTAGGTCACGCCGTAATCCGCCTTCACGAAGGCGAACAGCGGCGGCAGCACCAGCATGTAGAAGTGGCTGACGCAGTGCGCGGCGCTCACGCCCGCGACCAGGCGCAGGTCGTCGGTCCGGCGGTTGTCGAGACGAATGTCTGAGGTGGCTTCGGTCATTGATAGTGCTGCTTGGCTCCGTTCGTCCCCGCGGAAGCTGGGACCCAGTGTTTTGGCCCAGTTCTGGGTCCCCGCTTCCGCGGGGACGAGCGGGGCGGGCTGCCCATGAAGAACGATGGGCTATTACTTCTTCGCGTCCTGGATCGCCTGCCACACCCGCGCCGGGCTTGCCGGCATGTCGATGTGGTTGATGCCGTATTCGGACAGCGCATCCGCCACCGCGTTCATGATCGAGGTGAGCGAACCCGCGCAGCCGGCCTCGCCGCAGCCCTTGACGCCGAGCGGGTTGGTGGTGGCCGGCACCGGGTGGCTCAACACCTCGAAGTTCGGCGTGTGGTGCGCGCGCGGCATCGCATAGTCCATGAACGAGCCGGTCAGGAGCTGACCCTGCTCGTCATAGACGACGTGCTCGAGCAGGCACTGGCCGAGTCCCTGCACGACGCCGCCGTGGGTTTGCCCGTCGGTCAGCATCGGATTGATGATGGTGCCGAAGTCGTTGACCGCGAGATACTTCACGAGCTCGATGATGCCGGTGTCGGGATCGACCTCGACCTCGCAGACGTGGCACCCATTCGGATAGGCGGCCGGTGAGCCTTCGCTGACGTGCTTGACGTCGAGCGACTGCGGACCATCGACCGGCAGGTTCATGCCGGTGCGGACCTTCTGCGCCAATTCCATGATGCCGATCT
Source organism: uncultured Alphaproteobacteria bacterium (assembly GCA_963785665.1). Classification (GTDB taxonomy): domain Bacteria; phylum Pseudomonadota; class Alphaproteobacteria; order Rhizobiales; family Xanthobacteraceae; genus Z2-YC6860. The sequence goes on from CAWAWF010000013.1 coordinate 345,083, forward strand.
GCTGGTCGGTGCCGGCGACGACAAACTTGCCGTCCTTGAACTCGATGTCGCCGGCCGAAGCTTCCAGCGCGTGCGAGGCGATCTGCCGGCCTTGCTCGACCACCTTGGCGGAAGCCTCGACGATGGCCTGACCGGAGTTCATCATCGACCGCGAGCCGCCGGTGCCGCCGCCTGCCAGCAACTCGTCGCTGTCGCCTTGCAGGATGCGGACCTTGTCGAACGGCACGCCGAGCCGGTCGCTCAGCACCTGGGCGAACGGCGTGGCATGGCCCTGGCCGTAATCGAGCGTGCCGGTGCGAATGGTGACGCCGCCGTCGGCGTCGAAGGCGATGCCACCCATCTCCTTGTTGGCTGGCGCCGTCACTTCGAGGAAGCAGCCGATGCCGATGCCCCGGACCTTGCCGCGTTTCTTGCTCTCGCGCTTGCGCTTGTTGAAGCCCTTCCAATCGGATGCCTCCAGCGCCTTCTTGAGCAGGGCCGGGAAGTCGCCGCTGTCATAGGTGGTGCCGGCCGCGGATTTCCACGGAATCTGGCTCTTGCGGATCTGGTTCTTGCGACGCAAATCGATGCGGTCGAACCCGGTCACCGCGGCGGCGTAGTCGATCAGCCGCTCCATGTAGTAGTTGCCCTCGGGGCGTCCGGCGCCGCGATAGGGTGCGACTTGCGTGGTGTTGGTGAACACCACCTTGGTGTTCACCTCCATCAGCGGCGTCTGATAGAGGCTGATGGCGTTGCGGACCGTGTTCAGCGTCGGCGCCTGCGGTCCCATCTGGCTCTGGAAGCCGCCGAGATTGCCGTAGCCGTTGATCCGCAGTGCCAGGAAGTGTCCCTCGGCGTCGAGCGCGAGCTCGGCGGTCTGCTCGTGGTCGCGACCATGGCTGTCGGACATGAAGCTCGACGAGCGTTCGTCGGTCCACTTCACCGGTCGGCCGAGCATCTTTGCGCCGTGCAGGATGCAGACATATTCCGGATAGACCGGTGCCTTCATGCCGAACGAGCCGCCGACATGGCCGGACAGGATGTGCACCTTGTCCGGCGTGGTCTTCATGGCGCCGACGATGCCGGCCTTCAGCCCCATCACGCCCTGGCTGACGGAATGCAGCGTGTAGCTGTCCTTGGCCTTGTCGTATTCGCCGACCGCGGCGCGCGGCTCCATCGCGTTGACGATCAGCCGGGTGTTCTGAATCTTGAGCTTCACCTTGTGCGCGGCGCTTGCGAAGGCAGCGTTCACCTTCTCGGTGTCGCCGTAGTGGTAGTCGAGCGCCACATTGTCCGGGATATCCTCGAAGATCGCCGGCGCGCCTTTGGCGTCGGCCTTGGTGAAGTCGACCACCACCGGCAGCGGCTCGATGTCGAGCTCGATCGCCTCCGCGGCATCCTTGGCCTGCGCTACCGTCTCCGCCACTACGCAGGCGATCGGATCGCCGACGAACCGCACCTTGTCGGTCGGCAGCATGGCGCGTCCGGGCTTCTTCATGTCGGAGCCGTCGCGGCTCTTGAACGGCAGGCCGGACTGGATAGTGCCGTAGCCCTTCACGTCCTCGCCGGTATAGACGGCGAGCACGCCCTTCATCTTGCGGGCGGCGTCGGTGTTGACCGACTTGATGCGGCCGTGGGCGACGCTGGAGCGCAGCATGTAGGCATAGGCCTGCTTCGTCAGGTTGATGTCGTCGGTATAGCGGCCTTGCCCGCGCAGGAGCTGGCTGTCCTCCTTGCGCTTGACCGGCTCGCCGATGGCGTAGGCGGAGCGTGAGGCGGGAGTATCCTGGATGTTCATTGAGGGCCTGAATTCGATGGGATCTGTGAGGGCGGGGGCGGTTTGGAGATAAAGGACCGGACCCTGTTTCACAAGCACAGCCGGCGGTTCTCGCCATGTTCTGCCGGCTCCCCAGAGTTGCGCCGCCCGCCGCCGGTATCTACACTTTGCCCCGAAGTACGAGAGATCACCGCCGCGCCGTCGAGCCGGGCAAAGGACGCCTTCGAGCTTCGGCGCGGGGAAAGGTTTGCGATGGACGACGAGGCCCGGGCAACCGGCCTCGGCACCGCGTCCGACCGGGGGCGACCCCGGCGGCGGTCGCCGTATCGGCATCCGCGTCACGACCGCCATGACGGCGGCCACGGCGGGGGGCTGGACGTGTCCGGCCCGAGCTACGCCGCGCTCGACCTCGGCACCAACAATTGCCGGCTGCTGGTGGCCCGCGCCACGCAGGACAGCTTCCGCGTCATCGACGCGTTCTCCCGCATCATCCGGCTCGGCGAGGGCATCACCAACTCGGGCATGCTGAGCGAGGCCGCGATCCTGCGCGCCGTCGATGCGCTCCGGGTGTGCCGCGCCAAGATGCGAAACCGTGGCGTCACCCGCTCGCGGCTGATCGCCACCGAGGCCTGCCGCGCCGCCGGCAACGGCCTGCAGTTCCTCGAGCGCATCCGCAACGAGGTCGGCATCGAGCTTGAGATCGTCGACCGCGAGACCGAGGCGCTGCTGGCTGCCACCGGCTGCACGCCGCTGCTCGATCCGGCTGCCGCCGGCGCGATCCTGTTCGATATCGGCGGCGGCTCCTCGGAGCTGGTGCGGCTCGGCCCGGGCGCCGCGAGCCGCCAGGGACCGCCGCATCCCGAGATCCAGGCCTGGACCTCGATTCCGATCGGCGTCGTCACACTGGCAGAGCGCTTCGGCGGTGTCACAGTGAGCCGCGAGACATTCGAGGCGATGATCGCCAACGTCGGCGAGCATGTCGATCGCTTCGCCGAAGGGCAGGGCGGCATCGAGGGCCTGCACATGCTCGGCACCTCGGGCACCGTGACCACGATCGCAGGCGTCTATCTCGAACTGCCGCGCTACGAGCGCCGCCGCGTCGACGGCTGCTGGATGACCGATACGCAAGTGACGGAGGTTGTCGAACGGCTTCTGGCGATGGACTACGACGGCCGCGTCGCCAATCCCTGCATCGGCGCCGAGCGCGCCGACCTGGTGCTCGCCGGCTGCGCCATCCTGGAGGCGATCCGCCGCGCGTTTCCCTGCCCGCGGCTTCGCGTCGCCGACCGCGGGCTCCGCGAGGGCATGCTGGTGCAGATGATGCGCGAAGACGGCGTCTGGGGCGGCGAGGAGGTCGCGCCGTGACGACGAGCAAAAAAAGCAAGCCGAGCGGACGTGCGCTGAAGGTCCACGTCAAGGACAAGCGGAAGTCGCAGTCGTCGCGCGCCTGGCTCGAGCGCCAGCTCAACGATCCTTACGTGGTGCGCGCCAAGCGCGAGGGCTTCCGCTCGCGCGCGGCCTTCAAGCTGATCGAGATCGACGACAAGCATCACATCCTCAAAGCGGGCGCGCGGGTGGCCGACCTTGGCGCCGCCCCCGGCGGCTGGAGCCAGGTGGCGGCGAAGCGTGTCGGCGAGCGCGGCCGTGTGGTCGGCATCGACCTTCTCGAAATGGAGGCGCTGCCCGGCGTTGAGTTCGCGGCGATCGACTTCCTCGATCCCGCCGCGCCCGACAAGCTCAAGGCGATGCTCGGCGGTCCGGCCGACGTGGTGCTGTCCGACATGGCCGCCAACGCCACCGGCCATCGCGCGACCGACCATCTCAAGATCATGGCGCTGGTCGAGGCGGCGGCGCTTTTCGCGGGCGAGGTGCTCAAGCCCGGCGGCGCCTTCCTGGCGAAGGTGATCCAGGGCGGCACCGAGGGCGCGCTGCTCGCGGCGCTGAAGCGCGACTTCGCAACGGTGAAGCATGTCAAGCCGCAGGCGAGCCGCGCCGACTCGGCCGAGCTCTACGTGCTGGCGACCGGCTTTCGCGGCTGAACTCGCAGCGGCGTGATTAACGCGGCCGGAACTTTTTTCGGCAATTGCGAGTTAGACCGCCATCGAAACGTTGAGGAGACCGAAATGCCCATCATCCTTTGGTTGCTGGGCGTGCCGCTGGGCCTTGTTGTTGTTCTGTGGCTGCTGCACGTCGTCTAACGCAAGCGCACTACATCTTACTGGACGGCGAGGGCCCGCAAGTTTTAGCGGGCCTTCGCCGTTTAAGAGCCCGCAAGTTTGGCGGGCCTTCGCCGTTCTCGATAGCGTTACGGATTAACGCCCAACTGTTGCAGCAACTGCCGCGTCGAAGGCAAACCCGGATTGATCTCCAGCGCCTTCGTGAAGTCGGCGATAGCGCCGGCGCGGTCACCGCTGTCGCGTCGCGCGATGGCGCGGTTGTTCCAGGAATCCGCGTCGCTCGGGTCGAGCATGATCGCCTTGTTGTAATCCGAGATGCCGCCGGCGTTGTCGTACTTCATCAGCCGGATCAGGCCGCGATTGCGCCAGCCGCGTGCGTCGTTGGGCGCAACCTCGATCGCCTGTCCGTAGTCCGCCGCGGCCCTGTCGAGATCGCCGAGCGCGCGATGGACATTGCCGCGGTTGATGTAGCCGAGCAGATCGTTCGGCTCGAGCTTGATGGCCTTGCTGTAGTCGGCGAGCGCGCTCTTGTAGTCGCGCTTGAGCTGGAAGGCCCACGCGCGGTTGCCGTAGGCACGGATGCTCTGCGGGTTGAGCTCGATCGCTGTCGAGAAATCGGCGATGGCGCGGTCGATCTGCTTCTGGTGCATCAGCGCGTCGCCGCGGTTGTTGTAGGCGATGGCGAACTTCGGATCGAGCTTGATGGCGATGTCGTAATCGGCGATGGCGCGATCGAATTGGTTTTGCAGGGCGAACACCCGGCCGCGGTTGCTGAACGAACAGGCGTAGCTCGGGTCGGCCTTGATTGCCTCGTCGAGATCGGCGAGCGCCTGATCGAATTCGTGCTTCTCGGTCAGCGCGAAGCCGCGATTGCAATAAGTCATGGCAAGCGGCAGGCCGGTCTCGCGCTTGCTTTCGATCAAGGCTGTGCAGGAGGCGAGACGCTCGTCGAGCGACGCGTTCCGCGCCTTGCAGGCGTCCTCGGGGGCTGCGCCCTGCGCCAATGCAGGACTTGCCGAAACATGGCTCGCCGAAATGAGCGCCGCCGCGACCAGAATAGTCTTCAACATCCGCCGTCTCCCCGATCCGTCAGGGATTGGTCGCGGAAGCCTCCGCCCGGGTTCACGGGTTCAGCGGCGCGTGCACTGTTCTTCTTTCGGCACGCAGGCAATGCCGACGTTCGAGCAGGCGATCTCGCCGGATGCCGCCCGCTGACAGGTTCGGCAGCCGTCCGACCACTCCAGACAGGCCGCGCTCGGAGCGGCGAGCGGGGTCGTTGGATTGGGCGGAGCCGCCACCGCCGCAGGTTTACTCGCAGGCGCCGGCTTCCCCGGCAGGTCGGCCGCGAGACGGGCCAGCGCGTCGGTTGCCTGCGCCCAGCCCGGATCGAGCGCCGCCGACCGCTTCAGGTCGGCGATGGCGGCGTCGCGGTTGCCGAGTTTCTCCAGGATCAGCCCGCGCAGGCTCAGCGCCTGGGCCGAATTCTGGTTGTAGGCCGCGGCCTGGCCGGCGTCGGCCAGCGCCTCGTTGAAGCGGCCGGCGAGGTAATGCGCCTGCGCGCGATTGTAGTAGGCGAAGGCAAAGCCCGGCGACAGGGAGATCGCCTGGTCGTAGTCCGCGATGGAGCGGTCGAACCGGCCGCGGTCGCGCCACACATTGCCGCGGTTGTCGTAGGTGTTGGCGTTGTTCGGCTCCATCCTGATCGCATTGTCGAAATCGACCAGCGCCTTGTCGAACTCGCCCTGCGCGGCGAACGTCAGCCCGCGGGCGTTCAGCGCCGCCGCATTGTTGGGCGCAAGCTTCACTGCCTGGTTGAGATCGGCGAGCGCGCGATCGTAGCTCTTGCGGGTCTGCCAGAGTTGGCCGCGGTTGAGATAGGTCAGCGTGGAGTTCGGATCGATTTTCAGCGCCTGCTCGTAGTCGGCCGCGGCGCGGTCGAAGTCGCGCCGGTCAGCGTAGGCGAGGGCGCGGTTGTTGTATGCTCCGACGTCCTTGCCGTTGAGCTTGATTGCCTGATCGAAGTCGGCGATGGCGCGGTCGAGGCTGCCGCTTCGCCGCAAGGCGATGCCGCGGGTGTTCAGTGCCGCGGTGGAGTTGGGATCGAGCTTCAGCGCCGCGTCGTAGTCGGCAATCGCACTCTTGAGATCGTTCTTGGCCTCGTAGGCGGTGGCGCGGCTGATCAGGTTCTGCACGTTCTTCGGCTCGAGCCGGATCGCCTGATTGAAATCGGCGATCGCGGCGTCGTAGTTGCGCTTGGCGAAGTGGGCGTTGCCGCGGTTGATGAAGGCGCGGACATGGGCCGGGTTGATCTTCAACGCCTCGTCGAAATCGGCGATGGCGTGGTCGTAGTCGCCTGTCTTGCCATAGGCGACGCCGCGATTGGAATGCAGGATCGCGAGGTTCTGCTTGCTGAACTTGCGGCTGTCGATCAGCGCCGTGCAAGCAGCGACCTGCGCGTCGGCGGTAACGCCGGCAGCGCCGGTGCAGCGCTGTTCGTCGCCGGTCTTGACCTGCGCGTCCGCCGGCCGAGGCAGCACGACGGCCGCCGCGACCGCCAGAGCCAATATCGTCCTCGTCAGCCGCATCGCGGATGTTACCCCATCCGCTGGTCCGATGTGCCGGCGGTGACCGGCACCCGGTTCGCCATCTCGGCACCGGCGTTCGGCGGCATCAGCATGAAAATCAAAGCCGAGCTTGCCGCGATCAGGCCGACCAACAGGAAACCCGGCGGGAAGTCCGATGCCATGATGTCGGCCTGGCCGTGCCAGCGCACCACCATCTCGACGGTGAGCGCGCCGACCGCCACCCCGGTCGCCAGCGCCACCTGCTGGCCGACCGCGGAGAGCGCGGTCGCCCGGCTCATGCGCGCCATCGGCACCTCCGCGTAGGCCAGCGCATTGACCGAGGTGAACTGCAGCGAGCGGAAGAAGCCGCCCAGCATCAGGATCGCGATCATCAGCCAGAACGGCGTCGTGTCCCGGAAAATCGCGCAGAGCGCGATCGACGCCCCGCCGAGAATGGCGTTGCTGACCAGCACATTGCGGAAGCCGAACATCTTCAGCATCCGGGGCGCGGCGGCCTTCATGAACAGCGCCCCCATTGTCGAGGTGAAGGTGATGAGCCCCGACTTGAACGGCGTCAGATGAAATCCGACCTGCAGCAGCAGCGGCAGCAGGAATGGCATGGCGCCGACGCCGATCCGGAACATGAAGCCGCCGACCAGGCTTGCCCGAAATGTCGGAAGCTTGAGCAGGCTGAAGTCGAGGATCGGTGCCGGCGCCCGGCGCGCATAGGCGATGTAGAACCCGAGCGCGACCGCGCCGATGCCGAGGATGAGGAGAACGATCGGCCACGGCACGATCTCGAAGCCCGCGACCGACAGCCCGAACGTCAGCCCCGCCACCGCCGTGCCGGACAGCATCATGCCCGGGAAATCGAACCGCTCCGGCACCTCCGCCTTGATGTTCTCGATGTAGCGCGTCACCAGCACGATGCCGAGCAGCCCGATCGGCACGTTGATGAAGAAGATCCAGTGCCAGCTTGCGAAGGTGGTGATGAAGCCGCCGAGCGGCGGGCCCATCAGCGGACCGATCATCGCCGGGATCGACACCCAGGCCATGGCGTTGACCAGCTCGCGGCGGTCGATGGTGCGCACCAGGATCAGCCGGCCGACCGGCGTCATCATCGCGCCGCCCATGCCCTGCACGATGCGCGCCAGCACGAACTGCGCGATCGAGTGCGACGCCGCGCAGCCGATCGAGCCCAGCACGAACACCGCGATGGCGGCGCGGAACACGGTGCGGGCGCCGAACCGGTCGGCGGTCCAGCCGCTCATCGGGATGAACACCGCAAGCGACAGCAGGTACGAGGTCACCGCGAGCTTCAAGGTCAGCGGGCTGGTGCCGATGTCGACCGCGATCGCCGGCAGCGAGGTCGCGATCACCGTCGAGTCCATGTTGTCCATGAACAGCGCCACAGCCACGATCATCGGAACGAGGCGCTCGTGCTTCATGCGTTCGGGACTCGGAGGAATGGCAGGACTGCGCTCATCATATGGGGTTGCGGTGGATGGATAGGAGATTCCTTCCGTTTTTCCTATGAAACCCGCAACCTTGGTGCTATCCACCGTCGCCAACCCAAAAGCGGGCCCAGAGTCGGGACAGAAGTCGGGCGAGGATGCCAAGTCCTCGCAAAACCACCGATTTTACCTATCTGGGACCGTATGACCCCGAATATCGGGTGAGCTGGAGTTGGTTATGGCCGTGATCGGCAATTCTCTCCCCGAGGCGTTTACGTTCGACGACGTGCTGCTGCGGCCCGGCTTGTCCAACGTGCTGCCCTCCGAAGTCGACATCCGCACCCACATCACCCGCGGCATCGCGCTCAACATCCCGATCGTCGCCTCGGCGATGGACACCGTCACCGAGTACCAGATGGCCATCGCCATGGCGCAGGCCGGCGGCATCGGCGTCATCCACCGCAACTTCGAGCCGGATCAGCAGGCCGCCCAGGTCCGCATGGTGAAAAAGTTCGAGTCCGGCATGGTGGTCAATCCGCTCACCATCGATCCCGGCGCCACGCTCGCCGATGCGCTCGCCCTGATGAAGGAGAACAACATCTCCGGCGTCCCGGTGGTCGAGGGCGGCGGCAACGGCCAGAACGGCAAGCCCGGCAAGCTGGTCGGCATCCTGACCAATCGCGACGTGCGCTTTGCCACCGACATGCGCCAGACCGTCGCCGAGCTGATGACCAAGGACAAGCTGGTCACGGTCCGCGAGGGCGTCGGGCAGGACGAGGCCAAGCGGCTGCTGCACCAGCGCCGGATCGAGAAGCTTCTGGTGGTCGACAGCGACTACCGCTGCGTCGGCCTGATCACGGTGAAGGACATCGAGAAGGCGGTCGCCAACCCGAACGCCTGCAAGGACGAGCAGGGGCGGCTCCGCGTCGCCGCCGCCACCACGGTCGGCGACAAGGGCTACGACCGCACCGAGCGGCTGATCGATGCCGGCGTCGATCTCGTCGTGGTCGACACCGCGCACGGCCACTCGCAGCATGTGCTCAACGCCGTCAACCGCATCAAGCGCGCCTCCAACAAGGTGCAGGTGGTGGCCGGCAATGTCGCCACCGCCGAGGGCGCCCAGGCGCTGATCGATGCCGGCGCGGACTCCATCAAGGTCGGCATCGGGCCGGGCTCGATCTGCACCACGCGGATGGTTGCGGGCGTCGGCGTGCCGCAGCTCACCGCCATCATGGACGCGGTCGAGTCCGCGAAGAAGGCCAACACGCCGGTGATCGCCGACGGCGGCATCAAGTATTCCGGCGATCTCGCCAAGGCGCTGGCCGCCGGCGCCGACGTTGCCATGGTCGGCTCGCTGCTGGCCGGCACCGACGAGACGCCGGGCGAGGCGTATCTCTATCAGGGCCGCTCCTACAAATCGTATCGCGGCATGGGCTCGGTCGGCGCGATGGCGCGCGGCTCCGCCGATCGTTATTTCCAGCAGGACATCAAGGATCACCTCAAGCTCGTGCCCGAGGGCATCGAAGGCCAGGTGCCCTACAAGGGTCCGGTCGCGACGGTGCTGCATCAGCTCGCCGGCGGCTTGCGCGCCGCGATGGGCTATGTCGGCGCCAAGGACATGGCCGAACTCCACAGCAAGGCGCAGTTCATCCGCATCTCCTCGGCGGGCCTGCGCGAAAGCCACGTCCACGACGTGACGATCACGCGCGAGAGCCCGAACTACCCGAGCCGGGCGTAGCCGCGTTCTTTCCCTCCCCGCCAGGGGAGGGTGGCCGCGAAGCGGGGCGTGGAATCCGGCACGCGCGTTCTGCTTGCGGCCCGTCCGGTCGGCGAGCCGAAGGAGTCCGACTTCCGCATCGAGGATATGCCGGTGCCGACGCCCGGCGCGGGGCAGATGCTGCTCCGCACGCTGTGGCTGTCGCTCGACCCCTACATGCGCGGGCGGATGAGCGATGCGCCGTCCTACGCCGCGCCGGTCGCGATCGGTCAGGTGATGGAGGGCCGCACGGTCGCCGAGGTCGTGTCGTCGAACCTCGACGGCTTCGCCACGGGCGACATCGTGTTCAGCCCGAACGGCTGGCAGACCCACGCCATCTCCGACGGCAAGCTCGTTCGCAAGATCGATCCGGCGCTTGCTCCCGTCTCGACCGCGCTTGGCGTGCTCGGCATGCCGGGCATGACCGCGTACACCGGCCTGCTCGAGATCGGACAGCCGAAGGCCGGCGAGACCGTGGTGGTGTCGGCCGCGTCCGGCGCGGTCGGCTCGGTGGTCGGCCAGATCGCCAGGATCAAGGGCGCGCGCGCCGTCGGCATCGCCGGCGGTCCGGACAAGTGCCGCTACGTGGTCGACGAGCTTGGCTTCGACGCCTGCATCGACCATCGCGCGCCCGACCTGCCGGGGCGGCTCAAGCAGGCGTGCCCGAACGGCATCGACGTCTATTTCGAGAATGTCGGCGGCGCCGTGTTCGAGGCGATCTTCCCGCTGCTCAATAACTTCGCCCGCGTGCCGGTGTGCGGCCAGATCGCCACCTACAACGCCACCGAGATGCCGGCCGGGCGAACTGCGGACTTCGGCCGTGACCCGCGCCATCCTCACCAAGCGGCTGACGCTTGCGCGGCTTCATCGTTACGGACTTTGCCGCGCGTCACGGCGATTTCCTCCGCGACGTGTCGGCCTGGCTTCGCGATGGCCGCATCAAGTACCGCGAGGATGTGGTCGACGGCATCGAGAAAGCCCCGCGCGCGCTGATCGGGCTGCTGCGCGGCGAGAATTTCGGCAAGCTGTTGGTGCGCGTCGGCGCGGAGCGGCGATGATGGCGCGCATCATCTCGGCCTGGGTCCTCGCCGTCTTGATCGGATGGGCGCACGATGCTTCGGCGCAAGGCCAGAAAATTATCGAGACCAGATTGGGGCAGCATCGGCTGCTGATCACCCTGGAGATGTTCCTGCCGCGGTTTCATGACACGCTGTCCGAGCAAGCGAGCACTGAACGGCGCATCGTTTACCTCGGGTTTTCGCTACCGGACCGGAGCGGCCTGAAGGACGACTATGACGACGCCTTGGGCGCCAGCACGCCCGCCCTGCGCGCGGCCGTTCGTGCGCGCGGCCAAATTCTTGTCGAGATGACGTTAACGAGCGCGACGGCATCGCGCCCGCGCGATCGTTCGTACATGTTCGCGGCCGGTCGCGCCGACACGGAACGCCTCAATATCTATACGGCGGCGGGGCTTGAAGGCCGAAGATGGAAGGTGCCCCCGCTGGAGGGCCAGGACAGGGACATCGACCTCTTCCGCCCGGTTGCCCGGCGCGACTTGATGTTCGATTGCCGCGATCGCCTGAAACGGGTCGAGCGCACCTGCGGCGTCGGAATGTCTGTCGAACTCGGGCTTGCAGATTGGCATCACCTTCCTCGAGCCCGACCTGATGCAATGGCAGAAGATCGTGGACGCCGCGCTTGCGATGGTGGCCGCCTGGACCCAGAGCTGACCGCATGAATTGCAACGGCGCCGCCGACCCGTTCGCCCACGTCCGCGACGCGACGCTCAAGCACCGCGCCAAGCACGGCTGCGGCGCCTATCCCTACAGCAACGGCCCGCTGCTCAGCACCATCGCCGCGGCGGCTGGCGCCACGCGCATCCTCGAGCTCGGCTGCGCGCTCGGCTACACCTCGGTCTCGTTTGCCCACGGTGCGCCCAAAGCCAAAGTCGATACCATCGAGCGCGATCCGGAGCATGTGCGGCTCGCCCGCGACAACATCGCGGCGGCGGGCTTCGGCAAGCGCATCACCGTGCACGAGGGCGATTTCGCCAAGGTGCTGCCTTCGCTGGAGCCGGGCTATGACGTGGCGTTCTTCGACGGCAACACGCCGGTGCCGGCGCTGCACAAGGCGCTGCACGGCCTGCTCAAGACTGGCGGCGTGCTGATCACCGCCAACCTCAACCACGGCGGCACCGCCGACGCCGTCCACGCCGCGCTGTTCGACGGCAAAACCTGGCAGAGCACGCTGGTGGACGAGGAGGGCGAAACCGCCATCAGCGTCAAGCTGTGAAACGGGCCGCCGCGGTGCTTCTCTAACCCATCCGCGATCACTACATAGACATGGCGGCACCGCCGCCACGCCATTGCAGAGGGGTTCTCCCATGACGCTTCCGATGATCCTCGCGCCGCTGTTCGTGCAGGTCCTGCTGACCTTCGCGGTGATGCTCGGGATGATGTATTTCCGCACCACGGCGCTCAAGCGGGGCGAGCTTCGCATCGAGAGCATCGCGCTACGCGAGCCGAACTGGCCGCCGCGCGCGACGCAGTTCGGCAACGCCTTCAGCAATCAATTCGAGCTGCCGGTGCTGTTCTATGTGCTGACCATCCTCGCCATCATCACCCGGCACGCCGATCTGCTGTTCGTGGTGATGGCCTGGATCTTCGTTCTGTTCCGGGTCCTGCAGGCCACCGTGCATGTCACCAGCAACACCGTCGAGTGGCGCGGCGGGTTCTATGGCGTCGGCGCCCTGGTGCTGCTGATCATGTGGCTGATCTTCATGGTCCGTATCATGCTGGGATTGCCATAATGACCCCGGGCGCGCGGCTCGCCGCCGCGATCGAGGTCCTGGCCGACATCGGCGCGCGGCGGCGGCCTGCCGCCGACACGTTGAAGGACTGGGGGCTTTCGCACAGGTTCGCCGGCTCCGGCGACCGCGCCGGTATCGCCGGTCTCGTCTATGACGCGCTGCGCCGCCGCGCTTCGTCGGCCTACATCATGGGCGAGGACACTCCGCGGGCCACCGCGCTCGGCATGCTGGTCCGCGAGCGCGGCCTCGAGCTTGACGTGATCGCCCGGCTCGCCGACGGCACCGGCCATTCGCCGCCGCCACTCTCCGACGCCGAGCGCGCCCGGCTCACCGCCGCCGACTTATCCGGCGCACCGCCCCATGTGCTCGGCGACTATCCGGAATGGCTGGACCCGTATCTCGCCCGCGTGCTCGGCGACGAGCGCGCCGAGGAGGGCGCCGCGCTGGCGTCGCGCGCGCCGCTCGATCTTCGCGCCAACACCATCAAGGCGACCCGCGACGAGGTGGCCACGTCGCTCGCCGATCTCTCGCCCGAGCCGACCCGGTGGTCGCCGCAGGGGCTCCGCATCAAGCTCCGCGCCGACGCCAAGAGCCCGGCCGTGCATGCCGAGTTCGCCTACCTCAAGGGCATGGTCGAAATCCAGGACGAGGGCTCGCAGCTTGCGGCGCTCCTCGCCGACGCCAAGCCCGGCGAGCAGGTGCTCGATCTTTGCGCTGGCGGCGGCGGCAAGACTCTCGCCATGGCGGCGGCGATGCAGAACAAGGGGCAAGTTTACGCCACCGACGACGACAAGCGCCGGCTTGCCCCGATCCACGACCGGCTCGACCGCTCCGGCGCCCGCAACGTCCAGATCCGGCCGCCGAAATCCGTCGGCAACGAGCTTGCCGATCTCGAAGGCCGCCTCGACCTGGTGCTGATCGACGCGCCCTGCACCGGGATCGGCGCCTGGCGGCGCAATCCCGACGCCAAATGGCGGGTCCGGCCGGGCGCCCTCGAAGTCCGCCAGAAGGAGCAGACCGAGACGCTGGAGCGCGCGGTTCCGCTGGTGAAGGCCGGTGGCCGCATCGCCTATGTCACCTGTTCGGTGCTGGACGAGGAAAACGGCGCTCAAATCCGCGCCTTCACCGGCCGCCATCCGGATTTTTCCGTGGAAAAGCCTGACCGGGTTGCCGACGCGCTGGGCGAGCGCGCCTATCTTTTCAAGCGCGCGGCGCTTGGATCGGCCGAAGGCCTGCTGATGACGCCGCGCCGGACCGACACCGACGGCTTTTTCGTCAGCATCCTGCGGCGCTCATGACACCACCGGCTCAAGCTCGACAGACTCAGACCGCTCCCGTAGAACCGGCTATGGAACACCACGACAAGATTCTGATTATCGATTTCGGCTCCCAGGTGACGCAGCTCATTGCGCGCCGGGTTCGCGAAGAGAAGGTCTATTCCGAAATCGTTCCGTACCAGAAGGCCGCCGAGGCCTTCGCGCGGATGAAGCCCACCGCCGTGATCCTGTCCGGCGGGCCTGCCTCGGTGCTCGACAAGAACGCGCCGCTTGCGCCGAAGGAGTTGTTCGACGCCGGCGTGCCGGTGCTCGGCATCTGCTACGGCGAGCAGGCGATGGCGCACCAGCTCGGCGGCGAGGTCGAGGCGGGCCACCATCGCGAGTTCGGCCGCGCCGAGGTGCTGGTCACCGAGGACACGCCGCTCTTTGAGGACGTCTGGAAGAAAGGCGAGAAGTATCCGGTCTGGATGAGCCACGGCGACCGGGTGACGCGGCTGCCGAAGGGCTTCCGCGTCGTCGGCACCTCGGCCAACGCGCCGATCGCCATGATCGCCGACGAGAAGCGGAAGTTCTACGCCACGCAATTCCATCTCGAGGTGATGCACACACCACAGGGCGCGCAGCTTGCTGCGCAACTTCATCCGCAAGATCGCGCAGTGCCGCGGCGACTGGACCATGCGCGCCTACAAGGACGAGGCGATCGAGAAAATCCGGAAGCAGGTCGGCAAGGGCCGGGTGATCTGCGGGCTGTCGCGGCGGCGTCGACTCCGCTGTCGCCGCCGTGCTGATCCACGAGGCGATCGGCGACCAGCTCACCTGCGTGTTCGTCGATCACGGGCTGCTTCGGCTCAACGAAGGCAAGTCCGTGGTCGATCTGTTCCGCGGCCACTACAACATCCCGCTGGTCCACGTCGACGCCTCGAAGCAATTCCTCGGCGCGCTGGAAGGCACCACCGACCCCGAGCAGAAGCGCAAGACCATCGGCCGGCTGTTCATCGACGTGTTCGAGGCCGAGGCCAAGAAGATCGGCGGCGCGGAGTTCCTGGCGCAGGGCACGCTCTATCCCGACGTGATCGAGAGCGTGTCGTTCACCGGCGGGCCGTCGGTCACCATCAAGTCGCACCACAACGTCGGCGGTCTGCCGGCGCGGATGAACATGAAGCTGGTCGAGCCGCTTCGCGAGCTGTTCAAGGACGAGGTGAGGGCGCTCGGCCGCGAGCTCGGCCTGTCCCGACGTGTTCGTCGGCCGCCATCCGTTTCCGGGCCCGGGCCTCGCCATCCGCTGCCCGGGCGAGATCACCACTGAAAAGCTCGACATCCTCCGCCTCGCCGACGACATCTACATCGACGAAATCCGCAAGGCCGGCCTCTACGACACCATCTGGCAGGCCTTCGCCGTCATCCTTCCGGTCAAGACCGTCGGCGTCATGGGCGACGGCCGCACCTACGACTTCGTGGTGGGGCTGCGCGCCGTCACCTCGACCGACGGCATGACCGCCGACTTCTATCCGTTCGACATGAAGTTCATCGGCAACGTCGCGACGCGCATCATCAACGAGGTCAAGGGCGTCAACCGCGTGGTGTACGACGTCACCAGCAAGCCGCCGGGGACGATTGAGTGGGAGTGACGAGACTTGTCTTGGGGCCGTCAGCCCCATTATCTGTTGCCGGGGTTCAGGCACATGAGAAAATAACTGGCGAGACGTCAGACTACGAATGACTTTTCTCGCGAGGGACGTTACGTGTGGCGCGACCAGCAGATCTGGCAAGATGAGGGGAGTCGAGATTGTCCGCCCGGCTAAGGGACTCCAGCAATACGTAGTCGCCGAAATTCGCCGGGCGATAGACCAATCGCATGTCCACTCGGACAGCCTCAAAATGAAGGTCGGATGCAATACGCTCTTAGCGTCTTCAACAATCCTGTCCGTCGGTGATCTGAACGGATTTGAAGAATTTTCGTCAGATCTGGATTGCGGTGCGAACTGAGTTGGTGGACCTCACGCACGTTGCGCCCAATCGTAACCTGATGAGCTAGACGGTCTGAACTTGGCTCAGAAGATTTTCAGCTCCTGAACATATTGTCCACGATCTGTGCGCTCGAAAGCGTGAACTAGGAATTTCCGTATTGGCTCACAGGCTGGAACTACGTGAACTCGATGGGCAATGATTTAGTGAGCCAAGGCATCGATTCTCGGATAGACAATCACGAATTCAAAGCCCGACTTACAACAGATGTTCGGTTATCACGATCCCCAGTATTTAGGGCGGACGTTGGAAACGGTCAGAGAATCGATAAGGTCACGCGATCAGACGTTACCCGGGACCGGTTGAGCAACTGTTAGGACAGCGACTCCGGTGTGAAGCGCAGCCAATTCCGGAAGTATCTTCGGACTAGCGCTGTACTGCCAATCACTATACCGAGGTTTGGTGGGTCGGGAGAAAATCCGAGCTGACTTCAGACGAACTACGCGAACATGCTCAGCTATAAGATGGTCTGCAGCTGGATGATCAATGGAAACGCACATGCCCATCACCATCTACGGCATCAAGAACTGCGACACCATGAAGAAGGCCCGCGCCTGGCTCGACAAGCACGGCGTCGAAGTACGCCTTCCATGACTACAAGACCGCCGGCATCGAGCGCGACCGGCTGGAGCGCTGGGCCAAGAAGGCCGGCTGGGAGACGCTGCTCAACCGCGCGGGCCTCACCTTCAAGAAGCTGCCCGACAAGGACAAGCAGGGCCTCACCGAGAACAAGGCAATCGCGCTGATGCTCGACCAGCCCTCCATGATCAAGCGGCCGGTGCTCGATCTCGGCGGCGGCAAGCTCGTGGTCGGCTTCAGGCCCGAGCTTTACGACCAGGCGGTGGCGCGCTGAGCGCGGGCTTCACGCGCGACCAGCGTGTGGAATAACCGACTCTCCGCTACACTGCCTCCGATTCGCAGAGGCTCCGCGCGCCCGTTCATGCCGATCGATACCTTCACGGTCCTGTTGTTCGGCCTGTTCATCAAGCTCGTGCTCGGCGCGCTGTTCGTGGTGTTCTGGCTGAAGAACCGCTCCGCGGCCTGGTTCGGCTGGTGGAGCGCCAGCCTGCTGCTCGCCAGCGCCACCTCGGTCCTCTACATGATGCGCGGCGCCGACGGCCTCGTCAGCGTCGGCATCGGCAATGCCGCGCTGATCGCCTCGTTCGCCTGCTGCTGGCAGGGCGCGCGGACGTTCGGCCGCCGACAGGCGCTGTGGAGCCCGGTCATCCTGGCGCCGCTGGTGTGGCTCGCCACCGGTCTGCTGCCGTCGTTCATGACCAACGTGCCGTTCCGGATCGTGCTGTCGTCCGGCCTGATCGCGCCGTTGCTGTTCATGTCGGCGGTGGAGTTCTGGCGCGGCCGCGACGAGCGGCTGCCGTCGCGCTGGCCGGTGATCGTGATCTTCGGCTCGTTTGCGCTGTTCTTCGCCGTCCGCGTCGCCCTGATCGATCTGGCGCCGTTTCCGTTCGGCGCGTTGCCGCCGGACCCCGGCTGGCTCGGCGCCTTCAATCTGGCGATGTTCGGCCACACCATTCTTCTCTCCGTGCTGCTGGTGTCGCTCTCCAAGGAGCGGCTTGAGCTCGACCAGCGCACCAAGGCGCAGACCGATCCGCTCACCGGCGCGCTCAACCGGCGCGCCTTCATGTTGCGGGGCGAGCGGCTGTTGCAGCGCCACGCCCACGAGAAGGCTCAGCTTTGCCTGGTGTTCCTCGACATCGACCAGTTCAAGGCCTTCAACGACCGCTTCGGCCATTCCGGCGGCGACGATGTGCTGGTGAGCTTCGTCGAACTGGTGAACGCCTGCATCCGGCCGACCGATTTCCTGTTCCGCATCGGCGGCGAGGAGTTCTGCTGCCTGCTGCCATACACCACCACCGACCAGGCCTACCGGGTCGCCGAGCGCATCCGCTTCCAGTTCGAGCAGACCATGATGGAGGTGGCGGGCACCGTGGTGCGGGCGACGGCAAGCCTCGGCATCGCCTCGACGGACGCGTTCGGCTACGACCTCGAGACATTGATGCGGCGCGCCGACATGGCGGTCTATGCGGCGAAGCGGGCCGGACGAAACCGCGTCGTGGTGGCGAACGCGGCCGACTCAGATATGGCTTCCGGCGTGGTGGTGCCGCTGCGCGCCGCAGAGTCTTGATCCGGATATGCTACAAACGCTGCAGAACGCCATCCGAAGAGTGCGACGCATGGACCGGGAGACGCTCGGCGCCTATGACACGGGCGCAGCCGAGTTCGCCAAGGACTGGCACGCGCAGCCGGCGCCGACCGATCTGCATGCGCTGATCCGGCGCTTTTTCCATCCCGGCGGCCGCACCGCCGATGTCGGCTGCGGCTCTGGCCGCGAGGTGGCGTTTCTCGCAGCCTCAGGCTTCGATGCCATCGGCTACGACGCCTCCGACGCGCTGCTCGAACAGGCGCGGCTGCGCTATCCGCGGCTGGCGTTTGCCACCGGCGTGCTGCCGGTGCTGGCCGGCGTGCCGGACGCAGGCTTTGACAACGTGCTGTGCGAGACGGTGATCATGCATCTGCGCCGTCCGCAGATTCTCGACGCTGTGCGCCGCCTGCTCGCCATCCTGAAGCCCGACGGTATTCTTTATCTGAGCTGGCGCGTCACCAATGGCGCCGACCAGCGCGATCCTCATGGCCGGCTCTATTCCGCCTTCGAGAGCGCGCTGATCCGCGAAGGCCTTGAAGGCGCCGCGGCGTTGCTGCTCGACGACGAGCCGGTCAGCGCCTCCTCGGGCAAGAAGATTCACCGCATCGTGGCGCGCAAGCTCGCGCGATAGGCCTTTCCGCCGCGCTCCGGCAACGCTAGGAATCCCTTGACCCCGCAGATGGGGCAGGGAGCCTTCCATGCAAATCAGTCTTTCCGGCCGTTCCGCCATCGTCACCGGCGGCAGCAAAGGCATCGGCCTTGCGATTGCGACGCGGTTCGCCGCCTCGGGCGCCGAGGTCGCCATCTTCGGTCGAGGCAGGGAGGCGCTCGACAAGGCGGTCGCCGCGATCAAGACGAGTGCCAAAGGCAGCAACTCGACCCACGTGATCGGCGTGCAGGCCGACGTCGGGGTCGCAGCCGACATCCAGCGCGGCTACGACGAGGTGATGAAGGCGTTCGGCAAGGTCGACATCATCGTCAACAACGCCGGCACCTCGCGGGCGATGGCGTTCGAGAAGGTGACCGACGAGATCCTGCATCACGACATCGAGCAGAAGCTGTTCGCGGCGGTCCGCCTGATCCGCCTCGTCTCGCCGCAGATGAAGGAGCGGCGCTGGGGCCGCATCATCAACGTGCTCAACATCGGCGCCAAGGCGCCGCGGCCGAACAGCATGCCGACCTCGGTGTCGCGCGCCGCCGGTATGGCGATGACCAAGGCGCTGTCGGCGGAGTTCGCCCCGCACAACGTGCTGGTGAACGCCATGCTGGTTGGACTGATCGAAGCCGATCAGCATGTGCAGCGGGCCAAGGCGACCAATGTGCCGCTCGATCAGTATTACGCCAATGCGAAGAAGGAGATTCCGCTCGGCCGGGTCGGCAAGGCCGAGGAGTTCGCCAACCTGGCGTGCTTCCTGGTGTCGGAGCAGGGCGGCTACATCACCGGCACCGCGACCAATGTCGACGGCGGGCGTTCGCCGGTGGTGTGACCGCGCGCCGACCGGGGATAGAAGCAAGCGCCGTGCTATCCCCGCGGCCATCCCGCAAAATAAAGTTCGCGCTCGCGCAAATAATTCCCTTGGCGAACTTATCCCCGCGCCCCTCCGACGGCCTGATAATGCGCGCAGGCCGGTCCATCCGAGGGCGCTTCTAGTACCCGGAATCAGAGGTGAGTGATACGGCGACCTTTGAACCGGCGTTGACGGACCTTTTTCTTGGTCCAGACGAAGGGCTCAGCTTTCCCGTTATATGCGTTGATATATGCATCGATGTGCTCCTCGAGCTGTTTGAGGCTTGTGAAGGACGCGCCGCTGAGCGACTGCCCCTGCAAGATCGAGAACCATACTTCGACCTGATTGAGCCATGACGCGCTTGTCGGCGTGAAATGAAACCGCACATTCGGATGCGTCTTGAGCCAAGGCTCATTCTTTTTGTGAGTGTTGAGGTTGTCGAGGATGACGTGAAGATGGCGGTTCGGAAAAGCCGCGATGACGCTGTTCATGAACTCAAGAAACTCGACGCGGCGCCGCCGTTTTGAATGAGCCGCGATGATCTTTCCGGTAGCGACTTCGAGCGCTGCAAACAGTGTTGTCGTGCCATGCCGCTTGTAGTCGTGGCTCTGGCCGGTCAAGGCGCGGCCATTGGGCAACTTCAGATAGCCCTGCGCTCGCTCCAAAGCCTGGATCGAAGGCTTTTCGTCCACGCATAGCACAATGGCCTTCGCGGGCGGGGCGATATAGAGGCCAACAACATCAGCAGCTTTGGCCGTAAAGTTCGGGTCGTTGCTCTCACACCAGGACTTGCGAACCACGAGGTCAATCTTGTGGCAGCGCAGGAACCGCCAGACATATTGGACGTCAACATCGCCCATCGCCTCGGCCAGCAGAGGTCCGGTCCAGCGTGCAAATCCTTCTGGCGGCGGCTTGTCCAGCAGCTTCAGAATCCGCTTGTCGGTTGCCTTCGTGTAGATCGGCTGCTTGCCAGGCCGCGGCTTGTCTTTCAGTCCCTCAAGACCAAGCTCGGCATAGCGACGCCGCCAAAGACTGACAATCCGAGGCTGGACCCCAACCTCCTTGGCGATCGACCGGGTGCTGCGCCCGGCCGCCGCCAACAGAACTATCCGCGCCCGCTTCAAATCGCGCTGCAATGTCACAGGCGAGCGACAACAAGCCGCCAGAACCTTGCGATCTTTCCTCGAAAGGTCAACTTCTCTTGCTTTGGGTATCATCCCAATCTTGAATCACGACTCACGCTTCAAGAAAAGCGGGTACTAGAGGCGTCGACAAGCGGGACCGGAGAGCGGTGGCCGCGCACGGGTGCAACACGCACACCCAACGCGAGGCAGGTCCAAGCCGCACGGTTCCTGGCGCCACGGGTTGGCGTCACGAGTCTCTTGGTGACGATGCCGCAACTCCGCGCCAAGCGGCCAGGTGTCGTCGAGACTCAAAGCGGTGGTTAGCAAACTCAGACCACCGGGGGACCTGCGGAGCAAACCTCAAACACTGCGCGCGGGACGTTGGAGAGAAGGCGGACTTGCGGTTTCATTATCCGGACGGCGGCCTCGGCCGAGATCGCCGTTCTGCTTCGGTATCGCGAGATATCGAAACCCGTGGGTCCGCTGGACCCCCGGCGTCCCGCGCCCCCTCGGACTTTCCGAAGGTGCATCGGCCGACATGACCCGGACGCAATCGCGCCGCGGGAACGAGGCCTGCTGTTTGAAAATTGAATCGGAGATGAACAATGCGCGCTACGCCGGAATCTCTGCGTCGGCGTGCGGCTGGGGCATGGCACAGGCGTTCGCCGACCAGCCGAGCCGGCAGGCCCAGTCGCGCGCCGCGACCGATCCCTGCAGCACACCCCCGATCGCGCCGATCACCACGAACGCCGCCACGATGCTCGCGGCGATGACCTGCTGGCGCGACATGGCAAACCGATGATGCGTCTCCACCGCCCTGCCGTCCCAGTACAGCCGGCCCTCGCGGTCGATCGACAACCGGCTGAGATCGGTCATATCGACCGGATGAAGATTGCGTCCGATCGGCTCGGGCGGCGGCGGCTCGGCGCCGGGCTCCGTATGCTCGGTGGCGAGTTCCTGCGGGGGCAGCAGACTGAAGATGTCGTTATCGTCGTCGTGCGACGGCTCGGCAAACGCTTCTTCGGCCGCTGGCTCCGGCGTCGGAGCCTGCTCCCGCTGGCGCTTTCGCGCGCTGACAAAGGCCGGAAAGAGACTCATGTCGCGCCATGTTTCCCGGCTGGTGCCGCGAAGTCAAAGCGCCCGAAGGCCGCGCTTGCGGCCTTCGGTGGACAAGTGCAGCGTTATGATTCGATTCACGGCCTAGGCCGGAATGTCAGGCCGCTCCGGTGGCTTGACCACAGGGATCACCGGGCAGCCATCCTTGAAAGCGCCGGTCTTGCAGCCCCAGTCGCGCGCCGCGACGTAGCCGTAGGTGGCCATGCTGAAGGCGCCGATTGCCATTGCCAACACCACGATGACCGCGCCGACGGTTTGACCGCGCGACAGTTTGACGTGGGTGCGGTCGCTGCGAACTCCCATTCCCATCGTCACCTCGGCGACCGCGGCGGCCGCCTGCGCGCGAACGATGTCGAGATCGACCGCGCCGGGCTCGGCACTGGAGCCGGCCGGCTCCGCGAGCTGGCCTTCGATGGTGGCCGGCGTCTTCCGCCCGCCGAGGTCGAAGCTGGTGCGCTCGAGCATTTCGAGCGAGCGGTCGAGCGAGTCCGACGACTGATTGGTGAGCTGCTTTGGCCCGGTGTCGTAATTGACGATCTTGCCGTCCCAGTAAAACCGGCCGCTACTGTCGATGGTCAGGCGGTCGAGCTCTGCCGCGGTCAGCGTGCGAAGCTTCTTCGGCCACTCCGGCGGACGCGACGCCTGCGGCGGCACGATGCCCGATTCGTCAGCCGTGACGTCCGGAAATGGATCCGTGCTCATTGCCAGTCACTCCCACGCTACCCCAGAAAAACCAACCATCCTGCTGACGGACACGCGTCAGTTCACCTTGATGTTCGCGGCCTTGATGACCGGCCCCCAGCGGCCGATCTCGCTGTCGATCCGCGCCCGGAACTCGCTCGGAGTGCTGCCGACCGGCTCCATCAATTGCGCGGCAAGCTTATCGCGGACCGCGTCCGTCCGGATTGCTTCTACCATCTCACGCTGAATCTTCGCAACGACACCCTCCGGCGTGTGCGCGGGCGCGATCATGCCCATCCAGGCATCGGCATCGACGTCGATTCCAGCCTCTTTCAGGGTCGGAATCTGCGGCAAATATGGCGAGCGCTTGGCGGTCGAGACGGCGAGGATTTTGATCGAGCCCGAGCCCGCATGCGGCGTGACCGAGATCGCAGGCAGGCAGCCCATTTGCACGTCGCCGCGGATGATCGCGGTCATCGCCGCGGGCGACGAAGCGTAGGGGACGTGCACCATGGTGGTGCCGGCGGCGAGCGCGATCGCCTCCATGGCAAGGTGCGACAGCGAGCCGTTACCGATCGATCCGAAGTTGTATTTGCCCGGTTCGCGCTTCAAAAGCGCAACAAGTTCCTTAACGTCGTTAACCATAACCTTGGAATTGACCGCGAGCAGGCTCGGCTGCGTCACCAGTTGGGTGATCGGCGCGATGTCGGTCTTGGGGTCATAGGGCAGCTTCGAGAACAGCAAAGTGTTGATGGCAAGCGGCCCGCCGATGCTGACCCCGATGGTGGTGCCGTCGGGCGCTGCCTTGGCGACGGCGTCGGTGCCGATGTTGCCGCTCGCTCCCGGCTTGTTGTCGATGACAAACGGCTGACCGAGCTTTTTCTGCAAATGGTCGGCAATCAGCCGCGCCACCACGTCGGGTGTCGAGCCGGCGCCGAACGGCACCACGATCCGCACCGGCTTGGTAGGCCAGTCCTGCGCCGATGCGGGCAGTGCGGAAAGCACGATGACGAAAATGGCGGCGGCAATTTTCTTCATGTTGTTTCTCGGTTAGTTCACGTCGCGTCCGAGATACGCGCCGTTCTTCTCAAGCAAGCCTTGCAGCGCTTCGACCGGTATCTCGGCGAGCGCGGAGTTGCCGGCGAGCGCCAGATGCGCGGCGGTGGCGGCCGCTTGGCCCATGACGAAGCAGGCGCCGCTCACCCGCGCTGCCGATTGGCCCTCGTGCGTCATCGAGGCGCAGCGGCCCGCCACCAAAAGGTTCTTCAGCTTCTGCGGCAGCACCATGCGGTAGGGCATCTGGCAGAAGCCACGCGACTCCGGGATTGGCGGCCACTTCCACTCGACCGTGCCGGCCTTGTGCGCCTCGATCGGCCAG
Organism: uncultured Alphaproteobacteria bacterium; assembly: GCA_963785665.1. GTDB lineage: Bacteria > Pseudomonadota > Alphaproteobacteria > Rhizobiales > Xanthobacteraceae > Z2-YC6860. The sequence goes on from CAWAWF010000013.1 coordinate 368,872, forward strand.
CCGTTGACGCCAATGCTGTCGGGAAAGTCGGCGCAGGTCAGCACGTCCTCGCCGCTGAGCTGATACGGCCCAGTGATCCGCCGCGTCTCGCGGATGCCGAGCTGCGGCGGCGTGTCGACCACGTAGGAATTGGCGAAGCCCGGCGCCTCGCGCTTGAGGAAGTCGAAGAACTGCATCACCTGGCGGCGGCCTTCGATCTCGCCGGCCGAGAGCTCATCGGCGTCGATGCCGTCGATGGCGCTGCCGTCGGGCTTCTTCATCTGGGTGACGTTGACGCGCCACTCGATCGGATTTTTCTGCGGACGCACGATCGCACCCTTGCGAGGGAAGTTGACGCCGCGTTTCTCGGCCTCGTCCATCAATTGCGGGATCGTGGTCCAGGCTTCGCCGGCAGCCGCCGGATCGACGCCGTTCAGCCGGAACATCATGGTCGGATAGAGCATGCCGCCGTGGCCGTCGCCGCGCTCATAGGGCGCGCCGGCCCAGGCGGCGAGATCGCCATCGCCGGAGCAGTCGATGAAGACGCGGCCGATCACGGCCTGACGTCCGGATTTCGTTTCCACGATCAGAGCGCGGATGGCGTCGTCGGCATCCATCACGACGCCGGCGCCGAGCGCGTGGAACAGGATGTCCGCCTTGTGGCCGAGCAGGAGGTCGTCGGCTGCGCACTTGTAGGCGGCGGTGTCGTAGGCCTGAGCCTGGATCTTGCCGAATGCCACATGCGGCGTGTTCAAGCCCCCGAGCCGGTCGATCCGCGCCAGCAATTCATCGGCGATGCCGTGCACCACCTGGCGGTGCTTGCCATGGACGTTGGCATAGAGTCCGCAGAAGCCGGTGACGCCGGCGGCGGTCCCCATGCCGCCGAGGAAGCCGTAGCGCTCGACCATCAGCGTCTTGCGGCCGAGGGCTGCTGCCGATGCAGCGGCAGCGATGCCGGCCGGGCCGCCGCCCAGCACCACGACGTCATATTCGCCGCGCACGGGCAGATCGCGTTCCGGCTCGCGAATGGAATTCACACTCATCGCGGTATGCTATCATGCCGCTCTGTGTTCCGCGTCAGTGAGTTCAAGCATGTCAGTCCAAGACGAGATCAAGCGGTTGACCGCGCCGGACATCCGCGCTCGCAAGAACGGCGAGCCGATCGTTGCGCTGACCTCCTATCACGCCCACACCGCGCGCCTGGTCGACCGCTATTGCGACGTGATCCTGGTCGGCGACTCGCTCGGCATGGTGATGCACGGGCTCGAAACCACCGTGCCGGTGACGCTCGACATGATGATCCTGCAAGGCCACGCGGTGATGCGCGGGTCCAAGCATGCGCTGGTCGTGGTCGACATGCCGTTCGGCTCCTACGAAGCCTCGAAGGAGCAGGCCTTCATGAACGCCGCCCGGGTGATGAAGGAGACCGGCTGCGGCGCCATCAAGGTCGAGGGCGGACGGCGGCTTGCCGAGACGGTCGCGTTCCTGGCCGAGCGCGGCGTGCCGGTGATGGGCCATGTCGGTCTGACGCCACAGGCGATCAACACCATCGGCTCGTTCCGCGCCCAGGGCCGCGAGGAGAAGGACTGGGGCCCGATCGAGGACGATGCCAAGTCGGTCGCCGACGCCGGCGCGTTTTCGATCGTGATCGAGGCCGTGGCCGAGCCGCTCGCCCGCCGCATCACCGGGCAGGTCGCGGTTCCGACCATCGGCATCGGCGCGAGCCCCGCCTGCGATGGCCAGATCCTGGTGCTGGAGGACATGCTGGGGCTTTCGCCGCGGGTGCCCAAATTCGTGCGGCGGTATGGCGACATTGGCCCGGGCATCGAGGCCGCCGTGAAGGGCTATGCCGACGATGTGCGAAAGCGCGTGTTTCCAGGCCCCGACCAAGTGTACGGCATGAAAAAGAAGTAGCTGGCGAAGGCTGTGACCGGCTGTTAACGGTCGTGCCGGTATGACGCGGGCATGGCTTTGGCCTTTGCCTTGCCGCTGCCACATCACTAATTTACGCGGCTGGACAGTGTCTTAGCCGGGGAACGGCGGGCCGCCAGGCCCAAGGGGAACGCTCTGTGTCGGATATTTTCAGCGAAGTCGATGAGGAAGTACGCCGCGAACGGCTCCAGAAGCTTTGGGACCAGTACGGCAATCATCTCATCGCGGTCTGCGTCCTGGTCATAGCCACCGTCGCTGGCTGGCGCGGCTATGAATATTATCAGGCCAAGCAGGCGGCGGAGGCTGGCGCCGCCTTCCAGGCCGCGGCCGTCTTGTCCGGCGAGGGCAAGAACAAGGAGGCCGAGCAGGCCTTCGCGAAATTGGCGACCAGCGCGACGCCGAGCTACCGCATGCTCGCCAGATTCCGCGAGGCTGCAGAACTCACTCGTTCCGATCCGAAAGCGGCTGTGGCGATCTACGATCAGCTCGCCGCCGACGGCAGCCTTGGCCGCGTGCTGCAGGACCTTGCAGTCGTCCGCGCCGGTGCGCTCGAAGTGGACACCGCCCCCTATAGTGAGGTCGTACAGCGGCTCGAGCCGCTCACGGCTGCCGACCGCGCTTTTCGTCATAGCGCCCGCGGTATGCTGGCGCTCGCGGCGTGGCGCGCGAAGGACACGGCCGCTATGCGCAAATGGTCCGACATGGCTCTGGCCGATGCGGAGACGCCGGCCGGCACGCGCGGCCAGATTCAGATGCTGCTTGCGCTCTCCGACGTCGACAAGAAGAGCTGAACGCCAATGCGTCACCACCGACTTGTGTTGATCGCCTCGCTGCTCGCCTTTGGCATGGCGCTCACCGGCTGCTCGACCTTCGATCCGACGGAATGGTTCAACACCAAGAAGCCGTTGCCGGGCGAGCGCAAGGACATGTTCCCCCAAGGCGTGCCGGGGGTACCCCAGGGCGTGCCGCCAGAACTGGTCGAGGGCTACACGCCACCGTCTGAGCCGGTCCCGGAGCCGCTGCCGGTCCCAGAGGCGAAAGCCAAGCCAAAACCGAAGCCGCGGCCCAAGGTGGCGGCAGCGCCGCGTCCCGCGGCGGCGCCCGCAGCAGCAGCAGCAGCAAACGCAGCAGCAGGGCGGCGGGCAGGCACCCTGGCCTGCGCGCACCGGCACCGGGCCAAGCCGCGCCCGCCCCGCAATCGCAGTCGGCCTTCCCCGATCCGCCGCGGCGCTGACTTGTCACGCCCGGTGAAAGCTGGGCATCCATAGTCATGAGCTTCACAGTCGCGATCGTCGGGCGCCCGAATGTCGGCAAGTCCACGCTGTTCAACCGGCTGATCGGCCGGCGGATGGCGCTGGTCGATGACCGGCCCGGGGTCACCCGCGACCGCCGCGAAGGCGAAGCCCGGTTGGGCGATCTCGACTTCACCGTCATCGACACCGCCGGCCTCGAGGAGGCCAGCGCCGAGAGTCTTCCAGGCCGGATGCTGGCGCAGACCATGACCGCGATCGAGCAGGCGGACGCGGTGTTCTTTGTGATCGACGCCAAATCCGGCCCCGTGCCGGACGACCGCGTGTTCGCCGATCTGGTGCGGCGCTCGGGCAAGCCGGTGATTGTGGTCGCCAACAAGGCCGAGGGCAAAGGCAGCGGCGCCCGCGTGCTCGAAGCCTATGAACTTGGTCTCGGCGACCCGGTCGGCATCTCGGCCGAGCACGGTGAGGGACTGGTCGATCTGTTCGAGGCGTTGCGCGAGGCCTTGCCGGAGGCGACCCAGAAGCCGGAGGTCGCCGAGGAGGTTGCCGAATCCGTCAAGCCGATCCGCGTCGCCATCGTCGGACGGCCGAACTCCGGCAAGTCGACGCTGGTCAACCGGCTGCTCGGCGAGGACCGCATGGTGACCGGGCCGGAGGCCGGCCTCACGCGCGACACCATCGCATCCGACGTGACCTGGCGGGGTCGCGACTTCCGCTTGCACGACACCGCGGGCCTGCGCCGCCCGCCGCGCGTGCAGGAGAAGTTAGAGAAACTTTCGGTCGCCGACGCCATCAACGCCATCCGCTTCGCCGAGGTGGTGGTGTTGCTGATGGATGCCGAACACCCGTTCGAGGAGCAGGATCTGCGCATCGCCGATCTGGTCGAGCGGGAAGGGCGCTCGCTGGTGATTGCTATCTCCAAATGGGACCTCAAGGAAGGCCGCAGTGGCGGCATCACGCGAATGCAGGAGGAGGCCGATGAGCGGCTGCCGCAGGTCAAGGGCTTGCCGGTGGTCGGCGTGTCGGGGCTGACCGGCGACGGCGTCGACCGACTGATGCAGGCCGTGGTCGACATCCATGAGGTCTGGAACCGACGCGTCGGCACGGCGGAACTCAACCGCTGGCTCGAAGAGGCGATCGGGGCGCATCCGCCGCCCGCGGTGTCGGGGCGGCGCATCAAGCTCAACTACATGACGCAGTCGAAAGCGCGGCCACCGAGCTTCGTGTTGTTCTGCGCGCGCGCCGATAAGGTGCCGCCTGCCTACCAGCGCTATTTGGTCAATGCGATCCGCGAGAACTTCGATCTGCCCGGCACGCCGATCCGGCTGACCTTGCGCGAGAAGGACAACCCGTTCGAGGGTCGCCGCAAACGCAAGCACTGAGCGGATTAACCAGTTAACCGGTTAACCCGCAAATCCGCACAGCGCCTTGGCGACGAGATAGATTGTCTTCGACTAAAAAGAAATCGAGGACATCATGGTGCGCGTCAACACGAAATTCGCTGTAGCAGGAGCCGTGCTTTTGTTCGGCATCGCCGCGGGAATGACGGAAGCTTATGCCGCTCCGCGCAATTCCGATTGCGTCAATTGCACGCCGCGGTCCCGCTACGACAGCGACGAGGTGATCCAGAAAATCCGCAACTCGCGCGGCAGCGCCGACAGCGAGCCGGCCATGAAGCGGGACGAACCCGCCGACCGCGACAGCGGTCCACGTCTCGATCCGATCCGCGAGCCGGCTCCCCGTGCCGATGCGACGTACCGCGAGGGCGGCGCCCGCACCGAGACCTATCGCGAAGGTGGCTCGCGCACCGAGCCGGCCTACCGCGAGCGCGTCGAGGAGTGCCGCGACTGTCCGCCGCCGAAAAAGTATGACAGCGAGGAGGTCGTCAAGTCCTCCCACGATGTCGACAAGTCCGGTGTCGTCAACACCGTCACCGTGGTGCCGGTGGCGCCGCGCTACCGCGAGCACAACCACCTGATCGTGCATGAGAACGAGACCCGCCTGACCGGCACCGTCCAGCACAACAACCTGATCGTCGAGAAGGAAATCCGCTACGTGCGGCGGGCCCCGATCTATCGTCCGCACTACGAGGTGCGCCACTACCGGCCGGTCGTGCAGACCCAGTTGGTGTACGTCCCGATCATCCAGCGCCAGTCCGGCTGCGGCTGCAATATCCCGCCGCCGCCCCCGGTGCAGAGCTGCGGCAACTGCGGCGGCGTGCAGGTCGGCTACGCCGGCTACGGCTCCGGCTACGGCTACGGCTATTGACGAGCATCACGCCGGCGGCCGGAACGAGTTGAGCCGGCCGGCCCGGTAATCGTAGATCCTGCCGGTCTCGGTGAAGCCCGGCAGGCACAGCGGCACGATCGTCTCCGCGATCGCCTCCGGCGGCGGCAGCGTCATCGGATCCTCGCCCGGCGCCACCGCGGCCCGCATCCGGGTCCGTGTCGGGCCCGGCGCATAAAGATTGACCCGGATCGGAGTGTTGACCGTCTCGTTGGCGTAGGTCCGCGCCATCGCCTCGAGCGCGCCCTTGCTCGCCGCGTAGAGGCCTCGATAGGCCCGCGGGTTCGAAGCGGCGTTCGAGCTGAGAAACACCACGCGGCCGGCGTCGGAGCGCATCAACAGCGGATGCATGTGGCGGATCAGATGCCAGTTGGCGGTGACGTTGACCGCCATCACCTCTTCCCACTCGTTTGGCTGGAAATGATCAAGCGGCGAGCTTGAGCCGCCGAGCGCGGCGTTGCCGATCAGGATGTCGAGCTTGCCGTAGCGTTCGTTGAGCGCGGCGGCGAGGCGGCCAATACCTTCGTAGTCGCGCATCTCCAGCGGCACCAGCGTGGCGGTGCCGCCGGCCGCCTTGATGGCGTCGTCAAGCTCCTCCAGGCCGCCGGGCGTCCGCGCCGTCGCCACCACGTGAGCGCCCTCGCGGGCGAGCGCAATCGCAACGGCATGGCCGATGCCTCGTGAGCCCCCGGTGACCAGCGCGATGCGGGACGCGAGCGGCTTGCTCACCAGCTGGTGTTCCGCGGCAGCAGCGGGATCGCCAGCGGGAAGCTTTTGTCGTTGGACGTGACCGACAACGACATGCCGACGTAGGACTTCTGTTCCTGGCTGTAGCGCTCCATTCCAGCCGCCGTGCTGCCATCGGCCAGGGTGCCGTTGCGGACATCGCCCGAGGTGAAGCCGACCGTGCCGGGCGCGTCGCGCAACGGCACGCGGCTCGCGATGTTTCGCTCGGTCGGCGTGTCGCGCTTGTATTTGCCGAGGTCGGTGTTGATCGCCCAGTAATCGGTCGAGGTCTCGTCGGAGAGCTTGGCCTGCGAAGCCTTCAGTTTCGCCGCCGGCTTGGCGGCGGTCGTGGCCACCTTCTTTTTCTCCGGATTGGCTATGGTCTGGGCGGCAGCTGGCGCGGCCGTGGCGGCGAGCAACCCCACAGCGGCGATGGCGCCGAGGAGTTTCGCCGATGCGCGATGTGCCGTCATGGTGTTGCCTCTCGCCCGCGGAATCATGGGACCAAAATAGGGCATTCGATCCGGCGTAGCCAACGCTCCGCCGCCCCTATTTTTTGAAAGGCGCGGGGGCGCCTTCATCGTCGTTCCCTTCGGCGACCCCGAGGGGATGGAGCGCCACAAGGCGCAACCGTTTGACGCCTTGCGGCATCCTATAGGATTAAAGTCAATTGCGAGTGCTGAAAATTGCCCGCGGAAATGATGGGCTCTCGCGGCTTAGGGAATACGAACAAGCGCGACTAGAGCGCGCCCTTCATCCCGGATTTTTCGATGACCGGCGCCCAGTGCTCGATCTCGGATTTCACCTTGTCGCGGAATTGTTCGGGCGAGAGAAGTTCCGGCGTGATGCCCTGCAGCCGCAACAGATCGTGGGTATCGGGAGCATCGAGAGCCTGCCGCAGCAGATCGTTGATGCGCGCGACCAGCGGGGCAGGTGTTGTGCCGGGCGCGAAGACACCGAACCACGCGACATACTCGTAACCGGGCAAGCCGGCTTCCGCGATGGTCGGCACGTCGGGAAGCTCGGGCGAACGCGCAAGGCTCGATATGCCGAGCGCGCGGAGCGCGCCGCCCCGGACGTGCTGGATCGCACCCGGCATCGTCGCCACCGTGAAGTCGACGTGGCCCGCCACGACATCGGCCAGCGCCGGGCCGGCGCCCTTGTAGGGCACGTGGCTGAACTTGACGCCCGACAGATAGCTGAACAGCGCCACCGCCAGATGCGACGAACTGCCGAAGCCGCCCGTTGCAAATGTCACCGTGCCGGGCTTCTCCCGCCCGATCGCCAGCAGGTCTTTCACGGACCGCGCCGGAAACGAAGGAGAGACCACCAGCAGGTTCGGCGTCGTCCCGACCATGCCGACCGGGGTGAGGTCCTTCATGGTGTCGTAGGGCAGCTTGTCGTGGAGCGTCGGGTCGTACGCCATCGAACCGCTGTGCAGCAGCAGGGTGTAGCCATCGCCCGGCGAACGCGCCGTCATTTCGGTGCCTAGGACTCCGCCCGCGCCACCGCGGTTGTCGATGATGACGCGCGTGCCGACGATCTCGGTGAGCTTGACGGCCACGATGCGCGCCACGATGTCGACCGTGCCGCCGGCCGCGAAGGGCACGATGATGCGGATCGGGTGGTCGGGATAGTTTTCGGCCCGTGCCGGCGCGACGCCGATGAGCACAAAAGCCAACGCCAGAAGCGGGCTCGAGCGCGCCCACGCATGCCGGCGGAATCGCATGACGGCAGCGCGGGTCAGATCGGAACCGTGCCGTTCACGGTGACGCGGTGCATTAGCCGCCGCAGCGGAAGCTGGTAATCGCTGATCGCCAGATGCTGGGTCATGCTGTTGTCCCACATCAGCAGATCGCCGACGCGCCAGTTGTGCCGATAGCAGAATTCCGGCCGGGTCACCAATTCGCCGAGTTCCTTGATGAGCGGCAGGCTTTCGGCTTCCCCCATGCCAATGATGCCGACGCATTCGCCTTCGCGCACGTAGATTGCCTTGCGCCCCGTCGCCGGATGGGTGCGGACCACCGGATGCTCAACGTCGGGCATATCCTTCACCAGATCGGCGAGCTTGCTGCCGGGCGCGTATTTCTTCGCGCCGGCGCGATGGACCGCGCGCCTGCCATCCAGCTTTTTCTTCAGCTCCGGCGATATCGTCTCGTAGGCGGCGGCGGCGCTGGAAAACACGGTGTCGCCGAGTGCGCGACCGTTCTCGATCGGAATCTCGCGGGCGTAGAGCAGCGAGCCCCGCGGCGGAGTCTTGGTGTAGGACATGTCGGTGTGCCAGGTGCGGCCCGCATCGGCGTTGCCGATCGGCTTGCCGTCAACGACGATGTTCGAGAGGACCAGAACCTCTGGATGACCCGGCAGGGCGAACTGGGTGCGCGGGCTGACCTCGAGGTCGCCGAACCGGCGCGAAAAGGCGATCTGCTGCTCGGGCGTCAATTTCTGATCGCGGAACACCAGCACCGAGTATCGATTATAGGCGTCGTCGATTTTCTTGAACACGTCGTCCGCCAGCGGCTTCGACGTGTCGACGCCGCTGACTTCAGCGCCGACGTGTTTGCTTAAGGGGCGGATGTCCATGGCGGCTCCTCGGTGCGCGGCTTTCCGATGCGCGCTCGGCTGTGGCAAATCGAGGTGCATTGTAGCGTGCAGCATCCGTCGCGCGAAGCAAAACCAGGCACGGCGAGAAGTCCTGGATTGCTATGGGTTCCCACTGCGGCTACTGCGACCTGATCCCCGCCTTCTGGATGATCGGCCACCACTTCTCGATCTCGGCCTTCTGGTGGGCGTGAAGCGCCTCGGGCGTCTGTTGCGCGCGGGGCGGGATGTCCTGGCCCTGGTCGGCGAAGCGCTCCCGCACCGTCGGATCGGCGAGCGCCGCCACCACCGCGGCATTGAGCTTGGCGATGATCTCCGTCGGCGTGCCCTTCGGCGCCCACAGCGCGTGCCAGAAGGTGGCGTAAAGGCCCGCCACGCCGTCCTCCTCCATGGTCGGCACGTCGCGCGCGCCGTGCCAGCGCGCCTTGGTCATCATGGCGTAGGCCTTGATCTGGTGGCTCTCCACCAGCGGATAGCTCGCCGCCACCATGCCGAGGTTGAGGTCGATGTGGCCGGCGACCAGGTCCTGGTTGAGCGGCGCCGAGCCGCGGTACGGCACGAACTGGAATTGCGTGCCGGTGACCTGCTGGAAGAACGCGCCGGTGACGTCGGAGGCGCCGCCGACGCCGACCGTGCCGGCGGTGGCGGTGCCTTTCTTTTCCTTGAGCCAAGCGATCAGCTCGATCAGGTTCTTCGGCGGCAGGTCCTTGCGCGCCACCATCCAGATCGGGGTGTCGGCGAGCATCGCGATCGGCTCGAAGTCGCGCAGCACGTCAAAGCTGAGATTCATCGTGGCGCCCAGCACGACGTGGGTGTTCCAGTGGCCGATGCTGAGCGTGTGGCCGTCGGGCGCGGCGCGGGCGACGCGCGCGACACCGATGCTGCCGCCGGCGCCGCTGACGTTCTCGATGATAATCGGCTGGCCGAGCGTGGTCTTCATGTGCTCGGCGAGGATGCGCGCCAGCGTGTCGGTCGGCCCGCCCGCCGGGTAGGGCACGATCATGGTGACCGGATGGGAGGGATAGGTTTCGGCCGCCGCGCCAGTGACGGCCGCGAGCGCCAGCGCCGCTCCGACGACAAATGCCAGTGGTTTCATGATTTGCCCCGCGCGCGAACCCGGGCAACAATGGCCGGGGTGGCGACGGGGAAAAAGTCAGCAATGCTGTCGTAGCTTCAGCCCGCTTCGGCGAGCAGCGACAACTGCCGCGGCTGGCTTTGCTGGCCGGTCTGGTCGGTCAGGCCGGTCGGGTATTCGCCGGTAAAGCAATGATCGGTGAACTGCGGCCGCACCGGATCGCGCGCCTCGTAGCCCATCGCCTTGTAGATGCCCTCGACCGACAGGAACGCGAGCGAATCCGCGCCGATGAACTTCCGCATGCCTTCGAGGTCATGGGTTGCGGCGAGCAGCTTGTCGCGCTCCGGCGTGTCGATGCCGTAGTAGTCGGGATGCGTGATCGGCGGCGACGAGATGCGGAAGTGCACCTCCTTGGCGCCGGCGTCGCGCATCATCTGCACGATCTTGAGCGAGGTGGTGCCGCGCACGATGGAGTCGTCGACCAGCACGATGCGCTTGCCGCTGACCACGGCGCGGTTGGCCGAGTGCTTCAGCCGCACGCCAAGCTGCCTGATCTGCTGGGTCGGCTCGATGAAGGTGCGGCCGACATAGTGATTGCGGATGATGCCCATCTCGTAGGGGATGCCCGAGGCCTGCGAGTAGCCCATCGCCGCGGGCACGCCGCTGTCGGGAACCGGCACGATGACGTCGGCCTGCGCCGGCGCTTCCTTGGCAAGCTGCGCGCCCATTGCCTTCCGCACGTCATAGACGGCGCGGCCGCCGATGATGGAATCCGGGCGGGCGAAGTAGATGTATTCGAAGATGCACGGCCGCGGCGTCATCGGCGGGAACGGCTTGTGCGAGTGCTGGCCGTCCTCGTCGAACACCAGCACCTCGCCGTTCTCGACGTCGCGGACGTACTTGGCGCCGATGATGTCGAGCGCGCAGGTTTCCGAGGCGAGGATCGGGCAGCCATCGAGGCGGCCCAGCACCAGCGGGCGGATGCCGAGCGGGTCGCGGGCGCCAATCAGCTTCTTGTTGGTCATGGCGACGAAGGCGTAGGCGCCTTCGAGCTGGCGCAGCCCCTCGATGAAGCGGTCGACGAACCGGTTGCGCCGCGCGCGCGCCACCAGATGCAGGATCGCCTCGGTGTCGGTGGTCGACTGCATGATGGCGCCGTCGGCGATGAGCTGACGGCGGAGCGTAAGCCCGTTGGTCAGGTTGCCGTTGTGGCCGATCGCGAAGCCGCCGCCGTCGAGCTCGGCGAACAGCGGCTGCACGTTGCGCAGCACGGTCTCGCCGGTGGTCGAGTAGCGGACGTGGCCGACCGCGGTGGTGCCGGGCAGTCGGTCGATCACCTCGCGGCGGGAGAAGTTGTCGCCGACGAGGCCCATGCGGCGTTCGGAGTGGAAGCGCTTGCCGTCGAACGAGACGATGCCGGCGGCCTCCTGGCCGCGGTGCTGGAGCGCGTGCAGGCCGAGCGCTGTGATGGCGGCGGCGTCGGGATGGCCGAAGATGCCGAACACGCCGCACTCTTCGCGGAGCCGGTCGGCATTCGGATCAAAGCTCTCGACGTCAGTTGCCTCGGGCATCGCCTGATCCCTCATCGCTGCTTGGTGGCATCGATCAACTGACGCATGTCGGTGCGGTCGGAACGCGGGTAGTTGGCGCGCGCGCCGACCGAGCCGGTCGAATCCGGACCGGAATCAGAGCGTTGTCCCGGAGGCTGCGCGGGAGTGTCCGGCGTTTCCGGTTCGTCGCCCTTCGGACGTTTCTTGAACCACTGCGACATGTAGTTATCCATGTCCTGCGGCAACAGGGCCTGCAGCCAGTCGCCGGTCTTGTTCAGCACCTCGAGCGACTTGGCGTTCTTGACGCCGTCGGGCTGTTTTCCCGCCGGAACCAGCCAGGCAAAGAACAAGAACGCCACCACGACAATGATCAGGCCGCGGCCAAGCCCGAACAGGAAGCCGAGCGTACGGTCGAGCGCGCCGATCCGGCTGTCGAGGATCAGGTCGGAGATGCGCACGGTGATGACGGAGACGATCAGCAGCGTGATCAGGAACACGCCGCCGATCACGGCGGCGGTGGCGACGATGTCGCTCGAGATGTTGGCTTTGGCGATCGGCAAGAGCCGGGGGTAGAGCAGGAGCGTCGCGGCTGCGGCGGCGGCCCAGGCGGTGATCGACAGGATCTCGCGCATGAAGCCGCGGATCATGGCGAGCAGGCCGGAAACCAGCATGACACCGAGCAGGACAAGGTCGAGCCACGTAATGGGCATGGACGCTCAGCTCAGCCTTGCTGGTCGGACATAGAAAAGAATGGGTTCGGGCGAATCGGGATCGTCAGTCTCCAACAGTCACTTGGCCGGACCGGGCCAGGCAAGGGCCTCGCACGATCGACCCAATGGTTTAATTTTGCGTCGTTTTTTGCGGCCAACGCGGGCTTGATATAGCGGCCCGGCGCGGTTCCGTCACGCGTCTTCTGGCTCGCGGTGGCGCTGCGCTGTTGACTGTCTTGTCGGTTGTTTTGCCGGGGATTTCTCGCCGCGCGCGGCGATGTCGGAGACCAGGCTGACCAGCGAGCCGACGGCGTTCAGGGTAAGCCCTGAGGCTGCCTCGGTGCGGGCGGCCTCGGGAACCACGGCGCGGGCAAAGCCGAGCTTCTGGGCCTCCTTCAGCCGCGCCGGGCCTTGCGCCACCGGCCGCACCGCGCCGGACAGGGATACCTCGCCGAAATACACCGCATCGGGCGGCAGCGGCGCGTTGCAGAGCGAGGAGACCAGGGCTGCCGCTGCGGCGAGATCGGCGGCCGGCTCGTGGATGCGAAGGCCGCCGGCGACGTTGAGATAGACATCGTGGCCGCCAAGGTTGACCCCGCAATGGGCCTGCAGCACGGCCAGCACCATCGACAGGCGGCTGCCGTCCCATCCCACCACCGCACGTCGCGGGGTGCCGAGCGAGGTCGGCGCCACCAGCGCCTGGATTTCACAGAGCACGGGGCGAGTTCCCTCGATGCCGGCAAACACGGCGGTGCCTGGAGAACCCAGATCGCGCTCGGAGAGAAACAGCTCGGACGGGTTGGCGACCTCGCGCAGCCCCAGTCCGGTCATCTCGAACACGCCGATCTCGTCGGTCGGGCCAAATCTGTTCTTCACGGCGCGAAGAATGCGGAACTGGTGCGAGCCTTCGCCCTCGAACGACAGCACGGCGTCGACCATGTGCTCGACCACGCGGGGGCCGGCGATCTGGCCGTCCTTGGTGACGTGGCCGACCAGAATGACGGCGGCGCCGGTCTTCTTGGCGTAGCGAATGAGCGTCTGCGCCGAGCCGCGCACCTGGGTCACGGTGCCGGGCGCGGAATCGACGATGTCGGTCCACATGGTCTGGATCGAATCGATGATGACCAGCCGCGGCGTCTTGCCCTCGGACAGCGTGGCGACGATGTCCTCGACCGAGGTTTCGGCTGCGAGCTCGACCTTGGCGTCGCCGAGGCCGAGGCGTTCGGCGCGAAGCCGCACCTGGGCGACCGCCTCCTCGCCGGAGATATAGACGGCGCGGTGGCCGGAGCGCGCCAGCGCCGCGGCGGCCTGGATCAGCAGGGTCGACTTGCCGATGCCGGGATCGCCGGCCATCAGGATCACCGAGCCGCGAACGAAGCCGCCGCCGGTGACGCGGTCGAGCTCGGCCACGCCCGACGGCAGGCGAGGGGCCTCGTGGGTATCGCCGGTCAGCGCCTCAAGCTCGAACCTGCGGCCCTTGCGCGCGCCGCGGCCGGGACCGGCCGGACGGCCGGCGACACCGCCGGTGCCGTCGCCTTCCTCGACCATGCAGTTCCACTCGCCGCAGGCCTCGCACTTGCCCTGCCACCGGGCCGAGGCAGCCCCGCAGTTCTGGCAGACGTAGGTCTGGTTGCGGCGGGACATTGGGAATCCTCACGAATCCGGCTGGATCGATCCTAGCCATGACATGAGAACATTTCAAGAACATTAAGGGCGAAACTCAGCCCTTCCACACCCGGTGGAAGCGGCGGCCGAGGTTGGTCAGCAGCTCATAGGAAATCGTGCCGGCCTGGGCCGCGACCTCGTCGAGCGGCAGGCCGTCGCCGATCAGGGTCACCATCTGGTCGCGGCGGACTGCGCTCACCGGAAGATCGGTGACGTCGAGCGCGAGCAGATCCATGGAGATGCGGCCGACCATCCGGCAGCGCTTGCCGGCGACCAGCACCTCGCGGGGCTTGGCGCCTTCGGTGATGGCGGCGGCGCGCGGCACGCCGTCAGCGTAGCCCGCGGCGATCACCGCGATCCGGCTGTCGCGCTTGGCGGTCCAGGTCGAGCCGTAGCCGACGGCTGCGCCCTTGGCGATGTTGCGGACCTGCAGGATGTGCGACTTGACGTCGACCACCGGCCGCATCGGGTTGGGCTTGGCCAGGTTCGGATTGCCGCCGTAGAGCGCAATGCCGGGGCGGACCACGTCGCAATAGGTCGAGGCGTCGAGGAAGATGCCCGACGAGTTGGCAAGCGAACTGCCGATGCCGCGAAACAGCGAGCGGAGCTCGCGGAATTGCCTGATCTGCTGATCGTTGAGCGGATGCTCCGGCCGGTCGGCGCAGGCGAGGTGGCTCATCAGCAGCGTGATATGATGGCTCTCCGAGCGGATGTGGGCGGCGATGGCGGCGGCATCCTCGATGGTCAGTCCGAGCCGGTTCATGCCGGTGTCGACATGCAGCGCAGCGCTTCCGGTAAAGCCGGAATCGGCGACGAAATGATCCCACTCGGCGAGCTCGACCAGGCTGTTGATCACCGGCCGCGCGTAGGTCTCGACAAAGCCCGGACCGGCCGTCGACGAGAAGCCGTTGAGCACATAGATCACCGCCTCGCGTGCGATGGCGCGGACGCGGCGCGCCTCCGACAGATGCGCCACGAAAAAAGTCTGGCAGCCGGCGCGGGTCAGCGCGGTGGTGACCTCATCGATGCCGCAGCCGTAGGCGTCGCCCTTGACCACGGCGGCGCATTCGCCAGGCGACACCCGCGCGCGCAGCATCTTGTAATTTGCGACGAGCGCGCCGAGGTCGATGGTCAGGATGCCGCAGGCTTCCTGTGCCGCGGGTCCGCCGGTGGTGGCGGCCGGCTCGGGCGGCAGGGGTGATGCTTGGGGGGCGCGGGCCATGGAACCGCTATATGGACGGCATTATGGGCTGCGTAAAGCGGCTGACTGGGCGCTTCACATTGCCAACGAATGCGCCAAGGCTGGCATCAATCTTTCTTGCGGATTGCAAATCGGTACATTGAGCTGAATGTCTGTCGATTGTCCTGCTCGAAGGAGTGCCAGCAATCGAGGTTGGCCAGGGCACCCGGAGCCGGGAAACCGAATGCGGAACTGATCGAAGACCTCGGCGCCCAATCGAAAGCCAAGAAAGGCGAGATTGTTTTCCGATAGGAAGGCCGCGATTTCGGGGATCGTGAATTTGTGTTCGCGGACGTGGAAAAGCAGATCGCGGCATCCGCTGGTGCTGTAGAAATCCGGACTCGACACCAAGTCTTTGGCGAACGTGCTGTTCGTCAGACTCAACTCCCGCCGGAACAGCCGAATGTCTTCGGTCGAGGGCCGATAGCCGCGGGCCGCGATGAGCGAACGAGCTTCCACGACGGCCCGCCGTGCGGTTTCGCTGTAAAGACCGACGTCCATGATGCCGCCGGGACGCAGGAGCGACAGCAATACGCGCCATCCGGCCGACGGATCAGCAAGGTGATGCAGCACTCCAACCGCTTCGATGCGGTCGAAGCTGCGGCCGATCGATCGGAGCTTCAAGATATCGGCTTGGCCGTAATCGATGTTTCGGATGTCGGCTTCG
Source organism: uncultured Alphaproteobacteria bacterium (assembly GCA_963785665.1). Classification (GTDB taxonomy): domain Bacteria; phylum Pseudomonadota; class Alphaproteobacteria; order Rhizobiales; family Xanthobacteraceae; genus Z2-YC6860. The sequence goes on from CAWAWF010000013.1 coordinate 384,556, forward strand.
CGGGTCTTTCTCAGCGCATAAGCCAGGCTGGCGCGGCTCAGATCGACGGCGAGCACGCGCGCCTCGGGAAACTTCAGAGCGGCCTGGATAGGGTTTTGGCCGGTGCCGCACCCCGCGATCAGGATTTCCGAGGGACCGTCGCGGCGATGATCGGAGTGCTGAACGGGAAAACGGGAGCGCCAGTCGCTCACGGTCGAGACGTCAGGGATCGCGGTCCATCGCGGGTAGGGATTTTCCTCATACTGCCGTTGGACTTTGACCGATATATCATCGTCGATAACGGTCAGCGATTGGATCGTGCCGCGAAGCCGGATTTCCTCAAGCGGCTCGACGATCTGTTGTTGCAGCAGGCCATTCAACGTGCGCGGCCAATCCCGGTCCCATTGCGGCGCCGTCGCCGGCAGCGAGTGGAGGGGAAAATAGGCGGCGACGGTGATCAGCAGCAGTTCAGATACCGCGCCTCCCGTTGCCAGGTTCGCCACGACAAGACTGCGAAGGCTTTCCGCCTGCCGGGTTTCATCGTCGCTCTGCGCGAGCAAATATTCGTCAATGAAACATTGCTGTGCCACCGCGGAAAAGAAGCCAAGCGCCTTGTCCTCGTGGCGGCCGGGTTCGATGAGGCGATGACGGGATATTGCGCGATGAGACCCTCGATGGGTCTGCCATCCATTTTCAGTTCGATGGCCTTGGTGAAATGCGCCACCGCGTCATCCGACAAATCCAATCGTTGATAGGAAAACGCGATGTTGTATTGAAACAACGCATAGCTTGGCTCCAAAGCGATCGCCTTGGCGAAGTGCTCGATTGCAATACGGTCCCGCCTTAAAGCCTGAAAAAATGACACCCCGGAGGTTGTTGGCTGCGGCATGAGAAGGTTCGCGTGCCAGGATTTGGCGGCAGGCCTCTTGGGCGCGCAGGCACTGGCCTTGCTGATAGAGCCGGCCTGCTTCCGAGAAGAGATCGTCAATGTCGGTGTCGTGCCGTGGCGCGACCGCATTACGTCTTTCGTTTTTTATTGCCGCGCGACGAGACTTGCGATTTATTGCACTTCATTGCCAGTCCCTGATCACTACTCGGATTTCCGGGCTGGGCAAGGCGACAAGACCCTCGCTGCGACAACGTGTCAGCGTTTGACGCGGCGGCCGATCCAACGGAACTTTCCGCGCGTGCCGTGGGCGGACCGTCTTGAATCATGCGCACCATTCGGAATCTGACATGAACGTGGTTGGAAATGTCGAAAGCCTGTGGCGATACCCGATCAAGAGCATGGCGGGTGAAATGCAGCCGGAGGCGTTCTTCGGCTATGCCGGCGTTTATGGGGATCGCTCCTATGCATTTTTGCATTCCGGCGGCCCGCTGGGATTTCCATATCTCACCGCGCGCGAGCGCCGGCAGATGCTGCGGTATCGGCCGCGCTTCCGTAACGCCGTGGCTGCGGCGATGCCACCCAACCACGCCGCGGCGCACGAACTCGCCGAGTTGTCGGCGGTCTATCCGGAGATGAGCGAACTTGAGGTCGAGGTGACGACCCCGTCGGGGCAGATGCTGGCGGCGGACGATCCGGCGTTGCTCGCCATGCTCGCGGGCGACCGATCGCCGCCCGGCCTGTCGCTTTGCCGCTCGCATCGCGCCATGACCGACGCGCGGCCGATTTCGTTGATCTCGACCGAAACCATCCGTCAGCTTGGCGACGAAGTGGCGATCGCGCTCGACAAGCGGCGGTTCCGCGCCAACATCTATGCGCAGCTCGGCACTCCTCGGGGTTTCGGCGAGGATGCCTTTGTCGGACGGAGATTGCTGATCGGCAGCCGCGTCGTCGTTGCCGTGCTTCAGCAGGATGCGCGGTGCAAGATGATCACCATCGATCCGGACACCGCCGAGGAAACGCCGAGCATCATGCGCAACGTCGCGCGCGCCCACGGCGGCAATGCCGGCGTCTATGGCGCGGTACTGATCGAGGGCGTGGTGCGGGCGGGCGACCCGATCGTGCTGCTCGACTGATTGTTTCAGTGGGAACCTGTTCCTGTTCCGGCGCGTTGGGGAGCGCGGAATTATGAGGAAAACCCCGGTGGCCAAAAAGCGCAAGAAACCCAACAAGCGGCCCAAGAAGATGCGTCGCGACGCGGTCTCGCCGTTTCGCGACAAGATCTGGGCGCTGTTTCAGGAAACCGCCAAGGGCATGGACGGCGGCGACGTCGTATTGGCGCTGAAGCAGGCCGGCGAGGAAATCTGGGCGGTCGGCATCGACGACACCTACTCCAGCATGAAGCACCAGGACGACGAGCCGCTCGGCAATGCCTTCGACATCACCTGGCTGACGGTGGTGTGCATCAAGCTGAAGGAAATCAAAGCCGGCAAACGGCCGAAGACGCGCATCAAGGGATAGTGCGTTCAGGTCCCGCGGGCGCTCCGTTTCGTTGACAACGCGGCGCCCGTTTTCCTATGTTGGCGTTCGGGCGCTCAACTTGGACGATCGAGATGACAAGCACGACATTTGCCCCGCAATCGGCCGTCGGCGCGATCCCGATTCGCGAGTTGCTGCCGTGGGCGATTTTCGCCGGCCTCCTTCTCATGCTGGCGCTTTACTTCGTCGGCGCCGAGGAAGGCGCGACCTCCCTGATCAGCGGCATGTATGTGCACGAGTTCGTGCATGACGGACGCCATCTGCTCGGCTTCCCCTGCCACTGACGGAGCTTCGGCATGGTCGGGGCGCTGCTCATGCGCGGCATGCTGGCAGGCCTCGTCGCGGGCTTGCTCTGCTTCGCCTTCTTGAAGGTGTACGGCGAGCCGCAGGTTGACGGCGCCATCTCGTTCGAGACGCAGCTCGAAAAGTCCAAGGCCGAAGCGGCCCATGCCGCGGCTCACGCCAGCGGCGCGGCGCACACCCACAGCCACGCCGCCGAGGACGCGCAGCCCGAACTGGTCAGCCGCGAGACCCAGGCCGGGCTCGGCCTGTTTGTCGCCGTGATGGTGTACAGCACGGCGTTCGGCGGACTGTTCGCGCTGGCCTTCGCGTTCGCCTACGGCCGCGTGCCCGGTGCGCTCACGCCGCAAGCCGTCTCGGCGCTGCTGGCGGCGATGTGCTTCGTCGCGATCTATCTGGTGCCGAACCTGAAATACCCGGCCAATCCGCCGGCGGTGGGCGAGCCTGAGACGATCGGGCTCCGCACCGCGCTCTATTTCATCATGATCGCGGTTTCGATCGCGGCGATGGTGATGTCGGCCGCGCTCAAGCGTCCGCTTGCGGCGCGTTTCGGCGACTGGAACGCCAACCTGCTGATCGCCGCCTGCTATGTGGTGGTCGTCGCGGTCGCGGGCCTGCTACTGCCCGCGGTCAACGAAGTGCCGGACCAGTTTCCCGCCGCGCTGCTGTGGCGATTCCGGATCGCCTCGATCGGCTCGCAGCTGCTGATGTGGGCGGCGATCGGGCTGCTGTTCGGTGCGCTGGCGCAGCGGACCCTGGCGAGAAGCGCTTAGGCCAACGCGGCGGAAATGACCGCGCGTCTCATCCTGGTCTGTCATGCCTCGACCGCCGCGGTCCGCGCGCCGGCATTTCCCGCGGATGAGCCGCTCGACGCGCGCGGCCGGGAGCGCGCCGTCGCTCTCGCCAAGGTGCTGCCGCGGGTCGAGCGGTGCTTCAGCAGCCCCGAGCTGCGGACCATGCAGACCGCCGAAGCGCTTGGGCTGAATGCCGTCCCGCTGCCGGTTCTGCGCGATTGCGATTACGGCGCGTGGCGCGGACGCGCCTATGACGATGTGGTGGAGCGCGACCCGGACGCGGTGGCGGAGTGGCTGCGCGATCCCTCCTCGGCGCCCCATGGCGGCGAGTCGTTGCAAAGTCTGATGCAGCGCGTCGGCGAATGGCTCGACGGCGAGAACGTGCCGCGCCGGCAGACCATCGTGGTGACGCACGCGAGCGTCATCCGCGCGGCGATCGTCCACGCCATCGAGGCTGAGCTGCCATCGTTCTGGCGCATCGACATCGCGCCGCTGTCGGTGACGCGGCTCAGCGGCGACGGCACGCGATGGAATCTGGCGAAGTGAGCCGGCCTTAGTCGCCCATCCGCTCGGGCAGGTGGTCCGCCGGCGACAGATCGCCGAACCGGGTGACGGCGGCGTCGAACTGCAATTGCACGGTGCCGGTCGGGCCGTGACGCTGCTTGCCGATGATGACCTCGGCCTTGCCGTGCACGATCGCCATCTCGGTCTGCCACTTGATGTGCTCTTCGGAGCCCGGCCGCGGCTCCTTGTTGCTCAGGTAATATTCCTCGCGGAACACGAACATCACGACGTCGGCGTCCTGCTCGATCGAGCCGGATTCACGCAGGTCGGAAAGCTGCGGGCGCTTGTCGTCGCGGTTCTCGACCTGGCGCGAAAGCTGCGACAGCGCCACGATCGGCACGTTGAGTTCCTTGGCCAGCGCCTTGAGGCTGGTGGTGATTTCGGTGACCTCCTGGACGCGGCTTTCGTTGGATTTCCGGGCCGAGCCTGACAGGAGCTGGATGTAGTCGATCACCAGCACGTCGAGGCCGCGCTGGCGCTTGAGCCGGCGGGCGCGGGCGCAAAGCTGCGCGATCGACAGGCCGCCGGTCTCGTCGACGTAGAACGGCAGGACCTGCAATTCGATCGAGACGTCCTTGATGGTCTCGAAGTCGGCCTCGGTGATGCCGCCGCGGCGGATGTGGCTCGACGGGATGCCGGTGCGCTCGGCGATGATACGGGTGGCCAATTGCTCGGCCGACATTTCGAGCGAGAAGAAGCCGACGATGCCGCCATCGACCGTCGCGATGTGGCCGTCGGGCGCGCGTCTCGCCGCGATGGGCCTTGGCGATGTTGTAGGCGATGTTGGTGGCGAGCGCGGTCTTGCCCATGCCGGGGCGGCCGGCGACGATGATCAGGTCGGACGATTGCAGGCCGCCCATCTTGGCGTCGAGGTCTTTCAGCCCGGTGGCGAGGCCGGAGAGCTTGCCGTCGCGCTGATAGGCGCGGGCGGCCATGTCGACCGCGGTGGTCAGCGCCTGGGCGAAGCGCTGGAAGCCCTGGCCGAAGCGGCTGGTCTCGGCGATCTCGTAGAGCCTGCGTTCGGCTTCGTCGATCTGCTCGCGCGGCGCGAAATCGACCGGCGCGTCGAACGCCTGGTTGACCATGTCCTCGCCGATGCGGATCAGGTTCCGCCGCAGCGCCAGGTCGGCGACGGTGTGGCCGTAGTCGGAGGCGTTGATGACGGTGGTGGCCTCGGCGGCAAGGCGGGCGAGATACTGGCTGGCGTTCATGCCGCCGACGTCCATGTCGGACGGCAGGAAGGTCTTCAGCGTGACCGGGGTCGCGATCTTGCCGGCGCGGATCAGGTTGCCGGCGAGCTCATAGAGCTGCTGGTGGATCGGCTCGAAGAAATGCACAGGCTCGAGGAAATCCGAGACGCGGTAGAACGCCTCGTTGTTGACCAGGATGGCGCCAAGCAACGCCTGCTCGGCCTCGATGTTCTGCGGGGCGAGGCGGTATTCCGGGGCCGCCGGTACCGGCAGCTTGAGCGCGGTCGAATCGAAAGGTGCCATGGGTCGCGATCGGAGAGGTGATGTGTGGTGGAAGTTGGGAGCGGGTCGCGTTGACAGTTTTCTTGGTCTGGGGCGAACTCGGAAATCAACCACTACATCTGGCACTCTCGCCGAACGGGCTGCCGATCACGCGGGCGAATGACTTAGCACCGTGCCGGACCGAGCGGCGGTGGAGCCGCCTGCCGTCCCCGATTCACACATGCGCAGGCGCGACGGTGGAGAAGTTCGGCGAGATCGTTGACGCTGGAAAGCCGGATTATTCGCCGGCGAGCCGCAGCGGCGGGCGCTGGCCGCGTTCGAGCGCGCGCAGCCGGCCTCCTCGCGGGGGATGTAGTCGCGGGTGATCGGCACCACGTCCTGGCGCTTGGTGAGCTGGATCTGCATCACCATCATGGCCTGCTCGCGGAACGCCATCTCGGACGGCGGCGAGGTAGAACTCCCACATCCGCACGAAGCGCTGGTCGTAGATGCGCTCGGCCTCCTCGCGGTGCGCCATGAAGCGGTCGCGCCAGGCCTTCAGCGTCTCGGCGTAGTGCAGGCGCAGGATTTCGATGTCGGTGACGAGCAGGCCGGCGCGCTCGATCGCCGGCAGCACCTCCGACAGCGCCGGGATATAGCCGCCGGGGAAGATGTATTTGGCGATCCAGGGATTGGTGACGTTCGGTCCTTCCGAGCGGCCGCATCGAATGCAGCAGCATGACGCCGTCGTCGGCGAGCAGCTCGGCGCATTTGCGGAAGTAAGTGTCGTAGAAGCCGACGCCGACATGCTCGAACATGCCGACCGAGACGATGCGGTCGAACGTTTCCTGCATGTCGCGATAGTCCTGCAGGCGGAATTCGACCGCGCTGGCGAGATGCTTCTCGACCGCGCGTTGCGAAGCGACGCTGCCACTGCTCCTGCGACAGCGTGATGCCGGTCACGCGGGTGCGGCAGAACTCGGCGAGATAGAGCGCAAGGCCGCCCCAGCCGCAGCCGATGTCGAGGGTGCGGCCGTTCTCGCGCGGCAGCAGCTTGGCGGCGAGATGGCGCTTCTTGGCGAGCTGGGCGTCGTCGAGCGATTGCCCGGGCTCTCGAAATAGGCGCAGGAGTATTGCTGGTCGGCGTCGAGAAACAGCGCGTAGAGCCGTCCGTCGAGATCGTAGTGGTGCGCGACGTTGCGCCGGGAGCGGCTCGGCCGGTTGAACTGCGTCAGCCTGCGCCAGACATAGCGCAGCAACCATTGCGGCCTCGCCCAGCCCGGCGGCAGGCCGTCCTTGCTCTGGCCGAGCATGATGCCGAGGAGGTCGGCGATCGAGCCTTCCTCGACGCGCAAGGTGCCGTCCATGTAGGCTTCGCCGAGCTTGATCTCGGGATCGAGCAGCACGCCGCGTTGGGCGGCTTTGGTCATGAAGCGGATTGCGACCCGGGGGCTGGCGCCGTCGCCGACAGTGAAAACCGAGCCTCGCGCCGTGGTGAACCGCAGGGTCCCCCGGCGCACGAACTTCTTCAGCAGCCACTCCAGCAGCCGGTCCATCGGCCGCACCCATCTACGCTTTGGGCCTCGCTCCTGACCCTCTAAGTCTCCGGCCCGGGTTTCAGGTCCACCGCACAAGCGAGCCAAATCGCCGCGTGGACGGGGTTATTAGAACAAATTCCCGAATTCCGGACGATCCGATAGCTGACATAGCAGCGGCCATACTCGCCAATGGCCTCACTTTCGCGCGATTATGGGTTAAACACGCGGATTCGTTTTTGCGCTTGCGCCGCTGGCGCCGGTATGGAGGTCATCTCGTTGTCGAAAATGATGCGTCTGACCCTGCCCAAATCTCTGAGCGAAATGGGATGCTGCGCGGCGGCGATGGCTGCCATGCTGGCGCTGTGTCCGCTATCCGGCGTCCAGGCCCAGGAGGCGACACCGCCGCCGCAGGGCGTGTCGCGGGGCGAGAATTTCAGCGCCAAGCCGCCGGCCGCAGCTGTTTGCCTCCGATTGCACCGGGGCGGGCTGCCACAAGGGTCCGCAGGGGCTCGGCAAGAAGGCCAACGGGATCGGCGGGCTCTCCGGCTTCCTGCGCGAGCACTACACCAACAGCCGCGAAAGCGCGGCGGCGCTCGCGAATTACCTGACCAAGCTGCCGAGCGGTCCGGAGCCGAAGGAGCCCAGGGAGGCGCGCAGCCCGCAAGCCGGGCAAGCCCGCGACCGCGGCGGCACCGGCCTCGGGCTCGCCGAACTGGTTCGAGGGCACGTCGAGCGAGGGCAAGCCATCGCCGAACGAGCCGCGCAAGCCGAAGGAAGCAGCCCACACGCCGCCCGGCCGCGGCCCGCACACGGCGGCCAAGCCCGAGCCAGGTGCGAAGCCGGATGCCGAGGAGAAGCGGGAGGAGCAGCCGGCGGCGGTCGCCCGCCAGCACCCGGCGGCCGAGCCTGCCGAGCAGCCTTCGGAATCGCGCGGCGAAACCGGCCGAGCCGGCGGCGAAGCCCGAGCCGCCGGTTCGACCGGCCCGCGCCACGCGCGGCCGTCATCCGGCGGCGGCGGCCAACGCCGCAGCGCCGGCAGCGATGCCGGAGCCGGAGCCGGCTCCGGCGCCTTCACCGCCGCCCGCGCCGAAGCAATACGACATCTTCGACTGAAGCCGCGCGGGAGCGCGGCTTAGTGCTTTCGCCTTCTCGTCCGCAGGCTCTGCGCCCGCCGCTTCATCGGTCGCGGCTTCGCCCGCACCCGGCTCGAACACGGCTTGCGCCGCGGCCTTCGCCGCTTCGGCCTCTTCTTCGGCATCGTTGCCGCCCTCGCGGCGGACGGTGACATTCTCGCCGCGCGCCAGCCGCTCGGCCTCGTCGGCGCTGCGCGCGACGTTGATCGTGACGTTCACCTCGACCTCCGGATGCAGATGCACCGGCACCTTGTGCTGGCCGATGGTCTTGATCGGCACGTTGAGCGCGATCTGGTTGCGGTCGACCTCAAAGCCGTTTTCGGTGAGCAGGGTGGCGAGATCGCGCGGCGACACCGAGCCGTAGAGCTGGCCGGTTTCCGAGGCCTGGCGGATCACCGGGAAGCGACTTGCCGTCGAGCTTGCTGCCGATCTTGTCGGCGTCGCCCTTGGTCTCGGTGTTCTTGACCGTCAGCTCGACTGCTTCATGCCTTCGAACTTCGACTTGTTGGCTTCGGTCGCGCGCAGCGCCTTGCCCTGCGGCAGCAGGAAGTTGCGCGCGTAGCCGTCCTGACGCGCACGACGTCGCCCATCTGGCCAAGCTTGCCGAGTCGTTGCGAGTAAAATCACTTCCATCGTCGTTCTCCAGTTTCTAGGTTTGAGGATTGGGTGGGCCGCGGCGGCGGAGCACGCGGCCGCGAAAATCGAGGGCGGTGTCGGCAAGGCCGAGCAGCGACATCACGATCACCGGCCAGCCGAAGATGATGACGGCGACATAGGCGCCGCCGAGCATGAACGGCCGGCTGCGCATGCCGCGGGTGATCGCGTGCAGCACCGCAAAGCCCATCAGGGCGTAGGCCATCAGCAGGCTCGCGGCGAGCACGCCGCTGAAGATGCCGGCGATGCCGGACAGGAACGATGGCGCCGACTGCGATCGCCGTCAGCACCGGCGCATAGGCCGGAAACCGCATCGCCGACAGGTCCGACGACGGCCGGTGCAGCCGGCCGGAGATTCTCACGATGCGCTCGGCGAGCCAGAGATTGACGATGTTGGTGAGCGTGTTGATGACGGCTGCGGCTGGCGGCAGCACGGCGACCAGGAAATCGACCAGCCGGTCCGGCGTGGCATCGGTCGAAGTCTCGGGTGCCGGCATCTTCAGCATGCGTTCAAGCCCGCTGCGCAACGAGTTGCGCCAGGCGTCGAGATCGCCGCCGAGACTGAGCATGGCGCCGATCACGACGCCGGCCGCGATCAGCGCTGCCCAGAACACCAGATGACCGGCCGGGTACCATTCGAGCCCGCCGGGCGCCGTGGCGACAGGCCGCGCCAGCAGCGCCAGATAGCCGAGCCACCACGCCGGCAGCGCGACGCCGGCCAGGAACGTGAGAAAGAAGAAGCCGCCGAACACCGCGGCGAGGCCGGACGACGCCACTAGCGCCGCGATCAGCGCCGCCCAATGGCTCCAGCCCATCGCCGCGATCAGGATCGGCAGCGGCGCCAGATAGAACAGCGGCACCGACAACGCCGAGCCGGAGGCAACCGAGGCGAACAGCAACGCCGCCGCGGCACCCGCGCTCAAGCCAATGAGGAACAGTTGCACCATCGAGCTGTCCCGCTCCTTCGAGCGGTTAGAGGCGGATCGCGTCCGCCCCAACCATCGGTCCCCGGGACCATCCCGGCGACCTCGATTTATTTCGCCGCGCTAGCGAATGACGTAGGGCAGCAGGCCGAGGAAGCGGGCGCGCTTGATCGCCTGCGCGAGCTCGCGCTGCTTCTTGGCCGACACCGCCGTGATCCGGCTCGGCACGATCTTGCCGCGCTCGGAGACGTAGCGCTGAAGGAGCTTGGCGTCCTTGTAGTCGATCTTCGGCGCATTGGCGCCGGAGAACGGGCAGGTCTTGCGCCGCCGGAAGAACGGTCGGCGAGCACCGCCGCCTCCGCCGCCACCACCGCCCGCGCCACCATGAGAATCACCGAATGCCATGATCGCTACTCCCCTGTGGCCTGAGCCGGGCCGGCGTCGTCATCGCGCGGCCGCCGCGGCGGACGGTCGCCGCGATCACCACCGAAACGGTCGCCACGGTCGCCGCGATCACGGTCGCCGAAGCGCCCGCCGCCGCCGCCAAAGCCACCACCGAAGCCGCCGCGCTCGTCGCGCTCGCGGTCACGCTCGACCTTGCGCATCATCGCCGAGGGACCTTCCTCGAGCTCGTCGACGCGGACGGTGAGATAGCGCAGCACGTCTTCGTTGATGCGCTGCTGACGCTCGACCTCGGTCAACGCGGCCGGCGGAGCATCGACGTTGAGCAGCGTGAAGTGCGCCTTGCGGTTCTTCTTGATGCGGAAGTTCAGCGACTTCACGCCCCAGTATTCGTTCTTGGTGACCTTGCCGCCGAGACCTTCGATCACGGTGGTGAACTGCTTGGTCAGGTCCTCGACCTGCTGCGCGCTGACGTCCTGGCGCGCGAGATAGACATGCTCGTATAGCGGCATGGAATGCCCTTCCTCTGTTCGTCCGTCTTTTGGCGCCAAGCCCTTCGAGCCCTTCGGAAAGGCTCGATTGCTCTGAAGGCGGAAACACGGGACGCCGGACCACCTGGTCCTACCGGCTCTTGCGAGACGGCCGTCCGTTCAGCTTCCGGCCAATCAACGGAAGCCGGGGTTATAGGGTTTTCCGACGAAAACGCAAGCTTTCGGGCAATCTCGCCCGCCGGGGCCAAATCGACTAAATTGGCCGCCGGATCGCGCAAAATATCACGTTCGCAGGGCGGAATGCTGGCCAGAGCCGAAACCATCCCAACCATCGTCGAAAACTGGCTGGCGCAGTTCGAACGCGCGCTCGGGGCCTCCGACGACAGCCTGTTGCGAAAACTGTTCCACCCGGACAGCCACTGGCGCGACGCGCTGGCGTTGACCTGGCGGATCAGGACGGTCGACGGCGCGGACGCCATCCTGCCCGGCCTCAAGGATCACGCCCGCCGTGCTGGAGCCAAAGGCTTCCGGATCGAACCCGATCGCACACCGCCCGGCACCGTGACCCGCGCGGGCGTCAGCGCGATCGAGGCGATCTTCAGATTCGAGACCGGGCAGGGCCGGGGCAACGGCGTGCTCCGGCTCATCGCGGACGAGGCGGACGGCAACGCCCTGAAGGCGTGGACGCTGCTCACCGCACTCGACGAGTTGAAGGGCCACGAGGAGGCGGTCGGCCGGGCGCGGCCGCACGGCACGGCCTATTCGCGCGACTTCCGCGGCCCGAACTGGCTCGATCTGCGGAAGGCCTCCGCCGAATATGCCGACCGCGACCCGGTGGTGCTGATCGTCGGCGGTGGACAGGCGGGGCTCGCGGCTGCGGCGCGGCTTCGCCAGTTGCAGGTCGATACACTGATTATCGATCGGGAAAAGCGCATCGGGGACAACTGGCGCAACCGCTATCACGCGCTGACCCTGCACAACCAGGTTCAGGTCAATCACTTCCCTTACATGCCGTTCCCGCCGAACTGGCCGACCTATATCCCGAAGGACAAGCTAGCCAACTGGATGGAGGCCTATGTCGAGGCGATGGAGCTGAACTACTGGACGGAAACCGCGTTCGAGGGCGGCAGCTACGACGAAAAGGCGGGCCGTTGGTCGGTCACGCTTCGCCGTGCCGACGGCAGCATGCGCACCATGCATCCGCGCCATGTCGTGCTGGCGACCGGCGCGAGCGGCATTCCCAACATGCCCGATATCCCGTCACTGAAGAATTTCCACGGCACGGTGCTGCACTCCAGCCGCTACATCGACGGCGACGAGTGGCGCGGCAAGCGCGCGCTCATCGTCGGCACCGGCAACAGCGGCCACGACATCGCGCAGGATTTGCACGCCAGCGGCGTGGCCAGCGCGACGCTGGTGCAGCGCAGCCCGACCATGATCGTCAATGTCGAGCCGAGCGCGCAGCTGCCTTATGCGCTGTATGACGGCGGCATGCCGCTGGAGGACTGCGACCTCATCACCATGTCGATGCCGCTGTCGCTGGTCCGCAAAAATCACATCGCCATCACCGAGCAAGCGAAGAAGCTCGACCAGGCGCTGCTCGATGGGCTTGAGCGCAAGGGCTTCAAGCTCGATTTCGGCGAGGACGGCACCGGCTGGCAGTTCAAGTATCTGACCCGCGGCGGCGGCTATTACTTCAATGTCGGCTGCTCCGACCTGATCCTCAAAGGCGAAGTCGGCCTGGTGCAGTTTGCCGACATCGCGGAGATTGTTGCCGAGGGCGCGCGGATGCGAAGCGGCGAAATGCTGCCGGCCGACTTGATTGTGCTGGCGACCGGCTACAAGGGCCAGGACGTGCTGGTCCGCAAGCTGTTCGGCGACGAGGTTGCCGCCCGGGTCGGTCCGATCTGGGGATTCGGCAACGAGCAGGAGCTCCGCAACATGTTCACCCGCACGCCGCAGCCGGGACTTTGGTTCATGGCGGGCTCGTTCGCCCAGTGCCGGATTTATTCGAAGGTCCTCGGCCTGCAGATCAAGGCGTCGGAACTGGGTCTGCTGTCGCCGGAGCGTGCCGCGGCTTGACAGGCTCGCGGATATTGGGGCCTCTCGGCGCGATTTTTGTGAAAGGGATTTGAGATCATGGCGGCAGCCTTCGTGTTCCCAGGCCAGGGCAGCCAGGCGGTCGGCATGGGCAAGGCACTGGCGGATGCCTTTCCGCAGGCGCGGGCGGTGTTCGACGAAGTCGACGCGGCGCTCGGCGAAAATCTCACGGCGATCATGTGGGACGGGCCGGCCGAAGCGCTGACACTCACCGAGAACGCGCAGCCGGCGCTGATGGCGGTGTCACTTGCGGTGATGCGCGTGCTGGAGGCCGAGGCCGGGGTCGATCTCAAACGCGATGCGAAGTTCGTTGCCGGCCATTCGCTCGGCGAATATTCGGCGCTGGCGGCGGCTGGTGCGTTCTCCATCACGGACGCGGCGAAACTGCTGCGCATCCGCGGCCGCGCCATGCAGCAGGCGGTGCCGGTCGGCACGGGCGCGATGGCGGCGCTGCTCGGGCTCGAGCTTGACGTGGCGTGCGCGGCCGCCGCAGAGGCCGCTCAAGGTCAAATTTGCGATCCGGCCAACGACAACGGCGGCGGCCAGGTCGTGGTGTCGGGCAACACCGCAGCGGTCGAACGCGCGGTCCAGATCGCCAAGGCCAAGGGCGCCAAGCGAGCGATGATGCTGAAGGTGTCGGCGCCGTTTCATTGCGCGCTGATGAAGCCGGCCGCCGACGCCATGGCCGAGGCGCTCGGCAAAACCAGCGTCAAGCCGCCGGTTGTGCCAGTGGTTGCCAACGTGCTGGCGAAACCAATCAGCGATCCGGCCGAGATCGTCAGATGCCTGGTCGAGCAGGTTACCGGCACGGTGCGCTGGCGCGAATGCGTGGCGACGATGGCGGGCGCCGGCGTCGATACGTTCTATGAGATCGGTCCGGGGAAAGTGCTGACTGGGCTGCTCAAGCGGATCGCTGAAGGTGTTACAGGCTCGGCGATCGGCACGCCGGAGGATGTCGCGGCGTTCAAGGCGGCGCGAGTCAAATTAAGGAGCTGACGCATGTTCAACCTGACCGGCAAGACAGCGCTGGTGACCGGCGCGACAGGCGGCATCGGCGGCGCCATCGCAAAGGCTCTTCATGCGCAGGGGGCCAGGCTTGCGGTCTCCGGCACGCGCAAGGAGGTGCTCGACGCGCTCGCAGCCGAGCTCGGCGGCGCTGCCGTGCTGCCGTGCGATCTTTCCAACAAGGATCAGGTCGAGGCGCTCATTCCCGATGCGGAGAAGGCGTTGGGCCAGCTCGACATCCTGGTGACGAATGCCGGCATCACCAAGGACAACCTGTTCGTCTCGCTCAAGGACGAGGACTGGGAGCAGGTCATCAACGTCAATCTGACGTCGACATTTCGGCTCGCCCGCGCCGCGGTGAAGGGGATGATGCGGCGGCGGTTCGGCCGCGTCATCGGCATCACTTCGGTGGTGGGCGTGACCGGCAACCCGGGCCAGGCCAACTACACCGCGGCCAAGGCCGGCATGATCGGCATGTTCAAGTCGATCGGCAAGGAATACGCCAAGCGCGGCGTCACCGCGAACTGCATAGCGCCGGGCTTCATCGCGTCGCCGATGACGGACAAGCTCAACGACAAGCAGCGCGAGGCGATCCTGCAGATGGTTCCGGCCGGCAAGCTCGGCTCCGGCGACGATGTCGGGGCCGCGGTTGTTTATCTCGCCTCCAACGAAGCGGCCTATGTCACCGGCCAGACCTTGCATGTGAACGGCGGGATGGCGATGATTTGAATTGGGGCGCGGGCGGCAAATGTGTGGCTTTCCTTTGGCTGGCCAAGCATGATGAAGTATGTTACCCGGGCAAAGCCTGGCGGGAATACCGGATGGGCGAGGGCGACTTGCGGTCCACTCGTGACTGTGCTGTTTCACCCCGTCTTTTGCGGCCAAGCTCGCGACGCGCGGTTTCGGGGTCGTTGATCGAGCCCAATTCAAACTAGAGGTTCAGACGATGAGTGATATCGGCGAGCGGGTGAAGAAGATCGTTGTGGAGCACCTGGGCGTTGAGCCCGAGAAGGTTGTCGAAGGCGCGAGCTTCATCGACGACCTCGGGGCGGACAGTCTCGACACGGTCGAGCTGGTGATGGCGTTCGAGGAAGAGTTCGGCTGCGAAATCCCCGATGACGCGGCGGAAACCATTTTGACCGTCGGCGACGCGGTGAAATTCCTCGAGAAGAACGCCAAGAGCTGACTAAGAGCTGACCCGCGCGGGCGGCTGCGGCCGCCCCGAGAACCGCGCCGGGCGGGAACGAGGATCGGTCTGGCGGGTTCACACCTTCGATTTGGAGGATACACTTCATAACCCGGTGCCGTTGGGCACGGGGCGATGGAAGCGTTGGAGATACCGATGAGACGCGTGGTCGTCACCGGACTCGGAATGGTCACGCCGCTGGCCTGCGGGGTCGAGGCGACGTGGTCTCGCCTGATCGCCGGTGAGAGCGGGGCGAAGATCATTGATACCTTCGAGGTGTCGGACATCTCCTGCCGGATCGCCGGCATGATCCCGGTCGGCGACGGCACTGGCGGCACCTACGATCCCGACCAGTGGATGGAGCCGAAGGAGCAGCGCAAGGTCGACAAGTTCATCGTCTATGCGATGTGCGCGGCCAAGCAGGCGCTCGACGATGCTGGTTGGCATCCGAAGACTCATGATGAGCAATGCACCACCGGCGTGATGATCGGCGCCGGCATCGGCGGCGTCGAAGGCATCGCCGAGACGGCCATCATCCTGAAGGAGCGCGGGCCGCGGCGGGTGTCGCCGTTCTTCATTCCGGGCCGCATCATCAACCTCGCATCCGGCTACGTCTCGATCGAGCATGGGTTGAAGGGTCCGAACTCCGCGGTCGTCACCGCCTGCTCGACCGGCTCGCACGCGATCGGCGACGCCGGCCGCATGATCATGCTCGGCGACGCCGACGTCATGGTGGCGGGCGGCTGCGAGTCGCCGGTCAACCGCATTTCGCTGGCGGGATTTGCCGCGGTCCGCGCGCTCTCCACAGGGTTCAACGACCGGCCGACCCAGGCATCGCGGCCCTATGATCGCGACCGTGATGGCTTCGTCATGGGCGAGGGCGCCGGCGTCGTTGTCCTCGAGGAGTACGAGCACGCCAAGGCGCGCGGCGCCAAGATTTATGCCGAGTTGATCGGCTACGGCATGTCCGGCGACGCCTTCCACATCACCGCGCCGACCTCCGACGGCGACGGCGCGTTCCGCTGCATGAGCGCCGCGATCAAGCGTGCCGGCATTTCGCCTGGCGACCTCGATTACATCAACGCCCATGGCACCTCGACGCCGCTCGGCGATGAGATCGAGCTTGGTGCGGTCGAGCGCGTGGTCGGCAATTCGGCAAGCCGTGTCTCGATGTCTTCGACCAAGTCGTCGATCGGCCATCTGCTCGGCGCGGCCGGCGCGGTCGAGGCGATCTTCTCGATCTTGGCGATGCGGGATGGGGTGGCGCCACCGACCCTCAACCTGGACAATCCTTCGGTGGCAACGCCGATCGATCTGGTGCCGCATCACGCCCGCAAGCGCAGCATCGATACTGTGCTGTCGAATTCGTTCGGGTTCGGCGGCACCAACGCCTCGCTGATCTTCCGGCGCGCGGCGTGATGGCAAGCCGTCTCCACGGTTTTGCCACATTTGCTTGGCGATCCTCCCGGAAAGCGCGGTCGCGCAGCGCCGTCGAAAACCGTGGGCATGGCCGCGAAAATCTGCGACCATGCCGCTCGGGGAGTGCATGGCCTTGCCTGAGCCGTTTTCTTGGGGCGTATCTGGGGAAAATCCGCAGATGCGGCTCACTGGGGGTCTTGCGCGAATGGAGCCGGGGGACAGCGAGTGAGCTCGGCCGATCAGCCGCCCGGAGGCGAAGGCCGCGGGCGGCCACCCGCATCCGGCGTCGCACCGCCGCCGCAACGAAGCGGCTCTCCGCCATCGGCGCCCACTTCACCGCCATCCCAGCGGAGCGCACTGCCGCCTGGGCCGCCGCGCACGCCGCCGCAGCCCCGCCCGGCATCGCCGCCGGTGTCTCGACCCGTTGCGGCCTCACGTCCCGTCCAGCCGGCCCCGCCGCGGCCACCCGCCGTGGCAACGCCACCACGTCCGCGTTCGCTGGGCGCGCCACCGCACCCGCCGGCAGGTCAAGCACCGACATCCCAGCGCCCCGGCCGCACCGTGCCGCAGCCGGCGGTACGGCCGGCTCCGACGACGCCTCGTTCCGCCCCGATCTCTGCGCAGCGGCCCGGCTCCGCGGCGGCAACCGCGCGGGCGCAGGCATCGCCGCCGCTGCCGACGCCCAGCGCACGAGCCGTGCCGGGTGCGGGCGAGCCCTATCCGCCGCTGGAGCGCTCTTCGCTCGATTCCCGACCGCCGCGCAGCCCGCGCGCCGCCTTGCAGCCCGAGGGCGTGCCGTTGCCGACGCGCAGGCCCTCCCGCCGCACGCGCAACCCGTTCGTGATCGCCGGCAACGCCCTGCTCACATTGATTTTCCTGATCGCGCTCGCCGGCGGCACCGCGTTCGTGCTTGGCAAGCAGCACTTCGATACTCCGGGGCCGCTGACCGAGGACAAGGTGGTCAACATCCCCCGCGGCGGAATCCGCGACACCGCCGATCTGCTGGTGCGCGAGGGCGTGATCGACCAGCCCACGCTGTTCATCGCCGGCTCGCTCATCCTCAAGGCGCAGAACGATCTACGCTCGGGTGAGTATAAATTCACGCGGAACGCGAGCCTTCGCGACGTGGTCGAGACCATCACCGAAGGCAAGGTGGTGCAGCACGCCTTCACCATCGCCGAAGGCCTGACCTCCGATCAGATCGTGCAGAAACTAATGGACAACGAGGCGCTCGCCGGCAACATCCGCGACGTGCCGCGCGAGGGCACGCTGCTGCCGGAGACCTACCGGTTCACCTTCGGCACCTCGCGCCAGCAGGTGCTCCAGCGCATGCGCCAGGCGCAGCAGAAGGCGCTGCAGGAGATTTGGGATCGCCGCAGCGCCGATCTGCCGATCAAGACGCCAGAACAGCTCGTCACTCTCGCCTCGATCGTTGAAAAGGAAACCGGCAAGCCGGAGGAGCGCACGCGCGTCGCTGCGGTGTTCGTCAACCGGCTGCGGCAGAGGATGAAGTTGCAATCCGATCCGACCATCATCTACGGGCTGGTCGGCGGCAAGGGCTCGCTCGGCCGCTCGATCATGCGTAGCGAAATCGACCAGCCGACGCCCTACAACACCTACGTCATCGACGGCTTGCCGCCCGGGCCGATCGCCAATCCGGGCCGCGCCTCGCTCGAGGCCGCCGCCAATCCGGCGCGCACCAAGGAGCTCTATTTCGTCGCCGACGGCACCGGGGGCCACGCCTTCGCGGACAGCTACGAGCAACACCAGAAAAATGTCGCGCGGCTTCGCGTGATCGAGCGGACCGCGCCGCCGCGCGCCGCCGTGCCCTCGGCCTATGCGCCGATCCCGGCTCCGCCGGCGCTGCCGAAAATGGTCCAGCCCCGGCTCATCGCGCCGGAACCGTCTGAGCCGCAGGCCAACCGGTCACGCTAGCCGGCGCCGCTTGTGAGCGATGCGGCGGCTGGATAAGGTCGCGGCGATTTTCCGGAAATGGATTCGGCGGACACCATGGCGGTGGCGAGCACGGCGTTGGCAAGCATGACCGGCTTTGCGCGCGGCCACGGCGTCGCCGGCGACTATGCGTGGACGTGGGAATTGAAATCGGTCAACGCCAAGGGCCTCGACCTCAAGCTCCGTCTGCCGCCCGGCTGGGAGGCGATCGAGCCGGCGGTGCGGGCGAAGGCCGCGGAAGCGCTGTCGCGCGGCAGCGTGTTCGCCAATCTCAGCGTGACCCGGCAAGGCGCGGCGCCGGTGGCGCGCATCAACGAGCCGGCGCTCAATGCGGTGTTGGCGGCGCTAAAGGACCTGTCCGGCAAGGTCGGCGGCGCGCCGCCGAGCCTCGACGGCATCCTGGCGCTGAAGGGCGTGATGGAGGTCAGCGAGACGGAAGAGACCGAGGACGAGCGCACGGCCGCCGAGGCCGCCGTGGTGAAGGACTTCGGCGCGGCGCTCAAGGGACTTGCCGAGATGCGCCGCACCGAAGGCGCCGCGCTCGGCGACATCTTGACGGCGCGGCTGTCGGAGATCGGGGCGCTTGCCGCCCGCGCCGAGGCATCGCCCGGCCGCAAGGCCGACGCGATCAAGGCGCGGCTTTCGGCCCAGGTCGCCGAGTTGCTGGAGGCGTCGCAGCGGCTGGACCCCGACCGGCTGCACCAGGAGGCGATCATGCTCGCCACCAAGATCGACATCCGCGAGGAGCTCGATCGTCTGGCCGCCCACGTCGCGCAGGCCAAGAAGCTCATCGCCGACGGCGGCCCGATCGGCCGCAAGCTCGACTTCCTCGCCCAGGAGCTCAATCGCGAATCGAATACGCTGTGCGCCAAGGCCAACGACCTGGAGCTGACCAATATCGGGCTTGAGCTCAAGGCCGTGGTCGAGCAGTTCCGCGAGCAGGTGCAGAACCTGGAGTAGCGATGGCGCGAGGCGGCAAGGGCAAGGCAATCGCGCGGCGCGGGCTGATGCTGGTGCTGTCGTCGCCGTCGGGCGCCGGCAAAACCACGCTGTCGCGGATGCTGCTGACCGAAGAGCGCATCGCGCTGTCGATCTCGGTCACGACGCGAGCACGGCGGCCGGGCGAAGTCCACGGCCGGCATTATCACTTCATCGACCGCAAGAAGTTCGACCAGATGGTGAAGGCCGGCGAGTTGCTGGAACATGCCGAGGTGTTCGGCAATTTCTACGGCACGCCGAAGAAGCCCGTCGAGAACGCGCTCAAGGCCGGGCGCGACGTGCTGTTCGACGTCGACTGGCAGGGCACCAAGCAGTTGCGCAAGCATGCACCGCGCGATCTGGTCAGCGTCTTCATTCTGCCGCCGTCGAGCGGCGAACTGGCGCGCCGCCTGCACACGCGCGCGCAGGACGACAAGAAGGTGATCCGCGCCCGCATGGCAAAGTCTGGCGACGAGATGGGCCATTGGCCGGAGTACGACTACGTCGTGATGAACCGCGATCTCGACCATGCGTTCGGCGACGTTCGCGCGATCCTGCACGCCGAGCGGCTCAAGCGCGAACGACAGACCGGCCTGTCCGCGTTCGTGCGCGGCCTGCAATCGAAACTCTGAGTAGCCCCGGCGGCGTCAGCTTACTCGCGCCTTTAAGTCTGGCTTGGCGGCGCGAAGAAGCACTTGCGCATGCCGCCCCATTGGCAGCGCCAGTAGGTTCCCGTCGGCGAAGGAGTCGCCTCCTCGAACGGGATGGTTTCCTTGATGCTGACGACGTAGTAGCCGGAAGACGTGATCTTCACGTCCGCTTCGGTGAGCTCGAAACAATCGCGCTCACCGCAGCACAATTCACCGGCTGCATTCTTGAAGTTGCCGCGTTGGATCCACTCTGCCGGACCGTGGGCGTACGCGAGCTGCAATGAAAACATTGCCATCGCTGTCAGGCCGGTAAGGATGGACCCCGCGGCACCACCAAACCGTGGCAGGGCCATGAGTCACTCCTGTGATTCCCGGACCCGGATATTGTGCGCCGCGATATGGCCTGCGTCACTATATCGCCATACCGAAAATCAACTAATTGTGGCCTGTTGCGGCTATGTCACAAGACTGACACGTCCCACCACCCGGCCGGCGCGCAAGTCGTCCAGAGATTGCTGCGCTGCGTCGAGCGGCCTCTCCTCGATTGGCAGCGCAGAAATCCGCCCCTGCCGCGCCAGCGCCATCAGCTCGCAGGCCTCCTGCAAGGTGCCGGTGAGGGTGCCCTCCACCGTCATCGCCTTGAGCACGAACATGGTGGCGGCCAGGGGGAAGCTGCCGCCAAGCAGGCCAGTGACCGCGATCTTGCCGCCCTTGGCCAGCGCGCCCGCGGCAAACGCCAGTGACTTTTCGGAGCCGACGAAATCGCAGGCCGCGAACACGCCGCCGCCGGTCGACTTGATGATGGCGCGGCGTGCCTCGCGATCGGCCGGATCGAACGCCGCCGCGGCGCCGGCCTTCAAGGCGGCCTCGCGCTTGCCGGCGTCGATGTCGGCGACCAGCGGCGGCGTGCGGAAACAACGCCTTGGCGATGCTCAGCCCCATCATGCCGACACCTCCGAGACCGACCAGAAGCGCCGGCCCTCGCGCCGCGTGGGCCTGCAATCGCTTGAGCGCCGAATAGGCGGTCAGCCCGGAGCACATCAGCGCGCCGGCGAAGGCCGGCGGCAGCGGTGCGTAATCGATCAGGTAGCGCGGGTGCGGCACCAGCACGTGCGTGGCAAAGCCGCCGTCAGCCGAGATGCCGAGATGGCGGTTGGTGTTGCAGAGGTTCTCCTCGCCGGCCTTGCAGGCGGCGCATTGACCGCAGCCGATCCATGGATAGACCGCCACTTTGGCGCCGGGCTTGACGGTGGCGTCGGGACCGGCGCGCTCGACCACACCCGCGATCTCGTGACCGAGCGTGAACGGAAGGTTGCGGCCCTCGCGCACGTCGAGCGTCTTGCCGTCGCCGAGCGCGAAGAAGCCGTCCTGCATGTGCAGGTCGGAATGGCAAACGCCGCAGCGCTCGACGCGCACCAGCACCTCGGTGCCCGCGGGCTCTGGGCAATCGACGACGGTTTCGCAGAGCGGCGCCTGATAGGCGGTGAGCGAGAAGCGGCGGAGTTTTTCTGTCATAGCGATAGTTTAGCGGCTTCCAGCGCCCGCGCGAGGGCGGCAAATCCCTCCACCGGAATATCCTCGGCGCGTGCGGTGGGTTCGATGCCGGCGGCCGCCAGCAAGACGAGCGGATCGGTGCCGAGCGACTTCAGGCTCTGCCGCAGCATCTTCCGCCGCTGGCCGAACGCGGCCGCGGTGACGCGTTCGAGCAAAGGCCCCCGGCACGGCAGCGGGGCGGCGCGCGGGATCAGTTCCACCACCGACGAGGTCACCTTGGGCGGCGGCACGAAGTTCGACGGATGCACGTCGAACAGGATTTTCGCTGTGGTTCGCCAGCCGGCCAGCACCGAAAGCCGGCCGTACGTCTTGCTGCCGGCAGGCGCGACGATGCGTTCCGCCACCTCGCGCTGGAACATCAGCACCATGCGGTCGTACCACGGCGGCCACGGCTCAGTGGTGAGCCAGCCGACCAGCAGCACGGTCGCGAGGTTGTAAGGCAGGTTGGCGGCGATGCGCACGGGTGCATCGCCGAGCAGCGGTCGTGGATCGTATTCCAGCGCGTCGCCGGCGACGACAGTAAGGCGTCCTGGATGGTGTTCCGCGATTTCGTTGAGCGCCGCGATGGCGCGCTCGTCGCGCTCGATGGCGATCACGCGCCGGGCGCCTTCGGTCAGCAGTGCGCGGGTCAACCCGCCGGGGCCGGGGCCGATCTCGATCACGGTCGCCCCCTCAAGTGGGCCCGCGGCTCGCGCGATCCGTCCGGTCAGATTGAGGTCGAGCAGGAAATTCTGGCCGAGCGACTTTTTCGCGGCGAGGCCATGCCGCCGGATCACCTCGCGCAGCGGCGGCAGGCCATCTTCCGCGCTCATGCGAGCGCTTTGGCAGAGATCCGTTGCTGGTCCGCCGCGGCGAGCCGCGCCGCCAGTTTCAGCGCGGCGATCAAGCTCGACGGATCGGCCTTGCCGGTGCCCGCGATGTCGAAGGCGGTGCCGTGGTCGGGCGAGGTCCGCACGAACGGCAGGCCGAGCGTGACGTTGACGGCGTGATCGAAGGCCAGCGTCTTGATCGGGATCAGCGCCTGGTCGTGATACATGCAGAGCGCGGCGTCGTAGGTCTTGCGCGCGGCTTCATGGAACATGGTGTCGCCGGGAAGCGGGCCGCGGGCGTCAATGCCGTCGGCAATAAGCCGCTCGATCGCGGGCCGCACCACCGTCGCATCCTCCTTGCCGATGGTGCCGTCCTCGCCGGCATGCGGGTTGAGACCGGCAACGGCGAGGCGGGGTTTGGCGATGCCGAAGCGCTGGATCAGGTCGCGCACCACCACGCGG
Source organism: uncultured Alphaproteobacteria bacterium (assembly GCA_963785665.1). Classification (GTDB taxonomy): domain Bacteria; phylum Pseudomonadota; class Alphaproteobacteria; order Rhizobiales; family Xanthobacteraceae; genus Z2-YC6860. The sequence goes on from CAWAWF010000013.1 coordinate 407,326, forward strand.
CCGGTCTCAAAGATAAGATCGCGGGTGAGCCGTTCCGGCACCTCCTTGTATGGAACGTGGATGGTGACGGGCACCACCGCGATTTCAGGCGACCACAGCATCATCACCGGCCAGGCCGGGTTGCCGGTGCGCTCGAACGACAGTCTGGCGAGATATTCGGTGTGGCCGGGCTCGGCGAAGCCCGACTTGTAGAGCACGCTCTTGGCGATCGGGTTGGTGACGACGGCGGAGGCGGCGCCCGCGAGCACGTCGGCCACGGCGCGGTCGATCGAAGCGATGGCCGCCGGCGCGCTGGTCGCATCGGGTTGGCCGGGCGAGGCGGTTGCGGCAATCCCGAGCGCCACGATCGGCAAGGCGCGGCCGAAAATCGCCGCGGCGCTGGCCGGTGTTGCCGTCTCGACGGCGACATCGAGCCCGAGTTTTTTCGCGCGCCGCGCCAGCGCCTGCGGATCGCCGACCACGTAGAACGCCGGAAGATCGAGTTCGCGGCGGCGCATCCAGGCTGCAAGGGTGATGTCCGGCCCGATGCCCGCGGGTTCGCCCAACGTCAGCGCCAGCGGCTGGGACATCGGAGGGCCTATTTGGGGTATTCGATCATGGCTTGATCGCGCAGCTCTTTGAGCATTTTCTTGGACAACGACTGGAACACCTCGTTCGCCATCTCGTCGCGAATCTCTTTCTTGGCGGGAGCATTCTCTGATTTCTGCTTGCCGCACAGGGCATAGATCTCGACGCCTTGCTGCGTGGTCTCCGGCGCGGTCAGGTGACCGATCTCGGTCTTCTCCAGGACCTCGCGCAGCGAGCTCGGCAGGTCGGCGGAGGCCTTCACCACATCAGGGCGCACGGCGACGTAACGCAGGCCGCGCGCCTGAATGAGGCCGTCTTTGCAACTCTGAAATCGGCCACGAAACGCTTCGGCTTCCTTGACGCGCGCTTCGAAGGCCGCGGGCGGCGATCCGGGCGGCACCACGAACAGGATTGGGCGAAGCGTATAGTCGTAGCCCTCGACGTTGGCGTCCTGGGGATTCTTGGCCTTGAGACGTTCGGCAACCTCCTTGTCGCTGAACTGGAAGTTGCTTTGGTAACGGCCGCGGATCATCTGTTGCCAGATCAGGTCGGCTTTGATGCGGAATTTCAGCGTTTCGACCTTCAGGCCTTGTTTGGTGAGATTTTCGGTAAACGCCTTCGGCGTCGCGTGCATCCGCCTCGCCATGTTGATGTAGGCGTTGTCGACGTCCTTATCGATGCCTTCGATGTTGAAGCGCTTGAGCAGCCCGATCTTCAGCTTGTCGGTGATCAGCTCTTCGATGACCTCGTTGCGGCTCGGAGTCTTGTGGGTGCTGACTTCGAGAAACTTGGCACGCTGCTCGACATCGAACTGGGTTATCGGGTCGCCGTTGACGAGAACGACGGTCTGGGCGTGGGCGCGGCCTCCGAACGACAGAGCGGCCAGCAACGCGATGAAGGCGGCGAGCAACGGGCGGCGCATTCCGGATAACGGCACGGCAGTCGGTTTCATCGGATTGTTTTTGTTTCCTTGTAGTCGGGAGCGCCGTTCTTGGGCGCGACCCTGTAGCCATTATAGACCGGTTGATGAAGTCCCGACAGCCTGAGTGAGCGCGCCGCCGCCCAGGGTGCGCAACGTCAACTGCAGCATGAACCGCTGATCGGTCGTGACATTGCCGCTGTAGGTGTAGTTGGTCATGTAGTTCAGCGCCAAGATCATGCAATCGTCGATATAGCCAACGCCGAACAAGGTGCCGACCAGCGAATGGTTGGCCACGTCATAGCGCACCTGCCCGATGGCTTGCCAGTTCTGCGTCAGCTTCAGTGTCGCAGTGCCGAGAATGCCCTCTCGGGGCGTGAGGAAGCCAATTTCGGGCTGGGCACCGTATTGACCGTAGAGCACGGAGACCGACCAGCGGTCGAAGCTCGCGCGGGCCTCGGTTTCGAACATCTTCACCGTCATGTCATCCTTGTCGAGGCGGGCTCGCGTGGTGAAGGCCCAAATGCGGTCGGGCTGGTAGGTCAGGCGCGCCACGTAGTCGGACCGGTCGGTGTCGAGGCCGCTGTTGAGACCGGTGTTGGTGTTGTCGCCGGTGGAGAACGAATTGGCGCCGAACAGTTGATAGGACTGGCCGAACACTCCGGTGATCGATCCGCCGCGATTGAACTGCGCGACGTATTGCACGCCGACATTGGCGCGGCCGCCGCCCTCGACGCGGTCCCAGCCGGCGAACTTGTCGATCTTGAACAGATTGCTGTCGTCGAAGATCAGGCTCTGAGAATCTTCGTTAGGCAGCTTGCCGATGCCGGTCTCGTTCGGACGCGCGATCAGTTGTGCGATCGGCTCGATGGTTTGGGTGCCCCAGGAGTGAACGCTGATGAAGGGATAGCGGTATTCCAGCCCGACCGTGGGCATGGCACGGAACTCGGTGTGATCGCCTGGCGTGATGAAGTTGGAGACGCCGGGCTGGTTGTCGATCGAAGCCTGGGCAAGGTCGGCGCGCACCTTGACGAACGGCGTCCACATCTGGCCGTAGGGGTCTGTGAATGTCCGCTTCCACTGCGCCTCGCCGGAGGCGCGGTTGTAGGTGCCTGGGATGCCGCGCAGCAGGCAGTTGTTGGCGTTGAGTGCCGAGGGATCGGCCGTGTTGAACGCGCAGGTGCCGTTGGTGACAGCGGTGGCCGAGACCGGATTAAAGTCGGCGTTGCCACGGCTCAAGCTGGTGAAGTTTGTCTTGTAGCTGAGCTCGCCGCCGAAGATTGGCTGGCCGAACACGTAGTCATAATCGATCACCGGGTGAATGACCGGAATCTGACTCTGCGTATCCGATTCCGAGAAGCCGTAGTAATAGATCGCTCGCATGTCGAAGTAGCTGCGGTCGCCGCGGCCGGTCAGATAGACCTGTGACACACCTTCGGTCAGGCCGTTCACCAGGAGGCTGGTGCCGCGCTGGTAGGTCGGCAAGCCGTAGTTCTGGAAGAACGTCGAGTCGGTCGGCAGGATGCCGTCCCAGCCCCAGGTCCATCGGTTGGTGAGCGCGAAGGCGCCGGTGGTTTCGATGCTGCCGCGGAAGTTGCTATAGCCGGGAGTCGGCGTGCCGTCGCTGCGCAAGTACGCATCCTTGTCGAGTTGGTAGATGCCGGTGGCCCGGATCGAATAAGCGCCGTCAACCAGCCGTTGCCGGAATTCGCCGCGCATCAATACGCCCTGTTGGGTCATCAGGCGGGGCGACAAGGTCAGATCGTAGTCGGGCGCCAGCGCCCAGTAGTAGGGAATTTCGACGCCGAAGCCGTTGGTGGTGCTGCTGGTGAAGTTCGGCATCAAGAAGCCGGACTTGCGCTTGACGGTCGGATCGGGAGCCGAAAAGTAGGGGAAGTAGGCGACCGGCTTGCCGAAGAATTCGAGGCGGGCGTCCTCGAAATAGATCATCTTCTCGTCGGTGTCGTGGATCATCCGCGCGCCCTTGATCTGCCAGAGCGGCGCCTTCTTGGGATCGTCCTTGCAGGGCTCGCAGGCGGTGTAGACCGCGCTGTAGAACACGGTGAAGGTGCCGCTGGAGCGGTCGGCCCGGGCTGCCGCCATGCGCGTCTTGTCGGGGGTGTCGAGCCGGAGCGAGTCGACGAAGCCGTCGCGGAAGTCGTCGCTCAGATCCATTGTGTCGGCGTAGGTGATCCTGCCGTCGGCTTCGGTGAGCCGCACGTTGCCTTCGGCGTAGAGCCGCTTGGTGGTCTCGTCGTAAATCACGCGGTCGGCTTCGACGGTGGAGCCGGTGTGATAGAGTTGCACGTTGCCGACGGCGGAAACGCGCTTGTTGCTGTAGTCGTAGTTGATCTGGACCGCCTGCAACAGCATCGGCGGCTTTTCGCCTGGCGCGACGGCCGGCGGCGCGACCCGGATGGGTGCCGGTTTTTTCGGGAAGGTCAGGATCTGCGCTTGCGCCGGCGCGACAGCCATCCACCAGGCGGCAACCAACGTTGCCGCACTCAACAGGATCAGCGCACTCTGCTTTACTCGTTTACGCCACGATGACGGACGAGCATTGGCGGCAACCGCCATCAGCCGTCCTCCAGGTACAGCAGCGCGACAAAGCCGGTCAGGGCGCCGACCAGCGCGGGCATCCAGGCCGCGATGGTCGGGGTGATCAGTTCGGCCTTGCTCAGATCGTCGGTCAGCTTCGACATGATGTAGAGCATGAAGCCGGATGCCAGGCCCCCGAGCACCATCTTCTGCACGCCGCCCATGCGGAAGAACCGCAGGCTGAAGGCTGCTGCGAGCAGCACCATGGCGGCGAGCATGAACGGCCGCGCCAGAAGCTTCTGGTATTGCAGGCGGTAAGCGGATGCGGTGAGGCCCGCGCGCTCGGCCATGCCGATGTAGTAGGGGAGTTGCCAGAACGGCACGGTCTCGGGGGTGGAGAACGTCTCGCGGACCTGCTCCGGCGTGAGGTTGGTCGCAAGCAGATAGGCCTCACGGTCGATCGGAGGCTTGCCCGGCGCATAGACGTGAGCATCGTCGAGCCGCCAATGGCCGGCTTCCAGCACGGCGGTGTTGGCCTCGATCCGCTCCAGGAAATGATTGGCCTGGTCGAACACGAAGGCGCTGACCTTGGTCAGCACCACGCCTTGATCGCGACTGCCTGCGGCATTCAGGATCGACAGGTTGTTGTCGCTGCGCTGGGTCACCCAGAAGCCGTTGACGGTGGCTTGCAGGCCCTCGGGGCTGTTGCCGGAAACCTCCGCCTCCAGGCGCTTGGATCGTTCCTGCAGCACCGCGGCGATCGGGTTGAAGACCGCGGTGGCGAAAATGCCGACGCCGAGCGCCACGACGATGGCCGGCGCGGTGAACTGCCAGGCCGACATGCCGGCGGCGCGCGACACCACAAGTTCGAGCCGCCGCGACAGGCCGAGGAAACACGACATCGCGCCGATCAGCACGCAGAACGGCAGGATGCGTTCGCCGATCTGCGGGACGCGATAAAGCGAGATCTTCGCCACCAGCAGCGCCGAGACGTTCGGCACGTCGGCCATGCGGCGCATCGACTCGACATAGTCGAGCAGCACGATCAAGGCAAACACGCCAAGCAGCACCGCCGCCAGGGTGGTGAGGAACCGCATGCCGAAGTAGCGCTGCAGCGTGGTGGTCATGGCGCCGCCCTCGCGACGGTGCGGCGCTCGAACCATGCGCGGATGACGTCGGTGCTCCGGGTCAGCAGTGCCGGGGGTCCGATGATCAGGCCGCGCGAGATCGCATAAAGGCTTGCTGCCATCGATCCGAACAACGCGAAATATTGGACCAGCGGCGCGAACGGATGGTTCACGGTGAGGACGGTGCAGGCGAAGCCGATCAGGCGCAGGGTCGCAACCGCAAGGATGACGGCCGTCAAGGACCAGGCGGCGCTCTGGCGCGTGGTGCGCGGCGCGCCGAGGAAAGCGAACGCGATCAGGACGAAGGCGAACGGGTAGAGCGGCGCTAGTATCCGGTCATGCAACTCGGCGCGATATTGACCGGACTGCTCGGCGTAAAGGGGGTCCGAGGTGTCGGGCGCCATCACCTCCCAGAAGTAGCGTTCGCGCACGGAGTACTTGATGGCGGTCGGCGCCGAGCCGTACTGCGACAGGTCGAAGGCGTAGCGGTCGAACTCGACGATGTTTGGATCGCGCTGCTTGGTTTCATGGCGCTGGATGCTGCCGTTCTGCAGTAGCAGATAGTTGCCGTTGTCGTTCTTTACCATCTCGCCGAGTTCGGCGACGATGGTGACGCGCACCGCGGGATCGCGGCGGTCGTCCATCAGCAGACCGCCTAGCAGTCCGTTGGGGCGGCGTTCGCGGATGTAAAACGCCAGGCCGTTTTCGATCGCGGTGAAGTGGCCTGGTTGCACGATGTTGCGGACCAGATCGGTGCGCACATCGGCGATCCAGCGGCGCAGCGTGCGGAGACTTTGCGGCGCAACATAGGCGCCGATGATGGACAGCATGACCGAAGCGATAACGCAGACGGCGATGAACGGCGCCAGCAGCCGCCACGGCCGCATGCCCGCGCTGTTCATCACGATGATCTCGGAATCGGTGGCAAGCTTGTTCAGGATGTAGGACACCGCGACGACGAGCCCGACCGGCGCAATGATCATCACAAGTTGCGGGATGATGAGGCTGGTGATGCCGAGGAAGGCCAGGATGGTCTGGCCCTGGCCCGTCATCAGGTCGACGTCGCGCAACGCCTGGGTCATCCAAATAGCGCTCGTCAGGCTGACGAGCACCAGCAGGAACGCCCCCAACGTGGTGCGAAAAATATACCGGCCGATCGACCCCATCCGCCTGCGCCGTCCCACCCTTCGGCAATCCACCTGCGGCGCCGGACGGACAAGCCCGGCGAATCCCCCACTCAGGCGGACCAATCCCCCACATTTCCAATAACCTTGATGGTTCGACAAAATGGCTTCGGAATGGCAAACCCCTTGAACATGAACAACAAACGGTTAATGGCGCGAAGGCGGCTTGGGCGGCTCCCGGACTGGGAATTGCCGGCTGGCAGGACTTGGGGCCGATGGGCTTTGCAGACCGCGCGGTCCGCGCCATAACCGCCGCATTCGCCCCGCCGTTTGAAAGGAACCGACCATGGCTGACGCCCCAAAGCTGGCATTCGCGCCGTTTGCGACCCCTGCCAAGGGCGTTCTGGTATTGTTCTGCGAGGAAGGTCTGAAGTTCGGGGCCGCGAGCCGGAAGGCCCTGGAGCCGACCGGAGACCTGGTGCAGCGGGCGGCAGCGGTGGATCGCTTTACCGGGAAGAGCGGCTCAAGCCTTGATCTGCTCGCACCGGCCGGACTTGGGGTGGGGCGGATATCCATCCTCGGCGTCGGCAAGGCGGCAAAGCTCAAGGCGCAGGACTTCGTCAAGCTCGGCGGCAGCGCCATGGGCAAGGTGCCGTCCGCGGCCGGTGAGGCGACAATCTTTGCGGACTTGGCCGGCGGCGCGCTCAAGCCGGACCAGGCGGCGGAACTGGCACTCGGCACCCGGCTCCGCGCTTATGTGTTCGACCGCTACAAGACCAAGCGCAAGGAGGGCGAGGAGCAATCGGGCAAGCCCGCCATCCGCATCGCGGTGAGCAACGTGGCGGCGGCGCAGAAGGCCTGGGCGAGCCAACGCGAGCCGGTGGCTGAAGGGGTGGTGATGGCGCGCGACCTCATCAACGAACCCGCCAACGTGCTGTACCCGGAGGAATTTGCCCGCCGCGCTTCGATGCTCAAGAAGGTCGGGGTCGGCATCGAGGTGCTTGACGTGCCGGCGATGAAGAAGCTCGGCATGAACGCGCTGCTCGGCGTCGGTCTCGGCTCGCGCAAGGATAGCCGCGTGGTGATCATGCGCTGGAATGGCGGCAAGAAGGGCGCGCCGCCGGTCGCCTTCATCGGCAAGGGCGTGACCTTCGACACCGGCGGCATCTCGATCAAGCCCGCCGCCGGCATGGAGGACATGAAGGGCGACATGGCAGGCGCAGCCTGCGTCGTCGGACTGATGCACGCGCTCGCCGCGCGCAAGGCCAAGGTCAATGCGGTTGGCGCCATCGGCATCGTCGAGAATATGCCGGACGGCAACGCCCAGCGGCCGGGCGACATCGTCAAGACGATGAACGGCCAGACCATCGAGATCATCAACACCGACGCCGAGGGCCGCCTCGTGCTGGCTGACGTGCTGCACTACGTCAATACCAAGCACAAGCCGCGCTTCATGATCAATCTGGCGACGCTCACCGGCGCCATCATCGTGGCGCTCGGCCAGGAGTATGCCGGGATGTTCGGGAACGACGACCGGCTGTGCGATCGGCTGACCAAGGCCGGGACCGCCACCATGGAGCGGGTGTGGCGGATGCCGCTCGGTCCGGAATACGACAAGATGATCAATTCCAAGTTCGCCGACATGAAGAACACCGGAGGCCGCTGGGGCGGCTCGATCACGGCGGCGCAGCTTCTGGCGCGCTTCGTCGACAAGACGCCGTGGGTGCATCTCGATATCGCGGGCACTGCGCTGGGCTCCCCGCAGAACGACATCAACAAGAGCTGGAGCTCGGGCTGGGGCGTGCGGTTGCTCAACCAGCTCGTCGAGGATCATTACGAGCGATGACCGAAGCCGTCTTCTATCATCTGCTGCGCAAGCCGCTGGAGAAGGCGCTGCCGGAGCTGTTGGAGAAATCCTACGAGCGCGGCTGGCGGGTCGTGGTGCACGCCGCGTCCGAGGAGCGGGTCGATGCGCTCGATGCGCATCTTTGGACCTATCGCGATGACGGGTTCCTGCCGCACGGCACCGCGCGCGACGGCGAAGCTGCGGCGCAGCCGATCGTGCTGACGGTCAGCGACCACAATCCGAACAGCGCCACGGTGCGCTTCCTGATCGACGGCGTGGCGTTTCCGGGCGATGCCGCGAGCTACGAGCGGCTGGTGCTGCTGTTCGATGGCGAGGATGATGAGGCGGTTGCAGCGGCGCGGGAACGCTGGGGGCAAGCCAAGGCTCAGGGCTTTGCGGTAACCTATTGGCAACCCGACGAGCAGGGCCGCTGGGTTAAGAAGGCTTGACGGCGCGGCGAGAACAGTTGTTGTGGCCGCCCACATGGTGACGCAAAGTTGGGATTGATAGCGGCGCCTCTTGGGGGGCGATAGGGGAGTGGCTGTGCGGATTTCCGCAACGATTTCAATGTTGTGTGGAGCACTTCTGGTCGGGGCCTGCGCCCTGCCGGACACCGAATCCTTTCGCGCGCCCGATGCCACAAACCTGTTCCGCCGGCTGTCCGTGACGAGCTACAGGGAAAAGCCGGTGCCGCCGGTGACGGCCGCCGATCTGGTCGATACCGGGGGCAATTGCGCTGGAGCCTATGTGCCGGCGAACGGCGATCAGCCCGGTGGGGGCGATGTCAGCCTCAAGGAAGCCGGTGTGCCGATGATCCCGGCCGCGATCGGGCTCGAGATGACGGAATGCGACGTGGTCAAGCGGGCCGGCATCCCCGACAGGGTCGAGATCGGCGGCGACGGCGGCCGCGAGCGCACGACCACGCTCACCTACATGCGAGGCGATCGTCCGGGCACTTATGCCTTCGTCGACGGCCGGTTGAAGTCGATGGAGATGGTGGCGGGCCTGCCGGAGCCGCCGCAGAAGACAGCGAAGAAGCAGGCCAAGCCGGCGAAGCCTGCCAAGCGTGCGGCGCAGCCGAGCCAGGTTTCGGTCCAGTAGGTCGCTCTGTTACCAATTTCAATCAGGCGCCGACCTTGCCAGGATGATGGCCGGCGCGTTGCGGCAGCAGCGCGATGCATCCGACGATAAAGACCGCAATCACGGCCGAGGCGAGCGGGCGGCTGAGGGCGAGGCCGCCGTCACTCGTTGGCTTATCGAGGAAGTCGCCAACGGTTGCGCCCAGCGGGCGTGTGAGGATGAAGGCCACCCAGAACAGCAGTACGTGCGAAACATTGGTCTGAAAATACAGCGCGGCGAGCGCAGCCAAGCCAATGCCGAATACCAGAGCGCCGCCGCCGTAGCCAAGGCCGCCGTCGTCGGCGGTCCAGTCGCCGAGCGCCGTGCCGAGCGTCTGCGAAAAAGTGATTGCCGCCCAATAGAACGCCTCGACCTTTGGCGTGTTCACGGTGTCGACCGAAACCGTGCCCGCGGACCAGTACCAGAGCGCGAGCACACTCATCAGGCAGGCAAACAACAAAGTTGCGCCGCCAGCGTAGCCTATGCCGAGCGACCGGTCTGCGAAGTCCGCCATTGTCGTGCCGAATGTCGTGGATGCGATGATGGTGGCCCAGTAAAGAAACGGACGAAACTTTCCGGCTGCGATCTGCCAGATCACGAGCGCGACGAGCAAAGCGGCGAATAACGCGGTCCCGGCAAGATAGCTCCAGCCCATCGTCATCGTGACGGAATCGCCGCCGGTTTCGCCCAGCGTGGTTGCAGCGATCTTGATGATCCAGAATGTGAGGGTGACTTCCGGGATCTTGCTCAGCGTGCCCGGTGCGGCGTCCATGTTGGGTTAACCTGTGGGAGAGCGCCGTTGCCCTTGCGAGAGCAACACGTTGAACGCACTCCGGTTCCGAGGGCCGTCGATGCTCAATTGGTCGCGGCCTCGAGCGCTGCACCGGCGGCAAGCCAGTCCTCTTCCGCTTTGGTCAGGGCCGCCGCATTCTCGGCGCGCGCCTTGGCCAGCGCCGCAGCCTTCATCGCATCGCGCGCGAACAAACCGCCGTCAGCGAGGACCGCGTCGAGCCTCTCGATCTCCGCGGTCAGGCGCGCGATCTCGGCCTCGGCGCGTTCCACGCGCTTGCGCAACGGTTTCGGGGCGGGCCGCGGTTCGGCCGGTGTCTTGACGGATTCGGAATTGCGCCGAGGCTTAGCGGGACGCTCGGCGCGGCTGTCGGCGCCGTCGCCGCGATCGGACAGCACCCGGCGCCGGTAATCGCCGAGATCGCCGTCGAACGATTTCACCTTCCCGTCGGCCACCAGCCACAGCCGGTCGGCACAGGCGTCGAGCAGGTAGCGGTCGTGCGAGACCAGAATCACGGCGCCGGAATATTCATTGATGGCTTCGATCAGCGCCGAGCGGCTGTCGATATCGAGATGGTTGGTCGGCTCATCGAGAATCAGAAGGTGCGGGCCACCGAACGTCGCCAGGCCCATCATCAGGCGGGCCTTCTCGCCGCCCGACAGCTTCTCGACCTGCTTGTCGGCGTTGACGCCTGAAAAGCCGAGTGAGCCCGCCACCGCGCGGACCTTGGCCTCGGTGGCGTCCGGCATCAGCGCGCGGACGTGCTGGTAGACGGTGGCCTCGGAATCGAGTTCGTCGAGCTGGTGCTGGGCGAAATACGCGATCTTCAGCCGCGAGGCGCGGGTGACGGTGCCCTCCATCGGCTCAAGCCTCGCCGCGATCAGCTTGACCAGGGTCGATTTGCCGTTGCCGTTGGAGCCGAGCAGCGCGATGCGGTCGTCGTTGTCGATGCGAATGTTGAGGTCTTTGAGAACGGGCTTGCCCGGCACGTAGCCGACCGAGACATCGTCGATCGCGACGATCGGCGGCGAGAGCAGCTTGTCCGGCTCGGGAATGTTGATCGGCAGAACGTCGGCCAGCACCAGCGCCGTGATCGGCGCCATCTTCTCCAGCATCTTGACGCGTGACTGCGCCTGCCGGGCCTTGGTCGCCTTGGCCTTGAAGCGGTCGATGAAGGCCTGGATGTGCTTTCGCTGCGCCTCCTGCTTCTTCGCCGCCTTCTGGTCGAGCAGCAGCCGCTCGCCGCGCAGCCGCTCGAAGTCGTCATAGCCGCCGCGGTAGAGCGTCAGCGTCTGATTCTCCAGCGACATGATCTGCTCGACCGATGTGTTGAGCAGGTCGCGATCGTGGCTGATCACGATCATGGTGCGCGGATAGCGGGCGAGGTGGTCCTGCAGCCAGAGCGTGCCTTCGAGATCGAGATAGTTGGTCGGCTCGTCGAGCAGCAGCAGGTCGGGCTCGGCGAACAGGGTGGCGGCGAGCGCCACCCGCATCCGCCAGCCGCCGGAGAATTCCGAGCAGGGCCGCTCCTGGTCGGCCGCGGAGAAGCCCAGGCCGGAGAGGATCGACGCCGCCCGAGCCGGTGCCGCATAGGCGCCGATGTCGGCAAGCCGCATCTGGATTTCGGCAATCTCGTGGGGATCCTGCTCAGTCTCGGCGCGCTCCAGAAGCTGCGAGCGCTCGATATCGGACTTGAGCACGACATCGATCAGGCTTTCCGGCCCGTTCGGCGCCTCCTGGGCGAGGCGTCCGACCTTCCAGCGCGACGGCAGTTCGATGTCGCCATGCTCGGCCGACACGTCATGGGTGATGACGTTGAACAGCGTGCTCTTGCCGCTGCCGTTTCGCCCGACGAATCCGACTCGGGAGCCCGGTGGAATCCGGACCGAAGCGTGCTCGATCAGCAGGCGGCCGGCGATGCGGACGGAGAGGTCGTCGATGATCAGCATGGGCGCGCTCTATGACCGAGCAGAGGGCGCGGCGCAATCCTTAATATTAACGGGGGCTCGTTGTTGCGCCCCGCCGAATTCGGGAGCGATGCTGTCGGAAACTCGCCGATGTGAATAGCACCGCTTTAAGACAGGAGGCCCGATCATGTGTGTTCCCGGATGCCAGGAAGCGCTGCACGAGACGTTGAGCCGGCGTGGCTTCTTCGGGGGTGCGGCAGCGGCAGGCTTCGCCGCCACGGCGATCGCGCCGGCCGAGGTGCTGGCGAAAACCGCGAAGAAGAAAGCCGCCCCCGAAGCCGGATCGAAGGCGTCGGTGGGCGAGGGCTATTTCAAGGGTGTGGTCGATCTGACCCACACCATGTCGCCGGATTTCCCGACCTTCTTCGGCATCCCAGGCATCGAGATGGAAAAGCAGTACGACTTCAAGAAGGACGGCTTCAACATGAACCGGTGGCGGCTGATCGAGCACGCCGGTACCCATCTGGATGCGCCGCTGCATTATTCGGCGGACGGGGCGAGCGCCGACAGCATCGTCGCCGGCGAACTGGTGGTGCCGCTCGCCGTGATCGACGTGCGCAAGCAAGCCGAGAAGGATCCCGATTACCTGATGGGTATCGAGGATGTCCTGGCCTGGGAACGACACTTCAAGAAGCTGCCGGATAGCTGCTGTGTCGCCATGCTGTCGGGATGGGGATCGAAGGTCGGCGATGCGGCGAAGTTTACCGGCAAAGACGACAAAGGAACGTTCCATTTCCCCGGCATCCATCCAGAACTGGCCGATTGGCTGTTGAAGGACCGCAATGTGCTGGGGATCGCGGTCGACACGATGTCGCTCGACAACGGCCCGTCGAAAGATTTCAAGACCCACCACGCCTGGTTGCCGGCGGGGCGCTGGGGTCTGGAGAACGTCGCCAACCTGGAGAAGCTGTCGCCGTCGGAGGCGATCCTGGTTGTCGGCCTGCCCAAAGTGAAAGGCGCGACCGGTGGCCCGGTGCGCCTGATCGCGCTGGTCTGATCCGGTCTGCACGACGAAGCCCCGGTCCCGCTCGCGCGAGGCCGGGGTCTTTCGTCAGAAACGATTAGTCGCAGATGTTGTAGACGCGACGGACCACCTCGCCACGACGATTCACGACCAGGCGGCTGCGGTAGCAGGAGTCGACGTCGTAGGCGCCGACAACCGGGTAGAAGCCGAAGCCACCACCGTGGAAGTGGTGGAACCCACCGCCACCCTTGCCCCAGGCCGCGGCCGGGGTTGAAGCGGTGAGCGAAGCGGTGCCAAGCGCGGCAATGGCCGCAGCGGCAATGGCGAATTTGCGGAACATGGTCGTCTCTCCTGTTGACTGGATGCGTGATCGCATCTCATGGCCATCAGTCGCGCCGTGATCGGAGAAGGTTCACGCCCGCGCGGCACTGAAACGGGCAGCAATGCGCCTTCCCTGTGCGAAAACGCAAAGAGCCGGGCCGCCGGTCCGCCGCGGCCGCGGGCAACTTGCCGCTTGGCGGAGCGGCGGCTATAACGCCGCAGCTTCGCGCATGTCTTGCGCGAACCGGCGACATTTCCCAAAAGGATCAAGCACGATGGCGATCGAGCGTACCTTTTCGATCATCAAACCCGACGCTGCAGCCCGCAACCTGACCGGCGCCGTCAACGCCATGATCGAGCAGGCGGGCCTGCGCATCATCGCGCAGAAGCGCGTGCGCATCAGCCGCGAGCAGGCCGAGACCTTCTACGCCGTGCACAAGGCGCGGCCGTTCTTCGGCGAACTCGTGGACTTCATGATCTCCGGCCCGGTGGTCGTGCAGGTGCTGGAGGGCGACAACGCCATCGCCAAGTACCGCGACATCATGGGCGCGACCGATCCGGCCAAGGCTGCGGCGAACACCATTCGCAAGGTGCACGCCAAATCGATCGGCGAGAACTCGGTGCACGGCTCCGACGCTCCCGACACGGCGGCGAAAGAGATCGCCCAGTTCTTCTCCGGCAACGAAATCGTCGGCTAGCAAGCACGCGACACCGGTTCGTTCTGTTGCCCGGATCGCGCGGCACGACATCATCGTATTCAGCGCGACTGCGCCGATTTGTGTCGATCATCAAGCCGGTTGCGGGTTTGTCCAGGTGCGATGGTTTGTCGCGACCGCAATTCTTGCAGCCTGGGATTGTTGTCGGGCCGATGACTGATCTCGATCGCTGAGCCAAAGTCATATCGGTTGATTTTTGCACAAGAAGGCTATTTGCTAAGCGCTCGGGCTTTGGTTGCGTAGGGGGCGAGAATGTCTGATGCAACGCCATCAGGAGATTGGTCGCGTTCGGCTGCGGCACAGCGGCAATACAATCTGAAGGCCGGCGCGGTGCTGGCGATCGCCGGGTTGCTTCTCCTGGTGTGGTCGTACTTCGTGCAGAACCCGGTTCCGCTGACGGTGCATGGCTCGATCGTGATTTTCGTCGCGGCCGGCATCGCGATCTCCGCGGGCTTTCTGCGGGTGCAGAACCCGCAGGACGTCTACGGCGGCATGGCGCTGATCCTGCTGGCGCTGACCGCGTTCGTTGCCTCGAACGATCTGCCGGGCATGCGCGGGTTTGCCTTCGGTCCGGGTACCGCGCCGCGGCTGTTTGCCTTCGCGCTTGCGATCATGTCGCTGGCGGTGGTGGTCGGCGGGCTGCTGACGGCCGGACCTGAAGTCACGGGCTACAAGATCCGCGGCGTCGTCTTCATCATCGGCTCGATCCTGGCATTTGCCGCGACCATCCGGCCGCTCGGTCTGGTGATCGCGAGCTTCGCCACCATGGTGATCTGCGCGGCCGCCGCCGAAGACGTCAAATGGCGCGAGACCCTGATCGTCGCCGCGCTGGTGACGGCGTTCTGCTCCGTGCTGTTTCCCTATGGGCTGGCACTGCCGTTCCAGCTTTGGCCGCGGTTCTGGTGATCGGCGAGAACAACCATGTTTGACCTCATCCACAATCTCTGGCTCGGCATGAGCGTGGCGGTGACGCCGACCAACATCGGTCTGGTGTTGATCGGCTCGATCGTCGGCACCCTGATCGGGGTGCTGCCGGGCATCGGCTCGCTCGCCACCATCGCCATGCTGCTGCCGATCACGTTCGGTCTGCCGCCGGTCGGCGCGCTGATCATGCTGGCCGGCATCTACTACGGCGCCCAGTACGGCGGCTCGACCACCTCGATCCTGGTCAACATCCCGGGTGAATCGTCGTCGGTGGTGACCTGCCTGGACGGCCACGAGATGGCCAAGCGCGGCCGAGCAGGACCGGCGCTGGCGATCGCGGCGATCGGCTCGTTCTTCGCCGGCTGCGTCGCGACCGTGCTGGTGGCGGCGCTGGGCGCGCCACTGACCAGCCTGGCGCTGCTGTTCGGCCCGGCCGAATACTTCTCGCTGATGTGCCTCGGCCTGATCTTCGCGGTGGTGCTGGCCAAGGGCTCGGTGCTGAAGGCGCTGACCATGATCCTGACCGGGCTGCTGCTGTCGATGGTCGGCTCCGACCTCGAGACCGGCGCCGAGCGCATGACCTGGGGCATCCCGGAATTGTCCGACGGCATCGGCTTCGTCGTGGTCGGCATGGGCGTGTTCGGCTTTGGCGAGATCCTGCGCAACCTGGAGAACCCGGGCGACCGCGAGATCGTCAATGCGACGGTGACCGGCCTGATGCCGACACTGCCGGACCTGAAGGCGGCCGCCGGCGCGATCGGGCGCGGCACCGTGATCGGTTCGCTGCTCGGCATCCTGCCGGGCGGCGGCGCCATCATCGCCTCGTTTGCGGCCTACACGCTGGAGAAGCGCGTCTCGAAGCATCCGGAGAACTTCGGCCGCGGCGCCATCGAAGGCGTGGCGGCGCCGGAGAGCGCCAACAACGCGGCGGCGCAGACCTCGTTCATTCCGCTGCTGACGCTCGGCATCCCGCCGAACCCGGTGATGGCGCTGATGGTCGGCGCCATGACCATCCACGGCATCGTGCCGGGCCCGCAGGTGATGACCAAGCAGCCGGAGCTGTTCTGGGGCATGATCGCCTCGATGTGGATCGGCAACCTGATGCTGATCGTCATCAACCTGCCGCTGGTCGGCATCTGGGTGCGGCTGTTGCGGGTGCCGTACCGGCATCTGTTCCCGATGATCGTGATCTTCTGCTGCATCGGCGTGTATTCGCTGAACAACGCGCCGTTCGACGTGTCGATGACGGCGATCTTCGGCGTGGTCGGCTACTGGCTGGTGAAGCACGACTTCGAGCCGGCGCCGATGATCCTCGGCTTCGTGCTGGGCCCGCTGATGGAGGAGAACCTGCGGCGCGCCATGCTGATCGCCCGCGGCGACGCCACCGTGTTCCTGACCCGGCCGATCTCGGCGACGCTGCTCGCCATCGCGCTGTTCCTGCTGGTGCTCGCGGTGCTGCCGACCTTGCGCGCCAAGCGCGACGAGGTGTTCACCGAATAGCGCCCGGCCAAGTCCCGGCAAGAAGTCCCGGCAAGAAGTCCCGGCAAGTCCAAACATGTGCAAAAGGGGGTGGCCGGTGCCGCTCCCTTTTCGTGTGCGCTCCCAGGCCGCGGTGGACGGCGACTAGCCACTCTCCGGCTCGACCTGTACACTCGGTGAATGCTGACAAGACGAACATTTCCTTGGGGGAGCGACCGGTGGAAGCATTGTTTTCCGAAATGGGGCGGCCGACATTCTGGTTGGCGGCGCTCCAAATCATGGGCATCAACATCCTGCTGTCCGGCGACAATGCCGTGGTCATTGCGCTGGCTTGCCGCGGGCTTCCTCCCAAGGAGCGGTTCTGGGGCATGGTGATCGGCGCCGGCGTCGCGGCGGTCCTGCTGATCCTGTTCACCGGAATTGTCGCGACATTGATGGAGCTGCCGTATCTCAAGCTGGTCGGCGGTCTCGCGCTGTTCTGGGTTGCCATCAATCTCGTCTCGCCGCAGGCGCATGATGACGAAGACACGCCCGAGGCGGTCGAGGATTTGTGGCGCGCGGTGCGTGTCGTCGTGGTCGCCAATATCGTGATGAGCCTGGACAACGTCATCGCGGTCGCGGCGGCTGCGAAGGGAAACTATTTCCTGCTGGCGCTCGGCCTTGCGGTCAGCATCCCGGTGGTGATCGCCGGCAGCGCCTTGTTCCTTGCCATCCTCGAGCGGTTTCCGATCGTCATCTGGGGCGGCGGTGCGCTGCTTGGCTGGATCGCTGGCGGCCTGCTGCCGGACGATCCGGCGGTCCAGAAGTATTTCTCGGCACTGACCAAGGTCGACCTGCACAGCACCTACACCTGGTTCGGCGCCGCCGGCCAGGGCACGTGGGATTTCGAGGTCGAGCCGTTCGGGATACTGTTCGGGATTGCCGGCGCCATCATCGTGGTGTGCGCGGGCCTCTATCTCCGCCGCAACGTCGGTACAGCGAAGGCGGAGACTGCCGCTTCACACTAGGACTATGGCCGATGAATGAGGCGGTTCGCCTCCCGATAGGCGCCAAGATCGGCCACTCCGCCTGTCCGCACGATTGTCCTTCGACCTGCGCTCTTGAGGTTGAGGTACTCGACGACCGCACCATCGGCCGGGTGCGGGGCGCTGCCGACAACGCCTACACCGCAGGCGTCGTCTGCGCCAAAGTCGCCCGCTACGCCGAGCGCATCCATCATCCTGATCGCCTCACTCAGCCGCTGCGCCGCACCGGTCCAAAGGGCTCAGGCTCGTTCGAGGCG
The DNA here is from genome assembly GCA_963785665.1 of uncultured Alphaproteobacteria bacterium. Classification (GTDB taxonomy): domain Bacteria; phylum Pseudomonadota; class Alphaproteobacteria; order Rhizobiales; family Xanthobacteraceae; genus Z2-YC6860. Next base: position 425,009 of record CAWAWF010000013.1, read on the forward strand.
ATCTCCTGGGATGACGCGCTCGACATTGTCGGCGAGAAGTTCTTGGTGGCCGAAGCCCAATACGGCGCGGAATCGGTCTGGCCATACTATTACGCGGGCACGATGGGTCTCGTGCAGCGTGACGGCATCCACCGCCTCCGCCACGCCAAGAACTACTGCGGCTTTCATTCCACCATTTGCGTCAACGCATCGTACACCGGCTTCGCCGCCGGCACCGGCCGCGTCGCCGGTCCCGATCCGCGCGAGATGGCGAAATCCGATTTGATCGTGATCTGGGGCACCAATCCGGTGAACACCCAGGTCAACGTGATGACGCACGCCACCCGCGCGCGAAAGCAGCGCGGCGCCAAGATCGTCGCCGTCGACGTCTACATGAACGGCACCATGGAGCATGCCGATCTTGCCGTGCTGGTGAAGCCCGGCACCGACGGCGCGCTCGCTTGCGCGGTGATGCATTGCCTGTTCCGCGACGGCAAGGCGGACTGGGACTATCTCAAAAAATACACCGATGCCCCGCGTGAGCTTGAGGAACATGTCCGCACTCGGGGGCCCGATTGGGCCTCGGCCATCACCGGCTGCCCGGCCGAGACCATCGAGGAGTTCGCCCGTCTGGTCGGCGCGACCAAGCGGGCCTATTTTCGACTCGGCTACGGCTTCTCGCGCTCGCGCAACGGCCCGGTGAACATGCATGCGGCAAGCTGCATCCCGGCGATCACCGGCGCTTGGCTGCACGAGGGCGGCGGCGCGTTCCACAACAACGCCGATATCTATCACTGGAACAAGTCGATGATCGAAGGTCATGAGATGCGCGATCCCTCGATCCGCATGCTCGACCAGTCGCGGGTCGGGGCGGTGCTGACCGGCGACCGCGACGCGCTCAAAGGCGGGCCCCCGGTTGCCGCGATGCTGATCCAGAACACCAACCCGGTCTCGGTCTGCCCGGACCAGGAGGTGGTCAAGCGCGGCTTCGCCCGCGAGGACCTGTTCGTCTGCGTGCACGAGCAGTTCATGACCGAGACAGCGCGGATGGCCGACGTCGTGCTGCCGGCGACCATGTTCATGGAGCACGACGACGTCTACCAGGGCGGCGGCCACCAATACATCATCCTTGGCCCCAAGCTGATCGAGCCGCCCGGGGAGTGCCGCTCCAACCACACGGTCAATTGCGGCATCGCCGGGCGCGTCGGGGCCAAGCACCCGGGCTTCGAAATGACCGAACGTCAGATGATCGACCACACGCTGAAGATTTCCGGTTGGGGTACGCTTGAGCGCCTCGAACGCGAGAAGTGGATCGACTGCCAGCCGGACTTCGACACCGCGCATTACGTCAAGGGCTTCGCCTATCCGGACGGTAAGTTCCGCTTCAAGCCGGACTGGCCGAAGGTGCCGTTCCGCATGGCACATCATTCTGGGCCGATCGCCGCGATGCCGAAACTGCCCGACCACTGGACCATCATCGAGGAGGCCGACGCCGCGCATCCGATGCGGCTGGCGACCTCGCCGTCGCAGGGCTTCCTGAATTCGACCTTCAACGAGACGCGAAGCTCGTCGCCAGCACAACGGCGGCCGCCCCGAGGTGATGATCCATCCCGACGATGCGGCCGGCTTTGGCATCGTCGACGGCGGCGCGGTGGTGATCGGCAACATGCGCGGGCAGGTTCGCCTGCACGCGCGGCTGTTCGACGGCGTGCGTCCAGGCGTGCTGATCGCGGAATCGATCTGGCCGAACGACGCCTATCCTGACGGCCGCGGCATCAACACCGTAACCGGGGCGGATTCGATTGCGCCATACGGCGGCGCGGCGTTCCACGACAACAAGGTCTGGATCAGGCCGGCGGCGTAGTCCTTAGAATCGTATCTCGGCGCCGACGGTGCCGCTGTGCGAGACCAGATTGCTGCGGTAGCGGCCGTCATAGACGATATAGAGGCGCATCGTGTCGGTCACCTTGGCGGACAGCGTGGCGCCGGCGTCGGCGCCGTAGGTGCTCTCGCGCACGCCCGAGACGAACGACGGCGTGCTCGTGCCGTCGGCCAGCGCGACCTGAAGCGAGCCGATGTCTTGCGACAGATTGTCGACCAGCCGGGCATAGACGGAAAAATCCATCACTCGCCGGTCGATCAGCCAGCTATGGCCAAGCTCGCCGCCGATCAACATGCGGACCCGGGTCGCCGCGACCGCGGAGCCTGTGACCGGTGCAGCGCCGCCGATTTCGGTGAAGGCGTTGGTTCGCGAGTGCAGCCAGTCGAACGTGAGCTTGGGGACCAGCCGCGAATTGTCCGGCAGCGCCCAGTAGTAGCTGAGCTCCGCCATCGCCGCCGACAACTGCGCATGGTAGGCGGCGAGCGATGCGCCTGTGGGGTCGAAGCGGCTTGAGTGCACGTCGCCAAAACCATGAACCGCGGTCATCCCAAGCGTCCAGGCGCCATGCTCGAACGAGGCCAGCGCGCCGACCTGGGTGAGGTCGATCCGCCCGCTCTGCGCGGCGCCGGCCACATCGATCAGCGTCTGGCTGCGGTCGACCGACAGCCCGACATTGACCCCGGGGGCGAGCGTCGCGCCGATGCCGGCCACACCGCCGTAGGTCTTGCGGCTATCCCCGGTGAAGCTGCCTTGGGCGTCGGTGACGGCTCGCATGCCGTAACCTTCGAACCAGGTGCGATAACGCTCGGCATCGGGCTCGGCGCCGCCGCCCTGCGGATTGTTGACGCTGCTCGCCGCCGTCCGGAACGACGACACGGCGTTGAACCGCTGCATGAACTGCGTGCCGAGGTCGATCAGCCCGGCGTTGGCGGACAGATGGCTGTTGGCGGTGGCGAAATCGGTCGTCGGACACGGTGGGGGCGGCGCGGGACGGGGACCCGGGCCGGGACCGACGCACGCTGCCGCCGCTTCTCCGGTGCAGCACGCCGCCATGAGCAGCAGCGCCGTTGCGCCGAACGCGAAGCGCATCCAACCGCGCGCCCGACCGGACGCGCCGTCTCCGTCCGCCGTCTGTCCGCGGCAAGCACGCACCGCAAATCCCCCGCGCCGGTTTGCGGCGGCGAGAGCGCGCCGGCCGGCATGTTATTGGACCGACAGGAATTGTTGCGTTTGCCGCGATGCGGTCAACGGCGCCGTGCAGTTGCGCACCACATGTTGGCGCGCTGTGCCTTGAAGGTCACAGCGGAGAGGCCGATGTCGGGCATGCCGATCCCGAAGCCTTGCTCGTGCCGCATTTTTGCTGTTTTGTGGCGGGTGCAACTGGATTTTGGCCGTTCCGGCCGCATGCGTCACGGCCGCAGGTCTTCACCCCAGGTCTTGGGCGCCACCGTTTCGGATCATCCACCAAAACCCGGCTTGTGGCGCGGATTGCAGCGATGCCGTCTTCGTCGAATTCATATCTTGACGCGACTGAGGAGAGGACGATGTCAAAAGGCACCGTCAAATGGTTCAACGCCACCAAGGGTTACGGGTTCATCAAGCCGGCCGACGGCAATCAGGATGTGTTCGTGCACATCTCGGCTGTCGAGCGCGCCGGACTTAGCACCCTCAATGACAATCAAGCCGTCGAGTACGAGCTTGTGACAGGCCGCAACGGCAAAGCCTCTGCGGAGAATCTCAAGGTAACGTGACGGTTTGCGCTTCGCGGGTGATTTTCCCGTAACCCCCGGCCTTGGCTGGGGGTTTTGTTTTATGCGCTGGCTGATGTCGCATGGCCTTCGGCGACGAGCCGCAGCGCTTCCGGATAGATGCGATGTTCGACGGCAAGCACACGCGCGGCAAGCGTCGCCTCGGTGTCGTCGGGCGCCACCGGAACTTTGCCTTGAAGAATGATCGGCCCGGAGTCCATTTCCGGCACGACGAAATGCACGGTGGCGCCGTGCTCGCGGGCGCCGGCGGCAATGGCGCGGGCATGGGTGTCGAGGCCCTTGAAGGCCGGTAGCAGCGCGGGGTGGATGTTGATCAGCCGCCCCTCCCATTGCCGCACGAACCAAGGCGTCAACAGCCGCATGAATCCCGCGAGACAGACGAGTTCGATGCCGTGCTTCTGCAACTCGGCATGCAGCGCGCGCTCAAATGCCTCGCGGTCGCGGCCGAACGTCTTGTGGTCGACGACGGCGGTCTTGATTCCTGCCGCGGCCGCGCGCAGCAGTCCTTGCGCCGCTGGATCGTTGGAAACGACAAGGACAATCTCGGCCGGATAAGCGGGGTCCTTCGCGGCCTCGATCAGCGCCACCATATTGGAGCCCCGGCCGGAGATCAGGATAGCGACGCGCTTGCGGGCCATGTCAGCGGGCCGTCCCCAGTTCTAAAGCTCGAGCTTGCCGACGTAGGAAACGCGCGGCTTGCCCTTCGTCGCGGCGACAAGCTCGCCGAGCCGCACCACGCTCTCGCCTTCGCGCGCGAGGATGGCGGCGACCTTATCGGCCCGGCGCGCCTCGACCACGGCGATCATGCCGATGCCGCAGTTGAAGGTGCGCAGCAATTCCTTTTCGGCGATGCCGCCGGTCTTGGCCAGCCATTTGAACACCGGGAGCATCGGGATGCTGCCGATGTTGATGCGGGCACCGACATGCTTCGGCAGCACGCGCGGGATGTTGTCGGGAAACCCGCCGCCGGTGATGTGGGCGAGCGCCTTCACCGCGCCGGTCTCGCGGATCGCGGCGAGACAGGATTTGACGTAGATGCGGGTCGGCGTCAGCACCGCGGCGCCGAGCTTTTTCTTCTTGTCGAACGGTGCGGGTGCGCTCCACTTCAGTTTCGACCGGGCAACCACCTTGCGCACCAGTGAATAGCCGTTGGAGTGCACGCCGGAGGAGGCGATGCCGAGCACCACGTCGCCCGCGGCGATGTCGTCGCGCGGCAGGATCGCGCCACGCTCGACCGCGCCGACGGCAAAGCCCGCGAGGTCGTAGTCGTCGCCGTGATAGACGCCGGGCATCTCCGCGGTCTCGCCGCCGATCAGGGCGCAGCCGGCCTGCCGGCAGCCATCGGCAATGCCCTTGACCACTTCGGCGCCGATTTTCGGATCGAGCTTGCCGGTGGCGAAGTAGTCGAGGAAGAACAAAGGCTCGGCGCCCTGCACGACCAGATCGTTGACCGACATGGCGACGAGGTCGATGCCGATGGTGGCATGCAGGCCGGTCTCGATCGCGATCTTGACCTTGGTGCCGACGCCGTCATTGGCGGCGACCAGTACCGGATCCTTGAAGCCCGCGCGCTTGAGATCGAACACGCCACCGAAGCCGCCGATCTCGGCGTCGGCGCCGGGGCGCGCGGTCGCCTTCACCAGCGGCTTGATCAGCTCGACCATGCGGTTCCCGGCATCGATATCGACGCCGGATTGCGCATAGGTGAGGGCCTTTTTGCTCATGTCTTTGCGTATGTCGGAATCCATTTGTGTGCAATGGCTTGATGGCCGATATACTCAGCCGCAATCGTCGGCGCTGCGACCGCAGACCGCGCGAGCCGGGGCCTGAAGATTGAGTATTCCGAATCTCATCACGTTGGCGAGGATCATCCTCGTGCCGGTGGTCGTCTGGCTGATCGCCAGCGGGCAACTGCGCCCGGCGTTCCTATTGTTCCTGATAGCCGCCATCAGCGACGGGGTGGATGGCTTCCTGGCCAAGCGGTTTGGCATGAAGACCGAACTCGGCGCCTACCTCGATCCGTTGGCCGACAAGGTGCTGATCGTGTCGATCTATGTGACGCTCGGCATCACCGGCGTGATCCCGCTGTGGGTCGTGATTCTGGTGGTGTCGCGCGACTTCATGATCGTCGGCGCCATCATCCTGTCGTGGGTGATCAACCGGCCGGTCAAGATCAAGCCGCACATGGTCAGCAAGGTGAACACCGGGGTTCAAATCGTGTTCGCCTGCCTGGTGCTGGCCTCGCACGGCTACGGATTCGACACCGAACCGTTGTTGACACTGGTGATGAGCCTGGTCGCGGTCTTGACCTTGCTTTCGGTCGGCCTCTATCTCGCCGAGTGGGTGCGGCACATGAACTCGGCGGAAGCCGGCCATTGACGCATCCGGGCGGGCGGCGTGGTGCGTTGTGATGGCTCTGAAGCGACAAATCACCTTCTGGGCTGTGGCGCTCGCGGTGGGCGTGGCGCTGCTCTGGCTGCTGAGCGAGATCCTGCTGCCGTTCATCGCCGGAATGGCGCTGGCCTATCTGCTCGACCCGATCGCGCGGCGGTCTGAACGGCTCGGCATCGGCCGGGGCGCCGCCGCGCTGATCATGGTGGCGCTGGTGATCGTCGTCATGGTGGTGATCGTCATGGCGGTGGCGCCGGTGCTGGCCGATCAGTTCAGCGCCTTCATGGACAACCTGCCGGCGTATGTGACGAAGCTGCAAACGATCGTGGCCGACCCGAGCCGCCCCTGGCTCGCCAAGATTTTTGGCGCGCATTTGTCCGACGATTCCGCCAAGTCGGTGAGCGGCGTCATGACGCAAGCCTCGGGCTTTATCGGCGCATTCCTGGCCTCGCTGTGGTCGGGCGGCCGCGCGGTGTTCTCTGTCTTGTCGCTTCTCATCATCACGCCGGTGGTGGCGTTCTACCTGCTGCTCGACTGGGAGGAGGTCGTCGCAACGATCGATCGCTGCATTCCGTTGCCGCATCGCGCCACGGTCCACGGTCTCGCCGCCGACATCGACGCCGCGATCGCCGGCTTCGTGCGCGGGCAGGCGGTGATCTGCCTAGTGCTGGCGGCGTTCTACGCCATCGCGCTGACACTGATCGGGCTTAACTTCGGCTTCTTGGTCGGATTGATGACGGGACTGCTCGGCTTCATTCCATTTGTCGGCGCGGGCGTGGGCTTCCTGGTCGCGGCAATCGTAGCAGTGGCGCAGTTCTGGCCGGATTGGGTGTCGATCGCGATGGTGTTGGCAGTCTTCCTGGTTGGACAGGCGCTGGAGGGCTATGTGCTGTCGCCGCGGCTGGTCGGCGCCAAGATCGGGCTGCATCCGGTCTGGATGATGTTTGCGCTGATCGCGTCGAGCTACCTGTTCGGCTTCGCGGGCCTGCTGATCGCCATTCCGCTGGCGGCGACCATCGGCGTGCTGCTGCGCTTTGGCATGGGTAAATATCGAGCAAGCTCGATCTACACTGGCGGCTCCGGTATGGGACCACGCTAAGGATGCCGGGCGCTGCCGCCATTGTCGACCGCACGCCGACCCAGCTCGCGCTTGCCCTCGATCACGCGGAGAGCCTTGCGCGCGAGGACTTCCTCGCCGGGCCATCCAACACCGCGGCACTCGGCCTGATCGAGCGATGGCCGGACTGGCCGTCGCGCACCGTGTTGCTGCGGGGTCCCGAGGGCGCGGGCAAAAGCCATCTCGCCGCGATCTGGGCGCGGCAATCCGGCGCACGGACTCTGTCGCCGCGTGCGCTCGACGCGCGCCGAGGTGCCGGTCGCGCTCGCCACCGGCGCGCTGGTGCTGGAGAACCTGGCCGAGGGCCGCTTCGACGAGGCTGCGCTGTTTCACCTGCTCAATCTCGCCCGCGAGGAGCGCGCCTATCTGCTGATCACTGCGCGCAGCGCCCCGACGACGTGGCGGGTCGAGGTGCCCGATCTTGCCTCACGGCTCCGTGCCCTGCCGGTGGTGGCGCTGACGCCGCCCGACGATGCGCTGCTGCGCGCGGTGATCGTCAAGCTGTTCGCCGACCGGCAGCTCGCTGTCGATGAAAGCCTGGTCTCGTTCCTGACCAACCGGATCGAACGGTCGTTCGCCGCGGCGCGCGCGGCGGTGGCCCGCCTCGACCGTGAGGCGCTGCGGCTGCACCGGCCAGTCACGCGGGCGCTCGCCGGGGAGCTTTTTCGCGAGCCTTGACTTAACCATCCGGCGGCCTTGTCATCCAAACGTCATGGATGGCGGCCACAATCAGTGTCACACAAGTGTCATGGATGGTCATGGCTGAAATCGCGCAAGATGTTGTGCTTAAAGCGGAATCCAGCCAAGGCGGGACCGCGGGCGGGGTCGTGCGAGCGCCCGAATCCGAGTTCGATCTGGCGACAAGCCCGGAGCGTTTCATCAATCGGGAGCTGTCCTGGCTGCATTTCAATCGCCGCGTGCTGGAGGAGGCCGAGAACACCCAGCACCCGCTGTTCGAAAAGGTCAGGTTTCTCTCGATTTCGGCCAACAACCTCGACGAGTTCTTCATGGTGCGGGTCGCCGGCCTCAAGGGGCAGGTCCGCGAGGGCATCACCGACAAGAGCCCGGACGGGCTGACCCCCAACGAACAACTCGCCCGGATCGGCGACGGGGTGTCGAGCCTTGCCAGCGATCAGCAGGCGCGCTGGCGCGAACTGCGCCAGGAGCTTGAGTCCTCGAACATCCTGCTGGTCGACGCCGACAGCCTGAAGAAAGCCGACCGCGCCTGGCTCGAAGACTACTTCCTGCAATACATCTTTCCGGTGCTGACGCCGCTGGCGATCGATCCGGCGCACCCGTTCCCGTTCATTCCCAATCTGGGCTTCTCGATCGCGTTCCAGCTCGCCCGCCTGAGCGACGGCAAGGCGATGAACGCGCTGATCCGCGTGCCTCAGAAGATCGAACGCTTCATCCGCATTCCGACACCGGGCGACAGCGGAACGGTCCGCATGATGACGCTCGAGCAGGCGACCGGCATGTTCGTGCCGAAGCTGTTCCCGGGCTACACCGTCAAAGGGCAGGGCGCCTTCCGCATCATCCGCGATTCCGACGTCGAGGTGGAAGAGGAGGCCGAGGATCTGGTGCGGCTGTTCGAGAGCGCGCTGAAGCGCCGTCGCCGCGGCTCCGCCATCCGTCTCGAAATCGTGGCGGCGATGCCGGCCGAGCTTCGCCGCTTCGTGCAGCGCGCGCTGGCGGTCGCCGACGACGAGGTGTTCCTGGTCGAGGGCATGCTGGCGCTGGGCGAGTTGTCGCAGCTTCTGTCGATCGACCGGCCGGACCTTGAATTCGTGCCGTACAACCCGCGCTTCCCCGAGCGCATCCGCGATCACGCCGGCGACTGTTTCGCGGCGATCCGGCAGAAGGACCTGATCGTCCATCATCCCTACGAGTCGTTCGACGCGGTGGTGCAGTTCCTCAACCAGGCGGCCCGCGATCCCGACGTCATCGCCATCAAGCAGACGCTGTATCGCACGTCGAAGGACTCGCCGATCGTGCGCGCGCTCGCCGAGGCCGCGGAGTCCGGCAAGTCGGTGACCGCGGTGGTGGAGCTGAAGGCGCGCTTCGACGAGGAGGCCAACATCCGCTGGGCGCGCGACCTTGAACGCGCCGGCGCCCAGGTGGTCTACGGCTTCTTCGAGCTGAAGACCCACTCCAAGCTGTCGCAGGTGGTGCGGCGCGAGGCCGGCAAGCTGGTGTCCTACGTCCATGTCGGCACCGGCAACTACCATCCGGTCACCGCGCGCATCTACACCGACCTGTCGTTCTTCACCTCCGATCCGGTGATCGCCCGCGACGTCGGCCGCATCTTCAACTTCGTCACCGGCTACGCGGTGCCGGCCGAGCTCGAGAGGATGGCGGTGTCGCCGGTCAACCTGCGCCAGCGCATCTGCGAGCACATCGACCTGGAGATCGCGAACGCCAAGGCCGGGAAGCCCGCGGCGATCTGGATGAAGGACAACGCGATGGTCGATCCCGAGATCATCGACAAGCTGTACGAGGCGTCGCGGGCGGGGGTCTCGATCGACCTGGTGGTGCGCGGCATCTGCTGCCTGCGGCCCGGCCTGCCGGGGCTGTCGGAGAACATCCGGGTTAAGTCGATCATCGGGCGGTTCCTCGAGCACAGCCGCGTCTATTGCTTCGGCGGCGGCCACGGCCTGCCGCACCCCAAGGCCGCGGTTTATATCTCGTCGGCCGACATGATGCCGCGCAACCTCGACCGCCGCGTCGAGGCGCTCTGCCCGATCCTCAATCCAACTGTGCATGAGCAGGTTCTCGACCAGATCATGCTTGCGAATCTCAAGGACAATGAGCAGAGCTGGCAGCTTCTGCCGGACGGCTCGTCGAAGCGCATCAAGGCGGCCGCCGGCGAGGAGCCGTTCAACGCCCACAAATATTTCATGACGAATCCAAGCCTGTCCGGTCGCGGAAAATCGCTCAAGGACTCCTCGCCGCGAAGCCTCAGCCGGCGGGCCGAGCGTGCTTGAGAAGCTGACCCAGGCGACGAGCGCGGCGCAGGGCCGTCTCGACTATGGACCGCCGGTCGCGGTGATCGACATCGGCTCCAACTCGGTGCGTCTCGTAGTGTACGAAGGCATCACGCGAAGTCCGACGCCGTTGTTCAACGAAAAGACCCTGGCCGGCCTCGGCCGCGAGGTTGCGACCAAGGGCCTGCTGCCGTCCGACGCCATCGAGAAGGCGATCGAGGCGCTGAAGCGCTTCCGCGCGCTGTGCGACACCATGCAGGTCCAGCGGCTGTGGGTGCTGGCGACCGCGGCCTGCCGCGACGCGCGCAACGGCCGAGAGTTCATCGCCGCGGCCGAGCAGATCTGCCGCACCAAGATCGATGTGATCTCCGGCCAGCGCGAAGCGGAACTGACCGCGTTCGGCGTGGTCTCGGGCTTCCACCGCCCCGATGGCATCGTCGGCGACCTCGGCGGCGGCTCGCTCGAACTGGTCGATGTGCACGGCACCCGCATCAAGCCCGGCACCACCTTGCCGCTCGGTGGCCTCGCCCTGCAGGACCGCTCCGGCAAGTCGATCAAGAAGGCGGAGAAGATCGTCGAGAAGGCGATCGACGGGGTGAAATTCCTGAAGGGCGGCGAGGGCCGCAACTTCTACGCAGTCGGCGGCACCTGGCGAGCGCTGGCGCAACTCCACATGGCGCAGACCGGCTATCCGCTGCATGTCATGCACGGCTATGCCATCCGCGCCAAGGAGGCGCTGGAGTTCTCCCGCCTGGTGCACCGAGTCAATCCGGAAACGCTGTCGCAGATCGATGTGGTGAACTCGGCGCGGCGGGCCCTGCTGCCGTATGCCGCGCTGGTGCTGGAGCACATCGTGCGCGAGACGCAGCCACGCGATGTGGTGTTCTCGGCGCTCGGCGTGCGCGAGGGCCTGCTCTATTCGCTGCTTGATGCCGAGGAACGCAAGAAGGACCCGCTGCTCGCCGCCGCGCAGGAGCTCAACCGCTTGCGCTCGCGCTCACCGCAGCACGGCGAGGAATTGATCGATTGGACCGACGCCTTCATGGCGACCTCGGGCATCGATGAGAATTCGGACGAGAAGCGGCTTCGCCACGCCGCCTGTCTGGTCGCGGACATCGGCTGGCGCGCGCACCCAGATTACCGCGGTGAGCAGTCGTTGAATATCATTGCGCATGCCGCGGTGGTGGGCGTCGACCATCCCGGCCGCGCCTATGTGGCGCTCGCGATCTTCTTCCGCCACGTCGGGCTGCTGCACGACGAGGAGCTGTCGCCGCGCATCCGCGAGCTCGCTTCGACCCGCACGCTCGACCGTGCCCGCGTGCTGGGCGCCGCGCTGCGCGTTGCCTACATGGTGTCGGCCTCGCAGCCGGGCGTGCTGTCGCGCACCCCGCTCAAGGTCGAGCGCCATCGCCTGGTGCTGCGGATGCAGGGCGGCACCGCGGCGCTCGCCGGCGAGCGGGTGGCGTCGCGGCTCAAGCAATTGGCCCGTCTGGTCGGCCGCGAGCCTGTGGTGATGACCGAATGAGCGAACCGCGCGAGCAGATTATCGGCGTCTGGAAGCTCGTGTCTGTCATGTACGAGGACCAGGCAACCAAGACCATGTCGCCGATCATGGGCGACAATCCGCGCGGCTATCAGATCGCCACGCCCGACGGCCGCTGGCTGGCGCTGGCGACACCATCCGGTCGCACCGCGCCGACAACCGACGAGGAGCGCGCCCAGGCGTTCCGCACCATGATCGGCTATTCCGGCCGCTACAGGGTCGACGGCAGCACCATCACCACCAAGGTCGATGTCGCCTGGAACGAATCCTGGGTCGGCGGCGAGCAGGTGCGCCACATCAGGTTCGACGGCGACAGGCTCTACATCGAGAGCCCGCCGATGCCGCATCCCAACATGTACGGCAAGACCGTGCGGGTGATCGTGGTGTGGCAGCGCGACGGTTCGTTCCGCGTCTGACATAGTTCTCGGCCGAAACCAATTTGATTAACGCGCCCGCGTTGTTCCCGCCGGAACACCGGCCCGATGCCGGCGTTGCATTCCTGAACAACCATTTGGTCTGGAACTTGGGAGAGGCGGCGATGCCTTCGGCCAATCGATTCGCGTTCATGCGTGACACGGTGCGGAGTCACCCGTTCCTCATTGCGAGCTGGGCAGCGATGGGCGGCATCCTGCTCGGCGGCTTCGTGACGCTCAAGATGCTTCAGCCGGAGCCGCGCGCGGCGAAGGTCGGGCCGGCGCAAGCTGTGGCCGAGGCCAGGCCTGCGCCGAAGCCCGTCGCGGAGACGACCGGATCGGCGCCGGCGGGTGAGAACGCCGCGGCCGATTGCGATCATCAGACGTGGCCGTATTTGTCGCGCGCGTGCACGGAGGCGATGCAAGCAAAGAATCGCGCTCCACGGGTCGTCTCGACTGACAATCTCGCCAAGCCGACAGTGAGCGCGATCGAAGCGCCGACGCCACCTCCAGCGGCGATGCAGCCTTCAACACCTGCCGCCGTGACTGCCGAAACTACTCCGCCACCGGCCAATCCGGCGCCTCCCGCCGCGGTGTTCGCTGCGCCGCAATCGTCGCCCGGCGCTCTGGCCGGCACGGCGCAGGCCGAGGAAAAATCGCCACAGCCGGCCGATCAGAAAGAGGCGAAGCAGGAAAAGCACGAGCGCGTCGCGAAGAAGGCCAAGCGCAAGCCGAAGGTTGAGCCAAAGGCTCAGCCCAAGGACGAGTCGAACGATGACGACGACCATGTCGCCAACGCCGCCGCCGACGATCAGGCCACGGTCTCGGACGATCCGCCGTCCGACGATCGTATCGCCCGCGGCCGCGCCGACCGGCGCCGCGTTGTCGAGCGTCGAGCGGTTCGGGAGTACAATGTGCCCGCCGACGACGGCAGCGGCGACCGGCGCGTCATGGTGATCCGCCGCGACAACGGAGAAGGCATCTTCGGCAATCTGTTCGGCGGCTTCGGCAACTAAGCCGATCGGATAAATCAGTCGCGCTCGACCGTGACCACGCGGCTGCGCTCGATGGCGAGCGCCAGCCGGCCATGCTTGAGGTCGAGCGCGCGCTCGCCGAATAGTTCGCGCCGCCAGCCCTTCAGCGCCGCCACGTTGGCGTCGTCGTCGGCGGCGATACGGTCGAGATCGTCGACGGTTGCGATCACCTTGGCGGCGACGCCGTGGCGCTCCGAGGTCATGCGCAGCAGCACCTTGAGCAGCTCGACGGTGGCGCCGCCGTTCGGCGCCGATTTCGGGCGCTCAATATGGGGCAGCGATTTCGGATCGCGGGCAATGCCCCGCTTCACCGCGTCGAGGATGCCTTCGCCCCATTTCGAGCGCTCGAAGCCCTTCGGCAGCGAGCGCAAGGCCGCCAGCCGCTCGGTGGTGGTCGGCGCCTGCATGGCAATGTCGCCGATGGTGTCGTCCTTCAGCACGCGGGAGCGCGGCACATCGCGGGTCTGCGCCTCGCGCTCGCGCCAGGCCGCCACCTCGATCAGCACGCCGAGTTCCTTGGGCTTGCGCACCCGGGTCTTCAGCCGCATCCAGGCCCGCTCAGGCTCGGCGCGGTAGGTGTCCGGCGAGGTGAGGATTTCCATCTCGTCGTCCATCCAGTCGGTGCGGCCGCGCCGGCCGAGGTCGGCGACCAGGGCGGTGTAGACGTCGCGCAGATGCGTCACGTCGGAGATGGCGTAGGTGAGCTGGGCCGGTGTCAGCGGCCGCCGGGTCCAGTCGGTGAAGCGGTTGGATTTGTCGAGGGTGTCGCCGGTGATGCGCTGGACGAGCTGGTCATAGGAGATCGAGTCGCCGTGGCCCAGCACCATGGCGGCGACCTGGGTGTCGAAGATCGGGTGCGGGATGATGTTGGCGCGGTGCCAGACGATTTCGATGTCCTGCCGCGCGGCATGAAACACCTTCAGAACCTTGTGGTTCGCCATCAGCTCGAAGAACGGCTTGAGATCAATGCCGGGGGCGAGCGCGTCGATCACCACCGCCTCGTCGGTGGAGGCGAGCTGCGCCACGCAGAGCAGCGGGTAATAGGTGGTTTCGCGAAGAAACTCGGTGTCGATGGTGACGAAGGGGTGGGCGGCCAGCCGGCCGCAGGTGGCGGCCAACTCCTCCGTCGTGGTGATCAAATCCATGCGGCGTTAATAGCCGATAAAATGGCGCCGCCAAGGCTCAATTTGAGTGTTCTCACCCGCGAATGGCCGGCGCGAAGATGAAGGGCCAGGGCGAGGGGAACGGCCCGACCGGCACCTCGATCAGGGTCGGCCCATCGCGCCGCGCCAGCGCGCGCCGCAACGCAGCACGGAGCTCCTCGGGGCCGCGGGCGCGCTCGCCCACGGCGCCGAAGCTTTCGGCGAATTTGACGAAATCTGGGTTGGCGAGGTCGCTGGCGATCAGCCGGTTGCCGAAGCGCTCCTGCTGGATGCGGCGGACATTGCCGAAGGCGCCGTCATTGAAAACGATGGTGGTGAGCGGGATGCGGTGGCGGACGGCGGTCGCCATCTCGTTGGCGGTGAACATGAAGCCGCCGTCGCCCGAGATCGCCACCACGGGCACGTCGCGGCGGGCGTCCTGGGCGCCCAACGCGGTGGCGAAGCCCCAGCCGAGATTGTCCTGGTAGCCCGGCGACAGGAAGGTGTTGGGCTTATAGACCGGGAAGGCGAGGCGGGCGGCGAAGCCCATTTGCGTCACCTCGTCGACCAGGATGCCGTCCTCGGGCAGCTCGGCGCGGATGGCATCGAGGTAGGCCATCTGCGGGCCGATTCCATCGCGGAGCTTCTTGTTCGAGGCGGCCTGACGCTCTTCCATCTCGGACTTGCGCGAGGCGCGCTTGGCATTGTGGGCGGGCAGAGCTTCGAGCAGGCGCGCCAGGATCGGCCCGGCGTCGCCGATCAGCGCCACCGCGGGCTTGTGCAGGCGGCCGGGCTCTTCGGCGTCGGCATCGATCCGGACGATCTTGATGCGCTTGTCCATGCCCCATTGGCGGAACTGCATCAGCATGCGGGAGCCGATGCCCAGCACCACGTCGGCCTCGCCCCAAAGCTCGCGGCCGAGCGGCAGCGTGACGCTCAACGGGTCTCGGCTGTCGAGCACGCCTCGGCCGCGGCGATAGCCGAGCACCGGGGCCTGCAGCATGGCGGACAGCGCCGTGACCTCGGCACTGGCGCCTTGGGCGCCGCCGCCGCAGACGATCATCGGGTTCTTGGCGCTTCCCAGCAGCTTTGCCGCCTTGCGGATCGCGCTTTCGTCGATCCGCGGCTGGCGCACCGGCAAAGTTTCATGCGGGACCACCGGGCCGGACTTGCCCCAGACGTCGATCGCGCATTGCAGCGACGCCGGGCCGGGCCGACCGGTCGCCATGGCGCGCATCGCCTCGGCGACCCGGCGCGGCGCGTCCTGCGGCTTGCGGATCAGCACCGAGTGATCGACCAGGCGCTTGATGATGCCGGCCTGGTCGCGGATCTCGTGCAGGTGGCCGAGATGGCGGCCGATGTCGGCGTCGGGGATTTCGCCGATCAGGGCGAGCACCGGCGCGTTCATCGAATAGGCGGTGAGGAGGGCGGCGGCTGAGTTGAGGAGGCCCGGCCCCGGCACCACCGCATAGGCGGAGGGCTTGGCCGTCGCCAGGGCGGCGCCGAGCGCCATGTAGGCCGCGCCCTGCTCGTGGCGGGTGTGGACCGTCCGCATCCGCTCGCCAGCCTTGAACAGCGCCTCGAACAGCATGTCGTTCTGCACGCCGGGCAGCGCATAGATCGTGTCGATGCCGTGGCGCGGCCAGGGTCTCGACCACGGCCTCGGCGGTGGTCATGGACTTTGGTTGCGCGGCCGGTGTTTTCCTTGGCTTAGCCATGGGGCGAGTGTGCAGATCGAGGCCGTCGTGTCGAGGGCCGGCTTGCCTTGACAAGGACCACCCTCCATGCGCTTTTCGCCCGCCTTTCCATGATTTAGCTTGAGTCTTTTCATGCACCGTTACCGCTCGCACACCTGTGGGGCGATCCGCGACAGCGACATCGGCAAGGACGTCCGTCTGTCCGGCTGGTGCCATCGCATCCGCGACCACGGTGGCCTGCTGTTCATCGATCTGCGCGATCATTACGGCCTGACCCAGGTGGTGGCCGATCCCGACAGCCCGGCCTTCAAGGTCGCCGAGAAGCTGCACGCCGAATGGGTGGTGCGGATCGACGGCAAGGTCCGCAAGCGCCCCGAGGGCACCGAGAACCCCGAGCTGCCGACCGGCGCGGTCGAGGTCTACATCAACGAGATCGAGGTGCTGGGGCCGGCCGGCGAGCTGCCGATGCCGGTGTTCGGCGACCAGGAATATCCTGAGGAAACAAGGCTCAAGTACCGTTTCCTCGATCTTCGTCGCGACAAGCTCCACCAGAACATCATGACGCGCGGCAAGGTCATCGACTCGATCCGCCGCCGCATGAAGGAGCAGGGCTTCTTCGAGTTCCAGACCCCGATCCTGACCGCATCGTCGCCCGAGGGCGCCCGCGACTATCTGGTGCCGTCGCGCATCCATCCGGGCAAGTTCTACGCGCTGCCGCAGGCGCCGCAGCAGTTCAAGCAGCTCATCATGGTGTCGGGCTTCGACCGCTACTTCCAGATCGCGCCGTGCTTCCGCGACGAGGATGCGCGCGCCGACCGCTCGCCGGGCGAGTTCTACCAGCTCGATCTGGAGATGAGCTTCGTCACCCAGCAGGACGTGTTCGACGCGGTCGAGCCGGTGATGCGCGGCGTGTTCGAGGAGTTCGCGGGCGGCAAGGCGGTGACGCCGAAATTCCCGATGATCCCCTATGCCGAGGCGATGCGCTTGTACGGCACCGACAAGCCGGACCTGCGCAATCCGCTGAAGATGCAGAACGTCAGCGAGGCGTTCCGCGGCTCGGGCTTCAAGATTTTCGCCGGCATGCTGGAGAAGGACGCCAAGAACGAGGTCTGGGCGATTCCGGCGCCGAAGGGCGGCAACCGCGCGTTCTGCGACCGCATGAACGGCTGGGCGCAGCACGAGGGCCAGCCGGGGCTGGGCTACATCTTCTGGCGCGAGGGCGAGGAGAACGGCGCGGGCCCGCTCGCCAAGAACATCGGGCCGGAACGCACCAAGCAGATCGCCGACCAGCTTGGGCTTGGCGTCGGCGACGCCTGCTTCTTCATCGCGGGCAGGCCGCGACCAGTTCGTCAAGTTCGCAGGTCCGGCGCGCACCAAGGTCGGCGAGGAGCTCGGGCTTATCGCCAAGGACCGCTTTGACTTCTGCTGGATCGTCGACTTCCCGATGTACGAATGGAACGAGGAGGAGAAGAAGATCGACTTCTCCCACAACCCGTTCTCGATGCCGAACATGGACATCGAGGAATTCCTCAAGCTCGATCCGGCGGCCGACCGCGACAAGCTCATCGCCATCAAGGCGATCCAGTACGACATCGTCTGCAACGGCGTCGAGCTGTCGTCCGGCGCGATCCGAAACCATCGCCCCGACGTGATGAAGAAGGCGTTCGCCATCGCCGGCTATCCCGAGGAGGTGCTGGAGGCGAAGTTCGGCGGCATGCTGCGCGCGCTGTCGCTTGGCGCGCCGCCGCACGGCGGCATCGCGCCCGGCATCGACCGCATCGTCATGCTGCTGTGCGGCGAGGAGAATCTCCGCGAGGTGGTGCTGTTCCCGATGAACCAGCGCGCCGAGGATCTGCTGATGGGCGCGCCGTCCGAGGTGACGCCGAAGCAGCTTCGCGAATTGCACATCAGGCTGAATTTGCCCGACAAGGAATAGAGCGGAGGCCCCGATGGATGCGATGGTCACCCCGGCCTATGTCCGCACCATGGCGGCATACAACGCCGAGATGAACCGGCGGCTCTATGAGGCCGCCGCCCGCATCCCGGACCAGGACCGGCGGCAGGACCGCGGCGCGTTCTGGGGCTCGCTGCACGGCACGCTCAGCCATCTGCTGTGGGGCGATCAGGCCTGGATGTCGCGCTTCGACAATTGGCCGAAGCCTGCCGTGATCCAGAAGCAAAGCGCGACCATGGTCGACGGCTTCGACGAGCTGCGACGGCAGCGCGATCGATGCCGACGCGCGGATTTCCGATTGGGCCGGGCGCGTCACCGGCGAATGGCTGGCCGGCGACCTGACCTGGTTCAGCCCGTCGGTGAATTTGGAGATCAGCAAGCCGCGGGGCTTCCTGGTGACGCATTTCTTCAACCACCAGACTCACCATCGCGGCCAGGCACATGCGCTCATCACCGCTTGCGGCGAGAAGACCGCCGACACCGATTTGTTTCTGGTGGTGCCGGAGATGTTCTGAATTTCGAATCGCGGCATTTCCTGCGGTCGCTACAGGCCAAGCAGGTTTATAAATTCGAGGCCGGCGACCCACGCTGCCAGTCAAAATGAACACGGGTTCACACTTGTTTGAACATAGGTTCACACTCGCTGTCCGCAGCCCTCCAGCGTCGACTCTTTTTCAGATGAGAGGCGCGTGATTTGGCAACGCCGTATTTTCAAAGCCATTGATTTTGGGCATCATGCCGGTGCCGGGATAAGCCGGCGATAAAAAACTATGGGGATCACCATGCGCAAATACTCGCTGCTGCTGGCCGTGATGCTGGCGGCTTCGTTCTCGACCGTTGCTGACGCAGCCAAGAAGAAGGCCGGTGGCGTAGCGGCCGATCCGGTCTACGAATGGAATGTGAAGAACATGCCGCCGCAGGCTGCGCCTGGCACGGCAGCGCCCGCCAAGATGGCCAAGAAGCATCATCATGCAAAGAAAATGGCGAAGGCGACGAAAAAGGCGAAGAAGTCCTAACTGGATTTTGAAGCGCCTGGATCGCGTGGATCAGTCGCCGCGCGGTTTGATTGAATAGAACGGACGCGGCCCGATGCTTCGGCAAAACGGACGCGTCCGTTTTTAATTTTCCAGATCGCAGGCGTCCGTCGCGTGTCTATCTGGCGGATGGATTGAAGAATGCATCGCTTGAGTCGAGTACCGGACAGGAGAATGTTTTCCGGCGCGAACCGTCCGACGTAGCCGGATCACTTCTCCGGCAGCGGGATGAACTCGATCTCGTCGCCCGGCACCTTCTGGAAATGGCCGGCGGCCCATTCGGCCTTGGCCTGCTCGATGCGGTCCTTGCGCGACGAGACGAAATTCCACCAGACGTGACGCGGCCCGTCCATGGCGGCGCCGCCGAAGATCGTCACATGCGCGTCGGTCAGGGCGCGGATGGTGATGCGGTCGCCGGGCTTGAACACTAGCAGGCGATCGGCGCCGAACGTGTCGCCGGCAATGTCGATCTCGCCGTTCAGCACATAGATGGCGCGCTCCTCGTGGTCGGCATCGAGCGGCAAGGTGCTGCCGGCCTTCAGATGCGCGTCGGCGAACAGCGTGTCGGAGGTGGTCTGCGACCGGGGAGCGCGCGCCATAGGCGGAGCCGACCACGACGCGCACGCTCTGGCCGTTTTCCTCGACCATCGGGAACTGCTCGACCGCGTAGTGCGCGAAATCCGGCGCCATCTCCTCCTTCTCGGCGGGCAGCGCCACCCACATCTGCAGGCCGTGCAGGTGGTCGCCCTTGGGCCGGCGCTCGGTGGCGGTGCGCTCGGAATGCACGATGCCCTTTCCGGCGGTCATCCAGTTCACCGCGCCGGGCCGGATCGGCACCGCGGTGCCGAGGCTGTCGCGGTGCATGATCTCGCCGTCGAACAGATAGGTGACGGTGGCGAGCCCGATATGCGGATGCGGCCGCACGTCGAGGCCGTTGCCGGACTTGAACACGGTCGGTCCGAAATGATCGAAGAATACGAACGGCCCGACCATGCGCGACTGCGCCGACGGCAGCGCGCGCCGCACTGTGAAGCCGTCGCCGAGATCGGCGGTGCGCGGCACCACGACCGCTTTCAGTGCGTCGCACTGGAGTTTGTCGCCGGCCTTTGGGTCTTGGCCTGGGAAGAAACTCATAGCGCCTCCTGGCATGGGTGGGCCGATACCCGCTTGAACGGGCCCTGCAATCGGCGTTCAATTTGGATGCGTTCTAACAAACAGCGGGCGGCGCGGCCAATGCAAATTGCCGTGACGGATCGCCGAGCAGGCGGTGTCGCTCGCCGCAGGGGAGGAGATCATGGCCGACATCGAACGGCGCGCCTTTGTCAAAGGCGCGACATTGGGTGCGCTCGCCTTCACGGTGGGAGGTGCCACCGTCATGCTGACGACGCGGCAGGCGCGGGCCGGCAACGTGCCGTTCCGATTGCTCAAAGAAAATGAAGCCGACACCATCGCATCGATGGGCGAAACTTTGGTGCCCGGTGCAAGCACCGCCGGCATCGCGCATTTCATCGATCAGCAGATTTCGTGCCCGCCCGAGGAGGCGCTGCTGCAGGCGCGCATCTTCAATGTGAAGCCACCGTTCGCCAATTTCTATCGCGCTGCTGTGAAGGGCATTGATGGCGCCAGCGACAAGACCTTCGGCCGCAAGTTCTACATGCTGTCGGCCGGTGACAAGGTCGAGTTCGTCAACCTGATGCGCTCGAACAAGGCTGCCGGGTGGCAGGGCCCACCCGGTCCGTTCGTCTACAACGTGCTGCGCAGCGACGCTGTCGACGTCGTCTATTCAACCATGGAGGGCTACGAGGCGCTTGGCGTTCCGTACATGGCCCACATCGCACCCGAGCGGAGGTGGTGACATGGCAACCAACGAAAAAGTCGATGTCGTCATCGTCGGTGCCGGCGCCTCCGGCTCGGTTTATGCGTCGGTGCTCGCCAAGGCCGGCAAGAAGGTCGTCATCCTCGACAACGGGCCGGACTGGCGGCTGCAGGATCTGATCAGCTCCGACTTCTGGGGCCGGCGGATCAAGCCCGCGGGCGCGCCGATCCAGCTCGAGGGCAAGCATCCGTTCGGCTACACCGCGCAGGCCGGCTGGGGCGTCGGCGGCGCAGCGCTGCACTACTTCGCAAATTTTCCGCGCTATCTGCCGACCGACTACAAGATCAAGAGCGAGCACAATCGCGCCCACGACTGGCCGATCTCTTACGACGACGTCGCGCCGTTCTACGACAAGGTGGCGGCCGAGATCGGCGTCTCCGGCGACGCCAAGCAGGAGGAGAAGTGGCGGCCGGCGGGTAAGCCCTATCCGATGCCGCCAATGAAGACCTTCCCCAACGGCCAAGTCTGGCTCAAGGCCGCCGAGGAGAACGGCATCCACTTCGTGCCGGCCGCGGTCGGCATGACGTCACAGGACTGGAAGGGCCGGCCGGCCTGTCTTTACGACGGTTGGTGCGCGGTTGGTTGTCCGACCGGCGCGCTGGCCAATCCGGTGGTGACTTATCTGCAGGACGCCCGCAAAGCCAAGGCCGAGGTGCGTCCGTATTCGACCGTCACCCGGGTGCTGACCGATCAAGCGGGAAAGCGTGTCACCGGTGTCGAATATTACGATCGCCAGAAGCAACGCCAGGTCCAGGACGCCGACGTCGTGGTGCTGGCCGCGTGGTCGGCGCAGAACCCGCGCATCCTGCTCAACTCGAAAACCGACAAGCACCCGAAGGGACTCGCCAACAAGAACGATCTGGTCGGCAAGTTCATGATGACCCACCACATTGCCGGCACCTGGGCGCTGTTCGACCACGACATCACGCCGCACATGGGCACCATCGGCGCGCAGTACATGTCGTATGACCGTTACGCCAAGACCAGTGCCCCGAGCGGGTTCGGCTCGACCTTCATCGTCGCAGGTGCTGCGATGAAGACCAGCGACTACGCGCAGTCGCGCGGCGATCTGTTCGGGGTGCCGCTGGCCGATTACATGAAACGGGCAGCGAAGGGGATAACCCGCATCACCATGTTCGGCGAAGGATTGCCGCACATCGAGAATCGCGTCGAACTGTCCAGTGACAAGGACGAGTTCGGCATGCCGCTTGGAAAGCTCACCCATTCGTTCGACGACGACGCGGTGGCGCTGTGGAACGCCAACTTCGACCACGGCATGAAGGTGGCGAAGGCGACCGGCGCCAAGGATGTGTGGCCGGGCAAAGGCCCGGTGATCCCGACCACCCATCTGCACGGCGGCGCGATCATGGGAACGAGCGCGGCGAACTCGGTGGTGAACAGCTACGGCCAGACCCACGAAATCGCGAACCTGTGGATGGCTGGTCCTTGCACCTTCCCCTCTGAGGGCGCGTCAAATCCGACCTACACCATCTTCGCGGTGTCGCAGCGCGGCGCGGAGAATCTCGCGGCGAACTGGAAGACGGTGGCGAAGAGGGCGTGACTACTGCGGCTCGATGCCGGCGGCGCGGACGACCGCGGCGATTTCGCGGACCTGGTCGGCGACGAACGGCTTGAACTCGGCCGGTGCGTTGCCCTGCGGGATGACGCCGAGATTGGCGAGCCGCTCGCGCACGACCGGCGTCGCCACCGCCTTGGCGATCTCCTCATGCAGCCGCGCCAGCACAGCCGGAGGGGTCTTGGCCGGAGCGAACATGCCGGTCCAACTCGCCAGATGGCTCATGCCGGGAACGCCGGCCTCTGCCATGGTTGGCAGATCGGGCAGTCGCGCGAACCGCTTGTCGCTGGTGTAAGCAAGCGCCCTGATCTTGCCGCCTTCGATGTAGGGCATCGCGGCCGGCGGCGTCATGAACATCACCTGGACGTCGCCCGCGATCAGCGCGGTCAGCGCTTGCGACGCGCCGCGATATGGCACGTGCAGCATCTGGGTCTTGGTCAGCGATTTGAACATCTCGGCGGCCAGATGCAGCGAGTTGCCAACGCCGGGCGAGGCGAACGAGATGTGCGACTCCGGCTTCTGCGCCAGCGCGATCAACTCCTGCACCGAGTTTGCCGGCACCGCCGGGTTGACGCCAAGGATGTAGGCCTCGGTCGAGGCGAGGTTGCTGACCGGCTCGAAGTCGCGGATGACGTCGAACGGCAGCTTCTTGTGGAAGCTCGGATTGATCGCAAACGAGCTCGACGTCACCAGCAGGGTCGCGCCGTCGGGCGGCGATTCCGCGACCGCCTGGGCGCCGAGCACGCCGTCGGCGCCGGGGCGGTTCTCGACCACGAAGGAGCGGCCGGTCTGCTCGGTCAGCGCCTGCGCGAACACGCGGCCGATCACGTCGGGGGCGCCGCCGGCGGTGAAGGGCACCACGATGCGGACATTCTTGCCCGGATAGGACTGCGCCGCCGCGGGCTGGGCGAAGCCAATCATGGCCAACAGGACTAACGCGCGCTGCATGTCCGGAGCCCTCATGTCTTCAGATGCGGCAGCAGCGTCCGCGCCACCCCGCTTTCGATCGAGCGGATGTCGTCGGGCGAAAATCCATAGGCTGCGATGCCGGCGTTGACCTCGGCGCCGTCGCGGAACGGATAATCGGTGCCGTAGAGCAGTTGCGAGACCGGCGCCATCTTCAGCAGCGCCGCAAGCTGGCCCTCGGTGTTGCCCTGGGCGAGCTCGTAATAGAACTTGCGCAGAATCGGCGCTGCTCCGCCTTCGAGCTTCTTCTGCTTCGCCAGGATTTCCAGCCGTGCGGTGAGGAACGGCAGCGTGCCGCCGGCGTGCGAGAAGATCCAGCGGATGTCGGGGAACTTGGCCGCGACGCCGCTGAACACGATGTGGGTGACGGTGCGGCTGGTGTCGGTGGCGAACTCGATGGTGGAGGGGCCGATGCCGGGCACCACATGGCCGCAGCAGTTCGGCGTGGTCGGATGCACATACACGACAGCCTTCCGGCGGTTGAGCTCGGCATAGACCGGCTCGAACGACGGATCGCCGAGATACTTGTCGCCGTAGCTGGTGAACAGGCCGACGCCGTCGGCCTTGAGCGTGTCGAAGGCGTATTCGATTTCCTTGAGGCTGCCGTCGGGGTCGGGCGGCGCGATCGCCGCGAACAGGCCGAACCGTCCCGGATGATCCTGCACCATCTTGGCGCCGTATTCGTTGCACTCCCGCGACAGCTGCCGCGACAGCGCGACGTCGTCGCCGAACCAGGAGCCCGGCTGCACCAGCGAGACGACCGCGGTGGCGATGCCGCTCTTGTCCATCTCGTCGAGCGACATCTGCGGCGTCCATTGCGGTGGGCCGGCCGCCGCTCCGGCGTTTCGCCATGACGTCGGCGTGGAACGGCGGCACGTAATGATGGTGGACGTCGATCCGCCGTCTCGCGGTGGTGCCGCCGTGGGCTGGGCAAGCGCTGCAGAAGCCGACAGGCCGGCGGCGAGGCCGCCGGCCAGGAACCCTCGGCGCGTGCTGAACCCCGGCCGGCAGCACGAGCAACCCGTCATCCTTGTCATTGCGATCTCTCCGGCATGCCTGCGGTCCTGCGAAGGCGGTCTGGCGCAACTCTAGAAATATCGCCACCGGAGCGACAGGGGTTTGCGGCGTTTACCGGCCGTTAAGCACTGCGGCGCAACTGCGTCCTGCAGGGTTAATCCCAGCTTTACAGCCTCATGGCATGGTGACCGGTCGAAGCCGCGAGACCGTCGTTGCAACTCCATCGCCGAACCAGCCTGAAAATCGTCGCCGCCGTGCTGGGCATTTTCGTTGCCGGCGCGCCGCTCATTCTATTCAACGCCTGGCTGAAGAAGCAGGGCAATGACGAGGTGGCGATCGCCGCGATGTGGGCGTTGGGGTCCGCCGAAAACAGCTTGGAGCTGACCGTCGCTGCAATCGAGGAGTTGTCGGCGCGCGGCGTCGATTCCTGCCGGCCGGTCCAGGTCGACGCCATGCGGCAGGCCACGGTCCGGATCGGGCCGATCAAGCAAATCATGCTGATCGGGGGCAACGGCGACATCCTCTGCACCGACACCGGCGGTTCCGGCACCAAGCAGCAGGTGCTGACCTCGGCGGGCACCACCAATCCCGCGATCGTGCTCGATGTTGTCGCGCTGCCGGACAGCCACGACCGTTTCCTCCGCGTTCGAAAGCCTGGAGCCAGCGACAAAGCCAGCCTCGCCGCGTTGGTGCCGGCAAGCCTGCTGCTTCCGCAGGCTTCGAGCCAGGGCAGCAGCCGTCTGCCCGGCTATGCGCGCATTGCCATGGCCGACGGCACGCCGCTCGGAGAAGCCGGCGTGATGCCGGAACCGGCGTCGCACGAGCCGCGGTTTTTCGACAAGGTGCGGTCGCCACAATATCCGCTGGTCGTCACGGCCTCGATGCCGCGCACAAGCGTGGTTGCCCACTATGATGACCTCCGCCGCCTCGGCATGGTGGTCAGCGGCGGCCTCGCGCTGGTGATCCTGCTGTTCGCGATGCTGCTGTCGCGGCGCCAGACCGCCGATGCGGCGGTGGAAATGGCGAAGGCCATCGAAGATGACGAGTTCGTGCCGTATTACCAGCCGCTGGTCGATCTGCAGAACGGCAAGCTGCTCGGCGCCGAAGTGCTGGTGCGCTGGCGCCGCGACGACGGCAATGTCATCGAGCCGAACTCCTTCATCTTGATGCTGGAGTCCAGCGGCCTAGTGCTGGATTTCACCCGCAAGCTGATGCAGCGTGTCCGCAAGGAGTTGGGCGAGGCGGTCGGGCGCCGGCCGAGCATGACGATTGCCTTCAACGTCGCGCCGCGGCACTTCGACGATGCGTTGATCCTTAACGACGTCGGCACCATCTTCGACGGCTCGAAGATCAGGCTCTCGCAGATCGTGCTGGAGTTGACCGAGCGTCACGAGGTGACGAACCTGGTCGGCATGCGCCGCACCATCGCGGCGTTGCAGCGGGTCGGCTGCAAGGTCGCCATCGATGACGTCGGCACCGGCCACAGCGGGCTTGCCTATATTCTCAAGCTCGGCGTCGACATCATCAAGATCGACAAAGTGTTCGTCGAGTCGATCGGCTCGGAGGGGCACTCCAAGGCCATCATCGAGACGCTGATCGATCTGGCCAAGAACATGCGGATGGAGATCATTGCCGAGGGCGTCGAGACCTTCGACCAGGTAACGTATCTCCGCGAGCGCGGCATCGGGGCGGCGCAGGGTTATGTGTTCGCGCCGCCGCTGCCGGCCGCGACCTTCCTGCAACTGCTTGAGGCGATGGATCCGGTCGGCCGCGAGGCCGCCTCGGAGGGCGGCAAACCGCCGAAATCGGCCGTCCCCGGTTGAGCCGCGCCGGGTTTCCGTAACCGTTCGGTAACCAACGCGGCCATCGAGCGATATGGCCGTCGTTATGGGCGATCACAGGCCTTTAGGCTTAATCTCGCCTTAACGCCACTCGTTCAACCTGTGCTGGTGTTTGGCTGTGGGGTTTAAGTGTCGCCGAGACGCAAGTTGCTCGTTGCGATCGGCATCGGCGTGGTCCTGGCGGGACCGCCGGTGGCGGCGCTGAACCTTTGGCTCGGCGGTCTGGTCGATCGCCAGGGCCAGGAAGAGTTGGACATGGCGGCCCGGCGCCACATGGTGCTGTCGGAGGCCCGCATCGAGCGCGCAGTGTCGGCGCTCGACGAACTCGCGGCTCGCGGCGTCGATTCATGCCGCGTCACCCATGTTGACGCGCTTCGGCAAATGACGTTTGCCGCAACGCCCGTGAAGGAGCTGTCGATCATCGCGGCCGACGGACGCACGCTCTGCACCGACGTCGGCAACCAGCCGGATCAGCGCAAGGTCCTCTCGTCCGAACCGCTGTCGGCTGGCAGCCGCAACTTGCTCGAGCTGGTTCGCCTGGGTGGACATTCCGAGCGGTGGCTTCGCATCCGCCGTCCCGGCGACACGGGCAACGGCATCGCCGCCCTTATTCCGGCGTCGCTGTTCGTCCCGCAGGTCTCGACCACGGGCACGCCACTTCGCTTCCAGGCTCGGATGCTCACCGCTGGCGGCGCGGTGGTCGCCGAAATCGGCGATGCAATGCGGCAAGGCACAGGCGATCCGCAGCCAGGCGGCGACGTCATCATCTCCGAGCTGGCGTCGAGCCGCTATGGCCTCAAGGCGACGGTTTCGGCGTCGCATCGGGAGCTTGCGGCCAACCAGGGCGATCTGCGCGCACTGGGAACCGTTGCCAGCGGCCTCCTCGCCATCGCCATCCTCGCCCTGTCGCTGCTGCTGCCGAAGCGCGATCGCGACAACCCGATCGAGGAAATCGAGCGCGCGCTCAAGGCCGGCGAGTTCGTGCCTTACTTCCAGCCGATCGTCGACATCCGCTCTGGCCGGCTGCGCGGAGCCGAAGTGCTGATCCGTTGGCGCAAGCCCGACGGCACCATCATTCCGCCGGCGTCATTCATCCCGCTGTGCGAGTCGAGCGGGCTGATCATCGATGTCACGCGGGCCTTGATGCGCCGCGTCTGCCAGGAGGCCGGCGCGGTGATCGGACCGCGGCCGCATCTGAAGATCGGCTTCAACCTCACGGCACGCCATTTCGCCAACGAGGAGATCGTCGAAGACGTCCGCAAGATTTTCACCAAGTCCCGGCTCAAGCTGACGCAGCTCGTGCTTGAGGTGACCGAGCGGCAGCCGATCGAGAACCTGACCGAGACCCGCCGGGTGATCGCCGCCCTGCAGGGACTCGGCGTCAAGGTCGCGATCGACGACGTCGGCACCGGCCATAGTGGGCTTTCCTATATGCTCAAGCTCGGCGTCGACATCATCAAGATCGACAAGATGTTCATCGACTCGCTCGGCACCGATCACAACTCCAACACGATCATCGAGACGCTGATCGATCTCGCGCAGAACATGCGGATGGACGTGATCGCGGAAGGGGTCGAAAGCTTCGAGCAGGTGCTGCATCTGCGCGACATCGGCATTCGGGCGGCCCAGGGCTTCGTGTTCTCGCCGCCGCTGCCGTGCAAGGCCTTCCTCCAACTGGTCGAGACGATCGACCCGGTCAACCCGATCAAGGTCGGCACGCCGGCCTCCGATCAGCCCGCCGCCTTCATGGCAGCGCTGGCGCAGAACGATGCGGCCTGAAGTGCGGCGGCCGATGGCGCCCGAATTGTAAGCCGGCTTGAAAGCCGATAGATTTCCGGTCGGACCGGCCAGTTGCCGTCGGCGGATGCCGCCGGGGCGTCCCCGTTGGACGGCAGGGAGTTCTATCGATGAATATTGCTTATACGCTCGGGCGAGTTTTTATCCCCATTCTATTTGTGGTTTTGGGAATTCAGAATGCGATGAACATCGGCGAACTCGCCAAGATGCTCAGCGACAACAACATCCTGGTTCCCGACGAAATCGTGCCTTACCTCGGAGGCATCCAGAAATACGACGCGCTTGGCTACCTGATCGCGGCAGTCGAGATCATCTGTGGGCTGATGGTGCTGATCGGGCTCAAGGCGCGCTGGGCGGCGCTGGTGCTGATCGTGTACACCGCCTGCAGCATCGTCTTTGTCCATCACTTCTGGGATGGCATGGCGGGACCGGATCTCATCCTGCATCGCACCGAGGCGCTGAAGGACCTCTCGATCATCGGCGGATTGCTGTTGGTCGTCGCCATTGGGTCGGGGCCGGGCGCGATGGATCGTGAGCGCGACTGATATTTTTCGGGATGGCTTTCGTGTCCGAAAAAGAAAAGGGCGGCCTTGCGGCCGCCCTAAGTTGATACGCCACGCGGGAGGAACCTCGGGACGGGTCGACATCGACGCAACGCCGCCGACCCGCGTGACCGAATTCAGACTTCGCTGTGGATAAAGCCTGATTCGTTCCGATTCGTCACGTATTTTCTGAGTGATAGCGATATCCACAGATTGTCCCCAACAGTGGATATCTGGCGCTCGGGCCGTGCCCGGCTGAAAGCTCAGCGCTGCCAGGTGACGAGCGACAGCCCCTGCTTTTCGTCGAGAACCTGCACCGGGCCTGGCCGAAGCCGATGGCGCTCCAGCAGTTGCTCCGGGGTCAGCGGAGGGATGCCGGGAAACACCGGCCGCCCGCCGGGCAGGGTCGCCACGCTTGTGCGGCTGAGATGAAAGGCGTCGTAGCCGATTTCAAGGAACAGGCCGAACGGCTCCGTGCCGCCGATATTGGCGAGGAGCCCGTCGGACAGGCCGAGGGCCTCCCAGGCCTGCTCCAGCGTCGCGCCGGCCGGGTTCCAGTGGACGATCTTCTCGCTCTGCGGGTCGCGGGCGAGGGCAGGGATCGTGCGGGTCAGGATCAGCCGGCGCCGTCGTGCCATATGAGGGCCGCCCTCGCCGGAATTGCGGCCGTGGACCAGCGCCGTGGCCTTGTCCAGCATGGCATGGAAGAAATGCTGGTCGGCTTCGAGCTTGAGCGCATCCGGCTGAATGCCGGCGGCATCCGCGATCATGCCATCGGCGGACACGATGGCGAGACCTTCGATGCGATCGGGGCGGGCCATGTTGGGCAGAGCTTATACGCGCGTCGGCAAATGCAAAGGCGCGGCTTTGCGGCCGCCCCTTTGTTGTTGAAACTCTGAAACCGAGTTACTGCGCGACTTCCTTGACCACGCTCGAGACCGGGCGGGTGCTGACAGTCGGAAGCTTGGCGTCCTTGAGCAACTCTTCGTCGTATTGCGGCAGCGACGACACTGGCTGCGCCGGCTTCATGAACACGATCTTGTAGCCGCCGGCCTTCATTTGGGCCAGTAGCTCCGGCAGCGCCTCGGACGTCGCCTTCTGGAAGTCGTGCATCAGGACGATGCCCTTGCCATGCTTGGCGAGCTTGGTCATCACCGACTTGATGACCTGATCGGGCTTGCGCAGCTTGAAGTCGAACGAGTCCATGTCGGTCGAGAAGATCGCGATGTTGCGCGTGCCGAGATAGGTGACCATCTCGGGCGGATGGCGCAGTGCCGGGAAGCGGAAGAACGGCGCCTCCTGGCCGGAATCCTCAAGCGCCCATTTGACGGCGCTGATGGCCTTCTCGATCTCGGCCTTCTGATCCTCCGGGTTCTTCAACGTGGACAGATCCTTGTGCGACCAGGTGTGCGAGCCGATGGTGTGACCGGCCGCAGCGACCTGGCGCAGGATCTCCGGATAATAGGTGGCGTGCTTGCCGATCGAAAAGAAGACCGCCTTGACGCACTGATCGGCGAGCGCCTTGAGCACCGCCGGCGTGGTCGGCCACGGGCCGTCGTCGAAGGTCAGGACCACCTCGTGGTCGCGCAGGAAGTCGAGCTGCTTGAAGTGCTCGAAGCCGAACCCCGGACCGCCGGTGGTGTCGATCTCGACGGTGCGGGAGACGCCGAGCGCATTCGGATTGTCGCACTTCGCCGCCGACTTGGCGGCCGGGGCGCGGGTCAAGCCGTTCGCAGGCGCCAGGGCAGAGCCTGACGGCACCAATGACGGCGCCGCGGCGGGTGCAGACCCCGGAGCGACCAACGATGGCGCCAACCCGGTTGTCGACTGTTGAGCAGACGCTGGCCCGAGCACCAGCAGGGATGCCGAAATTGCAAAAGCAAACGCTACCGCACCACGCATAAGATCCCTCCGAACACTCGAAACATGAACCGGCCTCTACGGTTCTCCCTCTGAAATTGAGGGCAATCGGGTCTGCGAGTCAACGACATCACGCGGCGTTAACCACGCAACGGAAATTAATATTACCGGGAAGGGGTTCCGCCGGGGATCAGGTCTGGCGAACGATGTAGCGCTCGGTCACCAGCACGGCCAGTTTCCAGGCGATGTAGAACACCAGGGCAAACAGACCGAAAAACACCATCAGGCTGGTGAAGTTCGAAATCCGTTCGAACAGGTACGAGATGAACACGGCGGCGGTGTCGCCCACGAGGACGAAGCCGATAAAGATCAGGATGACGCTCATAGTGTGCCCCTTTCCGGAGCCAAACCGCTCCGGATTCGTCGATGTCGCCCTTATTGTGAGGGGAGCCCAACGGCGCCGCCGCAGCCATTGGACCGATTGTCGCTCCCGAGCGGTGCCTTGTTACAGCAGCTCTTTCTCGATTGCGGCGATTACGCGCAGATCGGTCGGCTCGATCTGGGTGGCAAACACCGCGGCGATGTGGCCATCGCGGCCAACCAGGTACTTGTGGAAGTTCCATTTCGGGCCCTCGCCCGGACGTTCCAGCGCCGCCCATTTGTAGAATGGATGAGCAGCCGGACCCTTGACGTCGGTCTTGGCGGCAAGTGGGAAACTCACACCATACTCGCCGTGGGCGGTCTTGTTGATCTCGGCCGGACCGCCGGGCTCCTGGCCGCCGAAATCGTTGGACGGCACGCCGATGATGAGCAGCCCGCGGTCGCGATAGCGCGACCACAATTGCTGCAGCCCGGCCAGTTGCGGGGTGTAGCCGCATTGCGAGGCGGTGTTGACCACCAGGATCGGCTTGCCGGCATGCTCGGCGAGCGGAAGTGCCGCGCCGTCGAGGCCGGCGAACGAGTAGGCGTAGGCGGTCGGGCGGCTCATGGCGGGGGCTTGCGCGAAAGCGGAGGGGGCAAAGACTGAAGGGGCAAGAGCGGGTGTAGCGATCGTCGCCCCAAGCAAAGCGAGGGCGCGTCGGCGGTCGATCATGGTCGGCTCCATCGGGCGTTTCGATGCTTATACGACGTCCGACGGCTGTTGGATGCGGATCGCACAAAATTGAACGGCCGCAGCGCGGCGGTGCCATGCTGCGGCCGTCGGCCTTGCGGTCAGCTCAGCACTTTGTACTTCTTGAACCAGTCGGTCATCCGCTTCCAGGCATCTTCCGCGGCTTCCTTGCGATAGCTCGGACGGTAGTCGGCGTTGAAGCCGTGCGGCGCGCCGGGATAGATGTGGAATTCGGCGGTCTTGCCGGCGGCCTTCAGCTTCTCCTCCATCTCCTTGACCTGCTCGACCTTGATGCCGGTGTCCTCGGCGCCGTACAGGCCAAGCACTGGCTCCTTCACCTCAGGCGCGAGCTCGATGGAATTCTTCGGCACGGCGTCGTTCTTGTCGATCAGGCTGCCATAGAAGGCGACGCCGGCCTTTAGGTTTGGGTTGTGGGTCGAATAGTGCCAGACCGAGCGGCCGCCGCGGCAGAAGCCCATGATGCCGAGCCGGTTGGTGTCGCCGCCCTGCGACTTGGCCCACGCCACGGTGGCGTCGAGGTCGGCAAACAGCTCGGTGTCGGTCTTGGCGTTGACGATTGGCATCAGCTTGGGCATGTCGGTGATCTTGGTGAGATCCTGGCCGGCGCGGAAATAATAGTCCGGCGCGATGGCAAGCGCCCCGGCATGGCCGAGCCGGCGCGTGATGTCCTTGATGTGTTCGTGCAGGCCGAAAATCTCCATGCAGACCAGAATGACCGGCGGGTTCTGCACATTGGCCGGCCGCGCGTAATAGACCGGCATGTCGCCGCCGGTGACCTTCACGGTGGCATCGCCGGCCTTGAGGCCATTGGTGTCGGTTTTGATCGCGTCGGCGCGCACCGGGCCGGCGGCGAGCGTGTAACCGGCGGCGGTGGCGGCCGATGCGGTCATGAAGAAATTGCGCCGCGACAGGGGCTGCGGCGTCATCAGTCCGATGATGTCGGACGGGATCTTGGAATGAGCGTTCATTGGTTTCCTCCGAATGGCGGGTGAGCATGATGAGAACACCACCGCGCGGCTATTATTGCAGCTTAAAAATAGCGCGGCGATGGGGTTCGGGCCACGCCGCGCGGGGTGGTATTTCCGTCGCATGGGGCGGGCTATAGTCGCCCACAGGCATCAACAGGAGGATCAGCCATGCCCGAGATCGTCGTCTACGCCGTCGGCAACCGCCCCGCCGAGCAGAAAAAGGCGCTTTGCAAGGACATCACCGACGCGATGGTGAAGAACTACAAGGTGCCCGCCGAAGCCGTGGTCATCACGCTGGTCGAGACGCCCAAGACCGACAAGGCGAAGGGCGGCGTCATGTTCAGCGACATGGCTCCGCGCTAGCGCCACTCGCAGGCATTTCATCGATGGCGGCCAAAATGGCCGCCGTCGTTATTTCTGAAACTCGATCCGTTTGTCGGGCCGCTCCAGATCGACGTGCAAGGCCTCGCACAGCCGGTTGGAGTAGTTCCACATGCCGCAGAACACCGTCAGCTCGACGATCTGCCTTTCGGTGAAATGTTTTTTCATGGCCGCGAAGGCTGCGTCGTCGTCGCGGGCGGTCATTTTCGTGACGGCGTCCGCCCAGCGGATCGCGGCCTTCTGGCGATCGTCGAGATCGGGCGAGGTCATGTAGTCGTCGCCCTGGGCGGCCGCGATCTGCGGCTCGGACAGGCCGACCTTCTTGCCGAGCGGCACGTTGTGCGACATGCAATAGGCGCTGCGGTTGAGCGCCGACGTCTTGATGATGACCAGTTGCTGAATCCTGACGTAGTCCGGGTCGGCCTTGACGTTGCGCAGCCGGATCGCTTCGTTCGGCAGCATCCAGCCCGCCAGCGCCGCCGGCTGATGCGCCAGCACTTGCGAGAAGTTGCTGATCCGGCCCCATTGCTTGAGGACGCCGTCATAGACCTCGCGGGTCTCGGGCTCTGTCGTCTCCGGCGGTATCATCGTCACGCGCGCCATGATGGTGTCCTACAGGCTCTTGCCGTCGAACGGCTTCACCTGCAGTGTCGAAACGTCGACGTCGTCAAGACAGCGCACATTGATCGCGACCGTTTCATCGCCATTGGGCGCGGCCCCTTCGGAGAACGATCCGACGCCGCACGAGGCGCAAAACAGATGATGGATTCTCTTCTGGCCGAACTGATAATCGGACAGCGCGTCAGCGCCCTTCAACAGCTTGAACTGCGGCTTCTTGGCGAATGCCCACAGCGCACCGCGCTTGGCGCAGATCGAGCAATTGCACGCCATGACCATCGCGAGATCGCTGGTGACTTCGTACCGCACGCGGCCGCAATGGCAGCCGCCGTTGTAGGTCTTGGCATCGGGCATGGAGGTTTCCGTTTTGTCTCGCACGGCAAACGAAGTCTGACCGCAAGGTCGTGACCCAGCGTGACAGGATTCTCAGTTCACCTTGATGCCGGCTTCTTTGATGATGCGTTGGTAGTCCGTGACCATGCCACGCAGATAGTCCCCGAACCCCGAGCCGCACAGGTTGACCGGGATCAGGCCTTGCTGGTCGAGCTTCGGCTTCAAGTCTGGAGCTTTCATCGCGGTGACGAACATGTCGCCAAGCTGCTTCAGCATATCCGGGGGCGTCTTCGCCGGCGCGACATAGCCGTAGAAGATATCGGCCGAATACTTGCTGATGCCGGTCTCGTTCAGCGACGGGACGTCCGGCAAGAATGCGGTGCGCTTGGCGGAGGTGGTGACGAGGCCGCGCAGCGTGCCCGACTTGAGCTGTGACACCACGGTCGGATAATCGGCCCAGACCGCATCGACGTGGCCGCCGAGCAGCGCGTTGATGGCGGGGCCACTGCCGCCATAAGGCACGTAGCTGATTGTGGTTCCGGTGGCGAGCCGCAGCACTTCGATCGCGACGTGCAGCGAGGAGCCGGGACCGCCGCTTGCAAAAGCCATTCCGGGCTTGGCTTTCATCGCGGCGACCAGGTCCTGGATCGTCTTGTAAGGCGAGGCGGCCTGCACTACGAGCACCATCGGCGTGGCGGCGAGATAGCAGATCGGCTCGTAGTCTTTCTCGACGCTGTAGGTGCCGCGGCCGAGCTGCGGATTGATGACGAACGAATTGGCGACCAGCAGCACGGTTTTGCCGTCGGGGTCGGCCTTGGCGGCGGCTTCGGTGCCGATCAGAGTGCCGGCGCCGGGCCGGTTCTCGACGATGATGGCCGGGCCGCCGTCCTTGGGGATCTGATCCGACATCAGCCGGGACAGAATGTCCGGCCCGCTGCCCGGCGTGTAGGGCACGACGATCTTGACGGTCTTCGACTGTGCGAATGCCCCGGGGCTGCCCAGGAAACCGCCAATCGCGAACACGGCGCAGGACAGCAGCACCTTGAATCTCGTCATCGGACGCTCCTCGACTGTGGCGTCCGACAGCGTGATGGGTTTTCCGGCCCGCCGCAAGGCAGGGGGCGTTGTGCCGCGCAGGTCGCAATCACAATGGTTCAGGCCGCCTGCACCGCCGGATAGCAGACCTCGGTCTCGAACTCGTAGGCGCAGGCCTCGCAAGACCACAGATGGCGGATGCGACGATCGTCGAGATATTCGCTCCATTCAGGAGCGAACAACGTCACCCCGCATTGCGCACAGGGGACGGCCGGCCGGGACTGATAAAACGC
Source organism: uncultured Alphaproteobacteria bacterium (assembly GCA_963785665.1). Lineage (GTDB taxonomy): Bacteria > Pseudomonadota > Alphaproteobacteria > Rhizobiales > Xanthobacteraceae > Z2-YC6860. The sequence continues at coordinate 460,183 of CAWAWF010000013.1, forward strand.
ACGTGCATTCCGGGATCTGAGCTCCATGACGCTTCCCTCTTGCCTCTTGTCGCTGTCTCTCCTCGTCCGACCCTCCATGCCCCACCCTGATGACCGCATCGTGACGATCTACAGGCTGCATGTGAAGCAGCGGCGCTGACATATTCGAGCTACAATCCCGACATGCGAGGGAGGTCACGATGCCCGCAAATCGTGTTGTCGCAATGCGGTTGATGACGCTGCTGCTGCCGGTGCTGCTCTATGCCGCGCCGGCGATGTCGCAGGGTGATTCGCAGCAACCAGGATCGGCGCAGAAATCCGGTTTCGCCCAGGCTCCTGTCGGTCATCGCCAACCGAAGGCTGCGGATATTCCGAAAGAACGACCGAAGGACGCGACGGACGAGCAACGTGAGAAACTCGACCGCGAGCTGGATGCCAAACTGCGGATTTGCCGCAATTGCTGACGAAGTGTGGCGGTAACGTGTCGACCGGTTCCGCCCGGAACGGGTAGGCGGGTCTTTGAGTTGGTTCAGGTCGGCGACATTCGCTGACATTCCAACCAGCGAAAGGATTTATCATGAGGCACCGAACGCTCACCATGCTTTCCGCGACGGCGCTGCTTGCCGCCGGGATGTCGATTGCGTCGGCGGAAGGCACCATGGCCCCCAGCAAATCGTCTGGCGCGTCGATGGCGCAGCCGCAGGGCCAGTGCTGGGATGCCGCGAGCAACACCGTCAAGAACAAGTCCGGCTCCGCCAGCGGCGCCAAGACGCCAGGTGGCGTGACCACCGGCTCGGCGCCGTCCGGGCAGTCCACCAACACCAAGGGCACCGGCAACTCCATGCAGCGGCCGGCCAACGCAAGGAACCTGCCGTCCTGCTAATTCTGTAGGATCGGCTTGATATCGAAAACGGCGCCGGGTTTAGCCCGGCGCCGTTTCGTTTTAGTGGGCGCTCCAGATTCCGATCAGCGCGGCAATCGACACCAGCGCCAGGAAGCTGCTGACGGTGATCAGCAAGGCGCGGGGAATCTGCTTCACCGCCGGACGCGGCGGCGGCGGGCCCGGATTGAGATGGCGCCAGCTCGCGGCCCCGAAGCAGAACACCGAGAACGCGATCAGCATGCTGGCGTCGGCCTTGATCAGCCATTCCGGCAACAGGCCGGTCAGAAGCGCGCGGGCGCCGACGCCGCTTGCCAGCGCAAACAGCCCGGTCCGGATCCAGGCCGCGTAGGTGCGTTCCGCGGCGAGGATGGTGCGGTCGGCGGCAAGCCGCGTGGTCTGGTCGGCCGAGCTCTCGATCCGGGACGAGGAATGCTCGAGCTCCTTGGCGCTGTCGGCGATCTTCTTGCTGTGATTCTCGACGACCTTGGCGGTGTGTTTGACCGTCTCGGCGGATTTCGACTTTGTCGCGGTCTGGGTCATCGAGCGGGATAACGCGCGGGGGCCGGGAAGGGTTCAACCCCGGGTCAGGCAATGCGCCGAATAGGCGTTGGCGGCTTCGCTGCCCGTCATGAAGGACAGATAGGCATTGGCGGCGTTCGAATTCCTGGTCGCGGTGCCGACGCCGCCCCGAAAGATGATGGTGCGCTGGAACACCGCGGGATAGGGCAGGAAGGTGGCGCCTTTGACGCAGCGGATTTCGGACTCGGCCGCCGCCGCGAGGTCGGCCTCGCCCTGCACCACGCGCTTGGCAAGGACCGCGCCGCCGGGGTTGGCCACGATCTTGTCCTTCATCTCCTCGGCGATGCCGAGCTTGTTCACGACTTCCATGAATTGCACGCCGCTGACGCCGCCGGTGGCAGGATCGGTGATCAGCACGGTTTTTGCCGCCAGCAACGTGCGCTTGAGTGCTTCCGGCGTGGCAACGTCGGGGCGTGGACTGTCGGTCGGCACCGCAAGGCCGAAATTCACGCGCGTCAGCGACACCGCGCTGCCGGGGCCGATCTTGCCGGCCTTCTCGAACTCGTCGGAGACGTCGCGGGGAACGATGACGACATCGAAGGCCTCGCCGGCCATAACGCGGCGTCGGATTTCGCCGGTTTCCACCACGACGATGGTGACCCGGTTGCCGGTCTTGGCCTCGAAATCGGCGCGCGCTTCGGCGATGACTTCGCGCATGGCGTTGGCGGAAATCACCTTGATGTCGGCGGCCTGGCTCGCGGTGGCGAGGCAAGCGGCCAGCGCCATGCCGATCAGTATGCCCTGCATCGTCCGCACTGCATCGCCCCCGGAAAGCTTGGCCGCGTTGAGGTCGCGGGTGTCATGCAATTGTAGCAAGCGGGGGGCGGATTCCAAAACGCGCGGTCCGGCGCTATAATCACGCACCGGGGCATGGGAGTGCCGTGATGGCCACCAAGACCGTCGAAAAGCCGCCCACCAAGATAAAGCCCAAGACCACGCCGAAAACGGCGCGGCCGCCGCTCTTTAAAGTGATCCTGCTCAACGACGATTACACGCCGCGTGAATTCGTCGTGAAGGTGCTGGAGGCGGTGTTTCGCATGAACGAGAGCCAAGCCTACCGGGTGATGATGACGGCCCATCAGCGCGGCGCCTGCGTGATCGCGGTGTTCACCCGCGACGTCGCCGAGACCAAGGCCAAGGAGGCCACCGACCTCGGCAAGCAGGCGGGTTATCCGTTATTTTTCACCACTGAGCCGGAGGAATAGGCCGGCCGGCCGATATTCCCCGCTATCGTCATCAGAAAATCGTGATGGGAGTTTTGCGCGCCGCCCGGGTAGAGATCGGTCCGCGCGCAACGCAGGAATCGATTGCAATCCATGGAACAGACCGTCGCCGGCTATTCGCCATATGTCCGCAGCATTGTCCGGATTGCGGTGGCGCTGTTGTTTCTTGAGCATGGCATGTCGCGGCTGTTCGGATGGCCGTCGCCGCTGGCGCACCCGCCGATGCTGACGATGTACTGGTTCGCCGGCTCGATCGAGTTCGTCGGCGCGATCCTGGTGCTGCTCGGCTTGTTCACGCGGCCGGCCGCCTTCATCATGTCGGGCGAGATGGCGTTTGCCTATTTCATCAGCCACGCGCCGCGCGGATTTTTTCCGATCCTGAACGGCGGCGACGGCGCGATCCTGTACTGCTTCATCTTCCTCTATTTCGCCTTTGCCGGGGCCGGGCCGTGGAGCCTCGACGCGCTGTGGCGGAAGAAGGCGTAAGGCGCGCGGCCTACAGAAGGCTGTAGAGGCAGATCACGTTGGTCAGGCTTGCGGCAATCAGCCCGTAAACCAGTGTCCGTTCGAATGTCATGGCACGCTCCAAAAACTATCGGGAATCGATGGGCGGAGCATGAGCGCGAACTCGAGCCGGAGTCCCGAGATTTGTTTTTCTGCCAATTCAGGACTCGTTTACCCGCCGGAGTCCGGGTAGCGATTCCGGCGCTCACTCCGGCCGTAGATGCCCCGCGACGATGACCTTGCGCCAGCGCTCGGTCTCGGCGTTCAGCAGCGCCCTGATCTCGGCGGGGGTGCCGCCGACCGCATTCAGCGTCATCTCGCTCCAGCGCTTCTCGATCTCGGGCTCGTGCAGGATCTCGGCGAACGCCTGCGACAGTTTGTTGGCGATCTCCGGCGGCGTCTTCGGCGGCGCGACGATGGTGAAGAAGCTCGACGCCACCACCTCGGGATAGGTCTCGGCGATCGCCGGCAGCTCGGGAATCTCCGGCACGCGCTTTTCGGCGGTGACGGCGAGGCCCTTGAGCTTGCCGTCGCGGATCAGCGGCAGGCTGTTGCCGAGATTGTCGAACATCACCTCGACGTGGCCGGCCAGCAGATCGTTCAGCGCCGGCGCCATGCCGGCGTAGGGCACGTGGGTCATCTTGATGCCCGAGGCGAGCTTCAGCATCTCGCTGGTGAGATGCGGGCCTGAGCCGACGCTCGGCGAGGCGTCGTTCAGCGCGTTCGGATGCGCCTTGGCGTAGGCGATGAACTCGGCGAAATTCGAGACCGGCACCTTCGGATGCACCACCAGGATGTAGGGCAGCCGCGCCATGATGGTGATCGGCACGAACTGGGTGGGATCGAAGCCGAGCTTCGGAAACCAGTTCTGGCTGATGACCAGCGGGCCCTGGGGCGTGGCGAACAGCGTGGTGCCATCGGGGTCGGAGCGATAGACCAGCTCGGCGCCGAGGTTTTGCGCGGCGCCGGGCCGGTTCTCGATGATGACGGGCACGCCGAGCTTCGCCGCGAGATGGGCGCCGAGGATGCGCGGCATCAGGTCGCCGTTGGCGCCGGGCGGCAGCGGCACGACGATGTGGATCGGCTTGCTCGGAAACGTCTCGGCGGAGGCGGCGCCGGCGAGCAGGATCAGCGCGAGCGCAATGATGGATTTCCTGAAGGGCATTCGATCTCCTGCGCTCATTGCCGCTTGATGCCGCCCGACACGATAACCTTGCGCCAGCGCGCGGTCTCGGCCTTGAGAAAGGCACCCACCTGGTCGGGCGTGCCGCCGACCGGCGTCAATGTCATCTCGCGCCACTTCTGCTCGATCTCGGGCTCGCGGAGAATCTCGGCGAATGCCCGCGACAGCAGGCTTGCGATCTCCGGCGGCGTCTTCGGTGGTGCGACCACGGCGAACCAGCTGGTCGACACCACCTCGGGATAGGTCTCGGCGATTGCCGGCAAGTCGGGCAGCTCGGGCGCGCGCTGCTCGCTGGTGACGGCGAGGCCGCGCAGCCTGCCCTCCTGCACCTGCGACAGGACGCTGTCGAGATTGGCGGTCATCACATCGGTGTGGCCGGCCAGCAGATCGGTCAGCGCCGGCGCAAGCCCGGCGTAGGGCACATGCGTCATCTGGATGTGGGCCGCGAGCTTCAGCATCTCGCCGGTCAGGTGCGAGCTCGAGCCGAGCCCCGGCGTGCCGTAGTTGAGCTTGCCGGGATTGGCCTTGGCGTAGGCGATGAACGCGGCGAACGTCGACACCGGCAGCTTGGGGTGCACCACCAGGATGTAGGGCAGCTTCGCCATGATGGTGATCGGCACGAACTGCGACGGATCGAACGGCAGGTTCGGCACAAAGCTGGGCGAGATGACGAGCGGCCCCTGCGGGGTGGCCAGCAGCGTAGTGCCGTCCGGCTCGGCGCGGGAGACATACTCGGCGCCAAGGTTCTGCGCCGCGCCGGAGCGGTTCTCGATCACGACCGGCTGGCCGAGCTTGATGGCGAGACGCTGGCCGAGGATGCGCGGCATCAGGTCGCCGTTCGAGCCCGGCGGCAGCGGCACGACAATGCGAATGGGCTTGCTCGGATAGGTTTGCGCCGCAACTGGCGTTGTGCCGGCAAGCGCACACAGGGCGAGCGCAACCAGCCTGCCGCGAACCGGCATCATCGTCCTCCACAGCCGTTTTAGCGATTTTAGCATGACCGCACCGTGGCGATGGAACTCGAAGGTTCCATCGCGGTTGTCGGTGGTCACATTGGAGGAACACCAAATGGGTATCGGCACTATCATTCTGATTGTTCTCGTTATTCTTCTGCTGGGCGGCTTCAGCGGCATCGGCGGCGGCCCGTTCTACGGCACCGGCTATTACGGCGGCGGCGGGCTTGGGCTGATCGTCGTCATCCTGCTCATCCTTGTCTTGATGGGGCGCATCTAAAACCCGCCCGGCGGGCTTTAGCCAACGCTACGCTGCCCCTGTTTTTTGACAGGCGCGGGGTTGCGCCTGCATTCCCTTTCCCCTCGCCACAAGGCGAGGGGGCGGAGCGCCGAGCAGCGCCCTATAAGTCCACGCCTTCCGGCGCGGGCGTCCGGAAATCCGCCGGACGCGCGCCGCTCGACGCTCAACGCTCCACCGCGGCGATTTTGCGCGGGGCATGATGGCCTTCCGCACGGACCTCGGGCCGCGCTTACGCTCCGGAGCAAGTGTGCTCCAGAGGTTAGCTGGCTCCCAGCACACGGGTCGTAGTGCCCGTGGGCGGGGCCCCGAGGCCTCCCGCGACCGTGCTTGCGAAGCACGACCGCAGGCGCCGCATCCGGTCCCACTGAAATGACGCCTCATGACAGCGCCCTCGGATGGACCGAACGGGCGAAGTGTAAGGGCGGCCGGGAGGGGCGGGGATAAGTTTTTTTCGTGAGCAATTTCAATGAGGGGAGATGAACGGACGAAAAAAGTTTCGGGCGAATTTGCGGTGCGCGATGGCGGCACCGGGCTCGAAGGTCAAGTCATGACCGGGGACGGCGAATTGGTGCAGGTAAGGGCGTCATTCCACGAAGGTAAGCCCGATGCTGGAATTCTGCCGCAACGTCGCCCGGTTTTTCGCCGACTGCATCGAGTCGCTGCGCGACGACGATGTCGTGGTCGAGCGGTATGAGGCGCGGCAGCAGCGGTGGCTGGACTATTTGCGGAGTTGACGTCGGCGCCGGCGGCAGATCGTAGGGCGGGCAAAGCGAAGCGTGCCCACCAGCAGTCTCCTTGCATGGCCTGCGTTGCCTGCGACGCCGCGCACCGACTGGTGGGCAATGGATCCGCCCCCCGGATCGGGACGGCGCCAGTATGATCCGCGCAGTAGCCAGCGAGGCCATGAACAGGGCGGCCGTCTTCCGGGCCTGCGCGCCCTTGTGCTGTATCCTCTTAACGCCCTTGCCGAGGATCAGATGGCCCGGCTGCGGCAGGCGCTTGATAGCGATGCCATCCGCGCTTGGTTCAATGCAAACCGTCCGGGAAACCGCTTTTGGTTCGGCCGTTACATAGGCCCGACCCCAATCTCCGGCTCGCCGGCGGCTACCGGTGCCGAAGCCAATCTTCGGACGGAGCTCAAGAGACTTTCCGACACGGCGAACGCGGTTCGCGGCCGTGCTGATGCAGAACGTTTCTTCCCCCGTTTGGATGGCGGCGAGAGTGGAGCCGGTGGGACATGCAGGAAGCCCCGCCGGATGCGCTCGTAACCAACTACAGCATGCTGAATATCATGCTGATGCGGGACGTGGAGACGTCCATTTTTGACTTGACGCGCGCGTGGCTGGAGGCTGATGCCTCGCACGTCTTTCATCTTGTGGTCGACGAGCTTCACGCTTACCGCGGTACGCCCGGAACTGAAGTTGCATACATACTTCGTGTGCTTCTGGACCGCCTTGGGCTTCATCCGGAGCCAACGCGCCGGTTGGCTCGCCCTTGGGCGTAACAGCGACCGGCCCGCACCTATCGATGCGGGCCGGTGGAGTTTTCAGCGCCCTATGATGATCGCGGGCTAACTATGGTCGGCGTAACAACGGCATAACCCGTGAGGGGGTGTTCTTTCCAAGTGTTCTGGTTAATGCGGAGGACTACTCGTCGTCAACACGGCATAATCAACTGCAACCGGTGGTCTGACCGCACGTGTCGCACTTCATGCACGTGCCATTGCGCACCAGCGTGAAGTTGCCGCACTCGCCGCACATCTCGCCCTCGTAGCCTTTGGCCTTCGCCTCGGCTCTACGGTCGGCCTTGGTCGGGGTGGGAGCCTGCCAGTTCAGCGTCTCCAGCGCCTGGGTCGGCGAGAGCTTGGCCTCCGGCTCGACCTTCAGCGCTGTGGCGCCGGCCGCGTGCAGCGCGGTGACGTTGCCGCTTCCCACCGCATCGCTGGTGCCGGTCGCGGCTGAGCCGCCGCCCCCGCTCACCACCGCGAGCTTGTCGGTGCGCGAGCGGGTCAGGCCCTTCGACACGTACCTGGCGTTGCTCGGTGCGTGGCCTTCGCTCTCGCCCTTGCCGAGCGCATCGAAGCCGCCTTCGGTCGGATCGACGTGGGCGAGGTCGAAGCGCTCCATGTAGGAGATCGCAAGCTCGCGGAACACGTAGTCGAGGATCGAGGTGGCGTACTTGATGGTGTCGTTGCCCTGCACCGGGCCCTGCGGCTCGAAGCGGGTGAAGGTGAAGGCGTCGACATACTCCTCGAGCGGCACGCCGTACTGCAGGCCGAGCGAGATCGCGATGGCGAAGTTGTTGAGCAGCGAACGGAGCGTCGCGCCCTCCTTGTGCAGATCGATGAAGATCTCGCCGATCCGGCCGTCCTCGTATTCGCCGGTGCGCAGGTACACCTTGTGGCCGCCGACCACGGCCTTCTGGGTGTAGCCCTTGCGCCGTGACGGCAGCTTCTCGCGCTCGCGGAGCACCGTGATGCGCTCGACGATCTTCTCGACCACGCGCTCGGCCGCGGCCGCGGTACGGGCCGCCTGCGGCTTGTCGATGAAGGACTGCACGGCGTCGATCGCGTCGTCGTCATCCTCCTCGTCGGCGATGAGCTGGCTCTGCAGCGGCTGGCTGAGCTTGGAGCCGTCGCGGTAGAGCGCGTTGGCCTTCAGCGCCAGTTTCCAGGACAGCAGGTACGCCGACTTGCAGTCCTCGACGGTGGCGTCGTTCGGCATGTTGATGGTCTTCGAGATCGCGCCGGAGATGAACGGCTGCGCCGCCGCCAGCATCCGGATGTGGCTCTCGACCGAGAGATAGCGCTTGCCGATCTTGCCGCACGGGTTGGCGCAGTCGAACACGTTGTAGTGCTCGGCCTTGAGGTGAGGGGCGCCCTCGACCGTCATCGCGCCGCAGACGTGGACGTTGCACGCCTCGATCTCGCGCTTGGAGAAGCCCATGTGGGCCAGCACGTCGAAGGTCGGCAGCGCCAGCGTTTCGGCCGGCACGTTGAGCTGGTTGCGCAGGAAGTCCTCGCCGAGCGTCCACTTGTTGAAGGCGAACTTGATGTCGAAGGCGGTCGGAAGCGCCTTCTCGATCTTGTCGATCGCCTCCTGGGTGAAGCCCTTGGCCTTCAAGGTGGTGTGGTTGATGCCGGGCGACTGGCCGAGCGAGCCGTGGCCGACCGCATAGACCTCGATCTCGGCGATGTCGGCCTCGGAGTAGCCGAGCGCGCGGAGCGCCTCCGGCACGGCGCGGTTGATGATCTTGAAGTAGCCGCCGCCGGCGAGCTTCTTGAACTTAACGAGCGCGAAGTCGGGCTCGATGCCGGTGGTGTCGCAGTCCATCACCAGCCCAATGGTGCCGGTGGGGGCAACGACGGTCGCCTGCGCGTTGCGGTAGCCGTGCTCCTCGCCGAGCGCCAGCGCCTTGTCCCAGGCGCGCTTGGAGTGCGTCGCGAGGCCGGCGAAGAACGTCTCGTGGTCGGCGAGCGTGACAAGGTCGAGGCGCACCGGGGCGGTCGCGAGCTTCTCGTAGCCGGTGTTCTCGCCATAGGCCGCGCGGCGGTGGTTGCGCATGACGCGCAGCATGTGCTCGCGGTTCTTCTTGAAGCCGGGGAAGGGGCCGAGCTCCTTCGACATCTCCGCGGAGGTGGCGTAGCTGATGCCGGTCATGATGGCGGTCAGCGCGCCGCCGATCGCGCGCGCGGCGTCACTGTCGTAGCCGATGCCGGACGACATCAGCAGGCCGCCGATGTTGGCATAGCCGAGGCCGAGCGTGCGATACTCGTAGGAGCGCTCGGCGATCTCGCGCGACGGGAACTGCGCCATCATCACCGAGATTTCCAGCACGATGGTCCAGAGTCGGACGGCGTGTTCGTAGCCCGCGATGTCGAACGTCTTGGTCTTGTCGTCGCGGTAGGCGAGCAGGTTCATCGACGCCAGATTGCAGGCGGTGTCGTCGAGGAACATGTACTCCGAGCACGGGTTGGAGCCGACGATGGGTCCCGACGCCGGGCAGGTGTGCCAGTCGTTGACGGTGGTGTGGAATTGCAGGCCCGGGTCGGCGCAGGCCCAGGCGGCGTGGCCGATCTTTTCCCACAGCTCGCGCGCCTTCAGCGTCTTGGAAATCCTGCCGGGCTTGGTGCGCCAGGTCAGGTCCCAGTCGCCGTCGGCTTCGACCGCTTTGAGGAACTCGTCGGTGACGCGGACAGTGTTGTTGGAGTTCTGGCCGGAGACGGTCAGATACGCCTCGCTGTCCCAGTCGGTGTCGTAGATCGGGAAATCGATCTCGGTGTAGCCCTGCTTGGCGAACTGGATGACGCGCTGGATCATGATGTCCGGCACGTAAGCTTTGCGGGCGAGCTTGATCTCGCGCTTCAGCGCCGGGTTCTTCTCCGGCTGGAAGCAATCGTCGCCCGAGCCTTCGCAGTTGACGCAGGCCTTCAGCACCGCCTTGAGGTGCTTCTGGTTGATCTTGGAACCGGTGACGAGGGCCGCGACCTTCTGCTCCTCCTTCACCTTCCAGTCGATGAACTGCTCGATGTCCGGGTGGTCGGTGTCGACGATCACCATCTTCGCCGCGCGGCGCGTGGTGCCGCCCGACTTGATGGCGCCTGCGGCGCGGTCGCCGATCTTGAGGAAGCTCATCAGGCCGGACGACTTGCCGCCGCCGGCGAGCCGCTCGCCTTCGCCGCGAAGCCGCGAGAAGTTCGTCCCGGTGCCGGAGCCGTACTTGAACAGCCGCGCCTCGCGCACCCACAGGTCCATGATGCCGCCCTCGTTGACGAGGTCGTCATTGATCGACTGGATGAAGCAGGCGTGCGGCTGCGGATGCTCGTAGGAGGTCTTCGACTTGGTCAGCTTGCCGGTCTTGTAGTCGACGTAGAAGTGACCCTGGCTCGGGCCGTCGATGCCATAGGCCCAGTGCAGGCCGGTGTTGAACCATTGCGGCGAGTTCGGCGCGCACATCTGCGAGGCCAGCATGAAGCGGTGCTCGTCGAAGAACGCCTGGGCGTCGGCCTCCGAATCGAAGTAGCCGCCCTTCCAGCCCCAATAGGTCCAGGTGCCGGCGAGACGATCGAACACCTGCTTCGACGAGACTTCGCCGATGATGCGTTCCTTCTCTGGAAGTTCGGCCAGCGCGGTCTCGTCGGCGACCGAGCGCCACAGCCAAGACGGCACGGTTTCTTCCTCGACCTTCTTCAGGCGCGAGGGAACGCCAGCCTTGCGGAAATACTTCTGGGCGAGGACGTCGGACGCCACCTGCGACCAGAACTCCGGCACCTCGACGTTCTCAGCCTTGAACACCACCGAGCCATCCGGGTTGCGGATCTCGCTCGTGGTCAGGCGGAACGCGATGTCCGCGTAGGGAGACTGGCCGTCCTTGGTGTAGCGCCGTTCGATCCGCATGGTTTCGAGCCCCTTTTTTGCGCGCCAGGCACCCTTGAGGCCCCGGCATTTTATCCCCGGCTGGGGCCTAGCCCTAGCCGTGTTTCAGTGTTTTTGACGCAACCCGTAGATAGTGATCCGAGCCTTGGATGGCACCGGCTGGCCCGGAATACCGGGCCTTTTCCGTACGCAAGGCGACGCAAATTCCTGCCCCGCCGAGCGTGAAAACCGGGCGGAGGACCGTCGCTGGACTGTCAGATTGTGTTCGGCGGGGCCAACTCACGCACCCGCGCCGGACAATTCGAAAGCTAGGACAGACTCGCCGCACCCGTCAAGCAGTAGTCCCCGAGTCTGAATCAAATACTAAGGCTTGTGGTCTGCTGTGAACTACGGGGACTACGGGGACAACTCAGCGGCGACCACGGAAGTATCGGACGACTCGATAGGATTCCGGAAGTCCCCAGCTCGATCACGTTGGGTGTCGCGCTGTCACAAAACCACAGTCAATCCCCGGCACATCATTTTCGTGGTTGAAAACCGCCGGATTCGGCGCCGATCGGGCGTCCCGGCGGAGTCCAGGATTTGTCTGGCTTCTGGCCGTTCGGCGGATTTTCTCCGGGGCGGGGCGCGCAGCAATTCTCAAGCTACGCCAAAGGCTTGTGGGGTAACGTGACCGCCGCGGCCAACTTTTGTGACCGCCCGGCGGAAACAATTGTGGATGGTCGGGGGACAGCCTCGGCTGTCCTGTGGAGCGCTCCCCGGCTGGACACTGGGGCACACCGCTGGCATGTACCAACGCACCCTCAAATTCGCGCGAACCCGAATGAAAACCTTCTTTCTCCGCTTCTTCACCTGGTGGAACGGCCAGACCTTCGGCACCCAGCTCTGGACCTGGCGGTTCGGCGCCTTGGTCGGCCAGGACGAGTTCGGCAACCGCTACTACCGGACCAAGGGCGGCAAGATCGATCCGACGCTGCTAATGGAGCGCCGCTGGGTGATCTACAACGGCGCGGCCGAGGCCTCTTCGGTGCCACCGTCCTGGCACGGCTGGCTGCATCACACCGTCGACGTTCCTCCGACCGACGAAAAGTACCAGCCACGCTCTTGGCAGAAGCCGCACCGGCCAAACCTGACCGGCACGCCGGGCGCGCACCGCCCGACCGGCTCGACCTTGGCGCAGGGCCGGCGGCCGAAGGCGACCGGCGACTACAAGGCGTGGAATCCTGGGCGCTAGGACGCCGTTGACCGGCTGCCGGACGCCGCGGAAGGCCGGCGCCCTTTCCCAGCCGCATTCGCCATGTTAACCGGGCGTTCCGTTTGCGCAGGCGATACCCGCTTGCGATGGGTCAAAGCCCGCTGATGGCTCGCTCCACACTTTGCGCGATGCTTGCAACGGCCGGCGTGCTCGCCGCGTCGCCGGCGCTGGCGCAGTTCCCCAACATTTTCGACAGCATCTTCGGCAATCCGCAGCAGCAGCAGCAGCAGCGGCCCCAGGGCGACGTGCCGCGACCGCCGGCCGATCTGCCGGGCGGCCGGCCGCAATACGTGCCGCCGCCGAACGGCGGCCTGCTGCCGCCTGGCCCGCCGCCGGGTGCACGCATCCGGACCGAGCCGCTGCCGCCGCCGCCCGGCGGCTCGAACGCGCCGCAACGGCCGCAGCAGGCAGCGCCTGGCGCGCCCGCGACCGCGCCCGGCCAGAAGCCAGGGCAGCCTCCGCCACAGCAGCAGGCCTCGGTGCCGCCCTCGAACAACGAGACCATCGTCGAGCCGCCGCCGCACAAGATCGCCAACCCGACCGCGGTGTTCTCCGGCCTCGACAAGATCACCGGCCGCATCATCAGCTTCGACGTGGCGATCAACGAGACAGTGCGCTTCGGCGCTCTCGAGGTGACGCCGCGCGCCTGCTATTCGCGGCCGCCGACCGAGCAGCCCGACACCGACGCCTTCATCGAGGTCGACGAGCTCACGCTGCAAGGCGAGATCAAGCGCATCTTCAGCGGCTGGATGTTTGCCGCGAGCCCGGGGCTCAACGCCGTCGAGCATCCGATCTACGACGTCTGGCTGACTGACTGCAAAGGCGCTCCGCAGCCGGTGGCCGAAGCGCCGGTCGCCGTCGCGCCCGCGCCTGCTCCAAAGCCCGCGCCGCGGCCGCGGCCACCGGCGCAGCCGCGCGTGCAGCAGCCGTTACCGGCACCCCCCGTTGCCAGATAATGGTCCGACAGCCAGGGGCGCCATGTCGGTCGACGGCCTCGCACGACCGGGCCACCTGCTGCCGGTGTTTCTGGGCCCTCACTCTGGCGCTCGTGGCGTGGGTGATGACGTCGAATCCGTCACACGCCCAAAGCACGACAATCCGTGTTGGCTATTTTCCCAATGCCACGCACGTTCACGCCCTTGTCGCTCAAAATTTGCAGAGGCACGGGCGCGACTGGTTTGCCGAGCGCCTCGGACCTGACGTGCAGGTCGAATGGCGGCCGTTCAACGCCGGGCCGAGTGCGATGCGGGCGATGGCTGCCAAGTCGATTGATCTGACATATGCGGGTCCAAACTCCGTCATAGACGCCTACACACGGTCGCACGGCAACGACATACGGATCGTAGCAGGCGCAGTCGCTGGAGGGTCAGCCCTTGTTGTGCAGCCGAACTCGGATCGGACCAAACCGTCCGATTTTCGAGGCAAGCGAATTGCGGTTCCGGAATTTGAAAATACCCAAGACATGGCTGCGCGCGCCTGGCTTGCTTCGGGAGGCGTACAAGTTTCCTCCTCGAGCGGGGATGTGGAGCTGGTGCCCACTCCGAATTCCGAGCAGCTCGCGCTTTTCCAGTTGTTACAAGTCGATGCCGTTTGGACTGTCGAGCCCTGGGTTGCGCGCCTGGAGGTGTTGGCCGATGGCAAATCCTTGTCGAGGAAAGTAATTCAATCGCCACGATGCTTGTGTCGAGCGTGCAATTTCTGACCTCACAACGCGAGCTCGCGCGCCGATTTGTCACCGCGCATCGCGAACTGACAGATTGGATTGGGAACAATCCAGCGGCGGCGCAACGAATGATTGCCGAAGCTTCAGCACAGATTCAAAACCAATATGAACGGCGTCGTGCTCGCGCGCGGCTGGCAACGCGTCAAACTGACGAATGATGTTTCGCTCGACAAGCTCCGGGACTTCGTCGAACAAGCGAAGTTGGCAGGATACTATCGTTCCATCCCAGACCTCTCACGTCTGTTGGACGTGCCTTGATGGGATAACGACGATTCGAGCCAACGAAGAGAACAATTGGCTCTCGTTTTATGAGTGCTCGCCCAAATCCCCCGGACGCATCTGAAGGAGTTGCAGCGCCTTGGCGCCGCTCATGGCCCGGCGGAGGCCGGCGAAATCGGCTTCGCCGATCAACGCTGCTTCGAGCAGCTTGTGGTAGCGCTGGCGCGGCACCTCGATCGCGCCGAAGGTCTTGAGGTGGTCGGTGACGAACTGGGTGTCGAGCAGCGCAAAGCCCGATGCCTTTAGCCGCGCCACCAGATGCACCAGCGCCACCTTCGAGGCGTCGCGCGAACGGTGAAACATGCTTTCGCCGAAGAAGGCGCGGCCGAGACAGACGCCATAGAGCCCGCCGGCCAGCACTCCGTCCTCGTAGGCTTCGATGCTGTGGCAATGGCCGATGTCGTAGAGCTTGCGATAGAGTTCCCGGATGCGGCCATTGATCCAGGTCCGGGCGCGGCCCGGCTGCGGCTCGGCGCAGCCGTCGAGCACGCCGTTGAAGTCGCGGTTGACCGCGATCTCGAAGCGCTCGGCACGGACGGTGCGGGCAAGCCTCGACGGCACGTGGAAGGTGTCGAGCGGAATGACGCCGCGCTCCGGCGGCTCGATCCAGTACAGCGCCGGGTCCTCGGCGCTCTCCGCCATCGGGAAGATGCCGCAGCCGTAGGCCTTGAGCAGGACCTCGGGCGTGATCTCGACGAAGGCGGTTTCGCGACTGGCCATGGCATCCCGAGCAGGGCGGACGCTCGAAATGTAGCGCGGCGGCGGAAGTTTCGCCATTCACCACGCATTAGCCAAGTTGTGTCCAATTGTCGGCAACAGTGTGAACGCCGGGGCTGGCGTCGCGTTGCCCTGGTGTTCGGGTGGTCCCGAACGGGATGGGGAAGGACGCAAATCATGGCAACGGACGTGCATCCAAGGGTTCTGCTGGTCGAGGACGAGTTCCTGCTCTGCGACATGATCAGCGAGGTGCTGGCGGAGCATGGCTTCGAGGTTTTCGCGGTCGCCAACGCCAAGGACGCGCTGCGGCATCTGACCTGCGGCTCGCCGTGCGACATTCTGCTCACGGATATCAATCTGCCGGGCAGCATCGACGGCGCGGCGCTGGCGCAGCTCGCGCGGGAACTCCGCCCGAAGCTGCCGGTGGTCTATGCCTCGGGCTCCTACAAGAGGCTTGAAGAGATCAACGCGGTGTCGGGTGCGGTGTTCGTGCCGAAGCCGTACAATCCGGACAAGCTCTGCGAAATGCTGAGCGAGATGACGAAGCACTGAGAGGCGCCGTCGAAGCGGCGCCTCTCAGTGACTTATGTCCGTACTATTTTTTCTTCCGAGGCGAGCCCCGCTTCGATTTTTTCTTGGCGCGCGCCACCGTTTTCAATTTGATCTCACCGGGATCAACCGTGAAAAAGGCCGGATCGGGAACCTGGTTGACGTCGCTCGCCCATATATTCGCAACTCGCTCGGCCATATAGCGACCGCAGAATTTTCCGCACCGGTAAATGCGTCCTGCATGACTTGGACGTCGCGTTCCCGGTATTCGATTTCGTAGTGCGTCCCCAATGTGTACCTATCGAGTGACGCATCGGTGTCTGGCGTGTCTTTCGCGGCTGGCGCAAGGTCGAGCCAGTCGACCAAGCCTTGGATGTACGGCCTCACACCACCCACTTTGTTATTCTGCGCATCGAATTTCGTATCTGGTCCTCGTCCGACTGCTACCGCACGAATGGTCAACATCTCGCCCTCCAAGATTTTGCGCGTCCAAGCCGATTTTAGATCGGCACACTCGTTCAATTCCAGTAGTGCAGAACCCTCAGTGCCTACCCGGAAGTTTCGAACGAACTCATCATCGCCCCTTTCGGTTGCGCCCGGTCCTATTCAATCAACTCATCGGCGCGGATGAGAAGTTGAGGTGGAATGGTGAAGCCGAGAGCCTTTGCGGTCTTGAGATTGATGACCAGGTTGTACTTGGTCGGGCCCTGGACCGGGAGGTCCGCTGGCTTCTCGCCTTTCAGGATGCGATTGACGTACCCGGCGGCACTACGAAACTGCGCGGGAAAATCAGCGGAATAGGAAAGCAGCCCGCCAGCCGCCACGAATTCGCGCTGAGCGTAAACCGCCGGCAGTTGATATTTTGAGGTCAGTGCAATGATCATGTCGCGATTGACCAGCGCACTCGTGCTCGATGCAACAATCAGCCCGCTGTTCGTCGCACGTGCAAATGCGGTTAGGCCGCGCTCGATCTCGGCGGCATTGCGAACGTTGACGGGACTGACCTCGATCCCAAGCGGGGGCGCGACGGACTGGATGACAGCAAACTGGCCGATACCCGCGGGCAATGACGCATCACGCAGCACCGCCACCCGCACGAGCTTCGGCCCGATCTCCTTTAGCAGTTCGACCCATTTCGCGCCGAAGCTGTATTCGAACTGCAAGAAGCCCGTGGCGTTGCCGCCGGGGCGCGACATGCTCTCGATAAAACCGGAGCCGACCGGATCGGGAACGATCGTAAATACGATCGGCACGCTACGCGTTGCCAGCAGCAGGAAACCCGTCGCCGTGCCGCCGATGGTCATGATGACATCGGGCGCCCAGGCTACCAATTCTGCGGCGTATTTGCGGATCGCATCGGTGTTGCCGCCACCTTGGCGAATTTCGAGCTGGAGGTTGGTGCCCTCAGTCCAGCCCAGTTGCTGCATCGCCTGCAGGAAAACCGCGATGCGTGCTTTTGAGTCCGGACCAGCTCCGCCCGTCAGCACGCCAACGCGCCGTACGGGTTCTCGTTGCTGGGCCGTCGCTGCTCGCGGCCAAGCTGCCGTCGCACAACCGAGAGCACCGAGAAACTCTCGCCGTCTCATGTCGCCTCCCGTAGAGCGGGCATCGTAACGGGTTATATTAGACGCCCGTTTTGATAGAGGCTTAAATGAGCTTCGCCGGCGCAATAGCCGTTTCTGGTCAATGGCGGCTTTAGACATAATCCGAAAATCCTCGGCCCGAGCGCATCTCTGCGGCGCCCGGAATCCAACCGAGACATTTTTCATCAAGATTGAGCAGTGTGGCGAGGGCGCGCCCTAACGTTCCATCCCGCCCTGCGCCAGGAAGCGCTCGAGCCAGTGGATGTGATAATTGCCGTCGATGATGTCCTGGGTGCGCACCAGCTTGCGAAACAGCGGCAGCGTGGTGTCGATGCCGTCGACCACGAACTCGTCGAGCGCGCGCTTCAACCGCATCAGGCATTCGGTGCGGGTCTTGCCGTGCACGATCAGCTTGCCGACCATCGAGTCATAGAACGGCGGGATGGTGTAGCCCTGGTAGACCGCTGAATCGACGCGCACGCCAAGCCCGCCAGGCGGGTGGTATGACGTGATCTTGCCGGGCGACGGCAGGAAGGTCGACGCGTTCTCGGCGTTGACGCGGCACTCGATGGCGTGGCCGCGGAACTCGACGTCCTGCTGCGTGCAGGGCAGCTCGCCGCCGGCCGCGACGCGGATCTGCTCCAGCACCAGATCGAGGCCGGTGATCATCTCGGTGACGGGATGCTCGACCTGGATGCGGGTGTTCATCTCGATGAAATAGAACTGGCCGTCCTCGTAGAGAAACTCGATGGTGCCGACGCCGAGATACTGCATGTCGCGCATCGCCTTGGCGACGACCTCGCCGATCCGCGCGCGCTCGGTGGCGTTGAGCGCAGGCGAGGGGCTTTCCTCCATCACCTTCTGGTGGCGGCGCTGCAACGAGCAGTCGCGCTCGCCGAGATGGATGGCGTTGCCTTTGCCGTCGCCCAGCACCTGGATTTCGATGTGGCGGGGGCGCTGGAGATATTTTTCCAGATAGACGGCGTCGTCGCCGAACGCGGCCTTGGCCTCGGAGCGGGCGGTGGCAAGCGCCATCGCAAGCTCGTCCTCCAGATGCGCGACCTTCATGCCGCGGCCGCCGCCGCCGGCCGCAGCCTTCACCAGCACCGGAAAGCCGATCTCGCGGGCGATCGCGAGCGCATCGGTGTCATTGGTGATGCCGCCGTCGGAGCCCGGCACGCAGGGGATGCCGAGCGCCTTGGCGGTGCGCTTGGCCTCGATCTTGTCGCCCATGCGGCGGATGTGCTCGGCCTTGGGGCCGATGAAGTGGATGTTGTGCTCGTTCAGGATTTCGGCGAAGCGCGCGTTCTCGGAGAGGAAGCCGTAGCCCGGATGCACGGCGTCGGCGCCGGTGATCTCGCAGGCCGCGAGCAACGCCGGGACGTTGAGATAGCTGTCTTTCGCGGGCGGCGGGCCGATGCAGACGCTCTCGTCGGCGAGGCGCACATGCATGGCGTCGGCGTCGGCGGTGGAATGCACGGCGACCGTCGGGATGCCGAGCTCCTGGCAGGCGCGCAGCACCCGGAGCGCGATCTCGCCGCGGTTGGCGATGAGGATTTTGTCGAACATCGTGCCGGGGCTATCCCCGTCTCTCACTCAATGATCGCGAGCGGCTCGCCGAATTCGACCGGCTGGCCATCCTCGATCAGGATTTGCGTCACGGTGCCGGAACGCGGCGCCGGAATCTGATTCATGGTCTTCATCGCCTCGATGATGAGGAGCGTCTCGCCGGCCGTGACCTTGCTGCCGATATCGACGAACGGAGCAGCGCCCGGGGCGGAGCCGCGGTAGGCGGTGCCGACCATCGGCGAGGTGACGACGCCGGGATGCTTGGCCAAGTCGGCGGGCGCGGGAGGCAGCGCAGGCGTGGTGCCGATCAGCGGCATTGCCTGCGCGGCGATGTTGTTGATCGTGCCGCCGCGGCCGACGCGCACGCGCAGGCCGTCACGCTCGATCTCGATTTCGGTCAGCCCGGTTTCGTCGAGCAGGCTCGCGAGTTCGCGGATCATCTCCTTGTCGATGCCGGGCTTGTCGTCAGCCATGCTCAGCGCTTGCCCTTCTTGCCCGGCCATCGCGGCGATGCCGTCGATGGCGAGTGCGTAGCCCTGGATGCCAAACCCGCAGATCACGGCCTTGGCGGCAAACGAAATGTAGGAGTGGTTACGCCAAGGTTCACGGGCGTGGATATTCGAGATGTGGCACTCGATCACCGGCACGTCGATCGCCTTGATGGCGTCGTGGCAGGCGACCGAGGTGTGGGTCAGTCCGCCCGGATTGAACACCACGCCGGCAGCCTTCTTGGCGCCGGCCTCCTGCAGCCAGTCGACGATGACGCCCTCATGGTTGGACTGGCGGAATTCGATGGCGAGGCCATGCGCGGCGGCGGTCTTGGCGCACAGCTTCTCGACGTCCTTCAGCGAGGAGCGGCCATAGATGTGCGGCTCGCGGGTGCCGAGGAGATTGAGGTTCGGGCCGTTGAGGACGTAGATGGTTTTCGCCATGGGGCCCAGGGGCTTGCTGGCGCTTGCGAAATCGCAGCGCGCCGTCACCGAGGGCTTTATAGGCAGCCTACCGGAAAAGGGGAAGCCCGGCCCCCGCGCGCTAGCTAGAGAGGCGTCACGGGGGCGACCGCGAAAGCGTCGGGTCGAGCAGGGGGTGCGAGGGGGTCCGCAACGACCAGGTTACCCCTTGCTCGCCGAAATCGAGCGACACCGAGGCGTCTGGAATCTGCAGGGCGGTTCGTTCCAGCACCACCGTGCCGAAGCCCTTGCGGGTCGGAGGGACGACCGGGGGGCCACCGCGTTCTTGCCAGTGGACGAACAGCGTTTCCTCGTTTGTAGCGGTGATCCCCCAACTGATGGAGACCGTGCCGGTGGCGTTCGACAGGGCGCCGTATTTCGAGGCGTTGGTCGCCAGTTCATGGAAGATCATGGACATGACCTGAGCCGCATCCGGCCGCAGGAAAAACTCGGGCCCTTCGATCTTTCACCCGGTCGTCGGCGAACGGACGGACTTGGGCTTCCGCGATGGCGCGCAGCGACGCCCCGCGCCATTCCTCCTGCACGAGCAGGTCATGCAGCTTGGCCAACGAGCCCACCCGGGCCATGAATCGGTCTTCGAAATCTTCAAGGCTCGCACTCCGGCGGATCGTCTGCCGGGCGACCGACTGCAGGATCATCAGCAGATTTTTCGAGCGATGCGAAAGCTCCCGCATGATGAACTCGACATGTTTCGCACGGCTCTCGCGTTCCGTGACGTCCGTCGATACGCCGATGATCCCGACGATCTTGCCGTTCTCGTCCAGCAGCGGTGATTTCGTCGACAGCAGGATGCGTTTGCCTTGCGCGGTCGTGAAATGCTCCTCGAACTGCATCGAAGTGCCGCTTTCGATCACCTTGCGGTCGTTGGCGACAACCTCCGCGGCCTCCTGCGGACTGGCGTGCCAGTCCGCTTCCTTTTGCCCCTCGACGTCGTTCCAGTTCCGGCCAAAAAGAGCGGCGGGGTTGCGAAGCAGCGCCCGGCTTTCCAGGTCCTTCACGTAAACCAGGTCGGGCGTCATGTTGATGACGGTCTGGAACAAGGAGCTTGTCCGAGTCAGTTCGGCCTTGGCTTGATCTCTCTGCCGAATGGTGTCCTGGACTAGGCGCTCTTCGATCTCGGACCGGCGCGCGACCTCGGCCTGGAGGAGGACCATGTTCTCCCGCAACGCATGTGCTGTGTGGGCGGCGGCGCGCTGTTGCCACACGAACCGCAAAACGAACAGCACAAAGAGCGCGCAGCCGGACATAAAGCCGCTGGTCCGGCCGGCAAACCAGCCGAGCGTGTAGCGCCCGCCGCCGACTGTGCTGATCAGCAGGTCGCCGCAAAACGTCGCAAGAACGAGCGTCAACCAAAGGCTCAGCATGTCCATTGATCGGCGCCGGGTCCACAGCGCGACGACGGCAGCCAAACCGATTGCCACCCCGGCAAAGCTTGGAATCACGTCATAGACCGTGAATCGTCGTTCAGCCACGAAGACCGGAAGCCTGTGCTCCAGGACAAACCCGACCAACAGCCCAACCGCGCCGGCCGCTATGACGGCGAGAAGTGACATTCCAACGATGGGTTTCCAACGGGGGGCCAACTCCGCGCGGGCGGACGGCGCCAAGGCGGATGCCAACACCAGCACGGCGAAGCCGACGCGCCAGGCGTTGAAGATGAAACCCGTGATCTGTTGGGTCCCCAACACCGGCTGGGTGCCGAAAACCGCGCCCGGAAACGTGAGGATGTGAGCGATACCAAACATCGCCGAGTAGAAGTACGCGCAACTGAGCAGCAGCGTTGAGACGCTGCGTTCCTCGATCGTCTGGCTGATCAACAGAAATGCGGTGGTCAACTCGGCCAAGACAATGCATGCGGTAAAGATCGAGACGATCTGCGGCGCGGCTGGCCCGGGGATGGAAGCCAGCGGGATGAGGCTGGCGATGAGCAGGACGTAGATCGCGAGTGCGGCAGAACCGCATCGAATCTGGGCAAGCGTGGCCAGCGTGTCGGAAAGGACGTACGCCCCTGGCGTAGCAGGGCGATCCGGAGTGGAAATCATGCGCGAATATATTCTCGTCCGCTATCTCTGTAGCCCGTTGGCGTCGAGCCGTCACTGTTCCATGGAAATGCCGGTGCCGGTCATGGGCCCTCGTTAAACGCAGACGTGAAAATGCGGACCCGCGCTACCGGGCGGCTTTGATGCCCAGGATCCGGGCGCTTTCGGCGACGCCTGCGGTTTGCTTCTCGATATCGGCGGCGAACTCGGCGGCCGACCCCGGCACCACATCCTGGCCGGTCGCCTCGAACCGGGTGACGATGGCGGGATCGGCCAGCACCGCGCGGACATCGCTTGCGATCTGCTCGCGCCGCTCGTTCGGCGTGTCGCGCGTCCCGAAGAAGCCGACCAGGCCGTCGAAGGTCAGGCCCGGAAAGCCTGCTTGCGCCACGGTCGGCGCACCTGGCAGCATCGGCGACGGCGCGCTCGAAGTGATCGCCAGGAGCTTGACGCGGCCGGCTTCTGTGGCGCCGCGCACGATCGCATAGGACGACCAGTAGAATTGCAGGCGGTTTTCCGTCGCGTCGTTCAGCGCCTGCACCGGATCGCGGTAGGGCACCTTTGCCATGTCGATGCCTTCGTGTTTCAGGAAGGCCGCGATCACCAGATCGGTCGCGCTGGTGACCGATGCCCAGTTCAGCTTGCCGGGCTGCGCGCGCGCCATCGCGAACAAATCACCGAGCGTCTTGAAGCCGAGTTGCGGCGGCGCGCTGATCGAAACCAGTGTCGCCGACACGCGCGCCACCGGGGCGAGATCGCGCGCGTCATAGGGCAGCTTGTCGTGCAGATACGGATGCGCGGTCAGCGCGGCCGCGGGCGCAAAGAACAGCATGTGGTCGTCGTGGGCACTGATGAAGGCGGTAATGGCGACGAAGCCGTCGCCGCCGGGACGATTTTCGACCACGACCGGCTGGCCCCACTTGGCCGAAAGCTTCTCGGCCAGCAGCCGCGCCCCGATATCGGCGCCGGAGCCGGCGCCGAGCGGCAGCATGATGCGGACCGATCGCGTCGGCCAGCTTTGCGCGGTGGCCGGGCCAGTGGCGAGAGCCACAAGGCCAGATCGCGCCGATCAGGAGTTTCGCAAGGCGCATGACAATCCCCCAAAGCAAAGCGCGCGACCGGTGTGACCGATCGCGCGCGAGTTTAGCTCAAAATGGAAAGGCGATCAGCAGGTCGCCTTGCCGCAGCGGGCGGTGTTGATGTTTTCCTTGAGCTTGTCGAGGCCAACGGCGCCGACCACGACGTTGGAGCCGATCACGTAGCTCGGCGTGCCGTTTAGGCCGAGCTTCTCGGCGAGCTTGAGGTTGGTCTCGAGCGTCTGCTTGACCTCGTCGCTCTGCATGTCCTTCTCGAGTCGCGCCATGTCGAGGCCGGCATCCTTGGCGGCGGCCATCGCCTTGGCTTTGTCGGCCTGGCCGCGGCCGCCGAGCAGCTTCTGGTGGAACACCATGTACTTCTTGCCGCCCGGGTCCTGCATGCGGACGGCGACCGCGACCTTGGCCGCCTCGACCGACCCTGGCCCGAGCACCGGGAACTCCTTGAGCACGACCTTGAGCTTGCCGTCGTTCTTCATCAGGTCGAACATGTCGCTCATGGCACGCTTGCAGTAGCCGCAGTTGTAATCGAAGAACTCGACGAAGGTGACGTCACCCTGCGGGTTGCCGGTGGTGACCTGGCGCGGCGAGTTGAAGATCTCCTCGGTGTTGTCCTTGACCGCGGCCAGGTTCTTGGCGACCTCGTCGGCGGCCTGCTTCTTCTCCAGCTCGCTCATGGCGTCCTGGAGCACCTCGGGATGCCCGACCAGGTATTCCTTGATGATCTTCTCGATCTCGCCCCGCTGCGTCGCCGTGAAGCTGTCTTCCGCGTGCGCGGCAAAGGCGCCGAGCGTCAGTGTGAGGCCTGCTGCGAGAGCGAGGCGTGGCAGGAAGCGCATGGCTTGGAAGCGCATGGAGGTGGTCCTTTCAATGTTCAATGTCATGTTTCAATGAGAGCCGGCGACGCCCTTGGTGCCTGTGAGATCGTCAGCTTTCACCCAACCGGGTGAGCCGATCGGGAAACGAGTCTTGGCGCGCGCTGCGATCTGGCGCGCAGTGGGGTGGTCGCCGCGCATGAAGGCGGCCATCGCGGAAGCGAGATCGGCCTGGGCGAGATCGCCCTTGTGTCCGTATGCCATGGCGAGTTGCAAATAGCCGTCCACCGATTCGGGCTCCTGGGCAAGCGCCGTCCGCAATATACCGATCGCTTCGTCGGCGGATTTGGCGCCGTTCGATGCGTTGAGCGCCTGCGCCAGCAGGACCTGGATCAGCGCCGGCTTCGGCGCAAGCTGGATGGCCCGATGCAGCGGCGCGATCGCCTCGGCGGGCCGGCCGCCCTCGAGTAGCGCTTGCCCCTTCAACTCATGGAAGTAGGGATTGTTCGGCTGAGCCTGGATCAGGCCATCGATCTGGGTGATGGCGCCGCGCAGATCGGCGTGGCGGTAGGTCGCGATGGCGCGGGCGTAGCGCGCCGCCAGGCTGTTGTCGGTCATTGGAAAGCGCCGCGCCACGGTCTCGGGCCGGTCGAGGAAGCCGGAGAGCTTGGCGCGCATCAGATCGTGGCGCGCCTGCAATTCGGGCGGGTCCTTCTTGTTCCAGAGCGGGCTGGCCTTGGCGAGGATTTCCAGCGCCGCGACGCGTTCCGCCGGCATCGGATGCGACTGCATATAGGGATCGGCATTTTGCGCCGCGAACAGGATCTGGTCGGACAGCCGTTTGAACGTATCGTACATGCCCTTCGGCGACTGCCCGGTGGCGGCCAGGAATTTGACGCCGGCGCGGTCGGCCTGCTCCTCCTGAGCGCGCATGTAGGACAGGAGCGAGCGTCGGATGGTTTCCTGAGGGCCCAGGATGGCCGCGGCCGGATTGCCGGCGGCGCCGCCGCTGCGCGAGGCGCCGATTGCGGCGCCGACGCCGAGGATCATGGCGATGATCGAGGCCGTCTGTGCGTTGGCCATCTGCTGGCGCATCCGCGACAGGTGGCCGCCGGCCATGTGGCCGGTTTCGTGGGCCAGCACGCCGATCACCTCGTTCGGTGTGGTGGCGTCGAGCAGCGCGCCGGCGTTGATGAAGATGTGCCGGCCATCCATGACAAAGGCGTTGAACGCACGGTCGCTGATGATGACGACGTGCACATCCTGCTGGGCGAGGCCGGCGCTGCGCAGGATCGGCTGGGTATAGTCGCGCAGCAGTTGTTCGATCTCGGCATCGCGAATGATCGGCAGACCGGGCGGCAGGGTCTGCGCGCGCGCAGGCGTCGGCGCGACCGCAACCGTCGGCATCAGCGCGATCGCAAATGCCATCAGCACGGCCAGCGCGTGCGCGGCTGGCGTCCTCCGCCGCACCCTGATAGTGCTTCCAGCGTCAGTCATATGCGTGCGGGACCGCGAGTCCAATATTCAGCCAACCTAGTGGCGCCCCCCGGCAGGGTCAACGCGAGTGGATATCACGACTGCTTGCGCGTCGCATGACCCGATGTTCTGGACAGTTAAGAGTCCTGGACAGTTAAGGACGGGCCGAATGCGGCAACAGCGGGGCAAGGTGTTAATGCGCCGCCGGACCGCGCGGAGAGTTCCTGATGATGCTTGAAAACGCGCGCCGGTTAACGGCGCCTTCAGTCCGCAGCGACGTGCCGCCGTTCATGGTGATGGACGTGATGGCGGCAGCGGCCCGGATCGAGGCCGCGGGTGGGCGGGTCGTTCATATGGAGGTGGGCCAGCCGGCGTTCGGCGCGCCGTCTCCGGCGGTCGCCGCGGTGCAGGCAAGGCTCGGCAAGAGCGCGCTCGGCTACACCGAGTCGCTCGGGCTTCCGTCGCTGCGAGCGCGCATCGCGCGGCACTATGCGGATACCTACGGCTTAACGGTAACGCCGGATCGCGTGATCGTGACCACCGGTTCCTCGGCCGCTTTCATCCTGGCCTTCCTTTCGATGTTCGAGGCGGCCGGCCGGGTCGCGATCGCCAATCCCGGCTATCCGCCATACCGGCATATCCTCACAGCGTTGGGTTGTGAGCCGGTGCTGATCGAGACCGATGCCGCGACGCGCTTTGCGCTGACCGGCGACAACTTGATGGCCGCGCATCGGAGGAAGCCGCTGCAAGGGGTGCTGGTGGCGAGCCCGGCCAATCCAACCGGCACGATGATGACGCCGCAGGCGCTCGGCGAGCTGATCCGGGTCGCCGAGAATGCCGGCATCAAGGTGATCTCCGACGAAATCTATCACGGCCTCGATTATGCGATGGCGGCCGAGACCGCGGCGCGGCTGTCCGATCATGCGGTCGTCATCAACTCGTTCTCGAAATATTTCTGCATGACCGGCTGGCGGATCGGCTGGATGGTGGTGCCGGAGGAGCTGGTGCGTCCGATCGAGCGCCTGCAAGGAAATCTCGCGATCTCGGTGCCGACCGTGTCGCAGATCGCGGCCGAAGCCGCGTTCGACGGCCGGCCCGAACTCGACGCGATCAAGCACGGCTACGAGGACAACCGTAAGATCCTGATCGAGGGATTGCCGAGGGTTGGGCTGTCGAAGTTCCTGCCGGTCGATGGCGCGTTCTATCTCTACGCCGACGTGTCGGAATTCTCCGACGACAGTTTCGACTTCGCCAAGCGGCTGTTGCAGGAGGCGCACGTGGCGGCGACGCCCGGTGTCGACTTCGATCCGCTCAACGGCCGGCACTTCGTGCGCTTCAGCTATGCCGGATCGACGGCCGACATGCGGGAGGCGGTCGAGCGCATCGGCGCTTGGCTCAGGAAGCTTTGAACCAACGTGCACCGCTGATCGCGTATTGCGCGGGCGACGAGGTCGTCGGTGACGACGTGACGCTGGTGCCGTGGTGGAGCGTCACCAAGAGCGCCATCGCTGCTTGCGTGCTTTTGCTGGTCGCGGACCGCAAGCTCGATCTCGACCGCAAGATGAAGGGCCGCGACTTCACCTTGCGCCAAGTGCTGCAGCACACCAGCGGACTGTCCTGCTACACCGAGCACCCGGAGTACGACGCGGCGAACACCTCGACGCGCGACCCGTGGACGCACGAAGAGTTGCTGCGGCAGTCCGATGAAGCCGCGCCGAAGTTTCCGCCAGGGCAGGGCTGGACCTACTCTAATACCGGATATTTTCTGGTGCGCCGGCTGATCGAGGAAATCACCGGCGCCGACATCGGCTCCGCGCTGGACAGGATGGTGCTGCGGCCGCTCGGGGTGCAGCACGCCTTCATCGCCAGGACGCGAGACGATCTGAAACGCAGCCATTGGGGCGACGAGGACGGCTTCCATCCGGGCTGGGTCGGGCACGGCCTGCTGATGGGTTCGCCGGCCGACGCCGCGCGCATGATGCACGGCCTGTTTGCCGGCGCGCTGTTGCCGCCGCCGCTGCTTGCGGTGATGTGCGAGCGCTATCCGGTGCAGGCCAGGCTCGAGGACAGGCCGTGGCAGACTGCGGGTTACGGGCTCGGCCTGATGATGGACATCGCCTCGCCGCATGGGCTCTGCATCGGCCATTCGGGGCAGGGGCCGGACAGCGTCGCCGCGGCCTATCACTTCCCCGATCTCGATCCGCCGCTGACGGTTGCGGCCTTTGCGCCAAGCGACGATCAGGGCATCGCCGAGCAGGCCGTGCTGGACGAGGCAGGCCGATTGTCGAAGCGCTGAGCGATGGCTAGTCTGCGCGCCAACAAATCGGTGGGAGGATTTTGATGAAGCTCGTGCGGGTGCTGGGCGCGCTGATGGTGGGCGGCGCGGTGTGGGCGATGCCGGCGGCGGCGTTTGCCGAATATCCCGATCATCCGATCCGGCTGATCGTGCCGCAGGCGGCGGGCAGCGCCACCGACACCGTGGCGCGCATCCTCGCAGCCGAACTTGGGCCCGCGCTCGGCGGCAATGGCAACGTCATCGTCGAAGACAAGCCGGGCGGCGCGCTGACCATCGGCATGGATATGGTCGCGAAGTCCCCGCCCGACGGCTACACGCTCGCGATCGGGCCGATCGGGGCGCTGGCCATCACCCGCCATATCGTTGCGAAGCTGCCCTACAACATCGAGAAGGACTTCCAGCCGATCGGACTGATCGTGCACGGCCATCTGATGCTCGCGGTGTCGCCGAAGTCGGATATCCATTCGGTCAAGGAACTGATCGCCAAGGCCAAGGCCAATCCGGGCAAACTCACCAACGCTTCGTCAAGCAACGGCTCACCCGGTCACGTCGGCGGCGAATTGTTCAAGTTCATGACCGGCACGCAGATCCAGCACGTGCCGTACCGCGGCGGCGCGGCCGCGATCAACGACCTGATCGCAGGACACGTCGACCTCATGTTCGAAAGCCTCAACACGATGTCGGCGGTCGCCAAATCCGGCGAGGTCCGGGCGCTCGGGGTGAGCGGCGACAAGCGCTCGACGGCGTTCCCCGATCTGCCGACCATCGCCGAGGCCGGCGTGCCGGGCTACAGCGCGCCGACCTGGACTGGCCTGGTCGGGCCGGCCGGGATGCCGGCGCCGATCATCGAGAAGCTCAACGCGGCGCTGAACAAGGCGATCCAATCGGATGCGTTCAAGACGCGCTTTGCCGCGATCGGCGACGAGCCGGCCGGCGGCACGCCGCAGGATCTGGCCGATACCATCGCGCGCGATTCCGCCAAATGGAAAAGCGTGGTGGAGCGGGCCGGGGTGAAATTCGAGTAGGCGCGCCGGCCTAGACGGGCGGGTCGGCCGTATCGTCTGCTGGTCGTCCCAGTCGGATCATCACCAGCGCTGCCGCGGCCCCGACCACCAGAATGGAAAAGGATGAGCCGTAGTCCTGCGCCAGCGAAATGGCGACATACACCATCGAGGCTGCGACCAGAAGCAAAGTTGCCACATGCCACTTCATCGACATGCTTCAGCACTACAAGAAAATCGAACCCGCGATGAATTGCGCGAGTATCGTGCGGCTATACGAACGTATAGGAGCGGCTAGAACTCGACGTCGAGCTCTTCGAGCTCCTCGGGCTCCGTCTTCGCGGCCGCGATCCACTCCTGCATGTGCGGCAGTGCCATCACCGCCTTGCAATAGGCCGCGCAGCCCGGATCGAGCTTGACGTCGTAGGTGACGAAGCGCGTGCAGACCGGCGCGAACATCGCGTCTGCCATGCCGGGCTTCGCTCCGAACAGGAACGGTCCGCCGGATTGCTTCAGGCAGTCGCGCCAGATCGCGCAGATGCGATCGATGTCGGCCTGCGCGCCGATCCAGACCTTGAAGCCGGGATGATGCGCCTTGAGATTCATCGGCAGCGCCGAGCGCATGTTGCTGAAGCCGGAATGCATCTCGCCGGAAATCGAACGGCAGCGGGCGCGGGCGGCGGCGTCTTTCGGCAGCAGCTCGGCCTGCGGCTTGAGCTCGCTCAGGTATTCGGCAATGGCGAGAGTGTCCCAGATATTGACGCCGTCGTGGGTCAGGCAGGGCACCAGGAACGACGGCGACAGCAGCAGCAGTTCGGCGCGGGTTGACGGATCGTCGCTGGACGCCATGGTCTCTGCGAAATCGAGCCCCGCCATCTTGCAGAGCAGCCAGCCGCGCAGCGACCACGAGCCGTAGTTCTTGCTGGCGATTGCCAGCGTGGCTTTGGCCATTCCCTTATCCCTGGGCCGGTCCGGCGAACGGCCCGGAGAAATTATCTCGCAGCGCAACAAAAAATGCACTAGTCTTTTTGCAACTGCGAGGGAGCGGGTCCGCCGAGCCGGGCGGCTGCGACACCGCAGGGGACTGGGAATGCTATACGCGGCCTATCAGGCCCATTCCGACATGCTGGCTGCCGTCCGTGCGTTTGCCGGTGTGGCGGCCCGCTCGTTTGGCCACACCGGCATCGGCATGCCCGGCGACGGCGCGGTGCGAAACCTCACCGCCGCCTATGAGCTGATCGCGCGCGCCGGCCTCACCCACAGCCGGCCGCCCTATGGCATCAGCCAGGTCATGGTGGGCAACCGCGAGATCGAGGTGCGCGAGGAGGCCGCGCATGTCACGCCGTTCGGCACCCTGCTGCATTTCAAGAAGGATATCGAGGTCGAGCAGCCGCGCGTGCTGCTGGTCGCGCCGCTGTCGGGGCATTTCGCGACGCTGCTGCGCGGCACCGTCCGCACCATGCTGCCGGAGCACGACGTCTACATCACCGACTGGCACAACATGCGCGACGCGCCGCGTTCGGCGGGAAAATTCGGCTTCGACGAATATGTTGACCATGTGATCAAGTTCCTGGAGGTGATCGGCGAGGGCGCCCACGTGCTGGCGGTGTGCCAGCCCTGCGTCGCGGTGCTGGAGGCGGCCGCGGTGATGGCTCAGACGGGAAACCCGGCGCAGCCGCGCAGCATGACGTTGATGGCCGGGCCGATCGACACCCGCGTCAACCCGACCAAGGTCAACGAGCTTGCCAACTCCAAGCCGATCGATTGGTTCGAGCAGAACCTGATCGCGCGGGTGCCGTTTCGCTATCCCGGCGCGTTCCGCCAAGTCTATCCGGGCTTTGTGCAGCTTGCCGCCTTCCTGAGCATGAACATCGAGCGCCACATCAAGGCGCACCAGGAGCTGTACGACAATCTCCGCGACGGCGAGCTGGAGAAGGCGCGCATCACCAAGGATTTCTACGACGAGTACTTCGCGGTGCTCGATCTGTCGGCGGAGTTCTATCTGGAAACCGTGCAGTGGGTGTTCCAGGAGCACCGGCTGCCCAAGGGCACGCTGGAGTGGCGCGGCGAGAAGGTCGAGCCGAAGGCGATCCGCAGGACCGCGCTGCTGACGGTGGAGGGCGAGCGCGACGACATCTGCGCGGTTGGACAGACGCTAGCGGCGCATGAGCTTTGTTCGAGCCTGCGGCCGTACCGCAAGCGCCACCATATGCAGGCCGGCGTCGGCCATTACGGCGTGTTCAGCGGCAAAAAGTGGGAGCAGCAGATCTATCCGCTGGTGAAGAACGTTATCCTGTCGAGCGAATAGCGGGCCTTTCGGTGGCCCTGGCCTTCTTGCGAACCATTCCTACATAGGATGCCCGAAAGGCATTTCCTATGTTCGAACTGAACTCCCAAGATATCGAACTCGATGAAGCCGTCGTCGCGCAGGCGGCGCCGGACGAACTGCTGCTCGACGCCTATTCCGACGTGGTGACGACGGTCGCCGACCGCGTCGGCCCCGCCGTGGTGCGGGTCGAGCGGCCGGCGGAGAAGGGCAAGACCCTGGGAGGAATGGGCTCCGGCGTCGTCATTTCGCCGGATGGCCT
Source organism: uncultured Alphaproteobacteria bacterium (assembly GCA_963785665.1). Taxonomy (GTDB): domain Bacteria; phylum Pseudomonadota; class Alphaproteobacteria; order Rhizobiales; family Xanthobacteraceae; genus Z2-YC6860. Next base: position 491,118 of record CAWAWF010000013.1, read on the forward strand.
GGTGCTGACCAACAGCCACGTCGTCGATGGCGCCAAGGAATTGCGCCTGACCGACAGCGAAGGCCGCACCATGTCGGCGCGCACGATCGGCGAGGACCCCGACACCGACCTGGCGCTGCTTCGCGCCGGCGCCGCGCGAAACCTCGTCCCGGCGACGCTCGGCGATTCCAAGACGTTGAGACGCGGCCAGGTGGCGGTGGCTATCGGCAATCCGTTGGGCTTCGAGTCCACGGTGACCGCCGGTGTCATCTCGGCGCTGGGCCGCTCGCTGCGCGCCCGCACCGGGCGGTTGATCGAGGACGTGATCCAGACCGATGCGGCGCTCAATCCCGGCAATTCCGGCGGACCGCTGGTGTCGTCGCGCGGCGAGGTGATCGGCATCAACACCGCGGTGATCGCGGGCGCCCAGGGCATCTGCTTTGCGGTCGCCAGCAACACCGCGCAATACGTGCTGAGCGAGATCCTCCAGCACGGCCGGGTGCGCCGCGCCTTCATCGGCGTCGCCGCCCAAACGGTGGCGGTGCCGCGCCGCCATGCCGTTGTGGCCGGGATCGACAACGCCTTCGGCGCCATGATCACCGCCTGCGAGCCGGACAAGCCGGCCGATGTCGCGGGGCTGATGTCCTACGACACGGTGGTGCGGCTCGATGGCGAGCCGGTCACCGGCGTCGACGACCTGATCCGGCGGCTCAACGCCGAGCGGATAGGCCGTGCGGTGACGGTCGATGTGCTACGCCGCGGCCAGCTCCGGACCTTCGAGGTGAAGCCGACCGAGCGGGGCGGCAAGTAAATTAGGCGGCTTCTCCACCGTCATTCCGGGGCCGGCCGAAGGCCGGAGCCCGGAATCCAGATATAAATCGGTATTCGCTTCTGGATTTCGGATCGCGGCCGTAGCGCGTCAAGACGCGCGTGAACGCGCTTAGGGCCGCGGTCGGAATGACGTGGAGAACCTCAATGACCAGCATCACCGCGGCGATGATCCGGCCGCAGGAGACGCCGCCCCTGATCACGGCGCTGCTCGGCTTCGTCGCGGGCTTCGTCGACGTCGCAGCCTTCCTTGGCCTGTTCAAGATATTCGTCGCCCAGCTGACCGGCAGCTTCGTCTTCGCCGGCGCCGAACTGGTATCGGAGCATCACGAGGTGATGGCGGTGCTCGCCATCCCGACCTTCTTCCTGGCGGGCTGCGCCGCCGCTACGCTGGCGATGTCGCGTGCCGGTGGTGGCCGGCCGCTGGCCTGGGTGCTGGCGTTGGAATGCCTGCTGCTCACCGTGATGATGACGCTGATGCTCGAACTGCCGCTGACCGGGCAGAATGCGCCGCCGGTGGTGGCGACGGCGCTGGTCGGCATCGCCGCGATGGGCGTGCAGAGCGCGATGGTGCGGATGTTCATGCGCGGCGCGCCCTCCACCAACGTGATGACCACCAACACGTCGCAGCTTGCGATCGACGTAACGATCCTGCTGCTTTCGATCGGAGGAGGGCGGGTCGCGCCTGAGCAGTTAAGCGAGTCCCGCGAGCGGTTGGCGCATTATTGGCCGCCGGTCGCGGGTTTCGTCAGCGGCACCGCGATCGGCGCTCTGGGCGAGCAGATCGCCGGCAATTACGCGCTGGCCGGGCCGGTGCTGGTCACCTACGCGCTGCTCGGCTGGGCAGTGCGCTGGCGTGAAGCCTAGCCCTTCGCCTTCGTCGAATTGAACATGTCGAAGGCTTCCTTCGGCTTCATGTTCTTGTGCACGACCGCGGACACGGCGGCGATCATCGCCTTCGGCGCGTCGGACTGGAAGATGTTGCGGCCCATGTCGACGCCGGCTGCGCCCTGCTGCACGGCGTTGTAGGCCATCGTCAGCGCGTCGAGCTCGGGCAGCTTTTTGCCGCCGGCCATCACGATCGGCACCGGGCATGAGGCGGTGACGGTCTCGAAATCCTCCTCGACGTAGTAGGTCTTGACGTATTGCGCGCCGAGCTCGGCGATCATCCGGCAGGCGAGGCGGAAATACTTGGCGTCGCGCGTCATCGCTTTGCCGACCGCGGTGACGCCCATCACCGGCATGCCGACGCGCAGACCCGAATCGACCAGCTTGGTCATGTTGTGAATCGAGCGGGTCTCGTGCTCGCCGCCGATGAATACCTGGATGCCGACGCCCGAGGCGTTGAGGCGGACTGCGTCGTCCATGTCCATGGCGATCTGCTCGTCGGACAATTCCTCGCGAAGAATGCTCGGGCCGCCGGAGGCGCGCAGCACCATTGGCTTCTGTGAATCCGCCGGCACGATCGAGCGCAGGATGCCGCGGGTGCAGAACAGCGCGTCGCAGGACGGCAGCAGCGGCATGATCGAAAGGTCGATGCGCTCGAGCCCCGAGGTCGGGCCCTGGAAATAGCCGTGGTCGATCGCCAGCATCACGGTGCGGCCCGACGCCGGGTTGAAGGTGCGGGCGAGGCGGTTCTTCATGCCCCAGTCGAGCTGGTGGCAGCCCTTGAGAAAAAATCCCGGCGCCGCCTGCGGCTTGTCGGCCTGGTAGCGTTCGCCTTCCTTGTCGGCTTCCGGCATCGTTTATCTCACCTCGATCAATGAGGGCGAGTGATAGCAGCCTTTGAAGTCGGGTCCAATCTCGCAACGTCATTCCGGACGCCGCGCAGCGGCGGTCCGGAATCCATAACCCCTGTGCCAGCAATAGAATGCTGCGGGTTATGGATTCGGGTTCGCGCCTTTCGGCGCGCCCCGGAATGACGGTGAGAGGCTTTAGAAAAACGCCAGCGTGCGGATTTCGATGCTCTCGCGGGGCCGCGCATTCGGCGGCGTGGTCGGGTCGTCGAATGCGGTGTGGGCGGTCCAGCGGGCGCGGCCGTCCTTCGCCGCGTCGTACACCTTGAACACCAGCGCCTCGTCGCGGGCCTGGCGCGGCAGCCAGTACCACTTGTGCTTCGGGTTGTAGGCGATGGCGTAGGTCTGGCCGATCCGGTTCGGATAGCGGCGCTCCGACAACACGAAATCGTCGGGCGAAACGCTGCGGGCGTCGGCGATGGCGAGCGGATGGGTCTCGACCGGATAGCGGATTGGCCGCCAGACCTGGATGATGGCGAAGCGGCGCTTCAGCAACTCGTCGGCCTCGTCCGGCAGGATGTCCTTGACGCGCTGCGGGCCGGACCATTCGGTGTAGTCGTTGTGGGCGCGGCGCACCGGCTCGCGGATTTTGTGCTGCTCGCGCACCGCGTCGTCCGCAGTGCGGAGCGTGTGGTCGAACACCACCACGCTCTTGGCGCCGCTCTCGGCTTTGATCAGCGCCTCCATCTCCGGGTAATAGACGCGCTTGATCTCGTCGGCGTCCATGAAGTTCTGCATCTTGGTGTCGTGGCGGGCGTAGCGAAAGCCGTGAACGTCGAGCTTGAATTCGGCGAGGTGCGGCCGGGCGTTCTCCATCACCACCTTGTGCGGGTCGGGGTTGCCGCCGGTCTTCACCTCGGTCGAGCCTGGGCCGCCGGTGTAGTTGAAGATCTCGGCGCCGTCGTTGTGGATGTAGTTGACGACAGGCTCGATGGTCAGCGGCGCGTCGAGTTCGGCAAGGTCGGACATGGATGCCTCCTGTGGCTCACACCAAATGTAGGGCTGTGGCAGCGCTTCGCCAACCGTTACGGCCGGGCT
>CAWAWF010000014.1:0-5968 GCA_963785665.1 uncultured Alphaproteobacteria bacterium
AATTTTTGTAACTTCGCAGCCCTCACCTCTCGCGGTCATGGCGGGGCTTGTCCCGGCCATCCACGCCTTGCTGAGCAGCAAAGGAAGGCGTGGATGCCCGGCACGAGGCCAGGCATGACGAACGACGGGTTTCCGTCGTTCAAATCACATGATCGCGAACTCGGAATTCTTGCGGTCGGTCACCAGCATGCAGCCGGGATAATGCGTGATGCAGAACTCCGGCTTCATGGTCGCGACCACCGACTGCGGCGTCACCCCGCAGGCCCAGAACACCGGCATTTCGCCTTCGTTCATCTGCGGCGGATCGCCATAGTCCGGCTTCATGATGTCCTTGATGCCGATCAGTTCCGGCATGCCGAGATGCACCGGCGCGCCATGCACCGCGGGAAACCGCGTCGTGATTTGCACCGCGCGGATCGCGTCGGCGGGCTTGAGCGGCCGCATCGACACCACCATCGGGCCGTGGAAGGGGCCTGCCGGGGTGGTTTCGATCGAGGTGCGATACATCGGCACCGTCGAGCCGTTCGAGATATGGCGGAGCTCCATGCCGTCCTGCATCAGCGCGTCCTCGAACGAGAACGAACAGCCGAGCGCGAAGATCACCAGATCGTCGCGCCAGTGCTTGTCAATGTCGGTCGGCTCGTCGATCAACTCGCCGTTCCTGAACACCTTGTAGCGGCAGAGGTCGGTGCGGATGTCGAGATCGCGGCCGAGCGAGGGCAGGCAAGGATCGCCAGGCGATCCCGCCGCCAGCAACGGGCAGGGCTTCGGATTGAGCTGGCAGAACCGCATGAAATCGGAGGCTACGGAGGCCGGCAGGATCGCGAGATTGGCCTGCACGTAGCCCGGAGCGAGCCCGGAGGTTGGCCCGGTCCATTGGCCGCTACGGATGGCGCGCCGGGCATCCTCGCCGGTGAGCGGGACGTCGGCGGGTTGGCGGGCGGTGGCGGGCATGACGATCTCTCTCGCTGGCGAAGGTGCGACGACGAGGCCGCCGCTGCCACCATCTTATCATCGTCCGGGGTGTCGAAAACCGGTTGAAACTCCACGCCGGATCGCGTTTGCTTGCGGGAACGGGAAAGCAACGATCCGGCTCGCTCCGGACAGGGAGGGACAATGAAACAGCGTTCAATGGATACTTGCGGCCACCACCGGCCTGTCGCTGCTGGCGGCCGGCGCGGCTTCCGGTCAGCCTGCGCCGACCGCTCCTGCGGCGCCAGCCGCACCGGCCGCTGCCGCGGCGGCCCCGATCAAGGTCGGCATCGTCACCTTCCTGACCGGTCCGGCGGCCAGTCCGTTTGGCGTGCCGAGCCGCAACGCCGCCGAGATCGTGATCGAAACGCTGAACGCGGGCAAAGGCCCGGCGCCCTACAACACCGTCGGCCTTGGCGGCGCCAAGATCGAGGCGAAGTTCGTCGATGAGGCCGGCTCGACCGCCCAGGTGGTCACCGAATTCCGCAATCTCGTTCAGCGCGACCAGATGGATGCCATTGTCGGCTACATCTCATCGGGTAGCTGCCTGGCGGTGACGCCGGTCGCCGAAGAGCTCAAGGCGCTCACCGTCTATTTCGATTGCGGCACGCCGCGCATCTTCGAGGAGAAGCCGCGCAAGTATGTGTTCCGTCCACCCCCGCACGCCACGATGGATAATGTCGCGGCCGCCCGCTTCCTGCTCGCCAAGCACAAGGACCTGAAGCTGTTCTCCGGCATCAACCAGAACTACGCCTGGGGCCAGGATTCCTGGCGCGACTTCGTCGGCTCCATGAAGGTGCTGGCGCCGAAGGCCGCCGTCGACAAGGAGCTGATGCCCAAGCTGTTCGCCGGTGAATACGGCGCCGAGATTTCGACGCTGCTGACCTCCAAGTCGCAGGTGGTCCACACCAGCTTCTGGGACGGCGACCTCGAGAGCTTCATCTACCAGAGCCAGGCCCGCGGCCTGAGCAAGCGCATGCCGATCCTGGGCACCGCGGTGGAGTCGGTGATCTGGCGCCTCAAGGACAAGCTGCCCGACGGCACCATCGTCGGCGCCCGCGGCGCCAACGGCCCGCTGGCGCCCGACAACGCGCTCAACACGTGGTTCAAGCAGATCTACATGGACCGCTACAACTCGCCGCCGAACTATCCGGCCTACCAGATGGCGCTGTCGATCCTCGGCACCAAGGTCGCCTGGGAGGCGGCGCAGAAGAAGAAGGGCGGCGGCAAGCCGACCACCGACGAGGTTGCCGCGGCCTTCGAGGGCATCAGCTTCGACGCGCCGAGCGGGCCGGTGAAAATGTCCCTCGGCAACGGCCATCAGGGCGTCCAGGACACCGCCTACGGCCTCTACAAGTTCAACAAGCAGAAGAACGAAGGCGAGGTCGTCGACATCATGCGGTTTCCGGCGGCTTGCGTTAATCCGCCGGCCGACCAGACCGCCGACGATTGGATCAAGAACGGCATGAAGGGCGCGAAGTGCTGAGGCCCGTGTGCTGAGGAGCCGTGTCCCGCATCGCGGTGCAGCGCGAAGCGATGCACCGCTGATGCGGGACCCCGGTTTGTCTCGGCGTAAAGTGAAGCCACCGGGGTCCCGGGTCTGCAGCGCACCACCAACGGTGCTGCGCTGCGCCCGGGACACGTCTGCCCAGGCGCGGAGTAGCGTGCTGTGTTGAACGCCTTCGCCATCGTCACCGACGGCCTCGTGTACGCGGCCTATCTGTTCCTTGTCGCCGTCGGCCTGACGCTGATCTTCGGCGTCATGAAAATTCTGAACGTCACCCACGGCTCGTTCTATGCGTTCGGCGCCTATGGCGCCGCAACCGCAGCGGGCATCTGGTACGACAAAGGTCTGCCGGACGCCGGCGGCTTTCTGTTCATGGCGCTGATGGCGATGGCGATCGGTATCGTGATCGGCGCCATCCTGGAGCGCGGCATCCTGCGCTTCGTGTACGGCCGCGACGAGGTCGTGGTCGTGCTGGTGACCTATGCGGCGTTCCTCATCCTCGAAGACGTCATCGTGCTGATCTGGGGGCCGCGTTCCTACGCGGCCTATCAGCCGATGGCGGCCGCCGGCAGCATCGATGTCGGCGACCTGACGCTCTCCAACTACGACATCGGCCTGGTGGTGCTGGCGGCGGTGGTCGCGGCGGTCGCCATCTGGGCGTTGAAATATACCCGGTACGGCCGCCTGCTGACGGTGGTGATCTTCGATCGGGAGGCCGCGGCCGCCTTCGGCATCAACGTGACCGTGGTCTACACCGTCACGTTCATCATCGGCGCCATGCTCGGCGCGCTCGGCGGCGCGGTGATGGCGCCGAAAATCTCCGTCACGCTCGGCATCGGCGTCGAGGTGATCGTGCTCGCCTTCGCGGTTGTCGCGATCGGCGGCATGGGCTCGGTCGAAGGCGCGCTGATCGGCGCTCTCATCGTCGGAATTTCGCGGGCGGCGGCTGTGCATCTGCTGCCGCAGCTTGAACTGTTCGTCATCTACGCGGTGATGACGCTGGTGCTGGCGTTCCGCCCCTATGGGCTGTTCCGGCAGGCCCAGCCGCGCAAGATATGACCAGCCGTTCCACCATCGCCGGCGCGGCGGCGTTCATCGTGGTCGCCGCAATCGGGCTGTTGCTGCCGCCGTGGCTGGTCTCGCTCGCCACCATCGCTTTCGCCAACGCGCTGGTGGTGCTTGGCCTTGTCATACTGTGGCGCGCTGGTCTGGTGCCGTTCGGCCAGGCGCTGTTTTATGCCATCGGTGCCTATGCGGTGGCGCTGATCGGCCGCTACACGCCGATCCGCGACGTCTTCGTCGTTGTCATCGTCGGTGCGGTCTGCGCCGGCCTGGTCGCCTATGCGATCGGCTTCCTGCTGGCGCGCTATCGCGAGATATTTTTCGCGATGCTGAGCCTGGCGCTGTCGATGATCCTCTACGGCGTGCTGGTGAACACCGAGAGCCTCGGCTCGACCGACGGTTTCAACGTCGAGGCTGGCACGTTCTTCGGCTATCGGCCGTCCGGCATCTGGCTCAACCTCTCGATCTACTGGCTGGTGCTGGGGTTCGGCGCGGTCATGGCGTGGCTGGTGTCGTTCTACTTCCGCTCGGTCGCCGGCGCCATGAGCAGCCCGATCCGCGACAACGAGATCCGCGTCGAGTTCCTCGGCATCTCGGTCGACCGCTTGATCCATCTCAAGCTCGTGGTGTCCGGGGTGCTGGCCGGCATCGGCGGCGCGCTGGCGGCGCTGGCGGTGCAGCACGTCGATCCTGCGATGTCGTACTGGACGACGTCCGGCGGCTTCGTTTTCGTGACGGTGCTGGCCGGCGCCGGATCGGTTGCGGCGGCCTTCGTCGGTTCGCTGGCGTTCGAGTTGGTCCGTTCGATCGCCGTCGATCTGCTGCCGGGCCTGTGGCAGATGATTCTCGGCACTGCGCTGCTGTTGACGATCCTGTTCCTGCCCGAGGGGCTCGGCTCGCTGCTGGGACGGCTGCGCGGGCGCTGGGGCAAGGCGTCATGAGCGACATCCTTGCCGTCCGCGATCTCGAAAAGAGCTTCGGCGCGGTTTCGGCCGCCCGCGATATTTCGCTCACCATTCCGGTCGAGCAGACGGTGGGCATCATCGGCGCCAACGGCGCCGGCAAGACCACCTTCATCAACATGATCACGGGCCATCTCACCCCATCGAAGGGCTCGATCCATTTCGAGGGCAAGGACATCACCGGCCTGCCGTCGCGCGCCATCACCCGGCTCGGCATCTCCCGTTCGTTCCAGGTCGCCCAGGTCTTCACGACGATGACGGTGCTGGACAACATGCGGATCGCGGTCGCGATCGCCAACGGCCGCGACAGCATTCTCGACCGAGTGTTCACTCCGATCGATGCCCCCGACACGTCGGCCCAGGCCGATGCCGCGCTCGAACTGTTCCAGATCGATCGCTACCGCGCCTCGCGCGCAGCCACCCTGCCGCAGGGTGTTCGCAAGCTTCTCGACATCGCGATGGCGGTAGCGGGCGCGCCGCGGCTCCTGCTGCTCGACGAGCCGACCAGCGGCATCTCGATCGAGGAGAAGTTCGGGTTGATGGAGGTGGTGATGTCGGCGCTGAAGAAGCGCCGGATCACCGTGCTCTTCGTCGAACACGATATGGAGATCGTCGGCCGCTTCGCCGACCGTGTGCTGGCCTTCTACGACGGCACGGTGATCGCCGACGACACGCCAAAAGCGGTGCTGGCCGATCCGAAGGTGCAGACATTGATCAGCGGAACCCAACGGGCTCACGTCGGGGCGGCCGATGCTTAAGGTCGCCTCCCTCAACGTCTCAATCGGGCCGATCCCAATCGTGCGCAACGCCTCGCTGGTCGTCGGCGAGGGCGAGATGTGCGGCTTGATCGGGCGGAACGGCGCCGGCAAGACCACCATCATGCGGGCCCTGATGGGTGCGCTGCCGGCGCAAGGCACCGTCACGCTCGGCGATGCCGATCTGCTGGCGCTGCCCGCCCACCGTCGCGTCCATTACGGCATCGGCTATATGCCGGAGGACCGCCGGCTGGTGCCGCAATTCACCGTCGAACAGAATATCCTGCTGCCGAGTTGGACCGCGCGTGGGGATGATACCGATGCGCGGCTGAAGTGGATTTTCAGCATCATGCCGGAGGTCGAGCCGTTCCGCGCCCGCCGCGCGCTCGAATTGTCTGGTGGTCAGCAGAAGATGGTGGCGCTCGCCCGCGCGCTGATGGCCGGCCGCCGCATCCTATTGCTCGACGAGCCGTTCGAGGGGCTGGCGCCGGCGCTGGCGCGCCGTCTTGGCGAAGTGCTGTCGAACCTCAAGAGCCAGGGCGTATCGGTGCTGATCGCCGAATCCAACGAGGTTCACGTCGCGGACCTGCTGTCGCGGGCGTTTCGCATCGAGCGTGGCGCCGTGGCGCCGGTTTGAGGCGGTTTCGGCCGCTGGCGAAGACGTCGACGCTCCACTACCATCCGCTTTGACACCATTTCGACGGAGGAAG
>CAWAWF010000015.1:0-14217 GCA_963785665.1 uncultured Alphaproteobacteria bacterium
ATCGCCTTGCCGCAGTCGACCACGTTGACGAGCTTCTTGATCTTGACATGGCCGGTCTCGGTGTCGACCTCGACCTCGGCGCCGGCGCCGGCGATCATCCAGAACGGCGTGACGTTCGGGCTCTGGCCGGTGCCCGGCGCAGGCGGCACGTAGTCCGGCTTGTAGATGCCGGAGCCGATCACGTTGCCGGCCTGCATGCCGTAGCGCTTCTGGAACAGCTCCGGGATCGGGATGTTGGAGCCTTCCGGCTCGCCGACCTCCTTGGCCAGTGCCTTCAGCTTGTCGCGCGCCTCCTCGGCGGCGCGGCGCACCGCGTGGCCCATGTGGAACAGCGAGCGCGAGCCGAGCGTGCCCATGTCGTAGGGCGTCACGTCGGTGTCGCGCGGCACGACGCGCACCGACTCGGTCGGCACGTTCAGCACCTCGGCGGCCATCTGCGCCATCGAGGTGTCGGAGCCCTGGCCCATGTCGCTGGTGCCGCAGTAGAGCGTGGTCGAGCCGTCGGCGGAGACGTTGACGATCGCGACCGAGGTGGTCGGCGAGATCACCGCCTTGATGGCGATGGCGAAGCCGCGGCCGCGCTTGATGGTGGCCGCTGCCGCCGCTGTTGAACGGCTTCGACCACTCCATCCGCTCCAGCACCTTGTCCATCACCTTCTCGAGCGGGCGCGTCCTTCAGGATTTGCGAGGTGGTGTGTGGCTCGCCCTCGCGCATCGAGGTTCTTGCGGCGGAATTCGACCGGGTCGAGCTTCAGCGCGCGCGCCATCATGTCCATGTGGCCTTCGTAGGCCCAGAGCAGCCAGCTGCGGCACGCCGAAGCCGCGCAGCGCGCCCGACGGCGTGACGTTGGTGTAGAGCACGTAGGAATCGATCTCGACGTTGTCGATGTCGTAGGGGCCCGACGCGGTGAGGCCGGACTTCTGGGTGACGCGCGGGCCGATGTCGGCATAGGCGCCGCCGTTCCAGAACACCTCGCACTTCCGCGCCACGATCTTGCCGTCCTTGTCGACGCCGCTCTTGATGCGGAACGTCGAGGGGTGGCGGGTGATCTGGTAGAACATCTCCTCGAAGGTGTAGGCGATCTTCACGGGCTTCCGCGCGATCATCGACAGCGCCAGCGCCAGCGCCTCGAGCTTGATGTAGAGCTTGGAGCCGTAGCCCGAGCCGAGATACGGCACCTTTACGCGCACCTTGTTCTCCGGCCAGCCGAGCAGGCGGGCGATCTCGGTGCGCACGAACGACGGCCCCTGCGAAGAATCGTACAGCGTGACGTGGGTGTCCTTGTAGTCGCCGATGCAGGCGAACGGCTCGAACGACAGGTGCAGCACCTTCTGGGTCTTGAACTCGTGCTCGAACTTGTGCGCGGCTGCGGCATAGACCTTCTCGAAATTGCCGCGGCGGAGCTGGTAGTCGAGCGCAAGGTTGGTGTTCTTGGCGTCCTTGAGGTGCTTGAGGTCGGCGAAGGTGCCGGCCGGCTTGAGCTGGTCGTGCACATAGACCTTGCTGGTCAGTGCTTCGACCTCGTCGAACACCGCCGGCAGTTCCTCGTATTCGGCGGTGATGAGCTGCACCGCTTGCTCGGCGATGTGCGGGTCGCTGGCGATCACGGCGGCGACCGGCTCGCCGACGAAGCGCACTTTCTCGTGGGCCAGGATCGGCTGGTCGTGGAACGCCGGGCCGTAATACGGGCTCTTCAGCACCTTCATCACGTCGTCGACGGTGACGACATGCAGCACGCCCGGCAGCTTCTTGGCCGCGCTGGTGTCGATCGACTTGATCTTGCCGTGAGCGACTGTGCTGCGGAAAATCTTGGCATGCACCATGCCGGGCACCCGCATGGTGTGGGTGTATTCGGCGCGGCCGGTGACCTTGTCGCGGCTTTCCAGGCGCGGCACCGAGCGGCCGATCTGCGAGCCGACCTTGGCGGCGGAAGGATTGAGGGTGTCGCTCATGGGTGCGCTCCGTCCTTGCCGGCCATTGCCGCTTGAATGGCGCGCCGGACATAGACCTTCATCAGTTCACGCTTGTACGGCACCGAGCCGCGCACGTCGGCGATGAACTCGCAGTCCTCAAGCGGCGGCCTCGCCGGCTTCCGCCAGCAGCTTGTCGTCGACGCTCTTGCCGTTGAGCACGGCTTCCACCGATTTCAGCCGGGTCGCCTTGTCGGTCGCGGCGCTGGCGACGATGCGGGCCGACTTGATCGACTTGCCATCGCCTTCGAGAACGGCAGCGACGCCGAGCGCCGGCCAGTCGTCGGCCGAGCCGGTGGTGACCTTGAAGTAGGCGCCCTTCTTCGAGCCTTGCGCCGGGACATGCACCTCGGCGATCAGCTCGTTCTTCTCCAGCACGGTCTCGTAATATCCGGCGAACAGCTCCTCGACCGCGAGCTTGCGCTCGCCCTTCGGCCCGATCACCGTGAGCGTCGCGCCGAGAGCCATCAGCACCGGCGGCAGGTCCATGTGCGGGTCGCCGTGCGCCAGCGCGCCGCCGACGGTCGCGACATTGCGGACACGGACGTTGGACAGGGTGCGTAGCGTGCGGCTGATCAGCGGCGTGATCTTCCGCACCTCGTCGGAGCGCTCCAGCGTGCCGAGCGTGGTCATCGCGCCAATGCGCAGCCCGTCGGCACCTGCGGCGATGCTCGAATACTTGCCCTCGATCTTGCGCAGGCTGATCAGCTTTTCCGGATTATAGACACCGGCCTTCATCATCAGCATCAGCGCGGTGCCGCCGGCGATCGGGCGGATCGTCGGGTCGTCGGGATTGAGCAGCTTGACGGCCGCCGCCAGCGAGGTCGGTTCGGCGAGGTCGAAGGGGATCATTTATCCTCCGGCTGGTTTTTCCGCGAAGGCGGCGCGCAGCCGCTCCGCGAATAGTTTTTCCATGTCCTTGGCCTTGGAGCGAAGCACCGGCTGGCCGATGCTGCCGAGCTTGCCCGCCAGCGTCGAATTCCACCGAATAGGTGACCTTGGTCTCGGCGCCAGCGTCCTCCAGCTTGGTGATCGACTTCGCGGTGAGGCGGCCGACCACGCCCAGCGGAGTGCCCTCGATCTTGGCCTCGATCACCGAGGGCTCTTCGATATTGGTGACCTCGACGGTCACGTTGAACTTGAATTTCAGGTAGGCGACCCGGGTCTCGAAAGCCGCCTCGTAATGGGTCGGGTCGAGTTCCTTCAGATCGCTCACGCCGTCGACGAAACGGACGAAGGAATTGGGGTCGCGCAGCGTCTTGAACACCACGTCCCGGGGCGCGTTGACGGTGAATTCGCCTGTGACATTCATGGGATACGCGTAACCCTAGATTGGAATTCGTAGAAAAGCGCATCGGGCGCGGCAGGTCAAACGCGCCGGACGCATGGCACTTCGCCGGTCTACTTGCCCTGCCGCAGCGCCAACACCCGGTCCACCATCTCGCCGGCCTGGCCAGATAATTCGCCGGATCGCAGAGCTTTTGCAGCTCGGCCTTGCTCATGTGCTTCTTGATCTCCCCGTTCTCGGCCAGCAGGTCCGCAAGCGGCCGTCCGGTCTTCACCACCTCGCGGCAGATGTCATAGACCAGGTCATGGGCGTACTGGCGGCCCAGCGCCGGGCCGAGCCCCATCATCACCGCCTCCGACACGATCAATCCCTTGGTGATGTCGAGGTTCGCTCGCATCCGCTTTTCGTCGACCTGGAGTCCGCTGACCAGGAATTTGGTCTGCGCCAGGCAGCCGGCGCTGAGCACGAAAATCTCCGGCAGCACGATCCACTCGATCTCCCACTGCCCGGTGGCGCGCTCGTGGTCCTGCTCCATGGCGTTGAGCAGCGAGCCGACCAGACTTCGCACCACGCCGGTCTGCGCGGTGATGTAGACGCAGGAGATCGGGTTGCGCTTCTGCGGCATCGTTGAGGACGAGCCGCGGCCGGGATGGTACGGCTCGTACACCTCCTCGACCTCGGTCTGCATCATCAGCTTCACGTCGTAGGCGATCTTGTTGCAGATGCCGGTGACGAGGCCGAGGAAGCAGCCGACCTCGGCGATGCGGTCATGCACCGTGTGCCACGCGATCTCGGGCTGGGCGAGGTCGAGCTCCTTGGCGAGCTCGACTTGCGGTGCGCAGGCCATCCTTGCCGAGCGACGACAGCGTGCCCGCCGCGCCGCCGAACTCGAACACGAAGGTGCGCTCCTTGAGCTGCTTCAGCCGCTGCTTGTGCCGCTCGAAGGCCGCGAGATAGGTCGCACACTTGTAGCCGAACGTGATCGGCACCGCCTGCTGCAGGTTGCTGCGGCCGGCCATCGGGGTGTCGCGGTATTTCTTCGCCAGCGCCGCTAGCGCATCGGAGATGTCGTCGATGTCCTTGCCGACGATCGCCAGCGCCTCGCGGATCTGCATGATCGTTGCGGTGTCGGTGATGTCCTGGGTGGTGGCGCCCCAGTGGCACCATTCGCCCAAGCCGTCCTTGCAGAGCTTCACGAGCTGCGACACCACCGGCAGCACCGGATAGCCGATCCGCTCGGTCTCGCTCTTCAGCTTGGCGATGTCGTACTGCTCGACCTTTACGTGCTTGAGGATTTCGTCGCAGGCCTCCTGCGGGATGATCTTCAGCTTCGCCTGGGCGCGGGCGAGGCCGGCTTCGAAGTCGAGGTACTTCTGGATGCGGTTGCCGTCGGACCACACCTGCCGCATGGCTTCGGTGCCGAAGATGTCCTTGAAGATGGCGGAGTCGATTGTGCCGGTGGGCATGGCGGGGCCTTTCAGGAGAACGGGTGCCGCTTCATAGCAAGCGAACGGCGCGCGACGCTACTCCACCTTGATGCCGGTCTTCGCCACCAGGGCGCGCCACTTCGCGGTCTCGCTCTTGATCCGCGCGGTGACCGCCTCGGGCGTGCTGGGCTCGGGCTCGAAGCCCTGCTTCTGCAGGCTGTCGACGATGTCCGGCTCTTTCAGGATTTCGCCCATGGCGCCGTTGAGCTTGGCGGTGATGGCGTCGGGCACGCCGGCCGGTGTCACGTAGGCGATCCAGAGCGTCACGTCGTAATCCTTGACGCCGGCCTCCATCATGGTGGGCACCTCGGGCAGCGACGACACGCGCTTGCGTCCTGTGGTCGCCAGCGCCCGCAGCTTGCCATCGCGGATGCTCTCGAGCGTCGGGCCGACGGTGGCGAACTGCATGTCGAGCCGCCCGGTCATGATGTCGATCGCGGACTGCGCCGAGCTTTTATAAGGGACATGGGTCAGCTCGATGCCGGTGTCGTTGGCGAACATCGCGGCAGCGAGGTGGGCAAGGCTGGCAAGCCCCGCCGAGCCGTAATTGAGCTGCCCGGGCTTTGTCTTCGCCAGCGCGATCAGGTCAGCGATGCTTTTGACAGGGATGCCGGGATAGAGCACCAGCACATAGGAGGCCGCCCCGATCATCGACACCGGTTTGAAGTCCTTGATGGAGTCGTAAGGCAGCTTGGTGCCGAGCGCCGGCGTCACGCCGTGGGTGCTCGCGGTGATGAGGCCGATCGTGTAGCCGTCGGGCGGCGATTTGGCGACGACGTCGGCGCCAAGATTGCCGCTGGCGCCGGGACGGTTCTCGACGATGAACTGCTGGCCGAGCTTCAGCGAGAACTTCTGCGCCATCAGCCGGCTGACGATGTCGGTTGCCGAGCCTGCCGGAAACGGCACCACGATGTGGACCGGCTTGTCGGGATAGCTGTCCGATTGCGCCAATGACGGCGAGGCCGTCACCAGCGCCACGAGGATCATCGCGATGCGGATCATGCCAGCGCCCGGGCGAGGCCGGTGATGAGCTCTTCGAAATCGTTCAGCCCGTTGAAGCGCGGCGAGCCCGCCATCCGCGGCGTCATGATGACATTGTCGAAGCTGAGCAGTTCGTCATTGTCCGGCACCGGCTCCTCGTAATGGGCGTCGAGCGCGACGCCGCCGAGCTTGCCGGCCTTCAATGCCTCGATCAGCGCGGCGCGGTTGATGAGCGGCGCGTTCGCCACGTTGACGATGCAGGCGCCGGCCTTGATCTGTGAAAGCTCGGTGCGGCCCAGGATGTCGCGAGTGGAGGGCAGGGTCGGCAGTTGCGGCACGACCCAGTCGCTTTCGGCCAGCAGCGTCGGCAGCGGCACATGGGTGGCGTTCAACGCGGTTTCCTCGGCTGCTGGCGCGCGGCTGCGCTGGTGATAGAGCACGCGCATGTCGAAGGCCCGGGCGCGAACCGCGATCTCGCGCCCGATCTCGCCAAGGCCAATGATGCCGATGGTCGCACCGTTGAGCGCCCGGGTGCCGCCCAGCCGCGCATAATTGCCGCCCGGCGTGTGCTGGCGCTGGTAGGGCCGGAACGCTCCGCGCGCCGCCTTGATGCGCTCGACCGTCACCAGTCCATCCAGTTCGTCGAGCTTTCGCGCCAGCATCAGCATCAGGCCGAAGGCGTGCTCGGCGCAGGAGATGTTGGCGCGGCGGCGGAGCGTCAGGAGCTTGATGTTCCGCGCGGCGCAGGCGGCGGCGTCGATGTTGCGCAAGCCGGTGCCGAACTTCTGCAGCACCTTGAGCTTCGGCGCGGCGGCGAGGTCCGCGGCGCTGACGCGGAACGAACTCCACCACCAGCGCGACACAGTCCTTCAGGTTAGCCCGCATCTCGTCTTCCGACGTCACCATGCGGATTTCCGCAGGATAGAGACTCTGCGATGCTGAACGCACCCGCGCGCACCAGCCGGCAAAATCCGGCTCGTCGGTCGACATGAAGTCCGCGAACGCGGCGCGGCGTTCTTCGCTCGCCTTGGGATCGAGCACGAGCGGAATGAGCCGCGTGAACGGATCGTCCTCGACGACGATGACGGGGAGGGTGGCCACCGCGCGCCTTCAGTTCTTCTTTGGTTCGACGTCGACCTTGAGCGCCGTGAACACGCGGTTGTGCATCAGGTATGTGCCGACCAGCACGGTCAGCTCGACGATCTCGCGCTCGTTATAGTGTTTGCGGATGGCATTGAAGACATCGTCCGGCACCTCCGGCCCCGCGATCATGGCGTCGACATAGGCCAGCGCCGCGCGCTCGGCCTCGTTGAAGAACTTCGAGCCGCGCCAGTCCTTCAGCGCCTCGCATTCCTCGACGCTGACGCCGTCCGGAACCGCGATGTGCGGGACGTGCTGGTTCAAGGCGTAAGCGTATTTCGCCGACTGCGCGACGCGCACGATGGCGATCTCACGCAGCCGCGGCGTCAGCTTGGTCTTCCAGCGGATCGCGCCGATGTGCTCGAACCACGTCATCGTCACGGTGGGTGAGTGCAGTAGCAGCTTGTAGATGTTGATCAGCCCGCCGCGCGCGCCCTTGATCTTGGCGATGTCGGCGGCAAGCTCCGGGTGATCTTTTTCTTCGATGTAGGAAATGCGAGCCACTTAAGCCTCCCCAATCTCACGCAGCACTTCATCGGTATGCTCGCCGACCTTGGGCGGCGCGCGGTTGGCGGCGGCACGGCGGCCGTTGATGGTGATCGGCGTGCGCACACCCGGAATCTGCCGCCCTTGGCGTCGGGATGCGGCAGGTCGACCCGCATGCCGCGCGAGATCACCTGCTCGTCGTTGAACACCTCGCGGAGCGTGTTGATCGGTCCGGCCGGCACGCCGACCGCCTCGAATTTTTCGGCAAGCTCCTGCTTGGAGAGCTTCTTCGTCAGCTCGAACAGCCGCGGGATCAGCGTGTCGCGGTTGACCACGCGCCCGGCGTTGGTCTTGTAGCGCTCGTCCTGCGCCATGGCGGGATCGCCCAGCACCTGCATCATCTTCACGAACTGGCCGTCGTTGCCGCAAGCGATCAGCATCCAGCCGTCGGTGGTCGGGAAGGTCTGGTATGGCACCACGCTGGCGTGCGCGTTGCCCATCCGCACCGGCGGCTCGCCGGAGACGAGATAATAGGTGCGCCTGATTCGCCAGCACGCCGACCATGGTGTCGAGCAGCGCCATGTCGATGTGGCTGCCCTTGCCGGTGTCTCGCGCTCCTTCAGCGCCGCGGTGATGGCCAGCGCGGAATAGGTGCCGGTGAACACGTCGGCGAAGGCGACGCCGAGCCGGGTCGGCTCGCCGCTCGGTCGATCCGGTGATGTCCATGATGCCGCCCATGCCCTGCACCAGCAGGTCGTAGCCGGCGCGGGTCTTGTAGGGGCCGTCCTGGCCGAAGCCGGTGATCGAGCAATAGACCAGCCGCGGGTTGTCGTTCGGACAGGCTTTCGTAGTCGAGGCCGTATTTGGTCGAGCCCGCCGAACTTGAAGTTCTCGATCAGCACGTCGGAGCGCGCGCGCGAGCTTCTTGACGATGCGCTGGCCGTCCGGCGTCTCGAAGTCGATGGCGATCGAACGCTTGCCGCGGTTGCAGGCGAGATTGTACGACGAGCTCAGCGCGGCCGCCGTCCTTGTCCTCCATGAACGGCGGACCCCAGCCGCGGGTGTCGTCGCCGGCGCCCGGCCGCTCGACCTTGATCACCTCGGCGCCGAGATCGGCCAGCGTCTGGCCGGCACCAGGGGCCTGCCAGGATGCGCGCGAGCTCAAGCACGCGAACGCCCGCGAGCGGGCCCTGTCTGCGGACCGGACATGTCGATGGAGTTCCTTCCCGAAATTCTTCTTGGCCGCCTTATAGCATCTTAGCGGACGCGGAAACGCTCGACCGCGGCCTCGTCGACCTCGATGCCGAGGCCGGGGCCGTCCGGCAGCGCGACCAGCCCGCCCTTGAGCGGCAGCGGACGGCGCACGATGTCCTCGGCCAGAGTAGAAGTGCGTGAGGCTGACGCCCCAGTCGGCCTTCGGCACCGCGCAGGCGAGATGCAGCGCCGCGGCGCTGGAGATGCTCGACTCCGCGATCTTGGCGGCGATGTTCACCGACAGGCCGAGCCGCTGGCAGAGCTTGCCGGCCTCGATCGCCGCGATGATGCCGCCGAGCTTGATCAGCTTGAGCGACACGCCGCCGGCGCCGGCCTTGGCGCTCGTGGCGATGTCGGCGAACGAATGGATGCCCTCGTCGACGCCGATCGGCACCTTGGTGCC
This sequence comes from uncultured Alphaproteobacteria bacterium, assembly GCA_963785665.1. Taxonomy (GTDB): domain Bacteria; phylum Pseudomonadota; class Alphaproteobacteria; order Rhizobiales; family Xanthobacteraceae; genus Z2-YC6860. The sequence goes on from CAWAWF010000015.1 coordinate 9,011, forward strand.
GCGCGCGAGCTTCTTCAGGCCGTCGATGTCGTCATAGGCAAGCGGCTGCTCGACGAACATCAGCCGCGCCTTCTTCGTCTTCTCGACATAGCTGCGCGCGGCGGCCAGCGTCAGCCCGCAATTGGCATCGGCGCAGAGCGGCGTGTTCGGCAGCGCCTCGCGCACCGCGAAGCGCGATGGCGATTTCCTTCGCCAGCGGCTTCACGCCGATCTTGAGCTTGAAGAACTCGAAGCCTTCCTTCTGCTTGGACGTGCGCCTCGGCGACGTCCTCGTCGGCGGTCTTGTTGCCGAGGAGCCACATCGGCTTCACGCCGTTGCGGCGCGGCCGCGCCGACGAGGTCGATCAGCCGCTGGCCGGTGGCGCGGCCGATCAGATCGAGCATCGCCATCTCGACCGCCGAATGCGCGCCGCCATTGCCGAGCAGCGCGCGATGCAGCGCCGGCCGCAGCACCAGCCAGTCGTGGGCGTTCTTGCCGATCAGCATCGGCGCCAGATGATCGCGCACCGCGGCGACCAGCCCGCCCAGGGTGTCGCCGGTCATGGTCGGCGCCGACGCCGCTTCGCCCCAGCCGACGGTGCCGTCCGCCGCTTCGATGCGCACGAGGAGATTTTGCGCAGCCGTGATGGTCTCGGCCGACATCTTCATCGGCGTCTTCAGCGGCAGCGCCACCGGGATGGCATCGACGCGGCGGATCGTGAGCGGCGCGATCGATGCCATGACGCTGCCGTCGCAGACAACGCAGGTCTTCCGGATCTTTTCAGAGCACTCGGAACGGCCTCCGCCGTGACGATGCAGTCGCATAGCACAAAAAGTCGCCGTCATGGACAGGCTGATCAGACGCTGGCCCTCAATGGCCAGCGAGCTTGGCCGCCCGGTTGCGCGGACATGATTGGTCGCGGGGGCGAAACGAGAGATCCAGGAGGAATATCCATGAGGAAAATTACAGCCATCATCGCCGGGACGGCGGCCGTCATCGCGCTTTCGGGCGCGGCGCAGGCGCAGACCATTCTCAAGGCCTCGCACCAGTTTCCCGGCGGCAAGGGCGACGTGCGCGACGACATGGTGCAGATGATCGCCAAGGAGGCGAAGGCCGCCAACGTCGGCCTCGACATCCAGGTCTATCCGGGCGCCTCGCTGTTCAAGCCGAACGACCAGTGGAACGCCATGGTCAACGGCCAGCTCGACATCACGCTGTTCCCGCTCGACTACGCCAGCGGCAAGGTGCCGGTGTTCAGCGCGACGCTGATGCCCGGCCTGATCCGCAGCCAGGACCGCGCCAAGCGCGTCAACGACTCGCAGTTCATGAAGGACATCCGCGCCGAGATCGAGAAGCGCGGCGTGATCGTGCTGTCCGACGCCTGGTTCGCCGGCGGCATGGCCTCGAAGGACGGCTGCATCCTGAAGCCGGACGACCTGAAGGGCCGGAAGTTCCGCGCGGCCGGCCCGACCTTCGCCGGCATGTGGGAAGCGGCCGGCGCCAGCATCGTCAGCCCGCCGTCGAACGAAATCTACAACGCGTTCCAGACCGGCGTGGTCGAACGCCACCGACACCAGCCTCGGCACCTTCGCGTCGATGCGGCTCTACGAGGTGACGGACTGCCTGACCGCGCCCGGCAACAATGCGCTGTGGTTCATGTACGAGCCGGTGCTGATGTCGAAGAAGAGCTTCGACAAGCTCAACAAGCCGCAGCAGGACGCGATCATCGCCGGCCGGCAAGAAGGCGCAGGCGTATCTACGAGGGCAAGGCCGACGAGGTGAACAAGGAGGCGATCAAGGCGTTCGAGGATCACAAGGTCAAGGTCGTGACGCTGAGCGACGCCGACTATCAGGCGTGGCTCGACGTGGCGAAGAAAAGCTCCTACGCGCAGTTCGCCAAGGACGTGCCGAACGGCCAGAAGCTGATCGACGAAGCGCTCGCGGTGAAATAGCGACTGGTCGCGGCGGCCGGCGGAGCGATCCGCCGGCCGCCGTTGTGCGCGCTGCACTTTCAACGGTTCGGACATTCTCATGGATAGTTTCATCCGAGCCGTGACCTTCATGTCGCGGCGTGGCCGGCGTGTTCGGCGCGCTGCTGATCGGCCTCGCCGTGCTCGTCATCTGCGACATGGTGATCGAGCGCTACGTCTTCAATCTCACCACGATCTGGCAGATCGACGTGGTGACCTACTGCATCGTCGGCGCGACCTTCATCGGCAGCCCCTACGTGCTGATGACGCGCGGCCACGTCAACGTCGACATCCTGCCGCTGCATCTCGGCCCGACGCGCGCGCTACTGGCTGGCGCTGGTCACCGGCGCTGATGGCGCTTGCGCTTCTGCGTCGTCGATCTTCGTGCTCTGCACGATCTACTGGTACGAGGCCTATTACCGAAGATCTGGCGCTCCAACACCGTGTGGCGCGCGCGGCTGTGGATTCCCTATCTCTCGATGCCGATCGGGCTCGGCCTGCTGGTCCTGCAATACCTCGCCGAGCTGCTCTGCCTCGTGACCGGCCGCGCGCCGCCGTTCGGCATTTCGGAGAAGCAAGACGCCGAAGACGTCGCCCGCGCGCAGGCCAGGAAGCCGTTCGGAGATGCGCCATGAGCCCGGCATCGCAAGGCTCGCTCGTTCTCGTCGTCACGCTGGTGATGCTGGTGTCGGGCATTCCGGTCGCGTTCGGACTCGGCGCGATCGCGATCGTCTTCCTGGTGATCTTCCAGGGCTTCGACAGCCTGCACGTCGTCGCCGAGACCTTCTGGTCCGGTCTCGACGATTTCACGCTGGTCGCGATTCCGATGTTCGTGATGATGGGCGCGGCGATCGGCTCGTCGCCGGCCGGCAAGGACCTCTACGAGGCGCTCGACCGCTGGCTCTATCGGCTGCCCGGCGGGCTGGTGATCTCCAACCTCGGCGCCTGCGCGATCTTCGCGGCGCTGACCGGCTCGTCGCCGGCCTGCTGCGCCGCCATCGGCAAGATGGGCATCCCGGAGATGCGCCGCCGCGGCTATCCGGACGACGTCGCGACCGGCTCGATCTGCGCCGGCGGCACGCTCGGCATTCTGATCCCGCCGTCGGTCACCTTCATCCTCTACGGCATCGCGACCGAGACCTCGATCGGCCGGCTGTTCATCGCCGGCGTGATGCCGGGGCTGATGCTGACCGCGCCTGTTCATGCTGTGGACGATCTTCACCATCTGGCGCAGCGGCTTTCGCTCGCACGCCGTGGGCTTCCGCTACACCTGGAAGGAGAAGTTCGAGTCGATCCCGAAGATCGCGCCGTTCTCTGTTCATCATCTTCGGCGTGATGTACTCGCTCTACGGCGGCGTCGCGACGCCGTCGGAGGCGGCCGGCGTCGGCGCCGCGCTCTGCGTGATCCTGGCGATCCTGATCTACCGGCTGTGGCGGCCGGAGCAGATCTGGCACATCCTGCGCGACACCATGCGCGAGTCGGTGATGATCCTGACCATCATCGCCACCGCCGTGCTGTTCGGCTACATGCTGACGTCGCTCTACCTCACCCAGACGCTGGCGCAGGCGATCGCCGACCTGCACGCCAACAAATGGGTGCTGATGTTCCTGATCAACATCTTCCTGCTGGTCTGCGGCTTCTTCATTCCGCCCGCGGCCATCATCCTGATGACCAGCCCGATCCTGCTGCCGATCATCACGGCGGCCGGCTTCGATCCGGTCTGGTTCGGCGTCATCCTGACCATCAACATGGAGATCGGCCTGATCCATCCGCCGGTCGGCCTCAACATCTACATCGTCAGCGCCATCGCGCCCGACGTGCCGGTGGCCAAGGTGATGTGGGGCACGATGCCCTATGTCATCTGCATGATGCTGGCGATCGTGATCCTCTGCATCTTCCCGGAGATCGCGACCTGGCTGCCGGACCACCTGATGGGCGCGGCAGTTCATCAATCAGGTGCGACGAATGATTCTGCTCTCCAACGGCGGCACCAACATCCAGCGGGCGCAATCGCCTTCCGACACCATCCTGGTCGGCACGGTCGATGGCGTCGCCCTGCTGGGCAAGTCCGAGCGCGGCTGGACCGTCAAGCACCGCGCCATGCAGGGCGTGTTCGTCAGCGGCGTGACCGCGCTCGATGACGGCACGCTGTTTGCCTCGACGCGCGGCGTCGGCATGGCGCGCAGCGACGATGGCGGCTTCAAATGGACCTGGGTCAACGACGGCCTGGCGCATCACGAGTTCTGGTCCTGCCGCGCCGGCAAATTGCAGGGCCGCGACGTGGTGTTCGCCGGCGCGTTGCCGGCGCATCTCTATGTCAGCGAGGACAAGGGCAAGTCCTGGCGCGAGTTGAAGGCGTTCCGCGACGCCAAGACCGTGAAGCAATGGACCTTCCCGCCGCCGCCGCGCATCGGCCACATCAAGGACATCGTGCTCGACGGCGACCGGCTGTGGGTCGGCGTCGAGATCGGCTCGCTGCAGGTTTCGAACGATTTCGGCCAAAGCTTCACCGAGTTGCCGGTCGATCCCGATCCGCAGGAGTGCGACATTCATCGCATCCTCGTTCATCCGGCGCGGCCTGATCGCATCATCATCGCCAACGGCATCGTCGGCATGATGTCGAGCGAGGACGGCGGCAAGAGCTTCCAGCGGATGAAGATGCCGGCCGAAGCGAACTATCCGGACGCCATCGTCATTCATCCCGATCAGCCCGACCTGCTGTTCATGTCGGCCGGCGTCGGCTGGCCGGTGCACTGGTACGAGCTCGGCCGCGCGCGCGGCAAGATTTTCAGGAGCCGCGATGCCGGCAAGACCTGGGAGCGGCTGCTCGGCGGCTTGCCCAACGGCCAGCGCGCGCTGTTCAGCGGCCTGACCATCGAGGCACGCCAGGTGGCTATTCGCTCCACGCGGTCGACACCGACGGTCAGGTGTTCGAGAGCCTCGACGGCGGCGACACCTGGACGATCATCGCCGACGTGCCGCCGGTGTCGAAGGCCGATTTCTACAAGGGGCTCGTCCGCGACCGCGTCAAGCTCGCCAACGTCGACGACATCGTCGCCAATCCGACCGCCACCAAGCGCTGGCAGGAGGCCGGCAAGGCGATGTGAGCAGCGTCCCTGTGTATGGCCTCTCCGCGAGTCATCCCCTCCCGCGAGGGAGGCGCGCGTTAGCGCGACCGGGTGGGGAAACACTGTGGTCTGTTGAGTCTCCTAGCCCCCGCTCGCTTCGCTCGCGGCCCTCCCCTCGCGGGGAGGGA
>CAWAWF010000016.1:0-15478 GCA_963785665.1 uncultured Alphaproteobacteria bacterium
TGGTGATCTTCACATGGCCTGTCTCGGTGTCGACCTCGACCTCGGCGCCGGAGCCGGCAAGCATCCAGAACGGCGTGACATTCGTGCTCTGGCCGGTGCCGGGAGTGGGCGCGATGTAGTCGGGCTTGTAGATGCCCGAGCCGATCACGTTGCCGGCCTGCATGCCGTAGCGCTTCTGGAACAGGTCCGCGATCGGGATGTTGGAGCCTTCCGGCTCGCCAACTTCTTTGGCCAACGCCTTGAGCTTGTCACGGGCCTCCTCGGCGGCGCGGCGTACGGCGTGGCCCATGTGGAACAGCGAGCGCGAGCCGAGCGTGCCCATGTCGTAGGGCGTGACGTCAGTGTCGCGCGGCGTAACGCGCACATCTTCGGTCGGGATGTTGAGGACTTCGCCGACCATCTGCGCCATCGCGGTGTCGGAGCCCTGACCCATGTCGACCGTGCCGCAATACAGGGTGGCCGAGCCGTCGGCCGACACGTTGACGATGGCGACCGAGGTGGTCGGGGAGATCACCGCCTTGTTGGCGATGGCGAAACCGCGACCGCGCTTGATGTGGCTGTTGCCGCCACGGTCGAATGGCTTGGACCATTCCATCCGCTCGAGCACCTTGTCCATGATCTTCTCGATGGGATGATCCTTCAGGATCTGGCTGGTGGCGTGTGGGCGGCCTTCGCGGGCCAGGTTCTTCCGGCGGAACTCGACCGGGTCCATCTTCAGCGCCCGCGCCATCATGTCGGTATGCCCCTCGTAGGCCCACACGAGCTGCGGCACGCCGAACCCGCGCAGCGCGCCGGACGGCGTTGCATTGGTGTAGAGCGCGTGGGAATCGATCCAGACGTTGTCGATGTCGTACGGGCCGGCGGCGGTTAGTCCCGACTTCTGCGTGACGCGCGGTCCGATATCGGCGTAGGCGCCGCCGTTCCAGAACACCTCGCACTTCCGCGCCACGATCTTGCCGTCCTTGTCGACGCCGCTCTTGATGCGGAACGTCGAAGGGTGGCGGGTGATCTGGTAGAACATCTCTTCGAAGGTGTAGGCGATCTTCACGGGCTTGCGCGCGATCATCGATAGAAAGAGCGCCAGCGCCTCGAGCTTGATGTAGAGCTTGGAGCCGTAACCCGAACCGAGATACGGCACCTTGATGCGGACCTTGTTTTCCGGCCAGCCAAGCAGGCGGGCGATCTCGGTGCGCACGAACGAGGGGCCCTGCGACGAGTCGTAGAACGTGACGTGGGTGTCCTTGTAGTCGCAGATGCAGGCGAACGGCTCGAACGACAGATGCAGCACCTTCTGGGTGCGGAATTCGTGCTCGAACTTGTGCTCCGCCGCGGCGAACGCCTTGTCGAAGTCGCCGCGGCGGAGGTTGTAGCTCAGCGCGACGTTGGTGTTCTTGGCATCCTTGAGGTGCTTCAGGTCGGCGAAGGTGTGCGCGGGCCTGAGCTGCTCGTGGACGTAGACCTTCGACGTCAGTGCCTCGACCTCGTCAAAGACCCCCGGCAGCTCTTCGTATTCGGCGGTGATGAGCTGTACCGCCTGCTCGGCAATATGCGGGTCGATGGCGATGACGGCGGCGACCGGTTCGCCGACGAAGCGGACCTTCTCGTGGGCAAGAATCGGCTGATCGTGGAAGGCCGGGCCGTAGTAAGGGCTCTTCAACACCTTCGACACGTCGTCGACGGTGACGACGTGCAGCACCCCCGGAACCTTCTTCGCGGCGCTGGTGTCGATCGACTTGATCCTGCCGTGGGCGACCGTGCTGCGGAAAATCTTGGCGTGGACCATGCCGGGCACCCGCATGGTGTGGGTGTATTCGGCGCGGCCGGTGACCTTGTCGCGGCTTTCGAGACGCGGCACCGAGCGGCCGACTTGCGAGCCGACTTTCGCGCCACCCGGATTGAGAGTTGCGACCATCAGTGCCCTCCATCCTTGCCGTCCAGCGCAGCGCGCACCGCGCGCCGGACATACACCTTCATCAGTTCTCGCTTGTAGGGCACCGAACCGCGCACGTCGGCGATGAACTCGCAGTCGCCGAGCGCCGCCTCGCCAGCTTTCTTAAGCAGATCGTCACTGACCGTCTTGCCGTTGATTACGGCCTCCGCCGATTTCAGCCGCGTCGCCTTGTCGGTCGCGGCGCTGGCGACGATGCGCGCCGACTTGATCGACTTGCCGTCGCCTTCCAGCACGGCGGCGACGCCGAGCGCCGGCCAGTCGTCGGCCGAACCGGTGGTGACCTTGAAGTAGGCGCCCTTCTTCGAGCCTTGCGCCGGGACATGCATCTCGGCGATCAGCTCGTTCTTCTCCAGCACGGTCTCGTAATAGCCGGCGAACAGGTCCTCGACCGCGAGCTTGCGCTCGCCCTTCGGCCCGATCACCGTCAGCGTCGCGCCGAGCGCCATCAGCACCGGCGGCAAATCCATGTGCGGATCGCCGTGGGCCAGCGCGCCGCCGACAGTCGCGACATTGCGGACGCGGACGTTCGACAGGGTGCGTAGCGTGCGGCTGATTAGCGGGGTGATCTTCCGCACCTCGGCGGAGCGCTCCAGCGCGCCGAGCGTGGTCATCGCGCCGATGCGCAGCCCGTCGGCGCTCGCGGCGATGCTGGAATACTTGCCCTCGATCTTGCGCAGGCTGATCAGCTTTTCCGGATTGTAGACGCCGGCCTTCATCATCAGCATCAGCGCCGTGCCGCCGGCGATCGGGCGGATCGTCGGATCGTCGGGATTGAGCAGCTTGACGGCCTCCGACAGCGATGTCGGTTCGGCGAGGTCGAAGGGGATCATTTATCCTCCGGCTGGTTTTTCCGCGAAGGCGGCGCGCAGCCGCTCCGCGAATAGTTTTTCCATGTCCTTGGCCTTGGAGCGCAGCACCGGCTGGCCGATGCTGCCGAGCTTGCCGGCGAGCGTCGATTCCACCGAATAGGTGACCTTGGTTTCGGCCCCGGCGTCCTCCAGCCGGGTGATCGACTTCGCGGTGAGCCGGCCGACCACGCCCAGCGGCGTGCCTTCGATCTTGGCCTCGATCACCGAGGGCTCTTCGAGGTTCGTGACCTCGACGGTCACGTTGAACTTGAATTTCAGGTAGGCGACCCGGGTCTCGAACACCGCCTCGTAGTGGGTCGGGTCGAGTTCCTTCAGATTGCTGACGCCGTCGACGAAACGGACGAAGGAATTGGGGTCGCGCAGGGTCTTGAACACCACGTCCCGGGGCGCGTTGACGGTAAATTCGCCTGTGACATTCATGGGATACGCAGCACCTTAGAACTGGACCGAGAGAAAAGCGCATACGGCGCGGCAGGTCAAACGCCGCAGAGCCGCGTTCAGCGCATGGCTCTGCGCCGTAGCCGCGCCGATCAGCCGGCCGCAGCGCCAGCACCCGGTCCACCATCTCGCCGGCCTGGCCCAGATAGTTCGCCGGGTCGCAGAGCTTCTGCAACTCGGCCTTGCTCATGTGCTTCTTGATCTCCTCGTTCTCGGCCAGCAGGTCGGCGAGCGGCCGGCCGGTCTTCACCACCTCGCGGCAGATGTCATAGACGAGGTCGTGGGCGTACTGGCGGCCGAGATGCGGGGCCGAGCCCCATCATCACCGCCTCCGAGACGATCAGCCCCTTGGTGATGTCGAGGTTCGCCCGCATTCGCTTTTCGTCGACCTGCAGGCCCGACACCAGGAACTTGGTCTGGGCCAGGCAGCCGGCGCTCAGCACGAAAATCTCCGGCAGCACGATCCACTCGATCTCCCACTGGCCGGTGGCGCGCTCGTGGTCCTGCTCCATGGCGTTGAGCAGCGACCCGACCAGGCTCCGCACCACGCCGGTCTGCGCGGTGATGTAGACGCAGGAGATCGGGTTGCGCTTCTGCGGCATGGTCGAGGACGAGCCGCGGCCCGGGTGGTACGGCTCGTAGACCTCCTCGACCTCGGTCTGCATCATCAGCTTCACGTCGTAGGCGATCTTGTTGCAGATGCCGGTGACGAGGCCGAGGAAGCAGCCGACCTCGGCGATGCGGTCATGCACGGTGTGCCAGGCGATCTCCGGCTGGGCGAGGTCGAGCTCCTTGGCGAGCTCGACCTGGGTGCGCAGTCCATCCTTGCCGAGCGACGACAGCGTGCCCGCCGCGCCGCCGAACTCGAACACGAAGGTGCGCTCCTTGAGCTGCTTGAGCCGCTGCTTGTGCCGCTCGAAGGCGGCGAGGTAGGTCGCGCACTTGTAGCCGAAGGTGATCGGCACGGCCTGCTGCAGGTTGCTGCGGCCGGCCATCGGCGTGTCGCGGTATTTCTTCGCCAGCGCCGCCAGCGCGTCGGAGATGTCGTCGATGTCCTTGCCGACGATCGCCAGCGCCTCGCGGATCTGCATGATCGTCGCGGTGTCGGTGATGTCCTGGGTGGTGGCGCCCCAGTGGCACCATTCGCCCAAGCCCTCCTTGCAGAGCTTCACGAGCTGCGACACCACCGGCAGCACCGGATAGCCGATCCGCTCGGTCTCGCTCTTCAGCTTGGCGATGTCGTACTGCTCGACCTTCACGTGCTTGAGGATTTCGTCGCAGGCCTCCTGCGGGATGATCTTCAGCTTGGCCTGGGCGCGGGCGAGGCCGGCCTCGAAGTCGAGATACTTCTGGATGCGGTTGCCGTCGGACCACACCTGCCGCATGGCTTCGGTGCCGAAGATGTCCTTGAAGATGGCGGAGTCGATGGTGCCGGTGGGCATGGCGGGGCCTTTCAGGAGAACGGGTGGGCGCTTCATAGCAAGCGAACGGCGGGCGCGTCACTCCACCTTGATGCCGGTCTTCGCCACCAGCGCGCGCCACTTCGCGGTTTCGCTCTTGATGCGCTCGGTGACCGCCTCGGGCGTGCTGGATTCCGGCTCGAAGCCCTGCTTCTGCAGGCTGTCGACGATGTCCGGCTCTTTCAGGATTTCGCCCATGGCGCCGTTGAGCTTGGCGATGATGGCGTCGGGCACGCCGGCCGGCGTCACGTAGGCGATCCAGAGCGTCACGTCGTAATCCTTGACGCCGGCCTCCATCATGGTGGGCACCTCGGGCAGCGACGACACGCGCTTGCGCCCGGTGGTCGCCAGCGCCCGCAGCTTGCCATCGCGGATGCTCTCGAGCGTTGGCCCGACGGTGGCGAACTGCATGTCGAGCCGGCCGGTCATGATGTCGATCGCGGACTGCGCCGAGCTTTTGTAGGGCACATGGGTCAGCTCAATGCCGGTGTCGTTGGCGAACATCGCGGCAGCGAGATGGGCGAGGCTGGCAAGCCCCGCCGAGCCGTAATTGAGCTGGCCGGGCTTGGTCTTCGCCAGCGCGATCAGGTCAGCGATGCTTTTGACCGGGATGCCGGGATACAGCACCAGCACATAGGAGGCCGCCCCGATCATCGACACCGGTTTGAAGTCCTTGATGGAGTCGTAAGGCAGCTTGGTGCCGAGCGCCGGCGTCACGCCGTGGGTGCTCGCGGTGATGAGGCCGATCGTGTAGCCGTCCGGCGGCGATTTGGCGACGACGTCGGCGCCAAGATTGCCGCTGGCGCCGGGACGGTTCTCGACGATGAACTGCTGGCCGAGTTTGGTGGAGAACTTCTGCGCCATCAGCCGGCTGACGATGTCGGTCGCCGAGCCGGCCGGAAACGGCACCACGATGCGGACCGGCTTGTCGGGATAGCTGTCCGATTGCGCCAATGACGGCGAGGCCGTCACCAGCGCCACGAGGATCATCGCGATGCGGATCATGCCAGCTCCCGGGCGAGGCCGGTGATGAGCTCTTCGAAATCGTTCAGCCCGTTGAAGCGCGGCGAGCCCGCCATCCGCGGCGTCATGATGACATTGTCGAAGCTGAGCAGTTCGTCATTGTCCGGCACCGGCTCCTCGTAGTGGACGTCGAGCGCGACGCCGCCGAGCTTGCCGGCCTTCAATGCCTCGATCAGCGCGGCGCGGTTGATGAGCGGTGCGTTCGCCACGTTGACGATGCAGGCGCCGGCCTTGATCTGCGAGAGTTCGGCGCGGCCGAGGATGTCGCGTGTGGAGGGCAGGGTCGGCAGTTGCGGCACGATCCAGTCGCTTTCGGCCAGCAGCGTCGGCAGCGGCACATGGGTGGCGTTCAACTCGCGCTCCTCGGCTTCTGGCGCGCGGCGTGCGCTGGTGATAGAGCACGCGCATGTCGAAGGCCCGGGCGCGAACCGCAATCTCGCGCCCGATCTCGCCCAGGCCAATGATGCCGATGGTCGCACCGTTGAGCGCCCGGGTGCCGCCGAGCCGCGCATAGTTGCCGCCCGGCGTGTGCTGGCGCTGGTAACGGCCGGAACGCGCCGCGCGCGGCCTTGATGCGCTCGACCGTCACCAGGCCATCCAGTTCGTCGAGCTTGCGCGCCAGCATCAGCATCAGCCCGAAGGCGTGCTCGGCGCAGGAGATGTTGGCGCGGCGGCGAAGCGTGAGCAGCTTGATGTTCCGCGCGGCGCAGGCGGCGGCGTCGATGTTGCGAAGCCCGGTGCCGAACTTCTGCAGCGACCTTGAGCTTCGGCGCGGCGGCGAGGTCGTCCGGCGCTGACGCGGAACGACTCGACCACCAGCGCGACGCAGTCCTTCAGGTTCGCGCGCATCTCGTCTTCGGAGTCACCATCCGGACCTCGGCCGGATAGAGACTCTGCGAGCCGTTCCGCACCCGCGCGCACCAGCCGGCAAAATCCGGCTCGTCGGTCGACATGAAGTCGGCGAAGGCGGCGCGGCGTTCTTCGCTCGCCTTCGGATCGAGCACGAGCGGAATGAGCCGCGTGAACGGATCGTCCTCGACGACGATGACGGGGAGGGCGGGCACCGCGCGCCTTCAGTTCTTCTTCGGCTCGACGTCGACCTGCAGCGCCGTGAACACGCGGTTGTGCATCAGGTAGGTGCCGACCAGCACGGTCAGCTCGACGATCTCGCGCTCGTTGTAGTGCTTGCGCATGGCGTTGAACACGTCGTCCGGCACCTCCGGCCCCGCGATCATGGCGTCGACATAGGCCAGCGCCGCGCGCTCGGCCTCGTTGAAGAACTTCGAGCCGCGCCAGTCCTTCAGCGCCTCGCATTCCTCGACGCTGACGCCGTCCGGCACCGCGATGTGCGGGACGTGCTGGTTCAGCGCATAGGCGTATTTCGCCGACCTGCGCGACGCGCACGATGGCGATCTCGCGCAGCCGCGGCGTCAGCTTGGTCTTCCAGCGGATCGCGCCGATGTGCTCGAACCACGTCATCGTCACGGTGGGCGAGTGCAGCAGCAGCTTGTAGATGTTGATCAGCCCGCCGCGCGCGCCCTTGATCTTGGCGATGTCGGCGGCAAGCTCCGGATGATCTTTCTCTTCGACGTATGAAATACGGGCCATCTACGCCTCCCCAATCTCACGCAGCACTTCGTCGGTGTGCTCGCCGACCTTCGGCGGCGCGCGGTCGGCGGCGGCCCGCCGGCCGTTGATGGTGATCGGCGTGCGCACGCCCGGGATCATGCCGCCCTTGGCGTCGGGATGCGGCAGGTCGACGCGCATGCCGCGCGCGATCACCTGCGGGTCGTTGAACACCTCGTGCAGCGTGTTGATCGGCCCGGCCGGCACGCCGACCGCCTCGAATTTTTCCGCAAGCTCCGGCTTGGAGAGCTTCTTGGTCAGCTCGAACAGCCGCGGGATCAGCGTGTCGCGATTGACCACGCGCCCGGCGTTGGTCTTGTAGCGCTCGTCCTGCGCCATCGCGGGATCGCCCAGCACCTGCATCATCTTCACGAACTGGCCGTCGTTGCCGCAGGCGATCAGCATCCAGCCGTCGGTGGTCGGGAAGGTCTGGTACGGCACGACGCTGGCGTGCGCGTTGCCCATCCGCACCGGCGGCTTGCCGGAGACGAGATAGTAGGTCGCCTGGTTGGCCAGCACGCCGACCATGGTGTCGAGCAGCGCCATGTCGATGTGGCTGCCCTTGCCGGTGTGCTCGCGCTCCTTCAGCGCCGCGGTGATGGCGAGCGCGGAATAGGTGCCGGTGAACACGTCGGCGAAGGCGACGCCGAGCCGCGTCGGCTCGCCGTCCGGCGATCGCCGGTGATGTCCATGATGCCGCCCATGCCCTGCACCAGCAGGTCGTAGCCGGCGCGGGTCTTGTAGGGGCCGTCCTGGCCGAAGCCGGTGATCGAGCAATAGACCAGCCGCGGGTTGTCCTTCGACAGGCTTTCGTAGTCGAGGCCGTACTTGGCGAGCCCGCCGAACTTGAAGTTCTCGATCAGCACGTCGGAGCGCGCCGCGAGCTTCTTGACGATGCGCTGGCCGTCCGGCGTCTCGAAGTCGATGGCGATCGAGCGCTTGCCGCGGTTGCAGGCGAGATTGTACGACGAGCTCAGCCGGCCGCCGTCCTTGTCCTCCATGAACGGCGGGCCCCAGCCGCGGGTGTCGTCGCCGGCGCCGGGCCGCTCGACCTTGATCACCTCGGCGCCGAGATCGGCCAGCGTCTGGCCGGCCCAGGGGCCGGCGAGAATGCGCGCGAGCTCAAGCACGCGAACGCCCGCGAGCGGGCCCTTCTGCGGACCGGACATGTCGATGGAGTTCCTTCCCGGAATTTCTTCGTCGCCGCCTTATAGCATCTTAGCGGACGCGGAAACGCTCCACGGCGGCCTCGTCGACCTCGATGCCGAGGCCGGGGCCGTCGGGCAGCGCGACCAGGCCGTCCGTTGAGCGGCAGCGGCCGGCGCACGATGTCCTCGGCCAGATAGAAGTGCGTGAGGCTGACGCCCCAGTCGGCCTTCGGCACCGCGCAGGCCAGATGCAGCGCCGCCGCGCTGGAGATGCTCGACTCGGCGATCTTGGCGGCGATGTTCACCGACAGCCCGAGCCGCTGGCAGAGCTTGCCGGCCTCGATCGCGGCGATGATGCCGCCGAGCTTGATCAGCTTGAGCGATACGCCGCCGGCGCCGGCCTTGGCGCTCGTCGACGATGTCGGCGAACGAATGGATGCCCTCGTCGACGCCGATCGGCACCTTGGTGCCGCGCGCCAGCTTCCTCAGGCCTTCGATGTCGTCATAGGCGAGCGGCTGCTCGACGAACATCAGCCGCGCTTTGCGTGTCTTCTCGACATAGCTGCGCGCCGCGGCGAGCGTCAGCCCGCAATTGGCGTCGGCGCAGAGCGGCGTGTTCGGCAGCGCCTCGCGCACCGCAAACGCGATGGCGATTTCCTTCGCCAGCGGCTTCACGCCGATCTTGAGCTTGAAGAAATCGAAGCCCTCCTTGCTGGCGGACGTGCGCCTCGGCGACGTCCTCGTCGGCGGTCTTGTTGCCGAGGAGCCACATCGGCTTCACGCCGTTGCGGCGCGGGCGGCCGACCAGATCGATCAGCCGCTGTGCCGGTGGCGCGGCCGATCAGATCGAGCACCGCCATCTCGACCGCCGAATGCGCGCCGCCGTTGCCGAGCAGCGCGCGATGCAGGCCGGGCGCAGCGCCGGCCATTCGTGGGCGTTCTTGCCGATCAGCATCGGCGCGAGATGATCGCGCACCGCGGCGACGAGCCCGCCCTGGGTGTCGCCGGTCATGGTCGGCGCCGAGGCCGCTTCGCCCCAGCCGACGGTGCCGTCCGCTGCTTCGATCCGCACGAGGAGATTTTGCGCGGCCGTGATGGTCTCGGCCGACATCTTCATCGGCGTCTTCAGCGGCAGCGCCACCGGGATCGCGTCGATCGCGGCGGATGGTCAGCGGCGCATGGTCGCGGCACTCGTCGATGCAATGGAGCCGCGCGAAGTTTTTTCGAGCATCGGCTCTTCTAGCACGCGACGTCTTGTCGCGGAACTCGCGGCCGCGTCGTCGCAGGCTCATTGCGGTGCACAATCCGCGTCTGAACGCTTCGCATTGCCGATAGACATGCGGTATGAGTGGGCCACGCTTCGATGCGCGCAATCGCCTCCAAACGGGGGTGTGGGGCAACGACCTTGGGAGAAACGCCATGACCATCACTCGACGCCACGTTCTCGCTGGAGCCATCGCCGCCCCCGCTCTGATCGGCTCGGCGCGCCGCAGTTCGGCCGCCGTTCGCATCATCAAGATTTCCCATCAGTTCCCCGGCGGCACCGAAACCGAAGGTGATTTCCGCGACCGCCTGTGCCGCAAGTTCGCCGCCGAGCTGGAGAAGCGCACCGACAAGTCGATCGTCGGGCAGGTCTATCCGAACTCGTCGCTGATGAAGACGGTGGCGCAGTTCTCCGCCGTCCGCAAAGGCGTGCTCGACATGAGCCTCTATCCGATCTCCTACGCCGGCGGCGAGTTCTGCCGAGCTCAACATCGGCCTGATGCCGGGCCTGGTCAGCTCCTACAAGCAGGGCGCGGCGTGGAAGAAGGCGCCGGTCGGTCAGAAGTTCAGCGCGTTCCTCGCCGAGAAGGGCGTCATCATGGTGTCGTGGATCTGGCAGGCCGGCGGCTGCGCCAGCCGGGGCAAGGCCATCGTCAATCCGGACGATGCCAAGGGCATGAAGATTCGCGGCGGCAGCCGTGAGTTCGACATGCTGCTGCAAGCGGCGGGCGCCACCACGCTGTCGACGCCGTCGAACGAGCTTTACGCCGCGATGCAGACCGGCGCCTGCGACGCCACCTATACGTCCTCGACCAGCCTGATCTCGTTCCGCCTCGAAGAGGTCGCCAAGAGCCTCACCACCGGCCGCGGCAAGTCCTACTGGTTCATGCTGGAGCCGCTGATCATGTCGAAGCAGGTGTTCGATGCGCTCGTCGAAGACAGAGCAGGACGCCATCATGGCAGATCGGCCAGGAGATGGAGGAGTTCGGCACCAAGGAGGCCATGGCCGACGACCAGAAGGTCGCCGAGGTCTACGCCAAGAAGGGCTTGCAGGTTGCCGATCTCAACGACGCGACCGTCGAGAAGTGGCGGGCGATCGCGCGCGACACGGCGTGGAAGGACTACGCGGGCAAGAGCGCGCTGTCGGCCGATCTGCTCAAGCTGGCCGAAGGCGTGCAGGTCTCCTGATCGTTCGATCGTCTGACGGCGGAACAGCAACTCGATGACACACGGCCTCGATCCGGCCGCGATTGCACGGCGGCGCCCCCAGCGGGCGCCGCTGGTCCGGTTGAACGGGTCGTTCGACGCCTTCAATCAGTTCATCGTTCTCATTTCGTCGATTGCGCTGGTCGGCGCCGCGCTGGTGCTGACCTACAGCGTCATCGTCCGCTATTTCCTCCACATCTCGACCGACTGGCAGGACGAGATGTCGGTGTTCCTGATCATCGGCGCGGTGTTCATGTCGTCGGCCGCGATCCAGGCGCGCCGCGGCCATGTCGCGATCGAGGCGATCGTCCAGCATTCTGCCGCCGCGGCGTCAATCGGGTGCGGCAGATCGTGGTCGATATCGCGAGCCTGATGTTCTGCGGCTTCTTCGCCTGGAAGTCCTGGATTCTGCTGGACGAGGCGATCGTCGACAACTTCCATTCCGGCTCGACCTGGGGCCCGCCGCTCTGGATGCCGTATTCGCTGATGACCGTCGGCATGACGCTGCTCAGCGCTGCAGATTGCTGTTGCAGGTCGTCGGCGCGTCTGTCGGCCGGCAGGCTGCCGCATGAGCGTTCTGTTCGATCGGGCTGCTCTACGGCGCTCGTGACGCTGCTGGTGATGTTCGCCGGCATGCCGATCGCGTTTGCGCTCGGCGCGGTCGCGACCATTTTCATGGTTGCATTCATGCCGCCCGGCTCGGTCGATACGATCACGCAGAACGTCTACGAGGAGATGGCGTCGATCACGCTGCTGTCGATCCCGCTGTTCATCCTCAAGGGCTCGGCGATCGGCCGCTCACGCGCCGGCCAGGACCTCTATGGCGCGCTGCACGCCTGGTTGCATCGCATCCCGGGCGGCCTCGGCATCGCCAACGTCTTCGCCTGCGCGCTGTTCGCCGCCATGGCCGGCTCGTCGCCGGCGACCTGCTCGGCGATCGGCTCGGCCGGCATCCCGGAGATGCGCAAGCGCGGCTATTCCGGCGGCTTCGCGGCCGGCATCATCGCGGCCGGCGGCACGCTCGGCATCCTGCTGCCGCCGTCGATCACCATGATCCTCTATGCGGTCGCGGCCGAGCAGTCGCTCGGCCGGCTGTTCCTCGCCGCGATCGGGCCGGCGTTGCTGCTGGTCGACGCTGTTCGCGCTCTACGCGATGTGGAAATTCCGCCAGGAATTCAAGCGCCGCCAAGGCGCTTTACGAGCGCACCGGCACGCAGTCGGAACTGCTGCGCGAGGACACGCTGACGGTGCGCGACAAGTTCGCGTTGCTGCCGCGCGTGCTGCCCTTCATCATCCTGCTGACCGGCGTGATGATCGCGCTCTACGGCGGCTACGCCACGCCGTCGGAGACCGCGGGTCTGGGCGCGGTGCTGGCGCTGGTTCTGATCGCGCTGATCTATCACGTCTGGTCGCCGCGCGAGCTTCGGCCGATCCTGGTCTCGACCTTGCAGGAATCGACCATGCTGATGTTCATCATCGGCATGTCGCTGCTCTATTCCTACGTGATGAGCTATCTGCACATCAGCCAGTCCACGGCGCAGTGGATCGTCGAGATGCAGCTGTCGCGCTGGGTGCTGCTCGCCGCCATCCTGCTGATGGTGGTGGTGCTCGGCTTCTTCCTGCCGCCGGTGTCGATCATCCTGATGACCGCGCCGATCATCCTGCCGCCGCTGCAAGGCCGCCGGCTTCGATCTGATCTGGTTCGGCGTCGTGATGACGATCGTGATGGAGATGGGACTGATTCACCCGCCGGTTGGGCTGAACATCTTCGTCATCAAGAACATCGCGCCGGACATTCCGTTGGCGCGATGTGATCTGGGGCGTGATGCCGTTCGTCGGCTGATGATGATCGCGGTGGTGATCCTGTGCGTCTTCCCGGGATCGCGACCTGGTTCCCGATCTCGTGATGGGCGGCGCAGCACCGGTAGTCCGCCGAAGTGGCGTCAGGATGGCGCATGAGGCGAACCGATGATCCTGCTCTCCAACGGCGGCACCAACATCCAGCGGGCGCAGACAAGCCCTCCGACACGATGCTGATCGGCACCGTCGACGGCGTGGCGCTGCTCGGCAAATCCGAGCGCGGCTGGGCCGTCAAGCATCGCGCGCTGCAGGGCGTGTTCGTGTCGCGGCGTCACGGCGCTCGACGACGGCACGCTGTTCGCCTCGACCCGCGGCGTCGGCATGGCGCGCAGCGACGACGGCGGCTTCAAGTGGACCTGGGTCAACGAGGGGCTGGCGCACCACGAGTTCTGGTCGTGCCGGGCCGGCAAGCTGCAGGGCCGCGACGTGGTGTTCGCCGGCGCGCTGCCGGCGCATCTCTATGTCAGCGAGGACAAGGGCAAGTCCTGGCGCGAGCTCAACGCGTTGCGCGACGCCAAGACGGTGGCAGCAATGGACCTTCCCGCCGCCGCCGCGCATCGGCCATATCAAGGACATCGTGCTCGATGGCGACCGGCTGTGGGTCGGCGTCGAGATCGGCTCGCTGCAGGTGTCGACCGACTTCGGCGCAGAGCTTCACCGAGCTGGTGGTCGATCCCGATCCGCAGGAATGCGACATCCATCGCATCCTGGTGCATCCGGCGCGGCCCAACCGCATCATCATCGCCAACGGCATCGTCGGCATGATGTCGAGCGAGGACGGCGGCAAGACCTTTACAGCGCATGAAGATGCCGGCCGAGGCGAACTATCCCGACGCCGTCGTCATCCATCCCGACCAGCCGGACCTGCTGTTCATGTCGGCCGGCGTCGGCTGGCCGGTGCACTGGTACGAGCTCGGCCGCGCGCGCGGCAAGATTTTCCGCAGCCGCGATGCCGGAAAGACCTGGGAGCGTCTGCTCGGCGGATTGCCGAACGGCCAGCGCGCGCTGTTCAGCGGCCTGACCATCGAGGCGCGGCCGGACGGCTATTCGCTGCACGCGGTCGACACCGACGGCGCAGGTGTTCGAGAGCCTCGACGACGGCGAGAGCTGGACCATCATCGCCGACGTGCCGCCGGTGTCGAAGGCCGATTTCTACAAGGGGTTGCTCCGCGACCGCGTCAAGCTCGCCAATGTCGACGACATCGTCGCCAACCCGACCGCCACCAAGCGTTGGCAGGAAGTCGGCAAGGGGATGTAACGGCCGCTCGCGGAATCCCGCGCGGTGCTGCGAGCTATCCCTCCCCCTTGTGGGGAGGGTGGCCGAACGGAGGCGATAGCCGAGCGAGGTCCGAGAAGCTCAAAAAGCACGGGCTGACAGAAACGGAGGCGTCGGTAGCAAATAAAATCAGCGGGGGACGTTCTCCGCTACGTTCTTTCTGGCATCGCTTATTGCAATCGGGGCGGAGGCCGTCAGACTGGAGGATATTTGAACATCCAACCGGCGATTGTGTGATGCCAAGTAAGATAAACGCCTTTTTGCTGGCGCTGGTACTTGCTCAAGCCGTTGCGATTCTGACGCTAACATTAGCGCCGTTCCCACCAATAGATCGCACCCATCAAGAAAATGGTGAACAGCAAGCCGAGGATAAAACCTACAAGATTGTCTCGACCGAGGGGGCCGATGAACGTATCGCTCGCTACACGCTTTGGCTCGCTATTCTCACTGGAGGGTTGGTCGGCGTTGCGGCCTTCCAAGGCTATTTCCTGATCCGTGCTGACAAGACTGCTCGCATGATGGCTGGCACTTCTTCTGTGCAGGCCCAAGCCGCTATTAATTCCGAACGACCGTTTGTCTATGTCAGCGATCTCGAATTGACCCTGATACCGACCCCTGCCGCAGGCAGACGGTATCGAAAGAGCCGACGCGTATCGCGTCGCGATCACTTTCACCAACTATGGCAGGACACCCGCATTCGTTAGCCGAATTGGATATGGATTCACTCTCGGCACCGAAGCGCCGCCCGAACCCAAATACCGTATCGTTGATGGCCTCACCGTCGAGGCTGTAATCAGACCAGACAAAACGTTCCGTTTTGACCAAATTCCTCTCATGTTGGCGGTCAGCCCTGAGCAAAAAAAGGACTTTGCTCAGGGCAAGATTGTCCCTTGGCTGTGGGGGCAAATACAGTTCCGGGATTTTATGGGCGGTGTCGGCGAAACCGGATTTATAGCGTTCCGATATCCCGAGCTCCGAGCCGGTGACAGACTCCTGCAAGAGGCTGCTTTTCGCTTCAACGGCCCGCCCGCATATACATATCAGCGATACAGCGAGAATGGTCTTTCGTAGTGTCTCGCCATGCTGTTGGCCCCATCTCCAGAGCTTTTGTGCGGCCTTCGGAGCTTTTGGGCAGGATGGCGTTCTTGGGCAAAGCCCCACAAGGGGAGGGTCGCTGTTGCGCGGCCTCGCCACGTCATTCCGGGGCGCGAGCGAAGCGAGCGAGCCCGGAATCCATAACCCCTGTGCCGATTTACGAATGCTGCGGAGTATGGATTTCGGGTTCGCGCTAAAGCGCGCCCCGGAATGACGGCGTGGTGAAACCGGGGATAGAAGCAAGCCTCATGCTATCCCCGCGC
>CAWAWF010000017.1:0-522145 GCA_963785665.1 uncultured Alphaproteobacteria bacterium
TATGCTAATGTTCTGGCATGGCGATTGACCACGATAAAATCGACGACACCGTTCTAGGACTTTTGTGGCTAACGCTGCATGACGAAAATCGCGCCTGGAAGGGCTTTGATTGGGGCTCTCTGGATCGTCTGCATCAGAAGGGCTTGATCGCGGACCCGGCGAACAAGGCAAAGTCTGTGGTTCTCAGCGATGAAGGTCTTCGGCGAGCGGAGGAGTTATTTAACGCCCTGTTCACGCGGCCGGTGCGATGAGTGCCTGGCCGTTTATTGCCTGGGCGGCAACCAACCCCTTTCAGCGTCTGCTCCAGCCGATTGTCCGCCTTGCTCCGATAGGTATCGTTCGAAATTACATGTCATCACAGTTGTGACGCCGCACGACGGAACTCTGTTCAATCATCATCTTTATATTCAGCTAGAATAATATTCATTTCATCGCCAACGCCATAACCAAGGTTGTGGCTGACGCTTCGGACGTCATCGAGGCGATCAAAGAGCGCATTACGCAAATCGTTGGGGAGGGCGATAGAAATCTTGAGTGCCGCCTCAAACATTTTCAACAACGCCTTGAAGTATGCTTCATCTGCTAAGCCCGCTGCATTGCTGAACTCGGAAGCGCATTCACAATAAAACACCATCAGTTCGGCAAGCCCTTCGGGTCGCCCGATAGCGTTCTGATAATCCGTAATTGCACTTTTGGCCTTGGAAGCTGATACTTTTTGGCTTTTGAGCAGGTCAGGTGACAGCCATCGATCAATTCTTGTTTTGTACGGCTTGAGCACGTCGGCACCCAAGTCAAAACGGGCATGTAGAAAGGCTTGGTTGTCTTTACTTGCGCCATACAGGTCCTTCACCAGCGCCAGCAAGTTGGTACGATTAAATCCGGCTAGCTTGGCTTTGACATCATTCCAGGTGGGAGATTTCTTCTCGACCATCGCCTTACATTAAATCCATCGCGAATGATGCGGATCATTCCATATTACTTGGTGTTCTCAAACCAGATTTGGTCGGATCCTCCCGCAAAGCACGCGAGAAATCCTAAAGCGAGGAACAAAATCAACAGCGCGTTTTTTTGCGCAGCCAGCGTCATTCGCGTCGAATTTGGACTATCCGCGTCACGTCTGCTTACCCCCCCCGATAGCGGTAGAGTCGAGATGTGGCGCGGTGGCTGTAGGTAGAACATATCTGTTGCCGCCTCTTTCGTCTGGCGGTGCCTCAATAGTTTCACCATGGCTCCGTTTCCACATCCCGCTCATCGAACCGAACAGGCAGATTTCCCGCATCCGGCTCTCGGACAAGACCTCACGCCTTTGCTTTCGCGTGCAACGCCATCTGCAGTTTCTGAACACTCATCGGAGTTTATAGGTTTCCCAATCTCCAGGTCCTTCGCTACGTATTGCGTCTGTCTTGAACTGAGGCCCCTTCCCTCCACCGGAGTTACCCGGCTTCAGCGGTACTACGAACCTCTCCGCCACCCCAGAGCGCCCAGCCTGTCCCTCGCGGGCGTCCGGTTGGTCATCGCTGACCACGCCTTGGGGCTTCCCGTGTTTCGTGCGTCTTCCTTGTGTACATGCCGCCGCCACTACCCCGGCGCAGCGTCTGGGCGCACTACTTCGCTCATTTCGCCCAGCCGTATCAGCCTTCCCCGAAAGGGTGGTCGGGTCGGCCTGCGCATTGTCCTTTTCGAGGATTGCTCAGCGTTCACTCACGTTGCGGCCTGCACACTTGCGCTGTCACCAATTCGTGACACGCTAATCGAAGGCTTCAGCCACTTCGTTACCTCCATGACTGCTCCGATTGCTTCCGGCTGGAGCGGTTGCCGGGTGGGGCTTGCACCCACTGGAAAACGCCGCCTTTCCACGGCGCACACCGCAGAGCAGACATCGTGGGCGGTCCGGTTCGTGCCAAACAGCGACATTCGCACCGCAGCAACTAGCTCGCTATTCGATCACCTCGTCGGCACGCGCCAGGAGACGATGGCGAGACATCGATGCCGAGCGACCGTGCGGCTTGCAGGTTGATCGTGAATTCGAATTTGGTCGCTTGCAAAACCGGTAGATCGGCCGGTTTGACGCCTTTGAGGATGCTGCCGACATAGACGCCGACCTGGCGGAACACATCGGCAATGCTGGTCCCGTAACTCATCAGCAGACCATCCCCGACTGAGTCCTTTGCAAAATCGCTGGCGGGTATTCGGCCGCGCGCCGCGAGCGTGGCCAGTTGCAGGTGTCGGCTGGCAAAGAAGCCATCGGGCGCGATGAACAGCGCTTCCGCTCGCGCATCGGCGAATGCGGCAAACGCAGCATCGATTTCAGCTGCCGTGCTCGCTTTGAAAAAACAGCGGTTGCAAACCAAGACCGGGAGCCGCGTCGTTAAGGGCTCTCGTGGTTGCCTCTGCTGTTATCGGATTGGCGTGATTGACCAGTACGGCCAGACGCCTTGCCCTGGGCAACAGCTCATGCATGAGGCCGAGCCGTTTGGAGTCGATCTCGCTTGCGAAAAAATTGATCCCGGTCGCGTTGGCGCCGGGCTGCGCCAGGCTCGCTACTAATCCGAGCGCCACTGGATCCTCACCCACGCCGAACACGATCGGAATGGCCGATGTGGCGGCCTTGGCCGCGAGCGAACCGGGGGTACTGGCCGGCGTTGCGATCGACTGCAACGTGGCGTCTGACGGCGTCGCTTAGGATCGCGGGAAGCTCCTCATAGTGACCGTCCATCCAGTGATATTCGACGGCCAAATCCCTGCCTTCCGTGAACCCAGCCTGGCTCAGGCCTTTTCGAAACTCGGCGATGAGCGCGATGGCGGCGTCAGCCCTTCTGGCATTGACGAGCGTGACCACCGGCATGTTCGCAACCGGCTGCTGCGCCCGCACCGCAAGCGGCCAGATGGTGGCGGCGCTGCCGAGCAAGGCGATGAAGTCGCGCCGTTTCACGTGATGCATTCGGCGTCCCCCTGGATGGCAAGTGGAATGACACTCTGGCCGGAAGTCGTGGCACGACCAGCCGACGGCATCGATCGGCTCAACGGATTGCTTTGATAGGGGCTCAAACAATTTCGCTACTGCAACATGAGTTGCTGGCCAGTGTCCGTTGCCGGTGGTCACCAGCGGTCATATGGCCCTCTATTTTGTTGCAACACTCACGCCCTTGAGGCCCTTCGCATCAATCGCCTTCTGCACCACGCCGGTTTGCTTTGCTTCGTCTACGAGTGTCGCAAGTAGAGCCTGCGCCGCGGGAGAACGACCTTTCGGCAGCGCCGCCGCCACGAGAACCGTTCCGAAGACGCCTGGTACGATCTTGGCGTTAGGCAGGGCCTCGGCGGCAGGGTATCCAACGCCTGAGTCCGCGCCAAAGACGTTCGCCTTGCCGGAGCGCAGAAGGTCGGCTGCATCAGCCGCAATGGTGGGGCTCAGAGGAATGCGGACGATCTCGGCGGCCTTGATTTCCCGCGTCAGCACGCGGTCGGAGGGAGCGCCGCGAATCGTACCAATCTTTACACCTGCCTTATCAACGGAGGCGATATCGGGAAATTCTGTTCCCGGCGCGGCGACGTAGACGAGACTGATTGCCCAAAGGTTCGCCGTGGAATCCGCCTTATCGGCAGGGGCAAGGACGCGAGGCCCGATGGCGATGTCCCATTCACCCTTGCCGAAGCTTTGTAGATAAGCGTCCGGGTTCGGATACATCACCGGTTCGACGGCCGCGCCCAGCTTCTGTCCAATGAATCTCGCGACTGGCTCGGCCACGCCGCCAAGGACCGTGATGGAGATCATGCCAACGCGTAGCTTTGCAGCCGGTGCGATTTCCGCTGCGGGTCCGGCCTGCCCGAATGCGACGCCAGATAGCCCTGCCAGCAATGCAATCGAGAGAATAATTCGCTTCATACGCCTCTCCTCTGCAAAAAATGTCGAAGGTAAGCCTACGTGCCAAACAACCAAATTTTATCGGTCTGGACAGCGCACGTGAAGGCGACCGACTTCGATGTCCGTAGTGGTTCAATCTCTGCCATTTGCACTGCGGTAAACTGCATCGCTATTCGATCACCTCGTCGGCAATGGCCGACAGAGTAGGTGGCACTTCGATGCCGAGCGCCCTGGCGGTCTTGAGGTTGATCACGAACCTCAACCTAGTGGATCGTTGCACTGGCAGATCGGCTGGCTTTGCGCCCTTCAATATTTGCCCAGCGTAAACTCCCACAAGGCGGAAAGCCTCGGGAATGCTCGATCCATAATTCATGAGACCGCCGGCGGCCGTGAATTCGCGCCAAGGGTAGATCGTCGGCAGCTTGTTGCGTGTTGCCAGGGCGACGATCTGATCGATGTGATTGCCGAACAAAGGGTCGACGCCGATCTGCAGTGCATCAATGCGCTCGCGCATCATGGTTGCGAACGCCTCCTCAATATCGATTGGGCTACTTGCATTCACGACAAGCAAGCGCAAGCCAAACGTATTCGCCGCAGCCCGCAATTCTTTCGTTTGCGCGGCCGCCTCTGTAGGATCGGCGGAATTGACCAGCAGGGCAATTGATTTGGCCGCAGGCAGTAGCTGGCGTAGTATTTGCAAGCGTTTTGGAGCGACCTCGACGTTGAGGTAGGCGACCCCGGTGAGGTTGCTGCCTGGACGATTGAGGCTTGCGATGAGACCAAGCTCGACCGGATCGGACCCAATCATGAAGACGATTGGGATAGCAGTCGTCGCCGCCTTGGCCGGCAACGCCGCTGGACTACCACCCGCGACAAGCACCGCCACTTGGCGTCGGACCAGTTCCAAAGCGAGCGCCGGTAGTCGACCGTACTGATCTTCCGCCCAGCGGTATTCGATCGCGACGTTACGATCCTCCACGTAGCCGGCCTCGGCCAAGCCTCGCTTGAAGGCAGGAAGAACTCAGACCGGCCGACTTTTCGAACGACGAAGCGCCAAGATACCCAATCACCGGCATTGCCGACGGCAGCTGCGCACGAACCGCAAACGGCCATGCCGTTGCCGCCCCGCCGAGAACACCGAAAAACTCCCTCCGCCTCATGGCAGCTCCAGGATCGGACGCAGCATCGTATCGAGCCAATCAGCTACTTTGAAAGGGCCAGAAACGGCTTCGCTACTGCAACATGAAATGTTGGCGAATAGTCGATATGGGTCAAAATGCGAAATACTCGCATTGAGCCTTTGTTTTCCGCTCTTGCTCTAAAAGCGGACTCAAGTCGAACATGCCGTTACGTCCGGGTAGTGCAATAGTAGACTCCAATACCGCCGCAGACCAGGTTCGCGACATTGCTCATGAATGCGCGGCAAGCCACTCCCGCGCTTGCGCTAGCTGCGCCGCATCGCAGTCGTCCCCCAACGCCTCGACGGCCTCGCGCAAAGGTGCGACAGCGTTTTCCGCGCGGCCAGCGTCGGCCGACGCCTGCGCGAGACTGAAGGCTGCGGCGAGTTGAAAGATGCGCGCCTGCTGCCGCTTTGCTGTTACAATCGCGGTTTCAAATTCCCGGATGGCTGCGCTGAAATCGCCCGAATGGAGCCGCAGCAGGCATTCGCCCCGCAAGCGATGGATTTCCGGCACGTAAATGCCGACGCCCGGCTCTCTCACGGTCTTAATAATGTCGTCCAGCAGTTCGAGCGCCTGTGCCGCCTGCCCAGCTTCAATCCGCACGCGCGCCATCAGCCCGACGTAGAAGACAGGAAGCGGCCCCAACCGCGAGACGCGGTCGAATTCAGCTTCCATGGCCTTGAGGCCCGCGTCCAGGTTGCCGTCGCAGGCGCCCGCCCATGCGGCCAGAAAGGTGGCTGTCGAACGCTGCGCGGGCAACTCGAACCTGTTGGCAAGATCGAGCATCTTCGATGCCCAGTTGAGCACGCCGGGCCTATCGCCCAACATTTGATAGGTGTAGAGCGCATTGATCATCGCGAATATTTCACTCGACGGCTGATTGACCGCTCGCGCCAGTTCGACACCGCGTTCAATATTCTCGATTGCCTGTCGCCGGTCACCGACTTGCGCGAACGCCGTGCCGCGAACCGTGTAGGCGCAGACGCCAGGGTCGTGGCCGCCGAACTCGGCGCCCAGCCGACTGTGCTTTTCACGATCGTAAAGCTTCAGCCCATCACGAACGCTTTCGAAAATGTCGGCCACGTCGCCGCTGAAAAAGGCCGTGGACCACCGGCAATGAATGGCTTCGAGCAGCAGGGCCTCGTCGCCTGACCGCTGGCTGAGAAGAATCAACTCGGCCACGCGCTCTCGGGCGACATCGGTTCTGCGGCCAAGGTTGGCGAAAAACCACAGCCCCCAGAGCGCCTTGAACAG
The DNA here is from genome assembly GCA_963785665.1 of uncultured Alphaproteobacteria bacterium. Classification (GTDB taxonomy): domain Bacteria; phylum Pseudomonadota; class Alphaproteobacteria; order Rhizobiales; family Xanthobacteraceae; genus Z2-YC6860. The sequence goes on from CAWAWF010000017.1 coordinate 6,298, forward strand.
GCCGTGCTCGTCCGCAAGCTCCCGGGCGATATCGTAGGCATGCTGATAGATCTGTTCGATGTCCGTATTACGCAAGCCTCTCAAAGTGAGCACGGCCGGACCTTGCTTGAACAAGACGGCGAGCTCGCGTCGGCTGCGTTCCTCAGACGTCGGCAACCGGCTTAGCTGCATCAGCGCCGCGCTGAAATGCGCGACCGCTTCTGCGTAGGCGGAACGCGCCGCCGCGCGGTCGCCGGCGCGCTCGAATGAGCGCGCCGCCTGGTCGGGGAGATCAGCCCGGCTGAAATGGTTCGCGAGGACTTCCGGCTCGGCCTCCGCCGTGTCGGCGAATTGCGTTTCCAGCGCCGCAGCGATCCGCGCGTGTAGCGCGCGCCGCGGCTCGCGCAGCAGCATGCCGTATGCCGCGTCCTGCACCAATGCATGCTTCAAAAGATAGGTCGCCTGCGGCGGCACGCCCTGCCTCACCACCAGTCCGGCCTCGACGATCCGGTCGAGAGCTTGGCGAAGCTCGGCTTCGGATTTGCCTGCGGCCACGGCCAAGAGCGCATGGGAGAACTCCCGGCCGATAGCCGCTCCGACCTGCACGATCTCTTTGGCTGGACCTAGCCGGTCGAGCCGCGCCATTAGCGATGCGTGCAGACTCGCCGGAACTGCAAGCGTTGAAGACTCAGTTGAAGCGCGCCCAGAATCGCTTTCATTGCCCGCCTCAACGACCGCCCTGGTCATCTCCTCGACGAACAGCGGGATGCCGTCGGTCCGCTCGATGATGGCCCGCCGGATATCGGCTGGCAGTGTCTCGGCCCCCGCCACGCTGTCGATGATCGCCCCGGCATCCCGCTGCACCAGCCGGTTCAGCGTTATGGCGCTCACATGAGGCCGCCCGATCCATGGCGCATTGAACTCGGGCCGTGACGTCACGACCAACAGCACCGGCAGCGCCGCAATCCGATCCACGATCCGGCCGAACAACTCGAGGCTGGTTGGGTCGGTCCAGTGCGCGTCCTCGAAGATCATCAGCACCGGGCTGTGACCGGCCAGTACTTCCATCTGCGCGATCAGCGCCTGTAATGTCCGCTGCCGACGCTGCGGGGCCGGGAGCTTCAGTTCGGGATAGCGGCCATCGTTCGGCAGGGACAGCAACTCGGCCAGCAGAGCGGCATGCTCCGGCGGCGTTGCGGTCTGCGCCAGCAATGTGTCGAACTTGTCGAGTCGCGCCACCGGCGTATCGTCATGAGCGAAACCTGCCACGCGTTCCAACTGGGCGATCACGGGATGCAGCGCGCTATCTGTGCGCTGCGCAGAACAGAAGAATCGCAACTGCGTGTGTGATGTGGTCACGAGCCGCTCCATTAGTGCTGCGGAGAGGCGCGACTTGCCGATGCCGGCTTCACCCGACAGCAGAATGACTTGGCCCTCGCCACCCGACGCTCTCGACCAGCGACGTATCAGCAGCTCCATCTCTTCCTCGCGGCCGACCAGCGCCGTCGGCCCCGTCACACGCAACGCGTCAAAGCGGCTCGCCACCGCGCTCGGCCGGAGTGCGGCCCAGACTCGCACAAGACCATCGATCCCCTTGAGGTCCTTGCGGCCAAGGTCGGTGAGGTCGAACAGATTGCCGATCAACCGGCGAGTGCTGTCGGACAGGACTACCATGCCTGGCTCGGCGAGGCCTTGGAGACGCGCGGCCAGGTTGGGCGTCTCGCCAACGACTCCGCGCTCCTGTGCATCGCCCGATCCGACCAGGTCGCCGACAACGACGAGGCCGGTTGCGATGCCGATCCGCACCTCCAGCGGCGCATTGGCTGGCGTCGTAAGCTTCGGCACCGCCTCGGTTAGCGCCAGCCCGGCCTGCACGGCGCGCTCGGCATCATGCTCGTGGGCCTGCGGATAGCCGAAATAGGCAAGCACGCCGTCGCCCATGTACTTGGCGACGAAACCGCCGTGATGCTCGACCAACGCCGCGCAGCAGCGGTGATAGCTCCCGATGATCGTCCTCAAGTCCTCAGGATCGAGCCGAGTTGACATCGCGGTCGAGCCGACGAGGTCGCAGAACATCACCGTGATCTGCCGCCGCTCGGCGGCGGTTGCTGTCGTGCCATGCGAAACCGGGGCGGACGCGATGACACTCGGATCGAGGCTCGAAATCGCCTTGAGCAGACGCTTGCGATGCCCGAGTAGCAGGCCCAGCTTTTCGAAATCGCTCTCGGTCAGGTCGGGCAGGATGTCCGCTTCGATCGCGTTGTCGCGAAAGGTGGCCTCATACTGACCGAGCCCCAACTCCCGCAGCCAATCTCCCACGTCCATGTCACAGTCCGGCCAGTGCACCCCGGCGCACTCTATCCGAATTCGTCGCGGCGTGGCCTAGGTAGCCTACTCAGAGTTCCCGGATCGATCTGGTCCACGCCCCAAGGCGCGATCTGCAATGTTTCGTTCTGTTCGACACACTGCCGAGCCTATTGGCTACCCGATGAAGACCAGGTCCGCTTTGGGTCCAGGCTGTGTAAAAACGCGGCTCCGCATTCCGAAACCGCTCTCGACCAACAGTGACTGACACCAACGCAGCGATTTCAGGGTATTTTTGCTGTTCTGCGTCTCGAGGCAACCTCCCTGCACCTCGGCGCAACGTGGGCGGCCGTTGGTGCCGCCATTGAGTCCACTGCTCGCACCTCACGCCCGCATGGCTGCCAGCAATGGCTTAACGCCGACGATGTTCAGCACGCGCGTGAGATTGTAGCTGAGTACGTTCAGCGCCATTTCGGTCGCGACATTGGGCAGCCGCTTCATTAGAAAGTGCGTCGCACCCATCCGCATCTTCAGCGTGGCGAACGGATGCTCGACGGTTTCGCGACGCACACGCATGGCTTGCGGGTTCTGATCGAGCCGCGTCTGCGCGGCCTCGACGACGTGTTCGTGTTCCCAGCGTTTGATGCGGCGCTCGTTGGCCGTTGTGCACTGATCCTTGAGCGGGCATGTGCGGCACGCCTTCGTCAAGTAAATCTGCATTTTCTGGCCATCTTCATCAGCGGTGAAGTGGTGCGCCAGCTTCTCGCCGGCCGGGCAGCGATAGACATCGTCCTTGGCCAAATAAACAAAATCAGGTTTTCCAAAGCGGCCGGCTGACTTGGCGCCCGAGGTTTGCGGCTTGGGCAGCGTGACCGCGACGCCGGCCTGTTCGCATGCCAGGATTTCCTCACCTTTAAAGTAGCCCCGATCCGCAACGACGTCCAAGTTATCGCTGCGCAGCGCGGCTTTCGCCGCCTGCGCCATCGTCGCCAGTTGCGATCTATCGGTGCCGACGTTGGTGACCTCGTGCGCGACAATCAGATGGTTCGTGGTGTCGACCGCACTTTGCACGTTGTAGGCGACCATGCCTGAACCGCGCCCGCTCGTTGCCATCGAGCGGCAATCGGGATCGGTCAGCGATATCTGCTTGTCAGGCGAGGCTAGCAATGCCTTTTCAATCGCGGCTAGCCGTTTCACTTCTTCTTCGAGCTTCACCAGCTTTTCCTTAAGCCGCGTCTTGGTCAGCAGCACCGCTCCCGACGGCTCTTCTCCTGCGGCAGTCTGGCGGTCGGCGGTGTCGAGTTGGCTCATGTAGCGCGCCACGCTCTCTTCGATCTGCTTCTGGCGGCGCTGGATCTTGCCCTGCGTGAAGTTGTTGTCACGACTGTTCACCGCTTTGAACTTGCTGCCATCGATGGCAACGCTGGCCTTCGCCAGCAGCCCCATCTTGCGGCACAAGGCAACGAATTGCGCACAGACCTTCTTGATGGCGGGGCCGTTGTCCTTGCGGAAATCGGCGATGGTTTTGTGATCCGGAACGAGGCGTCCCGTCAGCCACATCGCCTCCAGATTGCGGCCAGCCTCACGCTCCAGCCGCCGGCTCGATTGGACCCGGTTGAGATAGCCGTAGATGTAGAGCTTGAGCATCGGCGAAGGATGATACGCGGGCCGGCCGGTCGCTGCCGGATCAACGCCATCGAACCCGAGGTCGCGAAGTTCCAGCGCATCGACGAACACATCGACCGCGCGAACAGGATTGCTCTCGTCGACCCAATCATCGAGGCATTCCGGCAACAGCGTCGTCTGCTGGCGATCCGCCCCTTGAACGAAACTCTTCATCATTTTCCCCGCCAATTCAGCAAGGGAATCATAGCGTCGATGGGGTTTTCACACAGCCTGGGTCAATCACGTCATTTTTGGCCCATTCGCCGAATGTCCGCTTATCCGCCGATTGTGTTGCAAAAGTCGTTTTGCACTGGGGTTCAAAAATTCTCCGGGCCGTGGGCGCGGTTTTCAGATAGAGATGCGAGGGACCTCATCGCCTCGCGTTAAACTCACCGGTAATTTCTGCAACGCGATTGAGCCTATACGAATCGGCGATTGAGTGCCGCTCAGGGTTTTCTCGAAAATTTCGTCGCCCTGCAACTTTCGACTTTTGCAACACTATCCCGCCGGTAGCGACCAAAACGCGGACATCGTTTAATGTCCGAACGTGCCAGCGGCAGACATCACTCGATCACCTCGTCGGCGGTGAACATGAGAGTGGACGGCACTTGAAGGCCTTGCGCCTTGGCTATCTTCGCATTGATGACAAGCTCAAGCTTATTCGGCGCCTGGATCGGGAGATCGGCAGGCTTCTCGCCCTTGAGGATGCGGTCGATATACGTGGCCGCCTGCCGCACGGTCTCGGCTGGCTCAGGGCCATAGGCCATCAGGCCACCGTCGACCACGTATTGGCGATATGGATATGTCGTGGGGATCCGGTGTTGCGCGGCAGCCCGGATAATCGGACCGCGGTTTACGTTGGTAAAGGTGTCGGGCGCGACCAGGAGACCAATACCGGGGAGTTCGGCAAGCTTGGCGATCTCGGCTTCGATTTCTGGAACGGAATGAACGCGCATCCCACTCACATCGAGCGGCGTGGTGGCGGACTTCAGATAGGTTTCGTAATACGGGTAGGTGTCCGGATTGAACAACATCGCGATGCGCGTGATCGCCGGGGCGAGTTGTTTGAGAAATCCCATCGACTTGCCGAGGACCGAGTAGTCCTCCATCAGACTGAAGCCGGTGATATTGCCGCCAGGCTTCGCCATGCTCGACACATAGCCTTGGGCTACTGGATCATTGACGACTGCAAACACTACCGGCACCGACCCGCCCGCTTGTTTCATCGCTCCCGTCGAGGCCGTGCCAATCGAGAAAACAACATCGGGAGGCTGCTGCGCGAACTCGGTCGCATGATTGCGAATGCGGGCCATGTTGCCGTCGCCCCAGCGAAAATCGAGTGCGACATTGCGCCCTGGATGCCAGCCGAGCTCCTCAAGGCCGCGCGTAAAGCCCGCGATCCATGACTTGATCTGCGGATCGGCTTCGGCCGTGCCAGAGATCACGCCGATCCGCGGGGTCCGCGCGGGTTGCTGCGCGTAAACGACGTTAGGATGCAGCGCGATTGCGCTGCCAAGACTGATGATGAATTCCCGCCGCCTCACACCCGCCCCCACGTTCAGACCTTGAACCCATGGTAGCGGCTCGGAAGCGCGTCGAGGAGTTTAAGAGCGCCTGAACCATGTCGCCTGTGGGTCATTCGCGTCATTCCTGCCCCGCCGCCGCCTCATGTTATTCAACGCAGCAAGGTTGTGGCGCTCGGTCACTGTCCTCTATCTCGTCTGCGCGCGTGGGCTGAATTTTTTGCAGACATGACTTCTCTCTTGCACGCGTGATGACCGCGAAGTGATTCGTGCATACTGCTGGGAAAGAAAGTCATGTTCGTCTACAGCACGCGATATTCGCTGAGGTCCGCAGACGTTTATTTGACGGATATTCGATGGCTTTTGCCATCGATGTCTAAGCTACTGAAATCATTGGCGCTCCCTGGGGGAATCGAACCCCCGTTTCAGCCTTGAGAGGGCCGCGTCCTAACCGCTAGACGAAGGGAGCGTCCGGCAAGGCTTTTGAAATAGCCCCGATCCCGCGGGCAGGCAAGTCGCCGCGGCGCAGCGGACCTCACGGCTCGGTGGCGAAGCGGAGCCGCCCGGTCGGGCTGCAGCGTCTTGAGGTCGAAGGTGCGCACCTCGACCATGCCGCCCTGCTCGATCGTCACCGCGATGCGGTCGTCGGCGACCGCGGTCGCAGTCACCTTGGCGCCCTTGGGCAGCAGGGCGGTGACCTCGGCCGGCGCCACGCTTCCATTGCCGCGGAAAAAGCGATAGCCGATGACGCCGATGACGACGGCGATGCCGAGCATGGTGGCAAAGCCGGAGATCAGCATCAGCCAGCGCACCCGGGCGACGATCTTCTGCTGCTCGGGCGGCAGCGGCGGCTCGTCGTCCGGTTCGGAACTGCTCATATTCATCCCATGGCCGCTTCAAACTATGCCGCAGGCAAGCCGAGAAACCATCGAGATCGCGCCGGGCCAGGCCGGCGAGCGGCTCGACCGCGTGCTGGCCGCCGCGCACCGCGCTGTCGCGCACGCGCCTCAAGGCGCTGATCCTCGACGGCGCGGTCAGCGATCGGCGCCCGCACGATCCGCGATCCGGGCTATCGCGTCAACGCGGGCGAGACCGTCGCGGTCGCGGTGCCGGAGCCGGAGCCGGCCGAGCCCGGCGGCGAGGACATCCCGCTCAACATCGTCTTCGAGGACGACGACATCATCGTCATCGACAAGCCGGCCGGCCTGGTGGTGCATCCGGCGGCGGGCCACGCCACCGGCACGCTGGTCAACGCGCTGATCGCGCATTGCGGCGACAGCCTGTCCGGCATCGGCGGGGTGAAGCGGCCGGGCATCGTGCATCGGCTCGACAAGGACACCACCGGGCTGATGGTGGTGGCCAAGACCGACCGCGCGCATCAGGCGCTGGCCGCGCAGTTCGCCGACCACGGCCGCACCGGACCGCTGCGGCGCGGCTATCTGGCGTTCGTCTGGGGCGCGCCGGCCCGGCCGAAGGGCACCATCGACGCGCCGATCGACCGCCATCCGAAGAGCCGCGACCGGATGGCGGTGCGCGCGAACGGCCGCGAGGCCATCACCCACTGGCAGGTGCTGGAGCGCTTCGACGGCAAGGACGGCAAGCCGGCGGCGAGCCTGATCGAATGCCGGCTGGAGACCGGCCGCACCCACCAGATCCGGGTCCATCTGGCGCATCTCGGCCATCCGCTGCTGGGCGACGCGACCTACGGCACCGGCTTCAAGACCAAGGCCACCCGGCTGCCGGAGGCGGCCCAGGAGGCCCTGGCAGGGCCTTGGACGACAGGCCCTGCATGCTTATCTACTGGCGGTGCAGCACCCGACCTCAGGGCAAAAGCTGGAGTTCCGATCGGAACTGCCGGCCGATCTCGTCCGTTTACATCACAGCTTGTCCGCCGGCTGACCTCGCCGCATCTCCGTAAAATCCCTAGTTTCCAAGGGCTTGACGGGGTGCGACAACGGTCTGCCGGGGGTCACGCTGGTGTGAAGCGGTTTTTCTTCCTTTCGCCCCATTCGATTCGGTATAATGCTGCACTGCGGTCGGGGATATGCGGCCGCAGCATGAAGGTGCCGTCGGCTCGGGGAGCGACGGTGCACATCGCCTGCCGGGTAATCCGGGGGCAAACATAAGGAGGGCGCTGTCATGGCCCGTACTGCGGCTTTGCCGATCATGACCGCCGAAGGCGGTCTCACTCGATATCTCGAAGAAATCCGCCGGTTCCCGATGCTGGAACCGCAGCAGGAATTCATGCTGGCCAAGAGCTGGCGCGAGCACGGCGATCGCGACGCCGCGCACCAGCTCGTCACCAGCCATCTGCGTCTCGTCGCCAAGATCGCCATGGGCTATCGCGGCTACGGCCTGCCGATCTCCGAGGTCATCTCGGAGGGCAACGTCGGCCTGATGCAGGCGGTGAAGCGGTTCGAGCCCGACAAGGGCTTCCGCCTCGCCACCTACGCGATGTGGTGGATCAAGGCCTCGATCCAGGAATACATCCTGCGCTCGTGGTCGCTCGTGAAGATGGGCACCACCGCGAACCAGAAGAAGCTGTTCTTCAACCTGCGCAAGGCCAAGAGCAAGATCTCCGCGCTGCAGGAGGGCGACCTTCGCCCCGATCAGGTGGAGATCATCGCCAAGCGGCTCGGCGTCACCGAGCAGGACGTCATCGACATGAACCGCCGGCTCGGCGGCGACGCGTCGCTCAACGCGCCGATCCGCGAGGATGGCGACTCCGGCGAATGGCAGGACTGGCTCGCCGACGACAGCGAGAGCCAGGAAACCGTGATGGCCGCGCACGAGGAGCTCGACAACCGCCGCAAGGCGCTGTCGTCGGCGCTCGCCGTGCTCAACGACCGCGAGCGCCGCATCTTCGAGGCGCGGCGGCTCGCCGACGATCCGGTCACGCTCGAGGAGCTGGCCGAGGAGTTCGGCGTCTCCCGCGAGCGCGTGCGCCAGATCGAGGTGCGCGCCTTCGAGAAGGTGCAGAAGGCGGTGAAGAACAAGGTGGCGGCGATGGAAACACCGTCGGCGCAGGCCGAGGCGATCGCCGCGCACTGAAATCTGCGAGTCAAAACAATGAGAAACGCCGCCGCGAGGCGGCGTTTTGTTTGTTGTGCCGCCGGCCGGTTGCTGCGCTGATGCACCAGGACAACACCCGCGCGGCTCATAATTCGAACGACTCCACAACGCTTCGTTTGCAATCTGCCGTAATTTGTGTTCGAAGGGAGGACCATGCGAATCAGCCGCGATTCGGACAGCGATCCCTGCCCGGTCCCCGACTCGACATGCTGGGCGAGCTCTATCGCGCGAGCAAGGCCGGGCTTCCCGAGCTGATCGCAACCGTGAGCCCCGACGTCCGGGCGGCGCTGGCGATGTACTGCTATCGCCGCGGCCACCTGAAGGGCATCGGCCTCGCCATCGCATCGACCTGCGAACTCTACGATCTCGAAACGGTGGGCGGCACGGCCGGCGCGGCCTTGTACGCACGCTCGCGGGAGACCACGCCGTCGGTGGCCGCGCCTTCGCCCTACGTCGCCCGGCAGAAGATCACCCTCGCCAGCGGCTCGCTCCGCAAGAGCCTGCCGATCGACGAAGAGGTCGAGCCCGAGGATGAGATGATCGAGCAGGAGGAGGCCGCCGCGCCCGAGAGCGGACGGCGAGCCGGCCGCTGAGAACCTGCCGGACCCGCCGCAGTCGGCGTAGGGCTGCAGGCGCGCTAAAGCGCAGCCCGGTTCACTGCTTCCACGCCGCGAAGGCCTGCAGCGAACGCCTGCTCGCCCGGCGTGCCCTTCTCCATCGCCAGGATGGCGCGGCGGTTGTTGTTGTAGATGATCGGGATGTCGAACCAGGACGCGCTCCTTGAGCAGCTGAATGTTGCGCTGCATGTCGCTCTCGAGCGAGGACAGGCCGATCAGGAAATATCCCGGCGTCACCGGCACGGCGAGGCCGGCGAGCGGAACGCCGCGGGTCTGCTCGGCCTGCTTCATCAGCACGCCGGGCACCTTCTGCACGCCGCCCGACGGCGAATCGGCCGGCAGCGTGAACACGATCTCGATGGTGTGGCTCGCCGGCAGCGACGCATCGGTGTTGCGGCGGAACGACAAGGTCACGCTCATCTTGCGCTCCGGCACCTCGACGTCGGCGCGCACCGCAAGCTCCGGCGGACGCCCCGGCGTCGCCGGCCGCATCTCGGTGCGCCACAGCACGGTGCCGACGAAGCGCTTGCCCTGCGGATCGTCCGGCTCCTCCTCGTAGAGCACGACGCGCTGCGCCACCGGCGGTCCGCTCGAGGCTGCGGCGACGGCTGGCCGATGCGGTCGGTGATCTTGGGCCGCGCCGGAGCGGCGGCCTCGCGCGGCGGTGCGCTCGGCGACGACCGGAACAGCGCCACGACGCCGCTCGCGACATTGGCGATGGTGGTGCGCTGCCAGACCACCAGCCCGCCAATCACCAGCGAGCAGCACCAGCACGAGGCCGATCCGGATCATACCGGCCGTAGGAGCGCGGCGGCCGCCGCGCCGGCTCGCGCTCCTCCGGCTCGTCGCGCGGCGCCATGCCGCTGCGGGCGGCGGCTGACTGCGCGTCGAGATCGACGGGCGCCTCGCGCCTGCGTGCCGTCGAGCGGCAGCGCCCACAGATTCTCCGGCTGCATCTGCGGCTCGAGCTGGCCGTACTCCTCGAGCGGATGGCGCTCCGGCGCGGCCGGTTCATGCGACTCGGCCTGCTCTGCCGGCGTGGACTGTTCCGGCGGCTCTGGCGGCAGCGATGGCGCCACCGGCGAAATCGTGGTCGCGGCGTGGTCCGCGGTACTGCGGCCGGCGCGGCTCCGGCGGCGCTGTCGGAGCCGGGCCGTCGCGGAATTCCTTCAGCGCCTCGTCCTGCAGCGCTGCGCCGGTTGCGGCGCCGGTCGCGGCGGCGGCGGCGGCGCGCCTTCAGCCGGCCGCGGCGCCGACGTCGGCGCAGCCGGCCGCGGCGACTGCGTCGGGTGACGGCGGTCGCGGCGTCGGCGCGGCGGCATCGTCCCGGCGCGGCGGCTCGGCGCGCCTGCGGCAGGGTCGGCCGCGCGCCTCTCGCGCGCCTGCCGCGCCGCTTCCGCCTCGACCTTGCGGATCGCCTCTTCGAGCGCCAGTCGCTCGCGGGTGATCTCGGATTCTTCGAGCGCCGGACTGCACGCCGCGAAGCTGCGCCACCAGCGCCACGCGCGCCCGCTCGTAAAGCGCGCGCCGGTTCTCGCCGGTGTTCTTTTCCAGACCGGCGACGGCGCGGGCGATCAGCGGGTGGTAGTCGGCCATCGATCTCTATGTCAGGTCTCGAACGGGTTGCGCATCAGAATGGTGTCCTCGCGCTCGGGGCTCGTCGACAGCAAAGCGACCGGACAGCCTATCAATTCCTCGATCCGGCGCACGTATTTGATGGCCTCGGCCGGCAGTTGCGCCCAGGAACGCGCGCCCGCGGTGACCGCGTGCCAGCCCTCGGCGGTTTCGTAGATCGGCTCGACCCGGGCCTGGGCGTGCTCGCTGGCCGGCAGATAGTCGATTTCGCGGCCGTCGAGCCGGTAGCCGACGCAGATCTTGATCTCTTTCAGCGCATCGAGAATGTCGAGCTTGGTCAGGGCGATGCCGTGGATGCCGCTGGTCCGCACGGTCTGGCGCACCAGCACGGCGTCGAACCAGCCGCAGCGGCGGCGGCGCCCGGTCACGGTGCCGAACTCGCGGCCGCGCTGGCCGATGCCGTCGCCGATCGGATCGCCCTCGGCAAGCTCGGTCGGGAACGGGCCGGCGCCGACCCGGGTGGTGTAGGCCTTGCTGATGCCGAGCACGTAGCCGATCGCGCTCGGGCCCGAGGCCCGAGCCGGTCGCCGCCTGCGAGGCCACGGTGTTGGACGAGGTCACGTACGGATAGGTGCCGTGGTCGATGTCGAGCAGCGCGCCCTGCGCGCCTTCGAACAGGATGCGGCGGCCCTCGCGGCGCTTGTCGTCGAGCAGCCGCCACACCGAATCCATGAACGGCAGCACCTTCGGCGCGACATCGGCGCAAGCTCGTCGTAGACCGCGCGCGGCGCGATCTCGGGCATGCCGAGGCCGCGGCGCAGCGCGTTGTGATGCGCCAGCAGCCGCTCGATCTTGCCGTTGAGCATCTGCAGGTCGGCGAGATCCATCAGGCGGATGGCGCGCCGGCCGACCTTGTCCTCGTAGGCCGGACCGATGCCGCGGCCGGTGGTGCCGATCGCGCCCTTGCCGGAGGCCTTCTCGCGCGCGACATCGAGCTCCTGGTGCAGCGGCAGGATCAGCGTGGCGTTTTCGGCGACGCGCAGATTGTCGCGGGTGACGGCGACGCCCTGCTCCTTGAGCCGGTCGATCTCGGCGATCAGCGCGCGCGGATCGAGCACGACGCCGTTGCCGATCACCGAAAGCTTGTTCGGCCGCACCACGCCGGACGGCAGCAGCGACAGCTTGTAGGTGACGCCGTCGATGACGAGCGTGTGGCCGGCGTTATGACCGCCCTGGAAGCGAACGACGACGTCGGCCTGCTCCGACAGCCAGTCGACGATCTTGCCCTTGCCTTCGTCGCCCCACTGCGAGCCGACCACCACCACATTCGCCATTCAGATCCCTTCCCCCAGCCCGCAACCGTTCGCCGAGCCGATGGGGCTCAATCTCGGATAAAGGATGACACCGCGCCAGACAAGGCAGACGCCGCCATGCCGCCGATCCTCACAGGACGCATTTCTGAAGCTATTTCAAGGCATTACGGCAGCTTCATGTGGGCATAGCAGCCATCGCCGCGGCGGCACGATGGCGCAGCTCGGACCGCGCCGGCAATGCGGCCGCTCTTGCGAACGCCGCGCCGACACGACAGGCTCGGGCCCGGAACGAGCAGGGCCAAGGCCGAGGGGCGCCATGAAATCGATCCGGCACACTGCTGATCCGCCACTGCTGGCCGTCGCTCGCCCTGGCCGGCGCCGCCGGTCCGCTCGGCGCGCAAACCGCGCAGTCGACCGAGCCGATCGAGGTGGCCAAGTTCCCCTATATCGAGATTTTCAGCCCGACCTTCTTCTGGAGCGACGAGGCCGACTTCGTCCGCACCGGCTCGACCACCTGCCCGAAGGGCCGCGCCATCACCGGCGGCCTGAGCATCCTGCAGGGCAAGGCTTCGCTGCGCATCCTGGAGAGCTATCCGGACGGCGAGTCCTGGGTGATGCGCGTGGTCAACCGGCAGAAGCCGGAGAGCGTGCAGTCGTTGCAGGTGCGCGGCTTTGCGCTGTGCATGCTGCCGGCGGCGCGCAAGGCGTCCGTGCTGATGGCGCAGCAAACCAAGCTGCTGCATGTGTCGAGCCAGTTCGGCCTGCCGTCGGGATTCGTCAGCGCGACCGGCCGCCAGGCCTGCCCGCAGGGCGCGCTCGTCATCTCCGGCGGCTTCGGGCTCGACCCCGGACTACCGGGGACCGGCGGCGCCGCGCCTGGAGCTGAGCTATCCCGATCCGAACGGCTGGAACGTCCGGGCGGTCAACGGCGCGCCGCGGATCGGGACCCGCCGCGGAGGCGCGCGACCTACGCGGTCTGCCTCGGCAGCAAGGAGGGCGCCGACATCCGCAACTTCCAGAATGTCTATTTCGTCGACAAGGACGTGACCGTGAAGGCCGACAACGGCACCGCGCGGCAGCAGATCGCCGTGCGGCGACGGCGCCTACGTGCTGGCCGGCGGCGCGCGCACCGTGAAAGGCCGCAGCGCCAATGTCGAGATGCAGGAGAGCTTCCCCGACACGCCAGCAAGCTGGACGGTCGCCGTCACCAATCGCGGCGACAAGAAGGCCGGCGACGCCACGGTGAAGCTCAACGCGGTGTGCATCAAGAAGTGATGGAGCAGCGATACGATCAAGGTCAGAACTTCAGCGGCTTGGCCTGCTGCACCTGCGGCAGCGCGCGCACCTTGGCGAGCACGTCGGCCGGCAGTTCGCCGTCGATCTCGATCAGCGCGATGGCGCTGCCGCCCGGCGCCTCGCGGCCGACATGGAAGGTGGCGATGTTGATGCCGGCCTCGCCCAGCGTCGAGGAGAAGCGGCCGATGAAGCCCGGCTTGTCGAGATTGGTGATGTAGATCATCGAGGGGCCGAACTCGGCGTCCATGCGGATGCCCTTGATGTTGACGATGCGCGGCCGGCCATCGGCGAACACGGTGCCGGACACCGCGCGCGTCTGGCCCTGCGTGGTGACCGTCACCGTGATCAGGCTTTCGTAATCGCCCTCGGCCTCCCGCGTCACCTCCTCGACCACGATGCCGCGCTCCTTCGCGACGATCGGCGCCGAGACGACGTTGATGTCCTGCAGCATCGGCCGCAGCAAGCCGGCGATGGCGGCCGAGGTCAGCGCCTTGGTGTTCATCTGCGCCACCGCGCCCTCGTAGGAGAGCTGCACCTTGCTGATGCCGGTCTCGGTGAGCTGGCCGGCGAACGAGCCGAGCTTTTCGGCGAGCGCGATGAACGGCTTGAGGCGCGGCGCCTCTTCGGCCGTGATCGAGGGGAAGTTCACCGCGTTGGAGATCGCGCCGCGCAGCAGATAGTCCGACATCTGCTCGGCGACCTGCAGCGCGACGTTCTCCTGCGCCTCGCTGGTGGCGGCGCCAAGATGCGGCGTGCACACCACGTTGGGCAGCGAGAACAGCGGATTGCTGGTCGCCGGCTCCTCGACGAACACGTCGAAGGCGGCGCCGGCGACGTGGCCGCTCTTCAGCGCGTCGTACAACGCCGCCTCGTCGACCAGGCCGCCGCGGGCGCAGTTGACGATGCGCACGCCCTTTTTCATTTTCTTCAGCGCCGCGGCATCGACGATGTTCTTGGTCTTGTCGGTGAGCGGGGTGTGCAGCGTGACGAAATCGGCGCGCTTGAACAGTTCGTCGAGCTCGACCTTCTCGACGCCGAGGTCCATCGCGCGCTCCGGCCGACAGGAACGGATCGTAGGCGATCACCTTCATCTTCAGGCCGACGGCGCGGTCGGCGACGATCGAGCCGATGTTGCCGCAGCCGATCACGCCGAGCGTCTTGCCGAAAATCTCGACGCCCATGAACTTGTTCTTTTCCCACTTGCCGGCGCGCGTCGAGGTGTCGGCCTCGGGAATCTGGCGCGCCAGCGCCAGCATCAGCGAGATGGCGTGCTCGGCGGTGGTGATGGAGTTGCCGAACGGCGTGTTCATGACGATGACGCCGCGCGCGGTCGCGGCCGGAATGTCGACATTGTCGACGCCGATGCCGGCGCGGCCGATCACCTTCAGCTTTTTCGCCTTCTCCAGGATTTTCGGCGACACCTTGGTGGCGGAGCGGATCGCAAGGCCGTCGTAGTTGCCGATGATCTCGGCGAGCTTGTCCTTGTCCTTGCCGAGGTTCGGCTGGAAATCGACCTCGATGCCGCGATCCTTGAAGATCTGCACGGCGGCGGGCGAAAGCGCGTCGGAGATGAGAACGTTGGGCATGGGATGATCCAATGAAAAAGGCGTCAGATTTTTCGGAACGATGGCCGGGACTTGGGCTTGAAGACGGCGCTTCGCGCCTTTTGTCCGGCCATCACGAACGAGAGTTCTCGTCACGCCGCCTTCGGCAGCGCGGCCTTGGCCTCGGCGTAGGCCCAGTCGAGCCAGAGCGTCAGCGCCTCGACGTCGGCGCGCTCGACCGTCGCGCCGCACCAGATGCGCAGGCCCGACGGCGCGTCGCGGTAGGCGTCGATGTCGTAGGCGACGCCCTCCTTCTCCAGCGCCGCGGCGATGCCCTTGACGAACTTGGCCTGCGCGTCGGCGGGAAGCTTCAGCACCGCCGGATCGACCACCTTGAGACAGACCGAGGTGTTGGAGCGGATCGCCGGCTCGCTCGCCAGGAACTCGATCCAGGGCGTGCGCGCCACCCAGTCGGCGATCGCTTCGGCGTTGGCGTCGGCGCGCCCGATCAGCGCGTTGAGCCCGCCGACCGATTTGCCCCAGGCGAGCGTGTCGAGATAGTCCTCGACGCACAGCATCGACGGCGTGTTGATGGTGGCGCCCTCGAAAATCTCCTCGTTGAGCTTGCCGCCCTTGGTCATGCGGAAGATTTTCGGCAGCGGCCAGGCCGGCGTGTGGCTTTCGAGCCGCGCCACGGCGCGCGGCGACAGCACGATCATGCCGTGCGCGGCCTCGCCGCCGAGCGCCTTCTGCCAGGAGAAGGTCACGACATCGAGCTTCGGCCAATCGAGCCGTCTGCGCGAAAGCCGCCGAGGTGGCGTCGCAGATCGTCAGACCCTGGCGGTCGGCCTTGATCCAGTCGGCGTTCGGCACGCGAACGCCGGAGGTGGTGCCGTTCCAGGTGAACACCACGTCGGAGTTCCAGATCGACCTTGGAGAGGTCGGGCAATTCGCCGTAGCGGCGCTTTCAGCACCTTCACGTCCTTGAGCTTGAGTTCCTTCTGGACGTCGCTGACCCAGCCTTCGCCGAAGGATTCCCAGGCCAGCATCGTGACCGGCCGCGGACCGAGCAGCGACCACAGCGCCATCTCGACGGCGCCGGTGTCGGAGGCCGGCACGATGCCGATGCGATAGTCCGCGGGCGCTTCCAGCACCTCGCGGGTGAGATCGATGGCGCGCTTGAGCTTCGCCTTGCCGATCTTCGATCGGTGCGAACGTCCCAGAACTGCGTCGGTGAGGGCTTGCAGGCTCCAGCCCGGGCGCTTGGCGCAGGGGCCGGACGAAAAGTGCGGGATGACCGGCCGCACGCCGGGCGGATTTGCTCATGTCGTCTATCCTTCCAGATAGATGCCCCTCGGTGGGGAAGGGTGTCCCGCCGCTGGACATAAGGAAGGTAAAAGCCCGCGTCAAGCGGGGAAAGCGTCGCAAGCCCGCGTCAAGCCGGCAAAACCCGGCACCGAAGGCGGAGCTAGAACTTGATGCCGACACCGAGGCGCCCTGTTCCGATGCGGATTTTGAAATCATGCACCGGCAGGAACCCGATGTATTCATATTCGGCGCGGACGAAAACATTCTGCGTCAGCGCAACGTCGATGCCCGCACCCGCGGCAAATCCGTAGGCAATGGCATCCTTCTGCTGTTCGCTTTGAGTCTGGGGGCCGAAGTTATAAGTCGGCAGCGGCGTGATCGCCGGAACCGCATTGTCGGGAATGTCCTGGCGCTGATAGGCCACGGTGGCGCTGCGGACGATATCGACCCTGGCCAACGCCCCGCCGACGAACGCATAGGGCAACAGCCTGTCGAAAACGAACCCGGCGCGGGCGCGCGCCGTGGCGTAATCCACGATTCGCGCGCTGGCACTGCTGGTGACGCTCGCGGTGTAGAAATAGTGGTGCTGCGCCGGTGCTTGCGCATCATCGTTGAACAGCCGCGTCATCGAATCCGTCGACGAGCCTTCGAGGCCGCCGCTCAGGAAGCGGCTGTAGTTCAATTCGGCGCCAAGGATGAAATCGCTTTCCCACTGGGCGTTGTAGCCGACGAACCCGCCGTACATCTGCTTGGTGCCGTCCACACTCGACAACGTCGTCCAACCGGCAACGTGATCGCCAACGACGTCGTTACGGAGGATGTTGGCAATTTGCGATTCAGTGCCCTGCCCGAAGTCGGTGGAGCCATCGGCGAGACCGATGTGGCCGCCGAAATAAAGCCCGCCCCATCGCCGGTAGGTCGGCGGGGCCGGCACGAAGCGAGGCGGCGGCGCAGTCGGCTCTCCGCCGTAGGCAGGCTCCGATCCGCGCAGGACCGATCCGTCAACCGTCGCCGGCACCCGCCACGCCGTTGCCGGATCGGCGGCGTGGGCACTCGCCATCATTGCGAGTGCGCCCGCCAAGCCTCCGACAATGACACGGACCCGACTCATGGAGTGGCCCGCTCAGCCGCGCCGCATCAACGGGGGCAGCATGGTCGGCTGGGTCTGCACCGGCGGCTCGAGCATCCAACGGACGCCAAGCTTGAAGTCGTGCGAAGTGATGTTCTTGAAGGTGAACGGCCCGCCGTTGGTGAAGCTGCCGTCGAAGGCGCGCGTCGCTCCGGTCGTGCCGCTGCCCATGTCGAGGTAGCGGTAGCCGAGGTCGATGCTCATCGCCTGGGTCACCTTGTAGGTGAGGCCGGCGTGGACCGCCCAGGCGAAATTCCACTTCGATGCATCCTCGGCGTAAGCCGTCGAGTTGTTCAGCACGCCGCCGATGTAGGTGAAGCCGTCGTCGCGGAAGCCGCTTCATCATGATGTCGGCCATGCCGACGCCGGCGCCGATATACGGCGTCACGCACCACCAGGTGCCGAGATCGACAGTAGGCGTTGGCCAGGAACACCCACTCGGACTTGCTGCCCGAGTAGTTGTCGACACCGGTTCCGCCGTTGAAGACGACGTCGAATCGGAGCCGTGGAAGTTGGTCTTGCCGCGGTATTCGCCGGTGACGTCGGCGCGGAACCAGTCGTTGATCTTGTAGCCGAGGCCGAGGCCGACAAACATGCGCGCTGTCCCAGCCGAAGCCGACCGTGTTCGACCGAGGTGCCCGGCACATCGTAAAGGCGCTGATGGAGGCCGTTGAATTGCTGGTTGGTCATGCCGATGTCGCCGCGCAGATACCAGCCCGACGGTGACGGCGAATATTCTTCGACCGGCGGCGCATAGATCGGCGGCAGGCCCGGCATGTCGGCTGCCTGCGCCACGCCCGCGAAAACTGCGACAGCGGCGCCAACTAAGGACGCGACTTTCACGCTCACCATGACATCACCCTCTCGTCGCGCGGCGTCGCGAAATGCGACTCCGCGGAGATCACGAACGAGGGTGAGGATGGCAGCGAATGTTTAAGCCGAGATTAACCCTAACTTCTTAACCGTGATTGTTAACGAATGCGCTCGCGCAAAACAAGGCGCCCGCGAGCTCCTCGATGGAACTCGCGGGCGCAAATTAATTTCTTGTTTACCGTTGTAGCTTGGCCGCGGCGATTGCTAGCCCTGCGCGTCTTCGATCTCGCCGATGTGATGCTGCGAGTAGAGCTCGACGCCGAGCTCGGCGACGAGATGAATCTGCTTCTCGAGGAAGTCGATGTGATGCTCCTCGTCCTTCATCAGCTTCTCGAACAGATCGCGGGTGACGTAGTCGCGCGCGCCATGGCAATGCGTCGCCGCCTCCTCGTAGAGCGTGCGCGCCGAAATCTCGGCCTTGAGATCGCAATCGAGGATCTCCTTGACGTTCTGCCCGATGTGCAGCGGGTCGAGCACCTGCATGTTGGGGAAGCCGTCGAGGAAGATGATGCGATCGACCAGCTTGTCGGCGTGCTCCATCTCCTCGATCGATTCCTTGCGCCACTGCTTGGCGAGCGTTTCCAGGCCCCAGTTGTCCAGCAGGCGGTAGTGCAGCCAGTACTGGTTGATGGCGGTGAGCTCGTGCCGCAGCGCCCTGTTGAGATATTCGATGACTTTGGGTTCGCCCTTCATATGCACTCCATGCTCGCGACCCGATGGGCGCCCGAGACCATCGGCTGGTTAGAACAATTCTAGACTATGGAAATTGGTTTCAGCCAGCACCAATGGCCGGCATCCACCGCCCGTTCAGAATCACGACAGGGATTCAGGGCGTCGGCTGACGCGCGCAGCCGCTGCAGGCCGTCGCGGCGGCATCCAGCGCCTCGTCCATGATCTTGCGGATGGTGCGGGCGCAGCGGCCGCACTGGGCGCTGCAGCCGAGGCAGCCATAGACCTGCCCGGTCGAGCGCGGCCGCGCCTCCGCCGTGACGGCGGTGCGGACATCGTGGTCGCTCAAAACGTTGCAGGAGCAGACGATCATGGATGGGTCCCGAGCGGGACAATCGATACTGGAGCGTCCGGCTGCGGGCAAAGGAAATCGACCATTTTTACAGGTTGTCTAAACTGTCAAACCGCTGAATTTCCAGGGTTTTTGCAAGCTCGCGGCGGTCGCCGCCGTGCCAGGCGGCCGACCATCGCTCAGGCCGCGACGTCGGTCAGCGCCTCGACGATGCCGTCGACCACGTCCTCGACCAGGGACTTGTTGTCGCCCTCGCCCATCACCCGGATCACCGGCTCGGTGCCGGAGGGGCGGATCACCAGCCGGCCCTGGCCATTGAGCTTCTGCTCGGCGCTCTTGATGGCGAGCCGGACCTTGGCGTTCTCGAGCGGCTTGCCGGTCTTGTAGCGGACGTTGCGCAGGATCTGCGGCAGCGGCTCGAAGACGGTGGCAGACCTGCGACACCGGCTTGTCCTGCTTCTTGACCACCGCCAGCACCTGAAGCGCCGCCACGAGGCCGTCGCCGGTGGTGGCGTAATCCGACAGGATGATGTGGCCGGAGGCTTCGCCGCCGACGTTGTAGCCGTGCTCGCGCATGTGCTCGAGCACGTAGCGGTCGCCGACCGCGGTGCGCGCGAGCGACAGGCCGAGCGTGCCGAGATAGCGCTCCAGGCCCGAGGTTCGACATCACGGTCGCGACCACGCCGGGCTTGGCGAGCCGGCCGTCGGCCTTCCAGCTTTCGGCGATCACCGCCATGAGCTGGTCGCCATCGACGACGTGGCCGCGCTCGTCGACCATCAGCAGCGGTCGGCGTCGCCGTCGAGCGCGATGCCGATGTCGGCGCGCACCTCGCGCACCTTGGCGGCGAGCGCGCCGGGCTCGGTCGAGCCGCAGTCCTTGTTGATGTTGAAGCCGTCCGGCTCGACGCCGAACTTGATGACCTCGGCGCCCAGTTCCCACAGCGCGTCGGGCGCGACCTGATAGGCGGCGCCGTTGGCGCAGTCGATCACGACGCGCAGGCCTTCGAGCGACAGATTGCGCGGCAGCGTGCGCTTGGCGAATTCGATGTAGCGGTCCTGCACGCCGTCGATGCGCTTGGCGCGGCCGAGATCGGCGGATTTCGCCAGCCGCTTGCCGAGATCGCCGTCGATCAGCGCCTCGATCTTCAGCTCGATCTCGTCGGACAGCTTGTAGCCGTCCGGTCCGAACAGCTTGATGCCGTTGTCGTCGTAAGGATTGTGCGAGGCCGAGATCATCACGCCGAGATCGGCGCGCATCGAGCGCGTCAGCATGGCGACCGCCGGCGTCGGCATCGGACCGGTGAGCAGCACGTCCATGCCGACCGAGGTGAAGCCCGCGACCAGCGCGGTCTCGATCATGTAGCCGGACAGCCGCGTGTCCTTGCCGATCAGCACGCGGTGGCGATGATCGCCGTTCTGGAACATCACGCCCGCGGCCTGCCCGACCTTGAGCGCAAGCTCCGGCGTGATCGCGCCATTGGCGCGGCCACGAATGCCGTCAGTGCCGAAATACTTGCGAACCACGCTGAAGTTCCCCGAACTCAATTCACCGCGCCCGACGGCGCTCCCCTCAACTCACCACGTTAGGGCGAGTTTGACCGCGATTGCTTCAAGAAATGTGTGCGATCGTTGCGGCACCCGGGCGCCAGGCGCGTAACCTTATTAGATCGTTACCGGTGAGCGGGCAACCGGCCGCAACGCGCAAAAGCCGGCCCAAAGGCCGGCTTTTGCGCGAAATCCATCGCAGATCACTCAGTGCGAGCGCTCTTTTGTCCTCGTGCTGCTTGTCGATCTTGCTCTTGGACGGCTGGGTGATGCTGACCGGATCGGACCCGGCCATGGATTCCTCCAGGCCCTGCTCCAGCTTCCGCTCCATCGCGTCGTCCGGCTTCTCGTGCAGATGGCTTGTGCTTCACGTCCGGATCGCCGCCACGCTTCTTGGTCGCGGGATGCGCCATGGGATTCTCCTTCTCGGTGAATTCGGTCCCATACCAACGCCCGACCCGGCGTTTGCGTTCCGGCCCTGCCCCGGACTGTCCGAGCGCCGGTTTCATGCTATCGGTAGAGCCGTTCAAGCCGGATTTTTCTCGCCATGAAGGCCCTTCCCTGCATCGAGGACCTGCGGCAGCGCGCGCGGCGCAACGTGCCGAAGATGTTCTTCGACTACGCCGACGCCGGCTCCTACAACCAGGAGACGCTGCGCGCCAACCGCTCCGACCTGGAGCAGATCAAGCTCCGCCAGCGCGTGCTGGTGAACGTCGACCAGCGCAGCACCGCGACGACCATCCTGGGCGAGCCGGTGCCGGTGCCGCTGGCGCTCGGACCGATCGGGCTCGGCGGCATGATGCACGGCGACGGCGAGATCATGGCCTGCCGCGCCGCGCAGGCGGCCGGCATCCCGTACACGCTGTCGACCATGTCGATCAATTCGATCGAGGACGTGGCCGGCGGCGGTCGACAAGCCGTTCTGGTTCCAGCTCTACGTGATGCGCGACCGCGGCTTCATCCGCGAACTGATCCAGCGCGCCGCGGCGGCGAAATGCAGCGCGCTGATGCTGACGGTCGATCTTCAGGTGCTCGGCCAGCGCCACGACGACGTGCGCAACGGCCTGACCGTGCCGCCGGAGATCAAGATCAAGAACGTGATCGACATCATGACCAAGCCGGCCTGGGCGCTGTCGATCCTCAAGGGCAAGAGCAAGACCTTCGGCAATCTGGCCGGCCACGTGAAGGACACGACGAACATCAACTCGCTGGCGCATGGACCGCGAGCCAGTTCGACCCGACGCTTGCGCTGGAAGGACGTCGAGTGGGTCAAGAGCCTGTGGCCCGGCAAGCTGATCCTCAAGGGCATCCTCGACGTCGATGACGCCAAGATCGCGGTGACGACCGGCGCCGACGCCATCAGCGTGTCGAACCACGGCGGCCGCCAGCTCGACGGCGCGCCGTCGGCGATCTCGGCGCTGCCGCGCGTGGTCGACGCGGTCGGCTCCGAGATCGAGGTGATGTTCGATTCCGGCGTGCGCACCGGCGCCGACATGATGCGGGCGCTGGCGCTCGGCGCGCGGTCTTGCATTGTCGGGCGGTCGTACATTTATGGACTGGGCGCCGGCGGGCAGGCCGGCGTCGCCCGCGCCATCGAGATCCTGCAGCAAGGAGCTCGACGTCACCATGGCGCTGTGCGGCGTCAAAAGCATCGCCGAGATCAACCGCGACGTGCTCGCCGACACCGCAATCGCAACGGAGGCCGCAATGAAAGTTCCTGGACCCGATCATCCGATCACCATCACGCCGTCGACCGAGCACGTGCGCGTCACCTTCAACGGCAAGGTCGTCGCCGACAGCAAGCGCGCGCTGGTGCTGCAGGAGGCGGCCTACAAGCCGGTGTTCTACATTCCGCGCGAGGACGCGCAGATGGCGCTGACCGAGCGCACCACCAACTCGACGCACTGCCCCTACAAGGGCGACGCCTCGTACTACACGATCAAGGTCGGCGACCGCGCGGCGGAGAATGCGATCTGGAGCTACGAGACGCCGTTCCCGGCGATGAAGGAGATCGAGGGGCACCTGGCGTTCTATCCGAACCGCGTCGACAAGATCGAAGTCGAGCCGGCGTAGCGGCCGGTCACCGCCCCATCACCGTCATCGGCCGCGAAGCGGTTGCTCCCAGTGCCATCCACGTCTTGCTTTGATGCCAAGGCGTGGATGCCCGGCATGAAGCCGGGCATGACGGCGAGAGGTTGGAGGCCAGACATGCCCACATTCGAAAAACCCAGCGTCGCCGATCTGCGCCACGCCGCCGAAGCAGCTCGGCATGAATCCGAGCATGCATCTACCTCAACACCGTGCAGGACATCGTCGCGCCGCTCGTGCGCGGCCTATGCGGCGCTCGACGCGGTGCCCGACGAGAAGCCCGCGGTGAAATATCCGCGCGACGGCGGCCGGCGGCCGAGCGCCGACGAGAACAAGCTCGGCGCCTGGTACGTGAAGACCTCGATCAAGGGCAAGCCCGGCGGCAAGCTCGCCGGCCGCCGCGTGGCGCTGAAGGACAACGTCTGCCTCGCCGGCGTGCCGATGATGGTCGGCGCGGCCTTCCTCGAAGGCACGGTGCCCGACATCGACGCCACCATCGTCACCCGCATCCTCGACGCCGGCGGCGAGATCGCCGGCAAGGCGGTGTGCGAATATTACTGCGTGTCCGGCGGCAGCCACACCAGCTCGACCGGCCCGGTGCAGAATCCGCGAAAGCACGGCTTCACCACCGGCGGCTCGTCGTCGGGCAGCGCGGCGCTGGTCGCGGCCGGCGAGGTGCCGATGGCGATCGGCGGCGACCAGGCCGGCTCGATCCGCATTCCCGGCGAGCTACTGCGGCATCGTCGGCATGAAGCCGACCTTCGGCCTCGTGCCCTACACCGGCATCGGGCCGCTGGAGATCACGATCGACACCGCCGGCCCGATGACGGCCAACGTCGCCGACAACGCGCTGCTGCTGGAGGTGATCGCCGGCCCCGACGGGCTCGACTCGCGCCAGCATCAGGTGCCGCGCGTCGACAAATACACCGAGGCGCTGCGCCAGGGCGTCAAGGGGCTGCGCATCGGCGTGCTGAAGGAGGGCTTCGGCCATCCGCAACGCCGAGCCCGACGTCGAGGCCAAGGTGCGCGCCGCGGCGGAGCGCTTCAAATCGCTCGGCGCCATCGTCGAAGAGGTGTCGGTGCCGGAGCATCTGACGCTCGGCTTTCCGGTGTGGGCGGCGATCCGCGGCGACGCCGCCTGCGTCACGCTGCTGGAGATGAACGGCTTCGGCCTCGGCTACGAGGGGCTCTATCCGCTCAGCGCGATCGAGGCCGGCGATGAAATGGCGCGACCACGCCGACGAATTCGCCGACACGCTGAAGATCGCGACGATCCTGTCGAAGTACACGCTGCACCGCTACGGCGGGCACTACTACGGCAAGGCGCAGAACCTGCGGCGGCGGCTGCGCGCCGCCTACGACGCGGCGCTTGCGAAGTACGACCTGCTGCTGCTGCCGACCACGGTGATGAAGGCGACGCCGATCCCGGGCAAGAACGCCATCCCGCAGGAGATCACGCGGCGAAGCTGGGAGGCGACGCGCAACACCTGCCCGTTCAACGCCACCGGCCATCCGGCGATCAGCATTCCGTGCGGCATGGAGGACGGCCGGCCGATCGGGCTGATGCTGGTCGGCAGGCATTGGGACGAGCGCACGATCTATCGCGCCAGCGCGGCGTTCGAGCGGTCGGGCGATTGGATGACGTTCTAACGCGCGATCCGGAGCGCGCCTCGGCTCGATCCGGGATGCGAGCAGTTGCCCGAGGTCATGCACGGTCGGCCAGGTCACGGAATCTGAAACACCGCCATCTTGTCGGCGACGCCGCGCAAGGCGGCGAGCTGCTCGGTCGGCATGGCTGGTTGCCCATCTCCAGCATCTTCGCGACCTGCGGATTCTCCACCACCGGCTTGGTGGCGAAGATCGCCTTGGCGTCGGCGAGGCTCTGCACGCGGGCGGCGATGTTGACGGTCTGGCCGAAATAATCGAGCCGGTCGTTCAAGCGTCACCGCGAGGCACGGCCCCTCGTGGATGCCGATCTTGATCAGCAGATCGCCGTCGCGGATATCCTTCACCGACGTCGCGCATGCGGAACGCCGCGGCGAGCGCCCGGTCCGGCGTCGGGAACGTCGCCATCACCGCGTCGCCGATGGTCTTGACCACCGCGCCGCGCCTCGGCCGCGACGATCTCGCTCAGCACGCGGAAGTGCTCGCGCACCAGATCGTAGGCCACGATGTCGCCGACCCGGTCGTAGAGCGCGGTCGAGCCCTTGAGGTCGGTGAACACGAACGTCAGGCTGGTGATCTTCAGCCCCTGGTCGACGTCGAGCGTGTCGGTGCGATAGATGTCGCGGAAGGTCTGGTTGGTCAGCAGCCGCTTCGCGGTCAGGAACGGCCGCCGCTTGCCGAGCAGGTCGTGCAGGTGATGCGCGGCGATCCACACCGTCGGCAGCGCGCGCACGTCGCTCTTGTTGTCCATCGCGATGCGGAGCGGCCCCGGCCGCATCTCGGTGGTCACCGTCGGCGTATGCGCCTTGTTGAAGATCAGCGACAGGTTCTGCCGCTCCTTCGTCGGCTCGCCCTTGACGTCGATGAAATGCGCGAAGTGCGTCACCGGCTCGAACAGGATGACGAAGTCGGCCGGCAAGGTCAGCGAAAGCTGCGCCTTCTCGCCCGGCCCGATCTCCATCGCGTCGATGGTGAACTCCTCCATCTGCGTCGACGAAGTTCTCGCTCGGGCAGGTCGATGCCGGAGCCCCAGAAGATCTGGCGGAAGTATTCCCACACCGGCAGCGTCTGCGGATCGTGCGCCGCGATCCGCCGCACCCGCGGGTTGACGGTGAACACCACCTCGACCATCTCGTCGAGCGTCGGCTCGTAGGCGCGCGCTGCACAGCGCGCAGTCATAAGCCTCCTTGTGCACGGACTCTGAGCTGCTGGCTCGCTTTCGAGCACGCCGCCGCAGCCGGGGCACAGCACGTTCCAGTTCAGCTCGAACAGGCCGAGCCGCGAGGCGTGCAGGAAGGCGCTGATGGCCTTCTCCTCGTCGAGCTTTCGCTCGTCGGCGAATTTCAGCACGTTGATGCGGACAGAGCGCGCGGTCCTCGCCGTCGCGGACCAGCGTCTCGATGGCGGCGACGACTGCGGGATCGGCGGCATTGCGGAGCGTGCCGAACAGGGCGTCGGTTTGGGTGTCGGTCATGGACGGGAACCTAAGCCAAATCCGTCGCGCCGCCAGGGGTTGACCCGCACAAGCCTGTGAAGCGCAGGCGGGCGGCGACCGCCAGGGTATGGCGCCAGGGCTTAAGGGAATTCTCTACCCCCGAAACAAAGAAAGGCCGACCGCGTGCGCGGTCTGCCTTTCGCGATGCCGCGTTGCTTAGCGGCGCGGCTCGTTCGGGTTGGTCGCGCCCGGAATGGAGCTGTCGCTGGCACCTGACGTCCCGCCATGCCCGGTCTTGCCGGCGTCGGTCGTGCCGCGGCCGTTCCGCTGCTGCATCATCCCGCTGCCGTTGGTGGCCGGATAGGCACCTCGATTCATGCCAGTGGTGCCTTCGCCCTGCGTGGTGACGGGCCGGCCCTCGATTCCGGGCGCCGAATTGGGCTGAGAGCTGTCAGCCAGTGCCGCGGTCGGAATGACGACGGCAGCGATAATCGCAAGTGTCGAGAGTTTCATTGGATAGTCCTTTGCTGAGAGTTTTCCCTCCCCGCACGTGAACTGCAGCGGCGCAGCATCGTTCCGCGCGCAAAACATTTCCCTCTTGTGTCGGATATCCGTCGGAACGCCGCGCGAAAAACATGATTGACAGAAGATCTCCCCGGTTGAGCAAGGACCCCATTGGCCTTGCTTGGTGCAAGCGGCCACTCTCTCCGCTGGGGCCGTTTTCACTTGCCCGCTCGCGCGAGAGTGATCTCACTCCTCCTTATACCCCAGCGCCTGCTCGTTCCCCTTCGCGCCGTAATACTTGAACGGCAGGAACTTGCCGCTCATGCCGATCTTGACGCGGTCGCCCTTCGGGTCGGCCTGGCGCTCGATGGTGAAGTCGAAGTCGATCGCCGACATGATGCCGTCGCCGAACTCCTCCTCGATCAGCGCCTTCCAGGCCGGGCCGTTGACCATCACCAGCTCGTAGAAGCGGTAGATCAGCGGATCGGTCGGCGGCATCGGCGTGCCGGTGCCGCGCATCGGCACCTCGTTGAGCATCGCCTGCTCGGTCTTCGACAGGCCGAACAGCTTGGCCGCGGCGGCCGCCATCGGCTTGGTCATCTTCTGCTGGCCGAGCACGCCGCCGGTGATCATCACCGGCGACATGCCGCCGATCTCGTCGCAGATGTATTTCCAGGTCCAGGCTTTCTCGCGCTTGATGTCGAGCAGCTTCTCGGTCAGGTCTTCGCGCTTCATGGTTTCCTCCGTGCTCGGACAGTGCCCAATTTGTATGCACGGAGCGTGCCAGTCCTACTGCGGCACCGCGCCGTCGCGGCCGACATTGATGCGGGCGGCCTCGAACGAGCCGTCCGGCTTCTTGGTCGCGGCGAGCACGGTGTAGGCCGCGCCCGGCTTGAGGTCGGCCGCGCTGCCGATGTCGTAGCGCAGGATCGGCGTGTTGGGCGGCACCACGATGGTCTTCTCGCCGTCCTTGTACTTGACCTTGATCGCCGAGCCGTCGACGCGCCGTCACCGCGCCGCCGGACACCGCGCCGTTGGTCATGGTGCTGCCCTTCACCGGCGCATAGGGCCGATGGCCCTCGCCGGTGCCGCGCATCGCCTCGGGGAAGATGTGCACCTCGACCGCCTTCTGGGTGCCGTCGGGCTGCGGCATCGCGGCGCTGCCGAGGAAGGTGTTCTCCTTGATGTCCGCCATCGAGGCCTTGATCACGGCGACGATCTGCGCGCTGGCGGCGAGCGTGAGCTTGGCCTCGCCGTCGGCGGTCTTCAAGGTCAGCGTGTTGCCGTCGGCCTTCTCGATGGTGCCGTGCAGGCGCACGGTCGGCGCCTGTTGCGCCGGCGCCGTCACAGAGGCCGCCAGCATGGCGGCAGCGAACAGGATTGCGGTCTTCGTGGTCATGGTGTCCTCCAAAAAGAGAAGCGCGCCGTCGCGTGACGACGGCGCGCTGAGACTCGTTCAGACGAAGCCGCCGCTCATTGCGGCGGGTCGATGGTGCGGCCGACCGCGATGTTCGGCGCGGTCAGCGTGCCGTCGGCTTCCTTCTTGGCGGCGGCGACGAACACCTTGGCGCCGACCTTGAGGTCGGCGGCGCTGCCCGGCGCGTACTTGGCGATCGGGGTGCCCGGCGGCACGATCACCTTCTTCTCGCCGTCCTTGTATTTGACCAGCAGGTCCTGGCCGTCCTTGCCGGAGACGGTGGTCGCGACATTGGCGTTGGTCATGGTGCTGCCGGGCCGGCCGTCCCAGTCCGAGAAGCGGTCGGCGACGACGCCCTTCTGCGAATCCAGGAAGATGTGGATGCCGTAGGCCTTCTGGGTGCCGTCCGGCTGCGGCATCGCCGACACGCCGATGAACGAGCCTTCCTTGATGTCGGCGAGCGAGGATTTCTCCATCGCCGCGATCCGCGGCGGCTCGGCGAGCTTCACCGTGACGGTCTGGCCTTCGCGCGTCTTCACCGTCATCGTGGTGCCGTCGACCTTCTCGATGGTGCCGCGGACGCGCACCGGCGCCTGCGCCCACGCCGTCGAAGCCGTCACCATCAACGCCAGGCCCGCCACCGCGAGCGTGCGCCGTGTCATTGTCTGCATGTGCTGTTCTCCCTCTGGACTTAGCGACCGGCCCGCGCCGGTGCTTTTTTGCCCTGCCGTATAACCCCCAGCGACGGGCAATATTCCCTTATTTCGTCAGGTCTGTCTCGACCACCGCCCGCAATTGTGGCGTCACCTCGGGGCGGACCCCGAACCAGAGCTGGAAGCCCCGCACCGCCTGATGCAGCAGCATGCCGAGGCCATCGGCGACGGCCAGACCGCGGCCGCGCGCGGCGGCCAGCAGCGGCGTTTCCAGCGGCGCGTAGACCAGGTCCGCGACCACGGCCTGACGCGGCATCGGAGCAAGATCGATCGGCAAGCGGCGGCTGGCCGGTCATGCCGAGCGACGTGGTGTTGACCAGCAGCGCGGCGCGGCTCAGCAGGTGCGGCAGCGCTGCGTGGTTCGCCGGCTGCACCGCGGCGCCGAACCGCGCCTGCAAGGCCTGCGCGCGCTCCGGCGTGCGGTTGACGACGTGGATGCGCGTGATGCCGCGCTCGATCAGGCCATAGATCACGCCGCGCGCCGAGCCGCCGGCGCCGAGCACGACGCGCGTCGCCGGCGCGCTTCTCCCAGCCCGGCACCGCGGCGTCGAGATTGGCGGTGAAGCCCTCGACGTCGGTGTTGGTCGAGAGCAGCCGGCCGCGGTCGTACCACAGCGTGTTGGCGGCGCCGACCGCGCGGGCGCGGTCGTCCGGCTCCGAAGCCGCCAGCGCCGCCTCCTTGTGCGGGATGGTGATGTTGGCGCCGACATAGCCGCGCTCGGCGAGATGCGCGATGAAGTCGCCGAACGCCTCCGGCGCGATCTCCTCGCGGCGGTAGGCGGCGTCGAGACCGTACTGCTCGATCCAATGGCCATGGATCGAGCGGCGAGCGCGAATGCCGGACCGGCCAGCCGATCACGCAGGCCGCGCGCGCGCTCATCGGCTCAGTAGTAGCCGACGGTCGCGCCGCCATCGACGGCGATCGCGGTGCCCTGGATGTGGCGCGCCTTCTCCGAGCACAGGAACAGCGTCAGCGCCGAGACGTCATCGGCCTTGCCGAGCCGGCGCAGGCCGTCCTTCGCGGTCGCTTCCTTCTTCAGCTCCTCGACCGATTTGCCGGATGCCTTCGAGCGCTGTTCGATGAGCTGATAGAACCGCTCGGTCTCGGTCGCGCCGGGATGGATCACGTTGACGTTGACGCCGTCCTTCTTGCCCTGCTGCGACAGCGCCTTGGAGAAGTTGCCCATCGCGGCGTTGACCGAAGCGCCGATCGAGAAGTCGGCGCCGGGCGAGCGCGCCGCGCCGCCGCCGATGTTGACGACGAAGCCGTTGGCGGCCTTCAGCATCGGCCAGAACGCCCGGCACATCCGCACGCAGCCGAACAGCTTGAGCGCATAGCCGTCCATCCAGGCCTCGTCGGGCAGATCGACGAAGTTGCCGGCCTTGGTCGCGCCGGCCGAGTTCACCAGGACGTCGCAGCGACCGAATTTGTCCTTCACGGTGCCGAACACCTGCTGCACGCCTTCGAGCTTGCGAAGGTCCGCGGTGATGGCAAGCGGCGCCGGCCCGCCCGCCGCGCCGATGGTCTTGGTCGCGGCAGCCAGATTGTCCGCCGACGACGACACGATCACGGTCTGCGCGCCGGCTTTCGCGAAATCCACCGCGATCTCGCGGCCGATGCCGCGGCTGCCGCCGGTGATGACCACAACCTTGCCTGCAAATTCACCCGCCATGACTCACTCCCCCTGAATTTTTCTATGAAGCGATCGCTAGACCGCCATCGCCTTTTCGTCCTGCACCACGTTCTTCAAGGTGCCGACCTCCGGCACGTTCATCTCGAACACGTCGCCGGCCTTCAGCCATTTCCGTTCGCCGTCCTTCTGATTGAGCTTGGTCGGCGTGCCGGTGCAGATGATATCGCCGGGCTTCAATGTCATGAAGGTGGAGACGTAGGACAGGATATCGACGAAGCCGAAGATCATGTGGTCGGAGGTGTCGTCCTGCGTCACCTCGCCGTTGATCTTGCTGACGATGCGCAGCGGCTTGGTCAGATCGACGTCGGTCGTCATCCACGGCCCCATGCTGCCGGTCGAATCCCAGACCTTGCCCTGGGTGACGTTGAAGCGGCCGTGCCTGATCCAGTCGCGGATGGTGCCTTCGTTGCAGAGCGTGATGCCGGCGACGTGGTCCAGCACGCGGTCCTTGGAGACCCGGCGCGCGGTCTTGCCGATGACGAGGCAAATCTCGCCCTCGTATTCGAGTTGCTCGGATTCCGGCGGCCGCAGGATCGGCGCATTGTGCGCCACGAAGCTGTTCGGCGGCTTGAAGAACATGCTCGGATACTTCGCCTCGGTGTTGCCGCCGGCCGTGGTCAATTCGCCGTCGCGGTTGGCGTAGTTCACGCCGATGCAGAGAATTTTTTCCCCGCCCGGCACCGGCGGCAGCAACTCCACCTCGGACAGCGAAAAATCGGGCCGGACGCCGGCGACGGCGGACTTGACCTCGTCCAGCGCGCCCACGCGCAGCACATCGAGAACGGAGTTGAGCCGGGGCGCCAGCCGCGGGCGCAGATCGACGACGCCGTCGCCGGAGACGACGCCGAAGCTCGTCCGGCCGCGGATGTTGTAGCTGGCGAGATGCATGACGGCTCCCGAACGATGGATCGAGCAAGCTGGTTCGCCCGTGGTACAATAGGCCATTGCAAACCGCCAGTGATGTCGAAATGCCCGTCCGCAAGCCCGTCTTCAGCCCGCCGTTCAATGTCGTGCGCGCGAGCCATGTGGAACTCGGCGTTCGCGATCTCGCCCGCTCGCGCGCCTTTTACGTCGATTGCCTGGGCTATCTGGTCAGCGCCGAAGAACCCGGCGCGCTCTATCTGCGGGCGATCGAGGAGCGCAACCACCATTCGATCGTGCTGCGCGAGAGCAAGGAGCCGGCCGCTCACGCGCTCGGCTTCAAGCTTGCGAGCGAGGACGATCTCGACCGCGCCGCCGACTGGTTCAAGCGGCGCAACCTGCCGACCGCGTTCCCCGAAGTGCCGCACCAGGGCCGCACGCTCCGCACCGCCGATGCCACCGGCACACCGCTCGATCTGTATTTCAAGATGGACCAGGGCGAGCGGATGCTGCAGCGCTACGCCGCCTACCAGGGCGCCCGCATCCAGCGCATCGATCACATCAACTGCTTCACGCCGGACGTGCAGGCGAGCTACGACTTCTACAACGAACTGGGCTTCCGGCTGACCGAGTACACCGAGACCGACGACACACGCGATCCGAAGCTCTGGGCGGTGTGGCTGCACCGCAAGGGCAACGTCCACGACCTCGCCTTCACCAACGGCCGCGGGCCGAGGCTGCATCACATCGGCGTCTGGACCGCGGGACCGCTCGACATCCTGCACATCTGCGACGTGATGGCGACCAGCGGCTATCTGCCCAACATGGAGCGCGGCCCGGGCCGCCACGGCATCTCCAACGCGTTCTTTCTCTATATCCGCGATCCCGACGGCCATCGCATCGAGCTGTTCACCAGCGACTATCTCACCGTCGATCCCGATCTTGAGCCGCTGCGCTGGTCGCTGACCGATCCGCAGCGCCAGACGCTGTGGGGGCATCCGGCGCCGAAGTCGTGGTTCGAGGAAGGCACCGCGTTCGCCAATGTCGCGGTGCGCGAGCCGGTGCTGGAGGCACGGCCAGTGGTGGCGCGCTAATCTCGGCAAAACTTAAATCCCAGAAAACAATGAGGTCGCTATGACATTCCTGAAACGACGCGTTTCGGCCGCGATGTGGGAGCTGCTCCTGCTGCTCATCGTCGCCATCGTCTTCGCCACGGTCTATCGAATCTATTTCAGCCGCGCCGTCACGCTGACCCAGGTCTGCGAAAGGTTCGCGGAGCTGCAGAACGGCGAGAATGCCGACATGTTCAAGAACGACACCAGCGACTCGCTGAACGACATCAACCGGCTGTGTCAGTTGCGCCGGCCGTCGCGGGACTAGTTCGCGCCGATGAAAGCCATTTTCATCGACTGCAATCCGCAGCTCGGCGCGGTGTGGCAGCGCGTCTATCGGCCGGACGATCCGCCGGTGACGATCAACCAGACGCCGTTCGAGAAGAACGAACTGCCTCGGGTGATCGGCGACTACGCCATCGCCATCGACGACCACTCCTACATGCCGACCGAGCTGGTCGCGCAGTGCAAGTCGCTCAAGCACATCGTGTTCCTCGGCACCGGGGCGGCGAGCTACATGAACGTCGCCGAGATCGAGGCGCTCGGCGTCAAGGTCCACACCATCAAGGGTTACGGCGACACCGCCGTGGCCGAGCAGACCATCGCGTTGATGATGGCGGCCTGCCGCGATCTCGCCCGCATGGATCGCAACATCCGCGCCGGCACCTGGGCGCCGCTCGAAGGCGTGCAGGTGTTCGGCAAGACGCTCGGCGTGATCGGGCTCGGCGGCATCGGCGCCGAGGTGGCGCGCATCGCCAAGGGCATCGGGATGGACGTGATCGCCTGGAACCGCACGCGGCGGCCGGGCGCGGGCGTGACGATGGTCGAGCTCGACGAGCTGCTGGCGCGATCCGACGTCGTGTCGCTCAATCTCACCCTCAACGACGAGACCCGCGGCTTCCTCGACAAGGCGCGGATCGCCCGCATGAAGCCCGGCGTCATCCTGGTCAACACCGCGCGCGGCGCCATCGTCGACGAGGCGGCGCTGATCGATGCCCTGAAAAGCGGCCACATCCGCCACGCCGGCCTCGACGTGTTTGCCAACGAGCCGCTGAAGGCGGATCACCCCCTCGCCCGGCTGGACAACGTGACGCTGTCGGCCCACGCCGCCTTCCGCACGCTCGAGGCCTCGATGACGCTGCTGCGGCGGGCCATCGACATCGTGAAACGGGTGCAGAGCTAGCCTGCCGGCCTGAATGAAACTTTCCCCGGTCCCCGCCGTTGTTCGGATTGGTCCACGGGGAATTCCATGTCTGACACCGCCACTTTGCCATCCATCGCCGAGCATGGCGCGTCCCAACTGCCGTCGGTCGAGGTCGACAGCTACAACATCGAGCTGAAGGACGACGAAGGCTTCATCGGCGACCGCGCCAGCAAGGGCGCCTTCCGCGACATCATCGAGAACTGGCGCAAGGCCATGCGCAAGGCCGGCGACGACCCGCTCGGCAAAGAGGCGAGCGAGGAGACTTTCCAAGAAAGAGCTCGACGACACGCTGGCCAAGGGCGATCCCGAGGCCGCCGGCATCGTGCAGGGCGCGATCGAGGATTTCTCCCAGGAGCTGGCGCTCGTCATCCGCCGCTATCTCAAGACCAAGGGCTGGAAGGATACCGAGCGGATCGTGGTCGGCGGCGGATTTCGCGCCAGCCGCGTCGGCGAGTTGGTGATCGGCCGCACGTCGGTGATCCTCAAGGCCGACAAGGTGCCGATCGATCTGGTGCCGATCCGCAACGATCCCGACGAGGCCGGACTGATCGGCGCCGTGCATCTCGCGCCGAAATGGCTGTTCAAGGCCCATGACGCCATCCTCGCGGTGGACATTGGCGGCACCAACATCCGCGCCGGCGTGGTCGAGCTGAACTTGAAGAAGGCTCCGGACCTGTCGAAGGCCTGCGTCTGGAAGTTCGAGCTGTGGCGCCATGGCGACGAGAAAAAGGTCGACCGCGAGGACGCCATCAAGAAGCTGGTCAAGATGCTGGACGAACTGATCGGCAAGGCCAAGAAGGAAGGCATCAAGCTCGCGCCCTTCATCGGCATCGGCTGTCCCGGCATCATCACCAAGGAAGGCGCCATCGACCGCGGCGCGCAGAACCTGCCGGGCAACTGGGAATCCAGCAAATTCCATCTGCCCGGCGCGATCCACGAGGCATTGCCGAAGATCGGCGACGACGAGACCGCCATCCTCATGCACAACGACGCCGTGGTGCAGGGGTTGAGCGAGGCGCCGTTCATGACGGACGTCAAGCGCTGGGGCGTGCTGACCATCGGCACCGGCCTCGGCAACGCGCGGTTCACCAACCGCAAGGACGAGTAGCCTTCCGCCGCATTGACCTGCCGCAGTTCAAGGCCACACAATCCCCCACAAGAACAACACGGGGGAAACGTGAAGCCGTCGCCATTTGCCTATGCCAAGGCGAAATCGGTGGATCACGCCATCGAATTGCTGGCGCGCGAGGATGGCGAGGCGCGGCTGCTGGCCGGCGGCCAGAGCCTGATCGCCACGCTCAACATGCGGCTGTCGGCGCCGAAGCTCTTGATCGACCTCAATGGCGTCGGCGGGCTCGCCGGCATTTCGATGAAGGGCGGCATGATTGAGATCGGCGCGCTGACGCGTCATGCCGAGGCCGAGCGCTCCGCCGAGATCGCCAAGCACGCGCCGCTGATCGCGCTGGCGATGCCGCATATCGGACACGCCGCCATCCGCAACCGCGGCACGCTCGGCGGCTCGATCGCGTTCGCCGATCCGGCGGCCGAATTGCCGGCCTGCCTGCTGGCGCTCGGCGGCGAGGTCGAGATCGCCGGCGAGAAAGGCCGACGCACGGTGAAGGCCGACGATTTCTTCCAGGGCCTGTTCGAGACCGCGCTCGGCCCGCGCGACGTGCTGACCGCGATCCGCCTGCCCGCCGCGCGCAAGGACGACGCGCGTGGGCTTTGCCGAATTCGCCCGCCGCCACGGCGACTACGCCATGGTGGGCTTGGCCGCGAGCGCCAAGGCCAACGGCAAGGGGCTGACGCGACGTGCGGCTTGCCTATTTCGGCGTCGGCAATACGCCGCTACGCGCGAAGAAGGCCGAAGCGGCGCTGGCCGGCGGACAAATCGACGAAGCGGTCAAGGCGCTCGGCTCCGATCTCGATCCGCCCGACGATGTGCAGGCGACCGGCGCCACCAAGAGGCATCTCGCCGGCGTGCTGCTGCGCCGGGTGGCGAAGCAGCTCATGGAGACGCGGCCGTGAGCGAGCATCGCTGCGCCATCACGCTGACGGTGAACGGCGAGACCGTGTCCGAGACGGTCGATGCGCGGAAGACGCTGGTCGATTTCCTGCGCGACGATCTGGTGCTGACCGGCAGCCATGTCGGCTGCGAGCACGGCGTCTGCGGCGCCTGCACCGTGCGGCTTGACGGCGTCATCGTGCGCGGCTGTCTCACGCTGGCGGCGCAATGCGACGGCGCCAAGGTCGAGACCATCGAGGGCGTGTCGGATACCGGCGAGATCGCCGACCTGCAGAAGGCATTCGAGCAACGGAACGCCCTGCAATGCGGGTTCTGTACGCCCGGCATGCTGCTGACCGCGCAGGAGCTGCTGCAAGGCGGCGGCGTGCCGAGCCGCGAGAAAATCCGCGAGCAGATTTCCGGCAACTACTGCCGCTGCACCGGCTACCACGCCATCGTCGATGCCATCGAATCTGTGGCGCAGCAGAGGGCGGGAGCCAAGCGATGAAAATCGTCGAAGACTCGCCTCCCATCCTCACCGCGCTCGACCGGCCGAACTCCTACATCGGCCGCTCAGTGCCGCGGCCGAACTTGGCGCGGCTCACGCAGGGCCGCGCGCAATACGTCAGCGACGTGGTGCTGCCGCGGATGGCGCATGTGGCGTTTGTCCGTTCGCCGCACGCGCACGCCAGGATCGTTTCGATCGACGCGGCCGCGGCGAAGAAGGCGCCGGGTGTGATCGCGGTCGTCACTGGCGCGGAGCTGGCCAAGGTCATCACGCCGTGGGTCGGCGTGCTCACCCACTTGAAGGGCCTGAAATCGGCGCCGCAGCACGCTATCGCGATCGACCGCGCCTGCTGGGCCGGCGAAGCGGTCTGCGCCGTGGTCGCGCGGACCCGCGCCGAGGCCGAGGATGCCTGCGAGCTGGTCGCCGTGGACTACCAGGAATTGCCGCCGGTCACCGATGCGGAAACCGCGCTCGATCCGAGCACGCCGGTGATCCATCCCTCGATCAACGACAACCTCTGTTTCGAGCGCGCGCTCACCGTGGGCGACCCCGACAAGGCATTCACCGACGCCGACGCGGTGGTGGAAACCACGTTCGTGTTCGGCCGCCACACCGGCGTCACCAACGAGCCGCGCTCGATGGTCGCCGACTGGAGCCCGGGCGATCAGCGCCTGACCGTGTACCAGGGCACGCAGGCACCGCACATGATGCAGAACCTGTTCGCCCTGCATCTCGGCTTGCAGGAGCACCAGGTCCGCGTCGTCACCAAGGATGTCGGCGGCTCGTTCGGCATCAAGGTGCACACCTACGCCGACGAGATGGCGGCGGTGGCGCTGTCGAAGCTGCTCAAGCGGCCGGTGAAATTCGTCGCCGACCGGATCGAGAGCTTCGTCACCGACATCCACGCCCGCGACCACCGCATCAAGGCCAAGATCGGCGTCAAGAACGACGGCACCATCATCGCCTTCGAGATCGACGACCTCACCGGCATCGGCCCCTACTCGGTCTACCCGCGCACATCCGGCATCGAGGCCAACCAGGTGGTGAACCTGGTCGGCGGCCCCTACACCACGCCGAACTACCGGGCGCGCGCCCGCGTGGTATTCCAGAACAAGAACGTGATGTGCCAGTACCGCGCGGTCGGCCATCCGATCGCAACCGCCGTGACCGAGGGCCTGGTCGAGATGGCCGCGGCCAGGATCGGCATCGACCCGCTGGAAATTCGGCGGAAGAACCTGATCGCCGACGACGCGCATCCCTCGCAAGGTCCATCCGGGATCAAATACGAGGCGCTGTCGAACCACGAGGCGCTGGCGCATCTCGACGCCATGATGAACTACGCCGGGCTCCGCGCCGAGCAGGAGAAGCTCCGCAAGCAAGGCATCTATCGCGGCATCGGCTTTGCAACCTTCGTCGAAGTCACCAATCCGTCGGCGGCGTTCTACGGCGTCGGCGGCGCGAAAATCTACGGCGCAGGACGGCGCCACGGTGCGGCTCGACGCGCAGGGCTCGATCTTCTGCCACACCGGCGTCTCCGAGCAGGGCCAGGGCGCTGAAGCCGTGATCGCGCAATGCGTGGCGACCAGCTTCGGCGTGCCGCTCGACAAGGTGCGCGTCATCATGGGCGACACCGACAACACGCCGTATGGCGGCGGCACCTGGGCGTCGCGCGCCGCCGGCATCGGTGGCGAGGCCGCGTGGCAGGCCGGCAAGGCGCTCCGGCAAAACGTGCTGGCGGTTGCCGGCTCGATCCTGCAGGCCAAGCCCGAGACACTCGACATCAGCAACGGCGTTGTGGTCGACGCCGCTTCGGGCGCCGAGCGCATGCCTTTGCATGAGCTCGCCCGCATCTGCTACTTCCGTCCCGATACGTTGCCGGCCGGCATCCAGGCCGAACTGATCGCGACGCGCCATTACGTGCCGCGCGATTTCGCCTTCGCCTTCACCAACGGCATCCAGGCGAGCTATCTCGAGGTCGACACCAACTCCGGCTTCGTGAAATTGCTGAAGCACTGGTGCGTCGAGGACTGCGGCACCGTGATCAATCCGCAACTCGTCGATGAGCAGGTGCGCGGCGGCATCGTCCAGGGCATCGGCGCCGCCTTGTTCGAGCAATGCCTCTATGACGAGCGCGGCCAGTTGCTCAACGGCAACATGGCCGACTACCTGGTGCCGATGGCGAGCGAGATGCCCGACATCGAGGTGGGCCACGTCGTCACGCCCACCGCCGACAGCGAGCTTGGCGCCAAGGGCGCCGGCGAAGCCGGAACCGCGGGCGCCCCGGGCTGCGTGATGAACGCCATCAACGACGCTCTGCGGCCGTTGGGCGCCGCCCCACTGACCGACATGCCGTTCACGCCTGACAAAATCTTTGCGCGCGCTCCGCAAGGTGTGACTTTACGCATTTCACGTGCAGCCGCCGGGCTTTAGTCTTTCTGTCGGTGGACGAATGGATTGCGGCCGCTACAATCCCGCCCGGTCAACGAGGCGGAGCGCAACCGTCGACGGAAGGGAAACGTGCCATGGACATCAAGGTCGGCAAGAAGGCGATCGAGGAGGCCTCCAAGAAGCTTTCGAATTGGGGGCGCTGGGGCAAGGACGACCAGGTCGGCACGCTCAATCACGTCACGCCCGAGGACATCGCCGCCGCCGCCAAGCTGATCAAGACCGGCAAGGTGTTCGCGCTCGGCATTCCGCTCGACCGCGACGGCCCGCAGACCGGGCTGTTCGGCGGCCGCTTCAACCCGATCCACCAGATGCTGGCGACCGGCACCGACGCCATCGCCGGCCAGCAGGACTGGAACAAGATCCGCTACGCCGACGACACCTTGATGCTGTGCGTGCAGGGCGCCACCCATTGGGACGCGCTCGGCCACATCTTCTACGAGGACAAGGCCTACAACGGCCACGACGCCAAGCTGATCGACTCCAAGGGGCTTAACGTGCTCGGCATCGAGCACTCCAAGAGCAAGATGGTCGGCCGCGGCGTGCTGCTCGACATCGCGCGCCACCGCAAGGTGAAGTGGCTGAAGGACGGCGAGAGCATCGGCAACGACGAGCTCAACACCTGCGCCCGTGCCCAGAACGTCGAAATCCGCAAGGGCGATTTCGTCATCGTCCGCACCGGCCAGATGGAGCGCTGCCTCGCCGAGAAGGAATGGGGCGGCTACGCCGGCGGCGACGCGCCGGGCGTCAAGTTCGAGAACTGCTACTGGTGCCAGGAGAAGCAGGTCGCGGCGATCTGCTCCGACACCTGGGGCGTCGAGGTGCGGCCGAACGAGACCACCGAGGCAAACCAGCCGTGGCACTGGGTGGTGATCCCGGCGATGGGCCTTTGCATGGGCGAGATATTCTTCTTGAAGGAGCTCGCCGAGGATTGCGAGGCCGACGGCGTCTACGAGTTCTTCTTCTGCGGCCCGCCGCTGATCATCAGCGGCGGCACCGGCTCGCCGATCAATCCGCAGGCGATCAAGTAAGCGCGATGGCGGGTGAAGACACCTGCGAGCTGTGCAAGCCGGACATGGTCCTGCTCGAGGACGAGTTCGTCTATGTCCGCTACGACAACAACAGCCTCGCGCCCGGCCACGTCCTGGTCATTCCGCGCCGCCATGTCGCGAGCTTCTTCGACATGACGACGCAGGAGAAAGCCGCTGTCCTGGCGCTGCTCGATCGCGCGCAAGCCATCGTGGCCGAAAAGCACAAGCCGGACGGCTATAACATCGGGGTCAACGTCGGCCGCGCCGGCGGCCAGTCGCGTCTGCACGTTCACGTCCACCTGATCCCGCGCTATACAGGGGACGTTGCCGACCCGAGCGGCGGCATCCGCTGCGTACTGGCGAAGCGCAAGACCGCCTCGCACTGACGGGCGGCTGCGCCAGAGTGCGCCACAGATAGAGAAGGACATGCCGATGCCCCGCTTCCTCAAACGCGGAATGGACGCCAGCGCGATCAAGGCCGCCGACCAGAAGGTGCGCGAGACCGTCGAGGGCATCCTGGCGCAGGTCGAAGACAAGAAGGACCAGGCGATCCGCGAACTGTCGAAGCAGTTCGACAACTGGGAGCCGAACGACTTCAAGCTTTCGCCCGCCGAGGTCGAGAAGGCGATCTCGCAGGTCGCCAAGCGCGACCTCGACGACATCAGGTTCGCCCAGGCCCAGGTGCGCAACTTCGCGCAGAAGCAGCGCGACACCATGAAGGACCTGGAGGTCGAGACGCTGCCCGGCGTCATCCTCGGCCACCGCCACATCCCGGTGAACGCGATCGGCTGCTACGTGCCGGGCGGGCGCTATCCGATGGTCGCCTCGGCGCACATGTCGATCGTCACCGCCACGCGTCGCCGGCGTGAAGCGGATCATCGCCTGCGCGCCGCCGTTCAAGGGCGGGCCGCATCCGGCGATCGTCGCGGCGATGCACTTCGGCGGCGCCGACGAAATCTACGTGCTCGGCGGCGTGCAGGCCGTGGCGGCGATGGCGCTCGGCACCGAGACCATTGCGCCGGTCGACATGATCGTCGGCCCCGGCAACGCCTATGTGGCGGAGGCCAAGCGCCAGCTGTTCGGCCGGGTCGGCATCGACCTCCTCGCAGGCCCGACCGAGACATTGGTGATCGCCGACGACTCGGTCGACGGCGAAATCTGCGCCACCGACTTGCTCGGCCAGGCCGAGCACGGCCCGACCTCGCCCGCGGTGCTGCTGACCAATTCGGAGAAGCTTGCCCGCGACACCATGAACGAGATCGAGCGGCTCTTGAAAATCCTTCCCACCGCCGACGCCGCCGGCAAGGCGTGGGCGGACTGCGGCGAGGTGATCGTCTGCGCCGACCAGGACGAGATGGTGCGCGAGGCCGACCGCATCGCGTCGGAGCACGTCCAGGTGATGACGCGCGATCCGGACTACTTCCTCAACAACATGACGAACTACGGCTCGCTGTTCCTCGGCTCGCGCACCAATGTCGCCTACGGCGACAAGGTGATCGGCACCAACCACACGCTGCCGACCAAGAAGGCGGCGCGCTACACCGGCGGGCTGTGGGTCGGCAAATTCCTGAAGACCTGCACCTATCAGAAGGTGCTGACCGACCAGGCCTCCGCGCAGGTCGGCGAGGTCTGCTCGCGGCTCTGCATGCTCGAAGGCTTCGTCGCCCACGCCGAGCAGGCCAACGTGCGCGTGCGCCGTTACGGCGGACGAAATGTCGCTTATGCTCAAGCGGCCGAATAATCGGGCTCTCAGGGGGTCACCATGATGTTTCCCGTCATCGTTCCGAGCTACGCCGCCATTCTTGTGCTGATCTTCGTGCTGCTTTCGATCCGCGTCATCCAGATGCGCGGCTCGGCCAAGATCGGGCTCGGCCACGGCAACAATCCCGCCATGGAAAGGCGCATCCGGGTTCACGGCAATTTCGCCGAATACGTCCCGCTGGCGCTGGTGCTCCTGCTGTGCATGGAGTTGCAGTCGCAATCGCGCATTTTGATCCACATTCTTTGCATCGCACTGGTCGCTGCGCGCGTCATCCACGCGATCGGCGTCACGCCCGTCAACGAGAACTTTCCGATGCGCGTCGCTAGCGTGCTGACGACCTTCGCGGTGCTGGTCGTGGCATCCGTGATGCTGCTGTACGTCGCCGTACACGGCTGACGATGGCGGCCATCGATCTCGCCAAGACCCCTTCGTTCCGCCTCGACGGCAAGCGCGCGCTGGTGACCGGCGGCGGCCGCGGCATCGGGCTCGCCGCCGCCTCGGCGCTGGCCGCGGCCGGCGCGCATGTGACGCTGGCGGCGCGCACCAAGACCGAGATCGAGGACGCCGCCGCGGCGATCCGCGCGCGCGGCGAGAAGGCCGACGCGCTGGTGCTGGATGTGACCGATCTTGCAGCGATGCAGGCGGCAATCGGCCAGGCCGAGCCGTTCAACATCCTGGTCAACAACGCCGGCACCAACCGCCCCAAGCTGCTGATGGACGTCAGCATCGAGGACTTCGACGTCATCATGGGGCTGAACGTGCGGGCCGCCTATTTCGTCGCCCAGGCGGTGGCGCGGCGGCTGCTCGACGCCAAGCAGCCCGGCTCGATCATCAACATCTCGTCGCAGATGGGCCATGTCG
Organism: uncultured Alphaproteobacteria bacterium; assembly: GCA_963785665.1. Taxonomy (GTDB): domain Bacteria; phylum Pseudomonadota; class Alphaproteobacteria; order Rhizobiales; family Xanthobacteraceae; genus Z2-YC6860. The sequence goes on from CAWAWF010000017.1 coordinate 48,367, forward strand.
GCGCGGCGCGGCGCACCGTCTATTGCGCGAGCAAGCACGCGATGGAGGGCTTCACCAAGGCGATGGCGATCGAGCTGGCGCCGCACAACATCCGCGTCAATTCGCTCGGGCCGACGTTTCTCGAAACGCCGATGACCAAGCCGTTCTTCGAGAACAAGGTGTTTCGCGACGAGGTGTTGTCCAAGATCAAGCTCGGCCGTCTCGGCCAGCTCGACGAACTGACCGGCGCCATCGTGTTCCTGGCCTCCGACGCCTCGTCGCTGATGACCGGCTCGGCGCTGGTGCTCGACGGCGGCTGGACGGCGGAATAATCGCGATAACGCACAGCGTTTGCGCATCCTGACTTGGCCTGGCCATGCCGAAATCCACGACACCGGCGGCAAGATTTGGCGGGAGAGACATTGTCCCGCGCGCGTTGTAACGTCTGCGAAGAATGTCTTGAGGTGCGAACGATGGGCTCAAAGATTCGGAGAGCTTTGATTTTGGCGGCATGCATGATTTCCGCCGGCGGCGTGATGAATTGCGGTTCTTCGGCCTTTGCCGAGGATGCCCCCGCGCAAAAGGCCGGTGCGAAGTTGACCTGTGGTTCGCACACTTCAAATCCCACGCAGTACAAGGCTTTTCAGGTTGATCTGACGTTCGACGTCACAGGAAGCCTTTGGCTCTTGGACTGGAAGACAGAGCAGGCTGAGGTGAAGTTTCGTGGAATTCTGTCTCCATCGGGAACGATGTTGGTTGCCGGGCTGGGGAAATCTAACGATGGCGCAACCTGGACATATGAATTTTCAGGTCAAAAGAAGCCCGGTGGCCTCGCCATCCTGAAGGGCAGCATGCAATCGGAGCAGCCCAAGGGAACACGTTTGTGCTCCCTGACATTTCAGAATTGAGACCGAAGGGTTCAGGCTGCTCTAGAACAGCTTCTTCAGCGCCTGCGGATTGAGGCAGCTCACCGGCGGACGGCCCTCGATCAGCGCGATGGTGTTGTCCACCACCACATGCGCCATGCCCTCGCGCAACGACAGCACGGCGCTGCCGAGATGCGGGGTCAGCACCACGTTCGGCATCGCCACCAGCTCCGGCGAGACCTGCGGCTCGTGCTCGTAGACGTCGAGGCCCGCGCCGGCGATTTTCTTTGCCTTCAGCGCCCGCACCAATGCCGCCTCGTCGATCACCGGCCCGCGCGAGGTGTTGATGATGAAGGCTGACGGCTTCATCAGGGAAAACTGGCGGTCGCTCATCAGGTGGCGCGTTTCCGGTGAAAGCTGCGGATGCAGCGAGACGAAATCAGCCTCGCGGAGTAGGTCGTCGAAGCTGCGATAGCCTGCCTCGAATTTCTTTTCATGTTCCGGCGGCAATCGGCGCGGATCGGCGTAGATGATCGTCATGTCGAAGCCGCGGCCTCGCCGCGCCATCGCCTGGCCGATGCGGCCGAAGCCGACCAGGCCAAGTGTCTGACCGGTCACGGCGGCGCCGGCCAAATGGTTGGACTGCGAGCCCGGATAGACGCCGGCACGGAACAGCTTGTCGCCCTGGACGATGTTGCGAGCGACGGCGAGCAAAAGGCCGAAGCCGATGTCGGCGGTGGCGTCGGTGACGATCGCCGGGATGTTGGTCACCGGGATGCCGAGCTCGGTCGCGGCCGCAAGATCGATGCGGTCCTGGGTGATGTTCATCGACGACACCGCCTTGAGCTTCGGATTGGCGGCGAGCACGTCGCGGTCGACGATGTCGTGCAGCAGCGACAGCAGGATGTCGCAGCGCTTCACCGCTTCGATCAAGCTGTCCTTCGGCCAGCACCCGGCTGGAATCCGGATTGACCTCGACCTCGGCGACCGCGCGGAGCCGGTCGAGCGCGCTCGCGGCGATCGGCTGGGTGACGAAGACGCGCGGCTTGGTCACTTTTTCCGGGCCGACTTCTTGATGGCGGCGTTGACCTTGGGCATCACCTTCTCGGCGAGCAGCGTCATCGAACGCTTGGCGAGCTTCGGATCGCGCCAGTCCTTGCCGGCATACAGCAATGTGCCGAAGTCGCCGACCTGGTCGCGGAACTCCAGGATCTGCTCAGCCACCTTGTTCGGCGAGCCGCGGATGATCAACTGGTCGCAGATGCCGTCGAGCGTCACTTCGTCATCGGGCTGGTCGCGGCGCGTCTTGAACAGCTCCAGCCGGCCCTTCTTCAGCTTGGTGTAGAGCTGGCTGTAGTAGTAGCGATACGGGCTGCGCTGCTCCATCACGTAGCGCTCCGCGGTCTTGTCGTCATCGGCGACGAAGATGCTTTTCGCGACGCGCCAGTTCGCCGGATCGGCCTTGCGCCCGGCGCGCACACAGCCCTCGACGTATTTCGGCCAATGGCTCTTGACCCATTCCGGCATCAGGAAGTTCGCCGAGATCGGGTCCCAGCCGCGCGCCGCGGCCTCGGTGATGCCCTTCGAGAACGGCGCCACCGCGGTGACGACGATCGGCGGATGCGGCTTCTGCAGCGGCTTCGGCAGATAGCCCTGCCCGATCTCCGGCATGAACTGCTTCTCGATCTTCACCGACCAGTATTTGCCCTTGAGATTGTACGGCGGCTTGCCGGCCCAGATCGCCAGCACCTGGTCGATCGCCTCGACGAACATGGCGTTGCGGTCGGCGTCGAGATTGCCGAACGCCTCGGCGTCGGACAGCAAGCCCCCCGGGCTGATGCCGAAGATGAAGCGGCCGTCGAGCATGTGGTCGAGCATGGCGATCTGCGCCGCCGTCGCCGCCGGATGACTGTTCGGCATGTTGATGGTGCCGGTGCCGAGCTTCATCGTCTTGGTCGCGTCGATCAGGCTGGCAATGAAGACGGCGCAGGACGTGATGTTCTCGGCCTGGTCGGTGGCGTGCTCGCCGACATAGCCCTCGGTAAAGCCGAGCTTGTCGGCCAGGATGAAGGCCTCGCGATCCTCCCGCAGGGACTTGCGCCAATCCTTGCCGAGCGGATGGATCGGCATGGTGAAAAAGCCAAGCTTCATTCTGATTTCCGTCCGCAAGCGGCGATCGGCGCGAATCTAGCGGCGCTGGCGGTCACAAACGAATTAATATAATCTGGCATTAGGCATCAGGATTTCTAATGGCTGAAATTGCGCTCCGGCAGATCCGCGCCATCATCGCCGTCGCCGAGGAAGGCTCGTTCACCCGCGCCGCGGCGCGCGAGAACGCCACCCAGTCGGGCATTTCCCAGCATGTCGCCGCGGCCGAGCGGACGCTCGGCGTCAAGCTGTTCGAGCGCTCCACCGCCGGCGTCAAACCGACCCCCGCGGGCCAGCGCTACTACAAGCGTTGCGTCGAGGCGGTGAGCCAGCTTGCCAACGCCGGCGAGGAGGCGCGCGGCTTTGCCGCACGCGTCAGCGGCGACCTCCGCATCGGCCTGATCCCGACGGTGACGCGCGCCGCGCTGGCGCCGACCGTCAAGCAGTTCGTCACCCGGCACCCGGACGTCCGCATCCATGTCGTCGAAGGCTACAGCGGCTCGCTGACGGACATGGTCCACAACGGCGAGCTCGACTTCGCCGTGGTGCCGGCCTCCGAGGGCCGCGTCGGACTGAAGACGCGGCTGATCGTGCGCGATCGCGAGATGCTGGCATCGAACGTGAGCCTCGGCTTCAAGCAATTCGAGCCCGTGCGGCTCAAGGACTGCGGGCCGCTGAAGATCATCCTGCCCGGCCGCACCAATGTCCGCCGCCGCAACATCGACACCTATTTCCAGACCCACGGCGTCGAGGTCGCCGCGATGATCGAGATGGACGCCATGATCAGCACCCTGCAACTGGTGCTGACGTCGGACTGGGTGGCGATCCTGTCGGGGTTGATCTGCGCAGCCGACATCGGCCGCGACGTCGGCCGCGTCATCAGCCCGATCTACGATCCGCCGCTGATCGCCGAGTTCGTGGTGATCTCGCCGGCGCGGCGGCCGCTGTCGACGCAGGCGCAGCTTTTCCTCGAAGTGTTCGAGGCGGAGATCGCCCGCATCCAGGAGATGTGGGCGCAGACCATCCCGCCGGCGGTCTATCCGGTGCGGTCCCGCCGCGCGGCAACGCGCTGAAGCTACACCGACGCCGGCGCGCCGGGCTGCTTCATCGGATGCGCCCGCGCGAACGCTTCGTTCTGCGCGCTGGCTTCGACCACGCGCTTGAAGATCGGGAACGGCGCGAGATCGACCTTGAAGAAGTTCGCACCCGCCGCCTGGCTGGCGAGGCAGATATCCGCCAGCGTGATCTGGTCGCCGTGGGCGAATTTGCCGGTCGCCTTGTCCTGGAGCTGCGTCTCCAGCCCGGTCAGCGCGGCGCGGTGCCAGTGCTGCGCCCATTTGGTGACAGCGGCCTCGTCGAGCTTGAACTCGTGGGCGAGATATTCGCGCACCCGCGGCACGATCAGCGGATGCGAGTCCGCCGCGACGATCTGGGCGAGGCCCCTCACCCGCGCGCGACCCTTGGGGTCCTTCGGCAGCAGCGGCGGATTGGGATGGGTCTCGTCGATATATTCGATGATCGCGAGCGACTCGAACAGCGCCGGACCGTCGCCATCCACCAGCGCCGGGATCGCCATCATCGGGTTGACCTTGCGGAACGCGTCGTCGCGCTGCTGGCCCTTCATCAGGTTGATGTCGATCACCTCGTCGGGCTTGATCCCCTTGAGGTTCATCGCGATCCGCACCCGATAGGTCGCAAGCGACCGCCAGAACGAATAAAGCTTCATGGCATTTCCCCCGTTATGATTTCCGCTTGGCGAAATACGCCGAGACGTTCGAGACCTCGTCGCTGCCCGCCATCGTGCGCCGGGCGTCCTGATAGCACGCCAGCGTCTGTTGAAGCAGCGGCAGTTCCAGCCCCTGCTTCCCGGCCTCCGCCAGCATCGCGGTGACATCCTTGATGCCGCCGTCGAGATTGAAGGTGCGGATATCGGACGGCTCGTCCTTGAGGCGGGCGACGATGCCCGGCATGCGCTGCTTGAGCACGGTGGCGGCGCCGGAGGTCTCGGACAGGAAATCCAGCAATTCCTTCGGATCGATGCCGAGCGGCTTGCACAACGCCAATTGCTCGCCGAGCGCCTGCCAGTACACCATCAGCGGCAGATTGACGGCGAGCTTGAGCAGCGCACCACCGCCGACCGGACCGGCATGCTGCACGCGGCGGCACAATTGGTCGAGGATCGGCCGCGCCCGCGCCGCATCCTCGGGGGCCGCGCCCATCAGGCCGAGGAGCTTACCGGTGCGCGCCGGAATCACCGAGCCGCTCACCGGACATTCCACATAGGCGCCGCCCTTGGCGCGGACCTTGGCGCCACGCGCGACCTGCACCTCCGGCGGCACCGTGCTCATCTCGATGAACAGTTGGCCTTTCACATCGGCGCTGAGCAGGCCTTGCGGGCTGTCGTAAACGACATCGATCGCGGCGGCGTTGGTCAGGATGGTGATGACGGCGTCCACCGCGCCCACCAGTTCGGCCGGCGACCTGGCGACCTTGGCGCCGGCCTCGACGAGCGGCTTGGTTTTCTCGGCCGTGCAATTCCACACGGTCAGCGTATGGCCAAGCTCGATGAGCCGCGCGCCGATGTTCGAGCCCATGTTGCCGATACCGGCGATGCCGATATGCATTTACTTCATCCGGTCCTTGATCTTGTCGAGGGCTGTGACCGCGCACTCGTGATCGAAATTGCCGCCCGGCGCGCCGCCGACGCCGATGCCGCCGATCGCCTCATCGCCGGCCATGATGGTGACGCCGCCCGGCGTAAAATTGACGTTGGGCAGGCTCGCCAGCCCCGCGGTCGTGACACCCGGCGTCTTGGCGATGCGCTCGGACAGTGCCTTGGTCGAGCCATCCTTACGCACCGGCGCGAGCGAGGCCGCGGTGTAGGCCTTGACGTAGGCGCTATCGAGCGTGTGCACGGCGGCGCCGTCGCCGCGAAGCATCGCCTGCCGCACGCCCTCGTTGTCGACGACGATCGCAGTCACGGAGTATCCGGCCTTCTTGCAGGCCTCGACGGCGTCGGTCACGGCCTCGACCGCGAGCGCGGCGGAGAGGCGTTTCTTGGTGATCAGGCCCTGCGCCAGCACCGGCGAAGTCATCGCAGCGATCAAGGCGATTGAAATGCCGGCGCGGCCGAAACTGGCGAGCATGCTGTCCTCCCGGAGATTGTTGCCGCGCACGATAGGCGATCCAACCGCGTCACGAAAGTGTGCAGGACGCTGAGGCGCATCAGGGAACGCTTGGCGTGGGCCATCGGCGTGGCTAGTGTCGCGCCGCAGCCGGGACCGATCCGGCATGCGCCACAACGCGCGAGGACTTCATGGGAGCGATGGAATGAGCCCGGCGAAAAGCAAAAACACTGTCGGAGTGATCGGGCTTGGCATCATGGGCGGATCGTTTTCCCGCAATCTGATCAAGTCGGGCTGGCGGGTGGTGGGCTTCGACATTGACGCTCGCAAGCGCAAGGAATTGACCAAGGCCGGCGCTGATATCGCGCGCGACGCCAAGGCCGCTGCCGCCGCAGCCCCGATCGTCATCACCAGCCTGCCGAAGCCCGAGGCGCTGATCGCCACCGCGAAGGCCATCGCGGCGGCGGGGCTGTCGCCACGGATCATCTGCGAATGCTCCACCTTCACCATCGAGGACAAGGAGAAGGCCGAGAAGATCCTGCGCGCCGCCGGCCACACGATGCTCGACTGCCCGGTCAGCGGCACCGGATCGCAGGCGCGGACCGGCGATCTCGTCATCTACGCCAGCGGCGACCGCAAGGCGATCGCCAAGGTCAAGCCGATGTTCGGGAGCTTCTCGCGCAAGCTGTATGACGTCGGCGTGTTCGGCAACGGCAGCCGGATGAAATACGTCGCCAATCTGCTGGTCGCAATCAACAACGTGGCTTCGGCCGAGGCGATGGTGCTCGGCATGAAGGCCGGCCTCGATCCGAAGACGATCTTCGAGATGATCTCCAACGGCGCCGGCAATTCGCGGGTGTTCGAGCTCCGCGCGCCGATGATGGTGAAGAACGACTACAGCGACGTCACCATGAAATGCTCGGTGTGGCAGAAGGACATGGACGTGATCGGTGCCTTCGCCAAGAAAATCCGGGTGCCGACGCCGTTGTTTTCGGCAACCTTGCCGGTCTATGCCGCGGCGCTCAAAAGCGGCCACGCCGAGGACGACACCGCCGCGGTCTGCGCCGTGCTGGAGTCGCAGGCCAAGGTGAAGCGCCGCAAGGCGCGGTAGCTACAGTGAACGCACGGCGACCATGACTGTGCCCTCTCCCCCAAGGAGAGGGCACAATCACGGTCGCCCACCCACTCCGCACTCAAGGGCTGGCGGTCGCCGCAACCTCATGTAAGCTTGATCGCAGGTTCAAGTTGCGGGAGTGGGGATGAACCTGAATTTCTGGCTGATCCAGGCCTTCAACGGCATTTCCTACGGGGCCCTGCTGTTCCTCGTGGGCAGCGGCCTGTCGCTGATCTTCGGCGTGATGCGGATCGTCAATCTCGCGCACGGCTCCTATTTCATGCTGGGCGGTTATGTCGCGCTCACCGTGATCTGGACCACCGGCTCGTGGCTGCTGGCGATCCCGGTCGCGGCCTGCGCGATTGCGCTGGTCGGACTTGTCATGGAGCGGCTGTTCCTGCGCCAGCTCGGCTTCGATCCGTTGCGCCAGGTGCTGCTCACGGTCGGATTTGCGTTCCTGTTCCAGCAGGCCGCGCTCGACATCTGGACCGGCAACAATTTCGACATCAACCCGCCGGCGTGGCTGTCGCAGAGCATCAAGGTCGGCGCGCTGTTCCTGCCGCTCTACCGCATCTTCATGATCGCGATCGCGCTCGCCATCGGGCTGACCTTGTGGCTAGTGATGGAGAAGACCCGGATCGGCGCGCAAGTGCGCGCCACGGTCGATGACGCGCAGATGGCGCGCGGCGTCGGCATCGACACCTCGCGCATCTCGATGATGATCTTCGCGCTCGGCGCGTTCCTCGCGGCGCTCGGCGGCGTCATCGGCGGCGCCTTCCTCGGCGTCTATCCCGGGCTCGACTTCGAGATGCTGCCGATCGCGTTCGCCGTGGTGATCATCGGCGGCATGGGCAGCCTCGGCGGCGCCGCGATCGGCGCGCTGATCGTCGGGATTGGCCGACAATTTCGGCAAGGCGCTGTTCCCGGAGATTTCCTATTTCACGCTCTATGCGCCGATGGCGCTGATCCTTGCAATCAGGCCGACCGGCCTGTTCGGACGGGATTGAACGGCCCGATGCGAAGCAACACCCGAAAAATCCTGATGGTGGTCGCAGCGCTGGCCGCGCTCGCCGTCATCGTGCCGAACACGACGTCCTTCGTCATTCTGCTGGTGACGCGGGCGCTGGTGTTTTCCATCCTGGTGATGAGCCTCGACATCCTGCTCGGCTACACCGGCTTGGCCTCGCTCGGCCAGGCCGCTTATCTCGGCATCGGCGCCTACACCGCGGCCATTCTGGCGACGAAATACCATATCGGCCTGGGCTGGGATTTCTGGCTGGTCATGCTGCTCGGCATGCTGCTCGGCGCGGCGCTCGCCGCCGTGTTCGGGCTGCTCGCGATCCGCGCGAGCGGCGTCTATTTCCTGATGATCACACTTGCGCTCGGCCAGTGCGTGTGGGGCCTGGCCTACCGCTGGAATTCACTCACCGGCGGCGACAACGGCATCAATGTGCGCGAGCGGCCGAAGTTCGGCGGGCTCGACCTCGGCAACGAGCTGACGTTTTTCTTCCTGGTGTTCGCCGTGTTCTGCGTGGCGCTCGGCCTGATGTACACGCTGGTGCGCTCGCCGTTCGGACGCAGCCTCGCCGGCATCCGCGAGCGCGAGCTGCGCATGAAAATCCTCGGCTACAACACCTGGCTGCACAAATATCTCGCCTTCATCATCGCCGGCGGCTTCGGCGGCCTGTCGGGCGTGCTGTGGGCGCACACCGCCGGCATCGTCAGCCCGGTCAATGTCGAGCTCACCACCTCGGTCGACGCGCTGCTGATGGCGGTGCTGGGCGGCTCCGGCACCCTGGTCGGCGGCGTGATCGGCACGTTCATCGTGTTTGGCCTGCGCGAATTTCTCAGCACCATCGTGCCGTGGTGGCAGTACGTGCTGGGGATCGTCTACGTCGCGACCATCCTCTATCTGCCGACAGGATTGATGGGAATTCCGGAGCGATTCAACCGCCAGCGCGCGCGTCCGGCCGATCGACAAGCAGAAGCCAAGCTGGCACCCGCGGCCTCGTGAACACAAACGAACAAAGACCGTGGCAACAAGGGAGGTAAAGGCAATGACGACCACTTCACTCAAGCGCCTTCGTCCGCTGCTGTTGGGCAGCAGCCTCGCAATCGGTTTGACGGTCCACGCCAATGCCGAGGAGCTGCGCATCGGCTTCCTCGCGCCGACCACCGGCATCTTCGCCCAGATCGGCAAGGACATGGTCGACGGCTTCAAGATGTATCTCGACGAGCACAACAACAAGCTCGGCGGCGCCGACGTGAAGTTCATCGTCGAGGACGAGCAGGGCAAGCCGGACACCGCCGTCACCAAGGCCAAGAAGCTGGTGCTTCAGGACAAGGTGCACTTCTTCGTGGGCGGCCTGCTGGCCTCGACCGGCTACGCGCTGGCGCCGGTCAGCACCCAGGAGAAGGTCATGTACATCTCGTCGACGGCGGCCGCCGACGACCTGACCCAGCGTGACCTGCCGAAGTATCCGTATTTCATCCGCACCAGCTGGACCAGCTCGCAGCCGAGCCATCCGTTCGGCCAGTGGGCTTGCGACCAGGGCTTCAAGACGGTGGCGGCGATCGGCGCCGACTATGCGTTCGGCTACGAGGTGGTCGGCGGCTTCCAGCGCGCGTTCGAGGCCTGCGGCGGCAAGATCGTGCAGAAGGCGTGGGTGCCGCTCAGCGCCAAGGACTTCGGCCCCTATATCCCGACGCTGAAGACCGACGCCGACCGGATTTTCTCTCTGATGGTCGGACCCGCCGCGCTGCAGTTCCCCAAGCAGCTCCGCTCCTCGGGCTACACCAAGGAGCTGATCGGCGGCGGCGTCAGCTATGACGAGTTCGTGCTGCCGTCGATGGGTGACGAGGTGATCGGGCACATCTCGGCGCTGCACTACAGCGCGGCGCTCGACACGCCGAAGAACGCCGCCTTCGTCAAAGCCTACCGGTCGAAGTTCGGCAAGGTGCCGTCCTACTACTCGGAGAACAACTACTCGACCGCGCAGATGATCGACGAGGTCATCGCGAAGAACAACGGCAAGTACCCGGGAGCGGAGGAATTCATCAAGCAGCTTTCGGCGATGAAGTTCGAGACGCCGCGCGGACCGGTCAGCTTCGACGAGATGCGCAACCCGGTGCAGAACATCTACATCAAGAAGGTCGAGAAGAAGAAGATGTTCGGCTACGACAAGGAGGAACTCTGGAACACCGTGATCAAGACCTATCCGAACGTCGGTCAGTTCGGCCAGTTCAAGAAAGCGGAGTTCCTGGCGACGCCGGTGTACGGCCGCGACTATCCGCCCTGCAAGAACTGCAACTAGAGGACCGCAGGTGAGCGAAACCTCCGCGAACGGCCAGACGCCCGTCCTTGAGCTCAAGGCATTGTCCAAGAGCTTTGGCGGGCTTCACGCCGTCCGCGGGGTGACGTTTCAAGATCATGCCCGGCGACCGCAAGGCCATCATCGGGCCGAACGGCGCCGGAAAGACCACGTTGTTCAACCTGATCACCGGGATATTTCCGTCAAGCTCGGGACAAGTTCTGCTGTTCGGCCGGGACGTTACCGGCTGGCAGAGCCACCGGCGCACCGCGATGGGCATGGCGCGGACGTTCCAGATCACCAGCCTGTTCCCGCGGCTGACGGTGCTCGACAATGTTCTGCTGGCGATCAAGGGACTGCAGCCGTCGAAGTTCGTGATGTGGCGGTTCATGTCGTCGTATCGCGACGCCTATGAAAAGGCCGAGCGGCTGCTCGAACAGGCGTCGTTCATGGACCGCGCCAACACCGAGGTCCGTTTTCTGTCCCACGGCGAGCAGCGGCAGCTTGAGATCGTCGTCGGCCTTGCCAGCGATCCGAAGATCCTGCTGCTCGACGAGCCGGCGGCGGGGCTGTCGTCCGGCGAATCCGTCGAGATGACGAAATTCCTGACGAAACTCGACCGAAAGCTCGCCATGCTGCTGATCGAGCACGACATGGACGTGGTGTTCGACCTGGCCGATACGATTTCCGTGCTGCATTTCGGCCAAGTGCTGGAGACCGGCAAGCCCGAGCAGATCAAGAACAGCCAGAAGGTCCAGGAAATCTACCTGGGCACCGGATTGGGTGCCTGAGCCATGGCGAACATCCTGGAAGTCGAGGACATCCACACCTACTACGGCGATGCCTACGTGCTGCAAGGCCTGTCGATCACTCTCGAGCAGGGCCAGATTCTCGGCCTGCTGGGCCGGAACGGCGTCGGCAAAACCACGCTCGTCAATTCGATCGTCGGCTTCACTCCGCCGCGGCGCGGCCGGATCGTGTTCAAGGGCGCCGACATCACGCACAATTCGTCGTTCGAAACCGTCCGCACCGGCATGGGCCTGGTGCCGCAAGGACGGCGGGTTTTCCCGACCCTGAGCGTCGAGGAAAACCTCGTGGTCGCCGGCCGCAACGCCGAGCGTCATGGCTGGAACGTGGAGCGCGTGTACGACATGTTTCCGAGGCTCCGCGAACGCCGGACGCAGCGGGCGCGGACCTTGTCCGGCGGCGAGCAGCAGATGCTGGCGATCGGCCGCGGACTGATGACCAACCCGGATTGCCTGATCATGGACGAGCCGTCCGAGGGGCTCGCGCCCATCATCATCCAGGGCGTCTGGGAGGCGATCGGCAAGCTCAAGCGCGAGGGCCTGTCCATCCTGCTGGTCGAGCAGAACGCCTCGCTGGCGCTCAAGCTCGTCGACTACGTCCACGTCATGAGCAAGGGTCAGGTGGTTTATTCCGCGCGCCCCGAAGAATTGTGGGCCAACGATGAGATCAAGCACAACTATCTCGGCATCTAGGCCGCCCACTCGGGCCGCTGGCATCTGACGCCTTGCGACAATCTTGCTATCATTTCAGGGATGGGCTGGCCCGCAGGCGTGCTAGCGTGCCGGCCGAACCGACAAGATCCCCGGCCAACAGGGGACTTCAACAATCACCATCCAGGGAGTGAGCGACCATGTCGATCAAACGCCGATCCGTCCTCAAGGGCATGCTGGCAACGACCGCCGGCATGGCCACACTGAAAGCGCCCGCGGTCCACGCGCAGGCCGCGCCGTTCAAGCTCGGCCTGCTGACCGTGAAGACCGGCCCGCTCGCCCAGGGCGGCATCCAGATGGAACAGGGCGTCCTGACCTATCTGAAAGAAAAGAACAACATGATGGCCGGCCGCAAGGTCGAGTTCTTCTCCGCCGACACCGGCGGCAATCCGGCCGGCACCAAGACCAAGGTGCAGGAGCTGGTCGAGCGCGACAAGGTCGACACCATCCTCGGGCCGCTGGCGGCCTTCGAGCTGCTCGCGATCACCGACTACATCGCGCAGAGCAAGATCCCGCTGCTCAGCCTCGCCGCCGCCGAGGACATGACGCAGCGCCGTCCCAATCCGTATTTCATCCGCGCCTCGGCCACCTCGGCCCAGGCGATGCATCCGATGGCGGACTACGCCGCCAAGGAAATGAAGCTCAAGCGCATCGTCTGCATCTCCGAAGACTTCGCCTTCGGTCATGAGCAGATGGGCGGCTTCCAGCAGACCTTCGAGGAAGCCGGCGGCAAGATCCTCAAGAAGATCTGGCCGCCGCTGGTCACGCCGGACTACACGCCCTACGTCGCGCAGATCGCCGATTGCGATGGCGTCTGCCAGGGCTTTGCCGGATCGAACCCGCTGCGCTTCATGAAGGCCTACGCCGGCGCCGGACTGAAATTCCCGGTGGTGACCGGCGAAACCGGCGGCGACGACGCCCTGCTCAAGAGCTTTGGCGAGGAGGCGATCGGCCTCATCAGCGCCATCCCGTACACGCTCGATCTCGACACCGACGGCAACAAGCGCTTCGTCGACGGCATGCTGAAGAACTACGACACCGTTCCGGGCCAGTACGCCGGCCTGCTCTACGTCAACTGTCAGGTGGTGGAGGCCGGCCTCAAGGCGCTCGGCGGTGACGCCACCGACAAGAGCAAGCTGATCGCGGCGATGCGGGCGGTGAACCTGACCGACACGCCGCGCGGGCCGGTGAAGTTCGACCACCTCGGCAACGTGGTCGGCGACTTCTACATCCGCAAGCTTGGCAAGGAAGGCGCCAAATACGGCCTCAAGCTCTGGAACAAGACCGTCAAGACCTATCACAACGTCAGCCAGTTCTGGACCTACGACGAGAAGAAGTTCCTGGAGCAGCCGGTCTACTCGCGCGACTATCCGCCGCTCAAGTCATGACGAAACTGGCGGGCGCCGTTTAGCCGGCGCCCGCCGTTCGCCGGGGGGACGAACGAGCGCGGGAATACTTCGGTATGACATTCTGGCTGGTGCTGACGGTCAACAGCGTGACCTTCGGTGGTCTGCTGTTCCTGTTATCGGCGGGCTTCTCGCTGATCTTCGGGCTGATGCGGATTCCGAACCTGACGCACGGTTCGCTGTTCATGCTGGGCGCGTATTTCGGCGCGGCCTTCATCGTCGGCGCGATCGGCGTTCACATGAATTTCTGGCTGGCCGCGATCCTGGCCGCGCTGCTGGTCGGCCTGCTCGGCGCGCTGACCGAACGCCTGCTGCTGCGGCGGCTGCCCGGCGACGCGCTGGCCCAGGTGCTGGTGACGCTTGGCCTGTCGTTCATGGCCGCGGATTTCTGCCTGATGGTGTGGGGCGGCGACCCGGTCAACGTCGAGACTCCCGCGGGTCTCGGCGGCTTCACCCGGGTCGGCGCGGCAGCGTTCCCGAACTATCGGCTCGCCATCATCGGCATCGCCGTGGTTTTCGCGGTCGGGCTTTGGATGATGCTCGACCGCACCCGCCTCGGCGCCATGATCCGCGCCGGCGTCGACGATCCCGACATGGCGCGCGTGGTCGGCATCCGCGTGTCGCAGCTTTTCACCATCGTGTTCGCGCTCGGCGCCGGCCTTGCCGCCTTTGCCGGCATCATCGGCGGACCGATCCTGTCGGTTTATCCGGGCCTCGATCAGGACATGCTGCCGCTCGCTCTGGTCGTCGTCATCCTCGGCGGCACCGGCAGCCTGCTCGGCTCCTTCGTCGGCTCCATCATTGTCGGCTTCATCTACAATTTCGGCCAGGCGCTGCTGCCCGGAGCTTGCCTATTTCGTGCTGTTCCTGCCGATGCTTCTGGTGCTCGTGTTCCGGCCGCAGGGCCTGTTCGGCAGGCCGATCCAATGAAGCCTGGCATGCTCAAGATCATTGCGCTCGCCGCGGCGTTCGTCGCGCTCGCCACCGTGCCGCTGTGGACGTCGGGCACCTACTACATCAACGTTTCCAGCCAGATCCTGTTCTACGCCATCTTCGCGATGGGCCTGAACATCCTGGTCGGCTACGCCGGGCTGGTTTCGCTCGGGCATGCCGGGATGTTCGGCATCACCGCCTACGCGCTCGCCTATCTGCTCTCGGCCGGGTTCGGGCACACCACCGCAATCCTCGGCGCCTTCGTCATCAGCATGGGCTGCATGGCGGTGTACGCGGCGCTGGCGCTGCGCACCACGGGCATCGGCTTCATCATGATCACCTTGGCGCTCGGCCAGATCATCTGGGGTCTCGCCTATCGCTGGATCAGCCTCACCAACGGCGACAACGGCATCAACGTGAAGACCCGGCCGGCGCCGTTCGGCCTCGACCTCAATGACGCGGCGACCTTCTACTACAGCCACCCTGATCGTCTTCCTGATTTCGCTGGCGATGGTGGCGATCTTCGTGCGCTCGCCGTTCGGCGCGGCCCTGAAAGGCACCCGCGACCAGCCGCGCCGCATGAACGCGCTCGGCTATCACGTCTGGGCGATCCGGTTCTGGGCGTGTCTGCTGTCGGGACTGCTCACCGCCGTCGCCGGCATGCTGTTCGTCTACTACACCCAGTTCATCAGCCCGCAGACCACGGCGCTGACGGCCTCGGCCGAGGTGCTGCTGATGGTGATCGCCGGCGGTCCGGCGACGCTGCTCGGCCCGATCGTCGGCGCGGCGCTGGTGGTCATCGTCAAGAACGTGGTGTCCGGCTACATCGAGCGCTGGAACTTCCTGCTCGGCACGATCTTCGTCGCCATCGTCATCCTGATGCCGGAGGGCCTCGTGCCTGGCACGGTGCGGCTGTGGCGGCAGGGCTTCCGCGCGTTCCGGCGCCGCCGCGGCGTCGTGCTGGCGCAAAGCGCGGAGCCCAAACCATGAGTGCGCTGACCGTCAGCAAGCTCCGCAAGGCGTTCGGCGGCCTGCACGTCACCAACGAGGTCGATCTCAACGTCGAGCCGGGCGAGCGGCGGCTGATCATCGGCCCGAACGGCGCCGGCAAGACGACGCTGTTCAACCTGATCACCGGAGAGCTGACGCCGGACTCCGGCTCGGTCCGCCTGTTCGGCCAGGACATCACCGCGGTGCCGAGCCGCCGGCGCGCCCATCTCGGCATGGCGCGCACCTACCAGATCATCACGCTGTTTGCCCGCGACAGCATCCTGCACAACGTCCGGCTGGCGCTGCTTGGTCTGTCCCACAAGCGGTGGAATCCGCTGATGGTTCTGAGCAAGCAAAGCGAGCTGACCGAGCTTGCCCACGACGCCCTGAAGCAGGTCGGGCTGCAAGCCATCGCCGAGCGGCCGCTGGCGCAGACCTCCTATGGCGAGCGGCGCCGCGTCGAGATCGCCATGGCGCTGGCGCAGAAGCCGAAGGTGCTGCTGCTCGACGAGCCGTTCGCCGGGCTGTCGATCGACGAGCGCCGCGACGTGCAGGAGACGCTGCGCCGCATCCCGCGCGACGTCACCATCGTGATGATCGAGCACAACATGGACGTGGCGCTGGATTTCGCCGAGCGCATCACGCTCCTGCATTTCGGCAAGGTGATCGTGGAGGGCACCCGCGCGGAGGTGGTCGCCGACCCGCACACCCGGGAGGTCTACCTTGGCCACTAGCGCGCTCGCGCTCCGCGACATCGACGCCTACTACGGCGACAGCCATGTGCTGCAGAAGGTGTCGTTCACGCTCGGCGAAGGACGACTGCTCGGCCTGCTGGGGCGCAACGGCGCCGGCAAGTCGACCTGCATGAACGTCACGGTCGGGCTGTTGCCGCCGCGCCAGGGCGCGGTCGAGGTGTTCGGCACCGCGGTGACGCGGCTGCCGCCGGAGCAGATCGCGGCGCGGGGCGTCGCCCTGGTGCCGCAGGGCCGCCGCATCTTCAAGAGCCTGTCGGTGCGGGAAAATCTCGTGGTGGCGGCGCGCAAGCCAGATGCCGGCAGCCGGCACGCGCCGTGGACCATGGAGACTGTGTTCGGCATGTTCCCGCGCCTCAAGGAGCGCACCAGCCAGATCGCGGCGCATCTGTCGGGCGGCGAGCAGCAGATGCTGGCGATCGGCCGCGCGCTGATGCAGAACCCGCGCGTGCTGCTGATGGATGAGCCGTCCGAGGGGCTGGCGCCGCAGATCGTCGCCGAGGTGATGGCGACGGTGAAGAAGCTCAAGGACAGCGGGCTGTCGATCGTGCTGGTCGAGCAGAATCCGAAGCTGGTCTTTGACATCGCCGACGACATCGTGATCTTGAACACCGGCCAGGTCGCGGTGACGTCGACGGCGGCCGATCTCAACCGCGATGGTGTCGACCTGCGGCAGCATCTGGGTGTGTTTTGAAAGGGACTTGAGCAATGGCGGACATGTGGAACAAGTACGAGCCGACCGCGGCACGAAAGCGCGGCAAACCGGGACGCGAGACGCGGCCGAAGAGCCTGACCGTCGACATGCACGCCCATGTGGTGATCCCGCAGGCCTTTGAATTGGTCAAAGGCAAGCTCGATATGTCGACGATTCCGCTGGCGCATTTTTCGGACGCCGGCACCAAGGCGCTGAACGCCAAGCAGGAGGCCGATCTCCGCGAGCGGATCGCCAACACCGACGAGCGCTTCAAGGTGATGGACGACATGGGCGTCGATATGCAGCTCGTCTGCCCTGCCCCGCCGCAGATTTGGTACACGGTGCCTCTCGACATCTCCGTGAAGTCCAACCACGTCATCAACGACGGCATCGCCGAATACGTCGGCAAGCACACCGACCGGCTGGTGGCGCTCGGCGGCGTGCCGATGGCCGACGGCAATGAGGCGGCCAAGGAGCTTGAGCGCTGCATGAAGCAGCTCAAGTTCAAGGGCGTGGAGATTCTCACCAATGTCGGCGGCAAGGAGCTGTCCGATCCGGCGTTCGAGCCGTTCTGGAAAAAGGCGGAGGAGCTCGGCGCGCTGGTGATCATCCATCCCAACGGCTTCACCCAGGCGGACCGCCTCAGCCGGTTCTACTTCAACAACGTGGTCGGCAATCCGCTGGAGACCACCATCGCGCTGCACTACCTGATCTTCGACGGCGTGCTGGAGCGCTATCCCAACCTGAAGATCTTTGCGATGCACGGCGGCGGCTATCTCGGCGGCTACTCCGGCCGGATGGATCACGCCTGGGGCGCGCGATCGGATTCACGTGCCGACCTGCCGAAGCCGCCGACGCATTACCTGAAGAAGAATGTGATCTTCGACACCGTGGTGTTCACGCCGATCCAGCTCGAGGCGCTGGTGAAGACCTTCGGCGTCGATCATGTCGTGCTCGGCACCGACTATCCGTTCGACATGGCGGACTTCGATCCGGTCGAGCATGTGGTGTCGACCGGGTTCGATGCGACAGCAACGGCCGCCATCTGCGGTGGCAACGCCAAGCGGATTCTAGGCCTCTAGGAAATCGACCAGGGCGGTTTCCTCGATCACCGCCTGAGCGGTCGAATAACGGCCGGCATGGGCGCGCTCCGCCTCGTTCTGCGTCGCCTGCAGGTAGGCGCCGAGATGGCGCGCACGCTCGATGATGCGGCGGCCGACCGGCAGCCGCTCCGCCTCGAATTTCAAGCAGCGCCGGCTCGATGTCGTCGGCGGCGACGGCGTCGGCCAGCGCCAGCGCGTCGTCGCAGGCCTTCGACACGCCGGCGCCGACATGGGGCCGCGCCACGAAGGCGGCGTCGCCCAGGATCGCGACGCGGCCGAACGCCATCCGCGGCGTCTCCAGATCGTAGATCGGCTGCAACACCGGCTCGTCCATCAGCCGCGCGATCACGCGGAGTTGCGGCGCGATCAGGCGCTCGGCAGCTGCGCGCATCGCGGCGACGTGCTCCTGGCGAATGAGCGGCGGCGGGATCGAGATCGCGTGCTCGGTGCCGCGCTCATCGGTGAGGAGATCCCGCAACTGCGTGCGCTCGTCGGCCGGGCGATACCAGATCACGTTGAGGCGGCGGTGGCCGGGACGCAGGTCGTTGTCGGGGCCGGCCACCGGATAGCTCAGGAACTGCTCGCCGGGCGGCAGGCAGAACGTCATGAACTCGAAGATTTCGTGATGGATTTCGTATGGGATGACCTGCTCCGGCAGCATCACGCGCCAGGCGACATATCCCGCATAGAGCGGTTGCAGGTCCGGCAGGAGCTGGCCCCGCACCGTGGAGCGGATGCCGTCGGCGCCGATCAGGAGGTCGGCCCTTACGCTGCGGCCGTCGGTGAAATGAGCCGTGACGGAGCGGTCGTCCTGCTCGAAGCCCGTCAGCCCGACGCCGCGGTGATAATGGGCGGCCGGGAATGCATCGCGCAGGATGCGGTAGAGCCGCTCCCAGGCGGTCAGCGTCTGCGGGCAATGCGCCTCGACCACGGTGCGACCCTCGGCGTCGAGGATTTTGCGCGTGGTCATCTCGACGCCGAGATCGGTGGTGTCGATGCCGAGCACCCGCATCGCCTTCGGCACGTTCGGCTGCGCGACGATGCCGGCGCCGCGGCCGGACAGCTCGCTGTCGACCCGCTCGAAAATATCGACCGTGAAGCCGCGCGCCCGCAGTTGCAGGCCGGCAAACAGCCCACTCATCGAGCCGCCGATGACGATGGCGGTTCTCATGGCGGTTCTTGGGGCTCGCTTTTCGAGGTCCGTTGGCGCTGGTCCCGGCATCCCCTATATTGTGCCAACATCGAGCGGAGAAATGCCATGGCTCTCACCATGCTGGACAAGAAGGCGGTCGCCGCGGACCACAGCGAGTGGTCGCCGGAACTCAAGGCCGAGTTCGAGCGCGAAAGCCGCAGCCACAACGGCTGCGTCGGCAGCGAGCTTCTGTCGGAAACCGACAAGGTCCGCATCTGGATCATCCGGCTCGCCCCCGGCGAGCGGATCGGATTCCACCGCCATGTGCTCAATTACTTCTGGACCTCGGTGAACGGCGGCCGCGGCCGTCAGCACCTGATGGACGGCTCGACCGTCGAGCACAGCTATTTTCCGGGCGAGACCCGCCACGAGACCTACGGCCCCGGCGAATACAAGGTCCATGACCTGGAGAACCTGGGCGACGACGAGATGATCTTCAACACCATCGAGTTCCTCGACAGCGCCAACAGGCCCCTGGCGGTGCCGGATCGGGTGCGGATGGGCCGCGACTGAACGCCGCGCTCCGCGAATATCCGTTGGGCACGGCCCCGGAGCGATCGCCATCGCCGCTCAAACATCGTGCTAGCCAAGTGACACTTCCTCCTGCACACTGACGCCCTCAAGCCTTTGGGGAAACGTCAAAATAAGCCGTTTTGAACCGGCAGCGTCGGGGGGTTGGCCTTGCAGGTCGAACTGCTCATCAATGCGATCATCGCCGGCCTGCTGCTCGGCGGATTCTATGCCGCCGTGACGGTCGGCGTGTCGATCTCGTTCGGCATCCTCGACATCGTCAATATCGCGCATCCGGGCTTCATCATCCTCGGCTCCTACATCGCCTACATCGTCAACGACCGGCTGGGGATCGACCCGATCGTCACCTCCATCATCGCGCTGCCGGCGTTCTACGCGCTCGGAGCTGTGGTTTACCAAGTCTATCACGCGTCGTTCGAGAAACGCGGCCAGGACGCGCTGCGCGGCTTGGCGTTCTTCTTCGGCCTGCTGTTCGTGACCGAGGTTCTGCTCATCCTGGTGTTCGGCGTCGACTATCGCAACGTGCAGGCGCTCCTACATCGAATACACTTGGCACTACCAGTTCATGGACCTGCCGTTCCGCATGGTGGTCCCCTGCGTGCTGTCGCTGGTGATGGTCGGGCTGCTGCAGTTCTACCTGTCGCGCAGCTTCACCGGCCGCGCGATCATGGCGGTGTCGCAGGATCAACTCGCGCTGCAGTTGATGGCCGCCGATCCGGTCAAGATCAAGCGCATCGCGTTCGCCATCTCGATCGCCACCGCATCGGTCGCCGGCGCGTTCCTGATCGTGATCCAGCCGGTCGAGCCGTCGATCGGCCGCGAATATATCGGCCGGGTGTTCGCCATCTGCGTGCTCGGCGGCCTGCAAAGCCTCCCCGGCACCGTGATCGCGGCCATGCTGCTCGGCGTGGTCGAGAGCCTGACCGCGACGTTCTACGGCCCGTCGTGGGCGCCGGCGGTGTCGTTCGGCTTTTTGCTGCTGACGCTGGCGTTCCGGCCGTCCGGCCTGCTGGGGCGATAGCGCATGCGCTCATTCTATTTTTATCTCAGCAGCCTTGTGGTCGGCGGGCTGTTCTTCGCCTTCTCGCGCTGGCTCGGAAACGATTATCTGTTCTTCGCCGGCTACACCGTGCTGCAATTCGTCGTGCTGGCCACCGCCTGGAACATCCTCGGCGGCTATTGCGGCTACGTGAACTTCGGCTCGGCGGCATTCTTCGCGCTCGGCGCCTACTCGTCGGTGGCGCTGCACAAGCTCGGCGCCAACATCGACCGCTACTTTCCAGATTCGATGGTGGACATCGCCAAGCTCGTCTTCCCGCTCAACATCCCGACCCTGATCATCTTCGGCGGCATCGTTTCCGGACTGGTCGGGCTCGGCACCGGCTACCTGACCTTGCGTCTGCGCGGCGCGTTCTTCGCCATCGCCACGCTGGCGCTTTCCGTGGTGCTGCAAACCCTGATCGTGAACTGGGACTTCGTCGGCGGCTCGCGCGGCGCCTACATCATCCGGCCGGCCGACGTGCCGATCCTCGACAGCTACATCCAATACCTGTTCCTGGTCATGCTGGTGCTTGCCATCATCGCGATCGCGGTTTCGCGCATCATCGAGCGCTCGCGGCTGGGCTATGGCTTTGCCACCATCCGCGACGACGAGGTCGCGGCCGAGGCCTGCGGCGTGCCGACGCTCCGGCTCAAGCTCGTCGCGACCACCATCTCCGGCGCGCTGATGGGCATGGCCGGCGCGCCGTTCCCCTATTACATCGGCTATCTCGAACCCAGCTCGGCGTTCGGACTGGCCTACGCCGTCAACTCGATCGCCATGCCGATGATCGGCGGCACCACGAGCTGGGTCGGCCCGCTGGTCGGGGCGCTCCTGCTCGGCACGTTGCAGCAGATCGCGACCGTGACCATCTCGTCGGCGGTGAACCTGCTTATCGTCGGCCTGCTCCTGATCGGGTTCGTCATCGTCGCGCCCAAGGGCATCGTCGGTCTGGTGCAGGACTACATGCGCGGCGGCACACCAAAAGATGGCGCGCCGACCTGGCGCTCGCGGCTGGCAAGCTTCGCCAACATGCGGCCGGGAGCGCGCTGATGGCCGAGCCGCTGCTCAAGGTCGACAATCTCGGCAAGCGCTTCGGCGGCTTTGTCGCGCTCGACGGCATCAACCTGTCAGTGCAGCCGGGCGAGCGGGTCGGGCTGATCGGACCGAACGGCTCGGGCAAGTCGACGCTGGTCAACTGCATGTGCGGCACGCTCCGCAACGAAACCGGCACTGTGCATTTCGACGGCCATCCGGTGGACGGCCTCGAGGCCCATGAGCGCACCCATCGCGGCATGGCGCGGAGCTTCCAGTTGCCGCGGCCCTTCCCTTCGCTCACGGTGGCCGAGAACCTGCGCATCCCGCTGCTCTACACCGCGCACGCCCGGAACGGCCGCCATCTGACCCAGCAGGAAAGCGAGGCGCGCTGTCATGAGCTCGCCGGGCTGGTCGGGCTTGCCGCCAAGGCCAACAAGCTGCCGCGCGACCTCACCCAGGTCGAGATGCGAAAGCTTGAATTGGCCCGCGCCATGGCCGCCGACCCCAAGCTCCTGATCGCCGACGAGGCCATGGCCGGCCTATCTCAGTCGGAGGTCGACGAGATCGTCGCGCTGTTGATCACGATGAACGAGCGTGGCGTCACCGTGATCATGATCGAGCACATCATGCGCGCGGTGATGGCGTTCTCGCAGCGGCTCGTGGTGCTGGTGTCCGGAAAGATGATCGCCGACGGACCGCCCCAAGAGGTGGTTGCCCACCCAGAGGTGATTGGAGCCTATCTTGGCCAGTAGCATCACCATCGAGAAGGTCGATGCCGCCTACGGCGCGGTTCGCGTCCTGGAGGAGGTCACCATCGACGTCAAGCCGGCCGAGACCGTGGTGCTGCTCGGCACCAACGGCAACGGCAAGTCGACGCTGATGAAATGCATCATGGGCATCCTGCGGCCGCGCTCGGGCCGCATCATGGCGGCGATCGACGGCGTCCAGCACGATCTCACCAGCCTCACCACCGAGCAGATCGTCGATCTCGGCATCGCGCTGGTGCCGGAAGGCCGCCGGCTGTTTCCCAAGCTGACGGTGGAGGAGAACCTCGCGCTCGGCGCGTTCCGGCCGACCGCGCGAGCGAAGATGAAGGAGAACCTCGCGGCCTGCTTCGAGACCTTTCCGCGGCTCGCCGAGCGCAAGAGCCAGCTCGCCGGTTCGATGTCGGGCGGCGAGCAGCAGATGCTGGCGCTTGGCCGCGCGCTGATGCTGGCGCCGAAGATCCTGCTGGTCGACGAGCCGTCGGTCGGGCTGGCGCCGATCCTGGTCAGCCGCACCATCGACAAGATCAAGGAGATGAAGGAACGGCTCAATCTCACCGTGCTGATGGCGGAGCAGAACTTCACCCAGGCGCTGCGCATCGCCGATCGCGGCTATGTCATCGTCCACGGCAAGATCGCGTTCGCCGGCAATTCGGTGGACGAGCTCAACAACAACGAGCTGATCCGGAAGTTTTATCTGGGGCTTTGAGCGCGCGCTGCCGCGCTGTCCTCGTCCCGCGCTGCAGCGCGAAGCGGTGCGTCGCAGATGCCGGGACCGCCGGTCGCGTTGAGGGG
Organism: uncultured Alphaproteobacteria bacterium; assembly: GCA_963785665.1. Taxonomy (GTDB): domain Bacteria; phylum Pseudomonadota; class Alphaproteobacteria; order Rhizobiales; family Xanthobacteraceae; genus Z2-YC6860. Next base: position 71,664 of record CAWAWF010000017.1, read on the forward strand.
CTATGCGCGGTCCCGGCTCTCGCAGCGCATCACCAAGCGGTGCTGCGCTGCGCCCCGGACACGCGCGGCTGCGGGTGAAGCTACGCCGCCTTCTGCTTCACACTGCCGAACGGTACGCCAGCCATGTAAACGCGGTCGGCGGGAATCTCCGGCGTCGGTCGGTTCTCGACCTTGCCGTCGAACGTGAGCTCCATCATCACGCCGCTCGGGTCGTGCACGAAGATCTGCCACAAGCGACATGCCCGGCACGATCGCGGCGCGCCAGTCATAGCCGAGCCGCTTGATCCGCTCGAGGCATTCGTCCCAGCCCTTGATGGTCAGGCTGACGTGGTCGAGCGCCGAGGTGCCGTACGGCGTCTTGCCGTCGGCGCCCAGCGCCGGTCCGCCGGCGTAGATATGAATGATCGGAACGCCCTCGCCCGTCGAAATCCAGGCGCCGGGAAAGCCGAAGTCCGGGCGGTGCGCGAGCGTCATGCCGAGCACGTCGGTGTAGAATTTCACGGTCGCATCGAGATCGTTGGTCTTGATCGCGACATGGAACAGGCCGGTGACTTGCATGGCAGCCTCTTGTTGAATGCCTGAAATGAAGACGCCGCGCGGATCGTCTCCGCGCGGCGTCATGTTAGCAGACCAGGGCGGGCTTCGGGAGCCGCCTGTTATTTGGCCTTCTCGTAGGGATAGATCACGTTGCCGGTCTTCAGCTCGGACGGGGTGAGCACCGTCTGATAGCTCATGCCCTTCCAGACATCGAGGCCGTCGCCGTCCTTGATGTTGTGGTACTGCACCTGAAGCATGCCGGACTTGGTCCACTCGCCGTTCGGGCCATATTTCCAGTCGCCCATGATGGTCTTGAACTCGTTCTTGCGCAGATAGTCCGCGACCTTGGCATCCTCGATGCTCTTCGCCCCGGTGACGGCCTGGCCCAGCACCGAGATGTAGGCGTAGCCCCAGCCGCCGAGGTAATAGCCGAGCGGGTCGGCGCCTTCGGCGTTGGCGCGGGCCTGGTACTTCTGGAAGAAGTCCTTGGCCGGCGCCATCATTTTGTCGGACGGCACCCAGGTCTCGTAGTTGATGATGCCGTTGAGCTTGGAGCCGAGCTTCGACTTGATGGCGATGCCCTGCAGGCCGACCATCGCGCCGCCCAGCATCTTCGGCTTGAAGTTCAGTTCGTTCGCGGTCTGCACGATGCCGACCGAGCTAAGCGGATAGGAGCAGATCACGACGATGTCGGCGTTGGCCGCCTGCAGCGCACGCACGATCGGCGTGTAGTCCGTCGTGCTCGGCGGATAGCTCTTGTCGTAGACGATCTTCAGATTGAACTTCTTGGCGTTCTCGCGCGCGCCCTCGCAGGCGTTGCGGGAGAATTCCGCGTCCTCGGCGGCGATCGAGATCGTCGTGGGCTTCGGGTTCTGCGCCACCGCGGTCTGGAAGAAGCCCTCGGTGAACGACGCCTTCGGCGTCGGTCCGCTCGGCAGCACCGAGAAGTATTGCGGATACTTGAACTCGCTGTTGGCGTCGAGCGCGAACAGGCTGACGAAGGTCTTCTTCTTCTGCATCACCACCGGAATGGCCGGCGCCACCATGTTGGTGGCGTAGCCCGACACCACGAGGTCGACCTTGTCGACGTCGAGCAGCTTGGTGTAGATGCCCGGCACCGTCGAAGGCGTGCTCTGGTCGTCGTAATAGACGAGCTTGACCTGACGCCCGAGCAGACCGCCCTTGGCGTTGGTTTCCTCTTCCCAGATCTTCATGCCGAGCAGCGCCTGCTTGCCGAAGCCGGCGAGCGGACCGGTCAGCGCCATGCCGAAGCCGATCTTGATCGGCTCCTTGGACTGCGCAGGGCCGGCGTGTGGCCGGCGCGGCCGACAGCGCGACAGCGCCGATGGCGGCGAAGGCAAGCAATTTCAATCGAGTGCGAAGCATTCTCATCCTCCCGGTGTGGAATTTTGCGGCATCTTATGCGGTTTTTCCGTCCGTGCGCTAGGGGCCGTCGCCTGCCCACTGGCTCGCCATTGGTCGAATATGCGGGTCATTTGGTCGCGTCACCGGCGTCCACCATGATGGTCTCGACCTCGCCCGCGCCGCCGCGCCGGAACGCCGCCGCCTTGTTGTATTCGTCGGACTGAAAGCAGGCGACGCCCTGCTCGAAGCTCGGGAACTCGATCACCACGAAGCGATGGAATTTCTCCGGCCCTTCCATGATCTGGTGGCGGCCGCCGCGGGCCAGCACCTTGCCGCCGAATTTGGCGAGGATGCCCGGCACCAGGTCGGTGTATTTCTTGTATTCGGCCGGATCGTTGATCTTCGAACGCGCCACCCAATAGGCCGGCATTTTCCGCTCCCTTCCCTGTTGGACGCCGTTTTGGATATTCGGCGTCCGATGCTAAAACCTCTGTCGATCGCAGAGCCCTCAAAGGAGGCGAACATGCCCCTCACGTATATGGAACACTTCCTCCTGCAGACCGAGGATATCGAGGCCACCAAGGACTGGTACGTCAAGATTCTCGGCTTCCGGGTCGGCCCGTCGCCGGACTTCAAGTTTCCGGTGTACTGGCTCTATCTCGGCGACCGCGACGTGCTGCATATCACCACCGGCGGCAAGAACGTCAGCGAGAACCGCAAGAAATATGTCGGCCAGCAGTCGGATGCCGCGACCGGCACCGGCGTGATCGACCACGTCGGCTTCCGCACCACCGGCCTGCACGAGATGATCGAGCATCTCACCAAGCACAAGGTCGACTTCAGCGAGCGCCAGGTCAACGACCAGGGGCTCTACCAGTTGTTCCTGTTCGATCCGAACGGGGTGAAGATCGAGCTCAACTTCGCCAACGCCGAAGCCAAGGGCCGCGTGCCGGGGCTGAAGGCCACGGAGTTGAGCCCGGCGACGAACTAATAGCTTCCTTGTCCCGGGCGCACTGCAGCACGAAGTGATGCGCCGCAGACCCGGGACCCCGGTTCCTGAAAGCAAACTGGGTCCCGGATCAGCGGTGCATCGCTGACGCGCTGCACCGCGTCCGGGACACGCGCTGAGAGGCTGCCCATGCCGCGCAAGATCATCGACATCTCGATTCCGCTGGAGAACGACGTCGTCGCCGATCCGCCGGGATACGGGCCGAAGATCAAATACGAGAACCACCAGCAGACCGCGCCGGAGGTGGTGAAGTTCTTTCCCGGGCTTCGCATCGACGATCTGCCGAACGGCGAAGGCTGGGCGATCGAATGGATTTCGCTCGCCACCCACAGCGGCACGCATCTCGATGCGCCGTATCATTATTCGTCGACCATGGATCGCGGCAAGCGCGCCATCACCATCGACGAGGTGCCGCTGGAGTGGTGCTTCAATCCCGCGATCAAGCTCAACTTCCGGCATTTCCCGGATGGCTACGTCGTCACCGCCAACGACGTCGAGGCCGAGCTCAAGCGCATCGATCACACACTCAAGCCGCTCGACATCGTGCTGATCAACACCGCGGCCGGCAAAGCCTACGGCCAGCCGGATTACGTCTCGCGCGGCTGCGGCATGGGCCGCGAGGCGACGCTCTATCTCCTGGAACGCGGCGTGCGCGTCACCGGCACCGACGGCTGGAGCTGGGACGCGCCGTTCGTTTTCACCAAGGACCGCTTCGCGCAGAGCAAGAACCCTGCGATTATCTGGGAAGGCCACCGTGCCGGCCGCGAGATCGGCTATTGCCACATCGAGAAGCTGCACAATCTCGAAGTGCTCCCACCAAAGGGATTCACGGTGAGCTGCTTCCCGGTGAAGATCCGCGCCGCCTCCGGAGGCTGGACCCGGGCAGTCGCCATTCTCGACTAGCTGCGACTTCACCGCCTGGGCCGCGCGGTTGACCCGGCGCGGTGGCTGTCGCACGATCAAATCAACAAGAACGATAAATTTCCGGGAGGACAGCATGGATCGACGGCAATTCGTGGCCGGCACGGCCGCCGCCGCAACGGCGCTCAAGAGCCGCACCGCGTTCGCGCAGGACGCCTACCCGACCCGCGCCGATCACACTGATCAACCCGTTTCCGCCGGGCGGCGCTGCCGACGTGGTCGGCCGGCCGTTCGCCGCGGTACTGGAACCGATCGTCAAGCAGCCGGTGGTGATCGAGACCAAGGCCGGCGCGGCGGGCGCGGTCGGCGCGCAGTTCGCCGCCTCCGCCAAGCCCGACGGCTACACGCTCCTGGTCCACATCGTCTCGATCTCCGGCTTTGCCGAGATGGACAAGCTGTTCGGACGCCAACCGAAGTTCACCCGCGCCGACTTCATCCCGATCGCCCGCTTCACCGAAGGGCCGATGGTGCTCGTCGTCAACGACCAGACGCCGTACAAGACGCTGAAGGATCTGGTCGACGACGCCAAGAAGCGGCCGAACGAAATCATCTTCAGTTCGTCTGGGCTCTATGGGGCGCTGCATCTGCCGCTGGCGCTGTTCCTCAAGGCCGCCGGCCTGCAGATGCGCCATCTGCCGACCAGCGGCGGCGGGCCTGCCCTCACCGCGATCCTCGGCAACAACGCCCAGGTGCTGGCCTCCTCGGTCGCCGCGGCCAACGCTCAGATCAAGGCCGGCAAGCTTCGAGCGCTGGCGTGTTTTTCCGACAAGCGCGTGGCCTCGCTGCCCGACGTACCGACCATGAAAGAGAGCGGCTACGACGTGCTGTTCTCGCTGTGGGTCGGGCTGTTCGCGCCGAAGGGCACGCCGGAGCCGATCATCACCAAGCTTCGCACCGTGTCGAAGCAGGCCTGCGATGCCGACCAGTTCAAGAAGGCGATCGACAACATCGGCGACGTCGTCGCCTACCTCGATCAGCCCGAGTTCGCCAAGTTCTGGGATCAGGACGCCAAGCGCGTCGAAGCAGCCGTGCAGGCGATCGGCAAGGTGTAATGATCCTTCGCAGAGACCATATCGCCGGCGGCGCCTTCATCGCCGCCGCGGCCGCCGTGTTCGCCGCGAGCGGCGACCTGCCGTTCGGCACGCTGGCCTCGCCCGGCGCCGGCATGATGCCAAAGCTCGTGCTCGGGCTGATGATGGCGTTCGGCGCGATCCTGTTGATCCGGGCGAACGACAGCCCGCCGTTCGCCGAGATCAAATGGGACGATTTTCGCCATGCCGCGACGGTCATCGTCGTGACCGCAGTAGCCATCGCGCTCTACACCACCGCAGGGTTTGTCATCAGCATGTCGCTGCTGATGATCGTGCTGCTGTTCCTGATCGAGCGGCGGCCGCTGTGGCGCACGCTCACCGTCAGCATCGGCGTGACGGTCGGGTGTTATCTGCTGTTCGGCACGCTGCTGAAATCGCCGCTGCCTCCGATGCCGTTCTGGCAATAGCATGCACTCCACCATCGACAGCCTGATCCTCGGCTTCTCGGTCGCGTTCCAGCCGGGCGTGCTGTGGTTCGCATTCCTCGGTTGCGTGGTCGGCACCCTGGTCGGCATGCTGCCCGGCATCGGGCCGCTCGCCGGCATCAGCATCCTGCTGCCGGTGACGTTCGGCCTCGACGCCACCAAGGCGATCGTCATGCTGGCCGGCATCTACTACGGCTCGCAGTACGGCGGCTCGACCACCTCGATCCTGATGCGGATTCCCGGCGAAGCCTCGTCGGTGATGACCTGTATCGACGGCTACGCCATGGCGCAGAAGGGCCGCGCCGGCGCGGCGCTGTGCATCGCCGCGGTCGGTTCCTGGATCGCCGGCACCTTCGGCGTCGTCGCGCTGACCGTGATCGCGCCGCCGCTCGGCGCGTTCGCCCTGCGGTTCGGCCCGCCGGAATACACCGCGCTGCTGATCGTCGGCCTGATCTTCCTTGCCTACATGTCGTCGACATCGCTCGCCCGCACGCTGCTGATGGCCGCGTTCGGGCTGATGCTCGGCTGCATCGGCATCGACGTGATGACCGGGCACTTCCGCTACGCCTTCGACATCCCCGATCTCGGCGACGGCATCGGCATCGTGCCGGTGGCGGTCGGCCTGTTCGGGCTCGGCGAAATCCTGTCGACGCCGAGCCACAGCGTCACCGGAAAGGTGCAGGCGCCGAAGCTCCGCGAATTGCTGCCGACCCGCAAGGAATGGCGCGAATCGGCGATGCCGATCGCGCGCGGCTCGGTGCTGGGCTTCGTGATCGGCATCGTGCCGGGCTCGGCGCACATCATCTCGAGCTTCCTGTCCTACGCGCTGGAGAAGCGCCTCTCCAGGCACCCGGAGGAATTCGGCCACGGCGCGGTCGCCGGCGTCGCCGGCCCGGAATCCGCCAACAACTCGGCCTCGACCGGCGCCTTCGTGCCGATGCTGGCGCTCGGCCTGCCGACCGGCCCGGTCACCGCCGTGCTGATGGCGGCGCTGCTCATTCACGGCATTCCGCCGGGGCCGCAGCTCGTCACCGAGCATCCGGACGTGTTCTGGGGCTTCATCGCCTCGATGTATGTCGGCAACCTGATGCTGCTCGCGCTCAACCTTCCGCTGGTCGGCATGTTCGTCAACGTGCTGCGGATTCCCTACGCCTACCTCTATCCGCTCATCATCATGTTCTGCATCATCGGCGTCTATGAAGTGAACCACTCGATCGTCGACGTCTGGATCATGCTGGTGATGGGCGTGATCGGCTATCTGCTCCGCAAGTTCGACTTCGACCCGGCGCCGCTGGTGCTGGGTCTCGTCATCGCGCCGACCTTCGAGATGAGTCTTCGCCAGTCGCTGATCATGTCGAACGGCGCGTGGTCGATCTTCTTCGGCCGGCCGATCTCGGGCGTGCTGCTGGCGATCGCGCGCCGGCCTGCTGGTGCTCTCGGCGGTGTCGTTCTTCTTGAAGCGCCGGGACTGGCGCGACAAGCTCGCCGAGGTCGAAGCGAGCGAGCAAGGCTGACAGAGGGCGTCATGACCATCACGCGCCGCGGATTTTCAAAGCTCGCATTGGCCGCTCCCCTCGCCGCGTTGCCGCAATCGAGCTGGGCGCAGGCCTACCCGGCGCGGCCGATCACCATCCTGGTGTTCGTCGGCGCCGGCGGCGGCCCCGATATCGTCTCGCGCCTCGTCGCGCAGGGCCTGTCGCAGCGGCTGGGCCAGCCGGTCATCGTGGAGAACCGGCCGGGCGGCGGCGGCAATCTGGCCCTGCAGGCGGTCGCACGCGCTCCGGCCGACGGCTACACGCTGCTGCTCATCGCAACGCCGCACGCGGTGAACGTGACGCTCTACGAAAAGCTCAACGTCAATGTCGTCGCACGACATCGAGCCGGTGGCGAGCATCGACAACGATCCCTTCGTGATGGAGGTCAGCCCGTCGCTGCCGGTCAAGACCGTGGCCGAGTTCATCGCCTACGTGAAAGCCAATCCCGGCAAGGTCAACGTGTCGTCGAGCGGCAGCGGCAACCTGAGTGACCTGGCCGCCGCGCTGTTCGAGATGATGGCCGGGGTCAAAATGGTCCACGTGCCGTACCGCGGCATGCCCGCGGCGCTGACCGCGCTGCTGACCGGTGAGGTCCATGTCACGTTCGATGCCCTGCCCTCGTCGATGCCGCACATCAAGGACGGCAAGCTCCGCGCGCTCGCGGTGACGACTGCTGACCGCCTGAAGGACCTGCCGGATATTCCGACCGTGGCCGAAACGGTGCCGGGCTACGCCGTGACCGGATGGCTCGGCGTCGGCGTCCCCAAGGGCACGCCGCACGAGATCGTCGAGCGGCTGCATGCCGAGATCAACGCAGTACTGACCGATCCCCCGGTCGCCGCGCGGTTTGCCAGCATCGGCAGCGAGCCGAGGCCGGAATCGACCGCCGCGTTCGGCAAGCTGATCGCGGACGAGGTCGACAAGTGGGGCAAGGTGGTCAAGTTCGCGGGCCTTAAGGCGGATTGATCGAAAGCATCAATAGAATTCGCTGACGCACGGCACGGCCCGTTCCTATATGATCGCCACCGGAACCCAATTGCGGGAGCATCCCATGCAACTCGTTGCCGAACGTCCGTCCACCGACACCATCCGCGCGGAGATGAGCTACATCGTCGACACCGGCGTGCCGCCGGTGCGCTACATCGACTGGCCGGAGATGGCGGACAAGGAAATCCTGCCGCAGTACGAGCTGCGCGAGATGACGATCCGCAACGGGCGGCCGATCCGCGACAGCTTCAGGCTCGACACGCATGGTTTCGTGTTCGTCGACCACCACACCGCGATGAAGGATTTCACCGACGAGGCCGAGCGCAAGCGCGTCTACGACCGCGAGGTGGCCGAGCTGATCAAGAAGCATTCCGGCGCGTCCGAGGTCGTGGTGTTCGACCACACCATCCGGGTCGGCGACGAGAAGGTGCAGCAGTCGACCGGCGCCCGCCCGCCGGTGAAGGGCGTGCACAACGACTACACCGAGAAGTCGGCGCCGCGGCGGCTCCGCGAGATCGTCGGCGACGCCGAGGCCGAGCGCCGCTTCAAGAAGCGCTGGGCGATCATCCAGGTGTGGCGGCCGATCCGCGGCGCGGTGATGATCGATCCGCTCGGCATCTGCGACGGCCGCAGCATTCCGGAGAAGGGCTTCATCCTGGTGCAGCGCCGCTACAAGGACCGCACCGGCGAGGTCTATCACATCGCCTACAACCCCGAGCACGTCTGGTACCACTTCCCGCGGATGGAACGGCACGAGGCGCTGGTGTTCAAGGTGTTCGACAGCGATCCCAACGTCGAGACGCGGTTCAGCGCGCACTCGGCGTTCGACGATCCGGCGACGCCGCGCAACGCCCCGCCGCGCGAGAGCATCGAGACGCGGACCTTCGCGTTCTGGGATTGAGGCGGCGCGCCGGCGCGGCGCCTACCAGATGTTCATCCGTTGCGGCGGCCCGGCATCCGCCCGCTGCGTCTCGTCATCGCGAACCGGCCGGCGCCGGCTGAAGATCGGCTCGGGCGACGAAGCGTCGAACGCATATTTGTCGGCCGCCCGGCCGTGAAGCTGGGCGGCGCGCGTGTTGCCGCCGCGCTCCACCACCAGCATGCGATTGACCTCACCGTTGCGGAACGCGCGGAGGAACGCGGCATAGTCCCGAAACGACACGCAGCCGTTCGACTGGCCGTTCGGTCCAAGCATGTAGGTGTGAGCCAGGATGCCGTCGCGGCCGAACATCTTGTCCTCGTCGATCGGGTTGAGCCGGATCGCCTGGACGCCATGGAACATCGCTTCGCGCAACGTCAGCTGATAGGTGTTCGGCGGCGTCACTCCGCGCATTCTCCTGCGCATGGAGCTCGGATCGTCCATCCAGTCACCGAGGCCCGAGTGCGCCTCGAGCTTCTTGCCGCTCGGCAGATAAACGGTGTGGGCTTCGATGTCGTAAACCGCGGTGCGGACGCCGGCCGGGTCCGGCGTCACCACCACCGTGGGGGACGGCGGCTGCGGCGCTTTGGTCACGGGAGCAACCGATAGGACGTCGAGGTCCGGACTGGCATAGGCGAGCCTGGGCCGCGCCACCGGCAGCGGCACCGGCTCGTCACGCTCCTTGGAGCGCCTGGACGACAGCGGCACAGACACATCTCGTTGCTTGAATTGCTTCAACGGCATCGGGATGGCCGTCGCGACCGGCGCCGCAAACAGCATGTCGCCGAACCGCTCCGACAGGGACGCAGCGCCGCTGCCCTCATCGAGCGAGGCCACCTGCACGCGCGGCGGGTGGTGGTTTTTCTCGACCGACGTGGTGGTCGCCGTCATCGCGATTCCGGTGTCGGCCTTGAGATGCGGCACCAGGTTTCGATAGTCCGGCAGCGGCGCGGACGCCACGCGGCGGATCGAACCGGTCGTCATGTCGTCGGCTGACGCGATCACCGGCCCGACGAGGCATCGCGAGCTGAAGCTTGGAGCGCGTGCTGGTGGTCCCGGCGACAACCCATCCGGCGGCAGCCGTGACGCCGGTCACCGTCGCCACGGTGGTTGCCGTCACACCAAGGGCGACGGTCACGCCCTTGAGGACGCTTCGGCGGCCATGTTTACGCAAACGACGAGGCTGCAAGGGTACGACGTCCGCCAAACTCGCGGTCGCACGCGCCGACAGACGCGTTACTCGACACCGGGTGTTCGGCCCGATGATGGGGATGCATGGTTAAACGGTCGTAAACGCTTGGAATTTCGCGATAAATGCGGCGATCAATTGTGGCGAATGCGCCAGGCCGCCGCCGGCTTTCGCTACAGCGAGGCGCAGTAGTGCGCGAGCGCCGCGAGGTCGGCGTCGGAGGTGCCCGCCAGATTGGCGCTCATGGCGGTGTCGCCGCCGGCACGCGTGGCGTCGCGGAACTCCTTCAGCGACTGGCTCAGATAGTCGATCCGCTGCTTGGCCAGCCGCGGCATCTGCTCCTTACCGACCAGACCCGGCAGATGGCAGGAGTCGCAGCGCCGATGCTGGGCGATCTCGGCGCCCTTCTTTGCAAGCTCGGGATCGATCGCTTCGCCGCTGGGCTTGGCCGGCAGTCCGGCGAAGTGCTTGGACAGCGCGTCGAGGTCCTCGTCCTTGAGGTCCTTGACGATCGGCGCCATCGCCTCGACCTTGCGCACGCCCTCGCGCATCAGGAAAAGCTGGTTGAGGATGAAGAACGCCGGCTGGCCGGCGAGCGACGGAATTTTCTCCATCTTGGAGTTGCCGTCCTCGCCGTGGCAGGCGGAGCAGAGCGCAAGCTTCTCGGCCAACGGCCCGCTTTGCGCGAAAGCAGGCCCCGCACAAAGCCAGACGGCCGCCAGCCCGAGAGCCAGCGGCCGCCCGTATTGCGCAACCGGCAAGATCACCGCGCCGCCTGCTTGGCGTTCTTGGCTGTCGTAGCTGATGCGATAGACCGCACCGTTGTTCTCGTCCGAGACCAGCAGCGAGCCGTCCTTCATCTGGAACAGATAGGCCGGCCGGCCGTAGAACTCGTTCTTCTCGGTGTTGAGAAGGCCCTCCATGAACGGCGAGACGGTGGCCCTGGCGCCGGACACCTTCGCCATCACCACGTCGTAGCCGGACTTCTGCTCGCGGTTCCACGAGCCGTGCCGGGCGATGAAGGCGACGTTCTTGTATTTCTTCGGGAACATGTCGCCGGTGTAAAACTTCAAGCCGAGCCCGGCCACGTGCGGTCCGGTCAGCGCCGCCGGCATGACGATACCCGCGCACGGATTGGGACGCTTGATGTCCGGATCGGGATGCCCATGGCGTGGCAGTACGGGAAGCCGAAGCTCGCGCCCTCCATGTCCTTCGGAACGCGGTTGAGCTCGTCTTCCGGTCCGCCGTTGCCGGCCCAGTCGCGGCCGTTGTCGTTGAACCACAGTTCGTGCGTCACCGGATGCCAGTCGAAGCCGACGGTGTTGCGGATGCCGCGCGCCACGATCTGCTGGTCGGTGCCGTCGAGATTGTAGCGGCGGATCTGGCCGTGGATGCCGGGGTTGGTCTCGCAGATGTTGCAGTTCGAGCCGACCTGCACGTACATCTTGCCGTCCGGCCCGATCGCCACGTATTTCCAGTTGTGGTGGACGGTGTCGGGCAGGTTATACGCCTTGGTCAGTTCGACCGGCTCCGGCGCCTTGTCGAGATTGTCCTCGATGTTGTCGTAGCGGAACACGCGGTTGATCGCGAACACGTAGAGCGAGCCCTTCGTGAAGGCGAGCCCGTTCGGCTGGGTCAGGCCCGGACAGCAGCGTCTTGACCTCGCGCTTGCCGTTCTTGTCGACGATCGCATAGACGCGGCCGATCGTGCGCGTCCCCATGAACATGGTGCCCTTGTCGCCCATCACCATGGTGCGCGCGCCCGGATGACCGCTCGACCAGACTTCGATCTTGAAGCCGGACGGCAGCTTGATCTTGTCGAGCGGCAGCTTGTCGACCGGCGTCACCGTCGGCGGCACCGGATGCGGCGAGAGCGTCGGCGGTCTGGCCGCTCTTGTCGACCTTGGTCTGGTCCATCGGGCTGAAGCCCGGCGGTCCGGCTGGCGCAGGCGCGGGCGCCTGCTGGGCCAGCGCCAGCGTCGTCAACAGCGCGAAGCTGGCGGCAGCCAGCAAGCCACGCTGGGTGATCGATGAGATAGACATGCATTCCTCCCCTGATGCGGAAGCTGCCGGATTGGTCTCGCCGGACAGACCGGCGGCGCGGCTTGGGCTTCCCCGCAGGAAGTGTCGGACAAGTCGCCCCCCGCGCGCAATCGGGATTCGGGCATCCTCGCGTATGAGAAGAAAAATCTACTGATGCCGGTAGGCGTAGGGCACGTCGTCCTGCACCGCGGCAAGCCCGACAACCCGGTCATGGTGCGGCGACAGATGGCACACCGGGTCGGTGGCGCTGGCGTCGCCGGTCAACAGATAGGCCTGGCAGCGGCAGCCGCCGAAATCGATCTCGCGCCGCTCGCAGCTTGCGCAGGGCGCCGGGAGGAAATCGGTGCCGCGGAAAGCATTGAAGGCCGGCGAATGGGCCCAGATATCTGCCAGCGAGTGCTCGCGCACGTTCCAGAACTCCAGCCCCGGGATCGATTCCGCGGCGTGGCATGGCAGCACCCGTCCCGACGGCGTGACATTGAGCGAACGGCGGCCCCAGCCGCCGACGCAGGGCTTCGGCAAACGGGCGTGATAGTCCGGCACCACGGCGTCGATCACGATCCGGCCGTGGTGCTTTTGTCGCAGCTCCTCGACCTCGGCCGCGGCGCGCTTGACCTGCTCGGCGGTCGGCATCAGCGCCGCGCGGTTCTGCAGCGCCCAGCCGTAATACTGCACATGGGCGATCTCGATCCGGCCGGCCTTCAGCGCCAGCGCCAGATCGACCATCTCGGAAATGCGCTCGATGTTGGCGCGATGCACCACGAGGTTGACGGTCAGCGGCAGGCCAAGCCGCACCGCCTCCGCGGCGAGCGCATGCTTGCGCTGGAACGCGCCGCGATAGCCGGCGATGTGGTCGGCCGACACCGCGTCGGCGTCCTGGATCGAGACCTGGACGTGATCGAGGCCCGCCTCCCACAAGTCGCGCATGGTGCGGCTGGTGATGCCGACGCCCGAGGTGATCAGGTTGGTGTAGAGCCCGGCCTCGCGCGCATGCGCGGCGATGTCGACCAGGTCGCGCCGCGCGCCGGGCTCGCCGCCGGAGAGATGCACGTGAAGCACGCCGAGGGCCGCGGCCTCGGTGAACACCCGCGCCCAGGTGGCGGCGTCGAGTTCGTCGGTGCGCGGCTCCAGCGCCAGCGGATTGGAGCAGTACGGACAGCCGAGCGGGCAACGATGCGTCAGCTCGGCCAAGCAGACCGAGCGGCTTGTGCAAGGGTCCGGTCTCGGTCACCTAGAGCTCCAGCAGCTTCTTCTCGGCGAGCCCCGACAGAAGCTTGCTGACATCGGCATGCACGCGCTCGCGCGGCGCCTTGAACGCAGCCGCCAGCTCGTCGACAATCGCCCCGAGCGTTGCCTCGCCGGTGCAGCGCTTGAGGATTTCGACAGCGATGGCGTCGGCCTTGAAGATGCGCTCAGGTGCCAGCAGAACCCACCCGCCCTGCGCCTCGCTATGGGTCAATCGCACACCGCGCGGCAGTCTCGGTTTGGCATCGTCCGCTATCGCACCGGATTCGGGCACGGGTTGTCCTTCATCAGTCGCAATTGCCGCAGTTTGCGCGACCGCGGGCCGTGTTATACGACAAATGCGACATAAAAGCCGATGCCAGGGAGTCCTAGCGATGCGTCAAGTCGTTCGTCTGTTTTGTGCGGCCGCGGTTGCCGCCGTGCTCGCGAGCCCCGCGCAGGCGGAGGACTATCCCAGCAAGGCGGTGCAGTTCATCACGCCGGCCGCCGCCGGCAACAGCCCGGACGTGGTGACGCGCATCGTGGCCGACCGGCTGACGGCGCTCTGGAAGCAGCAGGTGGTGGTGATCAACCGCCCCGGCGCCGGCGGTCTGATCGCGGCGCAGGCCGCGGCGCAACTGCCGAAGGACGGCTATTCGATCTACATGACGCAGGCCTCGACCTACACCGTGCTGCCGATCCAGCAGGGCGACAAGATGCCGGTCGATCTGGACAAGGCCTTCACCGCGGTCGGCATGGTCGGCGAGCAGCCGATCACGGTCGGTGTCGGCAAGGATGTCAAAGCCAACAACGTGGCCGAACTGGTCAAGCTCGCCAACAGCAGCAAGGACGGCATGCTGTTCGCCGCGACCAACCGTGGCGGCCAGGCTCACCTGACCGGCGAGCTGATGCGCGACCGCGGCAAGATCAACATGTCGTTCGTCCATGCGGCCGGTGCGGCGGTCTCCATCAACGATGTGCTCGCCGGCCGCATCCCGATCATGTTCGAAGGCCTCGCCGGCATGAAGCCCGGCACGCAAAATGGCGGCATCCGGCTGCTCGGCGTCGCCTCGCAGAAGCGGCTGCCCAATATGCCGGACCTGCCGACCATCGGCGAAACCATCCCCGGAGTGATCTCCAGCGGCTGGATCCTGATGATGGTGCCGGTGGGCGTGCCCGACGCCATCGTCCAGAAGCTCAACAAGGACCTGCGGACCGTGGTCGCCCAAAAGGACGTGATCGAGAAATTCCAGGACCTCGGCACCTATTCGCGCGATCTCACGCCAGCGCAGACCGCCGAGTTCATCAAGAGCGAAGAGAAGCTGTGGTGGCCGATCGTCCGGCAGGTCGAGGCCGAGGCCAAGAAGTAAGCCGCTGCAAGCCAGACCATATGGGAGGAATGCGATGTGGCGCTCATGGATGATGGCTGCGGCGGTCGCCGTCGTGGTTGCCGGCCCGGCTCAGGCTGAAGACTGGCCATCCAAGCCGGTCACCATCATCAGCCCGGCCGCCGCCGGCAACAGCCCCGACATCGCCACGCGCGTTCTGGCGGACCGGCTGACCCAGATGTGGAAGCAGCAGGTCATTGTGCTCAACCGGCCCGGCGCCGGCGGCGTGATCGGCGCGCAGGCGGCGGCGCAGGCGGAAAAGGACGGCTACACGCTTTACATGACGCAGTCCTCGACCTGGACGGTGCTGCCTGTCCTGCAACCGGGCAAGGTGCCGGCCGAGCCGGAGAAATCCTTCGTCGCGATCGCCATGGTCGGCGAGCAGCCGATGGGCGTCGCCGTCAACACGGACGTTCCCGTCAAGTCGATGGCGGAACTGCTCGCATACATCAAGAAGCAGCCGGACGGCATCCTGTTCTCGGCCACCAACCGGGGCAGCCAGTCGCATCTCACCGGCGAACTGCTGCGCGCCCTCGCCAAGCTGAACATGACTTTCGTGCATTCCGAGGGTGCCGCTAAATCGGTGACTGATGTCATGGCGGGGCGCATCCCGCTGGTGTTCGAAGGCATCGCCGGTCTGAAGGCCGGAATCGAGAACGGCGGGCTACGATTGCTCGCGGTGACGTCGGCCCAACGTCTCCCGAACATGCCGAACGTGCCGACCGCCGCCGAGACCGTGCCCGGCTACGTCTCCAACGGCTGGCTCGCGCTGATGGCGCCAATCGGTGTGCCCGACGCCGTCGTCAAAAAGGTGGCCGCGGACGTGAAGACCGTGCTGGCGACGCCGGACGTGCAGGAGCGGTTCCATGTGCTCGGAACGTATCCCCGCGACATGACACCGGCGCAGTTGATGGACTTCATCCACAGCGAAGAGAACAAGTGGTGGCCGCTGGTGCGCGGCATCGATCATCCCGCAGGCGGCAAATGAGCGTCAACCGTCCGGCGTGAACGCGCCGGGCGGTATTTCTTTGGGATCGACGTAGGCGTGCTGCAGCGCGTCGCACATCGCCCACAGCACGCTGCATTTGAACTCCAGCGCCGCCAGCACCTGCTGCTGCTGCTCGGGCGTGCGGGCGTTGCTCTTGCAATAGTCCAGCGCGAAGTCGGAATCGCGGGCGGCCTGCGGCGGCCGCTTGTCGAAATAGGCGAGCGTCTCGCGGGTGACGAACGGATAGCCCGCCAGCATCCCGTCCATGCGCTCGCTGATGATCTGCGGCGAGAACAATTCGGTCAGCGATGAGGCGATCGCCTCCAGCAGCGTCTTGTCGCGCACGAAGCGGACATAGGCGTCGACGGCAAATCGTGTCGCCGGCAGCAGGCCCCGCAGCGAGACGACGTAATCGCGGTCGAGGCCGAGCCCATCGGTCAATCGCAGCCACCGCGCGATGCCGCCGTCGTCGGCGCCCTCGCCGTCGTGATCGACCAGCCGCGAGCGCCATTCGCGGCGGATCGCGCTGTCGTCGCAGCGCGCGATCAGGCTGGCGTCCTTGATCGGGATCATCGACTGATAATAGTAGCGGTTCAGCGCCCAGGCCTGGACCTGGCCCTTGGTGCATTGGCCGCCGTGCAGCAGCTTGTGGAACGGATGCAGCCGGTGATAGCGCCGCGCGCCGATGTCGCGCAGCGCGGCTTCGAGTTCGTCGGGCGTCATCAGCGTCACAGCACGATCTCCATGCCGTCGAACGCGACCTCCCAGCCGGCGGCCTCGACCTTGCGGCGCTCCGGCGAGCCGTCGACCAGGATCGGGTTGGTGTTGTTGATGTGCACGAAAATTTTCCGCGCGGAAACACCTGACAGCGCGGAGAGCGTGCCGCCCTCGCCGTCGATCGGCATGTGGCCCATCCGGCGGCCGGCCTTCTGTGCCGGTGCCGGTGCGGATCATCTCGTCGTCGGTGAAGAGCGTGCCGTCGAACAGGATCGCATCGGCGCGCGACAGCCGCGCGTGCAGCGATGGCGTTATCGCCGCCGCGCCCGGCACGTAGGCGAGCCGCTTGCTGCCGTCGGTGATCTCGACGCCGACATTGGCCGCGCTTTCCTCGGCGGTGTCCGGATTGTCGCCTTCGAGATAGAGCGGCAGCTTGCCCGGCACCATGAACAGCTCGGCGTGCAGGCCGTCGCCGAGCGGAAATTTTTCGCCCGGCGTGACGGCCCGCCGCGACACCACGTCGGGCGCCAGCACGCCGAACATCGGATTGTCGGCGACCGCCGCGAGCGTCGCCGCCGTCGCCATCAGCGTGAACGGCGATCGCTCGCGCAGGCTCAGCAGGCCAGCGGTCTGGTCGATCTCGGCGCCGGTCAGCACCACCGCCTGGATCGGGCTTTCGCGCAGGCCGCGCGGATGCAGCGCTGGCGTCGCCTGAAGCTGCGCGCGCAGATCGGGCGAGGCGTTGAGCAAGGTCCAGCGTTTGCCGTCACCAGACACCGCGAGGCTCGCCTGCGTGCGCGCGCGCACGCGCGGATCGCCGGCCCAGGCCAGCCGGCAGACATCGCAGTTGCAATTCCATTGCGGAAAGCCGCCGCCCGCCGCCGCACCGAGCACGATGGCGGTCAGGCCCATCTAGGCGGGAAGCGGTAGCGAGATCAGAATTCGGCCGGCAGATAGCCGTTGATCTCGAGGCCGACGCAGATCTCGACGAGGGTCGGAGTTGTCCAGGCCATGGGAATTTCCTTCAAGCGATCGTTGTCACGGACCCAACGCACCAGGCGCCCGGTTCGTTGCAGCCAAGACTAGGCGCGGTTCCAATTCGAGGCAAGCCGGCGTCGCGCCTCTAGTCCTTGTCCATGCCGGTTTCGCGAACCACCTTGCCCCACTTCTCCCGTTCGGCCCGGTAGAACTTGTCGAAGTCCTCGGCCGATCCCATCATCGGCGCAAAGCCTTGGGCCTCCAGGGCTTTCTTGATTTCCGGCGATTCCAGCGCCTTGGTGTTGGCGGCGGCGAGCTTGTGGATGATGTCCTTGGGGGTCGCAGCCGGGGCCGTCATGCCGATCCAGAGCCGGACGTCGAAGCCCGGATAGCCGGATTCGGCGATGGTCGGCAGATTGGGGAAGGCCGGATCGCGCTTCGGCCCGGTGGTGGCCAGGCCCACCAGCCGGCCATCGCGGACGAACTCCTGCACCGGCGCGATGCTGGAGAACATCATCTTGACCTGGCCGGACAGCAAATCCTTCACGGTCTCGCCGCCGCCCCGGTAGTGCACCGGGATGGTCTTGATGCCGGCGGCCATGTTGAACAGCTCGCTGGTGAGATGCGTCGCCGAGCCGCGGCCGGCGGTGGCGTACTGCACGACGCCCGGCTTCTCCTTGGCGAGCTTGACCAGATCGGCCACCGTCTTCACGCCGAGCGTCGGGCTCACCACCAGGATGTTGGCGGTCTCGGCCTGCGGACACACGGCGATGATGTCCTTGCCGTACTCGTACTTGATGGATTTGGACAGGAACTCGTTGGCGACGGTCGCGACCGGCGTGTTGAGCAGGGTGTAGCCGTCGGGCGCCGCGCGCGCCACGTCCTGGGTCGCGATGGCGCCGCCGGCGCCGGTCTTGTTCTCGATGACGAACTGCTGACCCATGATCTCGCCCATCTTGGCGCCGACCACGCGGCTGATGATGTCGGACGGCCCGCCCGGCGCGAAGCCGACCAGGATATGGACCGGCTTGTTCGGGATAGGTGGATTGCGCAAACGCTGTCGTCGAGACGACGATGGCAGGCGCGGCCAGGGAGAGTTGGGTGAAGCGGCGTCTGGTGAGCATGTTACCTCCGATTTCCAAATTTCAATCTTGTTCTCGACCCAACCGCGTCATTCCGGGGCGCGCTGAAAGCGCGAACCCGGAATCCATAACCCGCAGCATTCCATCGCGGGCACAGGGGTTATGGATTCCGGATCGCCGCTACGCGGCGTCCGGAATGACGGGGTGAGGCATCTTTCCTCTCGCTTGTCTTGTTGTTGCGGCACACTAACATGCGCGGCGAAACGTGGGAGTGAAAACGCATCATGGCGGACAAGGAAACAATCGGCGTGGTCGGCACCGGACGGATGGGCCAGGCCATGGTGCGGCATCTGATCAAGCACGGCTATGCGGTGATGGCGCAGGACCTCGAGCCGAAGGCGGTCCTGGCGGCGCGGGCGCTCGGCGCGACAGCCGCCAAGACGCCGGCCGAGGTCGGCCGCGCCTGCACATTCGTCATCATCGCGGTCGGCTACGACGAGGAGGCCACCGCCGTGATGACCGGCAAGGACGGGTTGCTCGATACGATGGGCGCGGGCTCTGTGATCGGCATGTCGTCGACCTGCACGCCCGAGCACGTCAAGATGCTGGCCGAGAAGGCCAAGGCGAAGGGCGTCGAGCTGCTCGACGCGCCGATCTGCCGCGGCCAGATGGCGGCCGACACCGGCACCATGCTGATCCTGTGCGGCGGCAAGCCCGAGGTGTTCGAGCGTGGCAAGCCGATCTACAGCACGTTCGGCAAGGACTACGTGCTGCTGGGCGACATCGGCGCCGGCCAGTTCGGCAAGGCGATGAACAATTTCCTGCTCTGGGTGAACGGCGTCGCGCTGATCGAAGCGGGTCGCCTCGCCGAAGCCAACGGCATGGACCTGGTCAAGCTCCGCGACGCGCTGCTGATGTCGTCGGGCGCCTCCGACGCGCTGAAGAACTGGGAGAACGTGTCGTTCCTCTGGGCGCTGAAGGACATGCAGATCGTGTCGCGGATGGCCGACAAGGCCGGCCTGTCGATGCCGATCGCCGGCGCCATCAAGGAACTGGTCAAGGACGGCCGCAAGATCAAGCTCAGCAATCCGCCGGACTGGACCGGCGGCGGCGGCAGGCCGAAGCACGCAGGCGGGCACTGATCGCAAGGCAAGCCTCCATCGTTTCCGCGGCAGGTTTTCTGCCCGGATCATTGCGGCCGATGCCTCCTCGAAAAGTCCGTGGGGGCGCGGGACGCCGGGGGTCCAGCGGACCCACGGGCTCAAATCCCTCGCGGGACCGGCGCAGATGCCGTTCCCGGCCGGGAGCGGCATCTCGAAGATGTCAGAACCGCAAGTCCGCCTTTTCTCCAGCGTCCCGCGCGCGATGCTTGAGGTTTGCTCCGCACGTCCCCCGGTGGTCTGAGTTTGCTAACCACCGCTTTGAGTCTCGACGACACCTGGCCGTTTGATCCGGAGTTACGGCGTCGCCACCAAAGCGACTCGTGACGCCAACCCGTGGCGCCAGGACCGTGCGGCTTGGACCTGCCTCGCGTTGGGTGTGCGTGTTGCACCCGAGCGAGGTCACCGGGCTCTCCGGTCCCGCTTATCGACGCCTCGAGAAGCGCCCTCGGATCGTCGACGCCGGCCATGGCATCGCCATGCGAACTTATCGAGCGGCGGATTCCCGCGCGAGCATCGAGCCGAACGTCATCTTGACGTATTGCGATCCGGACGCTGAGCGCCTCTCTCCAGCGTCGCGAGAGCGTCCATGTCGAAGCCGTGCAGGCCGCCGGACACGTCTCGCATGCTGAACGTCGGTCGTGTCCATGGTGGTGCCGACGGCGCCAGCACGCCGCTGTCGAGCACCGGATCCAGCCGCTCGGACGTCGCGCCGGACACTGGAGGCGCTACAGCCTGATCTCGCCGAGGAAAACGCTGGTGCCGAGATTGGCGTCCAGCATCTTGGTGCGGCCGTTCGACATCACCTCGATGGTGTAGCGGCCGGAGTTGTCGTCGAGCTTGTCGAACTTGAAGTCGCCGTAGTTGTCGGTGGTCGCCCGCGCCACGGTCTGGCCGTCCTTGATCAGGCGGACGCTGGCGCCTTCGACGCAATCGACCACGCCGCCGACTTCGCTCGCGACGCTGCCGCCGATGAAGCTTTTGCTGTAGCGCCACAGGTTGCGGTAATAGACCCGCGGCTTGGTGCCGGCCTCGGGCTTCATCACCTCAAGCTGCTCGTCCTTGGCGAGCCGCGCCATCTCGTCGTCCTCGACCTTGATCGCGCGCATCGCGCCGGTCGGGCAGGCCTGCTGGCCGCGGGTCTGCTGCCAGCCCTGGTCGAGCAGGTGGGCGTCGAACGGCCAGATCTGCGGCGTCTGCAGCTCCTCGTTCCACCAGATGTGGCCGTACGGGCAGCTCTCGACCAGGTCCTTGCGGCCCTTGGCCTTGACCGGATCGATGATGACGATGCCGTCGTCGCGCTTCTTCACCGCGTCACCGCCCTTGGCGAGGCACGGCGCGTTGTCGCAGTGGTTGCACATCGTCGGCGCGTAGGCGATGTCGATCATCGGCTGCTGGCCGCGCTCCCTTTGCAGGATGTCGATCCAGCGGTGGCCGTGGCGCGGCATCGGCGCGGCGATCCCCGGCCAGTCGTTGCCGACGTATTCATCCATCGCCGACAGCGCGCAGAGCTGGCAATTGGTGCACTCCGCCACGTCGATGATCATGTTCCATTTTTTCATGACGCTATACTCTTTCGATCACTTCGCCGGCACCAGATCGGCTTCCTTCAAGGTCCGCCTGATCTCCGCAAGCTCGCGGTCCTTGGCGCCGCCGTCCTTCTCCATCGCGGCGAAGGTCTCCGACATGTGCTCGATGCGGCCGTCCCAGACCTCGACCTGGACGATCGACTGCGAACCGGCGAGCGAGTGCGTGCTCTTGGTCTGGGTCTTGTGCGGCG
This sequence comes from uncultured Alphaproteobacteria bacterium, assembly GCA_963785665.1. Lineage (GTDB taxonomy): Bacteria > Pseudomonadota > Alphaproteobacteria > Rhizobiales > Xanthobacteraceae > Z2-YC6860. The sequence continues at coordinate 93,002 of CAWAWF010000017.1, forward strand.
TCAGCAAGTTGAGACAGCCGCCGCGGTCGACCGACTTGCCGGGCTCGCCCATCGGCGAATAGACCGCCGACGACTCGTAGCCGTGACAGACGCCGCGCGAGAGCCGCTGCGTCGGCAGCGCCGCGCAGATCACCGCGCCGCGCTCGTTGTAGACCTTGACCAGGTCGTTCTTCTTGATGCCGCGCTCTTTCGCATCCTCGGCGTTGAGCCGCAGCACCCAGTAGTACCAGTCGCCGACCTTGACGCGATGATCGGCGATGTTGTTGAGGAACGAGCTCTTGCCGTCGCCCTGGGTGTGGAAGCTGTACTTCGAGTGCGGCGTCAGCAGTTGCAGCGGATAGCGCTTGAACTCCGGCGAGTGCGGGCCCTCCCACGACGGCTCGTATTTCACGATCGGCGGCCGCTCCGGGTCCTTGAAGCGCTTCAGGCTGTTGCACTCGAACTCGAGCTTGCCCGACTGCGTCTGCAGGCCCACGAGATATTCCTTGTAGTCGGACGGCAGCGGCTGCGCCTCCGGCACGTCCTTCTTGCGGCCCTCGAAGAACCAGCGGAACGACACCGGCGCGCGCAGCTTTTCCTTCTCGGCCGGCACGACGAAGTAGCCCTTCTTGAGCAGCTTCCGGAACGAGATCACCTTCTTCAGGTCCGACGCCAGATAGATGCGCTTGACCCAGTCGATCTCGTTGATGCCCTCGGAGAAGTAGTTCGACAGGCCGAGCCGCTTGCAGAGCTCGTTGAAGATCCAGTAGTCGGACTTGCTCTCGCCGAGCGGCTTGATCGCCGGCGCCTGCAGGATGATGACGCGGTGGTTGAGCTGCTGCTGGCCGTGGTGGCCGTAGCCGCCGAGCCCCGCCCATTCCGAAATGTCGGTGCGCTCGAAGTTGGTGCAGGCCGGCAGGATGACGTCGGCGAACTTGGCCTCGCCCTCGAACCAGATCGACTGGTTGACGACGAACTCCAGTTGCTCGGACTGGTACATCTTCACGTGGCGGTTGGTGTTGTTCATGGTGCCGAGGATCGAGCCGCCGTACTTGTAGAGCATCTTCACCGGCGAATGGCCGGGCGCCGGATAGGAGAACTTGCCGAACTGGTGCTCGATCGACTTGCCGACCCAGCGATAGCCCTCGGCCTTGCCCTCGGTGATCGCCTCCGGCATCCAGATGCGCGGGATCTGCTGGGCGTTCGAGTTCAAGGTCGGCAGTTGCGGCATGCGCTGATAGAGCGCGACCGGCATCGCGGTGTTCTCGAGGTCGCCCGACATGCCGCCTTCGGAATAGCCGGGGAAGTAGAAATTGAAGTCGATCGGCGTGCCCCACTGCAGATTGCCCATGTTGCAGCCGGGCTTGCCGAGCGCCTGCATCGCCGACAGGCAGACCATGACGCGCGCCCATTGGATGCCGGTCTGGTTGCGGCAGGCGCCGCCGTGGCCGTTGCCCCAGCCGCCGGGAGCAAGATAGACGCGCTTCCTCCCCCACTCACGCGCCAGCGCGCGGACGTCCTTGGCGGGAACGCCGGTTTCCTTCTCCTGCCACTCCGGCGTCTTCGGAATGCCGTCCTCGTCGCCGACGAGATAGGCCGCCCACTTGTCGAAGCCGACGGTGTGCGTCTTGACGTATTCCTTGTCGTAGAGGCCTTCCTTGATCCAGACATAGGCAATCGCCATCGCCATCGCCGGCGACGTGGTCGGCTTCGGCGCGAACCACTTGCCCGGCAGGAACTGCGCGGTGGCGTTGTAGTACGGGTCGACGTGGACGACCTTGATGCCGAGCTTGGGGTTCTTCAGCCATTGCCGGCGCACGGTGCCTTCCTGCGCGCCGTAGGAGCCCGAGGTGGTCTCCGGGTCGGCCGCCCACGACACGATCATGTCGCAGTTCTGCAGGCAGTCCTCGACGGTGCCGTAGGTCTCCGACTGGCCCACTCGTAACGTGTGGCCCCAGTGATGCGTCGCGCCCCAGTACCAGCCCTCCCACGAATCCGGATTGTGGTGGACGCGCGTCATGCCGATCGCGTTGGCAAAGCGAAACAGCGCCGAGAGGTAGTAGCCGACATTGCCCCAGGTGTGGTGCGAGCCGTGCGAGGTGGCGATGCAGCCCGGGCCGTATTCGGATTTCTGCCGCTTGATCTCGTCGGTGACGAGCGTGATCGCCTCGTCCCAGGAGATGCGGACATAGCCGGACTTGCCGCGGTTCTGCGGATTGCGCGCGCCCTTCGGATCGAAGTCGACGCGCTTCATCGGATAGAGAAGGCGGTCCGGCGAATAGACGATCGACTTGGCGTTCTGGCCGTGCGGGGCGAGCGTGGTCTTGCGCGGCGGCGTGAGCTTCAGCCCCTTCGCCTCGATGGTGAAGGAGGCGCCGTCGTCGTCGGCGAGGTCGATCGGCGTCATGCGGACGATGCGGCCGTCCTTGACGTGGACGAACACCGGGCCGCCGTTGGTCATGTTGCAGTAGCGCATCGAGCCGTCCGGCATCGGCGTGCCGAACTTCAGGCCGGCGGTCTGGCACATCATCACGGTCTGCGCGAACCAGTTGGCGAGGCCGTCGTCGCCGGTGCACGGTGAGCAGGAATTCCTTCTGGGCGTTGATCTGGTCGAGCCAGTTGATCGGCGGCGTCAGGAGGCCTGCGCCGAGGGCTGCGTTCTTGAAGCCGACGGTGACGTCGGCGTCCTTCAGCACGCCGGAGCCCGAGGTGACGCGGCCGTTCTCGAACTTGAACCAGCGGCCGATCTCCTCGTCGCGGGCGATGAACTGCGCGGTGAGGTTCTTTTCCTTCAGCCGTTCGCGATAGGCCGGGTGCCGCCACGCCTGGAATTTCACCAGCAGCGACAGGCCGAACAGGATCAGGGAAAGCTTGAGCGCGCCGAAGTTCATGGTCGTTTCTCCCTGCAAAAGTTCTATTTCAATTGGGCCTATGAATCCAGATTCCGCGGCTTGCCGGAGCCATGCAAAAGCCCGATCCTGCCGCGCGAAAAGGCTCCAGCATGGCTATTCCCACGAAAACCCTCGCGGTTCGGCTGTTTGAATACGGCGGGCCGGAAAAACTGGTCCTGAACGAGTACGATCTGCCCGCGCTGGGCGACCGCGATGTGCTGGTGAAGAATCACGCCGGCTCGGTGTCGCGCTGGGACGTCAAGTACCGGGCCGGCGACCTGGCGCGCTACCAGATTCCCGGCCGCGCTGCTTTTCCGCTGCCGCAGCAGCTCGGCCGCGAGGCCGCCGGCGAGGTGGTGGCGACGGGTTCCGCGGTGACGCGGTTCAAGCCCGGCGACCGGGTGATCGGCGTCACCCATCCCGAGGACCCGGATTCGCCCGAGTCCGCGCGCGGCCTCGGCAACCTGTCGCGCAACCTCGCCATCCCCGGCCATCAGGCGATGGGGAGCTACGCGCAATATCTCGTGCGCGACGAAGCGATGTGGCTGCCGCTGCCGGACGGCGTCGACTTCGAGCAGGCCGGCGTGGCGCTCTGGCCGTTCTCGTCATCGCATCGCGTGGTGCGCCGACCGGCTCAAGGTGCGGCCGGGCGACAATGTGCTGGTCACCGGCGCGTCGGGCGGCATGGGCCAGGCGACGATGCAACTTGCGAAGCTCGCCGGCGCGCGCGTGATCGCGACGACGCGGCACGCCGGCAAGGCCGCGACGCTCGCGCGAGCTTGGCGCCGACGCGGTGGTGGTGACCGCGGACGAGGACGCGGCGGCGAAGGACGTGCGCAAGCTGACCGGCGGCGAAGGCGTCGACCACGCGGTGGACTACACCGGCAATCCGGGTCTGCTGCGCTGGCTTGAGCGGCGTGATGCGGCTCGGCGGCAGCATCGTCATCAGCAGCGAGCAGGGCCGCGAGCCGCTGCCGTTCACCGCGGCCGACCTGATCCGGCTGGAGTTGAACCTGCTCGGCATCCGCGGCGCGCGGATGAACGACATGCTGACGGTGCTGAAGCTGCTCGGCGAAGGCCGCATCAAGACGCGCATCGCCGCGCGCTTTCCGCTGGCGAAGGTCGGCGAGGCGCACACGTTGCTGGAGACCTCGCCCGATCTGGTCGGGCGGATCGTCGTGCTGCCGTGGGCGTGAGCCCTACACCAGCATCCGCACCGGCGACTTCCATCAGCGCCTTGAACGCCGCCAGCAGCTCCGCGCCGAGCGCGCCGTCGACGACGCGGTGGTCGCACGACAGGGTCGCCGTCATCTGGCTGACGAACTTCACCGAGCCGTCTTCGGCCTCGACCGGGCGGCGCTGCGCCGCGCCGACCGCGAGGATGGTGGCGTGCGGCGGATTGATGATGGCGGAGAACTCGCGGACGCCGTACATGCCGAGATTGGAGATCGCGGACGCGCCGCCCTGGTATTCGGCGGGCTTGAGCTTCTTGTCTTTCGCCCGCGCGGCGAGGTCCTTCATCTCGTTGGAGATGGCGGACAGCGACTTGCCCTCGGCGTTGCGGATCACCGGCGTCAGCAGCCCGCCGTCGATCGCGACCGCGACGCCGACATCGGAATGCTTGAAGCGCAGGATGCGGTCGCCGGCCCAGACCGCGTTCGCCGCCGGCACGCGCTGCAGCGCGAGCGCCAGCGCCTTGATGACGAAGTCGTTGACCGAGAGCTTGTAGGCAATCCTTCGGCGCGCCGGCGTTGGCCTCCTCGCGGATTTTCAGCAGCGCATCCATCGTCACGTCGGCGACCAGATAGAAGTGCGGGATGGTCTGCTTGGCCTCGACCAGCCGCCGCGCGATGGTCGAGCGCATGCCGTCGAGCGGCACCTCCTCGAACTCGATGCCCTGGTAGAGCGCCAGCACCTGCTGCGCCGACATTCCGGTCGCCATCGGCGCGGCGCGGCCGCTGCCCTTCGAGATGGCGGCTTCGATATCCGCCGCAACGATGCGGCCGTGCGGGCCGGAGCCCGACATCCGCGACAGATCGATGCCGTTCTCGCCGGCAAGCCGCCGGGCCAGCGGCGTGATGGCGGTGCCGCCGGAGGTTTTCGCCGGGCCGTAGTTCCGCGACGGCGTGCGCACCTCGAAGAACGGATCGAGCGGGCCGGTATAGGTTTCGCGTGGCGTTGCCACGCGCTGGTCCCCGCTTCCGCGGGGACGAACGGAGCTCTTTGCGGCGCTGGAGCAGGCTTCGGCGCGGCCGGCGGCGGAGCTTTCGCCGGCGCAGCAGGCGCGCTCACCACCGCCCCGCCCTCGCCCGCGATGATCGCGACCACGGCGCCGACCAGCGCGGTCTCGCCCGACTGCACGCGGATTTCCTGGAGCGTGCCGGCGGTGATCGACGGCACCTCCATCGACACCTTGTCGGTCTCGATCTCGAACAGGTTGTCGCCCGGCTTCACGGCGTCGCCGGCCGACTTGAACCATTTCGTGATCTTGCCCTCGGCGACGGTCTCGCCGAGCTGCGGCATCAATACGTCCATGCGTGTCGCGCGCTCTCTTACCAGTTCACCGCGATGTACTGCGTCTCGAGGAACTCCTTCAGCCCCTCGTGCGCGCCCTCGCGGCCGATGCCGGACTGCTTCATGCCGCCGAACGGCGCCGCCGGATCGGAGACCAGCCCGCGGTTCAAGCCGATCATGCCGAAGTCGAGCTTCTCCGAGACGCGCATGCCGCGGCTGAGGTCCTTCGTATAGAGATACGCGACCAGACCATACTCGGTGTCGTTGGCGCGCTTGATCACCTCGGCCTCGTCGTTGAAGGTCTGCAGCGAGGCCACCGGCCCGAAGATTTCCTCGTTCAGCATCTTGGCGTTGTCGGGCACGTTCGACAGCACGGTGGCCGGATAGAAATAGCCGGTGCCGTCCGGCTTCTTGCCGCCGGTCAGGATCTTGGCGCCCTTGCTCGACCGCGTCGTCGACCAGCTCGACCACCTTGTCGCGGCCTTCGGCGTTGACCAGCGGGCCCAGCGCCACGCCGTCGTCGAGCCCGTTGCCCATCTTCAGCGAGCCCATCTTGGCGGTGAGCTTCTTGGTGAACTCGTCCTGCACCTTCTCGTGGACGTAGAAGCGGTTCGCCGCGGTGCAGGCCTCGCCCATGTTGCGCATCTTCGCGATCATCGCGCCGTCGATCGCGGCGTCGATGTCGGCGTCCTCGAACACGATGAACGGCGCGTTGCCGCCCAGCTCCATCGCGGTGTTGAGCACCTGGTCGGCGGCGCTGTGCAGCAGCTTGCGGCCGACTTCCGTCGAGCCGGTGAACGACACCACGCGGACGCGCGGATCGTGCAGCATCGCGTCGACCACCGGGCCGGACCGGCGCGACGGAATGACGTTGCAGACGCCGGCCGGCACGCCGGCCTCTTCCAGGATCGGCATCAGCGCCAGCATGGTCAGCGGCGTCTCCGACGCGGGCTTCAGGATCACCGGGCAGCCGGCGGCGAGCGCCGGGCCGATCTTTCTCGTCGCCATCGCGGCCGGAAAATTCCACGGCGTCACCAGCACGGCGATGCCGGCCGGCTTGTGATGCACGAACATGCGCGCGCCCGAGGCCGGCGCCATGCCGTTGGTGCCGAGATTGCGGACACCCTCCTCGGCGTACCAGCGGAAGAACTCGGCGGCGTAGGCCACCTCGCCGCGCGAATCCGACAGCGCCTTGCCGTTCTCGATGGTGATGAGCTTGGCGAGCCGCTCGGCGTCGCGGATGATCAGCTCATAGGCCTTGCGGAGGATTTCGCCGCGCTCGCGCGGCTTCTTCGCCGCCCAGGCGCGAACGCCGCCTGCGCCGCGTCGAGCGCGGCCTTGGCGTCATCGACCGAGGCGCTCGCCACATCGGCGATCTTGCGCTCGGTCGCGGGATCGATCACGTCGAACCGCGCGCCATCGGAGGATTTTTTCCATTTGCCGCCGATCCAGAGATCGGTCGGCACATTGGCGAGCAGGTTGTCGTATGCGGCCATGATGAACTCCTACGCTTGCAGCGTTTTGCGAACGCGATCGACGATGCGATCGACGGTCGGCAGGATGGCGTCTTCGAGGATGTCGGCGGCCGGCAGCGGGCAGTGCGGCGTGGTGATGCGCACCAGCGGGCCGTCGAGATCGTAGAACGCCTCGTCGGCGATGATCGACATGATCTCGGCGCCCCAGCCGCACAGCCGCGGATTTTCCTCGACGCTGAAGCAGCGATGGGTCTTGGCGACCGAGCCGAGGATCGTTTGCGTGTCGAGCGGCACCAGCGAGCGCACGTCGATCACCTCGCAGTCGATGCCGTGCTCGGACGGCGAGCTTTTCCGCGGCAGCCGAGCGCGCGCGGCACCATCAAGGCCAGCGCGATGATGGTGGCGTCCTTGCCGGGGCGCAGGATTTTCGCGGTGCCGAGCTTGTCGAGGATTTCGCCGTCCGGCACCTCGCCCTTGGTGGCGTAGAGCGACTTGTGCTCCAGGAAGATCACCGGATCGGGATCGCGCACCGACGCCGCCAGCAGCCCGATCACATCGACCGGGCTCGACGGCGCCACGACCTTGAGGCCGGGGATCATCATGCACCAGTTCTCGACGCTCTGGCTGTGCTGCGCGCCGAAGCGGGAGCCGGCGCCGTTGCCGGTCCGCACCACCAGCGGGCACTTGGTCTGGCCGTTGGTCATGTAGCGGCTTTTCGGGAATTCGTTGGCGATGTAGTCGAAGCACACCGCGAAGAAGTCCGAGAACATGATCTCGGCGATCGGCTTCAAGCCCGGTCATCGCCGCGCCCATCGCCGCGCCGAGGATGGCCTGCTCCGAAATCGGCGTGTCGCGGACGCGCAGCGGACCGAACTGCTCGTAGAGCCCGACCGTCGCCTTGAACACGCCGCCGGCCTTCGCCACGTCCTCGCCGAGGAACACGACGTCGTTGTCGCGCTTCATCTCCTGGGCGATGCCGCGGATCACGGCGTCGCGATAGGTCAGTTCCGCCATGCGTAGCCCCCGTCGGCATAGACGTCGGTGAACAGGATATCCATCGGCGGGTTCGGCGCGGCCTTGCAGGCCTCGGTGGCGTCGTCGACCACCTTCTTCACGTCGGCGTCGATCTTGGCGATCTGCGCGTCGCTGACGCCGAACTGCTTCAGCCGCTCGCGGTAGATCTTGATCGGGTCGCGCTCTTTCCACTTCTCCAGCTCGCCCTCGGGGCGATACTTCGCCGGGTCGGCGCGCGAGTGGCCGCTGTAGCGATAGGTCAGGCACTCGATCAGCGACGGGCCGCCGCCGGAGCGCGCCTTGTCGTAGGCCTTGATCGCCTCGCGATAGACCACGTCGGCGTCGTTGCCGTCGATCACGATCTTCTCCAGCCCATAGGCCGAGGCGCGGTCGCCGGCCGGGCTCGGCACCGCGGTGACGTCGGCGATCGGGGTGTATTCCATGTAGAGGTTGTTCTCGCAGACGAAGATCACCGGCAGCTTCCAGATCGCGGCGAAGTTCAGCGCCTCGTGGAAGGCGCCGATGTTGGTGGTGCCGTCGCCGAAGAAGCAGGTGGTGACATCCTTGTCGCCCTTGTACTGCGCCCGCCAGGCGGCGCCGCAGGCGATCGGCAGGTGCGCGCCGATGATGGCGTAGGAGCCCATCACGCCGTGCTCCTCCGAGCACAGATGCATCGAGCCGCCCTTGCCGCGCATCAGGCCGTTGTCGCGCTGCATCAGCTCGCCGAGCACCTTCTCGACCGGCACGCCCCGCGCCAGGGTGTGGGCGTGGCCGCGGTAGGTGCAGAACGACAGGTCGCCCTTCTTCATCGCCGTGGCGAAGCCCGCCGCCACCGCCTCCTGGCCGAGCGAAAGATGGCTGGTGCCCTTCACCAGGTTCTGCAGGAACAGGTCGTAGGCGCGCTGCTCGGCCTCCCGGAGGTTGACCTGGCTGCGGTACAGCTCCAGCCGGGTTTCCTCGCCGATGTCGTCGTTTACGGCGGTTTTGGCGGCGGCTTTGTCGAGCATTGGGCTTCCTCGGGCGATTTTGCCGGTATCAGGCGGGGCGGGGCTATTTTGTCAACCAGTCTCGATCGGGGCAACCGCGCCATGAACCTTGCGCTCGCGATTGAGCAGATAAAGACCCGAGGCGATCACGATAAGGGCCCCGGCCAAGGTCCAATGGCTCGGCACGTTGCCGAACACCAGATAGCCCAACGTGCTGGCCCACACGATCTGCGTATAGATGAACGGCGACAGCACCGAGGCGGGCGCCCGCCGGTGGGCCAGAATCAGCAGGAAATGCCCGCCGGCCCCCAGCACCCCCAACGCCGGCATCAGCGCCACGTCGAGCCAGTTGGGCGGCGTGGTCCAGACGAACGGCAGCACCGGCGCCATCACCACGCAGCAGAACAGGTTGGCGTAGAACAGCGTGGTCTCGCTGGAATCGGTGCGCGACAGCATCCGCGTCAGGATGTTGTAGAAGGCGTAGCAGATCGCGCTGCCGAACGAGAGCAGCGCCGCCCACTGGAAGCCGCCCATCCCCGGCCGCACCACCAGCAGCACGCCGGAGAAGCCGACCAGGATCGCGGTCCAGCGCCGCCAGCCGACCCATTCGCCGAGCATCGGGCCTGCGAAGATCGCGATCAGGAACGGCGTCGAGAACAGGATCGCCATCGCCTCGTCGAGCTGCAGGAACCGGAACGCCATGAAGTTGAACATGGTCGAGCCGAGCAGCATCAGCCCGCGCCAGAATTGCAGCAGCGGCCGCCCGGTCCGCAGCAGGCCGGGCCGGTTGAACGGGTTGGAGAAGCAGAGCGCAATCAGGAACGCGGTGACGCAGCGGACGCCGACCACCTGCAGCGTCGGCATTTGCGTGCCGAGATACTTCGCCGTCGCATCGAGGCAGGCGAACACCAGCACGGTGCAGCACATCAGGCCGATGCCGGTCAGCCGCAGCCGGCGCTGCTCGTGGGCGGGATCGGTCAATACGTCGCCCGCCCGCCGGAGATGTCGAACACCGCGCCGGTGGTGAACGAGCATTCCTTCGACGCGCAGAACGCGACCAGCGCCGCGATCTCCTCGACCTCGACGAAGCGGCCGCGCGGGATTTTCGACAGCATGTAGTCGATGTGCTGCTGCGTCATCTGGTCGAAGATCGCGGTGCGCGCCGCCGCCGGCGTGATGGCGTTCACCGCGATGTCGTGGCCCGCCAGCTCCTTGCCGAGCGACTTGGTCAGCGCGATGACGCCGGCCTTCGACGCCGAATAGGCGACCGCGTTCGGGTTGCCCTCCTTGCCGGCAATCGAGGCGATGTTGACGATGCGGCCGTAGTTCTGCGCGATCATCAGCGGCACCACGGCGCGGCAGCAGAGAAACTGGCTGTCGAGATTGACCGCCATCACCCGCGACCATTCCTCCGGCGGATACTCCCAGGTCGGCAGGTTCGGGCCGGCGATGCCGGCGTTGTTGACCAGGATGTCGATGCCGCCGAGCGCTTTCACCGTGGCGTCGCGCGCTGACTCGACCGCGCCCCGGTCGGTGACGTCGCAGGCGACCGCGACAACCTTGCCGAGAGGACCAAGCTCGCCGGCAGCCGTTTCGGACACCGCGCGGTCACGGTCCCAGATCGCGACCGCAGCGCCCGACTCGAGCAGCCGCGCAACCACGGCGCGGCCGATGCCCTGCGCCCCGCCGGTCACCACGGCCTTCCGCCCGCCAAGATCGATTTTGTTGGTCATCCGTCGCCACGATGTCGTTGCGAATTCAAACTATCGGAGCGGTGCTGCATTGGCGAGCCGCATGATTGCAGATCGGCTATTCTGCCGGTGTGTCAACACCGAGCTTCGACGAAGCCTTCAAGGTCTGGCTCAAGATCGGCTGCCTGTCGTTCGGCGGACCGGCCGGCCAGATCGCGCTGATGCATCGCATCCTGGTCGACGAGAAGAAGTGGATCGACGAGCCGCGCTTCCTGCATGCGCTGAACTTCTGCATGCTGCTGCCGGGGCCGGAGGCGACGCAACTCGCGACCTACGTGGGCTGGCTGCTGCATGGCGTGCGCGGCGGCCTCACCGCCGGCATCCTGTTCGTGCTGCCCGGCGCCGGGGTGATGCTCGGCTTGAGCCTGCTCTACGCGCTCGGCCAGGGCGTGCCGGCGATCGACGGCGCGCTGTTCGGCATCAAGGCCGCCGTGCTGGTGATCGTGGTCGAAGCGCTGATCCGCATCGGCCGCCGCGCCCTGAAGACATGGCTGCTGATGGCGGTTGCGGCGGCCGGCTTCATCGGCATTTTCTTCTTTGCCGCGCCCTTTCCGCTGATCGTGATCGGCGCGGGCCTGATCGGATTTGCGGTGGCGCGCCGCTCGCCCAAGCTGCTGGCGCTGTCATCCGACGCCGCCATCGTGACCGGCAGCGCCGCGCAACGCTGGAAGCAGACCGCCGCCGCATCCGGCATCGGGCTCGCGCTGTGGTGGATCCCGGTGTTGCTCGCCGTGGCGATGCTCGGGCCGGATCACGTCCTGGTCTCGATCGGCGTGTTCTTCTCCAAGCTCGCCGTGGTGAGCTTCGGCGGCGCCTACGCGCTGATGGCCTACATGGCGCAGCAGGCGGTGGAGAACCGGCATTGGCTCGCGGCGCCGGAGATGGTGGACGGCCTCGGCCTTGCCGAGACCACGCCGGGACCGCTGATCCTGGTGACGCAGTTCGTCGGCTTCCTCGCCGCGTTCCGCAACGCCGCACCATTCTCGCCGGTCGTTGCCGGCATCATCGGCGCGATGATGACACTGTGGGTCACCTTCGTGCCGTCACTGCTGTGGATCTTCGCCGGCGCGCCGTTCATCGAGCAGTTGCGCGGCAACCGCAGGCTCGCCGGCGCGCTTGCCGCCATCACGGCTGCGGTGGTCGGCGTGATCCTGAACCTGTCGGTGTGGTTCGCGCTGCACGTGCTGTTCGGCGCGGTCACCGAGCGCCACGCCGGGTGGCTGCGCTGGTATGCCTTCGATCCGGCGGCGCTCGACCTCAAGGTCCTGGCGATGGCCGCGGTCGCCGCCGTTCTGGCCTTCGGGTTCCACCGCAACTTGATCGAGGTGATTGCGGTGCTGGCAGCGATCGGTATCGCTGTGCGGTTGCTGCTCTAGCTCTCGCGCGCCAGCGCGCTTTCGTGCCAGCGCCGCAGCGCGAGGTGCGTGAGCCATGACAGCACCGCGAAGATCGCGATGCCGGTGAGCGACAGCAGCAGCAGCGCCGCGAACATCCGCGGGATGTTGAGCCGGTAGCCGGATTCGGCGATGCGGTACGCGAGCCCGGAGCCGGCGCCGGCGGAGCCCGCGGCGATCTCGGCCACCACCGCGCCGATCAGCGACAGCCCGCCGGCGATCTTGATGCCGGCGAGCATCTGCGGCATCGCCGCCGGCAGCTTCAGCTCCCACAGCACCTGCCAGCGCGACGCGCCGTAGAGCCGGAACAGGTCGGCGAGATTGTGGTCGACCGAGTTCAGCCCGAGCGTGGTGTTGGCCAGCACCGGAAAGAACGCGACGATCCAGGCGCAGGCCAGCACCGCGGCCTGCTGCGGCAGGTAGATCAGCAGCAGCGGCGCGATCGCCACCACCGGCGTCACCTGCAGGATCACCGCGTAGGGATAGAGCGAGTGCTCGATCAGCCGCGACTGGTTGAACAGCACGGCGAGGCCGATGCCGCCGGCCACCGCCAGCACCAGGCCCTCGATGGTGGTGGTGAGCGTCGCCAGCAGCGACGACCACAGGATCGGCCAGTCGGAGATGAGTGTCGTGAGGACAAGCCCCGGCGACGGCAGGATGTAGGGCGGGATGCCGTTCAGCCGGACGATCAGGTCCCACGCCACGATGCCGAACGCCAGCACGGCGGCGGGGGCGAGGATGCGGAGCACGCGCTCGTTCATGCCGCCGCTCCCGGCGCGCGCATCGCCTGCGCCAGCGCCGCCGAGGTGACGCGGCAATAACCGGCGTAGTCCGCCGAGGTGCGGAAGTGCGCATCGCGCTCCGGTGCGTCGATCGTCAAGTTCGGTCGACACCCGCCCCGGCCGCGGCGTCATCACCACGATGCGGCTCGACAGGAACACCGACTCGAACACCGAATGGGTGACGAACACCACCGTCATGCGGAGCTCGCGCCACAGCGCCACCAGATCGTCGTTGAGCTTGAAGCGGGTGATCTCGTCGAGCGCCGCGAACGGCTCGTCCATCAGCAGCACGCGCGGCGCGGTGACCAGCGCGCGCGCGATCGACACCCGCATCCGCATGCCGCCGGAGAGCTGGCGCGGATAGGCGTCGGCGAAATCGGCAAGGCCGACGCGCGCCAGCGCCGCCATGATGCGCGGCGCGGCCGCGGCTTTGTCGACGCCGGCGAGCTTCAGCGGCAGGAACACGTTGCCGGACACCGTCGTCCACGGCATCAGGGTCGGCTCCTGGAACACGAAACCCAGATCCATGGCGCGCCTCGGCGTCGCGCCACGTCACGGTGCCGCGCGACGGCTCGCTCAGGCCCGCGATGATGCGGAGCGCCGTCGACTTGCCGCAGCCGGACGGCCCGAGCAGCGACAGGAATTCGCCCTCGCGGACGTCGAGATCGAAGCCGTCGAGCGCGCGGACGCCGCTGCCGAACAGCTTTTCGACGCCACGGAGCGAAACGATCGGCGCGGGCGACGCCATGGCGCTACTTCCGCAAGCCCATCTCGGTATAGAACGCCACCCAGCGCTTCACCTCGGCGGCATGGAAGTCGGTGAACTCCTTGACGCCCATGCCGGTCGGTTCGAAGGCGATGGCGCGGAGCCTCTTCACCACGTCGGGGTCCTTCATCACCTCGACGACCGCGGCGCCGACCTTCTGTCGGATGTCCTCCGGTAGCCCCGGCGGGCCGTAGAGGCCGAGCCAGCCGGTGACAACGACGCCCGGCACGCCGGCCTCGGCGAAGGTCGGCACGTTCGGCAGCATCGGCTGGCGATACGGGCTCGTCACTGCAAGACCCTTGATGGTGCCAGAGTTCACCTGCTCGTTGACCACCGGCGACACCTCGATGATGAGCTGGATGTGGCCGGCGATCAGGTCGTTGAGCGCCAGCGGCCCGCCCTTGTAGGGCACATGAACCATCTTCACGCCGGTCTGCTTCATCAGCAGCAAGGTCGAGAGGTTGGCGAGCGAACCCTCGCCGGTCGAGCCGTAGGTCAGTTGGCCCTGCCGCGCCTTGGCGTAGTCGACGAACTCCTTCACCGAGTTTATCGGCAGATCCTTGTTGATCACCATGGTGGTGGCGTATTCGGCGGTCGAGGCGATCGGCACCACGTCCTTGATCGGGTCGAAGCCGATCTTGGAATCCATCGCGTAGTTCAGCACCAGCGAACCGACATTGCCGACCATCAGGGTGTAGCCGTCGGGGTCGGAGCGCAGCAGCTCCTTCAACCCGATCACGCCGTTGGCGCCGGGCTTGTTCTCGACGATCACGGTTTGCTTGAATTTCTCGCGCAGCGCCTCGGCGACGATCCGCCCCGACAGGTCGGTGATGCCGGCCGGCGGAAACGGAATCAGCAACCGGATCGGACGGGAGGGATAGCTGTCGGCACGCCCGGACACCGTGGCGACAACGCAGAACAGCAAAGCGAGTAACGCGCGCATCGTGACCTCTTCACTTGCGCAGGTCCACGCCCACGCCCTTGTTGACGAATTGTAGGCTGTACGCCTTCTTGTAGTCGATGCCGGCCTTGGTGACGCCCGACGCCACCATCTGGTCGAAGAAGCTCTTCATCCGCGCGTCGGTCATGGCGCCGATGCCGCCCTTCATGGTGTCGCCGGAATCGACGATGCCGTACTCCTTCATCTTGGCGATCGAATAGGCGATGCGGGCGTCGGTCATCTCCGGGTTGTCTTTCTTGATCCGGGCGTTCGCCGCGGCGTTGTCGCCGTAGAGATAGTTCGCCCAGCCGATCGCCGAGGCATCGACGAAGCGCTGCACCAGGTCGGGCTTGCTCGCGACCAGGTCGCGCCGCGTCTCGATCAAGGTCGAATAGCTGCCCCAGCCCTGGTCGGCGAGCAGGAATATCTTCGGCTTGAAGTGGCCTTGCGTCTCGATCGCATAGGGCTCCGATGTCACGTAGCCCTGCATCGCGGTGCGCTTGTCGGCCAGGAACGGCTGCGGATTGAAGGTGTAGGGCTTCACCTTGGATTCGCTGAAGCCGAAGTCGTGCTTCATCCATTGGAAGTATGAGACGACGCCTTCGTTGGAGATCAGCAAGGTCAGCTTCTTCAAGTCCTCGAATTTCTCGATGCCCTGGTCCGGATGCGCCAGCAGCACCTGCGGGTCCTTCTGGAACATCGCGGCCACCACCAGGGTCGGGATGTTCTGCGCCGCCGCGTCGAACGCCTGCAGCGTGTTGGCGCTCATGTAGAACTGGATTTTTCCGGCAATGAGCTGAAGCCGGTGATTCACGTTCGGCCCGCCCGGCAGCAGGGTGACGTCGAGGCCGTGCTTCTTGTACGTGCCGTCGACCAGCGCCTGGTAGAAGCCGCCGTGCTCGGCCTGCGCCACCCAGTTGGTGGCGAACGTCACCTTGTCGGGCTGCTGGGCGTGGGCCGTGGCCGTCAGCATCGCCAACATCGCGAAAACGGCCGTCCGAAGCTTCATCGTCTCTCCCCTTGCGGGGCGACTATAGCGGAAATCGCTTGAACCTATTCCTCGCCCCGCCGCGACCAACACCTGGACGGCGGTTGTCACCATCAACCACCGCACCGTGACGATCGGCGCGCGAAGCCCCCTTCCCCAGCGCCGCTCGATTGGCCCGCCTGGATGTCCCCTCCGGGCGGGCCACCCCTTGAACCAGATCAGGAGCGTACTCCTCGAACGCGGGCATATCGTACCGCAAGGCAAAGCCAAGCTGGCGGCGCGGCTGGCCGAGCTGTTCGCCGACCCTGCGCTGGCGCTTAGCCCCCGCATTCGCGAACTCGTCTGTGACATGCGAGAGCGCTGGCAGATGCTCGATGAGCGGATTAATGCTTTCGACAAGGAGTTTGTCCAACACGCCCGCCAGAACGAGCATGCGCGGCGGCTGATCACCATTCCTGGTATTGGGCCGCTGAACGCGACGGCTCTTGTCGCCGCCGTCGGCGATGCACGTACCTTCGCCCGCGGCCGTGATCTCGCCGCCTGGCTCGGACTCGTGCCGCGCCAACAGACGACCGGCGGCAAACCGCGGCTCCTTGGAATCACCAAGCGCGGGAGCAAATATCTTCGCAAAATGCTGATCCAGGGCGCCCGAGCCGCTATGCCGACGCTGAGTAAGAGCGACACCAGGCTGGGCGCCTGGCTGCGTGGACTGCTGTCCCGATCGCATGCCAATACTGCGGTCGTAGCGCTCGCCGCCAAGATGGCGCGCATCGTCTGGGCGCTGCTGCGTTACGGGCGGACCTACGAAGCCGTTGCTGTGGCGGCGTAAAAGAGATTGGCCGGCGTATCCGCGCCGACCTACGATGTCTGCGGGTGGTGAGAGGAAGATGGCCTGACAGTCGACCGGTGTCCTGGAATCCTATGCCGAAAAATGGCGCATCGACGCCGACCCCTTTATGAGGACCAGGACGCGCGGATCTCCATCTTGGCCAACGGCGTTGCCGAAAGGCCGAATACGTTTTCGCAGATTGTCCAGACCAGAAGAATCTAACCACTTGACGACGGGGCGGGCCATACGTTTTCGTTGACACCCCGGCGCCTTCGATTGAGCAATGGCGGCGACGCCACCGCTTTCGGGGAATGACCATGAAAAAAGGCCTGCGATCCCGCCTCGCCCAATACGGCGACGAGGAGTTCGCGCTGTTCCTGCGGCGCGGCTTCCTGAAAGGCGCGGGCTTCACCGACGAGGCGCTCGACCTGCCGGTGGTCGGCATCCTCTCGACCGCGTCCGACTTCAACCCCTGCCACAAGACCGCCCCCCAGGTCGCCGAGGCGATCTCGCGCGGCGTCCGCATGGCCGGCGCGCTGCCGTTCGTGTTCCCGACCGTGTCGCTGCACGAGGCGTTCTCGTATCCGACCTCGATGCTGCTGCGAAACCTGATGGCGATGGACGTCGAGGAGATGATCAAGGCGCTGCCGCTCGACGCCGTGGTGCTGATCGGCGGCTGCGACAAGACCATTCCCGCCGAACTGATGGGCGCGATCTCGGCCGACATGCCGGCGATCGTCGTCAATGTCGGCTCGATGCTGGCCGGCAAGCACGAGGGCACGCGGCTCGGCGCCTGCACCGACTGCCGCAGGCTGTGGGCGCAGTTCCGCGCCGGCACGCTGGACGGGCCGGATCTGAATCGCGCGCACGACCAGCTGATGCCGACCTCGGGCACCTGCATGGTGATGGGCACCGCCTCGACCATGGCGGTGATGGCCGAGACCTTGGGCTTCATGCTGCCGGGCTCGGCGACCGCGCCGGCGGTGTCGTCGGACCGCTGGCGCTTCGCCGAAGCGACCGGCAAGCGCGCCGCCGAGATGGCCAAGACCGGCGGGCCGAAGCCGAGCGAGCTGCTGACCAAGGCCGCGCTGAAGAACGCCTCGGTGGTGCTGCAGGCCACTTCGGGTTCGACCAACGCCATCGTGCATCTCGCGGCCATCGCCGGCCGCGCCGGCATCACCTACGACCTGCAGGAGCTGGATCGCGTCGGCCGCGAGGTGCCGGTGCTGCTCGATCTGAAGCCCGCCGGGATGAACTTCATGGAGGACTTCCACTCCGGCGGCAGCCTGCCGTCGCTGTGGCGGCGGCTGAAGGACCATCTCGATCTCACCGCCAAGACCGTCAACGGCGAGACCATCGGCGACATCATCAAGCGCTGGCCGCCTTACGTGGACGACAAGGTGATCCGGCCGCTCGACAATCCGCTGGTGAAGAGCGAAGCGATCGCGATCCTGACCGGCAACCTCGCGCCCGGCGGCGCCGCGATCAAGCTCGCCTCGGCGACGCCCGAGCTGTTCCAGCACGAAGGACCGGCGCTGGTGTTCGACTCGCTGGAGGACCTGGAAAAGCGCATCGACGATCCGGACGCTCGACGTCACGCCGCAGACCGTGATGGTGCTGCGCAACGCCGGCCCGATCGGCGCGCCGGGCATGCCCGAGGCCGGCGCGCTGCCGATCCCGAAGAAGCTCGGCTCGAAGGGATTGAAGGACATGGTGCGGCTGTCCGACGCGCGGATGAGCGGCACCGCGTTCGGCACCGTGGTGCTGCACGTGTCGCCGGAGGCCGCCGCCGGCGGGCCGCTGGCTTTGGTCCGCGACGGCGACCGCATCGAGCTCGACACCAAGGGACGCAAGCTCAACCTCAAGGTCGACGACGCCGAGCTGGCCAAGCGCCGCGCGCAGTGGAAGCCGCCGCAGAAGCCGAAGCGCGGGTTCGTCCGGCTCTACACCGACCGCGTCACGCAGGCCGAGCACGGCTGCGACTTCGATTTCCTGTCGGGCAAATGAAGCGGCTCGCCATCATCGTCGCGATCGGGATGCTGGCATGTCCGGCGCTGGCGGCGGACGTCCCGATCGACACGCTGGCCGGCGTCTACAAGACCCAGTTCAAGAACGGCAACATCGACGGCGGCAAGTACCAGTCCGAGGACATCCTGGAGATCGTCAAGGTCTCGCCGACGGCGGCCTATGTCCGCACCCATCTCGAGTTCTTCAACGGCCACGTCTGCAACATCCAGGGTGTCGCCGATGTCGAGGACGGCGCGCTGGTCTATCGCGCTCGCGAGAAGAACGTGCAGGGCAACCTGTGCGTCCTCAGCGTGCGGCTGGTCCGCGGCCGGGTCACGCTCGACGACAAGGAAGGCGCATTGCGCGATCGGCACCTGCGGCAATCGCGGCATGTACAACGGCACGACGTTCGACCTGAAGCGGAAGCGTCCGATCCGCTACATGGACGTGCTGACGAAATCGGACCAGTACAAGGACGCCGTCAAGGAGCACGACGAGCGGACGCCGCGCTGATCAGGCGGACTTCGCTCCACGAAGCATCAGGCTGGCGATTGCCGGCTACATGGCGTTCGCGCCGGACGGCCTGACATCGGTGGGCGGATACCCCGGCAACGACGAGAAGGGCCTGGAGCTGTTCCGCTCGCTGGATGCAACGAAGATGAGGGCCGATTTCGTCGCGGCCGCCACGTGGCTGAAGGCCCGCCCGGACAGCACCGGCAGGCTCGGCGCGGTCGGCTTCTGCTTCGGCGGCGGGATCGTCAATCATCTGGCCGTCCAGATGGGCTCGGACCTTGCCGCCGGCGTTCCGTTCTACGGCGTGCAGCCCAAGGCCGAGGACGTCGCCAGGATCAAGGCGCCGCTGAATGCGCAATACGGCGAGCTCGACACCCGCATCACGTCGGGCTGGCCGGCGTTCGACGCCGCGTTGACCGCGGCACAGCGTCACCCACGAAGGCCACGTCTACCCGGGCGCCAATCACGGATTCCACAACGACACGACGCCCCGATACGACGAAGCCGCAGCCAAGGAAGCCTGGCGGCGTACGCTGGATGCCGGCCGCGGGCTGCAGCAGCCCGCGCGCCCGCGCGAACGCCGCGCCGATCAGCGGCCAGAACAGCAGGATGAACGCCAGCGTCGTGATCGAGCCGACCAGCCAGTTCGACCAGAACACGCGCAGGTCGCCCTCCGCGCCGATCATCGACAGCCGGAACGCATCCTCGGCGCGGCTGCCGAGCACCAGCGCCAGCGTGAACGGCGCCAGCGGAATGCCGATCTTCTTGAACACGTAGCCGACGACGCCGAACACCAGCATCAGCCAGATGTCGAACATCGCGTTCTGGATGGCGAAGGCGCCGATCGCGCAGGACACCACGATCATCGGCGCGATGGCGGCGAACGGCACGCGCAGGATCGGCGGCGAAGATCGGCACCGTGGTGAGCACGATGACGAGGCCGACGACGTTGCCGAGATACATCGAGGCGATCAGGCCCCAGACGAAGTCCTTGTGCTCGACGAACAGCAGCGGGCCGGGATTGAGGCCCCACACCATCAGGCCGCCGAGCAGGATCGCCGCGGTGCCGGAGCCCGGGAATGCCGAGCGCCAGCATCGGCAGCAGCGCCGCGGTGCCCGACGCATGCGCCGCGGTCTCCGGCGCGAACACGCCTTCGATGCGGCCCTTGCCGAAGCTGTCCGGGTCCTTGGAGAAGCGCTTGGCGAGGTTGTAGCCCATGAACGACGCCGCGATCGCGCCGCCCGGCGTGATGCCGAGCCAGCAGCCGATGACCGACGAGCGCAGCAGCGTCACCCAGTAGCGCGGCAGGTCCTTCCACACCTTCAGCACCACGCGCAGGCTGATGCTGGCGGCGTGGCCGCGCAGCGCCAGCCGCTCCTCCATGGTCAGCAGGATTTCGCTGATGCCGAACAGGCCGATGACCGCGACCAGGAAGTTGATGCCGCGCAGCAGCTCGCTCGAAGCCGAAGGTCATGCGCAGCTGGCCGGACACCGTGTCCATGCCGACGCCGGCGAGCAGCAGGCCGAGCGCCATCGAGATGATGGTCTTGTGCTTGTCCTCGCGGCCGAGGCCGACGAACGAGCAGAACGTCAGCAGATAGACCGCGAAGAATTCCGGCGGCCCGAACCGCAGCGCGAAGGAGGCGATGCCGGGCGCGAGGAACGTGATCAGCAGCACCGCGACCAGCGAGCCGATGAACGACGAGGTGAACGCCGCGGTCAGCGCCTCGGCGGCGCGGCCCTGCTGCGCCATCGGATAGCCGTCGAAGGTGGTCGCGACCGACCAGGCCTCGCCCGGGATGTTGAACAGGATCGAGGTGATGGCGCCGCCGAACAGCGCGCCCCAGTAGATGCACGACAGCATCACGATGGCCGAGGTCGGATCCATCGTGAAGGTGAGCGGCAGCAGGATCGCGACGCCGTTCGGCCCGCCGAGCCCCGGCAGCACGCCGACGAAGATGCCGAGCACGAGGCCGACCATCATCAGCGCGAGCGTCTTCCACGTCAGCAGGACGGCGAAGCCGTGGAGCAGGAGGCCGAAGGCTTCCATGCGCGGTCCTAGTACCCGAAGGCCGCTTCGAGCGGCCCCTTCGGCATGATGACGTCGAAGGCGATGTCGAAGGTGACGAACATGGCGATCGCGAACACGGCGGCGGTGAGCAGCGATTTCCACCAGCGCGATGCGGCCGACGAAACACCATGAAGCCCGCGATCAGCAGGAAGCTCGCGACGTAGAGCCCGAGCCATTGCGTGAACAGGCAGAACAGCAAGCGTCGGCACGAACACCTGCATGACGCGGCGGAGCTGGTCGCGCGTGACGAACGTGTCGTCGGACGCCGCGCCTGCTGACCAGCGCGCTGACCAGGCCATAGAGGCTGGCGCCGCCGAGCATGACCGACAGATAGAACGGGAAATAGCCGGCCTGCGGGCCGTCCGACGCCCAGCCCATGCCGGTGCGCCAGTTGTCGTAGGCCGAGCAGCGCCGCGAGCGCGAGCAGCAGCAGGTAGACGACGATGTTGACGGTGCGGGTGCCGACGACCGGCGGCGATCGAGCTCGCCGGCGCGTCCGGATCGTCGACGACGATTTCGATGTCGGGTGTGGCCATCGGCCCTGTCGTAAAGGCAGACGCGCCGCCTGTCACCCCTCCCCGCGCGGGAGAGCAGCAGGCGGCGCGCCGAGCGGCGCTACTTCGCGACGAAGCCGGCTTCGGTCATCAGGCTGCTTGTTCAGCTTGTCGTCCTCCTCGAGGAACTTCAGCATGTCCTTGCCGGTGAGGAAGATCGGCTTGAGCGCCTGCTTTTCCATGTAGTCCTTGTATTCGGCGGTCTGCGACACCTTCTTGAACAGGTCGACGTAGAACGCCTGCTGCTCCGGCGTCACCTTGCCGGGCAGGAAGATGGCGCGCAGCATCAGGTACTGCACGTCGAGGCCTTCCTCCTTGCAGGTCGGGATGTCGTTCCAGGACTGCGTGTCGGTGACCTTGGTCTTGTAGGCGATGCGCTCCTTGTCGAACACGCAGAGCGCGCGCACCTGGCCGGCGCGCCAGACTTCGAGGTTCTCCGACGGATTGTTGACGTTGGCCTGGGTGTGGTTGCCGACGAGCTGGGTCGCCGCCTCGCCGCCGGACTTGTAGGGCAGGTAGAGGAACTTGGCGCCGGTCTTCTTCTCCATGAAGACGGTGAGCACCTGGTCCTCGCGCTTGCGAGCCGGTGCCGCCCATCTTGAACGGCGGGTTGGCGGCCTTGGCGGCGTCGACGAACTCCTTGACGTTCTTGTACGGCATCGTGGTGTTGTCCCACAGCACGAACTGGTCGAGCGCGATGACCGCAACCGGCGTGAGGTCGCGCCAGTTGAACGGAATCTTGGCCGACAGCGGCAGCATGTAGATCAGCGAATAGGCGAGCAGCACCTGGTTGGCGTCGCCGTCGCTCGACTTCATGTAGATCAGCGCTTCGGCGCCGGACGCGCCGCCCTTGAGCGACACGATCATCGGCTGCTTCATCAGATTGTTCTTCTGGATCGCGGCCTGCATCATCCGCGCCATCTGGTCGGAGGCGCCGCCGGCGCCGGCCGCGACGACGATCTCGACCGGCTTGGTCGGCTCCCAGGCCATGGCCGGCGCGCCGCCAGCAGCGAGGCCAGCGCCGCCGCGCCGAGGATAGATGCTCTTATGAGTCATCACGTTTCTCCCTGATTTTCGACTGATCATCGATCGGCGCAATCGTACGGCATCTTGCGCGTTTGCCCCTGGTGCAAGCGCCCGGCCAACCGAGCCGGACGATGCGTTATGTCGCAGCGCGCGCCGGTCAGCGCCGAGTTCCTCGCGCACGATCTTCGCGCCCTCGACCATCGCGCACATCTTGCCGAACGCCACGTCGCGCGGCAGGTATTTCAGGCCGCAGTCCGGCGCGACCACGATGCGCTCCGGCGACAACATAGGGCAGCGCGCGGCGGATGCGCGCCGCCACCGTCTCCGGCGTCTCGATCGTTCATGTCGGACAGATCGAGCACGCCGAGGATGACGGTCTTGCCGGGCAGCTTCTCCAGCACCGCGCAGTCGAGGCCGGACTGCGCGGTCTCGATCGACACCTGCTGCACCGGCGAGCCGGCGAACTCCGGCAGGAACGAATAGCCCTCCGGCCGCACATGGATCACCGCGGCGTAGCCGAAGCAGACATGCACCGCGGTCGTGCCCTTGACGCCGTCGAGCGCGGCGTTGAACGCCTTCAGTCCGTATTTGCGCGCCTTCTCCGGCCGCGCCTGCATGTAGGGCTCGTCGATCTGCACGATGTCGGCGCCGGCCGCGAACAGGTCCTTGATCTCGGCGTTCACCGCGGCGGCGTAGTCGAGCGACCATCTCCTCCTCGTCCTTGTAGAAATCGTTCTGCGCCTGCTGCGACATGGTGAAGGGGCCGGGCACCGTGATCTTGATGGTGCGCGTGGTGTTGGCGCGCAGGAACTTGCACGTCGTCGACCTCGACCGGATGCTTGCGCCGCACCTTGCCGGCGACGCGCGGCACCGGATTGGGATGGCCGGAGCGGTCGAGCGCGGTGCCGGGATTGTCGATGTCGACGCCTTCGAGCGCGGTGGCGAAGCGGTTGGAGTAGCTCTCGCGGCGCATCTCGCCGTCGGTGATGATGTCGAGGCCGGCGCGCTCCTGGTCGTGGATCGCGAGCAGCGTCGCGTCGTCCTGCGCCTGCGCCAGATGCTCGGGCGCGCACGCGCCACAATCTCCTTGGCGCGCACGCGCGGCGGAAAGCGGCCGGCGAGCTTCTTGCGGTCGATCAGCCAGTCCGGCTGGGCGTAGGAGCCGACCAGCGAGGTCGGCAGCAGCGGCAATGGCATTGTCCTCACTCCCGGTTGTTCTTATTGGAGACTCATCGCCAGCACGCGCGCAACATGAATCGCGTCGCGGCCGGTGCCGTCGTGGATCTGATGGCGGCAGGAGGTGCCGTCGGCGACGATCAAGCGTGTCGGCGTCGGCCTTGCGCACGGCGGGCAGCAGCGACAGCTCGCCCATCGCCAGCGACACGTCGATGGTGTCGGCGGCATAGCCGAAGCGCCGGCCATGCCGCAGCAGCTCGATTCGATCGGCTCGACCTCAAGGCCGGGGATGAGCTTGAGCACGGTCTCGACCGCGCTGAAGGCGTCGAACGCCTTCTGATGGCAATGGCCGTGCAGCAGCGCGCGGTCGGCGATCTTCTTCAGCGGCAGATTGAGCCGGCCGGCCTTCGCCTCGCGCGCCAGGAATTCCTCGAAGGTCAGCGCCTGTTCGGCGAGCTTGCTTCGCGCCCTCGCCCTTCAGCATCGCCGGGACTTCGTCGCGGAAGCTGAGCAGGCAGCTCGGCTCCAGCCCGACGACCGGAACGCCGCGCGAGACGAACGGCGCGAGCGCCGCCAGCGTGCGCTCGGCCTCCTTGCGCGCCTCGTCGACCTTGCCGACGGAGAGGAACGTGCGGCCGCAGCACAGCGGCCGCGACGAGCCGTCCACCGGCTTCGCGACATGCACGCGGTAGCCGCCGGCGTTCAGCACCGCCAGCGCGGCATCGAGATTCTCGCGCTCGAAATAGCGGTTGAACGTATCGGCGAACAGCACGACCTCGCCGCTCGCCGTCGCCCGGCGATGACGCGGCGGGGTCGGTGAAAATATCGGACCGCCATTTCGGCAGCGAACGCCGCGCGCTGAAGCCCGCCACCGCCTCCGACAGCTTCGCCGCGCCGGGCAGCGCGTCGCGCAGGTTCAGCAGCCACGGCAGCTTCGCCGCATACGGCGCGTAGCGCGGCAGATAGCCGACCAGCCGGTCGTGCAGCGACAGGCCGTATTTCTCCGCGCGCGCCGCCTGCACCTCGATCTTCATCCGCGCCATGTCGACGCCGGTCGGGCATTCGCGGCGGCAGCCCTTGCACGACACGCAGAGCTTCAGCGTCTCCGCCATCTCGTCCGAGGTGAGCGCATCCGGCCCAAGCTGGCCGGTGATCGCGAGCCGCAGCGAATTGGCGCGGCCGCGCGTGACGTCGCGCTCGTCGCGGGTGACGCGATAGCTCGGGCACATCACGCCGCCGGCCGAGGCGCGGCAGGCGCCGTTGTTGTTGCACATCTCGACCGCGCCCTGGAAACCGCCGCCCGCGCCGGTGTAGGCCGACCAGTCGAGCTGCGTCGTCATCGCCTCGGCGTGATAGTCCGGCCCGTAGCGGAAGTTGGTCTGGTCGTCGAACTTCGGCGCGCGCACGATCTTGCCGGGATTGTAGAGGCCGTCCGGATCGAAGCGGTCCTTGACCTCCTCGAACGCGCGCACCAGCCGCTTGCCGAACATGAACTCGTGGAATTCCGAGCGCACGATGCCGTCGCCGTGCTCGCCGGAATGCGAGCCCTTGTATTCGCGCACGAACGCGAAGGCCTGCTCGGCGATGGCGCGCATCGCCTTGACGTCCTTGTCGAGCCGCAGATTCAGGATCGGCCGCACATGCAGGCAGCCGACCGAGGCGTGCGCGTACCAGGTGCCGCGTGGTGCCGTTCTTCTCGAACACCTCGGTCAGCCGCGCGGTGTAGTCGGCGAGATGCTCCAGCGGCACCGCGCAGTCCTCGACGAAGGAGACCGGCTTTCCCGCGTCCTTCATCGACATCATGATGTTGAGGCCGGCGGTGCGCAGCTCGGTGATCGCGCGCCTGCAATTTCGGATCGAGCACGTCGACCACGCCGCCCCACTTCGCGCCGCTGTTGCTCCAGTCGAAGCCGAGATCGCCCATCAGCTCGTGCAGGCGCTTCAGCCGCCGCGCGTTCTCGTCGGGCTCCTCGGCGAACTCGACCAGCAGCAGCGCCGCCGGCGTCGCCCGCACGAACGCCTCGAGCGTCGGCCGGAACATCGCGATGTCGCGGGCGAGCCCGATCATGGTCGCGTCGACCAGCTCGACCGCGATGGGCGCCGAGCTTGACGATGTGCTGCGCCGCCGCCATCGCCTCGTGGAAGCTGCCGAAGTGGCAGGCGCCGACCGCGCGCTGCCGAGCACCGGCGACAGCTTCGATCTCGATCGCGGTGGAGAACGCGAGCGTGCCTTCCGAGCCGACCAGGATATGCGCGAGGTTGACGTCGTTCCGCCCCGGCACCAGCGCGTCGATGTTGTAGCCGCCGACCCGGCGCTGCACCTTGGGAAAGCGCGCCGCGATCTCGTCGGCCTCGCGCGCGCCGAGCGCGAACAGGTCGCGCGCCAGCGGCCGCAGCGGCGAATTCGCCGGCAGGTCGGACAGGTCGGGCGCCACCGGACCGAAATGCGCCTTGGCGCCGTCGGCCAGCAGCGCGTCGATGGCGATAGCACGTTCTCGCGGGTGTTGCCGTAGCGCAGCGAGCGGCCGCCGCAGGAGTTGTTCGCCGTCATGCCGCCGATGGTGGCGCGCGACGCGGTCGAGACATCGACCGGGAACCACAGGCCGTGCGGCTTCAGCGCCCGGTTGAGATCGTCGAGCACGATGCCGGGCTCGACCCGGGCGCGGCGGCCCGCCACGTCGAGATCGAGCACGCGGTTGAGATGCTTCGAGCAGTCGACGATGACCGAGTGGTTCACCGTCTGCCCGGCCTGCGACGAGCCGCCGCCGCGCGCCGTCACCGGCACGCCCTCTGCGCGGCAAATCCCAATCGCCCGTTCGGCTTCGTCTATCGTGCGCGGCGTCACCACGCCGAGCGGCATGATCTGGTAGTGCGAGGCGTCGGTGGCATAGCGGCCGCGCGTGAAGCGGCCGAAATCGACGCCGCCCGCCACCTCGGCCTTCAGCCGCCGCTCCAGCCCGGGCAACAGGCGTTCCGCCACCACCAACTCCCTTGGACGATTCCGCCTGTTTTCGGCACACCTGAGTGCCCCGTTTTCCCGGCCCCTGACAATAGCGCGGAACAGTCCCTAAATTGGCTTGACCGCGTTGCAACATTCTAGTTCAACGCCCGCAGCCGGGCCGTCAAAGCCCTTCAAAAACAGCCGTATCAGGAGCTTTCGATGGCCCAGAATTCCGCACGCAACCCCGGGCGCCATTTCCTGCAGATTCCGGGGCCGTCGCCGGTGCCCGACCGCGTGCTGCGCGCCATGGACACGCCGGTGATCGACCACCGCGGTCCGGAGTTCGCCAAGATGGCGAAGAAGGCGCTCGAAGGCATCAAGACCATCTTCAAGACCACCAACCCGGTGATCATCTACACCGCCACCGGCACCGGCGCCTGGGAAGCGGCGCTGGCCAACACGCTGTCGCCCGGCGACCGCGTGCTGATGGTGGAGACCGGCCAGTTCGCCGCGCTGTGGAAGAAGATGGCCGAGAAGCTCGGCCTCAAGCCGGAGTTCATCACCACCGACTGGCGCCACGGCGTCGATCCGAAGGCGATCGAGGCCAAGCTCAAGGAAGACAAGAACAAGGAGATCAAGGCGGTCTGCGTCCTGCACAACGAGACCTCGACCGGCGCGCTCACGCCGATCGCCGAGATCCGCAAGGCGATCGACGCCGCCGGCCACCCGGCGCTGTTCATGGTCGACACCATCTCGTCGCTCGCCTCGGCCGACTACCGCCATGACGAATGGGGCGTCGACGTCTCCGTCGGCGGCGCGCAGAAGGGCCTGATGCTGCCGCCCGGCATGTCGTTCAACGCCATCAGCGACAAGGCGATCAAGGCGAACGAGAAGTCCAAGCTGCCGAAGTCGTTCTTCGCCTGGGACGAGATGCTGAACATGAACAAGGTCGGCTTCTTCCCCTACACGCCGGCGACGCAGATGCTGCACGGCCTCGTCGAAGGCATCGCCATGCTGCACGAGGAAGGCCTCGACAACGTGTTCGCGCGCCATCATCGCCTCGGCGAGGCGACCCGCCGCGCGGTCAAGGCGTGGGGCCTGGAGAACCTGAACAAGAACGCCGCGCAGGCGTCGCCGACCATCACCGCCGTGATGACTGCCGGAAGGCCACGACGCCGACAAGTTCCGCGCGCTGGCGCTGGAGCACTTCAACATCTCCTATGGCGCGAGCTTCGGCCAATACGCGGGCAAGTATTTCCGCATCGGCCATCTCGGCGACATCAACGACGGCACGCTGATCGGCGCGCTCGGCATCACCGAGATGGCGCTGGCGCTGGCCGGCATCCCGCACAAGAAGGGCGGCGTGCAGGCGGCGATGGACTACATCACCTCCGCGCATGCCGGCGAGAAGCGCGCCGCGGCGGAGTAGCTACGGCGGTCCTATCGTCGCACGCTGCAACCTCTCAACGTCATGGCCGGGCTTGTCCCGGCCATCCACGTCTTGTTTCAGTGCTCGACAAGCAAGGCGTGGATGCCCGGCACAAGGCCGGGCATGACGGGGAGAGCGCGATCCATGCAGACGGCTAAGGCTCGCACTCGCGGCGTTGCTTGCTGTGTTCGGCCGTATCTTCCGCCCATGCCCAAAACTATCCCAACCATCCGATCCGGCTGATCGTGCCGTTCGCCGCCGGCGGCGCGGTCGATGTGCTGGCGCGCCTACTCGCCAGCAAGCTTGGCGACCAGGTCGGCCAGCCGGTGGTGGTGGAGAACCGCCCCGGCGCCGGCGGCACGCTCGCCGCCGACCAGGTCGCGAAGTCGCCGCCCGACGGCTACACCATCCTGCAGAACACCAACGGCGCGGCGATCGCGCCCGCGCTCTACAACACGCTGCCGTTCGACGCCGTCCACGATTTCGCGCCGGTGACGCAGCTCGTCGCGTCCAATCTGATCCTGGTGGCCAGCCCTAAATCCGGCATCACCTCGCTGCAGCAACTGCTCGCCGAGGCCAAGGCCAATCCAGGCAAGCTCAATTACGGATCGAGCGGCGTCGGCAATCCGCTGCACCTCACCATGGAGATGCTGAAGCACTCAACCGGCATCGACATCGTGGCGGTGCCGTTCCGCGGCGACGCCCAGATCAACGCGGCGCTGATCACCGGCGACGTCGAGGTGGCCGTGGTGCCGCTCGCCACCGCCGTGCCGCTGATCCAGGACGGCCGCATCCGCGGCCTCGCCATCACCGGCGCCAAGCGCTCGCCGACGGTGCCCGACATCCCGACCGTGGCCGAGAGCGGCGTGCCGGGTTTCGCCTCGAACTCCTGGCAGGGCTGGTTCATGGCGGGCAAGACGCCGGCGCCGATCGTCGAGCGCATCCAGCAGGAAACCGCCAAAGCGCTTAGAGCTGCCGGACGTGAAGACAAGGCTCGCCGCGATGGCCTATGAGGGGGTCGGCGATCCGCCGGCCGAGTTCACCGCCTACTACAATGACGAGATCGCCAAGTTCACCCGGGTGATTGCGGACGCGAAAATCCCGAAACAATAAGCCGACAACGAGGACGATAGAGATGCGACGGTTGTTGTTGAGCCTTGAGCTTGCCTTGAGCCTGGCGCTGATCGGCGCCGCGCCCGCGCTGGCGCAGAACTATCCGAGCCACACCGTCCGCATCGTCGTGCCGTATGGGCCGGGCGGCGGCGTCAGCCTGCTCGCCCAGCAGGTCGGCCAGAGGATGCAGGAGTTGATGAAGCAGCCGGTCGTCGTCGACAACCGGCCCGGCGCCGGCGGCAATCTTGGCACCGACCTGGTCGCGAAATCGCCGCCCGACGGCTACACGCTGCTGATGTTCACCAGCGCGATGGCCAGCATGTCGTCGCTCTACTCGAAGCTGCCGTTCGACCCGGTCAAGGACTTCGTCCCGGTGACGATGGTGATCTCGACGCAATTCGTGATCGGCGGCTCGCCGAAAAATCCGGCGAAGGACCTCAAGGAACTGGTGGCGCTCGCCAAGGAGAAGCCCGGCGCCTTCAACTTCGGTTCGAGCGGGCCTGGCTCGTCGCTGCACCTGTTCGCCGAGATGTTCAGCACCATCGCCGGCGTCAAGCTCGTGCACATCCCCTATCGCGGCGACGCGCCGATGATCACCGCGCTGATCTCCAACGACATCCAGCTCGCGTTCCTGCCGCAGGCCAACGGCATCGCCAACGTCCAGAGCAATCTGATCCGCGGCCTCGGCGTCACCGGCACCCAGCGGATGGAGGCGATCCCCGACGTGCAAACGGCGCTGGAGCAGGGCTTCAAGGGTCTCGAGGTCGGAAGCTGGGTGGCGCTGTTTGCGCCCGCCGGCACGCCGGCCGATATCGTGCAGACGGTTCAGCAGACCGTCGCCAAGGCGCTCACCGATCCGCAGGTCCGCACCTGGCTGATCTCGACCGGCGCAGCAGCCGGTTGGCAATTCGCCGGCCGAGTTCGCCGCGCAATACAAGGCCGACATCGCCCGCTACGCCAAGGTGATCGCAGACGCGAAGATTCCGAAGCTGGATTGACGAGCCTCTCCGCCGTCATTCCGGACGCCGCAAAGCGGCGATCCGGAATCCATAACCCCGGTGCGCAGCAACGAAACGTTGCGAGTTATGCGATTCCGGGTTCGCGCTTACGCGCGCCCCGGAATGACAAACCGCAGCTACTGCGGCTCGATGCCGGCGTCCTTCACCACCTTCGCCCATTCGACGATCTCGTCCGGGAGGAACTTCGCCAGCTCGTCCGGCGTGCTGGTGAGCGGCGTGATCGCCAGCCCGTTGAGCCGATCCTGCACCTCGGGCTTCTTCAAGTAAGCCATCATGATGCCGTTCAGCTTGTCGATGATCGGCCGCGGCGTTCCGGCCGCGACCACCACCGAGAACCAGCCGGTCGCGCCGTAGCCCGGCAGGCCGGCCTCGGCGATGGTCGGCAGCTCGGGCATCGCCTTGATGCGCTCCGGCGATGTCACGCCATAGACCTTGAGCTTGCCCTCGCGGATCGGCCCCATCGCCACGGCGAGGTCGACCATCATCATCGGGATCTGTCCCGACATCACATCGGTCATCGCCGGCGACGCTGCCGCGGTACGGCACGTGCTGGGCGGTCGCGCCGATCTGGTGCAGGAACATCTCCATCAGCAGATGATGCGGTGTCGACGCGCCCGAGCTGCCGTACGCCATCTGCCCGTTCTTGCTTTTGATCAGCTTGATCAGGTCCGGCAAGGTCGGCGCGCCGATGTCGTTGTTGGCGATCAGCGCGAACTGCGCCGAGCCGACCAGGCCGACCGGCGCGAAGTCCTTCACGGTGTCGTAGGGCAGCTTCTTGTAGATGCTCGGACCGATCGCCAAGGTCGTCACCGGCGCGAGGAAGATCGTGTAGCCGTCGGGCGGGCTGTGCGCCACGGCATTGGCCGCGATCACCGTGCCGGCGCCGACCCGGTTGTCGACGATCACCGGCTTGCCGAGCTTGTCCTGCAATTCCTGCGCGAGCAGCCGCACCAGAATGTCGGTGCCGCCTCCGGCAGGGAACGGGCAGATGAAGGTGACGGTGCGGCTCGGATAGTCGTCGGCTTGCGCGCCGGCCGAAACACCCCCGGTCAGAACCAATCCACAAACGAGCGCGAGCGCGGCGATCCGCATTTTCCATCCCTTGCGTCAGTGTTTGGCGACGATGCTACACTGCCGCCGGCAAGAGGCGGAGTCCTTCATGGGGCAATTCTCGATCGGGCAATCGGTGCTGCGGCGCGAGGACCCTCGCCTGCTGACCGGACGCGGGCGTTATCACGACGACCTCAAGCTCGCCGGCGAGCTTCACGCCGCGATCGTGCGCTCGCCGCACGCCCATGCCGATATCAGGAGCATCGACACCCGCGCCGCGTTGCAGATGCCCGGCGTCCACGTCGTGCTGACCGGCAAGGATTACGAGGCCGACGGGCTTCGCACCATGCCGTCGATGGCGATCTACAAGAAGCGCGACGGCGGTCCGATGTACCTGCCGCATCGACCCGGCGATCGCGACCGACCGCGTCCGGCATGTCGGCTATCCGGTGGCGGTCGTGGTCGCCGACACGCTCGACCACGCGACGCGACGCCGCCGAGCGGGTCGAGATCGACTACGCGCCGCGGCCCGCCGTGGTGTCGGCCGCCGAGGCCTTCGAGAAAGGCGCGCCGCAGCTCTACGACGATTGCCCGAACAACGAGTCGTACTTCTACCAGGCCGGCGACAAGGCCAGGACCGATGCGGCCTTCGCCGGCGCGGCGCATGTGGTCGAGCAGCGCCTCGTCATCAACCGCGTTACCGCCAACACCATGGAGCCGCGCGGCGTCACCGGCGAATACGACAGCGGCACACGGCGCTACACGCTGCATTGCGGCTTCCAGCGGCCGTGGCTGTTTCGCAACGCCATCGCCGAGACCACCATGAACATTCCGGAGGCCGAGCTTCGCCTGGTCACCGGCGACATCGGCGGCTCCTACGGGCTGCGCGGCTCGATCTATCCGGAAATCATTTTGATGCTGTGGGCGGCGAAGCGCGCCGGCCGCGCGGTGAAATGGACCTGCACCCGGAACGAGGCCCACATCAGCGACGACGACGCCCGCGACAACATCGTCGATGCGGCGCTGGCGCTGGACAAGGACGGCAGGTTCCTCGCCATCCGCATCCGCAGCTTCGGCAATCTCGGCGCCTATGTGTCGTTTCGCGGCGCGATGCCGCCGGTGGTCAACATCGGCACGGTGTGCGGCGTCTATACGACGCCGGTGGCGCATGTCGCGATTTCCGGGATGCTGACCAACACGCACTGCACCTCGCCGTATCGCGGCGCCGGCCGCCCCGAGGCGAGCTACATGATCGAGCGGCTGATCGATATCGCCGCCGACGAGATGAAGCTCGATCCGGCGGAGCTGCGGCGAAGCAACACCATCCCGCCGTCGGCGATGCCCTACAAGACGCCGCTCACCTTCACCTACGACAGCGGCCGCTTCGAGGAGAACATGGACCGCGCCATGACGCTCGGCGACTGGACCGGCTTCGAGGCGCGGCGCAAGGAGGCTGCGAAGCGCGGCAAGCTTCGCGGCATCGGCATCTCCAACACCATCGAGCAGGCCGCCGACCCGACCATCGAGACCGCGGAAATCCGCTTCGATCCGCTCGGCGGCATGACCTTCGTCACCGGCTCGATCTCGCACGGCCAGGGCCACAACACCATCCAGACGCAGATGCTGGTGAGCAGCCTCGGCGTCGATCCCGACCGGATCAAGTTCATCCAGGGCGACACCGACGCGGTCGCCTTCGGCATGGGCACCGGCGGCTCGCGCTCCACCACCATGAGCGGCGGCGCCATCGTCATGGTCGCCGACAAGGTGATTGCCAAAGGCAAGAAGCTCGCCGCGCACATGCTGGAAGCCGCCGAGGTCGACATCGAGTTCAAGGACGGCCGCTTCGCCATCGCCGGCACCGACCGCGGCTTCGGCATCCACGAGGTGGCGAAGGCGGCGTTCGAGCTCGGCAAGCTGCCGAAGGGCATGGAGCCCGGCCTCTACGAGACCGCGACCTACCGCGCCCACTCGCGGCAACTTCCCGAACGGCGCGCACGTTTGCGAGGTCGAGATCGATCCCGACACCGGCACGACCGAGCTGGTCGGCTATTGCGTGGTCGACGACGTCGGCACCGTCATCAACCCGATGCTGGTGAAGGGCCAGATCATGGGCGGCATCGCCCAGGGCATCGGCCAGGTGCTGATGGAGGACAAGGCCTACGATCCGCAGACCGGCCAGGTCATCGCCGGCTCGTTCATGGACTACGCCATGCCGCGCGCCGCGGATTTCTGCCCGGTGACCATCGAGGACAATCCGGTGCCGACGCCGACCAACCCGCTCGGCGTCAAGGGCGCCGGCGAGGCCGGCACCGTCGGCTCGCTGTCGGCCGGCGTCAACGCCATCGTCGACGCGCTGTCGGTGCTCGGCATCCGCCACATCGACACGCCGTGCACGCCGTTCAAGGTGTGGCAGGCGATCCAGGCCGCGCGCAAAGCGAGTTGAAGTCGGGCGCTAGCGGCCGCCGCCGCCGCCCGGCCGACCGCCGGGCGAGGTCGTCGGCGGCGTGACGACCGGCGCCGTCAGCGAGCGCTGGATCACGCCGTTCAACTGATCGATCGAGCCGATGTTGGTGTCCGGCAATCCGTTGTTCGGCGTCTCGCCGGGAAACCGCCAGCCGTACAGCGGAAACGACACGTCGCCGCTGGTGTCGACGATGGTGCCGTCATTGGTCACCGGCCCGCTGACGGCGCCGTTCGGCCCGAACGAGTAGGAGGTGCCCGGCTTGTCCAGATTGTAGACCACGCCGTTGACCGTGATCGACAGCGCACCCGACACCAGGGTCACGACGGTCCTGCCGTCGCTGACGAAGAGATCGACAATCGTGCCGCGCACGCCGATCGAGCCGACCGGAGTCTTGATGGTGTAGTTGCGAGGAGTCTGCGATCCGGTGACGAAGCGAAACGCGCCCTTCACGGCGTTGAGGACGACACGTCCGGCGGACTTTGACGACGGATCGTAGACAAAGCGGTCGAGCGTCAGTTCGGCGTGCGGCCCGACCGTCAAGGTGGTCTTGTCGAGCAGCAGGATCTGCGCCGCGCTCGCCTCGCCGGTGCGGATGCGCTCGCTGGTGAAAAGATCGCTTCCCACCGACAGCGGTTGCCCGCCGGTCCCGACCACCCGCTGCACGTCGTTCTTCACCGCGGCGGCGACGCCGATCTTGCCGGCCGCGCGCGCGTCGGTGGCCGCCGCCGCCAACGCGCACGCATGCAACCAGAACGAATACGGACGCTCGCGTCGTCATGTCGGCCCCCTGTTGCACCATATTAGTACGCGAGGCCCTGCCGCGCGTTACCCATTTGCCTCACCGCGCGCAAACTTTGTGGCGAGATTTGGATAACGCACATTTGCATTCGCGGCCGCCGGTCGATCCTGCTTTAGTCGAGCCGTTCAGTTGTGGGCGGCAGAAATGCATTTGCGTCGACGTTCGCGCCGACAAAGTTTGATTGCGGTAGTAGCGATATACCTCGGCGTCCTCGTTCTGGCGTCATCGGGGGCGATTCCGGCCGTTGCCGACGAGATGGACAGCCTGCACGAGCGGATTCTGCAGCACCCCGGCAATCCGGAATTGAATCTTCGCTTCGCGCAACTTGCCGAGACCAGCGGAAAATTGCGCTGGGCGCTTTCGACCTATGAGCGCGTGCTGCTCAACGATCCGAGCAACGCCGAGGCGCTGGCGGGATTGCAGCGCGTGCGCCGCGCGCTGCAGCCGAACGTCACGCTGCTCACCGTCCAGGTCGGCGCGCAATACGAGTCGAACCCGCGCTACTACCTGCCGCCGCGCCGGCCCGAACTCGAGGCGCTG
Source organism: uncultured Alphaproteobacteria bacterium (assembly GCA_963785665.1). GTDB lineage: Bacteria > Pseudomonadota > Alphaproteobacteria > Rhizobiales > Xanthobacteraceae > Z2-YC6860. Next base: position 128,014 of record CAWAWF010000017.1, read on the forward strand.
GGCTCGGCGGCGCTGCTCGACGAGCGCAATCTCGGCGGCTTGCGCTGGCGCACCAACGCCGTCGCGGCCGGTCTCGTGCATGCCCGCAACAGCGACCTCAGCTATGGCGTGGCGGGCGCCGACACCGGCCCGGTGTTCGACATTCTCCCGGGCTGGATGTTCCATCCCGCCGTCGGCGGCAGCGCGTCGACGTTCGACCATCGCTTCTTCTACAGCGAGGGCGCCGCCAGCGGCCTGTTCCAAAGCAGCGCCGGCGGCATCTATCGCGAGGTCCTGCTGCGCAGCGCCTACCGCTCCTACGACAGCTTCTTTCCGTCCGGCGAGGGCTGGTACTACGAGGCCCGCGGCAAGCTCGCCGTGCCGAACGTGATCGGCGCGGGCAGCGTCGCGATCGCCTCGCCGTTCGCGATCTGGAGCCGCGTCTCCGGAGCGGCCTCGGTGGTGACGCCGTTCATCACCGACCTGCAGCCGGGCGCCTATGACGAATGGGGCGGCCGGCTCGACTTGCTCAAGGGCATCACCAACTGGCTGGTGCTCGGCCTCAACGTCACCGCAAGCCGGCGCGATTACCGCAACGACCTCGTGCTCGCCACCATGGACAAGCGGCGCGACACCATCGTGATCCCGGGCGTCGCGCTGACGTTCCCGAACCTGATCGCCGATCAGACCGACTTCCGCCTGGAGTACCGCTACCTGAAGGATCATTCCAACGATCCGACCAAGAGCTTCGACGATCACATCGTCACGGCCTCGGTGATCGCGCGGTTCGATCCGACCTCGCCGCCGGCGTGGGTTACCCCAGGCACCGCGCGATAATCGCGTCGGCCTCGCGGGCGTCGTCGCAGGCCGCGCCGCGCCAGGCGATGTGCTGATCCGGCCGCACCAGCAGCAGGCGTCGTCCGTAGACCGCGACCAGCTCCGGCTGCTCGATCCGCAGCACGTGCAGCGGCACGCCACGCCGCGCCGCCGCCGCGACCAGCGCCGCGCTCGGCTCGGTGCCGGCGCAGACCAAGGTGAACCACAATCCCGAGCCGGTCGTAGATCGGCGTGCCGTCGGGCAGCACCACGCTCGGCATCCGCACGCCTGGAAATGTGCTCGGCCGGTAGCGCCACGGATCGCTCGGAATGTCCGCGCCGGGCTCGGCACAGATCACCGGCGAAGCCGCATAGTTGTAGCCGTATTCGATGCCGTAGCTCTCGTTCTCGGCGTTGCCCAGCGCAGCGATCCGCCGCGCGGCCTCGCGCCGGGCGTTCTCGTCGCCGGCGCCGTCCGGCAGCACCTCGTGATAGACCGCGGCCATGTCGCGCCGCGTGCCACTGTGCCGGCGCGCCGCCTCGCAATTGCGCAAGCCGACCGGCCGCCGCTCGGCCTCGTAGGATGCGAGCAGCCCCGGCCCGGCGAAACCATGCAGCACCGCGGCGAGCATCCAGCCGAGACCGCAGGCGTCGCCGATGCCGGTGTTCATGCCGTAGGCGCCGGTCGGCACGTATTGGTGCGCGGCGTCACCGGCCAGCAGCACACGGCCCTGACCATATTTTTCCGCGACCAGGAAGTGCGGATACCAGCGGCTGGTCAGCAATATCTCATGCTCGAAGTCGCAGCCGGCGAAATCGCGCAGCATGGCGCCGGCGTCGATCGACTCCGGCGCAACATCCTCCGGAAACCGCGCCTGCAGGCTCCAGATGTCGTCGTCGTTCTGCGCGATCAAGGTGCCCTTCGGCGACTGGTAGTGCCAGGCGACGCCGAAATGTTGGAGCACATCATGAGCGGACGAGCGGAAGTGGATCAAGAAGCGGTCCATCACCCGCGCCTCGCCGTCGAGCTTGATGCCGAGTTGGTGCCGCACCTCGCTGCCGCCGCCGTCGCAGCCGACTAGATAGCGGCAGCGCACCTGCTCCGTTGCGCCGTCCGCAGTGCGCAGCGTCGCCGTCACACCCTCGGCGTCCTGCTCCAGCGCCTCGAACGCCACGCCCCACCGCGCCTCGACATTCGGCGCCGCCTGCACCGCGCGCTGCAGCACCGGCTCGATCTCGACCTGCGACACCCGCATCGGCGGCTCGCCCGGCATGCTGCCGTCGTTCTGCTCGCGGATCAGCCGCCGCCATTCCGTGACGCTCGGATAGCGGAAGCGATGCAGCTCGTGGCCGATCAGCGACGTCACCCACGACACGTCGAAGTTGTTGTCCTCCGGCACCGCCACGGCGCGCAGGGCATCGACCAGCCCGAGCCGCCGGAACAGCTCCATGCTCCGCGCATTGGTGATGTCCATCTTCGGATAGCTTGTGGTGGTGGCGTTGCGCTCCACCAGCATGCAGGCGATGCCGCGCCGCGACAGCTCGCAGGCCAGCGTCATGCCGACCGGTCCGCCGCCGGCGATCAATACGGGCACCGACTTCATCGGATTACTGCGCCTTGATGCTGGCGTCGCGGATCGCGCGCCCGGTGTCGTCGTATTGCTTGCGGATGAAGGCTGCGAACTCCGCGCCGCAGACGCCGACCGAATACGAGTTCATGGTGTCGAGCCGCGCCTGGATCGCCGGCGCCTTCAGCGCCGCGATGAACAGCGCGCCGATCTGCGACACCTCCTGCGCCGGCGTCTTGGCCGGCGCCATCAGCCCGGACCAGCTCTCCACCTCGTAATCGCTGTAGCCCTGCTCGATCACCGTCGGCACGTCGGCCAGCACCGGAACGCGCTGCTTCGACGCCACCGCCAGCGCGCGGAATTTTCCGGACTTCACCAGCTCCGCCACGGTCGGATAGACCGCGAACAGCGAGCTGATGTGATTGCCGAGCAGCGCATTGCTGGCCGGCCCATTGCCCGCATAGGGCAGGAACGTGATGTTGACCTTGGCGGCGCGCTTGAGCTGCTCGATGGCGACCTGGAAGATACCGGTGCTCGCCATGGTGATTTCGCCGGGCTTGGCCTTCGCCGCGCCGATCAGGTCGGCGAGCGTGCGATACGGCGACTCGGCGTTGACCACGATCACCGTCGGCGAATTGACCAGATGGCAGATCGGCTCGAAGCTCGTCAGCGGATCGTAGCCGGTCTTGTGCAGATTCGGCGTGATGACGAACTCGGGCGAGATCAGCAGCAGCGTGTTGCCGTCCGGCGCGGCGCGCGCCACCGCATCCGAGGCGATCGCAGTGCCGCCGCCGGGGCGGTTCTCGATGACGATGCTCGGGCCGCCGGTCTTGCCGATCTGGTCGGCCAGCAGCCGCGCCGTGATGTCGGCGGTGCCGGCCGGCGGATAGCCGACGACGAGCTTGATGGTGCGGCTCGATTGGGCGGATGCGGGCAGGTTGGCGAGCAACGCCAGCGCAGACGCCAAAATCAATTTTTTCATTCTTCCTCCCACCGATGCGCCAATCCTAAACACTTCGGCGGGCAGAGCGCGACTCCTCGCATGCAAGTTGCGCAGGCAAGCGCCATCATCTCCCGCCGGGGAGGGTGGCCGAGCGAGGCGAAGCCGAGCGAGGCCGGGTGGAGAGGCTGCGGCGAGCACGGCCTCTCCCACCCGGCGCCTTCGGCGCCACCTTCCCCTGGCGGGGAGGGATGGCCGCGGCGAGGCTGCAAATCTACGCCGCGGCGTCGACCTTCACATACTCGAAATCGCCGGGGCGGTTGTCGATGCCGACCTTCGGCGGCGCGATCCACGAGGCGAACTGGCCGGGCTCGGCGACCGGCTTCATCAGCGAGGCGATGAACGCGCCGTCGGCGACCGACGGCAGCCACTTGTCCTTTTCCTTCTCGAAGGTGGCGCGGTCGATCAGCACGCCCTTCGGTGTCGCCGCAACGTCCTTGAACTCGCCGATGTCGCGGTGGAACGCCACATGCGGCAGCGCCAGCTTGAAATTCACCCCGATGCGCTCGATGATCTTGTTGAAGCGGCCGATGCCCTTCTCGCAATCGGCGGTGTAGTCGTCGCGGAGCCGCATGTTGATCGCGGTCAGCGCCGGCTCGTCGACGCGCTTGATCTTGCCGTCGACCAGCTTCAGCACCGGATAGATGTCGTTCTCGAGCTTGTGGTCGTCGTCGATCGCGGTCTCGCGGAAGCGGCCCTTCAGGCTGGCGTTGAAGCAGTTCGCCGCGTTGGTCGACATCTCCGAGCCGAACAGGTCGAGCGACAGCGTGTAGTGCAGGTTGAGCTTCTTCTGGATGGTCGGCAGGTCGATGACGCCGAGCGCCCGCACCTTGTCGATGGCGTTGGCGTCGTCGATGCCGGCCGCCTTCATCGCCTCGCAGGTGCGCTGCACGACGCGGCCGATCCCGGTCTCGCCGACGAACATGTGGTGCGCCTCTTCGGTCAGCATGAAGCGGCAGGTGCGCGACAGCGGGTCGAAGCCGGATTGCGCCAGCGATTCGAGCTGCATCTTGCCGTCGCGGTCGGTGAAGAAGGTGAACATGAACAGCGACAGCCAGTCCGGCGTCGCCTCGTTGAAGGCGCCGAGCATGCGCGGCGCGTCCTTGCTGCCGGAGCGCCGGCGCAGCATGTCGTCGGCCTCGTCGCGGCCGTCGCGGCCGAAATACTTGTGCAGCAGATAGACCATCGCCCAGAGGTGGCGGCCCTCCTCGACGTTGATCTGGAACAGGTTGCGGAGGTCATAGAGCGACGGCGCGGTCTTGCCGAGATGGCGCTGCTGTTCGACGGACGCGGGCTCGGTGTCGCCCTGGATCACGATCAGGCGGCGCAGCATGGCGCGGTATTCGCCCGGCACCTCCTGCCAGACCGGATCGCCGAGGTGCTGACCGAAGCCGATCTTGCGGTTCTCCTCGTGCGGCGCCAGCAGGATGCCCCAGCGGTATTCCGGCATCTTGACGTAGTCGAACTTGGCCCAGCCTTTCGGATCGACCGAAACGGCGGTGCGGAGATACACGAGCGATTCCTGGAAGCCGTCCGGCCCCATGTCCTTCCACCAGTCGAGATAGCCCGGGTGCCAGCCCTCCAGCGCCTTCAGGACGCGGCGGTCTTCGGTGAGGTTGACGTTGTTCGGAATCTTCTCGCGGTAGTCGACGTTGAGAATGTCGTCGCTCATGGCACGCTCCCTCAAACTCGCTTCATGTCGAACACGGCCTTCTGGCCGGTGCCGTATTTGCGCAACGCGCCCTCTTCGCCGACCGCGTTGGGGCGCTGGAAGATCCAGTTCTGCCAGGCGGTCAGGCGGGCGAAAATCTTGGTCTCCATGGTCTCGGGGCCGCCAAAGCGAAGATTGGCTTCGAGCCCGGTCAGGCCATCGGGCGAGAAGCTCGCGCGCTCCTCCAGGAACATGCGGATTTCGTCGTCCCAGTCGATGTCGTCGAGCGCGAAGGTGACGAGGCCCAATTCCGCGGCGCGCGGGGCGTCGAGCGTTTCGCCGACAGCTTTCTTGGCGGCCTCAAGCGACTGCGGCTCGCCGAGGAACCGCGTTGCGAGCCGCGTCAGCCCATTGCTCATCGGCAGGCTGCCGTCGGTGTTGGCCTGGCCCAGCATGATCGCGGCCGGCGGACGATTGTCGCCGTCGAGCTTGCCGACCAGCATGTAGGAGCGGTCGGCGGCGAAGATCAGCTCGGCCAAGGTGCCGGCGAAGCACGAGCCCGGCTCGATCATGGCGACCAGCGAGCGCGAGGTCAGGTCGACGCGCTTCAGCACGCGCTTCCATTTCAGCACGATCTCGCGGGCGAGCCAGTGGTCGGCGTTGGCTTTCAGGAAATCGTCGTAGGCCAGCACCGCCGCCGGATCGCCCTCGGACTTGAACACGATCACCGCGGTCTCGAATTCGTTCAGGCGGATGTCGAGGATCGCGTCGTCCAATTCGCGGGCGAGCCGCAGCGGCCAGAACTCGGCGCCCTGCGCCACGCATCTCGTCGGCGGATTTCGGCGGCGGCGTGTCCGGCCCGCGCACGGTGATGGTGGCCAGCCGCTCGGCGCGCGAAAGCTCCACCGATACCGTGCTGTATTCGACGCCGTCCGCCGAGCGCCTGCGTTTCAGCGGCGTCAGCGCGATACCCTTGCCGCCGCTCGGACGGTCCGACTTGCCGGCGAACTCCTTGGCGCGCGCTACCACCACCTCGTCCAGCTTGGTGTTCGGCACCACCTCGTCGACCAGCCGCCACTCCGCCGCGCGCTTGCCCTTGACGCCTTCCTCGGTGGTGCAGAACACATCGGCGTGGTCGCGGCGCACCTTGCGCTTGTCGGTGACGCGGGTCAGCCCGCCGGTGCCCGGCAGCACCGCGAGCAGCGGCAGCTCGGGCAGCGACACGGTCGAGGAGCCGTCATCGGTCAGGATGATGTGGTCGGCGGCGAGAGCGAGCTCATAGCCGCCGCCGGCGCAGGAGCCGGCGACCACGCAGATCATGCGCTGGCCGGAGAATTCGCTGGCGTCCTCGATGGCGTTCCGCGTCTCGTTGGTGAACTTGCAGAAGTTGACCTTGTGGGCGTGACTCGAGCCCGCCAGCATGCGGATGTTGGCGCCGGCGCAGAACACTTTCTGCTTGCCGGAGCGCAGCAGGATGACCTTCACCGCCGGATGCTCGAAGCGCAGCCGCTCCAGCGCGTCGGCCAATTCGATATCGACGCCGAGATCGTAGGAGTTGAGCTTGAGCTGATAGCCCTCGAACAGCGGCGCGTTCTCGTCGACGTCCATCAGCAAGGTCGCGACCTCGCCGTCGACCTTGAGCTTCCAATGATGATAGGCCGCGGGCTCGACGGCGAAATCGATCCGCCCGCTGCCGTTGCTCAGTTTGCGTTCCGCGTCCGCCATGTCACTCAACCCTTCAACCAAGGCGCCACGAGCTTCTGCAACTTCGCGAGGCTCTGCTGCACTGGCACGCCGGACGTATCGAGCGAAGTCTCGGCCCGCGCGTAGTCCACCCGCCGCGCCTCAAGGATGGCGTGCAGATCGGACATCGCCTCGCGGTTCCGCGCCATCGGCCGGAAGTCGCCCTGCTTCAGCACGCGGTTCATGTGCTCGTCCGGCTGCGCGCTCAGCCAGACCGTGTGGGTGCGGCGAAGCAGCAGGCCATAGGTCTCCGGATTGGCGACAATGCCGCCGGCGGTGGCGATCACCGCCGCGTCGTGCTCGGCGATCACGCGCTCCAGGCAGGCGCGCTCGAGCCGCTTGAAGGTGGCGACGCCGGAGTTCTCGATCAGCAGCGGCATGCTGGCGCCGTACTCCTGCTCGACCATGCGGTCGAGCTCGATGAACGGCACGCCGAGCTTATCCGCGAGCAGCTTGCCGAGCGTGGACTTGCCGCCGCCGCGCAGGCCGACCAGCGCGATCCGCTGCGCGCGGTCGCTCGCCACCGTGCCCTCGATGCGCCGCTCGATCACGTCGGCGATCGCCGGCAACTCGTGCGGCGGCACCCGGCCGAGCAGGTCGACAATGCGTGCATAGGGCGCAGCGACGCCGCCGGTCTGCGGCAGCAATTCGAACAGCGGGATTTCCAGCGCGTCGGCGATCGCGCGCATCACCAGCACCGACGGATTGCCGGCGCCGCCCTCGATCTGCGCCAGATAGCGCTCCGAGGTGCCGGATTCCTGGGCGAGCTGGCGGCGCGACATGCCGCGCTTGGCGCGGCCGAGCCGCACCATGCGGCCGACCTCGCCGGCAAAGGCGGTGTCGGCGCGGGAGACCTCGGCGGTTTCTCGGGTGTCGAGGGTGCTGGCCATGACATGCACTATAATTCATGTTCTATAGTGCAGGCAACCTTCAAATCCCCAGATACTGATGCTGGACCTGCGGCGCTGCCGCCAGCTCGGCCGAACGTCCCCGACCACACCACGCGGCCGCGCTCGATCAGGTAGTGCCGATCGGCGATCCGGGTCAGCGCCTCGACGTTCTTGTCGATGACCAGGATGGACTGCCCGGCGGCCTTGAGCCGCGTCAGGCACGACCAAATCTCAGTGCGGATGAGCGGCGCCAAGCCCTCGGTGGCCTCGTCCAGAATCAGAAGCCGCGGATTGGTCATCAGCGCGCGGCCGATCGCCAGCATCTGCTGCTCGCCGCCCGACAGCAGATTGCCCATCTGGCCGAGCCGCTCGCCGAGCCGTGGAAACAGCGCGCACACCTTGTCCAGCGTCCACGGATCGGCGGCCTTGCCGAAATTCGCTGCCGTCGCCACCAGGTTCTCGCGCGTGGTCAGGTTCGGGAAAATCTGCCGGCCCTCCGGCACCAGGCCAATGCCGAGCTGCGCCACCTTGAACGACGGCAGCGCCGCGATCTCGTGGCCGTCGAAGCGGATCGAGCCCGCCATCGACGGCGTCAGCCCCATGATCGAGCGCACCGTCGTGGTCTTGCCCATGCCGTTCCGGCCCATCAGCGTCACCATCTCGCCCGGCGCGATGGCGAGCGACATGCCGAACAGCACCTGGCTCAGCCCGTAACGGGTCTCGACCTTGTCGAGCGCAAGCAGCGGCGCGCTAGACATGCGTCACCGCCTCCTGCTCGCCGAGATAGGCCTGCCGCACCGCGGCGTTGGCGCGGATCTCCGCGGGCGTGCCCGAGGCGATGGTGCGGCCATAGACCAGCACGGTGATGCGGTCGGCCAGCGCGAACACCGCGTTCATGTCGTGCTCGATCAAGCAGGATCGTCAGTTCGCCCTTCAACTCGCGCAGCGTCGTCACCATCCGCGCCGACTCGTCGGGACCAAGCCCCGCCATCGGCTCGTCGAGCAGCAGCATCCGCGGCCCGGTGGCGAGCGCCATCGCCAATTCGAGCTGGCGATGCTCGCCGTGGCTCATCCGCGCGCACAGCGAGTCGGCGCGATGGCTCAAGCCGACGCGATCGAGCGCGGCGCGCGCCGGCTCCTGAAGCTCACGCTCCGTCCGCGCCGCCTGCCAGAACCGGAACGAATGCCCGGCGTGCGCCTGCACCGCCAGCGCGACGTTCTGCAGCGCGGTGAAATGCGGAAACAACGACGTGATCTGGAACGAGCGCGCCAGCCCGATGCGGCTCCGGTCCGGCACCGGCAGCGCGGTGATGTCGCGGCCGTCGAACTGGATGCGGCCGGCGTTCGGCGCGATCTCGCCGGCAAGCTGGCCGATCAAGGTGGTCTTGCCGGCGCCGTTCGGGCCGATGATGGCGTGCAGCTCGCCACGGCTGACATCGAGCCGCACGTTGTCGGAGGCGACGACGCCGCCGAACCGCTTGGTCAGGCCCTCGACGGTCAGGAGCGCGTCAGTCACGGCGAGCCCCCATCAGGAGGCCGTCGATGCCGCCGCGCGCGTAGAGCGCGACCATCAGCAGCAGCGGACCGAGGATGATCCCCTGGAACTCGGTGAACTGCGACAGCCCCTCCTCCAGCAGCAGGAACGCGATGGTCCCGATCACCGGGCCGAACACGGTGCCCATGCCGCCCAGCACCACCATCACCATGAGATCGCCGGAGCGCGTCCAGAACATCGTCGCCGGGCTGATGAAGTCGGTGTGGTTGGCGAGCAGCGCGCCGGCGAGGCCGCACAGCACGCCGGCGATGACGAAGCAGGTCAGCTTGTAGCGCAACGTCGGGAAGCCGATCGCGCGCATCCGCCGTTCGTTGGAGCGGATGCCCTGGATCGCCACGCCGAATCGCGAATGCACCAGCCGCCAGACCAGATAGACGCTGCCCAGCAGCAGCGCGAAGCAGAGATAGTAGAACAGCGTCTTGTTCGACAGATCGATCGGCGCGACGAACTGGCTGCGCTTGTTGATGGTCAGCCCGTCATCGCCGCCGTAGCGGTCGAGGCCCGAGGCGACGTAGTAGACCATCTGCGCGAAGGCGAGCGTGATCATGATGAAGTAGACGCCGCGGGTGCGGAGCGACAGCGCGCCGACGCCGAGCGCGAACAGCCCGGACGCGAGCAGCGCCACCGGCCATTGGATGAAGCCGGAGTTGATGCCTTCTTTCGCCAGGATGCCGACCGCGTAGCCGCCGATGCCCAGATACGCGGCGTGGCCGAAGCTCACCATGCCGCCGAAGCCCATGATCAGGTTGAGGCTCACCGCCGCCATCGCCAGGATCAGGATGCGGGTGAACAGCGACATCAGGAAGTAGTTGCCGGTCGCCGCGCAATACACCGGCACCAGCGCCAGCAGCAGGATCGGCACGTCGCAGCGCGCACGACAGCAGTAGTTGCGAGGCGTGCAGCCAAGCGTTCGCGCCGAGTCATCGTTTGCTCGCCGCCGGGAACAGGCCCTCCGGCCGGAACACCAGCACCAGCGCCATCAGCATGTAGATCATCATCGACGACAGCGCGGGGCCGAGACTCGAGCCGGCGCTGACGAAATTCCGCACCAGGTCCGGCAGGAACGCCCGCCCGATGGTGTCGATCAGGCCGACGATCATCGCCGCAACAAACGCGCCGCGGATCGAGCCGATGCCGCCGATGATGATGACGACGAACGCCAGGATCAGGATGTTCTCGCCCATGCCGATCTGCACGGTGAGGATCGGCGCCTGCATCAATCCGGCGAAGCCCGCCAGCGCCGCGCCGAGCCCGAACACCAGCGTGTAGAGCAGCTTGATGTTGACGCCGAGCGCGCCGACCATCTCGCGGTTCGAGGCGCCGGCGCGGATCAGCATGCCGACCCGCGTCTTCATCACCAGGATGTAGAGAAAGAGCGCGACCGCGAGCGTCGCGCCGATGATGACCAGCCGGTAGAGCGGATAGAACACGCCCGGCAGCACCTGCACCGCGGTCAGCATTTCGCTCGGCAGCGGCAAGGTCATGCCGGCCGGACCCCAGATCAGCCGCACCAGCTCGTTGAAGAACAGCAGCAGCCCGAAGGTGCCGAGCACGTGGTCGAGATGGTCGCGGCCGTAGAGCCGCCGGATCGCGATCACCTCCAGCGCCATGCCGGCGACCAGCGAAGCCGCCAGCGCGAGGATGGCGCCGAGCACGAAGCTGCCGGTCAACGCGGCGAAGGTCGCGGCGAAGTAGGCCCCCAGCATGTAGAGCGAGCCGTGCGCCAGGTTGACCAGGTCCATGATGCCGAAGATCAGCGTCAGCCCCGCCGCCAGCAGGAACAGCAGCATGCCGAGCTGGATGCCGTTCAGGCACTGTTCGATCAGGTAGAGCATTTGAACATGGTCCAGCAAATCTCAGGCCACCGGCACAACGCCAGCCCGTCATCCTGAGGTGCGCGCTCTTTGCGCGCCTCGAAGGATGACGCGCCCGGGCCGTCGCCCTTCGAGGCTCGCCCTTCGGGCGAGCGCCTCAGGGTGACGGGACTGGTGTTGTCCCGGTCCCGATGAGGCCCGACATCCCCTCAAAAAACAAGACGGCAGAAGCGCACGCTTCCGCCGTCCAGGATACTTTCAGTTGCGAATGATCGCCGCCGCGTCACTGCGGCATGTTGCACTTGTCGACATACTTGTCGGCGTCGGAGGCCGCGATCTGCTCGCCGGTCTTCATCGCCCAGCCGTCGGGAAGCTTCTCAGCCTCCTGCAGGTAGAAGTTCTGCACCGGGATGTGGTTCTTGCCGTACTTGAACGGGCCGCGCACCGACTGGAAGTCGGCCTTCTCCATGGCATGGCGCATGTCGTCCTTCTTGGTGAGGTCGCCATGCACCGCTTCACCGCGCTGTCGATCAGGCCGACCGCGTCGTAGGTCTGCGCGCCGTACATCGACGGATAGCGCTGGGTCTTGGCCTTGTAGTCGGCGACGTATTTCTTGTTCGCCGCGTTGTCCATGTCGAAGCCCCACTGCGACACGCCCCAGACGCCGAGCGCGATCTCCTTCTGCTGCGGCAGCGAGTTCTCATCGACCACCGACGAAGTGTAGAGCGGGATTTGCCCCTTCAGCCCGGCCTGCATGTATTGCGTCAGGAACTGCGTGCCCGGCCGCGCCAGGATAGAACGCGAAGATAGCGTCGGGCTTGGCGGCGCGGGCCTTGGCCAACTCAGCCGAGAAGTCGAGCTGGTCCGGCCAGCGGGTGAACTCCTTGCCGACGAACGTGCCTTTGTAGCCCGAAGTAAGCCCGTCGATCTGGTCGCGACCCGCGGCGTAGTTCGGCGCGATGGTGAACAGCGTTTTGAACTTCTTGGTCAGATAAGCGCCGACCGCGGCGGGCCGCTGGTCGTTCACCCACGACGTCGAGAACACATAGGGCGAGCATTGCTCGCCGGCGATCTGCGACGGTCCGGCGTTGGTGGTGATCAGGAAGGTTTTCGAATCCACCGCGGGCTTCAGCGACGCCAGCAGCACGTTCGACCAGATGAAGCCGACCAGGAAATCGACCTTGTCGGACTCGATCAGCTTCTGAACCTTCTGAACGCCGACCTCGGGCTTGATCTGGTCGTCCTCGTAGATCACCTCGACCGGCATGCCGCCGAGCTTGCGGCCATGCTGATCGAGCCCGACCTCGAACGAGTTGCGCATGTCGTTGCCGAGCGCCGCGGCCGGCCCGCTGAAGGTGCCGACGAAGCCGATCTTGACGGATTTTTGCTGTGCGGATGCCGGCGTCGCAACTGCGGCAAGCATCGCCGCGGCAAGCCATACGGTCTTCATGACGGACCTCCCTCGAAACACCGAAGCCTCAAGTGTCGAGGCTTATCGCTGTCCTTGCAAGGAGGGGGCCAAAATCTTGCTGGATGTGCAGGTGAAGCCACACGCACGCTTCCCCTCCCCCCTTGCGGGGGAGGGTGCGTGAGCGGAGGCGATAGCCGAGCGAACGCGGGAGAGGGGTTGTCTTCGTGAAAGGCGACTTACGAAGCGAACCCCTCTCCCGGCTCGCGTTCGCTATCGCTCCACGCGAGCCACCCTCCCCCGCAAGGGGGGAGGGAAAGAGAGATCGCGGCACCGTTCAACCGAAACAACCCGTCAGACTAGAACGGCCCCGCCTACTTCGGCATCTTGCATTCGCCGACGTGCGGATCCTGATCGTTGTCCACGATCTTGGACACCGTCTTCAGGCGATAATCGTCGCCGACCTTGACCACGTCCTGGAGATAGAAGGACTGGATCGGGATGTGGTTCGGGCCGAACTTGAAGGCGCCGCGCACCGACTTGAAGTCGGCCTTCTCGAGCGCCTTGCGGAGCGCGTCCTTGTTGCTGACGTCGCCCTTGGTCGCCTTGACGGCGCTGTCGAGCAGCATCGCCGCGTCATACGTCTGCGCGCCGTAGAATGACGGCCAAAGCTTGAACTTGTCGTGGTAGTCGGCGACGTACTTCTTGTTCTCCGCGTTCGGCAGATCGTTGACCCACTGCGACACGCCGAGGACGCCGACGCCGAGGTCCTTGATCTTCGGCAGCGACAGCTCGTCGACCGTGAACACCTGGTACAGCGGGATCTGCCCCTTGAGGCCGGACTGCGCGTATTGGGTGATGAACTGGACGCCCGCGCCGCCCGGATAGAACACGAAGATCGCATCCGGCTTCGCCGCGCGCGCCTTCGACAGCTCCGCCGAGAAGTCGAGCTGATCCGGCCAGCGCGTCATCTCGCGGCCGACGATCTCGCCCTTGAAGCTGAGCTTCAGGCCATCGAGGTTGTCCTTGCCGGCCGCGTAGTTCGGGCCGATCTCGAACACCTTCTTGATGCCCTTCGAATTCATATAGTTGCCCATCGCGCGTGGATTTTGGTCGTTGTTCCACGACGTCGAGAACACGTAGGGCGAGCACTGGTCGCCGGCGAGCTGCGAAGCGCCGGCGTTGGAGACGATGGTCACGGTCTTGCTGTCGACGATCGGCTTGAGCGAAGCCAGCAGCACGTTCGACCAGATGTAGCCGACCAGGAAATCAACCTTGTCGGATTCGATCAGCTTCTGGGTCTTCTGCAGCCCGACATCCGGCTTGATCTGGTCGTCCTCGTAGATGACTTCGACCGGATGTCCGCCGATCTTGCGGCCCAGGTGATCGAGCGCCAGCTCGAACGAGTTGCGCATATCGTTGCCGACCGCGGCCGCCGGGCCGCTGAACGAGCTGATGAAGCCGATCTTGATGGTCTTCTGCTGCGCCAAGCCCGGCGTGACGACGACGACGACGGCGGCCAGGGCCGCGACGGCGCAGCCGGCGAACAACAAACGTTTCATGGAACCCCTCCAAATGAATAACTGGAGGGACCTTAGCGCGGGCCGCCCTCGCTGCGCAATTTGAAGCGCTGGATCTTGCCGGTCGCGGTCTTCGGCAGGTCGGCGCGGAATTCGATCCAGCGCGGGTACTTGTAGGGGGCAAGCCGCGTCTTGACGTGGTCCTGCAGGGCCCGCGACATCGCGTCCCGGGTCGCGGCGTCTGCGACTTTGGTCTGATCCTTCATCACCACGAAGGCCTTGGGCTTGATCAGGGTGTCGGCGTCGGGCCAGGCCACCACGGCGCACTCCAGCACCTCGGCATGGGTGGCGAGCGCGCCCTCGACCTCGAACGGCGACACATACATGCCGGACACCTTCAGCATGTCGTCGCGGCGGCCGCAGTAGACGTAGTAGCCCTCCTCGTCGACCATGTACTTGTCGCCCGAGCGCGTCCACTCGCCCAAGAACGTGTTGCGCGACTGCTCGCGGTTGTTCCAGTACATGATCGCCGCGGTCGGGCCGCGCACCAGCAATTCGCCGAGCTCGCCGGGCTTCACCGGCTCGCCGTCGTCGCCGATCAGCTTGCAGTCGTAGCCCGGCATCGGCTTGCCCGAGGTGCCGTACTTCACCGAGCCGGTGAGGTTCGACATGAAGATGTGCGTCATCTCGGTCGAGCCGAGCCCGTCGAGGATGTCGACGCCGTAGCGCTCGGACCAGCGCCGGCCGACTTCGGGCGGCAGCGCCTCGCCGGCCGAGATGCAGCGGCGGAATTTCACCTCGCCGCGCTGGGACGCCGCGGGACTCGCCAGGAACGCCGCATAGAAGGTCGGCACCGAATAGAACACCGTGACCGGATGCTTGCGAAGCAGCGCCGCGACGCCCTCCGGCGTCGGCCGGTCCGGCAGCAGCACCGTGCAGGCGCCGGCCGCCATCGAAAAGTTCAGCGAGTTGCCGAGCCCGTAGGCGAAGAACAGCTTCGCCACCGAATAGCAGAGATCGTTCTCGGTGACGCCGATCACAGGCACGGCGTAGAGATCGTTGTTGAGGCGGAGATCGGCGTGCGGATGGACCGCGCCCTTGGGCTTGCCGGTCGAGCCCGAGGTGTACTGCCAGTAGGCGACGTCGTCGCACAGCGTCGCCGCCGTCTCGTTGCAGGGCTTGGTGCTGCCGATCAGCTCTTCGAACAGCTTCAGGCCATGCGCATTGTCGCCGGACACCATGACGTGCTCGAGGTCGGCCGCCTCGTCGATCAGCTTTTCGAACCGCGGATAAAGCGCCTCCGACACCACCAGCAGCCGGGCGCGGCTGTCGGCCAGCATGAAGCGGTAGTCGTCCTCGGTCATCAGGGTGTTGACCGGCACCGCGACGGCGCCGACCTTGAGGCAGCCGAGGAACGCGGTCGGGAAGTCGATGGTGTCGAGCAGCACGATCAGCACGCGTTCTTCGCGGCGGATGCCGAGCGAACGCAGCACGCCGGCGAAGCGGGCGACGCGGTCGGCAAGCTGGCCGTAGGTCCAGGTGCCGCGCGGATCGATGAACGCCGGCCTGTCGGCGCGGCCGGCTTTCAGGTTGCGGTCGATGATGTCGGCGGCATAATTGTAGTTGCGCGGGACGGCGCCCACTGCGGTGGGCACCGGCGCTTCCATCCCGCGCGCTTCAACCGCAACACTCATTCGCTTCCCCGGAATTTCGACTATAACCCCCGCAGTATTATGCAAGCGGACGGCATGTGCTGCAATGTCGTCTCAGCCCCATCCACGTCATGCCCGGCCTTGTGCCGGGCATCCACGCCTTGCTTCGTGATGGAGCAAGACGTGGATGGCCGGGACAAGCCCGGCCATGACGAACGAGAGTTCGGAGGACAATAAGATGATCTTCAGCCGCGACCGTATCCTCACCACCCACGTCGGCAGCCTGCCGCGCAACGAGAAGCTGTCCGACCTGCTGATGGTGCAGGACGAAGGCAAAGCCGTCGACGCCAAGGCGATGGCCGACGAGAAGGACAAGGCGGTCCGCCATGTCGTGCAGGCCCAGATCGATGCCGGCATCGACGTCGGCAACGACGGCGAGCAAGGCCGGGTCGGCTTCCAGACCTACGTGCCGCAGCGCATGTCCGGCTTCGCCGGCGTGTCGAAGCGGCGCCGCGGCCGCGAGTTCGAGGAATTCCCGGAGCTGCTGTCCTACATGATGCGCCGCTTCCCGAACCCGCCGAAGAGCCAGCAGGGCGCGCCGGAGGCGCAGGCCGACATCAAGTATTTCGACCTGAAGCCGATCACCGAGGAGACCACCCGCCTCAACAAGATCGCCGACGACCTCGGCGCGTTCTCCGAGCGCTTCATGACCGCGGCGTCGCCCGGCATCATCTCGACCACGATGCTGAACGCCCACTACGACTCGCACGACGCCTATCTCGACGCCATCGCCCGCGAGATGAGCAAGGAGTACCAGGCGGTCCACAAGGCCGGGCTGATCCTGCAGATCGACGCGCCCGATCTCGCCATGGACCGCACCATGATGTACCGCGACCTCAGCGACAGCGATTTCGTCAAGCGCTGCGAGCGCCATGTCGCGGCGATCAACAAGGGCATCGAGGGCATTCCGCGCGACCGCGTTCGGCTGCATGTCTGCTACGGCAACTGGGAAGGCCCGCACATCCACGACATCCCGCTGGCGACCATCCTGCCGGCGCTCTACACCGCCAACGTCGGCGCGCTGACCATCGAGTTCTCCAACCCGCGCCACGCCCACGAATACACCGCGCTGAAGAAGCATCCGCTGCCGCCGCACATGATGCTCATTCCCGGCGTGGTCGAGACCACCTCGAACTTCGTCGAGCATCCCGAGGTGGTTGCACGCCGCATCGAAGAGGCCGTCGCCGTCGTCGGCGACCGCGAGCGGGTGATCGCCTCGACCGATTGCGGCTTCGGCACCTTCACCAAGCGCGAATGGGTGATCGAGCCGGTGGTCTGGCTGAAGCTGAAGGCGATCCGCCAGGGCGCCGATATTGCGTCGCAGCGACTGTGGGGCAAGAAGGTTGCCTGAAGTTCCGTCGGTCAGTTATCCCGACGTGACAATAGGCCGCTCATTGGGATGACCCCAGGCTGGTAGCCTCCCTCATTGATCTGGGAGGATCCGCTATGGCTGAAGTTCAAAAGTCCAAGGCCAAAGTTTCGAAAAACTGGCCCGTGCTCGCCGCCGCCGGCTTATGCATCGTGTTCATCGTCGGCGTCTGGGTGAACAACTACCGCGTATCCCAGGCTGCGATCGTCGCCGCCGCGGCCGCCTCGCACAAGTAGAGCTTTCGCGAGATCGCCTTTCGCTCATGACGGCTGCGCCGCCGGCAGCGGAGCTTTGAGCTTCGGCGTCGTGAACCAGACGCCGCCGGCCACCGCCGCGACGTTGGTGAGGCCGTAGATCACGATCGCCACGGCGAGCGCGGCGAACAGCCCATTGCTGCCGCCGAACTTCGTCACGGCGATCCAGCCGCCGCCCGCCGCGATGACGACGCGCAACAACGCGGCCAGCACCGGCCAGCCCACCCTGCCCGCGCCCTGCGACGCGAAATACAGCAACAACCCGCCGCCGAAGAAGCCGTAGAACGGCCCGACGATGCGCAGATAGCTCGTCCCGACCTCGATCATCTTCGGATCGCTGCCGTACAGCGACAGCCAAGACGCCGGGAAGAATGCCGCCGCAAGCCCGATCGCCTCGGTGATGCCGAAGGCGATGGCAGCGCCGATCCACGCCACGCGCAGCGCGCGGTCGCGGCGGCCGGCGCCGATGCTGGTGCCGACCATCGCCGCCACCGGAGCGCCGAGGCCGAACACCAGCGGGATCAGCAGATACTCCAGCCGCGCGCCGGTGCCGAAACCCGCGACCGCGGCGGGGCCGATCAGCCCAGCCAGGCCGGTGGCGGTGCCGATGGCGATGTTGGTCGAGACGCTGGACACCGCCGACGTCACGCCGATGCGCAGGATGTCCCACATCGGCGTCCACGACAGCCGGGGCGGCAGCAGCGACGGCTTCAGCACGCCGCGGCCCGACCAGATGTAGTCGGCGAAGACCGCGGTGCCGATCACATAGTAGATGACGACTGCGGCGGCGCCGCCGGCGATGCCGAGCTGCGGAAACGGCCCGATGCCGAAGATCAGCAGCGGCGACAGCGGAATCGAGCACCAGCGCGCCCGCGGTCATCACCGCCGCCGGGAAGAACATGTTGCCGGTGCCGCGGATCACCGCGGCGAACGAGTTGAACAGCCAAAGCGGCACAGCGCCGGCGAACACCAGCGTGGAATACGTCACCGCCGCGGCGAGCGAGCCGTCGCGGCCGCCCATCAGCGCATAAAGCTTCGGCCCGAACAGCAGCGCCGCGACTGTCGTCAGCGCGCCGAGTCCGATGGTGATGGCGACCGCCGACCAAACCATCTCGTTGGCGCGCTCGGGATGGCCCGAGCCCAGCGCGCGGGCGACCGCCGACAGGATGCCGCCGCCCATCGCGCCGGCCGACACCATCTGCAGCAGCATGAACAGCGGAAACACCAGCGCCATGCCGGCCAGCGCATCGAGGCCGAGCTTGGCGATGAAATAGGTCTCGATCAGCCCGATCGAGGCCTGCACCACCATGACGACCACGTTGGGCAGCGCCAGCCGCAGGATGGTGGGGCCGACGGGGGCTTCAAGCAGCATGCGGGTGCGTGGGTCCATGACACAGGCCTTTCTCAGAAATAGGTGCATATGCACCTTTCATTCTGAATGAAATACGCGTATATGCACCTAATGACAAGCCCTCCTTTGACGGAGGCGCCCCGACATCAGGAATGCGAGCCATGCAGAAAAGCCCGTCCCCCGCTCTCGAGTCGGTCGACTGCAATTGCCAGGCGATACGGCAGGCCGCACGCCACGTCAGCCAGATCTACGACAGCCATCTGGCCGCCGAGGGTCTGACGACCTCGCAGTATTCGATCCTGGCCAAGCTCGGCCGGCTCGGGCCGCTCACGATCAACGAATTGGCCAAGCTGATGGTGATGGATCGCACCACGCTCGGCCGCGCCGTGAAGCCACTCGAGCGGGACAAGCTGTTGGCCGTCGCGCCCGACGACGACGCGCGCCGCCGCAAGCTGAAGCTGACCGCCGCCGGCGAGACGCGCCTCAAGGCCGCCTCATCGAAGTGGCGCGAGGCACAGAAGGAGTTCGAGCTGGCGTTCGGCCCGCCCGACGCCGCCGACCTGCGCACGGCGCTCCGCCGCGTGGTGTCGGCGACCGGAGCGTAACGGCCGCAGCGGCCCTAGCGCTTCTTGCGGCGCGCCGACGCGGGCTTCTTTTTCGCTGTTTTCTTTTTGGATTTTTTAGCCGCTTTCTTCGCGGTCACCTTCTTCTTCGCCGTGGTGGCCTTGCGTTTGGCGGCCGCGCGCTTTTGCGGCTTCGGCAGGATCGGCGCGGCGACCGCCCGGGCCGCGCCCTGCTCAAGGGCCGGCGCTGCCTGCCCAAGCCTGTTGCCGCCTTGCGCCAACGCGCCTGCCACCCGGGTGACCACAACGGTGGTGGCGGCGGCAGCCGCCGCTCCGAGCGCCGCGCCGGCGACCGACTTCACCGCATCCGCGGCTTCGCTCAGCACCGATTTCTTCGCCATGTCGTCTCCTGATCTGGGGATTTCCCGTTATCACCGACGTTATAAGGATTCCTGCCCTGCACAACGCCATTTGCCGGGAACGCACCGCAACGCGTGACGGCGCGCGCCATTCTCTCTAGCCTGGGAACAATCATCGGCACGAGGCTTCACGCATGCTCATCCTCTACGACTTCGGCAACTCGGTCTGCTGCCAAAAGGTCCGCATCACGCTGGTCGAGAAGGGCCTGACCTGGGAGGCGCGGCGGGTCGACCTGTTCAAGACCGAGCAGTACGACCCGGAGTATCTCAAGCTCAATCCCAAGGGCGTGGTGCCGACCCTGGTGCATGACGGCGTGCCGGTGATCGAGTCGACGCTGATCTGCGAATACATCGACGACACGTTTCCCAACCCGCCGCTGGTTCCCAAGGCGCCGGCCGAGCGCGCGCGCATGCGACTGTGGAGCAAGTTCGTCGATGAAGGGCTGTTCGACGGCGCCACCGAGCTGTCGTTCTCGGCGATGTTCCGCGAGCGCATGCGCACCATGCCCGCGGAGCTTCGCGAGAAGCGCTTCCGCAACGTCGGCGACCCGCGCCGCACCGACCGTTTCAAATCGACCTACGAGCACGGCGTGCAGTCGCCGTTCGTGCTGCATGCCATCGCCGCCTACGAGCGCGCCTTCAAGCTGATGGAGCCGACCTTGGCCGAGCGCGGGCCGTGGCTGCTCGGCGAGAAGCCGACGCTCGCCGACATCAACCTGATGCCGTTTGTGGCGCGGCTCGCCTATCTCGGGTTGCTGGAGGCCTGGACGTCAGGCCGCCCGCGCATCAACGAATGGTGGGCGCGGGTGCAGGAATGGCCGAGCTTCCGGCGCGGGCTGCACGATCTGATCTCGGAGCATGAATTCGCCGAGATGGCGACCCACGGCCCGAAAATCCGCGCCGACGTGGAGGCGCTGATCGCCGGATTGCGCGCGGCATAGCAACACGTGTCCCGGGCGCAGCGCAGCATCCCTTGGTGGTGCGCTGCAGACCCGGGACCGTATCGAACGCCGGCGCCTGAAGAGCTCACGGAGCCAAATCCTCCGTCAAATCGCGCCAATCCGGATTATAGTGTCTCGACCAGATCGAACTTCCACTCGCGCCGCCAACGCTTGAGAGTTCGCTCCCTCGCGCGGGCTTCCAAAATAGAGGCGTGCTCCTCGAAATAGACCAGTTGCGTCACGCCGTAAGTCTTCGTAAATCCGGGAACGACCTTCTGACGGTGTTCGGAGATTCGGCGCGCGAGATCGTTGGTGACGCCAACGTAGAGCACGCCGCGGCGACGATTGGTGAGAATATAGACGCTGAACCCGCTCATCTGACGCCCACCAGACGGCCGAATTCTATACGGTCCCGGGTCTGCAGCGCACCACCAAGGGGTGCTGCGCTGCGCCCGGGACACGGTCTATAATCAGAGCAACACAGCTTCCAGGAGGACCCCCATGGACGACATCACCAAGCGCGAGCCACGCAAGATCAGCGCCGAGGAGATCAACCCGCGCTACAACTGGGGCCGCCATCTGCCGGTGCTCGGCACCATGGGCGTCGACTTCGAGGAGCGCGTCGACTACCGCCGGCTGCAGCGCTACCGGCTCGCCCGCGCCCATGCCGCGCTTGAGAAGTCCGATCTCGGCGCGCTGCTGCTGTTCGACGACAACAACATCCGCTACGTCACCTCGACCAAGATCGGCGAATGGGCCCGCGACAAGCTCTCGCGCTGGACGCTGCTGATCCGCGGCCAGGACCCGATCCTGTGGGACTTCGGCTCGGCCGCCGTCCACCACAAGCTCTACTCACCGTGGCTGCCGCAGGAAAACTGCAAGGCCGGCCTGGTCGGTCTTCGCGGCACCGTCGATCCGGCGTTCGGCCTGATGAAACACCATGCCGAGGAGATGGCCTCGATCCTCAAGGCCGCTGGCGTCGCCAAGATGCCGATCGGCGTCGACATCATCGAGCCGCCGATGATGTTCGAGCTGCAGAAGGCCGGGCTGACGGTCAAGGACGCCCAGCAGGTCATGCTGTCGGCGCGCGAAGTGAAATCGTCCGACGAGATCGCGCTGCTCAACCGCGCCGCCGCGATGGTCGACGGCGCCTACCAGCTGATCAACGACACGCTCCGGCCGGGCGTCCGCGAGAACGACATCGTCGCCGAGGTCAACAAGTTCCTCTACACCCACGGCTCCGACGACGTCGAAGCGGTCAACGCCATCTCCGGCGAGCGCTGCAACCCGCATCCGCACAACTTCACCGACCGCATGATCCGGCCGGGCGACCAGTGCTTCTTCGACATCCTGCAATCGTTCATGGGCTACCGCACCTGCTACTACCGCACCTTCAACGTCGGCCGCGCGACCGATTCACAGCGCGACGCCTACAAGCTGGCGCGCGAATGGCTCGACAATGCCATCGCACGGATCAAGCCAGGCGCCTCGACCGCGCACATCTGCAACGTGTTCCCGAAGGCGGAGGAGTTCGGCTTTCCGGATGAGCTCACGGCGTTCGGCCTGCAGTTCGCGCACGGCCTCGGCCTCAACCTGCATGAGCGGCCGATCATCTCGCGGGTGGTGTCGATGGATCACCCGACCGAGATCGTCGAAGGCATGGTGTTCGCCATCGAGACCTGGGCGCCGGCGACCGACGGCTACTCGGCCGCCCGCATCGAGGAAGAGGTGGTGGTCACCGACAAGGGTTGCCGATTGATCTCTCTGTTCCCGGCCGAGGAATTGCCGATCGCCGCGAGGTATTGATCCGGCCCCTAAATCCGCGCGGCCCTGGAACTCCGGGACCGCGCGGCATGTTGAGCGTCAGACCAACCCATCAGGCCAACAAACCCAGGAACCAGCGTGAAAAAACTCTCCGACATTCAAGTGCGGCCCCTGCTCGGCGCGACCGCCGGACTGCTGACGATGCTGCTGATCGCGGGCGGCAGCGCCAGCCCCGCCGCGGCGCAGGCCTCCGATGCCGCGGACAAATGCACGGGCGACGTGATGCGGCTGTGCAGCGAGTTCGTTCCGGATGCCGACCGCATCGTGGTCTGCCTGAAGGCCAAAAAACGCCAGCTCTCGTCGGAGTGTCGCGGGGCGCTGAGCGGGGGCAAAGGCGGCGCTCCTGAGGGCGGCGCTAAGGGCGGCGCTGAAAAGCCCCGCCACCACAAGCGCGTGCGTCACCACAAGGGCTAACGCGGCTCGCGCTGCGACGATCCTCCCGCTGCTCGATCACGGCCGCCGCGCGCTCCCGCGCCGGCGGCCGTTGTCATCGACCTGTCATCCGCCGCCGCCTATGGTCTGATCCGCTGGGCGGAGGGCCAATAGGCCATGCGGCGCACGATCAGAACAGCCTTTTTGCTCGCCGGCCTCGCGATGGCCGCGCCGGCGACAGCCGAAGACATCACGATCCGCAATCATCTCAGCGATGACACCCTGCTTCGCATCGGGCCGTTCGCCTTCGCGGGTGGCAAGACGCTCAATCTGACCGTCGGCATCGGATCCAGCGCCTTTCGCCGGCCGAACGATCCGGCCAACGTGCTGTGGACGTTGGGCGACCGCGGACCCAACATCGAATGCAAGGACATGAAGGAGATCGCGGGCACGGAGCTCGGCTGCAAGGAGATCAAGAACAGCCGGGTCTATCCAACGCCGTCCTACACGCCATCCATCTACCGGGTGATGGTGCTCGACGACGGCAGCTTCCGTGTCACTGACGTCATCACGTTGAAGGACCGTGACGGCTATCCCCTCAGCGGTATGCCGTTGCCACTCCACACCGCCAGCACCGAGACGCCGCTCGACGGCCAAGGCAAGGAGCTGAAGCAAAGCCTGCGCGGCATCGACGCCGAGGCCCTGGTGCGGCTGGCGGACGGCACGTTCTGGGTCGGCGAGGAGAACGCGCCGTCGCTGGCGCATTTCTCGGCCGATGGGAAAATGATCGAGCGCCACGTTCCGGCTGGCACCGAGGGCGACTTCGCCGACGCGCCTTACCCGACCCGAGGCACGTTGCCGGCGATCATCGCCAAGCGCCAAGGTAACCGCGGCATCGAGGGCATCGCAATCTCGCCCGACGAGCGCTTCCTTTACTTCATCATGCAGAACCCGCTGGCCAACCCGGACAGCGCAACCTTTGCGCAGGCCCGCAACACGCGGCTGTTCAAGCTCGAGCGCGAGACCATGAAAGTGGTCGGCGAGTACGTGTACACGCTCGACGATCCGCAGAGCTTCCGCCGCGATCCGTCGAAGAGGCAGAGCGATCCGCGCATCAGCGAGCTGATGGCGATCGGCCTCGACCGGCTGATCGTCGACGAGCGCACCGAGCAGACCACCAAGCTCTACGAGATCGAGCTTGCCGGCGCGACCAACATCGCGGCTTCGCGCTGGGACGACACGGCGACGCGGCCGACCTTGGAGCAGAGCGATCTTGCCTCCGCGGAAATCTCGCCGGTGAAAAAGACGCTCCGCTTCGACGCCTTCGAGCATCCCGATCTGGTCGGCAAGACCGAAGGCATGGCGCTGCTCGGCGACGGCGCGCTGGCGCTGATCAACGACGACGATTTCGGCATTACCGGCGGCCGCACCGTGATCGCGGTCGTCCGCGGCACCGGCATTGAACGGAAGTAGCTACGGTCATTCCGGGGCGCCCAGAGGGCGAACCCGGAATCCATAAACCCCTGTGCCATTATTGAAATGCTGCGGGTTATGGATTCCGGCTCTCGCTTCGCTCGGCCGGAATGACGCTGAGAGTTTTCGAAAGCGGCTGAAGCGCTACTGACACATCGCGCGGCTGATGAAGGTCACGGTGGTGCATTGGTCCTGCGACGCCTCGCCCACCAGGGTCTTGACCGGGCATTCCTCGGCCGACGTGAAGTCCATGCTCTTGCCGGTCGAAAAGCCTTTCTTGCGACAAAGTGCCTCGGCCGCGGTGACGCAGTCGGGGGCGCCGTTCGGCGCCGTGGCGCAACGCTCGCGGCCGCTGATCATGCGCGCCGCCGGCAGCTTCGCCACCGCGTCCACCGCGTTCTTGGTGGCATCGACGGCATTCTTGCCGATATCGGCGGCGCCCTGACCGACCTTGGCCGCCTGATCGGTCATTTCCTTGCTGTTGGCGGACGCCTTGTCGCCGAGGTCGTCCATGCTGCGCCTGGCGCCGCGCAGATGATCGCTAAATTTGGTGGTGCTGCGATCGACCCAGCGGCCGATCGCCTCGAACAGGCCGGCCCGCGGCGGGGGCGGTGGAGGCGGCGCCGGCTCGACCGCAGACGGGCGGCGGCGCGCTGTCCTGTGCGCCGGCGGGCGGCGGCATCAGCGCAAGCCAGCAGCACACGGCGAACACGACGGCGGAGCGCCGCTGCCACGCTTCGATCCTGGTTGTCGCTGTCCGCATCGACCAATCGTGCCCGAAACCGGTGGCAAAATTGAGGATTTGCCTTCTCAGAACAAGTATAGCGCAGCGACGATGCCGACGACGATGGTGATTGCGGTGACCGTCACCCAGAATCCGAGCCGCTCCTCGATGATCCTGCGCGCCTGCGGGCCATAGCGATTGAGCAGAAAAGCCAGCAGATAGAAGCGGATGCCACGGGCAATGAAGGACAGCCCGATGAACATCCAGAAATTATAGCCGGCGAAGCCCGAGGTGATGGTGACGATCTTGTAGGGGATCGGCGTCAGCCCCTTGAGCAGGATGATCCAGGTGCCCCACGCCGCGTAGGCCGAGCGGAACGCGTCGACCTTGTCGCCGTAGCCATACAGGTGGATCAGCCAGAGCCCGAGCGAGTCGTAGAGCTCGGCCCCGATGAAGTAGCCGAACGCGCCGCCGGCCACCGACGTCAACGTGCACACCGTCGCGAAGAAATAAGCCCGGTCCGGCCGCGCCAGCGACATCGGGATCAGCATGGTGTCCGGCGGGATCGGAAAAAACGAGCTCTCGACGAACGAGATCGCGCCCATCAGCCACGCTGCATAGGGACGCCCGGCGGCGGCGACGCACCAATCGTAAAGGCGGCGGAGCATTGGACTTCTTTGTAACGGGGGATGGGAGGCAGCGGACCCCAACGACAGGTCAAGGCGCGGACGGTTCGCGGAGGTTGTCTAGCCGCGCCGGCCCGCATTGTCCACGCGCGGCGGGACAGGCCGTTCAGCGCCGCCGGGTTTTCCGGCGCGCCTCCAGCATGACCACCTTGCGGCGGCTGCTGGTGTCGATGTGCTTCTTCGGCACTTTCTCGGCGAGGCCAAACAGCCGTTCGCGGCGGGCCATCTCGGCGAACACGTCCTGCGGACGGACGCCGGCCTCGGCCCACAGCACCACCAGATTGTAGATCAGATCGGCGCTCTCGCGGACCACCGCCTCACGCTCGCCGTTCATCGCGTCGATGACGACCTCGATCGCCTCCTCGGCGAGCTTCTTGGCCATCTTGGCGCGGCCCGAGCGCATCAGCTTGGCGGTGCGCGACAGCGCGGGGTCGGCCGACTTGGCCTCAATCACCTGCGAGAACAGCCGCTCCAGCGAATCGTTCATGGAATCTACATACACCAGATGAGTCTTTTGTCCGTTAACGCCTGTGACGCAGCGCAAAAAGAAGAGGCGCCGCGAGTGGCGGCGCCTGCAGTGGCATTTAGACTTGGCCGCTTCGGATGGCGGTCTGGTCCAGGCCGCTAGTACGGCTCGTAGGGAGCCGGACCGTAGCCGTAGCCATAAGGCGCCGGAGGCGGCGGTGCAGCGTACGGACCGTAGGCGCCGTAGCCGTAATGGCGCTCGTAGTGCTCGCGCGCCGCGATCGTCGCGATGGTGCCGAACAGTCCGGCGACAGCGCCAAGCACGGCGGCGCCGCCGACACCGCGATGGTGATAGTACGGCCGGGCCGACGCCGGCGTGGCCGCCAGTGATGTAAGCGCAAGCGCCGCCGCAGTCGCAGCAGCAATGGCGCGAGTACGAGTGATCAGCATGTTCCGCCCTTTCCTTTGTGAAGGCCCCTCGACCGAGGCTTCGGGAAAACAACAGAGGATGTGGGCGATGCGTTCCGGCGCGATAAGGCTCCAGACGAATGATGTTTTTGTAATGTAGCGGAACGGATGTTCAGAAATCTTCTGCTGCGGCGCAACGTAAAGCGCCGCAGCGCACCTACGAATAAGCTCTGCGCGTCATTCCGCGATGGCTTCACCGGAGCCACCGAACTCGGCCGGAAAATCCTTCAGCTTGGGCAGGCCGTCGCGCATCGGCAGCACCGTCTCGGCATAGTTGATGTGCACGCCGGGCTTGAACGCCAGCGTCGGGATCGTCGCGGCGTACACGTCGACCAGCCCGATGGTCGGATGATCGGTCATCAGGTGGCCGCCGCACTTCGCGCAATACTGGCGCCGGCTGAACTTGGTCTTCGAAAACGTCTTGACGTGCTCCGCGCCCGCCGTGACCCGCACCGCGTCCGGCTTCCACAGGCTGAAGGCATTCACCGGCCCAGCCGACCACGAGCGGCACGACCGGCAATGGCAATAGCCCATCGCCGCCGGCTCCCCGGTGACTTCGACCGTCGACCGCTCCGCAAAAGCACTTTCCAACATGGCTCATGGTCGCTCCTTTATGAATCCAGACGGCGTGTCGCCTTTTGTGAATCCAACCGGCGTGTCACGCCGCGTTCGTGTGATGGGACGCGGACGTAACGCCGCGCCAATTGTCGAGACCGGCCTTGCGCTGCAAAAGCCGCACGCTCGCCTCGGCGTCGCGGATGGCCTCACGCCGTTCGTAAATGCGTGCGATCAACAATTGTGATGGGTCAGTGCCGGTCGGACCTGATAGGGAATCGACAATGTCCCCGTGGGTCAGGCCAATGTCGCGCAGCATCCGCTCGTTGGCGTACAGCAAAGGCGTGATGGCGCGCCGCGCCAACACCGCGGATAACCCAGCCGACAAGCGCCGTCCGATCGCGCGGATCGCGGCCCAAACAATGCTCAACATGGTTTTCTCCACCAGTTCTCAATGAACTCGTGAGCGCCGCGGCCACATTTCTGCCGGCCCGGCTTCGTTCATGGCGCTGAACTATTAAGCGGGGCACATACTCTCAATGATCGAAACGCCGCCTTCATTTGCCGAAACGCCGGAGCGACCGGCCGGCATCGATATCCTGTCGGACATGCTGGGCGCGATCCGGCTGACCGGATCGGTCTTCCTCAACAGCCGCTTCACCGCCCCGTTCGGGGTGGTCACACCGGATCGCTACAACGCAGATGTGCCGATGGCGCGGATGCGCCACGTCAGCATCTTCCATCTGATCGCCTCCGGCTCGTGCACGATCGAGACCGCGAGCGGCGCGCGCCGCAAGGTCAACGCCGGCGACATCCTGCTGATGCCGTTCGCCGAGAAGCACCGCATCTGGAATGGCGACGTCCCCGAGATGGTGGACGCGCCATCGCTGTTCCAGCAGCCGGTCGAGGGCATCTGGAGCATCCAGCACGGCGGCGGCGGCGCCGAGACGCGGATCGTCTGCGGCTACATCGAGTCGTCTGAGTTCGTGTTCACGCCGTTGTTTCACGCGCTGCCGGAGCTGGTCGTCGAGGCGGCCGGCGATGAGCGGGTCGGCGCGCTGATCGCCTCGACGCTGCGTGAGATCCTCGCACTCGCCGATTCGGCGACGCCCGGCGCGCAGGTCATGCTGGGCCGCCTGATGGAGCTGCTGTTCGTCGAGGTGCTGCGCCGTCACGTCGCCCGCATGGCGGCCGGCAGCGAAGACCGCGGCTGGTTTGCCGCGCTGAACGACGGCATCGTCGGCCGCGCCCTGCAATGCGTGCACGCCGAGCCCGGCCGGCGCTGGACCACCGAGAGCCTCGCCCGCGCCGCCGGCACCTCGCGCACGGTGCTGACCGAGCGGTTCAACGCGCTGCTCGGCCGCCCGCCGATGGACTACATGACGAGCTGGCGCATCCAGCTCGCCGCCGAGCGTCTGCGCTCCGGGGAGACGAGCATCGCCCGGATCGCGTCGGAGGCCGGCTACGAATCGGAGGCCGCCTTCAACCGCGCCTTCAAGCGGATCACCGGCGTCACGCCGGGCCGCTGGCGCAACAGCCGCGACCTGCCGATCTTTGCGCCCACGGGTCCGGTGGCGGAGGCGGCGGAGTAGCTCACTCGCGCTCGGACAGCAGCGTGGCGTTGCCGCCGGCCGCCGCGGTGTTGACCGTCACGGTCTGCTCGCTGGCGAAGCGGCGCAGGTAGTTCGGCCCGCCGGCCTTCGGGCCAGTGCCCGACAGACCTGCGCCGCCGAACGGCTGGGTGCCGACCACGGCGCCGATGATGCTGCGGTTGACGTAGACGTTGCCGTTCGAAAGCCGGGCGGCGATTTTCTCGGCCACCGCGTCGATCCTGGTGTGGATGCCGAGCGTCAGCCCGGTGCCGTTGCCGGCGATGTCGCCGAGCAGTGCATCGAGCGCCGCGGCGCGCCAGCGCACCACGTGCAGCACCGGCCCGAACACCTCCTCCTGCAGGTCGCTGGCGCGGTCGAGCGCGATCATCGCCGGCGGCACGAACCGCCCCGCCGGCAGCGCTCGGTTGCTATCCCAGCGGAAGATCACGCGGCTGGCGTGGCCGGCGATCCAACGGTCGAGCTTCTGCTTTCGCTTCATCGTCGATCACCGGACCCACGTGTGTCGCCGGATCGCGCGGATCGCCGAGCGAAAGCTCCTTCGCCGCGCCCGCGATCATCGCGACGATGCGGTCGGCGACGTCCTCCTGCACGCAGAGAAGCCGCAGCGCCGAGCAGCGCTGGCCGGCCGAGCGGAACGCCGATGTCACCACGTCGTCGGTGACCTGCTCCGGCAGAGCGGTGGCATCGACGATCATGGCGTTGATGCCGCCGGTCTCCGCGATCAGCGGCACGATTGGCCCGTCTTTCGCGGCCAGCGCCCGGTTGATGGCGTGGCCCACGGCGGTCGAGCCGGTGAAGGCGACACCCGCGACGCGCGGATCGGCGACCAGCGCGGCACCGACCTTGCCGTCGCCATGCACCAGCACCAGCACGCTCTCCGGCACGCCAGCCTGATGCAGCAGCCGCACCGCCGCGGCTCCGATCAATGGCGTCTGCTCGGCGGGCTTTGCCACCACCGTGTTGCCGGCGGCGAGCGCCGCCGTGACCTGGCCGAGGAAAATCGCCAGCGGGAAATTCCACGGGCTGATGCAGACGAACACGCCGCGCCCGCGATATCGCAGCTCGTTGCTCTCGCCGGTCGGCCCCGGCATTGGGGTGGGTTTCAGCGTTCGCCGCGCCTCAGCGGCATAGTACCGGCAGTAGTCCACCGCCTCGCGCAGCTCCGACAGCGCATCGTCCAGCGTTTTGCCGCCCTCGGCCTGGATCAATGCGATCAGCTTGCCGCGCGACGCCTCCAGCAGCTCGGCGGCGCGATCGAGAATCTCGGCGCGGCGCTCCAACGCCGTCGCGCTCCATGCGGTGAAGCCGTTCGCCGCCGCGTCGATCGCCGCGGCCGGATCGCCGGGCGGCACCGTCGGCAAGTCGTTCGGCGCCGCGCGTCCAACCTCCATCACCAGCGCATTGAGTGCGGCCCGGTCGCCGAACTCGATCCCCGCCGAGTTCAGCCGGGCCGGCTTGTAGAGGTCGCGCGGCAGCGGAATATGGGGATGCCGCGCATCGGCGGCGTCGCCGATGAAGCTTGCCGGCCGCCGCAGGATTTCCTCGACCGGCACGTTCGGATCGGCCGCCACCGCCACGAACGACGAGTTGGCGCCGTTCTCCAACAGCCGCCGCACCAGGTAAGCCAGCAGGTCGCGGTGGCTACCGACCGGCGCATAGACCCGGCACGCCGCCTGGGGCATGTCGGACAGCAGCGACTCGTAAAGCGCTTCGCCCATGCCGTGCAGACGCTGGAATTCAAATCCTCGACGTGGCCGCCGGCGTCGTCGATGATGCTCGCCACCGTCAACGCATTGTGGGTGGCGAATTGCGGGTAGAGCCGCGGCCGGGCATCGACGAGACGGCGCACGCAGGCCATGTAGTTGAGATCGGTCATCGGCTTGCGCGTGAACACCGGATAGTCGGCAAGCCCGCGCTCCTGCGCGCGCTTGACCTCGGTGTCCCAGTAGGCGCCCTTGACCAGACGCACCGTCATCCGGCGGTTCAGCGCGCGGGCCACGCTTTCGAACCAGTCGATCACCGCGGTGGCGCGCTTCTGATAGGCCTGCACTGCGAGGCCGAAGCCGTCCCAGCCGGCGAGCGACGGATCGGCCACGACCTTGCCGATCACTTCGAGGGAGAGTTCCAGCCGGTCGGCCTCCTCGGCGTCGATGGTGAGGTTGAGATCGTGGCGTTTGGCCGCGCGAGAAAGCTCCAGCACCCGCGGCGTCAGCTCCGCGAGCACCCGTTCGCGCGACACGGCCTCGTAGCGCGGATGCAGCGCCGAAAGCTTGACCGAAATTCCCGGCCGCGCCGGCATGGCTGCATTGCCAGCGCGCGCGCCGATCGCCTCGATGGCATGGCTGTAGGCCTCGAAATAATGTGCCGCGTCCGCCGCGGTGCGAGCGCCCTCGCCCAGCATGTCGAACGAATAGCGGAACTCGCGGTGCGAGCCCGCCCGATCGAGCGCCTCCTCGATGGTCTGCCCCAGCACGAAATGCGAGCCGAGCAATCGCATGGCCTGCCGGGTCGCCAGCCGCACCGTCGGCAGGCCGAGCCGCTTCACCAGGCCCCCGACGATGCCATCCGGCGTCTCGCCCGGCTGGATCACCCTCGCCGTGACGCCGAGCGTCCACGCCGAGGCCGAGACCAGCAGGCCCGACCCTTCCGCCTGCGACCAGTCGCCGGCGGCAAGCTTGTCCTCGATCAGCGCATCGGCGGTGGCCGCGTCGGGAACGCGCAGCAACGCCTCGGCCAACACCATCAGCGCCAGGCCCTCCTTGGTGGAGAGCGAATAAGCGTGCAGGAACTCCTCGATGCCCCCCAAGCCTCCGGCATGGGCGCGGATGCTCTCGACCAGCCGGCGGGCGCGCGCATCGATGCGGGCGTCAGCCTCTGCCTCGCGATCGGCGGCCCGCAGCAATGCGGGCGCGAGCGTCTCATCCGCCGGAGCGTAAGGCGCGGCGAACACCGGCACCGCTGCACCGCCTCCCTGAAATGAAGATGCGTTCATCGAGCGCCTCGAGGCCGGCCTGAAATCCGACACGCGAACCGTCATACTCTATCAGTGCCGACAGCCTCGCGTGCCCGCCACGGCGGCAGATCGACACACCGATGTGCAGAAAGCAGCCCATCTGTGCGGACCCTCTGCCCGCTTCGCGCTCTCGCCTTGCTCTTTCATTCGGCATGTTCTTTGCTGAGCATCACGTCCGTGTCGCGGCGTGCTGCTCGCGTGACGACCTCCATGAGGGTACGGGATGAACGTGCTCACGGCCTTTCGCCTCAGCGGGATGATCCTTGCGGCAGCCGTGCTGCTCGCGGGCCCGGCCTCGGCGCAGACCGCGATCAGGTTCTCGCTCGACTTCAAGTTCGACGGCCCGGCGGCGCCGTTCCTGGTCGCCATCGACAAGGGCTACTTCAAGGCCGAAGGTCTCGACGTCACCATCGATCCCGCGGCGAGCCCGCTCGAGCCGATCACTCGCGTGGCGTCGGGCACCTACGACATGGGTTTCGGCGACATCAACGCGCTGATCAAGTTCCGCGACGCCAACCCGGCTAATCCGATCAAGGCCGTGTTCATGGTCTACAACAAGCCGGCCTACGCGATCATCGGCAGGAAGACTCGCGGCATCGCGAAGCCGAAGGACCTGGAGGGCAAAATCCTCGGCGCGCCCCCGGCCGACAGCGCCTACGCGCAATGGAAAATCTTTACGCAAGCCAACGGCATCGACGCCGCCAAGGTCAAGATCGAGAACGTCGGCTTCCCGATCCGCGAGCCGATGCTGCAAGCCGGCCAGGTCGACGCCATCACCGGCTTGTCGTTCACCTCCTTCATCAACCTGAAATCGATGAACGTGCCGGTCGACGACATTGTGGTCATGCTGATGTCCGACTACGGCGTCGATCTCTACGGCAACACCATCATCGTCAATCCGAAATTCGCCGCCGACAAGCCGGACGCCGTGAAAGGATTCCTGCGCGCCTTCGTGAAGGGGTTGAAGGATACCGTTAAGGACCCCTCGAGCGCCGTCGACTCGGTGATCAAGCGCAGCGACGCGGAGAAGAAGCCGATCGAGCTGGAGCGGCTGAAGATGGCGCTCAAGGACAACATCGTGACCCCCGAGGTGAAGGCCAACGGCTATGGCGGCGTCGACAACGACCGCCTCACCAAGGCGATCGACCAGATCGCGCTGACCCACGACTTCAAGAACAAGAAGCCCACGGCTGTGGACGCGTTCGACGCCTCGTTCCTGCCGGCCGCGGCCGAGCGCAAGGCGAACTGACCGCGCGAATTTTCGAAGCTACGGCGTCATTGCAGGGCGCGTGGCGATGCCCGGCCGCGTCAGCCAATCAGCCTCGGGCGGCTTGCCGCCGGTTCGAATCGAAGAGCTCTGCGATCTCGGCTGCTCGCCGCGGCGGGCTGAACAGATAGCCCTGCATTTCATTGCAGCCTGCGGCTTGCAGCAGCTTTTGCTGCTCCGCCGTTTCGACGCCCTCGGCGGTCGTTGTCATTTTGAGAGCTGTTCGCCAGGTTGAGGATGGCGTGCACGATCGCGACGGCGTCGTCGCCCTTAGACAAATCGCCAATGAACGAGCGGTCAATCTTGATCTTGTCAAACGGGAAGCTTCGCAAATAGCTGAGCGACGAATATCCCGTGCCGAAGTCGTCCATCGAAATGCGCACGCCGAGATCGCGAATTTGATGCAGCATCGCCAAGCGTTGCGCTCGTTGTTCTGCATCAGCACGGATTCGGTTACTTCGAGTTCGAGCCGGCGCGCGGGCAGCCCCGATGCCGCAAGACTGGCGACGACGCCGAGCGCCAGCGCCGGGCTCCGAAACTGGACCGGCGAGACGTTGACGGCAACGCTGACGTCGCTCGGCCAATTCATCGCCTCGACGCACGCGCGCCTGAGGACCCAGTCGCCGATGGCGTTGATCAGCCCGGTCTCTTCCGCCACCGGAATAAACTCCAGCGGCGGGATCATGCCGCGAACCGGGTGATGCCAGCGCAGCAGCGCTTCGCAGCAAACGATTGCTCCGGTCTGGAGATTGATCAGAGGCTGGTAATGGAGCTCCAGCTCGTCGTTGGCCAGCGCCGTACGCAAATCGATTTCCAGCCCGCGCCGCTGCTTCATGCGTGCATTCATTCCAGGCTCGAAGAAGCGATGGTTGGCGCGGCCCTCGGCCTTGGCTCCGTACAGCGCCAGATCGGCATGCTTTACGAGCTCGTCGATCTCTGTTCCGTCGCCGGGGGACAGCGCGATGCCGATGCTCAAATCGGTGGTCGTCTGATGTCCGCTGAGATCATAGGAGGCGCTGGTGACGGCCTCACGCAGCCGTAGCGCAAAGGCCACTGCGTCCTTCGGATCCTGCAATTGCGTCTGGACGATTGCGAATTCGTCACCGCCCAGGCGTGCGATCAGATCGGACTCGCGAAGGCAATTGCGCAGGCGCTGGGCGACGGCCTTCAACAACTCGTCGCCGGCGGGGTGGCCCAGGGTGTCGTTGATGCTCTTGAAGTGGTCGAGATCGAGATAAAGCACGGCAAGCTGGGCTCCGCGCCGCACAAACGCCAGCTCGGTTTCGAGTTGCTCGCGAAACAGCGTGCGGTTCGGAAGATTCGTCAGCGGGTCGTAGTGCGCGAGCTGGGCGATCCGGGCCTCGGCGGCCTTGCGCTCGGTCACATCGTCGATGACGCCCAGCACATATCGGGCCTCATTGCTGTTGTCCCGGATCGTCAGCCGGCGCGAGGAGATGTGCCGCACACCACCGACGGGCGTCACAAGTTCGCGTTCATCGAACAGCGCCGTGCCGCTTTGCAGGAGTTCGTCGTCGCGAGCTTCGATCCTGACGGCTTCGGCGCTCGGAAACAGCTCCCGGGCGGTCTTGCCGACCATGGTGTTACGCGAAACTCCCCAGAAGTTCTCGCCTGCCCGATTGACGAGAACGTATCTGCGTTCGGCCGCGCTCTTGACGAAAATCGCCGACGGCACGTTGTCGATGATCAGATCCAGAAATGCACGGTTGCGATCCCGCTCGCGTTCGGTGCGGCGTTGTTCGGTGACGTCTTCGTGGGTCGCCACCCAGCCGCCGCCTTCCAGCGGCGTGTCGACGACGCGGAGCGCGATCCCGTCCAGCCTCATCATTTCCCGGACGGAGGTTTTGCCTTCCCGCATGCTGGTCATGATGCTGGAAAACAATTCGTCCGGGTCGCTGACGATCGCGCCAGTGGCCTTGCGATGCCTGAACAGATCGAGCAGCGACAGGCCCCGCAGTGACTCGGCGCTCTGACCCATCATCTCGCTGTAGCGCCGGTTGAAAAGGACGATCCGGCCTTCGGCATCGAACATGCAGATGCCGTGGGTCATGTTGTTGAGCGCCACGTCCAGTTGATGTCTTTGTTCGCCGAGCAGCTTTTCAGAGCGCTCGTGAGATTCGAGGAGCTGCTGCCGCTCCGTGACGTCCTCGTGCGTCGCCACCCAGCCGCCGCCTTCGAGCGGCTCGTTGACGATGCGCACCGAGCGCCCGCCGCTGCTCTTGACGATCAGGCTGGTCGCTTTGCCCGCGGCGAGATTTGCCGTCATCCGGGTGCAATACTCGTCGACATCGCCGAAGAACGAACCGGTCTCTTTTCGATGGAGCAAAAGCTCGCGAAACGACAAGCCGGGCTTCACGACCGCAGGAGACACTCCGTACATTTCGATGTAACGGCGATTGCACAATGCGATCCGCTGGGACGCATCGAACATCATCAGCCCCTGCGACATGTGGCCAACGGCGGTGTCGAGCTTTCTCTTCGCCTCGTCGATCTCTTGCTGCTGCAGTTGCCGGCCGCGCCAATGCTGTCGCAGCACCAGCCAGCCCAGACCAAAAAATACCCCGGCGGCAACCAGCAGGTGAAGAACGAAGCCCTCGGTGGCCGTGAGTTCCCGTCCTGCGGCAAACACCGAGCCGAACAGCCAAGCGCTGCCGGCCCCGGCCAGCACAAGGCCAGCGAGGGCTACATCGGTGAGGGGTCGAGCGTGCGACATGCGGAACATGAACGTCCAATGGCGCGCAGCGTATTGGCGCGGTGCTGCAAGCCCGACATGCCATCGGATCGGTTATTTAGCGCCCAAGCCCCGGCCACTTTTCCGAGGCATGCCTAAGGTTCGGTTAAGCAAGCCCGGTTTGGGCGATCATTCGGAACTTTTCCGATAGAGGGGCGACGTTCAACGCACCCGCCCGTGTTAGGCTGCGGTGCTCGACGCCGGCATGTGCGGCGTCGACTCCGGCGGGCGCAGCGCCGCGGCGATCGTCTCCGCAACCTGCTCGCGCTCCTCGACATCGATGCCGTCGCGCACATAGACGCCGCAGAAAATGTCCGGCAGCTTCGGCAGCGGCGCATCCTCCCACACCGTGATGCCGGGAATGTCGGCGCGGCAGCGCGGCAGCGCCATCACGCCGAAGCCCGCCGCGACCGCGGCGCCGAGCCCGAGCAGGCTCGAGCCGACGAAGGCCAGTTCGCATTCACGGCCGGTCTGGCTCAGCGCCGCCATGGCGTTCCGGGTGAACAGGCATTCCTCGCCGTAGGACACCAGCGGCACCGGGCGATCGGGGTCGATCTGCGTCGCGTCGGCGCGCACCCAGACCACCGGCTCGGTCCAGTAGAAGCGGGTGTCGAGCGTGGGCCCGGTCGCGGAGACCCAGACGGCCAGATCGGCGTCGCCCTCGCGAAGGTCCTTCAGCAGCACGTCGATGTTGGCGTTGTAGACCTCGAAGCGGAGGTCCGGCCGCCGCACCCGCGCGCAGGTCAATCCGAGTGCGATCGCCGACGCGGTGAAGTCGCCGGTTGCGCCGATGCACATTTTTTTCGACGCCGGCCGCGGTCCAGCGATATCGAGAATCTGGTCGTTGATGGACAGCAGCCGCCGCGCGTAGTTGACCACCAGTTCGCCGGACGAGGTCAGGCTGACGCCCGGCGCGCTCTTGTCGAGCAGATCGGCGCCGAGCAGCCCCTGCAGCCGCTTGATCTGGGCGCTGACCGCCGGCTGGGTGACCCCGAGCGATTGCGCCGCCTTGGTGAAGCTGCGCAGATCGACCACGGCGACCAAGGTTCGCAGCAACTCGGTCGGGATATTGGTCATCGAACCTCAGCCCCGCGCGCCGCTTCCGGCGACGCCGGAATGGCAACGACCTCGGTCGTCCAAAATGGCCATGGCCGGCTGCGGTTTCGCGCCCCGCTCACGTGTGTTCAAATCAAGCAACAACTCTATGGATCATTATATTCCATTTTTATCATGCGGAAATCGCACATCGGCATGCACTTTTCGGCAGCCTCGCGTCGGGTTATTTCCTCCATTACAACAATGGCTTGCGACCTTCTGGGGCAGCACGATCGACCCGTTCCAAAACATGCTAGGGTCGGCGGCCGAGCCCCCATAACTCTTCGAGTGCCATGAATCTTCGAGCGCCATGAATTTCGTCCGTCTCTACGCACGCGTGCTCAGGCTTCTCGGCGACGAGTCCCGGCTCGGCTGGATGCTGGCGCTCGCCAACGTGTCGCTGGCGGCGGCGCAGTTCGCCGAGCCGGTGCTGTTCGGCCGCATCGTCGATACGCTGGCCGGCTCGCAGGCGCGCGGCGGCGTCCCGGTCTGGACCGATCTCGTCACGCTGCTCGCTGCCTGGGTCAGCTTCGGCCTTTTCACCATCATCTGCGGCGCCCTGGTCGCGCTGAACGCCGACCGGCTCGCCCACCGCCGCCGGCACGCGGTGATGACGAACTATTTCGAGCACATCCTGCAATTGCCGCTGTCGTTCCACGGCGGCGTGCATTCCGGCCGGCTGATGAAGGTGATGCTCACCGGCACCGACTCGCTGTGGTGGCTGTGGCTCGGCTTCTTCCGCGAGCATCTCGCGGCCTTCGTCTCGCTGCTGGTGCTGCTGCCGCTGTCGCTGATCCTGAACTGGCGGCTGGCGCTGCTGCTGATCGCGCTTTGCGTGGTGTTCGCCGGCCTCACCGCGCTGGTGCTGCGCAAGGCCGAGGCCGGCCAGAGCGCGGTCGAGCGCCACTACGGCGACCTCGCCGAACGCGCCTCCGACGCGCTCGGCAACGTCGCGCTGGTGCAGAGCTATTCCCGCATCGAGGCCGAGGTCAGCGGGCTGCAGAACGTCGTCTCAAAGCTGCTCGGCGCCCAGATGCCGGTGCTGTCGTGGTGGGCGATCTGCGCGGTGCTGACGCGGGCCTCGACCACGCTGACGGTGCTTTCGATCTTCGTGGTCGGCATCTGGCTCAACATCCACGGCCAGACCACCGTGGGCCAGATCGTCACCTTCACGAGCTTCGCCGGCCTGCTCATCACCCGCCTCGAACAGGCGGTCGGCTTCGCCAACCGGCTGTTCATGGACCGGCCGCGCCTGATCGAGTTCTTCGAGGTCGCCGACACGGTGCCGACCGTGCGCGACCGTCCCGACGCGATCGATCCCGGCCGGGTTCGCGGCCTGGTCGAGTTCGCCGACGTCTCCTACTCCTACGACACCAAGCGCAACGCCGTCGCCGACCTGAAGTTCACCGCGCTGCCGGGCCAGACCATCGCCCTGGTCGGCCCGACCGGCGCCGGCAAGTCCACCGCGCTGGCGCTGCTGCACCGCGCCTTCGATCCGCAAGCCGGCTCGGTCAAGATCGACGGCATGGACATCCGCGGCCTCAAGCTTGCGGGGCTGCGCCGCAACATCGGCGTGGTGTTCCAGGAGGTGCTGCTGTTCAACCGCTCGATCGGCGACAACCTGCGCGTCGGCCGGCCCGACGCCACCGACGCCGATCTGCGCGACGCAGCCGAGACGCGCCCAGGCGCTCGACTTCATCGATCTCAACCCGGAAGGCTTCGAGGCGAGCGTCGGCGAGCGCGGCCGCATGCTGTCCGGCGGCGAGCGCCAGCGGCTGGCGATCGCGCGCGCGCTGGTGAAGAACCCGCCGATCCTGATCCTCGACGAGGCGACCAGCGCGCTCGATGCCGCGACCGAGCAGAAGGTGCAGGCAGCGCTCGACGAGCTGATGAAGGAGCGCACCACCTTCGTGATCGCGCACCGGCTTTCCACCGTGCGCAACGCCACCCGCATCCTGGTGTTCGACCACGGCCGCATCGTCGAGAGCGGCAGCTTCGACGAGTTGATCGCCAAGGGTGGCGTGTTCGCGTCGCTGGCCAAGGCGCAGTTCCTGGTCACCGAGCCGTCGCACGGCACCCAACTGGCTGACACCGCCGTGGCCGCCTACACCGCAGCGGCGGAAGAAGAGAAGACGGTCGTGCCGCCGCCCAACGAGATCACCGACGCGGCGGAGTAGGCGACCTACTTGATCCGCTCCAGCACGCTGACGTAGTTCGCCACCGCAGCGCCGCCCATGTTGAAGATGCCGGCGAGCTTGGCGCCCGGCACCTGGATGTCGCCCGCGGTGCCGGCAAGCTGCATCCCGCACAGCGCGTGCATCGACACGCCGGTGGCGCCGATCGGATGGCCCTTGGCCTTCAGGCCGCCGGACGGATTGATCGGCAATCGGCCGTCCTTCTGCGTCCAGCCTTCCTTGATGGCGCGCGCGCCCTGGCCTTCCGGCACCAGACCCATCGCCTCGTATTCGATCAGCTCGGCGACGGTGAAGCAGTCATGCGTCTCGACCAGCGAAAGATCGCCGAGCGTGATGCCGGCGTCGGCCAGCGCCCGCTTCCAGGCGATCTCGCAGCCCTCGAACTTCAGGATGTCGCGCTTGCTCATCGGCAGGAAATCCGACACATGCGCGGTTGCGCGAAATGCAATCGCCTTGTCCAGTTGCAGCGCCGTCTCGACGTCGGCCAGCACGATCGCCGCGGCGCCGTCGGAAACGAGCGAGCAATCGGTCCGCTTCAGCGGCCCGGCGACGAATGGATTCTTCTCGCTGACGTTGCGGCAGAATTCGAATCCCAGATCCTTTCGCAACTGCGCGTAGGGATTGCCGACGCCGTTCTTGTGGTTCTTCGCCGCGATCATGGCGAGCGCGTCGGACTGGTCGCCCCAGCGCTGGAAATACAGCCCGGCGATCTTGCCGAAGATTCCGGCGAAGCCGCCCTCGATGTCGGCCTCCTCGCGCACGTAGGACGCTTTCAACAGGTTTTTTCCGATCTCGGGACCGGGCGTCGTGGTCATCTGCTCGACGCCGACCACCAGCACGATGCGCGCGGATTTCGCGGCCAGCGACTTCAGCCCCTGATGCACCGCGGCCGATCCGGTGGCGCAGGCGTTCTCCACCCGCAGCGCCCGCTTGAAGCGCAGCTCCGGCGAGGCCTGCAGCACCAGCGAGGCGGTGAAATCCTGCGCCGAGAAACCGGCGTTGAAATGCCCGAGCACAATCTCGTCGACGTCGCGCGCCTCGACGCCGGCGTCCGCCAGCGCGCCGTTGGCAACCTTGACGATCAGGCTCTCGACCGTCTCGCCGTCGAGCCTGCCGAACGGCGTGTGCGCCCAGCCCACGATGCAGCCTGTCATCACCGCCTCCTGTGCCGAAATTCGGTCGCTTTCCTCTGCGATTTACCACGCAACGGGCTGTTTCAGCCACAAAAGTTCCGTGTGCTGGATAAACCATGGTGCAAAGTCGGAACCCGACCTGCTTTTCCTTCCAATCCGGCTATGGTTTAGATATTCCAAACGCCGAGTGAAACAACACTCGTTCCGAGGCCGCAAACAGCATGACCGGACCGCGCCAGTGACCGTTGCTCCGACGCTCCGTTTCCAAGCAATCGCTGCGGCCATCGCCGCAACAGTCATCGCCACAGTTCCCACTCGCGCGTGGGCGGAGGCGACGCTGCTGATCGAAGCCGACAGCGGCAAGGTGCTGCACGCCGAGAACGCCACCATCCCGTGGTATCCGGCCTCCACCTCCAAGCTGATGACGGTTTACGTGACGCTGCAGGCGGTCAAGAACAACCGCATCACGCTCGACACGCTGTTCACGGTGTCGCCGCGCGCGGCCTCGCAGGCGCCGACCAAGATCGGCTTTCGCGCAGGCTCCACGGTCACCGTCGACAACGCGCTGAAGATCCTGATGGTGAAGTCGGCGAACGACATGGCGGTCCTGCTGGCCGAAGGCGTCGCCGGCTCGGTCGAGAAGTTCGCCGACGAGATGAACCAGACCAGCAAGAACCTCGGCATGACCCAGTCGAGCTGGGTCAATCCGAACGGCTTGCCGGCCGACGAGCAGATCAGCTCGGCGCGCGACCTCGCGATCCTCGCCCGCGCGCTGATCCACGACTTCCCGGAATACGACATGTACTGGCACATTCCGGCGATCACGCTCGGCAAGCGCACCATGCGCAACTTCAACACGCTGATCGGCCGCTACGAAGGCGCCGACGGCATGAAGACCGGCTTCATCTGCGCCTCCGGCTTCAACCTGGTCGGCAGCGCGACCCGTAACGGCAAGCGCCTGATCGTCGTCGTGCTCGGCGCGCCGTCGTCACCCTATCGCGCCGCCAAGGCCGCGGGCCTGCTCGAGCGCGGCTTCCATCGCGGCCCGCTGTCGTGGCTGTCGCCGTCGCTCGGCACCGTCGAGAACCTGCAGCCGGTCAACACCACGCCGCCGGACCTCCGCGAGCAAATGTGCGGCGGCCACCGCAAGCGACCGGCCGCCGAGGATGCCGACGACGATGGCGAGACCGGGGGCTTGCTGTCGGCGCTGCCGCCGAGCGAAGGCAAGGCCTCCGAGCTGCTGCACGACCGGCCCGACACCATGAAGGCAATCGTGGTGTTCATGGGCGCCGCCAAGACCGCGGCCGAGAACCAGTTCGTCACCGTGCGCGAGAAGATCAAGAAGCTCGCCAAGGGCAAGGCCAAGACCGATCCCAAGGCCACTGCCACGGCGGCGGCGCCCGCCCCGGCCACCAACGGCGCGACTTCGGCTGCTGCGCCGCTGCAGACCGCCACCGCTCCGCCGGCCGGCGCCTTCACGCAATCGAACCAGCCGCGCCGTGGGCTGCACGCCCTGCCGGCCGCGACTGACGCCCCGCCGGCGATGAGCTTCGTGTCGCCGGCCAAGGCCGAGCCCACGCCGCTGACCGCCATGCCGGACGCCAAGCCCGAGACGACCAAGCCTGAGGCCAAGCCCGCGAGCGGCGAAACCCAAGAGCCAAGCCCAAGCCCGCGGCGAAACAGGCCGCCAACAAGCCGGCCAAGCCGGACACCAAGCAGCAATAAGCCGCCTTTCGGTGTGCGGTGCACATGCAGGCGCCAAAGGCGCTTGCGGGGTCGCCGCGACTCTTTGATGCTGCGCGCACGCGCCCCTGGCCGGGGCAAGGCGCGAGCATGAGCTTTCTCGACAACATTCGAAGCGACTTCGTCTTCCTGAGCGGCGCGTTGCGCGCGCTGAAGATGACGACGCCGATCGCCAAGCATCCGACCCGGGTGTTTCCGCTGGTGATCGACGAACTCGCGCAAAAGCACGGCGACGCGCCGGCGCTGATCTCGGACCGCGAGACCTTGAGCTATCGCGCGCTCGCCGCCCGCGCCAACCGCTACGCCCGCTGGGCGCGCCGCGAGAACCTCGGCAAGGGCGAAACCGTGTGCCTGGTCATGCCGAACCGCCCCGAATACATGGCGGCCTGGATCGGCATCACCGCGGCCGGCGGGGTCGCGGCGCTGATCAACACCAACCTGGTCGGCACGGCGCTCGCCCACTGCATCGACATCGTCGAGCCGAAGCATGTGGTGATCGCGGCCGAGCTTGCCGCGGAGTTCCTGAGCGCCCGGCCGCTGCTCAAGACCCGGCCGAAGCTCTGGTCGCACGGCGACGGCGGCGAATTTCCGCGCCTCGACCACGAGCTCGACTGCGCTGTCCGGCGATCCGCTGACCGCGGCCGAGCGCCCGGCGCTGACCATCGAGGACCGCGCGCTCTACATCTACACCTCGGGCACCACCGGCATGCCCAAGGCCGCCAACATCAACCACTACCGCGTCATGCTGGCGAGCCACGCCTTCGCCGGCGTGATGGACACGCAAGCCCCCGACCGCATGTACGACTGCCTGCCGATGTACCACACCGTCGGCGGGCTGGTTGCGACCGGCTCGGTGCTGCTGAACGGCGGCTCGGTGGTGATCCGCGAGAAATTCTCCGCCCGCGAGTTCTGGGACGACGTGGTGCGCCACGAGTGCACGCTGTTCCAGTACATCGGCGAGCTGTGCCGCTATCTCGTGCACTCGCCGCCGAACCCGAACGAGAGCCGGCACAAGCTCCGCATGGCCTGCGGCAACGGGCTTCGCCCCGACCTCTGGGCCGAGTTCAAGAACCGCTTCCACATCCCGCACATCCTGGAGTTCTACGGCGCCACCGAAGGCAACGTGAACATCTTCAACTTCGAGGGCCACCAAGGCGCGGTCGGCCGCGTGCCGTGGTTCGTCGCGCATCGCTTTCCGATCGCGGTGGTGCGCTTCGACGTCGACAAGCAGGCGCCGGTGCGCAACGCCGAGGGCTTGTGCGAGCGCTGCGCGCCGAACGAGCCGGGCGAGGTGATCGGCCGCATCGTCAACGACGCCTCCAAGCCCGGCAACCGCTTCGAGGGCTACGCCGCCTCGGCG
The DNA here is from genome assembly GCA_963785665.1 of uncultured Alphaproteobacteria bacterium. Lineage (GTDB taxonomy): Bacteria > Pseudomonadota > Alphaproteobacteria > Rhizobiales > Xanthobacteraceae > Z2-YC6860. The sequence continues at coordinate 171,302 of CAWAWF010000017.1, forward strand.
CAGAACGAGAACAAGGTGCTGCACGACGTGTTCAAGAAGGGCGACGCCTGGTTCCGCACCGGCGACCTGATGCGGAAGGACGCCCGCGGCTATTTCTATTTCGTCGACCGCGTCGGCGACACCTTCCGCTGGAAGGGCGAGAACGTCTCGACCTCGGAGGTCGCCGAGGCGCTCAACACCTTCCCCGGCGTCGCCGACGCCAACGTCTACGGCGTCACCGTGGTCGGCCGCGACGGCCGCGCCGGGATGGCGGCCATCGTCTGCGAGGGCCAGTGCGATCTTGGCGCGCTGCATGACCATCTCGCCAAGAACCTGCCGGACTACGCGCGGCCGTTGTTCCTTCGCATCCGCCATCACCTCGACGTCACCGGCACCTTCAAGCAGACCAAGATCGATCTGGTGCGCCAGGGCTTCAATCCGGCCGCCACCGCCGAGCCGGTCTACTTCAACGATCCGCAGACGCACGCGTTCGTGCCGCTCGACGCCGCGCTCTACCGCCGCATCGAGAGCGGCGAGGTCCGGTTGTGATGATTTGCCAAACGGCTGCGGCACACGCTCTTCACCTCTCCCGTGGCGAGAGGTCGCGCGCCGGAGCAAGGACGAAAGCGTGGCGGGTGATGGCACTCACATTGAAGAACGGAAGCATGGCCGATTAACAAAGACGTGCGCGCATGATGCGCGATTGCGATTACGCCGAAGGGTGAGCCCGCAGAGCTAAATAATGATTGGTAATTTTAGATGATCAGGAAACCAATCGCCTTTGTGTTGGGTGCTGGAGCCAGTAGCTGCTTTGAATTCCCACTTGGCCAACGTCTATGCCATATGGTCATTGAAGAGCTCCAACCGCGCTCCCACACGCGAGATGTGTTGCGGGACGTGGGAGGATTTTCAAAGTCGGACATAACCAAATTTCAGGAACAGCTTGCTTTCTCAGGCCAAAACTCAATCGACGCATTTCTAGAGACGCGGCAAGAGTTTTTGCGAATAGGTAAAGCAGCCATGTCGGTAATTTTGATTCGATCCGAACATGCGAGCGTTTTGTGGCGTTTCGTAGAAAATAACTGGTTACGATATCTCTTCGACCGGATGCGAGCCGCAACTCTTGGAGATTTTGCTGAAAATCAGGTTGCGTTTATTACATTCAATTTTGACAGGTCGCTTGAACACTTCCTATTTACATCATTACAAAACACGTTCGGCGCGAGCGATACGGAGGTGGCCGCTGTTCTCAAGAACATTCGTCTAATTCACCTTCACGGTCGCCTTGGATTTCTTCCGTGGGAAGGGCTAGAACTCTCGGCGATACGATAACCGGATTTCGCCGGAAATCGTAGCAGCGTGCGTTGACAATATTAAATTGGTCCACGAGGAACTCAAGGACGGACGAGACAAAGACTTTCAGGAAGCTAAACGGCTTCTAGTGCGTGCCGACTTGATTTATTTTCTCGGATTTGGATTCGGTTCGCTAAATGTTGCTCGGCTTGATCTTGCGGGTCTCCCTCAAAATCGGGCCATCGCCACTGCAAAGGGATTTACTCAACACGAGAAAGACGAAATCTCTAATAGATGCGGTGGCAAGATAAGCATTTATCCAAATCACGACATCGATAGCCTTTTCAGAAACGTGGTCGAGTGGGGCTAAGTACCAAGCAGGCAACACGATGATCGTATCGCCCCAATCCGTGCTGGAGTTCTGGCGCGCCGCCGGCGAGGAGAAGTGGTTCAAGAAGAACGCGGCGTTCGACGACGACATCCGCACGCGCTTTCTCGCGACGTATGAAGCCGCGGCGGCTGACCGGTTGTCCGACTGGGAGCGGACCGCCGACGGCGCGCTCGCACTCGTCATCGTGCTCGACCAGTTCCCGCGCAACATGTTCCGCAACGACGCTCGCACGTATGCCGCCGATCCGCAGGCCCGCGCTGTTGCCAACCGTGCCCTCGATCGCGGCTTCGACCATGCCGTGCCGGACATCGACCGGCAGTTCTTCTACCTGCCATTCGAGCATTCCGAGACGCTAGCCGACCAGGACCGCTGCTGCGCGCTGTTCACCGCGACCGGCGATGCCGACAAGCTGAAATGGGCGGAGGCGCACGCCGACATCATCCGCCGCTTCGGCCGTTTCCCGCACCGCAACGCCATGCTCGGCCGCGCCACCACGCCCGAGGAGCAGGCCTTCCTCGACGGCGGCGGTTTCGCGGGCTAGCGCATGGCGACGGCAAAAGACTTCCGCCGATTGGCGCTCGCGCTCGAAGGCACCACCGAATACCCGCACTTCGACCGAACCGCCTTCAAGGTCGACCGCACCTACGCGACGCTCGGCCCCGACGGCAAGAGCGCAAATTTCAAGTTCACGCCCGACGAGCAGGCGCTGAAATGCACCGTCGCCGCGGACGCCTTCGCGCCGATCGACAACGCCTGGGGCCGCCAGGGCTGGACCGTCGGCACGCTCAAGGCGCTGAGCGTGGCCGAACTGAAGGCCGCGCTCACGATGGCCCACGCGCATGGCATCACGATTAAGAAGACGAAGCGGCGGACGTGACGTCGGCCTAGGACCATAATCACATTTTCGTGAGGACTTATCCCCGCCCCCTCCGCGCGGGCTTAGCCTGCCGCCGTCTTGATCCAGTGAGGGACGCGACCGGTTGCGTCAGTCGTGCGGATCAAGGGCGGTGGCCGCGCAAGGGTGCCAAGATGCACACCCAACACGCGGCGGCCCAAGCTGCACGGCCCCGGCGCCACGGGTTGGCGTCACGGGCCCTTGGAGGTGGCTGCCGCAACTCCGATCCAACGGCCAGGCGGTCACAGCGGTCCAAAGCGGTGGTTAGCAAAACCTCAGACCACCGGGGGACGTGCAGAGCAAGCCTCAAACACCGCGCGCGGGACGCTGGAGAAACGGCGGACTTGCGGATTTCACATCCGGATTGACCTTCGTGCCGCGAGGCGCGAAGGCCCGTGGGTCTTTCGGGACCCCGGCGTCCCGCGCCGCCCTCACTCCCGAGGCGGCGTGCCACCCGCACATAACTCGGGCAAATCCTGCCGCGAGAACGAGGAAGGCTGAGCTGGACAATGACAGCGAGACCGAACGCATGCCCTATCAACACGCCATGACAAACCTCCACGGCGTTTTCCCCTATCTCGTCTCGCCGATCGACGCGTCGGGCCGCATCAAGACCGACGTGCTGGGCACGCTCTGCGACGACCTGATCAAGGCCGGCGTGCATGGCCTCACCCCGCTCGGCTCGACCGGCGAGTTCGCCTACCTCAACAACGAGCAGCGCTCAGCCGTCGTGCAGGCCACCATCGAGGCCGCGCGAAAGCGCGTGCCCGTCATCGCCGGCGTCGCCGCCACCGCCAGCGCCGACGCGGTTGCGCAGGCCAAGCACTACCAGCGGCTCGGCGCCGACGGCATCCTCGCCATCCTGGAATCCTACTTCCCGCTCAAGGACGCCCAGGTCGAAAGCTATTTTCGCGCGATCGCCGACGCGGTCGACATCCCGATCGTGCTCTACACCAACCCGCAATTCCAGCGCAGCGACCTGTCGCTCGACACCATCGCCAGGCTCGCCGAGCATCCGCGCATCCGCCACATCAAGGACGCCTCGACCAACACCGGGCGGCTGCTTTCGATCATGAACCGTTGTCCGGACATGAAGGTGTTTTCCGCCTCGGCGCACATCCCGGCGGCGGTGATGCTGATCGGCGGCGTCGGCTGGATGGCGGGGCCGGCCTGCATCGTGCCGCGGCAGAGCGTGCGGCTCTACGAACTCTGCCGCGCCGGCCGCTTCGACGAGGCGATGTCGTTGCAAAGGAAACTATGGGGCATCAACGAGGCGTTCGCCCGCTTCAACCTCGCCGCCTGCATCAAGGCCGGCCTGCAGCTCCAGGGCTACGAGGTCGGCGACCCCATCCCGCCGCAGCCCGCACTGACCACCGACGAGCGCAAAATCGTCGAAAAAACCCTGTCCGATCTGGATGTTAACGTAACTACCTGATCGCCGCCGCCGAACCGATTCTTAACGCTATCTTGCTAGGCATGACCCCTTAACGCCGGCTGCATTGCGGCCGTGCGGGAGTGTGCCGTGGCCTTGTCCGAGTTTCAGAATTCCGACCGCGTCGACGCGGCCCCGTTTGGCGGGCTTGCCGCGACGCTCCGGGCACGCGTCCAGGATTGGCTGAAGGATTCCGGCGACAGCTCGATCGCGCAGCGCATGGCCGGCGCCGCGTTCATGATCCGCGTCTTCAGCGCCGGCCTGATCTACCTGACGCAGATCGTGCTGGCGCGCTGGATGGGCAGCTCCGAGTTCGGCGTCTACGTCTATGTCTGGACGCTGGTGCTGGTGGTCGGCGATCTGTCCGATCTCGGCTTCGCCACCGCGGCGCAGCGCTTCGTCGCGGAATATTCAACGCGCGGCGCCTTCGACCTGCTGCGCGGCTTTCTTTCGCGGAGCCGCTGGATCGCGGTCTGCAGCGCGACCGTGCTGGCCGCGACCGGAATCGCCGCGGTGCATTGGTTCGAGCCCTACTTCACGCATCATCTGGTGCTGCCGCTGTCGGTCGCGTTCGCGACCTTGCCGTTCTACACCTTGATGCAGATGCAGGACGGCATCGCGCGCGCCCACAACTGGGTGCACATCGCGCTGCTGCCGGGCTATGCGGTCCGCCACCTCATCATGCTGACGATCGTGTCGGCCGCCTGGCTGTTCGGCTTTCCCGCCGACGCGCAGACCGCGGTGATCGCGGTCGCGGCAGCGCTGCTGCTGACGGTGATCGGCCAGACCATCGTGCTGAACCGCAAGCTTGCGCAGACCATCGCGCCCGGGCCGAAGGCGCACGACACCAAGACGTGGTTCGCGGTCTCGCTGCCTATTCTCATCGTCGAAGGCTTCTACCTGCTGCTGACCAACACCGACATCCTGATGCTGCAGCACTTCCGCTCGCCGGAGGACGTCGCGGTGTATTACGCGGCCGCCAAGACCCTGGTGCTGATCGCATTCGTGCATTTCGCGGTGTCCGCCGCGGTCGGCCATCGCTTCAGCGAGTGCCACGTCACCGGCGACCGCGAGCGGCTGCAGCGCATCCTGTCCAACTCGATCCGCTGGACGTTCTGGGGCTCGCTCGCCGCCTGCGCCGTCATCCTGGCGATGGGCCCGCTGCTGCTGTCGCTGTTCGGCGACGGCTTCATCCGGGGCTACCACCTGATGGCGATCCTGGCGGTCGGGCTGATGGCGCGGGCCTCGCTCGGCCCGGTCGAACGGCTCCTCAACATGCTGGACGAGCAGCACGCCTGCGCCGGGGTCTATGCCTTGGCCTTCGTGCTCAATGTCGCGCTCGGCATGGTGCTGATCCCGCGGATCGGCGTCGACGGCGCCGCGGTCGCGACTGCGACCGCGCTGGTCGTCGAGTCGGTGATGCTGTTCGTCATCACCAAGCGGCGGCTCGGCTTCCACGTCTTCATCTGGGGGCGCTGACGGCATGCACGCGCCGCTCCGCCAGACCTATCAAGTCGAGTGGCGAAGTCTCGCCGAGCTGGCTTCGATCGCCGACGAATGGCAGGCGCTGGCCGCCTCCGCGATCGAGCCCAACGTGTTCTACGAGCCGGCCTTTGCGCTGGCGGCGGCGCCGGTGTTCGGCACCGACACCCGCGCCGTGCTGGTGCGGACGATGACCGGCAAGCTGGTCGGCCTGTTTCCCGGCCATCCGGGGCGCCTGATGATGGCCGGCTGGGTGCATCCTTACGCGCCGCTCGGCGTGCCGCTGGTCGATCGCGCCGAGCCCGAGGCCGTGATCGCCGTCTGGCTCGATCATCTCGGCCAGGACCCGGCGATGCCGGGCCAGCTCCTGCTGCCGTTCCTGCCCGAGCAGGGCGCTTTCGCGCGAGGCGCTCGATGCCGTGCTCGCTCGCGACGGCCGCCGCAGCGAAGCCTTCAGCCGCCACGAGCGCGCGCTGCTCGCGCCCGGCGACCAGCGGCGAGAACTACCTGGAGCGCGCGATGTCCGCCGGCAAGCGGAAGGAGCTCCGCCGCCAGCGCCGGCGGCTGGAGGATATCGCCCCGGTCACCGCCGACACCGTGACCGATGCAGCCGGTATCGAAGCCGCGCTGAAGGATTTCATGGTGCTTGAGGCGAGCGGCTGGAAGGGCATCGCCGGAACGGCCATGGTCAACGATCTCGGCGATCAAGACCTTCGTGCACCAGGCCGTCACGGCACTCGCCGCCGAGGGCAACGCGCGGATCGACCGGCTGTTTCTGAACGGCACGCCGATCGCCGCGACCCTGACGCTGTCGAGCGGCGACACCGCCTGGTGCTGGAAGATCGCCTACAACGAGGGCATGGCCCGCTCCTCGCCCGGCGTGCAGCTGGTCTGCGAACTCACCGACAGCCTGCTGGCCGCAGCCCGAGCCCGCCCGCGTCGATTCCTGCGCCGCGCCCGACCATCCGATGATCGACCACGTCTGGCGCGAGCGGCTGGTGCTGAGCGACCGGATGATCGAGTTGAAGCCGTCGCCGCGGTTTGCCCTGGTGTGCCGCTTCGAGGGCCTGCGCCGGGCCGCCATCCAAGGCTGCGAAGGCGATCAGGGGCCGGCTGCGCCGTTGAAAAATCCGCCGGGCGGCCTAATTTGTTTCGCCTGAGAGTCAGGAAAGCAAAGATGGCCAGCGCCGCGAAGAAGACCAAAGCCGAACCCGCCCCCAAGAAAGAAGCCCCGGCCAAGGAAACGGCCAAAGCCGCTCCTGCCGGCGATGCCCCCAAGGCCGCCGACGCATCCAAAGCCGCGGACGCGCCGCAAGGCCACGGACGCCCCGAAGACCGAGAGCGGCGACGACAGCCGGCGCCGCGCCCAAGAACTACTCCAGGGGCGAAGGCCAGAAGCCGGTGACCCAGGCCTACAAGGACAACTGGGACGCCATCTTCAAGAAGAAGAAAAAGCGTTAGTCCGGCGCGGCCTAGGCCTTCGCCCGCAGCAATCGGCGGATCACCTTGCCGGTGGTGGTCATCGGCATCTCGTCGATGAAGGCGATCTCGCGCGGATATTCGTGCGCCGAAAGATGCTTGCGAACGAAGCGCCTGGATGTCGTCGGCCAGCGCGTCCGATGCGCGCCTGGCCCGGACTTGAGCACGATGAACGCCTTGACGATCTCGGTCCGCATCGGATCGGGCTTGCCGATCACCGCGGCGAGCGCCACCGCCGGATGCTTGATCAGGCAGTCCTCGATTTCCCCCGGCCCGATCCGGTAGCCGGCCGAGGTGATGACGTCGTCGTCGCGGCCAACGAAGGTGAAATAGCCCTCGTCGTCGAGCACGCCCTGGTCGCCGGTGGTCATCCAGTCGCCGATGAATTTCTCGGCCGTCGCCTCGGGTCGGCCCCAGTATTCCAGGAACATCACCGGGTCCGGGCGCTGCACCGCGATCTGGCCGATCTCGCCGGGCTTCACCGGGCGGCCCTCGGCGTCGATCACCGCGACGCGTGTGGCCGGGAATGGCCTTGCCGATGGCGCCCGGCCGCACCACGCCGATCGAGGCGCAGGAGCCGACCACGAGATTGCATTCGGTCTGGCCGTAGAACTCGTTGACCGGCACGCCGAGCGCGGCCTTGCCCCATTCGAAGGTCTCGGCGCCCAGCGCCTCGCCGCCGGAGCCGACCGAGCGCAGCCGCAGGTCATGGCGGCCGCGCGGGTTCGGCACCGCGCGCAGCATGCGGAGCGCGGTCGGCGGGATGAAGGCGTTGCGCACGCCATGGCGCGCCATCACCGCGAAGGCCTCCTCGGGGTCGAACTTGTCGAAGCGCTTCGCCACCACCGGCACCCCGCAATAGAGGCTCGGCAGCAGGCAATCGAGCAGCCCGCCGGCCCAGGCCCAGTCGGCCGGGGTCCAGAACCGGTCGCCGGCTTGCGGGAAGAACTCCTGCGGCAGTTCGATCCCCGGCATGTGGCCGAGCAGCACGCGATGGGCGTGCAGCGCGCCCTTGGGCTGCCCGGTGGTGCCGGAGGTGTAGATCATCATCGCCGGATCGTCGGCCGCGGTGTCGACCGGCGTGAAATCGGCCGCGGCGCGCGACAGCGCGTCCGGCATGCCGAGCGCGCCGTCGCCCGGTCCGTCCACCGACAGGACCACATCGAGACCGGCGAGGGCGTCCGCGTTCGTCCGCTTGATCTCAGCGATCTTCGCGACCCCCTGCGCGTTGGTGAGCAGCGCCTTCGCGCCGGCGTTCTGCAGGCGGTAGGCGAGCGCATCGGTGCCGAACAGGATCGCCAGCGGCAATGCAATGGCGCCGAGCTTGTAGATCGCGATATGGATCGCGGCGACCTCCGGCGCCTGCGGCAGCAGGATCGCGACGCGGTCGCCGCGCTTGACGCCGTGCGCGGCCAGCACATTGGCGAGCCGGTTCGATGTCTCGCGCAGCCAGCCATAGCTCACGTCGTGCGAACGGCCGTCCTGCGACACCGCGACCAGGGCGAGCCTGCCCGGATCGCGCTCGGCCCAGCGGTCGCAGACCTCGACGCCGATATTGAAGCGGGCCGGGACCTGCCAGCGGAATTGGCCGTACAATTCGTCGTAGCTGCGGCTTTGCGGCAACATCCGGCAAAAAACTACTGAGGCCGCGCCGGAACGTCCAGCCGAGCCCTCAAGCAGTCCCCTTATGAGACATCGGTTGCCGCACCCTGCGCTGCATAACTCATCGAGTCGCCAGAGGCCATCTGCATTCGCACGGAATCGTTTCGCGACTTGGCAGACAGTTCTTGCATTCGCGCCACGCGGCAGAGCGATTCATTGCATGGACTCTGCATTCTTCCCGCGACGCGCGCGGATGACGGCCGATCGACACATCCGCATTGTTCAATTAACCGGAACCCGGTAGCCTTCGATCGTGTTTCTGGTCTCGGCCGTGCGGCGGCGTCTGTTGTAACCAGCGTGAGTGCGTCTCGTGATTGATGTCGATGTTGTGCTCGTCAACATGGAAGAGCAGACCGCCTATTGCTCCGACGGCATCACCCGCGACATCTTCGAGATGTACGACGCCGACGCGAAGCCGACCGAGGATCCGGACCTTGCCATCGCGGCGGTCGTGAAGGTCGGCGACGACCAGTTCATCCTACTGAACCTGAGCGAAGACGGCGACGACGGCGTCAAGCTGCATTGACCCGCTGAAATCGCGCCGCGAAAACAAACGCCCAGCCCTTTCGGGCCGGGCGAAATGTTTTCGATGCGAAGCGCGAGAAAACTAGACCGCTTCTTTCAATTCCTTGGAGGCGCGGAAGGCGACCTTCTTGCTCGCCTTGATCTGGATCGGCTCGCCGGTGGCCGGATTGCGGCCCATGCGGGCGGCGCGCTTGCGGACCTGCAGCACACCGAGGCCGACCATGCGAATGCGGTCGCCCTTCTTCAGGTGCTTGGTGACGAGATCCACCAGGTCATTGAGAATGGCTTCCGACTGCTTCTTCGGCATCTCATGGCTCTCCGCGAGGGAGGCTGCGAGGTGCTTCAAGCTGACAGTATTCACCTTGGGCTTGGGGGCTGCGGTAGCGGGCTGAGTGGCCATGGTAGCGGGACTCCCTCTGAAATGACGAACGCTCTGAATACACAGAATTAGGCCGTTCGCAACGCATTACGCGGCATTTCGCTCAAATCATGGCAGCAATCGGCGCGGGTTTTCGGCCTGCGTGGCTTACCGCACTTTGCCGAAAATGCTTGATTTTTCGAGGTTATCCGCGCCGATCGTCGGGCGCGGCGAGGACCAGGGCCCAGAACACTTTGTATTTCGAATTGGGCGAATAAGCCGCGGCAATCCCCATCTTTGTCACGCCGCTATGCAGCATATTGGCCCGGTGCGGAGGCGAATCGCGCCAGCCGGAGAACGCCTCCGCCAGCGTGTGGTAGCCGGCGCCGATGTTCTCGACCGCAACTTTTGCGTCATAGCCGGAGCGCTTGACGCGCTGCGCGAACGGGCCGGCGGCATCGTGGTCGAACTTGTTCTTGGAGGCCATGGCGCGCGCTTGCTCCTCGGCCATGCGCATCAAGGTGTCGTCCAGGGTGACGATGCCGAGGCCGTTGTTGTGCCGGTAGCCGGAGATCATCGAGGCGGCAGCCTTGGCGTCGACCTTGGCGTCAGCGTTCGCCATGCTTTGATAGAAGCTCGGCTGCCCCGACGGCTTGTAGTCGTCGCAACCGAGCAGGCCGAACGTCAGCGAACACAGCCCCGCCGCACGCGCATCGGGCGCCCCGGCGCAAGCAAGCGCCAGAAGCCAATGATCACACATCTCGATCGGAGATCGCATTGAAGGGATTTAGCTGATTCTCATGTTCGAGAAGCTTCTCGGCGTTGCCGTGCATGATCTTCTGGCGGGTCGCGGCGTCAAGATTGAGGCCGTCGATCGCCTTGATGTGCATCGGGATACCGGCGAGCGGGGCATCGGAGGCAAACACCACCTTGTCGGCACCGAAGAACGAAAGCCCGCACGGCAAACCATAGGTGCCGCCGAACATCGCGGTGTCGGCGTAGAACTCCTTGAAGTATTCGAGATGCGGCCGCTTCAGCGACGACAGCACCTTGGTGTGGTCTTCGTCGGCGGTGCGCTGGCCCAGCACCTCCATGCCGGCGCCGATGCGGCCGTCGAAGAACGGGATCATGCCGCCGCCGAGATGGTGGGTGACGATCTTGATCTTGGGGTGGCGGTCGAACAGGCCGTCGAACACCAGCCGGCACATCGCGACGGTGGTCTCGTAGGGCCAGCCGAAGCACCACCACATCTCGAAGCGAGAGCGCGTCTCGGAGGCATAGTCGGGCATCGCCGAGGTTCGCGCCGGGTGTATCCAGATCGGCAGGTCATGCCGCGCCATGGCGTCGAAGAACGGCCGGAACCGTGGCTCGTCGAGCGGATGACCCGTGATGTTGGTGAAGGTCTGCGCGCCGCGCGCGCCCATCTTGATGGCGCGGTCGGCCTCGCGGATCGAGAAATCGACATCGTTCAGATTCACAGCCGCGGCGAACGCCGGAAAGCGCTTCGGATGCTTGGCGACCAGCTCGGCCATCGAATCGTTGGCGACCCTGGCGAGATTGTTCGCAACCTCCCCTTCGGCGATGTCCTCGATCGGCGGGTTCGGCAGCGAGATGATCTGCCGATAGTCGTCGCCGACCTCGTCCATGTCCTTGAACCGCAGATCGAGGTCGAACAGCTTCGGCACCCCGCGCAGCCGCTTGCCCATGTTGCCGAGCTTCGGCGAGCCGCGCTGGAGCTCGGCAAAGAAGCGATCCGGGAAGATGTGGGTGTAGATATCGACGATCATGGGGATTTCCGACCGGGTTGCGGGGCGCGCCTGTTGGCGTTGCCTTCCGTACCGCAGATGCCGCTGGCAGAGCAACGTCCCAGCGCCGACCGGTCAGCCCGCGGGCCGCTCGCGAACCGCGGTCAAACGTTGCAAGTCGTCGAGGAGAACGGCGGTTTTACGATACGCCGAAGAATTGCGGATCGTCTCGGACCATTGCGGAAACATTCGCTGGAACATCCCGATTCCGCTTTGACGAACCCAGACGACCACGACGAGATACGTGAACAGCCAGGCACCGAGGTGGTATCGCGGCGTAATTGAAAACCCGAGCGCGGCAAGATGCTGGCAAAGAACGGCGAGCGCGGTCAGACGGATCCATGGGTCGAAAGCCCGGCGGACCATGACATCGATCAGGATGGCGATCGCAGCCGCATGCACGGGCACCATGGCAAGGTTTTCCGTTGGGCCGGATAGCCATTCGCCAAGCCGATGCACCGCGGCACCGAGAGGCTCGCTGGTCCAGTTCAGCCGCACGAGATCGACAACCGCGTCGAACCATGCGGACGGCGGCATCGACAGCGCCAAGGGATGCGACCAGTTCGAGACGAACGGGACGAAGACATGACCGAAGTACCAGTTGTGCAGCCCGGGCAAGATGATCGGCACGAAGCCGAGACAGAGCAGCGCGTATCGTGACCAGTGGCGGCGATACAACAGCGCAAGCCCCGCACCTGTCAGCATGACTGCGGCGAACATGGCGCCGTTCGGGCGTATGACCACGGAGATTGCGAATAAAAAGGACGCCCAAAAGGCCGCGCGCCCGGTCGGCAGCGGCCGCTGTGCATCGACGCCGATCAGCACGAAGTATCCCGCAACGGCGATGATGACCGCCAGCGGATCGGCGAAGCCGCGCACGGCCCACATCGCGTAAAGAGTGAAGGTGGTTCCGAACAGGCGCCCGACCGGCACCACGACGAAGATAAAAATAAGAGCCAGCGCCCAGCGCACCGAAAACAGGCGGCGGAACAGCAGATACATGAGCATCGGGAACGCCAGAACGACCGAAAGATAGCCGAGGTAGGTGTCCCCGAAGATGAAACGCTCGAAGGCGCGCGGATAGCGAAAACTGGAGCCTCCGAAATAGAAGACGTCTTCGCCGCCTCGGAGTGCGGCCAGCAGATGGCCGTGCCACAGATCGTCGGCGATCTGACGCGCCGCGCCCTCGTAGTTGAGACTGTCCTCCGCGCCGTCCAGCGGCCGGAAGCCGCCGATGAAGCTGGCATCCGCGATCGCTATGACGACGAGCGAAGCTGCGATGAGCAGGAACGGTAGCCGGCAGGATCGACGATCCGCCCGCACCAGCAGGGCCAAGACGCCGATGGCCGCAATCGCCATCAAGCCGAAGTTCAGCCAATCCCGCAGCAAAACCGAAATCGTCGGATTGAGCGTCATTGCCAGCGTGTCCGGCCGGATCCCCAGGCCGAAAATTCTCCGCCCGATGCTACCCGCGTCGATCGTGCGGCAGGCCGTCTGCGGATGGCGCAGCAAGCTGAACCGATCGGCCGCCTCCTCCCAGATCACGTCGCCGTGCCAACACAGCGTGCTCCCGACAAACTCCTGCGGGAACCGATACATCACGAACCACGGCATCAGCAGGTGCCAGCGGTGCAGCCCCATCCAGAACCGGCCGTCGCGGCGCAGACGCTTGAGATCGCTTTCCGACGAAATCCAGTTGTAGCCAATCTCGTTGGTGAACCCGAGGCGCAGCCAAGTGGTATCGCTGAAGTCGATGGTGCGCGGTGCGTCGCGAATATTCAGGATGATCCCAAAGTCCATCCGCCGAAAATGCGAAGGTGGTGGCGGGACGGCCTTGCGCCAACCAACAACTGCCGTTTTCGCGTTGGCAGCGAGCCTGCGGCGGGTAGACCTCCTCGAACTCTGCGGCCATGAGGCGGTAGGCCTCGGCCGGCAGGCCCTGCTCGAGGGCCCCACCAGGGCGATCCACCAGGAAGATGTTGTGGCCTTCCTCGATCAGCGGCGCCGGGACGAGCATCCGGCCGCCGATCGATGCCGCGACGATGGCGAATACGACCAGCCAGGAGCGCGGTTCCAGCGAAATGCGCCCGGAAAAAATGACCACCGTGCCCACCAGCAGCAGGCCGTAGCGGTACAGATCGTTGACCGGGAGCCCGAGCGCGGCGAACAGGAGCACCAGCGCCGCAAGTCTAGCCCATGAGCGGACGGTTTCGCTTTTTCCCTCAACCAGCAAGCTAGACCGCCTTCACTCTTTTGGCGCCGCATATTATTGAGGGCCGCATCGATGCGGAACGGCGCCCGGACTGCTGCGCCTTGTTCCAAGCGATCATAACGAATGCACCTGGACAGTGCTAGAAGCCGCCTGCCCGTGTATCGTCCGTCAGCTTCATGGAGACCCGAATGCCCGAAGTATTTGTCGCCAAGCTCGCGGAGTTTCCGGACGGCGAGCGCAAGATCGTGCAAAGCGGCGCCCACGACATCGGCGTGTTCCACTGGGAGGGCGAGTTCTACGCCTACGCCAACCTGTGCCTGCACCAGGGCGGACCGGCCTGCGAGGGCCTGATCATGCACCAGGTCGAGGACGTCATCGGACCCGACAAGACCTGGGTCGGCCAGAAATTCTCCGACACCAAGGTCAACTTCGTCTGCCCGTGGCATGGCTACGAATACGACCTCAAGACCGGCGAATGCGTGCCCGACCGGAAGCTTCGCCTGAAGAAATACAACGTCGTCCGCCGCGGCGACGACATTTTTGTTTCGATCTGAGTGCGTGATCCCGAAAAGTGGGAACCGGTTTTCGGATAAGATCACGCTCAAAGAATTTGCCGGACAAGGAAATAGCCCATGGATCTCCCCCTCAGCAGCGACCGCACCTGGAGCGTCGACGAGTTCGACTCCGGCAAGGCACTGTCAAACGCCGCGCGCCAGGCCAAGCAGCGCAAATACGATCAGTTCCCGATCGTCGATGTCGACTCGCACCACTACGAGCTGGAGTCGTTCAACGAGATTCTCGAATACATGCCCGACCCGGTGATGAAGCAGCTCGCCAAGATGGCGAACTCCGGCAACTCCAAGGGCGTCGGCGTGATGCCGGGCGGCGTCGGCTACCAGGACATGGGCGGCCGCGCGATCCGCTATCCGCTGCGGCGGATCGAGAAGCCCGAGCCGGGCGTGCACCGCGACGTGTCGCTGACGCGGCGCTGGATGGACGCCATGGGCGTCGATGTCGCCGTGCTGTTTCCCTCGCCGATGCTGCAGCTCGGCCTGCACCCGCAGATGGAGGCCGAGGTGGCGCTGGCGTTCGCCTATAACCGCTGGCTCGCCGAGCGCGTGCTGGCCGAGGAGGCGCGCATCCGCTCCATGGTCTACCTGCCGTTCAACGATCCCGACGCCAGCTACCGCATGGTCAAGGAGTTCGCCGGCAAGAAGGGCGTCTGCGGTTTCATGGTGACGTCGGTGCGCTTCCGGCCGGTGCATCACAACAGTTACATGAAGGTCTATGCGGCGATCGAGGAGACCGGCCTGCCGCTGGCGTTCCACGCCGGCTACAACTGGGGTGAACAGTCGATGGGGATGATGAACAAGTTCATCTCCGTCCATGCGCTCGGCTTCGTCTGGTACAACATGGTGCACATGACGAACTGGGTGCTGAACGCGCTGCCGGAGCGCTTCCCCAAGCTCAAGGTGATCTGGATCGAGAGCGGGCTCGCTTGGCTGCCGTTCATGATCCAGCGGCTCGACAACGAATACATGATGCGCTCGTCGGAGTGCCCGGGCCTGAAGAAGCTGCCCGGCGAGTACATCACCGACATGTTCTACACGTCGCAGCCGATGGAAATTCCGCGCGACATGAGCCTGCTGGAGTCGACCTTCAAGTGCATCAAGGCCGAGAGCCAGTTGCTCTATTCGTCGGACTATCCGCACTGGGACTTCGACCTGCCGAGCACGATCTACGACCTGCCGTTCCTGAAGGAGAAGGCCAAGCGCGACATCCTCGGCGGCAACGCGGTCAAGCTGTTCAAGCTCGACATCGGCAAGGACAAGCTCGCCAAGGTGGCGTAGGTCTACGGCCTCACCTCTTCACCTCGGGGCGGGCAACGCGGCCCCGGTCAGCTTGGCGACCTCGCCCTGGCGCACGATCTCCGCGCGCATGTAGGCGTCGTACTTCTCCGGCGTGTTGTCGGCCGGCACGGTCATGCCAAGCTCCGCCATCCGGGACTTGAACAGATCGCCCTGCACCACCTCGTTCAGCTTTTTGTTGAGGAAATCGATGATCGGCTTCGGCGTCTTGGCCGGTGCGGACAGGCCGACATAACCGCGGAAGTCGATGGCGTAGCCAAGTTCCTTGAACGTCGGCACGTCCGGCCAGCCGGCGATCCGGTTCGGCGCCGCCACCGCCAACGCGCGGAGCTTGCCGTCATCCGTCAATGGCTTGGCCTGGGAGTAGAACGTAAAGACGCCCTGCACCGCGCCGGTCGCCACCGCCCGCGCCGCCTCGCCTGACCCCCGATACGGCACGGGAACGATGCTGGTGCCGGCTGCCTTGTTGAGCTGCGCCACCGCCATCGCGGGCGACGAAGCCGGGCCAGACGTGCCGAAGCTGATCTTGTCGGGGTTGGCTTTCGCGCCGGCGATGAACTCGGCCAGCGTTTTGTACGGCAGGCTGCCGTCGATCACGAGAACCACCGGCGGCCCATCGACGATCCAGCCGATCTCGGCGAAGTCCGCCACCGTGTCATAGGGCAGCGGCATGAAGTGCAGGTTCTGCGCGTCCGACAGCGAATTCGCGAGCAGCGTGTAGCCGTCCGGTGCCGAGCGCGCCACGTAGGCCACGCCAAGGGTGCCGGTGCCGCCGGTCTTGTTCTCGACCACCACGTTCTGCCCAAGCGCCTGCGGCCACATCGCCGCCAACACGCGGGCCGGCACGTCGGTCAGCCCGCCCGGCGCGAACGGCACGATCACGGTGACGGCGCGGTCGGGATATTTCTGGGCCTGCGCGGGAGCCGCCAGGGCGCAGCCGAGCAAAGCGCCGATCAGCGTGAGGCCAAGCCGGGGGGCATTCATAGGACGCTCCTGTCGAAACATTCAGGCCGATGCTTGCACGAGACGTGCCACAGCGTAACACCTTCCCCCCGCCCGTCTGCAATGCGAAGCTGCCGCGACATGGGCTGAGCGAGCCTTGGGGTGAGCGAAATGACGGACAACAATGTGCAGCCGCTGCTGCCGGTCGAGCTTGGGCCGGGCAAGATCAAATTCGCCCAGGGCATGAAGGCCGGGTCGTGGGTGTTCGCCACCGGCGTGATGGCGCAGGACTTCAAGGGCGGCATCGCCGCTGACGTGCTCTCCGAGCGAGCCCCACATGCCGGCGGTCCCAAGCGCGAGAAGGAGGCGTTGCGCGTCTTCGAAAACATCGACGCCGTGCTGCGGGCGGCCGGCACCGACCGCAGCAACTTGGTGCGCACCGACCAGTACTACACCACGGTGAAGGCCGTGCCGGCCTACCAGCAGACGCGGCGGCAATTCCTCGACGGCCGCATCCCGCCATCGACCTCGATTGCCCAGCAGAAATTGCTGCTGCCCGGCGCCGACATGAACATCCAGGCGCTCGGCGTCATCCCGCGGCCGGGCTTCGAGGTGACGCATCACAAGCACGAGGCGCTGGCCGGCCGGCCGACCTCCGGCTATTCGCCGGCGCTCACCGCCGGCGACTTCATCTTCATCCCGGGCATCACCTCGCTGGCGATCGGGGACGAGCCGCGGCGAAACGGCGTCGCCGCCGCGGCGCTGATGACCGAGGGCACCCAATGGGCCGGACAGCCGATCAAGCTCGAGACCGAGTTCATCATCAAGCAGCGCATGGTGCAGTCGCTCGGCCTGGTCGGCGCCAACATCGATGACGTGGTGCACGCCCAGGTCTATCTGACCGATCCGGATGACTATTCCGCCTTCAACGAAACGTGGACGCGGCACTTCTCGAAAAACCCGCCGACGCTGGACATCATCCCGTGCATCCCGCACGGGCTTGCGCCCTACGACGGCAAGATCGAGATCAACGTGCTGGCGCTGAAGCCCGGCGGCGCGACCAAGCGGCAGGCCGTCGACGCCGGCGTGCCGATGGCATTCCGCAATCAGCCGCAGGCGACCAAGGCCGGCGATCTGCTGTTCATCTCGGGACTGATGGCGTTCGACGGCAACGGGCTCGCAGCCGAGGCCTCGGCCGATCCGCGCCAGCCGCATTTCTCATCGCCGGCGGAAGCCCAGGCCGAATACATCATCGGCAACATCGAGAAGCTCTGTACCGCCGCCGGCACTTCGCTCGCCAATGTGGTCCGCGTGCTGCAATTCCACACCGACATCCGCGAGTTCTATCCGGTCGCCAAGGTGTGGGAGCGCCGTCTGAAGGGCCGCCCTATCCCATTCTCCGCGGTCGAGGTGCCGGCGCCGCTGCCGGTGCCCGGCGCGAGCCTGCTGATCGAGGCGTGGGTCTACGCGCCGTAGCGATCTCTCCGCGGTCATTCCGGGGCGCCGCAAAGCGGCGAACCCGGAATCCATACTCCGCAGCGCTCGGACTGATGCACAGGGGTTATGGATTCCGGGTTCACGCCTTCGGCGTGCCCCGGAATGACAGCGGATAAACTCAAGCCCGGGTGTTGCGCAGCACCACGCAGTCGCCGCCGCTCTTGTGGATCTGGCTGCAAAGGTCGTTGGCCTCGCCGCGGGTCTGCGCCCCGACCCTGACCTGGAAGCGCGGCAGCGGGCCGCGGCCGCGCTCGATCAGGATCGGATCGCGCCCAGCCAGTGCCGCGGCATGGCGCTGCTGGAGCGTCGCATACCGATCCATCATACGGTCGCGCGAACGGTCGGCGCCGACGATCACGCCCCACGGCGTCATGGCGCCAAGCAGGATGCGCTGCTGCAGCGCCGTGAAGAACCGGCTCGGCGCACGCTTCAGCAAGGCCACCAGTGTGCCGCAGTCGCGGCCGGAGCCTTGCTTGCTGTCCTCCTCAGGGCCTGTCTTGGACCATTGCTCGACCGGCTTGCCGGTGATCGCCATCACGTAAGAGCTGGTCTCGTATGGCATCGCGCCCTTGCCGGCGAGCCAGTCATGAATGCGGCGCGGACCGGCGTTGTAGGCGGCGGCAGCAAGCCCGAGATTGCCGAACTCCTGGCGCAGGTCGCGCAGGAATTCGGCCGACTTCGGCAGCGCCTGGATCGGGTTGAACGGATCGAGCAGGTTTCGCTCGGCCGCCGTCCCCGGCATGAACTGGGCGATGCCCTGGGCGCGCCGGCCGTTGCGGGTGACCGGGCCGACCGCGTCGGCGCGGAAGCGGCTTTCCTGCCAGATCACCCGGGCGAAGAATTCGACCGGCAGATCGTTGGCGCGCGCCGCCGATTCCACCAGCATGCAGATCGATTTCTGCGAGTCGTCGATGGCCGCGGGCTTGCTGGCCTCGGCAGGCGCCGCATCCGACGGCGGCGCCGGCTCCTGTGCAGGGGCGGGGTTGCCGGCCTCGGCTGGCGGTTTGGCGGGCTCGGCCGGAACGTCCTGCGCAGCGACAGGCCAGGTCAGCAGCAGCAGACCGCAAGCCAATGCGACCGCCCGCACCATCGCTAGTGCGCGGGTTTGCCTTCGCGGAGAAAGCCGAGCTTCTGCATCACCGGCTCGTCGGTGACCCGGAACAACACCGCACCGTTCTCGCTGCGGTGGATGTGCTCGTTCCAGGCCGGCACGACGATGACGTCGCCGCGGCTCCAGGATAGCGTCTTGCCTTCGGCCATTGTCGTGCCGGAGCCGTTGGCAACGCCGAACACGCTGTTGGCCATGATCTTGCGCGACGCCGTGCTCTGGCCGGCCTTCAGTCCCGATCATCGCCAGCGCCATGGTGGCGAGCGCGGAATTTTCCAGCCCAGACCCGCCGAGCGCGATCTCGGCCGGCAATCCGTTCGAGCCGGCCTCGGCCAGCCGCCGTTCCGTCTCGGCCCACGAGAAATGCATCGACGAATTCGTCGCCACCACCTTCTCCTGCTCGAACTCGTCCGGATGCGGCTCGAAGAACATCGGCTCAAGCAGATGCACGAGCGGCACGTCCAGCACGTCGAGCCAATAGGCGTTGGCGCGGCTGTCGTTGCCGTGGCCGTGCCAGCACCAGTTCGGCGTCAGCACGACGTCGCCCGGCATCATGGAAAGCCGCTCGCCGTTGACGATGGTGTAGGCGCCGGGCTCGGCGTCGATGATCAGGCGCAGCGCGTTCGGCGTGTGGCGATGCGAGCGCGCCTTCTCGCCCGGCATGATCATCTGGTAGGCGGCGACGATGGTGCGCGAGGTGGCGTAGCTGCCGCCCGCGGGATTTTGCATGATCAGGTTACGCCGCTCGGCAAGCTCGGTGTTGATCAGACGGCCGGCGGCATCGAGCGCGCCCTTGGCCTGCGCGTAGCTCCAGACGAACGGCTCGAACGACTTCTTCGGCTCCGCCCACAGCGACGGAGTGGGCTTGGCCCAGCCGGCACCCATGCGGATCGGCTCAAGCTGCTTGTAGAGCTCTTCGAGCGAGCCGGAATGCGCGAGCTGTTGCGGTGTGGGGTTGGTCATGCGGATCACCTTCGGCACCAGTGAGCGTGGCAGCGAGCTTACATCGAAACCGGCGGGCGTGGCGCGTTGCCGCAGCACCGCTTCAGCACGCTCGCAACGTATGAAATCGGCGGCTTTGTGGGTTGCGCCATCGGCGCGCCCAAACGACCCGCAAAGCGGGTTTGCGACTGCCCCAAAGCCCATATTTTTTCTCGCATCGGCCCGGTTTTCGCGCGCCTATTTCACATCAATAATATTGTAGATATGCCCGAAAAACTGTCTCATTTTGACACCGCTTTGTATCAAAATAATTCAATGAATAAAAAGGCTTAGCTAGTTAAATTTAGTAGTTAACAAATCGTAAAGATGGCCGTAAGTTGGCGCCACTGTGAGGAGGCCAATGGGGGCTCAGCCATCGTTCTGAGCCAAAACACGCGGAATGAGCCGCGATATTGGGAGCGTAAGTATGAAGTACCTCACAGTGTGTCTGGGGGCACTGCTGGCAGTTGGCTACGCAGCGACCTCAACTTCGGCCTCGGCCAATGACTACGCCCGCAACGGGAGTGGTTATCAGGGCGGCGGTAGCGGTTATCAAGACTGCTACAAGTGCCCTCCTCCGAGGAACTACGACAGTCAGGAAGTCCTGAAGCAGAGCCGCGACATCGATCACTCCCGGGTCATCGAGACCCAGAGCGTGGTCCCGTCGAAGCGTCTGATCGAGACCAATCACCTGATCGTCCACGAGAATGAGACTCGCAACATTGGTACGGTTCAGCACAACCATACCATCATCGAGAAAGAGCTCATCCTGACCAAGCGGAACGTTGACAACAAGACCGTCAACACCGTCGTCAATCTCGTGGAGCACAAGTACAACACGCAGCGTCAGCATATCGTTGAGGAAAAGGAGCTCCCGGGTGAGGTTCGCGACCTCCGCGAGTGCAACTGCGACCGTCAGGGCGGCGGCGATCGTCCGCTCCGCGCGTACGGCATGGTTACGCCGAACGATGCCTACGGCCAGGCTCCGCGCTACGTGAAGTCGCGGTACTAAGCTGCGCGAACCTTGGCGCGGCTCACACCAAGCCTAAGCTGATAAACAGCTCGGTGGCCGACCGCCTCGCAGGGAAACCTGCGGGGCGGTTGTGCATTTTGCGCGACTGCGATAGCGTCGCAGCGGCGGCCAAGCGAGCGTGAAATGCAAGATCAGACGAAGCCGCGAACGAGGTGGTACAGGAGGGTGGACTTGAACCACCGACCTCTGGTTCCACAGACCAGCGCTCTAACCAACTGAGCTACTCCTGCACGGGTCGCGGTGGGCCGGGAAACTAGGAGCAAAGCCCCGGCTTGGCAAGCTACGGCCGCTTCCGCCGCAAAATACAAAAAGCCCGGGCCTTGCGACCCGGGCGTTCTGTAACCGGTGCCCCTCTGCGGTAGCGCCAGCTCAATTTCGGTCAGGCAACCTTCTTGAAGGCGCTGGTGACGCTTTCCTTGATCGGCTCGCAGGTCTCGGTCGCGACCTTCTGCGCCAAAGCGGACAGCTCCTTGGTCTGCGTGTTGAGCGTGTCGAACTGCTTGCGCATGTGCGCGGTCGACAGCTCCACCGCCTCGGCCAGCGACTTCACCGTCATGATCTGGGTGGCGAAGTCGAAATGGGCGTTGGTGTTGGCGCGGGCGGCCTCGATCACCTTGAGGCCGTAGTCGGCGGCGCCCTTGGTCGCGGTGGCGTAGCTGTCCTCGATCAGGTCGCTCGCCTCTTCGGTGGCGGCCTTCATCTTTTCCCAGTTGTCCTTGGCCTGGCTCACGCTCTTTTCCGCGAGTTCGCGGAACGCGGCCGGCACTTCCATTTTCGGAATGTCGAACTTGGGCATGTCGAAGCGGGGAATCTCGAACTTCGGCGTCTCGGGGTTGAAGCTCTTGGCCTTCGCCTTGGTTGTGCTGACGTCTGACATGGGGCTGATCCTCTTGGTGCGGTTCCTGGGGTGGCTTTTGGCGGCTCCCGTTTTCCTGGATCCGTCGCCACGTCGAGCCGGGGGAGTTTTCATCGGCCGCGATACCCGCCGGTCCTTTGCGACCCTAAGTCGCCTATATAACACCACATATATTGCGTCGCAATATAAACTATTGCAATGCACAAAAATGTCATTGTGAGGCCGCGGGTTTGCCCCAATGGGGAACCCGCCGATTTAGGAGGTTTTGGACGAACCGGGCGCGGCCTTGGCGGCGTGCTGGGTCAGGTCGCGGGCCTGCTCCGCGAGCGTTTGCATCTGAGCCTTCACGTAGTCGGCGTGAAGCTTGACCACGGCTTCGGCATCCTTGGCCCGCAACAGGTTCTGGGCAAACTCCAGCGAAGCCGCGACGTTACGCTCGGAATAGCCCACCACCTTGCGCTGAAGTTCCAGCGCGGTGGTGTGCGCCGTGGTGGCGTTGCCTTCGAAGGTGGCGACCGCCCGCTGGGTCGCACCCATCAGGTCGTCGAACGCCTTTTTCGCCTGTTGCACGCTCTGCTCGGCGAACTTGCGCATGTCGGGAGGGAGGAAATCGTTGAACGATTGGTCAGCCATGGGAGCCTCTCTGTCATCGCGTTTCAGGTGTTAATCTACCACCCGCACCCACCCCGCCGACTGCCTGCAGTTAAGGTTAGGGTCATTCGGACAGTGCGCAAGCCCTTGTCGGCGTGGACGCCGCAAGTCGCGGGGATTATGACGATTTCAGATAAATGCGACCGGCCGACAGATCGGGTCGCGGGGGTAGCGCGTGAATGCGTGAGCAAGGAACTCTCCTTGGCTTTCTGAGCGACCCGCGCCTGGCGTCCTACGCCATGGCGGACACGCCAGTATGGCTGTGGAGCGCAGATGCCAGCCGTATCCTCTGGGGCAATGCTGCGGCAGCCGCGGTCTTCAACGCCGCCTCGTCCATCGCACTGACCGGTCACACCATCGATCCCAAAGGCTCGGCCGCGCTTCAGATCGCGCGCCTGGCCGGCACGCTGCCGCTTGCCGCGGCACCGAGGCTCGAGCGGTTGCGCGGTTTCGGCGGACGCCTGGGCGGCGCGGTGATGTGCGGCTGCTCCCGCATCTCGCTCGCCGACCGCACACCCGCCATTCTGATTGTCGCTACCGAATCCGCCGGCCAGCGGCTTTCGCCGGCCGACAAGGCCGAACGTCTTCTCACCGGCGGCAGCGAACCGCTGGCGCTGTTTGCGGCCGATGGGTCCCTGTTATCGGCCACGCCATCCGGGCGCGCTCGTCTCGGCCGCGCCCAAAACCTCGCCGGACTACGCGCGGGCGCGCTCGGCGCCACCGCGTTGGCCGCTGGCCACGCCGAAGGCGAGCACGGCGGCGGCAAATTTTCGATCGCGCGCATCGGCGCCGATGCCTCGACCGCGCTTCTGGTCGCCTTTGCCGCTGAGGCAAAGCCGGCACCGGTTGAACGTCCGGCGAAGCCGCAGGCCCCGGCCGCGCCGGTGCAAAAGCCCGTCAAACCACCTGCGCCTGAGCCAGTGACCACAGCCGCATCACCACCGCCGCCGACGCCTGAAAAAGCTGGCAACGCCGGCGCCACCCCAACCACCGCCGCGCAAAATCCCACCGGCCAAGCCGCCAAGCCCGGAGGCGCAGCCGGCTGCGGCCGCCAAGGTGGCGGAGCGGCGTCAACCGCTCCGCTTTGTCTGGCAGATGGACGATGGCGGCCGCTTCACCACCGGCTCTGACGAATTCAAGTCGGTGATGGGACCGCAGACCGCGGCCTCCATCGGCGAACCCTGGAACGACATCGCAACCGCACTGGGACTCGATCCCGAGGGCCAGGTCGCCCGCGCCATCGCCTCGCGTGAGACCTGGAGCGGCATCACCATCGGCTTCCCGGTGGACGGCGGCGACATGCGCCTTCCGATTGAAATGTCGGGGCTGCCGGTGTTCGACCGCGACCGCAATTTCCTCGGCTACCGCGGCTTCGGCGTATGCCGCGATATCGCCCGGCTCAACGCGATCGCGCGGGCGCGCCGGACCGGCCCGCCGGCCCCACACAACGAACCTCCAGTGTTCCGCGACGAAGCCCCCGCCACCGAGACGCCGCCGTTGAATGTGGTGCCATTTCCGTCGGCTCCGGTCGCCGAAGGCGTGGCTACGCTGACACCGGTTGAAAGCAGCGCCTTCAGCGAACTCGGCGACCGGCTTTCGGCGCGTCTGCGCAATCGGGACAAGGACAAGTCACAACCGCTCGACGAGGTCGCACCGGCACCTCCAGCCGCGGTCGCACCACCGCCGCCGGCCGCCGCCAAACCTCCCATCGAGCGAGCGGCGCCGCTCAAGGAATCGAAGCCGGAAGCACCGGCCGCACGCGCGCCGGCAATGGATCAACGACCGATCCTCGACCGCTTGCCGATCGGCGTCCTGGTCTATCGGCTCGACAGGCTGATCTACGCCAATCGCGCCTTCCTCGACTGGACCGGCTACGACCAGTTGCGCGCTCTGGAGGACGCCGGCGGGCTCGACGCCTTGTTCGTCGAGCCGAAGGACAAGGAGCCTGGCGACACCAACGGCGCTCAATCGCTGAGCATCGCCACCAACCAGGGCGATCAGGTGCCGGTGGAAGCGCGGCTGTTCACCTCGCCGTGGGACGGTGAATCGGCGCTGGTCCTGATGTTGACCGGTGTCGGCAGCAGCAGCAGCGGCGGCAGCGGCGGCGACCGTCAGAAGACCTTCGAGTCGGCGTTGCGCCACGCCAAGGCGGAAGCCAGTGAGGTTCGCGAGATTCTCGACGCGGCGGCCGACGGCGTCGTCGTCTTCGATGCCGAAGCCCAGGTGCAATCGATCAACGGCGGCGCCGAGAAGCTGTTCGGCTATGCCAGCCATGAATTGACCGGGCTGCCGTTCGCGAGCCTGTTCGCGCCGGAAAGCCAGCACGATGTGCGCGACGCGCTCGACACCGCGGCCAACCCGGCGCGGGCGCGCCGGGGCCGCGACATCATCGGCCGCCGCCGCGAGGGCGGGCTGATCCCGCTGTTCATGACGCTGTCGCGGATCGACGACGGCAAGCTCTGCGCCATCTTCCGCGACATGACGTTCTGGAAGAAGACCGAGGGCGAGCTTCTCACCGCCCGGCGCCAGGCCGAGAAGGCGTCGTCGGCGAAGTCCGACTTCCTCGCCAAGATCAGCCACGAGATCCGCACGCCGCTCAACGCCATCATCGGATTTTCCGAGGTGATGATGCAGGAGCGGTTCGGCCCGGTCGGCAACGAGCGCTACCGGCAATATCTCAAGGACATCCACACCTCCGGCGGCCACCTGGTCTCGCTGCTCAACGACCTGCTCGATCTGTCGAAGATCGAAGCCGGCCGGCTCGAGCTTGAGTTCTCCGATGTCGACCTCAACGAGCTGACACAGCAAAGCGTCGCGCTGATGCAGGAGCAGGCAAGCCGCGAGCGCATCATCATCCGCACCTCGCTCGGGCCGACGTTGCCGGCGGTCACCGCCGATGCGCGGTCGGTGCGCCAGATCCTGCTCAACCTGTTGTCCAACTCGATCAAGTTCACCGGCGTCGGCGGCCAGGTTATCGTCTCGACCGCGCGCGGCGACGACGGCGACGTGGTGCTGCGTGTGCGCGACACCGGCGTCGGCATGAGCGAGCAGGACATCGCGGTGGCGATGGAGCCGTTCCGCCAGCTCGCCACCTCGGCGCGCTGGGGTTCCGGCGGAACCGGCCTCGGACTGCCGCTCACCAAGGCCCTGGCCGAGGCCAATCGCGCGAGCTTCAAGATCAGAAGCGCCGTCAACACCGGCACCCTGGTCGAGGTGGCGTTCCCCGCCCATCGGATTGCGGCGGAATAGCCGTTCGCCGGACCCACTCCAGCCGCTCCCCCTGCCCCCGGTATCGGTCTATGATGCGGCATCCGCGCGCAGCCGCCATGCCGGGGCGCGCCTGAACATCACGGGGGTCGCGTCATGCCGGTCGCAAAAGTCCGCGGAGTGAACATCTTCTATCAGGTCATCGGCGAGCGCGGTCCCTGGGTGGCGCTGATCACCGGCGGCCGCCGCGGCCACGACGAGTTCATCCCGCTGGCGCAGAAGCTCGCCAAGGGCGGCTACCGCGTCGTGCTGCACGACCGCCGCAACACCGGCCGCTCCGACGTCCTGATCGAGGGCGACACCGCCGAGGAAATCCTCTGGCTCGACGACCTGCACGATCTGCTGAAGCAGCTTGGCGCCACGCCGACCGTGATCGGCGGCTCATCGGCGGGCGCTCGCACCGCGATGCGCTACTACACCCGTTTCCCGAACGACACCCGGGCGCTGCTGCTGATGCGCGTCACCGGCGGCGCCTTCGCGGCCGGCCGGTTGCCGGAGAACTACTACGGCGCCTTCATCAAGGAAGCCCAGAAGGGCGGCATGGCCGCCGTCTGCGCCACCGAGCAGTACATGGAGCGCATCGCCGCCAATCCGCAGACCCGCGACCGACTGATGGCGATGGACCCGAAGCAATACATCGCGGTGATGTCGAACTGGATGGATCAGTTCATCGCCTCGACCAAGACCGAGGTGTTCGGCATGACCGACGCCGACTTGGCCGCGATCAAGGTGCCGACCGTCGTCATTCCGGGCAACGACCAGACCCATGCGTCGGTGAACGGCAGGATCGCCGCCGCGAAAATCCCGGGCGCGGTGCTGCACCAGTTGCCGATCAAGGACCAGGAGATCCCGCTGATCAACTACACCGAATGGGCGCCTCAGGAGGACGAGATCGCGCGGACGTTCCTGGAAACCATGCGGAGGGCCGACGCGAGGACCCACACCGGCGCCGCGGCATCGTGAGCCGCGCATCGTGAGGCGCAGCTTGGCCCTTGTTCGATCGCTGCTCCTGCTGCTCGCGCTGCTGCCGGGTATTTCGGCGGCGCGCGCGCAGGGTCAGGAGCCGGTCGACCTGCTGCTGGTGTTTGCCTCCGACGTTTCGCGCAGCATCGACCAGGCCAAATTCCAGCTTCAGCGCGAAGGCTACGCCGCGGCGCTCGCCGACAAGCGGGTGCTCGAAGCGATCACCGCCGGCCGCAACAAGCGCATCGCGGTCGCCTTCGTCGAGTGGTCCGGCGTCAGCTCGCAGAAGCTGCTGATCGACTGGACCTTGATCGACGGCGAGGACGCCGCCAAGAAATTCGGCGACCAGCTCGTCGAGCTGCCGCGCTCGTTCGCCGAGCGCACCTCGATCGCGGGCGGTATCGACTTTGCCATGGCCGCGCTGGCAAGCGCGCCCTACAAGGCGCCCCGCCGCACCATCGACGTATCCGGCGACGGCACCAACAACTCCGGACGCGACG
Source organism: uncultured Alphaproteobacteria bacterium (assembly GCA_963785665.1). GTDB lineage: Bacteria > Pseudomonadota > Alphaproteobacteria > Rhizobiales > Xanthobacteraceae > Z2-YC6860. Next base: position 198,481 of record CAWAWF010000017.1, read on the forward strand.
TCACGCTCGCTCGCGATGAGGCGGTGGCACAGGGCGTCACCATCAACGGGTTGGTGATTCTGAGCGAGCGGCCGATGGCCTGGAATCCCGAGCACACCAACCCGCCGGGCGGGCTTGCCAACTACTATCGCGCCAACGTGGTCGGCGGATCGGGCGCGTTCGTGGTGGTGGCCGAGAACTTCAATTCGTTCGGCCAGGCCATCATCAAGAAGCTGATCGCCGAGATCGCCGAACTGCCCGCCTCGCAGTCGCCGCAGCCTCGTTCCGGCGGCTGATCGGCCCTTGCCAATCCGCGTCGCGCGGGGGACCATCTCGAAGGCCCGACAAGTGGCCACGGGAGGATTTTCATGACCATCCGCATTGCGGCGCTCGTCGCAACAGCCGCCGCGCTCGCGCTTGGCACGCCCGCGCACGCCGCCGAGATCAAGGTGCTGAGCTCCAACGCGGTGAAGACCGTGCTGGAGGACCTCGGACCAAAATTCGAGAAGGCCAGCGGGAACAAGATCGTGTTCACCTGGGGCACCGCCGCAACCCTCAAGACCGAGATCGAAAAAGGCGCCGCGGTCGACGTCGCAGTGCTCACCGACGGCGCGGTCGATGACCTGATCAAGAAGGGCAAGCTCGCCTCGCGGACCGCGCTGGCCAGCGCCAGCATCGCCGTCGCGATCAAGAAGGGCGCCGCCAAGCCCGACCTCAGCTCGACCGAGGCATTCAAGAAAATGCTGCTGTCGGCCAAGTCGATCGCCTGGGTCGAAACCGGCGCCAGCGGCATCTACCTCAAGGGGGTGTTCGAGAAGCTCGGCGTCGCCGAGCAGATCAAGGGCAAGCTGAAATCGGTCCACGCCGCCGGCGAAGCGGTCGCCAACGGCGAGGCCGAGATCGGCTTCACCCAGGTCAGCGAAGTGCTGCCCTTTGCCGGCGCCGAAGTCGGCGGCATGCTGCCGGCGGACATCCAGTCGACCACCAACTTCTCGCTTGGCGTCCATGCCAAGGATTCCAAGCCCGCCGAGGCGCTGGTCAAGTTCCTGACCACGCCTGAGGCCGCCGCGGTCATCAAGGCCAAAGGGCTCCAGACGCGCTGACGGCTTCTGCTCAAAACCTGTGCGTTCCCGCCGCGCCTCGCGCCCGGCCGGGACGCTTGATTGCGTCGCGTCGCCTCGGCTAGAGACAGGCACAGGAATTGCTCGGTTCACGACGGGTAAGGGCGTTATCGCATGAAAAAGGTTTATCCGGACGCCAAGGCGGCGCTGGCCGGTCTGCTCAAGGACGGCATGTTGATCTGTGCCGGCGGCTTTGGCCTGTGCGGCATCCCCGAGACGCTAATCCTGGCGATCCGGGACTCCGGCGTTAAAAATCTCACCCTGGTCTCCAACAATGCCGGCGTCGATGGCGCCGGCCTCGGCCTGCTGCTGGAGACCAAGCAGGTCAAGAAAATGATCTCGTCCTACGTCGGCGAGAACAAGCTGTTCGCCCAGCAGTACCTCGCCGGCGAGCTTGAAATCGAATTCAACCCGCAAGGCACCCTGGCCGAGCGCATCCGCGCCGGCGGCGCCGGCATCCCGGCCTTCTTCACCCGCACTGGCGTCGGAACCGACATCGCCAAGGGCAAGGAAGAGCGCGAGTTCGACGGCGACAAATACATCATGGAGCGCGGCATCGTCGCCGACCTGTCCATCGTGCACGCCTGGAAGGCCGACACCGAAGGCAACCTCGTCTATCGGAAGACCGCGCGCAATTTCAATCCGATGATGGCAACCGCATCGAAGTCGACCGTGGCCGAGGTCGAGAACCTGGTCGAGCCCGGACAGATCGATCCCGACCACATCATCACGCCAGGCGTCTATGTGAAGCGGATCGTCCACGTTCCCGACGCCGTCAAGCACATCGAGCAGCGCACCGTGCGCAAGCGCGTCGTCGCGTAGGAGGAAACCATGCCCTGGACCCGCGAGCAGATGGCCGAGCGCGCCGCGCAGGAGTTGCGCGACGGCTTCTATGTCAATCTCGGCATCGGCATCCCGACGCTGGTGTCGAACTACATTCCGACCGGCATGAGCGTCCAACTGCAGAGCGAGAACGGCATGCTGGGCTTCGGGCCGTTCCCCTACGAGGGCGACGAGGACCCCGACCTCATCAACGCCGGCAAGCAGACCGTCACCGAGTTGCCGACCACGAGCTTCTTCTCGTCGGCCGATTCGTTCGCGATGATCCGCGGCGGCCACATCGATCTCGCGCTGCTCGGCGCCATGCAGGTGGCCGAGAACGGCGATCTCGCCAACTGGATGATCCCCGGCAAGATGGTGAAGGGCATGGGCGGCGCCATGGACCTCGTCGCCGGCGTGAAAAAGGTCGTGGTGATCATGGAGCACTCGGCCAAGAACGAGGCCAAGCTGCTCAAGAAGTGCAACCTGCCGCTGACCGGCGCCGGCGTTGTCGACATGGTCATCACCGACCTCGGCGTGTTCACCATCGACCGCAGGGGCAGCGGCGGAATGACGCTGATCGAACTGGCACCCGGCACGAGCCTCGATGAAATCAAGTCAAAGACCGAGGCAAGCTACCGCGTCGCCCTGAAGAACAACTGAACTGCGGCGTTTCGTGGCTGCTTCGCAGCGTTGCGTCCGGCCACGAAAGGGTCACAGAAGGCGGCCAAATACCGCGACAAGGCGCGACGTTGCGCCACTCAAGTCGCCCGCTATAGTGCCGGCATCAAGCACCCATCGGCTGGAACGAACGTGACCGCGGCTACCGGTTTCAAGCGCCTAGGGATCGCCATCGCCGCCGTCGTCGTGGCAGGCGTTGCCGCGGTCACCGCGATGGCCGTGCTTATTCCCGTCGACACCGTGCGTGACGCCACCAAGGCCGAAATCCGCAACGTCACCGGGCTCGACGTCACGTTGCGCGGCGACGTCGCGGTGTCGCTGTTCCCGACCGGCGCGGTTTCCTTCACCAATGTGTCGCTCGGCGACGACAACAAGCCGGTGCTGGCCGCCGACCGCCTGACCGCACGCTTGAGGTTCTTCCCCTTGTTCGCCGGCCGGATCGAGATCGCCGACGTGTCGCTGGTGCGCCCGCGCATCAACGTCAGCTTCGATCACGACGGCCGCTCCAACTGGGCGAGCCTGGTGGATGCGCTGGCGCGTGCGCTCGGCCCCAAGGCCAACCGGCCGGTCGACGCCACCTCGTTCACCGAAATCCGCATCAACGACGGCACCATCACGCTGCGAGACGACGCCCGCGGCATCGACGAGAGCTTCCGCAACGTCGAGCTGGCGCTGGCGTGGCCGTCGATCTCAAAGAGCTTCGCCGCCACCGGCCATTTCGTCTGGCACGATGAGCCGATCGACAGCTCGATCACGCTGGCGGACTTCGCCGCGGCGCTGGCCGGCGACCGCTCCGGCCTGAAGGTCCGCCTCACCGGCGCGCCGGCCAAGTTCGCCTTCGAAGGCAACTGGAGCACGCAACCGACCTTGAAGATCGAGGGCACGGTCGCGGCGGATTCGCCATCGCTGCGGGACACCTTCCGCTGGGCGGGCGTCCGGCCGCCGTCCGGCGGCGGCTTCGGCCGCTTCGCGCTCAAGGCGAAGACCAACGTGTCGGGCGGAACGATCGCGCTGTCCACCGTCAACATCGAGCTCGACGGCAACGTCGCCGAAGGCGTGCTCGCCTTCGCCACCGATGGCCGTCAGACGTTGCAGGGGACGCTCGCCGCCGACGAACTCGATCTGACGCCCTACATCTCCACCGTCCGCTTGCTGACCAACAACGAACGCGACTGGAACCGGGTGCCGCTGGCGGTCGACGGCCTGACCGGATGGGATCTCGACCTGCGGCTTTCGGCGGCGCATATCACCATGGCGCGCGCCAAGCTCGGCCGCACCGCCGTTGCCGCCAATCTGCGCGGCGGCAAGCTCCTGGTGACGGTCGGCGAGTCGCAGGCGTTCGGCGGCGTGCTCAAGGGCACCGTCGCGCTGGCGGCGTCCGACGCCGGCGCCGAGTTCAAGTCACAGCTCCAGTTCGTCGATGTGGACCTTGAGCAATGTCTCGGCGACATCTTCCAGTTTCGCCGCATCGATGGGCGCGGCGACGTCGCCGTGACGCTGGATGCCGCTGGCAGCAGCGTGATGGCGTTGACACGGACGCTCAATGGGACTGCCAACCTGACCGGCCGGCAGGGTTCGCTGGTGGGGTGGAATGTGGAGCAGTTGCTGCGGCGGTTGGAGCGCAGGCCGCTTTCCGGCACCGGTGATTTCCGCAATGGCCGCACGCCGTTTGAGAAGTTCACCGCAGATTTCAAGATCAGCGACGGCATCGCCACCATCGAGAATGTCAACCTGGAGGGTTCGAAGGTGCGGCTCGGCCTGTCCGGCTCCGCTTCCATTCCGGGGCGGGACTTTGACCTGCATGGCGTCGCGGCGCTCGCCGCCACCGCCGACGGCCCGCAGCCTTTCGAACTGCCGTTTGTGGTGCAAGGGCCCTGGGACGACCCGATGCTGCTGCCGGACACCCAAAGCCTGCTGGCGCGCTCGCCGGCCGCGAGCCCGCTGTTGAACGCGGTCCGCAACCGAAACACCCGCGACACCGTCCGCTCCGCCATCGAGCGGCTGACCGGCGGGGCTGTCAGCCCCCCAGCCGGAACTCCAGCGCCCCCGAAGCCTTAGAGCATCGTCGTTTTCCCGTTGCTTCGCTTCCGCAGCCGGCCGGGTCACGGGCAAGTGCGCGCCATTTCGATTATCATTGGTTCAGCGAATCAGCCGGCCGGCTTGGCTGGCGACGAGGCTCTATGCTGCATCCCCTGATCCGCACGCTGGTCAAGGTCGCGGTCGCCTCGCTGATCGTCGGCACGATCCTCAGCCATTTCGGCATCACCGCCGAGCAGCTCATCAAGGAATTCGGCCTGTCCTACGAGCGGGTCGAGGACATCGCCCGCCGCGGCATTTCCTGGGCCGCACCGAATCTACTGGTCGGCGCGATGGTGATCCTGCCGGTGTGGTTCGTGATCTACCTGTTCCGGCCGCCCGGCAGCAGCAGCCAGAAGCAGGACTAGGGCGCGTGTTCATCGGGGCCATGCTGACATGCCCGCCAAGTGCCACTAGCGACTAATGCACCGCAAAAAGAAAGACGCCAACGCGGCGGTCTTTCCAATCAACGCTCGCCGCTGCTCGCTATCTCAAAACCATTTCTCCTGTTCGAGGGTTCGTCAGCGTGACGTTCTCCAGGGCTTTAATTCGCCACGTATCATCACGGCGGGTAAGTACTGATAGGATCAGGGTATCGACTTGGTGCGGCCCGGCGGGATGAGCCGTACCAACACTGAGCCGACTCCAGAAATGAACGACGGCCGCGCCATCGGCTATCGGAATCACGTCGATCACCTCGTTCATCAGTGTGGAATCACGGTAGATCGTTTCATGTATTGGAGCGTGCAGGGCAACGATCTCTCCCACGCCTCGAACGTAATGCCCAAATCGGTTTACAAAGGTCGCATCCTCCTCAAATAGGCTACCGAGAGCCTGCATGTCGTGAGCGTTCCAGGCGGCCTGGAATGCGTCGGCAACATCTTGAGGTCCTTTCATGTGAACCACGGATTCCCTCACTCGAGTCGCGCATACAACGGGAAACCAAGATGGTCGCAGATCGCCTAACCGCTGTCGCTTTGGGTGGAAAGCAGACATCCCAGGGCCGTCGAGCCAAGTCCGCTCTATCCCCAACAGCCGACGTAGGGCGTTTATGAGACGCCCTCGCCACTACATCTTTTGGGCGGTCCAGGTGCCAGAGCAATGGTCGCTGCCGGATCGGCCGGTCCAGCGGCCGCCGCCTGCCGTGCGGGTCAGCTTGCCGGCGCCGGCCGCCGTCTTGCCGCCGGCCGAAACCGACACACGGACAAAACCGCTCGGCGCCACGCGGCCCCTGAGTTTCACCAGATTGGCGTGGGAGACGATGCCGTTGGCGATCTGGACCTGGAAATAATAGGAGGGGTCGCAGGTGCCGCGCTGGGTGTTGATGGTGAGGCTCCATGAGCCGTCGTAGGCGCTGCCGGCCTGCGCAGTTCCTGGAACGGCCGCAGCCATGACGAACGCAAGCAGAATCGCACGGGCAATGTTACCGGTCATATCAAATCCCCCCAGGCTGACCAGAGCTTAGCTCAAGGCATCATTATACCGATGTCTGCCCTTATGTGGAACTTGACCGTTTGCCGCGCCCTCCGAACAGCGCCGCGCCGATCACGCCAGCCGCGGCGACGGCGATCATGATGGTGCAGATCGCATTGATCTCAGGCTTCACGCCGAGCCGCACCTCCGAATAGATCCGCATCGGCAGCGTCGTCGCGCCCGGCCCGGTCGAAAAGCTTGCGATCACCAGATCGTCGAACGACAGCGTGAAGGCGAGCAGCCAGCCGGCGGCGACCGCCGGGAAGATCAACGGCAGCGTGATGGTCAGGAAGGTCTTCAGCGGCGGGCAGCCAAGGTCCATCGCCGCCTCCTCCAGGCTGCGGTCGAAGCCGAGCAGCCGCGACTGAACCACGACGGTGACGAAGCTCAGCGTCACCGTGGTGTGCGCTATCGTCACCGTCCAAAGGCCGCGGTCGACGCCGAGGGCGACGAACAGCAGCAGCAACGACAATCCGATGATGACCTCGGGCATCACCAGCGGCGCATAGATCATGCCGGAGAACAGCGTACGTCCGAAAAAACGGCCGGCGCGAACCAGCACCACGGCGGCGAGCGTGCCGAGCACGGTCGCCGCGGTCGCCGACAGCACGGCGATGCGAAGGCTGTTCCAGGCCGCATCCAGCATGGCCTCGTCATGCAGCAGCGCGACGTACCAGCGCGTCGACCAGCCGCCCCAGACCGCGACCAGCCGCGAGGCATTGAACGAATAGATCACCAGGATCGCGATCGGCAGATAGAGAAAGGCCAAGCCGAGCGCGACGGACGTGACATTGAAGATCGAGGTCCGGCCGCGCATCAGCGTTTCTCGAGCGTGCGCATCTGGAGGTGCTGGTAGATCAGGATCGGCACCAGCAGGACCGCCAGCAACGCGATGGCGACGGCGGAGGCCACCGGCCAGTCCTTGTTCTGGAAGAATTCGGTCCACAAGGTCTGACCGATCATCAGCGAGCCCGACCCGCCCAAAAGCTCGGGAATGACGAACTCGCCGACGATCGGGATGAAGCACAGCAGGATTCCGGCCAGCACGCCCGGCATCGACAGCGGCACGGTGATCAGCCAGAACGCCTTCCAGCGCGGCGCGCCGAGATCGGCCGCGGCTTCAAGCAGCGACTCGTCCATCTTTTCGAGGCTGGCGTAGAGCGGCAGCACCATGAACGGCAGGTACGAATAGACGATGCCGATCACGATGGCGGTGTCGGTCGAAAGCCACACCACCGGCTCATGGATGATGCGGAGCGCCAGCAGCACGTCGTTGAGCAGGCCGTCGCGCTGCAGGATGTTGATCCAGGCGTAGATGCGGATCAGGAACGCGGTGAGGAACGGCAGGAACACCGCCATGACCAGGATCGGCCGCAAGCGCGTGGGCATGCGCGCAATGCCGTAGGCGATCGGATAACCGATCAGCAGCAACAGCGTGGTCGACAGCGTCGCGATCCAGAGGCTGCGCAGATAGGACGTCAGATAAATCCAGTCGGAGCCGAGCATCCGGTAGTTGTCGAACGACAGCGCGGCGACGAAGTCGCGCAAGCCCGCCCAGCCGGCAGCCGGATCGAGCACCGGCACGTAGGGCGGTTGCGCGATCGCCGTCTGCGACAGGCTGATCTTGAGAACGATCAGGCACGGCACCAGGAACAAAACGACGAGCCACAGCGCCGGGATCAAGATCAACAGCCGCCAGCCCCATCCATGATGCCGACGCGGCGCGATCATCTCAGACTGCGTGCCGGTCATTGTTGCAGCACCACGGCGGCCTCGGGCGCAAAGCTCAGCCAGACCCGATCGCCCGAAGCGGCCGGTGGCGAGGCGCGGCGCGACGCGCGGTTGGCGACCGTGGCCTTCATCTCCAGGCCGTTGTCGAGCTTGATCCGGTAGGCCAGCACGCCGCCCAGATACTCGACTTGCACGACATGCCCGGCGAAGGAGTTCTCCGTGTTCGCCGTCCCGGCCGCGGTGTCGATCTGGATTTTCTCCGGACGCACCGCCACCGCCACCGGCCCGCTGTACGAAGCACCCGGCGGATGCGCCACCAGCACGCGTTCGCCGGCGCGGCTCTCGACAATGGTCTGCCCGAGGCCGGACGACACGACCTTGCCCTCGATCAAATTGACGTCGCCGATGAAGCCCGCGACCCATCGCGAGTTCGGTCGCTCATAGATGTCAGGCGGTGTGGCGACCTGAGCGAGGCGGCCGCCGTTCATCACGCCGATCCGGTTGGCGAGCGTCATCGCCTCCTCCTGATCGTGGGTGACGATGACGAAGGTCAGCCCGAGTTTTTCCTGAAGCTCCTTCAGCTCCAGGCGCGTGTCTTCGCGAAGCTTGCGGTCGAGCGCCGACAGCGGCTCATCGAGCAGCAGCACGCGCGGCCGTTTGGCGAGCGCGCGCGCCAGCGCGACCCGCTGGCGCTGGCCGCCGGAAAGCTGGTCAGGCTTGCGGGCATCGAAGCCGTCGAGCTTCACCAGCGCCAGCATGTCGCGCACCCGGGCTTCGATTTCGGACCGCGGCAGCGCCTCCTGCCTGAGCCCGAACGCGACGTTGGCCGCGACGGTGAGATGGGGAAACAGCGCGTAGCTCTGGAACATCATGTTGACGGGCCGGCGATGCGGCGGCACGTCGGAGATATCCTCGCCGTCCAGCAGGATGCGGCCTTCGCTCGGCCGCTCGAAGCCAGCCAGCATCCGCAGCAGCGTGGTCTTGCCGCAGCCCGACGGCCCAAGCAGCGCAAAGAATTCACGCTCGAAAATATCGAGGGACAGTCGCTCGACGGCGACAAAGCCGCCAAAGCGCTTGCTGACCGCCTCGAACCGAACCAGCGGCCGAGACTTCGGATCGAACCCAGAAGCGAGCGATGCATCCCCCATCGCGGCAACGCTAATCGGTCGTGCGCACCCGCGCCACTGCCGCCTGCCAGCCTGCCCACTTGCGGGCGCGCGTCGCCTCCTCCATCGCCGGCTGAAAGCGGCGGTCGAGCCGCCAGGTGGTCTGGAAGCCGGACGGTTCGGGGCAGACTCCCGCCTGGAGGCCGGCGAGGTAGGCCGCGCCGAGCGCGGTCGTCTCCATCACCACCGGACGGTCGACCGGGGCGCCCAGGATGTCGGCCAGGAACTGCATGGCGGGGTCGCTCGCGGTCATGCCGCCGTCGACCCGCAGCACGGTGTCGCTGGTCCCGGGCCAGTCGGCCTGCATCGCCTCCAACAGGCCGCGGGTCTGGTAGCCGACCGCCTCCAGCGCCGCGCGCGCAAGCTCGGCCGCGCCGGAGTTGCGCGTCAGGCCGAAGATCGCGCCGCGCGCATCGGCATCCCAATACGGCGCACCCAGCCCGACGAAGGCCGGCACCAGATAGACCTGCTCGGCCGGATCGGCCTTCGCCGCCAGCGCGTTAACCTCGGCCGCCTCGCGGATCAGGTGCAGGCCGTCGCGCAGCCACTGCACCGCGGCGCCGGCGATGAAGATCGCGCCCTCCAGCGCGTAGGTGCGTTGGCCGGCAAGCTGGTAGGCGATCGTGGTGAGCAGCCGATGCTGCGAGGCGACCTGCTCGGCGCCGGTGTTGAGCAGCGCGAAGCAGCCGGTGCCGTAGGTCGATTTCATCATGCCGGGCGAGAAGCAGCCCTGCCCGACGGTGGCCGCCTGCTGGTCGCCGGCGATGCCGCGGATGCGGATCGGGCCGCCGAACAGATCGGCACGTGGTCTCGCCAAAGTCAGAGGCGCAGTCGCGGACCTCGGGGAGCAAATCCATTGGAACATCGAACAGTTCGGCGAGGTCGCGATCCCACGCCCCGCGGCCGATATCGAACAGCAGCGTGCGCGACGCGTTGGTGGCATCGGTGGCGTGAACCTTGCCGCCGGTCAGCCGCCACAGCAGAAACGTGTCCACCGTGCCGAACGCGAGCCTGCCCGCCTCGGCCGACGAACGGGCCCGGTCATGGCCGTTGTCGAGCAGCCACGCGATCTTGGTCGCCGAGAAATACGGATCGAGCACCAGGCCGGTTTTTGCGCTGACCGCCGGTTCGTGCCCGGCCGCGCGCAGCGTCGCGCAGGCGTCGGCGGTGCGGCGGTCCTGCCAGACGATGGCATTGTGGATCGGCTTGCCGCTCGCGCGATCCCAGACGATGGTGGTCTCGCGCTGGTTGGTGATGCCGATGCCGGCGATATCCTTGGCCGCAAGGCCGGCCTTCGCCATCGCCTCGCGCACGGTGGTCACCACCGCCGTCCAGATTTCCTCCGGGTCGTGCTCGACCCATCCCGGCGCCGGGTAGATCTGCCGCAACTCCTGCTGCGCGGTCGCGACCGGGGCGAGGCCAGCGTCGAACACGATCGCCCGCGTCGAGGTGGTGCCCTGGTCGATGGCGATAAGGTGGCTCATGGCGGCGGTGGGTCGGCCATGAACTTCGCCAGCGCATCTCTTTCAGCTTTGCTCAGCTTCAGCCCGAGCTTGGTCCGCCGCCACAGCACGTCATCGGGCTGCCGCGCCCATTCGTGTGTCATCAGATGGCGCACCTCGGCCGCGCTGAGCGGCCCGAAGAACGGTCCGAGGTCGGAGCGCTGCTTCGCCTCGCCGAGCACGCGATCGAGCCGGGTGCCGTAGGCGCGAACCAGCCGCCACGCTTCGCGCTCGCCGAGGAAGGGCCAGGCGCGCCGCGCCTTCGCCACCTCCGCCTCGATGGCGTTCCAGGAAAAATCGCCGCCCGGCAACGGCGTTGCCGCGGTCCAGCGCCGCCGCAACTGGAAGAAATGCGCGAGCTTGTCGAGCGCATCCTCGGCGAGGCGCCGGTGGGTCGTGATCTTGCCGCCATAGACCGTCAGCACCGGGGCCTCGCCGTAGCGTTCGTCGAGCACCAGACGATAATCGCGGGTGACATCCTCGGGCGTGTCGCGACCGCCGCTGTCGTCATAGAGCGAGCGGACGCCGGCGAACGCCCAGACCACATCGGCAGCGCTGACCGGTGTCCGAAAGAATTCGTTCACGGCGCTGCATAGATACAGCACCTCCTCCGGGTTCGGCGCCACGATATCGAGCGAGCCGATGAAGTTCAGGTCGGTGGTGCCGATCAGGGTGAAGTCGTCGGCAAACGGCAGCGCGAACACCACGCGCTTGTCGGTGTTCTGCAGGATGTAGCCGTAGCCGTGGTCGAACAGCTTCGGCACCACGATGTGGCTGCCCTTGGCGAGGCGCAGCGGCGGCCGGCCCTCCATGCGCAGGATCGTCTCCGAGACGGCTCCTGCCCATGGCCCGGCGGCATTGACCACGACGCGGGCGGTCGCCACCTCGCGGCGGCCTTGCACGTTGAGGATCAGCCGCCAGACGTCCTCGCGCTCGGCACGGACCAGACGGGTGCGGGTGCGAATCTCAGCGCCGCGCTCGGCGGCGTCGACCGCATTGAGCGCGACCAGCCGGGCGTCGTCGGCCCAGCAGTCGGAGTACTCGAAGCCGGAGCGGAATTTCCGCAGCAGCGGCTGGCCGGTGAGATGGGTGGCGAGGTCAACCCGGCGCGATGGCGGCAATATCTTGCGGGCGCCAAGCCAATCGTAGAGCAGCAAGCCGAGCCGGAGCATGAACGGCGAGCGCGGGCCCGGCACCGCCGGCAGCACGAACCGCATCGGATGGATGAGGTGGGGTGCCGTCCGCAGCAGCACCTCGCGCTCGGATAGCGCCTCGCGGACCAGCCGCAGCGCGCCATGCTCGAGATAGCGCAACCCGCCATGGATCAGCTTGGTCGAGGCCGAAGAAGTGCCGGACCCGAGGTCGTTCTGCTCAAGCAGCAGCACGCGCAAGCCGCGGCCGGCGGCGTCGCGCGCGATGCCGGTGCCGTTGATGCCGCCGCCGATGATGGCGAGGTCGTAGTCGGCCATGAAGGTTTGATGATTCGCGCCAGCAGCCAGAATGCGCGGACCGCGCGCCAGTCTCAAGCTTGTGTTATCGTTGGCACCAGCGAACGGTGGCGGGGCGCCCATGAAAACAGTCGTTTTGCTTGTCGCACTGGCGGGGACAACGGCTTTTCCGGCACTTGCGCAGGAATCCGTCGCGCAGTTCTACAAGGGCCGCCAGATCACCGTGGTCGTCGGCTCCTCGCCGGGCGGCGGCTACGACATCTACGCGCGGCTGATGGCCCGCCATATGGGCAAGTACATCCCCGGCAATCCCACCATCGTGGTCACTAACATGCCGGGCGCCGGCTCCAACGCCGCGGTGGCGCATGTCTATAACGTAGCGCCGAAGGACGGCACCTACATCGTTGCGCCACAGAACAACGCCATCATGGACGCGGTGTTCGACGTGGCCCTCGGCACGGCACGCCGGCTCCGCCACGACGCCACCAAGCTGATCCAGATCGGCTCCGCCACCACCGACCACTATGTCTGCATCGGGCGATCGGACGGGCCGATCAAGTCGTTCAAGCAGGCGCTGACCCAGGAATGGCTGATCGGGGCAAGCCAGCCCGGCACCTCGACGCGTGACTATCCGGCTATGCTGAACAACACCACTGGCGCCAAAATCAAGCAGGTCAGCGGCTATCCCGGCACGCGTGAGATCACGCTCGCGATCGAGAAGAACGAGGTGCATGGACTGTGCGGGTTCTCGTGGTCGAGCCTCAACGCCCAGAAGCCGGACTGGGTGAAGTCCGGCTTCATCCGCGTCATCGTGCAGGAGCATGACAAGGGCAACCCGGAGATCAACAAGATGGGCGTGCCGCTTGCGGTCGACTTCGCCACCTCGCCGGAGAACCGCAAGATCATGGAGCTGATCTACTCGTCGGAGACGTTCGGCCGCCCCTACATGATGGCGCCGGGTGTGCCGGACGACCGCGTCGCGGCGTTGCGCAAGGCATTCATGGAGGCGATGGCCGACAAGGACCTGCTCGCGGAGGCACAGCGAATCGGGCTTGCCATCGATCCGATTTCCGGCAGCGACCTGCAAACATTGGCGGCAAGTATCTTCGCGACGCCACTGCCGTTCGTCGAAAAGGTCAAAGACGCGCTGGTGTACCGGGCGCCGTGAGGGCCGCTCCGGTTAACCACGCCAGTGCCCGCAGGGCGCGCAGCCCGGCCCCTCCGAGAAGCCGGGAGCCGGGCTTGGCCAGGGGCGAAATTTGCCATGGCGGAACAAAGGCCCCTTTTTCCTGTCAGGCCAAGGGCGATTTATAGGCCGAAACCCCTGGTTTCGAGGCCATTCCGGGCTATATATACGAGGACCATTTCATCTGTGCCGTTCAGATTGTGTTCGTCCGGTAGGCGGATTGCTTCGAGCGGTTTTCGATCAAGCTTCAAGGAGCAGTCATGTCCCACCAGACGCAGTCCATCAACCGTGCCCGCGACCAGGCGCACCGGCAGGTCCGGAACCTGACCGGGTTCGATTACGGCGCGCCGGCGGAGCTTTATCCGAGCCGCATCAAGAAGGGCCGCGGCCGCATCACCTACAAGCGCTTCAACACCGCAGCCGAGGCGCTGCGCTTCGCCATCGAGGAAATCCCGTCGGCGGTGCTGCTCGGCGCCTATCTCGAGGTCAACGAGGCGCGCTTCAGCGACCAGGAGATCCGCGCCCTGTACGACGCCGATGCCTACCCGCTCAAGCGCGCGGCGATCGCGAACTGATCGCCGCCAGGCGGCGCCCTCTCAGATATACAAGCTCGCCATCTGCGCTTCCGGATAGCGGGTGCCCTTGGCGGCGCCTTTCGGCACCGCGTCGGCGATCTCCTTGAGGTCGGCGTCGCTGAGCTTGACGCTGAGCGCGCCGATATTCTCCATCATCCGCTTCTTCTGCTTGGTGCCGGGAATCGGGATCACGTCCTGGCCTTGCGCCAGCACCCAGGCCAGCGCGAGTTGCGCCGGCGTGCAGCCCTTGCGGGCGGCGATGGCCTGCACCTTCTGCGCCAGCGTGCGGTTGTGGGCGAGGTTGTCGCCCGAGTAGCGCGGCTGGCGCTTGCGGGTGTCGCCTTCGCTCAAGGTCGCCGGGTCGGCGATGTCGGACGTGAGCAAGCCCCGGCCGAGCGGCGCATAGGCCACGAACGAGATGCCGAGATCGCGGGTGGTGGCGCGGGTGTCGTCGGCCTGCTCGCGGTAGAGCAGCGAGAACTCGTTCTGCACCGCCGCGATCGGATGCACCTTGTGGGCGCGGGCGACGGTCTTGGGCGAGGCCTCGCTTAGGCCGAGCGCGCGGACCTTGCCCTGCTGCACGAGCTTGGCCATGGCGCCGACGGTGTCCTCGATCGGCACGTTCGGATCGATGCGGTGCGCGTAGTAGAGATCGATCACATCGATGCCGAGCCGCTTCAGGCTCGCCTCGCAGGAGCTGGCGACGAACTCCGGCCGGTTGTCGGCGAACTTTCCGCCGGCGCCGCCGAGGTTGCCGAACTTGGTGGCGACGATGGCGCGGTCGCGATGGCCCTTGAGCGCCGCACCGAGCAGCGTCTCGTTCTGGCCTTTGCCGTAGGCGTCGGAGGAATCCAGCATGGTGATGCCGGCTTCGAGCGCCTCGTGGATCAGCGCGGTCGCGGCGGCGTCCTCGGACGGACCGTAGGTGCCGGAAAACGACATGCAGCCGAGCCCAATGGCGGAGACCTGGATGCCGGACTTGCCGAGTGCGCGCTGGGGCAACGATTGAGCCACGTGATCCTCCTTGCGGGTTGCGATTTTGCGCGGACGATAGACCGGGACGGCGCGGATCGCCAGCCGGGATCGATGTGCTATCTTTGCGGCACCGAACGGAACGTTTCGGGCCGGGAGTGAAACAAGCGATGTTGCGTCTTTTCGCCGCCGCCCTGGCGGCGCTCGCTGCGAGCGCCGCGCCCCAAAACGCCGCCCACGCGCAGTCCTATCCCACCCGCCCGGTGACGATCATCGTCCCCTACCCGGCCGGTGGCCCGACCGATCAGGTGACCCGGCAGATCGCGCCGAAGATGGCGGCCAAACTCGGGCAGAATTTCGTCGTCGAGAACATCAGCGGCGGCGGCACCAACATCGCAGGCCACCGCGTCGCCCATGCGGCGCCCGATGGCTATACGCTGATGGTCCACAACCTCCAGCTTTCCGCGAACGTCTCGCTCTACAAGACGCTGCCGTTCGACACCGAGAAGGACTTCCTGCCGATCGCGATGATCAACTCCAATCCGCTGGTGCTGGTCGGCCGCAAGACGCTTGCCGCCAACACGCTGCCGGAGCTGGTGGCGTGGATGAAGACGACGCCGGCCAAGATGGGCCATCCGGGCGTTGGATCGACCGGGCATCTCGCCACTGCGCTGCTGGCGCAGGCGCTCGGCGTCGAGGTCACCCAAATTCCCTACCGCGGCGCCGCCCCGATGCTCCAGGACACGCTGGGTGGCCACATCGACCTGTTCTTTGCAACGCCGCAGCAGGTGCTCGGGCAGTTCGCCTCCGGCGAGGTCAAGGTGTTCGGCATCACCTCGAAAGAGCCGTCGCCGCAGTTCCCGGGCGTGCCGAGCTTCGTCGCGCAGTACGGCCCGAAGCTCAACATCGACTTCTGGCAGATCATGCTGGCGCCGGCGGGGCTGCCGAAGCCGATCGTCACAGCGCTCGACGACGCCGTGCAGGACGCGCTGATCGATCCGGACATCCTGAAATCGTGGGCCGCGAGCGGCATGGTGCCCTATCCCAAGGCGCAGCAGACGCCGGAGGGCGCCGCGACTTATCTGAAGAGCGAGATCGCGCGCTGGGGCGAAGTCGTGCGCGACAACAAGATCGAAGCGCCGTCGAACTAGTCTATCGGGGGAGGTCGTGATGACTTGCAGATTGATTTTTGCTTCGCTGGCGGCCGTGGCGTTGGCGTTGCTGCCGCGCCGCCGCAACGGCACAACAAGCCAAGCCGGACACCATCCCACGCTTTCAGCCGGAGCCGTTCTGGCCGAAACCGCTGCCGGACAACTGGATACTCGGCCAAGTGTCCGGGATCGCCGTCGATGGCCAGGACAACATCTGGATCATCCATCGGCCTCTCACGCTGCTCGACGACGAGAAGGGCGCGCAGAAGAATCCGCCAGAGACGAAGTGCTGCATCGCAGCTCCACCGGTGCTGAAGTTCGATCCCGAGGGCAACCTGCTGGCGTCGTGGGGCGGTCCGAACGCGGGTCATCCCTGGGTCAAGAACGAGCACGGCATCCACGTCGACCATGACGGCAATGTCTGGGTCGGCGGCAACAATGACGGCGACCAGATCCTGAAATTCACGCCGGATGGAAAGTTCCTGCAGCAGATCGGCAAGGACGACGGCACCAAGGGCTCGATGTCCACCACGCGGCTCGGCCGGCCCGCGCACATGATGACGGACGCGGCCGCGGGCGAAATCTACGTCGCCGACGGCTACGGCAACCGCCGGGTGATCGTGTTCAACTCCAAGACCGGCGAATTCAAACGCCTCTGGGGCGCCTACGGCACCAAGACGCCGACCGATGACAAGCTGCCGGCCTACACCCAGGCGGCGGAGCCTTCGAAAAGCTTCGGCAACCCGGTGCATTGCGTGCGGCTGTCGAACGACAATCTGGTCTACGTCTGCGACCGCACCAACAACCGCATTCAGATCTTCCGCAAGGACGGCACCTTCGTGAAGGAGTTCCGGGTCACGCCCGAGACTCTGGCGAACGGCTCGGTGTGGGACCTCGTGCTCTCCGAAGACCCGCAGCAGAAGTTCATCTTCGTGGCCGACGGCGCCAACGGGCAGATCGTCACCCTGTCGCGCGAGACCGGCGAGGTCCTCGCGCAATGGGGCCGTCACGGCCGCCAGCCCGGGCAGTTCAAGTGGGTCCACAACATCGCCATCGACAGCAAGGGCAATCTCTTTACCGCCGAGGTCGGGTACGGCCGCCGCGTGCAGAAATTCAAGAGAGTCGAATGAAGCGGCGCCCAGTCATGGAAATCGCCCGGCGAAGCTCCTAGACTGCCGGAAACATTAAGCAACGGAGTTCATCCATGGCCGCCCGCATCCGCCACATCGCGCTTTGCGTCAAAGACATCAAGGCCACCGCCGATTTCTACGAGAAGGCGTTCGGGCTGAAGCGCACCGAGATCAAGGAGGGCAAGACCGCCTGGAATTGCTACATGAGCGACGGCGAGGTCAATCTGGCGCTGCTGCAATACAAGGGCGAGGAAGGCTCGGGCGTGCCGGCGGGCTGGACCGGCATCCACCATTTCGGCTTCCAGTGCGACGACCTGCCGGCGCAGCAGAAGCAGGTCGAGAAGGCCGGCGGCAAGTTCTTCTACGATCTCGGCGACCCGGAGGACGACGGCTTCGAACGCAAGTTCAAGGACCCGAACGGCATCGTGTTCGACATCAACTGGAAGGGCTGGCAGCTCACCAAGGCCAAGGTGAAAAACGCCAAGGGCGGCCTCGTGCCTGCGACGAAACGCGCCGCGGCGGCGCGCAAGAAAGTCAGCAAAAAGACCGCCAAGCCTGGGACAATGGCGGGCAAGGCGCGCAAGAAGAAATAAGCGGCGCGCAACTCGGGGGAGGACGGGCATGCAACGGCTGGCGCTCACGCTTGCGTTTTTTCTGGTCGGGGCGATCGGCGCGCAGGCGCAGACCTATCCGACGCACTCCGGCACCATCATCGTGCCGTTCGCGGCCGGCGGGCCGGCCGACATCACCGGGCGGATCGTCGCCGACATCTTCTCGCGGCATCTCGGCCAGCAGTTCGTGGTCGAGAACGTCGGCGGCGCCGGCGGCACCACCGGGACGACCCGCGCGGCGCGCGCCGCGCCCGACGGCTACACACTCATCTCCGGCCATCTCGGCACCAACGCGGTGGCGCAGGTGTTCTATCCCAATCTCGGCTACGACCCGGAAAAGGACTTCGAGCCGGTCGGGCTGATCGCCGAGCAGCCGGAGCTGCTGACGGTGCGCAAGGATTTCCCGGCCAACAATCTCAAGGAGTTCGCCGCCTACGCCAAGGCGAACGAGAGCAAGCTCAACATGGGCCATGCCGGCGTCGGCTCGGTGTCCTATGTCGGCTGCCTGCTGCTCAACAGCACCATCGGCATCAAGCCGACCCTGGTGCCGTTCACCGGCACCGCGCCGGTGATGAACGCCATTCTCGCCGGACAGGTCGACTACGATTGCGATCCGGTGCTCGGGCCGCTGCCGCATGTGCGCGCCGGCACCGCCAAGGCGCTCGCGGTCGCCGCCAAGAACCGCAGCCCGTTGCTGCCGGACGTGCCGACGTCCTACGAACAGGGCATGCCGGAGTTCGATTGCTCGCCGTTCTACGCGGTGTTTGCACCCAAGGGCACGCCCAAGGAGATCGTCGACAAGCTCGCCGCGGCCCTGAACAAGGGCCTCGACGAGGAGGTCGTGCGAAAGCGCCTCGAAAGTCTCGGCGCCGAAATCGCCGATCCCGGAGCGGCGCGGACCGAAGGCGCTGGCCGCGCTCGTTCACAACGAGATCGCGCGGCTGACGCCGATCCTGAAAGCGGCGTCGGCGAAATAGATTACTGCCAGGTGGCGAAGGCCATGCCGCTGCCGGTGCCGGCCTCCGAGCGGTAGCACGGCACGTAGTCCAGCAGCTCCATGTCCAGGCTGGTCTCGGCCAGCATGCCGGCGACGACCAGCCAGTTCTTGGTCTCCGAGGTGCCGGAGCGGAAATGCGCCTCCGGCTCCGCGACCAGCGTCTTGTAGTCGCGCGCCTTCATCGCGTTGATGATGCGCCAGTCGAACGCCTCGTCGATGACGAAGTGGCTGACCCCGCCCGACGCCACCACGGCGACGCGCTCGTTGCCCTTCCAGGTCTTGACCGCACGCGCGACCGCGCGGCCGAAGTCGACGCAGCGCTTCGCGGTCGGCTGGTTCGGCGGATAGTAGGTGTTGACCAGGATCGGAATGAGCGGCACCGGCCGGCTCTTGAGGATGCGCCGGTAGACGAATCCGTAGGAGTGCCCGAGCTGGCGCAGCACGCCGGAGTCGTTGGGCTGCTCGCCCAGCGCCGTGGTGTCGAAGTCCTCCTGCACGGTGCGCGCGATGACGTGCGAGGCCAGATCCGAAGGGCAAGGATAGGTCTCGTCGCGCTGCGGGTAGTACAGCTTCATGGAGTAGCCGCCGCCGTTGGCGATCTTCTGCTGCTCCTCGTCCTTGGTCAGCGCGCGGTTGAACACCTGCTTGCCGTGGAAGATCGAGAACGTCGGCTGGATGTCGTTGAGGAACCATTCGTGATGGTCGTCGCCGACGATGATGAGCACATCGGGATTGACCGCCGCGAGACGCTCGCCCAGCACGTCGAGCTGCTGCTGGCAGCGCGCGTCGCGCTCGCTCCGGACATCGAGCGTGTTCTGCTTCTCGAAATGATCGCCCTTGCGCAGGTCGTAGAGCTGCTGGAAATCGTAGGTGCCCGCCCCGAACGCCAGCGCCTTGTTCTTGCGGTCGACGTTGGCGCGCAGGTCCCACTCGTTCGGCGGGGTCGCCAGCAAAGGTCCGTGCGAGGTGCCAAACCCGAACACGATCTCAGCCATGCTGTTCTCTCCAATTGCGTTCGGACCGCTCGCGCGAGTATCGGCGCGTTACGGCGCGATGCCCATCGCCTCGGCGAAAGCGGCGCGCACCTCGGGCGGCTGGCCGTAGTGGTGGCGGAATTCCTTGAGCCGCTGGCGCAGCAGCGGATCGTTCTGGAAATCGGCGAGCGGAATGCCGGTGGTGTTGAGCTCGCGCGCCATGTCCGGCAGGTCGATGCTCTTGGCCTTGGCCGGATCGCGGATCACGCCCCACGGGTCGCGGCCGGCCTGCACCGCCTCGATCTCCTCGAAGAAACGGTTGCGCATCATGGTGACGCCGATGTCGCTCGACCGCAGATGCTCCTTGGTGCGGTCGGCGATGGCGCCCTGCCCGACCCAGGCGACGATGTCCTGGTTGATGACGTGGCTGGTGATCCAGCGGCCGTCCTCGCCGCGGATCGGGCTCTTCCAGGCCGGCACGCTGTTCTGCACGTAAGGCTCGCGGCCCTGCGGCACGCGGACGAAGAACCACGCCACCGACAGCGTGTTCTCGTCGTCGACCGGCACCCGCCATTCGAAGTGGCGGCCGAGATAGAAGCCGTTCGGCCACAGCGCGACGCGGCCGACGGTCCAGTAGCGGTCCTCTTCGCTCTGGCCCTCGCGCACGCGCTTGTAGGTGAAGCCGTGCGGGAATTCCTCGAACTTCAGCTTGAGATGCTTGGGCGCGGTCTTGTCGCCGCCCCGCATCCGTTCGCTCCAGTTGTCGTGCATCCATTCAAAATGGATCGGATCGATGGAGTTCTCCTGGGCCTGGAACCAGTTGCACGGCACGTCGGCGAGCACGATCTCGCGGAAGCCGTTCTGCCAGTTGAACGGCTCCCACACCGGCAATTCGGGCACCGGCTTCGGCCCCATGTAGGCCCACAGCAGCCCCGCGCATTCGCGCACCGGATAGGCCTTGATCTCGCAGCCGGCCTTCGACGGCTTCGGATTGGTGGTGTCCTCGTAAGGCTGATCGATGCAGGCGCCGGTCTCGTCGTAGCGCCAGCCGTGATAGCGAGCAGCGGATGCCGCTGCCCTCGACCCAGCCGTAGGACATGTCGGCGCGGCGGTGCGGGCAATGCCGGTCGACCAGGCCGTAGGTGCCGTTGCCGTCCTTGTAGAGCACGAGGTTTTCGCCCATCAGCCGGATCGGCTTGACCGGGTTCTTGTCGAGTTCGCTGGCGCCGCCGATCGGCTGCCAGTAGCGGCGCAGCAGATCGCCCATCGGGGTGCCGGGCCCGACCCGGGTCAGGAGATCGTTGCGGGCGGCGGTCAGCATGCTTCCTCCCAGGCGTCGGTTGGCCGGCATTGTGTTGGCTGCGGCGGCAGCCGGCAAGAGGGCCGGGCCACGCCGGGAACCAAAGCCGGGCTGCGGCGTTGCTTGCCTCGGTATTGGGCCGGACGTAAGCCCCGCCGGTGTACGCTGCGGCGGGCTGTCGGCTTTCTGGGGGCTTTGAACCAATCGTTTTGATCACCGGGCCCTGCGCAGGCTAAGGTCGCCGCGTTACGGCATCGGCATCGCGAAAGCACGGTTACAGGATCGCTCTTGGCCTCGCCCTCGGCGCAAAATTCCTCGCTGCGGCTTCGGCTGGCGCTTCTGGTGACCGGCACCATGCTGCCGCTGATCCTGTTCGCCAGCGGCGTGGTCCTGCTCAATCACGAACGTCGTCGCGAGGCGGCCTTCGACCATGTGCTCGAAGTGGTCCGAGGCATGCGTCTCGTGCTCGACACCGAGATGCGTGGCGTCACGCTGGCGCTTGAGGTGCTTGGCGGATCGCAGGCGCTGCAACGGGGCGATCTGGAAGGCTTCCGGCAGAACGCCGCGGCATTCCTCCAGCGCTATCCCGGACAGGGCATTTCGGTGGCGGCGCGCGACGGCCAGCAGTTGCTCAATACAGGAATTGCGGCGGGCCAGCCGGTGCCGCCCCGCCTCAACCGGGCCTCGATCGAGAAAGTGTTCCAGACCGGTAAGCCGGCGTATTCCGACCTGTTCGTTGGCTCGGTCACGCGCGATCACATCATCACGGTGAGCGTGCCGGTGTTCCGCGACGGGCGGGTGATCTACGAGCTGAGCTTCAATCCGCCGCTCAACCTGTTCCAGCGCATCCTGACCCAGCAGCGGCCCGACGATGACTGGACCATGTCGATCTTCGACCAGCAAGGGGATCAACTTCGCACGATTGCCCAACCCGGCTGAGACCATCGGGCAGGCCGCATCCACAACCCTGCTGCCGGCGCTGCTGTCGGCAGAAGAAGGCAAGCTGAACACCACGTCGCTGGAAGGGGTTGAGCTCAACACCGCGTTCACCCGCTCGCCGTGACGGACTGGCGGGTGGGCGCCGGCACGCCGGTCAAAGCGCTGACCGGGCCGTTGTGGCGCGAGCTCGCCATCACCGCCAGCATCGGCGGCATCCTGCTGTTGATTGGGCTCTATTTCGCGATCGGCATGGCGGCTCGCATCGCGCGCGGCGAGATGCTGCATGAGCTGCTCATCAACGAGCTCAACCACCGGGTCAAGAACACGCTCGCCACCGTGCAGTCGATCGCCGCGCTGACCTTGCGCCGCAGCGACGATCCGGGAGAGGCCATCGACAAGTTCTCCGCGCGCCTGGTTTCGCTCGGCCGCACCCATAACGTGCTGAGCGACCAGAAGTGGGAAAGCGCATTGGTTCACGACCTGGTCGAGGGGGCGCTGGCGCCCTACGCCGGCAAGGACGGCGGCCGCATTCACGCCAGCGGACCCGATCTCCGGCTGGCGCCACGGTCGGCGCTGACCGTCGCCATGGCGCTGCATGAGCTTGCGACCAACGCGGCGAAATACGGCGCGCTGTCGAACGCGCGCGGCCAGATTTATGTCGACTGGGCGGCGGCCGACTCGGCCGGCGAATTTCGGCTGATCTGGCGGGAGACCGGCGGACCGCCGGTGGCGGTGCCGGCGCGCTCGGGCTTCGGCACAAGGCTGATCGAGGGCGGCACCAAGCAGATCGGCGGCTCCGCCGCGCTGGAGTTCAGGCCGGAGGGGTTGGTCTGCACGCTGGTCTGCCCGCTGGCCTAGCGTCATAGCGCGGTCGTGATCGCCGGCATCTGACCTTTGCCGCCGATCGGCATATATTGTGGTTCATGCCAGCGCCCCGACTGCTTGTGATGGAAGGCCATTCGCCGGTGACGCGCGCCCAGCATCTGGCCGCGGGCGGCACGGTGGCAAGCGAGGGCTACGCGGCGCTGCTTCAGGAGCTGTTGCCGAGCGCGGTCGTCGACATCTGCTTTCCCGGCGACCCCGGCGCCAATCTGCCCAACGTGCAGGCGCTGGAAGGCTATGACGGCTTCGCCATCACCGGCTCGGGGCTGCACGCCTACGACAACATTCCCGAGGTGACGCGACAGGTCGAGCTCGTGCGTGCTGTCCTGGCTGCGGGCACGCCGGTGTTCGGAAGCTGCTGGGGCCTGCAGGTGCTCACGGTCGCCGCCGGCGGCGTGGTGCGCAAGAACCCGAAGGGCCGCGAGATCGGCTTCGGCCGCCGTATCCGGCTGACCGAGTCCGGCCGCAAGCATCCGATGTATGTCGGCAAGCCCGAGGTGTTCAACGCGCCGACCGTGCATCTCGACGAGGTCGAGACGCTCGCGCCCGGCACCACGGTGCTCGCCAGCAACGAAGTGTCCGACGTGCAGAGCGCGGAAATCCGCATCAACGGCGCGACCGCCTGGGGCGTGCAGTATCACCCGGAATATCCGCTCCGCGAGATCGCCACCATCGTCCGCCGCATCGGCGTGCGCCTGATCGACGAGGGCTTTTTCCTCGACACCAAGGAGATCGCGGGCTTCGCCGGCGATCTCGATGAACTCGACCGCGACCCGGGCGTGAAGCGGCTGGCCTGGCGCTACGGCATCAGCCGGAACGTGCTGGACAAGAAGCTCCGCACCGGCGAGGTGGCGAACTGGCTCGAATACCAGGTGCTGCCGACGCGGGCCAAGCGCGGCCGGGGCTAAACGATCGTGCAGGCCTCGTCGAAGCCGAAACGGTAATCCTGTTTCGGCAAGGTCGATGGATCGCCGTGGCCGAGGCAGCACAGGAAATTCGACTTGAAGCGGCCGTCGGGGAAGAACGCGGCGTCCACCACATCGTTCTTGAAGCCCGACATCGGGCCGCAGTCGAGGCCGACCGCGCGCGCCGCCAGCATCAGGTAGGCGCCCTGCAGGGTGGCGTTGCGCAGCGCCGTGGTGCGGATCGCTCCGGCGTGGTCTCGTACCAGCTTCGCGCCTGCGGATTGTGGAACAGCCGCGGCAGATGCTCGTAGAAGCGCATGTCGTAGGCGAGGATCGCCACCACCGGCGCGCTGAGCGCCTTCTTGCGGTTCTGCGACGACATCGCCGGCGCCGAGCCGCTCCTTGGCCTCGGCGCTGCGGACGAACACCACGCGCTGCGGCTGCGAGTTCGCCGTGGTCGGGCCCCATTTCGCCAGCTCGTAGAGCGCGCGAAGCTCGGCGTCGGTCACCGGCTGCGCGGTGAAGTCGTTGAAGCTCCGCGCGGTGCGGAACAGCCGGTCGAGCGCGTCGTCGGGAATGAGCGGTTTTTCGGTCATGGCGGCCTCATTCGAGCGTCACAGAATGAAGCCGGCAGCGATCGAAGGGAAGCCCGAATTATCCCGCGACCGGCACGAGATCGGACGGCCGCGCCGCGCAGCAGGCGGCGCACCGCGCTCGAGGCCACCACCCGCTGGCCGTCGGCGTAGGCCTCGTGGTTCTTCTCGATGTCGTCGAGATCGTAGAGATAGTTCACCATCAGGCCGTAGGACTGGGTGATGCCGTTGTCGCTGCCGTCGCCGAGCCAGTTGAGCCGTTCGAGCCGCGCGCCGTTGCCGAGATGGAAGCGCGCCACCGCATCCTGCGGCAGGCCGCGGCGGTTCTTGGCGCGCAGATAGTACCAGGCGGCGGCGCGCAGCAGCGGCTCCTGCATCGGCTCGCGCACCTGCGGCAACTGCCACCAGCCCTGGCGGTCGAGGCCCTCGAGCGCGGCGCGGTCCTCCGGCGACAGCGCCTGCGAGCTGTCCGACTTGCGCTCGCGGTCGAGCCAGCGGGCGAAGTCCGGCGCCGGCGACAGCGTGACGAAGGTCTTGAGCCGCGGATTCTCGCGCGAAATTTCCTGCACCACCTGCTTGATCAGGAAATTGCCGAACGACACGCCGGCCAGCCCGCGCTGGCAGTTGGAGATCGAATAGAACGTCGCCGTGCGTGACCTTGTCCGGCTCGGCGCCCTCGCGCTGCACCGAGAGGATCGGCGCGATCGCGTCGGGTATCTCGCGCGACAGCGCGACCTCGACGAAGATCAGCGGCTCGTCGAGCAGCGCCGGATGAAAGAAGGCGTAGCAGCGCCGGTCCGGCGGATCGATGCGGCGGCGCAGGTCGTCCCAGCTCCGGATGCGATGCACCGCCTCGTAGCGGATGATCTTTTCCAGGATCATCGCCGGCGTCGACCAGTCGATCCGGCGCAGCACCAGGAAGCCGCGATTGAACCACGACGAGAACAGATGGACGAAATCGGCATCGACCGCCTTGAGGTCGTCGCGGTGGTCGAGCGCATCGAGAAGCTGCTCGCGCATGCGCACCAGCGCGGCGGTGCCGCCCGGCGCGAGATTGAGCCGGCGCAGCAGCTCCTGCCGGCGCGCTTCGGCGGCGGCGTGAATCTCGGCGGCGGTCTTGTCGGACGGCGCGGCCTGCCAGGCGGCGATGGCGGCGTCGAGCCGCTCGCGGTCCGGGCCGAAGCGGTTGGCCAGCGCCTCGAAAAAGGCGATGCGCGGCCCGGTCGTCAGCTCGGCGTATTTGGCGAGGATCTCCTCGGCCAGCGCCACGCCGGAGGCCTCGCCGCGGCCGGTCAGCAGTTCCTCGCACAGCTCGGCCAGCGTCTCCGAGCGCGCCGCGGGCTCGCCGCGGCGGTCGCGCGTGCGATCGAGCAGCGCCCGGCCGCGCTCGGTAATGCTGTTGAGCATCTCGCCGAAGAAGGACGTGTTCATGGGCTGGGCTAGTCCCGAGGTCCGAACTCGCGATTTTACCGGAAATGTTGACGGACTGACGACTGTGCAAGGCGGATACTCCCAAGCTCTGGACAAAATCGCGCCAGCGCGCCAGAGGTTCCGTGGAATTGCGGTTAAATTGCTGCCTAGGGAGTGATCATGCCGGGTCCGTTGGCTGGTTTGCGTGTGCTGGAGCTGGCCCGCATCCTGGCCGGGCCATGGGCCGGCCAGATTCTGGCCGATCTCGGCGCCGACGTGGTCAAGGTCGAGCGCAGCAAGACCGGCGACGACACCCGCGCCTGGGGCCCGCCCTTCATCGAGGGCAAGGACGGCGGCCATCTCGGCGCCGCCTATTTCCACTCCACCAACCGCGGCAAGCGCTCGATCGAGGCCGACTTCGAGACCGAACACGGCAAGCGCATCGTCAAGCAAGCTCGCGGCGCGCTCCGACGTGCTGATCGAGAACTTCAAGGTCGGCGGGCTCGCCAAGTTCGGGCTCGACTACAAGAGCCTCGCAGCGGACTGCCCGCGCCTGATCTATTGCTCGGTGACCGGCTTCGGCCAGGACGGACCCTATGCGCCGCGCGCCGGCTACGACCTGATGGCGCAGGGCATGGGCGGCTTCATGAGCCTCACCGGCACGGCGGACGGCGAGCCGACCCGCGCCGGCGTTCCGGTCTCGGACATCTTCACCGGCGTCTATTCGGTGATCGGCATTCTCGCCGCGCTCCAGCAGCGCGAGCGCACCGGCAAGGGCTGCTATGGTCGACACCGCGCTGGTCGACTCGACCGTCGGCGTGCTGGCCAACCAGGGCCTGAACTATCTGGCCTCCGGCAAGGTGCCCAAGCGCATCGGCAACGCCCATCCCAACATCGTGCCGTATCAGGTGTTCCGGTCGCCGACGGCTACATCATCATCGCCACCGGCAACGACAGCCAATACGTCAAGCTCTGCGGCGTGCTCGGCGCGCCGGAGCTGGCGAAGGACCCGGCCTACATCGACAACAAGGCGCGGCTCGGCAACCGCGCCGAGCTGGTCGGCAAGCTGACCGCGCTGATCGAGAAATTCAAATGCACGACCTGCTCGACAAGCTCGAAGCGGTCGGCGTGCCGGCCGGCCCGATCAACAATCTCGAGCAGGTGTTCGACGACCCGCACGTCAAGTCATCGCGGCATGAAGCTCGAGCTGCCGAGCGCGTTCGCCAAGGGCGGCACGATCCCCGGCATCCGCACGCCGATCATGATCGACGGCGAAGCCGATGGCGGCGGAGCGCCCGGCGCCGCGGCTCGGCGAGCACACCGCGGAGATCTTGAAAGAGATCGGCGAAGGCTAGCCGCCTCCATTCCGTTTCGACGTTCAGACAAGCCTCCTCGTTTCCGCGGCGGGATTTCCCGCCCGGATCATGCGGCCGAAGCGCTTTCGGAAAAGTCCGAGGGCGCGCGGGACGCCGGGGGTCCAACGGACCCACGGGCTCAGGTCCCTCGCGGGCCCTGAGCAGATGCCGCCCCCGGCCGGGGCCGGCATCTCGGTATTTGGTCTTCCGCAAGTCCGCTTTCTCTCCAGCGTCCCGCGCGCGGTGTTTGAGGTTTGCTCCGCACGTCCCCCGGTGGTCTGAGTTTTCTAACCACCGCTGTGAGCCTCGACGACACCTGGCCGCTTGGCGCGGAGTTACGGCGTCGCCACCAAAGAGACTCGTGACGCCAACCCGTGGCGCCGGGACCGTGCGGCTTGGACCTCCGCGCGTTGGGTGTGCATCTTGGCACCCGTGCGCGGCCACCGCCCGCCGGTCCCGCTTCATGACGCTCGCGAAGCGCCCTCGGTTGGACCGGCCTGGGCGCATTATCAGGCCGTCGGAGAGGGCGCGGGGATAAGTTCGCCAAGGGATTTATTTGCGCGAGCGCGAATTTTATTTTGCGGGATAGCCGCGGGGATAGCACGGGGCTTGCTTCAATCCCCGGTCATCACGCCGTCATTCCGGGACGCGCGCAGCGCGGATCCTCCGAGAAATCGACGGGGTGAGGCGGTGCGCTCGCTCGCGCCTCATCCGCGAGGCGAGCGCCCGAGCGAAGCGATCGCGGGGCGACGGAATCTCAACAGATCACGACCTCATCCTGCGAGCGCCCGCAGGGCGTGCTCGCGGATGGCCACACGACCGCTCACATCCCCTTGCCGACTTCCTGCCAGCGCTTGGTGGCGGTCGGGCTGGCGACAATGTCGTCGACGTTGGCGAGCTTGATGCGGTCGCGGAGCAGGCCCTTGTAGAAATCGGCCTTCGACACCGGCGGCACGTCGGCGATGATGGTCCAGCTGTCGCCGTCGTCGAGGCTCTCGAACACCGCGCCGTCGGTGTCGACGGCGTGCAGCGAATAGCCGTCCGGCCGCGCCTCGATGGTCAGGCCGCGAGAACAGCGCGCGCTGGCCGTTCGGCAATCCGCCGAGCAGCCGCTCCCAGGTTTTTCCGGCATCGCGGCTGCGGAAGATTTTTCCGCGCGCGCGGCCGAGCTCGTACCAGTGCACCGGCCAGCCGACGCCGGCCGACATGAACAGCAGGTCCGGCTGATCGGGATGGATGACGACGGCGTCGGGATAGTTCGCCTCGGCCGGCATCTTCATGCGCGTAAAGCTCTTGCCGCCGTCCTCGCTCGACATCATGCCGACGATGCCGTTGGCGATGATGATGCGGTTGGGCCGCGCCGGATGCACCAGGATGCGGTGGATGTCGCATTCGCGCGGATCGGGATCGACCACCAGCTCGGTGAAGCTCTTGCCGAAGTCGGTCGACACCTGCAGCGAGCCGATCTCGACGCCGACCCAGAGCCGGTCGCCGTCGAGCACGATGTCCTTGATGTGGCCGATGCGCGGCGGCGGCGGGAAGGTCCATTGCTGCCACCGTCTTGGCGTCGCGCAGCGCCTTCAGCTCGCGCCAGGACTTGCCCTTGTCCTCGCTGACATAGAGATGCGCCGGCAGCGCGCCGGCGAACACCACGTCGCGGCCCTGCAGTTTGCCGGCCCGGCACGACCAGAACTCGTGGTGCGCCAGCCCCTCGTTGACCCAGGTCCACTTGAAGCCGCCGTCGTCGCTGCGCGCCATGCCGACGCCGCGGGTCGAGGCGAACAGCGTGCCGTCGTCGAGCGCCGTGACGCCGGAGACGAACACGCCCTGCAGCGCGCGATGCTTGACGGCCCAGCCGCGCTCGGATTTGCCGAGCAGCGCCACGCCGTCGACGGTGCCGATCAGGATCGTGTCGGAGGGCTTGTCCGCCCGCTGGATGTTGGTGCCGCCGTTGGAGAGCAGGATCATGCTGCGCCTATTTGTGAACCATCGCGCCCATCAGGTGGTCCGGCAGCCAGGTCGCGATCTCCGGGAAGACACGCAGAGCACCACGATCGCCAGCATCATGCAGATCACGTAGGGCAGCGTGCCCCACATCATCTTCGCCAGCGGCACGTCCGGCGCGATGGCGCTTGACGATGTAGATGTTCAGGCCGACCGGCGGATGGATCAGCCCGATCTCCATGTTGATGGTCAGGATGACGCCGAACCAGACCGGATCGAAGCCGGCGGCGCGTGATGATCGGCAGCAGGATCGGGCTGGTCATCAGGATGATCGCCGCCGGCGGAATGAAGAAGCCGCAGACCAGCAGGAAGATGTTGATGAGGAACATCAACACCCATTTGTTGGCGTGCAGGTCGGCGATGCCCTGCGCCAGCGTCTGGGTCAGGTAGAGCGAGGTCAGCATGTAGCCGAACAGCACGGCGGTCGCGATGATGGTCAGGATCATCACCGACTCGCGCATGGTGTCGCGCAGGATGTGCCAGATCTGCTGCGGCTTCCAAAGCCGGTAGATCACGATCGCCAGGATCAGGCAGAGCGCCGCGCCGACGCCGGCCGCCTCCGACGGCGTCGCGACGCCGCCGTAGAGCGAGTACATCACGCCGAAGATGATGACGACGAAGGGCGCGATCTTCGGGATCGAGGTGAACTTCTCCTTCCAGGAGTAGCGGAAGCCCTCGGCGTGGGAGCGGAAGCCCTTTCGCCAGATGGCGAAGATCGTCCAGATCATGAAGAAGCCGGTCAGCATCAGGCCCGGCATGACGCCGGCGATGAACAGCCGGCCGATCGAGGTCTCGGTGGCGATGCCGTAGAGGATGAAGGTGACCGACGGCGGAATGAGGATGCCGAGCGTGCCGCCGGCGCAGATCGAGCCGGTGGCGATGTCGTCCGGATAGCCGCGCCGGCGCATCTCGGGGATGCCCATCTTGCCGATGGCGGCGCAGCAGGCCGGCGACGAGCCGGTCAGCGCGGCGAAGATCGCGCAGGCGCCGAGGTTGGAGATCACCAGGCCGCCCGGCAGCCGGTAGAGCCAGCGGTCGAGCGCCTCGTAGAGGTCCTTGCCGGCCGGCGACGAGCCGATCGCCGCGCCCATCATCACGAACATCGGGATGGCGACCAGCGTGAAATCGTCGAGGCCGGACCAGAACGTCTCGGCGACCACGTGCAGGGCGTCGAAGCCCTGGAAGATCGCCAGGAAGGCGATGCGCGATGGCGCCGAGCCCGAATGCGACCGGAATGCCCGACACCAGCATCGCCAAGCGTGACGACGAGAACGAGCGAGCCCAGCGACGCCGGGACTCATGGCACTTCTCCCTGCGGCCAGCTTGCCTGCGGCCTGCGCGCGGGCGACCGCCTCGGCGTCTTCCTTCTCCGAAATGCCGAACGGCGGCACGCGCCCGGTCGCCACGCAAATCATGCTCGACGATGTATTGCAGGATCAGCAGGCCAAGCCCGACCGGCATCGAGAGGTAGGGAATCCACAGCCGCGCCCGCCATACGGTCTGCGAGCGCCAAAGCTCCGAATAGGATTCATACCAGTACGCGGTGCAGAGGATGAAAATGACGACGACGAACGCCAGCGCGATCGCGCTGGTGCCGAGCGCCAGCCAGTAGCGCGTGGTCGGCCCGACATGCAGCGGCAGGATGTCGACGTTGACGTGGCCGCGCGTCATCAGCACGTAGGGGCTGCCGATGAAGGTGGCCGCCGACGATGCAATAGGTCACCACGTCGATCTGCCAGATCGTGGTGAGATTGAAGATGTAGCGCTCGATGACCATGTCGCAGATGACGAGCACCGCGACACCGATCAGCAGGGCACCGAACACACCGACAACCCGCGACATGAATGTCACGGCTCTTATGAAACTATCCATGAAATATCCGAACCGTTGAAACGGGCGCGCCAAGGGCCAGCGGATCGCTCCGCCGGCCCCCGCGACGCAGTAGCCTATTTCACCGCGAGCGCCTCGTCGATCAGCTTCTGGCCGTTCGGGACGTTCTTGGCGAACTCCGCGTAGGAGCTTTTCTTCGCCAGATCGAGCCAGGACTGATAGTCGGCGTCGCTCAAGGTCACGACCTTGACCTTGTGGTCCTCGAACGCCTTGATCGCCTCCTTGTTCACCTCGTCGGCCTTGCCCTCGTAGAAGGCCTGCGCCTTCTTGCCGCCGGCGATGATGGCGTCCTGCTGCGGCTTGCTGAGCTTGTCGAGGCTCTTCTTCGACATCAGCACCGGCTCGTACATGAACCACAGCGCGTTGTTGCCGGGCGCGGTCAGGCAGTCCGTCACCTCGTAGAGACGCGTCGAGGCGAAGGTGCCGAGGCTGGTGTCGGTGGCGTTGACGACGCCGGTCTGGAAGGCGTTGTAGATTTCGTTCGACGGCGGGCTGACGATGCTGGCGCCGGCCGCTTCCCACATGCCGGCGAAGGTCGGACCGGCGGCGCGGAATTTCTTGCCCTTGAGATCGTCCGGCTTCTGGATGCAGCCGCCCTTCGACGCCATGCCGCCGGCGAACCACGCGTCGGACAGAACGATCACGCCGCGCTTCTCGATCTCGGCGCGGACATCCTTCATGAACTGCGAGTCGTTGATGCGCTTGGCGCGGTCCTGGCTGCGGATCAGGCCGGGCATCAGCGTGGCGCTGAACACCGGCACCTTGCCGCTGGCGTAGTCGAGCGGGAACAGCGTGATGTCGAGCTGGCCGTTGGCGGTGGCGTTCCACTGGTCGTTCGGCTTGAACAGCGAGGCGCCGGGATAGACCTGGATGTCGAGGCCGACATTGGCGGCCTTGGCCTCCTTGGCGATCATCTGCACCATGTCGTCGCGGACGTCGCCCTTGCCGCCGGGAAACTGGTGCGAGGCCTTGAGAATGACCTGGGCCTGCGCCGCGCCGGACAGCGCGATGACGGCGGCCGCGCCGATGACAATGGCTGTGATTTTTCTCATGGGTATTCCTCCTGGATGGCTCGTTTCGCCCCCGCAGCCAATCATGTCCGGCAACCGGCGCGAGAACCGCTGGCCTTGGCCTGCTTTATAGCCTGCCAGTGATTGTTTTTTGCTATGACTGATCGTCACGGCGGAGGTCCGCGCGAGTGCTTGAAAAGACCGCGCGTTTTGCATCCGCAGCGCAGCATCGCGCGCCGCTCGTCGATCCGCCGCGTCGACGCGATTCCGGTCGCGCTGCCGCTGAAGACGCCGATGAAGATGTCGGCCGAGACCATCACGGCCGCACAAAATCTGCTCGTGCGCATCGAAGCGGCGGACGGCACCGTCGGCTGGGGCGAAGCGGCCTCGGCGCCGACCATGACCGGCGACACCCAGGGCGGGCTGGTCGCCGCGGTGCGCGATCATCTGGCGCCGATGCTGATCGGCAAGAACGCCCACGACTGGCCGACGCTGCGGCCGGCGCTGCATCGCGCGCTGCTCGGCAACGGCGGCGCGCATTCGGCGGTCGAGATGGCGGTGCTCGACCTGATCGGCCGCGCCACCGGCCAGCGGCTGATCGATCTGGTCGGCGCGGCCGCGCCGCAACGGCGTGAAGCCGATGTGGCTGCTCGGAAACAAGACCGCCGATGAGGACGTCGCCGAGGCGCACGTCCGCCAGCAAGGAAGGCTTCGAGTTCTTCAAGCTCAAGATCGGCGTCAAGCCGCTGGCGAAGGAAATCGCCATCGCGCTTGCGGTGCGCGAGGCGCTGCCGAAGACGCCGCTCTGCGCCGACGCCAATTGCGGGCTGACGCTCGCCGCCGCGCGCAGCTATGTCGAGAAGACGAAGAAGGCGCGGCTGATGTTCGTCGAGCAGCCGCTCGCCTACGACGACATCGACGGCCTGAGGAAGCTCGCGCGCGGCACCAAGGTGCCGATCGGCGTCGACGAGGGCATCCATTCGTTCGCCGACATCGTGACCAGCGCCAAGGCCGGCGCCGGCGGCGTGTC
Source organism: uncultured Alphaproteobacteria bacterium (assembly GCA_963785665.1). Classification (GTDB taxonomy): domain Bacteria; phylum Pseudomonadota; class Alphaproteobacteria; order Rhizobiales; family Xanthobacteraceae; genus Z2-YC6860. The sequence goes on from CAWAWF010000017.1 coordinate 231,392, forward strand.
GCTGAAGCTGATCAAGCTCGGCGGCATCATCGCGGCGATCGAGGCCGGCAAGCTCTGCCAGCGGCTCGGCCTGTCGGTGAACATCGCCGCCAAGATCGCCGAAGTCGAGCATCTCCAGCGCGGCGGCGCTGCATCTCGCCTGCGCGGTGCCGAAGGCCGACTGGGGCGTCAGCCTCACGCACTTCTATCTCGGCCGAGGACATCGTGCGCCGCCCGCTGCCGCTCAAGGACGGGCTGGTCGCGCTGCCGGACGGCCCCGGCCTCGGCATCGAGGTCGACGAGGCCGCGGTCGAGCGTTTCCGCGTCCGCTAAGATGCTATAAGGCGGCGCAAGAAGAATTTCGGGAAGGAACTCCATCGACATGTCCGGTCCGCAGAAGGGCCCGCTCGCGGGCGTTCGCGTGCTTGAACTGGCGCGCATCCTGGCCGGCCCCTGGTGCGGCCAGACGCTGGCCGATCTCGGCGCCGAGGTGATCAAGGTCGAGCAGCCCGGGCGCCGGCGACGACACCCGCGGCTGGGGTCCGCCGTTCATGGAGGACAAGGACGGCGGCCGGCTCAGCTCGTCGTACAATCTCGCCTGCAACCGCGGCAAGCGCTCGATCGCGATCGACTTCGAGACGCCGGACGGCCAGCGCATCGTCAAGAAGCTCGCGGCGCGCTCCGACGTGCTGATCGAGAACTTCAAGTTCGGCGGGCTCGAGAAATACGGCCTCGACTACGAGAGCCTGTCGAACGACAACCCGCGGCTGGTCTATTGCTCGATCACCGGCTTCGGCCAGGACGGCCCCTACAAGACCCGCGCCGGCTACGACCTGCTGGTGCAGGGCATGGGCGGCATCATGGACATCACCGGTCGCCCGAGCGGCGAGCCGACGCGGCTCGGCGTCGCCTTCGCCGACGTGTTCACCGGCACCTATTCCGCGCTCGCCATCACCGCGGCGCTGAAGGAGCGCGAGACGACCGGCAAGGGCAGCCACATCGACATGGCGCTGCTCGACACCATGGTCGGCGTGCTGGCCAACCAGGCGACCTATTATCTCGTCTCCGGCGAGCCGCCGGTGCGCATGGGCAACGCGCACGCCAGCGTGGTGCCGTACCAGACCTTCCCGACCACCGACGGCTGGATGCTGATCGCCTGCGGCAACGACGGCCAGTTCGTGAAGATGATGCAGGTGCTCGGCGATCCCGCCATGGCGAAGGACGAGCGCTACAAGACCAACGCCGGGCGCGTGGTCAACCGCGAGACGCTGATCCCGCGGCTGTTCGAGCTGACGAAGAAGCTCTCCAAGCCGGAGCTTGCCGAAAAGTTCGAGGCGGTCGGCGTGCCGGCCGGACCGATCAACACGCTCGCGCGAGGTGTTCGACGACCGCAGGTGATCGCGCGCGGCATGCGGGTCGACCTGCCGCATCCCGACGCCAAGGGCGGCATGATCCCGGGCGTGCGCACGCCGATCACCATCAACGGCCGCCGCGCCGCCGCCGACCGCGCGCCGCCGAAGGTCGGCGAGCATACCGAGGAAGTGCTGCGTGAGATTGGGGAGGCTGAATGGCCCGCATTTCCTACGTCGAAGAGAAAGATCACCCGGAGCTCGCCGCCGACATCGCCAAGATCAAGGGCGCGCGCGGCGGGCTGATCAACATCTACAAGCTGCTGCTGCACTCGCCCACCGTGACGATGACGTGGTTCGAGCACATCGGCGCGATCCGCTGGAAGACCAAGCTGACGCCGCGGCTGCGCGAGATCGCCATCGTGCGCGTCGCGCAGGTCGGCGAAATACGCCTACGCGCTGAACCAGCATGTGCCGCGCATCGCGGTGCCGGACGGCGTGAGCGTCGAGGAATGCGAGGCGCTGAAGGACTGGCGCGCCTCGAAGTTCTTCAACGAGGCCGAGCGCGCGGCGCTGGCCTATGTCGACGCCATGATCGCCGGGCCCGAGGTGCCGGACGACGTCTTCAACGCGGTGCGCAAGCACTACAACGAGCGCGAGATCGTCGAGCTGACCGTGCTGGTCGGCACCTACCTGATGCACAACCGCGTGTTCACGGCGCTCCGGGTCGACGTCGAGCCGAAGAAGAATTGAAGGCGCGCGGTGCCGCGCCTCCCCGTCATCGTCGTCGAGGACGATCCGTTCACGCGGCTCATTCCGCTCGTGCTCGATCCGAACGCCAGCGAGGAACGCCGCGCGGCCTTCGCCGATTTCATGTCGACCGACGAGCCGGATTTTGCCGGCTGGTGCGCGCGCGTGCGGCAAGCGTCGCACGAGTCTCTATCCCGCCGAGGTGCGGCATGGTGACGTCCGAAGACGAGATGCGCGCCAACCTGCAAGGACTGCGTCGCGCTGGTGGTCGAAGTCGTTCCGCGTCGGCGCCGACGATCTTGCCGCCGCGCCAAAGCTCAAGGTGCGTGCAGAAATTCGGCACCGGCCTGCGCAACATCGACACCGCCGCCTGCGCCGCCAAAGGCGTCAAGCTGCTGACGCTGCGGCGCCGCGCCAACATCTCCTGCGCCGAGCACGCCTTCGGGCTGATGCTGATGCTGGCGCGCAAGCTCGACGAACTCGACGGCCTGGTCACCGTCGAACGCATCAAGGCCGCGCGCGGCGCGTTCCGGCCCTTACCAGCGCCAGCACACGCCGGGCGGCAACTATCGCCCGCGCTCGGCGGCACCCGCGCGCTCAACGGTGCGACCATCGGCATCATTGGCCTTGGCGAGATCGGGCGCGAGATTGCCGTCCGCGCCCGGGCCTTCGACATGCGCGTGCTCTATCACCAGCGCACGCGCGCGCCGGAAGCCGAGGAACGCGAGTTGAACGCCGCGCCATGTGCCGCTGCCGACGCTGCTCGCCGAAAGCGACTGGATCGTGCCGCAACTGCCGACCGCTGCCCTCGACGCGCGACCTGCTCGGCCGCGCCGAACTTGGCGCAGATCAAGCCCGGCGCCTGCATCGTCAACGTGGCGAACGCGCCGATCATCAACCGCGAGGCGCTGATCGAAGCGCTGCGCGCCGGCCGGCTCGGCGGCGTCGCGCTCGACGTCCACTACCAGGAGCCGGTGCCGGACGACGACGAGCTGCTCAGCGTTCGACAACGTCATCCTGACGCCGCGCATGGCCGGCTCGCCGCGCTTCAACGGCCTCAACGATTTCGAAGAGCTGATCACGGGCCTCGCCCGGGAGCTTGGCATGACACGCATCGCGTGATCCTCGCTGGCGCTGGTCGACGGCCTCGCCGTCGTTCGCGCAGTCGAGACAACTATCCCGACAAGCCGGTCCGCATCGTCGTGCCGTTCCCGGCCGGCTCGGCGACCGACATCGTCAGCCGCCTGATGGCGCAGAAGTTCTCGCAGAAGCTCGGCCAGCAGTTCGTCGTCGAGAACCGGCCCGGCGCCAGCGGCAATCTCGGCGCCGACGTCGTCGCCAAATCGGCGCCGGACGGCTACACGATCGGCCTCATCACCGCGAGCACGCATGGCGTGACGCCGGCGCTCGGCACCAAGCTGCCCTACGACTCGATCAAGGACTTCAAGCCGATCTCGATGATCGGCGCCGCGCTCCTATGTGCTGGTGCTCTATCCCGGCATCCCGGCCAAGAGCATCGCCGAGCTGGTGGCGCTCGCCAAGACCAAGCCCGGCCAGCTGAACTACGGCTCGGCCGGACTTGCCAGCCTCGCGCATCTCGCCGCCGCGCTGTTCGCCAACGACACCGGCATCGAGATGACCCACGTGCCCTACAAGAGCTCGGCGCAATCCTCGATCGACATCATCACCGGCCGGCTCGACATGCAGTTCGCCACCGTCGGCCCGACGCTGGAGAACATCCGCGACGGCAAGCTGCGCGCGCTGGCGACCACCGGGCGCAAGCGCGTCTCGTCGCTGCCGGAGGTGCCGACCATGATGGAGGCCGGCGTCAAGGACTACGACGTGACGCTCTGGATCGCCTACGTCGACGCCGGCCGGCACGCCCGACGCCATCGTCGCCAAGCTCAACGGCGCGATGAACGAAATCCTGAACGAGCCGGACATCGTCGAGAACCTGCAGAAGCAGGGCTTCGAGCCCGAGCCCGGCCCGCCCGAGGCCGTCACCGCGCGCATCGCAGACGAAACCGCGAAATGGCGCGCGCTGGTGGCGAAGACCGGCATCAAGGTGGAGTGACGCGTCGCGCGCCGTCCGCTTGCTAAGAAGCGGCACCCGTTCTCCTGAAAGGCCCCTCCATGCCCACCGGCACCATCGACTCCGCCATCTTCAAGGACATCTTCGGCACCGAGGCCATGCGGCAGGTGTGGTCCGACGGCAACCGCATCCAGAAGTATCTCGACTTCGAGGCCGGCCTCGCCCGCGCCCAGGCGAAGCTGAAGATCATCCCGCAGGAGGCCTGCGACGAGATCCTCAAGCACGTCAAGGTCGAGCAGTACGACATCGAGAAGCTGAAGAAGCGAGACCGAGCGGATCGGCTATCCGGTGCTGCCGGTGGTGTCGCAGCTCGTGAAGCTCTGCAAGGACGGGCTCGGCGAATGGTGCCACTGGGGCGCGACCACGCAGGACATCACCGACACCGCGACGATCATGCAGATCCGCGAGGCGCTGGCGATCGTCGAGCAAGGACATCAACGACATCTCGGACGCGCTCGCGGCGCTGGCCAAGAAATACCGCGACACGCCGATGGCCGGCCGCAGCAACCTGCAGCAGGCGGTGCCGATCACCTTCGGCTACAAGTGCGCGACCTATCTCGCCGCCTTCGAGCGTCACAAGCAGCGGCTGAAGCAGCTCAAGGAACGCGTCTTCGTGTTCGAGTTCGGCGGCGCCGCCGGCACGCTGTCGTCGCTCGGCAAGGACGGCCTGCGCACCCAGGTCGAGCTGGCCAAGGAACTCAACCTCGCCCAGCCGGAGATCGCCTGGCACACGGTGCACGACCGCATCGCCGAGGTCGGCTGCTTCCTCGGCCTCGTCACCGGCATCTGCAACAAGATCGCCTACGACGTGAAGCTGATGATGCAGACCGAGGTCGAGGAGGTCTACGAGCCGTTCCACGAGGGCCGCGGCTCGTCCTCGACCATGCCGCAGAAGCGCAACCCGATCTCCTGCGTCTACATCACCGCGCAGACCGGCGTGGTGCGCACCCAGGTCGGCGCGCTGCTCAACGCCATGGAGCAGGACCACGAGCGCGCCACCGGCCAGTGGGAGATCGAGTGGATCGTGCTGCCGGAGATTTTCGTGCTCACCGCCGGCTGCCTGGCGCAGACCAAGTTCCTGGTCTCCGGCCTCCAGGTCGACGAAAAGCGGATGCGGGCGAACCTCGACATCACCAAGGGACTGATCGTGTCGGAGGCGGTGATGATGGGGCTCGGCCCGGAGCTCGGCCGGCAGTACGCCCATGACCTCGTCTATGACGTCTGCCGCCAGGTGGTGACGACCGGCCGGCCGCTTGCCGACCTGCTGGCCGAGAACGAGGAGATCACGAAGCACATGAGCAAGGCCGAGCTGCAAAAGCTCTGCGATCCGGCGAACTACCTCGGCCAGGCCGGCGAGATGGTGGACCGGGTGCTGGCGCTGCGCGCAGGGCCTGACCAGCGCAGCGGCGGATCCCGGCTGAAGTGCCATGCGCTGAACGCCGGCCCCGGCGTTTGACCTGCCGCGCCGCGTATGCGCTTTTCTCTCGTTCCAATCTAGGGTTCCGCGTATCCCATGAATGTATCAGGCGAATTCACCGTCAACGCGCCCCGCGACGTGGTGTTCAAGACGCTGCGCGACCCCAATTCCTTCGTCCGCTTCGTCGACGGCGTGAGCGATCTGAAGGAAATCGACCCGACCCATTACGAGGCGGTGTTCGAGACCAAGGTCGCCTACCTGAAATTCAAGTTCAACGTGACCGTCGAGGTCACCAACATCGAAGAGCCCTCGGTGATCGAGGCCAAGATCGAGGGCACGCCGCTCGGCGTGGTCGGCCGGCTGACCGCCAAGTCGATCACCAGGCTGGAGGACGCCGGCAACGAGACCAAGGTCACCTATTCGGTCGAATCGACGCTCGCCGGCAAGCTCGGCAGCATCGGCCAGCCGGTGCTGCGCTCCAAGGCCAAGGACATGGAAAAGACTATTCGCGGAGCGGCTGCGCGCCGCCTTCGCGGAAAACCAGCCGGAGGATAAATGATCCCCTTCGACCTCGCCGAACCGACCTCGCTGGCGGCGGCCATCAAGCTGCTCAATCCCGACGACCCGACGATCCGCCCGATCGCCGGCGGCACCGCGCTGATGCTGATGATGAAGGCCGGCGTGTTCAATCCGGAGAAGCTCATCAGCCTGCGCAAGATCGAGAGCAAGTATTCGAGCATCAGCGCCGAGCGCCGACGGGCTGCGCATCGGCGCGATGACGACGCTCGGCGCGCTGGAGCGCTCCGCCGACGTGCAGAAGATCACGCCGCTCATCAGCCGCACGCTACGCACGCTGTCGAACGTCCGCGTCCGCAATGTCGCGACCGTCGGCGGCGCGCTGGCGCACGGCGATCCGCACATGGACCTGCCGCCGGTGCTGATGGCGCTCGGCGCGACGCTGACGGTGATCGGCCCGAAGGGCGAGCGCAAGCTCGCGGTCGAGGACCTGTTCGCCGGCTATTACGAGACCGTGCTGGAGAAGAACGAGCTGATCGCCGAGGTGCACGTCCCGGCGCAAGGCTCGAAGAAGGGCGCCTACTTCAAGGTCACCACCGGCTCGGCCGACGACTGGCCGGCGCTCGGCGTCGCCGCCGTGATCGAAGGCGACGGCAAGTCGATCAAGTCGGCGCGCATCGTCGCCAGCGCCGCGACCGACAAGGCGACCCGGCTGAAATCGGCCGAGGCCGTGCTCAACGGCAAGACCGTCGACGACAAGCTGCTGACGGAAGCCGGCGAGGCCGCGCTCGGCGACTGCGAGTTCATCGCCGACGTGCGCGGCTCGGTGCCCTACAAGCGCGAATTGATGAAGGTCTATGTCCGGCGCGCGGTTCGCGCGGCGCTGGACGGCAAGGACGGAGCGCACTGATGGTCGACGACCCTCAATCCGGGCGGCGCCAAGGTCGGCTCGCAGGTCGGCCGCTCGGTGCCGCGCCTCGAAGGCCGCGACAAGGTCACCGGCCGCGCCGAATACACCCACACCATGCGGGTGCCGGGCATGGTGCACGCCAAGCTGTTCCGCAGCACGGTCGCGCACGGCAAGATCAAGTCGATCGACACCAGCGCGGCGAAGAAGGTGCCGGGCGTGCTGCACGTCGTCACCGTCGACGACGTGATGAAGGTGCTGAAGAGCCCCTATTACGGCCCGGCGTTCCACGACCAGCCGATCCTGGCCCACGAGAAGGTGCGCTTCGTCGGCGAGCCGGTCGCCGCCGTGATCGCCACCGATCCGCACATCGCCGAGCAGGCGGTGCAGCTCATCACCGCCGAATACGAGGAGCTGCCGGCGGTCTTCGACGAGGTCGAGGCGCTGACCGTCGAAGGTCTACGTGCACGACGCAGCTCAAGCCCGCCGGCACCTTCGCCGACCTCAAGCACCTCAAGGACGCCAAGAACACCAACCTCGCGCTCGACTACCAGCTGCGCCGCGGCGATTTCGACAAGGCCTACGCCGCCGCCGAGCACAAGTTCGAGCACGAGTTCAAGACCCAGAAGGTGCTGCACCTGTCGTTCGAGCCGTTCGCCTGCATCGCGACTACAAGGACACCCACGTCACGCTCTACAACTCGTCGCAGGGGCCGTCGTTCGTGCGCACCGAGATCGCCCGCCTGCTCGGCTGGCCGGAGAACAAGGTGCGCGTCAAGGTGCCGTATCTCGGCTCGGGCTACGGCTCCAAGCTCTACATCAAGCTCGAGGCGCTGGCGCTCGCGCTGTCGATGATCGCGCGCAAGCCCGTGAAGATCGCCTACACCTTCGAGGAGATGTTCTACCAGATCACCCGCCACCCCTCGACGTTCCGCATCAAGAGCGGCGTCGACAAGGACGGCAAGATCGTCGCGCGCAAGTGCGAGGTGTTCTGGAACGGCGGCGCCTATGCCGACATCGGCCCGCGCGTCACGCAGAAGTCCGGCCTCACCGCCTCCGGCCCCTACGACATCGACAACGTCTGAGATCGATTCCTACGCGCTCTACACCAACGTAACGCCGTCCGGCGCGCTGCGCGGCTTCGGCGTGCCGCAGCTCGTGTGGGCCTACGAGGGCCACACCGACATGATGGCGCGCGCGCTGAAGATGGACCCGGTCGAGTTCCGCCGGAAGAACCTGGTCCGCGAAGGCCGGCCAGCACGCCACCGGCGCAGATCCTGAAGGACGTCGCCGATCGAGAAGGTGATGGACAAGGTGCTGGAGCGGATGGAGTGGTCGAAGCCGTTCGACCGCGGCGGCAACAGCCACATCAAGCGCGGCCGCGGCTTCGCCATCGCCATCAAGGCGGTGATCTCGCCGACCACCTCGGTCGCCATCGTCAACGTCTCGGCCGACGGCTCGGCCACGCTCTATTGCGGCACCGTCGACATGGGCCAGGGCTCCGACACCGCGATGGCGCAGATGGTCGGCGAGGTGCTCAACATCCCGACCGAAGATCGTGCGGGTCGATGCCGCGCGACACCGACGTCACGCCCTACGACATGGGCACGCTCGGCTCGCGCTCGCTGTTCCACATGGGCCACGCGGTGCGCCGCGCCGCCGAGGACGCCCGCGACAAGCTCAAGGCGCTGGCCAAGGAGGTCGGCGAGCCGGAAGGCTCCAACATCCCGATCGCCGAGCTGTTCCAGAAGCGCTACGGCATGCAGGCCGGCAACGTGATCGGCTCCGGCATCTACAAGCCGGACTACATCGCCGCCCGCTCCCGGCACCGGCCAGAGCCCGAACGTCACGCCGTTCTGGATGCTCGCCGGCGCCGGCGCCGAGGTCGAGGTCGACACCGAGACCGGCCACGTCAAGATCACCAAGCTCGTCAACGTGGTCGACTGCGGCAAGGCGATCAATCCGAAGAGCGTCACGACGCAGATTTCCGGCGCGGCGCTGATGCATCTCGGCTTCACGATGTTCGAGAAGATGTACATCGACGGCGGCCAGGTCACCAACGCCTCGCTCGCCGACTACAAGATTCCGGGCTTCCACGACGTGCCGGACGGTCATGGAAAACCATCTACATCGAGCACGACCAGTCGAACGGCCCGTTCGGCGCCAAGGGCGTCGGCGAGGTCGCGACCTTCTGCGTCGGCCCGGCGCTCGCCAACGCCATCGACGACGCGGTCGGCGTCCGCATCATGGAGATGCCGCTCAACGCCGGAGACGGTCTATCGGGCGATCCGCGCCAAGCAAGGCAAGCCGCTGGAGGACGCGTGAATGACCGCGACACGAACCATCACCTTCACGCTCAACGGCGCGCCGGTCACCGCCGACGTCAAGCCGCACCACAACCTGGTCGAGCTCCTGCAGAACCAGTTCGGCCTGACCGGCGCGCGGGAGACCTGCGGCCAGGGCATGTGCGGCTGCTGCTCCGTCGTCGTCAACGGCCGCGCCGTGTCGGGCTGTCTCTATCTCGCGCTGTTCGTCGACGGCGCCGAGGTGCAGACCGTCGAGAGCCTCGACACGCCGCAGAAGCTGTCGCCGGTGCAGGAGGCCTTCATCGAGGCCAGCGCCTTCCAGTGCGGCTACTGCACGCCGGGCTTCATCATGATGGTGACGCAACTGCTCGACGAAAATCCCGATCCGACCGACGACCAGATCAAGCACTATCTCACCGGCAATCTCTGCCGCTGCGCCACCTATCCGGAAGTGATGGACGCGGTGAAGCTCGCCGCCAAAAAGAAGAAGGCCGCCGCCACCGCCTGATCGCAACAAAGGGGGAATGCCATGACCGACATCACCGCTGGTTCGCAGCCCTGGTACCGCTCGCTCAACAAGCAGCCAGTGGAACACGCTGATCGCCTCCAATCTCGGCTGGCTGTTCGACGGCTACGAGACCTACGCGCTGGTGATCTCGGTCGGCGTGGCGCTCCACCAGTTGCTCGATCCGTCGCAGTATTCGCAAATCCCGGTCTATGCCGGCACGGTGATCGCGTTCACGTTGCTCGGCTGGGGCATCGGCGGGCTGATCGGCGGCGTGATCGCCGACTACATCGGCCGCAAGCGCACCATGCTGTTCGCGATCCTGGCCTATTCGATCATGACCGGCCTCAGCGCCTTCGCCTGGGACTGGCTGTCGTTCGCGATCCTGCGCTTCCTGGTCGGCGTCTCCATCGGCTCGGAATGGGTGACCGGCACCTCGATCGTCGCCGAGCTGTGGCCCGACAAGAACCGCGGCAAGGGCGTCGGCCTGATGCAGACCGGCTTCGGCGTCGGCTTCTTCCTGGCCTCGGTCGCCTGGTTCTTCATCTTCCCGATCGGCCCGAACGCCTGGCGCGTGATGTTCCTGCTCGGCGTCGTTGCCCGCCCTGCTGACACTTTGGATTCGGCGGTCGATCCCGGAATCGGACCGCTGGGAGCGCGTCAACGAGCAGCGCAACGCCGCGACCGCGCGCGAGAAAAGCGGCGCCACGCTGACCGAGAAGGAGCAGGCGCTGGCGCGCTTCACGGTGGCGGACCTGTTCGCCGAGCCGCAGATCCGGCGGCGCGTGATGCTCGCCTTCCTGATCTCGCTGGGCTCGACCTTCGCGTTCTGGGGCATCTCGGCCTGGACGCCGCCCTACGTCGCGGGCCTCGCCGCCAAGGCCGGCCTGCCGGCGCAGCAATGGGCGAGCTATGCCGCGATGGCCAACAATGGCGCGGCGATCGTCGGCTACGCCGCGTTCGGCTTCCTCGCCGATGCCTATGGCCGCAAGCCCGTCACCATCGCCTATGTCGCGCTGGCGTTCCTGTCGGTGCCGATGGTGTTCCTGTGGTCGCACGACCTCGGCGTCATCCTGTGGGCCACGGCGTTCAGCGGCATCTTCGTGTCCGGGCAGTACACCTGGATGGCGGCCTGGCTGCCGGAGTTGTTCCCGACCCGGGTGCGCGCCACCGCCACGGCCTTCGTGTTCAACACGCCGCGGCTGATCGCCTGGACCGGCCCGCTGATCTCGGGCTGGCTGATCGCCAACTTCGGCGGCTTCAGCACCGCCGCGGTCGCCATCGGCTGCATCTACATCGTCAGCCTGGTGGCGGCGCTGTTCCTGCCGGAAACAAAGGGCAAGCCGCTGCCGGAGTAGATCTGGCGGTTGGCCCACCTCAGGCTTAGGTTTCGCCGCATGACGGCAGGAAGCATGCCGAGCCGATTCAAGTCGAAACCGATGTGCTGGTGATCGGCTCCGGCGCGGCCGGCATGTACGCCGCGATCGAGGCCGCGCGCGCCGGCTGCCAGGTGCTGCTGATCGACCGCAGCCTGATCGGCCGCGGCGGCGCCACCGTGATGGCGCAGATGACGGTTGCGGTGGCGCTCGGCGCCGAGGCGCCGGACCACTGGAGCTATCACCTCCACGACACGCTGACCGCCGGCCGCGGCCTCTGCAACGAGCCGCTGTCGCGGCTGCTCTGCGAGGAAGGCCCCGAATGCATCAAGGAGATGGATGCCTGGGGCGTCGGCTGGGCCCGCAAGGACGGCAAGATCACCTCGGCGTTCGCGCCGGGCCATGACCGGCCGCGCTGCGTCTATGTCGATTTCCTCAACACCGGACCCGCGGTGTCGAAGACGCTGCGCACCGTCGTGCACAAGACCAAAGGCATCACCCGCAAGGGCGATCTCTGCGTGGTCGATCTGCTGAAGGTCGATGGCGAAGTGACCGGCGCCATCGCCTGGCACGTCGAGAGCGGCGCGCCGGTGGTGATCTCGGCCAAGGCCACCATCGTCGCCACCGGCGGGCTGACGCGGCTGTACCGTCGCAACAGCGCCTCGACCAACATGGGCGGCGACGGCTATGCGCTGTGTCTGCGCGCGGGCGCGCCGCTGATCGACATGGAGTTCGTGCAGTTCTTCCCGATCGGGCATCTGGCGCCGCGGCTGATCGGCATGGACCCGATCATGTGGGACCCGTTCCGCTACAAGCTCGGCGGCCGGCTGCTCAACAAGGACATGGAGCCGTTCACCGACCGCTACGGCGTGCCGGAGGACGGCAAGTACGTCATCACCCGCGACGTCGGCACCTACGCCATCATCAAGGAGGTCGAGGCCGGCCGCGGCTCGCCGCACGGCGGCGCGTATCTGAGCTTCCAGCATGTGCCGGCCGAGAAGCTGCGCGAGGCGTTCGGCCCGGTGATCGACCGGCTGGCGGAGAACGGCATCGACCTGACGAAAATGCCGGTCGAGGTGGCGCCGATCGCGCACTACCACATGGGCGGCGTCTCGGCCGACGTGAGGATGCAGACCGAGGTGCCGGGGCTGCTGGTCTGCGGCGAGGCGGTCGGCGGCGCCAACGGCGCCAACCGGCTGTCCGGCAACGCCATCACCGAGGCGTTCGTGTTCGGCCGCGAGGCCGGCCGCACCGCCGCGGCGCGCGTGAAGGCGATGAAGTCCGCGCCGAGCGCGGGCAAAGCCGCGCAGCGCGCCGTCGACCTGATCCGCAGCGCACCGCGCAAGGACGCGCCGAACTCCGCCGAGATGCTGGTGCGGCTGCAAGCCACCATGTCGGACGATGTCGGGCCGCTCCGCACCGGCGACAAGCTCAAGCGCGCGCTTTCGACCATCGGCGAACTCGACGCGGCGCTCGGCGACCGGCCGTTCGGCGATGGCGGCGCGTTCGACATGCAGCGGCTCGACTGGTTCGATCTCCGCAACATGCTCACGGTCGCCCGCGCGGTGACGCAAGCCGCCGCGCTGCGCACCGAAAGCCGCGGCGCCCACCAGCGCGAGGATTTCCCCGAGATGCTGCCGCAATGGCGCGTCAACCAGGTGATCCGGCTCGGCACGGATGGTCTCGACATCGCGCAGGCGCCCGCCTCCGCCCTGGAGGTCGCCGCCCAATGAGCGACACCGCGACGCTGAAAATCTGGCGCGGCCAGGACAAGGCGAAGGGCACGTGGGAAACCCACGCGGTGCCGTTCGAGCGCGGCCAGTCGGTGCTGGACGGTTTGCGCTGGATCAGGGTCAACACCGACCCGTCGCTGGCGATCCGGTTCTCCTGCATCAACGCCAACGCCTGCAAGGAATGCATGGTGGAACTCGACGGCGAGACGGTTTATGCCTGCACCGCGCGGCTCGAGCCGCGCGAGATGACGGTGGCGCCGCTGTCCAACAAGATACTGGTGCGCGACCTCGTCACCGAGATCGCGCCGCCGGCCGAACGATTTGCAGTAAAGGAAAAACAATGACCCCGGAACGCAAGCCCGTCGCCTTCGGCGATATGCGCAACTGGATGAAGGCGCTGAGCAGCCGCCGGCGAGTTGCGCGAGATCGACGCCGAGGTCGATTGGAACGTCGAGCTCGGCACCGTGACGCGGATGAACCAGGGCCCCGGCACCGGCCCGGCGCTGCTGTTCAAGAACATCAAGGACTACAACAAGAACACCACCCGCTGCGGCCAGGTGTTCGCCGGCGGCCTCGGCAGCTACCGCCGCGTCGCCATGATGATGGGGCTGCCGCCCGACACGCATCCGCGCGAGCTGGTGAAGATCGGCCGCACCATCAACGAAGGCCGCATTCCGCCGCGCATCGTCAAGCAAGGCTCCTGCAAAGAGAACATCATCACCGGCAAGGACATCGACCTGTTTGAATTCCCGGTGCCGCATTGGAATCGCGTCGACGGCGGCCGCTATCTGCTGACCTACGGCGGCGTCGTCACCAAGGACCCGACCACGGACATCATGAACGTCGGCATCTACCGCGGCATGGTGTCGGCCAAGGACCGCATCCCGATCCTGATGTGGCGGGCGCAGCATATCGGCCACCACGTCACCGCGTGGCAGAATGGCGGCTCATCGGAAATGCCGATCGCCGTTGCGATCGGCTGGGAGCCGTCGCTTGGATTTACCGGCGGCTCGCCGATCCCCAAGGGCGTCTGCGAGTACGACGTGATGGGCGCGATCCGCGGCGAGCCGGTCGACTTGGTGAAATGCGAGACCGTCGATCTCTACGTGCCGGCAACCGCCGAGATCGTGATCGAGGGCTATCTCCAGATCGATCCGGCGAACTGGGACATGGAAGGCCCGTTCGCCGAGTTCACCGGCTATGTCGCCGGCGACAAGAGCCCGAAGCCGACCATCCGCGTCACCGCGATCACCCACCGCAACAATCCGATCCTGCGCGGCGCCATCGAGGGCTCGCTGCCGGGCTCGTTCTCCGAGAACGGCATCTGCTCCTCGATCATGCGCGCCTCGACCGCCTGGAACGTGCTCGACCGCGCCGGCGTCCCCGGCATCACCGACGTGTGGTGCCCGCCGGTGCAGACCGGCATCAACCTGCTGATCCGGATGAAGTCGTCCTACCGCAACCAGGCCAAGCAGGCCGCCAACGCGATCTGGGGCTCGTCGGCCGCACATGTCCGCTACAAGCACATCACCGTGGTCGACGACGACATCGACATCCACGACTACGCGGCGGTGGATTGGGCGATCGCGCATCGCGTCAACGCCGGCGAGGACGACGTCCTGATCATGCGCTCGACCTTCGGCGCCGGCCTCGATCCCTCGACGCGCAAGCGCGACCGCAATCCGGCGCTGTTCGGCACCGGCAAGTGGCACCGCATGCTGATCGACGCCACCATGAACCTCGACTACGACCCCGATCCGGAGCTCGGCGGCGCCCGCTTCCCGCCCAAGGTCTGGCCGGAGCAGAACGACATCGATGCGGTGATGAAGCGCTGGACCGAGCTTGGGCTGAAAAAGCCGAACGGCGGCTGACCCGGGGCCAGCCGCCGCTGTTGAGGCGAACGCCTCGCTATCGCTTCGAGGTGTCCGGCACCGGCACGCCGAGCGCGGACGCCAGATCGATCTGGTGGTCCTGCTCCTGGATCAGAATCTTGCGGATCACTTCGGCCATCGCGAACTCGCCGAGCGATTCGCACTGCCGGACCCGGTCCCGATAATTGCGGATGGTGTCGTTTTCGTTCTCAAGGTCGAACTTGAGCATGTCCGTGGCCTTTTTCGAGGTCTTCACCAGCTTCGGGGTGACCGCGGGCATCTTGCCGAGGTAGTCGATCTGCCGGGCGATGGCGATGGCGTGATCGAGCTCCTGCTTGGCATGGATTTCGAGCTGCTTGGCGATATCGCTGTATTCGGCGCCGTCGATCACCTGGGAATAGACCACGTAGGCGATAATGGCTTGGTATTCGCGCGCCAGGTCCTCGTTCAGCAATTCCGCGAGACGGTCGCGGGTGACTTCGATCTCGGTGGATTTAGGTGCGGCCATGGGTTCCTCCTTGAAAGGGTGACAAGAGCGCGGGAAGCATTCGGTTCCGTCCGGAGAGCCCGTGCCGGCACCCGCCCTTCCCTCGGTGCCCTGAACCTATACGATCCCCCATCCGCACTCCATCGGGCGAGACCGATCCATGAATGCCGTCGCTTCCCGCAACATCAAGTTCATCAGCCACTGCGACCAGGGCGGCCGGGGCGACGGCGTGCAGGTCATGGTGCATCGGGGCTACGCCTATATCGGGCATGGCTTCAGCAACGGCATCACCGTGGTCGACGTGCGCGATCCGAAGAACCCGAAGACCGTGAACTTCCTGGCCTGTCCGCCCAACACCCGGGCGCACCATCTGCAGACCCACGGCGACCTGCTGCTCGCGGTCAATGGACCGAGCGTCTGGACCATGCAGATCAACGAGAAGGCCTATTTCGCCGGCTCGTCGGCCGACGACATGAAATCCAAGGAATTCACCACCGGCCTGCGCGTCTATGACCTGTCGAAGCCCGAAGCGCCGCGCGAGATCGGCTTCATGCCGACCGACGGTCTTGGCCCGCACCGCATCTGGTACGTCGGCGGCCGCTACGCCTATCTCTCGATCCACTTCGCCGACTTCAGCGACCACGTGCTGGCCATCGTCGACATGGCGGACCCGACCAAGCCTCACGTGGTCGGCAAGTTCTGGCTGCCGGGCATGTGGACCGGCGGCGGCGAGACGCCGACCTGGCCGAAGGGCCGGCGCTATGCGCTGCATCACGCGCTGGTCGCCGGCAACCTCGCCTACAGCGCCTGGCGCGACGGCGGCCTTGCCGTGATCGATGTCGCCGATCCGACCAAGCCCAAGCTGCTCTGTCACCGCAACTGGGACCCGCCGTTCGGCGGCGGCACCCACTCACCGCTGCCGCTGCCCGACCGCAACCTCCTGGTGGTGGCCGACGAAGCCAACTTTGCCGACTGCTCGCTCGGGCTTCGATATATCTGGGTGTTCGACGTGCGCGTGCCGTCCAACCCGGTCAGCATCTCGACCATGCCGATTCCCGACGAGGCGGATTACTGCAAGAAGGGCGGCAATTTCGGCCCGCACAATCTCTGGGAGAACCGGCCCGGCGGATTGCAGAGCTCGAACCTGATTTTCGCGACGCTGCACAACGCCGGCGTCCGCGCCTACGACATCAGCAACGCCTTTGCGCCGCGCGAGGTCGGATATTTCGTGCCGCCCAACCCGGCGAAGATGATGGACCCGCGCCCGAACCGGCCGCAGGTCATTCTGTCCTGCGATGTGTTCGTCGATCCGCAGGGCATCATGTACGTCACGGATTCCAATGCAGGCCTCAACATCCTGCAATTCGAAGGCGGTTAGCCGGCCCCTACGCCGGGTGGGCCTCGACCCTCGCCTCGCCGCTCGGGGTGTCCTCGACCTGGGGCATGAACAGCCGCGCCACCGTCGGGATCACCAGCAGGCTGCAGATCGGCGACAGCAGCATGCCGCCGACGATGACGCAGGCCAGCGGCTGCTGCACCTGCGAGCCGATGCCGGTCGAGAGCGCCGCCGGCACCAGCCCGATGCAGGCCGACAACCCGGTCATGAAGACCTGCCGCATCCGCGCCTCGCCGGCCTGGATGATCGCGGTCTCGGTGCCCATGCCCTCTTCGAGATCGCGGCGGATGTAGGAGACCAGCAGAATGCCGTCCATCGCCGCGACGCCGAACAATGAGATGAAGCCGACCGCCGCCGAAACGCTGAAGTTGAGACCGGCCGCGTAAAGCCCGAGCACGCCGCCACAGACCGCGAACGGAATGCCCGATAGCGCGATGAAGCTGTCGCGCACCGAATTGAACAGGCTGTAGAGCAGCGCGACGATCAGGATCAGGCTGAGCGGCACGATCACCGCGAGGCGTTTCTTGGCATCCTGCAAGGCGCCGTACTCGCCGGACCATTCCATCCGGTAGCCCGGCGGCAGCGGCACGGTCTTGGCGATGCGCTCCTGCGCCTCGGCCACGGTCGAGCCGAGGTCGCGCTCGCGCACGCTGTATTTCAACGGGATGAAGCGCTGGCTGTTCTCGCGGTAGATGTAGGCGGCGCCGGTCTCAAGCCGCACGTCGGCGACGTCGCTCAGCGCGATATAGGCCGGCACGCCCTTCGGATCCGGGTTCGCGAGCGCAATCGGGATCGAGCGGATGGCATCGATGTTGTCGCGGTAGCGCGGCGCCAGCCGCACGGTGAGCGCCGGAGTTGATCTCGCCCTCATAGACCCGCGTGATCTCCTGGCCGCCGATCGCCGCCTGGACGATGGTGTTGATGTCGCCGACCGAGAAGCCGTACCGCGCCGCCTTGGCGCGATCGATGCGCACGTTGAGATTGGGCTGGCCCAGCAGATTGAACGCCGCCGGATTGACGACGCCCGGCACCTTGGCGAGCTCGACCTTGAGCGACTTCGACAGCCGCTCCAGCTCGGCGAGATCGGGACCGAACAGCTTGACCGAATTCTCGCCTTTGACGCCGGAAACCGCCTCCTCGATGTTGTCCTGGATGTACTGCGAGAAGTTGAAATCGATGCCGATGTATTCCGAGTTGAGCTTCTCGTTCATCTGGTCGACCAACTGAATCTTGGTCAGGCCCGAGGGCCATTCGTCCTGCGGCTTCAGCGGCACGAAAAACTCGGCGAGGAACGAGCCGTCCGGGTCGGTGGCGTCGTCGCCGCGGCCCTGCTCGGAGGCGACGGTCTGCACCGGCGCGAATTCGAGGATGGTCTTGCGGATCGCGGCGACCGTTTCCATTCCCGCTTCAAGCGTGATGGTCGGCGGCATCACGGCGCGAATCCACAGATTGCCCTCTTCGAGCTTGGGCAGAAACTCGGTGCCTAGCCGCGAACCCAGAAAACCAATGATGACCAGGAAGGCCACCGCGATGGTCGCGGCAATCCGGGCGTTGCGCACCGCGCGCGGCAGGATGGCCTGATAGACCCCGCGGATGCCGCGGACCAGGAACGTCTCGATCTCCTGCATCTTGTCCGGCAGCAGCACCGACGACAGCACCGGCGTCACGGTGAAGGTGGCGATGATGGCGCCGACCAGCGCATAGGCGTAGGTGCGCGCCATCGGGCCGAAGATCTGGCCTTCGACGCCCTGCATGGTGAACAGCGGCAGGAACGCCGCGATGGTGATGATGACGGAGAAGAAGATCGCCTTGTCGACCTCGACCGCGGCGGCCAGCACGCGGCGGAGCTTGTCGGTCAGGCTCGCCTCGGGGTCGGCGAGCGCCCGCCTGGTGTGGTGGGCGAGATGCCGGAAGATGTTCTCGACCATGATCACGGTGGCGTCGACGATGATGCCAAGATCGATGGCGCCGATCGAAAGCAGGTTCGCCGATTCGCCGCGCAGCACCGTGATGATGACGGCCAGGAACAACGCCACCGGAATGGTGGCGGCAACGATCAGGGCGGTGCGCAGGTTGCCGAGGAACAGCCATTGGATCAGGAAGATCAGGCTGATGCCGAACAGCATGTTGTGCAGCACGGTCTGCACCGTGATCGCGACCAGATCGCCGCGGTCGTAGAACGGCAGGATCTGCACGCCCTTGGGCAAGGTGCCGTCGGTGTTGAGCTTGTGCACCGCGTCGCGGACACGCTCCACCACCTCCATGGTGCGCTCGAACTTCTGCATCAGGATGATGCCGTTGACCACGTCGGTCTTGTCGTCGCGCCCGGCCATGCCGAGCCGCGGCGTGAAGCCGACCTGGTTCTTGGCGACGTCGGACAGCAGCACCGGCAGCCCGCCCTGCTGCGTCAGCACGATGTTGTCCATGTCCTTGACCGAGGTCAGCACGCCAAGCCCGCGGACATTGACCGACTGCTCGCCGAGCGAAATGGTGCGGCCGCCGACATTGGCGTTGCTGGCGCCGATCGCCGTGATGATCTGCGGCAGAGTCAGGTTGAACGCCCGCATGCGGTCGAGATCGATCTCGGCCTGGAATTCCTTGGTCTTGCCGCCGAGCACCAGCACGTCGGCGACGCCGGGCACGAGGCGTAGCCGGCGCTCGACAACCCAGTCCTGCAGCGTGCGAAGCTGGATCAGGTCCATGCCCGGCGGACCGACGAGCTGGTAGCGGAAGATTTCGCTGATGGTGCCGGCAGGCGATATCACCGGCTGGACCGTCGCCGGAATTTCGGCCTCCTTGAGCCGGTTGAGCGCCTGCTGGCGCACGAAGTAATAGTCGCGGCCATATTCAAACTGCAGCCGGATGAAGCCCAGCGCGAACACCGAATTGGAGCGGATGAATTTCAGCCCCGGCGTGCTGGCGACCGCGATCTCGATCGGGATGGTGACGTAGCGCTCGACCTCCTCGGGCGACTGGCCCGGGTATTGCGCGATGATCTCGATGATCGGCGGCGCCGGGTCGGGATAGGCCTCGATGTTCATGGCGCGGAACGCGCCAAAGCCGATGGCGAGAAACGCCACGAACGCGACCAGCACCAGCGGTCGCCGCGACAGGCACGTGGAAATGAGACCGCGAATCATGATGACCCCGCGGGATCATAGAATCCCGAAGGCCCCCATGCCTACCTGACAGAAATCGCCCAAAAAGCCGATGCGGCAAAAGCACCGGCGGGGTGCCCGGCCCTAAACCGGCCCTGGCATGGTCCTGCGGCGGGAGAACATCAGGATCAGGACCGGCAGGATCAGCAGGATCAGGATCGGCGCCAGCATCATGCCGCCGACCACGACCACCGCCAGCGGCTTCTGCACCTGCGAGCCGATCCCGCTCGACATCGCGGCCGGCAGCAGCCCCACGCCGGCGATGATGCAGGTCATCAGCACCGGGCGCATCTGCAGGGCGCCGGTGCGCAACGCCGCCGCGGTCCGATCGAGCCCGATGTCGATCAGGTTGTTGAATTGCGACAGCACGATGATGCCGTCCATCACCGCGATGCCGAACAGCGCGATGAACCCGATCGCGGCCGAAACGCTGAACGGAATGCCGGTGACGACCAGCGCCAGCACGCCGCCGATGATCGCCATCGGAATGACGCTCATCGCCAGCAAGGTGTCCGTGATCGAGCCGAAATTGATCCACAGCAGCATCGCAATCATCACCAGGCTGAGCGGCACGACGACCTTCAGCCGCGCGATGGCGTCCTGCAGATTGCCGAACTCGCCGACCCATTCCATGTGCGAGCCCGTGCGGCAGCGGCACCTCCGCCGCGATCTTCTGCTGGGCCTCCTGGATGGCGCTGCCCAGATCGCGATCGCGAACGCTGAACTTGATCGGCAGATAGCGCTGCTGCTGCTCGCGATAGATGTAGGACGCCCCGGACAGCAGTTTGACCGAGGCAACCTCGGTCAACGGGATCTGCACCAATCCGCCCGGAGCGGCCGCCGCCGTTCCGGCGGCGCTCGGCGTCGTCGAGGCGTTGGCGTTGAGCGCCGATCCAGCGGAGGCCTGCACCGCGATCTTCAGGTTGCGGATGTCCTCGATGCTGTTTCGAAATTGCGGCGCAAGCCGCACCACGATCGGGAAATGCCGGTCGCTGCCGGGCTCGTAGAGGTCGCCGGCGGCGTCGCCGCCGATCGCCACCTTGATGGTCGCGTTGATGTCGCCCGGGCTGAGGCCATAGCGCGCGGCGCGCTTGCGATCGATGTCGATCTGCACGGTCGGCTGGCCGAGCGAATTGAAAACCGCGAGGTCGGTCACGCCGCGCACGGTGGCCAGCACCGATTTGATCTTGGCCGCGGTGTCGGAGATGACCTGGAGGTCGTTGCCGAACAACTTGATCGAATTCTCACCCTTCACGCCGGAGACGGCCTCGGCGACGTTGTCCTGCAGATACTGCGAGAAATTGAACTCGACGCCTGGAAATTCGGCCTGCAGCGTCTTGAGCACCTCGTCGGTGAGGCCGTCCTTGTCGAGATTGGCGCGCCACTCGCCTATCGGCTTGAGCGGCACGAAAAACTCGGCGTTGAAGAAGCCGGCGGCATCGGTGCCGTCATCCGGCCGGCCGTGCTGCGAGACGACCGACTCCACCTCAGGGAAGCCCGCGACGACCCGGCGCATCCGGTTGATGTAGCCGTTGCCCTCCTCCAGCGAGATGGTCGACGGCAACGTGGCGCGAATCCAGAGATTGCCCTCTTCGAGCTTGGGCAGGAACTCGAGTCCCAGCAGGCGGACAGCGAAACCGGCGACCACCAGCAGCACGACGGCAACGCCGATCATCGCCGCCTTGTTACGAATCGAGAAGCCCAGCACCGGCGTGTAGACGCGATGCAGCGTGCGCACCACCAGCGTCTCGGTCTCCTGCACGTGCTCGGGCAATATCAGCGCGCTCAACGCCGGCGTGACGGTGAACGTCGCGATCAAGCCGCCGGCCAGCGCATACGCATAGGTCTGCGCCATCGGGCCGAAGATGTGGCCTTCGACGCCGCTCAGCGTGAACAGCGGGATGAAGCCCGCGATGATGATGCCGGCGGCAAAGAATATCGAGCGGTTGACGTCGGACGCGGCGTGGAAGATCGCGAGCCGCTTGCCGTGCAGGCCGGCCGGCGGAAGCGTCCGGATCGCTTCCTCGGTCGCTTCGTTGCCGTGCCCGCTCAGCCAGCGGAAGATGCTCTCGACCATGATGACGGTGGCATCGACGATCAAGCCGAAGTCGATCGCTCCCACCGAAAGCAGATTGGCGGACTCGCCGCGTATGACCAGGATGCCGACGGCCACGAACAGCGCGAACGGGATGGTCATGCCGACGATCACGGCGCTGCGAAGGTTGCCGAGAAACGCCCATTGCAGGAAGAAGATCAGCCCGATGCCGACGATCATGTTGTGAAGCACGGTCGACGTCGTGATGTCGATCAGGTCCTTGCGGTCGTAGATGCGCTCGATCCGCACGCCGGCGGGCAGGAGATCGCTCGAGTTGATCCGCTCGACCTCGGCCTGCACGCGCTGAATGGTCGGCATGCTCTTCTCGCCGCGGCGCATCAGCACGATGCCTTGGACGATATCGTCGTCGTTGTCCTTGCCGGCGATGCCGAGCCGAGGCTGGTTGGAGACCTCGACATTGGCGACGTCGCTGACGATGACCGGCACGCCGCCGGACTGCGCCAGCATGGTGTTGCGGATTTCGTCGAGCGAGCGGATCAGGCCGACGCCGCGAACCACGGCGACCTGGGGCCCGATGTTGATGGTGCTGCCGCCGACATTGATGTTGCTGTTGTTCAGCGTCTGCAGCATCTGCGGCAGCGTGATGCCGTAGGCGATCAGCTTGTTGACGTCGATCTGGAGCTCGTAGGTCTTGGTCTTGCCGCCCCAGCCGGTGACGTCGATGACGCCCGGCACGGCGCGGAAGCGGCGCTGCAGGACCCAGTCCTGCAAGGTCTTGAGATCGAGCACGCTGAAGTTCGGCGGGCCGGCGAGCTTGTAGCGGTAGATTTCACCGATCGGGCTGACCGGGGAAATCTGCGGCTGCGCGCTGGTTCAGCAGCGGCGGCAGTTGCGATAGCCGGTTCAGGACCTGCTGCAGCGCCTGTTCGTAGGTGTAGTCGAATGTGAACTGCAGCTTCACATCGGAAAGGCCGTACAGCGAAATGGTGCGGACGGTTTTGAGGTTGCGGCAGCGCCGCGGTCTGCGTCTCGATCGGAATGGTGATGTAGCGCTCGATCTCCTCGGCGGAGAGGCCGGCGCTTTGGGTGATGACGTCCACCATCGGCGGGGTGGGATCGGGATAGGCCTCGATGTTGAGCTGGCGGAACGCCATCAGGCCGCCGACAAACGTCATGACGAACAGGGCGAGGACCAGCACCCGCTGCTTGATCGAGAACGCAATCAGCGAATTCAAGTGAAAACACCCCGTTCCAATTCAATCCAGATCGGCATTGAATTGTGTGAGCTTCGATTGGCTCACGCGCCGCCCCCGCAGCGTCAGGTCCCGGCCGCCTGGTCGACGAACAAGCTGCCCTTGGTCACCACGATCTCGCCCGCCTGCAGGCCCGACACCACCTGGACCAGATTGCCGCCGGGTGATGCCGGTCTTGATCTGCCGCAACTCGACGGTCTTGTCGCTGCGCGCGACCCACACCCGCGCGTTCTCGGCCTCGTAGATCACCGCCTCGCGCGCCACGCCAATCGAGCTGTCGCCCTCCTCGGTGTAGATCGTCACCGTGGTGAACATCTCCGGCTTGAACAGGCCCTGGCTGTTGTCGATGGTGGCGCGCACCAGCAGGCGGCGGATGTTCGGATCGAGCGACGCGGAGACGTGGTCGATGTTGGCCTTGAAGGTCGTCTTCGGATAGGCGAGCACGGTGAAGTCGAGCTGCTGCCCGAGCTTGATCTTGGGGGCCTCGCTTTCGCGCACGTAAGCCACCATCCAGACGGTCGAAAGGTCGCCGATGGTGTAGACCGGATCGATCACGCCGGTTGAGGTGTAGCTGACGTATTGGCCGGGTCCGATCTTGCGCTGCACCACCGTGCCGGCGAGCGGCGCGTAGATCGGCGTCTCCGAGCTGATCTTGCCCTGCGACTTGAACGCCGCGATTTCGGCATCGGTCTTGCCGAGGATGGTGAGCCGGTTGCGTGTGGCTTCGAGGCCTGCCTCGGCGTTGGTGAGGTCGGCGCGCGCCTGAACCAGCGTCGCCTGCGCGGTCTGATAGTCGCGGAGCGCGCCGGCCTTGCCCTCGTAGAGCGTGCGGTTCTGCTTCTCGATGATCTCGCCGATCGAGACCGCCGATTTCGCCTTGTTCAAAACGCCAAGCGCGTTGAGGAAATCATTCTGCGCCTGCACCATGTCGGCGGCTTCGAGGTAGAACAGCGGCTGGCCTGCCGCGACGGTGTCGCCCGGCTTCGCCATCAGGCGCGTCACCCGCCCGGCGTAGGGCGGAAAGATCGGCGTCGCCTTGTCCTCGTTGATCGAGATTTTGCCCTCGGTCACGTGCTCGGACCGGAACGTCATGGTCTTGACCGGCTCCATGCCGAGCGACGCCCATTGCGCCGGCGTCGGCTGGAAGCGCGCGGCGCGCTTGGCCTGGCTCGAGACCTCGGTGTCGGCTGCGGCGGTGATCTTCGGAGTGTGGCCCTCACGGGACCAAACAAAAATGCCGACCGCCGCCGCGGCAAGCACCGCGACCCCGATCAGCGAATTTTTTCGACCGCGCGAAAGCAAACTGCCCAACCCCGAACTCCCTCCCAGGAAGGAGCGCTCTTTTGTCGCGTGTATAGCAGACCTGCCGGTACCGAATAGTTAAAAAGCGGCCATCTCGGGCTGCCAGACGGAGCGCCTTGGCGCCCGCTGCCGAACCCGTAAGCAGCCTGATTTTAAGGCTTTTTTTGGGGCTGTTTCTGAATGGCAGTTCAGCCTGGACCGCCCGAATCCGTCGGCGGAAGGGCCAGCGCCGCGTCGACCAGCGCACCGGCCCGTTTCCAGTCGAAGTTCCGGTAGACGTTGGTCTTCACGATGAATGACGCACCGCCATAAAACTTCTCATATTGCTGATGGCGGCTGCCGAATTCGGTGCCGATGAAGTCCCAAAGCAGCCGCATCAGGGCGACCCGGTCCTTGGCGCCGGTCGAGGCCGAGCGCATGTAGCGCTCGACGTCCGGGCCGGTCTGCGGGCTCTCGATATCGGCCAGCGACGACGGCAGGGTGATGAAGGCGCCGCCGGCCAGCTCCCGGACCATCTCCAGCATCCGGCCGTTGAACTCCGACTGCATCGCCATCGCCGAATAGAGCGTGACGACGGACGGCCACAGCACGCCGTTCTTGATCGGAGCGACGATTTCCTGCGCCAGCAGCATGGACTCGAAGATGGTTGTCAGCGAGGCGAGTTCGCCCATCATCACCTGCACCGGCGGCGCCGCGACGTTGCCGGTCATCTCGTTCATGCGCTGCGCCAGGCCGACCAGGAAGCGAAGCTTGGTGACATAGCGGCACTGCGCCTGGTGGTTGCCGAGCGTATGCGCCGTGGTCTTCGACCATTGGTCGCGGGAAATCTCGATGTTCTTGTAGATGAAGACGTGCTCCCACGGCACGAACACGTTGTCGAACACCACATAGCTGTCGGATTCGTCGAACCGGCTCGACAGCGGATAGTCGAACGAGTTGTCGGCGCGGAGCGCAAACGGCCGGCGCGGATAAAGCTTCAGGCCCGGTGCGTTCATCGGCACGACGAGACAGTTGGCGTAGTTCTCGTCGCCCGGCTGCAGCGGATGGATGCAGCTCAGTTGCAGCCAGTCGGACAGCACGCCGCCGGTGGCGAGCTGCTGCGCGCCGGAGATGACGATGCCGTCGTCGCGCTCCTTGACCACGCCGGCGTAGAGCGCCGGGTCGGTCTGCTTGTGCGCCGGCTTGCTGCGGTCGATCTGCGGCGGCACGATCGCGTAGCTCAGGTAGAGATGCTCGTCCCGCATCTTCTCGTAGAATGCGACAACGCGGTCGGCGTATTCCTGGCCGGCCTTGGCGAACACCTCCGGCACCGCGGCATAGCCCGCGAAGAAGCCGGCGACATGGTCGGGCGAGCGCCCCATCAGGCCGAACGTCGCCTCCGCCCATTTCTCGTGGAACAGCCGCCGCTGCTTCAGATCGGCATGGGTCTTCGGGATCTGGTAGGCGCGCAGCACCGGCTCGCCGGTCTTGGGCGAGGTGTACGTCATCAGCTCGCGGTTCGCCGGATCGGCGGCGATGTCGAACAGCCGCCCGACCGAGCGCGCCGCCTCGCGGAATGCCTTGTGCTTGCTGACGTCGGCGACCGCCTCGCCGTCGAGGAAGACCTTCCGGCCGTCGTTCAGCGAGCGCAGATAGTCCGACCCGGTCCGCAGCGCCATTGCAGCCTCCTGTGAATAGCTACGCAATTTAGCTACATGATGTAGCTTTTTTCGATGCTGTCAAGCGGGCGGTATGGTAGAAGTCACCATGACAAAGCCGCGACGAAAGAATGCGTTCGTGCCGCCGGCGACAGTGACGCTGCCGCCGCTGCTGCGTGCCGGCGGCGACGTGGCATTTCGCGAAACCCTCTACCTGATGGCGCTGGTGTTCGACCGTCTGCACGCCTGCCGGGAGGCGTTCGGGCGCGCGCTCGGGCTGACCCCGTCGCAGTTCATCGTGCTGATCGGCACCGCCTATCAGCAAGGCACCGAAGGCGTCTCGATCCGCGAGCTTGCCGATCACACCCAGCTCGCTTCGACCCACGTCACCACCGAGGTCGGCCGGCTGACCCGCATGGGACTGCTCACCAAGCAGGCCAGCCTGCGCGACCGGCGCAGCGTCCAGGTCCGGCTGTCGCCCAAGGGCGAGGACGCGGTGCGTGCGATCAACCCGCTGCAGCGCCGCGTCAACGACCTGTTGTTCGCCGACGTCTCGCGGGACGATTTCGGCATCGTGTCGCGGTATCTCGAACGGGTCGCGCTCAACAGCGAATACGCGCTGGCGGAAATCCGCCGCTCCGAACAGGAGCGATCGAGAAAGCCGCGCGCCGGACAGGGCTGACCCTCCGGCATCGCCCTTGCCACCCGGCGCTCGCGTCCATCACCCTGCCCCCGGAAATGCGAGGATGCGATGTCGGAATTCGAACGCTGGGAAAAGCGCTACGCGACCCCGGACTATCATTTCGGCACGGCGCCGAACGCCTTCCTCAAGCGCAAGGCGCCGCTGCTCAAGGCCAAGGCCGGCCAGAAGGCGCTCTCGATCGCCGACGGCGAGGGCCGCAACGGCGTCTTCATCGCCGAATGCGGACTCGACGTGACCGCGTTCGACTTCTCGCCGGCGGCGTTGGCCAAGGCGCGGGCGCTCGCCAAGGATCGCGGCGTCAGCATGCGGTTCGAGCAGGCCGATCTCTACAAGTACCCGTGGCCGACGGAACAGTACGACGTGGTGGCGGCGATCTTCTTTCAGTTCTGCCCGCCGCCGATCCGGGCCGAGGTGTTCGCCGGCATGAAGCGCGCGCTCAAGCGCGGCGGCCTGCTGCTGATGGAGGGCTATCGCCCCGAGCAGCTCAAATACAAGACCGGCGGGCCATCGGAGGTCGAGAACCTCTACACCCGCGCGCTGCTGGAACAATCCTTTGCCGATTTCGCCTCGGTCGAGATCGAGGAATACGACGCCGAGGTCAAGGAAGGCGCCGGCCACGGCGGCATGTCGGCGCTGATCGACTTCGTTGGACGCAAATAGGACGCGAGCCATGATCAAGGTGTTGCGCATCGGCCATGCCACCTTCGAGACGCCGGACCTCGGCAAGGCGATCGAGCACTACACCCAGGTGATCGGGCTTTCGCTCGCGGGCCGCGAGGCCAACCGCGCGTTCCTCGCCACCCGCACCGGCCAGCTCGCCATCGAGCTGCAAGGCGGGCAGCGTGGCCCGCTGCGCCAAGCTGTCGTTCGAGGTGGCGGCGCAATCCGACTTCGGCGACCTGAAAAAGGCGCTGGCAGAGCACGGCGTCGCGGCGGAGGAACGCAACGACTCGGTTCCCGGCCTGCCCAAGGTGCTGTCGTTCGCCGACCCCAAGGGCACCACCATCGAGCTGTTCCGCGAATGGTCGCCGGTCGGCAACGGCGAGCAGGTGGTCGGCGTCGGCGCGCTGAAGCTCGGCCACGTCGCCTTCGTCACGCCGGAGCCCAAGGTGATGGCGAAGTTCTACGGCGAGGTGCTGGGCTTCCGCGTCTCCGACTGGATCGGCGACTTCTTCGTGTTCATGCGCTGCAACGCCGACCACCACGCGGTGAATTTCATCTACGGCAAGTCCGCCAAGATGCATCACATCGCCTATGAGCTGCGCGACTTCTCGCACCTGCAGACGGCGTGCGACCTGTTCGGCGAACGCAAGATCCCGATCATCTGGGGTCCGGTGCGGCTTGGCCCCGGCCACAACGTCGCGGCGTTCCACCGTGACCACGACGACTGGGTCGTCGAGTTCTACGCCGAGCTCGACCAGATGAAGGACGAGGCGCTCGGCTACTTCGATCCGCGGCCGTGGCACCACGACCGGCCGCAGCGGCCCAAGGTCTGGGCCGCCGACAAGGTCGCCTTCATGTGGGGACCGCCACCGACGCCCGACTTCATGCGCAGCCGCGATTGATCGCAGCGCGGCCGCGCTGAAGTCAGCCGTGCATTCGGTGTTAGCCGAGGAAGGCCGCCATATCGCCGAGCTCCGGCGTCGCGCCCGCGGCGAGCGCCAGCGCGGTGACGGCCAGTCCCAGCAACGACACCAACGCAACCACGACGAAGTCGTGGTCCGGCTTGGCGTAGCCACCAGGGAAGGAGCGTGAAGCTGCGAAGTGGTCGTGCAGACGATCTTGGGAGACGATTGTCATAGCAGGTCCTCGCAAAATGCGGCCATCGCCCCCAGCAAATGACCAGTTCAACGGCGAATCCCGAACCCCAGGCGACGGTGAGGACTTCAGCCCCATAGCGCAACATGATAGTTTTGATGGAGATGATAAGCGGCCTTTATGGTGGACGGAGGCTTAACCGCACATGCGCAGCCTCAACCTGGATCAGCTTCGCGCCTTCATCGAAGTGATCGAGCGCGGCAGCATCACCGCCGCGGCCAAACAGCTCAACCTCTCCCAGCCCGCCGTCACTCATCAGGTGCAGGAGCTGGAACGCCGCTTCGGCGTGCCGCTGACCGAGCGGATCGGCAAGCGCATGTATCTGACCCAAGCCGGCGAGAAGCTCATCGAGCACGCGCGCCATCTGCTCGACGAGGACGCCCGCACCGTCTCGGCGATGCGGCGGTTCGGCGATGGCTGGCTTGAGCGCGTCCGCATCGGCACCAGCGCGACCGTGCTGATGTATGCGCTGCCGCCGATCCTGCAGCGGCTCAAAACCGAGCACCCGCAGCTCGAGCTCAATCTCAAAGCCGGCCTGACGGCGGGCACGCTGGAGATGCTCAAGGCCAACACGCTCGATCTCGGCATCTGCGCGCTGCCGATCGAAGACCCGGCGTTCGAGGTCACGCCTTTGTTCGACGACGAACTGGTGGCGATCCTGCCGGACAATCTCGGTCCGGCGCCAAAGCAGATGACGCCGGAGTTCATGGCCGGCCTGCCATTGATCCTCGGCAACGAATCCTCGGCGCTGCGCCGGACCATCACGAAATGGTTGACGCCGGCCGGCGCGCCGCCGCCGAAGCCGGTGATGGAGTTCGACAACGTCGAGGCGATCAAGAGCCTGGTCGCCGTCGGTCTCGGCGCCTCGATCGTGCCGAGCCTCGCACTCGGCCAGGGCCACGTCGGCGCCGACCGCATGCGGGTGGTGCCGCTCAACCCGCGCAGCAGCCGGCAGGTCGGCCTGGTTCAGCTTCGCGGCAAGCGCACCACCGAAGGCGTCAAGGTCGTCGCCGACGCCCTGCTGACGCTGCGGCCAACCGCAAACACCAGGCCGAAGCCGCCGCCCGCAAGGCGAAGTGATAGCGTTCACCTGTTGACCCGTGGGAGGGCGCTCATGGTTGCTTTCACATTGAACGGCCAGCGCAAGGAGCTCGCCTCGCCGCAGTGCTGCAGTCGCCCTACCAGGGTGGCGCACCGGACACCGTCGATGACTCGCGCGCGATCCCCGGCATCACCGACGTGGTGAAGCTGCCGAGCGGCGTCGGCGTGATCGGCACTTCGGTCGAGGCGACACAGGCGGCCAAGCTGCTGCTGAAGGTCACCTGGAGCGGTGCAACGGCGGCGAGCTACGACAGCGAGAAGGTGCTCGACGAATTCGCCGCCATCGCCCGCGACAAGAACCGCGAGGGCGTCGACTACGCCAAAGAGGGCGATGTCGCCACGGCGATGGCCGGCGCCGCCAAGGTGATGCGCGCCGAGTATCGCACCCGCCACGTCTATCACGCCCAGATGGAGCCGATGAACGCTACCGCATCGGTCGCCGCCGATGGCAAGTCGGCGGAGCTGTGGGTCGGCACCCAGGGGCCGAGCGGCCTCGTCGCCGAGGTCGCCGGCTTGCTGCAGACCGAGCCCGGCAATATCACGGTGCACCAGCACTGGGTCGGCGGCGGCTACGGCCGGCGTTCGCAGAACGAGGTGGTGACCGACGCGGTGCGGCTGTCGAAGGCGGTCGGCAAGCCGGTCAAGCTGATCTGGAGCCGCGAGGACGACATGCGCGGCGGCAAGTTCCGCCCGTCGACCTTGCAGTACATCGAGGCCGGCCTCGACGCCAATGGCAAGATCGTCGCTTGGCATCATCGCCTGGTGTCGGAGTCGGTGTCGACTTACATGGCCGCGGCACGCGGCGGCACGCCGCCCAAGACCGACCAGATCGTGATGAAGGGCACGCCGATCCCGATGTACGGCATCGCCAACAAGCGCGCCGAGCACATCGTCGAGCTGCGCGGCGCGCGGCTGGCGGCGCTCCGCGGCGTCGGCAACTCGCCCAACGCCTTCGCGATCGAAGGCTTCCTCGACGAGATCGCCCAGGCGACCGGCAAGGACCCGGTGTCGATCCGGCTCGAGCTGACTGCGCCGGCGAGCCGCGCATGGCGCATCTGATCCGCACGGTGGTCGAGATGTCGGACTGGAGCCGCAAACGCGACGAACGCGGGCTCGGGATCGGACTGATGGTGAAGGACGACACGCTGGCGGCCGGCGTCGCCGAGGTCTCGGTCGACCGCCGAACCGGCAAGATCAAGGTCCACAACTTCTGGGCGGCGATCGATCCGGGGCTGGTCGTTCAGCCGCGCAACGTCGCGGCGCAAACGGAGGGCAGCATCGTCTGGGCGCTCGGCCATGTGCTGCGCGAGCAGATCACCATCAAGGCCGGCCACGTCCAGCAGTCGAACTTCCCGGATTACGAGGTGATGCGGATGTCCGACGTGCCCAACATCGAGGTCAAGGTGGTGTCCACCGACAACAAGCCGACCGGCGCGGGCGAGGACGGCGCGCCGCTGGTTGCGGCAGCCGTCGGCAACGCCATCGCTTCGCTCACCGGCGTGCGGCTCCGCGAGCTGCCGTTCTCGCCGGATCGGGTCAAGGGCGCGCTGGGAGCTTAAAGCTTCTCCTGCAGGAACCGCATCAGCCGCGGCGCCAGGAAGCCCGAGAAGCTGTCTCGGCTCGTCGATCGGATCGCTGCCGAAGTAGTGCGGCGCGCCCTGCAGGATCGTGGTGCGCACGAAGAAGCCGGCCTGCTTCAGCGCCAGCACGAACGCGTCGGTGTGGGCGTGGCGATCGACCAGATCGTCCTCGGTGCCGACGCTCAGATGCACCGCCACCTTGTTGTTGGCGCGTCACCGCATGGCTGATCGGCGAGGCGTCGAAATAGAGCTTGCGGTTGTCCGGCAGCGACTCGCCGAGGAACATCGCGATGTTGTTCTGCTTCGGGCTCTGGATGTTGTACTTGCCCCACATCTCGGCGAGGTCATAGACGCCGTAGACGCCGGCGAACATCTTCACCTCGGTGCTCTCCTTGGCGTGGGCGTCCTGCGGATAGCCGCCGGCGAACTGCTTGCCGCCAAGCGCCGCCAGCGCGCCGATGTTGCCGCCGGCGGAATGGCCGAACACGCCGATGCGGTCGGGCGCGATGTTCAGGTCCTTGGCGTTGCCGCGCACATACTGGATCGCGGCCAGCGCGTCCTGCACGGCGTGCGGAAACGTCTTCTGCCCGGGCTTGGCGAGCCGGTAGCTGATCGCGAACAGCGCGACGCCGCGCGCCGCGAGATACTTGCCCCAATACTGGAATTGCGTCGCGCGCACCCTGCACCCAGCCGCCGCCATGCACGCCGACCAGCGCCGGATACGGCCCGCCGCCCTTCGGCAGATAGAGGTCGCCCGCAAGCGCAACGCTGTCATGCGTCGCATAGGTCACGCCCGGCCGCGTTTCGACTTCGCCCGGCTTTTCGGCCGTATTCATTCCGATGTTCCTTTCCCTCGAACGCGTGTTTCGCCATGATCTTGAAACACCGCCTGCGCTCGTGCAATGGAAAGCGGGGCGGAATTTGGCGAGTAACCAAGGGGTTCGCGCATGCCGGACGCGATCAAGTCGATGGTCGTCAATGGCACGACCATCGAATACGTCGAGCGCGGTTCCGGCCGCCCGATCCTGTTCCTGCATCCCGGCATCGGCATCGATCCCGACGCGCCGGTGCTGCACGAGCTCGCCAAGGGCGGCCGCGTCATCGCGCCGTCGCATCCGGGCTTCGGCACCTCGCAATTGCCGAAGGGCATGACCACGCGTCGACGACGTCTCGTATTTCTATCTCGACCTGCTCGAAGCGCTCGACCTCAAGGACGTGCTGGTGGTCGGCGTCGGCCTCGGCGGCTGGCTCGCCGCCGAGATCGCGGTGAAGGATTCCAGCCGGCTGTCGCGCCTCGTCATGGCCAACGCCGTCGGCGTCAAGATCGGCGACCGCGAGACCCGCGACATCGTCGACATCTGGTCGCTGATGCCGGACGAGTTCAACGCGCTGGCCTATTTCGATCCGAAGGCCGGCGAGCACGACTACAAGAACCTGCCCGAGGCGGAATCGCTCGCCGCGGCGCGCAACCGCGAGGCGCATGCGCGCATCGCCTGGTCGCCCTACATGCACAATCCGAAGCTCAAGAACCGGCTGCACCGCATCAAGCTGCCGACGCTGTTTCTCTGGGGCACCGCCGACCGCATCCTCAGCGAGACATACGGCCGCGGCTATTGCGGCCTGATCGCCGGCGCGAAATTCGAGCCGATCGAGAAGGCCGGCCACTTCCCCCACATCGAGCAGCCGGCCGAGTTCGCCCGCCGCGTGCTCGCCTTCGCCGACGCCGCCGCGCCGGCCGTCCCCCGTGCCCGCCGCGCGTAAGGAGACCGAACCATGCAGGTCTATTACTTCACCGAGCAGCCGTACTACCCGACCTGGAACAGCCACTCGGGCTCGCTGCGCGTCAACCTGCCGAACAAGGTGGTCGATCCGATCACCGCCGGCGATCTGTTCCATCGCTACTACGACGAATGGAAGCGCGCCGACGAACTCGGCTACAACATCATGGTCAACGAGCATCACCAGACCGCGACCTGCATGTCGTCGACGGTGATCGTCGGGCTGTCGGTGCTGGCGCGCGAGACCAAGAAGGCGCGCATCCTGGTGCTCGGCTATCCGATCGGCCACCGGCCCGATCCGCTGCGCTGCGCCGAGGAGCTTGCCACCATCGACGTGGTGTCGCGCGGCCGCCTCGACATGGGCTTCATCAAGGGCGTGCCGTACGAATTCCCGGCGTCGAACCAGAATCCGGTCGGCGTCATGGATCGCTTCTGGGAGGCGCACGACTTCATCATCAAGGCGATGACCAGCCACGACGCGCCGTTCAACTGGGAGGGCGAGTATTTCCACTACCGCCAGGTCAACGTCTGGCCGCGCCCGGTGCAGCAGCCGCATCCGCCGGTGTGGACCACCACCGGCAACCGCAAGCGCAGGCGCGCCTGCTCGGCGACAAGGGCTACGTGATGGCGACGCTCGGCTCGGGCTACGCAACGCGCCCGCTCTACGACGCCTACCGCGCCGGCTATCTGGCGAAATGGAAGAAGCCCGCGCCGCCCGACCGCGTCGCCTATCTCGGCCTGGTCGCGGTCGCCGAGGACGACACCGAGGCGCGCCGCCGCGGCGAACTGATCGCCGGCTACCTGCGCTCGTCGGCGATCGTGCACGTGCCGTTCCGCAATCCGCCGGGCTTCCTCACCGTCGACGACAACGCCAAGATGCTGCGCGGCATGAGCGCGCCGCGAAGCTTCACCAAGGACGGCCGCCCGGTGAACATGCACCATGGCAGCGTGCAGGACCTGATCGACGCCGGCATCCTGTTCTGCGGCACGCCCGACAAGGTCTACGAGCAGATCGTCGACTTCACCGAATACTGCGGCGGCATGGGCAACCTGTTGATGATGGGCCACGCCGGCTTCCTCAGCCACGAGGACACCATGAGCAATCTTGAGCTGTTCTCGAAGCACGTGATGCCGCGGCTCAAGGCCTACAAGCAGCCCGAGCCGCAGACCGCGGCGGCGTAGGGGAAGACGTCAGGCCGCCTTGCGCTTGGCGGTGCGCTTTCGCGCCGCCGTCTTCGGCGCGGTGCTGCGGCGCGCCGGCTGCGAGTGCGACATCAGCGGCACCGCGTCGATCAGCTTCGCCGTTGCGCCGGCAATGCCTTTGCGGCCCCGCGCCGATCGCACGAACGTGCCGACCATGACGCCGATTTCGAACGCCAGGCCGGCGCTCAGCCGTGGATTAAGCCGGACCGCCGAGGCGATGGCGGACAACAAGGCATTCGATCGCGCGGCCATGGCTCAATCCTGTTGCAGAAACCACAGTCCAACGCCTGCGACGGGTGCCGGTTCCGTAGCCCGGCGCCAACGGAATACGGTCAATTCGACGACAAAGAGCTAGCGTCTCGTGTGGCGGTGAGTAGTCTTGTCGGGGGCGGAGGGAGAGAAACATGCAAAAAATCTCGTTGCTGATCGCGGTCGCGGTTCTGGCACTCGGCGCAAACACCCAGTCGTCAGAGGCCGCCGCCTGGAAATGCAAGAAGCGACATTGCTTCTGGACCGAGGGTTACACGGGTCCGGTGCCCGACTACGCGGCGGCTTGGGGCGCCCCGCAGGCGCCCGGCTGCTACTACGTGCAGGGTCGCTTTTCGAAACGCTGGGCGAACTACTGCCCGCCCAACGCACCGCCGATGCAGTGATCGGACGGTAGCAACCTATTTGCTGCGTTCGCGCAACCCGCTTTCCTTGATGAACGCGGTCCAGCGCGTGACCTCGTCGCGGTACATCGCGCAGCGTCGCCGCGCGGTCGAGCGCCAAGCGGCTCGAAGCCGGTGGCGCGGAATCGTCGCCTGATAGGCCGGATCGCTCACCATCGCGAACATCTCGCGCGCCAGGCGCTCCGGATCGGCTGCGGCACGCCGGGCGGCGCCAAACAACGCCGGCCAGGAGGTCTGGTCGACGCCGGCCACGCCGGCTTCAGCCATGGTCGGCAGATTGGGCGCGACGACGAGGCGGCGCTTGCTCGCGACCGCCAGCATCTTCAGGCGCGGATTGTTGACCTGGCCGGCCGCAACGGCGGAACTCATGAAGGTGGCGTCGATCGCGCCGGCGAGCAGGTCCGTGGTCGATTGCGAGCCGCCCTTGTACTGGACGTGCTGCATCGAGATGCCGGTCTTCTGCATGAACACCTCGCTGACGAGATGCGCGAGGCCGCCATAGCCGGTGGCGCCGAAGTTGAGCTGGCCCGGCCGCGCCTTGGCATAGGCGACGAACTCGGCGAGCGTGTTCACCGGAAGGTCCTTCTTCACCACGAGGATCGCCGACCACTCCGCCACCATGGCGATCGGCACATAGTCGCGCAGCGGATCGAACGGATAGTTCTTCTGCATCAGCGCCGGCGTGACGTTGGCGCCGACCGAGCCGAGTCTGCAGGGTGTAGCCATCGGGCGGCGCCTTGAGCGTCTCGCGGATGCCGATGACGCCGTTGCCGCCTGGCTTGTCGTCGACCAGGACGGTCTGGCCGAGCCGCGCGGCAAGCCCCTCGGCGAGAATGCGCGAGACCAGATCGATCGAACCGCCGGCGGCATAGGGCACGATCAAGGTGATGGGGTGCGAGGGGTAGTTGTCCTGGGCGCGAGCGAAGCCGCGCTGAAGCCTCGCGAGACAGGACACAAGCGCGAGCACGAGGCGCGCTTGTCCCTCCCCGCCAGGGGAGGGATGACTTGCGGCACGCTCCCAGGCATCACGCTCTCGCGTATTTGCCGCGACCGAAGAAGCGGTCCTTGTTGTCGTCGGTCGCGGTCTCGCGGCTCGACTTGATGTCGGCCTGCTTGGCGATCATCGCCTTGATCGCCGGCCGCGCCGACAGCTCCTCGAACCAGCGCTTGAGGTCCGGCTTCTCGTCGATCTTGACGCCGTGCGCCGGCGTGCTGGCGCGTCCACGGGAACGTCGCCATGTCGGCGATCGAGTATTCGTCGCCGCCGAGATACTTCGCCTGCGCCCAGCCGCTCGTCGAGCAGGTCGTAGAGCCGCAGCATCTCGGTCTTGTAGCGGCTGAACGAATAGTCGTTGGGCTTCGGCGCGAACAGGTTGAAGTGCGTGAAGTTGCCGAACGCCGGGCCGATGCCGGACATCTGCACCATCAGCCACTGGATGACGTCGTATTTCTTCGCCATGTCCTTCGGCATGAACTTGCCGGTCTTCTCGGCGAGATACATCAGGATCGCGCCGGACTCGAACACCGTGTAGGGCTTGCCGCCCGGGCCTTCGTGATCGACGATCACCGGGATTTTCTTGTTCGGATTGAGCTTGGCGAATTCCGCCGAGTGCTGGGCGCTGGCCCAGACGTCGACCGGCTTGAAATTATAGGGAAGCCCGCATTCCTCGAGCATGATGAAAATCTTCTGCACGTTCGGGCTGGTCAATCCATAGAAGTCGATCATGGTCCTCACCAATTGGGTTTGTCGTTCGCACGGCCTGCGTCCGCGTGTCGCGGTCACAGCCGGACAGCAAGACTATCGCGCCGGGGCGGCTTCGACCACAGCCCGCGGTCACGATTGCGGCAGCGGCCAAATTGGGCGCAGTTGACAGTCGGCAACCCTGCCTGAAACCCTCCGGCCGCAAGCGGCGCCGCAGGGGGATTGAGGCCGCCGCTTGGGATGGACGCGGGTTTATCGATGCCGATCGGGTCTTGCGTCCGGCTTGTCGCCGCCGCGTTGCACGGCCTTGCTGACCGCGCGCAAGCCGCGGCTGCGCAGGACTCCGTCGAGCCCTTCTACAAGGGCAAGCAGATTTCGCTGATCGTCGGCTCGTCGGCCGGCGGCGGCTACGACACCTATGCGCGGCTGCTGGCGCGGCATTTCGGCGGCGCCATCCCCGGCAATCCGACCGTCGTGGTGCAGAACATGAGCGGCGCCGGCATCCAACCGCGCCGCGGGCTACATCTATTCGGTCGCGCCCAAGGACGGCACCGCGATCGGCGCGATCTTCCCCGGCGCGGTGCTGCAGCCGCTGCTGAGCGACGTGCCGGTGCCGCACGATCCGAGCAAGCTCATCTATCTCGGCAGCGCCAACAGCGACGTCTATGTCTGCTACGTGCGCAGCGACGCGGCGGTGAAGACCTTCAAGGACGTGCTGAGCAAGGAGCTGATCGTCGGCGCCAGCAATCCCGGCGCCACCACCTACGATCTGCCGCTGCTGCTCAACAGCATGCTCGGCACCAAATTCAAGATCGTCACCGGCTATCCCGGCAGCCGCGAGATCACGCTCGCGCTCGACCGCGGCGAGGTCCAGGGCGCCTGCGGCATCGGCTGGACCGGCATCGAGGTGATGCATCCGGACTGGTTCGCGAAGGACACGATCCGCGTGCTGGTGCAGCTCTGCACCAAGGGCCACGCCGACCTCAACAAGCGCGGCGTGCCGCGCGCCGAGCGAATTCGCCAGCAGCGACGACGACACGCAAGGTGATCGAGCTGGTGTTCAGCCAGGGCATGTTCGGCCGGCCCTACGTGCTGCCGCCGGGCGTGCCGGCCGAGCGCGTCGCGGCGCTGCGCAAGGCCTTCGTGGCAGCGCTGAACGACAAGACGCTGCGCGCCGAGGCCGACAAGATGCAACTCGACGTCGATCCGATGTCGGGCGACGAGTTGCAAAAGCTGGTCGCCGACCTCTATGCCACTCCGCCGCACCTGATCGAGCGGGCGCGGCAGGCATTGACCGCCAAGCCGTCAACGGCGAAGCCGAGCGATGATGATCGTGCTCCTGACAATCCCGGAAGGCGTCTAGAGCGATGGAAAGCATTGGAGCGGATGCGGCCTTCATGGCGGCGGCGGCCGGCAAGGCCTTCATCACGCTGATGGAACCGCATCGGCTGATGTATCTGATGGCCGGCTGCATGATGGGGCTCGTGCTCGGCATCGTGCCCGGCATCGGCGGCCTCGCCGGCACCGCGATGCTGCTGCCGTTCACCTTCGGCATGGACCCCTACTCCGCCTTCGCGCTGCTGCTCGGCCTTGGCGCCACCACCGCCACCGGCGATCCGATTCCCGCAATCCTGTTCGGCGTGCCCGGAGGTGCAGCCTCCGCGGCAACGGTGCTTGACGGCTTCCCGATGGCGAAGCGCGGCGAGGCCGGCCGCGCGCTCAGCGCCGCCTACATGTCGTCGATGATGGGCGGCATCTTCGGCGCCATGCTGCTCGCGGTGTCGATTCCGATCCTGCGGCCGGTGATGCTCTATCTCGGCTCGCCGGAGCTGCTGGCGTTTTCCGTCTTGGGCATCTCGATGGTGGCCGTCCTGTCCGGCAGCGCGCCCGTTGCGCGGCGTCGCCGCCGGCTGCCTCGGCATCATGATCGCGATGATCGGCTCCGATCCGCAGACCGGCACGCTGCGCTGGACCATGGACAGCCTCTACCTGTGGGACGGCCTGCCGCTGACGCCGTGCCTGCTCGGCCTGTTCGCGCTGCCGGAGCTGTGCGACCTGCTGATCGCGCGCACCACGATCTCCAAGGAGATCGACAAGGACAACATCTACAAGGGCCAGTGGCAGGGCGTGAAGGACTGCTTCGACAACTGGTGGCTGATCGTGCGCTGCTCCTGGATCGGCGGCGGCATCGGCTCGATCCCGGGCATCAGCGCCTCGGTGGTGGACTGGCTCGCCTACGGCCATGCGCTGAAGACCGAGAAGGGCGCGCACCTCACCTTCGGCAAGGGCGACGTGCGCGGCGTGATCGCGTCGGAAAGCTCCAACAACGCCAAGGAGGGCGGCGCGCTGGTGCCGACCGTGGCGTTCGGCGTGCCCGGCAGCGCCACCATGGCGATCCTGCTCGGCGCGTTCCTGATCCACGGGCTCGTGCCGGGCCCGGACATGCTGCACAAGAACCTCGACATCACCTACGCGATGGTGTGGTCGGTGGCGCTCGCCAACATCCTCGGCGCCGGCGCCTGCTACGCCTTCAGCCCGCAGTTCGCGCGGCTCGCGACGCTGCGCTACACGCTGATCCTGCCGGCGGTGCTGAGCATCGTCTACATCGGCGCCTTCGAGGCGTCGCGAAGCTGGGGCGACCTGTTCGCGCTGCTGATCTTCGGCGTGTTCGGCTGGCTGATGAAGCAGTTCAAGTGGCCGCGGCCGCCGCTGGTGCTGGGCCTCGTGCTCGGCGACTCGCATCGAGCGCTACATGTTCATCTCGATCGAGCGCTACGAGCTTCTCCTGGCTGCTGCGGCCGGTGGTGGTGATCCTGCTGGCGATGGCGGTGATCGGCGTGGTGCGGCCGTTCCTCGCCGACGTGCGCCGGCAGGGCGGCATCGGCAAGCTGCTGACGAGCTTCCAGGCGCCGACGATTCAAGCCGCAGCAACTGTTCACGATGTTCTTCATCGCGATGATCGGCACGCTGCTGATCGCGGCGCGCTGCCGTGGGCGTTCGCCGCCAAGCTCGTGCCGATGATCGTCGGCACCATCGCGCTGCTGGTCGCCGGCGTCAGCCTGTTCAACGAGATGTGCCGCAAGCCCACCGCCGCGGCCGGCGGGCAGCCTGTCGATCAGGCTCAGGCCGAGGTCGAACAGACCATCCATGCGGATCAGAAAATCCACATGGATCTCGAGTCCGACACCGGGCACCTGCCGCTCCGCACCATCGTGACGCGGTCGGCGCGGTTCTTCGGCTATCTGCTCGCCTTCATGGCGTCGATGGCGCTGATCGGCCTGATCCCGACGGCGTGCGTCTTCGTCATCGTCTTCATGCGGCTCGAAGGGCCGGAGACGCTGGAAGCTGATCATCCCCTACGTGGTCGTGCTGATCCTCGGCATCTACGTCGCCTTCGACTGGTTCATGGCGATCCCCTGGCCGCCGACCCTGCTCGGCTAACTGGTGCCGGCGGCCAAGATCATCCCCTCGGTGCAGTAGCCGGCAGCCCGATACCGGCGCTCAGGCAGGCGCGGTGGTGCGGCGACGCAACACCGCAAAACTTTGTGCGGCTCCGGCCGGAATTCCCCAGGATTGCCAGGAAAATAGCGGCGAAAGACACCGGTGCGGCCGGTATCCATTGACCCGCAACCCTGATATTTACGCTTAATTGCCGACAACAACCATGACCCCGGGCTTCGACCGGGGGATTTTGGAGAACGTCCGATGGCGAAGTGCACGGTTCGAACAGCTCCTGGCGGGAACGGCGATCGCCCTGGCCCTGGCGCTAACGCCTTACGCCGGCAGCGCTTTCGCCGCCAGCCGAGGCCGAGATCGCCGCCGCCGTGCCGATGCCGGAGAGCGCCGACCTGCCGCCGCCGAGCATCAAGGACGTGATCGCCGCCGGCCGCCGGCCGCGACGACGCAGCGCCGCGACCGCCTGCCGCCGCCGCGACCGCAACGCCTGCGCCTCCGCCGTCGAACCGCAGCGGCACCGTCGAGCGGCGCCGCCGAGACCACCGCATTCGGTGCCGGACAGCGCCAAGGACGCCCCCACGTTCACCACCGCCGCTGCCGACACCGCCGTCGTCGACAAGCTTCGCGACCAGCTCGCCGCCGGCAAGTTCGACCGCATCCTCGGCGGCAAGAAGGAACGCGCGACCGTCGAGCCGTTCTACGCCGAGCCGCAACTTCGCGCCGCTCTGGATCGCCGACGGCGCGATGAGCGAGCGCGCCAAGGCCGCGGCGGCCTATCTGGCCGGCGTCGATGCCGATGGCCTCGATCCGAGCGAATATCCGGTGCCGCAGATCAAGGCCGGCATGGAGCCGGACGCGCTCGCCGAAGCCGAGATCAAGTTCACCGACTCCGTGCTGACCTTCGCGCGCCACGCCATGAGCGGCCGCGTGCACTACAGCCGCGTCTCCGGCGACATCGTCTACGACCTCGCCAAGCCCGATCCGGCCAACGTGCTGGCGCGCGTCGCCAAGGCACAGGACGTCGGCCGCGGCGCTCGACAGCTTCAATCCGCCGCAGCCGCAGTACAAGGCGCTGAAGGCCAAGCTCGCCGAAATCGCGCAAGGGCATGGACGACGTCGAGAAGCCGGTCATTCCGTCCGGGTCCGGTGCTGAAATACAGCAAGGACAAGAAGGGCAAAGAGATCCTGATGGAGGACCCGCGCGTGCCGGCGCTGCGCGCAGTGGTTCAGCCTGAAGCGACGACGGCGACACCAAGTACGACAAGACGCTGTCGGACACGATCGCCAAGTTCCAGAAGGAGCAGCGACCTCCAGCGCCAACGGCCAGCTCACGCAGGCGACGCTCGACGCCATCAACGGGCCCGAAGCGCGAGAAGACCGTCGACATCATCCTCGCCAACATGGAGCGCTGGCGCTGGATGCCGCGCGACCTCGGCGAGACCTACGTGATGGTCAACATCCCGGACTACACGCTGCGCGTCATGCACGACGGCAAGCTGGTCTGGAAGACCAAGGTCGTGGTCGGCCAGCCCGGCAAGCCGACGCCGCTGCTCAGCGCCGAGATGAAGTTCATCACGGTCAACCCGACCTGGAACGTGCCGCCGTCGATCATCCAGAACGAGTACCTGCCGGCGCTGCAGCAGGACCCGCAGGCGATGGACCGCATCGGGCTCAAGGTCGAGCAGAACAAGGACGGCACCATCCGCATCTGGCAGCCGCCGGGCGACCGCAACGCGCTCGGCCGCATCCGCTTCAACTTCCCGAACAAGTTCCTGGTGTACCAGCACGACACGCCGGACAAGTACCTGTTCGCCCATGACAAGCGCGCCTACAGCCACGGCTGCATGCGGGTCGAGAACCCGCTGAAGTACGGCGAGGTGATGCTTGGGCTGGCGCTGCCGAACGAGCACTACACCGCGGACCGGCTGCAGAAGATGTTCGGCGGCTCGGAGGTCAACATCAACTTCCCGACCGGCATCCCGGACCACCTCACCTACCAGACCGCGTTCGTCGATGACGCCGGCAAGCTGCAGATCCGCGACGACGTCTATGGCCGCGACGCCAAGCTGCTCTCGATCCTCAAGGGCTCCGAGCGCAAGATGGCCGATATCGCCATCGACCGGCCGAAGGGCAGCTCGTCGGCGCCGGTGAAGATGCCGCCCGGCACCTTCGGCAGCGCCGGCGGCGGCAGCCCTGGGGCAGCGGCGGATCGTTCTTCGAGCGGCTGTTCGGCGGCAGCCGCGGCCGAGCCGGCGCCCAAGCCGCGCGCCCGCGTCGGCGCCAACGAACGCCGCGGCACCCCGCGCTGATCGTTCGACGATAACTCTCACGGCATCGGCCGCAGCCCATCGCTGCGGCCGATTTGTTTTGCCAACGCCGTCTTTCGTTTGCCAAGTCGACACACAGCGGCGATCATGACCGGACTTGAAAAGATGCGGAGGGGCACAACGTCGTGCCGCGACCTGATGCAAGATTCAGAAATCGATCTGCCGGACGTGGTGGCCGAGGTCACCGCCGCCTTCAACCGCTACGAAAAGGCGCTGGTGACCAACGACGTCGCCGTGCTGGACGAGA
Organism: uncultured Alphaproteobacteria bacterium; assembly: GCA_963785665.1. Classification (GTDB taxonomy): domain Bacteria; phylum Pseudomonadota; class Alphaproteobacteria; order Rhizobiales; family Xanthobacteraceae; genus Z2-YC6860. Next base: position 274,067 of record CAWAWF010000017.1, read on the forward strand.
CGTTCCGCGTCGATCCGCGCACCATCCGCTACGGCGCCACCGAAATTCTCTACGGCCACGACGAGATCGCGGCGTTCCGCGCGGCGCGCTCGCCGGTCGGCCTCGCCCGCACGATTTCGAAGACCGTCATCACCACCTATGGCCGCGACTGCGCCGTGGCCTCGACGCTGTTTCATCGCGCCACCGCGCCGGGCAAGGTCGGCCGGCAGATGCAGACCTGGGTGAGATTTGCCGACGGCTGGCATGTGGTCGCCGCCCATGTCAGCGTCGATCGACGAGAAGGCTCGTCTGGAAAAAATCATAACGAGGCAACGGACATGACGATCGATCCGCGCATTGTCGGGACCTGGCGGCTGAAGAGCACGATCGGCCGCGACGACGCCGGCACGGTGCTGCCGCAGCCCTACGGGCCGCTGGCGATGGGGCTCGTGGTGTTCCAGGCCGACGGCCGCATGATGGCGGTGCTGTGCGACGGGCGGGCTGCGCTGCCAACGGGCGAGCCGCGGCAGTTCATGTCCTATGCCGGCAACTACAGCTTCGACGGCACGACGCTGTCGACGCGGGTCGACGCCTCCTCCGACGCGAGCCGCGTCGGCGGCGATCAGGTGCGCCACGTCCGCTTCGAGGATGGGCTGATGGTGCTGGCGCCGCCGCGGCGGCTCTATGCCGGCGTGATGCAGCACCAGGAGTTGGCCTGGGAGCGGATCGCCGGCTGAAGGTTCTGCCCGCGCCGCGATGGAACTTTTGCCGCCGTGTCCGGTTGTCGCCCTGGGCAAGGATCATGAACATGGCGACCAGCACTAGACCGACAAGCGAAACGCCGATCGTCAAGACGACCACCGAGGCACGCGAAGGCGTCACCGGGCAAGGCGTGCGCTATGTGTTGTTCTGGAGCGTCGGCGCGGTCGTCGTGATTTTCGGCGGGCTGTGGTTTTTCTATTTCCACTGAGCACAGACGGTTTGAAGAATTGGTGCCCAGGGCGGAGTCGCATTTCGTCCGCGTGACGCCGCTTGCACCCACGCTCTCGAATCAAGTTCCGTGCGGAACGACGGATGTGTCGGGTGCATTACTGAGTTGCAATGCCTGAAGCTCGCCTCACCCTCGAAGACTGCCATGCGAAGGTCGCGGAATGCCGTCAGATGGCCCGCCGCGTGACCATCAAAGCGCACCGGGTCATGCTCGAACACATGGCCGAGACCTGGGAGCGCATTTGCCAGGAGCTAGAGAAGACGACGCAGCATTAGACGCCGGGCAGCCGGTTGGCCACGCTCAGCGCTTTGCCCGCCGGGCTTCGTCACGTGTTCTGTCGGACGGCCGCGTTTGTTTCTTGCCGGTTGGCTTCTTGTATTTGATCGGACCGGGCAACTTATCGGGGCGCGGGGGCTTTATCATTTCTTCTTCCGCGCGGTCTTGCGCTTCGTCTTCCGCGCGGTCTTGCGCCGCTTCTCGTCGCCTCTGTCACCTTCGCCGTGCTTGGCGACGCGCTTGGCTTTCTTGCGCTGATCAGCCGCGAGCGAGCGTCCGACGTCCACTTCCTTGCTGAACTTGCCACCCTTGGTGCGGCGGACGTAGCGCTTGTCGCCCTTGTGCGGCGCGATCTCAGTGCGGGCCATTGTCGACTCCTAGTATTTGAACGGCGGCATTCCGCTCAGTGTTTCCTTGGTCGTGTTGAGGACGGCCTTTTCGGGATAGATGCTCGGCGCTTTGCCGTTGGTCGCGGCTTCCTTTGGAAACCGGATGGTGTCCAGAGGGACCTGGACCAGGCGGTCGCCGACGCCGAGGTAGCCGCCCACGGAGAGAATGGCCGTGGCGACACGCGCCTGCGGGTCCATGATGAGGTCGGCAATCTTGCCGATCGCCTCCCCCTGACCGTTGTAAACCGAGACGCCGAGCACTTTGGAGACCGGCCACATGTTGGTCTGTCCGGAGACAGGCTGAGCCACCGTTCCCTGCGCGCCGGCGGGCGTTGCGAGGGCGAGCAACAGAACGGCTGCGTAAATCGCTCGGGACATCACGTCTCTCCTGCAGAGGCCGCCACAGTCGGCACCCATGCGCTTTTGCGCCGGTGCAATAAATTCCGGGAGCGATCAATGGTTCCGAACGCCCTCGCAACTCCGATCAGTTCCTTCGCCGAAGTCTTGTCGGCAGGCGGGACCGTGAGTGCAGTTGTGGCGCGACGAAGAAATAGTGGAGAGGTGAAGTTGGTGCCCAGGGGCGGAATCGAACCACCGACACTGCGATTTTCAATCGCATGCTCTACCAACTGAGCTACCTGGGCTAAACCATTGGGTCTTCAAGGTTTGGCGGGGGTTTATAGAAGCTCGGTTTCGGCCTGTCCAGAAGGACCGGAAAACCCGCCGGGCAGCGCCGATCCGCGCTATTCGACCTTGATTCCCGCCTCCTTGATGATCGCTCCCCATCTCTGCATTTCCCCCGCCAGATAGGCGCGGAGCTCGTCCGGCGTCGAGCCGATCACGCCGACGCCAAGCTGCTCGAGCCGCGATCTGGTCGTGGGATCGGCGAGCGCCGCGACCGTGTCGGCGCTGAGCTTGCGAATGACGGCCTCGGGCGTCCGGGCCGGGACGAACAATCCGTACCAGGCCGAAACGTCGAAGCCCGGGACGCCCGCCTCGGACACGGTCGGCACGTCGGGCAGCGCCGCCGCGCGCTTTTGCGAGGTCACGCCGAGCGCGCGCAACTGGCCGCCCTGGATCAGCGGCATGACCGCGCCGATGTTGTTGAACATCACATCGACGCGCCCGGGAATCAGATCGTTCAGCGCGGGCCCGGCGCCGCGATAGGGAATGTGCTGGAGCTTCAGGCCCGTCATCTTGTTGAACAGCTCGCCGGACAAGTGCACCGACGTGCCGTGCCCCGACGAGGCATAGGTGGCCTTGCCGGGATTTGCCCTGGCATAGGCGATGAACTCCTGCACCGTATGCGCCGGCGACGACATCGGCACAGCCATCACGTTCGGGTAGTCGCACAGCAGCGACACCGGAGCGAGATCGGCGACCGGATCGAACGGCAGGTTCGCGAACAGATATTTGTTCACCGCGAGCGGCATCGACTGCAGCAGCACGGAGTAGCCGTCCGGGTCGGCCTTGGCGACCGCATCGGTGCCGATCGAGGTGGCGCCGCCGCCCTTGTTCTCCACCACCATCTGCTGGCCCCACATCATCGACAGCCTGGCGGAGACCAGCCGCGCGATGGCGTCGGTGCCGCCACCCGGCGGGAACGGCACGACGAGGCGGACGAAGCGCGAGGGGTAGGTGTCGGCCCGCGCGATGGACGGAGCCAATGCCGATCCGGCGGCAGCGGAGGAAAGCGCCACGAAGCGCCGGCGGTGCAGCATGCGGGCCTCCCGAAGCGCTCTGACGGCGCCGTGCCGAAAGCTTAAGGGGATTGCCGCAGCCGTGAAAGCCGGTTGCCTAGCGCTCCGCCGGCTCGTCGGCAGGCTTGTCGCCGTCCTCGTCGTCGGTCTCGGTCACCGGCACCGCATAGACGCCCTTGAGCCAGCGGTTGAGATCGACATCGGCGCAGCGCTTCGAGCAGAACGGCCGGAACTGCTGCACGCGCGGCTTGCCGCAGATCGGACAGGCGGGTGTGGTCGGGGCGGCGGAATCGGACATGGCCCTGATCTAGCGGTTGTCAGGCCGTGGCGCGAGGGGCGCGCGGCGGCTGTCGAGCGTGCGCAGCTCGGTTTTCAGGATCTTGCCGTAGTTGTTCTTCGGCAGGGCGTCGACGAACACGTAGTCCTTCGGCCGCTTGAATCGCGCGATCGCATTGAGGCACAGCGCGTCGAGCTCGGCGGCCGGCGCCTCGCCCACCACATAGGCCACCACCACCTCGCCCCACTCGCGATCGGGCCGCCCGATCACCGAGACCTCGCGCACCTTGTCATGGCGGATCAGAACCTCCTCGACCTCGCGCGGATAGACGTTGGAGCCGCCGGAGATGATCAAGTCCTTGGAGCGATCCTTGAGGGTGAGATAGCCGTCGGCATCGAAGGCGCCGACATCGCCGGTGTGCAGGTAGCCGCCGTGGAGCGTCGCGGCGCTCGCCTCCGGATTGCGCCAGTAGCCCGCCATCACGGTGTCGCCGCGGCACAGGATTTCGCCGGCCTCTCCAGCCGGCAAAGGGCTGTCCTGCTGATCCGCCACCATGACCTCGATCGAGCGGAATGGCCGGCCGACCGACGCCAGCCGTTCGGACCAGCGCGGATGATCGCGATCGGCAATCACTTTCTTGTCGAGCACCGTGATGGTCATCGGGCTCTCGCCCTGGCCGTAGATTTGCGCCAATCGAGGACCGAAGCGGTCGAGCGCGCGGCGCGCGTCCTCGACGTACATCGGCGCGCCGCCGTAGATGATAGTGCGGATGCTTTCGCTGTCGCATGTCGCGCCGGGCACTCGACCAGACGCTTCACCATGGTCGGCGCCGCGAACATCGAGGTGCGCGGCCACGCCCGGAACAGCGAGAAGATTTCCTCCGGCTCGAAGCCGCCGGATTCCGGCACGACGTTGACGCCGCGCGCCATGACATAGGCCATCATGTAGAGGCCCGAGCCGTGGCTCATCGGCGCCGCGTGCAGCAGCGGATCGCCGGGCGCGGTGGCATCGACCTCGCTGAGATATGCGTCGCTCGCCGCCGCCAGCACGCGGTGGGTCAGCATCGCGCCCTTCGGCCGGCCGGTGGTGCCGGAGGTGTAGAACAGCCAGGCGAGATCGTCGCCAGCGCGCGGGACGATGTCGATGGCGTCGCTGGCGAACAGCTTCTGATACTCCGCGCTGCCGATGACGATCAGCCGCTCCAGGCTTGCGGGAGCGTGGGGGCCAAGCTCGGCGTCGAGCCCGTCGGAGGCAAAGCACACCCGCGCGCCCGATTGTTCGAGGATGTAGCCAAGCTCGGCGCCGTGCAGCTTGGCGTTGGCCGGCACCGCGGCGAGGCCGGCATGCCAGATCGCGTAGAGCACCTCGACAGTGTCCGGGCTGTTCCTGGCGACGATGGCGACACGGTCGCCGGGATCAAGGCCAAAGCCGCGCAGCGCGCCGGCCAGCCGGGCCACCCGGCCCGCCGTCTCGGCATAGGTCCGCAACACGCGCGAGCCGATGCCGAGCGCGGGACGATCGGGATCGTCCCTGCCCGCGCGATCGAGCCACAACGCGAGATTCATCTGCCCTGCTCCGTCATGGCCGGGCTGTCCCGGCCATCCACGCCTTTCTCTATCAAAGCAAGGCGTGGATGCCCGGCACAAGGCCGGGCATGACGTGGAGAGCGTGTCGCATGGACACAAAAAGCGGAATCAGACCGCGTTGAGCCAGCCGAAGTGGATCGGGAAGCCCTCGCCGGACAGCAGCGTCGCGGTCTCGTACAGCGGCAGACCGACGACGTTGGTGTAGGAGCCGACGATCTTGATGATGAAGCTGCCGGCGAGGCCCTGGGCGGCATAGCCGCCGGCCTTGCCGCGCCACTCGCCGGAGGCGAGATAGGCCTCGATGTCCTGCTCGGTGAGCCGCTTGAAGCGCACCCGCGTCTCGACCAGGCGCTGGCGGAACGCCTCCTTCGGCGTCACCAGGCAGACCGCGGTGTGAACCCGGTGATTGCGGCCGGAGAGGAGCCGCAGGCATTGCGCCGCCTCGTCGAGCAGATCGGCCTTGGGCAGGATGCGGCGGCCGACCGCCACCACGGTGTCGGCGGCCAGGATGAAGGAGCCGGACAGCTCGTCGTCGAGCTTCACCGCCGAAAGCGCCGCCTCCGCCTTGCCGCGGGCCAGCCGGTTGGCGCACGCGCGCGGCAGTTCGCCCCGCAGCGGCATCTCGTCGATGTCGGCCGGGCGCAGCGCGTCCGGCTCGATGCCGACCTGGTTGATCAGGGTGAGCCTGCGCGGCGAGCCGGAGGCGAGCACCAGTTTGGGACGGCCAATGATCATTGCTGCGCAATTGCCTAGCGGAACGGAATGATTTTCACAACCGCATCCTATTCATTGCCGCCGGGACGCCAACCGAACCGCGCCTTGATGCGCTCGGCCAGTTGATCGCGGACATCGCGGTAGGCGGCGAGCCGCTGCTCGCGCGTGCCTTCGATCGCGGTCGGATCGGGGGTCGGCCAGTATTCGACGTCGGCCGCGATGGTGCGCGTCAGCTCCAGCGCCTTGTGGTGCGCCTCGGGCGACAGCGTGACGATCAGATCGAAATTCAGGCCCTCCCAGTCCTCCAGCTCCTCGAACGTCATCGGCCGGTGGCGCGAGATGTCGATGCCGATCTCCTCCAGCGCCGCCACCGCGAACGGATCAAGCGGGTGCTTGCGCACGCCGGCCGAAACCGCGTAGGTGGCGCGCCCGATGATCTGCTGGAACAGGCCGACCGCCATCGGCGAGCGCACCGAATTGAATGCGCAGGTGAACAGCACCGATTGCGGCCTCGTGCTGATCGCCCCCGCCATGCGCGCTCAGCCCTTCCAGTGCAGCACGCAGATCAGGGTGAACAAGCGCCGCGCGGTGTCGAAATCGACCTTCACCTTGCGCTTGATGGCGTCCTGGAGGATGCGCGAGCCCTCGTCGTGCAGGCCGCGGCGGCCCATGTCGATCGCCTCGATGCGCGCGGGCGTGGCGCTGCGGATCGCGGCGTAATAGCTGTCGCAGATCATGTAGTAGTCTTTGACGATGCGCTTGAACGGCGTCAGCGAAAGAATGTGAGCGATCACCGGCTTGCCGTTCTCATGCCGGATGTCGAGCACCAGCCGGTTGTCCTGCAGGCTGATGTTCAGCGCATAGGGACCGCCGCTGTGGTCCACCGGCGCGAACGAGTTGTCCTCCAGCAGGTCGTAGATCGCGGTGGCGCGCTCATGCTCGACGTCGGCGTTGGAGCGGCCGATCGAGCTCTCGTCGAGCGTCACCGCGACGAGCCGGTTGCTGTCCTTGGTCTTCGCGGCGCGCATTGGCGGGTGTCGATCGCCGGTTGAGGCGGATAGCGCGACCGAGCGGGCGTGGGCGTCGAGGCCTTCGGCTTCGCCGAGCGCAATGGCCGCCGGGCCCGAGCGCCGCGAGCTGCTCCGGCCCGCACTTGAGGATCGAGGTCCGCTTCATGAAATCGAGCACGCCGAGACCCGACGAGAACCGCGCCGAGCGCGCCGTCGGCAGCACGTGGTTCGAGCCGCCGACATAGTCGCCGATCGCCTCGGGCGTGTGCGCGCCGAGGAAGATCGCGCCGGCGTTGCGGATTTTCGCGGCGAGGCTTTCCGCGTCGGGGCTCTCGATTTCCAGATGCTCCGGTGCGAGCGCATCGACCAGCGGCACGGCATCGGCGAGCTTGCCGACCATGATGATCGCGCCATAGTCGTGCCAGGACGCCGCGGCGATATCGTGCCGCGGCAGTGTCGTCAGTTGCGCCGACACCGCCTTCTCGACGGCGTCGGCGAGACCGGCGTCATCGGTGATCAGGATCGACTGCGCCGCGGCATCGTGCTCGGCCTGCGCCAGCAGATCGGCGGCGATCCAGTCCGGATTGCCGCTGCTGTCGGCGAGGATCAGCACCTCGGACGGGCCGGCGATCATGTCGATGCCGACGGTGCCGAAAACGGCGCGCTTGGCCGCCGCCACATAGGCGTTGCCGGGACCGACGATCTTGGCCACCGGCTTGATGGTCGCGGTGCCGTAGGCGAGCGCCGCCACCGCCTGCGCGCCGCCGATGCGATAAATCTCGTCGACGCCGGCGAGCTTGGCCGCGGCCAGCACCAGCGGATTGAGATTGCCGTCGGGCGCGGGCACCACCATGACAACACGCGGCACGCCGGCGACCTTGGCCGGCACCGCGTTCATCAGCACCGACGACGGATAGGCCGCGGTGCCGCCCGGCACGTAGAGGCCGACCGCCTCGATCGCGGTCCAGCGGTGGCCGAGCTCGACGCCGAGCGCATCGGTGAAGCGCTCGTCGGACGGCTTCTGCCGCTGGTGATAGGCCTGGATGCGGTCGCGCGCGAGCAGCAGCGCGTCGAGCGCGCGAAGCTCGCACGCCTCGGTCGCCGCATCGATCTGCGCGTGCGACACGCGCAGCCCCAGCTCTGTCGAGATCGATGCGATCGAATTTACGGCTGAGCTCGATCAGCGCGCGGTCGCCGTTCTTGCGGACGTCGGCGATGATCGCCCGGACGGCCTGCTCGACGTCCTCGGCGGTTTCGCGCTTGGTGGCGAGAAAGGCGGCAAAGCGCGCGGCAAAATCCGCGGATCGGCTGTCGAGACGTATCGGCATCGCGCGCTGTCCGGCCGGGACAAGCCCCGGTTGCCCCGGTCAATGGCCCGCGAAAGGCTTCCGCGTCAACCCTGTTTGGCGACCCCGATGACTTCGCCGTCGATGATATGGCCCGGGCAGCATTCGGTGGTCCAGGATGGGCCAAGATCGGCAAGCTCGGCCTCAAGACATTCGACTTCGAGCCGCAAGGCAGCGCCGCCCGAAAAGGTCAGGGTCACGATCCCGGCGGGCTGGTCGGTCTCCTGGAAAGACACCGCCAGCAGGTTCAGCACCTGATCCTTCTCGACAGCCGCGCAATTGCGGCACTTGCAGGCCGAAACCCGGTCGAAGCGCAGCGCCGCGCGGCGGCGGCGGAATTCCGGCGAACCGCCGTTGGCGGCCTCCCAGTCGAAGCGGTTGAGGCCGATCACCAGGCGCTTCTCCGCCGGCCGCCAGATGATGTCCGCGGTCTTCACCACGGCATCCTGCAAATGCGTGGAGACAATCTGGATGTCATCGTTATCAAGCGCGACCAGCTTGAGCTCGTCCATGACCCGGCCTTCGGTTCTGCCCCCTCGACCGCAAGGTAGGAAAGCGGTCTGCCTGTTCAAGGCTAGAACGACACGCAAGCCGGCCGGACGATCAGGCCGACCGACTGCTGCTTGAACCGGGTCTTGTAGGCGTCGATGACGGCCTGCAGCTTGGCGTCGTTGTCGGCGCCGGGCGCCATCGCGACCATGACGACCTTGCTGCGCTCCCGGACGATTTTCGTGCCGCCCGGCGCGCGCCATTGGCCGCTGCCGTCGAGCACGGTGAAGCCGTCAGGAAAGCGCGGCGTCACCTCGGTGGCGAGAAAACGCGACCAGGCCCCTCGCTCACGTGCGCGCGGCCGAACAGCAATTCGGCCTCCAGCCAGGGCTTCTGCGCGCCGCTGCATTGCAGGCTCGGTTGCGCGATGGCGGCTGACCAGCCGCCAGCAGAACGAGCGCTGCGGCGAGCGCGCGCACGACCTTAACCGCTGACGCGCTCGATCGCGGCGCCGCAGGCGCTGAGCTTGTCTTCCAGACGCTCGAAGCCGCGGTCGAGGTGATAGACGCGGTTGACCATGGTCTCGCCTTCGGCGGCCAGCGCCGCGATGACGAGCGACACCGAGGCGCGGAGATCGGTCGCCATCACCGGCGCGCCCTTCAGCTTGTCGACGCCCTCGATCGTGGCGGTCTCGCCGTCGAGCTGGATGCGGGCGCCGAGCCGGGCCAGCTCCTGCACGTGCATGAAGCGGTTCTCGAAGATGGTCTCGGTGATGCGCGAGGTGCCCTTGGCCTTGCTCATCAGCGCCATGAACTGGGCCTGCAGGTCGGTGGCGAAGCCGGGGAACGGTGCGGTTGCGACATCGACGGGCTTGATGCCAGAGCCGTTGCGCTTGACGCGGATGCCGTGGTTGGTCTCGGTGATCTCGGCGCCGGTCTGCTTCAGGATGTCGAGCGCGCTCTGCAGAAGCTCCGGCCGCGCGCCTTCGAGCAGCACGTCGCCGCCGGTCATCGCCACCGCCATCGCATAGGTGCCGGTCTCGATCCGGTCCGGCAGCACGCGATGGCGCGCGCCGCCGAGCCGCGTCACGCCCTCGATGATCAGACGCGAGGTGCCGATACCGGAAATCCGCGCGCCCATCTTGTTCAGGCAATCGGCGACGTCGCCGATCTCGGGCTCCTGCGCGGCGTTGTCGATCACGGTGGTGCCGCGCGCCAGCACCGCCGCCATCAGCGCGGTGTGGGTGCCGCTCACCGTCACCTTGGGGAACTTGATCTCGCCGCCCTTCAGGCCGTCCTTGGCGCGGGCGATGACGTAGCCGGCGTCGATGTCGATCTTCGCGCCGAGCTTCTCCATCGCCATGATGAGCAGGTCGACCGGCCGGGTGCCGATGGCGCAGCCGCCCGGCAGCGACACCTTGGCCTCGCCCATCCGCGCCAGCAGCGGCGCGATCACCCAGAAGCTCGCCCGCATTTTCGAGACGAGATCGTAGGGCGCCGTGGTGTCGACGATGCGCGAGGCGATGATGTGGATGGTGTGGCCGAACTCCTGCGACTCGCCCGGGCGCTTGCCCGGCACCATCATGTCGACGCCGTGGTTGGACAGGATGCGCTGGAGCTGCTCGACGTCGGCGAGCCGCGGCACGTTGTCGAGGATCAGCGTCTGATCGGTGAGCAGGCTCGCGATCATCAGCGGCAAGGTGGCGTTCTTGGCGCCGGAAATCGGGATGGTGCCGTTCAACGGCCGGCCGCCCGACGATACGAATACGATCCATGCCCCGCCCTCACCCGCGACTTAAAGGATTATCGGCCTAATCCTTGGACTTGTCCGGCACGATTCCGGCGGAATCGTGGGCCGTCGCCTGGTCGCGGCTTCTGGCCTGCACCTTGCGCCGCTTAAGGTTTTCGCGAAGCGCCGCCTTCAACCGCTCGGCCCGCGCGGCGCCGCCCTTGCGGACGCCGGACCGGCCGGTGTTTTGACCCTTTTCGCCGCTCACCATGCTTATCGATAAATCGCGGCCATGGCGCGGGCAAGCGGGGCCGGACCGCTCGACATCCGGCCTTTGATCGGATATTCGCTGCCTTCCTTGGCTGCCGTAGCTCAGTGGTAGAGCACTCCATTGGTAATGGAGAGGTCCTCAGTTCAATCCTGAGCGGCAGCACCATTCCCGCAGAACGCCGCCGCCGCGATGGCTTGCCGGGTCGGCCGGAATGCGGTGTGATCGCCCCAACAATCAGGCCGTTTGAAGCCTTGTTCGTGCGCCGGGAGGTCCGATGACCGCGACCCATTCCAAGGTCGACTTCGAGAAATTTCGGCTGCGCCGGTTCGTCGACCGGCTGACCGACATGGGCGAGGTCGAGGTCCATGACGAAGCCGGTGCCGCTCACCGCGCTCGGCTCGATCATCGAGAAGACCGAGAAAGCCGTGCTGTTCAAGAAGGCCGGCCCGGAAGGCACCGAGATCGTCGCCAAGACCGGGGCCAGCCGGAAGCGGCTGCTGGCGGCGTTCGACACCACCGAAGACAAAATCTACGACGAGTATTTCAAGCGGGTCGCCAATCCGCAGAAGGTCGTCGAGGTGCCGGACGGCGATGCGCCGGTCCACGCCATCAAGATCACCGGCAAGGACGTCGACCTGACCAAGCTGCCGTTCTATCCGCACCACGCCTTCGACGGCAGTTGCTATCTGTCGTCGGGCATCGATTATGTGATCGATCCGGCGACCGGCCGCCGCAACGTCGGCTCCCGGCGGCTGAGCCTTCGCAACCGCACGCAATGCGGCACCAACGTCACCGCGCCGTCGGACCTCAAGCGCATCTACACCGCCTGCGTGGCGCGGGGCGAGAGGCTCCCCATCACGTTCACCAGCGGCAGCCATCCGCTCGACTTCTTCGCCGCCACGATGCGGACGCCCGGCGACGAGCTCGCCATGGTCGCCACCATGCGCGGCGAGACGGCGGCGGTGGTGAAAAGCCTGACCAACGACATTCTGGTGCCGGCCGACGCCGAGATGACGCTTGAGGGCTATCTCGACGAGCGCGGTTATGTCGAGCCGGAGGGGCCATTCGGCGAATACATGGGCTACTACGGCGCGATCCACATGGACCCGGTGTTCACCTGCACCGCCATCACCATGCGGAAGGACGTGCTTCACCACACGCTGCAGCATGGCGTCGCCTTCAACCTGCATCAGACCGACAGCCAGAACATCAGCGCGATCCGCACCGAAGCGGAGGCGATGCGCATCCTGAAGACCGCGGGCCGCGATCCGGTCGCCGTCTATTCGCGGCAGACATCGGGCGGCTCGAACACGCTCCGCGTGGCGATCCGGCAGCGCCAGTTCGGCGAGGCCCGCGCCGCGATCGCGGCGCTGTTCGGCGGCATCCTGCGGCTCAAGCATATCTTCGTGTTCGACGAGGACATCGACATCCGCAACGACCTGCAGGTCGAGTGGGCGCTGGGCACGCGCTTCCAGGCCGATCAGGACCTGATGATCCTGCAAGGCATGGTCGGCATGCCGATGGACCCCTCGCTGCAAGGCCGCAAGACCGGCGCAAAGTCCGGCTTCGACTGCACCAGGCCGGTCGGCCGCGACCGCGAGATTCCGATGACGCGGAGCGCCGCCAAGGTGTTCAAGGGGCCGGCGCGATTCCAGACCGTCGAGCAGGCGCTGTCGCAGGCGCCGATGTTCTACGCCGACATCGTCGAGGCGATCGGCAGCGACGACGGCCGCGAGATCGCCTGCGGGCTGGACGAACTTCGCCAGAGCGGCAAGCTCGGCCGGGATCGCGACGGCCGCTATCATCTCGCCAGCTCGAAGCCCGGCGTCACCGGCATCGTCGGCGAGCTCTATCACGACCCCAACGCGGGCACTTAAAATGCCGATCAACGCGCTCCGGCTCGCGCTGTGCTGCGGCTTGCTGCTGATGCAGGCGCCGGCCGCGCGGGCGGCGGACAAGGTCATCGCCGGCTCGCTCGGCGGCCAGGCGCCGCTGTGGGCGATCTACGTGGCCGTTCACAAGGGCTTCTTCACCGCCGAAGGGCTCGATCTCGAATTGAACTTTGCCCAGAGCGGCGCTGCGGTGACGCAGCAGCTCACCGGCGGGTCGCTCGACGTGGCGCTGAGCGTCGGCATCACCGATCCGATCCGCGCCATCGACAAGGGCGCGCCGCTGGCGCTGGTCCGGATTATCGGCAATGCGGCGCCCTATGTGCTGATCGGCAAGCCCGGGCTCAAATCGATCGCCGACCTCAAGGGCAAGACGATTTCGACCGGCGCCGACAACGACATCACCACCGTCTATTTCGAGCGGATGATGGCGGCGAACGGCCTCAAGAAGGGCGACTACACGACGCTGCCAGCGGGCGTCGCGGCGGCACGCTTTGCCGCGCTGAAGGCCGGCGTGGTCGACGCCGCCGTGGTGCTGCCGCCGGTCAACTTCGTGGCTGAAAAGGCGGGCTTCGTCACGCTCGGTTTCGCCGCGGATTACGTCAAGGACCTGCCCTTCACCGGCATGGCGGTGCAACGGCGCTGGGCCGAGGCCAATATGGCCGCCGCCAAGAAGGTGCTTGCCGCCACCGACAAGAGCATCGCCTGGCTCGCCGACGCCTCGCACCGCGACGAAGCGGTCGAACTCCTGGTCAAGGTCGGCAAGGCCAACAAGGACGACGCCGAAGCGAGCTACGACTATCTTCGCCGCATCCAATACTTCGAGCCCGGCAGCAAGATGTCGCGAAAGAAGCTGCGCAATCTGATCGAGATGGAGCAGCAGGCCGGCACCGTCGCCGCGGGATTCTCGATCGACCGCCTCGCCATGCCAGGACTCACCGAATTGACCGATTAGGGGGACCACATGCGACTGCCACGCCGCCAATTCCTGCGCCTCGCCGCAGCCGCTACGGCCGTCCCGGCGCTGCCGCGCGCGGTGTTCGCCCAGTCGGCCGCTTCAACCTGGCCGAACCGCGTGGTGCGGCTGATCGTCGGCTTCCCGCCGGGCGGCGGCGCCGACTCCGCGGCGCGGATCGCGGCCGACCGGCTGTCCAAAATATGGGGCCAGCAGGTCGTGGTCGAGAACAAGGGCGGCGCCGGCGGCAACATCGCCCACGACACCGCCGCCCACGCGCCGCCGGACGGCTACACCATGCTGTTCAGCCCGTCGTCGCTGCCGATCATGCCGATGCTCTACACGTCGCTGGGCTACAACCCGATGACCGATTTCGCCATGGTCTCGACGCTCGGCCGTTATCCGAACCTGATCACCGTCTCGAAAGAATCACCCTTCGCTTCGCTTCAGCAGTTGATCGACCACGCCAAGGCCAATCCTGGCAAGGTGACCTTCGCGACGCCCGGCATCGGCAGCACCCCGCATCTCACCGCCGAACTGTTCAAGAAGATGGCCGGCATTGACATGACCCACGTGCCGTATCGCGGCGTCGCCGCCGGCGCGATGAGCGACCTGCTCAGCAACCGGATCGAATTCGATGTTCAACACCACCGGCTCGCTGCTTCAGGCGGTGCGCTCCGGTCAGGTCCGCGGGCTTGCGCAATCGACGCCGAAGCGCTCGCCGCTGGCACCGGAGCTGCCGACCTTCGCCGAGGCCGGCGTGCCGGGGTTCGACGTGTCGTCATGGTACGGCCTGTTCGCGCCGGCCAAGACGCCGCCGGAGATCGTCAAGAAGATGCACGACGACACCGCGAAGCTGCTCAACGAGCCGGAGACGCGAAAGAAATACGAAAACCTCGGCATCGAGGCGGCCAGCGCCACCGCCGACGAGATGACGGCGATGATGAAGCACGAGGTCGCGCTGTGGGGCCCGGTGATCAAGGCGGCGAATATCCGGGGGGAGTAATCGCAACGCCGTCATTCCGGGGCGGGCGAAGCTCGAGCCGGAATCCAGAACCGCGCGCTGAGTGTTGCCTGGATTCCGGGCTCGCGCCTGCGGCGCGCCCCGGAATGACGGAGCGGCGCCCTACTCCGCCGCAGCCAGGCTCTTCTGCGCGTTCCGCCGCAGGCACTCGATGGCAAAATCGGTCGACATGATGTCGCCGAACGTCAGATAGAAATTGTTCAGCGCCGCGTTGTGGTCGTCGTCGGTGTTGGCGGCGTTGCCGTCGGTGATCATCACCGTCTTGTAGTTCCGCATCATGGCGTCGCGGGCGGTCGTCTCGCAGCACACGTTGGTCACTGTGCCGGTGATCAGCACGGTGTCGAGACCGCGGCTCTTCAGCACCTCCTCGATGTTCGAGGAGCCCTGGATGAAGGCGCTGTAGCGGTTCTTCTCGACGATCAGGTCGGACTTCTCCGCCTTGAGGTCGGGGAAGATTTCGTAGCCCTTGTTTTCCCGCGACAGCGAGAACTTCCGGCGCGCGGCACCCTTCGGCCCGACCATTTCGTAGGACGTCGACCAGCTCGTCAAAGTCTCGTCGGTGTAGGCGGTCTGGATCCAGATCACCGCGCCGCCGGTGTCGCGCACCGCCTGCGCCAGACGGTTGATATTGGGCACGATCTCGTGGGCCATCTGGCAGGCGGCATGGCCGAGTTCCGGCACCATGAAGCCGTTCTGCATATCGACCACGACCAGCGCGGTCTTCCTTGGGTCAAGGTTGTCGAAGATGTGCTCGCGGCCGCGCCGGGTCACCACCCGGTCGATCACCGATTGCGAAATGGCAAGTTTGTGCATGGCGAGCCCTCCGACGGATCGGCAATTATGCGGCGACGGGTCGCGGCAGCGCAACGCCGATTATTCCCCGCAAAATCAAGCAAAGGACAAGAAAAGCCGGAGGGTTTTGCGCAAATAGAGGGTCGACAACCAGCATGGAAGCCTTCTAAAAAGGTGGTCTCGGGGCGCTAAGACGAAGCCGCCAAGCGGCCGGAACAGCCTGGAAATGCCATGAATTACGACGCGTTTTTTGCCGACGCCCTGGGCCGTTTGCACGATGAGCGCCGCTATCGCGTGTTCGCCGACTTGGAGCGCATTGCCGGCCGCTTTCCCCACGCGATGTGGCACGCGCCGGCCGGCCCCCGCGAGGTCGTGATCTGGTGCTCGAACGACTACCTCGGCATGGGCCAGCATCCCAAGGTGATCGGCGCCATGGTCGAGACCGCGACGCGGATGGGCACCGGCGCCGGCGGCACCCGCAACATCGCCGGCACCAACCATCCGCTGGTCGAGCTTGAGCGCGAGCTCGCCGACCTGCATGGCAAGAAGGGCGCGCTGGTCTTCACCTCGGGCTACGTCTCGAACGAGACCGGCATCTCGACGATCGCCAAGCTCATTCCGAACTGCCTGATCCTGTCGGACGCCTACAACCACAACTCGATGATCGCGGGCATCCGGAATGCGAGCTGCGAGAAACAGATCTTCCGCCACAACGATCTCGCTCACCTTGAAGAGCTGCTGAAGGCCGCGGGCGACCGGCCGAAGCTGGTGGCGTTCGAGAGCATTTATTCAATGGACGGCGACGTGGCACCGATCCACGCGATCTGCGATCTCGCCGAGCGCTACAACGCCATGACCTACATCGACGAGGTTCACGCCGTCGGCATGTACGGCCCGCGCGGCGGCGGCGTTGCCGAGCGCGACGGTGCGATGCACCGCATCGACGTGATCGAGGGCACGCTCGGCAAGGCGTTCGGCTCGCTCGGCGGCTATATCGCGGCAAGCGCCGCGATCTGCGACGCGGTGCGCAGCTACGCGCCGGGCTTCATCTTCACCACCGCGCTGCCGCCGGCGGTGTGCGCGGCGACGGTCGCCGCCATCAAGCATCTCAAGACATCGACCTGGGAGCGCGAGCGCCATCAGGACCGTGCGGCACGCGTCAAGGCGGTGCTGACCTCGGCCGGCCTGCCGGTGATGGACACGCCGACCCACATCGTGCCGGTGATGGTCGGCGACCCGGAGAAGTGCAAGGCGGCGAGCGACCGGCTGCTCTCCGAGCACGGCATCTACATCCAGCCGATCAACTACCCGACCGTGCCCAAGGGAACCGAGCGGCTTCGCATCGCACCGTCGCCGTACCATGACGACGGGCTGATCGACGGCCTGGCCGAGGCGCTGGTCGAGGTCTGGCTGACGCTTGGCTTGCCGCTGCAGCAGCGCCCGCTCGCGGCGGAGTAGACCTACTTATCCAACTGCGTGTCTTCGATCTCCGGCCGCGTCGCGTCCGAGGGATGCGGCGCCTTGACGTCCTTCGGCAACCGCCTGATCCGGTGTGCCAGGAACGGCACCAGGAATGACACCAGCAGGAAGCGCGACAATTGCAGCGCGCCGACGAACACCGGGTCGAGGTGCAGCGCCAGCGCCAGCACCATCATGGTGTCCTGGGCGCCGGGCGCGAACGCCAGCACCCCGTCAGCCGGCGGCACCGACATCAGCATCGCCAGCAGCGCCACCGACAGCGAGGCGACCGTCATGGCCACCGCGAACGATCCCAGCGCCGCGCCGAGGAAGCGGAGCAGCGTGTAGGGATCGGTGTTGGCAAAGCGCGAGCCGGTGACCGAGCCGATCCCGATCACGCCGGCATAGACCACCCACCACGGCAGGATCGAGTGGATGAAGCCGCCGCCGTGCAGGACGGCGGAGGCAAGCATGGCGCCGAACATCAGCCCGCCCGGCAGCCGCAGCTTGAAAACGACCAGCGCCGAGATCGTCGACGCGACGACGAGGATGAAGACCTCCGGGATCGACGGCGGCCCGGCGGCGACGAAGCGCGCCATCAGCCCGCCGCCCTGCACCGTCAGTCCGAAATAGTGCAGGCCCGCCGGAATGCCGAGCGTCAGCGCCACCACCCGCATGGTCTGCACGATGGCGATGGCGCGGAGGTCGGCCTTGTATTCGGATGCCAACGTCATCACTTGGGCGAGCGCGCCGGGACTCGAGCCAAACAGCGCCGATTGCGCGTCCCAGCCATGGACCAGCCGCAGGTAGGAACTCGTGGCGAAGATCATCAGCGTCGTCGAAACCGCCAGCACGAGGACGCTCAGCGGAAACGCAGCCAGGCCCTTGAGCGTGTCCGGCGAAACCACCGCGCCTAGCGAAATTCCGACCAGCACCGAAATGACGCGGGCGAGCGGCACCGGAATGTGGACCGGCCGCCCGCACAGCGCCGCGGTCGCCACCCCGAGCAGCGAGCCGGTGACGAGACCGGCCGGAAAGCCCAGCTCATTGAGCGCTATCCCGCAGACCGCCGCGACCGCTAGCGTCTCGGCGGCGCGCAGCCATTCGGTTTTCGCTGGAATCGCGGACGCCATCGCCGCGATCAATGCCGCGCCGGCGCCGTGGCGTCAAACGCCGAAAATTGCTCAGTGCCGCGGCGCCTGGCCGAGCACGGTCCGCACCAGATCGGCGGTGTTCCGGGTGCCGAGCTTGTCCATGATGCGGGCGCGGTGCACCTCGACGGTGCGCGGGCTGATGCCGAGCATCCGCCCGGCCTCCTTGTTGGAGGCGCCGGAAACCACCTTGCCCAGCACCTCGCGCTCGCGCGGCGTCAACAGGCCGGCGCCCCTGACCTCGGCCAGCCGATCCTCGGCCCCGCCGATGGCGGGATGGCGGGTCCAGCCCAGGATCGCGTCGCGGACCCGGGCGACCACCGCCGCGGCCTCGATCGGCTTCTCGATGAAGTCCAGCGCGCCGCCCTTGATGGCGTTCACCGCGGTCGGCACGTCGCGCTGCCCGGACACGATCAGGATCGGCGCCGGATAGTGCGGCGCGTCGAGCTCGCGCAGCATGTCGAGGCCGGAGCGGCCGGGCATGTTGACGTCGAGCAGGATGCAGGCCGGCGTCCGCGCCCGCGCCGCGACCAGGAACGACTGGCCCCTCGGCGAAACAAGTGACCCGGCACCCTTCGGGCTCGAACATCGCCGAAAGCGTGTCGCGCATCAGCTCGTCATCGTCGACCACGAAGATTTCGCTGCCGTGGAGGTGCTGCTCAGCCATGCGTCATTCGCTCCGTTTCAACGTCCGTGCAAATACGCATGAGCACGTTGGGTTGAGCCAAAGTAAATTTCAAGCGGCGCGACGCATTTCGGTATCGGGCGGTGGCAGTTCCACGCGGATTTTTTGTCGCAGCGGCAGCCGGACACCGGCACGCGCCGCACAACGCTCGCGCGCGCCGATGCCGCGAAGAAATTACCTCCGCTGATTCGCGCTATCGCTTCGCCAGCAGGTCGCGGATTTCGGCGAGCAGAATCTCCTGGCGCGGCGGCGCGGCGGCAGGCTTCGCTTCTTCCTTCTGACGGACGCGCTGGATCAGACTCACCAGGCCGAACATCACCGCCGCGACGATCGCAAAATTGATCACGATGGTGAGGAAGTTCCCCCACGCCAGCACCGCGCCCTGCTTCTTCGCTTCGACCAGCGTATCGGCCGTGACCTTGCCGGACAGCGGCAGGAAGTAGTTGCTGAAATCGAGACCGCCGGTGACCGCGCCGACCAGCGGCATGAAGATGTCGCCGACCAGGGACGCCACGATGCCACCGAAGGCGGCGCCGATGATCACGCCGACCGCGAGGTCGAAGGCATTGCCCTTGATGGCGAAGTCCTGGAACTTCTTCAGCATCGCACCCTCCCGGTTACATTAAGCCATTGGACTAACTTGAACTTTAGCCCTTCCGGCGGGCGGTGGACAAGGCCGCCGGTTCTGTGATGATTGAGCCAAGACCGGGCGTTTCAAGCCCGAGAGCCGGCCGAAGTGCCGGGTGGGAAACGCGCCATGCTGCAAGGCTGGGTCGTCATCGCGGTCGCGCTTGGCTACATCGGGCTGCTGTTCCTGGTGGCGAGCTATGGCGACCGCATGCGCCGGCTTGGCCGCCAAGGCCGGGCGCGGCGGCTGATCTACCCGCTGTCGCTGGCGATCTACTGCACCTCCTGGACCTTCTTCGGCTCGGTCGGCTCGGCGTCGCGCTCGGGCTACGAATTCCTCACCATCTATGTCGGGCCGGTGCTGATGATCGGCCTGTTCGCGCCGATGATCGCCCGCGTGGTGCGGCTCGCCAAGGCGCAGAACATCACCTCGATCGCCGACTTCATCGCCGCGCGCTACGGCAAGAGCCAGGCGGTGGCCGCGACCGTCGCGCTGATCGCCATCGTCGGCACCGTTCCCTACATCGCGCTGCAGCTCAAGGCGGTGTCGTTGTCGCTCGAGACCATCATCGCGCAATCGATGCCGGCCGGCAGCAGCGCCCAGCCGCTGTTCAACGACATGGCGCTCTACGTGACGATGTCGATGGCGGTGTTCGCCGTGCTGTTCGGCACCCGGCACATCGACGCCACCGAGCATCAGGACGGCCTGATGCTGGCGATCGCCACGGAATCGATCGTCAAGCTGGTGTCGTTCCTGGCGGTCGGCATCTTCGTGACGTTCTGGCTGTTCGATGGCCCGGTCGAGCTTTTCAGCAAAGCGATGAATTCGCCGGTGGCCGCTTCGGTGCTCAGCCGCGAGCCGCCGCTCGATACGCTGCTCGCCAGCACGCTGCTGTCGTTCGTGGCGATCCTGCTGCTGCCCCGGCAGTTTCACGTCGCGGTGGTGGAGAACAACGACGAGCGCGAGATCAAGCGCGCCCGCTGGATGTTCCCGATCTACCTGGTGCTGATCAATCTGTTCGTCGTGCCGATCGCCATCGCCGGCCTGATGACATTCCCCGGCGGCCAGGTCGACGGCGACATCTTCGTGCTGGCGCTGCCGCTGCATGCCGGATCGAGCGTTTTCACGATCCTGGCGTTCGTCGGCGGGCTGTCCGCCGCCACCGCCATGGTGATCGTCGAGACCGTCGCGCTCGCCATCATGGTGTCGAACGACATCGTGGTGCCGTGGGTGCTGCAGCGGCGCGAGACGCTGATTTCCGGCCGCGAGGACGTCGGCTCGCTGCTGCTCAAGGTGCGGCGGCTGGCGATCTTCGCCATCCTGTTGTTCGCCTACATGTATTACCGCTTCGCCGGCGACAGCCAGCTCGCCGCCATCGGCATCCTGGCGTTCGCCGCGATCGCGCAGCTCGCGCCGGCGTTCTTCATCGGCCTGATCTGGCGGCACGCCACCGCCCGCGGCGCCATCGCCGGGATGACGTTCGGAATCCTGGCCTGGGCCTACACGCTGCTGCTGCCGACCTTTACCGATCCAGGCTTCCTCGCCGCCGGGCCGTGGGGCATCGACGCGCTGCGGCCGCAGCATCTGCTCGGCATCGAGCTGCCGTCCCTGGTCCACGGCGTGATGTGGAGCCTGGTGCTGAACATCATCGCCACCATCGCCTTCTCGACGCGGCGCGCGCCGACCGCCATCGAGCGGGTGCAGGCCGAGGTGTTCGTGCCGACCGGCCTCGCCCCGATGGCGCCGAGCTTCCGGCTGTGGCGCTCGTCGGTGACGGTCGAGGAGCTGACCGGAACGGTCGCGCGCTATCTCGGCGAGGAGCGCACCCGCGCCTCGTTCGAGAGCTTCGCCGGGACCAAGCGCATCAGCCTGGCGCCGGACGCGGAAGCCGACTTCCAGCTGTTGCGCTACGCCGAGCACCAGCTTGCCTCCGCGATCGGGGCGGCGTCGTCGCGCCTCGTGCTGTCGCTGCTGCTGCGCAAGCGCACCGTCTCGACCAAGGCCGCGCTGAAGCTGCTCGACGACGCCAACGCGGCGATCCACTACAACCGCGAAATCCTGCAGACCGCGCTCGACCATGTCCGCCAGGGCATCGCCGTCTACGACAAGGACATGCGGCTGGTCTGCTGGAACCGCCAGTTCGGCGAAATCCTCGACCTGCCGCCGGAGCTGACCCGGATCGGCATTTCGCTCGAAGAGATCGTGCGCCACAACGCCCGGCAGGGCGCGCTCGGCCCCGGCCCGGTCGACAACGTGGTTCGCGAGCGGCTGACGCATTACGTCTCCGACAACGAGCCCTATCTCAAGCGCTTTATCGACCGCGGGCTGGTGGTCGAGATGCGCGCCAACCACATGCCGGACGGCGGCATCGTCACCACCGCGACCGACATCACTCCGACAGTCGTTGCCGCCGAAGCGCTGGAGCGCGCCAACGCCACGCTGGAGGTGCGGGTCCGCGAGCGCACCACCGAGCTGACCCGGCTCAACGCCGAGCTTGGCCGCGCCAAGGCCGACGCCGAGGAGGCCAACGTCTCCAAGACCCAGTTCCTGGCCGCCGCCAGCCACGACATCCTGCAGCCGCTCAACGCGGCGCGGCTCTACGTCACCTCGCTGCTCGAACGCCAGGGCCAGAAGGCCGAGGACAAGGGCGAGGACAGCCGCCTGATCGGCAATGTCGATGCCTCGCTCGAAGCGGTCGAGGAGATCTTCGGCGCGCTGCTCGACATGTCGCGGCTGGACAGCGGCGCGATGCGGCCGGAGCCGGTCAGCTTCCGCATCGACGACATGCTGCGCCAGCTCGAGGTCGAGTTCACGCCGCTGGCCCGCGAGAAGGGCCTCGCGCTGCAATTCGTGCCCTGCTCGCGCACCGTGCGCTCCGACCGCCGGCTGCTGCGGCGGCTGCTGCAGAACCTCGTCTCCAACGCGATCAAATACACCCCCAAGGGCCGCGTCCTGGTCGGCTGCCGGCTGCGCGGCGGCAAATTGCGGATCGACGTCTATGACACCGGGCTCGGCATTCCGGCCTCGAAGAAGAAGGTGATCTTCCAGGAGTTTCACCGGCTCGACGAAGGCGCCAAGGTGGCGCGCGGGCTTGGCCTCGGGCTTTCCATCGTGGAGCGCATCGGCCGCGTGCTCGATCACAGGATCGACGTGATTTCGGTGCCGCGCCGCGGCTCGCGGTTCTCGGTCGAGGTGCCGCTGTCGAACGCAGCTCCCCAGGTCGCGGCGCCGCGCGAAGTGGCCGCCGTCGATCGCGGCCGGCTGATCGGCACGGCAGTGCTGTGCATCGACAACGAGCCGAAGGTGCTGGACGGCATGGATACGCTGCTCGGCGGCTGGGGCTGCCGGGTGCTGAAGGCGCCCGATCTCGACGGCGCGATCCAGGCGATCGCCGAGGCGCAGGTCGCGCCGAACGGCCTCCTGGTCGACTATCATCTCGACCGCGGCAACGGCCTCGCCGCCATCGCGGAGTTGCGCGGAAGGTTCGGCGCCGATCTGCCGGCGATCCTGATCACCGCCGACCGCTCGCCCCTCGTGCGCGACGAGGCGCGGCAGCAGGACGTGCAGGTGCTGAGCAAGCCGTTGAAGCCCGCCGCCTTGCGCGCGCTGATGGCGCAATGGCAGGTGCCAAGCGTCGCCGCGGCGGAGTAAGCACCTCCGTCAAGGCGCCGGCACGCCGCGTCTGGAATAGTAGGCCGCGACGTCGGATTGCAGGCCCTTGGCGACGGCGATGTCGACTGATCCCGAAGAGTCGTCCTTCTTCAGCTTAGCAACGCCGCGGCCGTAAAGCGCGTAGGCGCTGTTACCGAGCGCCAGCCGCGCCTCGAAGTCCGCCAACGCAAGATCGAACTGGCCCGTCCTGAGATAGGCATGCCCGCGATTCTGCAGCGCGAGACCATATTTCGGACCAAGCCGCAGCGCCTCGGTGCAATCGGCAACGGCCTCCGGCAATTCGCGGCCAGTCGTCACCCGCGCATAGCACCGGCCATTGTGCAAGCGCGGTTCCGTTGGGTTGAGCTTGATCGCCTCGGCATAGTCGGCGAGACCATGATCAGGGTCGGACTGGCCGTAGTAGGCCAGGGCGCGCTCCTCGAACGCATCGGCATCCTTCGGATCGAGGCGGATCGCTTCGGTGAGATCGGCGATGGCCTGGTCGCGCCGGCCCATCAGACGATAGCTGAAGCCGCGGTTGTAGACGCCTGCGGCCCCGTTCGGTTCGAGCCGCATGACCTCGCTGAAATCGGCAACGGCATGCTCGTAGTCGCGCTTGACGCGATAGGCGACGCCGCGGGCGTTCCAGTATTTCGACGACTTCGGATCGAGCTTGATCGCTTCGGTGAAATCGGCGATGGCGCCGTCCATATTGCTCTTGGCGCGATAGGGCTACGCCGCGGTTGTAGAAGGCCGATTTCATCTTCGGATCGAGCTTGATGACCTCGCTGAAGTCGGCGATGGCATGGTCGCGATCCTTCTGCTCCGCGTACAAAAGACCGCGATTGAAGAACGCCATCTTCTCCTTGGGATCGACCCGGATCGCTTCATTGAAGTCGGCAATGGCGTGGTCGTAATCTTTCTGCGCGGCGTAGACCATACCGCGGTTGTTGAATGGCAGCGGATCGTTCGGGTTAAGGCGGATCGCCTCGGCGTAATCGGCCAGGGCCCGGGTGCGGTCACCTTTGTCGTCGTAGACGTTGCCGCGATCGTTGTAGGGGCCGGCTTTCTTGGGGTCGAGCCTGATGGCCTCGGTGAAATCGGCGAGCGCCCGGTCCTTTTCGCCCATGCCGTAGTAGACGATCCCACGATTGTAGACCGCCAGCGCGAGCTTGGGATCGAGGCGGACGGCTTCATTGAAATCGACGAGCGCGCGGTCCTTGTCACCCTTCTTGATGTAGTTGTAGCCCCGGTTGTTGAAAGCGTCGGCGTCGGGTTTCAGTCTGATTGCCTCGCTGTAGTCGGCGATGGCGCGGTCGGTTTCGCCCTGATTGGAAAACGCCAGACCACGGTTATGGAGAGCGAGCGCATCGCCGGGATTGAGGCGGATCGCCTCGCTGTAATCGGCAATGGCGTGGTCGTAGTTGTTCATGCGGCGATAGGCGACGCCACGATTGAGAAAAGCCCAGGCAATGCTCTTGTCCGGCGTCTTGCGCGCCTCGATCAACGCGGTGCAGCCGGCGATCTTGGCCTCCAAAGAATATTGGTCGACTTTGTCGAGGCACACCGGCTCGGATAACGACGACAACTGCGCCAGCGCCGGTGTTGCGGCCAGCGCCGCGGTGGCAGCAATGATCGCGACGGATCGGCTCTTCATGTCACCCCTGCCCGGCCGCATGCGGCCATTGTCCCAGCTCGATCTTGGCGGCGGCGATCACCGCCTGCGTGCGGCTGTCGACGCCGAGCTTCTGCAGGATCGCCGAGACGTGCGCCTTCACGGTCGCCTCGGACACCGTGAGCTCGTAAGGCGATCTGCTTGTTGAGCATGCCCTCGGACAGCATCATCAGCACCCGGACCTGCTGCGGCGTCAGCGTCGAAAGCCGCGCCAGCAGCGCCGCGGCCTCGGCATCGGCGCCGCCGGAAAGGTCGACGTCGGGCGGCGTCCACACGCCGCCGCCGAGCACCCGCTTGATCGCCTCACGCATCTGCTCGATGCCGAGCGTCTTCGGGATGAAGCCGGAGGCGCCGAAATCCATGCAGCGGCGGATCACCGCGGGGTCGTCATTGGCGGAGACCACCACCACCGGCACGCTCGGATATTGCGCGCGCAGATACATCAATCCGGAGAAGCCGCGCACGCCCGGCATGGTGAGGTCGAGCAGCACCAGATCGACCTCGCCGCCCTTGTCGAGCAGCTTCGGCACCTCGTCGAAGGAGCCTGCCTCGGCGATCTCGGCGCGCGCGATCAGCCCGGCCAAAGCCTCGCGCAGCGCGCCGCGGAACAGCGGGTGGTCGTCGGCGATCAGGAGGCGGTAGTGCGGGTCGCTCATGGAGGAAATCTATCGCATTTGCCGCATGCGAGGATATGCGGGAAAGGCGTGCCAGCACGTCCGTGGCGAGGCCTATTTCTTGCTGCCGATGAACTGCAGCAGCACCTCGCGGCGGTGTGGGCGGGTGCGGTGCTCGACCAGGTAGATGCCCTGCCAGGTCCCGAGCGCCAGCTCGCCGCCGCGCACCGGCACGTGCAGCGAGATGCCGGCCAGCATCGCCTTGACGTGGCCCGGCATGTCGTCGGGGCCTTCGGCGGTGTGCACCCACGGACCGGCGGCCGGGGCGAGCCGATGCAGCGCGGTGACCAGGTCGGTCTGCACGTCGGGATCGGCGTTCTCCTGGATCAGGAGCGACGCCGAGGTGTGGCGGAGAAAAAGCAGCAGCACCCCGTCGGCGGCGGCGCTTTGCTCGACGAAGCGCGCGGCCTCGCGGGTGATGTCGGTGAAGCCCTCGCCCGGGGTTTCGACCACCAGCTCGGCGCTGGTCAGCCATTGCGGCGCGACGGTGCGGATCGGCGTGAGGCGGCCGGTCACGGCAGCCTCAGGTCTTCTTCTGAATGTCCCGCTGCAGGTCGGCCATCATGTCGACCAGCCGGCGCCAGACGTGTTTCATGAAGGCGAAGGCGCGGTCGATCTCGGCGTCGGTCGACACCTGCGGCGGTACCTTGGCGGAGGGGTCCGGCACATCGGCCGGAGGCACCGGCGCTGAGGCCTGCGGCTGCGCTTGCGCGACCATGCCGTTCGGCAGGTCGACGTTGTGGGCGAGCAGCGACTTCTTCAGTTCGGCGTTGTCGCGCTCAAGCCTGCCGATCTCGCTTTCCAGGGCGGCACGCTCATCGGGCACCAGCTTGCAGGCCCAGCCGGTGCTGCCCCAGCCGCATTGCGCGACCTGGCCGGTCCGTGAATCGAGGCGGATGAAGCCATCGCCCGAGCGGTGGAAGGAATAGCGGCCGTCGTCGCCAGGCGCGGTTTGGCCGGGCGCGGTTTGCGTGGCCGAGGGCGGCATCGCGGTGTCCTGCGCCGAGGCGGTCGCTCCGGCCGCCGGACAAATCACCATCAGCAACATCAGGATAGACAGGCGCGGCATGTTGGCCTCCAGGGCGAACCTTATGCGCACAATTGCGACGGACGTTTGGGCGAATCCGCCGACGGCGAACCTAGCATCGCCGCCGGGGCCAACGAAGCGTCCGGCGGACTTGTTCCCAGCGCCGCACGCGGCGCCGAAGCGACTGAAAACGCTGGGCTTTCAATGACCTTTCGCAATGCGGCGGTTTCTTGACTCGCACAGACCCAAACACTATGGTCCGCGCGGCTTTTTGGGACGGCAGGATTCATCTGGGTTTGCTCGAAACGCCGTGTCGAATGAGGGCCGCACCTATGGCCACAGACACGGACGACGACAGCGGAAACCGGAACCGGTCAGCCGAGGAGGCCGCTCTCTCCGCGAGGCTCAAGCGTCTCGGCGAACGGCTCGACCAGCACAAAGGCCCGAGCCGGCCCGCTGAAGCGCCTTCCGGTTCGAAGAGCGATCCGTCGGCGCTCGCCCGCGGCTTCCGCCTCTCCACCGAACTGGTCGCCGGTGTCCTGGTCGGCGCGTTCATTGGTTGGGCGCTCGACAAATGGCTCGGAACCACGCCGTGGGGGATGATCGTGTTTCTCCTGCTCGGCTTTGCCGCGGGCGTCATCAACGTGATGCGCGCGGCAGGGGTTTCCAGCGGGCCGGGAATCACACGATAGAGATGGGGCGATAGAGGATAACTACCGGCGATGGCCGATCCGATTCATCAATTCGAGATCCACAATCTGATGCCGCTCGGCTCGATCGGCGGGCACGAGATCGCGTTCACCAATTCGGCGCTGTACATGGCGATCGTGGTGGTCGGGATCGCGGCGCTGCTGGTCGGCGGCAGCTCCGCCCGCGCGCTGGTGCCGGGGCGGATGCAGTCGGTCGCGGAGCTCAGCTACGAGTTCGTCGCCGACACGATAAACTCGACCGCCGGCAAGGAAGGGATGAGGTTCTTCCCCTTCGTGTTCTCGATCTTCATGTTCGTGCTGGTGGCCAACGTCATCGGCCTGATCCCGTACACCTTCACGGTGACGAGCCATGTCATCATCACCGCGGCGCTGTCGCTGATGGTGTTCTTTACGGTGCTGGTCTACGGCTTCTGGAAGAACGGGCTGCACTTCTTCAATCTGTTCGTGCCGAAGGGCATCCCGATCTACATCCTGCCGCTGATCGTGTTCATCGAGGTGCTGTCGTTCCTGTCGCGGCCGATCTCGCACAGCGTGCGTCTGTTCGCCAACATGCTGGCGGGCCACATCACGCTGAAGGTGTTCGCGAGCTTCATCACCTTGCTCGGCGGCCTCGGCATTGCCGGCATCTTCGGCGCCACCCTGCCGCTCGCCATGGTGGTGGCGCTGACCGCGCTGGAGATCCTGGTCGCGTTCCTGCAAGCCTACGTGTTCGCGATCCTGACCTGCATCTATCTGAACGACGCCATCCATCCGGGTCATTGACCCGGCCCATCAACCCACCTCGAAAAGGAGCTTTCACATGGATCCATTGGCCGCGAAGTACATCGGTGCCGGCATCGCCTGCATCGGCATGGGTGGCGCCGGCGCCGGCGTCGGCATCATCTTCGGCAACTATCTTGCCGCTGCGCTGCGCAATCCGTCGGCCGCCCAGGGCCAGTTCGGCAACCTGATCTTCGGGTTCGCCGTGACCGAGGCGCTCGGCATCTTCTCGCTGCTGATCGCGCTGCTGCTGCTGTTCGCGCTCTAAGACACGCCGATGGCGACCGACGCGCACACTGAACACCCCGGCGGCAAGCCTCAGTTTCCGCCGTTCAACAAGGAAACGTTCCCGTCCCAGCTTGTCTGGTTCGCGGTGTTCTTTGTCGCGCTCTACGTCATCATCTCGAAGCTCGCGATCCCGCGGATCGGCGGCATCGTCGAGGCACGGCGCGGCCGCATCGAGGGCGACCTCGCCGAGGCCAACGCCCTGAAGGGGCAGTCCGACGCGGCGCTTTCGGCCTACGAGAAATCGCTCGCCGACGCGCGCGGCCGGGCGCAGACGCTCGCCAACGAGACCCGCGACAGCCTCAACGCCGAGGCCGAAGTGGCCCGCAAGAGGCTGGAGGGCGAGCTCAACACCAAGCTCGCCACAGCCGAGCAGACCATCGCCGCGACCAAGACGGCAGCCATGGCCAACGTCCACGGCATCGCGGTCGACACCGCCTCCGCCATCGTGCAGCGGCTGATCGGCACCCAGCCGGCCGGCGGCGCGGTCGAGGCCGCGGTCACCGACGCGCTGAAGCGATAGGGAGAGTCCGATGATGGAATTCTTCCACGAGCCGGAGAACTGGGTCGCCGTCTGCTTCGTCATCTTCCTCGGCGTGCTGGCCTATGTCGGCGTCCACCGGAAGATGCTGGACGCGCTCGACCACCGCAGCGCCCGCATCAAGGCGGAGCTCGACGAGGCGCGGCGGCTGCGCGACGAGGCCGGCAAGCTCCTGGCCGACTACCAGAAAAAGCAGCGCGAGGCCGAGCGCGAGGCCGAGGCGATCGTTGCCGACGCCAAGGCCGAGGCCGGCCGGGTCGCCGCCGAAGCCCGCGTCAAAATGGAGGAGTTCGTCGCCCGCCGCACCAAGCTCGCCGAGGCCAAGATCGGCCAGGCCGAGGCGCAGGCGCTGGCCGATGTCCGCGCTGCTGCCGCCGATGCCGCGGTGACCGCAGCAGAAAAAATCCTGCGGGATACCGCCAAGGGCAAGATCGCCGACGACTTGGTGGCCCAGGGCATCGCCGACGTGAAGGCGAAGTTGAACTAAACTCGCTTCGAACTGCCATCCTCGCCACGCACTCCGTTACCTCTCGCCGCACGCGGGGGAGCGGCAGTTCGCTGCCGTCGTGCACTCCTTGTCCAACGAGCGCGCGCAGCAGCAAATCTTTGTGCACAACCGGTGCATAACGATTGCGGTCCTAGCCGCAACCTTCCTTTGCCAGCACCCCGTCCATAATCTTGCCACGCGAATCAACGCAGGCACGAAGGCAGCGGCCGCCGGCAGCGGCCCGGGGACCGTTCCGTGTTCATCTTCGATTGCAACGGCGTGCTGGTCGACAGCGAATCGATGGTGGCCAACGTGGCCGCCGCCGAGCTGACGCGCGCCGGTTTCGCGGTGGCGCCGGACATCATCGCCCGCTTTTTCGCCGGACGCCGCCCAATCGACATGCTGGCGGATATCGAAACGGCGACGCAGCGCCGCTTGCCGCCGAACTTCGCCGCCACGCTCGCGGGTGCGACGCTGCGGCGGCTGAAGGCCGAGCTTCGCGCCACCGCCCATGTCGAGCACGCGCTGACTTGGCTGCGCGGGCCGAAATGCGTCGCCTCGTCCGCGCCGATCGACCGTATCCGGGTCAGCCTGGAAAGCACCGGGCTGCTGCGGTTCTTCGATCCCTACCTGTTCTCGGCGAGCGACGTCGCCAACGGCAAGCCGGCGCCCGACCTGTTCCTTCACGTCGCCGCCAAGATGCGCGTCGAGCCGGCCGATTGCATCGTGGTGGAGGACTCGCCGGCCGGAGTTTCGGCCGCGCATGCCGCCGGCATGGTGCCGATCGGCTTCATCGGCGGCAGCCACACGAATCCGAGCCTCGGCGCCCAGCTCACCCGGGCCGGCGCCCGCGCCGTGATCGCCGATATGCGCGCGCTGAAGAGCACCGTGGTCGCGCTCCGCGGCTTTTGATTTCCCAGAAATCGTCTTTGATTGATGCCGACGCGAGAGCGGGGCGATCAGAAGCTCAACCGGTCGGAGGCTTCGGCTTGGCCGCCTTCGGCCGCTTCGGCGAAGGCTTCCTCGGCTCCGGCTCGGCGCTGGCCGCATCGAAGCCGATGTAGATGATGTAGTTGTCGAGATCGCCGCCGCGGGGGATCGGGAAGTCGAGCCCCTCGATGACATGGGTGAACAGCACATTGCCGCTGTCCGGCGGGATCGTAACCTGGATGTGCTCGAGCTTGGTGCTGAGGAGCTTGGTGTCGATCTGCTCGCGCACCACGGCAAACCGCACCGGCACATCGATGTTGGTGATGCCGGTGCCCGCGGGCCCGAGGATCACGCGACCCTGCATGCCGACCTTCAGCGATACCGTGCCCGGGGCCGCGCCCACCCGGCACTCGCGCGCGGTGGTGCCGACGGTGACCTGGTAGCGAAGGCTGGTGGCGCTCGGATCCCCCGGCGTGGCCGTCGAGGTCAGCGTGGCGGCGCCGGTGCGCACCTGAACGGAGGGGCAGTCGAAATCCAGCGGCATCGGAGTGCCAGGCGCGTTCGGGGCAGCCGAGGCTTGGGCGTTGGCATTGGAGCCGCTCGAGGTGAACCACGACGGCATCGAAGGCAGGGACGGCATCGACGGAATCGCCGAGCAGCCCGCCAGAAGCGGCAGCAGCAAGGCCATCGCGCCCGCCGCACGATGCCGCCGCAATGGAAACTCGGAACCAACCACCCCGACCATACCCCACGCTTAGGTCTATACGGCTAACGCCAAGTAAATTCAGCGGCTTCTATAGCAGACCGAACGTGGCAGGCCCAAGGCGCCGATCGGCGCGCGGCCTCAAGTCCGGGGGTCGCTCTGCAGGCGGGCATACAACAGGTGGTCCTGCCAGAGCCCGTTGATGCACAGATAGGATCGGGCATAGCCCTCGCGGCGAAAGCCGGTCTTTTCCAAGAGCCGCACCGAGGCGAGATTGGTCGGGATGCAGGCGGCCTCCAGCCGGTGCAGCCGCAGCACGTCGAAAGCGGCCGGAATCAGCGCCCGGACGGCAGCGGCCATGTAGCCCTTCTGGGCGTAAGGCGCGCCTATCCAATAGCCAAGGCTGCCGGCCTGGGCGACGCCGCGCCGAATGTTGGCGAGCGCCAGCCCTCCGACCAGGGCATCGTCCTCGCTGCGGAACAGGAAGAACGGATAGGCCTGGTCGGTCCGCACGTCCTCGCTGTAGCGGCGCAGACGCTGCCGATAGGCCGGCCGGGTCAAGTCGTCGACCGGCCAGGTCGGCTCCCAGGGGGTGAGGAACTTGCGGCTTTTTTCCCGCAACTCCGACCACGCCACGTAGTCGGTCATCTGCGGGGTGCGCAACACCACGCCTTCCCCCGTGATCGGCGGAAGCGGCTCGGGCGCACTCAGGGTACGAAACAACGCCATGGTGGTGTCAGGCTGCGCGACGCCCAAGACTCTCCACGATTGTGGCGGCGCCCTCAAGTCCCTTGCCGGGGCCGAGCGCGGCGATCGCGGGCTTCGCCCGCGCCATCAGGGCCGCGCCGGCCGCTCGCGTGCTCGCGACGGTGACATTCTCGATCCGGGCGACCATCTCCTCGATCGGCAGCGGCCGACCATAGGTCAGGATCTGGCTGGCGAGCTGGCGGGCGCGGGCGCCGGAGCTTTCCAGCGCCATCAGCAGGCCGACCTTGATCTGCGCCTTGGCGCGATTGACCTCGGCCTCGGTGATGCCGGTCGCGGCGGCCGCCGTCTCATCGACGGCAACCTTCATCAGTTCCTCGACATCGTCGGCGTCGGTCCCGGCATAGAGGCCGAACATCCCGGTGTCGGCATACGGCATGTGGAACGCCGAGATCGTGTAGCAAAGGCCGCGCTTCTCGCGCACCTCCTGGAACAGCCGCGACGACATTCCGCCGCCAAGGATGATGGTGAAGACCTGGAGGCTGAAGTAGTCGGCGTGCTTCTGCGACAGCCCCTCTAGCGCCAGCGCGATGTGGACCTGCTCAAGGTCGCGGGCCTCGAGCTTGGTGCCGCCGCCGAACTTCGCAGGCAGCGGCAACGGCGCCGGCGGGCCATTGAACTGGGCGAAGCGTCGTTCGGCTTCGGCCACCACGGCGGCGTGCTCGACCGCGCCGGTCGCGGCCAGCACCATGTCGGGCCCGCGGTAATTGCGCGTGAGATAGGCGCGAAGATTGTTGTCCTTGAACGAGCAAACGGTCTCGCGGGTGCCGAGGATCGGCCGGCCGATCGGCTGGTTCGGGAACGCGGTCGATTGCAGGTAGTCGAACACGATGTCGTCGGGATTGTCCTCGGACGCGCCGATCTCCTGGACGATGACGTTCTGCTCGCGCTTGAGCTCGGCCGCCTCGAAGGTCGGGTTGGTCAGGATGTCGGACAGCACGTCGAGCGCCAGCGGCATGTCGGTCTTCAGCACGCTGGCGAAATAGGCGGTGGTCTCCGAGCTGGTCGCGGCGTTGAGGTCGCCGCCGACCTGTTCGATCTCCTCGGCGATCATGCGCGCGGTGCGGCGCTTGGTGCCCTTGAACGCCATGTGCTCGAGCAGGTGCGAGATGCCGTGCTCGTTGGGCTCCTCGTCGCGGCTGCCGGAACCGACCCAGACGCCGAGCGAGGCGGTCTGCAGATGCGGCATGCTGTCGGTGACCACCGTCAATCCGGACGGCAGCCGAGTCACTTCCACGCTCATGCCGCGGCTCCTTCACGCGCGGCACGGCTTGCCGCCAGGATGAATTTCTCGATCGCCCCCTGATCGACCGGCATCGAGGCCGCCCGTTCAGTCCGTTCAGTTAAGTCGGAAAGCCAATCCGGCAAGGCCGGCCGCACGCCGCAGGCGGCCTCGACGGCATCGGGGAACTTGGCCGGATGCGCGGTTCCGAGCACGATCATCGGCGTCGCCGGATCGCGGGTTTCCTTCTCGGCGACGGCGAGCGCCACCGCGGTGTGCGGATCGATCAGTCGCGAGGTTTCGCGCAAGGCGGTGCGGATGGTCGCCGCGGTCTCGTCCTCGTCGGCGCGTTCGGCGTTGAACAGCGCGCGGATGTGGGCCAGCGCCCCCGACGACAGCGAGAAGCGCCCCGATTGCGCGAGCGATCCCATCATGGCGCGGACCTGCGCCGGCATCGCGGCCGGTCGCCTCGAACAGCAGCCGCTCGAAGTTCGACGATACCTGGATGTCCATCGACGGCGATGAGGTCGCCACCACCTCGCGGACGTCATAGGTGCCGGTTGCGAGCGTGCGGGCCAGGATGTCGTTGACGTTGGTGGCGATGATCAGGCGATCGATCGGCAGCCCCATGCGCTCGCGCGACATAGCCGGCGAAGATGTCGCCGAAGTTTCCGGTCGGCACGGTGAAGGCGACCTTGCGGTGCGGCGCGCCGAGCGTCGCCGCCGCGGTGAAGTAATAGACCACCTGCGCCACGATGCGCGCCCAGTTGATCGAGTTGACGCCGCTGAGACGAACGCGGTCGCGGAAGGCGTGGTGGTTGAACAGGCCCTTCACGATGGCCTGGCAGTCGTCGAAGGTGCCTTCGATGGCGAGCGCGTGGACGTTGGCGTCGGGCGCCGTCGTCATCATCTTGCGCTGCACGTCGGAGACGCGGCCGTGCGGGAACAGCACGAACAGGTCGGCGCGGGCGCGGCCGCGGAACGCCTCGACCGCGGCGCCGCCGGTGTCGCCGGAGGTGGCGACCACGATGGTGGTGCGCTCGCCGCGCGCCGTGAGCGCATGGTCCATCAGGCGCGCCAGGAGTTGCATGGCGACGTCCTTGAAGGCGAGCGTCGGACCGTGGAACAGCTCCAGCAGGAAGGTCGAGGCGCCGAACTGCGCGACCGGCACCACCGCGGGATGGCGGAAGGTGCCGTAGGCCTCCCGCGCCAGCCGCGACAGGTCGGCCTCCGAGATGCTGTCGCCCACGAAGGGCCGGATCACCTCGACCGCCACCTCGGCGTACGGGCGGCCGGCGAAGCCTGCGATGGTTTCGGGCGAAAGCCTGGGCCACGTCTCAGGCACGTAGAGGCCGCCGTCGCGGGCGAGGCCCGCGAGCGTCACATCCATGAAGCCGAGCGGCGGGGCCTCGCCGCGGGTGGAGACGTAGCGCACAGGCGTCCTTTGAGCGTGTGCCGCGACCTTATGCGGACCGCCCGGCTTTCACAAGGAAAGCCTAATACCATGATTTTTATGAAGAATTATGGATTCTGACGGGGGTGAGCCAAGGTTGGCCGGACGCCCGCGCATCCTTCGGAATCAGGTGGCGCGACTGGCGCCGCCGCGGAACTCCAGCACCTTTCCGCCCTTGCCGCTTTCCCGAACGCTTCCTTGCAGCTCCCTGGCCAAGTCGGCTTGCGAGAACGGCTTTGCCAATTTCCGTAGCGTCGATGCGCTGTCCATTTCGGCGTAACCGGTGGCGATGACGACCGGGAGATCCGGCCACCGATCCTTGATCGCATCGGCGAGCTGATGTCCGTTCATGCCGGGCATGGCGTAGTCGGTGATGACGAGGTCGACCTCGCCGCTTTGCTGTTCGAGGATGTCGAGCGCGGCGATCGCGGACGATGCCGGAATTCCGGTATGGCCGAGGTCCTCCAGCATCGCCACGGTGTTGGTCAGAACGAGGCCGTCGTCGTCCACCGCCAGGACCACGAGCGAAGCACGATCGGCCTGGGCCGCGGGGGGCTGCCAGCCGGTCTCGGCGCGAGGCGCGACCGGCGAGTCCGCTGCCGGCAGCCAAAGCTCGGCGGTCGTGCCCTCGCCCTGCCGGCTCCTCAGCGTGAACCATCCGCCGGATTGCTCGGCGACGCCGTGCACCATGGAGAGGCCAAGCCCGGTGCCCTTGCCAGGGCCCTTGGTGGTGAAGAACGGCTCCATGGCGCGGCGCTGGGTGTCCTCATCCATTCCGATGCCGGTGTCCGTCACGCTCAGGCAGACGTAGTTGCCCGGCTTGAGGACGGCGCCTTGCCCCGGCATGATGGTTTCTTCCCGGGCGGCAATGACGATCTGGCCGCCATCGGGCATGGCGTCGCGCGCATTGACGGCAAGATTGAGCAGCATCAGCTCGAGCTGGTTGATGTCGCCCAGCGCCGGCTTGCAGACCAGCGGAAAGCGGGTCTGGATTTCGACCGAGGGGCCGAGCGACCGCTGCAGCAGTTCCGACATGCCGCGCACCAGCTCCGGAAGATCGACGGACTCCTTCTTCAGGTCCTGACGCCGCGCGAAAGCCAGCATGCGCTGCGTCAACGCCGAGCCGCGCTTGGCGCCCTGCATGGCGTTGTCGAGCAGGTGCAGCAGCTTCGGATCGTCGGGCAGGCGCTTTCGCATCAGTTCGAGGCTCGCCATCACCGCCATCAGCAGGTTGTTGAAGTCGTGGGCGACGCCGCCGGTCAGTTGCCCGATCGCCTCCATTTTCTGCGATTGCAGCAACGCGTCGCGCGCCGCGTCGAGCTTCTGCAGCGCTTCCTTCCGCTCGGTGATGTCGCGGGTGATCTTGGCGAAGCCGATCAGTTCGCCGTTGTCGTCGTGGATCGCGTCGATGATGACATGGGCCCAGAACCGGGTGCCGTCCTTGCGGACGCGCTGGCCCTCTTTTTCAAACCGGCCGTGTCGCGTGGCGGTGCTCAGTGCTTTTTGCGGGGCGCCGGCTTTGCGATCTTCCTCCGTGTAGAATTGGGAAAAGTGGGAGCCGATGATCTCCTCGGGCAGGTAGCCCTTGATGCGCTGCGCACCGAGATTCCAGCTGTTCACGCGGCCTTCCGGATCGAGCATGTAGATGGCGTAGTCGGAAACGCCCTGCACCAGCAGCCGGAACTGCTCCTGGCTTCGCCGGAGCGTCTCTTCGGCGGCTCTGCGCTCGGTGAGGTCGCGCGTGATCTTGGCAAAGCCAAGCAGCGTGCCCGAGGCATCGCGGATCGGGTCGATGACGACGTAGGCCCAGAACCGGGTGCCGTCCTTGCGGACGCGCCAGCCTTCGCTTTCGAACTTGCCCTCGTTGGCGGCGGTCGCGAGCGCCCGGACCGGCAGGCCCCGGCTTCGATCCTCCTCGGTGTAGAAACGGGAGAAGTGCTGGCCGAGGATTTCGTCGCGCGTGTAGCCCTTGAAGCGCTCCGCGCCCGGATTCCAGCTTGTCACGATGCCGGAGGGGTCCAGCATGTAAATGGCATAGTCCGTCACCGCTTCGATCAAGAGGCGGTAGCGCCCCTCGTCTGAGAGGGAAGACTCAATCCGGTCAGATGGCATTTTCCCCCGATACGCGGCGCTGCAACACTTGGGATTAGCCCACGAGCCCAACGCGGTGCCTGACAGAAGGTTCCAGCGGCCCGGGAAAACTCGCCTTTAATTGCCGTACAACACCGCGGGCAGCCACAGCGCGATGCCGGGGAACAGGAACATCAGGAAGATCAGCAGGAACGGCGCGACCAGGAACGGGAATGATGCCGCGATAGATCGCGGTGATCTTCACGTCCGGCGCCTGGGCCTGGATCACGAACAGGTTCATGCCGACCGGCGGATGGATCAGGCCGACCTCGACCATGATGACGACGATGATCGAGAACCAGATCGGATCGTAGCCGAACTGCACGATGATCGGCTGGAACACCGGCACGGTGATCAGCACCATGCCGATGCCCTCGAGGAAGCAGCCGAGGAAGATGTAGCCGAGGATGATGATGATCATCACCATCACGCCGTTCAGATGCAGCGCCTGGGCGCCTGCGAGCAGCAATTCCGGCAGGTGGGTCTGCACGATCAGGAATGAAAACAGGTTGGCGCCCATCACGATGACGAACAGCACGCCGCTGACGACAACCGACGTCTCGATGGCGCGGACAAGATCGGCCCAGGACATGCGGCGGCCGAGCATGCCGATCAGGATCGCGCCGAACGCGCCGACGGATGCCGCCTCGGTCGGACTGAACACGCCGGCGTAGAGGCCGCCGATGGTGACGACGAACAACGTGAGGAACTGCCACGGCTCGCGCAGCGCCGCGAGCCGCTCGCGGAAGGTGTAATGCTCAGTGCCCGGGGCGTAGTGCGGGCGAAACCACACCACGACGATGGCGACGATGATGTAGAGCAGCGTCAGCACCAGTCCGGGAATGAGGCCGGCGGCAAGCAGCTTCGGCACCGACAGCTCGGCGATGGCGGCGTAGATGACCAGGATGATCGACGGCGGAATCAGGATGTCGGTCGAGCCGCCGGCGGCGATGCAACCGGTCGAGAGGCCATCGTCGTAGCCGGCCTTGCGCAGCTCCGGCAGCGCCATCCGCGTCATGGTCGCCGAGTTGGCGAGCGAGGAACCGGACACCGCGCCGAAGGCCGCGGAGGCAACCAGCGTCGCCACCGCGAGCCCGCCGCGGAAGCCGGACAGGATGACGCGGGCGGCCTTGAATAGCTCGCCGGACATGCGGGATTCCGAGGCGACCTCGCCCATCAGGATGAACAGCGGCACCACCGACAGCGAATACGACGACGCGACGTCGAACGGCGCGGTGCCGAGCAGCGCGAATGCGCCCTGCCAGCCAAGCGCGATCGCGTTGCCGAAGAAGCCGACCAGCACGAGCGATATCCAGACCGGAACGCGCAGGATCAGCAGCGCGAACAGGACAACGACGCCAAGGACGCCGAGCAGCGACGGGCTCATTCGAGGTGTTCCGTCTCCGGCGCCGCCGGCCGCGCGAACAGCACGGTGACGGCAGCGAGAATGGTGCCGGTCAGGCCGAGGAAGGCCGCGATCCACATCCAATAGATCGGAATCTGCGAATCGAGCTTCACGTCGCCGTATTGATAGATCTGGATCGCCGGGTTGATCATTGCCCAGAAGATCAGCAGAAGCACCAGAACCGACAGCGCATCCGCGATGCGGATCAGAACCGCGATCGCGCGCGCCGCGATGAACGAATCGATGATGTCGATCGCGATGTTGCGGCGGCCGAAGAACGCCGCCGCCATGCCGTTGAACACGAAGATCAGCAGCATGCATTCGACGATGTCGTAGGAGCCGCGGACCGGACTGTTGAAGACGTAG
This sequence comes from uncultured Alphaproteobacteria bacterium, assembly GCA_963785665.1. GTDB lineage: Bacteria > Pseudomonadota > Alphaproteobacteria > Rhizobiales > Xanthobacteraceae > Z2-YC6860. The sequence goes on from CAWAWF010000017.1 coordinate 312,188, forward strand.
CGCAGAAACACGTCCACGACCGTGACCATCATCAGCACGATCAGCGCGACGCTACCGAGCCGAAGCTGCGCGCGCTGCAGCCGCTCGACCAACCCGACGGGGCCTGTCCTGTTAGCCATTCGGCGGCGGTTACTTCAGGTATTCCGCCATGAACGCCTTGGCCGGCTTGCCTTCCTTCTCGAGCTTGGCGATCTCCTCGTCGGTCTGCTTCTTCGCAAGCTCCTTGAGCTTGGCGATGTCGCCCTCGGAGAGGGTGTTGATGACGAGGCCCTTCTTGGAGGTTTCCAGCTCGCGGGCAAACTTCTCCTGCGCGGCCCACGCCTTGCCGAAGCTCTCGGCGGCGGCGACGCCGCTTTCCTTGTCGAGGATCGCCTTGAGGTCCGGCGGCAGCGAGTTGTATTTCGCCGGGTTCATCGCCGTGACGAAGGTGGCCGACGCCATGCCAGGGTCGAGGGCGTATTTGACGACGCCGGCGAGATCGTAGGCGAGGCCGGCCTCGTGCGGGAAGGTCGCGCCGGCGATGATGCCCTTGGCCAGCGCGTCCTGCGAATCCGGCGGTGGAACCAGCAGCGTGGTGGCGCCGAGCGAATCGAGCAAGAACTTGTTGGCGGCCGAGGCGTAGCGGATCTTCATGCCCTTGATGTCGTCGAGCTTGGTGATCGGGGTCTTGGAATAAATCACCACCGGGTTCGCCATCGACATGAACAGGATGTGCAGGCCGGTGTGCTCGGCGGCGAGGTATTTCGGCGCAAGCTCGGTCATGCGCACGGCGGTCGCGACGATGTCGTCGGTGGTGCCCTTCCAGGCGAACGGCAGGTTGGCGAGCTCGGTCATCGGGTAGCGGCCCGGCGTCACGCCGTGCAGCACCCAGGCGATGTCGGTGATGCCGTTCCGCGCGGCGTCGAGCTGGCGCTGCGGCGGCCCGACCAATTGGCCGTTCGGATAGATGGTGAAATGCAATCGGCCGCCGGATTCCTTCTCGATCTTCTCGGCCCAGGCCGTCACCCATTTGTGGAAGGCATGCTGCGGCGGCACGAAGTGCGACAGCTTCAGCTCGATGGTCTGCGCCCGCGCGCTGCCCGCGAATGTCGCGGCTGCGAGCACGGCGGCCATCGCCGCAACCCTGATGAATCGAAACGCCCGCATTGTTGCCTCCCGCACGGCTTTTTCCCCTGCCCACTATGCGAGAGCACTTCCGACTTGGCAACGTGCCCACCTGGAACTCAGGCCGTCGGCGCTCTGCGGCGGCGGGCCCAGACCGCGAACATCACCACCAGGACGGCAGCGAGGCCGTACCAGGTGATGGCGTATTGCAGATGCTCGTTGCGAAGCTGCGGCTTCAGGGGAGCCGGATGCGGCAGCCCGCCGGGCGGCACCGGGGCCTCCTGCTCGATATAGAACGGCGCCACCGTGCCCCAGCCCAGCAGCCGCGCCATCGCGGCCGGATCGCGCACGGTCCAGATGTCGCCGGCGGCGTCATGATCGGCGACGAACCAAGATGGGGCCTCCGGAAAACGGAGCGCGCCGACGATGTCCTGGGGGCCAACGGCCGCGGGATACGCCTTGGCCGGCACGAAGCCGCGGTTGATGACGACCTGCTGGCCGCCGGGAAGCCGCGCCGGCGCGAACACGAAATAACCGATGCCCTTGGCGTCGTCGCGGAGCGCCGCGCCGCCGGAGAACACCAGCGCGTCGCGCGCTTTCGGGAACTCGACGTGGATACGAACGCGGCTGAACTCGGAGTTGTCGGGCGTCAGGCCGGGCCATTGCTCGGGCGGCGGCAGTGTGACCGCAGCATCGCTCGCTCGCTTGTCCAGCGTCGCAATCAGGTTCTCCTTCCAGGCCTTGCGCTCGACCTGCCAGGTGCCGAGCCCGAGCAGCACGGCGAGCAGCGCGAGCGCCAGCACGCCGGGGATCAGCAGGCCACCTCGCCGGCTGGCGCCGCTCATTGCGGGCGGCCTTCGGCGGCCTTGTGGTGGTATTGCAGCGCGACCATCAGGCCCTTCATCGGCCGCAGCGGCAACAGCGTGGTCGCCAGGATCAGCGGCAGCCACAGCACCGCGTGCAGCCACAGCGGCGGCGCATACACAAACTCGACGACCAGCGCCGAGCCGACCACGATGAAGCCCGCGATCAGGATCACGAACACCGCCGGGCCGTCGCCGGCGTCGGCGAAGGAATAGTCGAGGCCGCAGACGTCGCAGCGCGGCCGCAGTTCAAGGAAGCCCTGAAACAGCTTGCCCTTGCCGCAGCGCGGGCAGCGACAGGCGAGACCCGTGCGGACTGGCGACAGCGGCGGAAATGTCGATTCAGATGCCATGCCGATCAGGCCGTCCCTTCGCATTGACGCCACCAGTCCTATACACGCAAAATGGGCGCAGCCGTTGCCGTGTAGCTAGTGATTTTTCCCGAAAATGCGCGCGATCATTGCAGCCGTCATTGTGGCAACGGCGATCCTCTTGATCGCCGGCCGCACCATGTTCCATTCGAGCTCGGGCACCACCGAGACCTACATCGACAGGACGGCGCGCCTCAATCGGGTGATGGTCGTCAACGTGGCTTGGAAGAAAGATGCGCCGCAGGGCGCGATGCTGGCCACCATCTCATTCCACAACACCCATCCGTTCGATGTGAAGGACGTTGAGGTCACCTGCGAGCATTTCGGCGAAGGCGGGACGCTGCTCGATCGCAATGTCCGCACGATTTCCGCGACGCTGAAATCGAACTCGTTCAAGACGGTGCCGGACATCGAAATGGGCCGGGAACAGACTCAGGCGGCCCGATCGACTTGCGCGGTGTCGAATTTCGTTAGCTGAACCGCCGAAACGAAAAGGGGCGGCTTGCGGCCGCCCCTTCGCAAGAAATTTATGTTCGCTCAGTGATGCAGCGGCGTGCCGCCGCCCCACACATAGATGCAGGCGAACAGGAACAGCCACACCACGTCGACGAAGTGCCAGTACCAGGCGCAGAACTCGAAGCCGAGATGGTGCGTCGGCGTGAAGTGCCCGGCGTAGGCGCGCATCAGGCAGACGATCAGGAACGTCGTGCCGATCAGCACATGGGCGCCGTGGAAGCCGGTCGCCATGAAGAACGTCGCGCCGTAGATGTTGCCCGAGTAGTTGAACGCCGCGTGGTAATACTCGTAGCCCTGCACGCAGGTGAAGGTGGCGCCGAGAATGATGGTGAGCCACAGCCCCTTGATCAGCCCCTTGCGGTCGCCGTGCAGCAGCGCGTGATGCGCCCAGGTCACGGTGGTGCCCGAGGTCAGCAGGATCAGCGTGTTGAGCAGCGGCAGGTGCCACGGATCGAACGTGCCGCGGAACGAGCCGTCCGGCGCCGGATGCGGCGGCCAGACACCGCCGATGAACTCGCTGCGCGCGATCTGCTTGAGGTCATGGGGAAACAGCGCGACGTCGAAATAGGCCCAGAACCAGGCGACGAAGAACATCACCTCGGAGGCGATGAACAGGATCATGCCGTAGCGGTGCGAAATCTGCACGACGCGGGTGTGGTAGCCCTCGACCTGCGCCTCCTTGATGACGTCGCGCCACCAGCTCAGGAAGGTGTAGAGCACCCCGATCACGCCGGCGCCGAACACCAGCGGCGCACCGGAGTACATGTGGTGCATCCAGGAGATCGCGCCGACCGCCATCACGAAGGCCGAGATCGAGCCGACCGCCGGCCACGGACTCGGATTGACCAGGTGGTAGTCGTGGTGCGGTTTGGCGTGTGCGTCGGCCATTGCAGTCTCCGTTAGTAAATTCGTTTCGCTGCCGCGCCATCGGCGACGGGCCGTGACGGCTCGCGCTCCCGATAGAACGTGTAGGACAGCGTGATGGTGTTGGTGTCGGCGTTGTCGAAATCCTTCGCCATCGCGGGATCGACGTAGAACACCACGGTCATTTCCCGCGTCTCGCCGGCCTTCAAGCGCTGCTCGGTGAAGCAGAAGCAGTTGATCTTGTTGAAGTAGGAGCCGACCGTCAGCGGCGTGACGTTGTAGGCCGCCTGCGCGGTGATCGGGCGCGCCGCCTCGTTGATGACCTTGTAGTGAACCGTCACCACCTGGCCGAGCTTGATGTTGATCTCGTTCTGCTCCGGCTCGAACCGCCATGGCAGGCCGGGGCCGACATTGGCGTCGAACCGCACCTTGACCTCGCGGTCGATCATGCCGGCGGGACCGCGGTCGCGACTTGCGTCGTGCCGTTGAAGCCGGTGGCGCGGCAGAACCAGTTGTAGAACGGCACCGCGGCGTACGCCGCGCCGACCATGCCGGCCACCGTCAGGCCGCACGCAATGGCGACGAACTTGTCGCTGCGGCGGAGCTTCGGTGCGGCGGGCTCGGTCATCAGGCGCTCTATATCGGACGGATCAGCACGCCCGGTCCCTTGACCAGGGTGACGGCGTAAACCAGCGCGACGAACACGCCGAGCGCGACCGCGATGGCGATCGAGCGGCTGCGGCGGCGGCGTTTCTGCTCCGCGGTGAGCACGATGCCCGGTTCGGTCGGCGGCTGATCCATCACAAGGCTCATGCCAACACGTGTCCGAACGGCAAGCCGAACTGCTGCAGGCCGAGCCCACGCTCGATCAGCAGCGCGGCGAACAGCACGAACAGGTAGAGGATCGAGATGCCGAACAGCCGCTTGGCGATCTCGCTTCTCCGGCGAGCGATGAAGCTGCCATGCCAGCACGACCATCGCGGCGCCGCCCACCAGCGCGACCACGCCATAGGCCAGCCCGGCATAACCGAGCAGCCACGGCAGCGCGCCGATCGGCAGCAGCAGCACGCTGTAGATCAGGATCTGCCGGCGGGTTTCCTCGGAGCCGGCCACCACCGGCAGCATCGGCACGCCCGCGCGGCGATACTCTTCAACACTGTAGAGCGACAGCGCCCAGAAATGCGGCGGCGTCCAGAAGAAGATGATCAGGAACAGCAGGATCGATTCGAGGCCGATCCCGCCGGTCGCGGCGGCCCAGCCGATCATCGGCGGGAACGCACCGGCGGCGCCGCCGATCACGATGTTCTGCGGCGTCCAGCGCTTCAGCCACATCGTGTAGACGACGGCGTAGAAGAAGATCGTGAAGGCCAGCAGGCCCGCGGCCAGCATATTGATCATCAGGCCAAGGAAGACGACCGAGAAAACCGCCAGCATCAGACCGAAGGCCAGCGCCTCACCGGGCTTGACCCGGCCGGACGGCACCGGGCGCTCCGCGGTGCGCGTCATCAGCGCGTCGATGTCGGCGTCGTACCACATGTTGAGCGCACCGGCGGAACCGGCGCCGACCGCGATGCAGACCAGCGCGAACAACGCCAGCACCGGATGCAGATGCGACCGGTGCGAGCACCAGTCCGGCGAGCGCGGTGAACACCACAAGCGACATCACCCGCGGCTTCAGCAGCGCGAGGTAGTCGCCCGCCCCGGCCATGCTGGGCTCGGCATAGACGACCGTCCCCGGCAGCGGCGCGACGATCCCAGCGGTTTCGCTCGCAACCGACATCACTTGATCCGCGGCAGCTCGTTGAACTGATGGAACGGCGGCGGCGACGGCAGCGTCCACTCAAGGGTGGTTGCGCCCGGACCCCACGGATTGGCGCCGGCCGGCTGCTTGCGCATGAAAGCCTGGGCGACGCCAATGAAGAAGATCAGCAGGCCGAACCCGGAGATGTAGGAGCCGATCGACGACACGTAGTTCCAGCCGGCGAACGCATCCGGATAGTCGGCGATGCGGCGCGGCATGCCGGCGAGGCCGAGGAAGTGCTGCGGGAAGAAGGCGATGTTGACGCCGACGAAGGTGCACCAGAAGTGCAGCTTGCCGATGCGTCTCGTTGTACATGTAGCCGGTAATCTTCGGGAACCAGTAGTACCAGCCGGCGAACACCGCGAACACGGCGCCGAGCGACAGCACGTAGTGGAAGTGCGCCACCACGTAATAGGTGTCCTGCAGCGAGCGGTCGACGCCGGCATTGGCCAGCACCACGCCGGTGACGCCGCCGACGGTGAACAGGAAGATCAGGCCGATCGCCCACAGCATCGGCGTCTTGAAATCGATCGAGCCGCCCCACATCGTGGCGATCCAGGAGAAGATCTTCACGCCGGTCGGCACCGCGATCACCATGGTGGCGGCGATGAAGTAGGCCTGCGCGCCGAGTCGACATGCCGACCGTGTACATGTGGTGCGCCCAGACGACGAAGCCGATGCCGCCGATCGCGACCATGGCGTAGGCCATGCCGAGATAGCCGAACACGGGCTTGCGCGAGAACGTCGCCACGATCTGGCTGACGATGCCGAAGCCCGGCAGGATCAGGATGTAGACCTCGGGGTGGCCGAAGAACCAGAACAGGTGCTGGAACAGCACTGGATCGCCGCCGCCCGCGGCGTTGAAGAAGGTGGTGCCGAAGTTGCGATCGGTCAGCAGCATGGTGATGGCGCCGGCGAGCACCGGCAGCGACAGCAGCAGCAGGAACACGGTGACGAGCTCGGCCCAGACGAACAGCGGCATCTTGTGCAGCGTCATGCCGGGCGCGCGCATGTTGAAGATGGTGGTGATGAAGTTGATGGCGCCGAGGATCGAGGAGGCGCCGGCGATGTGGATCGACAGGATGACGAAATCGACCGCCGGGCCGGGATGGCCGGAGGTCGAGAGCGGCGCGTAGATGGTCCAGCCGGTGCCGGCGCCGGGCGCGCCCGGCTCGCCTTCGACAAAGGCCGACGTCAGCAGCAGCGCGAACGAGGCCGGCAGCAGCCAGAACGAGATGTTGTTCATGCGCGGGAACGCCATGTCCGGCGCGCCGATCATCAGCGGCACGATCCAGTTGCCGAAGCCGCCGATCAGCGCCGGCATCACCATGAAGAAGATCATGATCAGGCCGTGCGCGGTGGTGAAGACGTCGAACTGATGGCTGTCGTGGAACACCTGCAGGCCGGGAACATCAGCTCCATGCGGATGGCGATCGACATGAAGCCGCCGATCACGCCGGCGCACATGGCGAACACCAGGTACATCGTGCCGATGTCCTTGTGGTTGGTCGAATAGACGAAGCGGCGCCAGCCGGATGGGGTGGGATGCGCGTGATCCGCGTGATCGTCGTGTGCGCCGTGAGCCGCTGTAGCCATCATCCGTTCCTTCGACCTTGTCTCAATCGCCCGCTGAGTGCTTTCGCTTCAATCCCCGGCTGAGCGCCGGCCTGCCGTCATTTCGCCGCGACGACATTGGCCGGCGGCCGGCTGTCGTCGGTGGCGTATTTCTTCTTCGCCTGGTCGAGCCACGCGGTGTACTCCTTGTCGCTCACCACATGCACCTCGATCGGCATGTAGGAGTGATCGCGGCCGCACAGCTCTGAGCATTGGCCGTAGTAGATGCCCTCGCGGGTGGCCTTGAACCAGGTCTCGTTCAGCCGGCCCGGCACGGCGTCGATCTTGATGCCGAACGACGGCACCGAGAACGAATGAATGACGTCGGAGCCGATCACCTCGACCCGGACCACCTTGTTGACCGGAACCACCAGGGCGTTATCGACCGCCAGCAGCCGCGGCTGGTCGGGCTTGCGCTCGTTGTCCTTGAGCATCAGCGAGTTGTACTCGAACTTGGAGTCCGGGTAGGCGTAGCTCCAGTACCACTGCTTGCCGGTCGCCTTCACGGTGACGTCGGCCGGCGGGATCGTCAGCTCCAGGAACAGCAGCTTGAACGACGGCACCGCGATCGACACCAGGATGATCACCGGCACCAGGGTCCACATCACCTCGAGCAGGGTGTTGTGGGTGGTGCGCGACGGCACCGGGTTGGCCTTGGCGTTGAACCGCACCACGATGATGATCAACAGCGCCAGCACGAACAGCGCGATGGCGATGATGAGGTAGAGCAGGAATTCGTGGAACCAGACGATGTTCTCCATCACCGGGGTCGCCGGTTGCTGAAAGCCCATCTGCCAGGGTGACGGCTGTCCCAACCCGGCCAGCGCCGGGCCGGCGAGCAGAAATCCGGGCACCACGAGAGCCGCCATAGCGGCCAACCGCCTAAGCACCAGCATCGTCGTCATTGCTCCTTCGACGAAATCGATCGTGTCCTGGCCGCACCGGGTGAGCTTCGTTTCAGATCAAAGCCCGCTCCCGAAGGCGTCCCCCGGCGGGGGTCTCGCTCCTCGGGTGCGATGCGGCGGAGGGGAATTCCCAGGTTTCTCAAACCATAATTCTGGCGCAGTCGCAATGTGCATAGGCGACTGTCCGATGCGACCATCTGCATATTTTGCATAATATTGCCGGTCCGGGGCGGCAACACTGTCGCCCCAGGCAATACGACAGCGAAAGCGCCGATTGGCATTGTTGACATTGTGGACGGGTATCGTGGTTTTGGCGGGGCGGCCAAGCTGAACGGGTAGCTCAGGCAGGCGCCGCAATGGTATCCAAGAGACAGCGATTCGCGCACCCCGCCGCCGATTTGGACCCCACTTTGCACCTGGATTTCGACCAGACGGGAACCGAATGATGGGCAAATATGGCCGCCGCTTGCTTTCGGCGCTGGCGTCCCGCGCCATCGGCAGACTCGCCGCGTCGGCCTGCGTGGCAATTGTGGCGGGCACCTTCGGACTGTGCGGGCCGGTCCTGGCTCAGGGCACGGTCAAGTCTGTGCATGGCGACTGGCAGATCCGCTGCGACACTCCGCCCGGGGCCCAGGGCGAGCAATGCGTGCTGATCCAGAGCGTCACAGCCGAAGACCGGCCCAACATCGGGCTCACGGTCATCCTGCTGCGGACCGCGGATAAAAAGAGCCGGATCATGCGGGTGATCGCGCCGCCCGGTGTGCTGCTGCCGTCCGGACTGGGGCTCAAGGTGGACAACGCCGAGCTTGGCCGGGCCGGCTTCGTGCGCTGCGTGCCGAACGGCTGCGTCGCCGAGGTGGTGATGGACGACAACCTCCTCAACAAGCTGCGGACCGGCCAGTCCGCCACCTTCATCATCTTCCAGACCCCTGAAGAGGGCATCGGCTTTCCGATCAGCCTGAAGGGATTGGGCGAGGGGTTGGATAAACTGCCCTGAGCGGTTGGGCCAATGCCCCTCACCTCTCTGCATCATCCATGTCTATCCACGTCATGGCCGGCCTTGTCCCGGCCATCCACGTCTTGCTTTGATGAACAAGAAAGGCGTGGATGCCCGGCACAAGGCCGGGCATGACGCTGCGATGATTGGAGAGGCAGTGTGAATCTCGGATTCGTCGGACTGGGCGCCATGGGCGCCTTGATCGTGCCGCGGCTGATCGCCGCCGGCCACAAGGTCACCGGCTGGAACCGGTCGCGCGACAAGGCCGAGCCGCTGATCGCCCAAGGCATGGCGTGGGCGGCAACGCCGCGCGCTGTCGCCGAAGCCGCCGAGATCGTGTTCTCGATCGTGACCGATGCCGCCGCGGTGAAAGCCGTCGCACTCGGGCCGGACGGCGTTGTGTCGGGTCTGCCACGCAACGGCATCTACATCGACATGAGCACGATCGAGCCGGATGCGAGCCGCGCGGTTGCCGCCGAATTTGCCAAGGCCGGTTCGATCATGCTGGACGGCCCGCTGTCGGGCAGCCCCGTCACCGTGAAGGCCGGACAGGCCTCGGTCATGATCGGCGGCGACGAAGCCGCGTTCGAGCGGGCCAAGCCCGTGCTGCTCGCGATCGGACCGAAGGTGACGCGGATCGGCGGCCAGGGCCTCGCCTGCCAGATGAAGATCGCGGTCAACCTGCTGCTGATGGTCGAGGTGATCTGCTTCGGCGAGGCGGTTGCGCTGGCCGAGAAGGGCGGCGTCTCGCGCGAGGCCGCTGTCGACGCCATCCTCAAGAGCGTGGCGGCCTCGCCGGTGCTCGGCTATCGCGGACCGTTCATCCTCGACGGCCAGATGCCGGCGGTGCCACTCGCCGACGTGACCCTGCAGCAAAAGGACATGATGCTGGCGCTCAACCTGGGCCGCCGGCTCGGCAGCCCGACGCCGCTCGCCGCCGCCGCCAACGAAATGATGAACGCCTGCCGCGGGCTCGGCATCGACGCCAACGACTTCGTGGTGGCGCATCAGGTTTATCGCCGTTTGGGAGGACAATCGTGACGAACAAGGGTGAGAAGATCGGCGCCGCCTTGGCGAAGGCGGTGAAGGCCACGACCGGGATCACGTCGGCGCAGATCGGCGCCAAGATGTTCCGCACCAACATCAAGGATGTGCCGAAGGTCGAGGGGCTGAAGCGCGACGACGGCTGGATCGACATGCAGGTGCAGTTCCTGATCGACAAGAAATCCGCCGGCGCCGACAACGTGGTCGGCTGGACCGTGCTGAAGCCCGGCGCCAGTCACGAGCGCCACCTGCACAAGAACTGCGACGAGTTCTTCATCGTGCTGAAGGGCAACGGCCACATCATCACCGACAAGGGGCTCGAGCCATCGCATCAGGGCGACGTGGTGTATTCGCCGCGCGGCGTCTGGCACGGCTTCAACAACACATCGAGCGAGGACGTGGTGCTGGTGTGGGGCTGGATGGGCGCCGGCTCGATCGAGGCGTCGGGCTACGAGAACCCGCCGGAAGGCCACAGCAAGTGAGCGCCACGCTGAAGGACCCGCGCATCGCCGCCGGCATGCGCGCGCAGATGGCGCTGCGCAAGCAGCGGTTCGATGAAGGTGCGAAACAGATCGGCTGGAAGGTCGGGTTCGGCGCGCCGGCTTCGCAGCTCAAGCTTCGCCTCACCGCGCCGGTGGTCGGCTTCCTGCTCGACCGCGCCGAGCTTGCGAGCGGCGCGACGGTGTCGCTTGCCGGCTGGACCAAGCCGGTCGCCGAGACCGAGATCGCCGCTTACATGGGCCGCGACCTGCCGGCCGGCGCGACCCGCGACCAGGCCCGCCAGGCCATCGCCGCGATCGGGCCGGCGATCGAGCTTGGCCGATGTCGATCGCGACGGCGATGACCTGGAGGCCGTGCTGGGCGGCGACATCTTCCAGCGCCACGTCCTGCTCGGGCCGCGCGACATCATGCGCGGCGGCGCGCGCCTCGACGGGCTGAAGGGCCGGGTGACGCGGAGCGGCAAGGACGTGCCGCTGCCGCTCGACCTGCAGACCAACATCGGCGACATCATCGACATCGTGCGCCATGTTGCCGACGTCACGGCGGCGGTCGATGACGGGTTGCGGGAGGGGCAGCTCATCATCACCGGGTCGCTGACGGCGCCGATGTTCCTGGAGCCGGGCGAGCGCGGCGTCGACTTCGAGCTGGCTCCAATCGGCGGCGTTTCGGTCCGGTTTGCGACCTGACGAGCCGCCCCGCGCGCTATTATCCGTTCGAACGGGAACATTTCCGAGCGCCGGCCTATTCTTACTGCGTCATGAAGCGCCGAGGCGATCTGTGGATTTGAGCAGCGCAGCAGGGACATCGCGACAGTGTCCTGACCAGTGCCACGATTAATTGCCGGCGCATGGTCGCGATCGAGTTCGGGATGTGGCGTTCAGGCCGCAAGGGCGGAGCCTCTGGGTCGATAACCGTCGGGTACGGCAGGTTGCGGGAACAGCGTGGTTGAACGAGGTCCACAGGGGGGAATTGTCTCCCTTTCGGAGATCAGGAATCCATAGGCTGCGATGCACAGCGTGGCGTGGTGATGGAAGCCGCGCCATCCGCGCCCTTCGAAATGCCCGAGCCCGACCTCCTGCTTGAGCTCTTGATAGTCGCGTTCGATGTGCCAGCGCAGCTTGGTGATGTCCACCAGCGAGCGGAAAGCGATGTCTTGGGGAAGCGTCGCGAACCAGTATTTGGTCGGTGCCTCCTCGCCCTTTGGCCACTCGATCAGCAGCCATTCTTCCGGCCGGCTTTCGGTGAGATTGTAATCGCGATGCGCGGCACGAACCCGCACCCGCGCAAAGCGCGAGGACAGCCACTCGGCCGTCCCCTCGCGCCACCGGATCGTGCGCCAAGCCCGCTTTGGCAGACCGAGAGCAAGCTGCTTGACCGAGACCGGTTGATGCTTGGCGTCGCGGCGGATGAGCTTCGGTGGACGCCCCTGGCCCGACCACTTCTTCGGCGGCAGCGGCCCCACGCCCGATGTCCACACCGAGGTGTTCGGCAGGATGCCGGCCACATAGCGCAATCCGAGCGCACTGACTCCAGTGCGCAGGTCGGTGTTGCAGCCATAGCCCGCGTCCATCAGCACCACGCCGCGAGGAAGGCCGGCCTTGCAGGCCGCCGCGATCTGCTCAAGCGCGATCTCGGGCTTGGTCTTGAAGACGACATCCTCCGGCACGCCCGTCTTGCGCCGCCGTTTGCTGTCCGCCGCCCAGTCTTCCGGTAGATACAGACGGTAGGCCACCGGCAGGCTCGCGTGGTGATTGGCAACCGACAGCGACACTGCGACCTGGCAATTGTCTTGCTTGCCGAGCTGGCCGCAATATTGCCGCGCCACGCCGACCGAGTGCTCTCCCTTCTTCGGAAAGCCGGTGTCGTCGATGATCCACGCTTCAATCGGCCCGTGCCGTTCGATTGCAGGCAGCACCATCTCGCGCACCTTGGCCAAAACCTTCGCGTCCAACCAAGCTGCGTTGCCGACGAAATGCAAAAGTGACTGATGCTGCGCCGCCGTTCGACCCGGCGCCGTTATCGCCGCCATCGGCTCCACGCTCTTGCGCCCGCTCGGCATCATCAAGCCAAGGCAATAATCTCGCAGCGGAACCGCACGGTCCGCGTGGCCAATCACGCTCACAAGCCCCTCGACATAAGCCGAAAATCGCGATTCACTGCCGCCGGGTGTTCGGAGATTCATGTCAGCCCTCATCCGCTGATGTTTGTATCTCTCCGCTTACCTGAATCGCATCCGAAGCCGATGCGACTTTCTGACTCAGTAAGACTATTAGCCCTGCTGGATTTCAGCGAGGCCAATCATGCGCAGCACGATGATCGTTTTGACCGCAGCAGCTTTCACCGCCGCGGCCGCGTTTTCACCCGCTTTTGCGCAATCGGGCGGTGCGGAGGGCGCGCATCAAAGCCTGAAGGCCCCCGCCGATTTCGCCTCGATCGGCGACAAGGCGGCGCGGTCGAGGGCGATGTTCTCCGAGATCGGCAAGCTCCTGACGCATCCGCAGTGCATGAACTGCCATCCCGCGGGCGAGCATCCGCTGCAGGGCGCCGACCATCACGATCACCAGCCGCCGGCGTGGCGCGACGCCACGAACTGCGCGGCCTGCCATCACGATGCGAATTTCACCCTGCAGGAGGCCGCGAGCTACAAGAGCATTCCCGGCCATCCGCGCTGGAATCTCGCACCGCTTTCGATGGCCTGGCAGGGTAAATCGCTCGGGCGACATCTGCCGGCAGATCAAGGACAAGGATCGGAACGGCGGCCGCGACCTCGCGATGTTGCAGGAGCACATTGCCAAGGACGATCTGGTGGCGTGGGGCTGGAATCCCGGACCCGGCCGTGAGCCCGCGCCGGGCACCCAGGAGCAGGCCGGAAAGCTGGTGCAGGCCTGGATCGACAGCGGCGCCGAGTGTCCTTGAGCGGATCGACCACGCCTTTCAAGCAGCGAGATGGTCGCGCAGCAGCCGGCCGTAGCCGGAGATCGCAGCGTTGCTTTTGAGCAGCCGCAGTCCCGCCCACAGGCTGACGGCATTGTTCACCAGGACCGGCTTGCCAAGCTCGTTCTCCAGCCGCTCGACCACCGGCATCGACGCCCAATTGCCGCCCGGCATGATGATGGCTTCGGCGTCCGGCCGGTCGGCCCGGCGCGCCAGGTCGTAGGCGGTCTCGGGCCCGACCCGGCCGAGCTCGATGCTGGCGACGAACCCCACCACTTCGCTATGCACGACCTCAAAGCCGCTCGTCTGCATGAAGTCGACCATCGGCTTGTCCATGGTCTTGCTCCACGGCGCGCCGATGGCGATCTTGCGGACGCCGAGCAGCGTCAGCGCATCGACGAACGCGGTCGCCGCCGTGGTTGCGGGCCGGCCCGACGCATCCTCCATCCGCTTGATCAGTTCGCGGTCGTAACCCTTGCCTTGCGCCAGCGTCGGCGCGGTCGCTGCGAACACGATGGCGCCGACCTCGGCGTCGGCGAGCTTGCGGCTCTCGGATTCAAGTTCGAGCACGCAGCGCTGCTGCTCTTCCGGGGTGATGTCGCGGTAGGCCACGCGCCCGGTGTGCAGCGATACGCTCGGCGGCAGCGCCGCCGAGAATTCCGGCTCCTGGGTGGTGTTGGACGACGGCGTCAGCAGGCCGAAGCGATGCGTCTTCTTGACGTAGGACATCCGCTCACTGCGAGCCTTCGAGACCGGCCGCCTTGATGACGGGCCGATATTTCTCGATCTCCGCCTTGATGTATTCGTGGAAATCGTCGGCCGACTTGCTCGCCACCGGTTCGGAGCCCTGCTTGAGGATCGCTTCCTTCACGTCGGGCATCGCCAGAGCCTTGGCGAAGGCTGCATAAAGCTTGTCGACGATCGGCTTCGGCGTTCCGCCAGGCGCCAGGATGCCGGCCCAGCCGACCACCACAACGTTCGGGTAACCGGCTTCGGTCGGCGTCGGCGTGTTCGGGAACAGCTCGTCGCGCGTTGCGCCGAACGTCGCAAGGAGCTTGAGCTTTCCTGATGCAACGATTTCGCTCGCCCCGGCCGTGGTGGTGAAGCCGACCGGAATTTGGCCGGCCATGATGTCGGTGATCTCCGGCGTCTGGCCGCGATACGGCACATGCGTCATTTCGATCTTGGCGGCAAGCGACAGCAGCACGCCTTGCAGATGCGTCAGGTTGCCGATGCCGAACGAGCCAAAATTGATCTTGCCCGGGTTGGCCTTGGCGCGGTCGACCAGATCCTTGATCGAATTAATCCCCGAGTCCGGATTGGCGATCAGCCCCAGCGGATTGGCGACGGTCTGCGTGATCGGCGCGAAGTCGCGCACCGGATCGTAAGGCAGCTTCTTGTAGATCAGCACATTGGTGGTCACCGCGCTGACCGGGGCATAGACCAGCGTGTAGCCATCGGGCGCGGACTTGGCGACCGCGTCGGTTCCGATGATGGCGTTGGCGCCCGGGCGATTCTCGATAATGCCCGGCTGGCCAAGCAGCTCAGTCATCTTCTGCGCGAGCGTGCGCGCCTGCAGGTCGATCCCCGACCCGGCCGCCTGCGGCACGATGATGCGGATCGGATGATTTGGAAAATCACCGGCCGACTGCGCCGAGGCGCCACCGGCCATCGAGAGCAATGCCGCGCTCGTCAGCGCGGCAACCAGCATGCGTCTGTCCATTGGCGCTCCCTCCCCGATCTATTTTTTCCCGCACCGATGCGGGTCGTGTCCGCTTAGCCGCGAGCCGCGCGCTTGGCCTGATCGCGCCGCGGCGCCGCAAGCATCTCCATCAGCTTTCGCACCGAGCCGAGGTTTTCCAGATCGTCGACAGCCTTGATCGTGCCGTCGATGGCGGCCGGCGCCAGCACGCCCTCCGCATAGGTGCGGAATTTGCTCTCGATCTGGGCGCGCGACAGCGGGTTCTCGGCCGAACCGCGCGGATGATCGCAGCGGGCCGTGAGCGTCGTACCGTCGTCAAGCTCGATGTCGACCACCGACTGCACGCCGGTCAGCGCCGGATCGGGACGCAGCTCGACCTGCTCGGCCGCGGCGCGCCGCAGCTTCGGATCGTCGTAGCGGGCGGGCTCGAACTGCGCGAGCGTCAGCGTCTGGTCGTGCAGGATCACCGCCGCGGTGTAATGCGCCGGAGATCAGCGCGTCGAACTTCGCCTTGTAGCGCGAAAGCTTGCCGTGCAGCTCGAACACCGTCGGGCTCAACGCGACGCGGACCTTTTTCACCTTGTCGGGATCGACCTTGTGTTTCTCGATGATGTCGAACAGCGCGGTGTTCATGCCCTGGGTCGACGACGCCGACGGCCACAGCCGCAGCGCGATCTGTTCGAGCTCCCAGCGCTTGCCGAGATCGGCCGTGACGCTCTCGGGCTTGCCGCCGTTGGAATAGGTGTTGTACAGGCCGCCATCCTTGGCGGTCAGGAATTCGCGGGTCGCCAGGAATTTCTGCTCGGCCAGCAGCGCCGCCATCAGTCCCGACAACGCGCCGCGGCACTGATGGAATTTCACGGTCGGCGTGCCCCACGCCGCGAAGGTGCCGGCGGCCTGGCTGCCGGCGAGGCCGAACGCCTTGGCCATGGTCTCGGTGTCGAACTTGCGGAGCCGGCCGACCGCGGCGGCGGCGCCGAACGGGCCCAGCACGCCCGGACCGTGCCAGCCCTTGGCGCGCATGGCTGGATAATCCGCTCCGATGCCGACTCGCGTCGTCACCTCGCATCCGGCGGCGATGGCGACCAGCAGGTCACGGCCCGACAGGCCGTCGCGCTCGGCAATCGCCAAGGCGGGCGGAATCACCTCCGGCGTCACGTGGGTGAGCGTCGAGCGGTGGATGTCGCACATCGTGACCGCGGTGATGAGATAGCCGTTGAGAATCGTCGCGCCGGCGAGCGACAGCGGGTCGCCGCCGATCACGCTGCTCTCGGTGGACTGTGCAAGGCCGGTGGCCAGCGCCGAAACCTGCTCGGTCTCCTCGCCGCGATGGCCCGCGACCGCGCACGCCAGCGTGTCGAGCAGGACATTCTTGCAATGGTCCCGGACATGCCCCGGAAGGTCGTCGTATTGCAGCGACGCCGCAAAACCGGCCAGCACCTCGGTGACGTTGCCTGACATTCAGCTCTCCCTTGCGGAGGCACTTTCAAGGAATTGCGAAACCGCGCCTCCCGCGATCCGTCATATCCATCGTAGTTGGAATCGGAAGCTCGAAGCAACCACGGCACCATGCAGCCAAACCGCGCAGGTGCTCGTCTGTGATACTAACGCGGCTTAGGAGGGCGAGGTGATTGCCTTGGGGCTGAGAGCCCATCAATGTCGAACTGGAACGCGCTAGGGGAAAATGGAAGCGGATTTTAATCAGAAATTGAAAGCCGCGTTGATTGTCGTGATCGCGCTGGCGATTTTGATATGTTGGCTGTTCAACTTCCCCTGAACGCAAAAGCGGAGAGGCGTGCCGTCGGTGTTTGGCAGCGTTGTGAGTACACGCCCTAATCGGACCGCTTGGCGAGGCTCGCCCTTGCCTTGGTAACAGCGTCCGGCGCCACTGGCGGGGCGGCCGAGCCGAAGCCGTTGCGGATGTAGGTGACGACCGCGGCGACCTGGGCGTCGTCGAGCTGCCAGCCGAACGACGGCATGCCCGGCGCGGTCGGCTCGGCCGCGGTGGCGGCGCTCCGGGCGCCGCGCAGGATGATGCGGATCAGCGTGGTCGGATCGTCGGAGCGCACCATCGAGGATTGCGCGAGCGACGGGAACAGCTTTTCCTCGCCCTTGCCGTCGATCATGTGACAGGCCGAGCACTGGTCGCGGTAGATCGCGGCGCCGGCGACCATCGCCGGATCGCTGGCCGGCAGCGGCGGCGGCGAATTGCTCCGGCCCGGCACCGACTTCAGATAGGTGGCGATGGCGTGCAGATCGCTGTCGGTCATGTGCGAGCTCGACAGCGTGACTTCCTCCGCCATCGGCCCGGTGGCGGCGCTGATCCGGTTGTGACCGCTCTTCAGATAGGCCACGACATCGTCGGCCGACCAGGCGCCGAGGCCGCGCCGGTTGTCATTGGTGATGTCGGGGGCGAACCAGCCCTGCAGATACGAGCCCTGCAGAGTCTCGCTGGTCTTGTCGCCGCCGAGGAACGTCTTCGGCGTGTGGCAGGCGCCGCAGTGCGACGGGCCCTGCACCAGGAAGGCGCCGCGATTCCATTCGGCGGATTGCTTGGCATCGGGCTTGATACTCGCCCGGCGTGAAATAAATCCAGTCCCACACCCGCATCGCGGCGCGGATGTTGAACGGGAACGGCAGCGTGTTGGCGACCACCCGATGGCGCACCGGCGCGACGGTGTTGAGATAGGCGCGGATGGCGATGACGTCGTCGCGCGACATCTTGGTGTAGGCGGTGTACGGCATCGCCGGATAGAGCCGCGAGCCGTTCGGGCGGATGCCCTTGCGCAGCGCCGCGTCGAACTGCTCGTCGGTCCAGGCGCCGATGCCGGTGTCGCGGTCGGGCGTGATGTTCGGCGAGACGATCGAGCCGAACGGCGTCTCGATCGGCGCGGCCGCCGGCGAGTTTCTTGTCGCTGCCGGGCAGCGTGTGGCAGCCGGCGCAGTCGCGCCGCGGTGACGAGATAGTGGCCGCGCTCGATCTGGGTGAAGTTCTGCGGATCGGATTCGGCCGCGCATGAGCTGGCCACGCCGCAGCCGACAGCAGCGCGCAGCTCAATGCGAGGGTGGTGCGCCTACGCATCGACCAGCGGCCCCGGGTTCTTGAGGTACTTGGTGCGGATCGCATCGGCGGCCCAGTAGGCCAGCGCCGCCACCGTGCCGGTCGGGTTGTAGCCGGCGTTCTGCGGGAACGCGCTGGCGCCGAGCACGAACAGGTTCGACACGTCCCAGCTCTGCAGATAGCGGTTGAGCGCGCTGGTCTTGCGGATCGGCGCCCATGACGGCGCCGCCGTTCAGATGCGTGGTCTGGTACTTGGTGACGTCGTAGGGGCCCTTGCGCGGGCTCTTGTCGACCGTGTGCGCGCCCATCGCCTTGACGATCTCGGCGTACTTGTCGGTCATGTAGGCCGCGGCCTTCAGCTCGTTGTCGTGGAAGTCGATCGTCATGCGCATCAGCGGCCGGCCGAAGCGGTCCTTGTAGGTCGGATCGAGGTCGAGATAGACGTCGCGGTAGCTGTAGAAGCTGCCGTGGATGCTGCCGCCCTTCAGCGTGCTGAGATAGTTGTCGGCCACCGCCTTCTTCCACTGCGCGCCCCATTTCGGCGTGCCGGACGGGACCGGCGTCGTCTCGATCGGACGGCCGTTGGTCTGCACCTGGCCGAGGTAGCCGCCGCCGACGAAGCCCAGCGGACCGTGGTCGAAGTTGTCGCCGTTGAACTCGTCGATGCACATGCCGATCGCGCCCGAGGCGATGAACGGATTGAAGTTGAACTTCGACTTGTCGAAGAAGCCGTCGACGCTCGACATCGACTGGTGGGTGAAGTTGCGTCCGACCACGCCGGTGTTGGCGGCCGGGTCGTAGGGCTGGCCGATCTTCGAGTGCAGCAGCAGCTGCACGTTGAACACCGAAAAGGCCGACAGGATCACCAGGTCGGCCGGCTGCTCCCACTCCTCGCCGCTGGAGTCGACGAAGGTCACGCCGGTGGCGTGCTTGCCGTCGCGGTCGGTGTTGATGCTGGTGACCTCGCAATTGTCGCGCGCGGAGAAATTCGATTTGCGGATCAGCACCGGCAGCATCGTGGTCTGCGGGCTGGCCTTGGAGTAGTTGCCGCAGCCGAACCATTCGCAGAAGCCGCAATAGGTGCACTGCCCCATGCGCAGCCCGAGCGGATTGGTGTAGGCCTGCGACAGGTTGCCGGACGGCTGCGGAAACGGCTTGTAGCCGAGCTCCGCGCGGCCTTGGCGAACAGCGTGTGGCCGTAGCCCTGCTTCTGCGCCGGCGTCGGATAGGGCCGCGAGCGCGGACCTTCGAACGGATTGCCGCCGTCCTGGATCTGGCCCTTGAGATTGCCGGCGGTGCCGGACGTGCCGCAGAGATATTCGAACTGGTCGTAGTGCGGCTCGAGATCGTCGTAGGTGACGCCCTAGTCCTGGATCGTCATGTCGTCGGGCAGGAACGCCGCGCCGTAGCGCTCGGTCAGATGCGTCTTCAGCACGAAATCGGACGGCAGGAAGCGCCACGTCTCGGCGTTCCAGTGCAGCGCCGCCGCCGCCGACGCCGTTCGGCGGCATGAACGCGCCCCAGGTGCGGATCGGCAGCGCCGTCTCGCTCATCTTGTTGCGGAAGGTGAAGGTGAGTCTGGTCCGGCCGCAGGAACAGCTCGTGACGGATGCGATAGCGCAGCTCGTCCTGCATGTAGTTCGGCGGGAAGTCGGTCGGCGCGTCGCGCCACGGTCCGCGCTCGATGGCGATGACGTCGAGGCCGTCGTCGGTCAGCTCGTGGGCCATGATCGAGCCGGTCCAGCCGAGCCCGATGATCACGACATCCTTTTTGGGAAGCCTGCGCGCCATGCCGTCAACCTTTCGGCGTCCATTCCGCGCGTCCCATGATGCTCACGGGCGGCAGCGGAAAGCGTTCGTTGTGACGGTCGATCCAGTCGAGGTAGTTGTAGCGGGCGCCGGGGAAGCCGATCATTTTCCAGGCCGCCATGTCGCGGTTGCCGCCGTAGATCGGATCGGCGAAGAAGCCGGTCTGGATGTCCTTCACGACCTGCTCGAAGAAGCCCTTGCCGTCGACGGCGCCGAGCTCGAGCTTGCCGGCTCTCGAGTCCCTTCAGGACCTCGTCCTTGTCGCTGTCGGACAAGTCGGCGAACGCCTTGCCGGCGTATTTCGATTTGCAATAGCTCGTCGAGCGCGGCGAGCGCCTTGCGGTATTTCTGCGCCGGTCCATCCTCGGATTGCGGACCCTGGTTCTTGGCGCCGTCCTTGAACGGCGGCAGGTTGTAGAGCCCGTCGTCACGGCCATAAGGACCGGCAAGCTGGCGGTCGACGAACACCGCGCAGCCGGCATCCTTGCCGCCGGGCGTCTGCGGATCGGACGGGATGATGCGGTCGGCGATCGCCTCGACCGCCCTGCCCTCGGCACCGTTGAAATAGACCCACGGCCCGGGCTTGGCCGGCGTCGGCGGATTGCCGGCGTTCGGCTGCCACGGCAACTGCCCGGCGAGCACGGAGGCGCGGGCGCCTGCCACGCTCAGCAGAAAGATTGCGGTGCTCGCCAGAAAATCCCGTCGACGCAGGTGCATATTGGACAACCGAGACGGGCCCCTGCCGACATAACCGGAATTTGGTCACATGGTTCCGTCAGGTTGTGCTTCCCCGCTGCGGCGGACTGTCCGGGCGCGGGCGGACGCACTATGTATGGTGCCTGTCCGATTGGAGAATCCGATGAACCCCAACGCTTCGCTGATCGATCGCGCCGGCCTCGACAAAGTCCGGGTCGGCAAGCTGATCGACCGCGGCCTTGAAGGCGCCGACGACGGCGAGCTGTTCCTCGAATACAAGCAGTCCGAGATGCTGGTGTTCGACAACGGGCGCCTGAAGCAGGCGACCTACGACACCAACCAGGGCTTTGGCCTTCGCGCCGTGAAGGACGAGGCGGTCGGCTACGCCCACGCCTCCGACGTCTCGGAGGCCGCGATCAGCCGCGCCGCCGACGCGGTGCGCGCGGTCAAGGGCGGCCACTCCGGCAAATATGCCGAGGCGCCGGGCCGCACCAACCGCAAGCTCTACAGCGACGACAATCCGCTGGAGGCGCCGGGCTTCGACGCCAAGGTGAAATTGCTGGAGAGCATCGACGCCTATGCCCGCGCCAAGGACCAGCGCATCAAGCAGGTCAGCGCCAGTCTCGGCGCATCGTGGCAGGTGGTCGAAATCCTGCGGCCGGACGGCCAGACCTATCGCGACATCCGCCCGCTGGTGCGGGTCAACGTCTCGGTGGTGGCCGGCTCCGGCGACCGGCAGGAGACCGGCTCGTACGGCTACGGCGGCCGCGAGGGCTATCAGGGCTTCATCGACGGCAAGACCTGGGAGCACGCCGTCGACGAGGCGGTGCGCCAGGCGCTGCTCAACCTCGATTCGATTCCGGCGCCGGCCGGCGAGATGGACGTGGTGCTCGGCTCAGGCTGGCCCGGCGTCATGCTGCACGAGGCGGTCGGCCACGGCCTCGAAGGCGACTTCAACCGCAAGAAGACTTCGGCGTTCGCCGGCCTGATGGGCCAGCAGGTCGCGGCCAAGGGTGTCACCGTGGTCGACGACGGCACGATCCAGAGCCGGCGCGGCTCGCTCTCGATCGACGACGAGGGCACGCCGACCAACCGCACCACGCTGATCGAGGACGGCATTCTCGTGGGCTACATGCAGGACCGCCAGAACGCGCGGCTGATGGGCATGAAGGCGACCGGCAACGGCCGCCGCGAGAGCCACGCCCACGTGCCGATGCCGCGCATGACCAACACCTACATGACCGCGGGCGACCGCGATCCGGCCGAGATCATCGCCTCGGTGAAGAACGGCGTCTATTGCGTCAATCTCGGCGGCGGCCAGGTCGACATCACCTCGGGCAAGTACGTGTTCAACGTCACCGAGGCGTTCAAGATCGACAACGGCAAGCTCGGCGCGCCGCTGAAGGGCGCCATGCTGATCGGCAACGGCCCGACCGATCTCAAGCGCGTCAAGATGGTCGGCAACGACATGAAGCTCGACACCGGCGTCGGCACCTGCGGCAAGAACGGCCAGGGCGTGCCGGTCGGCGTCGGCCAGCCGACCCTGCTGATGGAGCGCATCACCGTCGGCGGCACGGGCTGAGGAGCTTCGTCATGCCGCTGAGCGCTCGCGCGCGTGAATGGATGTGGTCGGCCATCCAGTTCATTCTCGTTCTCGCGGTCCTGATGGTGGCCAAGATCGCGATTGCCGAGCCGTACTACGTGCCGTCCGGCTCGATGGAGCCGACGCTCCTGATCGGCGATGAATTGCTGGCGACCAAATACGCCTATGGCTACAGCGCGGCGTCGCTGCCGGCGTCGATCGTGCTGCCGACGACGCGGCGGATTCTCGGCGCGTTGCCCGAACGCGGCGATGTCGTGGTGTTTCGCTCGCCCGGCGACCGTTCGCAATTCTGGGTCAAGCGCGTGATCGGCCTGCCCGGCGACCGCGTCGCGCTGCATTCCGGAAAGGTCTGGATCAACGGCAGCCCGATGGCTGTTCGCGGTGACGGCACCGGCGAGATGGAGATCGACAACGGCTCGGTGGCGCAGGTGCCGCGTTTCATCGAGACGCTGCCGGGCGGCCGCGAGCACGCCATCTTCAAGATCACCAGCGACGGCCCTTACGACAATATGGCGGATATCGTCGTTCCGCCGGGCCATGTGTTCGTCATGGGCGACAACCGCGACAACTCCGCGGACAGCCGCGTACCGGTCGCGGCGGGCGGCGTCGGCATGCTGCCGACGGGCAATCTGGTCGGCCGCGTCAGCACGCTGGTCGGCTCGTGGGATCTGGGCATGGCGGACAAGCCGATCTGGACCTGGCCATCGGGGCTGCGGCTGTCGCGGTTCTTCGCTTCCGTGCGCTGAATGGATCGCATCGTTCACGACGTCGTCCATCTCGTTTCGGCGCATTCCGATTGGGCCTATGCGGCGCTGTTCCTGGCGGCGTTTTTGGAGGCGGTGCCGGTTCTCGGCTCATTCATTCCAGGCTCGACCGTCATCCTCAGCTTGAGCGCGCTCATCCCGGCCGGCAATCTCAGTCTCACGGGGGTGCTGGCAGCGGCGATCAGTGGCGCCGTGCTGGGCGACGGCCTGGCCTATGGGCTCGGCCGCCGCTATCCGGACCGCATCCTGACGCTATGGCCGTTGAACAAATATCCGGCGGTCGTTGCGCGCAGCAGCGCGTTCTTCCGAAGCTACGGCAATGCCGCGGTGTTCCTGGCGCGATTCCTGCCGCCGGTGCGCGCCTTCGTGCCGATCACCGCGGGCGCGCTGGGGATGCCGCCGCGCCGCTTTTTCCCGATCAACCTGGTGGCGATCCTGTGCTGGGCGCCGGCGCATGTGGTGCCGGGCATTCTCGCCGGCACAGCCTACGGACACGCCGGTGCGTTCGGTGAACACTTGGCGGTGCCGATCATCGCGGGGGTTGTCGCGATCGGGCTTGTGGTCTGGGCGATCCGGCGGTGGCGGCAGCCGGCGGAGGCTAGCTAAATTCGCGCGGACTTCTACCGCACCACGCCCGACACGCAGCACGGCCGGCGCCGCGGCCGCGTGATCTTGTCCTTGAGGAAGCACTTGGCCTGCGCCGAGCCGTAGCCCGGCCGCACGTAGGACCAGGCGCGGCAGCGGTTGTCGCCGTCGCAGGCGGTCTTGCAGGCATCGGCCTCCTGGCCTGCCGGAATCTCGAAGTTGCGGTAGTCGCCGCCGATCCGGTCGATCGCGTTCTCCACCGGCCCGGGACGCAATTCCAGGAGCGCCGCGCCCTTGACCCCGGATGCGCAGCAGCGGTTCTCGACCAGCGGCTTGACCTGGCTCTTCAGCCAGCAGGTGGCGACGTTGCTGCCGCCGAGCGGCGCGGTGCCGGGATAGGAGAAGGTCCAGGCCCGGCAGCGCCCATCGCGGTCGCAGCGCGCCGAGCACACCGCCGGATCGCCGGACTGCACGGTGAAGTGGGCGTAGTCGCCGCCCGGCCGGTCGAACCCGGTCTGCGCGCGGGCTGGAGCGACGGCAAAGGCGGCGAGCACCAGCGCGACCAGACAGCCGTGGACGAATTGCATCAGCGCCGCCTTCCGATTTCTCGCCCGGCGGCATGCTTAGCATGATTGCAATGCAGGCTCTAAAAAGTATGCGCCCGCCGGGGGGCGGCGGGCGCAAGCATCCGGAGGCGGGAGGGGAAACCGCGTTCCGGACGTTCGGCCGATGGGAGGATCGGCCAAGGCAAAATCGTCAGACCGAACAGCCCGCCGCCCGATTGGTCGGCGGATAGTCGGTCAGGCGCCGGCTTGAGCGGCGCTCAGCGGCACGGCGCGTCAGCACGTCGCTCGGATCGCGCCACGGCAATTCGGCAAAGGCGTCGCGCAGGTCGCTGCGGTTGAGCCCAATGTCGGCCAGCATGCGGTCGTCCAGACTGGCAAGACGCATCGCGTCGTGGCGGTTCTTCGCCCGCTCCAGCATCCGCTTGATGTTGCGCCTGACGCGGACCGCGGCGGCGATCGCAAGGGCTGTCAGTGCTGGCATGGCACGCTCCTAATTCGGCCTGGGAATGCGGCAGGGGCACCCTTTTGGGCCGCCGCGTCGCCGCGGAGCCACCCGGAATGCCCACCCATTTCCCTAGGACCCGGGATATTTAGCGAGCGCCTATTGATAAGTGAAACGAATGTTTTTAATCTCACCAATCATCTATGGTGATGTATCGCCGGGTGCTTCGGGCCCGGATTGGGAGGCGAAATGAGCGCCCTGATCGACGTCGACCAGCTTCGTACCTTCATCGCGATCGTGGAGACCGGCAGCTTCACCAAGGCCGCCGAGGTCGTGCACAAGACCCAGTCGGCGGTGTCGATGCAGATGAAGCGGCTCGAGGAGCGGCTCGGCAAGCCGATCTTCGCCCGCGACGGCCGCGCCTCCAAGCTCACCGAGGACGGCGACCGTCTGCTCGATTACGCGCGCCGCATCGTCAAGCTCAACGTCGAGGCGCTCGCTGCCTTCGACGACAAGGGATTGTCCGGCCGGGTGCGGCTCGGCCTGCCCGACGATTACGCCGACCGCTATCTGCCGGAGATCATGGCGCGGTTCTCGCGCGCCTATCCCGGCGTCGAGCTGACCGTGGCGTGCGAGCCTTCGGTCGAGCTGGTCAAGCACATCGACGCCAACGAACTCGATCTGGCGATCATCACCGACTGCGGCTCGTCGCGCGCGTCGGAGGTGTTCCGCCGCGAGCGGCTGCTTGTGGGTGACATCGAACCGGCACTCCACCCATCTGGAGGAGCCGCTGCCGCTGGCGCTCGGACGCACGAGCTGCGGCTGGCGGCGCGCCGCGATCGAATGCCTGGAGACGATCGGGCGGCCGCACCACATCGCCTACACCAGCGCCAACGCCACCGCGGTGGCCTCGGCGGTGCTGTCGGGGCTGGCGGTGTCGATCTTCCCGGAGTCGGGATTGCGGCCCGGCATGCGGGTGCTCAATCCGGCCGATGGGTTTCCGGAATTGCCGGGCTGCCGCGTCGGGCTGATCCGCAATCCGCACGAGAGCCTCGCGCTGGCGGATGCGCTCGCCGAGCACATCATCTCGTCGCTGGACAATCTGTCGGAAGCGGCCAGGCGGCGGAGTACGTCATCCGCTCGCGCCGTTCGCAAGATGGCGCGCGGCGATCAGATAACGCGTATTCGTCGAAGATCGGCTCGACCGAGCCATTCCAGGGGCCGTGGAATTTTTCCAGCAGCTCCTCGGCCGGCGTGATGCCGCGCGCGACGATCTCCTGCAGCGGGCGGAGATAGCGCGTCTCGTCGCGGCCGTTGCGGTCGAGCCTGGCGCGGCGGGCGAGACCCTGCTCGGCGAGGCGCAAGCAGCACCGCCGCCAGACTCGAGCAGGTTCTGGTTGCGGATCGTCGCCTTGAAGCCGAGTCGCGGCACGTCGTCGCGCAGCTTCTGCCGCTCCTCGGCGGTCCAGTCCTTGACGATCTCCCAGCAGGCGTCGAGGCTGGCGTCGTCGTAGATCAGCCCGACCCAGAACGCCGGCAGCGCCGGCAGCCGCCGCCACGGCCCGCCGTCGGAGCCGCGCATCTCGATGTAGCGCTTGAGCCGCACCTCGGGAAAGATCGTCGAGACGTGGTTGGCCCAGTCCGAAATCGTGGCGCGCTCGCCGGGGATGAGCTTGCCGTCGAGATGATCGCGGAACGATTTGCCGGACACGTCGATGTATTTGTCGCCGCGCTTGACGAAATACATCGGCACGTCGAGCGCGTAGTCGGCGTAGCGCTCGAAGCCCATGCCGTCCTCGAACACCCACGGCAGCATGCCGGCGCGCTGGTTGTCGGTGTCGCGCCAGATCTCCGAGCGGAACGACACGAAGCCGTTCGGCTTGCCTTCGGTGAACGGCGAATTGGCGAACAGCGCGGTGCCGACCGGCTGCAGCGCCAGCGCGACGCGCAGCTTCTTCACCATGTCGGCTTCGGAGGAGAAGTCGTGGTTGGTCTGCACCGTGCAGGTGCGGTACATCATGTCGAGGCCGTACTGGCCGACCTTCGGCATGTAGGCGGTCATGATCTTGTAGCGGCCCTTCGGCATCATCGGGATGTCGGCGCGGCTCCAGTTCGGCGTCATGCCGAGGCCGAGGAAGCCGATGCCGAGCGGCGCCGCCACCTCGCGCACCTGCGCGAGATGCGCGAACAGCTCGCTCGCGGTCTGATGCACGGTTTCGACCGGCGCGCCGGACAATTCGAACTGGCCGCCGGGCTCGAGCGAGATCGCGCCGCCGCCGGTGACGTCGGCGAGGCCGATGATGTTGTCGCCCTCCATGATCGGCTCCCAGCCGAGCAGCTGCTGCATGCCGTCGAGCAGCGCGCGGATGCCGCGCGGCCCGCCGTAGGGCACCGGCCGGTGGCCGTCGACGGTGAACACGAACTTCTCGTGCTCGGTGCCGACGCGGAATTCCGACTTCGGCTTGCAGCCCGCCTCGAACCACGCGACCAATTCGTCGCGCGAGTTGATCGGCGTCATATCGACCTGGTCGCGGGCCATTCAGGGATTCCGGCGGAAAAAGGTCGCGACCTTAATCATGGGAACGGGGAAAGGGCAATCGGGAGCGGTGTTAAGGGCATGCGTTGGGCGGCATTGCGTCCGGTCAGGGTGACCGCCACATACGGTCCGCATCTACGCATTGCAAGTCTATGACCCCAGCCCTTTCAACAAGGAATGACCCGATGAAGCTCTACTACATGCCTGGCGCCTGCTCGCTCGCCCCGCACATCGCGTTCCGCGAGGCCGGTCTGCCGTTCGATCTCGAACAGGTCGATGGCGCCAGCAAGAAGACCAGCAGCGGCGAAGACTATCATGGCCATCAACCCGAAGGGCGCGGTGCCGGCGATCAAGCTCGACGACGGCCAGGTGCTGACCGAAGGCGGCCGCGATCCAGCAGTACATCGCCGACAAGGCGCCCGGCAAAGAAGCTCGCGCCCGCCGCCGGCACGCTGGAGCGCTATCGCCTGCAGGAGATGGCTGAACTACATCGCCAGCGAAGTGCACAAGGGCATCGGCCAGCTCTTCAACAAGGCGATGCCGGACGACTTCAAGGAGACCGTGAAGAAGGGCCTCGCGGCCAAGCAGTTTCCGTTCCTCGAGAAGGCGCTTGCCGGCCGGGATTACCTGATGGGCGACTTCACCGTCGCCGACGGCTACCTGTTCACCGTGCTGAACTGGACCAAGTTCCACAACATCGATCTGTCGGCGTTCCCGAACATCACCGCGTTCATGAAGCGCGTCGCGGCGCGTCCGGCGGTGCAGGAGGCGATGAAGGCGGAAGGTCTGCTGAAGGCCGCGGCGTAGTTCGCGCGGCTCGCTTCGCTCTCACCCTCCCCCTCCAGGGAGGGTGAGAGCGAGTGCGCCGCTCCATCCAATCAATTCGGCTTCCGGAATTTCAGCACGAACTCGTCGATCGGCACCTTGGCGCCGAAAATCTTCTCCTCGCGGGTGTCCTCGGGATGGCGGAGGAACTCGCCCGCGGCAATGAGCTTGAAGCCGGCGGCCACGACCTCGGTTTCGAGCGTGTTCTGCTCGATCCGGTGCAAGGTCTTGCCGACCGACGTGCCGGCGCCCGGCTTGGCCGAATGATCGGCGATGATCAGCAACGCCGCCGGGCTTCAGCGCCGCGAACAGCTTCTTGTTCATCGCGGCGCGATCGACCGCCATGTAGGTGGTGTCGTGGTAGAAAAAGAAGAACGTGATGAGATCGAGATTGCCTGCACCTCGGCCGGCAGCGGATCGTCGAACGGACGATCCAGCGCCATGACGTTCTTCATCGCGTCGGTCTTCATCCGCGCCTCGAAGCGCTCCTTGGCGCGGGCGCCGGTCTCGTAGATCCTGCCCATAGACCTTGCCGGTCGGGCCCGACCGCGCGCGCCATCAGCTCGGTGCTGTAGCCGCCGCCGGCGCCCATATCGAGCACCGTCATGCCGGTTTTCACGCCGGTGAACGCGAGGAGCTTCACCGGATCGCGGCGCTGGTCGGTCTGCCGGTCGGCATCGGCGCGATCGGGCGCGGCGATGATCGCGGCGTAGTCCTGCGCCAACGATGGCGCGGGCGCCGTCGCGAACAACGCTGCGGCGAACGCCAGAACGAACGGGGTCATGCTTTTCATCACGCCGCCTTCTTTCCGGGCGCGAAGCGCCCATAAAAACTCTCGCCCTTCTGCGCCATGTCGAGCAGCAGCTTCGACGGCGCAAAGCGCGCGCCGTATTTCTTCTCCAGCCGCTGGCACAGCTCGACGAAGTGCTTGACGCCCATCATGTCGATGTAGGACAGCGTGCCGCCGGAGAACGGCGCAAAGCCGAAGCCCAGGATCGAGCCGACATCGGCCTCGCGCACGTCGGTGAGCACGCCCTCCTCGAAGCAGCGCGCGGTCTCCAGCGCCTGCATCGCCAGCAGCCGGTCCTTGATCTCCTGCACGTCGATCTTGTCGGGATCGAGCTTCTTGGTCTGCATCTCGGCCAGGCCCGGCCACAGCTTCTTCGGGCCCTTCTCCGGATAGTCGTAGAAGCCCTTGCCGTTCTTGCGGCCGAGCCGGCCGCTGCTTCTCGACCATGAACTCCAGCAGCGCCTTCTGCCGCAGATCGATGGCCGACTGGCGCCGAGATCGGCCTCGGTCGCCTTGACGATCTTCCAGGCGAGATCGACCGCGACCTCGTCGTTGAGCGACAGCGGGCCGACCGGCATGCCGGCCATGCGGCCGACGTTCTCGATCATCGCCGCCGGAACGCCCTCGGCCAGCATCAGATGGCCTTCGCGCAGATAGGTGCCGACCACGCGCGAGGTGTAGAAGCCGCGCGAGTCGTTGACGACGATCGGCGTCTTGCGGATGGCGCGGACGAAATCGAGCGCCATGCGCCAGCGCCGCGTCGCCGGTTTTCTTGCCGACGATGATCTCGACCAGCATCATGCGCTCGACCGGCGAGAAGAAGTGAATGCCGATGAACTTCGCCGGGTCCTTGGCGCTTTCGGCGAGCGACGTGATCGGCAAGGTCGAGGTGTTGGAGCCGAAGATGACGTCGGGCACCACCGCCTGCGCCTTGGCGGTGGCCTCGGCCTTGACCTTGCGGTCCTCGAACACCGCCTCGACGATCGAGGTCGACGCCGGCGAGCGCGCCGTAATCGGCGGTCGCGGTGATGCGCGCCAGCACGGCGTCGCGCTGCGCCGCGGTGCCGCGGCCCCGGTTGACCTGGTCGGTCAGGCCCTTCTGGACATGCGCCTTGCCCTTGTCGGCGCTCTCCTGGTCGCGGTCGATCAGCACGACCTCGAGCCCGGCCTGGGCGCTGACCGAGGCGATGCCGGCGCCCATGAAGCCCGCGCCGAGGATGCCGACCTTCTTGATCTGCGCCTGCGGCACGTTGGCCGGCCGCCGCGCGCCCTTGTTCAGCTCCTGCAGGGAGACGAACAGCGAGCGGATCATCGCCGCGGCCTCCGGCGAGCGCAGGATCTTGGCGAAGTAGCGCGACTCCACGGTGAGCGCGCGATCCATCGGCAGCTGCAGGCCTTCGTACACCACCTGCAGGATGGCGCGCGCGGCCGGATAATTGTCGAAGGTCTCGCGCCGGTAGATCGCGTTCGCCGCCGGGAACGTCATCATGCCGGCCGCGCGAATAGACCGGCCCGCCCGGCAGGCGGAAGCCATCGACGTCCCACGGCGCCTTGGCCTTGCGGATTGGCCTTGACCCAGTCCTTGGCGGTCTTGATGAGATCGGCGGCCGGCACGACCGCATCGACGAGCTTCATCGTCTTGGCGCGGGTGAGATTGAGCTGGTCGCCCTTGAGCAGGAATTGCAGCGCGTCGGCCGGCGCCATCATGCGCGCGATGCGCTGGGTGCCGCCGGCGCCGGGGAACAGGCCGATCTTGACCTCGGGCAGGCCGAGCCGGGTCTTGGCGTTGTCGGCGGCGATGCGCTGATGGCAGGCGAGGCAGAGCTCGAAGCCGCCGCCCAGCGCCGTGCCGTTGATGGCGGCGACGAACGGCTTGCCGCAGGTCTCGATGCGCCGGTAGAGCTGCGACAGCTTGCGGCTCTCGGCGAACAGCACCGTGGCCGCGGCCTCCTCGCCCTTGTCCTTGGCGATGTCGCTGAACGTGCGCGTCAGCGTATCCAGCAGCGTGAGATCGGCGCCGGCGCAGAACGTCTCCTTGCCCGAGGTGATGACCGCGCCCTTGATCGCGGCGTCGGCCGCGATCTTCTCGACGATCTCGGACAATTCCTCGATCACCGCGAGGTCGATGACGTTCATCGAGCGCCCGGGCATGTCCCAGGTGATGAGCGCGATGCCGTCGGCATCGACGTCGAGCTTGAAATTGTCGGCCATGCCTCTCGCGCACGTTACTCCTTGATCGGCTCGCCGGACTTGCGCATCCAGCGGCGGCCCTTGTCGTCGCGCTCCATGCGGAAATCGACGTCGGGATAGTGCACGCGCTCGTCCTTCGAGCGGGTGCCGACTTCGAGATAGAGCGCGTCCTTGTCGGTGCGGTTGATCAGGCAATGGCCGATGCCGCCGTTGGCGCGCCAGCCGGCGGCGTCGCCCGGCTTGAGCACGGTCTCGCCGGCGTCCTCGTGCAGCACCAGCTCGCCTTCGAGCATGTAGATGAACTCGTCCTCGCTCTCGTGCCAATGCCGGAGCGCCGACTTGGAGTTGGCCTTGATGCGCGAGACGTTGACGCCGAACTGCGTCAGCCCGACCGCGTCGCCGAGCTTCTGCTTCTCGCGCCCGGCGATGACGGCCGCGAATTCCTTCGGATAGGACGCGATTGTTGGCGAACGGGATTTTCGAGCGGTCGATCTTCGGCATCGGGCTCACGCCTTCCGCGGCGGATAGGGCTCGCCGGTCTTCTTCAGATAGCGCTGGCCGTTCTTGTCGCGCTCAGCCGCATGTCGATGTCGGGATAGACGGCGGTCTCGTGCGGGGCGCGCGTGCCGACCTCGATATAGACGGCGTCTCGCTCGCGTGCGGTTGATCAGGCAATGGCCGATGCCGCTGTTCGCCTTCCAGCCGGCGGCGTCGCCCGGCTTCAGCACGGTCTCGCCGTGGTCCTCGCACGAGCGTGATCTCGCCTTCGAGCACATAGACGAATTCGTCCTCGTTGCGATGCCAGTGCCGCTGCGACGACCAGGCGCCGGGCTTGAGCGTGACCAGGTTGACGCCGAACTGGCTCAGGCCCACGGCGTTGCCGAGGCGCTTGCGTCTCGCGGCCGACGATCGGCTGCCAGAACGGATCGGGATACATGCTGACGGTCTCGACCGGAATTTTGGCGATATCGATCTTCGGCATTGCCGCTCACACCCGCTCGATGATCGTCGCGGTGCCCATGCCGACGCCGATGCACAGCGTCACCAGCGCGGTGGAGAGATTGCGCCGCTCCAGTTCGTCGAGCACGGTGCCGAGGATCATCGCGCCGGTGGCGCCGAGCGGATGGCCCATGGCGATGGCGCCGCCGTTGACGTTGATCTTGTCGTGGTCGATGTCGAGCGCCTGCATGTAGCGCAGCACCACCGAGGCGAACGCCTCGTTCAGCTCGTACAGGTCGATGTCCTTGGTCGTCATGCCGGCCTTCTTCAGCACCTTCTCGGTCACCGGCACCGGGCCGGTCAGCATGATCGAAGGCTCGGAGCCGATGTTGGCGAACTGCCGGATTCGCGCGCGCGGCTTCAATCCCGCCGCCTTGCCGGCGTTCTTGTTGCCGATCAGCACGGCGGCGGCGCCGTCGACGATGCCCGACGAATTGCCCGGCGTGTGGACGTGGTTGATCGCCTCGATCTCGGGATAGCGCTGGATCGCGACCGCGTCGAAGCCCGCCATCTCGCCCATCTGCACGAACGACGGATTGAGCTGCGCCAAGCGTCTGCATCGTCGTGGTCGGCCGCATGTGCTCGTCCTTGTCGAGCAGCGTCAGCCCGTTGACGTCCTTGACCGCGATCACCGAATTCTTGAAGCGGCCGTCCTCCCAGGACTTCGCCGCGCGCTTCTGGCTCTCGACCGCATAGGCGTCGACGTCGTCGCGCGAGAAGCCGTATTTGGTGGCGATCAGGTCGGCGGAGATGCCCTGCGGCACGAAATAGGACTTCAGCGCGATCGACGGATCGACCGGCCAGGCGCCGCCGGACGCGCCGATGCCGACCCGGCTCATGGATTCGACGCCGCCGCCGATCGTCATGTCGTGCTGGCCGGACATGACCTCGGCCGCGGCGAAGTTCACCGCGTCGAGACCGGAGGCGCAGAAGCGGTTGATCTGGATGCCCGGCACCTCGTTGCCGAAGCCCGCCATGATCGCGGCGACGCGGGCGATGTCGCCGCCGGCCTCGCCGACCGGATCGACGCAGCCCAGCACCACGTCGTCGAGCAGCTTCGGATCGAGCTCGTGGCGGTCCTTGATCGCGGCGAGCGCCTGGCTCGCGAGATTGAGCGCCGTCACCTCGTGCAGCGCGCCGTCGGCCTTGCCGCGGCCGCGCGGCGTGCGGACGGCGTCGTAGATGAAGGCGTCGGTCATCGTGCTTCTCCGGCGCACCAGCTACAGGCTGCGCGCGATCAGCAGTTTCATGATCTCGTTCGTGCCCGCATAGATGCGCATCACGCGCGCGTCGCGGTAGATGCGCGAGATCGGATATTCGTCCATGAAGCCATAGCCGCCGAACAGTTGCAGGCAGCGGTCGACGACCTTGCCGAGCGCATCGGTCGCCCAGTACTTGGCCATCGCGGCGGTGGCGTTGTCGAGCTCGCCCTTGAGACCGCGCTCGATGCACTCGTCGCAGAACACCTTGGCGACCGTCGCCTCGGTCTTGCAGGCGGCCAGCTCGAACTGGGTGTTCTGGAATTCGATGATCTTCTTGCCGAACGCCTCGCGCTGCCGGACGTAGTCGATGGTCAGCGCGACCGCCCGCTCCATCATCGCCACCGCGTGATAGGCGACGATCATCCGCTCCTGCGGCAGTTCCTTCATGAGCTGCTTGAAGCCCTGCCCTTCCTCGGTGCCGAGCAGGTTCTCGGTCGGCAGCGAGACGTCGTCGAAGAACAGCTCGGAGGTGTCGGCCTCGTCGTAGCCGAGCTTCTTCAGCCTGCGGCCGCGGCGGAAGCCCGGCGCGTCGTCGGCCTCGACCACCATCAGCGAGACGCCCTTGGCGCCCTCCCGCGGATCGGTCTTGGCGACGACGACGATCAGGTCGGCGCGCTGGCCGTTGGTGATGAAGGTCTTCGAGCCGTTGAGGACGTAGCGGTTGCCCTTCTTCACCGCCGTGGTGCGGATGCGTTGCAGGTCGGAGCCGGCGCCGGGCTCGCTCATGGCGATGGCGCCGACCATCTCGCCGCTGGCGAGCTTGGGCAGCCAGCGCTTCTTCTGCTCCTCGGTGCCGAAGCGCAAGATGTAGGGCGCGACGATGCCGGAATGCAGCGGCGCGCCGAACGCGTCCATGCCGGCCAGGCTGTAGGCGCGGTTGATGACCGCCTCGTGGGCGAAGGTGCCGCCGGCGCCGCCGTATTCCTCGGGGATCATGGCGCAGAGCAGGCCCGCCTGCCCGGCCTTGGTCCAGATCTCGCGCGGAAAGATCTTCTCCTCGTGCCACTTTTCGAGATGCGGCCCGAATTCGGCTTTGAGAAAGCGGTCGGCTGACTCTTCGAGGAGCACAAGCCGTGCTCCGCCCAGGTCCATGCCGGCCAAGATCGGCGCGTGGAGCACGGCCAAATGTTCTGACGTCGATCCTGTTCGCGCTGTGCGTCAAGCCAGGCCACCGCAGAACTGCCCGCATCCGATCAAGTTCATCAGCCTCGCGCGGCACCGACACATCGGCCGCTGTCGCCGACCGGCTCTCCAGCTGCGGCAGCATCGTGTTCGAGAACCGCCGGGGCGACGTCATCGGCACAGGCGGCCATGGCGCCGGACGGCTACACTCTTGCGACTGCGCGGCTGGGCGATCCGTACACCTCAGCGTCCATCGAGGACTTCACGGTGATCTCGCGGATCGCCGAGGTCAGATGGTGCTGGCGCATCCGGACGTGCCGGCGAAGAACCGAGCTGTTCGCCTGCCAAGGCAAAACCCGGCAAGCTCGCGGTACGACCGCGCGGCGCTTCTCGGCATGATCGCGGCCTGGCTCAACAAGCTCGCCGGCACCAAATTTCCTACGTGCCGACGAGATGACGAGGCACCAGCGCGGCCGCGTGCAGCGTTATCGCCGTCCCCGGCGAAGCAATCCGGTCGCTGGCCGCTGGCGGACCGCTGACGGTGCCGGATCGACGGCGCGATGGCGAGACCCGGTCGACCGCGCTGGGCGCTGGCCGCGCGACCGGCGTTCGTCATCGAAGTCAGCCGGACGATCCTGAAGGACCGGAGGTGCGGCCGGCCAAACAGGGTCGTCCGAGGCGGCGGACGCAGCAGTGAGGATGCGCGACCAGCACCACGCGTGGCCGCAGCCAGCGCCGAGCGCGACGGCGACCTGGTAGGTGATGAAGGCGCCGCATAGGCCAGCGCCAGCATGTAGCCGAAGGTGACGAACATCCAGCGCCAGCTTCCGGTCTCGCGCTTGATGACGGCGAGCGTCGAGGCGCATTGCGGCGCGAAGATGTACCAGACCAGCAGCGCCAGCGCGGTGGCGAGGCTCCACTTGTTGGCGAGCGCCTGGCCGATCTGCTCGGCCGCTTCCTTGCCGCCCTCGATGGCATAGACCGTGCCGAGCGACGCCACCGCGACCTCGCGCGCCGCCATGCCGGGAATGAGCGCGACGTTGATCTGCCAGTTGAAGCCGACCGGCGCCGGTGAGCGGCTCCAGCCATTTGCCGATGATGGCGGCGAGGCTGTAGTCGATCGCCGGTCCCGTCGCGCCCTCCGGCGGCCGCGGGAACGACGCCAGGAACCAGATCAGCACCATCATCGAGAAGATCGTGGTGCCGGCGCGCTTCAGGAACATCATGGCGCGGGTGTAGAGCCCGATGGCGACGCTGCGCAGCGCGGCAGCTTGTAGTCCGGCAGTTCCAGCATGAACGGCGGCGTGGCGTTCGTCGCGCCAGAAGAAATGATTGGCGATGAACGACACGCCGAGCGCGCTGACGATGCCGGCGGCGTAGAGGCCGAACATGACGAGCCCCTGCAGGCCGATGAAGCCCCAGACCTGCCGGTCCGGAATGAACGCCGAGATGATCAGCGTATAGACCGGGATGCGCGCCGAGCAGGTCATCAGCGGCGCCACCAGGATGGTGGTCAGCCGGTCGCGCTTGTTGTCGATCACGCGCGTCGCCATGATTCCCGGGATCGCGCAGGCGAAGCTCGACAGCAGCGGAATGAAGGCGCGGCCGTGCAGCCCGGCGCCGCCCATGATGCGGTCCATCAGGAACGCCGCGCGCGCCATGTAGCCGAGGTCTTCCAGCAGCAGGATGAACAGGAACAGGATCAGGATCTGCGGCAGGAACACGAGCACGCTGCCGACGCCGGAGATCACGCCGTTCTGGATGAAGCTTTGCAGCAGGCCCTCGGGCAGCGCGTCATGCGCCAGCACGCCGAGCCAGTCGAAGCCGGCCGCGATCAGGTCCATCAGCGGCTTCGCCCAGGCGAACACCGCCTGGAACATGACGAACAGCAGCGCCAGCAGGATGAGCAGGCCCGCGACCGGATGCAGCAGCACGGCATCGACCCGCCCGGTCATGGTGTCGGGCCGCGTCGGCTCGCCGACCGCGGCCTTGATGACGCGATCGGCCTCGCGCTGCGCGGCGCGAAGGTCGGACGTGCGTCGGCGTCTGCCAGGTGCTTTCGACGGACTTGCCCGCGGCGCTCGCCGCCATCTCGTCGATGCGGCGCAAGCAGTTCCTCGGTGCCGCCGCGGCGCACCGCGGTCGAGGTCACCACCGGCACGCCGAGCTCGGCCGAAAGCTTTTCCAGATCGATGTCGATGCCGCGCCGGCGCGCGATGTCGATCATGTTGAGCACCAGCAGCATCGGCCGGCCGACGCGCTTCAGCTCGATCACGAGGCGGAGCGCGACGCGCAGGTTGGTGGCGTCGGCGACGCAGAGCAGCAGATCGGGCGCGCCCTCGCTGGCGAGCCGGCCGAGCACGACGTCGCGGGTGATCTCCTCGTCGGGGCTTCGGCCGCGCAGCGAATAGGTGCCCGGCAGGTCGATCAGATCGACGCGGTGGCCCGGACGCCGTCTGCAGCACGCCGGCTTTGCGCTCGACGGTGACGCCCGGATAGTTCGCGACCTTCTGCCGGCTGCCGGTCAGCGCATTGAACAGCGCGGTCTTGCCGCTGTTCGGCGTGCCGACCAGGGCGAAGCGCCATGCGCTGGTTTCGGTCGCCGTCGTCATTCGCGTTCCGATCAGATCACGAGGATGGCCATCGCCTCGCGGCGGCGCAGCGCGATCGTGTTGTCGTTGACGCGCACGGCGATCGGGTCGCGGCCGAGCGGTCCCTCGTGCAGGACCTCGACCTCGGCGCCCTCGACAAAGCCCAGTTCCAGCAGCCGCCGCTCGAGCTCCGATGGCGCTCAAGCCCATGCGCGCCGTCGCCGACATGGATGGCATGCGATATGGCCGCGAAAGCCCCGCTGCGCCAGCCCCAGCGGCATGCGCTCTGTCGCCGTCACCGAAGCGGGACGCTGTCGGCCATGCCCACGCTCCAAACACGAGGACTTCATGATGCCAATCAACTGGGCCAATCGACCGATCCGGGTCAAGTTAAAGAGCCTTGGAATGTCAGTAGCTTAGAACAATTATAAGGAATGTCCGCGCGGACAGCAGGGCGCACTCTCGCCCGCGAAGGTGAAGCTGAAATCGTTGCCGTCGCGCTCGATGGTGCCGCCGGTCGGGCTCGGGAAATGCGCCGGGAAGATCAGCCGCCCGGTGTTGGCATGCTCGTTGAAAAAGCTGATCGCGGGTGTCGCGCGGCCTGCACCGGATCGATGCAGAAGCGCGTGCTCCATTCCGGATAGCGCACCTGCAACGGGTGATGCATCAGGTCGGCGCTCAGGATCGCCTGCTCGCGGCCGGAGCCGAGCCGCACCATCGATCTGGCCCGGGCGTATGGCCGGGCGCCGGCTCGACCGAGATTTCGCTCGCGATCGCATGCTCGTCGCCGATCAGATCGGCCTGGCCGGCATCGAACACCGGCAGCACGCTGTCGGTGATGTAGTCGCCGGTGCGGGCGAGCGCCGCCGGCCCGGCCGTCTGCCAATGATCCCATTCGCGCCGCGCGATCAGATAGCGCGCGTTCGGAAACGTCGGCACCCAGCGGCCGTTCTCGAGCCGCGTGTTCCAGCCGACGTGATCGACATGCAGATGCGAGCACAGCACGATGTCGATGTCCTCGGGCTTGACGCCGGCTTCGGCCAGCCGTTCGCAGCCACGGCCACTGCGCGCGGCGGAACACGGCGCGCGCCCGCGCCTCCTTGTCGTTGCCGGAGCAGGAATCGACCAGGATGGTCAGCCCGTTCTGGCGGATCAGAAAGCTCTGGATGGTGATGACCAGAAGCCCACTGTGCCGGATCCTGGAAGCGCGGCTGCAGCCAGTCGCGGTTGGCATCGAGATGGGCTTGCGTGCAGTCGGTGAAAATCTCGAACGGCGACAGCATCGGAGTTTCGGACTCGACGATGCGCTGCATCGTCGATGCGCCGAATTTCCAGTGGTGTGTGATGCAGCCATGCTCAGCGCCGCAGGATGCCGCCGAGCGCGCCGCGCACGATCGCGCGGCCGACCGTGCCGCCCATCGAGCCGCCGATCGACTTGCCGAGGTCGGCCGGCGATCTGGCCGGCGACCCGGTTGGTCACCGCGCGGGTGACGTCGCGGGCCATGGCCTGGCCCGGCGTCAACCGCGTGCCGCGCGGCGTGTTGGTGCCGAAGATGCCGCCGAGCATGCCGCCGATGGCCGCCGAGCCATGCCGCCGCCGGCCGGCGCCTCGCCCTGCGGTGCGCCGGGCGCCATCGGCCCGCCGGATGCGCGGTGTCGGCGGTGCGCTTCTGCAACTGCTCGTAGGCCGAACTCGGCGTCGACCGCGACGTCGTACTTGCCCTTCACCGGGCTGTTGCCCTGGATCTTGGCGCGCTCCTCCGGCGTGATCGGGCCGATGCGCGCCGACGGCGGGCGGACCATGACGCGCTCGACCATCGCCGGCGTGCCGTTGCCTTCGAGGAACGACACCAGCGCCTCGCCCTTGGCCAGCTCGGTGATCACCTGGGCGGTGTCGAGCTTGGGATTGGGCCGGAACGTCTCGCGCCGCCGCCGCGACCGCCTTCTGGTCGCGCGGCGTGAAGGCGCGGAGCGCATGCTGCACGCGGTTGCCGAGCTGGCCCAGCACCTTGTCCGGCACGTCGATCGGGTTTTGCGTGACGAAGAAGACGCCGACGCCCTTGGAGCGGATCAGCCGCACCACCTGCTCGATCCGGTCGAGCAGCGCCTTCGGCGCGTCGTTGAACAGCAGATGCGCCTCGTCGAAGAAGAACACGAGCTTCGGCTTGTCGAGATCGCCGACCTCGGGCAGTCTGCTCGAACAGCTCGGACAGCAGCCACAGCAGGAACGTCGCGTAGAGCCGCGGGCTCTCCATCAGCTTGTCGGCGACCAGGATGTTGACGTAGCCGCGGCCGTCGCTGCTCTTCTTCATCAGATCGTGTCAGCGCCAGCGCCGGCTCGCCGAAGAATTTGGTGCCGCCCTGGTTTTCCAGCACCAGAAGCTGGCGCTGGATGGTGCCGACGGTCGCCTTGGAGACGTTGCCGTATTGCGTGGTCAGCTCGTCGGCGTGCTCGGCGAGATAGCCAGCATCGCCCGCAGGTCCTTGAGATCGAGCAGCAGCAGCCCCTGCTCGTCGGCGACGCGGAAGGCGATGTTGAGCACGCCCTCCTGCACGTCGTTGAGGTCCATCATGCGCGACAGCAGCAGCGGCCCCATCTCCGAGATGGTGGCGCGCACCGGATGGCCCTGCTCGCCGAACACGTCCCAGAACACCGCCGGGAATTCGTCGGGCTGGTAGTCGAAGCCGAGGCCCTTGGCGCGCGTGCACCAGCGCCTCCTTGGCCTCGCCGACCGCGGAAATGCCCGACAGATCGCCCTTGATGTCGGCGGCGAACACCGGCACGCCGGCGCGCGACAGGCCTTCGGCGAGAACCTGCAGGGTGACGGTCTTGCCGGTGCCGGTTGCGCCCGTGACGAGGCCGTGACGGTTGGCGAAGGCCAGCGACAGCAGCGCGGTTGTCTCGCCCTTGCCGACAAAAATCATGCCGTTCTTATCGACTTCAGCCATCGCCATCCCCTCGAACCGTGACTCAAGCCGGCCTAATGCTAGGCGTCTGCATTGTAGCCGCTCTCGGAGCGGCGTGTTGCCAAT
Source organism: uncultured Alphaproteobacteria bacterium (assembly GCA_963785665.1). GTDB lineage: Bacteria > Pseudomonadota > Alphaproteobacteria > Rhizobiales > Xanthobacteraceae > Z2-YC6860. The sequence continues at coordinate 352,278 of CAWAWF010000017.1, forward strand.
CAGGGAAGGCCATCATGAAAAAAATTGCCATCGCCATCATTCTGACCTTTGCGACCACCGCCGCGTATGCCGATAGCTGCAAGGCGACCGCCGCCGACAAGAAGCTCGCGGGAGCCGCGATGAACAGCTTCATGAAGAAGTGCGAGACCGACGCCAAGAAGTCCTGCGACTCGCAGGCGGCGGAGAAGAAGCTCAACGGTGCGGCGAAGACGAGCTTCACCAAGAAGTGCGTGACCGACGCCACCGGCGCCTGAAGACTTTCGCGTCAGGGAAGATTCCTGGAAAGCTGTACCCCCGGGCGAAGCCCGGGGGTCACGCGGTGCGGGTCAGCCGCCTCCGCCAACCATGCGGGCGTAGAACGACGAATAGGTACGCCGCAATTCCGCGAGCGCCGTCTCGATCTCGCGCTTGCGCTGCTCGAGATGCCTGATCTGATCGAAGCATTGGCGGCGGGAGATGCTGAGCGCGCGCGATTGCGTCGGCTCGGCCGGCTCGGCGAGCATCTGCCTGATCTCCGCCAGCGTGAAGCCGAGCCGCTTGGCCTTGATCACCAGGGCGAGTCGCTCGCGTTCGGCACGGCCATAGAGCCGCGCCGTGCCTTGCCGGTGCGGTGACAGCAGTCCCTTGCCCTCATAGAACCGAAGCGCCCGGGGCGTGGTGCCGAACTCGCGCGCCATTTCGCCGATCGTCAAAATGTCCTGCTCGGCGGTAGCAGGATACGCGGTTGGCCACAGATCCCGGTCCGACAACGACCGCGACAGCGGCTCGTCGAATGTTTCGTCCATGATCGCCCCAACGCCCCAGCGCTCAGTGAAGCAGCGCTTTGAGTCGCACGACGTTGATACCGGGCCGACTGAGGGATGTGGCAGCTACCCCAGGTTACTGCCTGCGGAATTTACCGTTAAATTGGTTGCAGTAGTCATTGTGCACGCCCTCAGATTGTGAAGGGCCGTCCTTAGCGCCTTGTCGGGAACTCTAAAAAGCGAGGAAAAGCTATAGCCCGCGCAGCGGGTTAACCGCTTGTTTACCGTAATAAACACAAAGTGAGCGCTCAGGCCCCGTGCCGCGCCAGTCGCCTCCTTCCGTTCACGCGCCGGTTCCATAGGGCTTTACGTCCCGCGTGCGTCCCCGGGTTACAGGTCGTCTCGATCTCAGCGATTCGAAGGAAGGCGTGCGACAGAAGCGCAGATCATATCGGGAGTCCGAGGACGACGAGGACGGCAACGGCGACGACATCGCCGCCGTCAACGATCGCCTCGACGCGCTGACGCGCCAGCTCGAACGCATGGCGCAGGCCAACGCGACTCCATCGCCGCCGGCTCCGCCCGCCGCTTCGGTCGCGCCGCCGCAGGCCGGCACCGACATGCGCGCCGACCGGGTGTCGGACGCGCTGGCACGGCTCGATCGCAGGCTCGATCAGGTCATTGCCGAGGGCCGCGCCGCCGCAAGCGAACACCGCGCCCGCTATACGCCGCCGCCCGCGCCGCCAATGATGCCGCCCCCGGCCCCGGCCTATGTCCCCGCCCCGCCGCCAATGGCCGCGCCGGTCTATGCACCCGCTCCGCAGCCGCAGGCCGCGGCAAACCGCGGCCCCGCCCACTGGGCGGCGCAGATTTCCGCACGCCAGCGCATGCTGGAGGGCGGCGCCGCTGCAGCTCCTGCGGCTCCAGTCCCCGTCGCCCCGGTCGCCGTCGCGGCGCCTGCGAACTGGAGTGGCGGGTCGGATTTCAGCGGGTTGCAGCATCAGCTCCACCAGCTCAACACACAGATTTCCACGCTGCATCAGCCTTACGAGAACGCCTTCATCGCGCTCCGCAGCGATCTCGCCGAGATCGGCCGCGCACCTGACCGAGGCGATGCCGCGGCGGGCGATCGAGGCGCTTGAGGGCGAGGTGCGTGCGCTGGCCGAGCGGGTCGACCGCACCCGGGCGGCCGGCGCCGACGGCGCGGCGCTGGGCGCGCTCGAACGCGAGCTCGCCGAGGTGCGCCAGGCGCTGCGCGGGCTGACGCCGGCCGAGAACCTTGCCGGGTTCGAGGATGCGGTGCGCGGCCTCTACCAGAAGATCGATCAGCTCGCCGCGTCCGGCCAGTCGGCCCAGGGCGACCCGATGGCGTTCAAGCAGCTCGAACAGGCCGTGGTCTCGCTCCGCGGCGTGGTCTCGAACGTCGCCTCCGACGGCGCGCTGGAGCAGCTTGCCGCCGAGGTGCGCGGGCTTGGCGCGCAATTCGAGCGCGCCACCGCAGGACAGCAGCAACGAAGCGCTCGGCCGGCTGGAACAGCGGATCTCGTCGCTGATGGAAAGCGGCCGCTCGGTGCCGCCGGAGCTGGAAGGCGCGATCCGCGAGCTGAGCGAGCGGTTCGACCGCATGCAGATGAGCCAGGGCGATCATATGGCGCTCGGCGCGCTCGAGGATCGCATCGCCAAGCTTTCGGAGAAGCTCGATACGTCGGATGCGCGGCTCGGCCATCTCGAGGCCATCGAGCGCGGCCTCGCCGATCTGCTGGTCTATCTCGAGGAGATGCGCAGCAGCAGCCCGCGCGGCTTGCGCGCGCCGCCGAGCGAACCCGCACCGGCGCCGGTCGCCGCGCCGCCGCGCCCCGCCGAACCGCAGCACCGCCGATGGCGATGCCGATGCCGGCACCGGCGCCGATGCAATCGCCGCTCGACATGATCCCGGAGCTGCCGCCGCCTGCGCCGGCGCCGGTCCGGATGGCGCCGCCGGCCCCGCAGTTGCAGCCGCTGGCGCCACGGTCCGCACCGGTCGAGGTCGAGCCGATGCCGCCGCCTGAATCGGCTCGCGCGATGGTGCCGAAGCAAATGCCGCGCGGACCGGCGCGGCAGCCGATCGATCCCAACCTGCCGCCGGACACGCCGCTCGAGCCCGGCAGCGGCGCGCCCCGCATGAAGCCCGGATCGGCGGCCGCGCGCATCGCCGCCTCCGAGGCTGCGCTGAGCAACATCCGGTCGCTGAACCCGGACACCGGCAGCAAGTCCTCCGCCATTACGGCCGCACGCAACGCCGCCAAGGCCGCCTATCTCGATACCCCGGTCAAGGTGCCGAAAGCGCACGGCCGCAAGACGCCGAAATGGCTGAAGTGGCCGTTCAAGAAGGCCGCCAAGGAGCTGCCGGCCGAGCCGCGGATCCAGGCGCCGCCGCTGGCGCCTACGCTCCCGCCGGTCCCCACGTCGATGCCGACGCCGATGCCGCCGTCGATGCCGCTGCCGCCGCCGATCGAGGACGACGCGGACGCCGCGCCCTCGCGCGGCAGGTCGATCCTGAAAATCATGAAGACGCTGCTGATCGCTGCGAGCGTTGCGATCATCGTCGTCGGCGTGGCGCAGACCGCCATGGAGTTCCTGTTCCCGGACGCGCCGTCGTCGCCGACCGCGCTGCCGCCCAAGGACCAATCGCAGAGCCCGGCGACGTCGCAGCCGCAAGCCCCGGCGACCATGCCGTCCCGGCCGATGCCGTCGCCGGACGGCACGGTGCCGATGCCACCGCCGGGGAACGACCCCAGCTCGACCAACTCGATCGACCGCACCTCGTCGTTCTTCGATCCGTCGACGGCGATCAAGCTTCCCGACGTCACCGGCTCGATCTCGCGCCGGCCCGCGCAGCCCAAGGCGGCGGCACCGGCCGGCAGCCCGAACATCGAAGCGTTGCCAAATTCGCTCAGCCCGGCGCTGCGGGCAGCGATCGCCGCCAGCGACCCCGGCGCTCAATACGAGCTCGGGGCGCGCTATGCCGAAGGCCGTGGCGTCGCCCAGAGCATGACCGAGGCCGCGATCTGGCTGCAGCGCGCCGCCGACGCCGGCTTCGCCCCGGCCCAGTTCCGGCTGGCAAGCCTCAACGAGAAGGGCGAGGGCGTGCGCAAGGACGTCCAGGCCGCCCGCCGGCTCTATCTCGCCGCCGCCGCCAAGGGCCACGCCAAGGCCATGCACAATCTCGCCGTGCTCTACGCCGAAGGCATCGACGGCAAGCCCGACTACAAGGCGGCGTCCGAGTGGTTCCGCAAGGCCGCCAGCTATGGCGTCACCGACAGCGAATACAACCTCGCCATTCTCTACGCCCGCGGCATCGGCGTTGCGGTCAACCTGCCGGAATCCTACCGCTGGTTCTCGCTCGCGGCCGCTAGCGGCGATGCCGACGCCGCCAAGAAGCGCGACGAGGTCGCGGCGCGGCTCGACGCGAAGACCATCGCGGCGGCAAAGCTTTCGGTGCTGGGCTTTGTCCCCGAGCACGAGCCCGACGAGGCGACCAACCTCAAGGCGCCGCCCGGCGGCTGGGACCACATGCCGGCGGCACCGGCCCGGCCGAAGCGATAGTCACCGTCGCCGCCGTTTCGCGTCGCATCCAATAACGCTAACGCCCGTCTGTCAGATTTTGCGTGGACATCCGCGCAATCGAGCCTATACCGAACGGGTCCCCGCGTTGCCACGGTAGGCGCGACGCGTCGGACCTGACGAACAAATCCTGCCGGACCGCCCTGCGTGCAAATCTATCTCCCGATCGCCGACTTGCCCGTCGACATGTTCGTGGTCCTGGCCATGGGGCTCGCGGTCGGCTTCATCTCGGGAATGTTCGGCATCGGCGGCGGCTTCCTGATGACGCCGCTCCTGATCTTCATCGGCATCCCGCCGGCGGTCGCGGTGGCGAGCGTGGCGAGCCACATCGCGGCGTCGTCGTGCTCCGGCGTGATCTCGTACTGGCGGCGGCGCGCGGTCGATCTGGCGCTCGGGCTGATGCTGCTGGCCGGCGGCATCCTGGGAACGGCGGTCGGCGTCTGGCTGTTCACCACGCTGCGCGAGCTCGGCCAGCTCGACCTGACCATCGGCATCTCCTACGTGGTGCTGTTGTCGACGGTCGGCGGCTTGATGGTCGCCGAAAGCGTGCGCGCGATCCTGCGCCAGCATCAGGGCAAGCCGGCGACGCCGCGACGTGGCGGCGCCCACACCTGGGTCCACGGCTTGCCGCTGAAGATGCGGTTCAAGCGCTCCAAGATCTATGTCTCGGCGATTCCAGTCTGGCTGATCGGCTTCATCATCGGCTTCGTCGGCGCGGTGATGGGCATCGGCGGCGGCTTCCTGCTGGTGCCGATGCTGATCTATTTCCTGCGGGTGCCGACCGCCACCGTGATCGGCACGTCGATGGTGCTGACGCTGATCACCATGGCGTCGGCGACGGTGATGCACGCTGCGACCAACCATCTGGTCGACGCCGTGCTGGCGCTGATCCTGATGGTCGGCGGGGTGATCGGCGCGCAGTTCGGCGCGCGCGCTGGACAGAACATGCGCGGCGAGCGGCTGCGCCTCCTGCTCGGCCTGCTGATCTTCGCGGTGGGCATGCGCTTCCTGTTCCAGCTCGTCGTGCAGCCCGACGAACTCTATTCGATCCGGGCGCTGGGGGCCGAATGACGCGACGCCTGGCCTTCGCTGCCGCGGCCATGCTGGGCGTCGCGATCGCCGCTGCGCCCGCCGCGGCCGAGCGGCTGGTGACGTCCATTTCGCGCCATCAGGTGCTGGTCAATTCGAACTTTACCGGCACATCGATCGTGCTGTTCGGCACGGTCGAGCCGGACAGCGCGGCCGCGCGCCGGCGCGACCGCCTACGACCTGGTCGTCACCGTGACCGGGCCGAAGCAGACCGTGGTCACGCGCCGCAAGGAGCGCATGCTCGGCATCTGGACCAATCTCGATTCGCGCACCTTCCTCAATGCGCCGAGCTATCTGGCGGTGCTGTCGAACCAGCCGCTGGAGCAGATCACCAGCGCCGAAATCGTGCGGCAGCAGAAGCTCGGCATCGCCGACAAGGTGTTTCCGCAGCAGCTCGGCAACGACGTCGGCGACGCGGTGCGCGACGATCCGTTCCGGACGAATTTCATCCGCCTGAAGACGCAGCACGAGCTCTACGTGCAACGGACCAACGGCGTGACGTTGCTGACGCCGACGGTGTTCCGGGCCGAAATCACTCTGCCGGCGGAAGCACCGATCGGGAACTACGATGTCGATGTCAAGGCGTTCGCCGATGGGACGTTGCTGACCAGCGGCAATTCGGCGTTCGAGATCATCAAGGTCGGCTTCGAGCAGTTCGTCGCCAACGCGGCACAGGACTATGGGCTGTTCTACGGCATCACCACCGCGATGATGGCGCTCATGACCGGCTGGTTCGCCGCCGTGGTGTTCCGCCGGGACTAAGGCGGGTCGAGGCCCTTGGCTTTCAGCACAGCGGCAGCATCGGGCGACGACAGGAAAGCAACCAGCGCATTCGCCGCACCGGCATCGTGCGGCGCAGCCGACAGCCCCGCCGAGAAAACGACGATCAGCTGAAGCTCCGGCGGCAACGGCACCGCCGCGATGCCGGGAACGGCCTTGAGCTCCGGCATCTGTTGCGCGGCCATTTCGGCCTCGCCGCGCATCACCAGCTCGGCGACATAGCCGGTGCCGACCGGCATCGCCTTGGTCTTGGGTTTCATGTCCTCCGCGATGCCGAGCCGCTGGAACACCGAAAGGATGTGCTTGCCGCTCTCGGCGCCCTCGTTGCGGGCGAAGGATTTTGCCGCCAGCAGCGTCCGCTTCACCGCATCGACCGAGCTCACGTCCGGCAGCGGCGTACCGGCGCGGACGCCGAGCCCGATGCTGGAGCGTGCGATATCGACGCGGCGCGCCATCTTGCCTTGCTTGATGAGAGCGTCGGTCGCCTCGCGCGGTCAGGATCGACACGTCGAACGCCTCACCGCCCTGGATGCGCTCGACGATCATCCGCGACGGCGTGTGGACGATGGTGACCTTGTGCGGCGAGTTGCGCTCGAACTGCGCCACCAGCTCGACGATCGTGGTCTTCATCGGCGCCGGGCACATCAGCTTGATGTCGGCCGCAGCCGCCTGCGCCGCCGGGAGCGCCATCGCCAGTGCAGCGGCCAGAAGCCTGGTTGAAATTCGCATGATTTGCCCCGGCGGTCAGTCCGGCAGGCAATGCCTGGCGGCAACCGCATAGACGCGCTGCTGCCCCAGCATGTGCGCGGTGAAGGTCAGCGTCTGGAACACCCGGGCAAAGGCGCGGTCGCGCACGTTGAGGCCGCCGGCATAGGCGCCGAACGCCGGCATCACCAGGCGGTCACCGTCGGCGGCGAAGCAGCGGCGGCTCACCGAGCGGCCACGGCGCGTCACCCGCGCCACCGGATGCAGATGGCCGGCGATCTCGCCGCAGGCGCCCTCCTCCGGCTGATGGCGGAAGGTGACGGCGCCGACCTTGAGCGTCGAGAGGAAGCGGCCGCCGATGCCTTCGGCCGGCTCGGGATCGTGGTTGCCGGTGATCCAGACCCAGTCGCGGCCGCGCTGCAAGTTCAGCATGGCGGCGCGGTCGGTGTCGGCGAGGCGCGCATGTCCGCGGCGGTCGTGGAAGTTGTCGCCAAGCGCCACCACCACGCGGGGCGCGTAGTACGCGATCAGCGCCGCGAGCCGCGCCAGGGTGGCGGCGGTGTCGTAAGGCGGCAGCAGCACGCCGCGGGCGGCGAAGCTCGAACCTTTCTCCAGATGCAGGTCGGCGACCGCCAGCAGACCCTGCTCGGGCCAATAGATGACACCGGCCGGATCGGCAGCGAAGCTTGCGCCGGCGACGGCGAGAGCGCCTGCGGAAAGTTCGTCGATTGCGGCAGCAGTTCCCGTCAAGACATGGTCCTCAAGACATGGCTTCCTTAATCAGATCGTCGGCGGCCTCGGCCAGCACGGCCTCGGACGCCTCGCCATAGACGGTCTCGCGGCCGATCTCCAGCATGACCGGCACGGCCAGTGGAGAAACATGGTCGAGAGGCTTATGGACGATTCGCCCCCGGATGCGCGAGAGCATTTCGCCGAGCCGGCGGATATCGAGCAGCCCGGCCGCCGCGTCGGCCCGCGCGGCGCGCAGCAGCACATGGTCGGGCTGGTGCTTGCGCAGCACGTCATAGACGAGGTCGGTGGAAATCGTGACCTGGCGGCGCGACTTCTCCTCGCCCGGGAACCGGCGGTCGATCAGGCCGGCGATGATCGCGCAGGTGCGGAAGGTGCGCTTCATCAGCGCCGATTCGGCGAGCCAGGCTTCGAGATCGTCGCCCAGCATGTCCTCGTCGAACAGCTCCGCCAGCGATAAATTCCCGCGCTCAATCTGGAGCGCGACATCGCCGAGCCCCCACACCGCCAGCGCATATTCGTTGGCGACGAAGCCGAGCGGCTTCAGCCGCGCCCGCTCCAGGCGGCGGGTCAGCAGCATGCCCAGCGTCTGGTGGGCAAGCCGGCCCTCGAACGGGTAGCAGACCAGGTAGGACTTGTCGGCGCGCGGGAAGGTCTCGACCAGGAGGTCGCGTTCGCCGGGCACCATCGAGCGCCACTGCTGGATTTCCAGCCATTCGCGGACCGGCTGCGGCAGATGCGACCAGTCCTTCGGGCTCGGCGAGCAGACGGCGGACCCGATCGGCGAGATAAGTCGAGAGCGGAAACTTGCCGCCGTCATAGGCCGGCACCTTGGGGTTCTCGGCGTTGCTGCGCGAGACATAGACCTCGTTCTCGACCAGCGCCTCGTATTTCAGGATTTCGCCGCCGAACACGAAGGTGTCGCCCGGCACCATGGTCTCGATGAAATACTCCTCGACCTCGCCGAGCACCCGGCCGCCGCGCGCGATCGGGCCGGTGTGGCCCTTGCCGGTGGCGCGCGAGCGCACCAGCCGCACCTTCAGCATGTCGGCCTCGACGATGGTGCCGACATTCATGCGGTAGCGCTGCGCCACCCGCGGGTTGGCGACGCGCCAGCGGCCGTCCTTGGTCTGGCGGATTTTGGCGAAGCGCTCGTAGGCCTTCAGCGCATAGCCGCCGGTGGCGACGAAATCGACCACCGAATCGAAATCGGCGCGGCTCAGCGAATGATACGGCGCGGCGGTCCGCACCTCGCGGAAAAGCTCGTCGGCGAAGAACGGCTCGCCACAGGCGCAACCGAGGACGTGCTGCGCCAGCACGTCGAGCGCACCGATCCGGAGCGGCGGCGTGTCCTGGGCACGGTCGTGCACCGCGCCGATCGCGGCGTTGCACTCCAGCACCTCGAAGCGGTTGGCCGGAATGAGAATGCCGCGCGACGGATCCTCGAGCCGATGGTTGGCGCGGCCGATCCGCTGCAAGAGCCGCGAGGCGCCCTTCGGCGCGCCGACGTTGATGACGAGATCGATGTCGCCCCAGTCGACGCCGAGATCGAGCGACGAGGTGCAGACCACGGCGCGGAGCCGGCCCGCGGTCATGGCGTCCTCGACCTTGCGCCGCTGCGCCACGTCGAGCGAGCCGTGATGCAGCGCGATGGCGAGGTTGTCGTCGTTGATCTGCCACATCGCGTGGAAGATCATTTCGGCCTGGCTGCGGGTGTTGACGAACACCAGGGTCATCTTGTGCTGCTTGATCAGCTCGTAGATCTGCGGGAACGCGTGCCGCGCCGAATGGCCGGCCCAAGGCAGATATTCGCCGGGCGCCAGCATGGTGACGTTGGGCTCGGCGCCACCGTCGGCGATGACGAGGTCGGCGAAGCGTCGTTCGCCCTCCGGCTGCGGCACCAGGAAGCGCGACAGGTCCTCGGGCTCGGCGACGGTCGCCGAAAGGCCGGTGATGCGGAGATCGGGAGCCATGCGCCACAGCCGGGCGAGACCGAGCGACAGCAGATCGCCGCGCTTTGAGGTGACCAGCGCGTGCAGCTCGTCGAGCACGACGCGCTTCAGGCTGCCGAACAGATAAGGCGCGTCGGCGCTGGCGAGCAGCAGCGCGAGTTGCTCGGGCGTGGTGAGCAGCACGTCGGGCGGATCGCGGCGCTGGCGCTGGCGCTTGGATGAGGGTGTATCGCCGGTGCGCGTTTCGATGCGAATGGACAATCCCATTTCCCGCACCGGCGTTTCCAGGTTGCGGGCGATGTCGACCGCCAGCGCCTTCAGCGGCGAGATGTAGAGCGTGTGCAGGCCCTCGGAGCGGCGCAGCTCACGGCCGGTCGAGACCACGCGCTTCAGCTTGGCGTTCCGCTCGGAAAGCTCCACCAGCGTCGGCAGAAAACCCGCCAAGCGTCTTGCCGCCGCCGGTCGGTGCGATCAGCAGCACCGAGCGGCCATCGCGGGCGCGCGAAAGCAATTCCAATTGATGGGCGCGCGGCGTCCAGCCGCGGGAGGCGAACCAGCGCGAAAAAGCCTCCGGCAGCAGCGGAGCGGTGTCGATCTTTTTCGCCGAACTCATGTCCGCATGCTACTTGCCGGCATTCGCCTTCTTCACGAACCGGTCGTCGGACGTCTTGCTGAGGTCGATCGTGGCCGCGGCGACGGTTGGATCGAACACCTTCAGCACCGCATACGAGGTCTCGACCGCGCCCGGCACGAACGTGCCGTCCGGCGAATACATCGCCTTCGAGATGTCGAGCGCCTTCACGTAGACCGGCCGGTTGCCGAGCGCGTACTCCTCCGGCATCAGCTTGGCGATGTCCTCGGCGGAGTGGCTCGCGATCCACTTCAAGCTGTGCACGAAGGCATCGACCACCTTCTGCACCACCTGCGGATTCTTCTCGATGAACGCCGGCGTCGCGTAGATCGCGCCGCCGGGATACGGCCCGCCATACACCGCCTTGGTGCCGGCCTCGGTGCGGGTATCTGCCACGATCTTCACCAGATGCTCGGCCTCCATCAGCGTCATCATCGGATCGGAGCTGACGATGGCGTCGATCTCGGCACGGCGGGCGGCGGCCACCGCGGTCGAAGTGGTGCCGGTGCCGACAAAGGACGCGTCATCGACCTTCATGCCGCTGCGCACCAGCATGTACGCAGCCATGAAATGCGTCGCCGAACCCGGCGACGTGACGCCGACCGTCATGCCCTTCAGGTCCTTCGGTGAATGATAGCGATCGGCCTTGGCGGCCATCATCGCCAGCACAAAACCCGGATAGCGGCCGAACTGAAGCACCGCCACGACCGGCTGATGCTTCGCTTGCATCTGGATGGTGTGGTCGAAGTTGCCGACGCCGATCTCGGAACTGCCGCCGACAACGGCTTGCAAGGTGCGACCGCCGCTCGCCACGTCGGCGATCTCGACATCGAGCCCGGCCTCCTTGAACGCGCCGAGTCGCTCGGCCACCGACAGCGGCAGATAGTACACCGCCGATTTGCCGCCGACCGCGATGCGGACCTTGTCCTGCGCGCTCGCAGCGGTGGCGAACGATGCTGCGATCAGCAGCGCGGCGATCATTCTTGTCATGCGGTGTCCTCCCTATGGGATTCTGGCCGGCGAAGATGGCGGTGCCGAGGCTACCACCAACAGGCCCTCGACCGGCGCGCCCTTCTCGCTCCGCGTTGACGCGGACGTGAGTGTGTCGAGTTCCAGTCCGGCGGCGGCGATGGCATCGCGGACATGGGTCGCGCCGTGGGCATAGCGTAGCGTTTCCTGCAGACGCACGCCCGGCGCGTCGTGGGTCTCGACGGTGAAGGCGAACCGGCCGCCCGGGGCCAGCACCTCCGCAACGGCTTTGGCGATGGGGAAAAGATCACTGCAATAGACAAAGACATCCGCCGCCAGCACGAGATGGATGCTGCGCGCCGGCTTCGGCGGCGAGGAATTCGAGCAGATCGGACACCTCCAGGCGATCATAGAGACCCTTGGCGCGGGCCTGCTCGACCATGCCCGACGAAATGTCGACGCCGGCCAGCCAGTCGCAATACGGCCGGAACGCCACGCCGGCCAATCCCGTGCCGCAGCCGAGGTCCAGCACCGAGCCGAGCCGGAACCGCTGGCCATCCGGCGGACGGAGCGCGGCGAGCAAAAGCTCCGGCCCGCGATAGTCGAGCCGCTCCACCAGCGCGCGGTCGAACTCCGGCGCGTGCTGGTCGAACAGCCGGCGCACATAGACCCCGGTCATCGAAGGCGTCGCCTCGCCGACGCCGAGCCGGGCCAGATGCAGCCGCGCGCCATGGTAGTCCTCGCGGTCGGCGTCGCGCGCCGTCTTGAACGCTGCGATGGCGCCATCGCGGTCGCCGGTCGCCTCGCGGACCGAGGCCAGCGCGAACCAAGCGGTGGCGAAGCCTGGCGCGGTCTCCACCACCTGCCGCAGGATGTCGGCGGCGGCTTCCGCATCGCCGCGCTTGAGATAATCCAGCGCCCATTGGTAGCGCCGGTCGGCGACCAGATCGCCGGATGACACGAACAGCGGTTGCGCGGGCATATCGGACCTTTTCCCGGAGCCGTTCTGACATATCTCTGGCGGATGCGTCCCGAACAGCTTTTGACGCCGACCCCGTCGGGCGTCTGCTGCCAGACCGGCGGCTTTCATATCGATCCGACGCGGCCGGTCGACAAGGCCGTGATCACGCATGGCCATTCCGACCATGCCCGGCCGGGCCACGGCTCGGTGCTGGCCACGCAAGAAACTCTCGACATGATGCGGCTGCGCTACGGCGAGAGCTTCGCGGGCTCCACCCAGGTGGCAAAGCCGGGCGAGACCATGACGCTCGGCGGCGTCAAGGTGACGTTCCATCCGGCCGGCCATGTGCTCGGTTCCGCCCAGGTCGCGGTGGAGCACAAGGATTGCCGCATCGTCGCCTCCGGCGACTACAAGGACGCGCCCGATCCCACGTGTGCGCCGTTCGAGCTGGTGCCGTGCGACGTGTTCATCACCGAGGCGACGTTCGGCCTGCCGGTGTTCCGTCACCATGACGCCGAGGGCGAGGTCGGCAAGCTCCTGCATTCGGTCGCGGTGTTTCCCGAGCGCGCGCATCTGGTCGGCGCCTATTCGCTCGGCAAGGCGCAGCGGATGATGGCTCTGATCCGCAAGGCCGGTTACGACAAGCCGATCTACCTGCATGGCGCGATGGAGAAGATCACCAACTACTACGTCAGCCGCGGCATCGACCTCGGCGAGCTGACGCCCGTGCGGGGCGCGGACAAGAAAGAACTCGCCGGCGCCATCGCACTCTGCCCGCCGTCGGCATTGCAGGATGTGTGGACGCGGCGCTTCCCCGATCCGGTGCCGTGCTTCGCGTCGGGCTGGATGCGGGTGCGGGCGCGCGCCCGCCAGCGCGGCGTCGAGCTGCCGCTGGTGATCTCCGACCATGCCGACTGGGACGGCCTCACCGCGACCATCGCCGCGACCGGCGCATCGGAAATCTGGGTGACGCATGGCCAGGAGGACGCGCTGGTGCATTGGAGCAAGGCGCGCGGGCTGAAGGCGCGGCCGCTCGCCATCGTCGGCTATGGCGACGAGGACGAGAGCGACGGCACGACGGATGGCGTGACCGGCGAGGCGCCCCCGATCCAGCCATGAACAAGTTCGCCGAGCTGCTCGACCGCCTGGCCTACGAGCCCGGCCGCAACAACAAGCTGCGGCTGATCGCCGAATATCTCCGCACCACGCCGGACCCGGAGCGCGGCTTCGCGCTGGCGGCGCTGACCGGCGCGCTGTCGTTCCAGCACGCCAAGGCCGGGGTGATCCGCGCGCTGATCGCCGAGCGCACCGATCCGGTGCTGTTCGAGCTGAGCTACGACTATGTCGGCGATCTGTCCGAGACGGTGGCGCTGATGTGGCCGGCCGATCCGTCGCAGAAGCCGAACGCAACGCCGTCGCTCACGGATGTGATCGAGACGCTGGCCACGCTCGGCAAGGCGCAGCTTCCGGCGCAGCTTGCCCGCTGGCTCGACGGCCTCGACGAGACCGGCCGCTGGGCGCTGCTCAAGCTCGTCACCGGAGCATTGCGGATCGGCGTGTCGGCGCGGCTGGCCAAGACCGCGGCGGCCTCGCTCGGCGGCAAGGAGCCGAACGAGATCGAGATCATCTGGCCGGGGCTGTCGCCGCCCTACACCGAGTTGTTCGCCTGGCTCGAAGGCCGCGGCGAGATGCCGACCTCGCGCGATCCGGCGCCGTTCCGCCCGGCGATGCTGGCGCATGCCATCGAGGAGCCGGATTTCGCCGCGCTCGATCCCAGCGACTTCACCGCGGAGTGGAAATGGGACGGCATCCGCGTGCAGGCGGTGGCCGGCGTGGACGACGACGGCCGCGCGGTGACGCGGCTCTATTCGCGGACCGGCGAGGACATCTCGAAAAGCTTTCCCGATCTGGCCGAGGCGCTGCGGCTGCCCGGCTCGATCGACGGCGAACTTCTGATCGTGCGCGACGGCCGGGTGCAGTCGTTCAACGTGTTGCAGCAGCGGCTCAACCGCAAGGCCGTCACGGCGAAGCTGCTATCGGAATTTCCCGCCCATCTGCGCGCCTACGACCTCCTGGTCGACGGCACCGAGGACCTGCGCGATCTGCCGTTCGCCGAGCGGCGGACGCGGCTGCAGGCCTTCATCGAAAAGCTGAACGATCCGCGCGTCGATCTCTCGCCGCTGGTGCCGTTCGACACCTGGGACGCGCTCACCGCGGCGCGCGCCGATCCGGCGAAGGCCGGCGCCGGCGACGATGCCGGCGCGGTCGAAGGCGTCATGCTGAAGCGCCGCGACGCGCCTTACGTGCCCGGCCGGCCGAAGGGCCTGTGGTGGAAGTGGAAGCGCGATCCCCTCACCGTCGATGCGGTGCTGATGTATGCCCAGCGCGGCCACGGCAAGCGCTCGTCGTACTATTCCGACTACACGTTCGGCGTCTGGACGGCAGGCGCGGCCGGCGACGAACTGGTGCCGGTCGGCAAGGCCTATTTCGGTTTCACCGACGAGGAGTTGCACCAGATCGATCGCTTCATCCGCAACAACACCACCGAGCGGTTCGGACCGGTGCGTGAGGTGACGCATGACGCCGACAAGGGCCTGGTGTTCGAGGTCGCATTCGAGGGGCTGCAGCGCTCGACCCGGCACAAGTCCGGGCTTGCCATGCGGTTTCCCCGCATCAGCCGGCTGCGCTGGGACAAGCCGCCGCGCGAGGCCGACCGGCTTGAGACGCTGGAGACCATGCTGGGACGAATTGAAACGGGCCGCAGCGCCGCTTCGCCCGTGCTAGAGTCCGTCGGTTCGGGAGATTCGAATGACTGAAAACATCAACCGCTTCCTCGGCGGCTCGCCGCTTGCCGTGCTCGCCAAGCTGATCCTGCTGTCGATCCTGATCGGCGTCGTGCTGTCGGCACTCGGCCTCGATCCCTGGAACATCTTCGCGAGCCTGCAGCGGCTGATCCGCGACATCTGGAACATGGGCTTCGACGCGGTGCGCTGGCTGTGGGGCTATTTCCTGCTCGGCGCCGTTCTGGTGATCCCGATCTGGCTGATCCTGCGCGTGATGCGCGCGCCCAAGGGGCGCTAAATCGGGGCGCTAGACCGGCCAGGGCTCCGCCGTCATCGCCGCAGCATCGACGCCGACCAGATCGGCGAGCTTCTCCGCGTCGCCACGGTGGAGCGCGGCGGTCAGCGTCTCCTTGATCTCGCCGATCAAGGCGAGCCCGCGGAACACCAGCGCGCTGTATAGCTGCACCAGGTCGGCACCGGCTCGTATCTTGCCGAGCGCGGCCGCGCCGGAATCGATGCCACCGACGCCAATCAGCGGGAACGCGCCCTCCACCCGCACATAGGTTTCCGCCAGCATCCGCGTCGCCAGCGGATAAAGCGGCCGGCCCGACAGGCCGCCGGCCTGCCGCGCCGTGACCTGATCGCGCAGGCTCGGCGGCCGGCCGATCGTGGTGTTGCCGACGATCATGCCGTCGATCCGGCGCGCGCGGGCGACGCCGACAATATCGTCGAGGTCGGAGAGCGAAAGATCGGGCGCGATCTTCAGGAGCAGCGGAGTCGGACCGGCGCGCGGCGCGATCCGGTCGCGCACCTCGACGACGCGAGCGAGCAGATCGTCAACCGCAGAGGCGCGTTGCAGTTCGCGAAGCCCCGGCGTGTTGGGCGAGGAGATGTTGAGCGTGACGTAGCTCGCCACCGGCGCCATCTGCTCGATCAAGCCGATGTAGTCGGCGATCCGATCGACCGAAGTCCTTGTTGGCCCCGACGTTGACGCCGACGATGCCGCCGGCCTCGGCGCGCGCCGCAAGCCGGGCCAGCACCACCGCCGCGCCCACGCTGTTGAAGCCCAGCCGGTTGATCACCGCCTGATCGGGATTGAGCCGGAACAGCCGGGGCCTCGGATTGCCGACCTGCGGCCGCGGCGTCACCGTGCCGATCTCGACGAAGCCGAAGCCGGCGCCGAGCAGTGCGTCCGGCACCTCGCCATGCTTGTCGAAGCCCGGCGCGATCCCGATTGGATTGCCGAAGTTGAGGCCGAAGGCCCGCACCGCCAGCCGCGAATCACCCCTCGGGGGTCGCCGCCGGGGAGCGAGTTTCAGAGCCTTGATGGCAAGCCGATGGGCGTCTTCCGGATCGAGCGCCCGCAGCAGCGGCCGGGCCAGACGGTCAAAAAAGCCGATCAATTGGGCACTCCGGAGCGGCTCAGGCGGCGCGGACCCTATCGGCCATGACTGCGTTCTTCAAGGTAGGACTGGACAACAGGCGTCCAAGGCTATAATTCCTAACTCTGGACAATAGTCTTAACGCCCGGAAGGAGACCGGGATGGCCAGCGCACCACTCACGCACAACCAGATTTGGACCGCCCTCGACCGCCTCGCCGCGCGCTCGAAGCTATCGCCGTCGGGACTGGCGAAGCGTTCCGGGCTCGATCCCACCACCTTCAACAAATCCAAGCGCATCACGCCGGACGGCCGCGCGCGCTGGCCTTCGACCGAATCGATCGCCAAGGCGCTGTCGGCCACCGGCTGCAAGCGTCGAGTCGTTCGTGTCGCTGATCGCCGACAGCACCGGCGCGGCGCAAGCGGTGCCGTTGATCGGTTTCGCCGAAGCCGGCGCCGGCGGATATTTCGACGACGGCGGTTTCCCGGTCGGCAAGGGCTGGGACGAGATCGCGTTCCCCGCCGTCACCGACGAGCACGCCTACGCGCTGGAGATTTCCGGCGAGTCGATGGTGCCGGCCTATCGCGACGGCGACGTCATCATCGTCTCGCCGGCCGCGCCGGTGCGGCGAGGCGACCGCGTCGTGGTCAAGACCAAAGGCGGCGAGGTGATGGTCAAGGAGCTGAAGCGGCAGACCGCCAAGCAGGTCGAGCTGAAGTCGCTCAACGCCGACCATCCCGAGCGCACCTTGTCGCTCGAAGATGTGGTGTGGATCGCACGGATCGTGTGGGCGAGTCAGTAAGGCTTACGTGCCGCGCCACAGCAGCACGCCGCCGCGCACGATGTAGACCGCCGAGACGGTGAAGATGATCCAGCGGGTCCATCGCCGGAAGCCGTGATCGGTCATGCGCTCGAGCACGTAAGGCGCGGTCGCCGCGCCGAAGATCGCCAGCAGCACTCCCGGCCCCCAGATCGATATCTGCAGATGGCCGGTGCCGGCGAGCGAGCCGAAATACGTCCCGCGCACCAGATGGCTGAAGGTCTGGGTCACCGCCTTGGTGGCGATGGTGGTTTTTCGGTCGAGACTGCTCTTGTTGAAGAAGATGTCGAGGAACAGCCCACCGACGCCGGCCATGAACTGCACGACCGTGGTCAGGAAGCCGGTCACCAGCGGCACGCCGCGCCATTCGATGTTGGGGCGAAGCGCCTGCGGCACAGCTTCTGTCAGAAACGGCATGGAGCCGAGCAGGATGTAGACCACCGCCTTGTTGGGCACATAGGCGATGGCACGCATCACCAGGAACGCCATCAGCGAGCCGACGATGTACCAGAGCACGATCGGCCAGCGCGCGAAGCGCCGCCAGTGCAGCGCACGCCAGCCGTTGCCGGCAATCTGCAGGATCGAGAACATCACCATGGCGGTGGCGACGTCGAAGTAGACCAGCAGCAGGCCGAGCAGGATCATGCCGCCGGCCATGCCGAACACGCCGGAAATGAATGACGACAGGACGACGGTGAAGCCGAGAAGCGCGAGCGATGCGGCGGTCATTGCGGGCGGATGTTAGCAACAATGAAGAAGCGTGCCATGCGCAAACGCCGATGCGGGCGGGCTTTTTCACTTGAATAAACGGGACCGGTTGTTTCAACTGACGGCCGTTGCGAGGCCCACGAGCCCGCTCGGGAGGACGCATGAGTGATTTGAAATATTCGGACCTGCACACCCACCTCGCGGCGCTGGAGAAGCAGGGCCTTCTGATCCGCGTCAAGCGGCCGATCAACAAGGACACCGAGATGCACGCGCTGGTGCGCTGGCAGTTCCGCGGCGGCATCCCCGAGCCCGATCGCAAGGCGTTCCTGTTCGAGAATGTCGTCGACAGCAAGGGCCGCAAATATGAGATGCCGGTCGCGGTCGGCGTGCTCGCCACCAGCCAGAAAATCTACAGCGCCGCGCTGGGCTGCGCGATCCCCGACATCGCCAAGCAGTGGAATCGCGCCGAGAACCACCAGATCGAGCCGGTGATGGTCGACAATCCAGCGTGCCAGGAGATCGTCTATCAGGGCGCGGACCTGACCAACGGCCACGGCGTCGATGCGCTGCCGATCCCGATCTCGACGCCGGGCTTCGACAACGCGCCCTATGCGTCGTGCTCGATGTTCATCACCAAGGACCCGGACACCGGCAAGCAGAACATCGGCAACTACCGCGCGATGGTGAAGAGCCCGACCCGGATGGGAATGAATCCGGAGATCGAACTGAACCAGGGCATCCACGAGCATTTCCTCAAATACAAGGCGCGCGGCGAAAAGCGCATGCCGGTGGCGCTGCTGCTTGGCTCGCCGCCCGCGGTCACCTTCGCCTCGGTGCACAAGCTGCCGAAGCATCTCGACGAGCTTGCCGTCGCCGGGGGCCTGGTCGGCGCGCCGATCAATGTCTGCAAGGCCAAGACGGTGGACCTGATCGTGCCGGCCGAGGCCGAGATCGTGGTCGAGGGCTTCATCGACACCGAGTGGCTGGAGCCGGAGGGCAGCTTCGGCGAGTCCCACGGCTACATGAACCTGAAGGAGTACAACGCGTTCTTCGACGTGACGTGCATCACGCGGCGGAAGAACGCGGTGCTGGTCTCGATCATCAGCCAGGTGACGCCGAGCGAGTCGAGCCTGATCAAGCGCGTGGCCTACGAGCCCGCGTTCCTGCATCACCTGCAGCACCACTTGAACATCAGCGGCGTCACCCGGGTGTTCATGCACGAGCCGCTGACCAACCTCCGCAAGCTGATCGTGATCCAGCTCAAGTCCGACACGCTGGAGGCCGAGGTGTGGCGCGCGCTCTACGGCGCATCGTCGTACTCGTCGTCGGTCGGCAAGCTGACCATCGCGGTGAACGACGACATCGATCCGGAGAACCTCGACATGGTGATGTGGGCGATGTCGTACCGGATGCGGCCGCACCAGGACATGCGCGTGCTCGACCACAAGGACATGGGACACGGCCCGCGCGCCGGCGCCGAAGACAATCACTACGAGGCCAACGACTTCGGCGATGCTGATCAACGCCATGCTGAAGCGGCCGTATCCGCCGATTTCGCTGCCGGCCAAGGAATTCATGGAGAAGGCGAAGCTGATCTGGGAGGAGCTCAATCTGCCGGCGCTGAAGCCGGAGATGCCGTGGTACGGCTATTCGCTCGGCCAGTGGCCGGAGGAATTCCAGATCGAGGCCGATCGCGCGGTGAAGAGCGAGTACTGGACCACCGGCGAGATCATCAAGCAGAAGCGGCGGAATGATAAGCGGCTGAACGATCCGTATCTGGAGCTGGAGTAGAACGGCGCCGTATCCCCGGCGCGAACACTTCAGGCTGAGCGCGCCAACGCGCCGTCGATCATGTCGACGGTGTTCTTCAGTCCATAAACCGCGACGAAGGAGCCGAAGCGCGGGCCCTTCTCCTGGCCGAGCAGCACCTGGTACAGCATGTTGAACCAGTCGAGCGACACGCCGGGCTTGCCGTCCTTGGCCTTTTTCTTCTCGTCGAGGAACGGCGGGCGGCGGCCGACGTCATAAAGCACGTCCTGGATCGCCTCGGCGGTGGCGTCGGGCGGCAGGTTGGACAGCGCATCGCGGAGGTCCTGCAGCGCCTTGCGCTCGCTCTCGCCGGGCTCGCGGAATTTCTTCTCCGGCAGCACGAAATCGCGGAAATAGTGGATGGCGTAAGTCACCGCGTCGTTGAGCTTGGGATGCGTCTGCGGGCGTCACGCCCGGCCGGTAGCGGCCGATGAAGCCCCACAGGGTTTCGGCGTTCTCGGCGTTCGACGATGACACCAGTGTCAGCAGCATGTTGAACGAGATCGGGTTGTCGGCCTTCGGCGGCTTGCCGGAATGGATGTGCCAGACCGGATTGGACAGCCGCTGCTTGCCGTCCTGGCGCTCGTAGCCGTCGAGGAATTGCTGGTAGTCGTCGACGTGGCGCGGGATGACGTCGAAGTAGAGCCGCTTGGCCGACTTCGGCTCGCGGTACATGAACAGCGACAGGCTCTCCGGGCGAGGCGTAGCGCAGCCACTCGTCGATGGTCAGCCCGTTGCCCTTCGACTTGGAAATCTTCTGGCCCTTCTCGTCGAGGAAGAGCTCGTAGTTGAACCCCTCGGGCGGACGGCCGCCGAGCGCGCGGCAGATCTCGCCGACTGAGCTTCACCGAATCGATCAGGTCCTTGCCGGCCATCTCGTAGTCGATGCCGAGCGCGACCCAGCGCATCGCCCAGTCCGGCTTCCATTGCAGCTTGCAGCGGCCGCCGGTCACCGGCACCGTGAAGCGCTCCTGCGACCCCGGCTCCTCGTAGGTGATGGTGCCGCGCTTGGCGTCGTGGGCGAGGATCGGCACCTGCAGCACGATGCCCGACTTCGGATCGATCGGCAGGAACGGCGAATAGGTCTGCGCCCGCTCCTCGCGAAGCGACGGCAGCATGATGTCCATCACCGCGTCGAAGCGCTCCAGCACCTTCAGCAGCGTCTGGTCGAAGCGGCCGGACGTGTAGCACTGCGTCGACGACATGAACTCGTACTCGAAGCCGAACGTGTCGAGGAAGGCGCGCAGCCGCGCGTTGTTGTGCTCGCCGAACGACGGATGCGTGCCGAACGGGTCCGGCACCTTGGTCAGCGGCTTGCCGAGATGCTGCGTCAGCATCTCCTTGTTCGGCACGTTGTCGGGCACCTTGCGGAGCCCGTCCATGTCGTCGGAGAACGCGATCAGCCGGGTCTTGACCTTGTCGTCGGTCAGGACCCGGAAGGCGTGGCGCACCATGGTGGTGCGCGCCACCTCGCCGAAGGTGCCGATATGCGGCAGCCCGGACGGGCCATAGCCGGTCTCGAAGATCACCTCGTCCTTCGGCGCCTTTTTCAGGCGCGCGACGATCTTGCGCGCCTCCTCGAACGGCCAGGCGTTGGATTGCTCGGCCAGATCGCGCAAGGACGCGGCGGTTTCGGTCAGGGACATCATGCTCTCCGGACGCGGCCTTTCATAAGAACCGCATCCCGTGGCGTCAATCAGAACGGGCTGATCGGGAAATAGCGCAGCCACAGATCGCTGAAGCGGCCCTTTTCCCAGAGCCGGAACATCGCCCAGTTGAACGCCAGACGAAGCGTGTCGTTGCCGCGCTTGACCGCGATGCCGACCCCCTCGCCGAAATACTTGCTTTCGATGAACGGGCCGCCGCGGAAGGCGCAGCAATTCTGCGAGTCCGCGCCGTTGAGCCAGAACGCCAGCGAAATGCCGTCGCCGAACAGCAGATCGACCTCGCCCTTGCGGAGCGCATCGCGCGCCAGCTCCGGCGTGGCGTAGGGTCGCGTCGCGACCTCGGTGAACAGCGCCTTCAGGAACGCCTCATGCGCGGTGCCGGCCACCACCGCGACCTTCTTGCCTTCGAGCGCCTCCGGCCGGACATCGTTGATCGGGGGCGCACGCCGTCCCACGAAGCGGGCGGGCGTGCGGTAGTACGGATCGCTGAAATCGGCGAGCTTGCGCGCCTCCGGCGTCAGCGCGATCGAGGCCATCACCGCGTCGCCACGGTTGTCGGCAAGCGACGGCAGCAGCGTATCGAACCGCCGCATCTGCACCGTGCAGGCGATCTTCAACTCCTCGCAGATCATGCGGGCGAGATCGACATTGAAGCCCGCCGGATTGCCGTCGGGCCCGGAATAGTTGAACGGCGGATAGTCGACCTCGGTGATGAAGCGGATCAAGGTGATGCGCGAGGTGTCCGGCCGCTCCGGCCGCCGCCGCGGGTCCCAGAACCCCGGAATGGCGACTGCCCCGGCGGGCGCCACCTGCGGGGGGGCAACGGCAGGCTGCGCCATCCCGGCCGGCGCCATGCCGAAACACATTCCCAGTGCGGCACCTGTGATTACCAACGGCTTTAATAGGCTTCCCAGGCAGCGTTTCATCTTTACAATCGTCGGTTGCGAAGGGGACCGGGATGCGTCACGGCGGTCGGTTATAGACCAAAGGTCTGGACCGATCAGCGTCATTTCCCGGTGTTGGGGTTGGAATGGCGTACCGGGGTTGGGATGGCACGGTCATCGACCGTGCCCGGCAGGACGATTGGAACGCGCCTGACGCGATTCCGTCGCTCGTGCCGAGTGGGCCGGGTGATTCCGCCGACAATACGGCATTCCGCCCCGATCCCGCTCGTTGTCCCGAGATCGATTGCGTCCGGCACCTGTTGCCTCCGCACCTGATCGGCCGGGCCGAAGCCCACGCCATCAAGGCCGGGGTCGGCGCCGATAGCGTGCTGATCACCTGGGGCTTCATCAGCGAGGAAACTTATGTCGCGGCGCTGGCCGCCTCCCTGGGCTTCGAATTCGAGCCGCTGTTCAACACCCCGCGGGAGGCGTGCCGCGCTCTCCGACGGCGAGTTGATCCAAGCCGCCAACACCGGGCTGTTGCCGCTTCAGGATCGCAACGGCTCGCGGTTCGTCGTGGCGCCGCGCCTGGTCGACAGCCGCCGCCTGGTATCGCTGGCCAGGTCGGGCGCGGCGTTGGCGCACGGCATCCGTCTCACCAGCACCACGCGGCTGCACGACTTTGTCACGCGCCATACCGCCCAGGAGATCGAACACCGCGCCGCGGATGAGCTTCGCACCGAGCATCCCGAGCTGTCGGCCGGCGTGCGGCGTTTCCGGGCGGCTTCGCATCCTGGGCCTGGTCCTGTTGGCTCTGGCCGTCGCCGTTGTCGCGCCCAACGCGGCGATGACGGCCATCGAATTCGTTCTGGGTGCGGTCTTCCTCGCCTGGACCGGACTGCGACTGCTCGGGCTCGTCAGCGAAAGCCTGTCGCGCCGGAGGCTGGTGCGGAGGATCGCCGAGCATGAATTGCCGACCTACTCGATCGTTGTCGCGCTCTACCGCGAGGCCGCTGCCGTCCCGGGTTTGGCCGCCGCGCTCCGGGCGTTCGATTGGCCGCTGGAAAAACTCGATATCAAGTTCGTGCTGGAGACCGGCGACAACGAGACGCTCGATGCGATCCACCGCTTGCGGCTTGGCCCACCGTTCGAGGTCCTGATCGCCCCTGCCGGCGGGCCGCGCACCAAACCCA
Source organism: uncultured Alphaproteobacteria bacterium (assembly GCA_963785665.1). Lineage (GTDB taxonomy): Bacteria > Pseudomonadota > Alphaproteobacteria > Rhizobiales > Xanthobacteraceae > Z2-YC6860. Next base: position 375,706 of record CAWAWF010000017.1, read on the forward strand.
AGGCGCTCAACGCCGCGCTGCCATTCGTGCGCGGCGCCTTCGTCGCGGTGTTCGACGCCGAGGACCGGCCGGAGCCCGATCAACTCAGGCTCGCCCTGGATGCCTTCGACTCGCCAGCGACCGCCTCGCCTGCGTTCAGGCGCGCCTGACCATCGACAACACCGCCGACTCCTGGCTGACCCGAATGTTCACCGCCGAATACGCCGGTCTGTTCGACGTGTTCCTCCCCGGCCTTGCCGCGTGGCGGCTGCCGCTCCCGCTCGGCGGCTCCTCGAATCATTTCCGCACCGCGGCCCTGCGGCAGATCGGCGCCTGGGACCCTTACAACGTCACCGAGGATGCCGACCTCGGCATGCGGCTGGCGCGCTTCGGCTATCGCACCGCCGTGATCCCTTCGACCACCTATGAGGAAGCGCCCGCCCATTTCGGCCCTGGCTCCAGCAGCGCACGCGCTGGTTCAAGGGCTGGATGCAGACCTGGCTGGTGCACATGCGCTCGCCGGTCGGCCTCTGCCGCGAGCTTGGGGCCGGCCGGTTTCATCGTGTTCCAGCTTCTGGTCGGCGGCTCGGTGCTGGCGGCGCTGGTCCATCTGCCGTTCGCGCTGCGCCTCGGCTGCACGATGGCGCACGGATGGAACGACGTTTGACCAGCGCTTATCGGCCTCGATGCGGCTGCGCTGGCGGGCGGCTATCTCATCTCGGCCCTGCTCGGGCTGATCGGCCTGCGGCGACGGCGCCTGCTGGGCTGCGCCTGGGCGCTGCTGTTCATGCCGATCTACTGGCTGCTGCTCTCGCTCGCGGCGTGGCGCGCGCTGCTCCAGCTTCTGCGCAACCCGTATCTCTGGGAGAAGACCGAGCATGGGCTCGCCCGCACATCGCGGCTCGATCCCGCCACTCAGAGATAACGCTTGAGATCCGCCGCAGCGTCTTCCGGCCGCCGCTTCATGTTGAACGGCGTGACGAAGCGGCCGTCCTTGTTCATCAGATAGACGATCGCGGTGTGGTCCATGGTGTAGCTGCCGCCGTCGAGCGGCACCTTCTTGGCATAGACCCGGTAGGCCTTCTCCGCCGCCGCGATCGAGGCGTCATCGCCGGTGACGCCGATGATGCGCGGATCGAAGCTCGACAGGTAGTCCTTCATCACCGCCGGCGTGTCGCGCTCCGGATCGACGGTGACGAACAGCGCGCGGACATTCTTGGCGTCAGGCCCGAGCGCGCGGAAAATCTCCGACACATCGAACAGCGTGGTCGGGCAGATGTCCGGGCAATGGGTGAAGCCGAAGAACACCAGGAACGGCTCGCCCTTCAGGTCCTGGTCGGTGATCGGCTTGTCGTTCTGGTCGACCAGCTTGAACGGCCCGCCGACCGCCGACGGCATCGCGATCGGCGAAGGACTTCGCCCGGTGACGATGAAGATCACCGCCGAGAACAGGACAAGCCCGGCGACGAAGGCGCCGAGCGCGAGCAACAGACGTGCGGTGCGTGAACTCATCAAGAAACCTGCCTTAACCGAAACACGATGCGAAGCCGGCGCGGATCGTCTCGAAGAACACCGCCGTGCCGTAGTGCGCCCACAGCGCAATGGCGCCGGCCAGGAGAAGCCCCATCACCGCCGACACAATCAGGATCGCACCGCGGCGCGGCGCAACATCCGTGATCAGCGCATCTTCCGGCATGGCCGACAATCCTTCGCGGAACCCTTCAAATAGGCGCGATCGGGTCGCGCGGCAACCGCGGTGTTGGGCGCTCACCCGATCTTGACCAAGGCTGCCGCGACCTAGTCCCGTTCGGGGCCGCGCGCGAGCCACGCCAACGCACCGCGCGCCGCCGCCACCCCGGTGGCGAACGAGGCCTGCAGCAGATAGCCGCCGGTCGGCGCCTCCCAGTCGAGCATCTCGCCTGCGACGAATACGCCCGGCCGCCGGCGCAGCATGAAGGCATCGTCAATCTCGTCGAACGCGATGCCGCCGGCGGTCGATATGGCGCGCTCGAGCGGCGCGGTCGCGACCAGACGCACCGGCACGGCGTTGATCAGGCCGGCGAGGTCGGCGGCGCCCATCCCGATGAGCTTTCCGGGCGCCGCCTCATGCAGCAGCCCGATCGCGACCGGCGAAAGGCCCGCCGCCTTGCGAAGGAACGTCGACAGCGATTGCTTCTTGCGCGGCGCTTCAAGCCGACGCTGCAAGTCCGCAGGCGACAGGTCGGGGCGGAGCGCGATCCGCAACATCGCCTCGCCATTGGTCGCGATCGCCTCGCGGAGCGGCGCCGACAGCGCATAGACGGCACCACCCTCGAGCCCGCGCCGGGTGACGATGGCGTCGCCGCGCACCGACTGGCCGCCAAACGACAGCTCGACGCGCTTGAGCGGCGCGCCCTCGAAACGCCCGCTGAACAGATCGGACCAGCCGGCGACAAATCCGCAATTGGCGGGCCGCAGCGGCGCGACCACGACGCCGGCTGTTGCGCAGCACGTCGGCCCAGGCGCCATCGGAGCCGAGCCGCGGCCAGCTTGCGCCACCGAGCGCCAGCACCACCGCATCGGCATCAACGCTCACGCCACCTTCGGGTGTCTCGAACTGCAAACCGCCCTGCGGGTCCCAGCCGATCCAGCGATGCCGCAGCTTGACCACGACGCCGGCATCGGCGAGCCGCCGCAGCCACGCGCGCAAGAGCGGCGAGGTCTTGAATGATTTCGGAAACACCCGGCCGCTCGATCCGACGAAGGTGTCCTGACCGAGCCCCTCGCACCAGGCGCGCACGGCGGCCGGCGGGAATGCCTCGATCGCCTGGCGCAGAAGCGGCGCCGCCGCGCCATACCGCGCCACGAAATCCGGCAGCGCTTCGCTGTGGGTGAGGTTGAGCCCGCCTCGCCCGGCCAACAGAAATTTGCGCCCGAGCGACGGCATCCGCTCGTACAGAGTGACCGCCCGGCCGTCCCGCGACAGCACCTCGGCCGCCATCAGCCCCGCGGGGCCGGCGCCAATCACAGCGACGCAGGAACTTTTTCCCTCGGCATTCATTAGCGATCTCAGGCACAACCGGCGCGCAGTATGGCATCGTCCCCCGCACAGGTCGCTTCCGATGTCGCCGATACCCCGCATCGCGTCGGCGACGCTTTCGAGCTTGTCTGGGACAAGCTCAACGGCTGGCTGCACGAATTCATTCTGCTGCTGCCCAATCTGATCGTCGGATTGATTGTCGCGGTGCTGTTCATCGGCATCGCCAAGGTATCGTCATTTCTCCTCCACCGCACCTTCGTCCGCTCCGGCCGGCATGATCTCGGTTATGTGCTCGGCCGCTTCCTGTTCTGGATCGTGCTGTTGCTCGGCGGGCTGGTGGTCCTGACCATCGTGCTGCCGTCGATGCACCCGGTCGACATTTTTGCCAGCCTCGGGCTCGGTTCGGTGGCGCTCGGCTTCGCCTTCAAGGACGTCCTGCAGAACTGGCTGGCCGGTCTGCTGATCCTGATCCGGCGGCCGTTCAAGCGCGGCGACCAGATCAAGGTCGGCGACATCGAAGGCACCGTGCAGGCGGTGGAGACGCGGGCGACGCTGGTGAAGACCTTCAGCGGCCGGCTGGTGATCATCCCCAACACCGACATCTACACCCACTCCGTCACCGTCAACACCGCCTATGACATCCGCCGCATCGACATCACGGTGCCGGTGGGACTGGAGGTCGATCTCGACGAGGCGATCGCGGCGTTCCGCAAAGCGCTCGACTCGGTCGAAGACATCCTCGAAGACCCGGAGCCGGACTTCCTGCCGTGGGCCTTCAACAACAACAATGTCGACATCGTGGTGCGCTGGTGGACCAAATCGCAGCGCACCTACGAGGTGCGGACGCGCTCGCAGGTGATTCACGCGATCAAGCGGGAATGCGAGGCCGCCGGCATCGCGCTGCCGGCCGACACCAAGATTTCTTTTGCCGAGCCGGAGTTCGTCGTGGTGCAGAAGAAAAGCGCAACCCCGGCGCCAGGCAAGACGCCCGCCAAACCGAAGGCCCGCGCCGCGGCAAAGCCGGCCGACAGCAAGCCGGACGAACGCAAGGACCCGGAGGCGGAAAAGCCGAAAGAGGGCGAGCTCAACGAGAACGAGGCTGCGCTGCCGCGTTGACCGCCTACCAAAGCCCGCCGGTGAACAAGTTTGGGCGCGTCAGATAATCGGCGAACGCCAGCCAGAGCATGATCGCCGAGCCAGAAGAAGCCCGCGCCGGCAAAGGCCAGCATCAGACGATGGCCGCGGCGAAGCTCCATGAAAATCGCGGCGACGATCAGCGCCTTGCCGAGTGCGATGGCAAGCGCAAGCACGGTGTTGTAGGCGCCGAACGGCTGGTAGGCGCCGGCGACGGTGAGCCCGAGCAGGGCGAGAAGGCCGATCCAGGCGAGCAGCAGCGCCCGCGGCGGATGCCATTTCGTCATCCGCCCCTCCCCGGCAGGTAGATCAGCGCGAACAGGAAGATCCAGACCACGTCGACGAAATGCCAGTAGAGGCCGGCGACGGTGACCGGCGCGTGGTAGTGCTCCGAGTACGCACCCTGGCGGGCACGCAGGCCGATCACGCCGAGCGCGACGATACCGACGGCGACATGAATCCCATGAAGCCCGGTGGCGACGAAATAGAACGCAAAGAATAACGACACGGCCCGCGCCTGCTCGCCAGGAAAAGCGAAATTCAGGCCGGGCACCAGGTGCTCGTCGTATTCGGTCTTGTACTCGATGCCCTTGAGCACCAGGAACGCGATCCCGAGCAGCGCTGCCGCCCACAGCAGCATGGCGGCGAGACGCCCTTGGCGAAGCCTGGCGATCTCCACCGCCCAGGCCACCAGGAAGCTGGAGGTCAGCAGAATCGCGGTGTTGATGGTGCCGATCACGATCTTGGTGTGACGCGCGGCTTCGGCGAAGCCGTCGGGAAAGCCGAAGCGATAGACGCAGTAGGTCAGGATCAGGCCGCCGAAGAACAGCACCTCGGTGGCGAGAAAGACCCACATGCCGAGCTGCGCCACATCGTGCTGCTGGCGCAGATCGGCAAACTGTTCGGCGGGCCGGGCCTCAGGCATTTTGCGGACGCGCCTCGCCTTTGAGCGTGTACTGGTAGGGATCGCGCTTCACCTCGGGCGTGCCCTCGAAGTTGTGCGTCGGCGGCGGCGACGGGCATCTGCCATTCGAGGCCGGTGGCCTGCCAGGGATTGGCCGGTGGCGCGGCGGCCGAAGAACAGCGACCAGGTGAGATAGAACAGCGGCAGCAGATAGGCCGACGGCGAGGATCGTGGCGCCGGCCGACGACAGCACGTTCCAGACCTGGAATTCCGGCGGATAGACGTGATAGCGCCGCGGCATGCCGAGCACGCCGAGGATGAACTGCGGGAAGAACGTCATGTTGAAGCCGAAGAAGATCAGGATCGCCGCGGCGCGCGCCCAATATTCCGGATACATGCGGCCGGTGATCTTCGGCCACCAGTAGTGCAGGCCGCCGAAATAGGCGGTCACCATGCCGCCGACCATGATGTAGTGGAAATGCGCGACCACGAAATAGGTGTCGGTGACGTAGACGTCATAGGCGAGGCAGGCGAGGAACAGCCCGGTCAGCCCGCCGATCGTGAACAGCCCGATGAAGCCCAGCGCATAGAGCATCGGCGCGTCGAAGCGGATCCAGCCCTTGTGCATCGTCGCGGTCCAGTTGAACACCTTGATCGCCGACGGCACCGCGACGATGAAGCTCATGAACGAGAAGACCAGACCGGCGAACACCGACTGTCCGGAGACGAACATGTGGTGGCCCCAGACGAAGAAGCCGACGACGGCGATGGCGATGGCTGACCAGGCGACGAACTTGTAGCCGAACACCGCCTTGCGCGAGAACACCGAGACCAGCTCGCTGACCACGCCCATGCCCGGCAGGATCATGATGTAGACGGCGGGATGCGAGTAGAACCAGAACAGATGCTGGAACAGCAGCGGATCGCCGCCCTTGCGCCGGATCGAAAATGCCGATGCCGGCGAAGCGATCGAGCGCGATGAGCAGCAGCGTCATCGCCAGCACCGGCGTCGCCAGCACGAGGATCACCGAGGTCGCGTACAGCGACCACAGGAACAGCGGCAACCGGTACCAGGTCAGGCCCGGCGCGCGCAGCCGGTGGATGGTGACGATGAAGTTCAGCCCGGTGAGGATCGACGAGAAGCCGGCGATGAACACGCCGGTCACCGCCAGCACGACGTGGCCGTTGGAATACATCGGTCGAGAACGGCGTGTAGAAGGTCCAGCCGGTGTCGAGCCCGCCGACGAACACCGCGTAGAGCGTCGACGCAGCCGCCGAGCATGAACAGATACCAGCTCGTCAGGTTGAGCCGCGGAAACGCCAGGTCGCGCGCGCCGATCATCAGCGGCACGATGAAATTGCCGAGCGTGTTGGGGATCGACGGGATCAGGAAGAACCACACCATGATCACGCCGTGGATGGTGAACAGGCGGTTGTAGACGTCCGACGTGACGAGATCGCCCTGCGGCGTCGCAAGCTCCAGGCGGATGATCGTCGCCGCCGCGCCGCCGATGAAGAAGAACAGCGTGATGGTGGCGAAGTACAGCACCGCGACGCGCTTGTGGTCGGTGGTGAAGAACCACGAGCGCAGGCTGTTGTCCTCGGTGAGATAATTGCGCGCGCTCATTTCGGCGGCCCCGGCTCGGCGAGCGATTTGAGGTAGGCCGTGACCTGAACCAGCTCGTCCTCGGAAATCTTGCCCTCATAGGACGGCATCAGCGGCTGATAGCCGGCGACGATCTTGGCGCGCGGCTTGAGGATCGCATCGCGCATGTAGCGCTCGTCGGCGATCTCGATGGTGCCGTCGCTGAGCGGCACCGGCTTGCCGTACAGGCCTTGCAGCGCCGGCGCCCGCACCGTCGCGCCCGGCGCCGTGACAGCCGCCGCAGCCGAGTTGCGCGGAACAGGCGCTCGCCGCTCGCAGCCAGCGAGCCGTTGACGTCCTGGCGCGCCAGCCATTGCTCGAACGCCGGCTGCTCCATGACGACGATCCGCCCGGTCATGCGCGAATGATCGGTGCCGCAATACTCCGCGCAGAACAGATGAAACACGCCGGCCCTCCGCGGCCGGAACCAGAGGGTCTGCGTCGTCCCCGGCACGACGTCATGCTTGATGCGGAACGCCGGGATGAAGAACGAGTGGATGACGTCCTGCGACGCCATGATCAGGCGCACCGCGGGCCCGAGCGGAATGTGCAGCTCGTTGATCTCGCGCTGGCCGCCGAGATGCTGCACCTTCCACATCCATTGCTTGCCGACCACATAGACCGGCAGCGCATCGTTCGGCGCGGCCTGGAGATTGACGAAAAGCTGGGCGCCCCAGACGAACAGGCCGAGGAAGGCCACCAGCGTCGCGGTGGTCCACGACACCTCCCAGATCCAGCTCTTCTTGACGCGGTGGTCGCGATCGGCGTCGGCGTTGCCGGCGCGATAATGGATGGCAAAGCGCAACAGCAGCGCGAACAGCAGCAGCAGGACCAGGACGCTCGACACCAGCAATCCGACGAACAACAGATCGACCGCGCCGGCATGCGCGGTTTCGCCGGGGAGCCAGAGCGGGATCCAGGTCTGCATCGGACGGTCCCGCGGCCTATTTCGGTGCCGGTTGCGGGCGGCGGCGGCCACTCTGGCAGGCCGCGCTCCGCCAGCAAGCCCATGGCGCGCTCGATCGGGATGCGCACGATCTTCCGGTCGCGGTCGACCCAGCCGAAGCTGGTCAGGCGTTCGCGCTTCCATCGGCGCGAAGGACATCGAGGTCGGCCTTGGGCCGCACCTGCAGGCGCGGCTGCGGCGGCAGCGGCCGCTCGGCCGGCGGAGCGCCAAGCCGGTCGGCGCCCGGATAGACCGCGAGCAGCGCGAACGGCGTGACGATCAGAAAGACCGCCACCCCCAACGCCAATGCGGCGATCAGGCGCGGATCGGCGTCCGATTTCTCGTAATCGTTCGGATGCGTGATGTCGTTCATCGTGCCGGTCCGGCGCGAGACACGTTCCCCCGCCGTTCAACAACGGCCAACGGAATGAGTTCCCACGCGGCGCCCGCTCAATGTGAATTTGTTCCGCGAGTGGGGAACCAGCATCATCAAATCCCGTTGAAAGCCGGGGCTTTCCTTGGGGCCGTGGTCGGGCCACCCGCATGGGTCAGATTTTCTCACCGGCGGCCGACACCTGGATGCGCCTGTTCATGGCCGGCGCGGCGTCGCTTGGCCGCCGGCAGCATCCTGTTCGCGGTGGGCCTCGCCCACTCCGACTGGGTGACGGGAGCCAACATCCATCCACCAGACCAGCCGGTGCCGTTCAGCCACCGCCATCACAACGGCGAGCTCGGCATCGACTGCCGCTATTGCCACACCAGCGTCGCCGAAGGGCCGCACGCCGGCCTGCCGCCGACCCACACCTGCATGACCTGCCATTCGCAGATCTGGACCGGCGCGCCGATGCTGGCGCCGGTGCGCGCGAGCCTCGCCAAACAATGTTTCGCTGAACTGGCAGCGGGTGGCGGTGCTGCCCGAATACGTTTTCTTCCGCCACGACATCCACATCGCCAAGGGGGTCGGCTGCGTCGAATGCCACGGCCGCATCGACAAGATGGCGCTGACCGAGCGCGCCAAGCCGCTCACCATGCAGTTCTGCCTCGACTGCCACCGCGATCCGGCGCCGCACCTGCGGCCGCGCCGACCAGGTCACCAACATGAGCTGGAAGCCCGACGGCGACGCGCAAGGCGCACGGCCACGAATTGCTCAAGAAATACGGCATCCGCATCGGCGAGCTCACCCATTGCTACGTGTGCCACCGATGACAGCCCGCCCCGCACCACCGCGATTCGATCTTGAGCGCATCCGCGCGGTGACCGGCGGCGGCAGCAAGCGATTCTGGTCGAGCCTCGAAGAGCTGATCGACGAGGAGGGCTTCCGCGACTGGCTCGCAGGCGGAATTCCCCGCCGCGTCGTCGATGTTCGACGATCCCGGCCGCCGCCAGTTCCTCAAGCTGATGGGCGCGTCGCTGCTGCTCGGCGGGCTGACCGCGTGCAACGAACAGACCCGCTCCGACCAGGCGCTGCCTTACGTCAACCAGCCCGACCAGATCGTGCCGGGCGTCGCGCGGTACTACGCCACCGCGGTGCTGTTCGAAGGCTACGCCCAGCCGGTGATCGCCACGACCTATGCCGGCCGCCCGACCAAGCTCGACGGCAATCCCGATCATCCGGTCACCGGCGGCGCAAGCGACGCGTTCATGCAGTCGGCGATCTTCGGGCTGTACGATCCCGAGCGTTCGAAGATTCCCGTGCGCGATGGCGCGCCGTCGACCTGGGGCACCTTCAGCAACGAGTTGCTCCGTCTGCGCGCGCACTGGCGCGAGCGGCAGGGCGAAGGCCTGCGCATCCTCACCGGCGCCACCTCATCGCCGACGCTGATCCGCCAGATGCAGGAGCTGGCCAAGCAATTTCCGAAGATGCGCTGGCACCGGTTCGAGCCGGTCGGCACGGCGGCGCAGGACGAGGCGATGGCGCTCGCCTTCGGCCGCGCGGTCACGCCGCATCATCCGGCTCGACCACTGCGACGTCATCGTCAGCATCGATCACGATCTGCTCGGGCCGGGGCCGCATCAGGTCGCCGCATGCCGCGGCGTGGGCCAAGCGGCGCGGCGAGATCGCCCCGGGCCAGGGCCGCGCGCGACTGCATGTCGCGGAATGCGTGCCGAGCCTCACCGGCACCGTCGCGTCGACCCGCCTGCCCTGCGATGCCTCGCGGCTGCCGCTGCTGGCGCAGGCGATCGGCGCGCAGTTCGCGCTCGCGGGCTTCGCCATGCCGGAGCTTCGCGAGCCGGAACGCAAATGGGTCGACCGCGCCGTCGGCGAGCTTCGCGCCCACCCGGGCCATTCGCTGCTGGCGATCGGGCCGCAGCTCGATCCGCAATGGCAGGCGCTGGCGCCGCTCATCAATGACAAGCTCGAGCAACACCGGCGCCACGGTCTGGTACAGCGAGCCTGTTCTGCGCGCCAAGCGATCGAGACCCAATCGCTGACCGCGCTGGTCGCCGACATGGCGGCGAGCGCGGTCGACACGCTGGTGATGATCGACTGCAACCCGGCCTACACATCGGCCGGCGCGCTCGATTTCGCCAAGCGTCTCGCGCTGGTGCGAAACCGCATTCATGCGGGCCTGCATGCCGACGAGACCGCGCAGCTCTGCCAATGGCATCTGCCGCTGTCGCATCCGCTGGAAAGCTTCGGCGACGCGCGCGCGGTCGACGGCAGCGCAAGCATCATCCAGCCGGTGGTCGCGCCGCTCTATTCGTCGCGGTCCGTGCACCAGTTCGTCGACATGCTGCTCGGGACGACCGATCCCGCAGCCGACGGCGCGGTCCGCGCCACCTGGCAGGCGACATTCGGCGGCGACTTCGAGCAGCGCTGGGTGCGCGCCCTGCACGATGGGTTTGTCGCCGACAGCGCGGCGCAAGCCGCTCACGTTGTCGGCCAAGGCCGCCCCGCCGCCCGGTGGCGAACACCGCAAGCCCGCCGGCGACATCGACATCGTGTTCCGGCCCGATCCGACGATCTGGGACGGCCGCTTCGCCAACATCGCGTGGCTGCAGGAATTGCCGAAGCCGCTCACCAAGATCACCTGGGACAATGTGATCGCGGTCAGCCCGGCGATCGCCGCCGCGCAGGGGCTTTCGAACGGCGATATCGCCGAGGTCGCGATCGGCGACCGGCTGGTGCGCGGCCCGGCCTGGATCGTCCCCGGCCAGGCGCCGCAGACCGTCGCGCTGACGTTCGGCTACGGCCGCCGCGCCGGCGGCGACATCGCGACCGGCAGCGGCTACGACGCCTACGCCGCTCCAGCCCGACGAGCACGCCGTCGTCGCGCGCGGCAGCATCAAGCGCGCGGGCGGCCAGCAGCAGATCGCCACCACGCAGGCCCATCACCGCATGGACGGCTTCGACTTCGTGCGCGAGGTGACGGCGAACAAGCCGCACACGCCGCCGCCGAAGGAGAACCACACGTTCTATCCGGACTGGAACGGCATGCTGCCGGAGGGCGACCACGCGCCCGAGCACGCCTGGGGCATGGTGATCGATCTCGATCTCTGCATCGGCTGCAACGCCTGCGTCTCGGCCTGCAATGTCGAGAACAACGTGCTGGTGGTCGGCAAGGACCAGGTCGCGCGCGGCCGCGAGATGCCGTGGCTGCGCATCGATCGCTACCACACCGGCGACGTCGAAAACCCGAAGAGCTTCTTCCAGCCGGTGCCGTGCATGCACTGCGAGAAGGCGCCCTGCGAGATGGGCTGCCCGGTCCATGCCACGGTGCATTCGCCCGAGGGCGTCAACCAGATGGTCTACAACCGCTGCATCGGCACGCGGACCTGCTCGAGCTATTGCCCCTACAAGGTGCGGCGCTTCAACTGGTTCGACTACCGCAAGCTCGGCGACGCCGAGCAGGCGGCGAAGAATCCGGACGTCACGGTGCGCTCGCGCGGCGTGATGGAGAAGTGCACCTACTGCACGCAGCGGATCGAGGCCGCGCACGTCGACCGCCGACAAGGAGAACCGCGCCGCTCCGCCGCGACGAGGTCGTCACCGCCTGCCAGCAGGCCTGCCCGACCAAGGCGATCGTGTTCGGCGATCTCAAGGACAAGGATTCCGCGGTGGCGCAGCGCCGCGCGCAGCGGCCGGCACTACGTGCTGCTCGAAGAGCTCGGCACGCGGCCGCGCACCACCTATCTGGCGCGCTGGAATGACGATCCCGACCAGGGAGGCGCGGCATGAGCCATGCCGAGGCCCGCCCGATCCTGCCGCCGCGGCAGACCTACGCCGACGTCACCGATCAGCTCGCCGGCATTCCGCTGCATTTTCCGACGCGCCGCATCTGGCTGATCGCGCTCGGCGTGTCGTCGGCGCTGCTCGGGCTGTTGTTCGTCTCGGCGACCGTGCTGTTCACCCAGGGCGTCGGCGTCTGGGGCCTCAACATCCCGGTCAACTGGGCCTTCGCGATCCACAATTACGTCTGGTGGCTCGGCATCGGCCACGCCGGCACGCTGATCTCGGCGCTGCTGCTGCTGCTCGGCCGCGACTGGCGCAATTCGCTCAATCGCTTCGCCGAGACGATGACGCTGTTCGCCGTGATGTGCGCCGGCATCTATCCGATCCTGCATCTCGGCCGGCCGTGGTTCTTCTACTGGATGTTCCCCTATCCGGCGACGATGGACGTGTGGCCGCAGTTCCGCAGCCCGCTGGAATGGGACATCTGGGCGGTGCTGACCTATCTCACCGTGTCGGTCGTGTTCTGGTACATCGGCCTCGTGCCCGATCTCGCCGCGGCGCGCGACCGCGCCCGGCGGCGCGGCTGGCAGGTCTTCTTCGGCGTGCTGTCGCTCGGCTGGCGCGGCTCGGCGCTGCACTGGCTGCGCTGGCACCAGGCCTACCGGCTGCTGGCGGCGCTCGCGGTGCCGCTGGTGGTGTCGGTGCACAGCGAGGTGTCGCTGCTGTTCGCCGCCGGCACCATTCCCGGGCTGGCATTCGACGATCTTCCCGCCGTATTTCGTGCTCGGCGCGGCCTTCTCCGGCTTCGCCGTGGTGGCGATGATCGCGATCGCGCTGCGCTCGCTGTTCAGCCTGCACAACCTCGTCACCGACGATCATCTCGACCTGCTCGGCAAGGTGCTGCTCGCCTGCGGCCTGATGACCGCCTACGGCTACGTGTTCGAGGTGTTCGACGCGCTCTACTCCGGCGAGCCGCACGAATTGCAGACGCTGCAGGACCGCTTCTTCGGCGAGTATTGGTGGAGCTATTGGGGCGCCGTGGTCTTCAACTTCGTCGTGCTGCAGCCGCTGTGGTGGCGCGCGGTGCGGCGCAGCCCGTGGATGCTGTTCGCGATCTCGACCAGCGTCGCGGTCGGCATGTGGCTCGAACGCTACATGATCCTGGTGACCAGCCTCTACCGCGACTTCCTGGTGTCGTCGTGGGGCGTCTATCACCCGACGTTCTGGGACTGGGCGACCTATGCCGGCACCATCGGGCTGTTCTTCGTGCCGTTCCTTCTGATCATCCGGCTGCTGCCGGTGATCTCGATCTTCGAGACCAAGGAGGTGCTGCACGAGGAGAAGAAGGAGCTGGGCCATGCCCGATGACGCTCCGCTGTACGGCCTGCTCGCCGAGTTCGAAACGCCGGAGGCGCTGGTCGAGGCGACGAAGCGCGCGCGCGAGGAAGGCTATCGCGAGCTCGACGCGTTCACGCCGTTCCCGGTCTACGAGCTGTTCCCGGTGCTGCGGCTGCGCGACCGCCGCGTGCTCTGGCTCGGGCTGTTCGGCGGCATCTTCGGCTTCGCGATCGCGATCGGCATGCAGCTTTTCACCAATTTCGACTATCCGATCAACGTCGGCGGCCGGCCGCTCTATGCGCTGTCGGCCTTCGCCGTGGTCGCCTTCGAGCTGACCGTGCTGTTTGCCGCGCTGACGCCGGCGTTCGGCATGCTGGCGCTCAACGGCCTGCCGCGGCTGCATCATCCGGTGTTCGCCGCGCCGGCGTTTCACCGCGCCTCCAAGGATCGCTTCTTCCTGTGCGTGCTGGCGACCGATGCGCAGTTCGATGTCGGCAAGACCACGAGCTTTCTTGAAGAAGCTCGATCCGGCCTCGGTCGAGACGGTGGAGGCGACATGACACGCGTCTCGCACCGCTGCTGCTCTGCGTGCTGACGATCGCGGGCTGCACCCGCTCGAACATGGATTCGCAGCCGAAGGATCAACGAATACAAGCCGTCCGGCCTGTTCCGCGACGGCAAGGTGCTGCAGGCGCCGGTGCCGGGCACGGTCGCGCGCGACGACCTCGACCGCGCCGATGAAGCGAAGCAACAGGCCGCAGGTGACGGCGGAGCTGCTGCAACGAGGCCGCGTCGAATACGACGTGTACTGCTCGCCCTGCCATGACCGCGTCGGCACCGGCCACGGCATCGTCGTGCAGCGCGGCATGCCGCAGCCCGTGAGCCTGCACGACGACCGGCAGCGCGCGGCGACCGACCAGCACCTGTTCGATGTGATCAGCAACGGCTTCGGCGCGATGTACGCGCATGGCGACCGCGTGCGGCCGCGCGACCGCTGGGCCATCGTCGCCTATATCCGCGCGTTGCAGCTCAGCCAGCACGCCGCGCTGGACGACGTGCCGCCGGACCAGCAGACGCTTCTCAATGCGGAGAAGCCATGACCCGGGACGAACAGCGCTGGTGCCGTCGCCGCCGCGATCGGCTTTGCCGGCTGCGCCGTCGGGCCTGCTGGTCGATCCGAAGATCGCGCTGGCGAGCTATCTCACCGCCTGGTTCGCGGTCAGCGCGATCCCGATCGGCGCCATCGCCGTTCTGTTCACCAGCTATCTGGTGCGCGCCGGCTGGACGCGCGATCTGCACGAGCCGCTGTCCGATGCCGCGCTGACGATGCCGATCGTGGCCGCTGCTTTTCATTCCGGTGGTCGTCGGGCTTGGCTGGATCTATCCATGGGCGGCGGACCCCGGAACGCTCCCGGCGTTCAAGGCCGCCTATCTGACGCCGTGGTTTTTCGTGCTGCGCGCCGTCGGCTATTTCGCGATCTGGAGCGGCGCTCGCGGTGTGGGCGGTGCGCGCCTATGGCGACGACGCGGCGATGACCCGCGCCGCCTCCGCCGGACTGATCGTCTGGGCGCTGACATCGTCGTGGGCCGGCATCGACTGGCTGGAATCGGTCGAGCCGCATTTTCATTCCTCGATCTACGGCCTGCTGACGATCGGCTTCGACCTGCTGGCCGGACTCGCGTTCGGCCTGGTGGCGCTGCTGACGCTCAAGCGCTCGCACCAGATGGCCAACGCGTCCTACAGCGCCGTGCTGCTCTCCGTGCTGCTGCTGTGGGCGTATCTGCACGCGATGCAGTACATCATCATCTGGACCGGCAACATTCCGGACGAGGTGATCTGGTACCTGACGCGGCTGCGAGGGCGGCTGGGCCTACGCGCTGTGGGGATTGTACATCGCGCAGTTCGTGCTGCCGTTCTTCGCGCTGCTGTCGGAGCAGGTGCGCACCAGCACGCGGGCGCTGCTTTGGCTCGCGGCGGCGACCCTGGCGCTTCGCTTTCTGGAGGCCGCGGTGCTGATCCTGCCGCCGCTCCACGTCGGCAGCCTCATGCTGCTGCTCGATCTGCCGGCGGCGCTGCTCGCCGTCGGCGCAAGCTGGTGCCTGGCGTGGCGGATGGCCGGACCGCTGTGGCAGCGCTGGTCAAGCCGCGCGGCGGCGGCCCGCTAGGATCAGCAGGCCGATGCCGCCGCCGATCGCCAGGATGGTCGCGAGGCCGGTGGCGGCCAGCACGCGCGACACCAGCAGATTGTAGCTGCCGTGCGCGGGATCGAACCCGGAGCACAGCAGCCGCACCTGATCGCCGATGGTGCCGACGCGCCCCTCGCCGGCTTCGACCAGCGCGAGCCGCATGTCGCCGGGGGAGAGACCAAGCCCGGTCAGCACCTGGCTGACGCGGCCGTCGGCGCGGAGCACATAGGCCGCGCCGGGATGGACGTACTGGTCGTGCTCCTCGTCGTAGGCATAGCGATAGCCGAGCGCCGCCGTGAGCCGCGACACGGTCGCCTGATCCGCGGTGACGAATGTGGTTGCCGCGCCAAGCGCGGCATTGCCGCCGAGATGATCGGCTCGCATGCGCGCGACGTCGGCCGCGGTGTCCTTCGGATCGAGGCCGACCACGATCAGCCGAAAGTCGGTCCCGGGCGCCAGGCCGGATTTCTCCAGCGCGCCTGCGGCGAAGGCCACGATCGGGCCGCACAAGGTCGTGCAGGTGTAGTCGGCAAAGACCAGGACCGACGGCTGCCGGATCGAAGCCGCAAGATCGAGGAGCCGGCCGTGTTCGTCGCGCACCATCGCGCCGGCCGGCACCGCTGCGTCGGCCGGCAGCGAAACGCCGACATCGCGATAGGCCTGCGGCGTGACGGCGGCGCCGGCCGGCGACATCGCCAGGGCGATGATCGCCGCAGCGAGCCAGCCCGTCATTCTGCTCATGGCGCAACCCTGCCCGATCGCGACGCCCATTCGCAACAATGCTTCTGCGCCCCGATTGGTTCGGAACTATTTTCACATCAAACAGCGAACCAACCGCCGAAGCCGGCGTTCTATCAGCGGTTTTCGGGCGGTTCCCGCCGGTGGACAATGGCCCAATCGAAACAGCCCAAGCAGGCCAAAGAGCCCGCGGGCAAGCAGGAAGACCCCACCATCGAGCACAGCGACCGCCCGCACGCCTTCACCGGCGGCGCGTTGCTGACCGCGCTCGGCATCGTGTTCGGCGACCTCGGCACCAGCCCGCTCTACACCTTCCAGGCCATCACCAAGGCGGTCGGCGGCCACCTCGATCCGGACACCGCGCTGGGCTGCCTGTCGCTGATCGTCTGGGCGCTGATCGTCGTCATCTCGATCAAATATTGCGTGCTGGTGATGCGCGCCGACAATCACGGCGAAGGCGGCATCCTCGCCCTGATGGCGAGCACCCGCCTGAGCTGGCACGGCCCACACTGGCCGCTGATCGCCTGCGGCCTGTTCGGGGCGGCGCTGATCTACGGCGACGGCATCATCACGCCGGCGATCTCGGTGTTGAGCGCGCTGGAGGGGCTCAACGTCGCGACCGACATCTTCGCGCCTTACGTGATGCCGGCGGGCGTCGTCATCCTCGCCGTGCTGTTTTCGGTGCAGCGCTTCGGCACCGCGCTGGTGGGCAAGGCCTTCGGCCCGTTGATGCTGGTCTGGTTCGTCGTCATCGGCATCACCGGCGCCATCGGTGTCGCACGGCACCCTGCGGTGCTGGCAGCGATCAATCCGTGGTTCGCCGCATCCTTCCTGGCAAGCCACGGCTTCGTGGGCTTCACGCTGCTCGGCGCGGTGTTCCTCGCCATCACCGGCAGCGAGGCGCTCTACGCCGACATGGGCCATGTCGGCCGCGCACCGATCCGTGTCGCCTGGTTCGCCATCGTGCTGCCGGCGCTGCTGTTGAGCTATGCCGGTCAGACCGCGCTCTATCTCGATCAAGCCGACGTCAGCCACAACGCCTTCTTCCAGCTTGCTCCGGGCTGGGCGCTCTATCCGCTGGTCGCGCTGGCGACGCTCGCCACCATCATCGCGAGCCAGGCCATCATCACCGGCGCCTTCTCGCTCAGCCGGCAGGCGATGCAGCTCGGCTGGCTGCCGGGCATGCGCGTTGAGCAGACGTCGTCGGCCGAGTACGGCCAAGTCTACGTGCCTGTCGTCAACTGGGCGATGATGGCGCTGACCATAGCGATCACCATCGACTTCGCCAGTTCGGACCGTCTGGCCGGCGCCTACGGCACCGCCGTGTCCACGACGATGCTGCTGACCACGGCGCTGCTTTATCGGATCATGCACGTGAACTGGCGCTGGCCACTATGGAAGGCGGCCTCGATTTTCGGCGTGTTCATCGTCGTCGACATCGCGTTCTTCGGCGCCAACCTCCTGAAAATACTGCAAGGCGGCTGGATCCCGCTGCTGCTCGGCGCAGTCATCATGCTGCTGATGACGAGCTGGCGCGCCGGCATCGACGCCATCCATCATGTTCTGAATCTGCGAGCGAAGCCGCTGGCCGAGTTCCGGCGCGAATTGGCGAGCCATCGGCTTCGCGCGCCGCGCACGGCGATCTTCCTGACCCGCCTCAGCCACCAGGTGCCGAACGTGCTGGTCGAGCATATCGAACAATTCGGCGCGGTGCCCAAGGTCATGGTCGCGCTCACCGTGCACCTCACCGATTATCCACGGATCGACAGCGACGAACGGCTCGAGATCACCGAGCTTTGCCCGGGCTTCTGGCACCTCGTGGTGCGCTACGGCTTCATGGAGGTGCCCGACGTTCCGGCCACGCTCCACAAGGCTCAGGAGGCGCACAGCGTGCTGAAATTCGACGACGCAATCTATTTTGCCGAGCGGCACCGAACGATGCACCGCAGCCGTGCGCCGCATCTGTGGCGCTGGCGGCGGCTGCTGTTCGCGTTCCTGCTGAGGAACTCGATCCACGCGGTCGACCTGTTCAAGCTGCCGCCACGGGATTTCGTCGAAATCGGACGCGAGATCGAAATCTAGTCCACCCGGAGCTCAGCGTTCGCGGAACGTCCGGGTGATCTGGTCGTGCAGTGGCTTCAGCAGATACTGCAGCGGCGTTCTTGCGTGGGTCTGGATGAACGCCTCCGCCGGCATGCCTGGCACCAGATGCAGGTCGCCCAGCTTGCGGACCTGATCATCGGGAAGCGACACACGAACCAGATAATAGGGCGGCGTGTTCTGGCCGCTCGCGGGTGGATCGTGACTGAGGTCGGCGGCCACCTGGATCAACTTGCCGGACATATCCGGCATGGTCCGCTGGTTGCCAGCCTGAACCCGCACCGCCGCGGGGGCGCCGACCACGAGCTGGTCGATGTCCTGCGGCGGCACCTTGGCCTCGACCACCAGCGTATCGGACTCCGGAACAATCAGCATCACGGCCTCGCCGGCCTGGATGACGCCGCCGACGGTATGCACATTGAGCTGCTGGACGATGCCCGACTGCGGCGCCCGGATATCGACGCGCTTGAGCTGATCCTCGGCCGCGGTGACCCGTTCCCTGAGCTCGGCGATCTTGCCCTGGGTCTCCCTGGTGTCCTTCAGAACGTCGGTTCTGAAATCCTGGTCGAGCCGGAGAATCTGCAACTCGGTCTCGCTGATCTCGCCGCGGGCGCGAGCGATGTCGGCGATATTTTGGCCCCGTTCGCCTTCGAGCCGCGCCTTGTCGCGCTGCAGCGTCATCAGTCGCGAGATCGAAACGAGATTCTTGTCCCATAGCGATGAGACACCGGTCAGCTCCTGGGTGATGATCTTGATCTCGCGCTCCTTGGACTCCTGCTGGGCGGACAGCCCGCGAATCTCCTCGTTGCTTTGCACGACGCGCTCGCGGAGTTGCGACTGCTGGCCCAAGCGGCCGTTGCGGCGTGACTCGAACAGCGTGCGCTCGCCGCGCATCGCGGTGCCGACTCCCTTTTCGCCCTCCCGGGCAATCAGCTCATCGGGAAAAACGATAGCCGGGTCGCTGTCGCGCTCGGCGGTCTAGCGCGCTTCGCGCGCCAGCAGTTCGTCAAGCTGTGACCGCACCACGCCGAGGGTGGAGCGCGTCACTGTGTCGTCGAGCCGCATGACGACCTGTCCGGCCTCAACGCTGTCGCCTTCGTGCACCAGGATCGCGCCAACGATGCCGCCGGTCGGGTGCTGGACCTTCTTGACGTACGATTCCACAACGACCATTCCGGGCGCGATCACCGCGCCGGAGAGCTGGCTGGTGGCGGCCCAGCCGCCGAAGCCGCCGAACATCAGCACCATGATCGCAAAGCCGGCGATGTTGAGCTTGCGGATGACGCGGCGTGGGTCTTGGGGCGGATCTTGGGTCTCGGTGGCCATCACTCGGCTCCGACCATCGTTGGCACGTCGCGCACGACCTTGAGGTTGCCAACCGCCGCAGCGGGCGACGGCTTGGGCGCCAGAATCTTTCTCAACGTTTCATCGCGAGGGCCATAAGCCTGCCGCGTACCGTTGGCGAGCCAGAGCACCTTGTCGCAAGATGCCAGCGCCGACGGCCGATGCGCGACCATGATGACAATCGAGCCCCGCGACTTGGCGCCCTCGATCGCGGCCAGCAATGCGGTCTCGCCGTCCTTGTCGAGATTGGAGCCGGCTTCGTCGAGCACCAGCAGGAAGGGATTTCCGTACAGTGCGCGCGCCAGCGCGATGCGCTGGCGCTGTCCGCCTGATAGTGCATGCCCGCTTTCCCCGATCGGGGTGTCGTAGCCGGCCGGCATCCGCAGGATCATGTCGTGGGCGTCGGCAGCCCGCGCGGCCTCCAGCACCGCCTCACTGTCCGGCTGCGACGCCATCCGGGAGATGTTCTCGGCGATGGTGCCGTCGAACAGGTCCATCTCCTGGGACACGAAGCCGATGTGGCTGCCGAGCGATGTCGGCTCCATTGGTCGAGCGCGGCGCCATCAAGCCGGACGCCGCCACGCACCGCAGGCCAGATGCGACCAGAACGCGGACCAGCGAGGTCTTCCCGGCGCCACTCGGACCAATGACGCCAGCGCCTCGCCGGCCGCGAGCCGGAACTGTATGTCGCGGACAATCACCTTCTGCGCGCCGGGCGGAGCGACCGCGACGTTCTCAACCTCGAGGCTTTCCGCCGGGCGCCGCAACTCGGTCACCGTGCGAGTGGGGCCCATTTTCGCCAGAGTTTCAGACAGCCGCCGGATGCTCAGGCGCGCGGCAATGAAGTTGCGCCAGTTGGCGATCAGCGTTTCGATCGGCGCCAGCGCGCGGCCCATCATGATGGACGCAGCACTCATGGAGCCGGCGGTCATCTCGCCCTTGATCACCAGGAAAGCGCCGATACCGAGCATCGAAGATTGCAGGAAGATGCGGACCACCTTGGAGATGCTGCGGTAGGTGCCGGTAACATCGGTGGAGCTGCCGACGGCGTTCAGATAGCTCCTGTTGACCGCCGTCCCAGCGGTTGGCCAGCGAATCCGCCATCCCCATGGCGACGATGCTTTCGCTGTTGCGGCGGTCGGCTTCCACCATCGACTGGCGGAGGCTGGCGTGCTGCCCGAGGGCGCGCGACAACGTGCGGCTCGCCCGCTCGGTGAGAATGGCAAGGCCGAACAGGATCAGCGCGTCGGCGCACGCGGTAACGCCGAGCCACGGATGCAGCAGAAAGCAGATTGCCAGGAACACCGGCATCCACGGCAGATCGACAACAGCGATCGGTCCGGTGCCGGTAGGAACGTGCGAATCTGGTCAAGGTCGCGCACCGGCTGGGTCGCGTCCCTGGCATTGGGGCTGCGGGTGGCGATGCGCACCACCGCGGCGTGGACGGTAGTCTCAAGACGGCGGTCGAGCAGCGTTGCAGCCCGCACCACGATCCGGGTGCGGATCACGTCGAGCGCAGCCTGAAAGGCGTAGGCGCCGACGAGGCACAAGGTCAGCGCGACCAGCGTCGGCACGCTGCGGCTCGACAGCACACGGTCGTAAACCTGGAGCATGTAGAGTGGGCCGGCGAGCATCAGCAGGTTCACCCCGCCGGAAAACACCGCCACGCTCCAGAACGCCCGCGAGCAATCCTTCAAAGCCTCAGCAACGGTAGAATGCGCCGCTGACGCAACCGGTAAGCCGGCCATACGAACCCCCAACTCAACCCCTAATTGCCCCACAAACCGGGGCAATAATCAAAATCCCAAGTCTTCAGAGTCCGCCTGCCGGACCGATATCCGCGTGCTTGGTAAACGACGGAAAATCGCAAAGTTGCGGGGCCGTTCGGGAGCCAATTGGCTCGGCCGCTATGTCTTATTTTAAACGGGCCCCGTACCGATTATCGCCCACGATCATCACGTACGGGACAATCTGGGCGATATATTGACCCGCGACGGTTGAGTGCGAAGCAAGGACGCCGGTCGTGCGCGATGGAGCGGGCGAAGGGAATCGAACCCTCGTATGAAGCTTGGGAAGCTTCCGTTCTACCATTGAACTACGCCCGCGCCGACTTGGGCGACACCACAATAAACGCGGCCGCGCTCAGGGGAAAGACCTCGACTTGTCGCGGTCTGGATCGTGGGCCGAGGCCCTAGTGGCTGCTTTTCCGCTTGGCGCGGTGCGCCCGGTGCGGCACCGCGACGCCGGTCCTCCGGCGTCACGACCGGCTTGCCGTCGTACCAAGGGCTCGGTTTGCACCAACCGCCCAGGCCGGAAACCGACGCCTGGCACTGCGCCAACGTCATGTAATAGCAGCTGTCGCGGGTATTGCCGAAGCCACCGTACACCGCACACCACTTGTAAGGATCGGCGTGGGCGGCGAGCGGTGTAACGAAAAGAAAGCCGAGAGCCAGAACAGTCTTTCGCATCCGACACCGCTTTCGTTTGATGGGTCGCCGCGTCAACGCCGAACGGAACCGACTGTTCCCAAGGCGTAGCATCGCAGCCGAGCCGACATTCTACCATGACGCCCTCGGTCGCGAACGGAAAAGCCCCGGCGCAAGAGCCGGGGCTTTTTCCGAGCAGGTCGACCGTGGTTAGTCTTCGTGCTTGATGATGGTCTTCTTCTCGACCACGTCCGGGCGGTGCTCCTTCTTGATGATCACCTTCTCGTCGGCCGGGCGACGCTCCTTGATCACTTCGCGCTCGTGCACGACGTGATCGGGACCCGAGCCGACAGTCACGCCGACCGGGCCGACGCCAACGCCGACTTCTTCGGCAATGGCAGGCGCCGCGAACGCAATCGCGCCGGACGCTACGATCAGAATAGTGAAACGTTTAAGCATCGAATGGTCTCCTTTCCGTTGAGTCGGATATCCAACCAACATTACGGAGAAGCAATGGTTCCGATGTGACGCGATGGAACCGAGGTGTCGTGATGGAACTGGTTTCCGCCCGCAACGATCCGGGCGTCGTGCTCAAACCCGGAAATGTTTTGACAGCTTCAGGCCCTGGGCCTGGTAGTTCGAGCCGATGCCCATGCCGTAGAGCGTGGTCGGGCGCGACATCATCCGCTCATAGACCAGACGGCCGACGATCTGGCCGTGCTCGAGGATGAACGGCACCTCGCGCGAGCGCACCTCCAGCACCGCGCGAGCGCCCTTGCCGCCGGCACCGGCGTAGCCGAAGCCCGGGTCGAAGAAGCCCGCGTAGTGGACGCGGAATTCGCCGACCAGCGGATCGAACGGCACCATCTCGGCGGCGTAGTCGGGCGGCACCTGGACCGCCTCCTTCGACGCCAGGATGTAGAACTCGTCGGGGTCGAGGATCAGACTGCCGTCGGCGCGCGCGGCGATCGGCTCCCAGAAATCGGCAACGGCGTGGCCGCCGCGCTTCTCGACGTCGATCAATCCGGTGTGGCGCTTGGCGCGGTAGCCGACGTAATTGTTCGGGCCAAGCCCGGCAAGATCGACGCCAACCGCGATGCCGTCGGCGACATCCGCATCGGCGTCGTCGGTAAGCCGCTCCTTGTCGTGCAGCGCGCGAAGTGCTGCGGCGTCGAGCAGGCCGTGGCCGCGGCGGAAGCGGATCTGGGAGAGCCGCGTGCCCTCGCGCACCAGCACCGGAAACGTCTTCGGGCTGATCTCCGCGAACAACGGGCCGTGATAGCCGGCGCTGATGCGATCGAAGCCGCGCGTGTTGTCGGCGATGACGCGGGTGAACACGTCGATGCGGCCGGTCGAGCTTTTCGGATTGGCGGCGGCGGCGATGTCATCGGGCAGCGCCAGGCTTTCGAGCAGCGGCACGATGTAGACGCAGTTGGTCTCCAGCACGGCGCCGGCAGTCAGCGCGATCTCGTGGAGCTTCAAATCGCCGATGCGCTCGGCCACGGTGGTGCGCGGCCCCGGCAGGAAGCTCGCGCGCACGCGGTAAGCGACATGGCCGAGACGCAGATCGAGGCTCGCCGGTTGGATCTGATCGGGGGCAAAGTCGCGGACGGGACGAATCCCACCGGCCTTCGCGAGCTCGGCGATCATGTGATCCGGCAAAATGCCCTTGGTTTCATGCGGCGACACGTCACCGATCTAGCCCGACAGGCGCCTTGACGGGAAGGCGCTCGGCTCGTATGACCACATCTATCTCGTGGTCATTTGAGCCGGTCGGCTTGCTAGCCACGTAAAACAAATAGCTAAAAGGCCGGGGACATGTGTGCCCGGCCAGGATTTTTTCCTCGGCCGGTTTTTTGTTGGCGAAGGCCAACGGAGAGGTTCGCACCATGTCTCAGTCCGCGACCAAAAAATACCGTCCCGAAACCCGCCTCGTTCAGTCCGGCATCCTGCGCTCGCAGTTCGGCGAGACGTCGGAGGCGCTGTTCCTCACCCAGGGCTACGTCTACGACAACTCGGCGCAGGCCGAGGCTCGCTTCAAGGGCGAGGACCACGGCTACCAGTATTCGCGGTTCGCCAACCCGACCGTGAACATGTTCGAGCAGCGCATGGCCGAGTTCGAGGGTGCGGAGGCCGCGCGCGCAGTCGCGACCGGCATGGCGGCGGTGACGCTCTCGATCATGGGCCAGGTCAAGGCCGGCGATCATGTGGTCGCCTCGAAGTCGATCTTCGGCTCCAATCTCTACGTGGTCGAGGACTACCTGCCGCGCTACGGCGTCAGCTCGACCATCGTCGACGGGCTCGATCTCAACGCCTGGCGCGCGGCGATGCGGCCGAACACCAAGACCTGCTTCCTGGAGACGCCGACCAATCCCAATCTCGACGTGCTCGACATTGCCGAAATCGCCAAGATCGCGCACGCGGCCGGCGCGACGCTGGTGGTCGACAACGTGTTCTCGACGCCGCTGTGGCAGAGCCCGCTCGAACTGGGCGCCGACTGCGTGGTCTATTCGACCACCAAGCATATCGACGGCCAGGGCCGCTGCCTCGGCGGCGTGATCCTCGGCTCGCAGAAATTCATCAACGACAATATCGCCGGCTTCATCCGGCAGACCGGCCCCTCGATGTCGCCGTTCAACGCCTGGGTGATGCTGAAGGGACTCGAGACGCTGGCGGTGCGGGTGCGGGCGATGACCGACACCGCGGCCAAGGTCGCCGATGCGCTGGCCAAGCATCCCAAGGTATCGCGGCTGATCTATCCCGGCCGCGCCGACCATCCGCAGGCCGCGGTCATCAAGAAGCAGATGAGCGGCGGCTCAACCCTGGTGGCGTTTGAGGTGGCGGGCGGCAAGACCGGCGCGTTCGCGTTCCAGGACGCATTGAGGATCGTTCGCATCTCAAACAATCTCGGCGACGCCAAGAGCCTGATCACGCATCCCGCAACCACGACGCACTACCGGTTGAAGCCGCAGCAACGCACCGACCTCGGCATCACCGACGGCATGGTGAGGCTGTCGTGCGGGCTCGAGCATCCCGACGATCTGATCGAGGATTTGGAGAACGCGCTGAAAGCAGGTGTGAGCGCTTACGGCCGGCCGCGGACGGTCGCGGTCACGGTGGAGCGCGTCGAGGCGTCGTGGATCGCGCCGGCCAGGAGCTTGGCGACGCAGCCGTAGCCCCAGTCGTTCATGTGCAGCTCGTCCGGCGAGGTGAACGCCGCGAACGGCAAGCCTTCGGTCAGATACCAGTAGCGCATGATGGCGAAGCGCTCGAACAGGTCGACGTTGGCTTCCTTGGCGGTGAGGTGGATCAGGTCGACCATGCCGTTGACGTCGTGCTTGGTGATGACCTTCGGCGAATACTGCGGGTTGATCAGCACCACGTCGGCGCCGGAGTCGCGCAGGCGCTTGATGCCGTCGTGCAGTTGCTCGTTGGAATCGGCAAGCGGACGGTCGCGCAGCACCGAATTGCTGCCAACCTGCCAGAGCACCAGATCGGGATGCTCGGCGAACACGTCGCGGTCAAACCGCGCGATCATGTCCTTGGATTCCTCGCCGTTGACGCCGCGGTTGACGACAGTGATCGGGATGCTGGGCAACAGGGCCTTGAGTTCAACCGCCAGCCGGCTCGGATAATTCATCGCCGGCGAGCTTGCGCCCGCGCCCGCAGTCGACGACGAGCCAATCGCGACGATGGTCAGCGGCAGGCCAGCCGCGATGCGCTGCGTGATGCGCTTGAGCGGCAAGATCAGGCTGGTCAGATCAGCAGGCGCGGTGCAGACGGGCGCTGTCGCGGTCTCAGCACGCGCGGGAGCAACGGCAGCCGTCGCCGCCACTGCGGCCACGGCCAGTGCCGAGCCAAACCGAAAAAAATGTGCGATCGCCTTCATTGCTTCGGCGCAGCCCCGTCAGTTGCTTCCAGATGCGCCGCGTCGATGACGGTCGCGCCAAGCGCTTGCCCCAGGCAGTCATGCACGCTCTTCGCTGTCTTCATGTCCTTGGTCGGCTTGTAGAGATCGAACTGCCCCTGGTCGTACCAGTGACGCATGATGGCAAGCCGGTCGAACACCGGCACCTCCTGCTCGCGCGACACCCAGCGAATGCCGTCGGCATAGGCGCCGACCGCCACAATGGATTCGGTACGCGGGCTGTACTGCATGTTCACAAGGACGACGTCCGCCCCACCTTCTTTTATTTTCGCAACGCCCTCGGACACCGCGGCGCGGAATTCCTCAGGATCGGTGCCATGCACCGCATCGTACGTACCAGTCTGCCATACCACCAAACTCGGCTTATGGTCGAGCAGTAATTGCCCAATGCTATCAGCCATCTGGGCCGCGGTTTGGCGTGGACGGGTGACCGCCGCGACGGTCACTTTGACGCCCGGCAACCGCTGCGTCAGAGCGGCTTCCAAGCGCGCCGGATAGGCGAAACTGGCGCCATCCGGGCCCGGCAGGGTCGACGACGTGCCGCCCAGCGTGACGATCCTCAGCGCTTTCTCCTTGGCGACAGCAGCATGGGCGCGATCAAGCGCGGTGTCCCCGAACAGCAGATAGCTCGGAACATCGCAGGGGGTGGCGGGCTCGGCGCGCGCCACCGCACTGCACAAAACGATCGTTCCCATCGCGACCGCACGCCCCAGGGCGGTCCATCTCGTCATGCCTCGCCTCCGGCCAGGTCGGCGTCAGGCGACCGCTTCGGCGGACCGCCGCGGGTCTCCACCTTTTTGTACCATGAGAATATCCAGCCTGTGGCAATCATAATCGCAATGCCTGCGATGCTCATAAGCACCTGCATGGCGCGGCCGCCGTAGAATTCGACCATGACGAAATGAGCGGCGAAGGCCAGGAACACGCCGAGGCAGAAGATTTCCAGCGAATGCTGGCCGCACAGGATGGCCGGCCGCAGCCACGGCGATTGCAGCACCGGCCAGTCGCGCGGAATGAAGCGGACGGTGAGCGCCGCCAGCGCCAGGAAATGCGCAAAGCGCAGCACGTCGAGATTGGTCTTGTCGATCGGATACATCCACTCGCCGAGCCAGTGCGGCACCAGGAAGGACACCCGCGGGAAGTACCACGTCATGGTGACGGCGAATGCGAACAGCAGATAGGCGACGGCAAGCCAGGTGGTGACCGGCGATCGCAGCGCCGGCGCCAGCCGCTTGGCGCCGCCGAGCGCGCACCAGGCGCCGAACACGAACAGAAGCTGCCAGGCGAACGGATTGAAGTACCAGTGCCCGCTCGGATAGGACTCGATGTTCCAGTCGAACTCCCAGGTCGCCACGTAGAGCGCGACTGACGCGGCCAATGCGAGCGAAGCGTTGCGGATCAGCAGCCACAGCACCAGCGGGAACATCATCAGCAGCACGATATAGAGCGGCAGCACATCCATGTTGGCCGGCTTGAACTTGAGCAGCAGCGCCTGGATGATCGTGATGTCCGGCGTCTTGAGGAAGTCGAGCGCGTTCATTTCCTCGACGTAGAGCGGGTTCTCGAAGCTTTGCGCCACATAGGAGATTTCGGCGATGTAGATCGCAAACAGAAAGACATGGGCGACGTAGATCTGCCAGGCGCGCTTCCAGATGCGGGCGGCGGCGACGATGAAGCCGCGGTCCATCATGGCGCGGCCATAGACGAAGGCCGCGGTGTAGCCGGAGATGAAGATGAATATCTCGGTGGCGTCGCTGAAGCCGTAGTTGCGGATGGTGAACCAGGCGACGATGTTGTTGGGCACGTGATCGAGGAAGATCAGCCAGAGCGCCAGCCCGCGAAACAGGTCGAGGCGGAGGTCGCGCCCGGTCGCAAGCGAAGGCGCCTGCACCGCCGGAGCCCGGACCATCGAAGCCTGGACGATCGAATCCATGAAGCCGCGTGCCTGCTCAAACTCACCGACGGACCAGCGTTGCCGCTATCTAGGCTATCCTGGGGGTTTACCGTACCGGAATTGTGGCCTCGGCACCGGTTTTTCCAACATTGTATTGGCGCGGCCACGCGGCTAATAAGCCAGCCGGCTGCGCGGCGCAGAGGGTTCCCAGCGATGTACCAAGCCACCACCCGTGGCATTGAGGTTCAGGTGACGCCGCGCTTCCTGTCGGAGCGCTCGTCGCCGGAGAACGGCTACTACTTCTGGGCCTACACGATCGAGATCACCAATCGGGGCGGCGCCACCGTGCAGCTCAAGACACGGCATTGGAAGATCACCGACGCGCACGGCAAGCTGCAGGAGGTGCGCGGCGCCGGCGTGGTCGGCGAGACGCCGACACTGGAACCTGGCGAGTCGTTCGAATACACCAGCGGCGTGCCGCTGCCGACATCGTCCGGATTCATGACCGGGACCTACGGCATGGTGACGGCAGGCGGCGAAGACTTCGACATTCAGATTCCGGCGTTCTCGCTCGACAGCGCCCAACGCAAGCCGACGCTGAATTGATCGGATGCGCCGGCCGTGAACTCGGTGCGCGCAAAGTCCTAGTTGAGCGACAGCGCGGACCGAAGCGATTTCATCACCTCGCCGAACATCGCGGCGGTCAAGCAGCCGATCACATCATCGACATCCAGCCGCGTCAGATGCCGCGCTGCCTGGTCTGCGCACCGATCAGCGGAGGTGCCTCCGGACGGTATGAACGGCTGGGTGCTGCAGGTGGCTTGGCGCATCGGAAGTCCCCTTCGTTGGCTGGACTATCGGCGAGGCCTGCACACGTTAGAAGTGCGAAACGTCACAGTCCCCGCTGGCGGCTAGTTTTCGGGAACACAGCCCTGCAGCCGATCCAGCGCGCCGGACGGCAAGATCGCCAGCACGGCGCCATCGGCGGCAAAATCCTGCAACGCCTCGACGCGCGGCTCGGGCACCGCGACACAGCCCTCGGTTCCCGTAGCGGGTGCACGCCAGACATGGATGAAGATGCAGGAGCCCGCCTTCCGTTTCGCGTCGGTCGGATAATCGACCAGCAGCCCGCGGCGATAGAGCCGTACCTTGCTCATGTTCTCGGCACGAACCGTGGGGCCGATGCGAGCCCGCGAGGCGATGGTGTTGTAGGCCGGCGACGACGGATCGTCGACGCAGACGGTGTCAGGCGTGATGTGAAGATAGTCGGGCTGCGATGAAGCGAGAGTGCCGAAGCTCCGCCCGATCCGATAAAGGCCGGCGGGCGCGCGGTAGTCGCCGTCGACCTTGATCGGCTCGGTGTGGTGCGCGAGCCGCGCGAAGAATTTCGACCACGCCATTCCCTTCTTGCCGATCACCGCTGGCTCCGCGTTGCCGCGCGCTCGCCACGGCTCGCCCGCGGAACCCCGCTCATAAAGCCGCATCGTCGCGATCGGAGCGTTCATGGTCTTCGCGGTGACCAGCACCAGGCGTTTCGCCTCGGCCAGCGGCGCCGGACAGCTTTGCGCCCGAGCCGCGACCGCCGGAAAGCGATCAGCGCGGCCATCACGACCATTACCGTGGCAATCCGGCGCCGCCCGCGCTCGGCTGGCATGACGCCGGCTTGTCCTGCGCGGCGATCGGGGCGAACCTCGTCCGGCGCAAAACGATAGCTGGCGCTGCAGAACTCGCAGGTCACCGAGATGGCGCCGTTCTCGACCATGTGGTCGCGGTCGTCCTGCGAGAAGCTTCGCAGCATCGCCTCGACGCCGTCGCGCGAGCAGGAGCATTGCGCGACGATCGGCACGCTCTTGAACACGCGGACGCCGCGCTCGTGAAACAGCCGGTACACCAGCCGCTCGCTCGACAGCGAGGTGTCGAGCAGTTCGAGGTCCTCGACGGTTTCGATCAGCGAGCGGCCCTCGGTCCAGGCGTCGTCCTCCGCACCTCGTGCGCGGGCGTGCCCTCCGGGGCATCGCCGGGATGCAGGTCGGGCGCCCGGGCGCGCTCCGGCGCGCGCGGCAGGAATTGCAGCAGCATGCCGCCGGCGCGCCAGCGATGGCCGGCGCCGGGCGATATTTCTTCGCCGACGGCGAGGCGGATCCGGGTCGGAATCTGCTCCGAGCTCTTGAAGTATTCGTGGGCAGCGTCCTCGAGGCTGCCGCCGGTCAGCGCGACCAGGCCCTGATAGCGGCTGGTGTCGGCGCCCTGGTCGATGGTCATGGCGAGATGACCCTGGCCGAGAAGCTCCCCGGCCGACGCCTTGCCGGCCTCGATGGCGCCGGCCACGCGGCCCTTGTCGAAACGGGCGCAGGCGCGGATCAGCCCGGGGCTGCGGAAGTCCACGACCAGCATGCGGACCGGGCCATCGGTCTGGGTCTGCAGGATGAAGCGGCCCTCGATCTTCAGCGCCGAGCCGAGCAGCGCGGTGAGCGCGATGGCCTCGCCGAGGATTTTGGCGACCGGGGCCGGATAGTTGTGACGCGCCAGGATTTCGTCCACGGCGGGCCCGAGCCGCACCACCCGGCCGCGCAGGTCGAGGGCTGCGACCTCGAACGGCTGGACGGTGTCGTCGGCGGTGGTCTTCGCCGGCGCGCGCACCGGAATGGCGGTTTGGGGCTGTGTCATTGCCGCTTTATGTAGTGCGGGTCGGCGAAATCGCGAGCCCCGCCGCGGCGGACGATCACCGCGCCGAAGCGTGCAGGCACCAGGCAAGAATGCCCTTCTGGGCATGCAGGCGGTTTTCCGCCTCGTCGAACACCACCGACTGCGGGCCGTCCATCACCTCCTCGGTGACCTCCTCGCCGCGGTGCGCCGGCAGGCAATGCATGAACAGCGCATCCGGCTTGGCCTTGGCCATCAGCCGGGCGTTGACCTGGTAGCGCTTGAGCAGGTTGTGGCGGAGCTTGCTCTCCTTGTCGCCCATCGACACCCAGGTGTCGGTGACGACGCAATCGGCGCCCTTGACCGCTTCGTCGGGGTCGGTGCCGAGCCGGATCGCCGCGTCCGAGTCCTTGATCCAGCCGGTCAGCCATTTCTTGGGCTTCAGCTCCGGCGGCGTGGCGACACGGAGCTGGAAGTCGAACCGCTCCGCAGCGTGCATCCATGACGCCAGCACGTTGTTGGCGTCGCCGGTCCAGGCCACGGTGCGGCCCTTGATGGAGCCGCGATGCTCCTCGAACGTCATCACGTCGGCCATCACCTGGCACGGATGCGAGCGGCGCGTCAGACCGTTGATGACGGGGACGGTGGCGTGCTCGGCGAGTTCCTGGACCTGGGCATGGTCGAGGGTGCGGATGACGATGCCGTCGACGTAGCGCGACATCACGCGGGCGGTGTCGGCAATGCTCTCGCCACGGCCGAGCTGCATCTCGGTGCCGGTCAAGGTGATCGAACTCGCCGCCGAGCTGGCGGATGCCGACGTCGAACGACACCCGGGTCCGCGTCGACGGCTTGTCGAAGATCATGGCGATGGTCTTGCCGGCGAGCGGCTTCACCGCGGACCGGCCGCTGCTTTTCATGGCGCGGCTGTTCGCGATGATGCCGCGCAACTCGCTGCCCGGCACGTCGATCAGGTCGAGGAAGTGGCGGATGCCGTTCGTGCTCACCCGGCCGTCCCCTGCTTGCGTGCGTCCTTCGAAGCCCGCTCGAGGGCGGTGCAGGCGCGGTCGAGCCGCGCCATCGCGTCCGCGACCTCGGTCTCGGTGACGATCAGCGGCGGCACCAATCGCGCGACGTTGTCGCCGGCCGCGACCGAGAGAAGCTTCTCGGCGCGCATGGCGTCGATCAACTCGCCGGCCGGGACTTTCGCCTTCATGCCGATCAGCAGCCCCTCGCCGCGAATCTCCTCGATCACGCCGGGATGGCGGTCCTTGATCTCGGCCAGCCGCTGCTTGAACAGCAGCGCCATCTGGCGCACGTGATCGAGGAAGCCCGGCTTCGTCACCTCGTCGAGCACGGCGTTGCCGGCCGCGACCGCCAGCGGATTGCCGCCGAAGGTCGAGCCGTGGGTGCCGGGCGTCATGCCGTTGGCGGCCTCGGCGGTGGCCAGCACCGCGCCGATCGGGAAGCCCGCGCCAAGACCCTTGGCCAGCGCCATCACGTCGGGCGTGACGCCGAGCTTCTGGTAGCCGAACATTTCGCCGAGCCGGCCGATGCCGGTCTGCACTTCGTCGAAGGCGAGCAGCAGGCCCTTCTCGTCGCAGAGCGCGCGGAGCTCGCGGAAGAACTGCGGCGGCGCCATGCGGACGCCGCCCTCGCCCTGCAACGGCTCGACCACGATGCCGGCGGTCTCGGGCGTGATGGCACGCTTGACCGCCGCGATGTCGCCAAGCGGAACCTGGTCGAAGCCTTCCATCGCCGGCCCGAAGCCGTCGAGATGCTTCTTGTTCTTGGCGGCGGCGAGCGTCGCCAGCGTCCGGCCGTGGAACGAGCCTTCGAAGGTGATGATGCGGTAGCGCTCGGGATGGCCGGAGGCCGATGGCATGCTTGCGCACCAGCTTGATGACGCCTTCCATCGCCTCGGCGCCTGAATTGGCGAAGAACACATAGTCGGCGAAGCTCATCTCGCAGAGACGCTCGGCCAGCCGCTCGCCTTCGGGGATGCGGTAGAGGTTGGAGACGTGGATCAGCTTCCTGGCCTGCTCGGTGATCGCCTCGACCACATGAGGATGGCAGTGGCCGAGGGCGTTAACGGCGACGCCGGAGGCGAAATCGAGATAGCGGTCGCCGTTGGTTGCGGTCAGCCAGCAGCCCTCGCCTCGCTCGAAAGCAAGGTCGACCCGCGCGAAAACCGGCAGCATATGCGACGTCACGAGCGCTCACCCAATCCGGGAACCTGCCCAAATGAATCGTGCCGCCTCACCGGGCGGCACGTTGAGACTATCTTATTTCCGGCCTGCAGACTGTCAACATAACGGTATTCGGCTGCGGCATTAGCGGGCGTCGCGGCCCGGCGGCGACGGCAGAGACGCTTCGGGCGCGCCCCTGTTGCGCTCCCCTCGCGGTCTGCCCTTGCGTCTCCTGGGGATTGACAGCTTAAGCAACAAGAAAGTGGGGACCTGAGTCGCGGCGAACTCTTGCGCCCGAGTCTCGCCATATTGTAGCTTCATCGCAGTTCAATACGACATGTCGTAGCGAACAGTTCCCAGTGTTTTGAGCGTGAGTGATCCCGGTTCGGCCTGTTGCCAGACCGCGAGGGCGGATTCGACGGCGGCAGCCGTGAATCCGGACAGGGGAGATGACTCATGTCGTGGACCGATGAGCGGGTCGAACTGCTCAAGAAACTTTGGGCGGACGGACTGTCCGCCAGCCAGATCGCCGGCGAACTCGGCGGCATCACCCGCAATGCCGTGATCGGCAAGGTGCATCGGCTGGGGCTTTCCGGCCGCGCCAAGTCGCCGTCGTCCTCGGCGCCGCGGGCGAGAAAGCCGCGCACCCACATGATGCGGGTCTCGCGCGGCATGTCGCGCGGCAACACCGCGTTGGCGCTGGCGTACGACACGGATCTGGAACCCGAGCCGGAGTTCATCGAGAACATCATTCCGCTCGGACAACGCCGCACGCTTCTTGAGCTCAACGAGGACACCTGCCGCTGGCCGATCGGCGATCCGGCGACCTCGGAGTTCTTCTTCTGCGGCGGCAAGCCGCTCGCCAGCCTGCCGTACTGCACCCATCACTCCCGCGTCGCCTATCAGCCGGCCAACGAGCGCCGCCGCGACCGCAAGCCGCCGCCGTTCCGGTAGGGCTGGAGTTTCGCCATCATCCGATCCGCCCCGGAGAAATCCGGGGCGTTTTGTTTTTAGCCCCTCTCTCCAAGAACTCCGCCGTCATCGTCGGGACGCTGAGTTTGCGGTACGCGCCACGATTCAATTTTCAAACAGCCTTTAGCCAACGCTCCGCTGCCCCTGTTCTTTGATTTCGAGCCCGGGGTGAGCTCGCATCCCTGTTTTCCTTCTCCCCTCAACGAGAGGGTGGAGCGCCGGGAGGCGCCAGGGAGCTTGCGAAGCTCCCCTACGGACCTGACGAGGGTCCGTTTGGATCGCACCCACGGCGATATCCCCGTCACCGAGGATCGCCGCTGTCGGGGTGCGCGCGGCCAATGACGTAGGCCGCTGCGCCTCCCGGCGCTCCAACGCGGCGCCATTGTCGGGCGCCGCACCTTCGCTCCGTCATCAAGCATCGCGATCGACGACGCCCTCGATGAGCAAGGCACGTATAGGTATATAGTCCGTAGGAATAAAGTCAAGCCTGCCCGGAAATGCTCTGCGGAGCTACGCCGCCGAGCGGCCGAAACGGTCGTCGAGCGCGTAGCCGGCGCCGCGGACGGTGCGGATCGGGTCGGCCTCGCGGCCGCGGTTGAGGGCCTTGCGGAGCCGCCCGACGTGGACGTCGACGGTGCGCTCGTCGATATAGACCTCGGAGCCCCAGACGCCATCGAGCAATTGCTCGCGGGAGAACACCCGGCCGGGCCGCTCCATCAGGAACTCGAGCAGCCGGTATTCGGTCGGCCCGAGCTCGATCTCGCGGCCGGCTCGCGACACTCGTTTCTTCTCGCGATCAAGCTCCACGTCGCCATGGCTGAGCACATCGGCGACCCGCTCCGGGCTGGCGCGGCGGAGCAGAGCACGGACACGCGCAATCAGCTCGGGCACCGAGAACGGCTTGACGATGTAGTCGTCGGCGCCGGTGGCGAGCCCGCGGACGCGTTCGCTTTCCTCGCCGCGCGCCGTGAGCATGATGATCGGTAGCGCCTTGCTCTCCGGCCGGCTCCGCAGGCGCCGGCACAACTCGATGCCGGACAGACCGGGCAGCATCCAGTCGAGCACGACCAGATCGGGCGCGGCCTCGCGGAGCCGGGTGTCGGCCTCGTCGCCGCGGGGAATGGTCTCGACGTCGTAGCCTTCCGCCTCGAGATTGTAGCGAAGCAGCAGAGCCAGCGGCTCTTCGTCCTCGACGATCAGTATCTTTGCGCCCATGCAGCTAGCTCGCAATGTTCATTTTGTGCATGATCTTGTCCGAAAACCGGTTTCCACTTTTCGGGATCATGCGCTCGCCTTGGCGAACGCGGTGGTGTCACCCTTGGGACGCGGGTCGGCGATCGGGCGGCCTTCGACCATGTAGTGCACGGTCTCGGCGATGTTGGTGGCGTGGTCGCCCATCCGCTCGATGTTCTTGGCGCAGAACATCAGGTGGATGCAGAAGGTGATGTTGCGCGGGTCTTCCATCATGTAGGTGAGCAGCTCGCGAAACAGCGAGGTGCACATCGAGTCGATCTCCTCGTCGCCCTTCCACACCGCATGCGCGGCGTCGAGGTCGCGCGCAGCATAAGCGTCGAGCACGTGCTTGAGCTGGCCGAGCACCAGCGAGGCCATGTGCTCGACCCCGCGCAACAGCTTGGTCGGATGGAAATCGCCGTCGAGCGCGCCGACGCGCTTGCCGATGTTCTTGGCGAGATCGCCGATCCGCTCCAGATCGTTGGACACCCGCAGCGCGGCCACGATCTCGCGCAGGTCCACCGCCATCGGCTGGCGCCGGGCGATGGTGAGGATGGCCTTCTCCTCGATCTCCTGCTGCAGGGCGTCGATGGTCGGATCGGACGCCACCACGCGCATGGCGAGGTCGGTGTCGCGGCGGGTCAGCGCCTGGATGGCGTCGGCGATCTCGCGCTCGGCGAGCCCGCCCATTTCGGAGACCTTGCGGGTGAGCTCCTGCAGATCGCCGTCGAACGCCTTGGCGGTGTGTTCGTTCATCATCATGTCGATGCCTCCGCCGTCAGCCGAACCGGCCGGTGATGTAGTCCTGGGTGCGCCGGTCGTGCGGCGCGGTGAACATCTTGCTGGTGGTGTCGAACTCGATCAGCTCGCCGAGATACATGAACGCGGTGAAGTCCGAGACGCGCGCCGCCTGCTGCATGTTGTGGGTGACGATGACGATCGTGTATTCGTCCTTCAGCTCGTCCATCAGCTCCTCGATCTTCGCGGTCGAGATCGGATCGAGCGCGGAGCACGGCTCGTCGAACAGGATCACCTCGGGCCGTACCGCGACGGTGCGGGCGATGCAGAGCCGCTGCTGCTGGCCGCCGGACAGGCTGAGCCCGTTGGCGCCGAGCTTGTTCTTGACCTCCTCCCATAGCGCGGCGCGCTTCAGCGCGGTCTCGACGCGGTCATCGAGGTCGCTCTTCGACAGCTTTTCGTAGAGGCGGATGCCGAACGCGATGTTCTCGTAGATCGACATCGGGAACGGCGTCGGCTTCTGGAACACCATGCCGATCCGGGCCCGCAGCAGGTTGAGGTCCTGCTTGGGCGACAGGATATCCTCGCCATCGAGCGTGACGTGGCCTTCGGCGCGCTGGTTCGGGTAGAGGTCGTACATCCGGTTGAGGACGCGCAGCAGTGTGGACTTGCCGCAGCCGGACGGGCCGATGAACGCCGTGATCTTGCCGGCGTAGAGCGACAACGTGATGTTTTTCAGCGCGCGGTTGTCGCCGTAATAGAAATTCAGGCCGCGGATGACGATCCGCTCGTCGAGGCCGGTGACGTCGATCGGGCCATGGGTGACGACGGGAGTGGTCGGGACGGTGGCGAGATTGTTCATGACTGCCTTCTCGATCCGGCAAGGACACGCGCGGTGATGCTGAGCGCCAATACGGCGAAGGTGATGATCAGCGCGCCGGTCCAGGCCAGCGATTGCCAATCCTTGTAGGGGCTGAGCGCGAACTGATAGATGACGACCGGCAGGCTCGACACCGGCGCATTGAGGTTCGAGCTCCAGAACTGGTTGTTGAGCGCGGTGAACAGCAGCGGCGCGGTCTCGCCGCTGATGCGCGCGACCGCGAGCAGCACGCCGGTGACCATGCCGGCCTTGGCGGCGCGGTAGGCGATGCGTGTGATCATCAGCGAACGCGGAAGCCCGATCGAGGCGGCGGCCTCGCGCAGCGTATCCGGCACCAGGATCAGCATGTCCTCGGTGGTGCGCACCACCACCGGAATGACGATCACGGCCAGCGCGACGGCCCCGGCCCAGCCGGAGAAATGGCCCATCGGATAGACCATCACCTCGTAGATGAAGAGGCCGATCACGATCGACGGCGCGCTCAAGAGAATGTCGTTGATGAAGCGCACCACCGAGGCGAGCTTATCGTGGCGACCGTATTCGGCCATGTAGGTGCCGGCCAGGATGCCGATTGGCGTGCCGATGGCGACGGCGAGCGTGGTCAGCATCAGGCTGCCGGCGATGGCGTTGAGCAGGCCGCCGGCCGAGCCGGGCGGCGGCGTCATTTCGGTGAAGACCGCGAGCGACAGGCCGCTGAAGCCTTCCCACAGCAGCACGCCGAGAATGGCAACCAGCCAGCCGAGGCCGAAGCCCGTCGCGGCATACGCCGACACCATGGTGGCGATGTTCGTGCGGCGGCGGGCGTTGTAGAGCCTGCGGACGGCGGCATCCATGGCTCACCCGATCCGCTTGTTGATGCGCGACAGCATGTAGCGCGCACAGGACAGCACGATGAAGGTGATGACGAACAGGATGAGGCCGAGCGCGATCAGCGACGAGGTGTAGAGATCGCCAACCGCCTCGGTGAATTCGTTGGCGATGGTGGCCGAGATGGTGGTGCCGGGGGCGAGGACCGAGGCCGAGATCTTGTGGGCGTTGCCGATCACGAAGGTAACCGCCATGGTCTCGCCGAGCGCACGACCGAGTCCCAGCATGACGCCGCCGATCACGCCGACCCGGGTGTACGGCAGCACCACGTAGCGCACCACCTCCCAGGTGGTGCAGCCAAGGCCGTAGGCGGCCTCTTTCAGCACCGGCGGCACGGCATCGAACACGTCGCGCGAGATCGAGGTGATGAAGGGCAGCACCATGATGGCCAGGATCAGTCCGGCCGTCAGCATGCCGATGCCGTAGGGCGGGCCTTCGAACAGCGCCGACAGGACCGGGATATCGCCGAATACCGTGATCAGGAACGGCTGCAAGGTTTCCTGCAGGAACGGCGCAAACACAAACAGGCCCCAGATGCCGTAGATGATGCTGGGGATGCCGGCGAGCAGCTCGATGGCGATGCCGACCGGCCGCCGCAGCCATTGCGGGCACAGTTCGGTGAGGAACATCGCGATGAAGAGGCCGACCGGAACCGCGATCAGCATGGCGAGGAACGAGGTGACCAGGGTGCCGTAGATCGGCGCCAGCGCACCGAAGTTCTCGGTGACCGGGTTCCAGCGCTGGCTGGCCAGGAAGCCTGGGCCGAACTCGCGCAGCGCCGGCCATGAGCCGACCACCAGCGAGAAGATCACGCCGCTCAGGATGATCAGTACGAAGATCGCCGCGATACGGGTCAGATGCCGGAACACCGCATCGCCGAGCTGCAGCTTAGCCAGCGCCTTCGTCCGCGAGGTCGCCTCGCCGGCCGAGATCGCGCCGCCCTGCAACGCCAGATCAACCACGTCACGCCTCCTGGCAGGCTGCATCGCGAACTCCCAGCGTCTTCACTCTTGGGAGCCCACTAAAGGCTGCCACCGTGCAGCCTCGCAAGCCTGGTTTCACCGCGGTGGATAAGGGGAAGGCGCGTCGCCGCGCCCTCCCGGATTTGTCTTGCTCGATCAGAAGATTGGCTTGCCGGAGTCGTCCTTGACGCCCTTCCAGCTCGCCTCGATCTGCGTCACGACGGTGCCCGGCATCGGGATGTAGTCGAGGTCCTGCGCCATCTTGCCGCCGTTCTTGTAGGCCCAGTCGAAGAACTTCAGCGCCTCGGTTGCCGCAGCGCCGTCCTTCGGCTGCTTCGGAATGAGGATGAAGGTGGCGCCCGCGATCGGCCACGACTTGTCGCCGGCCGAGTCGGTCAGGATCATGTAGAAGCCCGGCGCGTTGGCCCAGTCGGCGCCGCCTGCCGCCGCCATGATGGTTTCGGCGGTCGGAGCAACCGCCTTGCCGGCATGGTTGACCAGGTTCGTGGTGGTCAGGTTGTTCTGCTTGGCATAGGCGGTCTCGACGTAGCCGACCGAGCCCTTGGTGTTGGCGACGTTGTTGGCAACGCCTTCGTTGCCCTTGGCGCCGATGCCGACCGGCCATTCCACCGCGGTGTTGTTGCCGACCTTGGACTTCCAGTCCGCGCTCACCTTCGACAGATAGTTGGTGAAGATGAAGGTGGTGCCGGAGCCGTCCGAGCGGTGCACCACGGCGATCGCCTGCTTCGGCAGCTTGGCCTTCGGGTTGAGCTTGGCGATTGCCGGATCGTCCCAGCTCTTGATCTCGCCGAGGAAGATCTTGCCGAGCGTCGGCCCGTCGAGCGTGACGTCGCCGCTCTTGATGCCTTCGATGTTGACCACCGGCACGACGCCGCCCATCACGGTCGGAAACTGGACGACGCCGATCTTGTCGAGCTCTTCCGGCTTCAGCGGCATGTCGGAGGCGCCGAAGGTCACGGTGCGGGCGGTGATCTGCTTGATCCCGCCGCCCGAGCCGATCGACTGGTAGTTAAGCCCGTTGCCGGTCTCTTTCTTGTAGGCGTCCGCCCACTTGGCATAGATCGGATACGGGAAGGTCGCGCCGGCGCCGGAGATGTCGGCGGCGAAGGCGGGAAGCGCGGCAGCGGCCGAGATAAGGCCGGCCGCGAGAAGAGTGTTGATGTGTTTCATTCGTTCGCTCCTGTCATGTCGCAATCAAAAGCTCAGCCTCCGCGGGTCGTGACCCACGGCAGGTGCCTTCGGTTGTTTGGTTCGATTTGGAGGTCGTGACGCCGTTACTCAGGCTCGGCCGCCGGGTGTTCTTTGCAGCAAGTCGGTCCGATGCCCAGGCGATGTCTAAACGTCCCATGTCATCGTTGTATGATGGTCCGATGACAATGCGATGACACTCTAAGACGCTGATAATAAAAGACTTATTACCGCGAAAGCGGCTTGCCGGTGCTGATTGGCAGCCGCACTGTGAAGGTCGCGCCCTCGCCCTCCTTGCTGTCGATCGTGAGCCGGCCGTGGTGGCGGTTGAGGATGTGCTTGACCAGCGCGAGGCCCAAGCCCGTGCCGCCCTGGGCGCGGCTTTCGCCGACGTCGACCCGGTAGAACCGCTCGGTCAGCCGCGGCAGATGCTCGGCGGCGATGCCGGGGCCGTGGTCGCGCACCGACACGCGCGCCTCCTTGCCGTCGGGCGCGAGCGCGATGTCGACCCGCTTGCCGCTGGCGCCGTACTTCATGCCGTTCTCGACCAGGTTCTCGAACAGCCGGATCAGCTCGTCGCGGTCGCCGAGCACGACCAGCGGCTCCGCCGGCGCCGTGACCTCGATGGCGACATCGCGATCGCGCGCGAGCGTCTGCAGGCCGTCGACCACCTGCTGCACGATCGGAATCAGATCGACCGGCGTGTCGGGCCGCTGATGCGCGCGCAACTCGATCCGCGACAGCGACAGCAGGTCGTCGATCAGCCGCGCCATGCGCCAGGCCTGCGCCTGCATGATGCCGAGGAAGCGCTCGCGCGCCGCGGTGTCGTCGCGCGCCGGGCCTTGCAGGGTGTCGATGAAGCCGGTGATGGCGGCCAGTGGCGTGCGCAGCTCGTGGCTGACGTTGGCGACGAAGTCGGCGCGCATCTCCTCGACGCGGCGGACCGGAGTGAGATCGTGGACGGTGATGACGACGACGCCGGCGCGGCCGTTAACAGCCATCGGCGCGACAAAGGCCTCCGACCAGCGCGGTGACGGCAGCCGGGCGGAAAACTCGATGCGCTGCGCCTTGCCGGTCGCCGTGGCGGCGCGGATCGCCTCCACCAGCTCGGGCATGCGGAGCGCAATCGACGCCGGCTCGCCGCGGCGGAGCGCGGGCGCGATCGCCGACGCCTGGGGGTTGAACGCCAGCACCCGACCGTCGTGATCGAGCACGACAACCGGGTCGGGCATGCCGGAGATGACGGCATCGAGCAACTCGATGTCCGGTGGATTGCGGGCAAGCGCTGGCGGCGCGGGAGCGACGTTGCGCTCGTCGGCGCGGCTGCCGAGCAGCCGGCCCAGCCGGCCGACCCAGCCCGGATCGCCGTCGCCGTTATCGTCGCTTGCCGCCATTGCGCCGCTCGAAAAAATGCAGCCTGACTTCCCGGACGCCCAGCACCGCCAAGGCGATGGCGAACGGCGTGAGGTAATAGAGCAGCCGGAAAATCAGCAGGCCGGCCAGCAGCTCCTCGGCGTCGAACTCAAACAGCGCCACCAGCATGGCGGCATCGAACACGCCGAGCCCGCCCGGCGAATGGCTGGCAAAGCCGAGCAACGTCGCGGTGACGAAGATCACCGCGACGTCGATGAGCAGCATGTGCGGCTCGTTCGGCACCAGCATGTACATGGCGAGCGCGCAGCAGCTCAGATCGACGATGCCGATGGCCATCTGCAGAAGCGTCAGCGGGCCGCTCGGCAGTTGCACCTGCCAGTTCTGCCGGCCGATCACACGCGGCGTGCGCCAGACCCAGGCGACATAGCCGGCCAGCATGACCAGGGCGATGACGCCCA
This sequence comes from uncultured Alphaproteobacteria bacterium, assembly GCA_963785665.1. Taxonomy (GTDB): domain Bacteria; phylum Pseudomonadota; class Alphaproteobacteria; order Rhizobiales; family Xanthobacteraceae; genus Z2-YC6860. The sequence continues at coordinate 416,985 of CAWAWF010000017.1, forward strand.
AGCTTCGATTGAACCACACCGGCAGCTGGTCGATGTCGGAGGCCGCCTGCGGATGGTAGAAAAATCCGAAGCCCAGCACGGTGATGTTGCCGAGCCAGAAGGTCAGGCCCGCGATGAAGCAAAGCTTGGCGACCTCGATGGCGTCGAGGCCCCAGGCCGAATAGATGCGGTAGCGCACCGCGCCGCCGGTGAAGACGCTGGCGCCGACATTGTGCCCGACCGAATAGGACGTGAAACCGCCGAGCGCGGCGATGCGGTACGGCACATCGCCGCGGCCGATGGTGCGCAGCGCAAACAGGTCGTAGAAGGTCAGCGTGAAGTAGCCGAGCGCAACGAACAGCGCGGAGATGGCGACATCCCGGTATTCAACGGTCGCCATCGCGGTCAGCACCTTGCTGACGTTGATATTGTGCAGCTTGCGGTAGAGCACCACCGCGGCGATGGCGATGATGCAGACGCTGAGGAGGACGCCGAGCCGGTGCAGGCCGATCTTTTGCTCGAAGAACCGCCCAAAAGCACGCAGCCAAGTCATTTTGTCGCCCAGATCGCCCAGCCGTTGTTGGCTTGGCTAGTACCAGAACTCGCGCGCCGAGGCGAGCTTTCCCGGCACTGCCTGTCGAACCGTGTCGGATGCGTCGTGGACAGGCTATTGTGTCCCGGAGCCACGGGGGAATCCGTCGATGCAGCCGCTGACGATAGCACTGGGGAACTACGGCCTGACCAAGCCCATGAAACAGGCAGGGTTCGATCTTGGGCGGCTCGATCTGAAATTCGTCGAGGTCGAGCAGATCGTGCCGATGATGCGGCGGATGTGCCGAGGGCTGGAATTCGATATCTGCGAAATGGCGTTCACCACCTATGTCTGCGCCCGCGCTGCCGGCCTGCCGTTCACCGCCATCCCGGTGTTCGTGACGAGGAATTTCCACCACTGGGCGATCTTCCAGAACGTCAACGCCGGCATCCGTGGGCCGAAGGACCTCGAGGGCCGCAAGGTCGGCGTCAACCGCGGCTACACCGTCACCACCGGGTTGTGGGCGCGCGGCGTGCTGCAAAGCGAATACGGCGTCGACCTGAACAAGGTGACCTTTGTCCCGACCGACGACGAGCATGTGCTGAACTTCAAGGAGCCGCCGAACGTCGACTATAGCCACCGCGGCAAGCCGATGAAGGATCTGCTGCTGTCCGGCGTGGTGGACGCCGCGCTGGGCGAGGTCGGCGTCGAGGCACCGGAGATCAAGCCGCTCATTCCCGACGCGCAGAACGCCGCGTTCGACTGGTATCGCCGCACCGGCATCTATCCGATCAACCACGGTCTGGTGGTGAAGAACGAGGTGCTCAAGGCGAGGCCGGAAATCGTCGGTGAACTGACCCGCGCGTTCGAGAGGTCCAAGGCGGAATACCTCAAGGACCTGAAGGGCAACGAGTCGACGTCCTGGGACAAGGCGGCGACCGTCAACGCCAAGGTGGTCGGCGACCCCTTCCCGTTCGGCATCGAGCCGAACCGCAAGGCACTGGAGGCCATCACCCAGTTCGCCTTCGACCAGAAGATGGTGCCGCGGAAGTTCACGGTCGAAGAGCTGTTCGCGGTGCCGGGCTGACCCTGCAGTGCACGGACTAGCCACGTCATTCCGGGACGGCGCGAAGCGCCGGACCCGGAATCCATAACCCCTGTGCTGATGAAAAAACACTGCGGGTTATGGATTCCGGGTTCGCGCCTATAGCGCGTCGAAGACGCGCGTGGCGCGCTAATGGGCGCGCCCCGGAATGACGCTGATAAACCCTGCCCCAAATTGACAGACGTCTGACGATCTGGGAGGATCGACACCAGCCGCGCTGCGCCAATGCCGCGCGAAAACAAATCATTTTCAGGGATGGACAAGGTCATGGCCGAGCTGAAGAAAGTCAAAGCCTCGATGATGAACGCGGTGCACGACCTGCCGCTGCTGGTCGCGCGCGACGAAGGCTTTTTCCGCGACGAAGGCCTCGACGTCGACATCCTGGTGACGCCGGGCTCGGGCCAGCACAACTCCGACGACCGGGCGCTGAAGGACGACATCTTCAAGCGCGGCCTCGAGGCGACCTACGACCAGGGCCAGTGCGACCAGTTCCGGATGTGCGAATGGGGCATCATGAAGCGCGCGGTGGAGACGATCCAGGAAAAGGGACTGCGTCCCGCCAAGATCGTGGCGCTCGGCTCGGCGATGTCGAGCTTCGCCATCGTGGTCGACCCGAAGTCCGGCATCTATGAGCCGGAGCAGCTCAAGAACGTGCCGATCGCGGTCAGCCAATACAACGGCTCGCACTTCACCATGCTGAAGATGATGGAAGGCTTCATCAAGCGCGACGAGATCAAAATCGCCAACCACGGCACGCACCGCCAGCGCATGGAAGCGATGCTGGCCGGCAAGGTGGCGGCGGCGAGCCTGCAGGAGCCGTGGATCAGCGTCGCCGAGGCCAAGGGCGCGCGCGTCATCATGGAGTCGCACTCGACGCGAAGCGAAGCGGCCGGCGAGGAGATGGACGGCCCGACGCTCGCCAAGATGTTCCGCGCCGAGGCCCGCGCCGCCGAGGCGATCCAGAAGAATCCGGCGAAATACGCCCACTACATCGTGGAAGAGGCCGGCGGCATGATCGGCGTCAAGGACCTCAAGCTGTCGCGCATCCTCAACGCGCCGCCGGTGCCGTACACGCGCGAGCGCTTCGAGGACAACTACAACTGGACGCTCGGCTGGGGCCTGGTGCCGCCCGGCGCCACCTACGAGAACACCGTCGACAATCGCGCCTGGCAGTAGCCTGCCGAGACTGTTGCGACGGCGCCGATGAAAGTCGGCGCCGTTTGCATGTTCGGCGCCTCCGGGCGTATGCAGCGGCATGGCTTCGCCCAAAACTTCTCTCGATGCGCTGTACCGCCGGCCGGGCTTCATGATCCGGCGCGCGCACCAGATTTCGGTGTCGCTGTTCCTGGAAGAGACCGGCGCGCTCGGCATCACCAACCGGCAATACGGCATCATGCTGGTGCTCAAGCATCAGCCCGGCATCGACCAGATCACGGTCGCGAAGCTGCTCGGCCTCGACCGCTCCACCACCGGAATGGTGCTGAACACGCTGGAAAAGGCTGGACTGGTCGGCCGCGTGGTCGGCCGGGATGACCGTCGCAAGCGCAGCCTCAAGCTGACCGGCGCCGGCGAGCGCCTGCTCAAGACGTTGGCCGGAGCCGGCGCGGCGGGCGCAGGAGCGCGTGCTGTCGGCATTCTCGCCGCAGGAGCGCGAGGTGTTCCTCGACCTGCTGCAAAAGTTCGCGCAGAGATTCAACGACACCACGCGCGTGCCGCAGGTGGTGCAGAGCGCCGCGAGCAAGGCGCGCGCGAAGAAGTCCTAGCCGATGTGGCTGTTGTGGTTCTTGAGATACCACTCCGCGATCTCCTCGCGCGTCGTCCACCACACGCCGTCGAATTTCTTCGCGTAGGCGATGAACTCGCGGATGGCGCGGGCGCGGAAGGCGCGGCCGATGATGTGCGGATGCAGGCCGACGCTCATCATGCGGCCGCTCTTTTCGCCGGCGCGGTAGAGTTCGTCGAACTCGTCCTTCCACAGTCCGAAGGCTTCATCGGCGGTGAGATTGCGGCGCAGGAACATGCCGATGTCGTTGGCCTCCTGGGTGTAGGGCGTCGACACCAGCGGCCCGTGCGCGGTGTTGATGAGATAGGGCTGCTCGTCGTTCATGTAGTCGCAGTGGTAGGTCAGCCCGAGCTCCTTGCAGATGTCGGAGGTGTTGACCGTGCAGCGGAGCGACGACGACAGCCAGCCCTTCGGCCGCTTGCCGGTGGTCTTCTCGATCGCATCGAGCACGCCGAGGATGACCTGCCGCTCCTTGGCGCGGTCGTCGCGGTAATTGATCATGAACTCGGTCTGGATGTGGTTGTGCGCGATCAACTCCCAGCCGCGCTCGGCCGCCGCCTTGACGATCTGCGGATGCCGCTCGCAGAGGATGCCGTTGACGGTGCAGCTCGCCGGCACCTTGGCCTCGTCGAAGATGTCGTAGATGCGCCAGACGCCGACGCGGTGGCCGTATTCGCGCCAGGAGTGGTTGTTGAAGTCGGGGATGCGCGCCGGCAGCAGCCGCTCGTTGATCGACGGCCCGCCGGGAAAATAAGGCCCGTCGTGGTCCTGGGTCAGCTCCCAGTATTCCAGGTTGATCGTGATCAGCAGCGCCAGCCGCTTGCCGTTCGGCCAGCGCAACGGCTTGCGCTCCGGCAGCGGCACGAAGTCGTAGAGCTTTGAGGTGTCTTGCATGGCTACTTCTTCAATCCCTTTTCCTCGACGAACGACGTCCAGCGCTTGACCTCGCCGGCGATGTATTTCGTCAGCGCGGGAGAATCCGCGTCCATCGAGAGCAGCGCGCTCTTGTCGAACATCTGTTTCGTTTCCGGCGAGGCGATGAAGCGGCGCAGTTCTTCGTTGAGCTTCGACACGATCGGCGCCGGCAGGCCCTTCGGCCCGGCGAGCCAGAACCAGATCGCGCCGTTCATCTCCGGATAGCCGAGCTCGGCGAAGGTCGGCACGTCCTTCAGCACCGGGATGCGCTCGGTCGAAGTCACCGCGAGCGGCACGATCACACCGGCCTCGGCCTGTTGGATGATCGGCAGGATCGGCGTCGCCGCGACCGGAATGTGGTTGCCGAAGAAATCGGTCAGCAGCGGCGCGCCGCCGCGATACGGCACGTGATTAAGGTTGGCGATATGGCGGAGTTGCATCTGCTCGACCATGAGCTGACCGAGCGAGCCGGCGCCCGGCGTGCCGCAGTTGATCGGATCGGGCTTGCTCTTCGACAGCGCGATCAGCTCCTTGAAGGTCTTCACGCCAAGGCTCGCCTGCGCCGCGAGCGCGAAGCTCTCGCCGCCGATCATGGCTATGTGGGTGAAGTCGCCGACCGGGTCGTAGCCGATGCTGGGGTTCTCGGCCGGGCCCATGATGTGCGGGCCGGAGCCGCCGATCATCAGGGTATAGCCGTCGGCATCGGCGCGGGCGATGTCCTTCGACGCCACCGCGCCGCCGGCGCCGACCCGGTTCTCGATGTAGAACTGCTGCTTGAAGGTCTTCGACAGATGATCGGCGGCGATGCGGCCGAGCCGGTCGGCGGCGCCGCCGGCGCCGAACGGCACCACCACCCGCACCGGGCGATTTGGCCAGTCCTGCTGGGCCTTCGACGGGGAAGCAAGCAGACACGCCCCGGCGGCCAGCGCGGCAAGGCCGATGATCCTGAATGCTCGCATCTCCCCGCCTCCCACCTGCCGCCGCCTGCGTCGATCTGCTATCATTCCGTCAAACAGCTCGCGCCGCAACTGCGAGCTCGGACTGGGAGACGCACATGGAAGGACACGACAATGGTCTCGCACGCCGGACGGTTCTCATGAGCGCGGGCGTCGGGATCGGCGCGGGCCTGGTCTCCGGCCTTGCTCCGGCGCATGCCGGAGGCGGCGCCGAGGTCTGGAGCCAGGAGTACTGGGCCAACAAGGGCGGCGTGAAGCTCAACCTGTGGCGCAAGCGCGCCGGCGCGCCGAAGGCCGGCGAAAAGCCGCGGCCGGTGCTGTTCATGGTGCACGGCTCGTCGAATTCGTCTCGCTCGTCCTACGATCTCAGCGTGCCCGGCAAGGGCGAATACTCGATGATGAACGTGTTCGCGCGCGAGGGTTACGACGTCTGGACCATGGACCACGACGGCTACGGCCTGTCCGGCTCGTCGGGCAACAACTCGGATATCGCCAGCGGCGTCGAGGATCTGAAGGCGGCGATGCCGGTGCTCGCGAAAGAGACCGGCCAGAGCAGGATGCACATGTACGGCACGTCGTCCGGCGCGATCCGCGCGGCGGCCTTCGCGCAGGCGCAGCCGGACAACGTCGACCGGCTGGCGCTGTCGGCCTTCACCTACAAGGGCACCGGCGCCGAGGAGATCGCGCGGCGGCAGAAGCGCATCGCCGAGTTCCGCGCCAACCCGCGAAGGAAGCGCGACGCCGAGATGATCCGCTCGATCTTCACCCGCGACGGCCATCCCGGCAGCACCGATCCGGCGGTGCCGGAGGCGCTGATCAAGGCGGAGGCGCCGTTCGGCGACACCATCCCGACCGGCACTTATCTGGACATGGCGGCGAACCTGCCGATCGTCGATCCGAAGAAGGTGCCGCAGCCGGTGCTGATGCTGCGCGGCGTGTGGGACGGCAACTCGACCGACGAGGACTTGCTCGACTTCTTCAACCAGTTGCCGAACGCCGACCGCCAGTACGTCATCCTGCCGAACACGGCGCACAGCACCGGCTACGGCAAGAACCGCCACCTGCTTTGGTACGCGGTGCACAATTTCCTGTCGGCGCCCGCGCCGGTCGCGGTGTCGTAACTGCTCAGACGGACGGAGAACCATCATGAAGATCGTGCAGGGTGACCAGCTTGAGTGGGTGCGCGGCCTCGAATACCGCGGCGGCACGTTCCATTACCGCAACCTGATGGAAGGCACCGCCGGCACCATCGACAACTTCCAGCTCTCGATGGGGCGCAACGACAAGGACTTCGTTTCGCCGCGGCATCGGCACAACTTCGAGCAGTTCCGCTTCCAGCTCGAGGGCGATCTCGATTTCGACCGCGACGGCGTCATGAAGCCCGGCATGGTCGGATATTTCCCGGAGGGCACCTCGTACGGACCGCAGACCAGTGCCGGCGAGGCGACCACCTTCGTGCTGCAGTTCGGCGGCTCGAGCGGCCAGGGCTATCTGTCGCGCCAGGAGGTCAAGCAGGGCATGGATGCGCTCCGCAAGACCGGCACGTTCGACGGCGGCATTTACCGGCGCAACGAGGGCGAGCCGGGCAAGCGCAACATGGACGGCTTCCAGGCGATCTGGGAGCAGGCCAACGGCCGGCCGCTGCAATTCCCGAAGGCGCGCTACGACAAGCCGGTGATGATGGACCAGGCCGGCTACGAATGGGTGCCGGTCGAAGGCCAGCCGGGCGTGCATGAGAAGATGCTCGGCGTGTTCACCGAGCGGCGCTCGGAGGGCGGCGTGGTCCGGCTCGACGCCGGCGCGAGCTGAACGGCACCGGGCGCGGCATCTACCTGTGCTATCGCGGCAGCGGCCGCGTCGGCGGCGAACCGCTTCGCGCGCTGACGACGGTGTTCCTGGAGCGCGGCGAGCGCGCGGCGTTCACCGCCGAGCAGGCGGTGGAGATGATCCACTTCGGCCTGCCCGATCTGCGCGGGCTGGAGAACCGGCCGAGCTACACAGCGGTCGCGGCGGAGTAATCGCGCTCACCCATCCACGTCATGCCCGGCCTTGTGCCGGGCATCCACGCCTTGCGTTGCGATGAAGAAAGGCGTGGATGGCCGGGTCAAGCCCGGCCATGACGAACTTTGACGCCACGGGCCGATGCCTACGCCGGCAGCGCTTCCATCTCCTCGCCGACCTCGATCGGGTGAGCCATGGTGTCGTGCAGCGCCTTGGTGTCGAGCTCGCCTTCCCAGCGGCTGATGACGATGGTGGCAACGCCGTTGCCGACCAGGTTGGTCAGCGCGCGGCACTCGCTCATGAACTTGTCGATGCCGAGGATGATGGCGATCGACTGCATCGGGATGTCGGGCACGATGGCGAGCGTCGCGGCAAGCGTGACGAAGCCCGCGCCGGTGACGCCCGACGCGCCCTTCGAGGTGATCATGGCGATCACCAGGATGCCGAGCTCCTGGCTGATGGTGAGCGGCGTGTTGGTGGCCTGCGCCAGGAACAGCGTCGCCAAGGTCATGTAGATGTTGGTGCCGTCGAGGTTGAAGCTGTAGCCGGTCGGGATCACCAGGCCGACCACCGACTTCGAGGCGCCGAGGCGTTGCATCTTGGCGATCATGTGCGGCAGCACGGTCTCCGACGACGAGGTGCCGAGCACGATCAGCAGCTCGTCCTTGATGTAGCCGATGAAGCGCAGGATCGAGAACCCGGCGAAGTGCGCGATGGTGCCGAGCACCACCAGCACGAACACGATGCTGGTCAGGTAGAACGTCCCGATCAGCCAGATCAGGTTGACCAGCGAGCCCAGGCCGTAGGCGCCGATGGTGAAGGCCATCGCGCCGAACGCGCCGATCGGGGCGACCTGGACGATGATGCGGATCATGCCGAAGAATATCTTCGCCATGCCGTCGATCACGTCGGTGATCTTCTCGCCGAGCTTGCCGAGCTGCGTGATGGCGAAGCCGGTGAGGATCGACACCAGCAGCACCTGCAGCAGGTCGCCGCGGGCGAGCGCGCCGAAGAAGCTGTCGGGGATGATCCCCATCAGATGAGGGATGATGCCCTCTTCCTTGGCCTTGGTGACGTAGGTGGCGACCAGCTTCGGATCGAGCGAGGCGATATCGATGTTGAAGCCCTTGCCGGGCTGGATGAACTCGCCCATCAGCAGGCCGATGGCGAGCGCCAGGGTCGAGACCGCCTCGAAGTAGAACAGCGTCTTGATGCCGATGCGGCCGACCTTGCCGAGGTCGCGCATCGAACCGATGCCGTGCACCACGGTGCAGAAGATCACCGGCGCGATCATCATCTTGATCAGCGCGATGAAGCCGTCGCCGAGCGGCTTCAGCGCCTTGCCGGTGTTCGGGAAGAAGTAGCCGACCGCGATGCCGAGCGCGATGGCGATCAGCACCTGGATGTAGAGCACCCTGTACCAGGGATGCGATGGTCTGGTTGCGGTCGCGCTCTTGGCCATGGCCTTCCCCCGTATTTTCTTCCCCGCTTGAGCCTAACAGGCTCGCATCGCCGGGCGCACGGGGTCTCGTACTATTTCGCCAGAAAAAACTCGCGAAGTTCCTTGTAGGTTTCCTCCGGCGCCTCCTCCGACAGGTAGTGCCCGCAGGGCAGCGCCTCGGCGCCGCGGATGTCGGCAGCGTAGCGATGCCAGACGTCGGCCGGCTTGTGGTTTCGCCCGACGCCGCCGGTCGCGCCCCACAGCAGCAGCACCGGCGCGGTGATCTTGCGGCCGGCGGCGAAATCCTTGGTGTCCATTTCGAGATCGACGCCGAAGGTGGCGCGGTAGTCCTCGCAGATGGCGTGGATGGTCTCCGGATTGCGGAAGCAGCGCATGTATTCGGCGAGCGCCTCCTTGCCGAAGAAGCCCAGGCCCTGGGGGGTCTTGGCGAGCTTGCGCTGGATGAACCAGTCGGGATCGGCGCCCATCATCTTCTCGGGCAGCGGCTCGGGCTGGATGTTGAAGAACCAATGCCAGGAGAACCGGCCCCAGTCCCGTGTGAGGTGATTGAGCAGATGATGCTGCGGGATGATGTCGAGGATCGCCGCGCGCTCGACCTTGGCGGGATGGTCGAGGCACATGCGATGCAGCACGCGCGCGCCGCGGTCGTGGCCGGCCGCCATGAAGCTCTTGAAGCCGAGATGCGCCATCACCTCGACGTTGTCGAGCGCCATGTTGCGGAACGAATAGTTCTCGTGATTGTCGCCGCCGGCGGGCTTTGAGCTGTCGCCGTAGCCGCGCAAATCCGTGCAGACCACGGTGAATTCCTTGGCGAGCCGCGGCGCGAACTTGTGCCAGGACAGATGCGTGAACGGGTTGCCGTGCATCAGCAGCAGCGGCGGCCCGTTGCCGCCGTATACGGTGACGATATTGGCGCCGCTGGTCTTGACCTCGGTGCGCTTGAAGCCGTCCATCATCATGCAAAAACGTCCCTGGTGTTACTGGCTGTGCTCGAGGCCGGCGCGGCGCACCACATCACTCCAGCGCACGATCTCTTTCTTGACGAACGCGGCGACCTCCTCCGGATTGCCGGTGAGCGCCGGGCCGATGCCGCGACGCTCCAGCTCTCCGATCACCGCCGGATCGCTGAAGATGTCGTGCACTGTCCGGTTGAGCAGTGCAATGACCTCCGGCGGCGTGCCGCCCGGCGCCACCAGCATCTGCCAGGACGCCGATTCGAAGCCCGGCACCGTCTCGGCGACCGTCGGAACGTCGGGGGCGGCCGGGCTCCGCTTTGCCGTGGTGACGGCGAGCGCGCGCACGGTGCCCTGCTGGATGAACGGAAGCGTCGAGGTGGTGTCGCCGAACAGCACCTGGATGTTGCCGGCGATCAGGTCGTTCATCGCCGGCGGCGTGCCCTTGTACGGCACGTGGGTCATCTCGATGCCGGCCAGGCTTTGCAGCAGCTCGGTGCTGAGGTGATGCATCGAGCCCGGCCCGCCGGAGCCGTAGTTCAGGCTGTTCGGCTTGGCTTTGGCCGCGGCGATCAGATCGGCGACCGAGTGGAACGGCGAATCCTTGTTGACGACGAGAAAGAACGGCGACGAGGACAGCAGCGCCACCGGCACCAGGTCCTTGAGCGGCTGGTAGGGCATCTTCTTCAGCATCGACACATTGATGGCCATGGTCGTGCTGGTGGCCTGCATCAACGTGGTGCCGTCCGGGGTCGCGCGAACCACCTGCATCGCCGCTAGCGTGGTGGACGCGCCGGGCCGGTTCTCGACGATGAAGGGCTTGCCGAGCTTCTCCTCCAGATGTTGGGCAACGAGCCGCGCCAGCAGGTCCGAGCCGCCGCCCGCCGCGAACGGCACCTCGATCGTCACTGTCCGGGACGGATAGCTGTCGGCCCGCGCCGGTTGCGCAAGCGCGGCGAACAGCACCAGCAGCGCAAGGCCGAGCCGCGGCATCATCGGCCCTGCTCCGCCTCGATCATCGAGCCCAGCATGCGCCGGGCCTGGAGCTGCGCGCCGTCGGCGGTGATGTGGACGAGGCCGTCGAGCGAGCCCGAGACACGGTTGCCTTGCACCGCTTCGAGGAAATCGACGTCCTCGAGGAACGTGGCGCGCGAGCCCTCGAACAGCATCTTCGACATCTCCGGGTCGTCGGTTTTGAAGTCGCGGGAGAAGCCGAACATGTAGTGGCTGGTGTGCTCGGTCTCCGGCGTGACCAGATGGCTCGACCAGATCGAGATGCCCTGGCTGCGGTCGCCCTGCGGTGCGCCGGTGTTGGCCTTGGCGCAGCCGACATCGAGATAGACCACACCGGGCGGATGCCAGGTGACGTGCTGCCAGCGATCGACGTTCTCGGTGAAGTTGCCGGCCTTGGCGAACAGCGGCGGCGGCACGAAGTCGAGCATCCAGCGGCCGACGCGCACGCCATCCGGCAGCCGCTCGGTCTTGGTCGGCGTCGTCGCCTCGCGCGGATCGCCGGCGATGGTCTTCTTGTGGACGTGAGCGACGTGAGTGAGGTCGAGCAGGTTGTCGAGGATGAACTGGTAGTTGGTCTTGACGTAGAGCCGGCCCGGCGTCACCGCCCATTTCGGGTCGGACAGCCACGGCAGATCGGGGATTTTGGATTTGTCGGCCTTGTCGGCGTCGCCCATCCAGATCCAGACGACGTTGTCCTTCTCGGCGACCGGATAGCTCCGCACCTTGGCGCCGGCCGGCACCTCCGGCTGACCGGGCACCTCGACGCATTGGCCGTTCACGTCGAACTTCAGCCCGTGATAGCCGCAGGCGAGATACTTCCCGGCGACCTCGCCCATCGAGAGCGGCGCCGCACGATGGCAGCAGCAATCCTCCAGCGCGCCGACCTCGCCGCCGGCATTGCGGAACAGCACGACCTTGTCGTTGAGGAAGGTCTTGCCGACCGGCTTGTCGGTCAGTTCGTGGGACCAGAGCGCCGTGTACCAGCCATTGCGCAGAAACATGCCGCGATCTCCCAACGTGTCTCGGCTCTATTGTTAGCGCGGCAGCGGGTGCTCTTCCAGATAGCTGCCGGTACTCCGGCTCGACGTCGATCTGCAAGGTGCCGAGGAGGCGCACCACGGCGTTGTAGAAGGCGATGGCAAGCGTCAGGTCGATGACCTGCTCGCGGCCGAGCGCCTTCTCCAGCGTGGCGAAGGTTGCGTCCGACATGGCGAGATCGGTGGTCATCTCGCGGGCGGCGCGGAGCACGGTCTTCGACAGGTCGTCGAGCTTGGTCGCGCGGCCGGCGGTTTCCGCGCCGATCGCGCGGATGTCGTCGTCGCTGACGCCGAACTCATGGCCGAGATGAACGTGGTGCGACCATTCGTACGGCGAGTTGGCGAGCCAGCCGACCTGCAGGATCGCCATTTCGCGGAGCCGCGGGTCGAGCTTGCTGTCGTGGCGGATGTATTTGGCCAAGCCCTCCCATCGCCCGCGACGCGTTCGGGCTGTTGGCCATGGCGCGGTTGAGCGCGATCGGCCGCGCCAGCACGTCCTTGTGCTCGGGCGGCAGGTCGGATCGATCGAGATAGGGAACGCGGGCCATTTCTATCTCCTTGGCTCAATCGCCGCTCGGCTCTTGTCCCGGGCGCACCGGCGTTTCCGGCAGCAGCCCGCGGCGCTGGCGCTTCAATGTCTCGCGCCCGGTTTCCTCCCAGTCGCCGGCGGTGGTCCGCTTGGCGAAGGTTTCCCAGGTGTCGGTCCAGTCGTCGAGCGTGTAGCCGTGCCACGGCGCCTGCACGTTGAGCGGGCCAAGGCCGAGCTCGTCCCACAGCGCGCGGGCGTGCTCCATGTACGGCTTGGTCGGCAGCGCGAGCGGCGGCATCGCGCGCTTTCGCGTGGCGTCGACCAGCAGGCCGGAGTCGAGCTTGTTGCCGGCGTATTGCGCGCCCTGCACGCCGCCGCGGTTCGGCACGATCTGCATGTCGTCGACCGGGTTGCAGCGGTAGGCCATCGACCACAGCACCGCGTCCATGCTGGACGGGTCGATGTCCTCGCTCACCGCGACGACGATCTTGCCGCAGTTCGATTGCAAGGTGGAGGCGCCTTGCAGGCCGCGCCACACCTCGGTGCGCGGCGTGCCGGCGGCGAACTGCAGGAAGATGACCGGACGGAGATTGGTCAGCCGCTCATGCATGAAGACGCGGCGGATGCCTTTGACGCCGAGGCCGGTCTTGAGGTGCGCGAGGAACATCGGCTCGTAGGCGACCTTCTTGATGACGCTCGATTCGCTCGGCGTCACCTGGCTGATGATCTGGGCGAACACCGGCTTCTTCTTGTGGGTGATCGCGGTCACTTCAATCGGCATGTTGAAGGCCTCGAGCGCGACATAGCCGTTGCTCTCGCCGAACGGCGCCTCGGGCTCCAGCACGTCGCAGTCGATCAGGCCCTCGACCACGATCTCGGCATCGGCCGGCACGTCGAGGTCGATGGTGCGGCAGCGCGTCATGCGGATCGCCTGCGCCGGCAGCGCCGCCGGCCACCGCCATCTCGTCGACGTCGACGCCAAGCTTCTGCGGTCCGGTGAACATCACGATCGGAGCCGCGCCGACCACCACGGCGATCGGCATCTTCTCTTTGCGCTCGCGGTATTTCAGCCAATGCAGATAGCCGCCCGCGCCCGTGGCCTCGCGCGCCACCATGCGGCAGACCGCGCGGTCGGGCGCCTTCAGCGCCGACGCGATAGGTGCCCATGTTGCGGACGCCGGTGTCGGGGTCCTTGGTGACGCAGAGCGTCGCGGTGAGATAGGGCGCGGCGTCGAAGCCCGGCGTCGACACCGGCACCGGCAGCGCCTTCAGCCCCTCGGTCTTCAGCGCGTCGCCGGTGATGACGACCTCCTGGCACGGCGGATCGTTGATCGGCACCGGCGGGATCGGATGGGCGATCGCCTCCATCCAGGCGTCGCCGATCTCCTCGACCGGGCGGCCCATGCCGAGCGCGTAGATCTCCGGCGACGAGGCGAGCGCGCCGACCACCACCGGCATGTCGTACTTGCGGCCCTTCGCATCGATGACGTTGGTGAACAGGAAGGCCCGGCGCTGGTTTTCCGGCATGCCGCCGATGAACTGCCAGCGCACCAGCGGGATCAGCTCGGTGTCCTTGTTGATCGGGCGGTCGATGCGGACCAGCAGGCCCGCGGCTTCGAGATCGACGAGATGCTGCTGCAGGTCGAGCTTCGGGCCGGTCTTTCGTTTGTCGAGCATGGCAACGCCTCGGAACGCGATGGGTGTTGACCGTAGCATGCCCCATCCGCAAGCTGGCGGGAAAGCTGCAACCAGAGCGAGGCAACGTGAGCGACCGCAAAGACGATCCGGCCTTCATCTATTTCCCGAGCAACTACCGCTGGTCGATGGGGCTGTTGCTGTGCCTGTCCGCCGCGCCCTGGGGCGGCGCCGAGATCGACGAGGTCAATCGCGTCGGCCGCGCGCTGCGCGACAAGATCGGCGACGACAACGCCTGGTTCGAGGAATGGGCGCGGATGGGCGACATCGTCGAGGCGCGCGGCCGCGACGCCGCGAAGAAGGGCCACACGCTCACCGCGGCGGCCTGCCTGATGCGGGCGGCGCACTATTACCAGACCGGCGAGCGGTTCCTGCAGCACGGGCCGCGCTCGGCCGAGATCTACAAGAAGGCGGTGAAGTCGTTCGCCGACGGCGCGGCGATGCAGAAGTCGCCGCGGATCGAATCGGTCGAGGTGCCGTATGGCGACAAGAGCCTGCCGGCGCTGTTCGTGCATCCGGCGCCGGAGGCGACCGGCGGCAAGCCCGCGCCGGCGATGGTGTTCTTCGACGGCTTCGACATCACCAAGGAGATTCAATACTTCAAGGGCATTCCCGATCTGGTGGCGCGCGGCATCGGCTGTCTGATCGTCGACGGGCCCGGCAACGGCGAGAGCGTGCGCTTCCGCGACCTGCCGCTGATCGCGGAGACGGAAAAATACGGCACCGCCGCCTACGAGTATCTGGCGGGGCGGAAGGAGATCGACCCCAAGCGCATCGGCGTGATGGCGATTTCGCTCGGCGGCTATTACGCGCCGCGGGCGGCGTCGCTGGAGCCGCGCTACGCCGCCTGCATCGCCTGGGGCGCGCAGTGGGATTATTACGAGACGTGGCGGAAGCGCTTCGAGCTGCTCGACAACGGCACGCTGCCGTCGCTGTCGGTGCCGCCGGAGCACCTGATGTGGGTGTTCGGCGTCAAGACCCGCGCCGAGGCGATGAAGAAGCTGGAGGGCTTCCGGCTCGACGGCATCGTGCAGAAGATGACGTGCCCGTTCCTGCTGGTGCACGGCGCCGGCGACGAGCAGATTCCGTTGGCGGTCGCGGAGAAGTGCTTCGCCGCGGTCGGCTCGAAGGACAAGACGCTGAAGGTGTTCCATCGCGAGGAAGGCGGCTTCCACCATTGCCAGGTCGACAACGTCACCATCGGCACGAATTTCATGTGGGACTGGGCCGCGGATGTGCTGAAGCCGGGGACGTGAGCGTCAGTGGAAGTTGCGGCCCTTCGGCATGACCTCCGCGGTGTGCTGGGCGGCCAGATTCTCCGGCACCGGCTTGCCCTCCTTCAGCATCGTCACCAGCGCATCGCCCGAGCGCGGATGGCGCTGGCGCGAATACACCGGCCGTTTGATCACGTCCGGCGGCATCACGGTGTCGATGCGGCTGCCGTGCTCGGACAGCCGGCCGAGCAGATGGCGTCAGGTCCTCGAAATGATCGGCGACGATGTGGATGACACCCTTCTCGTTCTGCAAGACGCCGGTGACGCTGATCACCCGCGCGCCCATCACGACCGGACGGTACTGCTCGAATTTTCGCGGCCAGACGATGGTGTTGGCGATCGCCGGTCTCGTCTTCGAGCGTCATGAAGATGGCGTTGCCGGTGCCGGGCCGCTGGCGCACCAGCACGATGCCGCCGATGGTCACGCGCCGACCTGGGACAAGAGTGGGAAGCAGCTCATGACGGACGATGCCGCGCGCATCGAAATCGGCGCGCAGGAACGACACCGGATGCGCCTTCAACGACAGATGCAGATGGCGATAGTCCTCGATCACCTGCTCGCCCGGCAGCATCGACGGCAGATGCAGCATCGGGCTCAAGCTTGGGCATCGACACGCGCGCGAACAGCGGCAGGTTGTCCTTGTCGCCGGCCTTCTGCAGCGCCTTCACGGCCCATAGCGCATCGCGGCGGCTGAGCCCGAGCGAATTGAAGGCGTCGGCGTGGGCGAGCTTTTGCAGCGCCTTCGGCGGCAGGCCGGTGCGCAGCCAGAGATCGCGGACGGAATCGAAGCCGCGGCTCGCGCACGCTTTCGATGTTCTTGCCCCATTCCTCGGAAAAGCCGTCGATCTGACGAAAGCCGAGACGAACGGCATGCGTCGTCAGGATATCTTCGCTCATCGAAGCATGACGCGGATGCAGATCGCCTTGCGGCGCAGGAGCGTCTTCCAGCGAGCAATCCCAGTTGGAACAGATTGACGTCGACCGGCCGCACCTCGACGCCGTGCTCCTGCGCATCGCGCACGAGCTGCGACGTGGCGTAGAAACCCATCGGCTGGCTGTTGAGCAGCGCCGTGAGAAACACGTCGGGGTAGTGGCATTTGATCCAGGCCGAGGAGTAGACGAGATAGCGCAAAGCTCGCGGCGTGGCTCTCGGGAAACCCGTACTCGCCGAAGCCTTCGATCTGCTTGAAGCAATTCTCCGCGAATTTCTCTCGGATAGCCGTCGCTCGCACATGCCCTCGATGAAACGTTCTCTGAAATGCTTCGACGTTCGCCAGTCCGCTTGAAGGTCGCCATGGAACGCCGCAGCCGGCCGGCTTCGCCCGGCGCGAAATCCGGCGCCGATCGATGGCGATCCGCATGGCCTGCTCTTGAAACAACGGAACACCCAGGGTTCTTGCAGAGAATTTCTTCCAGCTCATCCTTGTCGAATTCGGATAGGCGAACGGAATTCGACTTGCTCCAATCCCTCCTTCCGCCGCAGATAGGGATGCACCATGTCGCCCTGGATCGGCCCGGGCCGGACGATCGCAACTTCAATCACCAGGTCATAAAATTTCTCCGGCTTCAGCCGCGGCAGCATCGACATCTGCGCGCGGCTTTCGACCTGGAACACGCCGATGGTGTCGGCGCGCTGACATCATGTCGTAAACGTCGGCTCGTCTTCGTCATGCTCGAGAGAGGTCGCGCGTCTCGCCATAATGACTTGCGAGAAGATCGAATCCGCGGCGCAGGCACGACAGCATGCCGAGACGCCAGGACATCGACCTTGAGAAGTCCAAGAGCATCGAGATCGTCCTTGTCCCATTCGATGACCGTGCGATCTTCCATCGCGGCATTTTCGATCGGCACGATCTCATCGAGACGCGATTCCGTGATGACGAAGCCGCCGACGTGCTGAGAAAGATGGCGCGGCGAATCCGATCAACTGCATCGGCCAGCGCCATCAGTCTGCTTCAGCCGCGGATCGGACGGATCGAGGCCCAGCGCGACGCGCCTGCTCTTTCGTACACGCCTTCGCATCGACCAGCCCCAAAGCGAGCTGGCGAGCGCAGTCGATGACGTCCTTGGAAAGCCCGAAAACCTTGCCGACTTCGCGGATCGCGCTGCGCCCGCGATAGCGAGATGACGGTCGCCGTCAGCGCGGCGCGCTCGCGTCCGTACTGCTCGTAGATGTGCTGGATGACCTCTTCGCGGCGCTCGTGCTCGAAATCGACATCGATGTCGGGCGGCTCGCCGCGCTCCTTCGGACACAAACCGCTCGAACAAAAGATCGTGCTCGTTCGGGCTGACACGTCGGTGATGCCCAGGCAATAGCAGATCAGCGAATTGGCGGCCGAACCACGGCCCTGGCAGAGAATGGCGGCGTGAGACTCGCGCGAAATTGATGATCTCGTGAACCGTGAGAAAAAAGGCAGCGCAATCCAGCTCTCGATCAACGCCAATTCGCTCATCGAGAGTGTTTCTGAATCTCCGGCGGACATTCCTTCGGGATAGCGCGTCTTAGCTCCCTCTTTCGCAGAAGGCGACGAGCGCTTCATGCGGCGTCGCATATCCTTCCGGAATTTCATCGGCGTATTCGGTCTTGCGCAACTCATCGAGCGAGAAACGGCAGCGCTTGAGAAAGCGCGTGCGTCTGCCGAATGGCCTTCGGACGCATCGGCGAAACAAGCCGCGTCATCTCCTCGGCGGATTTCAGATGCCGCTCGGCATTGGCTTCAAGCAGTCGGCCCGCCTCTTCCAACGTCCGATGCTCGCGAATGCAGGTGACGACGTCCTGCAGCGTCGCGGCGCTCAGGCGCGTGATAGAGCACGTCATTGACGGCAATCAGCGGGACGAAAGCTCTGTCGGCAATGTCGCCAAGCGTTCGCCAGTCGGCGCGCGTCGTCGCCGCGATAAAGCAGGCTGGCCGCAAGCCAGACCGACGCGGCGCGGCTTCCTTCAACCGACGCAGAAGCGCGACCAAGCGCGCTCGGCATTGATCCGCGGCGGCGGCATGACAATGAGATTGAGTCCTTCAACATGATCCAGCAAGATCCGGCAGTCCGAGGATGCAATCGCCTTTTTCCGCGCGATCCTTGCCGACCGTGAGCAAGCGCGTGAGCCGTCCCCAAGCGGCGCGATCCTGCGGATAGGCCAGGATGTCGGGCGAGCCATCGGTGAAAACCAGGCGTGCGCCAACGGCAATTTGACTTGGAACAGGCTCGACTGTTTCCGGAGGATTTTCTTGGCAGCATTTCCGCCGTTCCTTTTCTTCTCGGCAAAGCTCTGATCTGGTGAGCGCGCACACGACACCAGCGACGGAGTTGCGGTCGGCGATGCCGATACCGGCAAGGCCCAAATTCCTTGCGCGCACGACAAGCTCTTCGGCATCTGAAGCTCCACGTAAAAACGAGAAATTCGTCGTGACGGCCAATTCGGCATACGCAGACATGACGGTTCACGTCAGCTCACGCAGAAGAAATCGAGACGACATTGCAGATCATGCCACCAGTGCGGCACTTCCGCGCGGCTCAACCTCGCCGGTCGTAGAGGCCCTCGCGATAGAGCCACATCCGCGCGCCGCGCTTCGCTCTCGACGCGAAAATAATCGCGGGTGAGCTTGTTGCCGCGGTCGTCGCGCCACCATTCCATGGCGATGCGCTCGGGGCCTTCAGACCTGCGCAACCTGATGACGTGGGCCATATTGACCGCCAGGAAAACGGGTCGGCGGACCGTCCGGCACCTGGGCGAGGGCATCGATCGCGCTCCGGCCGTTCGAACAGGCGCAACGGCCGCAGCGCGCCGAAGAGCTGTCCTGCTCGATCGGCGACGGCGCAGATGGCAATCTGCCGTCGGCGCATGCGCCGGCACACTCGCCACCGCGTATTCCGGAATATGCGTGTCCTGCGGCATCAGCCGCGACACGCGGCGCAGACCGAAGCGCGCGCCGAGCCGGTCGATCAGATGCGCCAATTCCTCGGCATGGTCGTCGCCGGCAAGCCCGGTCTGCGCCGGATCGGTGCGCTCGGTGGCGAGCGCCGAGAGCCGCACCATGTCGTAGCCGAAGCCCGGGTCGCAGGCGTCGCCGAGCACGGCGAGCCGCTCCTCGAACAATTTGCGGATGCGGGCGGGATCGCGGAGCGGCGCGCCGGTGCCGATCTCGAGGCGATGCACCGTGCCGTCGGCGCGAAACAGCGCGACCTGAAACAGCCGGCCGCCCTCGCCGCGCCGCTCCAGCACCGTGGCGAGCTGGCGCGCCGAGTTGCTCGACGGTGCCGAGCACGTCGGCCTCGCGCGCGATCGGATCGGGGAAGCGCTGCTCGGCCATGGCGGCGGGGATCGGCAGCCGCGGCATGATCGGCTCGTCGACGCGGCCGAGCGCCTGATCGAGGCGGAGCAGCAGCCCCTTGCCGAAGCGCGCGGCGAACGGCGCGCGCGGACGACTGGCGAGATCGGCCACCCGGGTCAGGCCCGCGGTCTTGAGGCCGGCGACGATGTCGGCATCGACGCGCAGCGCCGCGATCGGCAGCGGCAGCACCGCCGCCTCGGTTTCGCCGCGCGGGACGATGGCTTGCTTGCCATGGCGCGCCAGGCCCCAGGCGCAGCCGGCGGTGTCGGCGATGGCGACGCGGGCGCGGAAGCCCTGCTGCGACAGCCGCGTCAGCAGATCGCGGGCCAGCGCCGCCTCGCCGCCGAACAGATGCGCGCAGCCGGTGACGTCGAGGAACAAGCCATCCGGCGGATCGAGGCCGACCAGCGGCGTGTAGCGGTCGCACCAGTCGGCGATCGCTTCCAGAGCACGGCGGTCGGCCTCGAAATCGGCCTCGACCACCGGCAGCTTCGGATACATGGCGCGGGCGTCGGCGAGGCCCATGCCGGTCTTGAGGCCGAGCCGCGCCGCGCCATCGGTCAAGGCGGTGATGCGCTGCGCGCCCTCCATCGCCGCGACGACGACAAAGGTCTCAACCGGTTCGGACGAGCGGCGCTCGATCCGGTCGGTCGAGAGCCGGCGCAGCCACAGCGACAGGTATCGTCTGTTGGAAGATACGCTCATGATGGTCCCACTCGATGATCCAACGGCCGGACGGGCCGCGCCGGTTCTTGCGAAGCGACAGGTCGAAGCGCGCGCGGCCCAGTCCGCCATAGGCGTCGGGCTCGCTCGGCGCCGCGGCAATCTCCCAGCGGGTCGCCGCCGCGCTCGGCATGCCGGTGATCTTGTGGCGGATCAGGAGGCCGAAGCCGGAGTTCACGGCGCTGACGCCTTCGCGCGCGGCGAGCGCAAGGCGGCGCGTCGCGGTGAGATCGGCCACCGCGCCGTCGGAGGTCAGTTCGGCGATGACGCAGGCCAGCGCCCGGCAGCGCAGCGCATCCTCCATGGCGCCGAGCACATCGACGGGCTTCGGCACGCGCAGCACCAGCAGCCGCGCCGAGGCAAGACCGAACAGGTCGAGGCCGGGGCCGTAGGGGCCGCCGCCCTCGCCGATCGCATAATCGGTGGCGATCCAGAGCACGGACCGGCGCTCGCCGCTGGCCCGGGCGGCCAGTGCAACGGCAAATCCGCTGGTGCTGCCGAGATGCACGGGGGCCGTCGGGGCAAGCTCATGCAGGGCGCCGCAGGCCAGCCCGCCGCCGAGGGCTGCGTCGATCGGGCCGGTGAGCCCGACCAGACACTCGTGTCCGGCCAGCCGGGGGGCATTGCTCGGATCGATGCCGGCCAGTGCCTGGCGGAGACGGTTCAGCGTGGGCTGTGGCGAGGCCGGGCCCATGGCAATCCTCTGGTTTGTTCCTGTTTTGTTCTAAAGATTCCCGATCCCCGGCCGGATGTCAAGCATGCCCGCTCGTTGCTGGGCTTTCGTGCCGGGAACCAATGCCCCGCTCCTGCATTGCACCCATCAGCCATTGAACCGAACCAACAAGATGAAAGAACTTCTCCGCGATCATGCTGACCCCTGAGTTCCTGCGTCGCCAAGCCGAAAACTGTCTCCGAATCGCCCGCACCTGCTTCGATCTGGCGAGCGCCGAACGGCTGCGCCTGATGGCGGCCGAGCTCAACGAGAAGGCCGCCGAGCTGTCGGAGCAACGCCAAGACCGCTCGCCACACAGCCTTGCCCGGGACCGGACTTCCTGATCGTAGGCCGATGGCGGATAATCCGCCGCGATGAACACAATTTTGACGCGGCTGTCCGCCGAACTGATCGAGCAATACGAGGCCGAAGGCTTCTGGCGGGGCGACACCATCTACGCCCTGGCGCGCTGGCACGCCGAGCACACGCCGCAGGCCTTCGCGGTCGGGACCGGTTCCGCCGCCTGACCTATCGGGAGCTGCTGGCGGCGGCCGATGCGCTGGCCGCCGATCTCGCCACGCCATGGCGTGCGAGCGAGGCCAACGCGTCGGCGTCTGGCTGCCGAGCCGGATCGAGAGCGTGGTGGCGCTGCTGGCCTGCTCCAAGAGCGGCGCGATCTGCTGCCCGTCGCTGCACCGCGACCACACCACCGGCGACGTGGTCGAGCTGATGCAGCGCACGCGCGCCGTCGCGTTCATCTGGCAGAACGGCTATGGCGCCGACGCCGACAAGCGCGACGTGATCGAGGCGCTCAAGGCGGTGCCGAGCCTGCGGCATGTCTATCGGCTCAAGCGCGCTGACGGAGGCCGACAAGGCCGCGTTCGCCGGGATTGCGCCGGCCCCGAACAGCCCGGCGGAGAAGACCGATCCCAACCGGATCGTCTATCTGGCGTTCACCTCCGGCACCACCGGCACGGCCGAAGGGCGTGATGCACTCCGACAACACGCTGCTCGCCAACGCGCGGCAGCTGGCCAAGGACTGGAGCATCGGCAACGACTCCGTCGTCTATACGCTGTCGCCGCTCAGCCACAACCTCGGCTTCGGCGCCCAGGTGATGGCGCTGGCGATGGGCGCCGAGCTCGTCATCCACGACCTGCCGCGCGGCGCAGAGCCTCGCCGACCGCATCCTCGAAACCGGCACGAGCTTCCTGGTCGGCGTGCCGCCGAACGCCATCGACCTGCTCGGCCGAGATGCAGCAGCGCGGGCTGAAGGGCCTCGGCCGGCTGACCGGCTTCCGCATCTCCGGCTCGGCGGTGCCGAGCGAGGTGGTCGCGGGCCTGATCGCGCAGGGCATCAAGCCGCAGAGCGGCTACGGCATGACCGAAAGCTGCGGCCACCAGTACACCATGCCGGAGGACGAGGCGCGGCTGATCATCGAGACATCCGGCAAGTGCTGCGCCGGCTACGAGCTTCGCGTCTTCAACGAGAACGACCCCGACACCGAAGCCGCGCCCGGCGAGGTCGGCCAGCTCGGCGGCCGCGGCGCGAGCCTGATGCTCGGCTATTTCGACGACCAGAAAGCCACCGAGGAGGCCTTCAACAAGAGCGGCTGGTTCATGACCGGCGATCTCGGCTCGATCGATGCGCAGGGCTATCTCCGCATCGCCGGCCGCAGCAAGGACATCATCATCCGCGGCGGCCACAACATCCATCCGGCGCGGGTCGAGGAGCTGGCGACGCGGCACCCGGCGGTGCAGCGCGCCGCCGCCGTTCCGATGAAGGACGCCCGGCTGGGCGAAAAGGTCTGCCTCGCGGTGGTGACCCGGCCCGGCGCGGACGTGGCGCCGGCCGAGCTGCTCGCGCATCTCGATGCCGCCGGCCTGTCGAAATACGACATGCCGGAATATTTCCTGAGGCTCGACGAGATCCCGCTTACGCCGAACGGCAAGATGCTCAAGCGGGCGATCCTGGACTGGATCGAGGCCGGCCGCGTGACGCCGGAGCCTGTGCGTTTCGATGGCAAACGCAGCAGGGATGCGGCAAACGCCAATTGACTCAAGGTTGGGCCTGCCACATATCAACGGCGCAAAGACCACGAAAAACCGAGCAAATCTGCAACGCCATGGCGTTTGAGACGTCCGACAAATACACCAATTCCGCGCTCCGGATCGGCGACGTCGACACCTATCCAGAGCGGAAGGTCGGCGAGTTCATCGGCGCCGTGGTGTCGAACGCGTCGATCAACGACGAATACAAGCACGTCGTCCTCAAAGTGCATTCGCAAGCGCTGAAAGCCTACGCTGGACAGATGTTCCATCTGCTCTGCCCGTCGCCTGACGGCGCCGAGGTCTGGATGCGCCGGCCGATGAGCGTTTACCGCGTCGACAAGGCGAATGGCCAGATCGAATTCCTCTACAAGGCCGAAGGACGCGGCACCCGCGGCATGGCGACGCTCGAGCCGGGGGACGACTTCAACGTCGCGGGCCCGCTGGGTCATGGATTTACGCTCGGTCCGGGCTGGAAAAATATCGTGGTGCTCGGCCGTGGCGTCGGCCTGGCAACGCTCGCGCCGCTATCGCAGCTTGCCGCCGAGCAGAAGGTCGGCGTGACCGCCATCCTGAGCGCGCGGCATCCGGGCGTGGTGATGTCGCAAGACCTTTTCGCGAGCCTTGGCGCGCGGGTCATCACGGTTCTCGACTCCGACAACACCAGTGCGGTCGAGAACGTCGAGAAGACCCTCGAAGGCCTGATCGCCGAAGGCAAGGCTGATGCCTTCTTCACCTGCGGCTCCAACCGCCTGCTGAAGCTGATGCAGCGGCTCGGCAAGAAGCACAATATCCCGGGCCAGGTCGCCATGGAGCAGATCATGGTCTGCGGCTTCGGCGCCTGTTACGTCTGCATGCGCACCTTCATGGTCGACGGCGAGAAGGTGCTGCGTCGCGTCTGCCGCGACGGCCCGGTGTTCAACATGCAGGAGGCCGTCGGATGGTAGATCTCTCGGTCAAGATCGGCGACATCACGCTGCAGAATCCGATTCAGCCAGCGTCCGGCGCCTTCTCCTGGGAATACAACGACGTCATCGATCTCAACCGGCTCGGTGCGCTGGTGGCGAAGACCATTTGCCGCGAGCCCCGGCTCGGCAATCCGACGCCACGCATGGCCGAAACCGAAGCGGGCATCATCCAGTCGATCGGCCTGCCGGGCAAAGGCATCGAATACTTCGTCGATCACATCGTGCCCGAATACGCCAAGTTCAAGCCGCCGCTGGTGGTGAGCGTCAACTCGGAAACGATCGACGATTTCGCCGCGCTCGCCGAAGAGCTGAGCATGCCGGACGTCGACGTGATCGAGGCGAACATCTCGTGCCCGACCCGCAATCAGACCGGCGGCAACTTCGCGATGCACGAGGATTACACCCGCGATTGCATCACCGCGATCCGCGCCAAGACCAAGAAGCCGCTGTGGGTGAAGCTCTCGCCCAATGCCGGCGACATCGTCTCGATCGCCAAGGCGGCCGAGGACGCCGGCGCCGACTGCCTGGTGATCGCCAACACGTTCCTGTCGCTGAAGATCCGCACCGACAACTTCCGGCCTGCACTCGGCAACAAGTTCGGCGGAATGGTTTCGCCTGCGCTGAAGCCGATCGTGCTTCGGATGGTCTATCAGGTGGCGAAGCAGGTGAAGATCCCGATCATTGGCGTCGGTGGCGTGACCAAGGCCGAGGACGTGGTCGAATACATGCTCGCGGGTGCGAGCTCGGTCGGCATCGGCTATGCGGGTTTCCGCAATCCGACGGCGCTGGTCCAGATCATCGACGACCTCGAAGCCTGGTGCGACGAGCGCGGCATCAAGAAGGTCACCGAGCTGATCGGCGCGGTGCAGGACGCCGACATGGAGAAGGACCCGCTGGTCGCAGCATCGGCCGGCGTCTGATCTGCCAGCGTTTCGGCGGCTGTCATTTTAGCGGTTTTCACTTTAGCGGTTTCATGGCGAGCCCCTTCGAGCAACTGGTCGCCGACGCGGTCGCGCATCACGAGGCGGGGCGACTCGATCAAGCGGAAGCCGCCTACCGCGACGCGCTTAGGCTTTCTCCCGGCCATGCGGCCGTCACTCACAATCTCGGCGTGATCGCCGCCGCCAGGGGCCGGCATCGCGAAGCCATCGCCCATTTCGACGCGGCGATCGCCGCCGAGCCGCAATACGCCACCGCGCACTACAACCGCGCCTCGGCGCTTCAGGCGCTCGGCCAGTCGCGCGACGCCTTGCAGAGCTTCGCGCATGTCTGCGCGATCGATCCCGGCCATTACGACGCCCATCGCGCGCTCGGCTTCCTCTGGCTCGCCGAAGGCGACCGCGGCCGAGCGCTCGATCATTTCGCGCGCACCTATGAACTCCGGCGCGGCGACGACCGATCCGGCATCGCCGCCAAGTCGCTGACCTGGGCGGCGCGCGACAAGCTGCTGCACGACGCCGAGCAGTTCCGTTATCTGGCGGAGCGCCGCCGCGACCGGCTGCGCTTCGAGGCGCTGGCGCGCAACTATGAAGCGGTGGCCGAAGGCGTTCCGGAGCAAGGCCGTGCCGCTGTCCGACGAGCAGCTCGACGCGCTCGGCGAGGACTACAACACCGCGATCCACGTCGGCAGCGCGCCGGAGATCGCGGGCCGCGCGGTCAGCGAGCGGCCGGACCGGGACGCCTTGATGCGGCGCTATCCGCGAACGCGAGGCCGGCGCGGTCTGGTTCGACGACCTGCTGACGCCTCCGGCCCTCGCCGCGCTGAAACGCCATCTGCTCGAAAGCACGATCTGGCACGACTTCAGCCACATCGGCGGCTTCGTCGCGTCCTATCTCGAGGATGGCCTCGCCAGCCCGCTGCTGCTGCAGATCGCCGACGAGATTCGCAGCACATTTCCGGACCTGCTCGGACCGCATCCGCTCTCCCAGGCCTGGGCGTTCAAAGGGCTGAAGGCCACGGCGGCGGTCGAGGCACATGCCGACGATGCCGCCGTCAGCATCAACTTCTGGGTGACGCCGGACCGCGCCAACCGCAATCCCGATGGCGGCGGACTGGTGGTGTGCCGCGTGCCGCCACCCGCGGCGTGGCAGGTCCACGGCTACGATGCCGACAAGGCGGCGATCGCGGCGTTCCTGGACCGGCACGCCGCCGACAACCTGGTCGTGCCTTACCGCGAGAACCGCGCGGTCCTGTTCGAATCGCGGTTGTTTCACCGGTCCGGCGCCACGGATTTCGCAGCCGGTTACGAAAACCACCGCATCAACCTGACGCTGCTGTTTGGCCGCCACACGGATTGATGGTTCAATCCGGCGATCCTGTGAGCGGAGATCGACATATGCGCGCCGTGGTGGTCCGCGAGTTCGGTGGCATCGAGAATGCGAGCCTCGGCGACATGCCGAAGCCCGCGCCGAAGGCCGGCGAGGTGCTGATCGAGACGCGCGCGGTGTCGGTCAACTTCGTCGATCTGGTGATGATGAGCGGCAGCTATCAGTTCAAGCCGCCGCTGCCGTTCGTGCCGGGCAAGCTGCCGGTCGGCGTCGTCACCGCGGTCGGCGACGGCGTGACCAAGTTCAAGCCGGGCGACCACGCGCTGCTGATGGCGGAATCGGCGGGCTTTGCCGAGTTCGCCGTGATGCCGGAGGGCCAGTGCATCAAGCTGCCGGCGTCGCTGCCGTTCGAGGAAGCCGCGTCGATGGCGCTGGTCTACGACACCGCGTATTTCGCGCTGAAAGATCGCGGCCGGATCGCGCCGGGCGAGACCGTGCTGATTCTCGGCGCGACCGGAGGCGTCGGTCTCGCGGCGATCCAGTTGGCGAAGGCGATGGGCGGCAAGGTGTTCGCCGCGGTCGCCAGCAAGGACAAGGAGGACATCGTGCGCGCGGCCGGCGCCGACGCGATCGTCGACCTGTCGGTGCCGGATCTGCACGAGAGCCTGCGCCAGCAGGTGTTCGCGCTGACGAACAAGAAGGGCGTGGACATCGTCGTCGACATGCTGGGCGGCGATATTTTCGACGCCGCGGTGCGGGCGCTGGCGTGGTGCGGGCGATTGATCGTGATCGGCTTTGCCTCGGGGCGCATCCCGTCGCTGAAGATGAACTACGTGCTGGTGAAGAACATCGAAGTCAGCGGCATGCAGATCAGCGATTACCGCAAGCGCAGGCCGGCCGACATGCAGGCGGCGTTCGCCGATATCTATGCGATGCACGCGGCGGGGAAGCTGAAGCCGCTGCCGACCAAGGCCTATCCGCTCGAGCAGTTCGCGCAGGCGCTCGGCGACATCAAGGACCGCAAGGTGCGCGGACGAATCGTGCTGACGATGGGGAAGTGACTAACAGCCCCGGCAACCGCGGCGGCTCGTTGTCCGGCTTCTTTTCCGGCTCCAAGCTGACGCCTTCCAGCGCCAGCAGTTTCTGCTTGGTGGTGATGCCGCCGTAGGCCGAGAAGCCGCCGGGCTTGTTGCCGGCGGCGAGCACGCGGTGGCACGGGATGACGATCGGCACGCGGTTGCTCCCCATCGCCTCGCCGACGTCGCGCGCGCCCTCCCAGCCGGACAGGCCGAGCTGCTTGGCCAGATCGCCGTAGGTCACGGTGCGGCCGAAGCCGATGCCGCGCAGCGCCGCGTAGAGCTTCTGGCGGAAGTCGTCGATGCCGCCGAGATCGACCGCGACGGCGGAAAAATCGATTTTCTCACCCGCGCAATATTTCTGGATGTCGGCGATCAGCGCCGCCACCCAGGGGGGCGGGTCGCCGGCGGTGCTGTGGCGATTTCGCCGCGAGGCGACGCTCGGTGGTGGCGCGATCCTTCTCCGGCAGTTGCACGCCGACCAGGCCGCGCGCATTCCACGCCACGCCGCACAGGCCGATCGCGCATATCGAACAGATGATGATGGGCGGCTGTCATTCGTCATGCGCGGAATCTATGTCCGCGCATGACGCAAGCGCCACCCGTTTTCCAAAGCTGGCGTCACATCATCGGCCAGTACGGCGCGACGCCGTAGTAATCGTAGATGTCGCGGCCGCGCGCCGGGTCCCACTTCCATTCCTCGCCGGTGGCGTAGTGCGGCGCGTTCTTGAGCTGGTCGTCGGTGACGTTGAGCTCGTAGCCGCCGAGCTTCTCGTTGTAGGTCAGCCGCTGCCACGGGATCGGATAATGGTCCTCGCCGATGCCGAGGAAGCCGCCGAAGCCCATCACCGCGTAGGCGGCCTGGCCGGACATCTTGTCGATCATGACGCGCTCGATCTCGCCGATCTTCTTGCCGTTGGAGCGATAGACGTTGGTGCCTTCGACGCGGTCGCTGCCGATCAGGTCGTGGCGGCCGTGGGCGAGCGGCGTCTGCACGGCGCTGCCCGAGTTCATGGTCATGGTCATTGGAGTTCTCCGTTTGTCATGTCCGCTTGTCCTGGAGGAAACGTGCGGCGAGGCCGGGGAGTTCCCGGCAGGCGCACCGCCTCGTTCTCGCGGCGCATCGCGCCCGAGTGATGAGGCCGGTGCGCCGCCGGACGAAAGTCCGAGGGCGCGTGGGACGCCGGGGCCACGATGGACCCACGGGCCTCGGCATCTCGCGACACCGAAGCAAAACGGCGACCCCGCTAAAGGCCGCCGTTCATCTGTCTTTCGAACCGCAAGTCCGCCGAACCTTCGGCGTCCCACGCGCGGTGTTTGAGGCTTGCTCCGCGTCACCCCCGGTGGACCGAGTTTTCTATCCACCGCTATGAGCCCTGACAGCGCCTGGCCGTTTGACACGGAGTTACGGCGCTGCCGTCAAAGAGCCCGGTGCCGCCAACCGGTGGCGGCGGGACGACGCAGCTTGGGCCGCCGGAGGCAGGGGTGTGCATCTTGGCACCCCGCCGACCGGCCACCGCATCCCGCCCCGCGCTGAAGACGCTGCAGGCGCCCCTCGGATGGGGCGGGATGGATGCATGGATATTGGGGGAGTGTGGCGGAATTATGATTATAATCCTATCAAAAATTACAAGTTTGAAATGGCGCTGCTAAAATTTGAAGCAGTCGCCTGATGCTTTTGGCTGGATCAGCGATGCTTTTCGCTAGATCAAAGGGAGCGGGCCGCTTGGATTCTCCGAACTCTCCCCCAACCGATAGCTGATGAGTTGCGCTGTCATTATGTATCGGAAACGGGGGTCAGCCAGCTTTTGTTCATGATCTGGCAAACCGAGATACGGGTTGGCGGCACTCATCGTTGCCCCCGACAGACATCTTTGCTTTGGAGTTTGATTACAAACGTGGAGCCTCGCCACACTTCAATATCGTGGCCATTCACGAGCTCGTTGGCTTTTTCGATCGCAGCATCGTCGTTGTCGGCTTCGATGATCTCCGCCGGGTGGGCAATGTGATCGTCGTGGCTAATTTGGTAGGCGCGATAGTAAGCCATCGTCGTCTCGGGACCGCTAACAATGTTGACAATACCAAGAATGACAATCTTACTCATTCATTCCAGAGAAGTCAAATCCGGCCACTCCACATTTCAAAACCGGCCACTAGGGTCGAAATCTTCGCCCGTTCTCCGGGAACACCCCGGTCGAGGCGCGCGTTTGCCTGATGGGAAACCCCAAACAGGAGGGCGCCATGACCAACCCCTCGGACCCCAACTTCGTCGATCATCGCCAGCTTCAGCCGGTTCCGCCGGTCGACCGGCGGAACGCCTCCCCCCTCACGCTCGCGGTGGTGATGGCGGCGATCGCCGGGTTCTTCATCGCCGGGATCGCGTCGGCCTTCATCTACAGCAAGGATTCCAGCCTGACGCAGACCGCGCAGCGCGCGCCGCCGGCGGTCACTGCGCCCGCCGAGACGACCGGATCGGGCAGCGCCAAATAACGCGACGGAATGTCGCGATTTGGCTGGACTCGGGCGAGGCAACGTGGCGGGATGGCGTGCAGCTTGTCGCAGCGGAGGAGAAAGCCATGCAGGCTCTTACGCTTATGGTCGTTTACGTGCTGACCACCGCCACGGTGCAGTTCATCGGCTTTCTGATCAGCCGGGTGGTCGACCTGGAGTTTCCGACCTTCGGGCTGATGACGTTCCTGATCCTGTTCCTCGGCGCGTTCGGCATCGCCTGGCCGATCGCCGTGCGGATCGCCGAGGCCCTGATCCGCTGGCGCGGCTTCACGGTCGAGACCAATCAGAGCGGCCGCCGCGCCTGACCGGCGGCGTTCGTCCAGCCCATTGCTCCGAGCGCCCAATTGCTCGCGCCCATGGCGCTGCGGATGGCGACGGAACGGGCTGACACCGCCGCCCGGCGCGATGCTATGATCCTCCGGCAATAAAGGGGGCGACCATGCATCGGACGACGGCAATACTCACGGCTTCACTGTTCGCGCTGGCGCTGGCCGCGCCGGCTTTGGCCGACCCGCCAAAGAAGAAAGGCCCGGTCCGCGCGGTCCGGCCGGTGCAGGTCCAGCAGCACAGCGCGCCGGTCAACAACGTCAACCGCAATGTGAATCGAAACTTCAACGTCAACCAGGGCGGCAACGCGAACCGGGTCGGCAACACGAACCGCAACAACTTCCAGCGCACCGGCGGCGCCGGCACCGCGCAAAAGGCGTTCTCCAATCCGGGCGGATCGCATGGCGTTTCGGCGGCCGCGCTTCACATCGGCCCCGGCCATATCGGCCCGGGCCACGGCCGCCCGGCCTTCGCCAGGCCCGCCAACTTCCAGTTCGTCAAGCTCGGCGGCCATATCGCGCCGATCTCGCGCGGCGGGCCGCGACGGATCTGGTGGCGCGGCGGCTGGCGCACCTTCGTGCCGCTGACCGCGCTCGGCGTCGTGGCGCTCGGCGGCGCCTACTACTATGCCGACGCCTATCTCTCGGTGGCGCGGCCGTACTGCACCGGCATCACGCCGGACGGCTGCCGGCTGAACTGGCAGCAGGTCGGCTTCGACAACGGCGACGGCGGCGAGTGGCAGTGCGTGCAGTATTGCGCGCGGCCGGGCCAGGCCCCGCCGCCGCGCACGGTGGCGCTGGTCGCGCCGCCGCCGCTGCCGCAGGGCGGCGCCTGCGAAATCTCGATCTTCTCCGAGCCGAACTTCGCCGGCACCAACGCCACCGCGAGCGACGAGCAGCCGAACCTCGACGAGATCGGCTGGCAGAACCAGATCGCCTCGGTGCAGGTGCAGTCCGGCACCTGGGACTTCTTCAGCGATCAGCAGTTCACCGGCGAGACGATGCGGCTGGACCCGGGCGAATACGCCGATCTCGGCCCGCAATGGAGCAAGAAGGCCGGCAGCTTCATGTGCGTGCAGCCGTAGGGCCGTATATTTTTACGTTGAACCATACTCCGTTCGTCCCCGCGGAAGCGGGGACCCAGTTCTTGGCCAAAACGCTGGGTCCCCGCTTCCGCGGGGACGAACGGGATTGATTCAATCCAAAACAAATCTGCGCTAGCGGCGAACGCGTAACGTCGCAGGGTGGGCGAAGCGCGCCCGCCCTGCACTTGCTACTTGCCGCCGACCACGGCGATGCCCTGAATCTCGATCAGCAGGCCCGGCACGGCGAGCCCGCTGACGCTGATCAGCGCGCTGCCCGGGAAGCACTCCTTGAACAGTTCCTTGCGGATCTCGGTGAGCTTGTCGCCGAGCCGCGGGTCGGTGATGAACACCGTCATGGTCACCAGGTCCTTGAGGCCGGTGCCGCCGTTGGCCTTGATGGTCTTGTCGAGCGCATCGAAGATCGCGCGCACCTGACCTTCGAAGTTCATGGTCGGCGCGCCGGTCTGGCCGCCGAGCCAGAGCATCTTGCCGCCCTCGGTCGAGACCGCGCGCGAAAAGGCGCGCTCCTGGGCCCGCACGTCGGGCGCGTAGCATTCCTTGGCGAACGCCGGCGCCGCGACGGAGGCGATGGCGGCGGCGAGAATGAAGGACGCGAGGCGTGTGGATGGGCGCATGGCTGGTCTCCCCCGGTGAAGGGGGAGTGTAGCGCGGATGAAGCCCAGCGATAGCGGGGGATTCGACAGCCGAACCCGCCGACAAACTGTGTATAGCCGGCCGGGCCGGTTTTCTCTCCGTGGCTTCCGCCATAAAATACCACCCCGAATCAAAAGGAGAGACGATGCCGACCCAGATGACGAAGTCGCAACTGATCGAAAAGATCGCGCAGCTCCGCGACCTGGCGAAGAAGGACGTGAAGGGCATGATGGAGGCCCTGGCCGAGGTCGGCTACAAGGAACTGAAGAAAAGCGGCGTCTTCGTCGTTCCCGGCTTTGCCAAGTTCGTGGTCGTGAAAAAGCCCGCCACCAAGGAGCGCGTCGGCCGCAATCCCTTCAACGGCGAACAGATGACGTTCAAGGCGAAGCCGGCGCGGAAGATCGTGCGGGCGCGGCCGGTGAAGGCCGCCAAGCTCGCGGTGTAACGGCGAACTGGTTTCATGGCGAAAGGCCCCCGGAGACGGGGGCCTTTTTGTTGGGCGAAAGCGCTGCCGCGATTCTCGATCGAACTCCAGCTACGGCACGCAGGCCGTCGGCAGCGTGGCCGCGTACTCGGCGATTCCGCCGGGCGTCGTCACCCACACCTTGTCGAATCCCGGATGCTTCATGAGTGTTTGCAGGGCTTGCCGCACCTGCGCGAGCCGGAACGGCTGACCCGTGCAGAACGTGTGCATCGAGATGCCGAACACCAGGGACTGTTTCTGCGAAAGCCGCAGCATTTCCTCGAACTGATCGAGGATCATGCGATGGAAGTCCGTCGCGGGCTGGGCGCGGCTGAGCATCGTCGGCGTATCGTTGATCTCGACCGGATAGGGCACCGACATGATGCGGCCCGCGCGCGTCTTCATCCAGAACGGCTGATCGTCGGCCGGCCAGTCCATCAGGAACGTGTAGCCGTTCTCCTGCAGCAGGTCGGGGGTGACGGCCGTCTCCGAAATCCACGGGCCCATCCAACCATAGGGACGCCGCCCGCAACTCTCGGCCAGCGTCCTGGTCGCGTGCGCGATCATCGCGGCCTCGGTCGCTTCATCCATGTCGGATTGGCGCTCGGAGTTCGTGTAGCCGTGGCCGATCACTTCGTCGCCACGCTTGCGAATGCGCGCGGCGATCTGCGGCATCTCCTCGCAGACCGACGCATTGAGCAGATGGCACATCGGCAGCTTCAATTCGTCCATCATATCGAAGATGCGCCAGATGCCGACGCGCAGACCGTAGTCGCGCCAGCCGAAGTTGCGAACATCGGGCTGCGGGCCGGGCGCCGTCGGCGTATGGCCGAGACCTTCGCCAAAGCTGAAATGCTCGACATTCAGCGCGCAATAGAAGGCGAGGCGCTTGTCGCCCGGCCACGTGAAGTCCTGCCGCTCGGTGATCGGCGAATAGGCGTAGCGATTGTGTTTCTTCAGTTTCATGGCGCGCAAACTCCACGTCATTCCGGGGCGGCGCGCAGCGCCGAGCCCGGAATCCAGATCAATCCTCCGAGCCTGCGTCTGGATTCCGGGTTCGCGCCTTCGGCGCGCCCCGGAATGACGCTGAGCTGCTACGCGTTCCGGCCGCTCGCCGCGCCCGTGCCGGCGATCTTGCCGAACACGGTGCCGGACATCAGGCCCGAACCGCCCGGATAGTTGAAGTAGAAGATGCCGCCGACCAGTTCGCCCGCGGCGTAGAGGCCGGGGATCGGGTTCATGTCGGAGTCGATCACCTGGCCGCTGTCCGGATCGATGCGGACGCCGCCGAAGGTGAAGCTGACGCCGCAGCCGACCTGATAGGCCTCGAACGGCGGCGTATCGATGGTGTTGGCCCAGTTCGACTTGTTGACGTCGAGGCCCACGGTCGAGCGGCCGTCCTTGATGTTGGGGTTGAACTTGACGTCCTTCTTCACCGCGGCGTTGTACTTCTTCATCTCGTCGAGGAACGCC
Organism: uncultured Alphaproteobacteria bacterium; assembly: GCA_963785665.1. Classification (GTDB taxonomy): domain Bacteria; phylum Pseudomonadota; class Alphaproteobacteria; order Rhizobiales; family Xanthobacteraceae; genus Z2-YC6860. Next base: position 450,858 of record CAWAWF010000017.1, read on the forward strand.
ACCGGATCGACGCCTTCGAGCTTGTGGGCGAACTCCTCGATGGTGTTGGCCGAGACCTTCGACACGCGCTTGATGCGGTACTCGTCGCGCAGCATCGGCACGATCTTGCCGTCGAACACCTGCCAGGCGAAGTTGTTGGGCTGGCGCAGCACGATCGCGCCGTACTTCGCGTAGGTGTAGTTGCGGAAGTCGGCGCCCTCGTCGACGAAGCGCCGCCCGGTGGCGTTGATCAGGATGCCCCACGGGATAGCTGTGCTTCTGGAAGTTGTCGCCGACCGCTGAGGTCGCCGAACTCCGGCGCGTTGTAGTCCCACTGCACCGCGTGCGAGCCCGACCAGTTGCCGAAGCTCGACGCGCCGATGGCGAGCGCCATGTTGATGCCGTCGCCGGTGTTGTAGGGCGTGCCGCGCACCTTGGCGAGCTCCCAGCCCGGGCCGAGATAGCGCGTGCGCATCTCGGCGTTGGACTCGAAGCCGCCGCAGGCGATCACCACGGACTTGCAGGGAATGTCCTCGAAGTTGCCGTTGGACTTCACGCGGAGGCCGGACACGGTCTTGCCGTCGTAGATCAGCGAGATGCCGCGGGTGTTGTAGCGGACCTCGATGCCGTTCTTGTCGGCAAGCTTGAGATGCTGATCGATCAGGCCCGGGCCGCCGCCCTTGCTCTCGACGGTGAGGCCGCCCCAGAACTTGAACTTGCCGTCGATCAGATAGGCCTGGCGGCCCCAGATCGGATCGAACTTCATGCCCTTGGAGTGCAGCCAGCGCATCGAGTCGCGGGAGCGGCCGACCAGCCGGTCGCACAATTCGCCGTCGGTGCGGTACTGCGTGACGCGGAACATGTCGTCGTAGAACTGGTCCTGGGTGTAGGTGCCGAAGTCGGAGCGGTCGATCTCGTCCTTGGTCAGGTCCGGCATGATCGCCTTGAGGTCGTCGACGCCGTCGTAGACGCAGCGGAAGGCGCCGGCGGTGAAGCGGGAGTTGCCGCCCATCAGTTCCTTCGGCGCGCGCTCGACCATCAGCACCTTGGCGCCCTTCTCGGCCGCCGCCTGCGCCGCGCAGAACGCCGCATTCCCCGCACCGACCACCACCACATCGTATTTCGCCACGAGACGTCCTCCTGCGCGGCCATCCGCGGCCGCCATTTCTCGGACCTAACCGCCAAATCGCGCCTTCCGAGTCAAGGGCGGCGCAACGCTTTGGCAGGCTCAAAAGCTTCGCAAGCATGGCTGCAATGCCGGCGTTTTTACCCCCGGCGGTCAATCGGCCTTAACCGGCCGCGTGTACATCGAGCCACCGCCCGGTGCGGCGACCCGCCGGAGGAGGTCATCCATGCTGCGAAGCGTCATCGGTATCGGGACATTGCTGGTGCTGGCCGGCGCGGTCTATGCGGAATTCGTCGCCGATGTCCGCACGCCGCGCTCGGCGCTGGCCATGCGTGTCGGCGTCGTGACCCACAACAAGCTGCCGCCGGAATCGCTGGCCGCCACCACCGCCGCCATGAAGGCGAAATACGGCTCGGCCACCGAAGTCTGGCAGGGGCCGGCGGGGATCAACGCCAAGGTCGATGGCCACGTCGTCGAAACGGCGCCGGCGCACACGTTCTTCCACGAGGCGCTGGGGGTCACGCAGATCACCGGAGCCGACGGCAAGGTCAGCACCTTCCCGTTCCATGTCAGCCCCTACGAACTTCACGACAGCGTCTCCCCGATGCTGGTGCCGATGCTGAAGATGCGCGTCGCGATCGCGTTCGAGGGCGCGAACCTGGATTTCGACACCTATGACTTCTCGATCGAGCGGTGCCGGCAGATCGCTCCGGCCGACCTCGGGCTGAAAATCACCGACCGCATCCTGCACTTAAGCCGCTCGACGGTCTGCACCGTGGTGTGGAAGCGCTCGCCGTCGCGCACCATGCTGGTCGGCATCGTGGTGTCGCAAAGCCCGCTCTGGATCAGGCCGTTCAAGCGCAGCGCCTGCCGGGAGCTGTCGAAGGCGTGGCTCGCCAGCGCTCAGCGATCCAATCCGTCGCGGCCGCCCGACTATCTGCAGTGCCTCCTGGTCGACCGTCCGCTGAATCAGCCGTTCGGATCGGGGGTGTCGTCGGTGGCCTACGAGGTCCGCAAGGACGGCGCGCTGGCGCGGCTTGAACAAAGCGCCCAGCAGATCGAGGAATATCCGCTGCGGCCCGACCCGCGGCTGCCGACGTTCAAGCGGGTCCAGAGCGACATCCCGGAGCGGTAATTCGCGGGCCGTGAGTTCGCGCCGCATCGACACCCCGGCACGCGGCGAATAAGCTCGCGCCTGGTTTCATCCCGCCTGTCCGCACCTTTCATCGCCCAAGAGAGACCCATGCGCCTTGCCATCGCGTTCCTGCTGGCCGCCGTCGCCATCGGCCCCGCCACGGCCCAGCAGCAACAACCGCAACAGAAGCCGAAGCCCAAGGCCACGACCCAGCAGCAGCAGAAGCAGGCGAGCCCGCCGCCGGAGCAGCCGGCCGAGCCGGCAGCGCAGAAGGAGACGGAGCAGGAGAAAATGCTCCGCCAACGGCTGTTGCTGAAGGAGCGCTTCAACAAGGGCTACGACGTGCAGATCGAGAACGCGAACGACCGGATCGAGTCCAAGTGCAAGAACGAAGCCCGGCGGACGTTCTCCGCGCTGCACCCGCTCAAGCGACGAAGGTTCGCCCGGGAGTGCATCGCCAAGGCGCGGCACCGCTAAGCAGCCGCATGGCGGTCATCGACATCCACACGCATATGATCCCGCGGCCGTGGCTGGACCTGCTCCAGTCCGACGGCGGCGACTACGAGCTGAAGGCGACGCCGGCCGGCCACACCGCGATCCACCTCGGCGGCGCGCCGTTCGTGACCTTGACCCCTGAGATGTTCGATTACGATCTGCGCTTCGCCGCGATGGACGCGGCCGGGGTCGAGACCGCCGTGCTGTCGCTGACCGGCCCGAACGTGTTCTGGGGCACGCCCGAGGTCAGCGCGAAGGCGGCGCGGATCGCCAACGCGGCGTTCGCCGACGCCCAAGCGAAATATCCCGGCCGGATTCGCTGGATCGCGTCGCTGCCCTCGGATTCTCCGGACGCGGCGCTGGTCGAGCTCGCGCGCGCCAGGGCCGACGGCGCCTTGGGCGTCGCGACGCTCGCCAACATCCGCGGCCGCGACCTATCCGATCCGCTGTTCGCGCCGATCTGGGCGGAGATCGACCGCCAGGGCCTGCCGGTGTTCGTGCATCCGACCATCCCACCCGGCGGCCGCGAGATGCGGCTCGACGAATTCAGCCTGGCGACGCCGATCGGCTTCATGGTCGACACCACGCTGGCGTTCGCGCGGCTGATCCTGTCCGGCTTCCTCGACCGCTATCCGAACGCCAAGCTGATCGCGCCGCATGGCGGCGGCACGCTGCCGTATCTCAGCGGGCGGCTGGATCGCTGCTATGAAACAATTCCGGCGTGCCGCGCCGCCATCAAGGCGCTGCCCAGCACCTATCTCCGCCGCATCTTCTACGACACCGTGGTCTATGAGCCGCGGGCGCTAGTACCCGGAATCAGAGGTGAGTGATACGGCGACCTTTGAACCGGCGTTGACGGACCTTTTTCTTGGTCCAGACGAAGGGCTCAGCTTTCCCGTTATATGCGTTGATATATGCATCGATGTGCTCCTCGAGCTGTTTGAGGCTTGTGAAGGACGCGCCGCTGAGCGACTGCCCCTGCAAGATCGAGAACCATACTTCGACCTGATTGAGCCATGACGCGCTTGTCGGCGTGAAATGAAACCGCACATTCGGATGCGTCTTGAGCCAAGGCTCATTCTTTTTGTGAGTGTTGAGGTTGTCGAGGATGACGTGAAGATGGCGGTTCGGAAGCCGCGATGACGCTGTTCATGAACTCAAGAAACTCGACGCGGCGCCGCCGTTTTGAATGAGCCGCGATGATCTTTCCGGTAGCGACTTCGAGCGCTGCAAACAGTGTTGTCGTGCCATGCCGCTTGTAGTCGTGGCTCTGGCCGGTCAAGGCGCGGCCATTGGGCAACTTCAGATAGCCCTGCGCTCGCTCCAAAGCCTGGATCGAAGGCTTTTCGTCCACGCATAGCACAATGGCCTTCGCGGGCGGGGCGATATAGAGGCCAACAACATCAGCAGCTTTGGCCGTAAAGTTCGGGTCGTTGCTCTCACACCAGGACTTGCGAACCACGAGGTCAATCTTGTGGCAGCGCAGGAACCGCCAGACATATTGGACGTCAACATCGCCCATCGCCTCGGCCAGCAGAGGTCCGGTCCAGCGTGCAAATCCTTCTGGCGGCGGCTTGTCCAGCAGCTTCAGAATCCGCTTGTCGGTTGCCTTCGTGTAGATCGGCTGCTTGCCAGGCCGCGGCTTGTCTTTCAGTCCCTCAAGACCAAGCTCGGCATAGCGACGCCGCCAAAGACTGACAATCCGAGGCTGGACCCCAACCTCCTTGGCGATCGACCGGGTGCTGCGCCCGGCCGCCGCCAACAGAACTATCCGCGCCCGCTTCAAATCGCGCTGCAATGTCACAGGCGAGCGACAACAAGCCGCCAGAACCTTGCGATCTTTCCTCGAAAGGTCAACTTCTCTTGCTTTGGGTATCATCCCAATCTTGAATCACGACTCACGCTTCAAGAAAAGCGGGTACTAGCGATGTGAGTCGCTGTCGCGAGCGCCGAAAATGTGCTGTACGGCACCGACTTCCCGCACAATGTCGGCGACATGCCGGGCATCCTCACCCTGGTGCGCGGCCTGCCGGACGATCAGGCGCGCAAGGTCGCCGGCGACAACGCGCAGGCGGATTTTCAATATCTGAGGTTCAGAGCTCGCTTTAGGGGCGCGGCGCGCCCTGATCCGGCTTGAGCGAGGTCACGATCGGCGTCCAGCGCTCGGTCTCCTCGCGGATGAACGTGGCGAAGCTGTCCGCACCGGGCGTCGCCGGGCGGATGCCGAACTTGCGCAGGCTCTCGCGAAACGCCGGATCGGCCTGCGCAGCGGCGACCGCGGCCTTCAGCTTTTCCAGCACCGGCGCCGGCGTCCGCGCCGACGCGAGCAGGCCATACCAGACCTCGGTCCGCACGCGCGGGAAGCCGGCCTCCGCCATGGTGGCGAAGCTCCGGCAGCAGCGGCGAACGTTCGGCCGACGTGATGGCGAGCGCGCGGATCGCGCCGCTCTTGCACGTGCGGCTGCAGGATCGCGACATCGCCGAAGATCGCATCGATGTGGCCGCCGACCAGATCGGTCAGCGAGTTGGCCGTGCTGCGATACGGCACATGCAACAGCTCGATGCCGCTTTCGCGCTGGAGCAGTTCGCCGGCGAGATGCGTCACTGTGCCGGTGCCGGCGGATCCGATCGTGACCTTGCCCGGATTGGCCTTGGCGTAGGCGACGAACTCGGCAACCGTGTTGACGCCGAGCTTGGTCGCACGGCGAACACCTGCGGCGAGCGCCAGATCAGGCCGAGCGGCGCGAAATCGTTCTGCGACGTCGTAGCGCACCTTCTGGACCGGCGGCACCAGCACCAGGGCGGCGATGCCGCCGAGCAGCAGCGTGTAGCCGTCCGGCCTCGCCCAGCGCCACGGCCTCGGTGCCGGTGATGCCGCTCGCGGCCGGACGGTTCTCGGCGATCAGCGACTGCCCGAGATGGTGCCGCAGCACCTCGGCGAAGGTCCGCGCCGCGGTGTCGGCCGGGCCTCCCGCCGTGAACGGAATGACGATGGTCACCGGCCGCGACGGATAGTCCTGCGCCAGGCCGGCACCGAGCGACATCGCAAGCGCAAGCGCCGCGCAAAATCCACGGGCGCATCACGTTCCGCGTCTTGCCATACGACTTCACATCACGCTCCCGATCAGGCTCTATACATCGCACACACTATAGACGCCGCCGGGATATCAGATTCAATGCAGTCGATGCGCGCACTGCTCGATCCCAAGGCGATTGCCGTGATCGGCGCCTCGCAGCAGCCCGGCCGCGGCACCAGCGTGGTCGCAAACCTCCGCGACGCCGGCTTCAAGGGCGGCATCTTCGCCGTGAACCCGCGCTACACGGATGTGCTGGGCTACCCATGCTACCCCTCGGTGAACGAGCTTCCCGACAACGTCGACTGCATCGTCATCGCGATCCCGGCCGGCCGCCTGCGACGTCATGGAGCAGGCTTTCGCGCGAGGCATTCGCGCCGCCATCGTGCTGTCGGCGGGCTTCGATGACGACGCCGACGGTCCGCTCGGCACGCGGTTGAAGGCCCTGGCGCAGCAAGGCATGTGCGATCTGCGGCCCGAATTGCTTCGGCCTCGTCAACGTCAAGACCGGCGCGGTCGCGTTCAACGGCGTGGTGCCGAAGCCGCTGCACCGCGGCCCGGTCGCGCTGGTGTCGCAAAGCGGCAGCCTCGGCAATTTCGTGTTCGGTCCGCTGATGCGGGACCGCAGCCTGGGATTTTCCTATTTCGTGTCGTGCGGCAACCAGATCGGCACGACCGTCGAGGACTATGCCGAGTATTTCGTCGCCGATCCGGATGTGAAAGTGATCGCCGCGATCGTCGAAGACCTGAAAAACCCGCGCAAGCTCGCGCGCGTCGCGGCGGCCGCGCACGCGCCAGCAGAAATCGCTGGTGTTCGTCCAGGTCGGCCGCTCCACCGCGGGCCAGGTCATGATCCGCTCGCACACCGGCGCGCTCGCCGGCAATGCCGAGGTCATGGCCGCCTTCCTGCGCCGTTGCGGCATCGTCCAGGCCGACAGCTACGACGAGTTCGTCGAGACCATCGCGCTGTTCGCCCATGCGCCGCTCGAGCGCGCGGTGCGGAAACGATGTGGTGATGGTGTCCGGCAGCGGCGGCGGCGCGGCGCTCGCCGCCGATCATCTCGACGCCGACGGGGCTGAAGCTCGCCGAGCTTCACCCCTCGACCCGGGACCGGATCAAGTCGACGCTGCCGGAGTTCGGCAATGTCACCAACCCCATCGATGTGACCGGCGCGGTGTTCTACGATCCGACCATCATGGCGAGGCTGCTCGACGCGGTGGTGAGCGATCCCGGCCGGCCGATCATTGCAACAGCGGTGAACGCCGCGCCCGCGCCGCACGACAGGATGCGCAAGATCGCGGACGCCATCGCCGACACGGCGCGTTCGTCCGGCCGCACCATCGTCGCCTATCAGGTCAGCCCGCTCGGTCCGGTCGACGGCGAGCTGGTGGCGAGCCTGCACGCCGCAGGCGTGCCGTTCCTGATGGGGATCGCCAGCAGCATGGGCGCTCTCAAGCATCTGCCACGCCGGCAGGCCTTCGCGGCTCGCGCACGGCCGCGGCGGCTGACGATGCGGCCGGCCCCTCCGTGCGTTCCACCGGCCGGGACTTCCTGAGCATGCGGCAGGCGCTGGTCGAAAGCGGCGTTGCCGGTCGTCGATGCAGTCCTGGCGTCGTCGGCAGACGCAGCGATCGCGGCATTTCGCCGGTTCGGCCGGCCGGTCGCGCTCAAGGCCGAAGCGGAGGGCCTGCTGCACAAGAGCGACCTCGGCTGCGTCCGGCTCGGCTGCGCGACGGAAGCCGAGGTCGCGGACGCATATCGGGCGGTGGTCGCAAACGCGCAAAAGGCTGGATTTCGCGACGCCGATGTTCTGGTCCAGCCGATGGTCACGGGCATCGCCGAGGCCTACGCCGGCATCATCGACGACCCGCTCTATGGGCCTGCCATCGTGTTCGGCCTCGGCGGGATTTTCGTCGAGATTCTGAAAGACACAGCGATCGAGATGGCGCCGCTGTCGAACGACGATGCGCTGGCGATGATCCACCGTCTCAAGGCCGCTCCGGTCCTGCTCGGCGCGCGCGGCCGGCCGCGCGGCGACATCGCGGCGCTGGCGGCGCTCCTGGTCCGGCTCAGTCACTTCGCGGTGGCAAATGCCGGGACGATTTCGCGCGCTCGATCTCAATCCGATCATCGTCAAGGCCGAGGGCGAAGGCGTCGTCGCCGTCGACATCGCAGTCGATATCGGCGACATCTCCGGAACGGAGGAACACCGATGAAATACAAAGACCTGATCTACGGCGTCAAAGAGCGCATCGCGACCATCACGCTCAATCGCCCGGACCGGATGAATGCGCTGTCGCCCAACCTCGAAGCCGAGATGCATCGGGCCTTCGATCAGGCCGACGCCGACCGCGCCGTCAAGGTGATCGTGCTGACCGGCAGCGGCAACGCGTTCTGCGCCGGCATCGACATGAGCAATCCTTCCGGCAATCGAAGTCGAAGACCAAGACGCGCAACGCCGATCCGACCGGCAAGACAATCGCGGAATACATCGAGTTCTGGCATCGCAACGACGGCGCCCGCGTCGCCAAGTGGGAGCACATGTGGCGGCTCGGCAAGCCGATCATCGCCGCCGTCAACGGCTGGGCGATGGGCGGCGGCTTCTGGTACCAGCTCGCCGCCGACGTCACGATCGCGTCGGACAAGGCGGTGTTCGCGCAACCCGAGATCCGCCACATCTCGAACTCGAGCTTCCTGTTCGCCGCGCTGTGCGGCTGGAAGGCCGCCAACCGCTGGGCGCTGACCGGCGATCATTTCGATGCGCAGGAGGCGTTGCGGATCGGAATGGTCAACGAGGTGGTGCCGCACGACCGGCTGATGGATGCGGTCTACTGCGCTGGCGAAACGGATGGCGCTGGTGCCCGAGCCGTCGCTGCGGCTGAACAAGGCGATCACCATGCAGGGCATCCAGGCCGCGGGCCTGCACGCCGGGCTGCTGGTCGAGGGTGGGCTCGGGGCCCTGGTGCATTCATCGCACGACGAGTTTCGCGAGCGATTGTTCGCGATCCAGCGCAGCCAGGGCATGAAGGCCTATCTCGACAGCGCGCGACGGACCGTTCCAGCCCGAGCCGATGGGGCCGCGCTCCGCCAAGGCACGGCGCAGCAAGCCTCGCGGCAAATGAAGCCTTGGCGAAATGAAAGCCTTGGCGATTAGTCCAGCGGCTCCAGCTTGATCACCGAAGCGGCGTGGTCGTTGCCGGCCCACACCGCGAGTTGCGGGCCGCGGTCGTCGACGAAGACGCGGCGAAGGTTGCTGTAGCGCGGCAGCGGATAATTGGTCCACGTGCTGGTCTTGGGGTCGAGCCGGCCGAGGCGGTCGGACAACTCGTTGACCTCCCAGACCTCGCCATGGCGGTCGGCCACCGCATCGTAGGGCGATTCCCAGGCGAGCGGCTTCCGCCATTCGGTGATCTTCTTCGCCGCCGGATCGAACACGGCGACGCCGTTGGCGCCGTATTCGGCGAACCACAGCCGGTCCTGCGCATCGACGCGGCCGCGCCGTGCCCGCGCAAACGGAGTCGGCGTCGGATAGAACGCGAAGGCGCCGGTCTTGGCGTCGATCCGGCCGATGCCGCCGTTGCCATACTCCAGGATGTAGGCGTTGTTCTGTGAATCGGCGTAGATGCCGTAGATGCCGATCGGCCGGCCGGTCTCCGGCACCTTGAACGAGCCGAGGTTCTCGTAAACGCCGGTCACCGGATCGAGCTTCATCACCTGCGAGCGGTCGGTGTTCTTCACCCAGAGCTTGCCGTCGGCCTTCATGCCCGCCACCGAGAAGTGCGACTGCTGGGTGGCGTCGGTCTGCATCTCCTGCGGCACCGGATAGATGCGGAACTGTTCGGTCTTGCGGTCGAACCGCGCCATGCCGCCCTGGTACATCATGCCGACCCAGATGTTGCCGTCCGGATCGACCTCGAGATCGAGCGTGCCCTTGGGGTGGTTCGGCTTCAGCACCGGGATCGGATAGTCCGTCACCTTGCCGGTCTTCGGATCGAGCTTGGACAGGAACTGCTCGCTGAAGTGCGAGAACCACACGCCGCCGTCGGGATCGACCACCACGTCGTGGGGCTGGATCTCCTTCCGGGCCAGATCGTACTCGGTGATGATGACGCGGGTGGCGCGGCCGGTGGCGCGCGGGTTCGGCTTCAGGTCGAAGCCGTGGATTTCCTTGCTGCTGAGATTGAGCGCGGCGAGGTAGTCGGCGAACGGCCGCGCCATCGCCGCATTGACCGGCGGGCGCTTGGCGTTGCCGACCAGCCGCTGCGGATGGAAGTCCGACGCGCCGGGGTAATAGCCGCCCATGCGGTCGAACACCTGGAGGAATTCGTCGCCGGTGTGCTTCGACTCGAAAATCCGCTGCGCGGAATGGCAGTCCGTGCAGTTGAGCAGCACGCGCTTCAGCTCCTCGGGACCGGGCGCGCTGCTCAGCCATTCGGAGTTGGTCCATTGGTCCGGCGTGATCGGCGCGGGCTTGAGCTTGAGGTCCGCCGTGGCGTTGCCGGCGGCACCAATCTCGATCGCGTCGGAGCCGTCGAGCGCATAGCCCGCCGCCCGGATGGCGAGATGGTGCGAGCCCGCTTCGAGACGGCCGGCCGGGAATGCGTATTCGCCCTTGGCGTTGCTGACCACCGTCACGGTGATCGGCGAGCCCTGACGCCGGGCGCTGACCAGCACGCCCTCCATCGGGCCTTCGCGAACCGAGGAGACCGTGCCGCGGAGCGTCGGCGAGGCGCCCTGCGCCCATGCCGGCGTCACGCCGGCTACAAGCAATGCCGCTGCGCCGCCGGTTGCAAACCACGCCGCCACGATGGCGACGCGCATCGACCGTGTGAGCATGCGATCCTCCCAGCAGGCGTTGTTCTTGACCGCCGATGTTACGCCCAAAAGTGAAATCTGTCGCAGGCCCCGGCAACCGATTTCGTCGACAACGCCCCGACGCCACGCCTAAGATCGGCGCTGGGACGACGCCGATCTGGAGTGCCGAATGCGCCGACTGCCGACCGCCGCGCTGGCTCTGCCTTGCCTGCCTGTTCTGTCCGCGCTTCCGGCCCACGCCCAGAGCGCGGAGGAGTTCTACAAGGGCAAGACCATCAACGTGGTGATCGGATTCTCGGTCGGCGGCGGCTACGATCTCTACGCCCGCCATCTCGCCCGCCATATCGGCAAGCACATCCCCGGCAACCCGACGGTGGTGCCGCAGAACATGCCGGGCGCCGGAAGCCTGAAGGCCGCGAACTACCTCTTCACCGCGGCGCCGAAGGACGGCACCACCATCGGCACCTTCGCCCGCACCACCGGCATCAATCCGCTGCTCGAAAGCGGCGCCACCTTCGACTCCCGGCAGTTCGGCTGGCTCGGCAGCGTCACCGACGACGTGTCGCTGTGCGTGAGCTGGAACGCCACGCCAATCAAGACCTGGCAGGATTTCATCTCGAAGCCCTCGACGATGGGCGGCCAGGGCCCGAGCTCGGAGCCCGACATGTTCGCGCGGCTGTTCAAGAACGTGTTCGGCGCGCCGATCAAGCTCGTCGCCGGCTATCCCGGCACCAACGAGATTGCGCTCGCCATGGAGCGCGGCGAGGTCGACGGGCTTTGCGGCATCTCGTGGAGCACGGTCAAGAGCCGGCACGCGCAATGGCTCAAGGAAAAGAAGATCGACCTGCTGGTGCAGGCCTCGTTCAAGAAAGTGCCGGAGCTCAATGACGTGCCGCTCGCCATGGACGAGACCAAGGACAAGGAGAAGCTGCAGATCCTGAAGCTGATCCTCGCCGCGCAGCAGATGGCGCGGCCGTTCGCGGCGCCGCCCGGCATCCCGCCGGAGCGCAAGGCCATCCTGGTCAAGGCGTTCGACGAGACGATGAAGGACCCGGAGTATCTGGCCGACGCCAAGAAGCTCGACCTCGACGTCAATCCGGTCAGCGGCAAGGAGCTCGACGAGCTGCTGGCCGAGCTCTACGCGACGCCGAAGGACGTGGTGAAGCGCGCCGGCGAGGCGATCACCAAGTAGGCCATCCGCCGATGACTATGGAGTAGCTGTCATGGCCACAGAATCCGCCACTCCGGTGAGCGAAGCCGTGTTTGTCTCGGAGACCGGCCGGGGGCGCTTCCAGGTCGAGGTGCGAACCTCGTCCGGCGCTTTTCTGGCCGATGAGCCGGTGTCCGCCGGCGGGCTTGGGTCCGGTCCCAATCCCTATGACCTTTTGAGCGCGGCGCTCGGCGCGTGCACGGCGATGACGATCCGTCTGTATGCCGCGCGAAAGAACTGGCCGCTGACCAATGTCCAGGTCCGGGTGTCGCATTCGCGCAGCAGCCTGACGGCGCGCGATGTTTTCGAGAAGACCATCAGCCTGAAAGGCTCGCTCGACGAAGCGCAGCGCGACAAGCTTCGCGAGATCGCCGAACGCTGCCCGGTTCACCTGACGTTCAACCGTGGCTCTGACGTCACGACCGATCCTGGCCGCGGCCGACGACACGATCACCATTCCGCCGCCGTCGTGGGAGCACGCGCGCGGCATGGAGGAGGCCTACGATTTCGACGAGACCGGCACCGCCTGACATCCAGCGGGCGAAGTTTGCCGCGAGCTCGTTTTCGCGCTGAGTCTCCCCGTTCGTCCCCGCGGAAGCGGGGACCCAGTCCTTGGCCAAAACGCTGGGTCCCCGCTTCCGCGGGGACGAACGGAGTATGTTTCGGCGCCTAGCAAGTATGTCTAGTTGGATGTCTCGCCGAGCAGCAGGTCGGCCAGGCTCTCGGTCAGCGGCAGGCCGGAATACTGCTCGAAGCCCATGAACATCGGGCTCGGATTGGCCTCCAGAAACACATAGCGGCCGTCGGGCGTCAGCCGGAAGTCGATGCCGGTCCAGACCAGGCCGAGCGTGCGGGCGATGGCGCGGCAGGTCTCCTGCTGCTCGGACGACAGCGCGTGCGGCGTGATCTCCGGCTCGTCGTCCTCGCGGAAATCGACCGCGGATGTCGCGACCTCGCAGGCCAGCACGCGATCGCCGGCGACGAAGGCGCGGATGTTGGTGCCGGGGACTTCCTCCTGCACGGAAACCGGCGCGATCTTCAGGCTCGCAAGGTTGGCCGGCGTCAACTGCGCGGCCGTCAGCCGCGCCGTGTGGGCGCCGCCCTGCACCGGCTTGAAGATCGAGCGCGGGTGGCGCTCGGCAAAGCTCTTGAGCGGCGACGCCGCATTGGTGATGACGCTGCGCGGGATCGGCACGCCGAGGCGCGCGATCATCGCAAGCTGCGCCGGCTTGGTCTGGTGAAGCTGGATGGCGTGCCAGCCGTTGACCCAGCGCGCCGGCAGCCAGATCAGGATCGACTCCAGCAGGCTGCGGGAATCGTTTTCGGCGATCATGGCCTGCCGCTCGTCCGGCAGATCGGACGGCGCGACGCCGTCGTAGTTGCGCCAGTACACCGCGCTGACGGTGTCGAACGGAATCTGGCGGCCGCAGGCGGAGACGATCTCGCCGGTCTGCTCGACCGGATCGAACGCGATCGTCATCGATGTCGGGAACGCCGCAGCGTCGATGTGGATGGCGTCGGCGCCGCGTGTGCGCAACGCGTCGCGCATGTGGATGGCATGCTCGTCGTCGCCCGCGCCCAGGATCAGGATGGTCATGATGACGGTTGTGCGAGCGCGCCGCGGCGCCGGCAAGCGATTGCCCGCCGGACGGTTAAGCCGCGAACGGCAGAGCACGCGAGCAATGCTTCAATTTGAGACAGCGCACGGCGCGGCACGTCGCCGTCATTGACGCATTAGGTTTCGACTAACTATAGATTGCGGCAGGAGCCATGGCGGTGGCCTCTAGGGAGGTTTGTTACCTATGGGGATTCGCTATGCAGCATCCGTTCGCAGGTCTGGTTCAGACCGAGCAGAAATCCGGCGCGGTTGATCCGGCCGTTTCCACTCCGACACGCCGTGGCCTGTTCGGCTTGATCGCCGGCACGCTCGCCGTGGGCACCTTGGGCACTGTCGGCCTGCTGGGCTCCAGCAACGAAGCCGAAGCCCGCGTGACCACCCAGGCTTGGGGCGAGGAAGGCGGCACTCGCCGCCGCACCAACCGCTCGTGGTGGGGCGGACGAGACGGTTATCGCCACCGCAGCACCAGCATCTGGTGGAACGAAGAAGGCGGCTATCGCCGCCGCAGCACCAGCATCTGGTGGGGCGAAGAAGGCGGCTATCGCCATCGCCGTCACCTGAAGAAGTAAGCGACAGCCAGGTTTGGCTTTCGACATAGCGTTCGGGCGGCGCATTGATTTGCGCCGTCCCGATCGCGCATGCGGTCGTTGCATCAGCCTCGTCTACGTCATGCCCGGCCTTGTGCCGGGCATCCACGCCTCTCTTCCAAGCAAGGCGCGGATGGCCGGGACGAGCTCGGCCATGACGAACTGTGATTCTGTGCAGACGAGAGATGCCTAGCGCTCGTTCATCGCCCGCAGCGTGCGGATGAACACGGTCGGCGAGCCCCATGAGAGCGGGATGACGAGCCCGAGCTCGCGCGCGATCTCGCCGACGAAGTCGTTGCAGCTGTGGAACACCAAATTCCACCGCGGGTGCTGGCTGCGCATCGCGCGCAGCGCCCACAGCAGATGGGCGTACTCCTGTGCATTCAGCGGCCGGCGATAGACCGCGCTCGGCGGCGTCGCCTGGTCCTTGGCCTCCGAGCCGATGAAGGCCGGCGCCACCACCAGCGGCCCGAAGCTCATCAGCGCGTCTTCGTAATTGTCGTCGGGATAGAGCCCGGCGTAATGCCGGTCGATCGGCTGGCCCCGGCTGTCCAGCCGGCCATAGGTCATGTAGGCGTGCCCCAGGATGCCGCCGGTGCGGGCGCGGAATTCGATGTAATACGGATGGCGCGGCCCATCGTGCGCGCTGGCATTCGCAGCCGACGCGACAACGCCCAGCGCTGCGATCAACAGCAGTGCGGCCCGCATGAAAACGCCAAACTCCGGCAAGGCCGCCGCCCCCGGTGCAGCCGCAACGCGCGAAACGCCGCATAATCGGTGGCGGGGCAAGCCGCCGCAACCGCGGCGTCGCAAGAGCGTTAACGCGCGATCCAAATCGCGAAACGGCCATGCTAGGCTTGCATCCGGGGCCGCCGGTTGGTGCGGCGGCAAAGGGTGCGTCATGATCACTGTGCCAGAGCTCGCAGCCGACGCGCTGAGCGCGTTGATCGCGGACTTCATGCGGAGCCGGTTCGGCTCGGAGGCCGAGCTTTGCGAGCTGGTCCCCTCGATCGCGCGGACCGCGCTGGAGTGCATCGGCAACAGCGATGCGCTCTACCACAACATCGAGCACACCATGCTGGTGACGCTGGTCGGTCACGACATCATGCGGGGCCGCGGGCTGCACAGCCACATGACGGCCGACGACTACTCCCATGTCATCATCGCCTGCCTGACCCACGACATCGGCTATGTCCGCGGCATCCTCAAGAACGACGACGAGGACGGCTACGCCATCAATTCGGCCGGCAAGAAGATCAAGCCGCCGCGCGGCTCGTCGGACGCGGCGCTGCTGCCGCATCACGTCGACCGCTCCAAGCTGTTCGTCATGGAGCGCATGCAGGGCATGGAGCTGCTCGATGCCGCGCGGATCGCGCGCGCGATCGAGGGCACGCGGTTCCCGAGCAGCATGCCGGCGGAGGTCGAGCAGATCGACGAGGAGGCCGCGCTGGTGCGCGCCGCCGACCTGATCGGCCAGCTCGGCGATCCGCACTACATCCGCAAGGCCAACGCGCTCTATCACGAGTTCGAGGAGGCCGGGCTGAACCGCCAGCTCGGCTATCAATCGCCCGCCGACCTGGTCAACAAGTACCCGCAGTTCTACTGGAACTGCATCGCGCCCAACATCCAGACCGCCATCAAGTACCTGGACGGCACCGCCGGCGGCCGGCAGTGGGTGGCCAATCTCTATTCCAACATCTTCCGCGCCGAGCGCGACATCGCGATGTTCGGCCCGCAGAAGTAGCGCCGATCGACGACGAACGAGAGGCCAGACTTGTCCGCCCCCACCATCGGCACGCGCATCACCCGCCTGGAGGACGAGCCGCTGCTGCGCGGACGCGGGCGGTTCATCGACGACATCAGCCTGCCGGGCGTCTGGCATGCGGCGTTCGTGCGGAGCCCGCATCCGCACGCGCTGATCACGAGCATCGACCAGGGTGCGGCGATGGCGGTGCCGGGCGTGCGTGCGGTGCTGACGCTCGACGACATCGCCCCGGTGATGGCGATGCGCCGCATGGTGCGGCATTCCAACTCCGGCATGCCGCTCGACAAGGCGTGGCCGTTCGCGCTGGCCGACGGCGAGGTGTCCTACGTCGGCGAGCCGGTGGCGATGGTGATCGCCGACGACCGCTACATCGCCGAGGACGCCGCGGCGCTGGTCACGGTGGACTATGAGCCGCTGGGGTTCGTCGCCGACGTGCGAAAGGCCAAGGATTCGCCGCCGATCCGCCGCGAGCTCAAGAGCAACGTCATCACCACCTACAAGGTCGCATTCGGCGACGTCGATGCGGCCTTCGCCAAGGCGGCGCACGTGTTCAAGCAGGAGCTGTGGCAGCACCGCGGCGCGGCGCATTCGATCGAGACGCGCGGCACGCTCGCCGAGCTTCGCTCAGCCGACGGCGGCATCACCGTGCATTCCTCGACGCAGAAGGCGCACGATCTCCAACAAACTCTCACCTCGCTGATGGACTTCGACCAGAGCCTGCGCGTGGTGGCGCCCGACATCGGCGGCGGCTTCGGCGCCAAGCTCTGCGTCTATTCCGAGGACGTCGCCGTGGTGGCGGCGGCGAAGCTGCTCGGCCGCTCGATCAAGTGGACCGAGGACCGCCGCGAATACTTCACCAACGCGGTGCACGAGCGCGACCAGTACTGGCAGCTGGAGATCGCGGTCGACAGCCGAGGCCAAGGTGCTCGGCGTCCGCGGCAAGCTGTTGCACGACACCGGCGCCTACACGATCCAGGACCCGAACATCCCGTACAACTCGGCCTCGACCATGAGCGGGCCCTACGTCGTGCCCGGCCTGCAGATCGAAGTCACCATCGCCATGAGCAACAAGACGCCGGTGTCGTCGGTGCGCGGCGCCGGCTATCCGCAGGCGGCGTTCGCGATGGAGCGGCTGCTCGATCTGGTCGCCCGCGAGATGAAGCTCGACCGCGCCGAGGTGCGGCGGCGCAATCTGATCCCGGCGAGCAAGATGCCGTACAAGAAGCCGCTGAAGGCGCGCTCCGGCGCGGCGATGGAATACGACAGCGGCGACTATCCGGCCTGCCAGGCCGAGGCGCTGGCGGCGATCGGCTGGGACGATTTCGGCAAGCGCCAGGCCGAGGCGCGCGCGCAGGGCCGCTATCTCGGCATCGGCCTGGCCCATGGCGTGAAGGGCACCGGGCGCGGCCCGTTCGAGTCGGGCCTGGTGCGGATTTCGCGGACCGGCAAGGTCACGGTGTTCACCGGCGCGTCGGCGATGGGGCAAGGGCTCGGCACCGCGATGGCGCAGATCGCCGCGGCGCAGTTGGGCGTCGGCGTCGACAAGGTCACGGTGATTGCCGGCGACACCTCCGGCGTGTCGCTCGGCCTCGGCGGCTTCGCCAGCCGGCAGACCGTGACCGCGGGCTCGTCGGTGCATCTGGCGGCGAAGGCGGTGGCGGAGAAGGCGAAGAAGGTCGCCTCGCACGTGCTGGAAGCCGACGAGAACGATCTCGAGCTGGTCGACGGCGAGGTGCGCGTGCTCGGCGCGCCGCAATTGAACGTCAAGCTCGGCGAGATCGCCCGCATCCTGCAGGGCGCGCCGGGCTACGGCTTTCCCGCCGGCGTCGATCCCGGTCTCGAAGCCACCTCGATGCACCGCATGGATGCGCTCAGCTACGCCAACGCCTGCCACGCCGCCGAGGTCGAGGTCGATCCCGAGACCGGCGAGGTGAAAATCCTGCGCTACGTCGCGATGCAGGACTCCGGCGTGCTGATCAATCCGATGATGGTCGAGGGCCAGATCCACGGCGGCGTCGCGCACGGCATCGGCAACACGTTCTACGAATGGATGGGCTACGACGACGCGGCGCAGCCGGTCACCACCACGTTCGCGGATTATCTGCTGCCGACCGCGACCGAGGTGCCGATGCTTGAGACGCTCTACAAGGAGACGCGCTCGCCGCTCAACCCGCTCGGCGTCAAGGGCGTCGGCGAGGCCGGCACGATCCCGCCGCCGCCGCGCTCATTTCGGCGGTCGAGGACGCGCTGTCGCCGTTCGGCGTGCGGATCGGCCAGGTGCCGCTGTCGCCGGTCAAGATCGTCGAGCTGGTGCGCTCAGCGAAGCGCTAGTGCTCCGGCGGCGAGCCGAACGCCTTCGAGAATCCCAGCACCAGAATCCAGATCGCGGCCAGTATGCCGAACGACCCGACCAGCATCATCTCACCTTCCAGCATTTCGCCCTCCCCTTTGCCGGGCCATCCTCAACGGGACGGTTCCGACTCTGTGACTCTATACCCATAACTCTTGGCAGTGTTGGACTGCGCCTCGGAGGGCCGCAAATGGCGCGCGATGCCGAGGGGAAGCGCATCATGATCTTCGGAATCATCAGTTTGTCGCTCTATACGACCATTCACGTCATCATCAGCCTGATCGCGATTGCCGCGGGCTTCGTCGCCGTGATCGAGATGATCGGCAACAAGGTGCCGGGCTTCTGGAACGCGGTGTTTCTCTGGACCACGATCGCCACCAGCGTGACCGGGTTCGGCTTTCCGATCACCGGCGTGACGCCGGGCATCGTGGTCGGCGTGATCTCGCTGGTGCTGCTGGCGGTGGCGCTGTTTGCGTTTTACGCGCAGCATCTCGCCGGCCCCTGGCGCTGGGTCTATGTGGTGACCGCGATCGCCGCGCTGTGGTTCAACGTGTTCGTCGGCATCGTGCAGTCGTTCCAGAAAATCGCCAGCCTCAAGGCGCTGGCGCCGACCCAATCGGAGCCGCCGTTCCAGATCGCGCAGGGCGTGGCGCTGGTGCTGCTGATCATTCTGGCGGTGCTGGCGGTGCGGAAATTCCGGCCGCTGCCGGCGTAGCGGCGGCGGCATTTTCCGCTATCATCGTCCTGTCGTGCGGCTGTCGTAACGGGTACGGCTGCAAGGGAGGCATCGCCATGCTGCAAGCCATCAAGACATTCGCAAGCGCCGTCGCGCTGACTGTCGCCGCCACCGGCCTCGCCCTGGCCCAAGAGGACTGCCCGCGCGGCACGCTCGACAAGGCCTATTGCGACCGCAACAACGACATGGTCGCCGATGCGCCGACCGATCCGAAGAAGCTGGTCAATCCGTCGACCTTGATCTTCGCCTACACGCCGGTCGAGGACCCGGCGGTCTACACCAAGGTGTGGGACGGCTTCATCAAGCACATGGAGCAGGTGACCGGAAAGAAGGTGGTGTTCTTCCCGGTGCAGTCGAACGCCGCCGAGATCGAGGCGATGCGGTCCGGCCGGCTGCACATCGGCGGCTTCAACACCGGCGCCAACCCGATCGCGGTGAACTGCGCGGGCTTCGTGCCGTTCGCCATCATGGGCAGCAAGGACGGCGTGTTCGGCTACGAGATGGAGATCATCGTGCCGGCCGACAGTCCGATCAAGACGCCGGCTGATTTCAAGGGCAAGAAGGTGGCGTTCACCGCGCCGACCTCGAACTCCGGCTTCAAGGCGCCGTCGGCGATCCTGGAGGCCGACTTCGGCCTGAAGGCCGAGCGCGACTTCACGCCGGCGTTCTCCGGCAAGCATGACAATTCGATCATCGGCGTCGCCAACAAGGACTACGACGCGGCGGCAATCGCCAACGAGGTGATGTTCCGCATGTTCGAGCGCAAGGTCGTCGACAAGGCGAAGATCCGGACCATCTACAAGTCCGAGACGTTCCCGACCACCGGCTACGGCGTCGCGCACAACCTCGACCCGGCGCTGACCGAGAAGATCAAGCAGGCGTTCTTCACCTTCCCGTGGGAGGGCTCGGCGCTGAAGGCCGAGTTCAAGGGCGAGGACAAGTTCGTGCCGATCACCTACCAGAAGGACTGGAGCGTGATCCGCAAGATCGACGCCGCCACCGGCGTCAAATACACCTGCAGGTGAACGCATGACATTGAAGCGTTTCAGCACCGCCGTCGCAGCGCTCGCGGGCGTGGTCCTGTTCTCCGGAGTTGCTCTCGCGCAGGAGGACTGCCCGCGCGGCGATCTCGACAAGGCCTATTGCGACCGCAATGGCGACCTGGTCGCCGACGCGCCGACCGACCCGAAGAAGCTGGTCAATCCGTCGACCTTGATCTTCGCCTACACGCCGGTCGAGGACCCTTCGGTCTACAAGGGCGTGTGGGACGGCTTCCTCCAGCACCTGGAGAAAACCACCGGCAAGAAGGTGGCGTTCTTCCCGGTGCAATCGAACGCCGCGCAATACGAGGCGATGCGCTCGGGCCGGCTGCACATCGCGGCGGTCAATGTCGGCGGCAACCCGCTGGCGGTGAACTGCGCGGGCTTCGTGCCGTTCGCGATGATGGCGAGCAAGGACGGCAGCTTCGGCTACGAGATGGAAATCATCGTGCCGGCCGACAGCCCGATCAAAAAGCCGGCCGACCTCAAGGGCCACAAGGTGGCGTTCACCGACGCCACCTCGAACTCCGGCTTCAAGGCGCCGTCGGCGATCCTGAAGGCCGATTTCAACCTGGTCGCCGAGCGCGACTTCACGCCGGTGTTCTCCGGCAAGCACGACAACTCGATCCTCGGCGTGGTCAACAAGGACTACGAGGCGGCGGCGGTGGCCAACTCGGTGCTCAACCGCATGATCGAGCGCAAGGTGTTCGATCCGGCGAAAATCCGCTCGATCTACAAGTCCGAGACGTTCCCGACCACCGGCTACGGCTATGCCCACG
Source organism: uncultured Alphaproteobacteria bacterium (assembly GCA_963785665.1). Taxonomy (GTDB): domain Bacteria; phylum Pseudomonadota; class Alphaproteobacteria; order Rhizobiales; family Xanthobacteraceae; genus Z2-YC6860. The sequence goes on from CAWAWF010000017.1 coordinate 471,568, forward strand.
ACCTCGATCCCGGCGTGGTCGAGAAGATCAAGCAGGCGTTCTTCAGCTTCCCCTGGGAAGGCTCCGCGCTGAAGAAGGAATTCAAGAAAGAGGACAAGTTCATTCCGATCGAATACAAAAAAGACTGGAGCCTGATCCGCAAGATCGACGCGGCGAACGGCGTCAAATACACGTGCAAGTGACGTTCGGCGGGGGCGCATGCTTCGCATCAAAGGGCTGAGCAAGCGCTACCGCACCGGCGACCTGGCGCTGAAGGGCATCGACCTCGACGTGCCCGACGGCCAGGTGATGGCGCTGATCGGGCCGTCCGGCGCCGGCAAGTCCACCGTGATCCGCTGCATCAACCGGCTGGTCGAGCCGACCGCGGGCACCGTCACGCTGAACGACACCGAGATCACCACGCTGGGCCGCAGCGAGTTGCGCCGCGCGCGGCGCCGCATGGGCATGATCTTCCAGGAGTACGCCCTGGTCGAGCGGCTGAGCGTGATGGAGAACGTGCTGAGCGGCCGGCTCGGCACCGTCGGATTCTGGGCGAGCTACTTCCGGAAATTCCCGCAGAGCCGACATCGACGAGGCGTTCCGGCTGCTGGCGCGGGTCGGCCTCGACCACATGGCCGACAAGCGCGCCGACGAACTCTCGGGCGGTCAGCGCCAGCGGGTCGGCATCTGCCGGGCGCTGATCCAGAATCCGGAGTTGCTGCTGGTCGACGAGCCGACCGCCTCGCTCGATCCGAAGACGTCGCGGCAGATCATGCGGCTGATCAAGGAGCTGTGCGCGGAGCGCAAGCTGTCGGCGATCATCAACATCCACGACGTGATGCTGGCGCAGATGTTCGCCGAGCGCATCGTCGGATTGCAGCTCGGCGCCATCGTCTATGACGGGCCGCCGAACGGCCTCAGCGCCGATGTGCTGACCACGATCTACGGCGAGGAGGACTGGTCGGCGACCATCCGCAAGGTCGACGAGGAGGCGGAGGCGGCCGAGGCCGCGCCCGACAACGTCATCGAATTGCCGCTGCCGCACCGCGACCGCATGGCGGGGCTGACGTGATGCTTGGACTGTCGCCGCGCACGCGCTTTCCCTCGCCCCGCTCTTGCGGGGAGAGGGTGTCCGAGCGGAGGCGAAGCCGAGCGAGGACGGGTGAGGGCTGCTGGCGATCGTTGAGCTCGCCCCTCACCCGGCTCGCGCATGCGCGCTCGCCACCCTCTCCCCGCAAGAGCGGGGAGAGGGACACGCGCGGCACCGCCGAGGCATGACGTGAGCCTCACCACCACCCTGCCCCGCCGCTGGAAAAAGCCGCCGCTGATCAAGAGCGCGTGGCTGCGCTTCGCGCTGGTCGGCGGCGCCGCCGTCTATCTGGCGCTGGCGCTCGGCACCACCGAGGTGAACTGGGCGCGCGTCTGGGAGGGCATCCCGCGCGGCATCAAGTTCTTCTCGGCATTCTTTCCGCCGGACTTCGTCACCCGCTGGAGCGAGATCGCCGACGGCATCGAAGAGAGCCTCTGGATGACGGTGGTGGCGACGGTGATCGGCATCGCGCTGTCGATCCCGGTCGGCATCGGCGCCGCCAAGAACATCGCGCCGGCGCCGGTCTATTATTTCTGCCGCGGTATCCTTGCGGTGTCGCGAAGCTTCCAGGAGATCATCCTGGCGATCTTCTTCGTCAAGCTGTTCGGCTTCGGCCCGTTCGCCGGCGTGGTGACGCTCGCCTTCGCCACCATCGGCTTCTACGGCAAGCTGCTGGCCGAAGACATCGAGGACATGGACGAGGGCCAGGCCGAGGCGGTGCGCGCGACCGGCGCTGGCTTCCTGCAATGGATCAACTACGGCGTCCAGCCGCAGGTGATGCCGCGCATGATCGGTCTTGGCCTCTACCGCTTCGACATCAACTTCCGCGAATCCGCCGTGGTCGGCATCGTCGGCGGCGGCGGCATCGGCGCGACCTTGAACACCGCGTTCGACCGCTACGAGTTCGATTCGGCAGCCGCCATCCTGCTGGTGATCATCGCCATCGTCATGGTGGTGGAATACTCGTCCGGCTATCTGCGGCGCTGGGTGCAGTGATGGCAATCTCGCTCCGGGGACAGACCAAGGTCTGGTATCGCCGCGAGCGCGGCGCGCAATTCGCCGTGTGGGGCGGCGTGGCTCGTTGGCACGGCGCTGTTCGTCGCGTGCTGGCAGTTCATTTCCGACAAGACGATCTGGGATTTCGTGCTGGACGCGCCGGAGCAGGCCGCCGATCTCGGCGCGCGGATGGTGCCGCCGGACTGGGGCTTCATCCGCACGCTCGGCCGGCCGATCTGGGACACCCTCAACATGGCCACGATCGGCACCGCGATGGCCATCGTCGCAGCGGTGCCGGTGGCCTATTGCGCGGCGCGCAACACCACGCCGAGCGTGGCGTTCGTTCGCCCGCTGGCGCTGTTCGTCATCGTGTCGTCGCGCTCGATCAACTCGCTGATCTGGGCGCTGATGCTGGTCACCATCATCGGGCCGGGCGTATTCGCCGGCATCCTCGCCATCGGGCTCCGCTCGATCGGGTTCTGCGCCAAGCTGCTCTACGAGGCGATCGAGGAGATCGACGAAGGCCAGGTCGAGGCGGTGCGCGCGACCGGGGCGAGCGGCGCCCAGGTCACGGCCTACGGCATCGTGCCCCAGGTGATGCCGGCGTTCGCGGGCATCTCGGTGTTTCGCTGGGACATCAACATCCGCGAGTCGACGGTGCTGGGGCTGGTCGGCGCCGGCGGCATCGGCCTGCCGCTCAACTCAGCGATCACCACGCTGGCCTGGACCCAGGTGTCGCTGATCCTGCTGGTGATCATCGCGACGGTGGTGGTGAGCGAATGGGTGTCGGCCAAGGTGCGGCACGCGATCATCTAGCGGCGCGTCGACAATTTCTAGGCGATGCGCTTCCAGAGCACCTCGGCGGTCGCGCCGATCGAGGTGAGCGGATTGGAGTATCTCATCTGGTCCGCCGTCAGCAGCAGGATGTCGCGATGCTGCACGGTGCCGATGAGCTTCGCATTCGAGCTGGAAGCGATGTTGGTCAGCAGAGCCTTCTTGGCCTCGTCGACGGTATAGGTGCCGAACGCACAGAAGGTCTTGGCGCCGAACACTCTCGATTCGGAGCCGATGATGATCTGCGCGTAATTGCCGGCGCGGTCGAACATCATGATGCCCGTCGGGCTGGCGCCCCAGCGCTCGAAGGTGCTGCCGTCTTTTCGCGTGCTGAGCGCGGAGTCGAAGCCCCAGGTGCCGGCCAGCCGGCCCGCCATGGAATCCGGCGCAATGCGGCTCAGCCGCCGCGTGCTGCGGAATCGCAGCAGCCGCCATCCCGATCAGCGCGATGAACTCGCGCCTTTCCATCGCCTACTCCCAGCAGTCAGCTTTTTCTTGATGCTAACACAACAGCGACAGCGTGCATGCCCGAAGTATCAAGCATAATGAACAGCGAGGCATTTTGCGGGCGGCGGCCGGCCAACACGCCAAAGTGACAAACCCGACTTAGACCTGCGCGCCCTTCAGGCGCTTGGCGGCGTCAAGCGCGGCCAGCACGATGCCCTGATAGCCGGTGCAGCGGCAGAGGTTGCCGGAAATCGCCACCCGCACCTCCTGTTCGGTCGGGTCGGGGTTATCGCGCAGAAATTCTATTAATGTGGTCAGCATCCCGGGCGTGCAGAAGCCGCATTGCAGGCCATGATTGTCGCGGAACGCCTCCTGGAGCGGATGCAGCTTGTCGGGCGACGGCGCGATGCCCTCCACCGTCAGCACCTCGTGGCCGTCGGCCTGCACCGCCAGCATCAGGCAGGACCGCGCCGAGCGGCCGTCGAGCAGGATGGTGCAGGCGCCGCAAACGCCATGCTCGCAGCCGAGGTGGGTGCCGGTGAGGCCGAGGTCATAGCGGATGAAGTCGGCCAAGGTGATGCGGACCGGCGCCTCGCGGGTGTAGGCGGTGCCGTTGACGGTGACGGTGATGGTGCGTTTGTCGGTCATGGTCCATCACTCTATCACCTCGTCGGCGGTGGCGAGAAGCTGCGGATGGATTTCGAGGCCGAGCGCCTTGGCGGTCTTCAGGTTGATGACGAACTCGAACTTGCTGGACTGATTGACCGGCATGTCGGCTGGCTTTTCGCCCTTGCAGAATCCGTCCGGCATAGATGCCGGCCTGATGATAGGCCTCGGTGATGCTGTTGCCGTAGCTCATCAGGCCACCGGTCACGGCGAATTCGCGCAACGCGAAGCTGGCCGGGAGCTTGTGACGCGTTGCCAACGCGACGATCCGCTCCCGGTTCGAGAACATGAACGGGCCGCCGCCGACCAACAGTGCGCCGGCGCCACGTCCGATCATTGTGGCAAACGCCGGTTCAAGATCGTGTTCACCGGTGACGTCGACCGCGACGACTGGCTGGCCGACCGCCTGCGCCGCAGCCTCCACTTCCTTGCGGTCGCCGACCGTGGCAAGCATTTCGGGATTCATCAGGACCCCGACGACGGTCCGCCTTGGGAATGACCCGCGCGCAGCAGCTCAAGCCGCTTGCCGCCGAGCCCGGCGGACAGGAAACCCACGCCGGTGACATTGCCACCGGGGTGGTTGAAGCTCGCGACAAGCCCCTCAGCGACCGGATCGTTCGACAAGGCGAACACAATCGGAATGGCCGATGTAACGGCCATGGCCGGGCGTGCGGCGGCGACTGTTGGCGACGATGACCGCCACTGGCAGCCGCACAAGCTCGGCCGCCAGGGCCGGCAGCCGGTCGAGGTGATTGTCGGCCCAGCGAAATTCGAAGGTGACGTTGCTGGCCCTCGACGAAGCCCGATTCCTTCAGGCCCTGCCGGAATCGCAGTCATGTTGGCTGCGTTGAGACAGCGGATCCACCGCTGTGCAGAATACCGACCACCGGCATCGGCTGCTGCGCGCGGGCGGCCAACGGCAGCGCCGCGATGCCGCCGAGGCCCGCGATGAAGGCGCGGCGTCGCATCTAGTGCGCCCGGTTCCACGGCGCGTTGTCGGCAAGGCCCGCGGCCTTCTCCAGCGCGCGGCGCGACAGCACAGCGGCGAGATGCTGGCGGTAGTCGGCCGAGGCGTGGATGTCGGCCAGCGCCTCGATCGAACGGCAGCTTTCGCAGACCTTGGCGAACAGCTCGCTCGACGGCGCCTGCCCGGTGATGGCCTGCTCGACCTCGGTGGCGCGCACCGGGCCGACGGCGACACCGCCGAGCGTGACCGAGGCGCGCTTGATCTTGCCGCCGTCGATCACCAGCAGCGCCGCCGCCGAGACGATGGCGAAATCGCCGTGGCGGCGGGAGAACTCGATGAACGCCGCCTTGTGGCCGGCCGGCCAGAGCGGAATGCGGATCGAGGTGACGATCTCGTTCAGCTCGATGGCGGGGGTGAGATAGCCCGCCGGAAAATCCTTGAACGCGATCTCGCGGCTGCCGTCCGGGCCGGCCGCCGTCACCGTCGCGTCATGGGCGGCGCAGACCGACACCAGCTCGGCGGCCGGATCGAGATGGCAGAGCGAGCCGCCGATGGTGCCGCGGTTGCGCGTCTGCCGATGGCCGATGTGCATGATGGCCTGGTGCAGCAGCGGGCATTTCGCCTTCACCAGATCGGAGAATTCGAGGTCGCGCTGGCGCGTCATGGCGCCGATCTCGAGCGCCCCGCCCGCCTCCTTGATGCCGGACATGCCCTCGACCAGGTTGAGGTCGATGACGTGGTCGGGCAGCACGAAGCGCATGTTGAGCATCGGCATCAGCGACTGGCCGCCGGCCAGGAGCTTGGCGTTGTCGAGCGAGCCGAGCAGGCGCACGGCGTCGGCAAGCGTCTTCGGATCGTGGTATTGGAAGGGAGGTGGTTTCATCGTGGCCGAGTATAGGAAAGTGCCGTGACTGGGGGCAAGCAAATGCGCCGGGCCTTGTTTCTTCTTGCGTTGCTCATTCTGCCGCAAGGGGCATCGGGCGCAGTCCGTGGCCGAGTTCTACCGCGGCAAGACCGTTAACCTGATCGTCGGCTACAGCGCCGGCGGCGGCTACGACACCTACGCCCGCATCCTCGCCCGTCATATGGGCAAGCACATCCCGGGCAATCCCAACATCGTGGTGCAAAATGCACCGGGCGCGGGCTCGATGCGCGCCGCCAACACGCATCTACAACGTGTCGCCCAAGGACGGCACCGCGTTCGGCATGTTCGGCCGCGGCATTGCGCTTGAGCCGCTGATCGGCACGAGCCCGGCGCAGTTCGAAGCCGCCAAGTTCCTGTGGCTCGGCAGCGGCACCGAGGAGGCCGCCGTGGTGGTGATCCGCGCCGGGGCCGGAATCAAGACCTGGGCCGACATGCTGGCGAAGCCGTTCACCGTCGGCGGCGAAGGCACCGGGTCCGACCCCGATGTCTACGCGCTGATGCTGAAGAACGTGTTCGGCGTGAAGCTGCGGCTGGTCAGTGGCTATCCCGGCACCACGGAGATGGCGCTGGCGTTGGAGCGCGGCGAGGTCGATGGCCGGGCGAGCTGGTCGTGGACCAGCTTGAAGTCGCTCAAGCCCGATTGGATCGCGCAGAAAAAGATCGCGCTTCCGGTGCAGCTCAACGAGCACAGCAGCGCCGATCTCAAGGACGTGCCGCTGATCGGCGACTTCGCCACCACCGAGCGGCAGCGGCAGATCGTGAAGCTCGTGATCAGCCGCCAGATCATGGGCCGGCCGTTCATGGCGCCGCCCGGATTGCCGGCCGACCGCGCCGCGGCACTGCGGACGGCGTTCGACGAAACCATGAAAGACCCCGAGTTCGTCGCCGAGGCCACCGCGCGCGGCCAGGAGGTCAGCCCGGTGAGCGGCCAGGCGCTCGATGCTCTGATCGCGGAATTGTACGCGACGCCGAAGGATGTGGTGGAGGAAACCAAGAAGGCGATCAGCGGGAAGTAGGCTATTCCGCGGCCGTGGCCTTCGGCTTCATCTCGTCGCGAACGGCCTTCACCGCCGCCACGATGTTGGTGTAGCCGGTGCAGCGGCAGAGGTTCGACGACAGCACGTCGAGCAGCTCCTCGTCGCCGATGTTGGGCTCCTTCTCCAGCGTGTGCGCCGCCAGCATCAGGAAGCCCGGCGTGCAGAAGCCGCATTGCAGGCCATGATGCGCCATGAAGGCGCGCTGCAACGGATGCAAGGTCTTGCCGTCGGCCAGGCCCTCGACGGTGCGGATCGGCTTGCCATTGGCCTGCACCGCGAACATCAGGCACGAGCGCACCGCCTCGCCGCCGACGATCACCGTGCAGGCGCCGCAGACGCCATGCTCGCAGCCGATGTGGGTGCCGGTCTGGCCGCAGTCCTCGCGGATCGCGTCGACCAGCGTCTTGCGCGGCTCGACGGCGATGGCGTGATCGCGGCCGTTGATGCGGAGCGTGATGTCGGTTTTGGCCATGGCTGGATTAAACCTGCCACGAGGCACAGCCTCGTGTCCCGGGCGAGCGAAGCGAGACCCGGGACCCCGGTCTCTTGGCTAAACAAGCTGGGTCCCGGTTCTGCAGCGCATCACCAAGAGGTGCTGCGCTGCGCCCGGGACACGAGGCTGTGGTGTGTTGCAGAAACATCATCGTCACTTCGGCAGCTTGTCGCCGAATTTCTTCCGCACCAGCGCCTCGACCTCCTCGCTGGCGCGCACCACGATCGGGAACGTGTCGCGGCGGCTGAACGGCTTGCAGGCGTCGATGACGACGCGGGCGTTGCGCGGGTCTTTCTCCGAATAGGCCATCGGGTCGAGCGCCGACGACCAGCAGCCGCGCAAAATCTCCATGCCCTCGCGCGGATCGCAGCGCGTGCACATCGCCCAGATCACCTTGTCCATGTCGGCGGGATCGATGTCGTCGTCCACCACCACGACGAAGCGATTGACGTAGGCGCCGGCGTGGCACTGCGAGGCGATCAGCCCGGCCTGCTTGGCGTGGCCGGCGTACTGCTGCTTGATCGCGACGGTGAGCCACAGCCGCGAGCCGCCGGCGGCGTGCGACCACACGCCTTTGACCTCGGGGACGCCGGCCGCTTCGAGCTGGTTCCACACCGCGCCGGAGCGGTACGAGCCGCGATAGAACGAGTCGTCGTCCGGCGGGATGCCGGGGATCGCGCCCAACAGAATGGGATCGTCGCGATACATCATCGTCTCGATGCGGATCGCAGGCTCCTTCTTCAGGCCGCCGGCGTAGTAGCCGGTCCACTCGCCGAGCGGGCCTTCGTCGATCTTGTCGTTCGGATGGATGAAGCCCTCGAAGGCGATCTCGGCGTGCGCCGGGATCGGCAGGCCGGTCTTCGGCCCGAGGATCACCTGCACCGGCTCGCCCAACAGGCCGCCGGCGGCGTCGTATTCGTTCTTGCCGTGCGGGATTTCCAGGCCTGCGATCATGAACAGCGCCGGGTGCATGCCGCACACCACCGCGACCGGGCACGGCTGCCCGCGCTCGTGGTACTTCTTCTGGATCATGTCGCCGTGCTTGCCCTTGGAGCACATCACGGTGGCAAGGTTCTTGCCGTGGGCCTGGACGCGATAGGCGCCGTAGTTGATCCAGCCGGTGTCGGGATCGCGCATGATCACCATGTCGCCGGTGCCGATGTAGTAGCCGCCGTCGTGCTCGTGCCAGCGCGGCACCGGAATCTTGAACAGGTCGATGTCGTCGCCGGTTTTCACATTCTCCAGCAGCGCGCCGGACGCGACCTCGACCGGCGGGATGGTCTTCGCCTCCTTCATGTACTTGCGCCAATGCCGCACCAGCTCGATCTCGGTGCCGTCGGCCGGGTTGCCCATCGTCATGTTGATGCGGCGGATCGAGGTCAGCAGGTTGGCCAGGACCCGGTGGCCCTTCGGATAGCCGGGGATGTCGTCGAACAGCACCAGCGGGTTGCCGATCTTGCGCTGGTAGATGTCGACGATGCCGCCGATCTCGCGCTCGCGGTCGGCGCCGGAGATGTGCGTCACCTCGCCGGCCGCCTCCATCATGGCGAGCCAGGCGCGCAGGTCCTGCTTCGGCGCGTTGGATTTTGCGGCGGCCGCGCGCGGATCGACGTTGGTGTTCATGTGCAAACCTGTCTTGTCATCGCGACGCAGTATAGGCGAGCGAGGATTGGGAAGCGACAATTTGGCAGTCGCCAGTGCGCGTCCTCGGCGGTAGCGTATCCGGTGGCCGTCTTCCACCGTTCAAGGAGGGTCCCATGCGAAGCACCATCGCGATTCTGCTTTTGGCCTCCGTCACGCTCGGCGGTTGCTTCGAAGGCAAGCAAGGCCCGCCGGGACCTCCCGGACCTCCTGGGCCCGCAGGCCCACCCGGACCTCCGGGACCGCCAGGCGCAATCGGACCGGCGGGAGCAGCCGGCGCTGCAGGCGCAGTCGGACAGGCCGGCGCGAAGGGTGAGGCTGGCGCGAAGGGCGATGCGGGACCGGCTGGGCCTGCAGGTCCACCCGGACCTCCTGGGCCCCCTGGGCCGCCCGGACCTCCAGGAAACGGCGCGGCACCGGCACGGTAAGCAGCCGAGCAGCGCTACTTGATGGCGAAGCGGCGGACGGCGAGCCGGCGCTCGCCGTTGTAGACCTCGGCGCGCCATTTGCCGGGCACGATGTCATCCTTGGCGCGGAACTCGTAGTTGTGCTGGACCACCGCGCCCATCTTGGTCGGCACCTCCTCGACCACCTGGCGCGTCAGCTTGCCGGTCTTGTCGTCCTTGATGCCGGGCTTCGGCAGCTTCCAGACCCAGCGCAGCACGATGTCGGCGCCGGCCGGCTGGCCGACCGTCTTCACCGTCATGCCGAACGCGGTGCCGGGATGCGCGGCCGCGGCCGGCGTCCGCGTGAAGTAGCGCATGATCTTGCCGGGCGCGACCACGTCGGCGGGATCGGCGAAGCCGGAGCCTTCGACTTCGAGGAAATCGATTTTCGGCGGCGCCTGGGCGAAGGCCGGCGCGAGCGACAGCAGCAACGGCGGCGGCGGCAACAAGCGACACGCATCATTTTCTCCGGTCGATGATCGCCTTGAGCCGCTGCGGCGTCACCGGCAGCACGGTGATGGCGCCGGGAATGCCGATGGCGTCGTCGATCGCCGACGCAATGGCGGCGCCGACCGCGTTGACGCCGCTCTCGCCGGCGCCCTTGATGCCGAGCGGATTGAGCGGCGACGGATAGTCCTCGCGCAGGATGATCTCGAGGTCCGGGGTTTCCTTGACGGTCGGCATCAGATAATCGGCGAAGGTGACGGCGAGCGGATCGCCGCGCTCGCTGTAGGTGAACTCCTCCATCAGCGCGCCGCCGAGCCCCTGCGCAAAGCCGCCGGAAATCTGGCCCTTCACCAGCGTCGGATTGATGGCGCGGCCGATGTCATAGCCGATCACGTAGCGCAGCACCTTGACGCCGCCGGTATCGGGATCGACCTGCACCACGGCCAGATGATTGCCGTACGGATAGACCTGGTGGTCGGTGTAGAACCAGCCTTCGGCGCTGAGCCCCGGCTCGCGGTCGCCGCGGGTCTTCGAGGCCGGGCCCGAGCGCCGCCGCGATCTGGCCGAGCGTCATCGACGGGCCGCCGGCGCGGTCCTTGACGATCACCTCGCCGTGGACGATGTCGAGCGTCTCGACCGGCGCCTGCATCAGCTCGGCCGCGATGTCCAAAGCCTTGTCGCGCACCTTCAGCGCCGCGACGCGCGTCGCCGACGCCGTCATCACCGTGGCGCGCGAGGCGTGCGCGCCGATGCCGTGCTCGATCCGCTCGGTGTTGCCGTGGGTGACGCGCATCTTGCTCATGTCGGCGCCGAGCATTTCGGCGGCGACCTGCGCCATCACCGTCTCGAAGCCCTGCCCGATCGAGGCGCCGCCGGTGATCACCTCGATCTCGCCGGAGGTGTCGACCTGGATGCGGACGCCGTCGGCCGGACCCAAGCCCGCCTTCTCGACGAACATGGCGAGGCCGACGCCGACCATCTCGCCCTTGTCGCGGCGCGCGGCCAGATCGCGGTTGAGCTTGGCCCATTCGACGTGTTCGAGCGTGATGTCGAGCAGCGCGTGGTAGTCGCCGGAGTCGAAATGGATTTCCTCGCCGAGCGCCTCCAGCGGCCGCTTGAACGGCATCTCGTCGACGCGCACCGCGTTGAGCCGGCGGACGTGCATCGGATCGAGCTTCAACTGGTGGGCGATGGCGTCGACCAGCCGCTCGCGCACGAACGTGGTCTCGAACCGCCCCGGCGCGCGGTAGGTCGCGGCCGGCGTCTTGTTGGTGAGGCGGAAGTGGAGGGTCGCGCGGTAGGCGCCGGGCACCCGGTACGGCCCCGGCAGCACGCCGCAGGTCATCATGGCGACGCGGGTGGCGTGGGTGCGGACATAGGCGCCGTTGTCGTGATGGATGACGTCGTCGATGGCGAGGATTTCGCCCTCGTCGGTGCAGGCGGCGCGGATTTGGTGATGCTGGTTGCGCGAGTGGTTGGCGGCGATCAGGTGCTCGCGGCGGTCCTCGATCCATTTCACCGGACGCTCGAAGCGCATCGCCGCGACGCAGACCAGGATATCCTCCGGATAGATTTCGCCGCGGATGCCGAAGCCGCCGCCGACGTGGGACTCGTAGCACTGCACCGACGCCGGCGCGCGATTGAGCATCCGCGCGATCAGCTCCTTGTTCCGGTGCGGCACCTTGGCCGCGCCGTGCAATTCCAGCACGTCGCGCGAGGCGTCGTAGCGGCCGATCGCGCCGCGGCACTCCAGCGGCACGCCGGAATGGCGGCCCGACGTGAGCGTGCATTCGACGATGTGCGCCGCCGACTTGAACACCGCCTCGACGTCGCCGTAGCCCTGCGTCAGCACCGTCGCTTCGGTGTCGCGGCCGAACGAGAACTCGCCGGGGTCGTTGCGGGCGTCGAGCAGCGGCGGCAGCTCCTCGACCTCCATGATGACGAGATCGGCGGCGTCCTCGGCGACGTAGGGATCGTCGGCGAACACGGCGGCGACCGGCTCGCCGACATAGCGGAGCTTGTGCATCGCCAGCACCGGCTGACGGTACGGCGCGAGCTTCTCGATCGGGCCCTCGCGGAAGTCGATCGGCGGCACGTCGGCGATGTCGGCCGCGGTCCACACCGCGACGACGCCCGGCAATGCGCGTGCGGCCTCGGTGTCGATCGAGACGATGTTGGCGTGGGCGTGGTTGGAACGCACGATCCGCATGTGAAGCTGGCGCGCGAAGTTGATGTCGGCGGCGAAGCGGCCGCGGCCGGTGACCAGCGGCGGGTCTTCCAGCCGCTCGACCGGCATGCCGATCCATTTGGTTGGGGCGGTGTCGTTCATGCGGTTGCGCCTTCCAGCGCGCGGGCGACCATGGCGCGGACGACGCCGCGGCGATAGTCGGCGGGAACGCTCGGATCGTCGAGCGGATCGACGGCCTTCCGCGCCTCATGCGCCGCCGCCTGGAAGGTGCCGAGGTTCGGCGCGCGGCCGATCAGGGTGCGCTCCGCTTCGGGAATGCGGCGCGGCGTGGCCTCGGCGCCGCCGACCGCGATGTGCATGTCGCTCATGATGCCGTTCTTCAGCCGGTACGACGCGACCGCCATGGCGATGGCGTAGTCGCCGGCGCGGCGGCTGTATTCGGCGAATCCGACATAGGTGCCCTTCGGCAGGATCGGCAGCCGCACCTCGCGGAGCAATTCATCCTCGTGCAGCGCCGTGGTCATGATGCCTTCGAAGAAGGTCCGCGCCGGGATGACGCGGGTGCCGCTGACCTTGCTCTCGGCGACCATCTCGGCGTCGAGGCCGGCGGCGACCGCGCACCACTCCGACGCCGGGTCGGCGTGGGCAATACTTCCACAGAAGGTGCCGCGGGCGCGGATCGGGCCGTGCGCGATGTGGCGCACCACCGATGCGAGCAGGCGGCCGAGCGGGCCGTCCTCGACCGGCTTCTCGAACGCGGCATGGCGGACGCCGGCGCCGATGCAGAGCCGGCCGTTCTCGACCCGGATGCGGTTGAGCTCGCTGACGCCGTTGATGTCGACCAGATGCTTCGGCCGCGCCAGCCGGAACGCCATGGTCGGGACGAGGCTTTGCCCGCCGGCCAGCACGCGGCCGTCGTCCTCGGCGTAGCGGGCGAGCAGGTCCAGCGTTTCCGCGATGGTCTTGGGAGCGTGATACTCGAACGGGGCGGGCTTCATTTCATCGAAGCATAGCGCGCCGCGCCGCCGTCAGGGAAGCTTCCGGCACCGCATGACGAACGGAAAGACGAACCACATCGCGGCGAAAACCGTGACCACGCCGCCGGCGATGACGGCGCTGAGGGCCCGGTCGCCCAGGATCACCGAGCCGACCACATAGACCTCCAGCCCCAGCGAGACTGCGAGCGGCACCATGGCGGCGGCAATCAGCCAGGAGATCAGCTCGACGAAGAACAGCGACACCGAGCCCTGCTCGACGAGGCGGTGATAGGCGGCGGGCGTCATGATGATGGCGATGGCGAGCGCGGTCAGGATCAGCGACACGTAATGCAGGTGCTGCTCAAGCGACGCCAACTCCCGGAAGCCCTGGTTGAACCCGGCGATGAGCTGAAAACCGAACAAGGTCTGGATGCCCGGCAGCACCATGCGCGATTCCTGGATCGCGGCCTCGGCTCGTTTTTCCAGGGTTTCTGCTGAGCGGGAGGGTGCTTTTGCCATGGCAACAGCGACAACGCATGCGGGGAATACCCGTTCCGCATCGATCCGGCTGGCGCAGCCGCGCGGCCTTTCGATAGGATGCCGGCCATGCCGGGACCGATTGGACAGCCGCTTCGCCGCAAGGAAGACCTGCGCCTCCTGACCGGGCGCGGCCGCTACAGCGACGACCTCAACCTGCCCGGCCAGGCCTATGGCTTCGTGCTGCGCTCGCCGCACGCCCACGCCCGCATCCGCAAGGTCGACACCGCGGCGGCGCGCGGCGATGCCCGGCGTGCTGGCGGTGCTGACCGGCGCCGACGTCAAGGCCGCCGGGCTGAAGGACGTGCCGCACACGCCGATCCCGAGCAAACCGCCGGCCGACATCCTGCTGCCCAACCGCGACGGCTCGGAGCACGGCTACGCGCCGCAGGAGCTGCTGCCGACCGACCGGGTCCGCTACGTCGGCCAGCAGGTGGCGATGGTGGTGGCGGAGACGCTCGCGCAGGCCAAGGACGCCGCCGAGCGGATCGTCGTCGACTACGAGACGCTCGATCAGATCAGCGCGACACCGGCCGCGGCGCAAAGCGGCGTGCCGAGGCTCTACGACCATGTCGGCAACATCTGCATCGACGCCGACATCGGCGATGTCGAGGCGACCAAGGCGGCGTTCGCCCGCGCCGCTCAGGTGGCGAAGTTCGAGAGCTGGGTGCACCGCGTCACCGGCGTGCCGCTCGACGCCCGCGCCGCGGTCGGCGTCTATGACAAGGCGACCAACAAGCACACCCTGCACGCCGGCTCCGGCGGCGTGGTGCGGCAGAAGCACGAGCTCGCGCATATCCTCGGCGTCGAGCAGCGCGACGTGCGCGTCGAATGCGGCGATGTCGGCGGCAATTACGGCACCCGCAACGCCTTCTATCCGGAGTTCGCGCTGGTGGTGTGGGCGGCGAAGCAGCTCGGCCGCCCGGTGAAATGGACCTGCGAGCGCTCGGAGGCGTTCGCCAGCGACTACCAGGGCCGCGACCAGGCGATCACGCTCGAACTCGCGATGGACGAGCGCGGCAAGTTCCTGGCGCTGCGCGGCTCGGTGGTCTGCAACACCGGCGCGCACAGCGTGATGTATGTGCCGCTGGTGAAATGCGCCGAGCTGCTGTCCTCGATCTACCGCATCCCGGTCGCGCATATCCGGGCGCGGGCGGCGCTGACCAACACGCCGCCGACCAATCCGTACCGCAGCGCCGGCCGGCCCGAGGCGATCTACGCCATCGAGCGGCTGGTCGATGTCGCGGCGAAGGAGTTCGGCTACGACCGCATCGATCTGCGCCGCCGCAACATCATCCCGCCCAAGGCGCAGCCCTACGCCAATCCGCTCGGCATGACCTACGACTGCGGCGACTACGCCAAGGTGATGGACCGCGCGCTGACCTTGTCGGACTGGAAGGATTTCAAGAAGCGCCGCCGCGAGTCGAAGAAGAACGGCAAGCTGCGCGGCATCGGCCTCGCCAACTATCTGGAGATCACCAGCGGCTCGCCGCGCGAATGGTCGAAGGTCGATGTGAAGCCCGAGGGCCGCGTCGAGGTCTCGATCGGCACCCTGTCGAGCGGCCAGGGCCACGAGACGAGCTTCGCGCAATGCGTCGGCGAATGGCTCGGCGTCGATGTCGAGTGCATCAGCCTGATCCAGGGCGACACCGATATCATCCCGATCGGCGGCGGCTCGCACTCGGCGCGCTCGATGCGGATGGGCGGCGTCGTCATGGGCAAGGCGTCGCAGGCGGTGATCCAGAAGGCGACCAAAATCGCCGGCCATGTGCTGGAGACCGATGCGGCCGATGTCGGCCTTCGCCGAAGGCCGCTTCACCGTGCGCGGCACCGACCGCTCGATCGGGCTGTTCGAGGTGGCGCGGGCGGCGCGCGAGCGCAACGACCTGCCGGAGGATCTGCGCGGGCCGCTCGCGGCCGACTGCGAGGAGTTCATCCGGATGGCGGCGTTCCCGTTCGGCTGCGCGGTCTGCGAGGTCGAGATCGACCCCGACACCGGCCACGTCGAGATCGCGCGCTACACCGCGATCGACGATGTCGGCCGCGCCATCAACCCGCTCATTCTTCACGGCCAGACCCACGGCGGCATCGCCCAGGGCGTCGGCCAGGCGCTGTGGGAGCATTCCTGCTACGACGCCGAGACCGGGCAGCTTCTGGCCGGCTCGATGATGGACTACGCCATGCCGCGCGCCCACATGATGCCGTCGTTCACCTCGGAACTGAGCGAAACGCTGGCGCCGGGCAATCCGCTCGGCGTGCGCGGCGGCGGCGAAGGCGGCACCACCCCTGCGCTCGGCGTGGTGGTCAACGCCGTGGTGGATGCGCTATCGGATTACGGCGTGACGCATATCGAGATGCCGGTGACGGCGGAGAAGGTGTGGCGCGCGATACGAGGCGGCAAAGTTTCGAAGCACTAGGGAACAGATCACATGGCTGACGAAATTCTGGTGAAGCAGGACGGAGCGATCCTGCGCGTCACCATCAACGCGCCCGACCGCGGCAACGCGGTGACCGACGACATGGTCCGCGAACTGACCAAGCTGATCGGCGAGGCGGGGTCGAAGGCCGACATCGTGGTGCTGCGCGGCGCCGGCAAGGACTTCTGCGTCGGCCGCGCCGGCATGGGCGCGCGCCCCGCCACCGAGCCGACCGCCTACGCGCGGCGCGGATTTTCCGACGTGGTGTTCGACGCCTATGGCGCGATGCGCAACTGCCCGATCCCGATCATCGCCGTGGTGCAGGGCGGCGCGCATGGATTCGGCTGCGCCATCGCCGCGGCCTGCGACATCACGCTTGCGAGCGACAAGGCGACGTTCTCGGTGCCGGAGATGGCGCACCAGATCATGCCGACCATGGTGCTGTCGTCGTTCGTCGACCGCGTGCCGAAGAAGGCGGCGGCCTATCTCGCCTATTCGATGTTCGAGGTGAGCGCCGAGCGCGCTTTGTCCTATGGCATCGTCAGCGACGTTTTCCCGGCCGCCCAGCTCGACGCCCAGGTCGATAAGCTGACAACGGCGATGCTCAAGGCGCCGCGCATCTCGCTCACCAGCGCCAAGGAATACATCAGCACCGCCCCCGACATGCCATTGGCCGGCGCGGTGCAATACGCCCGCAACCTGCACGCCACCATCAACAGTGCCGCTGAAATCAGGAAACCCCGCACGTGAAAGTCTTCATCTTCGACCTGCTCGCCTACGGAAAGCACTTCGACCAGTACAAGGCGTCCAAATATCTCCCCTACCCGCTCGCCAACGATCATTACGATCCCGAGGTCGCGGCGCAGACCTACGAGCAGCACATCGCGGCGTGGGAGGAGATGGACAAGCTCGGCTTCGACGGCGTCGGCCTGAACGAGCACCACACCACGCCGCACGGCCTGATGAACTCGCCGAACATGATGGCGGCGGTGGCGGCGCAGCGCACCAAGAAGCTGAAGTTCCTGATGCTCGGCAATCTGGTGCCGCTGCACAATCCGCTGCGCATCGCCGAGGAGCTGGCGATGGTCGACACCATGTCGCGCGGCCGCATCCTGTCCGGCTTCGCCCGCGGCGTGCCGCGCGAATACAACGTCTACGGCGTGTCGATGGGCGAGTCGCGCGCGCGCTTCGAGGAGGCGGTCGAGATCATCCTGAAGGCGTGGACCGAGCCGAAGTTCTCCTACGAGGGCAAGTACTGGTCCTACAAGGACATCGCGATCTGGCCGCGGCCGTATCACCCAGCCGCATCCGCCGGTGTGGGTGCCGTTCACCGGCTCGAAGGAGACCATCGAGTGGGCCGGCAAGCATAACTTCAGCGCGGTGATCCCGGACCACCATCGCGGGCTGACGCAGGACATCGTTGCCTATTTCGCCAAGCAGCTCGCCGCGCACGGCAACAGGATCACGCCCGAGCACATGTGCTTCTTCACCGACGCCTATGTGGCGAAGGACGCGGCGACGGCGATCAAGGAGTACAGCCCGTTCTATCTCTATTTCGTGCACACGCTCTGGCACCACGGCTCGCTGGAGAAGGCGTCGTCGGCGAAGGGCACCGGCTACCTGTCGACGTCGTCGATGGACCACATCAAGCCGGAGAACCGCGTCGGCGTCGGCGTCGACCGCGAGGGCATGCAGAAGACGACGATGGCCGACATCGAGCGCAAGATCGACATCGGCGAACTGTCGTGGGGCTCGCCGAAGGACGTCGCCGACAACCTGATCGCCGGCGCCGAGCGGATGGGCGCCAACAACCTGCTGCTCAACATGAATGTCGGCGCCATGGCGCCCGAGGTGTTCCTCGAGCAGATCCGCCGTTTCGGCAAGGACGTGCTGCCGCGGCTGCAGGCCCATCAGGTCAAGCGGGTTCCGGCGGCCGAGGCGGTGCCGGCGTAGCACGCTCGCAGCGCTGTGTTTCAGCATTGCTCCGCCGCATCGCGGCGGAGCAATCGCCGCTGCATTTGGCTTGAATCACCCCCCGCCGACAGCGCAAAGTGCGCCCCGAGGAACCGCTCAACCGGCCTGTTAAAGGCCCCAACCACCGGTAAAATCATGTCGCAAGCCGCCACCGCCCGCCAGACCAGCAACGCCGCCGAGCACTCGACCGCGTATTACTTCATCGAGGGGCTGAACGAGCTCGGCATCGAGCACCTGTTCTGTAACTTCGGCACCGACCATGCGCCGACCATCGAGGCGATGGCAGAGCGGCACAAGAACGGCGAGAAGACGCCGAACGTCATGCTGTGCCCGCACGAGAACACCGCCGCGCACATGGCGATGGGTTACGCCGCGGTGACCGGCCGCGGCCAGGCCGTGCTGGTCCACGTCGACGTCGGCACCGCCAACACCGCCAACGGGATGCACAACCTGTTCCGCAGCCGCCTGCCGGCGCTGCTGATGTCGGGCAAGGCGCCCTACACCGCCAACAACGAGTTGCACGGCTCGCGCGACACCTACGTGCACTTCGTGCAGGAGCCGATCGATCAGGGCGCGCTGGTGCGGCCCTACATGAAGTGGGAGTGGACCTTGCCGTCCGGCGTGGTGGTGAAGGAGGCGCTGCGCCGCGCCCACACCATCATGGAAACGAAGCCCGCCGGCCCGGTCTATTTCATGGCGCAGCGCGAGACGCTGACGCAGAAGTGGGCGAGCGACCAGATCCGCAGCTATGCCGGCGACCAGTTCTCGCAGCCGCAGGCCGGTGGCGCCGACCCGGCGATGATCGCGCAGCTTGCCGACAAGATCATCGCCGCCGAGCACCCGATCCTGATCTGCGGCTACGCCGGGCAATCGAAGAACGCGCCGAAGCTGATCGAGGAGCTGGCGATGTTCGCCGGCGTCGCGGTGTTCGAAGGCAACCAGACCTTCAACATCTCGCACGAGTTCCCGTGCTTCCTCGGCTATTCGCCGAACAAGCATCTGCCGCAAGCCGACCTTGGCCTGTTGGTGGACGTCGACGTGCCGTGGTTCCCGGCCGACGTGCAGCACAAGGACAAGTCGTTCTGGGCGCACATCGACGTCGATACGCTCAAGGCCGCTTCGCCGATGTGGACGTTCCCCGGCAACATCCGCATGCAGGGCGACTCCGGCGTCATCCTCGGCCAGTTGCTCGCCGAACTGAAGAAGAAGGCGACGCCGAAGTTCACCGAGGCCGCCAAGAAGCGCGTCGAGGCCCTGTCTGCCGAGCGCAAGGCTTGGCGCGAGCAGGCGGCCAAGATGGCGACCAACAAGGGCAAGGAAGGCGAGATCAACCCGCACTACATCTTCGCCGAGCTCAACAAGCTGCTGAAGCAGGACGACCTGGTGTTCAACGAAGGCGTGCGCAACGCCGGTGCGGTGTTGCTGCAGCTCGAGCGCCCGCTGCCGAACACCTGCGTGCGGTCCGGCGGCGGCGGTCTCGGCTGGTCCGGCGGCATGGCGCTCGGCGCCAAGCTCGCCGCGCCCGACAAGATGTGCGTGCAGGTGGTCGGCGACGGCGGCTTCTACTTCGGCGGCCCGTCGTCGGTGTTCGCGGTGGCGAAGCAGTACAAGCTGCCGATCCTGGTGATGCTGCTCGACAACACCGGCTGGTCGGCGGTGAAGGAATCGACGCTCCGCGTGTTCCCGGAGGGCACCGCCAAGGAGACCGACAAGTTCCAGGCGAGCCTGATGCCGGACGCCGAGTTCTCCAAGATCGGCGAGGCGTTCGGCGCCTATGGCGAGAAGGTCACCAACCCGGACGACGTGCCGGCGGCGCTCGCCCGCGCGGTGAAAGAGGTTCGCGGCGGCCGCGCCGCCATCCTGCACGTGCGGGTGACGAAGCTTTAGCGGCAGCACGTCGACGAAACGGGCGTCATGGCCGGGCTCGTCCCGGCCATCCACGCCTTTCCTTCTCGACGCAAGGCGTGATGCCCGGCACAAGGCCGGGCATGACGCGAGAGGGGCGCCGATGTCGAAGTTCGCCGCTTGCGTCGGCGTCGCACTCGCAGTGCTGCTGCATCGTTCTCGCCCGCCCTCGCCGACCCCTATCCCACCCGCACCGTCGAGATCATCGTCAGCTACGGCGCCGGCGGCTCGACCGACTTCGTCGCCCGCGCCGTGGCGCAGAAGCTCACGGAAAAGCTCGGCCAGCCATTCGTCATCCTGAACCGGCCGGGCGCAAGCGGCACCATCGGCATCAAGGCTGCGATGGCAGCGAAGCCCGACGGCTACACGCTCTATGTCGGCTACACCTCGGAAACCGTGGTGGTGCCGCAGATTTCCAAGACCGCGACCTATTCGGTCCTGGACGACTTCGAGCCGATCGCCATCACCGGGCTGGTGCCTGTGGTCCTGATCGTGTCGAAGGACATGCACGTGAACAATCTGAAGGATTTCATCGCCGAGGTGCGCGCCAAGCCGGGCAAGTACACCTATGGCGGCAGCATCGGCAGCCCGCCGCACGTCATGGGCGCCTGGATGAACAAGCTCAGAGGTCTCGACGTTCAGCACATCCCCTATCGCGGCGGCGCGCAAGGCATCACCGACGTGATCGGCGGTCATCTCGACATGTTTTATGGCGGCGTCGCGGTGGCCAAGCCCGCCATCGACGGCGGCAACGTCGAGGCGCTGGCGGTGACCGGCGACGCCCGCTCGTCGGCGCTGCCAAACGTGCCGACCTTCAAGGAGGCCGGCGTGCCGGAGTTCGATCTGGCGAGCTGGACGGTGCTGCTGGCGCCGAAAGGCACGCCCGCCGACATCGTCGCGCTGATCCGCAAGGAAACGCTGGCGGCGCTCGACGACCCTGCGACGAAAAGTGCCTTGGCCCGGCAAGGCGTCGAGCGCAGTGATAACCAGGATGTCCGCGCCTTCCTGACCGGCGAGCGCGAAAAGTTCGGCCGTGCCGTGCGCGAGCTCGGCATCAAGATGGGAGAGTGACGATGGTCCGTCTCGGACTGCTGCTCGCGGCGCTGCTGCTCGTCCCGATCGGCGCAGCCGACGCGCAGACCTGGCCGACCCGCCCGATCAAATTGATCGTGCCGACCGGCGCCGGCGCGGCCACCGACGTCATCGCGCGGCTGCTGGCCGACGGCGTCAGCCGGACACTCGGCGCCGCCATGGTGGTGGAGAACCAGCCCGGCGCGTCGGGCCTGGTCGCGCACCACAACGCCGCGCGCGCCGCGCCCGACGGCTACACTTTCTTGTTCACCAACACGTCGGGGCTTGCGACCAATCTGGTGACCTTCAAGTCGATCCCCTACGACCCGGTCAAGGATTTCACGCCGGTGGCGATGGTGATCGACTTCGGCCCGCAGTTGCTGTCGGTCAACGCCGAGCTGCCGGTCCACACCACCGCCGAGCTGATCGCCTACGCCAAGGCCAACCCCGGCAAGCTCAGCTACGCGGTCGACATCACCGCGGGCGCAGCGCCGTTCGCGGCGCGGCTGTTCAACAAGCGCGGCGATCTCGGCATGGTCGAGGTGCCCTATCGCGCGGCGGCGCAGATGATGCAGGACGTCGCCGGCAACACCATTCCGGTGCTGATCTCGTCGATGGCGGCCTCCAACGGCATGGTGCAGGCCGGCAAGGTGCGCCGCCTCGCATTGAGCTCGACCAAGCGATTTCCGCCGCTGCCCGATCTGCCGACGCTCAACGAGACCGTTCCCGGCGTGACCATGGACGGCTGGTTCGTCGTGGTGGCGCCCAAGGGCGTGCCGGCCGACATCGTCACGCGCATGAACGCGGCGATCGGCGAGTTTCTCAAGGGCGACGATATCAAGAAGCGTCTCGCCGACTTCGGCCTGGCGACCAGCGGCGCCGGCACGCCGCAGAGCACGGCGGACTACATCACGGGCGAGCAGGCCCGATGGCGCGCGCTGGCGAAGGAGCTGGATATCCAGCCGCAGTAATGGGCTAAGCCTTCCCGCTGCCGACCTTCTCGCCGATCCAGCGCACCACCACGTAGAACACCGGCGTGAACACCAGGCCGAACAGCGTCACGCCGAGCATGCCGAAGAACACCGCGGTGCCGAGCGCCTGGCGCATCTCGGCGCCGGCGCCGGTGGCGATCACCAGCGGCACCACGCCGAGGATGAAGGCGAGCGACGTCATCAGGATCGGGCGAAGCCGCGTCCGCGCCGCCTGCACCGCGGCGTCCCAGCGGTTGGCGCCCTGCTCCTCGGCCTGCTTGGCGAACTCGACGATCAGGATCGCGTTCTTCGCGGCCAGCCCGATCAGCACGACGAAGCCGATCTGGGTCAGGATGTTGTTGTCCATGCCGCGCAGCAGCACGCCGCTGATCGCGGCGAACAGGCACATCGGCACGATCAGGATCACCGCGAGCGGCAGCAGGATGCTTTCGTATTGCGCGGCGAGCAGCAGGAACACGAACACCACCGCGAGCGTGAACGCGACCACCGCGGTGTTGCCGGCGACCTTTTCCTGCAGCGCGATCTCGGTCCATTCGAAGCCGAAGCCGGACGGCAGGTTGGTCAGGATCTTCTCCATGGCGGCGATCGCCTGGCCGGTCGAGAAGCCCGGCAGCGTCGCGCCCTGCACTTCGGCGGCCGGGAACAGGTTGTAGCGCGGCACGCGGTACGGCCCGGTGATGTCGCGGAAGGTCGCGACCGCGCCGAGCGGCACCATCTCGCGAGGCGTTGGAGCGCGTCCGCAGGCTCTCGACGTCGCGGACCGACAGCCGGAACGGATTGTCGGCCTGCGCGGTGACCCGATAGGTCCGGCCGAGGATGTTGAAGTCGTTGACGAAGGTCGAGCCCATGTAGGTCGACAGCGTGTCGAAGAAGCGCGAGATCGGCACGCCCAGCATCTCGGCCTTGGTGCGGTCGATGTCGGCGTAGACCTGCGGCGTCGAGGTGTTGAACAGCGTGAAGACCTGCACCAGGCCGGGCGTCGGTTGGCCGCGGCCGATGACGCCGTTGACCGCCTGCTCGAGCGCGCGCGGGCCGCGGCCGGCGCGATCCTGCACGTAGAGCTTGAAGCCGCCGCCGGTGCCGATGCCGGGCACCGAGGGCGGCGGGATCACCAGCACGAACGCCTCGCGCAACGCCTGCATCTGGCCGCGCAGGTCGTTGAGGATCGCCGCGGTGGTGAGCTTGGCCTTCACCCGCTCCTCGAACGGCTTCAAGGTGACGAACAGCACGCCCGAGTTCGGCGCGTTGGTGAAGGTCGCGCCGTCGAAGCCCGCGAAGGTCACGGTGTGGGCGACGCCCGGGCGCGACAGCAGGATGTCGGTGGCCTTGCGGATCACGGCATCGGTCCGCTCCAGGCTCGCGCCCGGCGGCAAGGTGATCGCGGTGATGAAATAGCCGCGGTCGAGCGGCGGGATGAAGCCGGACGGCGTGCGGGAGAACTGGAAGTAGGTGAGGCCGATCAGGCCGGCATAGACCACGAGCATCAGCACCGAGACGCGGATGGCCCGCCGCGTCAGCCCGCCGTAGCCCGGCGACAGCTTGTCGAAGCCGCGGTTGAAGCCGGCGAAGAACGCGTTGAACGGGCGGCCCGCGGTCGTCCAGAAGCCGGGCTTCGGCGGCTCGTGGCTATGCGGCCGCAGCAGCAGCGCCGCGAGCGCCGGCGACAAGCGTCAGCGAGATGAAGCAGGAGATGATCGTCGCGGTCGCGATGGTCAGCGCGAACTGCTTGTAGAACGCGCCGGAGATGCCGGTGATGAAGGCGGTCGGGATGAACACCGCGCACAGCACCAGCGCGATCGCGATCAGCGCGCCGCCGACCTCGTCCATGGTCTTGTGCGCGGCCTCCTGCGGGCTCATGCCCTGGCTGCAGATAGCGCTCGACGTTCTCGACCACGACGATGGCGTCGTCGACCACGATGCCGATGGCGAGCACGAGGCCGAACAGCGTCAGGTTGTTCAGCGAGAAGCCGAACGCCGCCAGGACGAAGAACGTGCCGACCAGCGACACCGGGATGGCGACGACCGGGATGATCGCGGCGCGCCAGGTCTGCAGGAACAGGATGATGACGAGCACGACCAGGACCACGGCCTCGAACAGCGTCTTGATCACCTCGTCGACCGATTGCTGGACGAACTCGGTGGTGTTGTAGGCGACGCGATAGGCCAGCCCCGGCGGAAAGCTCTTGGCGAGCTCGTCCATGGTGTCGATGCACCGCCTTGGCGGTCTTCAGCGCGTTCGAGCCGGGCCGCTGGAAGATGCCGATCGCGGTCGCGACCTTGTCGTCGAGATAGGCGTTGGAGGTGTAGCTGTAGGCGCCAAGCTCGACGCGGGCGATGTCGCGCACCCGCGTCACCCGGCCGTCGGCGTCGGTGGCGACGATGATGTCGCTGAACTGCTCGGGGCTGCGTCAGCCGGCCGAGCGTCTGCACCGCGACCTGGAAGCCGGCCGGCGACTTCGCCGGCGGCTGGTTGATGGCGCCGGCCGCGACCTGCACGTTGGCGGCGCGCAACGCGGTGACCACGTCGTCGCCGTCAGCCCGCGGGACTGCACCTTGGCCGGGTCGAGCCAGACCCGCATCGAATAGTCGCGGGCGCCGAACACGACGGTGTCGCCGACGCCGTCGACGCGGGTCAGCACGTCCTTGATGTTGATGGTGGCGTAGTTGGAGATGTAGTCCTGGTCGAGCGAGCCGTCCGGCGAGATCAGATGGACCACCATCATCAGGTCGGGCGACTTCTTCTTCACCGTGACGCCGATGCGCTGCACCTCCTCCGGCAAGCGCGGCACCGCGATCGAGACGCGGTTCTGCACCAGCACCTGGGCCTCGTCGATGTTGGTGCCGGGCTTGAACACCACGTCGATCTGCACGGTGCCGTCGCCGATCGACTGCGACACCATGTAGATCATGTTGTCGACGCCGTTGATCTCCTGCTCGATCGGCGCGGCCACCGTGTCCGACGACCACGTCGGCGGCGGCGCCGGCGAAGGTCGCGGTCACCTCGACGGTCGGCGGCGCGATCTCGGGAAACTCGGTGATCGGCAGCGAGCGCAACGCGATCACGCCGACCAGGGTCAGGATGATCGACAGGACGCCGGCAAAGATCGGCCGATCGACGAAGAAGTGTGAAAATCGCATCGGATCTCCCCCGAAAGCCGGCGAAGCTACTGCGCCGCCGTCTTGATCTCGCCGTCCTCCGGCGTGACCTTCTGGCCCGGACGGGCGCGCGGCAGACCTTCGATGACGATGCGGTCGTTCGCCGCAAGCCCGGAGCGGACGACGCGCAGGCCGTCGACGATCGGGCCGAGCGTCGACCTTCTTGGTGCCGACGGTGCCGTCGTCGGCGACGGTGAACACGATCTTGCTGGCCTGATCGGAGGCGATGGCGCTGTCGGGAATGAGCAGCGCGTCGTGCGTCGCCGCCGTACAGGCGCAGCCGCCCGAAGAAGCCCGGCGTCAGCAGGCCGTCCTTGTTGTCGAGGATGGCGCGGCCGCGGATCGTGCCGGTCTTCGGATTGACCACGTTGTCGACGAAATCCATCCGGCCCTTGTGGATGAAGTCGGTCTCGTCGGCGAGCTGGATCGCCACCGGGTTCTGCACGTCGCGCGACGATTGCCGGCCGCCCGCCTTGGCCAGCCGGAGATAGTGGATGAAGTCCGTCTCGCTGCCGTCGAACACGAAATGGATCGGATCGAGCGAGACGATGGTGGTGAGCAGGTCGCGCCGGTCGAGCCGCCGGTGATCAGGTTGCCGGCATCGACCCGGCGGTCCGAGATACGTCCGGCGATCGGCGCCCGCACTTCGCTCCATTCGAGGTTGAGCTCGGCCTGCTTCAGCGCCGCTTCGGAGGCGCCGACCTGGCCGGCGGCGTCGCGCTGGGTCGACTTGCGGGTGTCGAACTCGCGCTCGGTCAGGGTCTGGCTCTTGACCAGCGGCGTGGCGCGCTCGACGTCGGAGGTGGCGATCTCGAGCTTGGACTTGGCGCGCTCCAGATCGGACTTGGCCTGATCGACCGCGAGCTTGTAGGGCCGCGGATCGATCACGAACAGCAGATCGCCCTGCTTGACGATCTGGCCATCCTGGAAATGAATGGAATCGATGAATCCGGACACCCGGGCGCGAATCTCGACGGTCGCCAGCGCCTCGAAGCGGCCGGTGTATTCGTCCCATTCGGTGATCTGCTTCTGCAGCGGCTTCGACACCGTGACCGGCGGCGGAGGCGGCGCAGCGCTGGCCGTCGGCTTGTTGTCGCAGCCGGCGAGCATGCCGGCGCACAGTGCCGCAACGATGAAAACCGCCGCCCTCTCCATGGCGCTATATTTCATGCAGGCTGGCGCCGCCCGCAAGCCCGTTCATTGCTTTTTATTTAGCCTGGTATTCCAGCGGGACGTCAGTCCGGCTGGGGCGCCTCGTTGCCGCTCAGCAGCGAATGCAGCACCACCAGTGTGATGCCGCCCGAGATCACCGGCTGGGTGATGACGAGCTTGGCGATCAGCGGCATCTGGTTGAGCACCTCCGGCGACAGGAACATGCCGCCGAGCGCCACCAGCATGGCGAGGCCGGCGACGATGAACTTGCGGTCGTCCCAGTCCACCTTCGCCAGAATGTGGACGCCGTGCATCAGCACGATGCCGAACAGCAAGCGTCGCCGCGGCGGACAGCACCGGCAGCGGCACCACCACGAGCAGCAGGTCGAACTTGACGCAGCCGCCCAGCACGATCAGCAGCACGCCGGCGGCGAGCGTGGCGTAGCGCGAGCCGATCCGGGTGGTGCGCAGCATGCCGATGTTGTCGGGATAGACGATGGTGCTGAAGCCGCCGAACAGGCCGGACAGCACGCCGCCGAGGCCGACGCCGAACACGCCCTGCGACATGCGGGCCGAGCTGACGTGCTGGCCGCCCCAGTCGCCGACCATCTGGTAGAGCGCCATCGAGCCGATGCTGGCGGGCAGCAGCACCAGCAGGAACACGATGACGAGGTCGGTCTGCACGGCAAATCCGAACGGGAAGACTTGCGGCGTCACCAGAAGCGGCGCGTTGGCGACCGCGGCAAGCGAGATCGGCCGGAAGATCGCATAGGCAATCGTGCCGGCGACCAGTCCGATCAGGATGGCAGCGCGGCGCAGCCGGCCGCCCCAGATCGAGACGCCGATGATCACCGCCACCGCCAGCGCGCCGGTGAGGAAATTCACCAACGGGAATCCCGGACTTTGCGGCAGGCCGATCCAGCCGGGCAGCGCCACGTTGGAGACCTGGATCATGATGAACACGACGATCATGCCGGCGATGATCGGCGCCCGCAGGAAGCGCGACAGCAGACCGATGACGCTGAAGCCTTTGATCGGCACCGACAGCGCGCACCAGATCAGCGCCGCGACGAAGAACGAGCCGTAGGCGGCGCCCAATCCGCCGCCGAGATGGCCGACGGCGAGCAGGCTCGCGAAGCTTCCCGCATAGGGGCCCTGGATGATCGGAAGCCGCAGCAGGAAGGCCGATTGCAGGATGGTGACGATGCCGCAGACCATGAAGGTCATGCCGTAGAGGTAGGCGATCTGGCTCGGCGTCAGGTTGAAGGAGCGGCCGAGGATGCCCGGAAACACGAACATCCCGGTCATGCCGAAGATGTTCTGCAAGCCGAGGATCAGAAGCTGGCCTGGGGGGAGCCTGCCTTCGATGCCAACGTCGAAGATGGTCTCCGGCGGCGGAACGGGACTTGTCGATACAGGGCCTGGCGACGCTTGAGCATCCATATGTTCGCTCACCCAATAGCCTGAACGCATCCCGCGAACCAACGCCAAAAAGCGCTGCTTGATCCAGGGCAGAAGCATTCGATCAAGTTTTTGGCATTGCAGCAATTTGGGGCTGCCTGTCCCCGAGTTAACGGAACCCAGCCGCCCGGCTTGGGCTTATGGAACCGTGATTTCACGGCATTGAGTGGAAAAAGCATGGCAGCGGCCCCCCGGGTTCGATGGGTCTTTTGGGCTGGCGGCGCGCTGGTTGTCGCCGGCGTGGCCATTTTCCTCGTCTTTCATCACGGCAAGCCGGCGGACGGCTCGGCCAAGGGCGGCAAGGGCCGCGACAGCGCGCAGAACGGCACGCCGGTCCCGGTGGATGTGGTGCGCGCGGAGAAGACCCGCTTCCCGGTCTATCTGAACGGGCTCGGCTCGGTGCAGTCGTTCAACACCGTGACGGTGCGAAGCCGCGTCGACGGCGAGATCGTCAAGGTCGCCTTCAAGGAAGGCCAGACGGTCAAGCAGGGCGACCTGCTGCTGCAGATCGATCCGCTGCCCTACCAGGCGCTGCTCGACCAGGCGGTCGCCAAGAAGAGCCAGGACGACGCCTCGCTGCAGAACGCGCGGCTCGATCTGCAGCGCTATGAACAGCTCGCCCACGCCGAGGGCGCGTCGCGGCAGCAACGCGACACGCAAGCGGCGCTGGTGCAGCAGCTCACCGCCCAGGTCGCGGCAGACCAGGCGTCGATCGCCAGCGCCCGCGTCCAGCTCAACTACACCAGCATCAAATCGCCGATCAACGGCCGCGTCGGCTTCGCCATGGTGACGCTCGGCAACGTGGTCCATGCGACGGACACCACCGGCATCGTCACCATCACCGAGGTGCAGCCGATCGCGGCGGTGTTCACCGCGCCGGAAGACCAGCTCCCGGCGATCGAGAAGGCGTTCGCGGCAAACCCGGTCGAGGTGACGGCGCTGAGCTCGGACGGCCAGCAGAAGCTCGCGTCCGGCTCGCTCGCGGTGATCAACAACCAGGTCGATCAGACGACCGGCACGATCCAGCTCAAGGCGTCGTTCGAGAACAACGACAACGCGCTGTGGCCGGGACAATCGGTGTCGACGCGTCTGCTGCTGAAGACGCTGGATGATGTGGTGGTGATTCCGGACGGCGCGGTGCAGCGCGGCCCGAACGGATACTTCACCTATATCGTCGGCGACGACGACAAGGCCAAGATGACGGACATCAAGGTCAACCAGATCGCCGACGGCCGCGCCGTGATCGACGACGGCGTCAAGGCGGGCGACCGGCTGGTGGTGTCGGGACAGTACCGGCTGCAGGACGGCACCAAGGTCGCGATCAACGACCAGACGCCGCGGACCAAGGCCGCCAAGGCTGACCCGCCAGCCACCAGCGGCGCGTCACAACCCACGCCCGCCAAGGATTAGCGATGGAAGCCAGCGGCATCTCGGCGCTGTCGATCCGCCATCCGATCGCGACATCGCTGGTGATGGTCGGCATCCTGTTCGTCGGCATCGTCGCCTATCCGCTGCTGCCGGTGGCGCCGCTGCCGCAGGTCGATTTCCCGACCATCCAGGTCACCGCGTCGTATCCCGGCGCCTCGCCCGAGACGATGGCCTCGTCGGTGGCGCAGCCGCTGGAGCGGCAGTTCTCGCAGATCCCCGACGTCTCCGAGATGACCTCGTCGAGCGCGCTCGGCACCACGCGGGTCACCTTGCAGTTCAACCTCGACCGCGACATCGACGCCGCCGCCAACGACGTGCAGGCCGCCATCAACGCCGCCGGCGGGCAATTGCCGGCGAACCTGCCGGCGCCGCCGACCTACCGCAAATCCAACCCGGCCGATGCGCCGATCATGATCCTCGCGGTCAGCTCGAAGGCGGTGCCGCTGACCGACGTCGACGACGCCGCCGACACCAAGCTCGCCCAGCGCATCAGCCAGGTCCAGGGCGTCGCCCAGGTGCTGATCGGCGGCGAGCAGAAGCCCGCGGTGCGGCTGCAGATCGATCCGGCCAAGCTCGTCGCCAAGGGCCTGTCGCTCGAGGACGTGCGCAACGCGGCCTCGGTCATCACCGTCAACAGCCCGAAGGGCACCATCGACGGCAAGACGCAAAGCTTCACCATCTACACCAACGACCAGCTCACCGCGGCCAAGGACTGGAACGAGTCGATCGTCGCCTACCGCAACGGCGCACCCATCCGGATCAAGGACATCGGACAAGCCGTCACCGGACCGGAGGACACCAAGCAGGCCGCCTGGGCCGACGGCAAGCGCGGCGTGTTCCTGATGGTGTTCAAGCAGCCCGGCGCCAACGTCATCCAGATCGTCGACAAGATCAAATCGCAGTTGCCGCTGCTTCAGGCCTCGATCCCGCAGACCATCGACGTCACGATCGTCAGCGACCGCACCACCACCATCCGCGCCTCCATTGAAGACGTGCAGATCACGCTGCTGCTGACCATCGTGCTGGTGGTGCTGGTGATCTTCGTGTTCCTGCGCAGCCCCTGGGCCACCATCATCCCGAGCGTCACCGTGCCGCTCGCGCTGCTCGGCGCCTGCGGCCTGATGTGGATCGCCGGCTACAGCCTCGACAACCTGTCGCTGATGGCGCTGACCATCTCGGTCGGCTTCGTGGTCGACGACGCCATCGTCATGCTGGAGAACATCACCCGCCACATCGAGGAGGGCGAAAAGCCCTACGAGGCGGCGCTGAAGGGCTCGTCGGAGATCGGCTTCACCATCGTCGCGATCAGCGTGTCGCTGGTCGCGGTGCTGATTCCGCTGCTGCTGATGAGCGGCATCATCGGCCGGCTGTTCCGCGAGTTCGCCGTGACGCTGACCATGGCGATCGGCGTGTCGGCGCTGGTGTCGCTGACGCTGACGCCGACGCTGTGCGCGCTGTTTCTCAAGTCCGAGAAGGAGGTCAAGCACGGCCGCATCTACCAATGGAGCGAGCGCGCCTTCGACGGCATGCTGAAGGGCTACGAGCGCGGCCTCGACTTCGTGCTGGCGCGGCGGCTGACGACCCTGATCGTGTTCATACTCACCGTCGCCCTCACCGGGCTGCTCTATCTCTGGATTCCCAAAGGCTTCTTCCCCGAGCAGGACACCGGCCTGATCTCGGGCCAGTCCGAAGCCGCCGAGGATGTCTCGTTCGCCGAGATGATCCGGCGTCAGGAGGCGCTCGGCGACATCGTCCAGCAGGACCCGGCGGTCGCCAGCATTGTGATGAGTCTCGGCGGCAGCAAGAGCGGCTCGGCGCTCAACGCCGGGCGGGTTTTCATCACGCTGAAACCGCTCAGCGAGCGCGACGCCTCGGCGCAGCAGGTGATCGCGCGGCTGCGGCCGAAGCTCGATCAGGTCCAGGGCGCCAAGCTTTTCCTCCAGGCGCAGCAGGACGTCCGCATGGGCGGGCGGCCGAGCCGGACGGAGTACCAGTTCGCCATCCAGGACCCGGACATCGACGAGCTCAACGACTGGTCGCCGCGAATCCTGGCCACGTTGCAGAAGATGCCGCAGCTTCAGGACGTCGCCTCCGACCAGCAGACCAACGGCTCGACGCTCACGCTGTCGATCAACCGCGACCAGGCGGCGCGCTACGGCATCCAGCCGCAGCTGATCGACGACACGCTGTACGACGCGTTCGGCCAGCGTTTCATCGCGCAGTATTTCACCCAGCTCAACAGCTACCATGTGGTGCTGGAAATCCTGCCGGCGCTGCAGGGCGACGTCGGCAGCCTGGACAAGATTTTCATCCACTCGCCGAGCACCGGCGGCGAGGTGCCGCTGTCGACGTTCGCGCAGTGGACCACCAAGCCGGTGCGGGCCTTGACGATCAACCACCAGGGCCAATTTCCGGCGACGACGATCAGCTTCAACCTGGCGCCCAACGTGTCGCTTGGCGATGCGACCAAGTCGGTGCAGGCCGCGCTCGACGGGCTCAAGCTTCCGGCGGCGATGCAGACGAGCTTCCAGGGCACCGCGCAGGCCTTCCAGGATTCGCTGACCTCGGTGCCGCTGCTCATTCTCGCGGCGCTGATCGTGGTCTATCTGATCCTCGGCGTGCTCTATGAAAGCTACGTCCATCCGCTCACCATCCTGTCGACGCTGCCGTCGGCGGGGCTCGGCGCGCTCGCGACCCTGATGCTGTTCGGATTCGACTTCAGCCTGATCGCGCTGATCGGCATCATTCTCTTGATCGGCATCGTCAAGAAGAACGGCATCATGATGGTCGACTTCGCCATCGCCGCCGAGCGCGACGACCACCTGCCGCCGGAGAAGGCGATCCGCCAGGCCGCGCTGCTGCGCTTTCGCCCGATCATGATGACCACCATGGCCGCGATCCTCGGCGGCGTGCCGCTGATGCTCGGCGCCGGCACCGGCGCCGAAATCCGCCAGCCGCTCGGCTATTCCATCGTCGGCGGCTTGATCGTCAGCCAGGCGCTGACGCTGTTCACCACGCCGGTCATCTATCTCTATCTTGACCGGCTGTCGGAGCGGGCGTCGAGATGGTGGGGCAAGAAGCACCACGACGACGAACATTCGGGTCGAGGAAATTCCTGACGCCACGCCGGCCGAATGAAACGCTCGTGCCATTCATTGAGGACAACATGCGGTTGATCAGACTGATTGCGTTGTGCGGATTGGTTCTTTGCGTTGCCGGATGCGGCCAGCCGCAGCCCGGACCGAAGGGCGAGCAAGGCCCGCCCGGGCCGGCCGGGCCAAAGGGCGATCCGGGCGAGAACGGCGCGCCCGGCCAGCAAGGCCCCGCAGGGCCGCAAGGTCCTCCCGGGCCGGCGTCGCAGATGCGCATCCTGCGGGAGAACTGCGCCACCGCGACCTGCACGGTGACCTGCAACGAGGACGAGGTGCTGGTCACCGCCTATTGCGGGCCGCAGCGCCAACCCGCCAATGTGCTGACCGAGCGCTCGGTGTCATGCGGCGTGGTGCCGAGCGCGGCGAGCAGCCCGCTGGTCGCGGTGTGTTTGCGCGCGCCGCCGAAGTAGACTTCACCAGCCCGCGGGGCTGCCGATCGTGTCGGCTGGCGTGCTCGCCAGCCGCGCGGCGTCCCATTCCTTGGCGATGATGCGGCGGCCGGTGACGCCGTTCGAGCGCGGCGACATCAGCCAGACGATCGGCGCCATCATCACTTCGGGCTGCACCAGGGTGGCGCGGTCAACCAAGTCGCCCTGCGGAATCATCCGCGTGTTGGCCGCGCCGCCCGGCAGCAGCGCATTGACGGTGACGCCGGTGCCGGCGAGATCCTTCGACCAGATCACGGTGGCGGCTTCCATCGCCGCCTTGGACGGCCCGTAGGGGGAGAAGCCGTCCAGCACCATAGTGAAATGGCTCGTCGTGATGTTGACGATGCGGCCCCAGCCTTGCTTGACGAGATGCGGTGCCACCGCCTTCGCCATCAGGAACGGGCCGCTGATGTTCGTCTCGATGGATGCCTTGTAGAGGTCGGCGTCCGCCTCGTGGAACGGCTTGCGCTTGCCGACCAGAACATTGTCGCCAAAGAATTGCATCCCCATGGCGGCGTTGTTGACGAGGCCGTGGACGGCGCCGAAGTGCGCGATCACCTTGTCGACCGTGTCGGAGCAGCTCTGCCATTGCGTCACGTCACACTCGATCGACAGCAGACGGTCTTGCACGCCCTCCTTGGCGGCGATGTCCTTCAGCTCGCGCACCTCGGGCGCGCTCACCGGCAGGTCGGCGACCGCCACCCGCGCGCCGCTTCGAAGCAGCGCCAAGGTCATGGCGCGGCCAAGCCCGCGCGCGCCGCCGGTGACGATGACGACAGGATTTGCCGGATCGGCCATGCAAGCCTCCCTCAAACGCCGAGATAGCGCGCCTTGGTGTCCGCGTCGGCGGCAAGCTCGGCCGGCGTGCAGCGATGCACGATGCGTCCCTTGCTCATGATGAAGACGACGTCGGCGTACCGCAAGGCGAACGCGAGCTGCTGCTCGATCAGCAGGATCGAGGTGCCGGCCGCCTTGAGCTGGGCGATGGTGCGGCCGAGCTCGCGCACCATCAGCGGCGCGAGGCCTTCGGTCGGCTCGTCCATCAGCAGCAGCCCCGGATTGCCGACCAGCGCGCGGCCGGCCGCCAGCATCTGCTGCTCGCCGCCGCTGAGCTTGCCGGCGAGGCTCCGCATCCGGTTGGCGAGGTTGGGAAACAGCCCGACGACCTTGTCGAAATTCCACGCACCTTGGCCACGCGCCGTCACCTGCAGGTGCTCCTTGACGGAGAGCGAGCGGAACACGCGGCGTCCCTGTGGCACCAGGCCGATGCCGAGGCGCGCGATGATGTGGGCCGGCATGCGGGTGATGTCGGTGTCGTTGTAGAGGATGCTGCCGCGCCGGGCCGGCGTCAGGCCGATGATCGAGCGCGCCAGCGTGGTCTTGCCGACGCCGTTGCGCCCCAGCAGCGCCACCACCTGCCCGGCGGACACGTCGAGGTCGACGCCCTGCAGGATGTAGCTGTCGCCGTAATAGGTATGGACGTCCTGGACGCTCAGCATGGCTCGTCGTCCACGCCGAGATAGATTTCGGTGACGCGCGGATCGTTGCGGACGGTCTCGACGTCGCCTTCGACCAGCAGACGCCCCTGGTGCAGCACGGTGATGCGGTCGGCGAGGTCGAACGCCACGTCCATGTCGTGCTCGATCACCAGGATGGTCATGTCTTTCGGCAGGCTGCGGATCATGCCGACCACGCGGACCACCTCGGCGGCGGACAGGCCCGCGGTCGGCTCGTCGAGCAGCAGCACCTTCGGCTCGACCGCCATGGCGAGGATCAGGTCGACCTGGCGCTGCTCGCCGTAGGAGATTTCCTTGGCGAGCCGGCCGGCGATCGGCGTGAGATTCCATTTCTCCAGCAGCGCATCGGCCTTTCCGTACAGAGCGTGGTTCGCGGCCATCCGGCGGTGCAGCGCGAACGCGGACTCGTCGGTCGACAGCAGCGCCAGCAGCACGTTCTCCAGCACGGTCAGCCGCGGAAACAGGTTGGTGATCTGGAAGGTGCGGGCGAGCCCCATCCGGGCGCGCTCATAGGCCGGCACCTGCGTGATGTCGCGGTCGAACAGGCGGACCGTGCCGCTCGACACCGGCATCAGGCCGGACAGCATGTTGAACAGCGTGGTCTTGCCGGCGCCGTTCGGCCCGATGATGAGGCGGCGCTCGCCCGGCTCGACCGCGAGCGAGACATCGGTCAGCGCGTGAACGCCGCCGAAGTTTCGCGACAGCTTGTCGGCTGCGAGCGCGGTCATGGCGTCCGCCTGCGGAGACGGCGGATGAGCCCGATCAGCCCGTCGGGGGCAAACAGCGCGACCAGGATGTAGATGGTGCCGATCACGATCAGCCAGCGTTCGGTGTAGCCGCTGACGACGTTTTGCAGCAGCACGATCAGGGCGGCGCCGATGGCCGGCCCGATCAAGGTGCCGGCGCCGCCGAGGATCACCATCAGCAGCACCTCGGCGGAGCGCGTGACGTGGGCGTAATCGGGGCTGACGAAGCGGTTGAAATAGACATAAAGGCAGCCGGCCAGGCCGGCGAAGGTGCCGGCCAGCACGAACGCCGTGAGCTTGTAGCGCCAGACGTTGTAGCCCAGCGCCAGCATCCGGGTTTCGCTCTCGCGAATGCCGCGGAGCGCATGGCCGAACGGCGAGTTGACGATGCGGACCAGCAGCAGCGCGCCGAGCGCGACGAAGAACAGCACGAAATAGTAGAACGGGATGCTGTCGGTGAGCGGCCCGAGCAGCCCAAGATTGGGCCGCGGCACCTCGGGCAGGCCGTCGTCACCGCCGGTCAGCGAGCGCCAGCCGAACGCGACACCCCACAGCACCTGCGACAGCGCCAGCGTGATCATCAGGAAATAGCTGCCGCGGGTGCGCAGCGCCAGCAGCCCGAACAGCACCGCGGTCAGGGCCGCCGCCAGCAGACCGGCGGGAAGCGCGAGCCAGACGTCCCAATGCAGCCGCAGCGCGGTGAGCCCGGTGGCGTAGGCGGCGACGCCGAAATACGCGGCGTGGCCGAGCGAGGCCATGCCGCCATAGCCGATCAGCAGATCGAGGCTCATGGCGAACAGCGCGAACACCAGCATCTGCACGGCGAGGCCGAGATAATACGGCGGCAGCAGATGCGGCAGCAGCAACAGCACCGCCGCGCCGAGCAGCGAGAGCGCCACGATGCTTCGCGTGCTGAGGTTTCGCGTCGCGCTCATTCGCGCCCGAACAGCCCGGCCGGCCGCACCGCGAGGATCAGCGCCATCGGCGCGAAGATCGTGAACAGCGCCAGCTCGGGAAAGAACACCTTGCCGAAATTATCGAGCAGGCCAACGGTGAGCGCGCCGACCAGCGCGCCCTTCAGGCTGCCGAGGCCGCCGATGATGACGACGACAAAGCCGAGCAGCATCACCTCGAAG
The DNA here is from genome assembly GCA_963785665.1 of uncultured Alphaproteobacteria bacterium. Taxonomy (GTDB): domain Bacteria; phylum Pseudomonadota; class Alphaproteobacteria; order Rhizobiales; family Xanthobacteraceae; genus Z2-YC6860. The sequence goes on from CAWAWF010000017.1 coordinate 507,773, forward strand.
TCGGCGCCCGGATAGATGCCCACCATCGGACCGCCCATCACGCCGCCGAGCGCCGCCAGGAACGCGCCGAGCGCGAACACCAGGGTGAACAGCAGCGACACGTTGATGCCGAGCGCGCGCGCGATCTCCTCGTCGTCGACGCCGGCGCGGAGCATGGCGCCGACGCGGGTGCCCTCCTGCAGCCACCACAGCAGCGCGGCGATGACGAGGCCGAAGCCGATGATGAACAGCCGGTAGGACGGATAGACGAAGCCGTCGAGCTGCACCGAGTTGGCGAACCACGCGGGCTTCGGCATGGTCTGCGGATTGCCGCCCCAGATCAGGATGGCGAGATCGGAGAAGATAAAGAGGAGGCCGAAGGTGATCAGCACCTGCGGCAGTTCCTGGAGATGAAACCGCCGCAGCAGGAACCGCTCCATGACGATGCCGATCAACGCCACCGCGAGGCTGCCGGCCAGCACCGCGAGCACGAAGCTTCCGGTGGCGTGCACGACGACGAGGCCGATGTAACCGCCGAGCAGATAGAACGAGCCGTGCGTCAGGTTGAGGATCTTCATCAAGCCGTAGATCAGCGACAAGCCGGCGGCCAGCATGAACAGCAGCATGCCGAAGGAAATGCCGTTCAGTGCTTGGATGACCCAGAACATCGCGCCTCGGCTTCTTGACCGTCTTCCCGCTTGCGGGGATCAGTGTCCGCGAGCGAAGTGGCCGGGTGAGGGGCATCTCACTTCGATAGTCGATCAACCCGCCTCGCCGCCAACCCTCTCCCGCAAGCGGGGAGAGGGAGCGCGCTGCCACTCTATGCACGCACTCCCATCAGACCCAAGACATCGGCTCACGGAAACGCGTCGTAGGGGTCCTTCACCTGGGCGATGCGGTCGCCGCAATGGTTCTGCAGCTTGCCGTCCGGGCCTTTCTCGACGGTGAGCTCGTAGAAATCGGTGACGAGACCGTGGTGCTCGTCGAAGCTCGCCTCGCCCATCGGGCCTTTGACGTGCACCTTTTCGAGCGCGTGGATGAAGGCGTCGCGGTCCTCCACCTTGCCGTTGATGTCCTTCAGCGCCTGGATCACCATCTTGGCGGCCATGTAGCCCAGGTACTGGTACGAGCCGGGCACGGCCTTGTAGCGGGACTGATAATCCGCGACGAACTTCTTGTTCGCCGGCGTGTCGAGCGTGCCGCAATAGAGATAGGCGCTGAGAATGCCGACCGACGCCGGCGGCATGTCACCCAGCAGCTCCTCGCTGGTGAACGACGCGATGCCGAACAGCGGCATCTTCTTGTTCAAGCCGTATTCCGCGTATTGCTGGCTGATGCGCGGCGAGTCGGCGCCCCACATCGCGGCGAACACACCGTCCGCCTTCGACGGGTCCATCTTGGTCAGGTACGGCGCGTAGTCGGCGGTGCCGACATTCGGGAACATCGCCTCGACGACGTTCTCCTCGCCGAACACCTTCTTCACCGCCTCGTAGGACTCGCGGCTCGGCGGCGCGTTCCAGCCGATGAAATAGACCTTCTTCCAGCCTTTCTTCTTGGCGACCTGGGCCGCCGTCATGGCGTACTGATACGACGACGTCACGAAGCGGAAGATGTACGGGCTTTTCTGCGTGCGGGTCAGGCTTGCCAGCGCCACCGTGCTGATCCACGGAATCTTCTGCTCGGTGACGTAGGGCGCGGCGGCGGCGCCGATCGAGCTCACCAGCTCCGACAGCAGCAGGTTGACCTTGTCGCGCTCGACCAGCGCCTTGAGCTTGGTCAGGCCGGTGTCGGGCCGCCCGGCGCTGTCCTCGTACAGCAGCTCGATCTTGCGGCCCGCGACCGTGTTGTTCTCCTCGTCGAACGCCATCTTGATGGCGTCGCGCTCGGGCCGCCCCTGCGCGGAGATCGGCCCGGTGTACGGGAACATCACGCCGATCTTGATCGGCTCCTGGCTCGACGCCGGCGGTGTGAAGGCCGCGACAGCGGCGACGCCCAGAAACAAGGCGATGCTGGTTTTGCGCATCTTGGTTCCTCCCCTTTGCCGGGAGGTTAAGACGTTCACCCAGAGCGCGCAACAGAACGGCCAAGCTCCGATGCCGCAGCCCGCGCGGCGCATGGCTCCCTGTTCCGGCGGCGATTGCTGGCTTCCGGTTGGTGTGCCAGCATCCGCCCGAACGCTCACGCGGGAGTAGAGTATGTCCGAGTCCAACACCGTCACTGTCGACATCAAGAACGCCGTCGCCACCGTCACGCTCAATCGGCCCGCCAAGCGCAACGCCATGAGCCCGACGCTGCATCTGGAGATGGCCGAGGCGCTGGAGAAGCTGCGCTACGAGAAGACCTCGCGCGTGGTGATCGTCACCGGCGCGGGCGAGTCGTTCTGCGCCGGCATGGACCTCAAGCAGTTCTTCGTCGAGCTGAAGGACGACCCGCCGGAGTTCGACCGCATCTTCCGCATCGCCACCGAGTGGCGCTCGCGGACGCTGCGCCATTTCCCGAAGCCGACCATCGCCATGGTCAACGGCTATTGCTTCGGCGGCGCGTTCTCGATCGTCGAGGGCTGCGACCTCGCCTTCGCCGCCAAGGAGGCGACGTTCGGACTCTCGGAGATCAACTTCAAGCATTATCCCGGCGGCAGCGTCAGCAAGTCGCTCGCCAACCTGCTGCGGCCGCGCGAGGCGCTCTATTACGCGATGACCGGGCGCACCTTCAAAGGCGACCGCGCCGCCGAGATCGGCTTCGTCAACGCCGCCTACCCGCTGAGCGACCTGAAGAAGGAAGTCACCGCGCTGGCCGAGGAGATCGCGCAGAAGGACCCGGATGCGCTCGCCGCCTGCAAGGACGGCTACCGCTTCTCGCTGGAGATGAGCGCGGACGCGGCGCTCAATTTCGCGGCGGCGAAGTCCGACCAGCTTTCGCTGCGGCAGAAGGATTCCTGGCGGAGCGAAGGCATCGGCGATTTCCTGTCGGGCAAGTACAAGCCCGGCCTCGGCAGCCACGACAAGGCGGAGAGCTAAGGCTCACCGCGCCGCGCCAGAAAACAAAAAGGAGGAAGGCTTTGCAAGACAGCGACATCGACGTTCGCGGCTGCAAGGTGCATGTGCGGCGCGGCGGCAAGGGCGAGGCGCTGCTGTTCCTGCACGGCGCGCAGGGGCTCAGCGGCGACGAGCCGGGGCTGACGGCGCTGACGGAAAGCTTCGACGTGATCGCGCCGGACCTTCCGGGCTTCGGCCGGTCCGAGCTGTGCGATGCCGTCGATGACGTCGGCGACCTCGCGCTACTTCACGCTCGACCTGCTCAACGCGCTAAAGCTCGACCGCGTCCACGTCGTCGGCCAGTGCATCGGCGGCTGGCTCGCCGTCGAGATGGCGATCCGCTCGACCGAACGCATCCAGTCGCTGGTGCTGGTGAACAGCGCCGGCCTTCGCGTCAAGGGCGTGCCGCGCGCCGACATGTTCGTCTGCTCCGAGGACGAACTGCTGAAGCTGTTGTTCGCCGGCAACGGCGCCAAGGCGTGGCTGCAGTCGTGGCGCGCCACCACCGACCTGGAGGACATCTACGATCGCAACCGCGGCGCGGCCGCGCGCTACTCCTGGTCGCCGCGGCTGTGCAATCCGAAGCTCGACCGCTGGCTGCACCGGGTCGACGTGCCGACCCACATTGTCTGGGGCAAGGAGGACAAGGTGATCCCGCTGCCCTACGCCGACGCCTTCAAGGCATGGCATCGCCGGCTCAAGCGTGGCGACCTTGGCGGATTGCGCGCACCTTCCGCACATCGAGCAGCCGCAGGCGTTCGCCCGCGAGGTCTCGCAATTCATCCGGAGCGCGGCGCGATGAGGGTCTTCATCTTCCACCTGATGCCCTATGCCAATCTGGACATGAGCTTCAAGGACAAGTACCGCGCCGCCTGGGTGGTGCTGCCGAACACGTACTTCGATCCGAAGAAAGGCCACGAGCTCTACAACCGCTATCTCGACGAGCTCGAAATGGCGGCCGAGCTCGGCTTCGACGGCATCTCGGTGAACGAGCATCACCAGAACGCCTACGGCCTGATGCCCTCGCCGGTCGTTACCGCGTCGGCGCTGTCGCGGCGCACCAAGAACGCCAAGATCGCGATCCTCGGCAATGCGTTCTGCCTGCGCGAGCATCCGCTCAACATCGCCGAAGAGCACGCCATGATCGACTGCATCACCGGCGGCCGGCTGATCACCGGCATGGTGCGCGGCATCGGCGCCGAATACTACTCGATGGGCGCCAACCCGGCCTACTCGCACGAGCGCTTCCAGGAGGCGCACGACCTCGTGGTGCAGGCGTGGACCAAGCCGGGCCCGTTCGCCTTCGAGGGCAAGCACTATCACTTCGAGTATGTGAACGTGTGGCCGCGGCCGTACCAGCAGCCGCATCCGCCGATCTGGGCGCCGTCGACCGGCAGCGACCGAGACGATCGAGTGGGCGGCGCATCCGTCGCGCAAATATGTCTACCTGCAGGCCTACAGCCCGGCGCAGTCGGTGGTGCGCTATCTGAACTACTACCGCGAAAGCGCGCAGCGGATGCACGGCTACACCGCGAGCTCCGAGCAGATCGGCTGGTCGACGCCGGTGTACGTGGCCGAGACCGACGAGCAGGCGCGCGCCGAGGCCAAGCCGCACATCGAAGTCCTGTTCAACCGGCTGCTGCGGCTGCCGTTCGAGATGCTGTTCCCGCCGGGCTATCTCACGACCAAGTCGCTGAAGAACATGCGAAGCCACAAGCGCAGCGTCAGCGGCCAGGAGCACACCGTCGACAGCCTGATCGAGCAGGGCATCATCGTCTGCGGCAGCCCCGACACGGTGCGCAAGCAGTTCACCGACGCCCACCGGCTGCTGGGCTTCCAGAACCTGCTGTGCCTGATGCAGTTCGGCACGCTGCCGCGCGACCTCACCGAGAAGAACATCAAGATGTTCGCCAAGGAAGTGATGCCGGCGCTGCAAAAGCTCACCGACAAGGAATATGGCGGCATGGATGTCCGCGCGGCGGAGTAATCGCGCGGCTGACGGAGGGACGGCGTGTTCAAGCGGATGCAACTCAACGGCGAGGTCGTCGTCGTCACCGGCGCCGGCACCGGGATCGGGCGGGCGACCGCCGAGGCGGTCGCCGAGCTTGGCGCCATCACCGTGCTGGTGGCGCGCACGAAGAGCAAGCTCGACGAGGCCAAGGCCGCGATCGAACGGGCCGGCGGCAAGGCCGAGGTTTTCGTGGCGGATGTGTCGAAGGAAGACGACGTCCGCAAGCTCCGCGACTTCGTCGACGGCAAGTGGGGCCGCGCCAAGGCCATCATCAACAACGCCGGCAACAACTTCATCTCGCCGATCACTGAACTCGCGACCGACAAGTGGCGCGAGCTGATCGCGGTCGACCTCGACAGCGTCTATTTCATGTGCCGGGATTTCATCCCGCTGCTGCTGAAATCCGAGCGGCCCGCGATCCTGAACGTCGCATCGACCTTCGCCCATATCGGCAACCAGGAGATGCCGGTCTATTGCGCGGCGAAGGGCGGCGTCGTCTCGCTGACCCGGCAGCTCGCGGTGGACTACGGACCGAAGGGCCTGCGGGTGAACTCGATCTGCCCCGGGCCGACCTTGTCGCCGCGCGTGAAGGGCTATTTCGATTCCGGGCGGGCCGATTCCAAGGGCACCTTGCAGAAGGTGATGCTCGGCCGCTTCGCCGAATGCAACGAGATCGGCGACGTCGCGGCGTTTTTGGTTTCCGACGCGGCAAGCTTCATCAACGGCGCCTCGATCCTGGTCGACGGCGGCCAGACCATCAATTAGGAGCGCGCCGTTGACCGAGGTGCTCAAAGGCGTCCGCGTCGTCGAGCTCGGCACCATGATCACGGCGCCGCTCGCCGGCATGATGCTGGCCGATCTCGGCGCCGAGGTGATCAAGGTCGAGCATCCGGAGGGCGGCGATCCGTTCCGCAGCTTCCGCGGCGGGCTCTACAGCCCGCATTTCGTCGCCTACAACCGCGGCAAGCGCAGCATCAAGCTCGACCTGCGCAACGAGGCGGGCCGCGATGTTTTGCGAAAGCTGCTCGGCCGCGCGGACATCCTGCTGGAGAACTACCGCGCCGGCGTGATGGAACGTCTCGGCCTCGGCGACGATGCGCTCGCCGCAACCAACGCCAAGCTGATCCACTGCTCGATCACGGGCTTCGGCGCGTCGGGTCCCTACAGCGGCCGGCCGGCCTATGACAGCGTCGGCCTGGCTTTGAGCGGCATCGCCAGCCTTTTCCTCGATCCGAAGGAGCCGCAGGCCGCCGGCCCCACCATCCCCGACAACGCCACCGGGATGTACGCCTGCCTATGGCATTCTCGGCGCGCTGTACGAGCGCGAGCGCACCGGCCGCGGACGGCGGATCGAGGTCAACATGCTCGAAGCGGCGATCTCGTTCATCCCCGACCCGTTCGCCAATCACACCCAGTTGGGCATCGAGAACGATCCGTTGACGCGCGTGGCGAGCTCGCATTCGTTCGCGTTCCGCTGCGCCGACGGCAAGCTGCTTGGCGATTCACCTGTCGTCGCAGGCGAAATTCTGGGAGGGACTGCTCACCGCGATCGAGCGTCCCGATCTCGGCGACGACTCCCGATTTGCCAGCCGCGACCAGCGCATCAAGAACTTCGTTCCGCTGACACACGCGCTTGCCGAGGTGTTCGCGACCAAGCCGCGGGCCGGCTGGATGACCTTGCTCGAAGCCAACGACGTGCCGTTTGCGCCGGTGCACAACATCCCAGAGGTCATCGACGACCCGCAGGTCAAGCACCTCGAAACCTTCCGCACGCTGACGCATCCGACGGAGGGCAGCATCACCGCGATCCGGCGGCCGGTGCGCATCGACGGCGGACGCGATGGCTCCGAACTGCCGGCGCCCACGTTCGGCGAGCACACCGACGTGGTGCTGAAGGAGCTCGGCTACGCCGATGCGGACATCGCGAGCTTGCGGAAATCGAAGGTGATTTGAGCGGACGTCAGCGGCCAAGCCGGCCGCGCCCGTCAGTCTTTCTTGGCGGCGGCGCGCTGCAGCGGAAAATCAGGGCTCTCGTAAAGGGCGTGGATTTCGGCAATGCCGAACCGCGTCTCATCGACCTCGAGATAGGCACCAAGCAGCGCGGGTGGCGCAATCTCCTCCACCGCGAAGCGAACCGCCTCGGCCGCCGTCTCGAATCGCTTGTACTTGATCGGGGTCCGGCCCTTCTTGATGCGGCTCGGAAACAGCTCGGCCGATGCGGTGTAGTCGAAACCGGTCACGCTCGGCGTCGGCGCGGATGCCTGCATCGTATTTTCCTTTCGGGAAAATCAAGAAGTAATTTTTCAAGGACTTCAGATATTTAAGCTCGATTTCGCGAACCACAATGGCCGCATTGTGCGATATTCATTCACTGCCGGAGAGCCGGTGCGGGGCTGCGTGCACGGCTCAACCGGAGGACGACAATCCCATCGCGGTTTTTGTGATATGGAGGACGAAAGCAGCTATGATGTCGGATACCCGGCACACCGATACCCCTGATCGTCCCGCTCGATATCACGGTCGCACCGCCTTGCAGGGCTGGCGGCACTCCGCAAAACACAACCAGAAAGTCGATTGACTTGCAAAACGATCAGAACCGCGTGCCGACCGTGGCACGCAACGCCGAGGCGCGCGACTGGACCCAGATTCTCGCGCGCTATCGGCAGCCCAACAACGCCAGAAGCATCGTGGAGATCGCGATCACCATCGTGCCGTTGATCGTGCTGTGGGTGCTGGTCTGGGTGGCGATGGATTTCGGCTACTGGCTTTCGCTGTTGATCGCCGTGCCGGCCGCCGGATTCCTGGTGCGGCTGTTCATGATCCAGCACGATTGCAGCCACGGCGCCTTCTTCCGCCACCGCCTGGCGAACGATTGGGTCGGCCGGGTCATCGGCGTGCTGACGATGACGCCTTACGGGTTCTGGCGGCGCGCGCACGCCATGCACCACGCGACGTCGGGAAACCTCGACCGTCGGGGACTGGGCGACATCGACACATTCACGGTGCGTGAATACACCAGCGGATCGCTTTGGAAGCGCTTCTGCTATCGGCTGTACCGGCACCCGCTGGTGATGTTCGGCATCGGTCCTGCCTATGTCTTCATTCTGCGGCAACGGTTGCCGTTCGGCCTGATGCGCGGCGGCTGGGAGCCGTGGCTCAGCACCATGACAACCAACGTGGCCATCACCGCCATCGCCGCCACGCTCATCGCCTTCATCGGCCTGAAGGCATTCCTGCTGGTCCACCTTCCGATTGTGCTGCTGGCGGGCTCGATCGGCGTTTGGCTGTTCTACGTTCAGCACCAGTTCGAGCACACGGTCTGGGCCGACGACCAGGACTGGAATTTGCACGCGGCGGCTTTGCACGGCTCGTCGCATTACGACCTGCCGCCGATCCTGCGCTGGTTCACCGCCAACATCGGCGTGCACCACGTCCATCATCTGTGCAGCCGCATCCCCTATTACCGGCTGCCGAGGGCGCTGCGCGATTATCCCGAGCTGCGCGGTGTCGGACGGTTAACGCTGCTGCAAAGTTTTCGCTGCGTGAGGCTGGTGCTTTGGGACGAAACACAGCGCCGGCTGGTGTCGTTTCGCGACATTCGCGCGGCGAGTTGAGCGCGCAAGCTGCTGGTTCAGGTACAACCACAAGCCGCAGCGGCTGCCGCCTCACCTTGCGTTTGTTCCAGTTTGCGCCTATATGCTGGCGCATCGATATTGGCCGGACAACTGGGCCGCTTCGCCCCCTCAATGGGCGCGCACGTTTCAGACTTCTCCAAAATCGACGAACCGGGAAAACGGGCACGATGTCGTGCGCCGCTTCCCACGTGCACGCTCAATGAAAGGACATTCTCATGACCATGGGCACCGTTAAGTTCTACAACGACCAAAAGGGCTTCGGCTTCATTCAACCGGACAACGGCGAGAAGGACGTGTTCGTCCACGCCACCGCGCTGGAGCGGGCCGGCATCAACGGCCTGCGTGAAGGCCAGAAGGTGAAGTTCGACACCCAAACGGATCAGCGCAGCGGCAAGCTCGCCGTTGGCACCATCGAGATCGCGTGAGCCTTTTCACCAAACGATCTTAACGAAAGCCGTCGCCCGCAACCCGGGCGGCGGCTTTATGACTCTGGGCAACGCCATGCGCATCTTCATCTTCAAGTCGCAAGCCAACAGCAAGCTTCGGGCTTTCGCCGGCGATCCCGGTGGACGGACGCTGCCGGCCCAGTTCGCGCCATGGCACGCTGTGGGTGTCGTCGCCGAAGGCAGGGACCCGCCCTACAAGTTCAGCCGCGGGGCCATCGAGCAGGCGATCGAGAAGGAAGGCTATCAGCTGTTCCGCGACAAGCCGAAGGCGGCTGCGGCAAGCTGATTTTGCGGCGCGACGCGCCGCCCCGGCACGATCACCACACCAGAATAGCGAGCCCGATGGCGAGAGCGCCGGCCAGACAGATCGCACCGATCGCGTAGTTGAATGTCGTTGCGTTCATGGTTCGCTTTCAAATGAGCCGGTCAGTAGTCCCGCGGTGGCCGCGGACCGCCTGACATCCCACCGCCCGCGCCGCCTGACATTCCCGGCCGCTGCCCGAACGCCTTCTTTTTATCCTCCAGCAGCTTCTTCTTTTTCGGATCGGCGATCAGCCCTTCGCGCTGCGCCTTCTTGCGCGCCAGCTTGCGCGCCCGGCGGACCGCCTCGGACTTTTCCCGGGTCTTGCGCTCGGACGGCTTCTCGTACGATTGCCGCTGCTTCATCTCGCGAAACAGCCCTTCGCGCTGCATCTTCTTTTTCAGGACGCGCAGAGCCTGGTCGATGTTGTTGTCGCGGACGAGAACCTGCAAGGCATATTCCTTCTGTCGGTTGACCGATCTGAAGCGCGGAAATTTGTCCGCCCGATCGGTTCGGTCGAGAGTGAGCGAGGCCCCGATGGGCGCTCGGTCGGCTTGGCGATTTCAAGCTTGAAAGCCGAACGCGACATGCCGCGTTTGGTTGGCTGCACGCTAGGCGATTGTTCCCGCAAAGTCGAGGGAAATCGCGGCCCAACAGCCCGCTGGCGAGGGCCAAAGATGCGATTCAAGTGGCATTTGTGCGCCGACGCGCTCATAGTTCGGCATGCGTCGTGATTTCGAACCCGAAGACTACGCGCTCGTCGTCAAGCTGCGCGCCAATCCGCCGGCGCCATGGCGATGGGAAATCTATTGCGCCGGCAAGCGACAGCCGGTCGAGCAGTCCGACACCTTTTTCGAGTCGCGGGGCGCCGCGCAGAAGGAAGGCAAGGTGGCGCTCGGGCAACTGATCGCCAAGCTCAGCTATTGATTGGCCTGATTGATTAGCCAGGGCCGCGCAGATCCGAGCTACTGGGCGCGGCGTCCGGACCCGCCGACGACAGACGCACGAAGTCTTCCAGCACCCTGGCGATCAGCAGTTGGCGACGGGGGTCCTGCGCGCTCAGCGAACTGGCGAACAGCGACAAAAGATAACGCGCCTTGTCGGCGGCCTCCTCCCAGGTCGCGGAGGATGAGGCGAGGAGCTGCTCTTCCAGCTCGGTCTGCCTCTGACGCAACAGCTTTTCATTGGCCTCGACGTCCGACATCAGCCGCCGCAACTCGGTGGCCTTTTGCGCGGTCATGCCGCGATGCTTGTCGAGGTCGATGGTCTGCTTCGTCACGATGCCCCCTTTGGTCGAGTGTGCGCCCGTCGAGACGCAAAGTCGACGTTAATGCGTTCGTTCTGAATGCTCACACACCTTGTTAAGCAGCACGGGCTAGACTGACCTATCAGTCCAGAAAATCTGACCAGTTGCGCCCGGGCGGCCCGTGTCGCCGAAGGTCATCGATTGCCGGATGGAACGCCGACGGGTTCGGCGATCAGGAGCCGCCTTTGAGAAAGTCATTGCCGGAAAAGATGTTCACCGACCCCGAGCAATCCAGGTTGAGCGCGCTGCGCTCCTGGGTGCTTGATGAGAAGGTCACCGAGATCGAGATGAGCGAGCGGCAGTTCTGGAACTTCGCTCAGCTTCAGCCGGTTGCCGAGAAGCCGTGGGTGACCTTCATGGGCCGGCAGGTCTATGTGCCCACCATGCCGGAAGGCCCGCAACGGCAGCTCGGCATCTTCGACACGCGATCGCCTGGCGTCATCTGATCGACGATCACTCGAGATAGCGCTTGGCACGGGCGCACCGCCCGCCAACCCGTCGATCGCTCAATGCAGCGTGCCGTCGCGAAAATTTTCCATGCCGATATCGATGGAAATGCACTGCTGCGGAATCGAATATTGCTCGGCGAGCGCGCCGATCATCGAGCTTGCGATTTCGATGGTGGCCGCAGTCTCCTGCCCCCACGCCGCCTCTTCCGTCTTGAGATGATTTTGCAGCCTGACAAGGATCGTGAACGCGCCGTCCTCCTGACGGATTTTGACATACAGCCGTGTGAAGCTGACGGTGCCCGCGATGTCCTTGATAAGGTTCATCAACCTACTTAGCGCTTGCGCCGGCAAATAGTCAGGGATCGGCCACATATATTTTCGCCAACGCCGGGCCAAGGCGCAGGCTCAAGCTGGGTATAGGTCATCCGCGCCGGCACCAGCGCCAGATCGAACACGTGTGTTATCGTATTGTCGATTCCATCCAATGGATCGTGACATGAGACGTTCGAGCCAGATTGACCGCGCACCGCAAAGGGCTGCCTGCACAGGTTGCCCTATCATCCTTGCTGCCCTGGTCGCCATGACGTTCCTCACGTCAGCCGCTTCGCCCATCGCGGCCGAAACATTGCGCGTCGGCAAGGCGGGGCGTGAAGCATTCTCCTTCGTGCCGGCCGACGTCGGCGCGCAAGTCGGAATCTTCAAGAAGCACGGCCTGGAACTTGAGATCTCGAGCTTTGGCGGAGATGCGCAAATCCAGCAGGCGATGGCCGCCGACAGCATCGACGTGGCGCTCGGGTCCGGTCCCGGCCTCGCCTTCATTGTCAAAGGCTCGCCTGTCAAAGGGATCGCCGCCATGGCTGGTCCACCATTGTTGTTCGCTCTCATGGTCCGCGCGGACGACACGGTGAAAACCGTGAACGATTTGAAGGGACGCAAAGTCGGCGTATCCACGGTCGGCTCGGTCACGAGTTGGATCGTCAGCGAAGTGTCGCGTCAGAATGGCTGGGGCCTCGACGGTGTCGAGCAGGTCCCGATCGGCAACGACGCAGCCCGTATTGCGGCGCTGCGAACCAAATCGATCGATGCCGCGATCGTCAACATTGCCGTCGCCCTCAACTTCGCCCAGCGCGGCGAGGGCCGCGTCCTGCTGCGTTTCAACGATCTGCTGAAAGACTTCCATGTCCACGTGATCTTCGCGACCGACAAGATCATTGCCGAGAAACCAGACACGCTGCGCGGCTTCATGAAGGGCTGGTTCGAAACAATCGCATTTATGCGCAGCAACAAGTCCGACACCGTCCGCATTGCGAAGGAAATCATGGGCACCGACGAGCCCACGACGGCCGCCATCTACGACGAACTGATGCCGATGTTTTCCAGCGACGGAAAATTCGAACCGAAGGCATTGGCGGTGCTCAGCCGCTCATTCGTCGAGATGAAGACGCTGCCAAGCGAACCCGACATGAGCAAGCTCTACACCGAGGCGTTCCTGCCGAAATAGGCATCAGGCGGACGTCATCAAAAAACTCCAAGGCAGGAAGCCCAATGGCAAAGCTCAGACTCACGATCGCGTGCGGCGCCTACGACATCGTCAAGCCGCTGATCGAAGGGACGGTCGAGGCCGACGGCCTCGATCTCGTTTTCCTCACCGACATGGGGCCGCGCGAGCGCCACTGGCGCATGGGCCGCAAGCACGAGTTCGACGTCTGCGAGGAGAACGTCGGCGCCTACTTCATGATCCGCGACCAGGGCGAGCCGCTCACCGCGATCCCGGTGTTCCTGCATCGCCGATTCCGCCACGGCTTCGTATTCATCAACACCGCGGCCGGCATCAGAGAGCCCAAGGATCTCGCCGGCAAGACCATCGGCGGCACCAACTTCCAGCCGGCCTCGAACATTTGGATGCGCGGCATCCTGGAGGAGCATTACGGCGTTCAGCACCGGAGCATCACCTGGCTGGTCGACCGCGAGCGAGGACGTCGCCTTCGCGCCGCCGTCCGGCCTGCGCATCGAAATGAAGACGTCCGTCCAAGACCTTGCGGCCAGATGCTGGCCGACGGCGATATTCCGGCGATGATTTCGCCCACCCTGCCGAAGCCGTTCGTGGAGGGCGACAAGCGGATCGCCCGTCTGTTCGCCGACTACAAGAACGTCGAGATCGACTTCTTCCGGACGACCGGCATTTTCCCGATCATGCATGTGACGACGCTCAAGCAGGAGATCGCGGACAAATACCCCTGGGTCGCGACCAACCTGACCAAGGCGTTCGAAGCCGCCAAGCAACTCGCCTATCGCCGCATCGCCAATCCACGCATGGCTCCGCTCGTCTTCGTGCGCACTGCGGTCGAGGAGCAGGAGCGCATTTTCGGCAACGACCCGTGGTCGTACGGACTGACGCCTGCCAACCGCAAGAATCTCGAGACGGTGCAGCGCTACACCCATCAGCAGGGCATGATCCAACGGATCGCGCCGCTCGACGAGCTGTTCGCGGACACCGATCTGGGCGACGTCGGCAGCGCGGCCGCGCCGGAAGAGTTCTGATAGAACGGATCCGATTGATGACTCGCGGAGGTGCAGCGGCTTTATGAGAAGGCTCCTGTTGGTTGATGCTAGACTGAAATCAATGAACGCACCCACAGGTGGAACTGGCAAATGACTCCGAAAAACATGGTCGATTGTTCGCACCGCCAGGTTGGCCGAGCAGCACTGTTGACCGCATCGCTGATGGTGGCATTTGTGCCCGCGGCGAAGGCGCAGGACTATCCGAGCCGGGCGATCCGCCTCGTTGTCCCGACCGGACCCGGCGGCGGCTATGACATCTTCGGCCGTATCGTCGCCGATCAACTCAGTCAAAAGCTCGGACAAGCCGTCGTTGTCGAGAACAAGACCGGTGCCGGCACAATCGTCGGAACAAAATCTGTTATCAACTCCCCACCGGACGGCTACACGCTTCTGGCTGGGGGACTTAGCAACATCATCTTCAACGCGCGCATCTACGAAAAGGCACCCTACGACGCACTCAAGCAACTGGTGCCGATCGCTATCGTTTACAAGAACTCCTATGCCGTCGTCGGATCTGACAAGCTGCCCTACAAAAACGTGCAGGAGCTCATTGCTGCCGCCAAGAGCAAGCCGAACTCCATCAATCTAGCAACAGCCGGCGTCGGAACGGGACAGCAGCTTTCCGCCGTAGCATTCATGATGGAGACGG
>CAWAWF010000018.1:0-635000 GCA_963785665.1 uncultured Alphaproteobacteria bacterium
CGGCGAAACGCTCACCACCGAGCCGACCGTCATCATCGGCGCCGGCGGGCTCGGCCTGATGTGCATCGCCATCCACAAGGCGATGGGCGGCAAAAGCACGATCGTCGTCGACATCGATCCGGGCAAGCGTGACGCCGCGCGGAAGGCCGGCGCGGCCATGACCATCGATGGTGCCGAGGCCGACGCTGCGCAGCAGATCATCAACGCCACCAAGGGCGGCGCCTGGGCGGTGATCGATCTGGTCGGCTCGTCGGCGACGGCGCGGCTCGGCATCGACTGTCTGATCAAGGGCGGCAAGTACATCATCGTCGGCCTCTACGGCGGCGATATCGCTCTATCGCTACCGCCGATCCCGATGCGCGCCATCACCATCCAGGGCTCCTACGTCGGCAGCCTGCCGGAGATGCGCGAGTTGATCGATCTGGTCCGCCGCACTGGCCTGCCGCCGGTGCCGGTGGCGACGCGTCCGCTCGGTGACGTCAATAAAGTGATGAACGACCTCCGGGCCGGCAAAATCGTCGGCCGTGTGGTGCTGACGCCGGCCTAGCAACAAGGAGCAAGAACAATGGATGCGACCCAACTCCGCGCCATGCAGGCGCCGATCAAGGACCGCTACAAGGCCGATCCGGGCTCAGCGGTTATTACGTTGAAAGCCAAAGGCACGCTCGACGACCAGAGCATCGCCTGCAAGGTCGAGACCGGCCGCGCGCTCGCGGTGGCCGGCTTGCATCCGGCGACCGGCGGCTCGGGCATGGAACTCTGCTCCGGCGACATGCTGCTCGAGGCGCTGGTGGCCTGCGCCGGTGTCACGCTCAAGGCCGTTTCCACCGCGCTCGCCATTCCGCTGAAATCCGGCACCGTTTCGGCCGAGGGCGATCTCGATTTTCGCGGCACGCTCGGCGTCGACAAGGAGGCACCGGTCGGGTTCCGCGAGATCAGGCTCCGCTTCGACGTCGAGACCGACGCGCCGCAGGACAAGCTCGACCAGTTGCTCAAGCTCACCGAGCGCTATTGCGTGGTCTATCAGACCATCGCCAAGGGCCCGCCGGTGGTCATCAAGATGCAGCGGGTGTGATCGTTTAGTTCGGCGATTCGATCTCTCCACGTCATGCCCGGCCTTGTGCCGGGCATCCACGTCTTTATAGGTGGGCCAAGCAAGGCGTGGATGGCCGGGACGAGCCCGGCCATGACGCTGCTACTGCGTAGAAGCGCCCGATGAATCCCGATCTCCTGTTCTGGCTCTCACTCGTCCTGAAAATGGCGGTCACCGCCGGCTTCGTCGTCGGAGCCGCGATGGTGGCGGAGCGCCTTGGCGCCACCATCGGCGCCATCGTCGCCACGCTGCCGGTCTCCGCCGGTCCAGCCTATGTTTTTGTCGGGCTCGATCACGACTCGGCTTTCATCTCGGCAAGTGCGATCGGCAGCATCGCCGCGCATGCGTCGACTGCCGTGTTCTCGCTGGCCTATGTCGTGCTGGCGCAACGCGCCGCCACGCTGGTGAGCGTCGGCGGGGCCGTCGCGGTGTGGTTCGTGGTCGCGTTCCTGCTCCGCTCGGTGCAATGGGCATTTCTGCCGGTGGTGGCGGTCAACCTCGCGCTGTTCGCCATCTGCATCGCACTGACCAATCGCTATCGCCACGTGCAGATGCCGCCGATCGTGCGCAAGTGGTACGACATCCCGGTTCGTGCCACCCTGGTGTCGTGCCTGGTCGCCACCGTGGTGACCCTCAGCGGCCATGTCGGGCCGACCGTGACGGGCTTGCTTGCCGTCTTTCCGATCGTGATGACCAGCCTGATGCTGATCTTTCAGCCGCGCGTCGGCGGGCCCGCCACCGCGGCGCTGATCGCCAACACCATGTGGGGGCTGGTCGGCTTCAGCGCCTGCCTGTTCACTGTGCATCTTGCCACGGTGCCGCTCGGCACCTGGGGCGGGCTCGCGCTGGCGCTCGGGGTCTCGGTGGTCTGGAATATCGTGCTGTACGGGTGGCGGCGCCGCGCGCTGGCGCGCCGCGCGAGGTTGCGGCCGGCGCTGTAGCTTATTCGATCCGGATATTCGCTTCCTTCACCACCTTCGACCACTTGCTGATCTCGGCCTGGATGAATTTTTCGAACTCCTCCGGCGAGCTGACCAGCGGCTGGAACATCTGCGGCTCCATGAACTTTTTCTCGAACGCCGGATCGCTGAACAGCTTGCGCGCTTCGCCGTTGAGCTTCATCACGATGTCGCGCGGCGTGCCGGCCGGGGCGAACAGGCCGAACCAGGTGGTCGCCTCGTAGCCCGGCAGCCCGGTCTCGCCGACGGTCGGGATGTCGGCGACCTGCGGCAGCCGCTTGTCGCTGCCGATGCCGAGGATCTTGATCTTGCCGGCGCGGTATGGCGGCAGTGCCAGGCTGACGCTGACCGACATCAGGTTGGTGTGGCCGCCGATGATGTCATTGAGCGCAAGCGCCGCGCCGCGATAGTGGACCGCCTGGAATTTCACGCCGGCCATGCTTTCCAGCAGCGCGATGTTCATGTGCGGCGCCGAGCCGATGCCGGCGGTGCCGTAGGTGATCTCGCCAGGCTTGCTCTTGGCGAGCGCGATCAGCTCCTTGACGTTCGACACCGGCAGCGAAGTGCTGGCGAGCAGCGCCTGGTTGATCTTGACCAGGCCGGTGACCGGGGCGAAGTCCTTCTTCTCATCGTACTCGAGCTTGCCCTTCGGATAGATCGCCGGGTTGATGACGAAGCCGCCGGCCTCGGCGACCAGCAGCGTGTAGCCGTCCGCCGCCGAGCGCGCGACCACCGTCATCGCCTGCGAGTGCGCAGCCCCGCCGCGGTTCTCGACAATGACCTGCTGCTTCCAGGCCTCCGAAAGGTGCTGAGCGAGCGCCCGCGCCACCACGTCGGTGACGCCGCCCGCCGCCGCGGTGACCACCATGGTGATCGGCTTCGTGGGATAGCTCTGCGCCCGGGCCGGGGCGACGGCCAGCAGGCAGGCCAGCGAAACCGATGCAACGAGCCCCTTCATCGCGCTCCTCCGTCAAGGCTCGCAAAGTCTATCGCTCCAGGCGCGGTCTCGCCATGGCTGCTTTGCCGCAGCGGTGGCCGTCCTGTCGTTATCTTGTCGGCAAACCAGGAAAGCGCCAGTATCCGGCTTGCCAACAGCCGAGGGACTTCACCGATGCCCAAGTACGAAGGCGTCTTGCACTTCACCATCATGGTCAAGGACCTCGATCGTTCGGAAAAATTCTACACGGAGGTGCTCGACTTCAAGAAGGTCGGCCGCAGAGACCCGATCGTTTTCATGCGGGCCGGCGACAACTATTTCAACCTGACCTATTCGGAAAACCCAATCACGCTCAACGCCGTCGGCCGCCACGAGATTCATTCGGCCTTCCGCCTGACGCCCGAGGCCTATGACGAGGCGCTCAAAATCCTCCCGGAGCGTGGCGTCGAGATTTTCAAGCAGGAGGATCGCAAGGCCGGCATATTCGTCGGCCGCAGCGCCTACATCCGCGATCCCGACGGCAACGTGATCGAGCTGATCGATCTGGTCCGCGCCGCGACGTGACTATTCGACCTTGATATTGGCGTCGCGCAGCACCTTGCCCCACTTCAAGCTGTCGCGCTTGATGTAGTCGGCAAACTGCTCCGGCGAGGTCACCATCGTCTCGAACATGTTCGGCACGATGACGCGATCGAGGAACGACTGCTCGGCGAACAGCGCCCGCACCTCGGCGTTGATCTTGCCGATCACCTCGGGCGGCGTGCCGCGGGTGGTGAACAGGCCGAACCAGGTGACGGCTTCGTAGCCCGGCACGGTCTCGGCGGTGGTCGGCACCTCGGGGATTTGCGGCAGCCGCTTGAGGCTGCCGACCGCGAGCATCTTGGCCTTGCCGGCGCGGTACGGCGGCACCGAGGCGCTCAGCGCCACCGAGGTCAGCATGACGTGGCCGGCCAGCACGTCGTTGAGTGCCGGCGTCGAACCGCGGTAGTGCACCGCCGTCAGCTTGATGCCGGCCATGCTTTCCAGGAGCGCGACGTTGACGTGGCCGGCGGCGCCGAGCCCGGAATCGCCATAGGTGATCTCGCCGGGCTTTTGCTTCGCGAGCGCGATCAGCTCGGCAATGGTGTTGGCCGGCAGCGACGGATTGGCCAGCAGGCCCTGGTTGATGCGGACGAGCCCGGTCACCGGGGCGAAATCGGCGACGTCGTAAGGAAGCTTTCCCTCGTGCAGGGTCGGATTGATGACGAACACGGTTTCGGCGCCGACCATCATGGTGTGACCGTCGGGCACGGCCTTGGCGACCATCGCGGCGCCGATCACGTGGTTCGCCCCGCCGCGGTTCTCGACGATGACCTGCTGGCCCCAGGCGCTCTGGAACCGTTGCGCGATCAGGCGGCCCATCAGGTCGCTGACTCCGCCGGCCGCGGCCGGCACCACGATGGTGATCGGCTTGGAGGGGAAGGACTGCGCCAGCGCCGGCGCCGCGATCAGCCAGCCCGCGACAGCAAGCAGCACCGGCCGGATCGTCATTGCCGTGCGCCTGTCATTCTATCGTGAGATTGGCATCGCGGATGACTTTGCCCCACTGGGCCGAGTCCTTGCGCAAATAGTCGGCCAAGCCGTCCATCGATCCGGGCAGCGGTTGCACGACCATCGGCTCCAGGAATTTTTGACGAAATTCCGGCTCGCTGATGATCCGCTTCACGTCGGCATTGATCTTGGCTAACACCGGCTGCGGTGTGCCGGCCGGCGCGTAGAGGCCGAAGGCGACGGTTGCTTCATAGCCCGGAACGGTTTCCGCGATGGTCGGCACGTCGGGGAATTGCGGTACGCGCTTTTCGCTGCCGAAGCCGAGCATTTCGAGTTTGCCGGCCTTGACCGAGGACAGCGCGACCGACGGGCCCATGATCACCATGTTGACGTGGCCGGCGAGCACATCGTTCAGCGCGGGGGCGGCGCCGCGATAATGCACAGCGGTGAGCTTGATACCTGCCAGGCTTTCCAGTTCAAGGCCGCCGATGTGCAAAGCGGTGCCGACGCCGGCGGTGGCGTAGGTCAACGCCCCGGGCTTTTGCTTGGCCAGCGCGATCAGCGCACCGATCGACTTCGCCGGCACCGACGGGTTGATCAGCAGCGCCTGCGGAATCCCGGCATAGCCGGCGACCGGTACGAAATCGGTCTCCGGGTCGTAGGGCAGTTTTCCCTTGGCGTGGAGATGCGGCTGGACCGTGGAAAAGCCAGTCTCGGACGCCAGCAGCGTATAGCCGTCATGATCGGCTCGCATCACAGCTTGCGCGGCAAAGGCATAGCCGGCGCCGCCGCGGTTCTCGACCACGACGCTTTGGTTCCACATCTGCGACAGCTTCAGTCCGACCGCGCGGGTCAGCACGTCGGTCAGCGCGCCGGCCGCCGAGGTCACGACGATGGTGACGGTGCGGTCCGGATAGTTCTGCGCCAATGCGCTCGAACTGGCGAAAAGAGACACCAGCAGCAGCAAGCGGTTGAGAACGGACGTCATGGCCTCCCTCATTGTTTTTGTGTTTGGCCTGGAGCTTAGCACGGGCCGCAGCCGAAGCCTGCGGCGAATGCTTACCCGGGGGCGCGTTGTTTGAGCGCGTACAGCGCCTCGAGCGCCTCGCGAGGAGAGAGTTCGTCGGGGTGAACCGCGTTGAGCATCGCGAGCAATGCATCGAGCGCGGCCTGTCGCGGATCCGGCGCGGCCGGGCGGGGCGGCGTTGCGAACAACGGCAAGTCCTCGAAGCCCCGCGGCTTGGTGCGGTCGTCGGCCTCCAGCATCGCCAGCACGAGCTTGGCCCGTTCGATCACGGCAGCCGGCAGCCCGGCCAGCTTCGCGACCTGGATTCCATACGAGTGGTCCGCCGCTCCCGCCACGACCTCGTGCAGGAACACGACCTCGCCCTGCCACTCCCTGACGCGGACGGTGGCGTTGTGGAGCCGCGTGAGCTTGCTGGCGAGCGCCGTGAGCTCATGGAAATGCGTCGCGAACAACGCGCGGCAGCGGTTCTCGTCGTGCAGATGCTCGATCGCGGCCCAGGCGATGGAAAGTCCGTCGAACGTCGCGGTTCCGCGCCCGATTTCGTCGAGAATGACCAGCGAGCGCTCGCCGGCTTGATTGAGAATAGCCGCGGTTTCGACCATCTCGACCATGAAGGTCGACCGGCCGCGCGCCAGATCGTCGGCCGCGCCCACCCGCGAAAACAAGCGGTCGACGACGCCGAGCTTGCAGCGTTTCGCCGGAACAAAGCTCCCCATCTGCGCGAGCACGACAATCAGCGCGTTCTGGCGCAGGAACGTCGACTTGCCCGCCATGTTCGGCCCGGTCATCAGCCAGATTCGGCCCGAGCCCGCATTGTTCAGCGGCGAAAGATCGCAGTCGTTGGCGATGAACGACTCGCTGATCGCCTGCTCGACCACGGCGTGGCGGCCGGCTTCGACGATGAAGTCGAGCGAACGGTCGATTTCGGGGCGAATATAAGCCCGCTCGACCGCGAGCATCGCAAGCGCGCTGGAAACATCCAGCACGGCGAGCGCCTCGGCGGCGGCCTTGATCTGGTTGCTCGCCGCGACGAGCATCGCGGCAAGCCGCTCGAAGATCTCAAGCTCCAGGTTGAGCGCGCGGTCGGCGGCGCTGGCGATCTTCGCCTCCAGCTCACCCAGCTCGGTGGTGGTGAATCTGACCTGTCCGGCAAGGGTTTGGCGGTGGATATAGCTCGCGTTCAACGGCGCGCTCATCAGCTTGTCGCCATGCTGCGCGGTGACGTCGACGAAATAGCCCAGCACGTTGTTGTGGCGTATCTTCAATGACTTGATGCCGGTGTGGTCGGCGTAGCGGGCCTGCAATTGAGCCACCACCTTGCGCGACTCGTCGCGCAGCGACCGCGCCTCGTCGAGCGCGCCGTCATAGCCGTCGCGCACGAAGCCGCCGTCGCGCTTGAACAGCGGCAGTTCATCGGCAAGGACGGCCATGCTCTCGCGCATCAGCGCTTGATCGGGCGCCAGCAGTGCGCGGAGCACGCCGCTCAGCTCGGCGCATTTGCGCGGCAGCCGTGTCCAGCCGTGCCGCCAGCGCCGCCGCCGCCCCAATCCCGTCACGGATCGCGGCGAGATCGCGCGGGCCGCCGCGGCCGACCACGAGCCGCGACAGCGCGCGCGCCATGTCCGGGGTGATGGCGAGCAGCTCACGCACCTGCTGGCGGGCGAGCGCGTCGCCGGCGAAAATCTCGACGGTGTCGAGCCGCGCCGCGATGGCGTCCGGATCGGTCAAGCGGCGCGGCGAGGCGTTGCGCGAGGAGCCGCGAGCCCGCCGCCGTCACGGTGCGATCGACGGCGGCCAGCAGCGTGCCGCGCCGTTCGCCGCCGAGGGTGCGCACCAGCTCAAGGTTCGCCCGCGTCGCCTGGTCGATGGAGAGCGTCGTGCCCTGCGCCTCGCGAAGCGGCGGCGACAGCGGCGGCCGCTTGCCGAGCTGGGTCCGCTCCACATAGGTGACGCAGGCGGCGGCGGCATTGAGCTCAAGCCGCGTCAGCGCGCCGAACGCATCCGTGGTGGCGACGGCGAAATAGTCCCGCAGCCGCCGCTCGGCGGTGGCGCCGTCGAACACGTCGCGCGTCACCGGCGTCACCGCCGGCAGGGTGCGCAGATACGGCGCCAGCTCCGGATCGGAGTAGAGCGCATCGGAGACCACGATCTCGGACGCCTCCAGCCGCGCGATCTCGGCGGGCAGGCCGGAACGGTCGCATTCGGCGATCCGGAACTCGCCGGTCGAGATGTCGATCCAGGCCAGCGCGAAGCGATTTGCCTCGGCGTCGGAGGAGCTTCGCGCGCGGGCGATGGCGAGCAGGTAGTTGTTGCGCCGCGCGTCGAGCAGCGTGTCCTCGGTGAGCGTGCCCGGCGTCACCAGGCGGATGACGTCGCGCTTCACCACGGATTTGCTGCCGCGCTTCTTCGCCTCGGCCGGGTCCTCGAGCTGCTCGCAGACGGCGACGCGGTGGCCGAGTGCGATCAGCCGGTGCAGGTAGTCGTCGGCGCGATGCACCGGCACGCCGCACATCGGAATGTCGCGGCCGAGATACTTGCCGCGCTTGGTCAGCACAATGCCGAGCGCTCGGCTCGCGGTCTCGGCGTCGTCGAAGAACAGCTCGTAGAAATCGCCCATCCGGTAGAACAGCAGGCAATCCGGATTGGCCGCCTTGATCTCGATGTACTGCTCCATCACCGGCGACGGCCGCGCCGCAGGCTCCGGCGCCTCGACGGGCGGCGGGTCTTCGTTCACGGCGAGCTGGCGGGCGGCGTCCATGGCGGGGGACGCTAGCAGATGGCGGCGCGGGATTCATGGGCGGCCCGGGGCAAAACCCACAGCCCTGCTGGGGAAAGAACGCCGGCTGCCGCGCGCGGCCGGATCAATAGCCGCGTCGGCGCTCTTTCTTGGCGGCCTTGCGCGCGGCGTAACGCGCGTCGCGCTCGGCCTTCTGCTGCATCGCCAGCACTTCTGCCTTCTCCACCTCTTCGGCCTTGGCGCGGGCCGCGGCCGCCTCGGCCTCGCGCTGGGCCTGGGCCGCCAGTTCGGCTTCGCGCACGCGCTGAGCCTCTAGCTCGGCCTCGCGCGCCTTTTTCGCGGCCTCGCGCTCGGCCATGCGGACCTCGCGCGCCTCGGCGATTGCCACGCGCTCGGCCTGCCGCTCAGCGATGCGCGGATCGTTCGCCGCAGCCTTGAATTTCTCCAGGATCGCCTTCTTGGCGGCGGAGGCGGCTTCCTGCCGATCCTTCAGTTCAGGATATTTGAAACCCATGCGAAACCAGTCCGTTTGAGGAGAACGGCGGCGGGCGATCGCCCCGCGCCAGCGAGAAGCTCGGGGGTTAGTTATCCGCGCGTCGGCCGAATTTCAATGTCAATTTTGCCTCAACGGTGCATGGGCCTTTCTGTCGGACGCATGGAGCGAACAGGTAAACGGCGCCGGTTCCAGCGATTGACCGGTCGGGCCGTGCCTGCTTCACTTTTGCCACCGTCAGTGGGGCCCTGACATGACAAATCGTTTTCGTCGCTTCCTGATCAACGCGGCTTGCTTGCTGGCCGTCGTCGTCCCGACCGCCGTGGCGGCGCAACAGCGCAGCGCCGATACGGCGTTGCACTATGTCGCCAACACCCGGCCGCCCGACGCCTTTCTGGCGCTGCGGTCGCAGCCGACCGCGGCCCGTGGCGTGCGCCTCGCGGCGATGCCGAACGGAACGGCGCTGCGGGTGCTGGAGCGCCGCGGCGATGGCTGGTGGCGCGTGCGAATCGAGACGTCGGGCCTGGAGGGCTGGGCGCTCGCCGGTGAGGGCAGCCGGAGCTGGATCGAGTGCTGCATGACGGCTTCGGTCGCCAGCGCACCCAAGGCCGATCCCGGCTTGGTCGGCTTCAGGACGCCGTCGGGCAATATCCATTGCCAGTCCTATGCCAACGAAAACGACAAGGGCGTCGCGGTCCGGATGATCCGATGCGACATCCGCAACATCGCCAATCGGCTGCCGCCGCGTCCCCGCGACTGCGAGCTGGAATGGGGGCAGGCCTTCGAGGTCAGTGTCGAAGCCACGCCGGCGGAACGGATTTGCTACGGCGACACGGTGGCGGACGACAAGCTCGCCATGCTGCCCTACGGCCAGAGCTGGCAGCGTGACGGCCTTCGCTGCACATCGGATCAAAGCGGCGTGACATGCGTCAATCCGAGCGGCCACGGCTTCGAGCTTTCGCGGTCGGCACAACGGGTGTTTTAGGCTAGCTCGCAATTCGCCTTGACCGCTTTGCCGAACGCCTCAAACAGCACGCGGTTCACCGGGTTGCTCTGCGGGTCGTATTCGGCATGCCATTGCACGCCGAGCGCAAACCCCGGCGCGTCGGCGATACGGATCGCCTCGATGGTGCCGTCGTCGGCGACGCCCTCGATCACCACGCGCTTGCCGGCATCGAGGATGCCCTGGCCGTGCAGCGAATTGACCCGAATGGTGTCGCGGCCCATCAGCGCGGCGAAGGCGCCGGCCTGCGTCAGATGCACGTCGTGGCGATCGCCGAAGATGACCTCGAAATCGGGGTGCGGCTCGCCGTTCTCCAGCCGCGGCATGCGGTGGTTGTTGCGGCCGGGCAGCTCGCGGATTTCCGGGTGCAGGGTGCTGCCGAACGCGACGCTCATCTCCTGGAACCCGCGGCAGATGCCGAGCAGCGGCACGGCGCGCGCCACCGCGGCCTCGATGACCGCGATCGCCAGCGCGTCGCGCAACTCGTCATAGGGCTCGTGCTTGGGGTGGGGCGTGACGCCGAACCGGCTCGGGTGGACGTTGGCGCGGCCGCCGGTCAGCAGGATGCCGTCGACCGCGTCGAGCAGCGCGCCGACGTCGGTGATCTCCGGCGTGCCGGCGAACATCAGCGGCAGCGCACCGGTGACGTCCGCCACGGCGCGGAGATTGCGCTCGCCGACGAACTGCGCCGGAAACTTGTTCTCGACCAGCCGGGTGTTGCCGATCACGCCGATGATGGGGCGTTTCATGGGCGGGCGCTCGATTCCATTCCCCGAATCTGAAGGGCCGCGCCCGGCTGCGCAAGGGTCACAAACGAATGGCCGGGCTGATGCCCGGCCATGGGTTGGTCCCTGGGGCGCTGGCGCCCGGTCACTTCACCAGCTTCTTGCCGGTGAGCTTCTCCAGGTTGCCGTGCATGATCGCCTTGTATTGCTTCTTCGACAGGTCGAGGCCGTCGAGGATCTTCAGCGTCTCGCGGATGTAGTAGGTGCCCTTCTCCGGGTCGAACGGGCAGTCGGAGGCGAACACGATCTTGTCCTGGTCGTAGAAGGCAAGGCCCGCCTCGGTCGCCGGCTTGCCGCCGAACACCGCGGTGTCGCAGTAGAAGCTGTGCTTGAAGTAGTCGAGCGGGCGCTTCTTCAGCGACCTCTTCAGCTTCTGCAAATCCTCGTCCGAGGTGCGGGCGCCGATCTGGTCCCAGCCGGGGCCGATGCGGCCCTCCAGCATCGGCACGATGCCGCCGAAGTGGTGGGTGATGATCTTCAGCTTCGGGTACTTGTCCATGATCTTGGAGAACACCAGCCGCGCCATCGCGGCGCCGGTCTCGTAGGACCAGCCGAGCGTCCACCAGATCTCGTACTTGGACTTGGTCTCGGTCTGGTAGTCGGCGAAGCCTGCGCCGCGCGACGGGTGCATCCAGATCGGCGTATTGGTCTTGTTCATCGCCGCCCAGAACTGTCGAACTCCGGGATGTCGAGCGGCCGGCCGGCGGAGTTGGTGTAGATCTGCACGCCGAGCGCGCCGTTCTTCATGGCGCGGGCGGACTCGCGGACACCGACGTCGGGCGCCGACATCGGCGCCTGCGCCACCCAGCCGGGGAAGTGGTCGGGGTGCTTGGCGCACAGCTCGGCGAAGCCGTCGTTGACGATCTTGGCGTATTCCTCGGCCTGCTTGGGGTCCTTCGTCATCATCTCGAAGGGCGGCATCGGATAGGACAGGATCTGCGCGTAGTCCTTGAACTTGTCGACCACCTTGAGCCGGACCTTGACGTCGTAGATCGACGGCACGCCCATCATCCGCTTGCCGATGTCCTTGTGGTCGCCCTCGGACAGCACCTCCTTGTAGAAGCGCTGCGGAATGAAATGGGTGTAGGCGTCGACGCGCATCGTGGCCATTGAGTTTCTCTCCCGTTAGCGCGGTTACGCGCGTCTTCGACGCGCCATGGATCGGGTTTGTTTATAGCGGCGGCCTGATTTGTCAAAGCCTCTACGGCGGGCAGATCACGTTGAGCAGCGCCTGGCGCTTCTCCTTGACCACGACATCGCGGGCGCGGGCCAGCGCAGCGGGCAGTTCGGAGGCCTTCTCGACACGCTCGCCGTGGCCGCCCTGCGCCTTCACCGCGGCCTCGAAGGCCGGGCTCGGCGACAGGTCGGCCATGAACCGGCCGCCGTCCTCGCCGGCGACGCCGTCCTTGAACATCGACATGGTCGCGCCGCGCACCGCGCCGTACAGGCTGTTGTTGAACACGATGGTGAGGATCGGCAGCTTGTGCACGTCCGACACCCAATGCGCCACCATCGGGATTGGAGAACATGTAGGCGCCATCGCCCAACGTCGCGACCACGAGCTTGTCGGGCGCGGCGAGCTTGGCGCCGAGCGCTGCGCCGAAGCCCCAGCCGAGCCCGCCGGCGGCGGACAGGCCGTAGAAGGTGTCGGGCTTGGTGCGCGCGATCTGCTCCTGGATCAGCGAGTATTCGTTGAACAGCACGGCGTCCTCGCCGATCGTCTCGCCGACCAGGCGGCTCAAGATAGGCGAAGTTGATCTTTTCGCCGGTGGGCGTCGCGGAGGCCTTGGCCAGCGCCTCCTTGCGCTTCCGGTTGAACTCGGCGGCGCGGGTGCGGCGCGCGCTGGTGCGCGCCTCGGGGAACGACTGTTTCGCCAGCGCCTGCTCCAGCATTTCGAGCGCGGTCGAGGTCTTCGAGGTGATGGCGAGGTCGCTCGGGAAGCTCCGCATCGGATAGCGGCGGAACGCCGGGTCCTCGCCGAGGGTGACGAAGCGGGCGTCCTCGCGCGGCGTCTGCTCGTCCGGGATCCACGGCACGTCGGCGTCGATCACGACGATCGAGGTCGGCCTCCTGCAGCAGCCCCTGCGGGTCGTAGCCCATGTGCATCGGATGGTCCGACGGCAGGCACACCACGCGCTGGCGCTGCGTCACCACCGGGATCGCGTATTTCTCGGCGATGCGGCCGAGCGGCGCCATGGCGTCGGCGCCGCTCGCCGTGGTGATGATCAGCGGCTTCTCGGCCGCGGCGATCCATTCGCGCCAAGGTCGCGATCATCGCCGGATCGGCGTGCGGCGGGGCGGGGACATGGCGCGGCTTGACCGGCCCGAGCGGCTCGGGCATCGGCGCCGCCAGCGGCTCGCGCGGCAGCGCCAGATAGACCGGCCCGCGCGGGCTCGACATGGTGATCTCGTAGGCGCGCGACACCACGTCGCCGATCATCTCCGGCACGCGCAGCTCGTAGTCCCACTTCACCGCCTCGCGCAGCATGCCGCCCTGGTCGAACATCTCCTGGCCCCAGTGGATGTAGCGGTTGCGGCCGCCGAACTTGCCCTTCTCGGTGACCGGGGTGCGGCCGGCGGCGAGGATCAGCGGGACGTTGTCGCGGTTGAGGTTGATGATGTTGTTGATGGCGTTGGCGGTGCCGACGTTGACGTGCAGCATCACGCATTGCGGCTTGCCCGACATCGCGTAGGCGCCGTGCGCCATGGCGACCGCGAGGTTCTCGTGCGGGATCACCAGCGGCGTCGGCACCTTGGCGTTGGACAGCTTGGAGCGGCT
Source organism: uncultured Alphaproteobacteria bacterium (assembly GCA_963785665.1). Classification (GTDB taxonomy): domain Bacteria; phylum Pseudomonadota; class Alphaproteobacteria; order Rhizobiales; family Xanthobacteraceae; genus Z2-YC6860. The sequence continues at coordinate 13,345 of CAWAWF010000018.1, forward strand.
GTAAGGCCTCGACGATCGGCGGGAAATCGGTGCCCGGATTGGCGAAGAAATAGTCGATGCCGTGGTCGGCCAGCGCGCGGAGGAACGCCTCTCCGGCGATCGGCGGGCTGCCTTTGCGATCGGCGCGTTGCGCTGTCGGCTGGGCCATGACCTGTATCCTTGGGTTCGAGCTGCCCGATCATAGCGGGAGGAAGCGCGTTGTTGCCAGCGCCTATGCTGCCGGAAACAGCGGCGCTGCCGAGCGCTCAGAACATGGTGTTGTTGTTGCGCGGCGTCTCGGGGATGTCCTGGGCGACGTCCCAATGCTCGACGATCTTGCCGTTCTCGAACTTGAAGATGTCCATGATGGCGCGGCCGCGCACGCCGGGCGCGCTCATGTTGTGGACGTGCAGGATGACGTAGTCGCCGTCGGCGAAGGCACGCTTGATGTCGCTGTGGTAGTTCGGGAACTTGTCGCGCAGGAATGCCAGGAACGCCTTGAAGCCCTCGACGCCGTCGGCGGCGCCGGGATTGTGCTGGACGTAGCGGTTGCCGATGTATTTCGACGCCGCGTCGAAATCCTTCTTGTTGATCGCGGCCTCGTAGAACTCCATCGCCGCCTTCTTGTTGGCCTCCATCTGCGCCGCGTCGGCGGCGCGGGCGGCAGGCGCGGCGAACGCGGCGGCCAGGACAGTCAGGGCAACTATGAATTTCGTCATGACACGACTCCCTTGTGGATCACATATGCGACGGCAGCCAAAGCGCGATGATCGGAAACGTGATCAGGATGACGAGGCGGATCAGGTCGGTGATGATGAAGGGGATCACGCCGCGGAAGATCGTCGAGAAATCGATGTCGCCGATCACGCTCTTGATGACGAACACGATCATGCCGACCGGCGGATGGATCAGCCCGAGCTCCACCGTCATGACGATGATGACGCCGAACCAGATCGGATCGAAGCCGAGCTCCTTGATGACCGGAAAGATGATCGGCACGGTCAGGATGACCATGGCGAGCGCGTCCATCAGGCAGCCGAGCACCAGATACATCAGCATGATCAGCGTCAGCACGCCGTAGCGGCCGATGCCCAGCCCGGTGAGGAACGTGGTGACGTTCTGCGGCGTCTGCGTGATGGTGAGGAAATAGCCGAACAGCAGCGCGCCGATCAGCACGGTGAAGACCGCGGCCGCGGTGCGGGTGGCCTGCAGCAGCGAGCGGCGGATCTCGGCGCGTGCCGAGCCGGCCGCGCAGCACGCCGATGATGAGCGCGCCGCCGGCGCCGACGCCGCCGGCCTCGGTCGGCGTGAACAGCCCGCCGTAGAGGCCGCCGATGACGAAGCAGAACAACAGCAGCATCGCCCAGACGTCCCGCGGACGCCGCGAGCCGCTCCGGCCAGGAGCTGCGCGGACCGGACGGCAGATAGCCGGGCCGCGCCCAGCCGATGATGGCGACGGTCGTCATGTACATCGTGGCGGCGAGCAGGCCCGGGAGGATGCCGGCGATGAAAAGCTTGCCGATGTCCTGCTCGGTGATGATGCCGTACACCGCCAGCACGGTGGAGGGCGGCAGCATGGCGCCGAGCGTGCCGCCGGCCGCGATCACGCCGGCCGAGAACGACTGCGGATAGCCGTAGCGCCGCATCTCCGGGTAGGCGACGGTCGAGAACGTCGCCGCGGTCGCAACCGACGATCCGGAAATCGCCGCGAAGCCGCCGCAGGCCGCGATGGTGGCGATGCCCAGGCCGCCGCGCCGGTGCCCGAGAAAGGTGTTGGCGGCGCGAAACAGCTCGCGGCTCATGCCGGAGTTGGTGACGAAGGCGCCCATCAGCAGGAACATCGGGATGACGCCGAAGGTGTAGTCGGTCACCGTGCGCATCGAGGTGTGGCCGATGATCTTCAGCGCGGCGTCGCCGTTGACGAGATAGGCAAAGCCGCCGACGCCGACGAGACCCATCGCCATGCCGACCGGCACGCGCATCAGCATCAGCGCGAACAGCACCACAAAACCGAGAATGGCGACGAGTTCGCTGCTCACGATGCTCACTCGACCGGCTTGATCTGGTAGTGCGTGCCGAACTCGTCGGGCTGGAAGATCAGCCGATAGGTGCGGATCGCGATCAGCAGCACCGCCGAGACGTCGCCCAGCCACGCCACCAGGAAGAACGGCCAGGTCGGCAGCCGCAGGTCGAAGGTCAGGACGTGGTCGGCCTTGGTGGTCCAGACCTTGTCGTACAGCGTGTAGGTCTGCACCGTGACGACGAACAGCAGCACCAGGGTGGCGAACACGTCGATGAAGCGCTTGCGCCTTCGGGCCGACGCTGGCATAGAGCAGATCGACGGTGATGTGGGTGCCGCGATAGCTGGTCGCGGCGATCCCCCAGAAGATCAGGATGCCGAGCAGCAGCCGGCCGAAATCGTAGGCGTCCGGAATCTGCACGCTGAAGAAATAGCGCAGCATGACCGAGATGAAGATGTCGGCGGCGACGATGCCGACGAAGCCCGCGGCGACAAGCTCGATGACGTCGATGAACCAGTTCATCGGGCCGCGTGGACCGCGCCGGGCGGCGCCTGCGTCCTGCGTTTCGTCGACCAGCGGGCCGGCCATGTTCGCTCCACACGACGACGGCAGCGGCGTGTTCCGCTGCCGTTCTTGGAAACGCGCTGTCAGCGGCCGACGAGATGTCCGGCCGCGGCAGCCTGCATCAATACCCCGCCTTGTGTTGCGCCAGCGAGTCCTTCAGCTCTTTCATGATCGTGTCGGGGTTGCCGCCGGCTCCCTTCACGCCGTCGGCCCATTTCTGCTGAAGCGGCTCGGCCGACTTCTTCCACTCGCCAAGCTGCGCGTCGGTGATCTTGTAGATCTCGTGGCCCGGCTCGGCGCGGACCTTCTCGATGCCCGAGTGCTCGAAGTCGATCCAAGGATCGTCGAACTTGCCAGCCCATTCGTTGGTGCAGTGATCGTCGATCACCTTCTTCTGCGACGCCGACATCGCGGCGTAGACCTTCGGGTTCATCAGCCACTGGAACATCACGGTGTGGAGCGGCGCGTCCATGTGATACTTGGTGACCTTGTCGACGCCGAGCAGCGGCACCGAGCCCCACGGGAAGGTCACCGCTTCGGCGACGCCCTTTTCCATCACGTCGCGCACCTCGGTGGCGCTCGCCTGCACGTTGGTGCCGCCGAGCAGCGTCACCCACGCGGCGACGGTGGCCTGCGACGGCCGCACCTTCATGCCCTTGATGTCGCCCGGCACCACGATCTTCTTCTTGCTCGAATGCCAGGTCAGCGGATCGAGGATGAAGGAGAAGCAGTAGTGCGTGTCCTTCATCTCGGTCGCCGCGTATTTGCGGTACCAGGCATCGACGGCGCGGGTGCCGCCGTGGGCTTCGCCGATCAGGAACGGCAGCTCACCGGCTGCGATGATCGGGAAACGGCCCGGCTGGTAGCCTGGATTGACGTAGACAAAGTCGGCGATGCCGTCGCGCGCCATGTCGTAGTGGTCGAACGCCTTGCCGAGCTGCTGCGACGGGAAGACCTTGTACTTGATGGTGCCGCCGGACTGCTTCTCGATGTCGGCGCCCCATTCCTCGATCGCCTTTTGCAGCGGGTGCGTCGGTGGCACCCAATGCGAGAGCTTGAGTTCGAAGGTTTTGTCCTGCGCCTGCGCGAGCGGCGAGGTGGCCAGCAGAACGGCGAGACCGGCGGCCGGCGCGAGCTTCGACATCGTCGACGACATGATGTGTTCCCTCCCTGGAGCACGTTGGTTGCAACACCAACTTTTGCTCAATTCAGCCTGAGAACAGCTTCGTTGTAAAGCAAACGGGCAGGCCAATTTGCCGGAAATAGCGTCCCTGGATTCACGACTTTAGTTGGTCTATGGCTTGGTGGCCGGTGGGCACGGCGGGGCGCGCGAGAACACCAGTTCCAGGCGCGGAGTGCGATGTGAAAGCCGAGAGCGTCGAGCCGCCGATGGCGCCGGCCGATCCCGCCATGCTGCACAAGAAGATGATGCAGCTGCTCTCCAGCCTGTGGGTGACACATGCCGTCGGCAGCTTCGCAAGGCTCGGCATCGCCGACGCCATGGCTGCCGGCGCCGATCAGGCCGAGACGATCGCCAAGGCGCGCGGCCTCGTTCCCGATCGCGTCTATCGGCTGCTTCGCGCGCTGTCGACCTCGGGCATCGTCACCGAAAACGCCGGGGCCAGGTTCGCGCTGACGCCGCTCGGCCGCATGCTCACCACCGATGCGCCGAACTCGATGCGTACCGCGGCGGAGCTGCTCACCGAATACAACGGCGAGATCTGGAGCCGGCTCGATGGCGCGCTCAAGGGCGGCAGCGCATTCGAATCGCTCAAGGGCGCGCCGCTGTACGATTGGCTGCACGCCAATCCGGACGAGGGCGCGCGCTTCCAGCAAATGATGGTCGAGGTCCACGGGCCGGAGACGCCGGCGATCGTCGCGGCCTACGATTTCTCGGCGTTCAAGCACATCGTCGATGTCGGCGGCGGCCACGGCATGCTGCTGTCGGCGATCATCGCCGCGAATCCGGGGGTGCGCGGCACCTTGTTCGACCTCCAGGAGGGCGTCGACGCGGCGCGAAGCGGTGCCGGCGGCCCGCTGCCGGGCGTGTCGTTCATCGTCGGCGATGTGTTCGAGTCGGTGCCGGACGGCGCTGACGCCTATCTGATCCGGCATCTGCTGCACAATTACGACGACGACGATTGCGTCAAGATGCTGAGCAACGTCCGCCGCGCGATGCGGCCGGATTCGCGCGTGCTGGTGCTGGAGAAGACGGTGCCGACCGACGACACGCCCGGCCCGGGCCGCTGGCTCGACCTCCATGTGATGCTCCTGACCGGCGGCCGCGAGCGCACCGTGCCGGAATACCGGGCGCTGTTCGAGCGGGCGGACTTGCGGCTTGAGCGCGTGCTGCCGACCGCTCACCCGGCGGTCGAGATCGTTGTCGTCCGCGCCTAGCGTCTCTCGGGTATGATGGGACGATGAGCGGCACGCAGGACGATGGCTCTCCTCTGATCCGGCGGCGGCACGTGCTCTATGTCGAGGGCTACGATCCGCAGGGCGCCGTGGGCTATCACCGGCTGTTCGCCGATTCGCTCCGGCGCTTCCTGAAGAACTGGCCGCTGCAGGCCAAGGCCGGCGAGCTGGTCATCGACTCCGACGACTTCGCGCATTGGACCATCGAGGCGGCCGGGCCGAACTGGCGGGTCGAGACGCGCTACGAATTCCTGCGCCAGGAGCAGATGATCCGCGCCAACATGGCGGAGCCGATGTGGCGGCAGGTGCCGCGGGCGCTGCACTGGACCGTCGACTACCTGCTCACCGGCACGCTCGACCGCGTCTATCGCGCCTCGCATCAGTACGGGCTGGCGCTGAGCTATTTTCAGATGTTGATGCTGCTGTGGCTCGGTGCATCGGCGCTCGGCGGCTGGCTGGTCGGCGCTGCTGCTGCTGCGGCTGATCGGCGGACCGGCTGCCGTCGGCTGGATCGCCGGGATCGCGGCGGCGCTGGCGTGCTTTCGGCTGCTGCGGCCGCTGGCCGACAAGCTGTTCGTGGTGCAGATCAACAACCACTGGCCTTATCTCCTGGAATACGCCCGCGGCGAGCCGACCTGCTTCGACCGCTGCATCGAAGCCGGCGCCCGGCGCGTGGTCGAAATCGCAGCGGCCAACGAAGTCGACGAGATCGTGGTGGTCGGCCATTCCGGCGGCGGCGTCACCGCGCCCGCTGTGGTGGTGCGGGCGCTCGAACTCGATCCCGAACTTGGCCGGCACGGCCCGCGCGTGGTGCTGTTGACGCCGGGGTCGCTGATGCCGGGGATCGGGCTGCATCGAGGCGCCAAGCGCGTGCATCGCGACATCGCGCGGATCGCGGTCGAGCCGCAGGTGCCTGTGGGTGAACGTCACCGCGCGCGCCGACGTGCTGAATTTCCACGGCTTCGACCCGGTGGCCGGCATCGGCATCGATGCCGGGCCCGCGCGCTGCAATCCGCTGAATTGGCAGGTGCGATTGCGCGACATGATCGCGCCGGAGCATTACGACGCCAACCGCTGGAACCTGTTCCGCATGCACTACCAGTTCATCATGGCCAACGACATGCGCGCGCCGTACGAATACATCATGCTGGTGTGCGGGCCGGTGGCGGTCGAGCAATGGGCGCGGCGCGACCGCGCCATGCTGGCGTGCTTCGGCGAGGACGGCAGCTATCGCCCGGCCTAGGGCTTGCCGAATTTCGCGATCACCTCTTGGGGGATCGGCTTCGACTTTATTTTTTCCGGGTTGTCCGGGTCCAGCGCGACCCAGACGCGGGTGTCGAAGCATTCGACGCACAGCTCGCCGTCGAGCGTCAGGCGGTGCTGGACGTCGAAGCTGGAGCGGCGGAATTCGGCGACTTTCGTTTCGATCACCACGTCGTCGCCGAACTTCGTGGGCTTGAGGAAGCGCGCCTTGGTGTCGACCATCGGGTAGCCCTGGAACTGGTGGTGGCGCGTGAACTGGTACTTGCTCATGCCGAGCGCCAGCGAGAACAACGCGGTGGTGCAGCTATCGAACATCGCGAAATAGCGCGGGAAGAACACGATGCCGGCCGGGTCGCAGTCGCCCCATTCGATCCGTGCGTTGCGGGTGTAGGTGAGCATGGTTCAGCGCGGCGCCATGCGGAGCGCGCCGTCGATGCGGATCACTTCGCCGTTCAGATAGCCGTTGCGGATGATGAACAGCACGAGGTCGGCGTATTCGCGCGGCTCGCCGAGCCGCTTGGGGAACGGCACCGAGGCGCCGAGCGAGTCCTGCGCGGCCTGCGGCAGCGCCTTCAGCATCGGCGTGCCGAAGATGCCGGGCGCGATCGCCATGACGCGGATGCCGAACTGCGACAGCTCGCGCGCGGCGGGAAGCGTCAGCGCGGCGACGCCGCCCTTGGACGATGCATAGGCCGGCTGGCCGATCTGGCCGTCGAAGGCGGCAACCGATGCGGTCGTTACGATGACGCCGCGCTCGCCGTCGGCGAATGGCGAAAGATTCTGCATGTCGGCGGCGCAGAGCCGCATCATGTTGAAGGTGCCGGTGAGGTTGATGGCGATCACCTTCTCGAAATCGGCAAGCGGCATCGGGCCATCGCGGCCGACCATGCGCTTGGCCGGACCGACGCCGGCGCAGTTGATCAGGATGCGGGCCGGACCGTGCTTGTCGCGGGCCTCCTTCAGCGCGGCTTCGGCGCTGTCGGACGAGGTGACGTCGCAGCGCACCGCGATGCCGCCGATCTTGCCGGCGGTGGCTTTGGCGCCGTCCACGTTGACGTCGAGGCAGGCGACCTTGCACCCCGCCGCCGCGAGCTGCGCCGCGGTCTCGGCGCCGAGCCCGGAAGCGGCTCCGGTGACGATGGCGGCGTGTCCTTTGGGGTCCATTCTATTTCCGTTCGTCGATCGTGATGATGTTGGCGGAGGGCGGCGTCGCGTAAAGTTCGTCCACCAAAGCGGCGCGGCGGCCGAGCACCGCGCGCTGGTTGATCGAGCCCTTGTCGGTCGCCTCGCCGGCGTCGAGCGAGGGCGGCTCGGCCATCAGCACGAGGCGGCAGATGCGGGTCGAGCCGCCGGTGCTTTGCCTCGCGAGCGAGTTGAGCCGCTTGCGAAACTCGTCGCGCACCTTGGCATCGGCCAGCACCGCGGCGGGAGGCGCATCGGCCGAAAGCCCCGCGAGCTTGCGGCAGGCCTCTACGTCCGGAAACACCAGCGCCGCGATGTCGTCGCGGTCGAGGCCGGCGATCACCGCGTCGCGAATGAGCGGCGCACAATGATCGACGAACTGCGCCCGCAGCGCGCCAGTGCTGACCCAGGTGCCGGAGGCAAGCTTGAAGTCCTCGGCAAGGCGCCCGTCGAACAGCAGGCCCTGCGTTCGGATCGTCGGCGTCGGCGAACTTCAGCGCATCGCCGATCTTGTAGAAGCCTTCCTCGTCGAACGCGTCTTTGGTGAGGTCCGGCCGCCGCCAATAGCCCGGCGTGACGTTCGGGCCTCTGAAGCGGCAGTCGAACTTGCCGCCGCTCGGCACCAGCTTGATCTCGACGCCGCGGATCGGCAGCCCGATGTTGTTCGGATGCTCGGACTCCCAGGTGCGGGCGAGCGCTGCCGGCGCCGTCTCGGTCGAGCCAAGGCTTCCCAGGAAGATGATGCGCTCGCCCGTCGTGGCGACGGCCATCTGCTGCAACTCGTCCCAGACATGTCGCGCCAGGCCTGCGCCGGCGTAGAACAGCGCCTTCAGTCGGCTGAAGAAATTCTGCCGAAATGCCGCGTCGCTCCGCAGATACGGCAGCAGCATCTCGAAGCCCTTGGGCACGTTGAGATGGATGGTCGGCGCGATCTCGCGAAGGTTGCGCACCGTGGCTTCGATGGCGCCGGGCAGCGGCTTGCCCTCGTCGATGTAGAACGAGCCGCCGTTGTACAGCACCATGCCGAAATCGTGGTTGCCGCCGAAGGTGTGGTTCCACGGCGGCCAGTCGACCAGCACCGGCGGCTCGTCGGCGATGAACTGCAGGCTCGCCCGGATCATCGCCTGGTTGGAGCAGAGCATCCGCTGGGTGTTGATGACGCCCTTCGGGTAGCCGGTCGAGCCTGAGGTGAACAGGATCTTGGCAACGGTGTCGGGTCCGACCTTGGCGTGGGCTTCGTCGACGGCATCGGTCGGCTGCGCGGCGAGAAGCTCGGCGAACAATGTCGCCGGGCGCTCGCCCGGATCGGCGGTGACGACGATCTCGACGCCGCGCGGCACCGCGGCCTCGATGGCGCGCGAGAAGGCCTTGCCGTTGGCGGCAAATACGAGGCCCGGCGTCAGCATCTCCATGATCGACTTCAGCTTGCCGAAGTCGCCGGACATCAGCGAGTACGGCACCGAGATTGGGGCGTAGGGAATGCCGCTCATCTGCGCGGCCAACCCGAGCAGCGCGTGCTCGATGTCGTTGCCGGACAGGATCGCGATCGGCCGTTCGGCCGAGAGCGGGCGTTGCAGCAGCGATTGCGCGACGGCGCGAACCTGCGCGAGCATCTGGGCGTAGCTGCGGGTGCGCCACGACCCGTCCGGCGCGCGTTGCGCCAGGAACACGCGGTCCGGTGCGGCCACGGCCCAGTGCTCGAGCCGTTCCGTCAGCTTGTCGGGATAGGCGCCGAGCGGGTGCGGCGAGCGAAGATAGATGGTGCCGTCGGGCCTGCGATCGAGCAGCACCTCCGGCGGCGCAAGCTTCACCGGGCGGAGCGGCGCGTCGACCGCCTTGATGTCCCGCATCGGCTCAGCCACGAAGCACCTTCTTGCCGCGCTTTTCGAGAAAGTCCTTCAACCGCGTCTTCGCCTCGTCGCTGTTCGAGGCGACCGACGCCATCAGCGATTCGGCGAACAATCCGCTGCTCGCGTTGCTGTCGGCGATGCGCGGCAACGCGTGCATGATGGCGAAGTTCGACAGCGGCGCGTTTTGCGCGACGCGTTCGGCAAGCTCCATGCCTTGGGCGAGACCTTTTCCTTCGTCGACCAGCATATGGGACAGGCCGTAGGTCTGGCCCTCGTCGGCGCCATAGGTGCGGCCGGTCAGCATCAGCTCCATCACCCGTGACACGCCGATCAGCCGTGGCAGTCGCACGGAGCCGCCGCCGCCGAGGAAGATGCCGCGACTGCCTTCCGGCAGCGCGTAATAGGCGGACCGTTCGGCGACGCGGAGGTGGCAGGCGGCGGCAAGCTCCAGCCCGCCGCCGACCACCGCGCCATGCATCACCACCACCACCGGCACCGTGCCGAACTGGATCTGGTCGAACACCCGATGCCACATCCGCGAATGCGCAACCGCCTCCGCGGTGTTGCGCTCGGTCAACTCGCTGAGGTCGAGGCCGGCGGAGAAGTGCTCGCCCTGGCCATGGATCACCACGGCTTTGATGTCCTTCGGCAGCTCTGTGAAGAAAGCCTCGATGCCGAGGATCATGCTGTCGTTCAGCGCGTTCCGCTTTTGCGGCCGGCTGAGCCGAAGGATGGCGATGTCGCCTTTGCGCTTGGCCGAAAGCGAATCCGGCAGCTTGGGCGCGAAGGGCTTTTTCGAGGGCTTTTTGGGCTTCGCCATGCTGCGACGATGCGGGGTCCGGCGAAGCCGGTCAAGCCGACTACAGCACCTCGAACACCTCGATCCGCACCGCGCGGTTGGCCCGAGCGCCGCGGCCGATCGCCAGGATGCGGTTGAGCCAGGCACGTGCCGGGTCGGCGGTCTCGAACCGCATGAAGGTGCGAAAGTAATAGAGCGCCGGATCGACGGTCTCGTCGCGGGCGAGCCGATCCATCACCTCGGCCGGGCCGTGGCGGTAGCCCTCGGCATCGACCAGGATCAGCGCTCCGCTGTCGGTCTCGATGGTGTAGCGCGCTTGCAGATGCACCACGCCGTCGGCGCGGACGATCTGCCAGTCGGCGCCGCCGGGTAGCACCTTGCCGTTCAACCTCGGGCCTTCGACGGTGCCGCCGTGAATGTCGATGATGCGCCGCTCGCCGTAGGGCGTGTTGCCGAGCCGCTGGATGCCGCCGAGCGGACAATGGATGGAGAAAATGGGCTGTTCGGAGAGAAGCGGCATGGCGGTTTGACCCCCTCGGCGATGGCACCTAGATTCCGGCACTGGCGCCGCGTAAGCAATGCCGCGTGGAAAAAATGTCCGCTGTCATGAAACGTCGCGATGTCATTGCCGGCCTTGGCGTCGCCGCCATGTGGCCGCAGTGGTCGCGCGCGCAGCCCGGTCGCATTCCAAAGGTGGGATTTCTGTATCCCGGTTTGAGCGGAGCCGGCACCAGCCGACTGCAGGCTTTTCGCGAGGGCCTCAGCGGCGCGGGCTGGGGCGACGGGCGGGTCCAGATTGAAGCACGATTTGCCGAGGGTGTTTCGGCGAGGAATGCGGCATTGGCGCAAGAGCTGGTCGCGGCGAAGGTCGATGTGTTGGCTCCGATCAGTTTCATCTCGGTCGAAGCGGCGCGCGCCGCCACCAAGACCATCCCGATCGTATGCTTCGATCTGGAAACCGATCCGGTCGAAAGTGGCATTGCCGCCACGCTGGCGCGCCCCGGCGGCAACGTGACGGGGGTATTCTTTGACTTCCCGGATTTCAGGGCAAAATGGATCCAACTGATGAAGGAGGCGATACCGCGCCTCTCCCGCGCCGTCGTGTTGCGCGATTCGGCGATGCACGCGCCACAGCTCAAGGGCGTCGAGACCGGTGCCGGTCCCCTTGGCGTTCAACTGGAGGTCATGGATGTCGGTAGCCTGACGGAATTCGAAACGGTGTTTCGCGCGGTGAGCGAACGTCATCCCGACGCACTCCTGATCCTCTCATCCCCGCTGTTCGGGACCAACCCCGGTCGAGTGGCGGAACTCACGCTCCGCTACCGTTTGCCGACTATCACCCTGTTTCCGGAATTCGCGCGCGCCGGCGGCCTGATGGCGTATGGCGTGGACCTGCTTGGCGCATTTCGTCAGACCGCCGGCATGGTCGGCAAGGTGCTGAACGGAGCGAAACCTGCAGAATTGCCGATCGAGCGGCCGACCAATTTCGAGCTTGTCGTCAACGCGAAGACGGCGAAGAGCCTCGGCATCGAGCTGCCGACTTCGATCCTGCTCCGAGCCAATGAAGTGATAGAGTAGATCTTCCAGGAGACAATTCCCGATGCCCGACGCCTTCATCTGCGACAGCGTGCGCACGCCGATCGGCCGCTACGCCGGCGGGCTCGCCAAGGTGCGCACCGACGATCTCGGCGCGATCCCGCTCAAGGCGCTGATGAAGCGGCATCCGAACGTCGACTGGAGCGCGCTCGACGAGGTCTATTACGGCTGCGCCAACCAGGCCGGCGAGGACAATCGCAACGTGGCGCGGATGGCGCTGCTGCTGGCGGGCCTGCCGGACTCGGTGCCGGGCATCACGGTGAACCGGCTGTGCTCATCGGGGCTGAACGCGGTGGGCCTGGCGGCACAGGGCATCCGCTCGGGCGAAATCGATTTCGCGATCGCCGGTGGCGTCGAGTCGATGACACGCGCGCCGCTCGTCATGGGCAAGGCGCAGGAGGCATTCCAGCGGAGCGCCCAGATCGAGGACACCACGATCGGTTGGCGCTTCATCAACCCGCTGATGAAGCAGCAGTACGGCATCGACGCCATGCCGGAGACCGCCGAGAACGTCGCCGAGGATTACCAGGTGGCGCGTAAGGACCAGGACGCGCTTTGCGCTGCGCTCGCAGCAGCGCGCGGCGAAGGCGCAAAGCTCTGGCTATTTTGCCGAGGAGATCGAGCCGGTGGTGGTGCCCGGCGGCAAGGCCGGGCCTGTCACTGTGGACAAGGACGAGCATCTGCGGCCGGACACCACCGCGGAGGCTTTGGCGAAACTCAAGCCGTTCGCGCGGCAGCCGGGCACGGTCACGGCGGGCAATGCCTCGGGCGTCAACGACGGCGCGGCGGCGATGATGATCGCCTCTGAGGCGGCGGCGAAGAAACATGGCCTCACTCCGATCGCGCGCATCACCGGCATGGCGTCGGCGGGCGTGCCGCCGCGGGTGATGGGTATCGGTCCGGTGCCGTCGACGCAGAAGCTGATGGCGCGCTACGGGCTGAAGATCGGCGACTTCGACGTGATCGAGTTGAACGAAGCGTTCGCCTCGCAGGCGCTGGCTTGCATGCGCCAGCTTGGGTTGCCGGACGACGCCCCGCACGTCAATCCGAACGGCGGCGCGATCGCCTTGGGTCATCCGCTCGGTATGTCGGGGACCCGACTGGCGCTCACCGCGGCGCACCAGATGATCAAACAGGGCGGCAAGCGGGCGCTGGCGACGATGTGCGTCGGCGTCGGGCAGGGCGTGTCATTGGCCATCGAGCGGGTGTGATTTCATTGGCGCAAGCCGCGATTTGACGAAGCCAGTCGCCCTGCTAAAGAGGCGGCGAATCGCGATCTCGTCTAAGGAGAATTCCCGTGCCGATGAGTGCCGGTTACATCCCGTTCCACCCCAATCCGTCGAAGCCGAAATACAAGCCGCCGGCGGGCGCGGTCGATGCGCACTGCCATGTGTTCGGGCCGGAGGCGAAGTTTCCGTTCGCGCCCAAGCGCAAGTACACGCCGTGCGACGCGCCGAAGGAGACGCTGTTCCAGCGCCGCGACTTCCTCGGCTTCGACAAGAACGTCATCGTGCAGGCGACCTGCCACGACACCGACAACCGCGCGCTGGTCGATGCGCTGAAGAGCTCGAACGGCAAGGCGAAGGGCGTGGCGTTCGTCGGCGAGGACATCACCGATGCCGGGTTGAAGGAGCTCGACGACGCCGGCGTCAAGGGCGTGCGGTTCAACTTCATCAAGCGGCTGGTCAATTCGACGCCGAAGGATGTCATGCTGCGGATCGCGACGCGCATCGCGAAACTCGGCTGGCATGTCGTGGTCTATTTCGAGCACCAGGATCTGGACGAGATGGGCCCGTTCCTGAAGTCGCTGCCGACCACCCTGGTGTTCGATCACATGGGCTGCCCGAACGTGAAAGAAGGCGTCGACGGCAAGCACTTCCAGAACTGGCTGAAGGCGCTCGACGCCAACAAGAGCTGGATCACCAAGGTGACGTGCCCGGAGCGCTTCACGCTGGTCGGGCCGCCGTATGACGACGTGGTGCCGTTCGCGCGCACCATCGTCGAGCGGTTCCCGGATCGGGTGATCTGGGGCACCGACTGGCCGCATCCGAACATGCCGAAGGAGGCGCCGGACGAGGGCGTGCTGGTCGACATGATCCCGAAGATCGCGCCGACCGCGGAACTGCAGCGCAAGCTTCTGGTCGACAACCCGATGAAGCTTTACTGGGCCTGAGGCACGCGGCCCCGCGCGCCTGCGGTCCCCGCCGTTGCAATGGCAGGGGGCGGTGGATATATCATCGATAGATCAAGCCTTTTCGCAGCGGAGAAGCGCGATGGCGGCGGCGAAACCGACCGGCGGAAAAGACTACGACGACATCCCCGGCACCTATGTGTTCGATGCCGACCGCTCGCGGCAGGGCTATCATCTCAACATGTTCTGCATGTCGCTGATGAAGGCGGAGAACCGCAAGGCCTTCAAGGCGGACGAAGCCAAGTACCTCGAACAGTTTCCGCTGACGTCCGAGCAGCGCGAGGCGATCCTCAAGCGCCAGTACAACCGGATGCTGGAACTCGGCGGCAACATCTATTTCACCGCCAAGCTCGGCGCCACCGACGGCCATCCGTTCCAGCATCTCGCCGCCGTGATGACCGGCTCGACCCAGCAGGACTACGCCGACCTGATGCTGCGCGGCGGTCGCTCGGTCGAAGGCAACCGCAGCCGGTCGGGCAAGTACGCCAAGGCCGGATCGAGCATCGTCAAGGAAGGCAAACCGAAATCCAACGAGCCGAAAGCCAGCAAGGGAAACAAGCGCCGTGGCTAGGATCATCGCAGGAGTGACATCGTCGCACGTGCCGGCGATCGGCGCCGCGATCGACAACCACCGCACCGGAGAGCCGTACTGGCAGCGGGTGTTCGAGGGCTTCGAGCGCTCCAAGGAGTGGATACGCAACGCCAAGCCCGACGTCGTCATCGGCGTTTACAACGACCACGCCTCGGCGTTCTCGGTCGAGGTCATCCCGACCTTCGCGCTCGGCACCGCGGCGGAGTTCGGCATCGCCGACGAAGGCTGGGGCCCGCGCCCGGTGCCGGTGGTCAAGGGCCATCCGCAGCTTGCCGCGCATATCGCGCAGTCGGTCATCCTCGACGAGTTCGATCTGACGCTCTGCAACAAGATGGAGGTCGACCACGGCCTCACGGTGCCGCTCAACCTGATGTTCGGCACGCCGGCGGCGTGGCCGTGCCCGGTGATTCCGCTCGCGGTGAACGTGGTGCAGTACCCGCCGCCGACCGGCAACCGCTGCTTCAATCTCGGCAAGGCGATCCGCAAGGCGGTGGAATCCTATCCGGAGGATTTGAACGTGGTGATCTTCGGCACCGGCGGCATGTCGCACCAGATCAGCGGCCAGCGCGCCGGCCTGATCAACAGCAAGTTCGACCACGCCTTCCTCGACAATCTCACCAAGGACCCGAAGAAGCTGACGCGGCTGTCGCACCTTGAGCTGATGCGCGAGGCCGGCGCCGAGGGCGTCGAGATGGTGATGTGGCTGATCATGCGTGGCGCGCTCGACGACAAGGTCGACGAGGTCTATCGGTTCTACACGGTGCCGGCGTCGAACACGGCGGTCGGCCACATCATCCTGGAGAACAGGAAGAAGGCCGGCAAGAAGCCGGCAGGCAAGCCCGCCGCGAAAATGAAGCGCGCCGCCGCTTCGCAAAAGATTCAACGCATCCGCAGCTAAGGGTCTCCCATGAAAATCTGTGTCGCCGGCCAAGGCGCATTTGGCCAGAAGCATCTCGATGCGTTGAAGCGCATCCAGGGCGTCGAAGTCACCTCGCTGGTGGGTGGCAACCAGGACTCCACCGCGGCGATCGCCAAGAAATACGGCGTGCCGCACCACACCGGCGATCTCTCTGAGGGTATCAAGCGCGCCGACGCGGTGATCCTGACCACGCCGACCAAGATGCACTTCCGCCAGGCCGAGCAGGTGATGCGGGCGGGCAAGCATGTGCTGGTCGAGATTCCGGTCACCGACTCGGTCGAGGACGCCGAGAACCTGGTGAAGATCGCCAAGGAGACCGGCGTCACCGCGATGGGCGGCCACGTGCGCCGCTTCAACCCGAGCCACCAGTACATCCACAAGAAGATCGAGAAGGGCGAGCTGAAGATTCAGCAGATGGACGTGCAGACCTATTTCTTCCGGCGGAAGAACATCAACGCCGCTGGCAACGCACGGAGCTGGACCGATCATCTGTTGTGGCACCACGCCGCCCACACCATCGACCTGTTCCAGTACCAGTGCGGCGAGACCATCTCGGATTGCTACGCGGTGCAGGGGCCGATCCATCCGGATCTGAACATCGCGATGGACATGGGCATCGTGGCGCGGACGCCGAAGGGCTCGATGCTGACGCTGTCGCTGTCGTTCAACAACGACGGGCCGCTCGGCTCGTTCTTCCGCTACATCTGCGACAACGGCACCTTCAAGGCGTTCTACGACGACCTCAGCGACGGCAAGGACAACAAGATCGACGTGTCGAAGGTCGACGTCTCGATGGACGGCATCGAGCTGGAGGACCGCGAGTTCATCAAGGCGATCCAGGAGAAGCGCGAGCCGAACGGCAGCCTGCAGCAGGTGCTGCCGTGCATGCACGTGCTCGGCAAGCTCGAGAAGATCATCGACCCGCAGCGCAAAGCGCACGCCTAGCGTCAACCCGTCGCATCGCGGCGACGGAGTTCCCGGGTTCGTTTCCGCGGCCTGTTTCCCTGGCATACAAAACGCCACGGTGGATTTGCCGCGGCGTTGCCACAATTCCGCCCGTACCGGCTGCATTTTTCAACCGAACCCCTGCGTAGGTTAAGCCTTCCACCAACGATCCCTTGCCGATTTAATCAAATAGTGCATGTTGCAACTGCTTCGCCGGTCGGGGGACTGGCTCACAAAATCTGGCGGTGGGGGGCTTACTTCGTTATCGGCGAGGGGCGTCCATGTTTGAGTCAACCACCGGGTCGGCGGACCAACCGGCGCCGTCCGTCGTTGTCGCGGAACCTGACGCCAAATTCGTCGTCGTCCCCGATGCCGCGTTGCTGTTCACCGCAGACTACAAGCGCTCGGGCCCCGATCTCGTCCTGACCGGTCAGGACGGACGGCACACCGTCGTCCAGGATTATTTCAAGACCGACAATCCGCTCAAGCTGATGGCGCCGAATGGCGCGAGCTTGCAGCCGGATGTCGTCGACCTGCTGGCCGAACGCGCATTCGCATCATCAATACGCGCAGGCCGGCGACGCGCCGACGCCGCCGGCTCCGATCGCCACGGTGAAGGCCCTGATGGGCAGCGCCAGCGTGATGCGCAACGGCGCCGAGGTTACGCTGAAGATCGGCGATCCGATCTACAAGAGCGATATCATCCAGACCGCCAGCGGCTCCTCGGTCGGCATCACCTTTCCCGACGGCACCGCGCTCCATATCACCGCCAACGCGCGGATGGCGCTCAGCGACTACTCGTTCGACGCCAACAGCACGACCAACGGCGCGTTCTTCCATCTGATCGACGGCACGTTCTCCTTCGTCGCCGGCCAGGTGGCCCGGACCGGCGGGCTCAAGATCGAGACGCCGGTCGGCACCGTCGGCATTCGCGGCACCACCGGCTGGGTCCAGCAGGTCGCCACGGTGTCGGCGACACTCGGCAACACCTCGTATTCGTTCGCGGTGGTCCAGGATCAGAACAGCGATCACACCGGCATCTACGATGTGCTCGACAGCAACGGCAATATCATCGCAACGATATCCCAGAGTGGCGTTCTCACGATGATTTCGGGGCAGGGCGTCGGACAGCAGCTCCTGGTGACCACGCAGCAGTTGACCGATGCGCAGCTCGCCTTCGAACAGCAGATCATCCAGGCGGTGTTCAATCTGGCCACCGGCCTCACCCCCAGGCTCGACCCCGGCCATGACGGCAGCTATCCGACGCCGCCGTACGAGCAGCACAACGAGCTCCCCGGCGACCACACGACGACATTCGCCTTCACGCTGCCGGGCGTGGACGACAAGGAGTTCGTCGCCTTGGCCAAGGTGGTGTGGACCCCGCCGGTGCTGCCGGTGTTCCAGACCACGGGCGCGGACCTCACGAACCACGCGCCGACGCTGGATCCGGGCACGGTAGCCAGGATTCCGACCAACGACCGCACGTCGGCGGGAGAGAGCATCGCCACGATTTTTGCCGGCAAATTCCACGACGCCGATGCGGGTGCGAGCCTCGCCGGTATCGCGGTGGCCGGCAATACCGCCAATGCACGCACCCAAGGCGTCTGGCAATATTCGAGTAACGGAGTCTGGATCGACATCGGATCGGTGTCGGCATCCGCCGCGCTGGTGCTTGGCGCGGGTACCCTGCTTCGATTCGTGCCAGTGCATAACTTCTACGGCGAACCGCCGCCGCTCGTGGTCTACGGCATCGACAACAGCTACGCCGGAGGCTTCAGCAATGGCCTGATCCAGATCGAGATCAACGCGACCGTCGGCGGCGGCTCGACGCCGCTTTCGGCGACGCCAGTCGAGATCACGACCAGCGTCGGCGCCAACGTCTGGATCAACACCTCAGACGGGGGTGCGCCGGTCGGCGGCGACTGGGGCATCGGCGGGCACTGGACCGAAGGCGTCCCTGGTCCGCCCCAGGTCGTCATCATCGATCTGCCGCGGGGGGAGACCGTCCACTTCAAAGGTGGGAACAGGCCGGTATCCACCACCATCGCTGAGCTCCAGAACCTCGGGCGCGGCACGCTCGATGTGAGCCACAAGGCCACCTTGAAGGTGCAGGGCCCGGCCACCAACGAGGGCAGGATCGAGGCGACCGACCACGGCAGAGTTTCGTTCAAGTTCGGTCAGGTGGACAACAAGGAGTGCGCCGTCATCGAGTCCGCCGGCCGCGGCTCGCTGGTCGACTTCTCCTATTCCTTGGTCAGAAACGCGGGCCTGATCGCCGCATTCAGCCAGGGCTCGGTGACATTCGATCACGTCGTCCTCAAGAACACATATGACGGTGCGATCAAGGCGGACGGCTGGGGCTCGGAAATCGACTTCAACAACACCCTCATCACCAGCGCCGGCCTGATCGAGGCCAAGCACGACGGCTTCATCACGTTCGACCGGGTCTTTCTGCACAATGGCGCGGATGGCGTGATCGAGGCGCAGGGCCGAGGCTCGGAGATCGACTTCAGCCACAGCAACGTCGCCAACGGCGGCCTGATCGAGGCCAGGTCGGGCGGCGTGGTGTCGTTGCACGGCGGCACCGTGGACAACACCCACCACGGCGCCAACGACGGCGCGATCGAGGCCATCGGCCGGGGCTCTGTCGTCGAGCTTCACGGCACGCATGTGATCGGCGGCACGCTGCAGACCAGCGGCCATGGCGTGATCGAGGTGGAATCCAGCGGCACGGTGTTCGACGGCTCGCAGACCGACTGCTACGGCTGCGTGATGGCCGTCACCATCGACGGGCATGTGCTGATCGACGAAAATTCGGACCTGACGTTGCTCGGCACCATCCACAATCACGGCCTCATCGAGGTCGACACTGCGACGAGCGCAGCCTCGCAGCTCATGATCCACGGCTCCGTCACGCTCGACGGTTGCGGCTACGTCGAGCTCGATGGCCGCTACGACAGCATTATCGGATCGTCCGGCCACGGCAATGTGCTGGAGAACGTCGACAACACGATCTACGGCGCGGGCTCGATCGGCGACGGCAGCGGCCTCAAGCTGATCAACGATTCCGACGGCGTGATCGACGCCAACGTGCGCCACGGCACCCTGACCATCGACACCGGCTGGCACCATATCGTCAACGACGGTCTGCTCGAAGCGACCCACGGCGGCAGCCTCGTCATCGACAGCGACGTCAGCAACGACTGCGGCCTCGTCGAGGCCGGTCGCGGCTCGCATGTCACCGTCGCGGGCGACATTTTCGGCGGCCACGCGCTGATCGACGGCGGCACGCTTGAATACGACGGCGCGTCGAACGTCTCCACCGCGTTCGCCTGCAACGCCGCCGGCACGCTGGTGCTCGGCGCATGCTCCGATTTCTGCGGCACGGTGTCCGGCTTTGGCGCCGGCGATATTCTCGACTTCAAGGGCATCGACTTCTCGAGCTGCACCGACCTGATCTATTGCGCCGGCGACGGAACGCTGACGGTCAGCGACGGCAGTGGCCACCACAGCACCGTGAATCTGACGGGCAGCTATGACCCGTCGGATTTCGCCGTGTTCGATGACGGAACTGGCCACGCGGCCGTGGCCGAGCCGCCGCAGGCGAACGACGACATCGTCATCGCGTCGGACAGCGCGCTCGACGACTGTAATCATTTGACGATCCGGTCCGACGCCTTGCTGGCGAATGACAGCAACCCGATCCCCGGCGACACGATCTCGCTGGAGTCGGTGTCGGGCCGCCACGCCAGCCTCGACGGGGATGGCAACGTCACCGACGGGCTATACGGTTCGACCGCCTCGTTCTGCTACACGCTCGACGACGATCATGGCCTTCAATCAACCGCGAATGTTCAGGTCTCCGTTCAGTGCGGCTCGCTCAATGGCACCTGTGCAAACGAAATCATCCTGCCTGGCAGCGAGAACGCCTGCCTGACCGGCGGCGGCGGCAACGACACGTTCCTGTTCCAGAGCAACGTCAGCACCGGCCAATACGCCATCACCGATTTTACGACCCACAGCCAGGGCGGCGGCGCGGACACCATCACGCTCGATGATTTCGCCTGCATCCAGGACTTCCACGATGTGCTGGATCACGCCCACGATTGCGGCGGCAGCACCGTGATCGATCTCGGCCTTTGCAACACCATCACGATCCAGAACGTGAACGTGTGCGACCTGACGGCCGCGGATTTCACCATTCACCACGCGTCGGGCGGCGGCAACCCCTGACCGGGACGGATCACTCCGCCTTGATGCCGGCGGCCTTGACCACCTTGCCCCATTTCTCGGTCTCGGCGGCCATCAGCCGGGCGAAGTCCGCCGAAGTGCCCGGCAGCGGCGCGCCGCCGGTGTCGGCCAGCCGGGCTTTCATGGCGGCGTCGGAGAACGCGGCCTGAACGGCCTTGTTCAGCGCCTCGACGATCTCGGCGGGCGTGCCCTTTGGCGCGCCGATCCCGGTCACCGCGCTCGCCTCGAAGCCCGGCACCGCCTCGGCCACGGTTGGGATGTCCGGCAGCGCCGCCGAGCGGGCGCTTGTCGTCACCGCGATGGCGCGGAGCTGACCCTTCCGCACCGGTCCGATCGAGGCCGACATCGGCTCGAACATCACTTGCGCCTGCCCGTCGATCATCGCCTTCAGCCCCGGCCCGCCGCCGGCGTAATGCACGACCTCGAGGTTCAGCCCGGTCATCTGCTTGAACAGCTCGCCTGTGACGTGGGGCGAGCTGCCGGGACCGGTCGAGGCCATCTTGACGCCGGCGCCGCCGGCCTTCGCGTAGGCGAGGAACTCCGGCACCGACTTCGCCGGCACCGACGGATGCACCACCATCACCAGCGGCTCGCGGGTGACGCCGGCCACCGGCACGATGTCGCGGAGGAAGTTGAAGGCGAGGTTCGGATAGAGCGAGCCTGAGATCGCATTGGCCGGCCCGACCAGCAGCAGGGTGTGGCCATCCGCCGGCGCGTGGACCACCTCCGCGGTCGCGATGTTGCCGGACTGCCCGCCCTTGTTCTCGACGTTGAACGGCTGGCCGAGCTTTTCCGACAGCCATTGCGCGATGATGCGGCCGAGCGTGTCGTTCGGGCCGCCCGGCGGAAAGCCGATGACGAAGCGCACCGGCTTCGACGGATAGCCTTGCGCGTGAGCCATGACCGGTCTCGCGAGCGCGGCAATTGCCGCGAGTTGGAGGAAGCGGCGGCGATTGCTTGGCATGGCTACTCCGATACGCCGATCACCTTCGCCAGCCGTTCCGGATCGTCGCGCAGCGCCGCCGAGGCGCCGTCATAGACGATGCGGCCCTTGTCGAGCACCACGCAGCGCTCGGAGAACTCGAAGGCGACACGGCTGTTCTGCTCGACCAGGATGATCGACAGGCCGGATTCGCTGCGAAGCCTGATCAGCACCGCGGTCAGCGCCTCGACGATCACCGGCGCCAGGCCCTCGGTCGGCTCGTCCATCAGCAGCACGCTCGGATTGGTCAGCAGCGCGCGCGCGATCGACAGCATCTGCTGCTCGCCGCCGGAGAGCTGGTTGCCGCGGTTGTCGAGCCGTTCCTTGAGGTTCGGAAACAGGTCGAACATCTTCTCCTTGGTCCACTGGCCGGGACGGGCGCCGACCTCGAGGTTCTCCAGCACGCTGAGCGACGGAAAAATCTCGCGCTCCTGCGGCACGAAGCCGATGCCGGCGGCGGCGCGGCGATAGACCGGCACGCGGTTGAGGCTGCGGCCGGACAACAGCAGCTCGCCCTTGTGCAGGGTGGTGTGGCCCATGATGGTGGACAGCAGCGTGGTCTTGCCGACGCCGTTTCGCCCGATCACGCTGACGCTCTCGCCGGGCGCCAGCGCGAGGTTGATGTCCTCCAGCACCACGGTGTCGCCGTAGCCCGCGGAGACACTCTTGAGTTCGACCGCGCTAGGCTTGTTCGCATCAGCCATGGGTGGCCTGCCCGAGATAAACGGCGCGCACGTCCGCGTTGGCGCCGATCTCCTTCGGCGATCCCTCGGCGAACACCGCGCCGCGCACCAGCACGGTGATCTTTTTCGCGAACCGGAACACCAGGTCCATGTCGTGGTCGATGATGAGGACGCCGATGTGCGGGGGCAGCGCGTCGATGGCGTCGAGGATGATGTGGCTCTCGGCGCTCGGCACGCCGGCGGCCGGCTCGTCGAGCAGCAGCACCTGCGGCTTTAAGCCCAGCGTGATGGCGAGCTCGACCAGCCGCTGGCGGCCGTAGGGCAGCTCCGGGATGGTCTTGTGGGCGATGTCGGCGAGCTTGAGGCGTGTCAGCAGCGCCATCGCCTCATCGATGACGTCGCGGCGCGAGCCCGCCGGCACCACCATGTTGGAAGCCGCGCCGACCCGCTCGGCGATCGCCATGTAGACGTTCTCCAGCACCGACAGTCCGCGGAACAGCCGGTTGATCTGGAAGGTGCGGGCGATGCCGAGCTTGACCCGCTCGGCCTGCTCGACCTTGGTGATGTCCTGGCCCTTGAACAGCACCTCGCCGGCGGACGGCGTCAGCACGCCGGTCAGGAGATTGATGAAGGTGGTCTTGCCGGCGCCGTTCGGCCCGATCAGCGCATGGCGCGCGCCTTCCTCCAGGGCGAAGGTGACATCGCGCGTGGCGCGCAAGGCGCCGAAGCTCTTGCTGAGCGCGCGGGTTTCCAGCAGCGCGCGTCATGGCTTGTCACGCTCCTTGCGGAAGCGCTGCGAAACCTGCTCGACGATGCCGAGAATGCCGCCGCGGGCGAACAATGCGATCACCACGAGCAGCAGGCCGAGGCCGAGCTGCCAGGCGGTCGGATACGCCTTCGACAGAAAATGCTCCAAGGTCATATAGGCGATCGCGCCGACGATGCCGCCGTACAGCCGGCCGTAGCCGCCGAGCACCAGGATGATCAGCACGGTGGCGGCGCGGTCGAGGCCGAGCGTCGACAGGTTGACGTAGGCGTTGGCCTGCGCCCACACCCCGCCGGCCACTCCGGCGAGCGCCGCCGAGATGGCGTAGCAGAGCACCAGCCGCCAACGCACCGGCGCGCCGACCGCGTGCATGCGCATGGTGTTCTCGCGGATGCCGGTCAGGCTGTGGCCGAACGGCGAGTAGACCAGCATGCGCACGAACACGAAGCAGACCAGCAGCACGGCGAGGACGTAGAGGTATTGCGTGCTGGAATACAGCACGTCGAACTCGAATTTGCCGAAGATCGGCTTGATCGGCAGGCTGTCGAGGCCGTCAAAGCCGCCGGTGACGTCGGCCGCCATGTTGGCGGATTCCTCCAAGAGCCCCATGGTGCAGAGCGTCAGCATCAGCAAGGTCAGCCCGGTGGTGCGCAGCAGCACCAGGCCGGAGGCGAGGCCGACCAGGCCGGCGACGATCGCGGCGATGACCAGCCCCGAGATCGGCTCGGTCCAGATTTCGTTCTTGGCCAGCATGCCGACGGTGTAGGCGCCGGCGCCGAAGAAGGCGGCGTGGCCGAGCGTGACGATGCCGGCATAGCCGAGCGCCAGATCGAGCGAGATGGCGAACAGGATGGTGATCAGGACTTCGGTGCCGAAGCCGAGATATTTTGGGAAAAGGAAATAGAAGGCGAGCGCCAGCAGCCAGGGCAGCGCCTCCCACCACTGAAAGCGATGGCGGCGCGCCAGCGTGCGGGCGGCGAGACTGTCGCTGGGGACCGGGGTCACGCTCATGGTGCGCGCCCGAACAGGCCCTGCGGCCGCCACAGCAGCAGCAGGATGGTCATCGCGTAGATGAAAACGGTGCCGCCCTGCGGGAAGTATTTCTTCAGGGTGAAGTCGAGCACGCCGATGATCAGCGCCGCGTAGAACACGCCGGTGATGCGGCCGAGGCCGCCGACCGCGACCACGATCAGGAACATCACCAGGTACTTCAGCGGATATTGCGGATCGAGGCCGAGGAACTCGGCGCCGAGCCCGCCGCCGAGCGCCGCCATGCCGCTGCCGAAGGCAAACACCAGGGTGAACAGCAGACCGATGTTGATGCCGAGCGATTCCGCCATGCGCCGGTTGTCGACCGCGGCGCGGATTTGCGCGCCCATGCGGGTGCGCTCGAAGCCGAGCCAGAGCCCCAGCATGATCAGCACGCCGGCCACGATCAGCACCAGGCTGTAGGTGCGGTAGGCCATGAAGCCGAGATTGAACTGGCCTTGCATCCAGTCGGGCAGGTTGAGCGGCTGGGATTCCGGGCCGACGATCAGGGTCACCGTGGCGATCATCATGAAGATCAGCCCGATGGTGAACAGCACCTGATCGAGCTCGGAGGCGCGGTAGAGCCGTCTGTAGAGGAAGCGCTCGAACACGACGCTGATCGCCGCCGTGAACACGAACGAGATCGCCAGCGCCAGCGCGAATGGAACGCCGAGCCGGTTCATCGCCAGCACCACGATGTAGCCGCCGATCATCGCGAAGCCGCCATGGGCGAGGTTGACGAAGCCCATCAGCCCCATGGTGACGGAAAGCCCGACCGACACGATGAACAGCACCATGCCGGCGGCCAGGCCGCCGAGCAGCATGTTGGCGAACTCGACGACGGAATTCACGCGGCCACCTGCCGCGCGTCAAACGCCAGAACCTGCGCAACAACCTGCGCCATCTTCACCGCATCCCCCGCCGGTTGGCCCGGCTTAGCTGACGGAAATTGTAGAGCATTTTCTCGGCTGTCTTGCACCCACATATCTACGGCGTTGCGATTCCCAACAAAAACAAAACCGCCGCCCGGTGGGGCGGCGGTTTGCCAATATCGTGCGGCAGCAGATCAGCCCTTCGGCGCGCAGGGTCCGATCTTCAGTTCCTTGCACGGGTCCTTGACGTGGTCGATCTCGCCGATCTTCTTCTGGTGCAGCTTGCCGTCGCTGCCCTTCACCACCTCGACCAGATATTCGTTCATGATGATGTCGCGGGTGGCCGGGTCGATCTCGATCGGGCCTTGCGGGCTGTTGTACTTCCAGCCGAGCAGGGATTTGACCGCGGCATCGCCGTCGCCGAGCTTGCCCTTGGTGGCCACGGTCGCGTGTGCGATCGCCGCCATGCCGTCATAGGCTGCCGCGCCGATGAAATCCGGCGTCGAGTCCGGGCCGTAATCCTTTTTCCAGGACGCGACAAACGCCTTGTTCTGCGGGTTGTCGAGGTCGGCGTTGTAGTGGTGCATGGTGATCAGGCCGACGGCGGCGTCGCCCATCGCCTGCAGCTTGATGTCCTGGGTGATGTCGCCCGGGCCGATCAGCTTGATGCCGGCGGCCTTCATGCCGAGTGCGCCGTAGGTCTTGACCACGGCGAGCGAGTGGTCGCCGGCCGGCACGAAGACGAAGAGCACGTCGGGCTTCTTGTCCTTGGCGCGCTGGAAGAACGGCGTCATGTCCGGCACCTGGGCCGGGCCGCCCATCGGGATTTCGTCGATCACCTTGCCGCCGGCCGACTTCGAAGCCGCGCTTGAATGCGGCGAGGCTGTCCTTGCCGGGTGGGAAGTCGCTGTAACCGACCACCGCGGTCTTGGCGTGGAGCTGCTTGGCCGCGGCCTCGCCGAGCGCGTAGCCGGAGTGCCACATGCTGAACGAGGTGCGCACGAAGTAGTTCGACATCGTGGTGATGTGCGCGGTGCCGGCGTTCATGATGACGGCGAGCTTCTTGCCGGCGGTGACGACCGGCGCCGAGGCGATGGCGTTCGGCGAATAGATCCAGCCGGCCAGGGCGTCGACGTTCTCCTGCGTCAGCAGCTCCTGCACCGCGGTCTTGGAATCGGCGCCCGACGGGTTCTTGTCGTCGCGCTTGATGATGGTGATCTTGTAGGGCTTGAACTCGTCGGCCTTGAGCTTGAGATATTGCTGCACGCCGCGGTCGATCTGCTGGCCGAGCTCGGCGCCGATGCCGGTGAACGGTGCGACCAGGCCGACCTTGACCTCTTGCGCGTGGCCGACTGCGGCCGACAGTGCCAGCGCGGCCGACGCCACGAGAACGCGTTTGATCATCGAATTCCTCCCAAAAGGTGATGCGACCGGCGCCCCCGAGCACGACCGGCGTGGGCGGATACTAGGGCGAAAGGCGGCAAAGTCGCAAGCGAATGGGACGTCCGAGGCGCGGCGTTTCGGCGCATTTTGCCGCGAAAAACGGCTTGTCCGGCGCGGCGCGCGGCCGGGCTTGCCGCCGACGATGGGAGGCAGCCCACGCGGCGGTTCCTTGCGCGTCGCAGGCTGCTCTGCGGTCAGCAAGGGTTGACGGCCGGGCCCGTTCTCGACCACTGACAGGCGACCGTGCGATGCTTCCGGCAACGTACAAGAATCCGAGTGAGGAGACGCTTTCCATGAAACGAACCACGCCGCCCGTTCCGCGCCGACCAGGTCGGCAGCTACCTGCGGACGCCCGCCATCGCCGAGGCGCGCGCCAAGCGCGACAAAGGCCAGATCAGCGCGGCCGACCTGAAGAAGGTCGAGGACCAGGAAATCCCGAAGGTCATCAAGAAGCAGGAAGAGGTCGGCCTGCAATGCGCGACCGACGGCGAGTACCGCCGGATGTTCTGGCATTACGATTTCTACGATGGCCTCGACAACGTCGAGATCTATGAGCTGCCCGGCGGCATCCAGTTCCAGGGCGTGCAGACCAAGCCGAAGGGCATCCGCATCACCGGCAAGATCGACTTCAGCAACCATCCGATGCTGGAGCACTTCAAGTTCGTGAAGCAGCACACCAAGGTGATGCCGAAGATGTGCATCCCGTCGCCGACGGTGCTGCATTTCCGTCTCGAGCCCACCGCGGTCGACGCCAAGGCTTATCCAAACCGCGACGCGATCTTCTCCGACCTGTCGGCGGCGTACCGCAAGGCGGTGAAGGCGTTCTACGACGCCGGCTGCCGCTATCTGCAGTTCGACGACACCGCCTGGGCCTATCTCTGCTCCGACGTCGAGATGAAGCGGGCCAAGGAGCGCGGCATGAACACCGCGACCATCGCCGCCGACTACACCCGCGTCATCAACGACGCGATCAAGGACAAGCCGGCCGACATGGTGATCACCACGCACGTCTGCCGCGGCAACTTCCGCTCGACCTGGATCGCGTCGGGCGGCTACGAGCCGATCGCCGAAAAGATGCTTGGCGAGTGCAATTACGACGGCTATTTCCTGGAATACGACAGCGAGCGCGCCGGCGGCTTCGAGCCGCTGCGCTTCCTGCCGAAGGGCAAGAAGATCGCCGTGGTCGGCGTCATCACCTCGAAGAGCGGCACGCTCGGAGAGCAAGGACACCGTGAAACGGCGGATCGACGAGGCGTCGAAGTTCGCCCCGCTCGAGCAGCTCGCGCTCTCCCCGCAATGCGGCTTCGCCAGCACGGAAGAAGGCAACGTGCTGACCGAAGAGCAGCAGTGGGCGAAGATGCGCGAGGTGGTCGAGATCGCCGAAGAGGTTTGGGGCAAGTAGATGGCACCGCGCACCACGCCGCCGTTCCGCGCCGATCACGTCGGCAGCCTGCTCCGCACCGCGCCGCTGAAGGAGGCGCGGGCGAAGCATGCCGAGAAGAAGATCACCGACGCGCAATTGCGCGAGGTCGAGGACCGCGAGATCGAGAAGGTCATCAAGAAGCAGGAGGAGGTCGGGCTGAAGCTCGCCACCGACGGCGAGTTCCGCCGCTCCTGGTGGCAGTTCGATTTCTACAAGGACCTCGACAATGTCGAGCTGTACACGGTCGGCGAGGGCATCAAGTTCGCCGGCGTCGACGACCAAGGCCGAGAGCGTGCGGGTCACCGGCAAGGTCGGCTTCTCCAGCCATCCGCATGTCGAGCACTTCAAGTTCGTCAAGGCGCACACCAAGGTCATGCCGAAGATGACCATCCCGGCGCCGAGCACGCTGCACTTCCGCCAGGGCCGGCAATCGATCGACAAGAAGACCTATCCCGAACTCGACGCCTATTTCGACGATGTCGCCAAGGCCTACCAGAAGGCGATCCGCGCGTTCTACGACGCCGGCTGCCGCTACCTGCAGATGGACGACACCGCCTGGTCGATGATCTGCGATCCCAAGGAGCGCGAGCATTCGAAGAAGCGCGGCGACGATCCGGATTCGCTGCCGGCGAAATACGCGGCGATGACCAACAAGGCGCTGGAGGGCAAGCCCGCCGACATGTGCGTGTCGATGCACTCCTGCCGCGGCAATTTCCGCTCGACCTTCATCGCCTCCGGCGGCTACGACTTCGTCGCCGAGAAGCTTCTGGGCGAGACCAAGCTCGACGGCTTCTTCCTGGAATACGACACCGAGCGTGCCGGCGGCTTCGAGCCGCTGCGCTTCCTGCCGAAGGGCAAGCAGATCGCGTGCTGGGCCTGGTCAGCTCGAAGACCGGCAAGCTCGAAAGCAAGGACTCGATCAAGCGGCGGATCGACGAGGCGACCAAGTATGTCGCGCTCGATCAGCTCGCTTGTCGCCGCAGTGCGGCTTCGCCTCGACCGAGGAGGGCAACGTGCTGGCCGAGGACGAGCAGTGGGCGAAGCTGCGGATGATCGTGGAACTGGCCGACGAAGTTTGGGGCAAGTAGGACAAAGTATGCAGCGTACCAAGCCGCCGTTCCGCGCCGACCACGTCGGCAGCCTGCTCCGCTCGGCGCGCACTGAAGGAAGCGCGCGCCAAGCGCGAGAAGAACGAGATCACCGCCGAGCAGTTGAAGGCCGTCGAGGATCGCGAGATCGAGGCGATCATCAAGAAGCAGGAGGCGGTGGGCTTGAAGTCCATCACCGACGGCGAATACCGCCGCGCGTTCTGGAACTACGACTTCCTCGGCAAGCTCGACGGCGTCGAGGCCTATCTCGGCGAGCGCAAGATCAAGTTCCAGGGCAGCAACCCGAAGCCGATGATGCTGCGCGTGATCGGCAAGCTCGGCTCCTACACGCCGCATCCGATGATCGAGCATTTCAAGTTCGTGCAGTCGCACACCAAGCAGACGGCGAAGATGACGATCCCGTCGCCGTCGTCGCTGCACTTTCGCTACGGCCGCTCGGCGGTGCCGGAATCGATCTATCCCGACATGAACGGACTTCTATCGCGATCTCGGCGAGAGCTATCGCAAGGCGGTG
This sequence comes from uncultured Alphaproteobacteria bacterium, assembly GCA_963785665.1. GTDB lineage: Bacteria > Pseudomonadota > Alphaproteobacteria > Rhizobiales > Xanthobacteraceae > Z2-YC6860. The sequence continues at coordinate 42,733 of CAWAWF010000018.1, forward strand.
CGCGCCTTCGCCGACGCCGGCTGCCGCTACATCCAGCTCGACGAGGTGAACTTCACTTATCTCTGCGATCCGAAGCTGCGCCAGCAGGTGACCGAGCGCGGCGACGATCCGAACAAGATGCCGCACGACTACGCGCAGGATGATCAACGCCGCGATCTCCGACGTGCCGGCCGACATGACCACGGCGATGCATCTGTGCCGCGGCAACTTCCAGTCGACCTTCGTGGCGTCGGGCGGCTACGAGCCGGTGGCGGAAATCCTGTTCAACGAGATCAACATCCAGGCCTATTTCATGGAGTACGACTCCGACCGCGCCGGCGGCTTCGAGCCGCTGCGCTTCGTGCCGAAGGACAAGACGGTGGTGCTCGGCCTCGTCACCTCGAAATCCGGCAAGCTGGAATCGAAGGACGAGCTGAAGCGCCGCATCGACCAGGCGGCGAAGTACATCTCGCTCGACCAGCTCTGCCTGTCGCCGCAATGCGGCTTCGCCTCGACCGAGGAGGGCAACATCCTGGCCGAGGACGAGCAATGGGCGAAGCTCCGGATGATCGTGGAACTGTCGGAGGAGGTTTGGGGTAAGTAGCGCCTCGTGTCCCGGCGCGATCGCCGAGGCGTAGACCCGGCGACCCCGGCTTCTTTATACCGAGAGTAACCGGGGTCCCGCATCTGCGGTGCATCGCTTCGTGCTGCACCGCGTGCGGGACAAGTAAGAAAGAGCGACAATGCAACGCACCAAGCCGCCGTTCCGCGCCGATCATGTCGGCAGCCTGCTCCGCTCCGCCGCGCTGAAGGACGCCCGCGCCAAGCGCGAGCACGGCGAGATCACGCCGGAGCAACTGAAGGCGATCGAGGACCGCGAGATCGAGACGCTGATCAAGAAGCAGGAGGCGATCGGCCTCAAATCGATCACCGACGGCGAGAACCGCCGCAAGTCCTGGCAGACCGATTTCATCGCGGCGCTGCCCGGCATCGAGACCGTATCAGGCACAGCGCAAGGTCGCGTTCCAGGGCGGCGTGCAGCCGCAGCAGTTGCTCATCCGCGTGGCGCGGAAGCTCGGCGACTTCGACAGCCATCCGATGATCGAGCATTTCAAGTTCCTCGAAGGCGCACACCAAGGCAGACGCCGAAGATGACGATCCCGTCGCCGTCGGCGGTGCATTTCCGCGACGGCCGCGACGCGGTGCCGGCCTCGATCTATCCCGACATGGAGGATTTCTACCGCGATCTCGGCCAGACCTACCGCAAGGTGGTGCGCGCCTTCGCCGACGCCGGCTGCCGCTATCTGCAGCTCGACGAGGTCAACCTGACCTATCTCTGCGATCCGAAGCTGATCCAGCAGGTGCGCGACCGCGGCGAGAACCCGGAGGAGCTGCCGACGGCCTACGCCCGCATGATCAACGCGGCGATGTCGGACATTCCCGCCGACATGACCATCACCATGCATCTGTGCCGCGGCAATTTCCGCTCGACCTTCATCGCCTCCGGCGGCTACGAGCCGGTGGCGGAGATGTTGTTCAACACCATCAACGTGCACGGCTATTTCATGGAGTACGACAGCGAGCGCGCCGGCGGCTTCGAGCCGCTGCGCTTCGTGCCGAAGGGCAAGCAGGTGGTGCTCGGTCTCGTCACGTCGAAGACCGGCACGCTGGAATCCAAGGACGAGATCAAGCGCCGCATCGACGAGGCGGCGAAGTTCGTGCCGCTCGATCAGCTCTGCCTGTCGCCGCAATGCGGCTTTGCGTCGAGCGAGGAGGGCAATATCCTGGCCGAAGAAGAACAATGGGCGAAGCTCCGCATGATCGTCGAGATCGCAAACGAGGTGTGGGGATGAAACGCGATGAAGCCGCCGTTCCGCGCCGACCACGTCGGCAGCCTGCTGCGCCCCAAGGCGCATCCATGAGGCGCGGGCGCAAGCGCGCCAAGGGCGAGATCACGCCGCAGGCGCTGAAGGAGATCGAGGACCGCGAGATCGAGCGCGTCATCAAGAAGCAGGAGGATGTCGGCCTGCAGGCGATCACCGACGGCGAGTTCCGCCGCTCGTGGTGGCATCTCGATTTCCTCTGGGGCCTCGACGGCGCCGAGAAGCACATCATGGATGCCGGCGTCGAAGTTCGCCGCGGTGAGCGACGCGGAACGAGGGCGTCCAGGTCACCGGCAAGCTCGGCATGGCGGGGCCGCACCCGATGGTCGAGCATTTCAAGTTCGTCGCCGCGCACACGAAGCGCACGCCGAAGATCACCATTCCGGCGCCGTCGGCGATCTACGGCCGCCCGAGCTGACGCCGATCAACAAGCAGGTCTATCCGGACATGGATAAGTTCTTGGACGATCTCGGCAACGCCTACAAGAAGGCGGTGCGCGGCTTCGCCGACGCCGGCTGCCGCTATCTGCAGCTCGACGAAGTGTTCATCGCCATGCTGTGCGATCCGAAGTATCGCGAGCAGATGACGAAGCGCGGCGACGATCCGGACAAGCTCGGCCCGCTCTACGCCGATCTGATCAACGTGGCGATGTCGGACATTCCCTCCGACATGACGATCACGATGCATCTGTGCCGCGGCAACTACAAATCGACCTTCATGGGCGCCGGCGCCTACGACGCCGAGGCCGAGGTGCTGTTCAACCGCACCAACGTGCACGGCTATTTCATGGAGTACGACACCGAGCGCGCCGGCGGCTTCGAGCCGCTGCGGCTCGTGCCGAAGGGCAAGATCGTGGTGCTCGGCCTCGTCACCACCAAGACCGGCCAGCTCGAATCCAAGGACGCCATCAAGCGCCGCATCGACGAGGCGGCGAAGTTCTGTCCCGCTCGACCAGCTGGCGCTGTCGCCGCAATGCGGCTTCGCCTCGACCGAGGAGGGCAACACGCTGACCGAGGACGAGCAATGGGCGAAATTGCGGATGATCGTCGAGGTGGCCGACGAGGTGTGGGGGCTGAGGCGTACCCGGCTGCCGCACTCCGCCGTCATGCGCCGGGCTTGTCCCGGCCATCCATCGTCTTGCATAGATGACGCTGGACCACGGCGATCGAGATGCCGGGACGTGCCGGCATGAGCTCGGGATGACGTAGGAGCAGATCACATGCCAGGCATCGTCGAAGGACAAAGTCGCCATCGTCACCGGGGCCGGGCCGCGGCATCGGCCGCGCCATCGCCATGCTGATGGCCGAGGAGGGCGCCAAGGTCCTGGTCAACGACGTCGGCGCGGCGCTCGACGGCTCCGGCGGCGACGCCGGCCCGGCGCAGCAGGTGGTCGACGAGATCAAGAAGAACGGCGGCCAGGCCATCGCCTCGACGCTCTCGATCGGCGATCCGCGAACGCCGACAAGATCGTCCAGGCCGCGCTCGACGCCTTCGGCCGCGTCGACATCCTGGTCAACAACGCCGGCATCCTGCGCGACAAGATCTTCCACCGCATGAGCTGGTCGGACTGGTCCGACGTCATCATGGTGCATCTGCACGGCTCGTTCTCCATGAGCCGCGCCTGCGCGACGCATTTCCGCGAGCAGAATTCCGGCTCGATGATCCACATGACCTCGACGTCGGGCCTGATCGGCAACTTCGGCCAGGCCAACTACATGGCGGCGAAGATGGGCATCGTCGGCCTGTCGCGCGGCATCGCGCTCGACATGCAGCGCTTCAACGTGCGCTCGAACTGCCTCGCGCCGTTCGCCTGGGGCCGCATGATCGGCTCGATCCCGACCGAGACCGACGCCGAGAAGGAGCGCGTCGCGCGGCTGCAGCAGATGACGCCGGAGAAGATCGCGCCGCTGGTGGTCTATCTCGGCTCCGACAAGGCCGCCGGCATCTCCGGGCAGATTTTCTCGGTGCGCAACAACGAGATTTTTCTGTTCAACCAGACCCGGCCGATCCGCGCCATCCATCGCGCCGACGGCTGGACGCCGGAAAAGCTCGACGCGCAGCTCAAGGGCGCGTTCGGCCCGTCGTTCACGCCGCTCGACCGCTCCGGCGATGTGTTCTCCTGGGATCCGATCTGATGGCCATCGAACTACGACAAGCTGCTGGCGCTGAAAATTCCGGACGCCGAGCACACCTACACCGACAAGGACACGATGCTCTACGCGCTCGGCGTCGGCCTCGGCCACGATCCGACCGACCGCGCGCAGCTCGATTTCGTCTACGAGAAGAACCTCAAGGCGCTGCCGACCTTCGCCTGCCGTGCTCGGCTATCCCGGCTTCTGGGTGCGCGATCTCGACACCGGCATCGACTGGGTGAAGATCGTCAACGGCGAGCAGGGCTTCACGCTGCACGCGCCGGTCAAGCCGCCGCGGCACCGTGATCGGCAAGACCCGCATCGTCGAGGTGATCGACAAGGGCGAGGGCAAGGGCGCGCTGGTCTACACCGAGCGCAAGGTCACCGACAAGGCGAGCGGCGACGCTGATCGCCACCGTGACGCAGACCACGTTCTGCCGCGCCGACGGCGGCTTCGGCGGCCCGCCGCGCGAAAGCCCGCCGTCGCACAAGATGCCCGAGCGCGCGCCCGATCTGGTCTGCGATCTCGGCACGCGGCCGGAGATGGCGCTGGTCTATCGCCTGTCCGCCGACCTCAATCCGCTGCACGCCGATCTCGACGTGGCCAAGGCCGCGGGCTTTCCGCGGCCGATCCTGCACGGGCTCGGCACCTTCGGCGTGGTCGGCCATGCGCTGCTGAAGAGCGTGTGCGACTACGACCCAGCGCGCATGACCGCCATGAGCGGGCGGTTCTCCGCGCCGGTGTTTCCGGGCGAGACGATCCGCACCGAAATCTGGCGCGACGGCAATGTCGTGAGCTTCCGCGCGCTGGTGCCGGAGCGCAACATCGTCGCGATGAGCAACGGCCGCGCCGAGATCAGGGCATGACGCGCGCGCCGCCGACGAGCCGAGCTCGAGCCGATCCGCGAGGCGGTGCGGGCGCTGTGCGCGGAGTTTCCCGGCGAATACTGGCGCAAGGTCGATCGCGAGCGCGCCTATCCGACCGAGTTCGTCGAGGCGCTGACCAAGGCGGGATTTCTCGCGGCGCTGATCCCGGAGGAGTACGGCGGCTCGCGGTCTCACCATGTCGGCGGCGATCGCCATCATGGAGGAAATCCATCACGCCGGCTGCAACGGCGCCGCCTGCCACGCGCAGATGTACACCATGGGCACGGTGCTCCGTCACGGCAGCGCCGAGCAGAAGCAGAAGTATCTGCCCGGCATCGCCAAGGGCGAGCTGCGCCTGCAGGCGTTCGGCGTCACCGAGCCGACCTCGGGCACCGACACGCTGTCGCTCCGCACCACCGCGGTGCGCGAGGGCAACAGCGACTACGTCGTCAACGGCCAGAAGATCTGGACCTCGCGCGCCGAGCATTCCGACCTGATGCTCCTGCTGGCGCGCACCACGCCGCGCGAGCAGGTCAAGAAGCGCACCGAAGGCCTGTCGGTGTTCCTGGTCGACATGCGGACCGTGAAGGACAAGGGCCTGACCATCCGCCCGATCCGCACCATGATGAACCACGCCACCACCGAAGTGTTCTTCGACAACATGAAGGTGCCGGCCGAGAATCTGATCGGCGAGGAGGGCAAGGGCTTCCGCTACATCCTGTCCGGCATGAACGCCGAGCGCATCCTGATTGCGTCGGAGTGCATCGGCGACGCCAAGTGGTTCATCGACAAGGCGTCGGCCTACGCCAAGGAGCGCAACCTGTTCGGCCGGCCGATCGGCCAGAACCAGGGCGTGCAGTTTCCGATCGCGCGCTGCTACATGCAGATGCGCGCCGCCGAGCTGATGGTGCACGAGGCGGCGCGCTCTACGAGGCCGGCGAGGACTGCGGCGAGCAGGCCAACATGGCGAAGCAGCTCGCCGCCGAGGCGTCCTGGGCCGCCGCCGACATGTGCGTGCAGACCCACGGCGGCTTCGGCTTCGCCGAGGAGTTCGACATCGAGCGCAAGTTCCGCGAGACGCGGCTCTACACGGTGGCGCCGATCTCGACCAACATGGTGCTGTCGTATCTCGCCGAGCACGTGCTCGGCCTGCCGCGGTCGTATTGAGCCATGACGCTTCCGCTCGAAGGCATCCTCGTCGTCTCGCTCGAGCAGGCCGTCGCCGCGCCGATGTGCTCGTGCCGGCTGGCCGACGCCGGCGCGCGCGTCATCAAGATCGAGCGGCCGGAGGGCGATTTCGCCCGCGGCTACGACGCGCTGGCGCAACGGCCAGAGCACGCTATTTCGTCTGGCTCAACCGCGGCAAGGAATCGCTCGTTCTCGATCTGACCAAGCCCGACGACAAGGCGCTGCTCGAAGCGATGCTCGCCAAGGCCGATGTGTTCATCCAGAACCTCAAGCCCGGCGCGGTGGCCAAGCTCGGCTTCGCCATCGAGCGGCTGCGCCGCGATTATCCGCGGCTGATCGTCTGCTCGGTGTCGGGCTACGGCGACACCGGGCCCTACGCGCGAGCGCAAGGCCTACGACATGCTGATCCAGGCCGAGGCCGGCGTCGCCTCGGTCACCGGCGGGCCGGAGGCGCCGGCGCGCGTCGGCGTCTCGGTCTGCGACATCGGCGCCGGCATGAACGCCTACGAGGCGATCCTGGAGGCGCTGATCGCGCGCGGCCGCACCGGCGAGGGCGCGGCGATCTCGGTGTCGATGTTCGACGGCATGGCGGACTGGATGACGACGCCGCTGCTGCAACACGAGGGCGGCGTGCCGCCGAAGCGCATCGGTCTCGCGCACACCTCGATCGCGCCCTACGGCGTGTTCAAGTCGAAGGACGGCGCCGACATTCTGATTTCGATCCAGAGCGACCGCGAATGGCGCGTGCTGGCCGAGAAGGTGCTGGGCGACAAGGCGCTCGCCGCCGATCCGAACTTCGCCACCAACATCGAGCGGGTGAAGCGCCGCGCCGAGACCGACGGCAAGGTCGCGGCGGCGTTCGGCGCGCTCGACGTCGATGCGCTGGTGAAGAAACTGGCGGCGGCCGACATCGCGTTCGGCCGCGTCAACGGGCCGGCGGAACTGGCGCGGCATCCGCATCTGCGCCGCATCGACGGTCGGCTCGCCGAACGGGCCGCTGTCCTATCCGGCGCCGGCGGCGCAGTGGGCCGGCGAGCCGCGGAAATACGGCCCGGTGCCGGCGGTCGGCGAGCACAGCGAGAAGATCAGGACGGAGTTCAAGCGCTAGTCCATCGCGTGGACTTCGGTCGGCTTGCCGCCGGCCGGCTTCGCCCGCGCCGAGCCGATGAACAGCACCAGCGGCAGCGCGCATCAGCGTCAGCACCATCAGCAGCTTGAACGTGTTGTCGTAGGCGATGATCGTCGCCTGCTGCGTCAGCATGGCGTCGAGCAGGGCGCGGCCCTGGTCGGTCGCGGTGCTCAGCATCGAGCCGGCCTGCTGCAGCGCGTTGTTGAACGGCGTGATGTGCTCGGCCAGCCGCGCGTGCATCAGCGTCGTCGTGCTGGTGAGGTTGGCGATCACCATCGAGATGCCGATCGAGCTGCCGATGTTGCGCACCAGCGTCAGCATGGCGGTGCCGCTGTTGCGCAGCTCGCCCGGCAGCGTGGCGAAGGCGACCGTGGAGAGCGGCACGAACACGAGGCCGAGGCCGGCGCCCTGGATGATGCCGGTGACGACGATGGTCTGGGTCGAGGTGTCGGTGGTGAAGCCGACCATCTGATAGAGGGTCACCGCCGTCAGCGTCAGGCCGCAGAACACCAGCGTGCGCGCCTCGACGAACTTGAGCAGCCGGCCGACCGCCATCATCGCGATCAGCGTGCCGACGCCGCGCGAGCCGAGCACGAAGCCGGCGGTCAGGATCGGATAGCCCAGCAGGTTCTGCGTGAACGGCGTGATCAGCGCCATGGTGCCGAACAGCGACACGCCGATCATCACCATGAACAGGCAGGCGGCGGCGAAGTTGCGGTCCTTGAACAGCTCGAAGCGCACGAACGGCTCGTCGGTCGTCAGCGAATGCGCGAAGAAGAAGTAGAAGCCGGCGATCGAGATGATCAGCTCGACGATGATCTCGGCGGAGCCGAACCAGCCGACCTGCTCGCCGCGGTCGAGCATCAGTTGCAGCGAGCCGATGCCGATGGCGAGCGCGATGAAGCCGAACCAGTCGAAGCGCATCGTGCGTCTGCTTCTTGGTCTCGTCCATGAACAGCATCAGGCCGAGCACGGTGACGATGCCGACCGGCAGGTTGATCAGGAACACCCAGTGCCAGGAGTAGTGGTCGGTGAGGAAGCCGCCGAGCGCCGGGCCGAGGATCGGGCCCGAGCATCACGCCCATGCCCCAGATCGCCATGGCCTGGCCGCGCTGCTCGGGCGGATAGGCGTCGAGCATCACCGATTGCGACAGCGGCACCAGCGCCGCGCCGAACGCGCCCTGCAGCAGGCGGGCGAACACCATGGCGCCGATGTCCTGCGACGACGCGCACAGCAGCGACGCGACGGTGAAGCCGGCGCAGCAGATGATGAACAGGCGCTTTCGCCCGAACCGGTCGGACATCCAGCCGATCGGCGCCGTCATGATCGCGGAGGCGACGATGTAGGAGGTCAGCACCCAGTTGATCTGGTCGAGCGAGGCCGACAGCGAGCCCTGCATGTAGGGCAGCGCCACGTTGGCGACGGTGGTGTCGAGCGCCTGCATGATGGTCGCGGTCATCGCGCACACCGTCAGCATGGTGCGGCGGGCGGACGGCGACATGCCTGAGGCGAGGCGCATCATTTTTGGTCGGCCGCCTGCTTGCGCGTCGCTCGCGCGAGCCGAACAGCGCCGTGCGCTTGCCGGTGTCGATCTCGACATAGGCGCTCATGCCGGCGCGGAGCCTGCTCAGTCATCGGATCCTTGTCGAGCCGGACGCGAAGCGGCACGCGCTGCACCACCTTGACCCAGTTGCCGCTGGCGTTCTGCGGCGGCAGGATCGCGAATTGCGCGCCGGTGCCGGGGCTGACCGATTCGACGGTGCCGGTGAACGTCGTGTCCGGGAACGTGTCGACGAACACCGTGGCGCGCTGGCCGATCTGCAGATTGGTGATGTCGGTTTCCTTCGGGTTGGCGTCGACCCACGGCGCGCTGTCGTCGATCACCGCGAACACCGGCGTGCCGGCGGTGACGAAGCGGCCGAGCTGGATGTTGTCGACCTGCGTCGCCATGCCGTCGATCGGCGCGCGCAGCACGGTGTGGTCGAGATCGCGCTGCGCCTGCTCGAGCGCGGCCTCCGCCTGCTGATAGGCGGGGAATTTCTCGATCGGCAGATTCGGGTTGCCGAGCAGCTGGTTGAACGACTTGTCCTTGCGCTGCGACGGCCAACTGCGCCTGCAGCTGCGCCGTCAGCTAGCGCGGCGACCGCGGTGTCGAAGTCGACCTGCGAGCCGGCGCTGCGATTCGGCGAGCGCCTTCTTGCGCTCGACGTCGCGCTTTCTTGAGCTCGACGTTCTTGCTGCGCCGACGTCGGCGAGCTGGCTGTAGATCCGGTAGTCGCTTTTCAGATTGGTGAAATCGGTGCTGCACCGTCGCGAGCTTGGCCTGCGCCTGATCGACGGCGATGCGGAACGGCTGCGCGATCGATCTCGAACAGCTCGTCGCCGGCCTTGACGTGCTGGCCCTCGCGCACGATGACGCGCGCGACCTTGCCGGAGATGTCCGGCGTGATCAGCACCTTCTGCGCGCCGACATAGGCGTTGTCGGTGGTGATGTAGCGGCCCGAGCCGAGATAGAAGAAGCGCGCCGATCGCCAGCCGCGATCAGCGGCAGCGCGACCAGCAGGATCATGCGCAGGCGCTTCCGCGGGAATGCCTTCTTCGCCGGCGACTTCGCGCCGTCGGCGATCGACGGCGCGTCGGACACGACTTTCAATGAGGGTTCAGCCATAACGCTTCACGTCCTGCGGTGTCTTGTCGGCAATCGCCTGCCGGAGATTTTCGCGCGCGAGCCCGAGCTGCGTGAGCAGCACGCCGACGGCGGCCGGATCGACGCCGGCGAGCACGGTTTCGGCCAGCTCCTCGACCTGCGCTCTCGATGCGGTCGAGCAGCGGCCGCGCCGCCGGCGTCAGGTAAAGCCGCTTGGCGCGGCGATCGTTCGGATCGGGCCGGCGCTCGATCAGGCCGTTGTCGCAGAGCCGGTCGACCAGCCGGGTCAGCGTGATCGGCTGGATGTCGAGGTCCTCGGCGAGGTCGGATTGCTTGAGGCCCTCGCGCCGTTCGAGCCGCAGCAGCACCGCCCACTGCGCCCGGGTCTGGCCGAATCGGCGCGCCTTCTGGTCGGCGTAGGTCCGCAGCAGGCGGCCTACGTCGCTGATTGTAAAGAGGATTTCTCGGTTTTGGCTGCGATGGCGGCATGTGCGCTTATTCCTATGCAGCGATAATATAAGGTAGCTTATCATATTGGCAAGCGCCTTTTGTGCAGTGCACGCGGATCGCTGGATGACGGCCTGCGCCGCGCTCGGGCACTCTCGCCAGGAGTTCAGAAAAACATCGCCGGAGGGACGGAATGGAAATCGGATTCATCGGCCTCGGCAGCATGGGCGGGCCGATGAGCCGGCGCCTGGTCGAGGCCGGCCACAAGCTCACGGTGTTCGACACCCGCAAGGAGGCGATGGAGCCGCTGGTCAAGCTCGGCGCGGAGGCCGCGCGCTCGCCGGCCGACGTCGCCGACCGGGTCGAGACGGTGATGACGAGCCTGCCGTCGCTCGACATCGGCATGAAGGTCGTCAGCGGCGACGACGGCCTGATCCGCGGCAACCGCGTGCGGCGCTACGTCGATCTCTCGACCACCGGCTCGCGCGCCGCGGTCAAGACCGCCGAGATTTTGAAAGCAGCGCAACATCGTGCAGATCGACTGCCCGGTGAGCGGCGGCGTCGCCGGCGCCGAGAAGGGCACGCTCGCGGTGATGGTGTCCGGCCCGAACGACGAGATCGAGCAGCGTCCGCCCGCGCTCGAAGTGTTCGGCAAGGTGTTCGTCTGCGGCGACCGGCCGGGCCTCGCCCAGAGCATGAAGCTCGCCAACAATTTCCTCTCCGCCACCGGCATGGCGGCAAGCTCCGAGGCGATCGCGATGGGCGTCAAGGCCGGGCTCGATCCGAGCCTGATGTGCGACGTCATCAACGCCGGCAGCGGCATGAACACCGCGACCACGCAGAAGTTTCCGCGCTCGGTGCTGCCCGGCACGTTCGACTACGGCTTCGGCATGGCGCTGATGGTGAAGGACGTGCGGCTGTTCCTCGCCGAGGCCGAGGATTTCGGCATCCCGGTCGAGGTCGCGAAGGCGGTCGGCAGCCTGTGGGAGGCGGCGATGACGGAGCATGGCGAGCGTTCGGACTTCACCGAGCTGGCCAAGACGGTCGAGAAGCGCGCCGGCGTGCAGATGCGCGCGAAGAAGAAATAGGAGCGGATCATGAGCGACGACATCTGGGAGGTCTACGCGGTCCGCTACGCCGAGCATCAGCGCAAGGCCGCGGAGAACTACATCGGCGGCGATCCGCACGACGTGCTGCAGCCGCTCGATTATTTCGTCTGGGTCATCAAGAACGACAAGCGCACGTTCCTGGTCGACACCGGCTTCGACCAGCCGGTCGGCACCAAGCGCGGCCGCACCGTCATCACGCCGATCAACGAGGGCCTGAAGCGGCTCGGCGTCGAGCCCGACAAGATCGAAGACGTCATCATCAGCCACATGCACTACGACCACTGCGGCAACGTCGATATGTTCCCGCGCGCCCGCTATCACGTGCAGGACAAGGAGATGAACTACTGCACCGGCCGCTGCATGTGCCACAAGCAGCTCCGCAACTCGTACGAAGAAGACTACGTGGTCTCGATGCTGCGCAAGATGTTCGCCGGCCGCGTCACGTTCCACGACGGCGTGAGCGAGATGGCGCCGGGCATCACGCTGCACCACATCGGCGGCCACGCCATGGGATTGCAGAGCATCCGGGTGAAGACCAAGCGCGGCTATCGTGATGCTCGCCGCCGACGCGGTGCATCTGTTCCCGCATCTCGACGAGGCGCGGGTGTTCCCGACCACCTACAATCTCGGCGAGGTGCTGGAAGGCTACGAGACGCTGAAGCGGCTGGCGTCGTCGCGCAACCACATCGTGCCGGGCCACGATCCGGCGGTGATGAAGATTTATCCGGCGGCGTCGGACGCGCTTGAAGGGGCTGGTGATCCGCCTCGACGTCGATCCGAAGGTGTGAGCTGCGCACAGTCTCGCGCAGCCGGGCTGCGCTCAGCCACCCTGGCTTCGCAGAGCGTGTCGCGTGCACTCGGATGGCGGAACTTAGGCCAATCCCAATTCCGCGAACGCATTGACGTGATGCTCCGCCGACTCCTGCGAGAAGCAGCAGAACACCACCTGCTCGATCCCGCGCGCATCCGCGGACAGTTCCGACACCACCGTGCCGACCGCGATCTGCGCCGCGCGATCGGCCGGGAAAGCGATAGACGCCGGTCGAGATCGCCGGGAACGCGATCGAGTGCAGCTCGTTGCTCGGCGGCAAGACGCCAGCGCCGTGCGGTAGCAGGCGGCCAGCAGATCCGCCTCGCCGCGCTCGCCGCCATTCCACACCGGCCCGACCGCATGGATGACGTGCTTCGCCGGCAGCCGTAGCCGCGGGTGATCTTCGCCGATCCGGTGGCGCAGCCGCCGAGCGTTTCGCATTCCTTCAGCAGCTCGCGTCCGGCGGCGCGGTGGATCGCACCATCGACCCCGCCGCCGCCCAGCAGCGAGGTGTTCGCAGCGTTGACGATGGCATCGACCGCGAGCGTGGTGATGTCGGCGACCACGACCTCGAGTCGCGCCGGCCCGACTTCGGCGGTGAGAAGCGGAATGCGCCATCGCGGGACTCTAGACTATTTGCTCAGCCGGTCGACGCCCTCCGGCATCGCGTCGTCCTTCTCGGCGCGCATCTGCTCGCGCAGGTCGATGGTCGAGCGCACGCCGATATCGTCGAAATGCTGGTCGAGGAACCGCCGCCCGGCGCGGCGGCCGGCGCGGTGCAGCGTCTCGAAGAAATCGAAGTCGGTGTTGAGCCGGCTCTGCGGCGTCAGCTTCTTGCCGACGAAGCCGAGATCGACCCGGTGCACGTTGATGCGCCGGTATTCGCCCGGTCCGGTGCCGTGCTTGAGCGCGCCCTCGTCGATCAGCCGGCGCACGAACTCGATGGCGCGATATTCCGCGATCAGCGAGGCGTTGAAGGTGATCTCGTTGATGCGGTTGACGATCTCCTGCGACGTCTGCGGCGTCGAGGTCCGCAGCACCGGGTTGATCTGCACCACCAGCACGTCCTCGGTGTCGGTGGTGCGGAAGAACGGATAGATCGGCGGATTGGCGGTGTAGCCGCCGTCCCAGTAGGGCACGCCGTCGATCTCGACCGCCTTGAACACGTAGGGCAGCGCCGCCGAGGCCATCACCGCGTCGGCGTCGATCTTCTCGCGCGGGAACACGCGGAGCCGCCCGGTCTGCACATTGGTCGCCGCGATGAACAGCGGCATGCTCGCTTTTTTTCACCGCGTCGAAATCGACGAAGCGGACGATCAGGTCCTTCAGCGGATTGATGTTGAGCGGGTTGAGATCGTAGGGCGACAGATAGCTCGCCATGGTGTCGAACCAGGCCTGCATCGGGCCGCCGGCGATCGGGATCAGCGAGAACAGCCGGTCGGAGATGGCGCGGTTGAGCTTCGACATGTCGCCGTCGCGGCTCGCCGCGCGCCAGAAATCGGCGAGGCGCTTGCGCGCCTCCTCGGGGCCGCCGCGGGCGAGCCCATCGGCCACCATCACCGCGTTGATCGCGCCGGCCGAGGTGCCGGAAATGCCTTCGATCTCGATCCGTCCGTCGTTCAGCAGCTCGTCGAGCACGCCCCAGGTGAACGCGCCGTGCGCGCCGCCGCCCTGCAGCGCGAGATTGATGCGCTTCTTGCCGTTCGGCGGGCGGGCTTTTCGGAGCGGCCCAAGGCGCGCGGGAGGATGTTCATCACTGCGCGGTCCAGCCTCCGTCGATGGAGAGATTGGCGCCGGTGATCGAGGCGGCGACGTCGGAGGTGAGATAGAGCGCGAGCGCCGCGACCTGCTCGACGGTGACGAACTGCTTGGTCGGCTGCGCCGCGAGGATGCACGTCGTTCTTGACCTGCTCCTCGGTCATGTTGCGCGCCTTCATGGTGTCGGGGATCTGCTTCTCCACCAGCGGCGTCCAGACATAGCCCGGCGAGATGCAATTGACGGTGACGCCGAAGGTCGCGAGCTCGAGCGCCGCGGTCTTGGTCAGGCCGGCGAGGCCGTGCTTGGCGGTGACGTAGGCCGACTTGAACGGCGAGGCGACCAGCGAATGCGCCGACGCGGTCGAGATGATGCGGCCCCACTTCTTCGCCTTCATGCCGGGGATCGCGGCGCGCATGGCGTGGAACGCCGCGGTCAGATTGATGGCGATGATCTGCGTCCCATTTCTCGATCGGGAATTCCTCGATCGGCGCGACGTGCTGGATGCCGGCGTTGTTGACCAGGATGTCGCAGGAGCCGAGCTGTCGTCTCCGCCGTCTTGATCATGGCGGCGATCTCGGCGGGCTTGGTCATGTCGGCGCGGCGAGTAGATCGCCTTGACGCCGAACTCCTTCTCGATGCCGGCGCGCTCCTTCTCGATGTCGTCGGCCGGGCCGAAGCCGTTGATCAGGACATTGGCGCCGTCCTTGGCGAAGGCGCGGGCGATGCCGAGCCCGATGCCGGAGGTCGAGCCGGTGACGACTGCGTTTTTTCCTTTGAGCATGTTGATATCCTAAGCCTTTGAAAATCGAGAATGCTGACTGCTCGCGACGCGGCATCGCCGCGGACGCATGCATGGAAGGTGGCGATTGTATTGCTGCATTGCAACATCGACATGGGGCAGCCATCACTTTTCTGCGCGACCCGCCGGACCGGCTACAATCGGCTCGGCCACCCCATATCGGTGCCGTATGTCGCAACCGGTCTTCCACGCCCCCGATCACGATCACGAGCGCTGCACCGCCGACGCGCTGAAGCACGCCGAGGCGTTGTGCGCGCAGCGCGCGCAGCGGCTGACGCCGATCCGCCGCCAGGTGCTGGAGGTGCTGCTGGAGAGCCACAAGCCGCTCGGCGCCTACGAGATCATGGACCGCGCCGCCGTGAGCGGCGACGCGGCCGGCGCCGATCACCATCTATCGCGCGCTCGATTTCCTGCGCGACAACGGCCTCGTGCATCGGATCGAGAGCCGCAACGCCTTCGTCGCCTGCGTCAACAATCACGCGCACCGGCGACCTCGTGGTGTTCCTGATCTGCGAGCATTGCGGCGCGGTCGGCGAGGCGCCGTCGGCGGCGGTCGCCGACCAGCTCAAGGCGGCGGCCCGCGCCGCCGGCTTCACGCCGAAGGCGCCGGTGATCGAGATCGGCGGCGTCTGCGCGCATTGCCGGCAGCACGATCACGCCTGATGGCTGGACGTGCCTGCAAGTCACACGCGGCCGCTCGATGCCGCCAGCATGGCGCTGGTGGTGCTGATCTGCCTGACCTGGGGCTTCAACCAGCCGGCCATCAAGCTCGCGATCCACGACGTGCCGCCGCTGATCCAATGCGCGATCCGCTCGAGCGCTGGCGACGCTGATCGTGCTCGGCCATGATGCGGCTGCGCGGCCTGCCGATCATGGCGCGCGACGGCACGCTCTGACCGCCGGCCTGATCGCCGGCGCGCTGTTCGGCTTCGAGTTCCTGCTGATCTACCGCGGGCTGCTCTACACCACGGCGTCGCGCGCGGTGCTGTTCATCTATCTCGCGCCGTTCTTCGTGGTGCTCGGCGCGCGCATCGTGCTTGCCCGGCGACCGCTTCAGCCTGATGCAATGGCCGGTCTGCTGATGGCGTTCGTCGGCATGGTGGTGGCGTTCGGCGTGCCGGCGCCGGCCTCCTCGCCGCGACCAGCTGCTCGGCGACCTGATGATGGCGGCGGCGGCGCTGTCCTGGGCCGCCACCACGCTGATCATCAAGGCGAGCGCGCTGGCCCGCGTCGTCGCCGGAAAAGACGCTGCTCTATCAGATCGGGGTCTGCGTCCCGATCGTGGCGCTCGGCGCGCTCGTCTTCGGCGAGCGCATCACGGCCATGCCGTCGGCGGTGGCGCTCGGCTCGCTGGCCTACCAGACCATCGTGGTCGGCACGACCTTCAGCCTGTGGTTCGCGCTGATCGTCAAATTCTCGGCCAGCCGTCTTTCGGCCTTCACATTCCTGACCCCACTGTTCGGGGTCGCCGCCGGCCATCTGGTGCTGGGCGAGCCGCTGACGCCGGCTTTTGCGCTGGCCGTGCTGCTGGTGGCGGCCGGGCTGATTCTCGTCAACCGGCCCCGGTAGGGCTATATGTCCGCGATGGAGCGAGGTTCCATGGCTGAAGCTGGCAATTCAGGCGACGAGGCGCCGGTCGGTGCCGGTCCAGGTCGGCAACGTGACGGTCGGCGGCGGCGCCCCGGTGGTGGTGCAGTCGATGACCAACACCGACACCGCCGATATCGACGGCACCGTCCGCCAGGTGGCGGCGCTGGCCGCCGCCGGCTCCGAGATCGTCCGCATCACGGTGGACCGCGACGAGGCCGCGGCCGCGGTGCCGAAGATCAAGGAGCGGCTGCTCAAGATCGGCTGCGAAGTGCCGATCGTCGGCGACTTCCATTACATCGGCCACAAGCTGCTGGCCGACCATCCCGGCTGCGCCGAGGCGCTCGACAAGTACCGCATCAATCCCGGCAACGTCGGCTTCAAGGACAAGAAGGACCGGCAGTTCTCCGCCATCGTCGAGATGGCGATCAAGCACAACAAGCCGGTGCGCATCGGCGCCAACTGGGGCTCGCTCGATCAGGAATTGCTGACGCACCTGATGGACGAGAACGCCAAGTCGAACGATCCGAAGGACGCGCGCGCGGTGACCCGCGAGGCGATGGTGCAGTCGGCGCTGCTGTCGGCCGCGCGCGCCGAGGAGATCGGCCTGCCGCGCAACCGCATCATCCTGTCGGCCAAGGTGTCGGCGGTGCAGGATCTGGTCGAGGTCTACAAGGAGCTCGGCCGCGCGCTCCGATTACGCGATCCATCTCGGCCTGACCGAGGCCGGCATGGGATCGAAGGGCATCGTCGCCTCGTCGGCGGCGCTCGGCATTCTGCTGCAGGAGGGCATCGGCGACACCATCCGCGTTTCGCTGACGCCGGAGCCGGGCGGCGACCGCACGCTCGAAGTGAAGGTCGCGCAGGAAATCCTGCAGACCATGGGCTTCCGCACCTTCGTGCCGCTGGTCGCGGCCTGCCCCGGCTGCGGCCGCACCACCTCGACCACGTTCCAGGAACTGGCCGGCGGCATCCAGTCGTTCATCCGCGACTCGATGCCGGAGTGGAAGAAGCGCTATCCGGGCGTCGAGGGGCTGAACGTCGCGGTGATGGGCTGCATCGTCAACGGCCCGGGCGAGTCCAAGCACGCCGACATCGGCATCTCGCTGCCCGGCACCGGCGAGGCGCCGGCCGCGCCGGTGTTCATCGACGGCAAGAAGGCGGTGACCTTGCGCGGCCCGACCGTCTCGCCGGATTTCCAGAAGCTCGTGATCGACTACATCGAGCGCCGCTACGGCGCCGGCGGTGCGGGGCAGACGGCGGCGGAGTAGCAACAGGCGGGCGGCAGCCGATGCGCCGCTTATCCTCGCGGGCCACGTTTTGGTACAAGCGCATATTTCCCGTCGCCTGGTTCGGCACTCTCGGCCGTTTTCATCAGCGTCTCGCTGTTCGGCGGACTGGCGAATGCGGATTCGCGGGTGCCGTTCCTGCTCGCCCCGGTCGTGATGATCGGCTTCGGTTTCTTCATGATGAAGAAGCTGGTCTTCGACCTCGTCGACGAGGTCGACGACGACGGCGATGCGATTGATCGTGAGAAACGGCGGCCGCAGCGACCGCGATCGCACTGTCGGACGTCATGAATGTGAATTATTCAGCCGTACATGAATCCGCCTCGCGTGACGCTGACACTGCGGAAGCCGAGCGTCTTTGGCGATCAGGTCACCTTCTGCGCACCGCTTCGGTTCATGCCGTTCGCGACCGCATCCCGCCGTCGATGAATTGATCCGGCGGATCGACGCGAGCAAGCACGCGCTCCAGGACCGCGCGCTAACCCTTCAAAATCTCCAGCGTCAGCGGCTTGAGCTTGTAGTTGTTGCAGGCGTTGAACAGGATCGGGCAGTTCGAGATCGCCACGATCTGCGGCATCAGCGCCGTCATCGTCATGTAGTCGCCGGGCTTGCCCTTCGGCAGCCGGATTTCCCACTTGCCGTCGGCGTCGTAGGCCACCGTCATGAACACGTTGAAGCAGGCGTCGACGTTGAAATTCCAGCGGTCCATGCCGTAGCCGCGGATCGCCGTCTCCAGATTCTGCTGGCAGTTCGGCTGCGCCCTTGGCCTTGTCGCCGTAGCGCCGCATGTTCATGTGCTCGGAGCAGTAGCCGCCGCCGCAATAGTTCTCGCCGGTCAGGTCCTCGTCGATCTTCCACATCTCGCGCGAGCAGATTGGAATAGAGCGTCATCGGCTTGGTGAACTTGTAGCTCAGGTTGACGGCGCGGCTGGACAGCATCGACAGGATTTCGCGCGGGTCGTCGCGGTTGAACGAGACCAGGTCGGCGACCTGCTCGCCCTGCGGCTGGGTCAGCTTGAAGCGCTGGCCCTTCTCGATCTCGAAGCTGATGTTGCCGGCCGGCGGCAGCGTGACCGGCTCGCCGGGCGTGAGAACGGCGGTGGCTTTGGTCATGGGACGATCCTTTCGAAGTTTCGACGCAAAAGTAACAGCGGAGCAGGCCGCGGAGTCAACCGCGCTCGCCTTCATCGCGCTCGCCGCCATCGCATAGCCGCCCATCGCGCCGTCGATGAAATGCACGTGGTTGGAGCGCGTCGGCGACGGCGTGAAGCACGTCATCATCGCGGCCTGCTGGCGGTGCATGCCGTAGCGCACGATGCCCTTCGCGGCGCATTCCTTGAGGTGCGCCTCGATCTCGTCGGCCAGCTCCGGCGTGCAGTCGAGCACCATGCGGAGCGAATCGTCGAACTTGCGGAAATCGGAATTGTCGATCAGCTCGCGGGTGTATTTCGCCGGGATGAAGCTGCCGACCGTGATGCCGAAACGCATGATGAGGAAATACAGGAAGCGTCCTCGCCAGCACCTTGATCTTGCGCGCGCGGACCGACTCGCCGGCGCGCCGCGAGGCGCGCGCCTCGAGGTCGGCGCCGGCCGGCGGCCAGGTGAAGCGGAGCCGCTGGCCCGGCACCGGCCGCGACGCGTCCGGCGTCTTCTCCACGATGCGGGCGATCTGCTCGATGGCGGCGCGGAACGCTTCGGCGTCCGCGCCCGGCGCCGGGCGCGACCACCAGCGACAGCACCAGCCCGCGCGAGGCCGGGATTTCCTCGTAGCGGCACGACAGCCCGGACAGATCGGGATGCGCGCCGGGCGGCGCCTGCGGCACCGCGATCTCGCCGCGCTTCATCGCGGCGTCGGCCCAGGCCATGCCGCCGCCCGAGAACATCGCGATCGAGATGTTCTCCGACGGCGCATAGCGGGCGACGCGGACGTCGAGGCCCTGCGCGCGAATCTCCGCGACCGGCACCATGCCGATCCGCAAGCGTCAGATCGAGGTCCTCCTTCACCCAGGTCGCGGTCTCGGCGAGCGCCTGGCGCGCCAGCGCCGCGGCCGTCGGCCGGCACCGCGAAGCTTGCGCCGTCGCCGCCGAACACGAAGGGAAATTCGCGGTCGTGCGAGCGCGTTGGTCACCGCGACGATCACCGCGGCGCCGGCCATGTTCACCGCCTTGTAGCGGTTCTCGGCGATCGCCTTGGTCGATTGCACCACGTCGGCGATGCCGATCACCCAGTCGCCGGGCAGCGGCCTGAACAGGCTCGGGTCCATCACCTCGGTGAAGTCGCGAAACAGCGGCAGCTTGTCGTAGAAGTCGTCGGGCGTTGCGGCGTCCATGCGCTACAGCGGCGTCGCCTTCGCGCCGCGCCAGGATCGTGGCCTCTTCCAGATCGAGATCGCGCTCCAGCCGCCGCCGCGATTCGTCGGTGATCTTGCCGTCGCGCAGCAGCTCGTAGAGGAAGTCGCGCTCGGCCGCGATCAGCTCCAGCCGCACGTCGTTGCTGGCATGGATGACGTCGAGCCCGTCGTCGAGGTCGCTCGGGAATGAGCCGCTCGCGGTGATCGTGGCGCGCGTTGAGGAACTCGACGGTCTCGGCGCTGAGCTTGCGCTCCTCGGTCGAGCTTCTTGAGATGCTGCCGCGACGCGCGCGATCGCCTCGTTGCGCGCGGCAAGCTCGGCCTCCTGCTCGCGGCGATGCTCGGCCTTGCCGTGGCGGTCGACGCCGAGCCAGCGGATCACGGCCGGCAGCGTCAGGCCCTGACCGACCAGGGTGATGATGATGACGCCGAAGGTGGCGAACAGGATCAGGTCGCGGTGCGGAAACGGCGCGCCGCCTGCGACGGTCAGCGGAATGGCGAGCGCCGCGGCGAGCGAGACCACGCCGCGCACGCCGGTGAATCCGAGGATGAACGTCTGCTGCCACGGCGGCGACGGATCGCGCTGCGCCAGCGACGGGATGAGCCAGCGCGGCAGATAGGTCGCCGGATAAATCCAGACGAAGCGCGCCACGATGACGATGGCGGCGGTGAGCGCGGTGACCGCCAGCAGCTCGCGGACCGGGAAGTCGTGCGCCTTCTCGATCAGCGTGCGCGCCTGCAGGCCGGTGATGAGGAAGACGAAGCCCTCGATCAGATAGATGATCAGGTCCCAGAAGAAGATGCCCTGCAGCCGCGTCGCGGCCGGAATCAGCCGCGGCCCGTTCCAGCTCACGTAGAGGCCGCAGGCGACGGTCGCCAGCACGCCGGAGCCGCCGAGATGCTCGGGGATCCAGATAGGCGAGATAGGGCGTCATCAGCGACAGCGTGATCTCGACGCGCGGGTTTTGCGCCCATTGCCGCAGCCGCAGGCTGAGCCAGCCGACGCCGATGCCGTAGAAGATCTCGCCGAGCACGATCAGGCCGAACGTGCCGCCGGCCTTCGACAGCGAGAACGAGCCGGTCGAGATCGCGACCACGGCGAAGCGGTAGAGGATCAGCGCGGTGGCGTCGTTGGCGAGGCCTTCGCCCTCCAGCACCACCAGCAGCCGCCGCGGCAGCCCGAGCCGCCGCGCGATGGCGAGCGGCGCCACCACGTCCGGCGGCGCGACGATGGCGCCGAGCACGAAGGCGACGCCCCATTGCCAGCCGAGCAGGTAGTGCACGGCGGCGGCGACCGCGCAGGTGGTGAACACCACGCAGCCGAACGCGAGCAGCGTGATCGGGCGGAGGTTGAAGCGGAATTCGCGCCAGCTCATCGACACGCCGGCCGAATAGATCAGCGGCGGCAGCAGCACCAGCAGCACCAGCTCCGGCGCGAGCTCGACCGGCGGCAGGCCGGGGATCAGCGCCAGCGCGATGCCGGCGACCACCAGCAGGATCGACGGCGCGGTGTTGAGGCGCTGGGCGACGACGGCGACCACCACCAGCACCGCCAGCAGAAACAGAATGATCTGAATGGTCTCGGTCATGAGCGCCGCGCCCCGTGCACGTCAATGATCTATTTCTGAATGACGCTGGCCGCAATGTTCACGGTCATGGCGACGATGGCGGTGGTGAAGAAGAACGACAGCACGCCGTGGGCCACGACCATGCGCCGGATCGACTTGTGCGTGACCGCGACGTCCGAGACCTGGAACGTCATGCCGATGACGAAGGCAAAATAGACGAAGTCCCAGTAGTCCGGCTGGTCGTCGCCGGGAAACTGCAGGCCGCTCTTGCGCACGCCGCTCGCCGTAGAACTCGTGGGCGTAGTGCAGGGCGAAGATGGTGTGGATGAAGGTCCAGGACAGCACCACGGTGCCGATGGCGAGCGCGACGTAGAGTCCGTAGTGCGGATCGTGCGCTCGATCACCGCGAGCTCGGCGAAGATCGCGCCGAGGCTCGCGATCGCCGCCGCGACGGTCAGGATCAGGATGGCGAAGGCGCCTTCGTCCTGCGCCGCCGCGTTGCTCTTCATCTGCGCGACCGAGGAGCATTGCGCCATCACGACGGCCGCCGCGACGAGATAGATCAGCACGCCGACGTCCCAGCCGATCAGCATGCGCGTGATCGGCGAGGCTGGGCAGCGACCAGCAGCGGCGATGACGCCGATCACGGCCGAAATGACCAGCCGCTTGTGCGCCATGCCGACCCGGATGCAGGTAGGCCGGGCGCTTGGCCTTGCGTGCTCATCGGATGGCGCTTACGCGCGCCGCTCGGCGACGAAATGCGCGGCGTCTTTCAGGATGGCGGCGTCGGCGCCGAACGGCGCGAGCGCGCTCTCGGCGTCCTTGACGAGTTGCGCGAGCCGCGCGCGCGCGCCCGCGATGCCGAGCAGATCGACCAGGGTCGCCTTGCCGTGGGCGGCGTCCTTGCCGGCGGCCTTGCCGAGGGTCGCGGTGTCGCCCTCGACGTCGAGCAGGTCGTCGGCGATCTGGAACGCCTGGCCGATCACCTGGCCGTAGCGGTTGACGGCGTCGCGCTTGGCCTTCGGCGCGTTGCCGAGAATGGCGCCGGCGGTGCAGCAGAATTTCAGGATCGCGCCGGTCTTCATCGCCTGCAGCGTCAGCACGTCCTTCTCGCCCTGGGCCTGTCGTTCTTGCCGAAGCGGCCTTCGGCGGCGAGATCGAGCATCTGGCCGCCGACCATGCCGCCGAGGCCGGCGGCGCGGGCAAGCCCCGTCACCAGCGCGATCCGCACCGCGGCGTCGGGATGGGTCTCCGGCCGCGCCAGCACGTCGAAGGCGAAGGTGAGCAGGCCGTCGCCGGCCAGGATCGCGGTCGCCTCGTCGAATTTCTTGTGCGCGGTCGGCCGGCCGCGGCGCAGATCGTCGTCGTCCATCGCCGGCAGGTCGTCGTGCACCAGCGAATAGCAATGCACCAGCTCGATCGCGGCGCCGGCCATCAGCGCCTGCTCGCGCGGCACGCCGAACAGCGCCGCGGTCTCGACCGCGAGGAACGGCCGCAGCCGCTTGCCGCCGCCGAGGCTGGTGTAGCGCATCGCCTCGATGATGCGATGCGGCCGCGCGATCTCGCCCTCGGCGGGCGCCGCGGCCAGCAGCCGGTCGAGCAGTTGCTCGGTGTCGTTCGCCGCGGCGTTCAGCCGCGCGGCAAACGAGGCGTCCGGGGCGGTTCGGTCTTGGCGGCGGTGCGCGACATGGGATGAATTGTGCTTAACTCGGCGGCAATGACAAGCTCTGGTTCGGGCCGCAAAACGGCCTTTCGCGTGCTTCGCTGGCTGGTCGCGGCGCTGGTTGCCGTGCTGCTGCTGCCCTATTTGCTTGACGCCGCTCTACCGCGTGGTCGATCCGGTGTCGACCCTGATGCTGGCCCGCTGGGTGCTCGGGCAAGCGGGTCGAGCGCATCCCGGTGCCGCTGGACCGGATCGCGCCGGTGCTGCCGCGCTCCGTGATCGCGTCCGAGGACGGCCGGTTTTGCGTCCATCACGGCATCGATCTGGACCGAGCTTCGGGCCGCCTGGAGGACGCCGACGACATCACCGAGGCGCGCGGCGGCTCGACCATCACCCAGCAGACCGCCAAGAACCTGTTCCTGTGGCCGGGCCGCAGCTTCATCCGCAAGGGCCTGGAGTTCCCGCTGGCGCTGTGGATCGATCTGGTGCTGCCGAAGCGGCGGATCATGGAAATCTATCTCAACATCGCCGAATGGGGCCCGAACGGCGAATTCGGCATCGAGGCCGGCTCGCGCTACGCCTTCAACAAGCCGGCCTCGCAGCTCTCGGCCGGCGAGGCGGCGCTGCTCGCCGCGATGCTGCCCAATCCGAAGCGGCGCAGCGCCAAGGCGCCGCGGCCGGTGATGCGGCGGATCGCCGGCATCGTCCAGGCGCGGGCGGCCCGTTCGGCCGCGATCGACGCGTGTCTTGGGCCCGCGAAAAGGGGTCTAGCCTTGGCAGAAGGGCTTCCTCTATAAGCCCGGCTTCCCGAGAGGTTTTGACGGTCCGGCGCGATCGCGCCGCGGTATTTCAAGGAGATTTCACCATGGCCGTGCCAAAGAAAAAAACGTCGCCGTCGAGGCGGGGCATGCGCCGTTCGGCGGATGCGCTGAAGCGCGCCGACCTATGTCGAGGACAAGGATTCCGGCGAGCTGCGCCGCCCGCACCACATCGATCTGAAGACCGGCATGTACAAGGGCCGGTCGGTGCTGAAGGCGAAGACCGAGGCTTAAGGGAGGGTGCCATGGCTCGCGCCAGGGGAGGGTCGGCCATGTACCTGATCGGTTTTCCGCTGCTGGTGATCACGTTCGCGATCTACAACATGATCGCGTTCCTGACGCCGGGCCTGACCTGGACCGCCAGCGTCGTCGACCATCCATCTGATCTCCGGTCAGGATTGGACCGTGACGCCCGAGGACATCCTCCTGGCGTTCGCCGATCCTGCTGCTGGGCGTCGAGGTCGTCAAGGCGACCCGGATGGGCATCCGCGGGCTGATGGACCACATCCTGTCGATGGTCCTGTTCATCGTCATGCTGGTCGAATTCCTGCTGGTCGCGCGGGCCGGCACCTCGACGTTCTTCATCCTGATGGTGATCAGCCTGGTCGACGTGCTGGCGGGCTTCATCATCACCGCGCGGACGGCGCAGCGCGACATCCGATCGAACGCGACGCTTCGCCGATCTGATCGCGCACGTTCGAGCGTCCCATTCCATGAGCCGCGATTTCCATCTGCCCGGCCGTTCGCCGGTGATCGCCGGCGAAGGCATGGCGGCGACCTCGCATCCGCTGGCGACGCTCGCCGCCATCGACGTGCTGCGCCTCGGCGGCAATGCGGTGGACGCAGCGGTGACGGCGGTCGCCGTGCTGTGCGTGATCGAGCCGCACATGACCGGCATCGGCGGCGATTGCTTCGCGCTGATCGCCGAGGATGGCAAGCCGGTGTGGGGCTACAACGGCTGCGGCCGCTCCGGCGCCAAGGCCTCGACCGAGGCGCTGCTCGCCAAGGGCATGCGCTCGATCGAGCCGACCTCGCCGCACGCCGTCAACGTGCCGGGCGCGATCGAGGCCTGGGACGCGATCCTCAAGGCGCACGGCACCTGGCCGCTCGCAGCGCGTGCTGGAGCCCGCCATCCACTACGCCGAATTCGGCTTTCCGGTCGCGCCGCGCGTCGCCTCGGACTGGAAGGCCCTGGTCGGCAAGCTCGGCAACAGCCCCGGCGCGACCAAGCACTATCTGCCGCAACGGCCACGCGCCCGCACGAAGGCGACATCGTCAAGCTGCCGGCGCTGGCCGCGACCTTGAAGGCGATCGCCAAGGACGGCGCGCGCGCGTTCTACGAGGGGCCGATCGCGCAGGACATGGTGACGACGCTTCGCGAGCGCGGGCTCGGTGCTGACGGCCGAGGATTTCGCCAGCGCATCGCGGCGAGGTGGTGACGCCGATCTCGACCAATTATCGCGGCATCGATCTCGTCGAAATTCCGCCCAACACCCAGGGGCTCACCGCGCTGGTGACGCTCAACATCCTCGAGAAATTTCGACATGGCCAAGCTCGATCCGCTCGGGCCCGATCGCTTCCATCTGATGCTGGAGGCGGCGCGGCTCGGCTTTGCGCGTGCGCGACACCCACATCGCCGAGCCGTCGCGGATGCGCGTGCAGACCGCGGCGCTCAACGACAAGGCGTTCGCCAAAAAGCTCGCCGCCAAGCTCGATCGCACCAAGCGCGTGCCGTTGCCGACCGCGCCGACGCCCGGCAGCGACACCGTCTATCTCACCGTGGTCGATCGCGACCGCCGCGCCGTCTCGCATCATCAACTCGCTCTACTCGGCGTTCGGCACCGCGATCTGCACCGAGAAGACCGGCGTCATGTTCAACAACCGCGGCTCGGGCTTCGTGCTCGATCCCGGCCATCCGAACACGCTCGGCCCGAGCCAGCGGCCGATGCACACCATCATCCCGGCGCTGGCGATGCGCGACGGCCGCTGCGACGTCGAGCTTCGGCGTGATGGGCGCGCACTACCAGCCGATGGGCCACGTGCAGATGGTGCTCAACCTGTACGACTACGGCATGGACATCCAGAGCGCGATCGACGCGCCGCGCGCGTTCTTCGAGGGCGAGACCACCGTGGTCGAGCGCGGCATGCCGGCCGCGACCATCGAAGGGCTGAAGGCGCGCGGCCATCAGCATCGTGATCGCGCCGTCGCCGTGGGGCGGCGCGCAGGCGATCCGCATCGACTGGAAGCGCGGCGTGCTGATCGGCGGCTCCGAGCCGCGCAAGGATGGCTGCGCGCTTGGTTACTGAATCCTGATCGGATTCAGTCGGATTTTTCGTTCAGCCTTTGCAATCTCTCAACCGTGGCCCGATAGGCCGCGATGACTTCGGCCGGCTTCGGCGCGGCGGCGCTCGCGGGTCTGCGGGACGCGGCTGGCACTCGCGATCAATTGGGTGAGGAACGACGCCGACGCGCTGGACCGGGCGGTGCGGATGCGCGTCGTGCGGCTTGCGGCACGAGCGGTGACGAGCGCGCGGCTTGAAGATGGTGAATCGATTTCTGCCGGCATCGCGCGCTCCTGTGTCAGCGCGGGACAGCGAGCGTCCCGTACAAGGAACATCGCAAGCGCCATGCCAGGGCTAATGTCGGCGTAACGACCGCGATTTGCGCGTTTGTTTAATGGTTCTCCGCTAGCGTGAGCCCTGGATTGACGCTGCGTTCTCGCACTGTTCGGCAACGCGGCTTTCCCAAAAAGGTTCGACCGTGATCCAAGATCGAGACGACCGCTCGCCCGGCTCACTCGGGCCACGCTCGCGCAGGCGGCCGATGTGTTCGGCCGCGCCGACGTCTTTGCCACGCCCGAGCCGGCGCGCGAGCCGGCCCGCGAACCGCGGCGCGGCTCGGCGAGCGAACCGGCGTTCGATCCGGCCGCGATCATGGCCTCGATCGGCGAGGCGTCCTACGAGTGGGCGATCGACACCGACGTGCTGACCTGGGGCCCCAATGCCGAGCGACGTGCTGATGGTCGGCAGCCTCGCCGCGATCTCCAGCGGGCGCAACTACGCCAAGCTGCTCGCCGCCGACGCCGCGACCAGCCGTTTCGATGCGGTGATGAAATCGCCGCTGCGCGATGAGGGCGCCGGCGTGCCCTATCAGGTGCAGTACGCGTTGCATCCGACGGGCGCCGACAAGGCGCTCTGGATCGAGGACATCGGCCGCTGGTTCGCCGGCACCGACGGCAAGCCCGCGCGCGCGCACGGCATCGTCCGCGTCATCAACGAGCGGCACGATCAGGAGGAGCGGCTCACTTACCTGTCGCGGTTCGACGGCCTGACCGGCGAGATGAACCGCTTCCATCTCACCGAGGTGCTGGAGACCACGTTCAAGCAGGCGGTGGCGCAGCGCAACTCCTGCGGCTTCATGCTGGTCGCGGTCGACAATCTCGCCCGCATCAACGAATCCTACGGCTTCGACATCGCCGACGAGGCGATCGGCGCGGTGGCCAAGCGGCTGCGCACCAAGATGCGCGGCGGCGACCAGCTCGGTCGCTTCTCCGGCAACAAGTTCGGCATCATCCTCAACAACTGCACGCCGGACGACATGAACAAGGCCGCCGAGCGGCTGGTCGCCGGCGTCCGCGACGACGTGGTGCGCACCAGCGCCGGCCCGGTCGCCGTCACCGTGACCATCGGCGGCGTCACCGCGCCGCGCCACGCCACCAACGTGCAGGAAATCCTGGCGCGCGCCCAGGAGACGCTCGACCGCGCCAAGGCCAAGCGGCTCGGCTCGTTCCAGGTCTATCGGCCCGAATGTCGAGCGCGAGGCGCTGCGGCGCGACAACGTGCGCGCCGCCGACGAGATCGTCACCGCGCTGAACGAGCGGCGCATCCTGCTGGCGTTCGAGCCGGTGGTCGACACCGCGACGCGGCAGACCGGCGTTCCACGAATGCCTGATGCGGATCCGGCGCGCCGACGGCGCGCTGGTGCCGCCAGCGAGGTGGTCCCGATCGCCGAGCGGCTCGGCCTGGTGCGGCTGCTCGATCACCGCGTGCTGGAACTGCTGGTCAGCGAGATGTCGGCGGTGCCGGCGCTGCAGGCCAGCGTCAACGTGGCGCCGGCCTCCACCACCGATCCGGACTGGTGGTCGACGCTCGGCGCGCTGCTTCGCGCCAATGCCGGCGTCGCCGAGCGGCTCACCGTCGAGATCACCGAGTCGGCGGCGATCCACGACATCGACGACACCCGCGGCTTCGTGTCGCCGGGTGAAGGATCTCGGCTGCACGCATCGCGATCGACGATTTCGGCTCCGGCTACACGTCGTTCCGCAATCTGCGCAAACTCGGCGTCGACATTCTCAAGATCGACGGCGCCTTCGTGCAGAACCTGATGCGCACCGACGACGACCGCGCCTTCGTCCAGGCGCTGGTCGATCTCGCCCAAGCGGCTCGGCCTGAAGACCGTCGCCGAATGGGTGCAGGACGAGGCGTCGGCGAAGCTGCTCGCCGAGTGGGGCTGCGACTATCTGCAGGGCGCGCTGATCGGGCTTGCCACCGTCGAGCGGCCGTGGGGCGATGCGGTCGCCGGTCGATCGCCGCAAGACCGCGCGCACCTGACCGGCGTCGCCTGCGACAATTCGCGCGATTTCGTGCCGCGCGTTTACGCCGGAATTGGCGGCGTTTTCTCGCATGAACAAGGATTAATTCGGTCGTCAGGGCACCGTAAGGTGCGATCCCCATTATTGCGCATTGACACCATGAGCGCCGGCGACGGTGCCGATCAATCGCAACGATGGAGACTGACTCATGATCAACCAAACGATTCCCAAAGCTCGCGCGTTCCTGACCAAGCGCCGCGTCGTGCTGCTCGCTTCGGTCGCGGCGATCGGCGCCGGTGTTGCGCTGGCCGGGCCCGGCCACAGCCCGGTGACGTTCGGCGGCACATCCGCGCATGCCGCCGAATCGGTGCAGCCGAAGGCCGGCTTCGCCGACCTGATCCAGCGGGTGAAGCCCGCGGTGATCTCGGTGCGCGTCAAGATCGAGCAGGATGCCGACCAGACCGTCGGCAGCGGCGAGGGAATGCAGCAGCAGCAGTTCAGCGGCAACAGCGACCAGCTGCAGCAGTTCTTCCGGCAGTTCGGCCTCAACCCGCGGCAGTTCAGCCAGGGCACCCGCAAGCAGTTCATCACCGGGCTGGGCTCGGGCTTCTTCATCTCGGCGGACGGCTACGCGGTGACGAACTTCCACGTCGTCGACCACTCCAAGACGGTGCAGGTCAAGACCGACGACGGCAAGGAGTATTCCGCCAAGGTGATCGGCACCGACCAGAAGACCGATCTGGCGCTGATCAAGGTCGACTCCGACAAGAAATTCCCGTTCGTGACGTTCGCCGACAATCCGCCGCGGGTCGGCGACTGGGTGGTGGCGGTCGGCAATCCCTATCGGGCTCGCCGGCACCGCGACCGCCGGCATCGTCTCGGCGCGCGGCCGCGACATCGGCTCCGGGCCTTATGACGACTTCATCCAGATCGACGCCCCGATCAACAAGGGCAACTCCGGCGGGCCGACCTTCGACACCGACGGCAACGTGGTGGCGGTGAACACCGCGATCTACTCGCCGTCCGGCGGCTCGATCGGCATCGGCTTCGGCATCCCGGCCGAGACCGTGAAGACGGTGGTGGCCAAGCTCAAGGACAAGGGCTTCGTCTCGCGCGGCTACATCGGCGTCAAGGTCCAGGGCGTCAACGAGGGCATCGCCGACAGCCTCGGCATGAAGAACGTCGAGGGCGCCATTGTCGATGAGGCGGAGGCCAACGGTCCGGCGGCGAAGGCCGGCGTGCAGAGCGGCGACGTCATCACCGCGGTCAACGGCGACGCGGTCAAGGACTCGCGCGACCTCGCCAAGAAGATCGGCGCGCTGTCGCCGGGCGCCAAGGTGACGCTCAGCGTGCTGCGCAAGGGCGAGCAGAAGAGCTTGTCGCTGACGCTGAAGCAGATGCCGGACGACAAGCAGGCCAAGGCCGACACCGGCAAAGAGCAGAGCGACGGCAGCAGCGTGCCGCATCTCGGTCTCTCGCTCGCCCGGCCAGCGCCGTTGACGGCGCCGGCGGCAAGGGCGTGGTGGTGACCGGCATCGATCCGGACGGCACCGCGGCCGAGCACGGCCTGCAGACCGGCGACATCATCCTCGACGTCGGCGGCCAGGCGGTCGGCAACGTCTCGCGAGATGCGCAAGGTGCTGGCCGACGCCCAGAGTCACGGCCGCGGCAATGTGCTGATGCGGGTGAAGTCGGGCGACGCGACGCGGTTCGTCGCGCTGCCGCTCAAGCAAGGCTAAGCCGCGGAGAACGACGAGGGCGTGTCGCCCGGAACGTCGGTCTCCTCGGGCGGCACAAACTCAGAGGGCGGGCCCCCAGGCCCGCCCTCGCTTTTGTGCGGTCTCCTCCGTCATTCCGGACGCGCGTCAGCGCGATCCGGAATCAGCAGCAAGCTCGCAATGGATATCTGGATACCGGGCTCGACCTTCGGTCGGCCCGGAATGACCGGAGGCTAGCCTTGTCCTTGTCCGAGCCGGTCGAGGCGCTTCTGCATCTCTTCCATCTGGCGCTTGAGGTCGTCGATGTCCTCGCCGGCCGCCGCGGGCTTCGGCGCCGCCTCGCCTCCGGCGGCGCTCTCGGTGCCGCCGCTCTGCTGACGCGCGAACGGCGCGAACATCGAGAAGGTGCGCTCGAACATCTCCATGTTCCGGCGCACCTGCTCCTCGATCGCGCCGAAGCCGCCCATGCCGAACGCCTGCGAAATCTGCTCGCGGAATTTGGTCTGCTCGCGGGTCAGCGAATCGATCGACACTTCGAGATAGCGCGGCACCATCATCTGCATGCTGTCGCCGTAGAAGCGGATCAGCTGGCGCAGGAAGTTGATCGGCAGGAGGTTCTGGCCGCCCTCCTTGTTTTCCTGCTCGAAGATGATCTGCGTCAGCACCGAGCGGGTGATGTCCTCGTTGGTCTTGGCGTCGATAGACCACGAAATCCTCGCCGGCCTTCACCATGGTGGCGAGGTCTTCGAGCGTCACGTAGGTGCTGGTGCCGGTGTTGTAGAGCCGCCGGTTGGCGTACTTCTTGATCGTGATCGGCTCTTCGGACTTGGCCATGTGCTCGTTCCGCTCCCCTGCCGGCCGCTTGGCAGAGCCAAAGGCTAAGCGGTTTCTGCAGCGGCGGGCCACTCATTTTGTGCAGTGCGCCGACCTTCGGCCGCAAAATGGGCCGCCGAAGGGCCTTTCTTGCGTTGCGGCTATCGACCCCACATATGGACAGTGCAGGCTTCGGCGGGCTTCGAAGGGCCAGGCCCCAGGGACACGGGAGTTTTCACATGAAAGACGATATCGTCATCGTCAGCGCGGCGCGCACGCCGGTCGGCGCGTTCAACGGCGCGCTTTCGGGCCTTCCGGCCCATGAACTGGGCAAGGTCGCGATCCAGGAGGCGCTGAAGCGCGCCGGCGTCGAGGGCGGCCGGGTCTCCGAGGTCATCATGGGCCAGATCCTGACCGCCGGTCAGGGCCAGAACCCGGCCCGCCAGGCCTCGATCGCCGCCGGCATCCCGGTCGAAAGCCCCGCGTGGGGCGTCAACCAGCTCTGCGGCTCGGGGCTCCGGGCGGTCGCGCTCGGCTATCAGGCCATCCTCAACGGCGACAGCGACATCGTGGTCGCCGGCGGCCAGGAATCGATGAGCCAGGCGCCGCACTGCCAGCATCTGCGCAACGGCGTGAAGATGGGCAACTTCGAGCTGGTCGACACCATGATCAAGGACGGCCTGTGGGATGCCTTCAACGGCTACCACATGGGCACGACCGCCGAGAACGTCGCCAAGCAGTGGCAGATCACCCGCGCGCAGCAGGACGAGTTCGCGGTGAAGTCGCAGAACAAGGCCGAGGCCGCGATGAAGGCCGGCAAGTTCAAGGACGAGATCGCGCCGGTGACGATCAAGGCGCCGCAAGGGCGACACCGTGGTCGACACCGACGAATATCCGAAGGCCGGCGTCACGCTGGAGTCGATCTCCAAGCTGCGGCCCGGCCTTCGACAAGGAAGGCTCGGTGACCGCGGCCAACGCCTCGGGCATCAACGACGGCGCCGCGGCGGTGGTGCTGATGAAGGCGTCCGAAGCCGCCAAGCTCGGCAAGACGCCGCTCGCCCGCATCGTGTCCTGGGCGCATGCCGGCGTCGATCCGGCGATCATGGGCACCGGCCCGATCCCGGCCTCGCGCGCGGCGCTGAAGAAGGCCGGCTGGAAGGTCGGCGACCTCGATCTGATCGAGGCCAACGAGGCGTTCGCGGCGCAGGCCTGCGCGGTCAACAAGGACCTCGGCTGGGACACCGGCAAGGTCAACGTCAACGGCGGCGCGATCGCCATCGGTCATCCGATCGGCGCGTCCGGCGCGCGCGTGCTGACCACGCTGCTGTTCGAGATGCAGAAGCGCAATTCCAAGAAGGGCCTCGCCACGCTCTGCATCGGCGGCGGCATGGGCATCGCCATGTGCGTGGAGCGGTAACGGAAATCGCGATCAGGCTGAAAACGAACGGGCCCGGCATTGTCGGGCCCGTTTTGCGTGGCGCAACGCGTTCTTCGTTTGGCGGAAATGGCGATTTCGGGCTAAAGTGGCCCATTGATCGAAATTGATTTGGGGGGGCTTGCGATGCGCGCAGCGGCGCTGTTGGCCTTGGTCGGGGTCTTGTTCTCGGTGGCGGCCAGGACCGAGGCGCTGGCTGAAAAGCGCGTGGCACTCGTCATTGGCAACGCCAACTATGTCAACGCACCGAAGCTGGTGAATCCGGGCAACGACACCACGGCTGTCAGCATCATGCTGGAGGGCCTGAACTTCGTGGTCGACACGCGCAACGATCTCAATAATTCCGACATGCGCAGAGCCGTCCGCGACTTTTCGGATCGGACCAAGGATGCCGATATCGCGATCGTGTATTACGCCGGCCACGGCATCGAGGTGAACGGCAACAATTATCTGGTTCCGACCGATGCCAGGCTGCAGCGCGACATCGACGTCGAGGACGAAGCCGTCGCGGTCGAGCGCGTGATGCAGATGATCGAGCCGGCCCGCAAGCTGCGGCTGGTGATCCTCGATGCATGCCGGGACAATCCGCTCAGCAGGACCATGCAGCGCACGCTGGCGGCGTCGCGCGGAGCGGGTGGCAACGGTCTCGCGGCGCCGGCCCCGGCGTCGGCAGGCACGCTGGTCGCTTTTGCGGCGCGCGCCGGTTCCACGGTGTTCGGACGGCGCAGGCGCCAACAGCCCGTTCACGACGGCGCTGGTGAAACACCTGACGACGCCCGATCTCGATGTGCGGATTGCGCTCGGCAGGGTCCGCGACGAGGTGATCAAGGACACCAACAGCCGGCAAGAGCCATACGTGTACGGCTCGCTCGGCGGCGACCAGATCATGCTGGCGCGCAGCACGCCGGCCGAGGCCAGCGACGCCGCGGCTTCCGCGGCCGCTCCTGCCGCGACGACGCCGGCTGCCGCCTCGCTCGACGGCGACGCCTGGCGCGACTACGAGCTGGCTGCGCGCCTCAACACGATTCCGGTCTGGGACGAGTTCCTCAAGACGCACAGCACCGGCTTCATCGGCAATCTCGCCCGCGGCCAGCGCGCCAAGCTTCTCGCCGAGCCGCCGGCGGCCGCGGCGCCCGCGCCGGCCGCTGTGGCCGCCATTCCACCTGAGAAGGAGACCAAGACCCGGACGCTATCGCGCGACGAGGAGCCGCCGAGCCGGCGCGAGCGCCGCAAGGAGGCACGGCGCGGGCGCGGCGGTGAGGGTGGTGGCGGCGACGGTTCGTCCGGTTGCGGCGCCGCCAAGCGGACCCTGCGAGCCGCGATGGCGCTGGGCTTCGATAACCGGGATGGCGTCATCACCGCCGTCCACGCGAAGTGCGGACGATAAGCGTTTCGCTCGCGGTATCCCCGACGGTCTTTCGCACTGCATCATGATCGAACGGGAAACCCCCGTGGCCCTTCTGCGTTTCGCGTCTTTAAGCTGTCATGGCCGAGGGGAATAAAAAAACGTGGGAGAGTTGGAATGGCACGCGTTGCAGTGGTGACAGGCGGGACGCGCGGAATCGGCGCGGCGATCTCGAAGGCGCTGAAGGCGGCGGGCTACAAGGTCGCCGCGACCTACGCCGGCAATGACGAGGCGGCGCAGAAGTTCAAGGCCGAGACCGGCATCAACGTCTACAAGTGGGACGTGTCCGATCGTTCGACGCCTGCGCGGCCGGCATCAAGCAGGTCGAGGCCGATCTCGGCCCGGTCGAGGTGCTGATCAACAACGCCGGCATCACCAAGGACGCCACGCTGCATCGCATGAAGCCCGAGCAGTGGACCGCGGTGATCAACACCAACCTCGGCTCGCTGTTCAACATGTGCCGCAACGTCATCGAGGGCATGCGCGAGCGCAAGTTCGGCCGCATCGTCAACATCTCCTCGATCAACGGCCAGAAGGGCCAGCTCGGCCAGACCAACTATTCCGCCGCCAAGGCCGGCGAGATCGGCTTCACCAAGGCGCTGGCGCAGGAAAGCGCGCGCGCCGGCATCACCGTCAACGCCATCGCGCCGGGCTACATCAACACCGAGATGGTGCAGGCGGTGCCGAAGGACGTGCTGGAGAAGAACATCCTGCCGCTGATTCCGATCGGCCGGCTCGGCGAGCCGGAGGAGATCGCGCGTTGCGTGGTGTTCCTGGCCTCCGACGATGCCGGCCTGATCACCGGCTCGACGCTGACGGCGAACGGCGGCCAGTATTTCGCCTGAGCCGCTAGCACTTCGAGCCCAAGCTTATTGCAGCGCCACTTTCAGTCCGGCGGTCGCGGAATAGCTCTGGCTGATGCCTGACCATTCGCCGCTGACGTTGGCGAACAGCGACCGGGTGGTGTCGAGCTGGACTTTGGAGCCGGCATCGAGGCGTCCGCTGTCGCTGGCCGGCCGGGCGCCATCGACGGTGAACGCCGCCGGTCGGCAGCGACACGAAGGTGGCCGTGACCTGCCGGCTCGGCTCGAACTCGTGCACCCATGAGGCCCGCGCGTAGGGGCGTCACCACCGCGCCGTTGGCGAAGACGATGCGGGTGTCGGCCTGCACGCCGAGGAACGTCGGCAGCGACGTGGTGGTGCGCGGCGCGAAGCTCAGGCCCAGGACGCCGGGAGCGCCGCCGACGGTGGTGCTGGTTTCGGTGTAGCCGTGCGACCACAGCGCGGCCGGCTCGATCGCGACAAACGGCGTCAGCGTGTAATTCGCGAATGCGCGCTTCCAGCCAAGCTCGAGGCGGGCGCTGAGCTGGTCGCTGGCGAAATTGCCCGCGGCGTTTTCGGTCGGGCCGACGCCGGCGATGGTGCGGGTGGTCGAGTTGTCGAAGCGGGCGTAGTTGGCGGACGCCGCGAGGTAAGTGGCGCCCCAGGTCTTGAGACCATAGACGCCGAGGTGACCGCCGGTCA
This sequence comes from uncultured Alphaproteobacteria bacterium, assembly GCA_963785665.1. Taxonomy (GTDB): domain Bacteria; phylum Pseudomonadota; class Alphaproteobacteria; order Rhizobiales; family Xanthobacteraceae; genus Z2-YC6860. Next base: position 78,247 of record CAWAWF010000018.1, read on the forward strand.
GGTGGCCCTTGGTCGAGCGGTCCGGCACGGAGACATTGGCCTCGCTGCCGCCGCGGCGAAGCCCACCAGCAGGTCGGGGGCGGCCTGGTAATCGAAGCCGAACGCGCCGCCGTAGTTGCGGATCGTCTGGTTGGCGCTGCCGATCGGCGAGACGTTGCCGTCGATCGAGCGATAGCCGCCGAAGCCCGCCGTCCAGAGGCGCCAGCGGCCGGTCTGGGTGGCCGGAGCGGGCGGCGCCTTGAGCACGCTGGCGAAGGCGTCGGCGCCGCGCGGCTTCGGTGTCGCGGCGTATTGCGGCGGCGGGATGATGATGCTGGTGGTGCCGGAGGTGTCGCCGAACACGAGCTGACCGAGCGTCGCATTGTTGAACTGCGAGCCGGCGCCGATCGAGGCGTTCTGCAGCGCCGCGGTGCCTTCGCCGGAGAGATTGTCGAGCACGCCAACCGTCGAGGCGACGAACAGGTTGCTAAAGAAGGTCGCGGCAGCACCGGTCAGGCTCGTTGAATAGCCACTCTCGAGCACGTTGCCGACAGCCTGCTGATTACGCGTCTCGCCCGGCACGGCATTGAACGCGACGCGGTTGAGTTGGAGCTTGAGGTCCGAATAGTTGGTTGGATCGCCGGTGTCATAGATCGGCGTTGCCGTGAAGAACGGCGAAGACGCGGTGAAACGGTCGAACGTGGTGTGAATCGTGTCCCCGGCGGCGGGGGTGATGTCCACCACGCCTACGGTTGTCAGCGTATTGGGATAGAGCTGTGGTTGGATCGTGGCGCGCAGGGTGCCGGCGACGATCACCCGGTCGGCGATCAGGCTGTCGGCGTTGCCGGTGTTGGTGACGCGCACCGCTAGCGTGCCGGTGCTGGTCTGGTTGTAGATGTTCGGATTAAAGACCGCATCGCTGCCCTGCAGGGCGAAGGTGAATTGGCCGATCGGCGTGTTCGGATCGGTGATGGTGATCCAGCCGGCGTTGTTGAGCACGTTGTTCGTGCCGAATACGGCGATTTTGCCGTCGAGCACACCGGCGGGCAGGTTGTTGATCGTGTTGCTGTCCGGGGCGCATAGGCCACAGACTAGGATACTGAAGCCAGTGTTGTTGCTGTCGCTCAGCACCTTGATCGTTCCGGAATTGTCCACCTGGTTGCCGGAGCCGCTCAATTGCACGCCGGTGCCGTTCAGGCCGATCGATATGGTGCCCGAGTTCTTGATCTGATTGCTGCTGGCGACGTTGATCCCGACAGCGCCGGCGCCGCCGGTGATGGTGCCCGCATTCAAAATGTTGTCGCCGGTGCTGTTGCTGGCAATGCCGAGGCCGCCGGCCGCGACGTTGATCACGCCGGTGCTGGTGTTGGTGATCGTGTTGTTGCCTTGCCACGAGAAAATCCCGACGGCGGCGGCATTGATCGTGCCGCTGTTTGTCGCGCTTGAAAAGCTGTCCAGCCAGACCGCGAAGCTCGCAGCGCCCATCGCGGAGATGGTGCCAGCGTTGGTCAGGCTGTAGGTCGTGGAACTATCGCCGAACACCGTCCTGGCGTTGTCCGCGTTGGCGCTGATCAGGCCGCCGCTGGCATTCACGATCGTCGAGCCAGTGCTGAGGTTGGTGACGACGACGGCGTTGCTGGCGGCGGAGGTGATGGTGCCGGAGTTGCTCACCGTCGTGTTGTTACCCTGGATGTTAACCCCGATGCCGTTCGCGGTGATCGTGCCGGCGTTGGTCAAGCTGTTGTTCGCCGTGGTGCCAAGATCGACGCCGGTGCTGAAGGCGCCATTGGCCGTGATGGTGCCACCGCCGCGGTTGAAGATGTTGCCCGTCCCATTGACCGCGATGGCGGCGCCATCGGCGTCCGTCTGCGTGATGGCGCCCGCGTTGTCGACGGTCAGGGTCGAGCCGGTGTTGCCCCAAATGGCATTGACGCCGCCGCTGATCGTGCCGGCGCTGTTGTTGGTGATGTTGCCGATGTAGGTGTTGCCGATGGAGATGGCGACGCCGCCAGTTGCCGACGAGATGGTCCCCCCCGCCGCGTTGGTCACGGCCACGGTCGGGCCCGGGGATGCCGTGTCTGCGGCGAAGATGCCATTGGCATCGCCGGCGATCGTGCCGGAGTTGGTGACAGTGAGGTTGGAGTCGTTGACCGAAATGCCGACGCCGCTGGGGGAAGTCGCGTTGATCGAGCCCGAATTGTTCAAGGTCAGGCCGGAGTTCGTATCGAGCAGGACGCCAACTCCGTTCGACGTGATCGCTCCGGAGTTGGTGAGCATGTTGCCGGTTCCGCCCAGGACGTGGACGCCGTTGCCACCGGTGGCGCCAGGAGCGGAGATAATTGTCTTGGTGTTGTTGATGGTGTTGTTCTGGGTGATATCGATGCCGTCGGCGTTGCTGCCGAACGTGACGGTGCCGCTGTTGTTGATCGTGTAGTTCTGGAAGGCGTTGATACCGACCGCGGTGCGCCCAAAACCGCTGTTGCCGACACTGATCGTGCCGGCGTTGTTAATGATGCCGGGCGAGATGGTTCCGGCGGTGTTCTCGGCAGTGATTCCCTGGCCGGCGCCGTTAATCTTGATCTGCCCCGATGCGCTGTTGACGATCGTGTTGCCATCGTTTGCCGAGATGCCTTGGCCGGCTGCGCTGTCCGTGAGTTGGCCGTTGTTGGTGATCTGATTATTGCTGTCCGCGGCGATCAGGCCAACCGCGTTTGTGCCGCTGATCGTGTTGTTGTTGAAGATCACGTTGTTGTCGAAGACGTCGATGCCGCGGCTGGTGCTGTTGGTGGTGATCGTGCCGTTGTTGGTGACCTGGTTGTTGTTGCCGCCGGCAATGCCTTCCGAGCCGGTCTTGGTGAAGGACATCGTATTGTTGTTGGTGATGACGTTGTTGTTGCCGACGGAAATGCCCGTGGCGGAAGTGCCGGTGAACGAAAAGGTGCCGTTGTTGACGACGCCGGTGCCGAGACCATTGTTGTCGCCCATTGAAGATGCCGGTCACGCTATTTCTGGTCGAGGTGATGATGCCGTTGTTGGTGACCGGATCGTTTAGATTGTTGAGCGTGAGCCCGGTTTGACCATTTCCCGGAATGGTGAGGGTTGCCCCGGGCTGGACCGTGACGTTCAGACCGTCACCAACCGCGGTGAGTGGCGCGCTTGCGCCGGAGCAGGTAATGGTCGTGCCGACCTGCGAGCAGGCTGCATAGGCCGGGAGGGCATCGAGCAGGGACGCCATGACGGCCACGGCCAGCGCAGCGACGGCCGCAAGCGCCCGACCAGAACAGGGATCGTCAACCCAGAACCCCATACGCCAACGCCCCAACGAGCCGCCTCGGCCACCGATTATCCCGTTCATCAAGCATAGGCTCGGCCCCGCCACAATTGCGCGCCGGCAACGGTGGGCAACTAAATCAACACCTCTTTGGCGTTGCCCAGCCAGGAAACCTTAGCTGGGCGGATAGCAGTGCAATCCGCCGTTGAAATCCTCGATCTGCGTGCGTCCGGCCTGATCCTGGCATACGATAATTCGGGCCGATCGGCGACTTGCCGTGGCCGCCCGGGAATGTCGAGCACGTAGGTCGGCTGGCACAGCCCGGACAGCCGGCCGCGCAGCGCCCGCATCAGGTCCTGGCCCTGCTCGATGGAGGTGCGCAGATGCGAGGTGCCGGGCGCCAGGTCGCCGTGGTGCAGGTAGTACGGCTTGATCCGGCATTCGACCAAGGCCCGCATCAGCAGCGCCGAGCGTCTGCGGATCGTCGTTGACGCCGGCCAGCAGCACCGACTGGCTCAGCATCGGAATGCCGGCGTCGATCAGCCGCGCGCAGGCGTCGCGCGCCGCCTCGGTCAGCTCGCGCGGATGGTTGGCGTGCAGCACGACGTAGGTCGCCTTGCCCTTGGCCTTCAGCGCGCGGACCAGCTCCGGCGTGATCCGCGCCGGGTCGGCGATCGGCACGCGGGTGTGCATGCGAATGATCTTGACGTGCGGGATGGCGGCAAGCCGCGACACCACCTGCTTGATGCGCCGCGCCGACAGCACCAGCGGATCGCCGCCGGTCAGCACCACCTCCCAGATTTCCGGATGCGCCGCGATGTAGCCGAGCGCCGCGTCGAGCTGCTTTCGCCGTCAGCGGCGCGGCGTCGGGGCCGATCATCTCGCGGCGGAAGCAGAACCGGCAATACACCGCGCAGACATGGGTGAGCTTGAGCAGCACGCGGTCGGGATAGCGGTGCACGATGCCCTCGACCGGGCTGTGGGCGTCGTCGCCGATCGGGTCGGCGCGCTCCTCCGGCCGGACCTCGAGCTCGGCCGGATCGGGCACGAATTGCCGCGCGATCGGATCGTGCGGATCGGCGCGGTCGATCAGCTCGGCGATCGCCGGCGTGATGGCGATCGCATATTGCGCGGCGACCTGTTCCAGCGCCGCGCGCTTTTCGGCGGAGGCGAGGCCGGCCTGTTCGAGCTCGGACAGATGGCGCAGCGTTTTCGGAGCGGCGTTCATCGCGGCCCTCTAGTTCGAGAAGCCGATGGCGTTGACCATCTTGGCCCAGCTTTCGACCTCGCTCTTGTAGTAGGCATTGCCCTCGGCGACGCTCTTGCTCATCGGGTCGAAGCCGGCCTTGGCGAGCTTCTCCAGCGAGTCCGGCTCCTTCATCACCGCGTTGATCTCGGCGTTGAGCTTGTCGACGACGGCGTCGGGAGTCTTGCCCGGCGCGAAGAAAGCGACCCAGGAGCCGGAATAGACATCCGGGTAGCCCATCTCGCCGTAGGTCGGCACGTCGGGGATCGCGGAATTGCGCTTCTCGGCGGCGACGCCGAGCCCGCGCAACGCGCCGCTCCGGATCTGCGGCGTCACCGGCGGCAGCGTCAGCACCAGCGCATCGACGTGGTTGCCGAGCACGGCGGTGATCGCCGGCGCGCCGCCCTGGAACGGCACGTGCACGTATTTCACCTTGGCGACCTCCTTGAAGAAATACTCGGCGCCGATCTGCGGGCCGGTGCCGGCGCCGGCGCTGCCGTAGGTGAAGCTCTTGTCCTTGGCGTTGGCGATGAACTCCTTCAGCGTCTTCGCCGGGTTGCTCGGATGGACGGCGATCACGTCGGGGCTGATGGCGACGAAGGCGACCGGGCGGAGGTCGTTCTTTTCGAAGCCGCGGTTCTTCGAGGCGGTGATGTTGGCGGCAAGCCCCGAGGTGGTGGCGAGCAGCGTGTAGCCGTCCGGCGCCGCGCCGGCCACGAGCTTGGCCGCGATGTTGCCGCCGGCGCCGCCGCGGTTCTCGACGATGAAGCTCTGCTTCAGCCGCGCATCGAGCTTGGACGAGACCAGCCGGCCGATCATGTCGGCGAGGCCGCCCGCCGGGAAGGCGACGATCACGGTGACGTTCTGCGAGGGATAATTCTGCGCCGCGCATGGCTGCACCAGCAGGGCGGTTGCGACAACGCCGAACGCCAGCGCGCGGATCTTGAGCATGATGATCTCCCTCGATTTTGCCGGCACCCTAGAGCGCAGCGAGCCTTAGTCAATGCGGCGCGTTAACGGTCGTCACCGGCCACCGGCGCCCACAGCACCTGCTCGATCCGGGTCGCGCCGGTCGAGCAGCATCACCAGCCGGTCGAAGCCGAGCGCGATGCCGCTCGCCTGCGGCATCTGCGCCGAGCGATTTCAGGAAATCGTCGTCGATCGGATATTGCTCGCCGTAGCGGCGCTGCCGCTCCTCCATCGCCTCCTCGAATCTGGCGCGCTGCTCGGTCGCGTCGGTGATCTCGGCGAAGCCGTTGGCGAGCTCGACGCCGCAGGCGTAGAGCTCGAAGCGTTGCGCCAGCCGCGGATCGTCGGCGCGCTGCGCCCACGCCGCCTCGGGCAGCGGATAGCGGTCGAGCACGGTCGGCCGGCCATGGCCGAGCCGGGGCTCGATCCGCTCCACCAGCACGCGGCTGAAAATGTCGGACCAGGTGTCGTCATCGGCGGTCTGGACGCCGGCCGCCTTCGCCGCCGCGGCGAGCTTGGCGGTGTCGCCCTGCTCGCCGTCCATCGTTGCCAGCAGGTCGATGCCGGCGAATGTCGCAAACGCGTCGGCGACACTCAGCCGCTCGGCTTCGGCGTAGGGATCGGCGCTGCGGTTCTTCCATTGCAGTTGCTGCGAGCCGGCGGCCTTGGCGGCCTCCAGCACGATCGCCGCGCAGTCGGCCATCAGCGTCTCGTACGGCTCGTTGGTGCGATACCACTCCAGCATCGTGAATTCCGGATGGTGCAGCGGACCGCGCTCGCGATTGCGGAAGACATGCGACAGGCTGAAAACCCGGCCTTCGCCGGCGGCCAGCAGCTTCTTGCAGGTGAACTCCGGCGAGGTGTGCAGATAGAGCGGCTGCGCGCGCGCCGGCCGGCGTGGTCAGCTCGGTCGCGAACGCATGCAGGTGGACCTCGTTGCCGGGCGACACCTGCAGCGCCGGGGTCTCGACCTCCAGGAAGCCGCGCCGCCGGAACCAGTCCCGCAACGCCGACAGGATGCGGCCCCGCGCCAGCAGGAACGGCCGCCGGTCGGCATAGACATCGCGGTCCCACCAGGGCGAGGGGTCGGTCATTTCCATCCTTATGGAGGCCTATCCATTTACGGGAAATCACTGGCGAAGTCGGCCAGGATCAGTATGGTGCGGTCGAAAATCGAGGGCTACCAGCCCTTCGCCCCGTTCGCCCAGCCGAGGAATAAGACCTGTGAAAATTATCGCCAGCTCCGTCCGCAAGGGCAATGTTCTTGAGATCGACAGCAAGCTCTACATCGTGCTCACCGCGGAGAGCTTTCACCCCGGCAAGGGCACGCCGACCACCCAGATCGACATGCGCCGCATCAGCGACGGCGTGAAGACGTCGCAGCGCTACAAGACCACCGAGCAGGTCGAGCGCGCCCATGTCGAGGACCGGCCGTACCAGTTCCTCTACAGCGACGGCGAAGGCTTCCATTTCATGAACATGGAAAACTTCGACCAGATCCAAGTCCCCGAGGACGTGATCGGCGATGCCAAGGCCTATCTCGAGCCGGAGATGATGGTGAAGCTCAGCGTGTTCGAGGACAACGCGGTGGCGATCGAGATGCCGCAGCGCGCGATCCTCGAGGTGGTCGACACCGAGCCGGCGACCAAGGGCCAGACCGCGTCGTCGTCCTACAAGCCGGCGACGCTGTCGAACGGCGTGCGCACCAACGTGCCGCCGTTCATCGGACCCGGCACCCGCATCGTGGTGATGACCGAGGACGGCTCCTACGTCGAGCGCGCGAAGGAGTAGCGGCGCGTTTTTCGCAAAGCTTCTCCGCGTCATTCCGGCCGAGCGCAGCGAGAGCCGGAATCCATAACCCCTGTGCCAGCGATCGAATGCTGCGGGTATGGATTCCGGGTTCGCGGACTTCGTCCGCGCCCCGGAATGACGTTGAGGGCCTCTCCTAAAACTTATTCTTCCTTGCCCTGATCTCGGTGAACACCTCGGCGGCCGGCTTGCCGGCCAGCCCGACTGAGGCTGCGACCGCCGGCACGTCGGCGCGCAGGAAGACGTTGGCCGCCTTCTCCTCGTCGATCGTGGTCGGGATGGTCCACTGGCCATCGGCGATCTGCTTCGCGGCCTCCGCGGCGCGCGCCTTCAGCGCCGCGTTGTCCGGCTCGATGGTCTGCGCGAACTTGATGTTCGCCAGCGTGTATTCGTGGCCGCAATAGACCTGCGGTGTCGCCCGGCAGGTCGCGGAGCTTCTTCAGCGACGCCCACATCATCTCCGGCGTGCCCTCGATGACGCGGCCGCAGCCGATCGAGAACAGCGTGTCGCCGGCGAACGCCAGCTTGTCGCCGTGAAACCAGAAGGTGATGTGACCCGACGTGTGGCCGGGCGTCTCGATCACGTTGGCTGACAGATTGCCGACCTTGACCGTGTCGCCCTCGCGCACGGTCTCGTCGACCGCCGGAATCTTGCCGGCCTCGGCCTTCGGCGCCACCACGCGGCATTTGTGCCGCGCCTTCAATTCCTCGATGCCGCCGGTGTGGTCGGCGTGGTGGTGCGTCACCAGGATGTCGGTGAGCTTCCAGCCGGTGGCCTTCAGCGCGGCCTCGACCGGGGCTGCCTCCGGCGCGTCGATCGCGGCGGTGGCGCCGCTCGCCGGGTCGTGGATCAGCACCCCGTAGTTGTCCTTCAGGCAGCGGAATAGCTTGGTTTCGGCGGGCATGTTCCAGTCCTCGTTAAAGCGGGACAAACCGTATCAGGTCGGGCCCGCTTGATGAACGCCCGAACCGTCCCGGCGTTCATGGTACAATTGGCGCATGTCCATCGACGTGGTCGATCTGCGCGATTTCTACGTCCAGCGGCTCGGCGCGGTGGCGCGGCACTTGGTCGGCCGCGGCGTCCGCCGGCGCTGGGGCGACAGCCGCGGCCAGCGCGTGCTGGGCGTCGGCTATGCGACGCCCTATCTCGGTCTGTTCCGCGAGGAGGCCGAGCGGACGCTCGCCTTCATGCCGGCGGCCCAGGGCGTGGTGAAATGGCCGAGCGCGAAGCCCGCGCTGTCGGCGCTGGTCGACGAGTTCGAGCTGCCGCTGCCGGATGCCGCGGTCGATCGTGTGCTGCTCGTGCATGCGCTGGAGATGTCGAACGATCCGACCGCGCTGCTGCGCGAAGTCTGGCGGGTGCTGGCGTCGGGCGGGCGGTTGCTCGCGGTGGTGCCGAACCGGCGCGGCCTGTGGGCGCGCATGGACACCACGCCGTTCGGTCACGGCCGGCCGTACTCGCGCACGCAGATCATGAGTCTGTTGCGCGAGGCCTGGTTCACGCCGGTCGATTGGAGCGAGGCGCTGTTCGTGCCGCCGATCCGGAGCGGCTGGTTCCTGCGTTCGGCGGTGGCCTGGGAGCGGGTCGGCGCGGTCGTCTCGTCGCCGTTCGCCGGCGTGCATATCGTCGAGGCCACCAAGCAGGTCTATCGCGCGATTCCCGCCAAGCGCGAGAAGCGCCGTCTGGTCCCGGCGCTGCAGCCGGTGCTGGCGCCGTCGCCCGGCGGCGCGGCGCGGCAGGCGCAATAAGCAACAAGGCCGGGCGATGGGCCCGGCCTTGCGGCATTCAAATCGAAGTCAGCTTATTCCGCCGGCGCGTCCGGACCGTCGTCGCGGAAGTTCTGCGGTCCGCCGGCGATCTCCGGCCGCGGACCGCCGGGCCCCGCAGGCCCGCGATGCCGCCGTCGGCGGTGGCGCGGGTAATCGCCGCCCTGGTTGTCGTAGTTGTTGTTCGGTGCGCCGTTCGGGGCGCCCTGCTGCGGCTGTGAGCCAGTGATGAACGACGGCAGTTGGCCTGCGTCGTTGCCCTGGGCGGGCGGCTGCGCGGCCGGCGGCTGATAGGGCTGCGGCGGGTTGTAGGGCTGAGACTGCTGCGGGTTGTTCTGCTGCGGCTGGTGTTGCGGGCGGCCCTGATAGTTCGACGGCTGGCCGCCGTAAGGCTGCGGCTGCTCGCGCGGTGGATAGGAGGGCTGCTGGTTGTTGTAGTTCTGCGGATTGCCGAAGTTCTGCTGCGGGGGCTGGCCCTGCATCGGCTGGCTCTGCGGGGCTTGGCCCTGCGTCGGCTGTCCCTGTCCCTGCTGGCCTTGGCCCGGCTGGCTGCCATCCTCCTCGCCATCGAAGGCTTCGTCGCCGGTGATGGTGCCGGGCGCGGGCGGCGCCTGATAGTAGGGGTTCTGCGCGCGGAACTGCTCCTGCGCCGCCGCGATCAAGCGCAGATAATGCTCGGCGTGCTGGAAGTAGTTCTCCGCCTGGACCGGATCGCCGGAGCTTTGGTTGTCGCGGGCAAGCTGCAGATACTTCTCGGCGACGTGATGCGCGTTGCCGCGGATCTTCACCTCGGGGCCGTTCGATTCGTAGACCCGGGTCAGCGGATTGTGGTGATGACCGCCACCGCCGCCGCCGCCGCCGCCGCCCCCGCCACCACTGCTGTGGTGGCTTCTTCCCTGATTGCGATTACGCCCCCGCATGCGCTTGTTCTGTCCGTTTCTCATGGCTTGCCTGTCGCCGGCTCCTGTTTGCGGCGGTTCCCCGCCGGTTCGTTCACCCAACTAAGTCCTGCTTTCCAAGTCCTGCTTTCCAAGTCCTGCTTTCCAAGTCCAAACGGCCAAGCTGTTCCACGCTGGTCGGACACCTCGGCCGGCGCGTGTCGCTTGCTCTATTCGGACCCTGGTATTCGTTCGTTGGCCATTACGGTCGTGTTGGCCGCACCAATCTGTTGGCCGCGATCCAGCCGCGGCGGCGCTTGTCTCTCAGCATGCGCGTTTCGTTGTCGTTAATGCGGTCCGATGCGCACTCGATCGCTAATGACCTGAGTTGGGCGATCCTGTTTGCCGTCTGACCCGGCTCATATTCCGGTGCACTGCCTGCCTCGCTGAGCGATCCGCTCCGGGCTTCTTGGCGATGCGACCTCGGGTCGATTCCGTGACCCGAAGCTAGTCCGTCTGCCGCGACATTCCAAGTGCTTTTTTGCCTATCCTCAATGTCCGGCGGTCATGGCGTCATTGTGGCAACACGCGCGGGCAAGGACGCGGGCAGGGCGCGGGGGATGCCCGCCAGGTCGTTCCGCGCCGGCTCTGGTTCCAGCCCGGCGGCGCGGAACAGGGTGGCCACGGCGGGTTGCTGACCGATGCCAAGCTCGACCACCAGCATGCCGTCGGGCTTGAGCAGCCGGGCGGCCTGTCCCGCAATGGTGCGATAGGCGTCGAGACCATCGACGCCGCCATCGAGCGCTCGGCGCGGGTCGCGCCGGACCTCGGGGGCGAGCGCGGCGATGTCGCTGCTGGGGATGTAGGGCGGGTTGCTGACGATGAGGTCGAAGCGGCCGGTCAGCGCCGCGCCGAAATCCGAGAGCACGAATTCCGCGCGCGATCCAAACCCGAGCTGGGCTGCATTGCCGCGCGCCGCCGCGAGCGCCTCGTCGCTGATGTCGGTGCCGATGCCGGTGGCGTTGGGCAACTCGCCGAGCAGCGCCAGCAGGATCGCGCCGCTGCCGGTGCCGAGATCGGCGATGCGGAACGCACCGTCGCGCGGGCCGATCAAATCCAGCGCCGTCTCAACCACGGTCTCGGTCTCAGGCCGTGGCACCAGCGTTGCATCGTTGAGATTCAACGATAGCCCCCAGAATTCCTTGAAGCCGACGATCCGCGCGATCGGCTCGCGCGCGAGCCGCCGCGCCGCGAGCATGTCTATGCCCTCCGCCGCGCCACTGCTGACGGGACTATTGGCCTCGATGGCCAGATCGACATGACTCAACCCGAGCACATGGCCGACCAGCAGCCGCGCATCGATATCCGCCGACTCGATTCCGGCATTTCGAAACGCGTCGGCCAGCGCGCGGCGCGCCTCTGCGACCGTCATGCCGCCCGACAGCAGCGCCATCAATCGCCTTCGGCCGCCAGCAGCTCGGCCTGATGGTGGGTGATCAGTGCGTCGATGATCTCGCCGAGCGCCTCGCCCTCCATCACCTTCGGCAGATTGTAGAGGGTGAGGTTGATCCGGTGATCGGTGACGCGGCCCTGCGGGAAATTGTAGGTGCGGATGCGCTCGGAGCGGTCGCCCGAGCCGATCTGGTCCTTGCGCGTGGCGGCGCGCTCGCTGTCGCGCTTGGTCTTCTCCGCGTCGTACAGCTTGGCGCGCAGCATCGCCATCGCCTTGGCGCGGTTCTTGTGCTGCGAGCGCTCCTCCTGGACCATCACCACGATGCCGCTCGGCATGTGGGTGATGCGGATCGCCGACTCGGTCTTGTTGACGTGCTGGCCGCCGGCGCCCTGCGAACGCATGGTGTCGACCTTCAAGTCGTCGGCCTTGATCTCGATGTCGACCTCCTCGACCTCGGGCAGCACCGCGACGGTGGCCGCCGAGGTGTGGACGCGGCCCTGCGCCTCGGTGTCGGGCACGCGCTGGACGCGGTGCACGCCGGACTCGAATTTCAGCCGGGCGAACGGCCCGCGGCCGCGGATTTCGGCGACGACCTCCTTGAAGCCGCCCTTGGTGCCCTCGGTCAGCGACAGGATTTCGGTCTGCCAGCCCTGCCGCGCCGCGAACCGCTCGTACATCCGGAACAGGTCGCCGGCGAACAGCGAGGCCTCGTCGCCGCCGGTGCCGGCGCGGATTTCGACGATGACGTTCTTCTCGTCCATCGCGTCCTTCGGCAGCAGCGAAAGCCGCAGCTCCTCGATCATCTGCTCGCGCTTGCCGGTGAGCGCCCGGCGCTCGTCGTCGGCCATCTCGCGCATGGCGCTTTCGGTCGATGGGTCGGCGATCAGCGTTTCGAGGTCGGCGATCTCGCCCGCGACCTCGCGATAGGCCTTGATCTTGGCCACGACGTCATCGATCTCGGCGAACTCGCGCGACAGCTTGACGAACTGCTCCGCCGGCATTTTTTGCGACAGCTCGGCCTCCACCACGGCGTGGCGGGTGAGCAGAGTGTCGAGCTTTTGCTTCCGGCAGCGTCGTCACAATTGCAGCCCTTCGGCGGCCGCGAACTCTTCCAGCTTCTGGCGGATGGTGCCGTCGGCCGGTGGGTTCTCGACCAGCGGCCGCAGCAGCGCCTCGGCCTTGGCGGCATCGAGGTCGAGCACCATCGCCTTGACGGCGCCGAGCGCCGACGGCGTCAGCGACATCGAGCGGAAACCGAGCCCGATCAGCGCCAGCGCGCCGATCGGCTTGGAGGCAAGCTCGCCGCACAGCGCCACCGGCTTGCCGCCGGCCTTGGCCTTGTCGGCGATCATCATCAGCGCGCGCAGCATCGGCGGCGACAGCGGATCGAAGCGGTCGGCGACGCGGCGGTTGCCGCGGTCGGCGGCGAACAGGAACTGCACCAGGTCGTTGGAGCCGACCGACAGGAAATCCACCCGCGGGATCAGCGAATCGAGCTGGAACAGCAGCGACGGCACCTCGACCATGGCGCCGACCTCGACCCGGTCCGGCAGCTTGTGGCGGCGGCGGCGCAGCGAGGTCAGCTCGCGCTCGATCAATTCCTTGGCCTCGTCGAACTCGGCACAGGCCGCGACCATCGGGAACATCACCTTCAGCTCGCGTCCGGCGGCGGCCTGCAGCAGCGCGCGAATCTGGCTCCGCATCAGGCCGGGGCGGTCGAGGCCGAGCCGGATGGCGCGCCAGCCGAGCGCCGGGTTCTCCTCGGCCTCGTGGCGCATGTAGGGCAGGATCTTGTCGCCGCCGATGTCGAGGGTGCGGAAGGTGACCGGCTTGTCCTGCGCGGTGTCGAGCACCGAGCGGTACAGCGAAAGCTGATCGCTGATGCGCGGCATCTCGGTCGCGATCATGAACTGCAGTTCGGTGCGGAACAGGCCGATGCCGCCGGCGCCGGTTTCGGCGAGATGCGGCAGGTCGACCAGCAGGCCGGCGTTGATCATCAGCGCGACCCGCTGGCCGTCCTTGGTGACGCAGGGCCGGTCGCGCAGCGCGCGATACTGCGCCTGGCGCCGGGCGCGCAGCTTGACCCGTTCGCCGTAGGCCTGCTCGATGTCGGTCGGCGGCCGCAGATGCACGTCGCCGGTCGAGCCGTCGACGATGATGCCGTCGCCGGCTTCGACCAGACCGACGATGTTGTCGATCTCGCCGACCGCGGCGATGCCGAGCGCGCGCGCCACGATGGCGACGTGCGACGTCGGGCCGCCTTCCTCCAGGATCAGCCCGCGAAGCTTCTTGCGGTCGTAGTCGAGCAGCGCCGCCGGCCCCATCGAACGGGCGACCAGGATGGCGTTGTCGGGAAGCTGCTCGCGCGGCGGGGCGTGGTCCTTGCCCATCAACTGGCGCATCAGCCGGTTGCCGAGGTCGTCGAGGTCGTGCAGCCGCTCGCGCAGATACGGATCGGTGACGCGCATCATGCGGGCGCGGGTGTCGGACTGCACGCGCTCGACGCCGGCCTCGGCGGTCAGGCCGGTGCCGACCGCCTCGCGCAGCCGATGCAGCCAGCCCTGGTCGTGGGCGAAGCTGCGATAGGCGTCGAGCACCTCGCGGTGCTCGCCGCCGTCGGCGACGTCGCGGCGCTCCAGCATCAGGTCGAGCTCGGCGCGGAGCGCCGTGATCGCGTCGTCGAGACGCTTGAGTTCTTTCTGCACGTCGTCGGCGATGACGTTCTTCACCGTGACGCGCGGCTCGTGCAGCACGACATGGCCGAGCGCGATGCCCTCGGCCAGCGCCGCGCCGGCCAGATGCAGCCGCGGCTTGATGGCGGGCTCGGCGCCGGGCTGGGCGAGCGAGAGTAGCTCGCCCGAGGCGATCATCTCCGCCAGCACCATGGCGGTGGTCTGCAGCGCCTCCTCTTCCTCCTCGGAATAGGCGCGGCTGGCCCGGTTCTGCACCACCAGCACGCCGAGCGTGTTGCCGGCGCGCAGCACCGGCACGCCGAGGAACGAGTGGTAGATTTCCTCGCCGGTTTCCGCGCGGTACGAATACGCCGGATGGGTCTGCGCCTCGGACAGGTTGATCGGATTGGCCTCGCTCGCCACCAGGCCGACCAGGCCTTCGTCCTGCCGCAGCACGGTCTGGTGGACGGCCTCGCGCTTCAGGCCTTCGGTGGCGTAGAGTTCAAGCGTGCCGTCGACCCGCAACACGTAGACGGAGCAGACCTCCGCCACCATGTTGGCGGCAATCAGCACGACAATCTTGTCCAGGCGATCCTGCGCGCTGACCTGTTCCGCCATCACCTCGCGGAGCCGGCGCAACAGCACGCGCGGACCGCCGAGCGCGCCAGGCATGGCAACTTTCCTCAGGGCCGCATTTCTCTCAGGGCTATAGCGGGTGGGGGATGCAAACGGCAAGCCAAAGCGTCGTAGCGCGCCGATACGACGGGATAGTTACCACGCCGAGCTTGCGGAGATGCGTCCGCAGGCGGCCCGGAACGAATCGCTTGCCACCGCACTGCGGTAGAGATCGCGCAGGGTGGCCTCCGGCGGGAGCACAAGATTGCTCGCTTCGGCCGTGGTGCCGAACAACATGGCGCTGGGCCGCGGCGGCGTCGGCCGGTTGCAGCGGCCGATCCAGATCGGTTCGATCAATGCCGCTGATGAGACGATCCAGAATCGCGTCATCGGACAGCAGCGGCAGCCGGACCATGTCGATCCCGGCCAGCAGGCGGGCCAGTTCGTGATCCGGATGGGTGGCGTCGTCCGCCGCGGGCTTGAAATTCCGGAATTGGGTGACGCCGTCCATCGCTGCCGGCGCCGCCGCGAGCCGGTCGCCCAGCGCGGCGCATTCCTCGGCCACGTAATACCGGTTGAGGCCGTCGAACAATGCGAAGCGATAGCCTTGCGCGGTCAGCAGCGGCTCCCAGGCCTGCCACGCCGGCGCCATGGTGACCGGGGCCAGGGCCTCCAGCACGACGACCTTCGGCCGGAATCGCTGCCAGTCGCCGCCGAGCAGCACATCGCGCTCGGCGCCCTCGACGTCGATCTTGAGAAAATCGATGGTGGCCGGAGCGTGCTGCTCGCACAGCGCCCGCAAGGTCGTGACCGGCATCGTCATCGCCTGCGAGGTCTTGCCGTATTCGCTCTGTGCGGCGCGGGCATGGCCTTCGACCGTGGTGGAGAGGCCGTGGAAATCCTCGACCAGGTAGTAGGTCGCGTCGCCCGGTGCCGCGCCGACCAGCGATGCAACGCGGATGTCGCGCGGCCGCACCGCCTCGCTCAATTGCGCGAGCCACGGATTGGGCTCGACCGTGATGCCGCGCCAGCCGCGCAGATAGAACGCGAACGAGACGTTGTCATAGACCGGATGGCCGGCGCCGATGTCGATGAAGAAGCCGCTCGGCTGCTCGCCGAACGCGCGCAGCAGATGGATGTCCTCGTAGCGCTGCGCGTAGGAGAGAAGTCGGGGCCATCGCCCTACTTGTCGAGCCCATACAAGCGAATGCAGCGTGCGCACCGCAAGCTCGGTGTAGGCCGCGTCGATCAGGATCGAGAACTTGATCTCGGACGTGGTGATGGCGCGGATGTTGACGCCGCGGCCGGCCAGCGCCTTGAAGGCGTCGGCGGCGACGCCGGCGTGGCTGCGCATGCCGATGCCGATCACCGACACCTTGGCGACGTCCTGCGAGCCGTCGATGTGCTCGAAACCGATCGCGCCCTTCGACTTGTTCAGCACATCGACCGAGCGCTGATAGTCCGCCGCCGGCACCGTGAACGTCAGGTCGGTGGTGGCGCCGTCGGCGGAGACATTCTGCACGATCATGTCGACGTTGATGCTGGCCTCGGCGAGCGGCCCGAAGATCGCGGCGGCGACGCCCGGCTTGTCCGGCACGTGGCGCACCGAGATCTGCGCCTCGTCCTTGGAGAACGCGATGCCGGTGACGGTCTGCTGTTCCACGATATCCTCCTCGTCGCAAATCAGCGTGCCCGGCGGCGTGCCGTGCGGGTCGATGTCCTCGGGCTTGTCGAAGCTCGAGCGGACGAAAATCTTCACCTTGTGCAGCATGCCGAGCTCGACCGAGCGCACCTGCAGCACCTTGGCGCCGAGCGAGGCGAACTCCAGCATCTCCTCGAACGCGACGCGATCCATCCGCCGGGCGCGCGGCACCATGCGCGGGTCGGTGGTGTAGACGCCGTCGACGTCGGTGTAGATGTCGCAGCGGTCGGCCTGGATCGCGGCGGCGATCGCCACCGCCGAGGTGTCGGAGCCGCCGCGGCCCAGCGTGGTGATGCGGCCGGTGTCCTTGTGAATGCCCTGGAAGCCCGCGATCACCGCGACCTCCTTGCGATCCTTGAAGCGCTTGATCAGTTCGGCGCCGTTGATGTCCTGGATGCGCGCCGAGCCGTGCGCGTTGCTCGTGTAGATCGGCAGTTGCCAGCCCTGCCAGGACCGCGCGTTGATGCCCATGCCCTCCAGCGTGATGGCCAGCAGCCCCGCCGTCACCTGCTCGCCGGAGGCGACCACGGCGTCGTATTCGCGGGCGTCGTGCAACGGCGCGGCGGCGCGGCACCACGCCACCAGCTCATTGGTCTTGCCCGACATGGCCGAGACCACCACGGCGACCTCATGGCCGGCATCGACCTCGCGCTTGACGTGATGCGCGACGTTCCTGATGCGGTCGATGTCGGCGACGGATGTACCGCCGAATTTCATCACCAGACGGGCCATAATGATCGCAAGTGCCTGAAAACAAACGCCCCAGGCCGGATGGCCGCAGGGCGCGTATTCATACCGAGGCATGCGGAGGCCCGCAACTTTTGCGCGGTCAGGCGGCCTTGCGGATGGCCGGCAATTCGCGGCCCACGATCCGCAGATCGTCGACAAAGCGTCGATACTCGGCGGCCTGCGCGGCCGGGTCGGGCAAGCGAAGCAGGAACGACGGGTGCACGGTGATCAGCCCCGCGCGATTGTCCCGCAACGAGACGATCCGCCCGCGCTCGCGCGAGATGGTGACGCCGCGCCCGGTCAGCGCGCGCGCTGCGGTGGCGCCGAGCGCCACGGTGAGCTGCGGCTTGATCAGGCCAAGCTCGTTGTCCACCCACCAGCGGCAATGGTCGACCTCGGCGTTGTTCGGCGTCTTGTGGATGCGCCGCTTGCCGCGCGGCTCGTATTTGAAATGCTTGACCGCGTTGGTGACATAGACCCGCGCGCGGTCGATGCCGGCCTCGGCGAGCGCGCGGTCGAACATCTGCCCGGCCGGCCCGACGAACGGCCGCCCCGCCAGGTCCTCCTGATCGCCGGGCTGCTCGCCGACGAACACCACCGGCGCGTCGGCGGGACCTTCGCCGAACACGGTCTGGGTCGCGGGCTTCCACAGCGGACAGCGCTGGCACGTCGCGGCCTGCGCCTTCAGCGCGTCGAGCGTGCCGGCCGCCGGCTCCATTTCGGCATGCGGTTGCCAGCCTCGGACCGTCCGGGGCTGCAGCGGCAGCGCCTCGATCATCTGCTCGGTGCGGCTTCGCGCTCCGGCCAGCATGCCGGGAATCAGCGGCGCCTCCGGCAGGTTCTTCCAGTATTTCTTCGGCATCTCGGCGCGTTGCGCCGTCGGGTTGGCGCGCGCCGGGTTGAAGGTCGAGCGATAGTACGACCGCCACCAGTCCTCGAAGTCGTCGCCGCGCGGCGCCTCGCTCTTGCTCACCGCCGGACCGAACGTCAGCTTTTCGCGTGTCCCAGTGCAGCGATCCCTCCGGCGTCAGGATCGACCAGCGCATCGCGGCAAAGCGATCGACGAAGAACGACGAGGTCCGGCGCAGGATGTGGTGCTCCGGCTCGAACCAGGCGACGTAATGCTCGCCGACGTCGTCCTCGACCTGACGGAAGCGAACGAACGCCGTCATCTTGTGGGCGTCGCGGCGCACGCTCTTCTGCATCATGCGCAACCGGTGCACCAGCGGATCGGCCGCCACCAGCAGCAGCGATTTCTCGCCGTGGGTCAGCCGCCACAGCAGCGTGTAAAGCAGCGCGAAGCGCTCCGGGTCGCGATGGCAGATCGCGTCCTTGCCAAGCTCGACATAACCGGCGGCCACCGAAAACGTCGCTGCGTCCTTTCGAGGCGGCGGCGCGGCGCTGCCGAACAGATCGGCGTCGCCGCCGGATTGCCACGCCACTTGCTCCGGCTTGACCTCGGCCGCGATCAGGCCGCGCGCGGCGTCACGAAACTCCTCGAATGAATCGGGCTGTTGCAGCGATACGCGATGCATGACGGTCATCCGAACAAGTGACAGCTGCTCCGGCTTGCGCGACAGCACGGCGCGGAGATCGAGGCGATCGAGTTGCCGCGCGGGCGTGTGATCGGCGGTGACGATGAACGACCGCGCCCGCCGCACCGACCCCGCCAGCCGCTGCACGTCGTCGAGCCGCAACGTGCGATGCCGCCGCGACACGATCATCCGGTCGATCGTCTTCGTTCCAAGCCCGGGGATGCGCAGCAACTCCTCGCGGCTTGCCCTGTTCACATCGAGAGGGAAACGTTCGCGGTGGCGCAGCGCCCAGGCGAGCTTGGGATCGATATCGAGGTCGAGCATGCCGCCCGGCAACCCGGCGGTGATCTCGTCCGCTTCGAAGCCGTAGAACCGAAACAGCCAGTCGGCCTGGTAGAGCCGGTGCTCGCGTTGCAGCGGCGCGGCCTGGATCGGCAACGCGCTGCTGGCGTCCGGGATCGGGCTGAACGCGGAATAATAGATTCGCTTGAGATTGTAGTTGGCATAGAGCGTCGCGCTGGCGCCGATGATGGTGGCATCGGCCGCGCCGTCGGCGCCGACGATCATCTGCGTGCTTTGCCCGGCCGGCGCAAAGCGCGGCGCCTTCTTCTCGGCTTTGGTCTCGTCGATCCGAGCCGCGTCGCCGCCATCGTCTTCTTGATCGATGACGCGCGTTTTTCCGGCGCGAATCGCGTCAGCCCGCCCTCGGTCGGCAGTTCCACGTTGATCGAGACGCGGTCGGCATAGCTCCCCGCCTGCGCGATCAGATCGGAGTCCGCCTCCGGGATCGTCTTCAGATGGATGTAACCGCGGAAGCCGTGCTCCTCGCGCAGGCTTCGCGCGACGCGCACGATCTGCTCCATGGTGTAGTCCGGCGAGCCGATGATGCCTGACGACAGGAACAGGCCCTCGATGTAGTTCCGCTTGTAGAAATTCAGCGTCAGCGACACCACCTCTTCGACACTGAAGCGCGCGCGCTGCACGTTGCTGGAGCGCCGGTTGATGCAATAGCTGCAATCGAACACGCAGGCGTTGGTGAGCAGGATTTTCAGCAGCGACACACAGCGGCCGTCCGGCGTGTAGGAGTGGCAGATGCCGCAGCCGGTGGTCGAGCCAATCCCGCCGCCGCGCGAGTTCCGCTTCTCCGCGCCGGACGACGAGCAGGAGGCGTCGTACTTCGCGGCGTCGGCCAGAATTTCGAGCTTCTGCTGGGTGGTGAGCATCGCGGCAGGCTGGCTCCGAATTATGTTCTCTTTTTGTTCTCAATGCGCCGCCCTGTCAAGCTCGGCTAGAACAGCCCCGGAGGCTCGATGACGACAATCCAATCGACGGTGGACCCCGAGGAGGTGGCGCGCTTCTCCGCGCTCGCCACCGAATGGTGGAACCCGCGCGGCAAGATGGCGCCGCTGCACAAGTTCAATCCGGTCCGCATCGGCTATGTCCGCGATCAGGCCGCGTTGCGCTTTGGCCGCGACACCAAACGGCTCGATTCGCTGAAGGGGCTGCGCATCCTCGACATCGGCTGCGGCGGCGGGCTCCTCTCGGAGCCGCTGGCCCGGCTCGGCGCCGACATGGTCGGTGTCGATCCGTCGGAGACCAACATCGAGGCGGCGAAGCAGCACGCCGAGCAATCCGGGCTCGCGATCGAGTACCGCTGCGCCACCGCGGAGGATTTGGCCGAGGCCGGCGAGCAGTTCGACATCGTGCTCGCCATGGAGGTGGTCGAGCACGTCGCCGATGTGCCGCTGTTCGTCGCAAGCTGCGCCGACATGGTGAAGCCCGGCGGGCTGATGATCGCGGCGACCTTGAACCGCACGCTGAAAAGTTTCGCGCTCGCCATCGTCGGCGCCGAATACATCCTGCGCTGGCTGCCGGTCGGCAGCCACCGCTGGGAAAAGTTCGTGACGCCGAACGAACTCGAGATCGCGATGGAGCAGGGCGGCCTTCGCGTCACCGGCAGCCAGGGCGTGATCTACAACATCCTCGCCGACCGCTGGCAGCTCTCGTCCGACATGGACGTGAACTACATGCTGTCCGCCGAACGGTCCCAGTAGGCCGCCGCGCGGCTGTGATCGGGCTCCGGCCCGAGCTTGTCGCGCGCGTCGCCCCACATCTCGCAGATCAGTTCGCCGATCGGCGCCTTGATGCCGACCTGCGCCGCGAGGTCGGCGGCGATCCTGACGTCCTTGGCGAGAAGCCCGAGCGCGAACCCGGTCGCGAAGCTGCCGCTCAGCACATGCTGCTTCATCACCACGTCGGTCGCGAAGCTGCGGCCGGTCGAGACGTTGATCACGTCGATCATCACCGCGGGGTCGAGCCCGAATTTCTTGCCGACGCGCACCGCTTCGCTTGCCGCGGCGAACGACGTGCCGGCCAGAAAGTTATTGAGCGCCTTCAGCGCGTGGCCGCAGCCCAGCCCGCCGACCTCGAACAGCTTGCCGCCCATCCGCGCCAGCACCGGCTTCACCGCGGCGACGGTTGCCGGGTCGCCGCCGATCATGATGGCGAGCGTGCCGTCCGTGGCGCGCGGCACGCCGCCCGAGACCGGCGCATCGACCAGGGCGATCCCGCGCGCCGCCAGCTCGGCGCCGAGCGCGCGGGTGCCGACCGGGTCGGCCGAGCTCATGTCGACGACGAGGCTGCCGGCGCGGAGGCTTCCGGCAAGTGCGCCGCCGTCGGCCTCCAGCAGCGCGTGGCGCACCTCGCGGCCGCTCGGCAGCATGGTGATGACCAGATCGGAGTTGGCGCCAAGCGCGGACAGCGATGCAGCGGCGCTGGCCGCCGTGCGACTTGACGAAGGTTGCCGTCCGCTCGGCGGCAATATCATGGACGGTCACGTCGTAGCCTGCCCGGATTAGGTTGGCGGCCATCGGCACGCCCATGTTGCCAATGCCGATAAAGCCGATGCGTTTGATCTCGGTCATAGGAGATGCTCCGTCATGGCCGGGCATAGTCCGTCGAAGACGGACGTAGACGCCCTTTTGCCCGGCCATCCACGCCTTTATAGAGGCAAGCAGGCGTGGATGCCCGGCACAAGGCCGGGCATGACGTTGAGAGCCGGTGCCATGTTCGCTGCAAATTTGCTCTGGATTCCCTTCACGCTGCTGGCCGCCGCCGGCCAGACCGCGCGCAATGCCATGCAGCGCGAACTGACCACAGCGCTCGGCACCGTCGGCGCCACCCATGTGCGCTTCCTGTTCGGCTTTCCGTTCGCCATCGTCCTCCTCGGCGGCGTGCTGATCGCGACCGGGCTGCCGCTGCCGACGCCGCCAGCGATCTTCTGGCCATGGGTCGTGCTCGGCGCCGGCGCGCAGATCGTCGCCACCGCCACCATGCTCGCGACCATGAACAGCCGTTCGTTCGTGGTCACCATCGCCTACATCAAGACCGAGGCGATCCAGGCGGCGCTGTTCGGGCTCGTGTTCCTCGGCGACCGCGTGACGCTCGGCATGGTGGCCGCCATCCTGATCGCGACGGCGGGCGTGGTGGTGATGTCGCTCAAGGGCAAGGGCGCCATGGAGGGCGGCATCGGGCCGGTCGCGCTCGGGCTGTTCTCCGGGGCGATGTTCGCGATCTCGGCGGTGGGCTATCGCGGCGCCATTCTCTCGCTCGGCCTGCCGAGCTTCGTGCTGGCGGCGACCTTCACCGTCACCGTCGGCCTGCTGATGCAGGCGGGCCTGCTGACGCTTTACCTGGCGTTGCGCGACCGCGCGGTGCTGCTGGCCATTGTCAAAGCCTGGCGGCCCTCGGTGTTCGCCGGGCTGATGGGCGCCACCGCGTCGGAGTTCTGGTTCCTGGCCTTCGCGCTGACCAGCGTCGCCAATGTGCGGACCTTGGCGTTGGTCGAGGTGCTGTTCGCCCAAGCGATCACGGTCTTTGCCTTCAAGCAGCCAACCTCAAAACGCGATGCGCTGGGCGTCGCGTTGATCGTGATCGGCGTGCTGCTGCTGATCTGGGTGCAGTGAGGCGTTGTCATTCCAGGGCGCGCGCCCCCAGCAGGAGCGATCTCAGTTTAGGATGTTGAATCTTGCCGTTGGCGGCCCGCGGTATCGATGGCAGGGAAAAAAGCCGCACCGCGCCTTTAATGCCTCTATGTCGAAGAATGGTTTCAAGCTTAGCAGCGTCCGCATCCTTGCAGCCGACCGTGGCGACCCAGATTTCCGGTTGACCGCCATCTTCGCCGACCAGCACGGCAGCCGCATCGGTGGCGTCCCACTCCAGCTTCACGAGGTGCTCCACCTCGTGAATCGGCGACACCTTTTGCGCCGTCGCGTCGGCAATTTTCGCAGGCGAAATATCAGACGTCCGGCCCACGACATAAAATCGATTGTCATTCGTAACCCATCCAACATCGCCGACGTCGATCCAGGGATGCTCGCTCTCGTCGTTCAGCCGGCAAAGTTCCTATCCAGCTCTTGATCCGACCTTTAACGATGCCGGCTTGGCCGGACGACAACCTGTTGCCGCGCGGATCGAACACCGCAAGCTCTATATCGGGTATCACTCGGCCTATAAGACCGGGATTGGCCAAGACGTCGCTCGCGCAAGCCTTGGCCACCAAGCCGAGTTCCGTTGTCCCATAACGACAAATGATGTTCTTGCAGACATGGGCTGCCGCAGCTTCGAGCAGGGCCTGCGACGGGACACTGCCTCCCGCAACGACGGTGCGCAGGCTTCTAAGCTGCGCGGAAAGCTTTCGAGCAACGCGTGTTATGGCGACGAGTTGGTCAAGCGAAGCGATGAAGTAATCGATCGAGAACAACTCGATCATTCGAACCGCCTGGAACGGCGTTGTCGCAAAGCACAGGCTTTTTCCGGTTGCCAATGTGGCGCACGCGATCAGGTAGCCCCAGGCCGATGACAAACCCAACATGCAAAGCACGTGCGTACAATTGTAGCTGATGGCCTGCGGCACGTGCCGTCCGACATATTCGATTGTGCAGCCGAAGCTTTTACGCTCCCCGGTCGAGCCGGATGTCAGGGCGTAATGGCAAACTTCTTTTGCATCAGAAAAGCTGACGGGGAGGCTGTCACCCGGCATGGCGTCTGGTCCGAACCAATCGTCGGAGACTTCGATAAATCGGCTTCCCGGACCGACCTGGGGCCTTGCCGCACTATCTCCGAGGATGGCAGCGAAGGTCAGACTGGCAATGTCCGGTTGGGCGTGCTCCAGCGAGATGGAGCAAATTCCGATCCGGTGCAGCGCGAGACAAAGCGTGAAATGCCGGATCGGATTCGCATTGCAAACGGCAACCAGACCGCCCTTTGGGATTTCGAGCGACATGATACGCCGCGCGGAATTTTCAACTGCAATTCCCAGCATACGATAGGTGACAACCCGATCCTCCATCACGATCGCAGGAGATTCGGGCTGGCTCAGCGTGTTGTAGAGGATATGGTCGAACCAGTGGTTCATGGACGTCAGAATTTGACCGTGAGTTCAGATCCCAACTGGGATGGCCGCATAGAACACAACCAAGTCCAGCGGAAGGTCGGCCCGGTCAGAATTTGTAGTTGACGCCTGCGCGCGCAATGTTCGCCGTAAGGTCAGCGGAGGTGCTGATGGCGTTCGCATATCCAGGTCCAGACGGCGATGTGATGCTACCGGACGCGGTGATCGCGTCGAAGTGGACGTGGAGATACTCGGCTTTGACTGACCAATTCTTGGTCATCATCCATTCAATGCCCCCCCGGCCACCCAGCCGGCCTTGGTGTTGGATTGAGTCCAGCTTCCCTGGCCCGGACCGGACGCATCGTTATAGGTGAAACTGGTGCTCAACCGGGTGAATGCGAGACCACCCGTGCCATACACCAGCAGGCGATCGAAGGCGTAGCCGAGGCGGCCACGTGCCGTGAACAACCAGTGAGCGTCGGTCGACGACGTGAGAGAAATAGGGGTGCCGGCCGGCAGGCGGAATGACCCGTCGGAGAACGCCGTCGCGGAGTTGGACGCGCCCCGGAAATTCTGCAGGTCGATTTCCAGGCCGTAGACGGCAGGACCGGCTTGCCAGTTATACCCCGCCTCGCCACCGCCGATAAAACCGCTCTTGGAATGCGAGCCGGTCAATGCGGCGCTGATCGCAGGAGCCTCGCCAGGAACACCGATGCCGCACACGTACCCGGCTGGGACTGCAGGGTCTTCTGTACAGGGCAAGTTGGTCGCCTCGCGGGACTTTGACCGCTCCGCGCCTGCGGTGACGCCAGCGTAAAAGCCCGACCAGTCCCAGACACGGGGAGCCGAGAACGCGGGACTCGCAAATAGAAACGGCAGCGCGGCTACGCTGCACAAAAGGATAGACCTTTGACGATTGCCCACCACCGGCAAGTCCCCACGCTTTCGTAGACAATACATTCGCGGGTCTCACAAAGTCTACGAAGCACGAGGGAGAACGACAGCTTTTCTCCGGTGGAACTCTGCGGCTCAATCGACTCGGCTGGTTCCCTCGTCCGATCTTCGCCTTCACGCAGGTGACGACGAAACGCGACGCGTTCGACGTGGCGCTGATCGTGGTCTGGCGTGCTGCTGCTGGAGCAGCCCAAAGTTCGTCATGGCCGGGCATAGCCGTCCAAAGGACGGCGTCGCTTCGCTCGCCTATGTCCCGGCCATCCACGCCTTGCTTGTGATTCAGAAAGGCGTGTGATGCCCGGCACAAGGCCGGGCATGACGCGGATAGGCAGTGTTAGTTGCGGTCGTCCGGCAGCACGGGCAGCGGGTGCAGCTCGACGCCCTCTTCGAGCAGCTCCTTGGCCTCCTGGGGCGAAGCTTCGCCGTAGATCGAGCGATGCTCCTTTTCCCCGTAGTGCATCTTCCGCGCTTCCTCGGGGAACTTGCTGCCGACATTGTCGGCATTCTTGACCAGGTGATCGCGCAGCTCCTTGAGCTTGGCGCGGAACTCGTGCTCGGCCGGCGATACCATCGCCACCGGCGTTTTGCTTTCGGCGGGCGCTGCGGCCTCCGGCTGCGGTGCAGCCACCGGCTCCGGCGATGGCTTGCCCTTCCGGGTGCCGCGGCCGAGCGACGGCGCCATCAGCGCCTTCTCGACCTTCGCCGAGCCGCACGCGGGGCACGTCACCAGACCGCGCTTTTGCTGCTTGTCGTAGTCGGCCGAGTTCTTGAACCAGATTTCGAAGTCGTGCTGCTTCTCGCAAGCGAGCGAATAGAGGATCATGCCGGACCCCGCACGGCGCGAAGGTGGGTCGGCTCCGCCATCGGCTCGACCACCTCGAAGCGGCGGCCGTGCTGCAGCGACGGCACGCGGCTGCGCGCGGCGGCGACCTCGGCCGGATCGATCTCGGCCATCACCACGCCGGGCTCGGTGCCGCCTTCGGCGACGATGCGGCCCCACGGATCGACCACCAGCGAATGGCCGAACGTCTCGCGGCCGTTCTCGTGCTTGCCGCCCTGCGCCGCCGCCAGCACATAGCAGCCGTTCTCGATGGCGCGGGCGCGCATCAGCACATGCCAGTGCGCCTCGCCGGTCTGCCGCGTGAACGCCGACGGGATCGCGAGGAACGACGCGCCGGCCTCGGCCAGCGCGCGATAGAGCGCGGGAAAGCGCAGGTCGTAGCAGACACTGATGCCGAGCCGGCCCCACGGCAGGTCGTGCAGCACGGCCAAGCTCGCCCGGACGGTAGCTCCGCGACTCGCGGTAGCTCTCGCCGCCGGCGAGGTCGACGTCGAACATGTGGATCTTGTCGTAGCGCGCGACGATCTCGCCGTGCGGGTCGATCAGCAGCGCCCGGTTGGCCGCCTTGTCCGCCGACACCTTCAGCGCCAGCGAGCCGATGTGCAGGTGGATCGACAGCTTGCGGGCGAGCTCGCGATAGGTGGCGAGGCTGACGTCGTTCTCTTCGGGCACGATGGTGGCGAACAGCTTGTCGCGGCTCACCTCCATGATGTTGGTCATCTCGGGCGTCTGCACGTAATCGGCGCCGTTCTCCTTGGCCTGGCCGATCAGCTTGACGACGGCGTCGAGATTATCCGCCGGCGAGCGTGCGGCCCGCATCTGGATCAGTCCGACGCGGAAGGTCGAGCCGGTCATGCGCCGGCCTGTCCGTTCAGCAGCGGATCGAGCTTGCCCTGGCCGTCGAGCGCATAGAGATCGTCGCAGCCGCCGACGTGCGTTGCGCCGATGAAAATCTGCGGCACCGTGTAGCCGCCGTTGGCGCGCTGGATCATCTTGGCTTTCAGATCGC
Source organism: uncultured Alphaproteobacteria bacterium (assembly GCA_963785665.1). Taxonomy (GTDB): domain Bacteria; phylum Pseudomonadota; class Alphaproteobacteria; order Rhizobiales; family Xanthobacteraceae; genus Z2-YC6860. Next base: position 105,068 of record CAWAWF010000018.1, read on the forward strand.
TGTCGCGCGACACGTCGAACTCGGTGAACGCCACGTTCTTCTTCTTCAGAAGCGCTTTGGCGTCGAGGCAAAAGGGACAATACGGCGTGGTGTAGATTTCGACGGGGGCCATGGTGTTGTTCACTTGTTCAACCGGCAGTTTATATGGGGGCTTGCACCCCGTCGACAACCCGGGCGAACACCAGAAGGTCCACGCTCCGGGCGCCGGCCCGCAGCAAGGCCCGGGCGCAGGCGTCCGAGGTGGCGCCCGATGTCAGCACGTCGTCGACCAGGATGAGACGGCGGCCCGCCACCTCGGCCTTGCGGTCGTTGGGCACGCGGAACGCGCCCTGCACGTTCTCGGCGCGCTCAACCTGGGACAGCCCGACCTGTTGCGCGGTGGCCTTGATCCGCTTCAACGCGGCATCGGCAACCGCCACGCCGCTCGACTTCTCCGATGGTCCGGGCGAGCAGCGCCGACTGGTTGAACCGCCGCGCCCACAGCCTCCGCCAATGCAGCGGAACCGGGACCAGCGCGTCGGCGTCGGCCAGCAGCTCGCGCCCGGCCCGCGCCATCCAGCGCCCCATGGTCGGGGCGAGGTCGAGGCGGTCGCCGTATTTCAGCGCGTGGATCAACTTGCCCGCTACGTCGTCGTAACGCACCGCGGCGCGGGCGCGGTGGTAGGCCGGCGGGTCGGTGATCGCCTGCATCGACAGCACGCCCGGACCCGGGTCGTAGGCGAACGGGATGCCGAGCCGCGCGCAGTAGGGCGGTGCGATCAGCGACAGCTTCGACCAGCACGGCGCGCACAGTCCGTTGCCGCCGACCGGCTCGCGGCAGGCTGGGCAGAGCGTCGGCAGCGCCACATCGAGCACGCGGCCGAAAACCGCGCGAAACGGCCTCGCCATGCGGCGCAACGGTTCCGCGTTTACGCTCTTTTCGATCGTCTGTTGCATGTCGCCGAGGCTACCGCTGTTATGCACGTGCCTCAACAGCGGCTGCGGTTGGTTAATGCCGCGACAGGTGAGCCGAATGCCTGGATGGGAATCGCTCGAGACAGTTGCTGCCGTGCACGGCGGGCTTGCGCTCGCGGGGCTCGTGCTGCTCGTGGTGCTCACCGCGCTTGCTGGCTTCGCCGCATGGCAATTGCGCGGCGGCCAGTGGCCGGAATGGTTCGACATCGGCGAATACCAGTTGCGCCGCCGCTTCCTTGAAATCGGCATCGCCGGCGTGCTGGCGCTGCTGCTGGTCTCCCAGGTGGTGGCGACCAGCTATGGCATTCGCCGGAACACGTTGACGGCCGCGGCCGGGCAGGCCGGCGCCGACCAGATCAAGCGGCTGTCGGCGGAGATCAAACGCCAGCATCCCATCGCCGAGGCCGCCAATCACACGCTCAAGGAAAACTCGGAGCTGCAGCAGAAGCTCATCAACGCCGAAAACAAGCTTGCGGCGCTGGAGCGGGTGCAGACGCAAAAGCACCTGTCGGACGACCAGACGCGCTTCCTGGTCGAGGCGCTGAAGCCGTATGGCGGCCAGAAGATTTCAATCGCCTCGATCAAGGGCGACGAAGAGGGCTCGGTGATCGCCCAGCAGCTCGCCACGGTGTTCGAGGCGGCCGGCTGGGACCACCATGGCGAAGCCGGGATTTCGACCCAGGACTGGCCGCGCGACCCGGTCGGCATCGAAGTCGTGATGAACGAGACCGATGCGCGTGCCGGCAACATTCCGGCCGGAGTCTCCGGTCTGGTGAAGGCGATCCGGGAGCTTGGGCTGGTCTATGACGCCACGGTCTACATGGACAACGATGTGCCGACCGGTCAGGCGCTGGTGAAGGTCGGCAAGAAGCTGAAGAAGTAGCTGAAGAAATAGATTTCCGCGCTGCGGGCCTCCCGCGCGCGACCGCTTGATCCTACAATATCGCAATGTCGCATCCGGTGATCTTCGATCGCGGGCTTCTGCGCGCCCGACGCTTGCGGGCGAGCGAAGCGCGATCCGGCGACCTTCCTGATCGAGCGCGCCGCCGACGATCTCGCCGCGCGGCTTTCGGCGGTGCTGCGGCCGTTCGATCTCGCCGCCGATATCGGCACGCCGACCGATGCGGTACGCCGCGCGCTATCCGGCCGGGTCGGCGCGCTTGTCGCGGTCGATTCGATCGCGGCGCATCTTGTGGGCGAGCGCCTCGCCGTCGCCGCCGACGAGGAGGCGCTGCCGTTCCGCGACGGCTCGCTCGATCTGGTGGTGTCGGCGCTGGCCCTGCAGTTCGTCAACGACCTGCCCGGCACGCTGATCCAGATCAGGCGCGCGCTCAAGCCGGACGGATTGCTGCTGGCCGCGCTGATCGGCGGCGACAGCCTCGCCGAGCTGCGCGAGGCCTTTGCCGAGGCCGAAGCCGAGGTCGAGGGCGGCGTCTCGCCGCGGGTCGCGCCGTTCGCCGATCTGCGCGATCTCGGCGCGCTGCTGCAGCGCGCGGGCTTCGCGCTGCCGGTTACCGATGTCGATCGCATCACCGTGCGCTATGCCTCGCCGCTCGATCTGCTGCACGATCTTCGCCGCATGGGCGCAACCAATGCCCTGGCGGAGCGCCGCCGCGTGCCGCTGCGCCGCGCCACGCTTGCGCCGGATGCTGGAAATCTACGCCGAGAAATTCGCCGATCCGGATGGCCGCATCCGCGCCACCTTCGAGATCGTCTGGCTGTCGGGCTGGTCGCCGCATGAAAGCCAGCAGCAGCCGCTCAAGCCCGGCTCGGCCAAGACGCGGCTGGCCGATGCCTTGCGCGTGCCGGAAATGCCGGCGGGAGAAAAGGCCGGGAGCTAGAACATCCCGGACAGCGTGGTGAACAGGGTCTTCACCTTGCCGCCGAGCTGGTAGACCGTGGCCGCGAGGAATGCACCGATCCCCGACGCCACCATCGCGTATTCGATCGCGGTGGCGCCGCTCTCGTCGGCGCAGAAACGCGCCATCTTCCGGGTGAGTGTTTCGTTTCCGGTCATGCCCTTCGCCCCTAGTTCACGAGCAGTGTCGTCAGATGCGAGACCAGCGGCTCGTCCGCCGGCGGCATCTTGTAGTCGCGGAGCCGGTTCGGCCGAACCCAGGCGAGCCTTTGGCCCTCCTGCGCGGTGACGATCCCCTCCCAGCGCCGGCAGACATAGAGCGGCATCAAGAGATGGAAGTCCTCATAGCCGTGGCTCGCGAACGTCAGCGGCGCCAGACACGGCTCCCGCACCACAATTCCAAGTTCCTCGTTCAGTTCCCGGATCAACGTTTCCTCGGGCCGCTCACCGGCTTCGATCTTGCCGCCGGGAAATTCCCAGAGGCCTGCCATCGATTTGCCGGCGGGCCGCTCGGTGAGCAGCACGCGGCCGTCGGCATCGACGAGGGCACAGGCGGCAACAAGAACGAGTTTGATGCTCACTGTGTCCGGCCTCGAACGTAGGGAGTCTGTGGTTAAGAGGGCTTCAACGGTTGCGGACGGCGGCGGGACATCGCCCGGCCGGTTAACGAAAGCTTACCCGGAACTTTGTCGCCGAGATACGCGCGCTCACGAGCGGTAGTCGCCGTTGATCGCCACGTATTCCTTGGTCAGATCGCAGGTCAGCACGCGGTCGGTGCCGCGGCCGAGGCCGAGCGAAACTTTCAGCGCGATGGTGTCGTTCTTCATCGCCTGCGACACCGTGTCCTCGTCATAGGCCGGATCGCGCGCGCCCTTGAACGCCACGCGGATGCCGTTGAACCAGATCGACAGCTTGTCGCGGTCGGCGGGCTCGCCGGCCTTGCCGACGGCCATCACCACGCGGCCCCAGTTGGCGTCCTCGCCGGCGATCGCGGTCTTCACCAGCGGCGAGTTGGCGATCGACATGGCGATCTTGCGCGCCGATGCCTTGGACTTCGCGCCCTCGACCGTGATCTCGACCAGCTTGCGCGCGCCTTCGCCATCGCGCGCCACCTGCTCCGCGAGATTGCCGAGCACGTTGTTCAGCGCCATGCGGAAATGCTTGAGGCGCGGATCGGTCGCCTTGCTGATCCGCGGCGCATCCGGCGCGGCGCCTGTGGCGAACAGCATCAGCGTGTCGGAGGTCGAGGTGTCGCCGTCGATGGTCACCGCGTTGAAGCTGTCGGTGACGCCCTCCTTGAGCAGCGTCTGCAGCGCGCGCGCGCCGATCGGCGCGTCGGTGAAGACGAACGACAGCATGGTCGCCATGTCGGGCGCGATCATGCCGGCGCCCTTGGCGATGCCGTTGATGGTGACGGTGGACTTGCCGATGCGGGCCTTGGCGGTCGCCACCTTCGGGAAGGTGTCGGTGGTCATGATCGCCTTGGCGGCATCGAGCCACGGCGATTCATGCGCCGCCACCACCATGCCCTCCATCACGCCGTCGAACGCGTTGGCGTTGAGCGGCTCGCCGATTACGCCGGTCGAGGCAAGGAAGATGTCGCTCGGCCGGCAGCCGATGGCGCCGGCGGCGATCTTCGCCGTGAACTGGCAGGCTTGGCGGCCGGTCTTGCCGGTGAAGGCGTTGGCGTTGCCGGAGTTCACCACCAGCGCGCGGGCTTTGCCGCCCTTGAGATGGGCGCGGCACCATTCGACCGGCGCGGATGGACACTTCGATTTGGTGAACACGCCGGCCACGGCGGTGCCGGGCGCGAGCAGCGCCAGCAGCACGTCGGTGCGATTGGCGTACTTGATGCCGGCCGCGGCGGTGGCAAGCCGCACGCCGGCGACCGGCGGCAGCTCGGGGACGGATTTCGGGGCGAGGGGGGAGACTTTGGCGATCGGGCCACGGGCCAGCCTTGGCGTTCGTCATGCCCGGCCTTGTGCCGGGCATCCACGCCTTACTTATCGGCTGCGCGTACCTTAGTAAGACGTGGATGGCCGGGACAATAGGCGAGCGAAGCGACGCCGTCTTCGACGGCTATGCCCGGCCATGACGTTGATAGCTTGGAAACTACAGAAGCGCGTAGCGAAGGCCTTACTTCTTATCCATCCGCTCGATCTTGGCGGTCTCGCGCAGCTTGCCGATGTATTCGGCCTGCGCCTTGCGCTGCACGTAGGTCTCGATCTGGTCCTTGACCTTGTCGTACTCCGGCACCGGCTTCTTGCGCTTGTCCTCGACCTTGATGATGTGCCAGCCGAACTGCGTCTTCACCGGATCGGACACCTGGCCCTTGTCGAGCTTGAACGCCACCGCGGCGAACTCCGGCACCATCTGATCCTTGGTGAAATAGCCGAGGTCGCCGCCTTCGGCCGCGGCACCCGGGTCCTTGGACTTCTGCTTGGCGAGTTCGGCGAAGTCGGTGCCCTTCTTGATCTCGGCGAGCACGGCCTTCGCCTCTTCTTCGGTCGGCACCAGGATATGGCGGGCGTGCACCTCTTCCTCGCCGCCCATCTGCTTGGACGCGTCCTCATAGACCTTCTTGGTCGCGTCCGGCGTGACGGCGGCCTTGCCGACGTCCTGCAGCAGCGTCTCCATCAGCAGCTTGTTGCGGATGAAGGCGAGCCGGCTCTTGAACTCTTTCTGGTCGGTGACTTTCTTGTCCTCGGCGGCCTTGGCGGCGATGATGACATCGGCGAGGTAAGCGATCATCTGCTCGCGCTTGGCGTCGGGCGCCAGTTGCTGGGCCTGCTGGCCCATGTCCTCTTCGGCCATCGCCAGGTCGCTCTCGTGGATTTCCACGCCGTTGACCTTGGCCACCACCGGATCGCTCTGCGCCCAGGATGGCGCCGCCGGCAGCACCGCAACCAGCGCCGCCGCGATCAATCCGAGCGCGCATGCGCGCAGGGTGGAAAGCCCCGACCAGGTGGCGACGGGGCGAGCGATAGGCTGGGCAGGCATGGCGATCCTTGTGGGTTAGGCAGCGAAAAACGCGGCCAAGAACGTGGCAAAGCGCGGCGACTTGTCGCGCAATCGGTCCGGATTGGCAACGAGAGAATGGACGGCGGGGGTGACGACGCCGTGATCGGAATGCGGCGGAAAATTGGACGCCGAAGGCCCAAAAACCCGCTAATTGACAAGGCTTAGACCCCCTCCTATGTCTCGGATGCCCTGCGGTCCTGCTCGATGCTCGCTATCCCATTGCAAACTCCCGAGAAGTGCCGCATTTCCCCCTGGATGGCCGCACTCGCGGCGGCTCGCCACAGGATTTGAACCGCAATGATCGGCGCTGTCGCCCGCAAGCTTTTCGGCTCCTCCAACGACCGGCGCGTGCGCAAGTATCAGCCGCGGGTCGATGAGATCAACGCGCTCGAGCCGGAGCTGATCAAGCTCACCGACGACGAGCTTCGCGCGCGCACCGAAGCCTTCAAGAAGGAGTTCACGGAGGGCAAGACGCTCGACGATCTCCTGGTGCCGGCATTCGCCACCGTCCGCGAGGCGGCCAAGCGCGCCATCGGCCAGCGCCACTTCGACGTGCAGTTGATCGGCGGCATGATCCTGCACGAAGGCAAGATTTCCGAGATGAAGACCGGCGAGGGCAAGACGCTGGTGGCGACGCTTGCGGTCTATCTCAATGCGCTGGCCAGCCGCGGCGTCCACGTCGTCACCGTCAACGACTATCTCGCCAAGCGCGATTCCGAATGGATGGGCCAGATCTACGGCTTCCTCGGCTTGAAGACCGGCGTGATCGTGCACGGCCTCGACGACGAGCAGCGCAAGGCCGCTTACGACTGCGACGTCACCTACGGCACCAACAACGAACTCGGCTTCGACTATCTGCGCGACAACATGAAGTACCGCATGGAGGACATGGTCCAGCGCGGGCACACCTTCGCCATCGTCGACGAAGTGGATTCGATCCTGATCGACGAGGCGCGCACCCCGCTGATCATCTCCGGCCCGCTCGACGACCGCTCCGATTTCTACAACACCATCGACGCCTACATCCCCAAGCTCGACAAGACCGACTACGACGTCGACGAGAAGCAGCGCACCGTGGCGTTGTCCGAAGCCGGCATGGAGAAGCTTGAGAAGCTGTTGACCGAGGCGGATCTGCTCAAGGGCGAGTCGCTCTACGACGTCGAGAACGTCTCGACCGTGCATCACGTCAACCAGGCGCTCCGCGCCCACAAGCTGTTCACCGCCGACAAGGACTACATCGTGCGCAATGGCGAGGTCGTCATCATCGACGAGTTCACCGGTCGCATGATGCCGGGCCGCCGCTATTCCGAAGGTCTGCATCAGGCGCTGGAGGCGAAAGAGCACCAGCCGATCCAGCCGGAGAACCAGACGCTCGCCTCGATCACCTTCCAGAACTACTTCCGCATGTACGAGAAGCTCGCCGGCATGACCGGCACGGCGCTGACGGAAGCCGAAGAGTTCCTGGACATCTACAACCTCGACGTGGTCGAGGTGCCGACCAACCGGCCGATGATCCGCGACGACCAGGACGACGAGGTCTATCGCACCGCCGCCGAGAAATACCGCGCCATCATCGCGCTCCTGGAAGAATGCAAGCTCCGCGGCCAGCCGGTGCTGGTCGGCACGACCTCGATCGAGAAGTCCGAGAGCCTCGCCGAGATGCTGCGGCAGGCCGGTTGGGAACAGCACGACTTCACCGACCCCAACGCCTTTGCGGCGCTCTACAGCGGCGACGAGGGCGCCAAGAAGACCAAGGTGTTCGCCATCCTCAATGCGCGCTACCACGAGCAGGAGGCTTTCATCGTCTCCCAGGCCGGCGTGCCGGGCGCGATCACCATCGCCACCAACATGGCCGGCCGCGGCACCGACATTCAGCTCGGCGGCAACTCCGACATGCGGATTCGCCAGGAGCTTGCCGACGTCACGGATTGGGGCGCGCGCGACAAGGACCCGCGCGCGGCCGCAATCCGCGAACAGGTCGCGCGTCTGAAAGAGACCGCGCTGCAAGCCGGCGGCTTGTTCGTGCTCGGCACCGAGCGTCACGAGAGCCGCCGCATCGACAACCAGCTTCGCGGCCGCTCCGGCCGTCAGGGCGATCCGGGCCGCTCCAAGTTCTTCCTGTCGCTCGAAGACGACCTGATGCGCATCTTCGGCTCCGACAAGCTCGACGGCATGCTGACCAAGCTCGGCCTGAAGGAGAACGAGGCGATCGTTCACCCCTGGATCAACAAGGCGCTGGAAAAGGCGCAGCAGAAGGTCGAGGCGCGCAACTTCGATATCCGCAAGAACATCCTGAAGTTCGACAACGTGTCGAACGACCAGCGCAAGGTCATCTTCGACCAGCGCGTCGAGTGGATGTCGGACGACGTCACCGCCGAGGTGGTGGGCGACATGCGCCACGACGTGATCGAGGATCTGGTCAAGAAGCACGTCCCGGTGAACGCCTATCCCGAGCAATGGGACGTCGCGGGCCTGAAGGCAGAACTGACCCGCGTGCTCAGCCTGGAACTGCCGGTCGATGACTGGGCCAAGGAAGAGGGCATCGCCGACGAGGAATTGCTGGCGCGCATCACGCGCCGCGCCGACGAGCACATGGCGGGCAAGGTCGGGCAATGGGGCCCGGACGTGCTGCGCTATGTCGAGAAGTCGATCCTGCTGCAGACCCTCGATCATCTGTGGCGCGAGCATCTCGTCATGCTCGAGCATCTGCGCCAGGTGATCGGGCTCCGCGGCTACGGCCAGCGCGATCCGCTCAACGAATACAAGGCCGAGGCGTTCAACCTGTTCGAGACCATGAGCCAGAGCCTGCGCGAGGGCGTCACGGGCCAGTTGATGCGGGTCGAGATCGTGCAGCAGCCGCCGGAGGGTGAGGCGCCGCCGACCCTGCCGCCGATGCAGGCGTCGCATGTCGATCCATCGACCGGCGAGGACGAGCTCGCGCTGGCCCAGGCCGGCGCGCAGACGCTGGCCCGCGCCGGCATCACGCCGAAGCCGGCCTCCGAGCGCAATCCGAACGATCCCTCGACATGGGGCAAGGTCGGCCGCAACGAGGAGTGCCCGTGCGGCTCAGGCAAGAAGTACAAGCATTGCCACGGCCGGTTCGGGTAAGGCTGCCGACTCTCACCGTCATTCCGGGGCGCGGGCATAGCCCGCGAACCCGAAATCCATAACCCGCAGCGTTCAACCATCGGCACTGGGGTTATGGATTCCGGCTCTCGCTTCGCTCGGCCGGAATGACGACGGAGAGGTGGCTAGCGGAAACCCGACCAGCGGCTGTCGAAGCCGCCCGTCGGCACCACGGGGGCCGCGCCAGTCATCGAACCGCTGGCGGGCTTCTGCGGGGCAGCCGCCGGCGCCGCCGGCGCGGTGCCGGCCATGCCGTCGCTGCGGAGGCCGTGGTCGCCGCGGGAGCGTGCGCTTCGGCGGACTTCACGGGCTCGGTTTCGGTGGGCTTCGGCCGGATCGCGCCGTGGGAGGCCACCCGGGTCGGCGGCTTGGCCGCCGGCTTGGCCTTCGCATCAGCGGCCTTGTCCTTGTCGGCGCCGCGGAGACCGACCAGCCGCTTCATGCGATCGAGGGTGCCTTCGCTCTTCTCGGCGGCCGGCGCGGGATCGGCGCTCTTTGAGGCGAACAGGCTGCCGAACAGGCCGCCGCCGTTGGTCCGCGTGACCGGTTTGGTTTCGGCGATCGCCATGGCCGGCGGCGAAACCTCGCCCGAGGCGGGCGGAGTGGGCTTTCGCCGTGCCGGAGCCCATCGGGGCATCGGCCAGCTCGGCGACCGCCGGCGGCCGGACGTGGGTCGGGATCGTACCGGGCGGCGTGGAGACGAACAGTGTGGCTTCCTGCGGCGCGACGCCGATCTGGTTCTTCCGCACCGCCTCCATGAACACCTCGTTCATGCCGCCGTCGGCGAAGGTCTTGACCGGCGCGGTCGAAACATTGCGGCGCGTCAATTCGGCGAACTGCTGATCGTCCTTCTGCTCTTTTTCCTTCACCAGGCTCGCGATGTCTTCCGACACCCGGTAGGCCGGGCACTTGCCGCTGGCGCTGAAGGTGAGCGGCTTGCCGTTCGTCGACTCGGCGTCGAACACGTAGTGCTTCTCGCAGACATTGACCTTGGGCTCGAGGCCGGACACCTCGAAGTGGTCGCTGCCCTTCTTGATCATCTTCCAGAACGCGATGTTCGGGTTGTTGCGATGCCGCGCCATGTTCTGCGCGGTCATGTGGAACGGAAAGGCCTGCACCTGGAACGATTTCTGGCCGCCGAAGAAGGCGTCGCGGCCGAGCGCATAGATTTCGGCAATCTGCTCGTCGGTCATCGAATAGCAGCCGCGTGACGAGCAATCGCCGTGCACCATGAGCTGTGCGCCGGTGCGGCCCCACGAGCGGTCGTAGGCATTCGGATAGCCGAGGTCGAACGACAGGTAGTAGGCCGAGTTCGGATTCATCTGGCCGGGGGTGATGTTGTAGAAGCCCTCCGGCGTCTGGCGGTCGCCTTCCTTGAACTTCGGGCCGAGCTCGCCGGACCAGCGGCAGATCGGATAGGTCTTCAGCAGCGCGAACTTGCCGTCGCGATCCTGCTTCCAGACTTCAAGCTCGGACTCTTCCTTGTAGATGCGGACCAGGATCGGAGATTCCATCTCCATGTTCTTGGCCTGGATCGCCTTCACCATCTTGTCGGAGAGCGGCTGCGCCGCCTTGTCGCTCATCGGCAGCAGGCCGATGCTGTCGGTGTTGCATCCGGGCAGCGTCACCGCAGCGCCAAGCGCAGCCGACACCAGCAGAGCGCGGATGAGCGGGCTTCGGTTCAAACGCTAAACTCCCCCAAAGGCGCAGCAACGGCGGCAAGGCATTCCGGGCGGTCTGCGGTTTATCCCCCAAACGGGCCCGAATCCGCAAGTCCCAGGCACGAAAACCAAGGTCCTGATTGAGCATGCCTAGGGTGAACGAACGGTAAAATTGTGACCGTTCCGAAGGCTTAATCCTTTGTAAACCAAGGATCATGCCGGTTCCGGGCCGCCACAATCGGCGATTTCCCCAAGGATGTCAGGCTTCGGACCTTAGGCCCGCAGCAGGCGGAGCGGATTGGCCTCGAACTTGTTCTTCAGCACCCACCGGGCGATGTCGTTGTGGCAGGCCAGCCAGACGTCCGGGTGCTGGCCGATGTAGCTGAAAATCTTCTGGTAGATCGCCGTGATCATCGGCCGCCCGCCATTGTGGCAGTGCAACGAGATCGGCAGGTAGCTGCCGGGCTCGCGCGCGTAGAGGTAATCGAAGGCCTCCCGGTAGACGTCCCACAGGTCCATCGAGCTCGACCGCAGCACCCGGTTGTCGGTGAAGTCGCTCCACGGGATGTGGGCCATCTCGCCGCTCTTGGTCTTGATGACGCGCGGCACGTCGTTGTCGCGGGCGTCGCCGTGCCATTTCAGCCCCGCGGCGCCGAGCAGCTCATGGGTGTGCGGCGAGAAGGCGAGGGCCGGGCTGACCCAGCCCTCCGGCCGCTGTCCGGATGTCTTTTCGAGCAGGTCGAGGCATTTCCCGATCGTGGCCTCTTCCTCCTGCGGCGTCATCGCGCTCATCGGCTGATCCTGAAGATAGCCGTGGCCGGCGACGTCGTGTCCCGACTTGACGATCTGCGCGACCGCCTCCGGATAGATCTCGCAGCACTTGCCGCTGATGCCGAAGGTGCCGCGGATGCCGTGCTGCTTGAGCAGATTGATCAGCCGATAGACGCCGATCCGGCCGCCATAGCTGCCCCAGGCGATGCCGGCGAGATCGACGACGCCGGGCTTGGGCGCCGTCGCCTGCACGCCATAAGGCGGCGCCTTGCCCTCCGACCAGGTCTCCAGCATCACGCTCACCGAAACGCAGATGCGCTTGCCGTCGGGCCAATGGAAATCTTCCGCCAAGGCAATCCTCCCGTGGCTGCTGACGCTGCCGCCTATTCGAGACTTCGCCCAATGGCGAGGAATTTCTCGCGGCGCTGGCGGCGCACCGCGTCGCGGTCGAGGCCTTTCAATTCGGCGAACGCGTTCGCCACCGCCTCGCCGGTCGCAGCGATCGCGCCAGCAGGATCGCGGTGGGCGCCGCCGATCGGCTCGGTGACGATGCCGTCGATGATGCCGAATGCGGTGAGGTCGGCGGCGGTGATCTTCATGTTGGTGGCGGCGTCTTGCGCCTTGGTGGTGTCGCGCCAGAGGATCGAGGCGGCGCCCTCCGGCGAGATCACGCTGTAGATCGCATGCTCCAGCATCAGCACGCGGCTGGCGGTGGCAATGGCGACCGCGCCGCCCGAGCCGCCTTCGCCCAGGATCACCGCCACGTTCGGCACGCTGAGATTGAGACAGGCTTCGGTCGAGCGGGCGATCGCCTCGGCCTGGCCGCGCTCCTCGGCGTCGATGCCGGGATAAGCGCCGGCGGTGTCGACCAGCGCCAGCACCGGAATGTCGAAGCGGTCGGCCATCTCCATCAGCCGCACCGCCTTGCGGTAGCCCTCCGGCCGCGCCATGCCGAAGTTGTGCTTCAACCGCGCTTCGGTGGTCGAGCCCTTCTCGTGGCCGATCACGCAGATGCTCTCGCCGCGGAAGCGGCCGAAGCCGCCGACGATCGCGTCGTCCTCGCTGAACTTGCGGTCGCCGGCCAAGGCGATGAAGTCCGGCACCAGGGCTGCGATGTAGTCCAGGCAATGCGGCCGCTGCGGATGGCGGGCGACCTGGGTCTTCTGCCACGGCGTCAGCTCGGCATAGAGGTCGCGCAGCGCCAGCGCCGCCTTGGTCTCCAGCCGGCCGATGTCGTCGGTGATGTCGGCGCCGTTGCCGGCCGCCTGCATCGCGCGCAGTTCCTCGACCTTGGCCTCAAGCTCGGCCACCGGCTTTTCGAAATCGAGATAACTGCGCATGCGGGACTGATAACGCTTCTGGGTTACGCAAAGGTTCGGATCGAAACCGGGCTGTCAGTGCACTTTAAGTAAACCGTTCAAGGCTTTTCCGCCAGCGGATGCAGGTCGCGCACCAGGCTTTTCAGCCGCTCCTCCAGCACGTGCGTGTAGATTTGCGTGGTCGAGATATCGGCGTGGCCGAGCAGCGTCTGCACCACGCGCAAGTCGGCCCCGTTCTGCAAAAGGTGGCTGGCGAAGGCGTGCCGCAGCACGTGCGGGCTGACCTGCGAGGCCTTCAGCCCGGCGGCTGCGGCGAGCGTTTTCAGCTCGCGGGCGAAGTGCTGCCGGCTGAGGTGGCCGCTTTCGCCAAACGACGGAAACAGCCATTTCGAGGCGTCGAGCTTGGCCTCGGTGCGGAGCGCCAGATAGTCCGCCATGCTCTTCCGCGCCGGATCGTTGAGCGGCACCAGCCGCTCGCGGCCGCCCTTGCCGCGGATCACCAGCATGCGCTGGTCGCGCCGCGCCGCCGCGGCCGGCAGCGACACCAGCTCGGAGACGCGCAAGCCGGTGGCGTAGAGCACCTCCAGCAGGCAGTTGAGCCGCGCCGCCCGCAGCCGCTCCGGCTTGGCCTCCACCTGCAAGCCGTCGCGCGCGCAAGCCAGCAGATCGTCGACCTGCTTGACGCTCAGCACCTTGGGCAGGCTGCGGCCACGCTTCGGACCTTCGATCACGGCGGCCGGGTCGTCGCCGCGGTGGCCCTCGCTGTAGAGGAAGCGATAGAGCTGGCGGATCGCCGAAAGCCTTCGCGCCACCGACGCCGCGGCGAGGCCTCGCTTGTCGAGCCGGCCGAGATAGGAACGCAGCGCGTCGCTGTCGGCTGCGGCGATGCTAACGCCCGCGTTGTCGAGGTCCTGCGAGAAATCGGCGAGGTCGCGCCGGTAGGCGTCGAGCGTGTTGGCGCTGGCGCCGCGCTCGGCCGCGATCATGTCGAGGAACAGCTCGATCAGCGTCTGGTTGCTTGCGCGCGGCTTGCGAGCCATCCGGCGCGGCTCAATGGGGGGGCTTGAACAGCTTGTCGGGCGGGATCGTCACGGTCATCTCGCGCGGCTCCACCCGGACGTAATGGGTCAATGCGAACGCACCGGCATACACCAGGGCGCCGAGCACCCCAATCACCAGCAAAAAACGAAACAAGGTCGGCATTTTCGCACTCGGCAGACCGCCGAATCGGCGGTGTGGCGCTATGGTGGCCACGGTTTATGCCATCGCCGGATTTGGATACAAGTATAGCATGTCTGACTTGGCTACCGATAACGCCGCCAACAAGGCCGCCGCCGCGCAGCCGCAGCACCCGCTTGCCGCGGCGCTCGGGCCCCGCTCGCTGGTGCTGGTCGGCATGATGGGCGCCGGCAAGTCCTCGGTCGGGCGCAGGCTCGCGGCCCGGCTCGGCGTGCCGTTCATCGATGCCGACGCCGAGATCGAGAAGGCCGCCGGCATGACCATCACCGAGATCTTCGCCGCCCACGGCGAGCCGTACTTCCGCGCCGGCGAAACCCGGGTGATCGCGAGGCTGCTGGAGAGCGGCCCCCAGGTGCTCGCCACCGGGGGCGGCGCGTTCATGAATGCCGAGACCCGGACCGCGATCCGCGCCAAGGGTATCTCGGTGTGGCTGCGCGCCACCTTGGAGGTGCTCAGCCGCCGCATCAAGCGACGCGGCGACCGTCCGCTGCTCAAGGGCGCCGATCCGGCGGAAACGCTGCGCCGGCTGTTGGAGGAGCGCGACCCGGTCTATGCCGAGGCCGACCTGATCGTGGAATCGCGCGACGTGCCGCACGAGACCATCGTCGATGAAATCCTGGCGGGCGTGAAGACGCGTATCGCGCCGGAAGGCGCCGCGTCATGACCGCGCCGATCCGCGCCAGCGAGCCAATCGTCGTCAACGTCGCACTCGGCGACCGCGCCTACGACATCGCGATCGGCCGCGGCCTGATCGCCGGCCTCGGCGAGCGGATCGCCGCGCTGCGGCCGGGCGCCAAGGTCGCCATCGTCACCGACGAGACGGTGGCGCGGCATCATCTCGCCGCCACTGAGGCCGCGCTCCAGGCTGCCGGCATCGCTACTTCGGCGGTGAAGGTTCCCGCCGGCGAGAGCAGCAAGAGCTTCCGCCAGCTCGAACGTGTCACCGACGCGCTGCTGGCGGCCAGGATCGAGCGTGACGATCTGGTGGTGGCGCTCGGAGGCGGCGTGGTCGGCGATCTCGGCGGCTTTGCCGCGTCGCTGATCCGCCGCGGCGTCGACTACGTGCAGGTGCCGACCACGCTTGCTGGCCCAGGTCAATTCCTCGGTCGGCGGCAAGACCGCGATCAACGCCCGCCAGGGCAAGAACCTGATCGGTGCATTCTACCAGCCGATCCTGGTGGTGGCGGACACCGCGCTGCTCGACACCCTGCCGGAGCGCGAATTCCGCGCCGGCTATGCCGAGGTGGTGAAATACGGCCTGCTCGGCGACGCCGCGTTCTTCGAGTGGCTCGACGTCAACTGGCGCGACCTGTTCGCCGGCGGACCCGCGCGCGAGCACGCCATTGCCGTCAGTTGCCGCGCCAAGGCCGCCATCGTCGCGCGCGACGAGCGCGAGACCGGCGACCGCATGCTGCTCAACCTCGGTCACACGTTCGGGCATGCCTTCGAGGCCGCCGCCGGTTACTCCGACAAGCTGCTGCACGGCGAGGCGGTCGGGCTCGGCATGTCGCTCGCCTTCGAGTTCTCCGCCCGGCGCGGCCTGATCGGCAAGGACGAGGCCGACCGCGTCATCGCGCACCTTGCGGCGGTGGGGCTGCCGACCCATGTCAAAGCCGTCGGCGGGGGCAACTGGCCGGGCGTCGATGCGATGATGGACCTGATCTCACAGGACAAGAAGGTCAAGCGCGGCCAGCTCACCTTCATCCTGGTGCGCGGCATCGGCCAGGCCTTCGTGACGCGCGATGTCGAGGCGGCCGAGGTCCGCGCCTTCATCGCCGAAAAGCTCGGCGCCAAAACTCTTGGCGCAAAGCCATGATCTTCGAGGACTGGCTCGGCGTCTCCGCAATCCTGGTCTGCCTGATGCTGTCGTTCTTCTTCGCCGGCAGCGAGACCGCGCTGACCGCGTCGTCGCGCGCGGCGATGCTGCGGCTGGCGCAGGATGGCAACCGCCAGGCCGGCATCGTCAACCGGCTGCTGGCGATGCGCGAGCGCCTGATCGGCGCGCTTCTGCTCGGCAACAATGCCGTCAACATCCTGGCCTCGTCGCTCGCCACCAGCCTGTTCCTGGTCTGGTTCGGCGACGTCGGCGTGATCTACGCCACCGCGGTGATGACCGTGCTGGTGGTGGTGTTCGCCGAGGTGCTGCCGAAGACCGTGGCCTTCAATGCCCCGGACCGCATGGCGCTCCTGGTGGCGCGGCCGATGGAATTGGTGGTGAAGGTGCTCGGCCCGGTGCTGACGGCCATCGAGTGGACGGTGCGGATGATCCTGCGCGGCTTCGGCCTTCGGATGGGCGAGGAGGCATCGATCCTGGCGCCGCACGAGGAGATCCGCGGCACCGTCGATCTGTTGCATCGCGAGGGCGGCGTCGAGAAGCTCGACCGCGACATGATGGGGGGCTTGCTCGATCTCCGCGATCTCACGGTGTCCGACGTCATGGTCCACCGCACCGAGATGATGACGGTCAACGCCGACGATCCGGCCGAGGAGATCGTCAGCGCCGTGCTCAAGGCCGGCTACACCCGCGTGCCGCTGTGGCGCGAGAAGCCCGAGAACATCGTCGGCATCCTGCACGCCAAGGACCTGCTGCGCGCGCTGAAAAGCGCCGAGGGCGATCTCAGCCAGCTCGACGTCATGGCGATCGCGCTGCCGCCCTGGTTCGTGCCCGACATCCGCGCGCTGTCGGAGCAGCTCAAGGCGTTCCGCCGCCGCAAGACCCACTTCGCGCTGGTGGTCGACGAATACGGCGAGGTCGAGGGTCTGGTGACGCTGGAGGACATCCTGGAGGAAATCGTCGGCGATATTTCCGACGAGCACGACACCCCGCTGCCCGGCGTGCGGCCGCAGCCGGACGGCTCGGTCAATGTCGACGGCTCGGTGCCGATCCGCGATCTCAACCGCGCCATGGACTGGAACCTGCCGGACGCCGAGGCCACCACCATCGCCGGCCTCGTCATCCACGAGGCGCGCTCGATCCCCGACATCGGCCAGAGCTTCACCTTCCACGGCTTCCGCTTCAGCGTGATGCGCAAGCAGCGCAACCGCATCACCGCGCTCCGCATCATGCCGCTGGTGCGCAAGCCCGCGGTGATGGCGAAGGCCGGGTAGACGCGCACATGATCGGATGGCGCGCGCGTATCGGCTTTCTCATTCCGCCCGGCAATCCGACCATCGAATGCGAGATGGCCGAGATGGCGCCGCAGGGCGTCTCGGTGCACTTCTCGCGCATGGTCGCGCCCGGGGTCGGCGGCAGTCTCGAAGGGCAGGAGGACCGCAACCGCTCTCAGATCGAGCACATCGACGAAACGGCGGACCTGCTCGCCAAGGTCAAGCCGAACGTGATGATGCTCGCGCACACCGCAAGCAGCTATACGCTCGGCCGCCGTGCCGAGAGCGCGCTGGTCGAGCGGCTTAACGCGCGGCATGGCATGCCGGTTGCGACCGCCTTCGGCAGCGTCGTCGCGGCGCTCAACGCGCTTGGCGTGAAGCGGATCGCGCTCGGCGCGCCTTACACCGAGGCGATCACGCTGAAGGGCAAGGCGCTGCTGGAGGAGCACGGCTTCACGGTGGTGCGCCACGGCATTCTTGAGAACGTCACCAATATTTTCGACGAAACGCCGGAGCGGGCCTATCGGCTTGGCCGTTCGGTTGCCGTGCCGGAGGCGGAGGCCGTGTTCCTGAGCGGTCTCGGCATGCCGACGATCTCGATCCTCGACCTGCTGGAGCGCGACCTCGGCAAGCCGGCGATCTCCGCCGCGTCCGCCATGATGTGGAATGCGTTGCGGCTGGCCGGCGTCGAGGCGCGCGTGCCGGGCTATGGGCGCTTGCTGGCGTAGCGACTAGGATTCACCCGGCGCGCTGGCCGCAATCGCCAGCGCGTGAATGCCGCCGGACAGTTCGCTCGCCAGCGTCTGGTTGATCATGCGGTGGCGCTCGATCCGGCTCTTGCCGCGGAACGCCTCCGCCACAATATCAACCCTGAAATGGGTCTGACCGCCCGGACGAGCGCCGGCATGGCCCTCGTGCTGGTGCGATTCATCCACAACATCGAGACGATCCGGCGCGAAGGCGGCGTTCAGCTTTTCTGCGATCGTGGTCTTAACCAGCATGGAACCTGACGTATGCAAGGGTTGGGCTGTGGTCAACCCGACGCAGCGCGAACATTTCCTGCAACTCCTGGAAAATTTTTCTGTCAAGACTTGAAGGTGACACGCGCACCTTCGCATAATGATCGGTCATGAAATCCGACTCACCTTTGTTCGATCGCATTCGCGTCAAGCCCAGCCAGGATCGCCGTGCGCGTCCGGATGGACCGTGCTGCGACTGGAAGGGCTGCGGCAACGCGGCGACGCACCGCGCACCCAAGGCGCGGCCGCGCGAGAACGAGCATTGGCGGTTCTGCATCGAGCATGTGCGCGAGTACAACCACTCCTACAATTATTTCTCCGGCATGACTGACGACGCCGTCCTCAAATTCCAGAAGGACGCCATCACCGGCCATCGCCCGACCTGGAAGATGGGCACCGGCAACCACCCCGGACCCGAGCTCGGCCCTGACGCCGCGCGCGATCCGTTCAACGTGTTCCGCGAGTTCGGCGCGCGGGCGCACACCGAGAAGACCGAGCCGCCGCGCGCGGTGCGCAACGCCGAGCGCAAGGCCTTGCACGAGCTTGGGCTCGAGGTCGGCGCCGACAAGGCGGAGATCAAGGCGAAGTTCAAGGTGCTGGTGAAGCGTCACCATCCCGACGCCAACGGCGGCGACCGCGCCACCGAGGACAAGCTCCGCGAGATCATCGCGGCCTACAATTATCTGAAGTCGAGCGGCGCGCTGAAGTAAACGCGCGCGAGCGGGCCGTCCCGGCCGGCGCCTTAAGCGGTCACAACCTGGGTCAGTGCGACGACCTGATCGTACGTCATCACGTCGATCTGGGTCTGGACGAATGAATTGCCCTGGTCCGCGCTCAAGGCAAGAATGTCATCGGTGCTGATGCCGGCAATCGCGGCGGCGCTCAAGGACGGAATGCCGGCTGTTGCCGAGAGCGCCGAGAATTCCGTCGTCGTCAGGCTGGCGAGTTGCGTGGACGTCAGCGCGCCGGCCTGATCGGCGGTCAGGTTGCCGAACTCCGTCGTCGTCAGCACCCCGACCTGATCGGTCGAGAGGTTCGCCACCTGCGCCGCGGTGAGCGCACCGACCTGGTCTTCGGTCAACTGGCTGATCGCCGTCGTGGTCAGGCCCGCGACCTGCGCCGTGCTGGCCTTGCTCACGTCCACCGCATCGAGTGTGTCGACGGGCAGCGCGTTGAGCTGCGTGGTGGTCAGGCCCTGCACCTGGGTGGTGCTGAGCGCGCCGATCTGGTCGTCCGAGAACAGGCCGAGCGCATCGGTGGTAAGTCCGCCGAGCTGTGAGGCGGTCAGCGCCCCCAATTGCGTATCGAAGAAGTTCTGGACCTCGGTCGAGTTGAGCGCGCCGATCTGGTCGGCCGAGAGGTTCGCGACCTGGTTCGCCGAGAACGCACCGACCTGGTCTTCGGTCAACTGGCCGATCGCCGTCGTGGTCAGCCCGGCGATCTGCGTCGTGCTGGCCTTGGTCACGTCGACCGCATCGAGCGCGTCGATCGGCAGTGCATTGAGCTGGTCGGTGGTCAGGCCCTGCACCTGGGCCGTGCTGAGCGCGTTGATCTGGTCGTCCGAGAACAGGCCGAGCGCGTCGGAGCTGAGCCCGCCGAGCTGGCTGGCCGTCAGCGCGCCCAATTGCGTGTCGCTGAAATCCTGAACTTCGGTCGACGAGAGCACGCCGATCTGTTCGGCCGAGAGATTGGCGACCTGCGCCGGCGGAGAACGCGCTGACCTGGAATTCGGTCAATTGACCGACCGCCGTCGCCGTCAGGCTTCCGATCTGCGCCGCGGTGGCCTTGGTCACGTCGATCGCATCGAGCGCGTCGGCCGACAACGCGTTGAGCTGCCCGGCGGTCAGGCTCCGCACCTGCGTGGTCGAAAGCGCATCGATCTGGTCGCTTGAGAACAGCCCCAGCGTGTCGTTTGAGAGGTTGCCGATTTGCTGCGCCGTCAGCGCCTTGACCTGGGTCGGGGTCAGCGCCTGGATTTCCGTCGAGGTCAGCGCGCCGATCTGCGCCGTCGACAGAATGGGGATCTGGGTCGAGCTCAGCGATCCGACCTGATAATCGGTGAGTTCGCTGACCGCGGTGGTGGTGAGACCGCGCAGTTGGTTCCAGGACAGCCGGGTGACGTCGAGCGCCTGAACGAGGTCGGTGCTGGCCGAGTTGAGCTGAGTGTTGGTCAGACCTTGGACCTGGGCCGTGGTGAGCGCGTTGATCTGGTCGCTGGAGAACAGATCGAGCGCCGTGGTCGTGAGCTTGCCGAGTTGCGTGGCCGTCAGCGCGTTCGTCTGCGTGGTGGTGAAGGCCTGGATTTCGGTCGCGGTCAGCGCCCCGATCTGATCGGCCGTGAGCTTCGCCACCTGCGCGGCGGACAGCGCGCCAACCTGGTCGTCGGTGAGCGCCGCGATCGCGGTCGTCGACAGGCCCCCGACCTGCGTGGCGGTGGCCTTGGTGATATCGACTGCATCCAGCGCGTCGGTGGCCAGTGCATTGAGCTGCGTGGTGGTGACGCCCTGAAGCTGGGTGGTGCTGAACGCGCCGATCTGCGTGGTCGAGAAGTTGTCGAGCGCGGTGGTGGTGAGGCGCGCCAAGCTGGCTGGCGGTCAGCGCATTGGCCTGCGTGGTGGTGAAGGCCTGCACCTCGGTCGTGGTCAGCGCACCGATCTCGGTCGATGTCAGGACGCCGACCTGCGTCGCGGCGAGCCCGCCAATCTGGGCATCGGTCAACTCGCCGATCGTCGCCGCCGTCAGGCCCGCGACTTGTGCGGTAGTGGCCTTGGTGAGGTCCACGGCATCGAGCGAGTCGCTGGCGAGCGCGTTGAGCTGGGTGGTGGTCAGGCTCTGAAGCTGGGCGGTGCTGAGCGCGCCGATCTGCGTGGTCGAGAAGTTACCGAGCGCGGTGGTGGTGAGGCCGTGAAGCTGGGTGGTGGTCAGCGCATTGGCCTGCGTGGTGGTGAAGGCCTGCACCTCGGTCGAGGTCAGCGCGCCGATCTCGGCCGTCGTCAGAACGCTGACCTGCGTGGAGGTGAGGCCTGCGACCTGGCCGTCGGTCAACGCGCCGATTGCGGTCGTCGTCAGGCCCGCGATCTGCGCGTTGTTGGCCTTGGTGAGGTCGACGGCATCCAGCGCGTCGGTGGACAGCGCGTTGAGCTGGGTGGTGGTCAGGCCGCGAAGCTGGGTGGTGCTGAGTGCGCCGATCTGCGTGGTCGAGAAGTTGCCGAGCGCGGTGGTGGTGAGGCCGCCGAGCTGGCTGGCGGTCAGTGCATTCGCCTGCGTCGTGGTGAAGGCCTGCACCTCGGTCGAGCTCAATGCACCGATCTGCGCGGTGCCGAGCAACCCGACCTGCGTGGCAGTCAGCCCGGCAACCTGGCCGCCGGTCAAGTTGCCGATCGAGGTGGTCGACAAGCCAACGACCTGCGTGTTGGTGGCCTTGGTGAGGTCGACGGCGTCCAATGCGGGCGCGGACAGCGCGTTGAGCTGGTTGGTCGTCAGGCTCTGAAGCTGCGCGGTGCTGAGCGCGCCGATCTGCGTGGACGAGAAGTTGCCGATCGCGGTGGTGGTGAGGCCGCGAAGCTGGGAGGTGGTCAGCGCATTGGCCTGCGTGGTGGTGAAGGCCTGCACCTCGGTCGAGGTCAGCGCGCCGATCTGCGCCGTCCCGAGCACGCTGACCTGGGTGGATGCCAGCGCGGCGACCTGGCTGTCGGCCAGGTTGCCGATCGCGGTGGTCGACAAGCCGGTGATCTGCCCGGTGGTGGCCTTGGTGAGGTCGACAGCATCCAGGGCGGCGGCGGACAGTGCGTTGAGCTGGGTGTTGGTCAGGCCGCGAAGCTGGGTGGTGCTGAGCGCGCCGATCTGCGTGGTCGAGAAGTTGCCGAGTGCGGTGGTGGTGAGTTTGCCGAGCTGGCCGGCGGTCAGCGCATTGGCCTGGGTGGTGGTGAAGGCCTGCACCTCGGTCGAGGTCAACGCGCCGATCTCGGTCGATGTCAAAGCGCCGACCTGCGTGGCGGCGAGCGCGGCCACCTGACCCCCGGTCAGATTGCCGATCGTGGTCGCCGTCAGACCCGCGATCTGCGAGGTGGCGGCTTTCGTGACGTCCACGACATTCAACGCGTCGGTGGATAGCGCGTTGAGCTGGGTCGCGGTCAGGCCTTGGAACTGGGTGGTGCTGAGCGCGCCGATCTGCGTGGTCGAGAAGTTGCCGAGCGCGGTGGTGGTAATTCCGCCAAGCTGCCGGGACGTCAGCGCATTGGCCTGCGTGGTGGTGAGGGCCTGCACCTCGGTCGAGGTCAGCGCGCCGATCGCCGACGTGCTCAGCAATCCAACCTGGGTCGAGCTCAAGGTGGCGATCTGGACGCCGGTCAAATGTCCGATGGTCGTCGCCGTCAGACCCGCGACTTGCGTCGTGGTGGCCTTGGTGAGGTCCACGGCATCCAGCGCGTCGACGGACAGTGCGTTGAGCTGGGTGGCGCTCAAGCTCCGAAGCTGGGTGGTGTTGAGCGCGCCGATCTGCGTGGTCGAGAAGTTGCCGAGCGCGGTGGTGGTGAGGCCGCTGAGCTGCTTGGTGGTCAGCGCATTGGCCTGCGTGGTGGTGAAAGCCTGCACCTCGGTCGAGGTCAGCGCGCCGATCTGCGCGGTGCCCAGCAACCCAACCTGGGTCGAGGTCAGCCCCGCGACCTGGTTTTCGGTCAAATGGCCGATCGTGGTGGTGGTGAGAGTGGTGAGCTGGATCGACGCCAGCTTGGTCAGGTCCACGACATTCAGCGCGTCGACGGACAGCGCGTTGATCTGGTTGGCTGCGAGGCCCTGAAGCTGGGCGGTGCCGAGCGCGCCGATCTGCGTGGTCGAGAAGTTGCCGAGCGCGGTGGTGGTGAGGCCGGCAAGCTGCCGGCCGGTCAGCGCATCGGCTTGCGTGGTGGTGAAGGCCTGCAACTCGGTCGAGGTCAGCGCACCGATCTCGGTCGCCGCCAGGGAGCCGACCTCGGTCGAGGTCAGCGTGCCCACCTGCGTCGCGGTCAGGTTGCCGATCGTCGTCGTGCTGAGACCCTTGAGCTGTGTGCTGGACAGCTTGGTCAGGTCGATCACATTGAGCGCGTCGGTCGACAGCGCGTTGAGCTGCGACGGGTTCAGCCCCTGGAGCTGGGCGGTGCTGAGCGCGCCGATCTGCGCGGTCGAGAAGTTGCCGAGCGCGGTGGTGGTGAGGCCGCGAAGCTGGACGGCGGTCAGCGCATTGGCCTGCGTGGTGGTGAAGGCCTGCACCTCGGTCGAGGTCAGCGCGCCGATCTCAGGCGCCGTCAAGGTTGCGACCTCGGTCGAGGTCAGCGTGCCCACCTGCGCCTCGGTCAGGCTGGCGATCGTCGTGTTGGTCAGACCCCTGAGCTGGATGCTGGACAGCTTGGTCAGGTCGACCGCGTCGAGCGCGTCGGTGGACAGCGCGTTGAGCTGGGTCGGCGTCAGATTCTGAAGCTGGCCGGTGCTGAGCGCGCCGATCTGCGTGGTCGAGAAGTTGCCGAGCGCGGTGGTGGTGAGGCCGGCAAGCTGCCGCCCGGTGATCGCATCGGCTTGCGTGGTGGTGAAAGCCTGCACCTCGGTCGAGGTCAGCGCACCGATCTCGGCCGGCGTCAGCGAGCCGATCTGCGTGGCGGTCAGCCCGGCGATCTGGGTATCGAGGAAGGACTGAAACTGCAGCGTGAGCAGATGGCTGACGACGGCCGTCGAAAGCGCCGCGATCTGCGTCGTCGCCAGATACTGCAGGTCGGTGGTCCCGAGCGCGTTGACCTGGGACGCAGTCAACGCCGCGGCCTGCGACGTGCTCAGCTCCGCGATGTCGGTGGTCCCGAGACTATTGATGGCGGTGGTGGTGAGCCCGGCGATCTGTCTTGGGGTCAGCGAAGAGATGGAAAAAGACATTTGCCAATCCGAGCCGGCTTGATGTCGCGCGAGTCCAGGAACCGAAGTCTCGCGCGCTGCTCTCGGTTCGGCACCCACACGACGGGACACTGTCAGAAGTTAATTGCCGTTAACGATTGCGGCGATCGGCGCCCACCACACTCCCTCCCACCAGAGAGAAGAGCCCGCTGAGTCTCCGCACTCTGCCGACATGGGCCTAAAGCCACGTTAATGAATCCGGCACGCCGTGCGCGGGACGCCCCGTTTTTGGGCCGCCTTTTGGCCTGCCGGAGCCTGGTTTCGGAGGCAGAAACGCTGGGATCCCGGGAACATTCCCCATCCCCTTTGCGTTGCACTGCCACGAACGAGGGGACATCCCATGCGAAAGACAGCAGTCATCGGAATAGCGATCTATGTCGCCGTGGTGGGCGGCGTGATCGGCGGCGCGTATGCGGCCTTCGAGACCCTCATCGGCCCGGTGCCGGCGGATAGCGCCTCGCTCGTCGTCGCCAAGCTCGGTCCGGGCGCTCCCACCTCGCGGAAATGGACGCCGGTGGAGATCAAGCGCGAGGTGGCCGAACAGCCGCCGCTGCCGGCCTATGTCGCTCCGTCGAACGCGGCGCGGGCTCGGGTTGCCAAGCACGTGCAGAAGCGCGTTGTCGTCGTGGCCCAGCGGGCCGCGCCGACATCCGATCAACGGATGGCTTTGTATGCGCCGGTTCAATCGGCCTAGCGCCGGTGGAACAGCCCCGTTCGTTTGGCCCGTTCAGCTTCAGGTTTTAACGGCCTGAGCGACCGCTCCAGCATCTGAGTTCCATTTACGGCGGTGAGGTTCCGGCCAATGCTGGTCCCGGATGATGCGCTCTGGTAGATTGCATTCTTCCGCGAGGACGCCCGTGTCGCTGCTGAAGCTCGAAATCCCGGTCCAGACTCCGCCGTTCGTCGAAAGCCTGCTTGAGTTGGACCAGGCGATTCTCGACGCGCTGCCACTCGGCATTTACGCCTGCGATGTCGACGGCCAGATCATCCGGATCAACCGGCGCGCTATCGAAGCTTTGGGGCCGCGCCCCCAGGCTTCACGATCCCGCGCAGCAATTCTGCGGCTCCTTCCGCGTCGAGAGCCTGGGAGGTGACTTCATCCCGCCCGACCAGACGCCGATGGCGCATGCGGTGCGCACGGGCAAAAGCTTCGACGGTGTCGAGGCGGTGGTCCACAATCCGGATGGCAAGCGATGGGTGGCTCGCGTCAATGTCGCCCCGCTGCGCGACGTCGACGGCGTCGGTGATCGGAGCCATCAATTGCTTCCAGGATGTCACGCACGAGCACGAGATGCGGCTCGGGCTCGAGCGCCAGCAGCGCAACTTCGACCTTGCCATGACCGCGTCCAAGATGGGCACGTGGCGCTACACCTTGGCCGACAACATCTGCGTCTACGATGAGAACGCGCAGCGGCTCTACGGCCTCACCGAGGCACGCTTCCTCCACGACGAGCACGGCGTGAAAGCCAAGTTCCATCCCGACGACATGGATCGGATGTGGGCTCGTGTCACCAAGGCGCTCGATCCGGAGGGTGACGGGCGATACGACGTCGACTACCGGGTCAAGCAGCCGATGGAAGCTGGCGCTGGCTGAGCGCCTGGGGCCTGGTGGAGTTCGAAGGCAAGGGCGCCAAGCGCAAGGCCGGTTGCCATCGCCGGCGCGAGCCGCGATCTCTCCGAGGTCAAGCAGGCGGAAGAATTGCAGAGGCTGCTCGCCAACGAGCTCAATCATCGCGTCAAGAACAGCTTGGCCACCGTGCAATCGATCGTCACCACGAGCCTTCGGGGCGCCGTGGACCTTGAGACGGCGCGGAAGGCCGTGGACGCCCGTATCATCTCGCTTGCCGGAGCTCACGATCTGCTCACCGATCGAAGCTGGTCGGGCGCCGATCTCAACGATCTGGTCGCTCGCGTCATCGCGCCTTTCGGCAGCGGCCAGATCAACGTCGAAGGTCCTTCGCTCGACGTGTCGCCGAAGCAGGCGCTGGCGCTGTCGTTGGCGCTGCACGAACTGGCCACCAACGCGGCGAAGTACGGCGCGCTGTCGCGGCCCGCGGGCCGGGTCGAGCTTCGCTGGGAGGTGCAGGGCGAGCAACTGCATCTGAGTTGGCGCGAGACCGGCGGGCCGCCCGTGGTTGCCCCGTCGCGCCGCGGGTTCGGCAGCCGCCTGCTGGAGGATGTCTTGGCGAGCGACCTGGACGGGCAAAGCCGCCTGGAGTTCGCGCGCCGATGGCGTGCGCTGCTGGATCACGGCGGCGCGCTCTGAAAGCGAGCCGTTCGCCCCGGCACGATCCTAAAATGTGATCGATGCGCGGGTGCCGGGTGGCAGCGGACGCGGATCGACTTCGACCATGCCTTGCTGAATCCGTACGCGATATGTCGCAAGCTTTTCGGTGAAGGGCGGCGGCGCACAGCCGTCGGCGAGGCGGTACTGAAAGCCGTGCCAGGGGCAGGTGACGCAGCCATCGATGATGCGTCCCTCGCCAAGCGGTCCGTTCTGATGCGCGCAGAGATTGGTCAATGCGCCGATCTCGTTGCCGTCGCGGAACACCGCGATCCGCTCGCCGCCGGGAGTGCAAACGATGCGCGCGGCGCGGTCCGGGATGTCGTGCGGCGCACCGACCGCGATCCAGCCGTCGGCGGTCAGCGCCGCGCCGCGGTCGGTGCCGCGCTCGCGAAAGCCTGCGGCGAGGTGCAGCACGGTCACGATGCCGAAGCCCGCAACCAGCATGGCCGGAATGAGCAGGGTGCGTTCATAGACCATGATGCCGAGCGCCACATGCATCACCACCAGCCCATAGGCGACATAGAGCGCCATGTGCAGCGCCTTCCACATCGGCGGGGTGAGGAAGGCGAGCCAGAAATCGTGGCTGGTCGCAGCCATCAGGAACAGCACCAGCAGCGCCGCGAGCCCGAGCGCCTTGAATGGAAAGCCGATGAACTTGCCGTAGCTCGCCGATCGTGGTCATTTCGGTGACCAGATCGGGCAGCGCGTTCTGCACGATGAACCAGTCGACCATCAGGGCTGCGTGCACGGCGGCGATGAAGAAGGTCAGCACGCCGAAATGACGCCGGTTGGCGAGCAGCGGCAGGAAACGGCCATCGAGCCGCGCCAGCGGACCGATCGACAGAATGACCGTCAGCATGAGAAAGGCACAACTGCCGTAGGCGCGAATCCAGATGTCGATTTCGTCCGGCCGGTTCGCCGGCGGGTGAAGATGCCGGGCGATGAGGACGAAGCTCGCCACATAGAGCGCGACACCAACGACCAGGATGGCGTCGTAGATCAGCTTGTTGCGGTTCCATTGCACCGCGCGAAAGCCCGCGCTCATGGATTGGCGCTCATGGCTTGGCACTTTCGGCGGCGGGTGGCGGATCGGGCGGCGGCCGGAGCACCAGCGCCATGGTCAAGCCGAGCCCGACCACGATGGCGAGCGCCGGCCAGAGCAGACGGTGAATGAAGCGGTGCGATCGAGTCATGTGCGGCGTGTCGGTCTTGAGCCAGCGGAACATCACATAGGGCCACAGTGCCGCGGCCCCCGGCAGGAGCAGGAGACGTGCCCCGGGCGTAAACGAGGCGGGCGCCATCACCCGGTCGACGCCCATCGTCACGAACGCCAGCGCCATGCAGCCGCCTGCGGCGGCGTAGAGAAGGAGGCCAGTGCCGAGGATCGTCATGGGCGCGTCCCCGCCTGCGAACGATTGCCGATCGTGCCAGCCTTGCGGGTTGCGATCCAGATCGTGTGCCGCGCGCCGCCACGGGCTCCATTGGCACGCGCCCTGACTTCGCTCACGTCAAAACCGGTCTGGCGAAGCCGCCCGGTGAATTTCGCATTCGGCGCCGCCGACCAGACCGCCAGGACGCTGTCCTGGCGAAGCGCCGCATAGGCCGCCCTCAATCCCTCCCGGTCGTACAAGGCATCGTTGGATTTCCGCGTCACGCCCTCGGGCCCGTTATCGACGTCGAGCAGGATCGCATCGAAGGCCGATGCGCCGGACCGGATGAGATCGCCGACATCGGTTTCGCGGATGCTGACGCGCGGATCGGTCATGCTGTTGCCGTACAAATCCGCCATCGGGCCCCTGGCCCACGCCACGACCGCCGGCACCAATTCGGCGACGACGATCCGGGCGTCCGATCCGACGGCGGCCAGGGCCGCACGAAGCGTAAAGCCCATGCCCAATCCGCCGATCAATATGTGCGGTGCTTTGCGGGATCGGATTTTCTCGCAGGCGATCGTGGCGAGCGCCTCCTCGGACCCGACGCGACGGCTGTTCATCAGTTCGCTGCCGTCGAGCATGATCGAAAACTCGGCGTCCCGGCGCATCAGGCGGAGTTCGCCATCGGCGCCGGGCACTCGTGCCGTATCGAGCAGGGACCAGGGAATCACGGGTCGCTCTTTATCCGGGGTCCAGAACAGCGCGCCATATCAACGACGCTCCATGGAAACCGATCGACAGTCCATTCGGCTGCTCTGTTGGGGCCAGAACCCGAACTTGTAGCTGTTGATGGTTTTCCTGTCGTTGGCCGGGACCAACTCGTCGATGACGAAATCGAAGCTGTGGACGACGGCCCCGCTCGGATCGTGCACGTCGCAATGGATGGCCACACCGGCGACCGGGAATGCGTTTGTATTGCTGATGACGAAGTCACCTTGCAGGAAACCGGTCTCGCTGCGCAGCGCCTTCAGCTCGACGCGCGGCAGAGCGGCGGACGGCGCCGGGGGATGCATGAGCTTCGTGACGCTTTCAGGCAGCGGGACCGTGCCTGTTTCGACCAGGCCGAAGCCGACGAGGCAGACAATGGCAAGTGCGACGATCCAGGCCTTCATCCGTTGCCACCCATGAACCCCGCGTCATGTTAGCACGGTCGCGCGCCGCAGGATCAACGCGGCGGCTGCAAGATCGAGCGCCGCACAAATGAACAGCGGCACGGTGTAGCCGCCGGTGGCGTCCCGCACCACGCCCAGCACGCCCGGGCCGAACGCATAGGTGAACTGGCTGATCGCCCACGACAGCCCGATCAGGACGCCGAACGAGGCTGCGTCGAACTCGCGCTGGATGATGGTGGCCGGCAACGTCATCAGGTTGCCGGCCGACAGGCCGAACAGCATGCAGGCGGCGATCAGGGCTGCGGGATTGCTCGTGGCGGTGAGCGCCAGCAGCGCCGCGGCCTGGCTCGCCACCGACCACGCCGCGAACCGCCGCATGTCGAACCGCGCGGCGAAGGCGCCGAACGCGAAGCGCCCGGTGATCGCCATCACGGTCAGCGCCGCGACGGCGAATCCGGCTTGCGCGCGGCCCAGCGTTGGCTCGAGAATCGCGATCTGGTGAACCAGGAATCCGACCTGTGCCGTCAACGCGAGCGCGAACGGCGCCGCCACGCTCCAGAACTTCGCGCTGCGGAGCGCGCTCCGCCGCGTCCAATCCGCCGTTACCGGCGCTGCGGCGGCGTGTGCCGCGACCGCCACCGGGCGGCCGATCCACAGCACGACCACCGGCAGCAGCACCACGGCCATCAACGCAGCGGCGCCGAGCATGGTCCTGGAGAATCCGTACGCGCTAATCGCCAGCACCAGCGGCGGCGTGATGAAGACACCGCCGGAGCTTGCGCCGTTCAGCGCGAGGCTGATGGCGAGCGGGCGCTTTTCGTCGAACCACAGCCCGACCACGGTGCTGATGGCGCCGACATGCATGGTCGCGGCGCCCACCGCCATCAGCAGATAGACCGCGTAAAGCTGCCAGAGCGCGTCGATGACGGCGAGCAGCGCCACCGCGATGGTGAAGCAGCAGGCGCCGGTCGCCATCACGCGCGTCGGGCCGAGGCGCGCGATGGCGTCGCCGACGAACACCACCAGCGCCGCGGTGAAAAGATAGAACACCGTGATCGCGCCGGAGATCAGCGCGGTCGGCCAGCCGTGCAGGCGGTGCAGCTCGGTCAGGTAGACGCCGTGGCCGTACAGGCCGAAGCCCCAGCAAAACAGCGCCGCGAGATAGCACGCCAGCACCACGCGCCAGCCGGCGTAGCGGACCGAAGATTCATCGAAAGGAGGCGATGCTACGGACATGCCGCCATCTTGGCACGCCTGCCGCTCCGATGCTTCGGGCTGCATCGAACCATCGAATCAATTCCACGCATCGACCGATCAAATTATTTGACGTAGGGCGGCGCCGTGTAGAGCCAGGCCAGCCGGTCGTAAAACTCCTCCGCGGTGCGGCCCTCGAACAGCGAATTGCGCACGATCCGCTCGACGCCCTTGGCGTGGTTGAGCTTGCTCATCATCATCGAGGAAATCTGCGCGCGGGCGGTCCGCACGATCCGGACGTCCTGGTAGCGCTGGAACGCGCGGGCGAGGTCGCCGTCGCATTCGTCCACGGCGTTGCCGAGGCAGATCGCGTCCTCCAGCGCCATCGCCGCGCCCTGCGCCAGGTACTGCACCATCGGATGCGCGGCGTCGCCGAGCAGCGTCGCCGCGCCCATCGTCCAGTTGTCGACCGGCTCGCGGTGCGTGATGACGAAGCGGCGGAAGCTTTTCGGGATGCGCAGCACGCGATCCGGTATCTCGCAGCGATCGACGAAATACGGCAGCACCACGTCGGGGCTGAATTCCTCGGCCTCCTGCAGCTTGGCCTGGCCGGTCAGCACCGTGCAGCCGAGGTTGAACATGCTCCAGTCGCTGATCGGATAGTAGATCATGTGCCAGTCGGGCCCGCCCCAGAACGTCGGGTAGCCGTGCTGCAGGTCCTTCGGCATTTGCGCGGCGGGAATCGTGGCGCGGAAGATGATGGCGCCGGCCGGCAGCGGATCGCCGTCGCCGACGATGCGCTTTCGCACATTGGAGTAGACGCCGTCGGCGCCGATCAGCGCCGCCGCGGCGATGCGGGCGCCGCCGTCCAGCATCACCGAGACGCCGGCGCCGTCCGGCGCGAAATCCATCACGCGGCTGTCGGTGCGAAGCTCGATCAGCTCGTGCGCGCGGCAGGCGTCGAGCAGCGGCCCGTGGATGTGGGCGCGATGCGCGACCGCGTAAGGGTTGCCGAAGCGCTTCTCGAAGCGCGCATCGCACGGCACGTTGGCGACCTCTTCGCCGCTGACGCCGTCCATCATCAGCAGGCGCTCGATCATCAGCGCGTTCTTCTTCGCCGCCGGCCCGACGCCGAGCGCATCGAGAACCGACAGCGCGTTGGGCGCGACATGGAGGCCAACGCCGACCTCGCCGAACTGCCTTGGCCTGCTCCAGCACCAGCGCGCGAAAGCCGTGCCGCGCCAGCGCCAGCGCGCAGGCGAGCCCGCCGATGCCGCCGCCGGCGATGGCGATGGGTTGGGAATTGCGTGCGGCTTGCGTCACGAACTAGTCGGCCAGTCCCGCCGTGACCTTGTCGAGCCAGGCCTTGTCCGATGTCACCGACTTCAATTCGCGCAGCGCCTCGTCCTTGGTCTGCGTCACCTGCGGCACGATCAGCGGCTCGCCCTCGCCGTTGCTCGGCTGGCAGGAGAACTCCAGCCGGATGTCGTTCGGATCGAACACATAGATCGAGAAGATGCCGGGCAGGATTTCCATCGGCCCGTCGAACGCCACCTTCGCCGCCTTCAGCCGTTCGCAAATCCGCTTCTGGCTGTCCGGCGAGGTCGCGAACGAGACGTGCTGCATGGCGCCGAGCGCGTTCCGGTCGCCCTGCTGCTTCTTGCCCTTCGGCATCTCGAAGAACGCCAGCAGCCCGTCGCGGCCCATGTCGAAGAAATAATGGCGGACCTCCTCGAACGGCGGGTTGCCGCGATTGCCCGGCCCGGTGCCGAGGCCCGGCGGCACCTTCATGGCGTGGACCAGCCGCATGCCCAGCACGCCCGACGTAGAAGTCGACCGTCATCTTCATGTCTTCGGTGTTCAGCGCCAGATGGTGCACCCCGTAGAACCGGATGCGCGGGTCCTGGCCTGAATCCTGGCGGGTGTCGCCGCGGGGCTTGAGCTGCACGTCTGTCATGGACGCCTCCTGGGGGTGCCCGGCTCGGCCGGTGCGTGGCTTTGGCGCAGCATAGGCCCACCCGGCTTTGCTCGACAATTGGCCCGGAATTCCTACATTTCAGCCATGCGCAGGGTGGCTTTCGCGGTGCAATGCGCGTCTGCTAGGTTGGCCCCATTCCTGAACGAATCCCGGCAAGAAATCGCGGCCCCGCGCCGTTCCGGGGCCACGGAGTAGCAATGGCAACCGCAACTGAAACCGCCCCGGCCATGCCCGACATGAAGGTGTCGGTCCGGCAGCTTTTCGGCATCGAAAGCGACATGGAGGTTCCCGCCTACTCGAAGGCGGACGAACACGTGCCGGACGTCGATCCGGACTATCGCTTCGACCGCCCGACCACCTTGGCGATCCTGGCCGGCTTCGCGCACAACCGCCGCGTCATCGTGTCCGGCTACCACGGCACCGGCAAGTCGACCCACATCGAGCAGGTCGCGGCGCGGCTCAACTGGCCGTGCGTGCGCGTCAACCTCGACAGCCACATCAGCCGTATCGACCTGATCGGCAAGGACGCCATCGTCATCAAGGAAGGCAAGCAGGTCACCGAATTCCGTGACGGCATCCTGCCCTGGGCGTACCAGAACAACGTCGCGCTGTGCTTCGACGAGTACGACGCCGGCCGCCCGGACGTGATGTTCGTCATCCAGCGCGTGCTGGAATCCTCCGGCCGGCTCACGCTGCTCGACCAGAGCCGCGTCATCCGCCCTCATCCGGCATTCAGGTTGTTCGCCACCGCCAACACCATCGGCCTCGGCGACACCTCGGGCCTCTATCACGGCACCCAGCAGATCAACCAGGCGCAGATGGATCGCTGGTCGATCGTCACCACGCTGAACTATCTGCCGCACGACAACGAGGTCGAGATCGTGCTGGCCAAGGCCAAGCACTACCAGACCGAGGAAGGCCGCGAGATCGTCAACAAGATGGTCCGCGTCGCCGACCTGACCCGCAACGCCTTCATCAACGGCGACCTGTCGACCGTGATGAGCCCGCGCACCGTCATCATCTGGGCCGAGAACGCCAACATCTTCAAGGATGTCGGCTTCGCGTTCCGGCTGACCTTCGTCAACAAGTGCGACGAGCTGGAGCGGCCGATCGTCGCCGAGTTCTATCAGCGCTGCTTCGGCCAGGAGTTGCCGGAGAGTTCGGTCAACGTCGCGCTGAGCTGATACGGGGCATCATCCCTCGATGGCCTCCAACAGCAAGCCCAAGGCGCAGCAGAAAGAGTCCCCGACCGAGCCGTTCAAGCGCGCGGTCGCCGGCTGTCTGCGCGCCATCGCCCGGAAGGCCGAGCTCGACATCTCGTTCGCCGCCGAGCGGCCCGGGCTGGTCGGCGGCAAAGTCCGGCTGCCTGAGCCCGCGCGCAAGCTGACCAGGGCCGAGGCCGCGATCGTGCGCGGCAACGCCGACGCGGTCGCGCTCAAGCTTGCCTGCCACGACCCGGCGGTGCATCGGCGGCTCGTCCCCGGCGGCCAGCAGGCCCGCGCCGTGTTCGACGCCGTCGAGCAGGCCCGCGTCGAGGCGATCGGCGCCCGCCGCATGCTCGGCGTCAAGAACAACCTCACCGCCATGATCGACGACCGCTTCCATCGCGGCAAATTCGACGAGATCACCGACCGCGCCGACGCGCCGATCGAAGAGGCCGTCGCCATGATGGTGCGCGAGCGGCTGACCGGCCAGGCGCCGCCCGCGGCCGCCAAGAAGCTGGTCGAGCTGTGGCGTCCCTTCATCGAGGATCGCGCCGGCCGCGGCCTCGACAAGCTCGAGCGCCTGCTCGACGACCAGCGCAAGTTCGGCGACGCCATCCACGATCTCCTGGAATCGCTCGACATGGGCGAGGACCGCTCGTCGTCCGACGAGGAGGAGGAGGGCGAGGAGGGCGATCAGGACCGCCGCAAGGACGAGACCGGCGAGAAGGGCGAGTCGGCCGACTCCGAGGACATGGAGAAGATGTCCATGGAGGACGCCGAGGCGTCCGCCAACTCGGCCGAGAGCGCGGAGGAGTCGGTGGATTCGCCGTCCGCCGACATGGCCGACGATTCCGAGATGGGCGAGTCGGAGACCGCCGCCGAGCCGTGGCGGCCGCGCAACCGGCCGAACGAGCCGCGCGGGCCCGACTACCGGCCCTTCACCATGCGCTTCGACGAGACCATCCCGGCCGAGGAGCTGTGCGAGCCGGAGGAGCTCGATCGGCTGCGCGGCTATCTCGACAAGCAGCTTTCGAGCCTGCAGGGCGTGGTGGCGCGCCTCGCCAACCGTCTGCAGCGCCGCCTGATGGCGCAGCAGAACCGCGCCTGGGACTTCGACCTCGAAGAAGGCCTGCTCGATCCGGCGAGGCTGCCGCGCATCGTCATCGATCCGCTGCACGCGCTGTCGTTCAAGCAGGAGAAGGACACCAAGTTCCGCGACACCGTGGTGACCTTGCTGCTCGACAACTCCGGCTCGATGCGCGGCCGTCCGATCACGGTCGCCGCCACCTGCGCCGACATTCTCGCGCGCACGCTCGAGCGCTGCGGCGTCAAGGTGGAAATCCTCGGCTTCACCACGCGGGCGTGGAAGGGCGGCCAGTCGCGCGAGTCTTGGTTGGCCGCCGGCAAGACCGCCAACCCCGGCCGGCTCAACGATCTGCGCCACATCATCTACAAGTCGGCCGACGCGCCGTGGCGGCGCGCCCGCAAGAATCTCGGCCTGATGATGCGCGAGGGCCTGCTCAAGGAGAACATCGACGGCGAGGCGCTCGACTGGGCCCACAAGCGTTTGTTGGCGCGCACCGAGCAGCGCAAGATCCTGATGATGATCTCCGACGGCGCCCCGGTCGACGATTCCACGCTGTCGGTCAATCCGGGCAACTATCTGGAACGGCACCTGCGCTGGATCATCGAGGAGATCGAGACCCGCTCGCCGGTGGAATTGATCGCCATCGGCATCGGCCATGACGTGACGCGCTACTACCGCCGCGCCGTCACCATCGTCGACGCCGAGGAGTTGGGTGGCGCGATGACCGAGAAGCTCGCCGAGTTGTTCGAGGAGCACGCCGCCGAGGACGAGCGCGGCGCGTCGCGGCGTCCCAGGCGCAAGCTGCATTCCTGAAGTCGCCACGTCATTCCGGGGCGCGCGGTAGCGCGAACCCGGAATCCATAACCCCCGTGCTGATGATGTTACGCTGCGGGTTATGGATTCCGGGTCCGGCACTTCGTGCCGTCCCGGAATGACGGGGGAGAGGTTGCCGTCTTGAACCATCTGCTGTCCCGCGTCTCGGCCCTCGCGGCCATACTCGCGCTCGCGCTGATCCCGGCATCGGCGCAGTCGCCGCGCGTCGCCGACCTCGCGGTCCATCGCATCGAAA
Source organism: uncultured Alphaproteobacteria bacterium (assembly GCA_963785665.1). Lineage (GTDB taxonomy): Bacteria > Pseudomonadota > Alphaproteobacteria > Rhizobiales > Xanthobacteraceae > Z2-YC6860. The sequence goes on from CAWAWF010000018.1 coordinate 140,425, forward strand.
TCCACGCCCAGGCGATCGAGAATTTCGATCCGCGCGAGCCGCGCAAGACGCGGTTCGGCGCGCTCAGCTTTCGCGGCGGCCTAGTGCTCGAATCCACCTACAAGGACTTTGGCGGCCTGTCAGGGCTTCGCGTCTCGGCCGACGGCGCGCATTTCCTGAGCCTCACCGACAAGGGCAATTGGCTCCGCGCGCGCATCGTCTATCGCGGCACGACGCCGATCGCGATTGCCGATGCCGAGATGGCGCCGATCCTCGGCCCCGACGGCCGCCCGCTCAGGAGCCGCGGCTGGTACGACACCGAGGCGCTCGCCACCGATGGCGACTTTGCTTATGTCGGCATCGAGCGTGTCCAGCAGGTCGTGCGTTTCGATATCGGACACGACGGGCTTCGCGCCCGCGGCCAGCCGGTGGCGATGCCGCCCGGCGTGAAGCTGCTGCCGTCCAACCAGAGCATCGAGTGCGTCGAGGTCGCGCCGAAGGACGGCCCGCTCGGCGGCGCGGTGATCGCGATCTCCGAGCACGGTCTCGACACCGGCGGCAATCTGATGGCCTTCATCGCCGCCAGCGCGGATCGCCCGGGCGGCAGCGTGTTCTCGCTGAAGCGCACCGACGAGTTCGACGTCAGCGATTGCGCCGCCACGCCGGATGGACGGCTGCTGGTGCTGGAGCGCCGTTTCTCATGGATCCGCGGCCTTGCCATGCGCATCCGCGCCGTGCCGTTCGCGGCGATCAAGCCCGGCGCGCTGGTCGATGGCCCCGAATTGATCTTCGCCGACACCGGCTTTCAGATCGACAACATGGAAGGGCTGTCGGTGCACCGCGAGCCTTCCGGCGTGCTGGTGCTGACGATCATCTCCGACGACAACTTCTCGCCGCTGCAGCGAACGGTGCTGCTGCAGTTTGCGCTTGGAGAATAGAGCCGTGTCGGGGCGCGAGCGCAGCGAGGACGTCTGGTGGCACGCAGCAGAACACGGACAGCTATATGTCGAAATAGCGCTGCGGAGTGCGGATCGGGTTCGCCGCTTCGCGGCGCCCCGGGCGAAGAGACGGCTTAGCTCGCCTTGGCCTGCTTCTTGGCGATCTGCTTCTTCAGGTCGCGCATCTTCGGCGCCAGCACATCGTTCTTGGCGCCGAGCAGATAGGCGTCGAGCCCACCGCGATGGTCGACCGTCTTCAGCGCGTTGGCCGAGACCTTGAGCCGGACCGAGCGCCCGAGCGTGTCGGACATCATGGTGACGTTGAGCAGGTTCGGCAGGAACCGCCGCTTGGTCTTGGTGTTGGAGTGGCTCACCGTATGGCCGACCAGAACGCCTTTACCGGTGAGATCGCAGCGGCGTGACATAGCGTAACCCTTGCACTGATGCGGCTGGTGCCGCCTGAAATTGCGGTTGAATGGGACCGCGGACGTATAGTGATGCGGCTTTGGAGCGTCAAGGCAGCGTTCCAGGCCTGTTCCGGATCATCAAAACGACTTAATCGGCCCCGAAATCGGGGATAAACGCCATTCCCCGCCGGCAGTGCCTTGATCGGGCCCCGTTGGCACGGCAAAGCGGGTGGCACGGCGTCGGAGAATGAAAATCGTGCCTTTCCCACTGCTTCGTTGCGCTTTGGGCGTCGCGGCGACGGCACTCGCGGCGGTGCCGCCTGCGCAGGCGCAAGGCCGCCTGGACGCCCGCTATGCGGTCACGCTCGCCGGCGTGCCGGTCGGCAAGGGCGCCTGGGTCATCGACATCGCCGACAACCAGTTCACCGCGGCGGCGAGCGGCGCCACCTCGGGCCTGCTGCAGGTGTTCGCCAACGGCAAGGGCACCGGCGCCTCGCGTGGCTACATGGTGCAGGGCAATCCGGTGCCGGCGAGCTTCGGCGCCACCATCACCTCGGCCAAGAAGACCGAGGAGATCCGCATGACGCTCGCCTCCGGCGACGTCAAGGATTTCGCCGTCAGCCCCGAGACGCCGGAGGATCCCGACCGCGTGCCGGTGACGGACGCGCATTTCCACGGGGTCAGCGACCCGATGACCGGCTCGCTGCTGCGGGTGCCAGGGACCGGCAATGTGACGATCCCCCAGGCCTGCCAGCGCACCACGCCGATCTTCGACGGTCGCATGCGTTACAATCTGCAGTTCGCCTACAAGCGAATGGAAGAGGTGAAGACCGAGAAGGGCTACGAAGGCCCGGTCGTGGTCTGCGCGGTCTACTTCACCCCGGTCGCCGGCTTCGTCCCGCACCGGTCGACCATCAAGTACCTGACCGCCCAGCGCGACATGGAGGTGTGGCTCGCTCCGGTCGCCAACACCCGCGTGCTGGTGCCGTACCGGATTTCGATCCCGACCCCGATCGGGCTCGGGGTGATGTACGCCACCCAATTCGTGTCCGTGGCGATGCCCCACTCCGCCGCGGTGACCTCGAAAACCCAATAGCCGCGACGTTGACGCTGGCCGCTGCCGATTTGGGACGCGCGTTAACCATTGGAGCCGGATTGAACGGGACCTGCCGGGTTCGTGCTACCCGATGTTGTGCCGGACCGGTGCCGGCTGCCCAGATGTCGCCGTGAACGAAACCGCACAACCCCCGAGTCACCGATTCGGGCCGGGTTCGTTCCAGACTCGTTCGCTTTGTTACCGCAAACCACCCTGACGCCCCCGCCCGGCGTCGCATTGTGATACAGAACCCCGTGCCCGCTCGCTGAAACGGGCCCATTCAGCCTGGAAATCGGATGCCAATTTCGTTCTCGTCGCCTGTGAACCGCGACAACCGTCTGCGGGGCGCCGGCGTTACCGCCGTTCTCGGCCCGACCAACACCGGCAAGACCTTCCTCGCCATCGAGCGGATGCTCGCGCACTCGTCGGGCATGATCGGGCTGCCGCTGCGGCTGCTCGCCCGCGAGGTCTACAACAAGGTGGTCGACCGGGTCGGCGCCGAGAACGTCGCGCTGATCACCGGCGAGGAGAAGATCAAGCCGCCGAACCCGCGCTTCTGGGTCGCCACCGTCGAGGCGATGCCGCGCGATCTCGACACCGCCTTCGTCGCCATCGACGAGATCCAGCTCGGCTCGGATCTGGACCGCGGTCACGTCTTCACCGACCGCATGCTGCACCGGCGCGGCCGCGAGGAGACCCTGGTGCTCGGCGCCGCCACCATCCGCCCGATGATCGAGCGGCTGCTGCCCGGCGCCAACATCGTGCAGCGCCCGCGGCTGTCGACCTTGATGCACTCCGGCGACAAGAAGCTGACGCGGCTGCCACGACGAAGCGCCATCGTCGCCTTCTCGGCCGACGAGGTCTACGCGATCGCCGAATTGATCCGCCGCCAGCGCGGCGGCGCAGCCGTTGTGATGGGCTCGCTGTCGCCGCGCACGCGAAACGCCCAGGTCGCGCTGTTCCAGTCCGGCGACGTCGATTACCTGGTCGCCACCGACGCCATCGGCATGGGGCTCAACCTCGATGTCGATCACGTCGCATTTGCCTCCGAGCGTAAATTCGACGGTTACCAGTTTCGCAAGCTCAACAACTCCGAGCTCGCCCAGATCGCCGGCCGCGCCGGCCGCGCCCAGCGCGACGGCACCTTCGGCACCACCGGCCGCTGCCCGCCGTTCGACGACGAGACGGTGCATGCGCTGGAAAGCCACTCGTTCGAGCCGATCCGGGTGCTGCAATGGCGCAACACCAATCTGGAATTTTCATCGATCGGGGCGCTGCAGGCCTCGCTCGCCATGACGCCGACCGAGCCGGGGCTGACCCGCGCCCCGGTCGCCGAGGACATCCTGGTCCTGGAACATGCTGCACGCGAAGACGAAATTCGCGCGATGGCCACCAGCAAGGCCGCCGTCGAGCGGCTGTGGGAGGTCTGCCAGGTTCCGGACTACCGCAAGATCGCGCCGGCGACGCATGCCGAGCTTGCGGTCACCCTCTATGGATTCCTGATGCGGGAGGGTAAAATCCCGGACGACTGGTTTGCCGCCCAGGTGGCGCAGGCCGACCGGACCGACGGCGACATCGACACGCTGTCGAACCGGATCGCGCATGTGCGGACCTGGACCTTCGTGGCGAACCGGCCGGACTGGCTGGCCGATCCCGCGCATTGGCAGGCAGTCGCTCGTAGCGTTGAGGACAAGCTCTCGGATGCACTGCACGAACGGCTTACCGAGCGTTTCGTCGATCGCCGCACCAGCGTGTTGATGCGGCGGCTGCGCGAGAACACCACATTGGAAACTGAAATCAAAAAGACCGGCGAAGTGGTGGTCGAGGGCCACGAGATCGGCCGCCTCGACGGCTTCACCTTCGTCGCCGACGCGTCAGCGGCGGGCTCGGAGGCCAAGACCCTGCAGGGTGCCGCCCGTTCGGCGCTGTCCGGCGAGATCGACGCCCGGGCCATCAAGCTGACGCAGGCACCCGACCGCGAGTTCGTGCTGTCGTCCGACGGCTCGGTGCGCTGGACCGGAGCGCCGGTCGGCAAGCTCATCGCCGGTGATGACGTGCTGCGCCCGCGCATCCGCGTCATCGCCGACGAGCAGCTCACCGGGGCGTCGCGCGAGGCGGTGCAGACGCGCCTCGATCTCTGGCTGAAGAACCACATCGAACGGCTGCTCGGCCCGCTGTTCTCGCTCGGCGCCGCCGAGGACATCACCGGCATCGCCCGCGGCGTCGCCTATCAGTTGATCGAGTCGATCGGCGTGCTGGAGCGGCAGAAGGTCGCCGAGGAGGTCAAGGGGCTCGACCAGCCGTCGCGCGCGACCTTGCGCAAATACGGCGTGCGCTTCGGCGCCTATCATCTTTACCTGCCGGCGCTGCTGAAGCCGGCGCCACGAAGCCTCGCCGCCCAGCTCTGGATGCTCAAGCACGGCGGTCCCGACGACAAGGGCCTCGACGAATTGCAGCGGCTCGCCTCCAGCGGCCGGACCTCGATCCCGATCGACAAGGAAACGCCGAAGCCGCTCTACCGCACCATCGGCTATCGGGTGTGCGGCGAGCGCGCCATCCGCGTCGACATCCTGGAGCGGCTGGCCGATCTGATCCGCCCGGCGTTGGCGTGGCGCGAGGGCGCCAGCGGCGCAAAGCCTGCGGGCGCGACCACCGGCTTCGGCTTCACCGTCACCGGCGCGATGACGTCGCTCACCGGCGCGTCCGGCGAGGATTTCGCCTCGATCCTGCGTTCGCTCGGCTATCGCATGGACCGGCGGCCGAAACCGCCGGAGGCAGAGAAGCCGCCGGAGCCGGAAAAGCCGGCGGAGGCCGAGACCACGCCGACGCCTGCCGCATCCGAAGTGGCGAGCGAGGCCGCTCCCGACACTGCGGCCGCCGACGCCGTCACCGGGGAGCACGCACCGACACTGGCGCCCGACGCCGAGCCCATCGAGGAAGCACCGGCGGTCGAAACGCCTGCGGTTGAATCCAATGCGCCGGCCGATAGTCCGGCGGAGCCCCAGCCATCCGCGTCGCTGCTGCCGAACGTGGAACTGACAACCCCGGAAGCCCCGCCTGCTCCGGTCGAGTCCGCGTCAGCCGATGCCGCGCCTGCGGTCCCGGCCGAGCCCGAGATGATCGAAGTTTGGCGGCCCGGCCGTCCGTCCGGCGAGCGCCGCCCCCGCGAGGGCGAGCGGCGCGGCCGTCGCCGCAATCACGAGCGCCCGGGGGCCGCGACCGAAGGCGCTCCCGCCGCTACCGGTGACGGCGCTGTGGCTGCGCCCGCCGCTGACGGACAATCCGCCGATGCCACGCCGCCAGCCGACGGCGAGCGCAAGGAACGCCACGGCCGTCCGCGCCATCGCCGCCAGCGTCAGGACGGCGAAAAGACCCAAGGCGAGGGCGGGGCCGGGGGCGAGAAACGTGCCGACCGTCCGCCGCGTCGTCCGGAGCGTTCCAAACGGCCCGATCGTGCCGAGGGCGACAATCGGCCGCCGCGCCCTGATCGTGGCCCGCGCCGAGAGCGTGACCGCGACCGCAATCGCGGCAACGACAAAGGGCCAGACCGCATCTGGGCTTCGAGCCAGGAGCCGCGCAGCGGCGGCGGCAAGGAGCCGGATCCGAACTCGCCGTTCGCCAAGTTGTTGGCTCTGAAGGAGCAGCTCCAGGGCAACAAGGACCGCTAGCGGCGTGCGTTCGCGCTTCCCACGTCATTCCGGGGCGCGCGAAGCGCGAACCCGGAATCCATACTCCGCAGCTTCCCGTTGGCATGGCGGCATTCCGTTGCTGGCACAGGGATTATGGATTCCGGGTTCGGCGCTGCGCGCCGCCCCGGAATGACGCGGATGGATTGCTGACTTGGACCGCCAGCGCATCGACAAATGGCTGTGGCACGCTCGCGTGGTGCGCACCCGCTCGGCTGCGGCGGCGCTCGCCGATTCGGGGCTGGTCCGCATCAACGGCGCCCGCATCGACACATCGAGCCGCCCGGTGCGGCCGGGCGACGTCGTCACCGTTGCGCTCGACCGCAACGTGCGGCTGCTCAAGGTGATCGGCTTTGCCGAGCGCCGCGGCGATGCCGACGCGGCGCGGCTGCTGTTCGAGGATATGACGCCGCCGCCCGCGCCGCCTCGGGAGCCGTCGGCCGGGGCCCGCGACGACGGCGCCGGCCGCCCGACCAAGCGCGAGCGGCGCGAGATCGACCGCCTGCAGGGCCGCGACGATTTAGAATAGGGCCACAAATTGCCTTTGCGGCGGGCATCGGCTTGCGAATGCCCGTTTCATGCGGTACGGAGCCCGTCCGGAGTGATGGAATGACCTACGTCGTCAACGAGAGCTGCATCAAGTGTAAGTACACGGACTGCGTCGAGGTCTGTCCGGTCGACTGCTTCTACGAGGGTGCGAACATGCTCGTCATCCACCCTGACGAATGCATCGACTGCGGCGTCTGCGAGCCGGAATGCCCGGTTGACGCGATCAAGCCGGACACCGAGCCGGGCCTGGAGAAATGGCTCGAGCTGAACGCCGAATACGCCAAGACCTGGCCCAACATCACGGTCAAGAAGGACGCCCCCGCCGACGCCAAGGAGTGGGAGGGCAAGCCCGGCAAGGGCGATGCATTCGACCCCGAGCCCGGCCAAGGCGACTGATCGGGGCTGCATTTGCGGCGGAGCGCCGCGCCGTTAACCAGTTTTAACGAAGTTTTTGTCCGGCAAATGCCTGATATGGCGCTTTTGCAGTGCCATAACGCTTTGATTCTGCCGGAAAATGTGCTATATAGCCTGCAACATGGATTTGTGCCGGAATGCTCCCCGCGGGGAGCATTATTTGTCGGAAATGAACCCATATAAACCCGTGTAGGGGCGTGCCAAAGGCACGCATAAGCTGTGGCAGGGAAGATGCGTCAGAAGTCAAAGAAGGCCTCATCCGGCGCAAGCCGGCGGGCCAAGAAACTCGCCGCTGGACCAGTCCGGCGGACGTCGCAGGTCGCACGCGGTACCGCCCGCCGTGCCGCCCCTCCCGTGGCCAAGCTCGGCCGCAAGCCAGAGCAAGGAGCAGTACCTGGAATGACCGCAAAGAAGACCACCCAGCGCCAGGGCTTCAAGACCAACGAATTCATCGTCTATCCGGCCCACGGGGTCGGCCAGATCGTTTCCATCGAGGAGCAGGAGGTGGCGGGCGCGAAGCTTGAGCTGTTCGTCATCAATTTCGTCAAGGACAAGATGACGCTGCGGGTCCCGACCGCCAAGGTCGTGGCCGTCGGCATGCGCAAGCTCGCCGAGGGCGGCCTGGTCAAGCGGGCGCTCGAGACGCTCAAGGGCCGCGCCCGGATCAAGCGCACCATGTGGTCGCGCCGCGCCCAGGAGTACGAAGCCAAGATCAACTCCGGCGACATCGTCGCCATTGCCGAGGTGGTGCGCGACCTGTTCCGGTCCGACAGCCAGCCCGAGCAGTCCTATTCCGAGCGGCAGCTTTACGAAGCAGCCCTCGACCGGCTGTCGCGCGAGATCGCGGCGGTGCAGCACATCACCGAGACCGAGGCGATCAAGGAAATCGAGGCGGCGCTCGCCAAGGGCCCTAGGCGCGGTCCGAAGCCGGCCGAAGGCGAGCTGGTGGAGGAAGAGGCGGCGTAAGTTTTTCGCCCTCTCGTCAAGAATTCAAAGGCCCGGTCTCGCGACCGGGCCTTTTGCTTTCGGAGCTTTTGTTCTTCTTGCAGTTGGTGCCGCGAGCCATCCCTCCCCGCCAGGGGAGGGTGGCGCCGAAGGCGCCGGGTGGGGAAAGGCCGGCGTTCAACTCCCAACATCTCCCCACCCCCGCGCTTCGCGCGGACCCTCCCCTGGCGGGGAGGGATGCCCGTTGCTCGCGCGTCGGTTAACTTGATGCCATGAACACCGAACCCACCATGTGCGCGCCGCCGCATCTCGACGTGCGGGCGCCCAAGCTGAAGCTGCCGCCGAACGCCGCCGACTGCCATTGCCACGTGTTCGGGCCGCGCGACAAATATCCCTGGACCGCGAACCGGCTCTACACGCCTCCGCCGGTCACGCTCGATGATTACCTGGCGATGCTCAAGGCCACCGGGTTTTCCCGCGGCGTCATGGTGCAGACCGGTCTCTACGGCAACGACAACCGCTTCATCGTCGACGCCATCAAGGCGCATCCGCACACGCTTCGCGCCATCGCGCTGATCGGCGAGGACATCACCGATCGCGCGCTGCGCGATCTGGCCGACGCCGGCGTGCGCGGCTTCCGCGTCAACCGCACCGCCAAGACCGGGCTCACATTCGAGGTGGCGCGAAAGCTCGCCGACCGCGTCAAGGAGTTCGGCTGGCACGTCCAGTTCCTGCTCGACATCGAGGACCATCCCGACCTCGACACATTCCTCGGCGCGTTCCCGACCGAGGTGGTGATCGACCACATGGGCCGGCCCGATCCGGCGAAGGGCATCGGCGCGCCGGGCTTTCAGGCGCTGATCCGTCTGCTCAAATCGGGGCGCGGCTGGGCCAAGCTGTCGGCGCCTTACCGCACCTCGCGGCAGGAGCCGCCTTACGACGACATCACGCCGTTCGCGCAGGCGCTGGTCGCCGCCGCGCCGGACCGGCTGGTGTGGGGCTCGGACTGGCCGCACGTGCTGCTGGAAACGACGATGCCGCGCGACGAGGTGCTGGTCGATCAGCTCGCGGTCTGGGTGCCCGACGAAGGCACGCGCAAGCGCATCCTGGTCGACAATCCCGAGCGGTTGTACGGATTCAAATCCGGGGATTGAAGCAAGCGCTGTGCTATCCCCGCTCCTATCCCGCAAAATAAAATCCGCCTCGCGCAAATAAATCGCTTGGCGAACTTATCCCCGCACCCCTGCGGCGGCCTGATAATGCGCGCAGGCCGGTCCATCCGAGGGCGCTTCTAGAGGCGTCGACAAGCGGGACCGGAGAGCGGTGGGCCTCGCACGGGTGCAACACGCACACCCAACGCGAGGCAGGTCCAAGCCGCACGGTCCTGGCGCCACGGGTTGGCGTCACGAGTCTCTTTGGTGGCGACGCCGTAACTCCGCGCCAAGCGGCCAGGTGTCGTCGAGACTCAAAGCGGTGGTTAGCAAACTCAGACCACCGGGGGACGTGCGGAGCAAACCTCAAACATCGCGCGCGGGACGCTGGAGAAAAGGCGGACTTGCGGTTCTACCGAATACCGAGGCACCGATCCCCGGCCGGGGGCGGTGTCTGCTTCGATGTCGCGAGATATCGAAGCCCGTGGGTCCGTCGGACCCCCGGCGTCCCGCGCCCCCTCGGACTTTTCCGAAGGAGCATCGGCCGAATAATCCGGGCAGAAACCTGTCGCGGAAACGGCGGAGGCTTGCCTTGCGAATCCTAGATCGCCACGGCGGTGGCGTCGTACGCGTACAGCCACTCCATCCGCTCGCGGACGCGCTCCTGCTGCCACTCGCGCGCGACCTCGACGGCGACCGCGCCCTTCGCCTCGAGCGCCGGGCTGAACGCCGAGCGCCGGTTCTCGTGGGCCTTGCGCACCACCGTCGCGGTGCGCTCGCGCCGGATTTCCTCGTAGCGCGTGAACGCCGCCGCCGGATCGTCGAAATACTTGTCGAGGCAGGCCGCGACGATATAGCCGTCCTCGATCGCCATCACGCCGCCCTGGCCGAGGAATGGCAAGGTCGGATGACAGGCGTCGCCCAGCAGCGTGACGCGGCCGCGGCTCCATCGCGGCATCGCGCCGCGCACATGCAGCCCCCATTTGTAGGGCGTCGCGATGCGCGCGATCATCGCCTGCACGTCCGCATGCCAGCCGCGGAAATCCTGGGCGAGCTCGTCCTTGGTGCCCTGCGTCACCCACGACTCGACCTGCCAGTCGTCGCGCTCGACGAAGCTGATGAAATTCATGATCTCGCCGCGCCGCACCGGATAGTGCAGCACGTGGCCGCGGGGCCCGAGCCAGTTGACGCCCTCCATGGTCCGCAGATGCGGCGGCAGCTCGTCCATCGGGATCAGTCCGCGCCAGGCGACCGCGCCGGTGAACTCCGGCTTGCCGGCGCCGAACAGCCCGGCGCGGATTTTGGAATGGATGCCGTCGGCGCCGATCACGTAGGCCGCGCGCACGCTGTCGCCGTTTTCGAACCGCACGTCGGCGAAGTCGCCCTCGGTGGTGATGCCGGCGCAGCGGCGGCCAAGCTTGATGGCGTCGGGTTTGATCGCCCGCACCGCATCCGCCAGCAGGCCGTGCAGGTCGCCCCGGTGCAGCATCACATGCGGCGTGCCGTAGCGCTCGCGCGTCGCGGCGCCGAGATCGAACCAGTTCCAGGTCTCGCCGGTCGCCCAATGCCGGATCACGCGCCGCGCCGGCAGCGCCTGGACGCGCTTCAGCGCCTCCTCCAGGCCGAGCGCAAACAGCACGCGGGTGCCGTTCGAGCTGATCTGGATGCCGGCGCCGACCTCCTTGAGCTCCGGCGCCTGCTCGTGGACCTCGACGTCGTGGCCGCGCTTCAGCAGCGACAGCGCCGCGGTCAACCCGCCGATGCCGCCGCCGACGATGACGATTTTCTTGCTGTCAGCCATAGTTCACTCGAACTTCACGCCGGTCTTCTTCACGATCTCGGCCCAGCGCGGAAACTCCTCGGCCATGAAGTTGGCGAAGTCCTGCGGCGAGCCGGGCTTGGCCTCGAAGCCGAGCTTGCCCATGGCCTGCTTCATCTCGGCCGACCGCAGCGTCTCGTTGATCGCGGCGTTGAGCTGGTTGACGATCTCGGGCGGCGTGCCGGCCGGCGCCATCATGCCGGCCCAGAATTCCAGGGTCAGCTCCGGCAGGCCGACCTCGCGCGCGGTCGGCACGTCCGGCAGATCGCCATAACGCTTCGGGCTGGTGATCAGCAGCGGCCGCATCTTGCCGTCGCGGATCAGCGCCATCGAGGTCGACGGCGTCGGATTGTAGATCTGGATACGGCCGCCGAGGAAATCCGGGATCGCGGCGGTGCCGCCCTTGTAGGGCACGATCAGCACATCGGTGCCGCTGAGCTGCTTGAAGCGCTCGGCCACCAGGATCGCCGCGGTGCCCTGGGTCGCCGCGAAGTTCAGCGTGCCCGGATGCGCCTTGCTGTAGGCGACCAGCTCCGGCAGCGTCTTCACCGGCAGCGACGGGTTGACCGTGATCAGCCAGGCCGTGCTGTTGATGGCCGAGACCGGCGTCAGGTCCTTCTGCGGATTGTAGTCGAGCTTCTTCATCGCCGGATCGATGACGATGGCGGAGCTGATGAACAGCAGCGTGTAGCCGTCCGGCTCGGCCGCGATCGCGGCCTTGGTGCCGATCGCGGTGCCGCCGCCCGGCTTGTTGTCGATGACGATCGGCTGGCCGAGCCGCGGCGACAGGTGCTGCGTCAGCAGCCGCGCCATCACGTCGTTCGGCGAGCCCGCCGTGTAGGGCACGATCAGCTTGATGACGCGCGAGGGATAGGACTGCGCCAGCGCGGGCGTAGCGATGGCCGCGAATGCTGCAACCAGAAGCGTCTTTATCGCCGCCCTCACGTTCGTCATGGCCGGGCTCGTCCCGGCCATCCACGCCTTTGGCCAAGCAAGGCGTGGATGCCCGGCACAAGGCCGGGCATGACGGAGGAGAGGGCGTGCCATGAATCGCACCCCTCAGTTCTTCGGTTTGTAATTAATGTCCTTGGCGGTCTGCGCGACGATCCGGCGCTGCTCCTCGATCGAATCGGCGAACTCCTTCGGCCCGCCGACATTGATCGCCTGGCCGGTCGACTTCAGCCGCTCGGCGATGCTGCCGTCGGCGGTCACGGCGCGGAAGTCGGCCGCGATCTTCTCCTTCAGCTCGCTCGACATCGTCTTCAGCCCGAACAGGCCGACCAGCCCTTCCATCTCGAGCGACGGATAGCCCTGCTCGCGCGCGGTCGGCATGTCCGGCGCCGTCGAGATGCGGGTCTTGTTGTTGACCACGAACAGCTTGATGCGGCCGGCGTTGATCTGCGGCTGGACGATCGCATAGGACGCCATCACCGCCTGGATGCGGCCTTCGCCGAGATCGACCGGCGCCACGTTGATGTCGCGGTACGGCACCTGCGGGATGTCGAGCTTCTCGTGATAGGCGTAGCCCCAGAAGATGAACTCGGTGATGCCGGGCACCGCCGCGAAATTGAACTTGCCGGGGGCGGCGCGCACCGCCTCGGTGAATTCCTTGACGTTGCTGTAGGGCGCGTCCGCCTTCACGGCCGCGGCGATCAGCGTGTTGGAGGCGCGGACGATCGGAACGAGGTCGGCCGGATTGTAGGGCAGCTTGGTGTAGTTGAACGGATGCACGGTGAAGTTGCCGGACGGCCCGAACAGCAGCACGTGGTCGTCGTTGGCGGACGAGGAACGACTGGATCGCGACGATGCTGTCGCCGCCCGGCTTGTTCTCGATCACCACCGGCTGGCCCCATTTCTGGGTGAGCTTCTCGGCGAACACCCGCGCGCCGATGTCGGCGCCGGCGCCGGGGCCGAACGGCACGATGAACTTCACCGGCCGCGTCGGCCAGGTCTCCGCGTGTGCGGGTGCGATGACACCGATCAGGGCAATGGCGGCAACGAGCGATTTCAGCGACGGCATGACGATTTTCCTCGGGCTTGGATATTCGCTGGAACGCTAACCGCTTTTGCCGGCGCGGATCAACGGCACGCCGGCAAGCCGGTTGTTCCGGCCGGGCATTTGCGCGACAATCCGGCACACCTCAACCAGCGAGTGCCCATCATGGATGCGAAAACCGCCGCCGCACGGACCCACGAATTCGACGTCCAGGACGTCGAGTATCTGCGCCATGGCGACAAGCCGCTGCTGGCGAAGGTCTACAAGCCGCGCGGCGAAGGGCCGTTCCCGGCGCTGGTCGATCTGCATGGCGGCGCCTGGTGCATGGCCGACCGCAACACCGACAAGGTCCGCCACGAGTTCCTGGCCGGCCATGGCGTCGTGGTGGTGTCGCTCGACTGGCGCACCGCGAAGGAGGGCGCCTATCCGAAGGCGCTGCAGGACATCAACTACGCGGTCCGCTGGGTGAAGGCGCACGCCAAGGAACTCAAGACCCGGCCCGAGCTGGTCGGCATCTCCGGCCAGTCGAGCGGCGGCCATCTCGCCATGCTGGCGGCGATGCGGCCGCACGATCCGCGCTACACCACGATCCCGCTGCCGGCCGGCTCGCCGCCGGTCGACGCCACCGTGAAGGCCGCCGTGCTGTCATGGCCGGTGATCAACCCGCTCGGCCGCTACCGCTGGGCCAAGCACAACGGCGCGCTGCCCAATCCGCCGGAATGGCCGCCGGGCATCATCGACAAGCACCATCAGTTCTGGGGCGGCGAGGAGAACATGACCGAGGGCAACCCGATGCTGATCCTGGAGCGCGGCGAGAAGGTCGCGATGCCGCCGGCGATCTGGCACCAGGGCCGCGGCGATATCCTGCACGACTACAAGGACGTCGATTACAAAGGTTCCGACACCGAGGCGCCGCGCTTCACCAACAACTACAAGAAGGCCGGCGGCAACATCGAGCTGAACTACTTCGATACCGATCGCAAACCCGGCCATTCGCCGGACCTGACCAAGATCGGCGACACCTTCGAGAAGATGCTGGCCTTCATCGGACGGCATTTGAAATAAAACACACGCGTTCCTCCGCCGCGCGCGAATAACCAAGCACAAATAACAAAGAGCCCGGAAGCAAGCTTCCGGGCTCTTTGGTTGTCCAGCGCCCTCGGGGGGGAGGGGGATAGGCGCCGGATTAATCACACTCTCGCCTGTCACTTATCGCTCTGAGCTTCCCCAGCGGCGCAAGTCAGTGTCGAGAGTATGGAGAACAACACAGCGGCCGCTTCGTTCCAATGGAACTTCACTCAGTGCGTCAGCGCGTCGGCGGCCTTCGCTTCGACCTTACTGTGGCCGGCCCGCATCAGCTTGCCGAGATAGTGTTCCGACACGGAGACCGGCGGATACTTCGGCTTCTCGCCGGGCTTGAGGCATTCCTTGATGCACTCGATCGTCACGTCCGCATTCGGATTGGTGAAAAACACCAGCGAGATACGGTCCTGTGGCTTGGCACCGGGCGGCGGCACCGCGACGCGGTGCAGGGTCGAGACCCAGCGGTCGTTCGACCAGCGCATCATCATGTCGCCGATGTTGCAGGCGAAATCGCCGGCGGGGATGTGCAGGTCGATCCACTCGCCGTTGCGGTGTTTGACCTGCAGTCCGCCCGGCGTGTCGTCACCCCGCACGAAGGTCATGATGCCGTAGTCGGTGTGCGTGCCGGCGCGAAGCTGGCCCGGCAGCGGCGTCTCCTTCACCGCGGGATAGCGAATGATGCGGCAGTTGCTGGCCTGGCGGTCGAACTTGTCGACGAAGTAGTTTTCGTCGAGACCGAGCGCGAGAGCCATCGCGCCGAGCACGTGCTGCGCCAGGCCCTGCATCTCGTCGTAGTACGTCACCAGCGTGTCGCGGAACCCGGCCGGCTGCTGCGGCCAGATGTTTGGCGCATACATCTTCGCGCTGACCGGATCGACCTTGGCGGCGAGTTCGGGCGCCTCATTGCCGAACCCGAATGCCTCCTGGATGTCGGGCGGCGTCTCCTCGCCCATCGAGTAGGCGATGGCGCGGTCGCCGACCCAGTTGAAGCCGCGGCTGATCTTCGACGGCGGCCGCTGCACCTTCATCTTCTCGGCGTCGGGCAGCGCGAAGAAGTCGATGGCGAGCTGACGCGCCTTGGTGATGAGGTCGGCCGGGACGCCGTGACCGGTGACCAGGAAGAAGCCGGTGTCGCGGCAGGCTTCGTCGATCTGGCGCGCCACCTCGCGCTTCGCCGCAGCGTTGCCGGTGCGCAGCGGCGTCATATCGATGGTCGGGATTGTGTAGGTCATGGCGCACCTTCCATCCACGCAGGGAATTTGGCCGGACTATAGCTGCCTCGACGACGCTCGCAATGCTACAACGGGGCAGGGCAGCCATTCAGGGCACATCTCATGCCGCATCGCATCAATCGCCGCAGCAATTGTCGCTTCGATGCTCGGCGCCGTCGCCGCGCCATCGGTGCTTCGAGCGCAGGCCGGCTTTCCCAGCCGTCCGATCCGCATCGTCGTGCCGGTGTCGCCGGGCGGCGGCGTCGACACCTTCGCCCGCCTGATCGCCGCCAAGGCCAAGACCCAGCGCGACGTCAACTTCATCGTCGAGAACCGCACCGGCGGCAACTCGACGATCGGCGGCCTCGAGGTGCAGCGCGCAGCGCCTGACGGCTATACCGTGCTGTTCCACGCCTCGACCCACAACGTCGCGAACCTGGTGCTGAAGAACGCGCCGTACAATCCGGTCACCGACTTCACTCCGATCGCGCTGACCGGCGAGACCCCGCTCGTCCACATCATCGCCAACAGCCGGCCGGAGAAGACCGTGGCGGAGATCGTCGCCGCCGCCAAAGCCAATCCCGACAAGTGGTCGTTCGCGACCGCCCAGCTTGGCGCGCCGGGCCATCTCGCCGCCGTGGCGTTCAACCAGTACACCGGGCTGGACCTGCAGATCATTCCGTATCGCGGCACCGCGCCGGCGGCGAACGACGTGGTCGGCGGTCACGTGCCGATGATGATCGAGGCGATCCTGTCGCTGTTGCAGCTGGTGCGCGGCAACAGCGTGCGCGCCGTCGCGGTCACCAGCAAGAAGCGCAGCGTCGCTGGCGCCGGAGATTCCGACCATGACCGAGCTCGGCCTGCCCGGCCTCGATTTCGGCGCCTGGTGGGGGATGTGGGGACCACCGGGATTGCCGGCCGATTTGGCCAACACCCTGAACGGCTGGGTCAACGATGCGGTGAAGGCGCTGGCCGCCGACGGCCGGCTGGCTCCGCTCGGCATCGAGCCGTTCACCGAGACGCCGCAGTACTTCGCCAAATACATCGCGGAGGACCACGACCGCAGCGACAAGCTTCTCAAGGCCGCGCACTTCCAGGCGGAGTGAGATCAGTTCCCGAATACGTTGCCGGCGCGCACGCTGCAGGATGCGCTGCCAGTCGAGGCGGATTGAATCTCGATCCGCTGACCGTTGATGATGCTTTTCGCGAAACCCGATCCGGCTCCTGACTTGCCGCGGATGACCGACGCGGTGCAGTTCGAGAAGCTTTCATCGAATTCCACTCCGACGCGCCGGGCAATGCCCTCCTGGAGCGCCACGATCGTCATGGTGCGACCGCTGAAGCTTGGCACACGATTGCCGCCTTGGCCGGACACCTGCTCGTTGGCGCCGGTGCCCCGCCGGGTCGTCGCGGAAAACTTGCTGAACACGCGCCCGGCGCTGCTGACATAGACGCTGAGTTCGTGGCTGGCGTTGACCGTGCGCCAGTTCGCCTCGCCGACAATGCGCTGAATGCGGGTCTCGCTCCAGGACACGACGACAGATTTGCCGAGTAGCGCCGCCGGCGCCGCGACGGCTGCGTTCGCAGCCGCAGATATCGCCGCGGCGATCAGCGCTGTCTTGAGGGCTCCGCCCATGCAGAACACCAGCCTACTGCTTCGTCATCGAAAAGCTGCCGCTGCAGCCATCGCTGCGCCGGAACGATCCGGACCCGCTGCTGCTCGACAGGTGACCGTTGAAGGTCCCGGTGACACTGCCGGTTGCATACTGTCCGTGGAACGAGCCGCCGCCGCTCACGGAGCCGGCGAAACCCGCAGGAGAGACGATGCGGCCGCTCGACAATCCCAGGGACATTCGAGAGGAGCCGCATGGGTTGCCGGAACTGGCCACCGCCCAGGTGCCGTCGAAGCTCGCGCCGCTGCCGCCGCCAGACGATCTCGAGGCGGAGCGTTCGCTTCGGGAGGGCCGCTCGCGTTCGCGGTGCGAGGGTCGTTCGCGCTCACGCTCGTGCGAGGTCGAGCGCGAGCCGCCGCCGTCCTCGCCGCCGCCGGAGATCGACTTGTCCTGCTTGCCGATGCTGCCGCCGACCGCGCTCTGCGACAGCGCCGGCCCGGCGTGCAGTGCGATCGCCATTGCGATCAGGCCGAGAGCGGCCGACCACGCTGCTGTTCTGACCGACACCACCGACATCCTCCCCGCCTACTGCTTCGACGACGTCCAGGTCCCGACACAGCCATCGCTCCGCCGGAACGTGCCGGCGCCGCTGCGCGCGGACATATGCCCACTGATCGTGGCCGATATCCCACTGCCGGACCAGACACCTGAAACCGAGCCGCTGCTGCTGACCCGGCCGGAAAAGCCATCGGACGACATCTGGCCGCCGGAGACGGCGACCACCGAAGTGGACCTGTCGGTGCAGGTCTTGCCGGCGGAGGCGCTGTTCCACATTCCATCGAAGACGCTGACACCTCCGCCACCGCCACCGCCTCCGCCACCGCCACCACCGCCTCCGCGCTCGCGGCGCGACGAACGCTCGCTGCGCGACGGCTCCCGCTCGCGGCTGTGCGACGTCGAGCGCGAGCCGCCGCTATCCTCACCGCCGCCGGAGATCGACTTGTCCTGCTTGCCGATGTTGCCGCCGACCGCGCTTTGCGACAGCGCCGGGCTTGCCTGCAAACAACACAACGCTGCCGCGGCAAAAGCCGCCCTGCGGATCAAGCTTGCGACGGGCAACAGACCTTGCATCGACATTCCCCCATCCTGGCCGCGCGGCCATTGGGCAACTTCAGATAGCCCTGCGCTCGCTCCAAAGCCTGGATCGAAGGCTTTTCGTCCACGCATAGCACAATGGCCTTCGCGGGCGGGGCGATATAGAGGCCAACAACATCAGCAGCTTTGGCCGTAAAGTTCGGGTCGTTGCTCTCACACCAGGACTTGCGAACCACGAGGTCAATCTTGTGGCAGCGCAGGAACCGCCAGACATATTGGACGTCAACATCGCCCATCGCCTCGGCCAGCAGAGGTCCGGTCCAGCGTGCAAATCCTTCTGGCGGCGGCTTGTCCAGCAGCTTCAGAATCCGCTTGTCGGTTGCCTTCGTGTAGATCGGCTGCTTGCCAGGCCGCGGCTTGTCTTTCAGTCCCTCAAGACCAAGCTCGGCATAGCGACGCCGCCAAAGACTGACAATCCGAGGCTGGACCCCAACCTCCTTGGCGATCGACCGGGTGCTGCGCCCGGCCGCCGCCAACAGAACTATCCGCGCCCGCTTCAAATCGCGCTGCAATGTCACAGGCGAGCGACAACAAGCCGCCAGAACCTTGCGATCTTTCCTCGAAAGGTCAACTTCTCTTGCTTTGGGTATCATCCCAATCTTGAATCACGACTCACGCTTCAAGAAAAGCGGGTACTAGTTGTTCGACAGGCCTGTGCCGTCGGCGCAGATCGAACCAATGATCTTGCAAGACTTGCCGCGCTTGCCGCAGTCGTCAAGGGCGGCCTGTCGCGCCCTATGGATATCGTCGCGAGACACGATCGAGTAGGCGCCGCCCGACCCGAGCGCGAACGCGCCGCAGGTGGTGGCGAAGAAGCTGATTTCGTAAGGGCACTTCGAGCCCTTGCATTTCTCGCGGGCGGCCGCCACGGCCTTCTTACGCGTCGGGCCGTCCCACGACATGCTCCAGTTGCCGTCCGCCTTGTCGTACACGATGGCGCCCCACGGCTTCAGCCCGCCCATCTCGCGCAGCCGCGTCAGCAGGCCCTGCGACGGCGTGCCGGTGACCGCCAGCTTATTGTCGCTTTCGAATTCGGTGATTGCCCCCTTGAGGCCGGCGGCGTCCGCGGAGGCCGGATCGAAATTCAACTCATAAAGCCGGTCCTGCAACTCGCGCAGCATGCCCGGATCGCTGATCGCCACCCTCTGCTCCGGCTCCGGCGCCAGCGGCCGGGCCACGGCGACCTTGAGCTGATCGGCGTTGATCCTGGCGATGTCGGAGAATGCGCTGTTCGGATAGCGCCGCAGATAGGCCTCGAACAGTTGCGGATTCTTGCTGTCCTTGATCGAGTTCCAGTACGCGATCTCGACGCCCTCGCCGCCGGGATTGCTGGTGGCGGCGCCGGCCGGCAGCGGCTTGAAATAGAACTGCCCGGTCAGCGAGGAATTGTCCCACGGCACCTGCTTTCGGTTGGTGACCCGCAGCACGTCGTTGCGCACGTCGATCATGACGTCGGACAGCGGTAGCCCGGGCGTCTCGATGGTCTTCAGCAGTGCCGAGGTGAACGGGCTGTTGCGGCCTTCGCCGTCGAGCGCGACGTTGCCGGGCTGCGTCGAGAACGCGATCAAGGTGCCGACGCTGGTGTCGACCTGGGCGAGGCCCCGGCTCACCGCACCGCTGCGCGTGCCCAGCCGCCGGGTCAGGTTGGCCGCCAGCGGATTGTCGCGGCAGGCGTCCAGGAAGATGATGTTGGTGCGGGCGTCGTTCTCCATGCCGTGCACCACCAGATCGAGATCGATGGTGCCGAAATCGAGATCGGCCTGGGTCTCGATCTGGGCATCGACCGGAACGAGATAGTTCTTGCCGGCGACCTGCAGGCCGTGACCGGCGTAGAACAGCAGCGCCACATTCGCCTCGGGCAGCTTCTCGCTGAATTTCCGCACCGCGGTGCGCATGGCCAGATAATCGAGGTCCATGCCGCGGATCACCTCGAAGCCGAGCCGTTGCAGCGTGTCGGCCATGTCGCTGGCGTCATTGGCCGGGTTCTTCAGCGTCGGCGCGTTCTTGTAGGCGGAGTTGCCGATCACCAGCGCCAGGCGCTTGTCGGCCAGCGCCGGTGCCGCTGTGACGCCAATCATGATGACCAGGCCGCAGGCGAGCGCAGCGAAAAGCCGGCGCGGATGTGTCATGTGGTAGCCCCCAACGTCCGCCCTAAATTAGCACCGACCGCGCCGCAGGCGAAGTGCCCGGCGGTTGCCAGGGGGGCATAACCGGCTATTTGGGGGTAGCCACCATCTGCGCCACGGCGGCGACCTTGCCGCGCTGTTCTTCGATGGCGGCGGCGAAGTCGGCTCCATTGCCTGGACGGATTGTCGCACCGGTGGGTTTGAGCCGTTCCGCCACCGCCGGATCGGAGCAGATTTCGCGCACGTCGGCGGCGATCCTCGCCTTTACGCTCTCGGCCATGTCGCGGGGTCCGTAGATGCCGTTGACGGCGTCGAAGGTCAGCTCGGGAAACCCTGCCTCCTTCGGGGTCGGCACATCGGGCGCGAGCGGTGAGCGCACGCTGTTGGTGACCGCCAGGAAATGGCCCCGCCCGGATTGCATCTGCGGCAGCAGCGTGGTGATGCCGGTGGCGAGAAGGTTCACCCGGCCGGTGGCGAAATCCTGGAACGCAGGGCTGAAGTCCCGATAGGCGATCTGGGTGATGTCGATGCCGGTCGCCTTCTGCAGCGATGCCACCACATAAAGCGGCAAGCCGGCGGTGGCGGCCCAGTTCAGCTTGCCCGGCTGCTCACGCGCGAGCTTGACGAAGCCCGCAAGCGTATCGACCTTCAGCCCTTCGGAGACGATCAGCGCCAGGGTGGCGTCGATCGCGCTTGCCACCGGCACCACGTCGCGCACGTCGTAAGGGAGCTTGTCGCCATGGATCAGCGGATTGATCGAGCGAAGCCCGCCGAAGCCGAAAATCAGCGAATGACCGTCGCGGTCGGCGAGGAACGACTGGACCGCGAGGATGCCGTCGGCGCCCTGGCGGTTCTCCACGACAACCGGCTGGCCCCACTTCTGCGACAGCCGCTCGGCAAACAGCCGCGCTGCGATGTCCATGCCGCTGCCGGGGTTGAGCGGCGTAATCATGCGGACGGTGTGCGAAGGCCAGCCGGGCGCCGGCTGTGCTGATGCGGCGCCGGACGCGGCGGCGAGCGCGAGACAGCACAGCAGCCCGCGGCCGATCGATGACAGGTGCTGCAAGGCAACGGCCCTCCGGTCAGGGCACTCTACCTCGGGCGGTCAATCGAAGTCGAACGTCTCGATCGGCGTCAGCCGGCGAGGCATCGGGCCGTAGTAGCCTTCGAGCTGAACAATCGGCCGG
This sequence comes from uncultured Alphaproteobacteria bacterium, assembly GCA_963785665.1. Lineage (GTDB taxonomy): Bacteria > Pseudomonadota > Alphaproteobacteria > Rhizobiales > Xanthobacteraceae > Z2-YC6860. Next base: position 161,780 of record CAWAWF010000018.1, read on the forward strand.
GGCCGTACGATCACCGCGATGATGCGGTCCTCCAGCGTCTTGATCGACACCGGCTTGCGGACGAATTCGTTGGCGCCGATCCGCGCCGACTCGACAACGCGCCAGTGGTCGCTGTGCGCGCTCAGCATGATGATCGGGATATCCGGATTCGGAAATTCTGCCGGCGTGCGGATCATGCGCACCAGTTGCGCGCCGTCGATCACCGGCATTTCCCAATCGACGATCAGCAGGTCGGGTGTTTGCGCGCGGGCGACCTCGATGCCGGTCATGGCGTCCGGCGCCTCCATGATCGTCTTGACGCCGATCGCGGTCAGGATCGTGCGCGTGACCTTGCGCATATAGTGCTCGTCGTCGATGACGAGCACCTTGAGCGCCTTGATCCGCGGGCTGATGGGACGGTTTGTCATGGCCGTTGTGGCGAGCTTCCGCTGTCGTAAGCAGGCACCACGTATGTCTCCCAGACGTATTAAATGCTTCTGTGGAGAACCTAACAAATGCAACTAAAAACTCAGTGGCGGATATTCCGCGTTATCGATTCAAATCAATGACAGGCCGGTAACCGCCGCTTAACCGTGTAAAGCCAGCCACACCGTCGTTCATGGCGAAAGGCCCGGCACCTCTTGCGGGTGCCGGGCCTTCGCGAGACAGGACATGGCCTGCCTGCCTCCTGCCGCGTCTTGAGTTAGTGCTTGTCGGGACTTCCGTATTGCTTCGGATCGTCCATCGACTTCTTCAGCGGGTCGCCGGCCTTGGTCTTGGTGGAGTCCTGCATCGCGCCACTGCCTGAGGTGCGTGGTGCCGGAGCAACCTGCGACGAACTGTTGTTGCGGTTCATTTCCTGCTGTTGCACGGAGCCGCCCGGATTGCTCGGGGTCGGGACCGGCGTCTGCCCTTGGGCATAAACAGCTGTGCCGGTGCTGAGCACGAAGGCCGCCACCAACAGCGCATTCCTTGAAAGTTTCATCGTTCCGTCTCCATTCAATGTCCCGACTTGCCCTAAGACAACCTTTGAATGGTTACATTTGTTCCAATCAAACAGGGGCGTAGCGTCCAGGGGCGTCGCGTCGATCGCCGTCACCATTTGAACGACGCCGCCACCTCGTAGCTCCGCGGCGCACCGAGGATGATCTGGTCGGGATAGCCGGGATCACCCCAGGCGGCATACTGCTTGTCGGTCAGGTTGCGCACGCGGAACGACAACCGCGTCTGATCGACGGCCGAGAACACTGCTTTCGGAATGTCGACAAACAGGTAAGCGTCCGCGATCGTATAGGCGTCCATGCGCACCAGGTTGTCGTCAAAGTTATAGCGGTGGCTGACCCGTCGCAACGACGAGCCGATCTCGATCGGCCATGGCGTGTTGAACCGATACGATGCGCCGGCATTGCCGACGAACGCCGGCACGTTGGACGGCGTCATGCCGGTATACGATACCTGCACGCCATTGTCGTCGACGAACGAGAAATCCTTGTAGCGCGCCTCGACGAAGGCGACGTTGCCCCAGAGCTTCAGGTTGGCGAACGGATTGACCGCCGCCGCCGCCTCGATGCCCTTCGAATGCACCTTGCCGGCGATCTCGACTTGCTGGCCGCCCTTGGTCGCATAGACATTCCGCTTCTCGATATCATAGGCCGAGAACGTCACCTCGGCGCGCTTGTCCCAGAACAGGGACTTCATCCCGGTCTCGTAGGTGCGCGACGTGGTGAGCAGCAGCGGCTGGGTCGGCCGGATGGTGAAGATGTTGGCGATCGCGGGATCGGCGCCGGTGGCGTACTGGCTGTAGAAAATCAGCCCCGGCACCGGCTCGAACGTATAGCCGCCGCGGCCGGTGGTCGGATGCCAGCTCTTCACGAATGGATAGCCGTCGGCGGTGCGCTGGACGCCGTCGACGTCGTAGGCGTCGCGAGACAGCGTGATGCGTTCAAACCGGATGCCCCCGATCAAGGCGAACTGGCGCGTCAGCTTCAGACGGTCCTCGAATGAGATCGACGTGTCGTTGAGGTGGGTGAAGAAGTCCTTGGTCTGCTGAAAGCCGTACAGACCGCGGTCCGGGTTCACCAGGTTGACGAAATCGCTGGTGAAGGCGTCGTCCTGCACCACGTTGAACTGCAGGCTGCTTGCCGCGAAGGTCGCGGCGAAACGGTTCTCGATCCCGGCGACGTTCGCATTCCAGATCAGGTCGGTGATGTTGCCGGTCAGGTGCTGTTCGTGATCGACCGAAAGCCGCTCGCGATAGACTTGGCCGAAATTCGCACTCGTCGGGTCATCGTTGTAGGCGTTGACCTCGTTGTTGAACCAGTGGCGCTGCGCGGTGTAGCGGTAGACTTGGCTCTTGAGCTTGACGTCGGAGGTTATGTCCCAGTCGAAGCCGCCGCGCAGCCACAGCTCCTTGGCGCCGCTGCGGTTGTCCAGCACGTTGTAGGTGGTGTTAAGCGTGCGGGCATCGACCGTCACCGGGTTCAACGCGCCAACGTGGCCGTTCGGGTAGTACTGCGTCCACAGGCCCGACACGATGCCGCTGGTCGGCACGATCCCGGGCGCATTCGACGGCACCAGCGGCGTGCCCCAATAGTATCGATCCTTGTCTTCCTTCCGCTCGACTGCGCCCCAGATCTTGAAATCATTGCGGATCCGGTAGTCGAGTTGCCCCGAGATATTCAGAAGCTTGCTATAGGTGTCGTCGATGAAGCTGAGCCCCTGGTTGCCGACGAAATCGAAGCGGTAGTCGAGCCCTTTGATCAACGTGCTGCCGCCGGAGCCAGCGCCCCCGCGCACGCCATGAATGCTGTCGTAGGAGACGAAAGCCTCGTTGGCGATCGGTCCGGTATGCGGCCGCTTGGTCACGTAGTTGACCGCGCCGCCGGTCGCGCCTTCGCCGGACAACAGCGACGCCGGGCCTTTCAGGAACTCGATCTGCTGGAGATTTCCGGTGTCCATGACGCGGCTGGCGATGGCCGACGGGCCGACCTTGATGCCGTTGTAGAGTGTGTTGATCTCGCTTTCGGAGAACCCGCGCATCGAGAAGTTGGCCGTAGAGGCGGGGGCATCGCCCGCCGTGACACCCGCGGTGGCCTTCACCGCGTCGGTGGTGGTGGTCAGGCCGCGGTCTCGCAGAGTCTGCTGGTCGAGCACCTCGACCGTGGCCGGCGTCTCGCGCGACGTCAGCCCGAGGCGGCTGGCGCTTTCGGTCACGACATTGGTGTTGAGCGGTGTGGTGTTGGCGCCGAGACCGACATCGCTGGTCGAGATCGGACCGCGCGGGGGCGGCAGGGGCGCGGGTTCGACGGCGGGCGCCGCCACCGGCGTGGGCGTCACGCCTGACGGGGCGCGGCGCTTCGGGGGCTTGCGCTTCGGCGCAGTGACGTCGATCTGCTCGAGCGTCTCGGATGATCGGTCGGCCGGCGCGGACTGCGCCGCGGCGGGGCTTGCCATGGCGAGCGACAGCGCGGCGAGCAAGGCCTGGCGGGACAACGGTTGAGGCGAACCAGCGCGCGCGGGCGCGCGGCTCCGTTCGGGGCAGACATCAGGGAAAACATGACATGCACTCGCGGTGAGACGTGGACCCGTCACCGCGACCGAGGACCAATCCGCGGATGCCCATCAGGGCCGCCGCCAACCGGTCATCGCCTTGGGACACCCCGCCCAACGCGCACGCGCGTGACCACGACTGGTGGCAGGTTTCCTGGCTCGCGGGTCATCGCCTTCGGCCACCTTCCCAGGGACTACTTCGTCCCCAGTGGTTTTCTTGGCCGTCGGCTCACCGCTTACAGTTGCGGGGGCAGCCGCGGAATTGCGCATGCCTCATTGCTGAAGAGTGCGCGCACCGCATTCCCTTGGTTATCCCTTGCGGGAACCACCGCGCGAATGTTGCCTTGTACTCCCCACGCGAGTCAACTCGTTGCGAGCGGTCCGAGTTAGCCGCTCATTTCCTCCGGCGGCTTGATGTGCCGGAAGCAGAACAGCAGCCCAAGGTCGTAGCCGATCTTCAGCACGCCGCAGACCACCAGCGGCAGCCCCGAGAATGCGGTGGTCAGGAGAACGCCGGCCAATGCGGGGCTGATCGCTGCGGCAAGGCTGCGCGGCACCGCCGTGACGCTCGCGGCGGCCGGACGCTCGGCCGGCGTCACCACGGCCATGACGTAGGACGTCCGGGTCGGCACATCCATTTGCGACAGCGCCGATCGCATCAGCAGCAGGCCGAGCGCGACGTACAGATGCGACGAGAACGCCGCCAAAATCAGGAACACGCTCGACGGAATGTGCGTGAACACCATGGTGTTGACCAGGCCGATCCGCCTGGCGATCCAGACCGCGACCGGATACGAGAACGCGCTGAGCGTGCTCGACCAGAAGAAGAACACCGCGGCGGCGGACAGCGACAGCTCGAAGCGCTCGAACAGCCAGAGCGCCATCAGCGATTGCACGACGAATCCGCCGGCGAAAGCGTCGATGCTGAACAGCGCCGCGAGCTTGTAGACCACGCCGCGCGATGGCCCGAGCGGCGCGGTGTGCTGCCGCTCCTCGCCCTGGGCGTGCGGCAATTTCCGGTACAGCATGGCGCTCGCGACGCCGAGCACGGCGTAGGCGTAGAACATCAGCCTGAACGCGCCGAGCCGGTCCATGCCTGCCGGCACCAGGAAGTCCGGAACCGAGGCGGCCAATGCGCCCGCCGCCATCGACAGCGCGCCGATCAGGCTGTAGCGGGCGAACACCGCGGTGCGATGCTCGTCGGACGCGCCGCGCGCCAGCATGGCGTGCTCGATCGGCACCAGCACGCCGAGATCGCCGGTCGACGGATTGATCGTGCCGACAAATGCCGCGAGCGCGACCGGCACGATCTGCTCGACCTGCGGGAATACGAGGCCGGTCGCAGCCATCAGCGCTGCGCCGATCAGGAGCAGCGTGCGGAGGTCGTGACGCGGCGCGACAAGTCCGATCGCCAGCGTCAGCAGCGCGGTGCCGAGCAGCGACGCGGTCGCAACGATGCCGATCGCAACAGGATCGTAGCCGATCGCCGTCAGGTAGGCCGGCAGGATGATGATGGCGAAGCCGTCACCGAAGCCGCGCAGCCCGCGCGCCGCGGTGAGCAGCGCCACGCTGCGCTCGCTCGACATGGTTTGTGGAGTTGATGACGGCCCGCTTTTTCGTCCATGCGCAATCTCCTCGACGCTTCGAGTGCTGCGCAGCGCTTGGACGGAGAGCCGTCTGACCGGGAGCCTGCATTTCCCGGATCGGCTCAGGCTAGGGTGGCCCGGTGGTTCCGGCAAGCTGTATCAACGGGTCGCCGCGGGTTCCGCGGCCCATGCAGTGTCATCGGCCTGAACAGGCGGTTCGGAGGTTGACGACGCCGGCATGCGCCCGCGGATTCGTGTGCGGATCGGATCGATCAGTCTGCGCGTCAGCATCGCAAGGCCTGCGGCCATCGTCAGCGTCACGGGGATGCTGGCAAGCGTGAGCGCCCAGCCTCGCCATTGGCCGGGCATCAACAGCATGGCCGTGACAAAGGCGGCCAGCCATTGGATCAGGAACACCGGATAGGCGAGCTCACCTAGCATCTGGTCTACCGAGCGGATCAGCGCCCGGGGGTTGGCGTCGATCAACCCCGCGACCACCACGACAAAAATACACGTATCGATGTAGTAGCCGGCGCCATAGATGTACGATGTCGGCAGGATCGTTCCCGCGGCAATTGCATTGGCGATCCACGCGGCGAGCGCAGCCACCGCGATCCACGGAGCGACGCCGAAGCCGTTTTCCTTCCGGTAGAAGTAGATCAGCGCGCCGAGCGAGAACGGCAGCATCGCGGAAGGCGCTCCGAAATATCGAAAACCGATGGCAAGGCCTTGGTAGGTGCAGATCGCGTGGTAGAGCATGCCCCAGCCAAGGCAGACCAGCGCGCACGTCTTGTTGCGAGCGGCGAAAACAAACAGCAAGAGATACATTTCAAGCTCGACCGCGAGCGACCAGGCGGTCGGCACCAGCCGATAGTGAGGCTCCATGTGATGCAGCGGCAGCACGACCATGTCGGTGATCGCGTCGCGCCACAGCATGTCCGCGCGCCACTGTCCGATGAATGCTTCGGCTTGCGCCGGCAGCGAGGCCACCGCAACGAGCGTCAGCAGACAGGCGATGTAGTAAGGCGGCAACAGCCGCAGCAATCGATTGGACCAGAAACGGCGGAGATCGAACTTGTAGACGTCGTTCAGCGACGCCGTCATCAGAAATCCCGACAGGACGAAAAACGCTCTGACCGCGTAGTAGCCGAAATGCTGGATGTATGCGCTGCCCACCAGGTGGGAGAGCACAACCAGGAATGCCAGCAGCAGACGCAGGCTACCGAACATGATGGGTCGCCGGTGCGAGCAAGGGTTTGAACACTACGGCTGCGGCGAGCACGGAGGCTCGGGGAAACGCACGCCGATGCGGCGTTCGGTGCGCCAGACCACCTGGCACGCCCGGCTGATCCGGTCCGCTTCGATGTTGAGCACGAAGCAATCCGGGATTCCGAGGGTGGTGCCGAGATCGACGCAGGCGCCATCGTCGCTGAGATTGCGGACGATGCAATCGAACACCGAGGCGCCCTGCTTGACGACGATCTTGCCAGCCTTGAAGACGCGCTGGCGCGATTGATTTCGTTGCTCCGACATCATCGATGCTCGCGCTGGTGGGTCTGCGAATGACCCGGCCGATGGGCATGGATCGAATGTCGGAAAATCTAGTTCGGCGAGTTGCCGAATCTCTTAATTCAATCGCGGACAAGCCGTGTGCGTGGGGAAGAACCGGCTATATCAACGTATAGTCGACGCATACGTCCGTATATCAGCCGGGCTGAGCGCTCTGCATTTCAGGATGAATGCCGAGCCGATCGGCGATCCGCACCAGGTCGACCAGCGAGCGCGCCTGCATCTTCCGCATCAACTGCCCGCGATGGACCTTCACGGTAATCTCGCTGACGTGCAGCTCGGCGGCGATCTGCTTGTTCAGTCGCCCCGCGACGACGAAGGCCATGATTTGCCGTTCACGCGGCGATAGCTCCTCGAAGCGCTGCTTCAGATGCGCGCTCGCGGCCACCTCGCGGTTGCGCGTGCGGCTGAGCGCAAGGCCCCGCTGTATGGCGTCGAGCAGGTCCTGATCGCGGAACGGCTTGGTGAGGAATTCGATCGCGCCGGCTTTCATCGCTTCAACGGCCATCGGGATGTCGCCGTGACCGGTGATGAAGATGGTGGGGAGCTCGATCGCCGATTGCCGCAATTCCCGATGGAAATCGAGCCCGCTCGATCCCGGCATCCTGACGTCGAGCACCAGACATGCCGGCGAGTCAAAAGGCCTCTGGCGTAGAAACGCGGCCGGCGAGTCGAACGACTGTACCCTCAAACCGACAGAACGGATCAGGCTGTCCAGGGCGTCACGGACGGAGGCATCGTCGTCGATGACGAAAACGGTGGCTGGATCGTCTGCCATGATGGCTCCGGAGTCGGCTGGGACCGGATAGCGCAATTGGCCGTCAGCGCGAAGCTTTTTCTTCATCGCCGTCACGGCGCGCGGCCGCGGGTGATCGGCAAGGTGAATCGGACAATCGCCCCGCGCGGCGCGGCTGTGGCCGCGGAGATACGTCCGCCATGCGCTTCGACGATCGAGCGGCAGATTGTCAGCCCCATGCCGAGACCTTCCGGTTTGGTCGTGAAAAATCCTTCGAAAATTCGATCGAGGTTTGCTTCGTCAAGCCCGATGCCGGAATCGCGGACCGTCACCACGATCCTGTTGTCGCCATCTAGAGCCGAGGCGATCGAAACATCGTGGGGTCCCAGTTTGCTGCCCTTGATGGCGTCGATGGCGTTCATCACCAAGTTGAGAACCACCTGTTGCAGTTGAACACGGTCGCCGGAGATGGGCGGCAAAGCGTCCGCGAGACCGGTGTGCAGCGAAATTCCGCCCCGACGGCAGTCCGGCTGGGTCAATGCCACAACCTCAAGGATGACCTCGTTGAGGTTCACCCAGGCGCGGTCGGGGCTGGCGCGCTTGGCGAGCGACCGCACGCGTGCGACCACGTTGCTGGCGCGGTTGCCGTCCCTGACAATGCGGTCGATGGCCTTGGTCGCCTCGTCCAGATTGGGCGGATCGGCGGCAAGCCAACGCGAGCAGGCGTTGGCGTTGGTGACGACGGCGGCCAGCGGCTGATTGACCTCGTGCGCGATCGAAGCCGTCAACTCGCCAAGCGTAATCACGCGCGCCACATGGGCGAGCCGCTCGCGCGAGGCCTGGATCTCAGTGTCGATCGCGACGATTTTCAATGCCAGGTAGGTCGTGGCCGCAATCGCGGTCAGGCTGATGAGACTGTTGATGAGGCCCGGCTGGGCGTCGCCGGTCCGGGTCAGGAAATAGCTCAACAGCGTGAGCGTCAGGCACCCCGCCGAGATCAACATGATCCCCCGGCGCTGGCAGAACGTGACCGAGACCAGCACGACGACGACATAGAAGGCCGCGACCGCAATCTCCAGGTCGGTGATCGTGTCGAACACGAAGATCGCGATTGCCATCACCGCGGTGGCGAGCGGCAGGATCGAGGAAACGGTGATGGCTCGAAGCGAAAATGGAAGGCTCATGGCAGCTTTTCTAAAATGAACTGCGACTCGATCATAATCTGATATCGCGCGCCGCAGCCCCCGCGCGGACGGCGATAGACCATTATAGATGGCTAGAATGCCGCGGTCACCGTGAGGCGCACCGCCAAAGGCTCGATCGGGTGCAGCACGCGATCCATCACGCCGGTCTGACAAACCGCCGCCGGCGGTGGTGCAGCAGACAGACAGGCGGCAAACAGGTTGTCGGTCCTGATCAATGACCCGTAGGCGTAGGTGATCTGGTTGGTCTTGCTGTCGAGCATGTTGAGGGCGTCGAGTTGCACGCGCCATCCATTCTCGAAATGGTATCCCACCCGGCCGTTGACGATGCCGGTCGGCGGCGACCGGAATGCATTGTCCTCGGTCAGAGGGCTCGCTCCGAGATAGCGCCAGCGCAGCGCGCCGAACCAGCCGGTCTTCTCGCCCAGCGTGATGCCGGCCGAGGCCACGATGGCAGGCGCGTTCGGAACGTATGACCCCGGCGCGTTGCCGATCTGCGCCTCCGGGAATCCGGCAAGCGACGCAAACAGCGCGGCCTGATCGTTGTCGAAGCCGATAAAGCGTGCGCGCGATAGGGCGAGGTCCGCATCGATGGCGAGCCATGACACCGGGCGGTAGTTGTTGGTCCATTCGACGCCGATCCGTCGGCTCCGCCGGCTGGCCTCGGTGTCGCCCGCGTCGCCGCTGAAGACGAGTTCGGAGGCCTGATCCAGAATGAACAGGCTCACTGACGAATCGAGGCCGGGAACGATCTTGCTGCGGATGCCGACCTCGGCGCCCTTGGTGCGCACCAGCAACGGAGAACGCTGCAGCGGGTCCGACGGCGCGAACGGGTCGGCGATGCGGTCGACCGGGGTCTCGGTGATGGTGGTGCCGCGCGCATCGTTGCTGTGCATGCCATAACCGGCGCCGGCGAACAGCTCGGTCTTGGCGAACGGTCCGAGCACCGCGGTGAATTTCGGGCTTGCCAGGGCAGCGCTGCTTCGTCCGGAATTGATCGGATCGAAGATCGAATTGACGGTGGCCGCATAGAAATCGCCGCGCAGCCCGGCCGTGGTGCGGAACCAGTCGGTCCAGTGCACGGTGTTCTGCGCATAGAGCCCGACGCTGCCTTCGCCGACCTTGTCGCTCCGCACATTGGACAGGAAGGCACGCTGGAACGTGTCGGTCAGGCCGAGACTGATGTTGTCGTAGCGCGTCTGGACGCCCAGCGTGGTTTCGTTGCGAAGGCCGGCGAACGAGCCGTTGAATGTCCGCGACGCGTTTCCGCCGACCACCAGGCGATCGTCGTGCTGGTGAAACTGGTCGCCAAGCACCGGGTTGGCGAGGAAATAGGTGAAGTTGTTGTAGAGATCGAGCTCGCTCTTGATCGCGTAGGCGTTGGCTTTCCATGAGCCGAGCCCGTCGGTTCCGGCCATCCGCGCCGACAGCGAGAAGCGGCTGGTGTTGCCGCCATCGCTCGCATCCTCGGCGCCGAAGCGGTCGATGTCGCCGCGCATGATCGCGCGTTCGGGGATCTGGTCGGTCGAATTCCATTTGTTGGAATAGGCCATGCCGGTCACCGACAGGCCGTTCGCCGCGTTCCCCTCGGAATAGCGGAGCAGGCCGTTGAGCTTGCGCATGTCGTCGGGATTGACCCACGGTCCGTTGTAGGCGCCAACCTCGCCCGCCGCGAGCAGCGTGCCGTTGCCCCACTTTGTGGCGCCCATGCCGAAATAGCGCTGATAGCCGAAGCTGCCGAGCGTCATCTGGGCGATGTTCCGCTCGGGGCGGTCGATCAGGTTGATGTGCAGATTGCCGGCTGAGGCGAAGTCGCCTTCGTCGGCGAAGTAGGGCCCTTTTCGGATTTCGAGCGAGTTGACGGTTTCCGGCATCAGCCAGTTGAGGTCGGCGTAGCCCTGGCCGTGGGCGTGGGTGCGCATGTTGACCGGCATGTCGTCGACCCAGATTGCCATGTCGGTGCCGTGATCGAGATTGTAGCCGCGCAGGAAATACTGGTTGGCTTTGCCTTCGCCGCTGTGCTGCGTGACGATGAGGCCGGGCGCGGCTTCGAGAATTTCGCCGGGGCGGGTGAAGGGGCGCGCGTTGAGCTCGGCGCCCGTCGCCGTCATCTGGCTCGCCATGCTCGGCGGAGGGACCGGCCCTTGCGCGGCGTTCGGTTGTCCGCTCGTGCCGCTGACTGCCGGCTCTGCGGGCGCGGCCGGACTCGACGGCCCGCGAGTTGGCGCGGTCACGCGCGTGCGCGGCCGCTTGCGCTTGCCGGCCACTGTGATCGTTGGAAGCATCACCGGGGCGTCGGATCGTTGTGCGGCAGCCGTGCCGCCGGCTTGTGCTTGCACGGCTGACGGTTGGGACAACACAGCCACCAGCAGCAACGGCATTGCGAGCCAGCAAAGCCTTGCGAAAATCTCCGTGATCGAAAACTGCTGCACTCGCCCCGTCCGTGGTCGCCACGAAAAACGTGCGGAACGGGTATGATCTTGTCAAGAATTCCGCATACCGGAACATTCAGGGATGGCCGTCGAGCGAGCCCGGGGCCCGCACCTTCATCTATGATGGCCGTGGCTTAAGCCGTGGAGAGATCAACATGCAGCGCGTGACCGTTACTCTGGACGACGATCTGATGGCCGATCTCGACCGCATCATCGAGCGGCGGGGCTACCAGAACCGCTCCGAGGCGATCCGCGATCTCGCCCGGTCCGGCTTGCAGCAGGCAGCCTTCGAGGTGGCAGGCTCGCGCCATTGCGTCGCGGCGCTGGTCTATGTCTACGACCATCATGCCCGCGAATTGCCGAAGCGCCTCACCCAGGGCTTCCACGATCATCATGATCTGTCGCAGGCGACGCTGCACGTGCATCTGGACACGGAAAGCTGCCTGGAGGTGACCGTCCTCAAAGGACACGGCACCGAGGTGCAGTCCTTCGCCAACAAGGTGATCGCGGAGCGCGGCGTTCGCCACGGCCATGTCGTCTTTATCCCGACCGAACCGGTGGGGCGGCGGCCGCATCATGCGCACGCCCATGACCACAAGCACGGCCGGCGGGAGTAGGGGCGTCGACGCGATCGGCGGCTGCTACTCCAGCACCACCTTGACGAAATCGCCCACCTTCACGCGGTCCTTTTCGCCGAGCCCATTGAGCACCCGGAACCGCTCCGCCGCGTGGTCGGCCACCGCCATCCGGCGGGCGAACTTCTCGACGGTGTCGCCGGGCTTGACCTGCACCACCTTGAGCTTGAGCGGTTGCGCCGACTGGATCTCGGCGGTGGTCATGCGCCGGAACGTCGACAGCGACTCGCGGAAGCTCTTGTCGACCGCCTCGGTGCGGTTCTTCGCTGCGTAGATCACGCGATAGACCTCGCTGCCGAACTGCACCACATAGAGCCGGAACGTCCACTGGTCGCCGTTGGCGGTGGCGGTGGCTGCCGGAAACCCGCCCACCGTCATCTCCTCGATGCTCTTCAGATCGATGTTCTCGATCCAGCCGGAATTGAGATACTCCGGCAGGGTCTGCTCGCCCGGAACTCGCACCACGTCGAGGCGGAGCGCCTGGGCGCCGTTGTCCTTGACGCCGAACACCGCCTGCGCGGTGTTGTCGAGCGAAAAGCCCTCCGGCGCGGTGAAGGTGAAGCCGAGCTTCGGATGCAGGAACTTCCGCCCCCGCACGAAGCCTTCGCTCGGGTCCTCGCCATAGACCAGACCGTCCAGCAACGACAGGTAGCCGCCCTTGTCGCGGGCGCCGGCGCCCGGGCCGGTGAACTGCCGCGCATTGGCGATGGCGTTGTTGACGCGCTCCGGCGTCGCCGGATGCGACGACAGGAAGTCCGGCGCGCGCGGGTCGATGCTGGTGCGCTGCGCCTTCAGATGCTGGTTCGCCCCCATCGCGGTGAGGAAGCGCTCGGCGCCGTAGGGGTCGAAGCCGGCGCGGGCGGCGATGCCGACGCCGATGCCGTCTGCCTCGAACTCCTGGGCGCGGGAGAAGTTGGCGAGCGCGATCTTGCTCTTGGCGAGCGCCAGCGCGCCGAGTTGCGGATCGCTGAGCAGGTCGGTGGCGACGCGGTTGACCACGGTGGCCTGCCGCGCCTGCTCCTCGCGGATCTCGGCGTGGCGGGCGATCACGTGAGCCATCTCGTGGGCCATCACCGAGGCGAGCTCGGAATTGTCATTGGCGAGCGCGATCAGGCCACGGGTGACGTAGAGCTGGCCGTTCGGCAGCGCGAAGGCGTTGACGGCCGGCGAGTTGAGGATGGTGACCTCGTATTTCAGCTCGGGCCGCTCGGAGGCGGTGACGAGCTTGTCGACGGTCTTTTCCAGCATGTCCTGCACGCCGGGGTCGCGATAGATGCCGCCATAGGCCGCGAGGATGCGCAGATGCTCGCGCTGCTCGGAGGCGGTGAGCAGGCGCTGCTTCTCCGGCGGCGGGGCGCCGGGCGCGTCGGTGAGCGTCGGCAGCTTGGCGCTGGAACAGGCGGCGAGCAGCAGGCCGAGCGCGAGGCCGAGCGCACTGAAGCGCCAGGCAACGCCACCTCGCCGTCGAACATCGGTTGTTCGCGCGCTATTCATGGCCGTCCAAACCGCGCTCCGCGATCTCGATCTGCTCCGGCGCCAACGCCTCGATCCACGGGCCGCCCCGCTCCTCGATCGTGCCCCGCACTCTAACACGCTGACCCGCCAGCTTCTTTAAAGGAAGGCCGGCCGCGGTGAAGCTGCGCTCGTTGCGTTTCGGCACCGTGACGGTGAAGTCCTCCGACCAGCGGCGGCCGAAATTGACGTAGATCGTCGCCCCGCTCTCGCGAACCGACAGGACCTTGCCTTCGACCACGGCGAAATCGACCCCGAACCGCGAGGATGCCCGCAGGATCCTCGGCATTTCGCATCACATAATACGGGTCCGCCCAGAGGCCAAGACCGGCCGCCCGGGCCCGCCGTTCCGCGCCCAATAAGGCGGCAGCGCAGGAAAAATCCCCGATATGAGCCGAAACCCGGGCCTGTCCGCGCTCCAGCAGCGCCGCCTGCACCGAGTTTCCGGCCGGCTCATCCTGCAGTGCGACCAGCGCCACCGTCCGGCCGTAGCGATCGGTGTCGGGGCCGAGCCGGAGCAGCGCGACGTCCCGCCCGGCCACCAGCGCATCGAGCGCGGCCTTGCCGGCCGGTCCGGCGCCTCGATGCCGGCGAGCCGCACCTCGCGGCCATCGGCCAGCAACAGCGTCCGGCCGTCGATGACGCTTTTGACCTGTCCGTCGGCGAACGGCTCGCCGGTGCAGGCGGCGTCGTCGGCCGCCCGTGCCGCCACGGTATGCAGCAAGGCAAGCCCGCAGGCGAACGCCACGCCCGTGCGCACTGAGTCACTCCCCCGAACGCCCGCCTGATCGCAACGCGCAAATGCGGCGGCACCGCGGCTGGGCTGGCCGATGATAGACTTTATCCGGAATTTGTCGCGGCCGGGCCGGTCAGTCCGCGGCGACCGGCGGGCTCAGCATGCTCCGGACCTCGCCCTCGAGCACCGCTTCGGCGGGCTGAATCTGATGGCCCGCCATGCAATGCGGGCACCAGACCCAGATCGTCAGGTCCATGGCGCGCATCTTGACCAGCGTGTCCTTGCTGGTTTCGATCGACGTCGTGACGTCCTCGCCCGAGCTCGGGCAACGATAACCGATCACGCCCACACGCTACCCCCGCCGCATTCCGTGCGCAGGATGCGGGGCCTCGGGGTAGGGGGTCAAGGCGATTCCAGGTGCCGTCTGCGTTTTCGCGGAGTGCCGCGTCTGAAAAGACACACCCTCGGCGGACGATCAGCGCGACGGCTTCTTTCGCGGTGCCGGCTTGCTTTCGTCGACGCGGCGCACCTCGGTGTTCATGCCGACGTCGCTCCTGCGGCGCTGCTCCAGCGATTCCGCGTTGTCGAGATAGTCGCCGTCGGTGGCGCGCTTCGCCATCGCGTCGAACTCCTGGCCCCATTCGCCGAGCGAATAGCCGAACCACGGCGATTCCGGCTTGAGCTTGGGCAAGCCCCAGTTCCTCCCAGATCACCTTCGCCCGCTCCATGTATTCGCGCTTCGGCAGCGAGATCGGCGGGAAGTCTTCCTTCAAGGTGGCGTCGATCAGCACCGAGGCGTCCTGGCCGCCGTTCCGCAAGCTGCGCGGGCCGTGGCCCTGGTCGCGGTGCGGCAGCACGTGCATGTCGAGGCTGGCGTTGGCGCGGTACGACATCGCCCACAGCAGCGCATCGGCGTTGGTCGGGTCGATGTCCTCGTTGATGGCGATGACGAACTTGCCCGCCGCGCGGTGCAGCACCGCCGCGCCATACATCGCGCGCCACACCTCGGTGGTCGGCATGTCGCGCTCGCAGACGATCGCGATCACCTTGCGGATGTTGGTCAGCGGCTCGTGCATCGACACCTTCTTGATGCCCTTGATGCCGAGCGTGTTGCGCAGGAAATTCAGGAACAGCGGCTCCATGCCGATCAGCTTGATCAGGCTGGATTCCGACGGCGTCACCTGCGAGATGATCGAGGTCAGGATGGCGTCCTTCCGCCGCGTGATGGCGGTGACGTCCATGTAGGCGTTGAACTCCTGCAGGTTGACGTGGCCGTGGCTCTCGCCGAACGGCGCCTCCGGCTCCAGGAATTCGGTGTCGATGAAGCCCTCGATGACGATCTCGGCCTCGGCCGGCACCAGGAGGTCGACGGTCTTGGCCTTCACCACGTTGATCGGGTGGCCGACCAGGGCGCCCGCGACATGCAGCTCGTCGAGCGTCTCCGGCAATTTCTGCACCGACGCGAAGGTGACCACCGGCGGCGCGCCGAGCACCACCGCGCAGGGCAGTTTCTTGAAGCCGCGGTTCCGCAGCTTTTCCCAGTGGTTGTAGATGCCCGGCCGCAGCTCCAGCGACGGGTTCATGCCGAGCCGCCGCCGCGCCTTCACCTGGCCGCGGTAGTTGCCCATGTTCTGCACGCCGGTGTCGGGGTCCTTGGTGATGTACTGCGACAGCGTGGTGTAGGGCGCGACGTCCCAGCCCGGCGTCGAGATCGGCAGCGGGATGCCGTCGAGGCCCTGGCCCGGCTTGTCGAGGTCCTTGCCGGTGATGACGATGTCGTGGCACGGCGCCTTGGTGACGATGCGCGGCGGCAGCGGCTTGCTCGCGGCGGCGACCCAGCGCGAGTCGATCTCCTCGAACGGGCAGTTCACGCCGATGCGGTAAATCTCGCGGTTCGCGGCGAGCCCGCCGACCAGCACCGGGATGTCGTACTTGCGGCCCTTGCTGTCGGTGACGTTGGTGAACAGGAAGGCCTTGCGGTCCTTCTCCTCGATGCCGCCGCGGAACTGCCAGCGCACCAGCGGGTGCATCTCGGTGTCTTTGTTGATCGGGCGGTCGACGCGGATGAGCTGGCCGGCCTTCTCCAGCGCCGCGACGTGGTCGTGCAGGTCGGGGTAGGCGGGCTTCGCCCGCTTCGCTGAGGCGGCGGCGGTGCTCTTGCGCTTGGGTTTGGTGACGGCGTCCATAAAATTCTCACCCGGCTTATTGTCGGTTCAACGTACCACAGAACGTCGCGGCGTGGCTGCGGCCGTGGTATGCAGCAGCAGGGGAGGCAACCATGATCACGATATGCCGGATCGTTCTTCTCTCGCTCGTCGCCTTGTGGGCCGTACCGGTCCCACCGGCATCCGCGCAGGATTCCGAAAAAGCCTTCTACGCCGGCAAGACCGTCCGCATGATCGTCGGCTCCGGCGTCGGCGGTGGCTATGACATCTTCTCACGGCTGATCGCGCCGTATCTGGCGAAGACGCTCGGCACCACGGTGGTCGTCGAGAACGTGCCCGGCGCCGGCGGCCTGCTCGCGCTGAACAAGCTCTATATCGCGCCGCCCGACGGCCTGCAGATTTCGCTGAGCCAAGGCACCATGGCCGCCATCGCGCAGCTCACCGGCGACAAGGCCGCGCGGTTCGATCTCGCCAAGTTCACTTATCTCGCGACGGTCGGCGCGCCGCCCGGGTTGTGGCTGGTCGGGCCGGATTCGCCGATCCGCGAGGTGCGTCAGGCGATCGATGCCAAGACGAAGTGGCGCTGGGCATCCGCGGGCGGCACCTCCGGCCTCGGCATCGGCGCGGCCTTCACCTGCGAGGCGCTGAAGCTCGATTGCCATGTGGTGCAGGGCTACAAGGGCAGCGCCGACGCCGGCCTTGCGGTGACGCGCGGCGAGATGGACGCGGTCTATGTGCCGGAATCGTCGGCCAACAATTTCGTCAAGTCCAAGCAGAACTGGGCGCTGGCCACGATCTCGCGCACCAAGTCGCAGTTCTTTCCGGACCGCCCGACCATCTTCGAGGCCACCACGATCGATCCCGATCGCATGTGGGCGATGGATTTCCTCGCCAACATCGAGGGCACCGGGCGCCTGCTGATGGCGCCGCCGGGCATTCCGCCGGCGCGGCTCGCTTATCTGAACGAGGCGGTGAAGGTGACGCTGCACAATCCGCAACTGATCGCCGAGGGCGAGAAGATGGAGCGGATCATCGAGTATCTCGATCCGGCGCAGACCCTCAAGAACGTGGTGGCAGTGGTGAACGGCGTCACGCCAGAGCAGAAGGCGCGCGTGCTGAAACTCCTGTCGGGCGATAGGTAGCGCTTTTGCCGTGGCTCTGCGTTTCAGCTTGGAAAGCGCCGCATCCACTCCGCCAAATCCTTCACCGCATCCTGCAACTTGAACTGCGGCTCGAACCCGAGCGTCTTCTTCGCCCGGCCCAGATCCGCATGATGGTCTCGGTTCGACAGCGACACGCCCGTGCCCGCCGGCGCTTCGAACTTCACCTTCGCCCCCGGCACCACATGCGCCGATCGCCGCCGCCATCTCGTTCGGCGTCGTCATCGCGCCCATGGTGAGGTTGAACACGCCTGCTGCCTAAATCCTTCGCGTCGAGCGCCAGCACGGTGCCGCGCGCGGCGTCCTTGGAGTAGACCCACTCCATCACGCCGGGCGGCACGGTCGCCTCCTTGCCGGCGAGCGCGTTCCGCATCGCCTCGCGGATCACGTTCGACGGCCCGCCGCCGCCCGAGCCGCTCCACGGCCCGAACACCGCGCCGTAGCGCAAGCCGGCGAACTCGATGCCGCACCACTTGGCGTAGTTGAGGCCGAGGCTCTCGACCGCCTGCTTGGTCGCCGAATAGAACGTGGTCGGGCGCGGGAACGCCTCCTCCTTGCCGAAGTCGCCGCTGTCGCCGCCGCCGTCGAGATAGTGGTTGAGCACGCTCGACGACGACACCACGACGCGCTTCAGCCCGCTGACGCGCGCCGCCTCCAGCACGTTCACGGTGCCCATGATGTTGAGGTTGATCGCGGCGTAGGGCTCCTTCTGCGCGCCGACCGTGAGCATCGGGTAGGCGGCGGTGTGGGCAATGCGGGTGATGTTGTGGGCGCGGAGCGCGTCGACGATGGTGAGCGGCCGCATGATGTCGCCGGGGATCAGCGTGACCTTGGCGAGATCGACGATCTGGCCGATGGCGGTGGGCTGCGCCGCGTGGTCCATCAGCACGGGCTTCTCGCCGCGCTCGGCCAGGATGCGCGCCACCTGCGAGCCGATCAGGCCCGCGCCGATCACCAATGTGGTCATTTGATTCTCCCTGTTCCTGACGCGGCTTTGACGGTATTCTCCCAGCGAAACCGCCACAGGAGAAGCCCGATGGATATGCGCGTCGGCCAACTCGACCATTACAACGTATCGACCCGCAAGCTCAAAGAGACCGTGCAGTTCTACGAGGACGTGCTCGGCATGAAGAACGGCCCGCGGCCGCCGTTCAATTTTCCGGGCGCATGGGTGTACAGCGGCGACCATCCGGTGCTGCATATCAACGACATCGCCGGCACCGACAAGGAGCAGCGGCCGGATTCCGGCGTGATCGACCACGTCGCGCTCGGCAGCGCGCGGCTTCGAGGCGACGCGCAAGCACCTCGCGGCGAAGGGCGTCGCGCATCGCGTCAACCAGGTGCCGAATTCGCCGCGCTGGCAGATCTTCCTGCGCGATCCGAACAACGTCGAGATCGAGCTGAATTTCGAGACCAAGGACGAGATGGCGGCCTGAGTTTTGCTGTCAGCGATCCTTTCAATCGCCAACCAATCGGGAAGCCCATGTCCGACGAAGACCTGAAAGCCGAGCTCGAACGCCTGCGCAATGAAAACGCGGCCCTCAAGAAAGGAGCCTCGGCCGGCCTGCGTATGAAGGTCAGCGAGAAGGGCGCGCTCTCGATCTACGGCATGGGCCGTTTTCCCGTGACCCTGTACAAGGAACAGTGGCTGAAGCTCCTGGGCATGGCAGACGAGATTGGCGCGTTTCATCAAAGCGAACGACGCGCAATTGAAGGCGAAGGATTGATTTCCGGTAACATCGACAAACGGCGAGGACATCATGGCGAAATATCTTCTGGCGAGCTTCGACACCTGCCCGTGGGTGCAGCGCGCGGCGATCGTGCTGCGCGAGAAGAACATCGAGTTCGAGTTTCGCCACATCGATCGGGTCAACCGCCCGGACTGGTTCCTCGCCATTTCGCCGCACAAGAAGGTGCCGGTGCTGAGCATCGACGGCAAGGTGTCGCTGTTCGAGTCGAACGCGATCGCGGAATACCTCGACGAGACGATCGCGCCGCGGCTGCATCCGGACGATCCGGTGCTGCGCGCGGTCAACCGCGCCTGGACCGACTATGTGCCGACGTTCTCCGAAAACGTGACAGGCTGCGCCTATGCGGACGACGAGGCCGAGCTACAACACGGCCATCGGCGAAAATTCCGGTGGCGTTCGAGCGGGTCGAGAAGGCGCTGGAGAAGGGCGGCGGGCCGCTGTTCAACGGCGCGAAATATTCGCTGGTCGATGCGGCCTACGCGCCGTTCCTGCAGCGCTATTTCTTCCTCGACCGCATCCGGCCGATCGGCCAGATCGAGAAGTATCCGCGGCTGAAGGCCTGGGCCGACACGCTGATGAAGCGGCCGTCGACGCATTCGTTCCCGGAGGCGGAGTTCGAGGGGCTGTACCGGCTGAACGTCAAGCGCCGCAACAAGTGGCTGTCGCAGTTCGTCGCGGACGTGGCGGTGGCGGCGGAGTAGGGACTACGCGGGCGCCTTGTTGCGCCCGACCCAATCCTCGCGCAGGCGATCGCGCACCACCTTGCCGCGGTCGCTCTTCGGCAATTCGGTGACGAACAGCACCTGCTTCGGCGTCTTCGCCGGCGGCAGGAACTTGCCCGCGTGCTCCAGCACCATCGCCTCGGTCAGCGCCTTGTCCTTCGGCACCACGTAGGCGACCACCTCCTCGCCATAAATCTTGTCCGGCACGCCGACCGCGGCGGCCTCGGCGATGCCGGGGTGCTTGATCAAAATCTCGTCGATCTCCAGCGGCGCGATGTTGACGCCGCCGCGGATCACCAGGTCTTTCGAGCGGCCGGTGACGCGGACGAAGCCGTCGGCGTCGAGCACGCCGAGGTCGCCGGTCTTCATGCGCTTGCCGAGGATCGGATCGATCGAGCCGTCGTCGAGCACGTAGCCGATCGACATCTGCGGACCGCCGACGGTGATCTCGCCCTCGGTGCCGGCCGGCACCTCGTTGCCTGCGCCGTCGACGATCTTCAGCTCCTGATGCGGCGCCGGCGGGCCGACGGTGCCCATCTTCTTCTTGTAGTGGCGGTTGCCGCAGATCCAGCCGGTCTCCGACATGCCGTACCACGCGAGCAGCGTGACGCCGTACATGTCCTCGAACTGCTTCCATTGCTGCGCGGTCAGCGGCGCCGACGAGCAACTCATCAGCCGCAAGGTCGGCACGTCCTTGGCGGTGAAGCCGAGCGGCTTGTTGAGCAGCATGTTGATGACGGTCGGCACGCCGGCCGCGAACGTGATGCCGTAGTTCTGCACCCACTCGAAGAAGCGGCTGTGCGAGAACCGCTTGGCGACGTGCATGGTGATGCCCTTCTGCAGGAACGGCATCAGCGCGACGATCTGCGGCGAGTTCCAGCCGAACGAGCGATACTCCAGGATGGAGTCCTCCTCGGTCAGGCCGAGATACTCCAGCGTGTTCAGCCCGTTCATCCACATGATGGCGTGGTGCAGGATGATGATCTTCGGCCGCGCCGTGGTGCCGGAGGTGCAGACCACCAGGGCGTGGTCCATCGGCTCGTTGCGTTCGGGCAGGCGTCGCCGGATCGCCGGGCTTGAGCGCCGCGAAGAACTCGTCGTCCGGGTCTTTCTTACCGTCGGGCGACCACAGGCCGAAACGAACGCGCGGCGCCGGATGGTCGCCGACCATTTTCTCGACGTCGATCTCCTTGTGATAGATCACAAGCTGCGGCCCGAGCGCCGCGGTCAGCGGCACCATCTGCTTCTCGTTCATCTCCAGATTGAACGGGCAGACCACGGCGCCGATCCGCCAGGCGCCGAGCCAGATCAGCAGCATTTCCAGGTTGCCGTCCGACAGCAGCAGGATGCGGCTGCCCTTCTTGACGCCGCGGCGCTTCAGGTCGGCGGCGATGTCGATGGCGACGCGGTCGAGCTGGCCGAACGTGATCGGGGTGCCGGTCTCGAGATCGACGATGGCGGGCTTGTCCGGATCGCGCTTGGCGTATTTCGCCAACAGCTCGGCGACCGGCTGATAGGGGATGGCGAGCGTGTGGTCCCCGAAAGGCGCTGGCATCGTTTCACTCCCAAAACGCCGGGCTTGTTGCCCCGGTCATTCAAAGTTCGGCTCGACCCTTTTGTCCTTCGCGCTGATCCGCCGGTAGCGGACGGATTCCGGCGTCTCGATCATTTTCATATGCCCGAGCGTCACCAGGTGATTGAGATGCCCGATCGCCTCGCCCATGGCGAAGCCGACCTGGTGGCCGTCGAGCCCCGGCGTGAACATCACGTCGATCAGGTCGCCGGCGCTGGTCTCCGCGCCGGCCGCGTCGAGGATCACGTTGAGCCGCGCGGCATGATGCACGGCGAGCTGGCGCAGCCGGTGCTGCACGTTGCGGAACGGCTTGCGATGCGACGGCAGGATCAGCGTGTCGGGGTGCAGCGTGTCGAGGAAGGTCTTGCAGGTCTTCAGGAACGCGCCGACCGCGTCGAACTCCGGCTCGACATGCCAGGTGCTGACATTGGTGGTGATGCTCGGCAGGATCTGGTCGCCGGCGATCAGGATTTTCCGCTCGGCGCAGTACAGCGAGACGTGCTCCGGCGAATGGCCTTCGCCGATGATGACGCGCCAGTTGTCGTTGCCGATCTTGACGAGGTCGCCGCCGCGCAGCCGCTTGTGGCTCTTCGGCAGGGTGACGCCATCGCTGTAGAGCACGACGCCGTCGAGGAAGGTTTGTATTCGCCGCTCGTCGAGGCCGTGGCGGCGGTAGAAGATGCCGCGCGACCCCACGTGATCGGTGTTCTTGTTCATCACCGCGAGGTTGGCGGTCAGCCATTCGCCGTGCGACATGCGCGGGCGCAGGCCCCATTTCTCGGCGATCCAGCCGGAGCCGCCGGCATGGTCCGGATGGAAATGCGTCACGATCAGGCGGGTGATCGGCTTGCCGCCCAGCACGTTGGCCCACACCGTCTCGATCAGCTCGCGCTGGGCCGGCGCGCCGTAGCTGCAGTCGATCTGGGTCCAGCCGTCGCCGTCGCGCAGCAGCCACAGGTTGACCTGCTTCAAGCCGACGAACGGCACCGACGTCGAGAACCAGAAGATGCCGTCGGCCACCTCGATGACCTGACCCGGCTCGGGGTAATCGGCGAACGGAAACATCAGCCCGTCGATCACGTCGCCCGGCTTCTGTGGCGGCCGTGGCTTTCGTTCCGTCTTTGCGTCCATCACGTCACCGGCCATTTCAATTGCACCATCTGGTCGACCTTGAGATGCTTGGAGAAGCGCATCACCGCGACCGGGATTTCCTCGTAGAGCTTGCTCTCGTCGATCTTCGTGAGCGTACCATCCTTGACCACCTGCTCGCCGGCGACGAACACGTCGCGCACTGAATCGCCGGTGGCGCTGTAGACCAGGTTCGCCACCGGATTGATCAGCGGTTGCCACTCCGGCCGCCGCGTGTCGAACAGCACCACGTCGGCCTCCTTGCCCACTTCAATGGAGCCGATCCGCTTGTCCAGCAGCGCCGCCTTGGCGCCGTTGATGGTCGCCATCTCGACGCCGGTCTCCGGCGGCATGACGCGCGGGTTGAGCCGCATCTCCTTGTAGCAGCAGCAGGCCAGCCGCACCTCCTGCGTCATGTCGACGATGCCGGAGGAGGCGTGGTCGGAGCCGATCGCGACGTTGACGCCGAGCGCCATCAGCTCGGGCAGCTTGCCGACGACGAAATTGCCGTAGCCGTTGTGCAGGCTCGACGACGGCGCGCAGACCAGCGACGGCTTGCGCTTCGCCAGCATCGCCACCTCCTGCGGCTCGAGCCAGCCGGAATGCACCACCAGCATGCGCTCGTCGAGCACGCCGAGCTTGTCCAGCCGCTCGATCTCGGCGAGGCCGCCGCGCGCGATGCTGGAATCGTGCGTGGAGTAGGAGAAGCAGGCGTGGGTCTGCAGCAGCGTGTCGTATTTCTTGGCGAGCTTGTCGAGGCCGACGATCAGTTCATCGGAGGCGTTGTTCAGCCCGCGGAACGAGGCGCTGGCGGACAGCCGCGGATTTTTCGTCTTGGAGTATTTCTCCAGCACCGCCTCGGCGCGCTCCAGCGCCGTCGCGGTGTTTTCGATCATCCGCTCGGGCAGAAGCCCCAGCACCGACTTGGTCAGGTCGAACGACGAGCGCGACACCACCATGCGGATGCCGGTCGACATCACGCCCTCGACCGACGACTCCGGATGGTAGTTGCCGGGGTCGATGAAACAGGTGACGCCGTGCTTGAGCAGCTCGGTGGCGGCCAGCGTCGCCGACACCCGCACGTCGTCGGCGTCGAGCGCCGCCTCGTAGGGATACATGCGGTCGAACAGGAACGACTGCGCGTTGGCCTCGTCGGCAAGCCCGCGCGAAAGCTGGAACGACGAATGCAGATGGCAGTCGACGAAGCCCGGCGTCGCCACCGTGTTGCGGCCGTTGACGGTCTTCTTGCCGGAGTGGCTCTTGGCGATCTCCGCCGACTTGCCGACCGCGACGATCTTGCCGCCGTCCACGGCGATCGCCGCATCGCGGATGATGCGGCGGCCGGGATCGACGGTGATCAGCCAGCCGATGTCGGCGATGACAAGATCGACGGTTTGCACGCGAACGCCTTACTTCTTGTCCTCTCCGACGTACGTCAGCTCATCGGCGATCTTCAGCTCGATCAGCACGTTGTCGTCGGTGGAATCCTCGCACAGCATCGAGCGGTGGCCGATCCCCTTCGGGATGAACAGCATGTCGCCCGGGTGCATGATCTTGACGCCCATCTCGGTCTCCCACTTCAGCGCGCCCTTGACGCAGAAGATGATCTCGTGGGCGTCGATGTTGCGGTGCCAGAAGCCCATGTCGTGCTTGCGCCGCTTGCTGACGTCGACCTTGCAGCCGTTCGAGGTGTAGAGGCGCAGCGGCGTGCCGTCGGCCTTGTCGATGTTCGACGGCGAGAACTTCTCGTCGAAGATGTTGAACATG
The DNA here is from genome assembly GCA_963785665.1 of uncultured Alphaproteobacteria bacterium. Classification (GTDB taxonomy): domain Bacteria; phylum Pseudomonadota; class Alphaproteobacteria; order Rhizobiales; family Xanthobacteraceae; genus Z2-YC6860. The sequence continues at coordinate 185,982 of CAWAWF010000018.1, forward strand.
CGGAAAATCTCGGCCATCTCCAGCACGCCGGCGTTGACCACCGGCGGCTCGTTGTGCGCGAGCACGACGTTCTTGCCGTTGATCGTCACCAGCTCGCGGTACACCGGCTTGGCCTTGTCCGCGGCGTCCTTCTTGGTCTGTTCGTTCATTGCCTTCTCCAGTTCAACTAATTCTTCCCGACTGCAGCTTCCTTCAGCGCCGCCATGATGCCGGCGTAGCCGGTACAGCGGCAGATGTGTCCGCTCAGCACGTCGCGCAATTCCTCTTCGGTGGGTTTGGGGTTGCGCGACAGAAAATCGGAAAACGACATCAGGATGCCCGGCGTGCAGAAGCCGCATTGCAGCGCGTGGTTGTTCTGGAACGCCTGCTGCAGCTTGTTGAGCTTGCCGTCGGCGCCGGCGAGCAATTCCACCGTTTTCACGTCGCGGCCCTCGGCCTGCATCGCGAGCGTCAGGCAGGAGCGCACCGCCGCGCCGTCGAGCTGCACCGTGCAGCAGCCGCAGACGCCGTGTTCGCAGCCGACATGGGTGCCGGTCGCGCCAAGCGAGTGACGGAGGAAATCGCTGAGCAGCGTGCGCGGCTCGGTCTCGGCCGAGAGCTTTCGGCCGTTCAGGGTCAGGTTGATGCGGACCTTGGTGTCCTTGTTCACGCGGCGCATTTTTGTGCCTCCGCGATGACGAGGGGCCCGAGATTGCGCAGGATGTCGCGGCGCAATTCCGCCGAGGCGTGCAGGTCCTCGTAACCCTCCAGCTCGCCGGCGAGCTTGTTGACCGCGTCCTTGCCATCGCCGTTCGCGATTGTCCGCACCACCGGCTTGCTTGCCACGCCGCCGACGCCGAGCCGGATGCCGCCCTTGCTGTCGATCATGGCCGCGACCGCCACCATGGCGAAATCGCCGTGGCGGCGCGCCACCTCGCGGAACGCCACGCCCTTGCCATGCACGGGAAGCCGCACCGCCACGATCAGCTCATCGGGCTCGCGTGCGGTGGTCAGCATGTCGAGTTGGAAGTCCTTTGCTTTCACCACCCGCTCGGCGCCCTTCTTGCGCAGCACCACTTCGCCTTCGAGGAGCGCCAGCGACAGCGGAATCTCCGAGCTCGGGTCGGCATGGGCGATCGAGCCGCACACCGTGCCTTTGTTGCGGGTCTGGAAATGCCCGACATGGGGCAGCGCGACGGCCAGCAGCGGCAGCTTCGATTTCAGTTCGGACCAGGCCAGCAGCTTGTTCTGCGTCACCGCCGCGCCGATTTCGATTTTCTCGCCGAGATCGCGGATGTGGCTCAGCTCGGCGATCCGCGCGATGTCGACCAGCACCGCCGGATCGGCCAGCCGCAGGTTCATCATCGCCATCAGCGACTGCCCGCCGGCCAGCACGCGCGCCTCGTCGCCGTATTCGGCGAGCAGCGCCACCGCCTCGTCGACCGTGTCCGGCCGCGCGTAGTCGAACGGACGCGGCTTCATCGCGCGCTCCCGTTCGTCATCATGGCGTGGATGCGCCGCGGCGTCGCCGGCAGCACCACATCCTTGACGCCGAGCGCATCGGCGATGGCGTTGGCGATGCAGGCCGGCGTGCTCATGCAGTTGCCCTCGGCCAACCCCTTGGCGCCGAGCGGCGTGAACGGCGACGGCGTCTCCTGGTGGATGATCTCGACCGGCGGGATTTCGCTCACGGTCGGCACCAGATAGTCGGCGAAGGTGCCGGTCAGGAACGCGCCTTCCTCGTTGGTGACGAACTCCTCGTAGAGCGCGGTCGCAACGCCTTGCGCGAAGGCGCCGAGGATCTGGCCGTCGGCGATCATCGGGTTGAGGATCTTGCCGGCGTCGTGCATCGACACATAGCGGTCGACCCGCACCTGATACGTCACCGGATCGATCTCGATGCCGCACATGTCGAACACGAAGCCGTAGGTGAGCGAGGTGTTGATGCGGTCGTCGTGCGACGGCGGCTCGAGCTCCGGCGGATTCCAGACGCCGGTTTCGCTGATGACCGGCGCCATGCCCTCCGGCAGCATCACCGGCGACCAATGCGAGGTGCCGGCGACGCGGCTGAACGCCAGCGCGTTGTCGGGATTGCTCTGGCTCCGGATTTTCCGGTCCGCCAGCTCGACATCGTCGGGCATCACGTTGAGCTGCTTCGCCGCAATGCCCTTGAGCTTCTCCGCAATCCGCCCGGCCGCCATGTGCGCGGCGACGGCCGTGCCCGGCGTGAAGCGGCAGGAGTAGGTGCCGGCGGCGATCGACCACTGGTCCTTCGCCGTGTCCATCTCCAGCGTCACGTCGACATCGCTGGGCTGCAAGCCCAACTGATCGGCGACGATCTGCGCCAGCACGGTCTCGTGGCCCTGGCCCTGCACGGTGACGTCGGCGGTCACCGACACCGCGCCGAGCGGATCGATGTTGACGGTGACCATCGAGGTGGCGCCGTTCTTCGGGCCGGCCTTGTCGCGCGTCTCGGGTGTCAGGATGGTGGACAGATAACCCATGTTCGACATGGCGGGCTCGACCACGACGGCGAAACCGATGCCGTATTTCTTGCCGGCCTTGCGCGCGGTCGTCGCGGCGCTTCTTCAGGTCGTCGAGCCGGCCGTCGCCGATCGCGGTCGCGACGGCGCGCGGGTAATCGCCGGAGTCATAGAGACTGCCGGCCGCGGCGGGATAGGGGAATTTCTCCGGCGGCACCAGGTTGCGCCGGATCACGTCGAGATGTTCGAGCCCGAGCTCGATCGCGATGCGCTGCACCAGCCGCTCCAGCGCCAGATAAAGCTGCGGCCCGCCGAAGCCGCGGATCAGGCTCGCCGGCATCTTGTTGGTCAGCACCACGCGGTTGATGACATCGAGGTTGGCGACGTCGTAGCCGCCGGTCAGCGCGCCGTGCATGCGGTAGAGCGGCCCGGGCATCGGCGCGCGCAGAAACGCGCCGTAGTCCTCGAGCTGATCCATCTTCAGCCCGAGGATTTTGCCGTCCTTGGTCACCGCGGCTTCGATCTCGGTGACGCGGTTCGGCCCGGTGCTCGCGGCGAGCAGATGCTCGGCGCGGTCCTCGACCCATTTCACCGTGCGGCCGGTGATCTTCGCCGCCAGCGCGGTCAGCACCACATACGGAAACACCGAAAGCTTGATGCCGAAGCTGCCGCCGCTGTCGGGCGGAATGCGCAGCCGCATCTTCGGGCCCGGCACGCGCAACGCCTTCGCCATCACCGGATGGGTCGAGAACGGGCCCTGGAAGTTCGCCATGCAGTCGTAGCTGCCGTCGGCGGGATTGTACGAGGCGACGGCGACGAAGCACTCCATCGGCGTGAACGACAGCCGGTGGAACGGCACCGTCAGCTTGACGATCTTGTCGGCCTTCTCGAACGCGCTCTTGGCGTCGCCGTAGTGAAACTCGCGAACCGAAATCTCGTTGGTCTTGGCCTCCTCGTGCAGCAGCGGCGCGTCCTTGCCGCAGGCCTCCACCGGATCGACCACCGCCTGTCGCGGCGCGTATTCGATGTTCACCAGTTCGGCGGCGTCCTCGGCGATGTAGCGGCTCTCGGCCACCACCAGCGCCACCGGCTCGCCGGCAAAGCGCACGCGTCCGACCGCGAGCGACCACTGATGGATCGGCGACTTCAGCGCCACCAGGAACGGATCGGATATTTTGCGGATATCCTCGCCGGTGATGACGGCCCAGACGCCGTCCTTCTCCAGCGCCGCCGTGGCGTCGATGCTGACGATATCGGCGTGCGGATGCGGCGAGCGGATGACGTGGGCTTGCAGCGTGCCGGCCGGCACCGGCAGATCGTCGGCATAGCGGCCGCGGCCCGACAGCAGCGCAGGGTCTTCCTTGCGAACGACGCTCGTGCCGAGACGCTTTGACACCGGAACCGATCCTCTACCTGAGCGACACAAAGCCCTGATTTCCGGCGGGAATCAAGCGTTGACCGCCGCATTGGCGCTCTCCATAAATCGGGGGTCGGAATGCTTCGAAAGCTAACCATCGGGACCGCGCCGTTGCCGTTCGAAATCCCAACGCCCAGCCTGACATTCGAGGTTCCGCTGGAGGACGGCGCGCGCATTGCGATGCGCCGGCACGGCAATCCGGACGGCGTGCGGCTTCTGGTCACCCACGGCAACGGCTTTGCCGCCGACGCCTACTACCCGTACTGGCGCCAGCTCCTGTCCAAATTCGACGTGCTGGTATTCGATTTTCGCAATCATGGGCTGAACGTCCCGGTCACGCCGGCGAACCACAACTACACACAGCTCGCCCGCGATCTCGAACGCGTCGTGGCGGCGGTGACGGCCAAGCTGCCGGCGCGCAAGACCGCCGGCATCTTCCATTCGATGTCGGCGCGCACGGCGATGAAGCACGCCATCGAGATCGGCTGGCGCTGGGACGCGCTGATGCTGTTCGATCCGCCCGATGTGCCGCCGAAGGGCCATCCGCTCTATGCCGGGATGGAGGTGTTCGAGAACAAGCTCACCGAATGGGCGAAGGGCCGCCGCCGCAAGCTTCGCCTCGATCGACGAGCTCACCGAGGAATACCGGCAGTCGCGCGCGACGTCGCGCTGGGTCGAGGGCGAGCACGAGTTGATGGCGCGCTCGGTGCTGCGGAGGTCGCCGGACGGCAGCGGCTACGAACTCACCTGCGCGCCGGAGAACGAAGCCGCGATCTATGCAGAGGCGCTGACGCTCAATCTGTGGCCGAAGGCGTCCGAGTTCGGCGGCCCGGTCAAGCTGGTCGGCTGCGATCCGAACTTCAAGGGCGCGCCGGCGACCGGCCCGGCCAACCAGGCGCTCGGCATCGAAGGCGGCTACGACTACAGCTTCGTCGAAGGCACCGGGCATTTGCTGCAGATCGAGAAGCCCGACGAGTGCATCCGGCTGACGATGGAATTTCTCGGCAAGCACGGGTTGGCGTAGAGACTCGCAGCCGATGCGAGCTGCCATTGACCGCCGCGCTACTCAACGCGCGACCATCGGACAAATAGAAACGCCCGGGGAGGGGACTATGGCCGACGCACTGACCTATACGCCGCGTGAGCGAAAATTCGTCACCTGGTCGGCGATCCTCGGCTACGCCTTCGACTTCTACAATCTGATCGTCGTCGCCTTCCTGCTGGTGCCGATCCAGAAATCGCTCCATGTCACCTTGCCGCAGACCGGCCTGATCGTCGGCCTGACGCTCGCCTCCTCGGTGCTCGGCGGCATCGGCTTCGGCTGGCTCGGCGACAGGATCGGCCGCAAGAACGCGCTGCTGTGGACGCTGCTCCTCCTCGCCATCGGCTCGATCCTGTCGGCGGCGGCGTGGGACTTCGCCTCGCTGCTCACCTTCCGCATCATCACCGGCATCGGCGTCGGCGGCGAATGGGGCGCCGGCATGGTGCTGCTCAACGAGGTCTGGGACAACAAGCGCCGCGGCCTCGGCAGCGCGATCGTGCAGGCGATGTCGTCGGCCGGCACCGCGATGGCGTCGATCGCCGCGACACTCGCGCTCACCTATTTCGACGCCGACACGGCCTGGCGCGTCGCGCTCGGCGTCGGCGGGTTGCCGCTCCTGCTGATGCTGTTCGTGCGCTCGAAGATGCCGGAATCGCGGCTGTGGCAGGAGTTCAAGCGCCGCGAGAGCGCCGGCGAACTGCCGCCGGAGAAGCTCAACCAATCGACACCGCTGGTCGAGATCTTCAAGGGCGTGTCGGTGCGCTACGTCATCGTCGGCGTTCTCATCACCGGCGGCTACATCATCGCCTACCAGTGCATCAGCATCTTCATGCCGACGCTGATCCTGCGCGATCTCGGCGGCAATCTGCCGGCGCTGCGCGCCATCACGCTTGTGGTTCGCCGCCATCTCCGCGGTCGGCATGATCGGCGGCGGCTATCTCAGCGACGCCTGGGGCACGGCGCAATTCGATCATCGTGTTCACGGTGATCGGCATCGCCGGCCTGATCGCGATCCACTCCGGCAGCGCCACCAAGTTTCCCGGCGACTACATGAGCTGGGGCCTGTTCTGGGCCTATCTGCTGTGGGGCTTCGGCCAGGCCTCGATCGGCCAGTTCGGTCCGTGGTTCGCCGAGCTCTATCCGGTCGAGATGCGCTCGACCGCGACCTCGACGATCTTCAACATCGGCCGGCTGGTCGGCAGCGTCGCGCCCTACGTGGTGCCGGTGCTGGCGGTCTCGCTCGGCTCGCTCCGCGACGCCATGATGCTCGGCATCGCCGGCGCCGTCGTCAGCCTGATCCTCACGTTCTTCCTGCCGGAAACGGTCGGCCGCACCTTCGCCGTGGTCGAGGACAAGGAGCGCGCCGCGACCTCAGGCTGATCCTGACAGCGGCAACGGCTCGTCCGAGATGACGATCGAGGATCGCGGCATCGCGGTCGGCGCGATGCGATCGAGAATATCCTTCGGAATGGTGATGCGGTCGAGCGCGTCCTTGGCGTCGTCCGTGTTGTCGATCGTGACGGCGGTCCAGCGCAGGCCGCCATCGTTGCGCGCCATCGCGGTGAACACATGCGTGCCGATCCGTTTGTCAGGATCGCGGATCGTGACCGGAACCTCGATGCTCGAAATCGAACACCTCGCCGCCGTCCGGCCAATGTTTGTGCGTGTTGCGCCGAACGTAAAGCTTCTGTGTCGCGCGGCTGATGTAGATCGAGACCGGCTCGAGCGCGAGCTTGGCGTCGTTCGCGGCCTTTGCGGTGTCGGCCTTCTTGGTCTCGGCAGCCTTGGCGGCGTCCTTTGCGGCGGCAGCGGCGTCGAGCTTCGTCTTCGCGTCGGTTTTCGCGGTGTCGAGCTGCGTCGCCAGCTCGGCGGCCTTGGCGGTGGCCTTCTGCTTCTGCTCCTCCGCCCGTGCTGTGGCTTCGTCCGTCTTTGCAGCGGCGAGCCTCTTGTCGGCGAGCGCGAGCTCGGCATCGGCGCGGGCCTTGGCCGATTCCAGCTTGCGCAACGAGGCCGCGAGCGGCGCCGCCTCGCGCGCTGCTGTGGTGACGGTCTTCTTCGCCGCGTCGGCCGACTTCGCGGCCTCAGCGGCCTCACGGGCGAGCGTCTCGACCCGCGCCGGAGCAGCCGCGATGGCGTCGGCCTTCGGCATGAACAGCGCCGGGTGGGAAAAATCGACCGGGGCAGCGTCATCCGGCGAGATGATCACCCGCATCCCGATCCGCGTCTTGTCGAACAGCTTCTCCGCAAAACCGAAGGGCATCCGCACGCAGCCGTGCGAGGCCGCATACCCGGGCAGCGGCCCGCCGTGCAGCGCGATGCCGTTCCAGGTGATGCGCTGCATGTTCGGCATCCAGGCATCGTCATACATGCTGGAGTGGTGGTCTTTGTCCTTCTCGATCACGGCGAAGATGCCGGCGGGCGTCTCGCGCCCCTCGACGCCGGTCGACACCGGCGCGCGGAAGATCCAGCCGTCGGCGTCGTACAACGTGACCTGCTGGGTCTTGATCGACACGATCGCCATGATCGGCTCGCCGGCATCGCGCGGCGCCATCTCCTCTTTGGCTTGCGCCGGGCGCGCCTGTTTCGCCAGCGCGTCGCGCAGACAGCGCTGTCAGCGCGATCGCCGCCGCGAGAGCCGCAACGGCGGGAGAGTTCCAACGGCGTGTCGTCACGGCGATTGCGGCGTCGCAATCGATTGGTCATGCCATTCTCGGTTGAAATGCCTGTCAACATCGCCTCGATCCGGTGCGATCTCGCGATTCTCGGCGAACGATCTACCAGGGATTTGAGGTTTTCCCATTGGGAAAAGCAAGCGCAACCAGCTCTGGATGACCCGACTGGATTTCCACGCTATAATGCATCGAATCGCCGCAGAGGGCGCGCTGGAACCCGGTACCGAGGCGGGCTTGGGGGGACGTGGGAATGCGACCTCGGCTGTGGGCCTTCATTCTGATCGCGGTCCTGACATGCGCGGTGACCTATCAACTCACCAATTGGTCGTCGTGGCCAAGCCAGTCACCGCTCGTGGCCGATGAGTCCGAACCCGCAGCCACTCGATCAAAAATCAGACCCGCCGCTGACGAACAAGGACGAAGCGCGACTACAAGAGGGCGGCTCATCCGTTGCTGTTTTGAAGTCGGATGAGATCCCGTCGCTCAGGAGCAAGTGCCTCCGCAGGACGCACCCGCCAATGAGTTGTCCGTTGCTCGAGGCGCCGGCGCCTCCAGAGGAGCCGTCTGTCACGGTGCCATCGATCTCGCTGCCCCGAGCGAAACAAAACAAAATCTCTCGTGGCTCGCCTACTACGCTTATGCGGAACTGCCGCCTGAGACCAAACCAGCGGATACGGTTCGCGATGCTCTGAAGAGCATCCCGCCTGGAACGCCGATCGAAGAAATCAGGCGGGTGGCCGACATATTGCGGCTGGACTTCACGTTCATGAAGACGGTTGCAAAGATCGAGTCTGGCTTTAACCCGAAGCAGCGCACCGGTTCGTACATCGGCTTGTTCCAGATCAGCGATTATGAATTCGGGAAGTACGGGTCAGGCGACATTCGCGACCCGCGGGACAACGCGGTCGCTGCTGCTTTGAAAATTTGACGGAAGATATTCTGTTCGAGACGTTCACGCACAAGAAGCCAACCTTGAACGACATGTACCTCATTCACCAACAAGGGGTTGATGGCGCAGCAGAGCACGTCAGCCACCCTGACCGCCTTGCATGGCAATCTATGTGTGCAACGGACGAAGGCAGGGAGAAGGGCGAAAAGTGGTGCAAGCGCGCTATCTGGGGCAATACGCTGCCCGCCATCAAACGCGTCTGGAAAAACGTCAACAACGTCACATCAGGCGCCTTTGTCGCGATGTGGCAAGAGCGCGTGTCTCACTATTATTCGCGATATTCTGAAGCCGCTGCGAACTGATTGGCCGGCGGCGAGCTTTCAGCCGACATCGGCCTGTAAGTCCTGGTCATCTCCGCATTGCCCACAAGCTGACGCCGGGAAACCGTCATGTGGTCTCGCCTGCTGCTCCTTGCCCTGCTTCTGTTGCCCGCCCAGGCGTCCGCCGGCGTCGCGGAGAAGATTGCGGCGCTGGCTCCTTCGGGGCTCGTGCTGGTGGTGGACTCCGAGGACAAGGAACTCGTGGCGCAGAACGCCGATGAGCCATTCGTCCCGGCCTCCGTGACCAAGGTCGTGACCGCGTGGCTGGCGCTCCAGGTTCTCGGCGCAGACTATCGTTTTGAGACCCGCTTCTATCTGGACGCCAAGCGCGTCCTCTACGTGCGTGGCGGCGGCGATCCGTTCCTGATCTCCGAAGAGCTCGCGGTCCTCGCCGGAGCGCTCGTCGCCGCGATCGGCGAGAAGCCCGTGACCGGCATCGTGCTCGACGCAAGCTACTATCCCGCCAGCCTGCCCATTCCCGGCGTCGAGGACAGCAGCAGGTCCTTCGATGCCCTGAACTCGGCGCTTGCGGTGAACTTCAACACCATCAGCGCCGTGCGCCGCGGCAACAAGGTCGAGTCCGCCGAGAAACAGACGCCGATCACCCCGCTTGCGATCAGCCAGTTCCGGGCACGGGGGCCGAATGGCCGCGGCCGCATCAGTCTGAACCAGGAGCCGGCGTTGAGTCTGCAATACGCGGGCGAGTTGCTTGTTGCGTTCATCAAAAAGGCCGGCGGCCGCGTGACCGGCAAGATCACGACTGGCTCCGTGCCCGCTGGGCTTAACCCGGTCTACGTTCACCGCCAATCGCGCCCGTTGGCCGAGGTCCTTCGCGAGCTTCTTCTCGGCTCGAACAACTACGTCGCCAACCAGATTTTTCTGGAGATGGGCGCGAAAAGCCTAGGCGGTCCGGTCAGTCTCGAAAAGTCGGTCTCGGTCGCGCGCAAGGTGCTTGCCGAGCATGGCCTTGCTGATTCGATCCAGCTCGAGGAAGGCTCAGGATTAAGCCGAGGAAATCGCTTCACGGCGCGCGGTCTTGCCAAGGTGCTCAGTCTGTTCGCGCCCCATATGGGCCTGCTCAAGAGCGACAAGGGCGCCTCCTACAAAACCGGCACCCTCGAAGGCGTCCGCACGCTTGCGGGCTATGTCAGCAGCTCCACGCACGGTCCGGTGCGCTTCGTCATTAGCCGCCGCTGCTGGTGTCGCAGTATCTCACCGAGGAGGTCATCGAACGACTCGACTACCGAGGCGAGGTCGTCACGCCGCTCGACGAGGACGGCGCTGCGCGCGGCGGTGCGCAGGCTCTGCGCGACAAGGGCGTCGAGGCGATCGCGGTCTGTTTTCTGTTCTCGTTCGTCAACCCGGCGCACGAGCGGCGCGCGGCCGAGATCATGGCGCGAGGAGATGCGCCGGATTGCCGCATCTCGCGTCTCGACGAGGTGCTGCCGTCATCCGCGAATATCCGCGGCTCTCGACGACGGTGATCGACGCCTATGTCGGGCCGACGATCGCCGACTATCTGCGAACGGCTCGAACGAGCGTCTGATCGAGCGCGGGGTCGTCACACCGCAGCTATTCCTGATGCAGTCGAACGGCGGGCTGATGCGGATTTCGCTCGGCGCGCGCCATCCGAACCAGACGCTGCTTTCAGGGCCGGCGGCCGGCGTCATCGCCGGCGCGAGCTCGCGCGGGCGACAGGCGCGGCCATGTCGTCACCTTCGACATGGGCGGCACGTCGACCGACATCAGCGTCATCGTCGACGGCGGCGTGCTCGAAACGTCGCAGGGCCAGATCGCCGGCCAGGACATCGGCACGCCGATGCTGCGCGTGCGCACGCTGGCGCCGGCGGCGGCACGGTCGCGGGGATCGGCAAGGACGGGCTGTTGAAGGTCGGGCCGCGCAGCTCGGGTTCGGTGCCGGGGCCGGCTTGTTACGGCCGCGGCGGCACCGAGCCGACCGTGACCGACGCGAACCTGCGTGCTCGGGCGCGCTTCGAGCGGCGACGCTGCGCTCGCCGGAACGCTTGCGGCTGGACGCCGGCAGGCGCAGGCCGCGCTCGAACGCACCGGCGCGAGCGCTCGGCACTGGATGCGGTGCAGACGGCGTCCGGGATCATCCGCATCGTCAACACCCACATGGCGGTCGATTTGCGGCTCGCGCTTGCAGGAGCAGGGCCAGGATCCGCGGAAGTTCGCGCTGGTCGCGTTCGGCGGCGCAGGGCCGCTGCACGCCGCCACGGTCGCGCGCGCGTCGGCATTCCGACCGTGCTGGTGCCGCTCTATCCGGGCCTGAACTGCGCGCTCGGCATGTTGCAGACCAGCGTGCGCCATTCCTATCTGAGGTCGGAGATCGGGCTCGCTCAGCCGCATCCCGACGCGCGCAGATCAACGAGCTCTTCGCCGCGCTCGAAGCGCAGGCCATGCACGAAGCGCAAGGAGGAAGGCTTCATGCGCGGACGCGGCCCGGATCACGCGGCTGCTCGACCTGCGCTATCCGCATCAGGGCTACTCGCTTTGCGTCGCCCTGTCCCGACGCCGTGTCGACGACGGCGACGCGGCGCGACTCAAAGCGGCGTTCGATTCGCTGCACCAGAAGGTCTACGGCCAGCGCGCGCCGAAGCGAGGATGCCGAGATCGTCACCTTCCGCCTGCAATCGCGAGATCGCAGGTGCCACGCCTCGGCGCTGCCGGGATCGCTGCCGGCGCCGGACGATGCGAGCGCGCGCGGCTCAAGGGCAAGCGGCCGCTGTACGACACGAGCGCAACGAAATTCGTCGACGCGGGCGTCTGGGACCGAGCGAAGCTGCCGGCCGGGCGACCGGATCGAGGGCCCGGCCGTCATCGAGCAATTCGACTCGACCACCGTCGTGCTGGCCGGCCAGGTCGCGACTGTCGGACGCCACCGGGACGCTGGTCATCGAGGACGAGGACAGCGTCATGAACATCGATCCGGTCACGACCGAAGTGGTTGCGAGCCGCCTGCGCGAGGCGGCATCCACCATGGAGCATGCGCTCTATCACAGCGGCTATTCGCCGATCCTGCGCGAATCGAAGGACGGCACCGCGGGCCTGACCGACAAGGCCGGCCGCGTCGTCATCCTGAGCGGCGGCATCCAGTATCCACTACACCGCCTACGAGCAGTCGGTGCAGGCGATGCTGGCGCGCTATCCGGTCGAGCCAGCTGCGGCCGGGCGACAGCTTCGTCTGCAACGATCCCTACAATGCGGCTGCCGCACGCGCCGGACTTCTGCGCGATCACGCCGGCGTTCCATCGACGGCGAGCTGATCGGCTTCGGCGTCAGCCTCGCGCACAAGTCGGACATCGGCGGCATTGTGCCGGGATCGTCGGGCGCCGCCGCGCGCGAGATCTATCATGACGGCATCATGCTGCCGCCGGTGCGGTTCCAGACCGACGCCGGGGATCGAGCGAGTCGGTCGAGGCGATCATCGCCAACAACAGCCGCGTCGCCGAGGTCGTGCTCGGCGATCTGCGCGCGCAGGTCGGCTGGACGCGCATCGGCGGCGACAAGCTGGCCGCGCTCTGCGACGAGTACGGCCGCGAGATCGTGCTCGAGGTGATGCGAGCGCCTGATCGTAGCGAGCGCGCGCCGGCTCGGAGACGAGCTGCGCAGCCTGGAGCGACGGCGAGCGCGAGGCGAAGGCTTCCTCGACCATGACGGCGTGACGAAGGATCAGCCGGTGCGCGTCCACGTGACGGCGCGCAAGGCAGGCGGACCGGCTGACGATCGACTTCACCGGCTCCGCTCCGCAGGGCGCAGGTCCGGTCAACCTCGGCCCGTGCGACGGCGCGAGGCCGCGTCGATGCTGGCGATCCTGGCCTCGTGCGATCCGACCATCGCGGTCAATGCGGGACTACGCGAGCGGTCGACTTCGTGTTTCCGGAGGGCTCGCTCGTCAATCCGCGCCATCCGGCAACCATGAACCTTTATTTCCCGACGGCGCATCTCGTCTACAACACCGTGCTGTCGGCGCTCGGCGAAGATGAATCCGAAGCGCGCGGTGGCGCCGTCGGGGCTCGGCTCGGGGGCAGTCACCATCGGCTACCGCAAGGCGCGCGGCGGCAAGCCGGCGGTGCTCTACGAATTGCTCAATACGTCGCTCGGCGGTACCAGCCGCCATGACGGTGTCGCCGTGGTGATGGCGATGAACCATTTCACGCCGGGCGCGCCGGTCGAAATTTTCGAGAGCGAGTATCCGCTACGCGTGCGCGCCTTCGAGCTGGTCCGCGATTCGCGGCGCAGGACGTTTCGCGGCGGACTGGGCTATGCGCGCGAATTCGAGGTGCTGGAGGACAGCGTGCTCACGGTGCGCTCGTCGAACCACAAGATCGCGTCGCAAGGACTGCACGGCGGCGGCTCGCCGCGATTGTCAGGCGCGGGTCATCATCAATCCGCACAGCGCAAGTCCGGAGGAGCTGGGCGCATGGAGACGCGGCTGCTCAAGGCCGGTGACGTCATCCGGTTCGAGCGCAGCGGCGGGGCTGGCTTCGGCGATCCGGCGGAGCGCGCGCGCGAGGCGGTGCGCGACGACGTGCGCAACGGCTACGTCAGCGCGACGCGGCGCAGCCTCTACGGCCTACCCCAGGAGAAGCCTCAATGACAGCGTCTGCGCGTTTTGATCTGACCGGCGGGCGCGGATGCATTGATCGCGTCAAAGCGCGCAGCGCATTGACGGGCCGATCCGGCTGACATGACAGTGCGAGCAAGACAGCGAGGAGAGAAGCACATGCGCCGTTTCGTGGTCCATCGGATTTGCCGCAGTCGTGCTTCTGGCGGCTGGAGGCGTGAAAGCGGATCCGGTCCGCATCGGCTTCGCCGCGGAAAGCGTCGACTATGCGCCGGCCTGGGCGGCGGAAAAGCTCGGCCTGTTCAAGAAGGCCGGTGTCGAAGTCAAGCTCATCACCTTCCGCGGCGGTGCTGCCGCTCAGGAAGCTTTGACCGCCGGCGCGGCCGACATCATCGCCTATTTCAGTCGCCGGCGGTGGCGCTCGCGGTCAGCAAAGGCGCGCGGGAGAAGATGGTGGGCACGGTCGGGCGCGGGCCACGTCGGTTGGAATCTGATCGTCAAGGCGAACTCACGGCTTACAAGTCGGTCAAGGATCTCGCCGGCAAGAAGGTCGGTATCTCCGCGAAGGCGACCACGTCGGACATGGCGGCGCTCTGGATCGCCGAGAACGCAGGCGTCAAATTCCAGGAAATTCCGCTCGGCGCCGCGCTGGCGCCCGCGCTTCGCGGCGGGCAGGTCGATGCGCATCGTGTTCTCGGCGCATGATCACCACGCGCGAGATCGAAGCCGGACAGGCGCGCTTGCTGCTCGATCTCACCAAGAGAAATGCCGCCGACGCTCGCCAACGTCTACACGCGCGTCGCAGGACATGATCGACAAGCGGCCGCAGGAGCTGCGCGCCGACGCTGGGGGCGATCTACGAAGCGCTGGCCTACATGCGCGCCAATCGCGATTGGACGCTCGAACTATCTCAAGGAGTTCGCGAAGTCCGACAACGATAAGCTCAACGAAGCGCTCTACAACCACGTCATCAAGGAGCTCTCGCCGGACGGGCACATCGAGAAGGCCTGGATCGAGAACGGCCTGAGCATCGCCGCGCGCGCCTGGAACATGCCGGAGCTCGCGAAAACCGACGCCGTCGGCGCTTTTCACCAATGAGTTCCATCCCTGCCAAATAGTCGTGCGTTCGGTCTTTACCAAGCGCCGGTCATTCGTCGTTGCGGTGGCGCATGCTCTGGGAGGCCGCGTCGCGAAGCGGCGTGGTCGATCCGGACGTGCTTCCGCCGCTGTCGAAGGTCGTCGTTGACGCTGGGGCAGCTGCTGCATGACGAGCGGTTCCTGGCGGACGTGCGCGTCACCGCGCTTCGAATGCATCGCTCGGCTTTGTGATCGTCGTGCCGCTGGGGCTCGGCTTGGGCTTTCTGATCGGTGAAAGCGAAAAGGCGAACCGCGCGCTCGGCGGTCCGCTGCAGTTGCTGATGACGGTGCCGAAGTCGGTGTTCCTGCCCGTCTTCGTCCTGATGTTCGGTATCGGCGTTGCCCAGAAGGTGATCTTCGCGGTCGTGCTCGCCTTCTTTATCGTGGTGCCGACCGGGATCGCAGCGGTTCATTCGGTGTCGCGCAATCTCGTCACCGCGGTGCGCGTCGTTCGGCGCGACGCGACTGCAGATTTACCTGCACATCTATCTGCCCGCGATGGCGCCTCTCGTGGTCGGGGGCGCCCGGCTCGGCCTGATATTCGTCGTGCACGGTGTGATTTTCGCGGAGATGTATGGCGCGACCGAAGGAGTCGGCCGCAGCATCCTGACCTGGGGCGAAGCCTTCCAGATGGACTATCTGCTGGCAGCGGTTCTCCTGGTGCTGCTCTTCACCGTCGTGTTGAACGCCGGCATGAAAGCGCTCGAGAACATGGCTGCGTGCGCGGACCGGAGCGGTCGCGTGAGCAATGCGGACCGAGACGTCGTCGTTGTACGCGGGGTTTCCAAACGCTTCGCTGCGACAGGGGGCGTCGCTTCGTTTGCGGCACTTGACGATGTGTCATTGACCGTCCCGGAGGGCCGCTTTGTTTCGATCGTGGGGCCGAGCGGCTGCGGCAAGTCGACCTTGCTGCAGATCATCGGTGGGCTTGCGGCGGCGACTTCCGGTGACGTAACCATCGACGGCGAGCCGATCGACGATCCGCGGCCCGGATAAGATCGGCATCGTCTTCCAGGAGCCGCTGCTGCTGCCTTGGAAGACCGCTGTCGAGAACATCGAGTTTCCGTTGGCGCTGCGCGGCGAACCGAAGGAATCGCGTCGGGCGCGCGCCCTTGAGCTGCTCGACCTCGTCGGGCTGGCCGATTTCGCAGGCAGTCTGCCTCATCAGTTGTCCGGCGGCATGAAGCAGCGAGTGGCCATCGCCCGTGGCCTGGTGCGAAACCCGCGCCTGTTGCTGATGGACGAGCCGTTCGCGGCGCTCGACGAACAGACACGCACCCGGATGTGGACGGAACTCCAGCAGATCAGAGACCGCAGCGGCGCGACGGTCGTGTTCGTCACCCACAGCCTCGTCGAGGCGGTTTACCTTGCCGACGAGGTGCTGGTGATGGCGGCGCGGCCGGGGCGGATCATCGAGCGCATCGAGGTGAACCTGCCGCGCCCGCGCAGCACGGATCTGGTCGGATCGGAAGCGCTTGGCTCGATCCGCAACCGGATCTGGCACCTTATTGCCGGGCCGGTGCCGTGATGATGTCGACCTGGACACGCCGTATCGCTCATCACGCTTGCAATTCTGCTGATTTGGGAATTGCTGTTTCGCGCAGGCCTCCTCAATCCGTTGATCTTTGGATCGCCAAGCCTCGTGGTACGCGCCGCTCTGACCGACGGCGACACGTTCCTCGCCGCGTTCCGCGTCACGGCGATCGAGATACTGGCGGCGGTCGCCATCGCGTGGGCCGGTGGCGTCGCGTTCGGCGTTGCTGTGGGTATCGCACCCATGCCTGCGCTGGTAGCGTCGCCGCTGCTGTCGGGCGTCATCGCGCTGCCACTGGTGGTGCTCTATCCAGTGCTGGTGGCTGCGCTAGGCATCGGGCCCATGTCGAAGATCGTCTATGGCGCCGCCGCGGGCTTCTTTCCGGTGGCGCTGGCGACCGTGATCGGCATTCGCGCTGTCGACACGCGCTTTATCGAAATGTCGCGTGCCATGGGCGCAAGCCGCGCGCAGATCGTGCGGCAGGTCGAGCTTCGGCTTGCGGTGCCGGCCATCATCTCCGGTCTGCGCGGTCGGCACGTCGCTTGCGATCATCAGCGTGATCCAGAGCGAGATGCTGGCCGCGACCGACGGCCTCGGCTTCTGGATTTCCTATCATCGCTCGTTGTTCAACGTCGGTCAGGTCTATCTCGGCATCATCCTGGTGCTGATTGCGGCGGCGGCCAGCAACATCGCGCTGTCGTCGCTGGAGCGTCGCCTTGGCCAATGGCGCGTGCTGGAGCAGGCAAGCCTGTGAGGGCGATGCGATGAGCGAGATGTCGATGAACATCGATCCGATCACGACCGAAGTGGTGATGAGCCGGCTTCGCGAGATCGCCGCGACGATGGAGCATTCGCTTTATCACAGCGGCTATTCGCCGATCCTGCGCGAATCCCGCGACGGCACGGCCGGGCTGACCGATGCCGAGGGGCAGGTGCTGATGATCGGCGGCGGCCTGCAATACCACTCGTTGCCGTACGAACAGGCGGTGCGCTCAATCATTGGCAAATTCGGACAAGACGGCATCGCTGAGGGCGACAGCTTCATCGTCAATGATCCGTATTACGCCGGGAACCCGCATGTGCCGGACATGGTCGCTGTCACACCGGCTTTCGATCGGGGCCGGCTGGTGGGATTCGGCGTCAGTATCGCCCACAAGGCCGACGTCGGCGGGCTGGTGCCGGGTTCCTCGGGCGCGGGATCGCGCGAGATTTATCACGATGGTCTGCGGCTGCCGCCGGTTCGCTTCCAAACCACCGCAGGCATCGATACCGACATCGAGCAGATCATCCGCAACAACAGCCGCACGCCAGATGTCGTGGTCGGCGATCTGCGAGGGCAGGTCGGCGCCACGCGGCTCGGCGCTCAACGTCTCGCCGCGCTGTGCCAGGAATACGGCCAGGGGATCGTGCTGGCCGTCATGGCACCGCATGCTCGATCTGGCCGAGCGGCGGCTAGCGGCGGAGTTTGCCAGCTGGCCGGACGGTGTCGCCGAGGCTGAAGGCTTTCTCGACGACGATGGAGCCGACAAGGACCGGCCGGTCCGTATCGCCGTCAAGGCGACCATGCGAGGCGGCAAGCTCCATCTCGACTTCAGCGGCTGCGCACCGCAGACCGTCGGCCCGGTGAACGTCAATCCGTGGACGGCGAAGTCCGTCTCGCTTCTGGCAATCCTTGCCACGTCAGATCCAACCATTCCGGTGAACTCCGGGTTGGCGCGGCTCGTCAGCTTCGATCTGCCCGAAGGCTCGCTGGTCAATCCGCGCTATCCGGCCACCGTCAATTTGTATTTCCCGACCTCGGTGATGATCTACAGCTGTGTGCTCTCCGCGCTTGGTCAGCTCAACCCGTCGCGCGCCGTCGCGCCATCCGGGCTGGTGACGGGTGCGGTCGCTTTCGGCTATCTCCGCGCCGGGCGCTCGCTGGTGCAATACGAAATCGGTGCACGGGGCTCGGTGGCACCAGCAGCCACGACGGCACAGCTATAGTCACGCCGATGAATCATTTTACGGCGGGTGCGCCAATCGAAGTGGCCGAGACCGAGTACCCGGTCATGATCCGCCGCTACGATCTCTGGAAAGATTCGGCTGGCCCCGGCGAGCATCGTGGCGGCACAGGTTATGTGCGGGAGTTTCAGGTTAGGGAGGATTGCGTTCTGACGTTGCGCGCGTCTGGGCATCGTTCGTCCTCCTGGGGATTGGCGGGCGGCAAAGAGCCAAGCGTGTCACGCACTTCGATCAATCCGGGAATGCCCGATGAGGTTTTTCTTCCTGCGATCGAGACGCAGCATCTCAAAGCTGGTGACGTGCTGCGGGTCGAACGAAGTGGCGGGGGTGGCTATGGCTCGCCGCGCGAGCGGCCAGCCGAGACGGTGCGGCAGGATATCGAGAACGGCTACGTGAGTGCCGAGGGCGCGCGGAAGCTTTACGGACTTGTCTGATCCGGCGCAAAGGTCTTGTTGACGTCGATTGGTTTTCCTAAACCGTAGGTCGGAAGTTCTTCCCGGGATCGCCATCTTTTCGGTCGTCGCATCATGACTGAGGCTTACATTCCCTACGGCGCCTACTGGTCGTCGCCGTTCGCGCGCTGGCAGGGCGCGTTCGCGTCGCTGCACGCGCTGAAGTTCGCGGCGCATCAGGCCAAGGCGGAGCTTGCGGCGCGCGGCATCGCGCCGGAGCACTTCGACTTCGGCGTGCTCGGCACCACCGTCCCGCAGCAGCACAGCTTCTTCGGCCTGCCGTGGGTCACCGGGCTGATCGGCGCCGGCCACGTGTCGGGGCCGACCATCAACCAGGCCTGCGCCACCGGGGTCCGCTGCCTCGCCACCGCGGCGCAGAACCTCGCCTCGAACGACGCGAGCTGCGCGCTGGTCATCACCGCCGACAAGACCTCGAACGGGCCGCACATCTATTATCCCGATCCGTCCGGGCCGGGCGGCACCGGCAAGCACGAGGACTGGGTGCTGGACAACTTCTCGCTCGATCCGCTGACCGGACAGGGCATGGTCCAGACCGCCGAGAACGTCGCGCGGAAGTATCAGATCACCACGTCGGAGCAGAACGAGGTGACGCTCCGCCGCTACGCGCAATACCAGGATGCACTGGCGGACAACTCGCGCTTTCTCAAGCGCTTCATGACCTTGCCGTTCGATGTGCCCGATCCCGGTTTCAAGAAATCGAAGTCGGTGCTGCAAGGTGACGAGGGCGTGCATCTCGCCCAGGCCGACAAGATCAAGACGCTCAAGCCGGTGCTGCCGGACGGCACCGTCACCTATGCCGGGCAGACCCATCCGGCCGATGGCCACGCCGCCGTGGTGGTGACCACCCGCGACAAGGCCGCGGAGCTGTCGAAGCAACCCAGCATGGCGATCCGGCTCGTCTCGTTCGGCCAGTTCCGCGAGGAGCCGGCGATGATGCCGGCGGCGCCGATCAAGGCCGCGCGCCGTGCGCTCGAAGCGGCCGATCTCAAGATCGCCGACATGGCCGCGATCAAGTCGCACAACCCGTTCGTGGTCAACGACATCGCCTTCGCGCGCGAGACCGGCGCCGACCTGATGGCGATGAACAACTACGGCTGCTCGCTGGTGTGGGGCCATCCGCAGGGCCCGACCGGGGTGCGCGGCGTCATCGAGTTGATCGAGGAGCTGGCGCTGCGCGGCGGCGGCTTCGGCCTGTTCCACGGCTGCGCCGCCGGCGACACCGCGATGGCCGTGGTCATCGAAGTGGCGGACGCCTGATTCAGCGTAGGGCAAGCATGCCCTGAAATGGAAAAACCCCGGTGAGTTGCCTCAGCCGGGGTTTCCTACCCGCACACCGGGGGCGACGAATGGTGTGCGAATGACCAAACCGTACGGCCGTTGACCGTCCAACTCAAATTACGGTTTGTTCATGTGCCCTATACGTTGGTATAGCGCGAGGTCTGCTGAGAACGAGAAAACCTCAACGCGCTGTGCTCACCAGCGGCCGCGCAGATACTCCTCCACGCACGCCGCCGACGCCTTGGCATAGGTGCCGCGCCGGCTCACCACCGCGCCGGTCAGGCGGTGCAAAGCGAGCGCCATCTCGGCGGCCTTGGCCACCACGGCGATGCCGTTCAGCACCAGCGCGCCGTCGATGGTGAACGGGCATTCGCGCGAGAACAGCAGCATCGGCAGGCCGCCGGCCGGCAGGATCACCTCGGCGCCTTCTTCCACCAGCGGCTTCACCTGGGCGACGAACTCCTCGCGCACCTTCTTGTAGGCGGCCTCGTCGGTGAACGCGCGCATGAAGCCCGGCAAATCGGAGCGGATCGCACGCACGCCGACGATGCGGTTGTCGAAGCCGTGCGCCAGCACCTGCCGCTCGTGCCAGTCGATGAACGCCGGATCGATGGTGACGAGGCCGAGCCGCCGCCCCATCGTCATCGCCGCCAGCAGGTTGGCTTCGCCGAGACCGATCACCGGGATGTCGAGCGTGCCGCGAATTTCAAGCAGCGCCGGCTCCTGGAAATGTCCGATCACGATGGCGTCGTAGCCGCTGCGCTCCGCCTCGATGGCGTGGCGGATCACCTGCGCGGCGCAGCGGAATTCGGTCAGCGGATGGAAGTGCCGGTCCGGCGGGTCGAGGCCGTGCACCTCGTATTGCACGCCCGGCGCGGCGACCTTGTTCAGGTAGGCCTGCAGCCGCTCGATGTAGGGCGCCTGCTCGCCGGGATGCACGAAGCTCTGGTACCAGACGCGGGCGGGACGGGATGGATCGGTCATGCGCTGCCCCTCTCAACGGGCCGAAGACGGAGGATGCACCACGCGCGTCGTCATCGCAAAGTGGGTGACCGGGCCGGTGAACGGCGGGAACGCCGCGAAGTCGGCCCGCATCTCGTGGCGCACCGGCGAGTGCAGCGCCGCCGTCAGCGCCTCGGCGCTGTCGAACGCCACCTTGTTGCGCTGCATGAAGTTGACCCGCCGCCACGGCAGCGCGCTGACCCAGTCGAGCCGGGTGTAGACCTCGAGCTCGCGCAGCCCGGGAAAGCGCGACATGGTGGGAATGTGGCTGTCGAGGTAGTGGCCGAGCCAGGCGTTCAGGTCCTCGGCCTCGCCCTCGTAGGCGACGAGATAGGTGCAGCCGGGCGTCGCTCGGCTCCGGCACGGCGAAGGCGCGCGACCGTCATGGCTTGCTGCGTCACGTCCGCGTTCGCCAGTCCGGGGAACTCCCCCGACGTTAGCGCCGCGACATGATCGCCCGCCGCTTCGAGATCGAGGCAGCTCGGCAAAATACAATTGCAGCACGAGCTGGGGCGGCTTGTCGTCCTTGAGGTAGGGGTCGTCCGCGCTGGCCCGGCTGTGCACCAGCGCCTTGGTGAGCTTCGGAATGGCGGCCAGCGTGCGATCGAGCTTGGCCGAATCCCCAACAGGCGCGTCCGTCCAGAAGCTGAGGAATAAGCAGACGCTCATCTGCGGTGTCCCGCTTCACGGTCCCAGGTTTTTTCGGTGATGCCGCGTTCGCGCAATTTGTACTTCTGCACCTTGCCGCTTTCGGTCGCCGGCAGTTCTGTGACGAACTCCAGATAGCGCGGCACCGCGAAGTACGGCAGCCGCGGCGTGCAGAACGCGATCAGCTCGGCGGGGGTGAGCGCGCGCCCCGGATGCAGGATGATCGCCGCCATCACCTCGTCCTCGGCGAGCGGCGAGCGCACCGGGAACGCCGCGGCGTTCGCCACCGCGTCGTGGCTGAGCAGCACCTGCTCGACCTCGAACGACGAGATGTTCTCGCCGCGCCGCCGGATCGCATCCTTCAGCCGGTCGACGAAACGGAAAGCGCCGTCCGCCTGCCGCACCACGCGGTCGCCGGTGTGGAACCAGCCGTCGCGCCAGGCTTCGGCGGTCTTCTCCGGCATGTGAAAATACTCATGCGCGAAGGCGAGCGGCTCGTCGGTGCGCACCACGAGCTCGCCGGCGGTGCCGTCGGCAACGTCGCGATCCTCGTCGATCCACCACGCGGGCGCCGAAGCCGTCGAACACCGGCCCCATCAGGCCGGGCTGCTGACGCTCGATGGTGGTGCCGATGCGCGAAGTTGGTCTCGGTCGAGCCCCAGCCGTCGAGCAGGCGGATGCCGGTGCGCTTGGTGAACGGCTCGTGGAATTGCGCCGGCACGCCGGGGGCGAGCGCGATCCGCGCGGTGTGCGCGGTTTCCTCCGGCGTCACCGGCCGCGACAGCAGGATCGGCACCATGGCGCCGAGCAGATAGGTGACGGTCGCCTTGCTGTTGACGAGGCCGGAATAGAAGCCCGACGCCGAGAATCGCTTTTCGTAACGCACGGTGCTGCCGGTCAGCAGCGCCTGATAGAAGGTGTTGAGCGCGTTGGTGTGGAACAGCGGCAGGCTGGTGCAGAGCACGTCGCCGGTCTCGATCTCCAGCAGCGAGGCGGTGTTGACCGCCCACCAGAAGTACTGCGCCTGCGGGCAGCAGACGCCCTTCGACGGCCCGGTGGTGCCGGACGTGTAGAGGATCAGCGCGAGATCGTCGGGCTTCACCGCCGCCGCCGCGATCGGCTCGCCGCCGGGCGGCATCGGCTTGCGCGGCGATGGCGCCGAGACGGGCCGACGCCTTCGCCGATCAGCCAGATCGTCTCGACCGCGAGCTTGTCCGGCTCGAGCATGTCGAGGTTCTCGGCATAGGCGGCTTCGATGACGAGCAGCTTCGCCCCGCAGTTCGACAGGATGTGCTGAAGCTGCGGCCCCCGCGAGGCGACGTTGATCGGCACCGCCACCGCGCCGAGCCAGGCGCAGCCGAGCACGACTTGCAGAAACTCGATCCGGTTCGAGCAGATCAACGCGACGCGGTCGCCCGGCTTCACGCCGGCGCGCCGCAACGTACCGGCAAACCGCGCCGCGGCGTCGCGCGCGTCGGCGTAGGTCCATGTCACGTCGCGCGGCGCTGACCAGCGGCTTTCGTCCATACCGCTCGGCCTGCCGCGTCAGCATGGCCGGCAAGGTGCGCTCGGCCGGCGCAAACAGGCCCGACCATTTCGCTTTCAAGGCTCGCGCGTTTTCCATCTCACGCCACCTTGCCGCCGAGATAGCTGGCGATCACGCGCGGATCGTGGATCAGGTCGCTGGCCTTGCCGCTCAGCACGATCGAGCCGGTCTCCAGCACATAGCCGTAGTCGGCGGTCTCCAGCGCCGCGCGGGCGTTCTGCTCGACCAGCAGGATCGACACGCCAAGCTCGCGCAGCTCGACCACGATGCGGAAGATCTCGCGAACGATCAGCGGGGCGAGGCCAAGGCTCGGCTCGTCGAGCAGCAGGAGCCGCGGCTTGCGCCATCAGCGCGCGGCCGAGCGCCAGCATCTGCCGCTCGCCGCCGGACAAGGTGCCGGCGAGCTGGCGGCGCCGCTCGGCCAGGCGCGGAAAGCGCGCGAAGACGTCCTGCAAATCGCGCTGCCAGGCGGCGCGGTCGCGCCAGCGCGTGTAGGCGCCGAGGATCAGGTTGTCCTCGACCGTCATCTCGGTGAACAGCTCGCGCCGCTCCGGCACCAGGCAGATGCCGCGCCGCACCCGCTCCTCGGTGTTGAGCGCGCCGATGTCGCCGTCCTGGTAGCGCGTCTCGCCGCGCGAGGGCAGCAGCCCCATCAGCGCCGCCAGCAGCGTGGTCTTGCCGGCGCCGTTCGGGCCGATCACGGTGACGATCTGGCCCGCCTGCATGTCGAGGCTGACGCCGGTGACGGCCTCGATCTTGCCGTAGGCGACGTGCAGGTCGCGGACCGCGAGCAGCGCCGTCATGCGACACCGCCGAGATAGGCTTCCTGCACGCGGGCGTCGGCGCGGATTTCCGCCGGCAGGCCTTCGGTGATCTTGGCGCCGAAGTCCATCACCACGATGCGGTCGACCAGGTTCATGACGAAGTCCATGTCGTGCTCGACCAGCACGATGGTCATGCCGTCCTTGCGCAGGCTCGCAGCAGATCGGACAGGATTTTCTTTTCCAGCGCGCGCAAGCCCGCCGCCGGCTCGTCGAGGATCACCACCACCGGGTTGGCGGCGAGCGCGCGCGCCACTTCGAGGAGCCGCTGCTGGCCGAGCGGCAGATTGCCGGCCAGTTCGCCGAATTTCTCCGCCGAGGCCGACGCGCCGCAACTGCGCCATCGCCTCGAAGCCGCGCCGAGCGTTCCTCGGCGCGGTCGAACCGGAACGCGCCGGCGAGGAAGCCCGACGTGCGTGCGCGGATAGGCGCCGAGCAGCGACGTTGTCGATCAGGCGTCATGTTCGGCCGCAGCTTGACGTGCTGGAACGTGCGCGCCATGCCCTTCGCGGCGATCTGGCGCGGCGGCAATGGCGTGACGTCGTCGCCGAGGAACACGATCTTGCCGCTGTTCGGCTTCGCGGTGCCGGTGATGAGATTGAGCAGCGTGGTCTTGCCGGCGCCGTTCGGGCCGATCAGGCCGAGCACCTCGCCGGGCCGCACCTCGAAGCTCACCTCGTTGACGGCGGCGAGCGCGCCGAACCGCTTGGTCGCGCCCTCGATCCGCAGCAGCGGCTCGCCGGTGACCGCCGGCCGCGCGCGGCGCGCAGCGGCGGCGCCTCGACCGGCGCAGCCGGGCGCGGCCGCGGCAGGAAGCGCCGGATCATCGGCACCACGCCGCCGCGCGCCTTCTGCAGCAGGACGATGAACAGGATGCCGAACAGCACGATCTCGAGCTGCGCGCTGTAGCGGGTGATCGGCGGCAGGACGTCCTGCAGCACGTTCTTCAGCAGCACCACGATGGCGGCGCCGACCACCGCGCCGGCGATCTGGCCGGCGCCGCCGACGCAGCGCCATGAACAGGAATTCGATGCCGGGGCGGATGTCGAACGGCGTCGGATTCACGAAGCGCTGCATGTGCGCGATAGAGCCAGCCGGACAGGCCGGCGAGCAGCCCGGCCAGCACGAACACCGCAAGCCGCATGCGGAAGCTGTCGATGGCGAGGCTCTCCACCATGGCGATGCCGCCGCGCAGGCTGCGGATCGCGCGGCCCTGCCGCGAGTCGAGCAGGTTGCTGGCAGAGCAGCATCACGAGGCCGAGCACGATCCAGATGAAGTAGTAGATCGCCCGCGGTGCCCGCGAGCGAAATCGGCCCGAGCGAGATCGGCGGAATGCCGGACAGCCCGCTGTAGCGGTCGAGCGCATCGAGATTGCCGAACACGAAATAGATCGCGATGCCCCAGGCGATGGTGCTGAGCGGCAGGAAGTGTCCGCCAAGCCGCAACGTCACCGCGCCGAGGAACGTCGCGACGAGCCCGGTCAGCACCAGCGCGAGCAGCGAGCCCGATCCAGGGCGAGCCGCCCTGCACCGCGGTGTACCAGGCGGTCGCATAGGCGCCGATGCCGACGAAGGCAGCCTGGCCGAACGAGGTGAGCCCGCCGACGCCGGTCAGCAGCACGAGGCCGAGCGCGGCCAGCGCGTAGATGCCGATGTAGTTCATCAGCGTGATGGTGAAGCTGCCGAACAGCGAACGGCGCCACCGCGATGAACGCGATGGCGACGACCCAGCGGGATGTGCGAGCGCCAGCGCATCAGCCGCCTCCCTCGCGCTCTTCCTCCTCGATCTCCTCCTCGACGCCGGTGCCGGTCGTCAGCGACTGCCAGATCAGCACCGGAATGAGCAGGCTGAACACGAGCACCTCCTTGAAGGCGCTGTTCCAGAACGCCGCGTAGCTCTCGAACAGCCCGACCAGGATCGCGCCGACGGCGGTCGCCGGATAGCTGACCAGGCCGCCGATGATGGCGCCGACGAAGGCCTTCAGGCCGATCAGGAAGCCGGAGTCGTAGTAGAGCGTCGCCACCGGCCCGATCAGGATGCCGGAAATCCCCGCCAGCGCCGACGCCAGCAGGAAGGCGATGGCGCCGGTGGTCGACGGCAGGATGCCGACCAGCCGCGCGCCGACGCGGTTGACCGCGGTCGCGCGCAGCGCCTTGCCGATCAGGGTGCGCTCGAAGACCACGAACAGCAGGAGGCTGAACAGCGCCGAGCTGCCGACGATCAGCAGGCTTTGCCCGGACACGTTGATCGGGCCGAGATCGAAGAACGCCCGCGTCATCGGCTCGGTGCGGAAGCCCTCCGGCCCGAAGAAGATCAGCGCCAGGCCCGACATCGCGAAGTGCACCGCGACCGCGACGATCAGCAGCACCAGCACCGAGGCGTCGGCGAGCGGCCGAAATGCGATGCGATAGAGCAGCGGCGAGATCGGCAGCACGATCGCAAGCGTCAGCACGATGCCGAGCGCACATCGGCAGGTCGCGGCCGGCGGCGAGCCAGACCAGCGCCGCCGGGATGGCCGGCAGCACGCGCGTACAGCAGCAGCGCCTTCGGCAGCCGCCGCGTCTCGCCGCGGCGGACCAGCGTCCAGACCTCCATCGCGGTCGCCAGCGCCGCGAGGGACAGCACCAGCCAGACCGTGCCCGGCGTCTGCTTGAGCTGCAGCGCCGCCAGGGTGAGCGCGGCATAGCCGACCACGTCGCCGAACGGCACGAAGATGACGCGCGTCACCAGGAAGATCAGCACCAGCCCGAGCGCGACCAGCACATAGATCGCGCCGGTGGAAATCCCGTCCTGCGCCAGAAGAAGGGCGATCTCGGGCGTCATGGCGGTGAGCGGTCGCGCGCCGCCAAGTGAGCCGCCATGTCAGCGGCTCAGTCGATCAGCTTCCACTTGCCCTGCTCGAGCTGGACCAGCACGCGGGCGCGCTCGTCGACGCCGAAGAAGCTGCCCGGCTTGAAGTTGTAGACGCCGTGGGTGCCGACGACTTCCTTGGTCGGTCAGCATGGCGTCCTGGAACGCCTCGCGGAATTCCGGCGTGCCCGGCTGCGCCTTCGCCAGCGCGCGCTTGGCGGCATCGACCATCACCAGCCAGCCGTCGAACGCGTAGGCCGAGAAGGCGTCGGTGGTCGGCGCGTTGTTGGCCTTCTGGTAGACGTCGCGGAAGGCGAGCGACACCTTCTTGGTCAGGTTGCTGTCCGGCAGCTGCTCGGCGACGATCACCGGGCCGGTCGGGCAGATCACGCCCTCGACCGCCTGCGCCGCCGACGCGCACGAAATCCGGATTGATCAGCGCATGCGTGCCGTAGAGCCCGCCCTTGTAGCCGCGCTCGGCGAGCGCGAGGTAGGGCAGCGCGCCCGGCGTGCCGGAGCCGCCGGTGATCACCGCGTCGGGATGCGCGGCGATGATCTTCAGGGTCTGGCCGGTGACCGAGGTGTCGGCGCGGGCGTAGCGCTCGTTGGTGACCACCTCGATCGGCGAGCCGGCGACGTTCTTCATCAGGGCGTCATAGACGAGATCGCCCCAGGAATCGCTGAAGCCGATGTAGGCGGCCTTCTTGACGTTCGCCTTCTTCATCTGCTCGACCACGGCGGCGACCATCAGCGGCGGCGGCTGCGGGATGGAGATCATCCACTGGCCGTTCGGGCTCTGCGGCTGGCTCGCCGGCGTGAGCGAGATCATCGGCGTCTTGGTCTCGGCGGCGACCACCGCCATCGCGACGGTGCCCGGCACGCCGGAGGTGCCCATCAGCACGTCGACCTTTTCTTCCTCGACGAGCTTGCGCGCGTTGCGGGTCGCTGCGGACGGGATCGGAGGCGTCGTCGAGCCGGATCAGCTTGATGTTCACGTCGCCGACCTTGGCGGCGATAGCGCATGTCCGGCGAGCACGCCCTTCTCGTACGGAATGCCGATCGAGGCGCCCGGACCGCTGAGCGAGGTGACGAAGCCCACGGTGATATCGGCAGCGGAACCCGCGCTGACCGAAGCAAGCAGCGCAACAGCGCCAACGCACAGACGCGACAGCATGACGACCTCCACCCTGGATCAATCCGGCCGCACCACCGGAATGCTTCAAGTCTAAAGCACGGGCGGAGGCTGGCAAGGCCGCGGATTACTTGCAGTTGCGAGCAATTGCCGCGCTGCTGCACCTGGCGCCCGCGTTGCCGGGCAAAAGCTTTATATCTAAACTAACGCGGCTGGAGGCGGTGAGGAGAGGCCGATGAACCGATACCGCGGCAACAGCGAGGCCGTCCGCAATCTGATCCGCGAGACCGAGGTCCATCGCGACGTCTATCTCGACGAGGAGGTGTTCCAGCTCGAGATGGAGCACCTGTTCGCCAACACCTGGGTCTATGTCGGCCACGACAGCCAGGTGCCGAACGAGGGCGACTATTTCGGCACCACCATCGGCACCGCGCCGATCCTGATGGTGCGCCACAGCGACGGCACCGTGCATGTGCTGCACAACCGCTGTCCGCACAAGGGCACCCGCATCACCACCGAGACCTGCGGCAACACCGGCAAGTTCTTCCGCTGCCCGTATCACGCCTGGACCTTCCGCACCGACGGCACGCTCCGGCAGATTCCGCTCGCCAAGGGCTACGAGGGCGCCAAGCTCGAGGAGAGCCACGCCGCGAAGGGCATGAACCCGGTCCGCCACGTCCACAATCATCGCGGCTTCGTCTTCGCCAAGCTCAACGACGTCGGGCCGGGCTTCGAGGAGTTCTTCGGCGACAGCCTGTCGAGCATCGACAACATGGTCGACCGCTCGCCGGCCGGCCGGCTCGAGGTCGCCGGCGGCGTGCTCCGCTACATGCACAACTGCAATTGGAAGATGCTGGTCGAGAACCAGACCGACACCACGCATCCGATGGTGGCGCACGAGATCGTCGGCCGGCACCGCGATCAAGGTCTGGGAGAACGCAGCCGCCCGGCGCCAAGAAGCCGATGGCGGTGGAGATCTACGCGCCGTTCATGGCGCCCTACGACTTCTTCGAGAAGATGGGCATCCGGGTCTGGCCGAACGGCCATGGCCACACCGGCGTGCACCACTCGATCCACTCCAACTATTCGACGATCCCCGGCTACTTCGACCAGATGGTCGCGGCCTATGGCGAGAACCGCGCCAAGGCGATCCTCGACGAGAACCGCCACAACACCATCTATTTCCCGAACCTGATGGTCAAAGGGCCGATCCAGCTTCTCCGGCTGTTCAAGCCGATCGCCGCCAACAAGACGCTGGTGGAGTCGTGGACGTTCCGGCTGGTCGATGCGCCGGACATGCTGCTCGAGCGCACCCTGATGTACAACCGGCTGATCAACGCGCCGACCTCGGTGGTCGGCCACGACGATCTCGAGGTGTACGAGCGCGCCCAGGAGGGGCTGAAGGTCGACGCCAACCAATGGGTCAATGTCGGGCGGCTCTACGATCCATCCGAGCAGGCCGACGTCACCGCCGAGACCAACGGCACCACCGAATGGCAGATGCGCAACCAGTTCCGCGCCTGGTCGAAGTTCATGACGCTGTCGATGTGATGCGGATTCAGTGACCGCGCCGACCGACCAGGAGCTGATCGACTTCGTCACCCGCGAGGCGCGGCTGATCGATCAGCACCGCCTCGACGAGTGGCTCGACCTGTTCGCCGATGACGGCATGTACTGGATGCCGCTGGAGTGGGGCCAGACCGATCCGCGGCTGACCGCCTCGCTGATGTACGAGGACAAGCTCCTGCTCACCATCCGGATCGAGCGGCTGAAGGGCAACCGCACCTTCTCGCAGAAGCCGCGGAGCCGCTGCCATCACGTCCTGCAGACGCCGCAGATCGACAAGCGCGACGAGGCGGGCAACGAATACATCACATGGACGCCGATGCATTACGTCGAGACGCGCTACGACGAGCAGCAGCTTTACGCCGCCTGGGCGACGCACACGCTGGCCGTGGTCGACGGCAAGCTGAAGATCAAGCTGAAGCGCGTCGACCTGGTCAATTGCGACGCCGCGTTCGGCAACATCCAGCTTTTCATGTGACCCGATAGCATGGCCTCGGGCGCGATCCGCAAAGCTTATGATGGAGTGGTTGCCTGCGTGCCGGTCACGGTGCCGTACCGGCGCTATTCGACCAACAGCGCGCATTGGTGGATCGGCCGGGCGTTGCATGATCTGGTCAAGCGCGCCGGCATCCGGCCGTCGGACATCGACGGCTTCTGCGTGTCGAGCTTCACCGTCGGCCCCGACACCGCGGTCGGCCTGACCCAGCACTTCGGGCTTTCGCCGCGCTGGCTCGACCACATTCCGTTCGGCGGCGCGAGCGGCATCGTCGCGCTGCGCCGCGCCGCGCGCGCGGTGCAGGCCGGCGACGCCGACATCGTCGCGTGCGTCGCCGGCGACACCAACCACGTCGATTCGTTCCGCAAGACGCTGTCGACGTTCTCGCGCTTCGCGCAGGACGCGGTCTATCCCTACGGCTCCGGCGGCGCCAACGCCTCGTTCGCGATGATCACCAAGAACTACATGAACACGTATGGCGCGAAGCGCGAGGATTTCGGCAAGCTCTGCATCGCGCAGCGCGACAACGCGCTGGCAATTCCGCTACGCCATGATGAAGAAGAAGCTGACGCTCGACGAATACATGTCGGCGCGGCCGATCGCCGATCCGATCCACCTGTTCGACTGCGTGATGCCCTGCGCCGGCGCCGAGGCGTTCCTGGTTTGCCGCGAGGACACCGCGAAATCGCTCGACCTGCCGGGCGTGCGCATCCTGTCCACCATCGAGCGCCACAACGCCTATCCCGGACGATCCGATGCAGGTGCGCGGCGGCTGGGCGCTCGACGTCGACGAGCTGTGGTCGATGGCCGGGCTGAAGCCGCGACGATATCGATTTCGTCGAGACCTACGACGACTATCCGGTCATCGTCATGATGCAGCTCGAGGACCTGGGCTTCTGCAAGAAGGGCGAAGGCGCCCGAGTTCGTGCGTTCGCAGAGCTTCACGACCGACGGCACGTTTCCGCACAACACCTCCGGCGGCCAGCTCTCGGTCGGCCAGGCCGGCGCGGCCGGCGGCTGTCTCGGGCTGGTCGAGGCGATGCGCCAGCTCACCGGCCAGCCGATCGGCACGCCGGTGGCCGACGCCGAGCACGGCCTGGTATCCGGCTTCGGCATGATCAACTACGATCGCGGCCTGTCGTCCTGCCGCCGCCATTCTCGCGAGGGCCGCGTGACCGAACCGCTCGTCCGCCCCAAGCGCAAGAACCCGCTCCGGCGCACGCGGCTGCCGCTGTCGCCGCAGGGCACCCGCAGCCGCACCGCGCATGGCCTGACGGCGGCCGCCGCCGAGGGCCGCTTCGCGCTGCAGGTCTGCCTCGACTGCAACGCCGTGATCTATCCGCCGCGCGACGCCTGTCCGTCGTGCCTGTCGGCGCGGCTGCCGTTTCGCGATGTCGACAACGGCGGCACGCTGGTCGCCGAGACCACGGTGCAGACCTCGACCGATCCGTACTTCCGCGAGCGCACGCCGTGGCGGGTCGGCACGGTGAAGCTCGACGTCGGGCCGGTGGTGGTCGCCCATCTGCACGGCGACGCCGCCGAAGGCGCCCGCGTGCGGCTGCAATTGAAGCTCGACAAGAGCGGCTCGGCGGTGGCGCTGGCGCTGCCGGAGAAGGACACCCCGAACATGGCCGACGATCCGCATCTGCGCGAGATGACCTGCGATCCGAAATTCCGCCGCGTGCTGATCACCGACGGCCGCACCGCCGTCGGCCAGGCGATGGCGAAGGCGTTCTCCGAGGCCGGCGCCTCGATCGTGTTCGTCGGCCTCGCCGATCCCTGGAAGCCGTTCCCCGGCCTCGATGCGCTGAAGAAGATCGAGCGCGTCGAGATCGTGCCGCTCGACGTGACCGACACCGAGTCCGTGACCGAGCAGGCCGAGCAGAACGGCGCCCGCATCGACATCGTCGTCAACACCGCCGAGCATGTCCGCTCCGGCGGCGTGGTCGACCGCCACGGTCTCACCGTCGCCCGCGAGGAGATCGACATCCGCTATCTCGGCCTGCTGCGCCTGGCCCAGGCGTTCGGCCCGGTGCTGCGCTTTCGCGGCGCCGACGGCGTCAACTCGGCCGACGGCCTTCGTCAATCTGCTCTCGGTCCACGCGCTGATGAACTGGCCGCAGTTCGGCAGCTATTCCGCCGCCGAAGCGGCTTGCCTCTCGGCCGCGCAGTGCATGCGCGCCGAGCTGCGCCCCGGCGGCGTCAAGGTGCTCAACGTGTTCTTCGGGCCGCTGGAGACCGAGTGGTTCCAGACCGTGCCGCCGCCGAAGGTGACGCCGGCGGCGCTCGCCAACGCCGTGGTCCGCGCGCTGCGCGACGGCGTCGAGGACGTCTTTGTCGGCGACATCGCCGAGGACGTCCGCGCGCGGCTTGCCGTCAATCCGAAGGCGCTCGAGCGCGAGATGGCAGGTTGACCCATGGCACCGATCGATCTTCTCTCGTTCGCGAAGGCGTTTCCAGCGGCGATGTCCGCGTCATCGACCTGACGCAGACGCTGACGCAGGAATTTCCCACCATCGTGCTGCCGCCGGAGCTCGGCCAATGCGCGCCGTTCCGCATCGAGGAGGTGTCGCGCTACGACGAGCGCGGCCCGGCCTGGTACTGGAACAACATCAGCCTCGGCGAGCACACCGGCACGCATTTCGACGCGCCGATCCACTGGATCTCCGGCAAGGACTTGCCGAACAACGCCGTCGACACCATCGACGTGCGGAAGTTCATCGCGCCGGCCTGCGTGCATCGACTGCTCGGCGGAATGCGCCACCAATCCCGATTTCGCGCTGACCATCCCGTTCGTCGAGGCATGGGAGGCGCAGCCACGGCAAGATCGAGCCGGGAAGCTGGGTGCTGCTGCGCACCGACTGGTCGAAGAAGACCTATCCGGACTACGCCGGCTTGCGCGACGACGGCGCGCACACGCCGGGCCCGAGCCCGCGGTGGTGAAGTGGTTCGTCGAGCAGCGCGACGTGCACGGCTTCGGCACCGAGACCATCGGCACCGATTTCGGCCAGGGCCACCATTTCAACCCGCCGTACCCGGCGCACTTCTACATGCACGGCAAGGGCCGCTTCGGCCTGCAATGCCTGACCAATCTCGACCTGCTGCCGCCCAAGGGCGCCGTCATCATCGCCGCGCCGCTGAAGATCAAGCAGGGCTCCGGCAGCCCGCTGCGCGTGCTGGCGCTGGTTGCCGGAGACGGCAAGTGACGGCGAACGTCGCTCTCGTCACCGGCGGCTCGACCGGCATCGGCGCGGAGATCTGCCGGCAGATGCTGGACGCCGGCTACGAGGTGGTTTCGCTGGCGCGCCGCAAGCCGTCGCTCAAGCACGCCAAGCTGCATGCGATCGAGGTCGATCTGCTCGACGCCACGGCGACCGAACAAGCCGCCGCCGATGTCGCGTCCCGCTTTGCCGTCACCCACTTCGTCCACAACGCCGGCGCGATCCGGCCGGCGCTGCTCCCCGAGGTCAAGGCCTCCGACCTCGATGCGCTGACGCAACTGCATCTCGGCGCCGCCATCACGCTGGTCCAGGCCACGCTGCCGGCCATGAAGCGAAGCAAGTTC
Source organism: uncultured Alphaproteobacteria bacterium (assembly GCA_963785665.1). Lineage (GTDB taxonomy): Bacteria > Pseudomonadota > Alphaproteobacteria > Rhizobiales > Xanthobacteraceae > Z2-YC6860. The sequence goes on from CAWAWF010000018.1 coordinate 219,485, forward strand.
GGCCGCATCGTCCTGATGTCGTCGCGCGGCGCGCTCGGCCTCGCCACCCGCACCGCCTATGCGGCGACCAAGGCCGGCATGATCGGCATGGCGCGCACCTGGGCGCTGGAGCTTGCCGCCGATGGCATCACCGTCAACGTCGTCGCGCCGGGACCGATCGCCGACACCGAGATGTTCAACGCGGTGGTGCCGAAGGACAGCGAGCGCGAGGCGGCGCTCGCGGCGGCAAATCCCGGTCAAGCGGCTCGGCCGCCCCGACGACGTCGCCCGCGCCGTGATGTTCTTCTGCGACCGCGAGCAACGGCTTCGTCACCGGCCAGACACTCTATGTCTGCGGTGGCGCGAGCCTCGGCAGCATCGTGATCTAGCTCTTGGCTAGCTGGTCTTCGGCGCGTCGCCTTCGGCCCGTGACTTCAGCACGCCGGCGTTGGTCAGCGCCGCGCCGACCTGCTGCATGCGGTTGATCAGCTCGACCGCCGCCATCGGCGTCAGCACCATCCGCTGCGCCGGGTAGCGGCGGCCGGTGACCGCCGCGTTCGGCTTGATGTCGTCGAGCCGGGTGATGCCGAACTCGATCCGCAGCGATTGGCCGTCGAAATAGACGTTGTTGATGGAATCGGCGAAGGTCTCGGTGACGTCGAGCAGGTCGACATAGCGGACGCTCGCGGCCGCACCCGCCGGTCCCGCCGCCGCGCCCTTGGTGTCGTCCTTCGGAGTGGTCGCCATCGCTGTCCCCTGATTGTTTCGCCGCCGACCGGCTGTTGTCATGCCAATTATAGCCTATTCGGCCCGCAGGCCAGTCCTCTAAAGTTGGTCGGTCCGAGCTTTGAGGGTTTCACATGAAGGCGATGGTGTTGAACGGACCGAACCTGCCGTTCGAACTCGTGCAGCGGCCCGATCCGGTTGCCGGTCCGGGCGAGGCGGTGGCCCGCGTCATCACCTGCGGCGCCGGCCTCACCATCCAGCACGCCAAGACCGGGCGGCGGAAGGTCACGTTCCCGCGCATCATCGGCCATGAGATCACCGGCGAGATCGTCGAGGTGGGCGCGGGCGTTCGCGGCCTCAAGGTCGGCGACCCCGTCACCACTTATTTCTACTTGAACTGCGGCCATTGCCGCTGGTGCCTGCGCAATCTGGAGCCGCTCTGCGAGAACACCGGCGGCCAGGTCGGCCTCGAATGCGACGGCGCCTATGCCGAATACGTCAAGCTGCCGGCACCGAACTTCATCAAGCTGCCGTCCGGTCTCGATTACAAGAAACATCCCGCCGAGATCGGCGTCGTCACCGACGCGCTGGCGACGCCGCTGAAGGTGCTGCGCCGCGCCGACATCAAGGCTGGCGAGACCGTCGCCGTGATCGGCGCCGGCGGCGGCCTCGGCATCCATCAGGTGATGATGGCGAAATGGGCGCGGGCGCGGGTGATCGCCGTCGACACCAAGCCTGAGAAATTCGACGCCTGCCGGAAAGCGGGAGCGGACGAGGTGGTCGACGCCAGCTCCGGCCGTGTCGCCGAGCAGTTGCTCGATCTGACGCGAGGCGAGGGCGTCGACGTGGTGGTCGACTACGTCTCGGCCACCGCGACGCTCGAGGCCGGCGCCAGGGCGCTCGGCCGGCGCGGCCGCCTGGTCACGCTCGGCGGCGGCAGTGCCGGCAAGACGTTCAGCCTGTCGGCGGCCGACCTGCTCAACAAGGAGCAGAGCATCCTCGGCAGCCGGTATGTCACCCGGGCCGAGGTGCTGGAGTCGCTCGACCTCGTCGCGCGCGGCGAGGTGTTTCCGTTGGTCACCTTGGTGCGTCCGCTGGAGGAGGCCGAGGCTGTGCATGAACTGGTCGAGCGCGGCGAGGTGATCGGCCGCGCCGCCTTGCGTGTTGCTTGAAACAAGGAATTCCATCGAAATGAAAATCGTTATCCCCGACGACTACCAGGACATGGTCGATCAGCTCCCCTGCTATTCGCTGATCAAGCACCACGACGTCACGCGCTATCGCGAACCGGCGCGCGACCTCGACCAGCTCGTCGATCGGCTCAAGGACGCCGACGTGGTGGTGTCGATCCGCGAGCGTGTCGAGTTTTCCCGCGCGTTGCTGGAGCGGCTGCCGAAGCTCAAGTTGATCGCGCTGGTCGGCCGTGGCTCGCACATGCTCGACTTCAACGCAGCCACCGAGCTTGGCATCCCGGTATCGACGGGCGTCAGCAACTCTCCCGTTGCGCCGGCCGAGTTGACACTGGCGCTGATCGTCGCCTCCCGCCGCAACGTCGCGCTCGAAGCGGAGCGCATGCGCGCGGGGAAGTGGCCCTGCACGTTGTCGCATCGCATTCGCGGCTCAACGCTCGGCATTTTCGGCCTCGGCCATATCGGCGCGCTGGTCGCCGAGGGCGGCAAGGGGCTCGGCATGAAGGTGCTGGTGTGGGGCCAGAAGAACTCGCTCGAAAAGGCTGCCGCTGCCGGCTACGAGGCGGCCAAGAGCAAGGCCGAGCTGTTCGAGCGCTCCGATGTGCTGTCGATCAGCGTGCGGCTGCGCCCCGAGACCCGCGGCATCGTCGGCCCCGACGATCTCGCGCGCATGAAGCCGACCGCGCTGTTCGTCAACGTCGCCCGCGCCGAGCTGGTCGCGCCCGGCGCGCTGCTCGATGCGCTGAAAAAGGGCCGCCCCGGCTACGCGGCGATGGATGTGTACGAGGAGGAGCCGGTCACCGGCGGCAACCATCCGTACCTGAAGATGGACAACGTGCTGTGCATGCCGCATCTCGGCTGGGCCGAGTGGGACAACTTCGAGCTCTATTTCCGCGAATGCTTCGAGCAGATCGTGGCGTTCGAGAAGGGCGAGCCGCTGCGGCTCGGCAATCCGACGGTGAAGGCGAGGGCGAAGGCTTAGGGACCCTACTTCGCCAGCGCCTCGACCAGCGGTGCCACGTCGGGAGCCTGCTCGACGTTCCACAGCCGTTCGGACAGCTCCTTTGCCTTCGCTGCGCCATGGACCGGGCCGACCAGATCGAGGAACTTCGCGATCAGCCCCGCGTCGTCGAGCGGCACGATGCGCGAGCCCCAGGCCTCGTCGGCCTGGCGGACGAACTTGCCCTTCGGCGTCGTCACCGTGACGCGCGCGGGGCGGAGCCGCGGATAGAGCTGGTCGATCTCCGGAGGCGCGGTCACCGTCAGCTTGTCGGCGAATTCCGAAAACGCCGGGTCCTTCCGCGTCTTGTCGTCGAAGTGCTCGAACTTGACGCCGCGATAGCGCGCCGCGAGCCCCATCAGATACGGAAAGCTCAATTGCGCGCTGGCGAAGTCGTCCCATGGCACATGGGCGTGCTCGGTCGCGATCTTGTAGGTCTCGACGTCGACCTTGGTGATGTCCTCGAACGCGATCTTCTCGTCGTTGCACAGGCCGAACATCGCTTCGACGGCGGGCTGGATGTGCCGGCAGCAGGCATACGGCTTGATGTAGCAATCGGTGATGCCGTACTCGGCCGCGGGCGGCAGCGTGATCGGCCGCGCCTTGTCGATCCGGCCGAACGCGAACGCCTGCATGAAGCCGTCGCGGCCCTCGACCACGTTGGGCGGGCCTTCGGTGCCTTGCTCGGCGAGCAGCGCCGCCTGCATGCCCTCGCGCGACGCGTGCCCGGCGTGCAGCCGCTTGATGTCGCCGCCGCCGGCGACGAAGGCGAACAGCCCGGCCGCGCTCGACGCTGCGATGCCGAGTGCGTTGGCAAGCTGCTTTTCGTTCAGCCCGCGCAGCTTTCCGGTCGCCATGGCGGCGCCGAACGGGCCGACCGCGCTGGTTGGATGGAAGCCGCGCTGGCGCAGCTCCGGCGCGCACGCGCGCGCCAGACAAATATTCGTCTCGTAGCCGACGATGATCGCCTCGATCAGCGCGGGGCCGGAGACCTTGCGGTCATGGCCAACGCTCAGCACGGTCGGCACGATGACGCAGCCGCAATGCGCCGAGCCGTGGCGGTAGCCGTCGTCGAGTTCGATGCCGTGCGCCGCGGTGCCGCCGAGGAACGCGGCGTCGAGCAGGTCGGCGCGCCGCGTCCGGCCCGGCACCGGCACGTTGCCGGCCGGCCGCACCGACTTGAGCACATTCTCGGCCTGCGTCGCGATCGAGCCGCCCGCGCCCGCGATCATCACGCCGACGGTGTCGAGCAGATGCCGCCGCGCGTAATGCTTCGCATCCTCCGGCAGCGCGCCGTGGCGCAGGCCAGCGGTGAACCTGACGATCTCGGCGGTGGCTCCGGCGGCGGGCTGCAGGGTGTGGACGGCTTCGGCGTGCGACGACATGGCGTTTCCCCGTTTGCGCGAAGCTTACGCCGCGCCGCGGATCTTCTCCAGCACCGGCAAGAGATAGCCGATGAACTTCGGCGGGTCCTCGCTCATCGGGAAATGGCCGAGGCCCTTCATGATGGTCGCCTGCGCGCCGGTGCGCTTCGCGATGTCGAGCGTGCCCTCCGTGGTGCAGGAGTAGTCGTACTCGCCGGTCAGCAGATAGAGGTTCGCCGCCTTGCCGTCGATCTCGTCGATCTTTCCGCGGATGTCGCCATCAACCTTGTAGAAATGCAGGTCGCCCTTGAACACGCCGGGGCCGCTCATCAGGTAGTGCCACAGCGTTTCCCAGCGATGGTTGTCCGGCGCGGTCGGCGCCACCAGCCCGGACACCACGCCGGCCGAGACCTCGCCGCCGTGCACGTCCGGCCGGTGCAGCCATTCGACATCGTAATAGGGCGCGACATGGGCGGCGCTTTCCAGCCCGATGATGGCGCGGAATTGTCGCGGCGTGCTGGTGCGCGAGATAAAGCACGATCCGTCCGCCGATCGAGCAGCCCATCACCACCGGGCGGTCCAGCTCCAGCGCGTCGGAGATTTCCAGGATCATGCGGATGTAGTCGCGCGAGGTCAGCTTGTACTCCTCGTTCTGGAATCCCTCCGGCGGCGACGATTTGCCGTGCCACGGCATATCGAACACGATGACGCGGTAATTACGCGTGACGCGCTCGTCGTTGAGCAGGCCGCGGTACTGCCGCCCGTCGGAGCCCGCGGTGTGCAGGCAGAGCAGCGGGATGCCTTGCCCGGCTTCCTCGACATAGAGCCGGTGCGGCCGGTCGAGCAGCGTCATGTTGAGATAGCGGCCAGTCACTGGCTCGAAGCGCGGGCTCATGCGGCCGCTCCTTCGACGGAGATTTGTCGCGGCTTGGCCAGCACGTCCTTGATGTAGAGCAGGTTCGCCATGAACGGCTGCAGGTCGCCCTCGATGGTGAGCTTGCCGCGCTTGAACAGCGCGAAGATGTCGTTGTGGCCGGGCTCGGGGATTTTCTTCCAGAACATCTCCCATTCGTCGCGCGGCGCCCGGAGCGCGAACGAGAAGTTCGGCGTCACGAACGGCCCCGGCGTCACGGAGACGACGCGGCCCTCGATGATCTTGACGAGATAGCCCTGGCTCGCCGATCCCCAGCATGAACGTGGTGCTGAGAAACCGTCCGCGCCGCACCAGATGCGCGTCGGCATTCACCAGGTCGGGCAAGTGCTCGATCATGTCCGTTCTCCCTACGCGAGCCGCACCAGCGCGTCGACGGCGACCACGCCTTCGCCTTTGGCTTTCACGATCAGCGGGTTCACCTCCGCCTCCGCGACTGCGACATCCTCCAGCGCCAGCCGCGACAACGACACCAGCGCATGCGCCAGCGCATCGAGATCGCCCGGCTCCCTGCCGCGATAGCCGGCGAGCGCCTTGAGCGCCGCCACCTCGCCGATCATCGCCTGGGCTTCGGCAAGGTCGACCGGCGCCAGCCGGATGCTGCGGTCGCGATGAATCTCGGCGAGCACACCGCCTGCCGCAAGCATCACCAGGGGGCCGACATCAGCATCGTTGCGATAGCCGATCAGGACTTCGCCGAGTCCGGTCACCATCGGCTGCACCAGCACGCGCTCGGCTTTCGTGGTAGCTCGGATTTTCGCAGTCGCCCCGACCAGCGCTTCGTCATCGCGAACATTCAACACTACGCCGCCGACATCGGACTTGTGCGCGATGGCGGCTGACAGCGCCTTGACCACGACGGGATAGGCAAAGGGCAGGGCGAGCGTGTGCGGCGCACTTGCGTCGAGTGCGATGGATTGGGCATGCGGAACGCCAACGCGATGCAGCAGCGTGTACGCCTGCAATTCATCGAGCATATTGGTGCGGCCCTCGGCATGTTGAGTCCGCACCTCGATGGGCCTCGGCCGTTGCCGCTGCAGTGCGGCCGCCACCGCGTCGGCGCATGCCTCCGGCGTATGGAAATTCGGCACGCCCGCGGCAGCCAATCGCTGCCAGCGCATCGGGGGCCTCGGGCACCAGAAAGGCGGCAATGGGTTTTGGCGCGTTGACGCTGTCGATGATCGGCTTCACCGCAAGATCGGGATAGAACCGCGCCGAGGAGCCGACCACCACCACGACCATGTCGAACTCCGGCGCGCTGGCGAGCACGTCGAGCGCGCCCTTCATCACCTTATACTGGGCGCCCGCCAAGGTGAGGTCGATGATTCCGGCGGGCGTCACCTCGACGCCGGTCGCATCCTTGATGCGCGCCAAGGTCTGCGGCGTCGGCTGCTGCACGACGATGCCGCGCGTCGCCAGCGGATCGACCACCATGGTGGCGCCGCCGGCCGTCGTGGTGACCACGGCGACTGCGGGTTTGCGGCCACGCGGCCGCGCCGGCACCCGCGCCAGCAGCGGAAATCCTTCGATCAGCCCTTCCAGCGTATCGACGCGGGCGATGCCGCATTCGGCGAGGAACATGCCGGCGATGTCGTCCTCGCCGGCGAGCGCGCCGGTGTGCGACACCGCAAGCTCGCGCGCCGCCGCCGACCGGCCGAGCTTGTAGGCCAGCACCGGCTTGTTGCGCTTCGCGGCCTCCAGCGCGAAGGCGCGCAGCGCCGGCGCCTTCCGCATCGTCTCCAGGAACAGCACGTAGCCGTCGATGCCGGGATCGTCGAGCGTCGCCGCGCAAATCTCGCCGATCGAAAGATCGACCTCGTTGCCGACCGAAACCAGTCCCGCGAAATGGATGCCGCGCGCTTTCCCGCGCGACAGGAACGTGCCGATCATGCCGCCGGAGTGCGATGCCGCGAAGATGCGGCCGACCGGCAGGTCCGGCTCGTCGAACGCGGCGTTGGCGGTGAGGAACGCCTTGTGCCGCAGATCGACCACGCCGAGGCTCGACGGCCCGACCAGCCGCGTGCCGGAATTTTTGAGAAGCTGCCGTATCCGCGCTTCGCGTTCGGTGCCCTCCGCGCCGGTCTCGGAGAAAGCCGTTGGCGAGCGCGGTCACCACCGGCACGCCGATCCTGCGCGCATTCCTCGATCGCCTCCATGGTGGCGTCGGTGGAGGCGACGACATAGGCGTGATCCGGCACCTCCGGCAGCGCGCCAAGCGACGGCCACGCCTTCTCGCCCAGCACCTCGTCGCGCCGCGGATTGATCGGATAGATGCGGCCGGCATAGCCCGCCTGCCGCAGATATTTCAGCGGCCGGCCCGCTGTTTTCGTCGCGTCGTTCGACTGCCCGATGATCGCGACCGAGGCCGGCGCGAGCAGCACCTGCGCCAGCGGCTTGGTCACTCGGCGGCCTCGGAGGATTTCGGCTTCGGCGGGCGCTGGTCGAAGCGGCGGTCGAGCACATGCTCGGCGATGCGGTTCTTCAGCATTTCGACCGAGCCGCCGGCGATCATCCAGCCGCGGCAGCGACGCATGCAGTATTCAACCAGCGAGGTCTTGCTGTAGCCGGCCGCGCCCATGATCTGCATCGACTCGTGCGCCACCTCGAAGCCGGTCTGGTTGCAGGCGGCCTTCGCCACCGCGGTCTCGTACGCCGACGGCAGGCCTTTGTCGGCGTTCACCGCGGCGCGATAGAGCAGAAGCTGCGCGCTCTCCAGCTTGATCGCCATGTCGGCGAATTTCCATTGCAGGCCCTGGAATTCGGCGAGCGGCCGGCCGAACTGCTGGCGGGTGCCGGCGTATTCGCGGGCGCGGTCGTAGCAGTAGCGGCCGAACGCCAGCGAGCGCGCGGTGTTGCCGAGCCGCTCGACGTTGAAGCTCGCCATCTGCTTCTTGAAGCCACCGGGTCCGAGCAGCACGTTCTCGGCGGGGATGCGGCAGTTCTCGAAATGCAGCTCGCTCCATTGCTCGCCGCTCATGAACTCCTGCGGCGGGCCGACGGTGAAGCCCGGCGTGCCGCGCTCGACCAGCACCGAGCCGATGCCGCCGACTCCGGGCCCGTAGCGCAGATAGACCAGGAACACCGCGGCCTCAGGGCTGAAGGTGGAGAAAACCTTGGTGCCGTTGACGATGAAGCCGTTGCCGTCCGGCCTGGCGCTGGTCTTCAAATCGGTGACGGCGGAGCCCGCGTCTGGCTCGCTCATGCCGAGGCTGATGACGGCGTTGCCGGTCAGGCATTCGCTCAGCCATTTCTTCTTCTGATATTCGGTGCCGTATTCGGCTGAAGGTGCGGATCGGCCCGAAATTGCCGAACTGCACCACGTCGGCGCTGCGCGGGCACACCGCCGCGACTTGCTCGATGGCGATCACGGCGTCCATCAGCGAGCCGCCCTGGCCGCCGTCGGCCTCGGCGATGGTGATGCCCAGCAGCCCCTGGGCGCTCATCAGCTTGGCGACATCGAACGGGAAGCGCGGCTCGTGTGCGCGCTTGAGCGCATCCTTCGCCAGATGCGCCTGCGCGAACTTGCGGATCGAGTTGGCGAGCAGCGTCTGCTCTTCGGTGAAGTCGAAGTTCATGGCGCTACCCTAGCACGTCACTCGCCCTTGACGCCCGCCTTGCGGATGATGTCCGACCACTTGACCTCTTCCTTGGCGATGTCGGCGGCGTATTCTTCTGGGGTCGTGGGCAGCGTCTCGGCGCCCTCGACGGCGAGCTTCTTCTTCACTTCGTCGTTGCCCAGGGCCGTATTGAGCGCGGCGTTGAGCCTGTCGACGACTGGCCGCGGCGTGCCGGCTGGCGCGACGATGCCGTAATGCAGCACCGCCTCGTAGCCGGGCAGGCCCGCTTCGGCCACGGTGGGAAGCTCGGGAAACAGCACCGACCGCGCCGCACCGGTCACAGCCAACGCCCGGACCTTGTCGGCTGAGCGCACGATCCCGGCGGCGCTCGCCATGGTGGCGAACATCATGGCGACATGGCCGCCGAGCAGATCGTTCAGTGCCGGGCCGGAACCCTTGTACGGCACGTGGGTGATCTTGATGCCGGCCATGCCGGCGAACAGCTCGGCGGCGAGATGCACGCTCGATCCGGTCCCGGTCGAGGCGAAGGTCAGCGTGTCGTCCTTCTTCGCCAGTGCGATCAGCTCACGCGATCGAATGCGCCGGCACCGATGGATGCACCAGCACGACATTGGCGCTCGACGCGATCAATCCGATCGGCGCGAAATCCTTGCGCGGGTCATAGCCGGCGTTGGGATAGAGCGACGGATTGATGGCAAGCGAGCTGGTGGCGATCAGGAGCGTGTAGCCGTCGGCGTCGGCCTTTGCGACCTGCCGCGTCGCGATGGTGCCGCCAGCGCCGCCGCGGTTCTCCACCACGATAGGCTGGCCGAGCGCCGCGCCCATCTTGTCGGCGACGATCCGCGCGATCACGTCGTTGCCGCCGCCGGCCGCGTAGGGCACCACCAGCGTGATCGGATGCGCCGGATAGTCCTGCGCCGATGCCGGCGCGGCGGTCAGCAGCGACGCTGCGACCAGCAGCGCCTTCATTGCGCCTTGACGCCGGCCTTCTTGATGATGGCGGACCATTTGGCCTCTTCCTTGTCGATCGCCGCGGCGTATTCCTCGGGCGTCGATAATTTCGGCTCGGTCCCGTCGGCGGCAAGTTTCTGCTTCAGATCGTCGGACATCACGGCCTGGCGCAGCGCTGCGTTGAGCTTCATCGACGATCGGCTTCGGCGTGCCGGCCGGCGCGACGATGCCGTAGTTCAGCACCGCCTCGAAGCCGGGCAGGCCCGCTTCCGAGACGGTCGGCAGGTCCGGAAAGACCGGCGAGCGCGTCAGGCCGGTCACCGCCAGTGCGCGAATCTTGCCGTCCTTGACCAGGCCGATCGCCGGCGGCAACGAGCTGAAATACATCGAGACGTGGCCGCCGACGAGATCGGCCAGTGCCGGGGCGGAGCCCTTGTAGGGCACATGCGTCATCTCGATGCCGGCCTCGAAGCGGAAGTATTCGGCGGCCAGATGGATGCCGCTGCCGACACCGGCCGACGCGAAGTTGAGCTTGCCCGGATTGGCCTTGGCGTAGGCGATCAGCTCCTTGACGGTGTGGGCCGGGATCGAGGGGTTGATCACCAGCACCATCGCGCTCGATCCGATCGTGCCGACCGGCGCGAAGTCCTTGCGCGAATCGTAGCCGGCGTTGGGATAGAGCGTCGGGTCGATCGCCAAGGTGCCGGTGCCGCCGAGGACCAGCGTGTAGCCGTCCGGCGCGGCGTGCGCGACCTGCCGCGTCGCAATCGAGCCGCCGGCGCCGCCGCGGTTCTCGATCACGATCTGCTGGCCGAGCACCGGGCTCATCTTCTCGCCGGCGACGCGCGCCATGATGTCGTTGCCGCCGCCGGCGGAGTAGGGCACCACCAGCGTGATCGGCCGGGTCGGATAGTCCTGCGCCGATGCCGTGGCGGCGAGCGCGACCAGCGGCAGAAAGCGACAGCGCGAGTTTCATGGCGTTCCTCATTTTGCCTTGATGCCGGCCGACTTGATGATCGCGGACCATTTCGTGTCCTCGCGGTCGATCACGGCGGCGTACTCTTCCGGCGAGGTCGACATCGGCTCGGCGCCCTCCTGGGCGAGCCGCTTCTTCACCTCGTCGGTGGCCAGCACTTGGCGCAGTGCCTTGTTGAGCTTGTCGATGATTGGTCGCGGCGTGCCGCTCGGAGCGACCAGGCCGTAGGTCAACACTGCATCGTAGCCGGGCAGGCCGGATTCGGCGACCGTCGGCAGGTCAGGAAACGCCGCCGACCGCTTCAGCGACGTTGCCGCAAGCGCGCGGGTGAGCTTGCCTTCGATGGCGGCACGCGACACCGGGATCGGATTGAAGCCGACCTTGACGAAGCCGCCGATCAGATCGGTGTTGAGCGGCTGCGAGCCCTTGTAGGGGATGTATTGCAGTTTCACGCCGGCCTGCTCGGCGAACAGGATGGCGGAGAGGTGGTTGACGGTGCTGACACCCGGCGTGCCGACCTGGAACGGCTCCTTCGACGCCTTCATCGCCGCGATCAAATCGGCGACGGTGCGATACGGCACGCTGGGATGCACGATGATCAGAGCCGGCGCCATGCCGATCGAACCGATCGCCGCAAAATCCTTGCGCACGTCGTAGCCGACGTCGGGGAACATGTGGGGGCCGGTCGCGAGCGTGGAGGTGTAGCCCAGCATGATGGTGTAGCCGTCAGCCGGGCCGTGGGCGACGGCGCGGCTGGTGACCGTTCCGCTGCCGGCCGCCGCGCGGTTCTCGATCACGACCTGCTGGCCGAGCAGCGTGCTCATCTTGTCGGCAACGGCGCGCGCCATGATGTCATTGGTGCCACCCGGCGGCAGCGGAATGACAAGCGTGATCGGCTTGTTGGGGTAATCGCTCTGCGCGTGGGCGGGCAGGGCGATGATGCCGAACGCCAGCGCGGCCAGGAGAGGAATTTTATGCATCATGGCGCCTCTCCCTAATCCGCCTTCGCCCCGGACTCCTTCACCACCTTGGCCCACAAGGTCACCTCCTTGTCGAGGTCGGCGGCATATTGCTCCGGCGTGCCGGTCACCGGCTCGGCGCCTTCCAGCGCCAACCGCTTCTTCACCTCGGCGGTCGCAAGCGCGGTGTTGAGCGCCTTGTTGAGCTTCTCGATGATCGGACGCGGCACGCCGGCCGGCGCCACCAGCGCGTAGCGCAGCACCGCCTCGAAGCCCGGCACGCCCTGCTCGGCGATGGTCGGCACTTCCGGCGCGAGGCTCGAGCGTTGCAGGCTCGTCACCGCCAGCATCCGCATGGTGCCGCTCTTGGAGTTCTCGTAGGTGGCCGGGATCGGCGCGAACGCCACCGGGATATGGCCGCCGATCAGGTCGCTCAGCGCCGGGCCGGTGCCCTTGTAGGGGATGTGGACGAGCTTGATGCCGGTGGCGGAGGCGAAATACTCGCCGCAGACGTGGCTCACGGTGCCGATGCCGGCCGAGCCGTAGCTGACCTTGCCGGGGTTCGCCTTGGCGTAGGCGATGAACTCCTGGACGTTCTTCGCCGGGAACGACGGATGCACCACCAGCGTGTTCGGCGCCGTGGCGATGCGGCCGATCGCGGCGAAATCCTTGCGCGGGTCGTAGCCGACGTTGGAATAGAGATTCGGTCCGATCGCCAAGGTGCCGGTATAGCCGAGGCCGATCGTGTAGCCGTCGGGCTCGGACTTCGCCAGCGCCTTGGTGCCGACGGTGCCGCCGGCGCCGGCGTGGTTGTCGATCACGATCTGCTGGCCGAGCGCCTCGCCGAGCTTGTCGCTGACCGAGCGGATGACGATGGTGGTGCTGCCGCCGGGCGGGAACGGCACGATCAGCGTGATCGGACGGTCCGGATATTCGGCCGCGGATGCCGGGAGTGAAGCGCCGAGCACGGCCGCCGCCGAGCCAGCCACGAATGCGCGCCTGCCGATATCCGGCATGATCCAAGCTCCTTCGCCGTTTCCTGCCGCCGGGTCTCAGCGCCCGTTTCCCCCGGTTACTGTCGCCCATTCCACATGATAGATAAATGTCTGATTTGTCGCGGGAGCCGTGCGCGGATGGCGTGGTCGGACACCTTTCTGCAAGTGCTCAAGGACAACGACGTCCGCCTTGTCACCTACGTGCCGGACAACGTGCTGACCCCGCTGCTCACCGGCGTCACCTCCGACAACTACCTTCCGCTCGGTCTGCACCACCCGAGAGGACGAGGCGATCGGCGTCGTCGCCGGCGCCTGGATGGGCGGCATGAAGAGCGTGGTGATGATGCAGACCTCGGGGTTCGCGCTGATCGCCAATGCGCTCGCCTCGCTCACCGTGCCGTCGCAGATCCCTGCGTCATGGTGATTTCCGAGCACGGCACCATGGGCGAGGTCAATGTCGGGCAGCATCTGGTGGCGCGCACCATGCGGCCGGTGCTCGACACGCTCGGCATCGCGCACCACACCCTGGACGACGAGGCAACCATGCCGTTCATCGTCGACCGCTCGATCAAGCAGGCCTTCATGACGCAGGCGTCGGTCGCTTTCATCCTGTCGCCGCTGCTGACCGGCGGCAATCCGGCCGCCAACGCCAAGCTGAAATCCGCGAGCTGACCATGGCCGCCACCGCAGCCCCAAGACTGAACCGCGCCGACCTGACGAGGCGCCTTGTCGCCAGGCTCAAGGGCGGGGAGGCCGTGATCGCCGGCATCGGCAACACCAACTGCGATCTCTACGGCGCCGGTCACCGCGCGGAGAATTTCTACATGCTGGGCAGCATGGGGCTCGCCTGTCCCATAGCGTTGGGGGTGGCGCTGGCGCAGCCGGACCGCGGCGTCATCGCGCTGGAGGGCGACGGCTCGATCCTGATGTCGCTCGGCTGCCTCGCCACCATCGGCAAGGTGGCGCCGCGCAACCTCACCATCATCATCTGGGACAACGGCATCTACCAGATCACCGGCAAGCAGCCGACCGCGACGGCGGGCTCGACCGACATCGTCGCGGTCGCCAAGGGCGCCGGCATTCCCAACAGCCAGTGGGTGCGGGACACCGATCACTTCGAGCAACTGCTGTCCCGGCGGTTTCGCGACGACGGCCCGCTGTTCCTCGCCGCCAAGATCGACGACAAGCCCGGCTCGGTTCAGACGCCGCGCGATCCGTCGCTGATCCGCAATCGCTTCATGAAGGGGCTCGGCACCGGCAATGCCGGCGTGTTGGACTAGGCCGGTGCTATTTCGCCCCCTCGGGCGGAAAGAAATTATCCCAAATTTTATCAAGCCGGCGCAGCGCCTCGTCGAGCGGCGGCACCGACAGCCGCTCGCCGTCCCGGCTGCAGCAGCCCGAGCCGGTCGAGCTTGCTGAGCGCGTCGTTGCATTCAAAATCCACGTCGGCGCCGAACGTCTTGCGCAGCCATGCCTCGATGCGCGCGTCGAGCGCGGGTTCGGTCGGCTCGCCGCCGCCCGGCGCCAGCAGGAAGTAGTAGGCCAGGAACGCCTCCTTGCATTCCTGCTCCTCGGCCTCGCCGACGATGGCGTCGAAGATGCCGGCGTTGTTGTTGACGTTGCGGAAGTAGACGTTCTCCGAAAGGATTTTTTGGTACAGCAGCGACTGGCGCTGGAACTTGGTCCATTGCCGGACGATGAAGCCGCCGAACGCGACGAGGCCTGAAAGCGCGGCGACGGCGCCGGCCATGTCGGCGTCCTTCGCAGTGCCGGCCGCGCCGAGATAGAAGCTCGCCACCAGGAACAGCACCGTGATCGTCGAGGCGATCTTGATCAGGATCGGGATGCCGCCGATCAGCGCCGGCACGCCGAGCCAGAGACGGTCCTTCAGTCCCATCACCACGCGCACGTCGGGAAAGAGGGCGTTGAGATCGGTGCGGGCGATGTCGCGGAAGTATTTCAGCAGCACCGCCCCGGGACGCAGCTTGACGTGGCGGGTGTGCCGCTTCTTCCGCGGGCCGTCGGTCCGGATCGCCACCAGCAGGACGACGTCGTCGTAGACATCGACCTGGTGGGATCGCTTGCGCCAGCCGAACCACTCGGAAACCTCGATGGTTTCGCGATGGTGGCCGCGCCGGAAGAACAGCACCTCGCGGTAGTCGTCGCGCGGCGCCTCGACGTTGACCTGCACCAGGGCGTGCTCGCGATGGGCGCGGTTGATCTCGTCGTGCGGTATCTCGACGAAATTGGCGTTGTGCAGCACGCCGCGCAGCGTGGCGATCAGCTCGTCATAGGCGCGATCGAGGGTGGCGGCGTCGAACCGGGCGTGCGCGGCGTCGAGCTCGGGGCTGAAGTAGAAGTAGTCGTTGCGGAGCTTCTCGAGCCGGTCGAAATACTCGTAGTGATAGATCGCGCCGAGCAGCTTGCAGAGCTTGCGAAACTTCTCGCGGTCGGCTTCGCTGCCGAGCCCGCCATCGGCAATCACGGCGTCGAGAACGTCGATCTTGCGGGCGGGAATGAAATGATCCCGATCGCCGATGCCGCCTGAAGTCTGCTCGGTCATTCCGCGGGCCGGCCGCGGCCGGTCTCTATTCGATTTTCACATTAGCCGATTTAATCACCGCGCCCCAGCGCACGGTATCGTCCTTGACGATCTTGGCCATGTTCTCCGGCGTGCCGCCGACTGCGGTCAGGCGCATCCGTTCGTATTGTGCCTTGACGTCGGGGTCTTGCAGCGCCTCGTTCACCGCAGCATTCAGCTTGGCGACGATTGCCTTCGGCGTCTTCGGGGGCGCCGAGATGGCGTTCCAGGTGTCGGAGATGAAATTCGGCACGCCGGCTTCTTCCATGGTGGGCACGTCCGGCAATTCAGGGACGCGCTTCGCCGAGGTCACGGCCAGCAGCTTGGCGCGGCCACCCTTGTGCAGTTCGATCGAGGTGGCGAGCTCGTTGAACATGACGTCGATGTGGCCGCCGATCAGGTCGTTGATGGCGGGCGCGGTGCCCTTGTAGGGAATGTGGTTCATCTTGGTGCCGGTCGCCGCATCGAACATCGCGCCGGTCAGATGCGACGTCGTTCCGTTGCCCTGCGATCCATAGGTGACCTTGCCGGGATTGGCTTTGACGTAGGCGATGAACTCCTTGACGTCCTTGGCCGGGAAGTCCGGCCGCACCAGGAGCGTGTTCGAGATCGCAGACATCACGGCAACCGGCTCGAACTTGGTCGGGTCGAAGTTGAGCTTCTTGAACAGCAGCGGCGCGGTGGTGATCGGCGCTGGCTGCGAGGCCGAGCAGCGTGTAGCCGTCGGGCTCGGCGGCGTAGACGAATTCGGTGCCGAGGTTGCCGGATTGGCCGCCCTTGTTCTCGACCACGACCGGTTGGCCGAGGATCTTCGAAATCTTTTCGGCGATGATACGCGAGACGGTGTCGACGCCGCCGCCGGCCGGCAGGCAGACGATCAGCTTGATGGGATGGTTCGGGTAGTTGTCCTGCGCATGGGCAGGCGCGCCCGCGAGCACGGTGGCGATGGCGATCAGGGACAGAAGCTTGGACATGGCGTGTTCCTCGGAGCCGGGTTGGCGCTTTGATTGCCGAGCGACCGCCAAAAGTCAATTTGTCGAACCGTCGCGCATGGCTGCCGTTCAGCCCGCACCGCGGAGCCGCGCGATCAATTGGTCGGGATCGGGCGGTGCCGCATCGCCGCGCCAGGCGACATATTGGTCTGGCCGGATCAGGGCCAGGTCGCGTCCGTAAAGCTCGCGCGCATCGGCCATCGGAACATCGAGCACCGAAAGCGGCACGCGCTGCTGCCGCGCCGTCGCTTCGATCGGCGACGTATCCGCCTTGCCGTTGAGGCGAAGCAGCGTGAAGCCCTTGCCGAACCGGTCGAACAGCGAGTCGCCAGTGCCGCGGCCTTGGCCCAGCCAGTAATGCGGCGCGCGGCCGCCCGGCACGCCGGACGGCGTGTAGGATTCGTAGGTGTGGGGTGGCGGCGTGCCATCCTCGGTGACGATCGGCGAGCCGTCGTAACGCGCGCCGAGCTGAACGCCGATCGAGGCGAACTCCTCGCCCAGGGTGGCGAGGTGAGCGCTGACCTCGCGGCGGGTGGCCTCGCCCGCGGGCGTGTCCTGGTCGATCGTATCGATCGGAGGCATGCTGGCGAGCTGCTTGCTGAAATCGCGCGCGGTGATGGTGTTGCGATGCGCGATCGGCTTTCGTTCGATCTCGTAGGAGGCCAGCAGCCTGGCGCCGCCCCAGCCTTGCACCATCGCCGCGAGCTTCCATGCCAGATTGGACGCATCGTCCACCCCGGTGTTCATTCCGAAGCCGCCGGTCGGGGTGAACAGATGGACCGCGTCGCCGGCAAGGATCACGCGGCTGGTGGCAAAGCGCTCGGCCACCAGTGCGACGCCGGCTGTCCATGGCCAGTGGCCGATGATGTGGACCGGCAGGTCGGCGCCGACCGAGCGCGTGATGATGCCGATGGCGTCCTCATCGGTCGGCGTCGTTCCGTCGTCCGGCGCTTTGGCAAAGGCCAGGAATTCCTCGTCGTTGTTGAGCGAGATGATCGTGCAGCGGCCCTTGGGATGCACAATCCAGTAATTCCAGCCCGCGCGGTGTGCGAGATGATCGCGATAGAGCGTTGGCGCGCGAAAATAGATGGCGTCCTGCCGCCCGCCGTAGTGCGGCGATTCGAGCGAAGCGAAGCCGTTGTAGCGGAGCGCGAGGCCGCGGCGAACGGTGCTGCGGCCGCCGTCGCAGCCGGCGAGATATTGCGCGCGCCAGGTTTCGCGCCCGCCGCCGTCTGCTTGTTCCGCCTCCACCGTCACGCCATCGGCTTCCTCCTGGAAGCCCGTCACTTGCCAGCCGAAGTGGATGGTGATGTTCGGACGGGTGCGTGCATGTTCGAGCAGGAAGGCCTCGACATACATCTGGTTCGCCCGCAGCAGCGGCTCGGGGATCTGGTCGGTGGCCGCGGACGCCGCAACGGCGCGCCGCTTGTCGGCCTCGGACGGCATTGCGATGCGCCCAAGCTCCCAGCCGGTCAGGCTGGTGAAATAGGCCACGTCGGTCGGCCGGTTGATCGGCAGAGAGAGATCGCGGACCTGCGGCGCGATGCCGAGCCGCCGGTGGTGCTCCATCGTGCGCGAATTATGCGTCGAGCCCTTGGGATGATGGCGCACATCGGGCTCGCTGTTGAACAGCACCGAGCGCACGCCGTAGAAATCGAGAAACAGCGCGAGCATCAGCCCGACCGGGCCGCCGCCGACGATGGCGACCGGAAGTTGTTCGTGATGTCGTTCGTCATCCCAGCGCGCGGAGATGGCGGATCGGGCGGCCGGGCGCGATCGCTTGCGCCGCGGCGACGATGGCGTTGGCGTCGATGCCGTAGTGCCGGTAGAGGTCCGGGATCGAGCCGGTCTGGCCGAAGTGCTCGACGCCGAGCGGGCGGACGCGATGGCCGTTGACGGCGCCGAGCCAGGCCAAGGTGGCCGGATGGCCGTCGAGCACCGAGACGATGCCGCAATTGGCCGGCAGGTCGCCCAGCAAACGCTCGATATGCGAGCGGGCGTGGACCAGGCCGCGCTCGCGCGCCCGCAGCGCCGCGGTCCAGCCGGCGTTGAGGCGATCCGCCGAGGTGACGGCGAGCAGGCCGACGTCGCGGCGGTCCTCCGCCATCAGGCCGACCGCCTGGATCGCCTCCGGCGCCACCGCGCCGGTGTACGCCACCACGACCTGGCAGTTCGGCCCGGGCTCGCGCAGCCAATAGGCGCCGTCGACGATGGCCTGCCGCAGCTCCGGCGTCATGGTGCGCTTGATCTGCTCGACCGGCCGCGTCGACAGCCGCAGATAGACCGAGCCGCCCGTCTCGTCGCGCAGCCAGTTGCGCTCGGAGGCGGCGTGGTCGCCGTCCTTCTGGATGTAGTCGAGCGCGAAGGCGAGGATCGACGGCCAGCTCATCGACGAAGGCCGGCTCGAACGCGGCGAGGCCGTCCTGCGCCATGCCGATCAGCGGCTGGGCGATCGACTGGTGCGCGCCGCCTTCGGGCGCGAGCGTCATGCCCGACGGCGTCGCCACGATGATGAAGCGGGCATCCTGGTAGCAGGCGTAGTTCAGCGCATCGAGGCCGCGGGCGATGAACGGGTCATACAGCGTGCCGATCGGCAGCAGCCGCTCGCCGTTGATCGAATGCGACAGACCGAGCGCCGACAGCACGATGAACAGGTTCATCTCGGCGATGCCGAGCTCGATGTGCTGGCCCTTCGGCGAGAACTCCCAGTTGAAGGTCGACGGGATGCGCTCGCTCTTGAAGGTGTCGGCCATGCTCTCGCGGGCGAACAGGCCGCGGCGGTTCACCCACGGGCCAAGGTTGGTCGACACCGTGACGTCCGGCGAGGTGGTGACGATGCGCTCGGCGAGCGGCGTCTTCTCGCGCGCCAGCTCGTTCAGCAGCGCGCCGAAGCCGAATTGGGTCGACATCTCCGGCTGGATCGTCACCGCGAGCTGCTCGGGCACCGCGACCTGCGGCGCCTTCAGGCGGCGCTCGCCGCCGGAGGCGAACGGCACCTTGCCGAGGAACGCCTTGATCTGGTCGGGCTTCGGCTCGCAGGCCCTCGAACAGATCCCACTCGTGGCCTTCGCGGATGTCCATCGCGTGGCGGAATGTTTCCATCTGCGACGGCGTCATCAGCCCGGCGTGGTTGTCCTTGTGGCCGGCGATCGGCAGGCCGAAGCCCTTCACCGTGTAGGCGATGAAGCAGGTCGGCCGGTCGTGGTCGATCTTGTCGAACGCCTCGACGATCGACGGCAGGTCGTGGCCGCCGAGATTGTTCATCAGCCGCGCCAGCTCGTCGTCGGAGCGCTTCTCGATCAGCTTGCGTCACCGCGCCCTGGTCGCCGATCTCGTCCATCAGGCGCTTGCGCCACGCGGCGCCGCCCTTGGAACACCAGCGCCGAGTAGAGCTGGTTCGGGCAGTTGTCGATCCAGCGCCGCAGGGTCTCGCCGCCGGGCTCGCGGAACGCCGCCTGCTGCAGCGAGCCGTATTTCAGGATCACCACGTCCCAGCCGAAGTTCTTGAAGAGCTGCTCGTAGCGCTCCCACAATCCCTCGCGCACCACGGCGTCGAGGCTCTGGCGGTTGTAGTCGATGATCCACCAGCAGTTGCGCAGGCCCTGCTTCCAGCCTTCGAGGATGGACTCGAAGATGTTGCCCTCGTCGAGCTCGGCGTCGCCGATCAGCGCGACCGTCCGGCCCTCGGGGCGGTCGAGTCCCCAGCCGTGGGCGCGCACGTAGTCCTGCACCAGCGACGAGAACAGCGTCTGCGCGACACCCAGCCCCACCGAGCCGGTGGAGAAGTCGACGTCGTCGGCGTCCTTGGTGCGCGACGGATAGGACTGCGCGCCCTTGTAGCCGCGGAAGTTCTCCAGCTTCTCGCGGGTCTGCTTGCCCAGCAGATACTGGATGGCGTGGAAGTTCGGCGAGGCGTGCGGCTTCACCGCGACGCGGTCCTGCGGGCGCAGGCTCCGGAAATACAGCGCCGTCATGATGGTGGCGAGCGAGGCCGACGACGCCTGGTGGCCGCCGACCTTCATCCCATCGACGCTCTCGCGCAGATGGTTGGCGTTGTGAATGGTCCAGCTCGCCAGCCACAGCACCTTGCGCTCGAGCTCGCCGAGAATGGCGAGGTCGTCCGGCGAAATGCTGTGCTGCTTGGCCGCCATGACGTTTCGCTACTCCGCTTTGATTCCGGCTTCCTTGATGATCGGATGCCACTTGTCGATCTCGGCCTTGGTGTAGGCCGCAAGCGCCGCGGCGGTCTGCTGTTCCGGCGGCGGGATCTGCTGGCCGAGGTCGAGCAGGCGCTTGCGCACCGCGGGATCGGCCATCGCGGCGCGGGCGGCGGCGCCGAGCTTGTCGATCGCCTCCTGCGGCGTGCCCTTCGGCACCCACAGCCCGTACCAGGTCGAGATGTAGACGCCCGGCGCGCCGGCCTCGTCGACGGTCGGAATGTCGGGCGCGGCGTCGAGCCGCTTGTCGGAGGTCACCGCGAGCGCGCGGACATTGCCGCCCTTGATGTGGGACAGCGAAGTGATGGCCTGGTCGAACGTGAAATCGATGTGGCCCGCGGTGATGTCGCGGATGATGTCGGAGGAGCCGGCCTTGTACGGCACGAACTGGAACTTCACGCCGGTGATCTTCTGGAAATAGACGCCACTGATGTGCTGGCCGGAGCCGAGGCCGGCTGTACCCTCGGTCGCCTTATCCGGATTGGCCTTCAGCCAGGCGATGAATTCCTTGAAGTCCTTGGCCGGAAAATCCTTCCGCACCACGGCGATGTAGGGGTTCTGCGGCAGGCGCGCGACCGGCACCAGGTCCTTCTGGATGTCGTAGTTCAGGTTGTAGATCGCGCCATTGGTGATGTGCGACGGCCAGTTGCCGATGCTCACGGTGTAGCCGTCCGGCGCGGCGTGCACCGCGCGGCCGACGCCGATGGTGCCGTTCGCGCCGGTGACGTTCTCGATCACGATCGGCTGGCCGAGCGAGGTGTGCATCGCCTCGCTGAGGGTCCGCGCCATGGTGTCGACCGGGCCGCCGGCGCCGTAAGGCACGATGAAGGTGACCGCGCGGGTCGGATAGCCCTCCGCACTCGCGGCGCTGGTGAGCGCCAGGATCGCGGCCGTGGCTAGGGACAGTTTTCTCATGGCTGACCTCGTCGTTGTCGACGGTAGACGATAGCGCCAAACCGACAAGCTCGATACCCTCTGGCCGTCATGCGGGTATGCGGACGCGGAGAAGCCTGATGCTGGACAAGACCGAGGCAAAAACCGGGGCATTCCGTCTCGAAGAGGCGACCATCGACGACCTCCATGCGGCGATCCGCTCCGGCGCCACCACGGTGGTCGCGGTGGTGCAGCACTATCTCGCGCGCGTCCGCGCCTATAACGGTGTCGCCTCCATGCTGGTGACGAATGACGGCGCGCCGGTCCCGGCGACGGCCGGCGTCGTGCGCGCGGGCACGGCGCTCAAGTTCCCGACGCAGACGGTGAAGGCATCCACGATCCTTCCCGATCTCGACAAATACAAAGGCCCGCCGATCGAATACGGCCGCATGGAAGCGACAGCGTCGAAGCCCGACGTGCAGCAGCAGCACGGCATGATTGTCGGCATCCCCAACGCCGGCCAGCTCAACGGCATCGGCACGCTCAACATCCGCGGCGAGCGCTCGGTGACGTGCTGGGGCGAGTTCGACAGGCATCCGTCGCTCGGGCCGCTGCCGAAGGCGGCGCCGCCGGTCTGCGAGATGTTCCGCCAGCAGCCGGACGCGCTGGAACGCGCCGCCGAGCTGGACAAGCAGTTCGGCAAGAATCCCGACCTCGAAAAGATGCCGATGTACGGCGTGGTGTTCTCGTTCAAGGACCCGTTCGACACCAGGGACATGCGCTCGACCGGCGGCGGCGACGCCGCCTACGACATCGATTTTCCCGCGCGCGACCACGTGCTGGTCGAGCAGCTCCGCAACAAGGGCGCCATCATCTTCGCCAAGGCGGTCAACACCGAATACAACGGCCGCGCCGGCGATCCGGGCGGCCGGAACAAGCCCGACAAGGTGCTGCCGTCGACGCTCGGCTATCAGCGCAGCTCCTGGGCCGGCAACCCGTCGAACCCCTACGACACCACGCGCTCGGCCTCGCTCGGCTCGAGCTCCGGCTCCGGCGTGTCGGTCAGCGCCAATTTCGTGATGGCGAGCCTCGGCGAGGAGACCCGCGCGTCGTGCCGCGGCCCGTCCAACCACAACGCCATCGCGCTGATCCTGCCGCACAAGGCGATGCTCGGCTTCGACGGCGGCGCGATCGGCGCCGACATCTACTGCGACCGCACCGGCATCCATGCGCGGAAGGTCGGCGACTGCGCCAAGATTCTCGACGCGCTGAAGGATCCGGAGCGCGGCTACTACGATCCGCGCGATCCGTTCACCACGGTGCCGCGCTCGTCGGTGCTGCCGTCCTACAAGGAGCACGCCAAAGGCTCCGGCGCGGCGGGGTCGCTGAAGGGCATGCGGCTCGGCGTCATCCGCGAGTCGATGGTCTATCCGAAGGGCTCCAAGACCGAGCAGCCGATCGTCGAGGCCGCGACGAAGGAAATCAAAACCGTGCTGGGCGACAAGCTCGGCGTGACGCTGGTGGAGTCGAGCGATCCGCTGTGGACGCCCGACCCCGGTGTCGAGCCAATGAAGGTCGATTACCGCGTGGCGCTGGCGCGGCTGGTGCCGGTGTTCATGCCGGACCTGCTGTTCCGCGTGAAGGGCGACGGCACGCCGGTGTTCCCGGATTTCGCCGCCGCGGTGGTGCCGACCGAGTTCGCGCCGGGCAAGACCTTCGGCACCGGCACGATGCAGCCGATCGACTATTGCGTCGCCATGGCCGAAGGCCGGATCGCTGCGCCGCGCAATCTCGACCTCGCCACCATCCAGAACCAGGAAATGGCGATGGCGTTCCGCTTCCACATCTCGCAATACCTGTCGCGCCGCGCCGAGGACTGGAAGGCCAAGGGCTTCGCCGAGACGCTGGCCGATTGGGCGCAGCTCAACGCGCGCTCGAAGTTCTGGGGCGACGACCAGCGCGCGGCGTTCAAGAACTGGGAGGAGGTCGCCGACCCGCGCAATCCGCTGGGGCAGCGCCAGGGCGTCAACGAACGGATCATGCTGCGCGAATTGCTGCGCCGCGCCGACATGATGGTGATCCTGGAGAACAAGCTCGATGCGCTGGTGCGGCTGCACACGCCGTGGCCGCCCGGGCTGATCGGACATGCCTACCAGTACGACATCGCCAGCAACCTGCGGCCGGAGTCGCTGAGTGGACCGAACGCCGGCCTGACCGAGGTGCTGATCCCGGCGGGCTATGTCACCACGGTCTACGACCCGGTCTACCAGCTCACGCCGGACGGCAAGCGCTACGTCTCGAAAGCGTCCGACATGCCGACCACCATTCCGGCGCCAGGCCTGCCGTTCTCGCTGGTGTTCCGCGCCGAACCCGGCAAGGAGGACGTGCTGCTCAAGGTCGCGTCCGCCTACGAGGCCGCCTCGCAGCGCCGCGTCCCGCCGCCGAATTTTCCGCCGTTGTAGTTCACGCTCGCACCCATCCACGCCATGGCCGGCCTTGAAGGGCATCCCCGGTCTTGCCATCGCCAACCGCAAGGCGTGGATGGCCGGGACAAGCCCGGCCATGACGAGACTTGGTTCGTGACAGAGCCGCGGCTACGCGTCCCTATACGGCCGATCCACCGCGCGGCACCAGTTCTCCCAGGCGCGGTTGACGTTGGCCGGCGACGTGGTCTTGACCACCTCGGTGACCTCGCCCTTGGTCAGGAACTGAACCTTCTTGCTCATCGCCTCAGCCTGCATCTGAAGCTTTGCATTCAGCTCCAGATAGATCGCGGTGTAGACGGTGCGGCGCATGTAAGGCCCGACCACCATGCAGCCGTGGCCGCGCATCAGACACGTGGCCCCCTTGGCGAGCTTCTTGGCGAGATCGCGGCCCTGCGCCATGGTGCGGACCAGCAGATCGGTGTCGCCGAACTTGGTGTGCTGGTCCCAGATCGGGACCTCGTGGCCGATGCTGGCGCACATGTGCATCACCGGCCGCATCTTGTGCCCGGTGATGCCGAAGGGAATGACGCCCGGGCTGTGGTTGTGGATCACGCACATGACATCGGGCCGCGCCTCATAGGCGCCGCCATGGATCGGTCGCTCGGTGTAGGGATTGCGGCCCTTGGCGTCGATCGGCTCGCACTCCAGATTGAATTCCATGATGTCTTCGCGCTTGACGCGCTCGGGCGCCCGCGAGCAGGACAGAAAGAAGCGGTCCGGCTTGTCTGGATGGCGAACGCTGATGTGGCCGAACGAATCGACGATGTTGAGCTTCGCCAGCACGTGGTTCGCGGTCACCAGGTCTTCAAGCAGGTCGTCGAGCTTCGCCATGAGCGGTCTCCTCCGGGATAAGTTGGATCGTGTTGTGTTTATGAATCGAGCCGCGTCGGCGGCGGCATCGGAATGTTTCCGACCACCGGCAGCTCCGGCTGGTGGCCGTAGAGCCAAGACATGTCGAGGCTGCCTTCCTCGCTCCATTCGCGCAGCAGCTTGTTGCGCAGCTCCCGGTTGACGCCGCTGGCGTGATAGATCTCGCCGAACACGCGCGCCATCAGTTGCACCCGCGCGGTGCGCAGATAGCGCAGGTCGCGGTATTTCTTGAAACGCCGCCTCGTAGTCGTTCGGCATCGCCTCGATCTGGTTGGCGAGGCATACGGCGTCTTCCATCGCCGTGTTGCCGCCCTGCGCCAGATACTGCAGCATCGGATGCGCGGCGTCGCCGAGCAGCGCGATGCGGCCCGTGCACCAGTTCTTGATCGCCGGCCGGTCGCACAGCACCCACATCTTCCAGGCGTTGACCTTCTGCAGCAGCGTGCGCACCGGCTCGCACTTGTCGGCGAAGCGCGCGTGCAGCTCGGCCGGATCGCCGAACGTGTCCCAGCCCTCCTCGTAGCGGTCGGAGTGGAACACGGCGACCAGGTTGAACAGCTCGCCGCGGCGGAGCGGATAGTGCACCAGGTGGGTCTTCTCGCCGCACCAGACGATCATCTTCGGCAGGCGGTATTCCTTCGGCCACTCCGAGGTCGGCAGCACGGCGCGGTAGGCGATGTGCCCGGACACCACCGGCTTGCCGTCGCCGACGACCTTCTCCCGCACCGTCGACCACAGCCCGTCGCAGCCGACCAGCGCGACACCCTGGTAGGTCTCGCCGCTCTCGGTCTTGGCGGTGACGGTCGAGCCGTCGTCCTCGATCGTGACCACCTTCTGCGAGATGGCGAGCTTGATCAGGTTCGACTTCTTGCAGGCGTCGAGAATGACATTGAGCATGTCGGCGCGGTGAATGACGCCGTAGGGCGCGTGGTACTTGGCGTGGAACCGCTCGTCGATCTTCATGTCGACGATGGTTTCCTCGGTGATCGAGTCGCGGAACTCGAGGCCCGTCGGGAAACGCGCACCAGTGAAACATCTGCTCGGTCAGGCCGAGGACCTCGAACATGCGGAAAACGTTGGGGCCGAGCTGGATGCCGGCGCCGATCTCCTTGAACTCCGGGGCCTGCTCCAGCACCTGCACTGGGATGCCCTTGCGCGCCAGCGCCAGTGCCGTCGACAGGCCGCCGATGCCGCCGCCGACGACCAGGACGGGCTTGCTGGCGCTCGCACTCATGAAACAACTCCCGGCATTGCCATTCCGGCGCACTCTAGAGCATCAAGCCGAAACGTGGGAAGCTCTGCATCGGAGGAAAGCCGACATGAAAAAACTCATGGCTGCATTGCTTACGTTCGGGCCGCTGGTTGTAGCCACACCCGTCATCGCGCAGACCTTCCCCAGCCGGACCATCACCATCGTGTCGCCGGCGCCGGCCGGCGGCGTCACCGACATCATCGGCCGCGCGCTGGCGCTGCGCTTCAGCAAGGCCTGGGGCGCGCAGGCCGTGGTGGAGAACAAGCCCGGCGCCAACAACCAGATCGCCGCCGAATTCGTCGTCAACTCGCCGGCCGACGGCCACACCCTGTTCATTGCGCCGGACTCGACCTTCATCGCCAATCCGAGCCTGTACAGCAAGCTGCCGTACGATCCGTACAAGAGCTTCACGCCGATCTCCGGCCTGATGATCATCAACCACGGGCTGATCGAGAATCCCTCGTTCGCGCCCAACAACGTCAAGGAGCTGATCGATCTCGCCAAGAGCAAGCCCGGCGAACTCAACTACGGCACCTATGGCATTGGCTCGAGCGGCCATCTCAACATGGTGCTGTTCGAGGCGATGACCGGCACCAAGATGCAGGCCGTGCACTACAAGGGTGCCGCGCCCGCGACCAACGACGTCGTCGCCGGCCATATCCAGTTGTGCTTCGTCAGCGCAGGCTCCGCGGTGCCGCTCTGGAAGGGCGGCAAGCTCAAGCTGATCGCGGTCGGCGGCAGCAAGCGCATGCCGCAACTGCCGGACGTCCCGACCGTGGCGGAGACGGTGCCGGGCTTCCAGGCGGTGTCATGGTTCGGCCTGGTCGGGCCGGCCGGCATGCCGCCCGACGTGGTGGCCAAGATCAACGCCGAGGTCCGCGGCATGTTCGCTGATCCGGAATTCCAGAAGACCTTCCTCGACCACTACCTGTTCCAGTCGATCGCCGGCTCGCCGGACGACCTGATGAACTTCATCAAGTCCGAGGAGCCGAAGTGGCGCAAGGTCATCACCGACGCCAAAATCAAGGTGGAGTGATGAGCGACGACAAGGAGCGTGACGCGAAGCTGCAGAAATTCCGCGACAGCTATGTCGAGCTGTTCGGTTCGTGGCCCGCCTCTGCCCGCCGGCCGCTTCGAATTCTCCGGCGAGGTCAATCCGGAGTTCCTGCGCACCGCCGAGGAGCTCCGCGCCCAGGCGTTCTACAACAAGACCTTCGACATGAAGACCACGCAGCTCATCCTGTTCGGCATGCTGCTGGTCGAGCACAACCAGATCGCCGCCCAGCAGCATGCGCTCGCCGCGCGCCGCGCCGGCGCAAGCTGGGAGGAACTGCACACCGTGATCGAGCTCGCCACCGCGACCGGAGCGCTCTATCCGTTCAACCAGGGCAGCGCGCTGCTGAACACGCTTCGCGAGAAGGAGGGGGGCAAGCCGTGACCAGGCATTCGCTGCTGCGCGCCGCGTTCTTCGTCGCCCTGTCGCTGATCGGGCTTCCGGCGATGGCGGCCGACTACCCGGCGCCGAAGCAAGGCGACTGGATCGCCAAGGACTTCCGCTTCCACACCGGCGAGGGGATGTCCGAACTCCGGCTGCATTACACCACCATCGGCGACCCGGCTGGGGAGCCGGTGCTGATCCTGCATGGCACGGGAAGCTCGGCCGGCGCGTTCCTGACACCGGCCTTCGCCGGCGAGCTGTTCGGGCCGGGCCAGCCGCTCGACGCCACGAAATATTTCATCATCCTGCCGGACGCAATCGGCGCCGGCAAATCGACCAAGCCGTCCGACGGACTGCGCGCCAAATTCCCGCTCTACAACTACGCCGACATGGTCGCCGCCCAGTATCGGCTGGTCACCGAGGGGCTCGGCATCAAGCACCTGCGCTTGGTGATGGGCAATTCCATGGGCGGCATGCAGACCTGGATGTGGGGCGAATCCTATCCGGACATGATGGACGCGATGGCGCCGATGGCGGCGCAGCCAACCGCGATGTCGAGCCGCAATTGGATGATGCGGCGGATGATCACCGACGCGGTGCGCAACGATCCGGACTGGCACGGCGGCAACTACACCGAGCAGCCCAAGGCGTTCCGCACCGCCAACGCGTTCTTCCGTATTGCCACCAGCGGCGGCTCGATCGCGTACCAGAAGATGGCGCCGACCCGCGAGCAGGCCGACAAGTTGCTCGACCAAACGCTGGCCGCGCCGTTCAACGCCGATGCCAATGACTTCCTTTATCAGTGGGACTCCTCGCGCGATTACGACGCGGCACCAGGGCTTGAGAAAATCCAGGCAGTGTTGCTGGCGATCAACTCGGCCGACGACGAACGCAATCCGCCGGAAACCGGTTTGATGGAGCAATCGCTCAAGCGCGTGAAGAGCGGCAAGCTCTATCTGATCCCGGCCAGCGAAGACACCCGCGGCCACGGCACCACCGCGATGGCGAAATTCTACAAGCAGCAATTGCAGGAGCTGCTGCAATCGGCGCCGAAGCGGACGATGTGACCTTCCGTCGCCTTACCGCGGCAGCCCCGGCAACAGCTTCAGCGCGTTGTCGCGCTCGATCGCCTGCAGATCGGCGGCGGAGAGCTTGAGCCCGGCCAGCCCCTTGATGGTGACGTCAGGCGCCCAGAACGGATAATCGCTGCCGAACAGCAAGTGCGACAGCGGCACGATGTCGAGCACGGCCCGCAATGCGCCGGGCGTGGTGACGCCGACCACGTCGACGTAGAGCTTGCTCAGCTCCGCCATGACACCGTTCGGCACGCGCGCCGCGAACTCGGGCCGGTTCTTGGCGAGTCCCGTCAACCGGTGCGCCACCATGCCGAGCGCGCCGCCGCCATGGGAGAATATCCACTTGATGTTGGGGCAGCGGTTCAGCGTGCCGCCGAACAGAAGGCTGACGATGGCGCGGGTCGTGTCGAACGGGAACTCGATGGTCGGCGGCGGCACGCGGGGGATCACGTTGAAGGCGAAGCTCGCCGCGGTCGGATGGAAATACACCACCGCCTTGCGCCGGTTGAGCTCGGCGAACACCTGGGCGAAGTCCTCGTCGCCAGGGTACTTGTCCATGTAGTTCGTGGTCAACGCGATGCCGTCGGCCTTGAGCGTGTCGAAGGCGTATTCGATCTCGCGCAGGCTGCCGTCGACGTCGGGCAGCGGCAGCGCGGCGAAGTGGCCGAATCGGCCGCGGTGATCCTGCTGCATCCGGGCGGCGGCCTCATTGACCTCGCGGGCAAACGTGCGTGACGCCGCGGCATCGCCCAGCCACACGCTCGGCGTCGACACCGACAGCACCGAGATGGCGATGCCGTCCTTGTCCATCGCTTCGATCGACTGGCTCGGCTTCCAGTTCTTCAGCCGCTCGTAGAACGCATGGGTGGTGTGCTTCAGCACGTCGCCGGTCTTCTCGATATAGACCGGCGGATAAAGGTGATGGTGGGTGTCGATGCGGTGCAGGGCCATGGCAGGACTCACGCAATTGCGGTGGGCTTGAGCAATCCGGTCGGCAAGCATATCAATTCAGGGAAGGATTACAGCGGAGAAAGTCATGATTATCGAAGGTCCCGATCAGGTCACGCCGGCGGTGCTGGCCGAGATCGAGCGCGCGCCCAATCCGCGCTTCCGCGAGGTGATGACGTCCCTGGTCAAGCACCTGCATGCCTTCGTCCGCGAGGTGAAGCTCACAGAGGAGGAGTTCCACCAGGCCTGCGCCATCGTCAATTCGATCGGGCAGAGCTCGAACTCCTTCCACAACGAGGCGGTGCTGGCGTCGGGCTCGCTCGGAGTGTCCACGCTGGTGTGCCTGCTCAACAACGGCGCGAACGGCGCGACCGAGACCACGGCCAACCTGCTCGGACCGTTCTGGCGGCTCGATTCGCCGCGCACCGAAAACGGCGGCTCGATCGTGCGCTCGCCGACGCCCGGGCCGGAGCTGTTCTGCAATATCCTGGTGCAGGACCGCGACGGCAAGCCAGTCGCCGACGCCGAGGTCGACATCTGGCAGTCCTCGACCGAGGGGCTGTACGAGAACCAGGACCCGACCCAGGCCGACATGAACCTGCGCGGCAAGTTCACCACGGACAAGGAGGGCCGCTTCTCGTTCCGCAGCATCAAGCCCGCCGGCTATCCGATCCCGATCGACGGACCGGTCGGTGACCTCCTGAAGGCGCAAGGCCGTCACAATATGCGGCCGGCGCATGTGCACTTTCTGATCTACAAGACCGGCTACAAGACCCACATCTCGCAGGTCTACCTGCCGGACGATCCGAACATCGAGACCGACGTGCAGTTCGGCGTGACCCGGCGGCTGCTCGGCGAGTTCGTCCGTCACGACGACAAGCCGCCGTCGCCGGACGTGAAAGCACCGTGGTATTCGCTCGACTACACCTTCATCATGGAGAAGGGCACCGCGAAGCTGCCGCGCCCGCCGATCCAGGACAAGGCCACGACCACCGACATGCGGCCGCAGATCTTGAAAGCGGTCGACCGCGCGCCCGCGATGGCGAAGTAAGCGTTTCGCTTTAACGGAAAATTTCCGCGCCCGAATCGGTTCCGCGTCGGGAACCAATTCGGCTTTTGAGAACGAAGCGGGACGATTGCAGGAACATCGGCGTGTTCTTGCTTAAACGCGGCGGCGGATTCGGCGCGACCGCGTTAAGACAAAATTTTCCGACGAGATTCGGTTTCGATTCGCGGCGCAATTCGTTCTTTGCGAACGAACGAGGACATTAGCGGGAACGGCGCGCGTGTCCCGGACGCTGCACCGCGCCCGGGACAACGAGGCCTACTTCGCTCCGCGCGCCTTCTCGTACGGATAGATCATCTCGCCACTCTTGTATTCCGGCGGCCACAGGATCGGCTGGTGATCGCCGTTCCTGAACTGCTCGACGTTGTTCGGCGCAATGTTCTGGAACTGGGTCAGCACCATGCGCGGCTTGGCCCATTCGCCGTCCTTGCCGAACGAGATGTCGCCGACCACGGTCTTGAAGGTGTGGCTGTGCAGATACTTGGCCAGCACATCGGGGTCGAGGCTCTTGGTCGCGGTCACCGCCTGATCCAGGATCTGGCCGTTGGTATAGCCGAACGGCACGAAGGCATAGCCGATCTGGTCAGTCTTCAACTCGCCCGCCTTGGCTTGATAGCGCTTCATCAGGTCGTCGAGACCGGGGAAGTTGAGCTTCGGCGCGGGCACGAAGCTTTCGGCGATGACGAGGCCATTCTGCATCGGGCCGAGATTGGCCTTGATCGGGGTGACGAGCTGGCCGATCAGGGCGCCGCCGAACATCTTCGGGTTGAGCCCGATCTCGTTCGCCGCGCGCACCAGGCCGACGCTGTCCGGCGGATAGGCGCCGGCATAGACGATGTCGGCATTGGCGGCCTGCACCGCGCGCATCACCGGGGTGAAGTCGGTGGTGTTCGGCGGATAGCTCTTGTCGAAGATCAGCTTGAAACCGTGCTTCTTCAGCTCCTCGCGGGCGCCCTGCGCCGCGCCCTGGGCGAACTCGGCGTCGGCGGCGATGATCGCGACCGTCTGCGGCTTCGGCTTCTGCTGCGCCGCCAATTCGAAGAAGCCCTTCGAGAAGGCGTTCACGCCGTCGGAGCCGACCGGCACCATCGAGAAGTACTTGTCGTAGTGGTAATTGTCGTTGATGCCGATCGCGGTGTAGCTGATCAGCATCTTCTTGTTCTGGATGATGGTCGGCATCGCCGGCGCCACGTAGTTGGTGCCGTACGGCCCGACCAGCAGGTCGGCTTTGTCGACGCTGATCAGCTTGGTGTAGAGGCCCGGCACTTGCGACGGGTTGCTCTGGTCGTCGTAGATGATGACCTCGACCGGGCGGCCGATGATGCCGCCCTTGGCGTTGACGTCGTCGCGCCAAAGCTCGATGGCGGCCTGCAGCATCTTGCCGGCCGGCGCGCCGGCGCCGGTCAGCGCCAGCGACATGCCGACCTTGATCGGATCGGCGGCTTGCGCCGGTGCCGCCGCGAGCAGCAACGCCGCAACCGCGGCGCTCCCCAGCGCCCGTCGAGATAGCTTCACCATGTCATCCTCCCCTGAAGCTGGCAGCCATTATTTCTTCCGCGCGTCGCCATACGGATAGATCAGCGTACCGGTCTTGGCCTCGGGCGGCCACACGATCGGCTGCGCCTTGCCGTCGCGGAACTGATCGAGGTTGTTCGGCTGCGCGTTCTGGACCTGCGTCCAGTCCATCCGCGGCTTCGCCCATTCGCCGTTCTTGGCGAAGGTGAAGGTGCCGGCCACGGTCTCGAACGTCGCCTTGTGCATGTATTCGGCGAGCTTGTCGTGATCGAGGCTCTTGGTCTCGGTGACCGCCTTCGCCAGCACCTGGCCGCCGCCGTAGGCGAACGGCGCCCAGGCGAAGCCGAGCGGATCGACGCCGGCCGCAGTCGCCTTGGCCGTGTAGCGCTTGAGGAATTCGGGCGCGCCGGCGATGCTCTTTGCCGTCGCGGCGGCAAAGTTCTCGCCGGTGATCAGGCCGTTGGCGAGCGGGCCGAGCGCCACCTTGATCGGCGTCACCAGCATGCCGATCATCGCGCCGCCCATCATCTTCGGCGACAGCCCGATCTCGTTGGCGGCGCGGATGATGCCGACGTTGTCGGGCGGATAAGCGCCGATATAGACGATGTCGGGGTTGGTGGCCTGCACGGCGCGCACCACCGGCCCGAAGTCGGTCGTGCTCGGCGGGTAGCTCTTGTCGTAGACGATCTTGAAGCCGTGCTTCTTGATCTCCTCGCGGGCGCCCTGCGCCGCGCCCTGGGCGAACTCGGCGTCGGCGGCGAGGATCGCGACGGTCTGCGGCTTCGGATTCTGCGCCGCCGCCATGTCGAAGAAGCCGATCGAGAACGAGTTGACGCCCTCCGGGCCGACCGAGACCATCGAGAAGTATTTGTCGTAGTTGAACTTGTCGTTGATGCCGATCGCGGTGAAGCTGATGGTCAGCTTCTTGTTCTGGATGATGGTCGGCATCGCCGGCGCCACGAAGTTGGTGCCGTAGGGGCCAAGCAGCAGGTCGACTTTGTCGACGGTGATCAGCTTGGTGTAGATGTCCGGGCACGTTGGCCGGCGTGCTCTGGTCGTCGTAGATGACGAGCTCGACCGGCCGGCCGAGCAGCCCGCCCTTGGCGTTGACGTCGTCGCGCCAGATCTCCAGCGCGGTGTTGACCACCTTGCTCGGTGCGGCGCCGGCGCCGGTCAGCGCCAGGCCGACGCCGATCCGGATCGGATTGCCGCTCTGCGCGGACGCGCCCGAGAGTGCGGCAGCTCCAACGATGAACGCCGCGGCGAGCGCGCGCAGCGCCTTCCCACAAATCCTCGTCATCGCTTCCTCCCTCGGGGCCGCGCGTCGTTGCGCGCGGCCTTGTTGTGCAGTCTTCTACTTGTGCATCTCGTCGGTCGGCATGATACCCCAATAGTTCGACGCGCTCGGGTCCTTTTGCCACACCTTCGGCTTCTGCGGCCGGTCGCGATGCCACGGCCGCGGCTCGAAATGGCCGAGCGCCTCGTTCATCTGGTCGAGCTGCGCGAACAATTCGGTGATCAGCCCGTTCGGCGAGCGGTGATAGGTGAAGAGGTTGTGGCCGATGCCGTGCCGGCCGGGGCCCCACAACAGCTTGTAGCCGTTGAGGCTGAGCTGATCGCAAGCCGTCAGCATGTGGCCCCAGTCGCGCAGTTCGAACGCGGTGTGGAAGTGCCGGTCCTCCGGATCGCTCATCAGGTTGATGGTGTGATGGTCGGTGCCGCAGCGCAGGAACGAGAAGAAGTCGCCCATCCAGTCCGACACCCGGAAGCCCAGCACGTCGCAGTAGAAGTCGGTGGTCTTCTTGACGTCTTTGACGAAGAAGGCGACGTGGCCGATCTTGTGCGGGACGATTCCCTTGGTCGGGAATTTCTGGTGCATGAACTCGCCGCGCTTGAACACCTCCATCACGGTGCCCTTGGGGTCTTCGAAGCTCACCATTTCGGCGATCGACGGCTCCGGGTCCTTCTTGCGCGTGGTCTTGATCCCTTTCGCCTCGGTCTGCTTGACGAAGGCGTCGATGTCGTCGTCGGGGCCGAGCTGAAAGCCGAGCCGCACGCATGTGCCGCGCGCGCCGCCGCCCTTTCGCAGCACCACCGAATGATGGTCGATGGTGGAGGCGAGGTAGGCGACGTCCTTTTCCTTGGCGATCAGGTTGAGGCCGAGGATGTCGGTGTAGTACTCGGTCTGCTTGTCCAGATCGGGCGTTTCGTAGGTGGCGTGGGCGATTTTCTTGACACCGATCATGGCTACTTTCCTTTTCCGTGTTTTTCTCTCTTGATGTCGTTCAGCACGTCGATCATCACCGAGACGTCGTTGTCGTCGGCGAGACCCATCTTGTCGCAGTGCTCATAGAGCTCGACGGCGCGGTCGAAGATCGGCGTCGCGACGCCGATCGAGTCGGCCCAGTTGTCGATCATGCCGAAATAGTGCGACAGCAGCTTCGGCGAGCCCTGGATCGGCTTGAACTTGCGCTGCGCCATCCACGGCGCGCGGATGCCGAACTGGGTCGAGCCGCCGCTGCCGTTGGCGACCGCCTTGATCAGCGCGTCGACGTCGACGCCGGCTTTCAGCCCCAGCGCCATCGCCTCGGCGGCCGCGGCGATGTTGATCGACACCAGCAGGTTGTTGATCAGCTTGACCTTGCTCGCGCCGCCGAACGGCCCGAAGTAGATGCTGAGATCGGCGAAGCCTTTGACGACCGGCTCGATCTTCTTGGCGGCTTCGGCGTCGCCGGCGAGATAGATCACGCCCTTGCGGGCCTGCACCATGCCCGGCGTGCCGCTGACCTCGCCGTCGAGATAAGCCGCGCCCTTTTTGGCCAGCGTCGCGACATGTTTCTCCTTGTCGGGGACCGGATGCGAGCCGAGCTCGACGATGACCTGGCCGGGCCGCGCCGAATGGATCAGGCCGTCCGGCCCGTTCACCACCTCGTCGACCGCCTCCACCGTCGGCACGCAGGAGAACACGATGTCGCACTGCTGGCCGATCTCCGCCGGCGATTTTGCCGGCGTGCCGCCAACCTTCTCGAACTCGGCCAGTGAACCACGCCGATAGCCGAGCACCTTGAAGCCGCTCTTGATCAGGTTTTCCGAGATCGGCTGCCCGATCTTGCCGACGCCGATGAAGCCTACGGTTTGCATTCCCGCTCCCTGCTTTTTCTTGTCACGCGATGTCGAGCGACTGGTCGGAGAAATTCACTTTCACGCCGAACGAACCCTCCATCAACGTCCACTCGCGCACCTCGAAGCTGCGCAGCTTGTTGACGACGAACGGATCGGCCGAAGCGATAGCGCGCGCCTCGTCGGCGCTGCCGGCCCGCAGGATGGTCAGCCCGTCGCCTTGCGGCGCACCGGGTGCCGCTGTGAGCGGTCCGGAGGCGAACAGAACGCCCTGCTTTTCCAGGCCGATCATGTATTCGAGATGCTGCGGCAGCAGGGCGCCGATCTGCTCGGCGGTGGCGCCGCCCTTGGAGAGGATCACGTAGAGCTTCTTTCGCAGCATCCGCTGCGTAAGCTGCCGGATGCGCTCCTCTCCCGACGTGGCCACGACGCGCAACTCCACCACCGACAACGCCCTGTCGGCCAATGGCCGACCCGGCGAAAGCCTATGCGGCTTGCTGCAGGCGAGCAACAGTCCACCGGCGGCCCGAGTTCCGCCAGTGCGATCCCTCGAAGCAACGGGTCATTAAGGCCGGGACAAGGATTGCTGCCGTATATCTACGCAACCTTTGGTCAACCATGGTTTGCCGTCGATGACGCTGCCCCCCGTCGCCCCGGAGCTGGCCGCTCGGCTCGCCAACTACGTGATCGATGACCGGGCGCGCGCGATATTGCAAGAGATCGCGCCGTTGCTGACACCTCATCTCGGCCGCGCCGTCGATGAGGTGATTGACGGCGCCGCCCGGCTACAGCAGGTGGCGGAGGTCTATGAGAAGAACGGCAGCGAATTCCGGCGCATCGAGATCCGGCAATACCAGGAAATGCTGCGGGCGGACTTTGGCCAGCACTACCTGACGTGCTGCCGCAACACCATCGACGAGGAAGGCGACCTGGGTTTCGAGGGCCGCGCCCGCATGAATTCCGCCGCCGCCGTTTTGCGGACGGCAATTGCCGTGCTGGGGCGCAAGCATCGCTTCTCGTCTGCCAGGTTCGCCGAGCGCATCGATGTCCTGTCGCAGGCGCTTTTCTTCGATCTCGCCACCACCTCGACCTTCTATCTGCAGCGCGTGCGCGACGCCCGTTCGGCCCGCCGTCAGGCGATCGACCAGGCGATCGGCGAATTCGACGGTGCCATCGGCGGCGTGCTCGGCGCGCTGAAGGAGGCGACCGGCTCGCTGACGACAACCGCGGCCACGGTGCAGCATGTGACCGCCGACACGGTGCGGCGGATGGCTGCGGCCACCAACGCCTCGGCGGAAACCCGGCAGAGCGTCGACCTCACCGTTGCCGCCACCGAAGAGCTGTCCAACTCGATCACTGAGATCGGTGAGCAGGCGGCGCGCGGCATGGAGATGGCCCGCTCGGCCGTCGCCGACACCGAGCGCACCAACAAGACCATCCGCTCGCTCGATGAGGCCGCCGAGCGTATCGGCTCGGTGGTAGGCCTGATCTCCAAGATCGCCGCGCAGACCAACCTGCTGGCGCTCAATGCCACCATCGAGGCGGCCCGCGCCGGCGAAGCCGGCAAGGGCTTCGCCGTGGTCGCCGCCGAGGTGAAGGCGCTCGCCAACCAGACCTCGCGGGCGACCGACGATATTTCCAAGCAGGTCGCCGCCATCCAGGAGGCCACCAAGGGCGCGGTCAACGAGATCGGCTCGATCGGCCGCAGCATCCACGAGCTGACGTCGGTGTCGACCTCGATCGCCGCCGCGGTCGACGAGCAGGGCGCCACCACGCGCGAGATCGCCAACAGCATCCAGACCGCCGCCGGCAACACCGCGCGCGCCTCCGACGAGATCAAGTCGGTCGAGCAGGCCGCCAGCCACGCCGCCGTCGGCGATCGGCGAGATCGGCGGCTGGACCGAGCGCCTGTCGGCCCGCGCGCAGGACCTCGAGGTCAAGGTCGCGAACTTCTTCCAACGAGTCCGGGCCGCCTGAGCGCTCCATGTCGCGCCAGCAGCTTCCTCCCGAGTTTGGACCACGGCTTGCGAGCTACGGACTCGACGAGCAGGCGCGCCAGACGCTTCGCGACACCTGGCGGCTGATCGAGCCGTCGTTCGATTCGATCCTGGACGAGTTGTTCGAGAGCGCGACCCACCTGCCGCATGTGGCGGCGATCTATGCCAGGCACCAGCAACGAAATCCGCGCCCTCGAGATCGCGCATATGCGCGCGCTGATGGCCGGCACCTTCGATATCGAGTACCACGAGACCTGCCGGCGCACCGTCGATGGCCTCACCGCGATCGGCCTCGAAGGACGCGGGCGGCTGCTCTACGCCGCTCAATTCCTGTCGCGTGCGTTCGAGCTGCTCGCGGCGCGGCACCGCTTTTCCAGCGCGACAGCGGCCCAGCGTGGCAAGGTGCTGCTGCGCGCCATGCTGTGCGACATCGCCACCACCTCGACGCTCGCGCTCCGTGCCAAGGAACAGCTCGCCGAGGCACGGCGGCATGAGGTCGACAACGCGATCGCCGAGTTCGACGGCACCATCGGCGCGGTGATCCAGGCGATCAACGAGTCGTCCGGATCGCTCAGCGCCACGTCGGCGATGATGCAGCAGATCACCGACGATACGGTCAACCGCATGGGGCACGCGTCGGCCGCCTCCGAGGAGACCACCGAGAGCGTCGGCCTCGTGGTGTCGGCCACCGGCGAGCTGGCCGATTCGATCCGGGAGATCGGCCAGCAGGCCGCGCACGGCCTCGACATGGCGCGCGCGGCGGTCGACGACACCGAGCGCACCCAGCAGAACATCCAGTTGTTGAACGAAGCGTCGGAGCGGATCGGCTCGGTGGTCGGGCTGATCTCCAAGATCGCCGCGCAGACCAATTTGCTGGCGCTGAACGCCACCATCGAGGCGGCCCGGGCCGGCGAGGCCGGCAAGGGCTTCGCCGTGGTCGCCGCCGAGGTCAAGGCGCTGGCCAACCAGACCTCGCGGGCGACCGAGGAAATCTCGCAGCAGGTCGCGGCGATCCAGGCCGCCACCAAGGGCGCGGTCGGCGAGGTGGTGTCGATCGCGCAGAGCATCCGCAAGCTGACCGAGGTCGCGACCACGATCGCCGCGGCGGTCGAGCAGCAGGCCCAGACCACCCAAGGCATCAGCCACAGCATCAACAAGGCGGCCGGCAACACCTCGCGCGCCTCGACCGAAATCCATTCGGTCGAGCAGGCCGCCCGGCAGGGCGCCAGCGCCGCCGGCGAGATCAGCGGCTGGACCACGCGGCTGTCCGCGCGCGCCCACGACCTCGAAGCCAAGGTGGCGGGCTTCTTCAGCCGCGTCCGGGCGTCGTAGGCGCACTTCACTTCATCCCGCAAGCGCAGCCCTGCCCGCAACGCGGCAAAAGGGGTTTGACGCGGCTACCGCCCTATGGTCTTTTTCGGGCGCCTTTGCCGCGTCCGCAAGCGTGCTCCGTCGGTTCAAGACCGGTGCCCGTATGGATGGCCGGCCGAACCTGGACTCAAAGCACAATGGCCCCAAAATCAAGCACCGCTCGTGACCCCGACATCCATAAGGTCGAGCGGCTTCAAGTTCCCTACAGCACCAACGCGCCGGCATTCGGCAGCGACGTGGTCGCCGAGACGCTTTCCGCGCTCGACATTCCCTATATCGCGCTCAATCCCGGCGCGAGCTACCGGGGCCTGCACGACTCCATCGTCAACTTCCTCGGCAACGAGCAGCCGCAGATGATCCTCTGCCTGCACGAGGAGGCCGCCGTCGCCATCGCGCACGGATATGCAAAAGTGACCGGCAAGGCGATGGGCGCCGCCGTGCACTCCAATGTCGGCCTGTTCCACGCCACCATGGCGATCTTCAACGCCTGGTGCGACCGCATGCCGATCCTGATCCTCGGCGCCACCGGCCCGGTCGACGCCATGAAGCGCCGGCCGTGGATCGACTGGATCCACACCGCCGCCGACCAGGGCGCCATCATCCGCAATTTCACCAAATGGGATGACCAGCCGGCCTCGGCCGGCGCCGCCCGCGAGTCCGTGCTGCGCGCCTACTGGATGGCGAACACCGCGCCGTGCGGGCCGACCTACATCAACCTCGACGCCGAGGTTCAGGAGGGCAAGCTGCCGGGGCCGCTGCCGCCGATCGATGCCAAGCGCTACATGCCGGCGGTGGTGCAGGGGCCGTCGGCTGAGCTTGCGAAGAAGGCCGCGGAGCTTCTGCTCGGCGCCAAGAAGCCGCTGATCCTGTGCGGCCGGATGTCGCGCAAGGAAGACGACTGGAAGCGCCGCATTGCGCTCGCCGAAGCGCTCGATGCGCGCGTCGCCACCAACCTCAAGATCGGCGCGGCGTTCCCGACCGACCATCCGCTCCATATCGGCTATCCCGCGACCTTCGCCACCGACGACCTGATCGCCGCGGTGAAGGATGCCGACGTCATCCTCAGCCTCGACTGGGTCGATCTTGCCGGTACCTTCAAGGCGATCGGCGGCGTGCCGTCCTCGACCGTGATCCAGGTGTCGCTCGACCAGAACCTGCACAACGGCTGGAGCATGGACTACGAGGGTCTGCCGGCGGTGGACCTGTTCATCCCGGCGGAGGCCGACGCCACGGTCGCGGCGCTGATCGACGCGATCGGCTCGAAGGCCAAGCCGAAGAAGCCCCATGTGGCCCGCCCGCATCCGCTCAAGGACAAGCCCGCGGCCGACAGCCAGATGGCGGCGGCTGACATGGCCAACGTGCTGCGCCACGTGGTCGGCGACCGCACCACCACGCTGACCCACGTTTCGCTGTCCTGGCACGGCGAATTCTGGCCGTTCCGTCATCCGCTCGATTACGTCGGCTCCGACGGCGGCGGCGGCGTCGGCGGCGGCCCGGGCATCTCGGTCGGCGCGGCGCTGGCGCTCAAGGGCTCCGGCCGCCTGCCGATCGCGATTTGCGGCGACGGCGACTTCATGATGGGCAACACCGCGGTCTGGACCGCGGCGCACTACCGCATTCCGATCCTGTTCCTGGTGGCCAACAATCGGTCGTTCTACAACGACGAGGTCCACCAGGAGCGTGTCGCCATTGCCCGTAACCGTCCGGTCGACAACAAATGGATCGGCCAGCGCATCGCCGATCCAGACATCGACATCGGCATGGTGGCGCGCGGGCAGGGCGCCAAGGGCTTCGGGCCTTGCAACAACGCCGGCGAGCTGGAGAAGGCGCTCAAGGAGGCTATCGCGGTGGTCGAAGGCGGCGGCGTCGCCGTGGTCGACGCCCGCATCCTCGGCGGCTACAGCCCTGCCACCGCCGCGGCCATGGCCCGCGGCAAGGCCGATCGCGGCACCTGACGACAACCGGCGGTGAGCAACACCATGCCT
Organism: uncultured Alphaproteobacteria bacterium; assembly: GCA_963785665.1. Taxonomy (GTDB): domain Bacteria; phylum Pseudomonadota; class Alphaproteobacteria; order Rhizobiales; family Xanthobacteraceae; genus Z2-YC6860. The sequence continues at coordinate 259,921 of CAWAWF010000018.1, forward strand.
GCCGCCGATCCCGCCCTGGTTGTCGAGAACATCGTCAAGCGTTTCGAGACGCAGGACGGTGTTCTCACGGCCGTCGACGGCGTGTCGTTCAACGTGGTGCCGGGCGAATTCCTTTCGGTGATCGGCCCATCCGGCTGCGGCAAGTCCACGCTGTTCAACATCATCGGCGGGCTGCTCGGCGGCTATGACGGCCGCGTCATGGTCGGCGGCGAGACCATCCGCGGCCCGCACGCCTCGATCGGCATGATCTTCCAGGAGGAGTCGACCTTCCCCTGGCGCAACGTGATCGACAACGTGGCGTTTCCGCTCGAGATCGCCGGAATGGCCAAGGCCGAGCGGACCGAACGCGCCCGTCATTTCATCGATCTGGTCGGGCTGAATGGCTTTGAGCGGCGCTATCCGGCCGAGCTCAGCGGCGGCATGCGCCAGCGCGTCTCGATGGCGCGCACGCTCGCCTCCGAGCCGAAAATCCTCTTGATGGACGAGCCGTTCGCGGCGCTCGACGAGCAGACCCGGCTGCTCCTCGGCGACAAAGTTCTGCAAATCCAGCAGGACCTCAAGCAGACCACGCTCCTCATCACCCACAACCTGACCGAAGCGGTGCAGCTCTCCGACCGCATCCTGGTGATGACTTATCGTCCGGGCAAGACGAAGCGCATGGTCGAGATCAAGCTGCCGCGGCCGAGAAGTTCGGAGATCGTCACCAGCGACGATTTCGGCCGCTATGTCGCGCAGATCTGGAGCGATCTGCGCGAAGAGGCCAGCAGGGGCATGAAGGACGACGAGGCCCGCCGCGGCCGCGCGGGGACATCGGCATGAACGCGCGGCGGGCCATCCTGCGCGAAGGCGTTCCGTTCGTGTTCGGGATCGTCTGTCTGCTGGCGCTGGTGGCGTTGGTCGAGGTGCTGGTCCGGACCGGGGTGATCAACCCGTTCATCGTGCCGAAGCCGTCCGAGATCGTGATGAGCTTCCAGCGCATCATCGTCGATGAGCACATCCTGCCGCGCTTCTTTCTCACCTGCGGCGAGGCGCTGGCGGCGAGCCTGATGCTCAGCGTCGCCGGCATCGGCATCGGTGTGCTGCTGCATCGCGTTCGCCTGATCCGGCTTGCCACCGAAACGTGGGTGGCGGCGGTGGCGTCGGCGCCGCTGGTGCTGGTCTATCCGCTGTTCCTGGTGATCTTCGGCCGCAGCGCCTGGACCATCATCATGATCGCCTTCGTCTCGGCGCTGCCGCCGGTGATCCTGAAGACGCTCGAGGGGCTGACCGGCACCCGGCCGGTGCTGATCAACGTCGGGCGGAGCCTGAAGCTGACGCCGTCGCAGCTCTACTGGAAAATCCTGTTTCCCTCGGCGCTGCCGAATATCTTTGTCGGCGTCCGCCTCGGCATGATCTTCGCGCTGATCAACATCGTCGGCGTCGAGTTCCTGATCAACTTCGGCGGCCTCGGCCAGCTCGTCAACGAGCTCGCCGAGCGCTACGACCTGCCCGGGACTTACGCTGCGATCTGCTTCGTCATCCTGGTCAGCGTGTTGTTCTTCATCGGCACCGAACGGATCGAACGATGGCTCAGACCGGGCACCTGACGGCGACGCCGCGCCATGCTGCACCGTGGCTCACCCCGGTGACGTGGCTGCGCATCGCCATCCTGCTGACTCTGCTGGCGATCTGGGAGGCAGTGGCGGCGTCGGGCATTCTGCTGCGCGACGTCGTTCCCTCCACGCTCACCATCGGCAAGGCGCTCGTGGAGCTGCTGTTCCAACCCGACCTCAAGGTGTCGCTGCTGGGCCATGACCTCACCATCCCGGCGTTCTATTGGCATCTTTACGTCACCATCTACGAGGTGGTGACCGCTCTCCTGATCGGCGGCAGCACCGGCCTTGCCATCGGCATCGCGCTCGGCGCCAACCCGTTCCTGGCCCGCGCCTTCGAGCGCTATCTCTATTATCTCGGCCCGACGCCGAAGATCGTGTTCTTTCCGGTGATGATCATGTGGTTCGGCGTCGGCCCCGAATCCAAGATCGCCATGGGCACGGTGTCTTGCTTCTTCCCGGTCGTGCTGAGCGCCGCTGCCGGCATGCGCCAGATCGAGGGCGTGCTGATCCGCGTCGGCCGAAGCTTCCGCCTCAACACCTGGCAGATGGTCAGCAAGATTTATCTGCCGGCGATGCGCGAGCCGATCGTCAACGGCGCCCGCCTCGGCATGGGCGTCGCCATGATCGGCACGCTGCTGGCCGAGACCAAGCTGTCGAACAAGGGCATCGGTTTCATGATCATCGACGCCTACAACAGCTTCGACATGCCGCGCATGTACGCGGTGCTGCTGGTGCTGTTCGTGATTGCGATCGGCGCCAACGCCCTGGTCGGCCGCCTGAGCCGGAGCTGAATCACCCGCTCCGGCGGACTACCAAATCCGGTTGCGATCCGGCGCCGCCTGGTAGGCGCTGCGCAGGTTGACGCCGGAGGCGTTGGCGTCCCAGGTCGTGTAGCCCGGATAGGTCGAGTAGCCGTAGGCGCGGGCGTTGCTCGCTGCCGCCGCCGCGGAAATCGCCGGACGCCCGGTCACTCGCCGCCGCATGGACCGGCTTGCTGCTCGAGTTGTAGTTTCGCGCCACCGGCGTATCGGCGTTGCGGCGGTCGCGATGCAGCTCGTTGGTGATGTCGCGGTCGAGGCCGTAGATGTCGGCGCGCGCCTGCACCTTGCCGGCGTCGTCGGTGAACGCGGTCTGGTAGGTGATGTAGACCGGGATATGTTGCTTCAGGCTGATGTTGCGCTCGGTCGAGCCGTACATCGAGCGAATTTTCGCAACGGTGTAATGCTCATCCGGCTGCGTGATGCCGAGCAGCACCTCGGCGTAGTCATCCGGGTTCTGCACCCGCATGCAGCCGTGGCTGTAGGCGCGCGCCGACAGCGCGAACAGCTTCTTGTCCGGCGTGTCGTGCTGGTACACCAGGAACTTGTTCGGGAAGTTGAAGCGGATGCGGCCGAGCGCATTGCGGTCGCCCGGCGGCTGGAAGATGCGGATCGCGCCGTTCTTGTCGTGGGTCATCTGCAAACCGATGCGGGTCAGCGCATTGGGATCGCGCGCCAGCGCCGGCAGGTACTCGTTCTTGATGATCGACGGCGGCACGTTCCAGGTCGGATTGACGGTGATGTATTTCATCGTCTCGGTGAGCAGCGGCGTGGCGTGGTCGCCGGGCTTGCCGACCACGATCTTGGTGGTCCACACGGTCTTGCCGTTCTGCACGACCTTCAGCGTGTAATCCGGGAGGTTGACCATCACATAGGTCGCGGCGAGCTGGTGCGGCATCCAGCGCCAGCGTTCCATGTTGGCGATCACGGTGTCGGCGGTGGCCGACGTGGTTTCTTTGGCTTCTTGCTTCGGCGCCGCCTTGGCCGCGTGCTTGTTCTTGCTCTCGGCAACCTTCGGCGCGGGCGCTGCCTTCGGCTCGACGCTCTTGCCGCTGCGGATCGCGGCTAGTTCGGCCTTCAGCGCCTTGTACTGCGGACTCTGCGGATTGTAGCTGTTGAGGCTGGCGCGGACGTCGGTGCCGTCAGCGAGCTTGCCCAGCACGTCGGCTGCGGCCGGCGCCTTCTGGTCGAAATAGACGGCGCCGCTGACCCGCGAGAAGGCGACGCGGCCCATGCTGGCGTGTCGGGCAAACGCGAGGACGGATTGCGTCAGCGTCAGCTCATCGGCGGCGAGCTTCTGCGGATCATCGAAAGCCGGCGTCGGATAGTCGGCCGGGTCGAGGCCGTCGGCCGCAACGCCCTTGAGGAACGTCATCGCCTGCGAAGCGCGAGGGGCCGCCTTGCCGGCGTCGCTCCAGATCGGCGCGAACTGGCGGTCGCGATAGAACGACAGCACGCCGGCGCGATCTTGTTCGCGCGGCACGTATTGCGAAAGCTTGTTCTCGACCAGGTCGCGGAGCGCAGCCGACACGCCGCCGTCGTCGGCCGTTTGCGCTGTGGTGGCGGGCGGAGCCGCAAGATCGGCGGGCTTGGATGCATCGGCCGGTTTGACCTGCTCGATCGGCTTGGCCTGATCGGCGTCCTTGGAGAACACCAGGCCGTCGGTGGTGGTGGTCTCGGCTGGCGCGATGGTGCCGGTGGTGGCGGGCGCCCCGTCGGACTCGGCAAGGACCGGCCCGGAAAAAGCCAGCGCCAAGGCGGCGGCAGAGGTCGCCAGCAGCAGTTTACGCATGAAAAAGGACTCCCGATTGCCCAATTCAACTCAATTGCCCGCGGAATTGTTCCTGGCGGGGGGCCATGGGAAAGATAGCGGCCAGTGGTTACGCACGCGTTTAAGAGTTCCGGCGGCCACGGCGGAAAGTCCGCTTCGGTCCGATCGGCAAAGCCCGGAAATCGCCAGTCAAACCGCTAGGCGCGCATGCTCGATCCGAGGAAAGTGACGCCGATTTCGCCGCCCAGGCGCCAGACCACGCGGCATTCCTTGCGCTCGCCCTTTTCGCCGGAGATCAGCAGATGGAACTGGTCCGGGACCTCGACGCCGTCGGCGAACAGCCGCGCGCCGTGCTTGGAGATGTCCGTGATCATGCAGTCGCGCGGCAGCGTGGTCGCGTCGGTCTGGTACTTCGCGATCCGGTTGATGGCGTAGCGACGGTGCTGACGGCGTTCGTTGGACATCGGATGGACCCAGGGCTTCGGCGCCTCGGGGATAATACGTAGGCCTGCAACGCCGCGCTAAAAGGCGGCGTAGGGTTTGACGAGAATTTTAACAATTAAGGCCGGCCGGACAGGCTCGATTACCGGCGCTTGCTGCGGGATTTCGTGCTGCGCGACTTCGCCGTCTTTACGGCCACCTTCTTCGGTGCGCCGGCTGGATATTCGCCGGCCTTCTTCAGCCGCGTCGACCAGTATTCCCAGGCGCGCGCCTGCGGCCGCGGCATCAGGTTGCGGTCCCACGCCATCTTCGCTTCGCCCGGCGTCAACGGACTGAGCGGGTTGCCCTGCGCCTTGCAGGTGAGCTGAAGTTCGGCGTTGCGAACGCTGTAGATCGAGCGGAACACCAGCTCGATGAGGTTCTTCGCCGCCACCGTCGCGCCGTGGCGGCGCATCAGGATCAGCCAATACGGCCCGAGCGCCTTGGCGAGCGAGCGGCCCTCCTCCGGCTTCAGCACCAGCAGGCAGGTGTCGCCGAACTCGTCGCGGCTGTCCCAGAACGGCACCTTCTCGCCGATCTGCGCGCCCATGTGATAGAGCGGCACCAATTCCTCGCCGGAGTTGCAGAACGGCAGGACCGCCATGCTGTGATGATGCGCCACCGCGTTGACGTCTGGCCGCGCCTTGTAGATCTCGCCGTGGATGACGAGCTCGCCGTAGCCGCGGATGCCGTCCGGCAGCGGCGTCACCGGCTCGCTGTCGAGGGTGTATTCGTAGATGTCGCTCGCCTCGACCACCTCGGGCGAGCGCGACCGCGAGATCAGATAGCGGTCCGGCCTGGTCGGATGCCGCATCGACACATGCCCGAACGCGTCGATGATGCCTTCGAGCGAGACGACGCGGTTCGCCACCGCGAGATCGTGCCGCGCCTGCGCGAGATTGTCGGCCATTTTTGTTGCTCCCTAGAACTCAAATCCCAGCAAGTGATCGAGCGAAATCAGTCCGCCGCCGTTGATCAGAAAATACAGCGCACCGATCGCCCACATCGCCGGATACTCGAAGCCCATCTTGTTCCAGAACCAGCCGTCGTACTTGCCGTGGTCATGGGCGGACAGCGCCAGCAGCAGAAACAGCGGCAGCGCCATCGGCCGGGTCAACAGCCCGAGCATGACGCACGGCGCGGCGACGAACTGGGTCAGCACGGTGCAGTAGCCCCACAACCAGCCAGGGCGAAAGCCCTTGCGGTCGTACATCTGCACCACGGACGACAGCGTGCCGGGCGGTCCGCCGGTGCCCTTGAAATAGCCGAGGCTCATCCGCAGGGCGTGCGGGATCATCGCGAAGCCGACGAAGAATCGCAGCAGCGCCTCGACCCACGGCGCCAGCGCCGCATAGACGGCGCCGAGCGCGGGCACGACGAGCGGGGTCTGGTTCATCGGCGGCGCGCTATTCCGCCGCTTCGTCGGCGCGCGTGGCGTAGCGGCTCGGCGGCCGCGGCAGGCCGAGATGCTCGCGCAAGGTGCGCCCGGTGTATTCGGTGCGGAACAGGCCGCGCCGCTGCAACTCCGGGATCACCAGCTCGGCGAAATCGTTGAGCGAGCCGGGCAGGTGCGGCGGCATGATGTTGAAGCCATCGGCGGCTTCCTCGACGTACCACTGCTCCATGTGGTCGGCGATCTGCTTCGGCGTGCCCTTGACCACCATCTTGGCGCGCGCGCCGGCCACCACCTGGGCGATCGCGCGCATGCTGAGATTGTCCTTCTTCGCCAGCTCGGTGACGTATTTGAACGTGCTCTGGCTGGCGTTCGACATCGGCAGGTTGTCGGGCAGCGGTCCGTCGAAGTCGTAGGGCGTCAGGTCGACGTTGCCGAGCACGGTGGACAGGATTTCCCGCGCCACCACCTCGTGCATCAGCGAATTCTGATAGGCGAATTTCTCCTCGGCCTCTTCCGCGGTCCGCCCGACATAGGCGGACAGCCCCGGCATCACCTTGAGATGGTCCGGGTTGCGGCCGAACTTGTCCTGCGCCCGCGTCTTGATCTCGCGAAAATACTGCTGGCAGGATTCCATGGTGAGGTGCGCGGAAAAAATCACCTCGGCGAAGCGCGCCGCCACGTCCATGCCGTCGTCCGAGGTGCCGGCCTGCACGATCACCGGATGGCCCTGCGGCGAGCGCGGGATGTTGAGCGGCCCGCGCACCTTGAAGTGCTTGCCCTTGTGGTTGAGCGCGTGCATCTTCGCCGGGTCGAACATCAGCCCGCTCGCCTTGTCGCGGGCAAATGCGTCGTCGTCCCAGCTATCCCACAATGCGGTGACGATCTCGGCGAACTCGTTGGCGCGCTCGTAGCGCTCGGCATGGCCGTAGTGCGCGTCGCGGGAAAAATTCAGCGCCTCGGCAGCCATGCCCGAGGTGACCAGGTTCCAGCCGGCGCGGCCGCCGCTGATGTGGTCGAGCGAGGCGAACTTCCGCGCCACGTGGAATGGCTCGTTGTAGCTGGTCGACGCGGTACAGGTCAGCCCGATCCGCTCGGTGACGCCGGCCAGCGCCGAAATCAGCGTGATCGGCTCGAAGTTCGCGATGTACTGCGCCGAGCGCGACAGCGCCTCCATCTTCGCCTCGCGGACGCAGACGTTGTCGGCGAGGAAGATCATGTCGAACTTGGCGCGCTCGGCGGTCTGCGCGATCTCGACGTAGTGCTTGAAGTTGATGCCGGCGTCGGCCTGCGCGGTCGGATGCCGCCACGACGCGACATGATGGCCGGTCGGGTTGAAGAAGGCGCCGAGCCGAAGCTGCGCTTTGGGTCTTGCCATTTCCGCGTTTCCTCGAAGGCGAATCTAGCCCCACGCGGCGACGGGACGCAAGCGTGCCGCATTGACGTTCGGACGCTTCTCTCTCAATCTGCGGCGCAACGGAGGATGTAATGAAAGCCATCAGAATTCGCGACGTCGTGCTGGGCGCTGCCATGTTGTTCGCGGCGCTTGCGCCCGCGGCGGCGGACGACTGGCCGACGCGCAACGTCACGGTGATCGTGCCGATCCCCGCGGGTGTCGCCAGCGACATCATCGCGCGCGTGGTGTTCGAGCAGGTCGGCAAGCAGCTCGGGCAGACCTTCGTGATCGAGAACCGGCCCGGCGCCGGCGGAACCATTGGCGCCAACATGGTCGCCCATTCCGCGCCCGACGGTTACACCGTGCTGGTCTACGGCTCGATCGCCGCGGCGAATGCTCTCTACAAGAAGCTGCCTTATGACACGGTCGCGGATTTCACGCCGGTGGTGCCGTTCGGACAGACCCCGCTCGTGGTCATCACAGGCGCCGGGCGTTACAAGACGCTGGCGGAGCTGATCGCCGCGGCGAAGGCCAAGCCCGGCGCGCTGAACTATTCGACGGTCGGCGTCGGCTCGGCCGCGCATTTCGGTGCGGCACGGCTTTTGGTCAGCGCCGGCATCTCCGCCGAACACATTCCGTTCAAGGGCGGCGAATGGCTGACCGAAACCATCGCCGGGCGTATCGACTTCAGCGTGCCTCCGGTGACCACGGTGATCGGTGCGCTGCGTGACAACAAGCTCGTTCCGCTCGGGGTGATGTCGGCCAAGCGCATCGCGACGCTCCCCGACGCGCCGACGATGATCGAGGCGGGCCTCACGGCTGATGCGATCTATCCGTTCTACACGGGAGCCTATCTGCCGTCGAAGACGCCGAAGGCCATCGTCGACAAGCTGCACGACGAGGTGATGAAGGCGCTGGCGTTGCCGGCGGTGCAGACGCGTCTGACCAGCCTCGGCGTCGAGCCGCTGCCGATGACGGTTGCGGAGTTCCAGGACTTCTTCAAGAAGGATATCGCGGCGAACCTCGAACTGGTGAAGGCCGGCAATATCCCGACGCAGTAGCGCAATCGGCGCGCCGCGCAGCTCGTTCAAGCGTGGCGTTTTTCCGCTTCGGCGTGCCGCAGAATCTTGCGGCTCTGCCGCAACGCTTTCTTGCTCGCGACGACATCCGACTGGGCCTTCGCCATCAACTGGTGGGCTTCCTGTTCGAGCTCGTGAGCGTGCTTCAGCCCTTCACTGAGCGACAAGCTCCGCGCCGCTTGCGATGACAGGCTCATGTGCGTCTCCGCCGATTCTACCGGAGCGATGCTCTCCTGAATCATAAGAGGGCAGGCGGTGGTTTGTTCCGTCGCGGCGTGCGGCGGGCAAGATTCGCTATTTCGCGATCGCTTCGGCAGCGCGCAACCCGATGGTGGCCTTGACCAGACCGCCGACGTAGCCGGCGTGCGGGCCGCCATCGAGTCCGCCGACCGTGGAGCCCGCCGCATAGAGGCCCGGGATCGGCTTGTCGCTTTTGTCGAGCACGCGGCCGTCGCCGTCCACCACGATGCCGCCCATGCAGTTGGTGATGGCGATGCAGATCGGCACCGCAGTAGTACGGCGGCGTCCTGATCGGCCACGGCTTGTTGCGCGTGGTGCGCGGCGGCGACAGGCTTGGCAGCGTGCCGGCGTCGAGCGCGGCGTTGTAGCCTGCCACCGTCTCCTCCAGCGCTTTCGCCGGAATGCCGGCCAGCGCCGCGAGTTCGCCGAGCGTGTCGGCGCGATGCACCGTGCCGCCGGCCTCCTCGATCAGCGGATTGGGCGGCTGCACGTGATTGCGGCCGGGTCCGTCCCAGATCGGCTGGTCGACAATGATCGTGGTGCTCAGCGGGTCGGACGTGCGGGCGATCGCGTTGCTGAGCCAGATGCCGCCGAGGCCTTCGTCGGCGACCCGGCGTCCGCTGGCGTCGACGACGATGCCGGACGCCGCCACCTCGTCGAGATAGGGCCGCGGCCACAGCCGATCGGTCTTCATGGCGTCGCGGCTGTGGATGTGGCCGTAGATGTTGTTCATCCCCATGGAGATCGCGCCGCCGAGCGATTGCGCGAGCTTGATGCCGTCGCCGACCGCGGTGCCGCCGTTGCGCGGCAACAGCTTTTCCGGCGCGGGCGAGATGCCGAAGGCGCGGACCATGTCGAGGTTGGCCTGGAAGCCGCCGTCGGCGATTACCACGGCTGTCGGCGGTGAGCTTGCCGGAGCCTTCGGTGTCGACCTCGATCCCGCCCGGCGTCAGCCGGAGCCCGCGGGCGCGGGTGCCGCGCAGGATGCGGCCCTGACGCTTCTCGAAGTTGGCGCCAAGCTGCTGCAACGCGAGGTCGCTGCCGTAATCCTTCCAGGTCAGGCCGAAACCCTTGCGCCAGGCCGGCGCCAGCACGGCGGTCTGATAGCCGTCGAGCTGCGTCACGTTCACGGCTTCGCTCTTCAGCCACTGCACCAGCCGGCGGCCATCCTTGGCGACGGCGCGCGCCAGGTCCTTGCGCGCGGTGCCTTCGGTGGCGGCCTCGATCCGGCCGACCAGCACGTCCTCGTCCTGGTTGAGATCGCTGTAGTTGATGTGGATCGTGCCGTAGGCGTAGCGCGAGTTGCAGAGATACTTGTCCTCGGTGCTTTTCTCCAGCACGACGACGCGCTTGCCGAGTTGCGCCGCGCGGTTGGCGGTGACCAGGCCGGCGATGCCGGCGCCGATGACGATGACGTCGAAGGTTGCTTCGGCCATGGCTACAGCTCGAATATCTGGCGCGGCGTCTTGTGCAGGTGCTCGATCCCGCCGTCCGGACCGATCAGGAAGTTGTCGCACACGGTGACGAACAGCCGCGCGTTGCCGAAGGTCGGGTGCAGCCCGATGTTCATGCTCTTGTCGAGTGGCATGTCCTCGTCGTGGCGGATCATCGGCCGCTCCACCACGTCGTAGCCCTGGCCGTGGCAGTGCAGCCGCGGCTCCTTGTGCATGCCGTGCTTTTCCATGAAGGCGTTGTGCGCGGCGAAAATCTCCTTCGGCGAGGCGCCGGGCTGCAGCATCTTGATGGTGTTGTCCTGCGCCTCGCAGATGATGCCGAATGCGTCGACCAGCTCCTGCGGCGCCTTGCCGAGCACGTAGTAGCGCCCGACGTGGGTCATCATGCCGCCCGGCCCGGTGTTCTCGCACTGGTAATAGATCACGTCGCCGTCGCGCATGGTGCGCGCCTGCTCGCGGCGGCCCCTGATCTGGGTCGGCTGGCCGGGCGATGACGACGAGCCCAGCATGTAGCCGGTTTCGCTGCCCAGCATGTTGCCGACGTATTGGCCGTAGGCCATCAGCTCGAAGTCCTTCTTGCCGGCTTTGATCTGGCCCGCCACCTTGGCAAGGATTTCGTCCTGCATCTGGCCGGCCATGCGGATCAGCTCGATTTCCTCGGCGCTCTTGATCGCCTTGATCGGATCGATCAGCCGCGTGGCGTCGCTCAGCGTCACGCCGTCGAGCATCCGGCGCAGGTTGTCGCCGAAGCCGAACAGCATGTTGTTCAGGCCGACGATGCCGACATTGCGATAGCCCGCCTTCTTGATCGCGCCGGCGATCCGCTCGGCGTCATACGGGATGCAATAGTCGATCGCCGGGAAACTCGCGGTCGGCAGCCACTTTCCGACGCCGCGCCAGACCGGGTCGTTGCCGGCGAAGTCCCGCTCGACACCCATCGGGCCGTGGCTGACCAGGGTCATCAGCCCGTCTTTCGGGAAGACCACCGTGGCCGGGTAGGAGGTGCCCATCGACACGCCGGTGAACCAGCGGAAATAGCCGCCCGTGCCGGCGAGGTTGTTGGCGCCCTGCACGATCAGCGCATCGAGCTTTTGCTCGGGCATGGCGGCGCGCACCGCTGCCCAGCGCCGCTCCAGTTCCGGCGTCGAGATCGGATTGCACAGGCGTTCGTCGGTCACGTCGTTTCTCCCCGGCCCACCACGTCACTGAAAATCGATGATCATGGTTGCCCTCGGATGGTCCTGCCCGTGGATTTGCATATACGATAACGCCCTCGCCGTCATTCCGGGATGGCCCGAGGGGCCGGGCCCGGAATCCAGCGCCACGTTCGAGAGGGCCAATTGGACGCCACCAAGAAATTCCGCATCTGGGCGCAGGGCGCCACGGATCAGGTTGGCCACCGTCACTATCTGGCGGAGCTGCTGCCGCACATGAAGGCCTGCACCGATCCCGGCTTCGAAGTCGAGTTCAAGACCATGACGCCTTCGGTGACGACAGTGCACGCGCTGTCGGAATTCCGCTTCTCGCGCGCGGTGGTCCGTGGCGCCATTCAGGCGGAGCAAGAGGGTTATGACGCGTTTTTCATGAACCACTTTCAGGATGTTGGCCTGTACGACGCGAGAGCGTCGGTGAAAATGCCGGTTCTTGGCCTCGGCGAGGCGACCTTGCTCCATGCCTGCACGATGGGCCGCAAGCTCGGGCTGTTGGCGATCAATCCGGCTTTCATACCGACCCACAACGACCAGATTTATCGCTACGGGCTGCAACAGCGGATCGCTGGAATCCGCGCGATCGAAGCCAGCATCAGCGATTACATGGAAGCGTTCGCGTCGCCCTCGAAAAAAACAGAACTGCAGGCCATCTTCGAACGCGAAGCACGCCGCCTCATCGATGACGGTGCCGATGTCATCGTGCCGACCGGGGGCATTCCGATGATGTTGTTCGGCAAGGAAGCCGACGCAAATGTGGATGGCGCTCCGATCGTCAACGGAGTCACGGTGGTGATCAAGGCCGCCGAAATGGCAATCAAGTTGAAGCGGCTGGGCGTGTCGGTGGCAAGCCGAATTCCACAGTCAGGCTTTGCGCTGCCGTCGGCTCAGACGCTCGATGAGTTTCTGCATCATGGCTGAACACGCGGGATATGCGTCGAGCGCGCATGAGTGCGGAGCCTAATCCACCCTCGCGCCGACCTGCTTGATCAGCGTGTCCCACTTCGCGATGTCGTGGTCCACCAGCTTGCCGAACTCCGCCGGCGTGTCGGTCACCCGCTCGAAGCTGTTCTTCTCGAAGTACTGCTTCGTCTGCGGCTCATCCAGCCCCTTGCTGACGTCGGCGTAGATCTTTTGCACCAGTTCGGCCGGCATGTTGGCCGGGCCGAACAGCGCGAACCACACCGTGGTCGAGAATCCCGGCACGCCGGCCTCGGCGATGGTCGGCAGGTCCGGCCGCGCCGCCGCGCGCTTGTCGCCGGCGGCGGCGAGGATTTTCACCTTGCCGGTCTTCTCATGCGCCTCGATGCTCGACAGGTTGAGCAGCAGCATGTTGACGTCGCCGGCGAGCAGCGCCTGCGCGGCCGGCGTCGCGCCGCGATAGGGGATGTGGACGATGTCGGTGCCGGTGCGCAGCTTGAAGTCCTCCATGCTGAGATGCGCGTAGGTGCCGACGCCGTACGAGCCGTAGTTCAGCTTGCCCGGCTCCGCCTTCGCCAGCGCGATCAGCTCCTTCACGTTGTTCGCCGGCACCTTGGAGTTGACCACCAGCATCGGCGTGCCGCGGCACAGCACGATGATCGGCGTAAACTCCTTGGCGTTGTAGCCAAGCTTGCCCGACAGCGAAGGGTTCGCCGTGATGGTGGCATCGGAGGTGACCAGCAAGGTCAGTCCGTCCGGCGGTGCATGCGCCACCGCGATGGCGCCGACCGAGCCATTGCCGCCGCCGCGGTTGTCGACCACGACGGTATGGCCGATCTCGGTGAGTCGCTGCGCCACGATCCGCGCCATGGTGTCGGTGACGCCGCCCGGCGAGGTCGGCACGATCAGCCGCACCGTCCCGTCCGGATAGGTCTGCGCCTGCGCCGCCGAGATCAGCGCCAGCGCGACAAGGCACGTTGCCAACAGGCGGGTCATGGCGGCCTCCCTATCGTGCGCTGGTGTTGCCGAGCACCGGCTTGCCGATGCCGAGGGGCTTTGCATCCACCAGCACGAACGCGACGCGCGCCCGCTTGCCGCTGCGGTTGGCCCAGGCGTGGTTGGTGCCGCGCTGGACCATGATGTCGCCCTGCTTCAGCTTCACCGTCGAGGCGTCCATGTCCATGTCGATCTCGCCCTCGATCACGATGACGTAGTCGACCGTCTCGGTGCGGTGCATGTGCGCGGCATTGCCCGGCGGGAAATCGATCACGCAGAAGCGCGTGCCGTTCGGCGGCGGTGGCGTGCCGATGATGCGGGCGCCGAGGTCCTCGGCCTTCTCGCCGATGCCGATGTCGGCCGGGTTCTCGTCGGTGATCCACATCAGGGTGGATCGCCCTTCGGTGCCCTTGTGGTTGGTCGCGGGTCCGTCGATCAGCACCTTGGCGACGTTGTTGCCGTCATGCCCGGTGATGACGCGCCGGATCGGCGGGAAGCTTTTCCAGATTTCAGGTTCTGCCATGGTGCTTGCTCCTTGATTGCTACGCCGCCGGCCGCGCCACGTTCATCATGCCCTTGAAGTCGCCCTTCAGGAAGCAGCGCATGTTGTGCTCCAGGATCGGCATGGCGAGGTCCGGATAGGTGTCGCAGAAGCCGCCCTGATGGGTGCTGATGATGACGTTCTTGAAATCCCACAGCGGATGGTCCGGCGGCAGCGGCTCCTGGTTGAACACGTCGAGCGCGGCCCCTCCGAGCTTCTTGCTCCGCAACGCCTCGACCAGCGCGTCCTCGTCGACCACGCCGCCGCGCGCCAGGTTGACCAGATAGGCACCGGGCTTCATCGCCGCGAACACCTTGGCGTTGATCATCTGGTGGGTGGCCTTCGAGTACGGCGTCAGCAGCACGAAGTGGTCGCACTCCGGCAGCACCTTGAGAAGATCGCCAGCCGGATGCATGCGGTCGAAGCCCGGCAGCGCACGCGGCGCCGAGGAAATGCCGATCACCGTCATCCCCATCGCCTTGCACTTCGGCGCCAGCGCCGCGGCAATGATGCCGATGCCGAGGATGCCGACGGTCTTCTCGTAAAGCAGCTTTGCCGGCCAGCGCTTCCAGGCGTGCTCGTCCTGGGCGCGGACGAAGCCCGGGATGTCGCGGCTCAAGGCCAGCATCCCGGCCAGCGCCGCCTCCGACACCGGCGCGCCGTGCACGCCATGCAGGCTGGTCACCGTCACATCGGGCTTCAGCGCCGGCTGGTCGGTGATGCCGTCGAGCCCGGTGCCGAGCGCCTGCACCCATTTCAGCTTTTGGGCGGTGCCGAAGTCGAGCTTCAGGTTCTTCATCATCTGCCCGAAGGTCAGCAGCATGTCGGCCTGCGCCAGTGCCGCCGGCGCCTTGTCCGCGGTCGCCGCCACCTCGACCTCGATCTCGGGAAACATCTTCGACAGCCGGGCGCGGTATTGTTCGGTGACGTCGGGCGGCAATGTCAGAAGGATCAGCAGACGGGGCATGCGACGATCCTTGGCATGACGAACTGGCACGAAAAGGCCCCGGCGAGGGGATTCGCCGGGGCCGGTATTTAACCCATCCGTGCGGACGGCGTCACGCCCACTTCAAGCGCATTCACTTCAAGCGTTTGGCCGCCTCCTGCACCAGGCTGAGGTCGGTGTACTTCGACACGTCCATCGGCGCCTTGATGAAGCCGAGCTCCTTGGTCAGGTCGATGTTGGCCTGCAGCGCCTTGAGGTCCGGCAGCATGTCCGGGTTGCGGTAGTAGTCCTTCTTGGTGAACAGCCAGTCGAACCGCTCCGGCGGCGCCTTCATCATCTTGCCGGCGATCTCGGTGACCTCCTTGTGGTTCTTCGGATCCATGTACCAGCGCTCGATGACCAGCATGTCCTCCATGAAATCGACCACCGCGGCGCGGTTCTTGTCGATGAACGACTTCCGCATCGCCCAGATGATGAACTGCGACACGCCGACGGCGTCCTTGCTGGAGAACAGCGGCCGCGCGAGCTGCTGCAACTCCGGGTCGAAGTTGAACGGCAGCACGTAGGGGGCCAGATCGGCCTTCTTCTCCTTCAGGATCGCCTTCATGGTGGGGAACGGCGCCTCCATGATGGTGTAGTCGCGGTTGGCTTCGAGGCCATGCTTCTTCAGCATCGCGCGCGCCGCGATGTCGACCGCGCTGCCCTCCGAATTGGTCGCGATCACCTTGCCCTTGAGGTCCTCGATCTTCTTGATCGGGCTGTCCTTCAGCACGGCCCATTCGTTGGTGGCGTAGCCGGTGACGCCGTCCTGGAACTCGTCGGCGACGACGCGCAGATCGTCGAGGTTGGCGTTCTGCACCGCCAGCGGGAAGGTCGAGTAGGCGAGGTTGGCGACCTCGAGCTCGCCCGCCGCGATCGCCGTCATCATCGGCGGCGTGCCGGCAAAGCGCAGCGTTTCCAGCGTGTAGGATTTGCCGAGATGCTTGGCGAGGTCCTTCTTCTCCAGCACGATCGACGCCCAGTTCGACACCGGCGCCACCCACGCCATCCGGATTTTCGACCGGGTCGGCGTTGGCCGTGCCGATCGTCACCATCGCGGCCGCAGCGGCCAGCGCGAATTTCAGCGAGCGCATCACGTTTCTCCCTTGGAAGATTTTTTTGCGTGGCGAAATTAGACCATCGCGCGCCGCAACGGGCAAGGGCGGCGGTGCCGCAGCATCCGCCAACGAAAAAGCCCCGCGGTGTGGCCGCGGGGCTTTCATTGTTCGAAGTCCAACCGGGACGATCAGTGCACGATCATGCCGGTGAAGACATAAGCCTGCAGCATCACCAGGCAGCCGACCAGGCAGGCCAGCACGATCGAGTGCCAGAACACGAAGCGCAGGATGGTGCCTTCGTGGCCGAACCAGTTGGTCGCGGTGGAGGCCACCACGATCGACTGGGCGTCGATCATCTTGCCCATGACGCCGCCCGAGGAGTTCGCCGCGCTCATCAGGATCGGCGAGATGCCGAGCTGGGTCGAGGTGATCTTCTGCAGGTTGCCGAACAGGATGTTCGAGGCGGTGTCGGAGCCGGTCAGCGCCACGCCGAGCCAGCCGAGCAGCGTGCCGAAGAACGGGTACAGCACGCCGGTCGCCGCGAAGGCGAGGCCGAGTGTTGCGTCGATCCCCGACAACCGCGTCAAGGTGCCGATCGCCAGCATCGCCGAGATGGTGATGAGCGAGTAGGCGCAGATCTTGATGGTGCGGCCATAGGCGGCCACGAGGCCGACGGGCGAGAAGCCCATCAGCAGGCCGGAGATGATCGCCGCGATCAGCATGCCGGAACCGGTGTAGGAGAGCCAGGTGAAGCCGAACACCGCGCCCTCCTTGGTCGGCGTCGCAACGATCGGCGCGACCTTGTTGATCATGTTGTGCAGGTCAGGGACTGCGTAGTTCCAGGTCGCCCATGGATTGACCTGGGCCTTGAACCAGTTGGTGCCCCACAGCAGCAGGATGATGCAGACGATGATCCAGGGCAGCAGCGACATCCACACCTGGGCGGTCGTCGGCTTGGTGGTGGACACTTTCGGCGCCGGCCGGCCCTCCATCGACGTGTCGGCTGAGCGCAGCGCCGCCGAGGTCCAGACCACCTCCGGCGACCAGACTTTCAGGAACAGCACGAGGCAGGCCATCGAGATCAGCGAGGCGCCGATGTCGACGATCCACGGATTGACGAAGTTCGAGATCAGGTATTGCGGGATCGCGAACGACACGCCGGTGACCAGGATTGCCGGCCACACGCCCATCATGCCGCGCCAGCCGGCGAACGCCCACACCACCCAGAACGGCACGATCAGCGAGAAGAACGGCAGTTGCCGCCCGACCATGGCGCCGAGCAGGAACGGATCGATGCCGGTGACGCTGGAGAGGCCGGCGATCGGCGTGCCGAGCGCGCCGAAAGCGACCGGCGCGGTGTTGGCGATCAGCGAAAGGCCCGACGCCGCGAGCGGCGAGAAGCCGAGCCCGATCAGGATCGCGCCGGTGACCGCGACCGGCGTGCCGAAGCCGGATGCGCCCTCAAAGAACGCGCCGAATGAGAATGCGATCAGCAGGAGTTGCAAGCGGCGGTCGTTGGTGACGCCGCCGATGGTGTTCTGCAGGGTTTCGAACGCGCCTTTCTCCACCGTCAGCCGGTAGAGGAAGATGACGTTGAGCACGATCCAGCCGATCGGGAAGAACCCGGTCACCGCGCCCAGCACGGTGGCGCGGAGCGACATGCCCGCCGGCATGGTGAAGATGACGATGGCGACGAGGTTGGCGACGATCAGCGCGATGATCGCGGCCCAGTGTGCCTTCACTTTGTTCGAAGCGATCAGCGCCAGCAGCGTGACCACCGGCAACGCTGCGCAGATGGTCGACAGCACTGTGCTGTGCATTGGATCGTAGACTTGATTCCACATAACGGCCTCCCCGGGCTTTGTCGTGATTTTGATTTTTTGAACTTCGGCATACCGTGCCGGTCGCGCCCCGGCGCGAGATTAGCAGAAGTTCTGGCCGTGCAAGAGGCATCGGGGGACGGCGCGGTGCAAAGCGCATTTTCGCGGTGGGCAAATCGACATCCCACTTCGGTGTATTGGGATGTGTCCGGAACCCGGTCTACGCCGTGGTCGGCTCGTTGGCTTCCTGGTCTCACCAGCAACTGCCGCAGCCTCGGAATGCGCGCGGCTCATTCCAGAAGATCAAGGATACGGCGTGACCCTAGTGATTCTTCGCGGCTTTGCCTGCGATCACGCCGCCGATCCGCGATTGGACCGCCGGATCGAGGAAGGGATCATCCAGATCGTGGGGGCGCTCTGCGCCGGGGTCGTGGACGATGACGTCCTGCACCTGCGGACGGGGCGCGTCCCCTGCGGCGCCATTCCACCAATCGCGAATGCTCTGGATCAGGTGTGCCATGACGCCGCAGGGTAGCCGTTAACGGTTGAAGCCGGTTCGCGCTGGAACGGGCTGGCTGAGACAAATCGCGGCGATGGTGCCGGCCAGCGACAGGCTCGCGGCAATGGCGAGATAAGGCGTTAGCAGCAGGGCTTCCATGATCATCGGGGCTCTCCGACAGTTGGCTCTTGCACTGCCAACAGCCCGCCGAAATGTTCGTTCCAAAGTTTTTGGTTAACGCGCGTTAACCCCTGTGGCGGCGCTTACGCCGTGGTCGGCTCGTTGGCCTCCTGGTGCCAGACCAGCAGCCGGCGGCGCAGCAGCGACATCAGCTTGATCAGCACATAGCCGACGATGGCGATCTCGACGATGCCGGCGAACACGCCGCGCGAGTTGGCGAACCGCGACGCCGTCATCATCGCGCCGCCGAGGCCATAGCCGCCCATCAGCATCTCCGCCACCACGGCGACGATCATCGAGATCGGCAGCGCCACCTGCAGCCCGGTGAGGATTTGCGGCAGCGCCGCCGGCAGGATGATCTGCCACATCAGCTCGCGGTCGTTGGCGCCCATGTTGCGCGCCGACCAGATCAGCTCGGTCTCGACGCCGCGGATGGCGATCATCGTCGCCGCGATCACCGGGAAGATGGCGTCGATCACCACCATGGTGATCTTCGACACGTCGTAGACGCCGAGCCACAGGATCACCACCGGCAGGAAGGCGATCTTCGGCATCGGGAAGCCGACCGAGATGATCGGATCGAAGAACCAGTTGGCGATGGCGTTCCGCGACATCGCCGCGCCGATCAGGATGCCGCCGACCATCGAGATCAGGAAGCCGACCATGGCGCGATAGACCGTGAGCCCGGTGTTGATGGCAAGATCGCCCGACGACGGCGTCGGTCCAGATCCGCTCGATCACCGAGGAAAGCGACGGCAGCACGAACGGCGTGAACTGGCCGCTCCGCGCCAGCCCCTCCCAGGCCACGATCAGCACGATGATGGAGAACACCCGCGTGAAGCCGCGCCACGCCGTGCGCACCAGCGAGGTCGCCGGCGCCTCCATCGCCGCGGCTTGCGGCATCACGCCGCCTGTTCGCGCCATCGCAGCATCCGTTTCATCAGCATCTGGTAGCCGCGGTCGGCGGCGAAACCAAGGAATGCGACGGTCAGCACCACCGCATACATCGAATCGTAGGAGCCGTTGGCGCCGAGGAATCCGATCAGGTAGCCGAGCCCTTCGCGCGCCACGATCAGCTCGGACGACACCAGCAGGATGAACGACAGCGCCAGCGCGGTGCGGATGCCGTTCAGCAGTTCCGGCATCGCGCTCGGCAGCACCACGTCCCACAGCATGCGGAGCTTATCGGCGCCCATGCTGCGCGCCGACCACACCAGGGTCTGATCGGCCGAGCGCGCGCCATTGAAGGCGCCGATCGTCACCGGGATCATGCAGCCGAGGAAGATCAGCAGGATTTTCGAGCCGTTGCCGAAGCCGAGCCAGATCACCGTGACCGGGATCAGCGCCGATTTCGGCAGCGGATAGAAAATCTCGACGATCGGGGCGAGCAGCACGTTGATCGGCTTCGACCACGCCATGCCGATGCCGAGCACGGCGCCGGCCACGACGGCGAGCCCCAGGCCCGCCGCCGCGCGGTAGAGCGAGGCGCCGGTGTTGCCGAGCAGGTCGCCGCTCTTGAGCAGGTCGATCCAGCTCGACGACGACGTCGCTCAACGGCGGCAGCGCCGACGATGACACCAGCTCAAACCGCGCCGCCACCTCCCACGCGATGGCGAGCAGGACGCAGCGGTAGATAGCGGATCAGCGTCTTCACTTATGCCGCTCCGCCTTGATCGCCTCGTCGCGCACCAGGTTCCACAGCTCGTCGACCTTGTCGACGAAGTGCGGCGCCTTGAAGATGCCGGGGTCGTTCTTGTCGAACTTGGTGTCGACCACGGTCTTGATGCGGCCGGGCCGCGCCGTCATCACTGCGACGCGGTCGGCGAGATAGACCGCCTCCTGCACGTCGTGGGTGACGAAGATCACGGTCTTCGGCGTGCCCTGCCAGATGCGGAGCAGCTCCGCCTGCATCAGGTGCCGCGTCTGGGCGTCGAGCGCGCCGAACGGCTCGTCCATCAACAGGATGCTTGGATCGAAGGCGAGCGTGCGGGCGAGCGCGGTGCGCTGCTTCATGCCGCCGGAAAGCTGCGACGGATAGCTGTCCTCGAAGCCGCCGAGGCCGACCAGCTCGATGAAATGCTGCGCGCGTTCGAGCCGCTCGGCCTTCGGCATGTTCTGCCGCTCGAGGCCGTAGAGGATGTTGTCGCGCACGGTCTTCCAGGGAAACAGCGCGAAATGCTGGAACACGATGCCCCGGTCGGGCCCGGGCCCCTTCACCGGCGCGCCGTTGACCCGGATCGTGCCCTTCTCGATCGGCAGGAATCCGCCGATCAGGTAGAGCAAGGTCGACTTGCCGCAGCCCGACGGGCCGAGCAGCGCCACGAACTCGCGCTGCTGCACCTGGAGCGAGATGTCCTCCAGCGCCAGCACCGGCTTGCCGCGCGGCGGCCGGTACACATGGCTCACCCCCTCGACGGCGATCTGCGGATCGTTGCTCATTCTATCTGGCCGCGACTTTGTTCAGGAACTCGTCGGTGGTGGTTTTCTTGAGATCGATCTTCGCCGCGCGGACGCCCTCGTCGAACTCGCGCAGCACCTTCAACGCCGTCTCGGCGCTGCCGGGAGAGAAGCGGCCATCGGGCGAGTACATCGGGATGCTCGCGCGGATCGAACTGATGAAAATCGGCATGTTGCCGAGCGCATACTCCGGGGGCATCGCCTTGGCGATGTCCTCGGCTGAATGGCTGGCGATCCATTTCAGACCGCGCACGAATGCGTTGGTGAGCGCCTGCACGGTCTTCGGATGGTTCTTGGCATAGGCGGGCGAAAGATAGAGCACCGCGGCCGGGTAGGGGCCGCCGTAGACCGCCTGGGTGCCTTCCATCGTGCGCGTGTCGGCGATGATCTGGCGGATCGCATTCTCGCTTTGCAGCAGGTTGATCACCGGGTCGACGCTGACCAGCGCATCGATCTCGCCGCGCTTGGCAGCGGCGACGGCAGTCGGTCCGGCGCCAACGCCGACGAACGACGCCTCGTCGGGCTTCAGCCCGGCCTGCGCCATCATATGCAGCACCATGAAATGCGTGCTGGAGCCCGGCGCGGTGACGCCGATCTTCATGCCCTTGAAGTCGGCCGGGCCCTTGAACAAGGCGGCGCTCGGGCCGACCTTCGCCACCACGAAGCCCGGAAACCGGCCGAGCTGAACCACTGCCGTGATCGGCTGGCCCTTGGCCTGCATCTGGATGGTGTGGTCGAACGCGCCGGTCACCACGTCGGCGCTGCCGCCGATCAGCGCCTGCAGCGCCTTGGCGCCGCCGGCGAGATCGGAGATTTCGACGTCGAGCCCCTCGTCCTTGAAGTAGCCGAGCCGGTCGGTGACGGTGAGCGGCAGGTAATAGAGCGCGTTCTGGCCGCCGACCGCGAGCCGCACCTTCTGCGCATGGGCGTTCGTCGGCCCTGCGACGCTCAAGATCAGCGCCAGCAACGCGATCGCGCGCCTCATGCATTCCCCCTGACGCGGCCGTACTTGTCTTCGATGCGCGCCCATTCGTTGAAGTTGGTGATGTCCTTCCACCCGGCGAAGTCGACGCCGTCGTTGCCGGCGAGCGTCTTGCCGGCCTTGATGTCGGCGAGCGCCCGCTCGACCGTGCGCGCCACGCGGAAAATCAGCGTGGTCGGATAGGCCGCCATGGCGAAGCCCATCTCTTTCAACTGCGCGGCGGCAGCACCGGCGTCTGGCCGCCGCCCTCCAGCATGTTGGCGATCTGCGGCACGCCTTTGAACGTGCGGCCGACCCGCTCCAGCTCCGCCACGGTCTGCGGCGCCTCGATGAAGATGCCGTCGACCCCGGCGTTGAGATACATCTCGCCGCGGCGGAGCGCCTCGTCGAGGCCGTGCACCGCGCGCGCATCGGTCCGCGCGATGATGAAGAAGTCCTTGCTCCTTCGCGCGCCGACCGCGGCCTTGATCTTGGCCACCATCTGCTCGGCGGCGATCACATCCTTGCCGGCCATGTGGCCGCAGCGCTTCGGCGCCACCTGATCCTCGATGAAGATCGCCGAGGCGCCCATCGCCTCGTAGCCCTCGATGGTGTGCGCCACGTTCTTGACGTCGCCATAGCCGGTGTCGCCGTCGACCAGCACCGGCAGGCCGGTCGCCGCCATGATGTCGCGGATGCCGGCGCTGATCTCGGCGAACGCCGCGAGCCCGATATCGGGGATGCCGTAGCGGGAGCCGACCAGGGCGAATCCGCCGATCGAATAGGCGGCAAATCCGGCGCGCTCGATCAGCCGCGCCGACAGCGCGTCATGGGCGCACGGCAGCAGCAAGGGCTGCTCCGCCGCCAGCGCTTCTTTCCAGGTTTTCCGCTTGTTCCCCGCCATCGGCCCGGACCGTAGCAAGCTTCCGGAAATCGCGCTACGCGGCCAACTCGCGCATGATTTTATACAAAGCCGCCTGGCCCTCGAAGCCGATGCCGGGCCGGTCCGGCAGCTTCAGAAAGCCGTCCTCCAGCCGCGCATCGTCGGCAAAGCCCGCGAACGCGCCGAACACGCCGGGATAGGACTCGGCGCCGCCGAGGCCGAAGCCGCCGGCGATGTGCAGCGACATCTGGTTGCCGCCGTGCGGGAACAGGCCGGACCGCGGCCAGCCGTGGCGCGCCAGCATGTCCAGGGTGCGGGCGTACTGCACGATGCCGTAGGCCTGCGGCGGATCGATCTGGATGATGTCGCCGCGCTGGTGTTTCAGCCCGCCGAACCGCACCAGGTTCTCGACGTCCTGCGTCGAGAACAGGTTCTCGCCGGTCGACAGCGCGCCGTCGTAAGCGTCCGACACCTCGGCGATGGTGGCGAAGTCGAGCGGGTCGCACGGCTCCTCGTACCAGCGCAGCTTGTAGGGCGACATCGCCTTGGCGTATTGCAGGGCCTCGTCGCGGTTGAACTTGCAGTTGGCGTCGACCGCGAGCGTGCCGCGGTTGCCGACCGACGTCCTTCACCGCCTCGATGCGCGCCATGTCTTCGGCCAGGGTCATGCCGCCGACCTTCATCTTCACCATGGTGTAGCCGGAATCGAGATGTCGCCGCATCTCGTCCTGCAAATCCTTGGTGGTCTTGCCCGGCGCGTACCAGCCGCCGCCGACGTAGCAGAACACTTTCTCCTGCACCTTGCCGCCGTTGTAGCGCTCGGCCAGCACGCGATGCAGCGGCTTGCCCTCGATCTTGGCGACGGCGTCCCACACCGCGACCTCGATGGTGCCGATGCCGACCGAGCGTCTCGCTGTGGCCGCCGGACTTCTCGTTCCGCATCATCACGGCGAGGATTTTTTCCGGATCGAGATTGTCGCCGGCCTCGTTGAGCAGCGACTTCGGCTCGGCCTTCATGATGCGCGGGATGAACCGCGCCCGCATCTGCGCGCCGCAGGCGTAGCGGCCGGTCGAGTTGAACGCGAAGCCCGTCACGGGCTTGCCCTCGCGCACCGACGTCGGTGATGACCGCCACCACCGACGTGGTCATCTCGGAGAAATCGAACCCCGAGTTGCGGAGGTCCGATTTCAGCGGGATCGCCGTCTCGCGGATGTCGACGATGCGCATGCGTTTTGTGGGCTGCGTCGCCTAAATCTTATTGACGTGCGCGACCTCGATCACCCGCTTCCACTTGGCGATGTCGGCCTTCACGTAGGCGGCGAACTGCTCCGGCGTGTCGCCTTCCGGCACGATGCCGAATTCCAGCAGCTTCGCCTTGACGTCGGGCGTCTTCACGATCGCCGCGATCTCCTTCTGCAACAAATTGACGATGTCCTTCGGCGTGCCGGCCGGCACGAACACGCCGGTCATGGTCTCGGCCTCCTGGCCCTTGATGCCCATCTCGTCGAGAGTCGGAATGTCGGGCAGGGTCTCCAGCCGCTTCTTGTCGGTGATGCCGAGCGCGCGGATCTTGCCCTCCTTGATCAGCGCCACCGAATTGCCGATCGCGCCGCAGACGATCGGCACGTGGTTGCCGAGCAGCGACTGCGTCATCGGTCCGCCGCCGGCGAACGGCACGGCGACGAAATCGACCTTGAGGTCGTATTTGAGCTGCTCGATCGACAGCGATGGCGTGGTGCCGGCGCCGGGGGAGCCGACGCTGTATTTGCCCGGGTTCTTCTTCATCAGGGCGATCATCTCCGGCATGGTCTTGGCCGGGAAGTCCGGATTGACCAGCCAGGAGTTCGGCGAACCGCCGGCCTTGGTGACCGGCAGCAGGTCCTTCTCCACGTCGAACGGCATCTTGGTGTAGAGGCTCGGATTGACCGTGACGCTCGACGACGAGATCAGCACGGTGTAGCCGTCGGCCGGCGAGCGGGCGACCTGCGCCATGCCGAGATTGCCGCCTGCGCCGGGCACGTTCTCGATGTAGAACTGCTGGCCGAGCTTCTCGCTGACAGCTTCTGTGCGATCAGCCGGCCGGCAATGTCGGTGACGCCGCCGGCCGGGAATGGAATGATGATCTTGACCGGCTTGTCTGGAAACTTCTCCGCGAACGCCGGTCCGGACATCAGGAGCGCCGCACCGAGCGCCATAGCCCGCATGATCGAATTCATCGCAAGTCCTCCCTCGTCGCCCGCCGTCGCAATTGTTTTTATACTGGCGTTGTGCCGCAGTCCGGTCAGGACCGCTTGTCGACAAGCCTAAAGGGATAGCCGTGCCGAATGCAAATTCCTCGTTGCCGCAGCGGCGGATGCTGGACGGCGGCAATCGCTTGAAGATCGGCTTGTTCGGCGCCAACTGCTCGTCGGGCCGGGCGGTGACCAAGGTGCCGGAGCGCTGGTCCGGCACCTGGACCGACAACCTCGCGCTGGTGCGCATGGCCGACGAGGCCGGCATCGACTTCATGCTGCCGATCGGCCGCTGGAAAGGCTACGGCGGCGACACCGGCTACCAGGAGGCGACGCTCGAGACGATCACCTGGGCCACCGGGCTGCTCGCCGCGACGAAGAACATCACCGTGTTCGGCACCGTGCATGCGCCGCTGTTTCATCCGGTCATCGCCGCGAAGCAGATGGTCACCGCCGACCACATCGGCGAGGGCCGCTTCGGCCTCAACATCGTGGTCGGCTGGAACGAGGGCGAGTTCGAGATGTTCGGCGTCGAGCAGCGCGCCCACGCGACGCGCTACGAATACGCCCAGGACTGGATCGACGCCATCAAGCTGATGTGGTCGGCGCCCGACGATTTCGATTTCGACGGCGCCTTCATCAAGCTGAAGAAGGTGCGCGCCAAGCCAAAGCCCTACGGCGGCACGCAACCGGTCATCATGAACGCCGGCGCCTCCGATGTCGGCCGCGCCTTCGCGGTGAAGAACTGCGACGCCTTCTTCATGCAGGCGTCGCGAACCTCGGTGGCGGATACGGCGCAACGCGTCGCCGCCGCCAAGGCCGCGGCCAAGGCGCACGGCCGCGAGCTTGGCGTGTTCACGGTCGGCGTCATCACCTGCCGTCCGACCATGGCGGAGGCCAAGGCCTATCACGATCGCTGCGTGATCGAGCAGGCCGACTGGGGCGCGGTCGATTACATGCTGGCGCTCCGCAACGTCCGGCCGAGCACGGTGTCCGCGGAGGAGTTCCAGCGGCAGCGCTCAGCCTACGCCCACGGTAACAGCGGCGTGCCGATCGTCGGCGATCCCGACCATGTTGCGGACAAGTTGATCGAGCTGAGCCGCGCCGGGCTCGACGGCATCGCCGTGTCGTTCGTCAACTACGCCGACGAGTTGCCGTTCTTCCGCGCCGAGGTGCTGCCGCGATTGGAGCGGCAAGGATTGCGCGTGCCGGTCTAGCTGCGGAGCGCCGCGCCTCACTCCAGCTTGATGCCCGCGTCCTTCACCACCTTGCCCCACTTCGCGCCGTCTTCCTTGATCACGACGGCGAACTCCTGCGGCGTGTCGGCGACCACCTCCAGGCCGGCCGTGATGAGCCGTTGCCGCACATCCTCGGTGTGCATCACCTTCATCAGCTCGCGATAAAGGAAATCGACGATCGGCTGCGGCGTGCCGGCCGGCACCAGCATGCCTTGCGGCGTGTCGCCCTCCTGGCCGGGATAGCCGGCCTCGGTCATGGTCGGCACGTCGGGCACCGCGGGGCTGCGCTTCAGCGCGGTGACGGCCAGCGCCCGGAGCGTGCCGGCGCGGATCTGCGGCGCCGCCGGCGGCATCGACGAGAACGCGATCGGCGTGTGGCCTGCGACGACCGATTGGATCATCGGGCCGCCGCCGCCGAACGGCACCGACGTGGTTTCCAGGTGCATCGCGTGCTTGAACAGCTCGCCGGACAAGTGCGGCGGCGTGCCGGTGCCGGGATTGGCGATGGTGTATTTGCCTGGCGCGGCGCGGATCATGTCGACCAGCTCCTTCACCGTCTTCACCGGAACGGATGGATGGACCACCAGTGAGTTCGGCGTGGTGGCGACCAGCGAGATCGGGATGAAGTCCTTCACCGGGTCGTAGGCGACCTTGGCGTAGGTGTTGGGATTGATCCAAAGGCTCGATGAGGTGAGCAGCACGGTGTAGCCGTCCGGCGCGGAGCGCGCCGCCAGCGTGATGCCGATATTGGCGGCGCCTCCCGAATGGTTCTCGATGAAGAACTGCTTGCCGACGTTCTTCGACAGCTCGGCGAAAATGATGCGGGCGGTGACGTCGCTCGGGCCGCCCGGCGCGAACGGCACGATCACCCGCACCGGCTTGTTCGGGTAGGCCTCTTGCGCCGTCGCCGGCTGGCCGGCCGCGAGCAGGCCGGCAAAAAGAGCGATGACGAAACCGAGCGCCTTTGGCATGTTGCCTCCCGATTGATTTGTGCTTCTATCATCGCGGTTGGCCGCCCGGCCGTAAACGCCAAAAACACACAGCGCGGCAGCCCTGCGCAATCGCCGTCTCAACTCCAGAGGAAATGCCAATGGCCAAGAAGTACACGCGTCAGGACCTTCGCGACGCCTCCGAGAAATACAAGAACTGGGGCAAGTGGGGGCCGAACGACGAGGTCGGCACGCTCAACTACACGTCCGCTGAGGACATCGTCGCCGCGACCCGGCTGGTCAAGAAGGGCAAGGTGATCTCGCTCGCGCTCAACTTCGACCATCTCGGGCCGCAGGGCGCCAAGAGCAAGTATCCGGCGATGGGCCGCACCAATCCGATCCACACCATGCTGCGCACCGGCACCGACGCCTACTCCGGCGTGCTCGACAAGCGCGGCATCCGCGCCGCCGACGACATGGTGGTGATGCCGCTGCAATGCGGCACGCAATGGGACGGGCTCGGCCACGTGTTCTATGAGAACTACATGTGGAACGGCTACGACTGCCGCGAGGTGACGACCGCGGGCGCGCAGAAGTGCGGCATCGAGAAGACCAAGAACAAGATGGTCGGCCGCGGCGTGCTGCTCGACGTGGCGCGCCACAAGGGCGTCGACTTGCTCGATGATGGCTACGGCATCACCTGCAAGGACCTCGACGATTGCGCCAAGGCGCAGAAGGTCGAGATGAAGCGCGGCGACTACGTCATCGTCCGCACCGGCATGATGCAGCGCTGCCAGACCGCCGGAAGCTGGGACGGCTATCCGGGCGGCGACGCGCCGGGCTTCGCCTTCGAGACGCTGGAGTGGATCAAGCGCGTCGAACTGGCCGCGCTCGCCTCCGACACCTGGGGCTGCGAGGTGCGGCCGAACGAGAGCGAGGAGGGCATCAACCAGCCCTGGCACTGGATCACCATCCCGATCATGGGCATGACCATGGGCGAGATTTTCGAGCTCAAGGAACTGGGCGAAGACTGCGCCGCCGACAAGACCTACGAGTTCCTGTTCGTCGCCCCCGCCATTCCGATCACCGGCGCGGTCGGCTCGCCGGTCAATCCGCTGGCGATCAAATAATTCTTTCTTCACCTCTCCCCGCTTGCGGGGAGAGGTCGACGCGCGAAGCGCGTCGGGTGAGGGCTTCTTGGAAGACTGAACGCGTGGCTTGCCCCTCACCCCGACCCTCTCCCCGCAGGCGGGGAGAGGGAGTAGAGAGGCTCTCAAAGGAGCACCGCCATGCAACTCGTCCGCAATCATTCGCACTGGGGCGCGTTCCTCGCCGAGGTCGAGGGCGGCCGCATCGTCGGTGTTCGCCCCTTTGAGAAGGACCCCGATCCGTCGCACCTGATCAACGCCATTCCGGCGGGCGTGCATTCCAACTCCCGCATCGCGCAGCCGATGGTGCGCGAGGGCTGGCTCAAGCACGGCCCCGGGCCG
Organism: uncultured Alphaproteobacteria bacterium; assembly: GCA_963785665.1. GTDB lineage: Bacteria > Pseudomonadota > Alphaproteobacteria > Rhizobiales > Xanthobacteraceae > Z2-YC6860. The sequence goes on from CAWAWF010000018.1 coordinate 288,545, forward strand.
AGCAAGAGACCGCGGCCGCGAGCCGTTCGTGCCGGTGTCGTGGGACAAGGCGCTCGATCTGGTCGCCGGCGAGATCGCCCGCGTCCGGCGCGAGCATGGGCCGCAATCGATCATGGGCGGCTCGCAGGGCTGGTCGTCGGCCGGCATCTTCAACGAGGCGCGGGTGCAGCTTCATCGCTTCCTCGCGGCCGGCGGCGGCTTCGTCGACTCGGTGATGAACTACAGCTTCGGCTGCGCGCTCGCCTTCCTGCCGCACATCCTCGGCAGCCCGCAGTCGGTGACCGGGCCGCTGACATCGTGGTCGTCGATCGCGCGGCACGGCAAGCTGATGGTGCTGTTCGGCGGCGCCAACCCGAAGAACACCCAGGTGAGCAAGGGCGGCTGCGCGTCGCATTCCACCGCGCCGTCGATCGCCGAGCTCGCTCGCGCCGGCGTCGAGGTCATCAACATCAGCCCGATCCGCGACGACGGGCCGGACGCGGTGCATCCGGAATGGATTTCGATCCGGCCGAACACCGACACCGCGATGCTGCTGGCGCTGACCCACACGCTGGTCAGCGAGAACCTGCACGACCGCGAATTCCTGGCGAAGTTCTGCGTCGGCTTCGAGCGCGTGCTGCCCTATCTGATGGGCGACACCGACGGCCAGCCGAAACACGCCGACTGGGCGGCGGACATCACCGGCGTTCCCGCCGACACGATCCGCAATCTGGCGCGGCGGATGGCGGCGACCCGCACCATGATCACCGCGTCGTGGGTGCTGCAGCGCGCGCACCACGGCGAGCAGCCGTATTGGGCGGTGGTGCTGCTGGCGTCGGCGCTCGGCCAGATCGGCCTGCCGGGCGGCGGCTTCGGCTTCGGTTATGGTTCGGGCGCCGGCATCGCCGAGGCGCCGCTGTCGTTCATGGCGCCGGCGATGGACGGCATCAAGAACCCGATCAACGTCACCATCCCGGCCGCGCGCATCTCGGATTGCCTGCTGCATCCCGGCGAGCCGTTCGACTTCAACGGCAAGCGCGGCAATTATCCGGACATCCGCCTGGTCTATTGGGCCGGCGGCAATCCGTTCCACCATCACCAGGACACCAACAAGCTCCGCCGCGCCTGGCAGACGCCGGAAACCATCGTGGTCCACGAGCCGTGGTGGACCGCGACCGCGCGCCACGCCGACATCGTGCTGCCGGCGACCACGTCGCTGGAGCGCAACGACATCGGCGGCGCACGGCGCGACCGCTTCATCATCGCGATGCAGAAGGCGATCGAGCCGGTCGGCGAGGCGCGCAACGACTACGACATCTTCAGCGCGTTGGCGCAGCGGCTCGGCATCGCCGACGCCTACACCCAAGGCCGCGACGAGATGGCGTGGCTCCGCCACCTGTACGAGCAGACCCGGCAAAGCCCCGGCGCCAACACCTTGGCGCTGCCGGACTTCGATACGTTCTGGCAGCAAGGCTTTCTGGAAATTCCCGCGTCCGCCGAGGAATACGTCATGTTCGGCGACTTCCGCGCCGATCCCGACAAGCACAAGCTCCGCACCCCGTCGGGCAAGATCGAGCTGTACTCCGAGAAGATCGCGGGCTTCGGCTACGACGACTGCCCGCCGCATGCGACCTGGATCGAGCCGTGGGAGTGGCTGGGCGGGCCCGACGCCAAGACCTATCCGCTGCATCTCGTTTCAAGCCAGCCGCGCGACCGGCTGCACAGCCAGATGGATCACGGCCCGGTCAGCGCCGGCGGCAAGATCGCGGGCCGCGAGGCGATCGCGATCAATCCGGCGGATGCCAAGTCGCGCGGCATCAAGGACGGCGACGTGGTGCGGGTGCACAATTCGCGCGGCGCCTGCCTCGCCGGCGCGATCATCAGCGACGCGATCAGCGCCGGCGTGGTGCAGCTGTCCTGCGGCGCCTGGTACGACCCGGCGGACGACAGCGAGCAGGCGCTCTGCATGCACGGCAATTCGAACGTGCTGACGCGCGACCAGGGCACCTCCAAGCTCGCCCAGGGACCGAGCTCGGCGACCGCGCTGGTCGAGGTCGAGCGCTGGACCGGACCGGTCGCAGCCGTCCGCGCCTTCGATCCGCCGCGCGTTGTCGCCGGCTGAACCTACTGCCCGCAGGTCGGCATCATGCCGATCGGCGTCGAGGTCCAGCACGGCCCGAAGCTGCCGCCGTTGTAGCGGCCGCGGTAATAGCCCGGATGGCCGAAGCCGTAGTGCGGCTCGCCGTTCCAGCCGTAGTACCGCCATTCGGTCTGCGCCCGATACGCGCTGATGTCGTTCTGCGCGCGCCAGTCGGTCAGGGCTGGCGGCTGACGATAGCCGGGGAGGAATCCGTAGCCGTGCCAGTGCCGGCTCGGATGCACCTTGATCCTGGCGCGGGTCGTAGCGGACGCCGGATCGGTGGCGGCTGGGAGCGCAAGACAGAGCACCAGACCGAGGGTCAGGCCAGTCAGCAAAAACCGCATCATGCAAAGCCTCGCTTTCTCGGAGGCATCTTATCCCCGCTGGTCGTTCATCTTCATCCATTGAATCTGCTCAGGAATAAAAAAACTTATCCCCGCCCGCCAGACCGCACTTATCTTTGCCGCGCCTTGTTCATCGAGGGCGTCGTCGATCGCGATGCTTGATGACGGAGCGAGGTGCGGCGCCCGACAATGGCGCCGCGTTGGAGCGCCGGGAGGCGCAGCGGCCTACGTCATTGGCCGCGCGCACCCCGACAGCGGCGATCCTCGGTAACGGGGATATCGCCGTGGGTGCGATCAAACGGACCCTCGTCAGGTCCGTAGGGGGCCTCGCAAGCCCCTGGCGCCTCCCGGCGCTCCACCCCCTCGTTTGAGGGGAGAAGGAAACAGGGATGCGAGCCCACCCCGGGCTCGAAAATCAAAGAACAGGGGCAGCGGAGCGTTGGCTAAATGAGAATGGGAGAGCAGGAAAATGTTTGCGCATCACGATGCAACACCATCCCTCCCCGCCAGGGGAGGGTGGCCGAAGCGGAGGCGAAGCCGAGCGAGGCCGGGTGGGGACAGCCTAGCGTTCACTCAAACCTCACCCCACCCCCGCGCTTCGCGCGGACCCTCCCCTGGCGGGGAGGGATGACTCGCAGCACTGTCGTGCTTAATTCCTCACGCCGCCTTGGCGCCCCACAGCCGCCGGCTCGCGATGGCGGCGCCTTCGCCCAGCGCCTTCAGCTTCGCCCACACGATGCTGTCGGCAACGATCGGATCGGTCCGCACCGCGGTGCCGAAGCCGCAATCGACGCCGGCAAGCACGCGCTCGCGGCCGACGATGTCGGCATAGCGGCCGATCCGTTGCGCGACCAGCTTCGGGTGCTCGATGAAATTCGTGGTCGAATCGATCACGCCGGGAATCAGAATCTTGTCGTCGGGGACCTTGAAGCCCTTCAGCTCTTCCCACTCGTGGTCGTGGCGCGGATTGGCGGCCTCGATGCTGAACGCCTGAATCTTCGCCTTGAACGCGATGTCGATGATCTTCAGGAGCGGCAGGTCGAAGCTGTGCGGGCCTTCGTAGTTGCCCCAGCAGATGTGCAGCCGCATCCGGTCGGCCGGCAATCCTTCGATCGCGCCGTTCAGCGCCGCGATGTTGCGCTCGGCGATCTTGCTGCGGAATTCATCGTCGGTCATCTCGCGATACTGGTTGTTGCGGCACGAGCCGAGATCGGGGCAATCGATCTGCAGCACGAAGCCCGCCTCGACGATGGCGCGGTACTCGGTCTTCATCATCTCGGCCAGCGCGTCGACGTAGGCCTCTTCGGTCTTGTAGTGCAGGTTGATGATGAAGCGCGTCAGGATGCCGGGCGACGGCGCGGTCATGAACACGTCGGCGGGCTTGCTCTTCGCCGCGGCCGCTTTCAAGTTCGCCAGGTCGCGGTCGAGCGCGCTGCGGTCCTTGTATTTCAGCGGGCCGACGCAGCCGGGAAACGGCGAGGCGGAGAAATTCCGCCGCGTGTTGCCGAAATCCGGGTGCGCCATCAGATCGCGGCCGATCATGATGTCGCGGCCCTTTTCGGCGGCGCGCGGGTCGTGCTCGATGCCCTCGACGCGATGGCGGATGTAGGTGGTGTAGGACGGCTTGCTCATCTCGCCGTCGCTGACGATGTCGACGCCGTTCTTGACCTGGAGCGCGACCACCTCGTCGACCGCCTTCACGGTGGCGGCCTCGAACGTCTTGGCGTCGATCGTGTCGCCCTTCTCGCGGGCGAGGATCAGGTCGAGCAGCGGCTTCGGCCTCGGCAGGCTGCCGGTGTGCGTGGTGAGGATGCGGTCGGTCGATGTCTTCATGCGGTGCTCCCAATGCTGGGGCCGATTGTAGCCCGGATTGGGCGAAGCGAAATCCGGGTTGCCAAAGCGCCCGCATTCCGCTTCGCTCCCGGCGGGCCAAAAGGTGGGCAAGGAGATTTCGGGCATCATGGCTAGTCTCGGACACAACAGAAAAATGCTGGGCGCCGAATGCATGGCGGACATGCTGGAGGCCTACGGCGTCACCCACGTATTCCACGTGCCGGCGGTGCTGCGAAAGACCTTCGCCGTGATGGAGACGCGCACCAAGATCAAGCGGCTGCACGTCCACAGCGAGGCGACCGCGGCCTACATGGCCGACGGCTACGCCCGCGCCTCGGGCAAGCCCGGCATCTGCATGGCGCAGGTGATCGGCGCGCTCAATCTCGCCGCCGGCTTGCGCGACGCCTGGCTCGCGCATTCGCCGGTGATCGCATTCACCGGCGGCCGCGAGCCGAAGACCAAGTTCCGGCAGGTCTACCAGGAGGTCGACGACGTGCCGGCGTTCGAGCCGGTGACCAAGTGGAACGCCACGGTCGACGACGTGACGCGCTTTCCCGACATGGTGCGGCAGGCGTTCCGCGTCGCCACCAGCGGACGGCCCGGGCCGGTGCATCTGCAATTCCGCGGCAACGAAGGGCCAGGTCGACGGCGAAGAAGGCGAGATGGAGCCGATGATCGAGCCGGAGTTCGCGCGGGTGCCGCCGTTCCGTCCGGAGCCGGATCAGCAGAGCGTGCTGGCGGCGCTGAAGGTTCTGCAAAGCGCGGCACGCCCGGTGATCGTCGCCGGCGGTGGCGTTCGCGCCTCGGGCGCGAAGCGCGAGCTTGTCGCGCTGGCCGAGGCGCTGCAAATTCCGGTCGTCACCTCGTTGAACGGAAAGGACACGATCGTTGCGCAACCATCCGCTGTCGTGTGGCGTGGTCGGCACCTATTCGCGCGAGAGCGCCAACAAGGTCGTCAACGCGGCCGATCTGATCTGCTACGTCGGCACCACCACCGGCGGCATGACCACGCATTTCTGGGCGGTGCCGAAAATCGGCACGCCGGCGATCCAGATCGACATCGATCCCGAAGCGCTCGGCATGAACTATCCGCTGCAGGCGCGCGTCAACGGCGACGCCAAGGTGACCTTGGCGAAAATGCTGGCGGCTGCTGACAAAAGCACGGCGGGCAAGCGCAAGGCCTGGGTCGAGCAGGCGCAGAGCATCGTCAAGGAATGGTACGCCAAGTACAAATCGCAGCTTGAATCCGACGCGGTGCCGATCAATCCGGCGCGCATCTGCCACGAATTGTCGAAGCACGTGCCGGACGACGCCATCGTCGTGGTCGACACCGGCCACGCCGGCATGTGGATGGGCGGCATGTACGATCTGCGCACCGAACACGCAGAGCTATATGCGAAGCGCCGGCCATCTCGGCTGGGCGTTTCCGGCCGGCCTCGGCGCCAAGTGCGGCGCGCCGGATCGTCCGGTGGTGACGTTCACCGGCGACGCCGGCTTCTGGTACCACATCGGCGATATCGAGACGGCGGTGCGCTGGAAGATCAACGCGGTGACGGTGGTCAACAACAACGGCGGCGGCAACCAGTCAAAGCGCGGCTTCGACCGCGTCTATGGCGGCCAGCAGACCGAGCAGGCCCGCGAGATGTGGACCTTCCGCAAGACCAACTTCGCCCGCATCGCCGAGGAGATGGGCGCGCTCGGCATCCGCGTCGAGGATCCGAAGGGACTGCCCGCGGCGCTGGCGCAGGCGCTCGCCGCCAACCGTCCGGTCATCATCGATGTCGTCACCGACATCGACGCGTTGGCTCCGGTCGCGGTGACCTAGGACTTATCCTCGCCCCGCGAGGAGCGTGCTAGTGGAATTGAATTTGGCTACTTCATCACCGCCGCGATCGCCTCTTTCAGGCGCTCGGCGGTGATCGGCTTGGCCAGCACTGGCGTGCCCGGCAGCAACTGCTCGATATGCGCGCGTGTCGCCGGGTCGCCGTGGGCGGTGATGAAGATGATCGGCGTCGCACGGTGTTCGCGGATGCGGCGCGCCGCCTCGATGCCGTCCATGCGGCCGGCGAGGCGGATGTCCATCAGGATCAGGTCGACGTCGAGATCGGCGGCCTGCTCGATGGCGCCGTCGCCGTCGGGCACGAGGCCGCACACTTCGAGGTTCTGCTCGCGGCTCAGCGATTCCAGATGCCAGGCGACCAGCAGCTCGTCCTCGACGATCAGCACACGGGGAACCGGATGGGCCGAGCGCGCAGCCGTCGATTGTTCCGCCATGACAAACGCCTCGTTGCGTATGTCATAGTTTAATCCTTCACCGCCGTCGCGCCAGCCCTATCGCGCCCGGACGCGCAACCTGAGCGGGCGCGATTTAATGGCTAGCGGGTGTGCCGTCCCTAAAGGTCAGGCACCAGCGGCGGCGGATAGACGTCGTGGCTGGAGTCCCATTCCGGCCGCAAGAATGCGTCAGGGCCCTGCACGAGGACATCTGCTTCGCGGCCGTTGCGGGTGTCGAGATGGGCCAACGCCACGGCGTCCTTGAAGGCCTCGCTGCGGCGCTGATACGGCTCCGAGTTCTCGCCGTCGCACTGGATTTTCCACTCGCCGTCATACACGACGTAGTAGTGGCTTCTGATCGACATTGTTGGGCTCCATGCTTCCAGGGCCCCCGCTACAGGCGGGTATCCGACCCGTATGCGGCATCAATGCGACAGCCGTGCTGTGCGTTCCTCCAATAGGCAAATTGCCGCTGAATGCTTGTGGATTGCTGTGGACGCTGTGGGCAACTCTCAGTGCGCCGTCATGATCTCTTTGATCTTCGGCCAGTTTTCACGGCCCTGCCTTTTCATCAGCTCGAGATATTTGGGATTCTCCCAGCGCACGATGGCGGGCTCGATAGCTCGGCCGGGCCTTGATTCGCCGATACCAGTCGGCGGTGCGCGGCGTCGGTTCGAGCAGGCCCATCACGTCGAGATGTTCGAGCCGCACCACATAGGGCGTGAACGCCGCGTCGGCGATGCTGTAGTCGTCGCCGGCGAGCCAGGCGTGACGCTCCAGCACCTTGTCCATGTCGCGGTACAGCGTCAGCAGCCGGTCGATCGCGGTCTTGAAGTACGGCGAGTCGAGCCCCTTCTCGATGACGTCGCGGCGGCGCTCGCGCTTGGCTGGATCGGGGATGCTCTCCAGCATCGCTTTGCCTTCCTCGCCGCGGCTGATGTACTGGTGGCGGAACGCCACGCCGAAGCTCAGGATCGCGATGCCGGCGTCGTGGACGCCCTCGTCGAGCTGCTTGGTCCAGAGCCGCATCCGCGCGCGGCCGAACGCATCGCGCGGCTTGCGCGGCGGATCGGGGAAGCGCTCGTCGAGATATTCGTTGATCACGTTGGATTCAGGGACGACGGTCTCGCCGTCGATCAGGGTCGGCACCACGGCGCGCGGGTTGAGCTTGATGTACCAGTCCTTCTGGTGCTCGCCGGCGCGGAGATCGAGATGCCGGCTCTCCCATTCGAGGCCCTTCTCGTGGAGCATCAGCCGCACCTTCTGCGCGCAGCTCGACATGTCGTTGTGATAGAGCGCCAGCGCCATGAGTTCCTCCCGAGCGTTTCTTCTGGGCCGGCACGATAGCGCGTGCGCCGCTATGAGGCCTGGCATTTCTTGCATAACATGCGGCTATGAAAGCATGGCCGGCGAAACCGGCGGCAGGAGAGGACGATGATGTTAGGTCGCGCGCTGATGGCTGCTCTCGCGTTGGGATTGATCGCGCACGGGACGGCGTCCGCGCAAAGCTATCCCGATCACGCGGTCAAGATCGTCGTGCCGATCGGCCCGTCGGGCAGCTACGACATCCTGGGACGGTTGGTCGCCGACGAGCTCAGCAAGCGGATGAAGGGCAGCTTCGTGGTGGAGAACCGCGCCGGCGGCGGCACCATCGTCGGCACCAAGGCGGTGATCGCGTCGCCGCCGGATGGCTACACGCTGCTGGTCGGCGGCCTGAGCAACATCGTGTTCAACGCCGGGCTCTACAAGAATCCGCCCTACGACCCGCTGAAGGACCTGGTTCCGGTCGCGCTGATCCTCAACATTTCCTACACCCTGGTCGGCTCGCCGAATTTTCCGCACAAGACCGCGAAGGACATCATCGCCGCCGCCAAGGCCAGTCCCGGCACCATCAAGCTCGCCAACGCCGGTGTCGGCACCGGCCAGCAGGTGGTCGGCGCGGCGTTCCAGTCCATCACCGGAACGAAAATGCTGGAGGTGCCGTATCGCGGCTCGTCGCTGGCCTATCCGGATTTGCTGTCCGGACGGGTCGATCTGTTCTTCGATTCGACGCCGGCGGCGATGCCCTACGTGAAGGGCGGCCAGGCCAACGGCATCGCCGTCCTGACAGCGAAGCGGCTGGCCGAGATGCCGAACGTGCCGACCATGACCGAGTTGGGCGTGCCGGGCCTCGAGATCGATTCCTGGATCGGCATTTTCGCGCCGGCCAAGACGCCGCCTGAGATCATCGCGCTGTTGCAGAAGAACATCGCCGAATCCGGCGCCGGACATGAAGCCGAAGCTCGCCAATATCGGCGGCGAGTTGATGGATGTGCCGCCGGACAAGCTCACCGCGGTGGTGAAGGCCGACTACGACAAGTGGCTCAAGATCATCAAGGACGCCGGCATCACGCTCGACTGATCAAACCTTCAGCTCGAAGCTGACCTCTTTCGGGAACAGCTCTTCCACCGAAAGCTTGCGCCGCGTCACGCCCTGGTCGTGGCAGAACGTGAGGAACGGCTCCAGCGTCTTGCGATTGTTCTCGATGCCGTAGGGCCACGGATCGTTGGCGGGAAACATCATCGCGTTGGTGTCCGCGGCGTGGTTGTTGCCCCACGCTGTCGGCAGGAACGAGGTTTGCCCCTGATAGAGTTCCGGCAGGCAGGCGAGCTTGGCCTTCTGAAACGCGTCCATCAGGTTGCGCGCGATCCAGCGGTTGGCCTCGAAGGCGTCGCGGCGCAACACCACCAGATGCATGATCGGGAAGATGCCGGTCTTGCGGAAGTAGGCCTCCTCCTGGGCGCGATAGTCGGGGATCAGCCGCTTGACGCCGTGCTTGCCTTCGAGGAACGACGTTGGGCGCCCGCGCCGAGATCACGGCGTCGAGCTCGCCGCTCACCAGCATGCCGCCGAGCGTCTTGTCCGGCTCGCTGCGCAGTCGATAGCCGGGCGGCAGCTCGAAGGTGGTCATTTCCTTCCTGCCGGCATCGTTGACGCCGGCCTGCACCCAGTCGATCGAAGTGAGCGGCACGCCGCAATCGTGCTGCATCCAGCCGCGCACATAGGTGACCGCGGTCTGCGTCCATTGCGGAATGCCGACCTTCTTGCCCTTGAGGTCGGCGCCGGTTTTGATCGGCGAGTCCTTCGGCACAAAGATCGAACCGTGCCGGAACACCCGCGACGGGAACACCGGCAAGCCGATCATCGGCGAATTGCCGTTCGCCACCATGGCGCAGTAGGTGGCGAGGGAGAACTCCGACACCTCCCACTCGTAAGTCGCCAGGAACCGGTAGGCGATCGTCTCCAGCGGCAAGGTCAGCACCGTGAGATCGATGCCCTCCGGCTTGACGCGGCCGAGCGCCAGCTCGCGCATGTGCAGGTAATCGCCGATGGCGAAGGTCAGACGAAGATCGGACATGGGGATTCCAAATGCGATGGGGGAGAGGCAGTATAGCGCGGTCAGTGCGGCAGGTAGCTGCGGTCGACATATCTTGTCGTCACCGCTTCAGGCTTGATGTCGCCGAGGTCGATCAGTGTCTTCACGGTGGTGCTGATGATCTCGTCCGGGATGGCGAGCTTGCGGCTGAATGGCTGCAGGTCCTTGACGTAGTACTCGTAGGTCTGCGCCGCGATCGCCGGCTCAAGCTTGGTCTCGCGCGCGAGGATGGCGATGGCCTCGTCGCGGTTGGCCGGGTCGTACAGCCAGTCCACCGCATCCGATAGCGCGCGCAGGTAGCCGCGCGCGGTGTCGGGGTTGTCGCGCAGCCATTGCGGCCGCGCCAGCACGGTGAGGAAACCGTATTGCTTGCCGTAGGCGCCGAGGTCGACGAGCTTGCGATAGCCTTGCGCCTGCGCGCGGAAATCGAACGGCTGTGTCAACAGCGCGGCCTGCACCGCGCCGCTGACCAGCGCCGCGAGGCGGTTCGGCGTGGCGCCGGTGTAGACCTGCTCGACCTCGTCGGGCTTCATGCCTTGCTCGGTCAGCCAGCGGTTCCAGACGATCGTCAGAAGATCCTTCGGGAACGGCAGGATGATCTTCTTGCCCTTCATATCGGCCGCGCTTTTGACGTCAGACACCGCCATGATGGAATAGGGGTACTTGGTGACGCCGCCGCCGATCATGATGGTGTTGCCGCCGTTGGCGATGGCGCGGATCGCGGTGTCGAAGGTCGAGGAAGCGACGTCGAACGAGCCGGCGACAAGCTGCTGCACCGTGTTGGCGACATTGCCGACATAGGTGGTCTCGATGTCGAGGCCCTCGCGGCGGAAGAAGCCCTTGTCGGCGGCGATGAAGTTCGGCCAGTTCGGCGCGGTCTTCGAGACCTGACCGTCGTTGACCTTCTTCAGCGCTTGCGCGCCGGCCGGCGGCGCGGCGATCAGGCTGCAAAGCAACAGGGCGGCGGCGAGACGGATCGGTGTCATGACGCTCCTCCATGTGGGCAGTCTGTGCTGCCTCGGCACGCCGATGTTAGCCTTTGCGGGCCGCGCGGCAAATGTTGTAATGCCGGTCAACGCGCGCCAAGCCGCGCAGCGCAGCGCACCAGGCCGCGCGAGGGAGGAATTATGTCGAAGCTGCCATTGACCTTCGCCTGCGGTCTCTATGACCGCATGCTGGCGCTGCAAACCGGCGAGGTTCGAGGTCGAGGGCGTCGATCTCAATTTCCTGGTCGACGACAACCCGCGCAACATCTTCGACCGCATGGCCGCGGGCCTGGAATTCGACGCCTCCGAATTCTCCAGCTCCGAATACGTTTCCCGCTTCGTCGCCGGCAACTGCCCGTTCGTCGCCATCCCGGTGTTCGCCTCGCGGGTGTTCCGCCACAGCTTCATCTTCATCAACAAGAAGCACATCAAGTCGCCGAAGGACCTCGAGGGCAAGAGGATCGGCGTGCCGGTCTACACCATGACGGCGGCGATCTTCATCCGCGGGCTGCTCAGCGACGAGCACGGCATCGACTTCTCCAAGAACGAATGGGTCGAGGGCGACATCAACAGCGCCAAGCGCCACGGCAATCCGACCATCCTGCCGACCGCAAAGAAGCTCTCGATCAGCGCCAATCAGTCAGGCAAGTCGCTCAGCAGGCTGCTGGAGGAGGGCGAGCTCTCCGCCATCATCGGCACCGGCGTGCCGGAGGCGTTCGGACGAAACCCCGACATCGTCCGGCTCTATCCCGATTATCGCGCGGCCGAGATGGAATACTACAAGCGCACCAGGATATTCCCGATCATGCACACGGTGGTGCTGCGCCGCGACCTGCACGAGAAGCATCCGTTCGTTGCGAGCGCGCTCTACACCGCGTTCCAGCAGTCCAAGGCCGCCGCGTGGAAGAAGATGAACTACCGCGGCACGCTCCGCCACATGCTGCCCTGGATGCACGCCGAGCTCGACGAAATCGCGGAGGTATTTGGCGGCGATCCGTGGCCCTACGGCGTCGAGCCGAACCGCCCGACTCTCGAGGCGCTGGTGCGCTATCTCGAAACCCAGGGTGTCGTCGCCAAGGCGCCGCGGGTCGACGAGCTGTTCGTCCCGGTCCGTGAATTCTCTGGTATATCCGTCCTGATGCGCGTCTGGCTCGACCGGCTGATCGTTCTCATCATCCTGCTGGCGGCGTGGCAGGCCGGCAGCCTATGGCTCGGCAACTACTGGCTGAGTTCGCCGTGGTCGGTCGCGACGCGCTTCGTCGCCTCGTTGCTCAACGGCGAGCTTGCCTTCCACGGCGGCTACACGATCAACGAGGCGGTGATCGGCTGCGTCATCGGCGGCGTTCCTGCGGTGCTGCTGCCCTTCGTGCTGCGCCGCCAGCCGATGATCGTGGCGATCCTCGATCCCTTCATGGTGGGCGGCTACGGCGCGCCGAAGCTCGCCTTTGCGCCGTTGTTCATCCTGTGGTTCGGCATCGGCATCGAATCCAAGATCGCGCTGGTCGCGGCTGTGGTTTTCTTCATTGTCTATTTCGCAACGCTGTCGGGCGTGCGCGCGCTTGAGCCCAAGCTGGTGCAGATGGCGCAACTGGTCGGCGCCAGCGAGCGTCAGGTCGGACGCCATATCGTGTTTCCCGGCGCGGTGCCGGCGATCTTCGCGGGCTTTCGCATTGCCGTGCCCTACGCCATCGGCGCCGCGGTGATCGCCGAGCTGATCTCGTCCAACCGGGGCCTCGGCTATCTGGTGCAGACCGGCGCCATGAACTTCGACACCACCCAGGTGTTCGTCGCCATCCTCGCCGCGACCATCATCGTCCACGTCTTCGTCGCGGTCGTCGATGGTTGCGAGCGCTTCCTGCTGCGCTGGCGGCCGCGCGGCGCCTCGCTTGCCATCGATCACGGGACCTGAGCGATGGTCGCAACCCCGATGCTGGAGATCAAAGGTCTCGGCAAGCGCTTTCCGGCGCGGGCCGGCCGCGAGCCGCCGCCCTGGATCATCCAGGACATGTCGTTCTCGGTCGGCGCGGGCGAGCTTCTCACCATGGTCGGGCCGTCCGGCGCGGGCAAATCCACCTTGCTCAACATCATCGCCCAGATCGACGCGGCGAGCGCCGGCGAGATCGTGTTCGATGGCGAGCGCATCGCCGGCGCCGACCAGAAGGCGCTGCATCCCGGGCTCAACCGCCGCATTGGCTACGTCACCCAGGACGACAATCTCTTGCCGTGGCGAACCACCATCGACAACGTGCTGTTCCCCTGCGAGGTGCAGGGCACGCTCGACGCCGCCGCGCGGGCTCGCGCGCAGGAGCTGATCGGCGCGGTGGGGCTCACTGGCTTCGAGAAGTACTATCCGCATGAGTTGTCGGGTGGCATGCGCAAGCGCGCGGCGCTCATTCGCACGCTGGTCTATGACCCGCCGATGATTTTGATGGACGAACCGTTCGCAGCGGTCGATGCGCAGACCCGCACGCAGTTGCAGGAGGATTTGCTGCGGCTGTGGAGTCTCAAGCGCAAGACCATCCTGTTCGTCACCCATGACATCACCGAGGCCATCGCGTTGGGCGATCGCGCGCTGGTGCTGACGCGCCGGCCTGCGCACATCGCAGCGGAGCATCCGATCCCGATCCCGCGCCCGCGCAACATCCGGGATATTTTCACGGCGCCGGGCTTCGCCGCGATCTACGAGCGCATCCGGGCGGACGTGTCGTGACAGCCGCTGACATCACCTCCGACCTGCCGGAAAGCCGCGCCATCCCGCGGCGATGGATCGTGACCGGCGGGCGGATAGTGCTGGGGGTGGCGCTGCTGCTCGCCTGGGAATGGGCCGCTCGCTCGCTCGGCCCGCTGTTCTTTGCTCCGCCGCTCGCCACCGCGCAGCGCATCGCCGAGATGGCCGGCAACGGCAAGTTGCTCACCGACATCGTCGCCACCATGCGGGTGTCGGCAACGGGCTTTGTGATCGGCTGCATCGCGGGCGTCGCGCTGCCCTTCCTGCTGCGGTTGTCGACGCGCGCGACGCAAGCCATCGAGCCGTTCATCCTGGCCTCGCAGGGCATTCCGAAATACGCGCTGACCCCCTGGCTGATCTTGTGGTTCGGCATCGGCGATGCGCCGAAGGTGATCGTGGTGACGCTGTTCGTATTTTACATCACGTTCATCACGGTGTTCGCCGGCGTCCGCGGCGTCGATCAGCGCCTGATCAACATGGCGCGCGTCGTCGGCGCGAGCGAGCGCACCATTGCGCGCAAGGTGATCTGGATCGCGCTGCTGCCGTTCTTCTTCACCGGACTGAAGGTGGCGCTGCCGCGCGCCGTCAGCGCCGCCATCGTCGGCGAATTCCTGGTGTCGACCGAGGGCGTCGGCTTCTCGATCGAGCGCGCCCGCCAGCTGTCGGACACCACCGGCGTGTTTGCCGGCATCGTCGTCGCGGTGGCGCTGGTGCTGATCGTCAACGCCATCGTCAACGCACTGGAGCGCCGGGCGCTGCGCTGGCGCCCCACGGATCGGGATATGCAGATATGAAGCTCGCGAGCTACGTGGCCGGCGGCAGGGAATGTTTCGGCGCGGTGGTCGGTGACGGCGTCGTCACCATCAAGGGCCATGCGTCATTGCGCGATGCGCTGGCCGCCGGTGCGCTCGACGAGATGCGCAAGGCTGCGGCCGGCAAGCCGGATCACAAGCTTTCGGAAATCCGTTTTCTGCCCGTGATTCCGAACCCCGAAAAAATCCTCTGCGCCGGCGTGAACTACAAATCCCACGCCGCCGAGGTCGGCCGCGAGCTGCCGAAGCAGCCGAGCATGTTCATTCGCTTCACCGACACGCTGATCGGCCACCAGGGCGAGATGATCCGCCCGAAGCTCTCCGACAACTTCGACTTCGAGGGCGAGCTGACCATGGTGATCGGCAAGGGCGGCCGCCACATCCCGATCGAGCGCGCGCTCGACCATGTCGCCGGCTACACCATCTTTGTCGACGGCAGCGTGCGCGACTACCAGAAGTTCTCCGTGACCTCGGGCAAGAACTGGCCCGGCACCGGGCCGCTCGGGCCGTGGCTGGTCACCAGCGACGAAATCCCCGATCCCGGCAAGCTCACGCTGACCACGCGGCTGAACGGCCAACAGGTCCAGCACTCCGGTACCGACAAGCTGATCTATTCCTGCCAGCAGATCGTCAGCTTCTGCTCGGACTTCACGACGCTGCATCCGGGCGACATCATCGCCACCGGTACGCCGGAGGGCGTCGGCCACAGCCGCAAGCCGCCGCTCTGGATGAAACCGGGTGACGTGCTGGAGGTGGAGATTTCGCAGATCGGCGTGCTGCGGACGACGATCGTGGACGAGACGTAGAGCCGCGGCTCGGTGGCTACGACGAGCGGGAGGCGGACTGCCGGCGTGGCGAAAGACTGATCGGGCTTCTGAACGCCGGGCGTTCGGTGCGATCAATCCCGGCCGTCGCCACCCGACGCGACGGTTTGCGCTCGACCACGACCAGGCGCGGCGCGTCGGCCGGACCAGCGAAAGTGACGGTCTGTTGAGTTTCCTTCGGCAGCGGGGGCGTCTTGAGCAGTTCAGCCTGGACCTGATCGACCGGCATCCCGATCAGTGAGGCTGCGATCTTGGCCTGCTCGCCGATGTCGTCGGACAGCCCTTGGGCGGCGACGATGGCCTCCGCCAAGGTCGGCGCCTCGCTCCGCACGCGTCGGCGGCCGTACTTGGTGTTCCAAGCTTTGGTGTTGCTTTTATTCATCAATTTAAGGTCCTTCAGCGTCCGGCCCCGCCAAGATAGAGCCTGGTTGGTGCATTGCAATAGGGAAATGGTGCGACGCAATAAGTGCTGAAATGGGAAAGGGTTCCGTCTGGATGAGTCGGGACCTCCGCCTGACGGGGATCAGGCGCTGGCGGTCACTTCACGAACTCGTCCGTATAGAGCCCGTCATAGCTCTTGAGCTTGGCGTCGGCCTTCATCATCCCGGCCTCGACGTTGAAATCGTCGGCATTGTCCAGCGACTGCTTGGTGACAACCGGCACCTTCGGCGTCGATTTGAGGATTTCGGCGAACGCCGCCTCGATCAGCTTCGGCTCGAGGTTGGGAAATTTCTTGGCCAGGATCGCGCGCACCTCCGCGGGATTGGAATGCATGTAGGCGACAGCTTCCTTCATCACCTGACCCATGCCGACGCAGACCGGCCGCCGCTTTTGGCAGGTCTCCGGTTTCGCCAGGATCACGTTGTAGGCGAAGTCGATGGCGTTGGGCGGATCGCCCTCAGGCCCGCTGGCGATCACGACCGACAGGCCGTCGACCACGGGCTTGAGCGGCCACGGCGGCGAGTTCGACATGCCGTCGATCTGCTTGCTCTGGAATGCCGCCCACATGGCGTTGCCTTCCAGCGCGGTGACGCGCATCTCGTCCGGCTTGACGCCGCCGCGCGAGGCGACCGCGAGCAGATAGGCGTGCGGGTTGGCGTTGATGGCGCCGACGCCGAAGGTCTTGCCGCGCAGCACGGCGGCGCGCTTCTCGAGCGGCGCCTTGGCATCGAAACCAGCAGCCTCCGCGACCTCCTTCCGCATGGTGATGGCGACGATGTTGCGCTCGGCGGTGTTGGCGATGGCAAGAAGACGCTGGCCGCGCGACGCAGCGCGGGTCAGCGTCGAGCCGCCGGCCTGCACGAAATCGGCGGAGCCCGCGATCACTGCGTTGGTGGCGCCGACGCCCTGGATTTGTACGACCTTGGCGCGCAGCCCGTGCTTGGCCCACAAGCCCGAGCTCGTCGGCGACGAAGTTCGGCGTCGAGGTGAAGGTGAAGTTCGGCATCGCGATGATGATGTCCTGCAGCGCCGGTTGTGCCGCAGCAGGCGCCGCGGCGGCGAGCGCGAAAAGCGTGGCGAGGGCAGGGCGCGTCATCATCATTGGACATACTCGTTGGTGAACATGCCGTCGTAGGATTTGAGCTTCTCGTCGGCCTTGAGCAGTCCGGCATCGACGTTGAACTTTTCCGAATTATCAATGATCGCCGCGCTCACCGTCGGCGGCGATGGTGTGACCTTGCGCAGTTCGTCGAACGACGCCTTGAGCAGCTTGTCGTCGAGCGTCGGGAACCGCTTCTTCAGGACGGCGAAGGCTTCGTCCGGCTTGTCCTTGATGAAGGCGGTCGCCTCCTTGATCGACTGTCCCATCGCCATGCAGAGCGCCTTGCGCTTCTCGCATGTGTCTTGCCGGGTCACGATCATGTTGTGGCCGAACGGGATCATATCGCTCGGCTCGCCGTCCGGGCCGCTGGCGATCACCACCGCTTCGCCGTCCTGCACCGCCTTCTGTGGCCACGGCAGCGACATCGCGTAGCCGTCGATCTGCTTGCTCTGGAACGCCGCGAGCATCGAGGCCGGCGCCATCGGCGCGACGCGAATGTCGTCGGGGTTGACGCCGGAGCGCGCCGCGACCAGCCGGACATAGGCGTGGATCATCGAATTGATGGAATCCACCGCGATGGTGTGGCCCTTGAGCAGTGCGCCACGCTTCCCGAGCGGCGCCTTGGCGTCGTAGCCGCCGGCCGTCGCAATATCCTTGCGCAGCACGATCTGGGCGAACGGCCGGTCGATGGTGGTGGCGATGGCAATCAGCTTCTGCCCGCGGGCGCTGGCGCGGCCGAATGAGCTCGCCGAGGCCTGGGCGAACTGCGCAGAACCGGAGATCACCGCATTGATTGCGCCGATGCCGGTGATCGCCACGGTCTTGACGTTGATGCCGTGCTTTTGCCAAAGCCCGAGGTCGCTGGCGATATAGCCCGCCGAGAAGGTCATGCTGAACGCCGGGTCGGCCAGGATGACCTCCTCGTCCGGCTGCGCCCGGAGGGGCGCGGCGCCGGCGGTGAGCGCAGCGATGACGATCGCGATGGTCGGAATACGCATTGAAGGCACTCCTGGCACGGAACCGCGATTATGGAGAGCGCGGCGGAGCCGATCAATGCGACTTGCTGCGGCATTGTCGTCGCGCGGGGCAATTGTGCCGGTGATCCCGACAGGGCAATATCGCGGACCAAAGGCGACGACAAACAAAATTCTGAGGAGGACATGATGCGCCGAACCATCCTTGCTGCGCTTGCCATTCTGATGGCGGGGACCAGCGCGAGCTTCGCCGTCGAGAAGCTCAAGGTCGCCATTCCGCAACGCGGCTTCTGGGATTCGACCTGGGTCGAGTTCGGCGAGACCGCCGGCTTCTTCAAGGACGCCGGCCTCGAGGTCGAGGTGTTCTACACCGAAGGCGGCGCCCAGACGATCGCGGCGGTCGCCTCCGGCAGCGTCGACATCGCGATGTCGAACGGCATCCTCGGCGCCATCGGCACCTACGTGAAGAATGGCGAATCGACGCCCTACCGCATCATCTCGGCGGAGATGACCGGCGCCAACGAGCTGTTCTGGTGGGTCAAGGCCGACAGCCCGATCAAGACTTTGAAGGACGCCGGCGAGGGCAAGACCATCGCCTTCTCGTCGCCTGGCTCGTCGTCGAACCTGATCCTGCTGACCTTGCTGAAGCAGCTCGGCTCCAAGGCCAAGCCGACCCCGACCGGCGGCGTGCCGGGAACCTACACCCAGACCATGACCGGCCAGATCGACATCGGCTGGTCGGTGGTGCCGTTCGCGTTGAAGGACATCAACGAGGGCAAGGTCCGCATCGTCGCCCGCGCCAGCGACGCCACGGAGCTGAAGAACCAGACCATCCGCGCCAATCTCGCCAGCGTCAGCGCGTTGAAGAACCGGCGCGAGACCATCGTCAAGTTCATGCAGGTGATCCAGAAGTCGATCGACTGGGCCTATGGCCCCGGCCACGACAAGGCGATCGAGATCTTCGCCAAGAACATGAAGGTCACCCCTGAGATCGCCAAGCAGGCGGTCGATGGCTTCTTCCCGAAGTCGGCCATGCAGATCGGCGAGATCAAGGATCTCGACCGTTCGTTGCAGGATGCGCTCGACTTCAAGTTCATCGCCTCGCCGAAGAAGCCGGCCGACGTCGCCGGCCTGTTCGACATCGTCTACAAGCCGAAATAGGGCAGCGGCCGGTTGCCTCGGCCGCCGGCTTGGCAAGCCGCTGGCAACGTTCGGAAATCCACCCAACATTACGGCGGCGTAACCTTCTGGGTTCCGCCGCCGCGTGACATATCCACAACGCCTCCACAGTATTGCCCACGCCGCTGTTATTTCGATTGGGTGGCCCGCCAGAGGTTGATAGCTTTTTGCTGCGGCGTGCTGTCGCCGTGGGGCAGCGTGTTTCTTTTTTTGAGCGGTCTGTATGCGTCGGTCGCGGTTGTATCGTCCGATCGGTTCGAGGTCGCGTGCCGCGTCTGGCTGCGCCCGCCATCATTTTCGCTCTCGCCTTGCCGCTCAGCGGCTGTTTCATCCCCAACGATCCGGTGCCGGCCGGGGTCGCTGTCCCGGACGCCTACAGTATGGCGTCGCCACGCCACGCCAGCAGCGCGCTGCCATCGGTGGTCTGGTGGCGAGGGTTCGGTTCCAAGGAACTCACTGACCTGATCGAGGAGTTGCTGACCTCGAATTTCGACGTCGCCGCGGCGGTCGCCCGCATCGTCCAGGCCGATGCCAACGCGCGCGTCGCCGGCGCGGCGCTATTGCCGGTCGTCAATCTCAACGCCAACGCCCAGCGGTCGCGCGCGTCCCAGACCACCGGCGGCGGCACCGGGGGCGGCCGCTCCGAGCGCGTCCTCTACACCACGTCGCTTCAAGCCAGCTACGAGATCGACTTCTGGGGCAAGAATCGCGCGGCCCAGCGCGCCGCCGAGGAACTGGCCGTTGCCAGCCGGTTCGATCGTGAGGTGGTCGCGCTCAGCACGGTCGTCAGCGTCGCCAACGGCTATTTCCTGGTGCTGGAGGCGCAGGATCGGCTCCGCATCGCCCGCGACAATCTCGTTGCCGCCAACCGCGTCCTCGGCCTGATCAAGCAGCGCTTCGACGTCGGCACAGCCTCGGCGCTCGATACGGCGCAGCAGGAAAGCCTGGTCAACACCGTGCGCGCCTCGATCCCGCCGCTGGAGCAGACCTTGCGGCAGAACATCGCGACGCTCGCGCTGCTGATCGGCCGCGTGCCGGAAGGGGTTCGCGTTCACGGCGGCAGCATGGCGCGGTTGCGGATTTCCGCCGGTGACGCCGGGCCTGCCGTCCGACCTGATCGCGCAGCGTCCCGACATCCGCGAAGCCGAGGCGCAACTCGCCTCAGCCAACGCCAATGTCTACAACGCACGCGCTGCGTTCCTGCCAAGCATCCAACTCACCGGCGAAGGCGGCTACCAGAGCGCGATCCTCAAGAGCCTGCTGCGGCCGGAATCGGCGTTCTACAACATCGCCGCGGGCTTGACGCAGCCGCTGCTCGACGGCCTTCGCCTGCAGGGCGAACTCGATCTGACGATCGGTCGCCAGGACGAGCTGCTCCAGCTCTACCGCAAGGCCATCGTCAACGGCTTTGTCGATGTCGAGCGGGCGCTGATCGCCGTGCAGTTGACTGCCCGGCGCGAGCGGCTGCAGCGCGACGTGGTGGCAAGCTCGCGCAAGGCCTTCGACATTTCGGAGACCCGGCTGCGGGAGGGCACCATCGACCAGGTCACCCTGCTGCAGACCCAGCAGACCTTGTTCACGGCCCTGGATACCCTGGCCCAGGCCCAGTTCGACCGCCTGAACGCTGTGGTTTCGCTGTTCGAGGCGCTGGGGGGCGGTTGGCAGAAGCCCAAGCTCGAGGAGGCTGCCAACGCCCCGGATGGGCCTCCAACGCCCTGAAATCCGCATTAAGACTGCCCATGAAATATACGTAATCTGCTGTGAATCTGCCGGCCGCGCCGTTATTTATGTGGCGTTGCGACTCAAGGCCGGGCGGAGATGGCGCTGAGACGACGATCGATCGCGACTGCAATCATTGCCCTCGCGCTGGTGGGGGGCGCCGCCTTCATATGGTGGCAGCCGGCCAGGCAGACGCAACAGCAGCCGCGCTTTGGCCGCGGCGCCTCCGACGACGGCCCGGTCCCGGTTATTGCGGCGCTGACCAAGAGCGCCGACGTGCCGGTCTATCTCGACGGCGTCGGCACCATCAAAGCCTTGAACACGGTGACGGTGCTCCCGCAGGTCGACGGCAAGCTGATCAGCGTCAACTACACCGAAGGTCAGGACGTCACGCCGGGCTTCGTGCTGGCGAAGATCGACCCCGTGACCTACCAGGCCGCCTACGATCAGGCGGTGGCGAAGAAGGCGCTGGACGAGGCGACGCTCGCCAACGCACGGCTCGATCTCGAGCGCTACACCAAGCTCGTCGCCGGCAATTCCATCCCGCGCCAGCAGCTCGACACCCAGAAGATGACCGTCGCGCAGCAACAGGCCCAGGTGAATCTCGATCAGGCGCAGATCGACAACGCCAAGGCCATCCTGGACTACACCACCATCGTGGCGCCGATCGCCGGACGCACCGGCATCCGGCTGGTCGACCAGGGCAACTTCGTGCGCGCCGCGGGCTCTTCCGCAATCGTCGTCATCACCCAGCTTCAGCCGATCACGGTGCTGTTCACCTTGCCGCAGCAACAGCTCGGCGACGTCAACCGCGCCTCCGCGGATGGCGGCACGCTGACGGTGGATGCCTTCGGGCCCGACAACAAGACCATCATCGCGACCGGCGAGCTCAAGGTGGTCGACAACCAGGTCGATCCATCGACCGGCACGATCAAGCTGAAGGCCGAATTTCCCAACCGCGACATGCAGCTCTGGCCGGGCGGCTTCATCAACGTCCGGCTCCTGATCAACACGCTCAAGCAGGTCGTCGTCGCACCGACGTCGGCGGTCCAGCGCGGACCGAATGGCACCTTCGTCTATGTCGTTCAGCCCGACAGCAAGGTGGCGGTGCGGCCGGTGACGGTGTCGCAGCAGGACGAGGTTCAGTCGGTCATCGCCAAGGGCGTGACGGCCGGTGAGCGCCTGGTGACCACGGGGTTTGCGCGTCTCGCCGCGGGCTCTGCGGTGACGGTGACCAATGCCGAAGCGGCGCCGGCGCCGGACGCGCAGCCGGCCGAGCCGCGGCGTCGACGCGGCGGCGATGGCAACGGCGGCGGCGCCGAAACCGCGAGCAGCGCTCCGAGACTTCACCAGGGGCGGCCCAGAGCGCGCAGCGATGAGCGTTTCCACGCCCTTTATCCGGCGTCCGATCGCAACCTCGCTTCTGGCCTTCGCGATCATGCTGGGCGGCTGGCTCGGCTACTGGTGGCTGCCGGTGTCGTCGCTGCCGCAGGTCGACTTCCCCACCATCCAGGTCACCACGCAACTGCCGGGCGCCAGTCCCGACACCATCGCCTCGCTGGTGACGGCGCCGCTGGAGCGCCAGTTCGGCCAGATCCCATCGCTGTCGGTGATGACGTCGTCGAGCTCGTTCGGCATCAGTCAGGTCACCCTGCAGTTCGATCTTGGCCGCGACATCGACGGCGCCGCTCAGGACGTCCAGGCCGCCATCAATGCCGCCGGCTCGACGCTGCCGCGCGGCGCTTCCCTATCCGCCGACCTACGCCAAGGTGAATCCGGCCGACGCCCCGGTGCTGACCTTGGCGCTCACCTCGCCGACCATCTCGCTCCGCAGCCTCAGCGATCTTGCCGACACCCTGATGGCGCAACGGCTCGCCGAGGTCGGCGGCGTCGGCCGCGTCTCGATCCAAGGCGGCATCCGCCCGGCCATGCGCATCCAGGCCGATCTGGCGCGGCTCGCTGCCTACGGCATCGGGCTCGATGACATCCGTCAGGCCATCGTCGGCGCCAACGTGTCGGGGTCGAAGGGTTCGCTCGACGGCGCGCATCAGTCCTACACCATCTCGGCCAACGATCAGTTGATCGGCGTGCAGGACTACAAGTCGCTGGTGGTGGCCTATCGCAACGGCGCGCCGGTGGTGATGACCGATGTCGCGCAGGTCGTCGACGGCCTGGAGAACGACAAGGTCGGCGCCTGGTATCAGGGCACGCCGGCGGTGGTGATCGACATCCAGCGCCAGCCCGGCGCCAACGTGATCGAGACGGTCGAGCGGGTGAAGAAAGAGCTGCCGCGGCTGCAGCGCGCCATGCCGGTCGGCGCCACGCTGACCATCGTCAACGACCGCACCACCACCATCCGGGCCTCGATCCACGACGTGCAGTTCACCCTGCTGCTCAGCGTCGTGCTGGTCGTGCTGGTGGTGCTGATGTTTCTGCGCACCGTGCGTGCCACCATCATCGCCGGCGTGGCGTTGCCGCTGTCGCTGATCGCGACCTTCGGCGTGATGTGGTTTGCCGGCTTCTCGCTCGACAACCTGTCGCTGATGGCGCTGACCATCGGCACCGGCTTCGTCGTCGACGACGCCATCGTCATGATCGAAAATATCGTGCGCCATATCGAGAACGGCGAATCGCCGCTCGATGCGGCGCTGCGCGGCGCCCGCGAGATCGGCTTCACCGTGATATCGCTGACGGTGTCGCTGGTTGCGGTGTTCATTCCGCTGCTGTTCATGACCGGCCTGGTCGGCCGCATGTTCCGCGAGTTCGCGCTGACCCTTACCATCGCGGTGGTGGTGTCGGCGGTTGTCTCGCTGACCTTGACGCCGATGATGTGCAGCCGAATCCTGCGCCACCAGGCGGCCACCTCGAGCAACCGCGTCGGCCGCTTCTTCAACGGTATCGTTGATCGCACCGTCGAGCTTTATGGCCGCAGTCTCGAATGGGTGCTTGGCCGCCAGGCCATGGTCCTGATGGTGACCCTGGCGACGCTCGTCGCCACCATCGGGCTCTATGTCGTGATGCCCAAGGGGTTCCTGCCGTCGCAGGACACCGGCCTGATCTCCGCGGTGTCGGAGGCCGGCACCGAGGTGTCGTTCGCACAGATGCAGCGGCTGCAAAGTCAGGTCGAGGCAGCGATCAAGAAAGACCCGGATGTGACCGGGGTGGTGTCCGTGCTCGGCGTCAGCCGGATGAACCCGACGCCGAACGCCGGCGGCATGGCGATCACGCTTCGCCCGCGCGATAGCCGCAGCGCCAGCGCCGAGGACATCGTCAACCGCCTCAAGCAGGCGGTGGCGCCGATTCCGGGCATGACGGTCTATTTCCAGCCGGTGCAGGACATCCAGATCAGCACCCGGGCGAGCCGCGCGCAGTATCAATACACTCTGGTCGGCACCGACGCGGCCGACGTGCTCAATTGGTCCGAGAAGCTCACCGACCGGTTGCGGAGCGATCGGCGGCTGCTCGATGTCGCCTCCGAGGCGCAGGAGGGCGGCCTGCGCATGCAGGTCCAGGTCGACCGTGAAACCGCGGGCCGGCTTGGCGTGTCGATGCAGGCGATCAACGACACGCTGAACGACGCCTTCGGCCAGCGCCAGGTCTCGACCATTTATTCGCAGGCCAACCAGTATCGCGTCATCCTGGAGGCGGAGCCGCGCTACCAGCAGGACCCCTCCGCGCTCGCCAAGCTCTACGTCACCGGCTCGAGCACCTCGACTGGCACGGTGGCGACAGTCGGCAACACCGCTGCCGGCACCACCAACACCAACACGTCATCGACGCCGAACACGATCACGGGCAGCAGCCAGGTGCCGCTGTCGACCTTCGCCCAGTTCACGCATATCTCCGCGCCGCTCATGCTGGCGCACCAGGAGCAGTTTCCCTCCGTCACCATCAGCTTCAACCTGCCGCGTGGGACGGCGCTGAGCGAGGCGGTCGCCGCCATCAATCAGGCCCAGCGCGTCATTGAGATGCCGACGTCAGTGACCGGCTCTTATTCCGGCGATTCCGCCGAATTCGACAAGTCGCTGTCCGGCCAGCCGTGGCTGATCCTCGCCGCCGCGGTGACCATCTACATCGTGCTCGGCGTGCTGTACGAAAGCCTGATCCATCCGTTCACGATCCTCACCACCCTGCCGTCGGCCGGCGTCGGCGCGCTGCTGGCGCTGATGCTGCTTGGCTACGACCTCTCGGTCATCGCGCTGATCGGCATTGTGCTCTTGATGGGCATCGTCAAGAAGAACGCCATCATGATGATCGACTTCGCGCTCGACGCCGAGCGCGTTCAGGGCATGTCACCCCGTGACGCTATCATGCAGGCGTCGCTGCTGCGCTTCCGGCCGATCATGATGACGACGCTCGCGGCGCTGTTCGGCGCGCTGCCGTTGGCGCTGGAAAGCGGCACCGGTTCGGAGCTGAGGAACCCGCTCGGCGTCACCATCATCGGCGGCCTGCTGCTAAGCCAGCTGTTGACCCTCTACACCACGCCAGTGATCTATCTCGCAATGGAGCGGCTGAAGCAGCGCTTCACCCGCACCGAGCCCTTCATCGCGCCAGTGCCGCGGCACGAGGACGACCTGCCGCGCGCCGCGGCGGAGTGACAGCGATGAACTTCTCGCTGCCGTTCATCATGCGTCCGGTCGGAACCGGGCTGCTGGCGCTCGGCCTTTTCCTTGCCGGCGCCGTGGCCTACGGCTTCCTGCCGGTGTCGAGCATGCCGACGGTGGAGTTCCCGACCATCCGCGTTTCGGCGGGCCGGCCCGGCGCTGACCCGAGCATCATGGCGGCGACGGTGGCGGCGCCGCTGGAGCGGCGTCTCGGCGAAATCCCCGGCGTCACCGAGATCACCTCGACGAGCTCGCTCGGCAACACCAACATCACCATCCAGTTCGATTTGAACCGCGGCATCGACGGGGCGGCGCGCGACGTCCAGGCCGCCCTCAACGCCGCGCTGACAGACCTGCCCGGCGATCTGCCGAGCTTGCCCGCAATGCGCAAGGTCAATCCGTCGGCGTCGCCGATCCTGATCCTGGCGCTGACCTCGAAGACCATGACGGCGGCCAACATGTATGACGTGGCCGATAGCGTGATCGCCCAGCGCATGTCCCAGGTCGACGGCGTCGCCGAGGTTACCGTCAACGGTGCCGAGCAGCCGGCGATGCGGATCCGTGTCAACCCGGTGGCGATCGCCTCCATGGGCATCGCGATGGAGGATGTCCGCGCTGCGATCTCCAACGCCAACGCGGCGACTCCGCTCGGCACCTTCGACGGTAGCGATCTGGCGCATACGATCGGCACCAACGATCAGCTCCGTACGGTGCCCGATTACAAGAATCTGGTGATCAAGGCGGCGAACGGCGTGCTGGTGAAGCTCGGGGCCATCGCCGATGTCGAGCTCGGCGTCCGCAACAGCCGCTCGGCGGCGTGGTTCAACGCCCAGCCATCGGTGCTTCTGGTCGTTACCAAGCAGGCCAACGCCAATGTCATCGACACCGTCGACCGCATCTACGAGATGCTGCCCGACCTCAAGCGCTGGATCCCTGCCGACGTCCAGATTTCCGTGCTGTCCGACCGGACCCAGACCATCCGCTCCAGCGTCCACGATATGCAGCTCACGCTGCTGGCCACCATCATTCTGGTCATGCTGGTGGTGTTCCTGTTCTTGCGCCGCGCCGCGGCGACCTTGGCCGCCGGTGTCACCGTGCCGCTGGCGCTGGCCGGCACCTGCGCGGCGATGTGGGCGGCCGGCTTCTCGATCGACAATATCTCGCTGATGGCGCTCGCCGTCTCGGTCGGCTTCGTGGTCGACGACGCCATCGTCGTGATCGAGAACGTGTTCCGCAATCTGGAGAAGGGCATGACGCCGCTCCGCGCCACCATCGAGGGCGCGCGGCAGATCGGCTTCACCGTGCTTTCGATCAGCATCTCGCTGGTCGCGGCGTTCACTCCGCTTCTGTTCATGGGTGGGTTGGTCGGCCGGCTGTTCAGCGAGTTCTCGCTGACGCTCACGTTTGCCATCGCCATCTCGACCGTGGTGTCGCTCTCGCTCACGCCGATGATCTGCGCCCATTTCGTCAAAGCGGCGCCGAGCCCGAGCGCGACCTGGCTCGACCGCGCCGTCGAGCGGGTGCTCAGCCGCTCGCTTTCGTTCTATGCATCGACGCTCGACGTCGTGTTGCGGCATCGCATGCTGACGCTGATGGTGTTCCTCGGCACCATCGCGCTCACGGCCGAGCTCTACATCAAGACGCCGAAAGGCTTCTTCCCGCAGGACGACACCGGCCTGATCTTCGGCGGCACCCGCGCCGCGCCGGACATCTCGTTCGAGTCGATGAAGGATCTGCAGCAGCGCGCCACCAAGATCGTGCTGTCCGATCCCGCCGTCGCCTATGTCGGCTCCTCGGTCGGCGCCTCGACCTTCAACGCCTCGGTCAACAACGGGCGCTTGTTCATCGCGCTGAAGCCGCCGGCCGAACGCGGCAATGTCAGCTCGCAGCGGGTGATCAATCGTCTGCGTCCCAAGCTGCTCGACGTCGGCGGCATGCGGGTGTTCATGTTCCCGGCGCAGGACATCCGCGCCGGCGGCCGGCAGTCGAGCTCGTCCTACCAGTTCACCTTGTGGGATCCCGATCTCAACGAACTGCTCGGACTGGTGCCGAAGGTCCTCAACAAGGTGCAGGCGCTGCCCGAACTGGTCGACGTCACCACCGACCGCGAGCAGAACGGCCTGCAGGCCAACGTGGTGATCGACAAGCTTGCCGCCTCACGCCTCGGCGTACGGGTTCAGGACATCGACAACTCGCTCAACAACTCGTTCTCGCAGCGGCAGATTTCCACGATCTATGCCGAACGCAACCAGTATCGCGTCATCCTTGAGGTCGACCCGCTGTTCCAGCGCGACCCCTCCGATCTCACCCAGGTCTATGTCGCTGGCAACGGCAGCACCCAGGTGCCGCTCTCCAGCGTCGCCCATATCGAGAAGACACTGGCGCCGTTGGTCATCAACCATCAAAGCTCGTTCCCGGCGGTTACCATCACCTACAACCTGGCCCCGAACGTGCCGATCGAGCAGGCCTCGGCCGCGATCGAGAGGGCGGTCGCCGAGCTGCACCTGCCCGACACTCTGCACACCGAATTTGCCGGCGATGCCAAGGCCTATCAGCGCTCGGTCGGCACCCAGCCGCTGGTGATCCTGGCGGCGCTTCTTGCGATCTACATCATCCTCGGCGTGCTGTATGAGAGTCTCGCGCACCCGCTGACCATCATCTCCACCTTGCCGTCGGCCGGCCTCGGCGCGCTTCTTGCGCTGCAATTGTTCGGCGCCGAGCTCACCGTGATCGCCTTCATCGGCATCATCCTGCTGATCGGCATCGTCAAGAAGAACGGCATCATGATGGTGGACTTTGCGCTCCAGGCCGAGCGCGAGGGCGGGTTGCCGCCGGCCGAGGCGATCCGCGAGGCCTGCATCGCGCGCTTCCGCCCGATCATGATGACGACGCTTGCCTCTATGCTCGGCGCGCTGCCGCTGATCATCGCCACCGGCCCCGGCTCGGAATTGCGCCGCCCGCTCGGCATGACCATCGTCGGCGGCCTGCTGGTGTCACAGATCCTTACGCTCTACACCACGCCGGTGATCTATCTGCTGCTCGACCGCCTGCACCGCCGCCTCGGCGGCCGCGGGCCGGTGCAGATGCTGGACGAGACGCTTCGGCGGCCGCGGCCGGTGACGGGCGAACATCCAGCGACCAGTTGACGCGATCCGGCCGATAGGGTGCATCGGCGGCCTGCCAGTTGCTATACTTCATGAAAACAAGCGGAGGATCGTCCATGAGAATTTTGCTGCGCACCATCTGTGCCGCACTGTTGTTCGGCGCTCTGGCCCCGTTGCCGTCGCTCGCGCAGGACTATCCATCGCGGCCGGTTCGGCTGATCGTTCCGCTGGGCGCTGGCGGCCCGGCCGATCTGGTGGCGCGCTACCTCGCGCAACAGCTCAGCGAGCGGATGAAAGCCTCCTTCGTGGTCGAGAACCGCCCGGGCGCGTCGGGCATCATCGGCACCGCGGAGGCAGCGAAGGCGGCCCCGGACGGCTATACGCTGCTGGTGGTGGCCTCGCCGCACATCAACCTCGAGGTCCTCAGCCACAACAAGTCCTACGTGCTGATGCGCGATTTCGTCGCGATAGCGCCGTGCTTTTCCACCGATGCCGTCATGGTGGTGAGCAATTCGGTGCCGGCCAAGACCGTCAAGGAGTTCATCGATCTTGCCAAGGCCAAGCCGGGTCAGTTGACCTTTGGATCGTCCGGTCCTGGCTCGAACAAGCATCTGGGCGGCGAGCTGTTCAAGCTGATGACCGGCACGGATATCCTGCACGTCGCCTACAAGAGCAGCACCGGCGCACGCAATGATGTGGTCGGCGGGCATATCGACATGATGTTCGATGAGGTGCCGTCGGTTTCAGCCAATGTGCTCGCCGGCCAGGTTCGCGCGTTGGGCGTCACCGGCAAGAAGCGATCGCCGGCGCTTCCGGACGTGCCGACGGTTGCCGAAACCGTGCCCGGATTCGAGCACACCGGCTGGTTCGGCATCATGGCGCCGAAAGGAACACCGACGCCGATTGTCGACAAGCTCAACGCCGAGATCAGGGCCATCGTCGACGACCCGGAGGTGAAGGCGTTCTGGCAAAAGCAGGGCACCGACCCGCTGTCGATGACGCCTGCGGAGTTCGATACCTTCCTTCACGCCGAGATCGACAAGTGGGCGAAGGTCGTCAAGGACGCGAACATCAAGCTCGAGTAGGCGGGCTACGCCTTGTAGGTCGAATAGATCGGCTCGGGCTGCGTGAAGAAGCTGTGCAGGATGTGCAGCGCGATCATGTAGTTCTTCTGCTGCAGCGAGGCATGCGCGATGCCGGGCATCACCGCGAACTGCTTGTCCGGATTGGGCAGCGCCTCGAAGAAGTTCAGCAGGTCCTTGAAGCCGGCGATGCCGTCGTATTCGCCGCGCATGACGATGGTCGGCACCTTGATCTTGGTCGGATCGACCACCGGCAGATGGTTGCACATGTCGATGTAGGTGCCGTTCGGGATCGAATCGTCCAGCGCCAGGATATGGTCGGCAAAGGCCTCGATGACGTTGTCATCGGCGGTGCCGGGGTGATCGCGCTCGAAGATCGAGCGGACGAACTTGCGGTCGATCGGCCGCCGCTTGGTCTTGAGAAACTCCGGCAGCTTCTTGCGGCGCTCCGCCAGGGTGGGGCTGCCTTCGCCGGTCCAGACATGGGCGTCGAGCGCGAGCCGCCGCACCCGGTTGGGATGGAGCTGCGCGAACAGCGCGGCCCGCAGCGCTCCCGACGAGATGCCGTACACCATCAGCGGGCCGGTGTGGTTGCGGGTCTTGAAGATGTAGTCGGTGCCGGCCTTGAGATCGTCGGCGCCCTCGGAAATCCGGGCGTCGACGCCGCGGTCCTTGCTGGAGCGGCCGTAGCCCTCCATGTCGATCGACCAGGTGTCGAAGCCGCGCTCGGCGAAGTACTCCATGGCCGATGAGTGCGGCCGCCCCTCGACATGCAGGTCGAAGGTCGGCTGCGAGGCCATCGACGAGCCATGCACGAACAGGACGGTGCCGTGCTTGGCCCCGCCCGGCGCGCGCTTTTCCCAGAGGAACAGGTTGGCGTCGCCCTTTTTGGTCCAGTGCTCATGGCCTTTGACGTTGCGGCCGCCGTAGGTCTGGGTGCTGGCGTCGTTCATGGCGGTCCTCCGGAAATGGTGCGTTGCGCTTCAAGATTGAGGGTTAAGTGTGTAACGTCGAACCCTTATTGTGCAAGAGCGGAACGGAGGCAGCGTGCCGGACGAACGCAAGCTTGATATCGCAGCGATCAAGAACCTGGTCATCGCCGGTTGGACCGGCCGCAATGTCGAGGCGCTGGAAGCCCATATCAAGGAGCTTGAGGCGATCGGGGTGAAGCGGCCGAAGTCCGTGCCGATCTTCTACCGGGTGGCCCGTTCGCTGCTCACCACGCAAGGCTCGATCGAGGTGATGGCGGACAAGTCATCGGGCGAGGTCGAGTTTGTGCTGTTCGCGCTGGACGACGGTCTGTGGGTCGGGCTCGGCTCCGACCACACCGACCGCAAGGCCGAGACCGTCGGCGTCACCCTGTCGAAGCAGCTTTGCGGCAAGCCGGTCGGGGACAGGCTGTGGCGCTACGACGAGGTGAAGCCGCATTGGGACAAGCTCAAGCTGCGCTCGTTCGTGCCGGACGGCGGCAAGCGGCGGCTCTACCAGGAGGGCCCGGTCACCAACATGCGGTCGCCGGAGGAACTGATCCGGCTCTACACCGGCGGCGACAAGCTTACCGGCCGGCACGGCGATGTTCTGCGGCACCTTCGCGGTGCACGGCGAGATTTCCTATTCCGGCACCTTCGAGATGGAGCTTGAGGACCCGGTGTTGGGGCGCAAGCTCACGCACAGCTACAAGATCGTGTCGCTGCCGGATGAAGGCTGACAGGAGCGTTTGATGAAAGTCGTGATTCCCGATCTGGTCTCGAATTCGTATTTCCCCGCCATCGCCGCGGTGGAGATGGGCTTCTTCAAGGAGGAGGGCCTCGATGCGGAGCTGGAGCTGATCTATCCGGTCGGCAAATGCTACGAGGCATTGCGCGACGGCAAGGCCGATTTCGTCGGCGGCTCTTCGCATTCGGCGCCGACCGCGTTCCCGGAATGGCAGGGCGTGAAATTCCTCGGCGCGCTGGCGCAGCACACCTACTGGTTCCTGATCATGCGCAAGGACCTCAACGTGAAGCGCGGCGACGTCGAGGCGGTCAAGGGCAAGCGGATCGGCGCGGCGCCGCTGATCGACATCGGCCTGATCCAGCTCCTCAAGGAATACGGCATCGATCCCAAGCGCGACGGCGTGCAGATCGCGCCGCCGCCGATGCCGGCCAACCCGGCCGGCGTGTCGTTCGGCGTCAACGCCGCGCGCGCGATGGAGGAGGGCAAGATCGACGGCTTCTGGGCCAACGGCATGGGCGCCGAGGTGGCGGTGCAGCGCGGGCTCGGCACGCTGGTGCTGGACGCACGGCGCGGCGACGGCCCGGCGCCGCTGCGCGGCTACACCTTCGGCGTGCTGGCGACGCGCGCCGACCTGGTCGAGAAGACGCCGGACAAGGCCGCCGCCGCGGTCCGCGCGCTGGTCAAGACGCAAAAGGCGCTGAAGGCCGACCCCAAGCGCGCCACCAAGGTCGGCGAGAAATGGTTTCCGGCCTATCGAAGCGAGCCTGATCGCTGAACTGGTCGAGCGCGATCTGCCGTACTACGACCCGACGATCACCAAGAAGACGTTCGACGACATGTGCAAATTCGATCAGGCCGTCGGCCTGACCAAGGGCCTCGGCAAATACGAGGACGTGGTGGCGACGCAGTTCAGCGATTTGTGGAAGGCGTAGCCTACTCCGCGAGCGGCGTCGGGTTCTCCGCCGGTGGATCGATCTGGAACGTACCGGCGGTGATGCAGGTCATCGAGAAGCTGCCGGTGGTGGCCACCGCCGCCACCAGGCTGTCGAGGCCAAGCGCCTTCTCCGCGGCCGCATAGCTGTCGCCGCTCAGTCCCTTGTTGGCGAGGGTTTCGCCCGACACGGTGTAGCAGGCGCGCTCCCGCGCGTCGGCGAGGTTCGGGGCCTTGCGGGCGTTGATCGCGTCGATGGTGCCTTGGTCGATGCCGGCGGCGATCGAGGCGCGCACCTGGGCGAACCACGGATAGCGCGCGTTCCAGTGCCGCGCCACGACCAGATTGATGATCTGCTGCTCGCGCTTCGACAGCGGCCCCGATCCCACCGTCCGGCGCAGGTTCTGCGCCGCTTCGAACAACTTGGGCAACCGGATATAGGCGGTGTAGGGCCCGCCGACCGGGCTATTCGATGATTTCGCTTCGTCATAGACGCGAGCCTGATCGGCGTTCATCGCGGCGCGGTCGAGCGTGGTGATACGGGCCATGTGTTTCCTCTCCGGTCTTTCGGCGCGCGAGGCTAGCATCGCAGGCTCACGCGGCGCGAGCCGGTCGTCGCTTGACTTCGGCCTTTCAGGGCGCACACTTCGACAGCCGCCAGAGGGCAATTTCATGCCGGTCCGGATCATCGGAATGATCGGGGTGACGCCGCCGAGCGGCGAGGCGTCGCTGCATGTCATCGAAGGCGGGCTTTCGACCGGCTACCT
Source organism: uncultured Alphaproteobacteria bacterium (assembly GCA_963785665.1). Classification (GTDB taxonomy): domain Bacteria; phylum Pseudomonadota; class Alphaproteobacteria; order Rhizobiales; family Xanthobacteraceae; genus Z2-YC6860. The sequence continues at coordinate 321,500 of CAWAWF010000018.1, forward strand.
GACCCAGTTTGCGCGCGCCCATGACGAAGCGGGCTTCGACCTCGCGCTGGTCGGCTACAGTTCGTCGTCCGCCGAGGGCTTCCTGGTCGCGCTGCACGCCGCCAACCACACCAAGCAACTCGGCTTCCTGGTGGCGCACCGGCCGGGCTTCGTTGCGCCCACCCTGATGGCGCGGAAGATCGCGACCTTCGACCACCTGACCAACGGCCGGCTCGCCGTCCACATCATCACCGGCAAGACCGACGAGGAGCAGCACGGCGACGGCGACTTCAGCCCGAAGGTCGAGCGCTACCGGCGGGCGTCGGAGTATCTCGAACTGATGAAGCTTGCCTGGGCGAACGACAAGCCGTTCGATTTCTCCGGCGAGTTCTACAAGGTGAAGGGCGCGTCGTCCGACGTGCGGCCGCTGCAGCAGCCGCATCCGCTGCTGTTCTTCGGCGGCGCCTCCGACGGCGCGCTGGAGATGGGCGCGAAGCTCTGCGACGTCTACGCGATCTACGCCGAGCCGCTGGCGTCGACGCGCGAGCGCATCGCGGGCTTCCGCAGGCAGGCGGCGGCGTTCGGGCGCTCGGTGGGCTTCAACGTCTCGCTTCGCCCGATCATTGCCGCGACCGAGGACGCGGCCTGGGACAAGGCCCACCGCATCCTGGCGCAGATGACCGGCAAGAAGGGCTGGAGCCGCCAGGAGAATGCGGCCGGGCCCGGTCGACAACGCCGGCAAGCGGCTGATGAGCTTCGCCGACCAGGACATCCACGATGAGCGGCTGTGGATGCCGATCGCGCGGGTGACCGGCGCGCTCGGCAACACGTCGTGCCTCGTCGGCACCCCGGAGCAGGTCGCCGACGCGATGCTGAAATACTACATGCTCGGCGTCGACTCGTTCTTGATCCGCGGCTTCGACCCGCTCAACGACGCCGTGGAGTTCGGCCGCGAGCTGATCCCGCGAATCAAGGCCGGCGCGATCGAGATCGACCGCCGGCGTGCCGCCGAGTGAACGGTGGACACAACCAAAGTCATCCGGAGACAACGATGAATAGAACGTGGTGCGTGCTGGCGGTCCTGGCTGCCAGCCTGTGCGGATGGCTCGGCCATTCGCTTCCGGCCGGCGCGCAAGACTGGCCGCCGAAGACCGTGCGCATCATCATCCCGTTCCCGCCGGGAGGCACCACCGATCTGATCGCGCGGCGCGCCCAGCCCATGCTTGAGCGGAACCTCAAGACGTCGATCCTGATCGAGAACCGAGGCGGCGCATCGGGCTCGATCGGCACGCACGCGGCGGTTCTTTCGCCGCCGGACGGCGCCACCTTCGTGCTGGTGTTCGATACGCACGGCGCCAATCCGAGCCTGCTGCCGAACCTGCCGTTCGATACGCTGAAGGACCTCGCACCGGTCATGCTGATCGGCACCTCGCCGATGGTCATCACCGCGCACAAGGACACGGCCTACAAAAGTTTTGCGGACATGATTGCCGCGGCCAAGGCCAAGCCCGACTCCGTCCCCTACGGCACGATCGGTGCCGGCAGTCTGGCGCAGCTCGCCATGACGCAGATCGGCAACGCGCTGGGTGTGACCATGACGCATGTCCCCTACAAGGGCGGCGGCCCGCTGGTGAACGACGCGATCGCAGGCCACGTCCCGATTGCCATCGCTTCGACCGCGCTGCTCTCGCCGCACATTAAATCCGGCACGCTGCGGCCGCTGGCGGCAACCTCGGTGAAGCGTATCGCGCAACTGCCGGACACGCCGACCGTCAGCGAGCTCGGCGTGCCGGGGTTTGATGCCGTGTCTTGGTGGGGCCTGCTGGCGCCGGCCAAGACGCCGCCGGAGATCATCACGCGGATGAACGCGGCCATGGCCGAAGCGCTCAACGATCCGATGGTCAAGCAGAACTTGTCGGAGCAGGGCGTCGATTACCGGTTGTCGTCGCCGGATGAGTTCGGCCGCTTCGTTGAAAACGAAGTCACACGCTGGGCCAAGGTGGTCAAGGACAACCACATCGTGGTGAAGGAATAAGACGGGTCCTCACGTTGCCGCGCCGACCAGGTCGGCGCGGTTGAAGACGTCGTGGGCGACAAAGCTCGCCACCTCGAACAGCGCCGCGTCGCGGTCGGTCGTGCCGAGAAGCTGCAGGCCGAGCGGCAGGCCTTCGTCCTCAAGCAGCGGAATTGTGAGCGCCGGGCAGCCGAGCAGCGAGGCCGCCACGTTCATCGCGGTGTTGCCGGTCGAGCCGAGGCCGACCGGCGCTGCGCCGCAGGCGCCGAGCAGGACGAAGGCGTCGTATTTCGCCGCGACCTTGGCGTGGGCGGCGCGTGCCGCGACGCGACGGCTCAAGTTGTCGGCGTATTGCTTCTGCGTGCCGGCCTCGGCGGTCTTCAGCCGGTCGCGGGCGCCCTGGCTGAGCTTGGTCGCATCGAGATCGGCGTAGGTGTTGAGCGGCCAGCGGCCCTCCCAGGCGTTGATGGCAAGCGTCAGCGGCTGCGCGTCGGCGATGGCCTTCTCCAGCGCCTCGATGTCGGGGTCGTCGGCGCGGGACTTCAGCTCGATGCCGGCCTTGGCGAGCTTGTCCTTGGCCGCGGCGAACGCCTTGCGTGCGCCTTCGCTGGCCACGGCCCAGCCGCCGGTTTCCAGCACGGCAAACCGGGCCGGCTTTTTGCGCTTGGAAAAATCGACATCGCCGGTGAGGCCGACGAAACCCGGGTCGCCGCCGGCGCGGTCGGCGATGGCGCGCAGCACCGCCCAGGTGTCGGCCAAGGTGGCGCCGATGGCGCCCTGGCAGCTCTGGCTGAAATGATCGTGCGAGCCGCTGCGGTTGATGCCGCCGACGCTTGGCTTGAAGCCGATGTCGCCGCAGAAGCTCGCGGGACGCAGGATCGAGCCGACCACCTGGGTGCCGAGGCCGGCCGGCACCATGCCGCTGCCCACCGCAGCGGCCGAGCCGCTCGACGAGCCGCCCGGCGTGCGTTTGCCGTCGTGGGGGTTCTGGGTCTTGTGCCACGGATGGGTGGCGGCGAATTCGGTGGTGGTGGTCTTGCCGATGATCACCGCGCCAGCCTCACGGAGCGCATGCACGCTCGCGGAATCGCGCTTCCAGTCGGTGCCCTCCCACATCGGCGAGCCCTGGCCGGTCGGCATGTCGGCGGTCTCGATGATGTCCTTGATGGCGATCGGCATGCCGTCGATCGGCGACAGCGGCTTGCCCGCCTTCCAGCGCGCGGTCGAGGCGTCGGCCGCCTTGGTGGCGCCGTCCTTGTTCAGCTTGACGAACGCGCCGATGGTCGGATCGAGCGCGGCGATGCGCTTGAGGCATTCGTCGAGATAGGCGCGCGGCGTGGTCTTGCCGGCGCGGAGATCGCCGGTCAGCGCGACATAGCCGCGAAGCTTGCTGGTCATGGACGTACCCCTGGTGTTTCCATCTTCATCCCGCGTGCCCGCCACATCAGGAACAACTCCATATCAACATACTCCGGCGCGCCGTAGGGATAGCTCTCCGCGCGCATGCCGATCATGCAATTGCGCAAGCGCCGCTGCAATGAGCCAAGGCTTTGCCATTCCAGCCGGTAGACCGGATAGCCGGTCGGATGCCCCTGAGGGACGATGTTGCCGGCGAGGTGCTTGCCCCAGTTGTCGTCGTGGCATTGCGCGCAGGACAGGTTGAGCTGCCCTTCGCGCCGATTGAACGCGGCGCGGCCCTTTTCGATGAAGGGCTGCGAGGCCTGGCGTCGTCATAGCGGCCGATCGGCTCACCGCGCGACTGCATCGGCGACATAGGCCGAGATCGCCAGCATGTCCTTGCTCTCGATAGGGAAACGGCTTGGCCTGCTGGTCCTTTTCGCGCGAAATGTTGATGCGCTGCTCCAGATCGACCGGCCGGCCGGCGCTATGCTCAATGCCGGATAGCGCGCGGCGACGCCCTTCATCGCGGTCTTGGCGTCGCCGTGGCAGTCGGCGCAGGACTTGCCCGATTCGCCGGCCTTGGCGTTCCATAGCGCCTCGCCGTCGAGCACCGACAGCATCGCGGGATTGGAGGTGTCGTCGTCCTGCATCGCCTTGTTGTCGCGGCTCATGTCGTCGTAGGCCGAGCGGCGCTGGTCGAGCGGGATTTCGGCGGCGGCGCAGGGCAGGGCTGGCCAGCGCCATAACGAGACATGCAAGACGCGGCAGCGCGCTCATTCGACGGTGATTTTCGCCGAGGCTTCCTGCGCGAAGCCGTTGTCGCCGGTCCATTGGAACGCCAGCGTGCCGCTCTCGGTCGCCACGGTGTGGAAGGCGATGTAGGGGTTGGCGGCGATCGCCTGATGAAGCGCGGCCTTGAAAATCTCCTCGCCGTTGTAGGTGCAGACGAACGACGTGATGATGTCGCGCGGAACGATCTGGCCGACGCTGTCGTGGCGAAAGCCGGTCTCCATGATGTGCGAGATCAGCGTCTTGATCTGAATGATTTCGCCGCGCTTGGCCTTCGGCGGCACGTTGATGAGGGTGCGCGCGGCCATCAGACCGGGTCCTCCAGGCAGGCGCCGAGGGTGATGATGACGTCGACCTTGTCCGACCAGAACGAGCCGTCGGACAGTTCGCAGATGCCGACCACCGTCTGGGTGTCGGCCAGCCGGATGCGGGTCTGCAGCTCGGCCTTGCCGGCGCGCGGGCCGAGCGTCGCGCTGATCACGTTCGGCTGCGGGTTCTTCTCGGCGAAGACGTGGATCGCCTTGACGTGATCCTGCGCCGTCATCGGGCTGTCGACCGTGACCGTCATGGTTACCGAGTTTCCGTTCTCGACCAGCGGCGGCAGGTCGAGCTTGATCCTGCCGGGCTTCACCGATGCGGTGCCGACCACCTGACGGATCGCCGACTTCATCGTATCCGGCGTGGCCCGCGCCGGCCGCACGATCAACGCGGCGCCGGCGATGGCGAGAAAGGCGCGGCGGGTCGCTTGCGCGTCCATCCTTCAGTCCTTCAGCGTCGACAGGTAGGCCACCACGTCCTCGATCTGCTGCGCGGTCAAGGCGGGCTTGCCGCGGATAGTTCGGCGCCACGCGCACAAGACCGTCGATCCGGTAATACGACGGCATGATGGTAGCCGGATTGAGGCGGGTGGCGTCAACCAGCCGAAGCCGCAGCTCGCCGGCCGACCAGCGGGAGCCTGCGCCCTTGAGGTCGGGCGCGAGGTCGCCCTGGAAGTGCTCCTCGGGAAACGGCCCGGAGTGGCAAAGCAGGCACGTGCTCTCGCGCTTGATCACGATGGCGCGGCCGCGCGCCGGATCGCCAAGCTCACGGGTGAGGGGCTTAGCGATGGCATCGCCGGCGATCTCGTAGGCCGCAAGCGGCTCCTGTGCATGGAGCGGCGCGGAAAGCAGCAGCGCCGCGAGAGCGCCTGCCGCCCAGCGGATCATCCGAACACCGCGCCGGTGATGCCGCGAAACCAGGCGTTCGCCTCGTCGGCCTCGGCCTTGCGTACCGCGCGGGAGGCATCCTGCGGGCTGATCACCGGGCTGCCCTCGGCCTCGACATATTGGTCGTCCTGCGGCCGGTAGGTGCCCTTCTGCGAGATGGCGTAGTCCGGCGCGATCAGGCTGTAGCACGACGAGATCAGCGTGGGCGCTGCCGGCGTCTTGCCGGCGAGCAGCGCGGCAATGGCGGCGGCGCAGATTTGCGCCTGCGCCTGCGCGGCCGAGGCCGAGCGCGGCATCGTGCCGGCGATGGCGGCATCGCCGATGACGTGGATGTCGGGCTTGAGCTTGGAGGCGAATGTCACCGGATCGACCGGGCACCAGCCGGTGCGGTCGGCGACGCCGGCAAGCGACGCCGCGCGGCCGGCCTGCTGCGGCGGGATGATGCTCGCGACCGCGGCCTTGTATTGGTCGAAATCGGTCGACAGCGTCCCGGTCGCCGCGTCGACCGACGACAGCACGCCGCCCTGCGACACCCCGACCCACTCGATCATGCCGGGATAGAGCTCGGCCCACGCCGCCTCGAACAGCTTCTGCATGGGGTAGCTGTCCTTGGCGTCGAGCACGATCACCTTGGACTTCGGCTTGTGGCTCTTGAGGTAATGCGCGATCAGGCTGGCGCGCTCGTAGGGCGCCGGCGGACAGCGCGCTGGCAGCACGGGAGCTGCGATCACCACGGTGCCGCCGTCCTCCATCGCCTCAAGCTTGCGCCGCAGCAGTGCGACCTCGGCACCGTCGTTGAAGGCCGGCGGCATGGCGGCGCGGGCGGCGGCGTCATAGCCCTGGATCGAGCCGGCGCGGAACTCGATGCCGGGCGAGACCACGAGGCGCTCATAGGTCAGCTTGCCGCCGTCGGCGAGGTCGACCACCTTCTTGTCCGCGTCGATCGATGTGGCAGCGGACAACGCCACATCGACGCCCTCGCCTTTGATCTTGTCGTAGCCGAATTGCTGTTGCGACAGCTCGGCAAGCCCGCCGATCACCGCGTTGCTGTGCGGCATCGCGGTGTAGGTGGCGTTCGCCTCCACCAGAGTGACGACGATGCGCGGATCGGCCTTGCGCAACGCCCGCGCGCAGGCCGCGCCGCCGAAGCCGCCGCCGATCACGACGACCGGCGGGCCGAGGTTCTGTCCCAGCATTGGCGCCGGAAACGCAGCAGCCGCGGCGCTCGCCGCGGCTGCCTTCAGCACTCTCCTGCGATTGATGCGAACGATCACGCGATCTGCAGGTTGTGGTTCTTCAACGGGAACGAGCGGATGCGCTTGCCCGTGGCGTTGAAGTAGGCGTTCAGCACCGCCGGCGCCGCCACCAGGATGGTCGGCTCGCCGACGCCGCCCCATGGCGTATGGCCGGATGGCATGACGATCCCCTCGACCTTCGGCATCTCCGCAATCCGCATGGAATTGTAGGTGTCGAAGTTGGCCTGCTCGACGGCGCCGTTCTTGATGGTGATCTCGCCGTAGAACAGCGCGGAGAGCCCGTACACGAACGAGCCGGCGACCTGCCGCTCGATCAGCCACGGATTGACCGCATAGCCCGGATCGGTCGCGCCGACGATGCGGTGGATTTTGATCTTGTCGCCCTCCACCGAAATCTCGGCCGCGCCGGCCACGTAGCTGCCGAAGCCCATCATCTGCGACAGGCCGAGGAAGTGGCCTTTCTCGGTCGGCTTGCCCCAGCCGATCTTGGCGGCCACCGCTTCCAGCGCCGCCAGGTGCTTCGGCCGGTTCTTCATCAGCTTGCGGCGGAACTCCAGCGCGTCCATGCCGATCGAATGAGCGAGCTCATCCATGAAGCTTTCGACATAGATCGCGTTGTGATTGACGTTGACGCCGCGCCAGAAGCCCGCCGGCACGTGCGGATTGCGCATGGCATGGTCGATCAGCAGGTTCGGCACCTCGTAGCCGAACTGCGTCTCGCCGCCGGGGGTGAGGCCCTGGAACGTCACCGGGTCCCTGCCGTCGGGGTCCAGGCGTGACGCCAGCACCGTCGCCAGGATCGACTGGCCGGAGATGCGCATGTGCAGTCCGGTCAGGTTGTTGTCCTTGTCGAAGGCGCCGACCATCTTGCACTGCGTGACCGGATGATAGGAGCCGTGCTGCATGTCCTCTTCGCGAGTCCACAGCAGCTTGACCGGGGTGCCCGGCATCTGCATGGCGATCTGCACCGCCTGGATCACGTAGTCGCTGCGTCCGCGCCGGCCGAAGCCGCCGCCGAGCATCACCTTGTGCACGTCGACCTTGTTGGCCGGCAGGCCTGAGGTCTGCACCGCCGCGGCGAAGGCGCCTTCACCGTCCTGGGTGCCGCACCACACCTCGCACTTGTCGGGTGTGTAGAGCGCGGTGGCGTTCATCGGCTCCATCGGCGCGTGGTTCTGGTACGGATACGAGTAGACCGCCTCGACCTTCTTGGCCGCGCCGTCGATGGCGGCTTTGACGTCGCCGTTCTTGTTGCCGACGAAGGCCTTTTCCGCCGTAAGTCCTTCCTTGAGGAACTCGGCGATCGTCGCGCTCGACACCTTCTCGTTGCCGGCGGTGTCCCATTCGATCGGCAGCGCATCGAGCGCTGTCTTGGCGTGCCAGAACGTGTCGGCGATGACGGCCATGGCGTTGTCGCCGACCATCACCACCTTCTTCACGCCGGGCATGCCCGCGATCTTGGCGTCGTCGTGGCTCTTCACCTTGCCGCCGAACACCGGGCATTGCCGGATCGCGGCGTTGAGCATGCCGGGAAGCTTGACGTCGATGCCGTAGACCATCTTGCCGGTGGTCTTGTCGACGGTGTCGAGCCGATGCAGCGGCTTGCCGGCGATCTTCCAGTCCTTCGGGTCCTTGAGCTTGATGTCCTTCGGCACCTCGAGCTTGGCGGCCGCCTCGGCGAGCTCGCCGTAGGTCGCCTTCTTGCCCGAGCTGTGGGTGACCGTGCTGTTCTCCGCTTTGCACTCCGAGGCCGGCACATTCCATTTATTGGCCGCGGCCTGGACCAGCATGATGCGGGCGGCCGCGCCGCCTTCGCGCACATACTTCTCCGACTCGCGGATGCCGCGGCTGCCGCCGGTGGAGAACGAGCCCCACGGACGCTTGCGCGCGACGCTTTGTCCGGGCGTCGGATATTCGGTCGTGACCTTCGACCAGTCGCATTCCAACTCCTCGGCGACGAGCTGGGCGAGCCCGGTCAGCGTGCCCTGTCCCATCTCCGAGCGGGCGATGCGGATGACCGTGGTGTTGTCCGGCTTGATGACGACCCAGACGCCGACTTCGGGCGAGCCGTCGGCGGCGCGAACCACCTTGGGCCCGAACGGCAGGTCGATACCGAACGCGAGGCCGCCGCCGACCGCGGCGGTGCCGATGAAGAAGGAGCGGCGATTCATTTTGGGAACGAAGTTCATGATGATGCCCTCCCTTTACGCGTTCGCCGCGGAGTGGATCGCCGCGCGCACTTGCTGGAAGGTGCCGCACCGGCAGATGTTGGTGATCTCCTTGTCGATGTCGGCGTCGGTCGGCTTCGGCTTGAGCTTGAGCAGCTCCGTGACCGCCATGATCAGGCCGCTCTGGCAGTAGCCGCATTGCGGCACGTCGTGCTCGATCCAGGCCTTCTGCACCTTGGTCAGCACGCCGTTTTCGGCCAGGCCCTCGATGGTGACGATCTTCTTGCCGGCGGCGGCGCTGGCCGGAAACGAGCAGGAGCGGGTCGCCACGCCGTCGATATGGACGGTGCAGGCGCCGCATTGGGCGATGCCGCAGCCGTATTTGGTGCCTGTCAGGCCGACATTCTCTCGGATCGCCCACAGCAGCGGCGTGTTTCCGTCGACGTCGACGTCGTGATCTTTGCCATTGATATTGAGGCGAACCATTATCAGACCTCCCCAGGTGAGATTTTTTCCGGTCAGCACATCTGGAGACCGGAGCGCTTGAGTGCGGATGCAACGACTTTAATTGGACTATTTCAAATCAACAATCGGAATGCGGCGGTATTCCGCACCGCATCAAGCGGAGTTGAACAAAGTTCGCGGCTATTCCGCTGGAATTAGTGCTCGTCCTGGCCGCCCTTGTCCGCGTCGCGCACCGGCGTCTCCGGCGTGAGCCCGCCGCGCTTCTGGGCGAGAGGTTTCCTTGCCGCTCTGCTCCCAGCCGCCGGCCACAGCCCGCTTGGCATAGGTCTCCCAGGTGTCGTTCCAGTCGCCCAGCGTGTAGCCATGCCAGGGCGGCTGCGGCGCCAGCGCGGGAAGGTCGAGTTCCTCCCAGATTTTCCGCGCATGTTCCATGTATTCGCGGGTCGGCAGCGCCAGCGGCGGGAACGGCGTCTTCAGCGTGGCGTCGATCAGCATCGACGAATCGTTGCTGCGGCGGCCGGCCTTGGGGCCGTGGCCGCCGGCGCGGTTCGGCACCATATGGACGTCATCGACCGGGTTGGCGCGGTACGCCATCGACCAGAACACCGCGTCGGTGTTGGTCGGGTCGATGTCGTCGGACACCGCGACGACGATCTTGCCACAGTCGGCGCGCAAGCCCGACGCGCCGCTGAGCGCACGCCACACCTCGGTGCGCGGCACGCCCTGCTCGAATTGCAGGAAGATCACCGGCCGCACGTTGGACAGCGGCTCGTGCAGCGACACCGCCTTGATGCCCTTGATGCCGAGCTGGTCGCGCAGATGCGACAGGAACATCGGCTCGTAGGCGACCTTCTTGATGACGGAGGATTCGCTCGGCGTCACCTGGCTGATGATCGAGACGAACACCGGCTTCTTCTTGTGGGTGATCGCGGTGACCTGCATCGACATGTTGAAGTCTTCGAGCGCGATGTAGCCGTGGCTTTCGCCGAACGGTCCTTCCGGCTCGAGCAGCTCCGGATCGATCAGGCCTTCGATGACGATCTCGGCGTCGGCCGGCACGTCGAGATCGACGGTCAGGCATTTCACCGTGCGGATCGGCTCGCCGGCGAGCGCCCCGGCGACACCCATCTCGTCCATGTCGATGGCGAGCTTTTGCGGGCCGGTGAACGTCACAACGGGGGCGCAGCCGTTGACGATGGCGATCGGCATCGGGGTCTTCAGCTTGCGGTGCTTCAGCCAATGCTGATAGCCGCCGGCGCCGCCGATCCGCGACGCCATGCGCACGCCAAGCCGGTCGGTGGCTTTGAGGCCGGCGCGGTAGGTGCCCATGTTCGGGATGCCGCTCTCCGGGTCCTTGGTGACGCAGAGCGTCGCGGTGAAATAGGGCGCGGCGTCGAAGCCCGGCGTCGAGATCGGAACCGGAAGAAGCTTCAAGCCGCCATCGGGTTTCCGCAGATCGTCGCCCTTGATGACGACCTCCTGGCACGGCGCCGGCGTGTTGATGCGCACCGGCGCAATCGGATGGTTGACGGCCTCGATCCAGGCCTGCCCGATATCCTCCACCGCCTTGCCCATGCCGATGGCGTAGATGTCCGGGTTGGCCGACAGCGCGCCAACCACCACCGGCATGTCGTATTTCTTGCCGCTGCTGTCCACCACGTTGGTGAACAGGAAGGCGCGGCGCTTCTCCTCGGGCAGACCGCCGACGAACTGCCAGCGCACCAGCGTGTGCAGCTCGGTGTCCTTGTCGATCGGCCGGTCGATGCGGGTGAGCAGCCCAGCCTTTTCCAGGGCAGCGCAGATGCTGCTGGAAGTCGAGCGCCGGGCCTCTTGGTTTTTGCCGGTCGCGCGCTTTTCGGGCTGGTCGAGCATCGCGTTACTTCTTGTTGGCCTTTTGCCACGCCTCGATGATCGGCTTGGCGTGGCGGAAGCAGTCGACGCCGCACGGGATGCCGCAATAGACCGCGATCTGGATCAGCACCGCGCGAATTTCGTTCGGCGTCATGCCGTTGGTGAGCGCGCCGCGAACATGCGTCTGGAATTCCTCCATACGGCCGAGCGAGGCGATCATGCCGAGGTTGAGGATCGAGCGCTCGCGCGGCGGCAGGGTGTCGTCGCCCCAGGCCTCGCCCCAGCAGTATTGCGTGACGATGCGCTGGAAGTCGCGGTTGAAGTCGTCGACGTTCGCCATCGCCTTGTCGACGTATTCGTTGCCCGCCACCTGGCGGCGCATCTTCATGCCGACGTCGTAGGTTTTCTGGTCCACGAATTCCTCCCGTTGGTTGTTCTAGTCTTCCGCCGGGCCGCCTTCCCAGCGCTTCACCAGCTTGGTCTCGATGCCGAACAGGTCGAGCAGGCGGCCGACGGTGTGGTTGATGATGTCGTCCACGGTCTTCGGCTTGTTGTAGAAGGCCGGCACGATCGGCGCGATCACCGCGCCGATGTCGGACAGCGACGCCAGCGAGCGCAGATGGTTGCCGTGCAGCGGCGTCTCGCGGAGCGCCAGCACCAGGCGGCGCTTTTCCTTGAGCACGACGTCGGCGGCGCGCGACACCAGCGACGAGGTCACGCCGGTCGCGATCTCGCTCATGGTGCGGATCGAGCAGGGCACGATCACCATGCCCATGGTCGGCGAACGAGCCCGACGAGATGGAGGCGCCGATGTCGGCGGCCGGATGATTGACCGAGGCGAGCGCGCGGACATCCTTCGGCTTGAACTTGGTCTCGTAGACCATGGTCATCTCAGCCGACTTGCTCATGACCAGATGGGTCTCGATGTCGGTCTTCTGCAGCATCTCCAGCATGCGGATGCCGTAGATGGTGCCGGACGCGCCGGAAATGGCGATGACGAGGCGGCGGGGAGCAGGGCCGGGATGCTTGGCGTTCATTTCAGGTCTCGTTGTCGAGTCTTATCCCTAGCCGAAGTTTGCAAACGCCGAAAGCACGGTGGCCAGCGGCTCCGGCGGGAACGGGCCGATGACGCCCTGGTAGGAGCTGACGCTGTCGCTGGCCGCCTCGGCCTTGGACGGGGCCGGCCGTCCGAGCCGGCTCAACTCCGCAAGGCCGTACAGCGCCTCCTGCTGCAGGCGCTCGGCTTCAAGCTCGACCGCCTTGATCCGGGTGCGGAGGCCTTCGGCCGCTTCCGGCGCCATCGCCGGGGGCGGCGCTTTCAGCGCGCGGCGGATGTTGCGGATCGGGATGACGGCCATCTCGCGCCATGGTCCGATCCGATGTTCGATCTCGGTGATGTCGGCGGCGTTGAACGCGCGGCCCTGCGTTGCGTTCCAGAGCAGGTAGAACAGGATGTTGACGTCGACCTTGGCGTGGTCCTGCAGCGCGATGCAGGCTTCCGCCACGCCGGGCACGGCGTAGAACTTGATCGAGAACTGCCAGAACGGCGATTTGCTGACGGGCTCGCTCATGCTGCGGTGAGCTTGTCATAGGCGCCGGCGGTGCGCAGCGCCGTGACGATGCGCTCGGGCGTGAGTGGCATGTCGGCAAAGCGCACGCCGAACGGCGACAGCGCGTCCTCGATCGCCGCGATGATCGCAGCCGGCGCGGGGATGGTGCCGCCCTCGCCGGCGCCCTTGACGCCGAGCGGGTTGAGCGGGTTCGGCGTCTCGACGTGTTCGATGCCGACGCCGGGCACGTCGCAGGACGCCGGCAGAAGGTAGTCCTGGAACGTGGTCGTCAGCGGATTGCCACCGTCGTCGTACTTCATCCACTCGAACATGGCGTTGCCGATGCCATGGGCGACGCCGCCCTGCACCTGGCCGTCGACGATCATCGGGTTGATGATGTTGCCGCTGTCGTGCGCCACCGTGTAGTTCAGGATCGCGACGCCGCCGGTCATCGGATCGACCTCGACCTCGGCGACGTGGGTGCCGTTGCAATACGACGCCTGCTCCGGCGTGAAATAGGCGGTGTGCTCCAGCCCCGGCGTCTGCCCCGGCGCGAACGAGAAGCCCGGCATGCCCTGCGCCATCCGCGCCAGTTCGCCGAAGCTGAGGCTCGGTTTGTTGCCCTCGCGGCCAAAGGCGCGGCCATCCTCGACGTCGATGTCGCTTTCGGGGATGCCGAGCGCACGCGAGGCCGCAGCGATCACCTGCTTCTTTACATTTTCGCCGGCGATCATCGCCGAGGAGCCGGCGTTGATGGCCTGCCGGCTGGCGAATGCGCCGATGCCTTGCGAGATGGTGCCGGTATCGCCGGCGCTCATCACGATGTCCTCGATCCGGCAGCCGAGCCGGTCGGCGACGATCTGCGACAAGGTGGTGCGGGTGCCCTGGCCCTGGGTGGTGGCGCCGGTCGCGACCGCGACCTTGCCGTTTGGCATGATGCGGATGGTGACACCCTCGAACGGGCCGAGGCCGGTGCCCTCGACGTAATTGCCGATGCCGATGCCGGTATAGCGGCCTTCGGCGCTGGCCTTGGCCTGCCGCGCGCGGAAGCCTTCGTATCGTGAAATCTCGACGGCGCGGCGCTGGCTCTTCGGGAAGTCGCCGCTAGCATAGACCATCGGCTTGCCGTCGCGGAAGATCAGCCCCGGCGAATACGGCATCTGCTCGGGCTGTATGATGTTGCGGGCGCGGAGCTCGGCGCGGTCGATGTTCAGCTCGCGGGCGACGCGATCCATCAACCGCTCCATCGCGAACACGGCCTGCGGCCGGCCGGCGCCGCGCACCACCGTGGTCGGCACCCGGTTGGTCAGCGCCACGGTGCTTTCGATCTTGTAGGCGGGGATGACGTAGGGACCAGGCAGCGTCGTCGACGCAATGAACGGCACGATGATGCCCCACGGCAGATACGCGCCGGTGTCGTGCAGCATGGTGGCGCGGACACCGAGAATCTTGCCCTGCCCGTCGACGGCGATGCCGACCTTCCAATACTGGTCGCGCTCCTGCGTCGACGACAGGAAGTGCTCGCGGCGGTCCTCCTGCCATTTCACCGGGCGGCCGAGCTTCATCGCCGCGGCCGGAATCACCGCCTCCTCCGGATAGAACGGCGCCTTGGTGCCGAAGCCGCCGCCGACGAACGGCGCGATCACCCGGATCGACTCCGAATTGCGCTCGAACAGGTCAGCCAGCGTGCCGCGGCAGAGGTGCGGCGTCTGCGTCGCCGACCACACGGTGAGCATGTCGCCGGCCGGATCGTAGCTCGCCAACACGGCGCGGCCTTCGAGCGTCATCGCCGCGCCGCGATGAAGCTCCATCTCCTCCTCGAACACGTGCGGCGCGTTCTTGAAAGCCGCATCGACATCGCCGTAGCTCATCGGCACGAAGGCCGCGATGTTGGCGGCAAGATCGCTGTGCGTGCGCGGCGCACCGGGCTTCACGGCGTCGCGGGCGTCGCTCACCGCCGGCAGCGGTTCATAATCGATTTCGACCGCGGCGGCGGCGTCTTCGGCGAGCGAGCGGCTGTCGGCAATCACCACAGCGACAGTCTGGCCCACATAGCAGACCTCGTCGCGGGCCAACGCGATCTGCGTCCGTGGCGTTTTGATCGCGGGGTTGGGCACCAGCATCGGGATCTGGCCGGTGGCGATGCGCGGCGGCATGTCGTCGGCGGTGAACACCGCATGGACGCCGGGCAGGGCGCAGGCAGCGGCGCCGTCGATCTTGCGGAAACGGGCGTGGGCGTGGGGACTGCGTACGAAAGCGGCATGCAGCGTGCCCGGCAGTTTCACGTCATCGACGAATTGGGCCCGCCCTGTCAGCAGGGCCGGATCCTCGAGACGCGTGATTCGTGCGCCGAACTGCTTCGCGCCCAAACGCCTTACTCCGTGGAAATCGCATCAGGCTGCCCTCGCAGCGGCTGTATCAGTATCCGCCGCCTGCGGAAGCAAGGGAAGAGCGTGGGGGCGTTCACCATGCCTTCTATAACCATTTGATTTTACATAATAATCAGGCTAAGTTGCCAAAACAGCGCGGCGTCGCCATTTCAGGGCCTGCGGCCAATGGCGCCCCGCGAATGCCTGTGAATAACCCGATTTCTAACCTACAAGCCTGACCAGGGAATCGCCTCCCGATTCGGGTTGGCGAAAGGGGATTTCAACGTCGATGCACGGCCTTAAACCAGCCCTGATCGGACTGTTGGCCCTGTTGGCTGCGCCATCCGTATTGCGCGCGGCCGAGCCCTCGGCTGTCTGGAAGGGTGGCTGGACCATTAACACGCCCGGCCAAAGCAATTGGGTGTCCGACGGCACGCCGGCTTCGTTCGGCCTGCAAGGCTCGCCTTCGGCGGCGTACACGCCCGGCCTTGCCAAGGATCCTTACGGCTTTGCCGATTATTCGCTCGGCCACACGTTGAGCTTCAGCCATGACTACGGCCTCGGCAACATGCAGGCGACGCTCGGCGTTCGCATGGCCGAACCTCTCGCCAGCAACGGTTTCACGCCGTCATTCGATCCGCGGCGCTACATGGGCTCCGGGCCGCGGCTTGGCCTGGAGGGCAACTCGGCACTGCCGTCGGCCTGGGTGGTCGAATGGAAGGTTGGCGCTTCGGTGCTCTACACCGATCGCGGCTTCGACACCGGCGCCAGCGTTGTCAATCCGGCCATACCGAGCTTCACCAACACCGGCTCGATGCTCAATGTCGATGGTCTGCTTGGATTGTCGTACTGGTTCGACAGCGCCTCGAAGCTGACACTCGGTTATCGCGCGGATTATTTCAAAGGCGGCTCGCCGACCTTCAACGTCTCCGGCACCACGGCGGACAGCACGGACCGCGTCAATCACGGTCCGATGATCCGCTTCTCGATCCAGAAGTAAACGGCGCGCTATTTATGCGCCGCGGTGCTTTGCGCCAAGGTCGGCGCCTGCTCCGCCGTGTCCGTCATCGGCGACCGATGCTGGCGCGGCGACCGAAGACCGCGTCAATCCCTTGGCGAAATGATAGACGAATTTCGCGAAGCGCATCGCCGTCCAGCGCGGCCCTGGATCGATCGAACATGAGCGCAACTGGAATGCCTTGCGCGCCGAGAGCGCATCGCAGGCCTGCTTGACCGGATCGGCATAAAAGCTGGCGATCTTGCTGTCGCGCATCCCCGGCGTTGCGAGCCATTGCGGGATGTGGACATTGCAGAGCCGTTCGACATCGACCAGGACCTTGCGGGCGCCGGTGCCGGCCGCGGGGCATGACGTCGCGAACGCGTCGCCGACCATGACGATGCCGTCCTGCCGGTGCCCTTCGCTGACATAGAGATCGACCGGGCGAATCTTGATAAAGCCGGGCACCGTGAAATCGCCGGTCAGCTTTCGCAGTCCGGGCCACAGCGCGAACAGCGTGTCGCGTGGCGCCTCGCGGAGCGCCTTGAGCCAGGGATCGCTGAGGTCGCGATAACCGAACAGGTTGACGCGCATGGTCGTGCCGATCGGGAACGCGGTCAGATAGGCCATGCGGTTGCGCGGCCGCTCGTTGAAGTAGGTGAGCGCCGAGAACGGGAATTTCGCCTGGCCGACCGGCTCGATGTCGAATCCGATCGAGATCGAATGGGCCGGGCTGATGATCCGGCGGCTGATGCCGAGCTTGTGCTGCAAGCCGACGTTGAGGCCGGTGGAGACGACGACCAGCCGCGCAGAAATCTCCTCGCCGTTTGCCAGCGTCACGATCTGCCGCTCGGGCCCCGGCGCGATATCGGTCACCTTGCTCTGGATCAGTCCGGTCGACGCGGGAATCTGCGAGCGCACCGTGTTGACCAGGGTGTCGTAGAGAATGCCGCGCTGGTGTTCGCCAGGCACCGAATCGAGATGGCGGCCGCCACGCGCCACCCAGCATTGATGGTCGGGGGTCGAGGCGCGCAGCACCGCATCGGCGATGCCGGTCAGTTGCAGTGTCTGCAATTGGACGAGGTCGAGCTTCTCGCAACGGAAGTCGGCAGGATAGACCGTGTGCGGATCGATCAGCACGCTGTCGATGCCGGCGCGACCGAGCATCGCAGCCGCGAGCGAGCCGGCCAGTCCGCCGCCTGCGATGGCAATATCCGTTTGGCGCAATGACACCTCCCAAAACGCCCCTGCTGTATGTGAAAAAGCTCAAGGAATCTTAAAACCGCTAAATGGGGCCGCAGGGCGTCCGTCGCAAAGTGGGACGACGCCGCAATCACAGTGAATCAAGCCTTAATCAGGGTCGCGATTTTTCCACGATTGTCATTTACCGGATTGAGAAGCCTTTGGTGCTAAGCCCGGCCTGGGGTTTCTCTTTCTCGCATAGAGGTGTCATGCCGACGCAAGTCCTGTTCGACGGCCAGATCGAAGACGTGCTCCGGGTTAAACCCGAACTGCAGGAAGAAGCGCCTGCAGCGGTCGACGACGGTCCGCTGCAAGTCGACCTGTCGCTGCACGACGATCTCGCCTCGATCGAAAAGGAATGGCGCGCTTTCGAAGAACGAGCCGACTGCACCGTGTTCCAGACCTTCGACTGGCTGTCGACATGGTTGCGGCATCTCGGTTGTCGCGAGGGCGTGAAGCCGGTGATCGTGATCGGGCGCCATCAGGGTTCGATCCTGTTCGTGATGCCGTTTGCCCTCGACGCCGCAGGCCGGACGCTCGGCTGGCTTGGCTCATCGCTTTGCAACTACAACGGGCCTTTGCTGGCGCGCGATTTTTCCGGGCGCGTCAGCCCGGCCCAGTTCCTGCAGATGTGGCGCCAGGTGAAGCGGTTGCTGCGGAGCCGTCTGGGGCACGACCTGATCGATCTGGAGAAAATGCCGGAGACGATCGGCAAGCAGCGAAACCCGTTCTGCGCGCTGCATGTCACACCGCACATGAACAACGCCTACCTGTCTGCCCTCGGCACCGATTGGGAAACCTATTACGCAGGCAAGCGGTCTTCGGCGACGCGACGCTCGGATCGCAAGAAACAGCGGCGTCTCTCCGAGCATGGCGAGGTCAAGTTCCTGACTGCTGCGAGTCGCGACGATGTCGCCCGCACGCTCGACGCGCTGATCGACGAGAAGGCAGCGTCCTACGCCAAGCTCGGCGTCGACAACATGTTCGAGCGGCCGGGTTATCGCGACTTCTTCCTCGACTTGGCAACCGGACCGCAAAGCGCGCCGCTGACACATTTGAGCTGCATCCAGGTCGGCGACGCGATTGCCGCCGCGAATTTCGGCTTGGTGTTTCGCGGCAGCTACAACTATCTGCTGGCCGGTTACGACGACGGCGAGCTGGCCCGGTTCGGGCCCGGGCTCGATCCAGCTTCTCGAGATGATGCGCTACGCCATCGAGCAGGGCATCAAGGTGTTCGATTTCACCATCGGCGATGAGCCCTACAAGCGCGAATGGTGCGACAGCGAGCTGCATCTCTACGACTACGTTGCACCGACGACGATGCGCGGCCTTGCCGTGGCGGCGCCGATGCTGGCCAAGCGCGTGCTGAAGCGTCACATCCGGCAGAGCCCCCGGGTCTGGGCCGCAGTCCGCAAGGCGCGGAAGCTGGCGAGTTCGCTGCGCCGGTAGGCGTTGCGCGCTTACCGCCAGATCAGCATGTGCAGGCCGAGCCGGCGCTTGGCAATCAGGAAGAGCAACGCCGCTTCGATCACGGCGCCTGCCGCGATCACGCAGGCGACGCCCGTGCCGCCGTAGGGACCGGCGACCGCAATCGAGCCGCCGAGGTTGAGCGCGAACATCGCGCCATAGACCAGCGCGCAGCGGCGCTGCTCGCCCAGCATGTTGAGCACCCGCTCCGCGGGACCGACAGCCGCCCGCGCCACCAGCGGGATCGCCAGGATGAACATCAGCGGGTAAGCGTCGTCGAAGCTTGGCCCGAACAGCCAGAGGATCGGCTTGCCGAGCGCCAGAACGCCGGCGATGGCCAGGAGCGAAGGCCAGAACGTCCAGCGCACGGTGCTGGCGGCAAGTTTCGCCAGCGCGTCGCGATCGCCGGCAACATGATGGGCGGCGAAGCGGTGCGCGACCGCAGCCGACACCGCGAAATGGATGAAGGTGACCAGCGCCAGGGTCTTGGCGGCGGCATAGTAATGCGCGACCACCTCGGGGGGCTGGAACTGCCGCAGCACCAGCACGTCGGTGTAGGTCAGCAGCATGTAGAAGCCCCATACGGCGAACATTGGGCCCGACATCTTCAGCCATGCGGCGAAATGGTAGCGCCGTGGCCCGGCCGGAACGAGGCGATGCAGGCAGCGGTGAACCAGCAGCATTTGCAGCAGCGTCGTCGTCCAGGTGGCAAAGGCGAACGCGGCCATGCCCGACGATGCGTCGGGCGTCAGACCCAGGGCGCGCATCGACGCCACGGAGACGATCAGGATCAGCGGGCGCAGCACGAACGGCGGCAGGAACGCGGTGACCACCGCGTTGTAGGAGCGGGCGGTGGCGTCCAGCATGTTGGACAACGAGTAGAACGGCAGCGCGGTGCAGGCGAGATAGAGCGGCAGCACGGTGTCGCGCTGCAGCGAGCCGGCAAAAGTCTGCACCATGACGGCGCCGATCACCGCCACGATGGTCGCCGCGGTGAACACCATCCAGCGGCTGCCGAGCAGGAAGCCGCGCAGGCTGTCGTAGTCCCGGGCTTGAGTGTATTCCGGGATGGTGCGCTGGGCGCTGATCGGCAGGCCCAGATGGATGATGTCGCCGACCATCTGCAACCAAGTCCAGGCGTAGACATAGAGGCCGAACTCGGCGCCGCCCATCCAGCGGGCGAGCAGGATCTGCGACAGGAAGATCACCACCGCACCGGTTACCCGGATGACGAAAGCGGTGCCGGCCATGCGCTGGGCCGCGCCATGCTCGCTGGCGAGCCAGGCTTGCAAGCGCGGCCGGAGGCCTGCCGCGATCGCGTCGTTGGTGTCGGTCAGGGCCATATTTCTACCAGGTCACGGCGTCGGCCATGGCTTAGTAGGAAACAGTTAACGATTGGCTGACCGGCGGACGAAACCTAGACGGCCACCGCGATCTCCAGCGGGAACTCGTCCACCACCTCGTGGCCGGTGGCGGTGATGATGAAGGTGTGGCCGAGGAAAATCCCGAACATGCCGTCGGCGGTGATCGGGTTCGGCTCCGCCATGATGATCATGCCGGGCTTGAGTACCATGTCGCTGTCGGTGCCGCCGATGTGGTCTGAGGTGATGTGCGGATTGTCGGTGACGATGTCGATGCCGTGGCATTGCGTCGGCCGCGACTGCACGCCGTTGTCGCGGAAGAAGCGGCTGGCGTCCTGCATCGCCTTGGCATTCTTGCCGGGCAGCATCTCGGCGACGATCCTGTTGTAGCCGGGCAGGGTGATGTCCTCCCAGAATTTACGCACCATGTCGGTCGGCGGCCCGAGCGTGATCGGCGAGCCGATCTGCGCGGTGTAGCCGCGGTAGCCGGCGGCGAGCTCCATGTTGATCATGTCACCCTTCTTCAGCACGCGGCCGGACGGCCGCGGATTGCCGAAGATCAGCGCCGGATTATCCATCGGCGTCGAGCCGATGATCAGGAAGTCGACGTCGCCGCCGCCGTCCATGATGGCAGCGGCCGCCGCGGCCTTGATCTCGTATTCCTTCACGCCGGGCTTGGCGCGGGCGATCATGGCGTGCATCGCGTCTTCGCAAAGCTTGCCGGCCTTGCGCACGCACTCCAGCTCCTCCTTGGAGTGGATCACGACCAGCTCGTGCAGGAAGTTCTTGGTGAACACCAGCTCGGCGTCTGGCAGCTCCTTGCGCAAGGTGTTGTACTGGTTGACCGGCATGTAATCGCCGTGGCGCGGGTCGATCTCCATCAGCCCGATGCGGCCCTTCTCCAGCTTCAATTCGCGAAGCCGCTCGACCATGACTTGCGCATATTGGCCGTTGCGGCTGTGGCGCACGTCCTTGACCGCGACCTCGACGTGGCGGCGCACCGCCTCCGCGTGGGTGCCGCCCATCGAGTAGATCATGGTCGGCTCGCCGTCGCGCGGCACCAGCACGTAGCAGCACAGCGAATGCCACTCCCAGTGGCCGGTCAGCCAGGTCATGCCGGCGCCGAAGCTCCAGTGGCTCGGGCCGCCCGGCACGATCACGGCGTCGAGCTTGTGCTCGCGCATCTTGGCGCGGAGCAATTCGTAGCGGCGCTTGTACTCGCCCGCCGAGAACTGCTCCCACACGCAGTCGCGGTAGTACGGCGTGTCGCGCATGTTGGCGAACGGCAGCGACTGGTCGAGCTTGTCGCGGACCACGCTCCAGGTCTGCGGTCCGAGCGGGCGGCGGGGCTGTTCGTTCATGGCACTACTCCGTGCAATTGCCGATCGTCACCTTGCCGCCGGCCAGCTCCACCGCCTCGTCGGCGAGCTTGCTGTTGGCGACCTGATCCACGGTCGGCTTCTTGTCGGCGGCGATGTCGCCGTTCTCGACGCTGTTGTCGATCGACCATTGCGTGCGCTTCTCGGTGAAGCCTGAGTTGACCGACCAGATGCAGTTCTTGGTTTCGATCTCCCAGGCGTACTCGACCGCCTCCTTCGGCTTCTTGGTGGCCTCGACCATGATCGGCACCACCTTGTCCTTGTCGCGGTAGATGGTGCGGTTGGCCTCGATCATGGCGGCGACGGTGTCGCGCAGCAGCGCCCGGTCCTTGGCGATCCAGTCGAGCGAAGCGCCATAGGCGTTGAACATGTAGTCCGGCATCAGGTCGACGAGCTGCACCAGCGGATGCAGGCTGTCCTTCTGCTTCCGCGCCAGGAACACGTCCTCGGGGTGTAGCGCCACGCCGTCGATCTGGCCGGCGATCAGGCCCGGCAGCCGGCCCGCGGTCGGAGAGGGAATGAACTGAGCGTCGCCGACGTCGAGATGCGCCGATTTCAACACCGCGCGGCCCATCCGCCAGTTGAAGGAGCCGACACCGCCCCCGGTCGCCGACAGCCGCTTGCCCTTGAGGTCAGCAGCGGTCTTGATCTCGCCCGGCACCATGTAGGCCTGCGGCATCCGAGGTGCGAGCGCCCAGATCTGCTGCACCTTCAGGCCACGGCCGATCGACACGTCGCTGACGCTGACGATCGCGGTGCCCTGAGCGGCCGCCACAGCCGAGGTCTGCGACTGACCGCCCTCGAACTGCACGATGTTGGCGTCGATGCAGCGCTTCTCGAAATAGCCGAGCGCCTTCGCCACGTAGGGCGAGGTGTGAACCACATTCGGCGGCGCCACCGACACGCCGATATTGATCTTGCGCAGGCCTTGGCAAGGCTGCGCGAACGTCGGACCGGTGAGTGACGCAAGCAACACGCCGCTCAACAGCGCTGTCTGGTGAAGCCTGAGGGGCATGCCTGTCCTTTCATGCTGGGCTTGGCTCGCAGCCGAAAACCGCCGGCTCAGCCTCGGCACCTTACTCAGTCAGCGCAACGATGACGATAGGGTTCGCCGTGACCCGCAGCCCGGGGTTGCGGAGCCATCCGAACCGTTCGGCGTTATTACAGCAACGGCCTGATGTTTTTGTCATCTGGCGGCGCTAGACTGACGCTTTACCAAGACAGGAGGCTGTCGTGATTGCTCGTCATCTCGTGATCCTCGCCACTCTTTGTTTGTGCGGCACATCGGCCAACGCACTGACGATGAAAGAGTGCAGCGCCAAGTATAAAGCGGCGCAAACGGCCGGCACCCTCAACGGCCAGAAGTGGAATGATTTCCGCAAAGCCGAATGCGGCGCAGAGGCGGCCGCAACTCCGGCAGCGGCTCCCGCTGCTGCGCCACCCGCCGCCGCGCCGGCCCCGAAGGCCGCTGCCGCCAAGCCGGCACCGGCGGCGGCACCATCCTTTACCGGCAACGCGACTTTCCCGAATGCCGTTTCGCAAAAGTTTTCGAGCGAGAGCGCCGGCAAGGCCCGGATGCACACGTGTCTTGAGCAGTACAACGCCAACAAGACCAGCAACGGCAACGGCGGCCTGAAATGGATTCAGAAGGGCGGCGGCTATTACAGCGAATGCAACAAGCGTCTCAAAGGCTGATTGAAGTCAGAGACCCCGGCACCTCGCCGGGGTCTTTTTCTCCAAGGCGTCCATGATTGTCCGACCGGGGGCGGTGCGGAGGCGAGAATGCAAGAGGTCATCGATACGATCGCCGACAAATCCGGCATTGAGCGGGGCAAAGCCGAGACCGTTGTCGGTCTCATCCTCGGTTTTATCAAACGGGAAGGTCCACAAGGCGCCGTTGCAAAATTGTTCGCCGCGTTTCCGGATGCCGACGGGATCGTCGCGCAGGCCACGCAACAGACACAGTCCGGCGGAGGATTCGGAAGTCTCGTCGGTGGCCTTGGATCGATGCTCGGCGGCAAGGCCGGTGACGCTCTGACGCTGGTCAGCCAACTGGCTGCGACCGGCGTGCCGATGAGCCAGATCGAAACCGCCGCGCAACTGCTGCTCAAGGCCGCGCGGGACCAGGCGGGCCCCGCCGTCGTCTCGGAAATCCTGGGCAGCCTGCCGGCGTTGTCGAAGCTCAATGCCGGCGGGTCGGCCACCTGATTCGCCCGATCGCCTGGGCGCGTCTTGGTTCTTCACCGCGGAACGACGGCGCCTGCCCGTTTTGACATGGGCACGTTGCGCCCGCGCGATTGCGTCGCCAACGACGGCCACGTACACAGCGCCCACGAGGGGCGTTCCCAAAGCCGGGTCGAGGATACGAATGACGGTGCTTTCTGCCGGAGTGGGTGCAGTTCCGCGCCGCTCCTTTCAAGAGGTTTGGGTCGTCAGCATCGGCCACGCGCTGACGCATTGGTACCCGGCGACCTTCTATTTGTTGCTGCCGCTGATCGGTGCTGAGCTTGGCCTGAGCTATAGCCAGATCGGTTCGATCCTGACCTGCCAGTTCGCGGCCGGCGCCATCTCCAACATCCCGGGCGGCATTTTCGTCGACACCGTCGGGCGCAAGGGCCTGCTGATGGCCGTGGCGCTGTTCTGGATCGGCTTTCCCTATCTGATGATGGGCTTTTCGCACGCCTATTGGATGATGCTCGCCTGGGCGACCCTGCTCGGCATCGGCAACAACCTCTGGCACCCGACCGCGATCCCGTGGCTCGCCAGCCGTTTCCCCGAGCGCAAGGGATTGGTGATGTCGTTCCACAGCATGGGCGGCAATGTCGGCGACGCGGTGGCGCCGCTGGTGGTCGGCGCGCTGCTGGCGTTCATGAGCTGGCGAAACGTCGTGCTGGTGAATGTGCTTCCCGGCATCGCGATGTCGGTGCTGATCCTGCTGTATGTCGGCCGCATCCATCAGGCCGAGAAGGCCGCAGGCGTCGGCAAGAAGGCGCAGCCGGCCGGCTCGAAGCTCAAGGGCTTCATGACGCTGCTGACGGATCGCGCCATCGTGACGCTGTCGATCGGCTCGACCTTCCGCACCATGACGCAAAGCGCGCTGCTGACCTTCCTGCCGGTCTATCTGGCGCGCGACATGGGCTATTCGCCGCTTTGGATCGGCGCCTGCATGTTTGCGCTGCAGGCCGCCGGATTTATTGCCGCGCCGATCGCCGGGACATCTGTCCGATACGATCGGCCGCCGCCAGATCATCGTCTCCAGCATGTCGATGACCGCGGTTGTCATCATTGCCATGGCGTTTGCCGGCGGAACGATCTGGTTCGTCCTGCTGATCGCGGCGCTCGGCTTTTTCCTGTTCGCCGTCCGCGCCGTGCTGCAGGCTTGGCTGCTGGACGCGGCGCCGCCGCACCTGGGCGGCAGCGCGATCGGCATTTTGTTCGGCGCTCAGGCCGCGGGCGCTGCGATCGGGCCGATCTGCGCCGGCCTGCTGGCCGACCGGTATGGCATCATGGCGGCGTTCTATTTCCTGGCCGGGACCATCGTGATTGCCAATCTGATGATTTTCGTGACGCCGACGTCGTCCTTCCTTAAGCCAGCCGGCGGCTCGCAGAGCCCGTAATCGTTCGAGGAAGTCAATCGTTCGAGGAAATTATGGCACGAATTGTTGCAGCCTTTGGATCGTCGCACAGCACCATGCTGGTCTCCTCGATGGAGCACTGGCAGGAGATGTTCGATCACGTCGACTGCCGCGCGCCGATCACCGACTTTGAAGGCAAGTCTCGTTCGTTCGACGAGCTTCTGAAATCGACGCCCCCGGCGGCGTTGGCCAAGCTCGCGAACGGCCCCATGGCGGCGCGGCACAAGGACACGATGGACGCGATGGATCGGCTGCAAGCCGCCATCGCGGACGCGAAGCTGGACGTGCTGGTTGTCATTGGCGATGACCAGAAGGAGGTGTTCCAGGACAACTGCCGCCCGGCGATCGCCGTCTATTTCGGCGAAACCATCCGCAATGCCGCCGCACCGGCCGAGAAGGTGGACAGCTGGTACCTGCAGGACCAGCGCCGCCGCATGGAGGACAAGGAAGATCGGTTCTATCCTTGCCATCCGGGCCTGGGCACGCACATCGCCGCGGGATTGACGTCCCGGGACTTCGACATCACGGCGATGAAGTCGCTGGTCAACGATCAATATGAAGGTCACGCCTACTCGTTCATCCATCGGCGTTTCATGCCGGATCGGCCCGTTCCCATGGTGCCGGTCATCCTGAACACCTATTACCCGCCCAATCAGCCGAGCCCCCGTCGATGCTTCGATCTCGGCGTGGCGATCCGCGAGCTGGTGCAGAGCTTTCCGGACGATCTCCGCGTCGGCATTCTTGCCTCGGGCGGCCTCAGCCACTTCCTGGTGAACGAAGACCTCGACAATCAGGTGGTCGAAGCGTTGCGCAAGAAGGACTACGAGGCCCTCAAGTCGCTGCCGCTTCGAAAGCTGCTCAGCGGCTCCTCGGAAATCCGGAACTGGATCGCCACGGCTGCCGCCGCCGACGGTCTCAAGCTCGACTGGATCACCTACGTGCCGGGCTACCGCTCTCGCGCCATGACCGGGGTCGGTCTTTGCTTCGCCCACTGGCATTGACCGGATCGCGCTCAGCAAAACGAGTTGGTAAGCTCGCCCGTTCGCGACGAATTGGGGGATGACGCATGCGGAAACTGACCCTTGGCGCGGTTGCGATGCTCGGGCTCGCCATGGCCCTGCACCCGGCCTCGGCGCAGGAGTACCCGTCGCGGCCGGTCCGTGTCGTCATTCCATTTGCCGCCGGCGCCGGCACCGATCTGACCGGACGCATCGTGGCTCAGGAGTTGAGCAAGCGCCTGGGCCAGCAGTTCTTCGTCGAGAACAAGCCCGGCGCCGCGGCCCAGCTCGGGACGGACCTTGTCGCCAAGTCGCCGCCCGATGGCTACACGCTGCTGTGGACGGTCACCGACGGGCTGTCTGTTCTGCCGGCCGTCAAAGCCTCCGTGCCCTACGCGGTGCCGGACGATTTCGCATTCATCGGCAGCATCGCCCAGCAGCCGTACACGCTGACGGTCCATCCGAAATGGCCGTTCAAATCGGTCGCCGAGTTCGTCGCTTACGCCAAGGCCAATCCCAACAAGCTGAATTACGGCAGCGCCGGCGTCGGCAGTGCTCCGCACATGAGCATGGCGCTGATCGCGGCAAAGGCCGGCATCCAGATGGTTCACATTCCTTTTGCGGGATTGGGCCCGGCCACCAACGCACTGCTGGCGGGCACGGTCGACGTTGCCCTGATAACGCCGGCTCAGGTCAAGCCGCACGTCGATTCCGGGACGCTGCGGGCGCTGGGCGTGACGAGCCCGAAGCGATCGCCTGTGCTGCCCGATGTGCCGACCTTGCAGGAGGCCGGACTGGCCGTGACCGCGGTCGTGGCCTATGGCCTCACCGCTCCGGCGCGAACGCCGGAGCCGGTGCTGGCCCGGCTCAGGCAGGCCGTCCTTGAGGTGACCAGGGACAAGGCGGTGGCCGATCATTTCGGCGCGCTCGGGATCGAGCTCACGCCCCTGATCGGGGACGCCTACCGGGATTTCATCCTGAAGGATCTCGAGCAGTGGCGCGGTGTCGCCAAAGCGGCGAACGTCAGGATCGAGAACTAGTCCTCCATCGAGGACGCGGTCCACGGCGCCACGCGCATCTCGACGAACCGCAGCAGCGCCGTCAGCGTGACGCCGAGCAGGCCGAGCGTCACGATCGGCACGAACATCTTGTCGACCTGGAATGTGCTGGCGGCGCGCACGATCAGGTAGCCGATGCCGGAAATCGCGGTGTAAAGATCGGCCAGCACCATGCCGATCATGCCGCGGCCGACCGCCAGGCGAATGCCGGTGACGATGAACGGCAGCGCCCCGGGCAGCACGATGTTGGTCCAGAGCTGCCGCTCCGAGCAGCGGAATGCGCGGCCGACTTCGAGCAGCTTCGGATCGACCGACTTCACGCCCTGGTAGGTGTTGATCACCATCGGGAAGAAGGCGAACAGGAACAGGATGATGACCTTGGCGGTGGTCTCGTAGCCGGCCCACAGAACGATCAGCGGAACGAGCGCCACCGACGGGATCGAGTAGAGGAACGTGATGTAGACGGAAAGTCCGACGTCGAGCACGCGGAATCGCGCCAGAGCAAGGCCGAGCAAGCGTGCCGAAGATGATGGCGAGTGTCAGCCCCATCGCCAGCACCAGCAGGCTCGGCGCCAGCCCGGCCCACAATTCGCCGCTTCGGATCATGTCGACGGCGGCGACGTGCGACCTTGCCGGGCGAGGTGAACAGCACCGGATCGGTGTTCATCGCCCCGAGTTGCCAGATGCCGAGGAAGATCATCGAGTGAAACGAGGCGGATGCCAAGGTTTTGCAAGGCGGTTCGTCGCCGCCGCGCGGCCGCGACCCGCTCGGCGCGCGCCTGATCGTCGATCAGCGTGTGGCCCGCGTCGGCGTCTGCGTGTTGGACGGTGCTCACGCGACCTCTCGCGGTGCGCGGGTCGATGGTGGTCGCGCGGTGTGCAGTTCGCCCCAGATATGCGCTCGCATTTCGGCGAAGCGGGGATCGCCGCGGAGCGCGTTGCCGTCGCGCGGATGGCCGAACGGAACCTCCAGCACTTCCTTGATGCGGCCCGGGCGGGAGCTCATCACCGCGATGCGGTCGCCCAGCAGGATCGCTTCGTCGATCGAATGGGTGATGAACACCATGGTCTTGCGCTCTTCCGGGCGCTCCATGAGCTGCAGCAATTCCTCCTGCAGGATTTCGCGGGTCTGCGCGTCGAGCGCCGCGAACGGCTCGTCCATCAGCAGCACTGACGGATTCATCGCAAGCGCACGGACCAGCCCGACGCGCTGCTGCATGCCGCCGGAGAGCTGGTACGGATAGTGTTTCTCAAAGCCGGTGAGCCCCACGAGATCGAGGTAGTGCGCCACGCGCTCTTTGATCACGGCGGCACTGGCGCCAGCCATCGCCAATCCGAACGCGGCGTTTTCGGCGACGGTTTTCCACGGCAACAGGCCGAAGTGCTGGAACACCATGGCGACGCCGTCGGGTGGGCCCGACACCGGCTTGCCGTGAACCGTCAGCGATCCGGTGTTGATATCGGTCAGGCCGGCGATGCAGCGCAGGAATGTGGTCTTGCCGCAGCCGCTCGGGCCGACGATGCAAAGGATTTCATCGCGATTGACCGCGAGCGACAATTGCCGGAACGCCACCACGGCGCCGTCGAGGAACAGCTTCGACGCTTGCTCGGCGACGATGATGGGGGTTGCTGTGCTCACGCCTGCACTCTGTTGGCTCACCGCCCGGCCGCATAGCCCTGCATGCCGCGCGGATTGGCGGCGGCCTTGCGGCGCTTGCCGTCCTTGGATGCGGCCGTGAGGCGGCCCTCCGACCATTCCGGTTCGACCTCGAGGATGTGGCCTCGTCGCGAAAGCTCGTCGCGGCTTTCCTTCGGCACGCGCTTCTCGATCTGCAGCACGCCGGGCCGCGACGTTCGCGGCCAGAACGAGATCGGGAAATGCTCGGAGTGCCAGGCCGGCGCGTCGATCGCCTCCTGCAGGTTCATGCCGGCGTGGACGTGGCGCAGGAAGAACTGCGTGATCCACTGATCCTGCTGGTCGCCGCCGGGCGAGCCCCAGGCCAGGTACGCGTCGCCGTCGCGCAACGCCAATGTCGGCGACAGCGTCGTCCGCGGCCGCTTGCCAGGCGCGAGCGAGGCCGGATGGCCTTCCTCCAGCCAGAACATCTGGCCGCGGGTGCCGAGGCAGAAGCCGAGCTCCGGAATCACCGGCGACGATTGCAGCCAGCCGCCGGACGGCGTCGCCGTCACCATGTTGCCGGCCTGGTCGACGATGTCGAAATGCACGGTGTCGCCGACCACTTCGCCCATGCGCCCCACGGTCGGCTCGCCGGCGCCCATGCCGGCGATGAGCTTGGCGCCGGGCTTCATCTTGACGATCGCTCCGAAGCCCTCGACCGAGCCGGGCCGCAATTCCATCGACGCCTTGTCGGTGACGAGCTTGCGCCGCTCCGCGTTGTAGGCGTCGGACAGCAGCGTCTCGAACGGCACCTCGACGAACTTCGGATCGCCGTAGAATTTCTCGCGGTCGGCATAGGCGAGCTTCGAGCACTCCACCACCAGATGGATGAAGTCCGGGCCGACCACGTCCATGCCGTCGAGGTTGAAGCCCTTGAGCAGCGCGAGCTGCTGCAACGTCACCGGGCCCTGGCTCCACGGCGGCTTGCAGACGGTGTAGCGGCCGTAGTCGTAGGTCAGCGGCGCTTCCAGCGTGGCCTGCCATTTCGCCATGTCGTCGCCGGTCAGCACGCCCTTGTGCGGCTTGCCGCTGGTGTCCATCACCGCTTGCGTGCGGCAGAATGTGTCGATGGCCTGGGCGACGAAGCCCTGCGACCAGACTTTCCGCGCCTTCTCGATCTGCGCGACGCGGTCGCCGCCGGCGCTCTCGGCCTCCTTCAGCACGCGCGTGTAGGTCGCGGCGAGCGTCTTGTTGGTGAACAGCTTGCCGGTCTCGGCGGGCTTGCCGCCCGGCAGATAGATCGCGGCCGACGTCGGCCAATGATCGCGAAACATCTTCTCGACGGTCCTGATCGTCGCATTGGCACGCTCGACCAGCGGGTGGCCGTTCTGCGCATAGGAGATCGCGGGGCCCAGCACGTCGGCCAGTTTCATCGTGCCGTAGTCGCGCAGCAGCATCATCCAGGTGTCGAACATCCCGGGGATGCAGGCGGCGAGCAGCCCGGTGCCCGGCACCATGTCGAGGCCTTCGCTCTTGTAATGCGCGATGGTGGCGCCGGCCGGCGCCGGGCCCTGGCCGCAGATCAGCTCGGGCTTGCCCTTCCGCACATCATAGAGCAGCACCGGCACGTCGCCGCCGGGCCCGTTCAGATGCGGCTCGACCACCTGCAGGGTGAAGGCGGTGGCGACCGCTGCGTCGAAGGCGTTGCCGCCGCGCTCCAGCGTGCCCATGCCGACCGCGGTCGCGATCCAGTGCGTCGAGCTGACGACGCCGAAGGTGCCGTCGATCTCCGGCCGCGTCGTGAACGGATTGGGATTGATGTTGCCTGCCATGGTGCTCCTCGCGTGCGGGTCTTATAGCACGGTTCGCGGTAGGATCGCCGGGACCTGCGGGGAGCGGAGCGGAATGCCAGATCGGAAATGGCCGGATATCGCTGTGGTCGGCGCGGGCGCGGTCGGTTGCTATTTCGGCGCCATGCTGGCGCGTGCCGGCATGGCGGTGACGCTGATCGGACGGCCGGGCCGGGTCGAGGCGATCCGGCGCAATGGCCTGCGTTTCATCAGCGGCGACCGCGACGAGCGCGTTTCGATCGCGGCGACGACCGACATCGCCGCGATTCGAGCTGCGCGGCTTGTGCTGTTCTGCGTGAAAAGCACCGACACCGACAGCGCGGCCGCGGAAATGGCGCCGCATCTTTCGGCCGATACCGTGATCCTCAATCTGCAGAACGGCGTCGACAATGCCGAGCGCATCCGCACGCACACCCGGAGTATGGTGGTCCCGGTGCTGGTCTATGCCGCCGCCACGATGCCGGAGCCGGGCACCGTCAAGCACACTGGCGGCGGCAATCTGGTGATCGGGCCGGGCCATGACGACATCGCCGCGCTGTTTACGGCGGCGCATGTGCCGGTGAAAATCTCCGCCGACGTCGACGTGGAGCTGTGGATCAAGCTGGTGATGAACTGCTCCTACAACGCCGTCTGCGCGCTGACCGGCGCACCCTACGGCGTGATGGTCGCCAACCCCGAGGTCCGCGCGGTCATGATCGAAGCCGTCAACGAGGTGGTGGCGTTGGCGAAGGCCAAGGGCATCCGGTTGCCGGACGACATCGCCGATGCCGCGATCAGGCTTGCTGATGTGATGCCGCAGACCATGTCATCGACGGCGCAGGACATCGCCAAAGGCCGGCCGACCGAGATCGATCATTTGAACGGCTATGTGATGCGCGAGGGCTCGCGGCTTGGCGTGCCGACGCCGGTGAACACGACGCTGCATGCGCTGACCAAGCTGCTGGAGCAAAGCAAGCGCGCGTATGGCAGAGAGGGGCTACGCCGACTTCCGCTTCTTGCCCTTCGCAGCCGGCGCGGCGACCAACTTGGGCCGCGGCGGTCTTCGGCTGCTTCGACTTGCCGCCCTCGATCGGGAATTTGAACTGGGGCGAATTCCGCAGCTCCTCGGGCTTGCCCTTTTTGCCCTTTTTCGCCGGTGCCGCCTTGGCAGAGCCTTTCTCGGCGGCGACGCTTTTGCGGAGCGCATCCATCAGGTTGACGACATTCGAGGCCGGCGCCGCGGCCTTCTGCTTCGACACCGGCGTGCCGGCCTGCTTGTGCTTCAGCATCTCGACCACGGCTTCCTCGTAGTGGTCGACGAAGGTGGACGGATCGAAATCGCCGGCCTTGGTGTCGAGGATGTGCTCGGCGAGCTGCAGCATTTCCTTCGGGATTTTCGTCTCCGGAATCTCGTCGAAATATTCGCCGGCGTTGCGCAGCTCATACGGATAGCGCAGCGTGGTGCCGAGCACGCCCTTGTCCCACGGCTGCAACGCGATGACGCGCTCGCGCTTGGCCATCACGACGCGGCCGAGCGCCACCATGTCCTTGCCGCGCATCGCCTCGCGGATCACCGCGAAGGCCTCGGTGCCGACCTTGTCGTTCGGCGCGATGTAATAGGTGCTGTCGAGATAGCGCTCGTCGATCTGGCCGCGCGGCACGAAGCGGTCGATGTCGATGGTGTGGCTGCTCTCGATCTCGAGCGACTCGATCTCCTCGTCCTCGACCTGGATGTAGACGCCCTTGTCGACCTCGTAGCCGCGGCCCTTGTCGGCGGCCTCGACGACATCGCGGGTCACATCATCGACGAGCTGCTGGCGGAGCCGGTTGCCGGTCAGCTTGTTGATTTGGCGGAACGACACCCGCTCGGAGGTGGTGGTCGCCGTGAAAACCGAAACCGGGCAGGCGACGAGCGAGAGCTTGAGGTAGCCCTTCCAATACGGACGGGGCGCCATGATCCAACTCCATACAAATGGACAACCGCAAACGATAATAGTCCCGGCGAACGGCTTTGGCGTCGAGCGGAAAGATCAAATTTGATGAAAGGTTCTTGCTTTGTTGCCGCGCGGTGTGCGGAATTGTTGCGCCGTTAACCATGTCGGCTCAGACGCCGACAAGCGCACTCGTCCAGTCCGCGAAAGCGTCGAGCACTTCGCTCAGAACTTGCGCGTCCTTGCGGCCGGTGCGTGCGGGGACATGGAAGGAATGGTCGGCGTCGGCGAACAGCTTCAGCGTGGTGCGCGCGCCGAGGGATTTGCAGACCGGCTCAAGTTGATCGAGCTCGGCCAGCGCGTCGCGGGTGCCTTGCAGGAACAGCATCGGGATTTGCACGTCAGCACAGATGCGCGGCGCGCTCCGCTGACGGTTTCCCAGCGGGATGCAGCGGAAATCCGAGAAACGCGAGGCCGCGCACGCCTGGCAACGGCGACGCCGCCTGCGCCTGCGAGGTCATCCGACCGCCGAACGATTTGCCGCCGGCGATCAGCGGAAGCTTGGGCCACCGCAGCGCTGCTTCGGCCACGGCGGCGCGCACCGCGGCATGCGCGAGCTTCGGCGGGTCGGGCCGCTTGCTGCCGCGCTCCATGTAGAGGAACTGGTAGCGCAAGGTGGCGATGCCGCGCTCGGCGAGCCCCGCCGCGACGTTTGCCATGAAGGAATGAGTCATTCCGGCGCCGGCACCGTGGGCGAACACGTAACAGGCATGCGGACGCGCGGGCGTTTGCAACAGGCCGGAAACCGTCGCGTCGCCGACGGCGATGGTCAAAGGTTCCGTGGTGGCAGATGGCATGACGGGTATTATATTCGGCGTAGGACAAAGGAGCGAACGATGTGTCGCAACATTCGCACGCTGTTCAACTTCGAGCCGCCGGCCTCGGAGGACGAGATCCGCGCTTCGGCGATGCAATTCGTCCGCAAGCTAAGCGGCTTCAACGTGCCGTCGCGGGCCAATGCCGATGCCTTCAACCTCGCCGTCGACGAGGTCGCGGACACCGCCCGCCGTCTGCTGCAGTCGCTGGAAACCAACCAGCCGCCGCGCGACCGCGAGATCGAGGCCGAGAAGGCCCGCGCGCGATCGCGTCAGCGTTTCGAGTTCGGCGGCGCCTAGCGCCCGGTACGCGCCAGCGAGTTGACCCAGCCGACCATGCGCGACTTGGCGTTGTCGATATCCTTCTTGGAGAAGAAATCCTCCGGCTTCACCTTGTCGATCGGATAGACCGGACGCAGGAAGTCCTCCTCGAAGCCGAACGGCACGGTGGCATCGATGCCCATGCCGCCCTCGAAGCGGGTGTTCGACGCGGTCCATTGCGCGTTGCCGGCGGTCATGCGCTCGGCCGGCATGAAGGTCTGGCCGCGGCCGCCGGGGATCGGATTGAGGATGTCGGTCTGCGGATTGACGCGCGTGGTCAGGCACCACATCACGTCGTCCATCGAATAGGGATCGACGTCCTCCGACACCGCGATGGCGATGCGCATGCCCTGCGAGCACGACAGCGCCGCGCCGAGGAAGTTGCGCTGCCAGCCTTCGTCGATCTGGTGGCGCTTCTTGACCTGAATGATGCAGCCGCCCCAGTCGGTCATGCAGTACGGGATCACCACGTCCTGAACGATGCCGGGCTGCAGCCGGTTGCACAGCTCGAAGATGGTGGCCTCGCGGATCGTGGTGTCGATGTTGTGCTCGTCGAGCGTATGCACGGCGAGCGGGAAGATGATCGGCTTGCTGGAGGGCTTGCGCATCGTCACGGCGGTGACGTGGAAGGTCGGCGCCTTGTAGGCCTTGCCCATGTAGCCGGCCCATTCCGGGTGGAAATGATGGACGCCCTGCTGGCCGGAGTCCTCGGCCTCCTTGGTCTCGAAGCGGCGGTCGCGCGGATCGACGTAGCCCTCCAGCACCACCTCCGCGTCGGCGAGCGCCATTGCGTTCACCGTGCGCGCCTTGACCAGCCGCACCGGCGAGCCCTGGATCGCGCCGGCGATGCCGATCTCGTCGCAGCCTTGCGGCATGATGGCGTAGCCGAACGCCGCGCCCGCGAGCAGCGTGCAGGCCGGCGGCACGCCGAAGTTCATGGTGATCGGGATCTTTTCGTTGCTCTTGTAGTACTTGTTGACCACCTGCCACATGTGCGAGCCGGGCGAGATCTGGTAGGTGCCGACATTGCCCCAGCGGAAGTTCATGCGGTTGTAGCCGAGGTCGGAGCCGCCATCGAAGTGTTCGCCGGTGACGCAGCGGATGCCGGAGCCGACGGTCGCCTCGGACTCGTAGGTGGTGTGCCGGATCGGCAGCATGTATTCGTTGACGTCCTTCGGCTTCTCGATGACGTGCTCCTGGCACGGCGCCACGCTCTGCATGATCTCCTGCGGCTTGAGCGGATGCGACAGCGCGTAGGCAAGCTTGCGGGTGCGCTCGACGTCGTTCGCCCAGCCGAACATCTTGTTGATGACGTTCATGTCGCCGAACAGGTTGGTGACGGCGCGAAGATTCGGCTTGCCCTTGACCTTGTTGAACAGCATCGGGCAGGCGCCATCGAGATGCTTCTGCAGGCCGGTGATCTCGAGGTCCGGGTTGACCGGCTTGTCGGTCTCCAGCAGGTCGCCCTGCGTCCGCAGCCATTCCAGCGTGCCGCGCAGGTCGGTGGGCCGCTGCTCCACGACCTTGAGCTCTTTCTTGCGAACGGCCTTTTGCATCTCGTGTCACTCCCTAGGCTTGCGGTTGCTAGCGCCCGCGCGCCGCCAATCCAATCGTGCATTGCATAGATTTCTAAGTATTATCCGGTCTGGCCGGCGCGGCTGTCAACGCGGGCCGGGAGCACACTAGCGCATGGCAAAGCGGCGAAAAATCGATGACGACGGCGGCGTGCCGCGCCGTCACAGCATCGACTTTTCGCTCGGCGGCAGCCTTGGCTATCTGGTCCGCGACGCCAACCGCGCGTTCCAGCGGCTGTTGGAGCGGCGGATCACGCCGCATGGCGTCAGCCGCGGTCAGTGGTATTTCCTTCGCGTGCTGTGGGAAGAGGACGGGCTGTCGCAGCGGGAGCTGTCGACGCGGGTCGGCATGATGGAGCCGACCACGGTGATCGCGCTCCGCGGCATGGAAAAGGCCGGCCTCGTTCGCCGCCTGCGCAGCGCCGACGACCGCCGCATCACGCGGGTGCATCTGACGCCGAAGGCGCGGCGGCTGCGCGAGAAGCTGCTGGCGATCTCGCAAGGCGTCAACGATCAGGGCGCCGAGGGCATCGACCCGGGCGGACTGGCGCAATTCCGCCACGTCATCGCGCGGATGACGCAGAACCTGGATCGTATCGAGCGGTAGTCCAACGTCATTCCGTTCCGGAATGACCGCGGCGAGGCTCACTCCACCTGCGCGCCGGACTGCTTCACCACCGCGGTCCATTTCGGGATCTCGGTCTTGATGTAGGCCTCGAACTCCTTCGGCGAGTTGCCGACGATGTCGACGCCGAGATCGACCAGCGACTTCTGGGTGGCGGGGTCCTTCAATGCCTCGACGGTGGCGAAGTTCAGCGTGTCGATGATGTCCTTCGGGGTGCCGGCCGGCGCCACCAGCCCATGCCAGGTGGTGGCGTCGAAGCCCTTGATGCCAAGCTCGTCCACCGTCGGCAGGTCGGGCAGCAGCGCGGTTCGCTTCGGCGTGGTGACCGCGAGCGCCCGCACCCTGCCGCTTTTGATCAGCCCGATCACCGACGCGGCGGTGGCAAACATCATCTGCACATGGCCGGCCATCACGTCCTGCAACGCCGGCGCGGCGCCCTTGTAGGGCACGTGGACGATGTCGATCTTGGCCTCGGTCTTGAACAATTCGCCGGCGAGATGGGCGGCGGCGCCGAAGCCTGAGGAGGCGAAGTTCAATTGCCCCGGTTTCGCTTTGGCCAGTGCAATCAGCTCGGCCAGCGAATGCGCCGGCACGTTCGGATTGACCACCAGGATATTGGCTTGGGTGCCGATCAATGAGATCGGGATGAAGTCGGTCGCTGGATTGTAGGAGAGCTTCCGGTACAGGGCGGCATTGGTGGCGAGGATGGAGTTGTTGCCCATCAGCAGCGTGTAGCCATCGGGCGCCGCGCGCGCGACCTCCTCGGCCGCGATGTTGCCGCCGGAGCCGGGACGGTTCTCGACGACGAAGGGCTGATGCAGGATGTCCTGCAGCCGCCGGCCGACGATGCGCGACAGCACGTCGCTCGGGCCGCCCGGCGTGAAGGCAACCACGAGGGTGACGGGCCGGCTTGGGTAATCGGCGGCAGACGCGCCCAGAGCGAATGTCAGTGCCGCCGCGACAATGGCAACGACGGCTGGAAATTTTTTGAACATGGCACCCCTTAACACAAGTTGTCCAAGCGCGCCCCGCCGGACCATCGTCTTATAGCCTTGCCGACACGCCGCCATCGACGGCCCACGCGCTGCCGTTGACGAAGCTCGCCCGCTCCGACGCCAGGAATACGACAACGCTGGCGATCTCGTCCGCGGTGCCCATCCGGCCCAACGGGATTTTGGCGACGCGGGGCTTCAGCACCTCCGCCTCGGACTTGCCGGTCTTGGCCACCTCGTCGCGGATGTTCTTGTCGTGGCGATCGGTGCGTACGGCGGTCGGCACCACGGCGTTGACGGTGATGCCGTCTTTACCCAGCTCGTTGGCGAGCGCGACGGTGAGGTTCTGCACCGCCGCGTTGTTGATGCCGGTGGTGATGGCGCCGAGCTGCGGTGTCCACGCCGCGCCGCCGGACAGGTTGATGATGCGCCCCCATTGGCGTTCGCGCATCGGCGGCACCGCATGGCGGATGCAGCGCACGGCGCCGCGCAGCTTGTTGTCGAAGGCGCGGTCCCAGTTCTCCTCGGTCATCTGGAAGAAGCTACCCTGCGAGATGTTGGTGGCGTTGTTCACCAGGATGTCGAGCCGGCCGAACTCGGCGAGAGTCTTCTTGAACAGAGCATCGACCGCTGCGGCGTCATTGAGATCGGTTGGCACGCCAATGACGCGCCCGTTCGCTGCCTTGAGCTTGTCGATTGCATCCTTGTTGCGCGCCGGATCGAGGCTTGCGACCACAACGTGCGCTCCCTCGGCAAGCAGCGCCGCCGACACCGCATAGCCGATGCCGCGGTTGCCGCCGGTGACGATGGCGACGCGATCCTTGAGGCCGAGGTCCATGCTGCTCAGCCGGTGTATTCGAGAATGTGCATCCCGGCGCCGGCGCGGTCGATCAGGTACAGCCGGCCGTGCTCGTCGGTGCCGATGTCGTTGCTCTGCACCGCGGGGCGGTCGCCCTCCAGCGCCGGCACAAAGCAGCCGATCTCCTTCGGATTGAACGGGTCCTTGACGTCGACCGCGCGCAAGCCGGCGTTGAAATACGTCAGGAACACGATGTCCTTCCACGGCCCGTCGGCGGGCAGGTGCTCCAGGATGTTGTGGGCGCCATAGCGGCCCGGCCGGTCGTAGTATTTCTCGCGGTCCGGCATGAAGGTGGCGATCGGGATGAGCTTGTCTTCCTTGCGGGCGTCGATCACCCACATGAACTGCGCATCCCAGTATTTCTGCTTGGCGCGCGCCTCGTCGGTGCAGATCAGATACGGCCGGTCGCCGAGCGGCCAGCAGGTGTGGTTGGAGCCGGGGAACGGCGGCGCCCACGACAGGTGGCCGACCAGCTTCATGTTGGAGAGGTCGGAGCAGTCGATCACCGAGATGCCGCCGCCCCACCACGCGCAGTACATGCGGTTGCCGCGGATGGTCGGCGGGCCGTGCAGGGTGCACAGGTCGTCGGGCGGATGGCCGGCGACTTCATCGCCATTGCTCTCGTCCGCCTTCATCCAGGGCAGCCCCCACTGGCTGACCACCTCGGGCTTGAGCGGGTCCTTGATGTCGAGCGTCCAGATCACGCGGTTCTTCCATCCCTGCGCAGCGTTCGGCAGGAGCGCGAGCTTGCGCTTGTTGTCGACGCCGAAGCGATGCGGACCGTTTCCGGGCATGTCGTAGAAGCCGACCTGCTTCGGCTCGCCGCCCTTGGAGATATCGAAGATGAACAGGCCGGTGCGGGCGTTGCGGCCGGCCTCGCCGCCGAGCCGCTCGGAGTTGACGTAGAGGAAGTCGCCGTCGACGACGCGAAGCTTGTGGGAGTGCACGCCGGGCGGCGACTTCACCTCGGCAACCTTTTTCGGATTGCGAGGATCGCGCACGTCATGGACGGTGAAGCCCTCGGGGCCGTTGAAGCTCGCCGAGCCGACCGCGCCGACATAGGCGAAGCCCTTGTGGATTTCGACGATCGAGCCGCCGCCCCAGGCCGCGGAGGAGTCGTGGCCGAGCAGCTTGAAGTTCTTGGATTCTTCCGGAATGCGGTCCGCCATCGTCTCTTCTCCCAGGTACAACCTTATCGTTCGTCATGGCCGCCATAGCCGTCCAAAGGACGGCGTCGCTTCGCTCGCCTATGTCGCGGGCATCCACGCCTTTTCCGGCATTAAGCAAGACGTGGATGGCCGTGGCAACAGGCGACGCCATCATCGACGGCATGCCTGACCATGACTTGTTCGATGAGCGGGCTTTTGCCATGAACGGGGCGGGCGCATCACCCGCCCGTGGCGAAGCCCAGCCGGGTTCGCTTTGTCACCTTGCCGAGGACGAAACATGCGGACGATTGCCCTTGAAGAGCACTTTGTCAGCCCGGCCTTCGTGTCGGGGCCCGGCAAGCAGTTCATGGAGCGGTGGCGAAGCGGCGGCCCGCACGGCATGCGGATTCACGATCGGCTTCTGGAGGTGGGCGACCAGCGCATCGCGGAGATGGACGCCGCCGGGCTCGACGTTCAGGTGCTCTCGCTCAATTCGCCCGGCGTGGAGCAGGCGGATGTGGCCGACCAGATCGCGGTGGCCCGCGAGGCGAACGATTTCCTGGCCGAGAAGGTCAAGAAGCATCCGACGCGGCTTGTCGGCCTCGCCGCGTTGCCGGTCGCGGCGCCGGACAAGGCCGCCGAGGAGTTGGAGCGCACGATACGTCAGCTCGGCTTCAAGGGCACGCTCATCAACGGCCACACCCGGGGCCGCTATCTCGACGACAAGTTCTTCTGGCCGATCCTGGAGCGTGCGGACGCGCTCAACGTGCCGGTCTATCTGCATCCCACCATACCGCCGAAGGCCGTTGTCGAAGCGTTGTACAGCGGGTTCTCCCCGCCGGTGACGGCAACGCTGTCGGGAGGTGGCTGGGGCTGGCACATCGAGACGGCGGTGCACCTCATCAGGATGATCCTGGGCGGGGTGTTCGACAAGTTTCCCAAGCTTCAGGTCGTGGTCGGCCATCTCGGCGAGGGCATTCCGTTCATGATGCCGCGGATGAATCGGAATCTGCCGCCGGAGATGACGAAACTGGCCCGCCCGATGAACGCGTATCTTCGCGAGAACGTCCACTACACCTTTGGCGGGTTCAATTTCCCCGCGACGTTCATGGACCTGCTGCAGGAGGTCGGCGTCGACCGCATCATGTTCTCGGTCGATTACCCCTATGGCTCGATGGAGGAGGCGCTCGCGTTCCTCAAGCAGTTGCCGGTTTCAGACGCCGACCGGGAGCGCATCGCCCACGGCAACGCGGAGCGGCTTTACAAGCTCTAAGGCTGATACCGCCCGCCGATGGCGACCTTGCTGACGCCGAGGCCGGGCAGCTCCCAGACGCCGGCGCCGCCGGGATTCTGGTCGGCGTTGATGTTGACGTCGATCAGGTACGGCTTGTTCTGCGCGATGGCGTGGCGGATGGCGTTGCCGATGTCACCGGCGCGGTCGACGCGGACGCCCTCGACGCCGGCCGAGCGCGCCATCGCGGCGAAGTCGGGATTGTACGGCTTGCCGGTCTCCGGATGATGGAAGTCGGTGGCCAGCTCGCGGCCGTCGAGATAGCCGCGCTGCAGCCCGCGGATCGAGGCGTAGGCGTAGTTGTTCCACACCACCCAGACGACCGGCAGATTGTACTCGACCGCGGTGCCGAGCACGTTGGCGTGCATGAAGAACGCGCCGTCGCCGCACACCGAGACGCAGGGCCGGTCCGGCGCCGCGAACTTCGCGCCGAGCACGCCGGCGACGCCGAAGCCCATCGAGCCGAAGCCCATGCAGCCGATGAAGCTGTCGGGCCGCTTCGGCTTGCAGAATTGCAAGCAGCCAGTTGTGGTGGACGCCGATGTCGCTGACCATGATCGCGTCTTCGGGCAGCGCCTTGTCGATCTCGGCCGCGGCGCGTTGCGGATGAATCGGCGTCGAGTCGTCTGAAAAACCCGGCGCGATGAATCTGTCCCATTCCTTCCGCATGCTGTCGATGGCGGCAAACCATCGCCGCCGCGGCATCGTCGGGTCCGGCAGGTTCTTCCGCGAGTCGCGATCTCGGCCAGCACCTGGCGGAGGAACGTCCGCACGTCCGCCATCAAGCCGAGCGCGACCGGATAGTTGCGGCCGATCTCCTCCGGGTCGATGTCGACATGGATCAATTTGGTCGGCGGGATGGTGAAGGAGTAGCCGGGGATCCACGACGACGAGGTGCGGTCGTCGAAGCGCACGCCGAGCGCGAGCAGCACGTCGGCCTGCCGCGCCGCGCCGTTGGCCTGGTAGGCGCCGCCGCGCGAGAGCAGCCCGAGCGACAGCGGATGGTTGGTGTCGATGGCGCCGATGCCGCTCATCGAATGCGCGACAGGAATTTGCAGCTTCTCGGCCAGCGCCAGCAGCGCTTCCGCGGCGCCGCCGTATTTCACGCCCTGGCCGACAAGGATCACCGGCTGCTCGGCGGCCAGCAGCATGTCGACGGCCTTCTTGACGCCGTCGGGATCGGCACCGCAGCGCGACGAGATGTTGGCGCTCCATTCCTCCGGCTTCGGCGTCTCCTCGGCGGCCGCTTCCATGAACACGTCGAACGGCACGTCCAGCACCACCGGGCCGGGCCGGCCGGTCACCATGGTCTTCCAGGCCTGCCGCACCATCATCGGCACCTGCTCGCCGCGGGTCGGCTGGTACACCTTCTTGCACACGCCGCGCACGGTGGACGGGAAGTCGGCCTGCTGCTGGCGGTACAGCTCCTGGAACGCGCCGCGGCCGAACTGCGTGGTCGGAATGTTGCCGGTCACGGCGAGGAACGGCACCGAATCGAGGTACGCGGTGGCGAGCGCGATCGGCAGGTTCATCGAGCCGGGGCCGCAGGAGGTGAATGTCGCGACCGGCTGGCCCTTCACGCGATAGTAGGCGTCGGCCATGAAGCCGCAGACGCTCTCGTGATGCACCGAGATGGTCTTGATGTCGTCCTGCCGCTCGTGCAGCGCGTCGATGAACTGGATGTTGCCGTGGCCGCACAGGCCGAAGGCGTAGGGCACCTTCTCGCGGATCAGGTAGTCGACGATGACCTGGCCGCCGTTCAGTTGGTTGTCGGAGGAGCGTTTGAGCATCTATTTCACCAGTTTCAGCGCGCGGTCATAGTACGACAGATCGAGATATTTCGCCGGGTCCGGCGCCGGGCCGTGCTCGATCTCCTGGCGGAGCTTGAGCACGTTGTCGAAGCCGTCCGCGCTGAGCTTCGCGTCCGGGTTGAAGCCGAAGCCCGGCTCGATCATCAGGTCGTAGCTGCGCTCGGCCAGCGAGCGCGACAGCTTGCGCTTGTCCATCAGCAGCGCGATAGCCTCGGCACGGTTGTTCTTGTCCACCACCCAGCGCAGCGACTCGATGTAGCCGGCGAGATAGTTCTCCAAGGTCTGCGCGTGCGCTCTGGCCCAGGCGCGCAGCACGAAAGCGCCGCCGGCCTGGTACGGCCCCAGCATGTCGTTGACGCGGCCGAGGCTTTTCATGCCGGCCTCCTGGGCTTGCGCCGAGAACGGCAGGTTCATGATCGCGGCGGCGTTGTCGCCGCCCTTCATCATCGCCTCCAGCCGGTGCGTGCCGTTGCCGACCGGATTGAGCTTGTAGTCCGCGTCCACCTTCAGGCCATGTTGCTGCAGGACCTTGATGCCCTGCAACGCGTAGGCGGTGTTCGGCGCATCCACCACCAGCGCCTTGCCGCGAACGTCCGCGAATGAATTGAGCCCTTTGCCGACGATGAACTCGTTGGTGCCGCCGTCGCCGCCCGAGACGATGACGACGTCGATTTTGGCCACCTCGATCATGGCGATGGCGTTGTCGACCGCCGAATGCACCACCTCGAACTTGCCGGAGGCGAGGCCCTCGCGCTGGCTTTTGGAGTTCTCGGTGAACTCAAGCTCGAGCTTGACGCCGTGGCGGGCGAAAAAGCCCTTCTCGATGCCGACAAAGAACGGCAGCGACCGCGCCGTTGGAAAGGTGTTGACCCGGACCAGCGCCTCGTCGGCCCGGGCGCCGGTGGCAAGGACCAGGAAGGCAGTCGCAAAGCTCAGGATTTTCACGTTGAGTTGGCTCGCGGATGGCGGCGGGCGCCGTTTCAAGATATGACAGTGGGCGGCTGCCCGCTGGTGTGGACAGCCTAGCAGCAAGTGGGTCGGAGATCGAGAATGAGACTGGGCTACTTCACGATGCCGGTGCACCCGATCCACCGGAACTGGGCGGAAACTCTTAAAGAGGACCGCGAGGCCATCATCCTGGCCGACCAGCTCGGCTTCTATGACGCCTTCATGGGCGAGCACCTCACCGACAAGGCCGAGAACATCACCAACAGCATGATCTTCAATGCTTCGGTGATCAGCGACACCAAGCAGATCAAGCTCGCCACAGGCACCAGCAATCTGTCGCACATGCATCCGGTGCTGGTCGCCCAGCATGCGGCGATGTTCGACCATCTCTCGGAAGGCCGTTTCATCTTCGGCGTTAGTCCCGGCGCGCTCACGTCGGACGCCGAGGCGCTCGGCATCCTGGAGCAGGACCGCAACAAGATGTTCGCCGAGGCGATCGACGTGATCCTGGCGATCTGGGAGCGCGAGCCGCCCTACGACATCGACTTTCCCGACAACCGCTACAAGGTGTCGACATCGCGCACCCAGGCGCTCGACATTGGCGTCGGCTTCCTCGGCAAGCCGTATCAGCAGCCGCGGCCGGAGATCGTCGGCACCGTGGTGGCGCCGTTCTCGCCGGGCGTGGTGCTGATGGGCAAG
Organism: uncultured Alphaproteobacteria bacterium; assembly: GCA_963785665.1. Classification (GTDB taxonomy): domain Bacteria; phylum Pseudomonadota; class Alphaproteobacteria; order Rhizobiales; family Xanthobacteraceae; genus Z2-YC6860. Next base: position 365,205 of record CAWAWF010000018.1, read on the forward strand.
CGGGACTTCCACCCGCTGTCGGCGAACTTCCTGCTCTCCAAGCACCTGAAGTCGCACTGGGAGAACTACTGCAAGGGCAAGGCCGAAGTCGGCGTGAAACCGGATGTGAAAGATTGGCGGATCGCGCGCACGATTTTCGTCGCCGACGACGACAAGGCGGCCGAAGGCTACGCCCGCACGGCCAAAGGCAGCCCCTACGAGTTCTACTGGTCGCAGATGCATTACAAGATGAAGCGCGGCAAGCGTCTCTACGTGTTCAAGAGCCACAAGGAGCAGCCGGACGAGGAGATCACGCTCGACTACGTGCTCGACAATTGCGTGATCCACGGCAGCGTCAACAAGGTGGTGGATCAACTCCTCGCGCTGCGCCAGGAGATCGGCGACTTCGGCGAGATCGTCTATGCCGGCATGGACTGGGTCGATCCCGCGCTCGCCAAGCGCTCGATGCAACTGATGGCCGAGCAGGTGATGCCGCGGGTCAACGCCGCGATCGGCAAGTCCGCCGCGGCGTAGCTGCCCGCAACTCGGACCCGAGTTCGTAGGGAACCGACGGGTTCCGCCGCGGGTTAGTCCTCCGACCAGGAGGCGATCATGATCGATCCTGACAGAAATACCGAGGAACCCACTCGGAACGACGTAACACTGTGGATTCTGGTGGGGCTGATGGCGCTGATCGCCGTGGGCGGACTGGTGTACGGCCTGTCCTATCCTTCGCTGGAGGGGTCGACTTATGCGTCGAATCCGCCGCAAACGGTTGGCTCTGCTGCAGCGCACATGCGATCCGGCCATCCGCTGTGAGCCCACAGGGCACAGACGCACGACATTGACCCGTCACGGGATCGACCTAGCATCCCTGCCAAGCCATTTGGGGAGGGGGATTCGTGCGCTATCTCGCATTCTGGGCCTGCATTGCCGGCGCCCTGGTTTCGGCCGCGCTGATCCCGTTCGACACGACATTCATCGCGCCGCTGGTCGTCTTTGGCGTGCTGGTGGCGATCGGCATCCGCGACATGGTGCAGACCAAGCACAGCCTGCGCCGCAATTATCCGATCCTCGCCAACATCCGCTTCCTGCTCGAAGAGATCAGGCCGGAGATCCGCCAGTATTTTCTCGAAAGCGACACCGACGGCACGCCGTTCAATCGCAGCAAGCGCGCGGTGGTCTATCAGCGCGCCAAGGGCCAGCTCGACAAGCGTCCGTTCGGCACCCAGCAGGACGTCTATGGCAACCAATTCGAATGGATCAACCATTCGCTGGTGCCGGTGCCCGCGACCAAGCATGACTTCCGTGTCGATGTCGGCGGGCCGGATTGCAAGCAGCCGTATTCGCTGTCGCTGTTCAACATCTCGGCCATGAGCTTCGGCGCGCTCAGCGCCAACGCCATCCGCGCGCTCAACAAGGGCGCCAGGCTCGGCAACTTCGCCCATGACACCGGCGAGGGCGGCTACAGCGGCTATCACAAGGAAAACGGCGGCGACATCATCTGGGAGCTCGGCTCGGGCTATTTCGGCTGCCGCAACGACGACGGCACGTTCTGCGCCGACAAGTTCGCCGCGCAGGCCGCCGATCCGCAGGTCAAGATGATCGAGATCAAGCTGTCGCAGGGCGCCAAGCCCGGCCACGGCGGAGTGTTGCCGGGCCCGAAGGTGACGCAGGAGATTTCCGACGCCCGCGGCGTGCCGGTCGGCGTTGATTGCGTCTCGCCGGCAGCGCATTCGGCGTTCTCGACGCCGCTGGAGATGGTGCAGTTCATCGCCAAGCTCCGCGAACTGTCGAACGGCAAGCCGGTCGGCTTCAAGCTCTGCATCGGCCATCCGTGGGAGTTCATGGGCATCTGCAAGGCGATGCTGGAGAGTGGCATCCGCCCGGACTACATCGTCGTCGACGGCACCGAGGGCGGCACCGGCGCCGCTCCGCTGGAGTTCGTCGACCACATCGGCACACCGATGCGCGAGGGCCTGGTGTTCGCGCAGAACTGCCTGGTCGGCGCGGGCTTGCGCGACACCATCCGCCTCGGCGTCGCCGGGCGCATCGTCACCGGCTTCGACATGGCGCGCGTGCTGGCGCTCGGCGCCGACTGGTGCAACGCCGCGCGCGGCTTCATGTTCGCGCTCGGCTGCGTGCAGGCGCAGTCCTGCCACACCGACCATTGCCCGTCCGGCGTGGCGACGCAGAACGCGTGGCGGCAGCGCGCCCTCGTCGTGCCGGACAAGGCCGAGCGGGTGCGGCGCTTCCACGACAACACGCTGATGGCGCTCGCCGACCTGGTCGGCGCGGCGGGACTGGTGCACCCCAAGGACCTGACCCCGATGCACCTGCTCAAGCGGGTGTCGCCGCACGAGGTGAAGACCTTCGCCGAGCTCTACACCTTCCTCGGCGACCGCGAGCTTCTGGCCGGCACCGGGCACGCGTCCTATGCGCACGCCTGGAACATCGCGCATGCGCGCCGCTTCACGGTGCTGCCGGAGGTCAAGGCCACGGCTGAGGCGCAAGGGCAGGCGGCGTAAGCCACTCCGCCGTCAGCCCGCCATCGACCGGCAGGGTCACGCCGGTGACCGACGCCGCGCCGGCGCTCGCCAGATAAACCACGGCGGCGGCGATCTCCTCGGGCGTGGCGAATCTGCCGGAGGGGATGCGCGACAATGCCGCGGCGCGCTTGTCCGGATCGGCCAGCAACTGCTGGCGCGACTCGGTCATCACCGTGGTCGGCGCGATGGCGTTGACGCGGATGTCGTGGCCGGCCCATTCGATCGCCAGCATCCGCGTCATCTGGATCAGCCCGGCCTTCGAGATGCCGTACACCGAGCGCCCGGCGATGCCGGTCATGCCGTGGGTCGAGGCCATGCTGACGATGGCGCCGGGCCGTTTGCCGGCGATGCAGGCGCGGCCGAACAGTTGCGACAGGAAGAACGCGCCCTTGAGGTTGGTGTCGATGACGTCGTCCCATTCGGCGTCGGTGACGTCGACCACGGGCTTCAGCAGCGCGCGGCCGGCGTTGTTGACCAGCAGATCGATGTCGCCCAGTTCCGTGGTTGCCTTGTCGAATGCCGCCCTGATGCTGTCCTGCGAGCGCAGGTCGAGCGCGATCGGCACAGCCTTGCGTTTCCTGATGTCAGGTTCGGCCAGCGTGTCCTTGAGCGCATCGACACTGAGTTCGGTCAGCGCCAGGTCGTAGCCCTCGCGCGCCAGCGCAACCGCGATGGCGCGGCCGAGCCCCGCCGATGTGCCGGTTACGAGCGCGCGTCGAGTGTCTGCCATGTGCCTTCCTTCACGCTGCGATAGCAGGCTTGCGCGAACTGCACGTCGCGGATGCCGGCCGAGAAATCTGCCTGCATCGGCGCGCCGGTTGCAACGTGGCGGAGGAAATTCTCCCAGCCGACGCGGTACGGGTTCTTGAACGGCCCGCTGTCCTCGACCTCGTGCCAGCTCTCGCGGTAGTCGACGTTGAGATCGGTGGCGATGGAGAAATGCGCGGTGCGCGGCGTCTGCGCGTTGGTGGTGGTGAAGCAGCGGTGCAGGCCGGCGATGGCCGAGCCGTTGGTGCCGTCGATCTGGAAGGTGAGCAGGTCGTCGCGCCGCACCCGCGTCGCCCATGACGAGATGATGGTGCCGATCGCGCCGCTTTCCAGCTCGATCAGGGTCGAGGCGTTGTCCTCGACGTCGACGTCGTAGCGCACGCCCCGTTCGTCGATCCGCTGCGGCGTCGCCGTCGCCATCGCGGTGATGACGCGGCGGATCGGACCAAGCGTGTTCTCGATCACGTAGCGCCAGTGCGGATACATGTCGAGGATCAGCCCGCCGCCGGTCTTGTGCTGGTAGTTCCAGCTCGGCCGCTGGCAGGTCACCTCGGTGCCGTCGAACACCCACCAGCCGAAGTCGATGCGGAATCCGGTGACGCGGCCGAAGAAGTTCTCGCCCGCAAGCCGCGACAACTTCCGCAAGCCCGGAAGGCCGAGCTTGTCCTCGACCGCGCCGTGCTTGAGGCCTCGCTCATTCATCGCGTGCAGCAGCGCCAGCCCTTTCTCCACCGACAGCGCCACCGGCTTCTCGGCATAGATGTCCTTGCCGGCGGCGATCGCCTTTTCCAGCACACCCTGGCGCTGACTGGTTGCCGCCGCATCGAAGAACACGCTGAAGGCCGGATCGGCCAGCGCCTTGTCGAGATCGGTGGTGAATTCGGCGCCATAGCTTTTCGCCAACGGCGGCGAGCTTCTCGGCGCTGCGCCCGGCCAGCATAAGCCGCGGCACGATGCGGTCGCCGTTCACGGCAAGGCCGCCCTCGTTGCGGATCGGCGCCAGCGCGTTCGCCAGATGCTGGGTCGAGCAGATGCGCCCGGTCGCGCCATTGAGGATGATGCCGATGGTTCTGGTCGTCATGCGCAGTGTTATACTCGGTTCGAGCGAGAGAAATCATGCCCCGCCACATCGTCTGCCTCACCTTCGATTTCGACACCCAGTCCGGCTTCATCGCGCGCGGCATGACGACGCCGACGCCGCTGTCGCGCGGCGAATTCGGCGGCCGCGTGGCATCCGGCCGTATCCTGCAATTCCTGAAGGAGCGCGGCATCAAGGCGACCTTCTTCACGCCGGGCTTCACCATCGAAAGCTGGCCCGCCGAAAGCGCCGCGGTGGCCGAGGCCGGCCACGAGATCGGCCATCACTCCTGGGCGCACATCCCGAACGCCAACCAGACCCGCGACGAGGAGGAGGCCGACCTCATCCGCGCCAACGAGAATATCCGGAAGCTCACCGGCCGGACGGCGCGAGGCTACCGCTCGCCGTCCTGGGACCTCAGCCCGCACACCATCGACCTGCTGATCAAGCACGGCTTCCTCTACGATTCGAGCCTGATGGGCGCCGACTACATTCCCGTATCGGGCGCGGCGCGGCGACAAGGCCGAGCTCGGCAAGCCCTACGGGTTCGGCGAGGAGACGGCGCTGATCGAAATGCCGATCTCGTGGTCGCTCGACGACCATCCGCATTTCGAGTTCATCCGCACGCCGCAGACGGTGGCGCCGGGGCTGAAGCCCGCGCGCGACATGATGCAGGCGTGGCACGACGAGTTCACCTACATGAAGAAGACGGTGGACTGGGGCGTGCTGACCTACACCATGCACCCGTATGTGATCGGCCGCGGCTACCGGATGCTGGCGCTGGAGGACCTGGTCGACAAGCTCGCCAAGGAAGGCGCGGTGTTCATGACGATGGAGCAGGCGGCGGAAGAGACGAAGGCGCGGCTGTTCAAGTAGCCGCGCTACTGCTTCATCTTCGCCACTTGCTCCAGGATCGGCCGCCAGGTCTTCTGCTGCTCCTGGGTGAACGCCACGGTCTCCTCCGGCGACATCTTGCGCAGGAATGCGCCGTTGGCCTGGTACTTGGTCTTGACGTCCGGATCGTTCAGCGCGGTCCAAAAGTCCGCGTTGACCTTGCGGATGATCGGATCGGGCGTGCCGAGCGGCGCCACCAGCACCGCCCAGGCGCCGACAAAGAAATTCGGCACGGTCTCGGCGACGGTCGGCAGGTTCTCGAAGCCCGGCAGCCGCTCCAGCGCGGTGTCGGCAAGGCCCTTGATCAGGTCGCCCTTGATCGAGGGGGCGAGCCCGGCATAGGCGTCGAGCACGAGATTGACCTGGCCGCTCATCACGTCGTTCAACGCCTGCGCGGTGCCGCCGGAATACGGCACGAGCTGGAGCTTGATGCCGGTGCGGGCCTGCAACAGCTCCATCGTCAGGTGGGTGAGCCGGCCGACGCCGGTCGCCGCGTAGGTGACCTCGCCGGGCTTCTCCTTGGCGCGCTTGATGACGTCGGCGATGCTGTTGAGGCCGGACTTGTGCGAGGCGCCGATGAACAGCGGCTGCTGCAGCATGAAACCGATCGCGGCGAAGTCGCGCGGCAGTTCCAGCGGCAGGTTCGGCGCGACGCCGGACGTTCCCTTCAAGGTCAGGAATGGCGAGGTGGCGGGGATGTAGAGCGTGTAGCCGTCGTTCGGCGACGCGAGGCGGCCTTGGCCGAGATGCCGCCGCCGGCGCCGGGCCGGTTGATGATGAGAACCTGCTGGCCCCAGATATGCGACAGCTTGTCGCCGAGGATGCGCGCGGTGGCGTCGTTGGCGCTGCCGGCGGCGGAATCGATGATGATCTGCACCGGCCTGTTCGGATAATCCGATTGCGCGCGGGCGGAGACAGACGCGGCGAGCACCAGCGCTGCGACGACGAGCCATGTTGGTTTCATGCGTATCATTCCTTCGGCTTCGGCACCTGCTTCGCATACCAATCGTAAATCTGCTGGCCGGTCCAGTGCACCACGCCCGGGTGCTTGTTGATGTAGGCGTAGAGCTGCTCGAAATACTTGATGCGGTGCGCCTGCCCGGTGACATAGGGATGCACGCCGATGGCGAGGATGCGGGTCGATTCCTTGCTCTCCAGATAGAGCCGGTCGAAGGCGTCACGGGTGCGGCCGAACAGCACGTCGGACTCGTGATGGTGCGACACCATCATGGTGATGTCGTTGATCTCGGCGGAATAGGGGATCGCCAGCACCGGGCCGTGCGCGGTCTTGACCCAGATCGGCTGGTCGTCGAGCACCCAGTCGCCGAACCAGGTGAAGCCCGCCTTGGCCACATAATCGAGCGTGTCGAACATCTGGCCGCGGCCCGGCCCGAGCCAGCCGGTCGGGAACTTGCCGGTGAACTTCTGCAGGATGTCGATCGACTGCTGCATCACCTCGGCCTGCTTGTCGGCGATCTGCTGGATCGGCATCTGCACGTACGAGTGCGCCATGAACTCCCAGCCGGCGTCGCGCGCCGCCGCCGTCGCCTCCGGATAGGTCTCGCAGACGCGGGCGTTGAGCGACATGGTCGGCGTCACCTTGGCCTTCTTCAGCGCCCGCATCAGCCGCCAGAAGCCGACCCGCATGCCGTACTCGTACCAGGTCCAGTTCGGCATGTCGGGGATCGCGCTCTGGCCCTGCGGCGCGATCGAAAGCTGCCGCGCCATCGGCCGGGTGATCTCCCACTCCTCGATGTTGACCACCGACCAGACGATGATGCGGCCCTTGCCGGGCAGCTTCAGCTTCGGTCGCGTGAACGGCGAGGAATACGAGAAGCGGTCGCGCGGATAGGTGGTCATGGCGTCTCCCCCGCGCGCAACGCCGGAGGATCAGGCGACGGCGCGTGCCGCAAGCTTAATCGGCGGACGCTTCGCGGTGAAGCCGGTCGCGGCCTCGTAGGCCTGCGCGATGCGATAGACCATCGGCTCGCCAAACGAATGCCCGGCGATCTGCATGGCCAGCGGGATGCCGTCTGCGGTGAAGCCGGTCGGAACCGAAATCGCACGGCGTGCCGGTGACGTTGAAGACGAGCCGGGCCTGCTGGTCGTAGGTCTTGGCGATCGCCGCGGGGTCGTCGATCCGGCAGGGCATGCACAGGCTCGACAGCGTCACCACCGCGTCGAGATCGCGCGTCGCCTCCGCCATCTCGCGGCACAGCGCGGCGCGAAGCTGTTGCGCCTTGATGTATTTCGCCGCCGGCACGAAGCCACCCGGCAGGAGCCGGTTGCGGGTCAGTGCCGCGAAATCCTCCGGCCGCTCCTGGATGTCTTTCTCGTGGATGGCATAGGCCTCCGAGGTGTGGATGGTGCGGTTGCAGTCGGTCCACAGCGGCAGCGGCGACACGCGGATCGTCTTCACGCTGGCGCCGAGCTTTTGCAGCACGCCGATGGCCTGCTCGATGGCCTGCACCTGCTCCGGCACAGCTTCGGCATCCGACTTGTAGAAATGCTCGATGACGCCGATGCGGAGGCCCTTCAACCCGGCCTTGAGGTCCTTCATGCAGTCGGCCGGTGCGCGCGTCGGCGGTGGTCGGATCGTCCGGATCGTGGCCGGCGATGGCGTGAAACAGGATGGCGTTGTCCTCGACGGTGCGCGTCATCGGCCCGACATGGTCGAGCGAGTAGGTGAGCGGGAAAACGCCCGACAGCGACACCGCGCCGTAGGTCGGCTTCATGCCGACGATGCCGCAGCAGGTCGCCGGATTGCGCACCGAGCCGCCGGTGTCGGTGCCGAGCGCGGCCGGCGCCATGCCGGCCGCGAGCGCGGCGCCCGAGCCGCTCGACGAGCCGCCGGGATGCAGGTCGCGGTTCCACGGATTGCGCGCCGGCGGCCACGGCAGGTCGAACGCCGGTCCGCCGGTGGCGAACTCGTGCAGCGCGACCTTGCCGAGCAGCACCGCGCCGGCGTCGCGAAGCTTCTTCACCACGAAGGCGTCGGATGCGGCTTTGTGGTTCATCCGGATTTTGGAATGGCACGTCGTCGCCATGCCCTCGATGTCGAAGATATCTTTCGCGGCGTAGGGCACGCCGTGCATCGGCCCGCGATACTGGCCCTTGGCGATCTCGGCCTCGGCCGCTTTGGCCTGCGCCAGCGCCTTGTCGGCGGTGACGACCAGAAACGCATTGTAATGCTCGTCGATCGCAGCGATCCGGTCGAGCAGCGCCTTGGTCCATTCCACCGGCGACAGCTTCTTGGCGCGCAACAGCGCGGCACCTTCCGCCACGGTGAGCCAGGCCAGGTCGGTCATTTTTCGAATCGCGCCGGATTGAAGATGGGCGCCGGCGAGGCGATGGGGGAATTGCCCTTCGGTGGCGCGCCGAGCGGCTTCTGTCCGCGCTCGGCCGCGGCCTTCACGCCATCCGGAAAAAGCTTCAGCGCCTTGCCGAGCCCATGCTGCTCGGCCATCAGCCGGACCGACTCAGGGACTTTCGGCGCCTCGCTCATCGCCGAAGACTACCCCACCACCCGCAGCGGCGTCGCCGCGCGCTGCTCCACGCTCTCGTACATCCGGCACACGTCTTCCGCGATCGGCGAATGCGCAGCGTGGATGCGCATGATCCAGCTCCGCGCGCCTTCGGCGTTGTGGTGCTTGTCGCCCTCGTTCGGCAGGTCGATGCGCGCGTTTTTCGCAGGACTGCGGAAGGTGAACATCGGATCGATGCCCTCCTCGACCTTCTTGATCTCGCGGCGCAGCACGCGGCGGTAGAGCGCGATGCCATTGTCCGATGCGCCGAGATGCTCCTGGGTGCGATCGGCGATGGCGCCTTGTGTGATCCACGCCGTGATGTCCTGGGCATCGACATTGTCCAGGATGAAGTCGCCGTTCTTGTCCAGGTACGGCACCTCGTAGGTGTAGACCTTGTCGAGCAGATGCGGCGGAAACTTTGCGCCCTTCGGCGGCACATAGGACGTGTACCAGAGGTGCAAGGTGTGGGTGTCGTCCATCGGGACGCGGATCTGGAACGCGTAATAGCGTGAGTTGTGCTTTTCGTCGCCGGCGCCGACCGACAGAATATTCGGGAACACGACAGGATGGCCGACCTTCCAGTCGTCGCAATCCTCCGATTGGCCGGTCAACAGCCGGTGCTTGGTGATGCCGGCGTCGAACTCGCGGAATGCGATCTTCTCGTGGTGCGCGCTGATCGCCACCTTCTGGCTTTGGCCTTTTTGCTGCTTGACGAACTCGTAGGTGTGGCCGTGCAGCCATTCGGTGTGCACCGGATCGAGCGAGTTCTCCATGATCTGGAGCCAGTTGCACGGCACGACCGCGCGGCCCAGCATGCGGACCGTTCCTTCGTGAACGAAACCGTCGATGCGCGGCACCAGCGGCTTTGATTCCGCAGGACCCATGTAGGCCCAGAACACCCCGCCCATCTCCTCGACCGCGTAGGCCGGCGTCTTGACCTTGCTCTTGAACGAGCTCTTCGCGGGCTCGTTCGGCTGCTCGGTGCATTGCCCGCCATGATCGAACGCCCAGCCATGGTACGGGCAGCGGATGCCGTCATCGGTCGGGATGCCGAAGGCCAGCGAGGCGCGGCGGTGCGGGCACTGCTCGGTGATCAGGCCGAAGTGGCCCTTCTTGTCCTTGAACAGCACCAGGTCCTCGCCCAGCAGGCGGACGCGCTTGGTCCACTTGCCGTCCATCTCGGAGACCGCCGCGATCGGGTGCCAGTAGCGGCGCATCATCTCGCCGCAGGGTGTCCCCGGCCCAATGCGGGTGAGCATCTCGTTCTGCTCGGCGGTCAGCATGGCCGTGTCTCCTGTTCAGGTGCGTGCGCGGAGTTTACTCTTGCCGGGCAATCGTGGCCAGCGAGCAGCCGTAAGGGCAGGTATGTCAGGCAAAATCCGTATCGGTATCGTGGGGATGGGGGCGGCCGGTTGGGCCTTCGTTCCGGCGATTCGAGGCAATCCGGCGTTCGAGCTGGCCGCCATCGCGGAACCCGATGCCGCGATGCGGGAGACCGCCGTCGCCGAGACAGGCGCTGCGGGGCATGCCGACCTGCCGTCGATGCTGCGGGGCACTGCCCTGGACGCGGTCTATATCGCGACCCCGACCGAGCTGCATCCGCAACACGTCGCCGAGGTCTGCGCCGCCAAGAAGCACGTTCTCACCGAGAAGCCGATGGCGATCGGCGTGGCCCAGGCACAGGACATGGTCACCGCCGCCGAGCGCGCCGGCGTGGTGCTCCAGGTCGGCCACTCGCACTCGTATGATCTGCCGATCGCCAGGATGCGCGAGATCGTAGCCTCGGGCAGCCTCGGCCGCGCCCGCATGATCCACACCTGGAATTTCACCGACTGGATGGCGCGGCCGCGCCGTGCCGCCGAGCTCGATGTGCGGGCAGGGCGGCGGCGTCACCTATCGGCAGGGTGCGCACCAGGTCGACATCCTGCGGCTGATCGGCGGCGGACTGGTCAAGAGCGTCCGCGCCAGCATGTTCGACTGGGATGCGAACCGCCGCTCGATCGGCGCGCATACGATCTATTTGAACTTCACCGACGGCGCCGCCGCGACCGCGGTCTACAACGGCTACGGACATCTCTCCGTCACCGAACTGGTCGGCGGCGTCGGCGAGTGGGGCGATGAAGTCCGTCCGCGCGTTGCAGAGCCTTCGGCTCAGCTTTCGCCCGAGCAGGTCATTGCGGCCAAGAGAAACGCGTGCCCGCAGCGCCATTCCGGTCGACGCGCCGCACCAGCCGCATTTCGGATTGACGCTCGTGAGCTGCGAGCGCGGCGACATCCGCCAGTCGCCGGACGGCCTGCTGGTCTATTCCGACAAGGGCCGCGAGGAGATCGCGCTGCCGGCCGACAAGACCCCGCGCGATCTGGTGATCGCGGAGTTCGCTGACGCCATCGCGGGCAAGCCCGTCACGCACACCGGCCGCTGGGGGCTCGCCAATCTCGAGGTCTGCACGGCGGCGATCGAATCCTCGCGCACGGGAAAAGAAATCGAATTGAAGCATCAGGTCGCGGTGGCGACATAAGCGGAGCGGTTGATGTCGATCAAAGTCCAGCTTTCACCCGACAGCAGTCACGCCAAGGTGGGCGCCGACAATCTGTCCGCCGCCGACATCGACAAGCTGATCCGCGATCTCGCCGCCGCCCGCGCCAGGATGACGCCGGTGCATCCGGCCGAACCGCCGGCCGATCCGGCCAAGCTGCACCACAGCGACAACCTGCTGTGGAGCGTGAAGGCTTTGCCGGAGAAATTTGCGATCCAGTTCGCCATCCAGCATCCCGGTCTCGGCTGGATCGGCGATGGCGCTGTCGCGCGCCCAGGTCGAGGATTTGATCACCAGCTTCGAGTTCGAGCTGGTGAAGATTCCGGAGGGCGGATGAGAGCGATCGCCCTCGCGCTGTTGCTCGCCATCGCCGGTACGGCCCAGGCCGACCCGGTCGAAGACTTCTATCGCGGCAAGACCGTCACCATCCTGGTCGGCTTCACCGCGGGCGGCGGCTACGATCTCTACGCGCGGCTGCTCGGCCGCCACATCGGCAAGCACATTCCCGGCAATCCGACCGTGGTGGTGCAGAACATGCCGGGCGCCGGCTCGATGAAGGCCGTGCAGTATGTCTATGGCGTCGCCGCCAAGGACGGCCTGACGCTCGCCACCGTCAGCCGCGGCATGGTCACCGAGCCGCTGCTCAACGGCGCCAACTTCGATCCGGTGAAGCTCACCTGGCTCGGCACCATCACCAGCGAGACTTCGGTCTGCGCCACCTGGAAGACGTCGCCGGTGAAAACCTGGGACGACATGTTCAAGCGCGAGTTCAGCCTCGGCGGCAGCGCGGTCGGCGCCGATCCCGACACCTTCGCGCTGATCATGCGCAACGTGTTCGGCGCCAAGGTGAAGCTCGTCACCGGCTATCCGGGCGGCAACGACATCAACCTCGCGATGGAGCGACAGGAGGTCGACGGCCGCTGCGGCTGGTCGTGGACGAGCCTGAAGAGCCAGAAGCAGTGGCTGCCGCAGGTCAACCTGCTGGTGCAGTTCAATCTGGAGAAGAATCCCGACCTGCCGGACGTGCCGGTGGCGCTGGAGCGCGCGCGCGACAACGAGCAGCGCCAGGTGCTGCGGCTTTTGATCGCGGGGCAGTATGTCGGCCGGCCGTTCTTCACCGCGCCGGACATCCCAGCCGAGCGCAAGGCTGCGCTCCGCGCCGCGTTCGACGCCACCATGAAGGACCGGCGATTTTCTTGCCGAGGCGGCCAAGGCCGACCTGGAGATCAGCCCGATCTCGGCCGGGCCGATCGATGCGTTCCTGGCGGAGCTTTACCGGACGCCCAAGGCCGTGGTGGGCAAGGCGGTCGCCGCGATTCAGAAGTGACGCCTACGGGTCGCGGGGCGCACGATTTTGAGCTATTCTAATCCCATGCAAACCGCCGGATTCGAACAAGCCCTGACCAGTCGCGTCGACGACATGCTCGACGCCTGCACCAAGTGCGGCAAGTGCTTCGAGGTCTGCCCGATCGCGGAGCCCGCCGGACTCGGCGGCGCCGATCCGAAAGCCATCGTCTCCGGCGTGCTCGACATTCTGCGGTTCGGCAAAGGCTCGGCGGAATCCGAGAAGTGGGCCAAGGCCTGCATGGCCAGCGGCGAGTGCATCAAGGCCTGCGACTACGGCGTCAATCCGCGCTTCCTTCTGACCATGGCGCGGGTCGCCATGATGCGGAACGACAAGGACCCGACCGAGCGGCGCAAGCAGGGCGTCACCGTGTTCCGCAAGATCGGCGAGGACACCAACGTGCTGTCGCGCCTGCAACTGTCCGAGGAATCGCTGATCCGGCTCGGCCAGAAGCCGGCGAAGGACGCGCCGCGCGCCGAATTGCCCGACGTCGTGTTCTACACCGGCTGCAACGTGCTGAAGACGCCGCACATCGCGCTGCTGTGCCTCGACATCATGGACATGATCGGCGTCGACTATCAGGTGATGGGCGGGCCGACCCATTGCTGCGGCACGAGCCAGCTTCGTGCCGGTGACATCGACACGCTCGGCCGCTTCGCCAACAACACCATCCAGAAGCTGACGCAATCGAAAACGAAGCAAGTGCTGGCGTGGTGCCCGAGCTGCGTCATGCAGTTCGGCGAGACCGTGCTGCCGACCATCGAGCGCGCCACCGGCGCGAAGCCGTTCGACATGACGCCGTTCATGCCGTTCCTGCATGGCAAAGCTCGACGAGCTTCGGCCGTATCTTAAGAACCGCGTCGAGATGACGGTGGCGCTGCATCGTCATCCCGGCGTCGCCGGCGTGATGGAAGCGGCCGAGCAGCTTCTTCTCGCGGTGCCCGGCATCAAGCTCGTCAAGCTCGACGTTCCCGGCGTCGGCCTGCAGAGCGTCAACCTCGCCACCTTGCCGAAGTTCAAGGCCGAGCTTCAGCTCAAGGAGCTTGAGGCCGCGCGCGCCGCCGGCGTCGATGCGCTGGTCGCGGTCTATCATTCCGACCATCGCGAGCTGTGCGCGCACGAGCGCGACTGGCCGTTCAAGATCATGAACATTCTGGAGGTGGTCGGCGAAAGCATGGGCTTCAGCCAGGAGGACCACTACAAGAATCTGAAGATCAAGCAGGACGTCGACGCCATCATCACCGACTCGACCGACCTGTTGAAGCGCCACGGCGTCGACCTCGACACCGCCCGCAAGGTGATCGTCAACGGCATGCTGAGCGACCAGCCGCTGCCGTTGCAGGGCCGGCAGGAAGCGGCCGCGCGCTAGGCCGCCTCGATCTCCGCCAGCAGCGCGTCGGAAATCGTCACCCCCTCGGCCTTGGCCTTGTCGCGCGCCTTGAGCCGCCGCATCCCCGGCAGCCGCGCGCCGGGCTGCGCCTCGATCGCGTGCGCCAGCGTGGCAAAGCGGCCGAGCGCGCCGTCGCCGAACCCCGCCGGATCGATCGCCAGGATCAACTGCCCGGTGCCGGACGGCGGTCCTTGCGCGTCGAGATAGGACGACGCTTCGGCGGCGAAGTTCGCGCCGGTCAATCCGGCCGCCAGCAGTTCCACCATCAGGGCGAGCGCCGTGCCCTTGGCGTCGCCCATCGGCACCATGGTGCCGCGCAGCGCCGCGTCCGGATCGGTGGTTGGCCGTGCCGTTCTCGTCGAGCGCCCAGCCCTCGGGGATTGTTCTCGCCGCGCTGCTTCGCCGTCATGACGTTGCCGCGCGCCACCTTCGACAGCGACAGGTCGATCACCATCGGAGGCCGGCCCGGCAGCGGGCAGGCGAATGCCACGGGATTGGTTCCGAACACCGGCTTCGAGCCGCCCCACGGCGCCATCGCGGCCGGCGTGTTGACGAACATCAGCGCGACCAGGCCCTTGTCCGCGAGCCGCTCGACTGGATGGGCGGCGGCGCCGCAATGGCTCGATTTCCGGATCGCCACGGCGGCGATGCCCTGCTTGCGGGCGGCGGGGACGATCTCGGTTTCGGCGAGTTCAAGCGCCGGAAAGGCAAAACCGTAACCGGCATCGATCGTGATCAGGCCGGGGCGGGGACGGCTGGCGACCGGCTTGAAGCTGCCGTCGATCTTCCGAACCTTCGCCTGCGCGGCATAGATCGGCACGCGCGACAGGCCGTGGCCCTTGAGCCCGTCGCATTCGGCAGCGACCAGCGCGCGGGCGACGCTCCGGGCATTGTCCAGGCTGGTGCGGCAACGCGTCAGCGTCCGCACCACGAGACCTTCCGCCTGGACCAGCGTCAGGGTCGGCATGGTGCGGCCGAGATCACGCGCTCCGGTACAGCTTGGTCAGCACGAATTCGCGGTGGCCGAGCGCCTCGGCGGCGGTGAGCCTGCCGTTCGCCGTTCGCACGATCATGTCGATCAGCGCGTCGCCGGCCTGCGGGATCGTCATATCGCGCCGCAGGATGCCGGACACGTCGACATCGACGTGCTCGGACATGGTCCGCACCGTGCGCGGATTGCCGGTGATCTTGATCACCGGCACGATCGGATGGCCGATGATGTTGCCCTGGCCGGTCGGGAAGGTGTGCACGGCATAGCCGCCGGCCGCCATCAGCGTGACGCACTCCGCCGCCGCCGACGAGGTGTCCATGTAGTAGAGACCCGGCCCCTTGCGCGGCGCCTCGGCTGGCTCCAGCACGTCGATATATTTGCACTCGCGGCCGATCTTCTCGAGATTGCCGAGCGCCTTCTCCTCGATCGTGGTCAGGCCGCCGGCGATGTTGCCTTTGGTCGGCTGCGAGTCCGACAGGTCGTTGGTCTTGTGCGCCTGGATCACCTCATCCTCGTAGGCCTGCCAGGTCTTCATCCATTTGTCGCCAATCTTCTTGTTGATGGCGCGGGCGCGGGCCAGGTGCTCGCCGCCGGTGATCTCCGAGGTTTCGCCGAACACGCCATAGAGGCCGTGCGGGATCAGCTTGTCGTACATGTTGCCGACGGTCGGGCAGGAGGCGAGCCCGGTGGTGGTGTCGCTCTCGCCGCATTTGGTCGAGACCCAGAGGTCGGCGATGCCGCACTCCTCGCGCGTCAGCTCGGACGCCCATTGCAGGTAGTCCTTGGCGACGCGCGACGCCTTGGCGATGGTGGCGATGTCGCCGTTCAGCTCGATGCCGAAGCCGGTGACCGGCTTGCCGGTCTTCTTGATGCCGTCGACGACGATTTTGGTCCAGCCTTCCTCGATGCCGATGACGACGACGGCGGCGACGTTCGGATTGGCGCCGGTGCCGATCAGGGTGCGGAAGTGCAGCTCGAGGTCCTCGCCGAATTGCAGCCGCCCATAGGCGTGCGGGATGGCGAGCGTGCCCTTGATGTTGTTGGCGACCGCCTCGCAGGCGGCGTTCGACAGGTCGTCGAGCGGCAGCAGGACGACGTGGTTGCGCACGCCGACCCGGCCGTTCTCGCGACGCCAGCCCATGAACGTCAGATCGCCATAGCCGTTCTTCTTCGCCACCGGCTTGTTTGCGGCAGCCTTGCCGTTCTTCTTTGCTTTTTTCGCCATATCGCTCACCACCGCTTTGTTTTGACGTTATGCACGTGGACGTGCTCGCCCTTGGCGATCTTGGCCTTGGCGATGCCGATGTCCTGGCCGTATTTCCAGATCGTGTCGCCCTTCTTGATGTCGGTCAGCGCCACCTTGTGGCCGATCGGCACGTCCATCTTCGATTTCAGCTTGAACGACGAATTGTCGTGGGTCACCACGCACAGCATGTCGGTGCCTTTTTTCAGGCCCTCGATCACGACGACGCCGACGGTGTCTTTCCTGTCGTGCACCAGCAATTGCGGAATGGCCATGATCCTCCCCGGAACCTCCTGGATAATGTTGCCTTATCTATAAGACCGGGCTGGCGGACGAGTCGAGCGCCCCTGTATGCTTTTGGCGGGCGACGGCCCCACTCACGATCATTCCGGTTTGGCGCATATGGCACCTCCACCGCTGGACTACGTTCCAGTTACCGAATCCTTCAAGCTGCCGGCCCATGCCAATTTCGGCGGCACCTCGGGCGTGGCGTTCAACTCCAAGGGCAACATCTTCGTCATCCACCGCGGCCCGATGCCGCTGATGGAGTTCGACCCGGACGGCACATTTCATCCGCGGCTTCGGCGACGGCCTGTTCGAGCGGCCGCATGGGCTCCGCATCGACGCCGACGACAACATCTGGGCGACCGACGTCGCCGCCCATCTGGTCTACCGCTTCAATCCGGCGGGACGGCTGGAGATGGTGCTCGGCTGCAAAAACAGACCCGGCGAGTGGCACGAATACGGCCATCTGCGCCTGTTCAACGAGCCGAACGAGGCGGTGGTCGGGCCGAGCGGCGAATTGTTCGTGCTGCAGGGCCACGGCAAGGGCGAGTCGCTGATCGTGAAGTTCGACCGCGACGGCAACTTCATCAAGACCTTCGGCAGGAAGGGCAAGGGCCCCGGCGAGTTCGACCTGCCGCATTCGCTGGTGTTCGATCGCGCGGGATTGCTCTACATCGCCGACCGCAACAACGCCCGCATCCAGGTGCTCGACGCCGACGGCAACTTCATCCGCGAGTCGCAGCATCCCGGCACGCCGTGCGGATTGTGCATGGCGCCCGACCAGACTATCTGGCTGGCGCACGGTCACACCGGCCAGGTCATGACGCTCGATCTGCACGGCAACGTGTTGGCCGTGATGGAAGGCGGCGGCAACGGCAAGACGCTCGGCAAGTACGGCGAGGCGCACTACATCGCGATCAGCCCGCGCGGCGAGGTGTTCGTCGCCGACACGCTGAACTGGCGCGTGCAGAAGTATGTGAAGCGCTAATCCAGCTTGAATCCCTTGCCCCGCACGAACGCGCCGAAATCCGGGCCGCTGCGGCACGCCGTATTGCCGCGCCTTGTCCTCCGACCAGCCGTAGAACGGCACCTCGCCCCAGCGCGCCGGATCGCGCGGCTTGTACGGATGGATCGCGGCGCGGCGCTTGTCATAGGCGTCGATGCGTTCGGCGAGATCGCCTTCGTCGTATTTCCCGTCATGTATCGTGGTGTCGAGGCCGAGTCGCGCCGAGACATGCCCCGTCTCCGACGGCCAGCCGACGCACATCCCGGCCACCGGGATCACCCGCTGCGGCAGCTTCAGCATCTCGCTCACCTTCGCCGAATGGTCGCGGATCACGCTGATCGGGCAGGTGCCGAGCCCGACCGCGTCGGCGGCGGCGATGAAGGTCGCCAGCACGATGCCGGCATCGACCGCGGCGTTGAAGAACTGATCGAGATGATCGTTCGGGAACGGCTTGCCGCGCATCTTCGACGATTTCCGGCAGCCGCCGGCCGTTCGCCAGGAACACCAGGAACGCCGGCGCGGTGCGGATGAACGGCTGGTCCGGAATGAGCCCAGCGATCGTCGCCTGATCGGCCTTGTCGGCGATCACAATGTCGGCCTGCTGCAGGTCGCTCTTGCTCGGCGCCGACAGCGCGCAGGCGCACAAGCAGCCGCAGCAGTTCGGCATCGACCGGCTGCTCCTTGTAGCGCCGGTGCACGCGGCGGCCGGCCATGCGGGCCAGCGCGTCGAGGCCGGCGAGATTGTCATCGACCGCGATCGCCTCGCCGAAGCGGTGCTTGAGCGAATCGCGAATGGATTGGGCGGAGTTCTCGGCCATGTTCTGTTCCAGTGTTCAAAGCGTCCGGCATAGTCTAGCTTTTTGTCATGGCGGATGGCTTCCGAATCACTTGTCGGTCGAGGTCTGGCGCGGCGCCGCCGAGGGCGCCTTCCAGAGCTTCCAGGTGCCGCGACGCGCGCACCAGACCATCCTCGACGTGGTGACGCAGATCCAGCGCGAGCAGGACGCCACCTTGTCCTATCGCTTCGCCTGCCGGGTCGGCATGTGCGGCTCCTGCGCCATGGTGGTGAACGGCCGGCCGCGCTGGACCTGCCGCACCCGCGTCAGCGAGGCGGCTGACGGCGACATGCTGCGGCTTGAACCGCTCCGCAATTTCACCGTGGTCAAGGACCTCGCCGTCGACATGGCGGCGTTCTTCGACAAGTGGCGCGACGCCAAGGGTCACTTTATTCCAGGCGAAGCCGCAAGCCGACTTCGCGGTGGTGCCTCCGGCGTCGCCCGAGCGCCGCGCCGCCGACGCCGGCATCGAATGCATCGGCTGCGGCATCTGCCATTCCGCCTGCGACGTGGTGACATGGAATCCGGAATACCTCGGACCCGCCCCGCTCAACCGCGCCTGGACGCTGGTCAACGACGTGCGCGACGCCGGCAACGACGCCCGCATCGACGCGGTGTCCGGCAGCGCCGGCTGCCACGCCTGCCACAGCCACATGAACTGCACCGAGTTCTGCCCGCGCGCGCATTTCGCCGACCTATTCGATCGCCGGACTGAAGCGCGCCATGATCGCCCGCGCGCTCGGGCGCAAATCATGACCGCGATCCTGTTCATCGCGCAGCGCGCCTCCGCCGCGGTGCTGGCGTTCTTCGTCACCGTGCATCTCGCCACCATCCTCTACGCCGTGCGCGGCGGCTTGACCGCCGGCGAGGTGCTGGCGCGCACCCGCGGCAACCATTGGTTCTTCGCGTTCTACATTCTGTTCGTGCTGGCGGTCGCGGTGCATGCGCCGATCGGGCTTCGCAACGTGCTGCGCGAATGGACCTCGTGGCACGGCCGCTCGCTCGACATCGCGCTGGCGTTGTTTGCGATCCTCCTGCTGGCGATGGGCTTTCGCGCCGCGGTCGCCGTCTACCTGCCGCCGGAGGCGATGTTCGGATGATGCGCGCCTCGCACCGACAGCCGGGGTTTGTCGCGGCGCTGCTGCACCGGCTGGCCGGGCTGGCGCTCGCGGTGTTTCTGCCGCTGCATTTCTGGGCGCTGTCGAGCGCGCTGAACGGCGCCGATTTCCTCGACAAATTCCTCAAGGCCACCGACACGCCGCTGGTCAAGTTCGCCGAGGGCGGCATCGTCGTTTCGCTGGCGCTGCACATGGCGCTGGGGCTGCGCGTGCTGGCGATCGAGTTCCTGCCGGTGCGCGAGCGCACCCGCGTCGCCATCTCGATCTGCCTCGCCGCGGCGTTCGCCGTCGGCGTGCTGTTCGCCCTCAATGTGGTCTGACGCCTTCGCTTCGCTGTCGGCGACGCTGCTCATCTTCTTGTGGAGCGGCGCGCTGATCGGCGGCTTGGCGTCCGGCGCGGCCGGCTTCGCCGCCGGTGTTGCCGCATCCGCCATCTGGCTGCACGCCATCGCGCCGATCCATGTGGCGGTGCTGGTGGTCGCCGGCGGTCTCATCATGCAGTGCACGACGTTGTGGACGCTGCGCCGCTCGCTCGACGTGCAGCGCCTTTGGCCGTTCATCCTGGCCGGCGTGCTCGGTGTTCCGTTCGGCGTCTGGCTGCTGGTGCGGACCGATCCCGCAAAGCTGAAGGTCGCGATCGGCATCTTTCTGATCGTCTACGCGGTCTATGCCCTGGTGGCGCGGCGGTTGCCGCACATCACCGCGGGCCGCGGCGCGGACATCGCGATCGGCTTCATCTCCGGGATCATGGGCGGGCTCGGCGGCTACAACGGCGTCCTGCCGGCGGTGTGGACCCAACTTCGCGGCTGGTCGAAGGAGGAGGCGCGCGCCTTCTATCAGCCGTTCATCGTGGTCGTTCACATCGCGACGATCGCTGCGCTTGGCACCACCGCGGTCGATCGCCAGGGGCTGGTGCTGCTGGCTCTGGCGCTGCCGCCGATGGCGCTCGGCACCTGGATCGGCTGGAAGCTCTACGGCCGTCTCGACGAAGTCCGCTTCCGGCAGGCGCTGGCGATCATGCTCCTGGTGTCGGGCGCGATCCTGATCGTCTAGCCGATCACCCGGATGAACGGCCGCTCGGCGTTCGGATCGATCTCGACCTCGGCGCCGTTCGGAATCGCCTGGGTGATGTCGCAATCGAAGCCCGAGATCATGGTGAAATCGGCGAGCGCCACGCCCTGCGCCATGATCGGGTTGACGGCGTTCAGCACCAGCGCCGCCGGCATCACGCCGCGCGACTGCATCTCGTACAGCATCCAGGCGGTGGCGACGCCGCCCTTCGCCGCATCGAGCACCAGCACGCGGCCGACATAGCTTTCGCCGGCGAGCTTGTGCTCGGGCCGCGAGAACACGCCCTTGATGCGGTCGAGGTCGTAGCGCGCCGAGAAGCCGTCCTTGGCGACCAGCGCCTTGGCTTGCAGCTTCTTGCCCATGCCGGCGGTGGCGTAGAAGAGCTTGCTCATGCGAGCTTGCCTCCCGCGCAGGCCGCCTCGACGCATTGCTCCATCGACAGCAGCGCCGGCTTGTAGCCGTAGCCGCCGAGAATGTTGGTGAGCTTGGCCGAGTTGGTGGCGAGCCGCTTCCAGCCGTTCGCCTCCGCCATCTCGCGGGCGTAGCTCTGGTAGAAGCACATGCCGGCCAGCACCGTGCCGCCGGCGTTCTCGATCCGCGCCGTCAGCCCCATGCGGTCGGCGTCGGGCTTCACCTGCGGGCTGGTGACGACCAGCAGCGGAATGGTGGCGTGTCTTGCCGTCGAGCAGATCGGCGACGCGCTGCATCTCGACGAGGCTCAGTTGCGGCGCCGAGAACACCACGAGATCGACGGTGTCGACCTTGCCGGCATAGCTCTGCTGGAATGCGCGGATGTCGGCTCTCGCCGACGTCATGCGTCGGCAGATCGCCCTGCGGCAGCACGTCCTCCATCCGCTGCGCCTCCGGCGTGATGCCGATCATGTGGAACAGCGCGAGCGAGCCGTAGCTCGCCGCCGCCGCGCCGAAATGCTTCATCTCGTCCGACGTGGGCATGCGGTCGAGCCCGACCACCGCCGGCACCTGCCAGTAGTCGCCGGCCAAGCCGCCCGACGATGCCGCCGAGCGCGCCCCATTCGTTCAGCTCGCGCGGCGTGAAGCTCGTCTGCACCACGAGCGTCGCCTGCCGGTGCTCGTCGAGGTGATAGCCGTAGCGCGGCGTGCGCCCGGTCAGGCCCGCGCTCAGCGCCGACGGCCCGCCCTCGAAGTTCGAGCGCGCGCCGCACACGCTGTTGGAGTAGATCACCACGCCGGTGTCGCCATAGGCGCAGTGCTCGCCGCGCACCGGCGGCATGATGGTCTGGTAGTTGATGCAGGTGTTGGTCTTCAGCACGCCCATCGCCTCGAACGCCGCGATGGCGCGGCGCTCGAGGTCGAGCATCCAGGGCTGATGCTTGAGCTTGTGCGCGGAGGCGAAATCGGTGCCGCGCGGATCGGTGATGGTCGGGATCCGCACGCGGCGCTGCTTTTCCGGCAGCTTGGCCCAGCGCTCCAGCCATTCGACGCCGGCGAGCGCCGAGCGACTCGGTGTCGGCCATGATGTGGGCCTGCGCGACCGGGACGAAATCCTCGGCGCCGAGATAGCGTGCCGACCTTGATCTGGTGCTCGATCGCCCATTGCACGGCCGGCCCGGACGCGCCGTCCCGCATCGCCTGTTCGTTGTCGGTCAACCGCATCGCGAGATGCTTTCCATGTTGCAGCGCAATCTTTCGAGGAAGCTTTCCATAGCCGATCCGGCGTGTCGAGAAGCCGCTGCTTCAATGGGTCGCTTGCCGCGCCGGGGCGTGACGGCCATGATCGGGCAAACAGGGAGTGGAGCGGCCATGAGGTGCATTCGATTTGCGGTCACGGCTCTGGCTGCGGCTACGCTGCTGAGTTCGCCGGCGCTGGCGCAATATCCGAACAAGCCGGTCACCGTCATCGTGCCGTTCGCCGCCGGTGGCCCGACCGACGTGGTTGCTCGCCTGGTCGGCGCGCACATGAGCCAGCACGCTCGGCCAGACCTTCATCGTCGAGAACATCGGCGGCGCCGGCGGCACGCTCGGCATGACCCGCGCCGCGCAGGCCGCGCCGGACGGCTACACCATCGCGGTCGGCAACATGGGCACGCAGTCGGCGGCGCCGTCGCTCTACCCGAACCTCAAGTACGATCCGGCCACGAGCTTCGCCCAGATCGGCATCGTCAACTACACGCCGCAGGCGATCGTCTCCAAGAAGGCGATCGAAGCCAAGACCCTCAAGGATTTCATCGCCTACGTGAAGGGCAAGGGCAAGTCGACCAGCTACGGCCACGCCGGCGTCGGCTCGATCTCGCATGTCGCCGGCCTGGTCTTCAACGCCAAGTTCGGGCTGACGCCGAACCTGATCCCCTATCGCGGCACCGGCCCGGTGCTGCAGGACATGGTGGCCGGGCAGATCGACTACACCGTCGATCAGTCGCTCAACGTCATCCCGCAGATCAAGGCTGGCACCATCAAGGCTTACGCGGTCGCTGCGCCGGCGCGGCTGTCGAGCATCCCGGACGTGCCGACCACCAAGGAGGCCGGCGTCGACTTCATCTTCAGCGCCTGGAACGCCATGGTGGCGCCGAAGGGCACGCCGAAGGAGATCGTCGACAAGCTGGTCGATGCGCTGAACAAGGCGCTCGACGATCCGTCGGTCAAGGCGCGCTATGTCGATCTCGGCAGCTCCGCGCCGGAGGGCGCCGACCGCGGCCCGGCCGGCTTGCAGAAGCTGGTCGAGAGCGAGGTCGCCCGCATCACGCCGGTCATCAAGGCGGCGGGCGTGACGGCCAACTAAATAGATACGGAACTCATGACGTTGTGGGCGTGGAGGCGTACAATCGGCTTCCCATGACCTGAGGATTCCACGGTGCAACTCGATCCGAAAGAAGTCGAAGAGATCTGCCAAGACGCTCTACATCCGCGCGGTCAAGCTGCTGCCGCCCGACATCAAGCGCGGCTTCGAGCGGCTGATGGCGGCGGAGACCGACGCCACCGGCCGCGCCGTGCTCGGCACCATGGTCGAGAACATCGCGGTCGCCGAGAAGCGGCAAGAACCTGCTCTGCCAGGACACCGGCATTCCGATCTACAACGTCGTCATCGGCAGGAACGTCGAGTTCGACGGCGCCGCGATGAAGGAGGCGATCCGCCGCGGCTGCGAGCGCGCCACCACCGAGCATCCGCTGCGCTCCTCGGTGGTGCATCCGCTGACGCGCAAGAACGAGCAGACCTCGTGCGGCGTCGGCGTGCCGATCATCAACGTCGATTTCGACGGCCGCGACGAGACCGTCGAGATCGAGATGATCCCGAAGGGCTCGGGCTCGGAGAACGGCTCGTTCCTGCAGATGCTGATCCCGGCCGACGGCGTCAAGGCGATCAAGCGCTTCGTCATCGACCGCGTGATCGACTGCGGCGGCCGGGTCTGTCCGCCGACCATCGTCGGCGTCGGCATCGGCGGCACCTCCGATCTCTGCATGCACATCGCCAAGGTCGCGGCGACCCGCCCGCTCGGCACGACCTGCAGCGATCCCGAGGGCGCCAAGATCGAGGCCGAGCTGTCGGAAGCCGTCAACGAGCTCGGCATCGGCCCGCAGGGCCTCGGCGGCCGCTCGACCTCGTTCCGCGTTCACGTCGAGGTGGCGGCGACCCACATCACGATGAATCCGGTCGCGGTGAACATCCAGTGCCACTCGGCGCGCCGCGCCAACGCGATCATCACGCCCGGCGGCATCGATTTCAAATGACCCACTACACCCTCGAAACGCCCGTCACCGAAGCGCAGGTCCGTGCGCTGAAGATCGGCGACACCGTCACCCTGGAGAAAACCCTGTTCGGCGTCCGCGACGCCAACCTGATGGCGATGTTCGACAAGGGCCGCAAGACCATCTTCGACATGCACGGTCACGCCGTGGTCCACACCGCGCCGAACGTCCGCAAGATGCCGAAGACCAACGAATGCCCGTCCGGCTACGAGGCGGTCTGCGTCGGCACCACCACCTCGCAGCGCATGGAGCGCTTCACCCGCCCGCTGATGGAGCGCGAGGGCGTCCGCATCATCATCGGCAAGGGCGGCATGGGGCAGGGCACGCTCGACGCCTTCCGCGACATCGGCGGCGCTTATCTCGCCGTGATCGGCGGCGCGGCGGCCTTGCAGACCACCTGGATCGAATCGATCGAGGAGGTCGACATGGACGACCTCAACCCGGAAAGCATCTGGCGCTTCCGCATCAACGGCTTCGGCCCGCTGCTGGTGACGATGGATTCGCACGGCGGCTCGACCTACGAGCGCATCCAGGGCGACGCCAAATCCCGGCGCGACGCCATCCTGGCAAGCATCGGGGCGAGCGAGTAGGATCGAACGATTACAACGATGGGGGGAAGCATGCGTGGCTTGAAAGCTCTGTTGGCCTTGTTGGCCATCGGAACGGCAGCGACGGGCGTTGCTCGCGCCGAGCCGCTCCTGATCCGCAATTCCTACGTGGTCCCTGTCTCCAACTGGGAGCCGATGATCGTCGAGAAGAAGGACCTCGCCAAGCACTGGGGCAAGTCCTACACGATGGAGGCGGTGCGCTATCAGGGCACGCCGCCGATGATCACGGCGCTCGCCAACGGCGAGCTGGAGATCGCCAACCTCGCCTATTCGACGCTCGGCATCGCCATCGAGAACGCCGGCATCAGCGATCTCCGCGTCATCTCCGACGACTTCCGCGACGGCGTCCCCGGCTACTTCAGCAACCAGTTCTTCGTCCGCAAGGACTCCGGCATCAAGAAGATCGAGGACCTCAAGGGCAAGGTGCTCGCCACCAACGCGATCGGCGCCGGCGTCGACATCGCCATGAAGGCCGCCCTGAAGAAGCACGGCCTGATCGACAAGCGCGACTTCACCGTGATCGAGGCGCCGCTGCCGACCATGCCGGCGATGCTCAACGACAAGAAGGCCGACCTGGTCACAGCGGTGATCCCGTTCGCCTTCAACCCAATGCTGAACGAGATCGGCGTGCCGCTGTTCGACCAGACGGTCGGCCTCGGCCCGTCACAGTTCGTGTTCTGGGCCGCGCGGAAATCGTGGATCGACAAGAACCGCGCCGCGCTGGTCGATTACATGGAGGACATGCTGCGGATCGAGCGCTGGTATCTCGACCCGAAGAACCATGACGAGGCGATGCAGATCGCCGGCAAGCTGCTCAAGTTGCCGCCGGAGCGTTTCGCCTGGCTGTACACCAAGAAGGACTACTACCACGATCCGGACATGAAGCCGGACCTGGCGGCGCTGCAGAAGAACGTCGATGTGGCCCTCGACCTCGGCATCATCAAGTCGAAGGTCGACGTTCAGGCGCACTCCGATCTCAGCCTGATCGAAGAGGCGGCGAAGCGGCTGAAGTGACCCGAGGCGCGGCGGCTGCGTTTGCTATTCCGGCGCCGCGGCGCCGGAATAGCCGTCAATGCGTCGTGATGTGCGCGGCTTTGATGATCGGCCACCACTTCTTGATTTCCGCCTGTTGCAGCGCGGCCAACGCCTCCGGCGTTTGCTGATCGGCCGGCGGAATTTCGTAGGTCAGCTCCAGCAGCCGGCGTTTCATCTCGGGATCGGCCAGGATGCCGGCCGAAGCCGCGTTCAGCTTTGCGATGACGTCTTTCGGCGTTCCTTTCGGCGCCCAGAAGCCGTTCCAGTTGGAAACGTGGAATCCCGGTAGCCCGGCTTCGTCGGCGGTCGGAATTTCCGGCGCCAGCGGCAGCCGATGCTCCGCGAGGACGGCATAGACCTTGATCGTGCCCTCGCGCAGTTGCGGCAGGAACACGGCGGCCTGATTGGTCTGCAGGTCGACGTGACCGGCGATCATGTCCTGAAGCGCCGGCCCGCCGCCGCGGTAGTGCACCAGCGGAAACTCGGTGTGGGTCAGGTTCTGCAACAGCACCGCGCCGAAATGCCCACCGGTGCCGACGCCGGCGGTCGCCATCGCCACCTTGTCCTGGTTGGCCTTCAGCCAGTCGACCATCTCCATCAGGTTGTTGGGCGGCAACGTCTTCCGCGCCGCGATGAGATGCGAGTTGGCCGGCAGCTCGATGATCGGTTCGAAATCGGTGACAATGTCATACGGCAGATGCTCGTAGACCGCGCCGTTGGACACGAACGTGGTCCAGTTGCCGCAGACGATGGTGTAGCCGTCCGGTTCCGCCCGCGCGACACGCCCGAGACCGATGGTGCCTCCGGCGCCGCTGACGTTTTCGATCACCACGGGCTGCCCCAGCACAGCCTGAAGGCGCTCGGCGAACATGCGCGGCAACACGTCGGTTGCGCCGCCCGGGGCAAACGGAACGACGATGGTGACCGGCTTCGATGGATAGGGCTGCGCCGTGGCGGCTGAGAGGCCGATCGCGCAGGCCATTGCCGAGAGCAGGGTGGTGGCTTTCCAGGTCATTTGGTGTTCCAGATCGTGAGGGAGCCTTGCGGAACAATTTTTTGGCATTTCCGCGCCCAAAAGGTAAGGCGCAGTGGCGCTTGTCTCGCATGCCGCTCTGTCATGATAATGGAGTGTCATGCAGACCCTCGACACCGACATCCTGATCCTCGGCGCCGGCGGCGCCGGGCTGTTCGCGGCGCTGCACGCCAAGAAGGCGCGGCCGGAGCTCGACGTCACCATCGCGGTGAAGGGCCTGCTCGGCAAATGCGGCTGCACCCGCATGGTGCAGGGCGGCTACAACGTCGCGCTGTCGGCGGAGGATTCCGTCGAGCGGCATTTCATGGACACCATCCACGGCGGCGGCTGGCTCAACCAGCAGGAGCTGGCGTGGCTGCTGGTCGCGACCGCGCCGATCCGCATCCGCGAGCTGGAGAACGAGATCGGCTGCTTCTTCGACCGCAATCCCGACGGCACCGTGCACCAGAAGGCGTTCGCCGGGCAGACCTTCGACCGCACCGTGCACAAGGGCGATCTCACCGGCATCGAGATCGTCAACCGGCTGTCCGAGCAGATCTGGCGCCGCGACGTGCGGCGGCTGGAGGATCACCGCGCGCTCGACCTGATTCCGGCGGCGGACAAGTCGGGCCTCGTGCGGCGTGTACATGCTCGACATGCGGACCGGCGAGCCGCTGATGGTGCGCGCCCGCGCGACATTGCTCGCCACCGGCGGCGGCCCGACCATGTACCTCTATCACACGCCGTCCGGCGACAAGTCGTGCGACGGCATGGCGATGGCGTTGCGCGCGGGGCTGCCGCTCCGCGACATGGAGATGGTGCAATTCCACCCGACCGGGTTGCTCGCCGGCCCCGGCACGCGGATGACCGGCACGGTGCTCGAGGAGGGCCTGCGCGGCTCCGGCGGCTATCTGCTCGACGAGACCGGCGCCCGCTTCATGTTCGACTACGATCCGCGCGGCGAGCGCGCCACCCGCGACATCGTCTGCCGGGGCATCGCCGACCGCATCCGCAAGGGCCATCAGAGCCCGAACGGCGGCGTCTATATCGCGATGGGCCATCTCGGCGCCGACAACGTGCGGCGCGAGTTCAAGGGCATGGTCGAGCGCTGCGCCGACTGCGGCTTCGATCTCGCCGGCGGCAAGGTCGAGGTGGTGCCGACCGCGCACTACATGATGGGCGGCGTGCAGTTCAATCCGGACTGCACGACGGAAATGCCGCGGCTCTACGCCGCCGGCGAGGACACCGGCGGCGTGCACGGCGCCAATCGGCTGGGCGGCAACGGCGTCGCCAACTCCACCGTGTTCGGCGGGCTCGCCGGCGACAGCATGGCGGCAAAGTTGAACGCCAGTGAAAAACTCGCCGATCCCGACCGGGCCGCGATCGAGGAATCGCACGAGCGCGCCTTCAAGCCGATGGGCCGCCGCCGCAGCGATCTCGAAGGCGTGCGCCGCCGGCTCTATCAGGTGATGTGGGACGACGTCGGCATCCTGCGCACCGCCGAGGGTCTCGCCCGCGCCCGCCACGAGCTCAACAACCTTGCCGCCAGCATCGCCTCGATGGGCGTGGCCGATCCCGACCCGCGCTACAACCTGACCTGGATGGACCGTCTCAACCTGGAAAATCTCGTCTCAGGTCAGCCGCGCCATCTGCTTTGCCGCGCAGGCGCGGACCGACAGCCGCGGCGCGCATTACCGCGAGGATTTTCCGGAAACCTCGGATCTCGATGCGTCGCACTACACGGTGGTGCGCGCCAATGAGGAGAGCTTCACGGTCACCACCGAGCCGGTCGATTTCACCCGCGTCCGCCCCGGCCAATCGCTGTTGCCGCAGGCGGCGGAATAAATCAGGGCCTCGTGTCCCGCACGCGGTGCAGCGCGCAGCGTTGCACCGCAGATGCGGGACCCTGGTTTCTTCCAACCGGGGTCCCGGATCATCGCTCGCTGGCGCTCGCTCGTCCGGGACACATGCGGCGGCGGTGTGCTAAATCGCGAACACCGAAGTAGAGGTTGTTCCATGTCCCGTCCCATGATCCCGAGCGAGCGCGCCGAATTCTCGGCCATCGTCGACCGCCCGCCGCTGAAGCTGCCGAACAACGCGCGGCTGATCTTCTGGACCATCGTCAACTACGAGGTCTGGGACATCGGCCGGCCGATGGCGCGGCAGGTGATCCCGGCGCCGACCGGGCAGGTGCTGCTGCCCGACGTGCCGAACTGGAGCTGGCACGAATACGGCATGCGGGTCGGCGCCTGGCGCTTCTACGAGCTGTTCAAGCGGCTCGGCATCAAGCCGACGCTCGCGGCGAACGCCCGCATCTGCGAGGACTATCCGCGCGTCGCCATGGAGGCCAAGAAGGACGGCTGGGAGTTCATGGGCCACGCCTACGACCAGCTTCCGATCCACAAGAGCGAAAACCAGGAGGCGATGATCAATCGCTCGATGGACGTGATCGAGAAGTTCGTGGGCTCCCGCCCGGTCGGCTGGCTCGGACCCGGCCTGACGCAGACGCTCGACACGCCCGAATTGCTGGCCAAGGCCGGCGTGCAATACATCGGCGACTGGGTCTATGACGACGAGCCGACCGTCATCAAGACCACCGAGGGCCCGCTGGTGACCTTGCCCTACACGGTCGAGCTGAACGACATCCCGATGATGATCGTGCAGCACCACGAGAGCGACTATCTGCTCAAGCGCGCGATCGACCAGTTCGACCGGCTGTACGCCGAGGGCAAGGACCGCTGCAAGATCATGTCGCTGGCGATCCATCCCTACATCAGCGGCCAGCCGCACCGGATCAAGTATCTCGAGGCGATCTACGACTACGTGAAGCGCTTCGACGGCGTGCTGCACTGGAACGGCGCGCAGATCCTCGACTGGTACAAGTCGGCCGCCAACGTGCAGTTCAAGAACAGGTAATCCCGCACATCATGCCCCAGGAATCGCTCCGCATCGGCAAGGCCGAGTTGTCGGCGTTCGTCGCCGCGGTGTTCACCGCCGTCGGCCTGAAGAAAGAGCACGCCGAGGAATGGGCCAAGATGCTGGTCTGGGCCAACCTCCGCGGCACCGACTCCCACGGCATCATCCGCATCCCGCGCTACATCGACCTGATCAAGGCGAAGTCGATCAATCCGGCGCCGAACATCCGCGTCGAGAAGAAAGCAGGCGCCGCCATCGTGCTCGAAGCCGACCGCGCGCCGTCGGCCGTGGCGATGACGCGCGCCATGTCGGAGGCGATGGACGCCGCGCGCAAGGTCCATGTCGGGTTCTGCGCCGCCCGCAACGTCACCCACACCGGCGCGATCGGCTATTTCGCCGTGCAGGCGGCGGAGGCGGGCTTCATCGGCATCGCGATGAGCGCGTCCGGCCCGATGATGGCCTATCCCGGCACGCGGGTGCCCGCGGTGTCGTCGAACCCGATCGGCTTCGCGGTGCCGCGCCGGAACGGCCGGCCGTACCTGCTCGACTTCTCCACCGGCGTCGTCGCCAACGGCAAGATCATGGCGGCGAAGGACCGCGGCGAGAAAATCCCGGTCGGCTGGGGCCTCGACAAGGACGGCCACGACACCACCGATCCGGCCGCGGTCGCGACCATCCTGCCGATGGGCGGCGCCAAGGGCGCCGGCCTGTCGTTCATGATCGAGTGCCTGACCAGTCTGCTGCTGTCGCATCCGCGCATCGCGCCGGACCTGGAGAGCTGGGCGATCGGCGACGATCCGTTCCTCAATGGCACGGCGATCGCCATCGACATCGCCGGCTTCGGCGATCCGGACCGCTTCGCTCGCCGAGGCCGAGCGGCTCGGCACCGCCATCGCCGGCCTCGCCCGCGCCGAGGGCGTGAAGAAGATCATGCTGCCCGGCGAGCGCGGCGACGCCATCCGCGCCGAGCGCGAGCGTCGATGGCATTCCCATCCCGAAGGGCACGTGGCAACGTATCGCCAAGGCGGCGCAGGCGGTCGGCGTCACGCCGCCGATGTGAGCGGCGAGGAGGCACCGTTGAGACGGCGAGAGTTCATGGCGCTTGTCGTGGGCGCGGCAGCGGGCCTGCCGCCTGCGGCGCAAGCGCAGCCACGAACGCCGCGGATCGGAATCCTCCTGGCTGGCGGTCCGGAAACGACCGGACCGTTGCGGGAAGAGCTTCGCAACCTCGGTTACGTCGAGGGGCAAAACATCCAGTTTGAGGTTCGGTCTGCGCAAGGACAGATCAGCCGCCTTCCTGAACTGGCCGCAGAATTGGTCCGCGGCCAAGTGGATATCATCGTCGCTTCGATCACGCCCGCGGTCAGAGCGGCGAGAGATGTGACGCGCGACATTCCGATCATCATGGCGCCCGGCAACGATCCTGTCGCGTTGGGGCTGATCTCCAGCTTTGCGCGGCCGGGCGGCAACATCACCGGCGTCACCGGCTCAAACTCCGAACTCTGGGCGAAGAACCTCGAATTCATCCGGGAGGTCCTGCCGGCGGCGCACCTCGTGGGTGTTCCGGGCAACGCCAACGATGCGTTCACCAAGCCGTTTCTTGAACAAATTCAGCAAGGGGCTCGAACGATTGGCTTGGAGATCTATTCCACCATGGTTCGTGGTGGCGACGAGTTGCAGGACGCCTTCGCAGAATTGGGTCGTCGGCGAGCCGATGCTGTCATCATTCAGGGCAGTCTTCCCGTCAAGGCGACCGTCGATCTGGCGTTGAAATATCGCCTGCCGGCTTTCACAAGTCAGAGAGCGATGGCCCAGGCGGGTCATCTCGTATCGTACAGCGCGAATGACGCGGAACGCGGTGTGCTGGTTGCGGGTTATGTGGACAAGATTCTCAAAGGCGCCAAACCTGCCGATCTTCCGGTGCAGCAGCCGACGCGGTTCCAACTTGTCATCAACTTGAAGACCGCCAAACTTCTCGGCCTGACCATTCCTCCAACTTTGCTCGCTCGGGCCGACGAGGTGATTGAATGAAACAGCTTCATGCGGCTGTCATCCTGACGCTGGCCACTTTCGCCACGCCCGCCCGCGCCGACATCTGGCCGAGCAAGCCGATCCACATCGTCGTCACCTTCGCGCCGGGCGGCGCCGCCGACATCTGGGCCCGCATCATCGCCGAGCCGTTGTCGAAGGCGCTGCATCAGAGCGTCGTGATCGAGAACCGCGGCGGTGGCGGCGGCGTGATCGCGGCAACGCAAGTGGCGCGCGCCGATCCCGACGGCACCACCTTCCTGATGGGCGGGCTGGCGCCGCAAATCCTGGCGCCCGCGATCTCCGGCAACGCGCCGTTCGACGCGCTGAATGACTTCGTCCACATCGCCTATATCGGCGGGCCGCCGATGGTGTGGGTGGTGCCGCCGACGAGCGAACTGCATTCGGTGGCCGACGTGGTCAAGGCCGCCAAGGCCGGCACGTTTTCGGGCTACGCCTCGTCCGGCGTCGGCACGCTCGGCCATCTGGTGGTCGAATACGTGGCGAAGCAGGACGGCCTCAAGCTCACCCATATCCCCTACAACACCGCGGCGTTCGCCGACATTCTCGCGGGCCGTGTGCCGATGGGCTCCTTCACCTGGGGCGCGGCGCTCGGGCAAATCCAGGGCGGCACACTTGCGCGCGCTCGCGGTCACCACCGAGGCGCGGCGGCCGGAAGCGCCGAACGTGCCGACCTTCAAGGAGCAGGGCTACGATCTCGCCGCCAGCACCTGGTTCGCGCTGGAGGGGCCGAAGGGAACGCCGAAGGAGATCGTGATCCGCCTCAACAAGGAAATCGTCCGCATCATGGACTTGCCAGAAATCAAGAAGCGCGCCATGCAAGACGCCTTCGATCTCAAGGCGCTGACGCCGGAACAACTCGCCGATTTCTACAAATCGGAGACCGCGCGCTGGACGCCGATCGCGCAGGCGGCAATCAAGAAGCAGTAGAGGCTTATGGCAGTTCAGAAGAGCAACGGCGCCAATGTCCGGCTCGCCGCCGACATCGGCGGCACCTTCACCGACATCGCGGTGTTCGACGACAAGACCGGCCGGCTGACCTTCGGCAAGGCGCTGTCGACGCCGGACCGGCTGGTCGATGGCATCTCCAGCGGCGTCGACAAGGCCGGCAGCGACTACGGCTCCGCCAACCTGTTCCTGCACGGCTCGACGGTCGCCATCAACACCATGCTGGAGCGCACCGGCGCGAAGACCGCGCTGGTGACCACCGAAGGCTTCCGCGACGTCTACGAGATCGGCCGCATCAACCGGCCCGACGCCTACAACCTGTATTTCCAGAAGCACAAGCCGCTGATCGAGCGGGCGCTGTGCTTCGAGGTCAAGGAGCGGATGCGCGCCGACGGCGAGGTTTATATCCCGCTCGACGAGGAGGGCTTGGCCGCGCTCAGCGACAAGCTCGACAAGCTCGGCATCGAAGCCACCGCCATCATGTTCATCAACTGCTACGCCAACGGCGCGCACGAGGCACGGGCCAAGGAGCTTCTGAGCAAGCGCCATCCGGGCATGTTCGTCTCGGCGTCGCACGAGCTGTCGCAGGAGTACCGCGAGTTCGAGCGCGTCTCGACGGTCGCCGCCAACGCCTATATCGGGCCGAAGGTGCGGCAGTATGTCGGCGAGATCGACAGTCACATCCGCAAGGCGGGCTTCAACGGCTCGTTCCTGATCGTGCAGTCGACCGGCGGCCTGTACGAGAACGAGCAGGCGCAGACGCAATGCGTGCGCATGCTGGAATCGGGCCCGGCCGCAGGCGTGATCGGCACCCAGGCGCTCTGCCACACGCTCGGCATCCCGAACGCCATCGCCTTCGACATGGGCGGCACCACGGCGAAGGCCGGCGTCATCTACAAGGGCGAGGCGCTGACCACCGGCGCGGCGTTGATCGGCGGCTACGACAAGGCGCTGCCGGTGCAGATCGCCATGATGGACATCTTCGAGGTCGGCACCGGCGGCGGCTCGATCGCCCGCGCCGATGACGGCACGTTGCGGGTCGGTCCGCAGAGCGCCGGCGCGCAGCCGGGCCCGGCCTGCTACGGGCTGGGCGGCGAGCAGCCGACCGTCACCGACGCCAACCTGGTGCTGGGCCGGCTCGGCGCCGACCGTTTCCTCGGTGGCGAGATGAAGCTCGACGTCAAGGCCGCCGAGCGCGCGCTCGCCCATGTCGGAAAGCCGCTCGGCATGAGCGCGACGCAGGCCGCCGACGGCATCCTCCGCATCGCCGCGACCGCGATGTCCTACGCGGTGAAGGGCGTCACCACCGAGCGCGGCCTCGACGCCGGCGATTTCGCCATGGTCGCCTACGGCGGCGCCGGGCCGCTGCACGCCGTCGCTGTCGCTCGCGAGATCGGCATCCGCAACGTCATCATCCCGGCCGCACCGGGCGTGTTCTCGGCGTTCGGCATGCTGTTCTCGGATTTGCGCTACGACTACGTCCGCACCCACCTGATGTCGCTCGCCGATGCGCCGTTCGACGACATCGAGGCGGTGTTCCAGGAGCTGGAGCAGCAGGGCCGCGACGCCATCGCCGCCACTTCGATCAAGCCGCACAAGATCACGGTGAAGCGCGCGCTCGACATGCGCTATGTCGGCCAGGAGCATCCGGTCACGGTCGAACTGCCGATGAGCGTGTTCCAGAAGCAGGATCGCAAGGCGATCAAGCAGCACTTCGACGACGACCACCTGTTGCGCTACGGCACCTCGGCGCCGAACGAGCGCTCCGAGATCGTCAGCCTCCGCGTCACTGTCGCCGGTCTGATGAAGAAGCCGCCGCAGGAGAAGATCAAGAAGGGCTCGGCGGCGCCGCCGAAATCTGCGTTCAGCGGCAAACGACCGGTGTCGTTCGACGGCAAGTTCCGCGACGCGCCGACCTACAAGCGCGCCGAGCTTCTCGCCGGCAACAAAATCAGCGGCCCGGCGCTGATCGAGGAACACGCCTCGACCACCGTGCTGATGCCGCGCGACCGCATGACGGTCGATGCCTGGGGCAACCTGGTGATCAAGGTCGCGGGAGCGAAGTGATGAGCCTTTCGGTTGTCATTCCGGGGCGCACGCGAAGCGTGCGAGCCCGGAATCCAGAGGCGAGGACTGAAAGTGAGACTGGATTCCGGGCTCGCGCCTGCGGCGCGCCCCGGAATGACGGTGGAGAGGTTTGATGGCGAAGAAAGCAAAAAAGAAGCCGGCCAAATCCCGCAAGCTCGACCCGGTGATCGTCGAGATCGTGCGCAATGGCGTCCTCGCGGTGACCGAGGAGATGAAGACCAATTTGATGCGCACCGCCTACAACATGATCATCTACGAGGCGCTGGACTTCACCACCGGCCTGTTCACGCCGGCTGGCGAGACCGTCTCGATCGGCATCGGCCTGCCGACCTTCATCCGCGGCATGGCCGAGACCGTGAAGGCCAAGATCAAGCACTTCGGCGGCATCAAGAACATGCATCCGGGTGACATCTACGTCACCAACGATTCCTACACCACCGGCAGCCACCTCAATCACTTCACCTTCACGTTGCCGATCTTCCACAAAGGCAAGCTCGCGGGCTTCTCCTGCTGCATGGCGCACTGGCTCGACGTCGGCGGCGTGCTCGGGGCGATGACCACCGACATCTATTCCGAGGGCATCCAGGTTCCGATCCTGAAGTATCAGGATCGCGGCAAGGTCAACCAGGACCTGCTCGACATCATCCGCATGAACGTGCGGCTGCCGGAACGCGGGATGGGCGACCTTCGCGCGCAAGTGACCGCGGTGAAGACCGGCGAGCGGCGTTTCCTCGAGCTGCTCGACCGCTACGGCCATGACAACGTGATGCGCTCGATCGCCGAGATCATGGATCGCGCCGAAGCCGCCGCCCGCGCGCGCACTCTCACCATTCCCGACGGCGTCTACGAGGCCGAGTCCTGGCTCGACGACGACGGCGTCGACATCGGCAAGCGCATCCCGGTCCGCATCAAGGTCACGGTCAAGGGCGAGGAGATGACGGTCGACCTGACCGACGTGGCCAAGCAGGTGAGGGGCTTCTACAACTCCGGCATCTCGACCGGCTACGGCTGCGCCCAGGTCGCCTACAAGTGCATCACCTCGCCGACCGACTACCCGATCAACGACGGCGCGTTCCGCAGCCTCAAGGTGATCATCCCGCCGGGCCGCATCGTCAGCGCGACGCGGCCGGCGCCGATGCGGCTGTGGATGTGCTTCCCGATGACCATCATCGACACCATCTTCAAGGCGCTGCAGCAGGCGGTGCCGGACCGCACCATCGCCGGCCATCACGCCGACCTGGTGGCGCCGAGCTTCCACGGTCTCAATCCGAAGAACCATGAGTTTTTCATCGGCACGTTCGGCCCGCTCGGCGGCGGCTGGGGCGCCAAGAAGACCGAGGACGGCGTGTCCGCCACGGTCTGCTTGAACGACGGCGACACCCACAACGGGCCGAACGAACAGGCCGAGGCGAAGTATCCGATCATGATCGAGCGGTTCGAGCTCATTTCGGATTCCGGCGGGCCCGGCCGGCATCGCGGCGGGCTCGGCATCGCGCGCACCGTGCGGGCGCTGAGCCCGATGACGGTGAACAGCCAGAGCGACCGCTCGAAGTGCCCGCCGTGGGGCCTCGAAGGCGGCGGCGATGCCACCGGCAACAACATCGCGTTCCGCCTTCAGGGCGAATGGAAGACCGATTTCCCCAACGCCAAGGTGCTGGTGGCGCAGCTCAAGGCCGAGGACGCCTGGCGCATCAGCTCCGGCGGCGGCGGCGGCTACGGTGCGGCCTTCGAGCGCCCGGTCGATGACGTTCGCGAGGACGTGCGGCAAGGTTACGTGTCGGTGCAGGCCGCGGCCGAGAAATACGGCGTGGTGATCGACGGAGAGACGTTCGAGGTCGATCGGTCCGCGACCGACAAGCTTCGCGCCGGACATCAGGAGGCGAACAATGGCTGACGTCACGCAAACCAATCCGCCGACCATGGCGCCGCCCGGCGGCCATTACAGCCACGCGGTGACGGCCAACGGCTTCGTGTTCGTCTCCGGCGAATTGCCGATCGCGCCCGATGGCACCAAGCTCAACGACAAGCCGTTCGAGCAGCAGGCCCAGCAGGTGCTCGACAACGTCGCGCTTGCGCTGAAAGGGGCGGGCAGCGGAATCGACAAGCTCACCCAGGTGCGGGTCTACGTCACCGACATCGCCAACTGGCCGGCCTTCAACGCGCTCTACGCCAAATGGGCCGGCAACGCGCGCCCGGCGCGCTGCGTCGTGCCGGTGCCGCAACTTCACTTCGGGTTTCTGATCGAGGTCGAGGCGGTGGCGGTCAAATAGCTGCCTCTCCACGTCATTCCGGGGCGCGAGCGTAGCGAGCGAGCCCGGAATCCATAACCCCTGTGCCAATGATTGAATGCTGCGGGTTATGGATTCCGGGCCCGGCGCTTCGCGCCGTCCCGGAATGACGTGGATGGGCGGTGGCGGTTAAATAGCCGGGCCCGGCTTCTTCTTCCGGTTCAGCGGGGCGGTGTAGTTCATCGCGCCGGCGCCGCAGCAGGGGCAGTTCATCGCGACGAGAATCGCCTGCTTGCCCTCCTCGTCGAGATCGGATTTATCCAGCACCTCGGCAACCTGCTTCTGGAACAACTGGTGCACCGGCGCGTCGTTGCCGAAGAAAATCTGCTGCTCCGGCTGGTCGGCCTTTTGCGCCATCATCGTAACTTCAGCAGCCTCACGGCATTGTTGTACGCGATGTCCGCCTTCACCTTGGCATCGAGCTTCTCGCCATCGAGCCAGTGCCCGGCCTCTTCCGCCTTCTCGAACGGATAATCCGCCGCGAACATGATGCGGTCGTGGCCGAGCGCCGCGATCGCGCAATTGAGCGGCTCGGCCGAGCACATGCCCGACGTGGTGATCTCGATGTTGTTCTTGATGTAATGCGACACCGGGTTCTTCAGGCCGACATTGTAGAAGTCCGGCCCGGTGCGGCTGTCGAACCGCCACAGCATATACGGCAGCGACTCGCCCATGTGGCCGAGGCCGAGCCGCGCCTTGGGAAATTTGTCGAACACGCCGGCGAAGATCAGCCGCAACGCCTGCGAGCCGGTTTCGAAGGTCCACTCCCAGGTGGCGCGGCGCAATCCCGGATGGCCCTGCAGCACCGGCGCGACCGACACCGGGTCGGCCGGATGGATATAGATCAAGGTGTCCAGCGCCTCGGCGCGCTCCCAGAACGGCAGCAGCGACGGGTGGTCGAGATACTGCCCGTTGGTGTGGCCGTTGATCATCGCGCCACAAAGCTTCAGCTCCTTGACGGAGCGCTCGAGCTCGTCGGCCGCGGCCTTGGCGTCCTGCATCGGCAAATGCGCGAAGCCGGAATAGCGGTCGGGGCGCTTCGGCGATTTCCTTCGCCAGGAAATCGTTGCCGGCCTTGGCGGTGCGGATGGCGGTCGCGGTGTCCTTCTCGGCCTGCACGCCGGGACCGGCCAGCGCCAGCACGGCCCGCTCGATGCCGGCGGCGTCCATCGAGGCCAGCCGTTTCTCGCCGAGATCGGTGTTGAGGCTGAGCAGCCGCTCGCGCTTGGCGGCCGGCATCTCGGCCACCGTCGGATTCCAGTATTCGATGAAGCCCGGGCAGAGGAAATGTTCTTCGAGCGCGATTTTTTTGACCATTGTTGTTCCCGGTTTTGTCGTGCCGCGTTCTGTAGCGCAGTTGGGCAGGCCTGTATATCATGCCCACCAACCGCTCGCGGCTGAGTATGGAGGAACAAGAGTGACCAAGAAAATTCGTGGCATCGCGTTCGAGGAAAACCTCAAGAACGCCATGGGGCTCGAATTCTACAATCTGTCCCATCGGTTCGGCTACCAGTCGCCGAACTGGCCCTATTTCGAGGACGTCAAGATCGAGCGCATCCACTACATGGCGAAGTCGGGCGTGCTGTCGCAGCGCATCACCACCTCGATGCACAACACCACCCACATCGACGCCCCGGCCCACGTCATCCAGGGCACGCCGTTCATCGACGAGGTGCCGCTGCCGCACTTTTTCGGCTCCGGCATCGTCATCTCGATCCCGAAGAAGAAATGGGAGCAGATCACCTACGACGACCTGGAAAAGGCCGCCGGCAAGATCGTGCGCCCGCGCGACGTGGTGATCGTCAACACCGGCTGGCATCACCAGTACGAGGACAGCGAGGACTACTTCTGCCGTTCGCCGGGCTTCGTGGCGTCGGCCGGCGAGTGGTTCGTCGAGAAGAAGGTCAAGGTGGTCGGCCACGACACCCAGGCCAACGACCATCCGCTCGCCACCGCGATCGGCCCGCAGCGCAACGGCCCGCTGCATCCGCATCTCAAAGAGGAATATTACGAGTGGTCCGGCGGCCGCGACTGGAAGGACGACTTCCCCGACTGGGAGCCGGTGCACCGCATCCTGTTCAAGAACGGCATCCTCGGCATCGAGAACATCGGCGGCGACCTCGACAAGGTCACCGGCCGGCGCTGCACCTTCGCCTTCTTCCCATGGAACTGGGACCGCGGCGACGGCTGCATCATCCGCCTCGTCGCCATCATCGATCCCAACGGCAAGTACCGCATCGAGAAGGGAGCGCGCTTCAAATGATCGTCAAGAAGCTCAGCGAGGCCAAGGAATACGTCGCGCCCAATCATCGTGCGTGCACCACATTGCGCCTGTTCGGCGCCGAGGCCGGCGTGTCGAAGGCGATCGTCGCCGGCGTGTCGCACTTCCTGCCGGGCGGCGGCGCCGGCCCCGACGCCTCGCCGCCGGAGAAGGTTTATTACGTGCTGGAGGGCGAGCTGACGGTGATCGTCGGCGGCAAGGAGACGGTGCTGAAGAAGAACGAAAGCTGCTTCATCGGCCCGAACGAAAGCCGCGAGATCGTCAACCGCACCAACAATGTCTGCACCATCTTCGTCGCCGTTGCCGCGCCGCCGGCATAACGAGAGTCAGAAAATGTCCGAAGACTTCCTGAAAGACCCGCTGTCGCTGTTCAGCGTCAAGGGCAAGACCGCGATCGTCACCGGCGCGACCGGCGCGTTCGGCGCGATCGCCGCCAAGACGCTCGCGGGCGCCGGCGCCAACGTGGTGATCTGCGCCAATAACGCGCCCGGCCTCAAGAAGGTCGAGGCCGACTGCGTGGCGCTCGGCGGTGGCAAGGTTCACATCGTCGCCAAGCGGCCGAACTCGGAGGAGAATTGCGCCACCATCGTCAACGCCGCGGTCGATCGTTTCCGCAGCGTCGACATCCTGGTCGTCGCGTCCGGCCAGAACAAGGTGGCCAAGATCGTCGACCAGAAGGCCGATGACTTCCTCGACGTCATGGACGTCAACGTCACCCAGTCGTGGCTGATGGCGCGCGCCGCCGGCCGCCAGATGCTGAAGCAGGGCCACGGCGGCAAGGTCGTCCTGATGTCGTCGGCGCGCGGGCTGCTCGGTCATCCCGCCGGCTACTCCGCCTACTGCGCCTCGAAGTCGGCGATCGACGGCATCACCAAGGCGCTCGGCTGCGAGTGGGGCGGCGCCGGCATCACCGTCAACGCGCTCGGGCCGACCGTCTTCCGCTCGCCGCTGACCGAATGGATGTTCGCCGACGACGAGCGCGGCAAGGCGACGCGCGCCGGCTTCCTGACGCGCGTGCCGCGCGGCCGCCTCGGCGAGCCGTCCGACCTCGCCGGGCCGCTGTTGTTCCTCGCCTCGAAGGCGTCGGACTTCTACACCGGCCATATCCTCTACGCCGACGGCGGCTACACGGCGGGCTAAAGTCATGGCGAAAGCTCGCATCGCTGTCATCGGCTCTGGCCTGATGGGCCACGGCATTGCGCAGGTGTTTGCGCTGGCCGGCCACGACGTCACCATCACGGATTCGTACAAGCCCAATCTCGACACCGTGAAGGAGCGGATTTCGAAGAATCTGCGCGACCTCGGCGACGACGAGAAGGCCGTCGAGCGCGTGACGCCGGTCGCCGACATGGCCGATTGCGTGCGCGACGCCGACTACGTGGTCGAGGCCGTGCTCGAAGACATGCCGCTGAAGCAGAAGATCTTCGGCGAGATCGAGAAGCACGTCCGCCCCGACACCATCCTCGCCAGCAACACCTCGGTGATGCCGATCACCGAAATCATGAAGGGCCTGCGCGACCGCTAGCGCGCGCTCGGCACCCATTGGTGGAATCCGCCGTTCCTGGTGCCGCTGGTCGAGGTGATCGGCACCGAATGGACCTCGCCGGCCGCCATCGACTTCACCATGAAGCTGCACGCCGACGCCGGAAAGATGCCGGCGCACGTGAAGAAGGACGTGCCGGGCTTCATCGGCAACCGGCTCCAGCATGCCCTGTGGCGCGAGGCCATCTCGCTGGTCGAGCGCGGCATCTGCGACGCTGAGACCGTCGACAAGGTCATCAAGGCGGCGTTCGGCCGGCGGCTGCCGGTGCTCGGACCCCTGGAAAACGCCGATCTGATCGGCACCGACCTGACGCTGGCGATCCACCAGAACGTGCTGGCCGATGTCGAGAGCCGGCCCGGCCCGTCACCCTATTTGGAACGGCTGGTTGCCGAGGGTAAGCTCGGCT
The DNA here is from genome assembly GCA_963785665.1 of uncultured Alphaproteobacteria bacterium. Classification (GTDB taxonomy): domain Bacteria; phylum Pseudomonadota; class Alphaproteobacteria; order Rhizobiales; family Xanthobacteraceae; genus Z2-YC6860. The sequence goes on from CAWAWF010000018.1 coordinate 406,719, forward strand.
TCAAGAGCGGCGAGGGCTTCCGCAAGTGGTCGCCGGACGAGCAGGCGGCGTTGCGGGCCAAGGTGCTGCAACATCTCAAGAAGGCGCGCGAGAGCGACGCCTGACGCTGGAGGAGGCGCATATGACGAAGATCCATCGCATCGACCGACGCACACTCATCAAATCCGGCGCTGCCGCCATCGCCGCGCCCGCGCTATTCAACGCCAACTCGGCAAGCGCCCAGGCCAAGGTCATCAAGATCGGCCATGTCAGCCCGAAGACCGGCCCGCTCGCGGGCTTCGGCGAGGCCGATCCGTTCATCCTCGACCAGGTCAAGGGCATTCTCGCCAAGGGCCTGCAAAGCGGCGGCAAGACCTACAAGGTCGAGATCGTCTCCAAGGACAGCCAGTCGAGCGGCAGCCGCGCCGCCGAGGTCGCCTCCGAACTGATCCTGTCCGACAAGGTCGATCTGCTCGTCACCTCCGGCACGCCCGACACCACCAATCCGGTGTCCGACCAGGCCGAGGTCAACGAGATGCCGTGCCTCGCCACCAACTGCCCGTGGCAGCCGTATTTCTTCGGGCGCAAGGGCGATCCGGCCAAGGGCTTCACCTGGACCTATCTGTTCTTCTGGGGCCTGGAGGACATCATCGCGGCATACACCGCGATGTGGGACAGCGCGCCGACCAACAAGGCGATCGGCGGGCTGTTCCCCAACGACGCCGATGGCAACGCCTGGGGCGACAAGGAGCGCGGCCTGCCGCCGGCGCTGGCGAAGGCCGGCTACAAGCTCACCGACCCCGGCCGCTACCAACAGATGAACAACGACTTCTCCTCGCAGATCGCGGCCTTCAAGTCGGCCGGCTGCGAGATCGTCACCGGCGTGATGATCCCGCCGGACTTCGCCACGTTCTGGTCGCAGGCGGCGCAACAGGGCTTCAATCCGAAGATCGTCACCATCGGCAAGGCACTGCTGTTTCCCTCGGCGGTCAATGCGCTCGGCGCACGCGGCAACAATCTGACCTCGGAGGTGTGGTGGTCGCCGAACCATCCGTTCAAGTCCGGCCTGACCGGTCAGAGCTGCGCTCAGCTCGCCAAGGCCTACGAGGACGCCACCAAGCGGCCGTGGTCGCAGCCGATCGGCTTCCAGCACGCCATGTTCGAGGTCGCCATCGACATCCTCAAGCGCGCCAAGTCGATCGAGGCCAAGCCGATCCTCGATGCCATGGTGTCGACCAACTACCAGTCGATCGTCGGCCCGGTGCAGTGGACCGGCAAGCCGGTGAAGAACGTCACCAAGACGCCATTGGTCGCCGGCCAGTGGAAGAAGAAGGGCGACAAGGCGGAACTGGTCATCGTCGCCAACAAGCCGGCGCCGAACATTCCGACCGGCGGCAAGCTGGAGTTGTTGAGCTAGGGCTCTCCACAAGCCGCTCCCCGTGGCCGGGCTTGTCCCGGCCGATCCACGCCGTGTCTGTAGGGTGTGCCAAGTAAGCGCGCCTCACCGCGAGGCTCGCCCCGGCGACGAAGGCCGGGCATGACGGAGTAAAGTTGCGCCAATGCCCGCCATCCTCACCCTTGAGAAAAGTCAGCAAGCGCTTCGGCGCCGTTGTCGTTGCCGACAACATCGACCTCACGCTGCTGCGCGGCGAGGCGCTCGGCATCATCGGCCCGAACGGCGCCGGCAAGACCACGCTGTTCGGCATCGTCTCCGGAACGGTGCCGCCGGATTCCGGCCGCGTGATGTTCGAAGGCCACGATGTCACTCGCATGACGCCGGAGCGGCGCTGCCGCATGGGGATCGCCCGGTCGTTCCAGATTCCGCAGCCGTTCGGCGGCATGACTGTGTTCGAAAATCTTGTCGTCGCAGCAGCCTTCGGCGGCGGCCGGAGCGAGCGCGACGTTTATGCCGGCTGCGCCGGGCTGCTGGAGCGATGCGGCCTGGCCGACAAGGCCAATCGCCAGGCCGGCGCGCTGACCCTGCTCGATAGCAAGCGCCTGGAATTGGCCCGCGCGCTCGCCACCGGGCCGCGCGTGCTGCTGCTCGACGAGGTCGCCGGGGGCTTGGTCGAGCACGAGACGGCGGCGCTGGTCGATCTGATCAACGACGTGCGCCAGACCGGCGTCTCGATCGTCTGGATCGAGCACGTCGTCCATGCGCTGATCGCCGTGGTCGACCGTCTGGTGGTGCTGCACGGCGGCGCGCTGATCGCGGAAGGCGAGCCCGCCGATGTGATCCGCCGCCCGCAGGTCGCCGAAATCTACATGGGCATCGAGGACGCCATCGAGCAGCCGGAGCTCCCGATCAATGTCTGAACGATTGCTGGAGGTGCGCGCGCTCGACGCTTATTACGGCGACTTCCAGGCGCTGTTCGGCGTCAACATGCTCGTGTCCGAAGGCGAGGTGGTTGCGGTGATCGGCGCCAACGGCGCCGGCAAGTCGACTCTGCTGAAATGCATCGCCGGCGCGATCCGAAGCCGCGGCAATTCCGTCATGCTTTACGGCACGCCGATCGGCGGCGAGCCGGCGCACGAGGTGGTGGCGCGCGGCATCGCCATGGTGCCGGAGGGGCGGCGGCTGTTTCCGTCGCTCACCGTCGAGGAGAACCTCAAGATCGGCGGTCAGCTCGGCCGCAAGGGCCCGTGGAATCTCAAGCGCATCTATGAGCTGTTCCCGATGCTGGAGGAGCGCCGGCATCAGATCGCGCCGTCGCTTGTCCGGCGGGCAGCAGCAGATGGTGGCGATCGGCCGCGCGCTGATGGCCAATCCGCGGCTGCTGCTGTGCGACGAGATCAGCCTCGGCCTCGCACCCATCGTCATCCGCGATATCTATGCCCGCATTCCGGCGATCGCCGCCGAGGGGCTGTCGCTGATCATCGTCGAGCAGGACATCGTGCAGGCGCTGAAGACCGCGCGCCACGTCACCTGCCTGCAGGAGGGCCGCGTCGCGCTGCAGGGCGAGGCCAAGTCTTTGACGCGCGAAAAAATCTCCGCGGCTTATTTCGGGGTGTGATGTGGACTGGGTGAACACCATCCTGCAAGGCGTGCTGCTCGGCGGCCTCTACGCCATGTTCGCGGCTGGCCTGTCGCTGATCTTCGGCGTGATGCGCCTCGTTAACATCGCGCACGGCGATCTGATCGTGCTCGCGGCCTATATCGCGCTGTCGACCGTGAGCGCGCTCGGCATCAATCCGCTGCATCTCGCTCGTCATCGTCGTGCCGGTCATGGCGCTGATCGGCTACGTGCTGCAGCGGGGCTTGCTCAACCGCACGCTGGGCGACGATCTGCTGCCGCCGCTCCTCGTCACCTTCGGCCTGTCGGTCATCATCCAGAATGGGCTGCTGGAAATCTTCACCGCCGACAGCGTCAAGCTCGACGCCGGCCAGGTCGAAATCGCGAGCATCCCGGTCGGCGGTGGTCTTGCGGTCGGCGTGCTGCCGCTGATCCAGCTCGTTCTTGCGGTCGTCATCATCGCCGGCCTGCAATGGCTGTTCTACCGCACCGCGCTTGGCCGCGCCTTCCGCGCCACCTCCGACGATTCCGCGGTGGCGCAGCTGATGGGGCTGAACAACGCCCACGTCTATGGTCTCGCCATGGCGCTGTCGCTTGCCATCGTCGCCGTCGCCGGCGTGCTGCTCGCCGTCCGCGCCAACTTCGATCCGTCGCTCGGGCCGGCGCGGCTGATCTTCGGCTTCGAGGCGGTGATCATCGGCGGGCTCGGCAGCATGTGGGGCACGCTGGCCGGCGGCATCATTCTCGGCGTCGCGCAGACCGTCGGCGCCCAGCTCGATCCCGGCTGGAATCTGCTGGCCGGTCACATCGCGTTCCTGGTCGTGCTGGCGCTTCGCCCGCAGGGGCTGTTCCCCAAGGTGCAGGGATGAACAGAGCATGAGCGCCAGCGACGTGACCGTCAGGCATTCGAGCGTGTCGAGCGCGATCGGGACGACGATCGTGCTGATCGCGTTCGTGGCGCTGGCCGCGGCGCCCTGGTGGGCGGACCGCGCCGAGCTGCGGCTGCTCGCCGAGATCTATGCCTACGTCGCGCTGGCGAGCCTGTGGAATCTGCTGGCCGGCTACGCCGGTCTCGTTTCGGTGGGCCAGCAGGCCTATGTCGGGCTCGGCGGCTATGCGCTGTTCGCGCTGGCGATGCTCGCCGACGTGCCGCCGCTCGCCGCCATCCCGATCGTCGGCGTCGTCGCGGCGCTGGTCGCCGTTCCCGTCGCGGCGCTGATGTTCCGGCTGCGCGGGCATTACTTCGCGATCGGCACATGGGTGGTCGCCGAGGTGTTCCGGCTGCTCGCGGCGCAGACCGCCTCGCTCGGCGGCGGCTCGGGCACCAGCCTGCCGGTTTCGGTGGTGCTGTCGATCGCGTCGAGCCGGACCATGCGGGAGTTCGTCATCTACTGGATCGCGCTCGCCCAGGTCGCCTTGATTCTCGCCGCCATCGTGTGGCTGCTTCGCTCGCGCTACGGCCTGGCGCTGACGGCCATCCGCGACAACGAGCTTGGCGCGCGCAGCAACGGCGTCAACGTGCTCCGCATCAAGTATGGCGTCTACGTCGCCACGGCCTTCGGCACCGCCATGGTCGGCGCGCTGATCTTTTTGCAGAAAATCCGCATCTCCCCGGACACCGCGTTCTCGGTCAACGACTGGACCGCGTTCGTCATCTTCATCAGCGTGATCGGCGGCATCGGCCGCATCGAGGGCCCGATCATCGGCACCGTGGTCTTCTTCCTGCTGCGCCAGACCTTGGCCGATCTCGGCGCGATCTATCTCCTGATCCTCGGCGCGGTCGCCATCGCGGTCATGTTGTGGGCGCCGAAGGGCCTCTGGGGCCTCGTCGCCGACCGCTTCGGCTGGCAGGTGTTCCCGTTGCAGCGGCGGCTGGTGCTCGACAAGCGCCGCTAGGCGCATTTGCGCTTGCGGTCCCGAATGCATATTTTGGCCGCAGCAGAGGACATTCGCTGATGACCCAGATCCGTTCCATGGCCCAGCCCGCGCCGCGCCGGCCCGGCGAGCTTGGCGTGCATTCGCTCGATCAATTCAATTTCGTGGTGCCGGACGTGGCGGAGGCCGAGAAGTTCTACGGCCTGTTCGGCCTCGACACCAAGGAGGAGGACGGCAAGCTCGGCCTCTACACCCACGGTCATCCGCACCGCTGGGGCGTGGTGTCCGAGGGGCCGCGGAAGAAATTCACCTACGTCTCGTTCGGCGCCTACGAAGAGGACATGCCGCGGTTCCGCGAGCGGCTGGAGCAGCTCAAGATCGACCGGCTCGACCCGCCGAAGGGCTTCGAATCGAACGGCCTCTGGTTCCGCGATCCCGACGGCATCCTGATCGAGATTCGCGTGGCCGAGAAAAGCTCGCCCAACGAGAAGGCCACCTTCGAGATGAAGGGCGGCGATGTCGGCCGCCAGAACGCCGCCGAACCGCAGCCGCGCCCACACCGTGCAGCCGCGCCGGCTCGCCCACGTGCTGCTGTTCGTCACCGACATCTCCCGCGCCATCAAGTTCTACGGCGACGTGCTGGGACTGAGGTTGTCCGACCGCTCCGGCGATCTGGTCGCCTTCATGCACGGCGTCCACGGCAGCGACCACCACATGATCGCCTTCGTGAAATCGGACGGCCCGGGCCTGCATCATCTGAGCTGGGACGTCGGCTCGATCAACGACATCGGCGTCGGCGCCAGCCACATGGCGGAGAAGGGCTTCGCCTACGGCTGGGGCCTCGGCCGCCACGTGCTCGGCTCGAACTACTTCCACTACGTCCGCGACCCGTGGGGCAGCTACGCCGAGTATTCCTGCGACATCGACTACATTCCGGTGACGAAGGACTGGAAGGCGTCCGACCAGCCGCCGGAGGACTCGTTCTATCTGTGGGGTCCGACGCCGCCCGAGGACTTCGCGCACAATTTCGAGGTGGCGAAGTAGTTACTCCTTCTCGATCTTCGCAGCCTTCGCCACATCCGCCCAGCGCTTCGCTTCGCCCGCGATGAATGCCGCGAGCTCCGGCGGCGTCACCATGCGCGGCTGCACGCCGAGCGTCTCGAACTGCGCCTGGATGTCCGGCAACGCCAGGATATCGTTGACGGCTTTGTTGACCTGATCGGCGATCGCCGCCGGCGTGCCGGGCGGCGCCATGATCGCGAACCATGTGCTGGACGAGAAGTCGCGCAGGCCCGCTTCGCGCAAGGTCGGCACCTCCGGCAGAAGCTTCGAGCGCTCCGGCGTGGCGACCGCAAGAATTTTCGCCTTGCCGCCTTTGTGCATCGGCATCGACGAGCCGAGATTGTCAAAGAACAGATCGACATTACCGGCGAGGATATCGGCCAGCGCCGGCCCGGTGCCGCGATACGGCACATGCACCATCTCGACCCCGGCGGCTTGCGTGAACATTACGCCGGTCAGGTGCGAGGTCGAACCTGGCCCCTGCGAGGCATAGTTGAGCTTGCCCGGATGGCCCTTCGCATAGGCGATCAGCTCGGCCGCGGTGTTGGCCGGGAAATTCAGCCGCACCGTCATCACGGTCGGCGACAGCGCCAGCAGCGCCACCGGCACGAAGCCCTGCGGTTCGTAAGGCAGCGTCTTCTGCACCAGGCCGTTGATGGCGAGCGGCCCGGCCGGCGTCGCCAGCAGGGTGTATCCGTCGGGCGGCGCGCGAAACACGCTGCCGCTGCCGGTCGAGCCCGCCGCGCCGGGGCGGTTCTCGATGATCACCGGTTGCCCCCAGCGCTCGCGAAGCTTCTCGGCGACAATGCGCGGCAGCGCGTCGGCCGACCCGCCCGGCGGAAACGGCACCACCAGGGTCACGGCGTGCGACGGAAATTTCGCTTCCTGGGCAGCCGTCCCGCCGACTGACGCCAGCGCGGCGATGGATATGGTCAGCGCGGCGAAAAAACGATGCGGCATCGGCACTCCTACTGCGGCTCGATGCCGGCTTCCTTGATGACCTTGCCCCACAGCGCGGTCTCCTCGGCGAAGAACTTCGCGGTGTCCGCCGTGCTGAGCGCGCCGGCCTCCAGCGACAGGCCCTGCAGCCGTTCGGTGACTTCGGGGCTCCGCAAAATCTCGACGGTGTCGCGGTTGATCTTCTGCGCCAGCGCCGCCGGCGTGCCCGGCGGGGCGACCAGCGCAAACCATGTGATCGAACGAAAGCCCGGCACGCCCGCCTCCGTGAAGGTCGGCAAATCCGGCGCGGACTTGGCGCGCTGCAGATCGGCGACCGCCAGGATCTTCAGCTTGCCGGCGCGGTGCAGCGGCACCGAGGTGGCGAGCGTATCGAAGAACATGTCGACATTGCCGGCGATCAGGTCGGTCAGCGCCGGCTGCGCGCCGCGATAGGGCACCGCCAGCATCTTGATTCCGGTCACCACCTCGAGCTGCGCCGCCGACAGATGCGCGGTCGAGGTCGGGCCCTGGGTCGCGAAGGTGAGCTTGCCGGGATTGGCCTTGCCGTAGGCGATCAGCTCCTGGACCGTGTTGACGCCAAGCGTGGTGCGGACCGACAGCACGTTGGCGATCTTCGCCAGCATCGTGATCGGCACCCAGTCGAGCGGATTGTAGGTGATGCCCTTGCTGAGCAGATGAGCCAGCGTGATCGGCGCCGGCGGCGCGATGAACAGCGTGCTGCCATCGGGCGCTGCGCGAAACGCCTGTCCTGCGCCGATGTTCATGCTGCCGCCGGCGATGTTCTCGACGATGGTGGGCTTGCCCCATTTGCGGCCGAGCGCGTCCGCCGTCAGCCGCGTCAGGATGTCGGTGGTGGAGCCCGGCGCCGACGGCAGCACGAACTTCACGGTCCCGGTCGGGTAATTGTCCTGCGCCATCGCCAAGGGGCCGCCGGCCAGCAGCTGGCAGCCCGCCAGCAGCGTCGCAAGTGCAATCAGGCCGATCCGGTGCATGGCGTTCCTCCCCATCGCGCTGTTGCGCCATCCTATCGTCGGCTCCAGGCGGGCGGCAAACGCCTTCCCGCCGCAGCCGATCCTTCGCTAGCCTGGGCTGGCAACCGGGAGGGCGCCATGGCCTACACGCTGGACGATTTCTGCGAGGATCATCACGCGCTGCTGACTTCGGGTCAGCCGCTGTGCGAAGGCGTTGCCTCAGATCGCCGAGAAGCTGTCGGTGTTGCTTGGCAATCCGGACTTCGTCGCCGAGACGTTCAACGACGACACGCCGATCGGCCGCCGCACGCTGGCGCACGATCCGGACACCGATGTCTATGTGCTGGCCCACGTCTATGACGGGCCGAAGAAGGGCTCGCCGCACAACCACGGCGCCTCCTGGGCGGTGTACGGCACCGCCAAGGCCGTCACCAACATGACCGAATGGCGGCGAACCAATGCCGAAAGCGACGAGCAGGCGGTGCTGGCGCCGGTCGAGCACTACGCGCTGACGCCCGGCCTGACCCGCGCCTACGGGCCGGGCGTGCTGCACTCCACCGAGCACCCGGGCAAGGCCTGGGTGATCCGCGTCACCGGCACCGACGTCGATGCGATCCCGCGGTTCCGCTTCAAGCCCGAGCGCGACCGCTCGTCGAGAAGGTCTGATGGCGCTGAAGTTCCGCGTCGAGCTGGTGTGGGAGGATGAGCAGGAAACCGCGTCGTCGATCTATCTGACCGGCGACGGCCGCGTCATCCTGCAAGGCCGCGCCATCTCCGGCCGAGGAGCGCGCCACGCTGAAGCTTCCCGCCGGCGGCGACATGATCAGCGTCGACCGCAAGCTGATCCGCGCCATCAAGGAGATGCTGTAGCGCCTTCGGGAGCGTTTGACCCCATCCCGCCGCGCGCCTATTTTTGGGCCAGCACAGCTCCCGCGAGGCGCCCATGTTCCTCCGCAATTACTGGTACGTCGCAGCCTCCACCAGCGACATCGGCCGCAATCCGTTCCGCCGCGTCATCATGAACGAGCCGGTGGTGTTCTATCGCACCGAGAACGGCGACCCCGGTCGCGCTGGAGGACCGCTGCCCGCACCGCCGCCTGCCGCTGTCGATGGGCAAGCTCGTCGCCGACGACGTGCTGCAATGCCATTACCACGGGCTCCGCTTCGACCGCACCGGCGCCTGCGTGCGCGTGCCCGGCCAGGACCTGATCCCGGCGTCCGCGCGGGTGAAGGCCTATCCGGTGGTCGACCGCTACAAGTGGCTGTGGATCTGGATGGGCGATCCGGCGCAGGCCGATCCGGCGACGATCCCGGACTATCACTGGTTCGACGATCCGAACTGGGGCGCCAAGTCCGACTATCTCTACGCGCAGTGCAATTGGCAGCTCGTCAACGACAACCTGCTCGACCTCACGCATCTCGCCTTCGTCCACGAGACCACCATCGGCAACATGGCGCTGGTCGAGCACGCCGCGGTCCGCGTGCAGCGGACGCCGACCGGCGTGCAGGTGACGCGCTGGATCATCGATCAGCCGGCGCCGCCGGCCTTCGTCAAGATCGGCGGCTTCACCGGCAACGTCGACCGCTGGCAGATCATCGAGTACACGCCGCCGTCCTACATCCGCCTCGACGTCGGCGCGACGCCGACCGGCACCGGCGCGCCGGAGGGCCGCCGCGTCGGCGGCATCGAGATGCGCAACCTCAACGCCATGACGCCGGAGACCGAGACCACGACGCATTACTTCTGGGGCCAGGCCCACGACTTCCAGCCGCGCAATGCCGACGTGACCGAGCGGGTGTTCCAGCAGATCAAGACCGCGTTCCTGGAGGACGTCTCGGTGTTCACCAATCAGCAGGCCAACATCGATCTCGATCCCGCCGCGCCGCAGACCGACATCAACGCCGACAGCGGCGGCATCCAGGCCCGCCGCATCGTCGATCGCCTCTATCAGCAAGAGCAGGAAAGCAAGCTCGCGACCGCGACCGCCGCGGAATAGAGCCGCGGCACAACGGGGGCACGCATGCTGAAGCGGCGGTTGGGCGCAGCGCTTTCCGGGCTGATGATGCTGGCGTCTGTCGCCGCCGCGGCCGAAAAGCTATCGGTTGCCGTCACCGCCAGCTTCGCCGATCCGGGCGCCGGCGAGCAGGCGTTATTCTCCGCGGATGGCAAAATCCTGGCGCTGCCCGATCTCGGGCTGTTGTGGGACACCGCAGCGGGGCTGCCGCTGCGGCGGCTGAACGATCCAGTGTTCGTCACCGCCAGCGCATTCACGCCGGACGGTGCGGTGTACATCACCGGGCACAAGGACGGCGCCATCAAGTTCTGGAGCGTGGCGAGCGGGGCTGTGATCGCGACGCTGAACAAATCGGGCGAGGACACCACCCGCATCACGTCGCTTTCGATCGACGGCAAGGGCCAGTTCCTGGTGTCCGGCGACCACAGCGGCATGGTCAAGGTCTGGTCGCTGGCCTCACGCCGCCTGGTTCGCACTGTCGAGGTGCGTCCGACCAAGAAAGGCGATGGCAACCCGGACATTGCCGCAGCCAGGCTTTCCGCGGACGGCGGCCGGCTGATCGTGCTGGCCAACGAGACCTGGACCGGCCCAGGCATCGTCGCCGAGTATGACGCGCATTCGGGCGCCGAGCGTTCATGGTTCGCGCTGCCGAAGCTGCACACGTTTGCCGGCTATCTCGATGAGGACAGGGCGCTGGTCCAGACCACGGCCAACTGCCAGCGCGGCGAAACCAAATTGTGGAGCCTCCGCGAGCGCGCCATTGTGACCGACATTCACAAGCCGGAGCGATGCGACAAGCTGAAGGACACCTACGATCCCGACGCGGTGAAGATATTCTTTAGCCCGCAGTCGCCGCGCATCGTGATCGCGCAAAAGGACGCGCCGGAACTGCTGGTCTGGGACCTTGCCGCGCGCAAGCTCGACCAGACCATCCGCTGGCCGGGTCAGGACAAGCCGCCGAACGTGATCGGCTTGTCGCATGACCTCAAGTCGGTCGCGGTCGCCGAACCCGGCGTCGTCCGCATCCGCGCGCTCGACACCGGCGCTGCAATCAAGGATCTGCGCGGCTTTGGCCCAGTCGCCAACACCGTCACGGCGCATGGCCCGCAGGTGCTGTTGCAGCGCGCGCACCGCGAGGGCGCCGAGCCCGCGATTGATTTCGACCTGTGGACCGGCGGCCTGAAGCCTTTCAGCTCGCACATTGCGGCCGAAGGCGAGTTCATGGTCCATGATTTCGCCCCCGGCGGAAAACTCGCGCTGGCTGGCAGCGAGAAGAGTGATGTCCTGCTGTTGCCGCTCGAACCCGGGAAGCAGCCGCGCAAGCTCGCCGTCGCGGACTTGCGGCAGGTGTGGCGGGCGTGGCTGTCGCCGGACGGCAAGCTCGCCGGCCTGGTGGCGCAGTTCGGCAAGGACGCCAACTCGTCGAATTCCGGCGGCGTGCTGATCGACACCGCTGACGGAAAGATCGTGCAGAATTTCCCATCCGTCGAGGACAACGACGATCCCAAGGCGTTTGCCTTCACCCCCGACGGCGCGATGGTCGCGGTCGGCCGCAGGAACGGCAAGGCCGAAATCTGGGACGCGAAGACGCTGAAGCAGCTCCGGCTGCTGCCGTCCGCCGTGGAGGATGGCGACGTTGTTGCGCTGACATTCTCGCCGGACGGCCGGTTCCTGGCCGGCAGCGGCGCTTTCGACACCACCGTCTGGCTGTGGAGCCTTGCGACCGGCAAGGTCGTTCGCACCTTCGACCTTGGCCCGAGCCTGGCGAGCTATCGCTATGCCACCGTGCTGGCGATGTCCCATGACGGCAAAACCCTTGCCGCCGGCATCAGCCAGCGCCACACCTCGTCGGGCGATGTCGGCAGCGAGCGCGGCAACGTCGTGGTCTGGGATGCGGCAACCGGCAAGCGGCGTTTCATCCTGCGCGGCCCGCAGTACGCGACGTACGCCGTCGGGTTCTCGGCCGACGACCGCTTGATCGTCGCCGGCAGCCTCGATGGCGCCATCCGGTACTGGGATCGCGGCAGCGGCAAGCTGATGGCGACGGCGATGAGCGGCGCGTCAGGCGAATGGCTGGTGCTGACCGAGAGCGGCTTCTACGCCGGCTCCGACGGCAGCGACAAGAGTCTCGCCGTGGTGCGCGGCAGCAGCGCTACTGCGGTCTCGCGCGTGCGTGAGCAGCTTCAAAAGCCGGCGCTGGTCGAGAACCTGCTCAACGGCGATGGCGCACGCTACCGTGATGCCGCTCGCAAGCTCGACCTGTCGGCGCTGCTGAAATCGGCCAAGCCTTGACGGAGCCGGCCGCGCCTCCTGTCACTTCTTCCCCTCCAGCAGCCAGCCGAACTTTTCCTTCGCCTTCCGCGCCACCTCGGCGCTCGGCGTGTTGGTCGGCGGGAACTTGTCGCGCCACGCCCACGGCCGCGTGGCGTCGATGATGGCGACCGAATGCGTCATGTCGCCCCTCGCGCGCTTCTCCGGCGACAGCGCCGGATCGGCCGGCGAGTCCCACGAGCCCTCGATGAACTGGATCGAATGCTTCGGGTCGGTGCGGGTCAGCATCGCCCACAGCAGATGATCGAGATTGGTGGCGTCGACGTCGTCATCCACCACCACGACGTATTTCGAGGCATAGGCCGAGGCGCCGCATTGCGCGGCGATGTGGCCGGCCTGCACCGCGTGACCGGGATAGCGCTGCTTGATGGCGATGCCGTGCAGCATGCGGGCGCCGCCGATCTCATGGCACCACACCTGCGTCGACGCCCGGCACGCCGGCGTTGGCGATGTTCTGCTTGATGGTGGCCGAGCGCATCACCGCGCGGTAGCGCGCCATCTCGTCCGGCCCGCCGCCCATCGGCGGCACGCCGAGCATGATCGGATCGTTGCGGTGATAGATCGCCTTGACGTCGAGCACCGTGCAGGGCTTGGCGCCGCCGGCGTAATGCCCGGTCCATTCGCCGAACGGGCCTTCGACCACGCGCTTGTCGAGCGTGACATAGCCCTCCAGCACGATCTCGGCATGGGCCGGGATCGGCAGGCCCGGTCACCTTGCCCTTGACCATCTTCACCGCATGGCCGCGCAGGCCGCCGACCACGTCGAGCTCGAACACGCCGTAGGGCGCCTCCAGCCCGCCGTAGAAGAACGCCAGCGGATCGCCGCCCAGCACCATCGCCACCGGCATCGGCTCGCCGCGCTTGACGTATTTGTCGAAGTGGATCGCGGCGTGATGGCCGGCCGCCATCAGCATGCCGACCGAGGTCTTGTCGTGCACCATGGCGCGGTAGGCGCCGGCGTTGAGCCAGTTCTCCTCGGGGTCGCGGGTGATGCTGTAGGTGCCGGTGCCGATGTAGCGGCCGCCGTCCTTCTCGTGCCAGACCGGCGACGGAAATTTGGTCACGTCGACGGCGTCGCCGGTGATGATGTTCTCAAAGATAGGCCCGTCCTCGACCATCTCGTGCGGGATCGGCTCCTGGTCCTGCAGATAGGCCTGGCGGAAGGCGTCGGACAGCTCCCACTTGGTCAGGTGATCGGGAAAGCCCAGCGTCATGTTGCGGCGGACGCCGGCGAACATGTTGAGCAGCACGCGGAAGCCCTTCGGCGAGCCCGGCACCTCGTCGAACACCACGCAGGGTCCGTTCTCCTCGCGCAGGATCGCCTCGGCGGCGAGGCCGATGTCCTCCTGCCAGCTCGCGCCCTTCACATGCCGCACCTCGCCGAGCAGCTCGGCGCGAGCGAGCCACTCGCGCAGGTCGTCGTAGGCGATGCGGGCGTTGATGTTGCTGCGGTCGTCCATTGCGGTCGGTCCTATTTCTGCTCGGAGATGCGCCGCGCGGTCGGCGCCCACTGGGCGACCTCGTGCTGCATGAACTGGGTGATCTCGTCAGGCGTCATCGCCTTGGTCTGCACCATCTCGACGGCGAGGTGCTTCTGCACCTCGGGGTTCTGTTGGGCCTTGTTCACCGCGGCGTTGAGCTTGTCGACGATGTCGCGCGGCAACCCGGCGGGCCCCGACAGCGAATACCAGGTCCGCACGATCAAGCCGGGATAGCCGAGCTCGACCAGGGTCGGCACGTCGGGAAACTCCGGCACGCGCTGCTCCGAGGAGATCGCGAGCGGCTTCAGCTTGCCGGCCTGGATATGCGCCAGCGTGGTCGACAGCGTCATGCTGCCGACCTTCACATGACCGGCCACCAGATCGCCGATCGCCGAGCCGCCGCCGCGATAGACGATGTGGCTGAGCTTCACATGCTCCTGGTCGGCGACATATTCGGCGACCATGTTGCCGACCGAGCCGATGCTGGGCGAGACGTATTGCACGCCATCCGGCGTCTTCTTCATCAGCGCGATCAGCTCCTTGAAGCTGTTGATGCCGAGCGACGGATGCACCACGAACACGTTGGGCGGTCCGCCGAGATAGGCGATGTGGGTGAAGTCCTTGATCGGATCGAAGCTCGCGTTCTTGTTCATCGCCGGCGCCAGCACATGCGACGGCATGCCGGAAATCTCCAGCGTGTAACCATCGGGCGCCGCGCGCGCGACCTCGGTGGTGCCGATCAGGCCGCCGCCGCCGGTGCGGTTCTCGACGAAGAACTGCTGGTTGAACGTCTTGCTGAGCTGTTCGGCGAACACCCGGCCGAGCAGGTCGTTGGCGCCGCCGGCCGAGTAGGGGACGATGACCTTCACCGGCTTGTCCGGCCATTCGGCGAGCGCCCGGCCGGGCGTTAGCGCGAGCATCACGATCAAGGCAAGGGCGGCGCACAGACGTTGCAATGTTTTTCTCCTGGCTTCTTTTCTTCAGCCATCATAGCGCATTGGCCCGCGCTGTCCCGCATCCGGCGTCCGGCTCTTGCCGAGCTTTTGCGGAAGGCGCACGCTGGCGCTTAGAACGCCCGCAAACAGGCGAATACAAGCCGGACGCGGACCTGGGGAGGACAGCATGAGCGAGCAAGGCTCGAGCAATTTCGATCGGCGCGATTTCCTGAAGGGCGCGGTGGTCGGCGGCGCAGCCGCGGCCACCGGAACCGTCGCGGCAACGCCGGCGGACGCGCAGCAAACGCCCGCGACACCGGCGCCCGCGCAACCCGGCTATGCATTCTTGAATATCGAGGAAGCCGCCTTCGTCGAGGCGCTGGTCGATCACATGATCCCGGCCGACGAGTTCACGCCCAAGGGCACCGACGTCGGTCTCAACATCTACATCGACCGCGCACTCGCCGGCGGCTGGGGCAAGGGCGATCGCCTCTACATGCAGGGCCCCTGGAAGCGCGGCACGCCGAACCAGGGCTACCAACTGCCGCTGACGCCGGCGCAGCTCTATCGCGCCGGCATCGAAGCCACCAACGCGTATTGCCGCAAGACCTACGGCAAGAGCTTCGACCGCATCGATGCCAAACAGCGCGAGGATGTCCTGGTCGGACTCTCCGACCGCGAAAATCACGTTCGACGACGGCCTGCCGGTGCGCACCTTCTGGAGCGCCGTCTACCAGACCGTGATGGAGGGCATGTTCTCCGACCCGATCTACGGCGGCAACCGCGACAAGGCCGGCTGGAAGCTGATCGGCTTCCCCGGCGCGATCGCGGTGCATCGCGACAACGTCGAGAAGTACCGCGGCAAGAAATACACCGCCGAAATCCTCGGCATCGCCGATCTGAGCTGAGGCGCATGTCCCGGAAAAGTGGGAACCGGTTTTCCGAAAAGGACATGCGCAAAATTAAAGGCAATCCATGGCAACCAAGCTCAAGGAAGTCGATGTCGTCGTGGTCGGTCTCGGCTGGACCGGCGGCATTCTCTCGAAGGAATTGACGGAAGCCGGGCTGAAGGTGGTGGCGCTGGAGCGCGGCGCGCTGCCCAACGCGGCCAAGGACTTCGCGGTGCCGAACATCCGCGACGAGCTGCGCTACGTGGTGCGCCACCAGATGATGATGGACACGGCGCGCGACACGCTGACCATCCGCAACAACCCGTCCCAGGACGCGCTGCCGATGCGCCGGCTCGGCTCGTTCCTGCCGGGCGAGGGCGTCGGCGGCTCCGGCAACCACTGGAGCGGCCACACCTGGCGATGGACCGACATGGAGTTCAAGGTGCGCTCCCATTACGAGGAGCGTTACGGCAAGAGTTTCATCCCCGCCGACATGACGATCCAGGACTGGGGCATCACCTACGACGAGCTCGAGCCCTATTACGAAAAGTTCGAATACACCGCCGCGGTGTCCGGCAAGGCCGGCAACATCAAGGGCCAGCTCCAGGACGGCGGCAATCCGTTCGAGGCGCCGCGCGCGCGCGACTATGCGCTGCCGCCGCTGACCCCGATCCTCGCCAGCGAGATGTTCTCCAAGGCCGCGAAGGAGCAGGGCTATCACCCGTTCCCGCGGCCGTCGGCGAATGCGTCGCGCGCCTACACCAATCCGGACGGCTCCAAATACGGCGCCTGCCAGTATTGCGGCTATTGCCAGCGGTTCGGCTGCGAGGCCAACGCCAAGGGCACGCCGATGAACTCGGTGATCCCGATCGCCATGCGCAACCCGAACTTCGAGCTGCGCACGCACTCATGGGTCACCCGGATTCTCAAGGATTCCGACGGCAAGAAGGTCACCGGCGTCGCCTACACCAATGTGCTGAACGGCGAGGAGTTCGAGCAGCCGGCCGGCATGGTGCTGCTGACCGCCTACGCCATCAACAACGTCCACCTGATGCTGCTGTCGGGCATCGGCGCGCCCTACGATCCGGCGGCGCAGACCGGCGTGATCGGCAAGAACTACTGCTACCAGAACGGCGTCGGCGCGACGCTGTTCTTCGAGGGCAAATACTTCAACCCGTTCATCAACGCCGGCGGCTCCAACCACACCATCGACGACTTCAACATCAACTTGAGCTTCGACCGCGGCCCGCATGGCTTCGTCGGCGGCTACAACGTCGGCTCCGGCTTCAACTCGGCGCTGCCGATCGGCTACCGGCCGGTGCCGCGCGGCACGCCGCAATGGGGCACCGCGTGGAAGAAGGCGACCGCCCAGTGGTACCAGACCGCGATGAACATCAACGCCAGCGGCAGCGTGATGGGCAACCGCTACAATTACTACGATCTCGATCCGACCTATCGCAATGCGTTCGGCCAGCCGCTGATGCGGATGACGTTCGACTACAAGGAGAACGAGCAGAAGATGGGCAAGCACGCCGCCGAGCTCGTCAACAGCATCGCCAAGTCGATGAACCCGACGCAGCTCAACCAGGCGTCGTCGCGGCCGAGCTGGACCGTGGTGCCCTACCAGAGCACGCACAACACCGGCGGCACCATCATGGGGGTCGATCCGAAAGCGAGCGCGCTGAACAAATACCTGCAGAGCTGGGACTGCCACAACCTGTTCGTGGTCGGCGCCAACGTGTTCCCGCACAACTCATCGTACAACCCGACCGGGCCGGTCGGCGCGCTGGCCTATTGGACCGCCGACGCGATCAAGACCCGCTACATGAAGAATCCCGGCCCGCTGGTGCACGCATGAGCCACGCTGTTCGGTTCCTGCTCGCGGCGGCGCTTTCCGCCGCGGCGAGCGCCGCATGGTCCGGCAGCGCTTGGGCCGACGGCGACGCCGCCCGCGGCGAGAAGAAGTTCGAGGAATGCCAGTCCTGCCATTCGCTCGATCGCAACGCCGAGAGCGTGGGTCCCTCGCTCTACGGCGTGTTCGACCGCAAGGCCGGCACGGCGACCGACTTCCGCTATTCGCCGGCGATGAAGCGGAGCGGCATCGTCTGGTCGCCGCAGACCGTCGACACCTTCATCGCCGATCCGCAAGCCAGTGGTGCCGGCCAACCGCATGCCCTATGCCGGCATGCCGGACGCCTCCGACCGCGCCGACCTGATCGCGTTTTTGCAGAAGACGTTCAAGTAGCCGACCTCTCGCCGTCATTCGCGCGGCGCGCCATCAGCCGTTCGTCACCGCGGAAGCGAGGACCCGCAGCGCTCATCTGGCACAGGAACTATGGATTCCGGCTCTCCGCGGCGCTCGACCGGAATGACGTTGCAGCCGGAATGCTACTGCGCGGTCGCCGCCTTCATCCCAAGCACCTTGGCGATGCCGGCGAGCTGGGCCTGCATCTTCTTGATGCCTGCGGCGAACTCCTGTGGACCCTGCACATCGACGACCTGGCCGGTCGATTGCAGCTTGGTGGCGATGGTCGGATCGCTCGCCACCGCCGCCCGCACGTCGGCGGCGATCTGCTCGCGCGTCGCAAGCGGCATGCCCTTCGGCCCAAACATGCCGCCGATGCTCTCCATCTCCAGCGCCGGATAGCCGGCCTCGCCCACGGTCGGCACGTCCGGCACGCTGCTCGCGCGCTTTCGTCCGGTCACCGCGAGAATCTGGATTTTCTTGGCTTGATAGAGCGGCGTGACGATCGCAAGCGACGACGACAGCAGCTGGATGCGGCCCTCGGACGAGGTCGTTCGGCCCCTGCATGATGTCGCGGTAGGGCACCTTGGGCACATCGAGGTTGTTGCTCTTGAGGAATCCGGTGATCAGGAAGTCGGCGTTGCCGTTGGCGGCGGCGTAGTTGAACTTGCCCGGACTGGCCTTGGCCAGATCGACGAACTCCTTGAACGTCTTGACCCCGAGCGACGCCGGCGCCGACAACGCCAGATACAGCGTGCTGACATTGGCGATCGGGATCAGATCGCGGTCGGCGTCGTAGGGCAGCTTGTCCTTGTCGTAGGGATGCACCGCGAAGGTGCCGACCGGCACCCACAGCAAGGTGTGGTCGTCGTTGGCGCTGATGAACGCGTTGATGGCGACCAGGCCGTCGCCGCCCGGGCGGTTCTCGATCACCACCGGCTTGCCCCAACGCTCGGAGAGACGCTGGCTGACCAGCCGCGCGGTGATGTCGGTGCCGCTCGCCGGCCCGAACGGCAGGATGAACTTCACGGTCCGTTGCGGGAAGGTCTGTGCCGACGCCGCGGCGCCGCTGACGAGTGCGATCAGCGCGGCGGCGATGGTGGTGACGAGACGCGGCATGGCTCTGCTCTCCAGTCTTGAGCCAGCATCATAACCGATTGTTGCGGCGTGTGGTGCGGCGGCTTGGCGCGGCGATCGAGACCTTACTTCGCCACCGGCATGCCGGCATCGGCCGCGACCTTGCGCACCGCCGCGATCACCGCCCGCTGCTCGACGGATGGCTCGCCGAACGTCACCAGGCTGAGCTCCTGCTCGATCACCTGATCGGTGGCGAGCTCCGGCAGCTGATGCTCCCGGACCAGGCCGAGCTGCGCGATGCCAAGCGCGCGCGGCTCCTGCTCGACCACCCTGATCACCTGCGAGCCGAAGGCGACGCGGATCGGATTGGCCGGAGTGAACGGATGGCCGTCGAACAACTGGCCGGCGACACACAACGTGACGCCGCCGCCGGACTGCACATAGGCCACCCGGATATTCTCGTCCGGCCCGCCAAGCTCTTTCCAACTTACGGTTTCGCCCGCCAGCACGCGCCGGATCACGCCCATGTCGGCCTTGCGGACCGGATTGCTCGGATTGACCGCGAACGCGACCCGCATCTGAGACACCGGAAACTGTTGCAGCCTTTCGTAGGGCAGGTCGGGACTGTTCGGCCGGAGTGAATCGATGGCGTGCTGCAGCGTGGTCGAGATCACCGCGAATTCCGCTTGGCCCGCCAGAAGCCGCAGCAGCCCGAGGTCGGAACGGATGGCGACGATCTTCAACTCCTGACCGGACAGCGACTCGATCTCCGCCTGGTTGGGGCTGAGGATGTTGGTGCTGAAGGTCGAGGAGCCCTGAATGGTCAGGGCACCGGCCCATGCCTTGGCGGGCAGCAGGGCGAGGGTGCCGAGGAGCAACCATGCAAGCAGTCGATCAGGCATAGGGCAACATTCGCGTTGGAATGCGAGGCGATCCGACGGCACAACCTAGCCGCGTCGCCACATCGACTCGACTCGAATCACCGCGAAAATCGAATTCGCTGGGGACATCTTCGATAAAAATGGCAGTAATGAGCCATAGCGAAAGGCGACAAAACTCTGCGGTCTGCAGGTCACTGCATCCGGCACACGCTAGTCCGCCTTGGCGCCCGTCGCCTTCACCACCTTCGCCCATTTCTCGGTGTCGGCCGCGATGATGCGGCCGAACGCGGCGGGGGTGTCGGGCGTCGGCGGTCCGCCGATGGCGATGAAGCGCTCGATCACCTTGGGGTCGGCCAGCGCTGCATTGACCTCGCGGTTGAGCTTTTCGACGATCTCGGCCGGGGTGCCCTTTGGCGCCATCAGGCCGCTCCATGAGGTCGCCTCGTAGCCCGGCAGCGTGTCGCCGATCGGCGGCACCTCCGGCAGAGCATCGGTTCGCTGCGCTGAGGTGACCGCCAGCGCGCGCACCTGGCCGCCTTTGATGTACTGGATCGACGAGCCCACCGTGGCGATCACCATCTGGACCTGTCCGCCGATCAGGTCGGACATCGCCAGCGACTCGCCGCGATAGGGCACGTGCTGGAGCTTGACGCCGGCCATCATCTGGAACAACTCGCCGCACATCGCGCCGGTCGAGCCCTTGCCGCCGGAGCCCATGTTGATCTTGCCGGGGTTGGCTTTGGCGATGGCGATGAACTCCGGCAGCGTCTTGGCCGGCACCGACGGGTGAACCTGAAGCACCAGCACCGACTTCATCGCGACCGCGACCGGAATGAGGTCGGTCGAGAAGTTGAAGCTGAGATTCGAATACATCGACGTGTTGATGGCGTTGACCGAGTTGGCCATGAACAGGGTGGTGCCGTCGGGCGGCGCATGCGCCGCGGCCTCGGTGCCGATGTTGTTGCTGCCGCCGGTGCGGTTCTCGACCACGAAGCCCTGGCCGAGTTTCTCGGCGAGCCATTGCGCGATCAGCCGGGCCGCAAGATCGGTGGTGCCGCCCGCCGCGGTGGCGACGATGATCCGCACCGGCCGCGACGGGTAGTTGTCCGCGAACGCCGCAGTGGCCGGCATCACGGCGGCAGCGGCGCTGAGTTGCAGGAGGCGGCGTCGCGCAACGGCCATGGCGCACCCCAAAAAAATCAGCCGTCCGGAAACAGCCGGTGCTTCTTCAGGAACTCGATCATCATCCGGTTGAACAGCCAGGGTTGCTCGATCTGGCAGGCATGTCCAGCCCCCGGCAGTATCTTCAGCTCGCAGTTCTTGATGCGGTCCTGCAACGGGAATGCGTTCTTGTGGGTGTTGTCCTCGGTGCCGGTCAGGATGATCGACGGGCAGGCGATCCGTGCCTCCTGATCCTCCGGGTTCGTCGCGGCGTGGGCCTCGAACTGATGGATGATCGAATCGATGTCGCCGAATTTGTTCCGCTCGGTGAACATCTCGGCGAAGAACGTGGCAAGCGGATCGGCGCGGAACGCTGGGCTGAAATCCTCGAACGTGAAGCGCCAGCGGAAGCCGATGCCGTACTTCTGGTAGTTGGCGATGCGCTCGTGGGCGAAGGCCTTGCCCGGATTGTAACCGGTGCCGGAGAAGATCAGCGCCGGTGTGCGCTCCGGCTTGAGGTTGTGCATGTAGTTGATGATCGCCGAGCCGACCGAGCAACCGACCAGGATCGCCTTCTCGCCCGGCGCGATCTCGTCGATCGCCTCCCAGAAGCCCTGGGCGATGTCGTCCATGCTGACGCCCTTGCGGCACTTCGGCGAGCGGCCGTAGCCCGGCACGTCGATGGCGATGCAGCGATACCAGGTCGACATCTGCGCCATCTGGTAAATCCAGCACGACTGGTCCATCGGGTTCGGATGCGCGAAGGCCATCACCGGCCCGGTGCGCCCCATCCGCTCGTAGTAGAGCGGCCCGTCGATGTTGTTGGCCATGTTGTTCTCCTACCGCCGCCGCATCACGGCGGTTTCGAGCCACGAGATCGCGAGATACATCAGCGACGACACGATCGCGAGGATGCGTGATCGCGGTCATCACGATGTTCATCTTGAAGATCTGGCTGCCGTAGACGATCGAGATAGCCGAGCCCGAGATTGGCCGACTGGAATTCGCCGACCACGACGCCGACCAGCGACAGCCCGGCGTTCACCTTGAGCGCCGCGATCAAGCGTCGGCACGCTGCCGGGCAGCACCACCTTGAGCCAGGATTTGCCGCTTTGGTCGCGCCGAAGGTCTGCGCCAGCTTGATGCGGTTCGGATCGATGCCCTGGAAGCCCGAGTAGATCATCAGGATGGTGATGAACAGCGAGATCGCGAGCGACATGCCGTAGATCGACAACGTCGCGCCGAGCCAGATGTAGAAGATCGGCACGAAGGCCGTCTTCGGCATGGCGTTGGCGACCACCAGATACGGGTCGAGCACCTTGTAGAGGCCATCCCACCACCACAGCGCCGCGGCGATCGCGGTGCCGAGCAGCATGGCGGCGGTGAAGCCAACCACGGTCGCCATCACCGTCGCCCAGGTGTGGGTCGAGGATGCTCGGCTGCTGCGGCGTGGCCTTCAGCATGTCGACGAAGGTCGGCCAGATCGCCGACGGATAGCTGGTGAACAGCGGATTGATGAGCTGCACCCGCGGCAGGATTTCCCACCGCACCAGGAACACCACCAGGATCGCAAGCTGCGCGCCGCGGATGGTCAGGCGGGTGCGCCGCTCGCGGCGCAGCCAGGCGAGATATTGGGCGCTCGGCGCAGCGATGCCGGCGTCCATGGCGTCAACCTTCGACATGGACCTCGAGCTCCTTCCAGAGCGTGTTGAAGTAGCCGTTGAACTCCGGCGCGTTCCGCGCCGCGAACGGGGCAGGGCGCTCGCCGTTGGCGCTGGCGAAACGGATGGCGAGGTCCGACTTCACCTGCCCCGGCCGGCGCGTCAGCGCGACGACCCGCTCGGCCATGCTGACCGCCTCGCCGATGTCGTGCGTCACCAGGATCGCGGTCTTGCCCTCGCGGCGCAGGATTTGCGCCACCTCATCGGCGAGCGCGAGGCGGGTCTGCGAATCGAGCGCCGAGAACGGCTCGTCGAGCAGCACGACGTCGGGCTCGGTGCAGAGCGTGCGGGCGAGCGCCACCCGCTGGCGCATGCCGCCCGAAAGCTGCCGCGGCAGATGATGCAGGAACTGGCCGAGCCCGTATCGGGTCAGAAGCTGCGTCGCCCGCTCGCGGGCGTGGCGTCATGTCGGCGCCCTGGATTTCGGCGCCGAGCAGCGTGTTGTCGAGGATGGTGCGCCACTCGAACAGGTAGTCCTGCTGCAGCATGTAGCCGACCTTGCGGCTCGGCCCGGTCACCGGCACGCCGTCGACCAGCACCGCGCCTTCGGTCGGCTCGATGATGCCGGAGATCAGCGACAGCAGCGTGCTCTTGCCGCAGCCGCTCGGCCCGATGATGGCGGTGAACTCGCCCGGCGCGATGATGAGCGAGATGTCGTTCAGCGCCTCGGTCTCGCCGTCGAGGCCGAAATAGCGAAGCCCGACATGGCGCAGCTCGACCTTGCGGCCGGCTGCCGCTGGTCGACTGCGCGCACGGATCACTTCGCCTTGTTGGCGAATTCGGTCACCACCAGGGTGTCGAACTTCACGCGCTTGGCTTTCTCCAGCACGTTGCCCTGCACCAGGATGTCCTGGAACCGCTCGATCGCCGCCGGCTCGATCTTCGGCGTGTTCTTCCAGATTTTGAGCTTGCGGTAGCGCTCGACCGCCGCGGCTCCAGCGCCTTCGGATTGACGCCCTGGAAGAACGGCGCGATCGCCTTGGCGACCTCCTCGGTCGGCTTCTCGGCGGTCCATTTCTGGGCCCGATAGATCGCGTCGGTCCAGGTCTGGATGATCGCCGGATTCTCCTTGATGTATTTGTCGGTCGCCATGAAGGTCGTGTAGTCGGCGGTGCCGACGGTCTCGCCGATCGAGGCGAGGTAATGCGCCTTGCCGTCCATCTCGAGCTGCGAGGCGTCCGGCTCGATGAAGATGGCGTACTGGTTCTGGCCCGGCGAGCCAGGAGCCGACCCGCGCCGGGATCGCCACGTTGTTGTTGAGCTTGACGTCCTTCAGCGGATCGATGCCGTTCTTCCGCATCGCCGCCTCGAAGAACAGGATCGGCGTGGTGCCCGGCCGGAAGCCGAGGATTTCCTTGCCCTTCAGCATGCTCCAGTCGAACTTGTCGACCTTGTCGCGGCCGACCAGCATGAAGCCGTCGGTCGCGGTGAGCGCACAGAAGATCGGCAGCTTGGTCGGCGAGTCGCTGTTCTGCACGTAGATCGAGGTCTCCGGCCCGATCAGCGCGATGTCGGCGCCGCCGGACAGCATCAGCGCCGCCGCCTTGTCGCCGCCCTGCGCCGTCGACAGCGTGACGTCGAGGCCGGCGTCCTTGAAGAAGCCTTGCGTGATCGCGACATAGGCCGGCGCGTACAGGATCGAGCGCACCACCTCGCTGTAGCGGATTTTGATCGGCGGCTTGCCCTGCGCGCGCAGCAGCGATGGCGCGGCTAACGAGCCAACGGCGGCGATACCGCCTTGGACGACACGACGGCGATTGAGCATGGATGCCTCACTGTTGGCGTGAACGCGGCGGTCCCGGTAGAAGATGCAAGATTAGCGCCAGCGTCTGTCTCTTTCCAAGGGGTCAGGCCGGCCGTCCGGCCCGGATCAGCGCCAGCAACCGCTCCGGCGTGACCGGCAGGTCGCGGACGCGGACGCCAAACGGCCTCAGCGCGTCGTCGATGGCGGAGACGATGGCGGCGGGCGCCGCGATGGTGCCGCTTTCGGCGGCGCCCTTGACGCCGAGCGGGTTGAGCGGCGTCGGCGATTCCATGTGGATCACCTCGATCGGCGGCACCGTGTCGGTGCTGGGCAGCAGATAGTCGCCGTAGGTGACGGTCTGCGGCTGGCCGCTGTCGTCGAACCGCATCCATTCGTAAAGCGTAGCGCCGATGCCGTGCGCCACCGCGCCGACCACCTGACCGTCGACGATCATCGGATTGATGATGCGGCCGCAGTCATGCACGACGATGTATTTGATCAGCCGCACATGGCCGGTCTCGGGATCGACCTCGGCCTCGCAGACGTGGCTGCCGTTGCAATAGGTCAGCGCCGGGGCCGGGAAGTCGATCGCGGCGGCAAGTCCCGGCGTCACGCCTTGCGGCAATGCAAATCCCGGCACGCCGCCGATGGCGTGGGCGATCTGCGCCAGCGTCCGTTTCATCTCCGGCACGCCTTTGACCCGAACCGCGCCGTCCTTCAGCTCCAGGTCCTCCGCCGATGCCTCCAGCAGTTCGGCCGCGGCCTTCAGCGCCTTGTCGCGCACGACGATGGCGGCCTGATGCACCGCGTTGCCGGCGGTCACCGCCTGGCGGCTGGCGAAGGCGCCGAAGCCCAGCGCGGTGCCCGCGGTGTCGCCGGCGATCACCTCGATCTCCTCCGGCGGCACGTCGAGCACGTCCGACGCCAACTGCGCCAGCATCGACTTGGTGCCCTGGCCCTGCGCGCTCGCGCCGGTGGTGACGACGACCTTGCCCGATGCGCCGATGCGCAAGCGTCGCGCTCTCGAACGGCCCGCGCCCGGTCGCCTCGACGTAGTTGGCGAGGCCGAGCCCGAGATAGCGGCCCTGCTTTCCGCGCCGCCGCCTGCCGCGCCGGGAAATCCGCCCAGCCGCCGGCTTCGAGCGCGCGGCGCTGGCACTCCGGATAGTCGCCGCTGTCGTAGGTCATGGTCGAGCCGTCGCGCTGCTTGATCGGCGTCGCATACGGCATCTGCTCCGGCTGGATCATGTTGCGCAGCCGCACCTCGTCGCGCGCGATGCCGAGCTTCTCGGCGACCGCGTCGAGCAGCCGCTCCATCACGTACATGCCCTGCGGGCGCCCGGCGCCGCGCGTCGGCGCGCACGGCACGAAGTTGGTCAGGCACCAGTTGATGTCCAGGCGGAACGCCGGCAGCACATAAGGCCCGATCACGTTGGTGCCGGCGTTGTACGCGAGCGCCACGCCGTAGGGCGTGCAGGCGCCGTGGTCGTGGCAGAGCTTGCCGCGCAAGGCGAGCATCCGGCCCTCCGCGTCGGTCGCCATCTCCATGTCCCAATCCTGGTCGCGCTCGCCGACCGCGGCGACGAAATTCTCGCGGCGGTCCTCCATCCACTTCAGCGGCTTACGCAGCAGCAGCGCCGCCGCCGGCAGCGCCAGCTCCTCGGGATGGAACGCGGCCTTCGGCCCGAAGCCGCCGCCGGAGTCCGGCGCCACCACGCGGATGCGCTGCTCGCCGATGCCGAGCGCCGCGACGAGAATTTGCTTCGCGCGATGCGGCAACTGCGTGTTGGCGTAGATCGTCAGCGTGTCGTCGACCGGATCGGGCCGCACCGCGATGCCGCGCGTCTCGATCGAATGGCCGCCGCCCTTGTGCAGGCGGAACTGCGCCTTGAAGCGATGCGCGGCTTTGGCGAACGCGCCGTCGATGTCGCCGTAGTCGATGGCCTGCCGTGCGACGAGATTGTCCGGGCAGTCCATCCGCGCCTTCGGCGCACCCGGCGCAAGCCCCGCCACCGGATCGGTCACCGCCGGCAATTCTTCGATGTCGAGTCGCGATCAGCGCCAGCGCGTCCTCGGCGATGCGGCGGCTGTCCGCCACCACCATCGCCACCGGCTCGCCCACGTAGGTGACCTCGTCCTTCGCCAGCACGATTGGATCGACATGGAAGCGGATCGCGCCGGACGGCAGCGATTGCGGGATGCGGTCGCCGGTCAGCAGCGGCCGCAGATCGGCGAACGTCAGCACCGCATGGACGCCGGGTGCCGCCTTCGCCGCGCTCGCATCGATACCTTTCAATCGCCCATGCGCCACCGGGCTGCGGAGGAACACCACATGCAGCGCGCCGGGAATATCCAGATCATCGACATACCGCCCGCGGCCGCGCAGCAGCGGCCCGTCCTCGACGCGCACCATGCGGCGGCCGATCGACGATGGTCCGGTCGCCGCCACTTGCGTTCGCGAAGCTACGACGCCTTGCGCATCTGCGCGCCGCCGCCGCGCAGGCCGTCGAGGATCGCCAGCGCCCGCTTCATCGAGAACTCGCGCGTCTTCGGGTCGTAGGCGTTGGTGCTCATCGGCATCATGTAGCTGTGCTGGATGCCCGGGAAGACATGCACCTCGACGTTCTTCATCCGCGCCGGCACCGGACGATAGGCGTCGAGCACCTCCTTCGGCGCGCGGTGGTCCTGGTCGCCCCACATGATGCAGACCGGCTGCGTCACGCCGTCGAGGTCCTTCAGGTAGTCGAGCATCTGGGTGGCGTGGCAGGTGATGCCGGCGTCATAGCCGAGCCGCTTCGGCCCGAGGATCGCGTAGGGGCCGCCGTAGCAGAAGCCAAAGGTGGCGGCGCGGCCGTTGAACTGCGGCAGGGTCCGCAGATGCGCCAGCGTATCCGCCATGTCGTGCTCGCCCTCCTTGATCCGCTGCAGCCGCGGCTGCGAGCGCTCTCCGGTCCGCTTGTCGTCGTGGGGCAGCGGCCCGGGAATGGTCCGCCAGAACAGGTCGGGCGCGGCGGCGATGATGCCCGCCGCGGCGAATTCGTCGGCGATGTCGCGCAAATCCTTGTCGACGCCATAGACCGCGCAGGCCAGCACCACCGCAGGCATCTTGTCGCCACCCGCCGGCACGTTCAGGTAGCAATCGAATTCGCCGCCGTCGGTCGAGCGGATTTTGGTGGTCTGGCCCGGCATCTCGTGTCTCCCGCTGTAGCGTCAGCCCAAGGGTACCGCTAAGCTCCCGCCAAAGACAGAGGAGGATTTCGTGGAGCGTATCCCGCAGCCGATCATGGACAAGCGCGGCGAGCCGCATATGAAGCGGTTCGAGGAGCAGCGCTGGCTGCTCGACAACATCGTGCGCACCAACGGCATCGACTGGGATCAGCCGCGCTCGATCTACGTCTCCAACCCGTGCGGCCCGGAGGGCAACGCCGACATCCACGGCGTCCGCGAGCGGGTCAAGAAAATGGCCGACATCGCGCCGGCCTTCGAGGCGGTGGCGCGCCGCCGCGAGGCCAAGGCCAAGGCCGCCGAGGAGATCGGCCACGAGATCACCGCGCGCGACAACTATTTCATGGCGGCGGTCTATTGGGGCGCGGCGCAGTGGCCCTACGACCAGAACGACGAGCAGAACGTCGCCTGCCATCTGAAGAAGCGCGAGAACTACACCAAGTATGCCGCGATGGCCGACCACAAGGTCGAGGCGGCGTGGATTCCGTTCAAGGACACGGCGCTGCCGGCCTGGTTTCACCTGCCGCCGAACTACAAGGGCGGCAAGATCCCGGTGGTGATCTCGGTCCCCGGCATGGACAGCTACAAGGAAATCCAGACCGCGCTGTACGGCGACCGCTACATGAACCGCGGCTTCGCGGTGCTGTCGATCGACGGGCCGGGCCAGTACGAGTCGCCGATGCTCGGCATCTATTTCTCGATGGAGAACTGGATCGCGACCGGCAAGGCGGTGTGCGACTGGCTCGCCAAGCGCCCCGAGGTCGACATGAGCAAGGTCGTGCTGTCGGGCACGAGCTTCGGCACCTTCTTCGGCACGCTCGCGACCGCGCATGAGCCGCGCATCTCGGCCGCGGCGGTGATCTCGGTGTGCCACGAGCCCGGCTGCCACACCATCTTCCAGGAGGCGTCGCCGACCTTCAAGAAGCGCTTCATGTACATGTCCGGCATCACCGACGAGGCCGAGTTCGACAAGATGCGCGCCGGCATGACCTGGGAGGGCCACGCCGACAAGATCAAGGTGCCGTATCTCTGCGTGGCCGGCGAATTCGACGAGCTGTCGCCGATCGAGCATTCCGAGCGGCTGGTCGCGGCCGTGAAGGGCCCGAAGCGCATGGTGGTCTATCAGGAGTCACGCCATTCGGTCGGCAACGTGCCGGCCGCCAACCTTGGGCCGTTCCCGCCCATACTGATCGCCGATTGGCTTGCCGACCGCGTTGCCGGCAAGCCATTCGCGAACGAGCACTGGTACGTCCGCAGCAACGGCCAGATCGACAAGAAGCCGCTGTAATTTCATCTGTAGTTTCATCAGGAGGGGTAACCTATGACGATCAAGATGTTTCTCGCCGCCGTTAGCACCGTCGCGCTGCTGAGCGGAGGCGTGGCCGTCGCGCAGACCGCGGCTCCGGCCGAAAAGCCCGCCGCAGCCGCCAAGATGAAGGCGCCGCGCTCGGCGAAGTCGCTGGAATGCTCCAAGCAGGCCGACGCCAAGGGTCTGCACGGCAAGGAGCGCAAGAAGTTCCGCTCCGAGTGCAAGAAGGGCGCCTGACCGTCCCTTGCGGCGAATGAGTATAGCTAGGCTTGCGGCCGCGCTGATCGCCCTCGTGGCGATCGGCGGGCCGCAGGTTTCGCGCGCGCAAAGCTTGTCCGCACAAGCCTGGCCGGCCAAGCCGGTGAAGATCGTGGTCGCCTTCGCTCCGGGCGGCGCGGCGGACCTGTTCGCCCGCATCCTCGCGGCCGAGATGTCGACCACCTTCAAGCAACAATTCTATGTCGAGAACATCGCGGGCTCCGCCGGCGCCATCGGCACCGGCCAGGTCGCCCGAGCTGCGTCTGACGGCTATACGCTGTTGATCGGCGGCGCCGGTCCGCTGCTGACCAGCCCCGCCATCAATCCCAATGTCGGCTACGATCCGCTTCGCGATTTCTCCCACATCGCCATGATCGCCGGCGACGGCTATGTGCTGATCGCCAACGCGGCGTCGCCGCTGAAGACCTTCGCCGACGTCAAGCAGGCTGGCAGCAAGGAGCCCTTGAGCATCGGTTCGCCGGGCGCAGGCTCGCTCGGCCACCTCATCATCGAGCAGATCAAGCGCAAGGCCGGCGTGCAGCTTTCGCACGTGCCATTCCGCAGCGCCGGCGAGAGCATGACCGCCGTGCTCGGCAATCACGTTGCGCTCGCGATCCAGACCTTCAGCTCGTCCGGCGAGCAGGTGCGCGCCGGCAAGGTTGTCGGGTTGGCGGTGACCTCGCCCGAGCGGGTGCCGGCGTTCAAGGATTCGCCGACCTTTACGGAGTTGGGCTTGCCCGACGTCGGCGGCGTCGCCTGGTTCTGGCTGGCCGCGCCGGCCAATGTTTCGCCCACGATCGTCGGTAAATTGAACACCGAGGTTCGCCGCATCGTGAAGCTGCCGCAGGTGAAGCAGCGCTTCGACAACGACGCGCTGGTGACGATGGATATCGATGCCCCGGCGCTGACCGCGGTCATCGCCAAGGAGGTCGCGACCTGGGGACCGCTCGCCAAGGACATTGGCCTGCGGGTGCAGTGACTACGGCTGCTTCATGTGCCGCACGGCCAGCAGGCTGAACGTCATCGCCGAGGCGAGATTGAGACCGGCCTGATAGCCGGCGCCGAGCTCGGTGCGCGCCGCCACCACGCCCGACGCGTACAATCCCGCAATCGGATGCCGGCGCTGGTGCAACACCTGGCCGTTGGCATCGGCCAGCAAGCCGGCCGATGTGGTGCCGAGGCTCGGATGCAATTCGAGGCCATAGAACGGCGGCCGGTCGAGCGGGCCGAGGCTCGGATTGCGCCGCTTCTCGTTGGAGCGGTCGGCCAGCCGCCAGCGCAGCGCGCCGCGCTGGAAATCGTCGTCATGGCCGGCGGCGGCGAAGCCGTTGAAGCGCTCCACCGTCTGTTCGAGACCGCCGGCTTCGATGCCGAGCTTTCCCGCCAGCTCTGAAATCGTATCGGCGCGCGCCACCGAGGCCGGCACATTGCTGCCGACCGGCAGATGCGCCAGCGCGTAGCTCGCCGAGAACTGCTCATCGAAAATGAGGAAGCACGGCAGGTTGGCGTAGCCGTGCTTGAGCGTGTCGAACTTCCGCAGCGCCGGCACCACGCTCTGGAAATACGATTCATCGGCAAAGCGCCGGCCGGCCTTGTTGACCACGATGGTGTGCGGGCTGCACATCTCGCTGATGCCGGCCATGCACTGGATCGGCTCGCGGCCCGGCTCGTCGGGAACCAGATGGAATCCCAGCATCAGGTTGAGGTTGTTCTGGATGCGCCGGATCGCGGCG
This sequence comes from uncultured Alphaproteobacteria bacterium, assembly GCA_963785665.1. Classification (GTDB taxonomy): domain Bacteria; phylum Pseudomonadota; class Alphaproteobacteria; order Rhizobiales; family Xanthobacteraceae; genus Z2-YC6860. The sequence continues at coordinate 437,586 of CAWAWF010000018.1, forward strand.
CCGATCTCCGCGCCCATGATCAGTCCGTCGCCGGTGGAGCTCGGCGGCGACAGCGGCGCCAGCCCGGGGATCGGATCGAAGTCCGCCATCAGTTCGGCGTTCCATTCGTAGCCGCCGGTGGCAAGCACGACGCCCTTGCTTGCGGTGATCGCCGAGCCGTCGGCCATCCGAACGCCGGTGACGCGGCCGTCTTCGACCGTCAGGGCTTCGACCTTGGTATCGAGCCGGATCGGCACGCGGCGCGAAAGCAGCGCCTTGACGAAATGCGTCACCAGGCCGACGCCCTTGCCGCGCATGTCCTTGGCGCGGCGCCCGGCCATCAACTCCTGGTCCCAGGTCGAATAGCGGTTGATGCCGCCCCAGGCATACTGCTCCTCGGCGGTGACGAAATATGGCGCGTCCTTCGGCGTCCGCACCTTGTCGCGCCAGTCGCCAAGCTCGAAGCCGGAAATCAGCGGCGCCTCCATGCGTCCGGCCGGCGCCGCGCGCGCCTTCAACGACGCCGAAGTAATGATCGACCAGGCCGCCGATCAGCCGGAACGGGATGCCGCACGACTCGTAGAACACGATCGCCTCCGGCGAGCGGTCGACCAGCGCCAGCATGCGCTCTTCGGACAGCTCGCCGCCGCCGAGGAAGGTCATGTATTTGACGATGTCGTCGCGCGGATCGATCTGGCCGGCATTCCGCATCAGATGGTTGCCGCCGACCCAGATCAGCCCGTAGGAATCCGACGTGGTGCCGCCGATCCGGTCGGACTTCTCGATCAACAGCGGGCGCAGCCCGTGCGTTTGCGCGGCGAGCGCCGCGGCAAGCCCGCCGATGCCCGCGCCCAGAACGATAACGTCGAACGTCTCGGCTGCTGGCGCCATCGCTAGTGTCCGGTGGCCATCGCCGCAAGCCTCTGCGGTTCGGCCGGCGGCGCGTTGCCGCGCCACACCACGTGCAGGTCCGGCCGCACCAGGATGAGATCGTATCCGTAGATGTCGCGCGCCGCGGCGCCGGTCAGGTCGAGCACCGTGAACGGCGCGCCGATGCCGTGGAACGCTCGCTCCAACGCCGACGCGTCGGCCTTGCTATGGCCCAGCCGCAGCAGCGTGTAGCCATCGCCGATGCAATCCTGCGCGGCGCGGCCATCGTCGAGCCAGGCATGCGGCAGCCGCACCCCGGGAAATGTGCTCGGCCGGTACTCGATGTAGTCATAGGGCGGCTCGCCCGGCTCGTTGGCGATCAGCGGCGAGCCGGCATAGTGATAGCCGAGCTCGGCACCGGTCATCTCGTTGGTCTTGCGCTGCTCGACGTCGGCGACCGACACGAGATGGGCGCGGGCCGCGGCGCCTTCCGGCGTGGCATCGCGGATGTTCGGCTTCCACTGCGAGCGCCATTTGCGCCGGCCCAGCGAGGCAAACCGCGAGGCGCCGACGTTGCGCGTGCCGGTCGGATGCCGCTCCGCCTCGTACGACGCCAGCAGGCCCGGCCCGCCCCAGCCGGCCAGGGTCCCGGCGAGCTTCCAGCCGAGGTCGATGGCGTCGCCGACGCCGGTGTTCATGCCGAGCCCGCCGGTCGGGATCATCAGGTGCACAGCATCGCCGGCCAGCAGCACGCGGCGGTCCATGAAGCGCTCGGCCACCAGCAGGTTCTGCCGCCACTCGCCGACATAGAGCATCTCGTACTTCACCGGCATGGCGACGGTCTGCTCGAACTTCGCCGCCATGTCCTCGTCTTTCTCCACGACCGAATGCAGCGTGAAGTGCCGTGTGCTGTCCTGCACGATGAGCTGCGTCGCCTGGTTGTCGACCACGTGATAGTGGCGGCCCTTGCCGATCGAGATGCGCTCGAACAGGTCCTCGCAGTGGTAGAGAGCCTGCCGGAGTTGCAGGATGTTGCCTTCGCCCTGCAGACTGAAGTCGAGCTGCTTTCGCACGGTGCTGGTGCCGCCGTCGCAACCGACCAGATATTTCGCGGTGATCGTGGACGGCTTGCCGCCCTCGCTCACCTCCGCCGTCACCGAACTCAGTGTCCTGCCGGAACGACAGATACTCGCAGCCGTAGCGCACCGTCACGCTCGGCAAGGTTTCCGCCACCGATTTGAGCAGCGGCTCCAGCGTGTATTGCGAGATGAGCTGATACGGCTCGAGCGGCAAGCTGCCGTCGCGGCACGCCGCGATTTCTTTCTTGGCTTGCTCGACGGACGGGTAGGGCAGGTGCAGCAGCGGCGGCTCGACCAGCGACAACACCAGGAACACGTCCATCGGCACCCAGCCCGGCAGGCCCGCCGCCCGGATTTTCTCCGCCAGCCCGAGCCGCCGGTAGATTTCCATCGAGCGCGCGTTGCAGCGCTCCATCTTCGGCCACATGTGCGGCGCGCTTTTCTGCTCGACCAGCGTGCAGCGCACGCCGCGCCGGCCGAGATCGACCGCCAAGGTCAGCCCGACCGGCCCTGCGCCGATGATGAGAACGTCGGTGTCCATCTTAGGAGGCGAGCCGTTCGGCGCGCTGCGCGGCACGGAGCGCGGGCATCACCTCTGCCGCGAACAATTCCACCGAACGGGTCATCTCATCGAGGCTGAGATCGCCGAAGCAGAATTGCCCCACCACGTAGTTGGTGCCGCTGTCCTCGACCTGCCGCGCCAGGAATTCGCGCACCGTGCCCGGCGAGCCGGCGATGCCCTGGCCCTGGCCGATCAGCGTGTCGAAGCTGTCGACGTTGAGCGGCGACTGCGGTTCGGTGCCGTGCGTCCGATGCAGATGGCCGAAGCTCGAGCGCCAGCGCAGATAAGCCCGCCGCGCGATCGCCATCGCCTCGGCGTCGGTCTCGGCCACCACGACGAACCGCACGATCCCCATTTTGGGCAGCACGCCGCCGCCGTGCAGCTCGCGCCAGGTCGTGCGATAGCGCTCGATCATGGCGCGCGCCGGCTCCGGCATGTCGTTGGTGACCATGTGCAGGCCCTTGCGGGCGGCGCGCTCGGCGCTGTCCGGCGAATGCGCGCCGTACCACAGCGGCGGGTGCGGCTTCTGCAGCGGCTCGATCTCCAGCGGCACGTTCTCGAACCGGTCGTACTTGCCCTCCCAGCTCAGCCGCTTGACCGTGAACGCCTTCAGGATCAGCTCCAGCCGCTCGGCATAGATTTCCTGCCGCTGCTCGGCGTTCTGGCCGTAGTAGGAAATTTCGAGCGGCACCGAGCCGCGGCCGAAGCCGATTTCCAGCCGCCCTCCGCTCAGATGGTCGAGCATGCAGATTTCTTCCAGCACCCGGAGCGGATGATGCACCGGCAGCGCATAGACGAAGGTGCCGAAGCGAAGGCGCTTGCGTCCGCTGGGCGATGGCCGAGAGGAACACGCTCGGCGAGGGCGCCATGCCGAGCGGCGTGAAGTGATGCTCGGCGACGTGATACGAATAGAAGCCGCAGCGGTCGAACGTCTCGGTCATCTTCAGCCGCTGCTCGTAAAAATCCCGCAGCGGCAGATCGTTGCGGTCGAGGTGGTCGAAGATGCCGAACTCCAGGCTCATGCCTTCTCCGTCCACTCGATATGCGCCTTGATGGCTTTGCGCTGCTCGTCGATCCAGCCGTGCGGCCTGGCCTTCTCGATCATGGCGCTGAAGCTCTCGGCGCCAGCGCGGCGTCGCCGGCCACCTCGGGCCGCTGCCGCAGCGCCTGCTCGTAGATCCAGCCGTGGCTGTCGTCGTCCAGCTCGGCGGTGTTGGCGAGCGCGCGGCGCGCCTGCTCGAGCCGCTTCGGTGCCGCCCTCGATGACCAGCTTGAAGGCGCGGAAGTTGTCGCGGTCTTCCAGCGACACGCTGCCGTCGACGGCGAGTTTCACGAACATGCGCTGCTCCTCCTCAGAACGGCTTTTCGCCGTTCGGCGTCGGCACCTCGAACGCGTTGATGACGCCGCCGATCATGCAATAGAGCCCGACGCAGGTGACGATCTCGATGCGTCGTTTCGAGTCCGAATTGCTTGATCAATTCCTGGTAGGCCGCGTCGCCGATCTTGTTGGTGTTCAGCAGCTCGGTGACGGCGTCGTAGATCGCCTTCTCGTCGGACTTGGCGAACGACGGCTTCCGCTTGGCCAGGATCGCATCGACCACGTCGCCCGATAGCCCGGCCTTGCGCGCGAGCGGGTCGTGCACCGCCCAGGCGTAGGCCGCCGCCGGCGTGCCGCACCGTGATCAGCACGACCAGCTCGTAGAGCCGCTTGTCGAGCTTGCCGTCGCGCCGGATGGCGTCGACCACCTGGTTGACCGCCCGCGCCAGCGGCGGATTGTGCATCAGCACCGAGAACGGCCCGACCAGCTTCGGCCGGCCGGCGCGCATGGTTTCGTACAGCGCCTTGTTCTCAGGCGTCAGCTTGTCGGCGTTGACTTGTTCGAAGCGGGCCACACGTCCCTCCCTTATTTATTTCAGCGGCGTGCTGCCGTCCGGCGGCCGCACGTCGAAGCTCTTCAGGAAAATTCCCACCATGGCGTAATAGCCGATGGTGCTGATCAATTCCACAATGCCCTGCTCGCCGAACTGCGCCAGCGCCTTGTCGTAGCCGGCCTGGCTCAGCGACCCGGTCGCCATGATCTCGTGCGCGGTCTCGATAGGCGATGCGCTCGTCGTCCTTGGTGAACTCCGGCGTGCGGTTCTCCTGGATCGCCTTGACGATGTCGGGCGCGATGCCCGCAAGCTCGGCCTGCGGCGCGTGCGACGACCAGGCGTATTGCACCGACCCGGCCCGGCACACCGTGATGACGCAGAGCTCGAAAATCCGCCGGCCGATCACGGTGTGGTCGCGCAGCACGACGCCGAACTGGTTGGCGTGCTCGGCGAGCTTCGGATTGCGGAGCCACATCGGGAACGGCCCGCGCACGGTCTTCCGCTTGCCCGCGATCGCGTCATAGACGCGCTTCTGCTCGGGCGAAAGCTTGTCGTCCTCGATCGGCGGCATGCGGGACATGGCTGGCTTTCGGGCTTACGCGTTCAGCGGCGCCAAGGTCGGCGTGCCGCGGATCATGTCGGCGGCCTTCTCGGCGATCATGATCACCGGCGCGTTGATGTTGCCGCTGATCAGGTCCGGCATCACCGAGGCGTCGACCACCCGAAGCTGCTCGACCCCGCGCACCCGCAGGTGCGGATCGACCACCGCCATCTCGTCGGTCTCGCGGCCCATCTTGCAGGTGCCGAGCGGGTGGTGGAGCGTGATCGCGGTGTTGCGGATGTGCTCGTCGAGCGACGCGTCGGAGCCGAACACCGGGTTGAGCTCGTTCGCCACGAACGGCGCCATCTCGCGGCTTCATCATCACGTCGTGCATCAGCCGCATGCCGGCGCGGAGCGTCTTCCATTCGCGCTCGGTCGACATGAAGTTCTGCCGGATGCGGATCGGCGTGCCGGGATCGGCCGAGCTCAGCACCAGTTCGCCGCGGCTCTCCGGATGCAGCATGACCACGCGGCCGCCGAAGCCGTCGGCGTAGGGCTGCCGGAACGGCTGGAAATACGGATGCGCGGTCAGCGGCGCGCCGGCGAGCAGCAGTTGCACGTCCGGCACGTTGGAATCCGGCATCACCTTGGCGAACGACGCCATGCCGCCCGGAATGTCGCTCGCCACGCTGGTGCCGCCCAGCAGATACGTGTCGGCGAGCGCGACCGCGATGCGGTCGAGCCGCATCGACTTGTGGACGGTGCCGGACGGCGGCTTCCGCGAAAACGCGATCATCGCGGTGACGTGATCCTGCAGGTTGCGCCCGACGCCGCGCAACTCCACCTGCCGGCTTGACGCCAGCCGCGCTGAGCGCGTCGGGATCGCCGATGCCCGACAGCATCAGGATTTGCGGCGAGTTGATCACGCCGCCCGCCAGCAGCACCTCGCGCCGCGCCCGCACCGTGTGGGTGCCGCCGGCGCGGCGGTACTCGACGCCGACCGCGCGGTTGCGGTCGAGCAGGATGCGCGACACCAGCGCGCGGGTCTCGACCGTGAGATTCGGCCGCCGCATCGCCGGTCGCAGATAGGCCACCGCCGCGCTGCAGCGCCGGCCGTCGCGGATGGTGTTCTGGTTCCGCCCGATGCCCTCGTTGTTGCCGCTGTTGAGATCGGGATTCCATTTCAGCCCGGCGGTGCGGTTCGCCGCGGTATAGGCCTCCGCCAGCGGGTCCTCGAAGGTCGACCAGCAGGTGCCGAGCGGGCCGTCGCCGCCGCGATGCGCGCTCGGGCCGTCCTCCCAGGTCTCCTGCTTCTTGAAGTACGGCAGCGCGTGGGCATAGGACCACGACGGCAGGCCGTTCGCCGCCCAGCGGTCGTAGTCGCGGCGATGGCCGCGCGAATAGGTCATGGCGTTGATCGACGATGAGCCGCCGATCACCTTGCCGCGGGCGCATTCGATCCGGCGGCCCGCCAGGTTCGGCTCGGGCTCGGTGAAGTACATCCAGTCATGCAGGCGGTTGGTGAGGATCTTGCCCCACGCCAGCGGGATGTGGATCCACGGATCGCGGTCCCAGCCGCCGGCCTCGAGCACCAGCACGCTGGTGTCGCGGTCCTCGGTCAGCCGGTTGGCCAGCACGCAGCCGGCCGAGCCGGCGCCGATGATGACGTAGTCGTAACTCTGCACTGAGGCCATGCCGCCGACCCAAAACGCCCGTTGCCAGCTTGGCGCAAGCTCTCCGGCAATGCTAGGGCTTGGTTTCGTTCCTCAGAGTGAAGCGCTGATGAACGGGTATGACGGAAACAGGGAGCTTGACCATGGCACAGCCGTCGCAAACCGAGATCAAGCAGGAGCTGGTCGACGCCATCCGCATGCTGGAGAGCGCGGAATACATCGACCACAACGGCCATTGCAGCGTGCGCCGCGACGCCAACTCCTTTTACATCAACTCCGGCGCCTCGCAGCGCGCCTGCCTGACCGTCGAGGACATCGTCGCGGTCGATCTCGACGGCAAGCCGGTCGACGGCGGCAACGTCAAGCCGCCGCTGGAATTCCCGATCCACGCCGAGGTCTACCGCGCGCGGCCGAAGGTCAACGCCGTGTTCCACACCCATCCGCAGTGGTCGACCTATCTGACCATGACCGGCCATCCGCAGAAGGTGGTCTATGCGCAGGCGTCGCTGCTCGGCGACATGCCGGTGATGAACTCGCCGATGTCGGTCAACACCCGCGAGATGGGCGAGAAGATGATCGCCATCATGGGCGACAATCCGGTGGTGATGCTGAAGGCGCACGGCGTGGTCGCCGCCGGCGAGAGCGTGCTGGAGTGCTTCGCCTACGCGGCCTACGTCGAGGAGAACGCGCGGCGGCAGTACATGGCGATGCAGATCGGCGACCCGTATGTGTTCAGCGACGAGGAGCAGGCCGCCTGCCGGCAGAAGCTCCGCACGCCGAGCCTGTTCAAGAAGACCTGGGACCACTACCGGTCGAAGATTTCCTAGAGCGTCGCCTCGATCAGCGCGCGCAGCTCCGGCGTCACCTTCGGCTCGATGCCGAACCACGCCCGCCACGCCGGGATGCCCTGGTGCAGCAGCATGCCGAGACCCGTCACGGTGCGGTTGCCGCGCGCCCGCGCCGCCTCGATCAGCGGCGTCTCGCGCGGATTGTAGATGATGTCGTTGACCAGCGCGGTCTTCGGCAGCTTGTCGAGACGCAGATCGAGCGCGGCCTGGCCGACCATGCCCTGGTTGGTGGCGTTGGCCAGCATGGCGCAGCCGTCGATCGCGTCGTGCCGCTGCTTCCCATTTCAGCACCGTGATCGGCCCGCCGAAATCCTCGGCGAGCTTGAGCGCCCGCGCATGGGTGCGGTTGCACAGCCGGATTTCCTTGGCGCCGCGCTCCAGCAGCCCATAGACCACGGCGCGCGCGCCGCCGCCCGCGCCCATCACCGCGACCGGGCCGGTGTCGGCGCGCCAGTCCGGCACGAAATCCAGAATGTTGTAGGTGAAGCCGTACCAGTCGTTGTTGGAGCCGGCGAGCGAGCCGTCCTTGCGCACCACCACGCAGGACATCGCGCCGATCTTCTTCGCCGTGATGTCGACCTCGTCGACGATCTGCATGGCGTCCTGCTTCAGCGGAATCGTGAGATTGCAGCCGGCGAAATTCAGCGCGGGCAGCGCGCGCAGCGCCGCCGCCAGCCGCTCCGGCGGCACCGCCAGCGGCACATAGGAGCCGGCCAGGCCATGCTGGGCGAACCAGAAATTATGCAGCATCGGCGAGCGCGATTGCGAGATCGGCCAGCCCATCACGGCGGCGAGCAGGAAACGGTCGGAGGAGGCCATCGTGTCGGTCCGTGGCCAGGATTACAGCGGGCGCAGCAAGCACGTTGTCGCGGCATCCCGTCAAGCGTACAAATTCCGCCCCTCATCCGTGCAGGAAAATCCCAAGGAAATCCCAATGGCCCGTCCCATCCGCCGCGTCGTCACCGGCCACAATGCCCAAGGCAAGGCCGTGTTCATCGCCGACGGCCCGGCGCCGGCGGTGTATGACCGCGGCCCAAGCGCCACCGCCGTGACCGAGCTGTGGGAGACGGCCGCGACACCGGCCAGCAACGCCGGCAACGCCGATCCCACCGTGGGCCAGACCAAGCAAAGCCTGCCGCCGCCGAAGCACGGCTCGAAATTCCGCGTCGTCGAGTATCCGCCGGACTCGCAGCGGGTCGCCGCCATTCATGCGGACAGCTCCGCCCAGGACGCCAACGCCAAGTCCGAGGGCTACGTCCGCGATGTCGGGAACAAGCGCCACCCGGGCTTCCACAAGACCGCGACCATCGACTACGCCATCGTGCTGTCGGGCGAAATCTACGCGCTGATGGACGAGGGCGAGCTGCTGCTCAAAACGGGTGACGTGCTGATCCAGCGCGGCACCAACCACGCCTGGACCAACCGCACCAGCGAGCCGTGCTGCGTGGCCTTCGTGCTGATCGACGCCGATCCGGTGTAGAGCCTCCCCGTCATCCTGAGGTGCGCGCGCTTCTTGCGCGCCTCGAAGGATGGCGGTGGCCGACCGTGGCCGTCGCCCTTCGAGGCTCACGCAAGCGCGCCGAGCACCTCAGGGTGACGGGCTGGCGTCGGTGTCTGAGTCCTACGCCGCCTTCGCGCTCGCCGCGTTCAGCAGCTTCGCCTCGACCAGCGCCTTGCGGATGCGCTCGATCTCGGCGCGCTCGAGCTTGACCAGCGGCGGCCGCACCACGGCGCGCGGCAGCTTGCCGAGCAGCACCAGCGCCTCCTTCATGCGGTTGTGCATGTCGACCCACGGCTGCGCGTAGAACACGCTCGCCAGCGGATAGATGCGGTCGTTGATGCCCTGCGCGGTCTTGAGGTCGCCCGCCTGCATGGCGCGGAACAGTTGCGCCTGCAAATCCGCGATCACGCTGCCGGAGCCCGACAGCAATCCCTTGCAGCCGAAGCTCAGCGACGCCATCAGCCACGAGCTCTGCGTCGACAGCACGTTGAACGGCCGCGACAGGTGCTGCAGCGTCCGCACGTGCCACTCGTGCTGCTGCGGCGTGCCGGCCCAGTCCTTGATCGCCTTGAGCGTCGGGATTTCCTCGATCATCCGCAGCATGGTCTCGTTCGGATAGCCCTGGCCGGTGGCGAGCGGATACTGGAACGCGATCAGCGGCAAATCGGTGACGTCGGCGATGTGCTTGAAATGCGTCACCGCCATCGTCGCGTTCTGGCCCATGGTGAACGGCGCCGGCGGGAACACCAGCAGCGCCGAGGCGCCGCCGGCCGCCGCCATCTTGGCGAGCCGCGCCGCTTCGACCGAGCCGTCGGCCCAGATGCCGTTGATCAGCGGCGTCTTGTCGCCGATCTCGGAGCCGGCGATGTCGAGCACGCGCTGCTGCTCGTCGAAGGTGCAGGACGCCACCTCGGTCGAATGCGCGTTGATGGTGACGGCGGAAAGCCCCTCGGCCGAGGTCACGTCGCGCAGGTGCTTGCGGAAATTCGGCTCGTCGATCGACAGGTCGTCATGGAACGGCAGGATGACGGCCGGGATGACGCCGTGCGGGACGTAGGCTTTGTGGCGGGGCATTGCGGTCTCCATCGGGAGGGGTGTTTGCGCTATTATGCCTGAAAATGCCCCGGGGAGGAACGCCGTGATGAGAAGCTATGCGGTTGCTGCATTCGCGCTGTGTCTGGCTCTGCCGTCGGCGGCGCATGCCCAGACCTTCCCGACGCATCCGATCAGCATGATCGTGCCGGTCTCGGCCGGCGGCGCCATGGACACGCTGGCCCGCATCGTCGGGCAGGGCATGGGCACGGCGCTCGGCCAGCCGGTGGTGATCGAGAACGTCACCGGCGCGTCGGGCTAGCATCGGCGTCGGCCGCGTCGCCCGCGCCGCGCCCGATGGCTACACGCTGAGCTATGCCGCCTTCGCCACGCATGTCGTCAGCCCCGCCACGATGTCGCTGAACTACGACGTGATCGCCGATTTCGCGCCGGTGGCGTTGATCTCGGCGACGCCGTGGCTGATCGCCGTCAAGAAGGACCTGCCGGTGAGCGACCTCAAGGGCCTGATCGCCTGGCTTAAAGCCAATCCGGACAAGGCGTCGCTCGGCACCGCCGGCGTCGGCAGCCCGTCGCACATCGCGGCGGTGCTGCTGCAGAACCTCACCGGCACGCGCTTCCAGCTCGTGCCGTATCGCGGCACCGCGCCGGCCGCGCAGGATCTGGTCGCCGGCCAGATCGACATGTCGATCCTCGATCCGGTCACGTGTCTGCCGCAGCTTCGCGCCGGCCGCATCAAGGTGCTGGCGGTGATGGCGAAGAGCCGCACCGCCAACGCCGCCGACGTGCCGACTGTGGACGAGGCGGGCTCGCCCGGCCTCTACATCGCGCCGTGGCAGGCGATCTGGGCGCCGAAGGGCACGCCGAAGGAGATCATCGCCAAGCTCAACGCCGCGGTGGTGACGACGCTGGCCGATCCGGCGGTGCGCGGCAAAGCTCGCCGAGCAGAGCTACGAGGTCGGCCCACGCGCGGAGCAGACGCCCGGAGTATCTCGGCGCCTTCCACAAGGCCGAGACCGAAAAGTGGTGGCCGATCATCAAGGCCGCCGGCATCAAGGGCGGCTGACCGGTCGCGACGGCGATCGGGAACGGCTCGGGTCCTCCGGCGTTTGTCCACGGAGACAAACAAGGAGATCCCATATGAAAACGGCTTTACTTGCGGCGGGCTTGGCGGCCTTGCTGTTGTCCGGTCCGGCTCACGCGTCCTGGGCCGAAAATTCAAACATGCGCAATCCGGTCTACACCGGCACCAATGCTGCGTTGGCCCAGGCCCAGCATCGCCAGTACCATCGCGGTTATATGGTGCATCGCATCCACCGCGATCACCGCGATTCTTGGGACCGGACGTACCGCTGAACGGCTAGACCAGCGGCACGTAGTCGTATTCACCGACGCCCTGCAGCACCAGGATCGTCATTGAGGTGTCGCCCGCGTTCGTCACCAGATGCGGGCGGCCCGCGACCACGGCGTAGCTCTCGCCGGGGCCGAGCTGGATGTCCTGCTTCGGATTCTGCACGAAGAGCCGCAGCCGGCCCTCCAGCACGTAGAACGTATCGCTGATGTTGTTGTGGCAATGCCACGGCACCGTCTGCGTCGGCGACAATTGCAGCTCGGTGATGCGGAAGCCCGGGCGCGCAGCGTGGGTGGCGTAGCGCTCCACGTCCAGGAGGTGGCTCGCGTCCTTCAAGGCTTCTTTCGGTTGTGCCTTCATGGTCCGTCACTCCTTGCGCTCCGCCAATGTTGGGCGGCCCAATTCAGCGCTGCAAGACGCCGATCGCACGGCTCGCGAAGCTCAGCCGTTCGGCCATCACGCCGATCACAAAGCTTAGCAAAGCCTGGCCGAGGGCGGGATTGTCCCGGCTGATCTTTTCGTATTCCTCGGCTGGGAGTTCATAGAGCACGCTCGCGATTTCGGCCTGGATGGTGGCGCTGCGGGGCCGTTTGGCGATCAGGCCCATTTCTCCGATCGTGGTGTGCCGGCCGAGGCTGCGCACCCGAATCGAGCGGCCGTTGCCGACGTCGACGAGGATTCCGACACGGCCTTCGAGGATCAAATGCATGGCGTCAGCCTGCTCGCCCTGCCGGGCAATGATATCGCCGGGCTCGACCTCGATCCGGCGGCAGCGTGCCGCCAGATGCTCAGCCTGGTCCGCATCGCCGAGCGCCTCGGTGAGCCACGCCCGCAATGACAAAGCCTGGCCGCCGGTGTCGCTGTGTGCCTCGATGACGTCATGCTCGCAAGTTTCGAGCGCCCGGTCGAGATTCGATGCGACGACGATATCCGGAGTGATGAACCGGGCAATCACGAATACGCGCTCCAGCTCCGGGGTGAGATTGACCAGGATCAGCTTCACGCCGCATTCGTTGGCGGCGTCCCTGATCTGGGAAAAGCTGTGCGTCGCCGATGAATCGATTCCCGTGACCAGGCGGAAATCGAACAGCAGGAAGCGGCACTCCGGCCGCCGCACCAGCAGCTCCTTGACGTGTTGATAGAGCCGGTTGGCCGAGCCGAAGAACAGATAGCTCTGCAGCGCGATGCCCTGAATCTCGCGGCCGTGCTCGGCCATGATGGCAAGCTCGCCGCCGCCGCGGTCAAGCGAGCTGCGGTATTCCAGGCCATCGAAGTCGAACTTGATGGCGTTGACGCGGCTCGCGCTCAGGGCAAACGTGGCGCAACCGATCACCACCCCGATCAGCACGCCGGCGATGAATCCCCACTCCACGACGATCAGCGCGATCGCGATCAGCGACAGATATTCCATCAGCAGCAGTTGCCGCGCCGAACGGACCAGCCATCGATAGACCAGGCGTGCGCCGAGATAGAACAGCAATCCGCCGAGCGCGAATTTCGGCACGTAGCCAAGGAAGCTCGGATCGACCACCAGCAGCGCCGCGGAGATCGCCGCCACCGTCAGTCCGGCGACGCGTCCGGTCGCGCCGGCGGCATGGCCGAGCGTCGTGCGGCTCATCGACAGGCAGCTCACGTAGCCGCCGAGCGCCGCGCTGAGAAGGTTGGCCAGCCCGAGCGCTTTCAACTCGCGCTCGATATCGGCCTCCCGCTTGGTCACGATCTCGATCCCGGTGGTGTTGAGCAGCAGGCTGACGGCGGTCACGAACATCACCGCGAGCAGATCGCCGGCGAGCGAAGGCAGCACCGCCCATGGGAAGGCGCGGACCGTGTGCAGCGTCAACGGCAGCGACAGCGCGGTCGCGTGCTGCGGCTGGAACGTCCAGCCGGCGGCCTGCGCCTCGACCAGCGAGCCCCCGGTCAGCGGCAGCACGACATGCATCGCCGCGATGGCTGCAATCAGGATGCCAGGCATCATGAAGGGATTCTGGGACAACGGCAGGAACAGTTGCAGGACCACGGCGACCGCCAGCGCGGCCGCGAGCTTGCCGGCGATCGCGCCGCTCGCAAACATCTCGAAGGTTTCGAAGGTCAGCCGTTGGTCCGTCACCACCTGGATCGCGCCCAGCACCATCAGCCAACCGGTGGCGCCAAGGAATCCGCCGATCACCGGATACGGCACGAAACGGATGGCGCGTCCCGCGGACGTGAAGCCCAGCACGCAAAGCAGCGTGCCGGTCGCCGCGGTGCTCAGCGCCAGCACGATCAAGGTTGGCTCGAGCAGCGACGTGATGCCGTGGTCGGAAAGCTTCTGGACCATGACGGCCACCAGCGTCGCCGTCACCGCGGAGGTCGAGGTGTCGGGGCCGGCGATCGCGAATGGCAACGAACTGCGCAGCGCCACCACGGCGGCGGCAACCGCCGCCGACAGGAAGGTGATGGCGACGCCGTACGACAGCCATTGCTTGAGCGGGCCGGCGAAGATCAGCGCCGCGTAGGACAGGCAGTAAGCGGTCGAGAGGACGCTGCAGATCGCGCCCGCAAACACATTCCGCAAGTTTGCCTGAAAAGCTCCGCCGAACGGCGTGTTCCGCCCGGCAACTTCAACGGTCATTACGCGTCGTCCTCGTGGCGCTTGGCGCCCGGCATGTGAAAATTTATGTCACATTCGCCGGCATAGCCAGGAATCCACGCGCGGACGCGTCACCGCATCGCAAGTTTTTTATGACAGTTTTATGACAGCGCGAGCGAGGCGGAGCGCCCGCTACACCCGAACGCTGGTCATGATGCCCTTCGGGAAAATCTCCTCGGGCTTGGCGTGACGGTGCGCGATGCCCTGCTCATAAGAATAGCGCAGCATCTGCTCCCAGGTCGCGCGGTTTTCCTCGATGCCGTAGGGGAAGGTGTCGGGACCGAACAGCTCGGCCTGCTTGCGCATGTAGGCCGGCAGCCACGCCACCGGATAGCGCGACACCGCCGGGTCCATCATCCGCTCGATGCTGCGGTTCTTCGAGGTGTTGAAGGCGTTGTAGAGATTGCGCGCCACCCACGGATTTTCGGCGAGCACGCGCTTTTGCAGCGCGATGATGTGCATGATCGGCCACACCTTGTGGGCCTTGTAATATTTCTCCTCCATCGCCCAGTAGTCCGGGAACAGCCGCACCACGTCGGGATGGCCCTGACGGAAGCAGTCCGGCGGCCGCGCGATCAGCGCGCAGTCGAGTTCGCCCGTGGCGATCATCTGGCTGAGCGACTTCTCCTTGATGCGGGTCAGCTTGACGCCCTTCGGCAGGCTCAGCTCGACCTTCTCGATGCGGCCGGCTTCGTTGGCGCCGGCCTGCACCCAGTTGATGTCCTTCAGTCCGATGCCGTGCTCGTCGTTCAGCCAGCCGCGCATGTAGACCGCCGCGGTGTGCGCCCATTCCGGCGAGCCGATGGTCTTGCCCTTGAGGTCCTTCGCCGTTTTGATCTTGCTCTTCTTGTTGACGTAGAACGACGAGAACCGGAACAGCCGCGAGCACACCACCGGCAGCCCGATGATGTCGGAGTCCTTCCGCGTCACCTGGGCGGTGAACTTGGCGAACGACAATTCGGCGGCGTCCCATTCGCGGTCGAAGGTGAAGCGCGCGAACACCTCGTGGTGGCCGAGCAGCGACCAGATCGGGTCGATGCCTTCGGCCTGCACGGTGCCGAGCCGGAAGTCGCGGAAATGATCATAGTCGGTGGTTGCCACCGAAAGCTTCAGCCGGCTCATGCGTTCCCCTTGTTGTGCCGCGTTATTTTAGCCGGCTCAGAAGCCCTGGCGGTCGACCGGCGAGTTGTTGCGGTTCTGAATATACGCCGGCGGGGCCTGACGGAAGCCCGGACCGGCCTCGCGTCCGCCGCCGCCAAAGAACGGAGTGCCGCCCTGGAAGCCTGCGAAGCCGTTGGACTGCGGTTGGCCGAACCAGGACTGAAACGGCGGGAAGCCGCCACCGCCGTCGCCGCTGCTGAAGAGCGAGCCACGGCCTGACAGCCGGTCTTGCGTGTCTTCGACCTGGCCGCGGTCGTCGACGCGGAAATATTCCATGAAGCCGCCGGGCACGTTGGCCGTGCGCCGGCCGGCGCCGCGCACGTCGAAGCGCTCTTGTTGTCCGAAGCCGAAGCCGCCGCCGCTGCCATCGAGCCGCTGGCCGCTGTTGATGTCGATCGGCAGCGCGACCAGGTGGCGCGCCGCCTCCGGCGACGGCCGCGGCAGCGGAGTCTGCGGCATGCCCTGCGCCCACGCCGCCTTCATGATGCTCTCGAAGATCGGCAGCGCCACCCGGCCGCCGGCCTGGCCGTTGCCGAGCGTGCGCTTGCCCTTGGCGTTGTCGTAGCCGACCCAGACCACGATGGTGATGTCGTTGCTGAAGCCGGCGATCCAGGCGTCGTTGAAGTCGTCGCTGGTGCCGGTCTTGGCGCCGATATACTGCGACAGCGGGCTCATCCGCGCTGCGGTTCCGCGCGCCACCACGCCCTGCAGGAAGGTGCGGAGCTGGAACATCGCCGCCGGATCGACCGTGCCGAGCCGGCGCAGCTCTTCGTCGGCGTGATAGATTTCGCGGCCGTCCTGCGTGATCTGCTCGATCACATGCGGCGTCGGCTTCTTGCCTTCGTTGGCGATCGCCGCATAGAAGCCGGCAAGGTCGATCGGCCGCACCGGCTGGGCGCCGAGCACGAACGGATAGTACCGCTCGCATTTCGGATAGACGCCGGCCTCGATGGCGAGCCGGCAGATTTCGTCGAGGCTCGCCGCGGGGTCGTCCTTGATGCCGCCGTCGAGCAGCCGCGCCGTGACGAGGTTCTTCGACATCTCCAGCGCGCGGCGGATCGTCAGCGTGCCGGACGAGCCGTTGTCGTAGTTGTGCGGCGACCAGTAGTCCTCCGGCCGGGTGTAGCGGGTGACGCCGCCGATCGGCTGATAGGTGATCGGCGCGTCCTCGACCAGCGTGTTCGGCTGCAAGCCGCCGTTCAGCGCCGCGAGATAGGTCATCGGCTTGAACGAGGAACCGGGCTGGCGCCGCGCCTGGGTGACGCGGTCGAGCTGGCTCAGCGGATAGGAGAAGCTGCCGACCATCGCCAGCACGCGGCCGGTCTTGTTCTCCAGCACGATCGCGGTGCCCTGCACGTTCGGCCGCACCCGCATCTCGACGCGGGTGCCGCCCTGGCGGCCGGAATGCTCGACCAGCTTGACGTAGATCACGTCGTACGGATTGAGCCTGCCGCGGGCGCGGCCGGCATAGGTCGACAGCGGCAGGATGCGGCCATCCTTCAGTCCGACCTGGATCGAATCGCCGCCGCCCTTGGTGTTGCGCTTGTCGAGCACCACTGCCGGCGACCAGTGCACGTCGTAGAGCGGCAGCCGGACCTGTTCGAGCGCGATCTGCCAGCTTGCCCTGCTGTGGTCGGCCTTGGGATCGCGATCGATCGTGCGGATGGCGTCGGCGAGGTTGGCCTCCGGCGCGCGGAATTCGACCCGGCCGGCGCTCATCTCGTATTGCGCAAGTCCCTCCTGCAACGCCGCCTCGGCGGCGCGCTGCATGGCCGGGTTGATGGTCGAGCGTATCTCGTAGGATTGCGTGGTCAGCGAGGCGATGCCGGCGACCGCGCGGGCCTCGCGGCCGACCTCGTCGACCAGATGGAAGCCGGTGTCGCGGCGCGGCCGCGCGAAGGCGGCGAAGTTCAGCCGCGCGGCCTCGGCGTCGGTCGCCTGGTCGGCGGTGATGAAGTTGTCCTCCTTCATCCGGGTCAGCACATAGGCGAGGCGCTCGTGCGCCCGGTCGCGATACTTGTCCGGGTTGTAGTAGGCCGGGCCCTTGGTGAGGCCGGCGATGAAGGCTGCTTCGGCCAGCGTCAGGTCCTTCGCCGGCTTGCCGAAATACGAGCGCGCCGCCACGTCGACGCCCCACGACGAGCGGCCGAGATAGATCGAGTTCAGGTAGATTTCGAGAATCTCCGGCTTGCTCAGCGTCTTCTCGATGCGGTTGGCGACGATCACCTCGCGGATTTTTCGCTCGAAGGTGATGCTGTCGCCGACCAGCAGGTTCTTCGCCACCTGTTGGGTGATGGTCGAGCCGCCCTGGCGCTTGTCGCCGCCCATGGTGTTCATGAAGGCGCGGGTGACGCTTCGCACGTCGACGCCGTTGTGCTCGAAGAAGCGCTTGTCTTCGGCTGCGACGAAGGCCTTCTGCATGAAGTCGGGAATTTCCGACAGCGGCACCCAGTGCCGCCGGCTGTCCGGCTGGTACAATTCGGCGAACTTCGCGCCGCTGCCGTCGAGCACCGTGGTCATGCCGGGCAGCCGCAGTCCCTTCAGCCGGTTATGGTCCGGCAGGTCGGCCGCCGCGCGGTTGTAGAACTCGATCACGGCGTCGACGTCGATCACCTCGTGGTCGATCTTCTGGTGCTTGCAGAGCTGCTTGTAGGCGAGGTTCAGGTCGTCGAACTTGATGCCCTTGAAGCCGGCGATCTCGCCCGCGGTGGCCTGCTTGTCGATCATCACCGTGTCGATCAGCCCGTCGAGATCGATGTTCTCGATGTCGAACGACTTCTTGATGGCGTCGCAGCCATCGCCGAGGATTTTCATCACCTCGGCCTTGTCGGTGGCGGGATCGAATTGCGTCTTGACGGCGTCCGGCCTGGTCATGACCAGGCTCAGGGCAAGAGCCGTGGCGAACACTTTAACGAGGAGGGCTTCCATGGACTCGCGCAAAAACGTTCGGGGCGGCCTCCCCGGATATCAACTATACAAGAAGGCGGATGTGCGGTGGGGATTGTTGGGCCACCTTACAAAAATTTCATGGCCCGGCGCGTTGGCAATTTGTTCTACCCGATCAACGTGTTAGAAAATGGCAAAACCACGAGAACGAGGGAGGCCACCATGGCTGGCGATGGATTGAGCGAGCGCCTGCAGTTTCCGATTTCGACCGCGGAGCTTAATCGCCGCTGGGCCGCCGTTCGCGCCGCCATGAAGCGCGAGGGCGTCGATGTCCTGCTGATGCAGAACAACAACGACCACATGGGCGGCTACGTGAAGTACTTCACCGACATGCCGGCCACCAACGGCTACCCGAACACGGTGGTGTTCCCGGCCGACGACGAGATGACGGTGGTCTGCCAGGGCCCGTTCAAGGGCGACGGCCGTCCGCCGGCCGACCTGTGGCGCGGGGTGAAGCGCCTGCTCACCACGCCGAGCTACGAGTCGGCGCACTTCACCCAGAATTACGATCCGGAATTGGCCGCCAAGGCGCTGGCGCCGTTCGCCAAGGCCACCATCGGCTTCGTCGGCATCTACCAGATGTCGTTCGCGATGGGCGACTTCATCATGAAGAAATTCCCCAATGCGAAATACGTCGACGCCAGCGAGCTGGTCGACCGCGTCAAGGTGATCAAGAGCCCGGAGGAGCAGGAGCTGGTGAAGCGCGCCGCCATCATGCAGGACGGCGCGATGCACGCGGCCTTCGCCGCGATCAAGCCCGGCATGCGCGACACCGCGGTCGCCGCCGTCGCCGTGCACTACAGCCAGGTCGCCGGCTGCGAGAACGGCATTTATCTCTGCGCCTCGGCGCCTCCGGGGCAGGCCGCCAAGTTCGGCCAGCGCCATGTGCAGAACCGCACCATCCAGAAGGGCGACAGCTTCGCGCTGCTGGTCGAGGATTCCGGCCCCGGCGGCATGTACACCGAGCTTGGCCGCTCCTGCGTGCTCGGCAAAGTGCCGGCGCAGATGAAGGAAGAGCTCGAGATGGTGAAGGAGTCGCGCAAGCTCACCCTCGACATGCTGAAGCCCGGCACGCCCTGCAAGGACATCTGGGAGGCGTTCAACGGCTTCATGCGGAAGCACGGTAGGCCCGAGGAGGCGCGGCTCTATTGCCACGGCCAGGGCTACGACCTGGTCGAGCGGCCGCTCATTCGCAGCGACGAGCCCTGGACCATCGCAGAAGGACATGAACATCGTCGTCCACCCGACCTACGCCTACGGCGGCGCGCTGAACTGGCTGTGCGACAACTACATCATCGGCGGCAACGGCCCCGGCGACCGCATCCACCAGTTCCCCGAGGAGATCGTCGAGATCGACGTCTAGGGCGCGACCTCGCGGCGATTGCCGCTGTTCGGCGCGGCACGCCGCAGTTGTCACCCCCGGGACTTGACCCGGGGGTTCATCTTTTTTGCAGGATTGATCGATTGCCGTGGCAAGCCCGGCAACGACGCGGCGAGGGCGGGCAACGTCATCCTGCCGCGCGAATGCGCGCTTTAGGCTGCTCCGCTGGATGAGACCGGCATCGCGAAACAAGGTTCCGCCGCTGCCCATCCGAATGTGAATTTCTTTTAATGATTCGAGCCGGGGCTTCTCTGGTACCCAAGGCCGGTTGGGCGCGTTGCCGTTCAAGGCTTTGCGCGCCCAACACGCCGTCGCTGACAAGCGCCGGCGTTGACGGCGACAAAAACAAGAAAACTCTCAGTAACCAGCCCCGGAGTACGGGCAGGAGGAAATCTTGGCCTTTCAGCGCGCTGGCCGCGAGCACTCGTTTTTTGCTCACTTGTTCCATTTCCGCCGCGATTTCTGCGCCGGCGGATTGATGATCCTGTTCGGGCTGGTCGCCGCGGTGAACGGGCCGAAGTATCACGTCGGAACCCTGATGCACATGGGGCCGGGCTTCATGCCGACGGCGCTCGGCGTCCTCCTGGTCATCCTCGGCGTCGCGATCGCCGGCACCGCCTCGGTCGGCGCCACCGACGGCGACGAGGTCGACAGCGGTCACCTGCTGCCGGAACACCCGCAGTGGTTCGCTTGGCTCTGCATCCTGTCCGGGCCGCTGATGTTCGTCATCTTCGGCACCATCGGCGGCATGGCGCCCGCCACATTCGCCTGCGTGTTCGTGTCCGCGCTGGGCGATCGGCTGTCGACCTGGAAGAGCTCATTCATTCTGGCGACCGCGATCACGGTGTCGGGCGTGCTGCTGTTCCACTACCTGCTGCAAATCCCGATGCCCGTCCTCGAGTGGAGGCTGTAGTCGATGGAAACGGCCCTCCAGGACCTTTGGTACGGCTTCGGCGTCGCGCTTGAGCCGCACAACCTGATGTACTGCTTCCTTGGCGTGCTGATCGGCAACATGGTCGGCGTGCTGCCCGGCATGGGGCCGCTCGCGACCATCTCGATCCTGTTGCCGCTGACCTTCGGCATCAAGCCGGTCGGCGCCATCCTGATGCTGGCGGGCATCTTCTACGGCTCGCAGTACGGCGGCGCGATCTGCTCCATCCTGCTCAACCTGCCGTGTCATCCACCGCACGCGGTCACGTGTCTCGACGGCTTCCCGATGACCAAGAAGGGCAAGGGCGGCGTCGCCCTTGCCATCACCGTGATCGGGTCGTTCATCGGCGCCTCGTGGGGCATCACCGAGATGATGTTCCTGGCGCCGCTGCTGGTCATCGATCGCGCTGAAATTCGGCCCCGCCGAGGTCTGCTCGCTGATGCTGCTCGGCCTGCTGGCCGGCTCGACCTTGGCGCGCGGCTCGCCGATCAAGGGCGTCGCCATGACGGTGCTCGGCTTGATCTTCGGCCTGGTCGGCTCCGATCTGGAGACCGGCGCCGAGCGGCTGACCTTCGGCTTCCCGGAGCTCGACGACGGCGTCGAGCTGGTGGCGCTGGCGCTCGGCCTGTTCGGCATCGCCGAATTCATGAACAGCGTCAACCAGACCGCGCAGGTCAACACGCAATACTCGAACGTCAGGCTGCGTGACATGCGGCCGAGCAAGGAGGAGCTGAAGCGGTCGTTCCCCGCGATGTTGCGCGGCACCATCGTCGGCAGCCTGTGCGCGCTCATTCCCGGCACCGGCCCGACCATCGCGTCGTTCGTGGCCTACGCCACGGAAAAGAAAGTCTCCAAGAACCCGGAGCTGTTCGGCTTTGGCGAGATCAGGGGCGTTGCCGCGCCCGAGGCCGCGACCCACTCGTCGGTGCAGGGCGACTTCATCCCGACCATGAGTCTCGGCATTCCCGGCGACGCCGTGATGGCGCTGATGCTCGGCGCGCTGATGATCCAGGGCATCGTGCCCGGTCCGCAGCTCATCAAAGAGCATCCGGATATCTTCTGGGGCCTGATCGCGAGCTTCTGGATCGGCAACATCCTGCTGGTCATCCTCAACGTGCCGCTGATCGGCATCTGGGTGAAGCTGTTGATGATCCCGTACCGCTACCTCTATCCGAGCGCGCTGTTCTTCGTCTGCATCGGCGTCTATGCGGCGAACAACGACATGTTCCAGGTCGGCGAGGTCATCGCCATCGGTATCCTGGGCTACACGCTGTTGCGGCTCGGCTTCCAGCCGGCGCCGATCCTGCTGGGCTTCGTGCTGGGGCCGCGGTTCGAGGAGAACTTCCGGCGCGCCATGCTGATCTCGCGCGGCGACCTGATGACGTTCATCGAGAAGCCGATCAGCGCGTTCTTCCTGGCGCTGTGCGTGATCCTGATCGGCGCGCAGGTCTTCTTCCGGCTGCGCGGCATCCGGCGCGACAAGGCGGCCGCCGTGATCGAGCAGTCGCTGTCGTCGCATCACATGCAGCAGGCGGAGTAGCGCGCAAGTCGCGCCACATATTCAGCGTCATGCCCGGCCTTGTGCCGGGCATCCACGCCTTTCTTTCTCGGCTGCGAACAAGGCGTGGATGGCCGGGACAAGCCCGGCCAGTGACGCTGAGAGGCCCGTGCCTATTTCTCGTGACCGTGCCGGTGCGGGCCGTCGCCGTGATGGTGGTGGATGTTGCCGTCGCCATGATGATGCGGCGATGACTTGTAGTGCTGGCGCAGCAGATCGAAGCCGTAGTCGTTGCCGTTCGGCGTCCGCACGATGGTGTGGACGTGGAACTTGGCCGGCTCCGGGTTGGTCAGGAACACGCCGGCGTGGTGGTCGAACTCGATGAAGGTGACCGGGCTCTGCACCCGGTAATAGAACGGGCTGGTCTCGCTGAAAGCCCCGATCCAGCAGAAATGCGTGTCCGGCAGATGCCGCTCGACCTCGGCGATCCGCGCCGCGCGCGGGCCGTCCGGCAGCACGGCGAGATATTTGTCCACCAGGTCCATCAAGTCGCGGCGCTGCGCGGCGGTCATCGCATCGCCCTTCAGCCCCTCGTAGGGCACCACGCGGTTGTCGTGGAATGCGCCGCCGAGATGCAGGTTGTCGGCGAAATGCCGCCGTCCCTCCGGCAGATCGCCGCCCATCATCGAATGCGCGACGATGGCGCGCTTCTGCTGCTCGGGCGAAAACCCGCGCATCAGCGTCAGCCCGGCGCGCTCCTCGTCCTGGAACAGCCGGATGCCCTTGAACGGGCCGTGGTCGGCGTAGTTCGGCTCGGCGCCCCAGAACGCCGGCGTCAGCACCATCTGCGTGCCCAGCACGAAGCAGTTCAGCACCAGGTGATGGCCGAACAACTGCCAGCCCCACGGCTCGCTCTGTGACGGCTCGCCGAACAGGCAGAAGATGTAGCTCCACTCGCCCATCACCGCCGGCCCATGCACGATGTCGCCGAGGAAGCGGTTGAGCTTCATCACGTCGCGGCAGAGCTCGATAGCCATGCGGGCTCATGCTGACGCGCAGCACCGCCAGCACCGCGTCGCGCACCGGCTCGCTCACCTCGTCGAGCCGCAGGCCGTAATGCTCCAGATAGAGCTCGGTGTTCTGCCAGCGCCGCCATTGATTGGAATCGACCGGGAAGCACGACGACTTCTTCTGCTCCGGCGACATCACCGCGAGCAGCGCGTTCGCCGCCTCGATCATGGCGAGCGTCGGCGCGCCCTCCGGCTGCGGCGCAAACAGATCGGGGATGACGTCGCCGCCGGTGGTGATGCCGCGGAACGGC
The DNA here is from genome assembly GCA_963785665.1 of uncultured Alphaproteobacteria bacterium. GTDB lineage: Bacteria > Pseudomonadota > Alphaproteobacteria > Rhizobiales > Xanthobacteraceae > Z2-YC6860. The sequence continues at coordinate 460,780 of CAWAWF010000018.1, forward strand.
CCGTTCAGCATCTTCTCCCAGTTCGCCAGCAGGCCCTGCGCGCGCGGATTGTTCTTGGTCCGCGCCTCGGCGTGCGCGCGCGCGGTCGGACCGGCGATCTTTGCATTGGGCGGAACCGGAATGAACGGATGATAGTCGTCGGCGTCGCTCATGCCGCGATGCTGGCACAGCTATCGCTCATCGGCCAGCGCGAACACCGGCTGCGCCGCCGCGAAGCCCGCCACGTCGAACTCACCGAGCGGCGCGAACGCCGTGGGGTGGTGCGCGGCGAACGCCTCCGATCCGACGATGGTGTGGCCGAGACGCGCCGCCACCTTCTCGATCCGCGCGGCAAGATTGACCGCCGGACCGATGCAGGTGAAATCCAGCCGGTTGCTGCCGCCGATATTGCCGTACAGCACCTGGCCGACATGCAGCGCCAGCCCGAAGCCGAGACGCTCGGCACCGGCCGGCGCTTCGAGCGCGCCGATGTCGGTTCGCGCCTTTCGCGCGCAGGCCAGCGCCCGGCCGCAAACCTCATCGTCACTGCCGTCGGCGAGCGGGAAGATCGCCAGCAATCCGTCGCCGATGAACTTCAGCACCTCGCCGCCTTGCTCGAGGATCGCCGGCACCTGGCAGTCGAAATAGCGGTTGAGCAGATCGACCAGTTCCTGCGGCGGCAGCCGCTCGCTCAGCGCCGTGAAGCCGCGCATGTCGGAGAGCCAGATCACGGCGCGGATCTCCTCGACGAAACCGCGGCGGATTTTCCCGGCCAGGATGCGCTCGCCGGCCTGCCGGCCGACATAGGTGTTGAGCAGGTTGGTCGCGGTCCGCCGCAGCGCGCGGATTTCCGCCACCCGCGTCAGCGGCGCCATCACCGCTTCGAGATCGTTGTACTGCTGCGGCGTGAATCCGCCGGGTGCTTTGGTCGACCAGGTCGCGACGTGGATCGTGCCCTCGGTGAAGAACAGCGGAAACGCCACGTAATCCGTCGCGCCGGCGTCCTTCAGTTCGTGCAGGACGGGAAAGTCGATCGGGCAATCGGCGTCGGCGAGGCGGCGCCGGATCGGCTGGCGCACCTTGTAGACGGCGACCACCGGGCTGCTGAGATACTCAGTCCGTGTCCAGGAATGCGTACGAGGCTTCCGCCACCCGCATCCCCTTGTCGACCTCCCAGTAGAACGCGCGCCCCATCACGTCCGGGTGCAGCGTGTTGACGAACACCGCCGACCGCCACAGCGGAATGCCGGCGCCGACCAGGCGCTGGCACAATTCCTCCAGCACGTCCTCGGACAGCGATCCGGACCGCGCGCCGTCCGTCAGCCAGTCGACAGCGGATCGGATGTCGCCCATCGCGCTCTCGATCACTGCGGCTTGATGCCGGCGGACTTGATCACCTTGGTCAGCTTCGCGATGTCGTCGGCGATGAACTTGGTGAACTCGGCCGGCGAATTCGGCTCCGCCGCGGCGGCGCCGAGGTCGACCAGCCGCTTCCGGATGGTCGGATCGAGCACCGCCGCGTTGGTCTGCTTGTTGAGCGCGGCGACGATCTCGGGCGGCGTGCCCTTCGGCGCACCGATGCCGATCCAGGCGGTCGTCTCGTAGCCTTTGACGGTGCTGTCGATGGTCGGCACGTCGGGCAGCGAGTCCAGGCGCTTCAAGGTCGTCACCCCGAGCGCGCGCAGCCGGCCGCCCTTGATCTGCGGCAGCGCCGTCGGCGTCACGTCGAACATCACCTGGACCTGGCCGGCCACCATGTCGGTGATCGCCGGCGTCGAGCCGCGATAGGGCACGTGGGTCATCTCGACCCCGGCCATCGACTTGAACAGCTCGCCTGCCAGGTGCTGCGGCCCGCCGATGCCGGCCGACGCCATGTTGAGCTTGCCCGGGTTGGCCTTGGCGTAGGTGATGAACTCGGCGACGGTCTTGGCCGGCACCTCAGGGTTGACCTCCATCACCAGCGGAACGTCCTCGATCTTGCCGACCGGCACGATGTCTCGGACGAAATCGAAGTTGAGCTTCTCGTAGAGCGCGACGTTGATGGTGTTCTGCGCGTTCAGCAGCAGCAGCGAGTAGCCATCGGGCGCCATGTGGGTCACGGCTTCGGTCGCGATGTTGCCGGCGGCGCCGGGGCGCGCCTCGATGATGAACTGCTGGCCGAGCTTCTCCGACAGGAAATTGGCGAACAGGCGCGCCACGATATCGGATGCGCTGCCGGCGGCCTGGCCGACGATCAGCTTGATCGGCCGGTTCGGATAGCCGGCCTGGGCGCGGACGATGGCGGGCGCGGCAGGGGTCAGCGCGGCGGCGCCGGCAAGCTGCATGAAACGGCGGCGGGTGTGCTTCATCGTTGTCCTCCCCTGGGTGGCCCGTTTCTTATCCTGTTAAACAGCCCCGGGCGCTGCGCTATTCCGCCGCGATCCTACTGCACCTTGATGTTGGCGGCGCGCACCACCTTCCGCCACTTCTCGATTTCGGAGCCGATATAGGCGGCGAACTCCGGGGGCGTGAAGAACATCGGCGTGGTCGCGAGCGTCGTCAGCTTGGCCAGCACCGCGGGGTCGCGCAAGCCCTGCCTCGATCTCGCGGTTGAGCCTGGCGACGATCTCGGGCGGCGTGCCGCGCGGCACGCCGACCCCGCACCACGAGTTGGCGACGAACAGCGGCATCGTCTCGCCGATGGTCGGCACGTCCGGCAGGCCCGCATAGCGCGTGGCGCCGGCCATCGCGAGGGCGCGGATCTGGCCGGACTGGATATGCGGCAGCGCGCCGGTCAGCACGTCGACCGCGACCTGCACCTGGCCGCCGATCAGGTCCGTCATCATCGGCGCGCCGCCGCGATAGGGCACGTGGACCATGTCGATGCCTGCGGTCTGCTTGAACAGCTCGCCGGCGACGTGGGAGGTGGTGCCGGTGCCGAACGAGCCGATGCTGATCTTGCCGGGATTGGCCTTGGCATAGGCGATCAGCTCGGGGACGGTCTTGGCCGGCAGCTTTGGATTGACCAGCAGCACCAGCGGAAAATCGATGATCGCGGCGACCGGCACGATGTCGCGTTGCAGGTCGAACGGCAGGTTGTCGAACAGCGACACGTTCAGCGCCGCCGACGCCGCGATGAACAGCAGCGTGTTGCCGTCGGGCGGCGAATTGACCACGGTCTGGATCGAGATGTTGGTGCTGGCGCCGGGCTTGTTCTCGATCACCACGGTCTGGCCGAGCCGTTCCGCCAGCCAGCCCGCCATGATGCGCGCGACGATGTCGCCGCTGCCGCCCGGCGGGAAGCCGACCACCCAGCGGATCGGCTGGGTCGGCCAGGCTTGCTGCGCGTCGCCGCGCTGCCGAGCGCGGGCATCGCGGCGACGGCCGCCGCGCCGCTCAGGAAGCTTCGGCGGGAGGGCGTCATCCGTTATTCCGCCGCGACCGCAACGCTCTCGCGCAGGCCCGGCATGACATGGCGCTGGAACAGCTCCAGCGAGCGCGTCGATTCCGACAATGAAAGATCGCCGAACGCGAAGCGGCAGACCATGTAGTTGGCTCCCAACTCGGCAAGCTGCGCCGCGCAGGATGTCCAGCGCCTTGGCCGGCGTCGTCGCGATGGCGCGGCCGTCGGCGATCTGGCCGTCGAGCTCCGGCGGATAGTTGACGTTGCCCGGCGCGGTGTTGTGCTTGAGCCAGAGGTGCATGAAGCTCTTCCACCAGCGCCGGTAGGCGCGGCGGCCGATCTCCAGCGCCTTCTCCTCGGTGTCGGCCAGCACCATGTAGCGGTTCATGCCGAACTTCGGCGTCTCGCCGCCTTTGCTCTGATAGGCGGCGGTGTAGCGCGCGACCTTGGCCTTCACCGCCGCGGCGGTCGAATTGCTGATGAAGTTCATGCCGGCCTTGGCGGCGCGCTCGGCGCTGTCCGGATTGACCACGCCGTACCACAGCGGCGGATGCGGCTTCTGGAAGCACTCGACCTCGAACGGCACGTTCTTGTAGTTGAAGAACTCGCCCTCGAAGTTCGACGCGCTTGGTGGTCAGCGCCTGCATGATGATGGCGAGCGATTCCGCGAACATCCGGTCGGCGTTCTTGAAGTCGACGCCGTAGTAGCCCACTTCGATCGGCGAAATTCCCTTTCCAATCCCCAGCAGGAATCGGCCGCGGCTCATCTGGTCGAGCATGCAGATTTCTTCGGCCAGCCGCAGCGGATGGTACAGCGCCAGCGTGTAGACCAGCGGCCCGAACCTGAGCCGCTTCGTTCTCTGCCCCACCGCCGACAGATACACGCTCGGCGACGGCGCCATGCCGAGCGGCGTCGAATGATGCTCGGCGCAGTGGTAGCCGTAGATGCCGGCGTGGTCGTACGCCTCCATCAGCTTCAGCCGGTCCTCGTAGAACGCGGTCAGCGGCTGATCGTGCCGGTCGACGTGATCGAATATCCCGAACTCCAGCGGCATTTCCACCTTCTCCCAATTATCCTTGAGGGAGATTGTAGCGGCCTGTGCGGCGAACTCCACCCTCTCCCCGTCACCCTGAGGTGCCCGCGCGGAGCGCGGGCCTCGAAGGGCGACGGCGGCAGGATGTTGCAACGCCGGGGCCGATCATCCTTCGAGGCGCGCAAGAGCGCGCACCTCAGGATGACGGAGCGGGCTTTGGCTTTCCGGCGCGACGCTTGGATAGATGCTGGAGCGAGGTCCAATTGCCTTTTATCAACGCTTCTTTCTTGGCGCGGCTCCAGCCCTTGATTTGTCGCTCGACCGCAATAGCGTTCGTGATGACCTCGAAGTGCTCGGACCACAACAGCTCAACCGGTCGCCGTGACCACGTATAGCCTTGGAATGCCCCGCTCTCATGCTGCGCGATGCGCGGCGCGAGATCGTCCCCGGTCGCGCTGCCGATGTAATACGAATTGTCGGCACATTTGAGCATGTAAACGAACGCGCCCACCGCGGTTACTTCCTGATCCCGCAAAATATCCCGCGCCAGCACCATGCGCATCACCTCGACCGGGCCCTCGGTGATGATGAAGCTCCGCGCATCGCGCCACATCTTCGAGATCGGCATTTCGGTCGCGAGCCCCATGGCGCCGTGGATCTGCATGCAGCGGTCGGCGACGCGGAAGCCCAACTCGGTGCCGGCGATCTTGACCATGTAGCTCTCGTGGCGCGCCGCCACGCCGGCGTCGGTCCGCGCCGCGAGGTTGTAGACCATGAGCTGCACCATGTGATGCTCGGTGTAGCTGTCGGCGATCATGAACTGCACCGCCTGCCGGTCGGCGAGCGGCGCGCCGAACGTCACGCGCTGCTTGGCATACGAGATCATCAGGTCGAGGCAGCGCTTCGCCACGCCGAGCCCGCGGCAGGCCTGATAGAGCCGCCCCGACGTGATCCACTTCTGCGCGGCCTTCATGCCTTCGCCCTCGGCGCCGATCATGTTCTCGACCGGCACCTTGACGTCGTCGAGCGCCAGCTCGTACGGCTCGTCGCCCATCATGGTCGGCACCGGGCGGATCACCTTGAAGCCCGGCGTGTCGGCGTCGACCAGGAACATGCGCAGAGGCCGCCGCGGCTGCCTTTGCCGCGGTCGGTCGCGGCGACGAGCTGGAAGAAATCGGCATCGGCCGCGCCGGTGATCCAGCGCTTGTAGCCGTTGATGACGTAGTGATCGCCCTGGCGCACGGCGGTGGTCCGCATCGCGCCGGGATCGGAGCCGGCGTCCGGCTCCGACTGCGCGAACGCGGTGATCTTTTCGCCGCGCAGCACCGGATGCAGATACTTCTCCTTCTGCTTGTCGTTCAAGCGTGAACAGGATCGGGCGAAGGTCCGGCCCGAACACGCTAGGCCCGCGCGGCGGCATGGCGATGGTGCGCGCCATCTCCTCCCACACCACGCAGAGGCCGAGCAGGTCGAGCCCCGCGCCGCCGTACTCCGCCGGCACGTCGAGATGCCACAGCCCGAGCTTCTTCGCCTTGTCCTCGATCGGCGCGCGCACCTCCGGCCGCATCTTCGGCCCGTCCATCGACGTCATCTCGACCGGGATCAGCTCGCGGTCGACGAATTGACGCACCGTCTCCTTGAGCAGCCGCAGCTCTTCCGGCAGTTCGAAATCCATGTCGCGCTCCTTGGCCGCGCCATGTTGAACCAAGCTTTTGGACGTGTCACGTTGCGCCGGCATGCCTCGGAGAATTGATATGCGCCTTCTGCTTGCCGCCATCGCCGCCGCAACTCTCGCATGGTCGCCCGCTCACGCGCAGAGCTTCCCGTCGAAGCAGATCACCATCGTGGTGCCGTTCGGCGCCGGCGGCTCGGCCGACCTGTTGGCGCGCATCCTGGCGGCGCACATGCAGACGAGCCTCGGCCAGCCGGTGGTGGTGGAGAACCGCGCCGGCGCCGGCGGCAGCATCGGCACCAACTATGTGGCGAAGGCCGCGCCGGACGGCTACACGCTCCTGCTCGGCACCGTCAGCTCGATCGCGGTGAACGCCGCGCTCTACGCCAAGCTGCCGTTCGACGTCGACAAGGATTTGCAGCCGATCACCCAGCTCGTCAGCTTCCCGAATCTGCTGTTCATCAATCCCAAGCTGCCGGTGAAGGACGTGCCGGAGCTGATCGCCTACCTGAAGAAGAACGAGGGCAAGTCGAACTACGGCTCGTCCGGCGTCGGCACCTCCGGGCATCTCTCGGTGGTGATGTTCGAGCAGGCGACCGGCGCGACGATGACCCACGTGCCCTACAAATCGACCACCGACGTGGTGTCGAGCATGCTCGGCGGCAACATCGATCTCGCCATCGACAGCATGACCACGGTGTGGCCGCAGGCCAAGCAAGGCCTGGTGCGGCCGCTCGGCGTGACGACGCCGAAGCGCGTCGAAACGGCGCCCGACGTGCCGGCGATCGGCGAGACCGTGCCGGGCTTCGAGTCGGTGGCGTGGCAGGGCCTGTTCGCGCCGGCCGGTGTGCCGAAGCCGGTCATCGAGAAGATCGCGGCCGAGGCCAAGCGCATCTGGAACCTGCCGGAGGTGCAGAAGAACCTGCTCGACGTCGGCGCCGACGCGGCGCTGTCCGACAGCCCCGATGCGTTCACGGCGTTCACCCGCGCCGAGCGCGTCAAGTGGGCCGCGGTGGTCAAGGCCGCCGGCGTGAAGATCAACTAAGCGGCCTGCCGACGGGCCGGGAAAGCCCAGCCTCTATTTCTTCGCCGGCCCGAGCTTCTTCATTGCGATATCGACATAGCGGCTGTCGAGGACGTCCTTCGGCTCGGCTGCGACCGGCAGGTTGCCGAGGTCCTTGTTCAGCTTGGCGGTGAACTCCTCGATCTTCGGATCGAGGCCGCCGTCGACGCCCCACAGGTTTTCCGTGTTGAGGTCGCGGATCACGGCCTTCAGGTAGTCGGCGCTCAGCTCCGGCACGCGGTCGTGCAAAATCTCGGCGGCATCATCCGGATTTTCCATGATGTAGCGTGAGCCGCGGATGCCGGCCTCGGTCAATGTCTGGAACGCCGCGGCAAGCTCGGGCTTGGCCATCGAATCGGTCTTCACCACGTTCCAGACGTAGCCCAGCCCCGGAAACTCTTTCGATATTCGCGTCAGCACGGTCACCTTGCCCTCCTGCACGGCGTGCATCGCTGTGATGGTGTTGACCAGGGAGGCATCGGCGCGCCCGCCGAGCACCACTTGAAGGCGCTGCGCGTGGCCGCCGACCTGGACGAACTGCGACTTGCTGTCGTCGATGCCGTGCTTCTTCATCACCATCCGGGGCAATTGGTCGGGCAACGCGCCCGGCCCCGAGGTCGCGAAGCTCTTGCCGGCGAGGTCGGCAAGCGTCGTGCCCTTGCCCTTGGCCAGCACCAGGTTGTAGTCGCCGATCGGCTGCCAGGAGTTGATGGCGCGGACATTGGCGCCGGCGTTGAGCGAGGTCAGCACATTGAGGGTGCCGACCAGCGCGATATCGGCGGACCCGGCCAGCAGCGCGCGCATCGCGTTGGAATCGCCGGTGACGGCGAGCTCCTCGACCTGGAGATCGCCGAGCCAGCCTTTCTTTTGCGCCACATAGAGCGGCAGGCCGAACGATGTCGCGGCGCCGGGAAACACCATCCGGACCTTGGCGGCGAGCGCCGGTCCCGCGTCCTCGAGACTGAAGGCGCCGGCAACGACGAGCGCCAAACCGGCGAGGCGAAAAGCGCGATATGACATGGCCGATCTCCATCGGGTGGCAGAGCGGAAACAGTAGCGGATTATTGTTGCGCCGGCCTGCAAAAATCTTCACCGTCCGCGCCATGCGAACGGTCAATTCCTTCATCGGCAGCCCGGTCGAGCGGCTGGAGGACCTGCGGTTCCTGCGCGGCCGCGGCGAGTACGTCGACGACGTGCCGATTGCGGACGCATTGCACGCTGTCATTCTCCGTAGTTCGGTGCCGCACGGCCGTATCCGCTCGATCGATACCGCCGCCGCGCTGAAATGTCCCGGCGTGCGCGCCGTCATCACCGCGAAGGATATCGGCGAAATCCCGGTCATCACCATGCGGCAGGAACTGCTGCCGGAGTTCAAGCCGTACCAGCAGCCGGTCATCGCCCACGACAAGGTGCGCTATGTCGGCGAGCCGCTCGCCGTGGTAATCGCCGACAGCGCGGCGCTGGCCGAGGACGCGCTCGAGCATATCGCGCTCGACATCGAGACCTTGCCGCCGGTCGCCGACCGCGATGCCGCGCGGACCAACGCCAGCCCGCTGTTCGAAGCGCGGCCGCAACCACATCATCACGCTGTCCGCCGTCACGGGCGACGCCGACGCGGCCTTCGCCACCGCGCCCTACACCCGCCGCGAGCGCTTCCAGGTGCAGCGCTTCTCCGCCGTCACCATGGAGCCGCGCGGCCTGCTCGCCGAATGGGACGAGGCGACGGGGACATCTCACCGTGTCCGGCATGACCAAGGTGGTGTTCCACAACCGCCGCATCCTGTCGAAGCAGATGGGCCTGCCCGAGGACGCCATCACCATGATCGAGGCCGACGTCGGCGGCGGCTTCGGCGTGCGCGGCGAGTTCTATCCGGAGGATTTCCTGATCCCGTTCGCGGCGCGCATGCTCAAGCGCCCGGTGAAATGGATCGAGGACCGCCGCGAGAACCTGATCGCCTCCAACCACGCCCGCGACTCCGAATGCGAACTGGAAATCGCCTGCGCCCGCGACGGCACCATCCTCGGCCTGCGCGGCCACGGCGCGGCTGACCTCGGCGCCTACATCCGCACCAACGGCGTCACCGCGGCGCGCAACACCGCGCAGGTGCTGTCCGGTCCCTACCGCGTGCCGAACCTCAAGTTCGAGATGGCGCTGCTCGTCACCAACAAGACGCCGTCCGGCACCTATCGCGGGCCGGGCCGCTTCGAGGCCGATTTCTTCCGCGAGCGGCTGTTCGACATGGCGGCGAACGACCTCGGCATCGACCGCGTCGAATTCCGCCGCAAGAACCTCGTCGCCGAAAACGAGATGCCCTGGCCGCTGCCGACCGTGCAGCCGCTCGACCAGGGCAGCGAGACCGACACCGGCGATTATCGCCAGACCCTCGACCGCTGCCTGTCCGATTTCGGCTGGGCGGAAAAATCAAAGCTCCAGGGCAAGCTGATCGACGGCCGCCGCCACGGCATCGCGGTCGGCTGCTATTTCGAGGGCGGCGGCTCCGGCCCGCGCGAGAACGTCCGCCTCGTGCTGGAGAGCGACGGCAGCGTCACGCTCTACACCGGCTCGTCGTCGGTCGGGCAGGGCGTCGAGACCGTGATGGCGCAGATCGCCGCCGACGCGCTCGACATGCCGATGGCGCGCATCAACCGCGTCCAGCACGGCTCGACCACAGTGGTGAAGCAGGGCTACGGCTCCTATTCGTCGCGCTCGGTGGTGATGGGCGGCTCGGCCATCGTGCAGGCCGCGGGCTTCCTCAAGGACGCCATCCGCGCCGCCGCCGCCAAGCGCCTGCAATGCGAGCCGTCCGCGGTCATTATCGACGGCGACAATGCGGTCGGTCCAAACCGCGCCAGCGTTTCGCTTGCCGCGCTCGCGACCGACAACATCGCCGCCGACGGCACCTACTCGTCGAAGAACCGCACCTATTCCTACGGCGCCCACGCCGCCCATGTCGCGGTCGATCCCGGCACCGGCCATGTCGCGCTGATCGACTACATGGCCGTCGAGGATGTCGGCCGCATCATCAATCCGCTGACCTTGCACGGCCAGACCGTCGGCGCCATCGTGCAGGGGCTCGGCGGCGCGCTGCTCGAACACCTCGCCTATGACTCCGAAGCCCAGTTCCTGGCCGGCACGTTGGCCGATTACCTGCTCCCCACCGCGTCCGACTTCCCCGTGATCCGCGCCCACGCCCTGGAGAACCACCCGGCGCCGCACAACCCGCTCGGCGCCAAGGGCGCCGGCGAGGGCGGCATCATCCCGGTCGGCGGCGTCATCGCCAACGCCGTCGCCAACGCGCTCGGCGTCGAGCCGAACGTGCTGCCGCTCACCCCGCCGCGGGTGTGGGAGCTGATTCAGAAACGCTGAATTGCTCCGTCATGGCCGGGCTTGTCCCGGCCATCCACGCCTTTCTTCCTCGCCAAGCAAGGCGTGGATGCCCGGCACAAGGCCGGGCATGACGGGGAGGGGTTGGCGTGTCATTCTCAAGCTATGAACGTCGCAATGACTGGCGCACGCAAGGAAAACGCCGACATCCTGATCGAGCGCGCCCGCTCGCTCGTTCCCGCATTGCGCGAGCGCGCGGCGGAAACCAATGCGCTGCGCAAGCTCCCGCAAGCCACCATCGACGACTTCCGCCGCCTCGAACTCACCCGCTGCCTGCAACCCGCGATGTTCGGCGGCTATGGCTCGACCTACCGCGTGTTCTCGAAAATCCTCCGCACCCTGGCGCAGGGCTGCGGCTCGTCGGCCTGGGTCGCCGCCGTCCACGGCGAGCACAACTGGATCGTCGGCAATTTCTCGGAACAGGCGCAGCGCGACGTCTGGGGCAGCAATCCGCACGCGGTCGCTTCGGCCAGCTTCCCGCCGACCGGCACCGCCGAGAAAATTCCCGGCGGTTATCGCATCAACGGCAAATGGGGCTTCGCCAGCGGCGTCGATTACGCGCAGTGGGTTTCGCTGAACGCCGTTGAAATGGACGGCGGCAAGCGGGTCGAGCGCCTGTGCCTCGTCCCGATCGGCCAGGTCGAGATTGTCGACGACTGGAACGTGATGGGGCTTGCCGGCACCGGCAGCAAGTCCGTCATCGTCAAGGACGTCACCATTGCCGACACCCATTCGGTCACGCTGCACGACCTCAAGTCCGGCCAGACGCCTGGCGCCGCGTTCCACCGCGACAACCCGCTCTATCGCACGCCGCGAAGCGCGCTCGCCTCGTTCTCGCTGACCTCGGTCAATGTCGGGCTGGCCGAGCGCGCCGTCGAGGAGTTCACCGCGATCTCCCGCGAGCGCCGCTCGCGCGGCCAGAAGGTCGCCGACTTCGAGGCGGTGCAGATCGCGGTCGCCGAGGCGGCGGCGAAGACCGACACCGCGGCGATGCTGGTCGAGCAGACCATCGACCGCAACACGCGTTCGATGGAGACGGGCGAGGGGATTTCCATCGAACAGGTCGCGTTGACCCGCCGCAACTCCACCTACGCCACCAAGCTGTCGCTGGAAGCCGTTCAGTCGCTGTTCCACATCGCCGGCGGCAGCGCATTGTTCGCCGGCCATCCGCTGCACGACGTGTTCCGCGACACCATGGCCGGTTGCGCGCATCTGTCGCTCGCCTGGCACCGCGCCGCGCCGTTGTACGGCGCGCTCCGCCTCGGCCAGCCCGTCGACTTCGATTTGTTTTGAGCAGCAACCCATGAGCTGGCTCGCCTTCGCCCTCTGCGGCCCGGTCCTGTGGGCGGTCTCCGTGCACTTGGACAAGTATCTGGTCGAGCGTTACTTCAAGGACGCCGACGTCGTCGTGCTGCTGATCTTCACCGCGCTGATGGGCCTGCTGCTGATGCCGATCATCGCCTGGTTCGAGCCCGCGGTGTTTCGCGGCAGCACCGCCAGCATCCTGCTGATGACGCTGTCCGGCCTGTTCTACATGACCGGCATCACCTTTTATCTCCGCGCGCTGCAAGGCCACGAGGCCTCGATGGTGGCGCCGTTCTTCCAGAGCTCGCCGCTGTTCGGCTACGTGCTCGCCTATTTCGTGCTCGGCGAGACGCTGACGACGCGGCAGATTCTCGGCGGCGCGCTGATCATCGTCGGCGTGCTGTCGGTGTCGATCGGCTCGGGCAAGATGCGCGGCCGGTTCCGCTGGCAGCTTGCCGCGCTGATGCTGTGCGCCGGCTTCGTGCTGTCGCTGTCGACGCTGATCTTCAAGGCGTTCGCCATCAAGGACGAGTTCTGGTCGACCGCGTTCTGGATGTTCGCCGGCGAGGCGCTGTTCGGCGCGGGCTTCCTCTGCATCCCCCGCTATCGCCGCCAGTTCATCGATCTGTGCAAGTCGAACGGCAAGGCGCTGCTCGGCATCAATGCCTCCAACGAGCTGATCAATCTCGGCGGCGGCCTCGCCAACCGCTACGCGCTGATCTTCGCCCCGGTCGCCATCGTCCAGGCGCTGGGCTCGACCACCAGTCTGTTTGTGTTCCTGATCGGCGTCGTTTTGTCGCTTGCGGCGCCCTCCATTAGCCGCGAGAGTCTGTCAGTTCGCGAATGCGTGCAGAAGGGTCTCGCGGCCGTGCTGGTGGCGATCGGTGTCGCGCTGGTCAGCCGATAAGGAGCGCCACATGAAAGCATTGCCGTTCGGTGCAGCCCTGCTGATGCTGCTCGCCGCGGCCGGCGCGCGGGCCGCCGACTATCCGGACAAGCCGGTCCAGATCATCGCGGATTCCGCTGCCGGCAGCGCGCCCGATGTCGCGCTTCGCTTCACCACCGAGGTGCTCGGCCGGATGTGGGGCCAGCAGGTCCTGGTGGTGAACAAGCCGGGCGCCGGCGGCAGCGTCGCGGCGCGCGCCGCGGCCGACGCCGCGCCGGACGGCTACACCATCTACCAGCCGGTGCTGTCGACCTTCGTGTCGCTGCACCCGGCGGCGGCCAATGTGCCGCTGCATGTGCCGAAGGATTTTCTGCCGATCGGTTTCGTCGCCGAGAATCCGATGTTCATCGCGGTGTCGCCGCAGTCGGGCATCAACAGCCTGGCCGACCTGATCGCGCGGGCCAAGAAAGTCCCCGGCGGCATCTCCTACGCCACCACCGGCATCGGCCGGCTCACCCATCTGGCCGGCGAACTCCTGCAGCACGAGGCCGGCGTCAAGTTCCTGCTGGTGCCGTACACCGGCGGGCCGTCCCACGCGGTGAGCGATGTCGCGACCGGCCGGGTCAACATGATCATCGAGGGCTATTCCGGCATCGCCGGTCCGGCGCGCTCGGGGGCGATCAAGCTGATCGCGACCGCGGCGGCCAAGCGGCTGGCCGATTTCCCGGACGTTCCCACCGTGGCCGAGACCATTCCGGGCTTCCAGGCCACCGGCTGGGCGATCCTGGTGGCGCCGCTCGGCACGCCGCAGGCGATCGTCGCCAAGATCAGCGCCGACCTGAAGACGGCGACCTCGAAGCCGGACCTGCAGGCCCAACTGTCCAAGCTCGGCGCCTACGCCAATCCGATGGACGCCGCCGAGGCCAACGCGTTCGTCAACAAGCAGCAGGCCATTTGGCAGCCGGTGCTGACCGAGATCGCCGAGCAGCAGGCGAAGCAGGGGAAGTGACGGATTGCACCGCCTGTTCCACGTCATGGCCGGGCTTGTCCCGGCCGATCCACGACCTTGCTCGAAGGAAGGACGTGGATGCCCGGCTTCAGGCCGGGCATGACGAGTCGAGAGGTCGGTTCGCGCTCTAAATCTTCGTCAGCTCATACGTCGGCTTGGCGAACATCTCCTCGAACGGCACCTGCCGCGCCGACAGTCCCTGCTTGAACGAGTAGCGCGCCAGCGTCTCCAGCGCGTGCTTGTTCTCGTGCGCGCCGTAGGACCAGTAGTCCTCGCCCATCACCTTGCGCGCATGGTCGTAGGCGTGGACCGGCCACGGCAAGGTCGCGTGCAGGTGGCCGATCTCGGCCAGCTCCTCCATGCACAGCGCCTTCGCCTTGACGAAGGCCTTGTAGATGTTCACCGCGAGCCACGGATGCTTCTCGACCAGCGCGCGGCGGATGCCGATGCCGTGCATGATCGGGAACAGCTTGGTCTTCTGGTAATAGGCCGCCTCGACCGCCGGATAGTCCGGCCACAGCCGGCCGACATTGGGCGCGCCGCGGAGATAGCAGCTCGGCGCCCGCGCGCTGAGCAGGCCGTCGATCTCGCCCTTCGCCAGCATGTCGGCGATGGTGCGGTCGGCCGGCACCGCCTTGAGGTCGATCTCCGGCGGCAGGTTGATCCTGGCGCGCTCCTCGCGGCCCGGCTCCTCGAGGCCGCCGCGCCGCCATTTGATGTCGGTCGGCTTGACGCCGTATTCGTCCTCCAGCATGCCGCGCACCCAGACGTTGGCCGTCATCTGGTACTCCGGCAGGCCGATGGTCTTGCCCTTGAGGTCGGCCGGGCCTTTGATGCCGCGGTCGGTGCGGATGTAGATGCCGGAGTGCCGGAACAGCCGCGACACGAAGGCCGGAATGGCGACGTAATGCGAGTCGTTGCGCGCCACCGACAGCAGATAGCTGCTCATCGAGATTTCGGTGACGTCGAATTCCTGGAATTTGAAGGCGCGGTGGAACGACTCCTCGGGCGAGTTCGCGACCGCGGTGACGTCGCAGCCCTCGATCGGCGCGCGGCCGTCGAAGATCGCCGCGGTGCGGTCGTAGCTGCAGACGGACAGGCTTATTTCGACGGCCATTCTCAAGTCTCCCAGGACACTGCACGCCACCATAGCGCAATTGCATGGCGCAAATAACATGATGCGTTGACGCGATTGCAAGGGCTGGCGATAGTCCAGGCATGAAGCTCCCGGCCTTCGAATACGCCTGTCCCGCCACCATCAACGAGGCGGTGGCGCTGCTCGCCTCCCACGACGGCGAGGCCAAGGCCCTGGCCGGCGGCCAGTCGCTGGTGCCGATGATGGCGTTCCGCGTCGCCCAGCCGTCGCTGCTGGTCGATTTGCGGAAGCTCCCGGGCCTGAAAGAGATCAAGATCGGCCCGGATGGCGTCCGCCTCGGCGCGCTGGTGCGCTGGCGCGACATCCTCGACGACAAGCGGCTCGCCACCGCGCATCCGCTGCTGCGCGAGGCGGTGTCGAACGTCGCCCATTACCAGATCAGGAATCGCGGCACCGTCGGCGGCAGTTGCGCCCACGCCGATCCGGCCTCGGAGATGCCCGGCATCGCTGTCACCTGCGAGGCGACGTTTTCGGTGGTCGGCAAGGCCGGCCCGCGCACCATCAAGGCCGCCGATTTCTTCGAGGGTGCGCTGACCACGGCGCTGAAGCCCGACGAGATCATCACCGAGATCCATCTGCCGGCGTGGCCGGCCGCGCGCCGCTGGGGCTTTCTCGAGTTCGCCCGCCGCCGCGGCGATTTCGCCATGTCCGGCGTCGCGCTTTACTACGATGTGCAGGGCGGCAAGGCGTCGAACGCCCATGTCGGCGTGATCGGCGTCGGCGACCGCGCCCGCCGGCTGCCCAAGGCCGAGGCCGCGCTGAACGGCCAGACGGTCGACGAGGCGCTGGCGGTGAAAGTGGGCGAGGCCGCCGCCGCCGAGGTCGAGCCGCAGGACGACATCCACGCCAGCGCCGCCTACCGCCGCGCGCTGACCGGCACGCTCACCGAGCGCGCGCTCAAAGCCGCGATGGTGCGAGCATGACCACCAAATTCGAGGTCAACGGCAAATCCGTCAGCGTCGATGTCGAGCCGCGCATGACGCTCGCCGACTGCCTGCGCCACGAGCTTCGCCTGACCGGCACCCACATCGGCTGCGAGCATGGCGTCTGCGGCGCCTGCACCGTGCTGGTCAACGGCGAGGCGCAGCGCGCCTGCCTCATTCTCGCCGTGCAGGCCGAAGGCTCCAGCATCGTCACCGTCGAGGGCCTGTCCAACGACGCCGACCTGACGCCGCTGCAGAAATCCTTCCGCAAGCATCACGCGCTGCAATGCGGCTTCTGCACGCCGGGCTTCATCACCACGGCGCATGCGCTGCTCACCGAGGAGCCCGACTGCGACGCCGACCGCGTCCGCGAGGTGCTGTCCGGCAACATCTGCCGCTGCACCGGCTACATCGGCATCGTCGAGGCGGTGCTGGACGCCCGCCAGCACTACAAGAAATAGCGCGATGAAAAACACCTTCATCGGCCAGCCGATGGAACGCCGCGAGGATTTGCGGTTCCTGCGCGGCCGCGGCGAATATGTCGACGATGTTGCGATGCCGGGCCTGCTCTACGCGGTGATCCTGCGCAGCACCGTGGCGCACGGCCGGCTCGTCTCGGTCGACGCCTCCGCCGCGCTGAAGATCGACGGCGTCCACGCCGTCATCACCGCGAAGGACATGCCGGGCGGCCCGCCGATCGTGCCGATGCGATTGCAGCCCTTGCCGCAGTTCAAGCCGTTCGAGCAGCCGGTCATCGCCCACGAAAAAGTGCGCTATGTCGGCGAGCCGATCGCCGTGGTGCTCGCCACGCTCGGTCGCGGTCGGCGAGGACGCGCTGGAGCACATCGCCGTCACCATCGATGAACTCCCCGCCGTCGCCGACTGGCAGACCGCGTCGGCCAACAAAAGCATCCTGTTCGACAAGCAGGGCACCAACCGCTCGCTCACCTTCGAATCCCGCAAGGGCGACGCCGACGCCGCCTTCGCCACCGCGCCCTACACCCGCCGCGAGCAGCTCCGCACCGGCCGCCACTACGGCCTGACGATGGAGCCGCGCGGCGTGATGGCGACCTGGGACGCCGCAGCCCCGATGCTCACGGTCTATGGCGCGGCGAAGGTGCCGTTCTTCAACCGCCGCATCCTGTCGGCCCAGATCGGCCTGCCGGTCGAGCAGATCGACATGATCGAGAACGACGTCGGCGGCGGCTACGGTGCGCGCGGCGAGTTCTATCCCGAGGATTTCCTGATCCCGTTCGCGGCCCGCCACGTCAATCGCCCGGTGAAGTGGATCGAGGACCGCCGCGAAAATCTGATGGCGATGAACCACGCCCGCGAGGAGGAGTGCGACCTCGAGGTTGCCTGCGCCCGCGACGGCACCATCCTGGCGATCCGCGGCGAGGTCCACACCGACATGGGCGCCTACATGCGCACCAACGGCGCGGTCGGCGCCCGCAACGTGTCGCAGTTCATGGCCGGGCCGTACCGCGTGCCGCACGTCAAGATCGACTCGCATCTCTGGATGACCAACAAGACGCCGGTCGGCACCTATCGCGGGCCGGGCCGCTTCGAGGCGTGCTTCTTCCTGGAGCGGATGATCGACATGATCGCCGCCGACCTCGGCATCGACCGCATCGAATTCCGCCGCAGGAATCTCATCACCGCGAAGGAGCAGCCCTATCCGGTCGCCACCGTGCAGCCGACCGACGCCAAGGACGAATACGACTCCGGCGAATACAGCGAGACGCTCGACCGCGCGCTGAAAGAGATCGACTGGGCGAAGCTCGCGCCGCTGCAAGGCAAGCTGATCGACGGCAAGTATCACGGCCTCGGCGTGGTCTGCTTCATCGAGGGCGGCGCCGCCGGCCCGAAGGAGAGCGCGCGCATCGAGGTCAACACCGACGGCACGTTCTCGGTCTACATGGGCACGTCGTCGGTCGGGCAGGGCGTCGAGACGGTGTTCGCGCAGATCGCCGCCGACGCGCTGGAGGTGCCGGTCGAAAACGTGCGGCAGGTCTATCACGGCTCGACCGCGTATGTGAGCGACGGCTACGGCGCCTACCACTCGCGCTCGACGGTGATGGGCGGCTCGGCGGTGCTCGACGCCACCAACAATTTCATGGCGACGTTGCGACAGGCCGCCGGCAAGCGGATGGGCTGCGCCGAGTCCAACGTCACGCTCGACGTCGACAAGGTGTCCGGCGGCGGCCGCACCATGGCGCTGAAGGAATTCGCCGGGCTGACCGCCGAGGGCGCCTTCCTCAACAAGAAGCACACCTACAGCTACGGCTGCCACGTCGCGCATATCACGGTGGACGCGCGGCTCGGCCGCATCGAGATCGTCGACTATGTCGTGGTGCAGGACGTCGGCCGCGCCGTCAATCCTTTGACG
Organism: uncultured Alphaproteobacteria bacterium; assembly: GCA_963785665.1. Lineage (GTDB taxonomy): Bacteria > Pseudomonadota > Alphaproteobacteria > Rhizobiales > Xanthobacteraceae > Z2-YC6860. The sequence continues at coordinate 478,963 of CAWAWF010000018.1, forward strand.
CTTGCGCGGTCAGGTGCTCGGCTCTCTCGTCCAGGGTCTCGGCGGCGCTGTCCTCGAAGACTTGAAATACGACGAGAACGGCCAGTTCCTCACCGGCTCGCTCGTGGACTATCTTCTCCCCGTCGCCACCGACTTTCCCAATCTGCGCTGCGTCGTGCTCGACGACTATCCGTCGCCGATCAACCCGCTCGGCGCCAAGGGCGCCGGCGAGGGCGGCATCATCGCCGCCGGCGGCTGCATGGCGAACGCCGTCGCCAACGCGCTGTCTTCCTTCGGCGCCCAGCCGCGCCAGCTTCCGCTGACGCCGACCTACATCTGGGAGCTGATCCAGTCCGGCCAGCGCAAGGCCGCGGAGTAGGGCGCGTGTCCCGCACGCGGTGCAGCGCGAAGCGGTGCACCGCAGATGCGGGACCCCGGTTGGCGTCCGCGAGCAAGGCACCGGGGTCCCGGATCGTCGCTCGCTGACGCTCGCTTGTCCGGGACACGAGGCTGTACCGCTTCGTTGACCCACCCGCATCGCAAGCCTAAATTCGCCTCAACACCGCAATCGCAGGAGCCCACCATGTCCGTCGCCCGCCATCCCCGCGCCAAGGAACTCGAAGGCGTTCCGGTCGAGGAGATCATGAAGAAATACGTCGGCCGCTATAGCGAGAAGCGCGGCGACTGGGCGGCGTTCGAGGACGCCAAGATCGAGGGCTACAAGCGCGCGCAGCACCGCTTCATCGGCGCCGGCGGCTCCGGCAAGCACGGCGACACGACCGTGATCCCGGCCGGCAACTTCACGCTCGTCGATCATGTATGTGCCGGTCGGCCAGGGCAACGCCGCGCACACCCACGAGGTCGAGGAGTGCTTCTTCGTGCTGCAGGGCCATCTCGACGTGTTCGTCGAGGACGAGACCGGCAAGCGCATCACCACGCGGCTCGGGCCGTGGGAGTGCATCTCGTGCCCGGCCGGCGTGATCCACGGCTACCAGAACGATTCGCTGGAGCCGGTGTATTTCCAGGTGATGCTCGGCCGCGGCAAGCCCGAGGCGATGGGCTACGCCGACGACGAGCTCTACAAGCGCCGCGAAGCGCACCTGAAGGCGGTGTAGTTCTCCGCCGTCATTCCGGGGCGCGAGCGCAGCGAGCGCGCCCGGAATCCAGAGCAGTATGCGGCGTAGGCGCCGGATTGGCCGGGCCCGCGCTTAGCGCGCGTCGCCGCATACGGCGCGCGCTCGAGCGGGGATCGAAGCAAGTCCCATGCTATCCCCGCGGGGATAAGTTGTTATCCCGCAAAATACAGCTTCGCCGCTCTGCAAATAATTCTCTTGGCGAACTTATCCCCGCACCCCTCCGACGGACTCATAATGCGCGCAGGCCGGTCCATCCGAGGGCGCTTCGCGAGGCGTCGACAAGCGGGACCGGAGAGCGGTGGCCGCGCACGGGTGCAACACGCACACCCAACGCGAGGCAGGTCCAAGCCGCACGGTCCTGGCGCGACGGGTTGGCGTCACGAGTCTCTTGGTGACGACGCCGTAACTCCGCGCCAAGCGGCCAGGTGTCGTCGAGGCTCACAGCGGTGGTTAGAAAACTCAGACCACCGGGGGACGTGCGGAGCAAACCTCAAACATCGCGCGCGGGACGCTGGAGAGAAGGCGGACTTGCGGTTCCACATCTTCGAGATGCCGCTCCCGGCCGGGAACGGCATCTGCTCGGGTCCCGCGAGGGATTTGAGCCCGTGGGTCCGCTCGGACCCCCGGCGTCCCGCGCCCCCTCGGACTTTTCGAGGAGGCATCGGCCGAATCAGTCGGGCGCAAAAACGCGCCGCGACAATGCGGCCGCGCGCCTTGACACATCATCGCTGCACCGACAGCCTCGCCATCCTCAACACACGGAACACGCCATGAGCAAGCTGCGTCTCAACTTCGCCTGCGGACCCTACGATCGCACACTGGCGCTCCGCGACGGCTCGATCCAGGTCGAGGGCGTCGATCTGAATTATCTCAACATGCAGCCGGCCGAGATTTTCTGGCGGCAGTTGCAGCACCAGGAGTTCGACGCCTCCGAGATGTCGCTGTCGAACTACTGCTCGCTGGTCAGCACCGGAAAATCGCCGTTCATCGCCATCCCGGTCTATCCGTCGCGGGTGTTCCGCCACGGCTATTTCTTCGTCAACACCGACGAAGGGCATCAAGAGCGGCGCCGACCTCAAGGGCAAGCGCGGCGGCGTGCCGGAATACTCGATGACCGCCGCGGTCTACATGCGCGGGCTGATGCAGCACGAGTTCGGCGTCAAGCCGTCCGACGTCGAATGGGTGCAGGGCCGCCACGACCGGCTCGGGCGCAAGCTTCCCGCCGACATCAAGCTGACCCAGGCGCCGGCCGGCACCGAGCTCGGCGACCTGCTGGAGCGCGGCGAGATCGACTTCATGATGACCGCCAACAATCCGCTGTCGTTCCGCCGCGGCGCCAAGAACGTCGCGCGGCTGTTCCCGAACTATCCCGAGATGGAAAAGGAATATTACAAGCGCACCAAGATCTATCCGATCATGCACACCGTGGTGATCAAGCGCGAGATTTACGACCGCGAGCCGTGGGTGGCGCAGAATCTCTACAAGGCGCTCTGCCAGGCCAAGGAGCGCTGCTACCAGCTTCTGATCGAGACCGGCGCGCCGAAGGCGTCGTTCGCCTGGCTGCAGCCGATGATCGAGGAGGAGAAGCGGATCATCGGCGAGGATTGGTATCCCTACGGCATCGCGCAGAACCGCCCGACCATCGAGGCGCTGCTGCAATACAACTTCGAGCACGGCCTGAGCGACCGGCACGTCAAGCTGGAGGAACTCTTCGCGCCTGCGACCATGCGCGACATTCCGCTCACCGAGGGGCAACTGCTCTGATCAACCATGCCGGGCTGAATCGGTTTTGCCCGCAACCAAGGCGTGCTAGTTTGGCGCCATGATTTCGACCGCACACGCGTCATCGGCCGGCGACCAGAACAACGATCGGGCCAGCACGTCGCCGAACGTGCTGATGATATTCCCCAAGTTCAATGCCAACTCCTACTGGAGCATGCAGGCGGTCTGCGACATCGAGGGCCGCAAGTGCCTGGCGCCGCCGCTCGGGCTGATCACGCTCGCGGCGCTGCTGCCCGCCGCCTGGAACATCCGGCTGATCAACCGCAACGCCGAGGATTTGTCCGACGCCGACATCGACTGGGCCGATCTGGTGATGACCGGCGGAATGATGCCGCAGCGCCTCGACTCGCTGGCGCTGATCGAGCAGTGCCAGGCCCGCGGCAAGCCGGTGGCGATCGGCGGGCCGGATTCGATGTCGAGCCCGGACGTGTTCACCCACGCGGATTTCCGCGTGCTCGGCGAAGCCGAGGGGCTGATCGAGCAGTTCATCGCCGACTGGTCCGCGGGCGTCCGCTCCGGCACCTACCAGGGCGAGAAATTCCAGGCCGATGTCACCAAGAGCCCGGTGCCGCGCTTCGACCTGCTCAATCTCAGCCATTACCTCTATGTCGGCATGCAGTTCTCGCGCGGCTGCCCGTTCACCTGCGAGTTCTGCGACATCATCGAGCTGTACGGCCGGGTGCCGCGGGCCAAGACCAACGCGCAGGTGCTGGCCGAGCTCGACGCGCTCTACCGCATCGGCTATCGCGGCCATATCGATTTCGTCGACGACAACCTGATCGGCAACAAGAAGGCGCTGAAGCGGCTGCTGCCCGAGATGATCGCGTGGCAGAAGGCGCGCGGCTATCCGTTCAAGTTCTCGACCGAGGCCTCGATCAACCTCGCCGACGACACCCAGCTGCTGCAGATGATGCGCGAGGCGAAGTTCTTCGCGCTGTTCGTCGGCATCGAGAGCCCCGACACCGAGACGCTGATCCACACCCAGAAGAAGCAGAACATCAAGCGCAGCATCGCCGACAGCATCCACAAGATCTACGGCGCCGGCATGTTCGTGATCGCGGGCTTCATCGTCGGCTTCGACACCGAACGGCGCAGCGTCGCCAGGCTGATGAGCGAGGCGATTGCCGAGACCGGCATTCCGGTCGCGATCGTCGGGCTGCTGACGGCGCTGCCGAACACGCAATTGACCCGCCGGCTGGAGAAGGAGCGCCGGCTGCTGCCGCTGAAGATGAACGCGGGCGATCAGTGCACCGCCGGGCTGAATTTCGTGACGCTGCGGCCGCGCCGCGAGGTGCTGCAGGATTTCCGGGACGTGCTGTCCGAGATCTACCGCGCCGAGGCGTTCTTTCAGCGGGCGCGGCTGCTGGCCCGCACCCTCGACCTGCCGCACCTGCCGTCGAAGTTCACCTGGGGCGGCCTGCGCCGTGAGCTTCGCTCATTCTCCCGCGTGATCTGGCGGATGATGAAGCGCAGCCCGGCCGACAGCCGCCACTTCTGGGGCGCGGTGATCGAGTGCGTGCGGCACGACTACCGCACGCTGGAGCACGTCATCACCATGGCGGCGTTCTATCTGCATCTCGCCGATTTCACCGGCTATGTGATCCGCGAGGTCGACCAGCAGATCGCGGCGTTGCCGAAGGACGAGCCGGTGCCGCTGCCGCTGTCGGCTTAGTCGAGCGTGCCGCCGGCGATCAGCGGCTTGGCGCCGATCCACGGGGCGCCACCCATCGTAAGCTCGACGGTCAGCACCACGAATTGACCTTTTGCCAACTCGATTTTCTCCGGCGCGCGCGATGAAGCGATCGCGCTGAGCGGATAGCTGCCGATGCAGCTTTCGGCTATCCAGCTTGTCAGCGTCGCGCCTGGAAAGCTTTTTCAATTGCTCGGTGAGCTGATCCTGGATCGGCTTTCCGGCTTCGATCGAAACGCCATCGAACCAGGCATCCGTCTTCGCCGCATCCTTGCCGAACGTCCGCACGCGCCGGACCCAGCAGCCCTTGTAGGCGATCGAGGCGCGCACCGCGAAACGCTCCGCCAGCGGCGTCGGCTGCGAGGTGCGGTTGAGCCTGCGGTCGGCGGCAAGATCGGGCGCCACCGCGATGTAGGCTTCCTCGGCGCCGGCAAGCCGCGCGCTCTGCTCGATCAGGCCGGCCAGCGTGCCGGCGTCTTTCGCGTTGCCGGTTTCGGCTTTTTTCAGAGCGGCCGCCGCGATGGAGTCGCATCGCGCCAGCAAGCCGCGCTCGGCATCATCGGTCTCGTGGCGGAGCGCTGCAAACATCGCGGTGCCGTCGGTCCATTCCGCATGAGGCGCGGCAGCCGCCATGTCGTCCGCGAGGCCGGATGGCAAGGTGTCGTATTCCAGCACGCCGACCTTCTTGACCGAGGCTTGCGCCAGCCGCTCGCCGATCAGCGCGCCGGGCTTTGGCGTATTGACGATCTCGCTCAGCGGATCGGTGGTCCTGATCCACTCCGAGACGCGCTTGCTCAGCGCGGTGGCGAACACCGGCGCGCCGATCTTGCCGACCAGCATCAGCGCGTCCGACCAGTACGGCGTGAAGCCGGTCACGTAATTCACCGCGCTCGGCCGCGTGTTGTTGGTGTAGATGACGAAGGCGTCCATGCCGGCCTTCGCCATCGCAGCGCGAAGCTTGCCCAGCCGCGCCTCGAGCGCCGCGACCGGCAGCTCTTCCGCGTTCCATCCCATCAAGCCGCGGCGCATTGGATTACCCCGCCACGCTGAACAGCTCGCGCGCGGTGCCGGTCAGCACCTCGCAGCCGGTCTTGGTTACCGCGACGCCATCGCCCAGCACCATGTAGCCGACGACGGGATGATAGGTGTTCGGATGCACGATCAGCGCCATGCCCTCGTCGATCCGCGTGGTGACGTCCTCCAGGATGTGCGGCTTGCTGTCGGCGAACAGGCCCATGCCGTGGCCGCGCACCCGGGTGAACTCGCTGGTGGTGTATTTCCCCATGCCGTATTTGCGGAACACGTCGTTCTCCGCCTTGGCGATGTCGGCGGCGGTGACGCCGTCGCGCACGGTGGCGATGCCGGCCTCCATCGCCTCGCGCCACAGCGCGTGCGCGCCCTTCTGCTCCTCGGTCGGCTCGCCGACCACCAAGGTCCGGCAAATCTGTGCGTAGTAGCCATCGACGCAGGGCGTCAATTCCGTCGTCACCATGTCGCCGCGCTTGAGCTTCTTGCCGCTCGGCGGCGCCATGCCTTTCACCTCGACGCCGCCGACGCCGATGATCTGGAAGTTGTCGTCGACGCCGTTGGCGCGGAAGAACGCCTCGGCCTCGGCCACCAGCTCGTAGTCGGCACGGCCGACGCGGGCGGCCTGCATGAACACCTGGTAGCCCTGGTCGGCGAGCTTCGCGGACCTGCGGATCGCGGCGATCTCGCTGTCGAGCTTGTTCATCAGCAAACGATCGACGAAGCCGGTCTCGTCGGTGATCTTGAATTCGGCGGCGCGGGCGGCGAGCCGACGCGGCAACAGCCGTTGCGGCGCGGCGCCCACGCTCTGGTTGCGCATCCGGTTCATCGCGGCATCGACTTCGCCGACGAGGTCGGGCGCCAGCACGGTCTCGATGCCGGGGCAGTCGAGTGCGGCGCGGTCGGCCTCCAGCGCGCTGTCGACGTAGAGCGTGACATGGCCGTCGACGCGCACGATGGCCAGCGCCTGGCCTTCCAGGATGCCGAAGTCGGTGGCGTAGCGGAGATAGTCACCCTGCCATGCGTTGCCGTAGACCAGCAGAACGTCGAGGCCGGACTCCTGCATCGCGTCGGTGAGCCGCTTCCTGCGTTGGTCGGCGATCATGGCTCAGCCCTTCTTCGTCACAACGCCCGCGGCAACGTCCTCGGCAATTGCCTGCGGGTCGCGCTTCTTCGGATCGCCGTAGCCGCCGCCGCCTGCGGTGAGGAACACCACCTTGTCGCCGGCCGCGATCTCGATCTCGGTCGCCTTCTTCACCGCGGTCTCGCTGCCGTCGGCGCGGTGGATATAGCATTCGTTGACCGCGCCGGATTTGCCACCATGCAGGCCCCACGGCGGGTCGCGCGTGCGATCGAGATTGATGTTGGCCTTGCACTTCTGCAGGAGCTGATAGGTCAATTCAACGCCGAGCCCGCCGCGATGCTCGCCGTCGCCGCCGGAATTCGGCCGTAGCGCATGGGTCTCCACCAGCACCGGATACTTGATCTCCTGCAATTCGACCGGCGTGTTGCGCACATCGCCCTGGCACACGGATACCGACGCATCCTCGCCATCTTCATTGGGCCGTCCGCCCCAGCCGCCGCCGAAAATGTTCATCAGCAGGAAGCGCGAGCCGTCGTCGCGGAAGCCGAAGAACGAGCAGCCGCCCATGTCGCCCTTGTGCGCGGCCGGCACCATGCTCGGCACCGCCGGCGCCAGCGCCTTCAGGATGGTGTCGATCACCGTCGGCAGCGCGATGCTCCAGAGGCCGAGCGCGGACGGCGGCTTGGCGGAGAGCATGGTGCCCTCGGGCAACACCACTTCGAGCGGCCGGAAGCAGCCCTCATTCACATCGAGGTCGGGCGAGGTCAGCGCCTTGAACGCAACGCGGGCGCCGGCGATGCCGCCGCCGCGCCCGGAGTTGAGCGGGCCGGGCACCTGCGGGTTCATCTCGGAGAAGTCGATGGTCATGGTCGAGCCGCGCACCCGGACCTTGACCTTGACGCGGAGCGGCTTGTCGAGCGTGCGGCCATCGTTGTCGAGAAAGCTCTCGGCCTCGTAGTCGCCGTCGGGGATTTTCTCGACCACCGCGCGTGCTGACGCCTCGGCCTGGTCCCAGACCTTGGCGATGCAGGCTTCGACCGTCTCTCTGCCATACCGCGCGATCAGTTCGCCGTAGCGCCGCGCGCCGAGCTGGCAAGAGGCGATCTGCGCCCGCATGTCGCCCAGCGCCGCGTCCGGATAGCGGGTGTTGTCGCGGATGATCTGCCACAAGGTCTCGTTTCGCTTGCCGGCCTCGTAGATCTTCAGCGAGCGCATCTGGATGCCTTCGGCGTAGATGTCGCTCGAGCCGTACGAGCCGAAGCCTTGCCGCACGCCGCCGATGTCGACCCAGTGCGCGCGGTTGGCGGCGAAGCCGACCAACTCGTCGCCATGGAAGCACGGTGAATACAGCACCACATTGTTGAGATGCTGCCCGCACACCTCGCCCTGGTTCATGATGATGACGTCGCCGGGCGCGAAGCCTTTCAGCCCGTAGCGCTCGATGCCATCGGCGACCGCGACGCCGAGGTCGGCGAGGAAGATCGGCAATCCGCCGCGGTTCTGCGAAATCATCCGCGCCTGGGTGTCGATCAGCCCGCAGCAATAGTCGCGGACCTCGTAGATCATCATGTTGTAGGCGGCCTTCGACAGCGCGTTCGCCATCTCGTCGGCATAGGCGACGATGGCGTTGCGCACCACCTCGACGGTGATCGGATGGGCTTCGTTGCGGCTCATAGCTTCACATCGATGACGAGATGGCCGGCGTCGGACACGGTGGCGACGTCGCCGGGATGGATGAAGGTGGTGGCGTTGGGCTCTTCGATCACGGCGGGGCCTTCGACCTTGGCGCCGGCAGGCAGCGACGGCCGCCAGACGATGCGGGTGCGGACTGGCTTGCCCGCGTCGTTGACGATGACCTCGCGCCACTGGTCGGCGACCGGCGGCTCCGGCGTCCATTTCTCGGACAGCCAGCGCTCGGCCAGGGTGTCCTGCCGCGCCGCGGTGACGACGAGCCGGACATTGACGATCTCCAGCCGTTCGTCCGGCGCGGCCTGGCCGTAGCGCTGGTCGTGCTCGGTGTGGAACGCTTCGCCGAGTGCGCTGAAATCGCCGGACAGCAATTTGGGATCGCGCACCGGAATCGCGATGGTGTGCTCCTGGCCGACGTAGCGCAGGTCGGCGAGATAGGCGAAATCGGCGGTCTTGGCGTCGATGCCGTCGCGGGCGACCTGGGCCTTGCCGGCGTCGGCGAGCTCGGCGAACACCGCATCGACCTGCTTGGCATCGAGCGAGCCGAGCAGGCCATACAAGGTCCGAACGAAATCCTGCCGCCACGAGGCCATCAGCATGCCGAGCGCCGAGAACGTGCCCGGCACCTTCGGGATGATGACCTTGGGAATGAAAATCTCCTTGGCGATCGCGACCGCATGCAAGGGACCGGCGCCGCCGAACGCGATCATCGCGGTCTCGCGCGGATCGACGCCCTTCTTCACCGAGACGGCGCGCACAGCCAGCGACATCGCGGCGTCGGCGATCTGCACGATGCCGAGCGCCGCTTCCTTCACGCCGAGCCGCGTCGGCCCGCAAAGCTTCAATTCGATGGCGCGCTCGGACGCCTTCACGTCGAGCTTCATCGCGCCGTTCAGGAACCGCCCGGCGTTGATGCGGCCCAGCACCAGGTTGGCGTCGGTCACCACCGGATCGGTCGAACCCTTTCCATAAGCCGCGGGCCCCGGATCGGCGCCGGCACTTTTCGGCCCGACATGGATGCCTCCGGTCGGATCGCACCAGGCGATCGAGCCGCCGCCGGCGCCGATCTCGACAATGTCGACCACCGGAATCTGCATCGGCTGGCCACTCGCTTCGCCGCCGATCACGTAGCCGTCCTCGATCGCCGGAATGCCCTTGGTGATCAGGCTCGCCTTCGCCGTGGTGCCGCCCATGTCGAAGCCGATGCAGCGCTCGATGCCCATCAGCGCGGCGAGACGGCCCGCGCCGATGATGCCGGCGACCGGGCCGGATTCCATCATTGACACCGGCTGCTCTTGCGCCAGCCGCACCGACATCACGCCGCCGTTGGAGCGCATGATGTTGAGCTTGCCGAGGAAGCGCTCGCTGTAGAGATGGGTTTCCAGCCGGCCGAGATAGGTCTGCACGCGCGGGCCGATGAAAGCATTGAGCGCGGTGGTCGAGGTGCGCTCGTATTCGCGGTATTCGCGAACGATTTCGTGCGACAGCGTGACGAACAGGTTGGGGTTGGATGCGCGGAGGACTTCGCCGACGCGCCGCTCGTGCGCCGGGTTGGCGTAGGCGTGCAGGAAGCACACCGCGACCGCCTCGATGCCCTGCCCGGCGATCTCCTTCGCCAGCGCCTGTACCTCGGCCTCGTCCAGCGGTTTCAGGACCTCGCCGCCCGCGTTCATCCGCTCGGTGACCTCGTAGGTCAGCTCGCGCGGGATCAGCGGCTTCGGCCGGTGAAAGAACAGATTGAACGCCTCGATCCGGTTGCCGCGGCCGATCGCGTAGGTGTCGCGGAAGCCTCGCGTGGTGATCAGCGCGGTGCGCGCACCCTTGCGCTCCAGCACGGTGTTGATGGCGATGGTCGAGCCGTGCAGCAGCTCGGAGATCTCCGGCATCTTGCAGTGTGCCAGCGCCAGGCTATCGGCGACGCCACGCGTGGGATCGGCCGGTACGGTCGATGTCTTCGAGGTGACGATGCGTCCGTCGACGCAGCCGACCAGATCGGTGAAGGTTCCGCCGATGTCAACGCCAACGATGTTCATGAGTACGCAATCGGTCCCGGCAACAACGCGTCAGAACCCATACAGCCGGGCCGGATTGTCGACCAGCGTTTTGTTGCGCGTCTTCTCGTCGGGCACCCATTCCAACAGCATGTCCAAGGTCCAGGCGTCGTCGGGCCTGTCGAGGCCCGGCGTCGGATGCGGCCAGTTGGTCGCCCACAGCGTGCGGTCGGGCGCAGCCTTGGCGAGCACGGTTGCGAGCCGGCCGACGTCGGAATAGTTCGGCGGGCCGGCCTTCGACCACTCGTACGGCGCCGAGAGCTTGACCCAGGTGCGGCCGTTGTCGAGCAGCCGCAGCAGCACCTTCATGCCGGGATGGTCTGGCGGCACCGGCTCCAGGAACTTGCCGACGTGGTCGACCACCAGCGTGCCGGGGAGCTTCTTCAAGAGCGGCTCGCGATCCGGCAGCGTGCGGCCGTCGAGCTGGAGCTGGACATGCCAGCCGAAGTTGCCGACCCGCTTGGCCATCGTCTCTAGGATGTCCCAGGGCAGGGCGCCGCCCGGCAGCATATGGAAGCGGATGCCGCGAATGCCGGCCTTGGTGAGCCGGTCGAGCTCCGCGTCGGTGACGCTGGTGTCCACCACGGCGATGCCGCGCGCGCTGTCGCCCAGCGCCGCGATGGCGGCCAGCGTGCATCGGTTGTCGGTGCCATAGGTCGAAGGCTGCACGACCACGGTCCGTGTGATGCCGAGCCGCGCTCGCACCTTGAGATAGTCGGCGACCGTGGCGTCCGGCGGCGTGAAACTCGCCGTCGGCGCGGTCGGGTAGCGCCCCTCATAGATGTGCATGTGGGTGTCGCAGGTGCCGGGCGGCGCCTTCAGCCTCGGTGGGTCTTGATTGAACGGCATCGATATCTCCCTGCGGCTATAGTCCCATGTCGCCGCTCTTCCGTCCAAGGCCGCCGGTGTCGTAACAATAAGGATCAGTTCCGGGGAGAACGCATGGCGCAGCAACGGCTCGGCATCATCATGAACGGCGTCACCGGGCGCATGGGCATGAACCAGCACCTGATCCGCTCGATCTGCGCGATCCGCGACCAGGGCGGCGTCGCGCTGAAAAACGGCGACCGGGTGATGCCGGACCCGATCCTGGTCGGGCGCAGCGAAGAGCGGCTGGCGAAGCTCGCCAAGGCCCACGGCATTTCGCGCTGGACCACCGATCTCGACAAGGCGCTGAAGGACAACAAGGACACCCTGTTCTTCGACGCCGCCACCACGCAGCTTCGCGCCGAGCTTCTGAAGAAGGCGATGAAGGCCGGCAAGGACATCTATTGCGAGAAGCCGGTGTCGGACACGCTTGAAGGATGCGCTCGATCTGGTTCGTGTGGCGAAGAAGGCCAAGATCAAGCACGGCGTGGTGCAGGACAAGCTGTTCCTGCCGGGCCTGCTCAAGCTCAAGATGCTGATCGACTCCGGCTTCTTCGGCCGCATCCTCAGCGTTCGTGGCGAGTTCGGCTACTGGGTGTTCGAGGGCGACTGGCAGCCGGCGCAACGGCCGTCGTGGAACTACAAGAAGGCCGAGGGCGGCGGCATCATTCTCGATATGGTCTGCCACTGGCGCTACGTGCTCGACAACCTGTTCGGCGACGTCGAGAGCGTCACGTGCCTCGGCGCCACCCACATCCCGAAGCGCGTCGACGAGAACGGCAAGACCTACACCAACGACGTCGACGACGCCGCCTACGCCACCTTCCAGCTCAAGGGCGGCGTGATCGCCCACATCAACATGTCGTGGTGCACGCGGGTGCGACGCGACGACCTGGTGACGTTCCACGTCGACGGCACGCTCGGCTCGGCAGTGGCGGGCTTGCAGAACTGCTGGAGCCAGGCGCGGGTCAACACGCCGCGGCCGGTGTGGAATCCGGACATTCCGCAGCCGATCGATTTCTTCAAGACCTGGCAGGAGGTGCCGGGGCTCGGCGTCTACGACAACGGCTTCAAGACCGAATGGGAGATGTTCATCCGCCACTTGTACGAGGACGCGCCGTTCAAATGGACGCTGGTGGAGGGCGCCAAGGGCCTGCAACTGGTCGAGGCCGCACTCAAGAGCTGGAAGGAGCGGCGCTGGATCGACATCCCGGCGCTGAAGGTGTGAGGAGAGAGTGAATGGGACAACTCGTCGACGGCAAATGGAGCAGCGAGAACGTTCTCGTCAACCACGACAAGACGGGACTCTATTACAAGCGTGACTCCGTTTTCCGCAACCACATCGGCAGCGAAGCCGCGTCGGAGTTCCCGGCCGCGCCTGGCCGATATCACCTCTATTGCGCCGTCGCCTGCCCATGGGCGCACCGCGCGACGCTGATGCGGACGCTGAAGAAGCTCGAGCCGTTCATCACGTTGACCAATACGTTCCAGGAGCCGGGCGGCCAGGGATGGTCGTTCGGAGAGCAGGGCCACATCGTGCCGGGCACCGATCGGCGCGTGCGGTGGCTGCACGAGCTTTATACAATCGCCGATCCGGCTTGCACGACGCGTGTAACCGTTCCGACGCTTTGGGACGCGAAGACGTGCCGCGTCGTCAACAATGAGTCCTCCGAGATCCTTCGGATGTTCAATTTGGCATTTGCCGCAATCGCCGAGCCCTCGCCGAATTACTATCCCGAGGCTCTGCGCCCCGAGATCGATGCGACGAACGCGCTCGTTCTCAAGGGCGTGAACAACGCCGTCAACGGCTGCGGATATTCGATCTCGCAACAGGCCTACGACAGCTCCGTCAAGCTCCTGTTCGAGACGCTGGACGGGCTGGAGGAGCGGCTTTCGAAGCAGCGCTATTTGTGCGGCGACGTTGAGACGGAGGCGGACTGGCGGTTCTTTCCAAGCTTGGTGCGCTTCGATCCCTGCTACTACGTCGGCTACAAGTGCAATCTCCGCCGTCTCGACGAATATCCCAATCTGTCGAACTATCTTCGGGATCTGTATCAGACGCCGGGCATCGCGGAGGTCTGCGACATCGCCGGGATGAAAGCCGGCGTCTTCAGCAAGGCCGGCCCGGTCGGCTCGAACGGCATCATCCCGGTCGGTCCGGCCATCGATTATTCGAGGCCGCACGATCGCGGCCGGTTCGCGCGGAATTGAGCAGTGAGGTTTGCACCGTGCCCACGCTCAATCTTCCCGCCGCTGACGGCAAGATCGCGGCCTACACGACGAAGCCGCCGAAGAAATTTCCCAAGGCCGACAAGCCGTTCAACCGCGTCGCCTATGCGGCGGCCCATGTGGTGACCGATCCGCTCGCCGACGCCAACCCCTGGCTCGATGCGCCGATCGACTGGGATGCGACGATCGCGTTCCGCCGCCATCTGTGGTCGCTTGGACTTGGCGTCGCCGAAGCGATGGACACCGCCCAGCGCGGCATGGGCATGGATTGGCCAAGCTCGCTGGAGCTGATCCGAAGGAGTCTCGACGCCGCCAGGGATTTTCCCGGTGCGCTGATCGGCAACGGAGCCGGCACCGACCACATCACGCCCGGCCCGGACGTCACCATCGACGACGTGATCCGAGCCTACGAGGAGCAATGCGCCGCGGTGGAAAAACTCGGCGGCCGCATCATCCTGATGGCGAGCCGCGCGCTGGTGAAGGCGGCCCGCTCGCCCGCCGACTACGAAAAGGTTTATGGCCGCATCCTCGACCAGGTGAGGGCGCCCGTCATCATCCACTGGCTCGGCGAGATGTTCGATCCGGCGCTCGACGGCTATTGGGGCCACGGCGACCACATGAAGGCGATGGAGGTGGCGGTCGACGTCATCGCCGCCAATCCGTCCAAGGTCGACGGCGTGAAAATCTCGCTGCTCGACAAGGACAAGGAGATCGCCATGCGGCGGCGGCTGCCGCAGGGCGTCAAGATGTTCACCGGCGATGACTTCAACTACGCCGAGCTGATCGCCGGCGACGCCCAGGGCTATTCCGACGCGCTGCTCGGCATCTTCGACGCCATCGCGCCGGCCGCCTCCGCCGCGCTCGGCGCGTTCAGCCGCGGCGACGTCGCGTCGTTCCACGAAATCCTCGCGCCGACGGTGCCGCTGTCGCGCCATATCTTCAAGGCGCCGACCCGCTTCTACAAGACCGGCGTGGTGTTCATGGCCTATCTCAACGGCCTGCAGGATCATTTCACCATGATCGGCGGCCAGGAGAGCACGCGCTCGACGCTGCATCTCGCCGAACTGTTCCGTTTGGCCGACGCGGCCGGGCTGCTCTCCGATCCCGAACGCGCGACGGAGCGCATGAAATCCGTCATGGCGACGCGTGGCGTGCACTGATGCGCGATCTCTCCAACGACCGCTCGCTGCTCGCCGTCAACTCGGCGACGGTGAAGCCGTGGAACCTGGAGCAGCTGATCGACGGCTGCGTGCGCTCCGGCATCACGGCCATCGCGCCGTGGCGCGATATCGTCCAGGCGGTCGGCGCCGACAAGGCCGGCAACATGGTCCGCGCGGCGGGGCTTGCCGTGACCAGCTATTGCCGCGGCGGACTGTTCCCCGCTGCCGACGAGGCTGGCCGCCGCCTGGCTCTCGATGACAACCGCCGCGCTGTCGACGAGGCGGCCGCGATCGGCGCACGCAACCTCATCTTGATCGCTGGCGGGCTGCCAAAGGGAAGCAAGGACCTCGCCGGTGCGCATGCGCAGGTCCGCGACGGGATCGCCGCGCTGCTGCCACACGCGCGCGCGGCCGGCGTGCCGTTGGCGATCGAGCCGCTGCATCCGATGTATGCCGCCGACCGCGCCTGCGTGAACACGCTGGCGCATGCCAACGATCTCTGCGACCAGCTCGGCGACGGTGTCGGCGTCGCGGTCGACGTCTATCACGTGTGGTGGGACCCGGACCTGGCCGCGCAGATCAAGCGCGCCGGCTCGCGCATCCTCACCTATCACGTCTGCGACTGGCTGGTGCCGACCAAGGACCTGCTGCTCGACCGCGGCATGCCGGGCGACGGCGTCATCGACCTCCGCTCGATCCGCGCCATGGTCGAGGCGACCGGCTACGACGGTCACATCGACATCGAGATTTTCTCGGCCGAAAACTGGTGGAAGCGCGAGCCCGCCGAGGTGCTGCGGATTTGTCTGGAGCGGCATCAGACCGTGGTGTGACCGGCTGATCGCGCGGCGCGCCCTAAAACAGAACGGCCCCGCACGAATGCGGGGCCTTCGGCAGTCCAATTGATCAGACTACTTTACTTTAAGCTTTTCGGCCAATTCCTTGCCGCGATTGGCAACGACCTCATACTCAACGTTCGCGCCTTCGTTGAGCGTGCTCAGCCCAGCTTGTTCCACGGCCGAGATATGGACGAACACGTCCTTACCGCCGCCTTGCGGTTGAATAAAGCCGTAGCCCTTGGTCGGGTTAAACCACTTCACAACGCCTGTAGCCACATCACTCTCCCAGATTAGCCGCTGCCATCAACGGTTGGCGTATCATAGCGAAGCCGAGACAAATAAAATAGCCCCCTGGGACAGCAAGGGGGCGCGGGTTTTTCAGGCAAATCCCAGCAGTCGCATGGCAATTGCACCGAGCAGACTCGCGATAATCATCACCAGCAGCCGTGTGGTGAAAATGCTGTTGAATGTGTCCAAGAAGTTCGTGGGCTTTTTCTGCATGGCACCCATCGGCATGGAAGGGAGAGCGGGTTAACCGACCTTATCTGAATACGGGCAACCCAGCGCAATCTGGGGCTTGGCGGACAGGGTGGGATTCGAACCCACGATACGGTTTCCCGTATACACGCTTTCCAAGCGAGCGCCTTCAGCCACTCGGCCACCTGTCCGTTGGCCCTGTCATGGCCGCGCGCGGCGCCTTTTTCAAGCCCGCGGATTGAGGGTCCGCCTCAATTGACGTGGCGGACCTGGCCGGTTTCGGTCACGTCGTAACCCTTCAGCTCGGCCGCGCGGTCGCGAAACGCTGCGGTGCGAAGGAATCCGAACAAAGCCTGCGGGCCCGGCAGGAAATAGTCGCGCTGGCGGAGCGCCAGGTCGAAGCGCTCCCAGGTCAACGGCACGAAACCGAGGCCGGCCGACAGCGCCACGGCACGGGTGGCGATCCCGCAATCGGCACGGCCGGTCCGCACCGATTGCGCAATATCGGGCCCGGTCGGGCAGGGCGGCTTGACCGCGTTCAAGCTCTCGAACGCGATCCGGGCCTGGGCGAGGAGCGACAGCAGGAGAAGCTGCGCGCCGGCGCCGTTGGGGCGGAGCGCGAGCTTGGCCCGGGCGGCGGCCACCGAGCCGATGTCGGACAGTTTGAGCGGATTGCCCGGCGCCACCAGCAGGCCCTGCTCGCGGCGGGCAAAGCCCAGCACCACCACGTCATGCAGGCCGGGCGCGCTCGAAACCGCGTCGCCGTTGGCGCTGTCGTCGTCGCCGCCTTCGATTCGGTGCAGGTGGATCGCCGCCGCCATCACCTCGCCGCGGGCGAGCCGGCGCAGTCCGGTTTCGCTGCCCTCGGGCAGGGTGGCCAGGTCCGATCCGCTTTCGCGCAGCGCCCAGTCCAGCAGCGGATCGTGGCTGCCGCCGACGATCGGCGGCGCAGGCTTGGCGAGCGGCGTGGAGGCGGCGAGCCCGGCCGCCACCCAGCGGTCGAGCGCGGCCTTGGGGAACAGCCAGCGGCCGGTGACCTTGCTGCACGGGATCGCCGCGTTGGCCACCAGTTCATAGAGCTTGCGCTCGGACAGCCGCAGGTAGGTGGCAGCCTCGTCGGTGGTGAGAAGATCGGGCATTCCTGCACACAGATGAACGCAAATGAACTCGATGCCGAAACTCCGTCAGATGGGGTACAAATGCAAGATGTTGCCGGTCTCCCCGCGCGGGTTATCTTGCTCGCCTTCAGGAGAGGGGCCTGTGTCCGGAACCAGACTGACATTGCGGGTGGATTTCGGATCGAGCCGCTCGATCGGTCCCGGCAAGGTCCGCCTGCTGGAGGCGATCGAGCGCACCGGCTCGATCTCGCAGGCTGGCCGGACGCTCGGCATGTCGTACCGGCGCGCCTGGCTGCTGATCGACGACATGAACCGGTGCTTTCGTCACGCCGTGGTGAGCGCCAAGCCCGGCGGCTCGCGCGGCGGCGGCGCGCAACTGACCGAGTTCGGCGCCGGGCTGGTCCGCGACTATCGCGCCATCGAGACGGCCGCCGCGAGTGCGGCCAGGAAAAGATTGCGCGGCATGGAATTGGCGTTGCGGGCTTCCCGGCCGGCCGACGCCATCGAGCCTCGCAAAATGACAATTCGCGGTCGCAAGTAGCAGCGCCTTAAAAGGAAATGGAATGGCCAAGATCAAGGTGATGAGCGCCGGCGCCGTGGAAGGTCCCGTCAGCGAGCTTGCGCCGGAGTTCGCGAAGGCAACCGGGCACGAGGTCGACGTTGCCTTCAACACCGTCGGCGCCCATCGCGACAGGTTCGTCGGCGGCGAGGCGACCGACGTCATCATCCTGTCGTTCCCGGCGATCGAGGCGCTCGACAAGGAAGGCCGCTTCGTCCCTGGCAGCCGCACCGATCTCGGCCGGGCCTCCTGCGGCGTCGCGGTGCGCGACGGCATGATGATGCCGAACATCGCGACGGTGGAGAATTTCAAGCGCATGCTGCACCACGCCGGCTCGATCGCCGCCAACGATCCGGCCCATGGCGGCTCGTCGGGCATCTATCTCGCCGACCTGCTGAAGCGCATGGGGCTTTATGACGAGGTCCAGCCGAAGCTGGTGCTGTGCAAGACCGGCCGCGAATGTGCGCTGGCGCTGGTTCGCGGCCACGCCGAGATCGGCATCACCTTCACCAGCGAGTTCATCGCGGTACCCGGCACGCGGGTGGTCGGCACGTTTCCGAAGGAGATCGAATACGTCAACGGCTATGCCGGCGCGATCCCGAAGGACGCCGCTGCCGGGCCGGCCCGCGACTTCCTGAAATTCCTTGCCAGCCCAGCATCGAAGGAATGCTTCAAGTCGTTCGGCTTGGAGTAGGATTGCCGGGAAACACCGGAGGAGATCATGTCCAAAATAGTCTCGTTGCTGCTCGGCTTGGTGGCCGTTTCGCTCTCCGACGATGGCTGACGCCGAAACCCTCAAGGTCGCGGTGGCGCAGCGCGGCTTCTGGGACAGCAGCATGGTCGACATCGCGCAGAAGCAGGGCTTCTTCAAGGAGGCCGGCCTCGACATCGAGATCTTGTACACCGAGGGCGGGGCTTCCACGCTGACGCCGCTGCTCGCCGGCTCCATCGACATCGCGATGTCGAACGGCATCCTCGGCGTCATCGGCGCCTACTCCAAGGGCGCTCCGGTCCGCGTCATTTCCGCGGAGGGAACCGGCGCCGCCGATGCGTTCTGGTATGCGCCCACTGCAAGCGGCATCAAGAGCCTGAAGGACACCAACGGCAAGACCGTGGCGTTCTCGTCGCCCGGTTCGTCGACCAATCTGATCCTGCTGCAGCTGGTGAAGGCGGCCGGCGCGAGCCCCAAGCTGGTGCCGACGGGCGGCGCGCCCGCGACCTACACGCAGGTGATGACCGGACAGATCGACGCCGGCTGGTCGGTGCCGCCGTTTGCCCTGAAGGATTTGCAGGAAGGCAAGATCGCGATCATCGCGCGCGGCAGCGACGCCCCGGGAATCGGGGCGCAGACCGTCCGCGTCAATGTTGCCAACGCCAACGCGTTGAAGCAGAAGCCCGAGGCTTTCGCGAAGTATGTGAAGGCGCTCGGCCGCGCCGTCGAGTGGGCCTATTCGAGTCCGGATGCGCTGTCGAATTACGCCGCCATCGCCAAGGTGCCGGTCGACCAGGCCAAGATGACCCGTGACGACTTCTATCCGAAGGAAGCGCTCCAGCTTGCCGAGATCAAGGGCATCGAAATCACGCTCCAGCAGGCGCTCGACTTCAAGTACATCACGAAACCGATGACGAAAGAGGACGTGGCGCCGCTGTTCGACATGCTTGCGGCCGCAAAACACTAGAGTTCTTCTGGCTTCTCGCGGGCGGATTCATATCTACATGTCGGATGTGATAGGTTCGACAATCATGCCCGCGCGCAAGAAAAAAGACGGCTACCTGATCCAGCCCGATCCGCTCGACCCGCGGCTAAGCGAGCGCGTCACCGGCGTCGACCAGACCGGCGCCAAGGTCGAGACCGCCGTGGTGGTCGAGCGGGCGCTGACGATCTTCCTCAATTCGCAGGAGATCGTCACCGCGATGACGATCGGCGACTATCCGGAATATCTCGCCATCGGCTATCTGCTCAACCAGCACATGCTGCTGCCGAACGACACCATCACCGCGGTCGATTACGACGAGGACCTCGCGGTGGTCGTGGTCCGCACCAAGCGCAAGACCAACTACGAGAAGAAGCTGAAGAAGAAGGTGCAGACCTCGGGCTGCGCGCAGGGCACCGTGTTCGGCGATCTGATGGAGGCGCTGGAGGACGTCAAGCTGCCGGACGCGGAGCTTCGCACCTCGTGGCTCTACGCGCTGACCTCAAGATCAACACCACGCCGTCGCTCTATCTCGAGGCCGGCGCCATTCACGGCTGCGTGCTCGCGGTCGAGGATCGGCCGCTGGTCTACATGGAGGATGTCGGCCGCCACAACGCCGTCGACAAGATCGCCGGCTGGATGTTCAAGCATCGCGTCCGCCCCGACGACAAGATTTTCTACACCACCGGGCGGCTCACCTCGGAGATGGTGATCAAGACGGTGCGCATGGGCATCCCGATCCTGGTGTCGCGCTCGGGCTTCACTGCGTGGGGCGTCGAGCTGGCGCGGAAGGCCAACCTCACCTTGATCGGCCGCGCCCGCGGCAAGCGCTTCACCGCGCTCGCGGGCCTGGACCGCATCGTGTTCGACCAGGACCTCGCCTACGTCGAGGAGGAAAGCGCCAAGCATCGGCGCAAGGCTGCTGTCCACGATGACTGAGACGCTGGGTCTCGTTCTGGCCGGTGGTCTGGCGCGACGGATGGGCGGCGGCGACAAGCCGATGACCAGGATCGGTGGCAAGACCATCCTCGC
The DNA here is from genome assembly GCA_963785665.1 of uncultured Alphaproteobacteria bacterium. Classification (GTDB taxonomy): domain Bacteria; phylum Pseudomonadota; class Alphaproteobacteria; order Rhizobiales; family Xanthobacteraceae; genus Z2-YC6860. The sequence goes on from CAWAWF010000018.1 coordinate 499,372, forward strand.
GCGCGTGCTGGAACGCATGACCCCGCAATGCTCGCGCCTCGTCCTCAACGCCAACGGCGATCCGGCGCGCTTTCGCCGACACTGGGCTGCCGGTGATCGCCGACGACGTGCCGGACTTCGCCGGTCCGCTCGCCGGCATTCTCGCCGGCCTCGACTGGGCGGCGATCCACGCTCCGGACATCTCAACGGTGGTGAGCGTGCCCGGCGATTGTCCGTTCCTGCCGCGCGATCTGGTGGCGCGGCTCTTGGCGGCACGCGAAGCCGCGGGCCAGCCGCTCGCCTGCGCCCGCTCGGGAGAATGGCGGCACCCGGTGGTGGGCCTGTGGCCGGTCGCGCTGCGCGCCGACCTCCGCCGCGCACTCACGGAAGAGGGCATGCGAAAGATCGAGCTTTGGACCGCGCGGCATGGCGTTGCCCTGGCGGATTGGCCGGCCGATCCGGTCGATCCGTTCTTCAACGTCAACACACCGGAGGATGCCGCCGCGGCCGAACGCCTCGCAGCGCAACATCCCGGCGCTTGATGCGTTGATTGGATAGGCCGCCGAGCGGAAATCGGCGTAGGATGCCGCAACGGTGTCGCGGACTCGGAGGAAATACCATGAAAGTTTTTCTTGCCGCCTGCGTCGCACTCAGCTTGATCGCGATCTGCGCCGCCGTCGTTCTCAACGCGGTGAACCAGCCGGTCGACGAGGCGTTCGCCTCGGAACCGAGCGTGCGCATCTAGTCAGCCCATCAGCGCCGCGTACGAGAGAAACCCGACGGTCGAGCCCGGCTCGACCGTTGTCGTGTCTTCGGAAAGCTCGGCGAGCCCGTCGGTTTCCGTCAGCGAGGTGATGACGCCGGCGCCCTCCTGCGGATGCTTGACCGCCTCGACGACGCCGTCGGCCGCTGTCCGCAGCGCCACCCGCACGTATTCGCGCCGGCCGATCTTCTTCTTGTAGGCGAATGAAAGCCGCACCGGCAGCGCGATGAGCGGCTCGGGCCTGGCGCCGGCGAGCCGCAGCAGCAGCGGCCGCACCACGCGGGCGAAGGTGACGAAGGCCGCCACCGGGTTGCCGGGCAGGCCGACGAAGGCCGCGCCGCTTCCCTGATCCAAACCGCGGATCACGCCCATCGCCACCGGCCGGCCGGGCTTGATCGCGACCCGCCAGAACACCAGGCGGCCGATCTTCTCGACGGCGCTCTTGACGTGGTCGGCTTCGCCGGTCGAGACGCCGCCCGAGGTCAGCACCAGATCGTGCCGGCTCGCCGCTGCCGCGATCGCCGTCTCCAGCGCGGCGGGGTCGTCCTTCAGGATGCCGAGGTCGGTCACCGCGGCGCCAAGCCGTTCGAGCAGGCCGTCGAGCAAGGTGCGGTTGGCGTCGTAAAGCGCCGCCGCGGGACGCGGCCGGCCCGGCTCGACGATCTCGTCGCCGGTGGAGAACAGCGCGACCCGCACCCGGCGCCGGACATGGAGCTCGGTCAGGCCCAGCGCGGCGGCGAGCGCCACGTCCGGGGCGGTGAGCCTGCGGCCGGCCGGCAGCACCACGGCGCCTTTGCGGACATCCTCGCCGGCAAGCCTGCGGTTGGCGCCGGCCTTGAGCCCCGCCGGCAGCAGCACGGCATCGGCTTCGGCGTGCACGTCCTCCTGCATGAACACGGTGTCGGCGCCCACCGGCATCGGCGCGCCGGTGAAGATGCGGATGGCCTGGCGCGCCGCGATCGGTCGCCCCGGCAGCGCTGCCGGCGGTCAGCCTTCCGCCGACCGCGAGTCTCGTCTCGGCGTTCGGATCGAGGTCGCGGTGGCGCACCGCGTAGCCATCGACCGCGGAATTGTCGAACGGCGGCAGGTCGATCGGCGCGATGATGTCGCCGGCCAGCACCCGCCCGCGTGCGCCGGCAAGCGGCACGGTCTCGGTCTCGGTCACCGGCTGCACGCCCTCGGCGATCATCCGCTCCATCTCGTCGATCGGGAGCAGCGGCCCGGAGAACGCGAAGCAATCGTCGGTGAGCTGCGCCATCACGCGCTCCGCATCGCGGCGGCGGCGCTCGAAAGCGGCACGGCACGCTTGAGCAGCATGTCGACCACCGCCTCGATGTCGTTCAGGTCGATCACCGGCACCCTCGCGTCGGGCAGCGGCGTATCGGCCGCGACCGCGATGATGTGCGGATCGTCGGGGTGCAGCAGCGGCTTGCCGTTGGCGGCGCGGTGGATTTCGAGTTTCGGAAAGGCGTCGCGCTTGAAGCCCTCCACCAGCACCAGATCGACCGGCGCAAGCTTGGCCAGCAGATCGGGCAGGTCCCATTCCGGGCTGTCGCGCAATTCGTGCAGGATGGCGAAGCGTCGCGCCGAGCTGATCACCACCTCGGTCGCGCCGGCCTCGCGGTGCATGAACGAATCCTTGCCCGGCTGGTCGAGGTCGAAGCCGTGATGGGCGTGCTTGATGGTCGACACCCGCAGGCCCCGCTCGATCATGCGCGGCAGCACCTTGGTGACCAGCGTCGTCTTGCCCGAGCCGCTCCAGCCCGCGAGTCCGATGATGCGCATGGAGCCTTATAGCAAAACGCCCGGCGGATGACCGCCGGGCGTTTTGCCTCGATATGCAGGTGGTTTATCGCGCCGGGGTGGGCGTGGCGTGCGGCGTGGCCGGCTGGCGCTGCGATTCGCCGGGACCGACCTTGGCCTGCTCTTCCGTCAGCCAAAGGTCGTGGTGCTGCTTGGCCCAGTTGAGATCGACCTCGCCGACCGCCATGCCCTCGAAGGCGCCCTCCATGCCGATGGTGCCGATGTAGATGTGGCCGAGCATGGCGGCGACGAACATCATTGCGACCACGCCGTGCACGATCTGCGCAAGCTGCATGCCGGCGATGCCGGTGCCGTAGAACGGGAACATCAGCACATAGCCCGACGCCGCGACCGAGCCGCCGCCCAGCACGACGATCCAGTAGATCATCTTCTGGCCGGCGTTGAACCGGTAGGCGTGCGGATGGTCGTGGCCGATGATGCCGCCGCCGCGCTTGACCCAGTCGACGTCGACGCGGTTCGGGATGTTGCCGCCGATCCACATCAGCAGGATCAGGATAACGCCGAGCGTGAATGGGAAGCTCAGGTAGTCATGGGCGTACTTGGCCCACTGCGACCAGGCCGAGAAGGCATCGAGCCCGATCAGCGGCAGCAGCACCGGCCGGCCGAACGTGATGTTGAGGCCGGTGATGGAGAGCACGACGAAGCAGGTCGCCGTCATCCAATGCACGAAACGCTCGATCGCGGTGAACCGCACGAGCATGCGGCCGGAGCGGCCGTTCTCGATCTTCACCATGCCGCGGATCAGGTAGAACACCACCAGCACCACCAGCGCGCCGACAATGAAAATGGCGCCGAACACCGGCAGGTAGGTGCGGCGGAACTCCTGCCAGTTGCGGCCCTCCGGCTGCTCGATGTTGTAGGACTTGGTGTCCGGGATGGTGCCGCGGCCGCTGATGATCTTCATCTGCTGGAGGAGTTGGTCCTCCTTCACCGAGCTCGCGGTCGGATTGACCTGCGACGGTTGCTGCGCCAGCGCGGGCACCGCGGCGTGAACCACGAGCATCAGCGCCAGCGCGCCTACGATGAAACGAGCGCGTGCAAGACATTTCGCCATGAGACGTCCCATGCCACGGCCTCCTTGTTCTTGTGCCCCGCCCATCACGTCGCGATCGTTTCCTTGTAGGCCGTCTTCCAGCCCCAGGCGCCCGAGCCGTAGCCGCGCTTGGCCACCCGGTCCTGGTAGATCTGGGCGATGATCTCGCCGTCGCCGGCGAGCAGCGACTTGGTCGAGCACATCTCGGCGCACAGCGGCAGCTTGCCTTCGGCGAGGCGATTGGCGCCGTACTTCTCGTACTCCTCCTTGGAGCCGTCGGCCTCCGGGCCACCGGCGCAATAGGTGCACTTGTCCATCTTGCCGCGCGAGCCGAAGTTGCCGACCTTGGGATATTGCGGCGCGCCGAACGGGCAGGCGTAGAAGCAATAGCCGCAGCCGATGCAGAGGTCCTTGGAGTGCAGCACCACGGCGTCGGCGGTGGTGTAGAAGCAGTTCACCGGGCAGACCGCGGCGCACGGCGCGTCGGTGCAGTGCATGCAGGCCATCGAGACCGAGCGCTCGCCCGGCTTGCCGTCATTGATGGTGACGACGCGCCGGCGGTTGATGCCCCAGGGCACCTCGTGCTCGTTCTTGCAGGCGGTGACGCAGGCGTTGCACTCGATGCAACGATCGGCGTCGCAGAGGAATTTCATACGGGCCATGATCGTGTTCCTTATGCCGCTCTGACCTGACAGAGGGTCGCTTTGGGCTCTTGCATGCCGGTCACCGGATCGAAGCCGTAGGTCGTGAGCGTGTTGACGCTCTCGCCCAGCACGATCGGATCGGCTCCCTTCGGATAGTTGCCGCGCTGATCGGCGCCCTGGAACCAGCCGGCGAAGTGGAATGGGCACCAGGTGACGCCCTTGCCGACACGCTCGGTGACCAGCGCCTTCATGCGCGCCTTGGAGTTGTTCTCGGCGCCGGTGACCCAGACCCAGGCGCCGTCTTTGATGCCGCGCTCGGCCGCGTCCGCAGGATTGATCTCGATGAACATGTCCTGCTGCAACTCGGCGAGCCATTTGTTGGACCGCGTTTCCTCGCCGCCGCCCTCGTACTCGACCAGACGTCCCGAGCTGAGGATGAGCGGGAAGCTCTTGGCGATGCCTTTATCCACCGCCGCCTTCTGCACGTCGAAGCCGACGTTGGGCACGCGGAACTGCACCGCGTTCGGCAGCGTGGGGTACTTGGCGACCAATTCGGGTCGCGGCGTGTAGATCGGCTCGCGGTGGGTCGGGATGGCGTCGGGCAGGCCGAACGCATTGGCGCGCGCCTTGCCGTTGCCGTAGGGCGAGCAGCCGTGCTCGATCGACACGCGCTGGATGCCGCCAGACAGATCGATCGACCACGACACCGCGTCCGACTTGTCCGGGCCACCGCCGATCCGCTCGATCACGGCGCGCTCGGTCTCGGTGAGGTCCTTGTCCCAGCCGAGCTTTTTCAGAACGCCATACGTGAACTCCGGATAGCCGTCCTTGATCTCGGAATCCTTGGAGTAGTAGCCGTTGCCGAGCAGGCTGACCTTGCGCTTGCTGCCGTCGGGCAGCGTCTCCTCGCGCTCGACGCCGAAGCGGGCGCGGAACGTGCCGCCGCCCTCCTTGACCGACAGGTTGGTGTTGTAGAGCAGCGGCGTGCCGGGATGCTTGAACTCCGGCGTGCCCCAGCACGGCCATGGCAGGCCGTAATAGTCGCCCTTGTTCGGGCCGCTCATGGCCTTCTGGGTGAGCATGTCGAAGTCTTTCTGGTTCGCCATGTGCGATTTCAGCCGCTCGGGCGACTGGCCGCAGTAGCCGGTCGACCAGCCGCCGCGGTTGATCTCGCGGAGCAGATCTTCGGGGGACGGCACGTTGTTCTCGACCTTGATGTTCTTGAACATCAGGTCGGCAAAGCCGAGCTTCTTGGCGAGGAGATACATCACCTCGTTGTCGTCCTTGGACTCGAAGATCGGCTTGACGATCTGCTCGCCCCACTGCAGCGCGCGGTTCGACGCGGTGCGCGAGCCGGCGGTCTCGTAGCTGCTCGCGATCGGCAGCAGATAGGTGCCGTTCTTGCGCCCCGGCGCCAGCGCCGCCCAGGTGGTCGGGTGCGGATCGCAGACCACCAGCAGGTCGAGCGCCTCGATGCCCTTCTGCGCCTGCGGCATCCGGGTCACGGTGTTGCCGCCGTGACCCATGACGAACATCGCCTTGACGTTGTCCTGCTGCTTGACGTCCTTCTTGTCGTAGAGCGTGGCGTCGAACCAGCGGGTCGACGGGATGCCCGGCGTGTTCATGGTGTTGGTCGGCTTGCCGTCCGGGCCGGTGCTCTTGTCGAAGCGATCGACGAACCACTGGTAGTCGACCTCCCAGACGCGGGCCCAATGCTTCCATGCGCCCTCGACCAGGCCGTAGTAGAGCGGCAGGGTCACGATATCGAGGCCGAGATCGGTGGCGCCCTGCACGTTGGTGTGGCCGCGGAAAATGTTGGCGCCGGTGCCCGGCGCCCCGACATTGCCGGTGGCGAGCAGCAGCACGCAGCTGGCGCGAACGGTCGCGGTGCCGACGGTGTGCTGGGTCTGTCCCATCGCCCAGATCAGGCACGCCGGTTTGTCATGGGAGAACATCTTGGCGACGCGCTCGAGCTGCGCGCCGGGCACGCCGGAGATGCGCTCGACCTCCTCGGGCGTGTATTTCTCGACCTCCTTGCGGATGTCGTCCATGCCGTAGACGCGCTGCTCGATGAACTGCTTGTCCTCCCAGCCGTTCTTGAAGATGTGCCAGAGCATGCCCCAGATCACCGGGATGTCGGTGCCCGGCCGCAGCCGCATGTATTCCGTGGCGTGCGCGGCGGTCCGGGTCAGGCGCGGGTCGGCGACGATGAAATTGGCCCGGTTCAGCTCCTTGCCTTCGAGCAGATGCTGCAGCGACACCGGATGCGCCTCGGCGGGATTGCCGCCCAGGAAGAACAGCGTCTTGGAGTTGCGGATGTCGGTGTAGCTGTTGGTCATCGCGCCGTAGCCCCAGGTGTTGGCGACGCCGGCGACGGTGGTGGAGTGGCAGATGCGCGCCTGGTGGTCCGAGTTGTTGGTGCCCCAGAACGCGGCGAGCTTGCGGTTGAGATACGAGCTTTCGTTGGTGAATTTGGCCGAGCCGAGCCAATAGACGGAATCGGCGCCGGACTTGCCCCTGATCTCCTGGAGCTTGTCGCCGATCTCGTTGATGGCGGTGTCCCAGGAGATGCGCGTCCATTGCCCGTTCACGAGCTTGGTCGGATAGCGCAGGCGGCGGTCGCCGTGCACCACCTCGCGGGTGGCGGCGCCCTTGGCGCAGTGCGAGCCGCGGTTGATCGGCGAATCCCAGCTTGGCTCCTGGCCGACCCAGACGCCGTTGACGACCTCAGCCGTCACCGTGCAGCCGACCGAGCAATGCGTGCAGACGTTCTTTCGGATGGTGGCGCCGTCCGTCACCATCGAGCCGGCCGCCTCGGCCTTGCGAACCGTCGCGAGCGGCAGGGCGCCGACCGCGGCGAGGCCGCCGACGGTGAGGCCCGAGCGGCGCAGGAAGCTGCGGCGGTCGAGCGGGGTTTGCGTCTGGCCGGCGAGGGCGGTGGCGAGCGTGCCGCGGGGCGCCTGGCGTTCCGTTCTTTTGATCAGCACGAGCGCCTCCTTATTTCGACGGGTAGCGGTTGACGCGATAGAACGCCTTCACGTCAGCGGTTTCCCGGTAGCGGGCCTTGCGCTTCTCGTCGCTGTTTTCGGTATCGGCCTTGGCGACGCCCGCAAGCGGGGCGGCTCCGGTCGCGGCAACACCGGCACCGGCGCCGAGCACACGAAGGAAATCACGACGGGCGACTTTTGCTTTTTCTTCTGCTTTTTCTTGCATGTTGTCCTTCGGCTTCATCGCGTGCCTCCCGCATTTCGTTCGCCGGCCGTCTATGACGGCAGCGCGAACGCTTCGGTCTCGATCTCGGTGAACACCCGGCCGATGGTGCCTATTCGGCGGTAGAAGTCCGCCGCCTCGGCTCGCTCCAGATCGGCGAAGAAACGTCCGATCCACGGCGCCAGATGCTTTTCGAAAATCTGATGGTCGGTGCCGGCCGGCGCCGGCAACTGGCCGCCGACGAGACCAGCCATGATCTCGCAGAGCGTCGCGGCATGATCCTCGGGCTCGCAGTTGCCCTCGACGCGGTCGATGCCGAGCGGGGCGAGGTCGGCGCGCAGCCGCGCCAGCGGCCGCTCGTGCAGGAAGCCGGTCAGGTAATACGAGGCGTAGGGCAACAGCTCGCCGCGGCCGAGCCCGATGAAAAGGTCGAAGTATTCGCGCTCGACGCGCTCGACGGTGGTCGTGCTCGCGGCCTGCGCCAGCGCGGCGTGGGCGACGCCGAGCGGCGTGGCCTCGCCACGGAGCCTGGCGAGCCGCTCCAGCAGCTTCGCATCCGGCGCGCGGATCAGCAGCGTCGCCAGCAGCGCGTATTCCTGGGCGCGTGCGGTCGCGATATCGTCGACGGGATGCTCGCCCGCGCCATACAAATCGGGCCTCAGGATTTTTCGGTCGACGCCCGTGACGGCCTCGACCTTGAGCACCCGCTCGGCCGGCACCCGGTCCCAGTTCGAAACCGACGGCTGTGAAATCCCGATCTGGCGCGCAAGTTCACCGACACCGCCGACGGCGCGAACAGCCTGATCCAGGCCGGGGTCCCGCATTCCAAGGGCCTTGATTTGAATAATTACAATTCAAAACGTACTGGCCGGCCGAATGGCGAGCAATAGCCGAAGGCTATGAGTCACGATCTATTGAGGAAGTGCACCACCGTGATGGCGAGGACGCGCCGGTTGCTCTGCTTCATCCTCAAAACCATTATGGTGCGCCGCAGTATCATTGTCGCGCCGTGCAATGTCACTTTCCGAACTCTCTGCAGCAATGGAACTTTGCTCCTCGCCCGCAGACGGAGACGCGTCCGCCACCGCAACATGCTCCGGTTGCTGCGCAATGGCCGGCGGATCGCCGGCGGGTTCGGCCGCGCCGTCGCGTTCGCCGAAGATCTGCGCCACCAGTTTCTTGACGTCGGTGCCAGGCGGCAGCGCGCCGAACCCGGGCATCGCCGTCGGATCGGTGAAGTCCCAGTCGTTCTCGGCAAGCCCCTTGAAGTCGCGGATCGCGGGATCGGCACTCCATGCGCGTCGAAGCGCCGCACGCGCGATTTCCTTCGGGACGCCGGGCGCGAGGAAGTCGCGGATGTCGGTGGCAGCGGTTATCGAATCGAGCGACGGCAGCTTCGATAGATCGAACTCGATCGCCGGAGCAGGGACGTTGCCCCGATCCTCGGCTGGAGCCGCTTCGGCCGCATCCCGATCGACCGTCGCGGGCGGCGGCGCTTCGTGCTCGGCCTCGATCTTCTTTCGCGACCAGCGCTCCAGAAATCCTTCCGCGGCTTCGTCACGCTCCGTCATCGCTCGTCCTTTCGCACCGAGGGACCATGACGGCCGAGCGCCTCCAGATCGGCGCGGTCCAGCTTGCGCTTCTCGAATGTTTCCTCGACATGGTGGTCGGTGACGAAATTGGCAATCGTGTCGCGCACCGATTGCGGCATCGGCACCGGCTCGACGATGTTGTTGCCCGCCGCCGTCATGCCTTCGCCCTCGGCCGGATCGGCAGTGACGAGATAGAGCGCGTAGGGCGGCTCGGCGCCGGTTTCGCGCAGCACCACCCAAAGCGCCGGCGCGCCGGACGAAAGATTGTCGCGGTAGTTGGCGGTTTCGCTCCGATGCAACTCGACGGTCGCCGGTCCGGCGTAGAACGTCGCGCGCTCGCCGTCGTCGGCGAGCGCCGTCCAGGCCGGCGTGTCCGGCTGGCCGGCCAGCACCGCGGCCGGCCGCCAGGTGTGATCGATCCATGGGCTCGCGGCCTTGACGCGCTCGACGATGACGCCGACCGCGATGGTTGCGGCCGGGCCGCTCATGTCACCGCCTCGAGATGCTTGATGGGCAGCCCGGTGACCAAATTCTGCGGCTTCAGCCGCAGCACCTTGTCCGGATCCATCGCCAGGATCAGATAGACCGGCTCGCCCTTGACCTTGTCTGCCACGACATCCGGATCGCGGAAGGTCAGGCAAAACAGCCCGGCCACGCGGGCCGCCGTCGCCTCATCGAGGACGTCGCCGTTCCAGAGCGCGTCGCCGATCGTGGTCGCCGAGGCGTCGAGCCCGACATACCAGCTTAATTTGGCCTCGCGCATCTCGGTCAGCGGCTCGACCTCCACACTGATTGCCAGCAGATGCCCGACCCAGCGCTCGATCACGGTGGCCAGCGCCCGCAGGCCGCGGCGCCCGCCGGTCATATCGAGCGCGACGTGGAAACGGTCGCTGTGCTCGAAATAATGCTCCGCGTTGTCGTCGGTCATCACGTCGATCTCGGCGGCGGCCGGAATGCCGAGCATCGAGACGAGCGGCGACACTGGCGTGTTGCTCTTGCCGGAAATGGTTTCCTCGTCGGCTGCGATCAGCGAGCCGTCGTGCAGGGTCATCCGCTGCGGCCGGAACAGCAGCTCGGCGGCGCGCAGCACGTAAGGATCGTCGCAATCGTCGAGCGCGTTGCGCAGGATGACGTGCACCAACTGGTTGATGAACAGGTGCGGCACGCGAACGCCGCGGCGCACGATATCGAGATAGGCCGCCTCGATGGTGCGATGCCCGATGAGCTGGTCGCGGAACGCCAGCATCACCTGCCAGTTCTCGCGCGCGTCGGGGTCGGCGATGGCGGCGATCTCGGCCGGCGCCACCGCCCTTCGCGGCTCGGCGAGCAGGGCGCGGTGCAGCGCGCGCTCGGCGGCGCAGGCCTCGGGCGGCGGGCCAAGCTCCGGCCGCGCCAGATAGGCCTTCAGGAATTCATCGGTCGCAACCAGCCCGCCGCCCGCGTCGCGATCGAGCAGGTGGTGGCCGCAGGAGACCCAGAAGTCCTTGTTGGCCGGTGCAGTCATGATCCGCGGTCGATCCTATCACTTCTCGCGGGCGGCCATCGCGGCGAGGTGCGGAGCCGTTTCACTTCGGCCCCCTCGTGGACGTGTCGAGCCATGACGGCTTGGCCAACGCCTCGGATCAGCGAGCGCCGCTCCACATCCGCTTTGCCCATATCCGCCTTGCCGATGTGCCGGACCAGCAGGTCGCCGTTGTCGTCGATCTCGCGGCGCGTGGATTGCTCCGGCGTCAGCCGCGAAAGATACGTCTTGGCGATGGCGGCGAACCCGAATTCGGCCCAGGCATCGGTCTGCACCATCAGATGTCGGGCGAAGCTGCCGACCAGCTTGGCCGCGCCAGCCTCGTCGAAGCCCTCGTCCTCGAGCGCCGTGGAGAGAGGGCTAAGCCCCGCCTCGCCATCGGCCATCGAGACGGTGCGGATCATGCCGCCGAACACAAGCCAACCCGGCGGTTCGTTCTCCGGTCCGTCCGCCCAGGCGAGCTGCCCGCCGCCGACCAGGCCGTGATCGACGGTGATGGCGTCCGGCCAGGAGCAACCGATGAGCTTCGATGGCGGCGCGTGCGCCAGCAGCGCGTCGGTCAGCGCCGCCATGCCGGCGTAGAAGGCGCGCCGCGCGGTGCGGAGCGGCTCGTCGGGTTCCAGCACCACGGCGAACTCGGCGAGATCGAAGCGTCCGACAAACACCAGCGCGCCGGCGCCGAGCGCGGCGGCGTTCGCCCGCGCGTGCGCGAAGGCGTCGCCGACCTCGCGCAAGGTCACCGGGCGGAACGCCGGCGGTAGATCGAGCGCCGGGGCAAACGGCGCGTTCAGGCGTGGATCGGGTGGCATGCCGCTCCGGAATGGCGCTTTCAGGATCGGATCATTATAACCCACGCGTGTCGTGACGAATGGGGCGCGTAACGACCCAAAGCCGGAACCGGAATGTCCGAAAAACGCACCATCCTCGGCGAGACTGAGGGCGCGCCCGCCGGGCCGCAGATGGCGGCGCTGCGCGCGGTCGCCGCAGAGCCGACGCCCGAAGTCGCCTTCGTCAGCCTCGACAGCCAGGGTGTCACTCTTATTTACGGCCGCGACGAAGCCGCCATCGAAGCGGCTGCGCTGCTCGCCGATCATCTCGATATCACCGTGCTGATCGCTCGCCCGAAGGATCTGCGGTTGCCGCGCGACATTGGCTTCCCGGTGGTGCAGGGCATCGTCAAATCGGCGAAGGGCCATCTCGGCAACTTCGAGATCGTGGTCGACGATTACGCGCAGGCCTTGCCGTCGCCGCGCGGCGCGCTCGCGTTCGGATCGGCGCGCGACGGCGCGGTGTCGCACTGCGATCTCATTCTCGATCTCTCCGGAGGCGCGCCGCTGTTCTCCGCGCCGGAACTGCGCGACGGATATCTGCGCGCCAATCCCGACGATCCCGCCGCGATGCTGCGCGCGGTGCTGAAGGCGCGCGACCTCACCGGCACATTCGACAAGCCGCGCTATATCACCTTCACCGAGGAGCTTTGCGCGCATTCGCGCTCGCGGATCGTCGGCTGCCATCGCTGCCTCGATCTCTGCCCGGCCGGGGCGATCACGCCGAATGGCGACCACGTCCTGATCGATGCCAAGATTTGCGCCGGCTGCGGCCAGTGCGCCGCCGCCTGTCCGACCGGCGCTGCCTCCTATGCGCTGCCGGCGGCCGATGCGCTGATGCGAAAGCTCCGCGTGCTGCTCACCACCTATCGCGAGGCGGGCGGCAAAAATCCGGTCGTGCTGCTGCATGACGGGAGCCACGGCGCCGATTTGATCGACGCGCTGGCGCGGTACGGCGATGGTCTGCCGGCGCATGTGCTGCCGCTTGCCGTCAACGAGGTGACGCAGGTCGGGCTCGAAGCCATCGCCGCGGCGTTCGCCTATGGCGCCGGCGCGCTGCGGTTCCTGCTGCGCGGCAGGCCGCGTCACGACGTCACCGGTTTGCGCAACACCATCGCGCTGGCCGAACCGATCCTGGCCGGCTTGGGCTTTGGCGCAGGCCGCGTTGCCACCATCGAGACCGACGATCCTGACGCGCTCGGCGAGGCGCTCCGCGCCATCGCCCTGCTGCCACCGGCGCCGCGTCCGGCAAGCTTCGCTCCGGTCGGCGGCAAGCGCGAGGTCATGCTGCTGGCGCTCCGCGAATTGCAGCGCGCCGCGCCCACACCGGTCGACGTGGTGGCGCTACCTGCCGGCGCGCCGTTCGGTGCGATCGAGATCGATGTCGAGGGCTGCACGCTCTGCCTTGCCTGCGTGTCGGCGTGCCCGACCGGCGCGCTGTCCGCCGACACCGAGCGCCCGATGCTGCGCTTCGCCGAGGATGCCTGCGTGCAATGCGGGCTGTGCAAGGCGACCTGCCCGGAGAAGGTCATCAGCCTGCGTCCGCAGATCGATTTTCGCGCCGCCACCGCCGCTGCCCGCGTGCTGAAGGAGGAATCACCGTTCGAATGTATCCGCTGCGGCAAGCCGTTCGGTGTACGGAGCACGATCGAGCGCGTCTCCGCCAAGCTCGAAGGCAAGCACTGGATGTATAAGGACTCGGCGCAACGTCTCGACGTCATCAAGATGTGCGAGGACTGCCGCGTTGCCGTCATGGCCGAGCAGGACTTCGACCCCCACGGCAAGCCGCGCCCGCCGGTGCGCACCACCGAAGACTATCTTCGCGAGCGCGACGAGAAGCTCCGCGAGGGCGACGCTTAGTTGCTCTTCGTCGCCTTCTCGAGAAATTTCACCAGGGCGTCGCGGTCCTCTGCCGAGCCGATGGTCTGCTCCGGCATCTTGGTGCCGGGCGTGTAGGTCATCGGGCCGACTTCAAAGAGCTTCGACACCGTCTCCGGCGTCCAGACGATGTTGAGTTCCTTGAGCGCCGGCGAGAAGTTGTAGCCGGGGAGTGTCGCGATGCGGCGGCCGAACACGCCGTGCAGGCTCGGGCCGGCGCGCTCGCCCTGATCGAGGCTGAGCGTGTGGCATGCAACGCAGGCGCGGAACACCTCGGCGCCATGGTCGCCGCCGAAAGCCGCCAGCGGATCGCCGTCGCCTCCCACCGCCATCGGTCCGATCGGGTCTCCGGTGACGGCGTCCCAGCGGCGGATCACGCGATCGGTGCCGCCGGTGAGAAGCGTGCGGTTGTCGGGAAAGAAGGTCGCCGACCACACCGGCAGGCCGGGGCCGACCAGGGTGCGCAGGAGCTTGCGCTCTCCGCGGTCGATGATGGCGACCGAGCCGCGGATGCCGGCGGCGGCAATCAGCGCGCCGTCGCCTGACACCGCAATGGTGACGATCGGCGTCTGGCCGCTGTCGATCTCGCCGCGCGGCTCGCCGTTGCCCGAAAAGAAGAACACCCGGCCGTCGGCGCCGCCGGCGATGATCTCGCCGTCGCCGCTGACGGCGACGGAATTGAGCGGCGTCGGCAGGGCGACGACGATCGGCGTGCCGCCGTCGAGCGGCCAGACCCGCAAGGTCAGATCGTAGGCGGCGCTGACCAGCGACTTGCCGTCCGGGGTGAACGCCACGCCGTTGACGTTCTGCTGATGCTGGCCGAGGACGCGGGGCGTGCCGCCGTCCGCGAGCGGCCACAGCCGGATGCTGCGGTCCCACGATGCCGAGGCCAAGGTGGCGCCGTCCGGCGACACCGCGAGGCTGACGACCGGGCCGACATGGCCTTCGAGGATTCTTTCCGGCGCCGTCTCGCCGGGCCGCCACACCGCTATCTTGCCGTCGCCGCCGCCGGTGACGATGCGGCCATCCGAAACGAGTGCCACCGCGTTGACCGCGCTGAGATGGAACCGCAGCACCTGCTCGGCGGCGTTGCGCGGCAGCGACCAGCGGATCGCCGAGGTGTCGAAACTGCCCGACACCGCGGTCTTGCCGTCGGCCGATATCGCCAGCGCCCGCACCGGTCCGCCGTGCCCACGCAACTGCGCCTGCGCAGGGCACAGCGTAGTCCAGCAGCAGGAGAAGTGCGAACGCGATCCTAGTCATCGGCGGGCTGCATCCCCAACGCCGCGATCCGATCCTTGGTGCGGGGGTCGCGCAAGCTCGCGAGGAATGCCTGGACCGCCGGCCGCTGCCGCCGGCTCTCGACCACCAGGAAGTCGTAATGCTCCGGCGCAAGCGGCAGGAAGCCCAGTCCATACATCTTGGCCACCGGCTCGATGGCGACACCCCAGTCGGCGCGGCTCTGCGCGATTGCTGCTGCCACCGCGTTGTGGGAGCGCGGCTGGTTGGCGTAGCCCGGCGGCCGCGCGCCCTGGAGCAACTGGTCGATCAGCACGCGGGTGCCGGCGCCGGCGTTCCTATTGACCATCAGACACGATGGATCGGCCACCGCGGTCTTCGCGGCTTCGACCGCGCTGTGGCCTTCGAAGCGCTTGTCGCCGGGGCGAAACAGCACGCCCTGCATGCGCTGCCAGCCCTTCACCAGCGAAATCCCGGGCGACAGCAGATGCTTGTTGTATTCGCCGGTGGCCGGATCGATCAGATGCACCGGCGCGATATCGCACTGGCCGCGCTCCGCCGCAGCGACGCCGCCCTGGCTGCCGACCGCGATGGTGCGCGCCGAATAGCCGCGCTCCGCCAGCGCGCCGACCACCACGTCGAGCGCGATATCGTGGCTGCCCATGATCACCACGTCCGGCGCGCGGGCGGACTCGCCAATGAGCGTGACGCGTGCGGCGCTGTCTGCGTCGAGTGCGCCCGCCAGCGCATCGATCTCGATGAAGCCGTCGGCCTGGGAGAAGCTCGTCACCGAGCCGGAGCCCTTCGCGGACGGAAATGCCACGGCGCCGTGCTCGCCAGACACCAGCGACACCAGCACGAACTCCTTCCGCCCCATCTCCGAGGCGATCCGCATCGGCACCCGCGCCTCGATGGTCTGCGCCGCCTCGGGCGGCAGACCGGCGCGGGCGCGGATCACCGGCGCGACGAAGGCGTGGAAGGTGAAGATCGCCGAGGTCGGGAAACCCGGCAGCACCGCGATCGGCTTGCCTGTCGGCGACCGCCAGGCACAGCGGCTTTCCCGGTTTGAGCGCCACGCCGTGGACCAGAATGCCGGGCTTGCCGAGCTGCGACACCACGCGATGGGAAAGGTCGCCGGCGCCCTTGGAGGTGCCGCCCGACAGCACCACCATGTCGCATTCGGCGAGCGCGCGACGAATCACCTGCTCCAAAGTCGCGACGTCGTCCGCGAAGGCGCCATACGGCACCGGCTCGCCGCCGGCCTCGGCGATGGCGGCGGCCAGAATGGCGCCGTTGGAATCGTAGACGCCGCCGGGGCGGAGCGCGTCGCCGAGCGCCACCAGTTCGTCGCCGGTCGACAGCACGGCGACCTTCGGCCGCCGCACCACGTCGATCTCCGCCAGTCCGCAGGCCGCCAGCATTCCCACTTCGCGCGAGCCGATGACCTGGCCCTTGCGCATCAAGGTCTCGCCGCGGGCGATGTCGGAGCCGGCGTAGGAGATGAACTGCCCCGGCGTCACGGTGCGGCGCAATTCGATCGCGGGCACGCGCTCGATCAGCTCGGTGTGCTCGATCATCACCACGGCGTCGGCGCCGCGCGGCACCACGCCGCCGGTGGCGATGCAGGTAGCGGTGCCGGGCCTGACCTCGACCTTGGGCGCGTGGCCGCAGGCGATCACCTCGGCGTTCAGCGCAAGCTCTTTCGGCGCATTGTCCGCGGCGCCCGCCGAATCCGCGGCGCGCAGCGCAAAGCCGTCCACGTTGGCGCGGTCGAACGGCGGTACGTCGATCGGCGCCGCGAGGTCGTCCGCCAGCACGCGGCCGAGCGCCGCCGCCGAGCGTGACGCGCTCGCCGGGCAGGGGCGTGAGATCGAGATGAGCCCGGAAGCGTTTCGTTGCCTCCTCGGCCGAGACCACTTCGAGGAATTGCTCCTGCCGCGCCGCGGCGCGCACTGCGTCCAGTAGCTTGCTTTCGGCTGGAGAAGGGTTGGCCTTGCTCATGGCCACGGCCTCACCACGACGCGCGAGCCGGCCGCGTGGCCCTCGCTGTCGGCCGGGATGAGGATCCAGCCCTCTGCGTGCGCCAGCGCCTGCATCGACAGATACCCTTGCGCGACCGGCTCGACCTTGCCGAGCCGTCGGCGCACTGCCACCACTTCGGCTAACCCCAGCGGCGAGGCAATCTTCCGCGCCAGCTCCGCGGCGAACGGCTGTTCCTCGATCAGCCGGAACGCGCGGCGCGCCAGCATGCGGCGGCCGATGGTGAGCCAGCCGGCGAGCGCAGCGTCGATCCGCCCCGGCAGCAGCAGCACCGGCCGCGGACCGGAAAATCCGACCGCCGTGGTTTCGCCCGGCGTGATGCCGATGCCATGGAACGCGAGCTTGTCGACACGGGCGAGCGTGCGCACGCTCTTGTCGTTCCTGCCGCTGCCGGTGCCGCCGATGGCGACGACCATGTCCTCGCCGTCGTCGGTCAGCGCGCCTTCCAGCGCCATGTCGTCCTGCACCGCGATGCCACTCTCACCGTCGATGGCGGCGGCGATCAGCGCCGCCGCGCCTTCGATGATCTTGCCGGCGCCGACCCGCACCATCCGCACGCGCGGTTGCCGCACCAGCACGCGCTCGACGCCGAGCGCGGTGAGAAGCGCCACGTCGATCCGGCGCAGCCGCGCCCCAGCCAGCCGCAACTGCAAGCCCGCCGCCGCATCGGTGTTCGGCGCCAGCACGCCCTCGCCGGGCGCGACGCCTCCGAGCGCTTCGGCTTTCGCGCCGCGCATCGCCACCGCATCAAGTGGCGCCACCGCGTCGGTGTCCGCCGGCATCGGCTCGCCAACGTCGATCCGCGGCGGAGCGGGCGACAGCGACGCCGGCGCATAGGAGGAGGCATCCAAGGTCGTCTCGGATCGCACCGCATAGCCGTCGCGCAGCGCCAGCGCCGCCTGCGGATGGCCCTCCGCGATGACGGCGCTGGCGGCGAGCGTCAGCCCGAGCGCCTTGCTCACCATCTGCTCGCGCGGCTCGACCGGCCCGATCGAGAGATCGAAGCTTGCCAGCACGTCGGCGAGCGGGGTCAGCCGCGCGATCCGCTGTGGTTCGGAATCCGCAACCATGCGGGGAACTTGACGTGATATGGCCGGGGTGTCCAGTGTCGGGCGATCACGGTCAAGAGACTGAAACGATGGGCGAATCCAAGGTCAGCATGCGCGGGTTGAAGTGCCCGCTGCCGGCGCTCAAGACTCGCAAGCTGCTGTCCAAGATGGCGGCAGGCGAGTTCCTGGTGATCGAGTGCACCGATCCGCTGACCACGATCGACATCCCGAACCTGATCCGCGAAACCGGTGACACGCTGGAAGGCAGCAGCAAGAAAGGCCGCGTGCTGACGTTCCGGATCAGGAAGAAGTAGCCAGGGCAAGGGGCCGTGCGCGCGAGCCATAGACAATCCCGGTTTTATCGGGGAATGTCTGGCCGTTCTGCAACCCCGCCGGTGAGTTCCGAATGGCTATTCCCAAAGCATCCCAAGCCCTTGCGCGTTTCACGGTGCTCGACCTGACCCGCGTTCGGTCAGGCCCGACCTGCGTTCGCCAGCTGGCCGACTGGGGTGCCAACGTCATCAAGATCGAGATGCCGCCGGACGAGAAGGGCGGCGAAGGCATGGGCGGCCCGCGCGAGGGCGGCGACTTCCAGAACCTGCACCGCAACAAGCGGAGCATGACGCTCAACCTGAAGTCCAAGGAAGGCCGCGCCGCGTTCCTGAAGATGGTCAAGAAGGCCGACGTCATCGTCGAGAACTTCCGCCCTGACGTGAAGCGGCGGCTGAAGATCGACTACAACGACGTCAAGAAGATCAATCCGAAGATCGTTTACGGCAGCATCTCCGGATTCGGACAGGACGGGCCCTACGAGAGCCGCCCGGGCTTCGACCAGATCGCGCAGGGCATGGGCGGACTGATGTCGATCACCGGCCTGCCGGGGCAAGGGCCGGTGCGGGTCGGCATCCCGGTCGCGGACCTGACGGCGGGTCTGTTCTGCGCGCTCGGCATCATGACGGCGCTGCTCGAGCGCGAGAAATCGAAGAAAGGCCAGCACGTCGAAACGTCGTTGCTGCAAGCGCAGATCTTCATGCTCGACTTCCAGGCCGCGCGCTGGCTGGTCTCCCACGAGGTCGCCAAGCAGGCCGGCAACGATCATCCGACGTCGATTCCCACCGGCGTGTTCAAGACCACCGACGGCCACATCAACATCGCCACCACCGGTGGCGCGATCTGGGAGCGCTTCTGCAAGGCGCTCGGTGCCGAGCCGATGCTGAAGAATCCGGACTACGCCAGTTCGAAGGCGCGCTCGCAGAACCGCAAAGCGCTCAACGCCGAGATCGACACCTACACCCAGCACAAATCCAGCGCGGAGTGGATCGACATTTTCGCCAAGGCCGGCGTGCCCTGTGGCCCGATCTATTCCATCGACCAGGTGTTCGCCGATCCGCAGGTCAAACATCTCGGCATCGCGCAGAGCGTGAAGAAGAAGGACAAGTCCACGCTCACGCTCGTCGGCCAGCCGTTCCTGATGTCCCGCACCAAGAGCAGGATCGCCGCCCCGCCGCCCGGCATGGGCCAGCACACCAATGAGGTGCTGAAGGAGTTCGGCTTCAACAAGAAAGAGATCGCCGCGCTGCATGCCGCCAAGGCCGTCTGACGCGCGCCCGTATTTGAGGAGACACGATATGACCCAAGCTGCCGTTGCCACTCCGCAATCCGAAAAAATGCTGTCCCGCAAGGAGGGCAGCGTCGGCTACGTGATCTTCAACAATCCGGAGCGCCACAACGCGGTCTCGCTCGACATGTGGCAGGCGGCGGGCGAGATGCTCGACGACTTCCGCACCGACAACAACATCAAGGTCGTGGTGGTCACCGGCAATGGCGGCAAGGCGTTCGTGTCGGGCGCCGACATCTCGAAGTTCGAGAAGGAGCGTTCGTCCGAGGACGCCGTGAAGCACTACAACGAGGTCGTCGACAAGAGCTACCGCGCGTTCCACGAATTTCCCAAGCCCGTCATCGCGATGATCCGCGGCTACTGCATCGGCGGCGGCATGGGCCTCGCCACCTGCTGCGATCTCCGCATCGCCACCGAGAAGTCGACCTTCGCGGTTCCGGCGGCCAAGCTCGGCCTCGGTTATGGCTATTCCGGCCTCAAGCGGCTGGTCGACGTGGTCGGGCCGTCGTTCGCCATGGAGATCTTCTATACGGCGCGGCAATTCACCGCAGCCGAAGCGCTGACGATGGGCCTCGTGAACAGGGTCGTTCCCGATGGAGAATTGGAAAGCTTCGTGAAGAACTATGCCGACATGATTGCCGGCAACGCCCCGCTCACCATCAAGGCGGTCAAGGCGGTGGTCAGCGAGATGATGAAGGACGAGGGCAAGCGCGACTTGAAGCGGGCCGACGCCGCTGTTGCCGCTTGCTTCAAGAGCCGCGACTACGAGGAAGGCCGCAAGGCCTTCATGGAAAAGCGCAAGCCGGTGTTCACCGGGAGCTGATGGAAGCTTTCGGCCGATGCCGGTGTTGGTGTTGACGTTGCTGTAGGGGAAATCTGGTGGCGTCGGTCGAACTGCGCGGGTTGACGAAAAAATACGGCTCGAACGCCGTTGTCGACAACATCTCGATGACGATCGCGCACGGCACCCTGGTCTGCCTGCTGGGGCCGTCGGGGTGCGGCAAGACCACGACCTTGCGGTTGATCGCAGGCTTCGTCGAGCCGACCGAGGGCGAGATCCGGGTCGGCGACCGCGTCGTCTCCTCGCCGCAGAAGACGCTGCCGCCCGAGCGGCGCAACATGTCGATGATCTTCCAGAGCTACGCGCTGTGGCCGCACATGACGGTGGCCGAGAACATCATGTACGGGCTGAAGCTTCGCAAGATCGACAGCGCCACCATCAAGAAGAAGCTCGACGAAATCCTGACCACCACGCGGCTGGCGCCGCTGGCGCAGCGCTATCCCGGCGAGCTGTCCGGGGGCCAGCAGCAGCGCGTCGCGCTCGCCCGCGCGCTGATCGTCGAGCCGGAGACGCTGCTGCTCGACGAGCCGCTGTCCAATCTCGACGCGAACTTGCGCGAGGAGATGCGCTTCGAGGTGCGCCGCCTGCACGACGCGTTCCGCTACACCACGGTCTACGTCACCCACGACCAGTCCGAGGCGATGACCACCGCCGACATCATCTGCGTGATGAATCTCGGCAAGATCGAGCAGGCCGGTTCGCCGCAGGAAATCTACGACACGCCGCGCTCGGAGTTTGTCGCCCGCTTCATCGGCATGAGCAACGTGTTCAAGGGCAAGGCGCTCGACAACAACCGCGTCGAGTTCTCCGGCGTGCCGCTTCGCGTCACCGGCGATCCGCTGCAGCCGAACGCGATGACGCCGGTGTCGATCCGCCAGCACCAGATCGAGCTGCTCGCCAAGGAGCCTGCGACAAAAGACAACGTTGTGCCCGCCAAGGTGATCCGCCAAGTCTTTCTCGGCGATGCCCGCGACTATATGGTCGAGGCCGGCGACGGCACGCAGCTTCGCATCGTCACCGAGGCGGACGACGGCATCGCGCCGGGCTCTTCGGTGTGGCTGCGGATGCCGGCGGAGCGCTGTCGGGCGCTGGCCGGATAGCTCAACGATAAAAACGGGGCGGGGCGCGGGAAGTCAGGGAGTGAAGCGATGAAGCGGCGATTGTCCAGGCGCGCCGTGCTGCAAGGAGCCGGCGCCGCGGCGCTCACGCTTCCCGCCATGCCGCTTCGAGCCGCGGCACCGCCGGCGGAAGCCGTCACGCCGGCGCTGATCGAGGCGGCGAAGAAGGAAGGCAAGGTCGTCTACTACACCTCGATCGATCTCGCGCTGGCCGAGAAGATCGGCAAGGCGTTCGAGGCGAAGTATCCGGGCATCACCGTTCGCGTCGAACGCACCGGCGCGGAGCGCGTGTTCCAGCGCATCGGCCAGGAGTACGCCAGCAACATCCACGCGGTCGATGCGGTGAACTCGTCCGACGCCGCCCATTTCATCGCCTGGAAGCGCGACGGCATCCTGCAGCCCTACGTGCCGGAGGATGTGGCGAAGTTCTATCCGGCCGAGCACAAGGACGCCGACGGTCTGTTCGCCAGCTTCCGCGTGGGGCTGAGCGTGATCGGTTACAACACCGACCTGGTGAAGGCCGACGAGGCGCCCAAAGAGCTTCGCCGACCTGCTCGATCCGAAATGGACCGGCAAGATCGTCAAGGCGCATCCGGGCTATTCCGGCAATGTGATGAGCGCGACATTCGAGATGGTCCGCGACATCGGCTGGGACTATTTCGAGAAGCTCGCCAAGCAGAAGATCATGCAAGTGCAGTCTTCCACCGATCCGCCAAAGAAGCTCGCGCTCGGCGAGCGCGCGGTCATGGTCGACGGCAACGAATACAACGCCCTCATTTTGAAAGAGGGCGGCAAGCCGGTCGAGCCGGTTTATCCCAGCGAAGGCACGCCGATGGCGGTCGGCCCGAACGGCATCTTCAAGGCCGCGCCCAATCCGAACGCCGCGCGGCTGTTCCAGAGCTTCTGTTTCACGGCCGAATGCCAGCAATTGGTGATCGACGTCGGCGCACTCCGCTCGGTGCATCCGCAGGCGAAGGAAAAGCCCGGACGCAAGCCGTTCAAGGACATCAAGGTGATGAAGGACGACGCCGCCGGCGTCGAGAAGAACGCCGAGGCGATCAAGGCGCGCTACAGCAAGATTTTCGGAGTTTGAAATGAAGACCACGTTCAACCGCCGCCACGTCCTGAAGGTCTCCGGCGCGCTGGCGCTGTCTGCCTATTCCACGAAGGTGCTCTCCGCCACGCCGCCCGCCGAAGCGGTGACGCCGGCGCTGATTGAGGCGGCGAAGAAGGAAGGCAAGGTCGTCCACTACACATCGGTCGACCTGCCGCTCGCGGAAAAGGTCGCCAAGACGTTCGAGGCGAAATACCCCGGCATTGCCGTGCGCGTCGAGCGCTCCGGCGCCGAGCGCAACTTCACCCGCATCGGCCAGGAGCAGTCGAGCAAGATCTACGCCTGCGACGTAGTGCAATCATCCGACGCCTCGCACTTCGTGGTGTGGAAGCGCGATGGGCTGCTGTTGCCCTACGTCCCCGAGGAGGTGGCGAAATACTATCCGCCGGAGCACAAGGACCCGGACGGGCAGTTCGCGAGCTACCGCGTCTATCTCTGCATCATCGCCTACAACACCAGCTTGGTGAAAGCCGCCGACGCGCCGAAAAGCTTCCACGATCTGCTCGACCCGAAATGGGCCGGCAAGATCGTCAAGGCGCATCCGGGCTACAGCGGCACCATCCTGACCGCGACCTATCAGACCGCCCGCGACGTCGGCTGGGACTATTACGAGAAGCTCGCCAAGCAGCGCGTGCTGCAGGTGCAGTCGGCCTCCGATCCGCCGAAGAAGCTCGCGCTCGGCGAGCGCGCGGTGATGGCCGACGGCATCGAGTACGGCATCTTCCAGCTCAAGGAGAGTGGCCAGCCGGTCGAGCCGGTCTACGCGACGGAAGGCTCGCCGCTGATCATCGGGCCGAACGGCATCATGAAGAGCGCGCCGAATCCGAACGCGGCCAAGCTGTTCCAGAGCTACATGCTGTCGGCGGAGTGCCAGCAGTTCAACGTCGATCTCGGCGGGCTTCGCACCGCGCATTCGCAGGTCAAGGACAAGGCGGGGCGGAAGCCGATGAAGGAGATCAAGGTGATGAAGGACGACGCCGCCGCGGTCGAGAAGGACGCCGACAAGATCAAGGCGCAGTACGTCAAGTACTTCAAGGTGTAGCCATGCGAAAGACAATCACCCGTCGCGACATGCTCAAGGCCTCCGGCGCGCTGGCGCTGGGCCTGTCTTCGACAACGAAAGTTCTGTCCGCCGCGCCGCCGGCCGAATCCGTGACGCCGGCGCTGATCGAGGCGGCGAAGAAAGAGGGCAAGGTCACCTATTACACCTCGGTCGATCTGCCGCTCGCCGAGAAGATCGCCAAGGCGTTCGAGGCAAAGTATGCCGGCATCAGCGTCCGCGTCGAGCGAAGCGGCGCCGAGCGCGTGTTTCAGCGGATCGGCCAGGAATACGCCAGCCGCATCCACGCGGTCGACGTGGTGAACTCCTCCGACGCCTCGCATTTCATCGTCTGGAAGCGCGACGGGCTGCTGCAGCCCTACGTCACCGAGGATGTGGCGAAATATTATCCGCCCGAGCACCGCGACGCCGACGGCACCTACGCGAGCTTCCGTATCGGGCTTTGCGTCATCGCCTACAACACCAACCTGGTGAAGGCCGAGGATGCGCCGAAGAGTTTCGCTGACCTGCTCGATCCCAAATGGAAGGGCAAGATCGTCAAGGCGCATCCGGGCTACAGCGGCACCATCATGACCTCGACGTTCGAGATGGTGCGCGACCTCGGGTGGGAATACCTCGAGAAGCTTGCCAAGCAGAACGTCATGCAGCTCCAATCATCCGCCGACCCGCCGAAGAAACTTGCGCTCGGCGAGCGCGCCATCCAGGCGGACGGCAACGAGTACAACATCTTCCAGATCAAGGAGGGCGGCGGCCCGGCCGAGCCGGTCTACGCCACCGAGGGCACGCCGCTGGTGGTCGGGCCGAACGGCCTGTTCAAGGAGGCGCCGAACCCGAACGCGGCGCGGCTGTTCCAGAACTTCTGCTTCTCGGCGGAATGCCAGCAGCTCACCTCCGATGTCGGCGGTCAGCGCACCGTGCATCCGCAGGTCAAGGAGAAGGCCGGACGAAAGCCCTTCAAGGAGATCAAGACCATGAAGGAGGATGCCGCCGGCGTCGAGAAGATGGGCGAGGAGATCAAGGCGCGCTACGTCAAGATATTCAAGGTGTAAGGAGCGATCCGATGCGCAACAGGCAATTCTCCCGCCGTGACGTTCTGAAGGGCTCGTCCGCGCTCGTCGTCGGCTCGACGCTGTTCGCCGAGCCGGTTCGCGCCGCGGCGCCCGCGCCGGAGGCGGTGACGCCGGCGCTGATCGAGGCGGCCAAGAAGGAGGGCAAGTGCACCTTCTACACCGCGATGGACCTGCAATTCGCCGAGAAGTGCGGCAAGGTGTTCGAGGCCAAGTATCCCGGCATCGCGGTGCGCGTCGAGCGCTCCGGCGCCGAGCGCGTGTTCACCCGGATCGGCCAGGAGTATTCGTCAAACGTCCACGCCGTCGATGTGGTCAACACCGCCGACCAGTCCCACGTCATCGTCTGGAAGAAGAACGGCTGGCTTGCGCAGTATCTGCCCGACGAGGTCGCCCAGCACTACGACAAGCAGTATTACGACCCTGAGGCTTTCGCGGTGGTGACCCGCGTGCTGGTGTCGCCGTTCGGCATCAACACCGATCTGGTCAAGATGGCCGACGCGCCGAAGAGCTTCGCCGACCTGCTCGATCCGAAATGGACCGGCAAGATGGTGAAGGCGCATCCGGCCTACAGCGGCACCATCATGAACGCCACCTTCCAGGTCGCCCGCGATCTCGGCTGGGGCTATTTCGAGAAGCTGGCCAAGCAGCGCATCCTGCAGGTGCAGTCGGCGACCGACACGCCGAAGAAGATCGCGCTCGGCGAGCGCGCCATCATGATCGACGGCGCCGGCTATCTGGTGATCCGCGACAAGGAGGCCGGCAAGCCGGTCGACGTGATCTATCCGTCCGAGGGCACGCCGGTGGCGACCAGCCCGAGCGCGGTGTTCAAGGCCGCGCCCAATCCCAACGCGGCGCGGTTGTTCTTCTCCTGGATGCAGGGCCGCGAGGGCCAGCAGCTCTTGATCGACTACGCGCGGCAGTATTCCGCCCACAAGCAGGCGGTCGAGAAGCCCGGCGTCAAGAAGCTCGGCGAGTTCAAGCTGATGAAGGAGGACCCCGAAGGGGTCGAGAAGGGCGCCGAGGAGATCAAGCAGAAATACGCGCAGATATTCAAAGTATGATGTGTTTACGGCACCTCCCATCCACGTCATGGCCGGGCTTGTCCCGGCCATCCACGTCTTGTTTAACTGCTGACCACCAAGAAAGGCGTGGATGCCCGGGACAAGCCCGGGCATGACGAACTCAGATGACCGTCGCTGCATCAGACGCCGGCCGCCCGCCCGACCCGCGGCTTCGACTTCACCAAGCTCGTGCTGTACGGCTTCGCGCTGGCGCTCTGCCTGCTCATCGTGCTGCCGATGTCGTGGCTGGTCTATTACGCCTTCACCAACAAGGCCGGCGCCTTCACGCTGTCGAACTTCGTCACGCTGGTCAGCGATCCGACGCTGCTCGATCCGTTCGTCACCACCTTCATCCTTGCACTCTGCACCAGCCTGATCTGTTGCGCGGTCGCAGCCCCGATGGGCTGGCTGGTGGCGCGCACCGACATGCCGCTGCGGCGCACCGTGCGGACGCTGGTCACTGCCTCCTTCGTGACGCCGCCGTTCCTCGGCGCCATCGCCTGGGAGCTGCTCGCCGCGCCGAACTCCGGCCTTCTCAACAAAGCCTACCGCTCGCTGACCGGCGCGGAGCCGGACGACGTGCTGTTCAACATCTACTCGTTTCCCGGGCTGGTCTTCGTCATCGCCTGCTACACGCTGCCCTACGTGTTCGTGCTGGTGGCGAACGCGCTCGACCGCACCCCGAGCGAGCTCGAGGACGCCTCATCGATCCTCGGCGGCGGCACCTGGGTCACCGCGCGCCGCATCACCATTCCGTTGGCGCTGCCCGCGCTGCTGGCCGGCGCGCTGGTGGCGTTCCTGCAGGCCATGACCCTGTTCGGTTCGCCGGCGATCCTCGCGATCCCGGCCGGCTACCACACCATGACCACCAAGATCTGGAGCCTGTTCCAGTATCCGCCGAAGCCCGAGCTTGCCGCCGCGGCGTCGCTGCCGCTTCTCATCCTCACCGTGATCCTGCTGCGCGCCCAGCACATGATCCTCGGCCGCCGCTCCTATGCCGTGCTGGGCGGCAAGAACAGCGAGCCGCGCATCATCCGGCTTGGCCATCTGCGCTGGGTGGCGCTGGCGTTCTGCTTCATCGTGCTGCTCAACCCGGTGTTCCTGCCGTATGGCGCATTGCTCAACGCCACCTTCTCCAAGGTCGCCTCGCAGTTCGTCTCGATCCACAACTTCACGTTCCAGAACATCGTTTTCGTGTTCACCGAGCTCTCCGCCACCAAGCTCGCGCTCTACAACACCTTCGTGCTGGGGCTCTCGACCGCGACCATCGGCACCGTGCTGGCGGTGGTGATCTCGTACCTCACCACGCGTGAGGCGGTGACCGGGCACAAGGCGCTGGGCTTCCTTGCCACCGCGCCGGTCGCCATTCCGGGGATCGTGCTCGGCGTCGGCCTGTTCCTGAGCTACACGCGGCCGCCCTTCGTGCTGTATGGCACGCTGTGGATTCTGCTGCTGGCGTTCCTCACGCTGTCGATTCCGGCCGCCT
This sequence comes from uncultured Alphaproteobacteria bacterium, assembly GCA_963785665.1. Lineage (GTDB taxonomy): Bacteria > Pseudomonadota > Alphaproteobacteria > Rhizobiales > Xanthobacteraceae > Z2-YC6860. Next base: position 526,340 of record CAWAWF010000018.1, read on the forward strand.
ACCAGCAGATGCAATCGGCATTCAAGTCGATCCATCCGGAGCTGGAGGACGCCAGCCGCATCCTCGGCGCCACGCGGCTCCGCGCGCTTTGGCAGATCACCGCGCCGCTCCTTCGCACCTCGGTGATCGCAACCTGGTGCTTCATCTTCGTCGGCACCATTCGCGAGCTGTCCGCCGCGGTGATGCTGTTCACCTCCGAGACCAAGGTGATCTCGGTGCTGATCTTCGATCTCAACGAGAGCGGCGACCTCGCCGCTATCTCGGTGCTTGGCCTCATCATGCTGATCGTCACCTCGGCCGTCGTGGCGCTCGCCAATCGTCTCCGCCTCGGCGGCGGCACCATGCGGCTCCGGGACATTTGATGGACGCGAAACTGCCTGACATCGCGCTGGCCGAGCATCTGGCGGATCGCATCCTCGCGGTCGATGCCGGAAAATTGCCGTCGGCGGCACGCGAGAAATGCGAGGAGACGACGATCGACGTGATCGGGCTCTGCATTGCCGCGCGCAACGAAGACTACGTCGGCAGCGCGCTGGCCGGCTGGGACGAGGACGGTCCGTGTACCGCGATCGGCCACAAGCGCGCGGTGAGCGCGGCGGGTGCGGCCTTCAGCAACGGCACCGCGGCCCACGGCGAGGACTTCGACGACACGTTCGAGGGCGGCCCGGTCCATGCCGGCGCGGTAATCGTGCCGGCGGTGCTGGCGATCGGCGAGCGATACAAGCTCGACGGCAAGGCCGCGCTCGAGGCCATCGCGGTCGGCGTCGAGCTGATGTGCCGGCTCGGCCTGGTCGCGCCGAAGATGGTGCACAAGGCGGGCTTTCATCCGACCGCGGTGTTCGGCGCCATGGGCGCGGCCGCCGCCGTCGCCAAGGCGCTCAAGCTGCCGAAGAAGGAGATGGTCGACGCGCTCGGCGTCGTCGGCTCGATGGCGTCGGGCATCATCGAATATCTCGCCGAAGGCACCTGGACCAAGCGGATGCACGCCGGCTGGGCGGCGCAGTCCGGCATGCGCGCGGCGCTGCTGGCGCGGGCGGGATTTTCCGGCCCGCGCACGGTGTTCGAGGGCGTGCATGGTTTCTTCCACGGCTTTGCCAACACCACCGAGGGTAACTTCGATGCGGTGGCCGGCGATTTCGGCGACCGCTGGCTGACGCAGTCGCTCGCCTTCAAGCTCTATCCGTGCGGGACCATGACGCATCCTTACATCGATTGCGCGCGCCGGCTCGGCGCCCGCGGCATCAAGCCGGACGACGTGGTCGAGATGGTCTGTGACGTCGGCGAGGGGACGGTGCATCGCCTCTGGGAGCCGCTCGCCGCCAAGCAGGAACCGAAGAACGGCTATTCCGGAAAATTCTCGCAGCCGTATTGCATCGCCGCGGGCTTCATCCGCGGCAATGTGGGCTTAAGCGATTTCTCCGACGCCGCCGTGCATGAGCCTGCCGTGGTCGCGCTCGCCAAGAAAGTCCGCTACCGCATCGATCCCAACAACCCCTATCCGGACAACTTCACCGGCCACATCAAGGCGACCCTGCGCGACGGCAGCGTGATCGAGGAGCACCAGCCGCACATGCGCGGCGGCGCCCACGAGCCGTTGTCCCGCAAGGACATCGAGGACAAATTCCTGCTCAACGCCCGCCACGGCGGCTATGATGCCGCCCGCGCCAAGTCCGCGCTCGATCTCGCCAAGAACGTGCTCGGCAGCCGGATCGATCTTTCTCCGCTCAGAGGATAATCAATGCCAGACCAGGAATTGCAGGGCCGCGTCGCCATCATCACCGGCGCCGGCCGCAGCATCGGCCGCGCCATGGCGCTGGAGCTGGCCGCCGGCGGCTGCGCCGTGGTGGTCAACGTGCGGAGCAACCGCGCCGAGGCCGAGGGCGTCGTGAAGGAGATCGAAGGCAAGGGCGGCAAGGCGATGGCCGCGCTGGCCGACGTGGTCGACGCCAAGGCGGTCCACGCGATGGCCGACGCCGCGCTGAAAAAGTTCGGCCGCATCGACTATCTCATCAACAACGTGGCGCAGCGCGGCGAGCAGTCCATCGAGCACATGTCGTTCGAGGAATGGCGGCACATCACCGGCGTCGTGCTCGACGGCGCGTTCCATTGCGTGAAAGCCTGCCTTCCGGCGATCAAGAAAAGCGACGCCGGCTCGATCATCAATGTCGGCGGCCTGACCGGCGCGGTGGGCGCGCCCGACCGCGTCCACGTCGTCACCGCCAAGGCCGGCATCGCCGGCTTCAGCCGCGGCCTCGCGATGGAGCTTGCGCCGCACAAGATCACCGTCAACACGCTCGTTCCCGCCATGCTGGCGAAGCCCGACAAGCCGAACGAGATTCCGGCGCATCCGATCTACCGGCCGCTGCTCGGCCGCGCCGCCTGGCCGGACGACTTCGCGCCGCTGACCCGCTTCCTGGTCGGTCCCGGCGCCCGCTACATCACCGGCCAGACCATCAACGTCAACGGCGGGACATATTTCGGGTAACGTTTCGTATGCCCACCTGGATCGTCGCCATCATCGTCACCGTCGTGCTGCAGACCGTGACGGCGACCATGGGCCGGCTGGTGCCGGTGGCGGCGCCAGCCTTCACCGTGGAGTTCGGCTGGGACCAGAGCTGGGTCGGCTATCTCGCGGCGGCCAGCATCGTCGGCGCGCTTTATCCGCTGACTGCGGGCATCGGCATGATGCACCGCCTCGGTGGCGTTCGCGCGCTGCAGATCAGCCTGATCGTCGGCGCTGCCAGCCTCACGCTTTATCTCGTGCCCTCGATCCCGCTGGCGCTGCTCGCCTCCGTCTGCGTCGGGCTCGGCAGCGGCACCGCCAACCCGGCCGGCAGCGAGGTGCTGACCCGCTTCACGCCGCCGCAGCACCGCAACCTGATGTTCTCGGTCAAGCAGGCCGGTGTGCCGCTCGGCGGCATGATCGGGGGCCTCGCGCTTCCGCCGCTGATCGAGGCGATGGGCTGGCGGCTCGCGGCGGTCGTCGTCGCGTTCGCCTGTATCGGCGTGACGCTGCTGACCTGGCCGTTCCAGTCCCGCATCGACCCGCCGCTCGAAGAACGCATGCGGCGCGAATGGAGGTTCCGCCTGAGCGACATTTTCGTGCCGCTCAATTCGCTCAGGCATGGCGACCATCTTCTGCGCGCATCGTTCGTCGGCGCCATGCTGGCGGTGCCGCAATCGGGCTGGATCACGTTTTCGGTGACCTACCTCGTCGTCGTGCTGGGCCAGTCGCTCAGCACCGCGGGGCTGGTCTTTGCGGTGATGCAGGCGAGCAGCATGTTCGGCCGCCTGTTCCTGGGCTGGCTGGCCGACCGTATCACCGGCGGCAAGACGCTGATGTTCGCCGCCATCGGGTCGACAATCGCGACTGTGCTGCTCGGCATGAGCAGCACGGCGTGGCCGCTGTGGGCGTTCCTGCTGCTTGCGGCCTTCTCGGGCTTCGTGGTGTCCGGCTGGAACGGCGTGCAGATCGCCGAGATCGCACGGCGCTCGCCGCCTGAGCTGATCGGCGAGACGGCAGCCGGCGGCGTCATGTTCATCTTCATCACCAACCTGATCACGCCGGTGGTGTTCGCCGCCTTCGTCGCGGTCACCGGCCGCTACGATCTCGCCTTTCTGGTGTCGGCGGGTTTCAGCTTGGCCTGCATCCCACTGTTATTGCGGCTCGACCGCGGCGTCGAAAAGCCCGATCGCTGAACGCACCGGGTGGCCGCGCGGGCGCGGAAATGCTAAGCCTTCGCCCGAGGAACATTCCCAAAACAAACGAGGGTGTCATGTACGGCGAGCTCGGCCTTTTCATCGACGGCGCATGGAAGAAGAACGGCGGCGGCAACAAGGGCGAGGACGTCCTCAATCCGGCGACCGAGAAGGCGCTGGCGCATCTGCCGCATGCCAGCACCGCCGACCTCGATGAGGCGCTGGAAGCCGCCAAGAAGGGCTTCGCCGTCTGGCGCGCCACCTCGGCCTACGACCGCTGCAAGATCATGCACAAGGCCGCCGACCTGATGCGCGAGCGGCATGACGCGATCGCCAAGATCATGGTGCTGGAGCAGGGCAAGCCGTACCCCGAGGCGCGCGGCGAGGTCATCGTCTCCGCCGACATCATCGACTGGTACGCCGAGGAGGGCCGCCGCAGCTACGGCCGCATCGTGCCGGGCCGCGGCAAGGGCGTCCGCCAGCTCGTGGTGCAGGAGCCGATCGGCGTCGTCGCAGCCTTCACGCCGTGGAATTTCCCGGTGCTGACGCCGGCCCGCAAGGTGGGCGGCGCGCTCGCCGCCGGCTGCTCGCTGATCCTGAAAGCGTCCGAGGAGACGCCCGGCGCCTGCGTCGAGATGGTGCGCTGCTTCGCCGACGCCGGCCTGCCCAAGGGCGTGCTCAACCTGGTGTTCGGCGTGCCGTCGCGAGGTCTCCGAGCATCTGCTTGTCCAAGGACGCCGTCCGAAAAATCTCGTTCACCGGGTCGATCCCGGTCGGCAAGCATCTGGCGCAACTCGCCGCCAAGGGCATGAAGCGCACCACCATGGAGCTCGGCGGCCATTCGCCGGTCGTGGTGTTCGCCGACGCCGACCCGGAGAAGGCGGCCGACACCATCGCCGCCTTCAAGTACCGCAACGCCGGCCAGGTCTGCATCTCGCCGACGCGGTTCTATGTGCAGGAGGACGTCTATCCGCGCTTCCTCAAGCGCTTCACCGAATACGCCAACGGCATCAAGCTCGGCGATGGCCTGGAGAAGGGCATCACCATGGGCCCGATGGCGAATGCGCGCCGCATCGACACCATGGACAGCTTCGTCGCCGACGCGAAGAGCCGCGGCGGCAAGATCCAGACCGGCGGCAGCCGGCGCGGCAACCAGGGCTACTTCTTCGAGCCGACGGTGATCACCGACATTCCCGACGACTCCAAGGTCATGACGGAGGAGCCGTTCGGCCCGCTCGCTCCGATCGTCACCTTCAAGTCGTTCGACGAGGTGGTCGAGCGCGCCAACTCGCTGGAGTTCGGTCTCGCCGCCTACGCCTTCACCACCTCGAGCTCGACCGCCGCCGCGATCGGCGATGCGCTGGAGTCCGGCATGGTCGGCGTCAACTCGATCGCCATCTCGACGCCGGAGACGCCGTTCGGCGGCGTCAAGGAAAGCGGCCACGGCAGCGAGGGCGGCATCGAAGGTCTCGGCGCCTACCTCGTCACCAAGTTCATCTCGCAGGGCTGAGCGACAACCCATCCACGTCATGCCCGGCCTTGTGCCGGGCATCCACGCCTCGCTGCAAAGCCAGGCGTGGATGGCCGGGACGAGCCCGGCCACGACAAACTGGAATCGTGTGCATCATCATGGCTGAACTTACAAAAATCTGCCCCACCTCGGACGTCGCGGAAGGCTCCGTAAAAAGCTTCGAGGTGGGCAACAACGTCGTCGCCGTCTACAACATCGGCGGCGCGTTCTTCGCCACCGACAACGAATGCACCCACGGCGCCGCGAGCCTTGCCGAGGGCATCCTCGAAGACGACATCATCGAGTGCACGCTGCACTTCGGCGCCTTCAACGTGAAAACGGGCGAGGCGGTGCAGGCGCCGTGCTTCACGCCGCTGCGGACGTACAAGGTCGTGGTGCAGGACGGCCAGGTGATGGTCGATCTCGACAAGACTGCTGCCGACTAGGCGTGCGGCCGATGAACCGCCGATCCTCGATTGCGGTCGTGGTCGCCAGCCTACTAGCGGCGGCGTCGTCGCCCGCTTCCGCGCAGGACTATCCGACCCGCCCGATCACCCTGGTGCTGCCATTTCCCGCCGGCAGCGGCATCGACGTGACCGCGCGGATTGTCGGCAATGGCCTGTCGGACCGTCTCGGCCAGCCGGTGGTGATCGAGAACAAGCCCGGCGCCAACGGCGTGCTGGCGGCGACCGCGGTCGCGCGCGCAGCGCCGGATGGCTACACCATCTTCATGACCACGGTGTCGTCGCAGTCGGCTGCGCCGTTCCTGCTGAAATCGATCCCCTACGATCCGGTCAAAGACTTCGCGCCGATCTCGCGCATGGGCAACCTGCCGTTCATCATGGTGATCGGGCGTTCGGTTCCGGCCAACGACTTCGCCGAGTTCGTCGCCTACGCCAAGGCCAATCCCGGCAAGCTGAACTACGCCAGCAGCAACGCCACCGGTGTTGTCGGCGGCGCGATGGTGTCGCATCTCGCCGGCATCCAGTTGAACCAAATTCCTTACAAATCGGCCCCGCAGGCAGCACAGGACATGCTGCGTGGCGAGATTTCCATGATGTTCATGGATTTTCCGACCGCGTTGCCGCACGTCAAGTCCGGCGCCATTCGCGCGCTGGCCGTCACCACGGCGGCGCGCAGCGCGCTGGTGCCGGATGTCCCCTCCATGAAGGAGGTCGGGATCGATTTCGACATGGCGTCCTGGAACGCGATCTTCGCGCCGGCCGGCACGCCCGCGCCGATCGTCGTCCGCTTGAACAAGGAATTGCGCGAGATCGTCGCCGACCCGGTGGTCTACGCGCGCTTGCGATCCGTCGGCTTCGACGCCTTCACCAGCACGCCAGAGGAGCTCGGCGCGTTCGTCAAGGGCGAGCTGGTCAAATGGGGCCGCTGGACCCGGGACGCCGGCATCAAGCCGGAGTAGCGTTCGTTTATGCGGACGAGGCTGCCGTGCTGCTGGCGCGCAGCCAGTTCGCCACCACTGTCACCACGATGATGAGCCACGGGCCGTTGATCGAGAACGGCAGCATCGTGTTGTATGTCAGCAAATCACCGCCGGTGCAGACGAAAATCTGCACCAGCGCGATGATCCATACGGGCCGCGCCGCCCTGTCTCGAGGCGTGCCAAGGCTTTGAAGCCACGTGAAGGCGAGGATGAGGACGGTCACCAGGGCAAGATTGAAAGGCCTCCCGCCGTATAGCCAGAGAATATCCCCGGATCCGAGCGCCAGAATGAGCAGCGCGGTCACGCCGCCGCCGACGTAGTAGGCCAGCAACGGCGGCCAGACGCCGACGAAACCGGCGCCGCTCACGCGAGGATTTGCGCCCGCAGTGCGGCCGGTGCCGACGGTCGCGATCAGCGCCGTTGCCACCGCGAGGAAAGCCAGTGCGGCAATGAGCGCGGCCGGGCTGACGATGCCCCTTTGCACGGCCTCGAAGCTCTTTGCGACCACGGCCGGAAGCTTGATCAAGGTCGGCGTGATCAGAAGGAGCCAGAACCCGCTGCCGATGCCGTGAAGCGTGATCTGGCCGCCGAGCCAGCCGAGCAGCGCGGTCGCCGCGACCCATGTGGCGATGATCGGAAACATCCAGCCGGGGCCGTCGAGCAGGCGCGGAATGCCGTAGAGGGCGTCGATCAGCCCGTGGGCCTGGAAGGCGGCCATCGCCAGCGCCGTCATGAAGATGGCGTGCTGCAAGCGCCGGACTCGGCCCGGTTCGGCCACCTCCCAGCGCGCCAGCGGCGGAACGACGAGCTTCGCGAATTCGAACATCAGCAGGATGGAGAAGATCGGGGTCACGCCGAGCGCGAAGAGCGACAGTCTCTCGATGGTCAGTCCGACATGCAGGCTGGCCAGAACGTCGGTGTCGAGACCCGGAATGGGAATCTGGCAGCCGAGACGGTAGGCGAGAAGAACGGCGGCAGTGAAAAGCACGCGATGGACCGGCTTCGATTGCAGCAGCGGCCTGGAAAAGATGCCGGTCGCCATCCGAACCTCCCGCCCAGCCAGGCTTGGCTACCCCGCCATCTCCTGGCACGCCTTCCACACCTTCTCCGGTGTGGCCGGCATCTGGATCTTGTGTCCGGCGCCGGGGATCGCATCGGCAAACGCGTTCATCACCGCCGCGATCGCCGCCGTGGTGCCGGCCTCGCCGGCGCCCTTGACCCCGAGCGGGTTGGTCGTCGCCGGCACCTCATGGACATCGTCCTTGAACATCGGGAAATGGTGCGCGCGCGGCATCGCGTAGTCCATGAACGACGCGCTGAGCAATTGCCCGCCGTCGTCGTACACGGTCTGCTCCAGCATCGCCTGGCCGACGCCCATCGCCACCGAGCCGTGAACCTGGCCGGCCACGATGGTGTGGTCGAGGATGTTGCCGGAGTCGTCCATCGCCGAATACGACACCAAGCTCGACAGCCCGGTCTGCGGATCGACCTCGACCTCGGCGATGTGGCAGCCGTTCGGGAACGTGAGCGGCGTCTCGGTCACCACCTTGGTGTCGAGGTCCTCCTCGATCTCGCCCTTCTTCTTCATCTCCTTGGCGCGGGCGGCGGCGTCGAACAGCGACAGCCGGCGGTCGGTGCCGACCACGTTGAAGGCGCCGTTCTTGTACTCGATGTCGCCTTCGCCGGCCTCCAGCACGTGGGCGGCGACCTTCTTGCCCTTCGCCACCAGCGCCTCCAGCGTCTTCACCATGGCGTGGCCGGCCGTCATCGCGGTGCGCGAGCCGACCGAGGCATAGCCCGCGATCTCGTGGGCGCTGAATCGCCGTGGGCGTGGCCGACCTGCTCGGCCTTGATGCCGAGCCGCTCGGCCACCATGCGCGGGAAGATGGTGGCGTGGCTCTGTCCGGTCGACTGCACGTTCATGATGAAGGTCAGCTTGTCGCCGCCGGGGAACACCACCTTGGTGCCCTCGACCGGCGAGCCGCCGGCGTGCTCCAGCACGAAGCAGATGCCGAGCCCGCGCAGCAGGCCCTTCTTCTTCGATTCCTTCCGCCGCGCCTTGAAGCCCTCGTAGTCCGCAAGCTGCAGGCCCTTGTCGACCACGGTGGCGAAGTCGCCGCTGTCATAGGTGGTGCCGATCGGTGTCTTGTACGGCATCGCCTTCTTGGAGATCAGGTTGCGTTTGCGCAGCTTGACCGGATCGATGCCGGTGACGCGCGCCGCCTCGTCCACCACGCGCTCGATGCAGTAGCTCGCCTCCGGGCGGCCGGCGCCGCGATAGGGCGCGGTCGGCGTGGTGTTGGTGAACACGCATTTGGTCTGCGCGTCGATCAGCTTGATGTCGTACATGCCGGGCAGGCAGCGCATCATGTTGGCGGTCTGGATGTTGGCGCCGACCGCGCCGATATAGGCGCCCATGCTGCCGAGATGGCGGATGCGCAGCGCCAGGAATTTGCCCTTGTCGTCGAGCGCCAGCTCGACGTCGGAGTAGGCGTCGCGGGCGTGGTTGTCGCTGACGAAGGATTCGTTCCGCCCCGACATCCAGAACACCGGGCGGCCGATCTTCTTCGAGCCGACCAGCATGGCGATGTATTCGGGGTAGGGGCCGGTCTTGAGCCCGAACGCGCCGCCGACCTCCTCGGTGGTGACGCGGATTTTTGCCGGCGGAATGCCCATCACGCCGGCCATCGAGTCGCGCATGGCGCGGGCGCCCTGCGAGCAGACCCGCAACAGGTAGCTGTCGTTCGCTTTGTCGTAGCTCGCGGTGCCGCCGCGCGGCTCCATCGAGGCGACGTTGATGCGCTGATGCACCAGCGAGATGCGCGCGACGTGCGCGGCGGATTTCATCGCCTCGTCGACCTTGGCCGCCATCTCGTCGGGATTGGCGGCGAGGCCGGCCCAGTCGATGGCGATGTTGCCCGAGGCCTCCGGCCACACCTGCGGCGCGCCGGGTTTCACCGCGTCGCGGAGGTCCATCACCGCATCGGCGGGCGCGTACTCGACCTCGACCGCCTCGGCGCCGTCCTGCGCCGCCGCAAGCGTCTCGGCGATCACCATGGCGACCGCCTCGCCGGTGTGGCGTACCCGCTCGCCGGCCAGCGCCGGCCGCACCGGCATGATCAGCTTGGTGCCGCCGCGGCCCGCCACCGGCGGATGCTGCGACAGGTTGCCCACATTCGCCGCCTTGATGTCGGCCGCGGTGATCACCGCGATCACGCCCTTGATCGCCAGCGCCGGCTGCACGTTGACCGACTTGACGTCGGCGCAGGCATGCGGCGAACGCACGAAGGCGGCGATGGTCTGGCCCGGCAGCGGCGCGTCGGCCATGTAGCGGCCGGTGCCGCGCAGCAGATAGTCGTCCTCGACGCGCTGGGTGGCGGAATGCGGAGTCTGGGTATCCATGTCGGCTAGGGCTTTCCAGGAATGGCGGCTAATGTCACGGGCGGGACCTTAGAAATACCGGCCGGAACCCGATCCTGCAATGACCCAGAACAGCGCGAATTCAAAGCCGATCGGCCTCGGCATAGCCGGTCTCGGCATGGCGGGCGCTGTAATGGTGCATGCCGCCGCCGCCCACCCGGACTTCGTGCTCGCCGCCGGCGCCGATCCGCATCCGGGGCCTCGCGAGGCATTCGCCCGCGACCATAAAACGACCCGTGCGTACGAGGACGTGCGGATGCTGGTCCGCGATCAGGCTGTTCAGGTGGTCTATATCGCAACGCCGCACCAGTTCCACGCGGAGCATGCCGCGCTCGCGGCCGAGCATGGCAAGCACATCATTCTGGAAAAGCCGATGGCGCTCACGCTCGCGGAATGCGACGCCATCATCGCCGCGGCTGAGCGCCACAAGGTCCACCTGATCGTCGGCCACACCCACGCCTTCGATCCGGCCGTGCGCCTGATGCGCGAGATCATTGTTCGCGGCGAGCTCGGCAAGCTCGGGCTCATTCACAGCTTCAACTACACGAATTATCTGTATCGCCCGCGCCGTCCCGAAGAGCTGGACACCGCAAAAGGCGGCGGCATTCTGTTCAACCAGGTGCCGCACCAGATCGACACCGCCCGGCTGCTCGCCGGCGGCATCGTCCGCAGCGTCCGCGCCAACACCACCATTCTCGATCCGTCCCGCCCGACCGAGGCGAGTTGCGCCGCGCTCCTGTCAGTTCGACCACGGCGCATGCCGCTTCTCTCGTCTACAGCGGCTACGACCACTTCGATTCCGATGAATGGCACTTCGGCATCAACGAACGCGGCGCGCCGAAAACGCTCGCTCACGGCGCGGCTCGACGCTCGCTGGCCCAGGCCGCTGACGAAGAGCGCGCCCGCACCGAGACTTTCGCCTATGGCGCGACCGGCGGCGATCTGCCGCCGCACCAGCCGCATTTCGGCATCACCATCGTCACCTGCGCCGGCGGCGACATGCGCGCCTCCGCCGACGGCGTCACCGTCTACGGCCGCGACGGCATCCGCGAAATCCCGCTGTCGCGCGGCGCCGGCATGCCCGGCCGCCGCGAGGTGCTGGACGACATGCGGATCGCGATCCGCTCCGGGCGTCCGCCGATTCAGGGCGGCCGCTGGGGCAAGGCCACGGTCGAGGTCGCACTCGCCATCCTGCAATCGGCGCGGACCGGTCAGGATGTCGCGCTGGAGCATCAGGTCGGGGTGCTCGGACGGGTCGTGAGGGTGCCTACACGCCGGTGCGGAACCGCGTCATCACGACAAGGATCGCGACCTGCATCAATCCCTGCGCCGCGACCGCGTAGAAATAGCGCGGCATCCAGGTGCTGATCCATGCCATGTCCGGCACGGGCTTCTGCAATTCGAGGCAGACCATCACGTTGAGCGGCGTCAGGAAGGCCAGGCCCAGGACCGTCATCAAGGTGACCAGTGTGAGCGCCGCCGCGACCCAGCCGTACTCCGGCCAAGGCAGCGCGGTATAGCCGAGCTGCACCGCCAGGAACCACCCGCTGGTGCCACCGATGATCGCGATGGTCGGCAGCAGGTACAGCGTTTTCGGCGTCAGCCGCCGCACGATCTCACGCCGCACCGGGATGTCGACGCGCCGCAGGATCGGGCCGAGCACGAAGCCCATGAACAGGTCGATGCCGGTCCACAGCAGGCTCGTGGACACATGGACGAAATTCAGGAACCAGAAATTGCCGAGCGTGATCGCCGCGACCATCGCGGCCAGCGCCGCGACGGCCATCCCCACGTAGTTCCAGCGGAGCAAGCCTTCGGGATGGCGCAACGATGATCGCTGTCATGAGGTAGGCATAGTGGACGAAGCGGCGGGATAGATATAGATGAAAACCATGATCCCGCCGCCATCGCGGCCCTCCGAAGGAGGCCGAATATGACCGCTCATCGCAATGGAAACGGCCAATCGGAAAATGGCCACGGCAACGGCAAGCTCGTCGTCGAGGACCTGGAGAACCTGACGTTCTCGGTCAACCGCAAGGTGTTCGTCTCCGACGATATCCTGGAGGACGAGAACCGCGCCATCTTCGACAAGTGCTGGGTCTATGTCGGCCACGCCTCGGAGATCAAGAATCCGGGCGACTTCCGCACCCGCCACGTCGCCAATCGCCCGGTGATCTTCTGCCGCGATCGCAAAGGCGAGGTCCGCGCGCTGTTCAACGTCTGCCGCCATCGCGGCGCGCTGGTTTGCCGCGAGCGCGAGGGCAACGCCCGGCAGTTCCAGTGCATCTATCACGGCTGGACCTACAACACCGACGGCTCGGTCAAGGGCATCCCGGGCGACGACGCTTATCCGCCGGGCTACGACAAGCAGGGCAAGAGCCTGACGCCGGTGGCGCGGCTTGAGCATTACAAGGATTTCTACTTCGCCAATCTCGATCCGAACGCGGTCGATCTGCACACCTATCTCGCCGGCGCCAAGGACTACATCGACCTCGTGGTCGATCAGTCGCCGTCCGGCCGCATGGAAATCATCTCCGGCGTGCAGGAGTACGACATCAAGGCGAACTGGAAGCTGCTCGTCGAGAACTCAGTCGACGACTACCACCTCGTCACCACGCACTCGACCTGGCTGAACTACATGCGGAACTCCGGCGTCAATGTCACGCCGACCAAGGGCCACATGCTGCCGACCAAGGGCTTCGGCCTCGATCTCGGCAACGGTCATCTCACCACCGACAACCCGAACTATCGCGGCCGCCCGGTGGCGCGCTGGATCTCGGTGTTCGGCGAAGAGGCCAAGGCCGACATCGACGCGATCCGCGCGGAACTGGTCACGCGGCTCGGCGAGACGCGGGCGGCGCGCGTCGCCGACACCAACCGCAACCTCTGCATCTTCCCGAATCTGGTCATCAACGACGGCTCGTCGGTGACGGTGCGCCACTTCACGCCGGTCGCGCCGGACCTGATGCACGTCACCGCCTGGGCGCTCGGCCCGGTCGAGGAGACCGAGGCGCAGCGCGCGCGGCGCCTGCACGCGTTCCTGACGTTCTACGGCCCCGGCGGCTTCGCCACGCCCGACGACGTCGCGGCGCTGGAGCTGGCGCAGCAGGGCTATGCGGCCTGGCGCGAGGTGCCGTGGACCGATCTGTCGCGCGGCATGGGCTCGAGCCAGGAACAGCTCGCCACCGACGAGGGCCATCTGCGCGTGTTCTGGCGCAAGTGGAACGCCATGATGGAGAGCAAGCTGGAATCGAGGCCATGAACAAGCCGCTCGATCCGGCGGCGACCGTGACTCGCGCCGAGGTGGAGGACTTCCTCTACCTGGAGGCCGATCTGCTCGACAACTGGCGGCTCGACGACTGGCTGGGCCTGCTCACCGACAGCGCCGAATATTATGTGCCGCCGAACGACAAGCCCGACGGCGACCATCGCTTCACGCTGTTCACCGTCGCCGACGACATCGTGCGGCTGCGCGAGCGCGTCATCCGGCTGAAGGATCCGAACTGCCACGCCGAGTACCCGCCGTCGCACACGCGCCGCCTGATCACCAACGTGCGCATCACCGGCATGGACGGCGAGCTGATCCTGGTCGCCGCCAACTTTGCGATCTTCCGCTATCGCCGCTACGAGCCGGTGCCGCGCCAGTTCGTCGGCCGCTATCGCTACAAGCTCAAGCGCATCGACGCGCGGCCTGAAAATCCAGGAGCGCCGCGCCATCCTGGATGCCGAAGAACTCGGGGCTATGGGCGCGGTCAGCTTTCTGCTTTAAGCTCCACCCATCCACGTCATTCCGCGGCGCGCTGAAAGCGCGAACCCGGAATCCAAACCCCATGGCTACGGAGCATGGATCCGGCATCAACGCTGTCGCTGGCCGGAATGACGTCGGCAGACTTTGATAGGGAGAGAAATCAAAATGCCCAATCCGCTCGCGATCGACGCCCACGCCCACATCTGCACCGAGGAGACCATGAATCTCCTCAACAAGGAGACACCAAAGGTCGCCTCCAGCCTGAAGCAGATCGAGAAGGACGTGTTCGAATGGACCGTCGCCGGCGTGCCGTACCGGCCGCTGCCGCTGGGCGGCTTCGACATCGAGCAGCGGCTGAAGGACATGAAGGCGTCCGACGTCGACATGCAGGTGCTGTCGAACACGCCGCAGACTTTCCTCTACAACCAGGACGCCGGCATGACGGCGGCGGCCTGCATCGTGCAGAACGACCAGATCGCCAAGCACGTCCGCGACTATCCGCGGAGCTTTTACGGCATCGCCACCTTGCCAATGCAGGCGCCGAAGGCCGCCGCCGATGAGCTGGAGCGCGCCATCGGCAAGCTCAACCTCAAGGGCATGCAGATCGGCTCCAACATCAACGGCAAGAACCTCGACGAGCCGGAGTTCGAGCCGGTGTGGGCGGTGGCGAACCAGCACCACGCCTTCTGCATGGTGCATCCGAACAACGTCGCCGGCCTCGACCGGATGAAGAAGTACTATCTCAACAACCTGATCGGAAATCCGGTCGACACCACCATCGCGGCGGCGTCGCTGGTGTTCGGCGGCGTGATCGAGCGCTTCCCCAACATCCGCTTCTACATGGTGCACGGCGGCGGCTTTACGCCGTATCAGGCCGGCCGCTGGCAGCACGGCTGGCACGTCCGCCCCGAGCCGAAAGTCCATCTGAAGAAGCCGCCGGCCGAAACCATCCGCACGTTCTACTGGGACACCATCCTGCATTCGCAGCCGCAGCTTGAGTTTCTCGTCAAGGAGTTCGGTTCGGCACATGTCATCCTGGGCAGCGACTATCCCTACGACATGGGCACCTTCGAATGCGCACGGCAGGTCAAGGCGCTGTCCTGTGGCGAGATGGACAAGGTGATCATGCTCAACGGGCTGGTGCAGAAGCTGCTGGCCGGCGTGAAGTAATGTCGGGACGTGTCGGGGCGCCCGCCATCGCGTCGGCTTGATCGACGGACGCGATGGGCGCAGTGGGCGTGCCCGACGCCGACGCGGAAAAAATCGCCGAGCTGATGCTGGAGGCCGACCTCACCGGCGCCGACGCCCATGGCGTGTTCCGGCTGCCGCAGTACATCCGCCGCATCAAGGCCGGCGGCGTCAATCCGAAGCCGATCATCACGGTGGAGAAGACCGCGCCCGCCACCGCCATGGTCGACGGCGACAACGGCATGGGCCATCTGGTGATGCAGCGCGCCGCCGACACCGCGATCGCGCTGGCCAAGGAGAACGGCGTCGCCTGGGTCGGCGCGCGCCGCTCCAACCACGCCGGCGCGGCGGGCACCTACGCCGCGATGGCGCTGCCGCACGACATGATCGGCATCTATTCCGCCGTTGCCAACGCCAACCACATGCCGGCCTGGGGCGCGGCCGAAAGCCTGCTCAGCACCAATCCGATCGCCATCGCCGTCCCGGCCGGCGATGAGCCGCCGGTGGTGCTCGACATCGCCACCACGGTTGTCTCCTACGGCACGGTGAAGGCCACCAAACTTCAAGGCAAGCCGATGCCGGAAGGCTGGATGATCGGCGCCAAGGACGGCAAGCCGATCACCGATTCCGCAAAGAGCGGCGATGGACTGCTGATGCCGATCGGCGGCCACAAGGGCTCCGGACTGGCGTTGGTACTGGGTTTGCTGGCGGGCGTGCTGAACGGCGCAGCGTTCGGCCGCGAGGTGGTCGACTTCAACGCCGACGACGAGAGCGCCTGCAACACCGGGCATTTCATCATCGCGCTGGACGTGTCGCGCTTTCTTCCCATCGCAGCCTTCAAGTCGCAGATCGACCGCCAGCTTCGCGACCTGAAGTCGTCGCCGGTGCTGCCGGGCTTCGACTCGATCCGCTTGCCCGGCGAGCAGCGTCAATCCCGCCGCGCCGACCGCTCGGCGAATGGCGTTCCGGTGTTCCCCGAGGTGATCGCGCAACTCGACAAGCTGGCGGCGGAGCTTTCGATCAAGCCGCTCCGCGGGCGATAGTCACTTCGGCGCCATGGCGTCACGCACGCGCGCCACGGTTTCCGCCGGCGTCTGGTAGATCTGCCCGATCAGCGCCGCGACCTGCTCGCCGCTCAGCGGGTCGATCTCGATCTTCAGCTTGTCCGCCTCGGCGAGAAGCTCCTTGTCCTTCATCGCGGCGTCGAAGGCACGGCGGATCGCGGTCACGCGCTCGGCCGGGACGTTCGGCGGCATGAAGAACGGCCGGCCGAACTCCAGCCGCGCCAGCGCGAGATCCAGCGCCTGCTTCTGCTCCGTCGTCTTGGCCTGATCGAGAATGAGCGGCACATCGGGCAACTCCGGATGCTTGCGCAGCGCCCATTGCGCCAGGATGCGGATTTTCTTCTCCTTGATCCACGGCTCTGCGATCGCCTTCAAGGTCGACCAGTTCGCCCAGGTGCCGTGCACCTCGCCGCGCTCCATGGCGAGATGAATTTTTGGCGTCGCCTCGTACCCGGTGATGATCTTGAACCGCCAGCCGAACAGTTTTTCCGCGAGCTTCGGATAATCGTATTGCGTCGAGCCCGGCGCCTGCGCGCCGACGATCATTTCCTTGGTCTTGAGATCGTCAAGCGACGTGATCGGAGACCCCGCCCACACATACATCGCCTGGGTCTCGCGGTTGGTGCTGCCGATCCAGTTGAGCTTGGTCGCCTCGAAGCGCGCGCCGGCCGGCTGCAGCAGCGGCGTGGTCGGCAGCCCGTTGAACGAGGCGCCGATCGCGGTGCCGTCGAACGGTCCGCCCGCGTAGAGCTGGTTGGTCATGCTGAGCGAGCCCGCGCCCGGCTGGTTCTGCACGATGACGGTCGGGTTGCCCGGGATGTATTTCGGCAGGTAGCGCGCCAGCAGCCGCGCGTTGATGTCGTAGCCCGAGCCGACACCGACGCCGACCAGGAGCCGCACCACCTTACCCTTGTAGAACGCCGCGACATCCTCCTGCGCGGCAGCCGGCAGGTGGGCCAGAAGCAGCACGCAAAAAGCCACCATGACTCTCATGCCAGGCGTTTCTCCTCGTCCGGATCGAGCGGTAATTTCACCGGCTGCTTGCGCTTCGCCGACAAGTCCAGCGCCTTGGTCAGCATCAGGTTGTTGTGCGCCTCTTCCACGGTGGCGGCCGGCGTCGGCAGGCCGAGCGCGACGCGGTTGAGCCAGGATACCGTCTCGTCGGCCATCGGCCCGCGCAATTCGCCGAGCGCCATGTCGCCGGGCGGATAGCTGCCGAGGAAGTCGACCAGCCGCGTCTGGTCCGGCGCGTAGCCTTCGCCCTGCGGCTTGCTCACGGCGAGCACCATGTCGCGGTGGGTGTCGTCGATGGTCAGCACGCCGTCGGTGCCGACGATGCCGACCTCGAGCGAATAGACCGCGCCCGGCCACGTCACCGGCAGCGCCCAGGAGATGTTGAGGTGATAGACGCTGTTGTCCGACATCATGATCATGCCGGCGGTGGCGTCGATGCCCTGATAAAGCGGGCCCAGCACCTTGTCGATCGAGCGGGCGTAGCACTCGACCGGCGTCTTTTTCTCCAGGTACCACATGCACATGTCGAGCGCGTGGGTGCCCGAGATCACCATCGGCGAGATCGATTTCGGATCGTCGGTGCGCTTGTAGTTGTCGATCGCGACCAGCCGGTTCATGAACGCCCGCGACGTCACCAGCGTGACGTCGCCCAGCGCGCCGGAGCGAACCTTCTCCTTGCCGGCCAGCCATTTCCGCCGGAACCGCTGGGTGTAGCCGACCACGGCGTCGATCTTGGCGTCCTTGATCGCCTTCAGCACCTTGGCGGATTGCGCCAGGTCGGTCGCCAGCGGCTTCTCGATCAGGATCGGGATGCCGCGCTCGACCGCCGCCATGATCGGCGCGACATGCAGATGCTCGTCGGTGGCGATGATGGCGCAGGTCACCTCCGGCCGGTTGATCAGCTCGACATGGCTCTGGGTGACGAAATCCGCGCCGATCTTGGGCGCGACGTCGCCGGCGCGGTTCGGGTTCTTCTCGGCAAGCCCGATCCACTTCACCGCCGGATGGCGGTTCGCCACCTCGCCGCGGAACAGCCCGACCCGCCCGCCGCCGATGATCGCCAGCCCGATATCGGCGGCCTGGGTCCTCATGCCTTCAGCGCGGGGTTGATGCCCGCCCGATACTTCGCCTTGAGGTCGGCGATGGCGGCGACCGTCTCGTTGGTCAGCGGCAGGCTCACCGGCTCGCCACGGTCGGCGGAAAGGTCCGCGGCGGAGTACGTCTCCATGACGACGCGCGCGCTTTCGGGCGTCACCATCACCGGCTTGTTCTGGATGCAGGCCTCGAGGAAATGGATCGTCTCCGGCCCCATGCCGCCGGCGAACACGTGGTCGACCTGCTCGCCCGGCATGGTCGACATCGGGAATATCTGGCCGGTCTTCTCGGTGTTGAGCCAGTTGTCGCGCTGGGTGTCGTCGAGCACCAATGCGCCGTCGGTGCCGGTGATCTCGATCCATGTCGAGCAGTAGTTCGGGAAGCTCTCCGGGAAATTCCAGCCGCCGCCGATCATCACCACGACGCCGTTGTCCATCGTCACGGTGGTGAACATCACGTCGTGCGAGCCGTTGATCGGCTCCATGTAGCCATAGGCGCCTTGCGAATAGACTCGCACCGGCTTGGCAGGCTCCAGCAGCCACATCACGAAATCGAGGTCGTGCGTGCTCTCCATCACCACCGGCGACAGCCGCACCCGGCTCGCGATCTTCTTGCCGAGCGCGCGCGACAGATGCCGGCTGACCAGCACCGACACGACCTTGCCGAGCGTGCCGTCGACGATCTTCTTCTTGGCGTAGGCGATCTTGGTGTTGAAGCGCTGCGAATAGCCGATGGTGAATTTCAGGTTGTTGCGCTTGGCGAGCATGATCAGCTCGTCGGCCTCCCACAATTCCAGCGCGATCGGCTTCTCCAGCATGACGTTCTTGCCGGCCTTCAGGCAATCGCGTGCGATCGGATAGTGGTTGGTCTCCGGCGTGGTCGAGATATAGACGACCGAGATGTTGTCGTTCTTGATGATGTCCTGGTAGTCGAGCGTCGCGGTCGCGGGCTTGTAGCGCGCCTTCAATTCAGCGAGCCGCTCTGGCTTGATGTCGCAGATGTGCAGCTTGTCGACCAGCGCCGTGCGCGACAGCGTCTCCACCCGCGTGCCGCCGACCCAACCCACGCCGATCGCCGCGACTTCCACCGTCTTCACGCGTTCCATCCCTCATTGAATTTTCGTGCCGCATAAAGACCACGCCGGGGCAGGGCGCGCAATCGCTTTACGACGCGGCTTTGATCCCGAACACCCGCGCGGCGAATTGCGGGTAGACCTCGGCCAGTTCGGGGGCGACCACCTGCCGCATCAGCCGCAGCGTCTCGGCCGACGGCGACGGCGTCACCGGCACCTCGGGCGGACGGTCGAACTCGAAGCCGGTGTTGACGATCACCTCGGCGAGCGTATGGCCGGGGTGCACGCTGTCGAGGCGAAACCGCCGCGCGTTGGGGTCGAACGAGAACAGGCAGCGGTTGGTGATCAGCGCGATCGGTCCCCCGTTGCGGTGGACGTTGTCGTCGCTGCCGCCTGGCGCGCTGATGTAGGACACCTTCGGCACCAGCGTGCGCTTGGAATGCTCGGTGCGGAACAGGATGACCTTGGGCACCACGAAATACAGGTACGACGAGCCGAACGAGCCGGGGAACCGCGCCACGGGTTTGTCCGGATCGCCGATGCTGACCAGGTTGATGTTGCCCTGGCCGTCGATCTCGCCGCCGGAGAGGAAGAACACGTCGATGCGGCCCTGGCCGGCGCAGTCGAACAGTTCGCGGCCGCCGTCGGTCCAGAACGTGTGCTTCTGGCTGCCGAGCAGCGACACATAGGGCCGGCCGAGATTGAGCTCGTGGCCGCGTGCTTTCGCCAGCAGCGCGGCGGTCGCCGGGATTGGCGAGGCGTTGCCGACCGCGATGTGCCGAACGTCGCCGATCAGGTCGGCCACCGTGGCGGCCAGCAGCTCCTCGTCGCGGAAGTCAGGCTGCCTGTCGGTCATGGACGTGCTGGTCGAGATACTTGGCGAAGCCCTCGTCGGTCGCCGCAAGGCGCACGTATTCCTTCAGATGATCGGCATCCCAGGCGTAATATTCGGGCAACGGCAGCGGCCAGGCGCCGCGCTCGGCCACCGCGATCTGCTCGACGTAGAAGCCGGGCAGGGTGCCGGCGGCGAGCTTGGGATCGTCAAGCAGATTGCCGTCGTGCATTTTCTCGACCGTGACGATGGTGCGCTCCGCCGCATGCGCCATTGTCACCAGCTCGCGCTGGCGCCCGATCCAGACATTGCCGTCGCGGTCGGCCATCGGCGCGTGGAACAGCGCCACCTGTGGCCGGATCGCCGGCAGCAGCACGATCGGGTCGTCGCCATCGAACGGATTGTCGATCACCTTCCAGTCGGTGCGATGTTTCAGCACGTCGCTGCCGATCAGCCCGCGCAGCGGCATGAACGGCACGCCCTTTTCCGCGGCCTGGAACGCCGCGTGCAGCGCCGGGCAGGTGGCGTCCTTCATCTTGATCGAGCCCGCCGAGGATCGCCGCGGTGAAGCGCGGCGCCGCGCCGAACTCGCCGAGGCTGACGGCCGACGTTTCCAGCGTCTCGATGCAGCCCGCGCCGATCAGCAGATCGGCCTGCAGGCTCGAAGTCGGCAGCGCGATCAGGTGCAGCCGCTTGATGCCGCGCCGGATCAGCGCCCGGGTCGCCGCCATCGGCACGCCCGAGCTCTCGCGCGGCACCGCCAGCACGCAGCCATCCTTGATGGGCGCGAGCGCGTCGTCCAGCGAGCGGGCGATCATGGGCATCGGCAGAGTCTATGGGTGGGATGCCGCCGCGCCAAGTGGTGTCCTGCCCATTTCTGCGTGCTTGAAACGGGGCAGAATTTGGAGAACAAGAACGCATGACCCTGAAAGCAAAAGCTCGCCTCCGACAAATTCATCATCACCGCGGAGATCGCGCCGCCGGCGTCCTGCGATGCCGCCGACCTGATGGCCAAGGCCGCACCGCTCAAGGGCCTGGCCGACGCGGTCAATGTCACCGACGGCGCCGGCGCCCGCGCCACCATGGGCCCGGTCGGGGCGTCGGCGATCCTGATCCAGGAGGGCATCGAGCCGATCCTCCAGCTCACCTGCCGCGACCGCAACCGCATCGCCCTGCAAAGCGAGCTGATGGCGGCGGCGGCGCTCGGCGTACGCAACCTGCTGCTGCTCAAGGGCGACGACCCCAAGCAGGGCGACCAGCCCGACGCCAAGCCGGTGTTCGATTACGACACCGCGGCGCTGACCGCCGTGGCCGTCGCGATGCGCGACAAGGGCGAGCTGCCGACCGGCAAGAAGGTCGGCGGCAAGGCCGAGTTCTTCATCGCCGCGGCCGATGTGCCGATCGATCCGCCGGCCGGCTGGGAGCCGAAAAGCCTCAAGGGCAAGATCGCGGCCGGCTGCGAGTTCGTGCAGACCCAGTTCTGCATGGATGCCGATGTGGCGCGGCGCTATCTGGCGCGGCTCGCCGAGCACGGCATCAAGACGCCGTTCCTGATCGGCATCTCGCCGCTCCGCTCGGCGAAATCGGCGCGCTGGATGCGCGAGAAGCTCTACGGCACCATCATCCCCGACGCCACCATCGCCCGGCTGGAGGCCGCCGCCGATCCGGCCGCCGAGGGCCGCAGGCTCTGCGTCGATCTGATGCGCGAGCTTGCCACCATCCCGGGCGTCGCCGGCGTCCACATCATGGCGCCCGGCAACGAGCACGCGATTGCCGATGTGATCCGCGACGCGGCGGGCTTGAAGCGGGCGATGTAGCTCAGCTCGTCCCGGGCGAGCGAATCGAGACCCGCAGTTCATCCACGGGGTATGATCGGCTCTCGCTTCGCTCGGCGGAATGACGCTGACAGAACAAAAAAAGGCCCGGCATCTGCCGGGCCTTTCGCATTTGTCGTTGCTGCTCGAAACTTTACGACAGCGCCTGCTTCACCCGATCCGGCGAGAACGGCACCCGCCTGATCCGCACCCCCGTGGCGTCGAAGATCGCATTGGCGATCGCCGCCGCCACCGGCCGAATGCTCGGCTCGCCGGCGCCCGATGGCGGCGAGCTCCGGATGGTTGATCAGCACGAAGTCGATCTTCTCCGGCGTCTCGGTGAGATCGAGGATCGGGTAGGTCTGCCAGTCGACGCTGGTGACGTTCTTGTTGTCGAACTTGACCTCCTCCCACAGCGTGCGGGAGATGCCCTGCACGATGTTGCCCTCGATGCACTTAGCCAGCCCATCCGGGTTGATCAGCTGGCCGCAGTCGTGCGCCACCGTGAACCGCTTGGCGAAGATCTTGCCGCTCGAGCGGTTGACCTCCACCTCGGCGATCACGGCGACGCGGGTGCCGTTGCGTTGCGCATAGGCGATGCCGCGCCCGGTCACCTTGTCGCCGGTCTGGCCCTTCTTCGGCGACGTCCGCGTGTCCCAGCCGAACTTCTCCGCCGCGCCCTTGATCAGCGCGGTGTCGCGGGCGTCCTTGGTGTGCTTCAGCCGGAACTCGATCGGGTCCTGGTTGGTCGCGGCTGCCACCTCGTCGATGAACGACTCGCTGGCGAAATGAATCTGCGGGCCGACCGGGTCGCGCAGATGCGATGAGCGCAGCGGCGAGGCGCGGTCGAGCAGCGGCGCGATGGTCTGCCACGAGGTCCGCTTGTTGGCGAACTCGTAGGATTCCGCCGGCACGCCGAAGCCGTCGCCGGATTTCAGCGCGACGCCGAGCGTCTGCCCGGCCAACGTGTCGAACAGCTTCGAGCCGTTGGTGTCGACGTCGACCCGCGAGAAGCCCTTGCTGACGAACTCGTAGGCGATGACGTTGCCCTGCGCGTCGAGCCCGGCCTTCGCCGTGTGGATCGAGGCCGGACCCTTCGGGTCCCACCCCGTGCCCTGGTCGCGCATGTATTGCAGGCGCACCGGCTTGCCGACCGCCTTGGCCAGCACCGCGCAGTCCGCCACGCAATCGTCGGCGTCGTTGCGGCCGTAGGAGCCTGGCCCGGTCACCCACCTCACGTGCACATTCTCGAGCGGCACGCCGAGCTGCGCGGCGAGGCCGATCTGCACGAAGTGGCTCTTCTGCGTGCCACTCCAGCAGTTGACCTTGTCGCCTTTGATCTCGACCACGGCGCAGGCCGGTCCCATCGGCGCATGCGACTGGAACGGCCACTCGTACTCCGCCTCGATCACCTTGGCGGCGGTCTTGAACGCCTCGTCGACGTTGCCGACGGTCTTGCCTTCGACCTCCTGCTTGCGCACCGGCGCCTTGCGGATGTGGTCGTACAGCGCGTTCTGGTTCGGGAACGGCGGCTCGACCTTCGACCACTCGATCTTGAGCTTCTCCATCGCCTGGATCGCGTCCCACTCCTTGGGAGCGACCACGCCGATGAAGCCGTTCTGATGGACCACCTGGGCGCCCGGAATGTCCTTGATCGAGCTTTCGTCGACCTTGACCGGCACCGAGCCGGCCACCTTCGGCCGGATCACCCGGCCGTGGACCATGCCGGGCACCTTGATGTCGACCACATAGTCTTCCTTGGCGAACACCTTCGGCGCCACGTCGTCGCGCTTGATCGGCTGGCCGACGATCTTGTGGTCCTTGTAGGACTTGGGCTGCGCCTTGCCGGGGGCATAGAGCGCATTGCCCATCTGCTTGTTCCACTCGAGCTGCGTGTTGAAGTATTTGCCGCCGAGCAGCTTGGCGTAGGAGGTCGACTTCGCCATGTCGTCGTTGCCGCCGAACACGGTGACAATGCCGTCATTGACCTTGAGCTTGTCGGCCGGAACGGCCAACTCCTGCGCGGCCATCTCGACCAGCACGCGGCGGGCCTCGCACGCCGCCATGCGTATCTGCTTGCCGCCGAGCTGGATGCCGGTCGAGCCCGAGGCGCCGCCCTGGTTCACGCTGGTGGCGGTGTCGCCCATGTAGACCTTCACGGCCTTGTACGGGACGTCGAGCTCTTCGGCGACGATCTGCGCCACCGCGGTGTGCAGGCCGTGGCCCATGTCCATCTTGCCGAAATAGGCGTTGACGGTGCCGTCGGCGTTGACCGCGATGTAGGACGAAAGCTGATCGGGCGTCAGCGGAGGTTTGGTGCCTTGCGCATGCGCCTGTTGGATCGAGCCGAGCAGCTCAAATCCGACCGGGGCGCCGACCGAGATCACCAATGCGCCTGTGCCCAAGCAGCGCCGCGCGGCGGGAGAGATTCATGTCGTGCTTTGTCATGATGCTCTCCCTCAGCCCATCATCTCGGCGGCGCGCTTGACCGCCTTGATGATGCTGACGTGGGTGCCGCAGCGGCACTTGACGCCTTCCAGCGCCGACTTGATCTCGGTGTCGGTCGGCTTCTTCTTGTTGGCGAGGAAGCTTGCCGCCGTCATGATGAAGCCGTTGATGCAGTAGCCGCATTGCGGCACCTGCTCTTCGATGTAGGCGGTCTGCAGCGGATGCGGCTTCTCGGCCGTGCCGAGGCCGGCGAGCGTCACGATCTTGGCGTCGCCGACCGACGACACCGGCGTGATGCAGGAGCGGATCGCCTGGCCGTCCATGTGGACGGTGCAGGCGCCGCACTGGGCGAGCCCGCAGCCGAACCGCGGATTGTTCAGGCCGATGTCGTTTCGCAGCGCGTAGAGCAGCGGCATGTCCGGATCGGCGTCGACGCTGTGCGTCGTGCCGTTCACGTTGAGCGTGAATTTTTGCGTCATGTGGCGCGGGCCTCCCTCAAGGCTTTGATTTTTGAAGCTTCCATCGAGGCTTCTGGAACTAGACTAATGCAAATATGAACCCGGGGAAACCGCAGTTATTCGTTTGCGAACCCGAGCGCCCGGCACGCCTTGAACAGGTCCTCGACCTGCCGCTCGCTCACGCCGCGGGTGATGAACACCACGCGGCTGGCGTGGTCCTTGTCGGGCCAAGCCGACAGTTCCACCGGCGGATGGATCAGGTGCTGCACCGCCTGGAACACCACCGGCCCCTTCGAGCCCGCAAGGTTCAGCAGTCCCTTGATGCGAAGCAGATCGGGGCCACGCAGCGCGATCAGGGTCTCCACGGTGCGCTGGAACACCGGCCAGATCAGCGGCGCCTCATCGCGCATCACGAAGCTGACGATGCCGTCGGAGTGCGACGCCTCGGCGACGAAGCCGGAATGCCGCTCGATGGCGTCGGCCTGCCCGGTGTCGAGCAGGCATTTCGGGTCGATGTCGCCCTTCACCGCGCTGTCGACGACCGCGCGCGGATTGAGCTCTTCCAGCATTGCGGTGAGCTTGTTTACCGACTTGCCGTCGGCGATGTCCGTCTTCGAGATCACGATGCGGTCGGCGAGGATGACCTGCTTTCTCGCCTCCGTCGCTTTCTCCAGATTTCGCAAGCCATTCACCGCGTCGACCACGGTCAGCACCACCTCGACGGCGAATTCACCGCCGAGCGCGCGGTCGGTCGAGAACGTCTGCAGGATCGGGCTCATGTCGGCGAGCCCGCTGGTCTCGATCAGCACCCGCCCGAAATGCGGAATCTTTCCGCGATCCCGGTCGGCGACCAGCCGCCGCAGCGTGTTCTGCAAATCGGTCCGGGTGTTGCAGCACAGGCAGCCGTTGCCGAGCAGCGTCACCTCGTCGCTGCTTTCGCGCAGCAGCGCGTCGTCGATGCCCTCCGAGCCGTACTCGTTGACGATCAGCGCGGTGCCTTTGCCTTCCGGCGTTTCGAGAAAGCGACGCACCAGCGTCGTCTTCCCGGCGCCGAGAAAGCCCGTGACGATCGTGACTGGAAGCCTTGAGCCGCGTACGCGTTTTTGCCGTCGGCCGAAGCGGCCGGCCTCGGCCGACGGGAAGAGATCGAAAATCGTATCGGTCAGAAATCCATCTCCAGGCAGTACAGCCCCCCGAGATGGCGGTCGACGCAGTACACCACCTCGCGCTCGTCGACGAACACGTCGTTGATCTGCGTGGTGCCGGTCGGCGCGCCGGCGACCGGCGGCGGCACGAAGGTCGCGACCGCCTGCGGCTGGTAGGGGTTGGAGATGTCGTAGGCGCGCAAGCCGCCATTGAAGAAGGTGCCGAGCACGACCTGGTCGGATTGCCAGCAGGTCGGCAGCGGCACGTTCTCGTGGATGTTGTGCGCCCCGAAGCGACCGCGCTCCGCATAGGCCTTGTGGTCCGGCAGCGGGCAGGTCGAGATCGGCACGAGGTTCTCCTCGTTCCGCGCATCGAGGATCCACACGAGCTTCGGCCAATCCTTTGCGTTGTTCTCGGTCGACTCGTCGGTCACCAGCATCAGCCCACGGTCGAACAGCGGCACCACGGTGTGCATGAAGCCGGAGTACGGCGGCGAGTTGGTCCACGACGAGATGCGCTTGGGGTTCGCCTTGTCGGAGATGTCCATGACGTGCATGCCGCCGTCGATGTAGGCGAGGTAGCAGCGGTCCGGCCGCTGCGGATAGACGTTGCAGTTGTGCGCGCGGTAGCCCTTGTCGAGCTTGTGGCGCGGCGGCGGCGCGACATTGTCGCCCTGCTTGGTGCCCGGCATGTGCCAGCGGCCGAGCTCGACCGGCTTCGACGGATTGCGCACGTCGATGCAGCGGTAGAACTGGTCGTCCTGCGGATGCGTCGGAACGAAATCCGCCGAGCTCGACGCCATGTGGACGTATTCGCCGTCGCAGAACCAGAGCTGGTGGACGCCGCGCGAGTGCTCGCCCGAGCAGTCGAAGAACGAGATCGACTTCGGCTTCTCCGGATTGGAGATGTCGAACAGCTCCATGCCGGCCGGTTGCTGGCCCTTCTTCTGGGTCTGGTAGGCGACCGCCATGATGTTGCCGCAGGTCTCCAGGGAATTGGAGCGCATGTGGCTCTGCGGCAGGTCGGTCTGGCAGACCACCCTGGGCTTGCGCGGGTCGGACACGTCAACCGCGGTGAAGTTCTTCGGCGCGCTCTCATGCGCCAGCCAGATGATGCGGCGGCCGTCCGGCGCGATCTGCACCGACATGCCTTCACCCATGCCGCCGAAGCCGTCGAGCATGTGGTGGGACAGAAGCTTGAAATTCCACGTCACGGTGCCGTCGGCCTTGGCCTGGCCGGGCTTGCTGGCGCCGCGGCTGACAGCCGGCTTCTTGACGGACGATTTCTTCGCGGTCTTCTTCACGCTCTTGGCCTTCATCGTCTTCTTCTTAGCCATCGGCTTGGACTTCTTCGCAACCTTCTTGGCACGCTTCATTCGTTCTCTCCCTACGGCGGTCCGACCGCGTCGGCGCCACGTTTAGCGCGTTTCATCGGGCGAGGGGAGGGGGCTGGAGCGCGGGCCGACTTCTTGGCTGACATGCACGCTCGTCATATACTCAGCGTCCGATCGGCCGCCCGCGCAACATTGGACTCATGACATGAAGCTTCAGCGTCGCGCGTTCCTGCAATGGCTTGGCGCCGCCGCTGCAATCCCGGCATCGCTGAACACGGTATGGGCACAGTCGTATCCGACCAAACCTGTGCGGGTGATCGTGCCGTTCGCGCCCGCGGGCCCGGCCGACGTGCTGGCGCGGCTGATGACACTGAAGCTGTCGCAAAGCCTCGGCCAGCAGTTTTACATCGAGAACCAGGCCGGTGCCGGCGGCAACCTCGGCATGGGCGCGGCGGCGCGGGCGGCCCCTGACGGCTACACCATCGCCGTCGTCAGCACGAGCTTCGTCGTCAATCCGAGCCTGTACCCGAAAATCCCCTACGATCCTTACAAGGATTTCGCGCCGGTCAGTCTCGCCGCGGTGTCGCCAAACGTGCTGGTGGTCCACCCGTCGATCCCGGCCAGCAACGTCAAGGAGTTGATCGCGTTTCTGAAGGCCAATCCGGGCAAATACAGCTTCGCCCATTCCGGCGTCGGCACCACGCCGCACCTGTCCGGTGAGATGTTCAAGCGTTCGCAAGACCTCGACATCGTCGCGGTGCCGTTCAACGGCTCGGGTCCTGCGATCCAGTCGGTGCTGGCCGGCCATACGCCGATCGGCTTCACGGTGCTGACGCCGGCTTTGTCTCTGGTCAAGGAAGGTAAGCTGCGTTGCCTCGCGGTCACGACGCCGAAGCGCTCGCCGACCTTACCCGATGTGCCGACCCTGACCGAGGCGGGCGTACCCAACCAGGAGGCGGACACCATCCTCGGTGTGGTGGCGCCGGCTCACACGCCGGCTTCGATCGTCGAACTCCTAAACCGCCAGATCAGCACGGTGATGAAGCAGCCTGACGCCGTGGAGCGGCTCGACGCGCTGGGCTTTGATGCGATCCTCAGCACGCCCGAGGAGTTCACTGCGCGCATCAAGCTCGACATTGCCAAATGGCAGAACGTGATCCGGGCGGCAAACATCAAGATCGAATGAGCCGCCGCCCGGGTGCAATCAGCCCTTGCGCGCCTTGTCCATGAACTCGGTGCGCAGCGCCACCTTCCAGTCTGGCACCTTGGAGATTTTCTTCTCCTTCACCAGCACTTCGGCGTGGTGCGTCAGGTACGGCACCAGGTCGGACGGGAAGCCGGGATCGACCTCGACGCGGCCCATCGCCGTCTCGAAGGTCTTGGGGTCCATCTTGTAGCCCTTCGAGGTGAAGAACGAGTAGATCACGTCCGACACCTTCTTCGGGTTGTCCTTGAAGTCCTTCTTGGCGTCGAGCCAGGCCTTCAGATACGCCACCACGGCGTCCGGGTTCTTCTCGACGAAGTCCGGTGTCGCCGCCATGAACACCGGCACCTTGTCGTATTTCGACAGGTCCATGATGATGGTGCCGATCCCTTCGCTTTCAGCGATAGCGTTGTAGGGCTCGACGTTGATCATGGCATCCACGGTCTTGGATGACAGCGCCGCCATCATGTTGTTGACGTCCATCCGGACTTCCTGGAAGTCGCCCTTCTTCAGTCCGTTGGCGGGGCCGACCTGATCGACGAAGATGTTGCCGATCGAGGAGCCGGTCTGGTTGGCGATCTTCTTGCCCTTGAGCTGCTCCATCTTGGTGATGCCGAGATCCTTGCGCACCACCATGGCGCCAGTGGCGCCGACCGTCTCGATCTGCGCGATGGCGACGAGGCCACCCTTGTCGTGGCCGATGATGAACGACGGCCCGGCATAGGTGCCCATGTCGACCTGCCGCGCCACCATCTGCTGCATGGTGAGATTGCCGGACGGCACCGCGAAGTCCTCGGTCTTCAGCCCGTGCTTCTCCAGGTAGCCGGACTTCATGAGGTAATAGGTCGGCATGCCCCAGATGTTGGTCTGGTAGCCCTGGCGGATCGTTACCTCAGCCGCTCTCGCCGGGCCGATGCCCATTCCAGCGACGAGCGCCGCACCACCGGTCGCCAGCGCTTGCCGACGGTTCATTGCATTGATCGCCATCGCGTCCTCCCTGGACCTATTCCTGCTGCAAGCCGAATTCCTTGATTGTACCCTCAACGTCCGTCACCGTCTGTGTGATGATCTGTCTCAGTTGCTCCGGCGTCGAGGACTCCGGCAACGAGCCGCCCTTCTCGATCAGGTCGCGATAATCCGGGGTCTGAACGATCTTGCCGATCTCCTTGTTGAGCCGGTCGATGATCGGCTGCGGCGTGCCTTTGGGTGCGCAGAAGCCGAGCCAGCCGAACCGTACGTAATCGATGCCCTTGTCCTTCAAGGTCGGCACCTCAGGCAGCGACGGGATACGGCTCGGGCTGGTGGTCGCGAGCAGCTTGAGTTGCTTTTCGTGATACTGCGGCACCACCGCGATGGTCGGCGAGGCGTAGAAGTTCACCCGGCCTGCCACCATCTCCTGCACCACCTGCGGCCCGCCGCGGAACGGAATGCGGTTCATCGAGATGCCGGCGATCTTCTCGAGCTGCCGCGCCATGATCTCCTGCGCCGAGCCCGCGCCGATGGTGGCGTAGGTCACGTCGCCGGGATGGGCCTTGGCGTATTGCACGAACTGCTCGAAGTTCTCCGCCGGGATCGAGTTCGATAGCGCGATGCCATAGTAGTATTTCGCCACCAGCGAGATCGGCGCCAGATCGGCGAGCTTGAACCCCGGGTTCTTGTAGACCGCGGTGTTGATCGACTCGAAGTGCGTGCAGAACAGCAGCGTGTAGCCGTCGGCTGGCTGCCCCAGCACGTCGCGAGTCGCCAGCATCCCCGCGGCGGCCGGCTTGTTCTCAACAATCATGCGCTGGCCGAGTGCCGTGCCGAGCTTGTCGGCGACGTAGCGCGCCGGGATGTCGGTCGGCCCGCCGGCGCCGAAGCCGACCACCAGGCGGATCGGGCGCGAGGGATAGGCGTCCTGCGCCAGGGCCGGCGACGCAAACCCCGTTATTGCCAGTGCGGCGGCAATGAGCCTCCGCGGAGCGTTTTTCATGCGTTCAGCCCCTAATGCGCGCCCTGGCCGAGATGGCGCAGCAGCTCTTTCTGATGGTCGAGGAATTCGACGCTGAGCGGATCGCGCGGCCGCGGCAAGGTGATCGGCACCTCGATCTTCACGGTGCCGGGATGCGAGCTCATCACCACCACGCGGTCGGCCAGATACACGGCCTCGGCAACATTGTGCGTCACATAGATCACGGTCTTGCGGGTTTCCCGCCACACGTCGGCGAGCAGCCGCTGCATGTCGTCGCGGGTCAGCGCATCGAGCGCCGCGAACGGTTCGTCCATCAGCAGCACCGCGGGGTTGTAGGCCAGCGCGCGGGCGATCGCGACCCGCTGCTGCATGCCGCCGGACAGGTGGTGGGGATAGGAGTTGGCGAACTTTTCCAGCTTCACCAGCTTGAGCTGCTGTCGCGCCGTCGCCTCGCGCTCGGCTTTGCCGACGCCCTTCATCTCCAGGCCGAACTCGACGTTGCCGAGCGCGGTGCGCCAGGGGAACAACTGCGCGAAATCCTGGAACACCACGCCGCGGTCCTGGCCGTGTCCCTTCACGGCGTGGCCGCCGATCCGGATCACGCCGCCGGTCGGTTGAATGAATCCTGCGATGATGTTCAGCAGCGTGGATTTGCCGCATCCGGACGGACCGACGATGCAGAGGAATTCAGACTGCTCGATGTTGAAGCTTGCGCTCTGCACACCGGTGACCCGGCCCGCAGGCGTGTCATAGACCAGCGAAACGTCGCGGATTTCGATATGCGGCATGCGGGTGTCCCAACGGCGGCGCTATCAGAACGTCCGCCTGCCGGGCGGTCAACCCGCCTGGAGTTCGTAGATCACGAATGTGTCGATCATGATCGAGCGCTCGCTGACCAGCCGGGAACTGAAACCCGCCTGCTCCATCAGCGTTCGCAGGAAGCCGATGTCGGCGCGGGTCGAAAACAGCGCGTACATCCGCCCGCCGGGCTTGAGCCGCTGGCGCGCCTGCGCGAACAACTCGACGATGTCGCGATGCGAGGGGCCGCTGTGCCAGGCGCGGTCGGCGAGGTCGCGGGGCTCGCCGGCAAAGTACGGCGGGTTCGACACGATGACGTCGAACAGGGGCCGGGCGGCGAGGCTGGACAGCAGATTCGAACAGATGCCGGTCACGCGGTCGCCGAGGCCGTTGATGCGGGCGTTGTCGTGCGCGGCTCGCGCGGCATTCGGATTGATGTCGAGGGCGAGCACCCAACTGGCGCCGGCCCGTGCCGCCGCCAATGCGAGGATGCCGGAGCCGGTGCCGACATCCGCCACCTGCCGGCCGTGCAGATCGAGACCGGCGATGAATTCCGCAAAGTACGGGCCGGTCTTGAAAACCGCCGGGTGAAACACCGTGGGTGGCACCACGAAGCGGAATCCCGCTGCAAATGTCTCCGCCGCGGCCCGGCGCTTCAGCACGAAATGATATGTGAAAAAATGTACGACCGCTCCCACCAGGCGCTGCGGGAGGCTTTCCGGGGCGGGTTGGGGCAGGGGTGGGGCGATAGCGCTCGCCGTGAGCGTCGCGCCGGGAGGGTCAATGACGGGCATAGGGTCCTGGGCGGGCATTTCATTGCTATCATGCCCAATTACGGGACGAAATCGAGCGGGTTGCGGTGTCGCGGCCGTGGAAATCGGTGTAGTTTCCGGGAGCCGCCCAGGTGGGCAGGAAAAGACATTCAAGGGATGGGTCGCATGGGACCTCAAGCCGCACAAGCCAAGATCACCAGCGAGATGACGCTGTCCGAGAAGGCTGACGCGATCGAAGAGCACATGATGCATGAGCTCGACAAGATCGTAACCAAGTCGGTGTTCGCCAACATGACCGACGGTCATGTCGATATGGAGGGCGGCGCGGCGCTGCAGAAAAAGTATCCCGGCAAGTATTTCAACATGGGGCCGGACCCGCGGCTGCCACCGATGCCGGACAAGCCGACCTTGCTCGACTACTTCAAGAACCGTCTCGCCTCGACCAATCATCTCCTGCAAAGCGGCGCGCTGGCGCTGAAGAACGGCCACAGCGAGAAGGTCGTGCTCGCTTGCCTGCTCCACGATATCGCCGTCGTCGGCTTCATCCGCTGCGACCACGGCTACTGGGGCGCGCAGATGATCGAGCCCTACGTCGATGAAGAGGTGAGCTGGGCGATCAAGTCGCATCAGGCGCTGCGCTTCTTCCCTGACGAGTCGGTCGGCTACGCCTATCCCGACATGTACAAGAAGTATTTCGGCGAGGACTACTCGCCCGAGCCGTACATCCACGAGGAATACAAGCGCGCGCGGAACCACAAGCACTACATGACGTCGCGGCTGATCTGCGTGAACGACATCTACGCGTTCGATCCGAACGCCAAGGTCAATCTCGATCAGTTCGAGGACATCATCGGCCGCAATTTCAGGCAGCCGAAGGAAGGTCTCGGCTGGGACAACAGCCCGTCCGCCCACATGTGGCGCACCATCATGTGGCCGACGCGGTTCCTGTAGCGTTTTCCGATTGCCGCAGGCTCTACCTCTCCCCACCGGCGTGAGGGAGCGCGCGCTGCTTGCGGCGATGCTTCAATCGAAGACGATCGTGTGGTTGGGCCTTCGCTGCCGCTGTGATAGTGCTGCACGCAACAACCGCCCGTCGGCCGGGAGACAGCGTTGCTGACGCTCCGCCTTTGCTATCGCGTCGCGCATCGACGCCTACTACAAGTTCCTCGCCGATGACGGCTGGGCGATCGCCAGCCATATCGCCCTGTCGGCGCTGATGTCGCTGTTCCCGTTCCTGATCCTGGTCACCGCGCTGGCCGGCTTCCTGTTCGGTTCCACGCAGCTCGCCGACGAGGTGGCGGGCATCCTGCTGCAGATGTGGCCGACCGAGGTGGCCTCGCCGATCGCCAGCGAAATCCGCCGGGTGCTGCTCGGCGCCCGCGGCGACCTGCTCACCATCGGCGTGGCGCTTGCGATCTACTTCGCCTCGAGCGGCATCGAGAGCCTGCGCATCGGGCTGAACCGCGCCTATGGCGTCGACCGAGAGCCGAAGCTGGTGGCTGCTGCGGCTGGAATCGATCGGCTATGTGCTGCTCGCCGCGGTCGGCCTGCTGGTGCTGTCGTTCCTGGTGGTGCTGGCGCCGCTGATCTTCGCCACCGCGGTGCGCTATGTGCCGCTGCTGGAACCGCTGTGGTTCATGTTCAACTTCACTGCGCATCGCGGTCGCCTCGCTCGTGCTGATCGTCGGCGCTGGTGATCGTGCACAAGTGGCTGCCGTGCGGCGGCCGGCGGCTGCTCGACCATCACGCCCGGCATCGTGGTGACGCTGCTGCTGTGGCTGGTCGCGGGCGAACTGTTCGGCGACTACCTGTCGCGGTTCGCCTACACCTACGTCACCTATTACGCGGGCCTCGCGTCGGCGATGATCGCGCTGGTGTTCCTCTACGTGATCGCGACGATCTTCATTCTCGGCGGCGAGCTCAACGCCGCGATCGAACGCTTCCGCGAGCAGGCCCAGACCGAGACGTCGGGATCACCGGCGGCGGAATGATCAGCCGGCGCTGGCCTCGATCACATCCTCGAGGTTCTTCAGCCCCGGCTGCGGCGCGTTGACCAGCACCGCCATGTTGCCGGGCTTGTGCTCGTTCTTCCACATCATCTGGTGCGCGCGCGGGAATTTCGGCCCACGGCAGCACCTCGCTCATGCAGGGATAGATGCGGCGGTCGAGCACGAACTGGTTGGCGGCCGAGGCCTGCTTGAGATGGGCGAAGTGCGAGCCCTGGATGCGCTTCTGCCGCATCCAGACGTAGCGCGCGTCGAAGGTGATGTTGTAGCCGGAGGTGCCGGCGCAGAACACCACCATGCCGCCGCGCTTGACCACGAGGCATGACACCGGGAACGTCGCCTCGCCCGGATGCTCGAACACGATGTCGACGTCGCGCTTGCCGGTGATGTCCCAGATCGCCTTGCCGAACTTGCGCGCCTCCTTGACCCAGTCGTTGTATTCGGGCGTGTTCACCGTGGGCATCTGGCCCCAGCACTTGAAGTCCTTGCGGTTGATGACGCCATAGGCGCCGAGATCCATCACGTAGTCGCGCTTGGAATCGTCGGAGATCACGCCGATCGCCTTGGCGCCGGACGCCGCGGCAAGCTGCACGCCGAACACGCCGAGCCCGCCGGAGCGCGCCCCACACCAGCACATAGTCGCCGGGCTTGAGCGTGTGCGGCGAATGGCCGAACAGCATGCGGTAGGCGGTGGCGAGCGTCAGCGTGTAGCAGGCCGCCTCCTCCCACGGCAGATGCTTGGGCTTGGGCATCAATTGCCGCGACTGCACGCGGCAGAACTGCGCGAACGAGCCGTCCGGCGTCTCGTAGCCCCAGATGCGCTGCGAGGGCGACAGCAGCGGATCGCCGCCGTTGCAATCCTCGTCGTCGCCGTCGTCCTGATTGCAGTGGACGATGACCTCGTCGCCGACCTTCCAGCGCCGCACCTTCGAGCCGATCGCCCAGACCACGCCGGCGGCGTCGGAGCCGGCGATGTGGAACGGATGCTTGTGGCCGTCGAGCGGCGAGATCGGAATCGCCGAGCCCGGCCCAGACGCCGTTGTAGTTGACGCCCGCGGCCATCACGTAGACCAGCACCTCGTCCTCGCCGATCGGCCAGGTCGGCAGCACTTCGAGCTGGCATCGAGCTGTCCGGCGGGCCGTGGCGCTCCTTGCGGATCGCCCAGGCGTGCATCTTCGCCGGCACATGACCGAGCGGCGGGATTTCGCCGATGGCGTAAAGGTCTTTCGCCGCCGGACGGTTTTCGGCGGATTGAGCGGCACGACTTCGCCATGGCCGCTGCTCCGTAGGTCGCCCGCATCCGGGCCGGCCAAAGTCTGCCTCCCGCCATGCTGCATAGCAACAAGATTTATGTCGCACGTGCAAAAAATGCGCCTGACGGCGGGCTTTTCTTGCGCTATGCTCTTGTTTGCATTGCAAAATGCCGGCTCGGTCGGCGGTCTTTGCCGGCCGACAGGCGAGACCAACGATGCGCGACAAGCCTTGGATCTTCCGGACCTACGCGGGTCATTCGACCGCGCGCGATTCGAACGCGCTGTATCGCAAGAATCTGGCCAAGGGACAGACCGGGCTTTCGGTCGCCTTCGATCTGCCGACCCAGACCGGCTACGACTCCGATCACGTGCTGGCGCGCGGCGAGGTCGGCAAGGTCGGCGTGCCGGTCAGCCATCTCGGCGACATGCGCGCGCTGTTCGACGGCATCCCGCTCGGCACCATGAACACGTCGATGACCATCAACGCCACCGCGGCGTGGCTGATGGCGCTCTACATCGCGGTCGCCGACGAACAGGGCGCGCCGCGCGACGGCGCTGCAAGGCACGATCCAGAACGACATCATCAAGGAATATCTGTCGCGCGGCACCTACGTGTTTCCGCCGGCGCCGTCGATGCGGCTGATCAAGGACGTGGCGATCTTCACCACATCGGAGCTGCCGAAGTGGAATCCGATGAACATCTGCTCCTACCATCTGCAGGAGGCCGGCGCGACGCCGGTGCAGGAGCTGGCGTTCGCGCTCGCCACCGCGATCGCCGTGCTCGACACGGTGAAGGCCTCCGGCGAGGTCACGCCAGGAGAAATTCGGCGAGGTGGTCGGGCGGATTTCGTTCTTCGTCAACGCCGGGCTCCGCTTCGTCACCGAAATCTGCAAGATGCGCGCCTTCGTCGAATTGTGGGACGAGATCACCCGCGAGCGCTACGGCATCACCGATCCGAAGCAGCGGCTGTTCCGCTACGGCGTGCAGGTCAATTCGCTCGGCCTGACCGAGCCGCAGCCGGAGAACAACATCGCGCGCATCATGATCGAGATGCTGGCGGTGACGTTGTCGAAGAACGCGCGCGCCCGCGCCGTGCAGCTTCCGGCCTGGAACGAGGCGCTCGGCCTGCCGCGGCCGTGGGACCAGCAATGGTCGCTGCGGATGCAGCAGATCCTCGCCTACGAGACCGACCTCCTGGAATACGGCGATCTGTTCGACGGCTCCGAGGTGATGACGCGCAAGGTCGATGAGCTCAAGCGCGAGGCCAAGGAAGAACTGAAGCGCATCGAGGAGATGGGCGGCGCGGTCGCCGCGGTCGAGACCGGCTACATGAAGCGCGCGCTGGTCGATTCCAACACCGCGCGGCTCGAGGCGATCGAGCGCGGCGATCAGGTCGTGGTCGGCGTCAACAAATATCTCGAAAGCGAGCCCTCGCCGCTGACCGGCGGCGTCGAAACGATCATGACGGTGTCCGCGGAGGCCGAGACCGGCCAGATCGAGCGGCTGAAGGCCTGGCGCGCCGCGCGCGACGCCAAGGCGGTCGCCGCGGCGCTTGCCGAACCTGAAGCGCGCCGCGGCCGGCGGCGCCAACATCATGCCGGCCTCGATCGCCTGCGCCAAAGCCGGCGTCACCACCGGCGAATGGGGCTGGACCTTGCGCGAGGCGTTCGGCGAATACCGCGCGCCGACCGGCGTCGGCAACGCCATGCGCAACGACGTCGGCGGCCTCGACGACATCCGCGCCGACGTCGACCGCGTGTCGCGCAAGCTCGGCCGGCGGCTGACCTTCCTGGTCGGCAAGCCCGGCCTCGACGGCCATTCCAACGGCGCCGAGCAGATCGCGGTGCGGGCGCGCGACGCCGGCATGCAGGTGGTCTATCGAGGGCATCCGGCTGACGCCCGAGGAGATCGTCGACGCGGTGCGCGAGCAGAAGGCCCATGTGGTCGGGCTGTCGATCCTGTCGGGCAGCCATCTGCCGCTGGTCAAGGACGTGATCAGCCGGCTGAAGGACGCCGGCATCGACGACGTGCCGGTGGTGGTCGGCGGCATCATCCCGCCGGAGGACGCCGAGGCGACTTGAACAGGCCGGCGTCGCCGCGGTCTATACGCCGAAGGATTTCGAGCTCAACCGCATCATGTCCGACCTGGTGCGGATCGTCGAAAGCCGCGCCGAGACCGGCTGACACGAGTTCGGTTCTGACGCTACGCTCTGCCGGCACGCGATGATCAGTGCCGGGGAGAAACGTCATGACTGGGGAAGCAATTCTGATCTTCATCGTCGTCGGCGCGATCGCCGGCTGGCTTGCGGGCCTGATCGTCCGCGGCGCGGGCTTCGGCCTGATCGGCGACATCATCGTCGGCATCGTCGGCGCCTTCATCGCCGGCTGGCTGCTTCCCCAGCTCGGCATCCACCTGATGCGGCGGCATCATCGGCGCGATCATCGACGCCACCATCGGCGCCGTCATTCTGCTGCTGATCATCCGGCTGATCCGCCGCGCCTGAGCTTCGCCGCCGCCTGCAGCGCCTCGTTCATTTCGGCCGGCGACGCGGGCTTGCGCAGATAGGCGTTCATGCCCGCCGCCTTCGCGGCCGCGGCATCGCGCGGCTCGGTCGGCCCGGACACGCCGATGATCGGAATGCGGCCGGCCGGCGCCGGCAGCGCGCGGATGCGCCGCGTCGCCTCGATGCCGTCGATGCCGGCAGCGCCACGTCCATCAGCACGACATCGTGCTCGTTGCGGGCGACCATCTCGACCGCCGCCTCGCCGCTGCCGACAAACGTCACGCTGTGGCCGAGTTCGCGCAGCACGGCGCTGTGCACGATGCGGCCATACGGATTGTCCTCGACGCAAAGCACGCGGAGGCCCGTCGACGGGCTTGGCGTTGCCGGCAGCCGCGCCGCGGGCCGGGCGCGGCGTCCTTCATCACCACCGTCAGCCGGAACGTGCTGCCGCGGCCGGGCTTGCTGGTCACCTTGAGGTCGCCGCCCATCGCCTTGGCGATGCGCTTGACGAACACCAGGCCGAGACCCGCGCCGCCGTAGCGCCGCGCCACGTCTTCGCTCGCCTGCGCGAACGGCCGGAACAGCCGCTTGAGATCGGCGGCCGTGATGCCGATGCCGCTGTCGGTCACGGTGAAGGTCAGCCGCACGCGCCCGCGACCCGCGCCGGCCGATCGACGCCGAGAAGCCGATGCGGCCGCGCTCGGTGAACTTCACCGCGTTGTCGATCAGATTTTCCAGCGCGCTGCGCAGCCGCACCTCGTCGCCGCTGACGACGGTCCGGCCAGATCGCTCGGCGATGTCGATCTCGACGTCGAGCGCCTTGCCTTGCGCGCGCGGCGATCAGCGATGCCGCCACCGACTGCGCCAGCTCGCGCGGCGAGAACGGCTCGTCGCGCAGCACGAGCCCGGTCGAATCCGCCTTGGCGGCGTCGACCACGAGGGTGGTGAGCCGCGCCAGATGATCGGCGGCGCCGCGGATCGCCTCGGCCCAGCCGCGCTCGCGCTTCGGCAGGTCGGACGCGGCGAGCAGTTCCGCCAGCGCCAGGATGCCGTTCAGCGGCGTGCGGATGTCGTGGGCGAGCCCCGCCAGCGCCACCTCGATGGCGTGCGGACGACGCGACGGCGAACGGCGCCGCTTGCGCGCGCGTTTCCTGCGCTTGGCTTTCGCCATGAAGCCCCCGGCCCCGAAGCATGGCACGCCGGCACGGCCGGCACTACACCGCGACGTTCACAAGTCTGCGAATATCGGCTGGCGTCACGCCTTGCGCGCGCAGCTCGCGGAGGCCAGTGGCCTGCGTCGACTTGGACAGCTTCTTGCCGTCGGCGTCGAGGATCAGCCGGTGATGATGATAGATCGGCGCGGGCAGGTCGAGCAGCGCCTGCAGCACGCCGGTGCACGCTGGTCGACCAGAACAGGTCCTGGCCGCGCACCACATGGGTGACGCCCTGCAACGCATCGTCGATCACGACCGAGAGGTGATAGCTGGTCGGCGTCTCCTTGCGGCCGACGATGACATCGCCCCAGGCCGCCGGATCGGCGGCGATGTCGCCGCTCTCGCCGCACGGGCCCGCGCCGGTCTCGCTGCCAGCGCAGCGGCCCGGTCCATTCCATCGCCTTCTCCATGTCGAGGCGGATGGCATAGGGCTCGCCGCGCGCGATGCGCGCCGCCGGTCCTGCTCCTTCATCTGCCGCGCCGCGCCCGGATAGACCGGAACGCCATCGGGATCGCGCGGCCAGCGCTCGCGGACGTCGCGGTCGGCCACCAGTGCGCGAGCTCGGCCCGGCTCTCGAAGCTCGGGAAGGTCAGGCGCATCGCCTCGAGCTTGTTCGAGCGCCGCGCGGTAGTCGCCGAGATGCTCGGACTGCCGCCGCACCGGCTGCTCCCATTCGCAGGCCGAGCCAGGCGAGGTCTTCGATAGATCGCCGCCTCGAACTCCGGCCGGCAGCGCGTCGCGTCGATGTCCTCCATGCGCAGCAGGAACCGGCCGCCGGCCGCGCGCGCCATGTCGAAGTTCAGCAGCGCCGACAGCGCGTGGCCGAGATGCAGATGGCCGTTCGGGCTCGGCGCGAAGCGGAATACGGGTTGCGGCATGGCGGATGCTCTGCGACAAAACCTAGAGCATGACGCAGATCATTCACACCCAGGCCGATCTGGAAACCGCCGTCGGCGTTCTCATCAAGCAGGACCCGCGGCTGGCAGCCGGTGTTCGCGAAATCCGGCATGCCGGCGATCCGCCGCCGCGAGGGCGGCTATGCCGGGCTGTGCTCGATCGTCTGCGGCCAGCAGGTTTCGACCGCCGCCGCCGCGGCGATCCGGGCGCGGCTGTTCGCGGCGTTCGATCCGTTCCACCACGATACCGTGCGGCTCGCGCGCGGCGACAAGCTCGCACGGCTCGGCCTGTCGCGGCCGAAGATCAAGGCGGTCAAGGCGATCGGCAAGGCGATCTCCAAGGGCCACATCGACCTCGACGCGGTCGCCGCGATGGAGGCCGACCAGGCGCATGCGGCGCTGACCGCGCTGCACGGCATCGGGCCGTGGACCGCCGACATCTATCTGCTGTTCTGCCTCGGCAATGCCGACGCCTGGCCGGCCGGCGATCTCGCCTTGCAGGAGGCGGCGCGCCTCGCCTTCGGTCTGAAGAAGCGGCCGGACGCCAAGGCGATGGCCAAGCTGGCCGAAACCTGGCGGCCGTGGCGCGGGGTGGCCGCGCATCTGTTGTGGGCCTACTATCACGTGGTGAAGCGGCGCGAGGGCGCGCCGGTGCAGGCAACCCGAACGCCAAGTGGCCCGCGGTGACGAAAAAACAAAAGCGAAAAAGCGAACGGAGCGGCCAATGGCCGGTGAACTCGACGGCCCGCGGCTCGAACCGCCGAGCGGCCAGGCCAAGCGCCTCGTGGTGTTCCTGCACGGCTATGGCGCCGACGGCAACGACCTGATCGACATCGGCCGGGCCTGGCAGGGCCTGCTGCCGGACACCGCGTTCGTGTCGCCGCACGCGCCCGAGCCGTGCGGCCAGGCGCCGACCGGCCGGCAGTGGTTTCCGCTGTTCACCCGCGCGCCAGAACGAGCGCTGGGACGGCGTCAACAAGGCCGGCCCGGTGCTGGAGCAATTCCTCGACGCCGAGCTCGCGCGCCGCAAGCTGCCGCCGTCGGCGCTGGCGCTGGTCGGCTTCAGCCAGGGCACCATGATGGCGCTGCACGTCGGGCTTGCGCCGCGCCGTGCCGCCCGCCGCCATCGTCGGCTATTCCGGCATCTTCGTGCTGCCGGACAAGGCCAAGCCCGACGCCGTCGCGGGCGAGATCAAGTCGCAAGCCGCCGGTGCTGCTGATCCACGGCGACCAGGACGATCTCATTCCGGTGCAGGCGCTGTTCCAGAGCGCGCAGGACGCTGGCCGCGCTCGACGTGCCGGTCGAGTGGCACCTGTCGGCCGGCGTCGGCCACGGCATCGACCAGGAGGGCCTGCGCCACGGCGGCATGTTCCTGGCCCGCCGATTCGGCCTGCGCGCCTGAGCACGCAGCGCCCGGCCGTGCCCCGATTCGCTCACAACCTGCCCATTTGGCGCGCTTCACAATCCCGTCACCGTCCCTATACACTGTGCGCCGGCCGCCGCTGCGGCGCGCGGTTTTTGGGGGTGTCGGAGGGTACCTCGCCTTGAACGTGCACGTAGCTCCTGGGAACGGCTTTCCCGCTCTGGTGCTGAACGCGGACTTCCGCCCGCTGAGCTATTACCCGCTGTCGCTGTGGTCGTGGCAGGACGCGATCAAGGCGGTGTTCCTCGAACGCGTGAACATCGTCGAGGAATACGACCACGCGGTGCACAGCCCCTCGATCGAGATGAAGCTGCCGAGCGTGGTGTCGCTCAAGACCTACGTGAAGCCTTCGACCAATCCCGCCTTCACCCGGTTCAACGTGTTCCTGCGCGACCGCTTCGTCTGCCAGTATTGCGGCTCGCGCGACGACCTCACCTTCGACCATCTGCTGCCGCGCTCGCGCGGCGGCCACACCACCTGGATGAACGTGGTCGCGGCCTGCTCGCCGTGCAATCTGCGCAAGGGCAACATGACGCCGGCGGAGGCGCGGATGTTTCCGTCGCAGACGCCGATGCAGCCGAGCGTGCAGCACCTGCACCGCAACGGCCGGCTGTTCCCGCCGAACTACCTGCACCGAAGCTGGATGGATTATCTCTACTGGGATTCCGAGCTGGAGCCCTGAGCCCAGGTGGAGGCCGCGCCCCACAGCGCGATCGCGGCAAGGCTGAGCGAGATCAGCACATTGTAGCCAGCCAGCGACAGGCCGAGGAACCGCCACGCCGCCTCGTCGCAGCGCACCACCCTGGTCTTGTTCATCTGGTCGATCAGGCTGCCGCCCGTGGAGAAATTCGGCACCGTGCCCGAGCAATCCTGCGGCCCCGGCCACCATTTCCACTCGACGCCGGAGTGATAGACGCCAAGGCTGGCGTTCCACAGCATGGCGACAGCGATGGCGAGCGAGCGCCAGCAGCAGCACCTTGCGCGAGGAGCCGACCGACAGCCCGAGCAGGATCATGGCGGCGAGCGGAATCGAGATGTAATAGGCGTAGCGCTGCTCAAGGCAAAGCGGGCAGGGCGGCAGCCCCATCACGAACTGGAAGAAATAGGCGCCCAGGATGGCAGCAAGCCCGATCGCGGCGATG
Source organism: uncultured Alphaproteobacteria bacterium (assembly GCA_963785665.1). Lineage (GTDB taxonomy): Bacteria > Pseudomonadota > Alphaproteobacteria > Rhizobiales > Xanthobacteraceae > Z2-YC6860. Next base: position 568,793 of record CAWAWF010000018.1, read on the forward strand.
GCGGCCGCCGCCGTCGCGGCGGGCTGCTGCGGGCGAGCATGAGTGTCGGTGCAAGCATTTCGGTCGGTCCCCAGCTTTGTCCACGTCGCATAGCGTTGCGCCGCAAATGTGTCGACCCACAAGGCCGTGACACTGGCAGTTGCGAAAACGATGGCCTATGATCGGCGGATAGCCCCTGTGGCGGAACTGGTAGACGCGCCAGACTCAAAATCTGGTGATGGCAACATCGTGCTGGTTCGATCCCGGCCAGGGGCACCAGCCTTCGCCGCTCCGCGGCTTCGGCTGGCAAGCCAAGCCTTCCGCCAGTCAAAGACAATTCCGTTCCCGGTGACACTTCCCGCGAGCCGTCCTTCCCCGCCAAGGGGGTGAACGCGAGAACTGCACGCGCGCGCCGGACCCGGGCCGGTTTAGTTAATCGGCCGAGCTGCATGTTCGTCGGTGATTAACCACCGGGCCGACGATTTGAAACAAACGCGCACGACTCCACGTTCTCCTTCCAAGCGATGGAGGACACGATGCAAAGCGCCGAGATCATCCATGTCAGGTTTGGGCGAGCCAAGGCCGACCGCTACCGTATGAAGGCCAAGCAATGCCGTGCACGAGCGGCACGGCTGTCCGACCCGCAGGAGCGCGGCCACCAGCAGAATTTCGCGAGAATGTGGGATGAGCTGGCGGAGACGGCGGACTTCGAGCAGGAGTTCCGCGCTAGCTCCGCGCTGGCTCACGAACCCCGAGACGCTCCAGCCGCGGCAGCACCTCGTCGCGGAAGAACGGCAACTCGTCGAGGTAGTTGATCATCGAGAAGGCGATGCCGCGAATGCCACCGCGGCTCAACGCGGCGAGCTCATCGGCGACACGGTCCGGCGTGCCGACGAATGGATAGCCGCCGATCGCGCGCGAGGCGAAATACTGGCGCTTCTCTTCGAACACCTTGTCGCCGAGCGTCTGCGGCGTGAGGTTCTTGATCTCCATCATGCGCTCGACCGAGCCCCAGTCGGCCATCTCGATGACGGCGTAGTGGTAGTAGTCGTCGGCCTCCTTCTGGGTGGCGCGGCAGACGATCTGGCCGACAGTGAACACCTCGATCTCGCGGCCGAAGGCGCGGGCCTTCTGCTTGACGTCCTCCACCATCGCCTTGGTGTGCATCGACGCCCTGGCGCGAGGTCGAGGTGGCGGTGAAGAAGGCATCGCAGTTGCGCAAGCGCGAAGGCCTCGCCGGCGCCGGAGGAGCCGGCATTCATGATCAGCGGCCGGGTGCCGCCGTAGGGCTTCGGCTTGGCGCGGATCTTCTTCAGCTTGATGTGCTCGCCGTCGAAGTCTGAAGTCGTCGCCCTCCGCCCACGCCATCTTGATGGCGTCGACCCATTCCTGGGCGTAGGCGTAGCGCGCCTCGTGCTCGCGCTGCTGGACGCCGAACATCTCGAACTCGCCCTCGTTCCAGCCGGCGACGATGTTGAGGCCGAAGCGGCCTTCGCCGATGTGGTCGGCGGTGACGCATTGCTTGGCGGCGATGATCGGATGAAACAGCGGCGCGTGCACGGTGCCGAAGCAGGTGATGCGCGAGGTCGCGGCGAGCAGGCCGGTCGCCCAGGTGATGGTCTCAAGCGATTCGCCGTGCAGGTCGGAATCGCCGCCGTAGCCCTTCCAGCGGCCGATCGGCAGCATGAAGTCGATGCCGGCTTCGTCGCCCATCTTGGCGAGCGCGAGGCAATCCTCCCAGCTCGCCGACCAGCGCTCCGGCACCCTGGTGGCGGAGCGGCCCGACGAGCAGTTGGCGCCGAACAGGCCGAGCTTCAGCGCGTTGGCGTTGTACATGTCGAGGCGGTCGCGCTGCGATGGGGCGGGGCGGTCGAGCAAGGGCGGGACTCCAGTTGTAGGCGGCCAGACTAGACGTTTGGCTGGCCGAACGCAGCCTCCATTTCGCGGCGAACGCGCACGGCAGGGTCGCGCGGATCGAACTCCACGTCCGACCATTTCAGCCGCTCGCCCTCGGCGATGTCGCGCTTGAGCTTGACGTTCTGGGCAAGGCCGAGCGGAAAATATCCCGCGGCGAGCGAGGCGTCGGCCGGCGTCTGCTTGCCCCAGACGCAGAAGCCGCCCTCGCCGTCGAGCATCTCGCCCTTCTTCAGGTCGCGCTTGGCGGTGGCGACCACGTCGGAGCGGAAGCCGGTCGGTGCGCCGGTCGGCTCTTTGCGCAGCGCCACGCTCGCGACCGAGATGCCGAGCTCAAGCCCGATCATGTGGATCGGGCGATAGAGCGCGGCGTAGCGGCCCGATTGGTCGGGCAGCATGGCGTATTCCGAAAAGCAGCGCCGCGCGTAGTCGGTCTCGCCCTCGATCACCACGTAGGTGCCGAGCGCGAGATGATGCGGCACGTCCTTGCCGTCGCGGTACACCGACGACGTGACCTCGGTGACGCCCTCCTTCTCCAGCGTGCCGCCGGCCGCGCGCGGCTTGCAGACGTCGGCGAGCTCGAAGCGCGTCGCCGGCGGGAAGCCCAGGCCCTCGGATTGCGGCGACGAGGCCGGTGGCGTTGCACACCGCGGTCATCTCGATGCCGGACTTGGTGCCGTCGACGAACGAGTTGAACATCTTCGGATTGATCGACTTGCGGTCGGAGATGTTCAGATACTTGTCGAGAATGTCCCAGACGTTGTCGGGATTGGACTTGTGATAGTGCGGCTCGTAGCGGGTGCCCTTGCCGGCGGCGATCACCTTGAAGCCGCAGGCGCGCGCCCAGTCGACGTGCTCGCAGATCAGCGCCGGCTGGTCGCCCCAGGCGAGGCTGTAGACGACGCCGGCGGCGCTTGCGCCTTCCGCGCCAGCAAGGGGCCGGCCAGCGCGTCGGCCTCGACGTTGACCATGACGATGTGCTTGCCGTGCTCGATGGCCTTGAGCGCGTGGACGATGCCGGCCTCGGGGATGCCGGTCGCCTCGACGATCACCTCGATGGCGGGATGCGCGATCATCGCCTCCGCGTCGGCGGTGACGTGGGTGGCGCGTTGTCTTCACCGCGTCGTCGAGCGAGGTTGCCGCGAACTGCTCGGCCGGCCAGCCGGCGGTGGCGAGCTGGGATTTGGCGCGCGCGACGTTGAGATCGGCGACCGCGACGACATGCAGGCCGCGCGTCAGCCGCGCCTGCGACAGGAACATGGTGCCGAATTTTCCGGCGCCGATCAGGCCGACGGTGACGGGGCGGTTCTGCGGCTTCGCGTTCGAGCAGGAGAGCGTGGAGGTTCATGCGCCGAGCTTAACGCACGCACAGACTCGTGTCCCGGGCGAGCAAAGCGAGACCCGGGACCCCGGTTGCTTCCGACAGCAAGCTGGATCCCGGATCGCCGCTACGCGGCGTCCGGGATGGCCGCTACGCGGTCACTTCGCCGGCACCACCAGCGAATAGCGGTCATCGGCGGCGGGAATGCGGGCCGTCGGCGCGCCGATCTCCTTGCGCACGATGTTGGTGCCGAGCGTGATCGCCACCGCCTTGTAGAAGGCGTGGCGGCGGCTCATGCCCTCGCGGCCCATGCCGCAGTCGGTCGAGACCATCAGCCGCTCGGCCGGGATGTGCTTCAGCGCCGCGCGGATTTGCGCCGCGACCTGCTCGGGCTGCTCGACCTGGAGCGTGTGGTGGTCGATCACGCCGATCGAGATTTTCTTCTCGGTGATGATCTTGCCGATCGCCTCCAGGTCGATGCCGCCGGACGACGACGACTCGAAGGTGATGACGTCGGCGTCGACGGTGTTGTAGGCCTCGAGCGCGGGCTTGTAGCTCTGCACCTTGTCGAACATGCGCTGCTGCGACGGGTTGCCCCAGCACGAATGCGCCCACACCTCGGTCTTGGCGCGCAAGCCCTTTCACGGTGCGGTTGAACACCTCGACCATCAGCTTGGGATTGATCACGGCGTCCTGGATGTTGCGCACCGCGATCAGATGGATCTGCGGCTCCTCGATCTGGATCACCGGGCAGCCGGCGTCGGCCAGCTCGTGATATTCCTCGTTGAGCGCGTCGGCGACGGCGAACATGCGGTCCGGCACGTTCTTGTAGTGGCGGTCCTGCACCGCGAACGACGACGATCTCCGCCGACACCGCGCCCCACTTCATCGGCTTTTCGGTGAAGCGCTGCGCCGCCTTCCACATCGCGGTGTATTGCAGATTGCCGCGGCCGACCGGGCCGATGAGCGGCGGCATGACGCGCGACTCCAGGTAGTCGTGCAGGATGTGGCCGCGCGGAAACCAGACGCCGCCGCGCCCCGCCGGCGTCGGCAGCGGGTTGTCGCTGGTCGAAGCCCGCTCATGTGGTTGGGCGGATAGCTGGTCCAGCTCTGGCCGCCGACGTCGTCGTCGAACCGGCAGTCGCCGTCGGTGACGATGTCGAGGCCGGCGAGCTCCTGGTCGCGGATGTAGCAGGTCAGCGCGTCCTCGTACTGCTCGCGGAAGCGTCGCGACACCATGGCTTCGAGGAAATGCCGGGTGCCGAGATTCTCGGTGTACCAGCTCGGCCGCGGCAGCGAGCCGGTGATGGTGGTCGGCAGGATGATGTCCTTGGTGGCGCGATACATGGCTGGCGTCTCCCCGATGTGCTTGTTGCCGTCAGGATAGGCGAGCCGCGGAGAGAATTGGAAGAGCGGCCGGTACGATGGGCGCCCGCCCATTGACTGCTTGTCGCCCATCGCCGGATCGCACTATTGTCGCGCATGGCCGACATCACCACCGAGACGGATATTCTCGCGGCTCGATCGGCGCGCGCCCCCGAGGACGCGCGCTGGCGGGTGATCTGGCGCAACACGTTTCCGTTCATCGTGGTGTTCGGGCTGTGGGAGATCGTGGCGCGGGCCGGCGTGTTCCCGCCGAAGCTGTTTCCTTCGCTGGTCACGGTGGCGCAGACCTTCGTCGAACTCACCATCAGCGGCATCCTGCCGCATCACGTGTTCGACACGGTGCTGCGCCTGCTGGCCGGCTTCTTCCTCGCCGCCATCGTCGGCGTGGCGCTCGGCATCCTGATGGGCCGCTCGCGGCGGATCGAGGACATCGCGCTGCCGCTGGTCAGCATCATGGCGCCGATCCCCGGTCTCGCCTACGCGCCGCTGTTCCTGCTGTGGTTCGGCCTCGGCAACAAATCGGCGGTGCTGCTGGTCGCCTTCGTGTCGTCGTTCGCGGTGATCTTCAACACCTGGACCGGCGTGAAGGCCGTCAAGGAAATCTGGGTGCGCTCGGCGCTGGCGATGGGCGCCGAGCGACCGCCGGCTGTTCGTCAAGGTGATCGTGCCGGGCGCGCTGCCCTACATCCTGACCGGGCTCCGGCTTGGGCTGGCGCAGGCGTGGCGCATCCTGGTCGGCATCGAGATGCTGGCGGCGGTGCCGTGGGGCCTCGGCTGGATGATCTTCGGCGCCCGCGAATTCCTCAACACCGACGTGATGCTGGCCGGCGTCGTGGTGATCGGCGTGATCGGGCTCGCGCTGGAGAAGCTCGTGTTCCAGCGGATCGAGCAATACACGGTGATGCGCTGGGGGATGATGACGTGACCGTCTCCGACCGCACCCGCTCGACCTTGCGAGCCACGGCGACGATCGTCGTCGCGCTGGCGCTGTACGAGGCGGTGGCGCGCACCGGATATTTCCCGCCGGCGCTGATGCCGTCGCTGATTAAGGTGTGGAGCGCGCTGTGGGGCTCGCTCGCCGACGGCACCATGGAGTGGCACGCCGCGAGCACGCTCTACCGCGTGCTGGTCGGCCTCGCCATGGCGGTCGGTGTAGGCCTTCCGCTCGGCATCCTGATGGCGCGGTTCAAACCGATCGAGCATTTCTTCATGCCGCTGGTCAGCGCCCTGATGCCGATCCCTTCGCTGGCCTGGGTGCCGGTGTTCATCCTGTGGTTCGGGCTTGGCAACACCGTCGCGATCCTGATCGTGTTCTACGCGGCGCTGTTTCCGATGCTGCTGAACACATGGTCGGGCGTGCGCGCGGTCAACCCGATCTGGCTTCGCGCCGCCGGCGCCATGGGGGCGGGCGAGCGCGCGCTGTTCTGGAAGGTGATCGTGCCGGGCGCCTCGCCGTTCATCATCACCGGCGTGCGGCAGGCGTTCCTGCGCGCCTGGATCGCGGTGATCGGCGCCGAGTTCCTGGCGGCATCCGACTGGGGCCTCGGCTGGGTGATCTTCGACGCCAAGGAATTCCTCAACGCCGACCTGATGCTGGCCTCGTTGATCGTGATCGGCGGCATCGGCTTCGCCTTCGAACGGCTGGTGTTCGGCTCGATCGAGAAGGCCACGGTGCAGCGCTGGGGCATGGTGCGGATGGTGAAGGGCTGATCCCTCCCGACTGTGCCATTTTGGGAAATACTTTAATATTTTGAATGAGATATATGGTTAACGCCGACGCGGCTTGGCGCTACAATTGGCCTTACGATGCGGCACATCGTGAGGAGTTTTCAGATGCGCGCTGTTGCAAGTGCTTTGGCGGCGTTGGCGCTCGGCACCGTCCTGTCGGGTCAGGCCTTCGCCCAATACTACGGTCCCGAGTCCGACGATGACGCGGCCGACTCCCGGCCGTCCTACTCCGATCGCTACGCGCCTGGCTCGGACTTCCGGTCCGCTTATCGCGACCGCGAGGACGACGTTGACGATACGTCGCTTCGCCGCGAACCGGTCCGGCGGTACTACCGCGACAGCCGCGGCGAGTGGCGGCCGTTGTCCCGCCGCTATGGCTACGACGAACCGTCATATCGTGATGAGCGGCGGCCGGCAGAGCGCTATCGGGGCGGAGCGCGGGTCGGCGAATGGCAGCCGATTCCTCCCCGCCGTTCCAGCTCGAACTATGACCGCCCCTCCTATCGCGACGATGCCGAGGAGCGTGTCCAGCGCGATGAGCGGCTCGACGAATCGCGGCCGTCGTATCGGCGATACTCCGAGCCGCGCGAGCGGGACGGATCGCGCGCCGGTCACCTCATCCGAACGATCCCGGTGGACGCCCGACAGGCGGGCTTCGCGGGAAGACAGCGGCTTCAAGCCGGTGCCCAACGTGAGCTCACGCCACGTCACCACCAGCAGCATCCGCCCCGCCGCCGAAAGCACGGTCACAATCTCGGCCGCGGAATACCGCGAGCTGCAGAAGCAGGCCCGCGAACTGCGCCAGCTCCGCGACCGTCCGGTATTCCCGGACCCGCCGGCCCGGCGCTCCGAGCCTGAGTCGCGCGAGGACTAAGCACTTGAGTTTGTCTCTCTCCCCAGCATCAGGGGAGAGAGACACCACCGTTGCCGAAACGCCGGCCCTGGACGAATATCCCGGTCGGCAGATCGGGACGCAGTGCATGGCTGAAATCATCATCGTCGGCGGCGGCATCAGCGGGCTGACGCTGGCGCTGAGCCTGCACGAGGTCGGTATCGCTTGCCGCATCTATGAAGGCGCGCCGGAGTTCCAGCGGCTCGGGGTCGGCCTGAACCTGCATCCCCACGGCGTGCGCGAGCTGAGCAAGCTCGGGCTCGAGCCGGCGCTGGCCAAGGTCGGCGTCGAGACCAAGGAGATGAACTACTACAGCCGGCTACGGCGAGTTCATCTTCTCGGAGCCGCGCGGGCGCTATGCCGGCTATTCGTGGCCGCAGTTCTCGATCCACCGCGGCGACTTCCATCGCGTGCTGGCCGACGCGGTGCGCGAGCGGCTTGGGCCCGACGCGCTGGTGATGGACCATCGCTGCACTGGATTCACGCAGGATGCGGGCGGCGTCACCGTCCATTTCACCGACGGCAAGGGCGCCAAGCTGCCGGACGTGCGCGGCGCGGTCGCGCTCGGCTGCGAGGGATTCCACTCGGCGATCCGCACCCAGCTTTTCCCGAACGAGGGGCCGCCGGTCTATCACGGCGTCAACATGTGGCGCGGGGTGTCGCGCTGGAAGCCGTTCCTGAGCGGCGCCACCATGGTGCAGGCGGGCTGGCTCGACGTCGGCAAGATGGTGATCTACCCGATCACGCAAGGAGCCGGACGCCGACGGCCTGATGCTGATCAACTGGGTGGCGGAGTTGCAGACCTCGCGCGACATGCTGGCGGACTGGAACCTGGCCGGCCGCATCGAGGACATCGCTCCGACTTATGCCAATTGGCATTTCGACTGGCTCGACGTCGCCGGGATGCTTCGCAATCCGGAGATCGTGCTGGAGTATCCGATGGTGGACCGCGATCCGCTGCCGTTCTGGACGGCGGGGCGCGTCACGCTCGTTGGCGACGCCGCGCATCCGATGTATCCGCGCGGCGGCAACGGCGCCAACCAGTCGATCCTCGACGCCCGCGCGCTGGCGCGCTGCATCAAGGCCGCGGCGGATTTACCCGCTGCGCTGAAGGCCTACGAGGCGGAGCGGATGAACGCGGCGAACGGCGTTGTGCTGCAGAACCGCGCGGCGCCGCCCGACGCCATCCTCAAGGTGGTGCATGAGCGGAGCGGCGACAAGCCGTTCGGCAACATCGACGAGCTGATCCCGCGCGAGGAATTGGCCGCGATCACCGACGGCTACAAGCGGGTGGCGGGCTTCGACAAGGCGACCTTGCAGGCGAAGGGCTAGCCGCGCCGTTCAGCGCCCGTGGCCGATCAGGGCCATCGAGATCGATCGGCACGTAGGTGACGATCATCAGCGCCAGGAAATTGAGAATCACGAACGGGACGACGCCGCGATAGATCGTGGCGATCGGGATGCGGAAGATCGCCTGCGCCGCGAAGATGTTGAGGCCGAACGGCGGCGTGTAGAGGCCGATGCTCAGGTTCACGGCCATGATGATGCCGAAGTGGATCGGGTTGACGCCGACCGCGACGACGATGGGCAGCAGCAGCGGCGTCAGGATCAGGATGGCCGGCGCCGGCTCAAGGAAGCTGCCGGCCAGCAGCAGGCCGACATTGATGAGCAGCAGCGTCTCCCACGGCGCCATGTGCAGCGACTCGATGCCGGCCACCACCTGCTGCGGAATGCCGCTGGTCGTCAGCAGCCAGGAGTAGAGTCCGGCGCCCGTCACGATGATGAGAATCTGCGAAATCAGAAATGCGGAGTTGAGCAGCACGCGCCAGAGGTCGGCCAGATTCAGTTCGCGATAGATCACGGTGGTGACGAACAGCGAATAGACCACGGCAACGCCGGCGGCCTCGGTCGGGGTGAAAACGCCGCTGTAGATGCCGCCGAAGATCACCACCACCGTGCCGATCGCCCAGCTTGCGTCCTTGGTGGTCGCCCAGATGTTGACCCAACGCGCGCGGGCCAGCAGCGGCACCGCCTTGATCTGCGAATAGAAGAACACGTACGCCGCGTCGATCAGGCCGATCAGGATGCTCGGCAGGACGCCGGCGGTGAACAGGGCCAGCGCGGATTCCTGCGCCGTCATGGAATAGAGGATCATCGCGATCGACGGCGGGATGATCACGGCGACCGCGCCCGGACGACGTGATCAGGCCGATCGAGAAGCGCTCGTTGTAGCCGCTCTCGCGAAGCGACGGATAGATCAGCCGGCCGACCGCCACCACGGTGCCGACCGAGGTGTGCGCCATGGCGCCGAACAATTCGGATGACGCCACCGTCGTCACCGCGAGCGAGCCGCGGACGCCGCCGATGATCGAGACCACCCAGGCGACGACGCGCCGCGCGATGCTGCCTTGCGCCATGATCTCGCCGGCCAGCACGAAATACGGCACCGCCAGCAGCGGGAAATTGTCGAGGCTGCCGAACATGTAGGTCGGCACGGCGACCAGCGGCACGTCGGCGACGAACACGATCGCGGTGATCGATGTCAGGATGAGAACGAGATAGATCGGCAGGCCGAGCACCATCAGGATCGCCGGCAGCACGAAATAGACGAAATGGGTTGCCATCGGCGCGCTTCAGTGACCGGGCGACTGGTCGTCGGCGCCCTGGGTGCGCGCGACGCCGACGATCAGGCCGACCGCGATCAGCAACGCCATCAGCACGAGGCCGATCGGCATCATCGCCTGCGGGATCACCAGCGGAAAGTTGGCGGCCTGGCTGCGCTGATCGAGCTCGGCCAGCATGGTGACGACCGGCCAGGCCAGCACGGCGAGGAAGAAGCAGGTCGCGATCTCCACCAGTTCGGCGACCACCTCCAGGATCTGCCGCGCCTTCGCCGGCAGCAGGGCGATCACCGCATCCATGCGGATTTGCCGGCGCGACCAGCCGACCGCGCCGGTGCCGAGAAACACGCAGCCGATCATCAGAAACAGCATGATCTCCTCGGCCCATTGGATCGAGACCGAGAAGAAATAGCGGCCGATGATGTTGGCGAAGTTGATCGCCACGCTCGCGGCCAGCATGACCGCGGCTGCCGAGCGGATGACGACGATCAGGCGGCGCGCCCACCGCAACAGGACTTGAATCATCATCGCGTCTCGATCGGATTGAACCGGCCGCCAGCATGCGGCGTCCCGGCTGGGACGCCGCTCACGCCGCTCAGTGCTTGGCGGCGATCTCGCGAACCTTGACCAGCATGTCGTGCACGGCCGGCTGGTCCTTGGTCACCTCGTCGGCGACGCCGCCGAGCTTGGTCTTCATCGCGGCATAGATCCTCCGCCGACAGCCTGTGCACCGTGCCGCCGAGCTTCACCCAGTCGGCGTCGAGCTGCTTGGTGAACTCGACCTGCCATTTCTGGGCTTCCGGCTGCACCGTTTGCGCGGTGTCGACGACGATCTTCTTGCAGGTCCGGCGGCAGCTTGTCGAGCCAGACCTGGCTGACGACGGCGAGCGACACCAGCATGGTGTCGTTGGTGACGGTGATGGTCTTCACCAGTTCGTTCATCTTGAGCGAGACGAACACCGAGGTGCCGCTGATGGTGCCGTCGATGGTGCCCTGGCTCAGCGCCGGCATCACCTCGGACAGCGGCATGGCGATGCCGGTGGCGCCGAGCGCGCTCATCTTGGCGCGCTCGAGCGCGGTGCCGTTGATGCGAAGCTTCTTGCCGTCGAAGTCGGCGAGCCGCATCAGCGGCTTCCGCGCGGCGTAGTTCGCCGAGCCGATGCCCAGCGTCGCGATGCCGATCATTCGCTTCGACTGCGCGAGTCCGAGAATGACCGGCTGCAGCGCCGGGTCGTGGATCGTCGCCGCGGCGTTGCGCCTCGTCGCGGAACAGCATCGGCGAGCTGAACACGCCGTAGCGCGGCTCGAGCGCCGACATAGAAATCGACCGGGCCGATGTAGCCCTGGATGCTGCCGAGCTGGACGCCCTCGATCTCGCGCGGGATCGGGCCGAGCTGGCTGTTCGGATAGACCTGGACCTCGATGCGGCCGCCGGAGGCCTTCTCCAGCGCCTCCTTATACATCTTGAGAAACTGATGCTGGGTTTCGTTCTGGGTGGCCGTGCCCATCTTCATGACGAACTCGGCGGCGCCCGCCGGTGCCGCAAGCGCCAGCATGGCAAGGCAGGCCAAAGTCCACGACGTGTGTCGCGCGTTCCCGATCATGATGTCCTCCCCGGACGGTTTTGTGGTTATGGATCGCATTCCCCGCGGCGAGCCTAACAAAGGCGCGCGCCGCCCGCCATGCGGCGCGTCACCACAATTGCTTCGAGGCCAGCCGCGCGCCCTCGGCCAGCGCGGCAAGCTTCATCCAGACGATCTTGGTGTCGACCTGGACCCGGCCGGCAAAGGTGCCGAAGCCGCAATCGACGCCGGCGATGACGTTGTCGCGGCCGGCGGCGTTCGCGTATTGCACGAGGCGGTCGGCGACCAGTTCGGGATGCTCGACGAAGTTCGAGGTGGAATCGATCACGCCGGGGATGATGACCTTGCCGTCCGGCAGCTTGATGTCCTGCCAGATCTTCCACTCGTGGCCGTGACGCGGGTTGGCGCCGGGAAACGACACCGCCATCGGCTTGCGCCGTCAGGATGATGTCGACGATGTCCTTCAGCGGCACGTCGCCGTGGTGCGGGCCGAGCGTCGAGCCCCAGCAGACATGCATGCGCATGCGGTCGGCCGGCAGGTCCTTCACCGCGGGTTGAGCGCCTCGACGTTCATCGCGATGATCTTGCGATAGTCGGCAATGCTGATGCCGGGATAGAGCGCGTAGGACATCGCGAGGTCGGGGCAGTCGAGCTGCAGGATGAAGCCCGCCTCGACGATGGCGCGGTATTCGCGCGCCATCACATCGGCCAGCGTGAACAGATATTCGTCGATGGTCTTGTAGAAGCTGTTCTTCAGATAGCGCGCGATCTGGCCGGGCGACGGCGAGGTCATGAAGTATTCCTCGACGCCGGCCTTGATCATCGCCGCCTTGGCGCGGGCGATGTCGGCCTCGACCGCGGCGAAATCCTTCCACGCCACCGGGCCGGAGCAGGCCGGGCGATGCTGGAACGGCGAGGCGAACTGGCTCAGCAGTTGCGCGAGCTCGGGAAACTCCGGCTCGCCGGTGCCGCGCGGCACGTCGGTCTGGCCCTCGAAGCCGGTCAGCCGGTCGATGACGTGGACGGTGTAGTCGGTGCGGCCCTGCTCGCCGTCGTTGACGATGTCGATGCCGGCGGATTTCTGCTTCGCGATCACATCGGCGACGGCCTCCGCCACGGCGGCGTCCAACTCCGCGCCGCTGCGCTTGCCGGCCATCAACTGGTCCACGACCTTTTTCGGGCGCGGCAGGCTGCCGGTGTGGGTGGTGAGAATTCGCTCGGTGCTGCGGCGCATGTCATGTCCCCATTTCAGGACGCATTGAAGCAAGAGAGCCGGCGCGCCGCTAGACAGGTGGGCAAGCCGGGGGCAGACTCCCATCATCAATGCAAACGTCCTGCTGCGGAACAGACAGGACGACATTCGCCTGGGGAGGCGCATCATGGACAAGACATTCGAGCCGGTCGCCGGCAACGGCTTGCTTGACCGGAGACTGCTGCTGCGGCGCGGGCTTGCCTTCGCCGGTATGGCGGCGGGCAGCGCGGCAACCGGCGCCGCTGCCGAGCCGTTGGCCGACGCGCCGTGGAGCCGCGAGCAGGGCCGCACCAGCGTGGCGCTGGAGACGCCCTCGAAATACGAGGACGGCGTCAAGCGCATCCTGAGCAATCCCAAGGGCGAGCCGCGCACGCAGCACGCCCGCACGCCGCACCAGATCGCTCAACGGCACCATCACGCCGAACTCGCTGCACTTCACCATCATCCACAACGGCACGCCGGACATCGACCCGGCGCAGCACAAGCTCGTCATCCACGGCCTGGTGAAGCAGCCGCTGGTGTTCACCGTCGAGGCGCTGATGCGCTATCCGATGGTGACGCGAAAGTCATTTCGTCGAATGCGGCGGCAACAGCGCGCCGATGTTCTCGAAGGAGCCGATCCAGGCCACCGTGCAGCAACTGCACGGCCTCGTCTCGTGCGCCGAGTGGACCGGGGTGCGGCTCTCGACCTTGCTGGAAGAGACCGGCATCGACCCCAAGGCCAAGTGGGTGATCGCCGAGGGCGCCGACACCGCGGCGCTCAATCGCCGCGTGCCGCTGTCGAAGTGCCTCGATGACGCGATGATCGCGCTCTACCAGAACGGCGAGCGCATCATGCCGGGCAACGGCTATCCGATGCGGCTGCTGCTGCCCGGCTACGAGGGCAACATGAACGTGAAGTGGCTGCGCCGGCTCAAGCTCACCGACCAGGCGGCGATGACCTACTACGAGTCGCGCAACTACTCGCCGATCCTGCCGAACGGCAAGGCCTACAAGTTCTATTTCCTGCAGGAGGTGAAGAGCTTCATCACCCAGCCCTCGTTCGGCACGGCCATGAAGGAGCCGGGCTTCTACGAGATTTCCGGCATCGCCTATTCCGGCACCGGGCGGATCGCCAAGGTGATGGTGTCGGCCGATGGCGGCAAGATCCTGGGCCGAGGCGGCGCTACAGGCCCCGGTGCATTCCAAGGCGTTCACGCGCTTCCGCATGCCGTGGCGCTGGGACGGCGGGCCGGCGGTGCTGCAAAGCCGCGCCTGGGACGAGTCCGGCCAGTCGCAGCCGACGCGCGCGGAGTTCGTCGCGGTGCGCGGCGAGACCAAGACGGTGCCGAATGTCGTGGGCTTCCCGAACCAGCACTACAACAGCATCACGAGTTGGGGCGTCGATACCAAGGGGGAGATCAAGCATGTCTATGCGTAAGGTTCTTCCCGCCGCCCTGCTCGCACTGTCGGTCACGGCGGCGCACGCCGGCGACACGCCGAAGCTCGGCAAGCCGATCAGCGAGGCCGACATCAAGGCCTGGGACATCACCATCCTGCCGGACGGCACCAACCTGCCGCCGGGCCAGGGCACGCGCGGCGGAGGGCGCCAAGCTGTTCGTCGAGAAGGGCTGCATCGCCTGCCACGGCGAGGGCGCCAAGGGCGCCACCAACATGGGGCTGGTCGGCAAGCCGCCGATCGACCGCATCGAGGCGACCAAGACCATCGCCAACTTCTGGGCCAACGCGACGACGCTCTACGACACCATCCGCCGCTCGATGCCGTGGCCGACGCCGCGCACCTTGAGCGACAGCGAGGTCTATTCGCTGCGCGCCTATATTCTTGTCGCTGAACAAGATCATCGACGAGAACGACGTGATGAATGCCGAGACCTTGCCCAAGGTGAAGATGCCGAACCACGACAACTTCATCATCCGCTTCCCGGAGCGGCTGTGAGCATGCTTCACCTCGACCGCCGCCACCTGCTCGCTGCGCTTTCGGCGGGCACGCTCGCTGCGCTGGCGCGGACCAAGGCGCAGGCGCAGGGACTGCAGAAGCTGTCGCTCATCATCGGCACGTCGCCGCCCGACCCGGCCTGCCACTTTCTCTACTACGGGCGTGAGAAGGGCTTCTACAAAGAGGCGGGCATCGACATCGACATTTCCGGCGTCACCTCGGCGACCAACGCCACCCGCGCCGTGGTGGCGGGTGTCGCCGACGTCGGCTGGGTCGACAGCTCGTCGTCGATCCTGGCGAAAGATTCCGGCGCGCGTATCAAGTGCATCAGCGGCTTTGCCGCCAAGCTCGACTACCAGATGGTCGGCACCAAGGACATCGCATCGATGGCGGGCCTCGCCGGCAAGCGGTTCGGCGTCGCCACCATCGGCGGCGGCACCTTCATCATCCCGCGGGTGATGATCGAGAAGGCCGGCGGCAAGCCGGACGACACCCAATGGGTGGCGATCGGCAACAGCGCGGCGCGGGTCGGCGCGCTGATCGCCGACAAGATCGACGCCACGATCACCACGACCTCGTTCGTGCCGCGGCTGCTGAGTTACGGCCGCTTCGCCAAGTTCGGCGACGCCGGCAAGGAGCTGCCGGACATGGTGTATTGCTGGGAGATCACCAGCGACAAGGCGCTCGCCGAAAAGCGTGCGCTGCTGGCGGGCTTCGTCGCCGCGACATCGAAGGCGGTGCGCTGGGCCGAGGCCAATCCCGACGAAGCAGTGGCGCTCAGCGTCGCGCTGCTGCCGGACGTGGCGAAGGACGAGATCGCAACCGGCATCAAGACCTATCTGGCGCAGCACTTCTGGAGCGCCGACGCCATGGTGACCAAGGCCCAGGTCGACTTCACCGCCGAGACGCTGCGCAAGACCGGGCAGATCAGCAAGCCGTTTCCCGCCGAGGATTTCCTGGCGCAGGGCTTGTCGCGGTCATGACCGGGCCGGTGCTGTGGGAGGTCGATGCTCGCGGCGTCGCGACCGTCACGCTTGAACCGGCCCGAGGTCAACAACGCCTACAACGGCGAACTGATCGATGGCCTGCTCGCGGCGCTCGATGCGCTCGGCAGCACGACGGGCCTGCGCGCGGTCGTCATCAAGGGCAACGGCAAACACTTCCAGGCTGGCGCCGACCTGAAATGGCTCGATGCCGTGCGCCGGTCATCCGCCGAGGAGAACGTGCGGGTGTCGCGGGCGACCGCGGAGGCGGTGGCGCGACTGAACCACGTGCCGGTGCCGACCATCGCGCTGATCCAGGGCGGCTGCTTCGGCGGCGGCACCGGCTTGGCGGCGGCCTGCGACGTGGTGATCGCCGCCGACAACGCGGTGTTCTCGATCGCCGAGGTGCGCTGGGGCGTGACCGCTGCGATCATCGTGCCGCAGCTCAACGACGCCATCGGCGTGCGGCAGTTGCGGCGGTACGGCCTCACCGGCGAGCGCTTTGACGCGCGAGGAGGCGCGGCGGATCGGCCTCGTCCACGAGGTGGTGCCGCTCGCCGAGCTTGCGGCGGCGGGCGAGCGCGTGGTCGGCCATGTGCTGGAGAATGGGCCGCAGGCGATCGCGCAGACCAAGGCGCTGACCTTGAAGCAGGCGTTCGGCGATGTCAGCGACGCGGAGTTCGCGGCGCTGATCGAGAGCCACGCGGCGAAGCGGCAGTCGGCGGAGGCCGCCGAGGGGCTCGCCTCGTTCAAGGAAAAGCGCGCGGCGAAATGGACGCCGAAGCGCGGCTAGATTACACCTGGAATCCAGCGCTTCACGCGCTGGCAATACGCCGCGTAGCCGGCGCCGAACTTGGCGGTGAGCCGCTGCTCGTCCTTCAGGACGCGGCCGTGAAACCACGCCGCGCGGGCGGCAAGCAGAATGAGCGCGAACCACGACCAGAACGTGACCGCAAGGCCGGTCATGAAAATCAGATGGCCGAGATACATCGGATTGCGGGTGTAGCGGTACGGGCCGCTATCGACCACCTGGTCCGGCGCAGTATCGAAGCCCCAGCCGCCGCCGGCGCGCGGATGGCGGTAGGCGCCGACAAAGCGATATTGCAGATAGCCCCAGGCCAACAGCACAACGCCCCACGGCACGAACGCGAGCGCGCCGTTGCGCCAGGCCAGCTCGAAGGCGATCACCGCGGCCGGACAGAGCGCGAAGGTCTGACCCGGCGTGCTGAGAAGCCAGCGACCGATTCCGGGCCCGCTGTCCGCCATCGCCGGCTACTCGATCACGATGTTGTTCTTCTTGATGACGTCGCCCCAGCGCGCCGCCTCCTGCTTGATGAAGGCTGCGGTTTCTGCGGGCGTGCCGCCGCCGGGCTCGACGCTCAGCGCACGGTACTTCGCCTGCACGTCCGGCATCTTGATCACCTCGATGAAATCCTTGGCGATCCGGTCGCGCAGCGCGAGCGCCATCTTCGGAGGGCCCGCCGCCGCAAACCAGCCGGTCGAGACGAGATCGGGCAACCCCGCCTCGGCCGAGGTCGGCACGTCGGGCATCTGCGCCGAGCGCTTCTTGTCGAGGACGGCGAGCACCTTGAGCCGGCCGTCGCGCCACAGCGCCAGCGCCGCCGACACATTGCCGAAGAACAGATCGACCTGACCCGCCAGCATGTCCTGGAGCACCAGGGTCTCGCCGCGATAGGGCACGTGCACCATCTGCGTGCCGGTCATGTTCATGAACATGTTGGCGGTCAGATGCGGCGTCGCGCCGGCGCCCTGGCTGCCGTAGATGACCTTGCCCGGCCGTTCCTTCACGTAGGCGATCAGCTCTTGCAGCGAATTGACCGGCAAGTCTTTCTTCACGATCACCACGTTCGGCACCCCGCCAAGCACGGTGATCGGGACGAAATCCAGCGGCTGATAGGACAGCTTCTTGTAGAGGCTCTGGTTGATCGACAGCGGGCCCGGCGCGCTGACGAACAGCGTGTGGCCGTCCGGCTCGGCCTTGGCCGCGGCATCGGCGCCGATGTTGCCGCCGGCGCCGGTCTTCTGCTCGATGATGATCGGCTGGCCCCATTTGGCCTGCAGCTTGTCGGCGGCGATGCGCGCCAGCACGTCGTTGATGCCGCCGGCCGGGAACGGCACGATGAACTTGACCGGATGGCTGGGGAATTTCTCCTGCGCGTTCGCGCCGAGCGGCAGGGCCGCAAGCACAAGCAACGCCGCGGCGAAACGGAGCGATGACTTCATTTGGAGCGTCCTCCCGCGGCAATTGTCGGCGGCAGGACCGGGCGTGTCCAGAGCTAGAAGCCGTACAGCACCGCGGCGTTGGTGGCCATGATCGGCTCGGCCAGGTCGACCGACGGCAGTGCGGCGAGGAAATCGTCCACCAGCGTTGCGTAGGACAGCGGGCGGTACGCCGCCTCGACGGCGGCGCCCTGGTGCTGCTCCGGCCGACGGCGGATGCGGCCAGTCGCTGCCCCAGACGCAGCGGTCCGGCGCGGCGGCAGTCAGCGCGGCGAGCCAGGCGCGGTCAGGCCTGGTGTTGAGCGGGCCGTGCGACATCCGGTACGGCGCCGACAGCTTCACCCAGACATGCGAAAGCGCGACGAGATCGAGCAGGCGGCGGCCGTCGGCGTCGGCGGGCGTCGTGTCGCCGTAGAGGCCGAAGTGGTCGATCACCACGGCGACCTTCGCCTGCGCCAGCAGACCGGCGTTCGCCAGCAGCACCGGCAGCGGCGCGATGACCTGCACGTGCCAGCCCATCGACTGCGCCACGGCGGCGGTGGCGGCAAACGCCGCCTCCAGCGTGTCACCGCCGGGCGGCTTGATCGGGCTGTAGAGATTGATGCGAAGGCCGCGCACGCCGCGGCGATGGTACATCGCGAGCGTGCCGGATGAGGTCGCCGCCGGATCGATGACGGCGACACCGCGGCCACTGCCTTCGAGCGCATCGAGCGCGTCGAGGGTTGCCGCATTGTCGGCGCCGTAGAAGCTCGGCTGCACGATGACAAAACGGGTGATGCCGCGGCTCGCCCCGAGCGTCTTCAGCGTCGCGACGCTCGCCACCCCGGCGAGATAGGCCCGCTCCGGCACCTGCGGGTATTTGTCCGCCGGGCCGACGATGTGGACGTGGCAATCGCAGCGCATGGCGCGGATACGATGGCCTAATGCGTCCGCATCGGCAGGCTTTGCAGACGCAGCTCGCCGACGGCGCCGCCATAGACCGGCGTGAAATTCTTGTCGATCATGTGCGCCTTCGGAAAGCGCGCCAGCAGCCGCGTGATCGCGGTGGTGATGGCAGCGCGGCCGAGGATGTTGCCGATGCAGTGATGCGGGCCGGAGCCGAACGACAGGATGCGCTTCGGCTTGCGATGGATGTCGAAGCGGAGCGGATCGGCGAACACGTCGGGGTCGTAATTCGGCGACAACGGCGACGGCCGCACCACCATGCCCTTGAGGATGCGGGTGCCGCCGACCTCGGTATCCTTGGTGGCGACGCGCGGGAAGGTGAAATAGCCGTTGGAGCCGAGCCGCAGGCATTCCTCGATGGCGTCGGGAATGAGACTTGGATTGTCGATCAGCTGCTGGCGCTGATCGTCGTGGGTGTAGAGCAGGTAGAGCGCGCCGCCTGCGGCGCGGCTGGTCGCCGAGAGCGAGCCGCCGGCAAGCCCGAAGATCTGATCGAACAGCTCCTTGTCGGTCAGCTTGTCGCCGGCCTCCCGCGCATTGACCAGATCGCTGATGAAGTCGGAATGCGGCTTGGCCTTGCGCTCCTCGATGATGACTTTGATTTCGTCCATCACGTGCTGCATGGCGATCCGGCATTCTTCCGGGAACGGCTCGCCGGGCTTGGTGTAGGTGGTGGCCGGCAGCACGTCGTGGAACGCGACGAAGACGGACTTGCGCCGCGCATCCATCTCGATCATCGCTTCGAGCAGCGCATCGACGACAAGGTGCGCGCCGAGGTCGCCCATGGCGTCGAAGTTCGGTCCTTTGGCTTCGATCTTGTCCAGCAGACCGTCGATGATCCTGGCGATCTGCTCCTGAAGCTGCTCGATCCGCCGCGACGAGAACGCCGGCATCAGCAGCCGCCGAAGGCGCAGATGCTGCGTGCCGTCCATCTGCGTGACGAACTGGGCGTCCATGAACTTGTGGAACTGCTCCCAGCCCGGCCCGCGCGGCATTTCCGAATGGAACGTTTCGGTATCGGAGAACACCTTCTGGACGTCGGCGTAGCGACCGACAATCACCTGCGGCGGGCTGCCCTTGCGCAATACATAGAACGGAGGCCGCTTCCCCCAGTCCGCCATGTGACGATGGCCGTTGGCCTTGAACTCGGCGCTGCCGAGGTCGACGTCGACGACGTTGCTGCGGTCGAGTTCAGCGAGGGACGACATGGCAGGCTCCGGCGGAAATGATTAGATAGCTAAGTATCTCACCCGGAAGGCTGGGGCTCAAGATTATTTCGGCTTGACCCATCCTCCCGCGCGCGGCCATTTCTATGGCAAAGATGCACATCCGGAATTAAACAGACAACAGAGTTCCTTCATGAATTCGCCAAGCCTGATGCCGTTCTTCGATGGGCACAACGACGCCCTGCTGCGCCTGTGGAAGCGCGAAGGCGGCGACGCGCCGCGCGCGTTTCTCGACGGCGAGGACAAGGGCCAGCTCGATCTGCCGAAGGCGGTCCAGGGCGGATTTGCCGGCGGCATGTTCGCCATCTTCGTACCGTCGCCCAAGAACCAGGTGGCGACCGGGGACAACGCGCCACCGGTGTCCGGCACGGCGCCGGGCGCGCCGATGCCGCCCCCGCTCGACCTTCAGACCGCGCAAGCCGCGGTATCCAGCATGGCCTCCATCCTGATCCGCATCGAACGGGAGGCGAATGGACGGGTCCGCATCTGCCGCACGGCCGATGACATTCGCCATTGCATGGACACTGGCGCGCTGGCGGCTGTGCTCCATATCGAAGGCGCCGAAGCGATCGATCCGCAGTTTGAAACGCTCGACGTGCTGCATCAGGCGGGGCTGCGTTCGCTCGGTCCAGTGTGGAGCCGGCCGAACGTCTTCGGGCATGGCGTGCCGTTCCGCTGTCCGTCGTCGCCCGACATCGGGCCCGGCTTGACCGATCTCGGCAAGGAGTTGATCCGCGCCTGCAACCGGCTGAAAATTCTGATCGACCTCTCGCATCTCAACGAACGCGGCTTCTGGGACGTTGCCGAGATCAGCGACGCGCCGCTGGTCGCCACGCATTCCAACGCCCACGCCTTGAGCCCGCATTCGCGCAACCTCACCGATCGGCAACTGGCGGCGATCCGCGAAACCAGCGGGATGGTCGGGGTGAATTTCGCGGTGAGTTTCCTCCGGGCCGACGGCCGCCAGGACCGCGACACGCCGGTCACGCTGATCGTGGACCATGTCGAGCACATGCTCGAAAAGCTCGGCGAGGACGGCGTTGGTTTCGGATCGGATTTTGACGGCGCGATGGTCCCGAAGGAGCTCGGCAATGCCGCGGGCCTGTCTGTGCTGGCCGACGCCATGCGGGCGCGCGGCTACGGCGAGCCGCTGATCGAGAAGCTGTGCTTCCGCAACTGGCTGCGCGTGCTGGAACGCACGTGGGAAGAAGAAGGACGGGCTAGGGGAGCTCGGACTTTGGCAAACGGCTAGGCCGCCTGGACGTTCGCCAGGAACCGCCGCACCTCGGCGTCGAGGCTCTCGGCCTCCGCCGACAGCGTATCGGCGAGCGTTTTGACATCGCCTGCCGTGGCGCGCGCGTCGGTGCTGGTTCCGGCGACCCGGCTCATCGCCGCGGCTCCGGTCTGCGCTTCCATCGAGGCGCGGTTGACGCCATCGGCGATCGACGACACCGCCGCGTTCTGCTCCTCGACCGTGATCGAGACCGTGGAGGCGATGGCGGACATCTCGGTGATGATGGCGTTGACCTGCTCGATCGCCTGCGCGGAATCGACGGCGGCGGACTGGATGGCGCCGATCTGCTCGGCGATCTCGGCGGTGGCGCGTGCGGTCTGGCCGGCGAGCGACTTCACTTCGGAGGCGACCACCGCAAAGCCGCGGCCGGCCTCGCCGGCGCGCGCCGCCTCGATGGTGGCGTTCAGCGCGAGCAGGTTGGTCTGGCCGGCGATGGCCTGGATCAGGCCGACCACCTCGCCGATCCGGGTCGCGGCATCGCCGAGCTGCGTCATCGTTTGCGCGGTGCGCTGCGCTTCGGCGACCGCGCGACTGGCGACCTCGGTCGACTTCGCGGCCTGGCCGGCGATCTCGCCGATCGAGGCCGCCAGCTCCTCGACCGAGCTCGCCGCCGAGGTGACATTCTGCGAGGCGGCGTTGACGCGACTCTCGGCGCTGCGCGATTCCGCGGTCACCGCATCGGCGGCGCCGTTGAGCTTGGTCGAGGACATTTCAAGTTGCTTGCGCAGTGCCGCGCAGATTGCCGAGCGCCTGCTGGATCGAATTGCGGAATGCTGCGATCGAGCCGGCGACGGCTCTCGCTGCGCTGCTCCTTGTCGAGCGCGGACCTGGTCTGGTCGGCGGTCAGCCGGTCGCGTTCGATCATGTTGTCGCGGAACACGATCACGGTGCGCGCCATGGCGCCGATCTCGTCGGATGCGCGGGTGGCGGGAATGCGGGCCGAGATATCGCCGTCGGCGAGACGCTTCATGACCTCGGCCAGGCCGTTGAGCGGGCGGGCGATGCTGCGGCCGATCAGCCAGCTCAATCCGAGCCCGATCAGCACGGCCGCGATGCCGACGCCGGTGATGATGGCTCGGGTCCGCTCCTGCGAGGCGGCCAGCGCGGCAGCCGCTGCGCTGGTGTAGACCTTGGCCGAGCGGATGATGTCGTCGGCCATCGGAATCATACTCTTGACGTTGTATTCGATCACCGCGACCGGCGGAGCGACCTTGTCGCTGAACTCGATCCATTCGGCGAAGGTGTCGCTGTAGGTCTTTGACCTGCTCGGCCAGCTCCGCTTCAGCGCCATCGGCGCCGATCGACCCCCTCCACGATCGTTCTGGAATTTCTTGAACTCGTCGAAGAACATCGTTTGCATCAGTGTCGAGCGGTTCAGCCGGTATTCGGCCTCGTAGCGGCGCATCGTCAGCAGCGAAACCAGGAGCTTGTGCGCGTCGGCCTCGCTCATCCACGACATGTCGTCATGGATGATGCGCTCGACCGCGGCCGCCGCCTTGGTCATGCGGTCGCGGATGCCTTCGGTTTCGCGTGAAGCCGAGGATTTTCTGATTGCGCGCGAGATCGTCGAACTGCGCGGCGATTTCCTCGAGCTGGCTCTTCAGCGGCGCGATCTTGAGCCGGGTCGGCTGCGTCGACGGCGGCCTCGATGATGCCCAAGCGTGCGGATCGCGGTGTCATGAGTGGTCTCGAAGGCATGGATCAGCGTCCTGCTCGGGCCGCGCGACGAAGTCGCGGGTTCGCACCCGCATCTGCACCAGCGCGCCGCGAAACTCGCGGCTGATCTCGGCAAGGTCGGAGGCCGGTCGGCGGTGCGGAACGCGTGCTCGACCTCGTGCTCGCCGACCGTGAAGGCAATGCCGTTGACCAGGAAGCCGATCACCGGAATGGCCGCCAGCACGATGATGCGGATGCGGACCGAAACCCGGGTGATGAGGCGGTGCGGAGATAACGTCATGGGTGCAGCGGCCCGCTCCCGGCCGGGTCGGCCGGCATTGGTAAAGCCCACAGCTGTAGAAGAGCCGGAAAATGGTTAATAATGTCGAAAATTCCGGCATCGGACCGGTGCCGCATCCGCTTTCGGATTGCGATCTGTAATTGTGCGCTGCACAATAGCGCTGTCACGATGTTCGGCGTGTTCGGAGACCGCACCATGCCGCAAGCCGCCACTCGTTCTGCGCCGCGCAGCAACCTGGTGCCCCTGGCGCAGGCGGCGACTCGTGCCGCGGAGGCGCTGCTCGCGGACGCCACCGCGAAGGTGCGCGAGCGGGTGGTGCTGGAGGGCCGGCCGTCCGCGCGGCTGCTCGATCGCGAGCAGCGCGCCACCCATGGGCTCGCCTGGTTTGCGACTTATGTCGAAGCGGTGCGCCAGCTCACCGCCTACGCCGAGCGCATGCAGGAGCGCGGGCTTCTCACCGAGATCGAAGCAGCTGATCGTTCGCATCGGGCTTGGCGAATATCTGGGCGCAGATGCAGGGCGGCATCCCGATCAGCCAGGGCGAGATCGTGCGGCCCGTCCGATCTCGGCCTGTCCGCCGCGGCGGTCGCGGCGCGCCTGACGGCCGAGGTCGAGGAGCTGATCGTCACCGGCAACACCGCGGAGAACCGCGCCCGGCTGGTCGAATTGATGCGCGCGAGCCATGGCGCCACGGTCGGCGCCTGCGGCCTCGACGAAACGCTGGAATCCATCCGCGAGGAGATGCGCAAGTTCGCCGACAGCGAGGTGATCGAGCACGCGCAGGGCTGGCACCGCACCAACAGCTACATCCCGATGGAGATCATCTCGCAGATGGCCGAGCTCGGCGTGTTCGGGCTGACCATCCCCGAGGAGTTCGGCGGCATGGGGCTCGGCAAGGAATCGATGTGCGTGGTCTCGGAGGAGCTGTCGCGCGGCTATATCGGCGTCGGCTCGCTCGGCACCCGCTCGGAGATCGCGGCCGAGTTGATCCTCGGCGGCGGCACCGAAGAGCAGAAGCGCCATTGGCTGCCGAAGCTCGCCTCCGGCGAGGTGCTGCCGACCGCGGTGTTCACCGAGCCGAACACCGGCTCCGATCTCGCCTCGCTGAAGACGCGCGCGGCGCGCTCCGGCGACGTCTACAAGGTCCACGGCAACAAGACCTGGATCACGCATCCGGTGCGCGCCGACCTGATGACGCTTGCTGGTGCGCACCAATCCGAACGAGAAAGGCTATCGCGGCCTTTCGATGCTGCTCGCCGAGAAGCCGCGCGGCGACGACAAGAACTCCGTTCCCGGTCGCCGGCATGACCGGCACCGAGATCGAGGTGCTCGGCTATCGCGGCATGAAGGAATACGAGATCGCGTTCGACGGCTTCGAGGTGAAGGCCGACAGCCTGCTCGGCGGCGTCGAGGGCCTGGGCTTCAAGCAACTGATGGCGACGTTCGAATCGGCGCGCATCCAGACCGCGGCGCGCGCCATCGGCGTGGCGCAGGCGGCGATGGAGCAGGCGCTTGACCTACGCGCAGAGCCGCGTGCAGTTCGGCGAGCCGATCGTGAAATTCCCGCGCGTCGCCGACAAGATCGCCATGATGGCGGTCGAGATCATGATCGCGCGCCAGCTCACCTACTACGCCGCGCGGCAGAAGGATTCCGGCCGGCGCTGCGACCTCGAGGCCGGCATGGCGAAGCTGCTCGCCGCCCGCATCGCCTGGTCCAACGCCGACAACGCCGTGCAGATCCACGGCGGCAACGGCTTCGCGATGGAGTTTCCGATCTCGCGCATCCTGTGCGACGCGCGCATCCTGTCGATCTTCGAAGGCGCCGCCGAAATCCAGGCCCAGGTCATCGCGCGCCGTCTGCTCGACGGCTCGAACTAGATTTTATACCCGATCGCGCGGAGCGAGGCCGCCATCGCCTGCGGCAGCGGCGTGTGCGGGATGTTTCCGATCGCCGCTTTGAGCTTGTCGCCGGAAATGGCGTGCGGCACCCGCCACAGATATTCCAGTTCGGACAGCTCGCGGCCCATCGCCGTCAACTGGCCGATGGTCTTGAGAAACCACCAGCTCATCCGCCGGACGGTGAACTTCGCCTTGGTGACCTGCTCGATCGTCGCGATCAACTCATGCCCCGTCACCGCGTGGCCGGGAAAGCCGAAGCTCGCGTACGCCTCGAAGCCGGCGCGCTGCTCGGCCAGCCGCACCAGCGTCTCCGCGAAATCGGGCAGGTAGGCCCAGGCGTGCTCGACGTCGAGCGGGCCGGGATAGGTCAGGCGGCCGCGCGCGATCTCCTTGGCGATCACCAGGTCGAACCACGAGCCGCTGCCGCCGCCGAAGAAATCGCCGGCGCGAAGGACGATCGCGCGCATGCCGCGGTCGCAGGCCTCCTGGATGCGCTGCTCGATCTCGACGCGCATGGCGCCCTTGCGCGTGGTCGGCTGCATCGGCGTGCTTGTCGTCGAGCACGCGGCGGCATGCCGCGGCCGTAGTTCCAGACGCTGCCGGGAAACAGCAGGGTCGCGCCGTTGCCTTCGGCCGCGGCGATCGCGCCATAGGCGAGCGACAGCGCGTTCTTCCGCCATTCGGTGATGACCGGATTGAGCGCGTTGAGCACCACGTCGCAGCCCTGCGCCGCCGCGACCGCCTCGTCGCGGGTCACCGCCTCGACGGCCTCGACGCGGCGCGGCACGGCGCCGGCGCGGCCGGGACGCACCAGGCCCTTGACCTGCCAGCCGGCGTCGCGAAACGCTTCGGCGGCGACAAAGCCGAGCCGTCCGGCGGCGCCGAGTACGAGGATGCGTCCTTTCATTGCCTTGCTCTCATGACTGCCCTGATCGAAATCGGCTCCTATATAGGGTCGGGTCATCAAATCATGCGAACAAAAATGTCGCGAGGCGAGCAACTGCATTCAAGGCCGGACACCGACGTTGGATTTCGCTGGCGGTTTGGCTCGCAGTGGTCGCGGCCGTGGCACTGCTCGGTTCAGTGGTGACGCTGCCTAAAATCCCGACCTGGTATGCGGGCTTGGCTAAACCTTCGTTCACGCCGCCGAACGCGGTGTTCGGTCCGGTATGGACGGTCCTCTATGTGATGATGGCGGTGGCGGTTTGGCGCATCACTGGCGAAGCGGGCAGGGAGCAAACGCGAGCCGTCGTCCTGTTCGCCGTTCAATTGGGATGCAACGCGCTCTGGTCGCCGGTGTTCTTCGGACTGGAAGCGCCGAAGCTCGGCCTCGCTGTTATTTGTGCGTTGGTGGTCTCGCTGGCAATCACGATGGCTGCATTCTGGCGGATCGACCGCCTGGCGGCGTTCCTGCTTGCGCCCTATCTCGCCTGGGTGTGCTACGCAACCGCGCTGAATGCGGCCATCGTGGCGTTGAACCGATAGTCACCCACCGCTTCGAGTGCTAGGAAAGCGTCATGTCCGATTTCATGTCGCACTATGCGGTTCCGATCGCCATCGGCGCGGTGGCGATCGTGCTGGTGCTCGGCCTCATCAACATGATGCGCGGCGGCTCGCCCAACACGTCGCAGAAGCTGATGCGGCTGCGCGTGCTGCTGCAATTCGTCGCCATCATCGTCATCATGGCGACGATCTGGATCATGGGCGCGAGCGCTAGTCGCGGGAGGCGCCATGGTCGTCTTGAACCGCATCTACACCCGCACCGGCGACGACGGCACGACGGCGCTCGGCTCCGGCGACCGCCGCAAGAAATACGATCTGCGCGTCGCGGCCTACGGCACGCTCGACGAGGTCAACGCCACGATCGGTCTCGTTCGCCTGCACACCGCGGGCGATGCCGCGCTCGATCCGGCGCTGGCGCGCATCCAGAACGATCTGTTCGACGTCGAGGCCGATCTCTGCCTGTCGGAAAAAGGTCCGGGCGGCGCGCGGCTCACCGTCACCGACGCGCAGGTCGACTTGGATCGAGGGCGAGATCGACCGGCTCAACGCCGATCTCGCGCCGCTGCGCTCCTTCATCCTGCCCGGCGGCACGCCGGCCGCCGCCTACATGCATCTGGCGCGCACCATCTGCCGGCGCGCCGAGCGCATCATGGTCGAGCTGCGCGACCAGCCCGGCGAGACCGTCACCGACGCCTCGCTGAAATACGTCAACCGGCTGTCGGATTTCCTGTTCGTCGCCGGCCGCTACGCCAACGACAAGGGCGCGCGCGACGTGCTGTGGGCGCCGGGCCAGAACCGCTGAAGCTCCGCTGGCGCCAGCGTTGACCCCGAATAAGGCGGCGATTAGGGTGCGGCGCACCAATTCCGGGCCCGGATTCCGGGGCAAAACGGCCCGAGGAGCTGACCAAGAACATGAAGATCGTGGTGCCCGTGAAGCGGGTGGTGGACAAGGACATCAAAATTCGCGTCAAGGCCGACGGCTCGGGTGTCGAGCTTGCCAACGTGAAGATGTCGATGAATCCCTTCGATGAGATCGCGGTCGAAGAGGCGATCCGGCTGAAGGAGGCCGGCAAGGCGACCGAGATCATCGCGGTTTCGATCGGCCCGCAGCAGGCCGGCGAGACGATCCGCACCGCGCTCGCCATGGGCGCCGACCGCGGCATCCTGGTGAAGGTCGACGGGCCGGTCGAGCCGCTCGCGGTCGCCAAGATCCTCAAGGCCATCGTCGATGCCGAGAAGCCCGGCCTCGTCATCATGGGCAAGCAGGCGATCGACGACGACTGCAACGCGACCGGCCAGATGCTGGCGGCGCTGACCGGCTGGCCGCAGGGCACCTTCGCCTCCAAGCTCACGGTCGACGGCGACACCATCCAGGTGACGCGCGAGGTCGACGGCGGCTTGCAGACCGTGAAGCTGAAAGGCCCGGCGATCGTCACCACCGATCTGCGCCTGAACGAGCCGCGCTACGCGTCGCTGCCGAACATCATGAAGGCGAAGAAGAAGCCGATCGAGGAGAAGACGCCGGATGCTTACGGCGTCGACGCCAAGCCGCGGCTTGAACTGGTGAAGACCGTCGAGCCGCCGGGCCGCAAGTCCGGCGTCAAGGTCGCTTCGCCCGCCGAGCTTGTCGCCAAGCTCAAGGACGCGGGGGTGATCGGATGACCACGCTTCTTCTCGCCGAGCACGACAACAAGTCGCTCAAGGATTCCACCAACAAGGCGCTGACCGCCGCCAAGGCGCTCGGCGGCGACGTGCATATTCTCGTCGCCGGCAAGGACTGCCAAGGCCGTGGCCGATGCCGCGGCCAAGCTCGACGGCGTCAAGAAGGTGCTGCTCGCCGACGGCGCGCTCTACGAGCACGCGCTGGCCGAGCCGCTCGCGGCGCTGATCGTTTCGCTCGCCGGCTCCTATGACGCGATCGTCGCGCCGGCCACCAGCAACGGCAAGAACGTGATGCCGCGCGTCGCGGCGCTGCTCGACGTCATGCAGATCTCCGACGTCAGCAAGATCGTCGCGCCCGACACCTTCGAGCGGCCGGTCTATGCCGGCAACGCGATCCAGACCGTGAAGTCGAAGGACGCCAAGAAGGTCCTGACCATCCGCACCTCGACCTTCGCAGGCGGCGGGCGAGGGCGGTTCGGCGCCGGTCGAGAACGTCGCGGCGGCGGCCGATCCCGGCATCTCGTCCTTCGTCGGCGAGGAGCTGTCGAAGAGCGACCGGCCGGAACTGACCTCGGCCAAGATCATCATCTCCGGCGGCCGCGCCATGCAGAGCCGCGAGAACTTCACCAAATACATCGAGCCGGTGGCGGACCTGCTGGGCGCCGGCGTCGGCGCCTCGCGCGCCGCGGTCGATGCCGGCTACGCGCCGAACGACTGGCAGGTCGGCCAGACCGGCAAGGTGGTGGCGCCCGAGCTCTACATCGCGGTCGGAATTTCCGGCGCGATCCAGCATCTCGCCGGGATGAAAGACTCCAAGGTGATTGTTGCTATCAACAAGGACGAGGAAGCGCCGATCTTCCAGGTCGCCGACTACGGCCTGGTGGCCGATCTCTATCAGGCGCTGCCGGAACTTCAGGCCGAATTGGCCAAAGATCAAGCGCTGACAATCGGCTACAATCGGAGTTTCGGACCAAAATCATGGCGCAGAGCATTCGCAAGGTCGGGATCATCGGCGCGGGCCAGATGGGCAACGGCATCGCCCATGTCTGCGCGCTGGCCGGCATCCCCGTCGTGATCAACGACATCGCGGCGCCGCGCCTCAAGGAGGCGCTGGCCACGATCAACGGCAACATGGCGCGCCAGGTCAGCCGCAAGCGCATCACCGAGGAGCAGAAGCAGGCGGCGCTCAAGCTCATCAGCACGGCCGAAACCTACGACGGTCTGTCCGACTGCGATCTGGTGATCGAGGCGGCGACCGAGAAGGAAGACGTCAAGCGCAAGATCTTCACCGAGCTCTGCCCGTCGCTGAAGCCCGAGACGCTCGTCGCCAGCAACACCTCGTCGATCTCGATCACGCGGCTCGCCGCCTCGACCGACCGGCCGGAGAAGTTCATCGGCATCCATTTCATGAATCCGGTGCCGCTGATGGAGCTGGTCGAGCTCATCCGCGGCATCGCCACCGCCGACGCCACCTTCGAGGCGTCGAAGGAGTTCGTCACCAAGCTCGGCAAGACCATCGCGGTGGCCGAGGATTTCCCGGCCTTCATCGTCAACCGCATCCTGCTGCCGATGATCAACGAGGCGATCTACACGCTCTACGAGGGCGTCGGCAACGTCGAGGCGATCGACACCGCGATGCGGCTCGGCGCGCACCATCCGATGGGGCCGCTGGAGCTTGCCGACTTCATCGGCCTCGACACCTGCCTGTCGGTGATGCAGGTGCTGCACGAGGGGCTGGCGGATTCGAAATACCGGCCGTGCCCGCTGCTGGTGAAATACGTCGAGGCCGGCTGGCTCGGCAAGAAGGCCGGCCGCGGCTTCTACGATTATCGCGGCGCGAAGCCGGTTCCGACGCGCTAGATCCCGGCTACTGCGTCTCGATCCGCTCGATGCCGGCCGGCAGGTCGAGCCAGTGATGGCGTCTGCGAGCTCCAGTACAACTTGCCGGGCGCTGGAAAATCCGGATCGCCGAAGCAGCCGACCGGACACGCACGATCATCTCCGGCAGCGCTTCCAGCCGGCGTGAAGACGCTGACGCCGCAGGTCGGGCAGAAGTTCGCTTCGCTCCAGCGGCCGGCTTCCGAGGAGCGCCGCCAGCGTTCGGACTCGCCGCCGACCTTCACCGCGGCTTCTCGGAAAGAACGCCGAGTAGGAGAACGCGCTGCCGCTGCTGCGCTGGCAGTCCAGGCACGCGCAGGCGTGGACGCATCTGCGGCGGCGCCGAGACGGTGACGGTCAGCGCGCCGCAGGCGCAGGCGGCGGTCTTCGGATATGAGGCAGGTCTGCTCGGTCATCGCGCCGAATTTAAGCCTGGCATCGCACGTTGCGGAAGTCGCCGGCAGCCATGAAAAAGGGCGGCCGCAGCCGCCCTTTCGCGTCGCCATGTCGAGCTGGATTACGCCGCCGCGGCGGTCGGCTGCGGCGCGGTTTCGCGCCAGCACGGCAGCGCGGAGACGCGGCCGAACCATTCCTGGACGTGCGGATAGGCGCCGACCGGCAAGCCGGCCTCGTCGGCGTAGAACAGCGGTGCCGCGACCGAGAAATCGGCGAGCGTGAGCTCCTTGCCGACGAGATAGGGCTGCTTCGCCAGATGCGCGTCGAGCACCTTGGCCTCCTTGTTGAAGCATTCGAGGCCCTTGGCCACGACGGCCTCGTCCGGGCGGCGCCGAGGTTCACGAGCTTCTTCACCAGCCGCTGGAACATCAGCGGCTCGCAGCCCTCCTTGCTCCAGTGCGCGAGCGACCAGCTTTGCCAGCGCATGATGTCGGCGCGGGTGCGGGCGTTGTCCGGCCAGAGCGAGTTCGGCTTCTGGCTCGCGAGGTACTGCATGATCGCGGTGGACTCCCAGAGCTTGAAGTCGCCGTCGACCAGCGTCGGGGTGCGGCCGGTGGGATTGATCGCGAGATAGCCGGCGTGTGCGAGCCGCCCTTGATCAGGTCGACGAATTCGAGTTCGAGCGGAATGCCGAGATGGGCCGCGACCGCGCGGACCTTCCAGGTGTTGGGCGAGGGCGGAAATCCATAGAGCTTCATGTTCGACTCCTCTTGCTGACAATGAACAGACACGCTGACGACTTCTGCTTGGTCGACGTGACGTTGCTCAGACCGGCGTCATCCAGCCGACGCCGGCGCCGCCGGGCTCGGTCAGGATCGCGATCCGCCCGACATGCGGCACGTCGAAGATCGGGCTTCATCAGCTTGGCGCCGGCGGCGACGGCCTTCTTCACCCGCGCATCGACGTCGTCGACCGCGAGATAGGACATCCAGGCTTCCGGCAGTTGCTCGAATCCAGGCCGGTCGGTCGGAAACAGGCCGGCGACCGGCTGGCCGCCCATGCATCGCGACCCAATAGGTGCGCGCCGTCCGGCATCGGCATGGCCTCGAAGGTCCAGCCGATCGTGTCGCCGTAGAAGCGCTTGGAGCGCTCGACGTCCCTGGTCAGCAGTTCGTTCCAGTGGAAATGTCCGTGTGACCGCCATGTCATCCTCCGTTCAGGCGAACAGCTTCTCGAGCTTGTCGATCGCGCCGGTCCAGCCGTGCGTTGTGGCGGTCGCGCGCGTCGTCGTCGAAGAACTGCTCGTGCAGCAGCGTCAGCATGGTGCCGTCGCCATCCGGCTTGAACGTGACGGTGACCAGCGACTCGCGCTCCGGCGTGGTCTTCCAGGCCCAGGTGAAGACGAGCTTCTGGTTCGGCACGATCTCGCGATAGACGCCGATCACGTCGTGCCGGTCGCCCGGCACGTGCATGGTGATGTGGTAGTGGCCGCCGACCCGCAGGTCGGTCTTGGCCTCGACGCGTTCGACACCGGCCGGCCCGAACCAGCGCGCGATCATTTGCGGGTCGGTCCACGCGGCGAAGACTTTCGCCGGCGGCGCGTTGAAGCGGCGCTTGATGGTGAGGCTTGGCTTGGTGGCTGTTGCTTGGGTGGCCATGATGTCGTCTTCCTCCAGAATAGTGCCGAGGCGGTCGAGCCCGCGGACCAGAACGTTCGTAGCGATGCAGCCAATCCATGGCGGATTTCATCGTGGCCGCGGTGAGCTGGCAGTTCACGCGTGCGGCCGCTCTTGCTGCGCGCTGATCAGTCCGGCATCCGACAGCACGTCGAGATGCTTCATGATCGCCGGCAGCGACACCGGAAACGGCTGCGCCAGTTCGCTGACGGTCAGGCTTTCCTTCTCGCTCCAGCCGGGCCACCAGCGCCCGCCGGGTCGGGTCGGCCAGCGCCGCAAACACCCGATCGAGGGCATCGTTTCGATAGTTAACCATTAGGTTAAGTGTAAACTTATGCTGGCGGCGCTGTCAACAGCGGCGCGCCTGCTTTATCCGGGCGACGCGGAGCTATTTCTTCAGCGCCGCGGCGACGAGCTTGACCGCGTCGTCGCTCGCCCATTCCGCCGGCCCGGCCAGGGTCGCAAGCTCGCAGCCGTTGCGGATCGACGATCAGCGTGGTCGGCATGCCGAACGCCTTGCCGATCGCCTTGAGGTCCTGGAACACCTTGGCGCTGTTGTCGGCGTAATAGGCGAGCGTGTTGACGCCGACGTTCTTCAGCCAGTGCCTTCGGCTTGTCGGTATCGCGGGTGTCGATGTTGATCGACACCACCTCGAAGTCCGCGCCGCCGAGCTTGCGCCTGCAAGGCGTCGAGCGCCGGCATCTCCTTGCGGCAGGGCACGCACCAGGTCGCCCACAGGTTCAGCAGCACGGTGCGGCCGCGCCAGTCGGCCAGCGATTTCGTCGGCCCCGCTGCCGTCCTTGAAGGCAAGCGCCGGCAGGCTTTTCGGGGCGCTGGCGACCGAAACGGCGGCGACCTCGCCGCGGACCAGCGGCGCCATCCGGCGCGGCGGTTTCCACCGAAGCCTTGCAGGCCGGATCGGCTCCCGCATTGCCTGTCAGGCGGCCAATCCCGTATACCCCCGCCAGCCCGACCGCGACGCCGACCACGCCGCCCAGAACAATCAAGGCGATCCGCTTCTTGGCGTAGGCTGCGCGGGGCGTCGTGCGAACTCATCATCGGTGAATCCTGGTGGCCAAGAAAAGACAAGCAAGAGTCAGCAAGAGCGGCAAGAAACCCGTCGTGAGCAACACGATGTGGGGTGGGCGCTTTGCGTCCGGCCCCGCCGCCATCATGGAGAAGATCAACACCTCGATCGACTTCGATTGGCACCTGTATCGCCAGGACATTGCCGCCAGCAAGGCCCACGCCGCGATGCTCGCCAAACAGGGCATCATCGCGGCGGACGATGCCCGCAAGATCGCTCACGGTCTAGACACGATCCTGTCAGAGATCGGCTCCGGCAAGTTCAAGTTCAAGCGGGCGCTCGAAGACATCCATATGAATGTCGAGAGCCGGCTGTCCGAGCTGATCGGGCCGGCCGCCGGCCGGCTGCACACCGCGCGCTCGCGCAACGACCAGGTCGCGACCGATTTCCGGCTGTGGATCAGGTCGCGCATCGACGACATCAACGGGCTGCTCGCCGACTACCAGCAGGCGCTGGCCGAGAAGGCGCTCGAAGCACGCCGGCACGGTGATGCCGGGCTTCACGCATCTGCAGAGCGCGCAGCCGGTGACGTTCGGTCATCATCTGCTGGCCTATGTCGAGATGGCGGCGCGCGACCGCGGCCGCTTCGCCGATGCGCAGTCGCGGCTGAACGACATGCCGCTCGGCGCCGCGGCGCTGGCCGGCACCTCGTTCCCGATCGACCGCGACATGACCGCGGCGGCGCTGGAGTTCGACCGGCCGATGGCGAATTCGCTCGACGCCGTGTCCGACCGCGACTTCGTGATGGAGACGCTCGCCGCCGCCGCGATCGCGTCGGTGCATCTGTCGCGCTTCGCCGAGGAGATCGTGATCTGGACCTCGCCGCTGATCGGCCTGGTCAAGCTCAGCGACAAGTTCACCACCGGCTCCTCGATCATGCCGCAGAAGCGCAATCCGGACGCCGCCGAACTGGTGCGCGCCAAGACCGGCCGCGTCGTCGGCGCGCTCAACGCGATGCTGATCGTGATGAAGGGCCTGCCGCTCGCCTATCAGAAGGACATGCAGGAGGACAAGGAAGGCACCATCGACGCGCTCGACGCGCTGGCGCTCTCGATCGACGCCATGACCGGCATGGTGCGCGACATGGAGCCGGACGCGGCGCGCATGAAGGCCGCCGCCGGCGCCGGCTACGCCACCGCGACCGATCTCGCCGATTGGCTGGTGCGCACGCTGAAGATGCCGTTCCGCGAGGCCCATCACGTCACCGGCCGCATCGTCGCCAAGGCGGCGGAGGCCGACCTGCCGCTGCACAAGCTGCCGCTCGCCGAGATGAAGAAGATCGAGCCGAGAATCACGCAAGCCGTGTTCGGCGTGCTCTCGGTGGATCGCTCGGTCGGCAGCCGCACGAGCTACGGCGGCACCGCGCCGAACAACGTGCGCGCGCAGGCCAGGAAATGGCTGAAGACGCTGGAGCGCGAGCGGAGCTGAAGCTTCCGATGCGCGCATGCGATCCGGGCGAGCCTCGCAAATGACACACAATCTGTTATGGTTGCGCGAAATTTCGGAGCCTGCCTTGTCCCGGCCCAATCGCTCATCGTTTGTCCTCGCCGTGATCGGCGCGCTTGCCTTGGCCCTGCCGCTGGCGGCCTGCGGCCGCAAGGGCCCGCTCGATCCGCCGCCCGGCGGCTATGAGCTCGATCCGGCAAGCGGTCCGGACGCCGATCACGCCGCAGGGGCGCGCAGGCGCCGCCGGCAGAAGCCAACCGGAATACGACGAGGACGGCCGGCCGATCGCTCCCGAGGGCCGAAGAAGAAGACTTCCCGCCGATTGGCTGATCGACTGAGCGCGCCATGCACCACTTCGCTTATCGCGACGGCGTGCTGCACGCCGAGGCGGTCAATCTCGCAAGCCTCGCGCAGGCGGTCGGCACGCCGTTCTATTGCTATTCCACCGCGACGCTGGAGCGGCACTACCGCGTGTTCGCCGGCGCCTTTGCCGATGTGCCGTCGCTGGTCTGCTACGCGGTCAAGGCCAATTCCAACCAGGCGGTGATCGCGACGCTGGCGAAGCTCGGCGCCGGCGCCGACGTCGTCTCCGGCGGCGAGCTCAAGCGCGCGCTCGCGGCCGGCGTGCCGCCGGACAAGATCATGTTTTCCGGCATCGGCAAGACCGCGGCCGAGCTTGCGCTGGCGCTCGACGAGAACATCCTGTGCGTCAACGTCGAGTCCGAGCCGGAGCTGGAGCTGCTGTCCGCGATCGCCGCGGGCAAGGGCCGCACCGCGAACATCTCGATCCGCGTCAATCCCGACGTCGATGCCAAGACCCACGCCAAGATCGCGACCGGCGCGCCGAGAACAAGTTCGGCATTCCGATCAGCGGCGCGCGGGCGATCTATGCCAAGGCCGCGAAGCTGCCGGGGCTGCGCGTCGTCGGCGTCGACATGCACATCGGCAGCCAGATCACCGAGCTGTCGCCGTTCGACGACGCCTTCGCGCTGCTGTCGGATTTCGTGCGCGAGTTGCGCGCCGACGGCCACACCATTTCGCACGTCGATCTCGGCGGCGGCCTGGGCATTCCCTACCGCGACGACAACGAGCCGCCGCCCGATCCCTCCGCCTATGCCGAGGTGGTCAAGCGCGCGACGCGCGGCCTCGATTGCAAGCTGATCTTCGAGCCCGGGCCGGCTGATCGTCGGCAACGCCGGTATCCTGGTGACGCGCGTGCTCTATCTCAAGCGCGGCGAGGCCAAGACCTTCGTCATCGTCGATGCGGCGATGAACGACCTGATCCGCCCGACGCTCTACGAGGCCCATCCACGAGATCCAGCCGGTGACGGAGCCGGCGCCGGACGCGCGCCGGATCATGGCGGACGTGGTCGGCCCGGTCTGCGAATCGGGCGATTTCCTGGCGCTCGACCGGGATATCGCGGAACCCAGGCCGGGCGATCTGCTGGCCGTGATGACCGCGGGCGCCTATGGCGCGGTCCAGGCCGGCACCTACAACACCCGGCCGCTGATCCCGGAAGTCCTTGTCCGGGATGGCGAATGGGCGCTGGTGCGGCCCCGCCTTGATGCCGACCAATTGATTGGTCTGGATAAATTGCCAGCTTGGCTGTGAGGCTGGCTTGCAATTTGCTTGGATTCTGGCCGGCCAAGCCGCGTGCTAGAATGTTGTGAGAAGGGCAGATTCTCCCTCTGGAGCCGCTTTGAGCGAAGCCGAACGACCGACAAGCCCAGCGACGAGCGCGATGCTCGCGCCGGCGACAGCCATGCTGTCGCGCGCGCTCGGGCGCGCCCGGCTGGCGCTCTTCTGGGAACGGCTGTGGCCGGCGCTGGCCTCGATCGCGACCGCGGTCGGGCTGTTCCTGGCGCTGTCCTGGTTCGGCCTCTGGGTGTCGCTGCCGCCGCTCGGCCGCGCCATCGGCCTGTTCGTCTTCTTCGTGCTGGCGGTGGCGGCGACCGTGCCGCTGTTCAAGGTGCGCTGGCCGATCGCGATCGAAGGCCTGCGGCGGCTCGACCGCAACAGCCTGCTGCCGCACCGGCCGGCCACCGCGATCGCCGACCGCATGGCGCCGGAGGCCGGCGACTCGTTCGCGGTCGCGCTCTGGCGCGCGCATCTGGAGCGCGCGCTGCGCGCCGCGCCGTCGCTGAAGGCCGGCAACGCCGGTTCCGCAGGTCGCCGCGCGCGATCCTTATGCGTTGCGCGGGCTGGTGCTCGTTCTCGCGGTCGCGGCGTTCTTCACCGCCGGCAGCGACCGCACCAAGCGCATCGCCGCCGCGTTCGACTGGCATGGCGTGGTGACGCCGGCCAATTACCGGATCGACGCCTGGGTGACGCCGCCGGCCTACACCGGCCGGCCGCCGCTGATCCTGCCGGGCCTGCGCCCCGGCGAGCAGATCGCAGGCGCGCGCCAGCGGTCCGGTGACGGTGCCGGCCGGCTCGACCTTGGTGGTGCGCGCGACCGGCCAGTCCGGGCTCGACGTCGCCGTCAAGGGCGGCATCGCGGAGGCCAAGGCCGAAGACCAAGCCGCAGGCGCCGAAGGGCACCGAGGAGCGGCATTTCACCATCACCGCCGCCGGCACCGCGACCGTGCAGCGGCGGCAGCGACGACGTGGTCTGGACGCTTCAACGCCATCGCCGGATCGCGCCGCCGACCATCGCGCTCGCCAAGGAGCCGGAAGCCGCAGCTTCGCGGCTCGCTGCTGCTGCAACTACAAGATCGAGGACGACTACGGCGTGGTCGACGCGCAGGCGACCTTCGAGCGCAAGCGCCCGCCGCCGCAGCCGACCGGCCCGACGCCAAGCCGCCGCGTCCGCTGTTCGACGCGCCGAATTTCACGCTGGTGCTGCCGCAGGCGCGCACCCGCGCCGGCACCGGCACAGACCACCAAGGATCTCTCCGAGCATCCCTGGGCCGGCGTCGACGTGGCGATGACGCTCGTCGCCCGCGACGAGGCCAACAACGAAGGCCGCTCGAGCGCCGCATGAGATGCGGCTGCCGGAGCGGCCGTTCGCCAAGCCGTTGCCGCGCGCGCTGATCGAGCAGCGCCGCAATCTCGCGCTCGATGCCAACGCCAAGGACAACGTGCTGATGGCGCTCGATGCGCTGACCATCGCGCCGGAGCGGTTCATCCCGGAGACCAACGTCTATCTCGGGCTGCGCTCGATCTACTGGCAGCTTGGCGCGCGCCGAGAGCGACGACGGCCTGCGCGACGTGGTGGCGCGGCTGTGGTCGATGGCGGTGTTCCTCGAGGACGGCAACGTCTCGGAGACCGAGAAGCAGCTTCGCGCCGCGCAGGACGCGCTTGCGCGAGGCGCTGGAGCGCGGCGCCTCCGACGAAGAGATCAAGAAGCTGATGGACGACCTTCGCGCCGCGCTCGACAAGTTCATGCAGGCGCTGGCCGAGGAGATGCGCAAGAACCCGCAGATGGCGCGGCCGCTCGATCCGCAATTCGATGCGGCAGCTCCGCTCGCAGGATCTGCGCAGCATGCTCGACCGCATGGAGCGGCTGGCGCGCTCCGGCGCCAAGGACGCCGCCAAGCAGTTGCTCGATCAGCTCCGGCCGATGCTCGACAACCTGCAGATGGCGCAGCCGAACGGCGATCAGGGCGACGGCGACGACATGCAGCAGGCGCTCGACGAGCTCGGCGACATGATCCGCCAGCAGCAGCAGTTGCGCGACCGCACCTTCCGCCAGGGCCAGGACCAGCGCCGCCAGCAGCGCGGCAGCAGGGCCAGCGCGGCCAGCAGGGCGACCGCAACCAGATGGGCGAGCTGCGCCAGGACCAGCAGGCGCTGCGCGAGCAGCTCAACAAGCTGCTGGAGGAGATGAAGAAGAAGGGCTTCCCGCAGCCGGGCGACGGTCAGCAGGGCGAGCAGAGCGGCGAAGGCAATCAGCTCGGCCAGGCCGGCGAGGCGATGGGCGACGCGCAGGGCGCAGCTCGGCGAGGGCGATGCCGACAGCGCGGTCGAATTCGCAGGGCCGCGCGCTCGAGGCGATGCGCAAGGGCGCGCAGGGCATGGCGCAGTCGATGCAGCAGCAGATGGGGCAGGGCCCGGGGCCCGGCAATCCGGGCCGCACCGGGCAGGCCCGCGCCAACCAGGACACCGATCCGCTCGGCCGGCCGCTGCGCGGCCGCGACTATGGCGACGACACCACGGTCAAGGTGCCGGGCGAGATCGACGTGCAGCGCGCGCGCCGCATCCTGGAAGAGCTGCGCAAGCGCTTCGGCGAGAGCTTCCGCCCGCAGCTTGAGCTCGATTACATCGAGCGGCTGCTGAAGGACTACTAGCAAAGCAACCATTCCGTTGCCGCCGGCGTTGTGCTGGGGCGCTGATCAACGGAAAGAATTGCCATGTCCTCATCCATGCCGCCCGTTCCCCCCGCCAACCGGACCAACAAGGGCCACGCCAGCGATCCGAAAAAAGATATGGCCAAAGACAACTCGGTGACGCACGAACATCACGCCAACGCGGCGGAAAAGGGCGAAACGGCCAACATCAAGCAGAACACGACGAACAAGGGCTTCTTTCAGGGCCGCCGCGTGAAATAGGGGTCTCGCTGGGTCGGCACTAAATCTGTCGTGGTGCCTTGCTGGCTCTCGTATTCTGCCTTACGTCAGCGTCCGAACTCCTCATTTGAGCGGAGCAGGGGGCGCCCATGACCATTTCCTTTTCCACGATACGGGCCGTATTCGCGGCCGTTGTGCTCGGCCTGACGGTCTCGGCCTGCGGCTACAACACCATTCCGACGGCTGAAGAACAGGCCAAGGCCAAATGGGCCGACGTGCAGAACAACTACCAGCGCCGCGCCGACCTCATTCCCAATCTCGTCGCCACGGTGCAGGGCTACGCCAAGCAGGAGCGGGAGGTTCTGACCGCCGTGGTCGAGGCCCGCGCCAAGGCGACGCAGGTCAAGATCGACGTGTCGCAGCTCACCGATCCCGAGAAGCTGAAGCAATTCCAGGATGCGCAGAACCAGCTTTCCGGCGCGCTCGGGCGGCTGCTCGCCGTCAGCGAAAACTATCCCGACTTGAAGTCCAACCAGAACTTCCTCGCGCTGCAGTCCCAGCTTGAAGGCACCGAGAACCGCATCGCCGTCGCCCGGCGCGACTACATCGAAGCGGTGCGGGTCTACAACACCGAGCTGAAGACGTTCCCGGGCATCATCTGGGCCTCGACGGTGTTCCGCTCCAACAAGCCGATGGCCGAGTTCGCCGCCAACGACACGGCGCAGACGCCGCCGCAGGTCAAGTTCTGACGGCTCCGGCCAAGGCCGCGACATGATCGTGGGCCGATCCTGTTGGTCGTTCGACGCGGCGATCGCGCTTCGCCACTGTCGCTGTCGCGCTGTTGTGGACCGTCGTCGCCGCGGTGGCGCTGACGTTCCCGGCGCTCACCGGCCGCATCGTCGATCAGGCCAATGTCATTTCGGCGGACGCGAAGCGCGCCATCGAGCCGAAGCTTGCCGATCTCGAAGCGAAATCCGGCATCCAGCTTGTCGTCGCCACCGTCAATTCGCTCGAAGGCCAGGAGATCGAGCCTTACGCCAACGCGCTGTTCCGCGAATGGAAGCTTGGCGAGAAGGCCAAGAACAACGGCGTGCTGCTGCTGGTCGCGCCGAACGAGCATCGGGTTCGCATCGAGGTCGGCTACGGCCTCGAAGGCACGCTGACCGACGCGCTCGGCAAGGTCATCATCACCAATGCGATCACGCCCCGCTTCAAGACCGGCGACTTCAGCGGCGGCATCTCGCGCGGCGTCGACGACATCATCACGGTGCTCACCACCGATTCATCCGAGTGGGAGAAGCGCCCGTCGCTGCGGCTGGACAATCCGCCGGCGCGCGACCCGGTCAACTGGCTCATCGTTCTGATCGTCATCGTCGTCATCGTGCTGCTGATCGTCTCGCCCGGCTTTCGCTGGTTTTTCTTCAACATCGCGCTGAACATCCTGCTGAGTTCGGGCAGCAGCAGCGGATCCTCCGGGGCGGCGGTGGCGGATTTTCCGGCGGCGGAGGCTCGTCAGGCGGCGGCGGAGCGTCGGGGAGCTGGTGATGAGTCATTTCGGCAGAGGACCGCAAACGGATATCCGACTGCGATCCACGCCGCCGAGGCGAGGACCTCGGGCGAGATCGTCTGCGTGCTGGCGCAATCGTCCGTCACCGCCACGGCGTTGCCGGTGTTCCTCGCCGCAATGGGCGCGCTCGCGCTGCCGTGGCTGCTGGTGAGCTTCACCGCGATGCCGGTCTATCGCATCCTCTCGCTGCAGGTCGTCGCCTTCGTGATCCTGATGGCGATCTTCTGCTGGCCGCCGGTCCGGGTGGCGCTGATGCCGCGGAGCGCGCGGCGCGCCGTGGCGCATCGCGCGGCGATGGAGCAGTTCACGGTCCGCGGCCTTGCTCGGAAAAAGCGAGCGCACCGGCATATTGATCTTTGTCTCGCTCGCCGAGCGTTATGCACGCATCATCGCCGACGAGGGAATTTCCGCCCGCGTTCCGCAATCGCACTGGCAGGCGGCCGTTGACGCGCTGACTGCGCACATGCGCGACGGCCGCATCGCGGATGGCTTTGTCGCCGCCATCGATCTATGCGGCAATGAGCTCGCCAAGAATTTTCCGCCCGCGGAAGGCGAACCGCGAATGAGCTGCCGGATCGGATCTATTTGATCTAGAGCCGCATCGCTCGCTGCTACGGCAAAATCTCTCGCCGGTCGCGCAGCCGCGCGTCGAGCTTGGCCTTGAGCTCTTCCAGCTTGCCCGCTTCGGCGGCGGTGACCACCTCGATCAATTCGGTGGCCTGGTCGAGCCGGGCGATGGTCACGTAATCGGCGCCGGCGGCGTAAAGCTGCTGCGCATCCGCTAGCACCTCGGCGGTCGCGATGATCTTCGCCGCCGGGTTGACCGTGCGAACATGGCGGACCAGCTTTTCGTTGGTGGTGCCCTTGAGCAGTGAATCCGGAATGCTCGAAATCACGATCTCGGCTTCGCCAATTCCGGCGTGCTTCAGCGATTCGACGTTGGAAATGTCATTGTAGTGGACGCCGAATCCGCGCTGCTGCAGGGCGTGGAACACATCGGGATTGAAGTCGACCACGGTCACTTGCTTGGCAAGCGGCGAGTGCAGTTGCTCCAGCTCGGCCAGGAACGAACTGGCGATCCGGTAGAAGCCGAGGATCAGGATGCGCCGCTGCCGCGGTCGCTGGGCCCGCTTCCGGCGTTGCCGTCGTCGAGATCGCGCAGGCCGAGCCGCTTGAGGATGGGGATGGCGAACCGGGTCGCGGCGTCGCTGCGCATCATCAGGAAGGTGTTGAGCACCGCCAGCACGACGAAGGCGGTGGAGGCGGCGCCGGCGACGCCGGGCGTGGTGTGGCCGGATTGCACGCCGATCTGCAGCAGCACCAGCGAGAACTCGCTGATCTGCGCGAGGTTGATGGCGGGCAGCAGGCTGGCGCGCAGGCCCTGTCGCAGCAGGTAGAGCGGCGGCACCACCGTGATGAAGCGGCTCACCCAGGTGAACGCCACCATCATCAGCGCCAGCGTCAGCACCGACCCATGTCGGCACCGGGATGTTCATGCCGAGCGCCACGAAGAACAACGTGATGAAGAAATCGCGGAGCGACGTGACCTTGGCGGTGACGTCGAGCGCGTAGGGGAAGGTCGACAGCGAGACGCCCGCGATCAGCGCCCCCATCACCCGGGACAGGCCGAGGAATTCGGCGAATTCGGCCATCGCAAAGCACCACGCCAGCGCGCCGACCAGCACCAGCTCGGGCAGGTGCGCGATCAGTTGGAACAGATGCGGCAGCGTGTAGCGGCTGATCAGCAGCGCCACCGCAAGCAGCGCCACGACCCGCACCACCGAGAGCAGCGCAACATCGACCTGCAGATCGTTGAGGCTCGGCTGGATGGCGAGGAACAGGATGGCGGTGAGGTCCTGCGCCACCAGCACGCCGAGCGTGATGCGGCCCGGCAACGTGTCGAGCTCGTA
The DNA here is from genome assembly GCA_963785665.1 of uncultured Alphaproteobacteria bacterium. Lineage (GTDB taxonomy): Bacteria > Pseudomonadota > Alphaproteobacteria > Rhizobiales > Xanthobacteraceae > Z2-YC6860. The sequence continues at coordinate 611,586 of CAWAWF010000018.1, forward strand.
CTTGTCGTAGAGCACCTTGACGATGATGACGGTGCTGCTCAGCGAGGCGGCGGCGGCAAGGTAGAGCGCGTCGAAGCGGCGGTCGCCGAGCGGAATGCCGATCAGCATGAACAGCGCGAGCCCAAGCGCGAAGCAGCCGAAGATCTGCGCCGCCGACGTGACCAGGATGACGCTGCCGGCCTGCCTGATCTTTTTCAGGTCGATCTCCAGCCCGATCATGAACAGCATGAAGATCAGGCCGAGCTCGGCGATGGTGTTGATCGATTGTTGCGATTGCACCCATCGCAGGCCGGAAGGACCGACCACGAATCCGGCGACCAGATAGGCCAGGATCAGCGGCTGGCGCGCCAGATGCGCCGCGACGCCGAGAATCCACGCCACCAGAATGGACACGGCAAGGTCGTGGATTAGCTCTGGCATCCATCCCCCTGGGCCAGGCTTGCCGAGCCGCAACCCGCCCACAGTTCTCTATAGGGCATCGCGGTTGTCTTGACACGCTTGCGTGCGGGATCGGTCATGCCGGCGGTTCTCAACGCCGGCCCTTGACCAGCGCCGAGGCGACCGCGAACTTGATTTCGGCCACGGAGAACGGCTTGGCGATGACGTCGCAGATCAGCTCGCTCGAGTCCGGCGACGCGCTCGCGCTGATCGGCATAGCCCGTCATCAGCAGGATTGGCAGCTTGGGATAGTCGCGCGCCACCGCCAGCGTCAGCGCGATGCCGTCCATGCCGGGCATCTTGATGTCGGCGAGCAGCAGGTCGAAACCGCCGTCCTCGCTCTGAAGCATGTCGAGCGCCTCGGTGCCGTCGGCGGTCGTCACCACGAGATGGCCTTCCTCGCCAAGCGCACGCGCGATCAGCTTGCGCAGCGGCTCCTCGTCCTCGGCGATTAGGATGCGCGCCACAGCCGACTCAGCGGAGGCTTGCGACCGCATCGTGGCGGGTGAAGAACCGCACCTCGATGTCGTGGGCCTCGGCGGGCGGCGAGGCGAGCCGGCTGCGGAACGGCAGCGTCTCGAACGCGCCGAGCGTCGGCTGCGTCGGCGGCGCGGTCCAGGAATACACCTCGGCGCCGCTGGCGCTGCGAAGCGCAAAGCGCAACCGCGGCACGTCCGCTGTCTTCGATGTCGTGCTCACGATCACGCCCTCGATCACCAGCACCGGCACGCCGTCGTGAATCTCGTTGCCGATCTTCAGATCGGTAAAGGCCATGCCGCGCAGATTCACCGGCATCCCGATCGCACCATAGAACGAGGCAAGCTGCGGCACATGCCGCACCACGTCCTTGCGAACGCCGATCAGCGTTGCGCTGACGAGCATCAACGCGGCGATTGCTGCGGCGAGCGGCAGCCGCGCGCGTTGCTTCCGCTTGCGGGTCGCGGTGCGGGGACGGCGGGCGGCGACACTCTCGATGTCCGGCGGGGAATTTTCGATCTCGGGGGATGAAACCGCCATTCGCGCCGAATCCGGCAGGCGGGTCGAGCGCCACGGGAATTGGAATCTCCGACAGCGCCATCGGCGGCTCGCCGGAGTCGTCAGCGGCATCCTCGACCGTCTCGGGCGGCGGGAGGTCCGGGATGCCGTCGGCTGACGCCTCCGCTGTGGGCTCGCTGGCAGGCTCGGACGATTCAGAGGGTAGCGGGGCCGCCTCCGGCAGCTCTTCGCGGGGCTCGGCGCGGAACGCCGCGACCAATGCTCGGTCGACGGGGGAGGCGATCGGCGGCGGTGCGATGTGCCAGACGTTCTGGCAGCGTGCGCAGCGAACCGAGCGGCCGCTCGCACCGATCGCCATCTCGGCGATCTGGTAGGATGTTGTGCAACTGGGGCAGACGATCTGCATCGCCTGCCAGCGTAGCAGCGGTCCGTTAAGCGGACCGGAAACCATGAAAAGCCAGCAATTGCCGTTGAGGCCGGAGAATGTTGCGGAACCGCGGGATTGCCTGAAAAACGACTTTGGCTTGCCGGGTTAATGCCGCGTTAATGCGGCCTGCATCGTCACGGTCCGCTATCCTGTGACCCGGGGCGAATCAGCTTCAGCGGACCCAAGGGGACACGGCGTGGTCCGATTCGAGAACGTGGGATTGCGGTACGGGCTCGGGCCCGAGGTGTTGCGCGACCTCAATTTCGAGATCGAGCCGCAATCGTTCCAGTTCCTGACCGGGCCATCGGGCGCCGGCAAGACATCGCTGCTGCGCCTGTTGTTCCTGTCGCTGCGGCCGACCCGCGGGCTGCTCACCGTGTTCGACCACGACACCGCGACCTTGAGCAAGGATTCGCTCGCCACGCTGCGCCGCCGCATCGGCATCGTGTTCCAGGATTTCCGGCTGCTCGACCACATGACCACCTATGAGAACGTGGCGCTGCCGTTCCGGGTGATGGGCAAGGACGAGGCGAGCTATCGCGACGAGGTGCTCGAGCTGTTGCATTGGGTCGGGCTCGGCGACCGCATGGCGGCGCTGCCGCCGGTGCTGTCCGGCGGCGAGAAGCAACGCGCGGCGATCGCGCGGGCGGTGATCGCGCGGCCGCAACTGCTGCTCGCCGACGAGCCGACCGGCAACGTCGATCCCAATCTGGCGCAGCGCCTGCTGCGGCTGTTCATCGAGCTCAACAAGTCCGGCACCTCGGTGGTGATCGCCACCCACGACATCGCCCTGATGGACCAGTACGACTGCCGCCGGCTCGTGCTGCACGAGGGGCGGCTGCACGCCTATGATTGATACCGGGCATGACCGAGCTTCGCACCGATTTGCACATCGACCGCGAGTTGATGACCTCGCAGAGGACGATCGGCGGCATGCTGCCGCGCGGCGAGACGCCGATCGTGCCCAAGCGCTCCATCGCGGGCCGGGCGCTGGTCGCCGTGGTCGCCATCATGTCGTTCCTGGCCTCGCTCACCATCGGCGCCGTCATGCTGGTGCGGGCGTCGGCGGTCGAATGGCAGTCCGACGTGGCGCGCGAGGTCACGATCCAGGTCAGGCCGATCGACGGCAAGAACCTCGATGCCGAGGTGGCGCGCGCGGTCGAACTGGCCCGCGCCGTCCCCGGCGTCGGCGACGTTCGCGCCACCAGCAAGGAGGAATCCGAAGGCCTGCTTGAGCCCTGGCTCGGCAGCGGACTGTCGCTCGACGATCTGCCGGTGCCGCGGATGATCGTGGTCAAGCTGCCCTCCGGCGGCGTCGATCTCGCGCCGTTGAAGAAAGCGCTGAGCGAAAAGGTCGCCGGCGTCGAGCCTCGACGATCATCGCGCGTTCATCGAGCGGATGCGCGCCATGGCGCAGACCACCATCGCCGGCGGCATCGGGCTGCTGATCATGATGCTGGTGGCCACCGTGCTGTCGGTGATCTTCGCCACCCGCGGCGCGATGGCGACCAACCGCCCGATCGTCGAGGTGCTGCATTTCATCGGCGCCAAGAGCGGCTTCATCGCCGGCCAGTTCCAGCGCCACTTCCTGATGCTCGGCCTGGAGGGCGGCATGATCGGCGGCGGGCTCGCCATGCTGGCGTTCGGCGCGGCCGGGATTGCGGCGCGCATCGGCGCCGGCACGGCGAGCGGCGATCAGGTGGCGACGCTGTTCGGCAGCTTCTCGCTCGGCTGGGAGGGCTATGCCGCGATCACCGGGCAGATCGTGCTGATCGCGTTGGTGACGGCGCTGGCGTCGCGCCACACCGTCAACCGCACGTTGGAAACCGTCGAGTAGCGTTGCGCCATCCACGCGCCGGATTTTGCGATAACATCCCGGCGGGAGCCGAATTGATGGACGCCATCGGTCGAGGAACAGCGCCAAAGGACGCGTCGGGTGATGCCGGCGCGCGGCGGCTCCGGCCGTCGCCGCGGCGCTGGGGCCGTGACGCTGCTGCTGGTCGTGGTCCTCGCGGTGGCGGCGTTCGGCGCGGGCTTTCTCTGGTTCGTCAACCTGACCGAAGCGAACGACGGTGCGCCGCCCGGCAACGCCGACGGCATCGTGGCGCTGACCGGCGGGCCGTTCCGCATCAACGACGCGCTCGAACTGCTCGCTGCGGGCCGCGCCCAGCGGCTGCTTATCACCGGGGTCAATCCGGTCACCCGGCCGGTCGAGATTTCCCGGCTGGTGCCGGAGCATCAGCGCTGGTTCACTTGCTGCGTCGACATCGACCATTCCACCAACACCATCGGCAACGCCGTCGAGACGGCGGCGCTGGGTGAGGTCGCGCGGCTTCAAGTCGCTGATCGTCGTCACCGCGAACTTTCACATGCCGCGCGCCATGGCCGAGCTCGCCCATGAGCTTCCGGACGTGACGCTGCTGCCCTATCCGGTCGTTTCCGAGAAGATGCGGGCCGAGCCGTGGTGGGAAAACTCCGAGACCGTGCGGCTGCTGCTCTGGGAATATGTGAAATTTCTCGTCGCCAAGGTCCGCATGTGGGTGCCATGGTCCTTCGAGTGAGACGCTAGCCCTGAAACGTGGTTCAAAAGTGATCATTGCCCGGTCGATCCTGTTCAACCTCCTGTTCTATCTGAACCTGGTGCTGCTGCTGTTCGTGGCGTTGATGACGCTCGTGCTGCCGCGGCGCGCCGTGCTGAAGATGGCCGAGACGTGGGGACGCGTCAGCGTGTGGCTGCTGCGCGTCGTCTGCGGCACCCGGATCGAGCTGCGCGGTTTGCACAACCTGCCGGCGGGGCCGCTGATCGTCGCCGCCAAGCACCAGTCGACCTGGGAGACCTTCGCGCTGCTCAAGCTGTTCGACGACTTCACCTTCATCGTCAAACGCGAGCTGATGTGGATCCCGATCTTCGGCTGGTGCATGTGGAAGGGCGGCATGATCCCGGTGGATCGCGGCGCCGGTTCGCAGGCGCTGACCGACATGACGGCGCGCGCCAAGGCGGAAATCGGCAACGGCCGGCAGCTCATCATCTTCCCGGAAGGCACCCGGCGTTCGCCCGGCGCCGAGCCGCGCTACAAGTTCGGCGTTGCTCATCTCTATGCCGAAGTCGGCGTGCCCTGCGTGCCGGTGGCGCTGAATTCCGGGCTGTTCTGGCCTCGCCGTTCGTTCCGCAAGCTGCCCGGCACCATCGTCGCCGAGTTCCTGCCGCCGATCGCGCCGGGTCTCGACAAGGCGGCATTCCAGCGGCGGCTGCAGGATGACATTGAGCGGGCGACCGCGCGGTTGATCGCGGAAGGCGAGGCCGAACTGGCGCGCCACGGTTTGCAACCGCCGCGCGCGAACGGCTGAGCATCGGCAAGTTCCGGATCGTTGCCGTCGCAACATTGCGGAACTTGAATCGAGTCGACATCAAATCGAACTCGAAAGAAATCGTCTGCGACACCTGATCCAGGAACAATGTTCCTGATCGCGCGTTCGTGAAGTCTCGTATCCTGAAACCTGGAGACTTCTCTATGCGCTCAAACCTCCTCATCGGCGGGTTGCTCGCGTCGGTCATGATCGTACCGGCGTTCGCGCAATCCAATCCACCCGCGTCCACCGCTCACCCGGCTCCCGCGGCCACCTCGACGATGACCACCACCAACAAGGTTTTCTCGGACCAGTGGCGGGCCTCCAAGCTGATCGGTCTCAACGTCTATAACGAACAGAACGAGAAGCTCGGCGACATCAGCGAACTGCTGATCGACAAGTCCGGCAAGGTCGAAGGCGTCGTGATCGGCGTCGGCGGCTTCCTCGGCATGGGCCAGCACGACATCAAGGTCGACATGGCCAAGCTGAAGTTCGTCGACGAGCCGGTCAAGACCTCCTCGACCACGACCACCAGCACGACCGGTGCGGCGACGACGCGTCCGGCTGGCACCACCACCACGAGCAGCAAGCCCAGCAAGCAGTGGTATCCGGATCATGCGGTGCTGTCCGGCGCCAGCAAGGATCAGCTCAAGAGCATGACGCAGTTCAAGTACGACTAACCGGCGTCATCGAAGAGTAAAGAAAAGGCCCCGGTTCACGCCGGGGCTTTTTCTTGTTGTCTTGCAGTTGTTGCGAGGCGTCAGTTGTGCGGTGCGGCTTACCAGCCGCCGGTGGCCAGCCGGTCGCGGCTCTGGTAGCGCGGCTGCGGCGCTTCGGGCTCCGCCGCAGGCGGTGCCGCGGTCTGTGCCATCGCCATCGAGTTCAAGGCCTGCGATGAGAGGGCGAGGGCTGGCGCCGGGCGCTTGCGGGCCGAAACCGAGGCGACCTCCCGCAGATGCGCCGTGATCGGGGGCAGCGGCGGGATCGCAATCGGTGTCGCCAGCGCCCGGCGAATCTCGCGCGAACTGTCGACCTGGGCTTGCAGCAGCGTCCGGTCGGTTGCGCCGCCCTGCGACACGTCAATCGAGGCCGTCACGATTGTGGAAAGCCCAAATGCGATCGTCGCCAGCGCTGCCGCGACCGTCCCGACATAGACCAAAACCACTGTCGACGAACGCCGGGCCTGCATCGTTTTCGGCTCCACCACTCTCCGAAATGAGAACGAGGAGCGGACGGTCTTCGTTCCGGCGCGGGCGCGATAAATCGGCGGTTTAAGCGTGGATGTCGTGCGTGCCCTTGAGGCGCTCGGCCAGCACATGCAGCTCGTGATCGGTGATGTTGAGCGCCTCCAGCGCCTTGACCGTCTCGACCACGTAGTCCCGGTTGTTGCCGGAGCGGCCATGGGCCTGCCGCACGATCTGCAGTTGCCGGTCATGCGAAAGGCGGCCGGCGTATTGCGCATGGCCGCGATCGACCGCGTAGCACAACGCCTCGACACGGCGTTCCGGCTGGCCCTCGATCCAGACGCCGCGAACCACCTCGCGGTACACCGCGGTGGTCTGCTCGCGCTCGCGCAGATACGCCAGCACGTCAGCGCGCTGGCTTGCCGCCACCCGATAGGCGATGCCGCGGCAGGCGCCGCCGAAATCGAGGCCAAGCACCAGCCCAGGCTGCTCCGGGGTGCCGCGATGATCGAACGAATAGACGCACAGCGAGCGGTGCATGCCGATGATGTTGGCGGGGTGCCGCTCGAGATATTCGAAGCCCGGGCGCCAGATCAGCGAGCCATAGCCGAACACCCACAAATCCTCGGCCTGACGATCGAAATCGGGGTTCAATTCCGGCACTCATGGCGCTCGCCTAACAGGCCGCGCCGGGGCCCGCAACCATCTGGACAGCGCTCCGCGAACGCTGCAACGCTCAACCTTTGAAACGCCGTATTCGGCGGGCTTCCAGGTGCCCATGATTCAAGCATATTCGCCCAGGCGGCGGCGCTGGCCGGTCCTTCTGATTTTGCTTCTGGTGGTCGTCGCCGGGCTGTGGTCCGGCGGCTGGTATTACGGCTCGGGCGTGCTCGCCCAAACCATCGACGGCTGGAAGGCGCGCGAGGCACAGGCCGGGCGGGTCTATAGCTGCGCCACCCAAACCATCGGCGGCTTCCCGTTCGGCATCGAGCTTCATTGCGCCGACGCCGGCGCCGACTTCAAGTCGAACCGGCCGCCGCTCGCGCTCAAGGCCAAGGACATGCTGACGTCGGCGCATCTTTGGCAGCCGACGGTGCTGACGACGCAGTTCGTCGGTCCCCTCACCATCGCCGAGGCCGGCCAGCCGGTCAGCATCACGGCCAACTGGCAGACGCGCGCAGACCGTTGTGCACGGGCTGCCGACCTCGCCGGAGAGCGTGTCGTTTCGGGTCGAGCAGGCCGCGGTGACGCGCACCAGCGGCGATAGCCTGTTCAAGGCGAACCGCCTCGATCTCGACGGCCGGCTCGTCTCCGGCACCGTGCAGGCCAATCCCGTGATCGAGATGGTGCTGAAGCTGAAGGCCGGGGCTGCGCCGTCCTGGCATCCGGCCGCAGCCACGCCGGTCGACGCCGATGTGACTGCGGTGCTGCGCGGCTTGAAGGACTTTGCGCCGAAGCCGTGGCCGGTGCGGTTTCGCGAGTTGCAGGCGGCCGGTGGCCGCATCGAGATCACCAACGCCCGCGTGCAGCAGCGCGACACCATCGCCATCGCCAACGGCGTGCTCGGATTGTCTCCGGCGGGGCGGCTGAACGGCCAGCTCACTCTCACCGTCGCCAACCTGGAGAAATTCCTGCCGACGCTCGGCCTCGACCAGATGCTGTCGGAGCAGAACGCCACGCCGCAGATGAACAGCGCGTTCGGCGCGCTCGACAAGCTGATGCCGGGGCTTGGCAATCTGGCGCGCAAGAACGCCGGGCCGGCTATCGTTGCCGCCGCCAACATGATGGGCCAGCCGGCCGAGCTCGAGGGCCAGCGCGCGGTGACCTTGCCGTTGCGCTTCGATGATGGTCTGGTTTCGCTCGGGCCGATGAAGCTCGGGGCTTTGCCGCCGCTGTTCTAAAGGGATGGGTCGATGAGGGGTACGGTTGCGGGGCTGGCTGTGCTGATGCTCGCCGCTGCGCCGCTTCAGGCGCAGGAGCAGCCGTGGTGCGTGAGGCTCGACACGTTCACGAAAAACTGCGACTTCGCCACCTACAACGAGTGCATGGCGGTTGCCAGCACCGCCACCGGCCCGGCGACCGGCGCCAGCAGTTGCATCCGCAATCCGGATTACAAAGCGCCGCCGGTGCCGATGAAATCAACCAAGGCCAAGATCAAGAAAGACACGGCGACGCTGCCGCACTGACTATTCGTTGTCGGCGGCGTAGGGGCGCGGCAGCGGCTCGGCCGGCAGGTTCGGATGCGCGCGGCCGAAGTCGGGCGCAGGCGAATCCTGGCCGATCTCGACGATGCCGCGGCGGATCGCCCGCGTCCGCGTGAAATGATCGAACAGCGTCTGGCCGTCGCCCGATCGCATCGCCCGCGTCAGCGCCGAGAGGTCCTCGCTGAAGCGGCCGAGCATTTCCAGCACCGCGTCCTTGTTGGCGAGGAACACGTCCCGCCACATCGTCGGGTCGGACGCCGCGATCCGGGTGAAGTCGCGGAATCCGCCGGCGGAGAACTTCAGCACCTCGGATCGTGTCACCTCGGAGAGCTCATCGGCGGTGCCGACGATGGTGTAGGCGATCAGATGCGGCAGGTGGCTGGTGATGCCGAGCACCAGGTCGTGGTGGTCGGCCGGCATGCGCTCGACATTGGCGCCGAGCTTGCTCCAGAACGCAGCGAGCTTGTCGACCGCGGCTTTGTCGGCGCCTTCGGGCGGCGTCAGGATGCACCAGCGGTTGACGAACAGTTCGGCGAAGCCCGAGTCGGGACCGGAGTTTTCGGTACCGGCGACCGGATGCGCCGGGATGAAATGCACGTGCGGCGGCAGGTGAGGGGCCATGTCGCGGAGCACCGAGCCCTTGACCGAGCCGACGTCCGACAACGTGGCGCCCTTCATCAGATGCGGGCCGATCTCCTTGGCAACGTCGCCGCAGGCGCCTACCGGGACGCAGACGATGACAAGGTCGGCCCCTTCCACCGCGGCGGCGTTGGTTTCGACCACTTGGTCAGCGAGGCCAAGCTCGGCGATGCGCTTTCGCGTCTGCGGCGAGCGCGCGGTGGCGACGATCGAGCGGACGAGACCCTGGGCGCGGGCCCCGCGCGCGATCGAGCCGCCGATCAGGCCGAAGCCGATCAGCGCCAGTCGATTGAAGATCGGCTGCTCGCTCACGCCGATTTCCCAAGAATTCGGCGAGCGCCTTGACCACCAGCCGGTTGGCCTCCTCGGTGCCGACCGACATGCGAAGCGCATGCGGCAGCTTGTAGACCGCGACCTGGCGCACGATCAGGCCGCGCGCCATCAGGAAGGCGTTGGCCTCGGCCGCGCGCTTGGGGTCGGCAAAATGGATCAGGATGAAATTCGCCGCGCTCGGCGTGACCTTCAAGCCGAGCTTGCCGATCTCGTCCGTCAGCCACGCCAGCCATTTCGTATTGTGCTCGCGCGAGCGCTCCTGATGCGCCGCGTCCTCGATCGCCGCGATGCCTGCGGCGATCGCCGGTCCGTTGGTGTTGAACGGCCCGCGGATGCGGTTGATGGCGTCGATCACGTGCGCCGGCCCGAACATCCAGCCGAGCCGCAGTGATGCGAGCCCGTGGATTTTCGAGAATGTGCGCGTCATCACCACGTTCTCGCTGGTGGCGGCGAGCTCGATGCCGGCCTCGTAGTCGTTCTTGCGCACGTATTCGGCGTAGGCCGCGTCGATCACCAGCAGCACATGCGGCGGCAGACCCTGGTGCAGCCGCTTGACCTCGTCGAACGGCACGTAGGTGCCGGTCGGATTGTTCGGGTTGGCGAGGAACACCATCTTGGTTCGCGGCGTCACGCGCTTCAGGATTTCGTCGACGTTGGCGGTGAAATCCTTTTCCGGCGCGACCACGGGCGTGGCGCCGGTGCCGAGCGTCGCGATCGGATAGACCACGAAGCCGTGGGTGGTGTGGATCGCCTCGTCGCCGTCGGCGAGATAGGCCCGCGCCAGCAGGTTCAGCAGATCGTCGGAGCCGGCGCCGCAGACGATGCGGTCCGGATCGAGACCGAACACCCGGCCGATCGCGTCGCGCAACGCCGTGGCCGAGCCGTCCGGGTAATCCTCCAGATGCTTGCCGGTGGCGTTGTAGGCCGCGATCGCCTTCGGGCTCGGCCCGAGCGGCGTCTCGTTGGACGACAGCTTGAAAATCTTCGCCACGCCCGGCGCGCTGCTCTTGCCGGGCACGTAGGCGTCGATCTGGAGCACGCCCTTGCGGGGCTGGGGACGGGTGGTGGTCATTGCAATCGATCCGTTTAGCGCTTCGCGGCAGCGGCCACCTTGTAGCGGGTCGCGTGGCTGCCGACGAGGGCCGCCGATCGCACCGTGGCGCCAGCCTTAACGATGGCGTCCCGCACGTGGGTCAGTTCGCCGCCGGCCGGCACCGAAACCAGCAGCGCCGCGCCGTCGAAGGCGGAATCCGGCACCGCGACGATCTCGGCGAGCGCCGAGGCTGCGCGGGCGGCCTCGCGGTTCCAGCCCGCCACCCGCACGCTCCAGGTCTCGATCTCGGTGACCATGGCGTCGGCCGCGGCGCGCGACACCACGAACACGTGGAGCGGCGCGGGGTGGTCGGGCCGGTCGACGAACGGCAGCCGCGCGATGATCTTCGGCGCGCTCTCGAACTCCAGCGCCGTCCACCAGGCGCCGCCATGGGTGGTGGCGAAGGCCGGCACCAGGCCGAGGTCGCCCTTGGATTCCGACACCGCTTCGACGACGGCGGCCGCGCCAACATGCGGCACGAACGGGACCGTGAAGCCGAAATGAAATCGCGCGCTGTCGCGCATCATGGCGTCGCCGGCGGACAGGTCGGCGTGCACGGTGAACGGCGCCTGCACGTGGGTGAAGGTCGCGATGATGACGCGCCAGATGCTCTCGGCGGTGTCGAGCGGCAGGATGCCTTTGTGACGCTGCACCAGGCGGCGTATCACGTCGGCCTCGCGCGCCGGCCGGAAGGCGGAGCCGGACTCCTGGGTCTTCTTGGAGGCGATCAGGCGGTCGATGATGTCGCCGCGCTCCATCAGGAGCCGGTGCATGGTTTCGTCGATGCGGTCGATCTCCTTGCGGAGATCGGCGAGCGAAGGTGCGTCGTCAGGTTTGGGCTTGTTTGTCATGGTTAACCGCGCCCATTGATAGGTTGAGAGAAGCGCTAAATCAAAGAAAACATTGACATAAGCCGGCGCCAATCCCTACCTAACTTGATTGAGCTAAGCTCAAGTGCCTGTTGAGCTATACTGAAGTGCTTGGCCGGAACACCGCCATGGGCGACGTCGATCTCGTACCCGATACAATGGCTCGCGCCCGCGAGGCCGATGAGCCACGCAATTCGCTCGTGGCGCGGTTCGGCGCCGACCGTCCGCTCAAGCTCGACGCCGGCGTGTCGCTGTCGCCGTTCCAGATTGCCTACAAGACCTACGGCACGCTCAACGCCGCCCGCTCCAACGCGGTGCTGATCTGCCACGCGTTGACCGGCGACCACCATGTGGCAAGTCCCAATCCGGTGACCGGCAAGCCCGGCTGGTGGGAGACCATGGTCGGCCCCGGCAAGCCGATCGACACCGAGCGCTACTTCATCATCTGCCCGAACGTGCTCGGCGCCTGCATGGGCTCGAGCGGACCGGCCTCGACCAATCCGGAGACCGGCGAGCCGTGGGGTCTGGAATTTCCGGTCATCACCATCCGCGACATGGTGCGGGCGCAAGCGATGCTGCTCGACGAGCTCAAGATCGAGACGCTGTTTTCGGTGGCGGGCGGCTCGATGGGCGGCATGCAGGTGCTGCAATGGGCGGCGTCCTATCCGCATCGCGTGTTCTCGGCGCTGCCGCTCGCCACCGCGACGCGGCATTCGGCGCAGAACATCGCCTTCCACGAGGTCGGCCGCCAGGCGGTGATGGCCGATCCGGAGTGGAAGCACGGCCGCTATTTCTCGGCAGGCACCGCGCCGCGGCGCGGGCTCGCGGTGGCGCGGATGGGCGCGCACATCACCTACCTGTCGGACGCGGCGCTGCACCGCAAGTTCGGCCGCAAATTCCAGGACCGCGAGAATCCGACCTTCTCGTTCGACGCCGACTTCGAGGTGGAATCGTATCTGCGCCACCAGGGCTCGTCGTTCGTCGAGCGGTTCGACGCCAACTCCTATCTCTACCTGACGCGCGCGATGGACTATTTCGACCTCGCCGCCGACTACAACGGCGTCGTCGCCAACGCCTTCCGCGGCGCGCAGACGCGCTTCTGCGTGGTGTCGTTCACCTCGGACTGGCTGTTTCCGACCCAGGAATCGCGCGCCATCGTGCATGCGCTGAATGCTTCCGGCGCCCGCGTGTCGTTCGCCGAGATCGTCACCGACAAGGGCCACGACGCATTCCTGCTCGACGAGCCGGAGCTGCTCGCGATCGTCCGCGGCTTCCTCGACGGCGCCGCCAAGGCGCGCGGCCTGAAGGCCGACAAGTGATGCTGTCCCGCCTCAAGCGCGATCTCACCATGGCCGACGCCGCCCGTGCCCCGGGCGGCGCGCGCGTCGACTTGCAACTGGTCGCCGACATGGTGGCGCCGGGCGCCAAGGTGCTCGACATCGGCGCCGGCGACGGCGAGCTGCTTCGCATCCTCGGCGAGGAGCGCGGCGTCGATGGCCGCGGCATCGAGATTTCGCGCGAGGGCGTCAACGAATGCGTCGCCAAGGGGCTCGCGGTGATCCAGGGCGACGCCGACACCGACCTCGCCGATTATCCGAACGACGCGTTCGACTACGTCATCCTGTCGCAGACCTTGCAGGCGACGCGCCGTCCGCGCGTGGTGATGGAGCACATGCTGCGGATCGGCCGGCACGGCATCGTCTCGTTCCCGAATTTCGGCCACTGGAAGATCCGGCTGCAGCTTCTGTTCGGCGGCCACATGCCGGCGACCGACAACCTGCCCTACGCGTGGTGGGAGTCGCCGAACATCCACTTCTGCACCATCAAGGACTTCATCGCGCTGTGCGACGTGGTCGGCGCCACGATGGATCGTGGCGTCGCGTTCAACGCCTGGGGCACGCCGCTCCGCTTGAACGCGCCGTGGTGGTTCTGGAATCTGTTCGGCGAGCAGGCGGTGTTCCTGCTCAGCCGAAGGGGTTAGCGGCTACTTTGCCGTGATCGACGTCTGATCCGAGGCGCGATCATAGTGCAGCGTGATGGTGTCGATCTCGCACAGATCAACATTGCGCCACAGCACGCCGGGATAGCCCTCGTCCGCCCAATCCACCCGGATATTCCACTTGCAGCCTTTGTCGTCGGTGTTGAACTTCACGTAGACGTTGTCGCCGTCCTTGAAGGTGTTGCTGATCTCGTTGTCGGACCAGTCGTTGTCGCCGGGATTGTTGAAGCCAAGGAATTTGATGCCGTAGCCGGTGCCGTTGATGACGGTGACGTTTCGCTCATCCGCCGCGCGGGATGGCGATGCGCTCAAAAGCCCAACGACAACAGTCAAAGCTACGAAAAATGATTTCACAGCAATTCTCCATGTTTCAAAACGCCGAGAGCTAATCTTGGGGTGGCCATGCCAGTCAAGCGGCGTCGGCTGTCGGGGCACAACAAGAAAGAGGCAATTGCTGCTGCTCGCTGCCCGCGCAAGGAACGAAGTCCACCCGCGCCGCGTTCGCTGGCCATGGACCAGCGGACCTTTGCGTCGTCCGACATCATTGAAACGGACATCCCGGCGCGGCTCGACCGGCTGCCGTGGAGCCGCTTCCACACCCTGGTGGTGGCGGCGCTCGGCATCACCTGGATTCTCGACGGTCTGGAGGTGACGCTGGCCGGCTCGGTCGCGGGTGCGTTGAAGGCAAGCCCGGTGCTGCAATTCTCCAACGCCGACGTCGGCCTCGCCGCCAGCGCCTATCTCGGCGGCGCGGTCGGCGGCGCGCTGTTGTTCGGCTGGCTGACCGACCGGCTCGGGCGCAAGAAGCTGTTCTTCATCACGCTCGGCGTCTATCTCGTGCGCCACCGCGGCGACGGCGCTGTCGTGGAATTTCGCAAGCTTCGCGCTGTTTCGATTCCTGACCGGCGCGGGCATCGGCGGCGAATACGCCGCCATCAACTCGACCATCCAGGAGTTGATCCCGGCGCGCGTGCGCGGCTGGAACGACCTCGTCGTCAACGGCAGCTTCTGGATCGGCGCGGCGCTCGGCGCGCTCGGCGCCATCGTGCTGCTCGATCCGGCGACGATCGATCCGGAGATCGGCTGGCGGCTCTGCTTCGGCATCGGCGCGGCGCTGGCCTGCGTGATCTTCCTGATGCGGCTGTGGCTTCCCGAGAGCCCGCGCTGGCTGATGACCCACGGCCGCGTCGAGGAGGCCCGGCGCGTCGTCGAAGCCATCGAGCGGCGCGTCGGCGCGACAACGGCCGGACGAGACTGCCGCGCGTGCGGCTCCGCACGCGCGAGCACACGCCGCTGGCGGAGGTGTTCGGCACGATCCTGCATCGGCACCGGCGGCGCGCGCTGGTCGGGCTGGCGCTGATGACGGCGCAGGCGTTTTTCTACAACGCGATCTTCTTCACCTACGCGCTGGTGCTGACCGACTTCTACGGCATCCCGGCGGCCGCGGTCGGCTGGTACATCCTGCCGTTCGCGGCGGGGAATTTCCTCGGGCCGCTGATGCTCGGGCGGTTGTTCGACGTGGTCGGGCGGCGGGTGATGATCGCCTTCACCTACATCGTCTCGGGCGTGCTGCTGCTCGGCAGCGGATATCTGTTCGAGCAGGGCGTGCTGAGCGCGGCCCAGCAGACGCTGTGCTGGACGGTGATTTTCTTCTTCGCATCGGCCGCGGCGAGCTCGGCCTATCTCACCGTCAGCGAGACCTTCCCGCTGGAAATCCGCGCGCTCGCCATCGCGATCTTCTACGCGGTCGGCACCGGAGTGGGCGGCATGGCGGGACCATGGCTGTTCGGCGCGCTGATCGACACCGGCTCGCGGGCAAGCCTGTTCGGCGGCTACCTGCTCGGCGCGGCGCTGATGATCGCGGCGGGCGTGATCGCGGCGCTCTATGCGGTGGCCGCCGAGCGCCGGCCGCTGGAGGACGTCGCGCGGCCGCTCGCTTTCGTCGACTAGGCAATCACCGGGTCGCCCACCGCGATCGGGCCGCCCTCGATCACCTCGGCATAGACCCCGCAGTCGACGTGCCCGTAGGTGTCCAGGATGGTGCGCGGGATCGGCAGGTCGCGGATGCCGGTCGCCGGGTCGACTTCGGTCGCGGCGCAGCGGACGATCCGCTTCACCACCTTGACGCGGACCGACGGACCGATGGCGATAACCTGGTTGAGCAGGTCGAACTCGCGCCAGGCCGGCCAGCCTTCGATATGGAGGTTGCCGCGGAAGCGCAGCGGATCGACCGGCGCGCCCGTGGCGTTTTCCAGTTCCGCCACCGAGGCGAGATTGATGATCGACACCACCTTCTTCGCCACGTCGGAGAAGCTGTGGCCGTGACCCTGCAACACCTTGGGCGGGCCGCGCAGCTCGTCGGCGCAGAACTCGGCGAAGAACGCCTCGATCGCAGCGCGGCCTTCGGGCGTCCGCAGATCGCCCTTGGCCGCCTCGCGGTTCTCATAGCGAACCGTCAGCACGTGGCTCGCGTCGTCGAACTTGGTGCGAAGCTCGGCGAGGCGGGCATTCTTCATCAGCATCAGGAAGCGGATTTTCGGAAAATACTTCGGGGCCGCCGGGTCGAAACCGATGGGACCGTTCTCGATGGCATACGCGCGGTCGAACGGCACGGTCTTGCCCCGCGAAAGCTCGGTCCGGGGCAGGGGCTCGGGCGAAAGGCCCTTCACCGGATAGCGGTGGATGCCTTTGATCGTCGCGGAATCGGCGCTCATCGGTCCTTCTTAGCGACCTCGGCCCGGCGTTGAAAGCGTTGAACAAAATCCAGCAATTCCCCCTTTTCGGGGGCCGGCGCGCTTCTTACATTGAGGCCCGGCGGACGCTCATTCGAGGTCCGCCGATCCGGGTGCCTCCAGAGGGCCCGAGGGAGCGATTGAATGAATATCGAGAAATACACCGACCGTGCGCGCGGCTTCATCCAGTCCGCGCAGTCACTGGCCCTCCGCGAGGGCCATCAGCAATTCACGCCCGAGCACGTTCTGAAGGTTCTGCTGGACGACCCGGAGGGGTCTGGCCGCCGGCCTGATCGACCGCTCCGGCGGCAATTCGCGCCAGGCGTTGCAGGGCGTCGAGGACGCGCTCGGCAAGATGCCGAAGGTGTCCGGCGGCGGCTCCGGCCAGGTCTATCTGGCGCCGGCGACGGCGCGGCTGTTCGACAACGCCGAGAAGATCGCGGAGAAGGCCAAGGACAGCTTCGTCACCGTCGAACGGCTACTGCTTGCCATCGCGCTGGAGAAGGACAGCGACGCCGGGAAAATCCTGGCGAAAGCCGGCGCCACGCCGCAAGGGCTGAACACCGCCATCGAAAGCCTGCGCAAGGGCCGCACCGCCGACTCGCAGTCGGCCGAGAACGCCTATGACGCGCTGAAGAAATACTCCCGCGACCTGACGCAGGCCGCGCGCGACGGCAAGCTCGACCCGGTGATCGGCCGCGACGAGGAAATCCGCCGCACCATTCAGGTGCTGTCGCGCCGCACCAAGAACAATCCGGTGCTGATCGGCGAGCCGGGCGTCGGCAAGACCGCGATCGTCGAGGGCCTGGCGCTCCGCATCGTCAACGGCGACGTGCCGGAGAGCCTCGAAGGACAAGAAGCTGCTCGCGCTCGACATGGGCGCGCTGATCGCCGGCGCGAAATACCGCGGCGAGTTCGAGGAGCGGCTCAAGTCCGTGCTGCAGGAGGTCACGTCGTCTGCCGGCGGCATCATCCTGTTCATCGACGAGATGCACACCATCGTCGGCGCCGGCAAGGCCGACGGCGCGATGGATGCGTCGAACCTGCTGAAGCCCGCGCTCGCGCGTGGCGAGCTGCACTGCATCGGCGCCACCACGCTCGACGAGTATCGCAAGCACGTCGAGAAGGACGCCGCCCTGGCGCGGCGCTTCCAGCCGGTGTTCGTCAACGAGCCGAGCGTCGAGGATACCGTCTCGATCCTGCGCGGCCTGAAGGACAAGTACGAGCAGCACCACGGCGTGCGCATCACCGACGGCGCCATCGTGTCGGCGGCGACCCTGTCGCATCGCTACATCGCCGACCGCTTCCTGCCGGACAAGGCCATCGACCTGGTCGACGAGGCGGCGGCGCGGCTGAAGATGCAGGTCGATTCCAAGCCCGACGAGCTCGATTCGATCGACCGCGAAATCGTGCGGCTGAAGATCGAGCAGGAGGCGCTGAAGAAGGAGAGCGACGCGGGCTCCAAGGAGCGGCTGAAGCGACTCGAAGGCGAGCTTGTCTCGCTGGAGAAGCAGTCGGCCGATCTGACCACGCGCTGGAAGTCGGAGAAGGACAAGCTGTCCAACGCGCAGAAGCTCAAGACCGATCTCGATGCACTCCGCGTCGAGCTCGCCAATGCGCAGCGCCGCGGCGAGTACCAGAAGGCCGGCGAGCTGGCCTATGGCCGCATCCCTGAGCTTGAGAAGAAGCTCAAGGACGTCGAGGGCAAGAACGCCGGCGCGGTCGTCGAGGAGGCCGTCACCGCCGATCACGTCGCGCAGATCGTGTCGCGCTGGACCGGCATTCCGGTCGACCGCATGCTCGAAGGCGAGCGCGAGAAGCTTCTCAAGATGGAGGAGCAGATCGGCAAGCGCGTGGTCGGCCAGGCCGAGGCGGTGAAGTCCGTTTCGACCGCGGTGCGCCGTGCTCGCGCCGGGTTGCAGGATCCGAACCGGCCGATCGGCTCGTTCATGTTCCTGGGCCCGACCGGCGTCGGCAAGACCGAGCTGACCAAAGCCTTGGCGGAGTTCCTGTTCGACGACGAGACGGCGCTGCTTCGCATCGACATGTCGGAGTACATGGAGAAGCATTCGGTGTCGCGTCTGATCGGCGCGCCTCCGGGCTATGTCGGCTACGACGAGGGCGGCGCGCTCACGGAAGCCGTGCGGCGGCGGCCGTATCAGGTCGTGCTGTTCGACGAGATCGAGAAGGCGCATCCGGACGTGTTCAACGTGCTGCTGCAGGTGCTCGACGACGGCCGCCTGACCGACGGCCAGGGCCGCACGGTGGACTTCCGCAACACGCTGATCGTGATGACGTCGAATCTCGGCGCCGAGTATCTGGTCAACCAGCCGGAGGGCCAGGACACCGAGGCGGTGCGCGACCAGGTGATGGGCGAGGTGCGGGCGGCGTTCCGGCCCGAGTTCCTCAACCGCGTCGACGAGATCATCCTGTTCCATCGGCTCAAGCGCGAGAACATGGGACGCATCGTCGACATCCAGATGGTGCGGCTGTTGAAGCTGCTGGAGGACCGCAAGATCGTGCTGACGCTCGATGCCAAGGCACGCGACTGGCTCGCCGAGAAGGGTTACGACCCGGCCTATGGCGCGCGCCCGCTCAAGCGCACGATCCAGAAGGCGGTGCAGGACCCGCTGGCCGAGCTGATCCTGTCCGGCAAGGTCAAGGATGGCGACAAGGTCGCCATCTCGGCCGGACGGAGCGGCATCACGTTCAACGGCGAGGCCGTGAAAGAAGCGGCGTAACCGCCTCGCGGCAGCCGCCGCGGATCGCTACACTCGGCGTGCGGTTTCGAATCGCACGCCGAGTTTTCATCCGAGGGCAACCATGAGCTACGTCAATTCGGTTCTGCAGCCGGGCGAGCGTGTCGTTGTCATGGGCCGTCTGCATTGGATCATCTACTGGCACGCCATCGCGCTGCTGGTGCTTGGCCTGGTGCTGGTGGCATGGCTGTCGGCCAAAACCGACCACGGCATGCTGACCCAGATCGTTGCCATCATATTCGCTGTGCTGATCGTGGTGGCGTTCTTCGTTGCCTGGTTCAAGCGGTGGACGACGGAGATCGCGGTGACGGATAAGCGGCTGATCTACAAGACCGGGTTCATCAACCGGCACACCGTCGAGATGAACATGGACAAGGTCGCGTCGGTGGACGTCAACCAATCCATCCTCGGGCGCATCCTGGATTATGGCACCGTCCAGGTGATCGGCGCCGGCGGCGCGCAAGCCACGCCGAACAATGTGGTTCGCGGTATCGAAGATTTGCCGAGCGTCGCGAACCCGCTGGCGCTGCGCAGCGCCATCACCGCGAAGTAGGATTCTACCGGCTGGCGCTCTGCGCCACGCGCGGGCTCGACCGCGAGATGATGTTGTCGACGCGGTCGCGCTCCTTGTCGAAGGTGGCGAGCACCGGGCCGTCGAGCACACGGCCGCGCGGCAGCTTGACCCGCAGCGGGTCGACGAAGCGGCCGTTGACCAGGATTTCGTAGTGCACGTGCGGGCCGGTCGAGAGGCCGGTCGAGCCGACATAGCCGATCACCTGGCCCTGGCGGACGCGTGCGCCGGGCTGGGTCGAGCGCGCGAACGCGGTCATGTGGCCGTAGGCGGTCTCGTAGCCGTTGGCGTGCTTGATCTTGACGTACTTGCCGTAGCCGCTTTCCCAGCCGGCCTTCTCGATGGTGCCGTTGCCGGAGGCGTAGATCGGCGTGCCGAGCGGGGCCGCCCAGTCGACGCCGGTGTGCATCTTGAAGTAGCCGAGCAGCGGATGATTGCGGGCGCCGAAGCCCGAACGCATGATGCCTTCGGAGACCGGCTTCCTGACCAGGAATTTCTTCGCGCTCTTTCCGGTCTCGTCGTAGTAGTCGACGATGCCGTCGTCGCTGGTCTTGTATTCGTAGTAGCGCTTGACCTCGCCGCCGGTGGTCAGCGCCGCGAACATCACTTCGCTCTCGTCGTCCTGGGAGTACAGCACGTCGATGGCGTCGCCCGGCTGCGCCTTGTGCTGGAAGTCGACGTCGTAGGAGTAGATGCGGATCAGCGTCTCGATCACCGGCTTCGGGATGTTGTTGCGGAGCGCCGTCTCGTAGATGCTCTGGTAGAGCCGCATGCCCTTGCCGTCATCCTCGTCATCGTCGCTGGCGTCCGACACCAGCGTGTTCATGCTGGCGACGTCGACCGCGACATACCGGCCCATATCGGAGAGCGCGACCACGGCGTCGATTGCGCTGTCGCCCATGACGATGACGCGGAGCGGCTGCTGATGCGGTTGCGGCAGCGCCGCGGCGTTCACCAGGATGCGAATCTTCTGGCCTTCCTTGAGGCCGTTGGCGCGGCCGCGGCCGCCGAGCGCGGAAGCGATCGCCGCGGTCTCGTCGGCGGTCGCCCCGATCTCCTTGAGGATGGTGGCGATGGTGTCGCCCTTCTTCGCGGTAACTGCGCGCTCGTTCCAGCCGTTGCCGCCGGTGATCTGGGCGCCGGTCTTGGGCAGCAGCGTGATGTTCTCGGGCACGATGCGGGTTTCGAAACCGACATAAGGGTCGGGGGTGCCGTCGGCGGCGTAGGCGAGCGGTGCGCCGGTGCCGGACGGCAGGCTCGCCACCTGGTAGCGGTTGCCCTGTTGCGAGCCGGTCGACCAGTTGGCGGTGTCGCGCACCCGCGCGATGATGTCGTCGATCGGAAGTGTCGCCGTGGTCTTGGCCTTGGGCAGGATGGAGCCGAGCTCGCGCGTCACATAGGACACCTCGGCATCGGGCTCGGCGGCCGGCTGATCGTCGGCGGGCACGCCGTCGGCGCCAGCCACCGCCAGCAGCTTCTGTGCGTTGTACGCCGGCACCGAGGCTGCGAATTCCGTGCTGGTCAGCGTCAGGTTGGAGGACACTCGCACCAGCGAACGGGTACGCACCACCTCGCGGTCGCCGACCTTGCTGATGTTGCTGATCGGCAGAACCTTGCGCAGCGCGCTGGTCTCGCTCGCCGGCGGCAGCCGATCGCTCTTGCGAGTGCCGGCCAGCTTGTCGTTGATGGCGCCGATCGCGCCGCGCAACGTGTTCTCGATCCGCTCCGGGACGGTGGCGAAGTTGGTCTCGCCGTCGAGCGACGCAAAAACGGCGCCGCCCATCAGGGCTGCGCCGCAGACGCCGGTCAGGATCGTGCCGGAGAACCACTGCACCGAGACGCGGCGGCGGTCGATAACGCCGCCGGTGCCGCCATCGACCGAAAGCGGCGGCTCGTTGCCGAGATCAAGGGCCGCATCCGCTCGCGATCGGTGTGGGCGCGGCCTTAAGTGATCCAAACTCTGTCCCCCTGCACTCGCGGTCGCGTGTCGAGTGGCACTCAGAAATCACAAACCCGGTCGTCCGGTGAAGGTCGAATCGAGGTTCCGGCACGATGCCGTGGTGCTTGCGCCCCGGTCAATGACCGGCGCCCCAGGCAATCACGGTGGCCGACTTCGATTGAGGTCCCCTCGGACGTCCTTGGTCCCTAACTGACGCCAGAACGGCGGAGGAATGTGGCTCAAGTGCGGCCAGGACGCCGGGAGCGGACACCCGTAAAGAATGGCTTAAACGCTGAATTCGCGCGGAATTGCTGCGACGCGATAATTTGTGTTTGGTTGTTGACACGGAGGAGGGGTGGCACATATAAGCACGGTCATACGGCGCGCCGTCCGCTAACGGCGTGATGACGCGCCTCTGAAGCTCCTCACTTATGTGTGGACAGGACCTCCGAAAAGTCGTCGGAGGTTCAAATTTCGTCGGCCTCTTGGTTCGCCGGGAGGATGGAAACCGCAAGGTTTCCGGGCTGTTTGACAAGTGAATCGGAAGAAAGAGAAACGTGGACGGCGGAGTCCTTGCGGACCGCCCCTCGAGGGAAAAGGCTTCGGCTTTTTCCTGAAGAGAGCGGTCATGGAAGAGACTTTGGCGGTCAACGTTTAAGGTACATCGCACCGGTCGATTGAGTTTTCGGGTGCAAGCCCGAGAGCAAAGTCGGACGGAGTGGTGGACCTCGTCAAAACGTGTGATCTGCCAGAATCAATCTCATCCAACTTGAGAGTTTGATCCTGGCTCAGAGCGAACGCTGGCGGCAGGCCTAACACATGCAAGTCGAGCGCCCAGCAATGGGAGCGGCAGACGGGATAGTAACACGTGGGAACGTACCTTTCAGTTCGGAACAACCCAGGGAAACTTGGGCTAATACCGAATACGCCCGTAAGGGGAAAGATTTATCGCTGAAAGATCGGCCCGCGTCTGATTAGCTAGTTGGTGGGGTAATGGCCCACCAAGGCGACGATCAGTAGCTGGTCTGAGAGGATGATCAGCATCACTGGGACTGAGACACGGCCCAAACTCCTACGGGAGGCAGCAGTGGGGAATATTGGACAATGGGCGCAAGCCTGATCCAGCCATGCCGCGTGGATGATGAAGGCCCTAGGGTTGTAAAGTCCTTTCGGCGGGGAAGATAATGACGGTACCCGCAGAAGAAGCCCCGGCTAACTTCGTGCCAGCAGCCGCGGTAATACGAAGGGGGCTAGCGTTGCTCGGAATCACTGGGCGTAAAGCGCACGTAGGCGGACTCTTAAGTCGGTGGTGAAATCCTGGAGCTCAACTCCAGAACTGCCTTCGATACTGAGAGTCTTGAGTCCGGGAGAGGTGAGTGGAACTGCGAGTGTAGAGGTGAAATTCGTAGATATTCGCAAGAACACCAGTGGCGAAGGCGGCTCACTGGCCCGGTACTGACGCTGAGGTGCGAAAGCGTGGGGAGCAAACAGGATTAGATACCCTGGTAGTCCACGCCGTAAACGATGGATGCTAGCCGTTGGGCAGCTTGCTGCTCAGTGGCGCAGCTAACGCATTAAGCATCCCGCCTGGGGAGTACGGTCGCAAGATTAAAACTCAAAGGAATTGACGGGGGCCCGCACAAGCGGTGGAGCATGTGGTTCAATTCGAAGCAACGCGCAGAACCTTACCAACCTTTGACATGTCCCGTATGAGCAACAGAGATGTAGCTCTTCAGTTCGGCTGGCGGGAACACAGGTGCTGCATGGCTGTCGTCAGCTCGTGTCGTGAGATGTTGGGTTAAGTCCCGCAACGAGCGCAACCCTCGGCCTTAGTTGCCATCATTCAGTTGGGCACTCTAAGGCGACTGCCGGTGATAAGCCGCG
>CAWAWF010000018.1:640000-1025795 GCA_963785665.1 uncultured Alphaproteobacteria bacterium
CTCCAGAGAGTTTGCGTGACGAGGCCACCCTCCAAGGCCTGAGGAATATTGCTCAAGACCAGCGGTACGCTGAGCAGCATGACAGCGGTCTGCACGTCGACGAGCATGGACAGCAACGGAAACGCCACGACGGGCATGCCGACGCCAATCACGCCCTTGACCAGGCCGGCGATCAAAAGGCTGGCAACCACAAGCGTGATCAAGCCCGGTGTTGCGGTTTCGGCGATATGGGCGAACATGCGAGGCGCGCTCAGCGCACCGCGACGCAGTCGATCTCGATGTCGAACGGGCCGGGCCACGACGGCACGTGCATGAACACGCGCGCCGGCGACGTGTCCGGGAAATAGCGGCCGTAGACTTCGTTGAAGGTCTGGAAGCGTCCTTCGCCCGGAACGCAATAGACATTGCACTTCAGCACGCCGTCGAATGACGTGCCCGCCGCTTCGAGACAAAGCTTGAGTTGCTCCATGATCAGCTCGGCCTGCCGCGCGAACGGCACCGGCTTGATGTCGCCGGTCTCCGGATCGAACGGCGGCAGGCCCGAGACGAACACCATGTCACCCGCGATCGCCACCGGGTAAGCCCGCGATCCCTTGCGATAGCGCTCCAGATAGCCCGAGATCGGGTCGACGCGCAGCGATGTCCGCTTCATAGGTCGCCTCCAAAATCCTGATTATTCATCGTCATCCTGCCGCTCAAACGGCAGCATCGCGAACGGCCGCCCGTGCCAATCGAATGGCGACAGGTCCCGGTCGGCTGGCGTTCATCGTACTGCGCTCGGCGCGCCGCCGCTCAAGGCAATCGCGGTGGCGCGCCAGGTGAATCGAGACCGGCTCGGTTCGCAACTGTGAGCGGTTCATGGCTGGCCTCCGTTACGCCTAGACCAACGCCTCTCCACGCGGTTTGTCGCCCCATAACGGTTCGGCGCGCACCGAACCGTCGTTGCTTGCCCGCGGCAGTCGCGCGGCGGTAAAATCGCTCATGGTCGCCGCCAACCTTGTCGAAGTCGCCGCTCTCGTGGGCGACACCGCCCGCGCCACCATGCTGTCGGCGCTGATGGGCGGCCAGTCGCTGACCGCGACCGAGCTCGCCTATGCCGCGAGCATCTCGCGCTCGACCGCGAGCGGGCATCTGTCCAAGCTCGTCGCCGCGCGGCTGCTGGTGGTCACCCGGCAACGCCGCTTCGCCTACTACCGCATCGCCTCGCCGCTGGTGGCGCGGATGCTGGAAAGCATCAAGGCGGTGGCGGCGATCGAGACGCCGCCGCGGCACCGGCCGCGCTCGGCGCGCGACGACGCGATCTGCTTCGCGCGGTCCTGCTACGATCACCTCGCCGGCCAATGCGGCGTCGCCGTCACCGACGCGCTGATCCGCCGCGGCCATGTCGTGCTGGGCGACGACGGCGGCGAGCTGACGCCGGCCGGCGAGAAATTCCTCTGCACCTTCGGCGCCGACCTGGTGCCGCCGCCCGGCAGCCGGCGGCTGTTCTGCCAGGCTTGCCTCGACTGGAGCGAGCGCCGCTATCACATCAAGGGCGTGGTCGGCACGGCGATCCTCGACCGGCTGCTGGGGCTGAACTGGTTCAAGCGCGAGCGCGACAGCCGCGCGCTTCGCCTGACGCCCGCCGGGCGTGCCGGGCTCGCCGACACGTTCGGCGTCCGGATCGGCGATGACGGCCGCGCCCGTCACACGGCGGACGTCACGCGGCTTGCGCTCCGGGCCTGACACCCGTCCTCGATCCGGGCTAACCTGCCGCCGAACGTAGAAAAGCAGCAGGATCCTCCCATGGCCACCAACCGCGTCCACCGCATCGCCGTCATTCCCGGCGACGGCATCGGCAAGGAGGTCGTGCCGGAGGGCGTCCGCGTGCTGGAGGCGGCGGCGAAGAAGTTCGGCTTCGAGCTGCGCCAGGACAACTTCGATTTCGCCTCCTACGACTATTACGCCAAGCATCAGAAGATGATGCCCGACGACTGGAAGGATCAGATCGGCCAGCACGACGCCATCTTCTTCGGCGCGGTCGGCTGGCCGGCGAAAATCCCCGACCACATCTCGCTGTGGGGCTCGCTGATTCTGTTTCGCCGCGAGTTCGACCAGTACGTCAATCTGCGCCCGGTGCGGCTGATGCCCGGCGTGCCGTCACCGCTGGCGAACCGCAAGCCCGGCGACATCGACTTCTGGGTGGTGCGCGAGAACACCGAGGGCGAATACTCGTCGATCGGCGGCCGCGCCTTTCCCGGCACCGACCGCGAGATTGTCGTGCAGGAGACGGTGCTGACGCGCATCGGCGTCGACCGCGTGCTGAAATTCGCCTTCGAGCTTGCTCGCAAGACACCAAAGAAGCATCTGACCTCCGCCACCAAGTCGAACGGCATCGCCATCACCATGCCGTACTGGGACGAGCGCGTCGAGGAGATGGCCAAGCAGTTCCCCGACATCAAGTGGAACAAGTTTCACATCGACATCCTGTCGGCGCTGTTCGTGCTGAAGCCCGACACCTTCAACGTCGTGGTGGCGTCGAACCTGTTCGGCGACATCCTGTCCGACCTCGGGCCCGCCTGCACCGGCACCATCGGCATCGCGCCGTCCGGCAACATCAACCCGGAGCGGAAATTCCCCTCGGTGTTCGAGCCGGTGCACGGCTCGGCGCCGGACATCGCCGGGCAGGGCATCGCCAACCCGATCGGCCAGATCTGGTCGGGCGCGATGATGCTGGAGCATCTCGGCGAGACCGAAGCCGCCGCCGCCATCGTCAAGGCGATCGAGAAGGTGCTGGCCGAGCAGAAGCTCCGCACCCGCGATCTCGGCGGCCCGGCCGGCACCGTCGACTGCGGCAAGGCCGTCGCCGCGGCGCTCGCGTAAGGCCATGTCGCTCAAGATCTACGGCATCGCCCGCACCCGCGCCTTCCGCGCCTTGTGGATGGCGATGGAGCTCGGCATTCCCTACGAGCACGACCCGGTCGAGATCGGCGACGCCGGCGCGCGCACGCCCGAGTTCCTCGCCATCAACCCGAACGGCCGGCTCCCCGTCATCGTCGACGACGGCTTCGTGCTGTTCGAGTTGCTCGCCATCACGCTCTACCTCGCCAAGAAGCATTCGCCCGGCCGGCTCTATCCCGGCACCATCGAGGGCGAGGCGCGGGCCTGGCAGTGGAGCCTGTGGGCGGTCACCGAGGTCGACCGTGGCGTCAACATCTGGTCGCTGCATGCGGTGCGCCTGCCGCCGCAAGAGCAGGACGCGGCCAAGCGCGACGAGGCGCTGAAGGTGCTGGTCGCGCCGTTCAAGGTGCTCGACGCCGCGGTCGCGGCGCAGCCCTATCTGCTCGGTCCGGACTTCACCGTCGCCGATCTCAACGTCGCGGCCGTGATCAGCCGCGCCATCGAGATGGACCTCGCCGCGGTGCCGAACCTCAAGGCCTGGCTGACGCGCTGCCTGGAGCGGCCGGCGGCGCGACAGGCGCTGGCGCTGAAGAACACCGCCGATGCGGCGACGCCGGTCGAGGTGACGCGGCGCATCGCCCGGATCAACCGGCTGTGAGCCGTCCGCCCGGCCCGTTCAATCCGGCGGCCGCCCTGCAGGAGGCGCTGGCGCTGCACCAGCGCGGCCAGCTCGCCGAAGCCGAGAAGCTTTACACCCGCGTGCTGAAGGCGCAGCGCGACAATTTCGATGCGCTGCATCTGCTTGGGGATGCTCAACCACCAGCGCGGCAAGTCCGGCGAAGCCTATCGGCTGATCAATGCGGCGCTGAAGGTCGACCCCCGTTCGCCGGATGCCCTGTCGAATCTGGCGCTGGTGCTGCAATCGCTCAAGCGCGGCGGCGAGGCGCTGGCCATGCTCGACAAGGCGCTGGCGCTGGCGCCGGCCCATCTCGATGCCCTCAACCATCGCGGCAACGCCCGCGCCGCGACGGGCGATGCCGAAGGAGCGCTCAAGGACTTCGACGCCGCGCTTGCAGCGGCGCCCGGCCATCCGCTTGTGCTTTACAACCGCGGCAACGCGCTCCGCGCGCTCGGCCGCGACGCCGAGGCGATCGCCGCCTACGACGCCGCGCTCGCCGCCGCGCCGAACCACTCCGGCGCCCTGGCCAATCGCGGCATGGCGTTGGCCGCCCTGAACCGCCACGCCGATGCGCTTTCGAGCTACGGCCGCGCGCTCGCGCTGCAGCCTGACAACGCCGACGTTCATTTCAATGCCGCGCTGTCGCTGCTCACGCTCGGCGATTATCCCGCATGGCCTTGCCGAATACGAATGGCGCTGGAAACGCGCCGGCTACGCGCCGCGCACGGACCTGCGGAAGCCGCTCTGGCTCGGCGAGACGCCGCTTGCCGGCAGGACCATCCTGCTGCACGCCGAGCAGGGCCTCGGCGACACCGTGATGTTGTCGCGCTACGCGCCGCTGCTCGCGCGCTCAGGCGCCACGGTGGTGATGGAGGTGCAGCCCGAGCTGAAAGGCCTGTTGGCCGGCCTCGACGGTGTCGCGGCCGTGGTCGGCCACGGCGAGCCGCTGCCGCCGTTCGATCTGCATTGCCCGCTGACCAGCCTGCCGTTCGCCTGCAAGACCGAGCTCGCCGGCGTGCCGGCGGAGATTCCCTACCTCCGCGCCGATCCCGCGCGCATCGAGAAATGGCGGCCGCGGCTCGACGGCGCCGCTGCCGCGCGTCGCGCTCGCCTGGTCGGGCCGTTCGAGCCACGTCAACGACCGCAACCGCTCGCTGTCGCTGTCGCAGCTTTCGCCGCTGCTTGAGGCCGAAGACGTGCGCTTTGTCAGCATCCAGCGCGATCTGCGCCCCGCCGACGCCGAGCGGCTTTCGCGCGAGCCGCGCATCATCGATCTCGGCGCCGAGCTTGCCGACTTCAGCGACACCGCCGCGGTGCTCTCGCTGTGCGAGCTGGTGATCTGCGTCGACACGTCGGTCGCGCATGTTGCCGGCGCGCTGGGGCGGCCCACGTTCGTGCTGCTGCCGTTCCAGCCGGACTGGCGCTGGACGCTCGATCGCGAGACCAGCCCCTGGTATCCGGCGGCGCGGCTGTTCCGCCAGCCCGCGCCGGGCGACTGGGCCAGCGTCATCGCGCGGGTGCGCGACGAGCTTGCGCTGCTGGACTAGCGGCTCGCCGCCAACCCCTTCCACATCGCCTCAAGCCTTCGGCGGAACGCCTGCGGCCGTTCGGCGAACAGCCGTCCGGCGATGCGATGGGCGGCGGCGACGTGCTGGGCCTGCCGCTGGCCGATCACCGACTGCAGCCGCGAGCGCCAGCGCGCCAGCGGCTGATGCGGCCCGGCGTAGCGCTCCAGCACCGCGAGGTCCTGGTAGGCGCCGAGCCGGTTGCGCAGCCGCTGCGCCTCGCGCACCCAGCTTCGGCCGAGCCTGGGCCACAGCGGCTCGACCAGCTCCATCTGATAGCGGTGGATCACCACGCGCTGGCGCAGATCGTGCAACTCCTCGACGCTGGCGCTGCGCCAGTCGCCGGGCATGGCGTGGCGGGCCCGCTGGTAGTGCACGCGCAGGCCTTCGGCCACATCGGCGAACGAAAGCTGGTCGAGCGGCCAGCGCTCGATCCGCGTCTCGGCGCGGTCCATCGCCGCTGCAATGCGCGACCGGATCGCCGGCGTCAGACTGGCGGTCTCGGCATCGGCGCGCAGCTCCTCGAGCTTGTGCCGGACGGTTTCCAAGGATCCCGACGAGAGCCGGTGCGACGGCGTGTTCTGCTCGGCATCGGTCAGCGCATCGAGGGCGGCCTGGGCGTCCCGGGCGCCCGACAGCGTCCGGGCGAGGTCGCGCGCCTCGGTTCGCCAGCCTCGTTCGCTCGGCGGCAGGTGCGGCTCGGCCAGCCGCAGGAACGCACGCCACGACTTCATGGCGGCGCGGAAATCATGCACCGCCACGGCCTCGACGCGCTTGCGGTCCTCCACCGCGGTCCGGCCGTCGGCGACGATGTGGCGGGCGATGTCCCGCAACGATTGGCCGACCGGCTGCTCGGGCCGCAATCCCGGCTTGTCATTCATGCGACGGTTCTATGACAGTATTCCGTGACAATCTCGCGAAACGGAACCCGCGCGCCCTTTCCATTGGCGGAAGTGCTTGTTACATAAGCCCCGCCGTGTGCAGGACGCCTGCGGCCCGAATTGGCGCGGGGTGGAGCAGCCCGGTAGCTCGTCAGGCTCATAACCTGAAGGTCGTAGGTTCAAATCCTACCCCCGCAACCAATTAAGCTATTGTTTCCTTTGAAAAAAGCCGCCCGGTGGGCGGCTTTTTTCATGCCCGACAGACACGCCGCGTCGCGGCTTTATTCCGCGCTCCTGCGCGGATATTTCGCATCCCCCGATTGTTTTTCGGGATGACATACTTCGGTATATCCGCTTTTCTTTAGGCAATTGCAGCGGGAAATACCGCCGTAATTCCCCGCAGCCCGGACAACTTCGGGACGCCGGACGCGGGGGCACAACCAAAAAAAGATCGAGGGAACGCTATGTCAGTCGCTTCACAAGCACCCGCGGGCGTGGTCGCGTCCGATTCAAAACGTTGGGGTCAGTTGATTTTCGGCATCATCTGCATGGTGATGATCGCCAACCTGCAATACGGCTGGACCCTGTTCGTCAATCCGATCGACCAGAAGTATCACTGGGGTCCGGCCGCGATTCAGGTCGCCTTCAGCATCTTCATCGCAACCGAGACATGGCTGGTGCCGGTCGAAGGCTGGTTCGTCGATCGCTACGGCCCCCGCGTGGTCGTTGCCATCGGTGGTATCCTGGTCGCGTTCGCCTGGTATCTCAATTCGATCGCGAGCTCGCTGACCGCGCTTTATATCGCCGCCGCGATCGCCGGCGTCGGGGCGGGCGCCGTGTACGGCACTTGCGTGGGCAACGCGCTGAAGTGGTTTCCGGATCGCCGTGGCCTGACCGCCGGCCTGACGGCCGCCGGCTTCGGCGCAGGCGCGGCAGCCACCGTGATCCCGATCCGCGACGTCATCCTGGCTTACGGCTACGAGTCCGCGTTTTTCTGGTTCGGCCTCGTCCAGGGCACGGTCGTCCTGATCGTGTCGCAGCTGCTTGAAGGCGCCGCAGCCGGGTGAAACCCCGAAAGCGGCCTCCCGCGTGTCGCAGTCGCTGCGCGACTACGCCCCGCTCGAGGTCCTGAAGACGCCGACGTTCTGGCTGCTCTACGTGATGTTCGTCATGGTGTCGGCCAGCGGCCTGATGGCGACGGCGCAGATCGCGCCGATCGCCAAGGACTTCAAGTTGGCCGACCAGCAGGTCACCATCGTGTTCCTGACGGCGACCACGCTCAGCGCCGCGCTGGTGATCGACAACATCCTCAACGGGCTGGCGCGGCCGTTCTTCGGCTGGATTTCCGACCGGGTCGGACGCGAGAACACGATGGCGTTCGTGTTCGTGCTCGGCGCGATTGCCTACTGGACGCTGGGGACGATCGGCAACACGCCGATCGCCTTCATCATCACCGCCGGCCTGGTGTTCTTCACCTGGGGTGAGATCTTCAGTCTGTTCCCCTCGACCTGCACCGATACGTTCGGGGTGAAATACGCCACGACCAACGCCGGCCTGCTTTACACCGCCAAGGGTACATCGGCCTGGGTGGTGCCGCTCGCCAGCGTCCTGAAGAACTACACCGGCTCCTGGCACTCGGTGTTCGTGGTGGCGACCATCATGAATCTGCTGGTGGCCGGCGCCGCGCTGTTCATCCTGAAGCCGATGCGGCGAAAGCAGATGCTGCAGCCCTGACGCTCAACACGCGCCGACCGGCCCTTCAGCCGGTCGGCGCCGACGGCCTGTCGCGGGCGTGGGCAAGTCACGCGGCATTTCGGCGCGGTCGCCCACAAGCGGTATCGGATTACGGCCTCTGTTGATGACTTGGGCTTTGGCGGGGTCGGATTCGTGATGGCCATCACGAAAATGCTGATTTCCTGAGCCTCTGCTTGCGGCTCGGGCCGGGCACGGTTCATTTAGCGGGGCCAGGTGTTGCGCTTCGGCGCATTCTTGGAATATTGTATACCAGCATGAATGAGCAGCAAGCCATGCCCCAGACCGCCTTTCGCAGCCTCTCTACGGAATCCGCACCGCGCCTCGCCATCGAGCCGATCGACACGTCGTTCAGCTACAAGAACAAGGCCTACGAGGCGCTGAAGAACGTCATCATGTCGATGGACGTCTATCGCGACCGGCAGGACATCCGGCTCGACGAGCGCCAGCTCGCGCAGGATTTCGGCATCAGCCGCACTCCGGTGCGCGAGGCGATGGCGCAGCTCGAACGCGAGGGCTTCGTGCGCTCGGTGCCGCGTCGCGGCATCTATGTGGTGCGCAAGACCAAATACGAGGTGATCGAGATGATCACCGCCTGGGCGGCGCTGGAAAGCATGGCGGCGCGGCTGATCACCGAGAACGCCACCAGCGAGCAGATCGCCAACCTCCGCACCATGTTCGCGACCTTCCAGGGCGGGCCGGTGCTCGCCAAGCTCGACGAATATTCCGAAGCCAATATCGAATTCCACCAGAGCATCATCCGGCTCTCCGGCAACAGCGTGCTGATCGCGCTGGCCGGAAACCTGTTCACCCATATGCGGATGATCCGAAGGAAGACCATCGTCGAGAAGGATCGCTTCGAGCGCTCGATCCGCGATCACATGAGCATCATCGATGCGCTGGAGGCGCGCGACACCGCGCGCGCCGAGGAACTGGTTCGCAATCACGCGCTCGGCCTAGCCGATCACGTCGAGAAGTACGCCGACTACCTGGACTGACGAACGGCGCCGCGCGGGGCGAAACACGCGCGGCCATAAAAAGTTTTGTGGGAGAGTGCGATGTCTGATGCAGCGACCAAGCCGAAGCCGTCGACGACGGCCGCCGAGGCAGAGCGGGAGCTGACGGACGGATTTCATCTCATCATCGATGCGTTGAAGCTCAACGGCCTCAACACGATCTACGGGGTGCCCGGCATCCCGATCACCGACTTCGGCCGCATGGCGCAGGCCGAAGGCATCCGCGTCATCTCGTTCCGCCACGAGCAGAACGCCGGTTATGCGGCGTCGATCGCGGGCTTCCTGACCAAGAAGCCCGGCGTCTGCCTCACCGTGTCGGCGCCGGGCTTCCTCAATGGCCTCACGGCACTGGCCCACGCCACCACCAACTGCTTCCCGATGATCCTGATCTCGGGCTCGTCCGAGCGTGAGGTCGTCGACCTGCAGCAGGGCGACTACGAGGAGATGGACCAGCTCGCCATCGCCAAGCCGCTCTGCAAGGCGGCGTTCCGCGTGCTGCACGCCGCCGACATCGGCATCGGCGTGGCGCGCGCGATCCGCGCTGCGGTGTCCGGCCGTCCGGGCGGCGTCTATCTCGACCTGCCGGCCAAGCTGTTCGGCCAGGTGATGGACGCCGAGAAGGGCAAGAAATCGCTGGTCAAGGTGATCGACGCGGCGCCGGCGCAGATTCCGGGCGCCGACGCGGTCAAGCGCGCGCTCGATGTGCTGAAGTCGGCCAAGAAGCCGCTGATCATTCTCGGCAAGGGCGCGGCCTACGCGCAGGCCGATGACGCGATCCGTTCGTTCGTCGAGAAGAGCGGCGTGCCCTTCCTGCCGATGAGCATGGCCAAGGGCCTGTTGCCCGACACGCATCCGCAATGCGCCGGCGCTGCGCGCTCGACGGTGCTGAAGGACTGCGACGTCGTCATGCTGATCGGCGCGCGGCTGAACTGGCTGCTCTCCCACGGCAAAGGCAAAGCCTGGGGCGAGGCGCCGAAGAAGTTCATCCAGATCGACATCGAGCCGAAGGAGATGGACTCCAACGTCGAGATCGTGGCGCCGGTGGTCGGCGACATCGGCTCGTGCGTCTCGGCGCTTCTCCACGGCATGGGCGGCAACTGGCCCGCGCCGTCCGCGGACTGGACCACGACCGTCACCTCGAAGCGCGACGAGAACGTCGCCAAGATGGCGCCGCGCCTGATGAACAACAACTCGCCGATGGATTACCACGGCGCGCTCGGCGTGCTGCGCACCATCGTCAAGGAGCGGCCCGACGCCATCCTGGTCAACGAGGGCGCCAACACGCTCGACCTGGCGCGCGGCATCATCGACGTCTATCAGCCGCGCAAGCGCATCGACGTCGGCACCTGGGGCGTCATGGGCATCGGCATGGGTTATTGCATCGGCGCCGCCATCGAGACCGGCAAGCCGGTGCTGGCGATCGAAGGCGACTCGGCGTTCGGTTTCTCCGGCATGGAGGTCGAGACGATCTGCCGGTACAAGCTGCCGGTCTGCATCGTCATCTTCAACAACGACGGCATCTATCGCGGCACCGACGTCAACAGCGTGAGCGCGGACCCGGCGCCGACGGTGTTCGTGAAGGGCTCGCGCTACGACAAGATGATGGAGGCGTTCGGCGGGGTCGGCGTCAATGCGACGTCGCCGGACGAGCTGAAGCGCGCCGTCAACGAGGCGATGAACTCCGGCAAGCCGACGCTGATCAACGCGGTGCTTGATCCGGGCGCAGGCAGCGAGAGCGGCCGCATCGGCAACCTCAATCCGCAAAGCGCGCTGAGCAAGAAGAAACCGTAGGTGGGCAAAGGCGCGCGCACGACAGTGCGGGCGCCGTGCCCACGCGGGCGATGGCAATGAGACGGTGGGCATAGTTCACGTGGGCACGGTGCCTTCGGCACCTTTGCCCACCCTACAAGACAAGACGGGAGAGACGTGATGGCAAAGAAAACCAAGAAGGCGAAGGCCAAATCCAAGGCCAAACCCAGGAAGATCGTGAAGCTGAAATCGAAGGCGCCGGCCAAGAAAGCCGCGTCGAACGGCAACGGATTGCCGCGGCCTTCGAGCAAGCCCCAGGGCCAGGCCGGCAAGGCGCTCGACGGCGTCAAGGTGCTCGACTTCACCCACGTGCAGTCCGGTCCGACCTGCACGCAGCTTCTGGCCTACATGGGCGCCGACTGCATCAAGGTCGAGCGGCCCGGTGTCGGCGACGTCACCCGCGGCCAGCTCCGCGACGTGAAGGGCGCCGACAGCCTCTACTTCACCATGCTCAACGCCAACAAGCGCTCGATCACCATCGACTCCAAGAACGCCAAGGGCAAGGAAATCCTGGAGCGGCTGATCAAGCATTGCGACGTGCTGGTCGAGAACTTCGCGCCCGGCGCGCTCGACCGCATGGGGCTGACCTGGGAGTACATCCACAAGACCAACCCGCGCATGATCGTCGCGTCGGTCAAGGGCTTCGGCCCCGGTCCCTACGAGGACTGCAAGGTCTACGAGAACATCGCGCAGTGCGCCGGCGGCTCGGCCTCGACCACCGGCTTCCGCGAGGGCCCGCCGCTGGTCACCGGCGCGCAGATCGGCGACAGCGGCACCGGGCTGCATCTGGCGTTCGGCATCGTCACCGCGCTCTACCAGCGCATGCGCACCGGCCGCGGCCAGAAGGTGCTCTGCGCCATGCAGGACGGCGTGCTCAATCTCGCGCGCGTCAAGCTCCGCGACCAGCAGCGGCTCGCCCACGGCCCGCTCACCGAGTTCAGCCAGTACGGCGAGGGCGTTCCGTTCGGCAAGGCGACGCCGCGCGCCGGCAACGACTGCGGCGGCGGCCAGCCCGGCTGGATCCTGAAGTGCAAAGGCTGGGAGAGCGATCCCGACGCCTACATCTATTTCATCACCCAGGCGCCGGTGTGGGGCCCGATCTGCGACCTGATCGGCAGGCCGGAGTGGAAGACCGATCCGGATTACGCCACGCCGCCGGCGCGGCTGCCGCGGCTGAAGTCGATCTTCGCAACCATCGAAGAGTGGACCATGACCATGACCAAGTTCGAAGTCATGGATAAGTGCAATGCGGTCGACATTCCGGTTGGGCCGATCCTGTCGATGAAGGAGATCGCCGAGGAGCAATCGCTGCGCGAGACCGGCACCGTGGTCGAGGTCGATCATCCCACCCGCGGCAAGTATCTCACCGTGGGCAACCCGGTGAAAATGTCGGACTCGATCACCGAGGTGAAGCGCTCGCCGCTGCTCGGCGAGCACACCGAGGAGATTCTCACCAAGGTCTGCGGCTATTCGGCTAAGGAACTGGCGGAGCTCAAGACCTCCGGCGCGATCACGCCGCCGGACAAGCCGGCGAAGGCCGAGGCGGCGTAGCTTTCTTTCTTACCTCCCCCCTTGCGGGGGAGGTCGACCGGCCGAAGGCCGGGCGGGAGGGGGTAAGAAGCAAGCTCGGTGCTCGCGATCTACCCGCCTCCCTAACCCTCCCCCGCAAGGGGGGAGGGAACAGTCTGAGTTCTCGGAGAGGAAAGTACAGATGCGTATCGTGGTTCACGGCCAGCAGGCGTTCGGCAAGGCCGTGCTGGAGGCGCTGATCAAGCGCGGCGAGAATGTCGTCGGCGTCTATGTCGCACCGGAAAAAGAGGGCGCCAAGGCCGATCCGCTGAAGGAGGCCGCCCAGGCCGCCAAGCTTCCGGTCTATCAGCCGTCATCCTACAAGGACCCGAAGGTCTGGGACGAGTTCAAGGCGCTGAAGCCCGACCTGCAGGTGATGGCCTTCGTCACGCTGTTCGTGCCGGAGGAGTTCCTCAACATGCCGACCCACGGCTCGATCCAGTACCACCCCTCGCTGCTGCCGGCCTATCGCGGCGCGTCCGCCATCAACTGGCCGATCATCAAGGGCGAGAAGGAAACCGGCCTGTCGATCTTCTGGCCGGACAACGGCCTCGATACCGGCGCCGTCCTGCTCCAGAAGAAGACCCCGATCAGCGACACCGACACCCTCGGCACCGTCTACTTCGACCGCCTGTTCCCGCAGGGCGTCGAGGCCATGATGGAATTGGTCGATCTGGTCAAAGCCGGCAAGGCGCCGCGCATCAAGCAGGACGAGAGCAAGGCCACCTACGAGGGCCGCTGCGGCGCCGACAACGCCCGGATCGACTGGGGCAAGCCCTGGGAGCAGATCGACCGGCTGATCCGCGGCTGCAACCCGGCGCCCGGCGCCTGGTGCACGCTCGACGGCAAGCAGCTCAAGATTTTCGACGCCAAGCCGCTGCCCGCGAAGGACCCGAAGGGCATCGCCGGCAAGGTCGGCGAGATCGCCGCGGTCGACGCCGACGGCTTCACAGTGGTTTGCGCCGATGGGCGCTTCAAGGTCACCCGCGTGCAGCCCGCGGATGGCAAGAAGATCGAAGCCGGCGAATGGGCGAAGTCGGCTAACCTCCAAGTGAAAGCAAGGTTCACCTGAACTCTCCACGTCATGGCCGGGCTCGCGCCTACGGCGCGCCCCGGAATGACGAACTCATAACCATCCCTCGAATAATTGGATAACGCCCATGCCCGCCTCGCAGCACCAGACCCCGAAGTCCGACATCGAAATCTCCCAGTCCGCCACCAAGCGGCGCATCCTCGACATCGCCAAGGAAAAGCTCGGCATCGCGGCCGAGAACCTCGAGCCCTACGGCCACTACAAGGCCAAGGTGTCGATGGACTACATCAAGTCGCTCAAGGACAAGAAGAGCGGCAAGCTGATCCTGGTCACCGCGATCTCGCCGACGACGGCGGGCGAGGGCAAGACCACGACCACGGTGGGCCTCACCGACGCGCTCAACCACATCGGCAAGAAGGCGATGATCTGCCTCCGCGAGCCGTCGCTCGGCCCGTCGTTCGGCATGAAGGGCGGCGCCGCCGGCGGCGGCTACGCCCAGGTGGTGCCGATGGAGGACATCAACCTGCACTTCACCGGCGACTTCCACGCCATCACCTCGGCGCACAACCTGCTGTCGGCGCTGATCGACAACCACATCTACTGGGGCAATGCGCTCGGCATCGACTCGCGCCGCGTGGTGTGGCGCCGCGTCATGGACATGAACGACCGCGCGCTTCGCGAGATCGTCTGCTCGCTCGGCGGCGTCGCCAACGGCTATCCGCGCGAAGCGGGCTTCGACATCACCGTGGCGTCGGAGGTGATGGCGATCTTCTGCCTCGCCAACGACCTCGAGGACCTCAAGAAGCGCCTCGGCAACATCATCGTCGCCTACACCCGCGAGCGAAAGCCGATCCGCGCCTCCGACATCAAGGCGCACGGCGCGATGGCGGCGCTGCTCAAGGAGGCGATCGCGCCGAACCTCGTGCAGACGCTCGAAGGCACGCCCGCCTTCATCCACGGCGGCCCGTTCGCCAACATCGCGCACGGCTGCAACTCGGTGGTCGCCACCACCACGGCGCTGAAGCTCGCCGACTACGTGGTGACCGAAGCCGGCTTCGGCGCCGACCTGGGCGCGGAGAAATTCCTCGACATCAAGTGCCGCAAGGCCGGGCTTTCGCCCGATTGCGTGGTGCTGGTCGCCACCATCCGCGCGCTGAAGATGCACGGCGGCGTCAAGAAGGAGGACCTCAAGAAGGAGAACCTCAAGGCGCTCGAAGGCGGCATGACCAACCTGCAGCGCCACGTCGAGAACATCAAGAAATTCGGCCTTCCCGTGGTGGTCTCGATCAACCGCTTCTCCGCCGACACCGACGCCGAGATCGCGCTGGTCAAGGAGAAGTGCAAGGCGCTCGGCGTCGAGGCGCTGATGGCCGACCACTGGGCGATGGGCGGCGAGGGCGCAGCCGACGTCGCCCGCGCGGTGGTCAAGACCATCGACGAGGCCAAGGGCAAGCTGAAGGTGCTCTACCCCGACGAGATGCCGCTGTTCGAGAAGATCCGCACCATCGCCAAGGAAATCTACCGCGCCGACGACGCCACCGCCGACAAGTCGGTCAAGGACCAGCTCAAGACCTGGGAGGAGATGGGCTTCAGCAAGCTGCCGGTCTGCATCGCCAAGACGCAGTATTCGTTCTCGACCAATCCCGATTCCAAGGGCGCGCCGACCGGCTTCTCCATTCCGGTGCGCGAGGTTCGGCTCTCCGCCGGCGCCGAGTTCGTGGTGGCGATCTGCGGTGAGATCATGACGATGCCCGGCCTGCCCAAGGTGCCGGCCGCCGATTCCATCGACGTCGGCCCTGACGGCAAGATCGTGGGCTTGTTCTAGTCGCGATCGTCCACAGCTAAGCCCAGTCGTTCACAACGAAGGATCAAACGAATGTTGAAGTTCTATTACTCCGGCGCGCCGAACCCGACCAAGGTCGCGCTGTTCCTTGAAGAGACGGCGATGCCGTACGACGCGATCCCGGTCGACACCCGCAAGGGCGAGCAGCACAAGCCGGAATTCCTCAAGATCAATCCGAACGCCAAGCTGCCGGCCATCGTCGACGGCGACACCACCGTGTTCGACTCCAGCGCGATCCTGCTCTACCTCGCCGAGAAGACCGGCAAGTTCCTGCCGGCCAAGACCGACAAGGCGCGCGGCGAGCTGCTGTCGTGGATGTTCTTCGTGTCGTCCGGCGTCGGCCCGTATTTCGGCCAGGCGGTGCACTTCAAGAACTACGCGCCGGAGAAGCTGCCCTACGCCATCAACCGCTACGTCTTCGAAGGCCAGCGCCACGCCGGCATCCTCGATGCGCGGCTCGGCCAGCACAAGTACATGCTGGGCGACACCTACACCATCGTCGACATGAACGTCTGGGGCTGGGCGCGCATGCTGCCGAACGTGGTCGGCGAGGGCGCCTGGGACAAGTACAAGAACCTCAAGCGCCTGGTCGACGAGATCGGCGCGCGGCCGGCGGCGCAGAAGGCCTGCGGGCTGAAGGATCGCCACAAGTTCAAGACCGAGATGGACGCGGAATCGCTGCACGCGATGTTCCCGCACCTGAAGGAAAAGGTGGCGTAGGCGCCTGGCGAATATTCGCGCTCTGAACAAAAGAAGCCCCGCCTCG
The DNA here is from genome assembly GCA_963785665.1 of uncultured Alphaproteobacteria bacterium. Classification (GTDB taxonomy): domain Bacteria; phylum Pseudomonadota; class Alphaproteobacteria; order Rhizobiales; family Xanthobacteraceae; genus Z2-YC6860. The sequence goes on from CAWAWF010000018.1 coordinate 655,794, forward strand.
GCGGGGCTTCTGCTTTTCGCGGATTAGTACGTGCCGCTGCCACCGCGCGGAGTTTGACCCGCGACGGCGGCGCCGACCGCGGCGAGCACTCCGTTGCGCACGCTCGGAGCGGCAGCCGTCTCGGTCAGATAGATCGTAACGATGATCGGCGCGCCGCCGTTGGCGGGCCAGATCACGCCGACATCGTTGGTCGAGCCGCGTTCGCCCGACCCGGTCTTGTCGCCGACGCGCCAGCCTGACGGAAGACGTGCGCGCATCCGCGTGTCGCCGGTCTTGTTGCCGAGCAGCCATTTCGTCAGTTGCTCGCTTCGACGCCGGCGACAGCGCATCGCCGAGCACGAGCGTCTGGACGTTCTTCAGCATCGCGCTCGGCGTCGTGGTGTCGCGCGGATCGCCGGGGATCGGCTTCGTTCAGCGTCGGCTCGTTGCGGTCGAGCCGCGTCACCGTGATCGCCGAGCGAGCGCGCGAAGGCCGTGAGGCCCTGCGGCCCGCCGAGGCTCGCCAGGATCAGATTGCCGGCGGTGTTGTCGCTGTAGCGTCATCGCCGCCTCGCAGATGCTCGGCGAGCGCCATGCCGTCGCCGCCGACCGGCGCTTCTGGTGATGGGCGAATCGGGGACGAGATCGCTCGCTTCGATACGTGATGCGCCGGTCGAGCTTCTCCTTGCCCTCGTCGACGCGCTTCAGCACAGCCGCGCACGCCAGCAGCTTGAACGTGCTGCACATCGGAAAGCGGTCGTCGGCGTGACGGCCGACCCGCGCGCCCGAGCCGGTGTCGAGCACGGCAACGCCGAGCCGTCCGCCGCTCGTCCCGCTCGATGGCCGACGAGCGTCGTCCGCGAGCTTGCCGTCGCTCGCGGCCGGCCGGCGCCGCGCCGAGCAATCCCGATCCCGCCAGCGGCGCCTGCACCCAGCGACGAAATCACGCCGTGTCGTCACATGAGGTCCCTTTCCAGTTCCCGATCGGGCGGATGAGCGGCAAACAAATCGGGCGAAGTCGTGAGCAGATTGCGGCGCAGATCGTGACGGAGACGGCAGGCTGCGCACTTTGCCTAAGATGCCGGGACCGTCAAGGAGACTAGGTCAATGTTGAGTCGACGCGTCGATCCGCTCGTTCTGGCTGTCCTCGCCGCCTGATTCCGTCGCTGGCCCATGCGCAATCGCCGACCCCTTGGCCGACCCGCCCCGTCAACATGGTGGTGCCGTTCGCCGCCGGTGGCCCGATGGACGTGGTCGGCCGCATCATGGCGACCGCGCTCGGCGCCCAACTCGGCCAGCAGGTCGTGGTCGAGAACGTCGGCGGCGGCGGCGGCATGACCGGCGCCGCGCGCGTCGCCAAGGCCGCGCCCGACGGCTACCAGTTCGGCCTCGGCAATGTCGGCACCCACGCGGTGTCAGCCAGTCGCTGTCGAAGAACCCGCCGTATCACGTCACCGCCGATTTCGCGCCGGTGGCGCTGTTCGCCGATCTGTCGCTGGTGCTGGTGACGCGGAAGGACCTGCCGGCGAACAACCTCCAGGAGTTCATCGCCTACGCCAAGGCCAACCACGACAAGATGCAGTTCGCCTCGGCCAGCGCCGGCTCGGCGACGCATCTCGGCTGCGCGCTGCTCAACGCGGCGATCGGCGTCGACGTCACCCACATTCCCTATCGCGGCGGCGGCCCGGCGATGCAGGACATCGTCGCCGGCCGCGTCGACTACATCTGCATCGACACGCCCGGCGTGATTTCGCTGATCCAGAGCGGCCAGATCAAGGCGATCGCGGTGCTCTCCAGCGCCCGCACCGCGAGCCTGCCGAACGTGCCGACCGCGCAGGAGCAGGGCCTCAAGGGCTTCGAGGCGGCGAACTGGGCGGCGTTCTTCATGCCGAAGGACACGCCCGCGCCGATTGTTCAGAAGCTCCAGGCCGCCACCTCCGCCGCGGTCGATACCCCGACGGTCCGCGATCGCATGAAGCAGCTCGGCATCGACCCGGTCGCGCCGGAGCGCCGCTCGTCGGCCTATCTCGGCACATTCGTCGCGGCCGAGATCGCCAAGTGGGCCGGCCCGGTCAAGGCCAGCGGGCTGTCGGTGGATTGACGCAGCGCTACTTCCCCGGCTCTGCCGCTTCCTTCAGCACCGGCGCCCAGCGCGCGATCTCATCCTTCACATACTTGTCGAACGCCGCCGGCGTGCGCTCGCGCTTCTCGGGGATCGAGCCGCCGAGCGTCTTGATCCGCATCTGCACGCCGTCGTCGTCGAGCGCCTTGTCGAGCGCGCCGGCGAGCTTGTCCACGATATCCGCCGGCGTGCCCTTCGGCGCGAAAATCCCGGCCCAGATGCTCATCTGATAGTCGATGCCGAACTCCTTCGCGGTCGGCACGTCCGGCAGCGCCGGCAGCCGCTGCGCGGCCGACACCGCGTAGGCCTTGATCGCGCCGGACCTGACCTGCTCGGTCACGCTCACCGACTGCTCGCAGAAGAAATCGACATGGCCGCCCATCAGGTCGTTCATCGCGGGCCCGGTGCCGCGATAGGCCACCAGCGTCGGATGCACGCCGATTTTCGAGGTGAACAGCAGGCAAGCCATGTGCGACGACGAGCCGATGCCGCCGTGCGCCTGCTTGAAGCCGTTGCCGTTCTCTTTCACGTCGGCGACGAACTCCTTCAGGTCCTTGGCCGGGAAATCCTTGCGCGCCACGATGACGGCGGGCGAATGCGCGGTCGGGCCGATCGGGATGAAATCGCGCGCCGGATCGTACTTGATGTTCGGCGTCAGCACCGGCGCCGCCACATGCGAGCCCATCGAGCCCGCCAGCAGCGTGTAGCCGTCGGGCGCCGCCGCCGCGACCCGGCCGCTGCCGATGGTGCCGCCGGCGCCGCCGACATTCTCGATCACCAGGGTCTGGCCGAGCGTGCGGCCCATGTGCTCGGTGACGATGCGCGCGACCACGTCGCTCGGGCCGCCCGCCGGAAACGGCACGATCACGGTGATGGTGCGGGAGGGATAGGTCTCGGCGGGTGCTGGGCCGCACCATGCCATCAGCGCGAAGACGCATGCGATGAGACGTTGCATTTTTTTCTCCCGGTCTTGTTGTCAGTCGGTTTGTTGTCAGTCGTTTCGCAAAATCTCCGCCACCTCCACCCGCCGGCCCTCGCGCGCCGACAGGATCCCCGCCCGCACCACCGCAAGCGACTCCGTCGCATACTCGCCGCCGACCTCGGGCTTGCCGTTGCCGCGGCATGCCGCCGCCCATTCCTCAAGCTCCTCGACGAACGTGTCGTTCTTCGGCACCGTCACCGCCGTGGCCTTGTCCTCGCCGCGGCGGAGCACGCGCAAGCCGCCGTGCAGGTCGTAGAACGCCGTGGCGTCCTTGCCGTAGATGTTCATCAGGTAATATTCCGACGCCGAGGCGTAGCTGGCGTTCAGCGTCGACAGCGCGCCGTTGTCGTGCTCGAGGATCATGCTGGCGACGTCCGGGTTGTCGCCCGGCAGCACGAGCTGGGCGAACTGCCCGCGCACCGCCTTCACCGGCCCCATCAGATAGGTCAGCACGTCGGCGTAGTGGATGCCGATCTGCAGCATCACGCCGCCCGGCATGCCGGCGGCCTGGTAGCGCCACGAGTTGAGGTCGATCTTGCCGAGCCGGTCGCGGCTGATGTTGGCCTCGGCGTTGACGACGCGGCCGAAACGGCCGGCGTCGATCTCGCGCCTGATCCAGCGGAAATGGCTCTCGCGGCGGCGCTGGTAGCCCATGCCGAGCACCACGCCGGCGTTCCGGCAAATCTCGGTGATGGCGCGGCCTTCGGTGATGTTGTTGGCGATCGGCTTGTCGAGGAACACGTGCTTGCCGGCCTCCGCCGCCTGCTTCGTCGTCGGCAGGTGCACGTCGTTCGGCGTGGTGTTGACGATCGCCTCGATGGTCTTGTCGGCCAGCACGGCCTCGTAGCTCGCCACCGGCTTGCAGCCGTACTTCTTGGCGAAAGCCTCGCGCTTGTCCTCAGAGCGCGTGAAGCACGCCACGATCTCGATCTTGCCGGAGCGCTTGATGGCGTCGGCCAGCACGTCCGACCACCAGCCCATGCCGATGCAGGCGACGCGAAGCGGTGCGGCCATCACTTCCAGCTCGCGCCGATCGACTCGACCGCGGCCTGGGCGATCGCGAGGTCGGTCTGCCAGTCGCCGCCGCTGACGCCGACGCCGCCGATGCACTGGCCATCGACCAGGATCGGCACGCCGCCTTCCATCGCGGTCCAGCGCTCCGGGCCGGCGGCGAGCGCGAGCCCCAGCGCGTGGGTGACGTCGAGGTCCTGGCCGACCGCGCCCTTCGCCGTGGTGGCGCGCTTGTTGGAGGCCGAGGTCACAGCCTTGGTGGTGCAGGAGTGCAGCGTATGGAACCGGCCGCCGTCCATCCGCTCCAGCACCACCACATGGCCGCCTGCGTCGACGATGCAGCACGACACCGCGATCTTGGCGTCGCGGGCCTTGTCGATGGCGGTTGCCATCATTTTCCTGGCGCCGTCGTGAGTGAGGCGCTTCGCGTCGGCGACATACATGCGTTGCTCCATTCTCACCGGAATTGTGGGCCAGCCCCGCCGCGTCGGCAAGGGCGGGCATGGGCGCACAAAAAAAGCCTCCGGCCCTGCGGCCGGAGGCTTCGTTGTTTCGCGCGTCGCTACTGGAACAGCTTCATCGAGTTGACCAGCGTCTGCAGCACGCCAAGCGACAAGCGGGATGCCGACGAAGCCCCACGCCAGCACGAGCTGCATGGTCGTGGTGCCTTGCTGAGTTTCGTTTGCCATGTTGGTTTCTCCCTTATGCCCGAGCGCCGGCCGGCGCCGCGGTCGGCTCGCGTGCCGCGCGCATCGTTGGCTTTCATGTGGTAGCGCGCGTTGACGGCCTTGACGAAGAAGTTGCAGATGAAGCCGACCACCAGCAGGCCCGCCATGATGTACATGGTGGTGTTGTAGGCCTGCGCCTTCGGCACGCCGTGGGTGACATTGTACTCGCGGATGTAGTTCACCAGCACCGGCCCGAAGATGCCGGCCATCGACCAGGCCGTCAGCAGCAGGCCGTGGATCGCGCCGACATACCGCGTGCCGAACATGTCACGCAGATAGGCCGGCACGGTGGCAAAGCCGCCGCCGTACATGCTGATGATGACGAGGAAGCAGCAGACGAACCCGACCACGCTGCCGATCGACCCCGTGTAAGGCACGGTGCAGTACAGGATGAAGCCCAGCACCATGAACACGAAGTAGGTGTTGCGCCGGCCGATGTAGTCCGACGTGGAGGCCCAGATGAAGCGGCCGCCCATGTTGAACAGGCTCATCAGGCCGACGAAGCCCGCCGCCGCCACCGGCAGTGATGTGGCCCGGGAACATCTCCTGGCTCATGGCGGAGGCCTGGCCGAGCACGCCGATGCCGGCGGTCACGTTGAGGCAGAGGATCCACCAGATCAGCCAGAACTGCGGCGTCTTCAGCGCGTCATAGACGAAGACGTCGTTGCGGGTGATCAGGCCCTTGCGACTTGCGTCGGGGCGACATAGCCTGCCGGCGCCCAGCCGGGCGCCGGCACGCGAACGATGATCGAGCCGACGATCATGAAGACGAAGTAGACGACGCCCAGCACGATGAAGGTCTCGGCGACACCGATATGCGTTGCGGTGGTGAACTGGCCCATCAGCCAGACCGACAGCGGCGAGGCGATGAAGGCGCCGCCGCCGAAGCCCATGATCGCCATGCCGGTCGCCATGCCGGGACGGTCGGGGAACCATTTGATCAGGGTCGAGACCGGCGAGATGTAGCCGATGCCGAGCGCGATGCCGCCCAGCACGCCGTAGCCGAGATAGATCAGCCAGAGACTGTGGATGTAGACGCCGATCGCGGAGACGAAGAACCCGCCGGCCCAGCAGCAGCGCGGCGGTGAACATCGCGCGGCGCGGGCCGCCTTCCTCGACCCAGCGGCCGAACACGGCCGACGAGACGCCGAGGAAGAAAATCGCGATCGAGAAGATCCAGCCGAGGTCGGTCAGCTTCCAGTCGTCCGGCGCCGATTGCGTGATGCCGAGCAGCTTGGTCATCGGCAGGTTGAACACGCTGTAGGCATAGGCCTGGCCGATGCACAGATGCACGCACAGCGCGGCCGGCGGCACCATCCACCGGCTGAAGCCCGGTTTTGCGATCGTGTGATCGCGATCGAGAAAACTCATTCGCTCCGTCTCCCCTGGTTGGCGCTCTGTCGTCGCCCAACGCCCCTATAGTCCATTTTCGAACACGCGGGACGGCCGAACGTTTCAATAGCTTTTGTCTATTTCGCAATTGCGAGATGGAAACATATTTCGCCGCTGCCGATGGAATATTTTCGACGGCGGCAGAAGCAAGCCACGCGTTGCCGCGGCGTTGCTGAATAGTCGGCACGGGCACTTAAACTTTAGTCGGACCTGGCCCGCGTTCAGTCGGCGAACGATGCGGCGATGCGCCGCGCCTCTGCCACCAGCGCCGCGTTGAGCGGCGTCAGCGGATCGCGGCGCGGCACCACCAGTCCGATGGTGTGCACCGCCTCCGGCTCGACGATCGGGATCGAGCGGATGGTGTCGGTGAGGCCGAGCGTTTCGGCGATCTTGGCCGACATCACGCTGGCCCACCGGCCGGTTCGCACGTGGGAGAACAACAGGATCATCGAATCGGATTCCAGCGTCGGCTGCGACTCGCCGCTGGCGTTCTTCAGCAGCCCGTCGATGATGCGGCGGTTCTGCATGTCGGGCGTCAAAAGACAGAGCGGCACCTTCGCCACCTCGGCCCAGGTGACCTGGTTGCGATCGCCGAGCGGCGCATCGGCGGCGGTGAGCAGGCGATATTGCTCCTGATAAAGCGGCACGGTGCCGACGCGGCCGACCGGCTCGTTGTCGAGATAGGTGATGCCGGCGTCGATCTCGAGGTTTTCCAGGAGGTTGAGGATCTCGATCGATGTGCGCGACCAGATGGTGAACTGCACATCCGGATACTTGGCGCGATAGGGCGTCGTGATCTGCGCGACCATCGGCAGCGCGGTCGGCACGACGGCAATGCGGAGCCGTCCGGTCAGGCCCTTTTGCAGCGATTGCACTTCGGCGCGCATCGCCCGCGTGTCGCCGACGATACGCCGCGCCCAGTCGAGCACCCGCTCGCCTTCCGGCGTGAAGCCCTGGAAGCGCGAGCCGCGGTTGACCAGGAGGACGCCGAGCGAGGCTTCGAGCTGCTTGATGGCGGCCGACAGCGTCGGCTGGGTCACGCCGGAGGTCTCGGCGGCCCGGCCGAAGTGCTTTTCGCGCGCCAGCGCCATCAGGAATTCGAGCTTATCGAGCACGGTGCCCCCTCAACCGCCGTTGGGCGAATTCCCGCCAAAAGGCGCGGTTTCGCGCGGGATTGATACCATGTCTCAGCAGTTTGATCGACTTGGCGAATGGCGGAGGCTGGATTGATAGTGTTTTTCTATTAGCCGATTTTCCTGTAGGGCTTGCGATAAATCGCGCCTACCGCATGTTGGTACTTTAGAGGCCTCTCAATGAGCGTCACCGAGCAGCCATCCGCTCCCGTCGGGCGGACCCGAAACCGCCCCCGCCGCACCCCGAAGGGGCGGCAGGTCGATCCGCGCGCGGCGGCGGAGATCGAGGCGCTGCTCACCGACCGGCCGCGCCGGCGCGATCTGCTGATCGAGCATCTGCATCTGATCCAGGACAAGTACGGCCACATCTCCGCGGCGCATCTCGCGGCGCTCGCCGCCGAGATGAAGCTTGCGCAGACCGAGGTCTATGAGGTCGCGAGCTTCTACGCGCACTTCGACGTCGTGAAGGAAGGACAGACCCCGCCGCCGCCGGTCACCGTGCGCGTCTGCAATTCATTGTCGTGCGCCATGGCCGGCGCCGACCGCCTGCTCGAAGGATTTGCCGAAGACGCTCGGCAAGGACGTGCGCGTCGTCCGCGCGCCGTGCATGGGCGCCTGCGATCACGCGCCGGTCTGCGCCGTCGGCCACCTCCAGGTGAACAAGGCGACCACATCCTCGGTGCAGAAGCTCGCGCATCCGCACAGCCACGTTCCCGCGCTCCAGCCCGGCACCGACTTCGAGCACTACATGGCGGCCGGCGGCTACCGCATCCTCGGCGAGATTTTCGCGGGCAAGCGCACGCGCGACGACCTGATCAAGATCGTCAGCGATTCCGGTTTGCGCGGCCTCGGCGGCGCCGGCTTTCCGACCGGCCGCAAGTGGTCGCTGGTCCGCGCCGAGAAGGGCCCGCGGCTGATGGCGGTCAATGCCGACGAGGGCGAGCCCGGCACCTTCAAGGACCGTTACTATCTCGGCCTCGATCCGCATCGCTTCCTCGAAGGCATGCTGATCGCCGCCTGGGTGGTCGAGGCCGCCGAGGTCTACATCTACATCCGCGACGAATATCCCGAGCTGCGCCTGATGCTGCTCGACGAGATCGCCAGGCTCGAACAGGCCGGCCTCGACAAGCTCACCAAGATTCATCTGCGCCGCGGCGCCGGCGCCTACATCTGCGGCGAAGAATCCGCGATGATCGAATCGATCGAGGGCAAGCGCGGCCTGCCGCGCCACCGCCCGCCCTACGTGGCGCAGGTCGGGCTGTTCGGCCGGCCGACCTTGGAGCAGAACGTCGAGACGCTGTACTGGGTGCGCGACATCGTCGAGAAGGGCGCCGGAGTGGGTGACCTCGCAAGGCCGCCGCGAGCGCAAGGGCTTCCGCAGCTTCTCGGTGTCCGGCCGCGTCAAGAAGCCCGGCGTCGTGCTGGCGCCGGCCGGCGTCACCTGCCGCGAGCTGATCGACGAGTTCTGCGGCGGCATGATCGACGGCGAGACCTTCAAGGGCTATCTGCCCGGCGGCGCCTCGGGCGGCATCCTGCCGGCCGCGATGGCCGACGAGCCGCTCGACTTCGGCACGCTGGAGAAATACGGCTGCTTCGTCGGGTCGCACGCCGTTGTGATCCTGTCCGAGAAGGACGATATGAAGGCGGTCGCGCTGAACCTGATGCGGTTCTTCGAGGACGAAAGCTGCGGCCAGTGCACGCCGTGCCGGGTCGGCACCGAGAAGGCGGCGGTGCTGATGGAGCACGGGCCCTGGGACAAGGCCCTGCTCGACGATCTGTCGCAACTGATGCGGGACGCGTCGATTTGCGGCCTCGGCCAGGCGGCGTCGAACCCGCTGACGTGTGTTTTGAAATACTTTCCGGATGAACTCACCAAGCCCCTGGGCCGTTGGTGAATAGGATCGGACGATGAGCGAACCACAGAAGCCGGCCGGTTACGGCCACGACCACAAGGGCACGGTGACCGACGGCGCGGTCGGCGGCGGCAAGCCCGGCGTCGCGCACACGGTGGCGGCGGACAAGAGCGCGGGCGAGGGCAAGGCGCCCACGGCGAAGACCTACTTCATCGACGGCCACGAGATCGACATCCGGAAGGCGAGACCATCTTCCGCGCCGCGCGCCGGCTCGACATCAAGCTGCCGCATCTGTGCTACTCGCCGCAGCCCGGCTACCGGCCGGACGGCAACTGCCGCGTCTGCATGGTCGAGATCGAGGGCGAGCGCGTGCTCGCCGCGATCGTGCCTGCGCACGCCGACGCCCGGCATGAAGGTCAAGACCGACACCGACCGCGCCAAGACCGCGCGCAAGATGGTCACCGAATTGCTGCTCACCGATCAGCCCGCCATCGAGGTGGCGCACGATCCGGACAGCGAGCTCTGGCAGATCGTCAAGCGCGGCAAGCTCGAAGCCGGCCGCTTCCCCAAGCGCGACGCCATCGAAGTGCCGCCGCCCGACCGCAGCCACGTCGCCATGGCGGTCAATCTCGACGCCTGCATCCAGTGCAATCTCTGCGTCCGCGCCTGCCGCGAGGTGCAGGTCAACGACGTCATCGGCATGGCCGGCCGCGGCCATCTCGAGAAGATCGTGTTCGACATCGACGACCCGATGGGCGCCTCGACCTGCGTCGCCTGCGGCGAATGCGTGCAGGCCTGCCCGACCGGCGCGCTGATGCCGTCGACGATGGTCGACGACAACAACGTCTATCTCGGCAAGCCCGACCGCACCGTCGACTAGCGTCTGCCCGTATTGCGGCGTCGGCTGCCAGCTCACCTACCAGATCAAGAACGACAAGATCGTCGCCGTCGAGGGCAAGAACGGCCCGGCCAACATGAACCGGCTCTGCGTCAAGGGCCGCTTCGGCTTCGACTACGTCGCCAATCCGCAGCGCCTCTTGAAGCCGATGATCCGCAAGGACGGCGTGCCGAAGGTGCCGCACGAGAACATCGACCCGATCAACCCGTGGACGCATTTCCGCGAGGCGACCTGGGAGGAGGCGCTCGACCGCGCCGCCGGCGGCCTGAAGAAAATCCGCGACCGCGACGGCCCCGATGCGCTGGCCGGCTTCGGCTCGGCCAAGGGCTCCAACGAAGAGGCGTACCTGTTCCAGAAGCTCGTCCGCACCGGCTTCGGCACCAACAATGTCGACCATTGCACGCGGCTCTGCCACGCCTCGTCGGTGTCGGCGCTGCTCGAAGGCGTCGGCTCGGCCGCCGTCACCGCGACCTTCAACGAGTGCAAGAACTCCGAGCTGATCATCGTGATCGGCGCCAACCCGACCGAGAACCATCCGGTCGCCGCGACCTTCTTCAAGCAGGCGGCCAAGCGCGGCGCCAAGCTCGTCATCATGGACCCGCGCGGCACCGCGATGAAGCGCCACGCCTGGAAGATGATGCAGTTCAAGAACGGCACCGACGTTGCGATGCTCAACGCCATGCTCAACGTCATCGTCGAGGAGAAGCTCTACGACCAGCAGTACATCCAGACCTACGTCGAGGGCTTCGACGCCTGGAAGGAGAACGTCAAGCAGTTCACGCCGGAGGAGATGGCGCCGATCTGCGGCATTCCGGCCGAGACGCTCCGCGAGGTCGCGCGCGCCTACGCCCGTGCCGAAAGCTCGATCATCTTCTGGGGCATGGGCGTGTCGCAGCACACCCACGGCACCGACAACGCGCGCTGCCTGATCGCGCTCGCGCTGATCACCGGCCAGATCGGCCGGCCCGGCACCGGGCTGCATCCGCTCCGCGGCCAGAACAACGTGCAGGGCGCTTCCGACGCGGGCCTGATCCCGATGTTCTTCCCCGACTACAAGTCGGTCGAGAACCCGGAAATCCGCGCCCAGTACGAGAAGGCCTGGGGCGTCAAGCTGCCGCCGAAGAAGGGCCTCACCGTCGTCGAGATCATGGACGCGGTGCACGCCGACAAGATCAAGGGCATGTACGTCGAGGGCGAGAACCCGGCGATGTCGGACCCCGACCTCAACCACGCTCGCGAGGCGCTGGCGCATCTCGAGCATCTCGTGGTGCAGGACCTGTTCCTCACCGAGACCGCGATGTACGCCGACGTGGTGCTGCCGGCCTCCGGCTGGCCGGAGAAGGACGGCACCGTCACCAACACCAACCGCCAGGTGCAGATGGGCCGCGCGGCGATCCCGCTGCCGGGCGACACCCGCCAGGACCTCTGGATCATCCAGGACATCGCCAACCGCATGGGCTGCGGCTGGAACTACAAGCACGTCGGCGAGGTGTTCAACGAGATGGCCCGGATGATGCCGGCGCTCGACAACATCACCTGGGAGCGCGTCGACCGCGAGTATCACGTCACCTATCCGGTCGACGGGCCGGACGTGCCCGGCCGCGACGTGGTGTTCGAGGACGGCTTCCCGCGCCCGGGCGGCTTCGCCAAGCTGGTCGCGACCAAGCTGCAGCCGCCGGACGAGGTGCCCGACGAGGAGTATCCGTTCATCCTGTCGACCGGCCGCCAGCTCGAGCATTGGCACACCGGCGCGATGACACGCCGCGCCACCGTGCTCGATGCGCTGGAGCCGACCGCGACCGCCCAGGTCTCGCGCGGCACCATCGAGAAGCTCGGCATCCAGCCGGGCGATCCGATCCGCGTCTCGACGCGGCGCGGCACCGTCGAGCTGTTCGCGCGCCAGGACGACGCGATCCCCGACGGGGTGGTGTTCATCCCGTTCGCCTTCGTCGAGGCGGCGGCCAATCTTTTGACGAATCCAAAGCTCGATCCGTTCGGCAAAATTCCGGAATTCAAATTCTGCGCCGCCAAGGTCGAGGCGATCGCGCCGCAGCGCGAAGCCGCGGAGTAGGGCGCCTCTTTCTTTCACCGCCGGTGCAACGAGTCATCCCTCCCCGCGAGGGGAGGGTGGCGCGAAGCGCGCCGGGTGGGGAGACGCCTCGTTATGAATCGAAGCCTCTCCCCACCCGCCTCGCTCGGCTATCGCCTCCGCTCGGCCACCCTCCCCTGGCGGGGAGGGATGACTCGTGGCGATTTCAGCGAACCCAGCGGGCGTCAGGGTGATCCTCGGGCACGTGCATCATGGTCAGCGCGATAGTGACGTCGCCATCGATTGACTCGGCACCGGCGGCGCGAGATGCGCGGTGCGCCAGAGCTGAAGCTGATACTCGCCCTTGCACACCCGCAGCTCCGCGCGCCCTGCCTTGTCGGTGCGGGCGTGAAACGGTCCGAGCCGGATTTCCACGCCATCCAGCGCCGCCTTTGAATCCCGCTCGGCGATCTGGACCGTCAGCACATGCTCGGGCTTCGCCGCCGCCACGACGCTGAACCACGTCTCGGCGCTACCGCACCGTACGGTGTATTTCATCACGCCGTCTTTGGCGGGCGCGGGCACATCGAGCGCCACCCAATGCAGCGCCTCGGTCCCCGCCCACGGCGTTTCGCCGAGCGTCCCGGACGCCACCACCGCGCCCGTCGCGTCGCTGACCTCGACCTCGGCCCGATCCGGATGTCGCGCCAACCTTAATCGAAAACCGCTCGCCCGCCACCACCGGCATCGGCACGTCCCACACCGCAACGCTCGTCGTGTCGGCCATGCGCTCCCTCACGAATTCCGTTGCGCCGCGTGCCGCCCGGCGATGCGGCCGAACACCAGGCAGCGGCCGAGCCCATGCTGGGCGAAGCCGCCCTGGGATTCGCCCGCGCTGTACAGCCCCGGGATCGCCTCGCCGCGAGTGTCGATCACCTGCGCGCTGGTGTCGGTGCGCAAACCCGTCAGCGAATCGTGCAGGATCGGCGTCGCCCATGCGGCATAGAACGGCGGCTTCGAGATCGTGTGCAGCGGCGTGGGCTTGCCGAAATCCGCATCGACGCCGGACGTCACGAACGAGTTGTAGCGGTTCACCGTCTCCTGCAGCACGGCGCCTGCGATCGGCTGCTTCTGGTACGGATTCCTGATCCGGCCGGCCAGCTCGAACACCGTATCGGCGCTGGCGAAATAACCGTCCGGATCGACATGCGGCGGCGCGGGCTTCCACTTCTGCCGCGCCACCGCGTCGGCATCGAAGATCGCCCAGATCGGCCCGCCGCCGTTCAGCTTCGTCGTGTCGCCGTGGTTGCCGAGCGCCGCGTTGATGTAGTCGTAGGAGCTGTCCAGCTCGTTCCAGAACCGCTTGCCGAACTGGTTGACCAGGATCGCCTCGTGCCAGTCCGTCACCGTCAGGCCGGTCGCCTTGGCGAGATGGAAAATCGGGCTGTCGAGCTCGTAGTACAGGCTGAGATAGCCCCACCGCGTGCCGACATGGCGCGTCTTGGTGATGGCGGGGCCGACCTCGCTGGTCTGCGTGCCGGTCGCCCAGAGCGACGCGCCGACATCCATCGCGGCCAGCTCGCCGTCGGCGCCCTGGAACGAATACGGCATGCCGGCCTGCTGGTATTCCTCGGTGAGCCGCGGGTCGAACATCCGGCGGAAGTTGACGTTGCCGGTGTGGCCGCCGGTCGCGATCACGATGCCTCTTCTTCGCCTCGATGGCGATGTCGCGGCCGTCGGCCTTCGCCACGATGCCGCGCACCTTGCCTTTGCCCTCGCGCACGATCTCCCGCATCTCATGCTTGAGCAGGATCTGTGCGCCCTTGCTGCCGCGCGCTTTCGGCCAGCCGCCGCACCAGCCCCGAGCCGTTGCGGTTTCGCCGCGGCGCGATCACCTCGCTCGGGATGTGCCACTCGTGGGTGACGAACACCCGCGGCACCGTCGAGGCGTCCGGCGTGACGATCGGCTTCTCGATGAAGGTGACGCCGTTGTCGAGCAGGAACTGGAAGGTCGGCACGCACTCGTCGGCGAACGTCCGCACCAGGTCGCGGTCGTTGTAGCGGCTGTCGCCGCGCCCGGGACCGACCCAATCGGCGAACACCTGATCGGGGCTGTCCTTGATGCCGAACTTCTTCTGCAGCGCGTTGCCGCCGCCGAGATGCACGCGGCCGCCGCTCAGCATGGCGTGGCCGCCGATGTCGTAGTTCTCCTCGACGACAATGACGGCGGCGCCGTGGTCGCGCGCCGCCACGGCCGCCGCGAGGCCCGCGGCGCCGGCGCCGATGACCACGACATCAGTGGAGAGATTCCATTCCATCCGGGAGTTTCACGTGCGGGCGGCATCTTGACCGGGCGGCGATCCGGGTCAAGGCGTGTCGGCGCATAACAATGTTGGTCTATGATCCCGCCATGGACGAACTGACGCCATCAGGCGACCCCCGCGAGGACATCGCCCGCCTCGAAGAGCATATCGAGGAGCTGGAGGCCAAGCTCGAAAATTGCCGCAAGTTCGCCGCCGCCTCCCGCTTCGCCATGGCGCTCGGCGCGGTGCTGCTGCTTGGGCTGCTGTTCGGCATCATCCCGTTCGATGAGCTTGCCCTGGTCGGCGGCATGGCGTCGGGCCTCGGCGGCGTCGTCATGCTCGGCTCCAACAATTCGACCGCCAAGGCCACCGCCGCCGAGCTCGCCGAAGCCGACGCCGCGCGCGCGGCGCTGATCGGCTCGATCGAGCTTCGGGTCGTCGAAAGCCCGCCGACTTTTCATTGATCGGTGCGCCGGTGCCCTTTCTTCCGCGCATCCAGCCCCATATCATTGCCCAAAATCCGGGAGGACTTCGCCATGGCTCAGTCATACGTGTTCGCCGGCGTCGGCGGCTATTACGGGACCAAGGACAAAAGCGGCAAGGCCGGCGTGTTCCGCCGCGACGCCTCCGGCCACCGACTGGGACTACGTGCTGAAGGACCTCGAAGCCTTCACCGTGTTCGTGCATCCGCGCGATCCGAGCCTCGTCTTCGCCGGCACCGCCGACGGCGTCTATCGCTCGACCGACCATGGCGCCACCTTCAAGCGCGCGAATTTTCCCGACCAGAAGGTGCAGGTGTGGTCGTTCATGGTCGATCCGGCCGATCCCAAGCGCATGCTGGCCGGCGGCTCCCCCGTCGCGGTCTATCGCAGCACCGACAGCGGCGAGACCTGGACCCGCGCGCCGAACCTCGACCTGCCGGTCCACGCCAAGATGCCGTTCAACTGCCGCGTCATGCGGTTCGCGCCGCGCCCCGGCCATCCCAACGAGATCTACGCCGTGCTCGAAGTCTCCGGCGTGATGCGCTCGACCGACGGCGGCGAAACCTGGCGCGATTGCAGCGACCATCTCATCAAGCTCAGCGAGCAGGAGCCGCGGCTGCGCTCCAAGCTCGTCAGCGACACCGAGGCCGAGGGCATGCTCGACGGCCACGCCATCTGCACCAGCGCAGCCGATCCCGGACGGCGTCATCATCGCCTGCCGGATGGGGCTGTTCCGCAGCAAGGACCAGGGCAAGACCTGGGACGATCTCCGCGTCGATCGCTACTCGCCGTTCACCTACGGGCGCGACGTCCGGGTGTCGCCGCAGGAGCCCGGCACCATCTATGCGTGCCTGTCGGTCGCAGCCTCCTCGAAGGACGGCGCGCTCTACCGCAGCCAGGACGTCGGCAAGAGCTGGCAGCGCTTCGACAAGGTGCAGCCGCACGGCACCTTGATGTCGGTGTCGCTGCACCCGTCCGACGCCAAAGCAGGTCTACATCGCCGCTCGCTACGGCGAGGTGTTCGGCACGCAGGACGGCGGCGAGACCTGGCGCGAGACGCCGCTGCCGTCGGACGTGCAGCACATCTACGCGCTGTCGTGCGGGTAGGGTGCGATGCGATGCACAATGGGCAGGCTTCTCGTTCTGCTGGCCGTGCGGACTGTCGCTGCGCTCAATTGTCTTCGGCCACCGCACAAGACAAAGAGCGCTGCAGCGGGCATGACTTCCTGCCGCAGCCGCGATCGGAAACAAGCTGCGCCTCGGCCAAGCCGCAAATCTACGCTTCGCCCGACAAGGCGCTCCACGCGCTGGTGCTTGCCGTCGGCGTCGAGCTGAACGCCACGCCCGACATCGAAAGCCGCGTCGTGGTGCGCACGGTCGAGGGAAAAACCGTGACGTCGAAGGACTTCTCGTCGCCGCGCGGCGCCAACGGCTATTACGTCGAGCGCGCCCGGTGGTCGCCGGATTCGCAATTCTTCGTTTTCAGCATGTCGTCGTCCGGCGGACACTCGCCCTGGTCGTTTCCGACCTGGGTGTTCAGCCGCGACAAGGGCGTCATCGCCAGCTTCAACGCGATGATCGGAGACAATCCGACGGTGTCGGCCGACTTCAAGTTTACCGGGCCTCACACGGTGACGGCCACCACGTGGGAGAAGTCCGGATCGGACAAGCACGTCCCCGTCGTCGTCGATCTGGCCGAGGCGATCAAGAAGGTGGACGCCGGAAAGTAGCCGCGTCGTCGATCACCAACCGCACCAGCGCGTTCACGCGCGTCTTAATAACAAGTCATCTCGCAGGTGCGGCCGAGCGTGACGTTGCGGATCACGGCGCTCCAGCAATAGCCGTCCCAGTTGCCGGAGATCATCTGCACGCGCTGCCGCGGCCCCCAGCCGAAGCAGGCGTCGGACGTGCCGGTCCAATAACGGCCATTGATGATGTAGGTGCGGCCCGGCGGATGGATCGACACCTCGACCACATGCTCGTAGGCCGGATGCCAGTGCCTCACCCGGTGAACGCGGCGGACGCCGGACTCGTCGGCCGATGCGTCCGCTGCCAAAATCGTGAGCGAAACCACGCACGACACGACGACAGTCAGCCACCACCGCAGCATTGCAATCTCCGTACCCTGAATGTTGTCGACGGCCACGGTAACGTCCCGGCCAGCCCGCGCCAATCGGGAAAGGCTCAGCTTGCCTTGTTATCCCGATAATATGGTTCGACCGTGCCGGTGAGCTTGATGGTCAGCGGGTTGCCGTAACGGTCCACCGCCTTGCCGGCCGCGACCCGGATCCAGCCCTCGCTGACGCAATACTCCTCGACGTTGGTCTTTTCCTTGCCGTTGAACCGGATGCCGACGTCGCGCTGCAGCACGGCCTCATTGTAGTAGGGACTGCGGGGGTCGTTGCTGAGGTGGTCGGGGAGGGTGTCGTCGGCCATTTTCAATTCCTGTTCGATCCGGCCTACATCACGACGCTCACGCCGTCCAGATCGCGTCGGGATTGTCCTCCGGCAGCGCGCGCGCCGCGACCGCGACCGCCGTGTCCGCCTCGATCGCAAGTGGAACCGGCGCGATGTCGTAGCCTACTTTCCACACCACCAATTCGTATTGGCCTTTGGCGAGTTCCACCGTGGCGACGCCGGCCCGGTCGGTGGTGGCCCGCACCGCGCCGAGCCGGACAATGGCCTCCTCGACCGGCACGCCGTCCGACGCCACCGTCACCGTCAGCACATGCTCGGGCTTCGCCACCACGGACACGCGCAAGGCCGCGGATGCGCTCTGGTGCGGCGCTCAAGCCCGCCGCCGTGGAACCGGACCGTGAGGCTCATGGCGCCGGGCGCCTCCGCCGCCACAAGTTCCACCTCGGTCCAGTACAGCGCCGCGGTGCCCGGCCACGGCTCGCCGCCGAGCGCTGCCTCCGCCAGCACCGCGCCGTCGCCGTCCAGCACCTCGATCCGGCCGCCGGCCAGGGCGCAGCCGGCCGACGACTTGGCGCCAATCTTGATGCGGAACCGCCCGCCCGCCGTCGCGGTGGGAATGTCCCACACCGCGAGGCTCGTCTCGGGGAGCGTTTCCGCCTCCGCCGTGCGTCATCACGCCGACTGCTTCGCCGCGTGACGGCCCGCGACCCGCCCGAACACGATGCAGCGCGCGAGGCCGTGCTGGGCGAAGCCGCCCTGGCATTCGCCCGCGCTGTAGAGGCCCGCGATGACCTGGCCGTTCATGTCCATCACCTGCGAATTGGTGTTGGTGCGCAAGCCGGTCAGCGTGTCGTGCAGGATCGGCGTTGCCCAGGCCGCGTAGAACGGCGGCTTCTCGATCTTGTGCATCGGCGTCTTCTTCTTGAAGTCAGTATCGGCGCCGCCATCGACGAAGGAATTATAGCGCGCCACCGTCTCGGTCAGCGCCGCGCCCGGCATCGGCTGCTTCTGGTACTGGCTCTTGATCTTGCCGGCGAGCTCGCCGAGCGTGTCCGCCGAAGCGAAGAAGCCGTCCGGATCGACATGCGGCGGTTTCGGACTCCCACTTCTCGCGCGCCACGCCGTCGGCGTCGAAGATCGCCCAAATGGGACCGCCGCCGTTGAGCTTGTTCTTGTCGCCGCTGTAGGCCATCGCGGCGTTGAAGAACTTGTAGGACTTCGTCGCCCTCGTCCCAGAACCGCTTGCCGAACTGGTTGACCATGATGATGTCCTGCCAGTCCTTCACCGTCAGCCCGGTGGCCTTGGCCTGCGAGAACATCACGCTGTCCGGCTCGTACACCAGCGAGGCATAGCCCCAGCGGCAGCCGATGTGCCGGGTCTTGGTGATGGCGGCGCCGGTCTCGGTGGTCTGGATCGCGGTCGCCCACAACGACGCGCCGATGTTCATCGCGGCGATCTCGCCGTCGGCGTCCTGGTACACGTACGGCTGGCAGGCCTGCTGGTACTCTTCCGTGAGCCGCGGATCGAACATCCGGCGGAAGTTGATGTTGCCGGTGTGGCCGCCGGTCGCGACGATCACGCCCTTGCTGGCGCGGATGTTGATGGTCTTGCCGTCGGCCTTCACCTCGATGCCGAGCACGCGCCCGCTGGTCGGCTGCTCGCGAATGAGCCGCATCATCTTGTGCTTCAGCAGAATCTGCGCGCCCTTCTTGCGCGCGCTCTCCGCCATCCGCCGCACCAGGCCGGAGCCGTTGCGCTGCCGGTGCGGCGCGATCACCTCGGCCGGGATGTGCCATTCCTTGGTGACGAAGATGCGCGCCACCGTCGAGGCGTCGATGCCGGGGCCGATCGGCTTCTCGATCCACTCGACGCCGTTCTCGTTCAGGAAGTCGAAGGTCGCCACGTTCTCGTCGGCATAGACCCGCACCAGGTCGCGGTCGCTGAAGCGGCTCTCGGCGTCGTCGGCGCGCACCCAGTCGAGGAACACCTTGTCGGCGTCGTCGGCGATGTTGAACTTCTTCTGCAAGGCGGTGCCGCCGCCGAGCTGCACCCGGCCGCCGCTCAGCATGCCGCGGCCGCCGATGTCGTAGTTCTCCTCGACGATGATCACCGAGGCGCCGTGGTCGCGCGCCGTGATCGCCGCCGGCAATCCGGCGACGCCCGCGCCGATGATGACGACGTCGGCGGTCTGGTCCCATTTCGTGGGCACCGCCTGCGCGCTCGCTTCGCCCGCGCCGACACCGGCCGCGACGGCGCCCGCCGCGCCCGTGGTCAGAAACGACCTTCGGTTGACTTTGGCCATGCCCACCTCCCCAACAGCTTGTTGTATGATGAAACCATCTTGAACCCGCCAGATTGGCGGTCAAGGTGGTCAGGGGTGCATGCCGTGAAGTGCTGGCCGTTCGTTTTTGCCTTGCTGGCCTCGGCCGCGCCGGCTCTTGCCCAGCAGCCGGTCTGCGATCAGCCCAGCGAGCCGGGCTGGCGCGTGGTGCCGAGCGTCGAGGACGCCGGCACCGCCGACGGACCGCCACACGCCGCAGGCCGCGACTGGGTGCTCGACCGGACCACCACGCTGCTGCCGATGTGCAGCTACTTCAGCCCGGTCGGCAGCTACAGTCTGCAGACCTATTCGCTCGACCCGATCACCAGGACCGAGCGCGTCACCCTCTGTCGCGCCGGCTCGCCCGTCGCGCCCTATGCCGGGCCGTGCCCGCCCAAGTAACCGAGCAAGTAACCCGCGCAAGTAAATCGGGCCGGACCGCCTTCCCTCTGGCGGGGCCGAAGGCGTACCGTTTGCGTGCTTCATAAAAAACGCGCCCTGGGAGGCATCGCCATGACTTATCACCGCATGAATGTCGCGCTCGCCGCCATGTTCGCCGCGCTCGCGCTGTCGTCCGCGCCGTCGATCGCACGCGCCGAGGACGGCCCGAACGCCGCGCCCAATCCGTACCGCACCGAGGAGAACTGGGCCAAGCTGCCCGAAGGCCGCAAATGGGGCATGACCATCGGCCTCGACTTCGCCAGCGACGGCAAGAGCCTCTGGGTGTTCGACCGCTGCGGCGCCAAGACCTGCGCTGGCTCCGATATCAAGCCGATCCAGAAGTTCGACGCCTCCGGCAAGCTGGTGACGAGCTTCGGCGGCGGCATGTTCGTCTTCCCGCACGGCATGTTCGTCGACCGCGACGACAACGTCTGGGTCAGCGACGGCCAGGGCAAGGACGGCAAGGGCCAGGTGGTCGTGAAGTTCAGCCCGGACGGCAAGGTGCTGATGACGCTCGGCAAGCCCGGCGTGGCGGGTGACGGGCAGGACACATTCAACGCGCCCTCCGACGTGCTGGTCGCGCCGAACGGCGACATCTTCGTCGGCGACGGCCACGGCGGCAAAACCAACGCGCGGATCGTGAAATTCTCGCACGACGGCAAGTTCATCAAGGCCTGGGGCACGAAGGGCACCGGGCAGGGCGAGTTCAGCTATCCGCACGGCCTCGCCATGGATTCCGCCGGCCGCCTGTTCGTGGCGGATCGCGAGAACAACCGCATCCAGATCTTCGATCAGGACGGCAAGTTCCTCGCCGAATGGAAGCAGTTCGGCCGGCCGAGCGGCGTCTACATCGGCAACAACGACATGCTCTATGTCTCCGACTCGCAGTCGAGCGAGAAGACCAACCCGGGCTTCGGCCAGGGCATCCGGATCGGCAGCGCCAAGGACGGCAAGGTCACGGCCTACATTCCGGAGACCAAGGAGTTGGGCGCGCTGGAAGGCGTTGCCGTCGACAAGGACGGCATCGTCTATGGCGGCTTCACCAACTCGATGAACCTCCGCCGCTTCGTGCGGACCGACACGGTCGGCAAGAAGTAGCCGCGGATTGTTGACGGACGCGTGGCACGCGCCCTCTCCCACACGGGGAGAGGGCAAGCGCGTTTGCCGTGAGCGGGCGCTACAATGCCGATCCCGTCCTGATTCGCCGGAAACGCTCGTGACCGCCGACGCGCTCGCCGACCTGATCCGCCCCGAGCGCCTGACCGCGGTGGTCGACATCGGCGCCAATCCGCTCAACTCCGACGGCGCGCCGCCGTACAAGCCGCTGCTCGACCGCAGGCTCTGCACCGTCACCGGCTTCGAGCCGCAGCCCGACGCCCACGCCGCGCTGAACGCGCAGAAGTCCGACCTCGAGACCTATCTGCCCTACGCGGTCGCCGACGGCGCGGCGCACACGCTGCACATCTGCGCCGCCCGCGGCATGTCGAGCCTGCTGCCGCCCGACCCGCGCATGCTCGCCGTGTTCCCGGGCTTCACCGACTACGGCCGCGTCATCTCCGAGCTCGCGGTCGAGACCCGCACGCTCGACAGCATCGCCGAGATCGCGCATCTCGATTTCCTCAAGATCGACGTGCAGGGCGCCGAGCTGACGGTGTTCCGCCACGGCGCGGCGCGCCTCGCGCAGGCCGTCGCGGTGCAGGCCGAGGTGTCGTTCATGCCGCTCTATCGCGGCCAGCCGATGTTCAGCGACATCGATCTCGCGCTCCGCGCGCTCGGCCTCGTCCCGCACATGTTCGTCAACATCAACAAGCGGATGATCCTGCCGCTCCGCGACGCCAACCGGCCGTTCGCGGCGATGAACCAGTTGCTCGAGGCCGACATCGTCTATGTGCGCGACTTCTCCGCGCCGTCGTCGATGACGCGCCGAGCAGCTCAAGCACCTCGCGCTGATCGCGCACCACTGCTACCAGTCCTACGATCTCGCCGCGAACTGCCTGCAAAATCTCGCGGCGCGCGGCGCGGCGCCCGCCGACGCGCTCGGGCGCTATCTCGCCGGCGTCCAGGCGCTGTGAGCCCGCGCCGCATCGTCATCGTCGGCCAGGGCGCGGCGGGTCTGTCCGCGGCGCTCGCCGCAGCCGAAGTCCGGCGCCACCGTCACGGTGCTCGACAAGGCGCCCGAGCATGACGCCGGCGGCAACACCCGCTGGACGCCGTCCTACATGCGGATGGCCGCGGTCGACCGCGTCGAGCCGAGCTTCGTCCACGACATGCTGGAGGCGACCGGCTTTGCCGGCGACGAGGACTACTTCGCGACGCTTGCGCAGCACGCCCCCGCCACGGTGCAATGGATCGCCGGCCACGGCGTGCCGTTCCACCAGCCGGTGTATTACCTGGCGAAAGGCCCGCCGCGCATCCAGCCGGTCGGCGGCGGCGAGACCATCCACCGCGAGCTGACCCGCGCCGCGCGCGAAGCCGGCGTCGTGTTCCGCTTCGACGCGCCGGCTGCAGCGCTGATCGAGGAGCGCGGCACGGTCACCGGCGTCCGCCTCGCCTCGGGCGAGACGCTTGCCCGCCGACGCCGTGGTGCTGGCCTGCGGCGGCTTCCAGGCCAACCCCGCGATGATGCGCGAGCATTTCGGCGAGGGCGGCGACGCCGTGCCGCTGCTTGCGCCGCGCGCGCACTTCAACGCGGGCGACGGCATCCGCATGGCGCGCGCGCTCGGCGCCGATCTCGCGGGCGAGCGCGACGGCATGCACATCGAGCCGGTCGATCCGCGCTCGCGCCAGCAGGCGGCGGTGGTGCTGCTCTATCCCTACGGCATCGTGGTCGGACCGCACCGGCCGTCGCTTTTTCGACGAGGGCGCGGGGCTGGTGCATGAAACCTGGGAGGCGTTTGCGCGGCGGCTGCATTTCGAGGTGCCGGGGCGCACGGCCTACGCCATCCTCGACGCCCGCGTCCGCGCCATCCCCGACTGGCAGCGCGCCACCCGCTCCGAGGTGCCGCCGTATGAGGCGGCCACGCTCCGCGAACTCGCCCGCCTGACCGGCGTCGACGCCGACGCGCTTTCGCAAACCGTCGCGGCCTATAACGCCGCCTGCACCGGCAATGCCTCGAAATTCGACGCCACCATCTGCGACGGCCTCGCCGCGTCGCCTTCTCTCACGCCGCCCAAATCCAACTGGGCGCGCGCCATCGATCGAGCCGCCATTCCTGGCCTGGCCGATCGTCGGCGCCATCGCCTACACCTTCGCCGGCCTCGCCACCGACAGCCGCGCCCGCGTTCTCCGCGATGGCGCACGCCGTCCCCGGCCTCTACGCCGCTGGCGAAATCACCGGGCATTTCTACGGCACCGCGCCGAACGCCGTGTCGGTGCTGCGCGCGTTCGTGTTCGGCCGGATCGCGGGGAGGGAAGCGGCCTCCTCGTAGGCTTCGCTGTTGCGACGCTAGGCCCGATCGACGGAATACTTGCCCGGTCCCGCCACCGAGAATGCCAGCATCGCTCCGAAAATGGTGACGTTCTTGAAGAAGTGATTGAGCTGGTTTGGATCGCCCCAGGCCAGATGCGCGAACAGGCCGGCGACAAACGCGTAGAGCCCGAGCAGGAACGCGACCGAGCGGGTCTTGTATCCGATCAGGAACAGCAGCCCGCCTGCGATTTCAAAAACCATCGCGCCGGGGACGGAGATCGAAGGCATCGGCACCCCGAGCTTGCCGAAGTACCCCACGTAGAAATCGTGCTTGATGATCTTGTTGTAGCCCGCGATCAGGAACAGCAGGCTGCCCAGCACGCGGCCCGCGAGCAGAAGAATATCCCGGTTTTTTTCGTACATTGCCTTCCCCCTGTGATGATGCCAATTCTCGCAGGGGTTGTCGGAGCCGGTCAATAAGCGGCTCACGAAAAGGCGGCCGCGCGGAAGCGACTGTCCAAATCGAAAGTCTACATGCCGCCCTGACTGCCAATGCCGCCGCCGGTCGTGTCCGCATCCGGTGGCGTATCGGGCTTCTGCTTGGCGGCCGCGCCGGTGTCTCGCTTCTCGGGCTGGTAGTCCTTCTCGCGCTGCCCTTTCGCGGGCGGCGTGCGGGAGGGATCCTGCGCGAACGGCCCCGGCCGTTTCTCGGGCTCGCCCATCAGAATTCTCCGGTCTTTTTCTTGGCGGGGTCGAGCTTCGGGTTGGCTCGCACGGCTTCCTCTTCCGGCTGCGGCGCGTATGCGGCCGGTCCTTCCTTCTGCGACTGCTGGGCGCGCTTCTTGTCGGCCGGCTGATCTTGGCCGCGAGGATCGCCTTGTCCGTCCGCGTACTTGATCTGCCCGATTTTCTTGTCCGGGGTCCGGGCATCGCCCGCCGCGGCCGGGGAAAGCTCTGTCTTCTGATCCACGTGCTTCTGATCCATGTGCGTTCTCCGTTGCCTTTCCAACGAATGCGCAATGGACGGTGTTCCAAAGAAAATGCCCCACCGAAGCGGGGCATTCTCTGACTCTAGGAACAGTGGTGGTTAGCGGTTCTGCTGACCGCCTTGGCCGCCCTGACCACCTTGCTGGCCACCCTGCTGTCCGCCCTGACCGGGCTTCTGGGTCTGCTGGCCGGGGGTGCCCTGCTGGCCGCCTTGCTGGCCGCCCTGCTGTCCCGGATTGCCTTGGTTCTGCTGTCCCGGGTTGCCCTGGTTCGGCTGACCCGGCTTCTGGTCGTTCTGATTCACGATGATACTCCTTGGTTCGTTGCTCCCCAGCAAACGACAACCTCCCGCAAATCGTCTTCGTTCCGTATCATTTGATAGACGCGGCCTTTTAAGTGCCGCGCGAACCGCAGGCCGAAGCGATGTCGCGC
This sequence comes from uncultured Alphaproteobacteria bacterium, assembly GCA_963785665.1. GTDB lineage: Bacteria > Pseudomonadota > Alphaproteobacteria > Rhizobiales > Xanthobacteraceae > Z2-YC6860. The sequence goes on from CAWAWF010000018.1 coordinate 680,715, forward strand.
AATCCGGCCAACGCCGGAGCGCTCTCATTCATCCGATCGGGCGGCCGGAGCTTGGGGCAATCTCCCCGACGCTGCGATTCTGGAGAAGCCTGGGGACCTGCCGGACAACCTCGGCGAGCTTCGATGCAAGACCTCTCGGGCTCAGGCTCAGCAGGGTCTGGTGGCACTTCAGGCCCTTGCCGCCTTTGACGAGGCCGAGCGGCCGGATGATGCGATAGCTGCCGTCACTCATCTGCGCGAGCTGGGCGCCCTTGAAATAGTTCATCGCCGCAGAATGCAGTGCGCCGCGACGGCGTCAATTCTTGACAGGCGCGAATCAACAGGACGTCGTCACCGGCCCACCCTGCAGTTGCGCGGCTTTAGGGATGACTACGAAGGGACCCCTGTGAAAAAATTTGCAGTGAACGATGTGATCTCGGTCGACGCTGCCGAGTTCGTTGTGAAGACCAGCACCAGCCGGTCTCCTCCTCGAAAATTGCGGTATCCGCGAGACGACAATTCTTTTTGGGTCAGTTCGACATACACGAAGTGCTGCCGGTTTTGATCCACTTGAATGGGTTGGAGTCCGATTCTCCGGAAAAACGCGACATACGGTTCGATCGTCTGGTAGCGCCGGAAGTCAGAGAATCGTTCGGTACACCCAAATTCGGACGCGCGATTGGTTCGCCTTTCCTCATTCACGCTCGCCAAACTGCGCGCGAACACCTGATCGAGGCTCATGTCCTGAGGGCTGGCATCAGCCATCGGGTCGGCGGTTTTCGGATGCGGCGAAAACGTCGACCATGCGATGAGCAGGATGACCGCGGCCACCCCGGCAATAAGCCCGGTACCGCTTCTGCTTTTGAGAAATGAAGTTTGCATCCCGGATGGCTCGATGGCGCAGTGAGTTTCGAACAAGCTGGCGGGAGCAATACTGGATTGGTCAGGTGTGGAGCGAGTGATGAATTAGTCCGCATTTTGAGGCAAATTTTGCGCATGCGGGGAAAGCTGGCTCCGCCAACACATCCGAACAAGCAATATCAAATCTTGTTTCTGCAATAGACCGATTGAGAAGACCCGAGTAAGTCGGATTTTCAAATCCCGGGTAGTGTCTCAGTTTGATTGTGGCGATTGACGCCCAGCTAGGACGTATCGAAACGCGCGCCCGATAAGCCAAACAAGAACGGCGGCGATGGGCAGTAGGATCATGCCTGAAATTGAATTCGCTGGATCAGTGGACTTGCCCGTTACCCAAAAGCCGAAAGCTGCCAGGCCAAGAGCCGATAAGATGGCGGCGCTGGCACAGGCCAGCTAGTAGATGACGTTCCCCAAACGCGCGACCATCTGCCTTCCCCTTGCCAAGCAAACTGGTCCATTACCCCAAATCTCATCTTGACTTACATGCATGTCGAGGTGGTACATTCACGCTAGACCGCATTAGCAACGACGATGATGAGCAGGCATGGCGGACGCTCAACTGTTTGCGCTGTGGACGGGCATCGAATGGCACGGAGAGCAGCGTCGAGAAACACTCGTAACGAGAGACGCTAGCCGCATGTGCACGGCTACATCTCGACCGCATGGCTCGACTTAATTCCTATATGACTATAAGTACCTACTGACGCATCCATGCGCCTTTACCGAGGGCGTTCTCATGAGACGTCATGCGAATGGGGCGGGATGCGGCCCCTGCGGGCGAGGCTCGTAACCTCGCACTCGGGCGGCTCCGGGACTACGCCCGGGCGCCACTACGGGCGCTCTGCGAGGAGCTCGCTGCATTGGCCGGCGAAAATGCCGGTTCAAGAAGCGCGGCCTGGAGCTGATGGCGGAAGGACCCTTGAAGGGTACGCCTGCAAATGCCGCGATGGAGCGCTGAGAGGCGAGCGGCCGTCGCGTAAGCGGCCGCGGCGCCTCCGCGACGGGCTCGCAATCGAGCCTGCCGCGCGCGTCACGGTGGTTCGCGCCTCTCGGCGCTCCATCCCCTCGGCTTTTGCCGGGCGGTACGGCCTCACAACTCGGACAACACCCTGCCGCGAGAACGAAAGAGCTCGCCCCATGGATCACACCATCTATCGCGCGCTGGATTACGGCACCGCCGACGACAACGATTTGCTCGATCCGATGGAGGTCGAGCTCAATCGCATGTTCCAGCGCGACCAGGACCGGCGGATCAACACCCAGTTCTGCTTCCACCGATTCTGCCCGAACAAGGCCTGCCGGCGGCACCGCCGCTGCACGGGCGACCCGGTCACTTGCCACACCATCTTCTGGCCGGTGGTGCCGGAGGAGGCCAAGGCGTGGTGGCGCGCGATCCTGCAATCGCGGCGCACCGGCCGCACGCTGAGCCAGGCGCTGCGCGCTGCCGAAGCCGCCCAGGCGGATGCGCGGCTCCGAGCCAACGCCATGGCAAAGCTCGCGGATTCTGCCTCTGTTGCATCGCACAAATGACACATTCGGGCACTCTAACGCGGCTCGGGACAGGGGGGCCTTGCGTCAGCGGGTACCCGTCCGATCCAACAACACGGGGACCTGATGATGCGGAAGAGCCTATTTGTTGTCTGTCTGCTGGGCGTGTCGGCGACGGCGGCCGGCGCGGTCGACGTCAAGGAGCTGGCGCCATGCAAGCCCGCGGCGGCGCGCTACTGCGATCACACCGACATCAGCGCCAACACCGGCAACCTGCTCCGCTGCGGCGCGGCGCTTGCCCAGGTGAGCGAGCGCGTCGGCGAGAGCTGCCGCCAGGTGCTGCGGCGCTACGGCCAGCTCTGAGCGTCGAAGCCTGGTCTGGACATGCAAACCCCCGCCACCGGCGGGGGTTTTTGTTGGTGCACCAAGCCCCCGCCACCGGCGGGGGCATTTGTTTGGGAGCGGCACTGCAGGTGGCTTTAGCCCCTGTCGGCCAGCTCGTTGTGGTTCGCGTGAGCGAAGCGGCCGGAGCCGCCGTTGCCGACGACCGAGAGCGTGACCGGCGCGAGACCGTCGAGGCCGATCGCGTGGGCGCCCGCGGGCGTCAGGTCGATGATCCGGCCGGCCACGAAGGGCCCCCGGTCGTTGATGCGGACGACAACCGACCGTCCGTTGCGCTTGTTGGTGACCTGGACCCGGGTGCCGAAGGGCAGGGTCCGGTGGGCGGCCGTGAAGCCCGAGGCTCGGGCGTATTCGCCGTTGGCGGTGCGCTCTCCGCTGTAGACGGAGGCTATTCCACTTTGGGCGTTGGCGATGGTGGGAAGGGCGAGAAGTACAGTGGAGAAGAGAATCGAACGTGCATAGTAAATAGTTCCCCGACACTTCATTCCGAACACCTCATCTGTTGTTGTTGAGCGTCACCAGCGCGATTCGCGTCAGGTGACGAAGCCCGTTTACTTGATCAAATGGGGCGATAGTGCGACGCAGCAATCTTTAATACGATGTTGCGGAACCCGGGGTGCTACGAGTCCAAATCTTGCGCCAGCGCCCCTTTTGGGGGCACTGCGTTACCGTCACTGGAAATGTCGATGAGGCTTGGCTGCTAGCGCCGCCGCAGCGCGTGCTCGATCTCGCGATCGATTCGCTCAAGCTCGGTGGGGTAATCGAGGACCTGCGTGCGCAGGCACCACTCGCGGAAATCGACGATCTGCCACAGCTCGCGGCGCTGCACGTAGCTCAGGCTGGTGTCGGCAAGGCGGATTCGCGCCTGCACGATTTCGCGGCGCCATTGCCCGGCGCGCGCGTCGATCGAGTCGATTTCCCCGTCTGGCACGCGCGTTGGATTCCCGCCGTGCCGCATCTGGCGTGATAATGGCATGGCGCGGTTTAGGTTTCCGGCGGCTTGTTTGCGTGGTTAATCGGCGTTGCCCGGCTTGTCCGGCGTGCACGCCGGTTTATGGTGGAATCCATGTCGCTTCATCATTCGCAGCCTTCGCTCGCCGGTCCGGCGCACGTTCGCAACGACTGGACCCGCGCCGAGGTCGAAGCCCTGTTCGCGCTGCCGTTCCCCGAGCTGATGTTCGAGGCCGCGCGCATCCACCGGCTGCATTTCGATCCCAGCGAAGTCCAAATCTCGACGCTGCTGTCGATCAAGACCGGCGGCTGTCCGGAGGACTGCGCCTATTGTCCGCAGGCCGCGCGATACGACACCGGCGTCAAGGCCGAGAAGCTGATGGAGCTCGACGCCGTGCTGGCCGAGGCCCGCGCGGCGAAAGCGGGCGGCGCCAGCCGCTTCTGCATGGGCGCGGCCTGGCGTTCGCCGAAGGACCGCGATGTCGAGAACGTCTGCGCCATGGTCGAGGGCGTGAAGGCGCTGGGGCTCGAGACCTGCGCCACGCTCGGCATGCTGACGCCGTCGCAGGCCGGCCGCCTCAAGCAAAGCGGCCTCGACTACTACAACCACAACCTCGACACCTCGCCGGAGTTCTACGGCGAAATCATCACGACGCGGACCTATCGGGACCGCCTCGACACGCTCGACGCGGTCCGCGCCGCCGGCATCAACGTCTGCTGCGGCGGCATCGTCGGCATGGGCGAGGGCGCGGCCGATCGCGCCGGCATGATCGCCACGCTGGCGAGCCTGCCGGCCCATCCCGAGAGCGTGCCGATCAACATGCTGGTGCAGGTCGAAGGCACCCCCCTGATGGGCGAGCAGAAGCTCGATCCGCTGGATTTCGTTCGCACCATCGCGGTCGCCCGCATCTGCATGCCGAAGTCGGTGGTGCGGCTCTCCGCCGGCCGCGAGGACATGAGCGAGGAGACCCAGGCGTTGTGCTTCCTCGCCGGCGCCAACTCGATCTTCTACGGGCCGAAGCTTTTGACCACGCCCAACCCCGGCCGCGACCGCGACATGGCGCTGCTCGACAGACTGGGCCTTCGCCCGATGGAGCGGTGATGGGCTTTCTGATCGTGTTTGTCGGCGGCGGCATCGGCGCGGCGCTCCGCCACGGCGTCAACCTCGGCTCGGCGCGGCTGTTCGGCGTCACGTTTCCCTGGCACACCGCCATCGAGAACGTCAGCGGCTCGCTGGTGATGGGATTGCTGGCCGGCTATTTCGCCTTCAGGGCCGATCCGAGCTCGCAATCGTGGCGGCTGTTCCTCACCACCGGCATCCTCGGCGGCTACACCACGTTCTCGTCGTTCTCGCTCGATGCCGTGCTGCTCTACGAGCGCGGCGAGATGCTGCAGGCTTTGCTCTACGTGGTGGGCTCCGTCGTGCTCGGCATCCTGGGCCTGGTGGCGGGGCTCGCGCTGGTGCGGCATTTCACCTGAACGGCGGACTCGATGCTGCTCTCCGATCCCACCCCGCTGATCACCGTCCCGGTTATCCCGGTGGTGACGATCGACCGCGCCGACCAGGCCGTTCCGTTGGCCCGGGCGCTGCTGGCCGGTGGGCTGAACGTGGTCGAAATCACGCTGCGCACGCCGGCCGCGCTCGATGCCGCGCGCGCCATCATTGCCGAGGTCGACGACGTCATCGTCGGCATCGGCACCATCACCAAGCCGCTGGACGTCACCCATGCCGTCGATGCCGGCGCTGATTTTCTGGTCAGCCCCGGCACGCCAGCGATCCTCGCCCAGGCGCTGGCGGACGCGCCGGTGCCCGCCATGCCCGGTTGCGCCACGGCGTCGGAGGCGATGGCGCTCGCGGCGTTTGGCTTTCCGGTGCTGAAGTTCTTTCCGGCCGAGCCGTCCGGCGGGGTGCGCTGGCTCACGGCCATGGCCGAGCCGCTGCCCGACATCCGGTACTGCCCGACCGGCGGCGTCAACGGCGACAACGCCGCCTCTTATCTGGCGCTCGGCAACGTGCTCGCTGTCGGCGGCTCCTGGGTGGCCCCCCGGCAGGCCATCGCGGCCGGCGATTTCGCCGGCATCACCGCACGCGCCCGCGTCGCGGCCGCGCTTCGCGGCTGACGTGTCCTCCGAAGCGCCCATCCAGCGCCGGCCGCGGACAGCATTCGACTGGTCATCGGCGGCTATCGCCGTTGCGGTCGTTGTCTCCGCGGTCATCGTCTATCGGCGCGACGGCCAGGCGCGGTTCCTGGAAATTTTCTTCAGTGACCTCGAACTATTTCTCGACATTCTGCCCAAGGTGCTGGCGGCCTGCCTGATCGCGTCCTTCGTGGCTGTGCTGATGCCGCGCGAGGTGGTGCTGCGCTGGGTCGGCGCCGAGTCGGGCTTCCTCGGCATCATCGTCGCGACGCTCGCCGGCGCGATCTGCCCGGGCGGGCCGATCACCATCTTCCCGATCGCGTCGGCCTTCGTCTCGATCGGCGCCGACACCGGCGCCGCGATCGCGTTCATCACCAGTTGGACCTTGCTCGGCTATGCCCGAGTGCTGGTGTGGGAGCTGCCGTTTTTCGGGGGCCATTTCGTATTCTGGCGCATCATCATCGCGATCCCGGCGCCGATCGTGGCGGGGGTTCTGGCGCGGATGGTGATGGCGTTCATCCGGCGGCGGGAGGAGGCGAAGTGATCTTCTTCGTCGACGGCCTGCTCTGGGTGATTGCGCTCGGCGCTCGGCCTGATTTCGGCATCGCGCAGCCGCGCCGTGTTTCGCGCGAGTCTCCGCGAGGGCTTCAGCGATACGCTGAAGCTCATTCCGCGCATCATGCTGGGCGTGGTGGGATCGGGCTATATCGCCGCGATCCTGCCGCCGGAGATCGTCGGTCACTGGCTCGGCGCCGATTCCGGCGCCACCGGGCTCGGCATCGCGGTGCTCGGCGGTGCGTTCACGCCGGGCGGCCCGGTGATCGGCTTCTCGATCGGGGCTGCGGCGCTGAAGGGCGGCGCCGGCACGCCGCAGGTGATCGCCTACACCATCGCCTGGGCGCTGTTCGCGGTGCAGCGGCTGTTCATCTGGGAGCTGCCGGTGATGCCGCAGCGGCTGGTGCTGGTGCGGGTGATCGCGTCGCTGCCGCTGCCGTTCCTGGCGGCGGCCGGCGCGATGCTGCTCGGACGGCCGTGACCGCGCCCGCCGATACGCGCTAGGATGTTGGCAACAACAAATCGCTCGGGAGGCGGCGTGATGAGACGGCGGCACATTCTGGCGCTCGCGGCGGCGACGGCGGTTTTGGCGCTCGCAGGCGCTGCTCAGGCCGCCGACGATTACCCGAACAAGACGATCAAGCTGATGCTGCCGGCCGCGGCCGGCGGGCCGACCGACGTGCCGGCGCGGCTCGCCTCGCAGATCCTGCAGGCCAAGCTCGGCCAGCCGGCCGTCGTCGAGAACCGGCCCGGCGCCGGCGGCGCACTGGGCGCACGCGTGGTCGCGGGCGCAGCGCCGGACGGTTATACGCTGCTGGTCGGCAACACCAGCGTGCTGGCGGTGATCCCCGCGGTGTCGGCCAGCGCCGGCTACGATCCGGTCAAGAATTTCGTGCCGGTGGTCCGCATGACCGAGAGCTTCCAGATTCTGGTGGTGAACGCGGATTCGCCATGGAAGACGCTCAAGGAGTTCGTCGACGACTGCAAAGCCCATCCAGGCAAGATCAACTACGCCCATACCGGCGCCGGCGGCCTGCCGAACTTGGTCGGCGAGCTGTTCATGCTGCGAAGCGGCTGCAAGATGACCGGCGTGCCTTATCGCAGCGGCGGCGAGTCGGTGACCGCGGTGCTGTCGAAGGCGGTCGACACGACGATCGAAGGCATCGCCATCACCCGCAGTCTCATTCTGCAAGGCAAGCTGCGGGCGCTCGGCGGCCAGAACAAGACCCGCACGCCGCTGCTGCCCGACATGCCCACCATGGCCGAGGCCGGCGTGCCGGGCGCCGAGGCCAACACGTTCTATGGCATCGTCGCGCCGGCCGGCACGCCGCCGGACATCGTCAAGAAGATCAACGCGGCGATCAATGAAGGCCTTGCGACCGACGAGATGCAGAAGCTGATCACCACCTCCGGCAGTGAATCGAAGCCGAACACGCCGGAGGAATTCGCCAGCTACATCGCCGCGCAGCACAAGATCTGGATCGACGTCGGCAAGGCGGCCGGCGTCAAGATCGATTGATTTTCTCTCAGGGGGTGCACATGAAGTTTCGGTTGCTCTCGCTCTTGCTTCCGGCGGCGTTCGCCATTGTGCCGGCCTCGGCTGATGCGCAGACCTTTCCCAACGGCACGATCCGCATCGTCGCGCCGATGTCGGCCTCGACGCCGCCGGACATCCTGGCCCGCATCGTCGCGAACGCGCTGTCCGACATCGAGGGCTGGAAGGTGATCGTCGAGAACAAGCCCGGCGGCGTCATGACGATCGGCGCAATCGAGGTGCTGAAGCAGCCCGCCGACGGCCAGACGATCATGTCGGTGACCGCGCCGGTCGCGGCGGCGCCCGCGCTCGTTCCCAACGCGCCGTTCAAGTACGACATCGACTTCGCGCCGCTGATCCGGATCGGCACCGGCTACAACGTGCTGGTGGTCAATCCGTCGGTGCCCGTCCATTCCGTCAAGGAACTGGTCGACTATCTGAAGAACAGACCCCGGCAAGCACACGTTCTCGTCGGGCGGCTTCGGCACGCCCGCGCATCTGCTCGGCGAGATGTTCAAGCTCGAGACCGGCGTGGAAGCCGACCACGTGCCGTACAACCAGTTCCCGCAGGCGATCGGCGACCTGGTCAGCGGCGTCAACACCTACCAGTTCATCACCATCCTGCCGGTGGTGCAGTTCATCCAGACCGGCAAGCTCCGCGCGCTCGCCGTGACCGGGCCGAAGCGCGTCGCGGTGCTGCCGGATGTGCCGACCCTCGCCGAGGCCGGTTATCCCAAGCTGACCAGCGAGGACTGGGCCGGCTTTCTGGTGAAGACCGGGCACGCCGCCCGCCGTCGTCGCCCGGCTCAATGCGGCGATCAACAAGGCGCTCAAGACCGACAAGGTGCGCGACGCGTTCACCAAGCTCGGCGTCGATCCGGGCGGCGGCTCACCGGAGGAGTTCGGCACGATGATGCGCGCCGAGATCGTGCGCTGGGGCACGATCGTCAAAGAAGCCAACATCAAGATTCAGCAATGAGCAGCGATTTCAGGGTGACATTGCTCGGGACCGGCGTGCCGATCCCGAGCCCGGAGCGGTTCGGGCCCAGCACCTTGGTCGAGGCCGGCGATCAGAAATTCCTGATCGACGCCGGCCGCGGCGCGACGATCCGGCTCTACCAGCTCAAGGTTCCGATCGGCCGGATCGATGTGCAGCTTCTGACGCACTATCACTCCGACCACACCTCATGCCTGCCGGATGTCTGGCTCACCGGCTGGCTGGAGTCGTATTTCGGCACCCGCAAGTCGCCCTACAAGGTGATCGGCCCGACCGGCGCCAAGCGGCTGATGGAAAATCTGGAACGCGCCTACGCCGACGACATCAAGATCCGCGTCGCCGACGAGAAGCTGCCGCTGTCCGGCATCGCGACCGACGTGACCGAGTTCGACCGCGACGGCCTCGTCTATGAGAAGAACGGCGTCAAGGTGATCGCCTTCGAGGTCGACCACGGCGACGTCATCAAGCCCTGCTACGGCTACCGCATCGAGTACGGCGGCCGCGTCGCGGTGTTCTCCAGCGACACGCGCTACAACCAGAACGTCATCAAGTACGGCAAGGGCGCCGACCTCCTGGTGCACGAGGTCGCGATGGCGCGGCCCGAGCTGATGAAGGAGGCCTATGTCCAGCGCATCATCGGCCACCACACCACGCCTTACGATTGCGGACGGGTGTTCGCGCAGACCCGGCCGAAGCTCGCGGCCTTCACCCATGTGGTGCAGCTGGCCAGTCCCGAGGTGCCGCCGCCGACGCTCGATGAGATCAGGGCCGAGGTGCGGCAGACCTATGACGGCGAATTCATCGTCGGCGAGGACCTGATGTCGTTCGAGATCGGCGACACGGTGACGGTGAAGCGGCTGATGCCGTAGCGGCATCGTGTTTCGGGCGCTAACGCCATCCGCGTTGATGCCCGGCCTTGCAGCCGGGCATCCACGCCTTGCTTGGTGCTAAGACGTGGATGGCCGGGATCAAGCCCGGCGCATGACGAACTCGCGAAGCACTGCGTCCGTCAAAACGCTTGGCTAATGCACCGCGGCCGCATTCCGCGGCATGATGGCGCCGCGGTGGCGCACCTTTTCCGCCGCGAGCCTGTGGCCGGCGCTCGCCGCCGCCGCGGGATTTTCGCCTGACAGCCGCGCCGCCATGTAGGCGGCGTTGAAGCTGTCGCCCGCCGCGGTGGTGTCGATCGGCGTCGGTGACCTCGACCGGGGCACGAACTCCTGCTGTCCGCCGACTGCAACCAGCGCGCTGTTCGGTCCGTTCTTCACCACGATCTCGCCGATGCCGAACGCCTGCATCCGCTCGACGGTGGCCTCCGGGCTCGGATCGCCCCACAGCACCGCCTCGTCGTCGAAGGTCGGCAGCGCGATGTCGACGCGCTTCAGCGCCTCCATGAACACGGTGCGGGTGCGCGGCAGATCGCCCTTCCAGCCGGCCGGGCGGAAGTTGCCGTCGAAGGCGACCTTGGCGCCCTGCTGGCGCGCCATCTCGATGACGGCGAACAGCCGCCCGAGCCCGGCGTTGGAATAGAGCGACAGCGTGATGCCGGAGAAGAAGATCAGCCGGGCGCCGAGCATCGCCTCGGCGATGCGGTTCCAGTCCGGCAGCTCGAACAGCTCGCGCGCCGGCGCTTCGCCGCGCCAGTAGCGGAAGCGGCGCTCGCCCTTGTTGTCGGTCTCGATCATGTAGAGGCCGGGCAGCCGGCCGGGCACGCGAAGCATCAGTTCGGTCTTGATGCCCTCGGCGGTCGCCATCGAGACGATGCCGTCGGAGTAGGGGTCGTCGCCGAGCGCGGTGGCATAGGCGACCTCGATGCCGGCGCGCGCCAGGTACACCGCGGTGTTGAAGGTGTCGCCGCCGCAGGCCGCGCCGAAACGGCCGTCGCCGCCGCGGGACATTTCGATCATGACCTCGCCGATGGCGACCACGCGCTTTTTTGTCGTCGGACATCCGAAGCTTCCGGGCCATTCTCCACCCCATTCCCGACGGCAGAATGGCCGGGCCGCCACCCCTTGGCAATCGTCAGACCTAGAAGAAATCAATGGCTTAAGGACTCTGGAAGCGGATGATATGTTATACTATAACATTGCCATGACCGACCACTCGCATCATCATCACGACCATTCTCACCACCATCATCACCCGGACCAAGGCCATCCGCCGGCCGCGGTGCATCCGTCGATCCTGCGGCTGTCGGCGCTGCAGCGGCTTGGCTTTGCCGCCGTGCTGATCGCGCTGGTCTGGGCCGCGGTGTTCTGGGCGACGCGGTGAAGCCGATGACCGAGCAACTGCGCTTCCGCAATCTCACGCTCGGCTATGACCGCCATCCGGCGGTGCATCATCTCGACGGCGCGGTGCGCGAGGGCTCGCTGACCGCCGTGGTCGGCCCGAACGGCGCCGGCAAGTCGACCTTGTTCAAGGGCGTCGTCGGCGTCATCAAGCCGCTGGCCGGGCGGATCGAGCATCATGGCGTGCGGCCGGAGGACATCGCCTATCTGCCGCAGACGGCCGAGATCGACCGCACGTTCCCGATCAACGTCTACGACATGGTGGCGATGGGCCTGTGGCGCCGGAAGGGCCTGTTCGGCGGCGTCGACGCCAAGGATCGCGACACCGTGGAAGGCGCCATCGCCGCGGTCGGCCTGACCGGCTTCGAACCGCGCCCGATCGGCACGCTGTCCGGCGGCCAGATGCAGCGCATGCTGTTCGCGCGGCTGCTGCTGCAGGACGCCCGCGTCATCGTGCTCGACGAGCCGTTCAACGCCATCGACGCCAAGACCTCCGCCGATCTGCTGGCGCTGGTGCGGCGCTGGCATTCCGAGCAGCGCACCGTGCTGGCGGCGCTGCACGACCTCGACGTGGTGAAGGCGAACTTCCCCGAGGCGCTGCTGCTGGCGCGCGAGCCGGTGGCCTGGGGCGCCACCGCCGACGTGCTGACCGCCGACAACATGCAGAAGGCGCGCCAGCATGTGCGAGGCGTTCGACGAGCAGGCGCGAAGCCTGCGTGGCGGAGACGGTATAGCGCATGCCCTGGCTGTCTGAAGCTCTTCAACGACGCGTCCGTCCGCCACTCGCTCGCCGCCGTCCTGGCGCTTGCGTTGAGCGCCGGCCCGATCGGCGTGTTCCTGATGCTGCGCCGCATGAGCCTCGTCGGCGATGCGATGTCGCACGCCATCCTGCCCGGCGTTGCGATCGGCTTTCTCGCCGCGGGGCTGAACGTGTTCGCCATGACGCTTGGCGGGCTCGCGGCCGGTCTGCTGATTGCGGTGCTCGCCGGCGCGGTCAGCCGCGCCACCACGCTGCAGGAGGATGCCTCGCTCGCGGTGTTCCTGCTGGTGTCGCTCGCCTTCGGTGTGGTGATCGTGACGGTCAACGGCATCGACGTCGAGCAGCTCATGGAATTCCTGTTCGGCGAAACCGCCGCCAAGATGAACGTCGACAAGCTGCTGGTGATCGCCGTCAACACCACCATCAGCACGGTCGCGCTGGCGCTGATCTACCGGCCGCTGACGCTCGATTGCGTCGACCCGGGGTTCCTGCGCTCGGTCAGCCGCGCCGGCGGCATGGCGCATCTGACGTTCCTCGCGCTGCTGGTGCTCAACCTGATCAGCGCCTTCCACGCGCTCGGCACGTTGCTCGGCATCGGCATCATCATCGTTCCCGCCGCGGTCGCGCGGTTCTGGACCCGCGACATTTCGGCGATGATCGGACTGGCGGTGGCCGGCGCGCTGCTATCGGGTGTCGTGGGCGTGCTGTTGGCCTATCACGCCGGAATTCCATCCGGGCCCGCCGTGACACTGGTGGCTGGCGTTCTCTACGCCGCCTCGGTCTTGTTCGGACGGATCAACGGGCTGGTCTGGCGGCTGTTCCCCGGCCACCACCTCGAAGCCTAGTTCTTCACCATCCCGAGCGCGGTGAGCAGTCGCCGCTTCTCCACCACGTCCTGCTCGATGTGCGCCTTGAAGCCGGCGCTGTCGGCGGAGAAATCGTCGGGCTGGAAGGTGTTCTTGGCGATGCGCCGGAAGGTGTCGCTGTGCATCGCCGTCGTGCAGGCGTCGTCGAGCTTCTTCTTGACGTCCGCCGGCAGGCCGGCCGGGGCGAACAGTCCGCCGATGCTGAGCGGGGCGACATCGAAGCCCTGCTCCTTGACGGTCGGCACATCGGGGATCGACGGATTGCGCTTCTGCGCGAACAGGCCGGGCATCGCAAGGTTGCTGCTGGCGGCCGCGGTCAGCGGCGCCACGGCGAGATCGATCTGCCCCGCGGCGGTCATCTGGATCGACTCCGGCGGCCCGCGGAACGGTACGTGATTGAACGGCACCTTGGTGATCTGCGACAGCTCGGCCATCGACAGATGCGGAATGGTGCCGAGGCCCGGCGTGCCGTAGTTCAGGCCACCGGGCTTGACTTTGCTCGCCGCCAGCATGTCGGCCACGTTCTTGTAGGTGCCGGGCCGCGCCACGATCACCTGGTCGTTCTTGAAGGTCTGGCAGATCGGGTCGAATGACTTTGGGGTGTAGCCGGCGTTCCGCTCGGTCAGCGGCTGCACGGTGATGGAATACACGGCGCCGTGGATCAGCGTGTAGCCGTCAGGCTTGGCGCGGGCGACCTCGGCCATGCCAAGGATGCCGGCGCCGCCGGGCTTGTTGATGACGACGAATTTCTGGCCGAGCGCCGCGGAGAGGCCGTCCGCCAGCACCCGGCCGAGCAGGTCGGCCGATGAGCCGGGCGTCGCCGGAACCACCAGCTCGACGATGACGGTCCGGATAGGACTGCGCGGCTGCGGTGCCAGTCAGACCGGCGGCAACGACTGCGGCGACCATGATCCGGCGTATCATCGCGGCCTCCCGTTGGAACGCCCAACGATAGGTGGGGCGGGGCGTCGCGCAAGAGGGTTCTTGCCGCAGCCGGGATCGCCTATATACGGTCCCTGAGTGGAGGCTTCCCCTGATGTCGTCCGAACAAGTCCAGTCTGAAAAGCTCCCCGTCACCGTGCTGACCGGCTATCTCGGCGCCGGCAAGACCACGTTGCTCAACCGCATCCTGTCCGAGCCGCACGGCAAGAAATACGCCGTGATCGTCAACGAATTCGGCGAGATCGGCATCGACAACGAGCTGGTGGTCGGCGCCGACGAGGAAGTGTTCGAGATGAACAACGGCTGCATCTGCTGCACCGTGCGCGGCGACCTGATCCGCATCATCGAGGGCCTGATGCGGCGGAAGGGCAAGTTCGACGCCATCATCGTCGAGACCACGGGGCTCGCCGATCCGGCGCCGGTGGCGCAGACCTTCTTCGTCGACGAGAACGTCGGCCGCAAGACCAAGCTCGACGCCGTGGTGACGGTTGCCGACGCCAAGTGGCTGAAGGACCGGCTGAAGGACGCGCCGGAGGCGAAGAACCAGATCGCCTTCGCCGACGTGATCCTGCTCAACAAGACCGATCTTGTCACCGACGCCGAGCTGCGCGAGGTCGAGGCCCGCATCCGCGCCATCAACCCCTACGCCAAGCTGCATCGCACCCAGCGCTCGCAGATTCCGCTGAACGAGATCCTCGGCCGCAACGCCTTCGATCTCGACCGCATCCTCGACATCGAGCCGGAGTTCCTGAAGTCCGGCGATGACGGTCACGACCACCACCATGATCACGATCATGGCCACGACCATCACCATCATCACGACCATGGCGGCCTCAAGCACTACCACGACGAGGACATGCAATCGTTCTCGATCAAGACCGACAAGCCGCTCAGCGCCGACAAGTTCTTTCCGTGGATCCAGAAGGTCGTCGCCGAGGACGGTCCGGCGATCCTGCGCTGCAAGGGCATCCTCAATTTCAAGGACGATCCGGACCGGTTCGTGTTCCAGGGCGTGCACATGATCCTGGACGGCGACCACCAGCGGCCCTGGAAGGACGGCGAGCACCGCGACAGCAAGCTTGTCTTCATCGGCCGCCAGTTGCCGGAAGAGAAAATCCGTAAGGGTTTCGAGACCACCATCGCGTAGTCGGCTGAGCAACCGTGGCTGACACCGCTCCCAACACACCGTCCGTCGTCGAGCGAACCCGCGTCATCGCGGCGGGCGCGCCGGTGGTGGCCGTGCATTTCCTCGGCCGCACCGCGGCGTTCACGCTCGGCGAGGAGGCCGTGCTGCTGGTTGCCGACAAGGCCGACGAGAAGCGGCTTGCCATCCATGGCGGCGGCATCCTGTCGGCCGCGAGCGATGGCGTGACCGTCATCACCGGCGGCGACGACGGCAAGGTGTTTGCGTCGGACGCCAAGGGCGACAGCCGCCTCATCGCGACCGACGCCAAGCGCCGCTGGATCGATCATGTCGCCAGCGGCCCCGACGGCGCGGTGGCGTGGTCGGCCGGCAAGCAGGCCTTCGTGCAGACCGGCACGGGCGAGCCGAAATCCATCGAGGTGCAGTCCACCGCCGGCGGCATCGCTTTTGCCCCCAAGGGCGTGCGGCTGGCGATCGCCCATTACAACGGCGTGTCGATGTGGTTTCCGAACGCGCAGGCGGCGCCGGAATTCCTGGAATGGAAGGGCTCGCACCATCACCCGGCGTTCAGCCCGAACGGCCAGTTCCTCGTCACCGCGATGCAGGAGCCGGCGCTGCACGGCTGGCGGGTGGTCGATGCCAAGCACATGCGGATGTCCGGCTATTCCGCGCGGGTCCGCTCGTTCGGCTGGACCACCGGCGGCAAGTGGCTCGCCACCTCCGGCTCGGAGCAACTGGTGCTGTGGCCGTTCGCCGGCAAGGAAGGCCCGATGGGCAAGCAGCCGAAGATGTTCGCGCCGCTCGGCGTGCGCGTCACCGCGGTCGCCTGCCATCCCAAGCAGGAGGTGGTCGCGACCGGATTCGCCGATGGCACCATTCTGCTGGTGCGGATCGACGACGGCGCCGAGGTGCTGGGCAAGAAGCCGGGTGACGGGCCGGTCAGCGCGCTCGGCTGGGATGCCGCCGGTACGCTGCTGGCGTGGGGAACCGAAGCCGGCGAAGCCGGCGTGATCGACCTGGGCTAGGCGTCGGCGCGAAGATTTCCGCGCTTACCGCACCAGCACGTTGGTGAACTGCCACGGATCGCTGGTGTCGATCTCCTCCGGGAAACAGACCCGGGCCTCCCGTGCAGCGGCGTCCAGTCGGTGTGACGTCCGATCACCGGGCCGAGATACGGCCGCTGCACTTCGAGGCAAACGGTGGAAGTCCATTTCGTCGGCCTCGACGATGCCCTCGTTCGGGTTCTCCAGCATCCAGACGATGCCGGCCAGGACGGCGGACGTCACCTGCAGGCCGGTGGCGTTCTGATAGGGCGCAAGCTCCCGCGTCTGCTCGATGGAGAGCTGCGAGCCGTACCAGTAGGCGTTCTTGCCGTGGCCGTAGAGCAGCACGCCGAGTTCGTCGACGCCGTCGACGATCTCGTGCTCGTCGAGGATGTGCCACTTCTGCTGCATCTGGCCCAGGCGTTGCCGACCATCTCGTGCAGCGACAGCACCGCGTCGTCGCCGGGTGGTAGGCGTAGTGGCAGGTCGGCCGGTAGATCCGGCTTGCCGACGCATCGCGCACCGTGAAGTAGTCGGAAATCGAGATCGCCTCGTTGTGGGTGACCAGGAAGCCGTGCTGGCGCCTCGCCGTCGGGCATCCAGGTGCGCACCGGTGTCGGCGCCGGGCTGCATCAGGTAGATCGCGGCGCCCGCATCCGAAGTTCGTGGTGATGTCCGTTCGCGGCAGCGCACTTCTCGTGGGTGCCGCAGCCGAGCTCGGCAGGCTGCACGCCTTCCGAGACGAAGCCCTCGACCGACCAGGTGTTGACGAACAGCCGCGCGGCTTCGGATGCTTGTTGGCCCGTTGTGTGTCTCGCTCGGCGATGTGGATGCCCTTGACGCCGGCCCGCGCATCAGCTCCGCCCAGTCCTCGCGGGTCTTCGGCTCGGCACGCTGAGACGCCGACGTCCGAGGCGACATTGAGCAGCGCCTGCTTGACGAAGCAGGACACCATGCCGGGGTTGGCGCCGCAGCAGTACACCGGTCGTGACGCCGCCGGGCATGCGCGGCGCAGGTCGAGCACGTCGTTTCGCGGAGCGCGTAGTTCGAGCGCTGCGACAGCTGAGCTTGGAATTGTCGAAATAGAAGCCCGCCCATGGTTCGGTGACGGTGTCGATGTAGTGGGCGTCGATGTTCGTTGCAGAACTCCATGAGGTCGACCGAGCAGGTGTCGACCGACAGGTTGACGATCATGCCGCGGCCGCCGCCCGTCGGTAAGCAGGGGCGTCAGCACCTCGCGATGGTTCGTCCTTGGTCAGGCCGACCTTGATGAAGTTCAGCCCGCGTTCGTCGCAGCAGCTTGCGGTCCGTCGTCGATCGGATCGATGCACGACGAACTTCGAGACTGTCGAAGTGCGATGTGCCGCTCCAGCAGCGGCAGGGTGCCGTGGCCGATCGAGCCAAGGCCGATCATCACAATGGGGCCGTCGAAGCGGGCGTGAACGGGGTGGTTGGCCATGAGATCGCACTCCAGAATGGATCGTCTTATCCGCCAGGGCGGACGAACGGAATACCGAGCCGCGCGAAAATATCGCACGGCGTCACGTTTTTGTGACGCGGTCAGGCCGCCTGAGGGGTAAGGGCAGCGACCAGCGGGGCCAGCGGCCCGGTCGGCCACGGAACCCGGATGGCGCCGCGCATGCCGTCGAGCGCCCCGGCTGTCAGTTCGAGGCCGAGCAGACGGCTGCGGTCGGAGAGGCCCGGCAGCCACAGGCCGCCGGTCTTCTCGGCCGAGAAGCCGAACCGGCCGTAGTAGCTCGCATCGCCGACCAGCAGCACCGCGCGGTGTCCGCCTCGCGCCGCAGCCGCCATCGCGTGGCGCATCAACGCCGAGCCGATGCCGCGGCGACGCTGGATCGGATCGACGACGAGCGGGCCGAGCAGGAGCGCCGGCCGTTCGGTCCGGCGTTGACACGTCCCACAGCCGGACGCTGCCGATCATCTGGCCGTGCTCGACCGCGACGAACGACAGGCCCGCGTGCCGGCGCGCGGCCGGCGCGCAAGCCGCTGCGACGGCTTCTCGAAGCGGACCGGGCCGTAGGCGAGATCAAGCAGCGCCTCGCGGGCGGCGGCGTCGGAGGATTTCTCTTGGCGGATGGTGATCATGGCACTCTCCCAGCTTTCTCTGGTCCCTGCCGGTGAGGACAGGGTTGGGAAGGCGCGCAGCCGAACCTTCCCCCGTGAGGGGGAAGGTCGCGGCGCGACGCAGTTGTCGTTTTAGATGTGATACGCCTTCAGCGGCGCGAAGCCGTTGAAAGCCACCGACGCATAGGTCGTCGTGTAGGCCCCGGTGCCCTCGATCAGCACCTTGTCGCCGATCTCCAGGCTCACCGGCAGCTCGTAGGGGTTCTTTTCGTAAAGAACGTCCATCGAGTCGCAGGTCGGGCCGGCCAGCACGCAGGGGCCCATCGCATCGCCGTCCCGCGGGGTGCGGATCGGGTAGCGGATGGACTCGTCCATGGTCTCGGCCAAGCCGCCGAACTTGCCGAGGTCCAGATAGACCCAGCGCAGCTCGTCTTCCTGGCTCTTCTTGGACACCAGCACGACCTCGGCCTCGATCATGCCGGCGTTGCCGACCATGCCGCGGCCCGGCTCGATGATGGTTTCCGGGATGCGGTTGCCGAAGTGCTTGCGCAGTGCCTTGAAGATCGCCGCGCCGTAGGCTTTCACCGTCGGCACGTTCTTGGTGTACTTGGTCGGGAAGCCGCCGCCGAGGTTGACCATCGACAGGTTCAGCCCGCGCTCGCCGCACTCCTTGAACACGCCCGCCGCCGACGCCAGCGCCCGGTCCCAGGCATGCTGGTTGGTTTGCTGGGAGCCGACGTGGAACGACAGGCCGTGGGCCTCCAATCCAAGCTTATGGGCGTGCTCCAGCACGTCCGCGGCCATGGAAGGCTCGCAGCCGAACTTCCGCGACAGCGGCCACTCGGCGCCGACGCAGTCCGACAGGATGCGGCAGAACACACGCGCTGCCGGGGGCAGCGCGGGCGATCTTCTCGACCTCGGCCTTGCAGTCCACCGCGTAGAGCCGGACCCCCAGGGCAAACGCCTTGGCGATGTCGCGCTCCTTCTTGATGGTGTTGCCATAGCTGATGCGGTCGGCGGATGCACCGGCTGCGAGCGCCATCTCGATCTCGGGGACCGAGGCGGTGTCGAAGCAGGAGCCCATCGACGCCAGCAATGCCAGCACCTCCGGCGACGGGTTCGCCTTGACGGCGTAGAACACCCGAGTGTCCGGCAGGGCCTTGGCGAAGTTCTGGTAGTTCGTCCGGATGACGTCGAGATCGACGACAAGAACCGGTCCTTCGTCCACGCCGCTCTCGCGGCGCTGCTTCAAGAATTGCTGGATGCGAGCAGTCATTGCTTCGCGCTCCCCATGGCTCAGGCGGCACGGTGGCCGCGGTGATGCGGTTCGTCGAGGCCGGCCTGAGTGCCCGATGGAGGACGCACTTCAGGCGCAGACGCTCTAAAACCGCTTCAGTCTGCCTTGGTTTGGATTGGGGAGACCCCGCACCGCACTGCTGGCAAGGATGGACAAGCCTCTTCGGTGACCCGAGCCGGTGGTGGAAACCGGCAAAAGACCTAGAAGCCCGCTCCGTCGTTGCTTTAAGCCGCGTCCCCTGCGGAGAGCAGGGTGTGCTGGTTTCGCCTCCAGCTGCCGATCAGATGTCTTGAAGAGCTCTCGCTCCCCAGGCGGCTGGCCGGCCTCTTGTCCGGCTACCTACCGATCGACACACGGCCACAGGCACGTGCGAAATTGGGCAAGCATCGAAATAATTCATTTGACACGAGAGTCAACACTTTTCGTCGCGCGAGTGCTTCGCGAGGCAAAATAATCTGTGCGAGCGTTAAGAAGATTTTTGGAAACGCCGAATCGCGGGAGCGCGAGCGCGCTCCTCAGCTCTCGGTGAAGGGCTCGACGCGCCGCGCGTTCAGGATGAAGCGCGCCATGACGAACAGGCCGATGACGAAGAACAGGCCCTGCATCGCGTGCACGCCGTAGCCGCCGAGTTCGAGATGGAGGAGATTGGCGACCGCCCAACCGCCGGCGAAGGCCGCGCCGAACACCTCGGCGCCGATCAGGATGGCGGCGCTGAACACGGTCAGCACGTTCATCCAGATGATGCGGCGGCCTTGCGGCTTTGTGGTGGCGTCCATGGGGCGTCCTGACCTTCGTCCTTGCGTCTATTCCGCAGCGTTTGCGGGCGTTTTCGTGGGCGCAATGTCGTCGATATGGGCGGCAGGATCAAGGCCGCAAGCGGCTCTCACGACCCCTTCATGGTCCGCCGCTCGATCTCCAGCAGCCGGTCGAGGCCGGTCACCTTGTGCGCGGCCTTCATCTCCTTCTCGGCGCCGCCCGGGCCGAGGAACGGGTCCATGGTGCCGGCGGCGAGGTGCTCGTAGGAGCCTCGCACCGCCTTGACCATGGCGGCGAAGGCGGTGCCCGACGACGCCGCGAGCCGGTAGCCCATCTTCGCCATCTCGGCCTTCGAGACCGGGAAGCTCGACCAGCCGTCCGGCGGCGCGAAGGTCATCAGCGGCGCCGGCAGCCGTTCGGCGATGATGCGCATCTCCTCGGGCTTCCGCCCATAGACGAACAGCATGTCGGCGCCGGCCTTCTTCATGGCCTCGGCGCGCCGCAGGGCGTCGTCCATGCCGTCGACCCGGACCGCGTTGGTGCGGCCGACGATCACCAGATTGGGGTCGGTGCGGGCGGCGACCGCCTCCCTGATTCGGTCGGCGGCAAGCTTGAGCGGCACCAGGTTGTCGATGCCGACGTGGTGCTCGACCCGGCGGGGCAGGAGCTGGTCCTCGATCTCGACGCACTCGACGCCGGCCGCCTCGGACATGGTGACGGTGCGGTGGATGTGGACCGGGTCGCCCCAGCCGCCTCCGGCGTCCAGCACCACCGGGATCCGGCAGACGGTGCGGATATCCACCACCACCTGGATCATCTCGGTGAGCGACAGGCCGGCCTCGGTGACGCCCTTGTACCAGCCGAGCGAGCCGCCCGAGAGATAGGCGGCCTTGAAGCCGGCCAGCACCGCCATCTGCGCCATGATCGGGTTCAGCGCCACCGGCGCGACGATCAGGTCGGGGCCTTTGATCAGGTCCTTGAGCTTTTCCAACACGCGCTCCTTTGTCCTATACCGGGGGAGTATGTGCGAGGGAGGACCGGGTGGCCAAGCTCAAGGTGATGTGCGCGCGCTCGATGCATGTGGCGGTCGGGGCGCTGGGCAAGGCGTTCGCCGAGTCGGCCGGCCATGACATCGCCTTCGACTTCGGTACGGTGGGCGCGCTCCAGGCCAAGCTCGACGCCGGTGAAACCGCCGACGTGGTGATCCTGTCGATCCCCGGCATCGACAAGCTGGAGCAGGCCTCCGCCCTGGTGCCGGGCTCGCGGCGGAACGTCGCCAAGACCTTCATCGCCGTCTGCATCAAGGATGGCGCGCCAAAGCCCGACTTCGCCACCGTTGAGGCATTCAAGCGGCTTCTGGAAGGCGCCCGCGCCATCGCCGGCAGCGATCCGGCGGTCGGCGGCTCGGCCGGCGTCCATCTGGCCAAGACGTTCGAGCAGCACGGCCTCGCCGCCATGCTGGCGACCAAGATGGCGCCGCAGTCGAGCGGTGTCGAGGTGGCCAAGCGCGTGGTCGAAGGGCGGGCCGAATTCGGGCTCACCCTGTCGGGCGAGATCGCCTCGGTGCCGGGCGCGGTGATCGCCGGGCCGGTGCCCCCGCCGTTCGGCCAGGACACCATCTATTGCGCGGCCGTGATGGCGGCCTCCGCCGCGAAGGAGGCGGCCCAGGACTTGATCGCGGCGCTGACCCGGCCCGGCGCCCGGCCGGACTGGACCAGGGCGGGATTCGAGCTGCCGAACTAGATTAACGGGAGAGCAGGATGCAGAAGAACCCCAAGAAGAAAGAGAAGTGCAAGAATTGCGAAGGCAAAGGGCTGATCAAGAATGGCGACAAGAAAATGAAATGCCAGCGCTGCGGCGGCACCGGCTTCAAGCCCTAACCGCCCGGTAACCATCCGCGGCAAAGTCCGGCCACGGCGGCCGAACCCCGTCGGCGGCTCGCGATTGCTTCCCAGTGGCTTAGTCCAGTCGGGGAGCGCGCCGTGAACGCCCAACAGCCCGTCCAACTGCCGATCGAGCGGCGTCAAAGCGAACGCTTCGGCGTCACTTATCCGGCCCAGATCCACATCCGCGACGGCATTCCGGTGCGGCACTGCACCGTGCTCGACATCTCGCAGGGCGGCGGCCGCATCCGGCTCGACACCCCGGGGCCGGTCCCCGATCAGTTCTGCCTGCTGTTCACCGCGAACGGCACCGTCCGCCGCACCTGCACCGTGGTGTGGCGCCACGAGCACTATCTCGGCGTGGCGTTCTCAAGCCGCTTCGATCACGCGCTGACCTGAGCCTTCAATCCACCTGGAGACCTGCGGCCTTCACCGGCTTCGCCCATTTCGCGATCTCGGCGTTGATGAAGTTTCGCAGATACTCGGGGCTGCGTCGCTCTGGCGCGGCCGGAATGAGCCCGATGCCGTCGAGCCGCTCGCGCAGCGCCGGCTTGTCGAGCGCCTCGCTCACCGCCTTGTTGAGCTTGGCCACCATCTCCGGCGTCGCGCTCTTCGGCAGCAGGATCGCATTCCAGGCCGAGACGTCGAAGTCCTTCAGTCCCTGCTCCTCGGCGGTCGGCAGGTCCGGCAGCAGCGGCGTGCGGTCGCGAGCCAGCATCGCCATCGCCTTGACCTGGTGCAGCTTGACGGCCTGCGCGCCGATCGAGACGTAATTGCAGATGTAGTCGATCCGGCCGGCGATGACGTCGGCGAACGCCGGTCCGCCGCCGCGGTAGGGGACGTGGGTGACGTCCACGCCCATGATCTGGTTCAGCATCACGCAGGCGACATGCGACGAGGTCCCGGTGCCGCCAGACGAGAACACCATGTTGTAGTGATTCAGCTTCGTATAGGCGATGAACTCGGCGAGGTTGTTCGGCAGCAGGTCCTTCTTCGTCATCAGCAGGAGCGGGGCGTCGGCGACGAAGATCACCGGCTGGAAGTCGTTGGCCGGGTGATACGGCGGCTTGGTGTGCATCGAATAGCCGATGGCGTGGGTGCCGATCGAGGCCAGCACGAACATATTGCTGTCCACCGAAGCCTGCGCGACCCGCTGCGAGGCGACCATGCCGCCGCCGCCGGGCTGGTTCTCGACCACGATCGGCTGGCCGAGGGTCTCACTGAGCGGAATTTGCAGCAGGCGCGCCAGCGTATCCATCGGCCCGCCGGCGGCGAACGGCACCACCATGGTGACCGGCCGGCTTGGCCAGTCCTCGGCCGTCGCCGGTTGGGCAAGGAGGGCCGCCCATGCCAAGGCAAGGACAGAGCCAACGGCGAGCTTGGGAAAATGCATGGCAGTCCGTCCTTGACCGAACTCGTTTCGGCGGCCTGAATATGACCCGCGAACGGCAACACGGAAAGACGAACATGGCGATGAAGCTACGGTATTGGGTCGCAGCGGCTGCGATGATGCTGACGGCGGTGTCGGCCGCGCGGGCCGAAACCTATCCCACCCGCGCGGTGACGATCCTGACCCCGTTTGCGGCGGGCTCCGTCACGGACGCCGCGGCGCGGGTGCTTGCGCAAGCCTTGCAGGAGACGCTGGGCCAGCCGTTCATCGTCGAGAATCGCGCCGGCGCCGGCGGGCTTCTTTCGGCAAAGGCTGTCGCCCAGGCCAAGCCCGACGGCTACACGCTCCTCCTCACCACCAACTCAACCCATTCGGCGGCCAACGGGCTGTTCAAGAACGTGCCCTACGACCCGATCAAGGACTTCACGCCGGTGGCGCGGATCGGCAGCTTTGCCTCCTTCGTCGCGGTGACGCCCGACAAGCCGTACCAGTCGATGCAGGCGCTGGTGGCCTACGCCAAGCAGAATCCCGGCAAGCTGACTTACGGCGTCGGCAACTCTACGACGCAGATCGTCATGGAGACGTTGAAAAAACGCACCGGCACCGACATCGTCAAAGTGCCCTATCGCAGCAATCCGACGGTCATGACCGACCTGATCGGCGGCCAGATCCAGATCATGGTCGCCGACTTCAACACCGGCATCCCGCAACTCACGGCCGGCAAGGTCAAGGCGCTCGCGGTGCTGACCCGCACCCGCCATCCCTCGCTGCCCGATGTGCCGACGCTCAGCGAGACCGTGATGCCGGGCTATCACATCCTGGCCTGGGCCGGCATGTTCGGTCCGGCCGGCTTGCCACCCGACGCCGTGAAGACACTGGCCGACGCCATCCACAAGGCGCTGGAGACGCCGGCGGTGCGGCAGCGCTTCAACTCATCGGGCACCGACATCTACTGGAGCGGGCCGCAGGAGTTCGATGCCTTCGTGAAGTCCGAGCTGGTGAGCTGGACCGCGATGATCAAGGAAGCCGGCATCGAGCCGGAGTGACTGGGAACCAACCGGAATCCGCCGCGTTAGGCCCTTGAATCAGCCGTCGGACCCCCCATTTATGTTCGGACAGTTCCCACGGCTTCGGTCGTGGCCCCAGCTCTCGAGTGCCGCCTTACCACGGATGTACTGGAGGGAAGCGCCGGGAGTGGGGAAGCTGATCGAGTGACGTGCCCGCCGGCTCTGCCGCGCGGGCCGTTTGCTTTTTGGGGGCGCTGACCTCTCTCCGTCATTCCGGACGCCGCGCAGCGGCGATCCGGAATCCATAACCCCGGTCTTGCCTATTACGTTATGACTGGGGTTATGGATTCCGGGCTCGCGCTTCGCCCGCCCCGGAATGACGTGGAGAGACCTCGCATATGACCATCGAAGGCAATCCCTTCTTCGAATCCTGGACCACGCCGTTTCGCGCGCCGCCCTACGCGCGCATCAAGCCCGAGCATTTCATGCCGGCCTATGCGCGCGCTTTCGCCGAGCATGACGCCGAGATCGCCGCCATCACCGACCGGAAGGAAGCGCCCACCTTCGACAACACCATCGTGCCGTTGGAGAACGCCGGCCGCATGCTCGCCCGCGTCGATGACGTCTTCGGCCAACTGGTCGGCACCGACAGCAACGAGGAACTGCTGGCGATCGAACGCGACATCACCCCGCAGACCGCCGCACACTGGAACAAGATGCGGATGAACGAGGCCTTGTTCGCCCGTATCGACGCGCTCCATGCCAGGCGCGAAAGCCTCAGCCTTACCCCCGAGCAGAAGCGCGTGCTGGAGCGCCATCACACCAAACACCGTCGCGAGGGTGCAGGCCTCGACGCCGCCAAGATGAAGCGGCTCGCCGAGATCGTCGCGCGGCTCGCTACGCTTGGTACCGCGTTCAGCCAGAACGTTCTGGCCGACGAGCAGTCCTACACCATGGAGATCACGGAGGCCGACCTCGACGGCCTGCCCGATTTCGTCCGCGCCGCGGCCAAGGCCGCGGCCGACGAGCGCGGCATGACCGGCAAGCACGTCATCACCCTGCAGCGCTCCAGCGTCGAGCCGTTCCTGCAATTCTCGGCGCGCCGCGATCTCCGCGAGAAGGCGTTCCGCGCCTGGGTCGCGCGCGGCGACACCGGCGGCAAGACCGACAACAAGGCGATCATCGCCGAGACCATGGCGCTCCGCGCCGAGCGGGCGAAACTGCTCGGCTACCCGACGTTTGCGCACTATCGCCTCGACGACGCCATGGCGAAGACGCCGGAGGCGGTGCGCGGCCTGCTGGAGAAGGTCTGGGCGCCGGCGCGCAAGGCCGCGCTCGCCGACCGCGACGCATTGCAAGAGCTGATCGCGGAGGAGGGCGGCAACTTCAAGCTCGCGCCGTGGGACTGGCGCTACTACGCCGAGAAGCTTCGCATCCGCCGCTGCGACTTCGACGAGGCCGAGGCGAAGCCGTATTTCCCGCTCGACCGCGTCATCGAGGCGGCGTTCTACGGCGCGCAGCGGCTGTACGGCCTGACCTTCCAGCCGGTCGACGTGCCGGTCTGGCATCCCGACGTGCAGCTCGTGGGAGGTCCGCGGCGCCGACGGCCAGCATGTCGGCATCTTCTACGGCGACTATTTCGCCCGGCCGAGCAAGCAGGGCGGCGCCTGGATGGGCACGCTGCGCGATCAGGAGAAGCTCACGGGCAACGTCCGGCCCATCGTCATCAACGTGATGAACTTCAACAAGGGCGACCCGACTTTGCTGTCGTTCGAGGACGCCCGCACCCTGTTCCACGAGATGGGCCACGGGCTGCATGGCCTGCTCTCCAACGTCACCTATCCGACGGTGTCCTGCACCAGCGTGTTGACCGACTTCGTCGAGCTGCCGTCGCAGCTCTACGAGCATTGGTTCGAGCAGCCCGAGGTGCTGCGGAAGTTCGCCCGCCACTACCAGACCGGCGAGCCGATCCCGGAGGCGCTGGTGCAGAAGCTGATGGCGGCGAAGAACTTCGACCGCGGCTGCCAGACGCTCGAATACATCTCGTCGGCGCTGGTCGACCTCGACCTGCATCTGCAGCCGTCCGTCGAAAATCTCGACGTCAACGCCTTCGAGCGCGAGACCTTGAAGCGCATCGGCATGCCTGACGAGATTTCGATGCGGCATCGGCCGCCGCACTTCGGCCATGTGTTCTCCGGCGGCTACTACGCCTCGGCCTATTACAGCTACATGTGGTCGGAGGTGCTCGACGCCGACGCCTTCGCGGCCTTCGAGGAGACCGGGGATATCTTCAATCCGGAGGTGGCGAAGCGGCTTCGCGACAACGTGCTGTCGACCGGTGGCTCGCGCGATCCGGCCGAGTTCTACGTCGCCTTCCGCGGCCGGCTGCCGAGTGCCGACGCGCTGCTGAAGAAGCGCGGCTTCCTCGATCCCGCCACCAACGCCGCCGCATGACGGAGCTGCACACCGCAGGCCACCGTCGGGGCGTCGTCTGCGCCCCGCATGCCTTGGCGGCGGAGGCCGGGCGCGACATCCTCGGCGAGGGCGGCAACGCGCTCGAGGCCATGGTGGCGATGGCCGCGTCCATTGCTGCCGTCTATCCGCACATGAACCACATCGGCGGCGACGGCTTCTGGCTGATCCGCGAGCCGAACAAGCGCGTCCGCGCCATCATGGCGGCGGGGCCGGCGGGATCGCTGGCCACGCCGGACGCTCTACCGCGAACACGATGCCATCCCGTCGCGCGGACCGCTCGCCGCGCTCACGGTGCCGGGCGCCATCGGCGGCTGGAAGCTCGCCATCGAGGCGGCGCGCGCGGTCGGCGGCAAGGGCGTGCCGCTGCCGGTGCTGCTGCATGCCGCGATCGGCCAGGCCCGCGATGGCTACACGGTGACGAAAAGCCAGGCGCGGCTCACCACCGAAAAACTCTCCGAGTTGAAGAACGTCCCCGGCTTCGCGCAGACCTTCCTGATCGACGGCAAGCCGCCGGAGGTTGGCACCAAGCTCAAGCAGGATGCGCTGGTCTATACGCTCGATCATCTGTCGCGCGTCGGCCTCGACGACTTCTACCGCGGCGATGTCGGCCGCGAGATCGCCGCCGATCTGGAACGGATCGGCAGTCCGGTCACCCGCGACGACTTGCGGCACTATCACGCCAACATCGCCGATCCGCTGAGCGTGTCGTTGAATGTCGGCACCCTATACAACACGCCGCCGCCGACCCAGGGGCTGGCTTCGCTGATCATCCTCGCGCTGTACGAACGTCTCCGCGTCGCCGACGCCGAGAGCTTCGAGTTCGCCCACGGCCTGGTCGAATGCACCAAGCGCGCGTTCCGCGTCCGCGACCGCATCGTCACCGATCCGACGCGCGTGCCGCAGCCGCCCGCCGATTTTCTCGAGCCGAAATTCCTCGACATTGAGGTCCAGAAGATCGACCGCCGCAAGGCGGCGAAATGGCCGGCGCCGTCCGGCGAGGGCGACACCATCTGGATGGGCGCCGCCGACTCGTCCGGGCTCGCTGTGTCCTACATCCAGTCGCTGTACTGGGAGTTCGGCTCGGGCTGCGTGCTGCCCAAGACCGGCGTGCTGATGCAGAACCGCGGCTCGTCGTTCTCGCTCGACCGCAAGTCGCTGAATCATCTGGCGCCGGGGCGATTGCCGTTCCACACGCTCAACCCGGCACTCGCGGTGCTCAACGATGGCCGCGTCATCGCCTACGGCACGATGGGCGGCGATGGTCAGCCGCAGTCGCAGGCGATGATCTTTTCTCGCCACGTCCTGCATGTCCAATCGCTCGACAAGGCGATCGACGCGCCGCGCTGGCTGCTCGGCCGCACCTGGGGCTCGGACGTCACCAACCTGCGGATGGAATCGCGCTTCGATGGCCACCTGATCGACCGGCTGATGTCGGCTGGCCATGACGTCGATGTGTTGTCGGAGCCGTACTCGGACACCATGGGTCACGCCGGCGCGGTGGTGATCCATCCGAACGGCACGCTGGAGGGCGCCCACGATCCGCGCGCCGACGGCGGCGCTGCCGGACTCTAGAAGCCGTAAAGCCTCGCCGGGTTGTCGACCAGGATGCGATGCCGCGTCTGCTCGTCCGGCGCCCAGTCGGACAGCAGATCGAACAACACGGCGTCGTCGGGCTTGTCCTTTTCGGTCGGGTGCGGCCAGTCGCTGCCCCAGACCATCCGCTCCGGCGCGATAGTCGATATACGCCCGCGCCACATTGCCCGCCGCCGCGTAGTCCGGCGGCGCGCCAAAGAAATAGGCGCCCGACAGCTTCATCCAGGTGCGCCCGTTGTCGAACATCCGGCGCAGCACCTCGAACGCCGGATGGTTCAGGCCCTCCGGCGGCACCAGCCGTCCGAGATGGTCGAACACGATGGTGCCCGGCAGCCGCAGCAGCATGTCGGCCGCCGCCACGACCTGGTCGGCGCGGAGGTGAATCTGCACGTGCCAACCGAGCGCCTGCACGCGTTTGGCCAGCGGCTCGATCATCTCCATGCTGGTGGTGGCGGTGTTCGGATCGAACTGGGTGAAGCGGATGCCGCGGATGCCGGCCCGATCCATGCGCTTCAGCTCGGCGTCGGTGATGGTCGGATGCACCACGGCGACGCCGCGCGCCTGCGCGCCGAACTGCGCCAGCGCGTCGAGCGTCACCTCGTTGTCGGTGAGATAGGCCGCCGGCGTCACGACGATCACGCAACTCGTGCCGATTCGCTGCTGGAACAGCCGGTAGTCCGGCACGCAGGCATTCGGCTGCATCCGCGACTGCGGCCGCGGCGGTGGAAACCGCGCGCCATCGTAGATGTGCATGTGACAGTCGCAGGCGTCGGCCGGCGCCCGCAATTTCGGGCTGGTCGTGCCGGACGAATTGGGGACTTGCATGGCGGCGGGAAGCTTACGGCCTCCATTCCGCCCCAGTCCATGCTATCTTGCCCGCTCGCATGAACCGCCTCCTCATTCTGGCGTGCACCCTCGCGGGCCTGCTGCTTGGCGCAGGCTCGGTATCGGCGCATCCGCATGTCTGGGTCACCATGAAAAGCGCGGTGGTCTACGGGCCAGACGGCGCGGTGATCGGCATGCGCCACGCCTGGACCTTCGACGACATGTATTCGGCCTTCGCCGTGCAGGGGCTGGAGCAGAAGAAGAAGGGCGAGTTCACCAGCGCGGAGTTGCAGCCGCTGGCCCAGGTCAACGTCGAGTCGCTCAAGGAATATGACTTCTTCACCTACGCCAAGGCCGGCGGCAAGGAACTCACCTTCGTCGATCCGAAAGAATACCACCTCGAATTCGATCCCAAGGAGGCGGTGCTCACCTTGTTCTTCCTTCTTCCGCTGAAGACTCCGCTGAAGGCCAAGGCGGTCAACTTCCAGGTGTTCGACCCGACCTATTTCGTCGATTTTGCGCTTGCGGAAAAGGACCCGGTGTCGCTGGAGAAGGCCCCGGCCGACTGTAGCTTCACCACCGGCAAGCCAAAGGAACTGACCAAGGAAATGGCGCAGATGCTGGCGGACATCCCGGCGGACGGCAAGATTCCGAGCGACAGCTATGGCGAGGCTTTCGCCAACAAGATCAACGTCGAAATGTCCATGAACCGCATGACCGGCGGGCGCACGGCGCTCGCGCTCACGTTGCTCGCCGCCGTCGGCGGTCTTGCTCGCGGCCGACGCGGTTTACGCCCAAGGCAGCGCGTTCGGCCCGCGCGCGGCGGCCACGCCGTTGCCCACCGACGGCATTGTCGGCTGGATGTTCGCCAAGCAGGCAGCCTTCTATCGAGAAATGTCATCCGTTATCCGCGCCGCCAAGACCGACGGCAGCGCGGTGTGGACCTTGCTCGGCATCTCCTTTCTCTACGGCATTTTCCACGCCGCCGGCCCGGGCCACGGCAAGGCGGTGATCTCGTCGTATCTGGTCGCCAACGAGGAAACCTGGCGGCGCGGCGTCGTGCTGTCGTTCGCCTCGGCGCTGCTGCAGGCGTTCGTCGCGGTGGCGGTCGTCGGGATCGCCGCGGTGCTGCTCAACGCCACCGCCGGCCAGATATGCGGCGCCGGGCGGGTGATCGAGCTGGTGAGCTACGCGCTGATCATGCTGGTCGGCGCGCGGCTGATCTGGGTCAAGGGCAAGGGGTTCTTCCGCGAGGCGCGCAGCCTGAGCAGCCGGCCGCTGCACGCGGTCGGCGCCGCGGTGACGCCGCCCGAGCACAAGCACCACGACCATAAGCACAACGATCATCACCACGATCACGGCCATCACAGCACCATCACGATCATGCCCACGGTCACGATCATCACGGCCACAATCATGACCACGACCATGGCTCGGCTCTGGGGCCACGCTCACGGCCCGGAGCCGGAAGAACTGGCCGGGCCCGGCGGTTGGCGGCGTGGCTTCTCGGCAATCGTCGCGGTCGGTTTGCGGCCGTGTTCCGGCGCCATCATCGTGCTCGTGTTTGCGCTGGCGCAGGGCCTGTTCTGGGCCGGTGTCGCCGCGACCTTCATGATGGGACTTGGCACCGCCATCACCGTCGCCGCCATCGCCACGCTCGCGGTCGGATTCCGCTCGGCCGCCAAGCAGATCGCAGGCGCCCGCTCGGGCTACGGCATGCTGGCGATGCGAGGCATCGAGGTCGGCGCCGCGGTGGTGGTGCTCTGCTTCGGCACATTGTTGCTGCTCGGCTACATGGTGGCCGAGCGCGGCGCCTGTTTCTGAGCGTGGCCGGACCGATCACCACGCGTTGCGCCATCGCCGGCGGCGGACCGGCCGGAATAATGCTGGGCTTTCTGCTGGCGCGTGCCGGAATCGACGTCACGGTGCTGGAGAAGCACAAGGATTTCTTCCGCGACTTCCGCGGTGACACCGTACATCCCTCGACGCTCGAGCTGATGTACGAGCTTGGCCTGCTCGACGAATTTCTGAAGGTCCCGCACGACGAGGTGTCGCGACTGGCATTCCAGGTCGGCGCCGAACGCATCCCGATGGTCGACTTCAGCCATCTGCCGACGCACTGCAAGTTCGTCGCGCTGATGCCACAGTGGGATTTCCTGAATTTCCTCGCCGAGCGAGCCAAGCGCTATCCGAGCTTCCATCTGCTGATGGAGGCCGACGCCACCGACCTGATCTCGGAGCGCGATCGCGTCATCGGGCTCCGCGCCAAGACGCCGGATGGCGACATCGAAATCCATGCGCGCTGGTGGTCGGCTGCGACGGCCGCCACTCCACCGTGCGCGAGCGCGCCGGCCTTGCGGTCGAGGACATCGGCGCGCCGATCGACGTGCTGTGGTTCCGGCTGTCGCGGCGGAGCGGCGATACCTCGGAGACGGGTGGCCACATCGAGGCCGGCAAGATGATGGTGATGCTCAACCGCGGCGACTATTGGCAATGCGCCTATGTGATCCCCAAAGGCGGCATCGACACGGTCAAGCGCGAGGGGCTACGCCGCGTTTCCGCACGCGGGTCGCGGAACTGGAGCCGTTCCTGAGGACCGCGTCGATGAATTGAAGAGCTTCGACGATATCAAGCTGCTGACGGTGGCGATTGACCGCCTGCGCGAGTGGCACCGGCCGGGGCTGCTCTGCATCGGCGATGCCGCCCATGCCATGTCCCCGGTCGGCGGCGTCGGCGTCAATCTCGCGGTGCAGGATGCGGTCGCCGCGGCCAACATCCTGGCTGAGCCGCTCCGCGCCAACGCCGTGACCAGCGAGCACCTTGCGGCCGTCCAGTCGCGCCGCACCTTGCCGATGCGGGTGATCCAGCGCATGCAGGTGATCGTGCAGAACAAGCTGCTGTCGCCCGCGCTGAACAGCACGGAGCGGCCGAAGCCGCCGTTCGTGATGCGGCTGATGCAATGGTTCCCGATACTTCGCACCATTCCGGCTTGGCTGGTCGGCAACGGCGTGCGCCCCGAGCACATCCGGACGCCGGAGCGCGCGGCCTGACACGTGCGGAGTTCTACCGGAAATCCTCTGCCTTCAACTCGATGGCCTTGCCATGCGGCGTGCGGTCGGCGGCGTGGTCCCAGGCGTCGAAGTATTTGCGCAACGTGCCGGCGTCGGTGACGCCCTTCTCGGCGACGATCCGCTCCAGGGCGGCGAGCCAGTGCCGGTAATAGGTCTCGCCGGTGTCGGGATCGCCGGCGGCCTGCGCCTTCTTGATCTCGTCGCCGAGGATGGCCGCCCACTCCGGCCACTTGAACAGCCCGCGGTCATAAAGCGCGAGCGTGATCGCGAAGGCCTGCGCCTCCCACGGCTCGCGGAACACCGGCCCTTCGGCGTCGCAGGGGATGCTCGGCACTTCGGTGGCTGCGCGCCGCGCCGCGGCGGCGTCGATCTCAGGCATGGCGCGATCCATCCACGAGAGGTGCCACCAAACCCATCATGCCTTTTCGAGATACGGCTCGAATGCGTCGATCGATATCTTCGACGTCGGATCGCCGTCCGGCCCCCACAGCTCGCGGCTGTCGAACACCACCGTGTAGAGCCATTGCGGATTGTCACCGCGGTCGGTCGCGACCGAGTCCGGATACATGTGGCAGCCATGACACATCTCGACCACGCCGACCTTGTCGCGGGCGTAGCGCGGCAGCCGGGTGTGGGTCGCCGGATGGATGTTGGTGGTGCGCACCTTGTCGCCCGGCTTGAACTTCTGCGGTCCCTGCTGCTGGCGGTAGAATGAGCTGCGCGACAGGCCCGCGTCGACCACGTCGGGGGTGAGCTTGCGCGGCAGGTTCTTGCCGGCCGTCTTGGCGTGGCCGGCCTTCAGTTCTTCCGGAGTGGCATAGCCGCGCTCGGTGACGTTGCTCTCCATCGCCATCATCCAGCGCTGATAGTAGGATGCGCCGAGGTAGCTCAGAGGCGGCAGCTTCTCCTGCGCAAAGCGCGAATGGTCGATGTGCCACGCTCCCGCGTAGCCCATGGCGCGCTGCATCGCCAGCACGCGGCCCTCCCACGGCGCGTGGAACGGCGGCTCGTTCTTCTCGACCTCGACCTTGCCGAAGCCGTCCATGCCGCCCATGTCGTGAACGCCATCCATCACTTCACCTCTGATGGCTTGAGCGGCAGGCCGGTGCCGATCATCGAGTCGCGCGTCACCAGGTCGGCGAGCTTGTCCTCGCTCCAGCCTTCGGTGCCGGCGGGACGCATCGGCAGCACGATGAAGCGCGTCTCAGCGGTGGAGTCCCACACCCGCACTTCGGTGTCTTTCGGCAGATCGATGCCGAAATCGTTGAGCACGCCGCGCGGGTCCTTGACCGCGCGAGAACGATAGGGCGCCGACTTGTACCAGACCGGCGGCAGGCCCAGGACCTCCCACGGATAGCAGGAGCACAGCGTGCAGACGATCATGTTGTGGCGGTTCGGCGTGTTCTCGACCGCGACAAGATGGTCGCCGACCCGGCTCATGTGGCCCATCGAGGCGACGGCCTTGGTGGCGTCGGCGAGCAGCGCCTTCTTGAACGCCGGATCGGTCCAGGCCCGCGCCACCACGACCGCGCCGTTGCGCGGGCCGATCTTGGTCTCGTAGGCCTCGACGATGGCGTCAAGCGCGGCCGGGTCGATGTAGCCCTTCTCGGTCAGCACGGTTTCCAGCGCACGGACGCGAAGCTGCGTTTCCGTGAGCTCCGAGCCATGATCGTGATCGTGCGAATGGTCGTGATCGTGCGCCATGGGGCCTCCGGCAATCCGATTTGCGCTACACTATAGCAATGCCGGACGCCTCCCGCACCACATCCGCAACGCTGGTATTCGCCGGCCGCATCGACCGCCTCAATGCGGCAATCGGGCGCACGGCGGCGTGGCTGTGCCTCCTGGTGGTGCTGGTGCAGTTCGCCGTGGTGGTGCTGCGCTATGTGTTCGGCATCGGCTCGATCTGGCTGACCGAGACCATCATCTACGGCCACGCCACGCTGTTCATGCTGGCCGCGGCCTGGACGCTCCGCGAGGGCGGCCATGTCCGCGTCGATGTGTTCTACGCCGACGCTGGGCCGCGTCGGCGCGCGCTGGTCGATCTCTGCGGTGCGCTGCTGCTCCTGCTTGCCGTTCATGCTGGTGCTGCTCTGGTTCGCGCTGCCTTATGTGGCGCGCTCCTGGGCGATCCTGGAAACCTCGCGCGAGACGTCCGGGCTGCCGGCGGTGTTTCTGCTGAAGACGCTGATCCCGCTGTTCGCCGTGATGATGGCGCTGCAGGGCATCGCCCAGGCGATCCGTGCGATCGATGTGCTGCATGCCGGCCGCTGAAGTCCTCGCCATTCTGATGGTCGTTGCGGTGTGCGGCGCGCTGTTCTTCGGCTATCCGGTGGCGCTGACGCTCGGCGGCGTGTCGCTGGGCTTCGCCGTGCTGGGCCACATCGCCGGCGCTATCAGCTTCTCGTTCCTCGGCGCGCTGCCGCAGCGCATCTATGGTGTGATGACCAACGAGGTGTTGCTGGCGATCCCGCTGTTCATCTTCATGGGGGTGATGCTGGAGCGCTCACGCATCGCGGAGGAGTTGCTCGAGACCATGGCGCCGTCTGTTCGGCGCGTTGCGCGGCGGCCTCGGCATCTCGGTCGCAATCGTCGGCACCTTGCTCGCCGCAGCCAAGGGCGTGGTCGGCGCCACCACCGTGACGATGGGCCTGATCGTGCTGCCGACCATGCTGCGCCATGGCTACGACAAGCGGCTCGCCGCCGGCACCGTCGCCGCCACCGCGACCTTGGCGCAGATTTTCCCGCCGGCCACCGTGCTGGTGCTGCTCGGCGACCAGCTCTCCACCGCCTACCAGGCGGCGCAGCTCCAGCAGGGCAATTTCGCGCCATCGTCGGTGACGGTCAGCGACCTGTTCGCCGGCGCGCTCATTCCGGGCTTCGCGCTGGTCGGGCTCTACATCCTCTATCTGATCGGTATGGCGGTGTTCTTTCCGCAGACCTCGCCGGCGATCCCGCCCGATCCGACCGGCCCGCAGGGCCTCGCGCTGGTGCGGCGCTTGATCGAAGTGCTGGTTGCGCCGCTGCTTCTCATCCTCGCCGTGCTGGGCTCGATCCTCGGCGGCATCGCCACACCAACCGAGGCCGCTTCGGTCGGAGCGGTCGGCGCGATCCTGCTGGCGGCGATCAAGGGCACGCTCGGCGCGGCGCTGGCGCCGGTGGTGCAGCGGACAACGCAAGTCACCTGCATGATCTTCGTCATCTTGATCGGCGCCACCATGTTCAGCCTCGTCTTCCGCGGCCTCGGCGGCGACGACATGGTGCACCGCGCGCTGGCGAACCTTCCCGGCGGCGCCGCAGGCGCCATCCTTGCCGTCATGCTGGCGATGTTCCTGCTCGGCTTCGTGATGGACGCCTTCGAGATCATCTTCGTGGTGGTGCCGATCGTCGCGGTTCCGCTGATGGCCGTCCACAAGGTCGATCCGGTCTGGCTCGGCATCATGATGGCGATGAACCTGCAGACCTCCTACATGCACCCGCCGCTCGGCCCGACGCTGTTTTTCCTCCGCGGCGTCGCCCCGCCGGAGATCACCACCCGCGACATCTACATCGGCATCATCCCCTTCGTGCTGATCCAGCTTTTCGCCCTGGTGGTGCTGTGGTTCGTGCCGGGGCTTGCGACCGCGCTGCCACATGGCTTTATGGGGGAAGATGAGCATGAAAGCCGCCGAACTGTTCGACCTCAAAGGCCGCGTTGCGCTGGTGACCGGCGCGTCCGGGGGCCTGGGCCTGCGCTTCGCCGAGGTGCTGGCGGCCAACGGCGCATCGGTGGCGCTGGTGGCGCGCCGTGCCGACAAGCTGAAGGCCGCCGTCGGGAAGCTCGAAAAGGGCGGCGGCAAGGCCATCGCCATCTCGGCCGACGTGCTCGACCGCGCCCAGATGACCCGCGCCTTCGATCAGGCCGAGCAGGCGCTCGGGACCGTGACTGTCCTCGTCAACAACGCCGGTGTCGCCCATTCCACCCGCGCCACCGATGTCACCGCCGAGGAATGGAACCACGTCGTGCGCACCAATCTCGACGCCGTGTTCTTCTGGGCCCAGGAGGGCGCGCGGCGGATGCTCGTCGGCCAACAAAAAGGGCTCCATCATCAACATCGCCTCGGTGCTGGGCTTCGGCGTCTCGAAGGGCACCATCGCCTACGCCACCGCCAAGGCCGGCGTGATCCAGATGACCAAGGCGCTCGGCAACGAACTCGCCTTCAAGGGCGTGCGCGTCAACGCCATCGCGCCGGGCTGGTTCGTCACCGACATCAACCGGGATTATCTGTCGAGCGAGCAGGGCAAGAAGCTCACCCGCGACATCCCGGTCGGCCGCTTCGGCCAGGACGGCGATCTCGACGGCGCGCTGCTGCTGTTGGCCTCCGACGCCGGCGCCTACATCGCCGGCGCGACCATCGTCTGCGACGGTGGCCAGATGGTCGCGCTGCGGGGATAGGCTGTCCGCCGATGACCCCGAAACCGTGCAACTCTCTAATTAGATAGGTCGTCGTTTGTTGCTGCTTGAGTAAGCTCGACCTCAGTCCATCTGGCCATTGCGATGGCCGAGCGCGGTCATGCGGCCGATGAATTGCAATACTGCAAGGTATTTCCTGGCGCTCTGCGAAGAACAGAATTTCACGCGGGCGGCGAAGCAATGCGGGATTTCGCAACCCTCGCTTACGATTTCCATCAAGAAGCTGGAGCGGCTACTCGGTGGGTCGCTGTTTCATCGAAAGCCGACGTCCGGGTCTCCTCCCACCGCTCTAGCGCTCGCGGTCAAACCACACTTCGAGCTCGTGATTAAATCGGTGGAGGAAGCCCGCCGCATTGCCAAGAAACAAACGAGCGGCCACAAGCGCACGCGCGACAGTCAATTCGCCTAGCCGTCCGCCGCCGACGCCATGACTTTCGGCGCTTGCGGTGATGCGCCGGCGCGCCACCAGTCGTGGGCCACCATGCCCGCCGCCATGGCGATGACGAACACGATCAGCTTCGGCGAGCCGGTCAGGATGTCGACCAGCGCCGGGCCGGGGCAGAGCCCGACCAGTCCCCATCCGATTCCGAACAGCGCCGACCCCGCTACAAGCGGCGCGTCGATCTCGGTGCGGTCCGGCCAGCTCCATTGCGGCGCAAAGGTGGGCTGCGCGCGGCGCCGCGCCAGCGCAAAGCCCGCCCACGACACCGCCAACGCCGCCGCCATCACCACGGCGAGGCTCGGGTCCCAGCGGCCGAACAGGTCGAGGAAGTTCTGCACCTTGGCCGGCTGCGCCATGCCCGAAACCAGCAGGCCTAGGCCGAACACGATGCCGCAGAACGCGGCGGACACGAGCGCAGCCATGTCAGCCTCCCACCACGTGACGCGCGATGAAGACAACCGCGATGGCAGCCGTCATAAACGTCAGCGTCGCCACGATCGATCGCGGCGACAGCCGCGCGATCCCGCACACGCCGTGGCCTGATGTGCAGCCGCCGGCCATCCGCGTACCGAATCCGACCAGCAATCCGCCGGCGATCACGATGCCCCAGCTTTCGGGCATGGCAGGCACGATCAGCGGCGTGCCGGCGGCCAGCGCGATGAGCGGCGCGGCCACCAGCCCCGCCAGGAAGGCGATGCGCCAGCCGCGCGGGCCGCCGGTGGTCGGCAGGCACCCGGCCATGATGCCGCTGATGCCGGCGATGCGGCCGTTGAGCCAGCATCAGCAGCACCGCAGACAAGCCGATCAACGCCCCGCCGATCGCTGCCGAATAGGGTTGAAACGTCGTGATCATCGAAACCTCGCTTGAGCGCGATCAGTCGCTGTCGCCTGCACCATAATCCATTATGCTCTGCCGACAACGCCAACCGCAAAGGTCCGTCATGGATTTCACGCTGTCGCCCGAGATCGAAAGCTTGCGCGTCCGTGTGCGCGCCTTCGTTGACGACCACGTGCTGCCCCTCGAAGGCGACAAGCAGAACTTCTCCGATCACGAGAACATCCCACATGAGCGGCTTGAACCGGTGCGCGAGAAGGCCAAGAAGGCGGGCCTCTGGGCGCCGCAGTCGCCGAAGGAATACGGCGGCATGGACCTGCCGATGGTGGCCTGGGCGGTGATGTACGAGGAGGCGGCGCGCTCGCTGTTCGGGCCGCTTGCCTTCAACTGCATGGCTCCCGACGACGGCAACATGAACGTGCTGAAGAAGCTCGGCACCCCGGCGCAGAAGGAAAAATGGCTCAAGCCCCTCGTCGAAGGGCGTGTCCGCTCGGCCTTCGCCATGACCGAGCCGGCGCCCGGCGGCGGCTCCGATCCCTCGATGATCAAGACCTATGCCGAGAAGCACGGCGACACCTGGAAAATCCACGGCCGCAAGTGGTTCATCACCGGCGCCGACGGCGCCGCGCATTTCATCCTGGCCGCACGCACGTCCGACGACAAGCGCAAGGGCATCACCACCTTTCTCTTTCACAAGGACCAGCCCGGCTGGCGCATCGTGCGCCGCATCGAGATCATGGGCCCCGAGGAGCACGGCGGCCATTGCGAGCTCGAGTTCGACGGTCTCGAGGTCCATGACAGCGACATCCTGTCCGGCGTCGGCGACGGCCTGAAGGTCGTGCAGGTGCGGCTCGGCCCGGCCCGGCTGACCCATTGCATGCGCTGGCTCGGCTGGTCGAAGCGCTGCATCGAGATCGCGCAGGAGTATGTCGGCCGCCGCGAGGGCTTCGGCGTCAAGCTCGCCGACCGCGAGAGCGTGCAGATGAAGCTCGGCGAGGTCGGCCACAACATCCATATCGGCCGGCTGCTGGTGATGCACGCGGCCTGGAAGCTCGACCAGGGCGACTATGCGCGGAAGGAAGTCTCGATGGCCAAGCTGCACATGGCCAATACGCTCCACCAGGCCGCCGACGTCGCGATCCAGCTCCAGGGCGCGCGCGGCTATTCCAAGGACACGGTGGTCGAGTGGGTCTATCGCGCTGCGCGCGCCGCCCGCCTGGTCGACGGCGCTGATGAGGTCCACAAGATGGTGCTGTCGAAGTTCATGCGCGAGGAAGGCCGCGACTTCTGGAGCTGGAGCGCTGGCAACCGGATTGGCGTGAACCGCATCGCCTCGCGGCGCAACCAATGACCGGCGGTCCTGTCTGATCGGGGCCGGGGGGAGCGGTCATGGACGGCATCTGGTTTCTCTATCTGATGCTTGGCGCGTTTCCGGCGTTGATCGCCTTCGCGGCGATCTACAAGTATTTTGAGGTCGTCCAGGCCAGCCGCTGGCCGAGCGTGCCGGGACGGATCGTCGTTTCCACCACGGAGGCTCGTCCGGTCAACTCGGGTGGGCCGCGATCGGACGACACAGAGCTTCGCAACTTTGCGAAGGTCCTGTTCGAATACAAGGTCGCGACCCGCACCTATCGCGGCGACCGCGTCAGCATCAGCGAAAACCTGGGCAACGACGAGGTGGCGGAGACGGTTGCCCGGTATCCGGTCGGTAAGGACGTCACCGTCTATTACAACCCGAACCGCCGCGATCAGGCGCTGCTCGAACGCGACGCGCCACCCGGCCTCTGGAAGGGCGCGACATATGTCGTGCTTGGCACCGTTGTCTTCATCGTCGTGGCGGTGTTCGGCTTCAAGAAACTCGGCGCCCTGGTCGAGTTGATGGTCCCCAATACTGCGCACGCGCCGTTCGTGGCGGCTTGCGTCGGCTTCGCCCTCGTCGCGGCGCTATTCATCTGGGGTTTTCAACGGGCCGCCGCGCGCACGCGGACTTGGCCGATCATAGCGGGGCAAATCGCCTCGTCAGGCGTCCATGAGTTTCACGAGCTGGAGCAGAACGGCCACTCGTCGCGCTGGCAGACCCTGTATCGCCCGGAGGTGACCTATAACTACGAGATCGCCGGGGTTCGCTACACCGGAGACAAGGTGAACATGGGCGGCGCCGTGTCCGCGAGCACCGACGCCTTGGCGCGCCGGGTGGCGGCCAAGTATCCGGTTGGGACCGCTGTCGAGGTGCACTACAACCCAGCCAATCCTGCCGAGTCGATGCTGGAGACGCGCTCGGCGGTTGTCCGGCTGTTCTGGCTGATGCCGGCGGCGATGCTGGCGCTCGCCTATTACGTCGGTTACGTCGCCGTCAATTGAGCCGCTGCGGCTGAAGATTCGACGCCGCAACCTGCGGCGGTTGCGGCGCGTCGACCTTCTCGCTCTCGCTCACCAGATGCTCCGGCTTGATGATGCAGGTCCACACCAATCCGTCCGACTTGAACTCCAGCGAGCCTTCGCCCAGCGCATTGATGGTGACGCGCTCCAGCACGAAGCAGCCGAATCCCTTTTTGCCCGGGGCCTCGACCGGCGGCCCGCCGCTCTCGCGCCAGATCAGCCGCAGGTTGGGCTCATCCGGTCCCGTCGCCGCCTGCCGCGTCCACTCGATGTTGACCGTGCCGGCCGGCAAAGACAGCGCGCCGTATTTCAAAGCGTTGGTGGCGAGCTCGTGCAGCGCCAGCGCCACGTTCTGCACGGCCTCGGTGCGCAACATGATCCGCTCGCCGTGGGTGGCCACCCGTTCGGTGCCGAACGCGGTGAGCTGCGCGCGCACCAGATCGTCCAGGTAGGCGCCGCTCCACTGCTGCTCGACCAGGAGGTCGTGGGCGTCGGCCAGCGCCTGGATGCGAGAGTTGAACCGCGACT
Organism: uncultured Alphaproteobacteria bacterium; assembly: GCA_963785665.1. Lineage (GTDB taxonomy): Bacteria > Pseudomonadota > Alphaproteobacteria > Rhizobiales > Xanthobacteraceae > Z2-YC6860. The sequence goes on from CAWAWF010000018.1 coordinate 721,740, forward strand.
CGAAATCGGTGAACGAGGTGGTGTGCCTCGAGGTCTGCCGCGCGATCGCCAGCACGATGGCGAGCAAGTTCTTCGAGCGGTGCGACAGCTCGCGCATGATCAGCCGGACATGGGCCTCGCGCTCGTCGCGTTCCCTGTCGTGCTCCGCGAACACCCGCGCGGTCGAAGCGAGTGCATCGAGCGTGCGGTCGGCCTCAGGCAGGCCGGTGCTGGAGAACGTGATCGCGCGGCGCAGCATCAATGCATGCGTGCCCTGCTCGATCTGCTCGATCGGCCGCGCGATCCGCCGCGCCGACCACATCGCCAGCAGCAGGCTCAGCAGCAGCGTCGCCGCGCCGGCCAGCCCCGCGACCAGAACGGTTTGGTGGATCGGGGCCTCGAACACCGTCCGTTCGGCGGCGAGCCCCATCACCCATCCGCTCAGCGGCGAGGTGACGTGGGAGTTGGCGACGCTCATGCCGTCGACCGAAGTCATCTCGTTCCAACCGACCGGCTCCCGTTGCGCGGCGGCGCGGAAATCCTCGGATGCCGGCTTGCCGACATATTCGGCATGGTTGCGGGAGCGGGCGATGAAGTTGCCCTTGCTGTCGATCAGCCCGGCGAGCCAGCCGTCGGGCAGGTTCCATTGTTCGAACAGCGCGAGGAAGATCGAAGGCTCCATGACGATGCTGATGCACAGCGGCGGCTTGCTTTGCCGCAGCACCGGCACTTCAACCGTTATGATCGGAGATTTCAGAACGGCGCCAGCGAACACGTCGGAGACCTGAACACGGCCCGATTTGATGGTACGGCGGCCCAGCTCGACGCCTTGACGGATCGGAAGTGGCGCGCCGACAGGCAATTTGAGATTGACCAACTGCTGGCCGCTTTCGTCACTCAGCACGATCCATCCGCCGCCCAGCCCTTGCGCAGTGCGTTCGGCCTCTTGACGGAATGCGGCCATGTCGTCCGATTGCAGGGCGGGGGAGGTCGCCAGCATCTGCCCGACCGCGATCTGCTTGCTTAGGACTGTGTCGACCGCATTCATTAACGTGCGCGTCGAGAACAGGATGGCCTCGCGCCGGGTCTCGCGCTCGTTGTTGGCGAGCTGCCAGACGATGCCCGCGGTGAGCAGCACGAACGGCAATCCTACCGCGAGTGCCAGCAGCAGCAGGCGGTGACGGATACTCCAGCCTTTGTGGGAAACGTCCAGGGCTCGCTCCTGAAGGCCGATCAGGGCCGCCGGGCTGGCGTGGCCACCATTGTTACCAGCCGCGGCGCTTAAACAAAATCAGCAGCGTGAAGACGGCCGGTGAAGGCTGGCCAACCTGACATAACTCGTTGCGGCTGGAGACGTTCCGCCAAAGCCGGCGGCAGCCGGTCTAATTGCGGTAGCCCGGGTCGATCTGCTCGGCGATCCGCAGGAAGGCCGGCCAGTCCGCCGAGCCGCGGCCGGAGTCGTGCTTTTCGTATTGCGCGGCCGTGCTCTCGCAGATCTGGGACGGAATCTCGATCAGCTCGCTGCCGGTCGCCTCCAGCCGGAGCTGGATGTCGGCCGCCTCGATCAGCGTCTTCATCAGCACGAAGGCCTCGCGCGCACTCTTGCCGACCGTGAGCAGGCCGTGGTTGTGCATGATCAGCGCACGGTTCTGGGCGAGGTCGCGGTTGATGCGGGCGCGCTCCTCGAAGTCCTCGGTGATGCCCTCGTAGGCGTGGTAGCCGGTGCGGTTGTAGAACCGGATCGCCTGCTGCGACACCATGCGCAGGCCATGCTTCAGCCCGGCGATCGCCATGCCGATCTCGGTGTGGATGTGGACCGCGCAATTGACGTCGGCGCGGCCCTTGAGGACGCCGCCATGCAAGGTGAAGCCTGGCCGGTTGACGCCGGACTTCTCGTCGAGGTCGTCGTTCATGTCGACCTTGCGCAGATTGCTCGCCGTCACTTCGGTCCAGAGCAGCTCATGCTGCTTCATCAGGAACTTGCTCGGCTCGCCCGGCACCCGCATCGAGCAGTGATTGTAGATGACGTCGCCCCAGCCGTAATGCGCGCACAGCCGGTACACGGCGGCGAGGTCGGTCCGCGCCTGCCACTCCTGCGGCGAGATGCCGGTCGGGACGGCGGTTTCGATCTTGGCGTGCTGGTTCATGGCTGGCCTCCGTGTGAAGCGGTCGGCGCCTTATAACACGCGGGCCTATGCTGCGTTGCGCCAAAATGCTTATACGATCAGCACGCCGACATTTCGTTGCCGCGCGAGTCGCCCGGGGGAAATGACCGGTCTATTGCCGGTCCCGGCATTGCTGCCTCGGCGGCGCCACTTTATCTACGTTCTAAACCCCTGGCCGGCCCGAGTCCGACGGGGCACACTGGACCACCCATGTCGCTCAACCACGTCACCCTCGACGACAAGTACGACCTGACGAAGAGCCGCGTGTTCGTCACCGGCTATCAGGCGCTGGTGCGTCTGACGATGATGCAGCACGAGCGCGACAAGCGCGCCGGGCTGAACACCGCTGGCTATGTCACCGGCTACCGCGGCTCGCCGCTCGGCGGCCTCGACTACCAGTTTCAGCGCGCCGCCTCGCACCTCGCGCCGCGCAACACGCTGTTCCAGTCCGCCATCAACGAGGACCTCGCCGCCACCGCGCTGTGGGGCAGCCAGCAGGCCGAGCTTCGCGGCGAGGGCAAGTTCGATGGCGTGTTCGGCATGTGGTACGGCAAGGGCCCCGGCGTCGACCGCTCCGGCGACGCCTTCCGCCACGCCAATTTCGCCGGCACCTCGAAATTCGGCGGTGTGCTGGCGCTGATGGGCGACGACCACACCGCGGAATCTTCGACCACCGCGCACCAGTCCGAGTTCAATTTCGTCGACGTGATGATCCCGATCCTCAATCCCGCCGGGGTCCAGGAGATCATCGACTACGGCCTGTACGGCTGGGCAATGTCACGCTTCACCGGCACCTGGGTCGGCTTGAAGTGCATGCACGAGACGGTGGAGGCGACCGCCGTGGTCGACGGCGCGCTCGACCGCCTCAACATCGTCATCCCAGGCCCCGACGAATTCCGCATGCCCGAAGGCGGGCTGAACATCCGCCTCAACGACACCGTGCTCGGCATGGAGGCGCGGCTGCACGACTACAAGCGCGACGCCATGCTGGCGTTCGTGCGCGCCAACAAGCTCAACCAGGTCATCACCTCCGGCGGCCGCAATCCGAAGATCGGCGTCATCACCACCGGCAAGAGCTATCTCGACGTCCGCCAGGCGCTCGACGAGCTCGGCATCGACGAGGTCAAGGCCAACGACTGGGGCTTGCGTATCGACAAGATCGCCTGCCCATGGCCGATCGGCAAACCGGAGCTGATGGAGTTCGCGCGCGGCCTCGACCTCATCATCGTGGTCGAGGAGAAGCGCTCGCTGATCGAGGTGCAGGTCCGCGAGGAACTGTACGGCACCGCCAACCAGCCGACCGTCATCGGCAAGAAGGACGAGCAGGGCAACTGGCTGTTCCCGGTCAAGGGCGCGCTCGATTCCAACGACGTCGCCATCTGCATCGGCGAGCGCCTCCTCAACTACGTCACCGACGAAAACCTCAAGGGCCGGGTCGCGCGGCTGAAGGAGGCGCAAGCCCGCCTCGCCGTGACCCAGGATGTCGCCGTCCGCATTCCGTATTTCTGCTCCGGCTGCCCGCACAATTCCTCGACGGTGGTGCCGGCGGGATCTCGCGCCTATGCCGGCATCGGCTGCCATTACATGGCGCAATGGATGGACCGCTCGACGCTCGGCTTCACGCAGATGGGCGGCGAGGGCGCCAACTGGATCGGCGAGGCGCCGTTCTCCAAGCGCCCGCACGTGTTCCAGAACATCGGCGACGGCACCTACAACCACTCCGGCTACATGGCGCTGCGCGCCTCGATCGCCTCGGGCGTCAACGTCACCTACAAGATTCTCTACAACGACGCCGTCGCCATGACCGGCGGCCAAACCAACGACGGCAATCTTTCGGTGTGGAAGATCGCCAACCAGGTCGCGGCGGAAGGGGCCAAGCGCGTCGTCGTGGTCAGCGACGAGCCGAAGAAATATCCGCCCGGCATCGATTGGCCGAAGGGCATCAGCTTCCACCATCGCGACGACCTGCAGACGGTGCAGCAGGAGCTGACGCAGGTTCCCGGCTGCACCGTGCTGATCTACGACCAGACCTGCGCCGCCGAGAAGCGCCGCCGCAGAAAGCGCGGCACGTTCCCCGATCCCGACAAGCGCGTCATCATCAATGAGCTGGTCTGCGAGGGCTGCGGCGATTGCGGCGTCAAGTCGAACTGCGTTTCGGTGCAGCCGCTGGAGACTGAGTTCGGCCGCAAGCGCACCATCGACCAGTCGTCCTGCAACAAGGACTATTCCTGCGTGAAGGGCTTCTGCCCGTCCTTCGTCACCGTCCATGGCGCGAAGCTGAAGAAGGGCAGGGGCATCGTCCAGGACCAGGAGGTCGTGACGCTTGCCCGAGCCCAGCGCATCCGAAGCTCGGCCAGACCTACAACATCATCGTCACCGGCGTCGGCGGCACCGGCATCGTCACCATCGGCGGCATCCTCGGCATGGCCGCGCACCTCGAGGGCAAGGGCGTCGGCGTCATCGACATGGCCGGCCTCGCCCAGAAGGGCGGCGCGGTCTACAGCCACATGCGCATCGCAGAACGCCCCGAGGACATCCACGCCATCCGCATCGCGGCCGGCGGGGCGGACCTGGTGCTTGGCGGCGATATCGTCGTCGCCGGCAACAAGAAGGTGTTGTCGGCGGTGAAGCCGGGCACCGCGATGGTCATCAACACCACCGAATTCCTGCCCGGCGACTTCACGCGCAACGCCGACTTCTCGCTGCCGACCGAGCGGCTGAAGCGCGCCATTTCCGGTTCAGCCGGCGCCGACCATACGCATTTCATCGACGCCTCGCGGCTCGCCACCGCGCTGTTCGGCTCTTCGCTCGGCGCCAACATCTTCATGGTGGGCTTTGCCTATCAGCTCGGCGCGCTGCCGCTCTCCGCCGACGCCATCGAGCAGGCGATTGCGCTGAATGGCGAGGCGGTGCCGATGAATCTGGCGGCCTTCCACTGGGGCCGCCGCGCCGCGCTCGACCGCGACGCCGTCGAGGCCTTGGCCGCGCCCAAGCCGGAGGATCGTGACGCCAACCGCACCTTGTCGCAGTCGTTCGAGGAGACGGTGGAGCGGCGCGTCCAATTCCTGACCGCCTATCAGAGCGCACGCTATGCGCGGCGCTACCGCAAGCTGGTCGACAAGGTGAAGGCCGCCGAATCGGAAAAGGCTCCCCGCCAATGCGGGCTTGCCGAGGCGACGGCGCGCTATCTGTTCAAGCTGATGGCCTACAAGGACGAGTACGAGGTGGCGCGGCTCTACACCGATGGCACGTTCTTGAAGCAGGTCGCCAACGAGCTCGGCGGCGACAACCTCCGCTTCGAGTTTCATCTGGCGCCGCCGCTGCTCGCCAGGCCCAATCCGGCGACCGGCGAGCCGCGCAAGATCAGCTTCGGCCCGTGGATGATGAGTGCGTTCAAGGTGCTGGCGCGCTTCAAATTCCTTCGCGGCACGCCGCTCGACATTTTCGGCTATTCAGAGGAACGCCGGACCGAGCGCAAGCTCGTCGCCGACTACGTGAAGCTGCTCGACGAGATCGTGGCCAAGCTCACCCTCGACAACCACCCGCTCGCCGTGGGCCTTGCCGCCATCCCGGAAAAGATTCGCGGCTTCGGTCCGGTCAAGGCCCGCCACCTCGTCGCCGCCAAGGCCGATGAGGCCGCGCTGCTGGAGCAGTTCCGCTTCGGCAAGCCGCCGCTGTTGAAGGCTGCGGAATAGCAACCGTGCAACACGCTCGTTTCTCCTCTCCCGCTTGCGGGAGGGGACTCGTGGGCAGTCCGTGCTGAGTGCGAAAGCCCGCCAACAACGCTTCCCCGCGATCCCAGCGCTCATCGGCGTCGGCATGGTTAATTTCTTGTTAATGCCTTGACCCCCCAATGGGCGTGCCGACGAATTCGCCGGCGCTACGCGGGGGCCTCGGTGACGCGCTCAAAAACAATTGCGATTGTGATCGGTGCCATCGCCGCGGCAGCAAGCTTGGCCGGTTGCGCGTCGGCGCCGCCGCTCTCGCTCGCCGAGCAACTCTGGTTCGACAAGGCGACCGGGCCCGACATCACCCAGGTGCCGCCGGGGCTTCGCATGAATTCGGTCGACTACCCACCGCCCCGGCAACGCTTTTATCGCGCGCCGCGGCTACTTCCGCCCGAAGATCAGCCGCCGCCGGACGAGCAGTAGCTACTGCGCCAATTGGATGTGGTTGGCGCGGACCACGTCGCCCCAGCGCTTGATCTCGCTCTTCAGCATTGCGCTCGCCGCCGCGGGCGTCCACTGGTCGGCGGGATAGAGGTCCATGCCGCTCTCGGTGAACAGCTTGACCACCCTTGCATCGGCCAGGGCATGGCGAAGCGCGGCGTTGAGCTTGTCGATGATCGGTTGCGGCGTGCCGGCCGGCGCGAACAGGATGTGCCAGAAGTCTAGGTCCATGTTCTTGTAGCCGGCCTGCGACATGGTCGGCACGCCCGGCAGCCCTGGATAGCGATTGCGTCCGACGATGCCGTAGACCTTGAGGTTGCCGCTCTTGACCAGCGGCGCGACGATCGCGGCCGACAGACAGCTCAGGTCGGCGTGGCCCGCGACCAGATCGTTGAGCGCAGGCCCGCCACCGCGATACGGCACCTGGGTGGCCGGCGCGCTGACCTCCTGCGCGAACATCACCCCGCACAGATGCCCGAACGAGCCGACCCCGGCATGCGCCATCTTGGCGTTCTGATCGGGCTCCTTCATCCACGCGACCAGTTCGGCGAGTGTGTTCGCCGGCATCGACGAGCGCGCCGCGATGGTCGAGGAGCTGACATTGACGATGCCGATCGGCGCAAAGTCCCGCTCGGCCTCGAAGGCGAGCTTCGGATAGAGCGTCATACCCGCCGCCAGTGCAACCTGGTGCAGCAGCAGCGTATAGCCGTCCGGCGTCGCGCGGGCGACGCGAGCGGCTCCGATCATGCCGCCGGCGCCGCCGACGTCCTCGATCACGATCTGCTGGCCAAGTGCCTCCGACATGCTGTCCTGGAGGATGCGCGCGATGGCGTCGGTGGCGCCGCCGGCCGGAAACGGCACGACGAGCGTGATCGGCCGGGTCGGATAGGTTTGCGCCGGGGCGACGCCGGGAATGAGTGCGGTCAGAGCGAAGCTCGCCGCGATGGCGAGGAACGTGCGCGCGCGAGGCTTTGTCATGTCCGATCCCTTCCGGCGCTACTGCACCTGGATGTTGTTGGCGCGGATCACGTCACCCCAGAGCTTGATCTCGCTCTGCAGCAGGGTGGCGGCTGCTTGCGGCGTGTATTGGTCGGGCGGAAACAGGTCCATGCCGCCGTCGGCGAAAATCTTTTGGACCTTGGCATCGGCCATGGCATGGCGAAGCGCGGCGTTGAGCTTGTCGATGATCGGCTGCGGCGTGCCGGCCGGCGCCAGCAGCATATGCCAGAAGTCGAGGTCGAGCTTCTTGTAGCCGAGCTCGCCCATGGTCGGCAGATCGGGCAGTCCGGCGAATCGCTTTTTGGCGATGAGTCCATAGGCTTTCAGCCTGCCAGCCCTGATCAGGGGCGCGGCCTGCACCGCCGATTGCGAGCTGAGATCGACCTGGCCCGCGAGCAGATCGTTGAGGGCAGGGCCGGCGCCGCGGTAGGGCACTTGCGTCACCGTCACGCCAAGCTCGTGCGCCACCAGCAGTCCGGCCAGATGGCCGAACGAGCCGACGCCGGGATGGCCGATCTTGGCACTCCGCCCGGGCTCCTTCATCCACTTGACGAGCTCGGCCATGTCCTTCGGCGGCAGGTCCGGAGGTGCCGACCACGTCGAGGCCGCGGTGTTGATCAGCCCGATCGGCGCGAAGTCCTTGATCGCGTCGAATGACAAGCTCTTGTACATCGTCACGCCGGCTGCGAGCGCGACCTGATGGATCATGATCGTGTAGCCGTCGGGCGCGGCGCGGGCGGCCTTGGCGGCGGCGATCATGCCGCCGGCGCCGCCGATGTTCTCGAGGACGATCTGCTGCCCCAGCGACTGCGACATGCTGTCCTGGATGATGCGGCCGATCGCGTCGGTGGCGCCGCCCGGCGCGAACGGCACGATCATCGTGATCGGCTTGTTCGGATAGGTCTGCGCCGATGCCCCGGCCGACATCAGCGTGAATGATGCGGCGAACAGCAACGCGATCGCGCGTGCGAATTTCATAGGCCCTCCCGGCGGCTTTTGTCTCAGTCTAGACAAATCCGAAGAGGGGTGGCCAGTCGTTACTTCTGGTTATGATTTCTCTCGCAGGCCGGCAGGCAGTTGGCCCGGCATGCTCCCTTCGACGACGACGTCTTGCAGACGTTCTCGCAAAGCTTCGAGCAATCCGTCTTGGCCTGGGCAAAATCCGCAAAGGTCAGTGTCGCCATTGCGAACAAAGCGGCAGCTATTGCAATTCGAGTCATCATGAGCGTGTCCCCCTGGAGGCTCCGATACTGTCAAATCGGGCGGCGCGAAGCCAGACCGGGACTCAAAATGCCTGCGCCAAATCCCTGGCGCCCTGCGCCTGGGAAGCCTGGTCCATCTTGGTCTCGATGGATGCCACCAGTGCTGCCACCGTGCCGGTGCGTCGCGCGATCGGATTTCGCTCATAGCCGTTGCGCTGGAAGAAATTCGAGGTCGGCACCTTCTCGCGAAGCTCTTGCGGCATCGTCACCAGGTCATAGCCGTTGCCGTCGCCGGTGAAGTTCATCAGCTCGAGCTCGGCCCCGGTGAGCGGCCGCTTGGTGCCCTTGGCGCGGGCGAATTCGACCGAGTCGAGAAGCTTCTGCATCTGCAGCAGCGGGCCGAAGTCGCGGTCGAGCACGGCGGCGTGGATGCCGATGCCGCCCTGCGTCGTCTTGGCGAGCTTGTCGTGCTCGCTCCAGGCGTTCGGCACGGTGCGGCTGAACGCGATCATCTTCCTGAGCACGGCGATCTTCGCCTCGGCGACGCCGGAGGCCTTCAGCGTCGCGACGAACCTGTCGCCATGCTCGGCCAGCAGGCTCACCGTGTTGGTGCTCAGAAGCTGGTTGTAGCCCATCGCCGGCGAGATCGGCCGCGCGTCCTTGTTCTTGTTGCCGACAATGCCAGACTGGCCGTCATAGGTGCCGTTGCCGCCGGTCTCGAACGCATAGACGCGGACGGCCTGCTCACGTGTCAGCCCCGCGGCGCGCGCCACCTTGGCGTAGGCGCGCTTGAACTGCGCTTCGGTCGGGCGGTCCGGCACGAAGTTGTATTGCTCGGCCGCGGCCTTCAGGAACTCCGCAAGCGTCGGGATGTGCTCCGGCGGTGGGCCGGGCTCCTGTTTCGGGACGTAGCCCGGCGGGCGCGGCGGCCCGCTGTAGACTGGCGGCTGCGTCAGCACGTAATCGTCGAGCCCGATCGAGCCGCCATTCCGCCGCTTGGCGAAGCGCGCGCGCCGCTTGTCGGTGATCGATTGCCAGTAGACCTGGGCCTGCTCCTCGTAGGCGCCGCGGGCGCGGAGATAGGCCTGCACCGCGGCGGTGTCCTGCGCGAGCCCAGGCAGCGCCCCGCCGATCGCCAGTGCTGCGAGCAGCCCTCCGCAAAACAATCGCCTGGTCCGAGGAATCATCGTGTCGTGTCCGCCGCCGCCTCATAGCATGATTCACCGCTGCCATGACCGAACTGCGGCAATGGCGCCGGCTGCCGCGCTTGACGCTTCCGGACGGCACGGAAACAATGCGGCCGAAATCGACCGGGAGAGTTGCAATGATCGGACGGCTGGCCGTATTCGGGGTGATGCTTGCGACGCTGGCTACGCCTGCCGCCGCCCAGTCGGATTACCCCAATCGCCCGATCCAGCTCGTGGTGCCGTACGGCCCCGGTGGCGTCGCCGATGTCGGCATGCGCATCATGGCGGAGAAGCTGTCGATCCGGCTCAAACAGAACGTTGTGATCGAGAACCGGCCCGGCGCCGGCGGCATCGTCGCCGCCAAGGCGGTCTCGTCAAGCGCGCCCGATGGCTACAACGTGCTGATGACCGGCAACAACACCGCGATCGCGGTGGGGCTGTTCAAGTCGCTGCCCTACGACATCCTCAAGGATTTCGCTTCGACCTCGACGGTGTCGTTCTTCGATCTCCTCATCATCGTCAAGGACGGCTCGCCGCTGAAGTCCCTGCAGGACATCGTCAATACCGCCAAGGCCAATCCGGGCAAGCTTAACATCGGCACGATCAATCCCGGCAGCACGCAGAACCTCGCCGCCGAACTGTTCAAGAGCGTCACCGGCATCCAGGCCACCATCGTGCCGTTCCGCACCTCCGCCGACATGGCGACGGCATTGTTGCGCGGCGATATCGACGTCATGTTCGAGTTCTTCACCGCCGCGCACGGCCTGCTGTCCGACAAGAAGATCGTGGCGCTGGCCTCGACCGGTGAGAAGCGCAGCGCCTATCTGCCCGAGGTGCCGACCGCCATCGAGCAGGGCCTCAAGGACTACGAGGTTGTGAGCTGGAACGGCCTCGATGTTCCTGCTGCGACGCCGAAGAATGTCATCGACACGTTGGTCAAGGCCATCAACGACGTGCTGCCCGATCCGAGCATCCAGGAGCGCGCCAAGGCGCTCGGCATGGACATGCACGGCTCGACACCGGCCGAGATGGACAAGCGGATGAAGGATGACATCGCCAAATGGGGCGCCGTGATCGAGAAGGCCGGCATCCAGAAGCAGTGACCACGTTGCCCCGGAGGGAAGACCATGGCTGCACTCGCGATTGCACTCCACATCCTCGGCGCCGTCGTCTGGGTCGGCGGCATGTTCGCGGCCTATGTGTGCCTGCGTCCGGCCGCCGGCGCGCTCGAGCCGCCGGTGCGGCTCAAGCTCTGGGCCGCGTTCTTCGCCAAGTTCTTTCCCTGGGTCTGGATCGCGATCCTGTTGCTGCTCGCCAGCGGCTACTGGATGGTGTTCATGACGTTCGGCGGCTTCGCCAAGCTGCCGCTGCACATCAACCTGATGCAGGGCATCGGCTGGATCATGATCGCGCTGTTCCTCTGGCTGTTCCACGGCCCGTGGCTCAAGCTCAAGCGCGCGGTCGCCGCCGCCGATTGGCCGGTCGCCGCGGCCAATCTCAACCGCATCCGGCAGATCATTGCCGTCAACCTGCCGCTCGGCCTGCTGGTGGTGATCATCGGCGCCAGCGGACGGTATTGGGGCTGACGCCTACTCGGTCGAACTTCACCGTCGACCGCGCCCGCTTCAGGTAGCTGTCGGCGACGTACTTCGACATGTCGAACCTGGTGTCCTTGGGCAGCAGCCCCGCCTTGATCTGGGTCTCGAACACCTTGCGCAAGCCAGCTTCGGTGAACGACAGGTTGCGCGTCAGCGTGCCGGTCGAGGTGTAGAAGTCCCAGGCCCGCTCGGCATAGGCCGGCTTGATGGTCAATTCGCGCGCGACGATCTCGGACGCCTCGGCGCGATGGCGATAGATCCAGTCGGTGGCGCGCAGAATGGCGCGGAGAAATCCCACCACCTTGGCCGAATTGGCCTTCGCCCATTCGCCGTTGACGTTGTAGACCGTGAATTGCCAGTCCGGCACATAGTCGGACGCGGCGCCGAGATTGTTGAAGCCGGCGTCCTCAGCGACATAGGCCCACGGGATCGACTGCAGGCCTGCGTCGATCTTGCCGTCCAGCAGCAGGCGGTGCCGGGCGCCGGCGCCCGCCGTCTCCAGCACCTTGTAGTCCTCGGGGAACTTCAGCCCGTGCTTCTCCGCGATCTCCTGCCAGTTGAAGAAGCTTCCCTCCGTCATGGTCAGGATGCCGACGGTCGCGCCCTTCAGGTCCTCGACCTTGGCGAACTTCTTCTGCGTGATGATGAAATGGCTGAGCTTGCCGGAGTTCGCCGCGATCATGCGGAGTGGTCCGCCGTGCTCGACGTTCTGGATGATGCCCTCGACCGACGACAGCACGAAATTGAGATCGCCCTTGATCAGGCCGGCGGCCTGGCCTTCGCCGCTGCGGATGAAGCGGATGTTGGCGTTCAATCCCTCGTCGGCGAAGTAGCCGTTCTGGATGGCGACAAACACCGGCTGCGGGAAGAATGTGCGGTCGATCAGTCCGACCTGGATGGTTTCGCGCTTGGGGTATTTCTGGGCGTGCGCGGGCATTGCTGCCGTCATCGCGAGCGCAATGAACACGAGGTGCGTTGCGATCCGCATGAAGACTCTCCGCGTCACACCGGCGGGCTATTTGCCCTCCCGCCGCTTGGCGCGGCGCACCAGGTAATCGAAGTTCACGGCGAACTGGTCGGGCCGGCTGATGTCGTGTTTGAGCTGTTCGATGTCCTTGTCCGGGAACGGTGGCGCGATGTCACCCGCGGCCTCGGAGAGCACCTGAATCTGCGCCGCGTTCTCGAACATGATGGTGCGGATCACAACCTCGTCGATGGTCGGTCCTGCCGTGACGATGCCGTGGTTCTTCAGCATCACCACGCTGTGGGGCCCGAGATCGCGCGCCACGCCCGCGCCCATCTCCTTGCTGCGGATCAGGTTGATGGTGTCCTTGTAGATGCCGATCGCGTTCTGGAACAGCGCCGCGGGCTGGCTGATCGGAAGCAGCGGCCGCCCGCCGCCGGACCAGATGATCGAGTACAGCGGGTGCGTATGCAGGATGCAGTGCACGTCCGGCCGCAGCTTGAAGATTTCCGAATGGATATAGACCTCGCTGTGGCGGCGCGTGGTGCCGGCGACGACGTTGCCCTCGAGATCGATGGTCAGGATGTTGTCGGGGGTGATCTCGTCGAGGCCGATGCTGTGGCACTTCATGAAGAACAGCTTCGGATTATCCGGCAGCCGGAACGAGATGTGGCCGCGGGTGAAGTCGTCCTGGCCTTCGTTGACGAGCACCTTGCCGGCCCAGATCATCCTGTCCTTGATTTCCGCGTGGGTCATTTGCGCCATTGTTCTGATCAAGCCTTCCGGTTTGCGATCGAGCTGGGATACCAATCGGTGAATTTGACGGCGGCGATCAGCGCCGCGACGGTGAGGAGTGATGCCGAAGCGGCGAGGCACGCTCGGCATTTCCAGCATGACGATGTCGGCGATCACCAACGCCGCGAAGGCGGCCGCCCATGCCGCGGTGATGACGACGTTGGTGCGATGAGAACTGCGGGCTTTGCCAAAGCTCGGGCGCAACCTTCTCTTTTGCATATTGCAGCGTGAACGGCCGGCCGACCGCGATCGAGACCAGCACGATCGCCATCAGCCCGGCGTCGACAGCGAGGCGAACCCCGATGATCGACCAGTCCGGATGGGCCGCGAAGGAGGTAGAGCGCCAACCCGCCGAACAGGATGAACGTGCCGATCTCCAGGATTTTCGGCGAGCGATCCGTACTCATCCAGTCCCGGATCAGCAGCGCCGCCGAACCGCCGCACCGGCCAGCAGGCCCTCGCTCGCGCCGACCATGCGGTCGACGAGCGCAAAGGCGACGAACGGCGCAAACGCCAGCAGCATTCCCATGATCCAATCTCGCAGGTTTACGCCTTCCCGTTCCCGATCGCGCGCCACACCACCTCCGCCGTTGCCGGCATGGCGATATGGGTCACCCCGAACTCGGCGAGCGCGTTGACCAGGGCGTTCGCCACCGCCGGCATCGCGCCGACGCAGCCGGCCTCGCCGGCGCCCTTTGACGCCGAGCGGATTGGTCTTGGTCGGCACCGGATTGGCCTTCACCTCGACCGCCGGGAAGTCGTGGGCGCGCGGCATGGCGTAGTCCATGAACGAGCCGGTGGTGAGCTGGCCGTCGCGGTCGAAGTTGATGTCTTCTTTCAATATCTGGCCGACGCCCATCGCCACGCCGCCGACGATCTGGCCCTTCAGCAGCAGCGGGTTGATCACGGTGCCGACGTCGTCGACCACGCTGTACTTCACCACCTCGGTCTTGCCGGTCTCCGGGTCGACCTCGACCTCGCAGACATGCACGCCGTTCGGGAAGTTCTCGACCTCGGATTTGTAGACCGCGGTGGCGAACAGCCCGCACTCCATGTCCTTCGGGAGCTTGGCCGGGTTCACGGCGTTCTCCGCCACTTCCTTGATGGTGATGGTCTGGTTGGTCTTGGCGCTGGAGAAGATGCCCTCCTCGAACTTCACGTCGGCCGCGTCGACTTTGAGATTGTGCGCGGCGATTGCCTTGGCCTTGGCGATCACCTTTTCGCCTGCCATGTGAAACGCCGAGCCCGACATGGTGGCCGAGCGCGAGCCGCCGGTGCCCTCGCCGAAGAACACCTTGTCGGTGTCGCCCTGGATGTACTCGATGTCGTTCGGATGGATGCCGAGCTTGTCGGCCACCACCTGCTTGAACGTGGTCTCGTGGCCCTGACCCTGGTTGATGCGAGCCGGAGAACATCTGCACCGTGCCGCCGCGGTCGAAGCGGATTTCGGCGCCTTCCAGACCCGCCGCTGCGGCCCGCTCGATGGTGTTCGACATGCCGAGCCCGCGGAGCTTGCCGCGCTTCTTGGATTCCGCCTTGCGCTTGCCGAAGCCTGCCACGTCGGCGAGCTTCAGCGCGAGATCCATGCCCTTCTCGAACTCGCCGGTGTCGTAGGTGAAGGTCAGGCTGGTCTTGAACGGCATCGCGGACGGCGAAATGTAGTTCTGCCGGCGCAGCTCCGCCGGGTCCATCTTCAATTGCGCCGCGGCGCGATCGACCATCCGCTCGATCACGTAGGCGGCCTCCGGCCGGCCGTTGCCGCGATAGGGCCGGCACGGATGGGTGTGGGTGAACACCGCGGTCGAACTCCACATACATCGCCGGCGTCCGATAGACGCCGGCGAGCGTGCCGAGGTTGCCGGTGTAGGCCTGGAAGCCCGATTGCAGATAGGCGCCGGCGTTGACGAACGACGATACGCGGAAGGCGAGGAACGTGCCGTCCTTGTCGAGCGCAAGCTCGGCGTCGGTGACATTGTCGCGCGCCATGGCGTCGGACAGGAACGCCTCCGAGCGTGTGCTCATCCACTTCACCGGCCGGCCGATCTTCTTTGACGCCAGCAGCACCAGCGGCACTTCGTTGTAGATCGCCGACTTCATGCCGAAGCTGCCGCCGATATCGGGGGCGATCACGCGCACCTTGTGCTCCGGCACCTTCAGCACGAGCTTGGCCAGCTCGGCGCGGTACGGGTTGGCACGCTGCAACGTGGTGTAGAGCGTGTAGCGGTCTTCGATGGCGTTGTAGTCGCCGACCGAGCCGCGCGGCTCCATCGACGCCGTGGTGACGCGGTTGATGACGAGATGCTCCTTCACCACATGGGCGGCGTGCTTGAACGCCTCTTCGGTCTTGGCCTTGTCGCCGTGGATCGCGGTGAAGCAGATGTTGTCCTTGCAGTCCTCCCAGACCAGCGTCGCGCCGGGCTTGGCGGCGTCGGCGGTGCCGAGCACCGACTTGTGCGTCTCGTACTCGACCTCGATCAGCTCGCAGGCGTCCATCGCCTGGTGCTTGGTCTCGGCGACGACGAAGGCGACATAGTCGCCGACGAAGCGGACGCGGTCCTTCACCAGCGCCGGATAGCGCGGCTTGTAGTTGGTCGATCCGTCGCGGCGCTTGTGGGTGCCGGGCACCGGCAGGTCGCCCCAGCCGGACTTGATCCAGTCTTCGCCGGTCAAAACGCACAGCACGCCGGGGGCGGCCTTGGCCGCCGTCGTGTCGATCGACTTGATCGTCGCGTGCGCGTGCGGCGAGCGCAGCACATGGCCGAACGCCATGCCCGGCAGCGCGATGTCATCGACATACTTGCCGCCGCCCCGCAGCAGCCTCGGGTCCTCGAACCGCGACACCGCCTGACCGATCGCAAACTCACCCATTGCAGCCCTCGAATGGCATTTCGCCCGCGGCGGACATATTCCACCGGGTCCATACCTCTATCAAACTCCAGCGGTTTTGCGCCACCCGGAAAGTGCTAGCATCATGCAAAAGGAGCGCTGAACGCGCCGGAGGCCGGAGGAAGGGAGGTCGCATGAAAACCTTGCTGCTCGCAACCGCGCTCGCTTGCGTCGGGGCCGCTGCGCAGGCGCAGGACTACCCGACCCGTCCGATCACCTTGATCATCCCGACTGCGGTCGGCGGCGGCAACGACACGCTCGGCCGCATCGTGGCCGAGCGCATGAGTCCGATGCTCGGGCAGCAGATGGTGGCGGAGAATCGCGGCGGTGCCGGCGGCACGCTCGCCACCAAGGCGCTCGCGCAAAGCGGTCCGGATGGCTACACGCTCGGCATTTCCAACAGCGGTACCATGGGCATGGGGCCGTCGCTCTATCCCAACGCCGGTTACGATCCGCGCAAAGACTTTGCCCCGATCGGCGCCATCGCGGCTGCGCCGGTCGTGCTGGTCATCAACAAGGACGTGCCGGCGCATTCGGTCGCGGAGTTGATCGCACTCGCCAAGAAGGATCCGGGCAAGCTCACGTTCGGCAGCGGCGGCGGCGGCAGCCCGGCCCACCTGGTCGCCGAGATGTTCGCCAGCATGGCCGGCATTAAGCTGACCCACGTGCCGTTCCGTGGGCTTGGTCCCGCCATGAACGACCTGCTCGGCGGCCACATCACCATGATCTTCAGCGCCGTCTCCACCGCGATGGGAAATATCCGGGCCGGCACCATCCGCCCGCTCGCCACCACCGGCGCGACGCGCCACAAGGATTTCCCCGATCTGCCGACCATGGCCGAGGCCGGACTGCCCGATTTCGTCGCCGAGCAGCGCTACGGCATGCTGGCGCCAGCAGGCACGCCGCGGCCGATCGTGCTCAAGCTGAATGCCGCGCTCCGCGATGCGCTGAACGCGCCCGAGGTGAAGATCCAGATCGACAATGAGGGTGCCGTCCCGCAGCCCGGCCCGCCGGAGGCTTACGCTGCCGACATCGACCGCGAAGAGACCAAATGGTCCAAGGTCATCCGCACCTCCGGGGCCCTACCAAAGTGAGACATCCGCGCCCTTGACCGGCCCGCCGCAGTCCATTGTTATGGCTGCGGAACCTGCCGCGAGGGGGCGGCAGGTGAGGGGATGCGAAGGCCGCGCGAAGACGGGTCGCGCCGCCATTGGGAGGATGCGGTGGCGAGCAATGCGCCCGCGCCTGCGGACACCTTTCCGAAATTGCTGATCCGCAATGCCCGCGAGTTCGGCAACCGGCCGGCGATTCGGCACAAGGATTTGGGCATCTGGCAGACGCTGACCTGGGCGGAGCTGCTCGGCGCAGGTCCGCGCCTATGCGCTCGGCCTGCACCGTCTCGGCCTGAAGCGCGGCGACACCATGGCGATCGTCGGCGCCAACCGGCCGCGGCTGTATGCGTCGGTGATGGCGGCGCAGGCGCTCGGCGTGGTGCCGGTGCCGGTCTACGCCGACGCGGTGGCTGACGAGCTCAGCTACGTGCTGGCTCACGCCGAGGTGCGCTTCGCCGCGGTCGAGGACCAGGAGCAGGTCGACAAGATTCTCTCGGTGTCGGACCGGCTGCCGAAGCTTGAGACCATGGTCTATGACGAGCTGCGCGGTTTGCGCGACTACGACCACACCCGGCTGCACTCGATCGATGACGTGATCGCCGATGGCCGCAAGGCGCTGACGGACGATCCGAAGCTTGCCGCCTGGCTCGACGCCGAGATCGCTTCAGGCAAGGGCTCCGACACCTCGATCATCCTCTACACGTCGGGCACCACCGGACAGTCCAAGGGCGTCGTGCTGTCCGCCGAGCGCTGCATCGCCGCGGGCTCCGACACCGTCGCCTTCGACAGGCTGACCGAGAAGGACGAGGCGCTGGCTTATCTGCCGCTCGCCTGGGTCGGCGACCATTATCTCAACTATGTGCAGGGGCTCATCGCCGGCTTCTGCATGGCGTGCCCGGAGAGCGGCGACACTGCGATGGCAGACCTCCGCGAGATCGGCCCGACCTTCTTCTTCGCGCCGCCGCGCACCTTCGAGCAGATGCTGACGCGGGTGATGATCCGCATGGACGATGCCGGCTTCATCAAGCGCAGGCTGTTCCACACCTTCATCGGCGTGGCGCGCCGCCATGGCGAGAAAATCCTCAACAAGCAGCCGGTCCCGCTGAGTGGCCGGCTCGCCTACTGGCTCGGCAACGTCCTGGTCTATGGCCCGCTGAAGAATGTGCTCGGCATTTCCAACGTCCGCATCGCCTACACCGCCGGCGAAGCGATCGGCCCGGACCTGTTCTCGTTCTACCGCTCGCTCGGCATGAATTTGAAACAACTCTACGGCCAGACCGAAGCGTTCCTTTATCTCACCGCGCAGCCCGACGGACAGATCTACGCCGACACCGTGGGTCCGGCGCTGCCCAACGTGGATTTGCGTATTGCCGACAATGGCGAGGTGCAGTTCAAGTCGCCCGGCATGTTCGTCAGCTACTTCAAGGACGACGTGAAGACCCGAGAGGCGATCACGCCGGACGGCTACATCAAGACCGGCGACGCCGGCTTCTTCGACGGCAAGACCGGGCATCTGAAAATCATCGACCGTGCCAAGGATGTCGGCAAACTTGCCGACGGCACGCTGTTCCCGCCGAAATACATCGAGAACAAGCTGAAGTTCTTCCCCAACATTCGTGAGGCGGTCGCCTATGGCGACAGCCGCGACTTCGTCGCCGTGATGCTCAACATCGATCTGCAGGCGGTCGGAAGCTGGGCCGAGCGCAACAACGTGGTCTATGGCTCCTACCAGGAGTTGGCCGGCCACCCGCTGGTCTATGACATGGTAGGCAAGAACATCGAGGAGATGAATCGCTCGCTCGCCGAGGACAAGGTGACGGCGGGCGCGCAGGTCAAGCGCTTCCTGATCCTGCACAAGGAGCTCGACGCCGACGACGGCGAGGTGACCCGGACGCAGAAGGTGCGCCGCGGCTTCGTCGCCGAGCGCTACGCGCCGCTGATCAAGGCCCTGTACGACGGTTCGTCGGAGGCCGACATCTCCACCGAAGTCACCTTCGAGGACGGCCGTAAGGGCGTATTGTCGGCGCGCGTGAAGGTGAGGGACGTCGCGACCGTGCCGGCGGCTCCGACGCTTGGCAAGGCGGCATGAGAGCGCCCGCCGAAAGCGACATCGCGGCCGGCGAGATCATCCTCTCGATCGAAAAGGTGTCGCTGTCGTTCGGCGGCGTGCGCGCCATCCGCGACGTCTCGTTCGACATCAAGAAGGGCGAGGTGCGCGCCATCATCGGCCCGAACGGCGCCGGCAAGACCTCGATGCTCAACGTCATCAACGGCTTCTACACGCCGCAGCACGGCCGCATCACCTTCAAGGGTGAGACGCGCTCCAAGATGCAGCCCCACGCCGCCGCCCGCGGCGGCATCGCCCGCACCTTTCAGAACGTCGCGCTGTTCAAGGGCATGACCGCGCTCGACAATATCATGGCCGGCCGCACCCTGAAGATGCGCCGCGGCTTTCTCTGGCAACTGCTGCGCATCGGCCCGGCGCTCAACGAAGAGATCGCGCACCGCCACAAGGTCGAGGAGATCATCGACTTCCTCGAAATCCAGGCGATCCGCAAGGTGCCGGTGGCGCGGCTGCCCTACGGCCTGCAGAAGCGCGTCGAATTGGGCCGCGCGCTCGCCATGGAGCCCGATCTTCTTCTGCTCGACGAGCCGATGGCCGGCATGAACCTCGAGGAGAAGGAGGACATGTCGCGCTTCATCATCGACGTCAACGATCACTTCGGCACCACCATCGCGCTGATCGAGCACGACATGGGCGTCGTGATGGACCTGTCGCGACCGCGTCGTCGTGCTCGACCACGGCGTCAAGATCGCCGACGGCACGCCCGACGTGGTGAAGGGCAATCAGGACGTGATCGACGCGTATTTGGGAGTGGCGCATTGATGCTCGCATTCGGCCAATTCCTCGAAGTGCTGATCGCCGGCCTTCTGGCCGGGGTGCTCTATTCGCTGGTCGCGCTGGGGTTCGTGCTGATCTACAAGGCCTCCGGCGTGTTCAACTTCGCGCAGGGCTCGATGGTGCTGCTCGCCGGCCTCGCGCTGGTTCGCTCGCTCGATTTCCTCGTCGCACAGGGTTTGCCTTACTGGAGTGCGGTCATCGGCGCGCTGCTGTTCGCCGCGCGTCATCATGGCGATCTCCGCCTGGCTGATCGAACGGTTCGCGCTCGGCCCGTTGGTCAACCAAGATGGGCTGACGCTGTTCATGTCCACCATCGGCATCGCCTTCATCATCGAGGGCGGCGCACAGAAGATTTTCGGCTCCGATGTCTATCCGCTGCACCTGTTCCCCGATGACGCGTGGTTCCTGTTCGACAAGACCTTCGACGGCGGCATCCTGGTCAGCAAGGTCGACGTCTGGGGCGGCATGATCGCGGCCGTGCTGGTCGCGGGGC
Source organism: uncultured Alphaproteobacteria bacterium (assembly GCA_963785665.1). Lineage (GTDB taxonomy): Bacteria > Pseudomonadota > Alphaproteobacteria > Rhizobiales > Xanthobacteraceae > Z2-YC6860. The sequence goes on from CAWAWF010000018.1 coordinate 742,191, forward strand.
TGGCGCTGTTCTTCCAACGCACCAAGACCGGGCGCGCGTTGCGCGCCGTCGCCGACGATCACGCCGCGGCGCAGTCGGTCGGCATTCCGCTCAATTGGATATGGTTCGTGGTCTGGCTCGTCGCCGGCCTGGTCGCGCTCGTCGCCGCGACCGTCTGGGGCACCAAGCTCGGCGTGCAGTTCTCGATCACTTTTCTGGCGCTGAAGGCGCTGCCGGTCCTCATCATCGGCGGCTTCACCTCGGTGCCCGGCGCCATCGTCGGCGGGTTGATCGTCGGCGCCGGCGAAAAGCTCGCCGAGGCCTATCTCGGGCCGTTTATCGGCGGCGGCATAGAATATTGGTTCGCCTATGTGCTGGCGCTGATCGTGCTGATGATGCGGCCGCAAGGGCTGTTCGGCGAGCGGATCATCGAGAGAATCTAGATGCTTTACCGCGAGACCGGCCAGTTCAAAACCAGCTACGCCGCCGACATGGCGATCTTCCCGATCCGCCAGGATCGCATCGCGCTCGCCATCCTGCTGGCGTTCGCCTTCATCGGCGTGCCGGTGCTCGACGCCTATCAGGTCTGGCCGTTCGGCGGCGAGTACATGCTTCGTGCCATCCTGATCCCGTTCCTGATCCTTTCGCTGGCGGCCGTGGGCCTGAACATCCTGACCGGCTATTGCGGGCAGCTTTCGCTCGGCTCCGGCGCCTTCATGGCGATCGGCGCCTACAGCGCCTACAAGTTCGGCACCGGCGTGAATATCCCGCTCGCGATTTTCACCATCGACATCCCGCCGCTGCCGGTGTTCTGGTCGATCATGCTCGGCGGACTGATGGCGGCGATCGTCGGCATCCTGTTCGGCATCCCGTCGCTCCGCATCAAGGGTCTGTATCTCGCGGTGGCGACGCTGGCCGCGCAGTTCTTCTTCGACTGGGTGTTCATCCGCATCAAATGGTTCACCAACTATGTGTCGTCCGGCTCGGTGGCCGCGCCGGAGCTGAACTTCTTCGGCCTCTACGCCAACAAGCCGGTCGAGAAGTACCTGCTTTGCTTGATCTTCGTCACCGTGTTCGCGTTGCTCGCCAAGAACCTGGTGCGCGGCAATATCGGCCGGCAATGGATGGCGATCCGCGACATGGACATCGCCGCCGAGTTGATGGGCATCCGTCCGCTCTACGCCAAGCTCACCGCGTTCGCGATCTCCTCGTTCATCATCGGCGTCGCCGGCGCGTTGTGGGCGTTCATCTATCTCGGCGCCTGGGAGCCGCTCGCCTTCAACATCGACCGCTCGTTCCAGATCCTGTTCATGGTCATCATCGGCGGCCTGGGCTCGATCCTCGGCTCTTTCCTCGGCGCCGCCTTCATCCTGGTGCTGCCGATCCTGCTCGATCAGGTGCCGCACGCGCTCGGCATTCCGGTCTCGGTGGAGACCGTTTCGCTGCTGGTCTTCGTTGTCACAGGGGCCCTGATCTGCTGGCTCCTGATCGTCGAACCCCGTGGTTTTGCTAGACTTTGGTCGACCGGCAAGGAGAAGCTTCGGCTCTGGCCTTACCCCTATTGACGGCATAGGCTTGCGCCCAACCAGCCGCCGCGGGGGAGCGACGCGGCGATGCAACAACCAACAACGCTTCAAAAATGCCCGGCTTTGGCTGCACTCCGCAGCGCGGCCGCACAGGGAGAGGGAAACATGAAGAAATTCACTTTGGCTCTCGCCGGCCGCCGCGCTTGGCGCTGCGGCGATGGCCGTCGCCGGCGCAAGCCGACGAGCAGTTTTTTCCGCTGCTGGTCTATCGCACCGGCCCCTACGCACCGAACGGCATTCCATTCGCCGACGGCGTGCAAGACTATCTGACGCTGCTCAATGAGCGCGACGGCGGCATCAACGGCGTCAAGATCACCACCGAGGAATGCGAGACCGGCTACGCCACCGACAAGGGCGTCGAGTGCTACGAGCGCCTGAAGGCCCATGGCCCGACTGGCGCCACCTACGTCTCGCCGCTCTCGACCGGCATCACCTTCGCGCTGACCGAGAAGGCGCCGGGCGACAAGGTCCCGCTGCTGACGATGGGCTACGGCCGCTCCGACAGCAAGGACGGCTCGGTGTTCCCGTGGAACTTCATCGCGGTCGGCTCGTACTGGACCGCCGCCGACGTCGCCATCCAGCACATCGCCCACGAGATGGGCGGCATGGACAAGCTGAAGGGCAAGAAGATCAGCCTCGTCTATCACGACAGCCCGTACGGCAAGGAGCCGATCGCGGCGATCGAGGCGCGCGCCAAGAAGGAAGGCTTCATCTTCAAGGCGATCCCGGTCACGCATCCGGGCGTCGAGCAGAAGTCGCAGTGGCTGTCGATCCGCCAGGATCGGCCGGACTATGTGCTGCTGTGGGGCTGGGGCGTGATGAACTCGACCGCCATCAAGGAAGCCGCGGCGGTCGGCTATCCGCGCGACAAGATGATCGGCGTGTGGTGGTCGGGCGCCGAGCCGGACGTCACCCCGGCCGGCGATCAGTCGAAGGGCTACAAGGCGCTGATGCTCCAGCACCCCGCCGGCAAGTTCAAGGTGCACGACGATCTGCAGAAGTTCGTGCTCGCCAAGGGCAAATCGATGTCCAAGGATGACTACGCGCAGGTGCTCTACAACCGCGGTCTGCTCAACTCGATGATCGGCACCGAGGCGGTGCGCACCGCGCAGGCGAAGTACGGCAAAAAGTCGCTGACCGGCGAGCAGGTGCGCTGGGGCTTCGAGCACCTCGACCTGACCGCGGCGCGGATCAAGGAGCTCGGCTTCGACGGCATGATCCAGCCGATGAAGTTCTCCTGCCAGGACCACCAGGGCGCCGACATCGCCCGCGTCCAGCAGTGGGACGGCAAGGAGTGGAAGATCATCTCGGGCTTCTACAAGGCCGACCTCTCGATCCTCGACCCGATGGTCAAGGATTCGGCGGCCAAGTACGCGACCGAGCACAAGATCACCCCGCGCGATTGCTCCAAGGAGAGCTGACGCGCGATCGTCTCCCGGGCGGCGGCCAAAAACCGCCGCCCGTTTTCTTTCAGTCATGGACTGCCGATGGCCACTCCGGCGCCGGTCCCCGCAGCGACGACCGACAAATTCCTCTCGGTGAACAACATCGAGGTGGTCTATTCGTCGGTCATTCTCGTGCTCAAGGGCGTGTCGCTCAGCGTTCCCAAGGGCGGCATCGTTGCGCTGCTGGGCGCCAACGGCGCCGGCAAGACCACCACGCTGAAGGCGATCTCCAACCTGCTGCACGCCGAGCGCGGCGAGGTCACCAAGGGCGCCATCGTGTTCGACGGCGCCGAGGTGCACCGGCTGTCGCCCAACGAGCTGGTGACGCGCGGCTGCATCCAGGTGATGGAGGGCCGCCGCTGCTTCGCCCATCTCACCGTCGAGGAAAACCTTCTGACCGGCGCCTTCACCCGCCGCGACGGCAAGGCCGCGGTCGCGGCCGATCTCGAGCTCGTCTATTCGTACTTCCCGCGGCTGAAGGAGCGTCGTGAATCCACCGCCGGCTACACCTCCGGCGGCGAGCAGCAGATGTGCGCGGTCGGCCGCGCGCTGATGTCGCGGCCGACGATGATCCTGCTCGACGAGCCGTCGATGGGGCTCGCGCCGCAGATCGTCGAGGAGATTTTCGGCATCGTGAAGAACTTGAACGAGAAGGAAGGCGTCTCGTTCCTGCTCGCCGAGCAGAACACCAACATGGCGCTCCGCTACGCCAGCTACGGCTACATCCTGGAGAACGGCCGCGTCGTCATGGACGGCGAGGCCAAGGCGCTGCGCGAGAACGAGGACGTCAAGGAATTCTATCTCGGCGTCGCCGAGGGCAAGCGGAAATCGTTCCGCGACGTCAAGCACTACAAGCGGCGCAAGCGCTGGCTGGCGTAACGATGCCCGAGCACTACGACGCCCTGGAAACCCGCGATCCCGCCGCGCGCGAGCGCGAGTTGTTCGGCCGGTTGCCGGATGCAATCGCGCACGCCATGACGGCGCCCGGCTGGGCGAAACAGCTCGCGGGCGTCGATCCCAAATCCATCGTCTCACGCGCGGCGCTGGCAAGGCTGCCGTTGCTCCGCAAGTCCGACCTGCTGTCGCTGCAAAAAGACAATCCACCGTTCGGCGGCTTCAATGTCCTGCCGCCCGGCAAGGCCAAGCGTCTGCACATGTCGCCCGGCCCGATCTTCGAGCCGCAGGGCCACGCGCGCGGATTTCGGCGGCGCCGCGCGCGCGACATTCGCTGCGGGCTTCCGCCCGGGCGACATCGTGCACAACGCCTATTCCTATCATCTCACGCCTGGCGCCTACATCATGGAGGCGGGCGCGCACGCGCTCGGTTGCGCCGTGATTCCGGGGGGCACCGGCAACACCGAGGCGCAGCTCGACGCCATCGGCCACTACAAGCCGAGCGGCTATCTCGGCACGCCCGACTTCATCAAAATCCTGCTCGACACCGCGGAAAAGACCGGCAAGGACGTCTCGTCGCTGAAGCGCGGCATGGTCTCCGGCGCGGCGCTGCCGGCGACGCTCCGCGCCGAACTCGCCTCGCGCGGCGTCGCTGTCGTGCAGTGCTACGCCATCGCCGAGACCGGCGTGGTCTCCTACGAGAGCGAGAAGCGCATGCGAGGGCATGATCGTCAACGAGAACGTCATCCTCGAGATCGTCCGGCCCGGCACCGGCGATCCGGTGGCCGATGGCGAGGTCGGCGAGGTGGTGGTCACCACGTTCAATCCTGACTATCCGATGATCCGGCTCGCCACCGGAGACCTTTCCGCGGTGCTGCCGGGGCTTTCGCCGTGTGGCCGCACCAACATCCGCATCAAGGGCTGGATGGGACGCGCCGACCAGACCACCAAGGTGAAGGGCATGTTCGTTCGGCCTGAGCAGATCGGCGAGCTCGGCAAGCGCCACACCGGCCTCGGCCGGGTCCGCCTCGTCGTCACCCGCGAGGCCGAGCAGGACGCCATGACGTTGCACGTCGAATCGGTGTCCACCGACGCAGACCTCGCCGAGGCGCTGAGTTCGACCTTGCAGTCGCTCACCAAGGTTCGAGGCGCAGTGAAGCTCGTACCGCTCGGTTCGCTGCCCAACGACGGCAAGGTGATCGCCGACGAGCGCCCGGTCGGATAAGCCCAACGGATTTCTCGTTCTGGAGTTCGCAACTCACCGACCTCATGCTGGATGGCGATATCCACGTCACTTGCGTCCTTGTCCTTCCGGACGCGCCGTTTGAGCGCGCTTTTCAGGATGAGCGAGCCCTAGAACAGGTGTGTGCCTTGTTTCCACCCCGTTTTGCGTTAGCCTCGCGCTCCATTCCACACTGGGAGTTCCCATGCGCCTTTCATTGCTGATCGCCGCCCTCGCTATCGCCGCACCGATCGGCATCGCCGCCGGTACGGCCTCGGCGCAGGTCTTTGACGGCCAAGGACCGATCTCGGGGCGGCGGTGGGGCTCGGCCTACGAAGGCCGCTGGTGCGCTCGCGAGGACATCGGCGGCGACATCCACGAGGATTGCACCTTCGATTCTTTTGAAGCATGCCGCCAACTGGTGATCGGGGGCAACCGCGGCTTCTGCACGCAGAACCCTGCGTGGCAAGGCCCGGACCGCCGGAACGGGCAGCGCATCTATCGTTGACGCCGGCCCCGTCGCCCGTCGTGGCCGCGATTGCAGTCAGGCCGCGATCAGCTCCTTGATGCGAGGCCAGCTTTTGCGCCCGTCGCGTCCGGTGTCGTCGTAGTCGGACGGCGGATAGTCCGAAATCATCTTGAAGCTCGGCCGCGCCTTGATGCGTTTGAACCAGTCCGCGAGCTTCGGCCGCGTCTCCCACATGCCGTCGAGCCCGAGCCGGTCGATCCGCTCGACGTAGGGCGTGATCTCGATGTCGGCCAAGGTGAACATGTCGGAGGCGAGCCACTTGGTCTTGTTGAGCTGCGCCTCCATCTCGTTGAAGGTCTTCTCGAACACTTTGATGTGGTCGCGGAAGAACGGCGTCTCGATGCCTTTCTCGATCAGCGCGCGCTGCCGATCGCGCCGCGCCGGGTCCGGCATCTTCATCAGCCGCTCTTCCAGGCCAGCGCCCATCTGCTTCTTGAGCTGCTGGCCGAACGAGATGGCGAAGCTCACCGTGGCGCAGGCGGTATGCAGGATGTCATCAGGCAGCTTGCACCACAGGCGCATGGTGGCGCGTTCGACCGGGTTCTTCGGCATCAGCGGCGGTTCGGGAAACACCTCGTCGAGATAGGCGCAGATCACGCTCGACTCGACGATGACATTGCCGTCGTGGACCAGCACCGGCACCACGCCGCGCGGATTCATCGCCTTGAACTCGGGCGTCAGTTGCTCGCCCCGGGCGAGGCTCAGATGATGGTTGGTCCACGGCAGGTCCTTCTCCGCCAGCACGACGCGGACCTTCTGGGCACAGACCGAAATGTTGTTGTGATAGAGATCGAGCATCGAAGCTCCCTTTGTCACGACTAGTAGACGCGATGGCGATCCGGCGGCTGATCCTGTGAAGCCGGCCGGATGTTGTGCCACGGATCCTTGGATGCCTTACGGTCCGGAATGTTCTTGAGAGTGGCGCGATGCAGCCGCTCGCTCTCGGCCTGCTGCAGCGCGTTTTCCCCCGGGTCGGGACGCTCTCCGTTCAGCAGCGGCCCTATCACCGGCAGCGGCAGTTGGGCGCTGGCGGCCCCCGTGAGAAGGGCGGTGATGACGGCAGCTCCGATCAGCAGACGGACCATGGACGGTGACACACAGTACAATGTTAAGCTGGCTGCATGATGTTCGCCGGCGCGGCTGAAAGCAATCGCCGAGTCAGCCGATCCGGCCCCGCACGCGGTGGGCGACGTTGTTGAGATAACCGCGGGGATTCCACGGAACGCTATCCAGCGGTTGCCGCCGGCCATCGGCATCGGTCGCCCGCGCTATGATCTCGATGGCGCCGCGGGCGGCTCGGTCAGCGTGAAGGTGAACCGCCGCCAGGCGAACCGGGCGGGCAGGGGACCGAGCGCGGCGATCCGCCAGGACCCGCCGCCGTCGAGCGACAGCTCGACCCGTTCGACCGGTGCATGTCCGCTCCAGGCGTGGCCGTTGATGGCCAGCGACGCGCCCGCGCCGTGAAGAAATCCCTCCCGCGGCGACGGTGATCAACGACTTCACCGGAATGTCGGTGATGATCTCGAAATCGGAATTGTCGTACGGCTCGCCGGGGCGCACCGGCTGCCGCGGCATCCGGTAGTGGCCGTCGCGCATCCGCTCGCCGTCGTGCTCGCGGTCGCGCACCTCGATCCGCGTCAGCCATTTCTGGAACGACGCGCCGGGATAGCCCGGGACCACCAGCCGCAGCGGCGCGCCGTGCAGATGCGACAGCGGCTCGCCGTTGATGCGCAAACGCCACCAGCGTCTCCGGCGCCAGCGCCTTGTCGATCGGCAGCCCGCGCGAGAGCGCCGGCCCCGAGCCGTCGAGATAGAGGTCCGGGCTGTAGTGCCCAGTGTAGTCGCCTGCGGCAGCAATTCGCAGCGCCGCAGCAGATCGCCGAGCCGCACCCCGCTCCATTGCACGCAGCCGACCGCGCCGTGCCGCCACTGCACCAGCCTGACCGGCTCCGCGAAAAATGCGCGCCCGTTGCCGGCGCATTCCATCACCGCGGTCTCGGCGATCGTCTCGAACTCGCGCTGGAGCGCCGCCACGGTCCAGGTCCGCGGATGCCGCACCAAGCCGTCGAGCCGCAGGGTCCAGCCGGCGATGTCCGCCTCGCTTAGCACCGGCATCGCGCCGGTGTTGCGCGCGAACAGAAGCCTCGTCGGCGTGATGTCGTCGTCGAGCAGGTGGGCCGGCGTCTCGGCGTTGAGCTCCGGCGTGTCATGGATGACGAGATCAGGCTTATCCGCCGCCACTAGCGAGCGTTCGTCGATCCGTTGCATAAAGAAGCCTAACATGACCGACGCGCTCAAAGCCCGGGACGGAAAAGACGTCGAGGACGCGGTCCGCTGGGCCTTGGCCGAGGGGAAGACGCTCGAGGTCGCCGGCCGTGGCACCAAGCGCGCGCTCGGCCGGCCAAGCCAGTCCGACCTGACGCTCGACCTCTCCGGCCTCGCCGGCGTCACGCTCTATGAGCCGGAGGAACTGGTGCTCTCGGCCAAGGCCGGCACGCCGCTCGCCGAGATCGAGGCGCTGGTCGAGAGTAAGAGCCAGCAACTCGCCTTTGAGCCGATGGACTACGGCCCGATCCTTGGTGTTTCCGCCGACTCCGGCTCGATTGGCGGTGCGCTCGCCGCCAATCTCTCGGGCCCGCGCCGGATCAAGGCCGGCGCCGCACGCGACCACTTCCTCGGCTTCTCGGCGGTGTCGGGCCGGGGCGAGACCTTCAAGTCCGGCGGCCGGGTGGTGAAGAACGTCACCGGCTACGATCTCTGCAAGCTCCTGGCCGGCTCGTACGGCACACTCGCCGCCATGACCGAGGTCACCATCAAGACGCTGCCCGCGCCGGAGACCGAGGCGACCGTGCTGGTGCTCGGTCTCGACGACGCCCAGGCGAACGCTGCGATGTCGGCGGCGATGGGTTGTTCCTGCGACGTATCGGCGGCGGCGCATCTGCCGCGCAACACGGTGATGCACTTTGCCGGTCTCTACGTGGACAAGGCCGCGACCGCGTTCCGGCTCGAAGGCTTTGCGCCATCGGTGAAGCATCGCACCGGCGCGCTGGTCGCGTTGCTGCGCACGTTCGGACCGACCGAACTGATCGACCCGGCGAACTCCAAAAAGCTCTGGCGCAGCGTCCGCGACGCCGCACCGTTCTATGCCAACGGTTCCGTCGGCGACTGGCCGTTGTGGCGCGTCTCGACCACGCCCGCGCGCGGTGCCGAATTCGCCCAGAAGCTTCCTCCCGGCGCGCAGTTCTACTTCGACTGGGCGGGCGGCTTGGTGTGGGCCGCGCTGCCGCCCTCCGCCAATGCCGGCGCGGCCACCATCCGCCGTGCCGCCGCGCTGACCGGCGGCCATGCCACCCTCGTTCGGGCGCCGGCCGCCACCCGCGCCGCGGTCGATGTGTTCGAGCCGCAGCCGGGGGCGCTCGGTGCCGTCACCCGGCGCGTCAAGGAAAGCTTCGATCCCAAGGGCGTGCTCAATCCCGGCCGCATGTGGGCGGGGGTGTGATGCAAACCAACTTCTCGCTGGTGCAGCTTGCTGATCCGGACCTCGCCGAGGCCAACACGATCCTGCGCGCCTGTGTTCATTGCGGCTTCTGCCAGGCGACCTGTCCCACTTACGTCCTGCTCGGCGACGAACTCGATTCGCCGCGCGGCCGCATCTACCTGATCAAGGAGATGCTGGAGCAGGACGCCGCCGCGACCCCGGAGGTCGTCACCCACATCGACCGCTGCCTGTCGTGCCTGGCCTGCATGACGACGTGCCCGTCCGGCGTGCACTACATGCATCTGGTCGATCAGGCCCGCGCCCATATCGAGCAGACCTACCGCCGGCCGCTGCTCGACCGGCTGATGCGCGGCTTTCTCGCCAATGTCATGCCCCATCCGCGCAGGCTTCGCTTGGCGATGGTGGCCGGCGTCGTCGCCAAGCCGTTCGCGCCCTTGCTCGCAGCCCTCGGGCTGAAGCCGCTCGCCGCCGCGGCGCGGCTGGCGCCCGTCCGCGCGCCGGGCGCCATGACCGAGCCCGGCGTCTATCCGGCGCGTGGTCCCCGCCGCGCCCGCGTCGCGCTGCTCGCCGGCTGCGCCAACGAGGCGCTGGCGCCACGCATCAACGAGGCCACCATCCGCCTGCTCAACCGCCATGGCGTCGAGGTCGTGGTCGCCGCGGACAGCGCCTGCTGCGGCTCGCTCGAACACCATCTCGGCCGCGAGCCCGGTGCGCTCGCCAAGGCCCGCGCCAACGTCGACGCCTGGAGCCGAGCTGGAAAACCTCGACGCCATTCTCATCACTATCTCGGGTTGCGGCACCACGGTCAAAGACTACGGCTTCATGCTGCGGACCGACCCGGACTATGCGGACAAAGCCGCGCGCGTCTCGAGCCTTGCCCGCGACATCTCGGAGTATCTCGCCGGCCTCGGCATCAAGTCCGCCACGCCGCGGCAACTGACCGTCGCCTACCATTCCGCCTGCTCGCTGCAGCATGGCCAGCGCGTGCACCGCGCGCCGCGCGATCTGCTCGCCGCCTGCGGCTTTGCCGTCAAGGAAATCCCCGAGGGCGCATCTGTGCTGCGGCTCGGCCGGGACCTACAACATCCTGCAGCCGGAGATCGCCGGCAGGCTTCGCGACCGCAAGATCGCCAACATCGCCACGACCGATCCTGATATCATCGCCGCAGGCAACATCGGCTGCATGACGCAGATTGCGTCCGGGACGACCGTGCCGGTGCTGCATACGGTCGAATTGATCGACTGGGCGACCGGCGGTCCGGTGCCGGAGCAGTTGAAAGGCCGAGTAGGGTAGCTAGGAGGACATCATGGCGAAGAAGCGCAAGGCGAAGAAAGCCGCCAAGAAAACCGTAAGGTCGAAGAAGCGCGCCGCGCCGGCGCGCAGGAAATCCGCCGCGCGGAAACCGGCCCGTAAGGCGAAGAAGGCGGCGCCGAAGCGCCGCAAGGCCAAGACCAAGATGCCGCCGCGCTCCGCCGCGCCGAATGCGCCGCGGCCGATGAACGCGCCCGGTCCCGCGGTCACCCCGATCGCGCCACGGCCATCGCCGTTCCCGTCCTCGGTGCCGAGCGATTTCCCAACCCCTAGCCCGGATAGCAAGAACTAGCCGCGGTCATTCTCGAGGCTGGAGTTCTACTCCGCCGCGACCGTGTGCGCGGCCTGCTGCACCTGCAGATTGACCAGCGCGAGCGGCGTCGCGGTCTGCTCCAGCATGCCCCAGCTTTTCAGCCAGTCATAGGTGCGCTGCATCTCGTCGAGCGGAATCGGCGCCGGATCGCACACCACGATGCGGCTCGCGCGCAAATCCTGCGGCGTCAGCGCGCCGATCTCGGCGTCCTTTTTCTTGTGATAGTCGATGAAGTAGTGGAGGTACTTGCCCTTGTCGGCATTGATCCGCTTGACGGCTTCGCGCACCGCGCGGTTGAACGCGCCGTAGGTCTCGGCGTCGACCCGGTCCGACGCCACCTCGGTGCCGTGATAGAACGCCTCGCAAATGAGTCCGGCAGCCCTTCTTCTCCGCGAGCGTGACGTAAGGCTCGGTCAAGGTCGTCGCCTCGATCTCGCCGCGCATCATGGCGTCGAAGCGCTGCCGCGAGCCGTTCGAGGTGCGGCAGAGCTTGATCTGCTCGCGCGGCATGAAGCCTTCAAGCAGATGCAGCGCCAGATAATGCGTGCCGAAGTAGAACGGCACGCCGACCGTCTTGCCGGCCAGTTGCTGCGCGGTGAACACCTGGGAGTCCGGCCGCACCACGATGGCGGCGTAGGTGACGATGCCGCGCCGCCCGACCTGGCGGCTGCCGACCTGGGTGTCCTGGACGCGGCAGTAGTTGCCCCATTCGCAGGCGTTGTACATGTCGGCCTTGCCCTGCTCGAGCATCTTGCCGTGACTTGAGAACGGATCGAGCCCCTTCGGGGTGTTGACGTTGACATGCGTGCTCTTGTCGTCGCTCTCGCGCTCGACCCACTCGATCTCAAGGCCCTCCTTGGCGAACAGGCCCTCCCGGTCGGCAACCAACTCCGGCAATCCCTGGAACGGCGCAGTGGTTTCGAGGGTGAGCTTCTTCATGGGCGGACTCCGCGATGGATTGATGCGTCCAGATTATCACATGATCGGCGGATTGCATCGCGCCACAACCCGCAATAGCATCGCGCGTGAAAACGGCCGCCAAGGGCCTGACCAGACAACATTTTCCATCGCCAGAGGGAACGACCACCATGCCATACAACATCCTGATCCTGGGCGCGGCCTATGGCTCGCTGCTGGCCTCGAAGATGCTGTTCGGCGGCCACAAGATTCATCACATCTGCCTGCCCGCCGAAGCCGATCTGATCAACGCCGAGGGCTTCCGCATCCGCCTGCCGGTGAAGGGCCGCAAGGACCCGGTGCTGCTCGACTCGCAGAAGCTGCCCGGCAAGGTCACCGCCGGCCCCGCCACCGGCGTCAACCCGAAGGACTACGACCTGATCTGCCTCGCCATGCAGGAGCCGCAGTACCGCTCGCCGGGCGTCCGCGAATTGCTCGACGCGGTGGCGAAGTCGAAGGTGCCGTGCATGTCGATCATGAACATGCCGCCGCTGCCTTACGTGAAGCGCATCCCCGGCCTCGACTACGCGGCGCTGGAGCCGGCCTACACCGATGCGCGCGTCTGGGACAGTTTCGATCCGAAATACCTGACGCTGTGCAGCCCCGACCCGCAGGCGATCCGCCCGCCGGACGAAAAGGTCAACGTGCTGATGGTCACCTTGCCGACCAACTTCAAGGCGGCGAAGTTCGATGACGAGAAGGGCACCGCGATCCTGCGCCAGCTCGAGAAGGAGATCGACGCGATCCGCTTCGATCCGGGCGACGGCAGCAAGATCGAGCTGCCGGTGAAGCTCCGCGTCTATGACTCGATCTTCGTGCCGCTCGCCAAGTGGGCGATGCTGCTCGCCGGCAACTATCGCTGCGTCACCAAGGACGGCATGCGCACGGCCCAGGAGGCGGTGCACTCCGACCCGGCGACCTCGAAGTCGGTCTACGATTTCGTGTTCGAACTCTGCGTCAAGCTCGGCGCCAACCCGGCCGATCTCGTGCCGTACGAGAAGTACGCGGCAGCGGCGCAGTCGCTGGTGCGTCCGGCCTCGGCCGCACGCGCGTTGCAAAACGGCGCGCCGAACATCGAACGTGCCGACAAGCTGGTGCAGCTCATCGCCAAGCAGAAGGGGATGTCGAATGCCGCGATCGACGCCCAGGTCGCGCTGGTCGACGCTCGCATCGCTGCCAACCGCGCCAAGGCCGCTGCAGCCTAGCGCGCTCACTCCCGCTTGACGCGGGCCCGCTTTGCCCCGCCCTCTGCGGTTCGTGTCGGGGAGATTGCGTCATGCTGACGATCTATCGGGACTCAAGCGGGTCGCTGCGAAAAAGCCAGGGCCGGACGCTTCCGAAGGAGGTCATTTGGATCGACCTGTTGAATCCGACCGATGACGAAAAGGCATTCGTCGAGGCGCGTGCCGCGGTCCGCGTTCCTTCCATCGAAGCGCTGAGCGAGATCGAGTCTTCGAGCCGCCTGATCGCCGAGCACGATGTGATTTATCTCAGCATGCCGCTGGTGGCACAGGGCGACACGCCTGAACTCGTATGTTTCGCCAGTCGGATTCATCCTCACCTCGAATGTCCTGGTCACCGTTCGATTTGCCGATCTGCCGATGTTCAAAACCGTGGCCGAAAAGGTTAGCCATGACGAGACGCTTCGCAGCAGCAGCGGCGTCTTCACCGCGCTGATGGAGGTGCTGGTCGATCGAGGCGCGGATGTGCTGGAGCGGCTGGGCGGAGACCTCGATCGGATATCCAGATCGGTGTTCCGCGGCAATCCCGACAAGCGTAGCCATACCGTGCGTTCGAATGAAGCGTTGCGCCGGACATTGATCGCTGTTGGTGAAATCGGGGATCGCCTGTCGCAAGCCCAGATCGTTTTCCTGGGAGTCAATCGAATGATCCCATTCGTCCTGAGTCTCCATCACGACTGGATTATCGCCGAATTCGGGACGCGTCTCGAAGCCGTTTGCAAGGACGTTGCATCGCTCAACGAATACGAAAGCTATCTTTCCAACAAGGTTCAGTTCTCGCTCGATGCCGTGCTTGGATTCATCAACATGGAGCAGAACGATCTGTTCAAGGTTCTGACGATCGTTTCGGTCGTCGGCATTCCACCGACGCTGATGGCTGGAATCTACGGAATGAATTTCAAATTCATGCCCGAATTGAATTGGGCGTTGGGCTATCCGTTCGGGCTCGGCGTTATCGCGCTGAGCGCCCTGATCCCGCTGATCTGGTTCAAGTGGCGCGGCTGGTTCTAGATTCGGTGAGAACCGGTCGTCGGGGCGGCAGATAGCCTACGCAGACGGTCTTGGGGTGCCACCAAGCAGCTTTCCTGGGGGAAAACTCGTGCCGTTGTCCACAGGTCGCGTGGCCTGACCCGTTCAGAACCCAGGAAAAATGTGGCATCGCCGCCACACCAGCCGAATCTCCTGAGAAACCAAGGCTATTCGCCTAAAAAGGCAGCAACTGGTTACCCTTTCGTCTTGTCGCATTCGCGTCACGCGTGCTGAATTTTGGCCACAATAAACAAGCGGTGGGGAATGACGTTGGTGTTCAAGTCGAGTTCTCGGTTGTCGAGATACGCAGAACATCAGCCCCAACTCCACACCGGCACGACGGGAAGGGGCTGTATTATGAAGAAGCTTACGATCGCGGCTTTTGCCGCTTTTGCTCTGACGACGGGCGCTTCGGCGGCCGATCTACCGGTCAAGGCCAAGCCGATTGTCGCGCCCGATCCACCGGCGTGGGATATCGCGTTCGGCTCGGCCATCGCCAGCGATTACATCTTCCGCGGCGTCACGCAGTCGAACCACAAGCCTTCGGTCGCAGCGTACTTCGAGCCGCGCTACAACTTCACCAAGGATCTGCAGGGCTACGTCGGTCTCGGCGGCGCCAGCATCGACTTCCCGAACCGCGCGGCGGGCGAGGTTGATATTTACGGCGGCATTCGCCCGACCTTCGACAAGCTCTCGTTCGACTTCGGCGGTTGGTACTACTGGTATCCGGGCGGCCAGTGCTTCTCGGCTACGCCGCCGGTTGGTGCAAACTTCCAGAATTGCACTCAGCGAGCGCTGGCGTTCGGTGCGCAGCCGCTGCCGAACGGCAACGCCATCAAGGCGCGATCTGAGCTTCTGGGAAGTCTACGGCAAGGTGAACTACGCCTTTAACGACAACTTCGGTGTCGGCGCCTACGTGTACTACTCGCCGTCGGTGCTGAACTCGGGCGCCCCCGGCGTGTTCTTCGGCGGCACCGCCAAGTACACCTGGGCGGCCTTCGCCAACGGCGTGCAGCCCTACATCTCCGGCGAGGTCGGCCATTGGGATCTCGGCACCACAGATTCGTTCTACGGCTGCACATCGCGCTCGGCTGCTTGGCCGATCAATCCCGACGGCATTCCGCTGCCGAGCTACACCACCTGGAACGTTGGCGTGGGCTGGACCTGGAAGGTGTTCACGGTCGATCTGCGTTACGTCGACACCAACCTGAGCAAGGCCAACTGCAACGCCTTCACCGGCGACCACACCGCGGCGTTCAGCCCGGCTGGCGTCAACGCGATCAACGGCGGCAATCCGCTCGAACTGGTGCGGCTCGGCCTTCGTGGCGCGCCTGTCGGCCGACCTGACGTTGAACGCCAACGTCAAATAGGTCTGCAGAATTCCATTCTGTTACGGGCGGCGGCCGCGAGGCCGCCGCCCTTTTCTTTTATTCGGCCGCCGGCCGGAGCGCCGCGTCGTGCAGTCGATAGCCTTCGCCGTTGCGTTCGAGCGCGATCCGCCGCCGGTGAAACGCCGCCAAGGTCGAGCGGTGCCCGATCGAGACGACGGTCGCCGCCGGCAACCGCTCCGCCAGAAGCTTGTAGAGGGCGGCTTCGGCGGGCTCGTCGAGCGACGCCGTGGCTTCGTCGAGGAACAGGTAATCGGGCTTCTGCAGCAGCGCCCGCGCAATGCCGAGCCGCTGCTGCTCGCCGAGCGAAAGCATCCGGTTCCAGTGCTGCTCCTCATCAAGCCGCTCTGCCAGCGCCGGCAGGCCGACCGCGCGGATCGCCTCGGCGATCTGCGTAGGATCGTAGCTGCCGGGCTCGGCCGGATAGGTCACCGCGACCTGCAGCGAGGCCACCGGGAAATACGGCCGCTGCGGCAGCATCATCAGCCGCGCGCCCTTGGGCAGTACGACGCGGCCGGAGCCGAACGGCCAAATTCCGGCGATCGCCCGGAACAGCGTCGACTTGCCGGAGCCGGATGGACCGTTGACCAGTGCCGGTTCGCCGCGCGTCAGCCTGACGTGCTCGGACGTCAGCAGTGGCGTCCCGGCCGGCAGGTTGACGGCGAGGCCATCGAGTTCGACCGCGCCGTCGTTGCCGTCGGCCGCGACCTCGATCACAGGCGGCGTATGCGCCGCGGCGTGCGCCGCCGAGACTGCGAGTTCGAAGCCGGACAGGCGCTGGATCACGGCCTGCCATTCCGCCATCGAGCGGTAGACGTCGATGAAGAACGACAGCGCGCTCTGCACGCTGTTGAAGGCCTGGGCCGTCTGCATCAGGCCGCCGAGCTGCATCTTTCCGGCGAAATAGGCGGGGCTGACCACGATATAGGGGAAGATGACCGACGCCTGAGCGTATCCCGCGGTGAAGAAGGTGAGCTTCTTGGTCCGGCGCATGATGGCCAACCAGTTGTCCACGATGCGGCCGAACCGACCGAGCAGCCGATCCGTTTCCGCGGTTTCGCCGTCGAGCAATGCGATCTGTTCGGAGTTCTCGCGGACCCGCACCAGGTTGAACCGGAAGTCGGCTTCGTAACGCTGCTGGTTGAAATAGAGCCGGATCAACGGCCAGCCGATCAAGTGGGTGAGGGCGGTGCCGACGATCGCATAGATCAGCGCAGCCCAGACCAGGTAACCCGGAATGTTCCATTCATGGCCGAACAGACTGAGTGGTGCCGCCGCCGACAGCGACCACAGGATCACGACGAACGATCCGAGCGTCACGATCGAACTGAGCAGGCCGATGCCGATGGTCAGTGTGCGTTCGACGAAAAGCTGAATGTCCTCGGCGATGCGCTGGTCGGGGTTGTCGGCGGCGTCGCCGAGAAGCTGCATCCGGTAGTGGTTGGCGTGCTCGAGCCACTTGCCGAGATAGGCTTTGGTCATCCACTGGCGCCAGCGGATCTGCAGCCATTGATTGAGGTAAAGCCGGTAAACCGCGAGCACGATATAGGCGGCGACCAGCGCGCAGAAGATCCAGATCTGGTGGATGAAGACGTCCCAGTTCTTCTCCTGCAGGGAGTTGTAGAACCCGTTGTACCACTGGTTCAGCATCACGTTGATGGCCACCAGCGAGAGTTCAAGGGCGATGACGGCGGCGAGCAGCACTCGTCCGGCCACGCGATCTTGCGAATAGAAATACGGGGAAGCGAGCCGCCAGATGGTGGCGAGCGTCAGGCCAATGCCTTTCACGGATTATTCTCCTATGGGACGAAATCTATCGCGACGACCGGTCGCGCGTAGGACCGCTTCATCTGTGACAATCGCCCCGCGGCAATGTCACGCAAAATAGGCCGGATCGGGGCCTCGCGGGAGGTCATAGACTTGTGCAATGGCCCTTGGACGGTCAAAGTAATGGCGGGGGTCGACGGAATAGCAAGCCGTCGCCTTGGTTAGTGGATAGACAAGGGCCGCACCAGCAGGTCCGCAAATTCACCGGGGAGGGGACGACATGCTGAAATCAGACTCGAAAACCGCCAGCCGCCGCAAGTTTCTGTTGGCGGCAGGCGCCACCGCTGCCGCCGGCGTCACCGCGCCGAGCGTGGTCAAGGCGCAAGGCGCGACCAGCTTCCGCTTTCAGAGCACTTGGCCGTCGAAGGATATCTTCCACGAATACGCGCTCGACTTCGGCAAGCGCGTCACCGACATGACCGGCGGCGACCTCAAGATCGAGGTGCTTCCCGCCGGCGCCGTGGTGCCGGCCTTCCAGTTGCTTGATGCGGTTTCGAAGGGCGTGCTCGACGGCGGCCATGGCGTGCTGGTCTATCACTACGGCAAGAACACAGCGCTGGCGTTGTGGGGCTCGGGTCCGGCCTACGGGATGGACGCCAACATGCTGCTCGCCTGGCATAAGTACGGCGGCGGTAAGGCCCTGCTGGAAAAGATATTCACCCAGATCGGCGCCAACGTGGTGTCGTTCCCGTATGCGCCGCTCTACACCCAGCCGCTCGGCTGGTTCAAGAAGCCGATCCAGAGCGTCGATGACTTCAAGGGCCTCAAATACCGCACGGTCGGAATCTCGATTGACCTGTTCACCGCGATGGGTGCCGCGGTCAACGCCTTGCCGGGCGGCGAGATCGTCGCGGCGATCGACCGCGGCCTGCTCGACGCGGCCGAGTTCAACAACGCCTCGTCGGATCGCGCGCTCGGTTTCGCCGACGTTTCCAAGATCTGCATGCTGCAGAGCTACCATCAGAACTCCGAGCAACTCGAAATCAGCTTCAACAAGGACAAGTTCAAGGGCCTGCCGCCGAAAATGCAGGTGCTGATCGAGAGCGCGGTGGAAGCCGCGTCGCAGGACATGATGTGGAAGGCGATCGACCGCAACTCGCAGGACTACATCACGCTGCAGACCACCGACAAGGTCCGCTTCTTCAAGACGCCGGATGCGGTGTTGGCGAAGGAGCTCGAACTCTACGACGAGATCGCCAAGAAATACATCGCGAACAATCCGTTGTTCGGGGAGATCATCAAGTCGCAGCTTGCGTTCGCCAAGCGTGCGACGCGCTGGGAGCAGGACTACGTGGTCAGCCGCAAGATGGCGTTCGACCATTACTGGGGCCCGAACGCGAAGTCGCCGATCTGACGGCGCACTGAACTGGCAAAGCATCATTCGGTGGGCGACCGGATGGTGCTTTGTCACACCTAACTCTCGCACCGAACGGCGTTTGAATGACCGTCCAAAGCTTCCTTCACACCATTGACGGCATCAGCACCTGGGCCGGTAAGGCCGTCGCCTGGCTGATCCTGGTCCTGACCGCCGTTGTCTGCATCGAAGTGTTCAAGCGCTACATCATGAACGCGCCCGATGCCTGGATATTCGACATCGACAACATGCTCTACGGCACGCTGTTCATGTTGTGCGGTGCCTACACCCTGGCGCAGAACGCCCACGTTCGCGGCGACTTCCTGTACAGCTCGATGCGGCCGCGGGTGCAGGCCTCGCTCGACATCGTGCTGTACATCGTGTTCTTCATCCCCGGCATCGCCGCGCTGATCTATTCGGGCTACGTCTTCGCCGGGGAGTCCTGGCACATCGGCGAGCACTCGACGGTGACCTCGAACGGGCCGCCGGTCTACCAGTTCAAGGCGATGATCCCGGTGGCCGGCATCCTGGTGATGATCCAGGGCATCGCGGAAATTGTTCGCTGCGCCGAATGCCTCAGGACCGGCGTGTGGCCGAGCCGTCTGCATGACGTCGCTGAGACCGATGTGATCGAGGAGCAACTGGCAGGGAGCCAATACGTCGACGAGGAATTGCGCAAGATCGCCATCGAGCGCGCCAAGGAGATCGACGAGGTCGCGCGCCAGCGCGGCATGGGCGGAGATTTGAACACATGAGCGATCCCGCCCTCGGACTGATGATGCTTTGCCTCATCGTCGTCGTCATCATGCTCGGCTTCCCGACGGCCTTTACGCTGATGGGCCTCGGCATGTTCTTCGGATTCATCGCGTTCTACGATCCGACGCATGCGCTGCTGGATAATCGGGTGTTCGACCTGATGGTTCAGCGCACCTACGGCGCCATGACCAACGACGTGCTGATCTCCATCCCGCTGTTCGTGCTGATGGGATACGTGATGGAACGCGGCGCGCTGGTCGACAAGATGTTCTATTCGATCCAGTTGGCATTCCGAAAGGTGCCGGCGTCGCTCGCGGTGGCAACGCTGATCGTCTGCACATTCTGGGGCATTGCCTCGGGCCTGGTCGGCGCCGTGGTCGTGCTGATGGGCGTGATCGCGTTCAATCCGATGCTCAAGGCGGGATACGACGTCAAGCTCGCTGCCGGCGTCATCACGGCCGGCGGCACGCTCGGCATCCTGATTCCGCCGTCGGTGATGATCATCGTCTACGCGGCGGTGGCCGGGCAGTCGGTCGTCAAGCTCTACGCGTCGGCGATGTTCCCGGGCTTCTTCCTGTCGTTCCTTTATCTCATCTACATCATCGGCTGGGCGATGATTAATCCGAAGATCGCGCCGCCGCTGCCAGAGGCGCAAACCAAGGTTCCGGTGCCAGATTGGCTGAGCAAGTTTCAGGCGGCCTATTCCAAGAACATCATTCTCGCGCTGATGTCTGCGCTCGTCTCGCCTTCGCGGGCAACGGCAATCCGGACAGAGGAAGGGCGCGTCACCTATTGGCTGCTGGTGAAGAATTTCATCGCCGCGATGGTGCCGTTCATGATCGTCGCCGGCACGCTCTGGCTGGTCTGGTGGTATGTGGTCATTCATCAGCAAGCGGCGGCGATCGATGCCTATTCGGGTATCCAGCAATTGGGCACGCCCGGATTGGACACCGGCCCGGCGACGCAGGCCGAGCAGGGACCGCCGCAGGGATTTTATTGGTGGTTTGGCGGCATCGCGCTGATCTGCGCGCTCTGGCAGCTTCGCTACTATTCCCGGCTGAACGCCGAGCGCCTCGAAGTCATCAAGCTGTTGTCGTCGTCGATCATGCCGCTCGGTCTTCTCACCGTGGTCGTGCTTGCCGTGATCCTGTTCGGCATCACCACCGCGACGGAATCCGCCGGCGTCGGAGCGGCCGGCGCCTTCCTGCTGGCGGTCCAGGCCGGGACGCTCGACTGGAAGCGCACCAAAGAGGCGGTGTTCCTGACGGCCAAGACCACCGCGATGGTGTGCTGGCTGTTCGTCGGTTCGGCGCTGTTCTCGGGGGTGTTCGCCATCCTCGGCGGCCAGCAACTGGTCGAGCACTGGGTGCTGTCGTTCAACCTGTCGCCCATCCAGTTCATGCTGCTGTCGCAGGCGATCATCTTCGTGCTCGGCTGGCCGCTGGAATGGACCGAGATCATCGTGATCTTCGTGCCGATCTTTCTGCCGCTGCTGAAGCACTTCAACATCGACCCGATCCTTTGGGGCACGCTGGTGTTCGTCAACCTGCAGGCGGCGTTCCTGTCGCCGCCGGTCGCGATGTCGGCGTTCTATCTCAAGGGTGTCGCGCCACCGCACGTCACTCTCAATCAGATCTTCAACGGCATGATGCCGTATATGCTGGTCATCATCGTCTGCATGGTCATCATGTACGTGTGGCCCGGCATGACGCTCTGGCTGCCGAACTATCTCTACGGCGGCGGCTGACGGCGCCGTCCGGCTTCTTCGCGCAAATGGCCCGGCACAAATCGCCGGGCCATTTTTGTTTTCGATGGCATGTTCCCGCGCGGCGCTGCGGCGATATAGATAGGTATGGCCCGCCGAATCACCGCCGCGGCACTGCCGCGCCGCCGCATGCTGCTGGCTGCCGCCGCGACCGTGGCGATGCCGCAGGTGTCGCGCGCGCAGACCGCGGTCTGGCGCTTGCAGTCGGCGTGGTCGTCGCGGGACATTTTCCACGAGTTCGCCGTCGACTATGGCCGCCGGGTCGAGGAGATGACCGGTGGGCGGCTCAAATTCGATGTGGTGGCGGCGGGCTCGGTGGTGCCGGCGTTCCAGATGCTCGATGCGGTGCACGCCGGCATTCTCGACGGCGGGCATGGCACCTGTGACACCTGGGCCAACAAGCACAAGTCTGCCTCGCTGTTCGGCAGCCCGCCATCGTTCGGCTGGGACGCGCATGGCCTGCTCGGCTGGTTCTATTCGGGCGGCGGCGAGGCGCTCTACCGCGAGCTCGTCAACGACGTCCTGAAGCTCAATGTCACGGGCCTGCTGTATTTTCCGATGCCGGTGCAGCCGCTCGGCTGGTTCCGTAAAGAGATCAAGGGCACCGAGACGTTGAAGGGGATCAACTATCGGATCGACGGGCTGGCGGCCGATCTGTTCAGAGCGCTGGGCGCCACGGTCACGGTGCTGCCGAGCGGCGAGATCGTGTCGGTGATGGACCGCGGTCTGATCGATGCGGCCGCCCTGAACAATCCGAGCTCGGACCTGCAGCTTGGCCTTCCCGGCGTCGCCAAGACCTACGTGATGGTCAGCCATCATCGCGCAGCCGCGGCCCTGGAGATCACGTTCAACAAGAGCAAGCACGACGCCCAGCCTGCCGAGATCAAGGCGATCCTCCGCCACGCGGCTCTGGCTGCCTCCACCAGCCAACTCGGCGTGGCCTACTCCCGCTATCCCAAGGACCTGGACGAAATCCGCAAGCGCGGCATCGAGGTGGTCCGCAGCGGCGAAGCGCTGCTTGCCGCGCAGCTCGCGGCCTGGGACAAGGTGATCGCCGAGCACGCCAAGGAGCCGTTCTTCGCCAAGGTGGTCGCGTCGCAGAAGGCCTGGGTCAGGCGCATCCAGCCCTATCTCGCCTTGAACAACCTCAGCTCCGCCGAGCTTGCGTCGGCGTACAAGCATTTTCTCGGTTCGTAGCAGTGGGAATTGGAATGACCGGTCAGACATGGCGTTGGTGTTTCGGCTTGTGTGCGTTGCTGGCCGCGGTGAGCGCGGGCTTGGCGCAAGAGAGCGAATTTCCCGTGGACGGCAACCTCATCCTTGACGTCCGGCCGATGCCGGGGTCGAAGCGCGTCCCCATCATGACTGTCGCCGGCGACGGCAAGATGGTCCTGCAGATGTGGTGCAACCAGGTCGACGGCCAGCTCGTGGTGGCCGGCGACACCATCACGGTGGTGGCCGGAACGCCGACGGAACGCGCCTGCCCGCCGGAGCGGGTGCAGGGCGACACAGATTTGCTCGAAGCGCTCGCCGCAGTGACGAACTGGAAGCGCCAGGGCGATGTTGTCCAGCTGATCGGACCGAAGACGCTTGCGCTTCCGGGTGCCAACCAACTGAGCAGCCGCCGGCCAATGCCCGTGAAATGGGCAGACCTCCCTTGAACGGTCGCTGAATACCTTCACAATGCCCCCCGGGCACGGGGCGGCCCGCGGTTTGCTTTGACAGCAATGCGGCAACTCAAGGGGGTATCGCCATGGCAGTCACGACACCGGGCATGACGTCGGCTTGGTATTGGAATCGCTGGTATCAGCTCGTTCTCGGCCTGATCGCCATGATGGCGATCTCCAGTCCGCAATACGTCTGGACGCTGTTCACCGGACCGCTCAACCAGAAGCTCGGCACGACGCTCGCCGAATTGCAGTGGACGTTCTCGCTGCTGATCATCCTGCAGACCTGGTGCTCGCCGATGCAGGCCTACCTGGTCGACCGCTACGGCCCGCGGCTGCTGATCTCGGTCGGTGCGCTGATGTCGGGCGGCGGCTGGGTGCTGTCGAGCTATGTCGACAACCTCTGGGCGCTGTATTTCACCTACGGCGTGATCTGCGGCTTCGGCACCGGCATCATCTATGTCGGCATCATCGGCCTGATGGTTCGCTGGTTTCCGGACCGTCGGGGCCTCGCGACCGGCCTTGCCGCCGCGGGCTACGGCTTCGGCGCGTTCTTCACGAGCTTCCCGATCGACACCATGATCAAGAGCTCGGGCTATGCCCACACGCTCCTGGTCTGGGGCGTCATCCAGGGCATCATCGGCATCGTTGCCGCGCAGTGGCTGCGCGTGCCGCCCGAGGGCTGGGTGCCCGAGGGCTATACGCCGGCAACGGCGACCACGACACAGACCACGCGCAGCTACACGCCGCGGGAGATGCTGAAGACCCCGGTGTTCTATCTGCTGTTCTTCATGATGGCGCTGATGTCCACCTCGGGCCTGATGGTGACGTCGAACGTCGGGCCGTTCGCCAACGAGTACCACGTCGCGCAGGCGATGGTGCTCGGCATGGCGGCGCTGCCGTTGTCGCTCACCTTGTCGCGCGTCACCAACGGCCTGACCCGGCCGTTCTTCGGCTGGGTGTCCGACCACATCGGCCGCGAGATGACGATGTTCGTCGCGTTCTCGCTGGAGGCGGTCGCGATCCTGGTGCTGTTCGCCTTCATCGACCAGCCGGCGCTGTTCGTGGTGCTGACGGGCCTGGTGTTCTTCGGCTGGGGCGAGATCTTCTCGCTGTTCCCCTCGACCCTGACCGACACGTTCGGCCCGCGCTATGCGGCGACGAACTACGGCTTCCTCTACATCGCCCAGGGCGTCGGCTCGATCCTCGGAGGTCCGGCCGCCGCCTACCTGAAGCAGATGACGGGGGACTGGAAGGTGGTGTTCATCATCGTCGCGGCGTTGGACGTCATTGTTGCGCTGCTCGCGATCACGGCGCTGCGCAAGATGCGGGCACGGCACATCCAGGCGGGCTGAGAAATCCGCCGCGCATGCAAGGCCGCCCGGGGCAACCCGGGCGGTTTTTCTTTGGTGTGCTAGTGTTGCGCCATGGCATCCATCACCCGGCGTGACTTCCTCAATGGCGTAGCTTTGACCGTCGCCTCCGGCTTGACGCCGGCGGCGCAACTGGCCGCGCAGACGCGCCGCTACCCGCCGGCACTGACCGGGCTCCGCGGCCAGCATGTCGGCTCGTTCGAGGTCGCCCATGCGCTGGCGCGGGAGGGCCGCAAGTTTCCGGTCGAGGGGCTGCCGGTCGACGAGAGCTACGATCTCGTCGTGGTCGGCGGCGGCATCAGCGGGCTTGCGGCGGCCTTTTTCTATCGCCGCGCCAATCCGTCCGCGCGCATCCTCATTCTCGACAACCACGACGATTTCGGCGGCCACGCCAAGCGGAACGAGTTCACCCTCGAGGGCCGCCGCATCATCGGCTACGGCGGCAGCCAGTCGCTGCAATCGCCGAACACGCTGTTCAGCGCGGTGGCGAAGGGCCTGATCGGCGATCTCGGCGTCGACATCAAGCGGTTCGAGACCGCCTTCGACCGCAAGTTTTATCCGTCGCTTGGCCTGTCGCGCGGGGTGTTCTTCAACCGCGAGGCGTTCGGCCGCGACGTGCTGGTCACCGGCGATCCGGGCGGCCGACGAAGACAACGCCCGGGCCAATTCCAGGCCGGTGGCGGAGTTCGTGTCGGGCTTTCCGATCTCCGACGCCAGCAAGGCGCAGCTCGTGGCGCTTTATACCGGCGCGGTCGATCCGCTCGCCGGAAAATCCGAACGAGGAAGCGCTCGCGCTTCTCAAGCGCACCAGCTACCGCGACTACCTGACGAAAATCTGCGGCTGCAGCGAGGAGGCGGCCAATTGCTTCCAGGGCCAGCCGCTCGGCTTTTTCGGTCTGGGCAGCGACGCCGTCCCGGCCGCCGACGCCCGCGATCTCGGCTATCCGGGCTTTGCCGGCCTGAAGCTTCCGGGCGACGACAATGCCGCCTGGAAGGAGCCCTACATCTATCATTTCCCCGACGGCAACGCGTCGATTGCGCGGCTGCTGGTGCGTTCGCTCATTCCGAAAGCGGCGCCGGGACACACCATGGACGACGTGGTGCAGGCGCCGTTCGACTATGCCGCGCTCGACCGGGCCGGCCAGCCGGTCCGCATCCGGCTCGATTCGACTTGTGTTCACGCGGGGCAAAACGGCGGCAAGGCGCAGATCGCCTATGTCCGCGCCGGCAAGCTGCATCGGGTCGAGGCGCGCCACGCCGTGCTGGCCTGCTTCCACATGATGATCCCGTATATCGCGCCGGACCTGCCACAGCCGCAGCGCGAGGCGCTGGCGAAGAACGTCAAGACGCCGCTCTGCTACACCAACGTGCTGGTGCGGAACTGGCGCGCGTTCACAAACCTCAAGGTCAGCTCGATCTCGGCGCCGATGGGCTTCCACCACCAGGTCGCGCTCGATTTCCCGGTCAGCCTCGGCGGCGTTCGCCATTCGCGCGATCCGGCGGAGCCGATCCTGCTGCACATGGTCCATGTGCCCGGCGCGCCGAACCAGGGCCTCGACGCCCGCACGCAATTCCACATCGGCCAGGGCAAGCTCTACGCCATGAGCTTTGCCGATTTCGAGGAGCGCATCCGCGACGATCTCGACCGCATGCTGGGGCCGGGCGGCTTCTCCAGCGCGCGCGACATCGCCGCCATCACCGTCAACCGCTGGCCGCACGGCTACAGCTACGTGGCCAATTCGCTGTTCGATCCCGATGATTACGAGGACTCCGTGCTCAAGGTGGCGCGGCAGAGCTTCGGCCCGATCGCCATCGCCAACACCGACGCGGGCGGCGACGCCTGGGTGCATTTCGCCATCGACCAGGCCGACCGCGCGGTGAAGGAGCTGCTCGGCTAGCGCCTTCACGGCCCGTGATGGCTGAACTGCCGGAACTGGTCGCGCGACTGCGGCTTGATGAACACCGTGATGAGCTCGGGATGCGTCGAGCGCAGCCGGTTTTCCAGCGCCGCGACCCGCTGCTCGATTCCCGTGGTGTTCAGCGGATCGGCGAATTCGAGGCTCAGCGCCAGCACGATCTCGTCGGGCGAAAGATGCACCGTCATCATGCCGTTGACGCGCTCGACGCCGTCCTGCGCGCGCGCGATCTGCATGATCGAGTTCGTGATCCGCGGGCCGGCCGGTTCGCCGATCAGCAGCTCCTTGCTTTCGCGCGCCAGCATCATCGCGGTGACCGCCAGCACCAGGCTGATGCCGATCGAGGCGACGCCGTCGAACTCCGGCCTGTCGAAATAATGCGACGCGAAGTTGCCCAAGGCCGCGATCGCAAGGCCGATCAGCGCCGCGCTGTCCTCGAACAGCACCAGGAACAGCGGCGCGTTCTTGCTGCGCCGGAACGCCTCGTAATAGGTGAGGTCGCCCTTGGTCTTGCGGAATTCCTGCAGCGCGATCCACCACGACGCGCCTTCGAACACCACCGAGAACGCGATCACCACGTAGTTGACGGTCGGATCGGTGATCGGATGCTTCTCGCGGATCTGCTGCGATGCCCTCGTAGAGCGAGACGCCGGCGCCGAGCGCGAACACCAGCAGCGCCACGATGAAGCTCCAGAAATAAAGCTCGCGGCCGAAGCCGAGCGGATGCCGCTCGTCGGGCGGGCGGTCGGCGCGATGATGGCCGTACAGCAGCAGGCCTTCGTTGCCGGTGTCGACCAGCGAATGCACGGCCTCGCTCAGCATCGCCGAGCTGCCGGTCCACAACGCGGCGCCGAACTTGGTGATGGCGATCAGGAGATTGCCGGCCAGCGCCGCGTAGATGAAACTTTTCGACGAGCTCGCGGCCATGGCGCATCAACGCCGGACCGGCTGATTTGTTTCCTAACAAGGCAAGGCCTCCGCCGTTCCCGCGGCAGGTTTTTGCCCGGGTCATGTCGGCCGAAGCGCCTTCGGAAAAGTCCGAGGGGGCGCGGGACGCCGGGGGTCCAGCGGACCCACGGGCTTCGATATCTCGCGACATCGAAGCAGACACCGCCCCCGGCCGGGGATCGGTGTCTCGGTATTTGGTCAGAACCGCAAGTCCGCCTTTTCTCCAGCGTCCCGCGCGCGATGTTTGAGGTTTGCTCCGCACGTCCCCCGGTGGTCTGAGTTTGCTAACCACCGCTGTGAGCCTCGACGACACCTGGCCGCTTGGCGCGGAGTTACGGCGTCGTCACCAAAGAGACTCGTGACGCGAACCCGTCGCGCCAGGACCGTGCGGCTTGGACCTGCCTCGCGTTGGGTGTGCATCGTTGCACCCGTGCGAGGCCACCGCTCTCCGGTCCCGCTTGTCGACGCCTCTAGAAGCGCCCTCGGATGGACCGGCCTGGGCGCATTATCAGGCCGTCGGAGGGGTGCGGGGATAAGTTCGCCAAGGGAATTATTTGCGCGAGGCGAAGTTTATTTTGCGGGATAGCGATTTATCCCCGCGGGGATAGCACGGCGCTTGCTTCTATCCCCGGCGCGCTGCATCCTCGAGACGCGCATTCGGCGGGTCTCAGCGAGCCTTCGGCGCCTCGGCGCCATCCGGGATGACGGTCGAGTGGCTGCGATGCGAAACAAAAAAAGGGCCCGGCGTTTCCGCCGGGCCCTTCGCATTTGACGTTGAGAGGCCGAGTTACATCATGCCGCCCATGCCGCCCATTCCACCCATGCCGCCGCCACCCGGCGGCATCATCGGGGCTGCTTCCTTCGGCGTCTCGGCGACCATCGCCTCGGTGGTCACCAGCAGGCCCGCGACCGAAGCCGCATCCTGCAGCGCGCGGCGCACCACCTTGGCCGGATCGACGATGCCCTTCTCGATCAGATCGACATACTCTTCGGTCGAGGCATCGAAGCCGAAGGTCTCGGACTTCGACTCCATGATCTTGCCGATCACGATGGAGCCCTCGACACCGGCGTTCTCGGCGATCTGCCGGGCCGGAGCCTCGATGGCCTTCATCACGATGTTGATGCCGGCCTGCACGTCGGCGTTGTCGTTGGTGAGCTTGCCGACCGCCTTCTTGGCGCGAAGCAGCGCGGTGCCGCCGCCCGGAACGATGCCCTCTTCCACCGCCGCGCGGGTGGCGTTGAGCGCGTCCTCGACGCGGTCCTTCTTCTCCTTGACCTCGACCTCGGTGGCGCCGCCGACCTTGATGACGGCCACGCCGCCCGCGAGCTTGGCCAGGCGCTCCTGGAGCTTCTCGCGGTCGTAGTCCGAGGTGGTCTCCTCGATCGTGGTCTTGATCTGGGCGACGCGGGCCTCGATGTCCTTCTTCTTGCCGACGCCGTCGATGATCGTGGTCTTTTCCTTTTCGATCACGACCTTCTTGGCGCGGCCGAGCATCTGCAGGGTCACGGTCTCAAGCTTGATGCCGAGGTCCTCGGAGATGAGCTGACCGCCGGTCAGGATCGCGATGTCCTCAAGCATCGCCTTGCGGCGATCGCCGAAGCCCGGCGCCTTGACCGCCGCGATCTTCAGACCGCCGCGGAGCTTGTTGACGACCAAGGTGGCGATCGCCTCGCCCTCGACGTCCTCGGAGATGATCAGCAGCGGCTTGCTGCGACTGCACCACCGCCTCGAGCAGCGGCAGCATCGCCTGCAGGCCGGACAGCTTCTTCTCGTGCAGGAGGATGTAGACGTCCTCCAGCTCGGCGATCATCTTCTCGGCGTTGGTGATGAAGTACGGCGAGATGTAGCCGCGGTCGAACTGCATGCCTTCGACGATCTCGACCTCGGTGTCGAGCGACTTGGCCTCTTCGACCGTGATGACGCCCTCGTTGCCGACCTTCTGCATCGCGTCGGCGATCATCTTGCCGATCTGCTTGTCGCCGTTCGACGAGATGGTGCCGACCTGGGCAACCTCGGCCGACGAGTTGACCTTCTTGGCGCGCTTCTCGACGTCCTTGAGGACGGCGGCGACGGCGATGTCGATGCCGCGCTTGAGGTCCATCGGGTTCATGCCGGCGGCGACCGACTTGGCGCCTTCCCGGACGATCGCCGCGGCCAGCACGGTCGCGGTGGTGGTGCCGTCACCGGCGTTGTCGTTGGTCTTCTGGGCGACTTCGCGCACCATCTGCGCGCCCATGTTCTCGAACTTGTCCTCGAGCTCGATCTCCTTGGCGACGGTGACGCCGTCCTTGGTGATGCGAGGCGCGCCGAACGACTTGTCGATCACGACGTTGCGGCCCTTGGGGCCGAGCGTGACCTTCACCGCGTTGGCGAGGGTCTCGACGCCGCGCAGCATGCGGTCGCGGGCGTCGCCGGCAAAACGTACGTCTTTGGCAGACATTTGATACTCCGTTGAATGTGTTGTTCACGCCTCGCTTTGCAGCCAAGGCGTGGATGCCCGGCACAAGGCCGGGCATGACGTGGATGGGTTTTGCTTAAGCGATGACGCCCATGACGTCGGATTCCTTCATGATCAGGAGATCCTCGCCATCGAGCTTGACCTCGGTGCCCGACCACTTGCCGAACAGCACGCGGTCGCCGGTCTTGACGCCCATCGGGGTCAGCTTGCCGGCCTCGTCGCGGCCGCCTGGGCCGACGGCGACGATCTCGCCCTGGGACGGCTTCTCCTTGGCGGTGTCGGGGATGATGATGCCGCCGGCGGACTTCTCCTCGGCGTCGATGCGTTTGACAACCACACGGTCGTGCAGGGGACGGAACTTGAGCTTGGCCATGCTTTCCTCGTCGGCGCGCGTCAGCGCAGGGGTTATAAAAAACCTTTGTTTATAAGCCCTTAGCACTCATTGAATTGAGTGCCAAAGGGCTGCCCGGGAAATAGGGGGTTGCGCCGGGGGTGTCAAGCCGAGTGGGGCAGGGCTGGACCTTTGGGCTGGGCGGCCGGAAACAGGTACAATAAGGCGGGTTGAAGCCCGGCATGATTAGAAAATGATTAAATTTGGGGTGGTTAGATAGCGCCAGAGTTTGAGGCCCCGGCCATGCCGCCGGCCCAGTTGCAGAGTAAGGAACTCGTATGCGTCAGAACCCGAAGTCGCTCCGCCTCGCCACGCTGATCGTTCTGGCCGCCGGCCTGTTGCTGAGCGGTTGCGGCGGCATGAACTTCAGCATGCCGAGCTTCAGCGGCGGCGGTTCCGATACGCCGCCTCCGCCTCCGCCACCCGGGGCGGGCGGCGGCCCGGCGATGCCTTCAAAGTATTCCTCGGAGGAGCTGGTCGGCCGCTGGGGCTTCACCTCCTACCAGAAGGAAGCGGACCGGGCGCGGACCATCAACACGGCTCGGGGGCTGTGCAAGTCTCCCTACGTGATCGCCAAGGGCCCGAGCGGCGGCGTCATGATGCACCTCGCCGACGAGCGCCAGCCCTCCGAGCTGCGGCTCAAGGGCAGCCCTGAGGGCCGGAATTATATCGGCCCCGACGGCGACGCCGGCCAGCCGGCCGACCGCGAGATCGTTTCGTTCGACGGCCGGGTGCTGGTCACCCGCTACGTCGATCCCGACGCGGCCAACCGCTACGGCAACATGGTCTATGTGCGCTGCTCGCCCAGGGCGTAGCAGCCGCACCCGACAACCCCGGACCGATCCCGGGCTGGCTTCGGCGACCTAAACAACGATATGGGGATAGCCCCCTCCGCGCCCTTGCACCGTGGGGCGCGGGCGGAGATTCATAGCCTCGCCGTGCCGTTGTCCGGCCTTAAGCTGCCGCCCGGCTCAAGCGAGGTCGCCCGATGCTGCGTTGGTTCCACGCGCTGATGCCGAAGGAGGAGCGCTTCTTCGACCTGTTCGCCCAGCACTCCCATGCCGTGGTGGCGGGCGCGGTCGCGCTCCGCGCCATGCTGGAGGGCGGCGACGCGATCTCGCGCAACTACCAGACCGTGATGGATCGCGAGCAGGATGCCGACAACGTCACCCGCGAGGTGCTGATCGCGGTGCGGCGGACCTTCATCACGCCGTTCGACCGCGGCAACATCCGCGACCTGATCACCTCGATGGATAATTCCATCGACCAGATGCAGAAGACCGCCAAGTCGATCCGGCTGTTCGACGTCACCGCCTTCACGCCGCAGATGAGGGACATGGCCGACACCATCCTCAAATGCGCCGAGCTGGTCCAGGAGGGCGTCCCGCTGCTGAAGTCGATCGGCGCCGAGGCCGGCCACATCAGCGATCTCACCGCGCAGATCTCGTCGCTGGAGGGCAAGGCCGACGAGATGCACGACAAGGGCCTCTACGACCTCTATCGGGCCAACGCCGCCGGCGGCAACGGGCTGGCCTTCTTCGTCGGCAACGAGGTCTACGACCATCTCGAAAAGGTCGTCGACCGCTTCGACGACGTCGCCAACGTCATGCACGGCATCGTCGTCGAGCACGTCTAGCGTAAGGCGCAGACCGAAATGGATGGCGCGCTCGCACTGCCGCTGCTGTTTGCGCTGATCGCGGTCGCGCTGGCGTTCGATTTCCTCAACGGCATGAACGATGCCGCCAATTCGATCGCCACCATCGTTTCGACCCGCGTGCTGCGTCCGCAATACGCGGTGGCCTGGGCGGCCTTTTTCAACTTCATCGCCTTCATGGTGTTCGGGCTTCACGTCGCCGAGACGGTCGGCCGCGGCATTGTCGAGGCGAACATCATCGATGCCCGCGTCGTCTTCGCGGCGCTGACCGGCGCTATCGTCTGGCAGGTCATCACCAACCGCCTCGGCATCCCGTCGTCGAGCTCGCATGCGCTGATCGGGGGCCTGGTCGGGGCCGGCATGGCGAAGGCGGGCTCGGCCGCCGTGGTGTGGGCCGGCGTGATGAAGACCGTGGCCGGCATCGTGCTGGCGCCGGGGATGGGCTGCGTGATCGCGCTGTTCCTGGTGCTGTTCGTGTCATGGACGTTCGTGCGCTTCACGCCGTTCGGCGTCGACCGGTTTTTCCGCCGCGCCCAATTCGTCTCCGCCTCGCTGTACGCGCTCGGCCATGGCGGCAATGACGCCCAGAAGACCATGGGGATCATCGCGGTGCTGCTGTATTCGCAGGGCTACATGGGGACGAGCTTCTACGTGCCGTTCTGGGTGGTGCTGGCGTGCCAGTTCGCGATGGCGGCCGGCACCTTGGCGGGCGGCTGGCGGATCGTGCGAACGATGGGATCGAAGATCACGCGGCTCACTCCGATGCAGGGCTGCTGCGCGGAGACCGCCGGCTCGATCATGCTGTTCGTGGCGACCGAGCTCGGCATTCCGGTCTCGACCACGCACACCATCACCGGAAGCATCATCGGCGTCGGCGCCGCCAAGCGGGTGTCGGCGGTGCGCTGGAGCGTGGCGCAGGGCATCGTCATCGCCTGGATCATCACCATCCCGGCGGCCGGCCTGATGGCGGCGCTGTTCTATTTCCTGGCGGGCCTGTTCGGCTGAAGCGTTTGCGATCCCGGCGGCCCGGCCAAAAATTGAAGCCCCGAACCGGTGGTTCGGGGCTTCGAGTTTGTCATGCAGTGTTCTTGTTGGAAGTGCCGCTCGATTAGAAGCGGTAGTTGATGCCGCCGCGCACCACGTTGACGGTGAGGTCGACGTTGGTCGCCACGCCGCAGGCCGCTGTGGCGCAAGTGGTTTTGCCGAGGTCGGCGTAGAGATATTCGATCTTCGCGGTCCAGGGACCGGCGATCACGCCTTCGATGCCGCCGCCGAGCGTCCAGCCCGCATTGGTATCGTTGGTGCCGGCGAAGGGCATGCGACGGGCCTGCACATCGCCGAACGCCACGCCGCCGGTGAAGTACGGCAGGAAGCGATCGAAGGCATAGCCGGCGCGGCCGCGCACCGTGCCGAACCAGCTGTTCTTGGTCTGGCAGATCAAGCCGCCGCAGATGTTGCTGTCGTTGATGTTGGTCCAGTCGATGTCGCCTTCGAGACCGAACACCCACGGGTTGCCGGGGCCCTGCCAGTTGTAGCCGGCGGTGCCGCCGATCATGCCGCCCGACGGGCTGTTGCTCATCCCAAATCCGTTCCAGTCGGAACTGCCGAAGCCGCCGCCAGCGTTGATGCCGAGATAGAAGCCGGTCCAGTTGTAGGCGGCGGGCACGTAGGCCGGCGCCTTGTACATGCTGCGGGGAAGATCGGCCGCCGAGGCCGGCATGGCAGCCGCCAGCGCCAGAAGCCCGATAGCAGCAGCAACAATACGCTTCATCACTCACTCCTCCATTTCAAAGTTGACGCAAAGTAATTCCGGGGGGTGAAGAGTTCTAGTGCAGGGAAGACACACTGGTAATGCTAATGAAATGGAACCTGCAGAAGCTGCACGATTACTGAGTAATTTCAGGGTGGCCGTATTTTTACTGTAATTTTACCATAACTATGGTCAAGAAACTCTCAACGAATATTGCGGGTAGGTACCATTGAAAAGCGAAAAGCCCCGGGCGAGGTGCCCGGGGCTTTCGCGTTGTGAAGGAGAGTGGCTGTTAGAACCGGTAGTTCACACCGGCGCGGAGTTGATCGTCGTGGAAGCCGACCCGGGTCGCCGGCGCACAGACCGTGCAGGTGACGCTGCCGAGATCGACATGCAGATATTCGATCTTGCCGGTCAGGTTGCCCATCAGTGCCGCCTCGATGCCGCCGCCGGCGGTCCAGCCGACATTGGTATCGCTGGTGGTGCCGACGCCAGTCTGCGTCGCCTTGATGTCGCCGAATGCGGCACCGCCGGTCACGTAAGGCATCACCCGATCCCAGGCATAGCCGACGCGGCCGCGAGCCGTTCCGAGCCAGTCATTCTTGGTCTGGCAACCGGTCGGGCAGCCAGCGTTGGCAAACGTGCCCTTGATGTCGGTCCAGTCAATGTCGCCTTCCAGACCGAACACCCACGGGCTGCCGAGGGCTTGCCAG
Source organism: uncultured Alphaproteobacteria bacterium (assembly GCA_963785665.1). Classification (GTDB taxonomy): domain Bacteria; phylum Pseudomonadota; class Alphaproteobacteria; order Rhizobiales; family Xanthobacteraceae; genus Z2-YC6860. Next base: position 776,158 of record CAWAWF010000018.1, read on the forward strand.
TTGTAGCCGACGGTTCCGCCGACCATTCCGCCGGAAACACGGTCGCGACCGCCGAAGCTGTTCCAGTACGAACGGCCCCAGCCGTAGCCGCCGTTGATGCCGACGTAGAAGCCGGTCCAGTTGTAACCGGCCGGAACGTAGGCGGGTGCCTTGGTCGGAATCCGGCGTGGAAGATCAGCCGCGACTGCGGCCGTAGCGAGTGAAGCAAGAAGAGCAACTGACGTGAGGAGTACGCGACGCATACCCACCTCCCTTGTTGTGATGTCCCAACTGGCAGTCGAAACGCGACGAAAGTGTGGATGGTTCCTGGAACTCCCAATTCGTTTCCCGAAATGATTTCGTTCGCTGTCGGCTGTTGTCGAGAGGACACACAAAGTTCCGCGCGCCACACAAAAGCCCCGGCGAAACCGGGACTCGTTCCGAATTTGCAAGATTTCAGAAGCGATAGTTGACGCCGAGCCGCAGCAGGTTCGATTGGATGCCGTGATGGTTGCCATCTAAAACAAACGAGCTGCCGCCCAGATCGACGTAGAGGTATTCCGCTCTGGCGCTCCAGTGCGGCGCGAGTGCCATCTCGGCGCCGGCGCCAGCGGCCCATCCGGCGCTGATGTGCGATTCCGACACCGGGCTGAACGCGCTCTGCATCTTCAGCGAGCCGTAAGCGAGGCCGACCGTTCCGTAGAACAGCATGTTGTTCATGGCAAAGCCCGCGCGTGCGCGCAGGCTGCCGAACCAGGGATTGGAGAATTTCCAGGCCGCGAAGGTGGCGTCGGCGTCGGTCACCTGCAGGTCGGTCTCACCGCCGAACACGAACTGGCTGTACTGCACGTTGTAGCCGGCCTGCACACCGCCGGCGACGCCGTTCGGCTTGGCGGAATTGTTGCCGACACTGCTCCACTGGTAGCCGAGATTGGCGCCGACATAAGGGCCTTGCCACGAGACGCCGCGCGGCGGCGGCGGTGCGTAGGGCGCGAAGTCCGCAGCGCGGGCCGCGGCCGACATCAGCACGAGAGCAGCAAGCCCGGCCGTCCATATGGTCTTTGCCATCGCATCCTCCAGCGATTGCGCAATCGACCTCGGTTCGCCCGACGTCGTTGCGGCAGACAAGACCCCCCGAAAACGTGGAGGATTTATCGCGAGTTTTCCCTTAAGCGTTTCTGAATCAGTCACTATGAGCGGCGCTTTACAGCTAAGGAACGGTGTATTGGCGCGCCGGGCGTATGCAATTATTTACCATGCGGAGCGGGCGGCCCGATCTTGAGCCGAGCGTGCCGCATTCGGGACATCACGAAGCAATGGCTGGTCGCGACAAGGACATCGATCCGGCAAGCGAGCTCGTCGAGGACGACGAGGAGCAGGCGCTGCCCGAGGGCGAGCTCGAGCTCGACATCAACGAGCCGACCGGCCCGCTGGCGGCCGGCCGCGCCGCGCTGGTTCGCCACGCCAAGCACGCGCCGTCGGCGCCGGGCGTCTATCGCATGCTCGATGCGGCCGGCGAGGTGCTCTATGTCGGCAAGGCCAAGAACATCAAGAAGCGGATCACCTCGTACACGAGGCCGACCGGGCACGACACCCGCATCGAGCGGGTGATCGCGGGGACGGCGGCGGTGGAGTTCGTCACCACCGCGACCGAGACCGAGGCGCTGCTGCTCGAAGCCAACCTGATCAAGCGGCTGCGGCCGCGCTTCAACGTGCTGCTGCGCGACGACAAGTCGTTTCCCTACATCATCATCACCTCGGACCATTGGGCGCCGCAGATCCTCAAGCACCGCGGCGCGCGCTCGCGGCAAGGCAGCTACTACGGCCCGTTCGCCTCGGTGTGGGCGGTCAACCGCACCATCACCGCCTTGCAGCGGGCGTTCCTGCTGCGCTCCTGCTCGGACGGCTTTTTCGAAAGCCGGACGCGGCCCTGCCTGCTGCATCAGATCAAACGCTGCTCGGCGCCCTGCACCAACGAGGTGGATTTCGCCGAATACGCCGAGCTGGTCCGCGAGGCCAATGCGTTTCTCTCCGGCAAGAGCCAGGCGGTGCGCGACGAGCTGTCCGGCGAGATGGAGAAGGCGTCGGTCGATCTCGACTTCGAGCGCGCCGCGATCTACCGCGACCGCCTCGCCGCGCTGTCGGCGACGCAATCGACGCAGGGGATCAATCCGCGCTCGACCGAGGAGGCCGACGTGTTCGCCATCCACCAGGAGGGCGGCTTCAGCGGCATCGAGGTGTTCTTCTTCCGCACCGGGCAGAACTGGGGCAACCGCGCCTACTTCCCCAGGGCCGATCGTTCGCTCGGGCCGGGCGAGGTGCTGGGCGCGTTCCTGGCGCAGTTCTACGACGACAAGCCGTGCCCGGCTGCGGTGTTGCTTTCGCACGACATCCCCGAGCGCGAGCTGCTGGCCGAGGCGCTGACCGCGAAAACCGGCCGCAAGGTCGAGGTCTCCGTGCCGCAGCGGGGCGAGAAGAAGGAGCTGGTGGCGCACGCGCTGGTCAACGCCCGCGAGGCGCTCGGCAGGAAGCTTGCCGACACCTCGTCGCAGCAGAAGCTGCTCAAGGGATTGGCCGCGACGTTTGCCTTGCCAAGAGTGCCGCGGCGGATCGAGGTCTACGACAACAGCCACATCCAGGGCTCGAACGCGGTCGGCGCCATGATCGTCGCCGGCCCGGAAGGCTTCCGCAAAAACCAGTACCGCAAGTTCAACATCCGCTCGGCTGCGCTGACGCCGGGCGACGACTTCGGCATGATGCGCGAGATGCTGGAGCGGCGCTTCAAGCGGCTGATGGCGGAGGCGCCGCGCGCCGAGGTCGAGGCCGGCACCGCCATGCTCGGCGTCGCGCCGGGCGAGATCGACAGCGCCGATAGCGAGCACGCCGATAGCGAACAATCTGATAACGAACAGCCTTGGCCCGACCTGGTGCTGATCGACGGCGGGCAAGGCCAGCTCAACGCCGCGCGCGAGGTGCTGGTGGCGCTCGGCGTCACCGACGTGCCGATGATCGGCGTTGCCAAGGGACCCGACCGCGACGCCGGCAACGAGACCTTCTATCTGACCGACAAGCCGGCGGTGAAGCTGCCGCCGCGCGATCCGCTGCTGTATTTCATCCAGCGGATGCGCGACGAGGCGCACCGCTTCGCCATCGGCTCGCACCGCACCCGGCGGAAGAAGGACATCCGCGAGGCCGGCTTGCAGGAAATCCCCGGCATCGGCCCGACCCGGAAACGTGCGCTGCTGCACCACTTCGGCACCTTGAAGGCGATCGAGCGCGCCTCGCTCGGCGACCTCGCCCAGGTGCCGGGCATCAACGAGGAAACCGCGAAGAAGATTCACGATTTCTTCCACGAGTTGGCGGCGCGGTAGTTCTGTCGATTGCATCCAACCTCTCGTAACGTCATGCCCGGCCTTGTGCCGGCGCATCCACGCCTTGCTTGGCAAGGCAGGGCAAGGCGTGGATGGCCGGGACAAGCCCGGCCATGACGTTGTCGAGGTGGTGCGGTAAATAGCGAAGGAAGGCGAGGGGGCCATTCATGCTCGACTATGTCATTCGCAACGCGCGGGTGCCGGGCGCTGCCAATGGCGGCGCGGTCGACATCGGCTTCGCCAAGGGAAAAATCGCCGCGATCGAGCCGAAGCTCAGCGCCGACTCGCCGTCCTATGACGCGCAGGGCTGCCTGTGCTGCGGGGGCTTGGTCGAGACCCACATCCATCTCGACAAGTCGCGCATCATCGACCGCTGCACGCCGGAGCCGTCGCGCGACAACCCGAACCACATGAAGCGGGTCGCCGCGGTGAAGGACGGCTTCACCGTCGAGGACATCTACAACCGCGCCAAGGCCACCTTGGAGAACTGCATCCGGCAGGGCACCACGCGCATCCGCACCCACGCCGAGATCGATCTGCCGGTCGGCACCAAATGCATCGAGGCGCTGAAGCTGTTGCAGAAGGAATACGCCTGGGCGGTCGACCTGGAGATTTGCGCGTTCGCCCAGGAGGGCCTCGCCCACAGTGCCCGAGGCCGACAAGGCGCTGGTCGAGGCGCTCGAGATGGGCGCCACGTCAATCGGCGGCGCGCCGAACTACGACACCGATCATCCGGCCCACATCAACCGCGTGTTCGAGCTGGCGCGCGAGTACGACATCCACGTCGATCTGCACATCGATTCGGGTCATGACCCGGCGAGCGATGGACAACATGCTGGTGGCGGACCTGACCGAGAAGTTCAAATACGGCGGCCGCGTCGCGATGGGCCACATGACCAAGGTCGCGGCGCTGCCGCCCGCCAAGCAGAAGGACATCGCCAAGCGTCTCGCCGACGTCGGCGCCGCGGTGACGGTGCTGCCGGCGACCGACCTGTTCGTGCTGGCGCGGCACAAGGACTACGACGTGCCGCGCTGCATCACCGACGCCAACCTGTTCGCGGCGCAGGGCTGCAACTGCTCGATCTCGACCAACAACATCCTCAATCCGTTCACGCCGTTCGGCGATTGCTCGCTGGTGCGGATGGCCAACATGCACGCCAACGTGCTGCAGGTCGGCGACAACGACCGGCTGACGGAATTGTTTTCGATGATCAGCGACCGTTCGGCGCGTCTGATCAACGCCAAGGGCTACGGCATCAAGGTCGGCAGCGAGGCCGAGGTCACGGTGCTGGACGCGAAATCGCCGGCGGAGGCGGTGGCGATCAACGCGCCGGTGCTGGCGGTGTTCAAGCGCGGCCGGCAGACCGTGAGCCGCCCACGCGCGGAGTTGATGCGGCCGCAGGCATAAGGCGTGATGGCCGGGACAAGCCCGGCCATGACGAACGTAAGTCAGTCTTCAACCTCGGATAAAGCTCCAGCGCGGTCTTGCCGAAGATCCAGTCGCGGTCGGCGGCGCTGGCGAAGCTCAGCGCTTTTTGCGCCTTGCCCAAAATCTCCTTCAGGCTGCCTGCCGTGGCTGGGAAGTTCGAGCCCCAGGCGATGCGGTTGGCGCCGTAAGCCTTGATCAGCGCGCCGAAGAACGTCTCAGGCGTCGCCTTGCCCCAGTCCTTCACCTCGACATTGACCGGTGTGAGCTTGAGGAACACGTTCGGATATTTCGCCAGTCCGAAGAACTCCTGGTCGGCGGTGAACGGCGGGCCGTCGACAAGCTGCGGCCGCGCCAGATGGTCGAGGATGATCTTCACCTTGGGGAATTTCTCCATCAGTCCGCGCAATTGCGGAAAGCCCTGCGGCGTCATCTGCATGCAGACCGGCAGGCCGATCTCGTTGGCGTAGCCCCACGCCGGCATGGTGCGCGGTTCGTCGAACCAGGTGGCCTGGCCCGGCATCGTGCTGCCGGTGGTGAACAGCCGCATTCCGGCAAAGCCCTTGCCGAGCCAGAGCTTCATCTTGTCGACGCTGTCGGCGGCCAGCATGTCGATCGAGAACACGCCGGTGAAGCGCTTCGGATGCGCGGCGATCGCCTCCGCCACATAGGTGTTGTCGTGGCCGTAGGCGGTCGAGGCCTGCACGATTGCCGACTTGTCGACGCCGGCCTCGTCCATCGCCTTGACCATCATCTCGTGGGTGGTCGGCCGGTCGCGCGACCACGTGCTCTGGTTGCCGCCGAGCGGCTGCAGCGGATAGCGCGTGTTGTCGGTGGCGATGACGTGCGGGTGGATGTCGATGATCGGCATGGCTTTCCTTGTTTACGCTTCGGGATCGAAGAACGCCTGTTCGAGCGGCATGCGCTCGGGGATCAGTTTTTGCTGCAACGCGTAGGTCATCAGCGCGTCGATGCTGGCGCGGTTGGCCTTGATGCCGTAGGGCAGCGGGTCGCTCATCAGCGGCAGGAAGCTCCGGTAGCGGATGTCTTCCGGCGTCGTGCCGTCGCCGCGCTTGAGCTTGTCGAGATACGGCGCCTTGGCTTTCGTAAACGCGTCGAACAGCGCGCGGCCGACCTGCGGATTTTTCGCAAGCACATCGGTCTTCACCACGATGGTGCCGTGGATCGGATAGATGCCGGTGCGGCGGAACCAGTCGGCCTCGACATTGGCGACGTCGGGGATCAGCTCCGGATAGTTCTGCGCCGGCGTCTGGCCGCCGGCCTCCCAGTTCGCGGTCGGCGCGCCGGCGCGGCCGATCCCGGCCGGCCCGGTGAAGCCCGCCTGCAACTCGCCGCTCGCCATCATGCTCGCCAGCGATTGGCCCGGCGGCGCATGGATGACATTGTCCGGCAGCTTCATGGTGGTGACGTGCTCCTCGTCGTCCACCACCCAGGTCACTTTGTCGGCGTCGAGACCGTATTCGTTGGTGAAGATGCCGCGCGTCCACACGCCCGTTGTGACGGAATAGGCGCGGACGCCGGCCTTCTTGCCTTCGAGGTCCTTCGGCACCTTGATGCCGGCATCGGGCCGCACCACGAAACCGCCGTGGTGGAAGCGCCGCATCACGAAAATCGGCAGCGCGATATACGGCGCGCCTCGCGCACGCGCGATCAGGTAGGTGGTCGGCGCCATCTCGCAGACGTCGAACTCGACGTCGCGCACCATCCGGCGGAACGCCGCGATGATCGGCACCACCTCGACGAAGTTCGCCTCGACGCCCTCGATCGGAACACTGCCGTCTTTCAGCGCCGCGGTGTGGCCGGAGGTGGCGATGGCGATCTTCAGCGGCAGCTTGCTCATTGCTTCTCGATTCCGGCCTTGGCGATCACCGCGCCCCATTTCTCGATGTCGGCGCGCATCCGCGCCTGCATCTCCTCCGGCGTGGTGCCGCGGGCATCGAGTCCGAATTGCAGCGCCTTCTCCTGGATGTCCGGCGCCTTCAGTGCATCGCGGATTTCCTTGCTGAGGAACTGCACGATGTCGTCGGGCGTGCCGGCCGGAGCGGACACCGCGTTCCAGCTTGTCACCACGTAGTCCGGCATGCCGCTCTCCTTCACGGTGGGCACGTCCGGAGTCGACGGCGAGCGCTTCTCGCCGGTCGAGGCGACGGCGCGAAGCTGGTTCGCGTTCAGCGAGGCGCGGAAGCCGGCGAGATAGTCGAAGCCGACATCGACGTCGCCACGCAGCAGTGCCGTGATGAGGTCGGGCGTGGTGCGGAACGTCACCATGGTCACCTTGATGTCGCCGGTCAGCCGGAACAGCTCTGCCGACAATTGCTGCGTGCTGCCGATCGCGATGGCGCCGAAATTGAGCTTGCCCGGGTTCTTCTTGGCTGCGGCGACGATGTCGGACACCGTTTTCAACGGGCCGTCCGCCTTGGTGGCGATCATCAGATCGAGCCAGGCCATCACCGAGACCGACTTGAAGTCGCGCAGCACGTCGTAGGGGATGCTCTTGAACAGCGACTTGGCGATGGCGGTGCCGTTGCCGGTCAGGGTGAGGGTGTAGCCGTCGGGCGCGGCGGTGGCGCCGGCCTTGGAGGCGACAATGCCGCCGGCGCCCGGCCGGTTCTCGATGACGAAGGTCTGGCCGAGCCGCTCGTTCAGCTTCTGGGCGAGCAGGCGCGTCGTGGTGTCGGCAACGCCGCCCGGCCCGTAGGGCACCAGGATATGAACCGGCCGGTTGGGATAGCCGCCCGGCCCGGAAACCGCTGCCAGCGCCGGTGCGGCGAGCGCAGCCGCCGCCAGCAGCGGCAGCCAGCGCCCGATCCGGCGCCGCGCGCTTTCCTCGTGTTCGTTCATGGACTTCTCTCCCGGGCGAGCGCGTGTCGCTCACATTGTTGTGTCGGGCGCGTCTTTTGCGTGCCGTAATGCCCACCATTATGCCGGTTCGCCGCGCTTTGCACAGGCTTAGCGCCGGAACCCAGCCATGAGAGCCAAACGCTGTTCAGGTCCATGCCGGAGGGGTATTCTCAGACGTCAATGAACACCATCCAGAACCCACCGTTGCCGGCGCGACCGCTGGCGCTGCCCAATCTCCTGACCTACGCCCGCATCGCTGCGGTGCCAGTCGTGGTCGGGCTGCTGTATTGGCAGAGCATTCTCGAAGGCGGACTGTGGCTGCGCTGGCTTGCGCTTGCGATTTTCATCATGGCCGGCATCACCGACGTGCTGGACGGCTATTTCGCCCGCATGTACGGCCAGCAGTCGTCGCTCGGCCGCATGCTCGATCCGATTGCCGACAAGCTGCTGGTGGCGTCGTGTCTTCTGATGCTGGCCGCCGAGGAAACCATCCGCGGCTGGTCGCTGCTCGCCTCGGTGGTCATTCTCTGCCGCGAGATATTGGTGTCGGGCTTGCGCGAATATCTCGCCGAGCTCCGCGTCAGCGTCCCGGTGTCGCGGCTCGCCAAATGGAAGACCACCTGGCAGCTCGTCGCGGTCGGGTTCCTGATCGCCGGAGACGCCGGTGACAAGGCGTTCTCCGATCTGTTCAAGCAGGACACGCTGATCATCACCAACATCGGCCTCGCATTGCTGTGGCTGTCGGCGCTGGTCACCCTATATACGGGCTGGGATTACATGCGCGCCGGTGTGCGCCACATGATCGACTGATGAAGCTCGTGTATTTCGCCTGGGTTCGTGAACGGGTCGGCAAGGCCGAGGAGGACATCGTGCCGCCGGCCGGCGTCAACACCGTTGCCGAGTTGGTGCGCTGGCTCGGCACCCGCGGCGAGGAATACGCCCACGCCTTCGAGCATCCGAAATCGATCCGCGCGGCCATCGACAAGAGCCACGTCAAGCCCGACACCGCCATTGCCGGCGCCCGCGAGATCGCGTTCTTCCCGCCGATGACGGGTGGCTGATGCGGACGACGATCCGGCTGCAACGCGAGGAGTTCGACGCCGGCGCCGAGGCCGCGGCGCTGACGCGCGGCCGCACCGACATCGGCGCGCTGGTCACGTTCACCGGCATCTGCCGCGGCGCCGAATCTGGTGAGCCGATCGCGGCGCTGACCTTGGAACATTATCCCGGCATGGCCGAGGCCGAGATCGCCCGCCATGTCGAGGAGGCGACGACGCGCTGGCCGCTGCTGGGCGTTACCGTCATTCATCGGCTTCGGCCGGATTCCGCCGGGCGAGAACATCGTGCTGGTGGTGACCACCTCGTCGCACCGCGAGGCGGCCTTCGCCGCCGCCGAATTCCTGATGGACTATTTGAAGACGCAGGCGCCGTTCTGGAAACAGGTCGAGAGCCGGGATGGCAAGAGCTGGGTCGAAGCCAAGGGCGCCGACGATGCGGCGGCCGCGCGCTGGCAGAAGCCGGCGGGCCAGGCGGCCGAATAGCCGCGGTCGCTCGAAGGATGGATGCATTGAACCGCCGCCACATTCTCCGGCTGATCGCTGGTGTGCCGCTGCTGGCGGCAAACCCGGCGCTGGCCGCCAAGATGGTGTCGCCTCCTAAGACGGCGCCGGCTACCAAGACCGCCACGATCGCGCGGCTGATTGCGGAATCGCGCGCCTTGCCGCACGTCTCCGAGCGCATCGACTTCATCTCCGGCAAGCTGCTCGGCACCCGCTACCAGGGCGACACCCTGATCGGCAGCCCGAAGCGCCCGGAGCAATTCGTCGTGCGCGACGATGCGTTCGATTGCGTGACCTACTGCGAGGTGGTGCTGGCGGCGGCGCTGGCGCGCGACCCGGCGGAGTTCGAGGCCGAGCTTCGCCGCATTCGTTACGACGGTGGCGAGGTCAGCTACAACAAGCGGAACCACTATTTCGCCGATTGGTGCAAGCGCAACATCGACAACGGCATCTGCCGGCCGGTCGCGATCGAGCCCTCGGTCACGTACGAGAAGACGCTGACGTGGCATCGCGAGTTCGGCAAGCACCCGGTGTCGATCACGGCGATCGACAAATCGATCATGCTCGAGAAGAAGGCGCTGCTGGTGCCGGGCGACATCATCGGCTTCACGTCGCGCCGTGCCGGGCTCGACTACTACCACACCGGCCTGATCGCTTTCGCCAAGAATGGCGATCTGCTGCTGCGCTCGGCGGCGCTCAGCAAAGGCCGCGCGCTGGACCAGAAGATGACGGCCTTCGTCGCCAGCAATCCGGTGAAATACGTGACCTGCTGCGCGCCGCCGAGCCCGCGCCGATGGTGGAGCGCCGTTGAAGAAGCGGCGCAAGAGCGTGACGGTTGCAGGGCTGGTTCGCTCCGTCGCGAAGCAGTTGAGGCAGGGCAAGCTGGTGTTCGCCCACGGCACCACCGATCCGGTTGCGGAAGGCGGCGTTCATCGTCGCGGAAACGCTCGGCATCCATCCCGATCACATCGAGGCGCGCGCCGGCATGGCGGTGGGGGCGGCGGCGCAGAAGAAGATCGACGCGCTGGTGGCGCGCCGCATCCGCACCCGGAAGCCCGCGGCCTATCTGCTGAAGCGCATCTACATGCAGGGGGTGGCGTTTCATATCGACGAGCGCGCCATCGTGCCGCGCTCCTACATTGGCGAGATCATGGCCGGCGAGTTGTTCGCCGGGGATGGGTTCTCGCTGGTGCCGAAGCCGGATTCGGTGCGGCGCGTGCTCGATCTCTGCACCGGCTCGGGGTGCCTCGCGATTCTGGCCGCGCTTCGCTTTGCCAAGGCGAAGGTCGACGCGGTCGAGCTGTCCAGGGATGCGCTTGCAGTGGCGCGGAAGAATGTCGCCGATCACCGGTTGAAAACGCGCATTCGGTTGCTGCGCGGCGATCTGTTCGCGCCGCTGAAATCGGCGCGCTACGATCTCATCATCGCCAATCCGCCGTATGTCGACGCCAAGGGCATGGCGTCGCTGCCGCCGGAATGCCGGCACGAACCGAAGCTTGCGTTTGCCGGCGGCGACGACGGGATTTCGGTGATCCGGCGGATCGTGGATGAAGCCGGCAGGCACCTGAAGAAAAATGGCGGGTTGCTCTGCGAGGTCGGCCGCTGCCGGCCGGCGCTGGAGCGCGCCTATCCGGACAAGCGTTTCCTCTGGCTCGACACCGAGGCGAGCGAAGGCGAGGTGTTCTGGCTGGATGCGGCGGAGCTATAGACTCGCGCTTTCAAGTTCGTCATGGCCGGGCTCGTCCCGGCCATCCACGCCTTGGCACTCGGAAGGCGTGGATGCCCGGCACAAGGCCGGGCATGACGTGGATGGGTGGTCGTCCTAAGGAACGCGCGGGTTGGCTTGATGCGGCGGAGCTGCCTACGCCGCCGCGGCCTTGCCCTTCGGCTGCACCTCGGCGGTGTAGTCGTCCATCAACTGCTTGGTGATGGCGCTCGGCGTGAACTTCCACTGCGCGATTTCCGAAACGGCTGTCACCTCGGCGGCGGTGCCGGTGATGAAGCACTCGGTGAAGCCGGTCAGCTCATCCGGCATGATGCGCCGCTCGATCACCTCGATGCCGCGCTTCTTGGCGAGCGAGATCGCGGTCGCCCGCGTGAGGCCGGCCAGGAAGCAATCGGCGATCGGGGTGTGGATCTTGCCGTCCTTGATGAAGAAGATGTTGGCGCCGGTGCATTCGGCGACGCGGCCCTGCCAGTCCAGCATCATGGCGTCGGCGTAGCCTTTGCGCTCGGCGCGGTGCTTGGAGATGGTGCAGATCATGTAGAGGCCGGCGGCCTTGGCGAGGCACGGCGCGGTCGCCGGATCGGGGCGGCGGTACTCGGCGAGGTCGAGGCGGATGCCCTTCAGGCGCTGCGCCGGGTCGAAATAGCTCGGCCATTCCCAGGTGGCGATGGCCAGATGAATCTTGTTCTGCATCGCGGTGACGCCGAGCTGGTCCGAGCCGCGCCAGGCGATCGGACGGACGTAGGCGTTCTGCTGGTTGTTGCGCTCCAGCACCAGGCGCTTGGCGGCGTCGATCTCGGCGACCGAATAGGGGATTTCGAAGTCGAGGATGTTGGCGGAGCGCTTCAGCCGCTCGGAATGCTCGGTGCCCCTGAAGATGGCGCCGCCATAGGCGCGCTCGCCCTCGAACACGGCGCTGGCGTAGTGCAGACCGTGGGTCAGCACGCTGATCTTGCAGTCGGCCGTGGGAATGAGCTTGCCGTCGAACCAGATCAGGTCCGGACGTTGGTCGAATGGCACCGCCATGGCACTCCTCCGAAGGGCTCAAAACCGGGGCCGAACGTGCCCCTGTTTTCGCGGCATTCCGCCGCTTTTGCGTCGGACCTCAGGTCCGGATATGTTGCGCCCGAACCATCTAGGCGCGCCTGCCGCCCCGGTTCAATGCCGACCGTTCGAACCTGACCAGCCGGTACGATCCTTTCGTCAGGGCGTGCATTTGAGTAACAATAGAACAGAAATATGTCAACATGGCTGACATAAATATTTCCAGCCTTGACCGAACGGGGCGGCGCTGCCGCCGAGCACGGCCCGGCCGCCGCCGAGCCGATCTGGGACATCATCGAGCTGTTGTTTTTCGCCTACCGCGATTTCGTCGGCGACGCCGACGACGTGCTGGCGAAGTTCGGCTTCGGCCGCGCGCACCACCGGGTGCTGCATTTCGTCAACCGCAATCCCGGCATGAAGGTCGCCGACCTGCTCGACGTGCTGAAGATCACCAAGCAGTCGCTCGGCCGCGTGCTCAAGCAGCTCGTCGACCAGGGCTACGTGGTGCAGAAGGAGGGCGAGAACGACCGCCGCCAGCGGCTGCTCTACGTCACCGGCGAAGGGCGAGGCGCTGGCGATGAAGCTCGCCGGCCTGCAGACCGAGCGGATCGCGCGCGCTCTCGGCGAGATCGGCGGCAACGCCCACGACGCGGCGCGGCGGTTTCTTGTCGCGATGATCGAGGCCGATGGCCGCGACGAGGTGCAGAAGCTGATCGCGCGCGCCGACCGCGCGCGGCGGCCGCGATCCTGACCGGACGGGGGAGCGATGGCCCCGGTTGCGATCCCCAATCCGCCGGCCGACGACGCGCCGCATCTTCTCGTGGTCGATGACGACCGCCGCATCCGCGATCTGCTGTCGCGCTTCCTCTCCACCGAGGGCTACCGCATCTCGACCGCCGACAGCGCGGCGATGGCGCGGGCCAAGCTCGCGAGCCTGAGCTTCGATCTGCTGATCCTCGATGTCATGATGCCGGGCGAGACCGGCTTCGAGTTCGCCAAGCACATCCGCGAGACTTCCTCGGTGCCGATCCTGATGCTGACCGCGCGCGACCAGGCCGAGAGCCGCATCACCGGGCTTGAGATCGGCGCCGACGATTATGTCTCCAAGCCGTTCGAGCCGCGCGAATTGTCGCTCCGCGTCGCCAGCATCCTGCGCCGCGCCAAGCCCGCGCCGGCGTCGGCCGCCGAGTCGCTTCGATTTGGCGAATTCGTGTTCCATATCGGCCGCGCTGAGCTGCGCAAGGGCGACGAGGTTGTGCGCCTCACCGACCGCGAGCGCGAGATGCTGAGCGTGCTGGCGCAGGCGCCCGGCGAAACCGTGCCGCGCATGGCGCTCGCCGGCGGCAACGGCACCGTCAACGAGCGCGCGGTCGACGTGCAGATCAACCGGCTCCGCCGCAAGATCGAGCACGATCCGACCAATCCGCTGATCGTGCAGACCGTGCGCGGCATCGGCTACCGGCTGGTGGTCCTGACATGACCACGCTCGACCTCGGCATGGAGCGGCTTCGTTCGGGCATGGAGCGGATTCGCGGCGCTGCCTCCCGGGTCTCCGTCCGCTGGGGCCGCTTCAACATCTCGCTGCGGACGGTGATGCCGAAGGGCCTGTACGGCCGCGCGCTGGTCATCATCATCGCGCCGATGGTGATCCTGCAATCGGTGGTCGCCTTCGTGTTCATGGAGCGGCACTGGAATCTGGTGACGCGGCATCTGTCCGCCGCGGTGGTCGCCGACATCGCGGCGCTGGGCGACATCGCCAAGACCGATCCGCCAGGCAGCGACCACGCGCTGCTGCGCAAGGTCGCGCAGGACCGGCTCGGCCTCGCGGTCGATTTCCTGCCGCTGTCCGACATGCCGCCGCCGGGGCCGAAGCCGTTCTTCTCGCTGCTCGATCAGGCGCTGTCGATCGAGCTTCGCAAGCAGATCGGCAAGCCGTATTGGCTCGACACCGTCGGCCGCTCGTCGCTGGTCGAAATCCGCATCCAGCTCGACGACGCGGTGATGCGGGTGTTTGCCCGCCGAAGCGCGGCCTATGCGTCGAACTCGCAGATATTCCTGATCTGGATGGTCGGCACGTCGCTGGTGCTGCTCGCCGTCGCGATCGCTTTCCTGCGCAACCAGATCAAGCCGATCCTAAGGCTCGCCGACGCCGCCGAGAGCTTCGGCAAGGGCCGCGAGATTCCCGACTACCGGCCGCGCGGCGCCCGCGAGGTGCGGCGCGCCGCACAGGCCTTCATCGAGATGAAGACCCGCATCGAGCGCGCCATCGAGCAGCGCACCGCGATGCTGGCCGGGGTGTCGCACGATCTGCGCACCATCCTGACCCGCTTCAAGCTGGAGCTGGCGCTGCTCGGCAGCGCGCCCGAGGCCGAGGCGATGAAGAAGGACGTCGACGAGATGAGCCGCATGCTCGAGGCTTATCTGGCGTTCGCCCGCGGCGACACCGGCGAACAGTCGTCGCCGACCGACATGGCCGACTTCCTCGACGAGCTCAAGGCCGACGCCGAGCGGAACGGCCACCGCGCCAACACGGCGTTCCACGGCTATCCGATCGTCACCGTGAAGCCCGCGGCGTTCAAGCGCTGCATCGGCAATCTGGTGTCCAACGCGGCGCGGTTTGCCAAGACCATCGAGCTCACCGGCCATCGCGACCACCGCTATCTCACCATCACCGTCGACGACGACGGGCCGGGGATTCCGCCGGGGATGCGCGAGGAGGTGTTCAAGCCGTTCCTGCGGCTCGACGATGCGCGCAACCAGGACGAGGGCGGCACCGGCTTGGGCCTCGCCATCGCCCGCGACATCGCGCGCTCGCACGGCGGCGACATCACGCTGGACGCAAGCCCGCTCGGCGGATTGCGGGCGAGGGTGCGGATCCCGGTCTAGCTCGGTAATCGGGGCGGCACGGCGCGAACTCCCTCGCCGCTTGCGGCGAGGTCGGGTGCGGGGCGGAGACTTCGACGGCCGTGCCTCACCGCGCGCTTCGCGCGTCGACCTCTCCCCGCAAGCGGGGAGAGGTGAAGGGCTGCGGCACGCGGCGATCCAATCCAGAGCGTACTCCGCCGTGGCGCGGTCGTCGCGGTCACGCCGGCGGTCGCGCCGGCTGCGGCCGGCGTCGCGCATGCGCCGCCGCAGGTTGCAGGCGGCCTCGGGGATGCGGCAGAGGTCGTCGAGCAGCCCTGCGAAGCGCTGGCCGCGGGCCAGCTCGCGGTCGAGGGCTGCGAGCGTGTGGGTGTTGTCGTCGTCGTCATCGACCCAGCTCCGCAGCACGTTGGCGAACAGCAGCGCCAGGCCCTGCGAGCGCACCATGCCCTTGGGACCCGCGGCGCCGATGCCGGCCGCGGTCAGCATCCATTGCTGCGAGCGCACCGCCATGGCGTTGAGAGCGAGCGCCAGCGGCGGATCGCGCCGCGCCGAGCGCAGCAGCGAGCGCACCGCCTCGCGGTGCGGACCGAGCAATTCGAGCCGGCGCATCAGCACGTCGAACAGCCGCTCGCGCGGCGATTCCTCTTCCATGTCGGGATCGACCTCGGCCAGCACCTTGCGGTCGAGCTCCTTGGAATGGGCGGCGAGGACTGCGAGCGGCGAGCCGAATTCGCCGCGCAGATCGGCGAGCGTGACGCCGGCGCGCTCGGCCAGCTCATTGAGCCCGATCCGCTCGATCGGCTGCTCGGCCAGCAGCGCCATCAGCGCGTCGATGATGCGTTCGCGCGGCGTGCCGGACGGGGCGGCGGGCGACGTTGAGCGGCGCGATTTGCGGGCAGCTTTGCGGGCCATGACTTGCCTCCTGCGCTCGATTGCTGTGACCGGAGTCTAGTGACGCAACCCGGCCATTCCAAGGCTAGCCCGCCAATTCTAGCCAGCCAGGTCTTTGCCACGCTTGGTTGCAGCGGCGATCGCCCGCTTCATCAGCGGCGGCACGCCGTCGCCCGCCATCAGCACATCGAGCGCCGCCGCGGTGGTGCCGCCGGGCGAGGTGACGTTCTGGCGCAAGGTCGAGGCGGCGTCCGCCGAGCGATGCAGCAGTTCGCCCGAGCCGGCCACGGTCTCGCGGGCGAGCTTGTCGGCCAGCGTGGCGGGCAGGCCCGCGGCGACGCCCGGCCGCCGCCATCGCCTCGGCGAGCAGGAACACATACGCCGGACCGGAGCCTGAGACCGCGGTGACCGCGTCCATCAGCGCCTCGTCGTTGACCCATTCCACCGCGCCGGTCGCGGCGAGAAGGCCGTGGGCAAGCTTTCGCGCCACGGGCTTCACCTTCGCGTTGCCGACCGCGACGGTGATGCCGCGGCCGATCGCGGCCGGCGTGTTGGGCATGGCGCGCACGATCGCAGCGCCCGGCAGATGCTTTTCCAGGAATCCCAGCGTGCGGCCGGCCATGATCGAGACGACGACGGTCTTGCCGTCGACCAGCGCGGCGAGCAGCGGCAGCGCGTCGGGCGCGGTCTGCGGCTTCACCGCGATGACCAGGGCTGCGACCGGCCCGACATCGCCCTTGGGATTGATGCGGATGCCGCGCTTGGCGAGCGCCTTGATGGATTTGGACGGCTGCGGGTCGAGCACGATGATTTTCTTCGGCGGCAGCTTGCGGGCGAGCCAGCCGTCGAGCATGGCGCCGCCCATTTTGCCGGCGCCGACCAGAACGAGCGCGCCGGGGATTGTTGCCAGTGAATGCTCTTTGGCTTTTTTCGCCATGACCACCAGCCCTAAGCGTTCGTCATGCCCGGCCTTGTGCCGGGCATCCACGCCTTCCCTTGTAGCAAAGGAAAGCAAGGCGTGGATGGCCGGCATGAAGCCGGCCATGACGTGATGGGATGTGCGTGAGGGGAGGAAGTGGAGAAAGAGGCCTAAGCCTCGCCGCTCGTCTCGAACATGGCGGCGTCCAGCGCGGTGCGGGCGGCCTTGCCGGCCCAGACCACGAACTGGAAGGCCGGGAAATAGCCCTCGCAGGATTCCAGCGCGCTGCCGAGCAGAGCCTGGCATTGCACCGCGGTCGCGTCGACCCCGCCCGCCAGCACCAGCGCGTGGCGGAACATCACCATGCCGTCCTGGGTCCAAAGGTCGAAATGGCCGATCCACAGTTGCTCGTTGACCAGCGCGATCAGCTTCTGCACCTCGTCGCGGCGGCGCTCCGGCACCTTGATGTCGAACGCGCAGGCCAGATGCAGCGCCTCGATGTCGTGCATCCAGGTGAAGGAGACCTGGTAGTCGCTCCACTTGCCGGCCACCAGCATGGTGATCTCGTCCTCGCCGGCGCGCTCGAATGCCCAGTCGTTGATCGCGGCAATGCGCTCGACCACGTCGAGCGGATTCGTCCGTGATGGCTCCGAGAGCGCGATTTGAGGCATGCCGTCTCCGAAAATAGGTCGCCGTAGCGGGTTGGTGACGCCAACCACACGCGCACAGACGCTCACCGGCACGCGGTTTCGGGAACCGATGACTTTGCTACGGAAGTCCCCCGCCAGCGATTCTCGGACCAGGCCGATTGACTCGTCGGCCCCGAATCACTTGCTCCGATGAATATAGCCGGCCCGAGTCGGCCCGCAACTTTCAAGAACGGCTCGAAGTGCTTGAAGAGTCATATTGAATCCACAGATGCCGCGAGAAGCGGCATGGCTTATCAATTCTCCGGCGGTTGGCCGGGTGCCGCGACATTGTGGAAAATTAGATAAAGCCGGGAGGCAGTTAGTCGAACAGGCTCGACACCGATTCCTCGGCGGCGGTGCGGCCGATCGCTTCGCCGATCAGGGAGTCGACCGGCAGCACCCGGATGTTGCGGGCGGCCCGCACCGCTTCGGTCGGCTGGATCGAGTCGGTGATGACGAGTTCCTTGAGCTTGGAGCCGGTGATGCGCGCGACCGCGCCGCCGGACAGCACGCCGTGGGTGATGTACGCGGATACCGCGGTGGCGCCCTGGTCGAGCAGCGCCTCGGCGGCGTTCACCAGCGTGCCGCCGGAGTCGACGATGTCGTCGATCAGGATGCAGTCGCGGCCCTGCACCTCGCCGATCACGTTCATCACCTCGGACTCGCCGGCCCGCTCGCGGCGCTTGTCGACGATGGCGAGCGAGGCGTTGATGCGCTTGGCGAGCCCGCGCGCGCGGGCGACGCCGCCGACGTCCGGCGAGACGATGGTCAGGTTGTCGGCCGTGAACCGATCCTTGATGTCGCGGACCATCATCGGCGAGGCGTAGAGGTTGTCGGTCGGGATGTCGAAGAAGCCTTGGATCTGGCCGGCGTGCAGATCGAGCGTCATGCACGCGGTCGGCGCCGGCCCGGGTGATCAGGTTGGCGACGAGCTTGGCCGAGATCGGCGTGCGGGGGCCGGGTTTGCGGTCCTGCCGGGCGTAGCCGAAATAGGGGATCACCGCGGTGATGCGGCGCGCCGAGGAGCGGCGCAGCGCGTCGATGATGATCAAGAGCTCCATCAGGTGGTCGTTGGCCGGGAACGAGGTCGACTGAACCACGAACACGTCGGAGCCGCGGACGTTCTCGTGGATCTCGACGAAGATCTCCATGTCGGCGAAACGCCGGACAGTGGCCTGCGCCAGGGTGGTGTCGAGATAGGCCGCGATCGCTTCGGCGAGCTTGGGGTTGGAGTTGCCGGCGACGAGCTTGATCGCTCCGTTCTTCGCCGCCATGACCAACTCCTGAAGGGCCTGGCGGGCCGCCGGCGAGGGTTTACCAAGCCGCCGCGATGCCATGCAATACGTGCGTTTTGTTGTCCCGGATTTTTCCAGGTGGCCGGCGGCTGTGGGTCAGATTATTTCAGATTGAACAAGTCCCGTTCGTCCCCGCGGAAGCGGGGACCCAGCGTTTTGGCCAAGAACTGGGTCCCCGCTTCCGCGGGGACGAACGGAGTTGGCTTCAACTTCAAGACATCAGGGTTTAGGGCCGAGGCGAGCGGCCGTCGGTGGTGGCGGCGACGGCCGCCGAGCGCGCATTGCGGGTCTTGGCGGGCTTCGCAGGCTTGTCCAGTTCGGCAGGCGTCGGGGCGTCGGGCTCGCTGGCCACGGCCGGGATCGGCGCTGGCGTCGAAGTTGGCGCGGTCGACCCGCCGAACAGCCGGAAGATGCCGGCTCCCTCTGGCGAATCGTCGCGTCTTGAAACCAACGTGACCAGGGACGGTTCCGGCTGCGGCGCGGCCACCGGCGGCTGCTCGGTGCCGTTGAGGAAGCCTGCCATCTGTTCCATGCCGCTCCGCGCCATGCGGCGGATCACCTGCTCGTCGGCGGCGGTCCAAGCCGCGCCGGCCTGAGGGGCCGTGCCGGTACGGGCGTCGCGGCGGCGGATGACCACGCCCGGCTCCTCGCCGGACAGCCGCAGCGCCCGGCGCTTGTCGGTGTCGTAGACGTCCCAGACCCAGGCGAAGGTGGTCTTGTCGCGCTCGACCAGCGCCGACACATAGCCGCGGACCCGGTAGGTCGCCGGGCTGTCGTGCGACACCACGGCGATCTTACGGGCGGAGGCCTCGTCATTGAGGGATGCGACCAGCCTGCGGAACACCTCGGGCGGCGGGCCGTCGATCGATTCAAAGGTGACGGTGGAGCCGGGCGCGGCGCTTGCGAGCGTCGTCCGGGCGCCCTGCGGCAACGACGAGCAGCCGCCGGCACACGCCGCCAGCGCCGCGGCCACGATCACGCCGATCGGATGACTACTCCGCCGCGCGGCGCTCCCCGCGCGCGCGACTTGACGCCACTGCATTCACGCTCCCCCGCAAGCCTGCCGCCTTTTTCTGCACGAGCGGCTGGCCTACGCCAGCAATTGGTAACCGGATTTCCGGGGGCGGTCCACAGTCGGGCCCTGGAGCCTATCCAATCAGCGCGATGGCGTTGATATGACGGCCGTAATCGGCCTCGGCGCGATGGGTTGAGCGGCGATAGGAATAGAACTGCGCCGGATCGGCATAGGTGCAGTGGCCGAGATCCTCGATCTGCTCGATCTTGGCGCGCCGGAGGCGGGAGGCGATGAAGCCACCGAGATCGAACATGAAATGCTCGGGCCGCGCGGCCTTCTTGAAGAAGCGCACGGTGTTCGGCTCGAGCGTAACGAAACGGTCCATCATGTCCTGGCCGACCTCGTAGCTCGGCTGCCGGATCATGGGACCCGCGGCGGCGACGATGCGGCGGCGTTGCGCGCCGAGCTTCTCCATCGCCGTGACCGTTGCACCGATCACGCCCGTCAGCGCGCCGCGCCAGCCGGCGTGCGCCGCGCCGATCACGCGCGCCTCGGCATCGGCGAACAGCACCGGCCCGCAGTCGGCGGTCGAGACGCCGATGGCGAGGTCTGACGTGCGGGTGACGATGGCGTCGGCGCGAGGCCGCTCGGCGGCGGGCCACGGCGTGTCGGCGACCACGACCTGCGGCGAATGGATCTGGTAGCAGGTGAGGAAACGCTCGGGCGCAACGCCGACGCTGTTCGCCATCCGGGCGCGGTTCTCGGCGATCTTGGCGGGCGAGTCTTCCGAACCGACACCGCCGTTGAGGCTTTCATAAACTCCGTCCGAGACGCCGCCTTGGCGCGTGAAGAAGCCGTGGCGGATGCCGGAAAGTTTCGCGAGCGATGGCGCTTGCAGCATTGGCGTTCCGATTACAGCGGCTCGGGCTGGAAGCCCGGCAGTGTGTCGATCGAGGGATGGGCCAACCCGATGACCTTGAACAGCTTGCCCATCTCGGTCGGCCCCTCGCCGAGCAGGCGCCGGACCGCGCTCTCGATCTCGGCGGCCTTCGGCGGCGAAGCCAGCGACCGCAGCGTCGCGGCGCGCTTCTCGATGCCGAGGTTGCGGAGGAATTTGGCCTGCTCGATCGGTCCGGTGACCAGCGCCCCCATGCTCTCGGCGGCGGTCGCCAGCGCCTGGAAATCGACATGGGCGGTGAGGTCGACCTCGCCCGGGGAGTGCAGCGGGTTGACGAAGGCGTGGCCGCCGACCGCCTGGAGCGTGTCGCCGGCCGCGCTCTCGATGTGTCCGTAATCGATCAGCAAAGCCGCGCCGCCCTGATGCACCAGGCGGCGTGCGAGCGCGAGCGGCAGATTGTCGGCGCGCCATTCGTAGATCGCGCCGATCGGCGCGTCGCGCATATTCCGCGGTACCAATTGATCGAACAGCGGGATCACCTCGTCGGAAATCCCGAACGCGAGATTGCCGTTGCCGTCGATCTCGACGACGCGCTCGTACCAGCCGTTGAATTGCTTGATCGCCTGGTTGGCCGGCAGCGCGTCGAACAGCTCGTTGGCGAGAACGATGACGGGGCCATCCGGCACGTCGTGAAAATTCTGGTGCCACTGCACCGGCACGTCGAGCGTCGCCATGGCCTGCCGCTGCCGCTGCTCGAGCGCCGGGCTGATCTCGACCAGGTGCAGCACGATGGCGTTGCGGAACGCCGGCACCACCTGGGCGGCGCGGAGCGCATCGAGCATCATGGTGCCGCGGCCGGGACCGATCTCGACCAGCCGCACGTTCTCCGGCTTGCCCATCCGGTGCCACGCCGCCGCAGCCCACAGGCCGATCAGTTCGCCGAACACCTGGCTCACCTCGGGCGCGGTGATGAAGTCGCCGCCGCGGCCGAACGGATCGCGCGTGGTGTAGTAGCCGTGCACCGGATGGCTGAGGCAGAGCTCCATGTATTGCCGCACCGGCATCGGGCCGGCCATCTGGATGCGGCGGCGGATTTCGCCTTCGAGCGGCGTCTGCGCCATCGGTCAGGTCCGCAGCGGCGGACGCTTCAGGGCGGCGACGATGAAGGCCACGCCCGTGAGCATCAGCGGCACCGACAGCAGCATGCCCATGGTCAGTCCCCCCCACAGAAAGCCAAGCTGCGGATCGGGCTCGCGGAACAATTCGCAAGTGATCCGCGCGATCGAATAGCCCACCGCGAACAGCCCGATCACCAGTCCCGGCCGCTTCAGCGCGCCCGCGCGCATGCAGAGCCAGAGCGCGAGGCACAGCACCAGCCCTTCGAGGGTGGCCTCGTAGAGCTGGCTCGGATGACGCGGCAGCGGCCCCCCGCCAGGGAACACCATAGCCCAAGGCACGTCGGTCGGGCGACCCCAAAGCTCGCCGTTGATGAAGTTGGCGATGCGGCCGAGGAACAGCCCGATCGTGCCGGTGGCGCAGGTGATGTCGCCGAGCGACAGGATCGAGAGGCCATTGCGCCACGCGAACAGCACCACCGCCACCGCGCAGCCGGTGAAGCCGCCGTGGAACGACATGCCGCCCTTCCACAGCTCCAGCGCCTCGAGCGGATGCTGGAGGAAGTGCTCCGGATTGTAGAACAGCACGTAGCCGGTGCGGCCGCCGAGGATGATGCCGAGCGTCACCCACAGCACGAAGTCGTCGAAGTGGAGAAGGGTGAGCGGCGCCGGTCCCCCCCACAGCCGCTCGTTGCGGATCAGCGCCCGCGCATAGAGCCAGCCGAGCAGGATGCCGACGATATAGGCGAGCGCATACCAGCGGACCTGGAATGGTCCGATCGAAACCAGGACCGGGTCGAAGGCGGGAAATTTCAGGAACAGCAGCGGCATGGATGGATCGCCAGAGCGCCGACGCGCCGGCGCCGTGATGCAGCCAGGAATGCGGCCAGGAATGCGGCGAAGTCAAGTTCGGTGGGTCACCCTTGCGGTTGCCGGGGCCCATCGCCATTGTTGGGCCGTTGACGCTTTCAGGAGGCGCCCATGGCCCAGACCAGCAACCGGTTCTTCGACGAGGCGGCACGGCTGATGAACGACGCCGCAGGCGTCGCGTCGGGCGTGCGGCGCGAATTCGACACCATGCTGCGCCATCAGGCCGAGCGCATCCTCGGCGACCTCGACGTGGTCAAGCGCGAGGAGTTCGAGGCGGTCAAGGAGATGGCGCGGCTCGCCCGCGAGGAGAACGAGGCGCTGAAAGCCCGGATCGCGGCGCTGGAGGCCAGCCTGGCGGCCAAACCTGCCGAAACCAAGTTCGCCGATGCGGGCGGCTCGGCCCCCAATTTGGGCACCAGTTAACCTCTCCAGCCGGTCAGGAGGGCGAAACGGGCTCGATTTCGGGCCCGGTTTTCTTGTGTTTGGCCCCCGCCACCGCTATAGAACCGCTGCCTGCGGCTCCAGCACCCCTGGAGGCATGTCGCAGGCGAAAAACCCAGCAATCATGCTGAAAACGAGGACTGATTAGTCATGGCGACCGTCAAGGAAATCAAGGCGACGGCGCGTCCGAAGGCAGGCAAGGGGGCCGCCCGGTCGGAACGTCGCGCTGGCAGAGTACCTGGAGTGATCTACGGCGACTCCAAGCCCCCCATCACCGTCTCGTTCGATTACGCCGACCTGCGGCAGAAGATCTACGCCGGCCGGTTCCTGACCACCGTTTACGATCTCGATCTCGACGGTCAGAAGCACCGCGTCATTCCGCGCGACTTCCAGCTCGACGCGATCCGCGACAACCCGCTGCATGTCGACTTCATGCGGATCGGCGAGGGTGCGGTGATCCGGGTCGCCATTCCGGTTCACGTCAGCCACGCCGACGTGGCGCCGGGCGTCAAGCGCGGCGGCACCGTCAACATGGTGACCCACACCATCGAGGTGATGGTGAAGCCCGAGCAGATCCCGGATTTCATCGAGGTCGACATCTCCGAGCTTGAGATCAACTATTCGCGGCATCTCAGCGACATCAAATTCCCCGAAGGCGTTAAGCCGGTGTCCCGCATCGACCTGACCCTGGTCACCATCGTGCCGCCGTCGGGCTACGCCGAAGAAATGCGCGCCGCTGCCGAGGCCGCCACTGCTGCCGCGGCTGCTGCCGCTGCTGCCGCTGCTGCTGGCGTGGCGCCGGGTGCCGAAGGCGCTGCTCCGGCCGCGGGTGCTGCTCCGGCTGCGGGCGCTCCGGCTGCGGGTGCTGCTCCTGCCGCGGGCGCTGCTCCTGCTGCGGGTGGCGGTGCGCCGAAGAAGTAACGAGGCGACACACGGGCGGTTGCCATGCTGCTTTTCGTCGGGCTGGGAAATCCCGGCGAAAAGTATGCGCGCAACCGCCACAACGTCGGCTTCATGGCGGTCGATGCCATTGCCAGGCGCCACGGCTTCCCGCCGTGGCGTCGCCGTTTTCAGGGGGTCGCGGCGGAAGGCCCGCTCGGCGGCGAGCGGGTGCAACTGCTGCTGCCCGGCACGTTCATGAACGAATCCGGACGCGCGGTCGCCGAGGCGATGCATTTCTACAAGACCGGATTGTCCGAGGTCGTGGTGTTCCACGACGAGCTCGATCTGCCGGCGGGCAAGGTGCGGGTCAAAACCGGCGGCGGCGTCGCCGGCCACAACGGGCTGCGCTCGATCACCGCCCATGTCGGCAACGACTACCGGCGGGTGCGGATCGGGATCGGTCATCCCGGCAAGGAGAACGTGCTCGGCTATGTGTTGAGCGATTTCGCCAAGGCCGAGCGCGACTGGGTCGAGGCGCTGAGCGGCATCATCGCGGACGACGCCGAACTGCTGGCGCGCGGCCAGGATGCGAGTTTCCAGAACAAGGTTCACCTCGGCATGGATGCCAAGGGGTTTGGGCCGGACGTAAAAGACGACGACGAATAGAACGAGCAAGAGAAAATCATGGGATTCAAATGCGGCATCGTCGGCATGCCCAATGTCGGCAAGTCGACGCTCTTCAATGCACTGACGCAGACGGCGGCGGCGCAGGCGGCGAACTATCCGTTCTGCACCATCGAGCCGAATGTCGGCGAGGTGGCGGTGCCCGATCCGCGGCTCGATACGCTGGCCAAGCTCGCCAAGTCCGAGCAGATCGTGCCGACCCGGCTGTCGTTCGTCGACATCGCGGGACTGGTAAAGGGCGCGTCGAAGGGCGAGGGCCTCGGCAACCAGTTCCTCGCCACCATCCGCGAGGTCGATGCCATCGCTCACGTCGTGCGCTGTTTTCAGGACGATGACATCACCCACGTCGAGGGCCGCATCGATCCTGTCGCCGACATCGAGACGATCGAGACTGAACTGATGCTCGCCGACCTCGATAGCCTGGAAAAGCGCACCGACAATCTGGAGAAGAAGGCCAAGGGCCAAGGCGAAGAGGCCAAGGAGGCGAAGGAAGCGCTCGACCTCATCAAGCGTTCGCTGACGCTGTTGCGCGACGGCAAGCCGGCGCGCTTCGTCGAGCGCAAGCCCGAGGAGGACAAGCTGTTTCACCAACTCGGCATGCTGACCTCGCTGCCGGTGCTGTACGTCTGCAACGTCGACGAGGGGTCGGCGGCGACCGGCAACGATCTGTCGAAGAAGGTCGAGGCCCGCGCCAAGCAGGAGGGCGCCGGCTGCGTCTTCGATCTCGGCCAAGATTGAGTTGGAGATCGCCACGCTGGCGCCCGACGAGCGCGAGAGCTTCCTTGCGGACCTGGGCCTGAAGGAAACCGGCCTCGACCGGCTCATTCGCGCCGGCTACGAGTTGCTGCATCTCGTCACCTACTTCACCGCTGGGCCGAAGGAATCCCGCGCCTGGACCATCACCAAGGGCACCAAGGGGCCCGGCGCCGCGGGCGTGATCCACAGCGACTTCGAGCGCGGGTTCATCCGCGCTGAGACCATTGCCTACGACGACTACGTGAAATATTCGGGCGAGGCCGGCGCCCGCGACGCCGGCAAGCTGCGGCTGGAAGGCAAGGAGTATGTCGTCGCCGACGGCGACGTGATGCATTTCCGGTTCAACACCTAGCAACGCCGGTTTCGCCGACGACGAAAAAAAGAGAGGCCGAGCATGGCCTCTCAGGTTGGCTTCGCAAAATGGTGCGGGTCAGTTCAGCGCGTTCTGCACGCTGGTGAAGGTCGAGTTCAGCTTGGTGCCGAGACCTTGCACCGTTGCGATGATCGCAACCGAAATCCCAGCCGCGATCAGGCCGTATTCGATGGCGGTCGCACCCGACTCGTCTTTGAAAAACTTGCGCAGAGCGATCATAAGTTCACCGACTGTTCGAAAGTCGCCCGTACGTCTTTTGACATACAAGGGACTGACGATCGCTTAAGGAGGCTGGTTAACTCCCGGTTGGGAGTTGCAGATGGCAACCAGTGAACGCTGCTATCCGAGCGCGATGATTTCCGCGTCGCTGTTTCCCGCCCGCACCACATCGCCGACGCGCTTGCCGATCAGCGCGCGCGCAACCGGCGATACGTAAGACAGCGTGCCGCGCGCCGGATCGGCTTCGTCCTCGCCGACGATGCGCCAGGTCTGCTTGCGGCCGTCGTCGCGCACGATGGTGACGGTGGTGCCGAACGCGGCCTCCGAAGGCGCGTCGGGCGTCTTCACAAGTTGCGCGGTGGCGCGCCGCGCGCTCCAGTAGCGCAGATCGCGGGCGACGGCCGCGAGCGCGGCGCGATCCTCCGCCTTCAGCGCCGCGGCATGGCGCTCCTGCAGGTTGGCAAGCTCGCGGTCGATCGCCGCCAGGCCTTCAGCGGTGACGAAATTCGGATGCGGCGACACCGGCCGGTCCGGCAGCGGCTCGGCCGCGCCGTCGTCCTCCTTGACGAACGCGCGGCTCACATCTCGCCCCGCTGGCGGATCGCGCCGAGATGCTCGTTGATGCGGAACACGATCAGCACGAACTCGGCGAAGATCCTGGCGGCCAGGATGCCGACAGTCATGCCGAGCAGGCTGCCGAGCAGCATGAACACGCCGACGCCGGCGCTGGTCCCCATCATCTGCAGGGCGGAGCCGATGCCCGACAGGCCGAACAGAATGATGATGGCAACGGCGAGCCAGAAAAACAGCTTGATGATGGATGGCGTGACAAAGCGTTCCCACTGAAAGAGGTCGCGGAAGCTGAACATCGAAGGCCCTCCTGTCCCCGAAAGAGGTAAAGCCGGAAGCTACCAAGAATGAACAATCGTGTCCGATTCGCGCCGGTATTGCGGCATGGCGGTTGACGGAAGCCACGGCGCGGTTTTTAACGGAATGGAAATGTCATCCGGTGCAGCCGCCGTGCCTGAGCTTTATTGGGAAGATTTCGCGCCCGGCCGCACCTTCGAGCACGGTCCGCGCCGGCTGCCGCGCGACGAAATGATCGCGTTCGCCGCCGAATTCGATCCACAGCCGATGCATCTCGACGAGGCGGCGGCGCGGCAGACCATGCTCGGCGGGCTCGCCGCCTCCGGCTGGTATCTGTGCTGCATCCTGATGCGGATGACCGTCGACGCCTTCGTCGGCCGCTCCAGTTCGATGGGCGCGCCGGGGGTCGACGAGGTGCGCTGGCTGCTGCCGGTGCGCCCCGACGACGAGCTGTCGCTCCGCGCCACCGTGCTGGAAACCCGCGCCTCCAAGAGCCGGCCCGACATGGGCTTCGTGAAATTCGAGTTCGTGCTGCTCAAGGGCGACAAGCCCGCGGTGATGCTGACGACGTCGCTGATGCTCGGGCGCCGGGTGAAGGCGTCATGAAGTTCTGGGAGGACATCCTGGTCGGAGAGCGCGCCGAGCTCGGCCGCGTGACCTTCACCACCGAGGGCATCAAGGATTTCGCCCGCCGCTTCGATCCGCAGCCGTTCCATCTCGACGAGGCGGCGGCGGCGCGCTCGCACTTCGGCGCGCTGGTGGCGTCGGGCTGGCACACCGCCTCGCTGTGGATGCGGCTGATGGTCGACTACGAGCGCGCCGAGAACGAGGCGCAGCGCGCCCGCGGCGAGGCCGTCGCCACGCTCGGGCCGTCGCCGGGCTTCCGCGAATTGAAGTGGCAGAAGCCGGTCTATGTCGGCGACACCGTCACCTATTTCACCGAAGTGCTCGACAAGCGCCCTTCCAACAGCCGCCCGCAATGGGGTTTAATCTCGATCCGCAACAGCGGCGAGAACCAGAAGGGCGAGACGGTGATCTCCTTCATCAGCGCGGCCTTCGTCGAGCGGCGCCAAAAAGCGCCGGCTGCATGAGCGCCGCGGTCGAAGCCACGGACCGGCCGCTGCAGGGCGTCGCCACTGTCGCGCAGGAGCGCCGTGCGCTTGCCGTCGCCTGCGGTGCGCATGCGCTGCATGACGGCTACACCGACCTGATCTACGTCATGCTGCCGCTCTGGCAGCACGACTTCGCCATCGGCTACGCGGCGCTCGGGCTGTTGCGCACCTGCTACTCCGGCACCATGGCGGGCTTTCAGATTCCGTCGGCGCTGTTGTCCGAACGGATCGGCCTGCCGCTGGTGCTGGCGTTCGGCACGGCGCTGTCGGGCGTCGGCTATCTGGTCGCCGGTGGCAGCATCGGATTCTGGACGCTGGTGCTGGCGCTGCTGATCGGCGGCCTCGGATCGAGCACGCAGCATCCGCTCGCCTCGGCGCTGGTCGCCCGCGCGTTCGCCGGGCCGCGCTCGATGAAGATGCTCGGCACCTACAACTTCGCCGGCGACATCGGGAAAATGTCGGTGCCGGCGGCGGCCTCGCTGCTGCTGGTGCTGCTGCCGTGGCAGCCGGTGGTGGCGATCCTCGGAATCGTCGGGCTGATTGTCGGCGCCGCGATCTACTGGCTGGCGCCGCGATTGCCGGCGGAGGCCGCGGTCGACAAGAAGGCCGCGGTCGATGCCAAGGTTGGCGGCGGCAGCGCCTTCGGCTTTCCGGTGCTGCTCTCGATCGGCATGATCGACAGCGCGACGCGGATGGGCTTCCTGATCTTCCTGCCGTTCATCCTGATCGCCAAAGGCGCCAGCCTGCCGACCGTCGGTCTGGCGCTGACCCTGGTGTTCGCCGGCGGCGCCTTGGGCAAGCTGGTCTGCGCCTTCATCGGCGCGCGGATCGGCGTGATCGCGACCGTCTGCCTGACCGAAGGGATGACGACCGCCGGCATCCTGGCGCTGCTGCCGCTGCCGCTGGAAGCAGCGCTCGCGGTGCTGCCGGTGATCGGCATCATGCTGAACGGCACCTCATCGGTGCTGTACGGCTCGGTGCCGGAGATGGTCGCGCCCGAGAAGCGGACCCGGATGTTCGGCATCTTCTACACCGGCACGATCGGCTCGGGCGCGGTGGCGCCGGCGCTCTATGGACTGATCGGCGACGCGGTCGGCGTGCCGACGGCGCTGATGGTGGTGGCGGGCATCTGTCTCGTCACCTTGCCGTTGGCGCTGGTGCTGCGGCCGATGCTGCCGGCAAGTTCAAGGCGATGATCCGCGCCACGATACTCCGTGCACTTCTATTGACGGCGGCTGTTGCCGCGGCGTTGACGCCGATCGCATGCCTTGGCCAAGACAGCAAAGGCCAAGACGGCAAAGGCCAAGACGTCAAAGCCCAAGACAGCGAACAGCCGCCGACCAAGGCAGCAAAGAAGCTGCCGGCCAAGGCAACAAAGAAGCTGCCGCCGGAGCTGCTCTCCCTGCTCCAGCAAAAGAACATGCCGATCCATTCCCCGATCCTGGTGCGCGTTTTCAAGGAAGAGGCGGAGCTCGAGGTTTGGAAACAGGACACCTCGGGCCGTTTCCAGATCCTGAAGACCTATCCGGTTTGCCGGTGGTCGGGCGATCTTGGGCCGAAGTTGTGGGAGGGCGACGGCCAGACTCCGGAGGGATTCTACAGCGTTACGCCCGGGCAGATGAATCCTCACTCCAACTACTATCTGGCCATCAACACCGGCTTCCCGAACCGCTTCGACAGGGCGAACACCCGCGACGGCAGCCTGGTCATGATCCACGGCGACTGCCGGTCGGCCGGTTGCTTTGCCATGACCGACGAACAGATCAGCGAGGTCTATTCGCTGGCGCGCGACACGTTCGAGGGCGGCCGGCCGTCATTCCAAATTCAGTCCTATCCGTTCCGCCTGACACCGGCGAATCTGGCGCGGCATCGAAACAATCCGAACCTGGCGTTCTGGAAGATGCTCAAGATCGGCAGCGATCACTTCGAGGCGACGCATTTCGAGCCCAAGGTGGACGTCTGCAACCGCCTCTATGTGTTCGATGCGCAGCGCCCTCCGAATTCATCGAAGCCTCTCGTGTTCAATCCGACCGGCAAATGCCCCGCCTTTGTCGTCGATCCGAAAATCGCGCGGCCGGCGCTGGAGAAACAACGCGCGGACGACATCGCATACGCGCAATTGCTCGCGGACAACGTGCCAACCGCCCCGGTCTACAGTGAGCTGGACGGCGGAATGAACGAAAAGTTTCTCGATCGGTTCCCGGACCAGGTGACGCTTTCACAGAAGATCGGCCTCGATCTCGCTCATCACCCGGTCGAGCTGATGATGGGTGAACACCGGCGGATGATGCAGGCGTTCGACCGGACCCAGGCGATCGAGGCGCTGGACATGGCGGTGCCTGCCGTGCGCGGCGCCGGCGAGGGGAAAGAATAGCCGTCGGCTAGCGTCCATCTCCGAGCACGGCCTGGATCAGCGCCAAGGCCGCCACCGCCGCGGTGTCGGCGCGCAGAATCCGTGGACCGAGCGACAGCCGCACCACATTGGTGAGCTTGCCCAGCGCTGCGCGCTCCTCCTCGGCGAAGCCGCCCTCCGGTCCGATCAGCAGCGCGAGCGGCTGGGAGCCGCCACCGCCCGCCTCCGACATGGTCAGCGGCAGCATCGCGCTTGGCGCCTCGCGGCCGGACCTGAGCGCCGCCACCGGGTCCTCCACGTCGGCCGCTTCGTCGCAGAACACCAGCAGGCGGTCGGCCTTCCGGCCGGCGATGGCGCGCGCGAACGACACCGGCTCGGCGACCTCTGGGACCGACAGCACGCCGCACTGCTCGGCCGCTTCGATCGCATTGGCGCGCATCCGCTCGACATTGACGCGCTTGACCTGGGTGTGGCGGGTCAGCACCGGCTGCAGCCGCGACACCCCCATCTCGACCGCCTTCTGCACCATGTAGTCGAGCCGCTCGTGCTTGAGCGGGGCGAACAGGTAATGCAGGTCCGTCGGCTCGGTCTGCTCGCGGGTCTGTTTCTGGATCGTCAGCGCGGCGCGCTTGCCGTCACCGAGGGTGGCCAGCCATTCGCCATCCTTGCCGTTGAACACCAGCACGGTGCCGCCGGGCTTCAGCCGGAGCACGTCGCGCAGATAGTGCGCCTGCGGTTTTTCGAGCGCGACCTCGGCGCCGGCCTTGAGCGCCGCGGCGACATGGAGGCGGGGGCTCTTGAAGTCGTGTTGCGGCAACGGGACGGTCCTTCGGGGGTGGAACCGGCTTACCTGTCCCGGCCGGGTGGCGCCAGGGCCTTGGCGGGGGGTGTTAAGGATCGGGCGGCACTGCGCTTTCATGCCGCCCTATCGCCCGAATCCTGGGCTTGATATGGATAGCCGTCCCCAGGGGGGTCGGGCTTGGAGACGATACGATGAAGCCAATTCGCTTGCAGGGTTGCCGGATCGCGGCCGCCGCATGCGTTCTGGTTGTTGCCGGCCTGTCGCAGGCTGCGGCGCAGTTTCCGCCGCCGCCGGGACAGAGCGCGCCGCGGCAGGATTCCGCGTTTCCGCCCCCGCCCGGCCAGGGCCAGGCCGCTGGCCGGGAAGACCCGGCATTCCCGCCGCCGCAAGCCCCGGGCCAATCGTCCGGCCCGACCCGCATCACCATTGGACCTGCCGGTGGCGGCGGCTTCAGCGCACCGCCGTCCGCCGGCGGTGGCTTCGGCCCGCCGTCCTCCGGCGGCGGCTTCAGTGCGCCGGGTCCTGGCGGTGGATTTTCCGGCGGTCCGGCGGGGCCGCCCTCCGAAGCGCAACGGGTTTGCACGACCTTCCCTGCGATCCGCGAGGACATGACAAAGAGCGGCGCCCTGATCAGGGCCGCCAGCGAACGCAAAGCCACGCGTGAGGAGGTCTGCCCGCTGTTCAAGAGCTTTGCGGTCAAGGAAGCCAAGATGCTGTCGTTCCTCGAAACCAACCAGAAGCTTTGCGGCGTGCCTCCCAAGATCATCACTCAGCTCAAGACGGGCCACGCCAAGACCATCCAGATCCGCAACGTCGTCTGCAGTGCTGCCCCGATGGGCACGGCCGCGCCGACCTTGAGCGATGCGCTCGGCGGACCGATCATCGCCGATGACACCTCGGCCAAGCTGCCCGGGCGCGGCACCTTCGACACCCTGACGGGCAACGCTCTGCAAACCCAGCAAAAATGAGCCAGCCGGCCGGACGCGTCGCCGATGCGACCGGCAACTGGGTGGACACCGGCGCGCCGCTTTGGGCGCGGCCTTATCTCCGACTGACGCGTCTTGACCGGCCGATCGGCTGGTGGCTGCTGCTGCTGCCGTGCTGGTGGTCGTCGGCGCTCGCCGCCGTCGCCAACGGCGACTGGGGGCCGAGCCCCTGGCATATCCTGCTGCTGCTGATCGGCGCCATCGTCATGCGCGGTGCCGGCTGCACCTGGAACGATCTGGTCGATCGCGACATCGACGCCCGTGTCGAGCGCACCCGGTCGCGGCCGATCCCGTCGGGGCAGATCAGCGTGCGGGCGGCGGTGGTGTTCCTGGCGGTGCAGGCGCTGGTCGGATTGCTGGTGCTG
The DNA here is from genome assembly GCA_963785665.1 of uncultured Alphaproteobacteria bacterium. GTDB lineage: Bacteria > Pseudomonadota > Alphaproteobacteria > Rhizobiales > Xanthobacteraceae > Z2-YC6860. The sequence goes on from CAWAWF010000018.1 coordinate 808,522, forward strand.
GTGCAGTTCAACCGGTTCGCCATCGAGGTCGGCATCGCCTCGCTCGGCGTGGTGGCGATCTATCCGTTCATGAAGCGCTTCACCTATTGGCCGCAGATTTTTCTCGGCCTCGCCTTCTCCTGGGGCGCGCTGATGGGCTGGGCCGGCGCCCGCGGCGCGCTGGAGACGCCGGCATTTCTTCTCTATGCCGGCTCGATCGCCTGGGTGATCCATTACGACACGATCTACGCCCACCAGGACCGCGAGGATGACGCGCTGGTCGGTCTGAAATCGACCGCGCTGCTGTTCGGCGCGCAGACCAAGCCGGCGCTGGCGCTGTTTTCCGCGGCCGCGGTGGTGCTGATCGGGCTTGCCGGCTACACGGCCCATGCCGGGCTGGTGTTCGCGCTCGGGCTTGCGGCCTTCGCGGCGCACCTCGCCTGGCAGATCGTCGCGGATCGACATCGACGATCCGGATTCGTGCCTGCGGATGTTCCGGTCCAACCGCGACGCCGGCCTGATCCTGTTCGCGGCGCTGCTGCTCGACGCGGCGGCTCGGCGCGCGTTTTAGGTTACCGAAAGGTTTCCGGCGCGGCGAAAGTTAACATTGAAGTCTTGCGCCCACGAATTTCAGGACGCGCCGGGTTCCAATAATCAAATTTTGAAACATCTTCGCTAGCTTCCGGTCACGATCGACAAACGATTAGGGCGTAGCGCCGGTCGAGCGCGCGTCGGGAGAGGCACCCATGCTTGGCACCAGAGTTGAAAGCGCTTTGCGCCCCGTTGCTGCTGGCAATGCTCGTCATTGTCTACTCGGCGTCCCAGGCAACGGCCGAAGAGGTCTGGCGCGTCAGCAAGTCGTCGGGCGAGGTCTCGGTGACGTCGCCGGGCGGCGAGCAAGCGCCACTGATCGCCGGCGCGACGCTCAAGCCGGGCGACAGTGTCCGCACCGGCCAGAACGGCCGCGTGCTGCTGATGCGCGGCGAGGAGAGCATCCTGGTCTCGCCGAATTCCAGCATCGGCATTCCCATGCCGAAGAAGGACGGCCAGCGGGTCGGCATCGACACCACCATCATCCAGCAGTCCGGCTCGATCCTGCTCGAGGTGGAGAAGAAGAACGTCCAGCACTTCCAGGTCGAGACGCCGTATCTCGCCGCCGTGGTCAAGGGCACCCAGTTCCGCGTCACGGTCGGCAGCAAGGAATCGCGCGTCGACGTGCTGCGCGGGCAGGTCGAGGTCGCCGACTTCAAGACCGGCCAGTTTGCGATGGTGGCGCCGGGTCAGGCCGCACAGGTCTCCGACGTCGGCAAGGTCGGCCTGTCGCTGAGCGGCACCGGAATTTTCGCCGCGATCCAGCAGGGCACGCCGCGCGCCTCGACGGTCACGGCGCTGCCGGTCGCCCCCGAGGCTGCCGTCGAGGCCAAGCCCGCAACCCGCGTCGCCTCGGCGCTCGCCGACACGCAGTGGATGCACGGCACGACGCAGGCGCGCATGCCGGATGACAACAGCTGGCTGTCGGCGTTCATGCCGAGCAAGGTGTTCGGCGGCAACAGCGGCCGCCACACCACCACCGACGACATCACGCTGTCGATCGCCTTCTCGATCCTGATCGGCGCCGCCGTCACCATCGGCGTGGCCGCCCAGCGCCGGCGCAAGGCCAGGAAGACCATACAGAGCTGACGCTCGCCGTGACGCCGCCTCATCGGGCGCCGCGGTGCTCGACATCGCGGTCGATCGAGCGGTCTTGGGGGGATCGGGTGAGGCAGGTTCGGCCGCATATTCTCGTTATCGTGCGTTCTGGCCATCGTGCTGCTGACCGGGACGAACCGGGCGTTGCAGAACACGCTGACCGACATGCGGTTCGGCTGGTTTCCCCGCCAGGCCAGCGGCGACATCGTCCTGGTCGCGATCGACTCGCCCATCGATCGACAGATCGGCGTCTGGCCGTGGCCCCGCAGACAACCACGCCGACCTGATCGGCAAGCTGCAAGCCGCCGGCGCGAGCGACATCGTGTTCGACGTCGACTTCAGCTCGCCGTCGGGCCCCGCCTCCGATCAGGCGTTTGCCGACGCGCTGCAAAAGGCCGGCGGCTCGGTGGTGCTGCCGGCGTTCAAGCAACTGGTGGCGAACGGCGAGGGCGGCAGGACGGTCCACGTCAACCGGCCGCTGCCGCAGTTCGACAAGAACGCCTGGTCGGCGATCGTCAACGTCGCGCGTCGAGCCGGACGGCCTGGTGCGGCGCTATTCGTTCGGCGAGACGCTGGACGGCAAGTTCCTGCCGTCGGTCGGCGCGTTGCTGGCCGGCAAGTACGAGAGCAACGAGGCGCCGCTGCGCATCGATTTCAGCATCCGCGCGGCGTCGCTGCCGATGGTGTCCTATGTCGATGTGCTGCGCGGCGATCCCGCTGCCCTCGCCAAGCTCAAGGACAAGAAGGTCATCATCGGCGCGACCGCGATCGAGCTCGGCGACCGTTTCAGCGTGCCGAACGGCCGGCGTCATCCCCGGGCCCGCAGCTGCAGATGCTGGCGGCGGAATCGATCCTGCAAGGCCGCGCGCTGCGCACCGTCTCGCGTCTGGTCACGCTGGCCGGGCTTGTGCCTGATCGCGCTGCTGATGCTGCTGATGTGGCGCCGCGTCTCGGCGCTGGCGCGCGTCGCGGTGCTGGTCGGCTTCGGCGGTCGCGGCCGAGGTCGGCGCGATGCTGCTGCAGGCCAAGCTCGCCGTCATCCTCGACACTTCGCTCTGGCATCTGGCGATCGCCGCCTATCTCGCCGCCATGGCGCTCGACGAGATCGACTTCCGCAGCCTGCTCGGCGGCATCGCCGAGCGGCGCTTCCAGCGGATCGCCATGTCGCTCGGCGACGGCCTCGTCTGCGCCGACCAGGACGGCCTGATCACGGTCTGGAATCCGGGCGCGGTGGCGATCTTCGGCTACGAGCCGGACGAGATGATCGGCCAGCCGCTCGACCGCATCTGCGCCGCCAGCGAAGCCGACGGCCCGCGGGTGCCGCTCTCTATCCTGGGCATGGCGGACACGCTCAACACGCCCGGCGGCAAGGTGATGGAGCTGGAGGGACGCCGCAAGAATGGCGAGGCGTTTCCGCTCGAAGCCTGCTTCTCCGCATGGCAGGGCGTCGACGGGCTGCAGTACGGCGCGGTGATGCGCGACATCTCGGAGCGCAAGCGCGAGGCGAAAAAGATCAAATACCTCGCCGAGCACGACACGCTGACCGACGCTCGCCAACCGCAACACGCTCTACGAGCACCTGGCGGCGCGGCTCGACGAGGCGAAGGCTGAGCAGCGGCACGGTCGCGCTGCTGATGCTCGACCTCGACAAGTTCAAGCAGATCAACGACACGCTCGGCCACGCCTGCGGCGACCGGCTGCTGTGCGGCGTCGCCGACCGGCTCCGCGCGCTGGTCGACGCGGCGAGCCTGGTCGCCCGCCTGAGCGGCGACGAGTTCGCCATCGTCGTCAGCGGCGCCGATGCGGCGAAGCGGGCGGAAGAGCTGGCGCGAACGGACCTGCGCGGCATTCGGCAAGAGCGCGTTTGCGATCGGCGAGCGCCAGGTCCGCGTCAATGTCAGCATCGGCGTCGCGCTCTATCCGGACAATTGCGCAGACCGCGGACGAGCTGTTCGGCAACGCCGATCTCGCGCTTTACCGCGCCAAGTTCGCCGGCCGCGGCCGCTACGTGTTCTTCGAGCGCAGCATCCGCGACGAGCTGGAGGCGCGGCTTTCGCTCGAGGCCGAGCTGGTGCAGGCGGTCGAGCGAAAAGAGCTGGAGCTGTTCTATCAGCCGCAGATCAGCCTCAAGGACGGCCGGCTGGCCGGCGCCGAGACGCTGATCCGCTGGCGGCATCCGACCCGCGGCGTCGTCGCGCCGGCGGAGTTCATGCCGCTGGTGCAACGCGTCGTCGATCTCGCGACCGCATCGCGCCCTGGGTCATGGAGACCGCCTGCCGGCAGGGCCGCGCTGTGGCAGCAGGCCGGCCATGAGGTCCGGCTCGGCGTCAACCTGTCGCCGTCGCAGCTTCAGTCGGGCGATCTGGCGGCGACGGTCGGCGACGGTGCTGAACGACACCGGATATTCGCCGCACCTGCTCGAGCTGGAGGTCACCGAAAACATCCTGCTCGAGGACGACGAGATGGCGCTCGACACCTTCCGCCGCGTCCAGGAGCTCGGCGTCCACATCGCGTTCGACGATTTCGGCACCGGCTATGCGAGCTTGACCTATCTGAAGAAATTCCCGCTCGACCGGCTGAAGATCGACCAGTCGTTCGTCCGCGACCTGCGCGGCGACTAGCGACGACGCGGCGATCGTCGGCTGCACCATCAATCTCGGCACGCTGCTGGGCCTGTCGGTGATCGCCGAGGGCATCGAGGACGCCGACACCGCCGACGTTGCTGCAAGGGCATGGGCTGCGAGGAGGGGCAGGGCTATTATCTACGGCCCGCCGATGCCGGCGGCCGAGTTCGAGCAGAAGTTTTTGAGCAAGAAAGCCGCCGCCAGCGCGGCTTAGAACTTCGATCGTCTGACCACTCTCCACGTCTGCGCGTCCTGCGCGGACCCGGCTTCCAGAGACAGAAGCGCAGCATTTGGCCGGGACATCCGGGCTACGCCGCCTTCGGCGGCGACGCCCGGAATGACGACGATTTGAGAGCTTAAACTCAATTCCGCGCGATGATCTCGCGCTCGCCGCGATACACGTTCGGCGTGGCGGAGGGGCGGCCGGGCTTCCGTCGCATCAGGATCGAGGGGCGGCGGGCCTTCAGCGTGCTGCGGCGGCGCCGCCGCGGTGAGGGCTTGCCGACGCCAAGGCGGCCGATCCGCTGGAACGGCTCGCGGGTTGCGCCGTCCGGATCGGCGACCAGCAGCGGCACGCCGAGCACCCGGCTCCAGGATTTCCATTCCGCCATGGCGTCGCCGCCGTCGGTCGAGACGAACAGCGGCACGGTCAGGCCCTGGTCGCGGTGTTCCAGCATGATGGCGACGGCGGCCGGCTGCTCGCCGTCCGGCGGCAAGCGTTCGCATGGTGACGCCGGTGAAGTCGGCGATGCGCACGCCGACTTTCATCGGAATGCCGGACACCTCGCGCCGCAGCACGACGCGCTCGCGATCGAGCTCGATGTCCCGAACCTGTCCATCCGCCCCGCCGTCGCGCGCCGCATAGCGCACCGGGAGGGCGTAAGGGTCGAGCCGCAACGCGCGGCTCGACCCCACGGGCCTGTCGAAAGCCATTTGACGCCTCGAAACTCCCAGCCGGACTTATTCGTCCGGTCATGTCGCAATGATGCCGCAGAGCCGTCGGAATCGGCTTAAGAGGGCTGGTTAACCGGCCGTTCTGGCGAGGCTTTGAATTGCATGATTGACGTTGGGTTGCCGGCGATGGTGCAAATTTCGGAAATGCTCTCGAATCCAGGCGAATTGCGCCTTATCTGACGCTTGTCACAGCGTTACCGCCCTCCTAAACCTGAAAGCCCGCAATGGATTCCCTGTTCGACCAGTCGAAGCTGATCGCGCTCGCCGAGCGCTTGATTAAGGCTGCCCGTTCGGCCGGCGCCGACGCCGCGGATGCCGTGGCGATGCGCTCGGTCTCGCAATCGGTCGATGTCCGCGACGGCGCCGTCGAGGAATCGCAGCGCTCCGAAGGCGACGACATGGGGCTGCGCGTGCTGGTCGGGCGCAAGCAGGCCGTGGTGTCCACCAACGACATGAGCGGCGACGGCGTGCAGGCGCTGGCCGAGCGGGCGGTGGCGATGGCGCGGGTTGCGCCCGACGACAAGTATGCCGGCCTCGCCGACCCGGCGCTGCTGGCCAAGAGTTTCCCCGAGCTCGACCTGTTCGACCGCGAGCTGCCCGATGTCGCGGTGCTGGAGGCGCTGGCGCGGCGCGCCGAGGAGGCCGGCCGGGCCGTGTCCGGCGTCAGCAAGTCCGGCGGCGCGGCGGCGGCGGCCGGCATCGGCGGCATGGTGCTGATCACCAGCCATGGCTTTTCCGGCGCTTATCTGGGCTCGCGGCATTCGATCTCGATGCAGGCGATCGCCGGCGAGGGCACCGGCATGGAGACGGACTACGACTTCTCCTCGGCGCTGCACGCGAGCGATCTGGACGCGCCGGAGAAGATCGGCAAGAGCGCCGGCGAGAAGGCGGTGGCCAAGCTCAATCCGCGCAAGGTCTCGACCCGGAAGGTGCCGGTGATCTTCGACAACCACATCTCGGGCTCCATCGTCGGCCACCTGGTCAGCGCCATCAACGGCGCCTCGATCGCGCGGAAGACGTCGTTTCTCAAGGACCGGATGGGCGAGCAGATTTTCGCGCCCGGCATCAACATCATCGACGATCCGCTCCGCGTCCGCGGCCTGCGCTCGCGGCCGTTCGACGCCGAGGGCGTCGCCGGCCGGCGCATGGCGCTGATCGAGGACGGCGTGCTGAAGACCTGGCTGCTCGACAGCGCGACCGCGCGCGAGCTCGGCTTCGTCACCACCGGGCATGCCCAACGCAGCGCCTCATCGACGCCGTCGCCGGGCGCCACCAATCTCCACATGGAGCCGGGAACGCGCAGCGCGGAAGACTTGCTCAAGGACATCGACGAAGGCTTCTACGTCACCGACCTGATCGGCTCCGGCGCCAACATGGTGACCGGCGACTACAGCCGCGGCGCCTCGGGCTTCTGGATCGAGAAGGGCCAGAAGACCTATCCGGTCAGCGAGGTCACTATCGCCGGCAATCTCCGCGACATTTTCCGCAGCGTGACGCCGGGCAGCGATCTGCAATTCCGCTACGGCACCAACGCGCCGACGCTCCGCATCGAGGGCCTCACCATTGCCGGCGTCTGAGCTGTCCCGCGACCGCGACCGGCTTGCCGCCGCGGTGCAGGAGGCCGGCGCGCTCGCGAAGAAATTCTTTCGCGGACCGCTCAAGCAGTGGACCAAGGGCGAGGGCGACTCGCCGGTGACCGAGGCGGACATCGCTGCGAACGACATTCTGCATCGACATCTGGTCGAAGCCGGCGACGGCTGGCTGTCGGAGGAAAGCGAGAACGATCCGACCCGGGTTGGCGCCAAGCGCGTCTGGGTGATCGACCCGATCGACGGCACGCGGGCCTTCATTGCCGGCCGCGAGGACTGGTCGGTGTCGGCGGCGCTGGTGGTGGATGCCCGGCCGGTCGTTGCAGCGCTGTTTGCGCCGGCGACCGACGAATTGTTTCTCGCTATCGCCGGCGGCGGCGCGACGCGGAACGGCACGGTCATCCACGCCAGCTCCGGCGGCGACCTCAAGGGCGCGCGTATCTCAGGGCCGAAACGGCTGCTCGACCGCATGATCGCCGACGGCGCGGGCGTCGAGGCGATGCCGCGGGTGCATTCGCTGGCGCTGCGGCTGGCGCGGGTGGCGGACGCCACGCTCGACGCCGCCATTGCCGGCGGCAACGGCCATGACTGGGACCTTGCCGCTGCCGATCTTTTGGTGCACGAAGCCGGCGGCGTGATGAGCGGGCTCGATGGCCACGCTCTGATCTACAACCGGCCCGATCCGGTCCACAGCGTCCTGATCGCTACTGGCCGCGGGCGGCATGCGGCGCTGGCCGATCTGCTCCGTGCGCAGACCAGCGAGCCGGTGTAACGTCAGCCGCCGCCGGGCACTCAACGTAAAAGGAACGGCGATGTCCGCACCGTCCACACCCGCCAAGCAGTTGCTCCATCTCGTCATCGGCGGCGAGCTGAGCAAGCTCGATGCAACGGAGTTCAAGGACCTGAGCAAGGTCGACCTGGTCGGTGTCTATCCGAACTATGCCGAGGCCCAGGCCGTCTGGCGCGGCAAGGCCCAGCAGACCGTCGACAATGCGGAGATGCGCTATTTCATCGTTCACCTGCACCGGCTGCTCGACCCCGAGGCGACCGGGCCGGGTCCGGCGCGCTGACCGGGCGATTGCCGCATGTTGTCATTGCGCGAAATCACCAGGTCCGCTGGGTTTCAGAAAGCGGTTGGGCTGACCGCGGCGCAGCTCCTGCGCCTGATCTGGCACACGTCGAGGGTGACCATCGAGCCGCCGGACATCTATGACCAGATTCCACGATGGGCGCCGATCATCCTGGCGTTCTGGCACGGCCAGCATTTCCTGACGCCGTTCGTCAAGCCGAAAGGGCTGCGCGCCAAGGTGCTGGTGTCGCGCCACCGCGACGGCGAGATCAATGCCATCGCCGCCGAGCGGCTCGGCATCGAGACCATTCGCGGCTCGGGCACGCACGGTTCGGATTTCGCAAAAAAGGGCGGCGTGTCCGGCTTCAATGGATTGGTTCGCGCGGCGCGCGAAGGTATCAATGTCGCCATGACCGCCGACGTGCCGAAGGTGTCGCGGGTGGCCGGGCTTGGCATCGTCAAGCTCGCGCAGGTGACCGGCCGTCCGATCGTTCCGGTGGCGCTCGCCACGCACTGGCGGATCGTGCTGAAGAACTGGGACCGCACCACGGTGCATCTGCCGTTCAGCCGCGCCGCCCTGGTGGCGGGCGCGCCGATCTACGTGCCGCAGGACGCCGACGACGAGACGCTCGAGCTGGCCCGCCGCGCGGTCGAGGACGCACTCAACGCCGCGACCCGCCGCGCCTACGACATCGCCGACGGCGTCGCGGAGGGTGAGGCCCGTGGCTGACCGGGCGCCGCTGACCCTGCAGGCCTATCGGCTGCTGACCGCCATGGCGATGCCGGCGGCGGGCGTGCTGCTCAATCAACGGCTCAAGCGCGGCAAGGAGATCGAGGCGCGGCTTGCCGAGCGGCGCGGCGAGGGCGCGATGCCGCGCCCCGAGGGGCCGCTGGTCTGGGTCCATGTCGCAAGCGTCGGCGAGATGCTGTCGGTGCTGCCGCTGATCGAACGCATCCGCGCCCGCGATATCGCCGTGCTGGTGACGTCGGGGACGGTCACCGCGGCCGAGCTCGCCGAGCGGCGATTTCCGCCCGGCGTGATCCACCAGTTCGTGCCGGTCGATATGCCGCAATTCGTCGCCCGCTTCCTCGACCATTGGCGGCCGAACCTCGGGCTGTTCGTCGAGTCCGACCTGTGGCCGAACCTGATCATGGCGGCGGCGCGGCGCGACGTTCCGCTGATCCTGGTGAACGGCCGGCTGTCGGAGCGCTCGTTCAAGCGCTGGCGGAAATTGCCGCGCACCATCGGGGCGCTGCTCGGCAACTTCGACCTGTGCCTCACGCAAACGGCCGAGGACGCTGCGCGTTACTCCGAGCTGGGCGCGCCGCGTTATTTCGTCACCGGCAATCTCAAGCTCGACGTGCCGGCCCCGCCGTTCGATCCGGCGGCGTTGCGAGAGCTGCAGGACGCCATCCTCGCCCGCCCCGTGCTCGCCGCGGCGTCGACGCATCCGGGTGAGGAGATCGAACTGGTCGATGTGCAACGCCGACTGCGGCGAAGCTTCCCGGGCCTGCTGACCATCCTGGTGCCGCGGCATCCGGACCGGGGCGCCAGCATCGTCGCCATCGCCCGCGGCGCGGGGCTTGCGGTCGCGCAGCGTTCGCTCGGCGAACTGCCGGATCGCACCACCGAAATCTATGTCGCCGATACCATGGGCGAACTGGGCCTGATCTATCGCATCGCGCCGATCGTGTTCATGGGCGGCTCGCTGGTCGAGCACGGCGGGCAGAATCCGATCGAGGCCGCCAAGCTCGGCGCGGCCGTCGTCCATGGTCCGCATGTGTGGAATTTTGCGGAAATCTATTCGGCGCTCAATGCAGCGGGCGGCGCCGACTTGGTGCCCGACACCGGCAAGCTCACGGTCCGGGTCGGGTCATGGCTGACGGATGGCAAGGCGCGCGAGGCGGTCGCCAACACCGGGCTGCGGGTGGTGGAGGCGTTGACCGGGGCGCTGGAGCGCACGGTCGCGGCGCTCGATCCGTATCTGATGCAGTTCGGCCTGGAGCGGCCTGACGACGATGGCGGCCGGCCGCGCCGACAGCGCCATGCGTGATCGATATGCGTGACCGATATGCGTGATCCTGCGTTCTGGTGGCGGCGCGCCGGCTTGGCGTCGTGCCTGCTGGCACCGCTCGGCGCGGCCTACGGCGCGGTCACCGGCGCGCGGCTCGGCCAGCGCGGCCGCGACGCCGGCATCCCCGTGCTCTGTGTCGGCAATCCGACGCTGGGCGGCGCCGGCAAGACGCCTGCGGCGATCGCGGTGGCGCGGATGTTGGCGGCGGCCAATCGCCGGCCGTTTCTGTTGAGCCGCGGCCATGGCGGCGCTCTGGCGGGGCCGGTGCAGGTCGACCCAGCGCGGCACCGCGCCGATGACGTCGGCGACGAGCCGCTGCTGCTGGCCCGCGTCGCGCCGACCATCGTGGCGCGGGACCGTGTCGCGGGCGCTGAATTCGCGCGGGCGGCGGGCGCCGGCTTCATCGTCATGGACGACGGCTTCCAGAATCCGGGGCTGCGCAAGGACCGCTCCATCCTGGTGGTGGATGGCTCGCGCGGCATCGGCAATGGCCGGGTGTTTCCCGCAGGCCCGTTGCGGGCGCCGTTGGCGGCGCAGCTTCGCCGCGCGCAGGCGCTTCTCGTGGTCGGCGGCGGCGAAGCGGGCGACCGGGTGGCGGGCGAGGCAGGGACTTATGGCTTGGCGGTGTTCCGGGGCCGGCTCGAACCGGACACGGCGGCGCTCGCGGCCTTGCGGGCGCGGCCGGTGCTGGCCTTCGCCGGCATCGGCGATCCGGAGAAATTCTTCGACCACCTTGCGCAACGCAGGCATCGAAGTCGGCGCGTCGGTGGGCTTTGCCGATCACCATCGCTATCGCCGTCACGAGGCAAGCGATCTGATCGAACGGGCCGAGCGCGCCGGAATGACCTTGGTGACGACGGAAAAAGACTTGGCGCGGATGGCCGGGCAGAACGATGTGGCGGCCTTGGCGGGGGTGGCGCGGGCGTTGCCGGTCACCCTTCAGGTGGCCGAGGAGGCCGCGTTCCGGGACTGGGTGCTGGCTTGAGTTCTACTTGCCTGGCTGCGGGTGCAGCCGCTTCAGCACCGCCTCGGGCGAGGCGTAGGCCTCCTGGAGTTCGACGCTCCAGTATTTCAGCTCTTCGAGCGGGATCGGCGTGCCGGAGACGGCGCAGCGAACGAATGCGCCCGGGCGCACGATACGAAAATCGCCATCGAGGAACTTGACCTCGGCCTCTCCGGCCATCGGCGACGGGCGATCGGAACGATTCAGCAAAGAAATTCTCCGTGGCTTAGGAACGATACCCCGGTACAGGTGCTCGCAACCAACATAATCGTCTCGCCGCGCCGTTGGTAGCCGTCCTTCGCCATCGCATGACTGCCCGGGCTTGGCAACTCGTGATAAGGTCGCTGCCTCCGATTGAGCAATTCGATTTCATGCGCGCCGCATTCGCCATCCTCGCCACCGCCACTGTCATCAGCTTGTCCGGGCCCGGTTTTGGCCGCGGGCAATCCCGCGACCGTCGACATCGCGCCGAAGGACGGCCACCCGCTCAAGGCGCTGATGTTCCGCCCGGACGGGGAGGGCCCGTTCCCGGCGGTGGTCGCGCTGCACAACTGCACCGGATTGACCAACCGCGCCGGCACGCTTGGCGCGCGCTACCGGGATTGGGGCGAGCGGCTGGCCAAGGACGGATTTGTGGTGTTGATGCCCGACAGCAATGCCTCACGCGGCGTCGGCAGCCAATGCAACCGGCGGGGCTCGGTGCGGCCCGATCGCGAGCGGGTCGCCGATGCCAATGTGGCGCGGGTCTGGCTGCAAGAGCAGAAATATGTCGCCGCCGACCGGGTGTCGCTGCTCGGCTGGTCGAGCGGCGCGGTCGCCGTATTGTGGACGGCGCGGGTGCGGCCGCAGGCGCAGACCGACGAGGGTCCGGACTTCCGCTCGGCGGTGGCGCTTTATCCGGGCTGCCGGCGGCTCAGCAACGCCGCCTGGAGCGCGCGGGTGCCGACCCTGATCCTGATCGGGCGGCTCGACGAGCAGGCTTCGGCCCAGGCGTGCCAGCAGATGGTGGCGGGCGCCAAGGGGCGAAGTGCCCGGGTGGCGATCCATGTCTACCCGCAGGCGCACCACGATTTCGACCATCCGAACCGGCCGCTGCAGGTGCGGACCGGCCTGCCGTTCACCGCCGACAACAGCGGCCGGGCCCACAGCGGCACCAACCCGGCGGCGCGAGCGGACGCGATCCGCCGCGTGCCGGAGTGGTTCAAGGGTTAGGGTGGGGCGGCGTGAAGGCCGAGCCGCTGTAGCCGCGGCAGCACCTCCTGCGCGAAATAGGGCAGCTCGTCGAGATAATTGACGAACGAAAAGCCGATGCCGGCGATCGTCACGTCTCCCCCGACCATTCGTTCCAACCCTGAATGGGCCAGTTGAACCTATTGTGTCGGATCTAGACAATGGACGTACAGCAAAAACGCCCCGGCTTTCGCCGGGGCAGTTCAGTTTGCCACTTGTGGAACCACGACGAGCTAGTTGAGTGCGTTCTGAACGCTTGTGAAGGTGGAATTCAGCTTCGTGCCCAGGCCCTTCAGGACGGTGATGATGGCGACCGAAATTCCGGCCGCGATCAGTCCGTACTCAATGGCGGTGGCGCCCGATTTATCTTTCAGAAAACGCTTGATTACCCCCGACATCATTTTCTCCGTTGCGTTGTCGATGCGCGGCACGCTACGGCAGAAAACGTTGCGTCGAATTTAAATGGACCGCTAAAGTTTTGGCGGACCACAGTCCTCATCCTGTCACAAACCGGCGGAAATTTTCCTACCGCAAATCGAACACGGCGACGGCGCGGATCGGCGAGCCGGTGCCTTCTTTCCATTTCATCGGCAGGCCGATGAAGGTGAACTGGCCCTGGCCGAGTAGCGTTTCCAGATTGCACAGGCTCTCGATGTGGGTGATGTTCACGTCGAGGCAGGCCTTGTGGACCAGGGAGTTGACCTTGCCCTCGGGGCCGGGCCGCATCGAGTCGATGCCGAAGTGCACGACGCCCTGCTTGGCGAGCCATTCGGTCCCGGCGACGTTGATGCCGGAATTTTCGGTCGAGTATTCCTTGCGCGGGAAGGTGCGCTCGTGATGGCCGGTGCACAGCAGCACCGTTCCCCCTTTAGGCACCGGCAGGCCGGTCTTCTTCACCGCGGCTTCAAGCTCGGCCGGTCCGAACTCGGCCTTGGGCGCGATGTGGCGCAGATCGATGCAGATGCCCGGCACGATACAGTTTTCCAGCGGATACTCGTTGATCGGGGTGCCGTTCTTGCCGAAGTGGCGCGGCGCGTCGATGTGGGTGCCGCCGTGGTCGGGCATTGAAAAGAACATTACGCTGTTGCCCTGGACGTTGCCGGATTCGGCGAACGCCTCGTCGTGGGTCTTCCAGACGCCGTGGATGATGGGAGGCTGGCCTGGGTAGCTCGGGGTGCGGTGATAGAGTTCGCGGCTGAGATCGACGATTTTCACGGAAGTCCTCCCTGACTATTGCAGGGGCACTCTACGACCGGGCGGGCTTCGAGGCCAGAACGCGGGGCGGCCTTGTCAGCGCCGGCGCATTCGGGCGACAGTGCCGCCCACGCCGATGTTTTCAGGCGTTGGGGGATGGCGATGAAATACATGCTGACGTGGACCGAGCGGCCGCAAGGCTCGGCGATGGAATACGAGAACGCCCAGAAGCGCATCCTGGAGGTTTTCACCCAGTGGAAGGCGCCGGACAATTTCAAGATCGAGCTGTTCGTCATCCGCGTCGGCGACTGGGGCGGCTACATGATGCTGGACTGCGACGATCCGCTGGCGGTCCACAAGTTCTGCTCGATGCTGCCGTCCTTCGTGTTCGAGGCGCGGCCGGTGGTCCCGGTGATGGACGCGGTTAAGGCCGAACTCGAGGCGATCGCGTTCCGAGATGGGCTCAAGCGCGCGTAGACCGACGCTCGCATCGAGCGGCGGTCCATATTGCCTTCGTTAAAGGCCGCGAAGCACCTTGTCGCGCTCGGCGGACACCGCCGCGTCGGCGATCAGGCAAGAATATCGACCGATGACGAAGACGGCTGCGTCGTATCGTCGGGCGGCAACGAAGCTGCTTGCGTCGAAAGAGTTGAGATGCCTTCGTTTACAACGAGAGTATTGACGTCCGAGATATCGGTCTGTTCTGCCGCAGCAAATGCGCTGGCAGCGGCGACCACCGGGTCACTTCCCCCAGATGACGAATCCATCCAATCGGTGTCGGACGAGCCGCCGGTGGCCGCCGATTGAAGCCAATTGCTTCCGGTGCTGACTGATTGAAGCCAATTCGATGTCGTGCTGGCAATGCTGGTCATAATTCTGGTGCTCCCGCTCTGCGGATCGATGAAGGGGACGGTTGGCGTGCGCGGCGCTCTACTGAGCGATGCGAAGATTCGAGAGGTTTGTTGCGATCTGCTGAAAGGTCGTGACGATCTGCGACGACGACGTCAGCAAGAAGAACTTGCTTGAATTCGGGGTACTTGCCCGGGCTTCCCGCGCAATTCTGCAGCAATGACGAGGTCGGGCTTCCGTCGGTGTTCACTTGTATCGTGTAGAGCGTGATCTTGGCGGCGTTGACGTTGTTGCAGGTCAACTGCTGCCGCGCATCGATCGAGGACTGGCTGGTGTACCAGCGGTCCTGGGTGTTGAGGCCGTCGGTCAGCAGGATGATGATCTGCGAATACTGGTAGTTGGGATCCATCGCCGGAGGCGCGGGGAAGACGCCGCCGCCGACCAGCGACTGCCAGCCGAGCTGCAGTCCGATCGCCTGGTTGGTGTTGCCGTTCGGCGTCATCGAGTTGACCAGCGACGTCATGCTCGACCAGTTGTAGTTCAGCGCCATCACCGCTGCGGCGGGGCAGGAATCGTACTGCTCGGCCGGAAACAGCGTCGCAGTGATGCTGGTCGTCGGAGTGGTCACATTGGTGTCGTAGTTGCCGGAACTGGGCGCGGTCGAGTTGCCGCGGTCCATGACGCAACCGTTCCAGGTGTTGTGGTTGGCGGTCGTCCAGGTCTTGTTGTGCGAGGTACAGTCGCTCTGGCTGTCGCTGTAGTTCGAATTGCTGCAGCTGCCGTTGTTGGCGTTCCAATCGGTCCAATCGATCCAAGTCGCCTTGTAGTTGCTGGCGCCGACGTTGACGTCTTTGACGAAGGGAATGATGGAGACGTAGACATCGCCCGGGTTGACCACGGCGGCTTGCAACTGTGTCAACAGGCTCTTGGTGGCGGTCTGAAGCGCGCCGATCTTGCCGCTGTCCGCCATCGAGCCGGTGTTGTCGAGCACCAGGGCGACACGCAGCCGCGCGTTGCCCCACTTCACCGTCGAGTTGGCGCCGACTGTCATCTGCGAGACGCCGACCAGGTTCATGAAGTTGGCCTTCACGTTGGCGCTGGCGACGACGTAAACCTGGCTGCCGTTGGTGTTGTTGTAGGTGGCGGTGACGGTGAGGGCGGTCGCCTCGGGTCGTGTGAACAGCGCCTTGAAATAGCTGTTGGCCTGCGTCGTCAGCTGTGCACTTGTCTCTGTCGCCGCGGTCTTCGACAGCATCAACGCGGTGGAGTCGGCGGCCGCCTGCAGCGCGGTCTTCACCGAGTTGGCGTGACTGTAGTCGACGGCGGCGCCGACGAAGCCGACGATCGGGATCGTCGCAAGCGCGAAGGTGATGGTGACGTTGGCACTGTTGGCCGCGCGCAACGCATGCGCTGTTCGGCTGAGACGGCTCAGAAATGATTTGAATGCCATAGCGGCCTGCCGGGTTCGAGAATGAACGTGCCTCGGCAATAAGGCGTAAGCGGCAAGCGTTAAGTTGGTTGAAAACGCCGCGTATACTCGAGGACGGCGATGCGAAACGATGATGTTAGATGAGCATACGCAAGTATAAACGTGCGAGTGCTGCCCTAGCCCTTGAGGATTGGCTTCAGCGGCCGCACGAAGGCCAGGATCACCAGCCCGGCCAATGCCGCGATCACCGCGATCATCAAAAAGAACTCCGGCTTGCCCATGCCGGACCACAGGCTGCCGAGATAGCCGGCGAGGAAGCCGCCGGTGAAGCTCGTTGCAAGCCACACCCCCATCATCATCGAAAGGGCGCGGGCCGGCGCGACCTTGGTGACCAGCGACAGGCCAACCGGCGAGAGATAAAGCTCGCCGACCGTGAGCACGACGAAATAGGCCGAGCAGCCACAGCACGCTGGCCTTGCCGCCGGCGGCCGACACGGCAGCGGCCGCCAGGATCAGGTGTGCGGCGGCGCTGCCGAAGCAGCCATAGGCCATCTTCAGCACGGTGGAGGGCTCGCGGCCGCGCGCGGCCTGGCGCTTCCACAGCGACAGGATCAGCGGCGTGAAGGCGAAGATCAGGAATGGATTGACCGCCTGAAACCAGGTGGTGGGTATCTGCCACGAACCGATGCCGCGGTCGGTGTAGCCATCGGCCCATAGCGCGATGGTGTTGCCCTGCTGCTCGTAGGTCGCCCAGAAGAACGTGACGGGCAGGGCCAGCAGCACGAGGGCACCGAGCGCGCGCCATTCGTCGCGGCCGAGCGGCTCCGCCGGGCGCGATTGCCTGCGGGTCAGGGGGTCGGGCGGCAAGGTGCGCGAGGCATAGAGATAGATGCACAGCCCGAGCGTCATGCCGACGCCGGCGGCGCCGAAGCCGTAATGCCAGCCGAGCGTCTCGCCGAGCGTGCCGCAGACCAGCGGCGCGAGGAACGCGCCGAGATTGATGCCGACATAGAAGATCGAAAAGGCGCTGTCGCGGCGCGGATCGCCCGGCGCATAGAGCGTGCCGACCTGGGTGGAGATGTTCGGCTTGAAGGCGCCGTTGCCGAGAATCAACGTCAGCAGCGCCAGCAGGAACAGCGGCTCGAACGCCATCATGAAATGGCCGACCGCCATCAGCGACGCGCCGATGATGACCATGCGGCGCTGGCCAAGCACGCGGTCGGCGAGATAGCCGCCGAGGACCGGCGTGAGGTAAACCAGCCCGGTGTAGAGGCCGTAGATCTGCGACGACAGCGGCTGCAGCTCAAGCGGGCCGAAGATGGATTCGAGTGCGGCCTTCAGCGCGGCGAAGCCGATCACGGTCTGCGCATGCTCGGGGTGAAGCAGATACTTCACCATGTAGAGCACCAGCAGCGCCTTCATGCCGTAGTAGGAGAACCGCTCCCACATCTCGGTGGCGAACAGGTAGGTCAGCCCGCGGGGATGGCCGAGGAGTTCGTCGCTTCGCGCGGGCTCGGCGATGGCGGTCACCCGAACAGGCTTCCCTGGCCTTCGTTCCCGCCGCCGCCGCGCCGGGTGCGCGGCCGCGATCTTGCAAACGGCGGGCTCTCGATGCGTTTGCTGACGCCCTGCGCGGTGGCCCCGACGCGGCCGTCGGTAAACTCGATGTCGAGCGGCGCGCCCGGCTGCACGGATGTCGCGGTGCGGAGTGGATGACCTTCGCCGTCGCGCACCAGCGCAAAGCCGCGCGACAGCACGCCGCGATACGAGAACGCCGCCAGCAATTGCCCGGCGCGCTCCATCCGGGCGGCGCGATTGTCGAACAGGGTCCAGACCGCACGCTCCGCACGTTCGGCCAAGGTCGTGACGCGGTCGCGAGCGCGCGCGATGCGTGTCAGATGCGTCAGCCGATAGGTCTTCACCGCGCTGCCAAGCCGCTGCGAGCAGGCATCGAGGCGGAGGCGGCGGCGTTCGACGGCGCCGCGGAGAAGTTGCGGCGCGAGGCGTCCAGCGACGCGGGAGAATTGCGTGTGATGAAGCTGCGCGTTGGCGCGAAGCGCACGAGGAAGCCGCGCGGCAGCCTCGTCGAACTGTTGGCGTTTGTTCTCGATCAGCCGCAGCGCGCTTGGCAATACGCGGGCGGCAGACCGCACCTCGTTGCGGCGAGATTCCTGGCCGCGCTGCCAGCACGACAGCGCGCGGCGCGCCTTGCTCATCAGTTCGGCGATCAGGTCGGCGCGCACCGGCACGGCGATCTCGGCGGCGGCGGTCGGCGTCGGCGCCCGCTTGTCGGAGGCGAAGTCGATCAAGGTCACGTCGGTCTCGTGGCCGACCGCGGAAATCAGCGGGATCATGCTTTCGGCCGCGGCGCGGACCACGATCTCCTCGTTGAACGACCACAGGTCCTCCAGCGAGCCGCCGCCGCGGGCGACGATCAGCAGGTCCGGCTTGCGGATGCGGCCGCGCGTCGGGAAGCGCGTTGAAGCCGCGGATCGCGGCGGCGACCTGCTCGGCGGAGCCGTCGCCCTGCACCTTGACCGGCCAGACGATGACATGGCGCGGGAAGCGGTCGGCGAGGCGGTGCAGGATGTCGCGGATCACGGCGCCCGTCGGCGAGGTGACGACGCCGATCACCTCGGGCAGGAACGGCAGGAGTTGCTTTCGCGCCTCGTCGAACAGGCCCTCGGCGGTGAGCTTGCGCTTGCGCTCCTCCAGGAGCGCCATCAGTGCGCCGACGCCGGCGGGCTCCAAGGTCTCGACGACGATCTGGTAGCTCGACCGGTTCGGATAGGTGGTCAGGCGGCCGGTGACGATGACCTCCATGCCCTCCTCGGGCTTCATCCGCATCCGGGCGAAGGTCATCTTCCAGATCACGCCGTCGATCTTGGCGCGGTCGTCCTTCAGCGCGAAATAGCAGTGCCCGGACGAGTGCGGGCCCTTGTAGCCGGAGATTTCGCCGCGGACGCGGACGTAGCCGTAGGCGTCCTCGACGGTGCGCTTCAGTTGGGCGGAGAGCTCGGAGACGGTGACTTCGACGACGTTGGGCTGTGAATCAGGCATGGGGGCAACACTAGCCGAGTTCGAGGCTGTTTTGTGCTGGCGAGTGACGACCTATCCACGTCATGCCCGGCCTTGTGCCGAGCATCCGACGCCTTGGGCTACAAAGTAAGGCGTGGATGGCCGGGACAAGCCCGGCCATGACGAACCTTGATGCTTCAATTCTTGAGCAGCAGCCCGTTGTTGCCCGACAGCATCCGCTCGCCGTCCGGCCCGAGCGCCCGCATGTCGTCGACGAATTTCTTCACCCCGGCGGTGTCGCGGATTTCCTGCGGATAGTCGGTGCCGAAGATGCAGCGCGAGGCCGGCAGCTCCAGCAGCGCCGCCTGCACGGATTTGATCTCGCCGCACATGCCGGCGGTGTCGAACACCAGCCGCTCGCGGATGTAGTGGTCGAAATCCTTGGCCGGCAGCTTGCCGTGGACCGGATGGCCGGCGGTGCCGAAATGCTCGCGGTCCTGGAACTTGCGGATGCGGCCGAGCATGGTGGCGATGCCGCCGCCGAGATGCGACATGTGGATGCGCAGGTTCGGATGGCGGTCGAGCAGCCCGGAATCGATCAGCCGCACGGTCGCCGCGATCAGCGAGAACTCGCGGCCGACCGAGCGCGCCAGGTCGTAGGCGTTGAGCGGCTGCGAGAAGTTGAGCTTCAGGCACGGGTGGATGAACACGAACATGCCGAGCCTGGTGGCCTCGTTCCAGAACGGCTCCAGCGCCGGATCGTCGATGAAGACGCCGTCGATCTCCGAGGTGATGACGACGCCGGGAAAGCCGAACTCGGCCTTGCAGCGGTTCAGCTCGCGGAGCGCGTCGGCGCCGTGCAGCGGATTGACGTGGGCGCCGCCGATGAAGCGGCCGGGGTAGGCCTTCACCGCGGCCTGCGTCTTGTCGTTGGCGAGCCGCGACACCTCAAGGCTCGCGCACATCGCGGGCGGCACGGTGAGGAAGGCGGCGTCGATGCCGGCCGTGTCCATCATGTCGATGTGCTCATCGAGATCGTAGAGCACCGCGTTCGGCGTCATGCTCGGCACGCCGTCCTTGTCGAAATGTACGCCGGCCTTGCCCGCCGGCGGCTCCTTGGCCATCTCGCGCGGGATGAAATGATGCTGGAAGTCGACGATCATGTTGCTGTCTTTCACTGCACCGGAATGCCGGCGTCCTTGATGACCTTGGTCCATTGCTCGGTCTCGCGGGCAATGAACTTCGCGGCGTCGTCCGGGCTGCCCGGAACCGGCTCCAGCAGCAGCTTGTCGAGGGTCGAGCGCACCTCATCGTCCTTCAGCGCCGCATTCACCTCGCCGTTGATCTTCGCAACGATCGGCGCCGGCGTGCCGGGCGGCGCCGACCAGCGCGTACCACGAGGTCGAGCGGAAGCCGGGCAGGCCGGCTTCGATCATGGTCGGAAGTTCCGGCGCCGCTTTGGTTCGCTCGGTGCTGCCGACAGCGAGCAGCTTCAGCTTGCCGGCCTGGTAGAGCGGTAGCGCGGTCGACAGCGTGCCGAAAAACGCATCGATATGGCCGGCGACGATGTCGTTCAGGATCGGGACCTCGCCGCGGTAGGGCACGTGCGTCATTTCAATGCCGGCCCGCAATTCGAACAGCCGGATGGTGAGGTGCGCGCTGGAGCCCAACCCCTGCGAGCCGTAGCTCAGCTTGTTCGGATTCGCCTTGGCGTAGGCGATGAACTCCTGCACGGTCTTCACCGGCAGGTCGTTCTTCACGATCAGCGTGTTCGGCGTCTGCACCAGCATTGCGATCGGCACGAACTGGTTCGGTTGATATTGCAGGTCGCGGTAGAGCAGATGGTTGACCGACAGCGGCGGCATCGGCGCGACCAGCAGCGTGTAGCCGTCCGGCGCCGCGCGGGCGACGTGGGTGGCGCCGAGGTTGAGGCCGGCGCCCGGCATGTTCTCGACCACGACCGGCTGGCCCATCGTCTTGCTGAGCCGGTTGGCGACCACGCGGGCCACCGCGTCGGTGGCGGAGCCCGCGGCAACCGGCAGCACGAACTTCACGGTCCGGGCCGGATAGGCTTCATCGGCGGCGGCCGGGGCCGTCATCGGCAGGGCCAAAGCAAGCGCGATCAGGGCAGCCGACTGCTTCACGTCATATCCTCCCGGTTGTTGCCGCCACCATGCGCCGCCACGCTGCCGGCCGGAAGGCGCGTCAGCGAATGCGGGCTATGCGGCGGACTGTCACGCCGCCGGGCGCTTCCAGATCATCGCCGCGCCGGAGGCGGCGATGAAGGCGGCCAGCACCAGGAAAAGCCCGCCGAGCCCGGCGGCGGCGGCGATCAGGCCGGCGCCGAACGGCATGATGAACTGACCGATCCGGTTGCTCATGATGCGGATGGAGTTGGTGGTGCCCCGCGCGTTTACCGTGGTGAGGTCGACGATGATGGTGATGCTGAGCGTGGTGGCCAGCCCGAACGAGAATCCCATCACGGCGATGGTAGCGTGCATTGCCCACAGCGGCATCGGCAGCCCGATGATCGCGTAGGTGACGCCGCATATCAGCGTGCTGACGGTCATCAGCGGCCAGCGGCCGACCGCCGCCACCAGGCGCGCATAGAACAGCCGCGCCAGCATCGAGGCGGCGGCGCGCACGGTCAGCAGCAGGCCGATGTGGTGGACGTCGATGTGCCGCTCGGCGCCGAGCAGCGGCACATAGACGATGATGACGTCGGACGACGACACAAGGATCACGCCGGCGAGCACCACCGCGACCAAGCCGGGGATGCGGAGGATCTGGCCGACCGGAACCAGCGGCTCATCGTCGGCCTCGGCTGTCACCGTCCGGCTCGGGCGCAGCAGCAGGGCAGCCAGGAATGAGAGCAGCGCGAAGCCCGCGGCGATCTCGAACAGCAATTGCGTCGGCGGCAGCGGCGAACTGCCGCCGGCCCAGCCGACGATGTAGGGTCCGAGCCCCTGGCCGAGCGAGGTGGCAACCATGAAGTTGCCGAACACCGTTTCCAGGCTGCGGGGGCCGGCGGCGCGCACGCAGACCATCTGCTGGCTCGCCATCAGCATGATGTGGCCGATGCCCATCACCGCGGAGAACACCAGCAGGCCCGCCGGCGTCGACCACACCGCGAAGCCCGCTACCGCGAGCATGAAGATCGCCGAGCCGATCCAGGTGGTGCGCGCGTCGTGGCCGCGATCGATGTGGCGGCCGACCTGGACCGCGATCAGGATCGGGAAGATGGCGAAGGTGGCGGCGATGAAGCCGAGGAACGCGATCGAGAGGTTCAGCTCGACGGCGCGATAGGAGATCGTCACGCGCACCAGCGCCGTCACTGCCTGGATGAGAAAGCCGCTGACCAGCAACGGCATCAACAGGAGGTAATCGGTGTCGCTGTCGCGGAGGCGGGCGGCGAACTTTTCGAGCATCAGAGCGCGAGACTAGCCCATCGAGCGTCAAGACGCGCGTAAACGCGCGTAAGCGCTGACGGCCGGGCCGTCTTACCAGTCGACGAAGCCGAGGAATGGCCCGCCGGAGATGCCGCGGCAGTTGCGCTGGCAGGAGCGGTCGCAGGCGTCGAGGTGGGGCCGGCAGAGGTCCGGGTCGGTGCCGGCCATGCAATCGGTCATTTTGAAGTTGCAGGTGGTCTTGCAGTCGGCCCAGCAGGCGTCGGAGGCGATAACCGAGGCGTTGCGGCGGCCCTGCGGATAGGGCGACTGATGGATGATGCCGCCCTTGAAGACGACCACGGGGCGGTTGTCCATCGAGTAGTCGCTGGCGCTCGCGCAAGCGATCGCACCGAACACGAACAACAGCACCACCGACAGGACTTTCATGGCGGCCAGCAAACCACGACGGGCGGCTCCCGTCGAGGCGGGTGTGGACGCTGTGGATGGCCGGGGATGGCATAAGTTCCGTGGGGTTTCGGGCGTGCTAGTGGTTGCCGGGCATGAACATCCTTCTTCTCGGCTCGGGCGGGCGCGAGCACGCGCTGGCGTGGAAGCTGGCGGCGAGCCCGCTGACCGACCGGCTGCTCTGCGCGCCGGGCAATGCCGGCATCGCGAAAGAGGCCGAATGCGTCGCGCTCGACATCGCCGACCACGGGGCGGTGATCGCGTTCTGCAAGGCGCTGCCCATCGATCTCGTGGTGGTGGGCCCGGAGGCGCCGCTGGTGGCGGGCCTGGTCGACGATCTCGAAGCGGCCGGGATCAAGACATTCGGGCCGAGCAGGCTCGCGGCGCGTCTCGAAGGATCGAAGGGCTTCACCAAGGACCTGTGCCGGGCCAACAACATTCCGACCGCGGCCTATGAGCGCTTCACGTCGGCGGAGCCGGCGAAGGCCTACGTCCGCAGGCAGGGCATGCCGATCGTCATCAAGGCGGATGGGCTGGCGGCCGGCAAGGGCGTCATCATCCCGGAGAATTTGGCGGAGGCGGAAGCCGCCATCGACATGATGTTCGGCGGCGGCCTGGGCCAGGCCGGCGCGGAGGTGGTGGTCGAGGAATTCCTGGTCGGCGAGGAGGCGTCGTTCTTCGCGCTGTGCGACGGCGAGACCGCGATCCCGCTCGCCTCGGCGCAGGACCACAAGCGGGTCGGCGACGGCGACACCGGGCCGAACACCGGCGGCATGGGTGCCTATTCGCCGGCCCCGGTGATGACGCCGGAGATGACGGCGCGCACCATGGACGAGATCGTCGTGCCGACGATGCGGGCGATGAAGGCGATGGGCGCGCCGTTCAAGGGCGTGCTGTTCGCCGGATTGATGATCACCAAGGATGGGCCGAAGCTGATCGAATACAACGCGCGGTTCGGCGATCCGGAGACCCAGGTGCTGATGCTGCGGCTGATGTCGGACCTGGTGCCGGCGCTGATCGCGTCATGCGACGGCCAGCTCAGGAACTTCGATCTGCGCTGGTATCCGGACGCGGCGCTGACCGTGGTGATGGCGGCCAAGGGCTATCCGGGCGACTACCAGCGCGGCACGGTGATCGAAGGGCTCGATGAGGCGGCCAAGGTCGAAGGGGTGGAGGTTTTCCATGCCGGCACCAAGGCGGTCGGCGGCAAGGTCACGGCGAACGGCGGCCGCGTGCTCAACGTCTCGGCGCGCGGCAAGACGGTGACTGAGGCGCAGGCGCGGGCGTATCAAGCTATCGACCGTATCAAATGGCCGGAGGGCTTCTGCCGCCGCGACATCGGCTGGCAGGCGGTGGCGCGCGAGAAGGCGGGCGGTTGACCCGTGCGGTGTGGCGCGGTGTGATGCGCCATGCCCGATCTCGCCGATCTCTACCCCGGCTACCCGTCGCATTGGATCGACACGTCCGCCGGGAAAATCTTCGCGCGCTCGGGCGGGCAGGGGCCGCCGCTCCTGCTGCTGCACGGCTATGCGGAAACCAACGTGATGTGGCACCGCGTGGCGCCACTGCTCGCGCCGCACTTCTCGCTGGTGATCGCGGACTTGCCAGGCTACGGCTGGTCGGCGGTGCCGGAAGCCGACGCCAATCACGCGCCCTACGACAAACGCTCGATGGGCAACGCCATGGTCGAGCTGATGGAAAAGCTCGGTCATGTGCGGTTCCGTCTCGCCGGCCACGACCGCGGCGGCCGTGTCGCCTATCGGCTCGCGCTCGACCATCCTGGCCGGCTGGAGAAGCTCGCCACGCTCGACATCGTGCCGACCTACGACATGTGGCACGGCATCGATGCCAAGCTCGCGTTCCGCATCTGGCACTGGACGTTCCTGGCGCTGCCCGCGCCGTTCCCCGAGGAGATGATCGGCCGCGATCCGATCGCGTTCTGGGACCGCAAGAGCGGGCCGGGGACCAAGGGCAAAGCGCTCGACAAGTTCGATCCTCGGGCGCTCGCGCACTACCACGCGTTCTTCCAGGATCCGCTGCGTATCCACGCGACCTGCGAGGATTACCGCGCCGGCCGCACCACCGATCTCAAGAACGACGAAGCCGACCGCGCCGCGGGCCGGAAGATCACCTGTCCGATGCTGGCGCTGTGGGGATCGGCCGGCATCCCGAGCGAGGCGGAGGCCGATCCGCTGGCGACCTGGCGCGAATGGGCGACCGACGTGCGCGGCATGGCGATCGACTGCGGCCATTACCTGCCGGAGGAGAATCCGGACGCGACAGCGAAGGCGCTGATCGAGTTTTTCAAATAGGAGAGGACGCCTGATGGCTCCGGTCATGCGGCTCTACGAGGACTCGTTCAGCGGCGGCGCGGCGGGCTCGCTGCCGGCTCTGGCGCGGATGATCTTCGTCGTGCACGGCGCGGTGACGATCGACGGCAACACGTTGAGCGACGGCGAAGCTTGGGGCGGGGAGGGCGCGGCTTCGTTTGCGGTTGGCAAGGACGGAGCCACGATCTGGCGGTTCGAGCTGTCCGCGGCGGGCAGCGAAGCCCAGCCGATCAAGGCGGCATTCCGTTCGTTCGAAAAGCTCGCCGCCGCGCTGGAAACCGATCCCGCAGGGCGAACTGCTGCTGCGCGGCGACAGCGTTGCGTTTCCGCCCGGCGGCTGCGCCTTCCTGCACAAGCATTGGGGGCCGGGCATCCGCTGCCTGCTCGACGGCGGCATCCGCATCGACACCCACGGCCGCTCGACCTCCTACGGTCCCGGCAGCGCCTGGTACGAGACCGGCTCCGATCCGGTGTTCGCGCAGGCCGCGATGGACCGGTCGAGCCGCTTTATCCGCGTCATGGTGCTGCCGCGTTCGCTGCTCGGCAAAAGCTCGTTTCAGTTCGTCAACGAAGAGGACAAGGCGAAGCCCCGGGTGCAGCAGTACAAGATTTTCACCGACCTCCCGATCGCCACGCCCGCAGGGTAGGCGGAACTTAAAATGCGGAATTGTGCTTAGATCGTCGGGCGAGGATCAAAAGCTGGAGGGAGAGCATGGCTAAGAAGCGGAAGGCTGCTCGCAAGAGCGCAAAGCGACCGGCAAAGAAGCGCGGCATGCGGACGGCGAAGCTGAAGGGGCGCAAGGTCGCCAAGCGGAAGGCCAAGCGCGCCGCTCCGCGAAAGAAGCAGGGCATCATCTCCAGCGCCGTGCAGTCGGTGACCGAGACGCTGGGGCTCCGCACCAAGCTCGAAGGCCGTAACACCTTCGAGGACTAGGAGAATCCGATTTTGAAGGATCGCGCTTGACGCGCTATAGGCGTGTCGTGTATTTAACCGATCAGTTATTTAACGAACTGGTCAAATACAAACGTGATCCAGGACCCGCTCAGCGCCACCTTCTCCGCTCTCGCCGATCCGACCCGGCGGGCGATCCTGGCGCGTCTCGCGCTCGGCGAGACCTCGGTTTCGGAATTGGCCAAGCCGTTCGACATCAGCCTTCCCGCGGTGTCGCGGCACCTCAAGGTGCTTGAGCACGCCGGGCTGATCGCGCGGGGCCGCGAGGCGCAGTGGCGGCCATGCCGGATCGAGCCGCAGGCGCTGAAGACCGTCGACGACTGGCTCGAGGAATACCGCAGGCTCTGGGAGGAGCGGCTCGACCGGTTGGAAGACTATCTGCGAACGCTGACCGGCGGCGATGCCGACAAGAAGCAGGAGAAGAAGCGTGGCCGAAAGAAGTAGCGTTGACCTTCAGTCCGATCCGCTGGCGATGATCGGTTCGCGTCTGATCGACGCGCCGCGCGATCTGGTGTGGTCGGTGTGGACCGACCCCAAGCACCTCGCGCGGTGGTGGGGGCCGGACGGCTTCCGCACCACCACCTCCAGCTTCGACTTCAAGCCCGGCGGCGTCTGGCGCTTCGTCATGCACGGCCCGGACGGCCGCGACTACGACAACCGCGTCACGTTCGACGAGATCGTGCCGCCTTCGCTCCTGCGCTACCACCACGGCGGCGGCGATGACGTCGAGCCGGTGCAGTTCCACACCACGGTGACGTTCGATGCGATCGGCGACAAGACGCGCGTCACCTTGCGCGGCGTGTTCCCGTCGGCGGAGGAGCGCGCCCGGGTCGTCAAGGAGTACGGCGCCGACAAGGGCCTGACGCAGACGTTGGCGCGGCTCGGCGAATACGCCGAGGGGCTGAAGGTCTGACCATCACAACAGCAGAGTGTAGCCACGCTCGTGTCACAGACCGGGCGTTTCGTTGATCCGATGCAAGCAAGGAGAGTGTCATGCAAGTCCAGTCTTACCTGTTCTTCAACGGCCGCTGCGAAGAAGCGATCGAGTTCTACAAGAAGACCCTCGGCGCCAAGGTCGAGATGCTGATGCGCTTCAAGGAAGCGCCGGGCGATCACAAGTGCACGCCCGGCACCGAGGAGAAGATCATGCATTCCAGCATGCGCATCGGCGACACGCTGGTGATGGCCTCCGACGGCATGGCGCAGGGCAAGACCGAATTCAAAGGCTTCTCGCTCACCCTTGAGACCAAGGACAAGGCGGAGGCCGAGCGGCTGTTCGGCGCGCTGTCGGACGGCGGCCAGGTCAACCAGCCGCTGATCGAGACATTCTTCTCGCCGAGCTTCGGCATGCTCGCCGACAAGTTCGGCGTCGGCTGGATGGTCATGGCCGAGCAGAAGTAGCGGAGCGGGGCGATGAATACGGTTCAAGACAGGCGATTTCGTCATCTCGCGGATGCTGGATGCGCCGCGCGAGCTGGTGTGGAAGTGCTTCACCGATCCGGAGCACATGAAGCAGTGGTGGGGGCCGAAGGGCGTCAAGGTCGTCAAATCCGAGATGGACCTGCGCGTCGGCGGCACTTACCTCTACGGCATGCAGGTGCCGGACGCCCCGGTGATGTGGGGCAAGTTCGTCTACCGCGAGATCGTTCCGCCGGAAAAGCTGGTGTTCATCAACTCGTTCTCGGACGAGAATCGCGGCCTGACGCGTCATCCGATGTCGCCGACCTGGCCGATGGAATTGCTCTCCACCTTCACCTTCGAGGAGGCGGGCCCCGGCAAGACCAAATTCACCATCCGTTGGTCGCCGCACAACGCCACGGCAGAGGAGCGCAAGACCTTTGACGCCGGCCAGGCCAGCATGAATCAAGGATGGAGCGGCACGCTTGAGCAGCTCGAAAATTATTTGGCCACAGCCAAAGCATAAGCCAGATCACAAAAGGAGATCGCGATGCGTTACGTCGATGGATTTGTCATTCCGGTGCCGAAGAAGAAGGTCGCCAAGTATCTCAGCATGGCCAAGCTCTCGGCCAAGGTCTGGCTCGATCACGGCGCGCTGGAGTTCTACGAGAGCGTCGGCGACGACGTGCCGATGGGCAAGCGCACGTCGTTTCCGCGCAGCGTCAAGCTGAAGCGCGGCGAGACCGTGATATTCTCGTGGATCATCTACAAGTCGCGCGCGCACCGCGACAAGGTGATGGCGAAGGTCATGAAGGACCCGCGCCTCGCCAAGATGATGCAGGGTGACGCGCCGTTCGACGGCAAGCGGATGATCTTCGGCGGCTTCAAGATGATCGTGGAAGCGTAGCGGGAGCGAGTGCCATGTCGTTGACGCTGCATTTCCACCCGCTGTCGTCGTACTGCCAGAAGGTGCTGATCGCGCTTTACGAGAACGACACGCCGTTCACGCCGAACATCGTCAACCTGATGGACCCGGCGGAGGCGGCGGCGTTCAAGAAGCTCTGGCCGTGCGGTCAGTTCCCGGTGCTGGTGGACGGCGGACGGACGATCCCGGAATCCACCGTCATCATCGAGCATCTCGACGCGCATTATCCCGGCAAGACGCGGTTCATTCCATCTGACCCCGAGATGGCCCGGCAGGTGCGGCTGAAGGATCGCTTCTACGATCTGCACCTGCATGTGCACATGCAGAAGGTGGTCGGCGACCACATGAGGCCGGACGGCAAGAAAGACCCGTTCGGTGTCGAGCAGGCGCGGAAGCGCATGAACGTCGTCGCTCGACATGATCGACGCCGAGATGTCCGGCCGGACCTGGGCGATGGGCGACACCTTTACGCTGGCCGACTGCGCCGCCGCTCCGCCGCTGTTCTACATCGACCGCGTCTTCAAGCTCGCCGAGACGCACAAGAACGCCGCCGCCTATCTCCGCCGCTTGATGGCGCGTCCGTCCTACGCCCGCGCGCTCGAAGAGGCGCAGCCGTTTCTCAAGATGTTTCCCGCGTAAGTGAAATCAGGAGTGCTGCCATGACCGCCACCGACCAAGCCCAGCCCAAGAATCAAGAGATGACCCGCGACGTCACGCTCACCCGCGTGCTCGACGCGCCGCGCGACCTGGTCTGGGCGGCCTGGACCGATCCCTTGCGGATGGCGCAGTGGTGGGGGCCGCACCATTTCACCAATCCGGTCTGCACGATCGACGCCCGCGTCGGCGGCCGATTTCTGGTCCACATGAAGGCGCCCGACGGCACGGTCTATCCGATGACCGGCACCTTCACCGAAATGGTCAAGCCCGAGCGGCTCCGCTTCAAGGCCTTCGCCGAAGCGCTCGACGGCACCAAGTATCTGGAATCCGACACCACCGTGACATTCGAGCAGGACGGCGCCCGCACCCGGCTGACGGTGAAGGCCAGCGCCAGGGGCCTGCATCCGGCGGCGCCGCAGATGCTCGGCGGCATGGAGGCGGGATGGAGCCAGAGCCTGGAGACGGCTGCAAGCCCTTGTGGTGCCAGGGGCAAAGTAGTCCCTCCGCCGGCCGGTAGGATTTTTGTCGTCAGTCCGCGAACCAAATTGCGGCGACGTTCGTTGGCTTGGGTCAGCTTCCAGAACCTGTGGAGGAGTGCCCATGGCCTTGAAACGCCCGTCCCGCAAAGTCGTGCCGATGAAAGCCCGCGGCGGTTTGACCGGCCGCGACGGCGCCATCGACTTTGCCGTGCGCACCGCCGCGGCGCAACGCGAGGCGGCCAACCCCGAGGACCACGTCTATCGGGTGATCGAGCTGGTCGGCACCTCGGAGGAGAGCATCGAGGATGCCATCGGCTCGGCGGTCGCGCGGGCCAACTCGACCTTGCGCAATCTGCGGTGGTTCGAGGTGGTGCGGACCAGCGGGCACATTTCCGAAGGTGTGGTGCAGCACTACCAGGTGACGATGAAGGTCGGCTTCACCATGGAAGACGCGGGCTAAGCCCGTCTCACATCGGCTTGTAGTTGCGCTCCATATCGACGTCGATCAGCAGCGACGTGCCGTCCTTCAGCGCCTTGGCGATCAGGTCGGTGGTGTCCTTCACCGTCTTGGCGCGCTGGCCCTCGATGCCGAGCGAGCGGGCGAGGCCGACGAAGTCGATCGCCGGGTCGTTCAGCTCCATGCCGACGAAGTTGTCGGCCTGCTCGGCCAAGCCGCGCATCATGACCAGCCGCTGCTTGAGGATGCGGTAGCTGGTGTTGTTGAAGATCACCCAGATCACCGGCAGCTTGTAGTGCGCGGCGGTCCACAGCGCCTGCACCGTGTACATGGCGCTGCCGTCGCCGATCAGCGCCACCACCGGCCGGTCGGGCAGGGCGAGCTTCGCTCCGATCGCGGCCGGCAGGCCCCAGCCGATGCCGCCGCCGCGGAGCGCGAAGAAGCTCTGCGGATCGTCCGAGTTGATCAGCGAGCGGGCGCCCGGCGCGGATGACAGGACCTCCTCGATCACCACGGCGTCCTTCGGCAGCATCGCGCCGATCGCTTCGAGCAGGGCGAGCGGCTGCACCGGCGTCTTGCCGGCCAGCGCGCGGGCCTTGGCGCGGAACGCCTCGCGCTCGGACTTGATGGCGTCGGTGGCCGAACTTCAGCCGCGTCGTGGCGGCGGCCTTGGCCGACGCGCTCATGCGCGCCTGCAGGGCCGCCGTGATGTCGGGCAGGGTCGCCTTGGGATCGCCGAGGATGCCGACCTGCGCCGGATAGGTCTTGCCGATCTGCCACGGGTCGGTGTCGAGATGGATGAGCGGCATGCCGGGCGGCATCGGCTCGATCTTCGACGGCAGCGACCAGGTGAACATGTCGCCGCCGACCGAGAACAGCAGATCGTGCTTGTCGAGCACCTCGCGGACGCCGGCTTGCGAGCGCGTCATCGAGCCGCGATAGAGCGGATGCGAGGAGGGGAACGACGCGGTGTTCGGCACGAACTCGGTGTAGACCGGCGCGCCGAGCGCTTCGGCCAGCGCCGCCAGCTCCTTGTGGGCGCGGCTCTGCGCGACGCAATCGCCGGCCATGATGACGGGCCGCTCGGCCTTGGCGAGCAGATCGGCGGCGGCATTCACCGCGTCGATGTCGCCACGGACGCGCGGCGCGACGCGGGTCGGCTGCTTGAGGTCGATGTCGCCGTCGGCCTTGAGGATGTCGCCGGGCAATCCGAGGAACACCGGACCGGTCGGCGGCGCCAGCGCGGTCTTGGCGGCGCGGTGGACCAGCGTCGGCAGGTCGTTCAGCCGCTCGACCTGGGCGGAGAACTTCACGAACGGCTTCGCCAAGGTCGCCAGGTCGGCGGAAAGGATCGGCTCCTGGACCAGATATTCGGTGTCCTGCTGGCCGGCGGTGACCATGATCGGCGAGCCCGCCATCTGCGCGTCGTACAGCATGCCCATGGCGTTGCCGAGGCCGGGCGCGACGTGGAGGTTCAGCACGGTGAGCTTGCCGGAGGCCTGCGCGTAGCCGTCGGCCATCGCCATCAGGGCGGCCTCCTGCAGGCCGAGGATGTAGCGGATCTCGTTCTCCACCGCGAAGGCGTCCATCAGCGGCAGCTCGGTGGTGCCGGGGTTGCCGAACATGATCCCGACGCCCTCCTGCTTGAGCAGATCGAGGAAGGCGCGCTTGCCAGACATCATGGGCACGGGTGGTCTCCGGGTTTGAGATGGACGGAAGCGGCAGGCCTAAAGCCGCCGCGAGATCAGAATGGCGAGGCAGCCTGCGGCGGCGGTGACAAGGCCGATGCCGACCCAGCGGCTCTCGTTGATCATGAAGCTCGACGCCGGATAGGGAAAATAGCCGGCGCCTTGCGCGGCCCAGACCAAGCCGGCGAACAGGGCGACGAAGCCGATCACCGTCAAACCAATCTTCATATTCGGGCTTTCTAATTTTTCTCCGGCCGCTTGCCGTGCGACGGCGATGGCGTGCCGGGCTTGAGCGAGACGTGGGAGTGGGTACAAATCCACGGCGCGCCGACGGTGTCGCGGATCAAGGTCACGGTGGCGCGGCCGTTGCGCTCGAATTTCTTGCCGTCGGCGTGCAGGCCGGTGGAGCGGAAGATCACCATGCCGACCGCCATCAGCCGGTCCGGCGACACGTCCAGCTCGAGGGTGGAGAGGTCGTACAGATAATCCTCGATGCTCGGCCAGATCGCGCGCCACTGCTCGGCCTCGAGCTGCGCCTGGGAGGTCATCATTTCGACCTTGGAGCCGAACGCCACGGCGTCCTCGGCGAACAGCGGCCGCGACGCCTTGAAATTCACCTCGGCGACGAGATCGCCCCAATGGCCGATCCAGCCGGCGATCGAACGCCGGTCTTCCTCCGCCACAGGCCGCCGTTTCATGCCGTTCCCCAAAGTCGCCAGTATTTTCGGGAAGCTTAACGTGCCGCCCGGGGCGATGCTACGTTTGGGCCATGCAGAAGATCGACCGCCAGGTTGCGTTTACCGGCACCAAGGAGGTGGCCGAGGCGCTGCGCTTCGATCCGGCGCGGCTTGAGGCCTATCTGGCCAAGGAGGTGCCGGGCTTCGCCGGCCCGCTGACGGTGCAGCAGTTCAAGGGCGGCCAGTCCAACCCGACCTATCTCCTGGAAACACCGGCGCGGAAATACGTGCTGCGAAGGAAGCCCCCGGGCAAGCTCTTGCCGTCGGCCCACGCGGTCGATCGCGAGTTCCGGGTGATTTCGGCGCTGCATGCCAAGCGGTTTCCGGTGGCGACGCCGGTGATCTATTGCGCCGATGACAGCATCGCCGGGACGCCGTTCTACGTGATGGGCTTTGCCGCCGGCCGGGTGTTCTGGAATCCCGAGATGCCGGGAAGCAATCCGCGCGAGCGCACGGCGATCTACGACGTCATGGTGGCGACCCTGGCGCGGCTGCATTGCTACGATCCGGCGGGGCTTGGGCTCACGGATTTCGGCCGCGGCGAGAATTACGTGGCGCGGCAGGTCGACCGCTGGTCGAAGCAGTACCGCGCCTCGCAGACGCAGCCGATCGACGAGATGGAGAAGCTGATCGAGTGGCTGCCGGCGCATATCCCGCCGTCCGGCCCGATCCGGCTGGTGCATGGCGACTACCGGCTCGACAACATGATCTTCGAGGCGAACGACGTGCGGGTGATGGCGGTGCTGGACTGGGAGCTGTCGACGCTCGGCGATGCGCTCGCCGATTTCGCCTATCACCTGATGGCCTGGCACATGCCGAAGGAGGACACCGGCGCCGGCACCGGCTCGCTGGTCGGGCACGATCTCGCGGCGCTCGGCATTCCGTCTGCCGCGACATATGTCGAGATGTACCACGCGCGGACCGGCTTCGATCCGCGGCCGTATCTGCCGGCGTATCTCGCCTACAATTTCTTCCGCATCGCCGCGATCCTGCAGGGCATCGCCGGCCGCGTCCGCGACGGCACCGCGACCAGCGAGCACGCGCCGGCCAAGGCGCAGATGGTGCGGCCTCTCGCCGAGGTGGCGTGGCGCTTCGCCCGCGAGGCGGGCGCGAAATGACGACAGTGGCGCGCTTTCTTTCTTCACCTCCCCCCTTGCGGGGGAGGTCGACGCGCGAAGCGCGTCGGGAGGGGGGTGCTTGAATGACGCATTGCGCGTGCAGTCACCCCCCTCCCTAACCCTCCCCCGCAAGGGGGGAGGGGACGGCCCTGCGTGGGGTTGGATTGCGGCTCCATTGATAGCGAGCGCGAAATGAAATCCGTGGCGCTCGCGTTGGGCGGCGGCGGCGCGCGGGGGCTCGCGCATATCGTGATCGCCGAGGCGCTGGACGAGATGGGCGTCAAGCCGGTCGCCATCGCCGGCACCTCGATCGGCGCCATCATCGGCGCCGGCTACGCCGCCGGCATGAGCGGCAAGGAGATGCGCCGCTACGCCATCCACATGGCGCACAACCGCACCGACATCATGCGGCGGATGATGCGGGCGCGCGCCGGCAAGCTCAGCGCCATCTTCGGCGGCGGCCTCGGCGACGCGACACGGCTCGACGCCGAGCTGCTGTGCCAGGAGTTCCTGCCGGAGAGCCTGCCGGAGGATTTCTCCGGGCTGTCGATCCCGCTGACGGTGATCGCCTCGGACCTTTACCGCCGCTGCGAGGTGCCATTTTCCGACGGCCCGCTGCGGCGGGCGTTGGCCGCCTCGATCTCGCTGCCGACCATCATGCGGCCGGTCGAGGTCGACGGCGCGGTGCTGGTCGACGGCGGCGCAACCAATCCGCTGCCGTTCGAGCATCTGCGCGGCCGCGCCGATGTCGTCGTCGCGGTCGAGATTTCGGGTCCGATTTCCGCCGACGACAAGCGCGACGTGCCGAACGCGCTGGAGTGTCTGTACGCCACGGTGCTGGTGATGACGCATTCGATCATCAGCGAGAAGCTCAAGCACGGCGCGCCCGATCTGCTGGTGCAGCCCAAGGTCGGCTCGTTCCGGGCGTTGGGCTTCATGCAGGCGAGCGCGATCCTGCGCGCCGCCGATCCGGTCAAGGCCGAGTTCAAGGAGAGCCTGTCGCGGCTGCTCGAAGCTTGATCGCTGGCATTTGAATTGAATTGTCGGCGATCCGAGCGGCAATTGTTGGCGGCTCGCGGCTACCACGGAGGCATGAGCGCCTCCACGATCGGCGTCCAGCGAATCCGTCCGCAGTCCGGCGCCACTTGGCGGCGCGCCAATACCGTTCCGGACGCAGACGATGACAGCGACGGCGATGACGCGCCGGCCAAACGCGACCGCACGCCGCGAACTCCGGAGGCCGGCCACATCGTCGATAAGGTGGCCTAGCGCTTCGCGCCTAGCGTTTGGCGCCTTCTGCTTCCATGTCGCCGCGCAGGCCACCCGGCTGGCAAAGCTTCGGATAAATCCGCTTCATCTCCGCCATGATGAACTTCGCCGGCACGTCGAAGAACGTGCCGTGCTGGGCGACATAGGACATGAACTCGCGGCCGCGGGCGTCGAACGGCTGCAGCAGCGCGTCAGTCTCGCCTGAGAATTCCAGCGGCGGCACGCCGAGCTTTTGGCACAGGCTGACGTTGAATGTCGGCGTCGCCTTCACCCATTGCCGGTCCGGCATGATCTCGACATAGCCGTGATAGGCGAACACGTCGGTGCCGACGAGCTCCAAAAGCCGCGGCGTGGCGAGATGGTTCTTCACGTCGGCGAGGCCGAGCCGCGCCGGAATGCCGCTGGCGCGGCACAGCGCGACATAGAGCGAGGCCTTGCCGACGCAATAGGCATGGCCCCGTTCGAGCACGCTCGAGGCGCGATAGGTCTCCGGGTCGGTGTAGTCGACGTAGGGGTCGTAGCGGATGCCGTCGCGCACCGCGGTGTAGAGCAGCCGCGCCTGTTCGGCCGGATCGGTCACGGCCCCGACCGTCGCTGCGGCCTTGGCGCGGACGCCGGGATGGTCGCTGTCGATGAATTCGGCCGGGCTCAGGTAGAGCCGGAGGCTGGAATCGGTGTGATCAGGAAGCTTGGTTTTGGCTACGGTGCTTGACATTGGACGGCGCGGTTCACCACCATGAAGACCGCAATATGGGGCGCGGTTCGGGGCTTTGTAACATGTCGCGGGTTTGGTGTGCGTGCGTTGGACTGGCCTTGATGCTGGCGGCCGGAGCCGGTCACGCGCAGCCGCAACCGCCGAATCCCCGCCCCGGCGACAGCACAGCCCGAGCCGCAGCCGGCCCCGCCGCCCGCGGCCGCTCAGCCACAGCCCCCGGTGCCGGTCCGGGTGGTCGATCAGCCGATGACGGTCCGGACCGAGGGACCGCTGCCGGTGAAGGTGATCGATACGCCCAAGTCCGACGCCCAATTCAACGCCGAGCAGCACGAGCGCGCCGAGCGGTCGTCGCTGTACGACCAGCTCCTGATCTATGCCGCGCTGCTGGTGGCGGTCGTCGCTTTCCTTGCCATCGCGTTCGCGGTGCAGACGCTGTACCTGGGGCTCGGGCTTCGCTCCTTGCGCCGTGTCGCGCAAAGGGGCGAGCGCAACGTGCAGGCGGCGCAACGCGCCTTCGTCTACACCAGCTCGCTCGACTGGGCGCCGGTGGGGGACAGCGTGCGGATCAGCCCGATCTGGGCCAATTCCGGCACGACGCCGACGCGGCGGCTTCGCATCGCCACCAACTGGAAGGCCTCGCACGGCGAGCTGCCGGCCGACTTCGACATCAATTATGTGCGGGCGCCGGAGAGCCTGTTCCTCGGTCCGAACAGCAACGCCGAGTTCGGCACGCTCCTGATCCCGATGCGCGACGTCCAGGCGGCGATCGAGGAGCGGCTGCATCTCTATGTCTGGGGCCGGGCGACCTACGAGGATCTGTTCCGGGACAGCCAGCCGCACCATTTCAACTTCTGCCACCGCATCGAGGCGGCTGGCGCGACGCCCGACCGGATCGAGTTGCGGTTCGGCCAGTTCGGCCTGAGCAACGGCTCCGACGAGGACAGCCGGAAGGCCGACGAGCGCGACTAGGGCCGTCAGCGCCGCGCCGCGAAGAAATCCCGCAGCAGCATGGCGGAGGCGTCGGCGCCGATGCCGCCATAGACCTCGGGCCGGTGGTGGCAGGTTGCTGCTGCGAAGAAGCGCACGCCATTGTCGACGGCGCCGCCCTTGGCGTCGGGCGCGCCGTAATAGACCCGGCGGAGACGGGCAAACGAGATCGCCGCCGCGCACATGGCGCAGGGCTCGAGCGTGACATGCAGGTCGCAATCGGTCAGGCGCTCCGAGCCGAGCTTTCGCGCCGCGGCGCGGATCGCGATCAGTTCGGCGTGAGCGGTCGGGTCGCGATCGGTGATGGTGCGGTTGCCGGCCGCGGCGATGACGTCGCCATCGCGCACGATCACGCAGCCGATCGGCACCTCGCCGAGGGCTTGCGCCTTGCGCGCCTCGTCCAGCGCCAGATCCATGAAAGAGGGCATTCCACACCTCGGTGACGGAGCGTGTATAAAGCCGACCATGAATGACGACAAACCAGGCTCCCAGGGCGACCGGGGCCACCATCGGGGCCGGCCGTTTCGCGGCAAGCGGCTGAAAACCACGCTGCCGAAGCCGGAGGCCGAGCTGCCGGCGGCGCCGGCGAAGGAGGCCGATCGCATCGCCAAGGTGATGGCGCGGGCGGGGCTTGCCTCGCGGCGCGAGGCGGAGGCCTGGATCGTGGCGGGGCGGGTCACGGTCAACGGCGAGAAGATTTCCTCGCCGGCGCTGAACGTCACCGCCAAGGACCGCATCAGCGTCGACGGCAAGCCGCTGCCGCAGAAGGAGCGGACGCGGCTGTTCCTCTATCACAAGCCCCGCGGGCTGGTGACCACCTACGCCGACACCCACGGCCGGCCGACCATTTTCGGCGCGATGCCGAAGGACATGCCGCGGGTGGTCAGCGTCGGCCGGCTCGATCTCAACACCGAGGGGCTGCTGCTGCTCACCAACGACGGCGGGCTGGCGCGCGCGCTGGAACTGCCGGCGACCGGATGGCTGCGGCGTTACCGGGTGCGGGCGCACGGCAAGATCGCGCAGCCGCAACTCGACGCGCTTCGTCACGGCATCGAGGTCGACGGCATCCGCTACGGCGCGATCGAGGCCGTGCT
This sequence comes from uncultured Alphaproteobacteria bacterium, assembly GCA_963785665.1. Classification (GTDB taxonomy): domain Bacteria; phylum Pseudomonadota; class Alphaproteobacteria; order Rhizobiales; family Xanthobacteraceae; genus Z2-YC6860. Next base: position 845,884 of record CAWAWF010000018.1, read on the forward strand.
CGACCGCGAGCAGGGCTCCAATGTCTGGATCACCTTCGCCATGCGCGAGGGCAAGAACCGCGAGATCAGGAACGTGCTGGGCCATCTTGGCCTCGCGGTGAACCGGCTGATCCGGGTGTCGTACGGCCCGTTCCAGTTGGGCGAGCTGGCGGATGGCGCGGTCGAGGAGGTCAGCACCCGGGCGCTGCGCGAGCAGCTCGGCCCGCGGATCGCGGCGGCGGCCGGCGCGGATTTTTCCGGGCCGCTGCACGAGCGGGAGGCCGCGCCGCTGGTCGCGCGTCCGACCCGTCATCCTGAGGTGCGAGCGGAACGAGCCTCGAAGGGCGACGGCCCGCGCGGTGCCGCGGGCAAGCCGCAAGGCCGGGGCCGTCAATCTCCGGATCAAGTTCGGGGCAGGCCCTTCGAGGGCCGGCGGGGCCGGCCGCCTCAGGATGACGGGGATAAGCAACGCTCTCGGCACGGCGACCGAAAACGTCCGGAGCCGACGATCGAAAACGCGCGCCGGGCGGCGACAGAAAACCGCCGCATCGCAAGGGCGGCCATCGCCCGTACAAAGGCCGGCGGGACCGCTGATGCGGATCGTCGGCGGCAAGCTTGGCGGGCGCACCCTGCTGGCGCCGAAATCGCAGGCGATCCGGCCGACCGCGGACCGGCTGCGCGAGGCGCTGTTCAACATCCTGCAGCACTCCTACGGCGATCCGGTCACGGGCGCCCGCGTGCTCGACCTGTTTGCCGGCACCGGCGCGCTCGGCCTTGAGGCGCATTCGCGGGGCGCTGCGTTCGTGCTGTTCGTCGATGACGGCGCCGAGGCCCGGGCGCTGCTGCGCGGCAATGTCGACGCGCTCGGCGCCGGCGGCTCCAGCAAGGTCTATCGGCGCGACGCCACGCGGCTCGGGCCGGCGCATCCGATGGAGCCGTTTTCGCTGGCGTTCCTCGATCCGCCCTACGGCAAGGGCCTGGCCGAGCGGGCGCTCACTTCGGCGCGCGAGGGCGGCTGGCTGACGCCCGAGGCGCTGGCCGTGGTGGAGGAGGCGGCGGGCGCGGAGTTCGCGCCGCCGGAAGGATTCGAACTGATCGAGCAGCGGGACTACGGCGACACCCAGTTGGTGTTCCTGAAGCTCAATCCACGCTGATGCCGGCGGCCTTGATCACCTTGCCCCAGCGCGCGATGTCCTGCGGCAGGAATTTCGCCATATAGGCCGGCGTCCGCTCCTCCGGCGGCAGGATTTCCAGCCCGAGCGATTCCATCTTCTGGCGGATGTCGGGCCGCGCCACCGCCTTCTCGATCGCGTCGTGCATCTTGTCGACGATCGGCTGCGGCGTGCCCTTGGGAAAGAAGAAGCCGTTCCAGACGGTGGCTTCGACGCCGGCAAGGCCCTGCTCGCCGGTGGTCGGAATGTCCGGCACGATCGCCGTGCGCCGCGGCGCCATCACGGCGATGCCCTTCACGGTGCCTTGCCGCGCCTGCGCGGCGCCGCTCTGGATGGTGGTGCACATGTAGTCGATGCGGTCGCCGATGACGTCCTGCAACGCCGGGTTCTCGCCGCGATACGGCACCATGGTGATGTCGACGCCGAGCGTGAAGTTGAGCAGCGCGCACGGCAGGTGGGTGCCGGAGCCGACGCCGGCCGAGCCGTACTGCATCTTCGCCTGGTTTGCCTTCATGTAGGCGACCAGTTCCTGCAGGTTGTTCACCGGCAGGCCCTTGCGGGCGACCAGGAGCCTGGGCGATTGCGTCACCATCGCGATCGGCTCGAAGTCGGCAATCGCGTCATACGGCTTCTTCTTGTAGAGCGACTGGCTGTAGACCTGGGTGCCGCTGTTGCCCATCAGGAACGTGTAGCCATCCGGCGCGGCGTGGGCGACGCGGGCGCTGCCGACGGTGCCGGCGGCGGCGCCGACATTCTCGATCACGATGGTCTGGCCGAGCGCTTCGCCGATCACCGTTGCCTGGATGCGGGCGCTGGAATCGACACCGCCGCCGGCCGCGAACGGCACGATCAGGGTGATCGGCCGGGTCGGCCAGTTGGCCGCCGGTTCTTGCGCCAGCGCGGCGACCATCGAGGTCGCGAGCGCGGCGGCCGCGATTGCCAGTCGCATCATGGTCGTTACTTGCTCCGGTTCAGTCGAGGATGACGCCGCTCGCCTTGATCGGGCCTTGCCACCGCTCGATCTCGGATTTGACGAACTGGGTCAGGTATTCGGGCGAGCGCCGGTCCTTGGCGGTGACGACGACGCCGATGTTCTTGTAACGCTCGATCACGGCGGGTGTGTCGATGGCGTCGCTCGACGCCTTGGCGAGGCGGTCGATGATGGCCTTCGGCGTGTCCTTCGGGAACGAGAACGAACTCCAGGCGCTGCAATCCAGCCCCTTGAAGCCAAGCTCCTCGGTGTCGGGGATGTTCTCCAGGCCGGGTCCGCGGCTGGGCCCGAACGTCACGTAGGCCTTCACGGCGCCGGCCTTGATCTGCGGCGTCGCCGTCGAAATCTGCTCGGCCATGTAGTCGATGCGGCCGCCGATCAGGTCCTGCATGGCGGGGCCGGCGCCGCGATAGGGCACATGGGTGATTTTCACGCCCATGGCGCCGTCGAGCAGGACGGCGCAGGTGTGCGCGCCGCCGCCGGCGCCGGACGAGCCGTATTGCAGGGTGCTCTGGTGCGCTTTGGCGTAGGCGACGAACTCCTTGAAATCGTTCGGCGGGAAGTCCTTGCGCGCGATCAGGACGCGGGCGCTGTCGGAAAACAGCGCGGCGTGGGCGAAATCGCCGACCGGATCGTACGGCGAACGCTTGTGGAAGGCCGGGTTCTGCGCCAGCACGGCGCTGCCGGACAGCAGCACGGTGTAGCCGTCCGGCGCGGCCTTGGCGACGCGGACCGTGCCGGTCAGGCCGCCGGCGCCGCCGACATTCTCGATCACCATCTGCTGGCCGAGCAATTCGCCGACCCGCGCCGCGATGATGCGGGCGATGGTATCGATCGGGCCGCCGGCGGCCCAGGGCACCACCAGGGTGACCGGGCGGGTCGGCCAGTCCTCGGCATCGGCAGGACTGGTGATGACAGGCCCGGCCAGGACAATCAGCGCGGCGGCAAGGATGATCTTACGCATGAACGCTCTCCCTGCCGGCAGAGTCGCCGCCGCGGCGGGAAGGTCAAGCGGCGCTGACGCCGCGCTCAGCGCCGGCCGAACAGCCGCTCGATGTCGGTGAGCTTCAGTTCGACATAGGTCGGGCGGCCGTGGTTGCACTGGCCGGAGTTCGGCGTGGCCTCCATCTCGCGGAGCAGCGCGTTCATCTCCTCGGGCTTCAGCCGCCGGCCGGCGCGGACCGAGCCGTAGCAGGCCATGGTGGCGGCGACGTGCATCAGCCGGCGCTCCAGCGGCAACGCCTCGTCCCATTCGGCAAGGTGCTCGGCGAGGTCGCGGGCGAGCGCTGCGGCGTCGATCTCGCCCAGCATCGACGGCGTCTCGCGGATGGCGATGGCGCCCGGGCCAAACGGCTCGATGGCGAGGCCGAAGCGCTTGAGCTCGTCGGCGCGCGCGATCAGGCGCTCGACGTCGGCGCCATCGAGCTCGACGATCTCCGGGATCAGCAGGATCTGCCGGGCGATGCCCTTCTGGTCGATCGCAGCCTTCATCCGCTCGTAAACCAGCCGCTCATGGGCGGCGTGCTGATCGACGATGACAAGACCGTCGCGGGTCTGCGACACGATGTAGGTGTCGTGCACCTGGGCGCGGGCGGCGCCGAGCGGGCGGTCGAGCAGGTCGGGCGCTGGCTCCGCCACCTCGACGCGCGCGGTCGCCGCCGCCGAGCCGACATCGAACACCGCCTGTGCGGTTTCGCCGAAGCCCGGCTCGGAGTCGGGCGTAGCCCAAGCGGCTAAGGCGCTCCGCGCGGTAAGCGGCCGCGACGGCGAGCGCCGCCAGTCGAATGCGCCGCGCCGGGGCAGGGCGGCCGGGCGGAATGCCGCGATGGTGGCGCTGCCGCCGGTCGAGGCGGCGCGCTGACCGTCGCGCGCCAGGCCCTCCTTCAGCGCATGCATCAGCAGCGATCGAATGAGCGCGTTGTCGCGGAAGCGCACCTCGTTCTTGGCCGGGTGCACGTTGACGTCGACCTCGCGCGGCGGCAGCGTCACGAACAGCGCCACGACGGGATGACGGTCGCGCGGCAGGTAGTCGGCGTAGGCGCCGCGGATGACGCCGATCAGAAGCTTGTCGCGCACCGGGCGGCCGTTGACGAACAGATACTGCCCGAGCGAGTTGGCGCGGCTGTGGGTCGGCAGGCCGGCGTAGCCCTCGACCACGACGCCGTCGCGTTCGGCCCGCACCTCGACGGCGTTGGCGCGGAAGTCCGCGCCCAGCACGTCGCCGAGCCGGGCCAGCCGGCCGGGCTCGCCCGGCAGCGCCGCCGCCCAGGTCAGCGGCGCGCGCTCGTCGCTGGTCAGCGTGAAGGCGACGTCCGGCCGGCTCATGGCGAGCCGGCGCACCACCTCGCGCACGGCCTCGGCCTCGCTGCGGTCGGTCTTGAGGAATTTGAGCCGCGCCGGCGTGGCGTAGAACAGGTCTTTGACCTCGACGCGGCTGCCTTGCGACAGCGCGGCGGGCTTGATGTCGGATTTCACGCCGGCATCGACGGTGATGGCCCAGGCATTGGGCTCGCCAGAATGGCGCGTGGTGATGGTGAGCCGCGCCACCGATCCGATCGACGGCAGCGCCTCGCCGCGAAAGCCCATGGTGCTGATCTGCAGCAGGTCGTCGCCGTCGAGCTTGGAGGTGGCGTGGCGCTCGACCGCGAGGTCGAGGTCGGCCCGGCTCATGCCGGAGCCGTCGTCGGTGACGCGGATCAGGCGCTGGCCGCCGCCATCGGTGACGATCTCGATGCGGTGGGCGCCGGCGTCGAGCGAATTCTCCACGAGTTCCTTGACCACGCTCGCCGGCCGCTCGACCACTTCGCCGGCGGCGATGCGGTTGACCGTGGTCTCGGGAAGCTGGCGGACGGGCATGAGCGGCCTGATTCGTTTCAGGCCGAATTTATCGGTGCAATGGGGCGCTCGGCGAGGACGGCGGCCGAAATGCCCCCGCTATTCCATCGACGGTTTGCTCTGCCGGTGCCGCTTGATGACGGAACGGTGCTTTTTGCCCTCCAGGCGCTTCTGCTTGGACGCGCGGGGCGGCTTGGTGGCCCGGCGCGGGATCGGCTTGACCGCCGCCTCCTGGATCAACGCGATCAGCCGTTCCTGGGCATCGGCCCGGTTGCGCTCCTGGGTGCGGTGGCTCTGCGCGATGATGACCAGCACGCCGTCCTTGGTCAGCCGCCGGCCGGCCAGCCGCATCAGCCGGACCGCCACGTCGTTCGGCAGCGACGGCGAACCCCGCACATCGAAGCGAAGCTGCACGGCGGTGGAGAGCTTGTTGACGTTCTGCCCGCCGGGGCCGGACGAGCGCACGAAGCTCTCCTCGAGCTCGGACTCGTCGATGCTGATCTGGTCGGTGACGCGGATCATGAGGCCGGTCTAGCCGACGAGATACTTCTTCGCCAGCACCTTGCCTTCTTCCACCGCCGGCTGGTCGAACGGATCGACGCCGATCAGATGCGCGGCGATGATCGTCTCCAGCATGAAATGCATCAGCAGCTCGCCGAGATGCCGCTCGTCCACGCGCTCCAGATGGATGGTGCGCACCGGGCAGCCGTTCTTGGCGAGCGTCTCCGCGGTGGCGCGGCCCTGTGCGGCGACGAGGTCGCCGATGGTCTTGCCGGCGAAGCCGGGCTCGCCGGACATCTTGGAGAGCTCCGCGTCCATGCGCGGGCCGCGGCCGGCCGGCGAAGCGGTGACGATGGTGAACAGCTTGTCGCGCGGGCCTGCGATGTAAAGCTGAAGCTGGCTATGCTGGTCGACCGGGCCGAGCGCGCCGATCGGCGTGGTGCCCTTGCCGTCCTTGCCGAGGCTCTCGGCCCAGAGCTGCACGTACCATTTGGTGAACTGCGCGAGCCGGTCGGAATAGGCCATCATCACCGCGATGGTCTTTTGCGCGGCAGCGCTGCGGCAAGCGCGGCGCCGACCGCGGCGGGCACGTCGGCCGGTGGCTTGCCCGCCAGCACGGGGCGCCAAGGCATCGGCGGCGCCCTGTGCGGATCGCGCCGATGTCGAGCCCGCACACCGCGGCGGGCAGCAGTCCCACGTTGCTCAGCACCGAGAAGCGGCCGCCGACGCCGGGGTCGTGATCCATCATGCGGATCTGGTGGGCGGCGAGTAGATCGCGGAGCCCATTCGACTTGCCGGGCTTGGCCGGCTCGGTGATGCCGAGAAAATGCGCGTCGGGGTCGAGCTTCGCGGCCTTCACCGCGTCGAGCGCGGCGATGGTCTGCATCAAGGTTTCGCCGGTGCCGCCGGACTTCGACACCGCGACGAAACGGCTGGTTTTCAACGGCAGCCGTTCCAGCAGCGTGGCGTAGGAATCGGGGTCGAGGTTGTCCATGAAATGAACGCGCGGCGGATCGCGCAAGGCTCCCACGCCCGGCACCGCATGGCCGGCGAGTTGCGCGAGCGTCTGGCCGCCGAGGCTTGAGCCGCCGGTGCCGAGGAAGATCACGTCGCTGGTGTTGTCGCGAAGCAGCCGGGCGTAGCCGAGGACGGTGGCGATGTCGTCGCGCCGCTCGGGCAGCCGGAGCAGCGGCAGCGAACCGTCGGCATGGCGCGCCCGCAAGGCCGCGAGCGCGTCGCCGGTGCGTGCCAGCACGGCGGCGAAGTTGTCCGGTCTCGCCTGTTCGATCGATTGCGTGAGAGCCATCGGAAGCCTTGTCACCTTTTCCCAACTCGGCGGGAAAAGTAACACACTGCTAGCCGCCCGGTTCCTTGGACGAAAGGTCCTTGGGTTGGCCGACAACGGTGACCAGCATGCCGTCCGGCGCCAGCCGCTTGGCGGCGCGGCGGGCGTCCTCGATGGTGACCGCGTCGAACATAGCGTTGCGCTTGTCGACGTAGTCGATGCCGAGGTCGTCGAGCTGGTTCTGCAGCAGGATGCTGGCGATCTTGGTCGAGGTGTCGAAGTTGAGCGCGTAGGAGCCCTTGAGATAGGCCTTGGCCTTGGCCATTTCTTCCTCGGTCGGGCCGTCGGCCACCATGCGTTTGATCTGCGCCTCGATCAGCTCCAGCGCCTCGCGGGTGCTGGGGGCCTGGGTCTGGGTCTGGGCCATGAACATGGCGGCGTGGCGCATCGTCAGCAGATAGGAGTACACGCCGTAGGCGAGGCCGCGCTTCTCGCGCACTTCGTCATAAAGGCGCGAGGTGAACGAGCCGCCGCCCAGGATATGGTTGACCAGATAGGCGGGGATGAAATCCGGGTCCTTGCGCTTAATGCCGGCGCCGCCCATGCGCACCACCGCCTGCGGCACGTTGAGCTGCACCACGATGCGGCGGCCGCCGTCGTGCATCGACGTATCGGGCACATCGGCGCGCGAGCCGGAGGCCGGCAATGCACCAAACACGTGGTCAAGCACCTGGCCGAGCGTCGCCGGGTCGATGTCGCCGACCGCAGCGACCTTCAGGGTGTCGCGGGTCATGATCTGCTTGGCGTAGCCGCGCAGATCGGCTTCGGTGATGGTGGGGATCGAGGTGAGCGAACCGCCGGTCGGACGGCCGTAGGGATGACCGGGGAACGCGGTGCTCCACCAGGTCTTGTTGGCGATGCTGCCCGGGTCGGTGGTCTCGCGCCGGAGCCCCGACAGGATTTGCTCGCGGATGCGGCCGATCGCGTCGGCGTCGAAGCGCGGCTCATTCAGCGCCGTCCGGAGCAGCTCGAAGCTCTGCTGCTCGCGGTCCTTCAGGAGACGGATCGAGCCGAAGAAATAGTCCTGCGTGACCGAGAAGCGTAGCTCGACGGCGTTGTCCTCGAGCTGCTGATGGTATGCGTTGGCATTGAGTTCGCCGGCCCCCTCATCGAGCAGCGACGACACCATGTAGCCGACGCCAGGCTTGTCGGTCGGGTCGTTGGCGGCGCCGCCGACGAAGGCGAAGTTCAAGGCGACCAGCGGCAGCGACGGCTCGTTCACCAGCCAGGCCTCGATGCCGCCGGGCGACACCACCCGCTGCACGGTGGTCGCGCCAGCAGGCTGCGATGTGGAGATGGCGGCGATGCAAAGCGCCGCGAATGCAATGAGGGCAGGGAGGCGGCGGCTCACGTTTTCTTTTCCTCGCGCTGGGCATCCTTGACGAGATAGCCGGTCACCGACCGCCGCTTGTCGAGCCAGGTCTTGGCGGCGGCGTTGACCGCGTCGGCGGTGACGGCGCGGATGCGGTCGGGCCAGGTCTGCACCAACTCGACGGTCGACCCGGTGGTCAGCGAGGCGCCGTACCAGCGTGCCATGGTGGCCTGGCTGTCCTGCGCGTAGATGGCGTCGGCGATCAGACGGTTCTTGGCGCGTTCGACCTCTTCCGCCGTGACGCCCTTGGCGATCACGTCGTCGAGCACGGCGTCGATGGCGTCCTCGAGCTTTTGCAGCGAGACGCCGGGCTTCGGCGAGCCGTAGACGCCGAACTGCGTGGAATCGAGCGCATTGCCGCTGTAATAGCCGCCGGCGTTGACCGCGAGCTCGCGGTCGACCACCAGATTGCGATAGAGCCGGCCGGTGCTGCCGTGGCCGAGGATGAAGGCCAGCACCTCCAGCCCCTCCGACTCGCCGGGCTTGGCCGTGCTTGACGACGGCACCAGGTAGGAGCGGCTGAGGCTCGGCTGCTGGACCTGGGCATCGGCGAGGGTGACGTGGCGCTCCGCCACCTGCGCCGGCTCCTGCGGCCGATGGCGAGGGGCAATCTCGGCGACCTTGGGCACCTTGCCGTAGGTCGCCTCGGCGAGCGTCTTGATCTCGTCGGTGGAGACATCGCCGGCCACGACCAGCACCGCGTTGTTGGGCGTGTACCAGCGCCGGTAGAACGCAATCGCTTCCTCGCGATTGAGCTTCTCGATCTCGTGGCGCCAGCCGATCACCGGCTTGCCGTAGGGATGGTTGAGGTACAGTGCGGCTTCGATCTGCTCGGCGAGCCGCGCCCGCGGATTGTTGGCGACGCGCTGGTTGTATTCCTCGAGTACGACCTTGAGCTCCGGTCCCACCGCATCGTCGGTCAGCACCAGCCCGGTCATGCGATCGGACTCGAATTCCATCAGCATCTTCAGGTTCTCGCGCGAAACCCGCTGGAAGTATCCGGTGTAGTCCTGGGTGGTGAAGGCGTTCTCCTGGCCGCCGACGAAGGCCACGCTCTGCGAGAACTGGCCGATCGGATGCAGCTTGGTGCCCTTGAACATCAGGTGTTCGAGGAAATGGGCGAGGCCGGACTTGCCGGGCGTCTCATCTGCGGCGCCGACCTTGTACCAGACCATATGAGTGACGACCGGCGCGCGGCGATCCGGCACCACCACCACCTCGAGGCCATTGGAAAGCGTGAAATGGCCGACGTCGGGCTTGGTCTCGGCCCGAGCCGCAACCGCGAGCAGGCTCAGGACGGCTGCGACGCTGACGACCAAGCGGCCAGCGAGCGAAGCTGCGTGACGCCTATCGGTCAGGTTTGGCAAATGCGGTCTCGCGATGTTCGCTGGTGGGTCGGCGGCGTCGAGAGTGACGCCAGGACATGACGCAGACCATCGAACAGCGCTCGATCCGGTGTGGTGACTATTTGACGGGCTCGTTCCTGTCGATCTTCGGCGCCGCCCACTTGTCCCTGCCGACGCCGTAGGGTTGGGTCGGCGAAGGTGTCCGATAGCCGCGCGGCGGCTCGGTCAGGCTGGTGCGCGCCGGCTCGCCGGTGAAGGGGATGTACTCTTCCTTCGGCGCCCACAGCCCGGTCTTGAACATGTTCATGAAGCCCTTGGAGCCGAGCTCCGCGGGAGTGCTGGGCTGCTGGTTGCCCTCAGCCGATATTCCGGGAGCCTCGCCGGCCTTGTTGCCGGTCGGCGCCGGCGGCGGCAATTCGGTCATCTTGTTGGCCATCAGCGGCTTGTCGTCGACGCCGGGCTCCATCGGCTTGCGCTTGCGTTCGGCCTCCTTGCGCACCCTGGTGCGCTTGAGGTCCGGGTCGTCCGGCCAATTGGAGACCTGCTTGGCCCTGGATGCGTCTTCCGGCGATGGCAACTGATTGAGCTCCTTGCCGGGCGGCAGCACCAGCGGCGAGCGCTCGCGATAGTCGATCGACGCGCCATCCCGGCGCAGGCCGAGGCCCTGCAGCAGATAGCGGAAGGCTTTGGTGTCGATCATCTCGTCGTCATCATCGTCCGCCGCATGGGCGTAGCTGCCGGCGCAGCCGATCATGACGGCGGCGCCAAAAACGGTGGCGACGGCGAAGCGGGAGAATTTGCGTGTGGGCCTAAAGCTCATCATTGCCGAACCCGAACCCTTTGAACTTACGGCAGTTTGCGGCTTTCGGAGGTATTAATCCGTTGATCAGGGCGCTTTTGGGGCGCTATTTCCCAATAGGGATTCATACAAGAGTCCGACCACCCCGGCAACGATGGCTACATCGGCCAGGTTAAAGACGTACCAATTGAAGCGCCAGGTGGCGGTTTGTGCGTAAAGCAGCACGAAATCGGCCACCGCCCCGTAGGTCCAGTGGTCGAGGGCATTGCCGACTGCCCCGCCGACGATCAGGCCGAGCGACAGCGCCGACAAGCGGGAATAGGAGCGCGCCAGCCAGATCCAAAGCAGCACGACCGCGACTGCCTTGAATGTGAGCAGCGCCGCCTGACCGACCGCGCCCTCCTGCTGGAGCCAGCCGTAGCTGATGCCGGTGTTCCAGGTCAGCACCAGGTCGACGAACGGCGCGAGCTTGACCACGCCGCGGTTGGCGAGGTCGAAGACCTGGAGAAGCCACGCCTTGAGCGCCTGATCGGCGATGCAGGCGATCACCGCGACCGCAAGACCGAACGCGCTGAACGGTCCCCAGAACGTGCGCGCCTGCATCGAGGCGATCACTCCGCGGCCTTGCGCATGGTGTCCCATTCGCGGAGCGCCTTGGCGTCGCGCGGCGTGACGTCGGGATATTGCGGGTCGGCGCCGACGTCGTGGGAAATTTTCCACGAGCGCGCGCATTTGCGGCCTTCGGCGAGATTGACCACGACGGCCACGCCGGGGATCTCCGGCATGCGGAAGGCGTCGGCCGGCGCCTCGTCATTGGCGAGCGTCGCCGCCGATGTGATGCAGACCTCGGCGAGATCGATGTCCACCACCGCCTCGAACAACTCCGGATTGGTGACGTGCACGATCGGGTCGGCTTCGAGCGAGGAGCCGATCCGCTTGCCGGCGCGGGCGATCTCCAATGCGCCGGTGACGGCGCGGCGGACCAGCCGCACCTTGCGCCACTTCTCGGCGAGCTTGTCGTCGCGCCACGACTTCGGCACGTCGGGGAACAGTTCGAGATGCACCGAAGCGTCCGCCGAGCGGTGGCGCTCGCACCACGCCTCCTCGGCGGTGAAGCACAGCATCGGCGCGAGCCAGGTCACGGTGCAGCGGAACAGATGGTCGATCACGGTCAGCGCCGATTTGCGCGTCAGCGATGAGATCGGATCGCAATAGAGCGCGTCCTTGCGGACATCGAAATAGAACGCCGACAGGTCGGTGGTCATGAAATGGGCGAGCGCCGCGAAGATGCGCTTGTAGTCGAAGTCGGCGTAGGCCTTGCGGACCAGCTCATCGAGCTCGGCGAGCCGGTGCAGCATCAGCCGCTCCAGCTCCGGCATTTTCTCCGGCGCGATGCGGTCGTCGTCCGGATGGAAGTGGGCGAGGCTGCCGAGCATCCAGCGGACGGTGTTGCGGAGCTTGCGGTAGGTCTCGACCGTGGTCTTCAGGATTTCCGGTCCGATGCGCAAGATCGTCGGCGTAGTCGGAGGCGCACACCCACATGCGGAGAATGTCGGCGCCGGATTGGGTGATGACCTCCTGCGGCGCCGTGACGTTTTTCAGCGACTTCGACATCTTGCGGCCGGCCTCGTCGAGCACGAAGCCGTGGGTCAGCACCACGTCGAACGGCGCGCGGCCGCGGGTGCCGCAGCTTTCCAAGCAGCGACGAGTGGAACCAGCCGCGGTGCTGGTCCGAGCCTTCGAGATACATCACCGCGTCGGAGCCGCCGTCAGCTTTGCGCTTGATGCCGGCGAGCGACGGGAAGTGCTTGGGGTCCTCCAGCACGAAAGCATGCGTCGAGCCGGAGTCGAACCAGACGTCGAGGATGTCGTCGACCTTCTTCCAGTCCTCGTTGGCGCGGCTGCCGAGGAAGCGCTCGCGCGCGCCCGGCGCGTACCAGGCGTCGGCGCCCTCCTGCTCGAAGGCGTCGGCGATGCGCTTGTTGATGGCGTCGTCCTGCAGGATTTCGGCCGAGCCGTCGCCGGCCTCGCGCACGAACACCGCGATCGGCACGCCCCAGGCGCGCTGGCGCGAGATCACCCAGTCGGGACGGCTCTCGATCATGCCGTTGATGCGGTTCTCGCCGGCGGCGGGCACCCAGCGGGTGGCTTTGATTTCCTTCAGCGCGATGTTCCGCAGCGAGCCATCGAAGGCCTTGATCGGCTTGTCCATGGCGATGAACCACTGCGGCGTGTTGCGGAAGATCACCGGCTTCTTCGAGCGCCACGAATGCGGATATTGATGCTTCAGCCGACCGCGCGCGATGATGTTGCCGGCGGCGACCAGCGCCTTGATGACGGCCTCGTTGGCGTCGCCCTTCTCGCCCTTGTCGTTGATGACGCGCTTGCCTTCGAAGCCCGGTGCATGGCTTGTCAATGCGCCGTTTTCGTCGACGGTGTATGGGATCGCGGGGTTGATGCCACGCTCCTGCAATTGGCGCGCATTGGCGGTCCAGATTTCAAAGTCGTCGCGGCCGTGTCCCGGCGCGGTGTGAACGAAACCAGTGCCGGCATCATCGGTGACGTGATCGCCAGCGCAGCAGCGGAACTCGCAAAGTCGTAGCCACCCATGCTTGCGATGCAACGGATGCAGCACAGAAGATGAGGCTCGATAGCGATCCGACATCGCGAATACGTTCATAAGCGGTCGACCTTGGCCTGCTTGAAACACGTCGGCCGCGAGTTTGTCTGCGAGGACACAGTATCGCCGGCCTTTGGCCCAATTGCCATCTGGCGCGTCGGTGATTCTATACAGGCCATACGATCTTCGGACGAAAAGCTGATCGCTCGGTTGCCCGGAAGCGTCCAGGGGGTAGTCGTCCAGATGACGACGCTGGCGCTTCAGCTCACAAGTCTGATTGCGTCGCCAATGGTTTCGTTTGACTGGCTTTGGAAGCTCGACGCGCTTGACCGGAAACTTCACCCACACCGTGTCGCTCGTATAGTCCTCGTACTCCACCTCGGCCTCGGCGAGCGCGGTCTTCTCGACCACGCTCCACATCACCGGCTTGCTGCCGCGATACAACGTGCCGTTCGCCGCGAACTTCATGATCTCGCGGGCGATCTGCGCCTCGGCCGGAAAGCTCATCGTCGTGTAGGGATGATCCCAGTCGCCCTCGACGCCGAGCCGCTTGAACTCCTCGCGCTGCACGTCGAGCCAATGCTGCGCGTAGGCGCGGCACTCCTTGCGGAACGCGATCATCGCGGCGGGGTCGGAGAAATTCGGCTTCGGCTTGTTCTTCGAGCGGTAGTTCTCCTCCTCGATCTTCCATTCGATCGGCAGGCCGTGGCAGTCCCAGCCCGGCACGTAGTTGGAGTCGTAGCCCAGCATCTGCTGGCTGCGCGTCACCACGTCCTTCAGAATCTTGTTCAGCGCGTGCCCGATGTGGATGTTGCCGTTGGCGTAGGGCGGGCCGTCGTGCAGCACGAACTTGTCGCGGCCTTTGGCCGTCTGGCGCAGCCGATTGTAGAGGTCGAGCTTCTGCCAGCGCTTGAGCAGCTCCGGCTCCTTCTGCGGCAGGCCGGCGCGCATCGGGAATTCGGTCTGCGGCAGGAACAGCGTCTGGCTGTAGTCGCGCTCGCCCGATTTGGGCTCACTTGGCTTGTCGTTCATGGCGCGCTGTCTAGCAGGTTTAACCGGGCACGCCCAAGGGCGGAAAGGCGTCCGGCTCGCGCGCCAGCGCATGGCGGGCCTGGCTGGAGTCCTGGTCCATCCGGCGGATCAATTCCTCGACGTTGGCGAAGTTCATCTCCGGCCTGATCCAGGCGATGAAGGCGCAGTCCAGCGCCGCGCCGTAGAGGTCGCCGGAGAAGTCGAACAGGAAGATTTCCAGCAGCACGGCGCCGGTGTCGAACATCGGTCGCCGGCCAAAGCTCGCGACGCCGTCGTAGCGGGCGCCGCCGACGCCGACCCGCACCGCATAGATGCCGTACTTCAGCCCGCAGTCGGCGCCAAGCCGCAGGTTCGCGGTCGGATAGCCGAGCGTGCGGCCGCGCTTGTCGCCGTGCTCGACCTGGGCGGTGACGAACCAGGGATAGCCCAGCAATTCGTTGGCCTCCGCCACGTGGCCGGCGGCGAGCGCGTCGCGCACCGCGCCCGAGGAGACGCGGCGGCCGTCGTGCTGGAACGGCGGCACCACATCGACCGAGAAGCCGTTGTGGGCGCCCTGCGCGGTCAGGAAATCCGGGGTGCCGCGCCGCGCCTTGCCGAAATGGAAGTTGAAGCCGATCACGGCGCCGGTGATGGCGAGCCGGTCGATCAGGATTTTCCCGACGAATTCCTCGGCGGTGAGGCTCGCGAGCGCCGCGTTGAAGGTCAGCAGGATGGCGCCATTGAGCTCGGTCGCGGCGAGCAGGCGGAGCTTGGCGGCCTCGGTGGTGAGATGAAACGACGGCTCCTCGGGGCTGAAGAACGTGCGCGGATGCGGCTCGAAGGTCAGCACCGCGGCCGGCCGGTGGGCGGCCTTGGCGCGTTCGACCGCCGTTGCGATCACCGCGCGGTGGCCGCGATGGACGCCGTCGAAATTGCCGATGGCGACCACCGGCCGGTCCAGCCGGTCGAGCCCAGCCCAGTCTGTGTCGCGGACGACGGCAAAACGATCGTGGGATGGGCCTTCAGCCATGGCGGGATTTGCGTCTTTCTGCGGCGAATTGACCGAGCAACGATACGTTAACCGGTTTTGCGGCGATACCCGACGCCCTCTCTGTGGGATTTAACCTGTTCTTCAATGGGATTTGGTTAGGGTTCCCTCGGGTAAGAGGGGGCCGCCCAGCGCCGGGCGAGACCTCCGTTAAAGCATGCATTTGAGGAGCCGCAGCTCAAGCGGTCCCCTGCGCACGCACGGAGCGGAACGAATGGCTGTCGATACTTCGATGCCGATCCTCGTGGTGGACGATTACAACACCATGATCCGGATTATCCGCAATCTGCTGCGGCAGCTTGGCTTTCAGGATATCGACGACGCCTCGGACGGTTCGGTGGCGCTCTCCAAGATGCATTCCAAGCGCTATGGCCTGGTGATCTCCGACTGGAACATGGAGCCGATGACCGGCTACGAGCTGCTCAAGACCGTGCGGTCGACCCCGGACTTCAGCGCGACGCCGTTCATCATGGTCACGGCCGAATCCAAGACCGAGAACGTGATCGCGGCCAAGCAGGCCGGGGTCAACAACTACATCGTCAAGCCGTTCAACGCCGACACGCTGAAGAACAAGATCGAAGCGGTGTTCGCCGCGGCTTAGTCGGGCTTCTCCGGGTCATCACCACTCCAGCCCGCGCGTGACGGCCTTCGGCGCGATGCCGGCGTCGGCGAAGATGCGGTTGAGCGCGGCAAGATTGGGGTCGTGCCGGTCGCCCAGCTCCTCGGCATGGATGCCGGCGGTGACGAACAGGCAGTCGATGCCGAAATCGGTGGCGCCCTTGAGGTCGGTGCGGATGGAATCGCCGACCGACAGCACGCGGCTGAGCGGCGGCGCAGCGCTGCGCAACTCCGCGATGCGCTGCAGCGCGAGATCGTAGATCGGGCGGTACGGCTTGCCGGCGTAGAGGACCTCGCCGCCGAGCGACTTGTAGAGATCGGCCAGCGCGCCGGCGCAGTAGATCAGCCTCTCGCCACGCTCGACCACCAGGTCCGGATTTCCGCACAGCATGAACATGCGCCGGCGGCGCAGCTCGCCGAGCTCGGCGCGGTAGGATTCCGGCGTCTCGACCTCGTCGTTGCGAAGCCCGGTGCAGACCACATACTCCGCCTCCGCCAGCGGCACGAAATGCAGACCCAGGCCGTCGAAGATCGGCAGGTCGCGCTCCGGACCGATGTGGAACACGGATTTTTGCGGCCGCGCCGCCATCACGGCGCGGGTGACGTCGCCGGAGGACACGATGCCGTCATAGGCGTCGCGCGGAACGCCGACCTTGTCGAGGAACCGCGTCACCACTTCGCCGGGGCGGGGCGCATTGGTGATCAGCAGCACCGTGCCGCCCTGGCCGCGGAAACGCCTGAGCGCATCGCAGGCCGGAACGGTTGCGGCGACGCCGTTGTGGAGCACGCCCCAGACGTCGCTCAGCACGGCATCGTAGCCGCCGGCCAGCGTGGAGAAGCTTTCGATGAACGAAGGCGGCGTGATCAAAGGGCGGCGCCCGCCCCGCCCGCGGCCGCCCGGCGCGGCATGTCGGTTGCCTCGTCGATGGCAGGCTCCTCGGTTTCGGCTGCGCCGCGCAGCGCCTCGGCCCGCACCGGGCGCGGCTGCGAGAACAGGTAGCCCTGGCCGAAGCGCACGTCGTATTCGAGCAGGTCGACCACCTGGCTCTCGGCCTCGATCCGCTCGGAGATCAGGCTGATGCCGTACCGGCCGAGCAGGTCGGACAGATCGGCGGCATGGATGTCGGAGCCGGCCGAGTGAGCCTCGTCCATCAGGAACGAGGCCTGCACCTTGACGTAGCGGATGCCCCGCTCGCCGAGATCGCGCGGCTCCATCCGCAGGTCGGTGACCTGGTCCATGCAGAAGCGGAAGCCCTGCTCGCGCAACGCGGCGAGGCTTTCGGTTTCCAGCGGGCCCATGGCGTGCAGGGTGCTCTGCTTGAATTCCAGCATCAGCGACGGCGCCAGCGCCCGGTTGGCGTCGAGGAATTGCAGGATCTCCGGAAACAGCTCGGGGTCGTTCAAGGTGGAGGCGGCCACATTGCAGAACAGGCCGATCTCGCGGTTCTTGAGCTGCAGCCGGCGCACCACCTGCACGCTGCGGAACAGCAGAAGCTTGTCGATCCGCGGCATCAGGCCGGCGGCCTCCGCCGCGTCCAGGAATTCAGTCGGCGTCAGCAGGGTGCCGTCGGCGGTTCGCAGCCGGGTGAACGCCTCGTAGAAGCGGACCTTGCGCTGCGGCAAGGTCACGATCGGTTGCAGATAGAGATCGACGCGCCCGGCATCGAGCGCCTCGCGGACGGCTTCGACCATCTCGGCGCGGCTGTCGGGGACCGACGCCACGCCGGCCGCAACTTGTTCGGTCGGAGCGGCGGGTGCGGGCACGGGCGTTGGCGGCGCGGCAGCGGTGCCAAAGTCCTTGGCGCCGGCGAATTTGAGCTCATGCAGCGCCACCGTCTCGGCGAGCTGCTTCACCAGGGTGCCGAGCTCGGCGAGCTCGCCGGTGATGGCCTCGGTGCTGGCGCGCGCCTTTTCGACGGCGGCGTCGACGACCCGGTCGCTTTGGCCTTCGAGGGCCGCGGTCCGCCGCCCCAGTTCGGCAAGCTGGCGGGCGAGGTCGCCGGTGCCGCGCGACAGATCGGCGATCTGGCCGCCGACGTCGGACCGGTTGCGCAGCCGCGAGGTCACGGTGTTGTAGATCGCAAGCCCGGTCAGGACGGCGACCGCCACGATCATCGATTCCGAGGCACTGAGACCGGCCAGGAGGTAGAGCACAGCCCCCGTGCAAACGGCGATCAGCGCCATGCAGAGCACGACGAATATGGAACCAAGGCGCAACATGGACGCTTTCCCCCGCCCGACGGTATGATTCGCCCGATCGCGCTCAATGTCCATGAGCCTTTGACGGCGCGCAAGGTTTGCTTTTGATAGGGGTCGAAGCAGCATTGCCGCCGACATGATCAAAACCGTAACCGATGCCATTCGTCGCCATCCGACGGGAACATTTGGGATGTTCCTGGCGCTCCATGGCGTGGTCTGGACGGCGTTGCCGGCCTTGTTTTTCCTCAATCTGCCGCTCGACCTGATCGAAGGCCTGCTCTACGGCCGCGAGTGGCAGCTCGGCTATGACAAGCTGCCGCCGCTGCCGTGGTGGACGATGGAGGCGACCTATCGGCTGTTCGGACCCGATCTGTTCTACTATGCACTATCGCAACTGAGCATCATCGCGGCGTTTGCGGTGATCTGGATGATGGCGCGGCCACTGGTCGGTCCAGTCGGCGCCCTGATTTCGGTGCTGATCATCGACGGCCTGCACTACTTCACCTTCACCGCTCCGAAGTTCAATCACGATGTCATCCAGCTGCCGTTCTGGGCGCTGACTTGCTACGCCTACTGGGCGGCGCTGCGCCGCGGCCGCATGGCGCATTGGCTGCTGCTCGGCTTTGCCCTCGGCATGGCGGCGTGGGCCAAGTATTTCGTCATGGTGCTGGCCGTGCCGTTGATACTGTTCGCGCTGTTCGACCGCGACGCGCGCAAGGTGCTGGCGACGCCAGGGCCGTATGTCGCCACAGCCGTCGCGATCGTGGTGATATCGCCACATCTGCTCTGGCTGGTGCAGAACGATTTTCTGCCGTTCGCCTATGTCGAAGCGCGGGCTCAGCATTTCAAGGGACTGCGCGACTACCTGGTGCTGCCGGGCTGGTTCCTGCTCGGGCAATTGGGCGCGCTCGGGCCGTCGCTGCTGATCGCGGCGCCCTACCTGCGTCGCCGTGTCCAAACGGTCGAGCCCGGTCCGGAGCATGCCGATGCGTTCGACCGGCGCATCGTGACGCTATTTTTGTTCGGTCCGGTGGCCTGTCTGCTGCTGCTCTCGATTGCGAGCGGACGTGACGTCGTCGCCATGTGGGGCTATCCGCTGTGGCTGTTCGCCGGGCTCTGGATCGTCCTTCATGCGACGCGTGCCGACGCCGTCGCGCTCTGGCGCATCGCATTCCTGTGGGCCATGGCCTTCCTGGTCTATGCCGCGGGCTTCGTCGGGCATTTCGACCTGCGGCCACGCCTGCAGGAGCGTTACACCACGGAGTTGTTTCCCGGCGACCGGCTCGCCGATGAGATGTCGCGCCGCTTCCGCGCCCTGACCGGGCAGCCGCCGGCCTACGTGATCGCCAACATGTGGATTGGCGGCAACATCGAGCATTATGCGGCGTCGCATCCGCGCACCTTGATCGACGGGCGCCCGGCTCGCGCGCCGTGGATCGATCTCGGCGATCTGCATGCGCGGGGCGCGATCGTGGTCTGGCCGGAAAACCCGGGCGCGACTGTCACGGCCCTGCCACGGTCGTTTCGACCCATCGCCGACGATGCCGAAGTTCAGACGCCGATCACGCTGCCGATGCGGATGGGCCTTGGCTCTGTGACATTTGGCTGGGCGGTGTTGCGGCCGCGGCCGGTGGTCGCCGGCGGGCCCGGCAGGTAAGCCGGTCCTTGGCTACGCCAGCGCCGAGATGACCTTGCCTATCTTGGCGAAAATCTCGCCGATCTGGCTTTCGCTGACGATCAGCGGCGGCGTCACCGCGATGGAATCGCCGACGATGCGGAACATGATGCCCTCGTCGTGGAAGCCGCGCTCCATCGCCTCGTAGCCGCGCTTGCCGACGCCGTCGGGCCGCGAGGCGATGTCGATGGCTGCGGTGAGACCGACGCAGCGGATGTCGAGCACGCGCGGCACGCCCTTGAGCGTCATCGCGGCGTCGTACCAGATCGGCTCGATCTTCTTCGAGCGCGCGAACAGGTCCTCGTCGCGGTAGAGATCGAGCGCGGCGAGCCCCGCCGCGCAGGCGAGCGGATGTGCCGAGTACGTGTAGCCGTGGAAGAACTCCACGACGTGCTCGGGGCCGTGCATGAACGCATCGTGGATTTCCTTTTTCACGATGACGCCGCCCATCGGCACGCTGCCCGAGGTGACTCCCTTGGCAAACGTGATCATGTCGGGGACGACGCCGTAGCGCTCGGCGGCGAAGGCGTGGCCGAGCCGGCCGAAACCGGTGATGACCTCGTCGAAGATCAGCAGGATGCCGTACTTGTCGCAGATGGCGCGGAGCCGCTGCAGATAGCCCTTCGGCGCCGGCAGCACCGCGGTCGAACCCGCCATCGGCTCGACGATGACGGCGGCGATGGTGGTGTCTGAGTGCAGCGCGACGATGCGCTCCAACTCGTCCGCCAGATGCGCGCCCCATTCCGGCTCGCCCTTGGAGAACGCCTGCTGCTCGCGATTGTAGGTGTGCGGCAAGTGGTCGACGCCCGGCAGCATGGTGCCGAACGCCTTGCGGTTGTTGGCAAGCCCGCCGACCGCCATGCCGCCAAAGCCGACGCCG
Organism: uncultured Alphaproteobacteria bacterium; assembly: GCA_963785665.1. Lineage (GTDB taxonomy): Bacteria > Pseudomonadota > Alphaproteobacteria > Rhizobiales > Xanthobacteraceae > Z2-YC6860. The sequence goes on from CAWAWF010000018.1 coordinate 866,275, forward strand.
TGGTAGCCGCGCTCGCGGCCGATGAAGCGGGCGCGCTGGCCCTGGCCTTTCGCGACCCAGTAGGCGAGCGCGATCTTCATCGCGGTGTCGGCGGCCTCGGAGCCCGAGTTGCAGAAGAACACATGGTCGAGGTCGGCCGGCGCCAGCTCAGCGATCCGGCTGGCCAGCTCGAAGGCGCGCGGATGGCCGAACTGGAATGTCGGCGCGAAGTCGAGCTCGGCGGCCTGCTTCTGGATCGCCTCCACGATCGGACCGCGGTTGTGGCCGGCGTTGGTGCACCACAGGCCGGCGGCGCCGTCGAGGATCGGGCGGCCCTCCGGTGTGTAGTAGTGCATGTCCTTGGCGCGGGCGATCAGCCGCGGCCGCGCCTTGAAGGCGCGATTCGCGGTGAACGGCATGAAGAAGGCTTCGAGATCGTTCGGCGCCGAAGCGGCCTGCGAAGAGGTTCGTGCCTGCGCCATGAAAAGAAGTCCTCGCGGTTGGAAGAGACGAAAGTTGCGCAGAAATTAACAGGGAATTGGGCGACTCGCGCGACAAACCGGCACGTCGAGTTGACGACATAGTGCGGGCGTGAATACACATATACACGTAATGCGTGTTGCCGACCGCTAATGGACTGATCGGCAATGATTTTTGGAAGAGCGCAGAAGGCCCCGCCCGAACCCGCAGACATCCAAGCGGCCTTGGATCGCGTCTGCTCCAAACCGCCCTTCGCCCAAGCGCCGAAGCTGACGCGTTTCCTGCGGTTCGTCGTGCGACGCGACGCTGGCCGGCCAGGCCGCTCGTCTCAAGGGCTACACCATCGGGGTCGAGGCGCTCGGGCGCAGGGACGACTTCGATCCGCAGACCGATCCGATCGTGCGTGTCGAGGCGATCCGGCTGCGGGCGGCGCTGGCGCGCTACTACGCCGGCCCCGGCGTCGCCGATCCCGTGACGATTGAACTGCCGCGAGGCGGCTACGTGCCGCGGTTCGGCTGGCGGGTCCGGCAGGGGCGCGTCAACCGGATCGAGGTCATCGAGGCCATGCGAAAGCTCGGACGCCTGCTGAACCTTCGCGTGGTGCTGCAGCCGGCGGAGCCAGCGCCGGCGCTTCGCTTGCAGCGCCGGAATCCGGCTGCTACCACCGCGCCGCGATGGCAGAAAAAGCCGACAAATCCAACAAGCTGAAGGCGCGGCTGCCGCGCGGTCTCGGCGACCGCGGGCCGGCCGAGATCGCGGCGACGCGGCGCATGATCGAGGCGATCCGCGCGGTCTATGAGCGCTACGGCTTCGAGGCCGTCGAGACGCCGGAGATCGAATACACCGACGCGCTCGGCAAGTTCCTGCCGGACCAGGACCGGCCGAACGAAGGCGTGTTCTCGTTCAAGGACGACGACGAGCAGTGGCTGAGCCTGCGCTACGATTTGACGGCGCCGCTGGCGCGTTACGTCGCGGAGAATTTCGACGCGCTGCCGAAGCCGTATCGGAGCTATCGGTTCGGCTGGGTGTTTCGCAACGAGAAGCCGGGCCCGGGCCGCTTCCGCCAGTTCATGCAGTTCGACGCCGATACGGTGGGCGCGGGCGGCATGGCCGCCGACGCCGAGATTTGCATGATGGCGGCCGACACGATGGAGGCGCTGGGCGTCCAGCGCGGCAGCTATGTCGTGAAGGTGAATAACCGCAAGGTGCTTGATGGCGTGATGGAAGCGATCGGCCTTAGCGGTGATGAGAACGCAGCGAGGCGTCTCACGGTTCTTCGTGCGATCGACAAGCGCGATCGGCTTGGCGATGACGGGGTCGAGCTCTGCTTGGCGAAGGTCGCAAAGACGAGAGTGGGGATTTTACCAAAGGCGCAGGATTGCTCCCGCCCGTGATCGACGGCTTGCTGAATTTCGTCACCCCAGCGAAAAATACTATCTACGCTTTACCCACCAAAGACACAGACGAATCTCGCGATGATAACGATTGGATCGACGCAAGTAGTTTGCAGCTTGCCAATCCGGCGCTTGAAGGAAAGCGAGTCTATTTCGACAACGAACAGCTTCTCGAGTACTGGGATAAGTTGTTTGAAACATCGAGGACAGGTCGCGAAGCGATTTCTGAACTTCGACAAATTATGGCTATTGCGCGCGCAGCCGGGTACGGCTCGAAACGAATTCGTATTGACGCCAGCCGTCGTTCGCGGCCTCGAGTACTACACCGGCCCGGTCTACGAGGTTGAGCTCACGCTCGAGACCAAGGACGAGAAGGGCAATCCCGTCCGCTTCGGCTCGGTCGGCGGCGGCGGGCGATATGACGGCCTGGTCTCGCGCTTCCGCGGTCAGCCGGTTCCCGCGACGGGCTTTTCCATCGGTGTGTCGCGCCTGCAGGCCGCGCTGACGTTGATTGGCAAGCTCGACAGCAGGCCTGCGCCCGGCCCAGTGCTGGTCACCGTGTTCCGCGATGGCAATATTGCCGACTACCAGAAGCTCACCACGACACTGCGCAATGCCGGCATCCGCGCCGAGATGTATCTCGGCAGCACCAACCACAACCTCGGCCAGCAGCTTCGGTATGCCGACCGGCGCGCCTCGCCCTGCGCGGTGATCCAGGGCGGCAATGAGAAGGCGGCCGACAAGGTGCTGGTCCGTGACCTGATCGCGGGCGCGGAGCTTGCCAAGCTGGATCAGTCCAACCGCGACGAGTATCTCAAAAAGCAGGCCGAGGCACAGCAGGAAGTTCGCCGAGGACAAGCTGGTCGAGGCGGTGCGCCAGGTGCTGGCCCGCCACGGCGTGAAGTCCGGAGCTTAAATCTCCGCGATCCCCGGACCGCTTTGCCGGGCTTTGAATCGCTACGTCCGCAACACGACACCTTGCGTGGAACAAATTGCTGGCCCGGAATTGCATTGGGGCTTCAGTCAAAAGTTTCTTCCAGGGAGGTCGCAGTGGGTTCGCCATGGGACTTCGCCATCGCGCAGACGATGCAACGGCATGGCGGCAGCAACCGCCTGTTGCCGAAGGCGCAGCCCAACGCTGCGCCGCTCAAGCCTGTGCCGGAGCACGCCGCCGACGGAGCGGATGCCGACCCGGCCCGCAGAGCCGGGACGAGCCCTCGATCGCGCCGGACCGCCGCTAGGCGGGCACGCGACGCTTTTCGTCAGATCGCGATGCGGTTGCCGCTCGACGGGAAGTCCGGCGCCATCCCGAGCGACGCATTGATCGCATGACCGAGCACCTGCTCGGCGGCGTCGAAGCTGTCGATCACCGCCCGCAACTCCACCAGCTTGCCGTCGCGGAATCGCATGAAATGCGCGTTGCGGTAGCGGATGGTGCGCCCGGTGACGCAGTGGTCCGCAGACACCCGGATGAAGGCGGCGGCGCGGTCGCCGTCGACCAGCAATTCTTCGATTTCCATTCCGGTCAGCCGCATCAGGCTTGGCGTCACGCGGGTGATGGTGTCGATCACCTCCTGCTTGCCACGGCGCTGGCCGCAGAACGGAATGAGGTCGACCGGGCCCGCCAGGGTCCACACCACCTGATCGTCAAGGATATGCGACAGCCGGACGGGATCGCGAGCGACGGTGGCGGCGAAGTATTCCCGGACCTGTTCGGGGGAAATGCCGATCGACATGGCGGCCTAGCCTTTGCAGGCCGCCAGTCAACCGCGACAGCGTAAATATCGCGTTAACGACTGTAGCGACGGGGGTCGTTAACCCTGCAAGCGTTTGGGCCGCCGCGGTTAAGCGCAGGCAACCGGATGTCGTCGAAACCTTAAGCCGGCCGTGCTAAATCCCTGGCCAAACGCGGGAAAAAGCCGCGCGGGACGGCGAGTATGAGCAGCGAAACGACGCCATCGCAGCCCGACGGACGGGCCGAAGCGCTGGTCGGCGCCTATGAGCGCGCCGGCTATCGCCGCGTCGTGCCGCCGATCCTGCAGCCGGCCGAGCCGTTCCTCGACCTGTCGGGCGAGGACATCCGCAAGCGGATGTACCTGACCGCCGACGCCGACGGCCGCGAACTGTGCCTGCGCCCCGACCTCACCATCCCGGTGTCCTGCGATTATCTGGCTTCGCCAGCCGCCGGGTCCGCTCAGGGATTCTGCTATCTCGGGCCGGTCTACCGCGACCGCGGCGTGATGCCGGCGGAGATCGTGCAGGCCGGCATCGAGTCGTTCGGCCGGCCGGACAAGGCCGCGGCCGACGCCGAAATGCTGGCGCTCGGGCTCGACGCGACCGCGCATTACGGCATCGCCGAGCCGGAAATCCGGATGGGCGACGTCGGCCTGTTCGCGGCGCTGGTCGCGGCGCTCGATCTGGCGCCGGCCTGGAAGCGGCGGCTGGTGAAGGACTTCAACCGAAAGACGTCGCTCGCCCATGACCTCGACGTCCTGACGCTGCAGCCCGGCCCAGAACAAGCCCGAGTACCAGGGCGTGCTGGCGGCGCTGGAACGCTCCGATCCGAAGGCCGCGCATGCGCTGGTCACCGATCTGCTGTCGATCGCCGGCATCACCACGGTCGGCGGCCGCACCGTCGGCGAGATCGCCGAGCGGTTCCTCGAGCAGGCGGCGCTCGGCGCCGCGACCACGCTTGCCCGGCGCGACGCGCACGCTGATCGAGAAATTCCTCGCCATCGCCGGCGATCCCGACGAGGCGGCGGCGGAGCTGCGCGCGCTCGCGGCATCGGCCGGGCTGAAGATCGAGCCGGCGCTCGACCTGTTCGAGAGCCGCGCCGGATTTCTCGCCGCGCGCGGCGTCGATGTCGGCCGCATCCGCTTCTCGACCGCGTTCGGCCGCGGCCTCGACTATTACACCGGCTTCGTGTTCGAGCTGCACGATCCGGCGATGCGGCGCCGAACGGACCGCTGGTCGCCGGCGGCCGCTACGACGAACTGCTGACGCGGCTCGGCGCCAAGTCGCCGATCCCGGCGGTCGGCTTCGCGGTGTGGATCGAGCGCGTCGCCGGCGGCGGAGGCAGCCGCATGAGCGCGCCGCTCATCATCGCCGTGCCGTCCAAGGGCCGGCTGCAGGAAAACACCGAGAGCGTTCTTCGCGCCGCGCCGGCCTGCAACTCGTCAAGCCGCGCGGCGCGCGCGACTATCGCGGCGCCATCGCCGACCTGCCCGGCGTCGAGGTCGCCTATCTGTCGGCCGGCGAGATCGCCGACGCGCTGGCGCAGGGCTCGGTGCATCTCGGCATCACCGGCGAGGATCTGCTGCGCGAATCGATCGCCGACATCGACAAGCGCGTGGTGATGATCGAGGGGCTCGGCTTCGGCTTCGCCAACGTGGTGGTCGCGGTGCCGCAGGCCTGGATCGACGTGCGCAGCATGGCCGATCTCGACGACGTCGCCACCGCGTTCCGGCTGCGCCACGACCGCAAGATGCGGGTCGCCACCAAATACGTGAACCTGACGCGCGATTTCTTCTCGAGCTTCGGCATCGTCGATTACCGCATCGTCGAGAGCTCCGGCGCGACCGAGGGCGCGCCGGCGGCGGGCTCGGCCGAGCTGATCGTCGACATCACCACCACCGGCGCGACGCTTGCCGCCAACGGGCTGAAGATCGTCGACGACGGCATCATCCTGCGCTCGCAGGCCAATCTGGTCGCCGCGCGCGGCGCCGCCTGGGGCGAGGCCGAGCGCGAGACGGCGCGCCACATCCTCGACCGCATCGCCGCGCAGGCGCAGGGCACGCGCCTTCCGCGAGGTGCGAACGCGCTTCCCCGGCTGCGACGAGGCGATGCTGGCAGAGGCGAAGAAGCGCTTCGGCGTGGTGGCGCCGTTCGGCGGGCCGACCTCGTCCGGCATGCTGACGCTGCATTGTCCGCCGCAGGCGATCTACGATCTCGCGAGCTTCATGCGCGAGCGCGGCGCGCAGAGCATCATCGTCGCCGAGATCGAATACGTGTTCGCGCCGGACAATCCGCTTTACGAACGGTTGATTGCCGGGCTCTAGGTTTTTATGGCGCCGCCCCGCAGGCGTCGGGCCCGGCGCCGGGGTTCTTCAGACGGTCGACAACGAGATTTCCGACCGCCGTATAGCCGGCGCGGTTGATGTGGCCCCAATCGCGAGGGCCGTGAATTTTCTCGGTCTCGGCCAGCGCGCGAAGCTTGGGCCTGGCATCGACGAAACCGGCGTCGTTTTGGATCGAGGCTTGCCGAACCAGGCCACACAGCAGCGTGCTCACCTTGCCGATCTGCGCGACCGGCACCTGACCGTATTCAAAGGCGCTTTTTCTGGTGCGGTTGTAGTAGAACGCCGTGTCGGTGGCGAACCGGTACACCGATAGCGGACCTGGAATGTAAACCACGGTGACCGGCACGCCGGGGAATTGGCGCCGCAGCCACGCCATCGACCGGTCGAACACGCCCGCGGCGTCATCGATCTGCTGGTCGGTCAAGGCGGCCGCCGGTCCTTCCAGATACGGCGCCGTGGTCTTTTGTCCCGCCACGATGATCGAATTTTCCTTGCCCGGCGTGGGAAGGCCGACCGTGACGCCATAAACAAGCAGATAGTAATATTGCTTCATCGCCCGGGTGAGGACATCGCCGAGGTGCAGATGGCAGCGCCAGTGCGCGAACACCGCGTAGTTCTCGGACAAATATCGGTCGATTTGCGCGCGGCCGTTTTCGCCGTAGGCGGCTTTCACGTCTTCGAGAAAAAGCAGGTTGTCGCGAATGTCGTTTCCCTCATAGAAATACAGGACGATGCTGGCCGGGTCGTCGATGTCGGGAAACAGGAAACATCGGCTGCCTTCGATGATATGCGTCGGCGCGCGAACGAGCGTCTCGGCGCTGCCGGCGTTCGATCGGCCGAAGTCGACCACATCGCGTTTCAAGCCGTCGTGGATGACGTTCGCCGAGTGATAGGGCAGGCTTCTGTTGTCGCCGGCGTCCAGCAACCAGTCGCCGACGCCCTTGGCGTAGGAATCGCCGAGCAGCACCACATAATCTCGCGGAAGCGGGCCGGCTTTCGAATTCTGCGCCAGGACATCGGCAGTCTCGGGCAGATAGATCGTCATCCCCGGCGGCCAGTGGATCAGCACGACGCGAAAGAGCAAGACTTCGAGGACCAGGTAAGCGATGGCGATCGTCCCCAGCAGCAGGAGCAGATTGACCGACGCTTCTTTGATCCGGATCCGCATCGCGAGTGATGTCCTCAACTGGGGTGTGGCTACGCGCTCTCGGCCCGCGACGTTATTGAAGAGATCGGCTGGAATCTTCAAGTCCCGGCGAGTGGCTGCCTTGCGGCAATCGCTTCGGCTTGAATGGATTGGGCTCTAGCCGCGCGGCTTCGGCGGAGCTTCGCGGGCGGACTTGGTTGCGGTCCGCGGCTCGCCGACGATGTGGACCTGATCGCCCGAGGCGATGCCGTCCGGCGGGCTCTCGATGACGCGGTCGCCTGCGACGAGGCCGGCCCCGATTTCGACCTCCTTGCCCATGTCGCGTGCGATCGTCACGTCCTTCAGCGCGACCCGATTGTCGTCGGCGACCGTCGCGATTCGCACGCCACCCTGATCGAAGATCAATGCGCTCGCCGGCACGTTGATCACCCCTTCGGGGCGCGGCAGTTCGAGGCGCACGTTGGCAAACGCGCCGGTCATCAGTTCGCCGCCGGAATTGTCGACCGCAAGCTGCATGCGGGTGGTGCCCGAGGCCGGATCGACCGATTGCGCCGAAGATTCCACGGTGGCGGTGAAATCCTTGCCGGGATATTCCGGCACCGCCAGCTTGGCCTTGGTGCCGATCTTGATGCTCGGCACGTAGTTCTGCGGCACGTTGACATAGAGCCGGAGCTTGCTGACCTCCGACACCACGAATAGCGCCGGGCCGCCACTGCCGCCGGCGTTGATCAGGGCGCCGACGTCGGTGGTGCGTGCGGTCACCAGGCCGTCGAACGGCGCGACGATCTTCTTGTACTTCTCCAGCACCCGCATGCGGTCGAGATCGGCCTGCGCGGACTTGACGATGCCTTGCTTGTTAGAGGCGTCGGCGGTGCGCTGGTCGAGGTCCGACTTGGAGATGGCGCCGGACGGAATCAGCGATTGGCCGCGCTGCAGGGTCGCGGCGGACAGTGTGGCGTTGGCCTGGGCGCTGGCGAGGTTGGCCTGCGACTGCATGATCTGCTGATCGAGGTCCGGCGCGTCGATCTCGGCCAGCAATTGGCCGGCCTTCACCCGGGTGCCGATGTCGGCCTTCCAGTCCCTGAGGTAGCCGCTGACGCGGGCGTAAAGCTGAGCCTGCGAGTAGGCTTCGAGCCGGCCCGGCAGATCGACGGTGGTCATGCGGGTGCGGCTGTCGAGCTTGGCAATGGCGACGGTCGGCACCGCCTGGTCTTCGGTCCACTCGCTCAACCGGGCGTCGGCCATCTTTCGCGTCGTCAGCCCCATGACAACGACGGCGGCGACCAGGATCAGGCCCGATATCGCGGCGATGCCGAGCCCGCGGCGCGACAGCACCGGCGGGGTTGGATCGGGCGGCGGGGCATCAAGCGACATGCGGTTCTCCGATCGCGGCGGCAGGCGCCTTGCTCTCCCGCCGATGGGCCAAGCTGAACACGACCGGCACGAACATAAGCGTTGCAATGGTAGCAAAAATCAGGCCGCCAACAACAGCGCGGCCAAGCGGGGCGTTCTGCTCGCCGCCTTCGCCGAGGCCGAGCGCCATCGGCGCCATGCCGATGATCATGGCGAGCGCTGTCATCAGCACCGGGCGGAAGCGGACGAAGCCGGCGTCGATCGCCGCCTCGATCGGATCGCCGAGCTCGGCGAGGCGTTCGCGGGCGAAGCTGATCACCAGCACCGAGTTGGCGGTGGCGACGCCCATGCACATGATGGCGCCGGTCAGCGCCGGCACGGACAGCGTGGTGCCGGTGGCAAACAGCGTCCAGACGATGCCGGCGAGCGCCGCGGGCAGCGCGGTGACGATCACGAACGGGTCGCTCCACGACTGAAAATTGACGACGATCAGCAGGTAGATCAGCACGATGGCGCCGAGCAGGCCGAACATCAGGCCGGAGAAGGCGCTGTTCATGGTGCGCACCTGGCCGACCAGGACGACCTGCGCGCCCTTCGGAGCATCCTTCGCGTTGGCGTCGACGACCTTCTGAACGTCGGCGGCGACGCCGCCGAGGTCGCGGCCTTGCGTGGTGCCGTAAATCTGCACCATCGAGGCGATGTTGTATTGCGACACCACCGCGCTACGCGCCGCGCGGCTGATATCGGAGATGCCGCCGAGCGTCTGAGACGACGCGCCAGGCGCGCTGATCGGCAGGCTCTTCAGCGCGTTGAGGGAGTCCATCTGATACTGCGGCGTCTGCATCACGATGGCGTAGTTCACGCCGTTTTCGGGATTGAGCCAGTAGGTCGGCGCCACCTGGCTGGAGCCCGCGAGATTGACCACCATGCTGTTGGTGACGTCGCGCTCGGTCAGGCCGACATATTGGGCTCGGGTGCGGTCGACATCGACGTTGAAGCCCGGGGCTCGGAGAGACTGCTGGACGCGTGCATCGACCAGCCCCGAAACGTGCCGGAGCTGCTTCAGGAGTTTTTGTGCGTAGTCGTAATTGGCAGCGAGGTCGGGGCCGCGGATTTGGAGGTCGATCGGCGCCGGCGCGCCGAAGTTCAGGATTTGCGAGATGATGTCCGCCGGCAGGAACGAGAACGTCACGCCGGGGAAGCGCCGTGGCAGCTCCTCGCGCAACAGGCTGACATATTCGGCGGTCGGCCGGTGGTCTTCCTTGAGCTTGATCTGGATGTCGCCGTCCTGCGAGCCGATTGTGCCGGTGGCGTTGTAGGTCATGTTGATGCCGCTGACCGGGAAGCCGATGTTGTCGACCAGGGTGTCGAGCTCGGCGGGCGGGACGAGTTGGCGGATCGCCTTCTGGATTTCGGCGAATTGGTTGGCGCTTTCCTCGACCCGGGTGCCGATCTGGACGCGGGCATGCATCAGGATCTGCCCGGCGTCGACGGTGGGGAAGAAATCGCGGCCGAGGAAGGGCACCAGCGCGAACGACGCCAGCACGAAGGCCATGAAGCCGATGATGAAGACCGGCCGGCGGCGGAGCGACATCGTGAGCAGTTCGCGATAGCCCTTGCGGATGCGCTCGAACCGGCGCTCGAAGCCGCGCTGGAAGCGGATCAGTGGGTTGCGTGAGCGCGGCAGCGGGCCGTCGAGGCCGTGCATGTCGGTGTGCGGCGCGTGCTTGTGCAGCAGGTAGTTCGCCATGGTCGGCACCAGCGTGCGCGACAGGATGAACGAGCAAACCATGGCCGACATCACCGCTTCGGCCATCGGTACGAAAAGGAAACGGGCGACGCCGGTGAGGAAGAACATCGGAATGAACACGATGCATATGCAGAGCAGCGAGACGAACGCCGGCGTTACGATCTGGGCGGCACCGTCGAGGATCGCAGTCCTCGACCTCCTTGCCCTTCTCCAGATGCCAGTTGATGTTTTCGATGGTGACGGTGGCGTCGTCGACCAGGATGCCGACCGCGAGCGCGAGCCCGCCGAGCGTCATGATGTTGAGAGTCTCGCCAAGCGCGGAAAGGATCGCAATGGATCCCAAAATCGACAGCGGGATCGAGATTGCGATGATGACGGTGGAGCGCCAGCTTCCGAGGAAGATCAGGATCATCAGGCTGGTAAGGGCCGCGGCGATCACGCCTTCCTTGATGACGCCGCCGACCGCGGCGCTGACGAACAGCGACTGATCGCCGATCAGCGACATTTTCAGGTTGCCCGGCACTATGGCCTTGAGTTCCTCGATCTTCTGCTTGACGCCGGCGATGATGGCCAGCGTCGAGACGGTGCCGTTCTTCAGCACCTGCATCAGCACCGACCGGCTGGCGTCGACGTGAACGATGTTGATCTGCGGTGAATTGCCGTCGCGGACCTGGGCGACGTCACGGACGTAGACCATTGCGCCGTTGACCGTCTTGATCGGCAGGTTGCCGAGGTCGGCGATCACGGAGGGCGCGTTGTTGAGTTGCACCGAGTATTCGAACGAACCGATCTTCTGAGTACCGACCGGCGTGAGGAGGTTCTGCGCAGCGAGTGTGTTGGCGACATCCTGACCCGACAGGCCGCGCGCTTGCATGGCGGTGGAATCGAGGTCGATCTGCACCTGCCGTGTCTTGCCACCATAAGGAAAGGGAATGGCGGCGCCCGGCACGGTGACCAGCGGCGTGCGGATGACGTTGAGGCCGATGTCCTGGAGTTGCTGCTCGGACAAGCCCTGACCGGACAGTGCGATCTGGATGATGGGCACCGTTGAGGCATTGAAATTCAGGATCAGCGGCGGCGTCGTGTTCGGCGGCATCTGCTTGAGCAGGGTCTGCGACACCGCCGTGACCTGGGCGTTGGCGACGCTGATGTTGACGCCCGGCTGGAAGAATACCTTGGCAATACCGAGGCCGGTGTAGGAGGTCGCCTCGATGTGCTCGATGTCGTTGACGGTGGTGGTCAACGTGCGCTGGAACTGGGTGAGCATGCGGCCGGCCATCTGGTCGGGCGGCAGGCCGGTGTACTGCCAGATCGCGGCAATCACCGGGATGCGGATGTCGGGGAAGATGTCGACCGGGGTGCGGAACGCCGCGAGCGGGCCGACGATCAGGATGGTGAGCGCCAGCACCACGAACGTGTAGGGTCGCCGCAGCGCGATCCGGACGATGCCGATCATGCCGCAAGCGCCCTGGAATCGAGCGACGGTAATGTCATGCGCGCGGTCTTAAGTCCCACCCGAGGGGCCACCCCAAATCGGGCGGGACCATAGCATCCGGCCGGGCGTTTTTCGCCTCCCAATGGCATCACGGAACCGTGGGCCGGCCATGTCGGCAGCAATATTGGGCTGCTCCAGCAGTGGGCAGGATGGCGGACGCTGGTGCCCGGATGCGTCCGAATGCAGGCTTGCGCAGGGCCGCCGGGAACTTAAGGTCCGAGCCCAAGCGGACCATCAACAATCCGCTGCTGGGAGGACTTCATGATCCGGACGCCGGTCTGCGACCTGCTCGACATCGAACATCCGATCGCGCTCGGCGGCATGGGCTCGGCGTCGTCGCCGGCGATGACCGCCGCGGTGTCGCGGGCCGGCGGGCTTGGCGCCATGGGTTGCCACTACCTGACGCCCGAGCAGGTCCGCGAGCGCGTCGCGGCGGCCCGGAAGGAAACCAACAAGCCGTTCGGCATGAACTTCCTGCTGTTCGACGTGCGCGAGGACAGCTTTGCCGAGGCGCTGAAGCTTCGCCCGGCGGTGATGCAGTTCGCCTGGGCGCGGCCAGGACCAGGACCTCAAGCCGTTCTTCGACCGCTCCCACGAGGCCGGCTGCAAGATCACCTACATGGTCGAGCACGGTGAAGGAGGCCGAGCGCGCGGTGAAGGCCGGCGCCGATGTCATCATCGCGCAGGGCAGCGAGGGCGGCGGCCATGTCGGCTGGATGGGCGCCATGCCGCTGATCCCGATGGTGGTCGATGCGGTCGGATCGGTGCCGGTGCTGGCGGCGGGCGGCTTCGCCGATGGACGCGGTCTCGTCGCCGCGCTCGCGCTCGGCGCGCAGGGCATCCTGCTCGGCACGCGGTTTCTGGCGAGCGTGGAGTCGCCGCTGCACCCGAACTTCAAGCAGGCGATCGTCGACAGCGACGGCCACGACACCCAGCTCTCGGAAATCCCCGACATCGCCGCGGGCCAGGTCTGGCCCGGTGCGATGACGCGCTCGCGGCGCAACAAGTTCATCGAGCGCTGGGCCGGGCGGGAGTGGACGTTGCGGCAGAACCGCGCCGAGGCGATCGCCAAGCTGCGCGCCGCGCGCGAGGCCGGCGACGTCGACGAGGGGCCGCTGTCGATGGGGCAGGACGCCGGCCTGATCCATGACATCGCGCCGGCCGCCGAACTGGTCAAACGCATCGCCGAGGAGGCCGACGAGATTCTGTCGCGGCGGCTGCCGAAGCTGCTGGCGTCGTAGCCTGAGTTCAGCCGCGCTGGCCTTGCGGAACACGACGAAGTGCGACAGCGAGAAGTTGACCAGGAAGCTCACGCCGATCGCGAGCACCTTGCCGATCAGCACCGGCATGAAATAGGACGCGACCAGCACGGTCGCGGTGTTGGCGACCAGGCCGGCGACCTGCGACAGCACGAAGTTGAGGTAGGCCTGGCGCGCAGCTCGCGGCCGGATTCGCGCGCGAAGGTGGTCAGCGAATTCATCACGTAGGAGCCGCTGACGGCGACGATCCAGGCCATGCACGTTGGCGCCGACGATCGGTAGCCCAAGATAGTAGTAGGCGAACGAAAACACGCCGAAATCGACCGCCGAATTGACCACGCCCACGGCGGCGAAGCTCATCGCCTTGAGCATGATGGCGCGCTCGTGCCAGGCGGCGATCAGGCGGTCGTTTCAGGCGCGGCGGGGCATCCATCGGGCAAGCGATTAGCCCTTTTCCGCGATGCGGCAAAGCGGCAAACAACGGACGCACTGCCGCATCGCGGCGACAGTTTGCCGGCATTGCGCTATAGATCGCCCGACATAGCTCCACGGCGAAGCAACCGCGAATTCACAGCATGACCATTCGTTCATTTCCCTCGCAGCCCGGACAGGCCGAAGCCGGCCTTTCGATCGTCGTGCCGGTGTTCAACGAGGGCGCCGGTCTGGCGTCGTTTCACACGCAACTGGTCGAGGTCGCGCGCCAGCTTCGGCAGCAGCGCGGGCTTGCCACCGAAGTGATCTATGTCGACGACGGCAGCCAGCGACGACAGCTTCGCCGTGGCGGAGCGCGCTGCCGGCCGAGGCGCTCGACGTCCAGGTGGTGTCGCTGTCGCGCAATTTCGGCAAGGAGGCGGCGCTGCTGGCCGGTCTCGATCATGCGCGCCATCGGCGCCGTGCTGTTCATGGACGGCGACGGCCAGCATCCGCCGGCACTGATCCCGACGCTGGTCGGCGCACTGGCTCGACGGCGGCTACGACGTGATCTTCACCGCCAAGGCCAATCGCGCCAACGAGCCGCGGCTGCGCCGCTTCGGCGTGCGGATGTTCTACCGGCTGATCAATTGGAACACCAAGGCGCCGATCCCGGAGGACGCCGGCGACTTCCGGCTGCTGTCGCCGCGCGCCGCCGATGCGCTGCGGCGGTTGCCGGAGCGCAACCGCTTCTTCAAGGGGCTGGCGAGCTGGATCGGCTTTCGCCAGTTCCGCGTCGACTACGAGCCGCGCCGAGCGCACGCATGGCACCACAAGCTGGAGTCCCTACGGCGCTGATCGGCCTGTCGATCGAAGGGCTGACTTCGTTCTCGGTGGCGCCGCTGCGGCTCGCGAGCCTGCTCGGCCTGATGCTGGCGCTGGTCGGCGCTGCTGTTCGGCGCCTCGATCCTGTGGGAGACGCTGTTCACGGCAAGTCGGTGCCGGGCTATCCGTCGCTGGTGGTCGGTCTGATGGTGCTGGGCGGCGTGCAGCTCATCATGATCGGCATCATGGGCGAATACATCGGCAAGATCCTGTCCGAGATCAAAGCGCGGCCGGTCTATTTCGTCGCCGAGCAGAGCGTGCACACCGCACAGGGCGTCACGACCATCGCGCCCGCGGAGCCGCCGGCGGCCCGCACCGCCGCCGAATGAGCGCTGCGCCGGCGCACAACGCGCGGCCGATCTGGCTGTGCGCCGACGACTACGGCATCTCGCCGGCCGTCAGCAAAGCGATCCGCGATCTGGTGGCGCAGCGGCCGGCTCAACGCCACCTCGGTGATGGTGGTGGCGCCAAGCTTCGACCGCGCCGAGGCGGACTCGCTGAAGATGCTCAACGCCGGCGCGCGGCGGGTCGCGATCGGCCTGCACGTGACGCTGACCGGAAAGTTCAAGCCGATGAGCCATGGATTTCGGCCCGACCCGCGACGGCACCTTTCTCTCGCTCGCCGAGATGATGGTGCGCGGCAAGCTCAGGCTGCTCGACGCAAGCGGCTTGCCGCCGAGATCGCGACGCAGCTCGAGCGCCTTCGTCAGCCGGTTCGGCCAGCCGCCGGATTTCGTCGACGGCCACCAGCACGCGCATCTGTTTCCGCAGGTGCGCGAGGCGTTGCTCGACGTGGTGAAGGAGAAGGCGCCGCACGGCCTGGGTGCGCCAGTGCGGCCGGCGTGGCGGCGTTGCCGACAGCGATCTGGGATTACAAGACGCGCATCCTCGATGCGCTGAGCCGCAAATTCCGCAAGCTGGCGGCGCGCGGGGCATCGCGACCAATCCGGCGTTCGCCGGCGCCTACGATTTCACCTCGGCGGACGAGGCGGACTTCGCGCGGCTGTTCCCGGGATTTCTCGACGCGCTGCCGGCGCAGAGCGTCGTGATGTGCCATCCGGGCTTTGTCGATGCCGAGCTGGAACGGCTCGATCCGCTGACCACGCAGCGCGAGCGCGAATACGCCTATCTCGCGGGCGACGCGCTTTCCCGGCCGTGCTGCGGGCGCATGGCGTCGCGCTGGCTTGAAGATGTGTCATCCGCAATGCTTAGCGGCTGAATATTTTGCCGCAGCCATACCGCCGCCCTGATGCGCTCCTACATGATGGGCCGAAGTTCGCAGGGCACTCAGGGAGGACAACCATGACGCCCCAGGAACGCAAGCTGATCGACGATCTGTTCGACCGTCTCGCGTCGCTGGAAAACAATCCGCGCGATCGCGGACGCGGTGCGCGCCATCAAGGACGGTCTGCAGCGCGCGCCGAACGCGCTCTATCCGCTGGTGCAGACCGCGCTGGTGCAGGACGAGGCGCTGAAGCGCGCCGACGCGCGCATCCGCGAGCTCGAAGACGAACTCGGCATCGAGCCGGGCGAGCCGGTGAAGCAGCCGGGCTTCCTCGACAACATGCGCGATGCGCTGCTCGGCAAGCCGCACGGCTCGGTGCCGTCGGTGCGGCCGGGCGCTCCGGCAGGCGCGCCCGGCAGCCCATGGCGCACCACCACGGTGCAGCAGCCGGCGGGTTACCCAGGCGGCGGCACCGGCGCGGAGTCCCCGGGCTATGGAGCGCAGCCGGTCGGGTCAGGCGGCTCGTTTCTCGGCACGGCCGCGGCGACCGCGGCCGGCGTGGTCGGCGGCGCGCTGCTGATGAACAGCTTCCGCGGCATGTTCGGCGGCCACAATCCAGGGCCAGAGCGCGTTCGATTCCGGCGCAGCGCCGGCACGCCGTGGGGCGGCGATGCGAGCGGCAGCGATCTCGCGCGCGACGCCGGTCTGAACGATATCGGCGGCGGCGGCGCGCGGCGGAGCTCGACGACGGCTCGCAGCGCGCCGGCCTGTTCGACTCGACTCGGACGATGGCGACAGCGATGACGACAGCAGCGACTTCGATGTCGGCGGCGATTTCGGCGGCGACGGCGGCAGCGACAGCGCCTGAGCGCGGCCGCGCGAAAAGCAAAAGGCCGCCGGTGACGGCGGCCTTTTTTATTTGCGCTGCGCGAGGCGCGGCTAGATCACCACCACCTTGGTGCCGACCTTGACCTTCTCGTAGAGGTCGATGACGTCCTCGTTGCGCATGCGGATGCAGCCGGACGACACCGCCTGGCCGATCGTCCAGGGCTCGTTCGAGCCGTGGATGCGGTAGAGCGAGGAGCCGAGATACATCGCGCGCGCGCCGAGCGGATTTTCCGGGCCGCCGGCCATGAAGTGCGGCAGGTCCGGGCGGCGCTGCAGCATCTCCGGCGGCGGCGTCCAGTCCGGCCATTCCTTCTTGGCCGTGACCTTCTTCTCGCCGGCCCAGGCGAAGCCCGGCTTGCCGACGCCGATGCCGTAGCGCAGCGCGGTGCCGTTGTCCTGCACCAGGAACAGGAAGCGGTTCGGCGTGTCGATGACGATGGTGCCGGGCGGCTCGGAGCCGTGGTAGTGCACGACCTGCTTCTGGAATTTCGGATCGATCTGCATGCGCGGATCGGCCGTCTACCGTCTGCTCGACCGGCTCGCCGCGCGCCATGCACCTCGGAAGGCGGACGCGGCGGCGCCACCGCACGGCCGCCGTTGAACAGGAATTCGATGAAGCCGCCGCCGAGATTGACGTCGGAAGTTGGCGGCGGCGTATTGCACCGCCGGTCGCGCGCTCGGCCGCGACCGGCGCAGCGCGCTGCGCCTGCGGCGCGATATAGGCCGGCGGCACGGCCGGGCGCTGGCTTGCGCGGTTGGGATTGAGTGACAGCGGATCGGCTTTCGCCGAAACGATGACCGATGGCGCTCATGAGGAGCACCGGAAACACATGACGTTGCATCGACGTACTCTGCACTGGTTTCGTCGCCGGGATTGCTTCCCGCGCGCCGGCCACTACATGGTGAAAAATGTACTGATCGGTAAAAACACGGCCGGCGGCGGGCGTCTGAGTGCGTGTTTGGCGCGGTTCGTCGCAATCACGGTTTATTTTGCGTGAACGCCGCGGCGTCATGGTTAACCGCGGGTTTCGATATTGCGGCTGCGATCCGGAATGTCGTGCGAGTTCCGCGACATCGGTCGCCGATGAACCTGATTTTAAGCGACGCTGTCGTAATCATCGTGGCCGGGAGCTGGGACGGCGATGGCGGTTCAACGCAAGGTGTTTCGGATCGAGGAGGGCAGCGCGCTCGCGCGCGCGCTGCTGGCGCTGCCGCGGGCGAGCAGCGAAGGCGCGCTGCGGCACCGCGAGTTCATGACCGAGATGCAGGCGCTGCGCGAGCTGATCGCGCCGCGCGCCGAGGTGGACCGCGATGCGCTCGGAGCGCGCGCGGGCGCAGATCGCGGAGGCGCAGGCCTACAAGCACGAGCTCAGCCTGATCTACGCCGCGGTCGAGCGCACCCGCGACGAGATGACCGCG
This sequence comes from uncultured Alphaproteobacteria bacterium, assembly GCA_963785665.1. Lineage (GTDB taxonomy): Bacteria > Pseudomonadota > Alphaproteobacteria > Rhizobiales > Xanthobacteraceae > Z2-YC6860. Next base: position 884,040 of record CAWAWF010000018.1, read on the forward strand.
CTCGGCGCCGAGGCGGCAGAGCGGCGAGCAGACCGCGCGCGCCAGCCGCGAGCTTGCCGCGATCGTCGGCAGGCACCGAGCGGGCGACGCAGTCGATCCTGCAGGCGGCCGAGGAGATCGACCAGGCCGCCAACACGCTGTCGGCATCGCTCAAGAGCGCGCACGACCAGGGGCTCGCCCATGACATCCAGGACCGCGTGGTGCAGATTTTCGAGGCCTGCAATTTCCAGGACCTCACCGGCCAGCGCGTCAGCCATGTGCTGGAGACGCTGAAGTTCGTCGAGGAGCATGTCGCGCGGCTGCTGGCGATCTGGCACGCATCGAGCAGTTCACGCCGGTTGCGATCGATGTCGAGGCCGACGGCGACCGGCATTTCCTCAACGGCCCGAAACTGCCGGAGGATCGCGGCCATTCCAGCCAGGACGACATCGACGACATGTTCGTTGCTCGCCTGACCCGGAGGCTAATTCGGCCGCCTGATCGCGGCGAAGCAGGCGAGCGCGACGACCGCGAAGGCCGCGGCAAGCGCGAGCGCGGTCGCGTCCGACGCGCGTTCGGCGACGAAGGCCATCACCAGCGGCGCCGCCGACTGCATCACCAGCCAGAAGCCGCTGATGCGGCCCATCAGCGCGGCCATAGCCGTCGGCGCCGAACAGCGCGAGCGGCAGCGCGCCGCGCGTGATGGTGACGAGGCCGTTGGCAGCGCCGAACATCAGCGCGAAGGCCGCGGCGAGCGGCACCGAAATGCCGAACAGCCGCCAGCAGCGCGAAGGCCGCGACCAGCAGCGCCACCGCGGCGCGCGCCGACCAGCAGCGGATGCACGTTGCGGCCGAAGGCGAGCTCGGTCACGCGCGCCGCCACCTGCGCCGGGCCGAACAGCGCGCCGATGAACACCACGGTGGCGGCATCGATGCCGGTGCGGCCGAAGATCGCGAGCAGATGCGCCGACAGCGCCGACGGCACGAAGGCGTAGGCGGTGAACGCCGCGGTCACCAGCACGAAGGCGATGCCGCGCGGCGGCAGCAGCGCGGGCGGCGGCGCCGACGCCGCTGCCGCTGGGGCGCGTCGAGGCGGCGCGGCTGCGCGGCAGCGCGAAGGCATAAAGCGGCGCGCAGACCAGCGCCATCAGCGCGGCATAGACGATGTAGGTGCCGCGCCAGCCGACCGTCGTCGATCAGGACATGCGTCGCCGGCCAGCCGGCGGTCGAGGCAAAGCCGCCGGCCAGCGTCAGGATGGTGATCGGCCGGCGCGCGGCGGCGCCGAAGATGCGGCCGAGCGTGGCGAAGGCCGGATCGTAGAGCGAGCGCGCCGAGGCCCGCGCCGAGCACCATCCAGACCGCGAGATAGGTCGCCGGAGTCGCGCGCCTGCGCGAGGCCGAGCAGGCCCAGCGCGCTGCGACCAGCGCGCCGGCCGCTCATCACCACATGGCCGCCGTAGCGGTCGATCGAGCGGCCGACGAACGGCGAGACCAGGCCGGCGATCAGCAGGCCGAGCGAAAAGCCGCCCATGACGAAGGACAGCGACCAGCCGGTTTCGGCGCACGATCAGCGGCGCGGTCAGCACCGGCGAATAGAAGATGGTGCCCCAGGCGATGATCTGGGTGATGCCCAGCACCGACACCGCGCGCCAGGGACCGGCAATCATGTCGCGAAGGCTGGCATGCGCCGACAGAATTCGCCGCATTCGCGCGAAGGCGAGGCAGTCCCGCATTCACCCGGCCTCTGCGATAATGGCGAGCATGCGTCTACGCCGCCACCTTGGTCTCGGCGAAGGCCGGCACCTTCGCGCGCGAAGCGGTCGAGCCAGGCGACGAGCTTGGGATGCGCGGCGCGCCAGTCGCCGGCGAAGCGAAGATCGCGGTGGCCGAGGAAGCAGGCGAGCGCGATCTGGCCGACGTTCGGGATCGCATCGAGCGACGGCGGATCGGCCTCGAGCGCCGTCGAAGCCGCGCTTGATCTTGTCGGCCTGATAGTCGGTCCACTTCTTGACGTGATGCTCCGGCGGCCGGAAGCGGCCTTCGTAGACCAGCAGGATCTGCGCATCGGTCATGCCGTCGGCCAGCGCCTGCAGGCGGAGCGCGGCAAAGCGCGCCTTGGGCTCCTGCGGAATGATCTTGCCGCCGCCGGCGCGGTGGTCGAGATATTCGACGATCACGCGCGAGTCGAACAGCGTCGAGCCGTCCTCCAGCACCAGCGCCGGAATCTTGCCGAGCGGATTCTGCGCGCGGAGCGAATCGCTGGCGTCGTTGGGGTCGGCCTTCTCGAGCTTGATCTCGCCGGAGAGGCCGAGCACGCTCGCGGCGAGAAAGCATTTGCGGGCAAAGGGCGAGGGCGGCACGGAGCGCAGGATCATCATGGCGATGTTTCGCTGGATCTGGGTTTCGCTGGATCGTGAGTTTCACTGGCGCGGCCGCGAGCGGCCACGATGGTCACGCAAGATCATCGTCACGCGCGTTGCAAGCGAACGCCGCGCGCGTCAGGGCAGAGCTGGTCGTCAGCCGGTGATGACCAGGTTCACGGCCTTCGGCCCCTTGCCCTTCTTGTCGGGCTCGACTTCGAACTGAATCCGCTGTCCTTCGTTCAGCGCTTCAATCCGGCGTGCTCGACCGCGGTGATGTGCACGAACACATCGCGTCCGCCGTCGTCCGGCTTGATGAAGCCGTAGCCGCGCTCGCCATTGAAGAACTTGACCGTACCACTCATGGCCATCGGCAAACTCCTTCCCCCCGCAAATGCTTCGCCACCGACCCCCACGGCGCGGCGGCTCGGCCGGACATTCACATCGGAAGAAGGCGTCAGCCCCCAGAGGCCTCAGTCACTCCGCCGACCCCCCAGATGGAGGCGGAACGTCTAAGCCAGCACGTCTAGGCTAGACCCAATGCCGTGCCGGGTGGAAGGCGCAGAACGGCGTCAGGATGCGGATTCGCCGGTCAAGCCAGTCGAGCGTCACGGTGCCCGCTGCACCGCGGGACAGGACCTCGGCCAGCGCCGGCAGCAGGACCTTGAGTTCGTCGTGCAGGGTCCACGGCGGGTTGACGGCGATCAGCCCGCTGCCGCGCAAACCCGTGTCGGCGCCGGCGGTTGGCAGGATCAGTTCCACCCGCAACATTTTCGCGATGCCGAGCCGGACAAGGCTTGCGGATGAAGGCTGCGACCTCGGCCGGCTCCTTGATCGGATACCAGAGCAGGTAAATGCCGGTCGGCCATTTGCGGTGCGCCGCCGCCAAGCCCTGCGCCAGACGCGATCGAATTCGTCCGGCTGCTCGAACGGCGGATCGATCAGCACGACGCCGCGCCGCTCGTTCGGCGGCACATAGGCGGTGAGCGCGGTCCAGCCGTCGATGGCGATGGCCTTGGCGCGGGCGTCGCCGCGCAGATTGTCTTGCAGCGCCGCGGCGGCCTGCGGCTCGAGCTCGCAGGCGATCAGCCGGTCCTGCCGGCGCAGCAGCGACTGCGCCAGCACCGGCGAGCCCGGATAAGTCGCGAGCTGTCCGGCTGGATTGAGCGCCGCGACCGCGTCGAGATAGGGCGCGAGCAGCGCGCGAACCGGCGGCGCGAGCTTCGCGTCGCATCAGCCGGCCGATGCCGTCGCGCCACTCCTGCGTCTTGCCGGCCTCCGGCCCGGCGAGATCGTAGCGGCCGGCGCCGGCATGGGTGTCGATGACGCGGAACGCCGCGGGCTTTTCGCGCAGATGCGTCAGCACGCGGCACAGCACGGCGTGCTTGACGACGTCGGCGAAATTGCCGGCGTGATAGGCGTGACGGTAGTTCATCGCGCTCGTTGGTCGGTGTCGCGCGATCCTAACCGAAACGGTGCAGGTCCGTATCAAGGCAGCACAAGCTGTCCCGAAATCGCGCGGCCGTCGATTAAGGTTGAGATCGGTTCCGTGCTCAGCAGCGAAGCCGCGATCGGATAGAGAATCGCCGATGGGACGGATCCTCGCACTGGCACTGCTGCTCTACGGCTACGGCGATCCCGGCTTCGACGGCCACCGGCCGGCTGCGCTCGATCGTCCGTTGCGCGAATTCCATCGCGCCGTCGACGTGACCGCGGGCCAGGCCCAGCGCGCCCTCGTTGCGGTCGACAACGGTGCAGCGGTCCCCGCACTCGCCAAGCTTGGCGACAAGCTCCGCCGTATCGGCGTGGCACTGGCGCCGGACTAGCTAGCCGCCGCGCACCGGCGGCATGATCAGCTTGTCGCGCCGGCAGGCGCGGCGGTCGACCTCGCCGCAGTCGCGGAATTTCAGGTCCTTGCTCATGCAGACGCGGACCTCGCTCAGCCGCGTGCTGCCGCAGGTGACCGCGATGGCCGCGCGCGACAGGCCGGGGTTGGCTCTTGACGAAGGCCTCTTCGACCTCGTCCGGCGTCACCGTCAGCGTGGACTTCGGCGCCGCGTAGGCCTCGGGGATTTTCACCGCCTCGCGCGCCTTGCGCACCAGATCGAAATAGGCCTGCGCCTCGAGGCCCGAGCAGGTGCCGTGCTGATCCCACTCGTGATAGACGAGCCGCGGCGCCGGCATCAGATCGAGCATCGAGGTCATCAGCTCGCGGTTGAGCCGCGGCGCCGGCACCTGGCAATCGCGCGGAAAGCCGCGCTCGTATTGCGGCCACAGCCCGTGCACGACGAAGGAGTAGGGCCGGCCGCGGCATTGCTCGCTGGCCTCGCGGCCGCGCTCTTCGGTGTCCTTGCAGAACGACGGCGACCACGACAGCGACAGCACGTAGAAATCGAACTTGCCCGGGCTGGTTGCGCTGCGACCCTCGCGTGAAGCTCTGCGACTGAGTTCTTGCGCGGGCGCGGGGCCGAGCGCGGTGGCAATCAGAGCGACTGGCGAATGCGGCGGTGCGACCAACGATAACTCATGGGACGCCCTTTGTCACTGCCTATGAACAGACACGCGGGAACTTTTCCCTACGACCGGGAACACGTCAAGAACAAAATGGCAATAGAACGGAACCAGGGACGGCGGGTGGATTTGTCGACGCTCTGCGACCGCCAGAGCGACGGCAACGACAAGTCACCAGAAGCTGTGGAGCGTTACGGGCCGGCCGCCCGGCAGTCGGGGTTGTAGGCCCAGTTGCGGTCGACGCCGACGACGCACCACTGCACGCCCCAGCTGGCCGCCGATCATGCCGCCGTCTTCGATGATGGAGTAGCGGACCGTCCGCCATTGGCCGTCCGAGGTCTGCGCCCGGCCGCTGCAGAACCGCCGCGGGATGGTGCCGTCGGCCCAGGGCCGGTAGGCGACCTCATGGATCTCGGTCGAAGTCCGTGATCTGCAGGTCGGAGTTCCAGAACCGGCCTTCCTTGGTGGGGAAGCGGCTTCGGATGTCGTCAGCGCCCAATTGTCGTCGCAGGCCGGCAACTGCGAATCGAAGCGCGGGCCGATCAGGTAGAACATCTTTTCAAACGATGCCGGCAGCCGACGCGGGCGCGCTCGAAGGCCCCCGCCATCAGCGTCGCGACAACAGCCGCGCCAAGCGCACGGCGTTTGATGGCTCGAACGCTCACCCGACCCTCCTCCACCCCGACAGAACAACCAGCATGCTGCTTTCAGCAGGCGAACTTTACCACAGCTTTTCCCGGGGTACCCCAGGTTGATCACAATTTTAGCAGCGGAAAACGGCGCCAATGCTGGCGGTGCTATGCACCGGCTTCTAACGTCAGGGTTGCGATTCGCGCGACTTGGTAATGCTTACGCGCGCCTTCGGGGCGGGAGGCGAAAGCATGGCAGTGGACGCGCGCCGACTCAAGCCAGTCGAGAAGGTATTCGGCCTCGAGGCGGCCGCGGTTCTGCTGGCCGATCTGCTGCCGCCCTGGCTGCAGGACTTGAACCTGCTGGTCGAGGCGGTCGAAGCCGGCCGCCCGCCGGGAGCGCCGGCGGACTGGCAGCCCGGCGTGGTGATCCGGCTGCCGTTTTCGCTGCAGGCTCAGCCGCGACGGCGTGATGTGTTCGCAGGCGCTGATGGCGGTGGCCGACACCGCCATGACGCTGGCCTGCGCGGCGGCCTGGAACGGACACCGGCCGATGAGCGCGATCGATCAGACCATGCACTTCCTGCGGCCGGTGAATTTCGACGTGCTGGCGGATGCGCGCATCGTCCGCATCGGCCGCACCACGAGCTTCGGCCGCGTGTCGCTGTCGAGCGCGATCGACCGCCGTCCGGTCGGCATGGTGTCGAGCGCCTACGCGATGCTGTAGCGCGGCGGAGTAAGCCGATTGGTGTGGCGTACCCTGACGGCCTTATGGCTTTGGCCACGGGGAGGAACATAACAACAAAAGCGGCGGGGCTTCGGCCCCGCCGACTTTTTTTGCGAAACGGTCTCGATGAACGTCGCCGTGTTGGTGGCGGCACGCAACCAAAAAACATCTCCCGTGCCTTTGAACCTTTTGCCTTGTTCCCGCGTCTTATCACCAGAGGAAGGTGCGTCATGGCGGATCGCGCGGGTCTTGGGTTTTCTCGGCTTCATTTTCGGCGGCGTGACCGCCGTGGTGATGCTGGTGGCCGTGACCGTTGTGATCGGCCATGTCGACGGCCGCCTCGTCCTCGATGTCTCCCCGCCGACATATGTCGCCGCCAGCCAATAGCCTGTCGCGCTGACCTGTCCGAAAGAAAAGAAAATGGCCCCGACGCGGGGCCATTTCCATTTCGCTTGTCGCGGCGCGCTCAGTCCTTGCGCGCGATCGCCTGCGGCGCGTGAGATTTCCACTGCACCAGGCTGTCGCCGATGATCTTCATCGAGGTCATCGCCGCCTGGCTCAGCGACGCGTAGCCGCTGATCTCACGCTGCACGCGCTCGCCCTCGCTGCGCAACATGTCGCGCACGTGGGTGAGCTCGGCCATCACCCGCTCGATCTCGGTGACCGAGGCGCCGGACGACGCGCTCGATCACCGAGTTGACGTTGTCGACGGCGACTTCGCCGCTCTCTTGCTGTCTTGCGGCGAAACAGCGAGACGTCCCGTCGCACGAAGGCGCGGATTTCGCCCTCGACCTGTTCGACCGCAGCAGTGGCGGCCGCGGCACTCTGATCGGCTTCCACCGTTCGTTCAGCGTTGATGACAGTCATGTGCGCTCCCTTTTCGCTGATGGCGACACGCTCCCCTAAGAGCGAAGCGATTGCGTCATGGCAGTGCGGCGGCACAGTGACGATACTGCGGCAGACAGCGGTGCAGTGCACCGAAACCTGCCCAAGTCCTTGCCGGCCGGTTACCGGGTTTGCTTCAATCGTAGTGGATAAGCCGCAAGCGTTACGCTCGCGGCGCCGGTCGTGCGTCGGCCGTCAATAGCCGATCAGGATTTCGATGACCGTCGGTTTGACCGCTTTCACGTCGCCATCGTTGGAGGAGAGCTCCTTGTCGCCGGTGACGGCTTTGCGGACGTCCTCCGGCGCCTTGGGGTCGGCGCGCAGCCGCATCCCGATCTTGCAGCCGCCGGCAGGTTGCTCAGCGCGCCGCCGTCCCAGCCGGCGACCGAGGTGAAGCCGTCTTGTCGAAACCGGAGAGCTTGAACGGCTTGCCGTTGGCTTTCTCCAGCGCGGCGAGCGGCAGCCCGAGCTTCATTCCCTTCGGCGCGCTCCACTGCGACTTGCCGTTGATCGCGATCACCGACGGGTCGCTGCGGGCGGCCTCGTTGGCCCAGAGCACCTCGAGCCGGCGCTTGGGATCGTTCGGGAACAGGATGGAGCCCGGGATCTTGCTGCCCTCCGGTCCATCGACCTGGCCGTAGGTGATGTTGCGCGAGTCGTATTTCACGGCGAGCTTGAGATGCGTGGAATCCTTGGCGAAGACGCCGCCGCAGGCGACCACGTTGGCCGGGGTGGGGGCGGGCTTGTGGGCCACCGGGGCTGGGGCCGGGGCCTGCAACGGCTCCTCGCCGCTCGGGGCGGCGGTGGCGGCAGGAACGGCGCCGCGCTTGGCGCGGCTTGCGCAGCAGGTGCGTCTCGCGAGCCTGCGGCGGTTTCGCCGGCTCAGGCCAGCGGTCCTGCACCGGATCGGATGGCGCACCCCGTGGCGCGGTCGGCGCGGGAGGCGGCGGGAACTGCGCCAGCGCACTGCCGGACAGGGCGGTGAGCATGGTGGCGGCCAGTGCTGCGCATACGCGTGAACAACTCATGGCATCCTCCCCGACCGGAATTCGGTGACGTCCCCCCGTTACAGCAACACATATCCATCTTGCCTGCCGGTGATCCAGCCGTCGGATCGCCGGGGTGCGGCCGCTTCAGGGCCTGCGGCCGGTCTTCATGACCTCGGTGACGCATTTGTCGACGAAGGCGCCGCGCGCATCGATGTCGCGCATCTTCAGCTTCTCGGTCTTCATCCAGCAATCGGCGCGGGCCTGGGTGAGCGGATCGCCGGTCGGCGTCGGCGCATCAGGATTATCGTCCGTTGCCGTCGACGGAGCCGGCGCGCGCGCCGCGGTGCTGGCGCCGCCGCGGGGGCCAGCGCCGGTGGTGTGGGCGGCCGCTGAGCGGGCAGCCGCCGACGCTGGCGGTGTGTCTTGGCCAGTGGCGGCGGCGAACGGTTCGGATTGCGCGCCGGGGATCTTGCCGCCGGCACAGGCGACGAGGGCGAAGCAAAAGAGCAGCGCGAAGGCACGCATGGACACTCTTCTCACAGGTTTCGGCCGCCCCAATGTCCGCAACCTATCGCACGGCGGCGACGGCATGCACAGCGGGAAAATGATGATACGGTCCGGCCTCTTAACTTAAGGAAAGGCATCGCCGTGACCGCAGTTTCGCCCGAAATCGTCAAGGAGTTCGCCCCGACCGGCCGGCTGCGCGCCGCCATCAACCAGGGCAACAGCGTGCTGGCGCAGAAGGGCCCGAACGGCGAGCCGCTGGGCATCACCGTGGAGCTGGCGCGGGAGCTCGGCAAGCGGCTCGGCGTGCCGGTCGAGCTCGTCGATCTTCGACGCCGCCGGCAAGGCGTTCGAGGCGCTGCAGGTCGAGCCTCGACATCGGCTTCCTGGCGATCGAGCCGGTGCGCGCCGCCGAGGTCGACTTCACCGCGCCCTACGTGCTGATCGAGGGCACCTACATGGTGCCGAAGGATTCCGCGCTGAAGCGGATCGAGGACGTCGACGCGGCGGGCATCCGCATCGGCGGTCAACAAGGACTCGGCCTACGATCTCTATCCTGACGCGCACCTTGAAGAATGCGACGCTTCATGCGCAGCGACGACGGCGTGGCGCTGTTCAAGAACGACAAGCTCGAGGCCGCCGGCGGCGTGCGGCAGCCGCTCGAAGCCTACGCCCGCAAGGACCCGAGCGTGCGGCGTGATGGAAGGCCGCTTCATGGCGATCCAGCAGGCGATGGGCATGCCGAAGGGCCGGCCCAAGGCGCACGCCTATCTGAAGGGCTTCGTCGAGGAGATGAAGGCGTCGGGCTTCTGCGCCGATGCGCTGAAGCGCAGCAACCAGCCCGACGCGCAGGTCGCGCCGAAGGCCTAGCCTCGTCTCGATCCCGGGTTCGCGCCGTTCGGCGCGCCCCGGGATGACGCGAAGCGCGTCACTTCTGTCCGCCGCCGCTGCTGTATTGCGCCTTGTAGCCGGACTCGGCTTGTCCTTGCCTTCCGCCTTCGGCTTCTTCTTCTCTTTCGGCTGGCGTTGCTGTCCCTTGGCCATGATGGCTCTCCCTGATCTGGCGCCGCGCGGCGCACGCGGCGCGAATCTACCACGGCGGCGCGCGACGGGAAATCGCGCTCGGCCGCGCTAGTTGATCGGCGGGTGCTCTTTCAGCGTCTGCTGGACGCAGGCGTTGACCAGGTCGGCGCGCTTGTCGATCGGCAGGTCCTTGCGGCCCTGCTCGTACTTCATCCAGCACATCGCGTTGATCTTCTCGCGGGTGACGCCGCCTTCCTTCCACCACTCTTCCTTCTTGCCGGAGGCCATCGCTTGCCTGGAGGCCAAGCCTTGAGCGCCGCTCGGCAGCGGCGAATGCACGACGGGCTTTGGCGAGGTGTCGATCGACCCGGTCACATCGGCATTGGCGGCGCAGCCGGCCAGCGCCAGGCAGAACAGCAGCGTGATCGCTCGCATCGGAACTCCCTCTGCATCGATACGCCGAACTGATTCGTGCTGTGACGGTCCGTTTTGCGCCGCCAACGGTTAATGACAAATTGCCCTCGTGATGTGGCGGCACGCTATTTCCGGCCTGCGGCATTTCGCCGGCGGCGCGTGCGGGTTCCAAGCAGGCATGCGGGAGCGCTGCCCGGGATGTTTAGAGGCGCCGGGCGCGCCTTCGGCCGGCTCGCCGCAGCGAGCGAAACGCCCCTCCGCGGCAAGCCGAGGGGATGGAGCGCCGAGAGGCGCAACCATCAGTCTGGCACCTTGCGGCGCCGCGCCCGTTGCGCACGGGCGCCCGCCTCTCAGCGCTCCATCGCGGCGATTTTGGGCCTCGGGACCGCACTTCCGGGACTCGGACAGCGGGCTCTTCACCCGCCTGATCCCGGGGCTTTCGCCCCGTTCGTCCTGCCCCGTCCAGCCCTCGCGGGCAGCCCCACGTAGTTGGGGCGGGCGGTGACCCGAGGCCTCCCGGACCCGTGCTTGCGAAGCACGGGCGCGGGCGCCGCACCCACTCCGCCATAACCGAACGCCTCCGGAAGGCGCCCTCGGTGAGGGGTGATAGGAATATAAACCTATTCGGTGTGGTGTCAACAACTGGAAATCAGAGGGTTAGAATAGCAATGGAGAACATTATAATAGAACATGGGCTATTAAGACGTGTTCGCACGCTGTCCCTGCGAGTGCACAATGCTGCGATGCGAATCAACCGATCGTCCCGGCCGAGATTGCAGCGCGCTTCGAGGTTCGCGAATGGCGCAATGGCTTGGCAATCTTGGCGGCAGCTCAATCCGGCGGACTGGAGCGACATCCTCGCCGTATGTGCGCGGCTTCACGCTGACTCAAGAGCGACATTCTCAAGCCCGGCGGCTCCAAGGGCCTGATCTCCAGCAAGCTCGACTCGCAGTTTGCACCAAGCTCGGATGGATCGAGAAGAAGTGCGAGCACGCAAGATTGCGGCGGACGAAGCCACGAGCACTCGGCGCCGACCCGACAAGGTGGACTACTACAAGAAAGCCTGACGACTCGATGATATGGCAGTCGACCGATTTCGCAGCCTCGACTGGTCCATGATCTGTGGAGCGGCTTTTCTTGCCCGAGGTCTCAGGCGATGCGAAGCGTGGGGCTCGACTCAAGGCCGATGTCGTCTGCAATTAACATCACAGACGTGGCGCTCATATCACACTGCGAACACATTCCAGGCGTGACGGCGGAATGGCGTGGCTGCCGACGGAGCCATAGATGTCGGGCACGCGAACGCCGAGCATTGCGCGCCGGATGCAGCAGTACGGCATCATCGGAGGCGTGCAGCCCGGGACCGTTTGTCGAATTATTTGCTCGCGGCACGCGCAAGGCGGGCTGGGCCACCTGGGGCAATCAGGCCGGCGATGATTAGGCAAGCCACGACCTGGAAAACTTACGCGCATGCACGTCGCGAGCGCAACTGGTCGCGGCCAACTAGCGCCTCACACCTTCACCCCCGCCTCTCTCAAATACCCCCGCGCCTTGATCGTGATCATCGCGGCCACGGCGACCGTCGCGATCAGGCCGACCACCAGCATGGAAAGCTGCGCGGTGCCGCCGGCCGACTTGCCGATCACGCCGATGTAGATGTCGACGAAGCTGCCCGGCAGGATGCCGAGCGCGGTGGTGACGACATAGGTGGTGAGCGGCGTCCTGGTCAGGCCGAGCAGATAGTTCAGCATGCCGAACGGCACCGCCGGGCTGAGCCGCAGCAGCAGCAGGATGCGCCAGCTTTCCTCGTCGACGGCGCGGCGGGTGGCGTTGAAGGCGGGGCGACTGGTCAGCCAGTCATCCAGCGTGTCGTTGAAGAAATAGCGGCTCAGCAGGAACGACGCCGTCGCGCCCGCGGTCGCGGCGACAACCGCGAGCGGCAGGCCCCACCAGCCGAACGCCACGCCGGCCGCGATGCTCATCAGCGGCGAGGGCGCCAGCACGATGGTGCCGAGAATGTAGAGCACGAGGTAGATCACCGGGGCGGCCATGCCGAGGCCGGCGACGGTCTTGCCGAGGCTGTCGATCCAGTCCGCGGCGGGGACGAACATCCAGGCCAGCACGGCGGCCACCAGGAGCGCGACGGCGGCGACGAGCGCCCACGGATGCTTGGTCGCCTGCTTGGCCACCTGCTTGGCGGCTTTCTTGGCGACGCGCTTGGCTTTGCGTTTGGTGAGGGCCATGGCTGGCACAACACGCCAGCGGGCGCCGCGTTCCGGCCGGGGATGTCCTCGGCATCGCGGGACGTGTCTAGAACAGCGCCGGATCAAATCCCACGGTCGGCGGCACCTTCAGGAAATAGGTCGGCTGCTGCTGTTGCGAGCGGGCGCTCTCGGTGGCGCGCAGATGCCTGACCGTGGTGACGGCAAGCGCTGGGATCGTCGCGCCGAGCAGCACGGCGACCAACAGGATGACCAACGGACCGTGCCGGCGGTCGGCCGGTTTGGAATCGGGCAACAGATCGTCGTCATGGCTCTCGGCGACGAACGAGCCGAACATCGTCAAAATCGTCGGGTGGTAATGCATGGGTACCTCCGCAAATGATGCAGGGGATATGCCCATGAGCGGCCGTGTTATGGAGTGCGTGAAGTCACACGCTTGGAGCCCGCGGGTGGCCCGCAGTGCGCAAAGTCACATGGCCGGAGTGCGCAAGGTCACAGCTTCACGCTTCCGCCACGAATTCGCACCATGGCCGCCTCAGTGCGGCTTGCAGGGAAATTTCTCCGCCAGCATGTTGGCCACCATCTGCGCGGCGGGCTTCTGGTATTGCGCCGGATGACCGCGGGCGTAGTCCATGAACATCGTCACCATCTGGGTAAAGTTGAGCTCGTCGCGGTTGGGGCAGGCGCCGAGCGGGTGGACCGCGTTCGGCAGGTCCGGGTCGAGCAGCTCGACGGTGGCGAGGTCGAGATAGGCCTCGAGGTGGCCCCAGCATTTGCCGGCGTCGAGCACGTCTCCGGTCATGGCCGACTTCAGCTTGGCCTGGTTGCCGCCGGTCACCTCGAGCTGGTTGCAGCGGACCATGAGCTGGCCCATCGTCAGCGGCGCGGCCTGCACGGCGGAGGCTTGCACGAGCCACGCCAGCGTCAGCGCGGTGAGCCAACGGGGCCAGCGCACGCTCATGCCTTCTCCGCGACGAACTTGTTCGTCATCTTGCCGAGCCCCTCGACCTCGGTCTCCATCACGTCGCCGACGTTGAGGAATGTGTTGGTGCCCTGGCCGACGCCACCGCAGGTGCCGCAGACGAAGATGTCGCCGGACTCCACCGAGAGGATGCCGGAGGCGTATTCGATCTGCTCCTCGGGGGTGAAGATGAACTGCGAGGTGTTGCCGTTCTGCTTGACCGCGCCGTTCACGGTGAGGCGGATGAACAGCTTCATGTGATCTTTGACGAAGGCGCGCGGCACCAGATACGGGCCCATCGGCGCGAAGTTGTCGTGGCTCTTGCCGTTCAGCCAGTCGGAGCGCAGGCCGGGCCGGTCGGCGCGGATCTGCAGGTCGCGGGCGGAGACGTCGTTGGTGGTCATCCAGCCGGCGACGTGGTCGAGCGCGCGGGCGGCTGTGACGTGCTTGCCGCGCTTTGAGATGACGCAGGCGATCTCGGCCTCCCAGTCGATCTTGTTCAGCCCGCGCGGGATCGCGATGTCGTCGGTGGCGCCGGCGAGGCAACTCGACGCCTTCAGGAACAGGTAGGGCTTGGTGGTGGATTTCTCGCCGGTGAACTGCGGGCCTTCCTTCGGCGACATGCCGGCGCGACGCATCTCGTCGACATGCTCCTGGAAGTTCTGCGCGGCGTAGAACATCTTGCCCGGGTGGGCGACCGGCGGGCGCGCGGTGAGGCTGGTGACGGCCGATGCGCCAGGGCGCGCACCGTCCTTGTCGAGGAACGCCACGATCTCCTGCATGGTCTCGAAGTTGGCGTCCCAGTCGTCCAGCAGGCCCTGGATGGTCGGGTTGCGGGTGTCGGCCTCGGTGGAGAGCACCTTGCGGCCGAAGCCGCGATAGGCGTCGGCGGCCTCCTGCAGCGGGATCGCGCTGTCGTCCAATACGATGGCTGTGAACGGCTTGCCGCCCGATTTCGCGAAGGTGCCCAGCTTGAATGCGCGGCCGTTCATGGTGCTTCATCCCGTGTTGTTGTTGCGGGATGAAGCGTAACGGCATTTGGCGCCGCGTGCCAGTTCGGCGACGGCTACTCCGCGAACGGATATTTCCGTCCAGCCTCGCGCCAGTCGCGCATCGCCTCGCCGAAGGCGCCGGCGACCAAGAACAGGCCGCGGCCGCTTTTCTTAGCGGCGCGGCGGATGATTTCGAGAAGATAGATGATGACGGGAAGGGTGGCCATGGACTGCACTCCGGTTAGGTTGTGCTCCAGGCGTTTCCGGATGTTTTTTCTTCAAGCGCTTTTGTTGGCATGTTGGTAGCGCGATTCGTTGTCACGCACGAACGAATAAGCGCGATGGCTTTCATGCACGGCGCTCATGCAAAAAATATTTTGTGTCGCACGACAGGCGAACGGCGCACGATCGTGCGGCAAACTCACAACAACGCGACACGCGGCGGATGACGGCAACATGACCGACACAATGCGGACACAGACATTGAGATTTTGCTAGGCTATCGCGGCGCGCGAGGCGGCGATCAACCGCCCGCCGTTTGGGGAGGATGTCATGCGCTTTGTTTTCTCCGCTGCGCTGCTGTGGCTCGCCGCGACGCTGCCGGCCGCGGCGCAGCCCGCGCCTTCGGCCGATGCGATCAAGGATTTGGCGCCGAGCGGCAAGCTTCGCGCCGCCATCAACTTCGGCAACGGCGTGCTGGCGCAGAAGGGCAAGGACGGCGAGCCGCACGGCATCACCGCCGATCTGTCGCACGAGTTGGGCAAGCGGCTCGGCGTGCCGGTGGAGTTCGTGCAATTCGACGCCGCCGGCAAGGTCGCCGAGGCGCTGGCCACCAGCGCGGTCGATATCGGCTTCATCGCCATCGAG
The DNA here is from genome assembly GCA_963785665.1 of uncultured Alphaproteobacteria bacterium. Classification (GTDB taxonomy): domain Bacteria; phylum Pseudomonadota; class Alphaproteobacteria; order Rhizobiales; family Xanthobacteraceae; genus Z2-YC6860. The sequence continues at coordinate 899,104 of CAWAWF010000018.1, forward strand.
CCCGTGCGCGCCGACAAGATCGATTTCAGCCCGCCCTATGTCATCATCGATGGCACCTACATGGTGGCGAAGGATTCGCCATTGAAGAACGTCGCCGACGTCGACAAGCCGGGCATCCGCATCGCGGTGGGGCTGAACTCGGCCTATGACCTGTATCTGACGCGCATGCTGAAAAATGCGCACGCTGGTGCGCGCCACGATCGGCGGCGGCGGCGCAGGCATTGACCTGTTCGTCAAGGACAAGCTCGATGCCGCGGCCGGCGTGCGCCAGCCGCTGGACGACTACGCCAAGGAGTCATCCGGAGGTGCGGGTGATGCCGGATGCCTTCCAGGAGATCCGCCAGGCCATGGGCACACCCAAGGGCCGCGGCGCGGCCGGCAGGAAATATCTCGCCGTCTTCGTCGAGGAGATGAAGGCCTCGGGCTTCGTCGCCGATGCGCTGAAGCGCAGCGGCCAGGTCGCGCAGGTCGCTCCGGCGGCGAAATAGCTGCAACCGAATACTGGTGGCGGCGTTGTCTTGCCGGGTCACCCCGGGAGATTTGCCATGCGCCGTCAATCCGCCGTCGCTCTGATAGCAGCGGGCCTGTTGCTCGGCTGCGCCGCCATCCGCGCCTCCGCCGAGGATGCCCCGCAGCAGGGCGAGTCGTCGAAGGCGGCGCCCACCTCCAGCAATCAGGGCAAGGGCGAGCAGGCGGTTGGCTCCAAGTCCGGCCAGGGCGGCAAGGAGGAGCCGGGCTCCCACGGTCCGTCGGAGAACATTCCGGTGTTCGTCAACGGCAAGCTCGACGTGCCGGGCGCGCCGGCCGACAGCCAGACCGTGCCGGCCAAGTTTTCTCAGCACAATGACGCCGTCGATCACACGCCGATCATGGCGATGTCGCTATCTCTCACCGACGAGCAGAAGAAGAGCATCGCAGCCAGCGTGAAGCTCGCCGACAAGCCGGTGCAGTCCACGCGGGCCAAGCCCTCCGAGGAGTTGCCGTGGGACATCACGATCCACGACTTGCCGAATGCGGCCGAAGGCTCCTCGATGCCGGACATCAGCTATGTCCGCACTCCGGACCGCATCCTACTGGTACGGCCGAGCAACCGTGTCGTGGTCGGCGAGATCAAGGGTTGAACTGCGGCGGCTCGCCGCAGTTTTCATGACCGATATTTAATCGGACTCCGCGGGCGTCGATCGCAACATCGGCGCCCGCCAGGCATTGCCATGACATGGGCGACGTCGTTCCGTTGGAGAATCCCATGAGAAACGTCACCCGCCTCACAGTCGCCGCCGTAGCTCTGCTTTCAGGCCTATCGGTTGCAAGTGCCGCCAGCATGTCGAAGTCCACAACCGGCTCGGCATCGTCCTCGATGGCGACGCCGAGCGACACGCTGTCGCTGACCTCAAGCCAGCAGAAAATGGCGTGGAAGGACATCAGCGGCCAGGCCGTCAAGGAAACTGCGCCGGCCACATTCACCGCCAAGGTCGGCGCCGGCGTGCCGACCGATCTCGGCACCAAGCCGGTGCCGGTCAGCACCGCCAACAAGGTGCCGGCGTTGCGGCCGTTCCAGTATGCGCTGCTCGACAGCAACAAGCTGCTGATCGTCAATCCGACCGATCACAAGGTGGCCGAGATCATCACGCAGTAGCGGTCGGCACGAGCAAGGCTCGGCGCGGGATGAGCGCGCCGGGCCTGTCTCTCAGCCCCAGTCGCTTGACTTCCAGAGAACGATCGCGCCGAGCAACACGGCAAAGCCCACGGCCGCGCCAATCGCCGAGCCCCAGACGCGATGACGGCGCCAGATGAAGAAACCACCGCCTGCGCCGATCAGGAGGCCGGGCCAACCGACGATCAGCGCGATCATCGCCCAACCGGCGGGACCCCAACTCAAGCCGATGTCGGACAAATGGCGTGCTCCGAATAAAAACTAACGCGGCCGCGGCTTCCAGCCGCCGCGCATGCCGGGCTTGCCGGTGGTCGAGCGCGGGCCCGGGCGATAGGGCTTGCTCTCTGGGCCAGGTCCCATCTCGTCGAGCGTGGGCTTGCGCGGGCCCTTGCCGGAGCGTGCCGGTGCGACCTCGTGATAGGTCGCGATGCCCATTTCATCCAGGTGAGGCTTGTGCGGACGCGACACGTCCTTGCCCTTCGCCGTCTTGAGCTGAATCACCTTCGCGGTCGGGTCGTCGACCACGGCCAACTCGGTCGCGCGGAGCCGCTTCAGTTCGTCGCGCAGCCGTGCCGCCTCCTCGAACGAAAGATCGGCTGCGGCAGCGCGCATCCGCGCCTCGAGGTCCGCCAGCACCGCCTGGAAATTGTGGCCGATGGTGGCGCTCTCCTCGCCGACACCGGCAAGCCCGCCCTCGGTCGACACCAGCACGTGGTCGCGCTCGTAGGCGCTGGCCATGATGTCGCCGATCGACTTCTTGACGCTCTCCGGCGTGATGCCGTTCGCGGTGTTGTAGGCCTCCTGCTTCTCACGCCGGCGTTCGGTCTCTTCCATCGCGCGCTGCATCGAGCCGGTGACATGGTCGGCGTACAGGATGACGCGCCCCTCGATGTTGCGGGCGGCGCGGCCAATGGTCTGCACCAGCGAGGTCTCGCTGCGCAGGAAGCCCTCCTTGTCGGCGTCGAGGATGGCGACCAGCGCGCATTCCGGGATGTCGAGGCCTTCGCGGAGAAGGTTGATGCCGACCAGCGCGTCGAAGGCGCCAAGCCGCAGGTCGCGGATGATCTCGATGCGCTCAAGCGTGTCGATGTCGGAGTGCATGTAGCGCACCCGGATGCCCTGCTCGTGCAGATACTCGGTGAGGTCCTCGGCCATGCGCTTGGTCAGCACGGTGACCAGCGAACGGAAGCCCTTGCGGGCGGTCTCGCGAACCTCGCCGACCAGGTCGTCGACCTGGGTGCGCGCCGGCCGCACGTCGACCGGCGGATCGATCAGTCCAGTTGGGCGGATGACCTGCTCGGCGAACACGCCGCCGCTCTCGTTCAGCTCCCACGGGCCGGGTGTTGCCGAGACGCCGACGGTCTGCGGCCGCATCGCGTCCCATTCCTCGAAGCGGAGCGGCCGGTTGTCCATGCAGGACGGCAGCCGGAAGCCGTATTCGGCGAGCGTGGCCTTCCTTCGGAAGTCGCCGCGGTACATGCCGCCGATCTGCGGCACGGTGACGTGGCTCTCGTCGACGAACACCAGGGCGTTATCGGGCACGTACTCAAAGAGGGTGGGCGGCGGCTCGCCGGGTTTGCGTCCGGTCAGATAGCGCGAGTAGTTTTCGATGCCGGCACAGACGCCGGTGGCGTCCAGCATTTCCAGATCGAACAGCGTGCGCTGCTCCAGCCGCTGGGCTTCGAGCAGCCGGCCGCTGGCGTGCAATTCGTCGAGACGGATTTTCAGTTCGGCCTTGATGCCGGAGATCGCCTGGATCAGCGTCGGCCGCGGCGTCACGTAGTGCGAGTTGGCGTAGATCTTCACGAACTCCAGCTCGTCGGTCTTCTGGCCGGTGAGCGGGTCGAACTCGTGGATCGACTCCACCTCGTCGCCGAACAGGTTGATGCGCCAGGCTCGGTCCTCGTAGTGCGCCGGGAACACGTCGATGCTGTCGCCGCGGACGCGGAAGGTGCCGCGGGAAAAATCCGCCGCGGTGCGCTTGTATTGCGTCGCCACCAGGTCGGCGAGCATCTGGCGTTGGTTGATGCGGTCGCCCTTCTTGATGGTGAAGGTCATTGCTGAGTAGGTCTCGACCGAGCCGATGCCGTAGATGCAGGACACCGAGGCGACGATGATGACGTCGTCGCGCTCCAGCAGCGCGCGCGTCGCCGAATGGCGCATCCGGTCAATCTGCTCGTTGATCGAGGAATCCTTCTCGATGTAGGTGTCGGTGCGCGGGATGTAGGCTTCCGGCTGGTAGTAGTCGTAGTACGAGACGAAATACTCGACCGCGTTGTCGGGGAAGAAGCTCTTGAACTCGCCATAGAGCTGCGCCGCCAGCGTCTTGTTCGGGGCGAGGATCAGCGCCGGGCGCTGGGTCGCAGCGATCACCTGCGCCATGGTGAAGGTCTTGCCGGAGCCGGTCACGCCGAGCAGGACTTGCGTGCGGTCGTGGCGTTTGACGCCTTCGATCAGGTCCTTGATCGCCGAGGGCTGATCGCCCTTCGGCGTCAGCTCTGATTTCAGCTCGATGCGGACGCCGCCTTCGGACTTCTCCGGACGCGGCGGACGGTGCGGCGTCCATACCGCGGTGCCGCCGCTCGCGGCGAACTCGGCGCGGCCCTCGCGCAACAGCTTGTCGAGGGCCTCCATGCTGGCGGTGACGCCGAGCGTGATCGGCTGCGGCGACGGGCGGTGCATGACGCGCTTCTCGCGGCGCGGCTCGGAGATGTCGGAAATCTCGTCGCGCGCCTCCGGCGCATCACCGGGCGTTTCGCCGATCAGCGATTTGTTCGGGTCGGTCTTGTCGTAGCCCAGCGCCTTGGCGAGCTCGGCGTTGATATCCATCGGGACCGGAACCGGCCGCGAGAATTCTGGAGTGAGCAGGGGTCCTTTGGCGACATAGCCGCGCTGCGGCGCCTCGTCGAAGCCTTTGATGGTGGATTTGCGCGCGGTGTGCTCGCCGCGCCGGTCGGCGCGCCGCTCGAACGAGTTGTCCGGCGGCGGCTGCAGCCCGGTGCCCGAGCCCATACCGGCGGTGCCGCGCTCGATGCCGGGGTTGAGCAGCTTCTCCAGCGCCGGATCGGTCGGCTCGGAGTCGGGCCGGTGCGCCTTTGATCGCGTCGGCCGCGCCGGGTCCTTCTTGGAATGTTTGGCCGGATCGCGCGGCGGGTTGGGGGGGCTCATCGCAGGAATATGGGTGGAGTCGCGCGGGGAGGGAAGGGCGTCCTGGCGCGGCACCGGACCGTTGCGCTACCATTCGCGCAACAAAATCGCGAGGACACGCCATGGCCAAGTTCATCATCCAGCCGCACGGCCGGCTGCAGGAATGGATCGCCCACGAGCAGGGCTACTTCCGCGACGAGGGGCTCGACTACGAGTTCCAGCGCGGCCCGTCGTCCGACACCGCGAAGAAGGTCGATACCGCGGGCAAGGTCACAGACCTGATGGCGGGAGCCTTCGAGTCCTACGAGAAGGGCGGAGGCAACAAGGGCGTGAAGTCCGACATTTCATGCGCCTGCCATTGGACCGTGAACCAGGCGGCGACCCAGAAGATCGGCACCATGTGGGGCAAGTCCTATGTGGTGACGCCGGGCGGCATCATGGTGCCGCCGGAATCGCCGATCACGCAGCCCGAGCAACTGGCCGGCCAGGAGATCGCGGTCGGCTATCACTCCGGCAGCCACTACACCACGATCCAGTCGCTGGAGCCGTTCATGAGCCGCGAGCAGATCAAACTCCGGTTCGGCGGCTCGATCTGGGCGCGGGTCGATATCGGCGTCGGCCGCGATCTGCCGGCGGTCAGCGTGTGGGGGCTGTCGTTCCAGGTGCTGGAGCATCTCGGCTTCCGCAAGGTCGCCGACGCGTCGTTCATGATCGCGTTCATGTTTCCGGATGGCACCGATTCAGCCGACGTCGAGAAATACATGAACGGCATGAAGCGGGCGCAGATGGACCTCGACCTCGCGCCGGAGAAGTATCGTCATTACTACAAGAACGAAATTCCGGAGCGTTACCGCGACAAGGTCGACGTGCGGCGCTTCTCGCCCGGCGAGCGTATCGTGTTCCTGCCTTACACCGAGGAGATGTACGCCAGGACCCAGGCGTGGATCCACGAGCGCGGCATCTTCGAGTTCGAGGGTCAGCAGCCTGTGGCGGATTACGCCGGCTCGGTCGCGGCGTGATGGGTTGCCGGCTGCTGCTGGCGGGCGTGTTGATGCTGGCGCACGCGGCGGGCGCATTGGCGCAGACCTATCCGTCGCGGGCGATCACCGTGGTGGTGCCGTTTCCGGCGGGCGGCGGCTCCGACCTGATCGCGCGCATCGTCACCGGGCGGATGGCTGCTGCGTTGGGCCAGCCGATGATTATCGAGAATGCCACCGGCGCGTCCGGCAGCATCGGCGTCGGGCGCGTCGCGCGCGCGGCGCCCGACGGCTACACCATCGTCAGCGGACACTGGGGCACCCATGTGGTGAACGGCGCGACGCTCGATCTGCCCTACGACCTGCGCACCGCGTTCGCGCCGATCGTCTGGATGGCGAGCGGCCTTGAGGCGATCGTCGCGCGAAAGACCATGCCGGCCGACGACCTCAAGGGCTTGATCGCGTGGCTGAAGGCGCACCCCGGCGAGGCGCTGATGGGCACCTCGGGCGTCGGCTCGGTCGGCCACATTCACGGCATCAACTTCCAGAAGGTGACCGGGACCGAATTTCGCTTCGTGCCGTATCGCGGCATCGCGCCGACCATGCAGGACCTGGTGGCCGGCCAGATCGACATGATGATCACCAGCACAACGGACGTGGCGCCGCAGGTGCGCGCCGGCACGATCAAGGCCTATGCCATCACCGCCGATCACCGCATCGCGGTCGCACCGGAGATTCCGACCGTGGACGAAGCCGGGCTGCCGGGCTTCTACACCCAGATGTGGCACGCGCTGTGGGCGCCGGCCGGCACGCCGAAGGATGTGATTGCCCGCCTCAATGCGGCGGCGGTGGAAGCGCTGGCCGATCCGGCGGTGAAAAAGCGGCTCGCCGACATCGACCAGGACACGCCGCCGCGCGAGCAGCAGACGCCGGAGGCGCTCGGCGCCCACCACATGGCCGAGATCGAGAAGTGGTGGCCGATCATCAAGGCGGCCGGTATCAAGATTCACTAACCTTCCTTTTGCAGCGGCGGCCCGATAGTCTGGCGCCATGTCATTGATGACTCAGGACTCGCCCCCGCAGGCCCGCGAGACGCGCGGCTTCTCCGGCGGCATCGCCGCGATGGCCGACGGCAAGCTCTACGCCTTGCAACATCAGTTCGCGCTCGACGGCAGGGTCAGCGCCTATCCGGCGAGTGCGCGCGGCTTCTCGGTGGCGAACAGCTACATGCTGACGCAGCCTGACGCCGCGATGCTGATCGACACCGGTTTTGGCAAGGACGAGCCGGCGATCCGCGCCGAGATCGAATCGTTGATCGCGCCCGGCTCGCCGCTGTCGCTGTTTCCGCTGCGGCTGAACGAGTTCATGTCGATCAACAACGTCGCGACCTTCGCCGGTCATTTCAATGTCGACCAATGCTACACCAGCAACCCCGATGCGGCGCTGTGGTTCGACTTCGGCACCGACAACAGCCGCGACATCCTGGACGCCATGAAGGTCACCGCGGTGACCCGCGCCGACTCGATCAAGCTCGGCAGCGCGGACCGGGTGATCGACGTCATGCAGGCGCCGATTCGGCTGATCGCGACGCGCTGGCTGTACGACCGCGCCACCAAGACGCTGTTCAGCTCGGACCTGTTCACCGGGGCGTGGCGGGACAAGCCGACGGGCCCCTGGCTCGTGACCGAGGCTGACGACACCACGCCGCCGGAGCAGTTTCGCTCGTTCATGTTGAACACGCGCTACTGGTGGCTCGAGGGCGCGCCAACCGATTCGATCCGTCGCGGTATCGATGCGGTGTTCGACAAATACGACATCGAGACCATCGCGCCGGGCTACGGCTGCATCCTGCGCGGCCGCGATGTCGTGAAGCGGCATTACAAGATGCTGGATGAGTTCCTGAAGGGCTGCGACAAGAGCCGGATGGTGTCGCGCTACGTCACCCGCGACGAGGAACGCTGAACCTCAACGGTGCGGATTTCTTTTCGTCCGCTGTCAGTTCGCAGCAGATACAGAATATCGCGCATAAAATTCGGACACGCGCTGCTGCCACATGGCGATGAAGGCGCCTGAGGTGACGCTATCGACGTTTTTCCAGACTTTCTTGATGGCCGGAAGTGTATTGCCCCAGATCGCGCGCTTGCACCACTTTTCGCCCTTCTCCTGTCCTTCGGAGGTCGCGCACATCGATTGCCATGCAAGCCGGTCGGGGTGGCTAAAGTGCTCTGCCGCGCCATCGACCCCTTGCTGGTGAATGAGGTAGAGGTCGTTCAAGGTTGGCTTCTTGTGCGTGTACGTCTCGAACAGGATCGCTTCGGTCACGATCTTCAAGGCGGCAGCGACCGTGTTGTCCCGTGCGTCACGAATGTCGCCTGACCCGTACAGCTCGAATTCATGATTGCTGAGCTGGAACAGGCCGATATACGAACCGGTGCGCTGCTTCGGGTTGAAACCAGAACTCGATCTTGGCAACCGCCTTCATGAAAGTGAAGTTCAATCCCAATATCTCTGCGACCCGCTTGATTTCTTCGATCGGCGTTCCAGGCGGGATGCTCTTTAGAGCATCGAGGACCGTATCCGCTGGTTTGGTCGCCGGGGGTATTTCCCCATAAGCGTAGTAACCGAGCCACGAGAGATTTTGTTTTGTTTCGCTGGGCGTCGCCAACTCGATGGTGCCGGTGTTGGGCACGTCCTCCAGAGCCGCGGGCTGTTGAGCAGCGGGCAATTCATCCGGCTTCAAAACGGGGGCAGGCGGGCTGCTCGGCTGCAAGTTCGCCTCATCCTTCTGCTTGGGTTCGCTCAAGCCGGACAACTGGCTTGCACCCGCGTCGGGAGTGAGCTCCGGCGGCGCTTGCTCCTGAGCAACGGGCAACTCATCCGATTTCAGAACAGCGGACGATCCGCCCTCTGGTAATCGCGCCTCATCCTTGTTCGTCAGCGGCTGGTCTGAGGTTTGATCGGTTGGCTGCGGGCTGGACTCATCGGCCACGATCGGTGACTGGCTTGGCCACGACGACCAATTGGCGAGCTGATAGGTGACCGAGCATGTCATGACCGCCATCAGAATGAAGGCCCACAACCACGGTCGCATTCGCACGTCCCCCAAGCCCCGCTTTAGTACCGGAGTACCAGCGCGCTCTGTTCGGCGATTCACGAGGCATCATAGCCCGTGAATCCACTCGGGTCATCTGAAGCGACACCGCGGCGGATTTTGGGGTGGAACCCTACGCCGGCACGTGCCGCTTCAGGAACGTGCGCGCGCGGTTGATGGTGCGGGCCTTCAACTCCGGCTGGTCTTTCCAGGGGAACACCGTGATCTCGGCGTTCGGCGCCAGCGACGCGATGGCGATCGAAACCACGAGCGGATGCGCCGGCACGTCGTCGGGCAGCACCAGCATCGGCGTCTGGCAAGATTTCGCGAAAGTCGCGCGACACGCTGTAAACGAAGTCGGGCCGCACGCGGTAAAGGTTGTGCAGGTACTTCTCGATCGTCTCTCCCGACACGTCGGGCCGGCGCTCGCGGAACTCCTTGCCCCAGACGTCCCTGCTCAGGTCGAACATGACGTCCGGCTTCTCCGGCCGGTGCCCGACCGGCTGGCTCAGCAGCGCGGCGAGCGACGCGCTGCGGTGCGCGCTCCATCAGCTTCATCGCGAACGGGCCGCCGATGCAGTTGCCGAAGAAAAAGAACTTGTCGATGCCGAGATGGTCCATCACGCCGATCTGGTCGTCGGCGAACGCGCCCCAGGGATCGTCGACCGCGACCGGTCCGGTCGACTCGCCGTTGCTGGCGTTGCGCTGGTCCATGATGATGATGCGGAAGTCGTTCTTGAACTCCTCCGGGATGTTGATCACCGCGGATCGGCCAATTGGCGATCCGCGAGTTCAAGCCGCCGCCCGGCAGCGCCAGCAGCGGGAAGCCCGAGCCGATCTCGGCGTAGCGGATGCGGACGTTGCCCTTCTCGTAGAAACCGACCTTGGCGCCCGCGGGCAGCGCGGCCGCCGCTTGCGGCGCCTTGGGCGAACACCTGCGGCGCCGTTGTCGCCGCTGCTGCTGCGGCGCCCGTCGTCAGAATGGTGCGTCGGCTCGAATCGATCATCGGCTCCCTCCGTCAGTGGGCACGGCATCTTTGTAGCACAGGGGTGTCCCGGGGCCTGCCGGCACAATCTTTCGAAGGAGGGGCGGAAGTGGTGCTGACATCGCCCCCATTCAAAGGTAGGAATCGTAACAAGCTGCGCGTTGTTGGACGGTTGTGACCGCGCTGCAGAAAAAGGGTGCAGCCATGCTCGACAAGCCGAACGCCAAGAAGCCCGTCGTCACCGTGGCCAATCCGATGCACAAGATGCCGCGCGAGATCGCGCCCGGCGTGTTCTGGATCGGCGACTGTCTGGCGCAGCGCCACAAGGGCAAGTCTTATCACGGCTACAACGCCGCCTTCCTGGTGGCCGGCGAGACCGCGTCGTGCCTGGTCGAGACCGGGCATCCGAAGGATTTTCCGGTCATCGAGCAGCACCTGAACGAGCTGTTCGCGCGGGGCGTCGCGCCGCTGAAATATCTGTTCGTCACCCACCAGGAGACGCCGCATTGCGGCGGCCTCGGCCGCGTTCTCAAGACCTTCCCCGATGCGCTGCTGTACGGCGACGTCAGCGACTATCATCTGGCGTTCCCGCAATACGAGCACCGCATGCGGTCGATGAACGAGGGCGACGAGATCGACCTCGGCGGCCGCTCGCTGATGGCGGTCGAGCCGGTGATCCGGGATCTGCGCACCACATGGTGGGGCTTCGACACCAAGGAGAAGGTGCTGTTCCCCGGCGACGGCTTCGCCTACAGCCATTACCACGAGGACGGCCATTGCGGCCTGGTCGCGGAGGAGGCGGTGTCGCTCGACCTGCCGGACGTGTCGTCGACCTTCGCCGACCTGGCGCTGTTCTGGACCAAGTTCGCCGACATGAACGTGTACTGCGATCGGCTCGACCATCTGATCGATCGGCTCGGCGTCAAGGTCATCGGCCCGACCCACGGGCTGCCGATCACCGACGTGAAGACGACGGTGCCGAAGGTGCAGCAGGGGCTGAAGGAGGCCGCACTGATGCCGGAGTCGGGGACGAACGAGAAGATGTCCGCGCCGGCGCCCGTGGCGGCGGAGTAGGCTGCGAGGCGCTGCCGTTCCAATCTGTAGGGAGGCGTGCTGTGAAGAAATTTCTCACCGTTGCGTTCGTCCTGCTGGCGGGCGTTGCCAGCGCGGGGGCCGAGACCTGGCCGTCGCATCCGGTCAAGGTGATCGTGCCGTTCGCGCCGGGTGGGCCGACCGATGTCACCGCCCGCGTCATCGTCAACAAGATGGGAGAGCTGACCGGCAAGCAGTTCTATGTCGAGAACGTCGGCGGCGCCGGCGGCAATGTCGGCACGATCCGCGCGGCGCAGGGCGCTCCCGATGGCACCACGCTGCTGGTGACCGGCGGCAACCACGCCAACAACCCGTATCTCTACTCCCACCTCGGCTACGACCCGATCAAGGACTTCGCTCCAATCACCATCGCCACCGACCAAGCCATCGTGCTCGCGGTCCATCCTTCGGTACAGGCGAAGTCGGTCAAGGAGCTGGTGGCGCTGATCAAGGCCAACCCCGGCAAATTCAGCTTCGCCTCGCCCGGCACCGGCACGCCGCCGCAGCTTGTCGGTGAATTGTTCAAGGTGTCGCTCGCACCCGATCTGGTTCACGTGCCGTTTGGCGGCGGCGGCCCGGCGGTTGCCTCCACCGTCGCCGGTCATACGCAAATCTCATTCGGAGCGATGGCGCCGGCGGTGCCGCTGATCCAGGACGGCCAGCTCCGCGCGCTGGCGGTGACCACCAAGAAGCGCTCGGCGGCGCTACCCGAGGTGCCGACCATGGCGGAGGCGGGCTATCCCGAGGTCGAAGGCTCGACCTGGACCGCGCTCTATGCGCCGGCCGGCACGCCGCCGGATGTAATCCAGGAGGTCAACCGGCTGGTGGTCAAGATCGTGATGCTGCCCGACGTCAAGGAGAAGCTCGCGGCGCTCGGCGTCGAGCCGGTCGGCAGCTCGCCGGAGCAACTCGCGACGTTTCTGCGCTCCGAGATGGAAAAGTGGTCGAAGGTTATCCGCGCCGCGGGGATCAAGCCACAGTAGGCTCGCGCTCAAAGCCGCGACGGCTTCTTCAAGCTGAGATAGCTCGGATCGAACTCGCCAAGCTCGGTGAGCTTTTTCCAGTCGTGCACGGTGAGCAGGCCGTTGCGCAGCTCCATGGTCCGGCTGGCGCGCAGCAACTGGATGGTGCGGTTGACGGTGACGATCGACATCCCGAGCGCCTCGCCGAGCTGGCCCTGATTGATCGGCAGATAGCACGAGCCGGGCTTGGCGACGCCGGCGACGCGGGAACGGTAATAAAGCTCGCAGAGCAGATGCGCGAGCCGCGTCTTCATCGGGCGGCTGCCGTTGTTGGTGATGGCTTGGCGGAAAATCGAGGCATCGATCAGCGTCTCGCGCCAGATCGCGAAGGCGAGCGGCGAATGGCGCTCGAGCAACCCATAGATTTCGGCATGCGGGATCATCACCACCACCGCCGGCCCGATGGCACAGACGGCGTGATCCATCCGCTCGATGAACAGGCTTTGCGCGTCGGGCATGTCGCCGGTGATGTGGAAGGACAGATATTGCCGCTTGCCGCCGCTCAGCACGTGGTAGCGCCCAACCATGCCGGTCATCACCAAGGCAGAGTTGTCGGGGGTATCGCCCTGACGCACGAAATCCTCGTTCGGGGTCAGATTCCGGGCATGCCCCGACAAGCCGCGCAACGCCGACTCGTCCTCGGCGCCAAGCGGCGAATGCACCTTGAGCTTCCGGATGATGACGTCGTGGTGAGCGTGATCCATTCCAAGCTCTGGGTCGTCCCCGAAGAGACAACGTCCGAGAGCGGCGGAAGGTCCGCCCGGCGTTTATCAAATGACAGAGTGACGCGGGCGACCGCGGACCCCAGCTATTCCGGCTTGATACCGGCCGCGGCGACCACCTTGCCCCACTTGTCGTAGTCGTCGCGGATGATCTTGGCGTATTCGGCGGGCGTCGAGCCGACCACGTCGACCCCGATCTTGGCCATCCGCTCGTGGAAGTCCGGCGTCGCGATGATGGCGCCGATCTCGCGGTTTAACGTCGCGACGATGTCGGGCGGCGTGCCCGCGGCCGCGACCAGGCCGACGCCTGAGCCGACCTCGACGCCGGGCAGACCGGCCTCCGCCATGGTCGGCACGTCGGGCAGCGAGGCGATCCGCTTGGTCGAGGAGGCGGCGAGCGCGCGGAGCTTGCCATCCTTGATCAGTGGCAGCAGCGAATTGACGGCGCCGATGAACATGTCGAAGCGGCCGGCCAGCAAGTCCGGGATCGCCGCGGTGGCGCCACGGAACGGGATGTGGATCAGGTCGACGCCGGCGTGCAGCTTGAACAGCTCGCCGCCGAGATGCTGCGGCGTGCCGACGCCGACCGAGCCGAAGCGGAGCTTGTCGGGCGTGCTCTTGGCCAGCGCGACGAACTCCTTGACGGTCTTCACCGGCAGCGACGGCGGCACCACCATGACGAACGGCACGTCGGCGACCAGGATGATCGGGGCGTATTCGGTGACCGGGTTGTAGAGCGGGGTCTTCGACAGGTGCGGCCCCATCGTGAACGAGGCCGGCGTGATCAGCATCAGGTAGCCATCGGCCGGCGCCTTGGCGACGTAGTTGTAGGCGATGACGCCGCCGCCGCCGGGTTTGTTTTCGACCACGGCGGTCTGGTTGAACTGTCCCTGCAACCCGTTCGCGATCTCGCGGGCGACGATGTCGTTGGAACCGCCCGGCGTGAACGGCACCATGATGCGAATCACCCGATTCGGGAAAATGTCCGCGCCGGCAGGAGCGGTGAAAATTGCCAGGGCGGCGATGCAGACGGCCAGCAGTCGTGTCATGATTCCTCGCAAGATGCGGTGACGGATGAACTTGCCCCAGGGCTGCCCCGGTTACTAGGGTGGTGCGACAAAACGAGAGAGTGGCGCATATGGCGATGCGGAAAATGAAGCTCGGGCTGTTCATCCGGCCCTGCGGCCATCACATTGCCTCATGGCGCCATCCGAAGGCGCAGGCCGACGCCGGAGTGAACTTCCCGCATTTCGTCGAGATGGCGCGGACGGCGGAGCGCGGGCTGTTCGACATGCTGTTCTCGGCGGATTCGCACACGGTGTGGACGGCGTCGGAGTCGGCGATCGATCTGGTGCATTACGTCGCCTGGATGGAGCCCTATACGCTGCTGTCGGCGCTGTCGGGCTTCACCAAGAATATCGGGCTGGTCTGCACAGCTTCGACCAGCTTCGAGCAGCCTTATGGGGTGGCGCGGAAGTTCGCCACGCTCGATCTGATCAGCGGCGGCCGCTCCGGCTGGAACGTGGTCACCTCCGGCAACGAGACCGAGGCGCTGAACTTCTCCAAGAACCCGCATCTGCCGAAGGCCGAGCGTTACCGGCGCGGCCGCGAGTTCGTCGAGGTGGTGCGCGCGCTGTGGGATTCCTGGGATGGCGATGCCTTCCGGCGCGACAAGGCGACTGGCGTGTTCTCCGACCGCGACAAGATGCACGTGCTCGACCATCACGGCGAATTCTACGACGTGCGCGGCCCGCTCAACGTGGCGCGCTCGCCGCAGGGCCAGCCGGTCGTCGTGATGGCGGGCGCCTCCGACGACGGCCGCGCGCTTTCGGCGGAGACCGCCGAGGTGGTGTTCTCGGCGAGCGACAGCTTCGAGCACGCGCGGGACTACTACGCCGACGTCAAAGGCCGCATGCCTGCCTTCGGCCGCGCGCCGGATCATCTCAAAATCCTGCCGGGGCTGGCGGTGACGGTGGCGCCGACGCGGGCCGAGGCGGAAGAAAAGCATCAGGCGCTGCAGGAACTGCTGCATCCCGATCTCGGCGTGGCGCTGCTGTCGCGGCGGCTCGGCTTCGATCTCACCGGCTATCCACTCGATCAGCCGCTGCCGCCGCTGCCGGAGAACAAGGTGATCAGCAGCCGCTCCGACATGATCAGCGCGTGGTCGAAGGAAGGCGCGCCGACCTTGCGGCAGCTCACCCAGCGGTTCGCCAGCTCGCGCGGGCACTATTCGATCATCGGCACGCCGGCCGAGGTTGTCGATGAGATGCAGCGGTGGTTCGCCGGCGCAGCCTGCGACGGCTTCAACGTGCTGCCGCCGTATTATCCGGGCGGGCTCGACGACTTCGTGGCGATGGTGGTGCCGGAACTGCAGCGGCGCGGGCTGTATCGCACGGCCTACGAGGGTCCGACGTTGCGCGATGTGCTGGAATTGCCGCGGCCGGTCAGCCGGTATGCGAGGGAAATGAAAAAGGAGAGCGTGGCGTAGCCTGTCCCGTCAGCGGGAACCGAGCTAATGCCTCGTCTCGTTGCCGGCGGTCAGCGCCTCGGCGAACGGGAACTCCAGCACGACCTCGCCCTTCTGGTCGGTGACCACCAGCGATGCCGTGAGGACGTTCGGATATTCGGCCTGTTCCTCCAGGAGGTCGGCGATCATGTCGCGGGCGACCTCCCAGGCGTGATCGGCGTCGCGGAGCTCTTCGCCCTCGACGTCGGGGATGGTGTCGTCGCCGATCTTGGTGTTGAAGAAATAGCGCGGCATGGCTTTCAACTGGGGTCGGGGTGGGCCGCCGTCAAGGCGGGTTTATTCGAACTTGACCGCTCCGCTCTTGATGACGGCGCCGAACTCCGCGATCTGCTTGTCGAATTCGGTCCACAGCGCCTCGGGCGTGCCGCCCGAAACGAAGTAGGCGTTGTCGACCATGATGCGCTTGACCCGCTCCGATTGCAGCGCGCGGTTGGTGGCGGTGTTGAGGATATTCACGACGTCATCAGGGGTGCCGGCCGGCACGGCAAAGCCCCAGACGATGAAGCCCACCAGATCGGGAAAGCCGGCTTCGGCGAAGGTCGGCACGTTGGGCGTCTGCGGCCAGCGCTTCGTTCCGGTCGAGCCGATCAGCCGCGCCTTGCCCTCGGCGATCAGGCCAAAGTCCGGCGTCGAGGCGATGCCCTGGATGTTGCCGGCGAGCAGGTCGAGGCGCGCCGGAGCATCGCCGCGATACGGCACGAACGTGAGCTTGGCGCCGGTCTTGTTGGCAAGCAGCAGGGCATAGAGGTGGGAGACCGAACCGATGCCGGGCAGGCCGATCGAAAGGCCGTTCGGGTTGGCTTTGCTTTGCGCGATGAAGTCGTCGAGCGTCTTGATCGCCGTCTGGCCGCCGACGAAGAGCCCGACCGGGTAGCGGCCGTACTCGACCACGGGACGGAAGTCTTTCATCGGATCGTAGGGCAGCTTGGGATTGACGATCTTCGCCAGCGTGTGGCTCGCGGTGCCGGCGACCACGACGGTGTAGCCGTCAGGCTGAGACTTGGCGACATAGTCGGTGCCGATCGCGCCGGTGGCGCCGGCCTTGTTGTCGATGATCACTGGCTGGTGGAGTTGCTCGGAAATCTCCTGGGAAATGATGCGCGCCACCGCGTCGGTCGGGCCGCCCGGCGGCCACGGCACCACGACGTGGATCGGCTTGTTCGGGTAGTCGGCGGCGCTGGCGGGCAAGCCTGCGGCGAACAATGCCAGCGCGGCGATCAGGATTGGCGATGAACGCATCATGCGCACTCCCATAGTCTACCGTGCCAGCTCCCGCGTCTGCGCGGCGAGCCGGATCGAGGCGTTGACGGCGCCGAAGCCCTTGTAGGCGCGGCGTTCGACGATCTCGAAGAAGAACAGGTCCTCGAAGGCGCGGGTGTAGGCCTGGAGATATTCGCCGGCCTCGTCGCGGTCATAGAGGATGTTGTTGGTGCGCAGCACCTCGATCTGCGCGGCGCTGAGATCGGTGCGCGCTTCGAGGTCGTCGTAGTAGTTCTCCGGCATCGACAGCAGCGCGACGCCGTTGGCGCGGAGCTTCTTGACGGTGGCGACGATGTCGGCGGTGGCAAAGGCGATGTGCTGCACGCCCGAGCCGACTATGCGTGAGGAAGCGCGACGACAGGGTCTGCTGGCTCTGCGAGGCGTTGAGCGCGATGCGAAGCGCGCCGTCGGCGGCTCTGCACCACCTGGCTACGCACGATGCCGCCGGGGTCGATGACGTCGAGCTGCGGCGTCTTCGTCACATCGAGCAGCGAGTTGTAGAACAGCAGCCACGACAGCATCTCCTCGTACTGCATCGACTGCGAGACGTGGTCGACCGCGATAAGGCCGGCGCCGCCGTTGCCCTGCGGCTGTGTCGGCGCGGTGGAAGTCGATGTCCCACAGCCGGCCGAGCTCGCTCTTGCGGTCGACGAAATAGAGCAGGAGCCGCCGAGCCCGCGCACCGCCGGGATTTCCAGTTCGCCCGGTCCCGACCGCCTGCCGGAACGGCGTGTCGCGAAGCTTTTCCGCGCGGTCGAGGGTGGCTGTGGCGTCGTCGACCTTCAGGCACATCGCGCAGACCGAAGGGCCGTGCGAAAGCTGATGCGAGTGGGCGAAGCCCTCCTTGTCGCTGTTGAGCACGAGGTTGATCGCGCCTTGCGACCAGTGCGTCACCGCCTTCGACTTGTGCTCGCCGACCTTGGCGAAGCCGAGACCCGGCGAACAGCTTGGCGAGCTCGGCGGCCGGGCGGTCGTCGGCGGCGAACTCGATGAACTCGATGCCGAGGCATTTTCCGCGCGGCGGGATTTGCGGCGCTTCTTTCGCCAGCGCGCCGGGGCGGTCGCGCATCTGGTCCATCAGATAGATCAGCGAGCGCTGGCCATCGACCGCGACGCCGCGCGGCGAGCCGGCGCGGAACTGGTCGTTGAAGATTTCCAGCGACAGGATGCCGTTGTAGCCGGTGGCGAACACCGCATCCATGAAGTCGGTCAGCGGGAATTCGCCCTGGCCGGGGAAGCAGCGGAAGTGCCGGCTCCAGTTGATCACGTCCATGTCGAGCCATGGCGCGTCGGCAAGCTGCACCAGCGCGATCTTGTCGGCGGGGATCGAGCGGATCGCCTTGAGGTCGGTCTTGCGCGAGAAGATGTGGAAGCTGTCGAGCGTCAGCCCGATCGCCGGATGGTCGGCGCGGCGCACCACCTCCCAGGAATCGCGGTAGTCGCTGATGTGCTTGCCCCAGGCCAGCGCCTCGAAGCCGACGCGGATGCCGCGCGTTTTCGCGCGCTCGCCGAGCTCGTGGAAGTCGGCCGCGGCGCGGTCGATGCCGCCGAGCGAATCCGGGGCGACGTTGGAGCAGATCATCAGCAGGTCGCAGCCGAGTTCGCCCATCAGGTCGAACTTGCGCTCGGCTCGCGCGAAGGTGCGGCTGCGCTGCGGCTCCGGCATGCCCTCGAAGTCGCGGAACGGCTGGAACGTCACGATCTTCAGGCCGAGGTCCGCCATCATCCGGGCGACGTCCTTCGGCGTACCGTTGAACGACAGCAGATCGCTCTCGAAGATCTCGACGCCGGTGAAGCCCGCCGCCGCGGTCGCCTCCAGCTTCTCGGCAAGGCCGCCGGCGAGCGATACGGTTGCGATCGAGGTCTGCATCGTGCGCCTTGCGCTTCGGTCGTCTATTGGGGCGTCAAATCGTCTCTGTGCCGGTTAGACGATTGTAGGCTATGGCGAAAGCCGGGACTTGGGCTAAACTTATCGCAACAATGTGAAAACGGGAGAAAACGCCATGAAGAAACTCACCATTATTTTCGGCGCGGCCCTCGCGCTGGCGCTCGCCGCGCCGGCGATGGCACAGAGCCCGATCGTCATCAAGTTCAGCCACGTGGTGGCCAACGACACGCCGAAGGGCAAGGGCTCGCTGAAGTTCAAGGAACTCGCCGAGAAGTACACCAACGGCAAGGTCAAGATCGAGGTCTATCCGAACTCCACCTGTACAAGGACAAGGAGGAGATCGAGGCGCTGCAGCTCGGCTCGGTGCAGATGCTGGCGCCGTCGACCGCCAAGTTCGCGCCGCTCGGCGCCAAGGAGTTCGAGGCGCTCGACCTTCCGTGGCTGTTCAAGGACGACGCCACCTACGACAAGGCAATGAAGGGCGAAATCGGCAAGTGGCTGTTCCAGAAGCTCGAGGCCAAGGGCATCAGCGGCCTGGCCTATTGGGACAACGGCTTTCACATGGTCTCGGCCAACCGGCCGCTGCTCAATGCCGGCCGACTTCCAGGGCCTGAAGATCCGCATCTCCGGCTCGAAGATCGCCGAGCGCAGTATTTCCGCGATCTCGGCTCGATCCCGCAGATCATGGCGTTCTCGGAGGTCTATCAGGCGCTGCAGACCGGCGTGGTCGACGGCTGCGAGAACACCGCGTCGAACTACACGACGCAGAAGTTCGACGAGGTGCAGAAGGACATCACGGTCTCCTATCACGCGCACCTGCAGTACGCCGTGATCGTCAACTCCAAGTTCTGGAAGGGGCTGCCGGCCGACATCCGCGGCCAGCTTGATAAGGCGATGGCGGAAGCGACCGACTACACCAACTCGATCGCGCAGAAGGAAAACGAGGACGCGCTCGCGCTGATCAAGAAGAACGGCAAGACCAAGCTGCACTACCTGACCGACGAGCAGAAGAAGGCCTGGCAGACCGCGATGGCGCCGACCTACAAGTGGGCCAAGGGCCGTGTCGGCGGCGAGGTTCTCGACCTGGTCGCCAAGGAACTCAACATCAAGATGAACTGACGCGACTGTTACACAAGAAACAACGGCCGGGGGTGCGACATCTCCCGGCCGCTTTTGTGAAGGCGGGGGGATGCGTGTAGTTCTTCGAGCGCTCGACCATCTGGAAGAGTGGCTGATCGCCACGCTGATCGCGGCGGCGACCGGCCTGATCTTCATCGCGGTGCTGCACCGCTATGGCGCGGGCCTCTCCATCGACCTCGCCAAATGGGGCGAGGCGCGCGGCATACCGGTGGTGCCGGAGTTGTTGCGCGGTGTCTATGCCTGGCTCGCCTCGATCGACGTCTCGTGGGCGCAGGAACTCTGCATCTACATGTTCATCTGGATGGCGAAGTTCGGCGCCGCCTATGGCGTGCGCACCGGCATCCACGTCGGCGTCGACGTGCTGGTCAACATGCTGTCGCCGAAGTCGCGGAAGCCCGTGATCTTTTTCGCCATCTTGTGCGGCGCGCTGTTCACGGCGACCATCGCGACGTTCGGCGCAATGTTCGTCAGCGAGATGTACAAGACGGGTCAGCAGTCGAACGACCTCGAAGCGCCGATGTGGATCGTCTATTCCGCGATCCCGCTCGGCTCCGGGCTGATGTGCTTCCGCTTCCTGCAGGTCGCCTGGTGGTACTACTGGACCGGCGAACTGCCGCATCACAACGAAGCGAACGTCGAGGGCATCGCCGCGACGGATGACCTGCATCCGTCGACCGACGGCCACGGGGCTGTCCCGAGGGACTGGTCCAATCCGTTCGCGGCCATGCTGATCATGGCGCCGATCTTGATCCTGGCGATCTGCCTTGCGCACCACGCCGGCATCATCGAGCTGTCGCAGGGGCTGCGCGCGCTCACGCTGTTCGCGCTGCTGATCGCGTTCATGCTGACCGGCATGCCGGTCTCGATCGCACTCGGCCTCACCGTGCTGACCTTCATGTTCATCCTGACCGACGTGCCGATCGAGGCGGTGTCGCTGAAGCTGTTCACCGGGCTGGAGAGCTTCGAGATCATGGCGATCCCGTTCTTCATCCTGGCCGGCGCTTTCCTGAGCCACGGCGGCGTCGCGCGCCGGATGATCGATTTCGCGGTGTCGCTGATCGGGCACTGGCACGGCGGGCTGGGGCTCGCCGGCATCGTGTCGTGCTCGATGTTCGCCTTGGTGTGCGGCTCGAGCGTCGCCACCGTCGCCGCGATCGGCGCCATCGTGCTGCCCGAGATGGTGCGGCACGGCTATCCGATGCGGTTCGGCGCCGGCATCATCACCGTCGCCGGCTCGCTCGGCATCCTGATGCTGCCGTCGATCCCGAAGATCGTCTACGCGGTCTCCACCAACACTTCGATCGGCGCGCTGTTCGTCGCGGGTCTGCTGCCTGGCACGCTGCTGACGGTGATGCTGTGCGTGGTTACCTGGTTTCTCGCCAAACGGCGGGACTATCCCCGAATGCCGAAGGCGACCTGGGCGGAGACCGGGCACGCGTTCCGCGAAAGTGTCTGGGGATTGATGCTCGTCGTCATCATTATCGGCGGCATCTACAGCGGCCTGTTCACCGCGACCGAGGCTGCGGCGATGGCGGCGGTCTATTCATTCGTCATCTCGGTCTTCGTCTACAAGGCGATCGGGATGAAGGACGTGCCGCGCGTGCTGCTGCGCGCCGCGAACACCAGCGCGATGCTGCTCTACATCATCACCAACGCGGTGCTGTTCTCGTTCGTGCTCACCAACGAGAACATTCCCTCGGCGCTGGCCGATTGGATCGCGGCGCAGAATCTCGGCTGGTTCGGCTTCCTGCTGATGGTGAACGTGCTGCTGCTGATGGCCGGCAACTTCATGGAGCCGAATTCGATCATCCTGATCATGGCGCCGATCCTGGCGCCGGCGGCGAAGCGGCTGGGCATCGACATGGTCCATTTCGGCATCGTGATCGACGTCAACATGGAGGTTGGGCTGTGCCATCCGCCGGTCGGCCTCAATCTCTACGTCGCCTCCATGATCGCGGGCATGCGCATCACCGATCTCGCCGTCGCGGTCTGGCCGTGGCTGGTGACGATGCTCGTCTTCCTCGTGATCGTGACCTACTGGCCGGCGCTGACACTGTTCCTGCCGCACCTGTTGGGGATGTACTGATGCACGCCGGAGTTGTCGGCTGGAGAGCCAGGATCAGGATTGCCGCCGCGGTGCTGCTGGCGCTTGCCGCTCCTGCGGTGGCCGCGGCCTATCCGGATCACCCGATCAAGGTGATCGTGCCGTATGCCGCCGGCGGTCCGGCCGACGTCACGGCGCGGCTGATCTTCAACAAGGTCGGCGAGAAGCTCGGCCAATCGTTCCTGATCGACAATCGCGGCGGCGCCGGTGGCAACATCGGCACCGTGGCGGGGGCGGGCGCGGCGCCGGACGGCTACACGCTGACGGTGATCACGCCGGCGCAGATCATCAACATGACGCTGTTCGCCAGCCCCGGCTACGACGTGGCGCGGGATTTCACGCCGGTATCGCTGTTCACCACCGCGCCGGGCTTGCTGCTGGTCAATCCCAAGCTCGGCGTCAGCACGTTCGCCGAGATGATCGCGCTGGCGAAATCGAAGCCCGGGCAATTCAGCTTCGCCAGCCAGGGCGTCGGCGTGGCGCCGCATTTGATGATGGAGATGATCAAGAAGCGGGCCGGCATCGACCTGGTGCACGTGCCGTATCGCGGCTCGGCGCCCGCGCTCAACGATCTGCTCGCCGGCAACGTGCCGATGATGATCGACTCCATCGTCACGGGACTGCCGCACGTGAAGTCGGGGGCGTTGCGCGGTCTGGCGGTGTCGACTCGAAGCGCTCCCGCTGGCGCCGGAAATTCCGACCATCGCCGAAGCCGGCCTGCCGGGCTTCGACGCCTCGCTGTGGTACGGCGTGGTGGCGCCGGCGAAAACTCCGACGGAGGTGCTAGCCGTTCTCGGCCAGGCGATCGAGGCGGCGCTGAAGTCGCCCGACATCCGCGAGCGGCTGCTGGCGTTCGGCTCGACGCCCGCCGATCCGGCGGGACCGGCCATGTTCGCAAGCTTCCTCAAGGACGAGGAAGCGAAATGGCCCGACGTGGTGCGCGCGTCGGGTGCACCAAAGCAATAGACGGCCGAACGGCAAGGAAAGCGAACCGTGACCGACCTGTCGAAACTGACACCCGGCCTCGAAGGCCATGCCGAGATCGTCGTCGGCGAGCAGCACACCGCGCCGAGATCGGCTCGGGGCGCGTCCGCGTGCTGGCGACGCCGGTGATGATCAACCTGATGGAGGCCGCGGCGCTCGACGCGGTCGAGAACCTGATCCCGGCCGGCCACCAGAGCCTCGGCACTCATCTCGACGTCCGCCACATCGCGGCGACGCCGGTCGGCATGCGGGTGCGCGCCACCGCGCGGCTCCTCGCGGTCGATGGCCGCACGCTGGAGTTCCGGGTCGAGGCGCATGACGAGAAGGACCTGATCGGCGACGGCGCGCATACGCGGCTGGTCGTCAACGTCGAGCGGTTCGATCAGCGGGTGCAGGCCAAGCTCGCGCGAGACTGATAAGCTTGCGCGCTGGATCAAGAGGATTGCATGCCACTCGCATTCATTCGGCGCGGTCTGCTCAGCGTGGGCCTCGCGCTGTTCGCGACCGCCGCGCCTGCGCAGGACTATCCGAGCAAGCCGATCACGCTGATGGTGGGGCTCGCCGCCGGCGGCATCACCGACATCACCGCGCGGCTTTATGCCGAGGCGGTGTCCAAGAGCATCGGCCAGCGCGTCACCGTCGAGAACAAGACCGGAGCGGGCGGCGGCGTCGCCGCGGCTTACGTGCAGAACGCGACGCCGGACGGCTATACGCTGCTGGTGTTCTCGGGCTCGCAGCACGCCACCGTGCCGGCCGTCAGCAATGCCAACTACGATCCGGTGAAAGGCTTCTCGCCGATCACTTATCTGTTCAACGCCGTCGTGGTGCTGACCGTGCCGGCGCAACAGCCCGGTCAAGACCATGGCCGAGCTGCACGAGTGGGGCCGCAAGAAGCCGGGCGGGCTGACGGTCGGCACGCCGGGACTGGGCTCGCCGTCGCATCTGCTCGGCGCCAAGATTCTGCTCACGGACAAGGTGCCGTCGGAGATGGTGCACTATCGCGGCGGCGCGCCGATGATGTCCGATCTGATCACCGGCCGCGTCGATATGGCGTGGCCGACGCTGTCGACGTCACGCTCCTATCTCGCCGAGGGCAAGCTCCGGGCGCTGGCGCTCGACGCCGACACGCGCTGGGCGCCGCTGCCGGATGTGCCGACCTGGTCGAGCTTGGCTATGCCAAAGAACGAGTGGCGAGCTGGTTTGCGCTCGCTGGACCGGCCGGAATGCCGCCGGCGCTGGTGGCCAAGATCCGCGACATCTTCATCAAGGCGTCGAAGGACCCCGAGCTGCAACGCCGCCTGACCGAGAACGGCACGCCGATCGTCAGCAGCACGCCCGAGGAGATGGGCCGCGCCATGGCAGCAGGAGTGGGACACCATGCAGGTGCTGGCGAAGACGCTGAATCTCCGCCAGCCGTGACGCCCCAGAACACCCGTGGCCGGGGCGGCGCATTTTCGGCAGAAGTGATATAACCCGGCAACCACTCCAACCGACAGGACGGCGACCATGGCCAAGCTGCGACACATCGCGATTGCAACCAACAATCCGAAAGAGACCGCGGAGTTCTACAAGAAGGCGTTCGGCTTCGAGCAGATCGGCGAGACCAGCCCGACGCAGCCCGTTGGCGCAGGGCTATTTCCTGAGCGACGGCACGCTCAACATCGCGGTCCTCAAGTTCAAGACCGACCAGATCGGCAAGGGTATGGACTACACCGGCGTGCATCACTTCGGCGTCCTGGTCGACGATCCGGAGAAGGCCACCGAGCATCTGGAATTGCTCGGCGCCGAGTGCTTCATGGGCAAGGAGAAGGGCCACGGCAAAGGCTTCTTCGAGATCAAGTTCAAGGGCCCGGACGGCACCGTGTTCGACATCGCCGGCCATCCGTGGATGGGCGCCAAGGGCCTGGAAGGCTAGCCAGCGCGGTGGTATCCGCCTGCCGCCGGTCGGGTCTTCGTGCGGGTCTTGCCGCCCGGCGGGGAGTCAGTCTTTATGGGGCGGGGGTAGGGCTGCGGCGCGTTCGGCTGGAAACGCCGCTCACATGACATACGGAATGCTCCGATGAAGCTCATCCGTCTTTGCTGCACCGTTGCCGTCGCCATCACGTTGGCGTCGCAGGCCCTCGCGCAGGCCAACCGCAACGGCGACGACCAGCCGGGCCTGGTCGCCAGTCCGGACGACGAGCAGCTCGATCCGAAATGGCAGAAGACGGTGGTGTTCTACCGCACCACCGAGGCGCCCGGCACGATCATCGTGCAGAGCAACGAGCGCTACCTCTATGTGGTGCAGCCCGGCGGGCGCGCGTTGCGCTACGGCATCGGCGTCGGCCGCGACGGCTTCCGCTGGCAGGGCCTCGTCAAGATCACGCAGAAAAAGGAATGGCCGGACTGGACGCCGCCGCGAGGAGATGATCGAGCGCCAGCCCTATCTGCCGCGCTGGATGGCCGGCGGCCCCGGCAATCCGCTCGGCGCCCGCGCGATGTATCTCGGCAGCACGGTCTATCGCATCCACGGCACCAACCAGCCGCAGACCATCGGCACCGCGGTGTCGTCGGGCTGCTTCCGCCTGACCAATCCGGACGTGGCCGATCTCTACGAGCGCATTCCGGTCGGCACCAAGGTGATCATCCGGCAGCGGCCTGAAGTCTGATCGCGTCGCGGGGGGAGCAAGTCATGGCTCGGTTTTTCGGACGCAATTTCGCGCACCGGTCTGCTGATCGGCTGCATCGTCGCCATCGGCGTCGCGGCGGCGGCCATCACCTACGAGCGCTACGACACCAAGACATTGAAGCGGACGGTGCGGCGCGACGCCGTGTATTGCGGCGTCAACACCGGGCTGCCCGGCTTCTCGGCCGAGGACGACAAGGGCAACTGGTCGGGCTTCGACGTCGATTTCTGCCGCGCCATCGCGGCGGCGATCTTCGACGATCCGAAGAAGGTGAAGTTCATCCCGCTCGACGCCAAGGAGCGCTTCGAGGAGCTCGGCAAGCGCAAGGTCGACGTGCTGGCGCGCAACTCGACCTGGACGATGTCGCGCGAGACCGAGTACTACCTGCACTTCGCCGGCGTGTCGTACTACGACGGCCAGGGCTTCATGGTGCCGCGCGCGCGCAACGATCGAAATCGGCGCTGGCGCTCGACGGCAGCAAGGTCTGCGTCCAGGCCGAGACCACCACCGAGCTCAACCTCGCCGACTATTTCCGCGCCAACAACATGAAGTTCGAGGCGAAGAAGTTCGGCACCGTCGACGACGTGTTCAAGGCCTACGACTCCGGCCAGTGCGACACGCTGACCGCCGACGTGTCGCAGCTCTACGCGCTGCGGCTGAAGCTCGGCAAGCCCGCCGACCATGACATCCTGGCCGACGTCATCTCCAAGGAGCCGCTGGCGCCGGTGGTGCGGCAGAAGGACGACGACTGGCTGCTGCTGGTGAAGTGGACGCTGTTCGCCATGATCAACGCCGAGGAGCTCGGCATCAATTCCAAGAACATCGACGAGGCGCTGAAGTCGAAGAAGCCGGACGTCATGCGCTTCGTCGGCACCGAAGGCGACTACGGCGAGAAGCTCGACCTGACCAAGGACTGGGCGGTGCGCATCATCCGCCACGTCGGCAACTACGGCGAGGTCTACGAGCGCAACGTCGGCTCCGGCTCCAAGCTCGGCATCCCGCGCGGTTTGAATCAATTGTGGAACGCCGGCGGCATCCTGTACGCCCCGCCGATCCGGTAGCGACGGCAAGGCAGCAAAAAGGCGGCCCCGGAGGGCCGCCTTGAACTCCACGCCACACACAAATGTGATCGGGATCAGCCGACGCAGCGGCCGGCGATGTGCGCCATCGAGGGCACCGTCACCGGGCTGAACATCGGGTCGCAGCCGTCCATGATCCGGGGCTGGCTGGCCGGATCGGTGGTTGTTGAGGGTTTCCCGCGCGGTGCTCGGTCGGGGCTTTCTTCACCGCGATGGTGCGGGGCTCGACCATCCGGTCGCCCTTGGCGCCGCGATTGACCTGCACGGTGGGGCGCTCTTTCGTCGAGGCACCAATGCCTTGGGCCGCGGGGAGGGCGCCGATCATGACGGCTGCGACTGCCAGGCCGCCGATGAGATAGCTCGATTTCTTGGCCATGATCTCCCTCCACATCGGTGCCGGCTCGGCATCGCCCGAACCGAGCGCAAAGCTCTCCCTCACCCATCCACCGCCGCATCAACGCCGGCCAGCGACCGGCGAGGTTCCGGCGGAAATAAGCGAAGCGCGAAGCGCCCGCGCGGCAGGCCGGGTTTGCTATGGTTGCGTCAGGACTTCCCACCTATCCGCCGGCAACCATCGGACTGCGATCCTTCCCGACATGCCCTTGCTCTCATCCTTCGGCGCGCTCGCCCCCTTCCGCATCCGCAGCTACCGCTTCCAGTGGCCGGCGGACCTGCTGACGTCGTGGGCGTTCGAGATGGAGACGCTGATCCTCGGCTGGTACGTGCTGGTCGAGACCAACTCGGTGGTGATGCTCACGCTCGTTCGGCGCGCTGCTCTACGGCGGCACCTTGATCGCGCCGATCGTCGGCGTGTGGAGCGACCGGATCGGCCACCGCAACATGCTGACCGGGATGCGCGCGATCTATGCGCTGGTGGCGGCGACGCTGATGACGCTCGCCTTCACCGGCACGCTCAAGCCGACGATCGTGCTGGTGCTGGCGGCGCTCACCGGCCTGGTGCGGCCGTCCGACATGGGGCTGCGCGGCGCGCTGATCGCCGACACCATGCCGCCGGCCTCGCTGACCGCCGCGATGGGCATCGCGCGCACCACCTCCGACACCGCGCGCATCTTCGGCGCGCTGACCGGCGCCGGCCTGTTCGCGGCGATCGGCATCGGCCCGAGCTACGTGGCGATCACGGCGTTCTATCTGCTCAGCGCGATCCTGACCTGGAACACGGTCGCGCCGCGCTCGGCGGCGGCGGAGGAGACGCGCCGCCGAGGAGGCCGAGACGAAGCCGTCGCCGTGGCGCGAACTGTGGGAGGGCATGGTGCTGGTCTGGAACACGCCGCGGCTGCTGGCCATCGTGTGGTACGCGTTCCTGTTCAACTTCGCGGTGTTTCCGCTGACCAACGGCCTGATGCCCTACGCCGCCCGGGACATCTTCCACACCGACCAGACCGGGCTCGGCTACCTGATGGCGAGCGTCGCCGCCGGCGCCTTCATCGGCTCGATCGTCATGACGCGCTCCGGCATGCGGATGGAGCTTGCCCGCATCATGATCGTCGCCGCGGTGATCTGGCACATCCTGGTGCTGATCTTCGCGCAGACGCACGACGCTGTCGGCCGGCATCGCCATGCTGATGCTGTGCGGCTTCGCCCAGAGCCTGACCATGGTCTGCCACACCGTGATCCTGCTCAGCGCCTCGAGCCCGCGCTACCGCGGCCGGATCATGGGGGTGCGGATGCTGGCGATCTACAGCCTGCCGCTCGGCCTCCTGGTCGCCGGCGTGCTGATCGGCTGGATCGGCTTTCGCGCCACGGCGTCGCTCTATGCCGTCGTCGGCCTCGCCTTCACGATTCTGATCGCCGTAAAATGGCGGGCTCGCTGTGGCAGGCCCGCACCCTGCCGAAGGATCTGGAACGCCATGCCGCGTAAGCACGCAGAAAGAAGAAACGGCAGCCGCGCTGGGCGTCGTGGCCGGACGAGCGGCTGCTGAAGCTGCGGCTCAAGGACCTCAAGCTGCCGATGCGCGGCACCTGGCTGTCCGACTGCCTGCGCGAGCTCCAGGACGAGATGACGGAGAAGGGACTGAAGGTCCGCCCGCACGGCTGGCTGTCGAGCGAATGGTTCAGCCCGAGCGACACGCCGGGCATCGCGTTTCCGTTCTATCTGGCGCATCCGCGGCTGATGCGGCTCGAACGCAAGATGATCATCGACGTCGAGGGCGGCACGCACGCCGGAATGCATGCGCATCCTTCGCCACGAGGCCGGCCACGTGATGCAGCACTCCTATGCGCTGCACCGCGATCGCCGCTGGCGGCGCCTGTTCGGCCGTTCATCGACTCGCTATCCGAGCTATTATCGGCCCGATCCGGCCAGCCGGAATTTCGTCCAGCATCTGCGGCTCTGGTACGCGCAAAGCCATCCGGACGAGGATTTCGCCGAGACCTTCGCGGTGTGGCTGACGCCGCGCTCGAACTGGCGCAAGCGCTACGAGGGCTGGCCGGCGTTGAAGAAGCTGCAATACGTGGACGAGCTGATGGCGGAGATCGCCAAGCGCAAGCCGGTGCTGACGCGGCGGACCGAGGTCGAGCCGCTGCGCTCGCTCCGCATCACGCTCGGCGAGCATTACCAGAAGAAGCTCGAGCATTATTCGGTCGATGCGCCGCGCGCCTACGACCGCGATCTGCTGCGCATCTTCTCCAACAATCCGCGGCACCGGCATTCGCCGCCGGCGGCGGCCTTCATCCGCCACCACCGCGGCGACATCCGCCGGCTGGTGTCGAAATGGACCGGCGAGTATCAGCTCACGCTCGACCAGGTGCTCGACGAGATGATCGAGCGCTGCCGCGAGTCTGAAGTTGCGCGCGGTCGGCCACGAGCGGCAGTTGCGCACCGACTTCACGGTGCTGCTGACCGCCAAGACCGTGCACTCGCTGTACAGCCCGCTGCGGCGGCAGTGGATCGCGCTATGAAGAAGCTCCGCGTCCTGATGCTGACGCATCCCGATCTGGTGCCGCCGGATTCGCTGAAAGGCGCGAGCGAGCAGGACATCCACACCTGGAAGACCGAATACGACGTGGTCTCGCACCTTGCGCGGCTGCGGCCACGAGGTGATGCCGCTCGGCGTCAAGGACGAGCTCGCGCCGATCCGCGACGCGGTCGAGAGCTTCAAGCCGCATGTGGTGTTCAACCTGCTGGAGGAGTTCCACGGCGAGGCGGTCTACGACCACAGCGTGGTGAGCTATCTCGAGCTGCTCCGGGTGCCCTACACCGGCTGCAACCCGCGCGGCCTGGTGCTGGCGCGCGGCAAGGACACGGCCAAGAAGCTCGTGCACTATCACCGCGTGCCGACGCCGGCCTTCGTGGTGTTCCCGATGGGCCGCAAGGTGAAGCGGCCGCCGCGGCTGGCGCTGCCGCTGATCGTCAAGAGCCTGATCGAGGATGCCTCGATGGGCATCGCCCAGGCCTCGGTGGTGGAGAGCGACGAGGCGCTGGCCGAGCGCGTCACCTTCATCCACGAGCGGATCGGCACCGCGGCGATCGCCGAGCAATATATCGAGGGCCGCGAGATCTACGTCGGCGTGCTCGGCAACGACCGCCGCCGCGTGCTGCCGATCTGGGAGCTGCAGTTCGGCGATCTGGCGCAGGGCACGCGGCCGATCGCCACCGAAAAGGTCAAGCACGACCTCGAATACCAGCAGCGCCACGGCGTCGTCGAAGGGCCGGCCAAGGGGCTGCCGCCGGCGGTCGCGGCGCGCATCGACAACATGGTCAAGCGCATCTGCCGCACGCTCGATCTCGACGGCTACGCCCGCATCGATTTCCGCCTCGCCGCCGACGGCACGCCGTATTTCATCGAGGCCAATCCCAATCCGGAGATCGCCAAGATCGAGGAGTTCGCCCAGTCGGCCGCTGCACGACGGGCTGAAATATCCCGACCTGCTCAACCGCATCCTGACGCTCGGCATCGCGCGCGGCCGCTCGGCCGGGATGGCGCCGTGACGCGTTGCGCTGCGCAGTTATGCGCAGCGTGGATGGCCGTGCGCCGTCGATGCGATTTCGTCGTCGGAGCCGATCCCAGCCATCATGGATTTCTCGGAACGCCCGACATCGGGCCGTCGACTTCTTCGGCCTGATGGTGGCGTCGCTGGTGACGTCCTTCATCGGCGTGTTCACCGGCGCGGCCGGCGGCATCGTGCTGCTCGGGCTTGATGGCGACGGTGATGCCGCCGCTGGCGCTCATCCCGGTGCACACCGTGGTGATGCTGGGCTCCGGCGTCACCCGCACCATGATCATGTGGCGTCACGTGATGCGGCCGGCGGTGCTGCCGTTCGTGATCGGCTCGGTGATCGGGGCGGCGGCCGGCGCCCGGGTGTTCGTGGCGCTGACCACGATGTGGCTGGAGTTCATCCTCGGCGCCTTCATCCTGCTGGTGACCTGGATGCCGAAGCTCGGGCGGTTCGGCGCCGAGCGCAGCCGCTTCGGCGTGCTGGGCTTCGTGACGACGTTCCTCGGCGTGTTCGTCAGCGCCACCGGCACGCTGCTGGCGCCGTTCATCGCCGCCTCGACGCCCGACCGCCGCGTCCACGTCGCCACCATGGGCGCGCTGATGATGACCTCGCATCTCTCCAAGGTCGCGGCGTTCGGCTTCATCGGCTTCGCCATCGGCCGCTACGTGCCGCTGATGGTGGCGATGATCGCAACCGGCGCGGTCGGCAACTGGGTCGGCGAGGTGGCGCTGCTGCGCACCAAGGAACAGCACTTCCGGCTGGTGCTGCAACTGGCGTTAACGATGCTGGGCCTGCGGCTGTTGTGGAGCGCGGCGCGCGGCGCCGGCTGGTTTTGACGCGAATTTAGCGGAAGTCAGCGCGCTCCGCCGTTAACGTTAGCCATTCGACTTTACGTTAATTCGCGAACGTCGTCGCGCGCCGCGCGCGGCGGCGCTATGACTGGGGCCTCGAGAAGCCAGAGCAGATCGGCATTCGAAGGGGCCTTCGATGCGCAACAACAAAGCGATCCTGGACGAAGCGGCGCGCTCGGTGCGGCGGACATTCATCGGTTCAGCGTGGCGGGCACCATCGGCATGCTCGCCGTGGTCGGCGCCGCCGGCGCCTACGGCATGCCGGAGAAGCTGACCGCGCAGGCGCTGTCGGCTGCGATGGCGAAGTTCAATTTCAAATTTCCGCGCGACCGGCGCAAGCCGCGCCGTCGCGGTCATCGAGCAGCCGGTGAAGGTCGCGCGAAAATGCCGCAGGCTGTCGCGGTGTCGCCGGTGTCCGACGTCGCGCCGGAAGAGTCCGCCGTCGCGCCGGAGACTGCGACCGTGCCGGTCGGTTCGCGCGCACCGATCCGTCGCCGCTGCGCGAGCCTCGGCTCCGGAGTTGCCGCCGATCGTCGGCCGTCGAGCCGAGCGACCGCAAGCTCCTGCTGCGCCGCGATCGCGACGCCGGTTGCTCGCGCCGCACCACACGCTGATCGCAGCGCCGATGGTGATCGCGGCGCCGCCGGTGGCCGCAAGCGTGCGCCGCGTGCGCTGACATCCCGTTGCCGCCACCGATCCCGCAGCCCGGCGCCGATGGTCACCGCGAGCCTGACGCCTCGCGCCGCGCCGCCGATTGCCGAGGAGCGGCCGCTGGTTTCCGCGCCGATGGTGTTCGAAGCGCCGAAGCCGGCCGACGCCCAGGTGCTCACCGAATTGCCGAAGACCGAAGTGGTCGTTGCGCCGCAGCCTGCCGCTGCCGAAGCCGGTCGCGGCTGCGCGGCTGCGCGCCGGTTCAGCAGGCAGCTTGCCGCAGAGCCGTGCCGGCAGAGTTTCCGAAGTGCATGATCGCGCTGCCGCTGCCGAAGCCGCCGCTGACGCCGGCGCAGCGCCTCGAGCTGCAGGGCAAGGACTACGACAAGGCCGAGAAGTGCCTGGCGCAGGCGGTCTATTTCGAGGCGCGCAACGAGCCGGCGCGCGGCCAGCAGGCGGTGGCGCAGGTCGTGCTCAACCGCGTGTTCTCGCCGTACTACCCGAAGGACGTGTGCTCGGTGGTCTATCAGAACGCCCACCGGCATCTGTCGTGCCAGTTCACCTTCGCCTGCGACGGCAAGCCGGAGATCGGTCAACGAGCGCGGCGCCTGGGCGCGCGCCAACCGCATCGCCACGCAGACGCTCAACGCCAAGGTCTGGCTGCCCGAGGTCGACAAGGCGACGCACTATCACGCCGCCTATGTGCGGCCGAACTGGATCCGCGACATGAAGGTGCATGGTGCGCTACGGCCTGCACACGTTCTATCGCCCGCGCAACTGGGGCGACGGCTCGGACGAGGCGCATTGGGGCACGCCGGCGAATTCGGTGAAGCCCGCGGCCGTCACCGCGGTGAAGCCGCTCACCCCGGCGCAGAAGAAGTTCGCGCTACGCAAGACCTGAGCTCGCCGCCGGCGGCGGCGCATCCGCGCACTTTGCACTTTGGCCCTTGGCGACCTCCCTCGCCATGTCCTAACGTCCGGCTCGCCGAAAACATGGGAGGACCATCATGGCCAAATTCACCTGGGACCACATCCATCTCCGCACGCCCGACGTCGGAGGCGACCGCGCAGTGGTTCGAGAAGATGCTGGGCGCCGAGATCAAGCGCAGCACGCAGCAGGGCGCGCCGCGCGTCGACATGATGATCGGCGGCGCCAACGTGTTCCTCGCGCCGGTGAAGGCGGGCGACGGCGTCAATACGCCGCCGAAGACGCCGTATCAGGGCCTCGACCATTTCGGCCTGTCGGTGACCGGCATCGACGCCATCGCGGCCGACCTGAAGGCCAAGGGCGTGAAGTTCACCCGCGAGCCGACCACGGTGCGGCCGGGCACCCGGGTCTGCTTCATCGAGGGCCCGCAGGGCGTGTCGATCGAGCTGCTCGACCGCACGGTCTGACGCCGCACAGGGCTACAAAATGGGCCTGCGTGACCTTATCTTTGGGGCGAGGTTCGAGGAGCCAACCCATGGATGTCAAAACCTATCCGGTCACGCACAGCGAGGCGGAGTGGCGCAAGCTGCTCATCGCCCGAGCAGTTCCACATCATGCGCGAGCACGGCACCGAGCGGCCGGGAAGCTGCGCGCTGAACTTCGAGAAGCGCGCCGGCACGTTCTCCTGTGCCGGCTGCGACCAGGTGCTGTTCAAGTCGAAGAAGAAGTTCGAGAGCGGCACCGGCTGGCCGAGCTTCAACGATCCGGAGCCGGGCGCGACCGAGGACACCGAGGACCGCACCTACGGCATGCTCCGCACCGAGACGCATTGCAGCCGCTGCGGCAGCCATCTCGGCCACGTGTTCCCGGACGGGCCGCCGCCGACCGGGCTTGCGCTATTGCATCAACGGCGTGGCGATGAACTTCAAGCCGGACTGACCGCCACCGCGCCATCGGCCTGACGGTATCGGGCGACCGGCGTGACCGATTTGCACTGGCGCGAATCAGCGGACCGTGTTGCTTCCCAGTCAACGGGATGCAACCGATTCGCACATGTCTTTTGGCTCTGAGCGCGCTTGCCGCGCTGTCGGCGGCGGCCCATGCGGGCGGGCTCTGGAGCGGCCCCTATGTCGGCCTCAACCTGGGTTACGGCTGGGGCAAGGCGGCCGCGGATTTCAGCACGGCTGGGGTGCCGCTGGTGTCGTCCTCGGAAAAGCTGAACGGCTTCGTCGGAGGCGCACAGGCCGGCTACAACTGGCGGTTCGGTCCGGTGGTGGCCGGCATCGAGATTGACGGACAGGTCACCAACCAGAAGGCGGCAACAAGCCAGACCTGCGCGGCGCTGTCCTGCGCGGTCGCCTCGCTCACGCAAAGCTCCAAGGACGAGTTGAGTTGGTTCGGCACGCTGCGGCCGCGGCTGGGATTCACCGTCGGCCCGGTCTGGGTGTACGGCACCGGCGGCATCGGTTACGGCGATTTCAAGAACACGCAGGTCCTGACCACCACGCTCGGCAGCGTCACGACGACAACGATCAAGGCCCACACGGCTTTGGTCTACGGCGGCGGCGCCGAAATGCCGATCGGCGGCAACCTGTCGGCCAAGATCGAATATCTCTATCTCGACAGCGGCAACGTCAACACGACGTACAGCCTGGCGGGGTGTCGGCGCCATCGCCGAGAAAAGCCGCCTGACCGAGAGCCTGGTCCGCGCCGGCATCAACTATCGGTTCTAGGCGGTCCGCTCGAACGTCAGGATCGCGTTGTTCGACGGCATCTCGGCAAGACCGGAAAATTCGAGGTTGTTCGCGGCGGCGAGCTTTTTCACGTCGGCAATGTCGCGGACGCCCCAACTTGGATCGCGGCCGCGCAGGCTCTCGTCGAACGCGGCATTGCTCGCCGCGTTGTGGACGCCGTCGCGCTTGAACGGGCCATAGAGGATACAGCCGGCCTCGGCGGCATGAGATGACGGCTGGCGCCGGCGAACAGCCCTTCCGCCACCGCCCACGGCGCGATGTGGATGACGTTGGCGCAGAACATCGCCGTGAAGGCGGAGGGCAGGCCGAGCTGGTTCAGCCTCCAGTCCGCGGCGCTGGCATCGAGGCGGACCGGCGGCTTCACGTTGTCGCAGCTTCTCGTGCTTGCGCCAGGCTGTCGATGCTGCGCAGATGGTTGTCGTTCAGGTCGGTCGGCCACCAGGCGATCGACGGCAACCGGCTGGCGAACGCGACCGCGTGCTGGCCGGTGCCGCTGCCGATCTCCAGGACATCGCCGGCGCGGCCCTGAAGGAAGCTCGTCAGCACCGGCGCGATGGCGTCATGGTTGCGGTGAAACGCCGGCGCATCGAGCCGGCCATCGTCGGCGGCGGCAGGCCGTCCTTGCCGAATTCGAGCGCGAAGCGAGGCGGCGTTCGGGCATTCGATTCCCTCGGGACCGTATTCTCGAACATCGATCACTTCACCTTGTTGGCGAAGCGGAGATCGACATAGGTTGCGGGCGGCGACCGGTGCTTGATGTCGCCGGATGGCCAGCAGCGTGTCGCGCACCCGTTCGGTGGCGCTGTCGGAAATGCCGCCGTCCGCCACGAACGCCTTGACCTGCATGCAGACGTCCCAGGTCTTGAGCGCGTCGTCGAGGCTGGATTTCGAGGCGTCGGCCAGCATCTGCGACACCTCCTGCCTGTGCGCGGGATCGGACATGTAGCGCACCGCCTTGTTGTGGGCGCGGATGAACGCCAGCAGTTCCTTCTCGTGCGCCTTCGCCCAGTCCTCGTTGACGTGCCAGATCATCATCGGGAATTCGCCGAGAAAGGGCGCGACCGGGCCGAGATCGGCGTAGCCGTTCTGCACCGCCTGGAAGCTCTGCGGCGTCGACAGCATGGTGGCGTCGACCGCGCCGGCGACCAGCGCCGCGAGCCGCGCCGAGGTGGCGCCGGAGAACAACAGCTCGACGTCCTTCTCCGGGTCGAGGCCGTTGGCCTTGGCCATCGCGATCCACCACAGGTTGGTGATGTCGCCGACGCCGCCGGTCATCACCCGCTTGCCCTTGAGCTCCTTGACCGACGTGATGCCCTTCTGCGCCGATCAGGCTGTGGGTGCCGACCGCGAGGCTGTTGAGGAACACCTTGATCTTGGCGCCCTTGTCGATGGCGCGCATGGTGTCCACCATCGACGAGCTGCCGATCGGCGCGGAGCCGGCGGCGACCTGTTGCGCCGAGCGCGTGCTCGAGCCGGAGTTGATGAAGTCGAAGTCGAGCCCTTCGTCTTTGAAGTAGCCCTTCCGGTCGGCGACGATGGCCGGCCAGATGGTGACGCTGACGCTGATCACCACGGCCGAGAGCGGCGTGCCGGCGGATTGGGCGAGGGCGGGCGGGGCCGCGAGCCCGGCGCAGCAGCGGGGCTGCGAGAGCCAGCTTGAGGATTGCGTTTCGCATCGCTTCACTCCATCACGAGGGGCGGCGCGACTGAGCTATTCAACATTCATGCCATGCAGGGCACAGTTCGCCAGAGGTGCGCCGAATGGCTGGCCGATCCGTCGGTGCTAGAGGAACGGAATGAAGAAAGTTCAAGTCGTGATCGTGGGCGGCGGGCCGGTCGGCGTGGCGCTGGCCGTGCAGCTCGGGATGCGGGGCATCTCCTGCGCGCTGGTGGAAAGCCGCACCGAGCTCGGGCGCATTCCCAAGGGCCAGAACCTCACCCACCGCACGCTCGAGACATTTCTACTTCATGGGCATCGTCGATGAGCTGCGCGCCGCGCGGTTCCTGCCGCCCGGCTTCGCGATCGGCGAGATCACCAGCTATCGGCGACCTGAACGGCCCGTACTGGTTCGCGCCGGCCGGGCCGCGAGCTGGTCCACGACTACTACTTCCAGAAGAACGACCGGCTGCCGCAGTACCAGATGGAAAAGGTGCTGCGGGCCAAGATGGCGACCTTGCCGAAGCGTCGAGAGCCGGTTCGGCTGGACCGCCGACCAAGGTCGAGCAGGACGCCGGCAGGCGCGCGCGTCACCGTCACGAAGGATGGCGCGACCGAGGTGCTGGAGGCGCGACTACGTCGGTCGGCTGCGACGGCGGCCATTCGATCGTGCGCGAGCAGATCGGCATTCCGCGCAGCGGCCACGACTTCGACCAGCTCATGGTGCTGATCGTGTTCCGCTCGCGCGAATTGCACGACGAGCTCGGCAAGCGCTTTCCGCCGAAGTCGATCTATCGCGCGATGCATCCGGACCTCAACGGCTACTGGAAGTTCTTCGGCCGGATCGACGTCGGCGAGGGCTTCTTCTTCCACGCGCCGGTGCCGAAGGACATCGACGCGCGACAATTTCGATTTCATCGGGCTGCTGCACGAGGCGACCGGATTTCCGTTCAAGGCCGAGTTCGATCACGTCGGCTTCTGGGATCTGCGCGTGGCGGTCGCCGAGAAATACCAGGTCGGCCGCGTGTTCATCGCCGGCGACGCCGCGCACAGCCATCCGCCCTACGGCGGCTTCGGGCTCAACAACGGGCTGGAGGACGCGGTCAATCTCGGCTGGAAGCTCGCCGCCAGGCTCGACGGCTGGGGCGGCGACACGCTGCTGACAATCCTACAGCGACGAGCGGCGGCCGATCTTCCAGGAGGTGGCGGAGGATTTCATCGCCGCGCGCATCCGCAACGATGGCGCGTTCCTGCAATCGCTACAGCCCGGACGCGCGACAAGGCGGAGTTCGAGACGGCCTGGAAGGAGCAGGAGAGCGACGTCGACAACCGCGCGCAGGTCTACGAGCCGAGCTACGAGGGCTCGCCGGTGGTGATCGGCCCGCCGGGCGGCAAATCCACCGCGCACGGCCAGCATGTGTTCAAGGCGCGGGCCGGGCATCATCTGGCGCCGCAGAAGCTGTCGTCCGGCCGCGACGTGTTCGAGGAGCTGGGCCGCGGCTTCACGCTGCTGGCGTTCGATGCGGACGACGCGGCGGTGCAGGCGTTCGAGCAGGCGGCGGCGTCGCTGAAGGTGCCGCTGAAGGTGGTGCGCGACACCTACGCGGACGGCCGCACGAAATACGAGACGCGGATGATCCTGGTGCGGCCGGATCAGTTCATCGTCTGGATCGGCGACACGCGCGCCGGCCGATGCCGGCGCGATCATGCGCAAGGTCGCGGGACAGGGTTAGCACCATGGACGAGTGCAAGCACACCGGGCACGATCAAGACGGTGACGCCGCGCACGCTGGGTTGCGAGGAATGCCTGAAGACCGGCAGCGAATGGTTTCATCTGCGCGTCTGCCGGACCTGCGGTCATGTCGGCTGTTGCGACCAGTCGGAGGGCCGCCATGCCACCAAGCATTTCCACGCGACCAAGCATCCGATCATCGAGGGCTACGATCCGCCGGAAGGCTGGGGCTGGTGCTATGTCGACGAGATGATGCTCGACCTCGGCGACGACACCACGCCGCAGGTCGGGCCGATCCCGCGATATTACTGAGCAACTCCGACAAGCGGTCTATGCGGTTCGGATGGCACGAAGCCTGCACGCGCCGAGCCGCCGGCGTTTGCATCACGTGAGTGGAACATCGCTTTGAATCCTACCCCGCCGCCTGCCCGTGCCGCATCGTCTTTCGCGGCGATGAAATACCCGCCGTATCGCGCGCAATTCGGCTGCTACGTGTTCGCGATGATGGCCGACAACATCGAGCACGTCATCAGCTACTGGGTGGTGTACCAGAAGTTCCATTCGCCAGCGCTGGCGGGATTTGCGGTGCTGTCGCACTGGCTGCCGTTCCTGTTGTTCTCGGTCTCGGTCGGGGCGCTATCCGACCGTGTCGATCCCCGCCGCATCATCCAGTGCGGCATGTTGTGCTTTATCGTGGCGTCGGTCGGTTGGGGCGTTTTCTTCATCACCGACACGCTGACGATGGCCGGCGCGATGCTGCTCCTGGTCATCCACGGCTGCGCGGGCGTGCTGTGGCAGACCCCCAATCAATTGCTGCTGTACGACATCGTCGGCCCGGAAGCTTTGCCGAGCGCGGTGCGCCTCAATGCCACCGCGCGCTATCTCGGGGTTCTGGTCGGGCCGGCGGTGGGCGGCGTGATCATGCTGACGTTGGGGACGTCGCACGGAATCATCCTGAACACGCTGTTCTATCTGCCGATGCTGCTGTGGCTGTTTTGGGCGCCGGCTCGGCAAAACCAATCGGCGCCGCGCCGGCTAGCGGTGCGCGGGCTGTCGGACATCGTGCTCACGGCGCGCGTGATCGCAACCAAGCCGGTGCTGATCTCGATGACCTTGTTGGCGGGCCTGACCTCGATGCTGGTTGGCAACGCGTACAGCGCGCAGATGCCGGGATTCGCCGGCGATCTCGGACACGGCGATCCCGGCGTGTCGTACAGCGTGCTGCTGGCGGCGGATGCCGCCGGTGCGCTGCTTGCGGGGTTCGCCCTGGAGGCATGGAATCGCCTGAGGCTTGCGGCGCAGACGGCGATCTTGTTGGCCATGCTGTGGTGCTGCTGCCTGATCCTCTTCGCCGCCGCGACCAGCTATCCCCTGGCGGTGGTGGTGCTGTTTGGCGCGGGCTTCTTCGAGCTGTCCTTCAACACTATGGCCCAGGCGCTGGTGCAACTGAACGCGCCCGCAGAGATTCGCGGCCGCGTCGTCGGCCTGTACAACATGGCGGGCCTTGGCATGAAAGCCTTCAGCGGGCTCACCGTCGGCCTGCTTGGGGCGTGGACTGGCATCCACTGGTCGCTCGGCGGCTCCGCGGCCGTGCTGCTGGTGTGTCTGATCCTGCTTTATTGGCGAGCAAGCCAGCGGACGAGCTAATCTAAAGCTTCGGAAAGCCGAAAACCTCGGCCGGATTGTCGACGAAGATCAGCTTGCGCGTCTTCTCGTCGGGCACCCAGTCCAGCATCTGGTCGAGCAGCGCGCACGTCGTTCGGCATCGGCTTGAAGTATTGCGGGTGCGGCCAGTCCGAGCCCCACAGCAGCCGGTTCGGTGCGTGCTGCACGAGCTTCTTCACCAGCGGATCGGTGTCGGAGAACGGGAAATTGTCCTGCTTGGAGATGCGCGGCGACAGCTTGACCCAGCAGCGGCCGGTGTCGAGGCATTGCAGCACGAACTTGAAGCCGTCGCCGTCGATGCCCTTGGTCGGATCGACGCCGCCCATGTGCTCCAGCACGAACTTGCCCGGCGTCTTCAGGATGATGCGGCTTCCAGCGCGTCCATCTGCGCCTCGTCGGCGCGGTGCAGGTAGTGCATCGACCAGCCGCGCTCGGTGGTGCGCGCCACCATGCGCTGGTCGATCTCCTGGGTCAGCCGCCAGGTGATGCGGTAGCCGACCACGCCGGCCTTGGTCAGGATGTCGAGCTCGCCGTCGGTGATGTGCGGCCACGGCACGATCACCGACTTGATGCGGTCGCCATAGCGGCATCTGCGCGTGCAGCGCGATCTCGTAGTTGTGCTCGTACATCATCGAGAGCACGTGCAGGCCGCGTTGCAGGCCGAGCGCCGCCTGCATCTTCTCCCAGTCCTCGAACGTGGTGTCCTCGAACTCGAGATGGCTGAACACGTGGTTCGGCTTCAGCGTGAACTGCTTCTGCGGCCCGATGAAATGGAAATGGCAGTCGCAGGCGCCGGGCGGCAGCTTCAGCTTCGGCTTGCGGATAGTTGCGGTCGATCTTCGGCGAGAACGGGCGCGGTGTGTTCGCGGCTGGACTATTCACTTTGCACCTTGATGTTGGCCTTCTGCATGACGTCGGTCCACTTCGCGGTTTCGCCGTCGAGGAATTTGGCGAACTCCTCCGGCGTGCTGCCGCGCGCCTCGGAGCCGAGCTCGCCAAGCTTGTCGATCACCTCTTCTTCTCCAGCGCGGTGCGGATCGCGGCGCTGAGCTTGTCGACCACGGCCGGCGGCGTGCCCTTCGGCGCGAAGATGCCGTTGAAGGTGATGCCCTGCACGTCGGGAAAGCCGGCCTCGGCGCTGGTCGGCACATCGGGCACGGCTCGGCGCGCGCTTCGGCCCGAGCACCGCCAGCGCGCGGAGCTTCCCGGCCTCGACGTGCTGCCGCGAGTCGGTGAGCTGCTGGAAGCCGACATCGACATGGCCCGCCATCAGGTCGGTGATGGCCGGCGCGTTGCCGCGATAGTGCACCTCGGTCCAGGTGATGCCGGTCTTGAGCTTCAGCAGCTCCGCCAGGAAGTGGTTGATGCTGACGCCGCCGGAGGTGGCGAGCGTGAGCTTGCCGGGGTTTTTCTTGGAGTAGTCGATCAGCTCGGCCACGGTCTTCACCGGCAGCGTCGGCCGCACCAGCAGCATGTTGGTGGCGACGGCGAGCGAGCTCACCGGCGCGAACACCTTGTCCCATTGATAGGGCGGCTTCGGCATCGTCATCGGCCCGAACATGATCGGCCCGTTGGAGCCGACGAACAGGGTGTGGCCGTCCGGCGCCGCGCGCGCCACGTATTCGCCGGCGATCGTGCCGCCGGCGCCGGGCCGGTTCTCGATGATGATCGGTTGGCCGAGCGTTGCCGATGCCGGCCTGGAGGATGCGCGTGCTGATGTCGACATTGCCGCCCGGCGCGTAGGGCACCACCAGGTGATCGGCTTGGTCGGGAACTGCGCGCGAGGGCGGACACGCTGCGCCACTCCTGCCAGTCGGCGCTGCCGAGAATCCTTGGTGTGGTTCTCGACCGCTGCCAGGCAGAACAGCCGTAGCGCGAGGCTTCTCAACCGAGCGCTGCAGCGACATGGCCTTGCGCCCTTGGCGCATTGACATGCGCGGCCTTGGCAGCGGCGCTCGATTCGGTCAGCCTTGATGTGGATGTTGCGCTTCCTTGATGACGCGCTGCCACTTGACGTTCTCGTCGGCGATGAACTTCTCGAATTCGGCGGGGCCCTGGCCGCCGATGACGAAGCTCCGCGCCTCCAGCGCCTTCTTGACCTCCGGCAGCGCCAGCACCTCGGCGGTGTCGGCGTGGATCTTGGCGATGATGTCCTTCGGCGTGCCGGCCGGCGCGAACAGGCCGAACGAGCCCTGCGAGGTGTAGCCGGGCACGCCGGCCTCCTGCATGGTCGGCACGTCGCGGCGCCAGCGGATTGCGCGTGACGGTCGAGACCGCCAG
Source organism: uncultured Alphaproteobacteria bacterium (assembly GCA_963785665.1). Taxonomy (GTDB): domain Bacteria; phylum Pseudomonadota; class Alphaproteobacteria; order Rhizobiales; family Xanthobacteraceae; genus Z2-YC6860. Next base: position 940,919 of record CAWAWF010000018.1, read on the forward strand.
CGCCTTGAGCTTGCCCTCGCCGATGTGCGGCAGGATGTTCGACATGCCGTTGATGGTCATGTCGATCTCGCCGGACAGGATCGCGGTGGTGGTCTCGTTGGCGCCCTTGTAGGGCACCTGGACGCAGCTTGATGCCGGCGATGCCGGCGAAATATTCGGTGGCGATGCGCTGGATGGTGCCCGGGCCCGGTGGTGCCGATAGGTGATGGTGTCGGGCTTGGCCTTGGCGAGCGCGATCAGTTCCTTGACGTTCGACACCGGCACCTTGTTGGCGACCGCGAGCATGTGCGGGATCGACGCCATCAGGATGATCGGGTCGAACTCCTTCATCGAATAGGGCAGCGAGCTGTAGAGCAGCGGATTGAGCACGAAGGTCTGGTCGGCGGCGAGCGTCAGCGTGTAGCCGTCCGGCGCGCTCTTGGCGCCGGCGACCGTGCCGATCAGGGTGTTGCCGCCGGCGCGGTTCTCGATGACGACGCCCTGGCCCCATTTCTCGGCGAGCTTCTGGCCGAGCAGCCGCATCAGCACGTCGGGCGCGCCGCCCGCGGTGAACGGCACGATGACGTGGACCGGCATGGTCCGGATAATCGAGCGCGAGGGCCGGTCGCGGCAGGATTGCGCCCAGCAGACAGCCGAGCGTGATGATGAAGCGTGGCGCTGAGTGCCTCACCAGCGCCGCCCGCGATAGCCGTAGCCCCAGCCCCAACGTGGCCCGTAGAACGGCCCGCCGTAATAGTACGGCCCGGGCGCGTAGACCACCGGCGGACCGACCGGCACGTAATCGTCTTCGTCGTCCTCGACGTAGGCGCCGGGAGGCGGCGCCACGCCACGCGGCGGGGCTCGCCTTGCGGCGGTGCGCGCCGCCGGCGGGCGGCCGCTGCGGTCGAGCGCGGTGGCGATGGCAAAGCCGTTCTTGCCCTGCCACTCGACCTCGCACCACTCGCTGCAATTGGTGGCCTCGACCAGGCTGCCGCCCGGAATCTTGGCGACGATCTCGTTGCTGGTGCCGGCGCCGGCGCGCAGATTGACGGTCGATGCGACATAGGCCGGGTCGGCGGCGGCGGAAGCCGCCGACAGCAGCACAAAGGCGGCGATCGAAGCCGCCAGCCGGGTGAATGTCATGGCTATGCTCCGTTCGGATGCCGTCTGCAGGGATTTAATCAGACCGGGAGCGCGCTGTTCAACCGACCGCACGGCGAAACTGCGGCGTGACGCCCCGTTGCCGCGCTGGACACAACTTCCTAGCATGGCGCGACAAGACAATTTCAGGGAGGACGCGATGGTCCGTAATGACGATGGGGCACGCAGGCCGTCGCGGCGTCGCGTACTCAAGGCGACCGGCGCGATCGTGGCCGGGCTCGCGGCGCCGACCTTCCTGCGGATCGGCTCGGCGCTTGCCGCCTATCCGGACACGCCGATCAAGATCGTGGTCGCGAACACGCCGGGCGGCCCCTCCGACATCTCCGCCCGCATGATGGCGGCCGAGATGCAGCAGGTGCTGGGCGGCTCGGTGTTCGTCGAGAACAAGGGCGGCGCCGGCGGCAACATCGGCTACGGCTACGTCGGCGCGCTCGGAGCCCGACGGCTACACCATCCTGCTCACCACCAGCGCCTATTGCGTCAATCCGAGCCTCTACCACACTCATCCCCTACGACCCGTTCAAGGACTTCGTGCCGATCTGCGAGCCGGTGGCGGGCATTCACGTGTTCGCGGTGAAGGCCGACCTGCCGGCCAACAACATGAAGGAGTTCGTCGCGCTGGTGAAGAAGAACCCCGAGAAGTTCAACGTCTCGACGCCGCCGATCGGCACCACGCCGCAGCTTCAGGCGAGGTGCTGAAGCATCGCGAGGGCATCCAGGGCATGGCGAGCGTGGTGTTCAACGGCGGCGGCGACGCGGTCAAGGCGGTGCTCGCCGAACACCGTGCAGATGAACTCCGGCTCGCTGGCGCCCGCGCTGCCGCAGATCCAGGCCGGCACGCTCAAGGCGCTGGCGCAGACCGGCGAGCCAAGCGTTTCTCGGCGCTGCCCGACGTCCCGACCATGGATGGAGCAGGGCTACAAGGATTTCGTGTTCGACACCTATTGCGCGCTGATGGCGCCGGCCAAGGTCCCGCACGAGATCGTGGCCAGGCTCGAGAAGGTCTGCCTGGACATCCTGGCCAAGCCCGACTTCAAGGAAAAAGCTGGTGACTGCCGGCTTCGAGGTGACCGCCAAGGACGCCAAGGGTCACGCGGCGCGGATTGCCAAGGAAATCCCGATGTTCAAGAAGATCATCGCGGACGCCGGCATCAGCAAGCTCTAGCCGGCGCGGCGATCGGCCGGCGCGGCCTGCCTCAATCTGTCTCACGAGTGTGGCCTAATCGTCACAGGTGCCTGTGAGTTTTCGCATTGCAGCAAATTGCTATGCGGCAGGCATTGATTACGGTGTACGTTCTGGGGGTTTGGAGGGGGCTGCAGATGCAAATCCTTGCGCGTGGCTGTCCCGTTGAATGAGCCACGCTGTGAATAGTCGACCAATCATCGCCGTCACATGCTTGTCGTTCGAGGCCCAGGTCGCGGCCGGGCCGGGCATTGACGTGCTTTGCGGCACCGCCCAGCGCTACGTCGACAAGCTGAAGCGGCGGTCGAGGCGCGGCGGCAGCGGCATCATCAGCATCGGCATCGCCGGCGGTCTGGCGCCGGGGCTCGCTCCAGGCGACTGGGTGATCGCCTCCGGCGTGGTGGCTGACGGCATCCGCATCCCGACCGATAACCGCTGGTCGCAGCGGCTGCTGCAGGCGCTGCCGAATGCGGTTTATGCCGATATTTCAGGGGTCGATGCCCCGGTGGTGGCCGAGGCCGACAAGCGCGCCCTGCACCAGTCCGCCGGCACCGTGGCGGTCGACATGGAATCCCACATCGCGGCCAAGATCGCCGCCCGGCACGGCGTGCCGTTCGCGGCCTGCCGCGTCATCATCGATCCGGCGGAGCGGACCCTGCCGCCGGCCGCCCTGGTCGGCATGCGCGCCGATGGCCGGCCGGATGTGTTCGCGGTGATCCGCTCGCTCTGCCAGCAGCCGCGCCAGGTGTTCGCGCTGCTGCGCGTGGTTGCCGACGCCCGCGCCGCCCGCTCCGCGCTGTTCGACGGCCGCCGCCAGCTCGGCGACACCCTGAGCTTCCCCGGCGCTGCCTGTCGGCTGCAGCCGGTCTGAACGCCGCTACGGCTCCTTGTAGACGTCGATCTCGATCGCGCCGGGAAACATCGCCCTCCAGCCCATCAGATAGGCCTGCACGCGGGGATCGCTGGCGATCTGCTGGCGGTTCATCTCCAGCGTCTCCGGCGCGTCGTATTCGATCTCCTGCAGGAAGCGGCCGGGGTCGTCGACGTTCTGCAACAGCCGCACCTTGGCGTCGCCGAACATCTGGTAGAGCGGCGCCGCCGATTTGATCATCGCGATCATCTGCTCGGATGCGCCGGTCAGCGTGAACTTGAAGTGCAGGGTCCGCCGGATCTTCGCATCGCCGTTGCTCATGCTCCGTCCGGACCTCTCTGATGGGCGTCGTCCGTGCCGCAGCACCAGTATAGCGGCAAACCGCGCCGGCGCGCTCGGTAAACGCCGGCATAACCGACCGGCAATTCGTCGGCTCGGCAGGCCGCCGTTAACCAAACAAATCCCAGGCGGCATGAACCTTTTTTCAGGGAGTTTCGACTACCAATTAGGAAAACCAAACCAAGGGGGCGCCATCATGTTTTCGACCAGCAAGTCTTTGACCAGCAACGCGAAATCCGCCCTGACCGCGGCCGCGGCCGCGGCCCTGCTGGGCCTTGCGGCTCTGCCAGGCCCGGTGCAGGCCTCCAGCAGCCCGTTCACGGCGATGTCCGGCTCCTGGTCGGGCAGCGGCACCATCACCACCTCGAACGGCAACAAGGAGCGCATCCGTTGCCGCGCCAAGTACGACGTCGACGGCGCCGGCGTCGAGCCTCGACCTGACGCTGCGCTGCGCCAGCGACAGCTACAATTTCGAACTGCAGAGCAACGCCACCCACAACAACGGCGCCGTGTCCGGCACCTGGTCGGAGAACACGCGCCATGTCGGCGGCAACATCGAGGGCAGCGCCCGCGGCAACGCCATCAGCCTGCGGGTGTCGGGCGTGATCTCGGCGACGCTCGGCGTCAGCACCAACGCCAACCAGCAGTCGATCTCGATCCAGGCGCCGGGCACCGAATTGCAGTCGGTGGCGATCTCGATGAGCCGCAACACCGTGGCCGCCGCCAAGTAATCGGTACAGGTATTAGTCGGTTTCAGAGCCGGGTGCGCGGTCACGCGCGCCCGGCTTTGTCTGTTCGGTGTCATCCCGATCGGCTAGGCTCTCGGCATCTGCAGGCCGGGAGCCTCGAAAATGCTGACACGACGACATCTGATGGCGGCTTCGGCGGCCTGCCTCGCGGCAGGCGCGAACTGGCGCGCGGGCGCAGACCGACTGGCCGAACAAGCCGGTGAAGGTGATCGTGCCCTATCCGCCGGCCGGCGGCGCCGACACCACGGCGCGCATCCTGTTCCAGAAGCTGTCGGAGATGTGGGGCAAGTCCTTCGTCATCGACAACCGCGGCGGCGCCGGCGGCACCATCGGCGAGGCGGTGGCGGCGAAGTCCGATCCGGACGGCTACACGATGCTGCTATGACGCGACCGCCTATTCGGTGAATCCGGCGCTCTATCCCAAGCTGTCGTTCGATTACGGCAAGGACTTCGAGCCGGTGTTCCTGGCTTCGCTCGTGCCGAACATCCTGGTGGTGACGCCGTCGGTCGAGGCGAAGACCGTCACCGACATCATCGAGCTGGCGAAGAAGACGCCGGGCGGCCTCGACTTCGCTTCGTCCGGCAACGGCACCTGCAGCATCTCTGCCTGGAGCTGTTGAAGTTCAGGCCAAGGTGCCGATCAACCACATCCCCTATCGCGGCGGCGGGCTCGCGCTGAACGACGTGATCGCGGGCCAGGTGAAGTTCTTCTTCTCCAACGGCTCGTCGTCGGTCGGTCTCGTCGCAGGGCGGCACAGGTCAAGGCGATCGCCCACACCGGCAAGGGCCGGCTCGGCACCTTGCCCAATCTGCCGGCGGTGCAGGACACCATTCCGGGCTTCGACGCCTACGAGTGGAACGGCGTGTTCGTGCCGACCGGCACGCCGCCGGAGATCGTCAAGAAGCTCAACGCCGGGCTGAACGAGGTGCTGCGCCAGCCCGACGTCGTCGAGCGGTTCAAGACGCTCAACATCGACTTCAAGGCGAACACGCCGGACGAATTCCGCGCCTTCGTCGCCGACGAGACGACGAAATGGGGCAAGGTGGTGCGCGAGGCCGGCATCAAGCTCGGCTAGACAATTTCATACCTGTAACTTTGAGGAGGCGCGCGATGTCGATGAATCAACCTCACGATCAAATGGCTGCCGATCTCAGGCGGACGGTTCACCAGCACTGGCTGGCGTTCGTCATCGAGGGCATCGTTCTAATGGTGCTCGGGCTGCTGGCGGTGCTGCTGCCGCCGCTGGCGACGATCGGCGTCACCATCTTTATCGGCTGGCTGTTCCTGCTCAGCGGCGTGATGGGCCTGATCGCCACCTTCTGGGCCCGGCAGGCTCCGGGCTTCTGGTGGGCGCTGCTGTCCGCCGTGATCGGCATTGCCGCAGGTCTCGTGCTGCTGGCCAGTCCCGCGGGCGGCGCGGTCTCGCTGACATTGGTGCTGATCGTGTTCTTCGTGATCGAGGGAGTCGCCACGATCATGTACGCGCTGGACCACCGCCGTGAGCTGAGCGGCCGCTGGGGCTTCATGCTGTTCAGTGGCGTGATCGACCTCGGCCTCGCGGCGATCATCCTGATGGGGCTGCCCGGCACCGCGGCCTGGGCGATTGGCCTGCTGGTCGGCATCAATTTGATCTTCGGCGGCACCGCGCTGCTGGCGATGGGGGTGAACGCCCGCGTCGGCGCGGCCTGACGCGGGATTGCTTCGGCCAGACCGCGGCTCCGGGATTGCCGGGCGGCGTGGCTAAGGTTTCTTCAGCCCGGCGCTGGCGACGACCGCGGTCCAGCGCTTCTGTTCGGCTTCCACGTATTTCGCGCGAACTCGTCCGGCGTGCCGCCCAGCGTCTGCCACGGTCTGGGCGTGCAGCGACTTGATGACATCGTCGGATTTCACCGCTTCGTTGGCGGCTTGGAGCAGCTTGTCGATGATCGGCTGCGGCGTGCCGGCCGGCGCGGCGATGCCGAACCACAGCACCGAGACGCAGTCCGGCACGCCGGCTTCGACCATGGTCGGCAGGTCGGGAAAGAAGGTGCTGCGCTTGGCATCGGTGACGCCGAGCGCCACGAGCTTGCCGGCCTGCGACGTGACCCGATCACCGTCGAGGCCGGCGAGAAATAGCCCTGGATGCGGTCCGGCCAGCAGGTCGGTGACCACCTGCGGGCTGCCGGTGTAGGGAATGTGGGTGATCTTCACGTCGGCCAGCGACGTTGAACAGCTCGAGCGCCAGATGGGTCGAGCTGCCGACGCCGGACGAGCCGAACGACATCGTGCCGGGCTTGCTCTTGGCCAGCGCGATCAGTTCCTTGACGCTCTTGACGCCGAGCTCCGGGCGTCACCACCAGCACGGTCGGCGTCGAGGTGATCAGTGCGATCGGCGTGAAGTCCTTGTCATGATGTCGAACTGCAGGTTCGAGCTCATCGCGGCGTTGATCATGTTGGCGGCGGAGTCGACGAAGAGCGTGTAGCCGTCCTTCGGCGCGCGGGCGACATAGGCGGCGGCGATGCTCGATGCCGGCGCCGACCCTTGTTCTCGATCACGAACTGCTGGCCGAGGATGCTGCCCATCTTGGCGCCGACGACGCGGGCGGAGATGTCGGCGGTGGTGCCGGGCGGGAAGCCGCTGATGAGATGGATCGGCGCGTTCGGATAGTCGTCGGCACGGGCAGACGCCCGACGGAACAGGCAAGCACAATGGCGGCGGCGACAAGTTTGTTCACGACACTCCTCCCGGATATTGCTTTGCGGCAAGCCAAGCATGTTTCGGCGAGTGCCGCCAGCGGATGCGACAATTGCGTCGCTACGGCAGCGTGACGATGCCGGTCCAGAACTGCATGAAGCGGCCGGTGTCGACGTCGTACTTGCGGGCGAACGTGAGCCTGCCGTCGTCGCCGATCCGATAGAGCACGAGCGCCGCCGGCAGCGTCGAGCCGTCGCGCATCGCCATCGGCAGGATCGAGGCCGCGATCAGCAGCCGCCCGCTCGGATCGATGGCGAAGGTGCGCAGATGAATGGTCTGCGCGTCGATGTTCTGGATCAGCGTCGGCTCGCCGCTCGCCTGGATCGATCGAGAACGCCGCGATGTTGTTCTCGCCGCCCTTGAACACCTTGCGGCCGCCGATCTCCTCGGTGCCGGAGTTGCGGTTGGTCATGGTAGACGAAGCGGCCGTTCGGATGGACGTGGATCGCGCCGGCCATCTGGGTGTGGCGTGTGATTGATGCGGTCGGTGAGCGCGTTCTTGATGAACGACGGCGTCGCGCGGCAGCGTGCCGTCGTCGTTGAGCTTGTAGACGTGCAGTTCGCTCTGGCGCTCGACCGAGAGGAACAGCCACGGCTCGGTCGGATGGAAATCGAAATGGCGCGGGCCGAAGCCCAGCCCGTTGCCGCGCGCGATCGAGGCGAGGTTGCCGAGCACGCCGTCCTTGAAGCCATAGACCTTGAGCGCGCCCGGGTCTTCGGGCTTGTCCGCCTGCGGCGTTGTTGCCGCGCGTCACCATGATCGCGGTGCGGTCGCCGGGCGTGGTCAGCACCTGATGGGCGAAGATGCCGACGTCGAGCTTTTCGCGCGGCGGGACCTGCATCGCCGATGCTGCCGTCGGGATTGATGCGATGGACCGTGATGTTGCTCGGATAGTTGTAGGCGGTGAGCAGATATTGGCCCGAGCGGTCGACGCTGCAATGCACCGGCCGCGACGGCAGCGCGCGTGTTGCCGCCGTGAAAGCGCAACGTGCCGTCGGCCTCGATGCGGAACGCGGTGGCGACGTGCTTGGTGCCCGGAATGGTGCCCGGCCCGCCGTCGCTCGACACCACATAGAGGAATTTCTTCGACGGGTGCGGCCAGACGTATTGCACGTTGGCGCCGGCGATGGTGACCGAGCTCGCGCCGGGTCAGCGCCGCGCCGTCGACGTCGATGTCGTAGCGCGAAAGCTCCGGGCCGATGCTCTGATAGAAGATCGCCTTGGGCATGCTCCCACTCCGGCCGCTGGCTGCGCCGATTTGTACATTGCCTGGGCCGCCGCGAGAGTGTCAAAGTCAAACGATGCAGCCATCCCTTGAGGCGAGCGTGCTGGTGGTCGGTGGCGGTCCGGTCGGGCTGACGCTCGCCCTGGACCTCGCCTCGCGCGGCATCGATACAATCGTTGTCGAAACGCGGGCCGCGGGCGAATTGCCGAGCGTCAAATGCAATCAGGTGTCGGCGCGTTCGATGGAGGTTTTCCGCCGCCTCGGCATCGCCCGGAAAATCCGCGAGACCGGATTGCCGCCGGAGTTCCGCAACGACGTGGTCTGCTGCGTCTCGGCGACCGGCACCGAACTGTCGCGGATTTCGCTGCCGTCGCGGGCCGGGCGGCTTCGCGGCGAGAAGGGCGACGACGGCTGGTTTCCGACTGCGGAATGGCCGCACCGGATCAACCAGATTTATCTGGAGCCGGTGCTGTTCGAATGCGCCAAGGCGCATCCACGCATCCGCATCCTCAACCGCACCGAGTTCGAGGAATTGTCGCAGGACGATGGCGGCGTGACGGGCATCGCGCGCAATCTCGAAAGCGGCGAGCGCGTTGTCGATCGCATGCCGTTATCTGGTCGGCTGCGACGGCGGGCGCTCGGTCGTCCGCCATGCCATTGGCGCGGACATGATCGGTATCCCGGTTGTGCAGCGCGTGCAGTCGACGTATTTCCGCGCGCCGGCTTTGATGAGCCTGTTACCGGGTCCGGCGGACAAGAAGGCTTGGATGTATCTCGCGTTCAATCCGCGCCGTTGCGGCACCATGATGTGCATCGACGGCAAGGAGCGCTGGCTGATCCACAATTTCCTCTACAACGCCGAGCCCGAATTCGACACCATCGACCGCGACTGGGCGCTCCGCTCGATCATCGGGCGTCGGTCCCGACTTCGAATACGAGATCATCTCCAAGGAGGATTGGATCGGCCGCCGGCTGGTGGCGAGCCGGTTCCAGGATCGCCGCGTCTTCATCGCCGGCGATGCGGCGCATCTTTGGATTCCGCACGCGGGCTACGGCATGAACGCCGGCATTGCCGATGCGGACAATCTCGGCTGGATGCTGGCAGCCGTTCTCAATGGCTGGGCGGAGCCGGCGATGCTCGATGCCTATCAGGCCGAGCGTCAGCCGATCACCGATCAGGTTTCTCGTTTCGCGTTCCACATGTCGCAGGCGAACTCCCATCAGCGCCGTGAAATCTCGCCCGACATCGAGCGCAACGACGAGGTCGGCGAGAAGACCCGCGCCGAGATCGGCAAACAGGCGCGCGACCTCTACATCCAGCAGCAGTGCTGCGGCGGGCTCAACTTCGGCTACTACTACGAAGGCTCGCCGGTCATCGCTTATGACGGCGCCCCGCATCCGGTCTATTCGATGGGCACGTTCGAATCGTCGTCGGTGCCGGGCTGCCGCGCGCCGCATTTCTGGCTCGGCGACGGCCGCTCGCTGTACGACGCGCTGGGCGAAGGCTACGGCCTGTTGCGGTTCGACCGCAGCGTGCCGGTGGACGGCCTGTTGGCGGCGGCGAAGCAACGCGGCATGCCGCTCAGCATCATCGACATCGACGATGCAGAGGCGGCCGAGCTCTACGCCAAGCGTCTGGTGCTGGTGCGGCCCGACCGCCATGTCGCCTGGCGCGCGAATGCCGCGCCGGCCGATGCGCTGGAATTGATCGACCATCTGCGCGGCGCGCGTGTCGCGTCGATGGCGAAGGTCGCCGCAGAGTAGGGGGCTATTCCGCCGCCTGCGCCGGCGGCGCCGAATCGATGAAGCCGCCGGACTGGCGCCGCCACAGCTCGGCGTAATGGCCGCCGCTGCGCAGCAGCTCGGCGTGGGTGCCCTGCTCGACGATGCGGCCGCGGTCGAGCACCACCAGCCGGTCCATCCGCGCGATGGTGGAGAGCCGGTGCGCGATGGCGATCACGGTCTTGCCGGCCATCAGGGTGTCGAGGCTCGCCTGGATCGCGGCCTCGACCTCGCTGTCGAGCGAGGAGGTGGCCTCGTCGAGCACGAGGATCGGCGCGTTCTTCAGGATCACGCGGGCGATGGCGACGCGCTGGCGCTGGCCGCCGGAGAGCTTGACGCCGCGCTCGCCGACATGGGCGTCGTAGCCGCGCCGGCCGCGCCAGTCTTCCAGCTCCAGGATGAAATCGTGGGCCTGCGCCTGTTTCGCCGCGGCGACGATCTCGGCATCGGTGGCGTCGGGCTTGCCGTAGCGGATGTTGTCGCGGATCGTGCGGTGCAAGCAGCGAGGTGTCCTGCGTCACCACCGAGATTTGCGTGCGCAGGCTTTCCTGCGTGGTCCTGGCGATGTCCTGGCCGTCGATCAGGATTGCGCCGTCTTCGAGATCGAAGAAGCGCAGCATCAGGTTGACCAGGGTGGACTTGCCGGCGCCGGAGCGGCCGATCAGGCCGATGCGCTCGCCGGGATGGATGGTGAGCGACAGTCCGTCGATCAGCCCGTTCTCGCGGCCGTAGCCGAAGCGGATGTCCTTGAACTCGATCTCGCCGCGCGGCACCGTCAGCGCGGCGGCATCCGGCTTGGTCGGTCAGCGCGATCGGCCGGGCGATCGTCATCATGCCCTCCTGCACCACGCCGATGTTCTCGAAGATTTCGGTGACGCGCATCGCCACCCAGCCGGCGATCGAGATGATCTGCCACGACAGCGGCAGCGCCATCGCCACGGTGCCGACCTCGACCTTGCCGTGGACCCAGAGCCAGATCGCCATGCCGCCGGTGCCGGTCACCAGCAGGCGTTGAGCGTCGACAGGCAGAAGCTGAACAGCGTGTTGAGCCGCAGCGAGTTGTAGAACAGCCCGGTGTGCTCCTCGAACGCCTCGCGCACGTAGGCGTCCTCGTCGCGGGCGCGGGCGAACAGCTTCACCGTCAGGATGTTGGTGTAGGTGTCGACGATGCGGCCGACCAGCCAGGAGCGCGCCTCCGACACCTCCTTGGAGCGGTCGCGCATCCGCGGCACGAAGATGCGCAGCATCACGACGTAGCCGGCGAACCAGAGCACGATCGGCAGCGCCAGCCAGCGGTCGGCGGAGGCGAGCAGGATCAGCGCGGCGGTGCCGTACACCAGGATGTACCAGACGCCGGTGATCAGCGCGACGAGGCTCTCGCGCACCGCGGGGCCGGTCTGCATCACCCGGTTGGCGATGCGGCCGGCGAAGTCGTTCTGGAAGAACGCCCAGGACTGCCGCGCCACATGGAAGTGGTTCTGCCAGCGGATCATGTTGGCGACGTTGACGGCGATCGCCTGGTTGCTGACCAGGTTCTGCGCCATCTGCGCCAGCGGGCGCAGCAGCAGCAGCACCGACGGCCATGCCGAGCAGCATCGGCCATTGCTCGGTCCACAGCGTCTCCGGATTGCTCGACGTCACCAGGGTGACGATGCGGCCCATGAAGGCCGGAATGGTGGAATCGAGCACGCGCGACGATGAAGCCCGCCACGAACAGCGCCGCGAACAGGCCCTTGGCCTGGCGCGCGAAGTGCCAATAGAACGCGACAGGCCGGCCGGCGGCTGCGATTGCGCCGGCGGATCGGTCGGGTTGAGGGCTGTTTTCGAACAGGCGGAACATGGCGAAGGAATGCACTTAAGTATGGTTCTTGGCCAGATGGTGGCGGCGGCCAGAGCGGAAATTATTTGACCGCGCTACTGCCGCTTCAGCGTGTAGATCACCCGGTCGAGGTTGATCAGCGCGGTGTTGGGATCGCGGAAGTGAAAGGTGTAGAGCGCCTTCAGGCAGCGCACGTCGACGCCCGGGAATGTCGCCCTTGGGAAAGCCGAGCCGCGCCGCCGCGGCCGCCGGATTGGGCTCCGGCAGGTTGCCCTGGAACAGCGCGTCGACCTCGATCGAGTTGGGCGTCGTAGATCACCTTGCTCTTGCAATCCAACGGCTTGAATTTCGATTTGACCGAGCCGGGCGCGAAGATCACCTCGGTGTTGAGCATGCGCTTGCCGGCGGCGGCGAGCGCGGCCTGCGTTCCTCGGGGCGACCCAGGGTGCGGGCACGCGCCTCGACGATCTGCCAGGTGCCGAGGATCGAGACGTCGCGGCCGGCGCGTGCGGCGCGAGCAGGCAAGCGCGGCCAGCGCGACCGCGCGCACGCAGAGCGGTCGCGATGCGATCATGCGGGCGAGTCCGGTTCGCTGCGCGCTCGCGGCCGCGCGCAGGCAGGCGGGGCACAGGCAATCCGCAGCGCCGCGGCAGCCGGCATCGGCAGGCGGACGGTTTCGTCCATGCACCAGCAGGTGCCGTCGGCGCTGGCGCTGCCGCATTCGAACGCCACGCCACAGCGGGCGCAGGCAAGCTGGCGCAGCGGCAATGGTGCGAGCCGGAATCATCGTGGCATTATCGGGCGTCATCGCCGGCAAGATCAATCATGCCGCCGTGACCTCATTGCGGCGGATGGACTGCGCTCTCAAAGCTGCTTTCATGGCAATTTCTTCCATGCCGCGAAGGGCCATGGCCGCTGCCGCGCTCAATACCTATGATAAAGGCGCTGTTTGACGCTGAACCGGAAGGACCCGATTGATGATCGACCTGCTATTATTGGACCACGCCGAATGGTCACAAACTCACGATCTTTCTCGAAGAGACCGGCACGCCCTACAAGATGATCCCGGTCAATATCGGCAAGGGTGAGCAGTTCAAGGCCGACTTCCTCGCCATTTCCCCGAACAACCGCATTCCGGCGCTGGTCGATCACGATCCGCCCGGCGGCGGCAAGCCGCTCTCGGTGTTCGAATCCGGCGCCATGCTGGTCTATCTCGCCGAGAAGACCGGCAAGTTCCTGCCGACCGAGCCGCGCAAGCGCGCCGACGTCATGCAATGGCTGTTCTGGCAGATGGGCGGGCTCGGCCCGATGTCCGGGCAGAACAACCATTTCAGCAATTACGCCACCGACAAGATCCAATATGCGATGGACCGCTATCGCAACGAGGTGAACCGGCTCTACGGCGTGATGGACAGGCGGCTGGCCGACCGGCCGTTCCTCGCCGGCGAATATTCGATCGCCGACATGGCGAGCTATCCGTGGGTGGAGCTGCACGAGCGGCAGCATCAGAAGATCGCCGACTTCCCGCACCTGAAGAAATGGCTCGACGCCATCGCGGCGCGGCCGGCGACGGTGCGGGCCTACGAGCATGAGCAAGAAGGTCAATCCGAACCACGGCGGCATCCGCACCGCGGAGGAGCGCGCCATCCTGTTCGGCCAGACCGCGGAGTCGATCGAGAAGGCTGCGGCCGGCGCGCGCTAGCCACCGCTCCGACAAATGAAAACGGGCCGCTCGTTTCCGGGCGGCCCGTTTCGTTTGCAGCGCAATCGGGGCGGTTACTGGTCGCCGCCGATGAAGCCGGAAATCTTCCAGCCGCCGCCTTCCTTGCTGTAGCAGAGCTGGTCGTTGCCGAGCGGGTTCAGCGCGTCGGCCGGCACGAAGCCGGTCTTGCCGGACGGCGTCACCACCTTCATCATCGGGCCCGGGCTGGGCGTTCGCGTCCTGCATCACGCGCACGAAATGCAGGCCGAGCTTTTCGACCACCGGCGAGTTGGGCTGCGGACCGGAATGCACCTCGAGGCCGGTCTGCGGTCGGATAGGCCCAGTCGCCTTCGTCGGTGCCGGTCGACTTGACCAGCGCCTCGAACTCCTCCGCGTTGAAGATCGGGTCGGCCGGCGCGCAGATCGTGTCCTTGCGGTCCGGAAACGGCCATGCCGGTCGGATCGGCGGCCGCGCCGCCGAGCATCTCCCAGCCGTGGCGCGTCCTTGCCGTCGAGCCGGATCGCCTTGGCGAGATTGTCGACGCCGGGCTTCTTCTTGTCGGCCTTGTCGCCCTTCTCGCCCATCCAGAAGAAGTTCTGCGCGACGAGGCCGGCGAGCGCCTTGCGATCCTTCTTCTCGGCGACCGCGCCGAGTTGCTTGCGGAATGCCTCGAAGCTCGGATCGTTCATCGGCTGCGGGCGCGCTGATCGTCACCGGCTTGTACGGCTTGGCCGGCGGCGGCGGGCGTTGCGGTCCGGCGCTGTTGACCGCGCGGCGGTCCGGCTTGTCCACCTTGGCCGCCGGCCGGCGGCAATTGTCCGGGACGCGGCGCTTGGCCTTGCGCCAAGCACCGGCGCTGCGGCGAGCAGCAGCGAGATGACGGAAACGGCGGCAATGAACGCGGGCCTTCATCGGTCGTATCTCCTTCGGTGAACTCAATGGATTGAAATCTACGCCAATTGCGTCGGCGTTGCGACGGCAGTCGATCAGCTTCCGCCGGCGATATATCCGGCGATCCGCCAGCCGCCGAGCAAGTCCTTGATGTAGCAAAGCCGTTCGGCGTCAGCGACATCAGGCTGCCGGGGGCAACGAAGCCCGGCGTGCCGTCCGGCAGGGCGATACGCGCCCACAGGTTGCGGCCGGGGCTGGCCTCGCTGTCAGCGCCTTCGAAGCCGAGCAGCCGGACGAAATGCGCGTCCGAGCGTGCCGAGCTTCGGCTGCGTCGGGTTGCGGACGCCGCGCGCACCGTCGTGTCGTCCGCGCGCGGATAGGCCCAGTCGATGCCGGCGGTGTAGGTGGCTGTCGAGCAGTTTGGAGAACGCCACGCTGTCGTAATCGGGGCGGGCCGGTGCGCAGATCACACCGGGGCGGGAGTGGAGCGGCTCGGCGGTGTCGTCCGCGGCGAAGCTCGCGAGCGCCTCCCAGCCGGCGCCGTTGCCGCCTTCGAGCGCGATCGCGGCGGCGAGATTGTCCACCGCGGGCTTGCGCGGATCGAACGCGCTGGCCGAAGTCGCGGTCCCAGAAGAAGCCTTGCGTCAGCACCAGGGGCGTGAGCTCGGCGTAGAGGCGGCGTTTGGCGACGGCGGCGAGCGCCAGGCGGAACGCGGTGAAGCTTGCATCTTCGAGCGCCGCCGGGCGCGTGATCGCGACCGGCTCATAGGGCTTGGGCGCGCGCGGCGTCTGCGCCTTGGCCGGCAGCGCCGCGAAGGCCAAGGTCAGAATGATGAATGGAAGAATGCGGCGCATTGTCCTGCCGAATTGTGATGCGTCAGGTTAGCGCCGGAACCAGCCCTTCGCATCTCGCGTTCTCAACCGGCTGCCCATGCTAGGCCGCTTGCCGATCCTCTCACCAAAGAGATTGCCATGCCCGCGATGCTGTCTTCGCCTTATGTGCTGCCGATCCTGATGCTGCTCGGCTCCAACGTCTTCATGACCATCGCCTGGTACTGGCACCTGCGCTTCAAGGAGGTGCCGCTGTTCGGCGTCATCCTGCTGAGCTGGGGGCTCGCTTTCATCGAATATTGCCTCGCGGTGCCGGCCAACCGCTGGGGCAATGCGGTCTATTCGGCGGCGCAGCTCAAGACCATGCAGGAGGTCATCACGCTGACCGTGTTTGCCATCTTCTCGGTGGTCTATCTGCACCAGGCGCTGAATTGGAACCATGCGGTCGGCTTCGCATTGATTGCGGCGGGAGCTTTTTTCGTCTTTCGCGGGCCACTTTGAGGCGCGATTTCGCCGGGCCGTGACTGAAACAACGGCCAGCGGATGTTCGGATCGCAACCGGCGCTCAACGCGCTGAACTTCTTCATGGCCGACGTCGAGGCCGGGCTCGGGCCATTTCTCGGCGTCTATCTTCAATCGAAACATTGGTCGCCGGCCGAGATCGGCCTGGTGATGACCATCGGCGCGCTGGTCGGCATGGCGGCGACGGCGCCGCTCGGCACACTGGTCGACCGTGCTGGCGTTGCTGGCGCTGCCGGTTCGCGGCTGCGTCGCTGCCCTGGTCACCGGGCCGATCGGGCTTGGGCCGGTGCAGATGCTCGACGGCGTCGGCGCCGGATTGCTCGGCGTCGCGGTGCCGGGTCTGGTGGCGCGTATTCTGTCCGGCACCGGCCACGTCAACGCCGGCCTCGGCGCCGTGATGACCATGCAGGGCGCCGGCGCGGCGCTGAGCCCCGCGCTCGGCGGATATGTCGCCGGACGGCTGGGTTATCCGGCCGCGTTCCTGGCGCTCGGCGCGGTGGCTGTGGTCGCGCTCGCGCTATGGGTCGTGACGCGACCGCTGACCGCGAAATACGCCGGCCGACCGGACTGACCCCGATTGCGCGAGGCGCCTTGCGAATGGAATGATGCTCCACCGAACGATCAACAAAGGTGGGAACCATGATCAAGATCACGCCGGTGATGAAGGACCTGCTGGACAAGGCGCTGGCCGACGGCACGCCGTGCCTGATCGGCACCGCATCGAAGGACGGCCATCCGCAGATCAGCCCGAAGGGCAGCGTCGCGGTCTTCGCCGACGACACGCTGTGCTACTGGGAGCGCAGCCATCGCTCGTCGCAGCAGCGGCTCGGCGAAAATGCCAACGTCGTGGTCTATTACCGCAATGCCGCGCGCAAGGAGAATCCCTATCGCGCCGGCTGCATCCGCTTCCACGGCAAGGCGCGGCTGGTCACCAGCGGGCCGGAGCGCGACAAGGCCTGGGAGCTGACCAACCACGAAGAGCAATCGAAAGACCCGGACAAGAAGGGCGCGGCGGTCATCATCGACCTCGACCTGATCGAGCAGATCGACAGCTCCGTCATCATGACGAAAGATTGAGATAGCCGATGGCCACGCATCGCCTGGAGGCTTCGCCCGAGACGGTCCACTGGGGTTTCTTCGACGCCAAGCTGCCGCCGCAGCTCACCATCGATTCCGGCGACACCGTCACCATCTCGACGGTGTCGGGCACGCTCGGCTATCTGCCCAAGCCGGCTCCGGCCTCACCGTGCCGCCGGAGTTGCAGGCGATCCACGACAAGGTGCAGGCCAAGATCGGCGGTCCGCACATCCTCACCGGGCCGGTGGCGGTGCGCGGCGCCAAGGCCGGGCAGGTGCTCGAGGTCCGCATCAAGGCGATCGAGCTCAACCAGGACTGGGGCTACAACACCATCCGCCCGCTCGCCGGTGCACTGCCGGACGACTTCAAGGAATTCCGCCAGATCCACATCCCGCTCGACAAGCAGCGGATGATCGGCAAGCTGCCGTGGGGCCTCGATCTCGATCTGAAGCCGTTCTTCGGCATCATGGCGGTGGCGCCGCCGGCCGCCTGGGGCATGATCAACTCGCCGCCGCCGCGGCGGAACGGCGGCAACATGGACAACAAGGAACTGGTCGCCGGCACCACGCTCT
The DNA here is from genome assembly GCA_963785665.1 of uncultured Alphaproteobacteria bacterium. GTDB lineage: Bacteria > Pseudomonadota > Alphaproteobacteria > Rhizobiales > Xanthobacteraceae > Z2-YC6860. Next base: position 958,359 of record CAWAWF010000018.1, read on the forward strand.
ATCTGCCGATCCACACCGACGGCGCGCTGTTCTCCTGCGGCGACGGCCACGGCGTGCAGGGCGACGGCGAGGTCTGCATCACCGCGATCGAGACCGGACTGATCGGCACCTTCGAGCTGATCGTGCGCGACGACATGGGCGCCGCTCGAATGGCCGATGGCGGAGACGCCGACGCACGTGATGACCATGGCGTTCGATCCCGACCTCGACGACTGCGTGGTGATCGCGCTGCGCGACATGATCAAGCTGATCTGCGCGCGCACCGGCATCTCGCGCGAGGACGCCTACACGCTGTGCAGCCTCGCCGCCGATCTGCGCGTGACGCAGGTGGTCAACGGCGCCAAGGGCATCCACGTGATGCTGGAGAAGAAGCTGTTGCAGAAGGGTCGTTGAGATGAGCGAAGCTCCAAGCCAATTCGCCGATGGCAAGGCCTACGAGCGGCTGATGGGCCGCTGGAGTCAGGCTCGCGGGGCGACATTTCTCGATTGGCTCGGCCTGCCGAAGGGATTGAAATGGCTCGACGTCGGCTGCGGCAATGGCGCCTTCACGGAAACGCTGATCGCCACAGGCTGCGCCGGCCGAAGTGTCGGCATCGATCCGTCCGAAGGCCAGCTTGCCTATGCGCGGACCCGGCCTGGCACGAAGCTCGCGAAATTCCAGATGGCCGGCGCGCAGGACATCCCATTCGCCGACAACAGCTTCGACGCCGCGGTCATGCCGTTGGTGATCAGCTTCGTGCCCGATCCGGTCAAAGCGGTCGCCGAGATGAAGCGGGTGGTGCGGCCCGGCGGGACCGTCGCGCGCTTATATGTGGGACATTGCGGGCGGCGGTCTGCCGCTCGAGCCGATCCAGGCGGCGATGCGCTCGATGGGCGCTGCCGATGCCAATCCGCCGGGCTATGCCGCCTCGCGCGAAGACAGCATGCGAACGGTGTGGCAGCAGAACGGGCTGGAATCGATCGAGACGCGCGTGATCCGCATCCGCGTCTCCTACACCGACTTCGACGATTTCTGGACCAGCAACAGCGTACCAGTGGGGCCGTCTGGCAGTGCCATCGCCAAGTTGTCGCCGGCGAAGAAAGAAGAGCTGCAGGCGCGGCTGCGCGAGCGGCTGCCGAAAGCGCCTGACGGCAGCATCTCATACGAACCGTTCGCCAACGCGGTGAAGGGCCGCGTGGCCGCCTAAGGCTTCACGCCGCTCCAGATGCCGATGTCGATCCGGTTGAGCAGGAGCTTTTTGTCTAGGCCCGCGATGTATTCGTCGGTGGCGCGTCGTGAGCCGTCGAACATGCCGTAGTCGTCGACGATCAGCACGCCGCCGGAGACGAGCTTGGGGTAGAGCGTCTGCAATTCGGCCCGGGTCGACGAATAGTAGTCGGTGTCGAGCCGCAGCAGGCAGACGTCGCCGGTCGCGGCGCCGGGCAGTGTCGCCTCGACCGGCCCCTGGACGATGCGAAGCCCGTCGAGCTCGCCGGTCATCTCGCGCATATTTGTTTCGAACGCCGCGCGGAACGAGGTGAACTGCGTGCCAATCTGCTCCTTGCCCATGTAGACGTCCTTCTCGCCGGGCGGAAAGCCGGTGAAGGTGTCGAATACGACTATCGGCTTGTCGGCGATGCCGAAGTGCCGGCAGCTCAGGCGGAGGAAGCCGGTGACGCCACCGAGAAAGCAGCCGCATTCGACGATGACGCCGGGCACCTTGTTGGCGGCGACATATCGGATCGATTCGAAGGCGTTGTAGAAGCCAGTGACGTGGACCAGCGAGAACGGCGAGCAGAGCTCGTAGAATTTCCAGAACTCCGGGTCCTTCAGTTCCGGAAAGTGCCGCCGCTGCCGGGTCGGCAGTGTGTCGATCTTGCCGACGAGTTGCTTGCTGTAGCGGAACGGCGCATCGGCCTCCTGGGTCTTGTCGGCTTTGAGGAGCCGCGACCAGAAGCGGGACATCGGGAATCTCCCAGGCTCGCGTTCCGCGGTCAGCGCGTCTCGATCGCGTAGGTGCGCTGCCGCACCAGCAGCATGACACAGGATGACGATGTTGACGATGTTGAAGGCGACGCCGGTGGCGAAGGCCGGGATGTAATAGCCGTAGATGTCGTAGAGATAGCCGGCGAGCCAGCCGCCGGTGCGCCATGCCGCTGCCGCTGAACAGCAGCAGCGAACGGCACCCGCCAGTGCGCCTCGCTCAGCGGATAGAGCTCGCGGATGGTCAGCACGTAGGCCGGGATCAGCGCGCTGAAGCCGATGCCGAACGCGGTCGACACGGTGAACAGGCCGACGGTGTCCTGGGTGAACAGGAATCCGCTCATGGCGGCGCATTGCATGATCGAGCTGCAGCAACGCGGTCGAGCAGCGCCGCCCATGCGGTCCGACAGCCAGCCCCAGCCCTGCCGGCTGAAGAAGCCCATGCCGAGCAGCACCGACAGCATGGTGGCGCCGACGGTCGCGGAGATGCCGAGGTCGCTGCAGTACGCGACCAGATGCTGCTGCGGCATCGACATGGTGACGCAGCAGAGGAATGACGCGAACGCCAGCATGCCGAACACGACATTGGCGTTGCCAGCCGAGCACCTTCGGCCGCGCGCCGCCCGCGGTCGCCGTCGGCTGTCGGCGTGGGCGGGCAGTTCCGGCGGCGGACGCAGGAAGATCGATCGGCGAGCGGCACGATCACGACCAGTTGCAGGATCGCGAAGCCGATCATGGTCCAGCGCCAGCCGAACATCGCGATCGAGCGCTCGAAGATGGTCGGCCAGACGAAGCCGGCGAGATAGCCGCCGCTCGAGATCAGCGCCAGCGCCGAGCCGCGGCGTCGGTCGAACCAGCGGCTGACATAGACGAACAGCGGCGCGTTCATTCCGGCGTTGCCGAGCAGCCCCATGAACAGGCCGTGGCCGACATAGAGCTGCCACGGCGCGCCCAGCGACGACAGCACAAGACCGAGCGCGATCATCGCCGTGCCGATGATCACGGTCCAGCGGATGCCGTAGCTGTTGGCGATCCGGCCCATCAGGATGCCGCCGACGCCGGTGCCGAAGAATGCCAGCGACACCGCGAGCGACGGCACCTGCCGTGCGCCGCCGGTGTCGGCGGCGATCTCCTTCAAGCCGACCGCGGTGATCCACGGCCCGCCGAACGACAGGCCGAGCAGGATCAGCGAAACGCTGGCGACCACCCAGGACGTGCGCGTCTCGATCGAACGCGGCGTGACTGCGCCCGCACCAAAGGATGCGATCTCGCCGCGTGCGTCGAGGATTTCTGTCGTCACACCAGATCCCGGCGGATTGGCATGAAAAGTCCGGCAAAAGGCCAAAGCGGCGGCCTAGGCCCGGGCGAATTCGAGGTGCTACTGTGTACAAAACGCCAGGGAGGAAACGAAATGATAAAGACGATGATCGCCATTGCGCTGGCCGCAGTCGGCGCTGATCTCCTCCGCAAACGCGCAATCCTTTCCGTCGCGTCCGGTCACTCTCCTGGTTCCGCTCGCCGCCGGCGGATCGACCGACACCATCGCGCGCATCATCGCCGAGGGCATGCGGCCGCATCTCGGCCAGCCGGTGATCGTCGAGAACTCGCCCGGCGCCGGCGGCACCACCGGCGTGATCCGCGTCGCGCGCTCGGCGCCGGACGGCTACACTCGTGCAGATCGGCCAGTGGGGCACCAATGTGGCGAGCGGCGCGGTGTACGATCTGCCGATCGATCTCCTCAAGGACCTCGAACCGGTTGCGCTGATCTGCACCCAGCCGTCGATGATTGTCGGCCGGAAGAACCTGCCGGCCGAACAATCTCAAAGAGCTGATCGCCTGGATCAAAGCCAACCCCGGCAAGGTGACGGTCGGCAACGCCGGCATCGGCAGTCCGGGTCACGTCGGCGGCGTGTTCTTCCAGAACACCATCGGCGCGCAGATGCAGTTCATCCCGTATCGCAGCGCGGGCCGGCCTCGCAGGACATGCTGGCGGGCAACATCGACCTGATGATGGACACCGCCGCGACCTCTGGCGGCTATGTGCGAAGCGGGCTGCTGAAGGCGTTCGCCATGGCCGCGAACAAGCGCTCGCCGGTGATGCCGGACGTGCCGACGATGGATGAGGCGGGACTGCCGGGATTCTATTTCTACTTCTGGCACGCGCTGTGGGTGCCGAAGGGCACGCCGAAGGATGTCATTGCCAAGCTCAACGATGCGCTGGTGAAGGCGCGAAACGATCCGGCGACGCACAAGCGGCTCGCCGACGCCGGCCAGGAGTTCTTCCCCGACGACATGAACTCGCCGGAGGCGCTCGCCAAGTTCCAGAAGGAAGAGATCGACAAGTGGTGGCCGGTCATCAAGGCCGCCGGCATCAAGGTGCAGTAGCAAGCTCGAAAATCCATCGGGGGGAGACATGGCGGAAACTGATTCGGGGCGCTCGCGCTCGCTATGGTCGCAGGTCTTCGCAAGCGCGCAGGCGCAGAACTATCCGTCGCGGCAGATCACGCTGGTGGTGCCGTTCCCGCCGGGCGGCTCGACCGATGTCGCCGCCCGCATCATGGCCGAGAAGATGCGGCCGATCCTCGGCCAGCCGGTCATCATCGAGAATCAGGGCGGCGCCGGCGGCAGCATCGCGGTCGGCCGCGTCGCGCGCGCGCGCGCCCGGACGGCTACACCATCGACATCGGCCAGTGGGACACCCACGTCGGCCGCATCATCTACAATCTGAACTACGACCTGCAGAAGGATTTCGAGCCGCTCGGGCTGATCTCGGTCAATCCGCAGCTTCTGGTCGCCAAGAAGAACCTGCCGGCGAACAAGCTCAGCGAGCTGGTGCCCTGGATGAAGGCGCAATCCCGGCGACACCAAGTTCGTCAACCAGAACGCGGCGGCGGCGATCACCGGCCTGCTGCTGCAGCAGCTCACCAACACCAAGCTGACCTTCATTCCCTACCGCGGCGCGGGCCCGGCGATGACCGACCTGGTGTCGGGCCAGGTCGATCTCCTGGTGGCGCAAGGCGCGGTGACGCTGCCGCAGGTGCGCGGCGGCACCATCAAGGCGATCGCCAACCTGTCGCCGCAGCGCTCGGCGTCGATGCCGGACATTCCGACCTCGGACGAGACCGGCGTGCCGGGACTTTATATGTCGGGCTGGTTCGGGTTCTGGGCGCCGAAGGGCACGCCGAAGGACGTCGTCGCCAAGCTCAACGGCGCGATGATGCAGGTGCTCGCCGATCCGACCACCAAGGCGAAGTTCACCGAGCTCGGCCTGGACGTGGCGCCGAAGGAGCAGCAGACGCCCGAAGGGCTCGCCAAATTCCAGCAGGCCGAGATCGAGAAGTGGTGGCCGATCATCAAGGCCGCCAACCTCAAGGGCGAGTGACCGGCATGAAGAAAGCTGCTCGACCGCACTCGGCTGTTGCCGCGGCCTTGTCATGGCTGCTGCGAACGCCAACGCGCAGACCTATCCGAACGCGGCCGATCACCATCGTGGTGCCGTTCGCGGCCGGCGGGCCGACCGACACCATCGCGCGCATCTTCGGCGAGCGGCTGCGGCACCAGCGCTCGGCCAGACCATCGTGATCGAGAACACCACCGGCGCGGCCGGCACCATCGGCGTCACCAAGGTCGTGTCGCGCCGCGCCCGACGGCTACACCATCGGCATCGGCCACTGGAGCACCCATGTGGTCAACGGCGCGATCTATCCGCTGCCCTACGATCTGCTCAACGACTTCGAGCCGATCGCGCTGATCGCCAGCAATCCGCAACTGATCGTCACCAAGAAGGCGATCCCGGCGAAAGATCTCAAGGAGCTGATCGCCTGGGTGAAGGCCAACCAGGACAAGGTCTCCGCCGGCACCGCCGGCGCCGGCTGCGGCGTCCCACGTCAGCGGCGTCTATTTCCAGAGCGTGACCGGCACCAAGTTCACCTTCGTGCCGTATCGCGGCACCGGGCCCGCGCTTGCAGGACCTGGTCGCGGGCAAGATCGATCTGATGTTCGATCAGGCGGCGAACGCGCTGCCGCAGGTGCGGCAACGGCAACATCCGGGCCTATGCGGTGACCGGCGAAGACGCGGCTGACCTCGGCGCCCGACATCCCGACGGTGGACGAGGCTGGCATGCCGGGCTTCTACATCTCGGTCTGGCAGGCGCTGTGGCTGCCCAAGGGCACGCCGAAGGACATCGTGATGCGGCTGAACGCGGCGGTGCGCGAGGCGCTCGCCGATCCGGCGGTGCACCAGCGGCTGGTCGAGCTCGGGCCAGGATATTGCCGCCGCGCGATCAGCAGACGCCGGAGGCGCTGTACGCCTACCACAAGGCCGAGATCGAGAAGTGGTAGCCGATCATCAAGGCGGCGGGCATCAAGGCGGAGTAGCGGAGTCCGCATGAAGCGGTTGGCTGGTTGCGAGTGCGCTGCTGTTGCTCGGGATCGCGGGCGCGGCGGCGGACGATTATCCGAACCGGCCGATCACGGTGATCGTGCCGTTCCCGGCCGGCGGTCCGACCGACGCCATCATCCGCAATCTCGGCGAACGGATGCGGGTGTCGCTCGGCCAGCCGCTGATCGTCGAATACGTCACCGGGCGCAGGCGGCACGGTCGGCACAGCGCGCGCCGCCAACGGCCGCGCCCGACGGCTACACCATCATCTGCGGCCACGTCGGCACCCATGTCACCAACGGCGCGGTCTATTCGCTGCCGTTCGATCTGGTGAAGGACTTCGCGCCGATCTCGCTGCTGCCGAGCAATCCGTACCTGATCGTCGTCAACAAGGAGCTGCCGGTCGAACAACCTCCGCGAGTTCATGGCCTACGTGAAGGCCAATCCGGGCAAGGTCAACATGGGGCATCCGGGCGTCGGCACCGGGCCGCATCTGGTCGCCGTCCAGCTCGCCGAGCGCGCCGGCGGCACGATCAACTACATCCCCTATCGCGGCGCGGCGCCGGCGATGATCGATCTGCTCGCGGGGCAGATCAATCTGATGGTCGATCAGGTGCAGAATTCGCTCGGACAGGTGCGGGCCGGCTCGATCAAGGCGCTGGCGATCGCTTCGCCGACGCGCAACGCGCAGGTGCCCGACGTTCCGACCGTCGACGAGGCCGGCGCGCCAGGGCTGCACATGTCGCTCTGGTACGGCTTCTGGGCGCCGGCTGGCACGCCCGCGCCGATCATCGCCAAGCTGCAACGCGGCGGTCCAGGACGCGCTCGCCGATCCGGAGGTGCGCGGCGCGGCTGACCGGGCTCGGCATGGAAATCCCGCCGCGCGAGCAGCAGACCCCCGAGGCGCTCGCCGCGCAGCAGAAGGCCGACATCGAGAAATGGTGGCCGATGATCAAGGCGGCCGGCATCAAGGTAGCAATAGGGGGAGCGACGATGAGAAAAGCGCTCATTGCCATCGCGCTTGCTACGCTGCTCGGGGTCGCGCCTGCCTCGGCGCAGACCTATCCGTCGAAGCCGATCACCATGATCGTGCCGTTCCGGCCGGCGGCGCGACCGACGTGCTGGCGCGCTTCCTCGGCGAGCGCATGCGGACCATTCTCGGCCAGCCGATCATCATCGAGAACGTCACCGGCGCCGGCGGCAGCATCGGCGTCGGCCGCGCTGGTGCGCGCGCCGGCCGACGGCTACACCGTCGAGATGGGCACCTCGACCACCAACATGCTGACTGGGCGGGCTTTATCCGCTGCAGTTCGATCTGCTCAACGATCTCGCGCCGGTCATCCATGATCGCCAGCGAGCCGCTGATGATCGTCGGCAAGAAGGCTCTGCCGGCGAAGGATCTCAAGGAACTGATCGCCTGGCTCAAGGCCAATCCCGGCAAGGCGTCGATCGGCATTCCGGCGGTCGGCGGCACCGGCCATCTCGCCGGGCTGTCGTTCCTGAAGGAGATCGGCACAAGCGCCCAGTTCATCCCGTATCGCGGCAACGGCCCGGCCTTGCAGGACCTGGTTGCGGGCCAGATCGATCTGCAGATCGAGCCGGCATCGAATTTCTACGCGCAGGCCAAGGCCGGCGCGATCAAGCCGTTTGCCATCACGTCGGCGGCGCGCGTGAGGCCGCGCCCGACATCCCGACCACCGAAGAGGCCGGCATGCCGGGCTTCCAGGCGTCGCTGTGGTACGGGCTCTGGGCGCCGAAGGACACGCCGAAGGATATCGTCGCGAAGCTGAACGCGGTGATGCTCGAGGCGCTGGCCATCAGGCCATCAAGGAAGCGCTTCGCCGATCTCGGCCTCGACGCGCCGCCGCGCGATCAGCAGACGCCGGAGGCGCTTGCGCGCATTCCAGAAGGCAGAGGCTGACAAGTGGTGGCCGATCATCAAGGCCGCCAATATCAAGGGGCAGTGACCTGGGCGGAGGTTGAAATGAGGCGGATCGTCGTCGCAGCGATCGCAACCCTGTCGGCAATCACCGGCGCGCAGGCGCAAGATTTCCATCGAAGCCCATCACCATCGTCATTCCGCTCGCGGCGGGCGGCGCGGTCGACACCCTGGTGCGCACCATGATCGAGCCGATGCGCGGCCTGCTCGGCCAGCCGATCCTGGTCGAGAACATGGCGGCGCCGGCGGCACCACCGGCATCAACCGCGTCGCCAGGCGGCGCCCGACGGCTACACCATCAGCGTCGGCACCTGGGGCACCCATGTCGTCAACGCCTTCGTCTACTACGACGCCCTACGATCTCGCCAAGGATTTCGAGCCGGTGGCGCTGCTGCCGAGCGTGCCGCACTGGTTCATCGCGCGGAAAAATCTGCCGCCGACGAATTTCAAGGAGCTGATCGCCTATCTGAAGGCGAACGACGGCAAGGTCACGGCCGGCTCGGTCGGCGCCGGCGGCAGCTCGGCGGTGTGCAGCTATTATTTCGGCAAGGTCACCGGCACGCACACCACGCTGGTGCCGTATCGCGGCGGCGCGCCGGCGCTTGCAGGACATCGTCGCCGGCAATGTCGACATGATGTGCGACCTTGCGGCGAATTCGCTCGCGCAGGTGCGGGCCGGCACCATCAAGGCCTATGCGGTGACGTCGAAGAAGCGCTGGTTCGCCGCGCCCGACGTGCCGACCGTCGACGAGGCCGGCGCGCCCGGCGTCGAGGTCACCAATTGGCTCGGCGCCTATGCGCCCAAGGGCACGCCGAAGGACATCGTCACGAAGCTCAACGCGGCGTTCAACGCCGCCATGGCCGATCCCGGCGTGCGCGAGCGCATCGCCGATCAGGGCATGGAAATTCCGCCGCCCGAGCAGCAGACCCCGGAAGGCTTCGCTGCATATCTCAAGGCCGAGATGGACAAGTGGGGCGCGATCATCCGCGAGTCCGGCATCAAGGTGCAATGAGGCGATTCATGAAACCACTGTTCGCCGCCGCGTCGATCCTGCTGCTCGCAACCGCTGCCGCATCCGCCGAAACTTGGCCGTCGCGGCCGATCACCATCATCGCACCGACCACGGCGGGCGGCCCGCCGGACACCATCGCGCGCATCCTCAGCGAGCCGATGAGGGTGACGCTCGGCCAGCCGGTGATCGTCGAGAATGTCACCGGCGCCGGCGGCAGCCTCGGCGTTCAGCGTGTCGCGCGCTCGGCGCCCGATGGCTACACGGTCAGCATCGGCCACCTGAATTCGCACGTCTTCACCGGCGCGGTTTACAACCTGACGTTCGATCTGTTGAAGGACCTGGCGCCGGTGACGCTGCTCACCGCAGCGCCGATGGTGTTCGTGGCGCGAAGCGGCTTGCCGCCGAACAGCCTGAAGGAAATGGTCGCCTGGATGAAGGAGCATCCGAAGGGCGTCTCGCTCGGCTCGGTGGGGATCGGCGGTCCGGCCAAGGTCTGGGCCATCGAATTTCCAGAACAAGCTCGGCATCGAATTCCAGTTCGTGCCCTACCGCGGCGCCGCCGCGATCGTGCAGGACCTGATCGCCGGCCAGATCGATCTCGCCTGCGTCGAGGCCTCGAACGTCGTGTCGCATCTCAATGGCGACAAGATCAAGGCGTATCGCGGTGCTGTCGCCGCAACCGCTGGTCGGTCGCACCCGAAATCCCGACCATCGACGAGGCCGGCGCGCCGGGTTTCCACATGACGTTCTGGCATGGGCTCTGGGTGCCGGCCGGCACGCCGCAGGATGTCATCGCCAAGCTCAATGCCGCGGCCGTCGACGGCGCTGGCCGATCCGGCGGTGCGGGCGCGGCTTGCCCTAGTCGGCCAGGAGATCGTGCCGCGCGAGCAGCAGACGCCGGAGGCGCTCGGCGCCCACCACAAGGCCGAGATCGAGAAATGGTGGCCGATCATCAAGGCCGCCGGCGTCAAGGCCGAGTGATCGGTGCGGCACTCTGACCCGTCGTTTGCTGCGTACGTTTTGGGCGATTGGACAACAATGCTGACTTTTTCAGTCCACGCCCGCCGGTCATTGTTGTGCGGGATGGCATTGCCGGAAAACTGGGGAATCTCATGAAACTGCTGACTGTCGTTGCGTCGATTGCGCTCGCGATTGCGACCACGCTGGGTGCCGGAGCCGAGACCTATCCGTCGAAGCCGATCACCCTGATCGTGCCGTTCCCGGCGGGCGGGCCGACCGACACGGTGGCGCGCATCATGAGCGACCACATGAGCAAGACGCTCGGCCAGTCGATCCTGGTCGAGACCATGACCGGGGCGGGCGCCACCATCGGCGTCGGCCGCGTCGTCAATGCTGCGCCGGACGGCTACACGATCGGCATCGGCAATTGGTCGAGCCATGTCGGCTCGCCGGCGCTCTATCCGGTGTCGTGGAATCCGGTGAACGATCTGACGCCGATCGCGCGGCTGCCGGTGTCGTCGCTGATGATCGTCGGCAAGGAATCGCTGCCGGCCAAGAACGCCAAGGAGTTGATCGCCTGGCTCAAGGCCAATCCGGACAAGGCGTCGGCGGCAAGCGTCGGCGCCGGCTCCGGCGCCCATGTCTGCGGACTCTATTTCGAGCAGAAGACCGACACCAAGTTCCAGTTCGTGTTCTATCGCGGCGGCGCGCCGGCGATGCAGGACATGCTGGCCGGCACCATCGACATCATGTGCGCCGAGGCGTCGCAGACGTTGGCGCACGTCACAGGCCGGCAAGATCAAGGCCTTCGCGGTGATGGGCCGCAAGCGCTACGCCGGGCTGCCCGACGTGCCGACCATGGAGGAGATGGGCATCACCGGCATGGACATTTCGTTCTGGCACGGGATGTGGGCGCCGAAGGGCACGCCCAAGGAGATCATCGACAAGCTCAACGCCGCGCGGTCCAGGCGCTGGCCGATCCGGTCGTGCAGAAGCGTGTCGCCGCGCTCGGCATGACCATTCCGGACAAGGCTGAGCTGACGCCGCAGGCGCTGCACGACTTCCACAAGGCCGAGATCGACAAGTGGTGGCCGATCATCAAGTCCTACGGCATCAAGCTGCAGTAGGCCGAAAGAAAATCCCTGGACGCTACGCGGTACAAGCGCGGCGTCCAGGGCAAATCACTTCAGGGAATCATCCGAACCGAAACGCGGAAAGCGACACGCTACGACCGACGTCGCCTGCTACGCCTTACGCCCGCGGGCGATGGCGGCACTCAATCGCGCCGCGGCGGAAACTTGTCGTTGTGCACCAACGCGGCGGTCAGGCCGCCCATGCCGGCAATCGACGATGCCGACCAGCATGGCCAGCGCGAGCCGCCCACTGCCGCCGCCGCCGAACGGCATCAACGTGTCCGCGCGGGCAATGCCGATCGACACGGCGGTGAACGCAACCACCAGCGACAACACCAGCGCCGCGGTGAGAACAAGCAACGGCACATCTGCAAACGCGTGACGCCGACGCGAACGCTCAATCAATTCCTTGGTCATGGCCTCAACCCGCGGTGCGAATCACCTTGGTCAACAAATATGGCGGCCGAAGCGGGCGCGGTTCCGGCTGGACTAAGGCGGCCGTTTTGGCGAACGCGCGGCGAATGTGTGGCGTATGGTTAATGGAAGGTTAATTTTGCTATCTTTGTCGCGGGAGCGTGGCGGCAATGACACAGACCGCGCCTGGGGGAGGAAACATGAGAAGACTCGCAGGTGCTCGGCGCCGCGCTGCTGTTGGCCTTGGCGGGCGGCGCGGTGGCGCAATCGGGCTATCCCGACAAGCCGATCCGGATTCTGGTCGGCTTCTCGGCGGGCGTCGCGCCCGACATCACCTCGCGACTGTTCGGCGACAAATGGAACGAGACCTGGGCCAAGGGCGTGGCGGTCGAGAACGTCACCGGCGCCGGCGGCAATCTCGCGGTGGCGCAGGTCGCCAAGGCTGCGCCCGACGGCTACACGCTGGCGATGGGCGGCAACGCCGCGCTCGTCATCAATCCGAACCTGATGGACAAGCTCGGCTACGACCCGATCAAGGACTTCGCCTACATCACGCAGGTGTTCATCGTGCCGAACCTCGTGGTGGTGCCGCCCGACGTTCCCGCCAAGGACATCAAGGAGCTGATCGCGCTCGCCAAGGCGCAAGCCGGATTATTTCGTCGCCGGCCACGCCGGCGTCGGCACCTCGCAGCATCTCGGCGGCGAGCTGTTCATGTCGATGGCCACGTGAAGCTCCAGCAGGTGCCGTACCGCGGCACCACCCAGGTGCTGCCCGACCTGCTCGGCGGGCGGCTCAACATCTTCTTCGGCAACATCTCCAACGTGCTGCCGCTGGTTCGCGAGGGCAAGCTGCGCGCCTTCGCCGTCACCTCGCGCAAGCGCTCGCCGCAAATTCCCGAGCTGCCGACCATGGAGGAGCTGGGCTTCCCGAACTACGACGCCACCGCCTGGTTCGGGCTGAGGCGCCGGCCGGCACGCCGAAGCCGATCGTCGACAAGCTACACGACGAGACGGTGAAGCTGATCATGGCGCAGCCCGACGGTGCGGCAGAAGCTCGAAGCCTCGGCCTGCAGCTTGTCGGCAACACGCCCGAGGAGTTTCTCGATCTGGTGAAGAAGGAAATGCCGATGTGGGGCAAGATCATCAAGGAAGCCGGCATCAAGCCGGTGCAATAGGGCGAAACCAAAAAGGGAGGGTGCGATGAAGCTGATCCATGCCGGGCTTGGTGTGTTGCTGCTTGCAACCGCTGACCGCGACGCCCGCCGCCGCGCAGAACTATCCCGACAAGCCGGTGCGCTTCATCGTCGGCTTCACCGCCGGCAGCGCGACCGACATCACGGCGCGGATGTTCGCGCAGAAATTCCAGGAGGCCTGGAGCGTCGCGGTGACGGTCGAGAACGTGCCGGGCGCGGGCGGCAGCGTCGGCGGCGACCGGGTGGCGAAGTCGGCGCCCGACGGCACCACGTTCTACTGGGGCGCCAACGGCGCACTCACCATCAACCCGACGCTGCTGGCCAGCCAGACCTACGACGTGACCCGCGACCTTGACGCCGGTGGCGCGGCTCCTGGTGATGCCGAGCATCCTCGCGGTCAACAACGACGTGCCGGCGAAAAGCTTTCGCCGAATTCGTGGCGCTGGCCAAGGCGCAGCCCGGCAAGCTGTCCTATGCGTCGCCCGGCACCGGCACGCCGCAGCACATCGCCGGCGAGATGTTGAAGGCGCAGGCCGGCATCGACATCGTCCACGTGCCTTATCGCGGCGCGGTGTTCACCGACGTGATCGGCGGCCGCGTCACGATGACGTTGCAGAACATGGGCTCGATCCTGCCGATCGTGCGCGAAGGCCAGTTGCGCGGCCTTGCCGTCACCTCGCTGATGCGCACACCGATCATGCCGGACGCTGCCGACCATCGCGGAATCCGGCCTGCCGGGCTTCGAGGCGATCTCCTGGTTCGGACTGATGGCGCCGGCCGGCACGCCCGCGCCGATCATCAGCAAGGTCTATCAGCAGGCCGCCAAGATCGCGATGGAGCCGGAGATGAAGGCCAAGCTTGCGCAGCTCGGCCTCGACGCCGCGAGCCGATCCGCCCGATGCCTTCGCCGCGATCATCAAGGCGGACATCGCCAAATGGGCGAAGGTGATCAAGGACGCCAACATCAAGGCCGGCGAGTAGCTACTGCGCCGCGGCCATCGCTGCCGGCCGGCTGCCAGTCCATCGGCGATATGACCGGGCTGCGCGGCGACGCGGTCAAGCCAGGCGCGCACCGCCGGGAAGCCCGCGAGGTCGTAATCGCACTGGTGCGCCACGTGGGTGTAGGCGTAGAGCGCGATGTCGGCGATGGAATAACGGTCGGCGGCGAAGAAGTGCCGGTGGCGAGGTGCTTCTCCATCACGCCGAGCGCGCGATAGCCCTCCTGCATCCAGTCTTCCAGCGCGTGGCTTTGCAGGTCGCGGCCGCCCTTGACCAGCGTCAGCCAGAAATAGGCGGCGCCGAGATTGGGCTCGAGGCTGTGCTGCTCGAAGAACATCCATTGCAGCATCTCGGCGCGGTCGGCGCGGTCGTCGGGAAACAGCGGCGTGTGGCCGGCGAGATACCACAGGATCGCGTTCGACTCGGCGATGTAGCGGCCGGGCGACACCTCGAGCAGCGGCACGTGGCCGCTCGGATTCATCTTGAGGAATTCGGGCGTGCGGGTCTCGCCCTTGAGGATGTCGATCTCGACCAGCTCATGCGGAATGTCGAGCTGCGCCAGCGCGAGCCGCACCTTGTAGCAATTGCCCGAGCGGCGCATGGAATAGAGCGTGTACATGCATCCTCTCCCCGGTTCGTCACAGCCGACATCGGCGATAAAAGATCAAAGCGCGGCGATTGCAAGGCCCGGCCATGACGATCACGTGAAAAGGATCAATTCATGCGCTGCAACATCGCTGTTGCGAGTTGTTACGCTCTGAATGACTCGCATTTAAGAAATTTATTCCGCGGCGACGCGGTGGGCGCGGGCGTATTCCGGCCAGCGCGTCGTCGCCGACCGGCTGCGATCGGCGTGAAGTCGCGGTGCGCGATCCATTCGGCGCGGGTGAACTTGGTGATGTGATTGGAGCAGGCGCAGAACGTCACATAGACGATCTTGCGCGGGTAGGGCGTGATGTTGGGCGGCGAGGCGTGCACCAGGTTGCCGTGAAACATCAGCACCGAGCCGGGCTTTCCGGTCGGCGCGACGATGCCCTGTGCCGTGCGCCGCTTCGGCGTCGCGGCAGAGCCGCGTCACGGTGTCCTTGTCGAGCGTCCACAGCGGATAGGACGTGGTCGAGCTTGTCGTGGCCGGCCTCGAACACGCCCTGCGGTGGCTGCCGGGAATGAGCAGCAGCGGGCCGTTGATCGGCATCACCTCGTCGAGGAACACCGCGATGTTCATGGCGCGCGCCTGCGGCATGCCGTCGTCGCGCGCCCAGGTGCCGTAGTCCTGGTGCCACTGCCAGACGTCGCCCTCGAAGGCGGCCTTGGCGTTGAGCTTGAACTGATGGACGTAGACGTCCTCGCCGAAATACTGCTGCAGCGGCCCGACCAGCCGCGGATGGCTGACCAGCAGGCGGAACACCTCGCTGAAGGTGTGCGCCGCGAAGGCGGTGCGCGGCGCGCCGGTCTTCTCGCGCCAGACCTCCTGGCGGTCGGCCTTGAGGATCTGCTCGCCCTCGATGCGCGAGCAGCGCGATCTCCTCCTCCGAGAAGCAGTTCGGCAGGAAGACGTAGCCTTGTTCGTCGAAGGCTCTTGAGTTGCTCGGCTGAAAGCTGCATCGGCTTGTCTCCGCCTATCGCGTCCGGCTCTGCGGTTACTTCGCGGGCGAGGCGAGCGGCTGACCCTTCTCGACGGCGTAAACCACACTGATCTTCACCGGGCCGCCGTCGGCGCCCTCGTTGTGGATGGCGCGGTCGGGAATGGTGGACGACTCGCCCGGCTGGAAGACCTTCTCCGGCTGACCATCCGGCGCGAGCCAGAAATTTCCCTCGACGACCTGGAACATGACCACGCCTGGATGCGAATGGCGGCCGGCCTTGAAGCCTGCCGCGATTTCGACCGTTGCATAGATCAATTCAAGATTGGTGCCGGGTACATCGGACTTTTGCAGAATGGTGCGCTTGACCGGGGAGGGCGCCTGCTGTGCCGAGAGCGGCGCGAGCGCGCCGAGCAGAACGACAAACGCGATGGTCGTGATTGTTTTGAACATTATTTCCTCCCCAGTTTCAACAATTATAGGCTGATGTCGAACGGGTTGAAATGCCGCTATTCGGCAACCACGCCTGCGGCCTTGATCACCGCCGCCCATTTCGCGACTTCGCCGGGCAGCCAGGCCGCGAGTCTCGGCCGGCGAACGCAGCGACAGCGTCATGCCTTGCTGGGCGATGGCAACTTTCGCGGCGTCCGCTCGTGAGCGCCGTGCGGACACCGCGCCGTAGAGCCGTTCGACGACGGCTGCCGGCGTCTTCGCCGGCGCAAACAGCGCGAACCAGGCGTCGGCCTCGACGCCGGGCACGCCGGCTTCGGCGAGCGTCGGCAGGTTCGGCAGCCGCGCCGCGCGCTTGGCGCTTGCCACCGCGAGCGCGCGGACCGCGCCGGCGTCGATGTAGGAGATCACGCTCGGCAGGTCGCAAAGGTGAGGTCGACGCGGCCGGCGAGCAGTTCGGTCGTCATCGGCGCCGAGCCGCGGAACGGGATGTGCTGCAAGTCGACGCCGGCCTTGGTCTTGAACAACTCCGCCGCGAGATGCGAGGCCGAGCCGACGCCGGTCGAGGCGTAGTTCAATGCGCCCGGCGATTTCTTCGCGAGCGCCACCAGCGCGCCGACGTCGGCCACCGTCAAGCCCGCGCCGCACCACCAGCACATGCTGGAATGTCGGCGATGCCGGCGACCGGCGAAAAATCCTTCACCGCGTCGTAGGGGCAGTTCTTCAACAGGCTCTGGTTGGTGGCGTGGGTCTGGTTGGTGCCGAGGATGAGCGTGTGGCCGTCGGGCTCGGCATGCGCACCGCGACGCTGCCGATCACGCCGGCGCCGCCGCCGCGATTGTCGACCGAGCATCGGCTGGCCGAGCGAACTGCCGACCGATTGCGCGATCAGCCGCGCCGTCACATCGACCGGCCCGCCGGCCGGGTAGGGCACCACGATGGTGATCGGGCGGCTCGGAAAGGCTTGGCCCGGAACGTCTTGGGCGCGGGCGCCGCGCATCGCTGCGAGCCCGGCCAGCGCCGCCAAGGTTGTCCGCCGCGTCAGCATTGCGCCACTTTATCTGGCTGCCAGCGACTGCTGAAGGAGCGCCGCCTCGAAGGCGCTGGCGATCGCCTCCTTGCTCTTGCCGGGCTTTGGCCGCGTCGCCGATCACGATGACGATCTGTCCGGGCTTGGCGAGCGCGGCGAAGTGCTCGCCGGTGGCTTTGCGCGCCCGGTAATAGAACCAGTCGCGCACCTTGGGCGCCGTCATGATGCGCGACACGATCGGCCAACGCCCGGCGCCGCGTTCCAGCAGGCCCATCGCCAGCGCCCCGGTGCCGAGCGGATAGGACGCGCCGGTCGCCACCACGATGCGATCGAACGGCGCCAGCAGTTCGGGCTCGCGCCGCACGTCGGTGTCGAAGCGGAACGTCACGCGCTTGCGCTGGCAGGCCGCCACCATGTCGCGGATGTAGCGCTCGAAGCTTGCCGGGTTGGCGCCGACGTCGTTGAACATCGGCGCAAGCCCGGCGTAGCGGAACGCGCCGCCGGCGCCGGACATCCTTCTCGAACACGGTGACCGTGTTGGCGTCGGCGACCAGCGAGGCGTAGGTCAGGCCGGCGGGGCCTGCGCCGATCACGGCGATGCGCTCGCCTTGCGGCGGGGATGGGGCTGGCGAACAGGCTCTCGCGGCCGGCCGCGCCGTTGACGACGCAGGAGATGCCGGCGCCGCCGCGCATGCCGTCGATGCAGGTGTTGCAGGCGAGGCAGCGGCGGATCGGCTCGTCGCGCGCGCAGCTTGTTGACCCATTGCGGATCGGCCACGAGCGTGCGGCCGAGCGCGATGAAGTCGGCCTTGCCGCTTTCCACCGCGGCCGTCGCGGTGGCGGGATCGCCGAGCCGGCCGACCGCGATCACCGGCACCTTGATCGCCTTCTTCACGTCGGCGGCAAAGTCGAGGAACGGCGCGTCCGGCTCCGCCATCGGCGGGATCATGCGATGCGCGGTGGGCTTGGAGCGGTAGTGCCCGGCGGTGACATGCAGCGCGTCGGCGCCGGCCGCCGCCGCCCAGATCGCGATGACGCGGCCTTCGTCGTAGGTCAGCCCGCCGTCGAAATAGTCCTCGACCGACAGCCGGTAGATCACGCCGAGCGACGGCACCGCGGCCTTCACCGCGCGCAGCACGTCGAGGCCGAAGCGGGCGCGGTTCTCCAGCGAGCCGCCGTATTCGTCGGTGCGGCGGTTCTCGAACGGCGCGTGGAATTGCGAGATCAGATAGCCGTGCGCGGCGTGGATTTCGACGCAGTCGAAGCCGGCCTGCCGCGCGCGCTTGGCCGCCGCCACGTAGTTCGCCGTGGTCAGCGCGATGCGCTCCTTGGTCATCGCCTCGGGGATGATGGTTTCCAGCGTCGTCTCATAGACCGGATGCGGGATCGCCGACGGCGCCACCGGCTGCTCGCCGCAGATGTCGATGCGGGTGTGGCCGCCGCCGTGGCCGAGCTGGATCGAGGCCTTCGAGCCGCCGCGATGGATTTCGCTCACCAGCCGCGTCAGGCCGGGAATGAATTCGTCCTTGTAGATGCCGAGCTCGCGGCGGCGATGCCGGCCGGCCTTTTCCGGCGACGCCATCTCGACGGTGATCAGGCCGGTGCCGCCGCGCACCCGCGCCATGTAATAGGCGACGGTCTGGTCGGTGACGTGGCCTTCCTCGTCGGAGCCGCGCGTCGTCATCGGCGGCATGACGATCCGGTTCGGGATTTCCGCCGGCCCGATGCGCGCGGGGGTGAGCAGGATGTTCATGACGCTCAGACCGAGCGGACCTCGCCGCCGTCGATGTCGATCGTCGCGCCGTGCAGCCAGCGGCCGTGCGTGCGAGGCGAGGAACGCGATCAGCGAGCCGATGTCCTCGACCTTGCCGAAGCGGCTGATGCCGAACTCCTGCGCGGTATTCCTCGCGCACCGCGTCCTCGCCGCGCCCGGTGCTTTTCATGGTCTCGCGGAAGCGCCGCCACAGCCGCTCGGTCTCGACGCGGCCGGGATTGATCGAATTGACCTGCACGCCGTCGGTCTTGCCGATGTCCGCCATCGCCTTGGTGAAGGCGACGCAGGCGGCGTTGACCGAGCTGCCGATGGTGAACGGCGCCTCCGGCTCCTTGCCGCCGATGCCGGCGATGGTCACCAGCGAGCCGTGCTGCGCCTTGAGCAGCGGCCAGGCCTCGCGGGTCAGCCGCACATGGGCGAAGAACTTCAGCGCAAAGCCGTCGGCCCAGTCGGCGTCGGTCAGCTTGAAGAAGTCGCCGCGCTGGGTGGCGCCGGCGTTGTTGACCAGGATGTCGAGCCGGCCGAACTCGCGGCGCACCGCCTCGACCAGCGGCTTTTCGGCGCCTTCCTGGCGCAGGTCGAGCACCGAGATGGCGGCCTTGCGGCCCTTGGCCTTGATCTCGCGCGGCGACCGCCTTCAGCGCGGCCTCGTCCCGCCCGGTGATCAGCGAGGTCGCAGCCCTCGTCGGCCAGCGACAGGGCGATGCCTTGCCCGATGCCGCGGCTCGCCCCGGTCACCAGGGCGACCTTGCCACTCAATCCCAGTTCCATAGCCCCGCCCTTCGCCCGCTTGCGCCCGGATCATTGCCGAATGACCCATCCGGTCAAGCCCGGCAGCGCATAGCCGAATGGCCGCCATCAACGGCTTTGATGGCGCCATCACCGATTGCGTCTTGCCGCGCCCGCCCTGGCCCATTAGGAAATTGCGCTCCCTCGGGGGCATTGGAGATTCCGGAAATGGCCCTGCTCAAGGACTCGCTGTCGCGCATCAAGCCCTCCGCCACCATGGCGGTGACCGACAAGGCGCGCGCGCTCAAAGCGGCGGGCCGCGACGTCATCGGGCTCGGCGCCGGCGAGCCCGACTTCGACACGCCGGACAACATCAAGAAGGCCGCGATCAAGGCGATCGAGAGCGGCCGGGCGTCGAAGTACACCGCGGTCGAGGGGCTGGCGGAGCTGAAGCAGGCGGTCGTCGGCAAGTTCAAGCGCGAGAACAATCTCGACTACAAGCCGAACCAGATCATCGTCTCCACCGGCGGCAAGCAGGTGCTCTACAACGCGCTGATGGTGACGCTGAACCCGGGCGACGAGGTCATCATCCCGGCGCCGTACTGGGTCAGCTATCCGGACATGGTGCTGCTCGCCGGCGGCGAGCCGGTGATCGTGCCGACGCGCATGGAGGACGGCTTCAAGATGAAGCCGGAGGCGCTGGAGAAGGCGATCACGCCGCGCACCAAGTGGATCATCTTCAACTCGCCGTCGAACCCGACCGGCGCCGCCTACACCAAGGCCGAGCTGAAGACGATCACCGACGTGCTGGTCAGGCATCCGCAGGTCTGGGTGATGACCGACGACATGTACGAGCATCTCGTCTACGACGACTTCAAGTTCGCGACGCCGGCCGAGATCGAGCCGAAGCTCTACGAGCGCACGCTGACGGTGAACGGCGTGTCGAAGGCCTATTGCATGACCGGCTGGCGCATCGGCTATGCCGGCGGCCGCGCCGACCTGATCAAGGCGATGTCGATGCTGCAATCGCAGTCGACCTCGAACCCGGTCGCGGTGTCGCAATGGGCGTCGGTCGAGGCGCTGAACGGCCCGCAGGACTTCATCGCCAAGCACAACGCGATCTTCAAGGAGCGCCGCGACCTCTGCGTCTCGATGCTCAACCAGTCCAACGGCCTGCAAGTGCCCGAAGCCGGAGGGCGCGTTCTACGTCTATCCGTCCTGCGCCGGGACGATGGGCAAGACCGCGCCGTCGGGCAAGAAGCTCGCGACCGACGAGGACTTCGTCACCGAGCTTCTGGAGGCCGAGGGCGTGGCGGTGGTGCAGGGCACGCCGTTCGGCTTTGGCCCGGCGTTCCGCATCTCCTATGCCACCAAGACCGAGGACCTGGAGGAGGCCTGCCGCCGAATCCAGCGTTTCTGCGGCAATTTGAAATAGTTAACGCTGCCACTGGCATACTTTCCGGCCGCCCCTTCATGCTGTAAGTTCCGCCAACCTTGGAGGAGGGCACACAGCATGATTCGTCTTTCCACCATCGCACTGGCGACGGGTCTGGTCGCTTCCGCGTCGTCGGCCATGGCGCAGGATCGCGTCGAGGTCGGCATGCTCGAATGCCGCGGCTCGACCACCAGCTTCATCGTCGGCTCGGTCACCGACCTGAGCTGCGGCTTCAGGCCGGCCGGCGGCGGACCCGCCGAGCCGTATCACGCCACCATGCGGCGCGCCGGCGTCGATCTCGGTTTCAACCAGCAGATCGTGGTGGCCTGGGCGGTGTGGGCGCCGATCGCGCGGCCAGCCGCGCTGGGATCTGAGCGGCAACTACGCGCGGTGCGGCAGGCGAGCGCCACGGTCGGCGTCGGCGTCGGCGCCAATGCGCTGATCGGCGGCTCGGGCAACACCATCGCGCTGCAGCCGTTGAGCGGCCAGGCCCAGACCGGTCTGAGCGTCGCCGCCGGCGTCGCCGCCTGGAGCTTCGCGCCGGCCGCTGATCGCGCTGTTGGTTTGCAATGACGCCGCCGCGCAGCGATGCGCGGCGGCGTTTGCTATTTGGCGGTGAGCCGGCCTTCGACGCGTGCTCTGCACGCTGCCGAGGCCGCGCAGATAGACCATCACCTCGTCGGACAGCAGCGGCGTGTCCTCGAGCGGCACCAGCGGCTCGACGTCGGCGAAGCGTCGTATAGCCGTCGCCGCCGCGCGCCATGAAATCGTTGATCGGCGATCCGGTAGGTCTTGGTCGGGTCGAGCGGCGCGCCGCCGACGGTGATGCCGAGCACGCGGCTGCCGGCCGGCTGCTGCGGATCGAACTCGACCGTCATGCCGGACACCTGCGGAAACCGCCCGGCGGCGGCGGGCAGCCGCGACAGGCCGTTCTCGATGGCGAGGCGAAGGTCGCTGCCCTTGACGTCGAGCGTCACCAGATGATTGCCGAACGGCAGCTCGGCCTGCACGTCGCGGCGGGTGATCGCGCGTGCCCGGCTCGTAGACCTTGCCGCCGCGGATGCCGCCGCCGTTCATGATGGCGGCGTCGGCGCGGGTGCGCTCGCGCATCGCGTCGGCGATGAGATTGCCGATCGCGGCCTCGCGGCCGCGCACGGTGGCGTTGCGGCTGTCGAGCTCGACCGCGGTGGTGGTCAGCGGCACGTTCATCTGGCGGTCCAGCTCCTGCTGGAAGCCCGCCACGATCGCCGCGATCTCGGGATCGGGCGTCACGGTCGCGGTGTCGACCACGCGGAACTGCGGCCACCAGTCGACGTTGCGCTGGTTGCCCTGCTGCTTCGTCTCGATGTGCAGGTCGATCACGGTGACGTACTGCGCGTCGTAGGCCGACTCGACCATCAGCGTGCGGCCGTCGAACTCGATGAACAGGTCGTGGTTGTGGCCGGTCAGGATCACGTCGGCCGCATGGGTTTCGACCAGGTCGACGCCCTGCTTGCGGTCGGCGTGCATGACGACGACGACGAGATCGACGCCGTCGCGGCGCAACGCCTCGGCCTGCGCCTTCATGGTGGCGACGGTCGGCAGGAACTGCAAATCCTCGGAGTTCGACATGCGCGGCGTGTTGTCATGCGCGCGCGCCGATCAGCCCGATCCGCACGCCGTCGAAGCTGACGATGTCGCGGTCCTTGAAGCCCGGCAAGCGGCCGGCCGTCGGCCTCGGTCATGTTGGCGGCGAACACCGGAAATTTCGCCTCCGCCATGCGCTTCAGGAACACCGCCTTGCCGAAGTCGAACTCGTGATTGCCGGGCACGAAAATGTCCGGCTTGACCGCGTTGGTCAGCGCCATGATGTGCGCGCCCTGGTCGACGCCCGACATCAGCGACGGCGACAGCGTGTCGCCGCCGTGGGCGAACACCACGTGGCCGCCCTTGGCGCGCTCGGCCTTGACCACGGCGGCGAGGCGGGCGAAGCCGCCGCGGCGCCGGCCGTCCGCCATCAGCGTTTCGCCCATCTGATAGATGTCGTTGGTCAGGATGAAGGTGACCTTGGTGCTGTCCGCCCACGCCCGCCGCGGCGGCATGACGACCGCGGCGGCAAGGCCAAACGTGACGGTGCGGCGGCGAACTGGGTCATGTGTTCGTTGGCGGTTCCGATCGGGCGGTTGCTCTAGCACGCATCGGCGGCGCCCGGCTATGCTCGCCATGCGATGAACCGGCCTGAACCCGATCGATCCGCGCGCACCGCCGGCGCCGCAGGCGCGCGCGCGGCGGCCGGATCGGCGTGCTGATCGTCAATCTCGGCACGCCGGACGCCACCGACGCGCCGTCGGTGCGGCGCTATCTGCGCGAATTCCTCAGCGACGCCCGCGTGATCGAGAACCAGGGGCTGATCTGGAAGTTCGTGCTCAACGCCATCATCCTGCCGCGCCGGCCGCGCGTCAAAGGCCGCGACTACGAGAAGATCTGGAATCGCGAGCGAAACGAATTGCCGCTGAAGACCATCACCCGCTCGCAGGCGGCCAAGCTTCGCGCCAGATCGACGCGCTCGATCCGACCATCATCGTCGATTGGGCGATGCGCTACGGCAATCCGTCGCTGGAGAGCCGCATCGAGGCGCTGGCCAAGGCCGGCTGCGAGCGCATCCTGTTGCTGCCGCTCTATCCGCAATATGCCGCGGCGACCAGCGCGACGGTCTGCGACATCGCGTTTCTCACGCTGATCAAGCTGCGCGACCAGCCGGCGCTGCGCGTGGTGCCGCCGTACTACGACGAGCCGGTCTATATCGAGGCGCTGGCGCACTCGATCGAGGCCGCGCTGAAGACGCTGTCGTTCAAGCCCGAGCTGATCCTGGCCTCGTTCCACGGCATTCCGAAATCCTACGTCGAGGACGGCGATCCCTATCCGACCCATTGCGCCGAGACGGTGCGGCTGCTGCGCGAGCGGCATGAAGCTCGACGAAACGCAAGCTGATGCTGACGTTCCAGTCGCGCTTCGGCCGTGCCGAGTGGCTGCAGCCCTACACCGACAAGACCGTCGAGGCGCTGGCGCAGCGCGGCGTGAAGAACCTCGCGGTGGTGACGCCGGGATTTTCCGCCGATTGCCTGGAGACGCTGGAGGAGATCGCGGTCGAGAACGCCGATATTTTCCGCGCCAATGGCGGCGAGAATTTCGCCGCCATCCCTTGCCTCAACGACAGCGAGGCAGGGCATGGCGGTGATCTCGCACCTCGTGCTGCGCGAGCTGCAAGGCTGGATTTGAGAGCGGAAACGCTCCGACTGCTGGGAGGACGCGATGTTCAGAAGTCGTCTGCTGATTGCCGCGTGCCGTTCTCACGCTCGGCCGTCGCTCCGCTCTGGCGCAGGACGGCGCCTGGACCATGAAGCAGCCGCTGCCGGCGCCGCGCAACGAGGTGGCGCTCGCCGCGGTCGGCGGCAAGCTCTATGTGGTCGGCGGCAGCGTCGGCGGCGAGGCCGTGCCGCTGATCAACGAATACGATCCGGCGTCGAATAGCTGGCACGTGCTGGCGCCGATGCCGAAGGGCCTCGACCATCTCGGCGTCGCGGTGATCGGCGGCAAGATCATCACGGTCGGCGGCTTCATCGGCTCGGTGCATCGCGGCGCGGTCAGCGACGTCTACGAGTACGATCCCGCCGCCAACACCTGGCGCACGCTGGCGCCGATGAAGAACGCCGCGCGCCTCGGTCGGCGTCGCGGTGCTCGACGGCAAGCTGCACGCCATCGGCGGGCGCGGCGTCGACAACACCTTCACCGTCGCCACCCACGAGGTGTTCGATCCGGCGACCGGGCAATGGAGCGAGCGTGCGCCGCTGCCGCAAGGCGCGCGATCACATGGCGCTGGTCGCGATCGACGGGAAAATCCACGCCATCGGCGGCCGCGTCACCAATCCGGCGAGCCGCGTCGCCGAGCATGACATCTATGATCCGAAGACCAACTCCTGGTCGTCCGGTCCGCCGCTGCCGACCGCGCGCAGCGGACTGGCCTCGACGAGCTATCAGGGCCTGATCGTGGTGCTCGGCGGCGAGCTTGCCGCCCGACACCTTCGCCAACAACGAGGCCTACGATCCGAAGTCGAACACGTGGCGGACGCTGGCGCCGATGCCGCACGGCCGCCACGGCACCGGCGCCGCGGTGATCGGCAAGAGCCTCTATGTCGCGGCGGGCTCGCTGAAGCCCGGCTCGGGCGAGGTGACCGATCAGTTGATCGTGTTTACGCTGCCCTGAACGGGCATCCGGCCGCCGAAAGGCCCGAATTTCGCTGGCGCTTTCAGGGCCGTTAAAGGTCCCGTTAACCACAAATCTTTAAACCCCGTTAACCACCGGCCGCCCGGTGGCGGCCGCATGCCGGCTGTCGCTCGCCCCGCAAAAGGGCGGCGCGAGCGCCGGCGCGACGCATTGTGCCACGGAGAGACGCCTCTGCCGCGCCGTCGCCACCAGCATCCTGCTCTCGCGCTCGCAGCGCTGGCGGTGGCATTCGTGCATGTCTTGCCGATCGCGGAGAGCCGCGCGCAAACGCCGTCGCCGTTCCCGCCGTCGCTGACCGATCCGCGGAACGTGCAGCGCTTCCGGCCGCCGTCGTCCGGCTCGCGCTCGGGCACCTGGGCCGAGACCAAGACGATCCCCTCCAACATCGTGCCGCCGTCCGGCGCCGGCGACACCGGTTTCGATTCCACCGGCGCGCTCGCGCCAAGAAGAAGAAAGCAAGACGAAGCCCGGCGAGCCGCATCCGCTGCCGCCGCCTCCGCCGCCGCTGCCCGGCGCGCCGCAGCTCGCCGACGGTCACGGCAGCGCGCAGCAGATCAAGGAGCGCAACACCTACGCCGAGGCCTATCAAGCCGCCGGACACGCCGCCGCGGCGGCCGCCGCCGCCGGCCGCAGGATGCCTTACGAGCCGCTCGGCATTCGCGTCGGCAGCTTCCTGGTGAAGCCCGCGCTCGAGATCAACGCGCGGCTACGACACCAATCCGTCGCACGTCCCGGCGGCGTGGCGTCGGGCTTCACCGATGGTCGAGCCGACGCTGAAGATGCAAGTCGGACTGGTCGCGCCACGAAGTCGGCCTCGACCTGCGCGGCAGCTATTCCGAATACGACAAGGTGTCGTCGCTGAACCGCCCGCTGCTCGACGCCAAGGCCCATTCGCGGATCGACGTGTCGCGCGACACCACGATCAACACCGAGAGCCGCTTCTACCTGTCGACCGACTATCCGGGCAGCCCGAACCTGCCGGTCGGCTTCGCCAAGCTGCCGATCTTCACGACCTACGGCAGCACGCTCGGCCTGACGCAGCGCTTCAACCGTCTCGAGGTGTCGGCGAAGGCGAGCCGCCGACCGCACCAAGTACCAGGAGACGCAGCTGCTCGACGGCACGCACGTCGAGCAACACACGACCGCGACTTCAACCAGTACGGCGGCGCGGTGCGCGCCAGCTACGAGGTGTTCCCGGGCGTCAAGCCGTTCGTCGAGGTCGGCGCCGACACCCGCAAGCACGATCTGCAATTCGACCGCGACGGTTTCCAGCGCGACTCGCAGGCGCTGACGCCGCAGGTCGGCACCACCTTCGAATCTCCCGCAAGGCTGACCGGCGAGATTTCGGTCGGCTATCTGACGCGCAAGTTCGAGGATCCCGGTCTGCACGACCTTGAACGGCGTCGTCGCCGACGCCTCGCTGATCTGGGACGCCACCGGCCTGACCACGGTGACGCTGACCGCGACCTCGCGCGCCGAGGAAACCGTGCTGGCCGGCGTGTCCGGCGCGCTGCGCCGCGACGTCGGCGTCCAGGTCGATCACGCGCTGCGGCGCTGGCTGATCTGGACGGTGCGGGCCGGCTACGGCTTCGACGACTACGTCGAGCGTTCCTGCGAATGCAACGGCTTCCTGGAGCGCGTCGACAACCGCACCTCGCTCGGCACCGCGCTGACCTACAAGTTCAACCGCGAGCTCTCGCTCAAGGGCGAGTATCGCTACGACCAGTTGCGCTCCAACATCGCCGGCGTGGACTACAACGCCAACGTCTTCCTGATCGGGTTGAAGTTGCAGCGCTGACGCGGCATCGTCCTGCTCCGTCATGGAAGCGGGCGCGATGACGGAATGGCCGAAGGCGAACCGGAGGTGCGGCGCTGGACCGAGCAGCGCTGGGCGCTCGACAACGTGCTGCGTTCGGTCGGCATCGACTGGGACCAGCCGCGCTCGTTCTATCTCAACGCCGCCTGCGGCATCGAGGCCGGCGCCGACTTCGCCGCGATCCGCGAGCGCGTCAAGAAATACGCCGACATCGAGCCGGCCTTCGCCAACACCGCGCGCCGCCGCGAGGCCAAGGCGCGAGCCGCCGAGGCGGACGGCTCGCCGGTCACCGCGCGCGACAATTATTTCATGGCGGCGATCCACTGGGGCTCGGCGCAGTGGTCGCACTACGAGAACGACGCGACCAATCTCGCCTACAACAAGAGCAAGCGCGACTGCTACACGCGCTATGCGGCGCTGGCCGATCACAGGATCGAGCCGGTGATGATCCCGTTCAAGGGCAAGACGCTGCCGGGCTGGTTTCACCTGCCGCCGCAACTACAAGGGCGGCCGCATCCCGGTGGTGATCTCGTTTCCCGGCATGGACACCTACAAGGAGGTGTTCGTCGCGCTGAAGGGCGACCGCTGGCTCGAGCGCGGCATCGCGGTGCTGGCGCTCGACGGGCCGGGCCAGGCCGAATGCCGCGTGCTGGGACTGACCGTCAGCATGGAGAACTGGACGGCGGTGGGCAAGGCCGCGGTCGACTGGCTGATGGCGCGGCCGGAGATCGATCCGGAGAAGATCGGCGCGTTCGGCAACAGCTTCGGCTCGTTCTTCGTCACCATCGTCACCGCGAACGAGCCGCGCATCTGCGCCTGCGTCGCCAACTCCAACAATCTGGAGCCGGGCTTCCACGCCATCTTCGAGGAGGCGAGCCCGACCTACAAGAAGCGCTTCATGTACATGGCGGGCTTCACCGACGAGGCGAAGTTCGACGCCTTCCGCAAGACGCTGACCTGGGAGGGCCACGCCGAGAAAATCCGCGTGCCGTATCTCTGCGTCACCGGCGAGTGGGATGAGCTCAGCCCGATGGTGCACACCGAGCGGATGCTCACGACCATGAGCAACCCGCGCCGCCTCGTGGTCTATCAGGACGCGCGCCACGCCATCGGCGCCTGCCCGTCGGTCAATCTCGGGCCGCATCCGCCGACCATGGTGGCCGACTGGATGGCGGCGCGCTTTGCCGGCAAGCCGATGGCGAGCGAGCGCTGGTATGTCGACAACAGCGGCGCGGTGACGAAGACGGCGCTTTGATCAGACGGCGCTCTAGTTGCCGAGCATGCTCTTGATCTCGGCGCGGAGCGCCGGCCCGAGGTCGGCGCGCTCCAGCGCATAGGCGACGTTGGCGGCGAGGAAGCCGATCTTGGAGCCGCAGTCGAAGCTCTTGCCGTCGAACTTCAGGCCGTAGAACGGCTGCGTCTTGGCGAGCGTGATCATCGCGTCGGTGATCTGGATTTCGCCGCCGGCGCCGCCCGCCTGCGTCTCCAGCAGCTCGAAAATCTCCGGCTGCAGGATGTAGCGGCCGGTGATGATGAGGTTGGACGGCGCCTTCTCGCGCGGCGGCTTCTCCACCATCTCGGTGATCGCGAAGCCTCTTGCCCTTGGTCTTGCCGACGCCGACCACGCCATAGGCGCTGATGCGATCCATCGGCACCTCTTCGACCGCGATGATGTTGGCGTTCTCGCTCGGCGGCGTTGTAGGCGTCGATCATCTGCTTGAGGCAGCCCGGCTTGTTCTGCACCAGCACGTCCGGCAGCAGCAGCGCGAACGGCTCGTTGCCGACCAGCTCGCGCGCGCACCACACGGCGTGGCCGAGGCCCATCGGCGACTGCTGGCGGGTGAAGCTCGCGGTGCCGGGCTCCGGCAGATCGGCGCGACAGCAGGTTCGAGGTCGGCGATGCTTGTTGCGCTCCTTCAGCGTCAGTTCGAGCTCGAACTGGCGGTCGAAATGGTCCTCGATCACGCCCTTGTTGCGGCCGGTGACGAAGATGAAATGCTCGATGCCGGCCTCGCGCGCCTCGTCGACCACGTGCTGGATCAGCGGCCGGTCGACCACCGGCAGCATTTCCTTGGGCATCGCCTTGGTGGCGGGCAGGAAGCGGGTGCCGAGGCCGGCCACGGGGAAAATGGCTTTGCGAATCGGTTTCATGTCGGGCGCATCATGCGGGAGAGCGGGGGATCAGGCCACCGGGAGGTTGCGTTCATTCGGCGCTAATGTCGGCGACGGGCATTGCGCGCAATTGTCCGCCAACTTGACGGTAACAAGTCGGCTGGCACAGTTGGCGTGCATTCTCACGATCGGGGCGGCGGCGATGTGACGGCGGATTTTCGGGGTCCGGCGCGGCGCTGCTGGCGGTTGCGGTGCTGGCGGGCACCGGCCGAGGCCGCGCCGCGCTGCCGCAACACCGGCAGCTTCGAGGCCTGGCTCGCCGGTTTCAAGAAGGAGGCGGCGGCGCAGGGCATCTCGCGCGCAGGCGATCTCGCGCGGCGCTCGACGGCGTCACCTTCGATCCGGCCATCATCCGCCGCGACAGCGGGCAGGGCGTGTTCCAGCAAAGCTTCCTGCAGTTCGCCGGCCGCATGACGGCGGCGGGCCGCTATCAGAACGGGCTGAAGCAAGCTGAAGGCCAACGCCGCGCTGCTGTCGCGCATCGAACAGCGCACCGGCGTGCCGCCGCCCGTGGTGGTCGCGCTGTGGGGCCTGGAAAGCGACTACGGCGCCTACAAGGGCGGCATCTACCAGATCATCCGTCGGTCGCGACGCTGGCCTACGACTGCCGGCGCTCGGCATTCTTCCGCGACCAGCTGATGGGCGCGGTGCGGCATCGTCGAGCGCGGCGATCTGCAAGCCCGCGGAGATGATCGGCAACTGGGCGGGCGAGCTCGGGCCGACGCAGTTCACGCCGGCGGACTATTTCAAGCACGGCGTCGACTTCGACGGCGACGGCCGCGTCGACATGATCCACAGCGTGCCGGACGCGCTCGCCTCCGCCGCCAATCTGCTCAAGAGCTTCGGCTGGCAGAAGGGCCAGCCCTGGCTGCAGGAGGTGCGCGTGCCGGCGCAGATGCCGTGGGAGCAGTCCGGTCTCGACACCCAGCACCCGCGCTCGCAGTGGGTGAAGTGGGGCGTCACCGCCGCGCACGGCCAGCTCCCGGCCGACAACCTGCCGGCGTCGCTGATCCTGCCGATGGGCCATCTCGGCCCGGCGTTCCTCGCCTATCCGAACTTCAAGGCCTACATCGAGTGGAACGCGGCGATCGTCTATTCGACCACCGCGGCCTATTTCGGCACCCGGCTCGCCGGCGCTCCGCCGTGGTCGGGCCGGGCAACGGCCAGCCGGTGGTGCCGACCACGGCGCAGATCCAGGAGTTGCAGCGGCTGCTGATTCAGCGCGGCATGCTGACCGGCGAGGCCGACGGCCGGCTCGGTTCCGCCACCCGCGTCGCCGTGAAGCAGGCCCAGCAGAAGGTCGGCCTGCCGGCCGACGCCTATCCGACCCAGGAGCTGATCGAGCGGCTGCGAGCCGGCCGGTAGGCCGGCGGGAACTCGGTCCAGCGCGTTGTGAATTGCCGCGGTTAACGCTCGCTCAACCATATCTTGCCCCAATGGGGCCGAATGATTGGACATGGCCCAAGGCAGACGACATGAACGATGTCGAAACGACTCCAGTCGCGGACGGTGCGAATCGGCGCTGGCGGCGCGCTGCTGCTCGGCGCGCCGGCGTCGGCCTTGGCGCAGCCCGATCGAGCTTGCTCCGCCGATGCCGGTCGGCAAGATTTCGGCCCCCGCGACGCAGGGACCTCCCGGCGTCCAGGTCACACCCGTGGCCAAGGCGCCGCCACCGCCATGGAGCGGCGAGTCCGGCTCGTCCGGCCATCCGGAGATGCAGGCGAGCGCCATCCGCGCCGCCGCGGCGCGTTTCGAATCCTGCGTCGAAGGGCTGTGGCCGCTCGCCGCCAAGCGCAACATCTCGCGCGCGAGCTTCGAGAAGTTCACCAAGGGGCTGACGCCCGATCTCCGCATCATGGATCTGGTCGACGCCCAGCCGGAGTTCACCAAGGCGTTCTGGGATTATCTCGACATCCTGGTGAGCGATGCGCGCATCGCCGACGGCCGCGAAATCCTCGCCAAGAACAAGGCGATCTTCGACAAGGTCGAGAAGCAGTACGGCGTCGACCGCCACATCATCACCGCGATCTGGGGCGTCGAGTCGAACTACGGCACGCTCGGCGGCGACCGCCCGGTGCTGCGCTCGACCGCGACGCTCGCCTGCGTCGGCCGCCGTCAGTCCTATTTCCGCGACGAGTTTCTGTCCGCGCTGGAAATCCTGCATCGCGGCGACCTGAAGCCCGAGCAACTGGTCGGCTCCTGGGCCGGCGCGTTCGGTCCGACGCAGTTCATGCCGACGTCGTTCAAGCGCTACGCCGTCGACTTCGACGGCGACGGCCGCCGCGATGTCGTCAGCAACGCCGCCGACCTGATCGCCTCGACCGCCAACAATCTGAAGAAGGACGGCTGGGTCCCGAGCGAGACCTGGGGCTACGAGGTCGTCATTCCGAAGGGCTTCAACTATCTGCTGGCCGATCGCAGCAGGCAGCTCACGCTCGCCGAGTGGGAAGGCCACGGCATCAAGCGCGCCGGCGGCAAGCCGTTTCCGCATCCGCACGAGAAAGCCTATCTGCTGGTGCCGGCCGGCAATGCAGGGTCCGGGCTTCCTGATGCTGCACAACTTCCGCGTCATCATGAAATACAATCCGGCCGAGGCCTACGCGATGGCGATCGGCCATCTCGCCGACCGGCTGCGCGGCGGCGATCCGTTCGTGCAGCCCTGGCCGCGCCAGGAGCCGGTGCTGACGCCGCGATGAGCGCCGCGAGCTGCAGGAACTGCTGAACCGCAAGGGCTTCGACACCGGCGAGCCGAATGGCCGGCTGGGCGCCAAGGCGCGCGCCGCGGTGCGCGATTACCAGTCCTCGATCGGGCTTGTTCCGGACGGCTTTGCCTCCGCCACCATCCTGGCCCGGCTGCGCGGGCGCTAACCAGGCGCCCTGGCCATCAGGTTGACAATTTCCCGCGGTTAACGACCGATAGGCCGGCGGCGGCCCTCGATCGGGGCGCCGGAGGCCCATCGATCGGTCGATGCGTAATGGCGGCAAAAGGCCAGTTTTTGCAGCGGCTTAAAAGCCGCGCCGGGATCGGCGTCGCGGCCGTGTGCGCGCTTGCGCTGATGACCGTGCCGGTGCTCGCCCAGTGGGGCGGCTTCGGCCAGCGCGGCGGCAACTTCGACTCGTTTTTCAGCCCGTATCCGGCTCCGCGCGTGGCGCCGGCCGAGCGCGCCGACTACAGCCGCGCGCCATCGCCCAAGAAGCTCGAGACCCAGCCAAGCGGCGGCAGCGTGCTGGTGCTCGGCGATTCCATGGCCGACTGGCTGGCCTACGGACTGGAGGACGCGCTGGGCGATCCGCCGGATCTCGCCGTGGTGCGCAAGAACCGCGCCAGCAGCGGCCTGATCCGCTACGACAGCCGCAACGAGAACCAGGATTGGCCGCAGGTGATCCGCGAGGCGATCGCCGCGACCAAGCCGAAGTTCATCGTGATGATGGTCGGCTTGAACGATCGCGTGTCGATCCGCGATCGCGTGACGACCCCGCCGGTGACGCCATCCGGCGCAAAGCCGCGGCGCGCCGCAGGCTCCGCGCCGCTGCACCCGCACCCGCCGCAGCCGGCGCCCGCCGAGCAGGCCGAGGCCAAACCCGATCCAACCGACGCCGAGCAGACGTCCGCCGAGCCGCCGGCGGTCGTGCCGCGCCCGAGCCTCCGGCGAAGGGCGGCACCACGACGACGCCACTACCGCGTCTACGAATTCCATACCGAGGAATGGGCGGCCTACTATTCGAAGCGGATCGACGCCACGATCGCGGCGCTGAAGAGCGCGGGCGTGCCGGTGTTCTGGGTCGGCCTGCCGTCGATCCGCGGGCCGAAGTCGACGAGCGACATGCAGTATCTCAACGACCTCTACCGCGCCCGCGTGGAGAAGGCCGGCCTCAACTACATCGACGTGTGGGACGGCTTTGTCGACGACAGCGGCCGCTTCATCCCGCAGGGCCCCGACTTCGAAGGCCAGACCCGCCGGCTGCGCGCCGGCGACGGCGTGCATTTCACCAAGGCCGGCGCCCGCAAGCTTGCGCATTATCTCGAGCGTGAAATCCGCCGCGTGATGACGCCCGGCGCCGAGCCGGTGGCGCTGCCGTCGAGCGAGCCGCAGGCGCCGGCAACGCCGGCAAAGCCCAGCGGGCCGGCCGCGCGTCCGCTCGCCGGCCCGGTGGTGCCGCTGACCGCGTCGGTGACCGCCGGCGCAGGAGCTGATCGGCGCCACGCGATACCGGCGACCCTGTCCGGCGCCGAAGTCGGTGACCCGCGTGCTGGTCAACGGCGAGGCGATCACGCCGCCGGCCGGACGCGGCGACGACTTCACCTGGCCGCGCCGCGTCATCGCGCCGGTCGGCACCGATCCGATCGTCGCCACGACCACCGAGCCGATCCCGGTGATGAAGCCGGCGCCGGAAACCACCGTCGCCGCGCCGAACGGCGAGGTCCGGCCGGTCGCCGCCGCCAATCCGGCGCCGCGCAAGACCGCGCCGCCGCGCGTCCGCGCCGCCGTGGCAGCAGCCGCTCCCGCAGCCACGGGCTTCTTCTCGTTCTTCCGCTGATGACCTGATCGCCGCGGGCGGCGTTACCGCGGCAGCGCGGTCGCGCCCATCAGGAACTTGTCGATCGCGTGGGCGCACTGGCGGCCTTCGCGGATCGCCCACACGACGAGCGACTGGCCGCGGCGCATGTCGCCGGCGGCGAACACCTTCGGCTGCGAGGTCTGGTAGGCGAGCTGGTCGGCCTTGACGTTGCCGCGCGGGTCGAGCTCGAGCCCCGAGCGACTTGATCATGCCGTCGTGCACCGGATGCACGAAGCCCATGGCGAGCAGCACGAGATCGGCTTCGAGCTCGAACTCGGTGCCGGGGATCGGCTGGAACTTGGCGTCGGCGCGCGCGCAATGCAGCTTCTTCACCTGACCGTTCTCGCCGGTGAACTTCGTCGTCAGCACGGCGAAGTCGCGCGTCACGCCTTCCTCGTGGCTCGACGAGGTGCGCAGCTTCAGCGGCCACAGCGGCCAGGTCATCGGCTTGTTCTCGTGCTCGGGCGGCTGCGGCATGATCTCGAAGTTGGTCACCGACGCGGCGCCCTGGCGGATCGAGGTGCCGATGCAGTCGGAGCCGGTGTCGCCGCCGCCGATCACGACGACGTGCTTGCCGTTGGCGAGGATCGGCTCGACGTTGCCGAGGGCCTCGCCGCTGATGCGGCGGTTCTGCTGCGGCAGGAAGTCCATGGCGAAATGGATGCCGTTGAGCTCGCGTCCCGGGATCGGCAGGTCGCGCGCCTTCTCGGCGCCGCCGGTCAGCGCCACCGCGTCGTAATCCTTGAGCAGCTTGTTCGACCGGCAGGTCGACGCCGACATGGACGCCGTAGTGGAAGGTGACGCCTTCGCCTTCCATCTGCTTGACGCGGATGTCGATGATGCGCCTTCTCCATCTTGAAGTCGGGGATGCCGTAGCGCATCAGGCCGCCGGCCTTGGCGTTCTTCTCGTAGAGATGCACGTCGTGGCCGGCGCGGGCGAGCTGCTGGGCGCAGGCCATGCCGGCCGGGCCCGAGCCGATCACCGCGACCTTCTTGCCGGTCTTGCCGGCATAGCGCTCCGGCTTCACCCAGCCGTTGGCGATGGCGCGGTCGGCGATCTCGCATTCGATCGTTTTGATGGTGACCGGATTGTCGTCGATGTTGAGCGTGCAGGACGCCTCGCACGGCGCCGGGCAGACGCGGCCGGTGACCTCGGGGAAATTGTTGGTCGAGTGCAGGTTGCGCG
This sequence comes from uncultured Alphaproteobacteria bacterium, assembly GCA_963785665.1. Classification (GTDB taxonomy): domain Bacteria; phylum Pseudomonadota; class Alphaproteobacteria; order Rhizobiales; family Xanthobacteraceae; genus Z2-YC6860. Next base: position 993,353 of record CAWAWF010000018.1, read on the forward strand.
CGGCCTCTTCCCAGTTGCCGGAATAGACCAGGTCGTTCCAGTCCGGGATCTGGTTGTTGACCGGGCAGCCGGTCGGCATGTTGGTGATGGTGTTGGTGCCGTGGCAATAGGGCACGCCGCAGTTCATGCAGCGCGCGGCCTGCTCGCGGATGTCCTTCTCCGGCAGCGGCAGCACGAACTCTTTGTAGTTGCGAATCGCGCTCCTCGACCGGGAGGTAGTCCCGATCTTCCCGTTCGAATTCGAGGAAACCCGTGACCTTACCCATCATGTCACGCACGGGCGAGCTTGCGGTTTCTCGGCCTCGGCGGCTTCGAGCGCCTTGAGTTCGGCGAGCGCGCGGCGGTATTCGACCGGCATCACCTTGCGGAACATCGGGCAATATTTCTTCCAGTCGGCCAGGATCTCGGCGGCGCGCTTGGCTGCCGGTGAAGCGGGCATGGCGCGTGATCAGGATGCGCAGCCGCTCGGCGTCGTAGCGCGTCAGGTCGGCGGAGATGTCGACGCGGCCATGCGCTTCGAGGTCGTTGGCGTGGCCGTAGTCCTTGTCGCTGATCTCTTCCTCGGCCGGCGATCGGCTCGAGCTCGACCATCGCCAGGTTGCAGCGCTTCTGCGAAGCGTGCCGTCCTCGTCGAGCACATAGGCGATGCCGCCCGACATGCCGGCGGCGAAGTTGCGGCCGGTCGGGCCGATCACCACGACGATGCCGCCGGTCATGTATTCGCAGCCGTGATCGCCGGTGCCTTCGACGACGACGGTGGCGCCGGAGTTGCGGACGGCGAAGCGCTCGCCGGCGATGCCGCGGAAATACGCCTCGCCGGCGATCGCGCCGTACAGCACGGTGTTGCCGACGATGATGGATTCCTCGGGCACGATGCCGCGTCGGGCGCGGGCCGGATGACGATGCGGCCGCCGGACAAGCCCTTGCCGACGTAGTCGTTGCCTTCGCCTTCGAGCTCGAAGGTGACGCCCTTGGCGAGGAACGCGCCGAAGCTCTGGCCGGCGGTGCCCTTGAGGCTGACATGGATGGTGTCGTCCGGCAGCCCGGTGTGGCCGTAGCGCTTGGCGATCTCGCCGGACAGCATGGCGCCGGCGGTGCGGTCGATGTTGCGGATCGCCGCGGTGATGCGCACCGGCGCGCCGCGGTCGAGCGCGGCCTGCGACTGCGCGATCAGCTTGCGATCGAGGATGTCGTGGATCTTGTGATCCTGCTTCTCGCTCCGGTAGATGCGGTACGTCTGTCCGGCGCGATCGGCTTGGTGAACAGCTTGGAGAAATCGAGGCCCTTGGCCTTCCAGTGCTCGATCACCTTGCGCTGGTCGAGCATCTGCATCTGCCCGATCATCTCGTTGAAGGTGCGATAGCCCATCGCGGCCATCATCTCGCGCACCTCTTCGGCGACGAAGAAGAAGAAGTTGATGACGTGCTCGGGCTGGCCGGTGAACTTCGCGCGCAGCACCGGGTCCTGCGTCGCGACGCCGACCGGGCAGGTGTTGAGATGGCACTTGCGCATCATGATGCAGCCGGCCGCGATCAGCGGCGCGGTCGAGAAGCCGAACTCGTCGGCGCCGAGCAGCGCGCCGATCACCACGTCGCGGCCGGTGCGGATGCCGCCGTCGACCTGCACGGCGATGCGGCTGCGCAGCCGATTGGCCACCAGCGTCTGGTGGGTCTCGGCGAGGCCGATTTCCCACGGCGAGCCGGCGTGCTTGAGCGAGGTGAGGGGGATCGCGCCGGTGCCGCCCTCGAAGCCCGAGATCGTCACATGGTCGGCGCGCGCCTTCGAGACGCCGGCCGCGACGGTGCCGACGCCGACCTCGGAGACGAGCTTCACCGACACGTCGCCGGCCGGATTGACGTTCTTCAGGTCGAAGATGAGCTGCGCCAGGTCCTCGATCGAATAGATGTCGTGGTGCGGCGGCGGCGAAATGAGCCCGACGCCCGGCGTCGAGTTGCGCACCTTGGCGATGGTCTTGTCGACCTTGTGGCCCGGCAATTGGCCGCCTTCGCCGGGCTTGGCGCCCTGCGCCATCTTGATCTGCATCATGTCCGAGTTGACGAGATACTCGGCGGTGACGCCGAAGCGCCCCGAGGCGACCTGCTTGATCGCCGAGCGCATGCAGTCGCCGTTCGGCAGCGGCTTGAAGCGGTCGGGCTCCTCGCCGCCTTCGCCGGTGTTCGACTTGCCGCCGATCCGGTTCATGGCGATGGCGAGCGTGGTGTGCGCCTCGCGCGAGATCGAGCCGAACGACATCGCGCCGGTGGCGAAGCGCTTGACGATGGTCTTGGCCGGCTCGACCTCCTCGAGCGGCACCGGCTTGCGCTCGTCCTCCTCGGCGGTCTTGACGCGGAACAGGCCGCGGATCGTGACCAGCGTGTCCTGCTCGTTGAGGATTTTCGCGAACGCGCGGTACTTGTCCTGCGAGTTGCCGCGCACCGCGTGCTGCAAGGTCGAGACCGTGGTGGCGTTCCAGACGTGATCCTCGCCGCGCACGCGCACGGCGTATTCGCCGCCGACGTCGAGCATGCCGCGGAACACCGGCGAGTCGCCGAACGCGTCGCGATGACGGCGCACCGCCTCCTCGGCGATCTCGGCGAGGCCGACGCCCTCGATCCGGGTCGCGGTGCCGGTGAAGTATTTGTTGACGAACTCGGCCTTCAGCCCGACCGCGTCGAAAATCTGCGCGCCGCAATAGGACTGATAGGTCGAGATGCCCATCTTGGACATCACCTTGAGCAGGCCCTTGTCGATCGCCTTGATGTAGCGCTTGACGATTTCCTTCTTGTCGAGCTTGCCCGGCAAGTCGGCGTGCATCGCGATCAGCGTCTCGAAGGCGAGATAGGGGTTGATCGCCTCGGCGCCGTAGCCGGCGAGGCAGCCGAAATGATGCACCTCGCGCGGCTCCGCGGACTCGACGACGAGGCCGACCGAGGTGCGCAGCCCCTGGCGGATCAGATGATGGTGCACGGCGGCGCAGCCGAGCAGCGACGGCATCGGAACGCGGTCGGTGCCGGCCTTGCGGTCGGACAGGATGATGATGTTGATGCCGTCGCGCACGGCCTGCTCGGCCTCGCGCGGAGAGCGCGTCGATCGCCTTCTCCATGCCGGCTGCGCCGTCAACGGCGGGCCAGGTCATGTCGAGCGTGACGGACTTGAAATGGTTGTCGGCCGACCTCGGAGATCGCGCGGATTTTTTCCAGGTCCTCGTTGGTCAGGATCGGCTGGCGCACCTCCAGACGCTTGGTCTGCGAGGTGCCTTCGAGGTCGAACAGGTTCGGCCGCGGCCCGATGATCGAGACGAGGCTCATGACGATCTCTTCGCGGATCGGATCGATCGGCGGGTTCGTCACCTGGGCGAAGTTCTGCTTGAAGTAGGTGAACAGCAGCTTCGACTTGTCCGACAGCGCCGAGATCGGCGTGTCGGTGCCCATCGAGCCGACGGCCTCCTCGCCCTGCGCCGCCATCGGCGCCATCAGGAGCTTGAGGTCTTCCTGGGTGTAGCCGAAGGTCTGCTGGCGATCGAGCAGCGGCAGGTTCGAGATCGGCGCGGCGGCAGCGGCGGCCGGCATGTCCTCGAGCACGATCTGCGTCTTCTCGAGCCACTGCTTGTACGGGATGGCTCTTCGCCAGCGTCGCCTTCAGCTCCTCGTCGGGAATGAGCCGGCCCTGCTCGAGGTCGACCAGCAGCATCTTGCCGGGCTGCAGCCGCCACTTCTTGACGATGTCCTTCTCCGGCGATCGGCAGCACGCCCATCTCGGAGGCCATGATGATGCGGTCGTCGCGCGTGACGAAATAGCGCGCCGGGCGCAGGCCGTTGCGGTCGAGCGTCGCGCCGATCTGCTTGCCGTCGGTGAAGGCGATCGCCGCCGGGCCGTCCCACGGCTCCATCAGCGCGGCGTTGTATTCGTAGAAGGCGCGGCGCTCCTCATCCATCAGCGGATTGCCCGCCCAGGCCTCCGGAATCATCATCATCATCGCGTGCGCGAGCGAGTAGCCGCCCTGCACCAGGAATTCGAGCGCGTTGTCGAAGCAGGCGGTGTCGGACTGGCCCTCGTAGGAGATCGGCCAGAGCTTGGAGATGTCGTCGCCGTAGAGCTTCGACGACACCGAGGCCTGCCGCGCCGCCATCCAGTTGTTGTTGCCGCGCAGCGTGTTGATCTCGCCGTTGTGCGCGATCATGCGGTAGGGGTGCGCCAGCGACCAGGTCGGGAAGGTGTTGGTGGAGAAGCGCTGATGCACCAGCGCCAGCGCGCTCTCGAAATCCGGCTCGTGCAGATCGGGATAATAGGTGCCGAGCTGGTCGGCGAGGAACATGCCCTTGTAGATCACGGTGCGGCACGACACCGACACCGGGTAATAGCCCGACAGCCGCCGCTCGTACTGGCGATAGATCGTCGCCGAGATCGACTTGCGCAGGATGTAGAGCCGCCGCTCGAACTCATCCTCGCTGAGCTTGAGTTTTCCCTTGCCGATGAAAACCTGCATGTGGAAGGGCTCGGTCGGCTTCACCGTTTCGCCGAGCGTCGAGTTGTCGACCGGCATGTCGGCGCGCCAGCCGAGGATGGTCAGGCCCTCGCGCGCCGCGACCTCCTCGAAGGTCTTGCGGACAAGCTCGCGGCGGTCGGCGTCGCGCGGCATGAACAGCGCGCCGATGCCGTATTCGCCGGGCGCCGGCAGCGTGATGCCGAGCGCCTTGGCCTTGCGGGCGAAGAACTTGTGCGGAATTTGCACCAGGATGCCGGCGCCGTCGCCGGCGCGCGGATCGGCGCCGACCGCGCCGCGGTGCTCGAGGTTGCACCAGGATGCGTGAGCGCGTCCTCGACGATCTGGTGCGACTTGCGGCCCTTGATGTCGGCGATGAAGCCGACGCCGCAGGAGTCCTTGTCGAGCGATGGATCGAACAGCCCGAAGCCCTCGGGCGTGCCGGGATCGGCGGAATCGCGATAAAGCAGGCGCGCATCGATCGATGGCACACCCGCTGTCTCAGCGCTTCTGCGTTCGTCCTTCTTGCTCATCACCTCAAGCCTACCGCTGCTCCCGGCTTTCGCCGGTCGCCCATCCACGCCCACGGCACCGAAGTGCCGTTAGTTCCAGAGCAAGCCTTTGCGGCCTACCGCCCCGCAGGCATTCTCCGGGTCGTTTCCGCACGTGCAAGCGTAATAGTGCGCTGCGAAAAACGCCCTCTGGAGCCGACTTTTGGTCGTTCGCCAATTGGGACAGTAATACTGTCCTATAGCGCCCAGGATTGCAAATGTTTCCTGCATGCGCCGAGGCCGCCGGCTGTTTATTGCGCCGGGGCTGCGGTTTGCGTCGGCGCGGAGCCTGGCGTTCTCGGCCTCAAGCTCGCCGACGCGGTCTCGCAGTCCCGCCACCGCGACGGCGATTTCGCCCTGGGTGTAGCGCTCGGTGATGTGCTGCGAGCAGTTCACGTCCCAGGCCTCGACGGTGAACAGGATCGCCCGCTCGGGCCTCGCGCGGTAGCCCGGCTCGACCAGCCGCTCCATCAGCGCCGGATCGTTCTCCACCACGCGGGCGCGGCCCCAGACCTTGATGCGCTGGCGGTTGGCGAAGTCGAGCAGGAACAGATAGGCGCGGTCGTTGCCGGCGAGGTTGCTGATGGTGATGTACTGCTTGTTGCCGGCGAAGTCGGCAAAGCCCAGCGTCTTGTCGTCGAGCACCTTGATGAAGCCCTTCGGCCCGCCGCGGTGCTGGATGTAGGGCGCGCCTTCCGCCGAGATGGTCGCCAGGAACGCGGTGTCGAGCTCGGCGAGAAAGCCGGCGAGATCGGACGTGACGCGGTCGGGAAAGCCCGCGGCGATCTTGCGGGCATAGCCCTTGGCGGAGCCGCGCTTCTCCTGCTCGCGCCGCGCGGCGGGGGTGAAGACGATGTCGACGTTGTCGGACATGACGGGCCTCGTGATGGATCGTTCGTGCACAATATAGGGCCTGTGATCCGGCTGCGATAATCCAGCTTGTTCGCAAGTTATTATTCCATATTATGCAACAATGGATCGGATCGACAATGTCGCCGTGTTTGCCGAGGTGGCCGAGCGCGGCAGCTTTGCCGAGGCCGCGCGCCATCTGAACCGCTCGCCGGCCGCCGTCACCCGCGCGGTCGCCGAGCTTGAGGCGCGGCTCGGCGTGCGGCTGCTCAACCGCACCACGCGGGCGGTCAGCGTCACCGAGCCGGGGCAGCGGTTCCTGGCCGGGGCCCGCCGCGTGCTGGCCGACCTGACCGAGATCGAGCAGGCCGCGATCGGGCAGGGCAGCGCGCCGCGCGGCGAACTGCGCCTGACCGCGCCGATCGTGTTCGGACGCCGCCACGTGCTGCCGCTGGTGACGGATTTCCTCGAGCAATTCCCCGAGGTGAGCGTGCGGCTGACCTTGCTCGACCGGCCGGCGGACTCTGGTCGAGGAGGGTTTCGACGCCGCGATCCGGATCGGCTCGCTGTCCGATACATCGGCGATGGCGACCCGGGTCGGGGCGCTGCGGCGGATCGTGGTCGCCGCTCCCGCTTACCTCAAGCGCCGCGGCCGTCCGAAGACGCCGCGCGAGCTTGCCGGCCACGACACCATCGCATTCCTCGGCATGGACGGCATGGAGCGCTGGCGTTTTGCCGGCGGCGTCGAGGCGGCGATCAAGCCGCGGCTGATCGTCAACACCGCGGAGGCCTCGATCGACGCGGCCGTCGCGGGCTTCGGCATCACCCGCGTGCTGAGCTATCAGGCGGTCGACGCGCTGTCCGGCAAGTCGCTGATCCGGACTCCTGCGCGATCACGAGGGCGACGACATTCCGGTCCATGTGCTGTATCCCGATGGCCGGCATCCGCCGCCGAAGCTCCGCGCTTTTCTGGATTTGCTGGTGCCGCGGTTGCGGGAGCGCTGCGAGAGAATTGCCAAGGCCGTTGCATGAACTTCGCAAGCGACAACACCGCCGGCATCGCGCCGGAAATCCTGCAGGCGCTCGTCGCCGGCAACGACGGCTTCGCCATGGGCTATGGCAATGACGACGTCACCCGCGCGGTCGAGCAGCGGATCGGCGAGATCTTCGAGCGCGACGTCGCGGTGTTCCTGGTGCCGACCGGCACGGCGGCGAACGCGCTGGCGCTCGCGCATGTCAGCCCGCCCTGGGGCGCGGTGTTCGCCCACACCGAGGCGCACATCCTGACCGACGAATGCGGCGCGCCGGAATTCTTCGGCGGCGGACTGAAGCTTGTCGGCATGCCGGGGATCGGCTGCAAGGTGACGCCCGAGACGCTCGCCGAAACCATTTCGCACTACGAAGGCCACACGCCGCATCAGGTGGTGCCGGCGGCGTTCTCGTTCGCGCAGGCGAGCGAGGCCGGCACCATCTACCGGCCCGACGAGATCGCGGCGCTGGCCGAGGTCGCCCATGCCCACGGCATGAAGGTGCACATGGACGGCGCGCGCTTTGCCAATGCGCTGGTGCGGATGAACGCGAGCCCGGCCGAGGTCACCTGGAAGGCCGGCGTCGATGTGCTGTCGTTCGGCGCCACCAAGGGCGGCGCCATGGCGGCGGAGGCGGTGGTGTTCTTCGACCGTGCGCTCGCCGCGAACATGGCCGAACGGCGCAAGCGCGCCGGACATCTGCTGTCGAAGCACCGCTATCCTGGCGCTGCAGTTCCAGGCGTTTCTCGCCAACGATTGCTGGCTGCGGCTCGGCCGCCACGCCAATGCCATGGCCGACCGGCTGGCCTGCCGGCTGGCCGCGCATCGGCCTGGCCGCCGGCCTGGCCGGTCGAGGCCAACCTGGTGTTCATCGTGCTGCCGAAAGCTGTGGAAGCGCGGCTCGCGCCGCCGGCGCCCGCTATTATGTGCGCCACAGCGACAGCCTGGCGTCGGCGCCTGCAGCCGGATCATTGCCTGATCCGGCTGGTCACGTCGCTTTGCCACCCGCGAGGACGAGATCGATCAATTCGTGAACGCCGCCGCAAAGGCGCAATAGCGGCCGCCGCAGCGGCGCCCCAATCCGCGGCGATGCTGGCGGCATCGGGACGACGGTGGAGGGAATTCGTGAAACAGCGAATTGATCTGCCGCGGCGCTGGCGATGCTGGCGCTGTCCGCGCCGGCCATGGCCCAAAGCTACCAGCCGCAAGGTTACCCGCCGCAGGGTACGACCGCAGGTTACGAGGCGGGCATGCTGCGGCCCCGCGAGATCCTGACCATGCTGCGCTCGACCGGGTTCGATCCGCTCGGCCAGCCGGTGCGCCGCGGCCCGAACTACGTGCTGCGCGCGATCGACGGCAACGACCGCGAGGTCACGCTCGTGATCAACGGCCGCAACGGCGACATCCTGTCGGTGACGCCGGTCCGCACCGCGTCGCGGATGCCGCCGGGCGCGCCGTCTGGCGTCACCATGGGCGCGTGCCAGCGGATGCCGCCGGGCTACACACCTCCGCCCGGCACCGTGCCGCAGCCGGGCTACGGCCCCGGCGCGCCGACCGCCGATGACGAATATGACGATGCGCCGCAACAGCCTGGAGCCTATGGCGCCCGTCCGCCGGCACCGGTGCCGGGTGTGCCGCCGCGCTACGGCAACAATCCGCCGCGGGACTACAACGGAGGCCAGCCCGATGACGAGGCCGATGCCCCGCCGCAGTCCGATCCGCAGGTGATCCCGGCCGATCCGCAGGGCGGTCCGCTGCCGCCGCCGCCGGAGCGTTTCCCGCAGCGCGCGGCGCCGGCGCCACCAAGCCCAAGCCGCTGAAGCGCGCCGCCGCAGCGCCGCCGAAGACCGCGCCGCTGCCGAAGCCGAAGCCCAACGCGCCCGCCGCTGCACCTTCGACGTCGACGCCGCCCGCGGCCGCGCCGAAAGAATGGCCCGGTTCTTCAGCGCCCAATGCCGCAGCGCCGAAATCTCCGGCGCCGGCCAAGATGCCGGCCCCGGAAGAGACGCCGATCTGACAAAATGAAAGCGCCCCGGGGCTTCCGGGGCGCTCCACTCTGCGGAGGAACCGCTGAGTGACGTTAGCTGCGTTAGGCAGCAGCCTTGGTCTCGACCACCTGCGGCTTGGCCTTGCCGTTGATGGCGATCTGGCGCGGCTTCTTCGCCTCGGGAATCTCGCGCACGAGCTCGACGTGCAGGAGACCGTTCTCGAGGGACGCGCCCTTCACCTGGACGTAGTCGGCAAGCTGGAACTGGCGCTCGAAAGCGCGCGCCGCGATGCCCTGGTAGAGCACCTCGCCGTTGTTGTCCTGCTTGACCTGCTTCTCGCCCTTGATGGTCAGCGTGTTTTCCTTCGACTCGATCGACAGTTCGCTCTCGCCGAAGCCTGCGACGGCTACGGAGATGCGATAGTCGTTCTCGCCGGTGCGCTCGATGTTGTAGGGCGGGTAGCCCGGAGCGGCCTCAAAGCCGTCCAGCATCGAAAACAGCCGGTCGAAGCCGACGGTCGAGCGATAGAGGGGAGCAAGATCGAAAGTACGCATGGCATATCCTCCTTTGAGCGACATGCGGTGGTCCGCCGCGATGGCCGGACCCGTGGAACCGTGCATCCCGGATGGGCCTGCACAGCCCCGATATGGGAAGCGATTTTTTGCCTCGCAAGAGGGTTGCGGCGGCCCGGAGGCCTCGGTTAAATTGTTGTAATATCTTGTGAATTATCCGAACCTGCGGAACGTCATTCACGCCTGCAATTGAGCCGCGGTCGCGTGCTGCTATAAGGCGCGCGGGCTTGATTCATCCTGAGTCCCGTCAACCGAGCCCGATCAGCGCATTCCATGGACCTCGTTTCCATCCCCGCCAATCCGGTGCCCGAGGACGTGGTCACCGGCATGCTCAAGACGCGCGACGGCGTGAGCGTCCGCTTTGCGCGCTGGCATCCGCCGCCGGGCCGCAAGGGCACGGTCTGCCTCTTCCAGGGCCGCGCCGAATTCATCGAGAAATATTTCGAGACGGTGCGCGAGCTGCGCGCCCGCGGCTTCGCCGTCGCCACCATCGACTGGCGCGGCCAGGGCGGCTCCGAGCGCGCGCTGTCCGATCCGCGCAAGGGCCATGTCGGCGACTTCTCCGAGTACGAGCGCGACGTCGAGGCGCTGATGAACGAGGTGGTGCTGCCGGATTGCCCGCCGCCGATCTTCGCGATCGGTCATTCGATGGGCGGCACGGTGATGATGCGCGTCGCGCGCCACGGCAGCCGCTGGTTCGACCGCGTCGTGCTGTCGGCGCCGATGATCCGGCTGGCCGGCAACCGCAATGCCGCGCCGGCCCGCATCACCGCTCCGCGCGATGCGGCTGATCGGCATGGGCTCGACCAACATCCCGGGCGGCAGCGACGACGTGGTCGCGATCGGGCTCCTACGTCAACAATATCGCGACCTCCGATCCGGTGCGTCACGCCCGCACCAAGGCGGTGCTTGAGGCGGCGCCCGAACTGGGCATCGGTTCGCCGACCGTGGCCTGGCTCAACGCCGCCTACCGCGCCATGGGCGACATCGCCTCTCCCGCCTACACCAGCAAGATACGGCAGCCGCTGATGCTGATCGCCGCCGGCCGCGACGAGGTGGTGTCGACCGCCGCGATCGAGGACATCGCGATCCGGCTCCGCGCCGGCTCGCACCTGATCATCGCCGGCGCGCGGCACGAATTGATGATGGAGCAGGATCGCTATCGCGCGCAGTTCTGGGCGGCGTTCGACGCCTTCGTGCCGGGCACGCCGCTGTTCAAGTGATGCGCTAGACCGGCGCTTGCGCCGTGTCGGCCGGCCGCTTCCCGATCCTGCGAACCAGATTGCGGGCGCCGCCGGCGAGCTGCTCCATGTAGATGTAGAGCGTCGGCGTCATGTAGAGCGTGAGCGAGCTGCGAGACCAGCAGGCCGCCGACCAGGGCCACGCCCAGCGGCTGGCGCAGCTCGGCGCCGGCGCCGATGCCGACCGCGATCGGCAGCACGCCGAGCAGCGCTGCGAGCGTCGTCATCATGATCGGCCGGAAGCGCAGCAGGGCGGCTTCGTAGATCGCGTCCGCCGGCGCCTTGCCCTCGCGCTGCGTCGTCAAGGCGACGTCGATCATCATGATCGCGTTCTTCTTGACGATGCCGATCAGCATCAGCAGGCCGACCACCGCGATCAGGCTGAGGTCCATGCCGAACAGCCGCAGCGCAATCAGCGCGCCGATCACCGCCGACGGCAGGCCGGTCAGGATCGTGAACGGATGGATGTAGCTCTCGTAGAGGATGCCGAGCACGATATAGATCGTCATCACCGCAGCGAGCAGCAGAATGCCCTGGTTGGCGACCGAGTCCTGGTAGGTCTTGGCGTTGCCGGCAAAGCCGGTGGTGAGCGTGGCCGGAAACTTCTGCGCGGCCTTCAGCTCGTCGATCCGCGCCACGGCCTCGCCGAGCGAGACGCCCGCCGGCAGGTTGAACGACAGCGTCACGGCCGGAAGCTGCCCGAGCTGGTTGATGGTGAGCGACCCGGCGGTCCGCTCGATCCGCGCGAACGCGCCGATCGGCACCAGCTTGCCGTCGCTGTTGCGGATGCGGACGTCCGGCAGCTCAGCGGTCGTCCAGTTGGCCTTTTCGTTGAACTCCATCACCACCGAAAAGCTGTCGCCGGTGCCGTAGATGGTCGACACCTGCCGGCTGCCGAACCCGGAGTACAGCGTCGAGCGCAGCTGCGCCGCCGTGATGCCGAGCGAGCTTGCCTTGTCCTTGTCGACGACCAGCGTCGCCTGCGTCGCGTTGACCTGGAGGTCGCTGTTGACGTCGGCGAACAACGGATCGCGCGCTCATGGCGTCGGCCATCTTCTGCGACCATTCGTAGAGCTGCGGCCGGTTGAGGCCCTGCATGACGAACTGATATTCGGCCTTGCTCGAGCGGCCGCCGATCCGCAGATTCTGCACCGGCACCGCCACCGTCCGGATGCCGGCGATGTTCGCTGTGTCGCGGCGCAGATCCGACAGCACCTTTTGCAACGCCGGGCGCTCGCTGCGCGGCTTCAGCTCGACGTACATCTTGCCGTTGTTGAGCGCGGTGCCGCCGACGGTGGACGCCACGCTCGCAACATACGGCGACCTTTGGTAGGCCGCCGCAACCTGTTGCTGCAGGCCAACCATGGCTTCGAACGAAACGTCCTGGCGCGCTTCGGTCGACACCGAGAGCTGCCCGATGTCCTCCTGGGGAAACAGCCCCTTGGGCGTGACGACCAGAAGCCAGACCGTCCCGGCCAGCGTCGCGAAAAACAACACGAGCATCCAGGGCTTGTGGCGCAGGCTGAGCTTCAAGGTGCGGTCGTAGCCGCGCAGCACGGCTTCGAAGCCGCGTTCGAAATACGCGCTCCAGCCGGTGCGCTCCGTGCCCGGCGGCTCGGGCTTGGGCAGAATCTTGGCGGCCAGCATCGGCGTCAACGTCAGCGACACGAACGCCGACGCCACGATCGAGACCGTCACCACCACGGCGAATTCATTGAAGATGCGGCCGATGATGCCGCCCATCATCAGCACCGGAATGAACACAGCCACCAGCGAGATGGAGATCGAGATGATGGTGAAGCCGATCTCGCGGCTGCCCTTGAGCGCGGCCTCGAACGAGTCGAGGCCCTCCTCCTCCATGTGGCGATGGATGTTCTCCACCATCACGATGGCGTCGTCGACGACGAGGCCGACCGCGAGCGTCAAGCCGAGCAGCGAAATGTTGTCGATGCTGAAGTTGAGCAGATACATCGCGCCGAGCGTGGCGATCAGCGAGATCGGCACGGCCAGCGCCGGGATCACGGTGGCGGAGACTTTGCGCAGGAACAGGAAGATCACCATGATGACGAGCGCGATGGTCAGCCCCAGCGTGAGCTGCACGTCGTGCACGGCGTCGCGGATCGACGTGGAGCGATCGTTGAGCACATTCAAGGCGGCGCCGCGCGGCAACTGGCTTTCGAAGCTCGGCAGCAGCGCCTTGATGCGGTCGACCACCTCGACCGTATTGGCCTCGGGCTGACGGAATACGCCAAGCAGGATTGCGCGCGTGCCGTTGTACCAGCTCGCGGTCTGGTTATCCTCGACCGAGTCCGTCACCACCGCGAGGTCGCCAAGCCGCATCGGCCGGCCGTTGCGCGTCGCGACGATGATGTTGCGGAACTGGTCGGCGTTCGACAGCTCGGTCTGCGCCTGGATGGTCAGCGACTGCTTGGTGTTCTTCAGCGTGCCGATCGGCGTGTTGGCGTTGGCCGCGGTGATCGCCGCCTGCACCTCGTCGACGCCGATGCCGCGGGCGGCCAGCGCGTCCGGATTCAACTGCACGCGAACGGCGTATTTCTGGCTGCCGAACACCTGCACCTGCGCGACGCCGTCGATGGTCGACAGCGCCGGCGAGATCACCTGCTGCGCGAAGGCATCCATGTCCTGGAGCGGCGCGATCTCGCTGCTCAAGCGTCAGCAGCAGGATCGGCGCATCGGCCGGATTGACCTTGCGGTAGCTCGGCGGGTCGGTCATCTCGGCCGGCAATTGCTTCTGCACCCGCGCGATCGCGGACTGCACGTCGGCGGCGGCGCTGTCGATGTCGCGGTTGAGCTCGAACTGGATCGCGATCGAAACCGAGCCCTGCGAGCTCGTCGAGCTGATGGAATCGATGCCGGCGATGGCCGAGAATTGCTTGATGAGCGGCGTCGCCACCGCGTTCGCCATGGTGTCGGGCGAGGCGCCGGGCAATGACGCCGAGACGTTGACGACCGGAAACTCCGTGCGCGGCAGCGCCGCCACCGGCAGGAACATGTAGGCGAACGCGCCGCTGACGACGAGGGCCGCCGACATCAGCGTCGTCGCGACGGGATGCCGGATGCAGAATTCGGAAATGTTCATGGGCCTGGCCCCGGCCTTGGCCTCGGCCGGCGCCCGGCTTTGGCCTCGCCGCCGGGCCGCCGGCGGCCTTGTTGGCGCTCGGGCCGGCCGCAGCTGGGCGGCCTCGGTGACGCTCGCGCCATCGACAAGGCGCATCTGGCCCTCGACGATGACACGGTCGCCTTCGTTGACGCCCGATGCGAGGGCCGCGCGGTCACCCTCGACGCCGACCAGCTCGACCTTGCGCATCTCGGCCTTTTTGTCCGGCGTGGCGACGAAGACAAACGGCCCGTTCTGGCCGCTTTGGATCGCCACGGTCGGGATCATCACGGTCTTCGGCCGGACCGCGAGATCGATCTCGACGTCGACGTACATTCCCGGCCAGAGCTCGAACTTTTCGTTGGCGAATTTCGCCTTGGCGGCGATTGTGCCAGACGATGAATCGACCAGGCTGTCGATGAAGTCGAGTTCGCCGGTTGCCAGCGCATCGCTGGCGCCCGGCTCGAAGACGCGCACCACCGCGGGCGGCTTGGTGATGTAAGCCTTGCGAAGCGCGGCGAGGTCGCGCTCGGGCAGCGTGAAGGCAATGCGGATCGGCCGGACCTGCGTGATGGTCACGAGACCGGTCGGATCGTTGACGCTGACGAGGTTGCCGGGCGAGACGCGGACGGTGCCAAGGCGGCCGCCGATCGGCGCTTCGATCTTGGTGTAGCCGAGTTGCAGGTTGTCGGCGCGGACCTGCGCCTTGTCGGCCTCGACGACGGCGAGCGCGATCTTGTGGTCTGCCGTCGCCTGATCCAATTGCTGACGCGAGGTCGCGTTCGTCTCGGACAAGCGCTGGTAGCGCTCCAGATCGAGCTCGGTCCGGTCCGCCGATGCCTGGTCCTTTTCGAGCTGCGCCTGATCCCGCGAGATCACAGCCTTGACCACCCGGTCGTCGAGCGTGAACAGCACGTCGCCTTTCTTGACAAGCTGGCCGTCCCTGACGTGCTGTTCCGTCACCTGGCTTTCGAGGCGGGATTTCACCACCACGGTCGCGGGCGATTCGATGATGCCGATGGTCCGCCGGCGGATCGCAAAGTCCTCGGCCTGGGCCGGTGCCGTCGTCACCGGCACCGCGGCGCCGCCGCTGCCACGCGACGTTCGCGCAGTGGGTGCGTCGGCAGCATGGGTGCGATACCAGCCGGTCGCAGCGAGCACGGCAGCGATGCCGACAATGATCAGGATGCGATGTCGGTTCACTGGTGATCCCTGCTGTTTGCGTCGAACAATCTTGATGCAACGCTCGACCTGCCGAAAGGGCACGTCTTAGCCCGATAAGATTTTCATCGCTGCTTCATGCACGCGCCGATCGCCGGCGGCGATGACGCGGCCACCCGCGCGGGGCGAGCTGCCATCCCAGGCCGTGACCACGCCACCGGCGCCCGCGATGATCGGAACGAGCGGCAGGATGTCATACGGCTTGAGCTCGGTCTCGATGACGAGGTCGATATGGCCCGCCGCCAGCATGCAATAGGCGTAGCAATCGCCGCCGTAGCGCGACAGCCGTGCCGCCGTCTCGACCTTGCCGAAGGCGGCACGATCCTTCTCCTTCATCAGCAGCGGGCTCGTCGTCATCAGCATGGCTTCGCCAAGCCCGCCGCAGCGCCGCACATGCAGCGCGCGGTCGCCGGCCGGGCCCCGGTAGCGCGCCGCGTTGCTGTCCCCGGTGAAGCGTTCGCGAGTGAACGGCTGATGCATCATGCCGTAGACCGGCTCGCCCGCGCGCGTCAGCGCGATCAGCGTGCCCCACGCCGGCATGCCCGGCGATGAAGGACTTGGTGCCGTCGATCGGATCGAGCACCCAGCAATACTCGGCCTCGGTGCGCTCGCTGCCGAACTCCTCGCCGACGATGCCGTGATCGGGAAAGCTCTCGCGGATCAATGTGCGCATGGCGGTCTCGGCGGCGCGGTCGGCCGCGGTCACCGGGTCGAAGGTTCCCGGACCGCCCTTGTTCTCGACGCCGAGCGAGGTGCGAAAGAACGGCAGGATGGCCTCGCCGGAGACGGTCGCGAGCCGGTCGACGAAGGCTGCAAAATCGATGGCCGTCATGGGTTCTTTCGGGGAGTTCTCGCGGGATGATGACAGCCCATGGCGAGTCGCGCCACTTCGCGGCAACACCGTTGCCGCTTGGTTTGACGCTCGTCTGGGCCTTCGGCCGGCCTATTCGGTAGCGGCCTGTCGGTCGCGCCTTGCCCTGCAACCGGTGCTCGTTCTGGTTGGTAGCCTGATCGATTAAGCCAACAGGAAGAGCCACTTAGGCGGTTCCTAGCGTTGCGCCCAGTTATGAACAGCCATGCGGAGATTGGGACAGCAACACTTGCGCTTTGTGCGATGCGGGAGCATATTGCTGCAGCGCGGCATTGGGCTCACGCCTGATCCCGCCGCCCTCCTTGGGCGTTTCCTCCCTAGACTTGGGCCGTCGGCTTGCCGACGGCCCTTTTTTCTTTGCGGGAAGGTTCCGGACGGCCTATTCGGCGGCGGCGCGGTAGGGCCGTAACTCTTCAAGCGGGATGCCGGCCAAGCGGTCGGCCAGAATTTCGAGATCGGTGGCGAGGCGGCCGAAGCCCGCTGCGTGCTCGAAGCGGCGCTCGTTCATGTAGAGCGCGCGATTGAACTCGATCTGGATGGCGTGCAGGCCCGCGGCCGGGTTGCCGTAGTGCTCGGTGATGAAGCCGCCGGCGTAAGGCTTGTTGCGGCTCACCGCATAGCCCTGCTGGCGCAGCGTCGTCTCGACCACCTCCGACACCACGGCGACGCAGCTCGTGCCGTAACGATCGCCCAGCACCACGTCGGCGCGCGGGCGGTCGTCCTTCGGCCCGGTCGACGACGGCATCGAATGACAGTCGACCAGCATCGCCGCGCCGAACTCGCGGTGCACGCGGGTGAACAGCCGGCGCAGCGCCCGATGATAGGGCTTGTAGAGATTCTCGATGCGGCGGAGCGCGTCATCGACCGAGATGCGCTGGTCGTAGATTTCCTGGGCGTCGCCGACCACGCGGGCGACCGTGCCAAGGCCGCCGGCCACCCGCATCGAGCGGGTGTTGGCGAACGACGGCAGCCGGCCCTCGAACATGCGCGGATCGAGCTCGTAGGGCTCGCGGTTGACGTCGACGAAGCAGCGCGGGAAATGCGCCCGCATCAGCGGATAGCCGCGCGCCACCACGCCGAGCGCGAGGTCGTCGACGAAGCTGTCCTCGGAGCGGCGCAAGGTCGGCAGGTCGAGCCGCGAGCTTTGCAGGAACGCGCGAGGATAGACCCGCCCGGAATGCGGCGAGTTGAACAGCACCGGGCCGCGCGATTGCTCCGGCTCGATGATCTCGAACGGCGGATCGAGCTCGTCCTGCAGCTGGTTCATGGGGCGAAGTTCATGGGCGCAGGCGTTCTCGGGAATTCCCAGTTGCGGGTCAAGCTGCAGCGGTTGTCCTGGTTCCGCGTCGACTCGCATTGTCCACGCTGGACGCGACGCTGCCAAGCGCCCTTTCACCGCTTGTTTACCAGCATTTCGGCTAATGGGAGGCGGGGTGGGCCTGCTCCAAAAGCGAGCAAATCCGCGCCAAACTGGGTTGCTTGGCGGGGCCAAAGGCGGGCAAGCTACGGGGCGTTGTAACGAGGCGTTAGCGTGCGGCCGCTAGAAGGTGCCACACGAGGGCGGTCGGGGCAGATGGCACAGAACACACAGAACGATCAGAGCGGGAAAATCCTTCTCGCGGAAGACGACAACGACATGCGGCGCTTCCTGGTGAAGGCGCTGCAGAACGCGGGTTTCGAGGTCATCTCCTACGACAACGGCCTGTCTGCCTATCAGCGGCTGCGCGAGGAGCCGTTCCAGCTTCTGCTCACCGACATCGTGATGCCGGAGATGGACGGCATCGAGCTTGCCCGCCGGGCGGCCGAGCTCGACCCCGACATCAAGATCATGTTCATCACCGGCTTTGCCGCGGTGGCGCTGAACGCGGATTCCGCGGCGCCCAAGCACGCCAAGGTGCTGTCGAAGCCGGTCCACCTGCGCGACCTCGTCAACGAGGTCCAGAAGATGCTGGCGGCGGCCTGAGGTTTGGGCCTGGCTTTTGGCCCGCTTGCCTGTCCAGCCCTTAGCCGATAAGACCCTGCCGGACGGGCGCGTAGCTCAGCGGAAGAGCACTACCTTGACATGGTAGGGGTCACAGGTTCGATCCCTGTCGCGCCCACCACTCCTTCGATACCGTCCGTGCATGCCAAAATCCAAGCCGTCCAGCATCGAGGTCGTCGAAGCCGGGGATGGCCGCTTCGTGCAGGCGACCTATCCGGACGGCGAGGTGGTCCGCACCCCGATCGATCCGGATGCAAAGCCGCGACGCAAACCGCGTCGTCCTTACGCCAAGGCCGGCCTCGACCGGATGGATCGCACGCGAAAAAAGCGATTCTGACAATTTGTCCGGCTTTTCGCTGCCACAATTGTTCGCGCCGACTGTTGCCGCATGGTCACGACTTTGCCGGGCCCCACCACGATTTAGGCCAATTGTCGCTCGACTGTGCCGCGCTCTCGACACGGATGGCCGAGTCGCTTCGCCGGCGCATCGCGCGTCAATAACAGGAGGTGTTATGCGTTACTTCTGGGCGCAGCTGTCGCTGCCGCTTTGATCACATCGGCCACATCGGCGATGGCCTATGATGCTTCGGAAGTCGGTCTGTTGGAATGCCGCGGAGCCTCGCAGCAATTCATCGTCGGGTCGGTCACCAACCTGCAGTGCCTGTTCCGGCCGTCGGCCGGCGGTCCGCCGCAGGCCTATGATGCCCAGATCCGCAGGGTCGGGCTCGATCTCGGCTTCAACCAATCCACCGCGCTCGGCTGGTCGGTGTTTGCGCCGAACACTCCGGCGCCAGGCGCGCTGAGCGGCACCTATGTCGGCGGCTCCGCCAACGTGACGGTCGGCGTCGGCCTCGGCGCCAACGTGCTGTGGGGCGGCTCCGCCAGGACCATTGCCCTGCAGCCGGTGAGCGGCCAGGCCCAGACCGGGCTTGGCGTGGTCGGCGGCATCTCCGCGATGGAACTGCACGCGCACGCGATGCCGCGTGGGCATCGGCGCCATCACCGCCATCACCACCGCCGCTGATCGGGTTTCAAAATCCGCAATGCCGCGCCGCCGCCCAATTGGGCGGCGGCGTTTTTCGTCTGAGCGGGTGTTGTAGCCGGCGCTTGTCGGCGCGCGCTTGGCTGGATCGTCAGGGCTCTGTTCCGCGGCCGAGATTCTTATCCAGCGGGCCGCGCCGCTCCCGCTTCAAGCCCTCCGGCGTCTTCAGTGGCTCCGAGGCTGGATTGCGCAGGTCGGGCTGCCGCTTGTCCTGGCCCGTGAGCCTCTGGTTGCCGATGCCGTCCTGGACGTCGTCGTCCCGCGTCTCGTTCATGGTTGTCTCCACATCATCCACGGGGGACAACGCGCGGCCTCCGCCAATGGTTCATCCGCCGGCCGGCCGGCAAGATCGGTTGGCGGAGCCGGCGTTTGATTTGCTAACCTGAACGCCATCGCCCGGAGCCAACCGGGGCCGGGGAGGAGGCGCGGATGCATCGTTCTCGATTGCTTTGTCGGTGCTGCGTTGGCGGCCGCGCTGTCATTGTTGCCGCCGTGCGCCCGCGCCGAGGATCGTCTCAAGCTTGCGGTCGGCGCGCGCGGCGTCGGCGAGACCTTCGTCGCCGAGCTCGGGCAGAACGCCGGCATCTTCAAGAAGCACGGCCTCGCGCTCGACATTTTCTATACGCAGGGCGGCGGCGAGACGATCCAGGTCGTCATCTCCAACGCCGCCCACATCGGCGTCGCGATCGGCTTTCTCGGCACCATCGGCGCCTATGCCAAGGGCGCGCCGGTCCGCATCATCGGCTCGACCTTCACCGGCGGCAAACAATTGTTCTGGTATGTGCGGGCCGACAGCCCGATCAAGTCGCTGAAGGACGCCGCCGGCAAGACGGTGGCCTATTCGACCAACGGCTCCTCGACCCACACCTCGGTGCTGGCGCTGAAGAAGTTCACCGGCGCCGATTTCGTGCCGACCCAGACCGGCGCCGCGCCCGCGCACCTACACCCAGGTGATGAGCGGCCAGATCGACGTCGGCTGGGCCGGCGCGCCGTTCGGCGTCGATGCGGTCGAGCAGGGCAGGACCCGCGTCGTCGCCAAGGCCTCGGACGATCCGGTGCTCGATCGCCAGACCATCCGGCTGCTGATCGCCAACTCCAACGAGATGACGAAGCGCCCCGACGTGTTCGTGCGCTTCATGCGCGCCTACCGCGAGGCGCTCGACTGGGTCTATTCGACGCCGGAGGGCCTCGCCGCCTATGCGAAATGGGCGCAGCATTTCCGAGGCGACCGCCAAGCGCGCGCTCGCCGAATTCCTGCCCAAGGAGGCGGTCGATCCCGACCGGATTTCCGGCGTCGATGACGTCATGGCGGATGCCGTGACGTTCAAATACATTTCCGCGCCGCTCACCAAGCAGCAGCTCGACGAGCTGATCCAGATCCCCGAACGCAAGCAGTAAGTCGTCATGCCCGACCACAGCTACGACTACATCATCGTCGGCGGCGGCTCCGCCGGCTGCGTGCTGGCCAACCGCCTGTCGGAGGACCCGCACGCGCGCGTGCTGCTGCTCGAAGCCGGCGGCCGCGACTTCAATCCGCTGATCCACATCCCGATCGGGCTCGGCAAGCTGCACGAATACAAGATGCACGACTGGGGCTATCAGCCGAGCCCGACCCGAACCTCAACGGCCGCCAGCATCGAGGAGGTGCGCGGCAAGGTGCTGGGCGGCTCGTCCTCGATCAACGTGATGGCCTTCACCCGCGGCGATCCGGCCGACTACGACCGCTGGGCGCAGAAGGGCGCGCTCGGCTGGTCCTTCGCGGACGTGCTGCCGTACTTCAAGCGCGTCGAAAGCTGGCAGGACGGCGAGAGCGAGTTTCGCGGCGATGACGGCAACATCGGCGTGCAGTGGGCCAAGACCAAGGACCCGATGTTCACCGCCTGGATCGAGTCGGCGCGCGCGGCCGGCCTGCCGGTCACCGACGACTACAACGGCGCTCAGCGGCGAGGGCTTCGGCCGCAGCCAGTATTCGATCCGCGACGGCAAGCGCTGCTCGGCCGCGGTCGGCTATCTGCATCCGGCGATGAAGCGGAAAAATCTCGAGGTCGAGGTCGCGCGCCCATGTCGCCCGCGTCACGATGCAGGGCAAGCGCGCCACCGGCGTGCGAATACGAAAAGGGCGGCCAGCGCGCTGAACGCCGTCGCCGACCGCGAGGTCATCCTGTGCGGCGGCGCGTTCAATTCGCCGCAGATTGCTGATGCTGTCCGGCATCGGCCCGGCCGATCATCTGCGCTCGGTCGGCATCGAGCCGGTGATCGATCTGCCGGTCGGGAAAAATCTGCAGGACCATCTCGCGGTGCTGATCATGTTCGCCCGCACCGAGCGGCAGCGAGTTCCGCGACAACATGCGGCTCGACAAGATGGCGCTCAACATGCTGCGCGGCTACCTGTTCGGCACCGGGCCCGCGACCGTGGTGCCCGGCGGCCTGCACGCCTTCATCAAGACGCGGCCGGAGCTTGCCGTGCCCAACATCGAGTTCATGTTCCGCGGCGCGCCGCCCGGCCGCGGCGCTGTGGTTCCCGGGCTGGAAGAAGCCTTATGCCGACGGCTACGGCATCCGGCCCGTGCCTGCTGCATCCCGACAGCCGCGGCGAGGTGCTGCTGCGCTCGTCCAATCCGAGCGACAGGTGCAGGATCGTGACGCAACTTCTTCACCGCGCCGAACGACCTGCCGACCTTGCGGCAGGGCTTCAAGATCGCGCGCGAGGTCGCGGCCCAGCCGCCGCTCGCGCGCGTTCCGCGGCGCGGAGACTCTCGCCCGGTCCGAAGGTCAAGACCGACGCCGAGATCGATACCTGGATCAGGAAGTCACCGCGACCGCGCAACCATCCGGCCTCGACCTGCGTCATGGGGACCGGCCCGGCACGCGGTGGTCGATCCGCAGTTCCGCGTGAACGGCGTCGAGCGGCTGCGCGTGGTCGATGCCTCGGCGATGCCCGACCTCGTCTCCGCCCACATCAACGCCTGCGTGCTGATGATGGCGGAGAAGGCCTCCGACATCATTCGCGGCAAGCCCGCGCTGGCAGCGCGCGGCATGAGCACGAAGCAGGTCGGCGAGTTCACCGTCACCGCCGTCTCCGACGGCGTGCTGTACAGCAATCACGACGTCATCCTCGGCGTCGACAAGGACGACAGCGCGCGGCTGACCGGCATCCCCTACGGCCAGCCGCTGCCGCTCGACGTCAACAGCTTCCTGATCCGCCACCACGGCAAGCTGATCCTGAGCGACGCCGGCACCGGGCAGGGATTGCAGCCGGTTCAGAAGAATCTCGGCAAGCTGCCGGAGAATCTGCGCGCCATCGGCGTCGATCCCGCGGCGATCGACATCATCATGCTGACGCATCTGCATTCCGATCATTCGCTCGGGCTGCTCGACGAAGCGGGCAGGGCGGTGTTTCCCAACGCCGAGCTGATCATCCACGAGGTCGAGGCGGCGTTCTGGCTCGACCGCACGCTGCAGCCGAGCGACCCCGAGCGCCTCGTCAGCAATTCCAAGAAGCAGCGCGCGCGTGACCGCGCCGTATCGCGACCGCATCCGCCGCATCAAGGACGGCGAGGTGCTGCCCGGCATCACCGCGATGCTGCGGCCCGGCCATACGCCGGGCCACACCAACTGGCTGATCCAGTCCGGCGGCGAGCGCCTGCTGATCTGGGGCGACATCGTCCATCTCGCGGCGGTGCAGCTGGCGCGTCCCGAGGCGCGGCTGATCTACGACGTCGACTCCGATCTGGCCGCGGCGACCCGCCAGACGGTGCTCGATTGGGCGGCGAGCGAGCGGCTCACCGTCGCCGGCGCGCATCTCGGGTTTCCCGGCTTTGGCCGGGTGGTGCGGCACGGCGACCGCTTCGCCATCGAGGCGGTGTAGCTAAAGCCCCGCCACCTTCGGCATCACCTCTTTCGAGAACAGCCGCAGCGAGCGCTCCGCCATCTCGACCGGCATGTTGCCCGGCGTGAAGTGCAGCGACACGCTGTCGATGCCGCCGACCTTGTCGTTGTAGCTGCGCGATCATCTCGACGATGTCGGCCGGCGTGCCGATGAAGGCCGAGCCGGCCGCGACCTGCTTCTCGGCGCTGTCGGCCAGCACATGCGCCATCAGCTTGTCGTAGCCCGGATAGTCCTTGGTGCTGGCGCCGGTGAGCCATTCCTTGGCGGCGTCGGCGAGGCCCTTGAGATGCGCGTTGCAGGGCCCGAGCCCCATCGCCATCGCCTCGTCGCGGGTCGGCGCGCAGCACATGAAGAACGTGTTCATGACATGGCCGTTGCCGGGATGGCCGGCCGCTCGCCAGGCGTCGCGGTAGGTGCCGATCAGGTCGCGCATCTTGTGCGGCTCGAGCGGGATCGCCATCACCTTGCAGCCGTTGGTGCCGGCGAAGGCGAAGGTCTCCGGCGTGTTGGTGGCGGCGATCCAGAACGGCGGGTGCGGCTTCTGCGTCGGCCGCGGCAGCGACGTGATGTTGGCGAAGCTGTTGAACTCGCCCTTGGACGAGACGTTCTCGTCCTTCAGCAGCATGCGTGATCTGCGACAGCCCTTCGGTGAAGCGCCGCCGGCTCTCGTCGAGGCTGACGCCGAACGCCGCGAACTCGTGCGGCAGGAAGGCGCGGGCGAAGCCGACCTCGAGCCGGCCGTTGCTGATGCCGTCGAGCATGCCGATCTCGCCGGCCATCTTCAGCGGCTTGTTGAACGCCGGCAGCACCGCGCCGGTGATCAGCCGCGTGTTCTTGGTGCGCATCGCCGCGGCGGTGAGGAAGATCAGCGGATTGGGGCTGTAGCCGCCGTAGGGATGGAAGTAGTGCTCGACCTGCCGGATGTGGGTGTAGCCCAGTTCGTCGGTCAGGCTGCACAGATGCATCGCCTCGCGGAAATAGCGCTCCGCCGGATTTCTGCTCCGGGCCGACGCAGGGAAAGAAATTCAGGCCGAATTGCACGCCACGCACTCCGCTCAGTCGTGTTTCAGCGCCGGGTGCGTCACCGCGCGCTTGCCGAACAGCACGATGACGGCGACCGGAATGATGAAGCTCAAGCGCCACCGCCCAGATCAGCAGCGGCCCGAGCTCGGCGTACTGGCCGCGCCCGACCACGAAGATGTCGTTGAGATACTTGGTCTGCAATTGCGACGCCACCAGCGCGATGTTCATCAGCGAGGCCATCAGCGCGAACCAGGTGGCGCGATGGCCGGGCGGCGCATAGTACGCGGTCAGCGTCAGCAGCGGCACCATGCTGAGCTGCACGAACGGCGAGGACGCCGCGGCATCGACGAAGGCGATGCTGCGGGCGCCGAAGCCGAACACCGCCTCGGTCCACTGGTGGACGCCGTAGACCAGCGCGATGTTGGGGAACGACAGCACGGTGCCGGCCACCGCGATCCAGAGCAGCGTCTTGGTCACGGAGCATTCGGTCAATTGCCGGCTGAACAGCCACATCACGGCGATCGACAGGATCGCGCCGGTCTGCCGCAGCGTGCCGTAGAACGCGGCGTCGAAATTGAGCTCGTCCAGCGTCCACCAGAAGAAGCCGTCGCCGACCGCTCGGCGCGGCGCGGAAGGCGAACACGATGATGGTGGAGAACAGGATGCCCATCCTGGTGTTGTGATCGAGCTCGGCCGTCACCAGCACGAGCATGTAGCAGACCACCGCCATCGAGATGACGAAGATGATCTCCTGGCCGAACGGCATGCCGCCGACGCCGAGCACCACCACGACGACGCCGAACACGATGCCGCCGCCGAGGATGCGCCAGTCGATCGGCCGCCGCTCCATGGTCTCGGTGCCGCGCAGGAACACGCCGGCGACCGAGATCGCCGGGATGATCAGGCCGATCAGGAAAACGTCCTGGCGCGGCATGAAATTGGCGAGCCATCCCGACAGGCCGGCGACGGCGAGGACGCCGGCCGACACCGCGAGCCGGCCGAGCACCTGCACCATGCCGAGCTCGACGCGCACGTCGTTGTCCGGGCCGCTCGTTGCCCTGCGGCGTCGGTGCGCGGCACCACCTCGGTGGACATCGCGTCCGCCACCACGTCCTGCACGACGGTGCCGATCGCCATCAGCATGGCGCCGAGGATGTAGAGATGGTCGGCGCGGGCGAAGGTGAGCCAGCGGCCGGCGGCGCCGGCGAGGATGACCAGGCCCGCGGCCATCAACAGCGCGCCGATGCAGGACGTAGGCTTTCCGCTGCGAGCCGAAGATCGGCACGGTGTCGACCAGTTCGCCGAACACCATCTTCACGGTCCAGGGCAGCGTCAGCCAGACGCGCGATGCCGGCGAGCTGCGACGGCGTGAACGACAGGCTCTCCTTGATCCACAGGTCGCGCGTGACGTCGATCAGGCCGAGCGCGCCATAGGCGAAATAGACCATCACCACCGGCACGTAGTTCAGCCGGAACGCCCGGATCGGCCGCAGGATGGTGTCGAACCGGCCCGGCTCGCGCGCTGATGACCGGGCCGTCGTGGCTGGCCAGCTCCTGGGAGGTGTCGGTGCGGGATCGAGGGACTGGCCATGGATCCGATCAGTTCCAGAACTGCTTGGTGGCGATGCGCGCGCCTTCGGCCATCGCCGCCATCTTGGCCCAGACCACGTCGGGATCGACCGCGGCCTGGCCGACCCAGGTGCCGTAGCCGCAGTCGCTGCCGGCGATGACGTTCTCGCGGCCGACCAGCTTGGCGTAGCGGCCGATGCGCTGCGCGATCAGCTCGGGATGCTCGATGAAGTTCGATTTCGATTCGATCACGCCGGGGATCAGCACCTTGCCGGGCGGCAGCTTCACCGTCTCGAACAGCGTGTATTCGTGGGCGTGGCGCGGGTTGGCGGCTTCGAGCGAGATGCGCGTCCGGCCGCGCCGAGAACACGATGTCGATGATGTCGGCGAGCGGCACGTCGTGGTGGTGCGGCCCCTCGTAGTTGCCCCAGCACAGATGCAGGCGAAGCTGCTCCGGCGGGATGTTCTGGGTGGCGTGGTTGAGCGCCTCGATGTGCAGCTGGATGCGCTTGCGGAACTCCTTGAGGTCGAGATCGGCGTACTGGATGTGGCGGCCCATGCCGAGATCGGGACAGTCGAACTGAACGACGAAGCCGGCTTTGGCGACGGTCTCGTATTCGTCGCGCATCGCGTCGGCGATGGCGTAGATGTAGGTCTCGAAATCCTTGTAGTGGTCGTTGCGGAAGAACAGCGACACCACGCCGGGGGAGGCGGCGCTCATGAAGCCCTCCTCGGCCTTCACCTGCGACAGCGCGGCCTTGAGATTGTCGACGTCGGTCCGCGCGGCCTGCGGATCGCGCACGCTGATCGGGCGCGTTGCAGGCCGGCGTCTTGCGCCGCGAGCGGCCGGGATCGCCGAACACCTTCTGCGCAAGCTTCGGAAAGTCGGCGAGGTCCTGATAGACGAAGGTGTTGCCGGTGCCGCCGAAGCCGTTGAGCCGGTCCTTGATGTAGGTGGCGTAGCTCGGCTTCGACAATTCGCCGTCGTTGACCAGGTCGACGCCGGCATCGGCCTGCTTCTTGACCACCTCGGCGACCGCCGTGCGCACCCGCTCCGCCAGCGCGTCGCGATCGACCGGCACGCCTTCCTCCTTGGCGTACATCATCCGGATCAGGTCGTCCGGCCGCGGCAGGCTGCCGGTGTGCGTGGTCAGAAAACGTTCGGTGCTGCGCTTCATGGCCCGGTCCCCGGCGCGGACCTTAGAGCAGCCCGATGAGCCTATCTACGGTGGGCATCCGCCAGATTCGATCTTGTGAGCGCCATGGCCGCCGTGTAATTCTTGCCGGTCTTTTTCAACGAAGGGGGTACTCGCTATGAAGTCGATTGCGAAAGTTCTTGCTGGTTGGCGCCGTCGCGGTGATGGCGATCGCGGTTTCGGCCGCGCCGTCGGAAGCCAAGAAGCACAGAAGATGATGAAGGGGCCGGCAAGCCGGCACCTACGTCGGGCAGGTCTGCTCGACGGGCTGCAACAAGAAAACCAACGCCTGCAAGGTCATGATCTGGGGCACCGACAAGAAGTGGGTCGCCGCCTCGACGCCGGTCTGCACTTCGCCGTTCTGCCCGGCGGCCTGCTAAGCCTATCGCGCAACATCTGATCCAATCGAGCGCTCGCGAACCCCGCCCGTCTTCGCGCCGGGGGCGCGGGCGCGTTTTTCGCCTTATTGCCGCCGTTTGACAGGGCCGGCCAGGGCTCCTTAAGAACCAGCCAAACTCGCAAACCGACGGGATTGTTATGAAAGTCCGTAACTCATTGAAATCGCTGCGTGGCCGGCACCGCGACAACAAGATCGTCCGGCGCAAGGGCCGGGTCTATGTGATCAACAAGACCCAGCCCCGCTTCAAGGCCCGCCAGGGCTAAGACCTGGCCTTCGGGCGCGGCTTCGAGCCGCCCTCACATCAGGCACCTGTTGCCGCAATTGCCATCTTGCCGCCGCGCGGCAGGGGTTTAGATTCGAGGGTGATGAGCCCGCAATTCCCCGCCCTTGCCTTGCTCTCGGCCGCAGCCCTCGTGCTGCTGGCGCCGGTGGCTTCGGCGCAGACCGTGACGCCGCCCAGCCCGCCGCACGGCCAGGCGATCGAGCCGATGCAGCCGCCGAAGGATCTGCCGCGGCCGCAGCGCGGCGACCGCACGCGCAATCTCGATTTCCTGTTCGGCGCGCTGAAGGCCGCGCCCGACGCCGACAGCGCCAAGCAGGTCGAGAATCGCATCTGGGCGCTCTGGCTCGCCTCCGGCAGCGACACCGCCAATCTGCTGATGACGCCGCGCCAAGACGGCGATCGACTCCAACGATCTCGATCTCGCCATCGAGCTGCTCGACGCCATCGTCAAGATCAAGCCGGACTACATCGAGGCCTGGAACCGCCGCGCCACCATCCACTACATGCGCAAGGAGTACGGCCAGTCGATGGAGGACATCCGCCAGGTGCTGATCCGCGAGCCGCGCCATTTCGGCGCGATGTCGGGGCTCGGCATGATCCTCCAGGAGTTCGGCGACGAGAAGCACGCGCTCGAGGTGTTCCGCCGCGCGCTGGAGATCAATCCGCATCTCGCCGAAGATCGACGAGATGGTCAAGTCCCTGACCGAGAAGGTCGAGGGCCGCGATATCTGATCGCGGCATCCGCTGCCGATTTGAGCGTTCCTGACTCATCCAACCGGCACTTCGGATCGTATATCTTCAGTGTCCGGTATCATGCGCATGATCATCATCATCTTTGCGATCGTGGCTGCCGTGCTCGGCGGCCTCGCCGCGCTACACGGCGATCGGCAGTTCGCCGCATCGAGCGCGCGCATCCGCCGGCCGGCCGCTTCGTCGAGGTCGCCGGCGGCCGGCTGCATCTGCTGGAGCTTGGCCCCGCCGATGCGCCGCCGGTCGTGCTGCTGCACGGCGCCAGCGGCAATCTCGGCGACATGCGCGTCGCGCTCGGCGACCGGCTCGCGGCGCGCTATCGCGTCATCCTGGTCGACCGGCCGGGCCACGGCTGGAGCGACCGGCCGGACGGTGCGCGCCGACGCCTCGCCGGCGCGGCAGGCGGCGCTGATCCATCAGGCGCTGGAACGGATCGGCGTCACCCGCGCCATCGTGGTCGGCCATTCCTGGTCCGGCGCGCTCGCGACGGCCTACGCGCTGGCCTATCCGGACGGCGGTCGCCGGACTGGTGCTGCTGGCGCCGGTGACGCATCCATGGCCGGGCGGCGTCGGCTGGTACAATCCGATCCTCGACCAACTCCGTCGTCGGCCCGCTGTTCGCGCGCACGTTGGCGCTGCCGCTCGGCGAGCTGCTGATCGAGCCCGGCGGTCGAGGATGGTGTTCGCGCCGCAAGAGCCGCCGCCGGATTATCGTCGAACGCGCCGGCGCCGAACTGATCCTGCGGCCACGCGAGCTGATCGCCAACGCCGAGGACCTCACCGGGCTCAAGGCGTTCGTCACCGCCCAGGCGCCGCATTACGGCGAGATCGAGACGCCGACCATCGTCATCGCCGGAGATGAGGACACGACGGTGTCGCCGGACATCCACGCCAAGCACATTGTCCGGGTGCTGCCGCACGGCCAGCCTCATCGTGCTGCCGGGCGTCGGCCACATGCTGCATCACGCGGCGCCCGAGGTGGTGATTGCGGCGATCGATGAGCTTGCTGCCAACAAGCCGCGGTGATCTTGCCAGGACGGACGGGCCGCGGGACAATCCGGTTCTCCACGTCCCGTGACGAAAAGCGGCCATGAGCGTCGAATTCCTCATCACCTCGTTCATTGTCGTGATCTCGCCCGGCACCGGCGTGCTCTACACGCTGGCGGCCGGTCTTTCGCGCGGCTCGCGCGCGAGCGTGGTCGCGGCCTTCGGCTGCACGCTCGGCATCGTGCCGCACATGGCGGCGGCGATCCTCGGCCTCGCCGCGCTACTGCACACCAGCGCGCTCGCCTTCCAGACCTTCAAATACGTCGGCGTCGCGTATCTGCTCTTCATGGCCTGGAACACGCTTCGCGAGCGCGGCGCCCTGAAGGTGGAGCAGGACGTCGACGCCCGCTCCGCCATCGAGGTGACGGTGACCGGCATCCTGATCAACATCCTCAACCCGAAGCTTTCGATCTTCTTCCTCGCGTTCCTGCCGCAGTTCGTGCGCGCCGATGAGCTGCATCCGCTGCCGCACATGCTCGGCCTGAGCGCGGTGTTCATGCTGATGACATTCGTGGTTTTTGTCGGCTACGGCATGTTTGCTGCCGCCATCCGCGACCAGGTCATCTCCCGCCCGCGTGTGCTGGCTTGGATGCGCCGGGCTTTCGCCGGCGCCTTCGTTGCGCTGGGCGTCCGGCTCGCCTTCGCGGATCGCTAGGCGGGCCGTCGTTTTACCGATCGTTCACCCTGCCGGCTAACCGCACGTTGACCCTGCCGCCTTACCCGGCGTTGACGCGCTAGCCCTAGTTTTTCGGCATGTCTGGGGTGACCCTATCGGCCGGCGTTCGGGCGAGCCTGCTGGCGTTGCAAGCCACGTCGGACCAGTTGAGCTCGACCCAGAACCGGCTGGCCAGCGGGCGTAGGGTCAGCAGCGCCATCGACAATCCGATCAGCTTCTTCACCGCGGCCGGCCTCAGCAACCGCGCCAACGACCTCAATCGGCTGGTTGATGGCATCCAGCAGGCGCAACAGGCGATCAGCGCAGCCAATGCCGGGCTGACGGCGCTGACAAGGCTCGTCAACTCCGCCAAAGCGGTGGCGCAGCAGGCGTTGCAGTCGCCGAATCCGGCCTATAGCCCGATCGCGGTCACCGGCACGCTGCCCACCGAAACCATCGCGTCGATCGCCGGGACCGGCGACCTGACCTCGTTCGGCGCGAACGGCGGCAACCTTGTCATCGACTTCACTGGCGGCCCGACCCAAACGATCGCCATCGCCAACGGGGACAGCCAGTCCGCGATCCTGAGCAAGATCAACGCTGTCATCGGCGCCGGCGGCACGAACCAGCTCACTGCGACGGCTGACGCCTCGCACCATCTGGTCCTGACCGCGAAGAGCGCGGACACCAGCTTCACGATCGATCCGGCGTCGACCGACGGCACGTCCGCCGCGCTTGGATTCGTCGAAGGCAGCGTTGCGAACTCCACCAGCCTCTTCGACGCAATGCACACCGCTGGCGGCCTGCCGGCGGCTTTGGATATCTCGGTCAACGGCGGACCCACCCAGACCATCACCTTCGGCTTGGGCGCGGGCCAGGTTTCGACCGTCGCCGAGCTGAGCACGGCGCTCGCCGGCCTCAACGGCGTCACCGCGAGCATCTCCGGCAACTCCCTGGCACTCAATGTGGCTGGTTCGCCGACGCCCAACAGCCTGCAGATATCGGCGCCATCGGAGATCACAGCGGCGCTCGGCATCAGCAGCGGCACCACGACTGGCGTGCTGACCCCCGACCAGATCCGCACCAATCTGCAGGCGCAGTACAACGCAATCGTGGTGCAGCTCGACACGCTGGCGAGGGACACCTCCTACAACGGCATCGATCTGATCGACGGCGGCGATCTGAACGTCGCGTTGAACGAAAAAGGCGACAACTCGCTGACCATCGCGGGCGTCACGCTGGATTCGGCCGGGCTCGGGCTGTCCGCCTTGGCCGGCAGCGAATTCCAGTCGAACGCGGCCGTCGGTTCGGTCCTCGACAGTCTGAACGCGGCGCTGTCGATCTTGAGCAAGCAGGCGCAACAATTCGGCTCCAGTCTCGCCACCGTGCAGGTCCGCCAGGACTTCACCAAGGCGATGATCAACACGTTGCAGAGCGGAGCGGATAGCCTCACGCTCGCCGACCTGAACCAGGAGGGCGCGAACCTACTCGCCTTGCAGATGAACCAGCAACTTTCGACCACGGTGCTGTCGCTGTCGTCGCGCGCCGACCAGGTTGTGCTGCGGCTGTTCTAGTCCGGTTCACGTTGTGATCGACGCGGTCGCCGCGCTACGCTGCGGCCGGGAGAAACATCATGGGCCAGAAAAAAATTGCCTTTGTCGGAGCGGGCGCGGTCGGCGGCTATGCCGGCGCCCACATGATTCAGGCCGGCGAGGATGTGACCTATATCGATCCCTGGCCGGCACACGTCGAACACATGCGAAAGCACGGCCTGCGCGTGACGCACGCCAAGGACGTGCCGGAATTCACGGTGCCCGTCCGCGCGCTGCACGTCACCGACGCGCAGCAGCTTGCCAAGGAAAAGCCGGTCGACATCGCCTTCGTCTGCATGAAGTCGTACGACACGGCGTGGGCGACCATGCTGATCCGGCAATATCTCGCGCCCGACGGTTATGTGGTCTCGCTGCAGAACTGTATGAACGAGGAAACCATCGCCGGCATCGTCGGCTGGGGCAAGACGCTAGGCTGTGTCGCAAGCTCCATCACGGTCAACCTGCCGGAGCCTGGCCTGATCCACCGCGGCGCCGGCAAGGGCGGCGCCGCGCACACCGTGTTCCGCGCCGGCGAGGTCCACGGCCGCATCACGCCGCGGGCCGAGGAGGTCTGCCGGCTGGTCGCCTATTCCGACAGCGCCAAGGTCACCAACAACCTCTGGGGCGAGCGCTGGTCGAAGCTCGTCACCAACGCGATGGCCAACGGCGTCGCCGCCTGCACCGGCTTGACCGGCGGCGAGATGCTGGCGAGCGATCCGATCCGGAATTTCTCCACCCGCGTCGGCAGCGAGGCCATCCGGGTGGGCCAGGCGCTCGGCTACCAGCTCGAGGACATCTACCACCTGCCGCCCGACATGATCGCGCGCGCCGGCGAGGGCGACGAAGCGGCGTTACGCACCTGCGACGAGGAACGCTTCAAGCAGGGCAAGCGCACCTCGGGCGGCCAGCGTCCCTCGATGGGCCAGGACATGCAGAAGGGCCGGCGCACCGAGATCGAATTCCTCAACGGCCTGATCGTGCGCGAGGGCGAGAAGGTCGGTCTGTCCTGCCGCGCCAACGCCGTGCTGACCGATCTGGTGATGCGCGTCGAGCGCGGCGAGCTGAAGGCCGATCCGCGGCACATCACCGAGCTG
>CAWAWF010000019.1:0-4844 GCA_963785665.1 uncultured Alphaproteobacteria bacterium
CGTTCGTGATCGCGATGGCGGTGGGGATGATCGCACACGATGGCTGGCGCGCGCGTGCAACGATGCTGCCGAAGACCGCGCCTTTGTCGGCTGACGGCTAGGATGCGATTATTTTACGTTGAAGAAAATTCCGTTCGTCCCCGCGGAAACGGGGACGAACGAGTATGCTTCAACGTAAACAGATTAAGCTCAAGGAGGCACACTCATCAACCGAGATGACCTGTCTTCCCGCTCTTTGCGATAGCCGAAGGGGCAACCCGTCATCCCCACAATCGGCGTGAGGCAATTTCGGCACCTTCGCGACAAGCGCGAAGCTTGGCCCATGTGATGTCCTGGGACACCTGCTCGACGCCGGCAGAGGTCGCAAAACCGCAATCGCTGCCAGCGATCACGCGGGTCCGGTCTCCGACGGTCGCCACCGCCTCACAGATACGGTTCGCCACGACTTGCGGGTGCTCGACGAAATTATTGGTTGAATCAATGACGCCCGGAATCAGAACCATCTCCGGCGGCAGCGGGTTGGCCTTGATGGCGGCATACTCATGCTGGTGCCGCGGATTCGAAAACTCGATGCTCAGCGCTCCAACCTTGGCTCGGTAGAGCAGCGGCAACAGCCCAGCCAGTGGGAAATCGTGGGTGTGCGGGCCCTCCCAGTTTCCCCAGCAGATGTGCAGCCGGATTTTCTCGCGCGGGATACCCGCTGTGGCGCGATTGATCGCCTCAACGTTCAGCTCCATCGCGGTGAGGAATTCGGCGTCGCTCTTGGTCTTGAACATGCGCGCACGTTCCAGACCGAAGTCCGGCGCGTCGAGTTGCAGCAGAAAGCCCGCGCCCACGATGATCTCGTATTCCTTGCGCAGTTCACGCGCGAGCGCGAACACGTAGGCTTCGTAGGTCTCGTAGTACTGATTCACCATCGTCGTCGCGATGATGCCTGGCGACGCGGCGGTCATGAATGTTTCGAGCGGCTTGGCCGCCGACTTGGCGATGGCGTTCTTGAACAAATCGCATTCTGCTTGGGCCGCTGCCGTATTGAAATAATCGACCTCGGTCACCGCGTTCGGCGGATTGGCGATGCGGTTGCGGCGGCCGCGTCGCTGGCTCAGCCGCTCCGCATAGAGGGGAAAATCATCGAGGTCGCGCGGCGACGGCCGCGGTGCCTCGCCGCCGAAGCCATGCATCCGCGACGGCACATACATTGAAAAGCCGACGCGCGGTTGCTCGCCATCGCTGACGATGTCGATACCGGCCTCAAGCTGCGCCTTGAGCACGCCGGCTACCGCGCTTTCGCACTCTTGCTGCAGCGCCCGGTCATCGAACTTCTCGCTCGCCTCGTGGCTCAGCAACATCTCGGAGAGTTTTGTCGGGCGCGGAAGGCTTCCGCAGTGAGTCGTGAGAATTCGGTCGTTGCTGCGCAACATGGATTAATCCTTCGAAGTGAACGTCAGTTGTCGAGCTGGATGTGAGCGTGATCGATGATTTCTCGGGCAAAATTCAATTGTTCGTTGAAGAACGCGCCGAATTCCTCCGGAGTGGAGCCAACCGATTCGATCTTGAGATCGTCATAGCGCTTACGCACGTTGTCGCTCTGGAGGGCGAGATGAATCTCGCGCGCGAGCTTGTCGATAATCGGCTTTGGTGTCTTGGCCGGCGCAAAAATGCCCATCCACATGGGGAACTGGTAGCCGGGCAGGACTTCCGACATCGCCGGTATATCCGGCATGAACGGCGTCCGCTCCTTGGTGGTGACACCCAGAATCTTGACGCGGTGATCGGCGATGTTGGCAAGCTGCGGGGCCAGCCCGTCGATGATCAGGTCGATCTGACCGCCCAGCAGCGCCGTGGAAGACTGCGACCCGCCCCGGAACGGCACGTGGATCATCTTCACCTTGGCCAGGTCCATGAACATTTCGACCGGCATGTGCGAATTGCCGCCAACGCCGCTCGAGCCGAACGTGTATTTGTCCGGAGCGGCTTTGACCAACGCGATGAACTCCTGAAGCGTATTCGCCGGAAGCTCCGGCCGCACCGTGAAAACCAGCGGAAATTTGGTAATCAGCGAAACCGGCGCGAAATCGCCGATCGGGTCGTATGGCGGCACCTTGTGCATGTATGGCAGCGAAGCATGCCCAGGCCCGACGAACAGGAGCGTGTAGCCATCCGGCTCGATGCGGGCGACGGTTTTTGCCGCGATGACGCCGCCGCCTCCCCCCATGTTTTCGACAATGACGCGGTTCGGAAGCTGCCTGCTGAGTTGGTCAGCGAGGATGCGCGCGATAATATCGGTGCCGCCGCCCGCGGCGACATTCACGATGAACTTGATCGGACGTGACGGCCACGATTCGGATTGGGCCTGCGCCAATGTGGTCGAGAGCACCACCAGCAGCGCCGTGACGAGAAACTTGTGCCGCACGACCTGAGCCCTCCCGGCGATTTCTTGATATGACGGCAGCCTGGTGGCCGCCCCCGCAGCGATTGCGACGTTGCCCGATTTACGGCTCAACGCCTACCCGCGCAACGCGACCATCTGCCCCCCGTCACAGACAATGGTCGCGCCGGCGATGTAGGCGCCGGCGTCGGAGGCCAACAGCAGCAGCGTGCCGTCGAGATCCCCGTCCTGGCCGAAACGGCCGACCGGGATGTCGCGGGTGAGCTTCTTGCCGGCATCGCTCGACAGGTAATCGCGGTTGATGTCGGTGACGAACCAGCCTGGCGCGATGGCGTTGACGCGCACGCCCTTGAAGGCCAGTTCGTTGCCGAGCGCCTTGGTCATCTGGATCACGCCGGCCTTGGCGGTGGCATAGGCGATGGTGCCCTTCGACACGCCGAAGCCCAGCACCGAGGCGATGTTGATGATCGCGCCTTTCTTGCCGGCGGCGAGCATGCGCCGCGCGCCCTCCTGGGCCCAGAAGAACACCGCGTCGAGATTGGTGCGGACGACGTGGTTCCATTCGTCGGCGGTGACGTCGGTGGCGCGGGTGGAGTGCGCGACACCGGCGTTGTTGACGAGAACGGTCACGGTGCCGAACGCCTGCTCGGCCTGATCGAAGGCGCGGGTCATCTGGGCGCGGTCGAGCACGTCGGCCGAGATGGCGATGGCCTTGCCGCCGCCCTTTTCGAGCCTCTCGACGGCAGCCTTCAGCTTGTCGGCACGGCGCGCCACCAGCGCCACCGATGCACCGTTGGCCGCCAGGACCTCGGCGAAGCGCAGGCCCAGGCCTCCGGACGCGCCGGTCACCAGTGCCACGCGGCCTTTGAGGTCGAACAGTTCGGCGGCTTTCATGCTCATTGCCCCCCATAAAGCGCATGGGGAAGCGCGGTCGCAAGCCCCGGCACGAACCAAAGCACCACCAGGGCGAAAATCTGGATGATCACGAACGGGATGATGCCGATGTAGATGTCGCGGGTGCTGATCTCCGGCGGGGCGACGCCGCGCAGGAAGAACAAGGTCGGCCCGAGCGGCGGATGCATGTACGAGGTCTGCAGGTTCATCGCCATCATGATGCCGAGCCAGACCGGATCGACCTTGTGGACGGCCATCAGCGGCACCGCGACGATCGGCACCACCACGAAGATGATCTCGAAGGCGTCCATCACGAAGCCGAGCAGGAACATCGCCAGCATGACGACGAGGATGGCGCCGGCCGCGCCGCCCGGAAGGTTCGCCAGCCCGCGGTGGATCATGTCGTCGCCGCCGAGGCCGCGGAACACCAGGCTGAACATGGTGGCGCCGATCAGAATGACGAAGATCATGCAAGTGACTTGCGTTGTCCGTTGCACCACGGGCGCGAGCGCCGCACCGAGGGTGCCCTTGATCGCGGCCAGCAGGATCGCGCCAACCGCGCCGACCGAGGCGGCTTCTGTCGGCGTCGCGATGCCGCCGAGGATCGAGCCCAGCACGGCGAGGATGAGAAGCAGCGGCGCCACCAGCACCGCGATCAGGCGGCCCGCCAAGGCCAAGCCTTTCGGCGCGGCGGGATCGGGTGGGACCGCCGGCGAGGTCTGCGGAAAAAACACCGCCATGCCGATCAGATAGAGGATATAGAGCCCGACCAGCGCGAAGCCCGGAATGAGCGCGCCGGCGAATAGATCGCTGACCGTCACCGAGGAGGGCGCGAAATTGCCCTGCTGAAGCTGCGCCGCCTGGTAGGCAGTGGAGAGTTGGTCGCCGAGCAGCACTAGCACGGTGGCGGGCGGGAATATCTGCGCAAGTGTCGCGGTGGCGGCGACGGTGCCGGCGGCGAGCCGCTTGTCGTAGCCATGGCGCAGCATGGTCGGCAGCACGATCAGGCCCATCGTCACAGTGGTGGCGCCGACAACGCCCTTGGCTGCGGCGAGCAGGGTGCCGACGATGGCGACCGAGATGCCCAAGCCGCCGCGCATGGCGCCGAACAGCCGCGCCATGGTCTCAAGCAGTTCCTCGGCGATCCGCGAGCGCTCCAGCATCACTCCCATGAAGATGAACAGCGGGATCGCCAGCAACACCTCGTTGGTCATCACGCCATAGACGCGCTGCGGCAACGCGCCGAGGAACGAGAAACTCATGAGGCCGGCAAGGTGGCCGAGCAGCGCGAAGCCGAGCGACACGCCGCCCAGCGTCAGCGCCACCGGATAGCCGAAGAACAGCGCGCCACACACCGCAACGACCATCAGGATGGCAAGGACCTCAGCGATCGTCATGCAGCACATCGATCGCGCGGATCGTCTGGGCGATGCCCTGCAGCGCCATCATCACGGCGAACAGCGGGATCAGCGTCTTCAGCAGAAACACCGCCGGCAGCCCGGACGTCTCGCGCGAAGTTTCCAGGATTGTCCAGGAGCGCGTCACGTAAGGCAGCGCGAAC
>CAWAWF010000020.1:0-8158 GCA_963785665.1 uncultured Alphaproteobacteria bacterium
TCCCACTGGCCGAACACCACCTCGGCCTTGCGGGATTCCTCGCGCACGATCTTTTCGAGATCAGGGCCAAGCGACTTCAGCCAACCGCGATTGACCACCACGGGGGCGGCGAACATCGTCGACGGCAGATAGGTCATCGGCTTGGCGACGTCGTAGTATTTGAGCGCCGACGTAGGTGTTGGCGGCGGCGCCGACCATGCCGTCGATGGTCGTGCCTCTGCATCGCCGGCAGCGCCTTGCTGAGCGGCAACGAGACCGGCATGATGCCGAGCCTCGAGTGGTCGACCTGAACGGCGCGCCGCCCTGCGCGCGAATTCCTGGCCCGGCAGGCGGCGACGGTGCGGTACCGCCTGACGGCGAACAGCATTCAGCGGCGAGCAGGTCGGCGCCAGCACCTCGATGCCCTTGTGTGTGCCGAAGCTCCGCGACCGGGTCACCGCCGGACTGTTCATCACCTCGAAGCCGTGCTCCAGCGTGTCGAACAGGCCGGCGCATCGAGCACGGAAAGCGCGGCTCAAGGCCGACCCAGAAGCGTTCGCCGATGCTGCGGCTCTCGATGGTGCCGAGGCCCATGCCTCGACCATGCGGAGCTGGCCGAGCTGGTTGGTCGGATAGATCGACCTTGATCTCGCCGCCCAGTTCGCCGATGCCGGCCTCCACGCGCTTGAAGTATCCTAGGTGATGTTGTTACGTCGGTGCGATAGCTCCACGGCGAATTTCGCCGCGCGCCGGCAGACGGAGCGGTCAGAGGTGCAGATCACTGTGGCGGCGGCGGCCAGACGCATGGACATGGTGCTTCCATCGGCTTCTTCTCATCGCTCTGATTTCAACCCTTGGTCGTCTTCAGCCCTTAGCCAGAGCAGGCGCATGCCGACCAGCGAGATCCTCTGGGAATATACGCTAGTCAGCGCCAGCGCGATCAGATAATGACGACGAACGGGATGATGTGCTATAGATCGTCTCGAAGTTGAGGCCAGTACGCACCTGGGCGACGAAGATGTCGATGCCGAACGGCGGATGGAACAGGCCGATGGCGAGACCGATGTCAACGACAATCCCGACGGTATGGCGTCGATGCCAACTGACTCGACCATAGGCACGAGGAGGGGCTGAGCAGCAGGATCGCCGACAGCGGCACCAGGAAGAACTGACGCAGCACAAGAACATCATGGCGAACAGCAATCGCCAGGCCGAGACACCAGGCGATTGCAGCCAGGCGGTGATGGCGGCAGGAACTGGTTCACCGTCAACAGCCAAGCCAACACGCTCAGCGCAGGCGACGATGATGAGATCGACCGGTGAAAGAGACCGTGGCGGCAGCGTCGAGGATGTCGGCGTGAGCCAGTTCGTGGGAACATGAAGGCGCGACAAGCGCCAGAAACGCAGCGACCGCCGCGGCTTCGTCGGCGACATGCTCGTCGTAGATGCTGCTGAAGAACGACGACGGGCGCGCCGAAGTGTCTGAGAACGCCGCGCTCCTGCCGCATGGAGCAGCTGCCCCCGAGGTCGAACGGCTGCGCGCCGAAGCCTTCGCGCTTGGTGTCAATACGATGGCGGTGATTTCATTCCAGCGATCATCAGGCCCTGGTCACCGCAGTGTAAAGCCTCGCCGATGAACTTCCTCCGCCGCCTGAAGCTGAGATCATCATTGGAATGCTGCTGCAGAATGATGTCGATGGCGCCGATGGAGGCGATCAGGCTGCCGGTCAACGTCTGCAGAGCCCGCGCCGCATCGCGGCACCATGACCCGCCCATGGTGGCGACGGTCGCGGTGCTGCTTCGAGATTCGCGCCAAGATCGGCCCACGCGCCGACGGCAGTGATGCTGAGGCGCCCGCCTGTATTCCAGCCGATGCTGCTGACGTAAATCGACGAGGCGCGGCTGACGCTGCTGCGACCCATCATGCTAGCGTACACCAAGAACTACATGAAGGCAGTGGCGCGGCGTTGACCGAGCCGAACAGGCTCCGGTGGACGACGAATGAAATGGACGCGGATGAAGAACACGAGCGCGACCGACATGGTGGTCAACAACACGATGAAGATCGGAAAGCCGATCAAGCAGCAGGACGAACTGCACGATGAAGCCAACGTCAGCGCCGGCTCCGCCCCGTTCGCGCGCCGGGCGCGACCGGGCCATCGGCCTGGGCTGCACTACAGTGACGAGACGCCAGGCCGCTGATCGCCAGGATCAAGCCGGAACTGGAGCGCGACGAACGCCGTGGAACGGCATCGGGAACCCTGGCGATGTCGCTGGTGCGGTGAGGCGAAGCATCTGGTGGCGTAGAGGTACTGCGTGAGGACGAACGCCGCAAGCGAATCAGCAGAAGCTGCTCGGCGATCCGCAGCAGCATGCGGACGGGCGCCGGCATGAACTGGAACCAGAAGGTTCGATCCGCAGGCGCCGGTCGCGCTGGTCACGACGATGGCGCCGAGGAACGTTGACGCCACTCATGGACAAAGACTGGATCGTCAAGGCCAGGTACCAGAAGCTCGAACAGAGCGACCACGTTGGCGGAGTTGACGGGACCGCCAGGATGAACACGAACCGCCGGCGCAGAGCTCGATCACCGCGCCATGCGATCCCAGCGCCATGTGGATCTTGGTCCGGGAGTTCCCCCACCCTGATGTTGAACGCAGTGTTTCGGCGATGCGGGCATTCAACAGTGACTGGCTCGTTCGTTGCCGCGGAACGAGACCCGGGCGTTGAGCAACTGGACCCGCTTCCGCGGGACGACGAAGTGGCTGAACAGGTCGGCGATCGCCCTTCAACCCCGCGTGATCAGCGGCGAGGCGCTCCGAAGAAGCCCTTGGCATCGCTCGGCACCTCGCCGTCGAGGATGCGCGCCTCGTCGAGAAGCAGGCGGCGTCCTCTCGAAGGCCGTCCTTTTCGGGCCGCCCGCCAGCCCCTCGACCAGGCATGGCGCGGGTTGATCTCGAGGATCGGCTTTCGCGCGGTCGAGGCGGCCCGGGCCGCAGGATCTTCTCAGCGGCCGGTCGGGGCCGTGCTCGGGGGCGACGAGGCAGACGGCGCTCTCCGTCAGCCGGTCGGAGGCGCGCACATCGGCGACTTCGTCGCCCAGCGTCAGCTTGGCGAAGGCGATGAAACGCGACGGCGGCGGGGTCTCCGGCTTCGGCGTCTGCGGGCTTGTCGTCGGAGCGGGATCGCGGCCAGGTCGGCAGCGCCCTGCGTCACCGACTTGAACGGCTTGCCGTCGAAGCCGGCGCCGCGGTCACCCAGAAGCTGTCGACCAGGATCGGGCAGCAGCAGCACCTCGATGCCGCGGGCGCGGAAGCCTTCCAGCTGCGGCGAGGTCTCGAGCCGGTCCAGGTCCTCGCCGGCGATGTAATAGATCGCCGTCTGGTTCGGCTGCAGCGCCGCGACGTAGTCCTTGCAGCGTGCGCCACTGCTCGGCGGACGCGGTGGTCTTGAAGCGGGCCAGCCTGAGCAGCGCGTCGCGCCGCTCGAAATCCTCGTAGAGCCCTTCCTTGAGCACCGAGCCGAAAGCGTCCCAGACCTTCTCATACGCCTCGGCATCGCTGTCGGCGAGCTTGTCGAGGTCGGTCAGCACGCGGCCGGTCACGCCTTTCTGATGGCGGCAAGGATCGGGCTTTCCTGGATCATCTCGCGCGACACGTTGAGCGGCAGGTCGTTCGAATCGACCAGGCCGCGCACGAAGCGCAGGTAGCGCGGCAGGATCTCGGCCTCGTCGGTGATGAAGACGCGCCGGACGTAGAGCTTCATGCGGCCCTTGCGCTCGGCGTCGAACAGATCGAACGGCCGCGCGCTCGGCACGAAGGCCAGCACCGTGAATTCGTGCCGGCCCTCGGCCCGGAAGTGGATGGTCAGCGCCGGCTCGTCGAACTGGCCGGCAAGTTGCGATAGAAATCGGTGTAGTCGTCCGGCGCTGATCTCGGAGCTTCGGCTTGGTCCACAGCGCCGCGCCATCGGCGACTTCGGCGGCCTCGGCGCCGGGCTTCTCGACGAGCGAGATCGGCACCGGCACGTGGCCGGAGTTGGCGCGGATGATGCGCTCGACGTTGAACTGCTCGGTATAGGACTTGGCGTCCTCCATCAGGTGCAGCACGACGCGGGTGCCGCGGGCCGGCGCATCCTCCGCGGACGGCGGGCTCTACGGTGTAGCTGCCCTTGCCGTCGGACGACCAGCGGAAGCTTTCCGCGCTGCCGGCGCGGCGCGAGAACGACGTCGACTTTGTCGGCGACCATGAAGGCCGAATAGAAGCCGACGCCGAACTGGCCGATCAGGGTCGCGTTTTCGCCACCGGCTGCCTTGCCGGCTTCCTTGCCCGCTTCGAGCTTTTCCATGAACGCCTTGGTGCCCGAGCGCGCGATGGTGCCGAGCGCCTCGATCATCTCGTCGTGGCTCATGCCGATGCCGTTGTCCTCGACCGTCAGGCTGGGCGCCTCGGCGTCGATGGCGATGGTGATGCGGGGCTTGGCGTCATCGCCGAGCAGTTCGGGCGTGGCGATGGCTTCGTAGCGGAGCCGCTCGCAGGCGTCGGCGGCGTTGGATATCAGCTCGCGCAGGAACACGTCCTTGTCGGAATAGACCGCGTGCACCATGAGGTGCAGCAGGCGGGCAACGTCGGCTTCGAACGGCCGGCTTTCCGGCTTGATTTCGGCGGCAGCGGTCATGGCGGGCAAGTCTCCGGAAACGATTCAACCCGCGCGTGAGATGGGGAGAAAACGCCGCGGGGTCAAGATCGCGGGCCTCGGGACCTAGCAGTCCGCTGAAAAACCCGGAAATTGAAGTTTTGATCTCTCTTTTTGGTTCGTGTCTCTGCCGACGTGTTCGCTCACTTGCGAGGCTTTTGGTGGTGCGAATGGCCGTTCGGCTAAGCCGCGATCAATTTGGGAATTCGGATCAGGTTGTAGGCGATTAGATTGAGCAAGAAGTCGGCGGCGACGCGGCCGATGCCGCGGTGTTTGGTCTTGCGCATCGTACCGTGTTGCTTGCCCCAACCGAAGATGCATTCGATCATCGCGCGACGCGATTGCGACATGCCATAGCCGTCATGCTGCGTGGTGCGTCCGTCGATGGCGCTTTTCCGCCGCTTGCCGGTCTTGGTCGGACTATCGTTCTGCGTCACATGCGGTGTGATGTTACTGTCACGAAGATTGGCGACATGATCGGCTGTGTCATAGGCCTTGTCCTCGCCGGCGGTGATACGGCGGCCGGCGGCTTTGCTCCTGGCCTTGAGCATAATCTCCGAAGCGCGGCGCTCGGCGCTGCCATTGGCGTGCGTCACCATGCCGGCTACCGCCAGCCCATGCCGGTTCTCCATGGTGGCGTGGCCCATATAGGAGAGTTTGGCCTCTCGCCCCGCGGCCTTGCGGTAAAGCCGGCTGTCGGGGTCGGTCGTACTGGCATGGGTGTCGTTCTTGCGCTTCTGGCCGTGGAAGTCGGCGCCGCCATCTCCGTCGCCGCTGCCATCCTTGGGGCGAAAGCTCTTCTGTGAAGCCCAGGCCTCGATCAGCGTTCCGTCCACCGAAAAATGCTCGGCCGACAACAGTGGTTTGACCTGCGGATGGTTCAGAAGCTTGGTCATGAACTTTGCAAACACGTCGGCGTTCTGCAGCCGGTCCCGGTTCTTCGTAAACGTGGTCGGGTCCCAGACCGGGTCGTCGGGCGAAAGCCCCACGAACCAGCGGTACAAAAGATTGTAGTCCAATTGTTCCATCAACTGTCGTTCCGATCGGATGCCGTAGAACACCTGCAGCAGCAATGCGCTCAGCAATTGCTCCGGCGGGATCGAGGGGCGTCCTTCGCTCGCGTAGAGCCTCCCCAAGCTACGGTTCAACTCGCCAAGCACATCACGGACAAGCTCGCGGATCTTCCTAAGCGGATGGCTTGCCGGCACCCGTGCCTCCGGCGACAGGTACGAAAACAGCTTGCCCTGATCTAAAAATGCGCCCCGCATCCAAGCCTCCACCGATTTGTGATAGAAAACCGAATCAGCAAACTCTCGCCGCGGCGAGAAGAGTTTTTCAGCGGACTGCTAGTCTTACTGAGTCAGAAAGTCGCATCGGCTTCGGATGCGATTCAGGTAAGCGGAGAGATACAAACATCAGCGGATGAGGGCTGACATGAATCTCCGAACACCCGGCGACAGTGAATCGCGATTTTCGGCTTATGTCGAGGGGCTTGTGAGCGTGATTGGCCACGCGGACCGTGCGGTTCCGCTGCGAGATTATTGCCTTGGCTTGATGATGCCGAGCGGGCGCAAGAGCGTGGAGCCGATGGCGGCGATAACGGCGCCGGGTCGAACGGCGGCGCAGCATCAGTCACTTTTGCATTTCGTCGGCAACGCAGCTTGGTTGGACGCGAAGGTTTTGGCCAAGGTGCGCGAGATGGTGCTGCCTGCAATCGAACGGCACGGGCCGATTGAAGCGTGGATCA
This sequence comes from uncultured Alphaproteobacteria bacterium, assembly GCA_963785665.1. GTDB lineage: Bacteria > Pseudomonadota > Alphaproteobacteria > Rhizobiales > Xanthobacteraceae > Z2-YC6860. The sequence goes on from CAWAWF010000020.1 coordinate 6,422, forward strand.
TCGACGACACCGGCTTTCCGAAGAAGGGAGAGCACTCGGTCGGCGTGGCGCGGCAATATTGCGGCCAGCTCGGCAAGCAAGACAATTGCCAGGTCGCAGTGTCGCTGTCGGTTGCCAATCACCACGCGAGCCTGCCGGTGGCCTACCGTCTGTATCTACCGGAAGACTGGGCGGCGGACAGCAAACGGCGGCGCAAGACGGGCGTGCCGGAGGATGTCGTCTTCAAGACCAAGCCCGAGATCGCGCTTGAGCAGATCGAGGCGGCCTGCAAGGCCGGCCTTCCTCGCGGCGTGGTGCTGATGGACGCGGGCTATGGCTGCAACACCGACCTGCGCACTGGAGTCAGCGCGCTCGGATTGCGCTATGTGGCCGGCATCCTGCCGAACACCTCGGTGTGGACATCGGGCGTGGGGCCGCTGCCGCCGAAGAAGTGGTCGGGCCAGGGGCGTCCACCGAAGCTCATCCGCCGCGACGCCAAGCATCAACCGGTCTCGGTCAAGCAGCTTGCTCTCGGTCTGCCAAAGCGGGCTTGGCGCACGATCCGGTGGCGCGAGGGGACGGCCGAGTGGCTGTCCTCGCGCTTTGCGCGGGTGCGGGTTCGTGCCGCGCATCGCGATTACAATCTCACCGAAAGCCGGCCGGAAGAATGGCTGCTGATCGAGTGGCCAAAGGGCGAGGAGGCACCGACCAAATACTGGTTCGCGACGCTTCCCCAAGACATCGCTTTCCGCTCGCTGGTGGACATCACCAAGCTGCGCTGGCACATCGAACGCGACTATCAGGAGCTCAAGCAGGAGGTCGGGCTCGGGCATTTCGAAGGGCGCGGATGGCGCGGCTTCCATCACCACGCCACGCTGTGCATCGCAGCCTATGGATTCCTGATCTCCGAAAGGGAGACGATTCCCCCCTGTGGACCTCGTTCCACCACGCTGTTCCCGCAACCTGCCGTACCCGACGGTTATCGACCCAGAGGCTCCGCCCTTGCGGCCTGAACGCCACATCCCGAATTCGATCGCGACCATGCGCCGGCGATTAATCGTGGCACTGGTCAGGACACTGTCGCGATGTCCCTGCTGCGCTGCTCAAATCCACAGATCGCCTCGGCGCTTCATGACGCAGTAAGACTAGTCCTCTTCCAGCTTGTGCATCAGCTCGGGGGAAGTTGAGCACGAAAGCGCCGCGGCGCTTGCTCAACAGTCCGGCCCGCTCCAGCGCCTTCAGCTCCCGAGCCGCCCCATCTCGCGCCGCGTGCTGACGCGGGCCGCGATGTCGGAATGCACCGGCGGCGGCGACACGATGGCGCGCCGCTGGTCGGTCGGGTCGGGCCGCTCGACCCGGCGCAGCAGCTCGGCCCAGATGCGGTTCTTGACATGCATCGAGCTGAACTCGTTGACCCGCTGGTCGAGGGTACGGATGCGGGCTACGAGCTGCTGCAGCAGTTGCCAGCCGACGTCGGGATGCTGGTGGATGACTTCGCGGAACACGGCGGCCGACATGCGGGCGATCGACGCCTCGGTGATGGCGAGGATGTCGCGGAGCGCGGCTGGCCGTCGATCGCCGCCATCTCGCCAAAATAGCCGCCGGCCTCGATGTCGCCCAGGATGACCTCGCGGTCCGGCGAGGGCGTGATCAGCACCCGCACCACGCCGCTGGTCAGGAAGTAGATGTCGGTGCCGATATCGTTCTGCTCCAGCACCCATTCCTTGGGGTTGGCGTGGCGCCATTGGCAACGGCGCT
>CAWAWF010000021.1:0-7183 GCA_963785665.1 uncultured Alphaproteobacteria bacterium
TTCGCGGCATCACCGGCGCGGTGTTCGGATGATCCGTGCGGCGTTGTTTCTGGTGTTGCTCGCCACGCCAGCCGACGCGCAAACGCTCGTGCCCTATGAGATCGTTGGCCATGCCATCCCAAAGCCGCTCACCGGCGAGCTTGGCGATCCGGCGCGCGGCCGCACCATCGTGATCAGGCGCGAGAGCACGTGCCTGCTTTGCCACTCCGGGCCGTTTCCCGAGGAGCACTTCCAGGGCGACCTCGCCCCCGACTTGAAGGGCACTGGCGCGCGCTGGTCGGCCGGCGAGCTGCGGCTGCGCCTGGTGGACGCTACGCGCCTCAATCCGGCCACCATCATGCCGCCGTTTATCGCGTCGACGGCCTCGACCGCGTCGCGCCCAATTTCCGCGGCAAGCCCGCCTTGACCGCGCAGCAGATCGAGGACGTGGTGGCCTACCTGTCGACGCTGAAGGACTGAAGGATGGACGCGCAAGCGACCCGCCGCGCTTTTCTCGCCATCGCCGGTGCGGCCGTGATCGTGCGGCCGGCGCGCGCCACGCCGGATTCGATGAAGTCGGCGATCCGTCAGGTGGTCGGGAGCGCATCGGTGAAGCCCGGCAGGATCAAACTCGACTTGCCGCCGCTGGTCGAGAACGGCAACTCGGTGACCCTGACAGTCACGGTCGACAGCCCGATGACGGCGCAGGATCACGTCAAGGCGATCCACGTCTTCGCCGAAAAGAACCCGCAGCCGAACGTGATCAGCGCGACGCTCGGCCCGCGGGCCGGCAAGGCCGAATTGCAGACCCGCATCCGGCTGGCCGACACCCAGACGGTGGTCGGCATCTGCGAACTGTCCGACGGCTCGTTCTGGTCGGACAAGGTCGACGTCATCATCACGCTCGGCGCCTGCCTGGAGGACCCGGTCTGATGGCCGCGCGCACCCTCATCAATGTGCCGCCGAAGGCACGGCGCGGCGACATCATTCAGATCAAGACGCTGATCTCGCACATCATGGAGACCGGCTTCCGCCACGACAGCGTCGGCCAGATCGTCCCGCGCGATATCATCACGTCCTTCGTCTGCACGTACAACGGCGAGGAGATTTTCAAGGCCGAACTGCATCCAGGCGATCGCCGCCAACCCGTTCATCGCCTTCCATACCGTGGCGACCGAGAGCGGCACGTTCGGCGTTCCAATGGACCGGCGACAACGGCTTCGCCCAGGAAGCCTCGGCGAAAATCACGGTCGAATGAGCGCGCTGCGCGCGTCTTGCATGTCTCATTGCTGGCGCTGGCCGCGCTGCCCTGCGTCGCCGCCGAAATCCCGCTCGACCAGCGCCGCTCGGCTTACGATGACATGAGCCGCGACAACAAGGCGATGCAGGACGACGACACCTCCAATCCCGCGATGCTGTCGGTGCTCGACGGCGAGGCGCTTTGGAACGCCAAGGCCGGCCAATCGGGCAAGTCCTGCGCCGACTGTCACGGCGACGCCAAGACCACCATGAAGGGCGTGGCCGCGCGCTATCCGGCATGGAGCGACAGCGCGGGCCGGCCGGTCGACCTGGAGCAGCGCATCAACCTTTCGCGCGAGAAGGACCAGCAGGCCAAGCCCTTCCCTTCGAGAGCAAGGACATGCTGGCGATCTCGGCCTATGTCGCGCATGCAGTCGCGCGGCGAGCCGATCGCGCGCGTATGACGACGCTAGGCTCAAGCCCTTCATCGAGCAGGGCCGCGCCGCGTTCAATCGACGCGAGGGCCAGCTCAACCTGTCCTGCGCGCAATGCCACGACGACAACTGGGGCAAGCACCTCGCCGGCAACATCGTCCCCCAGGGACACCCGACCGGCTATCCGGTCTACCGGCTGGAATGGCAGAGCCTCGGCTCATTGCAGCGTCGCTTGCGCAATTGCATGATCGGCATGCGCGCGGAGAGCTATCCCTACGGCGCGCCGGAGTATGTTGATATGGAGTTGTTCCTGATGTGGCGGGCACGCGGGATGAAGATGGAAACACCGGGGGTACGTCCATGACCAGCAAGCTTCGTGGCTATGTCGCGCTGACCGGCGATCTGCGCGCCGGCAAGACCACGCCACGCGCTTATCTCGACGAATGTCTCAAGCGCATCGCCGCGCTCGATTCGACCATCGGCGCGTTCGTGAAGCTGAACAAGGACGGCGCCACCAAGGCGGCCGACGCCTCGACCGCGCGCTGGAAGGCAGGCAAGCCGCTGTCGCCGATCGACGGCATGCCGATCGCCATCAAGGACATCATCGAGACCGCCGACATGCCGACCGGCCAGGGCTCGCCGATGTGGGAGGGCACCGACTGGAAGCGCGATTCCGCGAGCGTCCATGCGCTCCGCGAGGCCGGCGCCGTCATCATCGGCAAGACCACCACCACCGAATTCGCCGCCACCCATCCGTGGCACAAGACCCAGAACCCCCACGACGGCAAACGCACGCCCGGTGGCTCGTCGAGCGGCTCGGCCGCTGCGGTAGGCAGCGGCATGGTGCCGGCCGGCCTCGGCACCCAGGTGGTCGGCTCGATCCTGCGTCCCGCGAGCTTCTGCGGCGACATCGGCTTCAAACCAAGCGTCGGCGGCATCAACCGCAGCGGCTCGCACGATCATTTCAGCCAGAGCTGCCAGGGCGCCATCGGCGCCACCTTGGCCGACACCTGGGCGGTGCTGCGCGCCATCGCCGACCGCGCCGGCGGCGACCCGGGCTTCGTCGGCCTCACCGGCGATGTCGACTTTTCCAAGCGCAAAAAGCCGGCCCGGTTTGCCGTGCTGGAAACCGGCGGCTGGGCCGTGGCCAGCGAAGGCGCCCGCAAGGCGTTCGCCGCGGCCAAGGACAAGCTCGCCAAGGCCGGCATCGAGCTGAAGTCCCGCACCGACGATCCCGACATCGAGACGCTGGAGAAGGCCATCGCCGACGCGCAGCCGCTGACGCTTGCCATCAATGCCTGGGAGGGGCGCTGGCCGCTCAACACCTACGCCGATCTCGACGCGACCAAGCTCAGCCAGGGCGCCCGCGACCGGCTGAAGACCGCAGAGGCCGGCACGCAGAAACAATACGCCGACAACTTGAACCGTCGCATCGCGGCACGCGCCGCCCACGCCAAGGTCGCGGCGAAATACGACGCCTTCGTCCTGCTCGGCGCCTGCGGCGCAGCGCCGGTCGGCCTCGGCTCGACCGGCAACACCGCCATGAACGTGGCGGCCTCGCTGCTCGGCTGCCCGGCGCTCACAATTCCGCTGCTTGAGGACGAAGGCCTGCCGCTCGGCCTGCAGCTTCTCGGTACGACCGACCGCGATGCGGCCGTGTTCGAGGTGGCGAGCTTTATCGCCCACGACATTTTTAACCGCACCGACCTGGTCGGCGCGGCAACGTGAGGGCCCGTCTTATTCCTTCACCACGATGTGGTTGTCCTTGACCACCTTGGCCCAGCGTGTGACTTCGTTTTCAACGAAGCGGCCGAACTCATCCGGCGAGGACAGTCGGTAATCGACGCCCTGCTCCGACAAGTTCTGCTTAACCATCGGATCGTTGAGCGCCTCGACCATGGCTGCGTTCATCCGCGCGATGATCGCGGGCGGCGTCTTGGCCGGCGCCAGCAGGCCCCACCAAGACACGGCATCAAACCCTGGCACGCCGAGCTCGCTGACGGTCGGCGTGTCCGGCAGTTGCGCGATACTCTTCACCGAGGTTGCCGCCAGCGGCCGCAGCGTGCCGGATTTAATGTGCGGCGAGAGCAGCGCGGTCGAAGCGATCGCAATCGGGACGTGGCCTGCGATCGCGTCGTTCACCAGCGGGCCGCCGCCCTTGTAGGGGACGTGCGTCATGGTCACACCCAGCGCGTTGCCGATCTGCGTCATGGCGAGCTGCGCCAGACTACCGGCACCGATCGTGCCATAGGGGACGGAGTCGGGCTTGGCTTTGGCCGCGGCGATCAAGTCGGCAAAACTTTTGTAGGCCGTGTCCTTGTGCGCGGTGATGACCATCGGCGAGGTGCCGATCAGCATGACCGGCGCGAGATCCTTCAGCGTATCGAACGGCAGGTTCGGCAGCAGACTCGGATTGGCGCCGTGGGTGTCGAACACCAGCACGAAGGTGGCTCCGTCCGGCGGCGAAAGAACCGCCGCGTGGGTGCCGATCGAGCCCGATGCGCCGCCTCGGTTCTCGATCAGGATCGACGTCTTGAGGTTCCGCTCAAGCATGGGCTGGGCGCGCCGCGCGATCAGATCGGTGGTTCCTCCCGGCGGGAACGGGATGATGATACGGACGGTCTTCGGCGGCCAGTCTTGCGCGCCGGCCGGAAGCGAATGGCCGAGCCATCCGCACAGGCTGGCAGCCAGGATCGCCGTCGCGCACCACATTCTATTCATCGTTGTCTCCGGATGACTTTGGTTGTGTCCACCGTTCACTCGGCGGCACGCCGGCGGTCGATCTCGATCGCGCCGGCCTTGATTCGGGGGATCAACTCCCGGCCGAATTCCACAGCGTCGTTGAGTGGGTCGAAACCGCGGATCAAAACGAGTCGACTCCGAGCATGTAGTATTTCAGCATCGCGTCGGCGACCTGCTCCGGGGTGCCGACGAGGCACGACGTGTTGCCGAGCGCGCCGGTCACGCGCGCGATTGGCATCCACAGCCGCTCATCGTGGATGTCCTGGTCGGCGAAGCTCATCAGCCGCTTGCCGGCATTGTCGACCGGGCCCGCCGCATTCTCCTGGCGGCTCCAGCCTTTCTTGCCGGTCATCTGCGCCAGGATGCGGTGGGCCTTGTCCCAGGCCTCGTCCTCGGTCGCAGCAATGATCGGGCGAAGCGAGACGTTGAAGCCCATCGAGCGCCCGAACGCCGCCGCCTGCCTGCGGAAGCCCGCGATCCGCTCGCGCGTAGAGGCGAGCGGCTCGGCGTAGATCGCGTAGACGTTGCAGAGCTTGGCACCCATCTCGAGCGCGCCGTCGGAGGCACCGCCGAAGAAAAGTAGCGGATGCGGCTGCTGGAGCGGTCGCACGTCGGAGGACGCGCCCTTCACCTTGTAGAACTCGCCCTCGAAATCGAACGGCTTGTCGTTCGCCCAGGCAAGCTTCATCAGTTCGAGATACTCCGAGGCCCGCCGGTAGCGCTCGACCTTCGGGCTGAAATCACCGTCGCCGTGCTGCTCCTCGTCGGTCTTGCCGGTGATGATGTGGACGGCGAGCCGGCCGTTGGTCAGGTGGTCGAAGGTTGCGATTTTCCGCGCCATCAAGGTGGGCGCAACGAAGCCCGGCCGGTGCGCCACCAGGAAGCCGAGTTGCTTGGTGTGGTTGGCGGCGTGCAGCGCGACCAGGAAGCCCTCGGCGGACGACGAGCTGTAGCCGACCAAAGCGAGGTCGAAGCCCGCTTCATCGTGGGCGCGCGCAAACTGGGTCAGGTAGCCGGTCGAAAGCCCGCCTTCGATGACATGCAGCGACGCCTCGCCACTCGGCGGCGTCACCCCGATCATCCCGACGATCCGGACTGGCATGAAATTGCCCTCTGGCGGCTGTCGAAGTGTGCGCTCTGAAAGGCCGAAGTCAAGCGACGACCGGCTCGCGCCATTGGCCTGTCGATGCTAGCCTCTCGCGCACAAAATCAAGGGAGGACAACACATGGCCCGCATCACCACGCTCGACCGCGCCGCGATGAACGCCGATCAGGCACGCGTCTATGACGAAGCGAAATCATCGAACAGCCCGGTCGGCGGGCCCTACACCGCCTATATCCGGTTGCCCAAGCTGTTCGAAGCGGCGCAGAACCTGCGCCGGACGGTGGGATCAGGGCCGCTGTCGAAGCGCGAGCAGCAGATCATCAATCTGGTCGTAGCGCGGCATTGGAACGCGCGCTATCCGTGGTTCGCCCAGGTGCGCGCCTCGATCGCCGCCGGCATCGACCAAGGCACCATCGATGCGATCAACGCCCGCAAGGCCCCGAACCTCGCCGACGCGCGGGAGCGCGCCTGCTACACCGTGTCGGGCGAAGCCCTCGCCAACAAGGGACTGAGCGGCGACAGCTATGCGGCCGCGGAGAAGGCGCTGGGCCTCGACAGCCTGGTGGCAGCGGTGGCCACCACCGGCAGCTTCTCGATGACCTGCATCACCGCCGGTACGTTCCAGATCGATCCGCCGGCGGAGAACCCGACGCCGCTGGCGGAATGACATCGCGGCGGCAAGGCGACAGCCGCGACTGGCCGGTCTCGGATCATTTCGACGGCCGACGCTTCTTCAACCCGACCTTACCGAGAGAAGGCTTCCCGCCGCCACTGGGAAGCGTCCTCAAGATGTCGCGCGAGCCGCGCCGCCGCTGGCCCGCCTCGGTCGAAAACCGGGGCGTGCCGCGGTTCAAGGAGATGCTTTCGGCGGATGACGTCGCCATCACCTTCGTCAATCACGCGACGTTCCTGATCCAGATCGACGGCACGACCATCTTGACCGATCCGCAATGGTCGGAGCGGGCGAGCCCCTTCAGCTTCGCGGGACCGCGCCGCGTACGCCGGCCCGGCGTTGCATTCCGGGACCTTCCGGCCGTCGACATCATCCTGCTGAGCCACAACCATTACGACCATCTCGACCTGCCCACGCTGCGCAATCTGCGGCAGCGCGGCTCGCCGATCGTGTTGTGCGCCGCCGGTGATAGGCGGCTGGTTGGGCCCCTCGGCTTTCATGATCTGCACGAGCTCGACTGGTGGGACGAAGCACCGCTTGCGGGCGGCCCGAAGATCACCTTCGTTCCGGCGCAGCACTTCTCGGCACGTGGCTTATTCGACCGGCAGCGCAGTCTATGGGGCGGCTATGTAATCGAGAGCCGTGGCCGCCGGGTCTATTTCGGCGGCGACAGCGGATACTGCACGCATTTCGCCGACATCAGGATGCGCCTCGGTGCGCCCGATATCGCGCTGCTCGGCATCGGCGCCTACGAGCCCCGCTGGTTCATGAAGCCGATGCACATGAATCCCGCCGAGGCCGTCGACGCTCATCGCGATCTCGGTGCCAGGCAAAGCATCGGCATGCATTTCGGAACGTTTCAGTTGTCCTCGGAAGGCATCGATCAGCCGGTGACCGATCTCAAGGCCGCGCTGGCATCAAACGGCATCCTGGAAAGCCAGTTCGTGACGCTGCACGAAGGCGAGACCCGCATAGACCGGATACCGGCGGGCTAGTCTCAATTCGCGCCAA
>CAWAWF010000022.1:0-378106 GCA_963785665.1 uncultured Alphaproteobacteria bacterium
AGGAAGGGCTCGTCGCCAAGGCCGACGCGCCGGTGGTGGCGCGGCTCCGCGCGGCGGGCGCTGCGATCGTCGCCAAGACCAACATGAGCGAGTTCGCTTTTTCCGGCGTTGGCGCCAATCCCGCATTTCGGCACCCCCGGCAATCCATTCGATCGCTCGCGGGCGCCGGGCGGCTCGACCTCGGGCGGTGCCGTCGCGGTGGCAGACGGCATGTGCGCGATCGCCATCGGCGCCGGACACCGGAGGCTCGACGCGCATTCCCGCCCGCGCTGTGCGGCCTGGTCGGCTGGAAGCCCACGCAGCGGCGGGTGCCGACCGACGGCGCGTTCCCGCTGTCGTTCGCGCTGGAATCTCGATCGGGCCGATGGCCAAGACGGTCGCGGAATGTGCGCTCGCCGACGCGGTGATGGCCGGCGAAGCGGCGGCGCCGCTTGAGCCTGTATCGCTCGCAGGGCTCCGGCTTCGGCATCTGGCGGGGCATGCCGTTCGAAGGCATCGATGCGACGGTGGGTGCCGCCTGGGAGGCGGCCATCTCGAGGCTCGGCAAGGCCGGCGTGCGCATGAGCGACGAAACCATCGCGCTGGTCGATGACATGATCGCCATCAATGCCAAGGGTGGCTTTGCCCCGACCGAGGCGTTTGGCCATTCCATCGGGAGCGGCTGAAGCGCAACGGCGAAGGCTTTGATCCGTTTATCCGCGTTCGCATCGAGCGCGGCGGCACGGTGCCGGCCTATGACTATATTGATATGGCACAGACGCGGCGCCGGCTGGTCGCTGCGATGGATGCCCGGGTGGCGCCGCTCGACGCGCTGATCCTGCCGACCACGCCGATCGTCGCACCCAAGCTCGCCGAGTTGGCTGCGTCGGATGAGTTCGGCCGCAAGAACGCGCTTCTCCTGCGCAACACCAACCCCGTCAATTTCTTCGACCTTTGCGCCATCTCGCTGCCGCTGCCCCGGCAAAACGGCCTGTCCAGCGGACTGATGCTGGTCGCCCGCAACGGCCAGGACCGGAGGCTGTTCGACATCGCAGCCTCGGTGGAAAAGGCATTGGCGGCCTAGCGGCCCACAGTCACCGCGCCAGATCGAAGTCGCCCAGCGCCTCCATCATCATGTCGATGGTTTGCTGGGCGCCGAGACTTGCCGATAGGCGTGTCTCCGTCGAGCCGCCGCCCCAGTGCTTTGGCGCGCTTGAGGAGGGCTTGGCCCGACGACGTGAGTTGAAGGGCATGCGAGCGACGGTTCGGTGGATGACGCCAGCCGTCGTGTCAGACCGCGCTTCTCGAGCCGGTCCAGAAGTCGCACCAGTGGGCGCACTCGATGCCCAGCAACTCCGAAACATCGGCCTGTGAAAGATCCGGATTGGCCCCGATGACGACCAAGACCGAGTATTGGGCGGGACGGATATCGACGTCCGAGAGCGTCTGGGATGAAGTCCTGGAACACCGAAACCTGGGCCCGGCGCAGGAAATAGCCCTCAGATGGCCTTTGACGCCCAAGTGTGGGCGCCTGTCGCCGTTCCGGCGTTTTTGAATGGATTTGGCGGTGCGGCGGTCGGTCGAACTCATGTCGTCAGAATTTCCGTTTCGCGACCATCAAGTGCGTCATTGCCCCTCGCGTCGTCGACACAAGGATGTTGACTAATTTTGTTGTCATGAGCAACAATATTATTTTGGCGGTGCGGACATGCCACGCTTCTCCATACCAACCGCCCATTGCATATTCGACGGCAACCTAAGAACAATAGCGAACGTCTGGCGACCGAGCCCGAGGGGAGGAGAATTCGATGAACCGCAAGCAAGGTGGACACATCACGCGGCGAAGCTTCACCGCAGGCGCCGCCGCCATCACCGGCATGGTCGCGGCGCCCGCAATCGTGCGCGGGCAAGGCGCAGCGCTCAAGGTCGGCGTGTTGCTGCCGCGCTCTGGCGCCCAGGCCGGCATTGGCCAGGACTGCTTCCGCGGCGTTGGGTTGGCGAACCCGATCTCCAAGAGCATCGGTCTGCCCGAGCTTACGATCATGAACGCCGACACCGAAACCAACTTCGAGGTGGCGCGCTAGCGAGCCGAGAAGCTGATCGCCGACGGCGCGCAGGTGCGATGGGCGCCTCGATTTCGGACAGAGCCGGCGCGATCGCCCAGGTCGCCGAGCAGAAGGGCGTCCCTTCGTCGTCGACGTCGCTGCGGCCCCGCCGATCACCGAGCAGGGCTACAAGTTGGTGTTCCGCAATTTTCCGACGGCCGGTGATCTGGGCGACGCCTTCGCCGAACCAGAAGGAGATTTCGCCGAAGCCGGATCGGCGCCGAAGTCGGTGGTGTTTCTGCACGCTCAACGACACGTTCGGCACGTCGATGCCGAACGGCATCGGCACGGTGCTGCCGAAGCTTACTATGCCGTACAAGATCAGAGGAGACGATCTCTTACGATCCGACCGCGCGCGATCTGTCGGTCGAGATTTCCAAGGCCAAGGCCACCGGCGTCGACGCGCTCCTGGTGGTGAGCCGCTTGAACGATGCCATCCTGCTGACCCGCGAACTCGTCAAGCAGCGCTGGTCGCCGCAAGGCATCCTGAGCATGGGCCCGGGCTGGTACGAGGACCAATACTTGAAGACGTTGGGCAAGCTCGGCGACGGGCCTCTCAGCTTCGTGCCCTGGTACGATCCGAACAAGAAGCTCTCCAAGCAGCTTGAGGCGGCGCTTGGCAAGAAGTATCCGGGCGTCAATCTCAACACCAACCATATCTACACATTCGAGGCGTTGATGGTGGCAGCCGACGCCTACAAGCGCGCCAAGTCGGCCGACCCAAGGCTCTGGCCGACGCCATCCGCAAGACCAACATCACCGACAATGTCTCGACCGGCCCCGGCATCTCCTTCAACGAGAAAGGCCAGAACGACAAGCTGAAGGACTCCGCAATTCAGAACCGCGGCGGCAAGCTCGTCACTGTGGCGCCGAAGGGTTCGACCAATGCCAAGGCGCAGTGGCCGATGCTCGCTTACGACAAGCGCCACTAAGCACGTCGTTCGGTGGCCGCCGACATCTATCTCAACGTCGCGGTCAGCGGGGTCCTGACCGGTCTCGTCTACGGGCTGATGGCGCTTGGCTTGTCGGTCATTTTCGGCGTGGTCCGTGTGGTCAATTTCGCCCACGGCGAGATGATGATCGTGGCGATGTATCTCGCCGTGGTGCTGTTCACCCAACTCGGCCTCGATCCGCTCCTGATGATGCTGCCGATCGCCGCGGTGCTGTTCGGCGTCGGCTATGTCATGCAATGGGTGCTGATCAACCCGTTCATCGCGCGGCCAGAGCACAGCCAGTTCATGCTGATGATTGCGGTCGCCATCATCATCGTGAACAGCCTCTTGATGATCTTCGGTCCCGATGCGCAAAGTGTGCAGACCTCCTATGCTTTCGACAGCTTCGCGCTCGGCCCGCTGATCGTCGATGCCACCAAGCTCTATGCGGGCGTGGCGGCGATCCTGGTGGCGGCGGCGCTGTTCGCGTTCTTCCAGTTGCGCCGCTCGGCAAGGCGATCCGGGCCTGCGCCGACAATTATACCGGTGCGCTGGTGGTAGGCCTCGACGTCAAGAAGCTCTATGCGCTGTCGTTCGGGCTTGGCGCGGCCTGCGTCGGCGCGGCCGGCGCGATCATCGTGCTGGTCGTCGACGTGACGCCGCCGCTCGGGCCTGCGTATACGTTGTTGGCCTTTATCATTGTCATCGTCGGAGGGCTGGGCTCGATGCCCGGGGCGCTGCTTGGCGGCGTGCTGATCGGGCTGACCGAGGCGATGGGCGGTCTCTTCATCACGCCGTCGGCGAAAGGCATGCTGTCGTACGGCGTCCTCGTTCTGGTGCTGTTGTTCCGGCCGCAGGGCATCATGGGCAGGAAGCTGACATGATCGTGCGGCTGCTGCACGGTGTGCCGCGGCACGCACTCCTGCTGCTGGCGCTGGTGCTGGCGGCGCTCGTCGTCGCCCCCGTGCTGGCCAACGATTATCTCCTCACCGTCCTCATCCTCATTCTCTATTTCGCCTACACCGGGCAGGCCTGGAACATCCTGATGGGATTTGCCGGGCAGCTTTCGCTCGGACACGCGCTCTATGTCGGGCTTGGCGCCTACGCGAGTGCGGCGCTGTACGTGCATTTCGGCATCGGGCCGTGGCTCGGCATGCCGGTCGCGATCCTGATCTCGGCGGCGTGCGGCTTCATCATCGGCTTCCTGGCATTCCGCTTTGGCGTCGGCGGCGTCTATTTCGCCATCCTCACCATCGCGTTCTGCGAGTTCACGCGGATCGGCTTCGATCATTTCAACTGGGTCGGCGGTTCGGCCGGCCTGTTCCTGCCGGTCGCCAATTACAGCCGCAACGACGTCTGGCATCTGCGCGGCCAGCCGGTGATGTTCTACTATGTGATCCTGGCGCTGACGGCGGCGGCCTTTGTCATGTGCCATGCGCTGCTGCGCAGCCGCATCGGCTACTACTGGCAGGCGATCCGCGAGGACGAGCCGGCGGCGCGCGCGCTCGGCATCAACACCTTCCGTTACAAGATGCTGGCGATCATGATCTCGTCCGGCATGACGGCGCCGGCCGGCGTGTTCTACGCGTTCTATTACAACAACCTGTTTCCGGAGCAGACGTTCTTCATCCTGCGCTCGATCGAAATCATCCTGGGTCCGATCATCGGCGGCGTCGGCACGCTGTTCGGTCCGGTGATCGGCGCGTTCCTGCTCACCGGGCTGTCCGAGGGTCTGCAGGAACTGCTGACCAACTACGGGCTCGACACGCCCGGCGCCAAGCGCGTGTTTTATGGCGTCTGCCTGATGCTGGTGGTGATGGTGCTGCCGAACGGCATCTGGCCGCCGATTGCGCGCCTGCTTCGCCTGCAACGCCGCGGTCCGGAGGGCTGACCCATGGCGGCGCTGCTCGAAGTCACCAACGTGTCGAAGAATTTCTCCGGACTGCGCGCCGTCGCCGACGTCAGCTTCTCGGTCCCCGAAGGCGCGGTGTTCGCGGTGATCGGGCCGAACGGCGCCGGCAAGACCACGCTGTTCAACCTGATCGCCGGCGTGATGAGGCCCGATACCGGTGCGATCGCGTTCCAGGGCGCGCGGATCGACCGCCTGCAGCCTGACGAGGTGTGCCGCCGCGGCATCGGCCGCACCTTCCAGATCGTGCGGCCGTTCCCGGGATTGAGCGTCGAGGACAACGTCGCGGTCGGCGCGCTGCTGCGCCACCCCGACCCGCCGGCGGCGATGCGCCGGGCCCATGAGATCCTCTGGCGTCTCGACCTGTTCGAGAAGCGCAGCCGTCTCGCCGGCGCGCTGACCTTGCCCGATCGCAAGCGCCTCGAAGTGGCGAGGGCGCTGGCAACCGAGCCGAAGCTTCTCCTGCTCGACGAGGTGATGGCGGGGCTGCGGCCGACCGAGACCGACCACATGGTCGGCATCCTCAAGCGGCTCAACCAGGACGGATTGACCATCCTGCTGATCGAGCACGTCATGCGGGCGGTGATGTCGGTGGCAAGCCGCGTTCTGGTGCTGCATCACGGCGCGGCCATCGCCGAGGGGACGCCCGAGGCGGTGGTGCGGGATCCTGCGGTGGTGGAATCATATCTCGGCGCGGAGGCGGTGTGATGCTCACCGTCGAAGACCTCGAAGTGTGCTACGGCGACGTCCGGGCGCTGGACGGTGTCTCGCTGGAGGTGGCGGAGGGCGCCATCGTCGCCATCGTCGGCGCCAACGGCGCCGGCAAGACCACGCTCATCCGCACCATCGCCGGCATGCTGCGCCCGGCGCGCGGCACCATCAAGCTCCGCGACGCCGGCATCGAAGGGCTGCCGTCGTACAAGGTCTGCAACCTCGGCATCGGCCAGGTGGCGGAGGGCCGCCAGGTGTTTCCGACCTTGACCGTGCTGGAAAATCTGGAGATGGGGGCGATGCTGCCGCGGGCGCGCGCCGAGCAGCCGCAAAATCTCGCTCGCGTGCTGGCGCTGTTTCCGCGGCTCGACCGAGCGCAAGGACCAGGCGGCCGGCACGCTGTCCGGCGGCGAGCAGCAGATGCTGGCGATCGGCCGCTGCCTGATGGGCAAGCCCGACCTCGTGATGTTCGACGAGCCGTCGCTCGGGCTTGCGCCCGCCATCGTGCAGGATGCTTCTCAAGACCATCCGCGATCTCAACCGCGAGGGGCTGACCTGCGTGCTGGTGGAGCAGAACGTGGCGGTGTCGCTCAAGCTCGCGAGCCGCGCCTACGTTCTGGAGAACGGCCGCGTCACGCTGTCGGGCACCGGCGAGGCGCTGCTGGCCGACGACCGGGTGCGGCAGGCTTATCTCGGAATGTGAGACTAGCGCTTGCGCAGCGCTTCCAGCGCGCGGACCCGGACCGACAGCGGCGCGTCCGGAAACTCGCGGCGCAGCTCGGACAGCATCTCGGCGGTGGAGCGGCGGCCGATCGCGATCAGCCGTTCGATGGCGCGGGTCATGTCGTCCGGCAGCGCCGGACCGACCGGAGTGACGTCTTCGGTGCTCGGCAGCGGCGCAAAGGCGTTCATGCGAATCATCCCGATCAACGCTAGCCACGAGACCTGGGAAAGGGAATCCCCTCTCGCCAAAAAACGTGCGCAAACAACAGGCTAGTGCCTATTTCCGATTCAATTGGAAGGCTCCCGGCGGACCATCCAACGCGGCAAGCGTGCCAGGGTTCCGTTAACGGCCGGTCGACGGCCCGTCGGGCCGCCTCTATATGTCCGGTGCATAACCAAGGAGCGTTGCAATGAAGCTTTATTTTGCGCCCGGCGCCTGCTCGCTTTCGCCGCACATCGTGCTGCGCGAGACCGGCATGAAGTTCGACCTCGAGCAGGTCAACAACCAGGAAAAGAAGACCAAGTCGGGCACCGATTACTGGTCGATCAACCCCAAGGGCCAGGTGCCCGTGCTCGAATTCGACAACGGCGAGCGGCTCACCGAAGGCCCGGTGATCGTGCAGTGGATCTCCGACCAGAACCCTTCGGCGGGTCTGATGCCGGCCGCCGGCACGCCCGAGCGCTACCGCGTGCTGGAGTGGCTGAACTTCATCACCTCCGAATTGCACAAGGTCTACGGCCCGCTGTTCCGGCCGACCACGCCCGACGCCTTCAAGGACATCTCCAAGGAGACCCTCGGCAAGCGCTTCGACTGGCTCGACAAGCAACTCGCCGGCAAGCAGTACCTGATGGGCGACAAGTTCACCGTCGCCGACGCCTACCTGTTCACCATCCTGCGCTGGTCGGAGCGGGTGAAGCTCGATCTCAGCAAGTGGACCAACATCACCGACTACATGAAGCGCGTTCAGGCGCGGCCGAAGGTGCAGGAGGCGATGAAGGCGGAAGGGTTGATTCAGTAGCATCGGCATTTGCCGCGGAATTCAGGTTCGGTTTTCAGGCAAGCCTCCACCGTTTCCGCGGCAGGTTTTCTGCCCGGATCATTGCGGCCGATGCCTCCTCGAAAAGTCCGAGGGGGCGCGGGACGCCGGGGGTCCAGCGGACCCACGGGCTCCGATCTGTCGCGACATCGAAGCAGACGCCGTCCCCGGCCGGGAGCCGGCGTCTCGATATTGGTAGAACCGCAAGTCCGCCTTCTCTCCAGCGTCCCGCGCGCGATGTTTGAGGTTTGCTCCGCACGTCCCCCGGTGGTCTGAGTTTTCTAACCACCGCTGTGAGTCTCGACGACACCTGGCCGCTTGGCGCGGAGTTACGGCGTCGCCACCAAAGAGACTGTGACGCCAACTGTGGCGCCAGGACCGTGCGGCTTGGACCTGCCGCGCGTTGGGTGTGCGTGTTGCACCCGTGCGCGGCCACCGCTCTCCGGTCCCGCTTATCGACGCCTCGCGAAGCGCCCTCGGATGGACCGGCCTGCGCGCATTATCAGGCCGTCGGAGGGGTGCGGGGATAAGTTCGCCAAGCGATTTATTTGCCGGGGCGAACTTTATTTTGCGGGATAGAACTTATCCCCGCGGGGATAGCACGGCGCTTGCTTCTATCCCCGGCGGTCACGCCGTCCTTCCCCGCGAGGGGAGGGTCGCGAGCGAAGCGAGCGGGGTGGGGAGACTTTGCTGAACGCCGGGCTTCCGCACCCGGCGCCTTCGGCGCGACCCTCGCCGCGGGGAGGGATGACCGCGCGGCAGGTCCGTGTGCAGCGGCTACTTCAATCGCGTGAACAGGCGGCGCGGATTGCCGTCGGAGATGGCGTCGCTGTCGGCTTTGGAGAGGCCGGCGGCGGCCAGCAGCGCCAGCGGCTCCATGTCGGCCGGCGGGAACGAATAGTCGGTGCCGAGGTGGACGTTGCCGATGCCGGCGATGTCGATCAGGAAGCGCAGCGCCTTCGGCGCATGGACGATGCTGTCGTAGTGCATCTGGGTGGCGTAGGCGGACGGCGTCTTCGCCGCGACGTTGCCCTGCTGCGCCTTGTCCATGCGCTTGTGCATCACGTCGAAGCGTCCGGCGAGATAGGGCCAGGCGCCGCCGCCGTGCGACCAGAGCAGTTTCAGATTGGGGAAGCGGTCCATCACGCCGGACATCAGCAGCGAGCCGATGCCGAGCGTGGTGTCGTAGGTGTAGAGCGCGATCTGGGCGAGCGCGAACTTCTGGGTGCGCGGCGCGAGCGCGACATTCACCGGATGGATGAGGATCGGCAGGCCGAGCGCCTCGGCCTTGCGCCAGAACGGATCGAGCGGGAATTCGCCGAGGTTCACGTTCTCGATGTTGGAGGAAATGATGGCGCCGACCGCGCCGGCCTTGGCGGTGCGCTCGAGCTCGGCTGCGGCGGCTTCGGCGTCGGTCAGCGGCACCGACGAAATCCACGAGAAGCGGCCGGCGTTGTCCGCGGCCCATTCCGCCAGCGTGTCGTTGAGCATCCGGTGCCAGGCGATACAGGCGTTGTGCGGCAGGCCGTAGCCGAAGATGTCCGGCCAGGTGCCGACGACCTGATGATCGATCTTCTGCTCGTCCATCCAGTGCAGGCGCTCCGGCACGGATTCGACGAGGCGCGGGAAGAACGGCCGCACCTTGAAGCCGTAGTCGAAGCCGAGCGCCTCCTTGCCGCCGTCGGCGGGGGTGAGGCGGACGCCGATGTCTTTGCCGTGCGATTTGATCGCGGCGATGAGCTGCGGCGGGACGTAATGGGCGTGGACGTCGATGGGCATCTGTGCGTCCTACTTCTTATCTCTCAACCGATCCATCAGCGACTTCTCCTGGCCGCCGTCGATCTCGATCATGGTGCCGTTGACCATGTGCATCAATGGCGAGGCGAGCATCACCACGAGATTGGCCACCTCTTCGACCTCGGCGATGCGGCCCATCGGGATCGAGGATGGCGCGAGCTGGTCGGCCTCCTCGTAGAGAGCTTCATGTCGCGCGACATCGCCTTGACCAGCCCGGCCCAGCGCTCGGTGCGGACCGGACCCGGGTTGACCGCGCAGAAGCTGATGCCGTCCTTGCCGTACTGGCCGGCGAGCGACTTCGTCAGGTTCTGGCCGGCGGCGTTGGCGGCGCCGGGGCAGATTTCCCAATAGGACGGTTTCACGCCGTCGTTGCCGATCAGGTTGACGACGCGGCCGCCGCCCTGCTTGACCATCAGCGGCAGCACGTAGCGCAGGCACCGCACGTAGCCCATGAACTTGAGCTGCAGGCCCTTCTCCCAGTCGTCCTCGGTCAGATGCTCGATGACGCCGCCGGCGGCGGAGCCGGCGTTGTTGACCATGATGTCGACGCGGCCGAGCTCGTTGTGGGCGCGCTCGATGAAGGCTTTGGCGTCGGCGTCCTTCGCGAAGGTCGGCCGGGATGGCGATGATCTTGCGGTTGGTGGCGCGGCCGATCTCGGCGGCGGTCGCCTCCAGCACGTCCTTCCGCCGCGCGCAGATCGCGACATCGACGCCCTCCTTGGCGAGCGCGATGGCGATGCCCTTGCCGATGCCCTCGCTGCCGCCGGTGACGAGCGCGGTCTTGCCGCTGAGTTGCAGGTCCATGACTTTCTCCGTTTGAGCGTGATCTTCTCCGAAAACCGGTTCCCACTTCGGGATCACGCTGCTCCTAAAGTCCCATGATGGCTTTGGCGGCGTCGCCGACGGCTTCGACATTTTCACCCGCGTCGAGGAACGCGACGATGCGGCACGGGCAGCCTTCGAGGCCCTCGTAGCGCCAGGGGAAGGCGCCGATGATGGCGCGCTTGCCGAGCATCAGCTCGATGTCGCCGCCGAGGTTCTCGGCGTGCAGCAGGCCCTCCTGGAACGCCCAGTTGTGGAACGGGAACACGTCGTTGGTGACCTGCCGTCCGGATTTCTTGTGGGTGTAGGTGAACGTCGCCGAAGAACTCGCCCGGCGTCTTGCCGTGCTGCTTGGTGAACTTCGCGGTCGAGGTCGGGCCGCATGTCGCGGATCGAGGTGTTCATGGCGTGGTCGCAGGAGCCGGTGTCCATGCCCCACCATTTGATCTTCTTCTTGCAGCATCCACTTCAGCGTTTCGAGGCTCGGGCCCGGGTGGTAGCAGAAGTATTTGACGAGGTCCTGCTGCGGCCGGCCTTCGTAGTGGCGGTGCCATCCGGTGTGCAGGATGAGGATGTCGCCCTCGCGGATGTCGGCGTTGGCGCTCTCGATGATCTCCGGCGTGATGACCGCCCAGTCCTTCATGTGCTTGGAGATGTCGACCACGACGCCGCGGTTGCAGAGATAGTCGAGCGGCAGATGCGCCATGTCGCCGTTGCGGTTGTCGGTGGCGTGCATGGCGCCGTCGAAATGGGTGCCGACGTGCATGCGCGGTGTCGATCCGCTGGGCGACGATGCCGACGGTCTGCAGATTCTGCGCGTAATACATCTTGTTGCCGGCGTAGCCGACCCAGCCGGGCGTGTGGATGTTCATGACGTGGGACATATCGATGATCTTCATTTAGCGGCGGCCTCCCGGCGTTGATCGCTTGTATGTTCGCAAGGCCGGCACTACCGTTCAAGCGACCATGCGGGGCGTCGCTCGATGAATGTGAGAACGCTGATCGGGGAGCCGATCCACCGGGCCGAGGATTTCCGGTTTCTCAAGGGCGAAGGCCGCTTCATCGACGACCTGAAGCGCGACGGCATGCTGCATGCGGTGGTGCTGCGCAGCACCGTGGCGCATGGCCGCATCCGGCGGATCGAGGCGGCGGCGGCCCGTGCCATGCCGGGCGTGCATGCGGTCATGACGGCAGCGGATATCGGAGAGGTGCCGCTCATTCCGCTGCGGCTGGCGAATTTGCCGGAGTTCAAGAGCTATCTGCAGCCGGTCATCGCCACGGACAAGGTGCGCTATGTCGGCGAGCCGATCGCCGTGGTGGTGGCGGAGACGCAAGGGCTGGCCGAGGACGCGCTGGAGCGGATCGAGGTCGAGATCGAGCGGCTGCCGGCGCTGCCGGACCGGCATGCCGCCGCCAGCGGGGCGGCTTTGTTCGATGGCGCGGGCAACCGCGCGGTGCGCTACGAGGCGAAATTCGGCGATGCCGATGCGGCGTTCGCCAAGGCGGAATACACCCGGAAGGAAAAGTTCGCCTGCCATCGGTTGACCGGCCTGCCGCTGGAGACGCGCGGCCAGATCGCCGGAGTGGAACGCCGGGCGGCTGACGGTGTTCGGCGCCACCAAGGTGCTCTTTTTCAACCGCCGTATCCTGGCGCCGATGCTCGGCGTCACCGAGGCCGAGATCGACATGATCGAGGTCGACGTCGGCGGCGGGTTTGGCGTCAAGGGCGAGTTCTATCCGGAGGATTTCCTGATCCCGTTCGCGGCGCGGCTGGTCGGCCGCCCGGTGAAGTGGATCGAGGATCGCCGCGAGCATCTCACCGCCACCAATCACTCACGAGAGGTGGATTGCGAGGTCGAGATCGCGTGCAAGCGCGACGGCACGATCCTGGCGATGCGCGGGCATATCGCCGCCGACATGGGCGCCTATATCCGCACCAACGGCGGGGTGGTGCCGGCCAAGGCCGGGCAGTTCCTGCCCGGGCCGTATCGCATCAAGGATGTGGCGCTGACGGTGGAGGCGTTCGTCACCTCGAAGACGCCGGTCGGCACCTTGCGCGCGCCGGGGCGGTTCGAGGCGAATTTCTTCCGCGAGCGGATGCTCGATCTGGTGGCGGCCGATCTCGGCCTCGACGCGATGGAGTTCCGGCGGCGCAATCTCATCAAGGAGGCGGAGCTGCCGTTCCACACCGGCAAGCTGGTGCCGTACGAGCCGGAGACCGAGTTCGACACCGGCGACTATCACGTCACGTTCGAACGCGCGGTGAGCGAGATCGGCTGGGAGCAGAACAAGCATCTGCAAGGCAAGCTGATCGACGGGCGCTATCACGGGCTTGCCGCGGTGCCGTTCGTGGAGAGCGGCGGCTCCGGCAAGGAGAACTGCCGCGTCGTGATCGCGAAAGACGGCGCGGTCGATGTTTACGTCGGCTCGTCGATCCTGGGGCAGGGGCTGGAGACGACCTTGGCGCAGGTCGCGGCCGAAACGCTGAAGCTGCCGTTCGAGAAGATCAAAATCCTGCACGGCTCGACGACGTATCTGAAGGAAGGCTTCGGCACGTTTGCCTCGCGCTCGATGGTGGTCGGCGGCTCGGCGGTGGTGGACGGCTGCAACAACATGCTCGCCGCGATCCGGGCGGCGGCCAAGGAGCGCCTCGGCTTTCCCAACGAAGAGATCGAGATCGCCGACGGCGAGGTCAGCGCCGGCGGCAAGCGCGCGAAATTTTCCGACTTTGCCGGGCTCGAGGTCGAAGGCAGCTTCGCCACCACGACCCGCACCTACAGCTACGGCGCGCATGCCTGCCATGTCGCGGTCGATCCGCGCACCGGGCATGTCGCGGTGCTCGATTACGTGGCGATCGAGGATGTCGGCGTCGCCATCAATCCGCACATCGTCCACGGCCAGGCGATCGGCGCGCTGGTGCAGGGGCTCGGCGGCGTGTTCCTCGACGAGATCATGTACGACCGCGACGCGCAGATGCTGAACGCCTCGCTGATGGATTACCTGGTGCCGCTGTCGACCGACTTCTCCAACGTCCGCGCCATCACCATGGAGCTGCGGCGCTCGAAGACCAATCCGCTCGGCGCCAAGGGCGCGGGCGAGGGCGGCATGGTGGCGGTGGCGGCGACCATGGCGAACGCGGTGGCGGCGGCGCTGAAGCCGCTTGGCGTGCAGGTGCGCGATCTGCCGCTGTCGCCGGCCCGGTTGTGGGGGCTGGTGAACGGCGCTACGTCTTCCCGCAGTGAATAAGGAGCGGAACAGTGGCCAACAAGGATTTGCGGGATTGGATCGCCAGCGTCGACAAGGCGGGCGAGCTGAAGACCATCAAGGGCGCCGACACCAAGGAAGAGATCGGCGGCTTCGTCGACATCTATATGCGCAAGATGGGCCAGCCCGCGGTGATGTTCGACGACATTCCCGGCTATCCGAAGGGCCATCGCGTGCTGGCCAACATCCTGACCTCGGTGCCGCGCATCAACCTCGCGCTCGGCCTGCCGCCGGAGACCACCGAGATCGAGCTGACGCAGTGGTGGCGCAGCTATTTCAAGAACGCGCCGTCGCATCCGACCAAGGCGGTCAACGGCGGGCCGCTGCTCGACAACGTGCTGGAGGGCGCCAACGTCGACATCCAGAAAATCCCGACGCCGGTGTGGCACGAGCTCGACGGCGGGCCGTTCATCGGCACGGCGTGCCTCGTGGTGATGAAGGACCCGGACTCGGGCTGGGTGAACTACGGCACCTACCGCGTGCAGTCGCACGATGCGAAGACCGCGAGCGTGATGATGTCGCCCGGCAAGCACGGCCTGATCATCATGCGGAAGTACCACGAGCGCGGCCAGAAGTGCCCGGTCGCGGTGGTCGCCGGCATGCACCCGTCGATGGTGATGCTCGGCGGCATCGAAATCCCGTACGGCAAGAACGAGCTTGAGGCCGCGGGCGGCATTCTTGGCGAGAGCGTCGAGGTCATCAACATGCCGAAAACCGGATTGCCGGTGCCGGCGAACTGCGAGATCGCCTTCGAGGGCTTCATCGGTCCCGACGACAAGATCAAGGAAGGCCCGCTCGGCGAATGGACCGGCTATTACGCCTCGGGCAGCGATCTCGAGCCCGCCATCCGCATCGAGACCTTGATGTATCGCAACGATCCGATCCTGGTCGGCGCGATCCCGGCGGTGCCGCCGAACGACAACACGTTCTACTTCGGCGCCTATCGCGCCGGCGCGATCTGGAACCAGCTCGAAGCGGCCGGCATCCCGGAGGTGAAGGGCGTCTGGACGCACCAGGCCGGCGGCAGCCGCTTCATGATGGTGATCTCGATCAAGACGCTCTACGGCGGGCATTCCAAGCAGGCCGCGATGGTGGCGGCGCATTGCCACGCCGGCGCCTACAACAATCGCTGGACCATCGTGGTCGACGACGACATCGACCCCACCAACTTCGACGACGTGGTCTGGGCGATGTGCACGCGCTGCGACCCGCGCGATCAGGTCGACATCATCGACGGCGGCTGGTCATCGGCGCTCGACCCGATGTGCTACGACACCGCCGACGACCGGCGCAATTCGCGGGTCATCATCGACGCCTGCATTCCGTTCCGCCGCAAGAAGACGTTCCCCAAGGTGGCGCGCTCCAGCAAGGCGCTGGATGACCGGATGCGGGCGAAGTGGGGCAAGGATTTGCCGAAGGGGTTCTAGGCCGCGCAATGCATTCGCGAACCGCGGCAACGTGCTAAGCTGTGCAGACAAAAGGTTCGATCGCTTTTCCAGGAGGAATGCCCATGGCGAACATCAAGGACGTCTCGATCATCAATTGGAACAAGACCGCACCGAAGTCGGTCGCGTCCGGGCTGGAAAGAACGATCTGCAGCCAAGCTCTGTGCGGTTCGAAGACCCTGGACGTCACCCATCGCACGGTCTCACAAGGTCGCCGGTTCGAGGTCCAGGCCGGCAAGGACTACCACCTCATCTACGTCATCGAGGCGCCGAAAGCGGGCGTCATCAGCTTCAACGGCAAGTCGCACGCAGCCGATGACGGCGCCGGCGTGCTGCTCGTGCCAGGCGAATCGGCGCAATTCGAAGCGTCGGGTTCGGATCTGCAGATGCTTCACATGGTGACGCCCAAGCCTCCCGCCGCCGTCGAAGGAGGATTGCCTGGCGGGCCGGGATATTTCTTCAATCGCAAGACGCTCCGCGCTCTCACTGACGCCAGCGGCGGCCGCGTCCGTCGCTTCTGCGTCGAGTCCACCGTCAGACTTCTCGATGGCAGCCGGCTCACGCCGACCAACGCCATTCAAGCGGGCGAGATGCGCTATCACGACGGCGGATCGTCACCCTATCATCGGCACGTCGGCACCAGCGCCAATCCCGACGGCCCCGCCCATTGCTACATCACGTTCAAGGGCCGTGGCGTGGTCCAGGTCGGGGACGATACCCAGGAGCTCGACCCCGGCACCCTCGTGTTTTTCCCCACGGGCGTACCGCACCGGCTGCGTGCCCATGGCGGCCCGCTCGACTACTTCGAGCTGCAGGCCTGGAAGAGCTTCAAGACCGACGTGCTCAGCGAGGAGAAGCTGGGGCTCAAGTGGTACTACGACCCCGTGACACCGGGCGCCGAGCGGGTGGAGTGGGACCAGACCTAGACCGTTTCCTATTGGCTCGGAATCAGAGTTCGTCATGGCCGGGCTTGTCCCGGCCATCCACGTCTTCTTTCGACCGAGAAAGGCGTGGATGCCAGGCACAAGGCCGGGCATGACGTGGATAGGTGGTGCTGGGTTAAGGTGTGAAAGCTCTAACGAGTCTCTATTTCGGATCGCCCGGCGGCGACACGGTGACGCCGGGCGGGCCGCCGCGCTCGATGGCCTTCTGCACCACGCCCTTGGCTTTGGCGTCCTCGACGAACTCGCCGATGTAGGAAAGCCACGCCGTCTTGCCCTTCGGCACGACGATGCGGTTGATGTTCGCCCCGTAGCGGTCCTCCAGCACGTGCGATCCCGGCAGCTTCGCGGCATAGGACAGCAAGGTCGGCCGGGCCGACGCCATCGCGTTGGCCTTGCCGTCGCGCAGCAGTTCGTACGTCTGTTCCGGCGTCACGGCGTAGGTCAGCTCGGCGTGTTTGAGAAGCTGGTGCAATTCGATGGTCGAGGCATGATTGCGCACGGCGGCGATGTGAATGCCGTCGCGGTCGGCGTCGAGGACGCGCTGGACCGCGCTGCCGCCCGGCACCAGCAGCGTGTAGTCGAACTGGAAGATCGGCGGCGAGAAGTCACCGACGCTGGCGGACCGTTCGTCGAACGGCAGGAACAGCAGATCGCACGCACCCGACTTGAGGCAGCCGATGGCCAGCGGCGGCGTCGGATGCTCCACCAGCACGAGCGGTATGCCGATCCGGGCCGCAAGCGCACGGGCGCTCTCCGCCCACACGCCCTTCAGCTCTCCCGCCGCGTCCTTGGTGTACTGCGGCAGGAACAGGCCGACCCGAACCTTGCCGTTCTGCACGAGATCGGCCACCCGCGCGTCTGATGTTGGCTGCGCGCCAGCGGTTCCCACGCCCGCGAGCAAAGCCGCCAGCGCGAGCGACATCGTCAATTTACCGATCATCGAACCACTCCATTTCCAGCTAACAGATTGCCGGTGCATTTACATATAAGCAACCATGCAGCGGGAATTGAGCCATGCGTGCGCGGACTGATGCGTTATCGCGCCGGTTGATGCTGCCATATACCAAACGATCACCGGTTGGGGTGTAGCTTGCCCACGATGCCGCGGCGCGGTGGTGCGGGCAGATCGAGACGTCCACCCAACGCGGGATTGACGAAGCAAGAACGGTCCGGTCGAGGCAACGAATGTCGAGTCTCACGCGCAGCGCCCTTCGGAAGGTCTTCGCCTCATCTGCGACACTCCGCGTCGATAAGTCGCGACCGCGGCAGAGGTTGCGGCTTCTTCCAGGACTCGCTGCGGCGATCATCGGTGTCGCGCTGACGGCGACGGCCGCATTCGTGGTGTCCCGCGGGGAACAGCGGAATGCCAAACTCGCCTTCGACGTCGCGGCGGAAAACCGGATCCGCGTCCTGCAAGCCGGTCTCAACGAGTACTTGACCAAGCTTGGCGCCTCGCAGGCGATGTTCAACTCGGTCGAGGACAGGATCACGCGTCGCGAGTTCGAGAGCTATGCGAATGCGATGCTGAGATTCAGCTCGTCCATTCAGACGCTGTCATGGCTGCCCCGCGTCAAGGCTCAAGAGCGCGGAGCGTTCGAACTCGCGGCTTCCCTTGAAGGCCTGCCCAATTACCACATTCAAAATCGTACGCCCGACGGCGGGTTCACGCGTGCCCAGGTCCAGGACGAATACTTCCCGGTGCTGTTCTCGACAGTGCCGAAGGCGTCGCCGCTCTACGGCCTCGACATGAGCTACCACTCCCCGACGCTGGAGCAGATGCACCAGGCGAGGGACAACGCCCGGCTCGGCTTCTACCAGTTGCCCAACCTCGCCAGCGCCCAGGGCAAACAGCACGGCTTCGTCTTCCTGTTGCCGGTGTACCGCCAGGGCTTGCCGAACGGCACGGTTGAGGAGCGCCGCCACAATCTTATCGGCTTCGTCTCGGGCGCGATGGTCACCGCGAAGATGATCGAGGCTGTTCTTTCTCCGCAGTCCGCGCCGCAAGGCATCGAGTTTTTCTTCTTCAGCCCTGGTGGCGGGCCGGATGACCTGCCGCGTTACGTCCAGGTGTCAGCTCCGCAGGCGCCGCCAGCCGCGCAGAGGCCGCGGAGCCAGCTCCGAACCGGGCTGCACTGGTCGCAGGACATCGTGGCGTCGGGGATGCCCTGGCTCACGGTGGTGGCCGTACCGACGCCGGGCGGCCTTCTTGAAGCCCGTTACGATCGCACATGGATCGTGCTGATCGCCGGGCTCATGCTGACAGCCGGCGTGGCGATCTATCTCTGGGTTCTGGCCTACCACACTCGCAATCTCAGTGAGGCGAACAAGACCATCTCGGAGCTGGCGGAGACCGACGCTCTCACGGCGCTGGCCAACCGCCGCGTCTTCACGGAGCGGCTCGACACGGCCTTCGCCGCCGCCAAGCGCGGCGGCCCGGGATTCGCCGTTCTCTATTTCGATCTCGATCATTTCAAGGACGTCAACGACACGCTCGGCCACCTGCTCGGCGATGCACTGCTGCGAGCGGTCGCCGATCGCGTCAGAGGCGCCTTGCGGAAAAATGACGTGGTGGCGCGTTTCGGCGGCGACGAGTTCGCAGTGCTGCAGCACAACGCGCCGGATCTTGCGGCCGCGGAAAAATTGGCGGTCATCATCTGCGACGCGGTGGCCGCCCCCTATCTGATCGACGGCAACGAGGTCCATATCTCGGCCAGCATCGGCATATCGCCGTATGCGCGGGACATCAGCCGGCCCGAAGTGATGATGATCCAGGCCGACCTCGCGCTCTACCGTGCCAAGCAGGACGGCCGCAACTGCTACCGCTTCCACAGCGCGGACATGGACCGCGAGGTCGAGGAGCGCGTCACCATCACCGAAGATTTGCGCGGCGCGCTCGATCGCGGCGAGGTGGAGCTGCATTACCAGCCGCAGGTGGCGCTGCCGTCCGGGCAGATCATCGGCATGGAAGCATTGATGCGGTGGAATCATCCGACGCGCGGGCGCATCCCGCCGTCCGTGTTCATTCCGATCGCGGAACGCACGGGATTGATCCTGCCGTTGGGGCGATGGGCGCTGGATGAAGCGTGCCGCCAGATGAAAGAGTGGCAAACGCAAGATATCGCACCCCGGTTCGTGTCCGTGAACGTGTCCGCCTTGCAGTTTCGGGTGGCGTCGGATCTGGAGCGCAACATCGCGGACAGCCTGACCAGGCACGGCATCGCTCCGGAGCAGCTCGAGCTGGAGCTGACCGAGTCGGTGTTGATGGAAGCGGCGCAGCAGCACGGCGAATGCTTCGACCGGCTGCGGCGGCTTGGCGTGCAGAATCGCAATCGACGACTTCGGCACCGGATATTCGTCGCTGCACTATCTGACGACGTACCGCGTCAATCAGGTGAAGATCGCGCAACAGCTTGTGGCCAAGGTCGACAGCGATTCCCGGAATGCCACCGTGGTGCGCGCAGCCGTAAGGCTCGCTTCCGATCTCGACATTGAATGCATCGCCGAGGGCGTCGAGACCGAGGCGCAGGCCGAGTTTCTGCTATCCGCCGGCTGCAAATATGCGCAGGGCTATCACTTCAGCCGCCCGGTCGACGTCATGCGCGCGGTCATCTTGCTGCACCAGGGCAGGGCCGGACCCGCGCGCGGTCCGTTGCGCGTGATCAAGACGACGGCGGCGTAACGCATCAGCGCGGCGCTTCGGCCGCCGGCGTCGCTTCTTCGGCCGGTGGCGTTTCGGCAAAGCGGGCGGCGGCGGCTCGGGAATGTCCTGGCCCGCCGCGACAATGGCTTTGACGATGTTGGCGTAGCCGGTGCAGCGGCAAATTTGTCCGCTCAACTCGTGGCGGACGGTCTCGGCGCCCGGGCGGACGTGGCGCAGCAGGATGTCGCGGGCGCTGATCAGCATGCCCGGCGTGCAGAAGCCGCACTGCAACGCGTGCTGCTCGTGGAAGTGCTTGCGCAGCAAGGTCATCAGCGGATCGGAGCGCAAGCCTTCCAAGGTCGAGACGGTGCGGCCGTCCGCCATCACCGCCAGCGTGATGCAGGACCGCGTCGCCAGCCCATCCATCACCACGGTGCAGGCGCCGCAGGCGCCGTGCTCGCAGCCGAGATGCGTCGCGGTCAGCCCGCAGCGGTCGCGCAGGAAATCGGCGAGCGACTGACGCGGCTCGACCTCGTCGCCGACCTTCACGCCGTTGAGCTCGACACTGATCGCTGTCATTGGGCCCGCATGTCCCGCACGGCGCGAAGCACGTTCGCGGTGTGCATCCGTTTCTGGTAGGCGTCGAGCCCGGCGAAATGAGTGTCGAGGTCGGCGGCGATCGCCGCGCGCACCTGCTCCTCCGAACCGGTCTGCACGGCGAGCTGCGTCGCGGTCATCGCGCGGGGCCGGGGGCCGGCGGCGCCGAGCACCACCCCGACCGGGCCATCCTTGCCCTGGCTCGTCGCAATCGCGATCGAATGGGCGAAGGCGCCGCTCTTGCGCGCCACCTTGGCGAAGCCCCAGCGGAACGGCTTCGCCGGCGCCGGCACGTCGAAGCCCATGATGACGTCGCCGGTCACGAGCGTGGTGGCGTAGGCGTCCTGGGTGAAGTCGGCGATCCGCTCCATGCGCACGCCGTTTCGCCCGACCACGCGGACGCTGGCGTCGAGCGCGAGCAGGCACGCCGGCCAGTCGGCGGCGGGATCGGCCAGCGCCACGCTGCCGCCGAGCGTGCCGTGGTTGCGCACGGCACGGTAGGAAATCTGGCCGGCGACGCGGCGCATCAGGCCGTTGAAGATGTCCGGGGTCTTGCCGTCCTCGATCATGGCGTGGGTGGTGAGCGCGCCGAGCCAGACGCTGTCCGGGGTTTCGGTCACCACCTTGAGATCGTCGAGCCGGCTCAGATCGACCAGCAGGTCGACCAGCGCAACGCGAAGCCCCAGCATCGGGATCAGCGACTGGCCGCCGGCGATGGCCGCGGTGGTGGCGCCGCGGCGGCCCAGCGCCACGCTGGCTTCCGCCACGGACTTCGGCCGGACGTATTCGAACGGCGCCGGTTTCATGCGATGGGGCTCGGAGCGGCGACGATCTGGGCCACGGCCTGAGCTGCGGCTCTTGGCGCGGCGGGCGCGGTCGACCGCCTCGGACACGCGGCGCGGCGTCAGCGGCGTCTCGTTGAAGCTTGCGCCGATGCCACGGAACGCGTCGGACACGGCGTTGGCGATGGCGGCCGGCGGCGCGATGGCGCCGCCTTCGCCGAGACCCTTGATGCCGTATTCGGTGGCGAGCGCCGGATGCACCAGATGGGCGAGGCGGACGGCCGGGATTTCCGGTGCGCACGGCATCATGTAGTCGCCGAAGGTGGTGGCCAGCGGCTGGCCGATCTCGTCGTAGGGGATTTCCTCGTAGAGCGCGGTGCCGATGCCTTGCGCGATGCCGCCCTGCACCTGGCCGTCGACGATCATCGGATTGATCATGGTGCCGCAGTCCTCGGCCACGGCGTAGTCGAGGATTTCGACGACGCCGGTGTCCGGCTCGACCGCGACGACCACGGCATGGGCCCCATAGGCGAACACGCCGCCGGTTTCGGTCGGCTCATAGGTGCCGGTGAAATCGAGCAGCGGCTCCATGCCGGCCGGCAGGTGCTCCTGCCGGACGTTGGCGGCGTAGGCGATCTCGGCGAACGGCACGCTGCCGTTCGGGCCGTGCACCGCGCCGTCCTTGACCTGTGTGCTGGCGACGTCGGCCTGCAGAAGGTGAGCGCCGATCTTCTGGATTTTCTCCCGGATCATGCGGCACGATTTCGCCACCGCGCCGCCGCCGAACACGATGGAGCGCGAGCCGAAGGTGCCGAAGCCGAACGGTCCGACCGCGGTGTCGCCATAACGGATCGAGATCATCGCAGGGTCGATCGACAGTTCATGCGCCGCGATCTGCGCGAAGGTCGTCTCGTGGCCCTGGCCGTGGTTCTGCGTGCCGACATGGATGATCACCGAGCCATCGGGCTGCATCCGTGCATTGGCGGATTCATAGCCCGGCGCCACGCGCGACTTGCGCTTGACCCATTCGGTGATGCCGTGGCCGCTCTGCTCGGTGTAGAAGGCAAAGCCCACGCCGATGACGCGGCCGTCGGCTTCGCCGTTGGCCTGCCGGGTGCGGAGCGCGGGCAGGTCGACCATGTCGCGGGCGGTGTCCAGCGCCGTGACGTAGTCGCCGGTGTCGAGGCGCATGCCGGCGGCGGTGTCGTACGGCAGTTCGGCCGCGGTGACGATGTTCTGCCGGCGCAGATCGAACGGCTCGCGGCCGAGCTCACGCGCCACCTCGTCGACCAGCCGCTCGATGGCGAAGCAGGCGCCGGGCCGCGCCACGCCGCGATAGGGTCCCATCGGCGCCTTGTTGGTGGCGACGGTGGTGGTCTTCAGCGCCAGATGACGGATGCGGTAGGGCCCGGTCAGGTTGCGGGACGCCATGCTCGCTTCCATGAACGAGCCGGTCGGCCACAGCGAGTAGGCGCCGGCGTCGATAAAGACATCGCCCTCGACGCCGAGCAGCGTGCCGTCCGTCGTGGCGGAGATGGTCAGATCGTAGAAATGATCGCGGCAGTGCACCGAGGCGAGCAGGTGCTCGCGGCGGTCCTCGATCCAGCGCACCGGAAGGCCGGTCTTCAGCGCGATCGCCGCAACCGCGATGTCTTCGGGCATGATGCGGTTCTTGCCGCCGAAGCCGCCGCCGACATCGGGGGCGATGACGCGGACCTTGTGCTCCGGCAGGCCGAGCGCTTGGGCAAGGCCGATCCTCACGACGTGGCCGCCTTGCGTCGACAGATGCACCACCAGCTCGTTGTTGCGGTGATCCCAGTACGCCAGCACGCCGCGGCATTCGAGCGACACGGTGGCCTGGCGGTTCATGCGGAGCTGGCGGCGGAGCCGCACTGGTGCGGCAGCGAGCGTCGCCGGGTCGCCCTCGTTGACGGCGCTGGCGATGTAGGCGTTGTCCGGCCAGTTCTCGAACACCTTGGGACTGCCGGGCTTCATCGCTGCGACCGCGTCGACCACGGCGGGAAGCGCCTCGAGCTCCACCTCGACCAGGTCGGCCAAGTCTTCGGCCTGAGCGCGGGTCGGCTGCAGGCAGGCCACGATCGGCTGGCCGACATAGCGCACGCGCTCGTCCGCCAGCGCCGGGTAGGGGCTGTGGCGATGGGCGGCAAGCTCCGGGCCGGCTTCGAGGATGTTGAGCGGGCCGATGTCGACCAGCGTGAACACCTTGCCGGTGGTGCCCGGCGGCGGCAGCACCCGGCGCACGATGGCGTGCGCCATGTCGCTCCGCACGAAGGCCACGTCCTGAATGCCTGGCATCCGGATATCGGCGATGAACATGCCGTGACCGAGCAGATGCCGCGCATCCTCCTTGCGCAGCACATTGGCTCCGATCCAAGAGTCGGAGGACCCTGAAGAGGCCATTTCCGGTAACTTCCCCGCCGTCATTGCGGGGGCAATTTGCCCTGTGCCCGCTGAGCGCACAAGCGCACGAATGTCGGGTGAAAATGCCGCGAATTGGGCTTATCTGAGTGCGATCACGCGGGTTCCGATAGTCGCGTAGGCAACATTGTTTGTGATACCAGGAGGCCATGACTCTGGACGCAGCCCAGCACCGCTCCGGCAAAGGCTCGGGGGACGAGAACTTCCCCGTGGCCTCGTGGCTGGTCGCGCCGCCGCACCGGCGGCCGATCCTCGCCTTCTATGATTTCGTGCGGATCGCCGACGACATCGCCGATCATGCAACCTTGAGTGAGGCCGACAAGCTTTCGCATCTCGACAGCCTGGAGGGCAGCCTGCTCGGACGGAACAGCGACAATCCCGCCGGGATCGCGCTCCGCGGCGCGCTCGCCGAGCGCAATCTGTCTTCGCAGCACGCCCAGGATTTGCTGCGCGCGTTCCGCCAGGACGTCACCAAGCATCGCTACGCCAACTGGGACGAGCTGATCGACTACTGCCGCTATTCGGCGATGCCGGTCGGCCGCCACGTGCTCGACGTGCACGGCGAGAGCCGGGCAACCTGGCCGGCATCCGACAATGTCTGCGCGGTGCTGCAGATCATCAATCACCTGCAGGACTGCGTGAAGGACTATCACGCGCTCGACCGTGTCTATATCCCGCTCGACGCGCTGGCCGCGGCCGGCGCCCGCGTCGAAGACCTCGACGCGCCGCGCGCGACGCCGCAATTGCTCGCCTGCCTGCATGGGCTTGCGGAGCGCACCGGCGCCATGCTCGAACAGGGCGCCCACCTGCCGGAGCAGATCAGCGACCGGCGGCTCGCCATGGAGATCGCCGCGATCGTCACGCTCGCCCGCCATTTCGTCGAACTGCTGCGGACCCGCGATCCGCTCAGCGAGAACGTCCGGCTCGGCAAGCTCGGCGTCGCATCGTATGGCGCGCTCGGCGCCATGAAGGAATTGTTCAGCCGCCTCGGCCGTTCGCCCGCAGCCGTCACCAGATCAGCCGCCGATGAACGTCACTCCCGCTGACACCCAAAGCGCCGGCGGCACGCAAAGCGCCGGCGCGCCGAGTCGCGCTTCGGGCAGCTCGTTCTATACCGCGATGCGGATTCTGCCGCGCGCGCAGCGCGAGGCCATGTTCGAGATCTATTCGTTCTGCCGCCGGGTTGACGACATCGCGGATTCGACCGCGCCGCATATCGAGCGCAGGCTCGGGCTTGCGGAGTGGCGGCGGCACATCGAACTGCTTTACTCCGGCCGTCCCACGCCGGACTTGCTGGGTCTGGAAAAAGCCGTGCGCGATTTTGCGCTGCGCAAGGAGGATTTCCTCGCCGTGATCGACGGCATGGACATGGACGCCGAGGAGGACATCCGCGCGCCGGACTGGGCCAAGCTCGATCTCTACTGCGACCGGGTGGCGAGCGCGGTCGGGCGGCTCTCGGTCCGGGTGTTCGGCATGGCCGAGCAGGACGGCATCGCGCTGGCGCATCATCTCGGCCGCGCGCTGCAGCTCACCAACATCCTCCGTGACGTCGACGAGGACGCCGGGATCGGCCGGCTCTACCTGCCGCAGGAGGAGCTGCAGAAGGCCGGCATCGTCAGCACCGAGCCGGATGCGGCGCTGTCGAGCGGTGGTCTCGCCCAGGTCTGCGCGGCGGTGGCGGCGCGGGCGCAAAGCCATTTCCATCAGGCCGACACGATCATGGCGCGCAATCCGCGCCGCACCGTCAAGGCGCCGCGGATCATGGAAGAGGTCTATCGCCACATGCTGCAAGGCATGGTGGCGCGCGGCTGGGCGCCGCCACGCACGCGGGTCAGCATCGGTCCGCTGCGGCTGTCCTGGATCGCGGTGCAATACGCGATCATCTGATGACCGGAACCGTCCATATTATCGGTGCAGGCCTTGCGGGTCTCGCAGCGGCGGTGAAGCTCCTGCCGTCAGGCGCGAGCGTCGTCGTGCACGAGGCGACCGCCTATCCCGGCGGCCGCGCGCGGTCCTATCTCGACCGCACCATCGGCATGACCATCGACAACGGCAACCATCTGGTGCTGTCGGGCAATCATGCGGTGCTGGACTTCGTCAAAGCGATCGGCAGCAGCGCCAAGCTGACCGGGCCCGACGCAGCGGGGTTTTCGTTCGTCGATCTCGGCAACGGCGAGCGCTGGACCTTGCAGATCAACGACGGCTTGCCGTGGTGGATTTTCGATTCCGCCGCGGCGCGTGCCCGGCACGAGCCTTGGCGAATATCTGCGGCTGGCGCGGCTGCTCTGGACCAAGACCGATGCGCCGGTCGCCGACGTGATCGAATGCTCCGGGCCACTCTATGAGCGGCTGGTGCATCCGCTGCTGCTGGCGGCGCTGAACATCGAGCCGCGGCAGGGCTCGGCCGCGCTCGCGGCGGCGGTGGTCCGCGAAACGCTGGCGCGCGGCGGGGCGGCCTGCCGGCCGCTGATCGCGACCGAGGGGCTCGGGCCGACCTTCATCGAGCCGGCGATCGCGCATCTGCAGCGGGCGCGGCGTCGAGCTCAAGCTCAACCACGAGCTCCACGCGCTGCGGTTTGCCGATGGCGGCGCCACCGAGCTCGACTTCGGCGCCGACAAGGTCGCCCTCGGCGCCGGCGACATGGTCATCCTGGCGGTGCCGAGCCATGCCGCCTTGGCGCTCATTCCCGATCTTTCGGTTCCGCTCGGCCACCGCGCCATCGCCAACGCCCATTTCAAGATCGCGCCGCCGCCCGGCATGCCGCCGATTCTCGGCGTCATCAATGCCACCACCGAATGGATTTTCGCGTTCGACGGCCGGCTCTCGGTCACCATCAGCAACGCCGACCGGCTGATGGACGTGCCGCGCGCGATGCTGGCCCAGACCATCTGGCAGGAGGTCAGCCGCGCCACCGGAATTGCCGGCGAGCTGCCGCCGTGGCAGATCGTGCGCGAGCGGCGCGCCACCTTCGCGGCCACGCCGGAGGAGAACGCCAAGCGTCCGGCGACACGGACGCGGTGGCGCAATCTCGTGCTGGCCGGCGACTGGACCGCGACGGGCCTGCCGGCAACGCTGGAAGGCGCGGTGCGGTCCGGCAATCGCGCGGCGGAGGCGGTCATCACCGGGGGCGGCGCATGACGACGGATCGGCAGGGCCTCGACACCAGCATCGCTGCGGCGACGCGGGCGCTGCTGGCCTGCCAGCGCCCGGACGGCGAGTGGTGCTTCGAGCTCGAGGCCGACGCCACCATCCCGTCCGAATACGTGCTGCTGCGCCATTATCTCGCCGAGCCGGTCGATGCCGGGCTCGAAGAAAAGATCGCCGTCTATCTGCGGCGGACCCAGAGCGCGGCGCACGGCGGCTGGGCGCTGTTCCAGGACGGCGACTTCGACATCAGCGCCAGCGTGAAGGCCTATTTCGCGCTGAAGATGATCGGCGATTCCGTGGACGCCCCGCACATGGCGCGGGCGCGCCACGAAATCCGCGCGCGCGGCGGCGCCGCCCGCGCCAACATCTTCACCAAGATCATGCTGGCGCTGTTCGGCTTCGTCTCATGGCGCGCGGTGCCGGCGATGCCCACCGAGATCATGCTGTTTCCGAAGTGGTTTCCGTTCCACCTCGACAAGATCTCGTATTGGAGCCGCACCGTCATCGTGCCGCTGCTGGTGCTGATGCATCTGAAGCCGGTGGCGCGCAATCCGAAGAATGTCCGCGATCGACGAGCTGTTCCTGGAGCCGCCGGCGACGCTCGGGCCGGCGCCGAAGGCGCCGCAGCAGAACGCGGCGCTGTTCTGGTTCTTCCGCGCCATGGACGAAGGGCTGCGGCTGATCGAGCCGATCCTGCGCCGGTGGAAGCGGCAGGCGGCGATCGATCGCGCGGTGGCCTGGACGGTGGAGCGGCTCAACGGCGAGGACGGTCTCGGCGGCATCTATCCGGCGATGGCCAACAGCGTGATGATGTTCACGGCGCTGGGCTTTCCGGAAGAGCCATCCGCCGCGGGCGACGGCGCGGCGCGCCATCGAGAAGCTACTGGTGCTGCACGACGACTATGCCTATTGCCAGCCCTGCGTGTCGCCGATCTGGGACACCGGACTCGCCGCCCATGCGCTGCTGGAGACCGGCGATGCGGAGGCGATGGCGCGGGTGAAGCGCGGCCTGCAATGGCTGGAGCCCCAGCAGGTGCTCGACGTCAAGGGTGACTGGGTGGCGCGGCGGCCGCATGTGCGTCCCGGCGGCTGGGCGTTCCAGTACGCCAATCCGCACTATCCCGATGTCGACGACACGGCAGTGGTGGTGATGGCGATGGATCGCGCCCAGCGGCATCGATGCGGCATCGATCACCGCGCGGCGATCGAGCGGGCGCAGGAATGGGTCATCGGGCTGCAGAGCAAGAACGGCGCCTGGGGCGCGTTCGATGCCGACAACGAATACCATTATCTCAACAACATCCCGTTCGCCGATCACGGCGCGCTGCTCGATCCGCCGACCGAGGACGTCACCGCGCGCTGCGTTTCGATGCTGGCGCAGCTCGGCGAAACGCGGGAGGAGTCGCCCGCGGTCAACGCGGCGCTCGACTATCTGAAGCGGACGCAGCTCGCCGACGGCAGCTGGTACGGCCGCTGGGGGATGAACTACATCTACGGCACCTGGTCGGTGCTGTGCGCGCTCAACGCCGCCAAGGTCGACCACGGCGCGCCGGAGATGCGCAAGGCCGCGGCCTGGCTGATCGCGATCCAGAACGAGGACGGCGGCTGGGGCGAGGACGGCGGAAGCTACAAGCTCGACTATCGCGGCTATGAGCCTGCGCCAAGCACCGCCTCGCAGACCGCCTGGGCGCTGCTCGGCCTGATGGCGACCGGCGACGTCAACGATCCGGCGGTCGAGCGCGGCATTGCGTATCTAACGCGGCATCAGGGCGGCGACGGGTTCTGGGATGAGGCGCGCTACACCGCGACCGGTTTTCCGCGGGTGTTCTACCTGCGCTATCACGGCTATCCGAAGTTCTTCCCGCTGTGGGCGCTGGCGCGCTATCGCAACCTGACGGCCGGCAACGATCGCACCGTCAAGTTCGGGATGTGAGAGGTTTGTCGGAGCTCTCGTTCGTCATGTCCGGCCTTGTGCCGGGCATCCACGCCTTTTTTCCAAAGTGCAGAGAAGGCGTGGATGGCCGGGACAAGCCCGGCCATGACGTTGATGGGTCGAAGCCTACCGCACCATGGCGTTGAGCTTGGTCTTCTGCTCGTCGCTGAGCTGGCTGGTGAAGTCGTTCAGCGCCATGTTGACGTTGGAGGCGGCAAAGATCACCGCGGTGAGACGGTCGGCCGCCGCATCGAGCCGCTCGGCTGGTGTCGCCGGCATCGGCTTGAGGCACGACGCGATCAGGAACTGGCCCATCTCGGAGGCTTTCTTCTGCAAGGCTTCGAGACTGGCGCGCTGCGGCTTGGTCGGCCGGATGGTCTGCTCGATCTGGCGGAGCGCCTCCGTTCCGCCCGGCAGGTCGCACATCCGCGCCATTTGAATTCGGCTCGGACGTCCGGTGGCCTGGCAGGCGAGGCGGGCGCACTGAATTTCGCCTTCTGGTCATCGCTGAGCGAATCGTAGAAGCGGGCGAGCGGCTCGCGGATCAGTTGGGCCGCGTCGTGCACGGCCCACAGCGTGTTCTGCATGGTGCGCAGACGCTCCACCGGGGCGAGGTTGGCGTCGTCATGGCAGGTCGATTTGATCGCGCCGATGGCGTCGCTGAGCGAAGTCTTGAACTGGTCGAGCGCGGCGCTTTGCGTGGCGTCAAGCTCGGTCGTGCTCTTGATCTCCGCGATCGGCCAGTCCGAGTCGGTGACGTCGACGCCGCCGCAAACCACCGCGCCGGGGACGACCGCAGGCTGGTTCGGTTCGTCGGCGCGCGCCTGTTTGGTCCGCGCTTCGATGGCCGCAACCGGCGCAAGCGCGGTGCTGAGCACATCGCCGATGCCGTGGGTGCGCAAGCGGTCGCCATACTCCTTCGGCCATAGCGTATAGCCGATGACATCGGCGTAGGCGCTCGGCCAGGCCGCCGGTCCGACAGTCCCGAAGCGGATGGAGGCGCGATCCGGCGCGCTGCTGCTCTCGGGGGCGCGGGCCTGGGATTCGCCTCCCGGCATCGCCAGCGCGGCATTGCGCTGGACCGGGGCGGCCTCACTGGGCGCCGAGCCGGTGGTGGACGGCGTGGTGTCCGGATTTGCGGTGGCCGCGGTCGCGGCTGCGGCGCCGACGGCCGCCGCCGGGGCTGCCGCCACCGCCGCGGGCCTCCGGTGCGAGGCCCAGGCCCGGTGATGATAGGCCGACCGGTGGCCCATTGAGCGGCCGCCGCCCAGAACCGCCCGGAGCGGCGAGGTCAGGGCTCCCATCATCTTGAACAGCAGCGGACGGGCCTCGGCGCTCGATGGCATGGCTGTGGAGGCCAGCAAAAGGCCGATAATCGCTAGTGTCCCGCGGCGCATGGCACCCCTCCGCTCGGTATGACGGACCCCAAGAACAGGGGATTGGTCGCCCATACAACGGTGGCCGGGGAGGTCCGGTTCCCTCCGTTGCCACCACCCAGGAGCCATGGCATAGCGTCATGGTGCCTCACGAGGCGGGGGCCTGGGGGAAGCCAGTGGACAGTGATTTCGGTAAACCGCGTGCGACCGACGATGTCGCCGCGCCGCCGCCCCACAAGCTGCACAATCTCGCTTATGGCATCGAGCGGCTCGGACTGATCCCGATCCGCGCCCCGTGGGTGTCGGCCATCATCCTGGCCTTGCTGTGCGTGTTCGCCGCGTTCGGCCTCGAGCGGATCAAGGTCGACGATTCGCTCAGCCAGCTGTTCCGCTCCGACACCAAGGAATTTCACCAGTACGAAGAGGTGACCAAGCAATTTCCTTCGTCCGAATACGACGTGCTGGTGGTGGTCGAAGGCAAGAACCTGATGGAGCGGGACTCGATCGAGCATCTGCGCGATCTCGTCACCGATCTGCAACTGGTCGACAGCGTGCGCGGGCTGATCTCGCTGTTCTCGGCGCGGCAGCCGCCGGAGGAGGGCAAGCTGCCCGCCCCGGTGTTCCCGGAGACGCTGCCGACCGGGCCGGCCTACGACGCGCTGGTCAAGAAGGTGCTGAGCAACGAGATCATCCGCGGCAAGCTGCTGTCGGAAGACGGCACCTTGGCGCTGATCGTGCTGTCGCTCGATCCCAAGATCGTCGGCGGCAAGGGGCTGAAGACCACCGTCGGCGAAATCCGTAAGACCATGCAGGACGACCTCGGCTCGACCGGGCTGACGGTGCAGCTCGCCGGCGTGCCGACCATGCAGCTCGAGATCCGCAACGCGGTCGAGCGCGACACGCTGCTCTACAACACCATCGGCTTCGTCGCCGGATGCCTGATCGCGATTTTGTTCTTCCGCCGCATCTCGTTCATGATCATCGCCGCGGCGCCGCCGCTGATCGCGATCCTGCTGTC
Organism: uncultured Alphaproteobacteria bacterium; assembly: GCA_963785665.1. Taxonomy (GTDB): domain Bacteria; phylum Pseudomonadota; class Alphaproteobacteria; order Rhizobiales; family Xanthobacteraceae; genus Z2-YC6860. The sequence goes on from CAWAWF010000022.1 coordinate 30,602, forward strand.
GCTCGGCGGGCTGGGCTGGCTCAATTTCAGCCTCAACATGTTCCTCAACGTGATGACGCCGCTGATCATGGTGATCAGCTTCTCCGACAGCATGCAGCTGACGTTCGCGGCGCGTGACCGGCTGATCGCGGGCAAGGACAAGTACACCGCGTTCCGCGAGGCCGTGCTGGTGGTCGGGCCGGCCTGCGTGCTGACGCACGGCACCGCCGGGATTTCGTTCATCGCGCTGCAGTTCTCAAGCTCGGAGGCGATCCGCACGTTCGGCGAAGCCGGCCTGATGGCGACGGCGATCGCGCTGGTCGCGGTGCTATCGCTGGTGCCGCTGCTCGGCGTGCTGCTGATCGGCAAGACCACGAGCTTCGCGGTCGGCGGCCGCGGCGCCGACATCGGCGTCGAAACCCTGCGCAACTTCTGCCGCTGGGTGGCGCTGCGCATGGTCAGGCATTCGGGCCTGTATAGCTTGATCGGGCTGCTGGTCGTCGTGGGCCTCTGCGTCATCTACGCCAACCTGCAGCCGCGCTATCGTCTCGCCGACCAGGTGCCGGACAAGCGTCAGGCGGTCGAGGCCTCCGGCCGGCTCGACGCCAAGCTCACCGGCGCCAATCCGGTCGACGTGCTGATCGAATTCCCGAAGGGCGCCAGCCTCTATGACGATCAGACGCTGGCCGTCATCCACGAGGTCCACTCGATCGTGGAGACGCAAGCCGGCGTCGGCAACGTCTGGTCGCTGGATTCGCTGCGGCGTTGGCTCGCCGAAAAGGCGGGTAAGGCAGATTTGGCGACGCTGAAGCAATATGTCGACATCCTGCCGGAGCACCTGACGCGCCGGTTCATCTCGGCGAACAAGGATGCCGTCGTGGTGTCGGGGCGCATTCCCGACATCGACGCCAGCCAGTTGCTGCCGGTGATCAACAAGCTCGACAAGGCGCTCGACGCGGTGCGCCAGGCCCATCCGGGTTATGAGATCGCGGTCACCGGCCTGTCGGCGATCGCCGCGCGCAACTCCGCCGCGATGATCGGCAAGCTCAACCGTGCGCTGACGGTGGAGATCGTCTTTGTCGCGGCCTTCATCGGATTGGCGTTCCGGTCGCTGATCGTGATGCTGGTCAGCATCCTGCCGGGCATCTTCCCGGTGGTGATGGCCGGAGCGATCCTATGGGCGATGGGTGAGGGCCTGCAGTTTGCGAGCGTGGTGGCGCTGACGGTGTCGTTCGGGCTGGGGCTTTCGGCCACCATCCATTTCCTCAACCGGCTCAGGCTCGAGGACAAGCCCGGCGCCGACCCGGCCATCGCGGTGGAGCAGGCGACCATATTGGTGGGTCCGGCGCTGATCCTGACCTCGGTGGTGCTGGCCTGCGGGCTCGCCGTGATGGTGTTCTCCGACCTGCCGTCGCTGCGGCTGTTCGGCTGGCTGTCGGCGTTCGCGATGCTGATGGCGCTGACCGCGGATCTGTTGATCCTGCGGCCGACCGCGATGTTCCTCAATCAGATCGCCCGGCGCTGGAGTGGCAAGCCGGGGTAAGGCGTGGACTGATGACGCCGGATATCATCCTTGCCGGTTCGTTAATATCGTCGTTACAAAGCTGACGTCCGCCTTCGCCGCGTTCTCACACATCACTGGTACGGTGCATGTGCAGAATGCCGGGGGGCGTACATGCGGATCGAAGTTGTCACAGCGGGGGTAGGGCCCTCGTTTGCCGCGGCGGGGACGTTCGTCCGGCTGGCCTGCTATGGAGTTCAGCTCGCCGTCCTGTGCGTGGTTGGAATCGGCGCCAGCTCGGTTTTCGGCTACGACTCGTTCTGGAGCGCGCCAAAGCCCGTCGATGCACCGCCGGCGTTCCGCATCTCGTCCGGTGAGTTCGCCAGCAAGGCCCCGACCGGCCACGTCGTGACCAGCTCCCGGTTCGGCCGCGCCGAGGTGGTTCAATACGGCCAGCTCAACAACCGCGGCTCCGATCTCGCCATCGTCCTGGTGATGCCGCCGAAAGGCGTCGGCATGGGCACGCAGTTCGTGCAGGACCTGGTCGACATCAATCTGCTGCAACTCAAGCGTTCGATCACCATGTCGGGGACGCATCACGACCTCGACACCCGCTTCGGCGAATACCGCGCCACCGAAATGCGCGTCGACACCGATGGCCGCTGGAAGCAGTGCCTCGCATTCCGCAGCCGGCTCGAAACCGCGGCGGTCTATCTGACCGGCTGGTATTGCGACGGCAGCGGCAGCAAGCCGAGCCCCAATTCGCTGGCCTGTCTCCTCGACAAGCTGGTGATCGAGCGCGATCTCGCCGTGAAGGACGCCGATACATTCATGCGCGGGCACATGGCCAAAGCGGCGAAATGTCAGGCCGCACCGGTCACGCAGACCACCGACACCGGCCATCGCGGCATGTCGCCGCCGTCGCGTTGGTGGCAGCCGAGCGCGACGTACCGGCGGTACTAAAGATCGGCTTTAGCGCTGGGAGGCGACCCATGTTCAATTTTGTCATCACAATGTGCGTCGGCTTGATCATGCTCATGGGAGCCGGGCTCACCTATAAATATCGAATGATGGAACGAGAGCTTGACCCCCCAGGGACCGTCTACGTAAAGGGCTCAGGGCTCGCCCCGCTGCCGAAGTGGGACGATAAAAATTGGAAGGGGCTCGTTTACAAACCCGCTGGCGGGTCCAAGAGCGCTTCTAATTCCGCTCCCAAGCAAAATCGGTAGCCATCGCCCGATTGCTCTGGCGGACTGCGCAGGCTGAGCCGCAAGCGACCGCTGTTCATTTTCTGAAGTGATGGAAAAGCTATAGCGACGCAGTGCGCGCGAGGCTACCCAATCGCGCGCTCCGCCCTGGTCCTACGGGCTAGCGGCCGCGCGCCATCGAAACCGACACCTCGGACACTTCGCTGCCGGGTGAGCGGATCGACACCGAGAGTGCGTTGGCGGAGGAATGGATCGCGATGCCGGCGGTAACGCCGACCGCGTTGGCGGTGGCCTGGATGGTGCCGCCGTTGATCTTGCCGGACACCGAGCCGGTGACGCCGCGTGTGGTCTCGTTCCAGGAGCCGGAGATTTCGTTGCCGCTGGCGGTCAGCTCGCTGCCGAGGTCGAACTTGTAGCTGTCGCTGGCGCAACGCATGCTCAGGTTGAGCCCGTTGCCGGTCGCCGTGTTGCTGCTGCGGCAGCGGATGCGCTCGCTGGTGCCGTCCTTCACGGTGATCTTGCCGTTGCCCGTATAGTTGCCGGCGAAGTGCGCCAGCGGCCCATCGGCGGCCATTGCGTGGGATGTGTAGAAGACGAGGAGACTTGAACTCAGTGCGAGTGCGGCAATCGTGCTTGCGTTCATGGACAGCCCAAACACGTGGTGCTTAAGCCTGCGGAATGCAGCGCCTCGCCCACGCTTTCCCTGATGATGTTATCGACCCGACAACTTGGTGTGAAAACGACAAAGTCTATGCAGCGGTGGCTTGCTTGCTTCGCGCCTTGGTCTCCTGGATTTCGGTGAGTTGTTCGCCGACATGGCGGGAGAACACGTATTGTGCCGGGCGCTGGTTTTCCAGGGAGATTTCCGGCGCCATCTCGCCCTCGGTCGTCATGCCCTTCAGCGTGGTGCGCAACGCCTTGATTGGATGCTTGAAGGTGTCCTGCACGGCGGTGGCCTCGAAGCCGGAATGCACCATGCAGTCGGCGCACTTCTCGTAGTTGCCGACGCCGTAGGCATCCCAGTCCGTCGACTCCATCAGCTCGTCGAAGGTCTTGGCGTAGCCTTCGCCGAGCAGGTAGCAGGGCTTCTGCCAGCCGAACACGGTGCGGGTCGGATTGCCCCACGGGGTGCAGTGATAGGTCTGGTTGCCGGCAAGGAAGTCGAGGAACATCGGCGATTGGCTGAATGACCACTTCTTGCCGCCGTTGCCGCGCTTGAAGATGTCGCGGAACAACTGCTTGGTGTTCTGGCGGTTGAGGAAGTGCTGCTGGTCCGGCGCCCGCTCGTAGGCATAGCCCGGCGACACGGTGATGCCGTCGACGCCCATCGCCATCACGCTGTCGAAGAAGTTCGCCATCCGCTCCGGGTCGGCGTTGTTGAACAGCGTGCAGTTGATGTTGCAGCGGAAGCCCCGGGACTTGGCCTCCTTGATCGCGGCGACGGCGCGGTCGTAGGTGCCGGCCTGACACACCGACTTGTCGTGGTCCTGCTTGTCGCCGTCGAGATGCACCGACCAGACGAAATAGGGGGAGGGCTGGTAGTCCTTCATGCGCTTCTGCATGAGGAGCGCGTTGGTGCAGAGATAGACGAACTTGCGCCGCTCGATGATGCCCTTGACGATGGTCGGCAATTCCTTGTGCAGCAGCGGCTCGCCGCCGGCGATGGAAACCACCGGCGCGCCGCACTCATCGACCGCCTCGAGCGCGTCGGCGACGGAAATGCGCTGGTTCAGGATTTCGTCCGGATAGTCGATCTTGCCGCAGCCGGCGCAGGCGAGATTGCAACGGAACAGGGGCTCAAGCATCAGCACCAGCGGGTATCGCTTTCGCCCGGCCAATTGCTGGCGAATCAAATACGCGCCGACGTGAAGCTTTTGGAGAAGTGGAATGCCCAATGGTACCGCCTGTGTCCGACTGCCTAAGGCCGATCGACTTGGATTGAGGACCGTTTGTTGCCCGGCTCTGATTTGCTCTAAATCCGCCAGCGGCCGTGAGGCAGGCCGCCAGCGAAGCTTCGGTCATATCTAGCATTTTGCCGGGGTCGCGCAATGCCGGAGGCCCACGAAGTCGCCGTAGGGTTATGACCATTTTGCGCCGGTTCTAAGCTGAAAACTTGCCGTCTGGGCCCGCCAGCGGCTTCTTTGTCGACAGCTTGGGAACTATATGTGACATAGGCGCTCGCAACCGCCCCTCAGAGTGGGTTTAGCGGGCTGGTTGCGGCCGGAATTGGCTGTGGTCCCAATGCCTTCCATGCGTTCAGCCGGCCCGGGGATCGGGCCGGGGCGAAGGCTTTTTGCGCGCTGCGAACTGCAACCGGGAAAGTGCTGGTGCGTTCAGTTGAATAGCTGGGTCGAAAAAACGAATACCTCGGTCGGGCGGCTGCCAGTTAGAACTTGTTTCAATCGGGAATGATTCTGACGGCGTGCCCGTGTCAGCGGATCACATTGCAGGGAATTCGGTCGTGAAATTCGGACAAGCTGTTCGCGGCCCCATATTTTGGCCCCTATTTTGCTCATCACAGCTTGTTCCTCGCCTGACCACTTCGCTGCGGGACATCCATCGCTCATGCTAGTTGCCATCGTCAGACAGATCGTTGCGTTTTGCAGCCGCCATGCCTGGGCGGTTATCGCCGTCGCGGTGCTGGCCACCGCCTGCTCCGGCTATTACGCCGCGGACCACTTCGCCATCACCACCGACATCAACAAGCTGATCGCGCCGGGCCTCAAGTGGCGGGAGCGCGAGCAGGCCTACGAAAAGCAATTCCCGGGCTCGTTCGGGTCCATCCTGGTCGTGGTCGATGCGCCGACGCCGGAGCTCGCCACCGAGGCCAGCACCCGTCTGGGGAAAAAGCTCGCCGAGCGGCCCGACCTGTTTCACACCGTGCGCCAGCTCGATGGCGATCCGTTCTTCGCCAAGAACGGCCTGTTGTTCCAGGACGAGGCCGATCTCGGCAAGATGACGCAGGGACTTGGTCGCGCGGCGCCGGTGATCGGGGCGCTCGCCTCCGATCCTTCGCTGCGCGGGCTGACCCGAGGGCTGTCGTTCGGCCTGCTCGGCGTGCAGCAAGGCCAGGCCAAGCTCGATGACCTGACCCGCGCGTTGACGATGTCGGCGGACACCGTGGATCACGTGCTGGCCGGACAGCCCGCCAGCTTCTCGTGGCAGACGCTGCTGAGCGGGAAGCCCAAGCCTTCCCAGCTCCGGCATTTCATCGACGTGCTGCCGGTCCTGGACTTCTCCGCGCTGCAGCCCGGACAGGCCGCCAGCAACGCGATCCGCCAGGCTGGGTTCGACCTCAATCTTTCGACCACCTATCAGGCCCGCGTCCGGTTGACCGGACCGGTGGCGATGGCGGACGAGGAGTTCGGCACCTTGCAGGAGGGCGCGGTCACCAACGTGATCGGCACGATCGTCATCGTGCTGATCATCCTGTGGCTGGCGTTGCATTCGCCGCGCATCATCCTCGCGGTGTTCCTCAACCTGGTGGTCGGATTCGCCGCGACCGCAGCCCTCGGGTTGCTGATGGTGGGCGCGCTCAACCTGATCTCGGTCGCCTTCGCCGTGCTGTTTGTCGGTCTCGGCGTCGATTTCGGCATCCAGTTCGCGGTGCGCTATCGCTCCGAACGTTTCAAGCACGGCGACCTCTATTCGGCGCTGGGCAGCACCGCCGAGAAGGTCGGTGCGCCGCTGACGCTTGCCGCGGCGGCGGTGGCGTGCGGCTTCCTGTCGTTTTTCCCGACCGCCTACAAAGGCGTCTCCGAGCTCGGCCAGATCGCCGGCGTCGGCATGTTGCTCGCCTACATCACCAGCATCACGGTGCTGCCGGCGCTGTTGACGATCCTGCACCCGCCCGGCGAGGAAGAGGCGATCGGCTACGCGGTGCTGGCGCCGGTCGACAACTTCCTGGCGCGGCACCGCATCCCGGTGATTGCCGGCACGCTGCTGGTGGCGATCGGCGGCTCGCCGCTGCTCTATTACCTCAGCTTCGATTTCAACCCGATCAACCTGCGCAGCCCGAAGGTCGAATCGGTCTCGACCTTCCTCGACCTGCGCACCGACCCGGAGCTCGGCGCCAACGCCATCAACGTCGTGCTGCCGAACGCCAGCAACGCCGACAAGGTGGTGGATCAGCTTCGCAAGATTCCGGAGGTCGACAAGGTCAGCACCATTGCCGAGCTCGTTCCCGACGATCAGCCGCGCAAGCTCGCCCTGATCGGCGGCCTCGGGCGGCAGTTGCAGACGGCGCTCAACACCGAGGACACCACGCGCCCGCCGTCTGACGCACAGAGCATTGCCGCGCTCAAAAGCACCGCCGATAACCTGACCAAGCTCGCCAGCAACGTCAGCGGCGTCGGCGCCGATGCCGCCAATCGGCTGGCGGCGAGCCTGATCAAGCTGTCCGATGCCGAGCCGGACAAGCGCACCGCCGCGGAAACGGCCTTTGTGCTGCCGCTGCGGAGCGCGCTGACCGCCTTGCGGACCTATTTGCGCGCCGCCCCGGTGACCCAGCAGAACCTTCCGTCGACTCTGAAGGACGAGTGGATCGCCGGCGACGGCCACGTTCGCATCCAGGCGTTGCCGAAGGGCGACCCCAACGACAACGAGACGCTGCGGCGCTTCGCGGCGGCGATCCAGGAACAGTTTCCCGAGGCCGTCGGCACGCCGATCTCGATCCTGGAGTCAGGCAAGACCATCGTGCGGGCATTCATCCACGCCGGCATCTTCGCCTTCGTCTCGATCGGCATCCTGCTCTGGATCGTGCTGCGCCGGCTCGGCGACGTGTTCCTGACGCTCGCGCCGCTGGCGCTGGCCGGGCTGATCACGCTCGAAGTCTGCGTGCTGATCGGCATGCCGCTCAACTTCGCCAACATCATCGCGCTGCCGCTGCTGCTCGGCATCGGCGTGGCGTTCAAGATCTACTACATCATGGCGTGGCGGGCGGGGCAGACCAACCTGCTGCAATCGAGCCTGACGCGGGCGGTGATCTGGAGCGCGCTCACCACGGCGACGGCGTTCGGCAGCCTGTGGCTGTCGAGTCATCCGGGTACCTCAAGCATGGGCAAGCTGCTGGCGCTTTCGCTGGTCAGCACCATGTGCGCCGCGGTGCTGTTCCAGCCGGCGCTGATGGGCAAGCCCAGGGCCAGGGAAGAAGAAGTTCCCGCCCGGCCGCTTGCCGCGGCCGAGGAGCGACGACGATACGGTCAATGAGCCGAAGGCATCGCACCCGGCTCCTGCTGAATAGGCGGGCCGTAAACTCGGCTTTCAGGACTTTCTGTTAAGGTCGTCCCTCTGCGCAACGGAGGGACGATGGAACTTTCCGCAATCGACGCCATGATGATGCGTCGCTGCATCGAACTGTCGGCGCAGGCAGTCGCGCGATCCGAGCTGCCGTTCGCCTGTGTGGTGTGTCGCAATGGCGACATTGTCGCCGAGGCGATCAATCGCGTGGCCGCCGAGGGCGACGTCACCCGGCACGCGGAAATCCTGGCACTCTCGGAGGCGCAGCGCGTGCTTGGGCGCAGCGACCTGTCGGACTGCACCATCTATTCCAATGTCGAGCCGTGCCCGATGTGCGCGTTCCCGATCCGGGAGACGCGGATCGGCCGGGTGGTCTATGCCATCAGTTCGCCGATGATGGGCGGATGGTCGAAGTGGAACGTGCTGGGCGACAATGAAATCTCCAATGTCATGCCGGAGATGTTCGGCGAAGCGCCCGAGGTGGCGGCGGGGCTGCAGTACCGCGAGGCCGCCGCGGTGTGGCGCAAATGGAATCCGATTTTCTGGCTCGGCATCCGGTTTCGCGGCTGCCTCGCCGATCCGGCCAGCGACGATGTGGCTTTGACGCTGCAAGGCCGGCGCTCGGCCCGGCATTCGCTGCGGCGGCTGTTGGCGCCGCTGTGGCAGGGAGCATCGCGAAAGCGCGCCGAAGGCGCGAGCCCGGAATCCAGAAACGCGAGAACCTTGCTGCTCTGGATTCCGGGCTCGCGCTGGCGCGCGCACCGGAATGACAAGCGCGCTATTTCAGCGCGTCGGCGCCGGCCTGCGCCACCTGGGCGTCCTGGTGCGACTGCACGCCCGACACCCCGATCGCGCCGATCACCTTGCCGTCCGAGACGATCGGCACGCCGCCTTCGGCGACGCTGGCACCGAAGCTCAGCACCCGAAGCCCGATGCCGCCGCCGGCGACGGCGTCCTCGAACACTTTGGTTGGCCGGCGGAACTCGGCCGCGGTGCGGGCCTTCTGCTCGGCGATGCGGCCCGAGGAAAGCTGCGCGTTGTCGAGCCGCTGCAGCATGACAAGGTTGGCGCCGGAATCGACGATGGCGATGGCGACGCCCCAGCCGTTCTTCGTCGCCTCGGCTTCGGCGGCGGCCATCGCTTTCTTGGCGTCACCGAGCGAAATCGGCGGGCCGTACGCTGTCGTCGGAGGAGCGACTTGAGCCATGGATGATTCTCCTTACGCGGCCGCCGCCTTGAAGCGCTGCGCCAGCACGGTGGTTTTCAGATGCGCTTCCATCGCCGCCATCTCGTCGCGGGTGAGCGGCGAATAGGGCGGGTAGGGCTCGCCGGCCGGGATGCCGATCAGGTTCATCGCGGCCTTCATGGCCGGCGCCAGGCCCCGGTGCATCCATTTCGCGGGAAACAGCGCGAACTGAAGCTGGATTTCGGCGGCGCGCTCGTAGTCCTTGGCGACGAACGCGTCGATCACGGCGCGCGCGATCTCGGAGCCGGGCGGCGGCATGGTCGCGCCCGAGCCGCCAAGCTGCAAGGTGGCGAGCAGCATCTGCATGGTGGTGAAGTAGCGGGCATGGCCGGCGCGGTCGATCTCGACGATCAGCCGTGAAACCCGGGCGAGGTCGCGCGAGCTTTCCTTGATGAGTTGGACCTGCGGCAGCTTCGCCAGCGCGATGGTGTCGGGGATCGAGACGTCGGCGCCCGGGCCGGGATTGAGGTAGAGCGTGATCGGCAATTTGGTCTCGCGGCCGATCGCCTCGAAGTAGGCGAGCAGGTCGGCCTGCGTCGGCGGACCGGCGAACGGGCGGAGCGGCGCCAGCAGTTGCACGGCGGCGGCGCCCCAGCGCTCGGCGTCGTGGGCGAGTTCGATCGCTGTCTTGAACGAGGCGTGCGAGATGCCGACCATCACCGGCACGCGCTTGTCGGTGAGCTCGATGGTGCGGCGGATCAGGTCCTTGCGCTCGGCAAGGCTCAGATAAGTGTATTCCTGGGTCTCGACGCCGGCGGCGACCACCATGGTGGCGCGGCAATCCTTGACGACGTAGTCGATCTGGCGGGCGAGGCCGGCCTCGTCGACTTTGAGGTCGGCGGTGAACGGCGTCAGCGGCGCAACGATCAGGCCGGGTGGGGTCTGCGGTGACGGCATAGCTTCTAGTCCTTACTGGCGGTCGGCTTGATCTTTGCAGCTTGTCCGGCGACCCTGCAAGCCATGCTGCTCACCGGTGACGAATATCTGCAAAGCATCCGCGACGGGCGGCGCGTCTATGTCGGCCGCGAGCTGGTCGAGGATGTCACCACGCATCCGGCGTTCCGCAACGCCGCGCGTTCGTTCGCGATGATCTACGATCGCAAGCGCGCGGCGGAGAACCGCGACGTGATGACGGCGGAGGAGGACGGCGAGACGTTCTCCAGCTATTTCCTGCTGCCGCGCTCGCGCGAGGACCTGCAGAAGCGCTTCGAGACCCATCGGCGGATCGCGTCGTGGACGCATGGGCTGCTCGGCCGTTCGCCGGACAACTTCCCGAGCTATGTGAGCGGGCTGGTCATGGACCCGGCGATGTTCGACGGCATCCGGCAGGGCTTCGGCGACAACATCCGGAATTATTACCGGCATATGCGGAAGAACGACGTGTTCGCCTCGCACACCGTGACCAATCCGCAGGGCTGGCGCATGATGCCGGGCAAGGACGCGGACAAGCGCACGCCCCCCACATTGCGCGTGGTGGCCGAGGACGACGCCGGCGTCACCATCAACGGCCTGAAGATGCTCGGCACCGCGACCGCGTTCTGCCACGAGACCTGGTGCGGCAACCTGCAGCCGGTGGCGCCCGGCGCCGAGAAGGAGGCCATTACCTGCGCGGTGCCGCTGAATGCGCCCGGCGTGAGCATCTGGTCGCGCAAGCCTTACGAGAAATACGCGGTGAGCGAGTTCGACAATCCGCTCGCCTCGCGGTTCGACGAGAACGACGCCGCGGTGCTGTTCGAGAACGTGCATGTGCCGTGGGAGCGGGTGTTCTGCCACGACAATATCGAGATGAGCCGCGCCATCTATATGCGCACGCCCGGCCACGCCATGGCCAACCATCAGGCCAATGTGCGGTTCCTGGAGAAGCTCAAGCTGATCGTCGGCCTCGCCGGCAAGCTCGCCGACATGAACGGCGCGCGCAGTGTGCCGGCGGTGCAGTCCACGCTCGGGCGACTCGCGGCCATGGAGGCGACGCTGGAAGGGCTCATCATGGGCCAGATCAACACCGGCGAGGCGCATCCCAACGGCTATCACACCGTCAACCGCCGCTATGTCTATGCGGCGCTGCACTGGTGCACCAGCCACTACGCCGAGGTTTGCGACACCGTGCGCGAGCTGATGGGTGCGGGCGTGTTCCAGATGCCGGCCGACGCGTCGGTGCTGGAGGACGAGAAGCTGCGCGAGACCTTCGAGAGCTACTGGTCGGTGCCGGGGCAGTCCGCCGCCGGGCGCATGAAGCTTCTGAACCTTGCCTGGGACCTGCTCGGCTCGGACTTCGCCGGGCGCCACGCGCAGTACGAGAAGTTCTACGCCGGACCGGGCTTTGTGATGAACGGCTACAGCTACGGCGCCGGGCCTTGGCAGGAGTGGGAGGCGGAGGTCGACGCGCTGCTGGCGAGCATCGGCACGCCGGGCGCGATGCCGAAAAAATAATCGAGCAATCCGCGATGTTATGCCGCCTGAGGCGGCATTTCGGGGGTCTGGTCAGGCTACCGACCCTATGCCATGCTTTTGTGACCGGCGAGGGGCGCGTGCTGGCGATCAATAGTCGCCACAGCGGTGAAGCCGTTGTGTTGCGCAGGGGAGGATTGACGATGCGGATCGGGAAAAACGTGTTGCGGACGGCGGTGGCTGCGGCGCTCGGCGGATGCGCGGTGGCGGTGCTCGCGCCCGCGACGGCCTTCGCGCAGGACAAGACCTTCACGATGAAGCTGTCGACGGCGACCATCAACGACACCCAGCACGAATGGCTGAAGCGCTTCGCGGCGCTGGTCGAGAAGGATTCCAAGGGTCGGATCAAGGCCGAGATTTATCCGGCGAGTCAGCTCGGCGCGATCCCGCGCCAGATCGAGGGCGTGCAGTTCGGTTCGATCCAGGGCTGGATGGGACCGCCTGAGTTCCTGGTCGGCGTCGACGAGCGCTACGAGGCATCGAGCGCGCCGGGCGTGTTCTCCAACACCGATCAGGTCATCCCGACCATGATGGAGCCCGACGTCAAGAAGATGTACTACGGCATGGGCGTGCCGAAGGGCCTGGTCGGCATGGGCTTCGCCCCGATCGGTCCGTCGTCGATCCTGACCAAGAAGCCGGTCAATAAGCTGGCCGATCTATCGGGCATGAAAATCCGCGTGCTGGCCTCACCATTCCAGCTCGAACTGATCCGCCGCATGGGCGCCTCGCCGATCGCCATGACGCTCGGCGATGTGCTGCCAGGCCTGCAGCAGGGCACCATCGACGGCACGCTGACCACGATGACGATCTACACCACGATGAAATACTACGACGTCGGCAAGTTCGTCGTGCGGAGCGGTCAGCCATTCGTGAACTCGCTCACAGTGATGAGCAAGAAGTGGCTGGATACGCTGCCGCCGGACCTGCAGAAAATTCTCGCCGATGACGGCGACAAGGTCACCCAGGAGATCACGCCCTACGTGAAGGACTTCTTCAACGAGCAGGCGAAAATTCTCCAGGAACACGGTGGAAAGATCGTTGATCTGCCCAAGGACGAGGCCGACGCGCTGGCCAAGAAGGTCAATACCATCGGCGACGAGATGTCGAAGTCGAAGCCTGCGCTGAACGAGGCGGTCAAAATGATGTTCGCTGCGTCGGCGAAGCACAAGTAAACGAGGTCGGCAGTCGAGCTGCTGCCGCCCGGGCCGGGGGGCGGGCAGAAGCCGCAACGGCGGGCAGGGGAATGACGGATCAACTTCTGCGCGTCGTCCGCGGGCTGGTGGCCGCGCTTCGCGTGCTGGCGGGATCCCTGCTGATCGCCAGCGTGGCCGTGAATTGCGCCAACGTGATCGGCCGCTACTTCTTCAACTATTCGATCTACTGGGCCGAAGAGGTGATGCTCTACCTCATGGTCGCCTGCGTTTTCCTCGGTAACGGCGTGGTGGCGTGGTCCGGCCGGCAGCTCCGCATGGACGTCATTGTCGGGATGATGCCTGTGCCGGTTCAGAAGTTGCTGGCGTTGCTCGCCGAACTCACCTTCGTCGCCGTCGCGGTGTTCGTCGTGGTGGCGGCGTGGCCGGTGATCCGCGATCTGTATCTGTTCGACCAGCGCAGCCAGTCCGCCGAGCTGCCGATGGTGATTCCCCAGGCGATGGTGCCGATCGGGCTCTCGATCATGGCGATTCTCGTGGTGATCCGCCTGTTCACCGGCGGCGACCGCGAGACGCCCAGCAGCCCGGGGCATTGACGGCGAACCATGTTGGCAGGCGCCGTCTATTTCGTTCTTCCGGCTGTCCTGCTGATCCTGGGGCTGCCGATCTTTCTTGTCCTGCTGGTGACGTGCCTTGTCGCCGTGCTGACCATTGCCGACGTGCCGACCGAGGCGATCCAGACCTATCTGTTCGGCGGTCTCGACAACCTGCCGCTGCTCGCGGTGCCGTTCTTCGTGCTGGCCGGCGAGATCATGGCGCAGGGCGGCATCGCGCGCCGCGTCGTGGTGTGGGTGATCTCGCTGATCGGCGGCGTGCGTGGCTCGCTCGCGGTGACCACGGTGGCGGCCTCCGAATTGTTCGGCGCGATGGCGCACACCGCGGTCGGCACCGTGGTGGCGGTCGGCCGGATGATCTATCCGTCGCTGCGCGATAACGGCTACGACGAACGCTTCTCGGTTGGGCTGATCGCGTCGTCGGGCGCGATCGCGGTGGTGATCCCGCCGTCGATCGCGATGATCATCTATTCGGTGTCGGCGCAGCAGTCCGCGGTGGCGCTGTTCACGGCCGGCATCTTGCCGAGCCTGCTGATTGGATTGGTCGATATCGTCTATGTGCTGATCTACGCCAACGTCAAACGGGTGCCGCTGACCGCGCGTGCCCGCTGGCATCTGATCTGGTCTTCGACCAAGGAGGCGAGCTGGTCGCTCGGCACCATCGCCGTCATCTTCGGTGGAATTTACGGCGGGGTTTTCACGCCGACCGAAGCGGCCGGCGTGGCGGTGGTCTATTCGCTGTTCGTCACCATGGTGGTGCATCGCGAGATCGGCTTCCGCGACCTCTGGCGCATCATCCAGAGCGCGGTGTTCCTGATCTCGCAAATCCTGATGATCGTCACGGTGGCCGGCCTCTATTCGTGGCTGCTGACGACCAGCGGCATGCCGCAAGCCGTGATCGCCCATGTCGAGTCGATGCACATGCCGGCCTGGGCGCTGCTGCTGTCGATCAACGTCATCCTGCTGATCATGGGCAGCTTCCTGGAGCCGCCGGCCGCGATCTTGATCCTGACGCCGTTGATGCTGCCGCTGGTGCAAGCCGAGGGCGTCGATCCGGTTCACTTCGGCATCATCATGGCGGTGAACCTGAGCCTCGGCATGTACACGCCGCCGTTCGGGCTCAACCTGTTCGCCTCGCAGGCGGTGTTCCAGACGCCGCTCGGCAACATCTATCGCGGCGTGCTGCCATTCCTGGCGATCAACTTCGCGGCGCTGATGTTGATCACGTACATCCCGGCTATCTCGATGGTGTTTCTGCATAAGTGAGTGAGGCGTGACGTGGCTGCCTCCGAACGAAAGCAAGCAAGCGGTCCGCTCGCGGGCGTGCGCGTGATCGATCTCACCTCGATCGTGTTCGGGCCCTATGCGACCCAGACGCTGGGCGACCTCGGCGCCGACGTCATCAAGATCGAGCCGCCCGGCGGCGACACCACGCGCTACACCGGGCCGCGGGTCAGCGCCGACATGGCGTCGCTGTTCATGGGCAGCAACCGCAACAAGCGCAGCATCGTGCTCGATCTGAAGGTGGCGAAGGCGCGCGACGTGCTGCTGCGGATGGTCGATCAGGCCGACGTGTTCGTGCACAACATGCGGCCGCAGAAGGTCGAGGCGTTGGGTCTTGGCCCGGACGCGCTGTGTGCAGCGCAATCCGCGGCTGGTCTATGCAGGCGTCCATGGTTTTCGCGAGGACGGCCCCTACGGTGGCCGGCCGGCCTATGACGACATCATCCAGGGCCTGTGCGGGGTGGCGAGCCTGATGGGTCAGCTCACCGGCGAGCCGCGCTATGCGCCGGTCATCCTTGCCGACAAAACGAGTGCGCTGGTCGCCTCGCAGGCGATGCTCGCCGCGCTTTACGCGCGTGAGAAGACCGGACGCGGACAGTTCGTGGAAATTCCGATGTTCGAGATCATGGTGGGTTTCATGATGGTCGAACACCTGCACGGCCTGGGCTTCGATCCGCCGCAGGGCGAGGCCGGCTATTCGCGGGTGCTGGCGCCCTGGCGGCGGCCGTATCGCACCGCCGACGGCTATGTCTGCGTGCTGCCCTACACCGACGGGCAATGGCGGAGGTTCTGGACCGAGGTCGGCCAGCCGGAAATGATGGCGGACCCGCGCCTCTGCGACATGGCGGCGCGGAGCCGCAACATCGAGGAGGTCTATCGGCTGGCCGGCGCGGAATTGCTGAACCGCCCGACCGCCGCGTGGCTCGAGACCTTCGAGCGGCTGGAAATCCCGGCGGGGCCGGTCAAGACGCTCCGCGAGGTGATCGACGATCCGCATCTCGACGCGATCGGCTTCTTCAAGCGCATGACGCATCCGACCGAAGGCGAGCTGGTGGTCCCGGACGTGCCGGTGCAGTTCGCGCGGACGCCGGCGTCGATCGACCGGTTGCCGCCGCACCTCGGCGAGCACGGCCGCGAGATATTGCAGGAGACCGGGCTGCGGGCGGACGAGGTCGATGCGCTGGCGGCAGCCGGCGGCGTGGTGCTGCCGGGCGGCGGGCAAAAGGTGGTGTGATGGCGGGCGAGATGAAAACGCTGGGGCTGGGCTTCACCTGGGAGGAGCTGTCGGCGGGGCAGAAATTCCGCACGCTCAATCGCACCATCACCGAGGCCGACCTGATGATGTTCATCGGCGTCACCGGCATGGTCGAGGTGATCTTCACCGATCACACGTTTGGCGCCGGCCGCGGGGCGATCCAAGGCCGCTTCGTGCCGGCGGCGCTGACCTACAGCCTGATCGAGGGGCTGCTGTGCCAGAGCATGATCCAGGGCACCGGGCTCGGCGATGCTGGAGCTGAACAAGCGGGTGCTGAAGCCGGTGCGGGTCGGCGACACCATCCACGCCGAGGTCGAGGTGACGTCGGTGCGGCCGACATCGAAGGGCAACCGGGGCATCATGGCGTCGCGGGTCGACATCAAGAACCAGGACGGCGAGGTGGTGATCAGCTACGACGCGACGCGGATGCTGGCCGGCAAGGCGGCGTAACGGGTGAGAGCGATGGAAAAATACCAGGACATCCTGTTCGACGTGCGCGACGGCGTCGCCAGGATCACCATCAACCGGCCGCAGAAGTACAACGCCTTCACCGCCGAGACCTGCGAGGAGCTGATCGATGCGTTCCGCCGCGCCGGCTCCGACAGGTCGGTGGCGGTGATCGTGCTGGGCGGGGCCGGCGACAAGGCGTTCTGCACCGGCGCCGACCAGAGCGCGCACGAGGGCGCCTACGAGGGCCGCGGCACCATCGGGCTGCCGATCGACGAGTTGCAGTCGCTCATTCGCGACGTGCCGGTGCCGGTGATCGCGCGGGTGCAGGGCTTCGCGATCGGCGGCGGCAATGTGCTGGCGACGTTGTGCGACCTCACCATCGCGTCGGAGAACGCGGTGTTCGGGCAGGTCGGGCCCAAAGTGGGTTCGGTCGATCCGGGCTTCGGCACGGCGTATCTGTCGCGCCTGGTCGGCGAGAAGCGGGCGCGGGAGATCTGGTATCTGTGCCGCCGCTACACGGCCAAGCAGGCTTACGAGATGGGCATGGTCAACGCCGTGGTGCCGGCGGATCAGCTCGACGCCGAGGTCGACAAGTGGTGCGCCGAGATCAGGGAGAAGAGCCCGACCGCGATCGCCATCGCCAAGCGCTCGTTCAATGCCGACAGCGAAAATCTCCGCGCCATCGGGGCGCTCGGTTTCGAGGCGCTGGCGCTGTTCTACGGCACCGAGGAGTCGAAGGAGGGCGGGCGCGCCTTCCGCGAAAAACGCCCGCCGAAGTTTCGGGAGAAGCGGAAGAAGTAATCAATACCTATCGTCGGGCGCGTCGGTGTAGGGGAACGCGCTCAGCACGTGCGGCGGGCGAACCGGCGGCGCGGGACGTAGGTAGGACGGATTGAGGTCCGAAAGAGTGTTGACGCCCATCAGCCCCATGGCGCGGATCATCTCGTCCTGCAGCAGTTCCAGCACGCGGTAGATGCCGTCGCGTCCGGCCGCCGCCATGCCGAACGCATAGAGCCTGCCGATGCACACCATGTCGGCGCCGAGCGCGATCGCCTTCACCACGTCGGTGCCGCGGCAGAAGCCGCCGTCGACGATGATCTCGGCCTTGCCCTTGGCCGCGGCGACGATCTCGGGCAGCACGTCGGTGGAGCCTGCGCCCTGGTCAAGCTGCCGGCCGCCGTGGTTCGACACGTAGATCACGTCGACGCCGTGCTCGACCGCGAGCTTGGCGTCCTCGGCGGTGGCGATGCCCTTGATGACCAGCGGCAGCTTGTAGCGCTTCTTGACCTTGTCGACCTGCGCCCAGTCTAGCGCCTTCTGGTTGCGCGAGGCGTCCGGGTCGCGCTCGGAAGCGGCGTGGAAGCGCTTGGAGATATCGCGCTCGCGCCGGCTGTAGTGATGGGTGTCGACGGTGAGGCAGAGCCCGCCGAAGCCGGCGTCCACCGCGCGGTCGAGGATCGCCTCGACCCATTGCTGGTCGCCGCGCACGTAAAGCTGGAACACCTTGAGGCCGTTCGGCACGACCTTGCCGGTCTGCTCGATGTCGGGCTTGGCAACCGAGCTCTGGAACATCGGGCAGCCGAACGTGCCGGCGGCGTCCGCGACCGACACGCAGGCGTTGGGATCGAACCGCTCGATGCTGCCGATCGGCGCCAGCGCCACCGGCATGGCGATCTTGCGGCCGAGGAATTTTCCGCTGGTGTCGGTGGCGTTGACGTTGCGCAGCACGCGCGGCCGGAGCGCCAGCGAGTTCGAGCGCCAGCCGGTTCCTTCGCACCGTGGTTTCGGTCTCGGCGCCGCCGATCAGGTAGTCCCAGACATTGCGGTCGAGGCGCGCACGCGCCACCGCGACGAACTCGTGCAGATTGTGGAATTGTTCGCGGACGTGGTCGATGCCGGTCAGCGGCTTCACGTTGGAGGCGTCGTTCATGGTGGGCTCACCCTTGGTCGGCGCCAAATGTCCGCCATTCACGCGGTGATGGCAACGGGGTGAAGCCGCCCACCCTTGACCCCGCGGCCTCGGGCGCGTTTGATCCGCGCCGGATTTCGTTCTGTCACTGAAAGGGTGTTTGCCATGCTGACGTTGTTTTACGGTCCCGGCGCGTGCTCGATGGCCTCGCATATCGTGCTGGAGGAGAGCGGCGAGAAATATGAGCCGAAGCGCATGGACCTCGCCAAGGGCGAGCAGCGCTCCGAGGAATACCTGAAGATGAACCCGCAGGGGCGGGTGCCGCTGTTGAAGCTCGACGACGGCACGCCGCTCGCCGAGAACACCGCGATCCTGCCGTATCTCGGCAAGCGCTTTAAGACCTGGCCGACCGATCCGACCAAGGAAGCCAAGGCGATGTCGACGATCGGCTTCTTCGCGTCGAGCGTGCATCCGGCGCACGGCCATGTCGGCCGGCCGGAGCGCTACACCGAGGACAAGTCGGCGTATCCCGGCATCAAGGAGCAGGGGCTCAAGACCTTCCACGGCTATCTCAAGCAGATCGACGGCATGTATGCCGGCCGCGAGTGGCTGGGCGACAGCTATTCGGTGCTCGATCCGTATGCGTTCGTGTTCTACACCTGGGGCGTGCGGCGCGAGCTGCCGATGGCCGAGTTGAAGAACTACACCGCGTTCAAGGACCGCATGGTGAAGCGGCCGGCGGTGGCGAAGGTGCTCGAGGACGAGAAGATCAAGGTCTAGCGGCGGCGCTACTTCTTCTCCTCCGCCAGCACGTCCATCGCGGCGCGGTGGGCCTCGTTGGCGGCGGGGATGCCGCAATAGAGCGCGACCAAGAGGAGGATTTCGCGAACCTCTTCGGGCGTGCAGCCGTTCTGCAGCGCGCCCTTCAGATGCACGCGCAATTCGGCCGGCCGGTTGGCGGCCGCCATCATCGCGATCATGGCGAGGCTTTTGACGCCGAGCGACAGGCCGGGCCGGCTCCAGACGTCGCCGTAGGCATAGGCGTTGATGATGTGCTGGAGCGGCTCGCCGAACTCGCCGAACGCCGCCATGCGCTGCTCGACGGCCTTGTCGCCGAACAGTTCCTTGCGGAGCTTGAGGCCTTTGGCGGCGAGGTCTTTGGTGTCCATGTTTGCCCTCTCAACCTCAGTTCCGGGGCGCGCCGAAGGCGCGAGCCCGGCAATCCAGAAACAGTCTCGGTGTTTGTATCTAGGCAATTCCGGGCTCGCCGGGCTACGCCCGCGCCGACCGGAATGACGGAGAGAGTCAGTGCGCCGCCTGCCGGGCCAGCCGCGCGGCGACCTTGAGGCGCTGCACGGTGTCGCCGGCGAGATGGCTCCAGATGAAGGCGTCGCGCACGAGCTTCTCGGCGTGGCGGGCGACCTTGCAGCCGGCGCCGCCGTGGATTTCCAGGTTCAGCTCGGTGACCTCCTGGATCACGTCGGTCGAGTAGTTCATGGCAAGGCCGGCGTTGGCCGAATGCACCTTGTGGTCGTGCTCCCAGGCCACCCGCATCACCATCGAGCGGAGCGCCTCGGTCAGCATGTTCATCTTGTTGATCTTGAGCTGGACGTGCTGCTGCTCGAACAGCACCGCGCCGCCCTGTGTCGCCGTGCGGGCGTGCTTCATCGCCTGCTCGCAGGCGTCGTCGCAGACGCCGAGCGCGTTGGCGGCGAGTTCGAGATCGCCGAACAGGTCGCCGCCGGTGCGGTCGCCGGCCGCGTGCGGTCTTGCATGTCGGAGTGTTGGCCTGGCCGACCACGTTCGCGTGCGGCACGCGGGCGTTCTCGAAGATCATCTCGCCGTTGCGGTAGAACCGCCAGCCGCTCTTGTTGAACACCTTGCCGATGCGAAATCCGGGCGTGTCGCGCTCGACCAGGAACATGGTGGTGCCCTGGCGGAGCGGCGCGTTCGGATCGGTGCGGGCGTCGATGAAGAACAGCTTGCCGACCGGCGCGTTGGCGATGAAGCATTTCTCGCCGTTCAGGATCCACTCGTCGCCCTGGCGCTCGGCGCGAAGCTTGAGGCCGGCCTTGGGCGCGTCCTTCGGCGGCATGCGGTTGTCGGAGCCGGCGGTCGGCTCGGTGATGCCCTTGCCGAGCAGATAGCGGTGATCGGCCACGAACGGCCGAAGGAAGCGATCCTTCTGCTCGTCGTTGCAGGCCGCCGAAATCAGGTGGCTCCACTTCCAGTTCTGGCTGAAGGTCTTGCTGATCGCGCTGTCGCCGCGGGCCAGTTCCGCCATCACCAGCGCCTGCGTCACATAGTCGGTGCCTTCGCCGCCGTATTCCTTCGGCACCGCCATGGTGCGGAAGCCGAGCTTGCTGATCCCTTCTCGACGATGTCCCAGTCGAAGGTGCCGTGGGCGTCGGGCGCCTCGTCGAGGTCGAGCGTGATCGGCTTGATCTCCTCGTTGGCGAACTTGCGCGCGGTCATCTGCCAGTTGCGCTGCTCGTTGCTGAGTGAAAAATCCATGGTGCGTTTCCCTATTCGGCAGCGAGCATCGGCGCGGCGCGGCGGTGGCTGACCAGCGCCTCGGCGATGCGCAGCTTGTCGTCGGAATTGCCGTCGCCGGTGTGCAGGCAGATCATCGCGTCGTGGATGTATTTCTGCAGCGGCATGTCGCGCATCACGCCCATGGCGCCGAAGCATTCGGCGGCGTCCTTGGCGACGCGGTAGATCGTCTCGGCGGTGAACACCTTGGCCATCGTGGTCAGCGGCAGGTCGGGCAGGCTGCGGTCGGCGAACGCGTTGGGATGATCGGACGCCCAGGCCGCCCGCCAGATCGTATTGCGCACGATGTCGAGGCGGAGCGCGCATTCGGCGAGCTTGGTGCCGATCGCCTGGTGCTCGACGATGCGGCGGCCGCCCTGCACCCGAAGCTGCGCGTATTCGAGCGCGGCTTCGGTGGCGGCGCGGCCGATGCCGAGATTGAGCGCCTGGGCGAGCGGGGCGGCGCGGCCGGGGTCGGCGGCGCGGCTCAGGCCGAGCAGGTGATCCGCCGGCAGGCGGACGTCTTTCAGTGAAAGCTGCCCGCATGAGCCGTGGTACCAGCGCGGCTCGGGCTGCTCGGTGACGGTGAGGCCGGCCGTATCGCGCGGCACCAGGAACAGCGCCGGGCCCTTGTCGGTCTTGGCCTCGACCGCGATCAGCTTGGCGATCGGCGCGTTGGCGACGGCATCCTTGGCGCCGTTGAGGACCCAGTGGTCGCCGTCGCGGATGGCCTTGGTCTTGAGCGTCATGCCAGGCGCGTCGCGGTGATAGTTGATGCCGAGCGCGCTGTCGTCGCCGGGCTCGCGGCAGGCGAAGGCGAGATGGAAGTCGTCGTCCTCAAGGAAGGCCGCGCCGAAGCGCTCGCGCTGGGCCTCGCTCATCTGCGAGAACAGCCGCAGCGAAAGCGCCGATGTTTCGCTCAGCACCGCGGCAACGTCGGCGTCGCCGACGGCAAGCTCCTCGGTGACGATGCAGGCGGTCAGCGCGTCGGCGCCGACGCCGCCGAGGTCCTCCGGCAGCTGCAGCGTGCGAAGCCCCATCTGCGAGGCTTGCCGCAGCACGTCCGCCGGCAGGCTGCGGTCGCCGAGATCGAGACGGTCGGCCTTCAGCGTGACCGGCTTGACCACGTCATCGACGAAGCCGCGCACCGTGTCGCGGAATTCGAGCTGCTCGGGGCTGAGATGAAGGTCGTACATTGTGGCTAGTCCGCCTTGATGCCGAGCGTCTTGATGACCTGCTCCCAGCCGTCGGTTTCCTTCTTGATCTGCTTGCCGAACGGCTCGCTGTCGAGATAGGCCGCCTTGATGACGTTGGCGTCGAAAATCTTGATGACCTCGGGGTCCTTGAGGAGCGCTTCGGTCTCCTTGCTCAGGCGCACGACGATCTCGTGCGGCGTCTTGGCCGGCACGAACAGCCCGACCCATGGCGTCACGTCGAAGCCCGGGATGGTCTCGGCGACGGTCGGGATATTCGGATAGGCCTTGAGGCGTTCGCTGCCGCCGACGGCCAGGGCGGTGAGCTTGCCAGCCTCCACATGAGGAAGCGCGGTGGCGAAATTGTTGTACATGAGCTGCACGTCGCCGGCGAGCACGGCCGTGGTCGCCGGACCGACGCCGCGATAGGGCACATGCACGATGTTGATGCCGGTTTTCAGCGACAGCACGGCCAGCCCGAGGTGGCTGAAGTTGCCGACGCCGCCGGAGGAGTAGTTCAACGTGCCGGGTTTCTCCTTGGCCACCTTGACGAGGTCGGCGATTGTCTTGATGCCGGTGCCGGGGTTGGCCACCACCAGCGACGGGAAGTGATTGATCCGCGCCACCGGGATGAAGTCCTGCAGCGGCTTGTAGGCGAGCTTCTCGTACATCCACGGATTGACCGTCATCGGCGAATCCGAGATCGCGCCGATGGTGTAGCCGTCGGGATCGGCGCGCATCACCTCCTGGGCGCCGAGGCCGCCGTTGGCGCCGCCGCGGTTCTCGACGACGACCTGCTGGCCGAGCCGCTTGGAAAGCTGCAGCGCGACGATGCGGGCGATCTGGTCGGTGCCGCCGCCGGCCGGGAACGGGCAGATCATCTTGATCGGCCGGGTCGGCTGCCAGTCGGCCTGAGCGAACGGTGCGAGGCCCAAAAGCCCGATGAGGGCCGCGGCTGCGGTCAGGATACGTCGCATTGTCATCCTCCCAGTTTTGTTGTTGCCGCCATCATAGCGCGGCGGCGATGGCGTCGCCCATCTCCGTGGTGCTGGCCTTGCCGCCGAGATCGCGCGTGAGGTGCTTGCCCTCGGCGATCACCGCGGTGACGGCCTTGTGCATCAATTCGGCGGCGGCCGAGGCCTTGGCGTTGTTGTGCTTGCGCCCGAGCCAGCCCATCAGCATCTGGCCGGACACGATCATGGCATAGGGGTTGGCGATGTTACGGCCATAGATGTCCGGCGCCGAGCCGTGGGTGGCCTGCGCCATCGCCTGCTTTTCGCCGATGCAGAGGCCGGGCGCGAGGCCCAGGCCCGCCGACCAGGCCGGCGCCGATGTCGGTCAGGATGTCGCCGAACTGGTTGGTGGTGACGACCACGTCGAAGCGCTGCGGATCGGTGACGAGGTGCATCGCCGTCGAGTCGATCATCATCTCCTCGAACGCCACGTCCGGATAAAGCTTCGCCACCTTGCGGCACTCCTCGGCGAACATGCCGCAGGCCAGCCGATAGACCGGCTCCTTGTGGGCCGCGGTGACTTTCTTGCGTGGCCGCGTGCGGGCGAGCTCGAACGCCTCGCGTGCGACGCGGTTCGAGCCTTTGCGGGTGATGACGCGCGACGAGATGGTGATGTCGTCGTTCGGCCGGAATTCGGGCAGGCCCGCCACCACGGTCTCGGAATACAGCATCCCTTCGGTCAGCTCGCGGAAGAAGGCGATGTCGACGTTCTTGTGGACCGACGGGATGGTCGGATGCGACAGCGCCGGGCGGAGCGCGGTGAACAGATCGAATTTCTTGCGCACCGGCGGCATCACCCAGGTCATGTCGCCGCGCGGATAGGCGTTGTGGCCGATCGGCCCCATGAACCAGCCATCGAGGGTATGCAGCGTGTCCTCGGTGATCTTCGGCAGCGTGTTGCCGTATTTTTCGTGGGCGGCCTTGCCGATCAGCAGTTCATGCCATTCGATCGGAAGGCCGGTCTTGGCGGCGGCCGCCTTCATCACCTTCACGGCTTCGGGCACGACCTCGAGGCCGATGTCGTCACCGAGCATGATTCCGATTTTCAACGCTTCACTCCCCATCGCGCTGCACCGCGCGATCGTTCTTGTTGTTGGTGAGATTGTATGGACCGGCGATACCCATGCACAAGCTGGATTCCCTGCCGGACGGGTGGCACAGTGCCGTGGGGCAGGATCGGCGGAGCGCGATGGACAAGGTCGAGATCAGGCCCGGCGTCACGATGGCCTACGAGGATCACTGGTTCGGCGAGCCGTGGACGCTCGCCCGAGACGGTGGTGATGATCCACGGCAATTCGGAATCCTCGCGCGCCTGGACCTGCTGGGTGCCGCACCTCGGCGCGGCATTACCGCGTCGTGCGGCCGGACCTGCCGGGCTTCGGCGCCTCGCCTGAGCCCGCCGACTACGGCTGGAGCGCGGCGGAGCTTGCCGCCGACATCGGGCGCTTCCTCGATGCGCTGCAAATCGAGCGCTGCCATCTGATCGGCGCCAAGTATGGCGGCTCGGCCTGCATGCGGTTTGCGATCGACCAGCCGGATCGGCTGCGCTCGCTCTGCCTGTTCGGCTCGCCGGTGCGCGGCAGCGGCAGCGGCAACGCCGACCTGATCCGCGCCAAGGGCGTGCGGCAATGGGCGGCCGAGACCATGCGCTCGCGGCTCGGCAGCGCGTGCGTCGGAGGCGCAGTTGAAATGGTGGACGGACGAACTGATGGGCAGACATCGGCCGCGCGCGGCCTTCAGCGCGTCGGCGTCGCGCATCGACATGGAGCTGGAGAACGAGCTGTCGCGCATCACCGCGCCGACCCTGATCGTCACCACGCAGGAAAGCGGTCTGCAATCGGTCG
Source organism: uncultured Alphaproteobacteria bacterium (assembly GCA_963785665.1). Lineage (GTDB taxonomy): Bacteria > Pseudomonadota > Alphaproteobacteria > Rhizobiales > Xanthobacteraceae > Z2-YC6860. Next base: position 55,467 of record CAWAWF010000022.1, read on the forward strand.
AGGCGGTCGAGCGCTATGCGCGGAACATCCCGGTGTCGCGCGTGATCGTGCTGCCGGGCGACAGCTATCACATCGCGGCGGTCGAGCCGGACCTGTGCGCGCGGCACGCGCTGGAGTTCATGCAGCAGGCCGATGCGCGGCCGGCGAGGGCAGCGGAATGACGACGCGACGCGCGGTCATCGGCGGGTCTGGCGGCGAGCGGCGCGATGCTGCCGACGCGCGCCTTCGCGCAAGCCTATCCGACCCAGCCGGTGCGCATCGTCGTGCCGTTCGCGCCGGGCGGCGGCGCCGACATCGTGTCGCGGCTGATCCAGCCGCACCTGCAGAGCCTGCTCGGCCAGGCGGTCATCGTCGAGAACCGCGCCGGCGCCGCCGGGCCGGATCGGCACCGGCGCTGGTCGCGAAGTCCGAACCGGACGGCCACACGCTCCTGGTCTCGACCGAGTCCTCGCTGGTGATCGCGCCGCATATCGGCCAGTCGATCGGCTACGATCCGCTGAAGGATTTCGCGCCGGTGTCGCTGCTGACGCGCAACACCGTGATGCTGGTGGTGCATCCGTCGGTGCCGGCGCAACACCTTGCAGGAGTTCATGGCGCTGGCGCGCGCCGAAGCCCGGGCGAGTTGTTCTATGCCTCGTCCGGCGTCGGCGGCCCGAACCATCTGGCCGGCGAGATTTTCAATCGCATGACCGGGCTCAAGATCACCCACGTGCCGTTCCAGGGCACCGGGCTCGCGATGCAGGCGGTGATCTCCAACCAGGTCGGCGCGATGTGGGGCTTCATGGCGGGGCTGATCCCGCACATCCGCGGCGGCTCGCTGCGGGCGCTCGCGGTCGGCAGCACGGAGCGCTCGACGGCGCTGCCCGAGGTGCCGACGGTCGCGGAGGCCGGCGTGCCGGGCTACGAGGCGGTGTCGTGGATCGGCATGGTGGCGCCGGCCGGCTTGCCGGGACCGGTGATGGACAAGCTCTGGGGCGCGGTGCACTCGTCGATGCAGGACAAGGCCGTGGTCGACAATCTGGTGAGCGGCGGCTCCGAGATCGTGGCGAGCAAGCCCGAGGAATTCCGCGCAGGTGATCGAGCGCGACTACGCCAAGTACGGCAAGCTGTCCGACCTGTTCAAGACGGCGAAGTGAGCGCGATGGCGCGCACCAAATCGACCATGGCGCTGGCCGCGTTCGCGGCCGAGCTCGATGCCGGCGACGCTGCCGGACGAGGTGCGGCAAAAGCTCGGCTGGCTGCTGCTCGATCATCTGCGGGTCTGCTCGATCGGCGCGCGGCTGCCGTGGAGCGACTGGTCGCGCCGCTATGTCGGCCTGGTCGGCAAGGCCGGGGCGTCGCATGTGCTGTTCTCGCGCGACGACGGTCAATCCGCAGCACGCGACGTTCCTCAACGTCACCTTCGGCTCGAGCTTCGACGGCGACGACACCCATGTCGGCGCCATGCTGCATCCGGGCGTCGCGGCGTGGTCGGCGGCGCTGGCGGTCGGCGAGCACACCGGCGCGTCGGGACCGGAGGTGCTGGCCGCGGTGGTGGCCGGCTACGAGACCATCATCCGGATCGGGCTTTCGGTGCAGCCGAGCCATTTCAAGCGCGGCTTCCAGAGCACCGGCACCTGCGACGGCTTCGGCACCGCGGCCGCCGCGGGGCGGCTGTTGTTTCGCGGCAAGGACGCGGCGCAGCGGATCGCCGACGCGCTCGGGATTGCCGGCGGCCACGCCAGCGGGCTGGCGCAGTTCTACTACTCGGGCGGCTCGGCCAAGCGCATCCACGCCGCGCACGCGGCCGAGGGCGGCGTCGCCGCGGCGCTTGCTGGCCGAGCAGGGCTACAGCGGGCCCAACGACATCATCGAAGGGCAGGGCGGCTTCGCCCGCGCCTACGCCGATGGCTTCAATCCGGCGCTGATCGAGGACGGGCTCGGCGAGCGCTTTCATCTGATGGACGTGCTGGTGAAGTCGCACGCCGCGGCGGCCCGCGTCGCCGCCGGCATCGACGCCATGCTGGAGCTTCGCGAGCAGCACGGATTTATCGGCGACGACATCGCAAGCATGGCGCTCGGCATACCGAAGATCATCCAGGGCCGGCTGACCAATCCGCATCCGGTGGATTTGCAGGCGGCGCAGATGTGCCTGCCGTTCAGCGTGGCGCTGGCTTCGCAGATTGCGCTTACGCCGGGCGGCATGACCGACGCTCGGGGTGCCGGACTTCGAGGCGGGCTTGAAGGACCGGCAGCCTGCACGATCTCGAGGAGCGCACGAGCATCGCGCTCGACGACGAGGTCGAGGCCGCGAGCAACGAGCTGTCCACCGCGGCGCGGGTGACGGTGACGCTGCGCGACGGGCGCAAGCTGATCGAAGCTGGTGCCGGCGCCGAAGGGCAGCCCGTCGCAGCCGTTCACCGGCCAGGAGCACGAGGCGCGGTTCGTCCAGGAGCTGTCGAGCCGCGTGTCGGCGACAAGGTCTGCGCCGAGATCGTCGCGATGTCGCGCGATCTCGACCGGCTCGATCCGAAGTGGCTCGGGCGCGTGCTGGCCGGCGGCTAGACCAGCTTGAACAGCTCGTCGCTCAGCGTGCTTCTTCGCCTCGGCGTAGATCGGCTGCACCGCCTTGGCAAAGGCGTCGTGCTCCTTGGCGTCGAGCGTGACGATCTCGCAGCCCTCGGCGCGGATCGCCTTTTCGGCATCCTCCTCTTCCTTGACGTGGAGCTCGCGCTGGAACGCGACGGAGTCGGTCACGGCGCGCTGCATCGCCTCCTTGAGGTCGGCGGGCCAGCCGTCGAACGCTCGGCCGGTGCAGGAAGATCGGCCGCGAAATGTAGAAATGATTGCTGATGGTGTGGAAGCGGTGGAACTTGTGCACGCCGTAGGTGACGGTGTTGGTGAGCGGGTTCTCCTGGGCGTCGATGGTGCCGGCCTTGATCATGCGGATGGCGTCGGTCAGGTCCATGATCTGCGGCCGCGCGCCGAGCAGCTCGAAGGTGCGCTTCTGGATCTGGCTCGGCAGCACGCGGATGTGCATGCCCTTGAGGTCGGCGGGCATGTGGATCGGGCGGACCCGGTTGGAGATGTGGCGGAAGCCATTCTCGAACCAGCCGAGGATGCGGTAGTTGCACTCGCGTTCCATCGCCGCCGCGAGCCGCTTGCCGAGCGCGCCGTCCATCGCGCCGCGGGCGTGGTCGTTGTCGCGGAACAGGAACGGCAGGTCGACAATGCTCAGTTCGGGCACGCGATCGGTGAGATAGCTCGACGACTGGTAGCCCAGCGTGAGAATGCCGCTCTCGACCAGCCACCAGATTTCCTCGGCCTTGTAGCCGAAATCCATGATGTTCCAGCAATACTTGATGTCGACGCGGTCGCCGAACTGCTGCTCCAGGCGGTCGCCGATGAACTTGATCGATTTGCTGAAGCCGGTGGTCGGCGGGCCGTAGCCGCCCATGCGGATGGTGATCGGGTTGGTCATGGCTGCTACTTCATATTCTCGGCGAGCCAGTCGGCGGCGAAGTCGATGCCGACCTGGCGGTTGTCGACATGGGCGTGCTCGGCGCCGCCGTCCTCGGTGGTGAATATCCGGATCGTCTTGTTGGTCGAGCCGACCGCATCATAGAGCTTCTGCGCGTTCTCGACCGGCACCACGCGGTCGTTGCCGGCGTGCGTCACCAGGAACGGGCAGGTGATGTTCTTCGCCACATCCTTCAGCGAGAACTTCTTCGCGATCTCGATGCCTTCGTCCTCGTCCTTGGCGCCGGCCACCCAGCGCCACTGGAAGTTCGACTGCGCGACGGACTTCGGCGCGTTCCTGTTGGCGTCCTTGATCTTCTGCTGCCAGGCGGCGAGGTCCCAGTGCAGCGCCGACAGCGCGATGCAGGCGGCGTAGCGCTTCTCGAAGGCGGCGATGCGCGAGGAGTAGTAGCCGCCGAAGCTGTAGCCCATGATGGCGATGCGCTTGGCATCGACATCGGGGCGCTTGGCCAGATAGTCGAACGCCGCGGCGCCCGGCACCTCGTAGTCGTAGCGGCTCGGCATGTCGCGCATCCGCCGCATCTCGCCCATGCCGGGGCCGTCCAGGCACAGCGTGTTGAAGCCGCGGCGGGAGAATTCGAGGCCGCAGAAGAAGATGCTCATCTCCTTGGCGTTGTCCATGCCGTTGACCACGACCACGGTCGGCTTCCGGCCGGTGCCCTGTCCCGGCATGAACAGCGCGGGGAGCGTGGTGCCCTCGTAGGGCACCTCGATGAACTCGACGGCGGGATAGCGCAGCCGGATGCCCTGGTGCCAGACCTTGTAGGCGTGCGCGCATTGCGCCTTCTTCTCAGGGCCGGGCGGGATGAAACGCTCGGCGTTGTAGTGATAGATGCCGGCGCGGAGATAATAGTCGCCGGCGGTGACCTTGCGGCCCTTGGCGAGCGCCTCGTCGCCGCGCTTCTCGACGTGGTCGCCGAGCGCGCGCCATTCCTCGAACCAGGTCTTGCCGCGATCCGGCTCGCTCTCCCGCGCGCGGAGCTTTTCGCAGCAGCGGTCGATCTCCTCCAGCGACACCACGCCGTAGGGCGCCATGCCTTTGAGGATGAGGGTGGCGTTCGACCAGAGGAAGTTGTCGGGGAAGTGATCGATCCAGGGACCGCGTGAGGGCATTGCTGTTCCTTGTAATGATTCTGAGTTCGTCATGGCCGGGCTTGTCCCGGCCATCCACGCCTTTTCACACGAGAAAACAAGGCGTGGATGCCCGGCACAAGGCCGGGCATGACGGGGTGAGGTGAGTGCGAAGCTATTCCGGCTTGAGGTTCGCGTCCTTCACGATCTTTTTGTAGAACGCCAGCTCGGAGGCCATGTACTTGGCGAAATCCGCGGGGCTGGTGCCGCGCGGCTCCATGCCTTGCGAATCCAGGATCTTGACGACGCCAGCGGGCTTCACCGCCTTGGCGGCTTCGTCGCTCAGCGTCTGCACGATCGAAGGCGGCGTGCCGGGCGGCGCCAGGATGCCGTACCAGCCGGTCACCACGAATTCCTTGAAGCCAAGCTCCTGCATGGTCGGCACGTCGGGCAGCGTGGAGGCGCGCTTGGTGCCGGTGACGGCAATCGGCGTGACCTTGCCCTCCTTGGCCTGGACCGACGACACCGGCATCGCATCGACAATGGCGTCGATGTGGCCGCCGAGCAGGTCGTTCAGCGCGGGGCCGGCGCCCCGATAGGGCACGATGGTGATGTTGATGCCGGCCAGGGTCTTCAGCAATTCGGTGCCGAAGCCGAGCGAGGAGCCGACGCCGCCGCCGACGCCGAATTTCAGCGTGCCAGGTTTCTGCTTCGCGAGTGCGATCAGCTCCTTCATGTTCTTGACGCCGAGGTCGTTCCTGACCACGAGGATCAGCGGCCCGGTGGAGACCTCGCTGACAGCGGCGAATTTCAAGAGGTCGAATGGATAGTCCGGATAGAGCGCCTGCGTGATCAGCGAGCTCGACGAGATGAAGTAGAGCGTGTGGCCGTCAGGCGGGCGCGCCAAGCACCTCCTTGCCGGCCGGGATGAAGTTGCCGCCGGCCTTGTTCTCCACCAGCACGGTGCTGCCCATGTTCTGCGTCATCTGCTGGGCGACCAGCCGCGCGGTAACATCGGTGCCGCCACCTGCGCTCAGACCGACGATCATGCGGATGGTCTTGCTGGTGTCGAGCTGCTGGGCTGCGGCGGGCAACGCGAGCAGAAGCGCGGTTGCAATCGCCGCGGCCTTGGCGCGATGGGCCATTGGTGTCCTCCCTCGTCAGGTTTATTCGGTCAGCAGCGCAGCCATGATCTTGTCCCGCGTCAGCGGCAGGTCGCGGATGCGCTTGCCGAGCGCGCGGGCGAGCGCGTTGCCGATCGCGGCGCCGGTCGGGCCGACCGAGGCCTCGCCGAGGCCCAGCGTTGGCTCGTTCGGGTTGTCGATCAGCTCGATCTCGATTTCGGGGATGTCGCTGAAACGCAGGATCGGGTAGTCCTCCCAGCTCTGCGTCGCGACGCGGCCGTCCTCGAAGCGGACCTGCTCGCGCATCACGAAGCTTGCGCCCATGATGATGCCGCCTTCGAGCTGGTTCTTCGCGCCATCGGGCGCGATGACGAGGCCGGCGTCGGCCGCGCACCACACTTTCTTCAGGCTGATGTCCTCGTCGACTTCGAGCTCGACCACCACGGCGGCGAACGAGGCGATGTTCTTGTAGCGGGCGAAGCCGAAGCCGCGGGCGCGGTTGTCGGGCAGCTTCGGCTGTTCGAACCAGCCGCTGAGGCGCGCCGCGGTCTCGACCACGCGGCGCGCGCGCGGATCGGACAACAGCGAAAGCCGGTAGCTCACCGGGTCTTCGCCGGCGATCTCGGCCAGCTCGTCGATGAAGGATTCGATGGCGAACACGTTGGCCCAGGCGCCGAGGCCGCGCAGCGAGGAGGTGCGCATCGGCACCTCGGGCAGCATGTGATGGATGACGCGGTGGCGGGGCAGGTCGTAGATCGCGACGGCGTTGCGGGTGGCGCCGCCGCCGCGCTCGTCGGGCACATCGCTCAGCGGATTGAGCGGCGGCGCGTTGGGCAGCGCCGCCGCGCCGGTCAGGTTGGAGTTGCCGTTCATGCCGGGACGCTGGGCGTGCGGCGGGCTCCAGATTTCGATTTGCCAGTCGGCCGGCTTGTTGTCCTGGCCGAGGGTGGCGCGGAGCGAGATCGCCATGGCGGTGCTGACCGGCGATGCGGTGAATTCGTCCTCGCGCGACCACTGCACGCGCACGGTGCGGCCGGGATGGCGCATGGCGATGTAGGAGGCGTCGAACGCGGCATCGTCGGCGGTGTTGTGGCCGTAGGCGCCGGCGCCCTGGCGGTGGAACACGTTGACCTGCGCGGAGGGCAGCCCGAGCGCGCGGGCCAGCCATTCGCGCAGCACCGCCGGCCCTTGCGAATGCGACCAGACCTTCAGCGCGCCGTCCTTCCATTCGGCGAGCGCGCAGGACGGCCCGATCGAGGCGTAGGTGAGGAAGGGGCGCGAATAGGCGGCTTCGACCACGCGGCCCTGCGGCGCGCGGCCCGGCGCGCCGGTGTCGGTGGTCTTGTCGCGCGAGGGCTGACGCTTCAGCCATGCCGGCGTGCCGACGTCGGCCGGCGGGACGCTGCCGCCCTCCCAGCGGGCCAGCGTGCGGGCGGCTGCCGCTGCGCGCGTCACCGCAAGCTCGCGGTCCGATGTGAACGCGACGAATTCGCCCTCGCGGACGATCTCGATGGCGCCACCGGCGGCCTTGCGCACCGCGCTCTCGTCGAGCGCCGCAAGATGCGCGCCGCGCCACGGCTGGCGCAGCACGCTGGCATGCAGGACCTGTCCGGGCGCGATGTCGTGGATGAAGCCCGCGCCCGCGACCTTGGCCGGCAGGTCGAGCCGCGGCCAATGCTTGCCGACGATCTTGTAGGTCGAGGGCCGCTTGACCGGCGCGGTGCCGGTGGCGCGGCGCTCGAGCGCGATCTCGCCCGCCATCGACCAGTAGTCGCGGCCGGTGTCCTTGCCGGCGCGGAGGAACCTGCCGTCTTCGATCGAAAGCTCGCTCGCCGGGCAACGCAGCGCCTCGGCGAGACGATCGACGAACAGCGAGCGCACCTCGGCGCAGACCAGGCGGATCGAAGCGCCGCCGACCGCGATCGAATAGCTGCCGGAGGTGAAGCCCTCGGCCGGGCTGACGTCGGTCTGGCCCGACACCAGATTGATCTGCTCGGGGCGGACGTCGAGCTCCTCGGCGGCGATCTGGGTGAGCGCCGTCAGAATGCCCTGGCCGATCTCGACCTTGCCGGAGCCGACGCGCACGCGGCCGGGCTCGGCGAACGCGATCCATTGCGACAGGATCGGGTTGTCGATCAGGCTCTGCGGCAGCGCGTTGGAAATCATCGCCGCGCGCCCGCCATGGCGGCGCCGGCCCGCTGCACCGCGCGGATCACGCGGTTCTGGATGCCGCAGCGGCACAGATGCGGGTCGAGCGCCTCGATGATGTCGGCGCGGCTGGGCTTTGGGTTTCTGTCGAGCAGCGCGGTGGCCGAGATGACGATGCCGGGCAGGCAGTAGCCGCACTGGCCGGCCTGCTCTTCGAGCAGCGCCTGCTGCAACGGGATGCAGCGCGCCGTCTGCCGACAATCCCTTCGACGGTGGTGACGGCGCGGCCGGCGACGGTCGCGACCTCGCGGGTGCAGGAATGCTGCGGCTTGCCGTCGATCAGCACCATGCAGGAGCCGCACTGCTCGGTGCCGCAGCCGAACTTGGTGCCGCGAAGCGCAAGCTCGTCGCGCAGCACCGACAACAGCGGCGTGGTGCCGTCGGTCTCGACGGACACGGCGCGGCCGTTGACGACAAAATCAATCGTGCCGCTCACGGCCCATTCCCCGGTCTAGTTCTCGACGTGGATGCCCTTGGCGTCGATGAACGTCGACCAATTCTTGATCTCGTTCTCGAGCTTGACCTTCAGCGCCGGACCCGGTGCGAACGACGGGTCGGTGTCGACCTTGAGAAGCCGCTCGCGCACCGCCGGATTTTCCATGGTGGTTTTCAACGCCGCTTCGAGCTTGGCGCGGATCGGTTCCGGCGTGCCCTTCGGGACAAACAGGCCCCACCAGAATTGCAGGTCGACGTCGGCGAACTTGTAGCCAAGCTCGGGCAGCGACGGCACGTCCGGCATCGCCGGCGAGCGCTTCTTGCTGGTCACGAACATCGCCTTGACGAGCTTGCCCTCAAGCTGCCCCTTGGCGACCGGCAAGGCGGACGTCGACCACCGAGACGAATCCGCCGGCGACCGCCTGCGCCGCCGGACCGCCGCCCTTGAACGGCACCGGGACAGCCTCCATGCCGGCGCCGTCGAGGATGACCTCAGGCACGAGATGCGACACGCTGCCGGGCCCGGCGTGGCCGAAGTTGAAATGGCCCGGCACCGTCTTCGACCAGGCCACGAATTCCTTGAAGTTGTTGGCGGGCACGTTGTTGGCCACGGTCCAGACCAGCGGCGTGCTGGCCATGGCGCCGACCGCGTCGTAGTCGCGCAGCGGGTTGAAGCCGGACGGATGCTTCTTGAACAGCGCCTGGTTGATGCCGAGCGCGTTTTCCGCGACCAGCACCGTGTAGCCGTCGGCCGGCGATGGGCGACCGCCTGCCAGGCGATATAGCCGCCGGCGCCGCCTCGGTTGTCGATCACGATCGACTGGCCGAGCGCCTGTGCCAAGCTCGTTGGAGATCAGCCGGAAGAACGTGTCGGTCGCGCCGCCCGGCGGGAAGGCGACGACGAAATGGATCGCTGGTCGGGATAGGTTTCTGCGCGCGCGAGCGTGCAGGGCGCGAGCAGTGCAAGCGCGATGGAGCACCATCGAATGAGATGCAGCATGACGATCCCCCCGGAATTGATGTCGCCGGCCAGCCATTCGACCACGGGCCTGCGATCGCGCGTCGATAGGGCGGCGCGTGCCGCGGATGCGGCACTTCGCCGTTGCCGCGGGATCTACTCCGCCTTGATGCCCTTGGCGTCGATGAAGCGGGTCCAGTTCTTGATCTCGCTTTCGAGCTTGGCGTGCATGGCTGGCCCGGAAATCACATCCGGCGTGATGTCGAGCTTGGCGAGCCGCTCGCGCACGGCAGGATCGCCCATCACCTTGCTGACGGCCTGGTAGAGCTTGGCCTTGACCGGCTCGGGCAGGCCCTTCGGGCCGAAGATGGCGAACCAGAAGCGCAGCTCCACGTCGGCGGCCGGCACGCCGGCCTCCTGCATGGTCGGCACGTTCGGCATGGCGGGCGAACGCTCGGGGCTCGTCACCGCCAGCGCCTTGACCTTGCCGCTCTCGACCAGACCCTTGACCGCCTGCACCGAGGTGATGGTCATCGGCACGTGGCCGGCCAGCACGTCCTGGATGGCCTGGCCGCCGCCCTTGTAGGGCACGTGGACCGCCTGCAGGCCGGTCTTGTCCATGAACACCTCGAAGTTGAGGTGCGAGACGCTGCCGACGCCGGCCGAGGCGAAGTTCATCTTCTGCGGCACGGTCTTCGAATAGGCGACCAGCTCCTTCACCGACTTGACCGGCACGTTGTTGGCGACGATCAGCGCCGACGGCGACGCGGCGAGCGCCGGCGATCGCGTCGTACTGGGTGAGCGGATCGAAGTTGGACTTCGATTTCTTGTAGAGCGCCTGGCTGATGGCGACGGCGTTTTCCGCAAGCAGCAGCGTGTAGCCGTCCGGGTCGGAGGTGGCGACGTGGTTCCAGGCGAGATAGCCGCCGGCGCCGGGGCGGTTCTCGATCACCACGGACTGGCCGAGCGCCTCCTGCAGGTCGTTGTTGATCTGCCGCGCGAAGGTGTCGGTGGCGCCGCCCGGCACGAAGGCGACGATGAAGTGGATCGGCTTGTCGGGGTAGTTGCTTTGCGCCGAGGCTGGCGCAATCGAGAACAAAGCGGCGAGCGCGAGCGCGCAGCAACGAACAAGGTTCAGCATGATGCACTCCAGTTATATCGTCTTCAGCAGCCAGTCGCCGATGAAGTCGACGCCGAGCTGGCGGTTGTCGACCTGGCAGTGCTCGGCGCCGCCCTCGGCTTCGGTGAAAATCCGCAGCGTCTTGTTCTTCGAGCCGAGCCGCTCGTGGAGCGCCTCGGCGGCGCTGACCGGCACGATGCGGTCGTTCTCGCCGTGCAGGATCAGCACCGGGCAGGTGACCTGGTGGCCGACCTCTTCGAGCGTGTATCGCTTCGCCCACTCCAGCGCGGTGGCGTTGTCGGGCGCGCCGGTCACCCAGCGGAACTGGAACGTCGAGGCCGTGGTCTGGCGCGGATCGGTCGGGGCGTGGCCTTTGACGAACTCGTAGACGTTCTTGTGCATGGCGCCGAAGCAGACGCACGCCGCATAGCGCTTCTCGAAGGCGCAGATGCGCGGCGCGTGATAGCCGCCGAAGCTGTAGCCCATCACCGCGACGCGCTTGGCATCGACCTCGGGCCGCGACGCCACATAGTCGTAGGCGGGGATGCCGGCGGCCTCGTAGTCGTGGCGCGCGTGGATGTTGCGGAGCCGCAGCGGCTTCGGCCTGGCCGGGCCCGTCGATCGCCAGCGTGTTGATGCCGCGCTTGGCGAAATCGAGGCCGGCGAAGATCACGCTCATCTCCTTGGCGTTGTCCATGCCGTCGAACAGCACCACGGTCGGCCGCTTGCCCGAGCCGCGGCCTTTGACGAACCAGGCCGGCAACGTCTTGCCGCCTTCGTAGGGCACCTCGACCCGCTCGATGTCGGGATGCAGGCGCTGCATCGCGCCCTGGTAGCAGCGCAGCGCCTTGCGATACATCGCGAGCTTCTCGTCGCCCGGCGGAATGAAGCGCTCGGCGCTGTAGTAGTAGTTGCCGGCGCGCATGTACTGGTTGCCGGCGGTGATGGCGTTTCCGGCGGCGTCGGCCTCGTCGCCGATTTTCGCAACGCGGTCGGCCTCGCGCGACCATTCCTCCATCCAGGCGCGGTCGAGCTCGGCTTCGCCGGCGCGGGCGCGCAGCCGCCGCGTGATCGCGTCGATCTCGGCCATGGCGGCCGCGCCATAGGCCACCATGCCCTTGACGATCTGGCTGGCGTTGGTCCAGCGCAGGTTGCCGGGGAAGGTGACCGGCCAGTTCGGCTCGCTCGGCGTCGAAACCATGTGTTGTCCTCTACATGTCAGTTTTTCGTACGCCCATTGCGCGCAGGCGAGCAGCCTGCGGTCGCTGTGGCGCTTGGCGATCAACTGGGCGCCGATCGGCATGCCGACCGGTCCCTTGAACACCGGGATCGAGATCGCCGGCACGTGCAGTGTGGTCCAGATTTGATAGAGCGGCACGCCGGCGAACGCCAGCATGCCGACGCGGCGCTTCGCCGAACGCCGCGGGCGTCAGCAGGGCGTCGATGCCGGTGATCAGTGAATCGAGCTGGCGGCGGCATTCATCGGCGAGCTTTTTCGCCTCGATGTAGCGCTCGAAATTGCCGGCCAGGCCGTCATGCAGCCGGCCGCCGCGCAACGTGTCGCTGATCTCGTCCCAGTGGTTCTCGATCTCCCAGGTGAAGGTCCGGGCGAACTCGAAGCTCGAGATGGTGCGGTGGGCGTCGTTGAGCTGCTCGAACTCGGCGGGCAAGGTGAATTCGGTGACGCGCGCACCGGCCCGCGCGAGACGAAGCGCGGCATCCTCGACCAGCGTGCGGGTGATCGGCTCGACCTGCTCCCAGACGTGGCGTGCGGCACAGCGCGAAATGCGGGCGCTCGATCCGCGGCATCGGCTCGGGCGGAATGCCGAGCATCACGTCGCGATAGAGCGCGATGTCGTCGACCGAGCGCGCCAGGATGCCGAGCGTGTCGAGCGAGCCCGACGCCTCCATGACGCCGTGCATCCGATGCTCGCCAAAGGTCGGACGATAGCCGAACACGCCGCAGAACGAGGCGGGGCGGATGGTCGAGCCGGTGGTCTGGGTGCCGATCGCGATCGGCACCATGAAATCGGCGACCGCGGCGGCCGAGCCGCTCGACGAGCCGGCGGGCGTGCGGGCGAGGTCGTGCGGATTGCGGGTCGGTCCGGGATGCAGGTTGGCGAATTCGGTGGTGACGGTCTTGCCGAGCAGTACGCCGCCCGCCTTGCGGGACAGCGCGACGCAGGCGGCGTCGCGTTCGGGCCGCCGGCCTTTGTGGATCGGCGTGCCCCACTCGGTCGGCAGGTCGAAGGTGTCGATGATGTCCTTGACGCCGAACGGCACGCCGGCGAGCGGTCCGCGCTGAGCGTTGGTGTCGGCCGCGCGCGCGGCGGCCAGCGCCGCCTCGGGGTCGAGGTGGGCCCAGGCATGCACCTCGCCGTCGCGGGAGGCGATCCGGTCGAGGCAGGCCCGCACCACCGCTTCGCTCGTGGTCTGGCCCGCAGCCGTGGCGGCGACGATCTCGGTCGCGGTCAATTCGTTGAGCGGTTTGATGGCCGGCCCCTTGCTCGTCAGGGCGGCATTGAACCACACTCCCGGCCAACCGCACATCGGAGAGCAAGCCATGCCGAAGAAGCAGATCAGCTCAGACAAGATCGCGAAGCCGAACGGCCATTTCTCGCAGGCCACCATGATCGAGGCGCGTGGCCGGATGGTGTTCATCTCCGGCATGACCGCACGGCGGCCGGACGGCACCATCGCCGGCATCGGCGACATCGAGGCGCAGACCAAGCAGGTGCTGGAGAACGTCAAGGCCGCGGTCGAGGCCGCCGGCGGCACCATGGACGATATCTGCCGGGTCGACGTCTACGTCCGCAACATGGAGCACTTCGACAAGATCCACAAAGTGCGGCGCGAGTATTTCAAGGCGCCGGCGCCGGCCTCGACCATGGTCGAGATCACCAAGATGACGTCGCCGGAGTACCTGATCGAGATCAACGCCATCGCGGTGCTGGAGTAGGGGCCGCCATGCGGACCGACGCTGGCCCGCCGGCGCTTTCTGCATCTGGCCGCCGGCGCCGTGGCGATGCCGGCCGTTTCGCGGGTGGCGAGGGCGGAGGCCGCGCGGCCGCTCGCCGAGCGGCTGGCCGAATATGCCGAGCGGCTCCGCTTCGAGGATATCGACGCCGCGACCGTCGAGCGGGTGAAGTCACATGTCATCGATACGATTGGCTGCGGGATCGCGGCCTTCGATGAGGCGCCGGTCCGCGTCTGCCGCGATCTTGCGCTCGCCCCTTCGGGCGGCACTGCGACGATCATCGGCACCAGCCGGAGCAGCACGCCCGATCTGGCGTCCTTCGCCAACGGCGCGGCGTTTCGCTACTACGATCTCAACGATTCCTATGTCGGCGGTCTGGCCGGTCATCCGAGCGACAACATCTCGGCCTGTCTGGCGGTCGCCGAGGCGGAGCGGTCGAGCGCGACCGACCTGATCACCGCGATCGTCCTTGTCTACGAGATCGACTGCCGGCTGATCGATGCGTTCGATGTGACGGCGCGCGGCTGGGATCCGCCGGTGTTCAGCCTGCCGGCGGTGGCGCTGGCCGCCGGCAAGCTGATGAAGCTGCCGCTCGACAAGCTGACGCAGGCCGTCAATCTCGCCATCAACGATCACATTCCGATGGGGCAGACGCGGACCCAGGCCAACTCCGACTGGAAGGGCTTCGCAGACGCCGAGGCGGGGAGGAACGCGATCTTCGCCGCCATGCTGGCGCGCGGCGGCATCACCGGCCCGGCGCCGATCTTCGAGGGACGCAAGGGTTTCTTCCAACTGGTGTCGGGGCCGGCCGAGGTGGACGTCGGCGCGTTCGGCGGGCCCGGCAAGCCGTTCAGAATCCATCAGTGCGGCATGAAGGCCTATCCGGCCGTGGTGTACAGCCAGACCGCGATCGAGGCCGGCATCGCGGTCGCCAAGGAGGTGGGTGGCCTCGATCGCATCGCCACGTTGGACATCGCGACGACGCGGCGGGGCTACGAGCAGGCCGGTCGTGACCGCGAGAAATTCGCTCCCGAAAACCGCGCCACCGCGGACCACAGCCTGCCCTACATCACGGCGCGCGCCATGCTGGACGGCGATATCACCAACGACAGCTATGCGGCGGAGCAGCTTCACGATCCGCGCATTCGCGCCCTGATCGGCAAGATGACGGTGAAGGAGGACCCCGCCTTCGCCAAGCCTCCCGGCAATGCGCCTTCGAACCGCATCACCGCGATACTTGATGACGGACAACGCATCACGCGCCAGGTCGACAGCATGCCGGGCTTCCCCGGCCAGCCGATGAGCCGGGCCGATGTCGAGAAGAAGTTCCGCAGCAATGTCGGCAAGCGCTGGCCGCAGCAGCGGACCGGCGCGATCCTGCAATCGCTGTGGGCGCTCGATCGGACCGACAATCTGCGCGGCTTGCTGGGCTCGCTTGCCTTGCAGGCGTGAAGCGGAACCTAGTGCAGATGCTTCAGCTTGTCGGGGTTCCGCATCACGTAGATTGCTGCAACCTTGCCGTCCTCGATTTCGAGCGCGGTTGTCTGGAGTTCACCATCGGCCTCCAGCGTGATGAAGCCGGGCAATCCGTTGACGAAGCCGGCACGGACCAGTGTCGAGCCGTTCTTCTTGAACAGAGACGCCAGAAATTCGTGCGCCTTCATCACCGCATCGAATCCGACGATGGGCGTCATCGCCGCCGGGCGCTTGCCGCCGCTGTCGGCATGGACGCTGACATCGGCCGCCAGCATCGCACCGAGCGCTTTCATGTCGCCGCTGCGTGACGCGGCGAAGAAAGCCTCGGCAAGCTCGAGGCCATGGCGCTTGTCGACCTGGAATCGGGGCCGCGCCTCGCGCACATGGGCGCGCGCGCGGGCCGCGAGTTGCCGGCAGGCGGCCGGGTCACGCTGGATGGTCACTGCCACTTCCTCGAATTCGAGCCCGAACACGTCGTGCAGCAGGAATGCCGCGCGCTCGAGCGGAGAAAGGCGTTCCAGTGCAAGCATCAACGGCAAGGTGACGTCTTCCTCCTGCTCCTCTTCGACGACGGGATCAGGAAGCCAGGGGCCGATATAGGTTTCGCGCTGGTGCCGCGCCGACTTGAGCTGATCGAGGCAGAGCCGCGTCACGGTGCGGCGCAGGAACGCCTCGGGCTCGCGCACCTCGTCGCGGTCGGCCTTCATCCAGCGGATGAAGGCCTCCTGCACCATATCCTCGGCCTCGGTCACGGAGCCGAGCATGCGGTAGGCGACGCGGATGAGCTTGGGACGCAGCGGCTCGAAAGCCGCCGCTGCGTCCTCGGATCGTGGGTTCGCCGTCACGCCGCGGCCGCCTTGGCCGTGGCCTTGACGGCCGCCGGATCGGCAAACGCGCCGAAGCCAACCGCGATGCGGTTCCACCCGTTGATGATATTGATCATCAATGTGAGCTTGACCTGCTCTTCCTCGGTGAACTCCGCCTTCAGGGCCTCGTAGGCGCTGTCGTGCGTATGCCCTTCGGACATCCGCGTCAGCGCCTCGGTCCAGCCGAGCGCGGCGCGTTCGCGGTCGGTGTAGCAAGGGGCCTCGCGCCAGGCTGACAGCAGGTAGATGCGCTGTTCGGTCTCGCCATTTTCGCGCGCATGCGTCGTATGCATATTGATGCAGTTGGCGCAGCCGTTGATCTGGGAGGCGCGGATCTCCACGAGCGCCGATGAGAGCCGGTTCAAGGCTCGAAGCGATGGCCATCGATGTGGCGAGCCACTTCTTCATGAGCTCAGGGGCCGCGGCGAATGGATCAAGTTTGGCAGTCATGGTTCGTCTCCTTCTATTGGTTCCGACACACTGTCGGTTCTGACACCATGACGATCCAGCCGCCGCCGGTGTGACATGCACGCCGAAATTCGTTTTCGGTGCCCCGCGGGGAACTCGACGGCGAACGCAAATGATACAACATCAGCCCTTCCGCGTTGGCTCGGCTCCGGCGGCCGTGTCGATTGCTCACCGCGCGATAAGCAGCTTTACTCGGGATAATTTGGATCGACCGGAGACGAAAACCAATGGCACGCGTGCGCTGTATTACCGAGATGGGCATGGGCGTCGATGTCCACGGCCGCGACGCGACCAAGGCCGCCAGGCGCGCGGTCTCGGACGCGATCCGCCATTCCAGCCTCGGCTTTGTCCGGATGCTTGGGAAGACGCCGCATGACATGCTGGTCGATGTCACGATCGGCGTGCCAAACCCGGAGGCGGTCGACACATCGGCTGTGGCGAAAGAGCTTCCCTACGGCACGGTGACCGTGAAGGCGGTCAAGGGGGGCTTGGAAATCCCGGCCGAAGGCGGCGGCGATGCCATCACCATCGCCAATGCGGCGGTGCTGGTGAGCCTCGACGACGGTAAGTGAACCGCCGCGGACTCCCGGCATGGCTGTTTTCGTCATAGGGGTGAGCGAAAAACGCGCAGTCTTTATGCTGTGGCCCGGGTTATAGAGTGGCCGGAAGCCTGCGGGCGCGACGGCACGGACGGAATACAGGAACGATCGATGCAATTCTCTGCAATGACGATGAATATGTTCTTCCCGAACACCGACGATCGGGACGACGATCACCGCATCATCGACATGGCCGTCGCGCAATCGGTCTGGCTCGCCGAGCTTGGCTACCATGTGTGGTTCACCGACCACCACTTTCAGGGGGCCGTGGCACAGCAACCCGATGCAGTTCGCATCCTACGTTGCGCCGCTGATCCCGCGCGACCGCTACATGGGCTTCGGCGTGCTCTCGATCCCGTTCTATCACCCGGTGCGGCTGGTCGAGAGCATGAACCTGCTCGATCAACTGACCAAAGGCAAAGTGCTGTTCGGCGTAGGCTCGGGTTGGCAGGGCACCGAGCCGAATGGCCTCGGCGTCGACCCCGAGCTCCACGCCTCCGGCCGTCTCGCCGAGGAAACGCTCGACGTGATGGAGCGGCTGTGGGGCTTCAAGTACGGCGATCCCGAGTACAGCTTTTCGGTCGGCGGCAACAGCGGCCGCATCAAGCGGCGCGTCACGCCGTCACCGTACTCGAGGCCGCACCCGACGATCATTCGCGTGGCGACCCGCGAGGCGGGGATCGTGCGGGCGGCACAGAAGGGCATGCCGGTTTTTGTCGGCGTGCTTGGCGCCGACTTGCGCGAGCAGATGCAAATCTACCGGCGGGCGCTGGACGAGGCCAATCATCCGCAAGAGGTGAAGGACAACTGTCTGCGCTGGTGTTCGTATGACTGGGTGGGCGTCGCGGTGGCGGAGACGGAGGAGAAGGCGCTGGAGTACGAGAAGCTGGCTCGCGCCGAGACACTGGCGATCCGCACCAGCTACGTCCAGCGCCACGGCAAGATGGATGGGCCGGCGATGAAGGCGGTGTCGGCGCAGTCCCGGCCCGATGAATACGCCAAGGGCGGCGACATGAAGATGACCATAGCGGGTACGCCCGACTCGGTTGCTGCAAAGGTGCGGCAACTGGCGGACATGGGCATCAATCACTTGCATCTGCGCTTTCTCGGCGAAGTCGACGGCGAGACCGGTCACATCTTCAAGACCTCGGCCGAGTTGTTCGCCAAGGAGGTGATGCCGCGCTTCATCGAAGCGCGTCCCTCGCCGCAGCCCGCGTTGGCGGCCGCGCTCTAGCAGGCGGCCGTCACTTGGCGCTGTACTTGAACAGGTCGTCGAGCTGCGCCTTGGTCAGCGGCTGGTTGATGAACTTGTAGGCGACGGCGTCCGCCATCGCCTGGTCGAGGCCGCCGATACGCCGGATGTTCATGCTCTCGCGGGTGTAGAACTCTTTGCGGGCCTGCTGCATCTCTTCGACCTTGATTTTGTAGAGCTTGGAGAACATCTCGATGGCTTCGTCGCTGCTGTACATCCAGTCCAGCGTTTCGGTGTAGGCGGCGATGAAGCGCTTCAGCACGTCGGGCCGGCCGGTGATGAAGTTCAGGTTGGCGAGGTGATACCGCACGCTCATGTCGCGATATTCCGGAATGTCGCCGATGTTGGCGACCGCGCGGATGCGGTGCTCCTGCAGCGCGCCGAGCCCGAACGGCGCAGCCGACCAGCCGATATCGACCTGACCGGTCATGGTCTGGGTGAAGGTCGCGACCGGGGTGCCGGTGCCGACGGCCTTGATGTCGACGCCCGACATCTGGATGAGCTTGAGCGTGGCGAGGTGTGACGACGAGCCGGTCGCGGAGAACGCCATGGTTTTGCCGGCGGCGTCCTTCAGCGATTTGATCGGCGAGTCCGCCTTGACGTACCAGAAGATCTCGCGGGCGCCGGTGATCGAGGTGCCGATCGGCCGGATCGGCGCGCCCTTCACGTAGGCGGCGAACATGGCGGCGGCGCCGGTCGCGATCGCGACGTCGACGCTGCCGGAAATCAGCGTCTGCATCGTCTCGCCGCCGCCGGACGTGTAGAGCGCTTCGACCTTGATGCCGTGCTTGGCGAAAATCCCTTTCTGCTCGCCGAGATCGGGCACCGATGTTTCCCAGGTGCCGCGCTGCGGCACCGCGACCTTGACGAGGTCCTCGGCCGCGGCGGCGCCGCCGAACCACGAGCCCAGGATCAGAAGGCTCAACGCGCGCAGCGCGAATGTCGTGTGCTTCATGGCAACTCTCCGGCCTCTTGCTGGATGGTCCGCTTCAGTCCACCACCTTCGTCACCTCGGGCGCGATCAGGCGCTCGATCGGAATGCGCTTCGTCGATGTCGTGGAAGCCGATCAGCACGTCCATGACGGTCTCGATCTGCTTCTTCGACACCGTGTCGGTCCTGTTGAAGAACCCGATGCGGCTGAAGAAGTCGTAGGCCTTTTCCAGATCGGCCTGCCTTCTGCTTGGTGTTGCGCAAGCCGATCTGGACCGCCTCGGCGCGGTTCTTCGGGTCGTAGAACCAATCGACGGCTTCACGGTAGGCGGCGAAGAATCTCAGCACCACGTCCTTGTGGGCCAGCACCCATGGCCGATTGCCGACAGTGACGCCGAACGGGATGTCCTTCACGACGTTATCGACCAGCACGAGCTGCTTGAAGCCTTGCGCTTCGGCAAAGGAGTCGAACGGCGCGGTCAGCATGGCGGCATCGGCGACGCCCGATTGGAGCGCGGCGAAGCGAGCCGGCGTCGCGCCCTGGAACACCAGATCGAAGTCGCCCTCCTTGAGGCCGGTCGGCTTCATGACGCGATCGAAGTAGGCGCGCGTGATGCCCTTCGGCCCGTCGAGCGAGACGGTGCGGCCTTTGAGATCGGCTGGTGTCTTGATGTCGGCCTTCGACACCAGGGAATACGGCGAGGCGGGGGTGTCGACCCGCAGGATCACGGTCGGCGCGCCCTTGTCGACAGCGCGGATCGGATCGGGGCTGCCGGCGACACGTCCCGATGTTGAGCGCGTTGACCGCGATCTGCTGCTGCATCGCCGGGTTCGACGGCACCACGATCGGGTCGATGTCGAGGCCGTGCTTGGCGTAGAAGCCTTTCTCGATCGCGATATAGCTGGGCCAGTGCGCGGTCGAGCCGGCGCCGATCATGCCGAGCACGATCTTGTCGGCGGCGTGGGCCGGTCCGGCGGACAGAACGCAGGCAACGGTGCAGGCGAGAACGAAATCGCGGCGCGGCATGGTCGGCCTCCTGCCTCAAGCCCCTGATATGCTGGCATAGGGCAGGGCAGCGCTTCAATGCGAACGGGCCCGCCTTCTGGCGGGCCCGCGCGCAATGGTGTCGCAGAGGGAGGGTCTAGCGCGCCGCCAGGCCCTCGTAGGTCCGGTCCTGCAGGAAGTCGTCGAGCTTCCAGCGCTTGACCTGGTCCATGATCTCATCGAATTCGGAGTGCGGGATGGTCTTGTAGACGAAGCGCTCGCCGCGGCCGAATTTCGAGAAGTCCCACTTGTGATAGTTCTCGAACTCCGCCGGGATCGCGAGCTTCCACAGCGGCAGGTACTTTTCGGGATCGGCGTCCATCGCCTTCTCGGCGCGGTCGAGGGCGCGCAGATAGCCCGCGGTCGCTTCCGTCGGGAAGCCGGCCGGCACCCACCAGATGGTGTGGAAGGTGTCGGCGATGACCGCGCGGAGGCCAAGCTGCTCGGCCATCGCGATCTGCGGCGGCAGCAGCGAGGCGGCCTCGACCTCGCCGTCGAGCAACGCCTTGAGACGGGCGCCGAAGCCGCCGGTGTTGACCGTCTTGATGTTGTCCAGCGGCAGATATTTTTCCAGCCGGTACGGCACGTTGAAATGGCTGCCGGCGCGCATGCCGACCGAGATCGGAATGTCCTTGAGGTCCTCGGGCTTGCGGATCTTGGAATCCGGCCGGACGTAGATCGCCCAGGGCGACACGCCGTAGGCTTCGGAGACGAACTTGCCCATGCCGGCGGAGGCGTTGCAGATCGTGCCCCACATGCAGGCGCCCTGGATCACCTCGGCCTTGTCCTTGGTGTAGGGCTGGTCCTGCGGGCGCTCCAGGTACTTGAAGTCTTTCCAGCTCGACTGGGTGCCGCGGAACGTCTTCCAGTCGAACGCGACGTCGAGGCCTTCGGCTTCGAAGAAGCCTTCCTGCTTGGCGACGAAGTCGTTCAGTCCCATGCCCTTCGGCGCGACGGTGACTTGTCTCATGGCATGATCCTCCTCGATGCCGCGTGCAACGCCGCGGTTCGTTGTTATGATGGCTCCGAATTTAGCACGGCCGGGGTGTTCGACCCACCCGCAGGCCATGCCGTGAGACGAATTGTCCGCATAAACGCGGGTTATGGAGCGGGCGCCGAAATGGACTTCGCGCTGTCGGCGGAGCAGGAGGCGATCGGGGACGCCGTTGCCCGGATTTGCGCCCGTTTCGGCGACGATTACTGGCTCGCCAAGGACCGCGATGGCGGGTTCCCGGACGACTTTCATCGGGCTTTTGCCGATGCCGGCTGGCTCGGCGTCTGCATCCCGCAGCAATACGGCGGCTCAGGCCTCGGCGTCACCGAGGCGGCCTTGATGATGCAGACGATCGCCGAGTCCGGCGCCGGACTGTCGGGCGCGTCGGCGCTGCACATGAACATCTTCGGGCTCAATCCGGTGGTGGTGTTCGGCAACGACGAGCAAAAACTAAGAATGCTGCCGCCGCTGGTGGCCGGCCGGGACAAGGCCTGCTTCGCCGTCACCGAGCCGGATGCCGGCCTCGACACGCTGAAGCTGAAGACCAAGGCGGTGCGGGATGGCGACCGTTACATTGTGTCAGGCCAGAAAATCTGGATTTCGACCGCGCAGGTCGCGAGCAAGATGCTGATCCTTGCGCGCACGACGCCGCTCGAAAACGTGTCCCGCAAGACCGACGGCCTGAGCCTGTTCTACACCGACCTCGACCGGCGTCATGTCGAAGTGCGCGAAATCCCGAAGATGGGGCGCAGCGCCGTCGACTCCAACGAGCTGTTCATCGATCGCCTGCCGGTGCCCGTCGCCGACCGCATCGGCGAGGAGGGCAAGGGCTTCGATTACATTCTGCACGGCATGAATCCGGAGCGCATCCTGATCGCCGCCGAAGGCATCGGGCTCGGCCGCGCGGCGCTGCGCAAGGCTGCTTCGTATGCGCGGGAGCGCATCGTGTTCGACCGGCCGATCGGCGAGAACCAGGCGATCCAGCATCCGCTCGCCGCCTGCTGGATGGCGCTGGAGGCCGCCAACCTGATGGCGTTCAAGGCGGCCGCGCTTTACGACGCGGGCAAGCCATGCGGCGTCGAGGCCAACGCCGCCAAGTATCTCGCCGGCGAGGCCTGCTTCACAGCCTGCGAGACCGCGCTGATGAGCCACGGCGGCATGGGCTACGCCAAGGAGTTCCACGTCGAGCGTTATCTGCGCGAGTCCCTGATCGTGCGGATCGCGCCGATCACCCCGCATATGATCCTGAGCTTCATCGCCGAGAAGGCGCTCGGGCTGCCGAAGTCGTATTAGCCGCGTTGCCGGCCGGGTCAAAAGACCGGTATCGTTGCCGCGGCGGCGAAGTTGACACGAACGCGAGGACAACATGATGCGGTGGCCGATCACGCTCGCGGTGTTCGCCATCTTGTTCGCAGGCGCGCCGCTTGCGCAGCCGGCGGGCGCGGAGGAGCATTTTCCCGACAGGCTGATGCGGATCGTGCTGCCCTACACGCCGGGCACCGGCGCCGACACCCACACCCGGATCTGGTCGCAGAGCCTGAGCGAGCGCTGGAAGGTACCTGTCATCGTCGACAACCAGCCGGGCGCCAGCGGATCGATCGGCGCCCAGACGGTGATCCAGGCGCCCGCCGACGGCTACATGATGATGGTGACGGGCGAGTCGGTGTTCAGCGCCTATATGAATGATCCGCCGCGCTACGATCCGTTGAAGGTGCTGCGCCCCGTCGCGCGGCTGATCACGGTGCCGTATGCGTTCGTGGTCCGGAAGGATTTCCCGGCGAAGACCTGGGCGGAGTTCGTCAGCTACGCGCTCGCCAATCCGGACAAGGTCACGGTGGCGACGCCGGGAAACGGCACGCCGCATCAGGTGCTGACCGCGCTGTTGATGAAGGAACTCGGCCTCAAGCTCTATCATGTTCCCTACAAGGGCTCGGCCGGCATCACGCAGGACATCCTCGGCGGCCGCATCGACGTGGCGTTCCTGCCGGTGCCGGTGGCGGTGCCGATGGCGGCTTCCGGCGCCAGGATACTGGCGGCGGGCGGATCGCAGCGGACGACGAACTTTCCGGACGCGCCGACCTATGCCGAACTCGGCGTGCAATCGCTGGCCCAGTCGGATTCGTGGAACGGCGCCTTCGTCAACGCCGCGACCTCGCAGGCGCTGGTCGACAAGCTGTCCGCGGATTTGATCGCAACGCTCCGCGAGCCGCAGACCGCCGCCCGGATCGTCAAGGCCGGGTTCACGCTCTCGCCGGCGCCGGCCGAGGAGTTCGCAAAGATCGCGCACGACACCGCGGCACGCTGGCAGGGAGTCCTGAAGGGCGTGCAAGACCAGCAGAAGTGATGAGTTGCGGACGGAGAGGCGACGCCGTCAGGTCGGGATGGTTCGCCATTCGGTCACGGGGTCGTAGGCGAACACCCAGCCCATGTTGTTGAAGGTGTCGCCCTTCGCGACCAGCTTCGCTCCCTCGCTCTGCCGGCGGGCGATGTCCGCCGGGTCGCTGGCAAGGTGGAGCTTTGCGTTCTCGTTCGACCGGTTCTGCACCTTGATGGCGCGCGGCTTGCGCACCGCCTCATAGGACCGCAGCGCCGCGGTCGGGTCGTCGCGCAGCTCGTCGAGCCATGCCGACAGGATGAACGCGTCTTCGAACGCGCCATTGGCGCCCTGGCCGCCGTTAGGAAGAACGGGATGGGCGGCATCGCCGAGCAGTTGGATGCGGCCCTTGCCCCAGCGTTGCGTGGATTTCCGGCCGAACAGACCGAACTTGTTGCATGTATGGATTTGCGCGGTCAGTGACTTCAACCGATCGCACGCGAGTGGCGCAAACTTGGCACGGACCGCGTCCGGATCGTCTTGCGCGGTCCACGATTCCTCGGCCCACTCGTCGCTCTTGCCGCGCAGCACGACATTGATCAACTCGCGGCCGCGCAAAAAGTAGCTGACGCAGTAGTGATCGGGGCCCATCCACGCGCGCGCGCCCGACGGTCCGAGAATGTCGGCTGGCAGGTCCTTCCCCTTGAGCAGCGCGCGCCATGCGATCTGCCCGGTGAACACCGGATTTTCGTCATCCCACAAGGCGGCGCGAATGCGCGAGCGGACGCCGTCGGCGCCGATCACCACGTCGCCTTCGATCTGCTTGCCGTTTTCCAAGGTGATCGCAGCCGAGCTTTCGGTCGTCGACACGCTGACGCATCGCGCCCCGAGATTGATGACGGAGTCCGGAACGGCGCGCTGAAGCATGCCGAGGAGGTCGGCCCGATGGAACTGGTATTGGGGCTGGCCGTACCGCGTCTCGAACTCGCTCCACGCAAAGCCGAAAAGACGGTCGTCCGTCGCCATGTCGCACATCGTCAGTTCGCCGGCGATGTTGCCCAGCCGGCGCGCTTCGTCGCCGAGGCCAAAGGCGTTGAGGACCTTCGCGCCGTTGGGCGTGATGTTGATGCCGGCGCCGATTTCGCCGAGCTCAGGGGATTGCTCGTAGACCTCGACCTCGAAGCCGCGCTGGCGCAGGCCAACCGTGGCGGCCAATCCGCCCAGGCCTGCTCCGACGACGATGACCCGGCACGTCTTGGACATCTGCACTCCGCGGCCCGTCAAAGGGCCGCCCGCATCATACGCCGATGCATCGGCGGGCGTCAGCCGCGGCGAACTGCGGGGCCACCGGGTGGGGCTATTGGCGGGGCGCGATCGCCTGATGCGGCGGAGCAGGGACGGGCTTCGGCCGGTGCGGCGCCGGCGTCTGCTGCGCCGTCGAGGCCGAACTGCCGCGCGCGTTTTCGGGCAGATACCTTGCTACGATGGCCGGGTCGAGCGATGCCAGCGCGTTGTCCGGCAGACGATACCAGGTCTCGTCCATGCCGAGCAGCGGAATGCCGAGATAGCCGCGGACGGTCAGGATGCGGCCGTCGCGGCTGACACTCATCAGCGCGTGATAAACGGTGCCGTCGCGCGGATCGAGGATGTTGCCGTCCTCGTAGTCGAGGCCGTGCCGCTTCATGTCGCGGATGATCGTCATGCCGAGCACCGGCTGGTTCTTGCGGTCGTCGGTGCAGCGCGTGCAAAGCTGGTGCGGGGGATCGCCGGGCCTCGGATAGGCCTTGGCGACGGCGCCCTCGTAGATGCCGCCGGGCTGCTCGACGAACAGAAACCACACCGCGGGCTTGCCGTCGTCGTTTCGCTTTTCCCAAAGGCCGGTCGCGGACGGTTCCGCCGCCTTGGCGTGAACCAGGGAACCCGTCCAAACGACAAAGGCCGACAGGGTCAGTGCGAGCAATCTTACTGTCACGGTAAATCCTTCCAATGTGCCAAACGGACCGACCGGGCCAACTCAATCACCCCATAATATGGCCGTTTCACGAAGCACGGGGGTGATTTTGCAGAGCGGTAAACCAAGACTTGGGGCGGCGAAGGCGGTGGAATGGGGCGGCAATGCCGCCGGATCGCGTTCCGTGCGGCGGTATTATGGAGTAGCGTTCGAAGCACGATCCGGTTGGGGACTGGGGTCGATTCGAGGGGTGTGCTGCCGCGGCCGCCAAAGGCCGCTCGGCAGGGGGACGGAACGTCAATGAACCGATCCAGCATTGCACTGAGCAACCTGCGCGGGGTTGTGATCCTCATCGTGCTCGCCTTCCATTCGGTGCTGGCCTACCTCGCGTCGCTGCCGATCGTTCCCCATGCCTTCGACCAGCCGCCCTATCGCTGGCAGGCCATTCCGATCGTCGACAGCCAGCGCTTTTTCGGGTTCGACCTGTTCTGCGCTTGGCAGGATGTCAGCCTGATGTCGCTGATGTTCTTTCTGTCCGGCCTGTTCGTGCCGGCAAGCCTTGCCCGCAAAGGCGCCGTGACATTCCTGTCCGACCGGTTTTTCCGGATCGGATTGCCGCTGGTGCTGGTGGTCGCGTTCCTGATGCCGCTGACCTACTACCCGACCTATCTGGTCGGCGCCGTCGATCCGAGCATCGGCACCTACTGGGAGCATTGGCTGGCGCTGCCGTTCTGGGCCTGCGGCCCGCAGTGGTTCCTCTGGCAGCTTCTGGCGCTCAATGTGCTGGCGGCCGGTCTTCACCGCCTCGCGCCCGGCTGGATCGGAGTTCTGGGCCGGCTGGCGGCCGGCTATACCGATCCGCTCAGGTTCTTCGTGGCGCTGGCTGCGCTGTCGGCGCTGGCCTATGTGCCGCTGGCCCTGATCTATTCGCCCTGGCAATGGGAAAGCCTGGGGCCGTTTTCGTTCCAGTTCAGCCGGCCGCTGCACTATCTGGTCTATTTCTTCGCCGGCTGCGCGATCGGCGCACACGGCTTCGATCGCGGGCTGCTGGCCTGCGATGGTGCGCTGGCGCGGCATTGGGGCCGGTGGCTCGCTCTCTCGATTGCGGGCTTTGTGCTGTGGGCGCTGCCGACCTCGCTGATGGTGGACGGCCAGACCGCGCCGTTCCTGGTGCAACTCGCCGCGGGGCTCGGCTTCGTCATCGCCTGCGCATCGGGTTGCCTGGTGCTGCTTGCACTCTGCCTTCGTTTTGCCGCGGAGCGCGTGCGAATTGTCGACAGTCTTTCGGCCAATGCCTATGGCATATATCTCGTGCACTACGTCTTCATCGTCTGGCTGCAATTCGCGATGCTGCAGGTCGCGCTGTTCGCCGTCGGCAAGGCCGCGGTGGTGTTCGGCTTGACGCTCGCGCTGAGCTGGTTGGTCGCTGCTGCGCTCGGCAACATCGCCTGGGCGCATCAATTCGCGCAGGCCGCGCGCTGGCTGCGGGCAAGCTTCAGCGAACCGGCGCCGGTCAATTTGGTCAAGCAGGACGATTTACCCGGGTGACGCGGCGGGTCCCCGCAGGTCAAATGCGCGCTTGTTGATTCGGAAAATCGGGCTCCGCTGATGCCGCTGGTCTTCACGCTTGCGTTCCGAAACCTGTTCCACGACCGGCTGCGCCTGATCGCGACCGTGATCGGCATCGTATTCTCCATCGTGCTGGTGACGGTGCAGATGGGGCTCTATCTCGGCTTCGGGCAGATGGTCACCACCATGATCGACCACGCCTCGGCCGATCTCTGGATCATGCCGAAGGGCACCAAGTGCTTCGAGGACCCCTCGCTGCTCGACACCCGGCAGCGCAGCCGCGCGCTGTCGATCCCGGGCGTCGCCGAGGCGATCCCGGTGGTGATCGGCTTTGCCGACTGGCGCGCGCCGAGCGGCTCGTCGACGCCGGTGTTCGTGGTCGGCTCGGATTTGCGCTCGGGTGGGCTCGATCCCTGGAACGTGGTGCAGGGCCGGGTCGAGGCGCTGTCGACGCCGAACGCGGTCGCGGTCGACCGGACCTATTTCGAGCGGCTCGGTATCTCGGGGATCGGGGCGCGGGCGGAAATCCGCCAGCAGGCGGTGCGGGTGGCGGCGGTGACGGACGGCATCCGCTCGTTCACCACCACGCCCTATGTGTTCATGGACGTCGACCGGGCGCGCTCGCACACCGGCACGCCGTCGACCAAGGCGACCTATTTCCTGGTGCGCGCCACACCCGGCGCCGACATCGAGCAGGTGCGCAGCAACCTGACGGCGAGCCTTGGCGACGTCGAGGTCCTGACAACCGCGGAATTCCGCGAGCGCAGCCGCCAGTTCTGGCTGTTCGGCACCGGCGCCGGCGCGGCGCTGTTCGCCGGCGCCTTGCTCGGTGTCATCGTCGGCACCGTGATCGTTGCGCAGACGCTCTATTCCAGCACCAAGGATCACCTCAACGAGTTCGCCACCTTGCGGGCGATCGGCTCGTCCCGGCGCTACATCTACAAGGTCATCATCTGCCAGGCCTTGCTGAGCGCGGTGGTCGGCTTCGTGCTGGCGTATCTGGTCGGGCTCCTGGTGGTGCGCATGACCGCGAACGGCGCGCTGCCGATCGTCATCACGCCGGGGCTGACGGTTTCGCTGTTCGCGCTGACCGTGGACGATGTGCGTGGTCTCGGCGATCGCTGCGATCATGAAGGTGACGCGCATCGACCCCGCCATGGTGTTCACGCGATGAGCATTTTGGTGATGGAGGCCAGAAGCGTTGTTAAGGACCTCGGCGCTGGGGCCGGGCGCACCCGCGCGCTCAAGGGCGTCGATCTCGCGCTCAAGGGCGGCGAGTTGACGCTGCTGATGGGGCCGTCCGGCAGCGGCAAGACCACGCTGCTGTCCATTCTCGGCTGCATGCTGACGCCGAGCGAAGGAACCGTCCGCGTCCGCGGCGAGGAGATCGCGGGCAAGACGCCCGAGGACCTGGCGAAGCTCCGGCGGGAGAACATCGGCTTCGTGTTCCAGTCCTATCACCTGTTCCCGACGCTGACCGCGGCGGACAACGTGCGGCTCGCGCTCGACGTGCGCGGCGAGGGCGCCACGGAAGCCAAGCAGAAGTCGCGGGCGGCGCTCGAACGCGTCGGCCTTGCCGGCAAGACCCGGAACTATCCGCGCGAGCTCTCGGGCGGCGAGCAGCAGCGCGTCGCCATCGCGCGCGCGGTGGTCGGCGATCCGTCGGTGATCCTCGCCGACGAGCCGACCGCGGCGCTCGACACCGAGAACGGCAAGGCGATCATGACGATCCTGGCCGATATCGCGCAAGGACTTCGGGCGCGGCGTGCTGGTGGTGACCCACGACCCCCGCCTCATCCCGTACGCGGGCCGCATCATCCGTATCGAGGATGGTTTGATCGTCGGCGAAGAATTGGGAGGCGCGGCACCGAGGCTTTCGGGTATGGTCGAAACTCCCGTCGAATCGTTGGCCAAAACCTAGATGAGCATGTCGAAGCGCAACATCGCCCTTGCCGTTGTTCTGATCCTGGTCGCCGCAGGCGTCGCCTTGGTGGCGAACGGGCCGGCGCGAGACGGCGTCTCGTCGGCCACGAGCGCAGCGACGGCGCAGCCGCAGCCCGACCGGCGCTGGCTTGCGGTGGCGCCGGGCAAGGTCGAGCCGCCCTCCGGCATCATCAAGGTGACGGCCTCGACCATCGGCGTGGTCAGCAAGGTGCTGATCAAGGTCAACGACACGGTGTTCGCCGGCGAGCCGCTGATCCTGCTCAACGACGACGAGATCCAGGCGCGCTACATGTCGGCGGAGGCGCAGGCGGCGATGCGCCGGCGGCTGCGCGACGAGCAGGCGGCCGGCAAGGCCGGCGACCGGCGCCGGGCCGAGGATGCGGTGGCCGATGCCGAGACCGCGGTGTTCGACGCGCAGAACGCCGTCGACCGCGCCGCCGTCGCCTGGCGCTCGGCCGGAGGGCCGACCGCCGATCTGACCCAGGCCCGATCCGAGCTGGTGCGGGCGCGCGAAGAGTACAGCAAGCGGCAGGCGCAGCTTCGCGGCATCGACGCGCCGCTGCCGACGCCGAACGAGGCGCAGGTGATCACGGCGCGCGGCGACCTGGCGCTCGCCCGCGTCAACCTGGAGAAGCTTCGGATTCGGGCGCCGATCGACGGCACCGTGCTGCAGATCAACATCAATCCGGGCGAGCTTGCGGCGCCCTCGGCGCAGCAGCCGCTGCTGCTGGTCGCCAATCTCTCGACACTGAACGTGCGGGCCGAGCTCGACGAGCGCGACCTGTCGTCGGTCAAGCTCGGACAGAAGGTGTCGATCCGCGCCGCGGCCTTTGCCGACAAGGAGTTCGCCGGCACGGTGACGTCGATCGCGCCGCTGGTCGAGCCGTCGCGGCTCGGCTCGCGCGGGCCGGGCAACCGCGCCGATGTCGACGCCGTGGAGGTGGTGGTGAAGCTTGACCCAGCCGGGGCCGCTCACCACCGGCATGAAGGTCGACGTGTATTTCTCGCCGGACAACGCGGCGGAGATCAAGCCGGCGAAGTAGTCAGCGGCGCTTACGCGGTTTTTTCGCAGGCGGCGATTTGCGCCCCGCGATGACACCGCCCCATTTCGACTCGATGTCGCGCGCTTCGGCGGCGGTCAGCGCCGAGGTCGGCGGGAACGCATCCTTCCAGCCGAACGGCCGCACCGCCTCGATGATCGCCTTGGAGTGCGAGGTGATGCCGGCGCGTTTCGCCTCGTCGGGAATGCGCGGGTCGAGCGCCGAGCTCCAGGCGTTGCGGACGATGTCGATCTGCTCGGCCGGCTCGCAGCGGGTGGTGACGGCCCACATCACGTCGGCCAGGTCGGACGGATCGACGTCGTCGTCGACCACCACGACGAGGCGCCCCATGTAGCTCTGCGCCGCGGCAATGAGCGCCGCGCGCTTGGCGTGGCCGGCGTAGCGCTGCTTCAGCGCCACCACGGTCATCAGTTGCGCGACATGCTGCCAGACGCCGACCACGTCGGTGACGCCGGCGGATTCCAGGTTGCTCCAGATCGAGGCGGCGCGGAACGGCAGGCCGAAGTGGAAGCGCGGCGGCTTCATCGGCGGTGAGCCCAGCAGGATCGGGTCGTCGCGGTGGTGGATCGCGTTGACCTGCATGACCGGGCAGGGCCGCGCGTCGGCGGCGTAATAGCCGGTGAACTCGCCGAACGGGCCTTCCGGCAAGGTGACCTCGCTGGACGGCAGCAACTCGCCTTCGAGGATGCTCTCGGCGTGGGCGGGGAGCGGCAGGCCGGTCAGCGGGCCGGGCATCACCTCGAACGGCGCGCCCTTGATCGAGCCGGCGAAGTCGTACTCCGACTGGCCGTCGGGCAGGTATTCGAAGCCGGCGATGAACAGCGCCGGGTCCTCGCCGTTGATCACGGCGACCGGGCAGGACTTGCCCTTGTCCCAGTATTTCCGCGCGATGATGGCGCCGTGCCGTCCGGGATGGTCGAACTGGATGGTGATGCGGTTCTTGGAGTGGACCTGGATGCGGTAGATCGAGGCGTTGATCCAGCCGCCGTCCGGATCGCGCATGATGACGATGGAGCCGGAGCCGATGAACGGCCCGCCGTCCTTGCGATGCCAGTGCGGGGCCGGGAGCTTGCGGAGATCGACGTTGCGGCCGCGCATCGAGTTTTCCAGGAACGCCGCCTTGGCGACCTCGACGGGCTTCTGCGGCGTCAGCGTCTGGCGCTTGCGCATCCAGGCCTTCAGCGCATCGAGCGGCTTCAATGTCGGGTCGAGGCCGAGCGCCAGCGCCGCGCGCTGCGGCGTGGTGGTGGCGTTGGTGAAGACGCGGACACCGGGCTCATAGCCCTTGATCCGGTCGAACAGCAGCGCCGGGCATTCCGGGGTGCCCGCCGCGACCTCGGTGATGCCGCCGAGCTCGAACTTCGGATCGGCGCCATGCACGCGCCGCAGCGCGCCAAGCTCGTCCACCTGCTTGATGAAGCCGCGCAAATCCTTGTACATCACGAGTACCCACTCCATTGCCGCCGCCGAGCTTAAGCCACGGAGCCATGCATGCGCTACATCGACGCGTTCTGCCATTTCAGCCCGAAGCGCTATTTCGATGCGCTGATCGAGTCGCCGGCCGGGCAGAAGGACATCGGCAAGCGGGTGCGCGGCATTCCGGCGCTGTACGAGCTCGACCTGCGGCTCAAGGTGGTCGACCAGTTTCCCGACTACACCCAGGTGCTGTCGCTCGGCCTGCCGATGCTCGACCGGCTGTGGGGGCCGGACAAGACGCCGGAGATGGCGAAGCTCGCCAACGACGGCCTGGCCGAGGTGGTGGCCAAGCACCCGGACCGCTTCGTCGGCTATTCCGCGGTGGTGCCGATGAACAACCCGGAGGCGGCGGCGAAGGAGGCCGAGCGCGCCCTGAAGAACGGCGCGCACGCCATCCAGCTCGGCACCAACGTCAACGGCAAGCCGATCGACGGGCCGGAGTTCTGGCCGCTCTACGCGGCGATCGAGAAATCCGGCAAGCCGATCCTGCTGCACCCGGCGCGCAGCCGCGAGATGATCGACTACCAGGGCGAGGCCAAGTCGAAATACGAGATCTGCTCGGTGCTGGGCTGGCCGTTCGAAACGGGTGTGGCGCTGTCGCGGTTCATCTTCTCGAAGATCATGGACACCTATCCGAACCTCAAGATCGTGTCGCACCATCTCGGCGGCGTCATTCCGTATCTCGAAGGCCGCATCGGCCACAGCTTCGATCAGATGGGGGCGCGGACCTCCGACGAGGACTACGAGGCGCTGCGCAAGAGCCTGAAGAAGCGGCCGTTCGATTATTTCAAGGATTTCTACGGCGACACCGCGATCGAGGGCGTGCGCGGGCCGATGATCTGCGGCATCGACTTCTTCGGCGCCGACAAGGTGCTGTTTGCGTCAGATTGTCCCTTCGACAAGGAAAAGGGCCCGGGCTACATCCGCTCCACCATCGCGGTGCTGGAATCGATCGAGATGAAGCCGGCCGACCGCGAGAAGATCAGCTACAAGAACGCGCAGTTGCTGTTCGGCGTGAAATGAGGAACGCATCCATGTCGTACCGTATCGCCGTTGCTGTCGTTGCCGCCGCTTTGTGCCTGCCGCATGCCGCGCAGGCGCAAGGCGCCTTTCCGGCGCGCAACATCACGCTGGTGGTGCCGTTGCCGGCCGGCGGCACCGCCGACCTGCTGTGCCGCTACGCCGCCCAGAAGGCGTCGGCGCTGCTCGGCCAGCAGGTCGTGGTCGAGAACCGGCCCGGTGGCGCCGGCGGCCGCATCGGCATGGAGCAGGTGCTGCGCTCGCCGCCGGACGGCTACACGCTGCTGTGCTCGACGCAGCTCAGCTACAGCATCACCCATCTGCTGTTCACCAAGGCCTCGTTCGATCCGCGGCCGCTTGAGCCGGTCAGCGTGCTCGCGACCTATCCGCTGATCATCATCACGCGGAAGGATTTCCCGGCCAACGATCTCAAGGGCTTCATCGACTACGCCAAAGCCAATCCCGGCAAGGTGACCTACGGCCATCAGGGCAAGGGCAACACCGGCCATCTGCTCGGCGAGTTGATGATGCTCAAGGCCGGCTTCAAGATGACCGAGGTGCCCTATCGCGGCTCGGCGCCGGCGATCAACGATCTGCTGGCCGGCACCATCGACATGGTCCCGGACTACCTGCTGGCCAACAAGGGCAACATCGACGCCGGCAAGCTGAAGCTGATCGCGGTCGCCGACAGCAAGCGGCTGAAGGATTATCCGAACGTGGCGACCATGGAGGAGACGCTGCCCGGCGTCACCTCGATCACCTGGATGGCGGTGTCGGCGCCGCCCGGCACGCCGAAGGAGATCACCAAGAAGGTTTCGGACGCGATCGCGCAAGGGTTCAAGGAGCCCGACATGCAGGCCAAGATTCGCGGGCTCGAGGCCGATCCGCTCGGCACCACGCCGGAGCGGATGCGGCAGATGATCCAGGAGAGTCTGGACATCTGGGGCCCGGTGGTGAGCGCCGCGCATATCTCGATCGATTAGTGCGGAATGACGTTCCGCAACTCCGTCAGGCGGCCGTCGAGGAAGGCCTGAAGGTTCGGCACCAGCACCTGCATCGTTTGCTCGACGAACTTGTCGCTGCGCCCGCCGATGTTCGGCGTGATGATGACGTTCGGCATCCGCCAGAACGGATGGTCGGGCGGCAGCGGCTGTCGCGAGAACACGTCCAGTGCGGCGCCGGCGATCTTGCCGGATTGCAGCGCCTCGATCAGCGCCGCCTCGTCGAGCACGCCGCCGCGGGCGAGATTGAGCAGGAACGCCGAGGGCTTCATCGCCGCAATGATGTCGCGGTTGATGAGGTGGTGTGTCGAAGGCGAATAGGGCACCAGCAGAGTCAGGAAGTCGGCCCGCGCCGCGGCGGCTGCAAGCTCCTTGCGCGGATGCACCTCGTCGAAATGCGGACCTTTGGTGCGGCCATCGCTGATGCCGAGCACCGTCATGCCGAACAACTTGCAGCGTTCGGCAAGATGCTCGGCAAGCAGGCCGAGGCCAACGATCACGTTGGTCTTGCCTTCGAGGATCGGATTGGCCCGCTGCTCCCATTTACCTTCGGCCTGGTTGGCCAGGTTTCTTTTGAAATCGCGTTGCAGCGCGATCATGCAGAGAAAGGCCAACTCGCTCATCTGCGGGCCGTGGATGCCACGGGTCGATGTCAGGATCACATCGGGCGGCAGCACGCCTGGCGCGGTTAGCGTCTCGGTGCCGGTGGTGAGCGCCTGCACCCATTTCAGCTTCTTCGCCTTTGCGATGAGCGAGGGCGGGATGTGGTGACCGAGCCCCATCAGGACGTCGGCCTCGCCGATCACGCCTTCGGCTTCCTCGGCGTGATGGAAGATGTGGAACTGCACCGACGGAAAGCGCTTGGTCAGCCGCTCCCGATAATCCTCGACGTCGTAGTGAAGAAGGACGACCTGAACCGGCATCGGTGCTCCCGGGCGCAGCAGCGGAATGATCCTACGGCGCTAGCCGCGCGCGAGCCAGCCGAGGATCAGCCCGCCGTGGGCGGCGACGTACTTGCGGAACCACACGGCGTAGTCGTCCGGCTGCTCGCGGAGCGAAGCCGCCAGATCGTCGAACCGCACCCACTTCCATGTCGCCACCTCGTCGGGGTTGGGCGCGATGGGGCCGTCGTGGGTGCCACCGAAGACGTGGACGAGTTCGTTCTCGATCAGGTCGTCCGACACCGGCGCCCGGTAGTCGAACTTGAACAGCGGCGAAAGCGGGCACGAGAAGCCCATCTCCTCCTGGAGGCGGCGCTGCGCGGCGTCGACTGGCGGTTCGCCCGGCAGCGGATGGCTGCAGCAGGCGTTGGCCCAGAGGTCGCCGGAGTGGTACTTGGCGGAGGCGCGTTGCTGGAGCAGCAGTTCGCCGGCGGCGTTGCGCACCAGCACCGAGATGGCGCGATGCTTCAGCCCGCGCCGGTGCGCGTCGAGCTTGCCGGCCGAGCCGATCTCGACGTCGTCGGCGTCGACCAGGATCACCGGGTCGTTGTCGGCCATCCTCAGGACTTTCCGCCGAGCTTGTCCTTGATCGCCGTCCACGCCACCTGGCCAGCGAGCGAGGCGGCGCCAATCGGCTTTGCTGTGACGGCGTTCGGATCGGCGAGCTGCTTCTTCAGGTTGTTGGCGAACTGGTTCATCAGCGCCGACGCCGTCGCCTGGATCATGCCGACGCCGCGGCCATACTGGGCGACCGCGCCGGACAGGCTCAGGTCGGTGTGCACCAGGACCTTGGAGCCGGATTCGGTGGGCTCCAGACGGAAGGTCGAGGTGGCGGCCGCGGCGCCGCGGCCCTTGGCGTCGTTGCCCTGGGCCTTGATGCGCGCCATGTGGCCGGTGTTGTCGATCTCCTCGAAAATCACCGTGCCGGCGAAGGTCAACGCCACGGGACCGAGCCGCACCGCGATGTTGCCCTTGTAGGTCTTGTCGTCGACCACGTCGGTGAGCTTGGCGCCCGGCATGCAGGGCGCGATGCCCTGGACGTTCATCAGCACCGGCCAAGCCTGTTCAGGCGGCAGCGGCACCTCGAATGAATTGTCGAACTCCATACGCGCACTCCAGACGGACTACTCGGCGGCGGTCTGCGCCACACCGCCATGGGCCTTAGACCATCCGGCCGGATCGTGCAGGAATTTCTCGATCTCGCCGAGCTTGATCGGATCGAACTGGCCGCAACTCTTGGCGAAGTCGAGCACATCCCACCAGGTGCACAGATGGTGCAGCTTGATGTTGAGGTCGGACAGGATTTTCTCGCTGTTCTGATAGATGCCGTAATAGAAGATGACGAAGATGTGGTCGACGGTGGCGCCGGCGGCGCGCAGCGCGTTGCAGAAGTTGATCTTGCTGCCGCCGTCGGTGGTGAGATCCTCGACCAGCAGCACGCGCTGGCCAGGCTCCAGATGGCCCTCGATCTGGGAGTTGCGTCCGAAGCCCTTCGGCTTCTTCCGCACGTATTGCATCGGCAGCATCATGCGGTCGGCCATCCAGGCCGCGAACGGGATGCCGGCGGTCTCGCCGCCGACCACGGTGTCGAACTGCTCGAAGCCGACGTCGCGGAAGATGGTCGCCGCGCCGAAGTCCATCAGCGTCTGCCGCACGCGGGGGAACGAGATCAGGCGGCGGCAGTCGGTGTAGACCGGGCTCGCCCAACCCGAAGTGAAGATGAACGGCTTGTCGTCCATGAAGCGGACGGCCTCGACCTCCAGCAGCATCTTGGCGGTCAGTTCCGCCATCACCTTCTGCGTCGGGAAATCCGAGGCCCATGCTCATGGTCAAATCCGCCACTCGTCGCCGCGCTTGCGGCCCTGGAATGTGCTGACGAACAGATCGTCGGCCGTCCATTTCTTCTGGGTCAGCCCTTGCTCGTGGGAATAGCCGGCAATGGTGTTCATGTTGTGCCGGTTCCTGTCGGAAAGCCCGTACTCCCATGGATCGGGGCCGAGGATTTCCTGCTGCTCGTTCCAGGCTTCAAGATACCAGGCGAGCGGCACGATGCGCGGGTTCTCCATGCGCGCCATGCCGATCGCCTTGGCCTTCTCGAAGGCATGGAACAGGTTGAGCGGAATCCAGGGGTGGCGGTCGACGATCGCCTGGCGGATGCCCATCACGTGCATGATCGGGAAAATCTGCGTCTTCTTCCAGAAGCGGATTTCCTCGGCCTTGTAGTCCGGCCACAGCCGCGCCACCCGCGGGTCGCCCGCCTCGATCGGCTTGATGATGTCGGAGTGGATCAGGGCGTCGACCTCACCCTCCGCCAGCATGTCCTCGACCGACTGGTTGTGCGGCAGCCGGGTGATCTTCAGGTCGGCGGGCGGCGTGAATTCAACGTCCTCGTCGAGCTCGGCGACCCAGTGGATCGATTTCACCGGCACGCCGTATTCGTGCTCGAGGATGCCGCGCATCCAGTGGATCGCGGTGACCAGGAACGACTTGATGCCGATCTTCTTGCCGATCAGGTCCTTCGGCGATTTGATGCCCTTGCTCGTGTTGATGAAGACGAAGCCGTGGCGGAAGCGGCGGTGCAGGAACACCGGGATCGCGGTGATCGCCATGCCCTTGTCGCGGGCGACGATGTAGGACGAGCAGGAGGTTTCGGCGACGTCGAAATGGCCCTCGCGCAGGAACCGCCAGTGGCGCGTGGTCGAGTCCATGTCGGTGAGGATGGTGAGGTCGATGCCGTCAGGCTTGACGCTGCCGTCCTTCAGCGCACGGACGATCTCGTAGTTGCCGCAGGCGAGCGTCAAGGGGATGTTGTTTGGCACTTTGAAGCTTCCTTTTCGCCCTGTACTCGATATCGGGCGCAGTGAAGCTTCATTTACCGGCAAAATCCAGCCTGACGCTAAGCCTTTTGGAGGCTTGTGGATTAGGCGCCAGCCGCGTCCGCTGCGGCTTCCGCCGTGAGGCTCTATATTGTTCGACGCCAGCCGAGGGTGATTGCCCATGTACCAGCCCGACCATTTCCGCGTCGAAGATGTGCCGGAGATGCACGCGCTTATGCGCGCCAGGCCCTTTGCCGCACTGGTCTCTGCCGGGCCAGCGGGCTTGTACGCCAGCCACCTGCCGACCGTGCTCAAGGGCGATGGACCCTATGGGGTCATTGAATGCCACTTGGCGCGGGCCAATCCGCATTGGAAGGATCTGGCGGAGGGTGGCGAGGCCATGATGATGTTCCAGGGGCCGGAGGGCTACATCACACCGAACTGGTATGCCTCGAAAGCCGAGCACGGAAAGGTCGTTCCGACCTGGAACTATGCGGTCGTACACGCCTATGGCCGTCCCGAAGTGAAGAACGAAAAGGACTGGCTCCTGCGTCACGTGGGCGAACTGACGGCCCAGCAGGAGAAGACCGAAGCGAGACCCTGGGCATTGTCGGATGCGCCCGACCACTACATCGACGTGATGTTGCGGGGGATCGTCGGATTCCGTTTTGCGGTGACGCGGCTCGAAGGCAAATGGAAGATGAGCCAGAACCGCGAGATGCAGGATCGACTTGGCGTCGTTGAGGGCTTGCGCGGACGGGCGTCCGGCGATGATCTTGAGATAGCCGAAGCGGTCTCAAGCCGGATCGCGCCGGCAAAATAAAGCGCGCTGGCTTAAGCCGCGACCTTGGCCAGGAAGCTCTCGACCTCGCCGCGGAGCTTGGCCGACGGCACTCTCGACCGACAGCGATGCGGCAAGAACCGTTTCCGCGGAGGTTCGCGTCGCCGTTGCAGCGCCGGCGACATCCCCCAGCACCCCGACCACCATGGTGGTGCCGTGGGCGGCGCCGGCCACGTTCTCGGAGATTTCGCCGGTCGCCGCGTTCTGCTGCTCGACCGCGGCCGCCACGGCCGAGGTGTAGCTCGAGATTTCCTTCATGCGGCCGGCGATGCCGTGGATCGCACCGACCGCGGCGCTGGTCGAGCCCTGCACGGCGAGAATCTGCGAGGCGATCTCCTCGGTTGCCTTGGCGGTCTGCACCGCGAGCGACTTGACCTCGGAGGCGACCACGGCAAAGCCGCGCCCGGCCTCGCCGGCGCGTGCCGCCTCAATGGTGGCGTTGAGCGCCAGCAGGTTGGTCTGGGCGGCGATGTCGCTGATGAGCTTCACCACGTCGCCGATCTTCTGCGCGGCCGCAGCAAGTCCGGCGATCTGCTGGTTGGTGGTTTCGGCTTCGTTGACGGACACCCGCACGACTTCGGTGGCGCGCATGAGCTGCTGGCTGATCTCGCCGATCGAGGCCGACAGCTCGGTCGCCGCGGTCGCGGCGGTGGCGACGTTGGCGGAGGCGTCGCTCGACGCCTTGACCGCGCTTTCCGCGCGCTGCGAAGCCTGCTCCGACGAGCCGAGCAGGCCGGTGGCGGTGGATTGCATGGCCTGGCCGGCGTCGCTCACGCTCTTCAGCACGCTTTCGACCCGCTCGCGGAATCCCGCGATGGCGTCCTCGATCATGGCGCGCCGGGCCTCCAACTCCTTCATCGAGGAGCGCTGCAATTGGGCGGTGTGCTGCTCGGTGATGTCCTCGTGGGTCGCCACCCAGCCGCCGTCGCCCATCGGGCGGTTGGAGATGGAGATGAAGCGGCCCTCGTGCTCGCGGACGTTGGTGAGGGTCTTACCCTTGTTGATACTGCTGAGCAGGTCGGCGATGTACTGGTCGCGGCTGCCCGAGAAGCTTCCGGACTTGACGCGGTGATCGATCAAGTCGCGCAGCGACACGCCGGGACGCGCCAGCTCGGGCGACAGATCGTACATCCGGACGTAGCGCTCGTTGCAGAGGATCAGCCGGCCCTCGGGGCTCCACATGCAGAGGCCCTGGGACATGTTGTTGAGCGCCGCCGTGAAGCGCACGTGGCTTTCATGGGCGAGGGCGCCGGCGATCGTCAACGCCAGCAGTCCCAGCGTGGTGCCGGCGATGGAGATCGCCAGCGAGCCAGGCGACAGCGAGAATGGGTCCACGGTGCGGCTTGGATCGGGCACGATCTGCTCGGCCCCCATGGCGATGAAGTGATGCGAGACGATCGCCAAGGTCAGCAGCACCGCCGCAACAATAGTGGCGCTCATGCCGTGGTAACGAACCGCGACGGCCATCGCCGCCATCCCGAACAGGACGCCGCACACGACGGAGACGATGACCAGCCCGATCGACCAGGTCAGGTGACCGGGCACTTCGAGCGCCCACATGCCAAGATAATGCATGCAGGCGACGCCGCCGCCGACGATCGCGCCGCCCGCGGGTGCGCCCCAGCCATCCGCGCTGCCGGCGGCGAGCCGAAGCCCTGCGGCGGTGATAACCATGGCGGCGAGCAGCGACAGCGCGGTCTCGCCGACGCCGTAGGCCACCGGCACCCCCGGTTCGTAGGCCAGCATGGCGATGAAATGCGTTGCCCAGATGCCGCAGCCAACCATGACGCCGGCGGCGATGACCCAGGTCGAGCGCACGCCCCCCAGCGCCGCCCGGGCCCGATGGAACAGGCTGATGGCGGTCAACGCAGCCACGAAGCACACCAGCCCGGCTACGACGACCAGCCGCCAGTCGTGCTGCGTGGTGAGGCAATTGAAGACTGCAAACATCGCGCGCGCCCCGGGGGAAAGGTAAAACGCCGCATGGTGCGGCATTTGGATTTCTTTAGGGTTAATTGAAGCTTGCCTCGAAGCTCGATTTCCTAAGAATGCGTAAACATCGCGGAGGGATGCCGATGGGTGCTGGAGGGCGGTTTGGTGCCGCAATGGCCGCTGCGTTGGTGCTGAACCTGGCGTCCGGCGCCATTCGCGCGGAGGACTACCCGTCTCGCCCGATCCGGGTCGTGGTCGGATTCGGCCCCGGCGCGGTCGCCGACGTCATCCTCCGCGTGCTCGCCGCCAAGATGAGCCAGAGCCTCGGCCAACAATTGGTGGTCGAGAACCGTCCCGGCGCCGGATCGAGCCTTGGCGCCGAATACGTCGCCCGCGCGCCGAAGGACGGCCTGACGCTGCTGATGTGCACGGTGGCGCAGACCATCAACCCGGCGATGAACAACCTGAGCTTCGATTTCGGCAAGGACCTCGCGCCGATCGCGCTTATCGCCAACGCGCCGCAGATGCTGGTGGCGCACCCGTCGTTTCCGGCCAACACCGTGCAGGAGCTGATCGCGCTGGCGAAAGCGCAGCCCGACGGCGTGCAATACGCGTCGTCCGGCGTCGGCACCATGAGCCATCTGTCCGGCGTGCTGCTGGACAACGCCGTCGGCATCAAGCTGCAGCAGATTCCCTATCCCGGCAGCGCGCAAAGCATGACCGACGTCCTGGCGGGGCGCGTGCCGCTGATGTTCGGGCCGGCGGCGACGGTGTGGGCCAACGTCAGGGCCGGCAAGCTCAAGGCGCTGGCGGTGACGCAGGAAAAGCGCGCCCAGATCGCGCCCGAGGTGCCGACCATGATCGAGGCTGGCGTGCCGGGCTATTCGGCGGGCATCTGGATGGGACTGCTGGCGCCGGCCGGCACGCCGCCGGAGATCGTCGACAAGCTGTCGCGCGCGGCCAACGAGGCCCTGAAGTCGAACGAGATGGCGACGCTGCTCGACAAGCAGGGCGTCGATCCGCTCGGCGGCACGCCCGCCGAATTCGCGCGCTTCATCGACGCGGAGCTGAAGAAATGGGCGGCGGTGGTGGCCGCAGCCGGAATCAAGACGAAATAACACGGGAGATCGAGGATGCGCGGATTGAGCATTGCCGTTGGCGCGCTGGCGCTGTTTGCGGGGATCGCCGGGGCACAGGCGCAGAGCGATTTTCCGAACAAGCCGGTCCATCTGGTGGTCGGATTCACGCCGGGATCGGTTGCCGATATCACGGCGCGTGTGCTCGGCAACAAGATGGGGCAACTGCTCGGCCAGCAGTTCGTCGTCGAGAACCGGGTCGGCGCCGGCTCGAGCATTGCCGCCGAGTACGTCGCGCGCGCGCCGAAGGACGGCTACACGCTGTACCTGCCGGGTTCAGCCAACATCGCCAACGCCGCGATCAACCCGAAGCTTCCGTTCGACATCATCAAGGACTTCGCGCCGATCGGCCTGGTCAATTCGGCGGCGGTGATCCTGGTGGTTCACCCATCGCTGAACGTCAGCAACGTGCAGGAGCTGATCGCGCTGGTGAAGTCGAAGCCGGGCGAGTTCAGCTACGCGTCGACCGGGATCGGCAGCGCGCCGCACTTCTCCGGCGAGCTGTTCATGCAGCGGACGGGTGTCAAGCTCGTCCACGTGCCCTATCCGGGCAGCCCGCAGGCGGCGACCGACCTGCTGGCGGGCCGCGTCCAGATCATGTTCTCGCCGGCCACTGCGGTGATCTCGCTGGTCAACTCCGGCAAGCTGAAGGTGCTGGCGTCGGCCGGCGCCAAGCGGCCCGGCATCCTGCCCGACGTGCCGACCATGATCGAATCCGGCATGCCGGATTTCGACACGGCGATCTGGTTCGGCCTGACCGCGCCGGCCGGCACGCCCACCGCGGTGGTCGACAAGCTTGCGCATGCGCTGCGCGAGGCGGTCAAAGCGCCCGACGTGGTGGCGGCGTGGCGGCCGCAGGGCGTCGATCCGCTCGACGGCGGGGCTGACGCGCTCGCCAAGCTCAACGAAACCGAGCTGAAGCGGTGGACTGAAGTTGCGGCGGCGGCGGGTCTGATCAAGAAATGAAACGCCTGGCAACGCTGCTCGCCGCGCTGGCATTCCTGACGACGCCCGCGCTGGCCGAGGACTATCCGGCGCGGCCGGTGCGGATCGTGGTGGGCTTTCCGGCGGGAGCGGCGGGCGATCTGGTGTCGCGCGCCATCGCGTAGCTATCTCAGCGGCGCGCTGGGCCAGCAGTTCATTGTCGAAAACCGCCCGGGCGCGTCGAGCAACATCGCGACCGAATACGCCGCCCGCGCGCCGAAGGACGGCTACACGCTGTTCCTCGGCACCGTCGCCAATGTCACCAACGCAGCGACGTCGGCAAACTTGCCCTACGATTTCGCCAAGGACTTCGCGCCGATCGCGCTCGCCGCCACCGTGCCGGTGGTGCTGGTGGTGCATCCGTCGCTCGGCGTCAACACGATGGCCGAGCTGATCGCGCTCGCCAAGAGTAAGCCCGGCCAGCTCAACTATGCGTCGTCGGGGGTGGCGACCACGCCGCATCTGGCCGGCGCGCTGCTCAACGCGCGGGCCGGCATCGAGCTTGTCCATGTGCCGTATCAGGGCTCGTCGCCGGCGATCACCGATCTGCTGGCGGGCCGCACCCAGATCATGTTCTCGGCGGTGTCGGTGGTGCTGCCGCACATCCAGGCCGGCAAGCTCAAGGCGCTGGCCTGGGCGGCGCCGAAACGGGGCAGCGTGCTGCCGGACCTGCCGACGGTCGCGGAGGTGGGCCTGCCGGAGCTCGACGCCAGCATCTGGTTCGGCCTGATGGCGCCGGCCGGCACGCCGAAGGACATCCAGGACAAGCTCGCGCAGGCGCTCAACGCCGGGCTGAAATCGGAGGGGCTGCGCGGCCAGCTCGAGACGATGGGCTACGAGCCGCTCGGCGGCACGCCGGAGGATTTCAGGCGTTATGTGGATGCCGAGCTGAAGAAATGGACCGCAGCAGCCGAAGCGGCGGGCGTAAGGAAATGAGAGCGCCGGCTGCGAGGCAGCCGGCGCGGTTTAGA
This sequence comes from uncultured Alphaproteobacteria bacterium, assembly GCA_963785665.1. GTDB lineage: Bacteria > Pseudomonadota > Alphaproteobacteria > Rhizobiales > Xanthobacteraceae > Z2-YC6860. The sequence continues at coordinate 98,467 of CAWAWF010000022.1, forward strand.
ACGCTGACAGCTCACGCCATCTTGTTGATCAGCTCGCCGACGTTCTCGACCCAGACGCGGGTGGTGTCGCCGGCCTTGAGGAATTCCCTGCGCGCAGCGCCGACGCCGGCCGGCGTGCCGGTCAGGATGATGTCGCCCGGATAAAGCGTGATCCGCGACGACAGGTGCGACAACTGCTCGGCGAGATTGAAGATCATGTCGCTGGTGTTGGAGTCCTGCTTGAGGACGTCGTTGACCCAGAGCTTGATGCCGAGCTTCTGCGGGTCCTTGATGTCGCTTGCCGGAATGATCCACGGGCCGATCGGGCAGGCATCGTCGAAGCACTTCTGGCCGACCCAGTCCCATTTGAACGGCGTGGCGTCCGGAAGCTGTTCGCGCTTGCCGAGATCGCGCGCCGACAGCTCGTTGGCGACGGTGTAGCCGGCGACGTAGTCGAGCGCCTTCTCCAGCGGCACGTCCTTGGCTTTCTTGCCGATCACGGCGCCAAGCTCGGCCTCCCAGTCGATGGCCTTGGAGGCCCTCGGCAGCTTTACGGTGGCCTTGTTGCCGGTCACGGTGCGCGAGGCTTTGATGAAGTGCCACGGCTTCAGGCCGACCTCGTGGGGATCGGGCGCCGGCGGAATGCCTTGCAGCTTCGCCATTTCCATCATGTGGTCGGTGTAGTTGGCGCCGGCGCAGTAGATCGCCGAGGGGTACAGCACAGGGGCCAGCAGCTTGGCCTTGCCGACCGGCTGGCTCTTCAGCTTGCTCTTGCCGGCAGCCGGCGGCGGCCTTCTTCAGCACGCCCTTGGCCGACGACCAGTCGTTGAGGATGTCCATCATCGTGGCGTAGGCGGCCTTGCGCGTCAGCGCCGCCGCATCGAACAGCTTGTCGTCGACCACGATCCCGGCACGCGGACCCTTGGCGGATTGATACGTCACCAACTTGTAGCTCGACATTGTCTGATGGCTCCCCTGGAAAAGTCGGATGCTTTTATAGCACCCGGCCTTGTCCCGTGGCCATCCTTGCGCGTTCGCTCAGCCTGCGGCGCGCGCCTTCTTGCCCCGGCCGATCAGGGCGCCATAGTGCTCGATCGGCAGCGGACGGCCGATCAGGTAGCCCTGGACCTCATGGCAGGATTCCTTGGCGAGGAAGCCGAGCTGCTCCTTGGTCTCGACGCCCTCGGCCAGCACCGGCAGCTCAAGCGCGCGCGCGAGCCCGATCACCGCGCGGACGATGGTCAGCGACTGGTGGTTCTGGCCGAGATTGGAGATGAACGACTTGTCGATCTTGATCTTGTCGAACGGAAACGACTGCAGATAGGACAGCGAAGAATAGCCGGTGCCGAAATCGTCCATGGCGATGCGCAAGCCCAACGCCTTGAGCCGGCGCAGGGTGGAGAGCGCGCGCGAGAAATCGTCGATCAGGACGCCTTCGGTGATCTCAAGCTCCAGGCGCGACGGCGCAAGGCCGGTCTCCAGCAGCACCGAATGGACGAGGCCGGTCAGGTCGCCGTGACGGAATTCGACCGGCGACAGGTTGATGGCGATCTGCAACGGCTTTGGCCATGAGGCGGCCTCCCGGCAGGCCTCGCGCATGATCCATTCGCCGAGCGGGCCGATCAGGCCGCTTTCCTCGGCCAGCGGAATGAAGGTGCCGGGTGGAATGAGGCCGCGCTGCGGATGCTGCCAGCGCACCAGCGCCTCGAACCCGAACACCTCGCCGTCGATTCGGGCCTGCGGCTGATAGTGCAGGATCAACTCGCCACGCGCGATCGCCGATCGCAGGTCGTGCTGGAGCGCGCGCCGCTCGCGCAGCCGCTGGTCCATGCCGGCCTCGAAGAAACGGAATCTGCCGCGGCCCTCGGCCTTGGCGCGATCGAGCGCGGCATCGGCGTTGGCGACGAGACTGGCGGAATCGGCGCCATCGGCGGGGAAGATGGCGGCGCCGATGCTCAGCCCGATGCTGATTGCGTCGCCATTGACCGTCATCGGCTCCTTGATCGCCGCGAGCAGCCTGTCGACCATGGCCTCTGCCGCCGCGGGCTGCTGGCCATCGGTCGCGATGACGACGAACTCGTCGCTGCCGAGTCTCGCCACGAAGGCGCCGCCGACCGCGGCCTGAAGCCGCTTGGCAAGCTGGCGCAACACCTCGTCGCCGGCGGCATGACCGTAAACGTCGTTGACCTCCTTGAAGCGATCGAAATCGAGGCACAGCAGCGCAAACGATGTGCTCTCGCGCGTGGCGGACTCGGTCGTCGCGTCGATGCAGGCGGTGAAGGCGGCGCGGTTCGGCAGACTGGTGAGCAGGTCGTGATGCACCAGGCGCTCGATTTCGGCCTCGGCGCGCTTGCGGTGGGTGCGATCGTCCACCATGGCAAGCAGGTATTGCGGCTTGCCGTGATCGTCCCGGATGACGAGCCGGGTGGTCGCGACGACACGGCGATCGCCGTTCGGCATGGTGACCGGGTGGTCGTCGTGGTGTTGGGGCAAACCGTCCTCGATCAGCCGGCGGTCGTATGCCGCGACCGCGGCTGCCTCCTCGTTCGAGTGAACGTCGTCGGCGGTCTTGCCGATCATCCTGTCCCGCGTCATTCCCAAATATTGTTCGCCGGCCTTATTGACGAGGACGTAGCGCAAGGTGCGGGCGTCCTTGAGCAGGATGGTGGTCGGCACGTTCTCGATGACGGTGGTGGCGAAGGCCTGGCTGCGGTCGCGCTCCATCTCGGTGCGGCGGCGCTCGGTGATATCCTCGTGCGTCACCACCCAGCCGCCGCCATCCGGGGTCGGCTGGCTGTTCACGGCGATGATGCGGCCGTCCGGCAGCTCCATGGCGGTGCTGGTGGGATCGCGCTTTCGCATCGTCTCCAAAAGGTCGGCGATGTATTGCTGCGGATCGGCGGCGAAGAACGTGCCGCTGGCGATGCGCGCCTGGACCAGCTCCTCCACCGAGCATCCGGGCTTCACCACATCGGCGGAGAGGCCATACATCTGAAGGTAGCGCTCGTTGCAGACCACCAGCCGCCCGGCCGCATCGAACATGTTGAGGCCTTGCGACATGTTGTTCAGCGCGGTGTCGAGCTGGAGCTTCTGCTCGCGGACCTGATCCTCGGCGTGGCGCCGCTCGGTGACGTCCTCGTGGGTGGTGACCCAGCCGCCGCCCGACATCGGCTGGTTGACGACCTGGATATAGCGGCCTTCGGTCGTTTTGATCAGCGACCGCGTGGTCTTTCTCTGGCGGACGTTGTCGATGATGCGGCGGTAGTACGGTTCGGGATCGGCCTTCAGCAACCCGACCTCGGTGCGGTGCCGGATCAACTCGCTGAACGTGCAACCCGGTTTCACCACCTGGGGCGACAGCTTGTACATGTCGAGGTAGAGCCGGTTGAAGACGACGATTTCCTCGTTCGCGTTGAACATGCACAGGCCCTGCGACATGTTGTTCACGGCCGCGTCGAGCAGGAGGTTCTGCTGCCGCAACTGCTCGCTCGACGGCGGAGCCGGCTCGCGGCGGGCGCGGGCGGTTGAAAGCAGCTTTGCCGTCAGCAGCGTTGCGAGCAGGCACAGCACGATTGCCGCCGCCACCGCGAGGCGCCACTCGGGCATGCCGAGGGCATGCTGGAACAGGTCGGACATCAAGCCGCCGATCTTTCGCTTTTCGCGAAAAGTTAGCGGCTTTTCGGGTTTATTTCGCGTTAGGCGAGCATGTCCAAGTTGAACCAACCGTGCCGCGGTTGGGGCCGATCCTGGGCGAGGCTCGCCGCAAACCCAGGCCGGCTGGCCCGGCTGGCGGGTAATAGAGCATTTACCGCGGCGCGATGACGCGGACCGGTTTGCCGTCCAGAAAGCCCCGGATGTCCTCGAGGATGTCGGGATAATACCGCTCATAGTTCTGCTGGCTGACGTAGCCGAGGTGCGGCGTGATCACCACGTTGTCCATCTTGCGATAGGGATGATCGAGCGGCAGCGGCTCGACGTCGAACACGTCGAGGCCGGCGCCGGCGATCTGCTTCTTGTTCAGCGCGTCGAGCAATGCCTTCTCGTCCACGATCGGGACCGCGCGAGGTGTTGACCAGATAGGCGGTCTTCTTCATCAGCCCGAGCTCTTTCGCGGTGACGAGCCCGCGGGTGCGGTCGCTGAGCTGAAGATGGATCGTCACGATGTCGGCGTTGCGGAACAGGTCGTCCTTCGACGCGTACTCGACGCCGAGCTCCTTGCACCGCTCGGGCGTGAGGTTCTGGCTCCAGGCGATCACCTTCATGCCGAACGCCTTGGCGACGCCGGCGGCGCGCGCGCCGAGCTTGCCGAGGCCGAGCACGCCGAGCGTCTTGCCTTCGATGTCCATGCCGACCGTGTTCTGCCAGGGCACGCCGGACTTCATCCGCGCGTGCTCCCAGCCGATCCGGCGGGTCAGTTCGAGGATCAGCCCGAAGGTGATGCCGGTGGTCGGATTGCCGTGGCTGGTGGTGCCGGAGACGACGATGCCGCGCTCGGCGCAGGTCTTCATGTCGATCGAGGCGTTGTAGGCGCCGGTGGTGATGAGCAGCTTGAGCTTCGGCAGCGCCTCGATAACCGCGCGGGGAAAGCGCGTGCGCTCGCGCATCATCACGACGATGTCGAAGTCCTTGCAGTCGCGGATGGTGTCGGCGTCGCTGCGGCGGACGGCTTCGGTGAACACCTTGATCTCAACGTCTTTGAGCGTCGACCAGTCGGCGAGCTTGAGCGCCACGTTCTGGTAGTCGTCGAGGATCGCGCAGCGATAGGCCATGTCGGCACCCTTTATTTTGAGCGGGGCGAATACTGTCCCGCCGGAGGGTCTTGCACAAGGGAGCTAGCAGGCCGCCAGATAGGTCGGGTCGACGAACCGGCCGATCTCGAAGGGCGCGTCGGCGGGCACCAGGCCCGCGCGCTGCAAGGTGGTGAAGACGCGCCGCATGCCGGCCTCGGAGGCGGCGAGGCCGTCCGGCATCAGCTTGAATTTCAGCGCGTCGGCGATGGCGCGGCGGGCGTAGTCCGGCGTGGTCGAGAGCTCCTTCACCAGGATCGCCGCCGCGGCGTCCGGGTCGGCAGCGATCGCCGCCTGGCCGCGGCGGAGCGCGCGAAGGAAACCGGTGACCGCCGTTCGGTTGGCGTTGCCCCAGGCCGGATCGAGGAACACCGCGGTGAATTCGTAGTCCGGGACGTATTTCGAGATCGGGCCGAGATTGGCAAAGCCCGCTGCCTCCAACTCGTAGCTCAGCGGGAACGGCTGCAGGCCGGCGTCGATCTTGCCCTCGCGCAAGAGCTTCCAGCGGGTCGGCGCGCCGCCGACCGCGTCGATGACAATGTCGCCGCGTTGGAAGCCGATGGCTTTCTCCAGGTCCTGGACGAAGAAGGTGGTGCCCTCGTGCAGCGAGAGCACGCCGAAGCGGGCGCCGCGAAGGTCGGTCACGGATTTGAACTTCGGCTGCGCGATGATGAAGTGCGGCGGCTTCTGCGCGACGCTCGCCACGATACGGAACTTGCCGCCCTTGAACGCGTCGATCACCAGCGCCTCGACGCTCGCGATGGCGACGTTGGCGCGGCCGGAGTGCATCACCTCGTTGATCTTCTCGGCGTTGTCGAAAATATCGAACCGCGCATCGATGCCTTCGTCGCGGAAATAGCCGTTCTGCTCGGCGACCCAGACCGGGGCGTAGAAGATCGTGCGCGAGACCAGGGCGATGTTGATGGTCGTGGCCATGATGGTCCTTATCCGCCGAACGCGGCCTCCGGCAAGCCACGCACGCCGACGTTCAGCGCAAGCAGGCCGCCGTCCATCGCAGCCGGCGTATCCTTGCTTGGCGTGGCGGTGGTGACGTAGAGCGTGTCGAGATTTTCGCCGCCGAAGCAGCAGCAGGTCGCGTGCGTGCACGGCAGCTCGACGGTGCGGTCGGTGCGGCCGTCGGGGGCGTAGCGCGTGAGCCGTCGGCCGCTGTATTCGGCGTTCCAGAGAAAGCCTTCGGCATCGACGCAGGAGCCGTCGGGATGGCCTTTGCGCGCGGTGAGGTCGGCAAACACCCGGCGCTCGCCGATCATCCCGGCGTGCAGCGCGAAATCGAATGCCCAGATGACGTGCCGCGGGGTGTCGGCGAAATAGAGCGTGCGATCATCTGGCGAGAACGCGGTCGAGTTCGGCACCGTGATGCCGTCGAACAGGCGCAGCACCGAGCGGTCGGCGCTGACCCGGTAGAAGCTGCCGGAGGCGCGGCGGATGCCGATGTCCATGGTGCCGATCCACAGCCGGCCGCGGCGGTCGCAGCGGCCGTCGTTGTATCGGTTGCCCGGTTCGTCCGGTTCCAGATGCGTGAGGAAGTGGAGCTTGCCGGTGGCCGGGTCGAAGCCGTGCAGGCCGTTGTCGAGCGCCACCACCAGGCCGCCGGACCGCCGCAGCGCGGCGCAGCCGCAATGCGGGCCGGGCAGGGGATAGACGCGATGCTCGCGGCTGACCGGATCGTAGGACTGCAGGCAGGGCTTGCGGATATCGAGCCACCAGAGGAGCCGGGTGACCGGGCACCACAGGCAGCACTCGCCGAGCGCATCGTGGGCGTCGACCACGCAGGCGATCTCGGTCATAGAGCGGGCTCCCGGATGTCCAGGAGCCCAATCTAATCGGGATTTGCAGTCCCGCTATGACGTTTTCAGCCGGCCGGATACCGGGTTCGATTCTTGGCCCGCCATTTCGGCCCGGGCCCGCGCATGTAGTGCAGTTCCGGGCGATAGGGATCGGTCAGGGCCTGCACCAGGTCTTTGCCGATCTGCACGATCCAGTTCATGACGGCCTCCGGGTCTTTTTATTGATTGCTTCAACTTGCCCATTGGTCGGAGGCTGCCTGACGCCGGTTCATGGCGGCGGGCCGTGCTGTGCCGAAAGTCACAATGGAACCGGGGCGCTTGCCCTTCGCGGCTGTCGTCGCTAAATCAGCGGCAAATCTCCCCACACCGCTTTTCCGAAGCGCCAGATTTCAAGGATTGCGACAGCAATGAACGGCCGCCAGTTCGTCTATCACATGGAGGGTCTGACCAAGACCTACCCGGGCAACCGCAAGGTGCTCGAAAACATCCACCTGTCGTTCTATCCGGACGCCAAGATCGGCGTGCTCGGCGTCAACGGCTCGGGCAAGTCGACGTTGCTGCGCATCATGGCCGGCATCGACAAGGAGTTCATCGGCGAGGGCTGGGTCGCCGAAGGCGCCCGCGTCGGCTACCTCGAACAGGAACCGCAGCTCGATCCGGCGCTCTCGGTGCGCGAGAACGTCATGCAGGGCGTGGCGAAGAAGAAGGCGCTGCTCGACCGCTACAACGAGATCGCCGCCAACTACACCGACGAGACCGCCGAGGAAATGGCGAAGCTCCAGGACGAGATCGACAGCAAGAATCTGTGGGAGCTGGATTCCCAGGTCGACCTCGCGATGGAAGCGCTCCGCTGTCCGCCCGACGACGCCGACATCGAGAAGCTGTCCGGCGGCGAGCGCCGCCGCGTCGCGCTGTGCCGGCTGCTGCTCGACCAGCCGGAGCTGCTGCTGCTCGACGAGCCGACCAACCATCTCGACGCCGAATTGGTGAACTGGCTGGAAGGCCATCTGCGCGCCTATCCGGGCGCCATCCTGATCGTCACCCACGACCGCTACTTCCTCGACAACGTCACCGGCTGGATTCTCGAGCTCGACCGCGGCCGCGGCATTCCCTACCAGGGCAACTACTCGGCCTGGCTGGTCGGCAAGCAGAAGCGGCTGGAGCAGGAGGGCCGCGAGGACGCCGCGCATCAGCGCACCTTGCAGCGCGAGCAGGAGTGGATTCGCGCGTCCCCCAAAGCGCGGCAGGCCAAGTCGAAGGCGCGCTATGAGCGCTACGAGGATTTGCTGAAGCAGGCGAGCGAGAAGCAGACCCAGACCGCGCAGATCATCATTCCGGTGGCGGAGCGGCTCGGCCAGAACGTCGTCGACTTCGACAAGCTGCGGAAGGGCTACGGCAACAACCTGCTGATCGACGACCTGACCTTCAAGCTGCCGGCCGGCGGCATCGTCGGCGTGATCGGTCCGAACGGCGCCGGCAAGACCACGCTGTTTCGCATGATCACCGGCCAGGAGAAGCCGGACGCAGGCTCGATCAAGGTCGGCGAGTCGGTGCAGCTCGGCTACGTCGACCAGTCGCGCGACGCGCTCGACGGCAAGAAGAACGTCTGGGAGGAAATCTCCAACAGCCAGGACATCATCCTGCTCGGCAAGAAAGAGGTGAACAGCCGCGGCTACGTCTCGGCGTTCAACTTCAAGGGCGGCGATCAGCAGAAGAAGGTCGGCTCGCTGTCGGGCGGCGAGCGCAACCGCGTGCATCTCGCCAAGATGCTGAAGACCGGCGCCAATCTGTTGCTGCTCGACGAGCCGACCAACGATCTCGACGTCGATACGCTGCGGGCGCTGGAGGAGGCGCTGGAGGATTTCGCCGGCTGCGCCGTCATCATCAGCCACGACCGCTGGTTCCTCGACCGCATCGCCACGCACATCCTGGCGTTCGAGGGCGACAGCCACGTCGAGTGGTTCGAGGGCAACTTCCAGGACTACGAGAAGGACAAGATGCGCCGGCTCGGCGAGGATTCGGTGATGCCGAAGCGGATCAAGTACAAGAAGTTCAGCCGCTAAGGCGCTGGCGTAAGCCAGGTCAGTGAAAACCCGCAAATAAAAACCCGGCAACGCTTGCGCGTCGCCGGGTGCAATTCGGTGTCGCCCTTCAAATGGACGATGTTGGATCAGCCCGCCGGGCAGAAGAAGCGCGGGCGGCTCCAGCCGACCACGTTGCCGTATGGATCGCGGAGCGGACGGCGCGCCCAGTAGCCGCCCGGGCAGCCATAAGCCGGCGCCACGCGGTAGCCGTCGTACGGCTCGTAGCCTTCGACCGGGTAGTAGGCGCGCGGATAGGCGTACGCGCCCGCGGCGCCTGCGATGATGGCGCCAGCGGCGAGGCCGCCGACGATGCCGAGGCCGATACCGCGGCCGCCGCGCGCGTCAGCGGTGGTCGGCGCCATGGTGGACACCGCCAGCACCGCGCTGGTCGCAAGAGCAAGAATAGTCTTCTTCATGTGGATCTCCTGGATGCGTCCGGCCGAGTGCCGACCGCAATATGAACTCTCTAGGCCCAAATCGAGCCCGGTAAAATAGGCCCGCCCAATTTGTCCGAAATTTGTTGGAGAACACAAAACAAAGCCGTCCGGCATCTTGCAGCGCAAAATGCCGGACGGCTTATCTGAACGCCGGTTCAGACTAGGTCAGTCACACACCCGCACACGGTGGATGCGCCAGCGATAGCCGTCCCAGAATCGCTCGCGGCGCCAGCCGCAGCCCGGGCCGGAGGCGTAATAAGGTCCGCCGCCGTAATACGGGCCACCGCCATAGTAGCCGTAGGGGGCAGCAGCAGCGCCGCCGATGATGGCGCCGGCGGCAAGGCCGCCGATCACGCCGGCGGCGAGCGCACCGCCGCGCGCCTGCGCGGGAGCGGGTGCGGCGACCGCGGCGATGGCGAGCGTCGCGGCTGCGGCCAGAGTGGTCAAGGATCTCGTCATGGCGTTACCTCTCGATTGGTGATCGACACAAAGAAGAACGCCGATCGGGCGTCAGCGTTCCGCCGCGCGGCGCGACCAAATGGCCGAAGTTCCGCGGCCGATCGTTTCAGCGCGCAACGAGCGTGCGCCGTTTCAGACGATGGCGGCGCTATCCTGCGCGGCGAGCGAGGGCGCTCGGCTGCGGCCGCGCGCGGCGTGGCCGATCAGTGTCTTGCCGAGCGACCAGATTGCGCCCGGCACGCGATGGCTGCCGGCGATCACGTCGTCGAAGGCGCGCACGATCCAGTCGCAGTCCTGCTCGGTGATGAGGTAGGCGGGCAGGAGCTTGATGGTGTGGCTCGCGTGTCCCGCGACCTGGCTGAGGATCTTGTGGTCCTTGAACAACGGGATGGTGATGAGCTGGCAGAACAGGCCTTTGTTGGCGGCTTCCAGCACGCTCCACGACGCCTTCAGCTTGAGCGATCGCGGCGGACCGAATTCAACGCCGATCATCAGGCCCTTGCCGCGCACCTCGCGGAGCATTTCGTAGCGCGGGATCAGCGCGGCGAGGTCGCGCAGCAGGCGCTCGCCCGTGCGCGCCGCGTTCTCGATCAAGCGCTCCTGCTCCAGCACGTCGAGCGTCGCGATGCCGGCCGCCATCGCCAGGTCGTTCTTGGCGAATGTCGAGCCCTGCACCAGCGCGCGGTCCATGCGGTCGAATGTCTTCTCGTAGATGGCGCGGCGCATCAGCACGGCGCTGCTCGGCACGTGACCGCCGGACAACGCCTTCGACAGCAGCACGATGTCCGGCTCGACGTTCCAGTGCTCGACGGCCAGGAAGCGGCCGGTGCGGCCCATCCCGGTCTGGATTTCGTCGGCGACGAACAGCGTGCCGTGCCGGCGGCAGAGCGCGGCGGCCGCCTGCAGGTAGCCGTCGGCGGGCAGGTTGACGCCCTTGCCCTGGATCGGCTCGACGACGAATGCCGCGACATTGCGTTGGGACAGCGCACGCTCCAGCGCGGCAAGGTCGTTGAACGGCACTCGCGCGCAATCGGGCAGCAGCGGCCCGAAGCCGTCGCGGAAGATCGCGTCGCCGTTGAGCGAAAGCGCGCCGTTGGTCAGGCCATGATAGGCATGGTCGCAAAAGACCAGACCGGCGCGTCCGGTCGCCATGCGCGAAAATTTGATCGCCGCTTCGACGGCCTCGGCGCCGGAATTGGCAAAGAACACCTTGTCGAGATACGGCACGTGCGCCAACAGCCGCTCGGCGAGGATGCCGGCCAGCGTCGAGACATCGAGCTGCACGAGGTTCGGCAGGTCGTGGTCGAGCACGTCCTTGAGCGCATCGCGCAACGCCGGATGGTTGCGCCCGATGCCGAACACGCCGAAGCCGCTCAACAGGTCGAGGTAGCGATTGCCTTCGGCATCGAACAGATACTGGCCTTCGCCCCGGCGGAACCGCACGTCGTAGCCGATGGTGCGCAGCACGCGCACCATCTGCTCGTTGAGATGACGGCTGTGGATGTCGTAGCGCTCCGCCTCGCGCGCCGCGAACGCCGCGGCGATGCCCGGCGGATGCTCCGAAATCGACGTGCGGTCCTTCATGCGCAGCTCAGGCCCGGACCGCGACGAATGGCAAGTGCACGCGTCCGATCATGTCGCCCCCCGGCCTCAAGCTCGATCGCAGCGTCACCAATATCATGCGGCTGCCGCGCATCAAAGATCGTCGAACCCTAGCGCCAGCCCGATGCCACGGAAATGCGGCATGGTGACGTGCCTGCGGGAACTTTATGGAATCGGCAGCAGCGGCTTCTTGCCGGCATGCAACTGCATGTCGACCGCCGTCAGCAATGCGGCGGTGCCGGCGTAGTTGCCCATCAGCATGACCAATTCGACCAGCTTGTTCGGGCCGAAGATGTCCTTCAGCTTGGCGAAGGTTTCCGGCTTCACCTTGTGGTCCCGCCAGAGCTGGCGTCCGAGCTCGATGATGAGCGCGTCGGTGGCGTCGACCCCTTCGGTGCCGCGGCGATGCTTGATGACGTCGATGGTGCTTTGCGGCACGCCCTCCTTGAGCGCCTCGCCCTCGTGGGCGACCCATTCGAACTGGCTGTCCATCTCGCGCGCGGTGGTCAGGATCGCGACCTCGCGGACATGCGGCGTGAAGCCGGCCTCGAAGCGCAGATACTTGTTGAGCGCGGCGACGCTGGCCGCGGTCTTCGGGCTGTAGAGCTGGATGCCGGACGGACCCTGCAGGCCGGCGATGGTGGCGCCCGGTGTGGTGCCGCGGTCGTAGGCCTTCTGGCCGGCCTCATCGAGGTCTTCTCGCCGGGGCAGCGGCAGGCGCATTCCGGATTTCGCGTCGATATCGGAGGGCATAACGGTTCCTGTGCTTTGCGCTTGCGCGAAGGCGAGATGGGGTGTGCCGCCGATGGCGGCGACGCTCATCACTAGCATGGCGACACGAAGGGCGGACAACGTTGGCATGGCATTCCTCCCGCGCATTTTTGGTTGGCGGCAAGCTTATCATCCGGGATAGGCTTCGCGGAAATCCGGGAGGTTGCGATGAAGGCACTGACGCTCAACGGCTACGATGGGCTTGCATCGCTTCGCATCGACGAGGTGGCGACGCCGGAGCCCGGACCGAACGACGTGCTGGTCAAGGTCACGGCGGCGAGCGTCAATCCGGTCGACGGCAAGATCGCCAAAGGTTACGGCGGGCCGAGCTCGCAGCGAAAGCTGCCGCATGTGCTCGGCCGCGATGGCGCCGGCACGGTGGCAAAGGTCGGCAGCGCGGTGACCGCCTTCAAGGCCGGCGACGAGGTCTATGGCGTGGCCGACCCGGCGCGCTGGGGCACCTTCGCGGAATACGTGGCGATGCCGGCCGCGACCACGGCGAAGCGGCCCCAGACCCTGAGCGCGGTGGACGCCGGCTCACTGCCGATCGCGGGCTTGAGCGCCTGGGCCGGCATCGTCAGCACCGGCCATGTCGCCAAGGGCCAGCGCGTGCTGATCCACGCCGGCGCCGGCGGCGTCGGCTCCTTCGCGGTGCAATTGGCCAAGCATCTCGGCGCCTGGGTCGCCGCGACGGCGGGCGCGAGGAACGCGGATTTCGTGCGCTCGCTCGGTGCCGACCAGGTGATCGACTACACCAAGGGCGACTTCGCCTCGCAGGTGAAGGACATCGACTTGGTGTTCGACCTGATCGGCGGCGACGTGCGCTTCAAGTCGTTCCCGGTGCTGAAGGCCGGCGGCGTCATCACGCACATCTCGGTGCCGCCGATGACGCAGAGCCCGCCGCGGAGCGACGTCGAGGTCAAGGCGGCGACGGTGAAGTACGACACCGCGCTGCTCGATCAGATCACGGCGCTGGTGAAGGGTGGCGACGTGCGAGCCGGTCGTCACCGAGGTGTTCGCGTTTGGCGATGCGAAGAAAGCATTCGAGCACGTCATGACCGGACACGCCCGCGGCAAGGTGATGCTCGATATGAGCGGCGGCTAGGCGCCGATCTGTTCGGCGAACAGTTCGAGCGCGCGGGCCGCGAACGCGCGCATGTTGGCGCGGCGGTCGGCGTTGCCGGTCCGGAACGTGGCGGTGCGCGGCGAGGGGCCGGCAACGGCAATCGCGGTGTGGCCGGCCGGGTCGCCGTAGCGGTTGCCGGACGGCCCCGCGGCGCCGGCCTCGGCCAGCGCCCAGGTGGTCTTCGAGCCGCGCGCGCATACGCTCCGCCAGAAGCGCGGCATAGGGCTCGCTGGCCGGACGGATGCCCTGCGCCTTCATCTCGTCGAGGCTGATGCCGGCGAACGCGCCGCGCGCGTTGCCGGTGTAGACCACGGCGCCGCCGACGAAATAGGCCGAGGCGCCGGGAACCGCGAGCAGTGCCGCCGAGATCAGCCCGCCGGCCGAGCCTTCGGCGACGCCAATGGTTTCCTTCCGCGCGATCAGGCGGGCGGCGATCTTCTCGGCAAGCGGCAGCAGGTCATCCATCCTTCACCTCGGTTATTTTTTCATCTCGCTCGACGCGTTTGCCGGGGGCTGGGACATTCCCTTGAAGACCAGCTTCTGCAGGCCCGCGGTGGTCTGAGCGATGTAGATGTTGCCTTTGGAATCGGTCGCGATGTGATGGCCCGGCCCGATCTGCCCCGGAACCCGGATATCGGCGAGGGCCTCGAGCGTCTTGCGGTCGAAGATGACGAGACCGTTGCCGGCGCCGACATAGAGGAATTGCTGCTCGGGATCGGGCGATAGAGCGAGGTCGCGTGCGAACGGCGTGGAGATGTGGACGAACTGCTTCAGGTATTTGCCGTCGCTCGTGAACATCTGCACGCGGCGATTCTCGCGGTCGGCGAGATACACCATGCCGTCGTTGGCGACGCGGATGGCGTGTGCGACGTTGAAATTCGGCAGGCCTTCGCCATTCGGGAAACGCTTGGGGCCGACGATCTCGCAATTGTCCACGCCGCCCGGCGGCCGGCCGAAGGCGCCCCACATCCGCTTGAAGGCGCCGGTGTCGGCGTCGAAGACGATGACACGGTGGTTGCCGTAGCCGTCGGCCACGAACACCTCGTTGCTGCCCGCCGGCACCCAGGCATCGGCGGCACGGTGCACATTAGCGGTGTCGGTGTCGCCCTTGCTCTGGTTGCTCTTTCCGATCTGCATGACGAACTTGCCGTCGAGCGTGAACTTCAGCAGTGCGTCGTCGGCGACCGGCTTCAAGCCGGCGAGGCCGGACGTCGGGCAGTTGTTGCCGCCGATCCAGACGAAACCCTTGTGGTCGATGTGGATGCCGTGCTCGCGCTGGGGCCAGTCGAAGCCATCGCCCGCGCCACCCCAGGATTTCACGTAATTGCCGGCAGCGTCGAACACCATGACGGGCGGGGCGGCCTTGGACGCGTCCTCGGGCTTCAGCGTGCGCGGACGGTGCAGCACGTAGACATTGTCTTGCGCATCGACCGCGACGCTGGAAACGTCGCCGAGCTTCCACTGCGACGGCACCTTGAGCCACGAGGCGTCGACCTCGAATGTCGGGACGGCTCGGGGCTTCGGCGATTGCGCGCCCGCCGGTGTGGCGAAAAGGCAGGCGGCTGCGACGAGCCGAACGAGGCAGCGAAGGCTACGCGACGTCATGACATCCTCCCTTTACGGCGGCGGGATCGGCACCTGGTGCACCTTCATGCCGAGCGCGACCGAGGTGTAATAGCCGAGCAGCACCAGCACCTCGGCGACGCCGTCGCGGCCGAGCGCCTTCTCGATCTCGGCAAATTCGGCGTCCGACAGCTTGGCGCCGGCGACCAGCGCCGCGGCGAAGCGGTGCACGGCGCGCTCGTGCGGATCGCTGAGCTTGGGATCGCGGCCGGCCAGCACCGCGTCGATGATGTCCTGCGAGAGCCCGACCTGGCGTGCCCATCTTGATGTGGGCCTGCCGCACGTAGTCGGCGTCCCAGTGCTGCGCGATCACCAGGATGCCGATCTCGACCTCGCGCTCCGACAGCGAGCCCTTCTTGTTCAGATAGGTGCCGATGTGCTCCATGCCGCTCGCGACGGTCGGCGAATGGATCCAGATCTTGTACGGCCCGAGGATGCGGCCGCGCCCGGCGACAAGCTGCTCGAACACCTTCTTCTGCTCGGGCGTCTGCTGCTCCGGCGGCAGTTCGACGAGACGGTTCATGCTGATTTCTCTTTCGCTGCTTTGCGGAACTGGGACAGTTCGAGCGTCTCGGAGGGCCCGAGCCAGATCACATGCGCGGTGTGGTCCTTGAGCGGATCGCCGGTCTGCGCGTGGGTGAAGACGGTGAGCGCGCCGCGGTTCAGCACCAGCCAGGGAATGACCTCGGCGAATTGGTCCTTCGGCGATGGTGAGCTGGCAGCTTCCGCGCGGATGCGGACCGACCGGGTTGTCGTGCATGCGGCCGACCTTGATGCCGAATGTCTCGCCGGCGGCTTCGCAGAGCTTCGCCGCCTGCGCGCGGGTCGCGCGCGTCGTAATAGACGTGGGCGTGGAAGTTCTCGATCTCGCTCATCGCTATTCGGCCGCCACCGCTTTGTTGTCGAAGAAGCGGTTGCCCGGCCGCGGCAGCCCGAGGTTCTCGCGCAGCGTCTTGCCTTCGTATTCCTTGCGGAAAATTCCACGGCGCTGCAATTCGGGAACGAGCTGGTTGCAGAAGTCGTCGAGCCCGCCCGGCAGATACGGGAATTGGATGGTGAAGCCGTCGGAGGCCTTGGTCGTCAGCCATTCCTCCATCTCGTCGGCGACGCTCTTGGCGGTGCCGATCATGGCGAGACCGCCGAAGCCGCCGAGGCGCTGCGCGAGCTGGCGCACCGTCAGGTTGTCGCGCTTGCCGAGCGCGATGGCGCGCTCGCGGCCGCTCACGGAGGCGTTGCTCTCCGGAATGTCGTCGGGCAGCGGCTTGTCCGGATCGAACTTCGACGCGTCGTGGCCGAGCGCGATCGACAGCGAGGCGATGGCGTTGGCGTAGTTCACCTTGCTGTCGAGCAGGTCGCGCTTCTTCTGCGCCTCTTCCTTGGTCTCGCCCAGCATGACGAAGCACGCCGGCATGATCGCCATGTGCTCGGGGTTGCGGCCGGCCTTCTGCATCCGGCCCTTCACGTCGGCGCAGAACGCCTGACCGGCCTTCATGTTCGGCAGCGCCGTGAACACCATCTCGGCGGTCTCGGCGGCGAGCTGGCGTCCGACGTCGGAGGCGCCGGCC
The DNA here is from genome assembly GCA_963785665.1 of uncultured Alphaproteobacteria bacterium. Taxonomy (GTDB): domain Bacteria; phylum Pseudomonadota; class Alphaproteobacteria; order Rhizobiales; family Xanthobacteraceae; genus Z2-YC6860. The sequence goes on from CAWAWF010000022.1 coordinate 114,708, forward strand.
TGCACGATCACCGGCCAGCCCTGCACCGGGCGGGCGATGTTGAGCGGGCCCTTCACCGAGAAGTATTTGCCCTTGTGGTTGAGCGTGTGCAGCTTGTCGGGATCGAAGAAGATGCCGCTCTCGACGTCGCGGATGAAGGCGTCGTCCGCCCAGGAGTCCCAAAGCCCGGTGACGACATCATAGAACTCGCGGGCGCGCCGGTAGCGCTCGTCGTGCTCCATGTGCTCGTCCATGCCGAAGTTGAGCGCGGCGTCCGGGTTCGACGTGGTGACGATGTTCCAGCCGGCGCGGCCGTCGCTGATGTGGTCGAGCGAGGCGAAGCGCCGGGCGATGTGATAGGGCACGTCGAACGTGGTCGAGCCGGTGGCGACCAGGCCGATATGCTTGGTCGCCTGCGACAGCGCCGACAGCAGCGTGAACGGCTCGAACGAGGTGTTGGTGTGGCTGCGCTTGAGCGCATCCATCGGCATGTTCAGCACGGCCATGTGGTCGGCCATGAAGAAGGCGTCGAACTTCGCCGCCTCGAGCTTCTGGATGCACTCCTTGATGTGCGCGAAGTTGAAATTCATGTCCGGCCAGGCGCCGGGATAGCGCCAGGCGCCGGTGTGGATGCTGGCCGGCCGCATGAAGGCATTGAGCTTGATCTGGCGCGAGGCCATGGGCGCTCCGTGTGCGGCTTCCTGGACTATGAATATAGACCCGCGGCCTGCTTTGGGAAGCGGTGGGCAGGCCGCAGCGCGGAATTTCGCGCTTTTTCACCTGCGGGTGAAAGTGTTGTGAGGCTGCGGCCGGGGAATACACTTGCCGCCAACGCAAGAGCTGGACTTTGCGACGGGGGACACGTCATGCGCCATTGGATCAGTGCGGCCGCGCTGTTGCTGGCGCTCGGGCCTGCGGCCGCCCAGGACTATCCGACCAAGCCGATCACCATCGTGGTGCCGGCCGCGGCCGGCGGGCCGACCGACACCATTTCGCGCATCACCGCCCAGGCGATGTCGAAGCTGCTCGGCCAGCAGATCACCATCGAGAACGTCGGCGGCGCCGGCGGCACCATCGGCACCACCCGCGCCGTGCGGGCCGAGCCGGACGGCTACACGCTGCTGATCTACCATGTCGGGCTTGCGACCGCGGCAACGCTCTACCGCAAGCTGCCGTACGACACGCGGACGGCGTTCACTTCGATCGGGCTCGTCACCGACGCGCCGATGACGATCATCGCGCGCAGCAACTACGAGCCGAATACGCTGCAGGAGCTGGTCGAGCATCTGCAGGACGCCCGGCGTCAAGGCGAGCATGGGCAACGCCGGTGTCGGCTCCGCGTCGCATCTGTGCGGCATGCTGTTCATGTCGGAGACCAAGGTGCAGGTCACCACCGTGCCCTATCGCGGCACCGGGCCGGTGATGAACGACCTGATCGGCAAGCAGATCGATCTGAGCTGCGACCAGGCCACCAACACCACCGGCCCGATCCTGGGCAAGCAGGTGAAGGGCTACGCCGTCACCACCAAGACGCGGCTGAAGTCGCTGCCCGATCTGCCGACCGCCGACGAGGCCGGACTGAAGGGCTTCGAGCTCGGCGTCTGGCACGGCCTGTTCGCGCCGAAGGGACTGCCGCCGGCGATGGTGGCGAAGCTGTCCGGCCGCGCTCCGCACCGCGCTCAAGGACCCGGATCTGATCAAGCGCTTCAACGACATCAGCACCGACGCCGATGCCGGACGACCAGCGCGACGCCGGAGGCGGCCGAGCGCATGCTGCTGAGCGAGATCGACCGCTGGGCGCCGATCATCAAGGCCTCCGGCCAATACGCCGACTAGGCTCGCAGGAACCTTCGCAATGGGCCTTGCGTTGGCGGTTTGTCCCGCGGTACGGCCAGTCTGAAGAACGTCGAGCCTGAGCAACGCTCCGAAGGAACGCCCATGTCGATCTCACGCCGCACGCTGCTCGCCACCTCGCCGCCACGCCATTTGCCGCTTTGGCCTCGCGGCCGGCCTTCGCCGCTTATCCCGACAAGCCGATCCGCTTCATCTGTCCGTTCGCCGCGGGCGGCAATGCCGATCTGGTCGCGCGCCTGATGGGCGAGGGCATGTCGCCTTCGCTCGGACAGACCGATCATCGTCGAAGACCGCGCCGGCGCCGGCGGCAGCCTCGGCGCGATGCAGGTCGCGAACTCGCCGGCCGACGGCTACACGCTGCTGATCGGCTCGAACGGTCCGCTCACCGTCAATCCGTTCGTGCAGGCCAAGCTCGGCTACGACCCGCTCAAGGATTTCGTCGCGGTCGGGCTCGCCAACCTCGCGCCGCACGCGATCGTGCTGAACAACTCGGTGCGGGGCGAAGAGCGTGGCCGAACTGGTCGCGATGTCGAAGAAGCAGCAGATCACGCTCGGCACGTCCGGCGTCGGCAGCGCCTCGCATCTGACCTTGGCGCGCTTCAACGCCGCGACCGGCGCCAAGATCACCCACGTGCCTTATCGCGGCGGCGGCGCGCTCATTCCGGATACGCTCGCGGGCACGATCTCCGGCGCGATGACGGAGATGTCGACGATGCTGCAGCAGCACGGCAAGGGCAAGGTCCACATCCTCGCCGTGGCGTCGAGCAAGCGATCGACGCAGGCGCCGGACGTGCCGACCTTCATCGAGTCGGGCGTCAAGGATTTCACGGCGGCAAGCTACGTCGGCCTGGTGGCGCCGGCGAAGACACCGCCCGAGATCGTGGCGATGCTGGAGAAGGCGCTGATCAAGGCGCTGGCCGACAAGAAGATCCAGGACACGCTTCATCGTCACCGGCGCCGAACTGGTGCCGGAGGATTTGCAGACCTCGAAGGGCTTCGCCGACTACATCCAGAAGGACTACGAGAACTCCAAGGAGGCCGCGCAGATCGCCGGGCTCAAGCCCGAGTAAGATCTGCTCACTTCTGTTCGAGGCCCGCCGGCGACGCGGACCTTGCTCCACTTGGCGTACTCCTCGGCCATGAACTGGTCGAACGCCTCCGGCGTCGAGCTTTTGACCACCACGCCAACGGCCGTAAGGCGCTCGCGGATCGCGGGCTCCTTCAGGATGTCGCTCAGCGTGCTGTTGAGCTTGGCGATCACCGGCTTCGGCGTGCCGTGCGGCGCGAACAGCGCGTACCAGGTGGTCACGTCGTAGTCCGGCATGGCGCCGGATTCCATCGCGGTCGGCAGGTCCGGCAGCGCCGGGAAGCGATCCTTGCCGGTGACGGCGATGCGCCCGGACCTGGCCGCCCTGGATCGGGCCGAGCAGCGCCGACACGGTTTCGATCAGCACGTCGACCTGCTTGCCGAGCAGGCCGGTGAACGCCTCGGGCGAGGTGCGGTACTGCACGTGCAGCATGTTGACGCCGGCCACCTGCTTGAACAGCTCGGTGGCGAGGTGCTGGGTCGCGCCGTAGCCGGGGCTGCCGAACACCAGCTTGCCGGGGCTGGCCTTGGCGGCGTCGATCAGCTCCTTCACGCTTTTGATCGGCTCGTCGTTGCGCACCACGATGACGAGGCCGGCGGTGGCGATCTGCCCGACCGAGTCGAAGGCCTTGAGCGTGTCGAAGCGCGGCGCCTTGGTCATCACCGAGGAGATGATCTGGCCCGCGGTCATGATGCCGAGCGTGTAGCCATCCTTCGGCGAATTGGCGATCGCCTCGTTGCCGAGCAAGCCCGCCGGCGCCGGGCCGGTTCTCGATCACGATCGGCTGGCCGAGCTTTTCCTGCATGCGCTGGCCGATGATGCGGCCGACGATGTCGGAGCCGCCGCCGGGGCCGAACGGAATGATGATCTTGACGGTCTGGGTGGGGTAGTCCTGCGCCTGGCAGGGCGCGACCAGCGCTGCGGCCATCGCAAAGGCTGCGATCGTCGGCATTCGGCAGTTCATGGCGTTCCCCCGGCGAGTGTTCGAGCCGCCATCGTAACCGCGAAATCCGAGGCGGGGATAATTTATCTAGACGCTGCGGCGCGTCGGCGCGGGCGCCGCCTGCCGCGGCGTCTCGCCGGGTGCCGCCACCGGGCAGCCGGCGAGCGCCGATTCGATTGCGGCCGGCGCACCCTCGACATTGAATTCGGCGCTGTTGCGCTGGGCGGTCAGCGAGCGGAGCCGAATGTAGAGCGATTTGCTGGTGGCAAGCTCGTTGACGAACTGCGCCACCTCGGCCGGATCCTCGATGACGACAGTCGGGGAGTCTTTCACGAAGCGCGCGCCGATCTCGTGCCCGGGCTTGTCGTCGAAGCGATAGCCGAGATACGAATTGACGTTGGTGCCGACCTTGGCCTGAAAGGCGAAGCGGACCACGGGCTTGCCGACGAAGCACATGAGCTGAAGCGAGATGGTCTGCGGCACGACCGTGCTGTTGCTGGAGCCCAATCGGGTGAGCACATAGGCGCTGCTGACCGGACGGCCGGTCACCCGATCCTCCTGCCGTTCGATCTTCCAGTCGCCGACAGACGCGATCTTCGATCCGTAGACATAAGGATCGAGAGCGCAGGCGCAGAGCGCCAGCGTCGGCAGGATCGGAAAGAGCCGCAGGATACGCAACACACACCCCCGCCCAGGTAGCAGACCAAGTGTGCAACCGGTGCGCGTGGGCCGCAAGTGCCTTAGCCGCCGTCCTTGACCTCGGTCAGCAGATTGGCGTCGCGGGCCAGCAGCCATTTCCCGCCGTCCTTGCGCAGGATGGTGAGCGTAGTGCCCGCGCGCGTCACCGGCTTGCCGCCGGGCGGCGTGACCGTCACCGTGATGTGGTTTCGCAGGTAGGCCCAATCGCCCAGCACCTGGAGTTCGCGGATTTCGCTCGAGCCTTCCATGCGGACGCCTACCATGCCCTGCGCCATGGCGGCGAATTCCGCCTTGCCGAACGGCTCGCGGCCGGGGACCTGAAATACGACATCGTCGGCCATCAGCGACAGCACGGTCGAGGTATCGCCGGCCTGGCTCGCCTTCATCCAGGTCGCGACCAGTTCTCGGATGGCGCGTTCGTCGTCGGTCATGGTTGTCCTCCGTCGATGGCTTAAGGGCGGATTGTCGCGGACCAAGCGGCCACTTTCGCGCGATTTTGCCCAGTCGCGCCCCGCAATTGATTAATTGCACGGTCTCGCTATATGAAGGGCGTATCGAGAGGATATTCCATTGGCAGACGATCCGAGCAAATTGCGCGCCGAAATCAGGGCGCGGCAGGCCGAGGACGGCAAGAAGGCGATGGCCGAGTACGAGGCCAGCGCTGCCGCAACCCGGGCCAAGACCGAGAAGCTTCGGGCGCTTCGTCTGGCCAGGGACGCGGCCGAGCAGAGCGCCGAGCCCGTAGCCAAGCCCGCGAAGAAGAAGGCCGCCGCCAAGAAGAAGGCCAAGGCGCCTGCCGGCAAGCTGTCGGACTGGATGGACGACCAGGCCAAGAGCGGCCGCAGCACTTAAGTCCGCGTTCGATCGTGGCGTCCGCGCCACGGCCAATCGATGACGCCCGCGCAGAACAGCGCCCACCAGATCAGCACCGGCTGAAAGGCGAGCCGCGGCCCGTGATACCACCAGGTGTCCGGGATCGACGGCAGCACGATGTGCTCCAGCGCCTGCTTGATGTTGGCCGGCCATACGCAAAGCGCGTAGAGCGCCAGCATGACGCCGGCGAGCCATCGCAGCCGCACGGTCAAGAGCGCCGCAGCGCCGAGCAACTCGCAGGCGCCGGTGGCGAGGACGACCTCGCGCGGGAATGGCACCCAATCCGGCACGATCGGCAGGAATGATCCCGGCGTTGTCAGATGGACGATGCCGGCGATGCCGTAGAACGCCGCCATGATCCAGCGCATCACGGTTCGCGTTCGTTCTGGTCGGGTCATGACGGCATCCTAAGGCCAACGTTCGGCGAAGGGATGGGTTTCGCGGCAGGGCAACACATTCTACGATCCGCAGGCGACAGGGGATCACTCGATGGCCAAGCAGCTTGAGGACAAGATCGCGATCGTCACCGGCGCCAGCAACGGCATTGGCCGCGGCATCGCCGAGATGTTCGGCGCCGAGGGGGCGAAGACCGTGCTGGTGGCGCGGCGTGGCGATTTGCTCGACGAGGTCGCGGCGGGGATCAAGGCCAAGGGCGGCCATGCGCTCGCCGTGCCGGTCGATCTCACCAAGGAGGATGCCCTGCTCGCGCTGTTCGCCAGGGTGAAGGAGACCTACGGCCGGCTCGACGTGCTGGTGAACAACGCCGGCATCCCGACCCACCAGAACACCGAGGACATCTCGCTGGCCGACTGGAAGGCGGCGCTCGACATCAACATCACCGCGGCGTTTCTCTGCGCGCGCGAGGCGATCCGCATCATGAAGGCGCAGAAGCCGCAGGGCGGCCGTATCATCAACATCGGCTCGGTGTCGGCGAAGACGCCGCGGCCGGATTCGCTGCCCTACACGGTGACCAAGTTCGGCCTGCAGGGCATGACGCACCAGCTCACCATGGACGGACGCAAGCACGGCATCGTCGCCTCGATCATCCATCCCGGCGCGACCTTGAGCTCGTTCTCGACGCGGCGCGGGCGGATGAAATCCGGCCACGGCGACAAGCCCGAGGACTACATCATGGCGCAGCAGGACGTCGCCAAGGTCGCGGTGCTGATGGCGGCGCTGCCGGGTGAGGTGAACCTGTACGAGGCGACCATCCTGCCGAACCACATGCGAAGCTTCATCGGGCGGGGCTAGCGAGCCAAGGAATACGGTCCTGTGAAGCGGGCCGACGGAACTCGCAGCGGCCTGCTATGTTGTATGCCCGTCGTACAGTGACATTGCCGCGGTCTGTCGGCCGCGCAAACTTCAACCGATATCGCAAGGGGAGACCAGCATGCGGATTTCATCCGGATTTCGTGCCGCGTTGATTGCTTTGACAGCCCTCACGGGCGCAGGCCTCACGTCCGCCGCGCAGGCCGACGAGGGCACCATCCGCATCTCCGTGGTCAAGGCCGGCTGGATCATCGGCGGCTCCGGCGGCAGCGGCACGCTGTTCTTCCACGGCCGGGCCTATCCGCTGTCGATCGGCGGGATCAGCTACGGCATCGTGTTCGGCGCGGCGCGGACGGATCTGCACGGACGGGTCAGCCACATCTTCCGGCCGTCGGACGTTGCCGGCGTGTACGGCGCCGCCGGCGCAGGCCTCGCGGTCGGCCGCGGCGCATCGGGCATCGTGCTGACCAACCAGAAGGGCGCGGTGCTGGAGCTGAGCGGCCGCGAGGTCGGGTTGCTGGCCAACGCCGACCTGAGCGGGCTGGCGATCTCGGTCCGGTAGGCCGACTTGTATTAACTCAACCGTTCGCTCCCGCTTCCGCGGGGGCGAACGGATTGCTTCAACGCGAAGCGATCAGGCTCTGACCGCTCGCTCTCAGCGCTTGGTGTCCTTGACCGACGTGGCAGGGCGGTCGTCGCCGCGATCGGTCTCGGTGTGCCACTTGCCTTTCTTATCCTCGAACTCGATGACGGCCTCGCGGCCGGGCACCTTCTGCTCGGCGGCGGCGGTTTGCGCGGCCTTCAGCGCCGCCGCGTGCGTGGGATACGGCTCCGAGAACACGCCCTGGGACTTGTAGGCCCAGCCGCCATCGTGCTCGACGATTTCATAGGTGACTTCGGACATCGGCGCTCCCCGCCTGCTGGAGTGAGACACACAGGTAATCCCGAACTGACCGCGCGCAATGCCGCGCTCAGCCCGGCGTCATGCCCTTCGCCTTGATCACGCCGGCGGAGGCCGGCGTGCGCAGGAAGTCGATGAACGCCTTGCCGGCGGCGGGCTCCTTGCTGCCGGCGGCGACGGCTCCGAGATAGACCAGCTCCTGCTGCAGCTCGGGCGGAAAGGGGCCTGCGATGTCGACGCCGGGCGCCATCAGCACGTTGATGAGGAACAGGCCGAGCTCGGCGTCGCCGTTCGCCACCGCCTGCGGGATCGCCGCCGGCCCGGTCTGCACTTTGCTCTTGGCCTTCATCTCGTCGGCGATGCCGAGCCGCTCGAACATCCTGGTGACCTGCGCGCCGGCCGCGCTCGCCGGCAGCACCGCGACCGACTTGGCGTGGAGCAGCGCGGCCTTCAGCTTATCGGCCGTGCCGATGTCGGGCTTCGCCGCGCCCGCGCGCACCGCGACGCCGAAGCCGGCGCGGGCGATGGTGATGTCCTGCCCCGGCGCGAACTTCGCCTTGGCGGCGGCGTCGGCATAGACCTCGCGCGGGGCGACGGCGAGGTCGAACGGCTCGGACTGGGTGCGCTTGATCAGGCCCGGCGTCGCGTCATAGACGATGACGAGCTTGTGGCCGGCCGCGCGCTCGAATTGCGGGGCGAGCTCGTTCAGCGGGCCGGCGATGCCGCCGCCGGCGAGGATGCGGAGTTCGGCGGAGTGCGCGGTGGTCATCGGTGACAGCCCCAGTGCGAGGGTGAGTGCGGCGAAATGATGGCGGCGGGCGAGGATTTCATCGTTATTTCTTGCCGAGCGCGTCCCGCTGCTTGATCAGCTTGTCCAGCTCGGCCTGCTGGTCGGCGATGCGGTCGGCGTTGCGCACTTCGTCGGCGGCGCCCGAGGATGCCGCCGCCTGCTCGGTCAACTGCCGGATGTTGTCGCGAAGGATGGCGATGCGGTCGTCGAGCTCGGGACGCGAGAGGGTGCTCTCGTTGGCCATGGTGTTCTCCTCGGAAAACGTAGGATTGCCCCGGACCACTCTACGTTTGCCGCGCGATCCGCGATACGCTGCCGCGCGACTGGAGGACGAAAATGTCAGACGAGCCAACGCGACCGGGTATCTGCCGGGCGATCCGCGCTACGGATTGCAGGGCGAGGCGCTGAAGGACTACTACCGCAAGAAGGACGCGCAGTGGGCGATCTATTGCTGGGACAAGCCGGGCAGTGCGGAGCAGCGGCGCGCGCTGCTGGCGGAGCAGAAGAAATACGTCGCGGGCTTCGGCGAGCGCGTCATCGGCTACGGGCATTTCGTGTCGGACGATGGCCGCGAGACGCTCGGCACATCGTTCTTCATGCAGCTCGACGACCGCGCGGCGGCGGACAAGTTCATGGCCGACGAGCCGATGAGCAAGGCCGGCGTCTATCAGCGCGTCGACATGAACCGCTGGTCGAACAGCTTCGGCAAGCGCGCCGCCGATTATCGCCGCAAGGGCATGCAGCAGTTCCTGTGCACCGGGCCGAAGACCGGCACCAACGAGTTCTTCCGCGGCCACCTGCACGCGCACGAGAGCTACTTCGCGTCGTATGGCGAGAGCTTCATCTTCCGCGGGCCGATCCGCTCGGCCGATGGCGCCGACAACATCGGCACCGCGCTGCTGCTGGAGTTGCCCGACCGCGCCGCGGCCGACAAGTTCTGGAACGAGGAGCCGTTCTCGAAGAACGGTGGCTATGCGCGCGACGCCAAGATCGTGCGGTGGGTGTTCGGCGACTGAGCGGCAGGCCTTCCGGCACGCGCCATCATTCCGCGGGGCGGCACAACAGATTCGATTGTCAAACAGCCACGAGGAGGCGGAGCGCCGGGAGGCGCAGCCCGCGCCAGGCGGGCGCGCTTTGAGGCAGCGCGCACGCCTTCCGGCGCTCCACCGCGGCGATTTTCGTGCGAGGCATAACCGTCGCACTGACCCCGGGCCGCGCTTGGCCTCCGGAGCAAGAGCGCTCCGGCGGTTGGCTGGCTCCCAGCACACGGGTCGTAATGCCCGTAGGGCGGGGCCCCGAGGCCTCCCGGGAATTCGGCTGACGAGGCCGGACCCGCAGGCGCCGCACCCCATTCCGCCAACAAGCGTCACCGGTTGACGCCCTCGAACGAACAGGGTGGTCATTAGGTATTTAGTCCTGGATGAATCGTCAAGCGGAAACACCCGCCTTGTTTGGGAATCTGAAATGTGGCGCAACGACGCGTAGCGCACGCTTGAATACAGTCCGCGCGGGCGTAAATTCGGAATCGCACCGGGAAGGTTTGCGCATGAAGATCAAGGTGGTCGTGCACGAGGCGGAAGAGGGCGGCTTCTGGGCCGAGGTGCCCGCCATTCCCGGCTGCTCCAGCCAGGGCGAGACGATGGACGAACTCCTCGCCAACGTTCATGAGGCCATCGAAGGCTGTCTGTCGGTGGACGTTGCCGAGCCCAAGGGCGGCGGCGGCCGCGTCCTCGAAATTGCGGTATGAAATCTGTTTCCGGTCGGGAGCTAGCTCGGCTGGTCGAGCGCCACGGCTGGCAATTGCTGCGGGTGAGCGGCAGCCATCACATCTACGGCAAGGCGGGCAGCGTCGTGCGGCTGTCGATCCCGATCCACGGCAACAAGGCGCTGAAGACGGGATTGCTGCGGCATTTGCTCAAGGCGGCGGAGATTGACGAGGGCGAGTTGTAGGGTGGGCTAAGGAAGCGAGCCCACCCTACACGTGCCATACCGGCTGCGATGGTCGAACAGAAACGTTAGCCTTTTCGCCCAAGCGCCTTCTCGATCAGGATCAGCAGATCGTGCAGCGCGCGTTTCAATGTCTCGACATCGTCGGAATCCTTCGCCGCCTTGACGACGGCGCGTAGGTGTTTGAGGGCGGCCATCTGATCCATGCATCACTCCGTGCGGAGGACATCATCTGTCCGGTGCCTTGCGATGTAAAGTTGCCCTGAAGGCTGTCCGCGCGCCGCTCCCTGTGCGCCGGAGCGGCGGCCGCTACTTCGCTGGCGCCTTGTCTTGCACCACCGCTGTGACGTCGACCTCGACGATCATCTCGGGGAAAGCGAGCGCCGTGACCCCGATCAGCGTGTGCGAGGGAAACTTCACGTCGCCCCACGACCCGCCGATGCACTTGCCCATGTCGAGGCGGTGGCGCAGGTCGGTCATGTAGGTGGTGATCTTCACCGCGTCGGAAAGCTGCGCGCCGTTCGCCGCCAGCGCCCGCTTGATCTTGTCGTAGGCGTATTTGCACTGCTCGACGAAATTGCCGGGATGGCGGATGGCGCCGCGCGGGCCGTTCTCGTCCTCGGCACCGATGCCGGCGAGATAGATGAACTTGGCGTTGCCGATGGTCACCGTGGTGGCCTCGGAGAAGATGCCCTTGGTCCATTCGGCGTAGTTGTATTTCTGGATGGCGAGCTTGCCGTCCTGCGCGTGGGCGGATGTGGTGAAGAGGGCGAGGGTGAAGAGGAGGGTGAGGGGGCGGAGGAGGGGCATGGGGAAACTCCGAGGGTGAACGGCGAGCTTTATAGCAGCGCTGTAGCGGCTAGAGCGGATTAGCCGAAGTGGGTAACCGCATCTTACGAGCGATCAATGGTTTCGCTCATCGATGGCCGCTGCGAATCGTTGATATCGGTTAGGTCGCCTACGAGTCGCCGCACCCGGCGACGATTCAGTGGTGACTCGTCGGCAATCTCCGCGAGCGCCGCTTTGAATTCGCAATTATGGCATCATATTCAGTTCCGCGGTTACCGATGCGCTCGAAGCCCACAGCGGTTCGGACAGCGGCACGAAGCTCATCGGCCTTCAATGTATGGAAGAGGGACTTGTAATCGTCCTTGCCCAGAGACGAGAGGAAATCAGTGTCTCGGCGATTCCATGATTGATTCTTAGCTATTCTCAACAATATCTTCTTTGGGTCGCTTGCGTCCTGGAACGTGGCGAGCTTCTCCGCGAAGGCCTTCTGCACATCTGGATCGCTAATATTGTCACTAAATGGATTTGCATCGAGGTCCCAGAACTCCTTGGGCTCATCAGCGCGCTCCGTCATGTACCTTGTTAGTGCCTCGCTAGCGACGTCAGAATGGCCAAGCTCCTCGAACAAGCTTATCGTGGCGTTCAAATTTCCGAGCGTCACAAATTTCATATGGGTTACAAAGGCGTCTGCTATGGTGCTGAGAACCTGATTTCCATTGTCGTCAAAGGAGTCGTGAAACATTCGCCACGCGTCACCTATCGACTGGTCTGACTTCGCAGCCAAATGCATTTCATGCAGTTTTTTTGCATATCTTTGAACGCGTTCGTCGTCGAAAAATCCGTTTCGAATGCCGTCTAATAGAGCGAGATCGAAGTCATCGGTCGCGCGGAAACCGTACGCATCCAGAATGCCGTCTCACTTTTTTTCCTCGTCCGTCAGTCCCTTCCCTGCTGTGGCTCCATACCAACTCTGCCCTCGCTTCTTGACGGCGAAGTCGATGAAGTTTGTATCTTGATCCGCTGTCCGGCTGTAGTGCGCCCAACCGAACAAAACAAGCGTCTGAACTGCCTGCAAAAGCACGGCGTCATCATGCTTCGATAACTGCGCCTCAACTCGACTAACAAGCCTTTCAATTTTCTTGATAACGCGGATGTTCGATATTCCGAGGGCGATTGATCTTTCGGCGAGTTGTTCGAGGGCGCCGACGCGCTTGGGTATTGCAATCGCTACGCAATCTTCTTCATTCGGCGCGAAGAGCAATGACGTATCAATGACCTTTTCCTGAAATTTCTCGAGTTGTTCTTTGTCTTCTTTTTCGAGTTCCTCCTCGTTCAGAATGAGCGCAATTTTGCACTTGCGGTTCTCCTTGAGGAAGGAGACGAGTCCCAGAACGTCCTGCGTTCGGAGGCTCTTGCCTTTGCGTTCAATGTCATCAATGCAGATGAGTTGCTTGTTGATGGTCAGAAACGAAAGAACTTTCAAAGTATCAGAGGCCTTCTTTATGCCTGGAATGTAGCTGATCACTAGAGAAGCGATTCTACGGCCGTAGGATTCGGCTACCCTGGCCGTTCGCAACGTCAAATCATCCAGTGTGGGCTCTGATGAGGAGGCGCTTTCCTCAGAGACAGTATTCTCGAAAATTGCGTATTTACATTCGTCGAGCGACTGAATGCCGAAGAGAGACACATAGGCATATCTCTTCAGCGCCAGAAGCTTGTTAGTTTTGGCCTGGGCGAGGTACTGCTTCCAGCCGTAAGTTTTCCCGACACCCCACTTGCCGCGGATACAAAGGACTTCAGGGGTGTTGGTTGACAGAAACCTTTCGATTTCTTTCTCAAGAAGCTTGGTTGCAGTGGGGAGTTGTTCGACGCTCTCAGACATCGTAGCTCCCCGGTGCGTTACAGCGCCTTATTACTGTCCTTCACCTTCTCCGCCTCGACATACACCTCGTTGCCCATCTTCTTGAACTTCTCGCTCATCTCGTTCATGCCCGCCTGCGCGGCGTCGGGATAGAGCGCGGCCTTCTCGTTGTCGCCCGAAGCTCGCCGCATAATCCCGCACATCCTGCGTGATCTTCATCGAGCAGAACTTCGGGCCGCACATCGAGCAGAAGTGCGCGACCTTGTGCGCGTCCTTGGGCAGCGTCTCGTCGTGGTACTCGCGCGCGGTGTCGGGATCGAGCCCGAGGTTGAACTGGTCCTCCCAGCGGAAGTCGAAGCGCGCGCGTGACAGCGCGTCGTCGCGAAGCTGCGCCGCCGGGTGGCCCTTGGCGACGTCGGAGGCGTGCGCCGAGATCTTGTAGGTGATGACGCCGTCCTTGACGTCGTCGCGGTTCGGCAGGCCGAGATGCTCCTTCGGCGTCACGTAGCAGAGCATGGCGCAGCCGAACCAGCCGATCATGGCGGCGCCGATGCCCGAGGTGATGTGGTCGTAGCCCGGCGCGATGTCGGTGGTGAGCGGGCCCAAGGTGTAGAACGGCGCCTCGCCGCACTCCTTGAGCTGCTTGTCCATGTTGATCTTGATCTTGTGCAGCGGCACGTGGCCGGGGCCTTCGATCATCACCTGGCAGCCCTTCTTCCAGGCGATCTGGGTGAGTTCGCCGAGCGTCTCCAGCTCGGCGAATTGCGCGCGGTCGTTGGCGTCGGCGATCGAGCCGGGGCGCAGGCCGTCGCCGAGCGAGAACGACACGTCATACTTGCGCATGATGTCGCAGATCTCGTCGAAGCGCTCGTAGAGGAAGCTCTCCTTGTGCCGCGACAGGCACCACTTCGCCATGATCGAGCCGCCGCGCGAGACGATGCCGGTGACGCGGTTGGCGGTCAGCGGCACGTAGGCGAGGCGGACGCCGGCGTGGATGGTGAAGTAGTCGACGCCCTGCTCGGCCTGCTCGATCAGCGTGTCCTTGAAGCACTCCCAGTCGAGCTTGACCGGATCGCCGTCGACCTTCTCCAGCGCCTGATAGATCGGCACGGTGCCGATCGGCACCGGCGAGTTGCGGAGGATCCATTCGCGGGTGTTGTGGATGTTGCGGCCGGTGGAGAGGTCCATCACCGTGTCGGCGCCCCAGCGGATCGACCACACCATCTTGTCGACTTCTTCCTCGACCGAGGAGGTGACGGCGCAGTTGCCGATGTTGGCGTTGATCTTGGTGAGGAAGTTGCGGCCGATCGTCATCGGCTCGAGTTCGGCGTGGTTGATGTTGGACGGGATGATGGCGCGGCCGCGGGCGACCTCGTAGCGCACGAACTCCGGCGTGATGAACAGCGGCACCGAGGCGCCGAAGCTCTCGCCGTCCTTCGGCGCCCATTCGGCGCGGTCGAGCTGGGTCTTGCGGCCGAGGTTCTCGCGCTCGGCGACGTAGATCATTTCCTTGGTGATGACGCCGAGCTTGGCCCATTCGTATTGCGTGACCGGCTTGCCGTCGAGCGCGCGGTAGCGGCTTCGGCGTGTTCGGGAAGTTGCGGGCGAGGTGCTTGCCGGTGACGTTGCCGTTGTCGACCGGCTTGATCGGGCGGCCGTCGTATTGCTCGACGCCGCCGCGCTCCTTGACCCATTCGATGCGGGTGCGCTTCAGGCCGTTCTCGACGTCGATCGCCACGTCGTTGTCGGTGTAGACGCCCGAGGTGTCGTACACCGGCAGCGGCGGCTCGCCGCGCGCCTCCGACAGCACGATCTCGCGGATCGGCACGCGGAGGTCGGGCGCGGCGTCGGGGTTCGCATAAGCCTTGCGCGAGCCGATGAGCGGGCCGGTGGTGACCTTCGGCGTGACGAGGTCGGCGGCGGAAACGGGCTTGTTCATCGCTATGCTCCTGCGGCGCAGCAACGCGCCAGAACGGTGTGCGGAAACATGCCTTGGAGGGGATGAAGTGTCCGTCCCTTCGCCGGCATGACCCGGATCAGGTTCAAAGGGTTTATCTCAGCTCCTTGCGGAACACCCCTCGGAACACCGCTAATCTAGGCCGGTGCGCCCGGGTGTCAACGTGCTAGGCTTACAACTGGGAGGCGACTGCCATGCGCGTGCGGCATCGAACGGCTTCCATCGACCGGCGGCTGTTTATCGCCGGCAGCGCGGCGGTTATGACCGGCGTTTCGGCGACGGGGAGGGCGCAGACCATGGCGCCGGGGCAGGCGCCGAAGCTTTCGGCGCGAATCGCGGACTTCGTCACTGGGCTTCGACTTGAAAAGCGCGCCGCCGTTGGCGATCGAGCGGGCGCGTACCGCGTTTGTCGACACCATCGGCGTGACGCTTGCGGGTTCCACCGAGAAGGCCGCGGCGATCGTCCGCGACATGGTGCAGGCCGAGGGCGCGGCACCGCAGTGCACGGTGATCGGCTCTGGTCTGCGAACGTCGCCACAGCTCGCGGCGCTGGCGAATGGCGTGGCCGCGCACGCGCTCGATTTCGACTTCACGTTCCAGCAGGGCCAGTTGATGGCGCCGGTGATCCCGGCGCTGCTGCCGCTCGCCGAGCGGGATGGCGCGACCTCCGCCGAGCTGCTTTCGTCGTTCATCACCGGCTTCGAGGTGTGCGCGCGGCTGTCGCGGGCCAACCCGACCCACAACGGCATCGGCCATTGGCACGGCACCTCGACCATCGGCGCGATCAGCGCGGCGGTGGCCTGCGCGCGGCTGACGAAGACACCGGCCTCGGCGATGTCCGACGTGATCGGCATCGCGGTGTCGCTCGCCTCCGGCGTCAACGCCAACTACGGCACCATGACCAAGCCGCTGCACGCCGGCCATGCCGCGCGAAATGGCATGATGGCGGCGCAGCTCGGCAAGTCGGGCTTCACCGCGAACCATGCGGCGCTGGAAGGGCGCGGCGGCTTCTTCGCAAGCTTCGCCCGCGGCATGGACTGGAGCGTCAAGCCGTTCGACGATCTTGGGACGCGGTACGACCTGGTCGAGCTGGGCTTCCGCCCGAAGCGCTATCCGAGCGGCGGCGTCATCCACACCGGCATCGACGCCGCGCTTTCGATCCGCGACGAGCTGGGGCCCAAGGTCGCCGACATCACCGCGATCAAGGCCGGCATCTCGAAGTACGCCGCGAGCCGCGCCGGCGAGCAGTATCCGGCGAACATGGAGGCGGCGAAGTTCAATCTGCAATACGTCGTCGCGGCCGCCGCTGGCGCACGGCGTGCCGAAGCTTTCGACCTTCGAGCCGGCCGCGATCGCCGATCCGCGGGTCAAGGAACTGGCCGGCATGGTCAAGGTCTCGATCGATCCGGAGTTCGCCGATGTGCACGGCGGCGATTATCCGACGCGGCTCACGGTGACATTGAAGGACGGCCGCAGCGTCGAGCGTCTGGTGGTTGACGCCAGCGGCACCGCGAAGAATCCGATGACGGCCGCGCAGATGCGCGACAAGTTCTTCGACTGCGCAGCGCATGCCGGCGTCGAGCGTGGCAACGCCGAGAGGATCGCGGCGATGCTGGATCGGCTCGGCGAGCAAGACTCGCTCGCGGAGCTGTGGCCATTGCTGCGGCGCGCCTGAGCGCGCCGCAGGCCGGGCTTAGCGCGGCGGGGGCGGCGGCGGTGCGCCGTTCTGCGCCTGCTGGTCGATCAGCGGCGTGATGCGTCGGACGGCGACGCGCCGGTTGAGCCGTTCGGGGCCGTTGCTCGGCACCTTCAGATAGTCCTCGCCGTAGCCCTGCGTGACCAGGTTCTCCGGCGGCACCTGGAACTGCTCGGTCAGCGCCACCGCGACGGTCTCGGCGCGGCGGTCCGACAGCGACAGATTGTCCTCCGGCGTGCCGGTGGCGTCGGTGTAGCCCTCGATCATGAACACCTCGCGCGGATTGCGCTGGATGATCCGGTTGATCGCATCGGCGATGATGCTGAGCCGCTCCACCTGATCAGGTGTGATCTGCCACGAGCCCGAGTCGAAGTTGACGTCGAGATCGACCCGCGGCATCCGATCGCGCAACGGCGCGTTGTAGCGGACCTGATCGAGCGTGTAGGGCTGGTCGATCACATCCACCGGCGGTTCCTCGAGAACGCCGTAAACCTGGGCCAGATCGGCGCGGTCAGCATCGAGAATGTAGCGATCGCGCGGAATGCGGATCACCGGCGGCGCCAGTTGCAGATACATCGGGGCGGGGCCGCGACGGTACGCGTAGCTGTTGTCGATGATGACGACCTCGCGGCCGTTCGGATCGCGCCGGTAGCGCCGTAGCAGACGGCCCTCCTGATCGGTCTCGTTGACGATGCGAACGCCGGTGGCAAGCTCGACGATCGTCTCGGCGAGATTGCCGCGCCGCGCGGTCTGCACGTTGCGAGCGCCGATGGCGAAGCGGTTGGCCTCGCTGTGGCGGATGATCGACGAGTTGCCCTCGCGGATGATGGTGCGGTCACCCTCGCGGATGAACGTGGTGTTGCCCTCGCGCGTCTCTTTGCGCTCCGCCCGAAGCTGCTCGATCTTCGGCGCCGGAGCACCGCCATCGCGGCGGATGAACTCATTGGCGTTGCGAGTCTGCGTCGGCGGCGCGACGGCCGCGGCCGGATTGTTGGCGCGGAAGTTCGGCACCGGCCGCGCGGTGTTCTGCTGCTGCGCGGGGCCGCGTTGCTGTAGCGCGGCGGGGGGGCCGGGCGGGGCTGCTGGTGGCGGGGCGGCTGCCGGCGGCGGAGCGGCTGCAGGCGGTGGCGGGCGACGCTCTTCGCGACGTTCGGGTGCGCCAGCCGGCCGCTGCGCGGGCGCTGCTGCCGGCGGCTGTATTGCCGGGGCCTGATGTTGCGGTGCTGCGGCCGGTGGCTGCGCCGCGGGCGGACGCGGCGGCTCGCGGCGTTCCTCACGCGGCGGAGCGGGTGGGGCGACGCGCTGCGCCGGCGCTGCGGCGGGCGGCACCGGATGCGGTGCGGGCGCGGCGGCAGGCGGATGAGGCGGCGGCGATGGTGCTGCCGGATGCGGCGGCGGCGCCGGGTGAGGCGGCGGCGGAGGAGGCGGCGCTGCTGGACGCGGCGGAGGAGGCGGTGCCGGGTGCGGTGGGGGCGGCGGCGGCGCGGCCGGACGTGGCGGCGGTGCCGGCTTTGCCGCGGGCGGTGCCGGCTTCTTGTCCTTCTCTTCCGCCGGCGGCGCGGCTTGCGCCAGCCGTTGCCAGCCTTCGCCCTCAGGCGAGGCGGCGAAACCCGTGGCTTGGAAGCTCAGAAGGGCGGTGCCGGCCAGCAAAAGTGTTGCCACGGCATTCTTAGGCAAGCGCGAACTCATATTGATTTGGTCCCCGAATGTTCATTGCGGCGCGTTGAGTCAGAGCCAACGGGCAATGTGTGGTCAATCCAAGGCGCTGCAATGCAATTGGTTCCCGCGGCGCAAGATAAATCTTCGCGCCGTCGGCGTTCCTGAACGTCCGTTTATTGAAGCGCGATCTTGCGGACCAGCGCGCGCGCGGTGCCCTGGGCTTCGCCGATGACGCGGAGCGTCTTGGAATCGAATTCGATGCCGGTCAGACGCAGCTCGCTGACCGCGGCTTCGACCTCGACGCCGTCGACCGGGGCTTTGAAATCGCCGAGCGAGGCGTCGATGCCTTTCAGCGCGTTGGCCGCGAACGGCTTCAGATCGACCACGGCGTTGTCGGCCAGCGCCTTCTGCAGATAGGGAATCGCCGCGCGCGCGGCCGTTCCCAGAAGTCCGAACGCTGCCTGCGACTGCACGTCGAGCGAGATGTCGGTGAGCCGCATGATCTGGTTGTCCTGGTCGAGCGTCGGCTTGCCCCAGATGTGCACGGTCGCCTCGCCAGCGAGGCCGAACCAGCTCTTGGTCTCCTTGGCCCTGACCCGAAGCGAGATCAGCAGCCGGTCGCCGGACGCCGAGATGCTGGAGGCCAGCACCGTGACCTTGCCGGGCGAGTTGCCGGTCTCGGGGAAGGTCTTGTCCTTGAGCTGAAGCTCCATCACCCGGTTGAGCTCGGTGAACGGCACGTCAATCGGCACCGAAATGCTGACCTTGCCCTGGTCGAGGCCGTTGACGAGATCGAGCCGCTGCGGGAACGGGCAGTCGGGCTTGGTTTCGGCCGGCACGATGCGGGTTTCGGCCTGCACGCCGACGGTGAGGATCACCCAGTCGGTCAGGATTTTCGGCTGCGCCGCGAACGCGCGGGTCGGCTTCACCTCGAGCCAGAGATCGGGAGCCCCGGGCGCGGCCTTGCCGAGCGACAGCGAGCGGCACATCGTCGTCCACTGCTTGCGCGCCGCGATCTCCAGAGTCTTGTCGCCGCGAAGCCTGTTCGACAGGTTGCCGATCTGCTCGTTGACGGTCTTGTCGAGCAGCGGCTTCACTTCGTTGGAGACATTGATCTTGATGCCGGCGACGCTCATGCCGCCGTCGGCCAGCGCGACATGGCCGGACAGATTGGGCTCGATCCGCCAGTTCGAGAGCAGCGCGGGCTTCGCGGTGACCGCGACGTTGCCGCGGATGTCGGCGCGCTGGTCGAGCACCTTCGACGTCAGCTTCTGCACCTCGCCGCCAAACTTGCTGCCGAGCAGGCTGCCGACCGCGCCGGTGAGGTTGCCGCCGGTGTTGGCAAGCTGGCCGGTGACGCGGAGCGAGCCGTTCAGCGCCGTCGTGATGTTGAGGCCGGTTGCGGCGCCGCTCACCGCGATCGGGCCGCGGCCGATGGTCCAGCCGATGTCGGCCTTGCCGAGCAACTCGGCGAGCGGGTTCTCGTTCTTGCCGGTGAGGCCGCGCGGGGCCTGGACCTCCATGGCGTCGCGGATGGCAAGTGCGGCGATCGCCACTGGCGCGATGACGACCGAGGTGCGCGTCACCGGCTGCAGCGGCGTGAGCGCGGTGGTGGTGGGCTTGCTTTCATCGAGCGGATTGCCGGGAAAGAAACGGTTGAGCGCCCAGAGCGTGGTCGAGAAGAAAATGACGAGGACGACCGCGCCCACCGCGACAGTGCGAATCGACAGGCCGAACGGCAACGCGAAGCGCCTCCGCTTCTGTTGCGGCCGAAAAATGCTGTCGAGGACTTCGTTGCGCGCCATCGTCCCGAATCTCCGGCCCGGAACGCCCGGGGCCGGCCCCAAATCCACCCAGACTCAAATCATGACGGTTTCTGAGGCCGTTTTACGCCCTGCCGATTTGCAGTTTCTTAACACCGGGTTCCACCTCCTAATCGACCTTGATATTGAGCTCTTTGGTCAGCCGCGCGTATTTCTCGAAGTCGTCGTGGACGAGCTTGGCGAACTGCCCGGGCGTGCCGCCGACGACATCCTGCGCCGACTTGACGAACAGGTCGCGGATGGCGGGCTCCTTGAGCGCCTTATTCATCTCGGCGTTGAGGCGGTCGACAATGGTCTGCGGCGTGCCGGTCGGGACAAAAGCGCCGAGCCATTGGTCGAGCGCGATGTCGATGCCGGACTCCTGGTAGGTCGGCACGTCCGGCAGGCTCGGCGAGCGCTCTGCCATCGACTGGGCGAGCAACTTCAAGGTGCCGGCCTTGTAGTGCGGGATCAGCGGCGACGAGCCGAGCGAGCCGATGGGGATGTGACCGGCGATCAGATCGTTGATGGCCTGGCCGCCGCCGCGGTAGGGCACGTGCTCGAGTTTGATGCCGGCGAGCTTGGCGAACCACTCCGCCACCATGTGCTGCTGGCAGCCGACGCCGGAGGTGGCGAAGCCCATGCCGGGCTTCTGCTTGGCGAGCGCGATCAACTCGGCCAGCGTGTTGACGCCGAGCTTGGCGTTGACGGCGAGCACCACCGGTTGCTTGCGAAAGCTCGATCACCGGGATGAAATCTTTCAGCGGATCGAAGCTGACCTTGAAGACGTGCGGCGAGCTGGTGATCTGGTCCGGCTCGATCAGCACGGAGTAGCCGTCCGGCGCGGTCTTGGCGGCGTATTCGACGCCGAGGTTGCCGCCGGCGCCGGACTTGTTCTCGACCACGACCTGCTGGCCGAGCGTTCGCGACAGCCGGTCGGCGATGGCGCGGGCGCCGATGTCGGTCGAGCCGCCGGGCGGATAGGCCACGATGAAATGGATCGGCCGGCTGGGCCACTCGTCGCGCGCGCGAGCGGCGAGCGATCAGGGGCAAGGTCCGACGACCAGAGCTGCGACAAAGAGCCGGACGTGGCGCATCGGAAGTTGCTCCTGACTTTGGTGTCCTGCATCGACTATCGTACCAATCCCGACCGCCATCAATCCTGGAACATCATGCCGTATTCCCACTATCTCCCCGAGCACATGGGCTCGATCAAGCTCTCGCCGCCCGGCCCGTTCGTCGCCGGCTCCTTCGCCGAGCTGACGCTGGTCTACACCGCGGGCACGTTCGGCATCGACGACACCGGCATGGTGAAGATCTCGTGGCGGACCACGTCCGACATGAGCAAGCCGCAGTTCGACAAGCCGCAGGCGGCGAACTTCACCACGGTCGAGGCGAGCAACGGCGCCGTGCTGGAGGTGTGGTTCGACCGCACCAACATCCGGCCGTGGCAGAACACCATCATGATCCGGGTCGGCCGCGGCTATCTGCGCCAGGGCGACACGTTGACGATCCGGATGGGCGACCGACGCCAGGGCTCGCCGGGCTACCGGCTGCAGACCAACGTGGAGAAGGATGTCGAGCTGCGCTCGTCGGTCGATGCGTTCGCCACCTACGAGTTCTGCGAGCTGAAGCATCCGGCGTTCGATCTCGTGGCGGGACCGGCGGTGAGCTTCAAGGCGATCGTGCCGTCGCTTGCCGTGGTGGGCGAGCCGTTCCGTCTCGCGCTGGTCGCCGAGGACATGTGGGGCAATCCGACCGATCAGGCGGATACGTCGCTGGCGCTCGAGCCTTCGCGGTTGGTGCGCGGTCTGCCGTCTGGCGTGACGCTGCGGAAGGGCGAGGGGCCGCGCGTCATCGAGAACCTCACGGTGGATGAAGCTGGCGACATCGAGCTGAAGGTGATGGCTGGTGACAAGGAGGCCGCGCGCGCCAATCCGATGCGCGTCGTCGCGGAGAAGCCGGCGCTGCGCCGCTACTGGGCCGACCTGCACGGCCAGAGCGGCGAGACCATCGGCATGGGATCGGCCGAGGCCTATTTCAAATACGCGCGCGATGCGGCCTTCGTCGACATGGTCGGCCACCAGGGCAACGACTTCCAGATCACCGATGCGTTCTGGAAGAAGCTGAACGAGCTGACGGCGGAGTTCGACAAGCCGGGAAAGTTCGTCTGCCTGCCGGGCTACGAATGGTCCGGCAACACCGGCATGGGCGGCGACCGCAACATCTTCTACCGCCACGAGGGCCGGCCGATCCGCCGCTCGTCGCACATCCTGGTCGAAGGCCAGACCTCGACCGACGCGATCTACACCGCCGACAAGCTGTTCGAGTTCCTGAAGGACGAGGACTGCTGCGTCATCGCCCATGTCGGCGGCCGCTACGCCGACATCAAATACGCCCACGACGGCAAGACCGAGCGCACCGTCGAGGTGCATTCGAGCTGGGGCACGTTCGAGTGGCTGCTGCACGACGCGTTCGACAAGGGCTATCGCGTCGGCGTGGTGTGCCACAGCGACGACCACAAGGGCCGGCCCGGCGCGACGCGGCCGGGCGCCTCGACGTTCGGCGCGGTCGGCGGCTTGAGCTGCTACTTCATGCCGGAGCTCAACCGCGATGCGCTGTTCACGGCGCTGCGCCAGCGCAAGCACTACGGCACGACGGGCACGCGCATCTTCGTCGACCTGAAGGGCGACGTTCGACCGCGAGGTGACGGGCTTCTCCGACGATCCGCAGCTTGGGCCTGCGACGGAGACCACAGTGCGCGAGGCGCGGATGGGCGACATCGTGCGGCCGAACGGCGCGGCGATGAAGCTCGACGGCCGAGGTGATCGGCACCGCGCCGGTCGAGCGGGTCGATGTGCTGCATGGCCGCGAGGTGGTGCATTCGGTGCGGCCGTTCGCAGCGGGCGATCTCGGCCGTCGTGTCCGGGTGCTGTGGCAGGGCGCCGAGTATCGCGGCCGCGGCCGCGAGACGATCTGGCAGGGCAAGCTCACGGTGACGGGAAACCGCATCGCGCGCTTCGCCGCGGTGAACTTCCTCAATCCGGAGCGCAAGATTTCCGAGACCGCGCCGGGCACGGCGCTGACCTGGACCTCGGTCACCACCGGCAACCTCGCCGGCGTCGATCTCTGGCTCGACGAGGCAGGCGCGGGCACGCATCAAGATCGAGACCAATGTGGTGTCGGGCGACATCGATCTGGCGACGCTCGCCGACAACGTGGTGGCGTTCGACGGCGGCGGGCTCGGCCGGCGGCTCAGCGTCTATCGGCTGCCCGAGGCCGACTGGAGCCGCCGCGTCACGCTCGATCATACGGTGACGCAGAGCGGCAGCGCCGACCTGCCGGTCTATATCCGCGTGACGCAGGCCGACGGCAATCAGGCCTGGACCAGCCCGATCTATCTGATCGCGTAGCTCACGATCAGCCGCCGCCCATGCGGTGCAGCTTGACCGCGGCGTAGACCGCCTCGCTCGCCGGCACCGGCACGCCAAGCTGGTGGCCGAGCGACACCACCTTGCCGGTCAGCCAGTCGAGCTCGAGGCGGTTGCCCGCTTCGAGGTCGTGGTACATCGACGCCTTCATGCCGGGCGGGGCGTTGTCGGAGAACGTCATGCGGTCGTCGACCCATGATTCCGGCACCTTGGCGCCGGACGTCTGGCCGACCTTGAGGCATTCCTCCATCAGCGTCCGGTAGAATCTTCGCGTGTCGGGATCGGCCAGCACCTTGCCGATCGGCTCGCGCATCATGCAGTTCACGCCGGCCATCGACGACAGGAAGATGAACTTCTGCCAGCGCTCGCGGTTCATGTCGTCCTGCGGCTGGATGTCGATGTTGGCGGCCTTGGCCGCCTCGACGAAGGCGGCAAGCTTCGCGTCCGGTTTGCCGTCCATCCGGCCGACCCGCATGGTGGCGAACTTCGAGGTGTGGCGCATCACGCCGGGGCCGCCGAGCACGGCGGCGATATAGGCGGTGCCGGGGCAGGTCTGCTCCTTGCCGAGAATGCCGGAGACGCGCTCGTAGCTGTCGACGCCGTTCTGCAAGGTGATGACGCGGGTGTTCGGGCCGACCAGAGGCTTCGCCAGTTCGGCCGCGGTCTCGGTGTCCCAGAGCTTGACCGCGAACAGCACGATGTCGACCGGTCCGACCTGCTTCGGATCGTCGGTGGCATTGACCTTCGGCAGGTGCAGATCGCCGTGCACGCTCTCGATCTTCAGGCCGTCCTTGCGCAGCGCATCGAGGTGGGCGCGGCGCGCGATGTAGGCGACGTCATGGCCCGCGGCCTGCATCCGGCCACCGAAATAGGCGCCGACCGCGCCGGCCGCCATCGCTGCGATTTTCATTCCGCGTCCTCCGCTTATTCGGCATGATCTTTGTCCGAACCGGATGGGATCGGTGCGGAGGCGATGTAGCGAAAAGAACGGGGCGAGACCAGTGGCCTCGCCCCGTTCTTGACTGACGCTACCTGCTACTACTGGATCAATACGGATGGATCGACATCGGCGGCCGCGGCGTCTCGTCATTGAGCGACACGCGCTGGGGGAGCGGAGCGGGGGCCGCGCTCGGCGAAGAAACCGAGTAGGTGCGGCCAGTCGGGACGGCGTAAGAGCTATGCACCACCGGCGCGGCGTGCTGCTGGCGAACCGGCGCCGAATACCGGGCCGGGCGCGGCGCAGAAGCTTCGGCGCGGTAGCCGCTGTCCGGCAGCACCACGACCTTGGTGCCGATGTTGACGCGGTTGTAGAGATCCTCGACGTCGGCGTTGATCAGGCGGATGCAGCCCGACGAGACGCGCTTGCCGATGGTGTCCGGCGCGTTGGTGCCGTGGATGCGATACTCGCTGGAGCCGAGATACATGGCGCGGGCGCCGAGCGGGTTGCCGGGGCCGCCGGCCATCATGCGCGGCAGATACGGCTGGCGCGCGATCATCTCCGCCGGCGGATGCCAGTCCGGCCATTCCTGCTTGTTGGCGACGGTCTGCACGCCCGACCAGCGGAAGCCGTCGCGGCCGACGCCGATGCCGTAGCGGATGGCGCGGCCCTGGCCGAGCACGAGGTAGAGATAGGTGTGCGGCGTATCGATGACGATGGTGCCCGGCTGCTCGGCGGTGTTGTACGACACGATCTGGCGGCGGAAGCGCTCATCGACCGGACCGGCCGGCTGCTCGGTGACGCTCTCGTCGGGCGTCGCCTGCGGAGCGGGGTCGCGCACCACTTGCTGGAAGATCGAGCCGAACGGGAAACCCGTGTCGGTCATGGCGAGCGGGTCGGCTTGTCCCGGCGCGCTGGACAGAATGGTGGCTGCCATCGCCGTCGCGGCGAGGCACAGGTGCTTGGCTGAAAACATGAAACTCTCCCGACATTGACCTCTTGTCGCGATAACTGGCCAGAGCGATTCCAGTTCCTTGACAGGACCGCGCAGATCGGCCTGGAACGCCTTCTCACGAAAAGGTGACGCCCCTTCAGCCATTGGTCGGGAGCCGGCCGGGTTCGGTTCGAACGACTTTGTATCGTCGGTTTCGCCGAATTGTCGCGTCGAAACAAACTGCCGTTCGTCCCCGCGGAAGCGGGGATCCAGTATCTCTGGCCAAAGACTGGCTCCCCGCTTCCGCGGGGACGAACGGAGCTAATTCAATTTGAAATAATCAGCTCTGAACTTTGCGGTCGGCGTGCCAGCCAACCCGGGCGTCCGGGATGGAATTGGTGGAACTGAAATACGGCTTGATGTCGAGCAGCGGCGTGTTGTCGAGGCAGTCGACCCCGACCACGTGCAGGCGATTGCCCTCGACCTTGCGGAGCTCGACCACGGCGAGCGCAATCGGATTGGGCCGGACCGGCGAGCGGAGCGAGAAGGTCGGCTTGCCCTCGGCGTATTGCTTGGGGGTCTGGACCACCAGGTCGCGGCGCGCCCGGTCCATCCAATAGAGCAGGATCAGGTGCGAGCATGTCTCGACCCCCGGCAGCGCCTTCTCCCAGCGCGGATCGACCTCGATGGTGCAGACCACGCCGGATTCGCGGGAGGCCCGGGCGTTCTTCGGGCACTCCCTGCGGCTTTGCCAGGGGGTCCGGATGCGGCCGATGAAATAGAGCTGGGCGTCGGCCCGGTCGGGCAGGGCGACCTGAACCTCGCCCGGGCGGATGTGGCTTTCGTCGGTTCCGGCTGATTTGACGGTGGTTTCGGCGGTCATGGCGGTGCTCCAAGGCATGGAGTTTACCACCAGTTCAGCGTGTCCCTTCGCCAGCCTTGATCGCCTCGACTTATCGATATAAAGATATGTTTATGTGATGGGCCACTTCCCATGAGCGTTTCTGCCCACTTGCCATTCGACGCCCTCAACGCGGCCCTCAAGGCTGCCGGCGAGGAAACGCGCCTGCGCATCCTGGTCCTGCTCGGCGAGGCCGAGCTGACAGTGTCCGACCTGACGCAAATCCTGCGGCAGTCGCAGCCGCGCATCTCGCGCCATCTCAAGCTTCTGGTCGAGGCCGGGCTGATCGAGCGCTTCCGCGAGGGCTCTTGGGCGTTCTTCCGGCTGGCCGAGACCGGCGGTGCAGCCGAGTTCGCCCGCACCCTGGTCGCGCAGCTCAATCCGAACGACTCGATGGTCGCCCGCGATCGCGACCGGCTCGCGGCGGTGCGCACCGCGCGGGCGGCGGCGGCGCAGGACTACTTCCGCTCCCACGCCGCGCAATGGGACCGCATCCGCAAGCTTCATGTCGCCGACGAGGCGGTCGAGGGCGCCATCCGCGACGCGCTGGCCGACCGGCCGTTCCGCTCGCTGCTCGATCTCGGCACCGGCACCGGCCGCATCCTGGAAATGTTCGGATCCGCTCTCGAGCGCGGGCTCGGCATCGATCTGTCGCTCGACATGCTGCTGATCGCGCGCGCCCGGATCGAACGCGCCGGCTTGCGCCATTGCAGCGTGCGGCAGGGCGATATCTACGATCTCGCGGTGCCGGCCAATTCATTCGATGTCGTCATCATCCATCAGGTGCTGCACTTCCTCGACGACGGCGCGCGCGCGGTTCGCGAGGCGGTCCGCGTGCTGGCGCCGGGCGGCCGGCTCTTGGTGGTCGATTTCGCGCCACACGATCTGGAGTTTCTCCGCGAGGAGCACGCCCATCGACGGCTCGGATTTCCCGCCGAGGCGGTCAGCCAGTGGATGACGACCGCCGGCCTCGACGTCACGATGCACCGCAGCCTTTCGCCGGAGCCCGGCTCCGACGGCAAGGTCGCGGTGTCGCTCTGGCTCGGCCGCGACACCCGCGCGCGGATCGCCAACGACGTTCGCGAGGTGGCGTGATGGGCAAGGACATCCGCGTCTCGTTCGAATTCTTCCCGCCGAAGACCGAGGAGATGGAGAGCAATCTCTGGGAGGCGATCGGCCGGTTGGCGCCGCTGTCGCCGAATTTCGTGTCGGTGACCTATGGCGCCGGCGGCTCGACCCGCGAGCGCACCCATTCGACGGTGCGGCGGATCGTCAAGGAGACCGCGCTGACGCCGGCCGCACATCTGACCTGCGTCGCCGCGACCCGGCCCGAGGTCGATGCGGTGATCGAATCCTATCGCGATGCCGGCGTGCGCCACATCGTGGCGCTGCGCGGCGATCCGACCGAGGGTGTGGCCGCGAAATACGCGCCGCATCCGGGCGGCTACAAGAATGCCGCCGATCTCGTTGCCGGCATCAAGCGGATCGCCGACATCGAGGTGTCGGTGTCGGCCTATCCGGAGAAGCATCCGGACAGCGCGACGGTCGCCGACGACATCGACATGCTGAAGGCCAAGGTCGATGCCGGCGCGACGCGGGCGATGACGCAGTTCTTCTTCGAGAACGACCGCTATTTCGATTATCTCGACAAGGTCCGCGCCCGCGGCATCTACATCCCGATCGTGCCCGGCATCCTTCCGGTGCAGAACTTCAAGCAGACTCGGAATTTTGCCGAGCGCACCGGCGCCAGCGTGCCGCGCTGGCTCGCCGATCGCTTCGAAGGGCTCGATGACGACGTGGCGACGCGAAAGCTGATCGCCGCCGCCGTCGCCGCCGAGCAGGTGATGGGCCTGCTCGAGCAGGGCGTCACCGATTTCCACTTCTACACCATGAACCGCGCCGATCTCGTCTACGCGATCTGCCATCTGCTGGGCCTTCGCCCGGCGACCAAGCAAGCGGCTTAAAATCATGCCCAACACGTCCCACACCAGCGCCCGAGATTTGCTCAAGAGGATCGCCGCCGAGCGCATCCTGGTGCTCGACGGCGCCATGGGCACGATGATCCAGGCGATGGGCCTCGACGAAGAAGGCTATCGCGGCGCCCGCTTCGACGCCTGGAATCGCGAGGTGCGCGGAAACAACGATCTGCTCAACCTCAGCCGGCCGGATGCGATCCGCGAGATCCATTACGCGTATTACAAGGCCGGCGCCGACATCGTCTCGACCAACACGTTCTCGTCGACCTCGATCGCGCAGGCCGATTACGGCCTGTCGGACATCGCCTATGAGCTGAACTGCGAGGGCGCACGGCTGGCGCGCGAGGCGGCGAACAAGGCCGAGCGCGAGGACGGCCGGCCGCGGTTTGTCGCAGGCGCCCTGGGCCCGACCAACCGCACCGCCTCGATCTCGCCGGACGTCGCCAATCCCGGCTTCCGCGCCATCACCTTCGACCAGCTCCGCAAGGCCTACGGCGAGCAGGTGCGCGGGCTTGCTCACCGGCGGCGCGGATCTGCTTCTGATCGAGACGATCTTCGACACGCTGAACGCCAAGGCCGCGATCTACGCCATCGCCGAGCAGTGCGAAGAGCGTGGCGTCGATGTGCCGGTGATGATCTCGGGGACGATCACCGACCGCTCCGGGAGGCTGCTCTCGGGCCAGACGCCGGAGGCGTTCTGGAATGCGGTGCGGCATGCATCGCCGATTTCGGTCGGCCTGAACTGCGCGCTCGGCGCCGAGCAGCTTCGCGCGCATATCGCCGACCTGGCGCGGGTCAGCGACACGCTGATCTGCGCCTACCCGAACGCCGGCCTGCCGAACGAGTTCGGCCACTATCACGAGTTGCCCGAGGACATGGCGAAGCATCTCGGTGAGTTCGCCGACACCGGCCTGGTCAACATCGTCGGCGGTTGCTGCGGCACCACGCCGGACCACATCAGCGCGATCGCCGAAGCGGTGCGCGGCAAGGCGCCGCGTCCGATCCCCGAGACGCTGCCGATGCTGCGGCTGTCGGGGCTCGAGCCATTCACGCTGACGCCGCAGATTCCATTCGTCAACGTCGGCGAGCGCACCAACGTCACCGGCTCGGCGAAATTTCGCAAGCTCGTCACCGCCGGCGACTACGCGGCGGCTCTCGCGATTGCCCGCGACCAGGTCGAGAACGGCGCGCAGATCATCGACGTCAACATGGACGAGGGCCTGCTCGACTCCGCCGAGGCGATGAAGACCTTCCTCAACCTGATCGCGGCCGAGCCCGATATCGCCCGCGTGCCGGTGATGGTGGATTCCTCGAAGTTCTCGGTGATCGAGACCGGGCTGAAATGCATCCAGGGCAAGCCGGTGGTGAATTCGATCTCGCTCAAGGAGGGCGAGGCCGAGTTCGTCAAGCACGCGAAAAAAGTGCTGCGCTACGGCGCCGCCGTCGTGGTGATGGCGTTCGACGAGCAGGGCCAGGCCGACACCATCGAGCGCAAGGTTTCGATCTGCAAGCGCGCCTACGACATTCTCGTGAACAAGGTCGGCTTCCCGCCGCAGGACATCATCTTCGATCCGAACATCTTCGCGGTGGCGACCGGCATCGAGGAGCACAACGGCTACGGCGCGGCCTTCATCGAGGGCGCGCGGCAGATCCGGGCGAGCTGCCCGTGCAGCCACGTCTCGGGCGGCGTGTCGAACCTGTCGTTTGCCTTCCGCGGCAACGAGAAGGTGCGCGAGGCGATGCACTCGGTGTTCCTGTATCACGCCATCGGCGCCGGCATGGATATGGGCATCGTCAACGCCGGCCAGATGGCCGTGTACGACGATCTTGAGCCGGAGTTGCGCGAGGCCTGCGAGGACGTGGTGCTCAACAAGCGCCCGGATGCGTCCGAGCGATTGCTGACCATCGCGCAGAAATTCCACGGCGCCGGCAAGGAGAAGAATGTCGCCGATCTGGCCTGGCGCGAATGGCCGGTGGCGAGGCGGCTGGCGCATGCGCTGGTCCATGGCCTCACCGATTTCATCGTCGAGGACACCGAGGAAGCGAGGCTCGCCGCCGAACGTCCGCTGCACGTGATCGAAGGTCCGCTGATGGACGGCATGAACGTGGTCGGTGACCTGTTCGGCTCCGGCAAGATGTTCCTGCCGCAGGTGGTGAAGTCGGCGCGCGTCATGAAGCAGGCGGTGGCGCACCTGATGCCGTTCATGGAGAAGGACAAGGCCGAGCGCGGCGACAACGCCCGGAGTTCGGCCGGCAAGGTGCTGCTCGCCACCGTCAAGGGCGACGTCCACGACATCGGCAAGAACATCGTCGGCGTCGTGCTCCAGTGCAACAATTTCGAGGTGATCGACCTCGGCGTCATGGTGCCGGCGGAGAAAATCCTGGAGACGGCGAAGCGCGAGAACTGCGACATCGTCGGCCTGTCCGGTCTGATCACGCCGTCGCTCGACGAGATGTGCCATGTCGCGGCCGAGATGGAGCGGCAGAACTTCGACCTGCCGCTGCTGATCGGCGGAGCCACCACGAGCCGCGTCCACACCGCGGTGAAGATCAATCCGAACTACAAGCGCGGTCAGACCCTCTATGTGACCGACGCCAGCCGCGCGGTCGGCGTCGCCTCGGCGCTGATGAACCGCGACAGCCGCAAGAAGTATGTCGACGACGCCCGCGCCGAATATCTGCGCATCGCCACCACCCACGCGCGCGCGCAGGATGACAAGAAACGGCTGTCGCTGAAGGATGCGCGCGGCAACGCGCGCAAGCTCGACTGGGGCAATTATGCGCCGCCGGCGCCGTCGTTCCTCGGCAGCCGGGTGATCGACGACATCTCGATTGCCGAGTTGATCGACTATATCGACTGGTCGCCGTTCTTCTCGACCTGGGAGCTGGCGGGAAAATTCCCGGCCATCCTCGACGACAAGATCGTCGGCGAGGCGGCGCGCTCGCTCTATGCCGACGCGCAGAAGATGCTGAAGGAGATCGTCGACAACGGCTGGTTCAAGGCCAGAGCCTGCGTCGGCTTCTGGCCGGCGAATTCAACCGGCGATGACATTGCGGTGTTCGGCGATGCGTCGCGGGGCCAATCGATCGAGACCTTGCACACCATCCGGCAGCAGTTGGCGCGGCGTGAAGGGCGCTTCAACACGGCGCTCGCCGACTTCGTCGCGCCGGCCGGCCACGCCGACCACATCGGCGCCTTCGTGGTGACGGCCGGCATCGGCGAGGATGCGGTTGCCGACCGCTTCAAAAATGCCAACGACGACTACTCCTCGATCCTGGTCAAGGCGCTGGCCGATCGTCTGGCCGAGGCGTTCGCCGAGCGGCTGCACCAGAAGGTGCGGAGGGAATTCTGGGGCTATGCCGCCGACGAGGGCCTGAGCAACGCCGAATTGATCGGCGAGAAATATCGCGGCATCCGGCCGGCGCCGGGTTATCCGGCGCAGCCCGACCACACCGAGAAGGGCACGCTGTTCCGGCTGCTCGGCGGCGAGCGGATCGGGGTCAAGCTGACCGAGAGCTACGCGATGTGGCCGGGCGCGTCGGTGTGCGGGCTCTATTTCAGCCACCCGGAGAGCCAGTATTTCGGCGTCGGCAAGATCGAGCGCGACCAGATCGAGGACTACGCCGCCCGCAAGGGCTGGAGCGTGGCCGAGGCCGAGCGCTGGCTCGCGCCGATCCTCAACTACGATCCGCGGGCGATGGTCCGGAACGCGGCGGCGGCGTAGCCCCAAAAACAAGACACCGGAGGGATCGCCCTCCGGTGGTCTTCGTCTGGCCGTTTAACGGCGAGTGGTCTTAGGGGAGAATCCCAGAGCTTCAAAACATCCCAAACAGCACGGCGCCGACAAAAGCGATGGCGGCGCAGACTGCCAGCACGTTCAGCCGCAAGGTCAGGTCCACCTTCAAGGCCTCCTCAGTGTGAAGCGCAGCCGGAGTTTAGCAGACCCGGCCTACGACCAAAGTTACAAACGTTGTGCAGCGCGACAGCGTTCCGGCGGGAACGTTTGCGGCGGAAGTGTTTGATCTGTCAGGGTTAAGTTTTCCACAGGGCAATAAATTGCATTTTCGCGGCAACGCACGCCCCAGCGCATAGTTTAGGCAATCACAACCAGGGCGGGTGGTCCGGTTCGCCTTCGTCAGCCGCGCCGCGCCACCAGCGATTCGACGAAAAGCGCGGCCTCAAGCGTGGCCGCGGTCCTGACCGAACCGGCCGATCACCTGGACCCCGAGCGGCAGCCCGCCGGTATCGAAGAGGCCCGGCACGTTCACGCACGGCGTTCCCATCAGGGTCCACAGCCGGTTGAAGGTCGAGGAGCCAGTCGAGCCGAGGCCCTTCGGCGCGGCGCCCGGCGCCGACGGCGACAGGATCACGTCGATGTCCGCCATCACATCCGACAGCGCGCCGCGAGCCTGGCTCGCGGTGCGGCGGGCATCGTCATAGGCGGCGGCGGTGATGGCAAAGCCCTGCTCGACCAGCTCCAGCACGCCCTTGGCGAGCTGGTCCTTGTGGCGCTCGTATTCGGAGGCGAGCGAGCGCGCCGCCTCGTAGGCCTGGATGGTGGTGTGAGCCTTGAAGGCGCCGGCCAGCACGGGCGTCAGCTTGATGTCGCGCACCCGCGCGTTGGCGTGCGAGGCCGCGCGCGCGACCTTGTCGAGGGCCGCCATCATGTCGGCGCTGGCGGCCGGCCACGGCTGGTCGCGCAGCACGCCGATCCGCGGCGAGGACGGCGTGGTCCTGTCGACGCGGAGATCGCGGTCGCTGATCGCGCCGGCGGCGAAGGCCACGTCGGCGACCGAGGCCGCGAACAGGCCTGCGGTGTCGAGATGCCAGGACACGCATTTCATGCCGACGCTCGGCAGCAGCCGGTACGACGGCTTGAAGCCGGCGACGCCGCAATAGCTGGCAGGCCGGATCACCGAGCCGCCGGTCTGGGTGCCGGTCGCGATCGGGAAGAAGCCGGCGGCGACGCCCGCGGCCGAGCCCGACGACGAGCCGCCCGGCGTGTGCGCGAGGTTGTGCGGGTTTTTGGTTTTGCCGGGATCGAGATGGGCGAACTGGGTGGTCACGGTCTTGCCGATCAGCGCGCCGCCGTTTCTGCGGATCAGCGCCACCAGCGAGGCATCGGCCTTGGGGCGGTAGCCGAGATAGATCGGCGAACCGTATTCGGTCGGCATGTCGGCGGTGTCGAAAATGTCCTTCAGCCCGACCGGCAAGCCGCGCAGCGGCTTGTCCTTGATGCCGGGCGCCTGCGCTGCCGCGCGCGCGCCGGCGAGATCGAGCGTGACGAACGCCGCCGACCTCGCTCTCGCGCTTGGCGATGGCGTCGGCGCAGAGATCGAGCGCGCGGGCGGGGGTGAGCTCGCCCGCCTCGATGGCGCTGGCAAGACCGAGGGCTGACAGCATCAGGCGTTGCCTTCGGTTCGGCCGACGATCCGCTTCGTGACGCGCTGCGCCAGCGGCATCACCAGATAGGCCGTGCAGGCCGCGACCGGCCAGGCGACGATGTAGGCCTTGGCCCATAGCAGGACGAAATCCGGCCGCGGCCCAAGGTTGAGATAGGTCGCGACCAGCGTGACCATGAACACCATCATCGACGACATCGTGGCCCCGAGGATGAACCGTTCCTTGTGCGTCATGGCGAAGTCCCCAAAGCGCAGATCGCGAAGCCCCGCCGCGTTTTGACCCGAAAGGGTAGGGCGATCAAGGCCGCATATACGATTGGTTCACCATAAACGCGCGGTCAGCATTGATCAGTCCTTAACGGGATTGCTCACATTCTGCGCGCCATGTCGCGTGGTGTGCGTTGGTTCTTCATTGGCTCTGCTGTGTTGGTGACGCTGGCCGGATGCGGCCGCGGCTTCGTGCAGTATGGCGGCGAGCGCGAGCCGTGGCGGCATGAGGCCGAGCTCGCCTGCCTCAACTCGGGGACGGTGAAGGAGGGTGCCGGCGTCGTCCGCATCACCCCGATCGACGGCCCCGGCATGTGCGGCGCCGATTTCCCGCTGAAGGTGTCGGCGCTGGGCGAGGCCCCCGCGCTCGGCTATGTCGACGATCCGGTGCGGCCCCCGGGCTCGGTGCCGAACGGCAGCGTGATGCAGCAGCAGCCGCGCTATCCGATCCAGCAGCAGCAGCTTCCTCCGCCGCAATATTCGCAGCCGCAATACGCGCAACCCAGCGGCCCAATGTCGATCGAAGCGCCCGGCGGTGCCGCAGTCCTATCCGCCGCAGCAGATGCTCGGTGCGCCGCCGTCCAACTTGCAGGCGCCATCGGACTGGCGCCGCGCCGATGGACGCCAGCCGAGCTACAGCCAGCCGCCCGCGTACCGCTCGCCGCCGCCGGTGATCCGTGCCGAAGAACCCGACGAGCCGCCGCCACAGCAGCAATACGCCCGGCCGCCGATGGGAGCCGCCGCCGCAATCGGCGCAGCCATTGCCGCCGCTCGGGCCGCCCGCACAGCAGCAGTTGGCCTACGCCACGCCGGTCGAGGTCCATCCGGCGGCGACGCTTGCCTGTCCGATCGTCTCGGCGCTCGACCATTGGTTCGCCGACGCGGTGCAGCCGGCGGCGCACAAGTGGTTCAACCAGCCGGTGGTCGAGATCAAGCAGATCTCGGCGTATTCATGCCGCGGCATGAACGGCCAGCCCGGCGCGCATATTTCCGAGCACGCCTTCGGCAACGCGCTCGACATCGCAGCCTTCGTGCTGGCCGACGGCCATCGCATCACGGTGGAGGGCGGCTGGAAGGGCTCGCCGGAGGAGCAGGGCTTTCTCCGCGACGTGCAGGGCTCGGCCTGCGACCAGTTCACCACGGTGCTGGCGCCGGGCTCGAACCAGTATCACTACAACCACATCCACGTGGACCTGATGCGGCGCGCCAGCGGCCGACGCATCTGCCAGCCCGGCGCGGTGGATGGCGAGGTGGTGGCCGCGCGCGCCCGCGGCAACCCGCGCTACGCGTCGAGGCCGGTCGAGCCGCCGCCGACCCGGCGCTACGATCCGCCGGTCGAGCCCGGCAGCGATCCGTTCGCCTGGCGCGGCGACGCCCACCGGGATGACGCCGGCCCGACCGGCTCGATTGGGGCGCGGCGGCCGGGGATCAAGGACCCGAAGGCGGAAGACCTCGACTGGGTCGAGGAACCGGGCCCGCGGCCCGCGATCGACTGGAGCAAGAACGACCGCCACAAGGTGTATTGAGGCCGCGCCTCTCGAACCCTGGCGGTTCCGCCCCTAAGCCAAATTGTATCGCCTGTTTCGCGGATTGAACCGGCGGACCCTTCGGCGCGTCTAAGCGTTATGCAGGGGGAGTTAACTATGATCCGCACCGCCTTGATTGCAGTCGCCACGCTTGCCTCCATCGCCTCCGCCGCGGCCCAGCCGGCCGGGCCGGTGCGCGGCCTTCATGTTGCGCCCGCCGGCGAATGGGCGGTGATGCGCATGGGGCAGGACAAGGTCAGCCAGTGCGTGATCGGGCTCCGCTCGGATGCCGCGGCGCCTGTGCCCGGGCAGCCGCAGTTCATGATTTCCGCCGACGATCAGTTCGCCATCCTGCGCGTGCGCGCGGCCGAATGGTCGTTCTCCGGCGGCCGCGATATCGCCGTGACCCTTGCCCTGGCCGATGGCAGCGAGCAGCAGCCTGCCGCGGCGGTCCGGGGCAATGACCTGATCGACATCGCGCTCGGCGCGGATATCGGCCGGCTCGCCAAGTCGGACCATCTCGACATCCGCACCGAAGGCACCGCGGTCCGGCTGCCGCTCAAGGGGCTGCGCGACGTGCTGCCGGCCTACCGCGACTGCCTGGCCGGCCTGGGAAAACCCGAGATTCAGGCCTCCCTGGCCCGGTAATGGCGGGCAATACCGGGGTATTTTACCCCATGCGGCTTTATGCAGCGCCCCTTCACGGGGCGCCCTCCCGTTCCGATATACTGGCGGAACGAACGGAACCGGACGTCCCCGGACAAGAGACGAGAGACAGAGGAAACACCATGCGCACCCACCGCTGGTTGCTTGCGCTTCTGGCCATCGTGGCCGCGGTTTCGTTGACGGTCGTCAGCGCCGATGCCCGCATGTCGGGCAGCTCCGGTAGCCGCGGCGGCCGCACGTTCTCCGCGCCGTCGGCGACCACCACCGCGCCGCGCGCTGCACCGATCGAGCGGACCATGACGCAGCCTTCGCGCCCCGGCACGCTCGCCGGTCAGACCACGCGGCCAGGCTTGCTGGGCGGCGGTCTGTTCGGCGGCGGCATGCTCGGCGGTCTCGCCGCGGGCTTCCTCGGCGCCGGCCTGTTCGGCATGCTGTTCGGACACGGCTTCCTCGGCGGCATGGGCGGCTTCGCCTCGTTCCTCGGCTTGCTGATCCAGATCGTACTGGTGGTGTTTGTCGCTCGCCTGGCTTGGGCCTGGTGGCAGCGCCGCAATCAGCCGGCCTATGCCAGCGGGCCGTCGATGCGCGACAGTGTGTCGGGCGGCGCGCCGAGTGGCGGCGGCTTTGGTGGCTTCGGAGGCGGCGGCGTCGGCGCCGGCCGACGAGCCGATCGAGCTCGTGCCTGCGGACTTCGACGCGTTCGAGAAGCTGCTCACCGAGATTCAGACCGCCTATGGCAAGGAAGACCTCGGCGCGCTCCGCCTGCGGATGACGCCCGAGGAGCTGTCGTACTTCTCGGACGAGCTGGCGCAGAACGCCAGCCGCGGCGTGGTCAACCAGATCAGCGACGTCAAGCTCCTGCAGGGCGACCTGTCGGAAGCCTGGCGCGAGGGCCAGGACGAATACGCGACCGTGGCGATGCGCTATTCGCTCAACGACAAGATGGTCGATCGGGCGAGCGGCCAGGTCGTCGAGGACCAGCCGTCGGAGGCGAGAGAGTTCTGGACGTTCCGGCGCCTGCACGGCGGCACCTGGCTGCTCTCGGCGATCCAGCAATCGACGTAGATCGCGTCATTCGAGATCGGATGCAAATGGCCGGGCCAAGCGCCCGGCCATTTTCTTTGACGATGCCCCGATTACGCTAGGCTCTTGATGAACTCGAAATGCTCCGGCTCGTCGAAGGCGCGCATCGTCGTGGTGCGCACGTTGCCTTTCGAATTGATGCTCAGCACGTATTTGGCGACGGCTTCGTCGTCCGGCGCCTCGATGATCTGGACAAAGTCGTACGGCCCGAACGTCATGTAGACGGTCTTGCGGACGATGCCGAGCTTGGCCGCCGTATCCCGCGAGGCCTGCTGCCGGTTCGGGACTTCGCGGACCGCCTTGGCGCCCTGGTCGGTCGAATTCACCAGCACGATGTAGGTGCCCATGATGGTCTCCTCCTGCCGCGCCGCTATTGCTGCGGGATGTTCGCCTGCTTGATGACGTCTTCGTTGAACTTGAGCTGCTCGCGGAAGAACGTGTCGAACTGCTCCGGGCTCGAGCCGACGGCTTCGACCTTGACGTCGGCGTAGCGCTTCTGGGTCACCGGATCCTGCATCGCCTTGCCGATCTCGGCCGCGAGGCGCTCGACGATCGCCTTCGGCGTCTTGGCCGGCGCGAACAGCCCGGTCCACAGCGGAAACTGGTAGCCCGGCAGGGTCTCGGCGATCGCCGGCATGTCCGGCAGCAGCGGCGAGCGCTCCTTGGTGGTGACGCCGAGCGCGCGGACGCGGCCCGAGGCGATGTTGCCCTGCTGCGGCGCGATGCCGTCGAACAGCATGTCGACCTGGCCGCCGAGCAGCGCCGCCGACGCCGGCCCGCCGCCGCGGAACGGCACGTGCAGCATTTTCACGCCGGCGAGGTGCATGAATATCTCGGCCGGTATATGCGCTGCGCCGCCGATGCCGCTCGATCCGAAGGTGAGCTTGCCCGGCTCGGCCTTCGCCAGCGCGATCAACTCGCGGAGGTTCTTCGCCGGCAGGTCGGGCTTGATCACCAGCAGTTGCGGAAACCGCGTGACCAGCGACACCGGGGCGAAATCGTTGATCGGATCGTAGGGCGGCTGCTTGTGCAGGAACGGCACCGAGGCAAAGCCCGGCCCGACAAAGAGGAAGGTGTATCCGTCCGGATCGGACTTGGCGACCTGGCGCGCCGCGACGATGCCGGCGGCGCTGCCGTTGTTCTCGACGATCACCGGCTGGGAAAGCTGATGGCTGAGCCGGTCGGCCAGCACGCGGGCCATCAGGTCGAAGCCGCCGCCGGCCGCGACATGGACGACGAACTTGATCGGGCGATCGGGCCAGGAGGATTGCGCCTGCGCCGAGGCGAGCGGCGGCGCCATCAGCATGGCGGCCGCAATGGCGACGAGGGCCAATCGGCGCGGCATGGTCGTCCATCCGATCATGGCACGTAGCCGATCGCTTCGATCTCCAGGCCGCAATCGAACGGCGTGCGGCCCGCCTGCATCCGGGTGCGCGCCGGCAGCGCCTCGGTGCTGCTGAAGTAGCTCCGGTAGATGCGGTCGAACTCCTCCTGCTGGCGCTGGTCCTTGAGCCAGACGATCACCTTGAGCAGGCAATCCATGTTGGAGCCGGCGGCCTCGACGAGCTTCTTGAGGTGATCCATCACGATCCGCACCTGGCGGTCGAACGGGATGTCGGGAAACGCCGGGATCGGCTGCTTGTTGGCGCGGGCGGCCTTGAGCGTCGCGGAAAACTCCGCGTCGAACGGCGGCAGGCCGGACACGTAGATCATGTTGCCGTGCTTGACGCAGAGGTTGAACGGCCCGCCGGTCTCGGGGACGTCGGCTTTGATGATTTGCTTTTGCATGATGCTCTCCTAATTGTCCGGCTTGCCATACCCGCCGGCGGTCGGCGTCTGGATGATGATCGCCTCGCCGGCGTCGACCACGGTGGCGTCGGCACCCTTGAGGCGCTCCATCGTGCCGTCGTTGCGGCGCACGTAGTTCTCGCCGATCTGGCCGTCCTCGCCGCCGGCCATGCCGAACGGCGGGATGCGGCGGTGGCCGGACAGGATGGTGTATTCCATCTTTTGCAGGAACCGCATGGTGCGGCGGATGCCGTCGCCGGCGCTCCATTTGCCCTTGCCGCCGGAGCCCTTGCGGATGTGGAAGTCCTCCAGCACGACTGGATAGCGGA
This sequence comes from uncultured Alphaproteobacteria bacterium, assembly GCA_963785665.1. Classification (GTDB taxonomy): domain Bacteria; phylum Pseudomonadota; class Alphaproteobacteria; order Rhizobiales; family Xanthobacteraceae; genus Z2-YC6860. Next base: position 154,056 of record CAWAWF010000022.1, read on the forward strand.
ATTCCAGGATTTCCGGATCGGTCAGCCGGGTGTTGGTCATGTGGGTGTGGACGGCGTCGGTGCCGGGGAAGCCCGGCCCCGCCGGCGAGCCCGAGCAGATCGTCTCGTAGTACTGGTACTTGTCGTTGCCGAAGTTGACGTTGTTCATGGAGCCCTGCGCGCCGGCCATGGCGCCGAGCGCGCCGAGCAAAGTGTCGGTGACCATCTGCGAGACCTCGACATTGCCGGCGACCACGGCGGCCGGGTAGTGCGGCCGCAGCATCGAGTTGTCGGGGATGATGATGTTGATCGGGCGCAGGCAGCCGGCGTTCATCGGGATGTCGTCGTCGACCATGACGCGGAACACGTAGAGCACCGCGGCGCGCGTGACCGGCTCCGGCGCGTTGAAGTTGGTGCCCTGCTGCGGCGAGGTGCCGGTGAAGTCGACGGTGGCCTCGCGCTTCTTCTTGTCGACGCTGATCTTGACCCTGACGACGTTGCCCTGGTCGGCCTCGTAGCTGAATTCGCTGTCGTGGAGCTTCTCGATGACGCGCCGCACGCTCTCGTCGGCGTTGTCCTGCACGTGCTTCATGTAGGCGTGCACGACGTGGAGGCCGAACAGCCCGACCATCTTGTGCAGCTCCTGCACGCCCTTTTCGTTGGCGGCGATCTGCGCCTTGAGGTCGTTGACGTTCTGCAGCGGATTGCGCGCCGGGTATTTCGACTTGGTCAGCAGATTCGTAGAGCGCGGCCTCGCGGAACTTGCCGCGATCGACCAGCTTGAAGTTGTCGATGTAGATGCCTTCTTCCTCGATGTTGGTGGCGACCGGCGACATCGAGCCGGGCGCGATGCCGCCGATGTCGGCGTGATGGCCGCGCGAGGCGACCCAGAACAGGATTTTCTTTTTCGCCTTGTCGAAAATCGGCGTGCAGACGGTCAGGTCCGGGATATGCGTGCCGCCGTTGTACGGCGCGTTGATGAGATAAGCGTCGCCCGGTTTTATCTTCCCCTTGTTCTCGCGGATGATGGTTTCCACCGCGCGATCCATCGAGCCGAGATGCACCGGCATGTGCGGCGCGTTGGCGACCAGCGAGGCGTCGGCCGCGAACACCGCGCAGGAGAAGTCGAGGCGCTCCTTGATGTTGACCGAATAGGCGGTGTTCTGCAGCGACACGCCCATCTGCTCGGCGATCGACATGAACAGGTTGTTGAACACCTCGAGCATGATCGGATCGGCGTGGGTGCCGACCGCCTCGGCGCGCTTCAGTTTGACGACGCGTTCAAGGACAAGATGGTTCTTCGCGGTGATCTCGGCCTGCCAGCCGTGCTCCAGCACGATGGTCTGGTGCGGCTCGATGATGATGGCGGGGCCTTTGACCTTTTGCCCGGGCGAAAGCTGCGCGCGGGTGTAGACCGCGGCGTCGTGCCATTGGCCGTTGGAGAAGAACCGCGTGGTGCGGGCGGGCGAGGGGAGCTTGCCCCGCGTGGTCTTGTGCTTGCGCTCGCGGAATTTGGCGCCGCCGCCGACCGCCTCGACTGACACGGCCTCGACGACAAGTTGCTTTGAGCGGTCGATGAAGCCGAACCGCGCCTTGTGCGCCTTCTCGAACGCGGCCTTCATCTTGGCAAGCGTGCCGGCCTCGACGATCAGCGGCGTGTCGGTGCCGGCGTAGCGGATGTGCGCCCGCACGATGATCTTGATCTGCGCCGCGGGCACGCCCTGGCCGGCGACTTCGGCTTTGGCGTCCTTGCCGAGGCGTCCGCCGTCGCGCTTGATGGCGGCGAGCGATTTCGCGCCGAGATTTTCCTCGATGGCGAGCTGCCGGGTGGCGCGGATGTCGGCGAGCCCCATTCCATAAGCCGAGAGCAGCGACGAGAACGGATGGATCAGCACCTCGGTCATGCCGAGCGCGTCGGCAACGAGGCAAGCATGCTGGCCGCCGGCGCCGCCAAAGCAATTGAGCGCATAGCGGGTGACGTCGTAGCCGCGCTGCACCGAGATTTTCTTGATGGCGTTGGCCATGTTCTCGACGGCGATCTTGATGAAGCCGTCGGCGATCTCCTCCGGCGACTTGCCGCCGACCTCTTTCGCCAGTTCGGCGAACGCGGTTTTCACCGCGCCGGCGTCGAGCGGCTGGTCCTGGTTCGGTCCGAAAATCTTCGGGAAGAAATCGGGGATCAGCTTGCCGACCAGCACATTGGCGTCGGTGACGGCGAGCGGCCCGCCGCGGCGGTAGCATTTCGGGCCGGGATTGGCGCCGGCGGAGTCCGGGCCGACGCGAAAGCGCGCGCCGTCAAAGTGCAAGACCGAGCCGCCGCCGGCCGCGACCGTGTGAATGAGCATCATCGGCGCGCGCATCCGCACGCCCGCGACCTCGGTCTCGAAGGCGCGCTCGTATTCGCCGTCGTAGTGCGACACGTCGGTCGAGGTGCCGCCCATGTCGAAGCCGATCAGGTGCGTGAAGCCCGCCTCGCGGCCGGTCTCGGCCATGCCGACCACGCCGCCGGCCGGGCCGGACAGGATCGCGTCCTTGCCCTGGAACAGCTCGGCGGCGGTGAGGCCGCCCGACGACATCATGAACATCAGGCGGATGCCGCTGTCGGTGCCGGCATTCAGATCCTCGGCGACGACGGCGACATAGCGGCGCAGGATCGGGGAGAGGTAAGCGTCGACCACGGTGGTGTCGCCGCGGCCGACGAGCTTGATCAGCGGCGAGACCTCGTGGCTGACCGAGACCTGCGGGAAGCCCATGCCGCGGGCGAGCTTCGCCACGCGCTGCTCGTGATCGGGATAGCGGTAGGCGTGCATGAACACGATGGCGACCGCCTTGATGCCGTCGGCCATCGCCTGTTCGAGCGCCGCGCGCACGGCGTCGAGATCAAGCTCGCGCTCGATGGTGCCGTCGGCCAGCACGCGCTCGTCGACCTCGACGACGCGCTCGAACAGCATCTCCGGCTTGATGATGTGCTTGGCGAAAATCTTCGGCCGCGCCTGGTAGCCGATGCGAAGCGCGTCGCGGAAGCCCTTGGTGGTCAGCAGCAGCGTGCGTTCGCCCTTGCGCTCCAGCAGCGCGTTGGTGGCGACCGTGGTGCCCATCTTCACCGCGCCGACGCGGCCCGGCGGGATTGGCTCGCCTTTTGCAAGTCCGAGCAGGTCGCGGATGCCCTGGACGGCGGCGTCGCGATAGGCCTCCGGGTTCTCCGACAGGAGCTTGTGGGCCGTCAGCGTGCCGTCCGGCCGGCGGCCGACGATGTCGGTGAAGGTGCCGCCGCGGTCGATCCAGAAGTCCCATTGGTTTTGGGTTTTTGGTTGTTTCATGCCAGTCTCAAATGCCATTCTCGCTGTCGATCATCGGGGCATCATGCGGGTTTTTCTCGATCGTCTCTACCTCTACTCGGGCTATCTGGCCGGCGCCTTCATGGTGGCGATCTTCGTCCTCATGATGCTGCTGTCGGCCGGGCGCCCGATCGGCCTGAACATCCCGGCGGCCGACGATTTCGTGTCCTGGTGCATGGCGGCGATGGCGTTTCTCGGCCTTGCCCACACCTTCCGCCACGGCGAGATGATCCGGGTCGGCCTCCTGATCGACAAGCTGCCGCCGCGCAGCCGCCACTGGATCGAACTGATCTGCCTCGTGATCGGCATCGGCTTCATCGGCTTCTTTGCGTTTTACGCCTGCCAACTCATCCGCAATTCATGGCGCTTCCACGAGATGTCGCAGGGCGTCATCGTGGTGCCGATGTGGATTCCGCAGATCGGCTACGCGGCGGGCCTCGTCATCCTGCTGATCGCGTTTGTCGATGAGTTCATCCATGTCGTGCGCGGCAACCTGCCGCGTTACGAGAAGCCGAAGCCGACCACCGCCGAAGAGGTGATCGAGCAGGCAATCCAGAGCGGCGTCTAGCATGGACCTGATCGAGATCGCACTGCTGCTGCTGGTGATCCTCACGGTGCTGCTCGGCGCCGGCGTCTGGATCGCGATCGGGCTGATGGCCTGCGGCTATGCCGGCATGCTGTTCGTCGGCGGCAACATCCCGCCCGGCGCGGTGCTGGCGACCACGGTGTGGGGCAACAGCGCGTCGTGGGCGCTGGCGGCGCTGCCGCTGTTCATCTGGATGGGCGAGATATTGTTTCGCACCAAGTTGTCGGAGGAGATGTTCCGCGGGTTGTCGCCGTGGCTCAACTGGCTTCCCGGCCGGCTGATGCACGTCAACGTGCTGGCCTGCGGCATCTTCGGCTCGGTGTCGGGCTCGTCGGCGGCGACCTGCGCGACGGTCGCCAAGATCGCGCTGCCGGAGTTGAACAAGCGCGGCTACGACGAGGTGGTGAGCCTCGGCTCGCTGGCGGGGGCGGGGACGCTCGGCATTCTCATTCCGCCGTCGATCACCATGGTGATCTACGCGGTGCAGGCCAATGTCTCGATCATCCAGGTGTTCCTGGCGGGCTTCCTGCCGGGCTTGCTGGTGATGGTGCTGTACTCCGGCTACATCGTGATCTGGGCGCTGCTCAATCCGAAGAAGCAGCCGCCGCCCGAGCCCGCGATGACGTTCCGCGAGAAGCTCCGCGAGTCGGCGCAGCTCATTCCGACCTCGCTGCTGATCCTGCTGGTGTTCGCTGCATTGCTGTTCGGCTGGGCCACCGCGACCGAATGCGCCGCCTGGGGCGTGATGGGGTCGCTTGCGATCGCCTGGTGGCATCGCATGCTGAGCTGGGACTCGTTCTGGCAGAGCGTGATGGGCGCGACGCGCGTCACCTGCATGATCATGCTGATCCTGGCCGGCGCGTCCTACATGTCGACCTCGATGGCCTACACCGGCGTGCCGCAGGCGCTCGCTGCCTGGGTCGGCAGCTTCAATCTCAGTCGCCCTATTCGCTGATCGCGGCGCTGACCGTGATGTACATCGTGCTCGGCACCGCGCTCGACGGCATCTCGATGATCGTGCTCACCACCGCGGTGGTGATCCCGATGATCAAGACCGCGGGCTTCGATCTGGTCTGGTTCGGCATCTTCGTCGTGCTGGTGGTGGAGATGGCCGAGGTGTCGCCGCCGGTCGGCTTCAATCTGTTCGTGCTGCAGACCATGAGCGGCAAGGATTCCAATTTCGTCGCGAAAGCGTCGCTGCCGTTCTTCTTCCTGCTGGTGCTTGCGGTTGCCATCATCACGGTATTTCCTAGTATCGTGATGGTGCTGCCGCGGATGGCGTTTCCAACGTAAAGGGGCGAGTGATGATGGATCGAGTGAAATTCCTGGCGGCGTTCGCGGGCGTGCTGGCGCTGACCGCGACGGCTTCCGCGCAGACCAAGTGGAACCTGCCGAGCGCGTATCCGAACGACAATCCGCATGTCGAGAATCTCAACGCCTTCGCCAAGGACGTGTCCGACGCGACCGGCGGCAAGCTGACGATCACGGTCCACGGCGGCGCATCGCTCTTCAAGGGTCCGGAGATCAAGCGCGCGGTCGCGACCGGGCAGGCCCAGATGGGCGAAATCCTGGTCTCGATCCTGGAGAACGAAGACCCGATCTACGGCATCGACGTGGTGCCGTTCCTGGCGACCAGCTTCCCGCAGGCGATGAAGCTCTGGAAGGCGTCGCGGCCGGCGATCGAGAAGAAGCTCGCGGCGCAGGGCATCATGGTGCTGTTCGGCGTGCCGTGGGGGCCGCAGGGCATCTATTCCAAGAAAGAGCTCAACACCATGGACGACCTGAAGGGTCTGAAGTGGCGCGCCTACAACGTCGGCACCGCGCGGATCGGCGAGATGGTCGGCGCGCAGTCGGTCACGGTGCAGGCGGCCGAGCTGCCGCAGGCGCTGGCGACCGGCGTGGTCAACGCCTTCATGTCGTCGGGCGCGACCGGCTACGATTCCAAGGTGTGGGAGTCGCTGACCTATTTCTACGACACCCAGGCCTGGATCCCGAAGAACGTCACCTTCATGAACAAGGCGGCGTTCGACGCGCTCGACAAGCCGACCCAGGACGCGGTGCTGAAGGCCGCGGCGGTCGCCGAGGAGCGCGGCTGGAAGGTCTGGGCGGAGAAGACCGCAGTGGTACCACGACGAGATCGCCAAGAAGGGCATGAAGGTGCTGAAGCCGAGCGCCGGCGCTGGAGGCGGGCTTCAAGAAGATCGGCGAGCAGCTCACCGCCGACTGGCTGAAGAAGGCCGGCCCGGATGGGCAGGCGGTGGTGGACGCGTACAAGAAGATGTGAGCGGGGCAGGCTTCGTTCTGCGGCACCCGTTCAACGTCATGGCCGGGCTTGTCCCGGCCATCCACGCCTTCCGTATGCAGCCAAGCAAGGCGTGGATGCCCGGCACAAGGCCGGGCATGACGAACGAGAGGTCGCCAGCGGCGCGACGGCTATGCTAGGAACGCGCGCTGGCCGGGGGCAATTCCGGGCCGGCGCGGCGAATTTTCAGATCAACCGACAGGACAAACGATGGCGAACGTTGTGGCGATTTGCGGCTCTCTGCGTAAGGGCTCGTTCAACCGGATGCTGATGAACACCTCGATGGGCTTGGCCCCCGAGGGCATGACCATCAAGGAGGCGCCGTCGTTCGCCAAGCTGCCGATCTACAATTTCGACGACCAGCAATCGACCGGATTTCCGAAGGATGCCGACGCGCTGCATGAAGCGGTGCGCGCCGCCGACGGCGTGCTGATCGTGTCGCCGGAATACAACTGGTCGATCCCGGCGGGCTTGAAGAACGCCATCGACTGGCTGTCGCGCTACAAGGAAGTCTCGTTCAAGGACAAGCCGTGCTGCATCCAGTCGGCGGCGCCGGGGCTGCTCGGCGGCTCGCGCATGCAGTATCACCTGCGCATGGCGCTGCAGGCGGTCGATGCGCAACTGTTCGGCAAGCCCGAGGTGATCGTCAACATGGCGGCCAGCAAGTTCGCCGACGGCAAGCTGACCGATCAGGGCGCCATCGATCTGATCAAGCAGCAGCTCGGCGGCGTTCGGCAAGATTCATCGAGCGGCACAAGGTCAACGCTGAGCAGAACAACAAGAACCAGGGAGTAACGCCATGTATGCGGTTGTAGGCGCCACGGGAAACACCGGACGGGCGGTCGTCAAGGAGCTGAAGGCGCTCGGTGAAAATCCGGTCTGCATCGTCCGCAACGCCGACAAGGCGAAGGAGGTGCTCGGCGCCGACACCAAGACCGCGGTGGCGGAGCTCGATGACCGCGCCGCCCTGGAGAAGGCGTTGGCCGGCGCCAAGCGCGTGTTCATCGTCACCGGCCACAACCCGAAGTCGGACGTGCAGCAGATCAACGTGATCGATGCGGCCAAGGCCGCCGGCGCCGAGTACATCGTCAAGGTGTCGGGCGGCCGCGACGTGATCGGCCCGAACGTGGAGTCGGTGAACGGCCAGGCGCACTACAAGATCGAGGAGCATCTGAAGAAAAGCGGGCTCAAGTGGTGCATCCTCAGCCCCGGCCTGTTCATGCAGAACATCATCGGGCAGGCGGCCAACATCAAGAACGACGGCAAGATCGTCCAGCCGTGGCCGAAGGACCTGTCGGTGGCACTGATCGACGTGCGCGACACCGGCGCGCTCGGCGCCCGCGTGCTGCGCGAGCCGGACAAGCACAACGGCAAGCTCTACACTTTCAGCGGCGTCGAGCACGACGTTCGGCGAGTTCGCCAAGACGATCGGCGAGGCGATCGGCAAGCCGATCACCTACGTGGAGATTTCGCTGGAGCAGGCCGAGGCCGGGATGAAGTCGCGCAACATGCCGGACTGGCTGGTAGCGCATCTGGTCTCGATCGCACGCGCCGGCGGCCAGGGCGCGTTCTCCCACGAGAACACGCAGCCGATCCGCGACATCGTCGGCCGCGCGCCGATCACGACGAAGCAGTTCGCGCAGGATTTCAAAGGCGCGTTCAGTTGAAGGCTTGTCCCGGGCGCAGCGCAGCACGAAGTGGTGCGCTGCAGACCCGGGACCCCGGTTGCTCGTTCTCAAAAGTTGGACCCCGCGTCTGCGGTGCACCGCATCGCGCTGCACCGCGCGCGGGGAACGTCGCCGGGGTTTGTCGCTTAGCCCACCGGCTCCTCGAACTTGAAGCCGATCGTCTGCAATCCCTCCAGCGCCTGCTTGCCGTATTCGCTCTCGATCTCCTTGCCCAGGCTCGGCGCGTACAGGATCGGGTCGACCTGCTGGTCGGTCTCCGGCACGATCATCACCAGCAGCCGGCCGACCTCGTCGGAGATGTTGAAGAACATCCGGTTCTCGCCGCGCGGGATCGAGATCATGTCGTTCGGCTCCAGCACGGTCTTGTGCTCGCCGTTGTCGCCCCATGAAATCTCGAAGCGGCCTTGGAGGCAGAAGAAGTTCTCCACGGTGTTGAGGTGGCGGTGCAGGCCAGGCCCATTGTGCGGCGGGCATTCGGCGATGCTGACAATCAGCCCGCGTGGGCCCTTCACCGGGGCGCCGGCGCTGCGGCCCTGGTAGTCGGCCGGCGCCATCACCGGATAGACCCGCCGCGCGGTGACCTTCTCGACCGCGCCGGGCGGGATGTTGTGGGCCTCGAAGTTCTGCTTCTGGTAGGTCTGCAGCTTGTCGAAGCGCGCGGTGCGGGCCTCCATCTGCTCGGGCGTCAGCGATTGGGCCATGGCATTCCCCCAGGTGGCGTTGCAGGGCTGGCCCAGTGTTCACCAATCCGCCTCATTGCACCAGACATCATGGTGGGTTGGCGGAGCCGAATGTTCGGATATAGTCCGCCGTCCGATTTCAGAGAGGGGCCTTAAATGTCGTTACGCCGCGTTCTGCCTGCGTTGATTGCCGTGCTCGCCGTTGTCGTTCCCGCCACCGCCAAGGCGGCGGGGCCGGAAGGGATGTGGCAGGTCGAGGACAAGACCGGCCAGATCAAGATCCATGAAATGCGGCGCCCAGATGTGGGGCATGATCGCTTGGCAGAAGACGCCGAAGAACGACGAGAACAATCCCAACGCGGCGATGCACAGCAAGCCGCTGGTCGGCTCGGCGATCCTGATCGGCATGAAGCCGGCCGGCGACCGCTACGAGGGCGACATCTACAACCCGCGCGACGGCAGGGTTTACAGCTCGAAGATGGCGCTGCTGCCGTCGGGCAAGCTGCAGATCAAAGGCTGCGTGCTGGGCGGCCTGATCTGCGGCGGCGAGGATTGGGTGCGGCTGCCGGAAGACCCGGCGGCGACCTCGAAGATCACCTGCGCCCAGCGCGCACAGCCCGGTTCGCGCTAAGCCTTGCTTCACGTCCCGCCGGCGCGCGCCACGTTGGAGATGCGCGTCGGCACGCCGAACTCGGCGTGGCAGACCTCGGCCAGCAGCGCGATCCCTTTGCGGATTTCGTCGTGGGTCGGGCTTGCGAAGCAGAGCCGCATCCGCGACTTGCTGTAGGTCTTGTCGACCGACCATTCCGGGCCGGGATTGATGGCGACGCCGGCCTTCAGCGCCGGCTGGTAGAGCTTCAAGGTGTCGACGTTGTCCGGCAGCTTGACCCAGAGGAAGATGCCGCCCTTCGGCTCGTCGAACTCGGCGGCGGTGCCGAACTGCTCGTTCAGCGCCTCCATCAGGGTGTCGAGCTTTTTGCGCAGGCCCTTGGTCAGCACCGGCACGTGCTCGGCGAAATGCGGCGCGCAGTATTCCGCGAGCATCATCTGCTCGACCGCGCCCGAGCCGGCGTCGGTCTTGATCGACAGCATGCGCGAGAGAATTGCCCAGGGCGCGACGATGTAGCCGACGCGCAAGCGCCGGCGCGATCGATTTCGAGAACGAGCCGATGTGGATGACGTTCTGCGATCTGGCTCATGGCGTGCAGCGCCGGCGGCCGCTGCTGGTCCCAGATCAGGTCGGCGTAGCAATCGTCCTCGAAGATCGGCACGCCGTGCGCCTCGGCGAGCTTCAGCATCTCGGCGCGGCGGGACTCAGGCAGGATGCTGCCGGTCGGGTTCTGCACGGTCGGGATGGTGTAGATGTATTTCGGCCGGATGCCGCGGCGCTTCAGGTCGTCGAGCGCGTTGGCGAGCGCGTCCATCCTCATGCCGTCGCGGTCGAGCGGGATGCCGACCATGTTGACGCCGAGCCGGGTCAGCCGGTTGATCGAGCCCTGGTAGCACTCCTGCTCGACGATCACGGTGTCGCCGCGCGACAGCAGCACGCCGTTGACCAGGTCGAGCGCCTGCAATGAGCCGGAGGTGACGAGAATTTCGTCGGCGGTGCAGGTGATGCCGGCGTCGCGCTTGAGCTTCTGCACCAGGAATTCGCGGAGCGGCCGGTAGCCCTGCGGGCCGCTGGCGAGGCCGTAGGTCGAGAGCGTCCGGCCTTCGCGCGTCAGCACGGCGTTGGCCGCGGCGACCAGGCCGTCGAGCGGAATCTCGTCGCTGTCGTTGTTGCCGCCGGTGAAGTTGTATTTCGGCAGGCCGGTGAACTTGGCCGCGGCGGGCGGCAGGCCGGCGGGCACGAGCGGCGCGAAATCGAAGGCGTTGGTCATGGCTATGCTCGCACGGTGACGGGATAGCGCGCAAACCCGCGGAACCGGGCGCGGCCGCCGCGCGTGGGCTCGCCGGCGCGCGCGATGGTCTTGAAGCGGCGGACGAGCTTGCCGATCGCCACCTCGGCCTCCATCCGCGCCAGCGACAGGCCGGCGCAGGTGTGGATGCCGAAGCCGAACGCCAGGTGGCGGTTGGGATGGCGGCGGATGTCGAGCCGGTCCGGCTCGGGGAACTGGTCGGGATCGCGGTTGGCGGCGCCGATGCAGAGATGCACGTAGCTGCCGGCCGGCATGGCGGTGCCGCCGATGCTGGTGTCCACGGCGGCGCGGCGGTTGCCGAGCTGGTTCGAGCTTTCCATCCGCAGGAACTCCTCGACCGCGGTGTCGATCGCCTCGGGATGGGCGGCGAGGTCGCGCATCGCGTCGGGATGGCGGAGCAGCAGGTCCACGGCGTTGCCGATCAGGTTGGTGGTGGTCTCGTGGCCGGCGTTGAGCAGGAAGATGCAGTTGTGCAGCAGCTCCAGCTCGGACAGCCGGTCGCCGTCGCTGTCCGCCGAAAATTCGCTGGCGTCGATCAGGGTCGAGAGGATTTCGCCGCTCGATTGCGCGCCTTCCTTCTGGCGGCGCGCGACGAGGTCGAGCAGATAAGCTTTGAAATCGGCGACGGCGGTGGCGCCGCCCTCGAATTGATCCTCGTTCAACACCGGCTCAAGCGCGCCGAGGATTTTCAGCGACCAGTCGCGGAGCGGCGCGCGCTCGTCCTGGGGAATGCCGAGCAGGTCGCCGATCAACTGCACCGGGATGGCGGCGGCGAAGTCCGCGATCAGGTCGATTTCGCCACGCTCGGCGGCGTGCGTCGAGCAGGCGGTCGACCAGCGCCTCGATGCGCGGCTGCATGGCGCGGAGCGTGCGCGGCGTGAACGACGGTGCGAGCAGCTTGCGGACGCGGGTGTGGATCGGCGGATCGTTGAACACGAGGCTCGTGGTGTGGTGCTCGTAGAGCAGGCTGTCGCCGAAGTTCGGCTTGAACTGGATTTTCTTGTCCGAGCTCCAGGTTGCGGTGTCGCGATAGACCTCGACCAGATCGTCGTAGCGGGTCAGGAAATACGAGCCGTCCGCCATGCGGTGGACCGGGTCGTGCTCGCGCAGCGCCCGGTAGGTCGGGTAGGGGTCGTCGAGGAAGGCGCGGTCGAGCTTGCCGAGGTTGAACGACGCGGCGAGCTCCGGCCTGCATGGCGTTCAGGCAAGCCCGCTGGCGCGCGCCTGCTCCAGCGCCATCACCGCCCAGTCCTTGTCGCCGTCGCCGTGGGCGACCGCGCCGACCAGGCGGTCGCGCCAGACATTGCCGCTCGGCAGCGGCACGCTGGCGAGGAAGCCCGCCTCCAGCGCGAGGTTGGCGTCCTTCAGGCCGAGCGAGGCCATCTGCCCGACCTTGCTGTAGCTCTCGTCGACCATGATCTTGCCGTAGACCTTGTAGGCCGAGCAGTTGAACAGGCCGTCGGTCATCACGTCGTAGAACACGCTCATGTCGACGCCGTACTTGCGGGTCAGCGCGAAGCCTTCGCCCATCGCCTCGATGGCGCAGCCGAGCACGAAGTTGTTGGCGATCTTCATGGCGGTGGCGGCCTCCGGGTCGGCGCCGCCCTCGAAGACGCGCCGCGCGATGGCGTCGAACAGCGGCTTGCATTTGGCCAGCGCATCGGCCGGACCGGAGGCGAACACGCCGGCGGTGCCGGACGAGACGAGCTCGGGCCGCCCCATCATCGGAGCGGCGACCAGCAACTGGCCCCTTGTCGGCGTGGGCCTGCTTGATCTTGCGGATGACGGGAATGCCGTGGGTGCCGGCACAGACGTGGATGCCGCCCTTGGGCAGCGAGGCGAGCAGCCCCTGCTGGAACACGACGTCCTCCAGCGCGGTGTCGTCGGCCAGCATGGTGTAGATGATTTCGCCGTAGCGCGCGGCGTCGGCGATGGATTTGACGAGCTTGGCGCCGGCATCCGTCAGCGGCTTGGCCTTCTCGGCCGTCCGGTTGTAGACGCCGACGTCGTGCTTGGCTTCGAGCAAGCGGCGGACCATGGCGCCGCCCATGCGGCCCGTCCCGATGAAACCGACCTTCATGGCGAATGATCCTCGCTATTGACGTCGAGCTATTGCAACTGCCCGCGCACCCATTCGATCTCGCGCGAGACGTAATCGACGATGTCGCCGGTCTTCAGATGATCCGGCAGCACGTCCCAGGTGTAGGTCTCGATCTCGAGCTGGCGCGACAGCGGCTTGGCCTTGTGGAATTTCAGCGCGTCCTCGATGGCGAAGCGCGTGGTGCCGAACTCGCCGAGATCGTCGAGGAACACCGGCACGTGGAAATGCGTGCGCCATTCGCGCGGGCCGGGGTTGGTCTCCCAGGCCTTGAAGGCGTCTTCCAGGTTGAGGAAGCGGTTGAGCTTGCCGTCCTTCTTCTCGACGGTCTGGGTGAGATAAATGGTCTTGGCGTAGCGCCGCAGCGTGTCGACGTTCTGCTGCGTCACGTTCGGAATGCGGAGCGCCGCGGCCTCCTGCAGCTTGAAGATGGGGATGCCGGCGTCGACCAGCTTCTGCAGCGACACCGCGATGTCCTCGTACACCACCGCCTGATGGCAGATGTCGAACACCGTGCCGATGAAGCGGCGCTGCGCGATGATCGCCTCGGAGATCGGCAGGCCGGAGAACTTCGCCAGCATCTCGGCGGATTTTCCGGTGTAGAGATGGTTGGTGAAGTAGTCGACCGTCTCGTCGGTGGTTTCGAGGAAGCAGAACGGCTCGGGCTCGAGCGCCAAGGTCACGGTGCGGCCGGTGCGCTTCTCCAGGTCGATCAGCTTGGCCGCCACCCGCATGACATGCTCGGTGTAGCTGTCGATCACGGCCTTGCCGGTGACGTTGGGCTTGAAGCCGAGCGGCGCGCTCTGGATCGACGGCGAAATGCTCGCCGGCACCACGTCGGCCAGAATCTCGGCGACGTTCATGGTGTATTGCGTGCGCTCTTCGCGAGCGCCAGTCCGGCTCGTAGACCTGCTCCTTGACGATCTGGTTCTTGAACGGCCCATAGGGAAACGCGTTGACCGTGTAGAGATACATGTTGTTGTCGGCGAGGAAGCTCTTGAGCTTGTCGCGCTCGGGCTTGCTCTTGACCAGGGTCGAGGCCGAGGCGTTCGACAGCCGGAGCGACACGCCGAACGGCGCGGTCGGGCAGACGCGCTTCTGCACCTGCGGCACGTAGGTGGTGAGCGACGTCCACATGTCCTCCCAGGTGTCGCCGGGATGCACGAGCGTCGAATAGGTCAGGTGGCCGAGGCCCTTGCCGAGGTCCATTGTTGTTCGTTCTCTCTGTTACGAAATCTTTTCGACCTTGCCGCTGCCGGCCGAGCGGATGATCGCCTCGCTGACCGACGCGCCGTGGATGATCTGCTCGGGCGGAATGGGGAAGGGCGCGCCGCCCTCGGCTGCGCGGGCGAACGCCTCGAAGGTGGCGCGGACGATGTCGAGCCTCTCGGCCTCCCAGGTTTCCAGCGGTCCCTTGACCGGCTGGAACTTGCAGGCGCCGAACTGCCGGGTCCGGCGCTCTTCCGACGACGCGCCGGTGACATGCGTCACGCCCTCGATCCGGTGCCAGCCCTTGGAGCCGAACACCTGGAAGGCGAAGCCCGCGCCGGTCGTGGTCATGGTGCCGAGATAGCCGGACATGCCGGCCTTCATGCGAAACAGCATGGAGGTGGTGTCGTCGGTGCCGTTCTGCACCACGCGGGGAAAGCTCTGGCAATAGACGTGGTCGAATTCGCCGACCAGATAGATCATGGCGTCGATGGCGTGCACGCCCATCGGGCGCGAGGCCGCCGAGCGGCGCTTCCGATCTTGTTGCGAGCGCCACGCCGTCGGCGGCAGGAACAGCGCGTTCGGGTAGGTCATGCTGGCTTCGATGTGCTGGATGGTGCCGAGCTCGCCCGCCTTGATGCGGTCGTGCAGCTTGATCATCTCCGGATGGAAGCGGCGGTTGTAGCCGACGCCGACAACGCGCTTGGCCTTGCGCACCGCGTCGACCGCGGCTTCGGCCTCCTTCTTGGAGAAGGTGAAGGGCTTCTCGCAATAGACGTGCTTGCCGGCGGCGGCGGCGGCCTCGATCTGCTGCAGATGGCCGGACGGCGGCGTCGCCAGCGCCACCGCGTCGATCTTGGGGTCGGCCAGCACGTTCGCGTAGCTGTCGACGATGCGGAGCGAGTGCTGCTTGGCGAAGGCTTCGACGTCCGGCGTCACGGTGCGGGTCTGCAACGTGGTGAAGCGCATGAGGTCGCTGCCGGCGAGCGACTCCACCATGGTCTTGCCCCAGGTGCCCAGTCCGACAACGGCGGCGTTGATCATGCTTGCTTCCTCGGCACTTGCACTAATCTTGCACTAATGCGGCCACGTCAGCATGGCGAGGATGACGCAGGACAGCATCCAGAACACGCAATATTCGATGCCGCCGATCACCCAGATCCATTTCTTGGTCACCTTGTAGGTCGCGGCGCCGGCCACGAACAGATGGAACGCGGCGATGGCGGCGACATAGGGCGTGTAGATGTCGAGGATCAGCAGGATGGTCAGCACCGTCTCGATGGTGCCGGCGATGTACATCCAGGTCGCCGGCGGGTTGAACTTGGCGGCGACGAAGAAGCCCAAGGTCGCCGGCTCGGTGAACTTGCCGACGATATGCGGGATGAAGAACAGCGCGCAGATCAGGCGCAGGTCGACGATCGGATTGAGCAGGTTGAATTTGTCAGCCCACGACATGCGTTTCCCCCGTGGCGTGATTTCACTTCATTTCAATGGATCGCGCCGGGCGGCGCAAGGCTTCACCACCCGATGTTCTTGATGCTCGCGCCCTTCAGCCAGTTCGCGCCCGAGCGCATAGAGCTTGTCGGTCGCCGGCCCGTCGACCCCCGGCATGTCGTCCTTCACCTTGTAGCCGACCTTGGTCTGCAGATAGGCGAGGTGCTTGTAGCCGATCGGGAAGCGCGCCAGCAGCTTCGGATCGAGCTTCGGCGCGGTGGCCGGATCGACCGGAACGATCTGGTCCTTTTCGTAGGTCAGCCGCCGCCAGACGATGCCCCACTCGCCCTTGCGCTTCTCCATGAAGTCGTAGAACCGGCCGATGCAGAGCACGTCGCATTCGACGCCTTCGACCTTGGCGCGCTGCGAGATCGACATCTTGGTCTGGACGATGGCGCGCTTGCCCTTGATGTCGATCGAGGAGCCGCCGAGGAAGTGGTAGATGCGGACGCCCTTGGCGTAGCCCGAGATGTTGGCCGCGATGAACTCCTCGTAGGTGCCCTGAAACCAGGTCGCCCACATCCGGCCTTCCTTGTGCCAGACGGTGCGGAACTTGTCCCAGATGAAGCTGTCGCGCCACACCGCCCAGTTCTCGATCAGTTCGCGGATGGCAAGCTTGTCGTCGGTGTGCTTCATCGTTCCTCCCGGCGGTCGGCTGGATTTGGCCGACACACTGCCCTAACGTTTCGGCGGATGCCAGCAGGAGTGCAAGGTCATGGCCAGGCTTGAAGGACGCACCGCGATCGTCACCGGCGGCGCGAAGGGGATCGGGGTCCACTATTCCAAGGCGCTGGCGGCGGAAGGCGCCCAGGTGATGATCGCCGACATCGCCGACGGCAAGGAGCTCGCCGCCGAGATCGCCGGCAAGCACGGCCGCAACTCCACCGACAGCATGGTGTTCGACGTCAGCCGCGAGGATCAGTGCAAGGCGCTGGTCGACAAGACGATGGAGCGGTTCGGCAAGATCGACATCCTGATCAACAACGCGGCGCTCTATGCACCGCTGCCCACGCTCAAGATCACCGAGATGGACACGGACCTGTGGGACAAGGTGATGGGCATCAACATCCGCGGCCCGATGCTGATGGTGAAGCATGTCGCTCCGCACATGATCGCCAAAAAATACGGCAAGATCGTCAACATCGGCTCCGGCACGGTGGCGCGCGGCATCCCGGACTTCTCCCATTACGTCTCCTCGAAGGGCGCGGTGACGGCGTTCACCCGCTGCATGTCGCGCGAGCTCGGCCAGTACGGTATCTGCGTCAACACGCTGGCGCCGGGCTACACGCTGAGCGACACCGGGCTGACGAACGCCGTCCATGTCGAGGCGTCCAAGGCCGCGGCCGTGGCGCGGCGGGCGCTCAAACGGGACCAGTTCCCGGAGGACCTGACCGGGAGCCTGATCTACCTGTGTTCCAGCGACAGCGACTTCATGACCGGCCAGCTGCTGGCGGTCGACGGCGGGTCCAACAACACGGCCTGATTCCTGGGCATTCTGCCGCCAGCCCCGCGATCCGCGAATACCGCCTGCGGCAGCCGCGCGCGCTACCAATTTCGCGCGAAAATCACTATGTACAGGGCAACGATTTGCCCTCTCAGGGGGCCCGGGAATTCCAAGGAGAATCCGATGTCCGTCGCCACCGTCGATCCCAAGCACAACGAGACGGGAAACCGTCAGGCCTATTACGACCGGATCAGCAAGAAGGACATGGCGCCGCTCTGGGAGGTGCTTCGTCACGTCGTGACCCCGGAGCCGAAGTCGAAATGCGCGCCGAACGTCTGGCATTTCGACGACATCAAGGACCTGATGATCGAGGCCGGCGGTGTGATCTCCGCCGAGGAAGCCGAGCGCCGCGTGCTGGTGCTGGAGAACCCGGCGCTGCGCGGCCAGTCGCGCATCACCAACAGCCTGTTCGCCGGCGTTCAGCTCATCATGCCGGGCGAGACCGCCGAGGCGCACAAGCACGTCTCGTCGGCGATCCGTCTCGTGCTCGAGGGTAAGGGCGCCTACACCGCAGTCGACGGTGAGAAAGCGCAGATGTCGCGGGGCGACTTCATCCTGACGCCGAACTGGTCGCCGCACGATCACGGCAATCCAGGAAAAGAGCCGGTGATGTGGCTCGATGTGCTCGACATGCCGACCGTCAACCACTTCGAGACGTCGTTCATGGAGCACTTCGACGAGAAGGCGCAGAACACCAACCGCGGCGACGGCGACAGCCTGGCGCGCTATGGCTCGGGCGTGCTGCCGGACGGCACCATGGACACCTACATCCACAAGAGCCCGATCATCAACTACACCTATGAACGCACCAAGCCGATCGTCGAGAGGTTGATGAAGGCCGGCGATATCGATCCGGTCCACGGCGCGCGGGTGCGCTACTCGAACCCGGTGAACGGCGGTCACGTGATGGCGACCATGGGCGCGTACCTCGCCATGTTCCCGAAGAGCTTCAAGGGCAAGGACTACCAATCGACCGACGGGACGATTTTCGTCTGCATCGAAGGCAAGGGCTCGACCAAGGTCGGCGACAAGGTTCTGGAGTGGGGCCCGAACGACGTGTTCGTGGTGCCGCCCTGGCACAAATACGCGCACGACGTGAAGGACGAGGCGGTGCTGTTCTCGATCTCCGACAAGCCGGCGCAGGAAGCGCTGGGCTTCTGGCGCGAGAAGAAGTAACGCCGCATTCCGCGATTTGAATGGTCGATGCCCCGCCGAAAGGCGGGGCTTTCGTTTGCGCGGCGCCTTCAGCGCTATGCCGGCGCGGCTGTCGCAGCGATCCGCTTGCGCCGCAGGTGGTCGACCACCAGCAGCGCGATGCCGGCGCCGATGCCGATGAAATTGATCGCATAGCCGCCGGTGAAGCTTTCCGGCGGCAGCGCGACCGGCAGCGACACGAGGCCATAGACAAACCGCATCGTGGTGCCGAGCGGCGTCAGCGCGAATCCGACGATGCCGGCGGTGCCGAGGAACAGCGCGAACAGGATGCGCACGAAGTTCCAGACGATCAGGTAGCTCGGGCCGTCCATCAGCAGGCTTGGCGTCAGCACGAACAGGAACGGCAGGATGAAGGTCGACCAGCCGACCAGGCAGGCGATCCAGCCGGTGGTCCAGCCGTCGGTCTTGGCGATGTTGGCCGCGGCATAGGCCGCGAACGCCACCGGCGGCGTGATCATCGACAGCATGCCGTTGTACATGACGAACATGTGCGCGGCCATCGGCGTGACGCCGAGCTTGACCAGCGCCGGCGCCAGCAGCGTCGCGGTGAGGATGTAGACGCTCACCGTCGGCAGCCCGATGCCGAGCACGAAGGCGAGCACTGCGATCAGCAGCAGCAGCAGGAACACGTTGTCGCCGGACAGCGCCAGCAGCTGCATCGTCATGCCGAAGGCGAGGCCGGAGATGCTCATGATCCCGACCATGATGCCGGCGGCGGCGCCGATCAGGATGATGTCGAGCGAGACGCGGCCGGATTCCATCACCGCGACGGCGACCTCCTTGATCGTGGCGCGCTTGCCGCGGTAGCCGAAGATCAGCGCGAACACGATCAGGATGGCGGTCGCCGCGACCGCCGCCTTCTCGGGCGTCAGCAGCAGCACCTCCGGATAGATCAGCGCGATGACCAGGAAAGCGATCGGCACGACGAAGTGCCAGCCCGATTTCAGCACTTCGGTCAGCGACAGCATGCTCTCGTCTTCGACGCCGCCGATGCCCTGCTTGGCGGCGTCGAGATCGACGTGGATGAACAGGCATGCGTAGTAGAGCACGGCGGGAATGGCGGCGGCGATGCAGACCGCGCCGTAGGAGACCTGCAGGAACTCCGCCATGATGAAGGCGGCGGCGCCCATCACCGGCGGCATCAACTGGCCGCCGGTCGAGCCGACCGATTCGATCGCCGCGGCCTTGTAGGCGGAGAAGCCGGATTTCTTCATCGCCGGGATGGTGACGATGCCGACGGCGAGCACGTTCGACACCGCGCTGCCCGAGATCATGCCGAACAGCGCCGAGCCGACCACCGCGATCTTGGCGGCGCCGCCGCGGAATCGCCACATCGCCGACATCGCGAGATCGGAGAAGAAATCCGCGCCGCCGGTGCGTGCCAGCACCTGGCCGAGGATGGTGTAGGGGATGACGACGATGACGGCGACCTGCAGGATCGAGCCGATCATGCCGTTCACGTCGAGGCCGACATAGGCGACCATGCGCTCCGGCGACACCCAGCGGGTCTGGAAGTCGCCCGCCATGAACGGGCTGATGTAGACGTAGACCGCGATGCCGATGATGATAACGACAAAGCCCCAGCCGGAGATGCGGCGGCTGGCGTCCAGCACCAGGAAGGTCAGGATCGCGCTGCCGATGACGCCTTCGAGCGGCAGCATCGCGAGCTCGTAGGTCAGCGCCTCGTAGCGCACGGTGATGTAGGCGCACAGCAGCAGCGAAACCACCGCACAGAGCCAGTCGAACCAGCGCGAGTAGGCCGCGCGGCTCGCGGTCGCGGTCCAGGCGATGCCGACGGCGAGCGCGCCGACCATCGGCCAGGAAATCTCGCCCTGCGCGTAATAGTGGTAGAGCAGATAGGCGATCACCGCGCCGACGCCGCACAGGCCGCCCAGATCGATTGCGCTCGGTTGCCGCGATGACTCCGTGACGAAGGCGAGCGCCAAGGTCAGCCCCAAGGTCACCGCCAGAAGCTGCTCGGTGTAGAACGAGACGTTCAGCAGGTTGCGGGGGACATCGAGCACCCAAAGCACCACGCAGCCGACCAGCAAGGTCTGCAGGATGTAGGTCGCGAGCACGGTCGCCCTGGACCGTTCGGAGGCGAACTCCTCGGTGCTGGCAATGAAGCGCTCCTCCGACGCGGCGGAGATGTGCTGCGTCGGTTCGGGACTGGCCGGACGGTCGTTCACGCGCGCGTCCTTCCTAGTAGGCCTTGGCGTCGATCTTGTGGTCCTGGAAGTACTTCAGCGCGCCGGGATGGTAGGTCATGTCGTGCTTGCGATACATCGTATCGACGGAGAAGTCGTTCAGCGCCGGCGCCACCGCCACCATGTCCGGCTTGTTGTGCGCCATGGTGTCGATGATCTTTTCCACCACCTCGTTCTTCATCTTGGAGTTGGTGAACAGGATGTAGTCCAGGCTGTACACCTTCATCGGCTCGGTGACGCCGACATAGGCCGGGATCGGCTTCACGTCCGAGAAGTAGCCATAGGGGAAGATCTTGCGGCTGGCTTCGAGATCGTCGCCGATCTTGACGGCGCGGACGCCGCCGACGGTGGCGTCGGCCTCGCGCACCTTCGGCCCGCCGAACGAGAACAGGAACACGTCGTTCTGGCCCGCCATGAAGTCGTCGCCGCCGCGCAGCACGTTCGGCACCATGACCGGCTTGATGTCCTTCAAGGTCAGGCCGCCGGTGGCGAGGATCGCCGTCGAGTTGCGGTCGAGCGTGCGCATCGCGGAATAGCCGGCCGGCACGCGCTTGCCCTTGAGGTCGGCGATGCTGACGATGCCGCTGTCTTTCCGGGCGAAGAAGCCGGTCCGCAGCACGTAGATCGAGCCGATGATGCGCAGGTCGTTCTGCAGCTTGCCGGTCTCGATGCCCTCGACCACCTCCAGCATGTTGGCCATGCCGAGGTCGATCTCGCCGTGCGCCACCATCGGGATCAGCACCGACTCGCCGGCGGTGGCCTGAACCAGCGTGTTCATGCCGCCCTTTTCCTTCAGCGTCTTGGCGATCGCCGAGGCCACGGTGTTGGCCAAGGTGCCGGGCTGCATGGTGGCAAGCCCGTAGGTCTGCGCCGACGCGGCCGGCGCGCCGAGAGCGGCCAAGGCGAAGCCGGCCCCCAGCAATCCAAATCGAAATGCCCTTGCGACACTCATGATACGAATCCCCCTGTTGCCTGCGTCACCGTCTGCGGCAAGGCTCAGTCCAGCGCCCTGGCCGTCACATTGTGGTCCTTGAAATATTTCAACGCGCCCGGATGGTATGGAACGCCGTATTGCGCGTAGCCGAACTTGTCGGAGAACTCGCGCAGCACCGGTTGCACCGCGATCATGTCGTCCTTGTATTTTTCCATCGTCTCAAGGACTTTGTAGATCAGGTCGTCCTTCACCTTGGACGAGGTGATCAGGATGTTGTCGAAGCCGTAGACCTTCATCGGCTTCTCGACGCCGATGAAGATCGGGCCCGGCGTGACCGGGATGGCATAACCCCATTTCATGATCTTGCGAGCGGCCGGCATGCCGTTCTCATCCATATCGAGGACGCGCAGGCCCCCCACGGTGGCGTCGGCCTCGCGGACCTTGGGGCCGCCGAAGGCGAAGTAGAACATGTCGGCGTTGCCGGCCATGAAGTCGTCGGCGCTGCGGACCACGTTCGGAACCAGCACGATCTTGACATCGGCCTCGGTCAGGCCCGCGGTCGCAAGCATGGCGCGACTGGCGACGTCGATGTTGTGCATCGCCGAATACCCCAGGGTCACGCGCTTACCCTTGAGATCGGCAATCGTGTGCATGCTGGAATCCTTGCGCACGAAGAACGGCGTGCGGAGCGCATGCACCGCGGTGATGACGCGCAGGTCTTTCTGGCCGCGGTCGAAGCCGTCCTGCGCCTCCATGATGTTGGTGATGCCGATCTCGACCTCGCCGCGCCCGACCATCGGAACAATGACGTTGTCGCCGGCCGTCGGCTGCACCAGCACGTTGGTGCCGCCCTTCTCCTTCATCACCTTGGCGATCGCGGAGGCGGTGGTGTGGTTGAGCGAGCCCGGAGGCAGCGTGGCGAAGCCATAGGTCTGCGCGACAGAGGCGGTCGCCGAAAGCGCCAGCACCGCGAGCGTGGCGATAGAGCGCCGCAAGATGGCAATCGTCATGTTTTTGTTCCCCCCGGTGCGCGATCATCGCACAGGGCGGAAATCAATTCCATGCGGACGCTTGAGGGTTCGGCCATCGTTGAGACGCCCGCTTTCGGCGGGCCTCAGGACGAGGTCTGAGGCTATGGCGCTGCACAAAAAGCAGAACTCATGGTCAGGAGCGGTCCGTGAGGACCGCGTCTCGAACCATGGCCAGACATAAAGCCAGCCGCCTGCCCGCTACTCGCGGCGGCGCGAGATCACGTAGGACTCGTCGAAGAACCACAGCGCGCCGTGCTTCTGCAGCACCTCGGCGGTCGCCTGCAGATAGCGGCCGTCGGCGGCCGCTTCGGCGACGCGGTGATCCTCGACCTGCGCGACGTAGATGGCGGCGTTCCAGGCCGCGAACAGCGTCGAGGTGCCGATTGCGGATTCCTGAGTGATCTCGCTCGGCAGTGTGTGCATGTCGTAGCGGAACAGCGAACGGTTGTCGGCGTAGGCGTTGAAGTTGAGGTCGCGCCCGGCCGGCCCGAGCTCTTGCTTCACCGCCTTCATGATCTGATGGCGGTCGTGCAGGAACGGGCTGTCGCCCGGCCAGACCTTCTGGATGATCTCCAAGCCCGGGTCGTCGCCGTGCGAATGGATGGCGATCAAACGGCCGCCGGGGCCCAACGCCTTGGCGAGCGGCGTGATGACGCGCTTGGCCTTGAAGTCGAGCGAGGCCCGCGCGCGATAGGGCTGCGAGGCGATCACCAGATCGTAGTCGGCGCGGGCGCCGCCGGGCTTCGGAATGATCGGGTCGAGCAGGAACTTGTGGTCCTCGCGGTACACCACCAGCACCACCGGCCGTTCGTAGACCGGATTGCCGGTCTTCGCGCTGACGCCGGCCTTCCAGTTCTGGTCGAGGAACGGCACCAGATCGGTGATCTGCTGCTCGAACGAATGCGACGTCGAGCCGGTCAGCGAAACCTCCTGCCAGACCATGCTGGAGGCCGCCGACAGCGACTTCACATGCAGCCACGGCGCATCGGCGTAGGCGAGGTTGGTCAACACCAGCACGGTTGCCGGATGCTCCATGAAGCGATCCGACATCTTCTGCATCGTCAGCCGGACGTCTTCGAGGCTGATCTCCTTGCCGACCACGTAGAACGGCGTGTGCGGGAAGCGGTCGTGCATCGAGCGCATGACGCGCCCCAGCACGGTGCCGTCGCCGACGCCGGCATCGAACAGCCGCAGCGCCGGCGGCCGCGGATGGATGTTGGCGAGCTCGAGCGAGACGCGGTTGCCGACCACCCACTTCTCCGAGCAGGTGTTGACGAACAGCAGGTACTTCTGCCGGTTGTCGAAGAAGCGGAAGTTGCGCTGCGGATCGGGACCGCTGGACGGCGTGGCGCCGGCGGAAGCGGTCGGAGTGAGGGGCGGGGACGTCATGCTGAATGGTGCCATCGGTCGAGGGGTTGAAGACGCCGCGGGCGGATGCGCCTGCGGCTGTTCGTTCGCCCGCGCAATAACGGCCGGGCGTGCCGCCGCGTTCCGATTGCTTGCCATGAAGCCGCGGATGCGGTCGAGCGTTTCGGTGGTGATGCGGCCGCCATGGCGAAGGCGGCTGGCGAGCTTGCCGTCGTTGACGGCGCGGCGGCCGAAGGTGGATTCGGCAAGTCCGGTGTGCCGGCAGTAGTCGGAGATTTCCTGCAACAGCTCTTGCGCATTCATGGCGCGGGTCCCTGGTGTTCCTCGGGGCGCGCGCCGGGCGTTTGACGCTCTTGAAGAAGGCGCGAGCCTGAGCAAATGCGACCAAATTTCAGGGGCGGGGGCAACCACAAATTTGCCCACTCGGCCAGTGGGCAGATATATGGGCAATAGCCCCAATCACGTCCATGGGCGGCATCTAGCCAGCGGCGACGGAGATTGCAACAGGATCGCGGCCCGCTTCCGCCATCGCGAAAGACCACTCCATGCCCCGCTTTGCCGCCAATCTCGCCTACCTGTTCACCGAGCGGCCGCTGCTCGAACGCTTCGGCGCGGCGGCTGCGGCGGGCTTCAAGGCGGTCGAGCTGCAGGCCCCCTATGACCATCGCCGCGTCCGCGCTGAAGGCCGAGATCGACAAGCATGGGCTGACCCAGCTTGGCATCAACACCTTCGTCGGCAGCCGCTCAGGCGATTCCGGCCTCGGCGCCGTGCCGGGCCGCGAGCGCGACTGGGAGGTCGTGTTCAAGCAGGCGCTCGAATACACCGTGGCGATCGGCGGCAGCGCGATCCACTGCATGGCCGGCGTGGTGCCGCCGGAGCAACGGCCGGCGGCCGAGCGGACGTTCATCGCCAATCTGGAACGCGCGGCCGACCTGGCGCGTCCGCACAACGTCACCTGTCTGATCGAGCCGATCAACAGCCGCGACCGGCCGAACTATTTCCTGACCCGGACCGAGCAGGCCGCCGACATCATCGCCAAGGCCGGCCGGCCCAACATCAAGATCCAGTTCGATTTCTATCATGTGCAGGTCATGAGCGGCGACCTGATCAAGCGATTCGAGAAGCATCTGCCGTTGATCGGGCACGTGCAGATCGCGGCGGTGCCGTCACGGGCGGAGCCGGACGAGGGCGAGATCAACTATCCCGCGGTGTTCGAGGCGCTCGACCGGCTTGGCTGGTCGGGCTGGACGGCCTGCGAATACAAGCCCCGCGCGCGCACCGAGGACGGGCTCGGCTGGGGCCGCCGTTTCGGTCTCGGCGCGCGGTAGGCTCGACGCGCAAAAGGAGAGTGGAGCAGGGCCTTATTGGCCTTGTGCGCGGCGCGACTCAGCTAAATTGCTCGAATGTGGGGCAGAGCGCGCCAAACCATCGAGGCTGCCGCGGTCGAGATCCTCGAACCCGAGCCGCTGAAGGAGGCCGTCCGCAAGACCCGCATCGAGCTTGCGGAGCATGCGGGCGTCGTCGTCGATCTGCGCGACGCCGAACTGGCGCGGCTCGAACTGCTCAACGAGGCGCTCGATCCGCTGTTTGCCGAAATTCCGCCGGGGGTCGACCTGTTCGACCGCGGCATCAGCCATGGCGACACGGCGCGGCTTTGGGTCGACGCCATCGCCCATGTGGCGATGGCGCGCGACAAGCGCCGCTACCGTTTCGTGCAGGACACCCGCATCGGCCGCAAGGTGCTGGCGGAGAGCACCGACATCGCCGCGATCGTCCAGGCGGTGACGCATTATGTCGCCGCCCGCATCGTCGAGCGCGAACGGGCGCTGGCGAGCGATGCCGCTCCGCTCGACGCGGCAGTGCCGGCCGCGCCGCCGCGCCGGCGAGGGGGGCGTCCGGTGTTGATGTTCCTGCTCGGGCTGATCGCAGGCGCCGGTCTCTTGGTCGCGGCGCTGTGGATCGCCGCGTCGCGCTTGCCGCACTGATCACGCAAACAGCGCCTGCCGGCCGATCTCCGTTGATGCCGCTGCCGCGCCAGCCGCGCTGAACCATCGTGCAGCGCCAGGCGCCCCAGGCGCCTTCGATTTCGTAGAGATTGTAGCCGGCCGGATCGTCGTGACCGCGGTCCGGCGCGCCGGAGGCCGACGGCACGCCGACCACCGGGACGCGAAGCTGCGGCCCCGGCAGCCAATGCAGCGACGCCTGATGGTGATGACCGTGCAGCACCAGCTCGGCGCCGTGCTGGTGCAACACTTCGCGCAAGGCCTTGGCGTTGGTCAGGCGGCGGAAGAAGTTCGCGCCCGCGGTCGGCGGGTGATGGATCAGCACGACACGAAACAACTGCTCGCGTCGGAGCTTCGGCAGCAGCTCGCCGAGCTTTTCAAGCTGGTCGCCGTGCAGTCGCCCGGTCGCGGCGAGCGGCAAGGTCGGCAGCGAAGTCGATCAGCCCGATCAGCGCCAGCGGGCCGCGCTTTCGCACGTACGGAAATCCCTCGCCGAGATCGCCGCGCATGAAGTCGGCGAAGTGCTTCTCGGCAAAGCCCGCTGCGGACTGCACATAGGCATCGTGGTTGCCGGGCACGGCGCTGACGTCGTGCGGATCGCCCAGCGCATCGAGCCAGGCGCGCGCCGGCGCGAACTCGTTGGTGAGCGACAGGTTGACGAGGTCGCCGGTAACCGCGACGTGGTCGGGCGTCTGGCTTTTGAGATCGGCGACCACCGCGGCCAGCGTGTCGGCGCGGTGGATGGCGCGGCGCTTGCGGAGCCAGTTGATGTAGCCGAGCCCGCGCTTCGACATCAGCTCGCGCGGATCGGGCTTGGGCAGCGGCGCGAGGTGAACGTCCGAAAGATGCGCCAGAACGAACATCAGGAGCTGCCGATCAAGATCCCGGCCGCGAACACCAAGGCGCCGCCGACCATCACCTGGAATGCCGCCGAAAGCAGCGGCGTGTCCATGTAACGGTGGCGTATCCAGGCGATCACGGCAAGCTCGACCACGACGACGGCGAAGGCGAGCAGGGTGGCGGTCCAGAAGTCCGGAATGAGATACGGCAGCGTGTGGCCGAGGCCGCCGACCGCGGTCATCAGTCCGGTGACGCTGCCCCTGATCCACGGCGTGCCGCGGCCGGTCAGCGAGCCGTCGTCGGACAACGCCTCCGCGAACGCCATCGAGATGCCGGCGCCGACCGAGGCCGCCATGCCGACCAGGAAGGTCGCCCACGGCTGGTGGGTGGCGAACGCCGCCGCGAACAGCGGCGCCAAGGTCGACACCGAGCCGTCCATCAGGCCGGCCAGGCCGGGCTGCACGTATTGCAGCACGAACATGCGGCGCTCGGTCTCGTCCTCCGTGGCGCGGGCGTCCTCGGTCAGGATGGTCTCGCCGAGCTGGTGCGCCAGCGTCTCGTGCTCGGATTCGATCTCCGCCAGTTCGGTGAGGAGCTTGCGGATCGAGATGTCGCGGGCGGCCTCCGCCGACTTCCGGTAGAAGCGCTCGGCCTCGTATTCCATCCGTTCGGCGAACTTGCGCACCTCGTCGAGGCCGAGCGGCCGCATCAGCCACAGCGGCTTGGAGTGGTGGACGAAGCCTTTGACATCCTGGCGGCGGATCAGCGGCAGGTAGTCTCCGAACTTCTCCCGGTGCATGTCGATCAGCATGGTGCGATGGCGGATTTCCTCGTCGGCCATCTCGTCGAACACCTTGGCCGAGGACGGGAACTGCTCGCGCAGACCCTGGGCGAAGCCGCGATAGATGCGGCTGTCCTCGTCCTCGCTGGAAATGGCCAGCGCCAGGATTTCCTGCTCGGAAAGTTCGGCAAAGCGTTTCACAATGGCCTCAGGTCGGTGAGCGTTTGGGCTCGGGAGCGTGTTTTCCTATATTGGAAATATTCTAAACAAGGAAGAGGCATGCCAACGCGCGGGCGAGCGCCGCTGATCCGGCGGCTGATGCACCTCTACTGGCGGTTCTCGCGCGGGCTGACGCTCGGCGTGCGCGGCCTGGTGCAGGACGGCGACGGCCGCGTGTTCCTGATCAAGCACACCTATGTCGACGGCTGGCATTTGCCCGGCGGCGGCGTCGAGGCCGGCGAAACGATGCTCGAAGCGCTCGGCCGCGAGCTGATGGAAGAAGGCAACATCGAGCTGACCGCGCCGCCGGTGCTGCACGGCATCTATTTCCATCCGGTCTATTCGATGCCGCGATCACGTCGCGCTCTTGTGGTGCCGCAGTTTCGCCAGACCGCGCAGCCCAAGCCGAACCGCGAGATCGCCGCGCATGGGTTCTTTCCGCTCGATGCGCTGCCGCCCGACACCACGGCAGGCACCCGTGCGCGGATCGCAGAAGTCATGGCTGGCAGGCCCGCCGCGGAGCGCTGGTGACGGCGCGTCATCGGCATTACTGTCTCATCAAATAGAATGCGATCGGGGAGGCTGCCCATGACGCGTCATCTGCTGGCGGTGCTTGCGTTGCTGGCTTGGGCTCACGGGCGCGGCCCAGGCCGACAGCATCAGGGTCATGGTCCCGTTCGCGGCCGGTGGGCCGGTCGATACGCTGGCGCGTCTGATTTCGCTCGACATGCAGACGCGGCTCAACACCGACATGGTGATAGAGGACAAGGGCGGCGCCGGCGGCGTGCTCGCGACCGAGCAGGTGGCGCGCGCGCCGGCCGACGGCAAGACGCTGCTGTTCACCAGCTCGGGCGCCCATGTGGTCAGCGCGGCGCTCCGCGCCGGACAAGTCAGCTACGATCCGGTGAAGTCGTTTGTCCCGATCGCCTTTGCCGGTGCGGTGCCCATGCTCGTCATCGTCAGCCCGGATTATCCGGTGAAGACGCTGGCCGAGCTGATCGCCAAGGCCAAGACCGACAAGCTCAGTTACGCCTCCGCCGGCGCCGGCTCGACGATGCACATCATCGGCGAAATGATCAACGCCGAAGCCGGCATCAAGACCACGCATGTGCCGTACAAGGGTGTTGCGCCCGCCCTCAACGACCTGCTTGGCGGGCACATTCAGTTCCTGAGCGCGGACCTTCCGGTGCTGGAGCCGCTGGTCAAGAGCGGCAAGGTTCGCGCGCTCGCGATTTTCGCCGCGCAACGCTCGCCGCTGCTGCCAGACGTCCCGACCAGCGCGGAGCTTGGCTATCCGGGCCTGCTGATGAACAACTGGTACGGCATGCTGGCGCCGGCCGGCTTGCCGGCCGAGATGCAGGCGACGCTGGAAAAGGCGATGCTGGAGGCGATGAAGAGCCCGATGGTCGCGCAGCGTCTGGCCTCGGGCGGCGTGGCCGGCGGCACCGGCGGCAAGGAGTTTGCCGAACGGCTTGACACGGGAAACCGCCTATTGGGGACCGGAGCTCAAGAAGCTCGGCATCAGCGGAGAGTAGGGATCGCGCTTGCCGGGCCATCGGCCCGATTGTATTTTTTGCTCGGCTGTTGTCGTTTCCTTACGATTCCCTCGACGGGATGGGACCCGATGCGCTTCTCGGCCGCGTTCTGGGTTGGCTTGCTGACCGCCGGCATGGCGTTCCTGTCGGGCGCCGCGCCGTCCGTGGCCGCCGACAGTCGGGTCGCCCTGGTGATCGGCAACTCGATCTATCAGCACGCCAACCGGCTGCCCAATCCGGCAAACGATGCACTCGCGGTGGCGAACCTTCTGAAGAAGTCGGGCTTCGACGTCGACAGCCGGCACGATCTGCCCGATCGCGTGAGATGAGCCGCGCCATTCGCGATTTCTCCCAAAAGGCGCAGAACGCCGACATCGCGGTGGTGTACTACGCCGGTCACGGCATCGAGTTGAATGGCACCAATTTTCTTGTGCCGGTCGATGCGGCGCTGGAGCGCGACATCGACGTCGAGGACGAAACGGTCTCGCTCGATCGGATCGTCAAACTGCTGGAGCCGGTCAAGCGGCTGCGCCTGGTCATCCTCGACGCCTGCCGCGACAATCCCTTCGCCAACACCATGCGGCGCACCGTCGCGACGCGCTCGATCGGCCGCGGTCTCGCCAAATACGAGGTGTCGGTCACCGATACGCTGGTGGCGTTCGCCGCGAAGGCCGGCGCCACCGCCTCCGATGGCGACGGCAAGAACAGCCCGTTCACCACCGCGTTGTTGAACAACCTCACTACGCCGGGAGTCGATCTGCGGATCGCCTTCGGGCGGGTTCGTGATGAGGTGCTGCGCAGCACCAACAATCGTCAGGAGCCTTACATCAACGGCTCGCTCGGCGGCGACACCGTGGCGCTGGTGCCGCAGGCGGCGGTGCCGGCGGATGCCGATGCGAAGGCGCGACAGGAGTACGAGTTCTCAGCCCAGATCGGCACCAAGCAGGCGTGGGATTCCTTTCTCGCGGTCCACTCCGCTGGCATCTACGCCGACTTTGCGCGGGCCCAGAAGGCCAAGCTGCAAGCCGCCGAGCAGGCCAGCAGGCAGGCCGACGAGGCGCGGCGCCGCGCCGAGGAACAAGCCACGAGCAAATCCCAGGACTACCGCAAGCAACTCGAGGAGCAGGGCGCCAAGCAGACCGAGGAGGTCAAGAAGCGGCTGACCGATCAGGCCAAGCGCGAGCTCGACGAGGAGCGGCGCAAGGTGGCCGAGAGCTCCCAGCGTGAGGTCGATGAGGCGCGCAAGCAGGCCGATGAGGCCAAGCGCCAGGCCGATGAAGCCCGCCGCCAGGTCGAGGACGCCAAGCGCCAGGCCGTCGAGGACGCGCGGCGTCAGGTCGAACAGGCCAAGAGCAGCAAGCAGCAGCAAGTCGCGCTGGCGGTGCCAGGGGAAACGGCGAGCCTCTCCGGCGCCCGCAACACCGGCGATCGATCCGGCCGACATGCGCCGTTTGCTGCAGGCGCATCTGAAGCGTGTCGGCTGTGATCCGGACTCGACCGACGGCAACTGGACCAGCGGCTCGCAGAAGGCGCTCGAGCAGTTCAACAAGAACGCCGGCACCAAGTTCGACGTCAAGCTCGCAAGCCTCGATGCGCTCGATGCGGTGCGGGCCAAGACCAGCCGCGTCTGCCCGCTCATTTGCGGCAAGGGCCAGAAGCGCCGAAGGCGATCGCTGCCTGCAGATCAGTTGCGAGAGCGGCTTCGTGCTCGGCTCCAATGGCGTCTGCCACAAGAAGCCCGAGCCGGAGCGGCGCGCCGCACGCCATGAAGCGCCAGGTGGTTGGCGGTGGCGGCGGCAAGTGCTTCACCTTCAACGGCAAGCGCTTCTGCGAATAATTGCCGCGCGGCTTGGTGATCGCGGCCGGTGCCGCTAGGCTTTGCCGCAACAATCCGACCGGGAGAAAACCTCATGATGTGGCTTCGCTGTCTCTGTGCCGTCGCGGTTGTTGCAACGGCAACCGTATCCCGCCCGGATCGGACCCGAGCCGACGATTATCCGAGCAAGCCGATCCGGCTGATCGTGGTCACCGCCTCCGGCGGCCTGATGGACGTCGCGGCCCGCGTGCTCGCCGAGAGTTTGGACAAGTCGCTCGGCCAGCGTCTGGTGATCGAGAACCGCGGCGGCTCGGGCGGCAACCTCGGCACTGAGGCCGTTGTTAAGGCCGATCCGGACGGCTACACGCTGGGCTTCATCCAGATCGGCAACGTCGCCATCAACCCCTACGTCTATCCCAACATGGGATTCGATCCGCTGACCGATCTGATGCCGGTCGCACCGGTCACCAGCTCCGCCATCCTAGTCGTCGCCAACGCCAAGGTGCCCGTCAACAACCTCAAGGAGCTGATCGCGCTGGCGAAGAAGGAGCCCGGCAAGCTGTCCTACGGCTCGGCCGGCAACGGCACCGCGCCGCATCTGGCGGGCGAGATGTTCAAGACCGAAGCCGGCGTCAACATTTTGCACGTGCCCTATCGCGGCGCCGGCCCCGCGGTGAACGACACCATTGGAGGTCATGTCCAGCTCACCTTCGTGGGCCTCGGCATTGTGCGCAGTCCCGCCGATGCAGGGCTGCTGAAGATTCTCGCGGTGGCGCAGGATCACCGGCTCAAGGACGCGCCGCAGTATCCGACCTCGGCGGAGGCCGGCCTGCCGGGCTACGAATTCGTCACCTGGTTCGGCGTTGTCGCACCGAAAGGCACGCCCCGGCCGATCATCGACAAACTCGTGAAGCACATTCACCTGATGCAGGACGATCCCGCGGTGCAGAAGCGGCTCGCTGCCGGCGGCCTGGAAGCGTTGAAGGAGACGCCGGAGCAGTTCGGCGCCCGCATGCGCCGCGATCACGACCGCTTCCGCGACATCGTTAAGGCGGCGAATCTCAAGCCGGAGTGAGCGCGGCGCCGTGGGGAGCGTCGATAAGGTTCTCGTCGTCGGTGGCGGCATCGCCGGGCTGACGCTTGCGGTGGCGCTCCGCCGCCGCGGCATCGGCGTCGATGTGGTGGAAATCCAGCCGCGCTGGAACGTGCTTGGCGTCGGCATCAGCCTGACCGGGCCGACCTTGCGGGCGCTGCAATCGATCGGCCTGATCGACGCCTGCGTCGCGGCGTCGTTCGGCTACGGCCGCATCCTGTTCGCCGACGCGGCCGGACATCAGTTCGCCTCGCTCGATCTGCCGAAGCTGTGCGGTCCGGAGTATCCGGCGCAGGTCGCCATCGCCCGCTCGGCGCTGCACGATGTTCTGATCGCGGCGGCAACGCGGCTCGGCGCAACGGTGCGGCTCGGCACGACCGTCACCGCGCTTGACCAGCGGGCCGACGCCATCCAGGTCACGTTCTCCGAGGGGCGGCGCGGCTCCTACGACATCGTGGTCGGCTGCGACGGCTTTCATTCGACGGTGCGCAAGCTCGCCTTCGACGATGTCCCCGAGGCGAGCTTCACCGGGCTCGCGGTCTGGCGCGCCACCATGCCGCGGCCGGCGGAGGTCGAGGGCATGCAGATGTTCTACGGCCCCAACACCAAGGCGGGCGTCAACCCGCACTCGCGCGACGAGATGTTCCTGTTCCTGGTGCAGCCGATTCGCGACAGCAGCCGGCTTCCACCGGACCGGATGCACCTGCTGCTGGCCGAGCAGCTCGTCGATTTCAGCGGCAGCGTGATGGAGTACGTCCGTGCCCACGTCACCGATCCGGCCAAGGTCGACTACCGGCCGATGAACGCATTTCTGCTGCCGCCGCCGTGGCATCGCGGCCGCGTCGTGGTGATCGGCGACGCCGCCCACACCACCACGCCGCATCTGGCGACCGGCGCCGGCATCGCCATCGAGGATGCCGTGGTGCTGGCGGAGCTGCTGGCGGGCGAGGGCGCGGTCGCGGACATCCTCGACCGCTTCACCGAACGCCGCTTCGCGCGCGGCAAGCTGGTGGTCGACACCGCGGTCAAGCTCGGCGAGATGGAGAAGGACAAGTCGGTGCCGATCCAGGCTCATTTCGAGCTGATGGGGCAGACCTTCCGCAAGCTCGCCGAGCCGATTTGAGGCGGCTCTAACCGTCCAAAAGCTTCCGCACCATCGCGGCGAGCTGTTCGCTGTTGATCGGCTTTTGCAGCAGGTCGACGCCTGGGTCGAGGCGGCCCTGGTGGACGATGGCGTTCCGCGAATAGCCGGTCATGAACAGCACCTTGAGCGCAGGCTGCCGCCGCTTGGCCTCCTCGGCGAGCTGGCGGCCGTTCATGCCGGGCATCACCACGTCGGTCAGCAGCAGCCCGATCGCGTTGTGCTCTTCCATCATCTTCAGCGCGGCGTCGCCGCCCGGCGCTTCGAGCACGTCATAGCCTAGGCCGCCCAGCGTCTCGGCCACATAGCTGCGCACCTCGGGGTCGTCCTCCACCACCAGGATGCATTCGCCGGTCTGGCCGCGGCTCGGCTCGGTCGTGGTTTCCTTCTGCGGCGCGAGCTCTCCAATGAAGCGGCGCAGATAGATCTTGATGGTGGTGCCCTCTCCGAGCTCACTGTAAATCTTGACGTGGCCGCCGGTCTGCTTGACGAAACCGTACACTTGGCTGAGCCCCAGACCGGTGCCCTGACCCGACTGCTTGGTCGTGAAGAACGGCTCGAAGGCGCGCTCGATGACCTCCTTGGTCATGCCGGAGCCGGTGTCGGTCACCGCGATCAGCACATACTGGCCGGGCGCGACGTCATGCTGCCGGCAATAAGCCTCGTCGAGGTAGGAGTTGCTGGTCTCGATGGTGAGCTTGCCGCCGTTCGGCATGGCGTCACGGGCGTTCACGGCGAGATTGAGGACGACCGCCTCAAGCTCCGCGGCATCAGCCTCGACCAGCCAGACACCGCCGTGGCCGACGATCTCCAGCGAGACGTCCTCGCCGAGCGCCCGCTTCAGGAAGTCGGCAAGCCCGTTCAGCAACCGGTTGATGTCGAGCGGGCTCGGGCTGAGCGGCTGTTGCCGGGAAAACGCCAGCAGCCGCTTGGTCAGTGTGGCGGCGCGCCGGGCGCCATGCATGGCGTTCTCGACGCGGCGCGCCAGCCTGACCTGGGCGCCGTCGGTCCAGGATTCCAGGTTCTGCTGCGCGGTCTCGAGATTGCCGATGATGATGGTGAGGAGATTGTTGAAGTCATGCGCGATCCCGCCGGTGAGATGGCCGATCGCTTCGAGCTTCTGCGATTGCCGCAGCGATTCCTCGGCGGCGACGCGCCGGTCCATCTCCTCGTAGAGCCGCTGCGTTCGTCGCAGCACGACCAGCAGCGTCAGGAACAGGATCAGCGTCGCCGGAACGCCGAAGATCAGATGCGCGGACATGCCGCGAAGCCATTCGTCGCGGATGGTCGAGCTGGCGATGCCGGCGCTGAGGTACAGCGGCGTGTTGCCGAAACGGCGCACGCCGAAACGCCGTTCGATGTGGTCGACCGGCGAGGTCGTGACGTAGAGGCCGCCCTCCGGATGCGCGGCGATGGTGCGCCGGAAGCCGGTGTGTTCGTCGAGCTTCGCGGTCGCGCCGGTGGGCGCCTCCGGATAGCGAGATAGAAACAGGCCGTCGTTGCGGATGAGCGCGTATTGCAGGCCCTGGGTGTAAGCCAGCGTCGAGAAGAAGCGGAAGAAATTGCTCGGCAGCACCGAGGCTTCGAGCACGCCCAGGAACGCGCCATCGCGCGCGAGCCGCCGGCTGACCGTGAAGAAAGGCTGGTTGGCGAATGTCGAGTTGTAGATCTGGCCGTAATAGGTGCCGATGTTGGAGTCGATATGCGCCGTGAAGAAGTCGCGGTCGGCAAAGTTCGCTTGCGGCGGCGGATGGACCGACGAGGTCACCAGAGCGTGCCCATCGCTGCCGTAGATCCAAATCGACTGGATGATCGGAACCGCCGAGTCGAGCTTCTGGAATTGAAGATAAAGCCGCGGCTCGTTGGTGCGGATATCGTCGGCCGACATCCCGGCAACAAGCTCGGCCGCGTTGTCCAACGTCAGCTCGATGAGCTCGAAAGTCTTGAGCGCCTGCTCCTGCTGCACGTCGAGCGAGCGGACGATCCTCTCGTTGGCAAGCGCGACATGGTCGCGATAGCTGTTCCAGGCCGCGAAAGCGAACAACAAGGCCGGAAAGAGCAACGAGGCGGCCATGGCGAGCCGCACTATCCGGATCGTAAGCGCTCGTGCCTGCATGGGAATCCCGTGACGCGGAGGGAGGTTAGTTTAGTATTCCGGCAAGTGCCAGAATGTCCGAGCCGGGTGGGCCGGGTCGCTGGGGATTGGGCAGGGGAACTTCATGTTCGGGTCGCGCAAGCGCATCGGCTATATCGCGCCGACCGTCATCGAGGTGGTGGCCTACGAGTTCTATCGCTTCGCGCCAGATGGCGTAGGCCTGACCGGCGTCACCTGCAGCATCGACGACTGGCGGCCCGAGGAATTCGAGAAGGGGCTGGCCCAGGTCGCCGCCGCCGCGACCTATCTCGGTTCCCGCGGCGTCGATTTCATCATCCACGGCGGCGGGCCGCTGGTGGTGGCGCGCGGGCCGGGATACGAGGACATGATCGTTCGCGACGTCGAGGCCGCGGCCAAGGTCAAGGCGACCACCTCGATCCGCGCCGGCATGGAGGCGCTTCGCCATATCGGGGCGCGGCGCATCGCGATCGCCTCGCCCTATCCGAAGCGCCACAACGATGCGCTGACCTCGCACATGACCGCCAATGGCTTCGAGATTGTCCGCGCCGAGGGGCTCGATCTGCCCTTCAAGGAAATGCAGAACCTGCCGCCCGCCGATATCCGTAAATTTGTCGGCAAGGTTGTTGCTGCCGCACCGGACTGCGATGCGGTTTATCTGCCGTGTCCGCAGTGGCAGGCGGCACAGGTCGTCGACGAGGTGGAACGCGATACCGGCAAGCAGGTGGTGGCCTACACCCACGCCTGCTTCTTCGTCGCCTTTCGCGCGATGGGATTGACGCGACACGATCCGGGGCCACGGCCGGTTGCTCGCGTCGCTGGCGGCCGCGTCATGATCGCGAAGCTTTTCGGCGCGGCGCTCCTCGTTGCGCTTTCCGCTCCCGGCGCATGCCGAGCCGGTCGCCGATTTCTATCGCGGCAAGACCATCGAATTGGTGATCGGCGGCGCGGTCGGCGGCGGCTACGACCTCGCCGGACGCACCGTCGCCAACCACATCGCCGCCATATTCCAGGCAATCCCGTCGATCATCGTTCGCAACCAGTTCGGCGCGACATCGTTGATCATGACCAACCAACTTTACAACACGGCCAAGCGCGACGGCACCGTGATCGGCATGCCGCTCAGCAACATCCCGCTCGAGCCGCGGCTGAAGCTGATCTCGCCCGACGGCAGCAATGTGCGGTTCGACATCGCGCGCTTCAACTGGATCGGCACGCCGTTGCAGGAGCCTCAGGTCACCTGGCTCTGGCACGACGCGCCGGCGAAGACCGTCGACGACCTTCGCAGCAATACGATCCGCATGGGCGCCACCACATCGTCGGCCGACAATTTCATCCTGCCAACCTTGGTCAATCAGTCTGCTCGGCACGCGGATGCAGGTGGTCACCGGTTACAGCGGACAGAACGAGATCTTCCTCGCCGTCGAGCGCGGCGAGGTGCAGGGCAACAACGCCGGACTGTCCAACATCACGGGTCAACAACGGCGATTGGCTGCGCGACGGCAAGGTCCGCATCCTTCTGCAATACGGC
This sequence comes from uncultured Alphaproteobacteria bacterium, assembly GCA_963785665.1. Taxonomy (GTDB): domain Bacteria; phylum Pseudomonadota; class Alphaproteobacteria; order Rhizobiales; family Xanthobacteraceae; genus Z2-YC6860. Next base: position 190,681 of record CAWAWF010000022.1, read on the forward strand.
ACCGAGCGGCTGCCGACTTGCCGGACGTGCCGACCGCCATCGAGCTTGCGCCGAGCGAAGCGGACCGCGCGCTGTTTCGCCTCTATGCGGTGAAGTTCAACATGGCGCGGCCGCTGGTGCTGCCGCCCGAGGTGCCGGCGGAGCGGATCGCGGCGTTGCGCGCGGCATTCGACGCGACCATGAAAGACCCGCAATACATCGAAGAGGCGAAACGCATCGGTCTCGACGTCAATCCGCTCGGCGGCGAGGCGATCGCGCGGTTGATCGAGCAGGTCCAGGCGACGCCGCAGGATGCAGTCGACCGGCTGCACGAGGTGCTGGCGCGGCCCAAAGCACGGCCCTAGGAAAGCTTCGCCGTAAGCTCGATCTCGAGCCGCTTGCCCTGCCGCGTGCCGACGAAGGTGTATTCGAGCTCGGGAATTCTGGCGCCCACGGCTTTTGCAAACGACGCGCGCAGATGATCGAGCTTTTCGTCGTGGTGGAGCAGGAAGGTGGCGCGCTGCACCTTGTCCCAGGAGCCGCCGCCATCGGCCAAAGTGTCGGTCAGCCGCTTGATGATGACGGGGAACTGCTCGTCGAATGTCGTGTGCGTCATGTCGGTGACGCCGGAGAGGAACAGCAGCCCGCCCCAGTTCATCCGCCGAAGCACGATGGTGGGCGGGTCGTATTCCTTGAACACCTTCTCATCGGGGGAGGGCGGAGGAAACATCGCGAGAAGATCGACCGCGATCCGCGCCTTGCCGCCGATGCGATCCGGCCAGATGTGGCTTGAGCTGACCGAGCGGGCCTTGCCCGACAGGATCACGGCGCGCTCGTGGACGCCGGCATACCAGCCGTCCATGTCGCGGACGAACATCCGGGTCCGCGCGGTGTGATCGAGCGTCAAGCCGTGTTGGCCGAGGCGCTCGGCGAAACGCGCGAACAGGTCGCGTGTTTCGTCCTCGACGGTGCCTTCGCCGTTGCCCTCCCACGAAAGCGAAATGAATTGCTGACCGAGCCAGGGAAAAATCTTCAATCGCATGAGGGAGATTACTCGACCTGGATTATTTGACTTGGATGTGGGCGGTTTCGACGAGCTTGGCCACCACTTGGGACTGCTCCAAAACGTATTTGTCGAATTCTTCCGGCGTCATGGGCATGGCCTCGGCGCCAAGCGTTTCCCAGCGCTTCTTAACATCCGGAAGCTGGATGATACGGACGATCTCGCGGTTCAAGGTGTTCACGATGGCGGGCGGCGTATGAGCCGGCGCCAGCATGGCGAACCAGGACACCCAGGCGTAGCCGGGAACGCCAGCCTCCGCGAGGGTCGGCACGTCGGGCAGCGCGGCGGAGCGTGTCGCCGGCGTCACCGCCAATGGAATTATCTCGCCGCTCGCGACCAGCGGCAGCACGCTCGACAGCGGCGAGAACGTGAAGCTGATCCGGTTCGCCACCACCTCGGTGAGAGCCTCTGGAATGCCGCGGTAGGGGACATGGCGGACGTCGACGCCGGCGATGCTCTTGAACAGCTCGGCGGCGAAATGCGTGGCGCTCCCGACGCCGCCGGATGAGAACAGCAGCTCTCCGGGCTTCGCCTTCGCCATGGCGATGAGCTCCTTGACGGATTTCACGCCAAGCTTCGGATTGACGACCAGCACCGACGGCACGCTGATGGTGGTCGTGATGCCGGCGAACTCCTTCACGTTGTAGAGCGGCGTGGGCGTAATTGCCGGCAGAATGACGTGCGCCGCCGACACCGAGAGCAGCGTGTAGCCGTCGGGCGCGGCCCTGGCCACGCCCTGAGCCGCAACCGCGCCGCTCGCGCCGGCCCGGTTCTCCGTGATCACCGGTTGTTTCAAGTCCGTGGCGAGTTTCTCGCCGATGATGCGGGCCGACAGATCGACAGCGCTTCCCGCCGAGAAGCCGACCACCACGCGAACGGCCTTGTCGGGGTATTTCGCGGCGTCGTCAGCGGCCCTGGCCCCGATCGGCGCCAGCGCGAACAGCGTCAGGGCAACGGCTCGGATCGCATTCGCAAATAGATGAAGGTGGGACATGCCTCCACTCTACGGCACCAATGTCAGCCTCCGCCAGCCGGCATTTGCGGCAGCGTGCGTCGGTTTGGTGAGCAGGTGGGCTTTCAGTCTGCTAGCTCACGAACCGGTCGCGGTCATGCGGCGCGGTGAAGTCGAGCTCGGGGCCGAGCGGCACGATGCCGGTCGGGTTCACCTTGCGCTGGCTCATGTAGTAGTGGTGCTTGATGTGATCGAGGCTGACCGTCTCGTCGATGCCCGGCACCTGGTAGAGGTCGCGCGTGTAGTTCGACAGGTTCGGGTAGTCGCCGATACGGCGCAGGTTGCATTTGAAGTGGCTGTAGTAGACCGCGTCGAAGCGAACCAGCGTGGTGAACAGCCGCCAGTCGGCCTCGGTCAGGCGGGCGCCGGCGACATAGCGCTGGCGCGACAGCCGCCGCTCCAACTCGTCGAGACTCGAGAAGACATCGCGGAAGGCGCCCTCGTAGGCGTCCTGCTGGATGGCGAAGCCGGCGCGATAGACGCCGTTGTTGACGTTCGGATAGACCAGATCGTTGACGGCATCGATCTCGCTCCGCAGTTCCGGCGGGTAGAAGTCGGCGCTCTCGTTGGTCAGGCCGTCGAAGGCCGAATTGAACATCCGGATGATCTCGGAGGATTCGTTTGAGACGATGGTTTTCTTTTCCTTGTCCCACAGCACCGGCACGGTGACCCGGCCGGTGTAGGTCGGGTTGGCCAGCAGATAGATTTCCGAGACCTTCTGCGTCCGGTTGACGGAATCGCCGCTCGATCCGGTTTTCCTGTCGAAGGTCCAGCCCTCGTCGCCCATCAGCCAGGACGTCACCGACATCGAGACGACGTTCTCCAGCCGCTTCAGATGGCGGACGATGACGGTGCGGTGCGCCCACGGGCAGGCGAGCGACACGTAGAGATGATAGCGGCCGGATTCGGCCTTGAAGCCGCCGTCGCCCGAGGGGCCGGGCTTGCCGTCCGGGGTCACCCAGTTGCGGTACTTGGTGGTCGGCCGGTTGAAGCGGCCGCCCTCCAGCCGGGCCTTGTCGAAACTGTCATCGCGCCAGACGCCGTCGACCAGAAGGCCCATCAAACTTCTCCGTCCGTTTGCGCTAATGTAGGGGTTGGCCCTGCCTGGCGACAGATGGACCGCAATCGATCCGGATGCTAAGCGCGCTGAGACCATGACCGACCTGTCCCTCACCATCCTGCCGGAGACGCCGGACGACCATCCGGCGATCGAGCATCTCAACGCGCGCACCTTCGGGCCGGGGCGATTCGCCAAGACGGCGTACCGATCCGCGAGATGGTCGCGCCGATCCTCGGGCTTTCGTTCACGGCGCGGGTCGGCAGCCTGCTGGTTGGCTCGGTGCGCCTGTCGCCGATCGTGATCGGGCAGACCAAGGCGCTGCTGCTCGGGCCGCTGACGGTGGAGCCGCCGTTCCGCGACCGCGGCATTGGGCAGGCGCTGATTGCGCGCGCGCTCGATGAAGCCAAGGCCCAGGGTCACGGTCTGGTGGTGCTGGTCGGCGACGAGCCCTACTACGGAAAGTGCGGCTTCAAGCCGGTGCCCAAGGGGCAGATCACACTCGACGGTCCGGTCGATCCGGCGCGGCTGCTGATCGCGGAGCTTTCGCCGGGTGCCGCCGGCGGCATCGGCGGCGTGATACGCCCGGACTGGGATAGCCGCTAAATTGATCTTGCCTGCCTCGTGGGCCAGGACGAAGCTGCGCGGATAGGCGCCGCAGACGCGCCGTCGCATGGGGATTTCTGACATGAAACGCTTGTTGATCGCGTTGACCGCCGCAGCTCTGCTCGGTCCGGTGCAGGCGAAGGCCGAGAAGTTCGATATGTCCACCATCACCTGCAAGAAGTTCTTCGAATACGACAAGGCGAACCTGTCGCTGCTGCTGGTGTGGCTCGAAGGCTATTACGCCGACCAGGACGCCGACCCGGTGATCGATTTTGATGCCATGGCCGAGAACGCCAAGAAGCTCGGCGAATTCTGCGGCAAGAACCCGACCATCGGCGTGATCACCGCGGCCGAGAAAATCTACGGTAACAAGTAACGGGCGTTAGCGGCCTTCTCTGGCCCAAGTCGCCGCCAGCGCGCCGACCAGCAGCAGCAGCCCGAGCAGCCCTGCGAACATCGGCAGCACGCCGATGCCGCGCACCACGCTGGCCTCGCGCATCTTCAGCCCGATCCAGTCGTCGCCGCGATAGGTGTCGCTCGATCGCATCGCCACGATCCGCGGCAGTGACACCGCGCCCGAGGCGTCGGTCAGTCGCCGCGCATCGCCGCCGGTCTGCTGCGCGAACGGCCCCAGCACGTCGGTGGTCGACGTCACCTCGGCGAACTCGCGCGGATTGGGCGGCCCAACATTGACCAGGGCGTTGAGCTTGCCGTCGCTCGCCCGCCAAAGTCCGAGCTCGGTGGCGCGCACCGAGCCGCGCCACAGCCCAGGCTCGCCCATCTGTAATGTCACGGTCTGCGTCTTGCCGGACGGCAAGGTCAGCGTCACCTCGCCGACACTGTCCGCCATTGTCTGCCGCTCGATCGAGAGATCGCGGCCGTGCACGATCAGCCGCAGCGCCTCTTCTTCGAGGTCGGGCTGCTTCATCAGCCAATGCGACAGCCGCCGCATCAGGTCGAGATGCGGCCCACCGCCCTCGTAGCCGCGCGCCCACAGCCAGATGTGATCGGAGAGGAGGAGACCAACTCGGCCTTCGCCTTCGCGCGACAGCACCAGCAGCGGCTTCTTGTCCGGACCTTCCATGACGGTGGTGCCGCTGCCGGCGCGGGTATCGACCAGGCGGAACCAGCGGCTCCAGTGCGGCGGGCTGGTGTCGGAGCCGGCGAGGCCGCGCGTCACCGGATGCTTTTTCCCGGCGTCGGAGAGCTGCGCATAGAACGGCGTCTCGACGGTCCGCCCGCTCGGCTCCGCCGGCAGGATCTGCTCCAGCGGCGTCCGCCAGATGCTGGTCGGGCTGGCGTAATCGGGCCCGGCCGCGATCAGCACCGCGCCGCCCTCCTGCACGTAGCGCGCGATGTTGTCGAAATAGATGATCGGCAGCACGCCCTGGCGGGCGTAGCGGTCGAAGATGATCAGGTTGAATTCCTTGATCTTCTGCTGGAACAGCTCGCGGGTCGGAAAAGCGATCAGCGACAGCTCGTTGATCGGCGTGCCGTCCTGCTTCTCCGGCGGCCGCAAAATCGTGAAGTGGACAAGGTCGACGCTGGGGTCGGACTTCAACAGGTTGCGCCAGGTCCGCTCGCCGGCATGCGGCTCGCCGGACACCAGCAGCACCCGCAGTTTGTCGCGGACGCCGTCGATCGAGACCACGGCGCGGTTGTTGACCGGCGTGAGTTCGCCTTCGAGCGGTGCCGCTTCGATCTCGACGATGTTCGGCCCGGCATGCGCGATCGGGATTTGCGCGTTGATGGTGCTGCCGGGCGTGACGCTGCGGCGTTCCAGCACCTCGCCGTCGCGGCGCACCGTGACCTCCGCGTTCGACGGCGGAGCGCCCTGGTCCTCGACCCGATAGACGATGGTCTGGCTCTGTCCGACGATGCCGAACCGCGGCGTCGTCACCAGCACGACTCGCCGGTCGCGCTCGTCGCGCCGGCCGGTGATCAGGGCATGGACCGGCGCGTTGAAGCCGAGCGCCGCGATCTCCGCCGGCACGTCATGAACGCGACCGTCGGTGAGCATGATCGCGCCGGCGACGCGGTCCGGCGGCACGTCGGCAAGCGCGGCGTTCAGCGCTCCGAACAGCTTGGTGCCGTCGGTCTCGCCGTCGGCTTCGCCCGCCTCGACGAAACGCACGTCAAGGCCCGGGATTTTTCCCAGCCGCTCCGCGAGCTCGGCGCGGGCCTGTTCGGTCTGCTTGATGCGGTCGCCGAAGCCCTGGCTTGGGCTCTTGTCCACCACCACGGCGACGACCGACGACAGCGGCTCGCGGTCCTCGCGGGTGAACGACGGGTTCGCCAGCGCCAGCACCATCATGGCAAGAGCGAGCGCGCGCACCACCCAACCGCGGCTCCGCGCAAACGCCAGCAGCGCCACGAGCACGAGCGCAACCGCGACTCCTGCCCACAAGATGGGGGTGGAAACCAGCGGGGCGAAGGTGATGCCGAAGCCCACGATCTACTGCCCCAGCCTTTCGAGTAGCGCCGGCACGTGGACCTGGTCGGCCTTGTAGTTGCCGGTCAGCGTGTACATCACGATGTTGACGCCGGCGCGGAAGGCGAACTCGCGCTGCCGCGGCTCGCCGGGCACCATCGGCAGCATGGCCTGGCCGTCGTTGCGGGTCGCCCATGCCCCGGCGAAGTCGTTCGATGTGATGATGATGGAGGAGACGCCGTCGCCGGCGCGCGCCGGGCGCTTGCTCTCGTCGGCCTGCTCATCCGCGGTCGGCAGTGCCTCGACCCAGAGCTGGCCGGAGTTGAAGCGGCCGGGGAAGTCGCGCAGCAGGAAGAAGGTCTTGGTCAGCACGTGGTCGCGCGACACCGGCTCGAGCTCGGGGACGTCGAGCGAGGCGAGGATGTTGCGCAGCGCCAGCATGCCGGGGGAGCGGTTGGCGCCGCCGGGGCCGGGCGGCGCCATGATGGCGTCGCGGGTGTCGAACAGCACGGTGCCGCCGTTCTTCATGTAGGCGTCGATGCGGGCGAGCGCGGCTGGCGATGGCTTCGCCGCGCCGGGAACCACCGGCCAGTAGATCAGCGGGAAGAACGCCAGCTCGTCGCGGGCGATGTCGAGGCCGACCGGCTCGCCGGCTTCGAGCGCGGTGCGCTGGGCGAGGAACAGGGTCAGTCCTTGCAGGCCGGACTTGCTGATGCCGTCCACCTCGGCGTCGCCGGTGACGACATAGGCGAGCCGCGTCTCGATGGTGGCCTTGAGCGCGAAGTCGAGGTCGGCGGGCATCGCCGGATCGGTGGCCGGGGGGCTTGCCGGCCGCGCCGCCGGCCGCTGCTGTTGCTGCCGCTGCGCGGTGTCTTGGGCGAAGGCCTGCGCGCCGAACGTCAGAACAGCGATGATGCCGGCCAGCACGAGCGCCGCGGCGGCACGCTGCGGGCGCTTGCGGAAAATCTGTGCCATGCCGCCCGCCAGCAGGAACACCACCAGCGCGTCGAGCGCGAGCAGGGCGAGCGCCGCGAGCAGCACCGGCCCGCGGAGGTCCTGCGGCTCGCCGATCTGATAGGCCTCGAGCCGTCCGTGCAGGGGCTCGAAGTCGAGCCCGACCAGACGGTCGGCGGGCGCCAGCGTATTGACCGCGAGCAGGCCCTCGGGCGGGCCGTAGAAGCCCGGCGGATTGTCGGCGGTGGCGCGCGCAACGTATCCCACCGCGACCGGCCGGGTCGTCGCGGTCGGCGGGCCGAATGCGCCGAAGCCGTCGAGGATGCGGGTCGGCGGCACCACCTCGCGCGCGGTGTCCTTGGCCGATTCGTCGCGGCTCGTCGTGGTGCCGGCGAGGCCGACCATGCGGCGCAGCATCTCGACGAAGGTGCCGGACAGCGGCAGGTCGGACCAGCGGGTATCGGCGGTGACGTGGAACAGCACGATCATTCCCTTGCCGCGCTTTTCCGCGGTGACGAGCGGCGTGCCGTCGCCGAGCGAGGCCCAGGTGCGGTCGGCGAGGCCGGCCTCGGGCTCGGCCAGCACTTGGCGCGTGACGTTGACGTCCTTCGGCACCGTCATGTTGCCGAACGGGCCTTCCTTCGAGAACGCGGCGAGCGGCTGCGGCTGGTCCCAGCTCAGGCTGCCGCCAAGCGTGCGGCCGCCGCGGCGAAGCTTCACCGGCACCAGGTCGTCATCGGAGGCGGCGAGGCGAGGGCCGGCGAACCGCACCAGCATGCCGCCGTCCTCGATCCATGAGGCCAGCCGGTCGTGGGTTTCGCCGGAGACGTTGCCGACGTCGGCCAGCATGATCATCGGCACGTTCTGCTCGATGAAGCGGCGCACCGCTTCGGCCGGCGCCGCAACCTCGGCGAGCCGGACGTCGGCGAACGGATTGAGCGCGCGGGCGAGGTAGTAGGTCGAGGCCAGCAGCGGCTGCGCGGTGTCGGCGGTCGAGCCGGAAACGACGCCGACGGTGCGGCGGCGCCAGCGCTTGTCGAGCAATTGTACGGCGCCGGCCGAACGCTCGCCGGAAATCTCCAGCCGCGCGATGTCGTTCCTGATCTCGACCGGCAGGTTGATCTCGGCGTCGGTCTCGCGGTCGTCGTCCTTGAAGGCGAAGCGCGTCTCGCCGAGCGGCAGGCCCTTGAGGTCGAGCGCGCGGATGACGCCGTCCTCGGTGCCGCCGGTGGTGGCGCGAAGAACCTTGACGGTGAGCGCGCCCGCGGCGTTGTCGGCGGCGGCCAGCGCATGCGCGGTCGGCAGGCCGCCGGTGACGACCGAGACCGTGCGGCCCTGCGTCGCGCGGGCAAGCCCGGCGACGAACTCCGAGCCGCGGCCAATGTCGACGCCGTCGGACAGCCAGATCACCTCCATGTCGGGCGATCCGGTGAGCAGCCGCGAGATGGTCGGCAGCGCGTCGCTGCGCTCGACGGCGTACGGCACCGGCTTGAGCTGCTTCAGCCGCACGCGCGCGGCGGCAGGCGTCTGCAGCGAAATCTCGCGGCTCGCCTGGCCGAGCGGAACGATGGCGACGCCGCGGTTGTCGGCCTCGGCGCGGGCGACGATGTCGTCGGCGGTGCGCAGCCGCAAATCCCAACTCGCCGCGGCGCCGAAGCCGTCGTCGATCAGCAGCGCGATCGGCGTGGCGCCGGTCGAGGTCGCCACCGGCGGGTTCCACAACGGTCCGGCAGCGGCGAGGATGACCAGCGTCGCCAGCAGAAGCCGCAGCAGGGTCAGCCACCACGGCGTGCGGGCCGGCGTGTCCTCCTTCGGCTTGATGTCGAACAACAGCCGCGTCGGCGGGAAGGTGACGCGCCGCGGCCGCGGCGGGATGAGCCGCAGGATCCACCACAGCACGGGCAGGCTGAGCAGGCCGAGCAGGACCAGCGGCTGCGCGAAGCCGAGCGGAAGGCCCATCATGCGTGCCTCGCAAGCGACACGCCGTGCGGCCGGCGGTTGGAGGTTGCCGCGTCGTTGCCTTCGCCGATGCGGGCGTGCAGCGCCATCAGCAGCTCGTTGGCGGTGCGGTCGGTGCGGTGGATGGTGAAGCTCCAGCCGAGCTTGCTCGCCTCGACGCGGATTTCATCGCGGTGGCGCTTCAGCCGCGCCTCGTAATCGGCGCGCCAGTTCTCGGCGCGGCCGGCGGTGATCTCGCCGAAGCCTTCCGGCTCGGTGAACTCGACGCGGCCAGAGTATGGGAAGGTCTCCTCGGCCGGATCGACGATCTGGACCAGATGGCCCTGCGAGCCATTGGTGGAAAGCTGCGTCAGGATGGTGCGGATTTCTTCGATCGGGCTCCACAGGTCGGACAGCACCACGATCTCCGACAGCGACGCCGGCGCAAAGCCGGCCGGCAGGCTGAGCCGCTCGGTCGGATCATGGATCATGGCTTCGGCCATGCGGTCGATCACGGCGCGGCTGCCGGTCGGCCGCATCAGGCCGGGCAGGCCGACGCGCTCGCCGGCCTCGACCAGGATTTCGGCCAGCGCAAACGCAACGGTGAGGCAGCGGTCGAGCTTGCTCTCGCGGGCGAGCCGCGACACGAACGCCATCGATGGCGAGCGGTCGGGCCACAGCCAGATGGTGTGCGCGGCCTCCCATTCCCGCTCGCGCACATAAAGGTTGTCGTCGCGCGCCGAGCGCCGCCAGTCGATGCGGCGGGCCTCTTCGCCGGAGACGAAGCGGCGGAACTGCCAGAAATTCTCGCCGGAGCCCGAGCGCCGCCGGCCATGCAGGCCGTGGATCACGGTGGCGGCGATCTTGCGCGATTCCAGGATGAGGCGAGGCAGCGCCGCGGCGAGCGTGCGGCCTGCGCCGCTTGCCTGCCGCGTTGCCTTCCGTTCGTCGCGTCCGCCTGGTGCGTCAGCGGCCATCGATCAGCCGATGCGCGCGGCAAGCTTGCCGATCACGCCGCCGATGGTCTCGCCATCCGCTCTTGCCGCAAAGGTGAGCGCCATGCGGTGCTTGAGCACAGGCTCGGCCATGGCGATGACGTCGTCGATCGAAGGCGCGAGGCGGTTGTCGAGCAGCGCGCGGGCGCGCGCCACCAGCATCAGCGCCTGCGAGGCGCGCGGGCGAGGGGCCCCAGGCAATCAGCTTGCCGAGGTCGCCGGCGTCGGGGCCGGGACGCGCCGAGCGCACCAGCTTGAGGATGGCGTCGACCACGGACTCGCCGACCGGCAGCCGGCGCACCAGGCGCTGCGCCGCGATCAGTTCGTCGGCGGTCATCGCGGCCTTGGCCTTGACCTCGTCGACGCCGGTGGTCTCGAACACGATGCGGCGCTCGGCGGCGGCATCGGGATAATCGACGTCGATCTGCATCAGGAAGCGGTCGAGCTGCGCTTCGGGCAGCGGATAGGTGCCCTCCTGCTCGATCGGGTTCTGCGTCGCCAGCACGTGGAAGGGCTTCGGCATGTCGTGGCGCGGCGCCGGCGACCGTGACGTGCTGCTCCTGCATCGCCTGCAGCAGCGCCGACTGGGTGCGCGGGCTGGCGCGGTTGATCTCGTCGGCCATCAGGAGCTGGCCGAAGATCGGCCCCGGGATGAAGCGGAAGGCGCGCTTGCCGCCCTGGCCTTCTTCCAGCACTTCGCTGCCGAGGATGTCGGAGGGCATCAGGTCGGGGGTGAACTGGATGCGGCGGGCGTCGAGGCCGAGCACGGTGCCGAGCGCCTCGACCAGCTTGGTCTTGGCGAGGCCGGGCACGCCGACCAGCATGCCGTGGCCGCCGCAGAGCACGGTGATCAGCGTGCGCTCGACCACCTGCTCCTGGCCGAAGATCACGGTTCCGACGGCGGCCTTGGCCGCGGCGACGTGGGTTGCAGTCGTCTCAGCCGCCCGGACGATCATGTCCTCCAGCTTTTCGACCCCGTCTCCGCCTGCTACCGCCATTTAGGGACTCCTCGGTTCACCGAACGATTCGAAGATCAGTTCGGTTCATGCACAGACAACAATCGTGCCAGCCAATATTATTCCAATTCCTGGGGTCTCGTTCTCACAATCGCGTCGAAACCCCGCTATTTCTCTGCATAAGTGGCTGGGATGATGGCTATTTCATAGGGCCAAGAATGGCGAACGAAAGGCAAGGACTGGAAGGGCTCGCCAGCCATGCGCGCCAAGAAAGCCTCAAAGCGGGCAGCAAGGGTCCGCCGCCGGTGCATCTTTGGAATCCGCCGTTCTGCGGCGATCTCGATATGCGGATCGCCGCCGACGGCACCTGGTTCTACATGAAGACGCCGATCGGCCGGCCGGCGCTGGTCAAGCTGTTCGCCTCGGTGCTCAAGCGCGAAGATGACAAATACTTCCTTGTCACGCCGGTGGAAAAGTGCGGCATCACGGTGGACGATGCCCCGTTCATGGCCGTTGAGATGAAAATCGAAGAGGGGACGGCCGGTCGCGATGCTGCATTTCCGCACCAACGTCGACGATTGGGTGGCCTGCGGCTCCGATCACGCGTTGCGGTTCGAGCCGGAACCGGATACCGGCGGGCTCAAGCCTTATCTGCATGTCCGGCGTGGATTGTGGGCCAAGGTGACGCGGGCGCTGTTCTACGATCTGGTCGAGCTTGGCGAGGAACGCGAAGTGGCTGGCGAGGAGATGTTTGGAGTGTCGTCGGGAAATGAGTTTTTCACCATGGCGCCGGCCGACAGCCTGAAGGAATTCGCCTGATGGAGCCCGGCGTTCCGCTCGATGAGGTCAAAGCTCCAACCAACGAATTCTTCGCGCGGGCGAAGACCCGCCTCAATCTCATTCCCAACCCGGGACTGACCGATTTCAATGCGCCGGTGAAGATCCGCGGCGACCTCGATCTCGATCCGGAGCTTTGGGTGAAAGCCGGCGTCAAGGCGACCCGGCCGGCCGCGGTGCTGGTGCCGGTGGTGGCGCGGCCGGAGCCTGTCGTGCTGCTCACCCAGCGCACGCCCGATCTGAAGACCCACTCCGGACAGGTTGCGTTCCCGGGCGGAAGCATCGATCCGACCGACGCCACGCCGCAGGCGGCCGCGCTCCGCGAAGCCCACGAAGAGATCGGCCTCGACGCCAAGTTCGTCGAGCCGATCGGTTATCTCGATCTCTACCTGACGTTCTCCGGCTTCCGCATCCTGCCGCTGGTGGCGCGCATCGACCCCGGCTACCAGCTCACCATCAATCCGGGCGAGGTGGCAGACGCCTTCGAGGTGCCGCTTGATTTCCTGATGACGCCCGGCAACCATCAGCGGCTCAAACGCGACTGGCAGGGCATCGAGCGGCAGTATTACGCCATGCCCTTCAACGATCGCTACATCTGGGGCGTGACTGCGGGTATCCTGCGCAACCTCTACGAACGGATCTACGCCGGATGATCCGACCCGTCTTCACCGAGCTTGCGCTGTTCCTGGCGCCTTTCGTCGTCTACGCGATTTTCCTGGTGGCGACCAAGGCGTCGCTGCTCGACTTGGCGTCCTGGCCGCCGAAGCGGCTGGCCGGCCTCGCCATTGCTGCGCTGCTGCTGATGATCGGCAGCTTCGTCTATCTCGCGCATTTCTCCGGTGCGCCGCCCGGCTCGACCTATGAGCCGGCCCATGTCGAAGACGGCAAGTTCGTGCCCGGCCGCGTGATCCGGTGAGTACGCCTCCGACCTCGCTGAAGGATGCGGAGTGGCTGCGAACCGGCGCGCTGGCGCGGTTGCTCGATGTGCTCGGGCGCGACGGCGAGGAGGCTCGCGTGGTCGGCGGCGCGGTGCGCAATGCGCTGCTCGGCGAGCCGATCAATGAATTCGACGTGGCCACCACCGCCGTGCCGCAGGAGGTGATCCGGCGCGCCACCGCGGCGGGGTTCAAGCCGGTGCCGACCGGTATCGAGCACGGCACCATCACCGTCGTCATCGAGAGCCGGCCGTTCGAGGTGACGACACTCCGCCAGGACGTCGAGACGTTCGGACGCCACGCCAACGTCCGCTTCGGCCGCGACTGGCGCGCCGACGCGGAGCGTCGCGATTTCACGATGAACGCGCTGTCGGTCGGGATCGACGGCGTCGTCCACGATCCCGTCGGCGGACAGGCCGATCTGCAATCGCGGCGGGTGCGCTTCATCGGCGACGCCAGGCGGCGCATCGAAGAGGACTACCTTCGCATCCTGCGCTTCTTCCGCTTTCACGCGGCCTACGGCCATGGTCTGCCCGACGCCGCGGGACTTGCCGCCTGCATCGCTGAGCGGGGAGGCCTCGAGCGCCTGTCGCGCGAACGGGTGCGCATGGAGTTGCTGAAGCTCCTGCTGGCGCGGCACGCCACGCCGGCGCTGGCGGTGATGGCCGAGTCCGGTTTGCTGGTGCCGGTGCTGGGCGGCGTTCCCGATCTCGCCGCGTTCTCGAACATGGCCAAGGTCGAAGCCGCCGCCGGCGTGCAGGCGGATGCGGTGCAGCGGCTGGGCGCGCTCGGCACGCGCATCGCCGAGGATGCCGAGCGGCTGTGGCAGCGGCTACGTCTTTCCAATGTCGAGCACGAACGCCTCGCATCGATGAGCGAGGCGTGGTGGCGGGTTTCTCCGGCAAACGACAGCGATGGCCGCGCGCTGCTTTATCGGCTTGGGCCGGACCGGTTCCGCGATCGCGTCCTGCTCGCCTGGGCGCGCTCGCCCGCGACCGCCCATGACGCGGCGTGGCGGAGCCTCGCCGCCCTGCCGGAGCGCTGGACCGCGCCGGTGTTTCCGTTGAAGGCCGCCGACTTTATCAAGCGCGGCGTGCAGCCAGGCCCGGCGCTGGGCGCGGCCCTGCACGAAGCCGAAACCGCCTGGATCGCCGCGGATTTTCCCGCCGAGGCTGCCGCAGTCGCCGCGATTGCCGACGCCGCGGTGGGTGAGGTCCGCCCGATGTAGTTGCGGCGCCGGATGTGCTAGGATGCCGGCGGAGTTCGAGAGTATGTCGCGTTACGAACGTCCAAAGGATATCGCGCGCAGTTTCGCGCAGAGCAGCGACCGGCGCCGCCGTTCGCGCAGCGACGCGTACCGGCGCGTCACGTTCTCGCTGCCGCGCGAAGCCGCCCGCGAGAAGGCGCGCGAGATGTTCAGCCGCTATCCCAAGGCCGCCTACATGACCGAGATCGAAAGCTGGCGCGAGCTTCCCGACGGCGCCATCGAGTTCACCATGCGGCGGCTGCCGACCGCGGATTAGCGTGTGTGCCGAGCGATGAGTTGATTGGCAATGTCGTTCAAGTCATCGCCCACGATCTGCGGCTGAGGGCCAACTCCCAGAATATCGTTGCCGGCACGCTTAATCAGCGCCGCCTCCCATCCCGCGGCAACGGCGCCGAGAGTGTCCCATGTGTGGCAGGCGATGAGACAAAGCTGGGCGGGCTCGACCGCAAGCTCTCTCGCGACGTAGGCATAAGCCTCGGGCGACGGTTTGTGATGCTTCACGCCATCGGCACTGAATCGTCGCTCAAAGAGATCGACAATGCCGCCATGCTCAAGCTGTCGGGTTTGAACCTCAAGCAGATTGTCCGTGAGAGTGAAAAGCCGGAAACCTGCATCGCGCAGCTTGCGTAGCGCTGCTGGAACTTCAGGGTGTGGCGGCATCGTTGAAAACTTTTCCGTAAGCTCCTTTTTGTCTTTGTCATCGATTTTGATGCCGCGCGTATCCGCCAGCATTTTCATCACCGCCGAGCCAATGTCGGTGAATGGGACGTAGCAGCCGGCCACAGTCAGGGCGGCCGAGTACATGATGAAATTGGCGAACCACAGGCGCATGGCGCTCTTTTCGCCGAAGATGCGCTCGAAGGTCGGCGCCATCGTTTCAAGATCGAGAAGCGTCTCGTTGACGTCGAAGACGATCAGGGGCAGAGCGGCCATGTTACGACACTCCAGCTTGTCGCCCCGGTTTAGAGCGTAGGATAGATCGAGCTTTTGCGACACCCATCAATGTCGGCTTTCGGGAGAGAGCGGCATTGCCGACTGCGTTTTTGTGAGTCCCACGCCATAGTCCGGGCGTTTCCTCTTTTCCCGATTCGTGTTCTACCGTGCGCCCGTGCTCACCGCAGCCTTCGCCGACGTTTCGATCTATCAGCTCCTGCTGGTCGCGGGCGTGGCGCTGTTTGCATCCATTCTGGGCGGCGTCGCGGGCTACGGCACCGGCGCGCTGATGCCGCTGGTGCTGGTGCCGATGGTCGGCGCCGAGCAGGTGGTGCCGATCATCGCGCTCGCCGGGATGCTGACCAACCTCGGGCGCACGCTGGCGTTCGTCCGCTTCATCGACTGGCAGCGAGTCTGGCTGGTGATGGCTGGCGCCATTCCGCCGTGCCTCGTCACCGCCTACGGCTATACGCTTCTCACCGGCAAGGGCGCGCAGCTTCTGATCGGCGGCATGCTGATGCTGACGGTGCCGCTCCGCTATATGCTTCGCCGCCGCGCGGTCGTCCTGCACAACCGCGGTCTGGTGCTGGGCTCGATCGGCTACGGAACGGCCGTCGGCGGCACGGTCGGCGCCGGCGTCGTGCTGCTGTCGCTGCTGATGGCGGCCGGGCTTGCCGGGCAGGCGGTGATCGCAACCGATGCGGTGCTGTCGATCTTCATCGGAGGGTCGCGGCTGATCGTGTTCGGCATCGCCGGCGCCATCACGGCGAGGACCATCGCCTTCGCGCTGCTGATCGGAGTGGTGGCGTTTCCGGGCGCGTTCCTCGCCAGGGCTTTCGTGGCGCGGCTGCCGATCCACGTGCACACCTACATTCTCGACGCGGTGGTGCTGTTTGGCGGCGCGGTGATGGTGTTCAGCGCGCTGGCGAAATAGCTCAGGGCCACTTCACCACCGGCGGCAGCGACGACAGGATCGAGTCGACGTTGCCGCCGGTGCGGAGCCCAAAGATGGTGCCGCGGTCGTACAGCAGGTTGAACTCGACATAGCGGCCGCGCCGGATGAGCTGCTCGTCGCGCTCGGCCTCGGTCCAGGGCTTGGCGAAATTGGCGGACACCAGCTCCGGATAGGTTTTCGCAAACGCCCGCCCGACGTCTTGCGTGAAGGCGAAGGTCTGGTCCCAGTCGCTTTCCAGATAGTCGTAGAAGATGCCGCCGATGCCGCGCATCTCGCCGCGGTGCTTGAGAAAGAAGTATTCGTCGCACCATTCCTTGAACCGCCGATAGGGCGCGACCTTGGGATGGGCGTCGCACGCCGCTTTCATGGCGGCGTGGAAGGCGAGGGCGTCGGGATCGTCCTGCGTGCGGCGGCGGTCGAGCATCGGCGTGAGATCGCCGCCGCCGCCGAACCATGCCTTCGAGGTGACGACGAAGCGCGTGTTCATGTGCGCGGTCGGCGCGTGCGGGTTGTGCGGATGCGCGATCACCGAGACGCCCGACGCCCAGAACCGCGGATCGGCGTCGGCGCCGGGGATGTCCTTGCGGAACTCCGGCGCGAACTCGCCATGCACGGTCGAGCAATGCACGCCGACCTTCTCGAACACCCGGCCGTGCATCATCGCCATCACCCCGCCGCCGCCGGGTTGTGCCGGAATGGTCGGTGCGCTGCCAGGCCGTGCGCCTGAAGCGGCCGGCGGCCGATCGGAGTGCGGCGCGCCTTGCGGCAGCGCGTCCTCGACCGCCTCCAGCGCCGCGCAGATGTCGTCGCGCAGCCGCTCGAACCAGGCGCGGGCGCGGTCCTTGCGGGTGTCGAGGGTCGCTGCGTCGGGCAGGGGGCCGGTCATGGCGCCGATTTTATTCATGAACGAAGCCGCCCGTCTGCCTCATCGCCTCGCCCAATGCCATGGCGGCGGCCATCGCCACATTGATCGAGCGCAGGCCCGGCCGCATCGGGATCACGAGCCGCGCGTCGGCGGCCCGGTGCACGGCCTCCGGCACGCCCGCGGATTCGCGGCCGAACATCAGGATGTCGTCCGGGCGGTAGGCATGGTCGAGGTAGGGCACCGCGCCGGTGGTGGTGAAGAGAATCAGCCGCAAGCCTTTCTCCAGCCGCCAGGCCTCGAACGCCTCCCAGCCGGTGTGCCGGGTGATCGACACCTGGTCGAGGTAGTCCATCCCGGCCCGGCGGAACGCGCGATCCGAGCTCGGAAAGCCGGTTGGCCCGACGATATGGGCTTCGATCCCCAGGCAGGCGGCCAGCCGCAGAATCGTGCCGGTGTTCTGCGGGATGTCGGGCTCGTAGAGGGCGATCCGCATGGCTGTCGTTTCGGCCTCGGATTGGGCCGCGTCAACGACCGAATTGCCAGCGAGTCAAAGGATTTGTGCGACTCTTGATCATTGCTGCCTGGGCGGGCTTGCACTCCCTTTATAAGGGTGCCAATAAACGCCGCCGGATCGTCGCCTTTCGTCCTCCCCCAGGACCAGAGGCGGCCGGCCCGACCGCCACCGCGCATTGTCCCTCTCTTTTTGGCCAATGCGTTTGCGGGTCTCCGCGCGGCTGGGCTTAACGGCCAATGAGGGACTTGGACTGTGACAGCAACTTCGGCCGAGCCGACACGACGTGATTTCCTCTACATCGCCACAGGAACGGTGGCCGCCGTTGGCGGCGCCGCGACGCTGGTGCCTTTGATCGCGCAAATGAATCCGGATGCCTCGACGATCGCCGCCGGCGCCCCGGTCGAGGTCGATCTCGGCCCGATCGCCGAAGGCCAGGTGATCAAGGTGTTCTGGCGCTCAAAGCCGATCTTCATCAGCCACCGCACCGCCAAAGAAATCAAAGAAGCTCAGGATGTGAGCCTGTCGAGCCTGCCCGATCCGCAGGCCGACGCCGACCGCGTCAAGCACGGCCACGACCAGTGGCTGATCCTGATCGGCATCTGCACCCACCTGGGTTGCATCCCGCTCGCCCATCAGGGCAACTACGACGGATGGTTCTGCCCGTGCCACGGTTCGCAGTACGATTCGTCGGGCCGCATCCGCCAGGGTCCGGCGCCGAAGAACCTGTATCTCCCGCCCTATAAGTTCCTCACCGATTCCCGCATCCGGATCGGTGAAGAGGACACCGCCCACGTTTAAGGTCTCGATATGAGCGGACATTCGACTTACCAGCCGCAAAACGCCTTCATGAAATGGATGGAGCGTCGCCTGCCGATCGCAGGGCTGATGCATTCCTCCTTCGTCGCCTATCCGACGCCGCGCAACCTCAACTACTGGTGGACGTTCGGCGGCATCCTGACGTTCCTGCTGGGCGTGCAGATCGTCACCGGCATCATCCTGACGATGCACTACACCCCGCAAGCCGACCAGGCGTTCAACTCCGTCGAGCACATCATGCGCGACGTGAACTACGGGTGGATGCTTCGCTATCTGCATTCCAACGGCGCCTCGATGTTCTTCGTCGCGGTCTACATCCACATCGCCCGCGGCATGTACTACGGCTCCTACAAGGAGCCGCGCGAGGTGCTCTGGATCCTCGGCGTCATCCTCTACCTGCTGATGATGGCGACCGGCTTCCTCGGCTACACGCTGCCGTGGGGCCAGATGAGCTTCTGGGGCGCCACCGTCATCACCAACTTCTTCTCGGCGATCCCGCTGGTCGGTGAATCGATCACGACCTGGCTGTGGGGCGGCTACGCGGTCGGCAATCCGACGCTGCAGCGGTTCTTCTCGCTGCACTATCTGCTGCCGTTCGTGATCGCCGGCGTCGTGGTGCTGCACATCTGGGCGCTGCACGTGGTCGGGCAGAACAATCCGACCGGCGTCGAGCCGCAGTCCGACAAGGACACCGTCGCGTTCACGCCTTATGCCACCGTGAAGGACGGCTTCTTCATGGCGTGCTTCTGCATCGTGTTCGCCTGGTTCGTGTTCTACGTGCCGAACTATCTCGGCCACGCCGACAATTACATCCCGGCCAATCCGGCGGTGACGCCGTCCGAGATCGTGCCGGAATGGTACTACCTGCCGTTCTACGCGATCCTGCGCTCGATCCCGAACAAGCTGATCGGCGTGCTGGCGCTGTTCGGCTCGATCGGCATCCTGGCGTTCCTGCCCTGGCTCGACACCTCGCGGGTGCGGTCCGCCAACTACCGTCCGCTGTACCGCCAGTTCTTCTGGATATTCATCGCCGCCACGATCGGCCTGGGCTTTCTCGGCTCGAAGCCCCCGGAGGGCGGCTATGTCATCGCCTCGCGCATCCTGACGTTCTGGTATTTCGCCCACTTCATCATCATCCTGCCGGTGCTCGGCTGGGTCGAGAAGACCAAGCCGCTGCCGAACTCGATCTCCGAGTCGATCCTGAAAGACGGATTGCCGATCGGGGCCTCGGGTCCCGCGCCAACCGCAACTCGCTAGAGGCGCAGCCGATGTCCCGCTCCGTTCTCGCCTTCGTTCTGGCCGGCTCGCTGGTCCCGCTGATCTCGTCGACCGTGCTGGCGCAGGAGGCCGCGCCGCCGACGCCGCCGCGGCAGTCGTGGTCGTTCTCCGGGCCGTTCGGCCAGTTCGACCGCGGCCAGCTGCAGCGCGGCTTCAAGGTCTACAAGGAGGTCTGCTCGGTCTGCCACGGCATGAAGTTCGTGGCGTTCCGCGATCTCGAAGGCCTGGGCTATTCGGAAGGCCAGGTCAAAGCCATCGCCGGCGAATACAAGATCCAGGACGGCCCGAACGATCAGGGCGAGATGTTCGAGCGCGACGGCCGGCCGGCCGACTACTTCCCGACGCCGTGGCCGAACGAGAACGCCGCCCGCGCCCGCTACAACGGCGTGCCGCCCGACATGTCGGTGCTGGCCAAGGCGCGCAGCTATAGCCGCGGCTTCCCCTGGTTCATCTTCGACATGTTCACCCAGTTCCAGGAGCAGGGACCGGACTACATCCATGCCCTGATGACCGGCTACAAGGAGAAGCCGCCGCAAGGCTTCACGCTGCCGCCGGGCTCGTTCTACAACGAATACTTCCCGAGCCACGCCATCGCCATGCCGCCGCCGCTGACCGACAAGCGCGTCGACTACACCGACGGCTCGCCGACCACGGTCGACCAGTACGCCAAGGACGTCGCGGCGTTCCTGGTGTGGGCGTCCGAGCCCAGCATGGAAGCGCGCAAGCGCATCGGCTTCCAGGTCATGATCTTCCTGATCGTGCTGTCGACGCTGATGTATTTCACCAAGAAGAAGGTCTGGGCCGACGCGCACTAGGCTTCGCGCCAGACTTGGCGGACCTTTCGACGAAGGGCCTCATAGCTTAGAAAGCTTGGGGCCCTTTGCATTTCCGGGTTTGAAAGCAGCGCCATGACCAAATCCGTGCTCGGCGTGATCGGCGGCTCCGGCATCTACGATCTGCCGGGGCTCGAGAACGTGCGCGAGCAGCGGATCGAGAGCCCGTGGGGCGAGCCGTCCGGCGCGCTCCGCATCGGCGACATCGCAGGCCTCCCGGTGGTGTTCCTGCCGCGCCACGACAAGGGCCACCGGCTGTCACCCTCCGACATCAACTATCGCGCCAACATCGATGTGCTGAAACGCGCCGGCGTCACCGATCTCGTTTCGCTGTCGGCGTGCGGCTCGTTCAAGGAGGAATTGCCGCCGGGCACCTTCGTGCTGGTCGATCAATTCATCGACCGCACCCACAAGCGCGAGAGCTCGTTCTTCGGCAAGGGACTGGTGGCGCATGTCTCGATGGCGCATCCGGTGTCGCCGCGGCTGCGCATCCATCTCGCCGCCGCGGCGGCGGCCGAGAACATCGCGGTCCATCGCGACGGCACCTATGTCTGCATGGAGGGCCCGCAGTTCTCGACGCTGGCGGAAAGCCTGACCTACAAGAACCTCGGCTATTCGGTGATCGGCATGACCAACATGCCGGAGGCCAAGCTCGCCCGCGAGGCCGAGATTTGCTACGCGACCGTCGCCATGGTCACCGACTTCGACTGCTGGCACCCCGACCACGACGCCGTCACGGTGGCCGACATCATCAAGGTGCTTTCCGCCAACGCCGAGAAGGCGAAGCGCCTGGTGGCGCGGCTCGCCCGCGATTTCCCGCGCGAGCACGAGCCGTGCCCGATCGGCTCCGACCGCGCGCTCGACTCGGCGCTGATCACAGCACCGGAGGCGCGCGACCCGGAGTTGATCCGCAAGCTCGACGCGGTGGCGGGCCGGGTGCTCGGAGGCGCTGAGCGCGGTCTGCACGAACTGATGCGCCGAAGCTTGCGCCACAGTGCCGGCGTTCCAAGCCCGTCACATGGGACCAGTCATGACCGCCACCAGCCCTTGAACTCGATCTTCGCGCCTCGATCCGCACCATCCCGGACTATCCCAAGCCCGGGATCATGTTCCGCGACATCACCACCTTGCTCGGCAACGCCCGCGCGTTTCGCCGCGCGGTGGACGAGATGGTGCAGCCCTGGGCCGGCATGAAGATCGACAAGGTCGCCGGCATGGAGGCGCGCGGCTTCATCCTCGGCGGCGCGGTGGCGCATCAGGTGTCGGCGGGCTTCATCCCGATCCGCAAGAAGGGCAAGCTGCCGCACAAGCGGGTCAGCATCGCCTATTCGCTGGAATACGGCCTCGACGAGATGGAGATGCACGAGGACGCCGTGAGCAAGGGCGAGAAGGTGATCCTGGTCGACGACCTGATCGCGACCGGCGGCACCGCCGAGGGCGCGGTGAAGCTGCTCAAGCAGCAGGGCGCCGACGTGCTGGCGGCCTGCTTCATCATCGACCTGCCGGAACTGGGCGGCGCCGACAAGATCAGGAAGCTCGGCGTGCCGGTCCGCACGCTGATTTCGTTCGAGGGGCATTGAGCCGCGGTTCGACGCCCGGCGCGAAGCCTACTGCAGCGGAATCTTGGCCTCGTGGATCACCTTGGCCCATTTCGCCGTCTCGTCGACCACCAGCTTCTCGAACGCATCCGGCGACATCGGCCGGGGCTCGCTGCCGATTTGCGCCAGACGCGTCTTGATCTTGTCGTCGGCCAGCGCCGCGTTGATCTCCTTGTTGAGCGCGGCAACGATCGCGGCCGGCGTGCCCTTGGGCGCGCCGATGCCTTGCCAGGTGCTGATCTCGAAGCCCGGGACGGACTCGCCGATCGCCGGCACGTCCGGCAACGAGGCCGAGCGTGTCGCCGTCGTCACCCCGAGCGCGCGCACCTTGCCGCCCTTGATGACCGCGATCGATTCCGGCAGCGGGCTGAAATAGACCTGGATTTGCCCGCCCATCAGGTCGGTGATGGCGGGCGCGCCGCCCTTGTACGGCACGTGCAGCATGTCGATGCCGGTCGTCATCTTGAGCAGCTCGCCGCCGATGTGGGATGCGCTGCCGGTGCCGCCCGACGCCATGCTGACCTTGCCCGGGTTGGCCTTGGCCCAGGCGATGAACTCCGGAACCGTCTTGGCGGGGTTCTCGGTGTTCACCAGCATGACGAGGGGCAGGGTGCTCAGCATCGAGATCGGGACGATGTCGCGGATGAAATCGAAATTGAGGTGCTGAAACAGCGTCGCGTTGGTCGTCACCGACTGCGGGATCAATAGCAGCGTGTAGCCGTCCGCGGGCGCGTGCGCGACCGCGTCGATGCCGATGTTGGTGCCGGCGCCGGGCCGGTTCTCGATCACGAACGGCTGCCCCATGTGGTCGGTGAGCCATTGCCCGGTGAGGCGGGCGATGATGTCGAGCGCGCCGCCCGCCGGCGTCGGCACGACGATGCGCACCGGCCGCGACGGATAGGCCTCCGCCTGCCTGCGATGCGCGACATCGCCGGCAGTGCGGCGGCGCCCGCGAGCGAGATGCAGGAATGTTCGGCGAGCAAGTTTCATGCGGTGCGGCCCTTTAATGAAGTCGTGCGCCATTCTGCCATGGGTTGAGCCGAGCCAGGCATATTTGATGAGGTCAAAACGACGCGTCCGGCCCTGCGGTGCGTCCTACGCCGAATGCCGTAGCTGCGGCGCGGCCTCGCCAAGCAGCAGCCGCACCTCGAGTTCGCGGAACGCGACGAACACGCGGGCCATCCACTGGTAGAGCTCGCTGGTGGAGTCCTGGGTCTTCAGCACATAGGCGAGGAACGAGAAGTTCTTGCGATCGACCACCGAGCGCACCACCGGCGTCAGCGCCGGGATATCGACCGCCTCGCCGCCGAGCCGCGTCGGCGGGAAGTTGTCGCGGCAGCGCGCGACCTGCGGCACGTATTCGTTGAACAGCGCCACCAGTGCCAGGTCCGGAAAGCGGTCCTTGAGCGTGGCGTAGCCTTGCTGCGCCCGCTCGTGCGGATCGGCCACGTACAGCACCATCGGCGCGATGGCGCGCCGCCGCAGCTCGGTGCCGAGATCGATCTCCCGCATCAGCGCGAAGAAACGCTCGAACGGGTAATGTCCGAGGTCGACGACCTTCGGCACCTCGTCCTCCGCCGCAAGCTGGTCGAACAGCGCCATCTCGCCGCGGGTGTCGTCGATGCTCGCCGCCGCCGTGTAGGCCGGCAGATGGTCGACGAGCTTGAAGTCGTCCGGATTGACATCGAAGGCCGCCACCGGCCGGCCCTGGGCCAGGAAATATTCGGTCAGCGCGCGGGCGATCAGCGTCTTGCCGACGCGCGGCCGCGACGAGGTGACGATGAAGATCGGCGTTCGGCGTTGCATCGGGCGCGGTGCCTCAAGCCTGCCGCGCGGCGCCCTTTTGCTTGAGCTCCGGCGTCACCATGTCGATCAGCTTCACGCGGTCGAACTCGGCCCACACATTGCCGAGCCAGTGCCGGACGTAGCCGCGCAGCACGAACGAGAAATTGGCCGCTTCACCATCGCCCGCCTTGTTGGCGACGAACGACACGTACGGCACGGCGGCGACCTCGACCTGCTCGCAGGCCATCTCGTTGAGCTTCGGGATGGTGATGTCGTGGGCGTCCTTGATCTTGTTGAAGTAGGAGTTGTAGGTCGCCGGATCCCATTCGAAGAACGTCGTGTTGTTGATGAAGTTCTTCACCAGGATGTAGTGGGCGTCGTCCATGTAAGCCCGCGGTTTCGTCGATCTCGGCGAGCGAGGCGATCGATGGCCCGAGGATATGGAACACCGTGAAGGTGAGTTGCGCCTTCTTGGCCGCATCGAGAAAGCCGATGTCGCGCAGCGATTTCAGCGTGGTCGAGAGCAGGCCGGCGCGGATGTCGATCACGGTCACCTGCGCGTCGGTGTTCGACAGCGTGTCGAAGATTTTCATCTGATCGGCGGTGGAGTGCATGTCCACCACCTCGGTCAGCTCGGGGTGGAAGCGCTTCAGCGTGCCCTTGGGACTTTCGGTGTCGAAGGCGCGGGTCGGGACGTTGTGGGCGATGAAATAGTCCAGCAACGCGCGCGAGACGGTCGTCTTGCCGACGCCGCCCTTGTCCGCACCCACCAGAATCACTGCAGGCTTCGCCATACCCCACCTTCGCGCCGAATCAGCGCGGTATCGACGTTGCGCGAGTCGAAACCATGGCAGAACGCCCAAGTCGTGGAAATCGCCGAGCCCGCGGGTTGGGGATATGTCGCCTTCAGTTCGGGCGCTGCGGTCCCCACGGGCCTGCCGGCGGCGGCGGTGGCTCGCCCGATGCGGTCGGTGGCTCGGCGGGCAGGAATGGTTTCGGCGGCGGCGCTTCGCTGCCCCAAGGCCCCGGCGCGGCTGGCTCCTGATCGGTCTGCGGCACAGGCGGGGGCGGCGGCGTCTCGCCCGGTTCAGGCAGATCGAGCGGACCGGGATCGTGGCCGCCGGCAAACTGCACCAGCGCTGCGATCCGGCTTTCGACCGGCGGATGGGTGTCGAACAGGTTCGAGAATCCCGTGCGCGGGTTGTCGATGCACATCTCCATCACGGCGGATGGCGCGCCTTCGATCTCGCCGCGGCCTTCGATCTTGCGCAGCGCCGAAATCATGGCGTCGGGGTCCTTGGTCAGCTCCACCGAGCCCGCATCGGCGAGATATTCGCGCTTTCGCGACAGCGCGAAGCGGATCACCACCGAGAGCAGCCACGCCACCGCGACGAGGCCGATGGCGATGATGATGGCGAGGCCGCCGCCACCCTTGCCGCGGTCGTTGTCGCCGGACGAACGGCCGCCGCCGAAGCGAAAGCCGCCCTGGAACATCAGCCGGAACAGAAGCTCGGCGAAGAAGCCGAGCACGCCCGCGATGATGACGGCGATCACCAGCATCCGCACGTCGCCGTTGCGGATGTGCGTCAGCTCGTGGCCGAGCACGGCCTCCAGCTCCTTGTCGTCGAGCCGGTCGAGCAGGCCGTGCGTGACGGTGATGGAATATTGCTTCTCGTTGAGCCCGCTGGCGAAGGCATTGAGCGCTTCGTCGTCGGCCACCTTCAGCCGCGGCATGGTGATGCCGCGCGAGATGCAGAGGTTTTCCAGGATGTTGTAGAGCCGCGGTTGCTCCTTCCGCGTCACCTCCTCGCCGCCGGTGACGGCGTCGATCATCGACTGGTTGAAGAAATAGGCGATGACGATCCAGGCCAGCGTGCCGACGGTGGCAAACGGCGCGGCCCAGATCAGGTCCTGCAGCGCCTTGTGGGCGAGCCAGTCGAGCGAGGCGTCCTGGGTCAGCCCCTCGGCGAGCAGGGCGCCGGCATAGACCATCAGATAGACGAGGAAGAACAGCCCGAGCAGCAGCGCGATCGAGCGCCGCTTGTTGGACTGGATGTGGGTGTAGAGGCCGTAGGCGGCAGCCATGCGTAACCTCCGCCGCGCCAGTTCTCCTAGAATTTGACCTCGGGCGCCTTTTCCACCACGGCGCGCTCATCGCCGACGTCGAAGAAGGTCCGCTGGCTGAAGCCCATCATCGGGGCGAACAGCGCCGCCGGGAACTGCTGGATGCCGGTGTTGTATTCCTGGACGGCGTTGTTGAAGAACCGCCGCGACGCCGCGATCTTGTTCTCGGTGTCGCTGATCTCGGTCTGTAGCTGCTGGAAGTTCTGGTTGGCCTTGAGGTCCGGGTAGGCCTCCGACAGGGCGAACATCTGGCGAAGCGCGCCGGTGAGCATGTTCTCCGCCGCCGCCTGCTGCGCCGGCCCCTGAGCCGCGATGGCCGTGTTGCGCGCCTGCACCACGGCTTCGAGGGTGCCGCGCTCGTGGGCGGCGTATCCCTTCACCGTCTCGACCAGGTTCGGGATCAGGTCGTGGCGCTGCTTGAGCTGAACGTCGATGTCGGCAAAGGCCTGGCCGACCCGCTGTCGCATCGCGACGAGCTGGTTGAAGACCATGATGGCCCACAACGCGATGACGACGATCACTCCGAGAACGATCCAGCCGGTCGTGGACATGAAAGGGCTCCTGGGGGCGGTGGGGAAATACGGCCAGAGACGGGTCTAGGCCGGTTGGTCGCGCCCAGGATGACGTAGGTTCGTGGAACCCGCAAAAAAAGACCCCAGGCTCTGCGCCTGGGGTCTATTCACCGAACGGCGGTTCGGGGGGTAAGGGGGGCTGCCGTCCGGCGATTACGCGATCACGGGGACCCAACGCGGCCAATTGCCGTTGGTTCCTGGGTTTCAAAAATAAAATCGAAAAAGTTTTCCACAGGGTCCACAGCGGTTCCTCGCTGCCTCGGTTCCGCCCTAGCTGTGTCACGGGCGCCCAATAGCCTTCAGGTCCGGCCGGGGGTCGGGGGAGGCGAATATGGCTGCGGTGATGATCCGCTGTCCGCGCACGGGACGCGCGGTTTCGACCGAAATCGAGACGGAACCGGGGGATTTCAGCCGGTTGCCCCATGTCCAGGCCCGGATGCACTGCTCGCTATGCGGCGGAGAGCACGCCTGGACCGCCCGCGAGGCCTGGCTGGAACAGCCAAGCCTGGTTCCCAAGCCTTAAGCTGACAAGCCGTATTCGGAGAGGGTGGGAGCTCGGCTGCGGCTAGGCGGCCGAGTCCCTGATCTTCACCGCGGCTTCGAGATCGACCGAGACGAGCTGCGAGATGCCGCGCTCGGCCATGGTGACGCCGTAGAGCCGGTTCATCCGCGCCATGGTGATCGGATTGTGGGTGATGATGACGAAGCGGGTGTCGGTCGAGCGCCCCATTTCGTCGAGCAGATCGCAGAACCGCTCGACATTGTGGTCGTCGAGCGGCGCGTCCACCTCGTCCAGCACGCAGATCGGCGCCGGATTGGTGAGGAACACCGCAAAGATCAGCGCCAGCGCGGTCAGCGCCTGCTCGCCGCCGGACAGCAGCGACAGGGTGGCGGGCTTCTTGCCGGGCGGCTTGGCGAAGATTTCGAGGCCGGCCTCCAGCGGATCGTCGTTCTCGATCAGCTGAAGTTCCGCGGTGCCGCCGCCGAACAATTCGGTGAACAGCCGCTGGAACTGGGTGTTCACGGTCGCAAACGACGACAGCAGCCGCTCGCGGGCCTCCTTGTTCAGGCTGACGATGCCCTGACGAAGCCGCGCAATGGCCTCGACGAGGTCGTCGCGCTCGGCGGTCAGCGTGTTGTGCTGGGTCTCGATCTCGCCGAGTTCCTCCTCGGCGCGAAGGTTGACGGCGCCGAGCCGTTCGCGGTCGCGCCGCAAGCGTTCCAGTTCCGTCTCGACGACAGCGACATCCGGCAGTTCGCCATCCTGAAGGCCCGACACTTCGGCGAGCGCCTCCGGCTCGCACTCGAGCATTTCGCGGATCTCGTGGGCGATGTCGGTCAGCCGGCGCTTGGCGCCTTCGACCCGCTCCGCGGCGGTGGCGGCCTCTTCGCGGGCGGCGCCAAGCACCTCCATCGCCGCGCGGACCGCGCGGTCCATGGTGGCGAGCGCGTTCTCGGCCTCGGCCAGGCGATCGGCTGCGGCGGCGCGGGTGGTTTCGGCGGCCTGCACCTCGCCGATCAAGATGCGGCGTTTTTCCTCGAAGATCGCCGGCGCGTCGGCGAGCGAAGCGCGCTCGCTCCGCGCCTCGGCGCTGCGGTTGTCGAGGGTGGCGATCTGGGCAACGGCGCGGTCGCGCCGCTCGCTCCAGGCGGTGCGGTCGGTGCCGATGGCGTTGAGCCTGCGGTCGGCAAGCTCGGCCTCGCGCGCCAGCGCCTGCGCCTCGGCGCGCACCTCGGCAAGCTCCGCGCGGCGTCCCTCGATCTCGGAGCGGATGTCGGAAAGCTTGTTCTCCAGCTCGGCCGATGGCGGCAGCTCGGCCAGCGCGCCTTCGGCGACGTCGCTTGCGGCCTTGGCCTCGTCGCGGCCCGCGGTCAGCCGGGTCCGAGCCTCGGTCAGCGCCGAAATCCGAGCGGCGTTCCGCGCCATCTCGCGCTCCGCCATGGCGTGCAGCTCACGCGCGTTGTCGGCCTCGCGCTGCGCCGCGCGCCATGCTTCGCGGGCGGCGGCCTCCGCGGCGCCGGCCGCGGTCAGCGCCGATTGCGCGGCCTCGGCCGCACGGCGCTTGTCCTCGACATGGGTGCGGGCGGCAACAAGCTCGCCGTCGATGTCCGACAGCCGGCTCCGCTGCGCCAGCCGTCGCGCCGCGCCGGTCGGCGCGTGGGCGTCGGCGGCAAAGCCGTCCCAGCGCCACAGGTCGCCGTCGCGGGAGACCAGCCGCTGGCCGGGCTTCAGCAGAGAGGCGAGGCGCGCCGCCATCGGCGGCCTCGACCACGCCGATCTGGGCGAGGCGGCGCGCCAGCTCCGGCGGCGCCTGGACGTATTGCGAAAGCGCCTGCGCGCCTTCCGGCAGCGCCGGATCGGTCGCGTCGATCGCGGCGCCCATCCAGCGCATGGCGTGCGATTGGTCGACCGGCGCGTCGAGATCGTCGCCCAGCGCCGCGCCGAGCGCGATCTCGTAGCCCTTCTCGACCGTCATCTTGTCGATCACCGGCGGCCACATGCTCTGGGTCTCGACCGCCAGAAGCTTCATCAGGGTCTTGGCCTCGGTGTCGAGGCGCGACGCCGCGCGTTCGGCGTCAGCCAGCGGCAGGCGCGCGGCATCGAGATTCTTTCGTGCGGCGCCGTGCGCGGCTTCGGCGGCGAGCGTGGCCTGTTCGCCTTGACCCACCGCGGCCTGCGCGCTCTCGACGGCAGCAGCGAGCGCCGCCATATCAGCACGGCTTTCGCCGACTGCGGAAAGGCCGGCCTCGATGTTGGCGATCTCGCCTTCGATCCTGGCGACCCGCCCGGACTGCTCGCGCGCGGTCTCGGTGAGGTGGCTGCGCCGTGCCGTGAGGTCGGCGAGCGCGCCGGTCAGTTCGCCGAAGGTCGTCTCGGCCGCGCTGACGACCGCATCGGTCTCGGCGGCGCGGGCATCGACGCCGGAGCGGCGCTCGGCGCTGGCGCGGACGTCGTTGCGCAGGGTCTCTTCTTCCTGCGCGAGCTGCGCCAGCGCTGCTTCGGCGTCGGCGACCAGCGTGCGCTCGCGGGCGACGTCCTCCTCGAATTGCGCAAGGCGCCGGTCGAGCTCGGCCAGCCGCTCGCGGGCGCGGGTTTCCTCGGCGTCGAGGGTGTCGCGGGCGATCACCAGCCGTTGCAGCGCCGCGGCGGCGCGTGCCTCGGCCTCGCGGAGCGGCGGCACGCCGGCGGAGGCCTCCTCGCGGCCGCGGCCGGCCTCGGTCTGGGCGATGGTGGCCTCGGCGACGGCGCGGACGCTGAGGTCCTTGGCCTGCTCGCTGTCGTGCACTTCGACATTCGCGGAGAGCCAGCGCAGGTGATAGAGCGTCGCCTCGACCTTGCGGACCTCGGCCGAGACGTTGCGGTAGCGGATCGCCTGGCGGGCCTGCCGCTTCAGCGCGTCGATCTGGCCGGCGAGCTGCTTCACCACGTCCTCGACGCGGAGCAGGTTGCTCTCGGCGGCCCTCAGCCGCAGCTCGGCCTCGTGGCGGCGCGCGTGCAGGCCGGAAATGCCGGCGGCTTCTTCCAGCACGCGGCGGCGCTGCTCGGGCTTGGCCTGGATGATCTCGCCGATGCGGCCCTGGTGCACGAGGGCAGGGGAGCGCGAGCCGGTCGAGGCGTCGGCGAACAAGGTCATCACGTCGCGGGCGCGCACCTCGCGGCCGTTGATGCGGTACATCGAGCCTTTCTCGCGCTCGATCCGGCGCGACACGTCGAGCGTGTCGTGCTCGTTGAACTGGGTCGGCGCCTCGTGCTTCTCGTTGTCGATCTGGATCGCGACTTCGGCGGTGTTGCGCGGCGGCCGGTTGTTGTTGCCGGCGAAGATGACGTCGTCCATTTCGGCCGCGCGCATCGACTTGTGCGAGGTCTCACCCATCACCCAGCGCAGCGCCTCGACCAGATTCGACTTGCCGCAGCCGTTCGGCCCGACCACGCCGGTGAGGCCCGGCTCGATCAGGAAATCGGTCGGCTCAACGAAGGACTTGAAGCCGATCAGGCGCAGGCGCGTGAGTTTCATTTCCAGGTCGGTCCAGATTTCCAGGTCGAGGGAAGGGCCCTCATCTGCGCGGAGAATGTGTCGGCGGCCTCGCGACGGCAAACCCCCCGCCGCACTTATCCCCGCCTGTGTCGCGGGGAAGCCGGAAAAAACCTGTGAGAATCAAAGGAATACGGCGGAATCAGGATTGCACGGCTGCCGCCGGTTTTGGGTGCGGCGGCGAGTGGGTCGGGACCTCGAAAAGTGGGTTTGCCGCGGCGATGATTCGTTCGGGCAATGCTCCGTCCACCCTCCCCTGGCGGGGAGGGATAAGCGCGCGCGTTGTTCGGTTGATGAAAAAGAGGCTCAGCTCTTCGGCAGCAGCGGATCGATGATCTTGGCGAGGTCCTCGATCGAGACGCCGCCGACCACCTTCTTGCCGTTGACGAACAGCGTCGGTGTCGAGTTGACGCCGAACTTGTCGGTGGCGCGCTTCTGCTCGGTCTGCATGTCGTCGAGCATCTTCTGGTTCGACAGGCAGGCGTTGAAGGTCTGCTCGCTCATGCCGGCCTGCTTGGCGATCGCCATGAGTTGCGGGATCGGCTTCTCGACCGCCCACTGCTGCTGCTTCTGGAACAGCGTCTCGATCAGCGGATAAAACTTGTCCTTGTCGGAGCAGCGCGCCAGCATCGATGCGCCGGCGGCCAGCGGATCGAGCGGGAACTCGCGGAAGATGTATTTCACCTTGCCGGTGTCGATGTAGTGCTTCTTCAGCGCCGGGTAGGTGGTCTCGGCGAAATGGGCGCAGTGCGGGCAAGTCATCGAGGCGTATTCGATGACGGTCACCGGGGCGTCGTCCTTGCCGAGCGCGATGTCACCGAGCGGCGGCGGCACCAGCATTTCGGCTGCGGTCGCGCTTTGGGCGGCGGCCGGTTGTGCGTCGAGCAGGGCCTCAAGACCGCCAACGGCCACCACCAAGGCTGCGACGCTGGCGTTGAGCAGCAAGTTCCGACGTGTGATCACCTGAAACTCCATAAAGGTCCAATCCGTTCCGATATTGGCCGGCAATGTGGCATTGGCGGGCCGGTTCGCCAAGGCCGTGCGGTCACGTTCGGTTGAACCGAAAAAGCGGGGATTCAGCGTCTTTTCACGGCGGCGCCGAGGCGGCCGAGGGCGGCGCGGAGATCATCGTCGGTGACGGCGCCAAGGGTGGCTTCGACACGCGCGACCTCGGCGGCATCGAGCTTGGGCGGCGTCGACCGGGTCCGGGCCTTCGACAGCGGCGCCTGGCGGATCGCGAGGCGACCCACCGCCTGCCAGCCGAAGAAGCGGTTGATGCGCTCGAGGATCACCGCGGACTGGAACTGGATCTCGAGCGCAGCAGGTCCCTCGACGCGCAGGATCAGGGTGGCGGGCTCGGGGTCCTCGCCCTTGACCTCGCGCGGCCATTGCAGCTTGACCGGCTCGGCATGGACCGCGATCTCGGCGCCGACGATGTCGGACCAGCGCGTCACCAGCTCGGTCGCGGCGAAGCCTTGCTTCTTGAACGCGTCCGCCATGAACTCGGTGGTGAGTTCGGCGAGCTTGCGGATCGGGCGATAGCGGGGCTTGTCCACGGCGGGCGTCTCTATAAAAGCGATCTGATGAGGGTAGCAGGGGCGGCAGTCCGAAAGAAGCGCACCGCGGCGGCTGTGGACGCCGATCCGGCGGCGCTGCTCGCCTGGTACGACCGGCACCGGCGGCATCTTCCCTGGCGAAGCGCGCCGGGGCAGCCGGCCGATCCGTACCACGTGTGGCTGTCCGAGATCATGCTGCAGCAGACCACCGTGAAGGCGGTCGGACCCTATTACGCGAAGTTCCTGGCACGCTGGCCCGACGTGAACGCGCTGGCCAAGGCGCCGCTGGATGATGTGCTGAAGGCATGGGCCGGACTTGGCTATTACGCACGGGCGCGCAACCTGCACGCCTGCGCCAAGGCGGTGGCGGGCGAGCACGGCGGGCGGTTTCCCGACACCGAGGACGGCTTGCGGGCGCTGCCCGGCATCGGCGGCTACACGGCGGCGGCGATCGCGGCGATCGCGTTCGGACGCCGCGCGGTTGCGATCGACGGCAACATCGAGCGGGTGATCGCGAGGCTCTATGCGGTCGAAGCGGAATTGCCGGCGGCGAAGGCGGAGATTCGCGCACGGGCCGACGCGCTGGTGCCGCGCACGCGTGTCGGCGATTTCACCCAGGCGATGATGGACCTCGGCGCCACCATCTGCACGCCGAAGAAGCCGGCCTGCGGGATTTGCCCGTGGATGGCGGTGTGCGCGGCGCGGGCGCGCGGCGACGCCGAGACGTTTCCGCGGAAGCCGCCGAAGGTCGAGGGGCGGATGCGCTACGGCGCGTCATTCGTGGTGACGCGTGCCGACGATGTCGTGCTGGTGCGCTCGCGGCCGGAGAAAGGCCTGCTTGGCGGCATGACCGAGATGCCGTCAACGCCGTGGGTGCATGAGTTGGACGAGACGGAAGCGCGCAAGCAGGCGCCTTTGGCGGCGGAGTGGAAAAAACTGGCCGGCACCGTCGAGCACGGCTTCACGCACTTCCCGTTGCGGCAGACGGTCTATGTCGCGCGCATGCCGGCCAAGACCAAGGCTCCCGCCGGCATGCGCTGGGTGCCGCTCGCCGAACTGCACGGCGAGGCGCTGCCCAATGTCATGCGCAAGGTGGCGGCGCATGCGGGGCTGCTGGCGAAGCCGAAGCGCTAGAATCCGTACAGCGCGTTCGGGTTGTCCACCAGGATGCGGTTGCGGATCGCCTCGTCAGGCACCCACTCGGCGAGCAGGTCGAGCAGGTCGCCGTCGTTCGGCATCACCATGCCGTCGAGATTGACGTGCGGCCAGTCGGAGCCCCACACCATCCGCTCCGGCGCATGCTTGGCGAACAGCCGCGCGAGCGGCGTCAGCGAAGGATAGGGCGGCGGCTCGGCGGTGCAGCGCATCGGCCCGGAGAGCTTGAGCCAGACTTTTCCGCTGTCGAGCATCCTCAGCACCGCCTTGACGGCGGGCTGCTCGGTGCCGCCGCTCGCCGGGATGCTGGCGAAATGATCGAGCACGATCGGGTTTCGCAGCGCGAGCAGCTTGTCGGCGTAATCGACGATATCGGTGCCGTGCGGATAGAACTGGATGTGCCAGCCGTGCTCATGCACGCGGGCGGCGATCTCGGGCGAATAGTTCGGGACGTGCTGGCCGCGCTTGTGGCTCATCATCCGCATGCCGCGGACGCCGAGTTTGGTGAGGCGCGCGATCTCGGATGACGGAACGTCGTCGCGAAGCAGCGCGATGCCACGGAACCGCGCCGGATATTTCGTCAGCGTGTCGGCGAGCAGCGAATAGTCGCGGCCGTACCCGCCGGGGCTGACGATGACGGCGGTGGAAAGGCCGAGCGTGTTCTGCAGCGCAATGAAGGTTTCAGGCGTCGCTTCGTGGGCCTGGTAGGGGCTGTCGGCGGCGAACGGATATTTGGCCACGGGCCCGAACAGGTGGATGTGGCTGTCGCAGGCGCCAGGTGGCGCCTTCAGTTTCGGCGTTTTCGGATTGGGATCAGGCCGGGTGGTGAGCTTCGGCATTTCCGGGCGTCCTTATTGCAGCTTGATATTGGCGGCTTTGGCGAGCTCGCGCCACTGCGGCAGCTCGCGCGCGATCAGGGCTGCCAGCTCGGTGGGCGTGCCGCCGACCGGTTCGACGCCGTCGCGCTGCAATCGCTCGGCGATATCGGGCGCACGCGCGGCTTTCGCGCTCGCGGCGGCGAGCTTGTCGACAATCGTCTGCGGAGTGCCGGCCGGCGCCATGACGGCGATCCAGAGGATGCCTTCGTAACCGGGCAGGCCCATCTCGGCGATGGTCGGCGTATCGGGCATCAGCTTGGAGCGGTGACTGCTGGCGATACCGAGCATGCGGAGCTTGCCGGCGACGACCTGCGGGTTCGATGTGGTGTAGGTGTCGAGCTTGAGCTGCACCACGCCGGCGAGCAGATCAGTCATGGCGGGTGCGGCACCCCGATAAGGGATATGCGCGACCTGAACGCCGGTGCGCCGCAGCAGCAATTCCATCGTGACGTGCGGAAGCGTGCCGATGCCGGCCGAAGCGTAGTTCAACTTGCCGGGGTTGGCTTTGGCATAGGCGATGAATTCTGGGAATGTTGCGAACGGCGCGCTGGGCGCGCTCACCAGCACCTCCGGCACCTCGGCGATCACCGAAACCGGGGCGAGGTCCTTTTCGGTGTCGTAGGGCAGCGAGGGCTGCAGCGCCGCGTTGATGGTGTGGTTCGGCGTTGTGAGAAGGAGCGTGTACCCGTCCGGCGCGGACTTCGCCACCGCGTCGGTCGCGATGATGCCGCCGGCGCCGGACTTGTTCTCGATCACGAACGGCTTGCCGAGGTCGTCGGCCATCCTCGACGCCATGACGCGGGCGACGATGTCCACCGCGCCGCCGGCCGGAAACGGCAGCAGCAGGCGGATCGGCTTGTCGGGATATTCGGCGTGGAGCGGGGCTCCGCCCGCCACGATCAGGCCGAGGGTTGCGAGCAGTACGGTTGTCGTCTTGCGCACGGCGGCGACCCCTTGAATTTCCCGCGCCACTCGTCCCGTATGGCGCCGGGCATCCGCTCGCATCCTACCTCGCATCCGGGAGATCGCCATGACCATCCAGCGCTTCGAGAACGGCCCACGCATGTCGCGCGTGGTGGTGCACAACGACACCGTCTATCTGGTCGGCCTGACAGCGGACAAGGCGGTGGGCCAGAGCGTCGCCGAGCAGACCAAGGAGATACTCGCCAAGATCGACGGATTGTTGGCCCAGGGCGGCACCGACAAGTCGAAGCTGCTGCAGGCGGTGATCTGGCTGCAGGACATCCGCGTGGTCGACGAGTTCAACAAGGTGTGGGACGCCTGGGTCGTGGCCGGCTCGACGCCGGCGCGCGCCTGCATCGAGGCGCGGCTGCAATCGCCGGCCAAGATGATCGAGATCCAGGTCACCGCGGCGCGTTGAACCGTATGGCGGCTCGGTACGTCTAAGATCGAGAACTCTCTCGATCAGAGCGGCCGGTATGTCATTTTCGGTGGCGCGCGCGGGACTCATTGCGTTTGGGCTGTTGGTGCTTGACGGCGCAGCCATCGCGCAAGACCGCTCGCCGGCTCGGGCTCCGGTTTCCGCGCCGGAGCAAACGCCGTTGCCGCCGATCGTCTCGTTCATGCGCAGCAACAGCGGCTGGTCGGCGAATTTCTCGTTCGCCGACCCGGTGACCGAAATCCAGTGGAGCTTGCGGAAGGACGGCCCGTTCGAGTCGACCGGCTTCCTGCCGACCTATGACCCGCTGACCCGGCGGCCGATGGCCAATTCCGGCATCGAGATCGAAACCGACGCGTCGCCGATCTACGTGCGCTATGCCGATTTGCAGGGCAACTGGGTCGGGCCGTTCGCCGTGGTGTTCGATCCGGCCGCCGAACTTCAGCGCTCGCAACGGGCGATTCTCGAGTTCGACGACCGGCGCGTGGCTGTCGTTCCGGCATGACGTTGCCAAGATCATCTACTACTCGCACATCTCCAGCTATCGGTGCGCCATCCGCGAATTCCGCATCGGGCTCGACAAGCCGGTGCCGGATCGCGTGGTCAAGCTTGCGCCGTGCGACAAGGGCGGTGACATGGACACCCACCTCTGGATCGATCCGAAGGTGATGTCGGCGTCGGCGCAGCTTGTCTATACGGACGGCACGGTGTCGAAGATCAAGATTTTCCGCCGGGGCGAGACAGACTAGGCCGGAAACGGTCCCCACGCCCGTTGAATGGCCGGACGCGTCTCGATGGCGTCGTGCCAGCGCTTGAGGTTGGGATAATCGCCGAGGCCGATGTCCTTCACGCCGTGCAGGTGGACGTCGGGATACATCGTCATGTCGGCGATGGAATAGGCGCCGGCGACATATTCGTTCGACGCCAGATGCCGGTCGAGCGTGCCGAGCATGTCGCGCAGCACGGTGTCGTAGTGCTTCATCGCCGCCGGCACCTTCTCGGCATTGCGCACCACCCAGGTGCCGAACTGTTGCGACAGCGTGGTGAAGGTCGCCGAGCCGTAGAACAGCCACTGGTCCACCTTGATGCGGGCGGCGGCGTCGGTCGGATAGAATTTGCCGGACTTCTCGCCGAGGTATTTGAAGATCGCGCCGGACTCGCAAAGCGTCACGGCCGCGCCACCGGGGCCGTCGTGATCGACGATGGCCGGAATCTTGTGGCCCGGGCTGATCTTCAGGAACTCCGGTTTCATCTGCGCCTTTTCGCGGATGTTGACCGGAATGACTTTGTGCGGGAGGCCGGTTTCCTCCAGCATCATGCGCGGCTTGTAGCCGTTGTCGGTGGTCCAGGTGTAGCAGTCGATCATGGCCGGCCTACTGCGGCTGCGCCCGTTGCCGCATCTGCTGATCGTCGTAATGCAGCGGCTCCATCGCCCACGACGCCTGGTCGTAGCCGTTGGCGTAGTTCCGCGCGGTCTGCTCGGGGTTGCGGTTGACCAGCGGGCGCAGACACATCGGATGCGTCAGGCTTCGCACCTCATGCTCGATGGTGAACAGGTGCTTGCCGGTGTCGAGATCGACGATGTCGCGGAAGCGGTACTGGAACTGGTTGTCCTCGCGGTTGACGAGGCCGCGCTCGCCGAGCCGTTTGTGCGGGCCGGAGAAGTTGACGACGTAGATCTGCACGTGATGCTCGTCGTAGTCCGGCAGCGGCTTGTCGGTCTCGCGGAACAGCATGTGCTGGTTCTTGCCGACCGTGATCTTGGCTGTGGTGCCGTCGCCGTTCACCACCTCGGCAGGCACGTCGATCATCTCGCGGTAGAACCTGGCGATGCCTTTGGCCGTTCCGGCCGGCACGTCGAACTCGACATAGGGAATGCCGAGGTTGATGCGGCCGAACCGCGCGGCGTCGGGCTCGTGCAGGCGGACGGTGTTGCCCCACGGGCAGGTCGCCTGGACATAGTCGTTGTGCTCGGAGAAGCCGAACTTGGTGTCGGCAAGCTTCGGCTTCACGGTGGCGAGCCGCTTCAGCAGCGCCTCGCGGCCTTCGATGACGATGCCGGTCCGGCCGCGCAGCACCTGCGGCTTGCCGGTCGGCAGGTGGAACTGGCTCCTGCCGACATTCATCCACATGTTGTCGTCCATCACCTGCAGATACGGATCGCGGGTGAGGCCCAGGCCCGCGCCATAGAACAGCGAGGCAATCCGCTGGTCGGGGATGGTGACGTTGACGTGCTCGAGGTGGATGGCGTTGCCGAGGTCTTCGGCGGCGCGGTCGTAGGTTTTCTTGTCCATGGCACGATCCCGGAAAGGTTTTGATGCCGCACTATAGCATGCACCCGACGCGCGGTTGAGGGGCTTCCGCGGGCGGCAGCCCTGCTATGCTCCGGGCCGAACGACATGAGGGGGAGCCAAGTAGAGCCATGTATCCGACCGCGACGCCGCCGGTGGTGCTGAACGAGCGCGTGCCCGATCCGGCCGTGAAAATCCTGGACAAGAGCTTCGAGAAATACGTGCTGCCGCTCGCCAGCGTCGAGCGGTTGTCGCAGGGCTATAGCTGGGCCGAAGGCGCGGTGTATTTCGCCGACGCCCGCTGCCTGCTGTGGAGCGACATCCCGAACAACCGCATCATGCGCTGGGACGAGGCGACCGGCGCGACCGGGGTCTACCGCCAGCCCTCGAACTACGCCAACGGCAACACCCGCGACCGCCAGGGCCGGCTGGTCACCGCCGAGCACGGCCGGCGCGTCACCCGCACCGAATACGATGGCCGCATCACCGTGCTGATGGACCGCTTCGAGGGAAAACGCCTCAACTCGCCGAACGACATCGTGGTGAAGTCCGACGACTCGATCTGGTTCACCGACATGGACGCGGGCATCAGGGGTAACTGGAACGGCGAGACCGCCGAGTCCGAGTTGCCGCAGTCGGTCTATCGGCTCGACGGCAAATCCGGGCAGGCGACGGTGGTGACGACCGGCCTGGTCGGGCGGCCGAATGGGCTCGCGTTCTCGCCGGACGAGAAGAAGCTCTATGTCGATCGAGAGCAGCGCCGAGGCGCGGGCGATCTATGCGTTCGACGTGGTCGACGGCGTGAAGCTTTCCGGCGGCAAGAAGCTGATCGTCTGCGGCAAGGAAGAGACGCCGGACGGCTTCCGGGTCGACGTCGACGGCAATCTTTGGTGCGGCTGGGGCATGGGCACGGACGAGCTCGACGGCGTGCGCGTCTTCAATCCGCAGGGCCAGCCGATCGGCCACATCAGCCTGCCGGAGCGCTGCGCCAACGTCTGCTTCGGCGGGCCGAAGCGCAACCGGCTGTTCATGGCGGCATCCCACTCGGTCTACGCGCTCTACGTGAACACCCAAGGCGTGAAGGGCGGCTGATGGCGAACACGCTGCCCGGCATTCTGGCCATCTTCAACAACGCGGCGCCCGGCCGCGAGGCCGAGTTCGAGGAGTGGTTTCAGCACGAGCACCTGGCCGAGCGGATCGCCGTGCCGGGCTTCCTGCTCGGGCGGCGTTACGAGGCGGTGTCGGGCCAGCCGCGCTATTTCAATTTCTACCTCACGCAATCCGCCGACGTTCTGAAATCCGCCGCCTATCTCGAACGTCTCGACCATCCGACGCCGATGACACACAAGGTCATGTCCGAGATTTTCAAGGACATGATCCGCACGGTCTGCCACCGGACGCTTCGGCTCGGCGCGATGCGTGGCGCGGCGGCGGTCGCGGTGCGGTTTACGGCGCGAGGTGGACCAGAAGGCGCTCAAGGCCACGATTGAAGAGTTGATAAAGGACAAGGCGGTGGCCTGCGCGGAAATCTGGTCGGCGGTGAGTGTGAGCGAATTTCCGGTGTCCGAGGAGGAGCGTCTGCGCGGCGGCGACAAGAAGATCGAGGCGTGCCTTTACGTCGAGACGCTGCGGGTGGAAGACGCCGAGAAGATCGCCGGCGTGTTGTCGCGGCAGTTTTCGGCGGCGACGGTGGGCGCCTATCGCCTGCTGTGCGAGATCAGGCCGACTTAAAGCGTCACGCTTCCGCCATCTCGGCGCGGATTTTGCCCCGCAGCGCGTCGATCGAGACCAGGCCCTTCGGCGTGTCGACATGCCAGAAGGTCCAGCCGTTGCAGGCGTCGAGACCCTGCGCCAGCGCGCCCATGCGGTGGATCGATCCGACCGCTTCGCCGAGCATCACCGCGCCGTCGGCGCGCACCAGCACCTTGTGGCGCTTCTTGGCATCGACCAGCTTGGCGCCGGCCGAGACCAGACCCTCGCTCGACCAGGGTGGCGAACGCAACGCGCGGCGCCTCGCGGGCCGTCATGAACGGCGCCAGAGTCGGCGCCTCCAAAGGCTTCACCGCGGCGATGCGTTTCTCGGCGGCTTTGGCATAGGCCGGATCGCGCTCGATGCCGATGTAGCGGCGGCCGAGATGCGCGGCGACCGCGCCGGTGGTGCCGGTGCCGTTGAACGGGTCGAGCACCAGGTCGTCGGGACGCGAGCTGGACAGGATGACGCGGGCGAGCAGCGCCTCCGGCTTCTGGGTCGGATGCAGCTTCTTGCCGTCGCGGCCCTTCAGCCGCTCCTCGCCGGTGCAGAGCGGCAAGGTCCAGTCGGAGCGGACCTGGATGTCCTCGTTGCCGGCTTTCAGCGCCTCGTAGTTGAAGGTGTAGCGCGCGCCCTGTTCGCGGGTCGCCCAGATCATCGTCTCGTGGGCGTTGGTGAACCGCCGGCCGCGGAAGTTCGGCATCGGGTTCAGCTTCCGCCACACCACGTCGTTGAGGATCCAGAAGCCGAGGTCCTGCAGCACCGTGCCGACCCGGAAGATGTTGTGGTAGGAGCCGATCACCCACAGCGTGCCGGACGGTTTCAGCACCCGCTTGCAGGCCGACAGCCACGCGCGGGTGAACTCGTCATAGGCGGCGAAGCTCGCGAACTGATCCCAGTCGTCGTCGACCGCATCGACCTTGGAATCGTCGGGGCGCTTGAGATCGCGCTGAAGCTGGAGGTTGTAGGGCGGATCGGCAAAGATGAGATCGGCGCAATCGGCCGGGAGCTTTGACATCTCGGCGACGCAGTCGCCGACGATGATGCGCGCCGACGGTTGCGGCGCACGCGGGTGCTCAAAACTACCGCGGGGCGCCCTTGAGGGCGCCCCGCGACGCGACACAACCATGACTCAGAACTCTGACTCTGGCGACGCGGCCGGCGACGCGGGACCTACAAACCGACGACCGTGAGGATGCCTTCTCACGGTAAAAATCGACTTAACAGGCGGAGGGGGTCTTTCGCTTAAATCACCGCGGAACCATATCGATTTGATCGGAATTTGATTGAGCGCGCGGCAGCGCCGCGATCCGTGAGTGGACTTCCACCTTTCACCCGGCAACAATTGCCGGGTTTGGGCGACGGAGAATCAAGATGCGCTTGGATGACATGCCGGAAAGCGGCAACGTCGAGGATCGTCGCGGCGAGGGCGGCGGATTCGGCGGCGGTGGCGGCGGCTTCGGACTGCCGATGGGAACAGGCGGGCTCGGCATCGGCGGTATGGTGGTGCTCGGGCTGGTCGGCTGGGCGTTCGGCATCGATCCGTTCGTGCTGATCAACGGCGCCAACGTCATCATGGGCGGTAACCAGGGCGGCTATCAGCAGCCCTCTCAGGCGCCGCGGCAGCCGAGCGGCCGCACCGGAACGCCGAGCGACGAGGCCGGCCGCTTCGTCGCCCGCGTGCTGGGCTCGACCGAGGTGCAGTGGAAGGACATTTTCGCCAAGGACGGCCAGACCTACCGCGCGCCGAAGCTCGTCATGTTCTCCGGCGCCACCCGCTCGGCCTGCGGCACCGCGCAGAGCGCGATGGGGCCGTTCTATTGCCCGAACGACCAGGAGGTCTATCTCGACACCGCGTTCTTCCGCGAGCTTGAGACGCGCTTTCGCGGCTGCACCGGCAAGGCCTGCGACTTCTCCAAGGCCTACGTGATCGCGCACGAGGTCGGCCACCACGTGCAGAATCTGCTCGGCATCCTGCCGAAGGTGCAGCAGGCGCAGAAGGCAGCGAACAGCCGCGCCGAAAGCAACCACATGCAGGTGATGGTCGAGCTGCAGGCCGACTGCTTCGCCGGCGTCTGGGCCAACCACGCGCAGGAGAAATCCAAGTTCCTCGACCCGGGCGACATCGACGCGGCGCTGCAGACCGCCTCCGCGATCGGCGACGATACGCTGCAGCGCAAGAGCCAGGGCCAGGTGGTGCCGGACAGCTTCACCCACGGCTCGGCCGAGCAGCGCAAGCGCTGGTTCTCGACCGGCTTCCAGCAGGGCACCACCAAGGCCTGCAACACCTTCGCGGCGGCCAACCGGCTCTGATCGAGGCACCATGCCCGGCATCGACGACAAACGACCCTTCGTGCCGCTGAAGATCGCGGTGCTGACGGTTTCCGACACCCGCGAACTCGCCGACGACAAATCGGGGAGCACGCTCGCCGAGCGGATCGAGAAGGCCGGTCACGCGGTGGCGGGGCGCGCCATCGTCACCGACGACGTCGAGAAAATCCGCGAGCAGATGCGAACCTGGATTGCCGACAAGGGCATCGACGTCATCATCTCGACCGGCGGCACCGGCTTCACCGGCCGCGACGTGACGCCGGAGGCGGTCGAGCCGTTGTTCCAGAAGCGGATGGACGGCTTCTCCACGGTGTTTCACCTGATCAGCCACGCCAAGATCGGGACCAGCACGATCCAGTCGCGGGTCACCGCGGGTACTGCCGGCGCGACCTACATCTTCTGCCTGCCTGGCTCGCCCGGCGCCTGCCGCGACGCCTGGGACGAAATCCTGGTGCACCAGCTCGACTACCGCTATCGGCCGTGCAATTTCGTCGAGCTG
Organism: uncultured Alphaproteobacteria bacterium; assembly: GCA_963785665.1. Taxonomy (GTDB): domain Bacteria; phylum Pseudomonadota; class Alphaproteobacteria; order Rhizobiales; family Xanthobacteraceae; genus Z2-YC6860. The sequence goes on from CAWAWF010000022.1 coordinate 232,877, forward strand.
ATGCCGCGGCTCGACGAGACGATGCGGCGCGAGAAGGCCAAGGGCGCGACGGTGTAGGTCGCGAGCGCCTACAGCGCCAAATCCCAATACTCGCTGACCACATCCTTGCCGAAGCTCTTGCGCGCCTCGCTTGAGGTGAGGCGGAAGCCCGCGCCGGCATAGACGTGGCGGGCGGCGGTCAGCACCTGATGGGTCCAGAGCGTGATGCTGGTGTAGCCGCGCTCTCGCGCGAAGCGCACGCATTCGCCGGTCAGCCGCTTGCCGAGGCCGCGGCCGCGCGCCGCCGGGTCGACCAGCAGCAGGCGGAGGCGGGCGACGGTGTCCGAATCCTTGACCAGGAACACGCAGCCGACGTTGCGGCCGTCCATCTCGGCGATCCAGCAGCGCTCGCGGGCGGGATCGAAGTTTTTCACATAGTCGGCGACGATCTGCGCGCAGATGCCCTCGAAGTTTTCGCCCCAGCCGTATTCCTCGGCGTAGAGCTCGGCGTGGCGGGCGACCACCCAGCCGAGGTCGCCGGGCCGGGGCTCGCGCAGCACGATCTCGCCGTTTGGTTCAGGCGCGTCGCCGATCATCCGTTCGATCGCGCCCATTGCGGTGACGAGATGCTGCTGCGCCGGGGCGGGGAGGCGGTGGAGCAGCGCGCCGACCTCGCGCTTGGTCCGCGTTTCGAGTGGCGCGTAGGCCGAGCGTCCCCGCGCGGTCAGCGACAGGAAGCTTTGCCGGCCGTCCTCGGGCGAGGTTTCCTTGCGGATCAGGCCGGCCTTGTGGAAGCGGCGCAGGATGCGGCTCATGTAGCCGGCGTCGAGGCCGAGGTCGCGGCCGATGTCGGTCGCGGTGGCGCGGTCGCGCTGCCTGATCTCGTACAGAACGCGCGCCTCGGTCAGCGAGAACGGACTGTCGAGCCAGCCGTGCCGCAACACCCCGAGATGTTGGGTGTAGAAGCGGTTGAAGCGCCGCACCGCGGCGACGCGATCGGAAGCGGCCGGTGCTGCCATCGGACCAGCGTCGTCGAATTACTTGACGGAGTCAAGTATCGCTTAGCCGCTCCAGCCCGGAGTTTCGTGCACGATCTTGCCGCCGACCATCGCCATCAGCGCCGTGGTGTCGGCGAGCTTGTCTTCGGTCACTGTGAGCGGGTCGGCGCTGGGGATGACCAGGTCGGCGAACTTGCCGGGCTCGAGCGTGCCCTTCTTCGCCTCGTCGAATGTCAGATAGGCGCCGTTCGAGGTCGCACAGCGCAGCGCCTCCATGCGCGACAACGCCTGCTTCTCGCCGAACATCCGATGGGTCTTGAAGTCCTTGCGCGCCACCGTCTGCGCCACCGGATACCACAGCGAGATCGGCGTGTTGTCGGTCGCGAGCGATACCGTGACGCCGGCCTCGCGCAGCGAGTTGAGCGGCACGATGTCGTCGTATTGCTCGGGCTTCAGCTTCGACGCCGTGGCTTCCATCGCCTTGTAGAGATAGGCGTTGGTGTGGGTGGTCAGAACCAGGCCCATCTTGACGATCCGCTCGATGTCGCGCGGCGAGACGACGTTGACGTGGGCGACCACCCAGCGGCGGCCCTTGAGCGGAATCTTCTTGTCGACCTCTTCGAGGTAATCGAGCACGCCCATCCCGGCGCCGCCGGCGATCGCGACCGCGCGGATGTCGTTTCGCGCGCACTCCAGTAGCAGCTCTTTGAATTTGTCCGGTGGAAGGCTGTGGCCGGAGTTGAACCCGGCCCAGCCGGTGTACGGCGCGGCTTTCGCGCGGGCATCGTCGGCCGCGCCGTGGCCAGCCTGCACGTAGAGCCCGCCCATCTTCAGCATGTCGTTGCCGAGCCCGGGCTCGCCGAGCCAGCCGGCCCAGGCCTCGACGAAGGGACCGAGCGGCGCGTCCGCGGTCGCGGGCCAGTTGGCGCTGAAGGCGAGCGTCGCCCGCATCGTCAGCGTGCCGTCGTGAAGGGCTTGCTTGTAGACGCGCAGCACTTCGTTGGCGATGCCGTGGCCCTCGAAGGTGCTGGTGGTGCCGAACGAGTGGTAGAGCTTTGCCGATTCCGGCAAGGCGCGCAGCCGATCGGCCTCGGAGAATCGCGCGACGTCGCGAAACCAGATCATCTCTGCGATCGGCGCGAACTCCTGCTCGATGAAGACACCGGTCGGATCGCCGTTGCCGTCCTTCTGGATCGCCAGCGTCGGCACCGGCGAGACGGTGTCGCGGGTGATGCCGGCGCGCTTCAGCGCCTCGGTGTTGGCGCAGGACACCAGCGGGAAGGTGCCGCGCCAATAACCCCAGATCGAGCGGATGAACACCGGGTTGTTGGGCGCGGCGGCGTCGAGTTCCTGCCGGGTCGGCCAGCGCTTCTCCGCGAGAAGTCCCGGCATGTCGAAGTAATAGGGTGGGTCGCCGATCGGCATGGTGACGATCCACTCGCCGGGCTTCTTGGCCCGGGCGAGTTCGGCGATGCGATCCTGGATGTCCTTGATGGAGCGCACCTTGCCGAGCGCCGGAAAGACGTTGCGGAGCGCCTCTCGGTCCATGTGAGCGTGGCCGTCGATCAGGCCCGGCATGACGGTGCGCTTATTGAGGTCGAGCACTCGCGTGGTCGGCGCGGTGTGTGCCGCCATGGCGGCATCGGGACCGACGGCGAGGATTTTGTCGCCGGCGATGGCGATTGCCTCGGTGACGGACGATTGGGCGTCGACGGTGATGACCTTGGCGTTCTTGAGGATCAGGTCGGCCGGGCGTGTCGCCGGTGTTGCGGGCTGCGCTTTCGCGGTGGCGACGGATGCGGCAACGCCCGCACCGGCGCTCAGCAGAAAGCCGCGACGCGATGCCTGGTCCATGGCCGGCTCCCGCTAGTGATGACGACGGTGTCTCTTCGCGCGAGTGATCGGGGCGGCGGCCACTTCAGGACCGAAACCGCGGCCCTGCCAGTACGGCAGGTAGCGCGGGTTCTGGTGGCAGAACGCCGTGGTGCCCTGCAGGATGCGCTCCTGGGCGCAAGCTTCGAAGGTCGTGAACTCGCAGCGATCGGCCGACGAGCGGCCGAGATTGAATTGAACACACCATGGTCCTTCGTAAGCGGCAGCCGGTGCCGCCATCGTGAACGTCGCGGCGATTGCGAGACCTGCCAGCAGAACCACCTTCATGGGCGCTCTCCCTTCCGCTTGATTGCCGGGCCGGCGGAACAAGGCCGAAATCCGAACGTTGTTTCAAAAGCCTACCAGAATTTAGTGCTGCGTCAGTAATCGTTCTTGTTTTGTTCTCAAGGATGGATTAGATAGCAGCCATGGCCCAGTCATCAGCAGTCCGTTCGTCACCAGTTTCCCGCAGCCCGTCGGCGTCGGTGCCCTCCGCGCCGGCGGGCGGCGCCCCGAAGAACGCCTCGGCGCCGCCTCCGGACTCCGGTCCGTTCGATATCGGCATCGCCCGCGAGCGCCGGCGCGGTCGCGGCACGCTCTCCAACGTCTCCGGCCGTTACGAGCCGATCGCGCGGATCGCCTTCGACGACGGCTGGCAGAGCCTGGAGGAGTTGCCGCCGTTTGCCACGACGGTTTCGGTGGATTCGACGCGCAAGATCATCACCCGCAATGAATCGCCGGACATCTCGTTCGACCGCTCGATCAACCCGTATCGCGGCTGCGAGCATGGCTGCGTCTATTGCTTCGCCCGGCCGACCCACGCCTATCTCGGGCTGTCGCCGGGGCTCGACTTCGAAACGAAGCTGTTCGCCAAGCCCGACGCGCCTGCGCTCCTGGAAAAGGAGTTGTCCGATCCGAAATACCAGCCGCGCACCATCGCCATCGGCACCAACACCGATCCGTACCAGCCGATCGAGCGCAAGTATCAGGTGATGCGCGGCATCCTCGAAGTGCTGGAGCGCGCCGGCCATCCGGTCGGCATCGTCACCAAGTCGGCGCTGATCCTGCGCGATCTCGACATCCTGACGCGGCTTGCCGAACGCAACCTGGTCAAGGTCGCGCTGTCGGTGACGACGCTCGATCCGAAGCTTGCCCGCACCATGGAGCCGCGGGCGGCGACGCCTGGCCGGCGGCTCGAGGCGCTGCGCCAACTGTCGGCGGCGGGAATCCCGTGCTCGGTGATGGTGGCGCCGGTGATCCCGGCCATCAACGACATGGACATCGAGCGCATCCTCGACGCCGCCGCGATGGCGGGCGTCAAAGGCGCGGGCTATGTGATGCTTCGCCTGCCGCTCGAGGTGCGCGACCTGTTCGTCGAGTGGCTCCGCGCCAACTATCCCGATCGCGCCGACCATGTGATGAAGCTCGTCCGCGACATGCGCGGCGGCAAGGACTACGACTTCGAACTGGGGTACGCGCATGACCGGCGCCGGGCCGTATGCCTGGATGATCGGGCGCCGTTTCGAGAACGCCTGCGAGAAGCTTGGCCTCAACAAGCACAAGGTGCCGCTCAGCACCGAGCATTTCCACTCGCCGAAGCCGCGGGCCGAGCAGCTCAGCCTGTTTGCATGACGGTGCCTTCGCCGAAGCTTACAGCGGTGACGCTCGGCGTCCGCGACGTGCCGGCAAGCGCGCGCTTTTATGAAGCGCTGGGCTTCAAGCGAAAATTTCGCGCAACAGGCGACGAGATTGCGTTTTTCGATGCAGGCGGCGTGGTGCTGGCGTTGTGGAGCCGGGACAAGCTGGCGGAGGACGCGGTGGTGTCTTCGCAGCCCGGGCCGCAGATGTTTGGAGGTACGACGCTCGCCTGGAATTGTGCGACGCTCACCGGAGGTCGATGCGGCGTTCGCCAAGGCGATGGCGACCGGCGCCAGGCGTTTGCGCGATCCGGAAAAAACCGACTACGGCGGCTACCGGGGATATTTTTCCGATCCGGATGGCCATGTCTGGGAGATCGTCCAGGCGCCAGGCTTTGCGTTCACGGACGACGGACGGCTCATCCTTCCCGATTAGCGGCAGGTTTTCCCCGCCATTCTCAGGCACGGTTCTGCCGTATTTGACTTGAGGCCGCCGACGCGCAGGATCGCCGGCGATGAGTTGCACCGCCGTCAAACCGAGAGCCTGCCCGCCTGCCGCTCGCCGAGGAAATCCTGCGGCCGACGTTCCGCCGCGAGCGCCGCGCTCTTTCAAAAGGGATATGGCCGGTGGCGGGCTGCGACGAAGTGGGGCGAGGGCCATTGGCTGGCCCGGTGGTGGCGGCCGCGGTGATCCTCGATCCCGACCGCATCCCGCGCGGGCTCGAACGATTCCAAGAAGCTCGACGCCGCCGAGCGCGAGAAGCTCTACGAAAAAATCTGCGCCACCGCCGAGGTCGCGGTTGCGTTCGGCTCGACCGACCGCATCGACCGCGACAATATTCTCCGCGCTTCGCTGTGGGCGCTGGCGCGCGCGGTGCGGGCGCTGCCGGTGCGGCCGAAGCTCGTCTATGTCGACGGCCGCGACCGCATCGACTGCGGCTGCGACTGCGAGGCCGTGGTTTCAGGCGACGCGCTGGTGACGTCGATCGCGGCGGCCTCGATCGTAGCGAAAGTCACCCGCGACCGGCTGATGATGAGAATGGGGCTGGCCCACCCGGGCTACGGCTTCGAGCGCCACATGGGCTACAGCGTGCCGGAGCATTTCAACGCGCTCGACCGGCTCGGGCCCACCATCCACCACCGGCGCTCGTTCGCGCCGGTCGCGGCGTTCTTTAGCGCCACGGTGATCGAAGTCACCGAAACCGTGCTGCCGCTGGAACCGTAATCGTCCATCCACCATCCATCGTGGCGGGCGGGTTCACCGGGCCGCTGTTCTTGTATATTGGCGCCCGATGATTTCGATGTCCCTGTTCGTAGAGTTGCTGCGCACGCGCCCGCGCCTGCTGTTCTGGACCATGGCCGCTCTGCAGGCGGTGCTGTGGACCGTGGTGCCGGCACTGTTCTACGCAAGCCCGCCCGGGCAACTGCCGCTGGTGCTGGCGATCGGCCACGAGTTCCAGTTTGGCACCGAGTTCGGGCCGCCGCTGGCGTTCTGGCTCGCCGAGATCGCCTATCGGGCGCTCGGCATGCCCGGCGTCTATCTGCTGTCCCAGCTCTGCATCGTGGTCACGCTGTGGGCGGTGTTCGCGCTCGGCCGCGCCCTGGTCGGCGCCTCGCATGCGGTGATGGCGGTGATGCTGATGGCCGGCATCGCGGTGTTCTCGGTGCCGACGCCGGAGTTCGGCCCCGCTATCGTGGCGACGCCGTTGTGGGCGCTGATCCTGCTGCACTTCTGGACCGGCGCGCGGCAGGGAAGCTGGCGCGCCTGGCTGGTGCTCGGTATCGAGGCCGGTCTTCTGCTGCTGACCACCTATGCCGGGCTGATCCTGATTGCCCTGCTGCTGATCTACATCCTGGCGACGCCGTTCGGCCGCGCGCAGGTCGAGCATGTCGGCATCTGGATCGCCGGTGTCGCCATGACCGCCGTGCTTTTTCCGTATCTGATCTGGCTCGATCTCGGCACCGGCGTGAGCTTCCTCGATCTGCCGACCATCATCGCCAACCTGCGGGCGTGGGCCTGGCTGGTGCTGGCGCTGCTGCTCAGCCATGCCGGAATGGCGATCCTGATCGTGATGGGGCAGGGCCGCCTGATCGGCTCGACGGCCGCGGCGCCGGAGGTGGACGGCACGCCGGCCGAACCGGCGGCGCGCGGCTTTGTCTACTTCTTCGCGCTCGCGCCGGTCGTTGCGATGGGGCTGTTCGCGCTGTTCACGCGCCGGCCGGAAAACTTCCTGGCGGCGCCGCTGGTGGTGTTGTCGGGGCTTGCGGTGATTGTCGCGGCCGGCGAGCGGATCAAGATCGCGCATCAGTATGTCATAGGCTACGCCTGGATGGCGCTGATCGTGCTGCCGCCGATCCTGGTCGGCATCGCCATCGTGGTGCAGCCGTGGCTGCTCGCCGCCGATCTGAAGGTCGGGCGGCCCGCCGCCGCGATGGGGCAGTTCTTCGGCGACAGCTTTGCGCGCCGCACCGGGCAGCCGCTCGAGGTGGTGGCGGGCGATCAGGCGCTGGCGAGCCTGGTGGCGCTCGGCGCGCCAAGCCGGCCGAGCCTTTATGTCGAGACGCCATCCGACGACGACCGCTCGCATGTGACGAAAGCGGATATCGCCGACAAGGGCGCGGTGATCATCTGGCCGGCAACCGACACCGCCGGCCGTCCGCCGCCCGATGTCGCGCGGCAGTTTCCCGATCTCGCAACCGAAGTGCCGCACGCGTTCCCGCGGCCGTATCAGGGCCGCATGCCGCCGCTGCGGATCGGCTGGGGGATGATCCGGCCGCGGCTGCAGGCCAACGCGCCCGAAGCGCCGCCGCGTCCGGTTCAGCCTGAGCCGCCGCCTCAGCCCGTGGTGCAATCGCCGCCGCAGCAACCGCCGACACAGCCAGTGCCACAACAGCGTCCCGCTCCACGGCCGGCTCCGCCGGTGGCACAGACGCAGCCGTCACCCGAGACGCAACCCCAAGAGGTTGATCCGCAGCCCCAGGTGCTGGCGCCCGAGCCGCCGCATCGCCGGCGTCCGCGCGTCAGGCCCTACCAGAACATGCACACGCCTCAGTGATAGCTTTCGCCGGGGCCGATCTTGCCGCGGAACAGCCAATAGACGTACGCGGTGTAGGCCAGGATCAGCGGCAGCAGCACCACGGTGCCGGCCAGCATGAAGGTCTGGCTGGCTGGCGCCGCGGCGGCCTGCCAGATCGTCAGCGATGGCGGCACCAGATACGGGTAGGACGAGATCGCCAGACCAAGGAAGCCCAGCAGGAACAGTCCGATGGTGGCGAGGAACGGCACCGCACCGCCGCCGTTCCGCAACGAGCGCCATTCGACGAAGGCGGCAAGCGCGGTGAACAGCGGCACCGGCCACAGGAAGAAGAAATTAGGCAGCGAGAACCAGCGCTCGCGGATGCGCTCGAAGGCGAGCGGCGTCCACACGCTGACCGCGGCCATGAAGGCCAGCACGGCGTAGAGCAGCCATGTGGCGTGGCTGCGCGCCCGATCGGCCACCGGGCCCGTGGTCTTCATGGCGAGCCAGGTCGCACCGAGCAGCGCGTAGCCGAACAAGACGCCGAACCCGCAGAGCAGCGCGAACGGCGTCGCCCATTCCATTGCGCCGCCGGCATAGGCGCCATCCTTGACCGAGATACCCTGGACCAGACCGCCGAGGATGATGCCCTGAGCGAAACCTGCGAGCGTCGAGCCGCCGGCGAAGGCCACGTTCCACAGCGCCTTGTTCCTGCCGATCTCGCGGAACTCGAAGGCGACGCCGCGGAATACCAGCGCCAGCAGCATCACGATCACCGGCAGATACATGGCGGGCATCACCACCGCATAGGCAGATGGAAATGCCACCAGGAGGCCCGCGCCGCCCATCACCAGCCAGGTTTCGTTGCCGTCCCAGAACGGTGCGATCGACGCCATCATCTGGTCGCGCTCGTGCTCGTCCTTGGCGAACGGAAACAGCATGCCGATGCCGAGGTCGAAGCCGTCGAGAATGACATAGAGCGCAACCGCCGAACCGATGATGCCGGCCCAAATGAGCGGAAGCAGCCACTCGGCGTTCATTTGAGGCCCTCCGTGCTCTTGCCGGCAGCGGCGAGCGCGCCGCCGAGCGCCACGTCCGGCTCGCCGGTGTCGGCAACGTCGAAGCCCTTGGCGATCAGGCGGTTGATGAAATAGATGCCGGCCGAAAAGATAATGCCGTAGACCACGACGAACAGCGCCAAGCTGAAGGCGATGGCCGGGCCGATCACCGGCGAGGTGGCGTCGGCGGTGCGTAGAATTCCCTGCACGATCCACGGCTGCCGGCCGCTCTCGGTGACGATCCAGCCGGAAATTACCGCGACGAAGCCGAGCCACCAGCATTGTGCCATCGGCCACAGATACCAGCGCGTCTGAAACAGCGTGCCGCGCCACCACAGGAATGCGCCGACCAGCGCCGCCGCCGGCATGAAGAAGCCGATCGCGATCATGAAACGGAACGCGAAAAACACCGAAACGAGCGGCGGCCGGTCCGCCGCCGGCACATCCTTCAATCCGGGGAACAGCCCATTCCATTGGTGGGTGAGGATCAGCGACGAGCCGTGCGGCACGGAGATGGCGAAGCGGTTGGTCTCGGCCTTCGCGTCAGGCCACGCGAAAATATAGAAGTCGCCGGGCTTGCTGCCGTCCCAGTGGCCCTCCATCGCCGCGATCTTGGTCGGCTGGTGCTCGAGCGTGTTGAGGCCGTGCTGGTCGCCGAGGAAAACCTGCAGCGGCGCCAGCACCACCAGGAGGCCGATCGCCATCCGCATCATGGTGCGCGCCTCCTCGACGTGGTCGCCACGAAGCAGATAGCGGGCGCCGACCGCGAGCACGACGAAGCCCGCCGTCAGATAGGAGGCGTTGAGCATGTGGGCGAAGCGATAGGGGAAGCTCGGATTGAAAACGATCGCCCACCAGTCGAGCGGATAGGCGACGCCGTCGCGCATCTCGTATCCGGCCGGTGTGTGCATCCACGAGTTGGCCGACAGGATCCAGAACGCCGAGGTGGCGGTGCCGATGGCGACGATCACCGCCGACAGCGTGTGCAGCCAGCGCGGCACCCGCCTGCCGCCGAACAAGAGGATGGCGAGGAAGCTCGCCTCCAGGAAGAACGCGCTCAGCACCTCGTAGCCGGCCAGCGGGCCGACGATGTTGCCGGCAATCCGCGAGAAGCGGCTCCAGTTGGTGCCGAGCTCGTAGGACAGCACCACGCCGGAGACCACGCCCATGCCGAACGAGATCGCGAGAATCCGGGTCCAGAAGCCGGCGATGCGGAGGAAACGGTCGCGGCCGGTCCACCACGCGGTGACATGCAGCGTGGCGATATAGGCCGACAGCCCGATGGTGAAGCTCGGAAAGATGATGTGGAACGCGATAGTGAAGCCGAATTGCAGCCGCGCCAGCAGGACGGGATCGAAGTCCATGGCCGTGTTCCTCGCAGCCGCGCAAAACACTTGCGGCGTCCCGGTGGATATGTCGGCCTCTGCCGCGGATTGCGCAAGAGGGCGGCTGTGTCGCGCTGCGCCGGACGCTATGCTTGCGTTCGTGCGGGACGAAGGGGGTGCGCCATGACCGACACGACGACTGCGACGGACGGCTTCCTCCAACGCCAGTTCAAGCTGCGCGAGCATGGCACCGACGTGCGCACCGAGTTCATCGCCGGTGCGACCACCTTCCTCACCATGGTCTACATCGTGTTCGTCAATCCGCAGATCCTCGGCAACGCCGGCATGGACAAGGGCGCGGTGTTCGTCGCCACCTGCATCGCGTCCGCGGTGTCGACCCTGGTGATGGCGTTCTACGCCAACTATCCGATCGCGCTCGCGCCCGGCATGGGGCTCAACGCCTTCTTCGCCTTCACGGTGGTGCTGACCTACAAGTATTCGTGGCAGCAGGCGCTGGCGGCGGTGTTCTGTTCCGGCGTGATCTTCTTCCTGATCTCGATCTTCCGCATCCGCGAATACGTCATCAACGCCATCCCGAAAAATCTCAAGCTTGCGATCTCGGCCGGCGTCGGCCTGTTCCTGCTGATCATCGCGCTGGAGGAGGCCAAGATCGTCGTCGTTCATCCGGCGACGCTCGTCACCCTCGGCGACCTCAAGCAATGGCCGGCGATCCTTTGCCTGCTCGGCTTCGTGCTGATCGTCGGGCTGAACTACCGAAAGGTGATCGGCGGCACGGTGATCGGCATCCTGGTGGTGTCGGTGATCGGCATTCCGCTCGGCCTTGCGCAATACAGCGGCGTGGTCTCGATGCCGCCGTCGCTTGAGCCGACCCTGTTCAAGCTCGATTTCTCGCGGCTGGCCGAGCAGACCTTCATCATCGTCGTGTTCAGCTTCCTGCTGGTCGACGTGTTCGACAACGCCGGCACCTTGATCGGGGTCACGCATCGCGCGGGGCTGCTCGACAAGGACGGCAATCTGCCCCGGATGCGGCAGGCGCTGATCGCCGACAGCTTTGCCGCCATGTTCGGCTCGCTGATCGGCACATCTACCACGACGAGCTACATCGAGAGCGCGGCCGGCGTCTCCGCCGGCGGTCGCACCGGGCTGACCGCGGCGTTCGTCGCGCTGTTCTTCCTGCTGGCGCTGCTGTTCTCGCCGCTCGCCGGCATGGTGCCGGCCTATGCGACGGCTGCGGCGCTGCTCTACGTCGCCTGTGTGATGACGCAAGGGCTGGCCGAGATCGAATGGAGCGACCTCACCGAATACGCGCCCGCGGTGGTCACCGCGGTGACGATGCCGCTCACCTATTCGATCGCGACCGGCATCGGGCTTGGCTTCATCACCTACATCCTCTGCAAGCTGATCGCCGGGAAATTCACCGAGGTGAGGCTCGCCGTGGTGGTGCTGGCGATCCTGTTCGGCATCAAGTTCGCGATCGCGGGGTGACAGCAATGAAAATCCGGCTGCTGATCGGTGCGCTTGGCCTTTCGCTTGTGGCGACGGCGGCGCAATCGGCCGAGCTGAAGATCTTCGGCTCGCGGGTCACCAAGGTGATCGTCGGCGAGCTTGGCCCGCAGTTCACCAAGGCCACCGGCCTGACCCCGGTGGTGGTGGCCGACGTCGCAGCCGTGATGAAGCGGCGAATCGAGGCCGGCGAGCCGTTCGACGTGGCCGTGCTGGTCAACTTCCAGACCGACGACCTGATCAAGCAGGGCAAGCTCATTGCCGACAGCCGCGCCGACATCATGTCGTCGGGCATCGGCGTCGCGGTGAAGCGCGGCGCGCCAAAGCCCGACATCGGCACGGTCGAGGCGTTCAAGCAGACGATGCTGAAGGCGAAGTCGGTGACCTACCTGAAGGAGGGCGCCAGCACCATCCATCTGCGCAAGGTGTTCGCCGAGCTCGGCATCACCGACGCGGTCAAGGCCAAGGCGGTCGAGACCGCGGGCGAGCAGGTCTCGGAGAAGGTCGCCGACGGCGAGGTCGAGCTTGGCCTGATCGTCATCCCCAACATCATGTCGGTGCCGGGTGCGGAGCTGGTCGGGCCGCTGCCGGCTGCGATCAACTCGGTGGTGATGTTCACCGCCGGGATATCGACGTCCTCGCCGAACCAAGAGGCGGCGAGGACATTGATCAAGCTTCTCAAGAGTCCCGAGACCCGGCCGTTGATTCAGGCCAAAGGCAACGACCCGGCGTAGATCGCCGCTACGGCTTCACCCCGTAGCGCGCGAACTCGTCGGCGATGTTGGCCCTGAGAGCCTTGGCGGAGGCCATGTCGGCAGCGCCGCCGTTCTTGTCGCCCTTGTGCATCTTGGCGATGCCGCGCCCGTACAGCGAGCCGGCAAGCTTCGGATCGAGCTTCAGGGCGGCGTCATAGTCGGTGATCGCGCTGTCGGTCTGGCCGAGCTTCAGATAGACGAAGCCGCGGGTGTCGAGCACGTCTCCGGCGTAGGGCTTGAGCTTGAGAGCGGCGTTGCAATCGTTCAGCGCCAGTTGCGTCTGGCCGGGGGTGATGGCACGAACCCAGCAGCGCGCGCTCCAGGCGTCGATATTGTCAGGCTGCAGCCGCGTCACCTCGCCGTAATCGGCGGCGGCGCGGGCGAAGTCGCCCTTGCGCTGATAGGCGGCGCCGCGGCTGTTGTAGCCATACACGGCCTTGGGGTCGGCCTTGATCACCGCGTTGTAGTCGGCGAGCGCGTGGTCGAGATCGTTCTTGGCCTCGAAGGCCGCGCCACGGCTGTTGAGATAGTCGGGATCGTTCGGATAGAGCTTGATCGCCAGGCCATAGTCGCCGATCGCACCATCGAAGTCCTTCTTGTCGAACTTGGCGCTGGCGCGGAAGTAGTAGGCGTTGGCGAGGCTCTTCTGGGTTTCGTCAATCACCGCGTCGCAGGCCTTGACGGTGTCGTCGACGGCGTTGGCCTTCTGCTCGTTCATGCAGAGAGCGGCGGCGCGCAGCGGCGCGGCATTGGAGGTGACGGCGGCGAGTTGCGGCGCCGATTCCTGTGCCGGTGGCGGCGCAAGCTGGGGCGCGGCCGCGGCAGCAACGACGGGCGCCGGCGCAAGCGCCTGCGGCAGGACCGGTTGCGGAGCGGGTGAGGGCGGGGCTGCCGAGGCGTGGGCGTTGGCCGCGGATTCTTGCGGAGCGGTGAAGGCTGCGTCGCTCGCCGACGCCGGCACCGGAACGATCGCGGCGGTGGCGGCTTGCGGTGCAGTGACAACAGGAGCCGCCGCGACGGGAGCGTGCGGAGCTGTCACGGCCGGGGCGGCGGACGCCTGCGACTGGGCCGCTGCCTGCGGAATGATCTCCTGCGTCGGCTTGTTCGACGACGCCGAATAAGTCCGCGACGACGTCAGCGTGGGCGGCGAAACCTTGATCGCCGGGAACGGCTCAGGCGCCGAGGAGCGGGTCGACGGATAGGAATCCGCCTGCGGCGGCTGATAGAACTGCGACGCTCCAGGTGTCGGAGAATATTGCGCCGACGACTGGTAGGGTTCCGATGTCGACGAGTAGGAGTCAGTCGAGGACGGCTCCATCGTGCGCGTGGTCGCCATCGCATCCGCTGGGATCGCGCGCTTGACCGTTGGCACGTGGCGTTGAACCGGGCGCTGCTGATGTTGCTGCTGCTGCTGCCACGGCCAATGAATCTGCTCTGCTTTCGCGGTTGAACCGAAGCCGAGCGTCGCGGCGGCGATCGCCGCGGTGAGCATGGTCTTGTGCATAGCCGATGGTGTCCTGATCGCGTTCATGCGAGCATCATGGCGCGGGGACGGGGAAACGCAATGAAATCCGTTTTCTTTCTGCTGCTCAGGTTAATTTGCTATCCGGCGCTCGCGATCGTGCTCGCGGCGGGGCTCGCGTTAATCGTGATCAGTGTTAACGGCCAATGCCCGCCGCTCAGCGACATCGGCGTGACGTGCGCCGGTCGCAATTCGCAGAGGCTCGCGGACTTCGGATTGATGGTGCTGGGCTTCACGCTCGACACCGGATTTCCAATCGTGCTCGCGGTCGGCGGATTGATCTTCCTGCTGCGCGATGCGCGGCGGAGACGCGTTTAACCAAGCGCCTTCTTGATCGCCAGCATGTCGCGCCACGCTTGCCGCTTGGCGATCGGCGTGCGCAGCAGATAGGCCGGATGCAGCATCGGCATGGCGCGGATCTCGCGCGTGCCGGTCTGGAAGGGAAACCAGCGGCCGCGGTTCTTGGTGATGCCCTGCACGCCGAGCAGCGCTCCGGTCGATGGCTGGCCGATCGTGACCAGTATGTCGGGATTGCTGAGCTCGATCTGGCGCTGGATGAACGGCAGGCAGATTTGCGTCTCGACCGGCGTCGGCGTGCGGTTGCCGGGCGGCCGCCACGGCACGATGTTGGCGATGTAGATGTCGGCGCGGTCGAGCCCGATCGCCTTGAGCATGCGGTCGAGCAGTTGTCCCGAGCGGCCGACGAACGGCACGCCCTGCCGGTCTTCCTCGGCGCCGGGCGCCTCGCCGATCAGCATCAGCCGCGAGCCCGGCGTGCCGTCGGCGAAGCAAAGCCGGCTGGCCGAGCTTTTCAGGCCGCAGCCGTCGAAGCGCTCGAGGATGGCGCGCAGCTCGTCGAGGGTTGCGGCGGAGCGGGCGGCCTCGCGCGCCGCCATCACCGCGGCATCGGCCGCGGGAGGTGGAGCGACCGCCGGACGCAGCGTCGTATCGAGGGTGCGGGAAGGGCGCGCGGCACCGGGCGGAGCAGCCTGCGGTCTTCGGCGCCGCAGCCGGTGGCGGCTCGGGAGCCGACAGAAGATCGTTGGCCTGTTCGCCGACGGCTGCGTCTACGCCGGCCTCGGCGTAGAAATTGAGCAACTCACGGGCGGCTTTGCTGCGGTCGGGGATCATCGATCTGTTCGGAGGTGGATGCGCACGATAACATGTTATCGGTCTTCCGCCCACGCAACGAGGATGGCGAGAAATCGATGGCCGACGATCTGCCCGCCCGCGAATCCATGGAGTTCGACGTCGTCATCGTGGGCGCCGGTCCGGCGGGGCTCGCGGCGGCGATCCGGCTGAAGCAGGTGGCGCCCGAACTCGGCGTCGTGGTGGTCGAGAAGGGCTCCGAGGTCGGCGCCCATATCCTGTCCGGCGCGGTGATCGATCCGGTCGGGCTCGACCGCCTGCTGCCGGAATGGCGAAACGAAGACACCCCGATCAAGACCGCGGTGACCGACGACCGCTTCTACTTCATGACGCATGCGGCGGCGCTGCGGCTGCCGAATTTCATGATGCCGCCGCTGATGTCGAACCACGGCAACTTCATCGTCTCGCTCGGCAATGTGTGCCGCTGGCTCGCCACCAAGGCCGAGGCGCTCGGCGTCGAGATCTATCCGGGCTTTGCCGCCACCGAGGTGCTGTTCGAGGGCGGCGCGGTGGCCGGCGTCGCCACCGGCGACATGGGGATCGGCAAGGACGGCAAGCCGCGCAGCGACTTCACCCGCGGCATGGAGCTTCGCGCCAAATACACTTTGTTCGCCGAGGGCGCGCGCGGCAGCCTGTCGAAGACGCTGATCGCGAAGTTCGGCCTCGACCAGGGCCGCCAGCCGCAGAAGTTCGGCCTCGGTCTGAAGGAGCTGTGGCAGGTCGCCCCCGACAAGCACAAGCCTGGGCTGGTGCAGCATTCGTTCGGCTGGCCGCTCGACAATGGAACGGGCGGCGGCTCGTTCCTCTATCACTTCGACGACAACATGGTGTCGGTCGGCTTCGTGGTCCATCTCAACTATTCGAATCCCTATCTGTCGCCGTTCGAGGAATTCCAGCGCTTCAAGACCCATCCGGCGATCCGCGGCACCTTCGAGGGCGGCAAGCGGCTGTCGTACGGCGCACGCGCCATCACCGAGGGCGGCTATCAGTCGGTGCCGAAGCTGACGTTCCCGGGCGGCGCGCTGATCGGCTGCGCGGCGGGCTTCGTCAACCTGCCGCGCATCAAGGGCAGCCACAACGCCATCCTGTCCGGGATGCTGGCGGCCGAGCACGCCGCCGAGGCGCTGGCGGAAGGCCGCGCCGGCGACGAGCTTTCGGGCTACGACCAGGAATGGCGGGACGGCGAAATCGGCCGCGACCTGTGGAAGGTGCGCAACGCCAAGCCGCTGTGGTCGAAGCTTGGCACTTTTTTGGGCATCGTCGCCGGCGGCTTCGACATGTGGTGCAACACGCTCGGCTTTTCGCTCCTTGGCACGCTCAAGCACGGCAAAGCCGATGCCGAGACGCTGAAGCCGGCCGCGCAGTGCCGGCGCATCGACTATGCGAAGCCGGACGGCAAGCTCACCTTCGACCGGCTGTCGTCGGTGTTCGTCTCCAACACCAATCACGAGGAAGACCAGCCGCCGCACCTGAAGGTCGCCGACATGGCGCTGCAGAAGGCGTCCGAGCACGACGTCTATGCCGGGCCGTCGGCGCGCTATTGCCCGGCTGGCGTGTACGAGTGGGTTGAGGAGGGCGGGCAGCCGCGCTTCGTCATCAACGCGCAGAACTGCGTCCACTGCAAAACCTGCGATATCAAGGACCCCAACCGCAACATCACCTGGGTGCCGCCGGAGGGTGGCGGCGGCCCGAAATACTCGAATATGTGAAGGCGGTTCCGGTCCCTGGCCACGATACCGCCACACCGCGATTGTCATGGATACGCCTGGGGGCGATGAGGGCATTCCTCTCCTTGCGGGAGGACGGCAAAAAGGCCATTCTGCGCCCGACTCGAAGGGCTGGCGCAGCGCCGCCCATGGAGAAAACCACTCGTGATTGTTCCTTCTTCCCTCCGGCGCCTTGCTGGCGTCGTGCTTGGCGCAGCCACATTGATCCTGCCGACCGCGCTGTCCGCCCAAGGCGCGGCGCAAGATGTGCAGATTTCCACTTACATGCCGTCGGCGCACGAGCTGTCGCGGATCAGCACATCGGGCAGCTATCTGGCCGCGCGTCACGCCGGCAGCCAGCGTGACGCCGGCGCCGCCGCCGCCTATTACCGCGCCTCGTTGCGAGGCGACCCGAAAAACCCGGAGCTCCTGGAGCGCGCCTTCCTCTCGGTGCTGGCCGAGGGCGACATCGACGAGGCGGTCCGGCTCGCCGACCAGGTCCTCAAGCTCGACAAGAACGACCGCATCGCGCGGCTGGTGCTCGGCGTCCATGCGCTGAAGCAGAAGAAGTACCCGCTCGCCAAGCAGAACCTGGTGCAGTCGATCCGGGGGCCGATCACCGATCTGGCCGCGACCCTGCTCTCGGCCTGGGCCAGCTACGGCGCCGGCGACGCCAAGACTGCCGTTGAGTCGATCGACAAGCTGCAAGGCGCCGACTGGTACGCGCTGTTCAAGGATTTGCACGCCGGTTTGATCCTCGACCTGTCCGGCAACAAGAAAGAGGCCGGCAAGCGTTTCGAACGGGCGCAGAAGCTCGACGCCACCGCGCTTCGCCTGGTGCAGTCCTATGCCTCCTGGCTGTCGCGGAACGGCAAGCCCGACGACGCGATGAAGGTGTTCAAGGACTTCGACGCGCAACTGCCGCGCCACCCGCTGATCGTCGAGGAGATGGATCAGCTCAGCAAGAACAAGCAGCTGCCGCCGCTTGTTGCCGACGCGCAGACTGGCGCCGCTGAGGTGCTGTACGGGCTCGGCGCGGCGCTCGGCCGCCGCGGCGGCGAGGATCTCGGCCTGGTCTATCTGCAGCTTGCACTCTATCTGGCGCCGAACCAGCCGCTTGCATTGCTGTCGCTCGCCGATCTTTACGAGCAGGTGAAGAACCCGCAGCTCGCCATCAAGATTTACGAGCGGGTGCCGGCGACTTCGCCGCTCCATCGCAACGCCGATATCCAGCTCGCGGTCAATCTCGACTCCGTCGACAAGACCGACGACGCCAAGCAGCGTTTGCAGAAGCTGCTCAAGGAGAATCCGAACGACATCGATGCCATCATGGCGCTCGGCAGCATTCAGCGCGGCCGCAAGGACTTCGCCGATTGCGTCCAGACCTACGGCAAGGGCATCGCCACCATTGCCAATCCGGAGAAGCCGAACTGGCTGATCTACTACTTCCGCGGTATCTGCAACGAGCGCGCCAAGAACTGGCCGGCCTCCGAGGCCGATCTGAAGGAGGCACTCAAGCTCTATCCCGACCAGCCGCATGTGCTGAACTATCTCGGCTATTCGTGGATCGACCAGGGCATCAATCTCGAAGACGGCATGAAGATGATCCGCCGCGCGGTCGAGCAGCGGCCGGACGATGGCTATATCGTCGACTCGCTCGGCTGGGCCTATTACCGCACCGGAAATTACGACGAAGCGGTGAAGAACCTGGAGCGCGCGGTCGAACTCAAGCCGGAGGATCCGACCATCAACGACCACCTCGGCGACGCCTATGCCAAGACCGGGCGGACGCTCGAGGCCCAGTTCCAGTGGTCGCATGCCCGCGACCTCAAGCCCGAGCCCGAAGACCTCGCCAAGATCAAGCAGAAGCTGGCGAGTGGTCAGACCGACGACACCTCGTCGTCGGCCGACGCGGCGAAGAAGAAGCCGGACGGCGGCTGATCCGATCAAACGGACATAACCTCTCAACGTCATGCCCGGGCTTGTCCCGGGCATCCACGTCTTTGGGCCGCAAAGCAAGGCGTGGATGGCCGGGACAAGCCCGGCCATGACGGCTAAATGTCTTGCCATGGTCAACGTCTCGCCAGCTCGTCGAAACCGCTCCCGCCAAGGTCAATCTGACGCTCGCCGTGCTCGGCCGGCGCGCCGACGGCTATCATCTGCTCGACAGCCTGGTGGTGTTCGCCGCCGAGGCTGACCGGCTGATCTTGTCGCCGGGTGGCCCCTTGTCGCTGGTGGTGCGCGGGACGACCGCGGACGCAGCAGGCCCGATCGAAAGCAACCTGGTGTTCAAGGCGGCGCGCGCGCTGGCGGCTGAAATTCCAACTCTCAAGCTCGGCCGTTTCACGCTGGACAAGCGTCTGCCGGTCGCGGCCGGTCTCGGCGGCGGCTCGTCCGATGCCGCCGCGGCGTTGCGTCTGCTCGCCCGCGCCAACCGCCTGAAGCTCACCGACCGTCGGCTCCTCAAGGCCGCTCAAAAAGTCGGCGCAGACGTCCCGGTCTGCGTCGATCCGCGCCCACGGCGGATGCGCGGCATCGGCGAAAGACTCTCGGCGCCTCTGTCGATCCCCAAGCTCGCGGCGGTGCTGGTCAATCCGGGCGTCGCGGTGCCGACCCGGGACGTGTTCGCGCTGCTAGGCCGAAAGCCCGGCGGCGCCGTCGCCCGCGCGCCACGGGCGCGGGCGTTGCCGGCCAACGGCGACGCGCTGATCGAGCTTGTGGCCGCCGGGCGCAACGATCTCGAGCCGCCCGCCATCAAGCTTCAGCCGGCGATCGCTGTTGCGCTTGATACGCTGCGCCGGGCGAGCGGCTGCCAGCTTGCCCGCATGTCGGGTTCCGGCGCCACCTGCTTCGGGCTGTTCTCGTCGGCACGCGCGGCGGCGGTTGCGGCCCGAAACATTGCCGCTGCCGAGCCGCATTGGTGGGTCAAGGCAACGGTTTTCGGCTAGCGATTGTTGCTACAATCGCCCAGCCATCCCGCGCACGAAGGTTCCCGCATGACCCGCTTCACACTCGCCGCGCTCGTTGTCCTCCCGCTCCTGGCCTCGCAGGCGCAAGCCGCGCAATGCGGCGGCGACTTCCACCAGTTCGTCGCCAGCATGTCGCGCGAGGCCGCGGCGGCGGGCGTATCGCAGATGGTCATTTCCAACGCGTTCGCCGGCGTGACCCAGGACCAGTCGGTGCTGTCGTTCGATCGCCGCCAGCGCGGCACCTTCCGCAAGAGCTTCGAGGAGTATGCCGCGACCCGCGTCGGCGCCGGGCGGATCAACGGTGGCAAGGCGAGAATCCAACGCAATGCCGCGCTGCTGTCCCGCATCGAGCGGCAATTCGGCGTGCCGAAGGAGGTGCTGGTCGCGATCTGGGGGCTGGAGACCGACTTCGGCACCGGCGACATGGGCAAGCTGCCGGTGATCCGCGTGCTTGCCACCATGGCGCACGATTGCCGCCGCACCGAGCTGTTTCAGGGCGAGCTGATCGCGGCGCTGAAGATTCTCCAGCACGGCGACCTCACCCTGAACGAATTGAAGGGCGCCTACGCCGGCGAGATCGGCCAGACCCAGTTCCTGCCGTCGAACTACATCAAGTTTGCCGTCGACTACGACGGCAACGGCCGCGCCGACCTGATCCACAGCGCGGCCGACGTGCTGGCGTCCACGGCCAATCTTCTGAAAAAAAGCGGCTGGCACACCGGCCAGCCGTTCGACCAGGGCTCCGAGAACTTCGAGGTGATGCGCGAATGGAATCGCGCCGAGGTCTATCGCAAGACCATCGCCTATTTCGCGCACAAGCTGGGCGCCCCGTAGGGCAGCCCATCTCCGTCATTCCGGGGCGCGAGCGTAGCGAGCGAACCCGGAATCCATAACCCTGCGCTGATGAAAAAACTCTGCGGGTTATGGATTCCGGGTTCGCGCCTTCGGCGCGCCCCGGAATGACGGCGAGAGTTTGGTGGTCAGTGCGTCCGGGCGGTGCAGAACTCGACCGCCTCTTCCAGCGCCTGCTTCATCTCCGAAGCCGGAAACAGCGCCAGCGCGTCGCGGGCGATGGCGCCGTAGTGCTGGGCGCGCTTGACGGTGTCTTCGAGCGCGCGGTGTTTCATCATCAGGCCGACCGCTGTCTCCAGATCGCTGTCGGTGACCTCGCCCTTCTCCAGCGTGCGTGACCAGAAGGTGCGCTCGCTTTCCGAGCCACGGCGGAACGACAGCACCACCGGCAAGGTGATCTTGCCCTCGCGGAAGTCGTCGCCGACATTCTTGCCGAGCTTGGCCGCCTTGCCGCCATAGTCGAGCACGTCGTCGACAAGCTGGAATGCGATGCCGAGGTTCATGCCGAACGAGCGGCAGGCCGCGTCCTCGGCCTTCGGCCGGCTGGTCAGCACCGGGCCGACCTCGCAGGCGGCTGCGAACAGCTCGGCGGTCTTGGCGCGGATCACCGCGAGATATTCGTCCTCGGTGGTGGCGGTGTTCTTGGCGGCGCCAAGCTGCATCACCTCGCCCTCGGCGATCACGGCGGCGGCGTTGGAGAGGATGTCCAGCGCCCGCATCGAGCCGACCTCGACCATCATCTTGAAGGCCTGGCCGAGCAGGAAATCGCCGACCAGCACGCTCGCCTCGTTGCCCCAGACCATCCGGGCGGCGGGCTTGCCGCGGCGCATCTCGCTCTCGTCGACCACGTCGTCGTGCAGCAAGGTCGCGGTGTGCATGAACTCGACCGCGGCGGCGAGCTTGATATGGCCGTCGCCGGAATAGCCGGTCAGGCTCGCCATCGCCAAGGTCAGCATCGGCCGGAGCCGCTTGCCGCCCGACGAGATCAGGTGGTTGGCCACCTCCGGGATCATCGTCACCTCGGAACCCGTGCGCGACAGGATCTGGGCATTGACCCGCTGCATGTCGGGCGTGAGCAGCTCGGTCAGGCGGTCGATGGTGGCGTCGGCCGGGCTACTGAAGGGGATGACGACGGCCACGTGCGGTCTCCGGATTTCGGCTATGTGGTGCCAAAGAGAATAGAAACGCTATGATAGGCCGGCAAGTTGCATGCCGAAAACGTGACGAATGGCGTCATGATGGCGCGGCCGGTGCGATTGGCCGGTGGGAGACGGTTGCCAGATGTTGCCATCTGAAGATGCCGCCGCCGGGGCCGCGGGCACCAGCCGGATCGCGGTGCTGGTGCCTTGCTACAACGAGGAGGCGGCCATCGGCAAGGTCGTGGCCGATTTCCGGGCGGCGCTGCCGGAAGCAGCCATCTACGTCTATGACAACAACTCCACCGATCGCACCATGGAGGCCGCGGCCAAGGCCGGCGCTATCGTCCGCCGCGAGCAGCACCAGGGCAAAGGCCGAGTGGTGCGGCGCATGTTCACCGACGTCGACGCCGACATCTACGTGCTGGTTGATGGCGATGCCACCTACGATGCGCCCAGCGCCGGCGCCATGATCGATAAGCTGGTCGGCGAGCGGCTCGACATGGTCTGCGCGGTCCGGGTCGATCGCGAGCAGGCCGCCTATCGCCTCGGCCACCGCGCCGGCAACCGGCTGCTGACCGGCTTTGTCGCCCACGTGTTCGGGCAGTCCTTCACCGACATGCTGTCGGGCTACCGGGTGTTCACCCGGCGCTTCGTGAAGTCGTTTCCGGCGCTGTCGGGCGGCTTCGAGATCGAGACCGAGCTGACGGTGCATGCGCTTGAGCTGGAGCTGCCGGTCGGCGAGTGGCCAACGCCGTATTATTCGCGGGTGCAGGGCTCGGCCTCCAAGCTCAGCACCTGGCGCGACGGCTTTCGCATCCTGCGCACCGTGCTCCGCCTCTACCGGGCCGAGCGGCCGCTGCCGCTGTTCTCCGGTCTCGGCATCTCGCTCGGCATCGTCGCCATCGGTATCGCCATCCCGATCTTCTTCACTTACTTCGAGGAGGGCCTGGTGCCGCGGCTGCCGACCGCGCTGCTCTCGACCGGCCTGATGCTGCTGGCTTTCATGTCGGTCGCCTGCGGGCTGATCCTCGACACCGTGACGCGCGGGCGCCGCGAGCTCAAGCTGCTGGCCTATCTCGCCCAGCGCGCGCCGGCCGAAGAGCGCCGGCGGGGCTGATCTGTGCACGAACTGGTCCGGACCAACAATGCGGTGCTGATCACGGCGATCGAGGCGCTGCTCAAGAGCGCCGACATTCCGCACATGGTGCTGGATCAACACATGAGCGTGCTGGAGGGCTCGCTCGGCATGCTGCCGCGGCGGATCGTGGTCGACGGCGATCATTGGGAGGTCGCGCGCCAGCTTCTGGAGGATGCCGGGCTGGCGCACGAGCTGCGCCCCGGTTCGGGCGGGCCGAAGCCGGAGACCACCGACGATGCGGTGCTCGGCGGCAGGCTCCGTCTGAAGCAGAAGAAGCGCGGCCACCGGGTCGGCCACGACGCCATCCTGCTGGCCGCCGTGACCGCGGCGCAGCCGGGCGACCGGGTGGTCGAGTTCGGCTCGGGCGTCGGCGCCGCGGGCCTTGCGCTCGCGGTGCGCTGCCCCGAGGTCGAGCTGACGCTGGTCGAGATCGATCCGGAGCTCGCCGCCATCGCCGACCGAGAATGCCGGACGAAACGGCCTCGACCAGCGCGTCCGCGTCGTCACGCTCGATGTCGGAGCGTCTTCCGACGAGTTCGCCGCTGTCGGGATCGGCGCGGGCTCGGCCGATCGCGTGCTGATGAACCCGCCGTTCAACAATCCCGCGCGGCAGAACGTCTCGCCGGACGCCGACCGCCGCAAGGCGCACGCGGCCGGGGAGGGGCTGTTGGCCAGCTTGGGTTGGTGCTGCGGCCTCGACGCTGCATTCGGCGGGGACGCTGAGCCTGATCTGGCGCGCCGACGGCTTGGCCGAGGTCCTCGCCGCGCTTGCCGAGCAGTTCGGCGATGTCGCGGTGCTGCCGGTTCACGGCCGTGCCGGCGCGCCCGCGATCCGCATCCTGGTGGTGGCGCGCAAAGGCAGCCACGCGCCGCTGACGCTGCTGCCGGGACTGAACCTGAACGATGAAACCGGGAAACCGACCGCAGCGGCCGAGGCGATCCTTCGCGGGGCGCAGCCGCTGACGCTTGCTAGCGCCTGATGAGCCGCCGCAGCACAGCGACGGGCGGCTGATAGGACGCCATCAGGATCGACGACATCAGGATACAGAGAAGCAGGCTTTTCATGTCCGTGACGCTCAGTTGCTGGCGCGATAACGCCAGGAGATTCCCGCGTTCGGGCATCTTGGCTTCGATATGTTAAGAAGGCATGACTTGAGGCTTTGGAACCCGACGCATATCTGCTGGCGAGATGGCTGAATCCCTCCATGTTTGAAAAAGTTCCAGCAGCGCTTCGCGCGCTCGTGCCCGCACGATTCCGCACCGACATACCGGTCGTGCCGGTGGTGCGGCTTGCCGGCGCCATCGGGATATCCAGCCCGCTGAAGCCCGGCCTGACGCTTGCCAATGTGGCGCGTTCGCTCGAACGGGCGTTTTCGATGCGGAATGTCCGGGCGGTCGCGTTGTCGATCAATTCTCCGGGAGGCGCCGCGGCGCAATCGCATCTGATCCATCGCCGCATCCGCGCACTGGCCGACGAGAAGAAGCTTCCGGTGCTGGCGTTCGTCGAGGACGTCGCCGCATCCGGGGGCTACATGATCGCCTGTGCGGCCGATGAGATCATTGCGGATGCCTCTTCAATCGTCGGCTCGATCGGCGTGGTCGGCGCGACGTTCGGCTTCGACAAGCTGATCGAGAAGATCGGCGTCGAGCGGCGGCTCTACACCTCTGGCGAGAACAAGGCGATGCTCGATCCGTTCCTGCCGGAGAAGCCGGAGGACGTCGAGCGGCTGAAGGCGCTGCAGCGCGACATCCATCAAAGCTTCATTGCGCTGGTGCAGGAGCGGCGCGGCGCCAAACTCGACAGCCGCGAATCCGCCTTGTTTTCCGGGGCATACTGGACCGGCCAGCGCAGCCGCGAGCTTGGCCTGGTCGATGCTGTCGGCGACCTGCGTTCGGTGTTGCGCGAGCGCTACGGCGACAAGGTGCGCACGCCGCTGCTCGCCGAGAAGGGTTTTGCGCTGCTCGGCCGGCGGGTGCCGGGCATCGCCGGAATGGAGCAGTTGGGGAGCGGGGCGAGCCTCGCCGACGATATGGTTGCGACGCTCGAGGCGCGCGCACTATGGTCGCGCTACGGACTCTAGGAGAGTGCGATGCCTGTGTTCGTTTTGGCCCTTGGCGCGATCGGCGCCGTCGTTCTGGTCAAGGTGTTCAACCGCGAATGGCGGCGGGTCAACGATGACCTCGACCGCGTCAATCCGGTGCGGGTGAAGGAGGCCGAGCGCGCGGGAATACCGACCTTGCGCCAGGACCCGGCGACCGGCGAGTACCGGGTCAAGCGCTGACCCTCGATCCTACTCCTTCATGCCCGTGTCGCGGACGACCTTGCCCCAACGGTCGTATTCTTCCTTGAGGAATTTGCCGAACTCCGCCGGGCTGTTCGCCACCGGGATCGCGCCGGAATCGATCAGCTTCTGCTTCACACCCGGATCGTTGATCGCCTGGACGAAGGCGTCGTGGATTTTGGTGATCACCGCGGGCGGAGTCTTGGCCGGCGCCAGCAGCCCGTACCAATTGTCGACCGTGGTGTTGGGGTAGCCCTGCTCGGCGAGCGTCGCCACCTCCGGCAGCATCGGATTGCGCTGGCCCGATGCAGCGCCCAGCGCCCGGATCTTGCCGCCCTTGATGTTCGACATCAGCACCGGCGCGTCGGCGCCGAACACCTGCACCTGCCCGCCGAGCAGATCGGTGAGGGCGGGCGCCGCGCCGCGATAGGGCACATGCACGAACTTCACGCCGGCCGCGCTCTGAAAAAGCTCCATCGTCAGATGCGGCGGCGAGCCGACACCGGTCGAGGCGAATGTCATTTCGCCGGGCTTGGCTTTGGCGGCCGCGACCAGGTCCTTGAGCGATTGGTACGGCGAGTCCTTCCCAACCACCAGCAAGGTGGTGTTCAGCACCACGAGCGTGATCGGCGCGAAATCCTTGATGGTGTTGTACGGCACGTCCTTGCGCATGTGCGGCGTCACGACCACCGCGCCGAGCGTGGTGAGGAACAGCGTGGTGCCATCCGGCTCCGACTTCGCCACGTAGTCGGCGCCGAGTGCGCCGTTGGCGCCGGGCTTGTTCTCGATGATGATGGTCCGGCCGAGGATATCCTTGGCCTTCTCGGCGACCAGCCGGCCAACGAAATCGGTCGGTCCCCCGGCCGGAAAGGCGATCACCATATGGATCGGCTTGTTCGGGGAGATCCTGCGCGAGGCTCGGAGTGGCCAGGGGCGCGGCGCCGATCGCCATGGCAACGGCAGCCCAACGCTGACGGATATTGGTTCTCATGGACGGCCTCCCGGGACGCTTTTTTGGTCGCTGAATAAAGGCACGTGCGATTGTCGGGGGCAATGGTAAGTTTGGCCGCACCCCCGCGCGGCAAGGTTCTGAAATTTTGATGAGCAATCCACTGTGTCCGGTCACCGGTGAGCCGGCCGTCAGGCGCCTTCAATGGATCAAGGCCAGATCGCTAGCGCGTCTCTGGAAGACGATCCACGGCGTCAACGCGCGGCCGAGCTTCGGGCAGGTCCAGCGGTTCGGCCTATGGGAGTCGCCGACGGGATTGTATTTTTTCGATCCGATGATCGAAGGCGACCACGCCTTCTACACGCAATACTATGACTGGGCGCTCCGTAAGAAGCTCTGGTCGCGCGACACCATCCGCGAGGAGTTCCTGCTGGCGGCGCGCCACGTCAAGCCGGGCGACCGCGTGCTCGATGTCGGCTGCGGCTTCGGAAGCTTTCGCGACGTGATACCCGCGGAGGCGCAGGCGCGGTACGTCGGCCTCGACCCGAATTTCGCGGACAACACCGCAAATGAGGGCGTCATCAATCAATCGCTCGGCGATCACCTCGCCGATCATGCCGGTGCCTATGACGTGGTGTGTGCCTTCGAGGTGATCGAGCACCTCTCGTCGCCGGGGGCGATGTTTGCCGACATGGTGCGCGCCGCGCGGCCCGGCGGCCTTGTCATCGTCGGCGTGCCGCACGTTCCGTCGGCGATCACGCGGATTCCGAATCTGCTGATGAACTTCCCGCCGCATCACCTGAGCTGGTGGACCAAGCCCGCATTGGGCGCGCTTGCGGAGAGGAATGGCGCAACGGTCGTGAGCATCGAGCAGGTGCCGTGGGGACCGTTCGAATCGCTGTTCTACTGGATGGAGCGCTGCTCTCCCTTCAAGTGCACCGACATTCATTTCAGCAATACGATTTCCTGGCATGCCGCCGCGCTTATGGGCTTCCTCGGCGGGCGGCTGATGCATGCGCTTTGGAAAAGGCCGAAGACGACCGACGAAGGCTCCGGCCTTCTGCTGGTGGCGCGCCGGAATGAGACGTCTAAGCGTCGGATGCTTCGACCCGGACCACGTCGCCGCGGGCGTTCACCCAATAGGTCCGCCCGGCCCAATGAATGCTGCGGCCAAACAGCGCCGACCAGATCACCAGCGCATGCACCGCGAGCACGGCGGGCGTCCCCCAACTGTCCAGCCAGGCGACCGGCCGCGCCATCTCCGTCCCCCAAAGCTTGCGCCCGACGCTGCGGCGGAAATAGGCGCGGAGATGATCGAGCGCGTTGGCCGCCACGATGACGCCGAGCGCCGGCACGCTTCCCTTGATCGGCGAGCGGCAGCGCCACGACCCAGCCGAGCAGCGGCACCGTCGTTGCGGTCGCCGCCATCGCCCAGTGCAACGGCGAGTGCGTGCGGATGAACATGTATTGCCGGCGGCCGAACGAGAGCGCGTCCTTCCAGCCGTACGACACCGGACTGTGGACCAGGCAATCCCGAGGCGCGCTCACGCGCAGCCCGCGTGCCTTCATGCACCGCGTCAGCGGCAGATCGTCGAGCACGGCGCGTTCCCAGCACTTCTCGATCGGCAATGCTTCGAGCGTCTTGCGATGGATCACCATCGAGCCGCCCCATGCGAGACTCCAGGCCCGCCGCGGTATCGTTGCGACCGATAGATTGATCGCGCAGACGAACATGGTCGCCGATCGAGTCGTCGGTCGGCACCATCCATCGGTAGCCGGACGCCATGCTGTCCTGATCGAAATTTCGCAGCAGGCGTGCGAGCCAGTTGGGATCGGGCATGTATATCGGCATCGGCGAACGCGATGATGGTCTCGTCCGGGTGCAGCGCGCGCAGCGCCGCAAGCTGGTTGTGGACTTTCTGCGCATGGTGCGTGGTCGGGCCCGCCATCACGATCTCGACAGGGGGGCCGCCGCTGAGCGCTTGCAGCACCGGGAGGATGGGGTCCTGGGCGTCTTCGATGGCGAAAATGACCCGGCTGGGGAGGTCGGTCTGCTCGCAGATGCCGCGCCAGAGCGCGTCGAAGTTCGCCGGTATGCCGCGAATGGGAATGATGAGGACCATTCCGGTCGGGCGACCGACCACCAGGGGAGGCCGGTCGCGCTGCACGTTGTAGACGCCAAAACAGGCGAACGCCGCCACCAGCAGCCAGGCGCCCAGAACGATCTCCGTGAGAATATCGGGAACCATCGGGCGTCGATCTCAGCGCGCGGCCGCGGTGCCGGCCTGGAGCTGCATCGTCTGCAGCTCGCGCAGGATCTCGCCGTTCAGCACCTCTTCCATGCGTTCGAGCGCGCGCGCCACGGTGACGCCGTCCATGACGCGGTGATCGAACGTGATGCGGACCGCGAGCGTGCCGTCGCTCTGGAACATGCCGTAGGCCAGCACCGTGGTCAGCGGCGACATCGTCAGGATCAGCTCGGCGCCGAACGACGTGATGCTGGAGAGCGCGAAGGTCCCGAAATACCGGCCGCGTGGCCGCGCGATGCTCATGGCGAGCCAGAACAGCGGACGGCGGATCAGGCCGGGGAGGCGGGCGAATTTCATCTGGCGGGCAAACCCGCTGATGCTCTCGACCGGCGCCTGGGCGTCGTTGTCGATTCGCGCGGCGAGGTCGCGGAGCGGCACCGCGGCCGGGTCCTTGATGATGCAGCCGAACACCGCCGGCTCGCCGTCGTCCAGCCGCGTCACGGCGACGTTGGCGACGCTGGTGTCGTACTCGTAGAGATGCGGCCAGGGGTACGGCAGGAAGACCTGCCGGAGCGGCGGGAATGTCTGCGCGGTGATGGCGAACGCCTTGCAGAAGATGCTGGTCCAGGACGGCGTGGTCGCCGTGGCCTTGCGCGCGGCCACCACGGCGCCAAGCTTCATCACGCGCTGGCACGGAATCGCCGGCACCTTGATCGCAAAGCGCATCAAGTCGGTGACCGTGCGTCGCGGTGGGGAGAGCCGCTTGAACTGTCCGCGCATCGATTTCCGTGTGAGCCAAGCCGGTTTTGATCCGAACGCGCCCGGCACCGGGTTATCTGCACGCGAGGGCTGCGGCGGTCAACCGCCGCGGCGCGCGCCTTGACCCCCCGGAGGCGCACCGTTACCTCTCAGCCGCGCCGCCCAACCGGATTTTCGATGACCACCGACCTTCCCGCCCATATGCGCCCGGAGCGCTCGTTTCAGGGCTTGATCCTGGCCCTGCAGCGGTTCTGGGCTGACCAGGGCTGCGTCATCCTGCAGCCGTACGACATGGAGGTCGGCGCCGGCACCTTTCATCCGGCGACCACGCTACGGGCGCTCGGGCCGAAGCGCTGGAACGCCGCTTACGTGCAGCCGTCGCGGCGGCCGAAGGATGGCCGCTACGGCGAGAACCCGAACCGGCTGCAGCACTACTACCAGTTCCAGGTGATCCTGAAGCCGTCGCCGCCCGACCTGCAGGAGCTTTATCTGAAGTCGCTCGCCGCCATCGGCGTCGACAGCAAGCTGCACGACATCCGCTTCGTCGAGGACGATTGGGAGAGCCCGACGCTCGGCGCCTGGGGGCTCGGCTGGGAGTGCTGGTGCGACGGCATGGAGGTGTCGCAGTTCACCTACTTCCAGCAGGTCGGCGGGCTTCGAGTGCTCGCCGGTGGCGGGCGAACTGACCTACGGGCTGGAGCGGCTCGCCATGTATGTGCAGGGCGTCGATCGCGTCTATGACCTGAACTTCAACGGCCGCGACGGCGCCGACAAGGTCACTTACGGCGACGTGTTCCTGCAGGCCGAGCAGGAATACTCGCGGCACAATTTCGAGCACTCCGACACCGCGATGCTGTTCGAGCAGTTCAAGATGGCGGAGAGCGCCTGCAAGAAATATCTCGACGCCGGCTGGAACGCCGACCGCAGCAAGCATCTGATGGTGCTGCCGGCCTACGACCAGTGCATCAAGGCGAGCCACGTGTTCAACCTGCTCGACGCCCGCGGCGTGATCTCGGTGACCGAGCGGCAGAGCTATATCCTGCGCGTGCGCGAGCTTGCGAAAGCCTGCGGCGAGGCCTGGCTGAAGACCGAAGGAGGCGGAGCATGAGCGAACCTGACATTGGCGGACGCAAGCCCCTGCCGATCAACGTCGAGGCCGGCACGAGCTACTGGTGGTGCGCCTGCGGGCGCTCCAAGACCCAGCCGTTCTGCGACGGCTCGCACAAAGGCACCACGTTCGGCCCGCGCGAGTTCAAGCCGGAGGCGAGCGGCGAGGTGTGGTTCTGCACCTGCAAGCGCACGTCGAAGCCGCCGCTCTGCGACGGCAGCCACAAGAAGATTCCGGCGTAAAGATGCCCGACCTTCTTCTCGAATTCTTCTCCGAGGAAATTCCCGCGCGGATGCAGGCGCGGGCGGCGGAGGATTTGAAGAAGCTCGTCACCGACAAACTGGTGAACGCGGGCCTGACCTACGACGGCGCCAAGGCGTTCGCGACGCCGCGCCGGCTCACGCTCGCGGTTGCCGGCATTCCGGTGCGGCAGCCCGACGTCAAGGAGGAGCGCAAAGGCCCGAAGGTCGGCGCGCCCGAGCAGGCCATCGCGGGATTTCTCCGCGCGGCGGGGCTCGCCTCGATCGGCGAGGCCAAGGTGCAGCCGGACAAGAAGGGCGACTTCTACGTCGCGGTGATCGAGAAATCCGGCAAGCCCGCGATCGACGTGATCGCCGGCATCGTGCCGGAGGTGGCGAAGTCGTTTCCGTGGCCGAAGGCGATGCGCTGGGGCGAGGCGTCGGGCAAACCCGGCGCGCTCAATTGGGTGCGGCCGCTGCATTCCATCGTCGCGATGTTCGGGCCCGAGACCGAGGAGCCCGACGTGGTGGCCTTTGATGTCGGCGGCGTCAGTTCGGGCGATACCACCTACGGCCACCGCTTCCTGGCGCCGAACGCGATCAAGGTGAAGCGGCTCGACGACTACATGAGCAAGCTCGACGCCGCCAAGGTGGTGGTCGATCCGGCGCGGCGCGCGGAGATGATCTTGGCCGACGCCAAGACCCTGGCGTTCGCGCAAGGGCTTCGAGTTGGTCGAGGACGCGGGGCTGCTCGCCGAGGTCGCCGGTCTGGTCGAATGGCCGGTGGTGCTGATGGGCGACGTTCGACAAGGCGTTCCTCGCCATTCCGGAGGAGGTGATCCGCGCCACCATCCGCAACAACCAGAAGTGCTTCGTGGTGCGCGATCCCGACACGGCCAAGCTCACCAACAAGTTCGTCATGGTGTCGAACATCGAGGCGAGCGACGGCGGCAAGGCAATCGTCGCCGGCTGCGAGCGGGTGATCCGCGCGCGACTGTCTGATGCCAAGTTCTTCTACGACACCGATCTGAAGACGCGGCTCGAAGACCGCCTGCCGAAGTTCGAGCACATCGTGTTCCACGAGAAGCTCGGCACGCAGGCCGAGCGCATCGCGCGCATCGTCGCGCTGGCCGGTCATCTGGCGCCGATCGTCGGCGCCGACGTGGCGAAGGCCGAGCGCGCGGCGCTACTCTGCAAGGCCGATCTCGCCACCGAGGTGGTCGGCGAATTCCCCGAGGTGCAGGGCCTGATGGGCCGCTACTACGCCGAGGCGCAGGGCGAGGACGAGGCGGTGGCGCATGCCATCGAGGATCACTACAGCCCGAAAGGCCCGGACGACATGGTGCCGGCCGATCCGGTGTCGGTCGCGGTCGCGCTGGCTGACAAGATCGACATCCTGACGGGCTTCTGGGCGATCGACGAAAAGCCGACCGGGAGTAAGGACCCGTATGCGCTGCGTCGCGCAGCGCTTGGCGTGATCCGGCTGGTGATCGACAACAACATCCGGATGCCGTTGCTGCCGGCCTTTCGCCAAGGCGCGGTCCGACGCGAACGGCATTGACCTCCTCGCCTTCTTCGCCGATCGCCTCAAGGTCCAACTCCGCGAGCAGGGCGCGCGCCACGACCTCGTCGACGCGGTGTTCGCGCTGCCGGGCCAGGACGATCTCGTCCTGATCGTCCGCCGCATCGAGGCGCTCGGCAAATTCCTCGACACCGACGACGGCAAGAACCTGCTGGCCGGCACCAAGCGCGCGGCCAACATCCTCCGCATCGAGGAGAAGAAGGACAACACCGCCTACACCGGCGCGCCGGACGCGGGCCTGCTCCAGCAGCCCGAGGAAAAGGAACTCGCCCGCGCCATCGGCGTTGCCAAGACGGAGGCGGACGCCGCCGTCGAGACGAGAGGATTTCGCCTCGGCCATGACCGCGATGTCGAAGCTCCGCCCCCATGTCGATGCCTTCTTCGAGAAGGTCACGGTCAATGTCGATGACAAGGCACTGCGGGCCAATCGGCTCCGGCTGCTCAACGAAATCCGCGAGGCCACCCGCGCGGTAGCGGATTTCTCGAAAATCGAAGGCTAGTTAGAACAAACCGCCTAGCGGGAAACGCTTGGAAGGAAAGGGGGATGGGTAAAGGCCACGACACCGAGAGTCGAGAACCGGTATGGCGAGGTCGCCCGTCTTGCGCAGCGAAAAAATCGAAAACTGGACAAGTCCCGCAAAGCCCGGGCCAAAGCCGTAAGCGCAAGCCGCGAGCGCCGAAGGGCCAATGGGTCTACGCCTTCGGCGGCGGCAAGGCGCAGGGCCGCGCCGGCATGAAGGACCTGCTCGGCGGCAAGGGCGCCAACCTCGCCGAGATGGCCAACCTCGGCCTGCCGGTGCCGCCGGGCTTCACCATCACCACCGCGGTCTGCACCCACTACTACGCCAGCAAGCAGACCTATCCGAAGGACCTGGCGAAGCAGGTCGACGCCGGTCTCGCTCACATCGCGAAAATCACCGGGCGCAAGTTCGGCGACCGCGCCAATCCGCTGCTGGTCTCCGTCCGTTCCGGAGCCCGCGCGTCGATGCCCGGCATGATGGACACCGTGCTCAACCTCGGCCTCAACGACGAGACCGTCGAGGCGCTGGCGCAGCAGTCCGGCGACCGGCGCTTCGCCTACGACTCCTACCGCCGCTTCATCCAGATGTATTCCAACGTGGTGCTCGACATCGAACACCACAACTTCGAGGACATTCTCGAGGACCACAAGGCGCGCGCCGGCATGACGCTCGACACCGAGCTGACCGCCGACGACTGGGTCGACATCGTCGCGCGCTACCAGGAGCGCGTCCGCGAGGAGAAGGGCGATCCGTTCCCGCAGGACCCGCGCGACCAGCTCTGGGGCGCGATCGGCGCGGTGTTCGGCTCGTGGATGAACGCGCGCGCCAACACCTATCGCCGGCTGCACGCCATTCCGGAAAGCTGGGGCACCGCGGTCAACGTGCAGGCCATGGTGTTCGGCAACATGGGCGACACCTCGGCGACGGGCGTCGCCTTCACGCGCAATCCGTCGACCGGCGAGAAGCGGCTGTATGGCGAATTCCTGATCAACGCCCAGGGCGAGGACGTCGTCGCCGGCATCCGCACGCCGCAGGAGATCACCGAGATCGCGCGGAAGGAGGCCGGCTCCGACAAGCCGTCGATGGAAAACGCAATGCCGGCCGCGTTCAAGGAGCTCGTTCGCATTTACGGCGTGCTGGAGAAGCACTACCGCGACATGCAGGACATGGAGTTCACCGTCGAGCAGGGCAAGCTCTGGATGCTGCAGACGCGGAACGGCAAGCGCACTGCAAAGGCTGCGCTCCGCATCGCGGTCGAGCTCGCCAACGAGAAGCTGATCAGCCGCGACGAGGCGGTGGCGCGGATCGAGCCGGGCTCGCTCGACCAGTTGCTGCACCCGACCATCGATCCCGAAGGCCGAGCGCAACGTCATCGCCACCGGCCTGCCGGCCTCGCCGGGCGCGGCCTCGGGCGAGATCGTGTTCTCGTCCGACGAGGCGACCAAGCTCAAGGCCGATGGCAAGAAGGTCATTCTCGTTCGCGTCGAGACCTCGCCCGAGGACATCCACGGCATGCACGCCGCCGAAGGCATCCTGACGACGCGCGGCGGCATGACCTCGCACGCCGCCGTGGTGGCGCGCGGCATGGGCAAGCCCTGCGTCTCCGGCGCGGGCTCGCTCCGCGTCGATTACAACGCGCAGACCGTGCAGGCCGGCAACGTTGTGCTGAAGCGCGGCGAGACGATCACCATCGACGGCTCGACCGGACAGGTGCTGGCCGGCGCTGTGCCGATGACGGAGCCCGGCATGTCCGGCGAGTTCGGCACCTTGATGGGCTGGGCCGACAAGGCGCGCAAGCTCGGCGTCCGCGCCAACGCCGACACGCCTGCGGATGCGCGCACCGCGGTGAAGTATGGCGCGGAGGGCATCGGGCTGTGCCGCACCGAGCACATGTTCTTCGACGAGGCGCGCATCCAGGCGGTGCGCGAGATGATCCTCGCCGAGCACGTGGAGACACGAAGGAAGGCGTTGGCGAAAATCCTGCCGATGCAGCGCGGCGACTTCGTCGAGCTGTTCGAGATCATGCAGGGCCTGCCGGTGACGATCCGGCTGCTCGATCCGCCGCTGCACGAGTTCCTGCCGCATGGCGCCGACGACATCGCCGAGGTCGCCGCCGCGATGGGCGTCGAGGCGAAGAAGATCGAGCATCGCGCCCGGGAGCTGGCCGAGTTCAACCCGATGCTCGGCTTCCGCGGCTGCCGCATCGCCATCGCCTATCCCGAGATCGCCGAGATGCAGGCGCGCGCCATCTTCGAGGCAGCGGTCGAGGCGGGCAAGCGCACCGGCAAGCCGGTGGTGCCGGAGGTCATGGTGCCGCTGATCGCCACCAAGGCCGAGCTCGATATCGTCAAAGCTCGCATCGACGCGATGGCGCAGGCCGTGCAGAAGGAAACCGGCACCAAACTCAACTATCAGGTCGGCACCATGATCGAGCTGCCGCGCGCGGCGCTGATGGCCGACGAGATCGCGCAGAGCGCCGAGTTCTTCTCGTTCGGCACCAACGATCTGACGCAGACCACGTTCGGCATCAGCCGCGACGACGCGGCCTCCTTCCTCGGCATCTACACCGCGCGCGGCATCCTGCCGGGCGATCCGTTCGTCTCGATCGACCGCGACGGCGTCGGCGCGCTGGTGCAGGATCGGCGTCGAGCGCGGCCGCAAGGTCCGCAAGAATCTCAAGGTCGGCATCTGCGGCGAGCACGGCGGCGACCCGGCGTCGGTCGCGTTCTGCCACGAGATCGGGCTCGACTACGTGTCCTGCTCGCCGTTCCGGGTGCCGATCGCGCGGCTCGCCGCGGCCCAGGCGGCGCTCGGCAAGAAGGCCGCCGGCGAGGCGTAGTTTCAGGCCGTGCAGCCTTGCTCCGTCATCCGGGGCGCTCGCGCAGCGAGCGAACTCGGAATCCATAACCCCTGTGCCGATTATCAAATGCTGCGGGTTATGGATTCCGGGTTCGCGCCCTTATGGACGCGCCCCGGAATGACGTTGAGGGGTTGGGTATTCCGCTGGCCCGGCGGCGTGTTAGCGTCTTCCGGGAAGATACGCCGAGCATAACGGCGACGAGGGGGAACAATGGCGGAGGGGGTAACACCGGCTGCGGCTGATGAGACCGCGCCCGGCACCGGGCCGGAGCAACTGGGCGCCGGGCTTGAGCAACAGCCGGGCATTTCGCAGGAGGCGCTGAAGAAGGCCGAGGAGTTCATCGAGGCCGACGAGGGCGCCTTCAACCGGCTGTCCGGCCACGCCGGCATGATCGCCACCACCGTCGCGGTGGTGATGTCGCTGTTTCATCTCTACGCCGCCATCGCCGGTGCCTGGCCGTTCGGCTGGGCGCCGATCATTTCGACGCAGCCACTTCGCTACACCCACGTCGCCTTCGTGCTGGTGCTGACCTTCCTGCTGTTCCCGATGGCGAAGCGGTATCGCAACCAAATCCGCTGGTGGGACGTGGTGCTGGGGCTGATCGGCGCCGGCATCCTGATCTACGCCATCCAGGGCGGCGACGATTTCACCGATCGCGCCACCACGCCGGACCGAGCTCGACGTCTGGCTCGGCGCCATCTTCATCGTGCTGCTGCTGGAGGCGACGCGGCGCACCACCGGCCTGATCGTGCCGGTGATCTCGGCGGGCTTCCTCGCCTATTCCTATTTCGGCCCGTATCTGCCGCAGCCATGGACCCACCGCGGCTTCGACATCGGCCAGATCGTCGGCCAGCTCTTCATCACGCTCGAAGGCATCTTCGGCGTGCCGGTCGACGTGTCGTCGTCGCTGATCATCCTGTTCACGATCTACGGCGCCTTCCTGCAGCATTCCGGCGCGGGAAAGTTCTTCATCGACTTCTCGATGGCGCTGATGGGCAACAAGCCGAACAGCGCCGGGCGCACCGTGGTGCTGTCGTCGTTCCTGCTCGGCGGGCCGTCGGGCTCGGGCGTCGCCACCACGGTGACGATCGGCGCCGTCGCCTATCCGATGATGGAGCGCGCCGGCTTCGAGAAGAACGCCGCCGGCGGGCTGCTGGCGGCCGGCGGACTCGGCGCCATCATCTCGCCGCCGGTGCTCGGCGCCGCCGCCTTCCTGATCGCCGAGTTCCTGAAGATCAGCTATCTCGAAGTGATCTGGATGGCGACCATCCCGACCTTGCTGTACTACCTCGCGCTGCTGTTCATGGTCGAGCTCGACGCCAAGAAATACGGCGCCAAGATCGTCGACACCGGACAGCACTTGTCGCTGTGGCAGCTCACCAAGCGCTACGGCTTCCACTTCATTTCGCTGATCTCGATCATCGCCTTCATGCTGTGGGGCTATTCGCCGACGCTCGCGGTGTTCTGGTCGATCATCCTGACCTTCGCGCTGAGCTTCGTCACCACGCGAGACCGCGCTCACTCCGAAGCGCCTGATCAAGACGCTGTCGGACGGCTCGACCGGCGTGCTGACCGCGGCCACCACCTGCGCCACCGCCGGCATCATCGTCGGCGTCGTCACGTTGACCGGGCCTGGGCCTGAAGTTCTCCTCGATCGTGATCGACTACGCCCACGAAAATCTGCTGCTCACCGCGATCTACACCGCGCTGATCGTGTGGATCGTCGGCCTCGCCGTGCCCGTTACCGCGTCCTACATCATCTGCGCGGTGATCGCGGCGCCGGCGCATGATCAAGCTCGGCGTGCCCGATGTCGCGGCGCACATGTTCATCTTCTATTACGCCGTGCTCTCGGAGGTGTCGCCGCCGACGGCGCTGTCGCCGTTCGCCGCGGCCGCCATCACCGGCGGCGATCCCTACAAGACCACGATGCAGGCGTGGAAATACACGCTGCCGGCGTTCCTGGTGCCGTTCGTGTTCGTGCTCGACCCGCAGGGGCTCGGACTGCTGCTGAAGATTCCGGCCGGCGGCTCCTGGGTCGATATCGTCGAGATCACGGTCAAGACCGCGCTGGGCTTGGGCGCCCTCTCCGCCGCGGCGCAAGGCTGGGCGCTGCGCCAAGACCACGATCATCGAGCGCGTCCTGTTCACCCTGTCCGGCCTGCTGCTGGTGTTCCCAAGCCTGATCGAGGGCATCCTGGAGGCGATCGTTGGCCGCGACCTGGATTACACGGAGTTTTTCGGCTTGGCACTCGGCATCGCGTTGCTGGTGAAGCAGCGCATGCGGCAAGACGCGCCATCGCCGGCAATCTCGTAGGGATAGAATGAGAAAAAGCGAAAGGGAGAAAACGATGAACCGCAGAGAATTGATGCTCGGAGGGCTGGCGGCCGGCACGGCGTTGTCCGGGCTGTCCGGCGGCCGCGCGCTGGCGCAGCAGCAGACCACCATCGCCATCGCCACCGGCGGCACCGGCGGCGTCTATTATCCGCTCGGCGGCGGCATGGCCAACATCCTGACCAAATACGTGCCGGGCTACGCCGCCACCGCCCGCGTCACCGGCGGCTCGGTCGACAACCTCAAGCTGATCGGCACCAAGCAGAGCGAAGTCGCCATGGTGATGGTCGACGCCGCACTCGACGCGCTGAAGGGCGACGACAAGTTCAAGGGCAATCCGGTCCAGGTGCGGACGCTGATGGTGCTCTACCCGAACCGCATGCATGTGGTGTCGATCGAGGGCAAGGGCGTCGAGAAGATGTCCGACCTCAAGGGCAAGCGGATTTCCACCGGCTCGCCCGGCAGCGCCACCGAGGTGATGGCGTTCCGCGTCATCGAGGCGGCCGGCCTCGACAAGGACAAGGACATGCGCCGCGAGCGGCTCGGCGTCGCCGAATCCACCAACGCGCTGAAGGACGGCAAGATCGACGCGTACTTCTGGGTCGGCGGCCTGCCGACCGCGGGCGTCACCGATCTCGCAGCGACCCCGGGCGTCAAGCTCAAGCTCATTGACCACGCCGAGATGCTCGACAAGATGAACGCCAAGTACGGCGGCATCTACAGCGCCGACGTGATCCCGGCCAAGACCTATCCGGGCCAGGACAAGGACAACAAGATCATCTCGGTGCAGAACATTCTGGTGTCGGACGCGAGCCTGCCGGACCAGGAGGCGTACAACATCGTCAAGACCTTCATCGAGCACAAGGCCGACCTGGTCGCGGTGCACGGTGAGGCCAAGAACATCGATCTTGCCAAGCAGGTGAAGGCGAACTCGGCGATCCCGTGGCATCCCGGCGCGGTGAAGTACTACACCGAAAAGGGCGTGAAGATGTGAGCTGCGCGAAAGCATCCGCTTCAATCGGGCCGACCGGGAAACCGGTCGGCCTTTTTGCTGCGCGTCTTGCGCGTTGACGAAGCGTTAAGGCCGTCTGCTCCGCAAGCGGGCGGCGTGCCGCGATTAACGGCTTCGCAAGGTTAATCCGACCATAAAAGAACGTGTCGCATTGATGCCACAGGCACCGATGCCGGCGCTTGTGTTGCGTAGCGTTGCGTCCGTTGCGTGAGCGTAAGCATGGTTCTGTTGCGTAAAAGGCCGAAGGGAGTGCGCAGCCGTGCTCCCTTCGGCCTGTGCGTTCTGGCGCTCAGCCTGATGCCGCGCTCGATCGGCTATCAGGACCTGGTCTCGCTGATGGCGCGGCAGTCCGATCTGTCGCAGCGCGCCCGCGCCCACATGCTGGCGTCGCCGTTCGGCACCATCCACGCCGCGACGTTCAGCTTTCCGCAGCCGGTCGGCACCGACATCCCCGAACTGCCGCCCTATCAGCTCGCCAGCATCGGCGGCGCCGATCCGGAATCGACCGGCTCACTTGGCGGCGACGAAGCGCCGCTCGCCCGCCCTCGCGCCGATTTCCCGGCGGTCAACCGCCGGCTGAAGGGCGACCTGCTGGTGATCCGCCCCCACGACGGCGAACCCACCGGCACCCACGATCTGACTCCGGGGCGGGTCAAGACCGTGACGTTTCCGCGGCCCGACGGCGCGCCTCCCGACGAGGCGGTGGGCAACTACCAGGTGGCCTCGATCCAGCCGACCGAGCCGCCGAAGGCCAAGGCGCCGCTTGCCGCCGTCGAGGACCAGAGCGACGCCGCGATCCGTCTCGGCCGGCTCTATTTCGGCAACGTCGTCGAAGACGGCGTCGGCGCCATCCAGCCGTGGCCGGACGAGGAGCAGGTCGTAATCGAGCAGCCCGGCGGCGATCCGGACCTCAAGAAGTCCGCGATGGCGACGGTGGCGAGCGCCGATTTCAATTTCGAGACGGCGTCCCTGCCGCAGGAGCCGGGCGTTGAGCCGATGCCGGCCGAGGTGTTCATGAGCGGCGAGACGGTCGCCGCCAAGGGCGAGGTGACCGGCCCGGGCAAGCGGCCACGGACGCCGGCCGAGCGGCTCAACCTCGACGCAAAGTCGCGCCCCAAGGCCGAGAAGTGCCTGGCCGAGGCGATCTATTTCGAGGCGCGCGGCGAGCCCAAGCGCGGCCAGATCGCGGTCGCCCAGGTGGTGATGAACCGGGTGTTCTCCGGCTTCTATCCCAACACCGTCTGCGGCGTGGTCTATCAGAACGCCGATCGCCACAACTCCTGCCAGTTCACCTTCGCCTGCGACGACGTCAAGGACACCATCGACGAGCCGGATATGTGGGAGCAGGCCAAGGAAATCTCCCACGACATGATCGACGGCAAGATGTGGCTGCCGGAGATCGGCCACTCGACGCACTACCACGCCTATTGGGTGCATCCGTCGTGGGTCAACGAGATGAAGAAGCTGCTACAAGATCGGCGTGCACAGCTTCTACCGGCCGAAGGCCTGGGGCGACAGCGTCGAGGTGCCGAACTACACCTTCGTCCCGCCGGAGAAGAAGGGCTGACGGCTCTCGTCATTCCGGGGCGCGGCGAAGCCGCGAACCCGGAATCCATACTCCGCAGCATTCAAGTCATCGGCACAGGGGTTCTGGATTCCGGGCTCGCGCTATCGCGCGTCCCGGAATGACGGGTCGGCTAAATCTCGATATCCAACCCGACATCCAGCGCCGGCGCCGAATGCGTCAGCGCGCCGGACGAGGCGTAGTCGACGCCGGTCGCGGCGATCTCCGCGATGGTGTCGAGCGTGATGCCGCCGGAGGCCTCGATCACCAGCTTGCCGCCGGCCATTCGCCACCGCCTTCTTCATGGAAGCGACATCGAAGTTGTCGATCAGCACCACGTCGGCGAGCCCGCAGTCGAGCACCTCGGCGAGTTGCTCCAGCGAATCCACCTCGATCTCGATCTTGACCAGATGGCCGGCCGAGGCACGCGCCCGCTCCAGCACGGCGCGGATGCCGCCCGCGACGGCAATGTGGTTGTCCTTGATCAGGATCGCGTCGTCGAGCCCGAAGCGGTGGTTGAAGCCGCCGCCGCAGCGCACCGCGTACTTCTCCAGCGCGCGCAGCCCGGGCGTGGTCTTCCGCGTGCAGCAGACGCGGGTTTTGCCGCCGCCGGCCTTTTTCACATAGGCCGCGGTCGCGCTGGCGATGCCGGACAGGTGCTGGACGAAATTGAGCGCCACCCGTTCGGCCGACAGCACGGCGCGGGCGTCGCCGTTGATGTGAAGGAGCGCGGTCTTCGCCTCGACCATGGCGCCGTCGCGGACCGCCGGCACGATCTCGATGTCGGGCGAAAGCCTGCGGAAGCAGGCGGCGACGAGCGGCAGGCCCGCGATGCAGCCGGCCTTGCGCGCCGCCATCACGGTGCGGCTCGGCGTGCCGGGCGGGATGGTGGCGATCGAGGTGACGTCGCCGGCGCGGCCGAGGTCCTCGGCGAGCGCGCGCGTCACCGCGTCGTCGATCTCCAGCGGCGAGAGAAAGCCGGTGGGATAGATCAGCGAGTCGATCAGGTTCTGTGTCGTCGCCCGGGTCAGCATCGGTGCACCTCTAAGACTTCAGATAAATCATGCGCTCGACCGCGCGGCGGGCCTTCTCGGCGATCATTGGATCGACGACGACCTCCTCCCTCATGAGACGAGGCTGTCGAGAATCTTCGGCAGGTGATCCGCTTCATGTGCGGGCAGAGATTGCATGGCCGGGTGAACTCGACGTCGGGCAATTCGGCCTGGACGTTGTCGGCCATCGAGCATTCGGTCACCAGCACCACGCGCTTCGGCCTGTTCTTGCGCACATAGTCGATCATGTGCGCGGTCGAGCCGGTGAAGTCCGACGCCGCGATCACGTCCGGCGGGCATTCGGGGTGCGCGACGATCTGCACCGACGGATCGTTGGCGCGGATCAGCGCGAGCTCGTCGCCGGTGAAGCGCTCATGCACCTCGCAGGAGCCCTTCCAGGCGATGATCTTCACCTTGGTCTGCGAGGCCACGTATTTCGCCAGATACTGGTCCGGCACCATGATGACGGTGTCGCGGCCGAGGCTCTCGACGACTTCGAGCGCGTTCGACGAGGTGCAGGTGATGTCGCTCTCGGCCTTCACCTCGGCCGAGGTGTTGACGTAGGTCACCACCGGCACGCCGGGGAAACGCTCGCGCAGCAGCCGCACGTCCTCCGCCGTGATCGCCTCGGCGAGCGAGCAGCCGGCCTTGAGGTCGGGGATCAGCACGGTCTTCTGCGGATTGAGCACCTTGGCGGTCTCGGCCATGAAGTGCACGCCGCATTGCACGATGATGTCGGCCTTCACCTTCGTGGCCTCGCGGGCGAGCTGGAGGCTGTCGCCGGTGAAGTCGGCGACGCAGTTGTAGATCTCCGGCGTCTGGTAGTTGTGCGCCAGGATGACGGCGTTGCGCTCCTTCTTCAGCGCGTTGATGGCGCGCACATAAGGCGCAAAGAACGGCCACTCGACCGAGGGCACGACGTTCTTGATGCGCTCATAGAGATGCGCGGTGTCGCGCTCGACCTCGGCGTTCCATTCAAGCGACGGCATCGGCAGCGCGCCGAACCTCTTCAACGCGACACTTGCGCCGGCCGGCGAGGGCGCCGGCGTCCGCCGGCTCAACGGCCCCACAGTGTCCAGCATCGGCATGACAAGTCTCCAGTTCGATATATGCTCAATATGAGCATATTAGAGGACGAAAACATCCGGCTTTCGCCGGGCCTTATCCTCATTCAGAGCAAATGATATAGCACTTTGATCCCGGCTTCGCCAGTCCCGTCCCGCGCTTCAGGCATGCGGCCATGAGCGGCGCAAATCGGACCCATCAGCAAGTTTCGCTTGGGACGGCTCTGCCGAGCGTCTATTTATCGACTCGTCATCGCGCGCCTCTTCCGGCGCCGGACGTGCCGGAGAGCTCCGATGTCCACCGCGACCGTTTCTGCGCCGCCGAAGCTCCAGTCCTGGCGGACTCCGGCGGTGTTGATCGCGGTCGGCTGCGCCATCGCGCTGATCGCCTTCGGTCCGCGCTCGGCGATCGGCCAATTCCTCAGCCCGATGTCGTTCGGCCATGGTTGGGGCCGTGAGACGTTCTCCTTCGCCATCGCCGTGCAGAACCTGCTGTGGGGCGCGACCCAGCCGTTCGCCGGCGCCGTCGCCGACCGCTTCGGCCCGGTCCGCGTGCTATCGTGCAGGCGCGCTTCTCTACGCGATCGGTCTGGCATGGATGGCGAACGCGAACACCATCCTCGCGCTCGACCTCTCCGCCGGCGTGACGATTGGATTTGGCCTCGCCGGCTGCTCGTTTCCGATGGTGATCGGCGCGCTCGGCAAGCTCGTGCCGGAAAACTGGCGTGCGCTTCGCATTCGGCGCCGGCACCGCCTCGGGCTCGTTCGGCCAATTCCTCTATTCGCCCCTGGCGCATTCGCTGATCGAGTCGTTCTCGTGGCAGACCGCGCTGCTGGTGTTCGCAGGCTCGATGCTGCTGGTGCTGCCGTTGTCGCTGGCATTGGCGACGCCGCGGGCGGTGCCGGTCGCCGGCGCGCCGAAGACGCAGTCGAGCAGGCAGGCGCTGATGGAGGCATTCGGCCATCGCAGCTATGTCCTGCTTGTGCTGGGCTTCTTCACCTGCGGCTTCCAGCTCGCGTTCGTCACCGTGCATCTGCCGTCCTATCTTCTCGACCGCGGGCTCGGCGCCGACATCGGCGCCTGGACCATCGCCTTGATCGGCCTGTTCAACATCGTGGGTTCGCTGAGCTCGGGCTGGCTGTCCGGCCGGATGCCGAAGCGCTACCTGCTTTCGAGCATTTATTT
Source organism: uncultured Alphaproteobacteria bacterium (assembly GCA_963785665.1). Lineage (GTDB taxonomy): Bacteria > Pseudomonadota > Alphaproteobacteria > Rhizobiales > Xanthobacteraceae > Z2-YC6860. Next base: position 276,277 of record CAWAWF010000022.1, read on the forward strand.
CGCTCGCGCGCTGTCGATCGTCGCGTTCATCGTGTTCCCGGCGACCACGGTTTCGACGCTGCTGTTCGGCGCGGTGACAGGCCTGCTCTGGCTCTCGACGGTGCCGCCGACCTCGGGCCTGGTGGCGCTGATGTTCGGCACGCGCTGGCTCACCATGTTGTTCGGCTTCGCCTTCTTCAGCCATCAGGTCGGCGGCTTCCTCGGCGTTTGGCTTGGCGGCCTCGCCTTCGAGGCGACCGGTTCCTACAACCTGGTCTGGTGGCTTTCGGTGTTCTTCGGCGTCGCTTCCGCTGTGATCAACCTGCCGATCGTCGAAAAGCCGGTGGCGCGGCCGGTCGCGGTCGCGGCATAATCGCCGAGACATGCCGGACCGTCTTGCCACGTGGCGCACGCCACTCGTCATCCTTCTTTGCGGCTGCGCGATCGGGCTGATCAGCTTCGGTCCGCGCTCGACCTTCGGATTTTTCCTGTCGCCGATGGACGCCGCCCATGACTGGGGCCGCGATCAGTTCAGCCTCGCGCTTGCCATCGAGATGCTGCTGTGGGGCGCCGGCCAGCCGTTCTCCGGCGCGCTCGCCGACCGTTTCGGCGCGCCGAAGGTCCTGGCATGCGGCGCGGCTTTGTACGTCGCCGGCCTGATCTGGATGGCGTACGCGCAGACGGCGTTCGAGCTCTACATGTCGGCCGGCGTGCTGATCGGGCTGGGGCTTGCCGGCTGCTCGTTCTCCATCGTGATCGGCGCCTTCGCCAAGCTGATGCCGCCGAGCTGGCGGACCATCGCCTTCGGCGCCGGCACTGCGGCCGGCTCGTTCGGCCAGTTCCTGTTCTCGCCGCTCGCGGTCGCCTTGATCGGCGGCATCGGCTGGCAGGCGACGCTGCTGGTCTTCGCCGTCATCATGCTCATCACCGTGCCGCTGGCGTTCGCCATGTCGGCACCGCCCCAGACGCAGTCTCCGACTGTGACAGCGCCCGCGAGGCAGACGCTTAGCCAGGCGCTGGCCGAGGCGCTCGGCCACAAGAGCTACGTGCTGCTCTCGCTCGGCTACTTCACCTGCGGCTTCCAGCTCTTTTTCATCACCGTGCATCTGCCGGCCTACCTGGTCGACCGCGGCCTGCCGGCCTCGATTGGCGGCTGGACCATCGCGGTGATCGGCCTGTTCAACATCATGGGCTCGCTCGGCTCGGGCTACATCGCCAACCTGATGCCCAAGCGCTATCTGCTGTCGGCGATCTATTTCAGCCGCTCGCTCGCCATCTTGGCCTTCATCCTGCTGCCGCCGAGCCCGGCGGCGACGCTCATCTTCGGCGCGGTCATCGGCGTGCTCTGGCTTTCCACCATCCCGCCGACCTCGGCCTTGATCTCGATCATGTTCGGGCCGCGCTGGCTGACCATGCTGCTCGGCCTCGCCTTCTTCGTCCATCAGCTCGGCGGCTTCCTCGGCGTCTGGCTCGGCGGCGTGTTGTTCGAGCGCACCGGCTCCTACGACGTGATCTGGTGGGGTACGATCTTCTTCGGCATCGCCTCGGCCGTCATCAACCTGCCGATTGTCGAGCGGCCGGTGTCGAGGCCAGAGGCCGCGCCCGCGACGGCATGAGGCGGAAAGTCCGGAGGGCGACGTGGCCAAATTCAAAGCGATTGTGATCCAGGACAAAGGCCAGGCGCCAAGCCTGACCGAGTTCGACGAGGCCAACCTGATGGATGGCGATGTCACCGTCCGCATCGGCTGGTCCACCATCAACTACAAGGACGGCCTTGCCATCACCGGCAAGGCGCCGGTGGTGCGCCGTTTCCCGATGATCCCCGGCATCGATTTCGCGGGCGAGGTGGAAGCCTCGTCGCATCCGGACTGGAAGCCCGGCGACAAGGTCATCCTCAACGGCTGGGGCACCGGCGAAACGCATCTCGGCGCCTATGCGGAAAAGGCGAGGGTGAAGGGCCAGTGGCTGGTGCGGCTGCCGGCGAGCATGAGCCCGCGCGAAGCGATGGCGATCGGCACCGCGGGTTACACCGCCATGCTCGCGGTGATGGCGCTGGAGCGCCACGGAATCAAGCCGGAGCAGGGCCCCGTGGTGGTCACCGGCGCCGCCGGTGGCGTCGGCTCGGTCGCCATTGCGCTCCTTGCCAAGCTCGGTTTCCAGGTGGTCGCCTCGACCGGGCGGCGCGAGGAGGCCGACTACCTGAAAGGCCTCGGCGCCAGCGAGATCGTCGACCGCGCCGAGCTTTCGGCGCCGGGGAAGCCGATCGCCAAGGAGCGCTGGATCGGCGGCATCGACTCGGTCGGCTCTACAACGCTGGCGAACCTCCTCTCGATGACGAAATACGGCGGAGCCGTCGCCGCCTGCGGCCTGGCCGGCGGCATGGAGTTACCGTCGAGCGTCGCCCCCTTCATTTTGCGCGGCGTGTCGCTCTTGGGCATCGATTCCGTCATGTGCCCGCCGGCGCTGCGAAATGAGGCATGGCGGCGCTTGGAATCCGACCTCGATCGCGGCAAACTCGAACAAATGACCCGGGAAATCGGGCTTTCCGAGGTGATCGGCGAGGCGGGCAGCATCCTGGAGGGCCGGGTTCGCGGCCGGATCGTGGTCAAGATTCGGTAAAGGCGTTCAGAATTTGGCTACGAACGTCAGGCATGATCGCCTCGAATCTATGGTAACCGGGGGGTTAACAGCGCTCCGGGCGATCAAAGGGTGGAGTGGCGGATGAGCGTTCAGCGTCTGGCTCTGGGTGGAGCCCTGGTGTGTGCGTTGCTGGCGGCGGCCCCGGCCAAGGCCGAGGAATTGCGCGCAACCGAAGCGCGCGCCTTCATCGCCGGCAAGCATTTCTCCTATAGCTGTTTCGACGGCACCACCGGCAACGGCCGCATCTACGCGGACGGCTCGGCTGCCGGCTACATCCGCGTCGGCGGCAGCGGACCGCAGAAGTACGTGGTGCTGCCGACCGGCACATTGCGCACCAGCGGCGACCGCTTCTGCGCTTCGATCCGCGGCATTCCGTTCACGCCCTGCTTCAATGTGCAGCGCACCAGCCAGGTCAGCTTCCGCGGCTCGATCTCGGGGTTCGGCTTCGCCTATTGCGACTTCGTCCGCCACGGCGGGCGCGGCGACCTGCGCCGCCCGATGCGGATCCACGAGCTCCGCGCCTCTTTCCAGGAAGACTGATCCCGTCTCACAGCCCGAGCGTGACCTCGGCCCAGCCGATCACGGTCTTGCTGTTGAGGAACTCCAGCACCACAGGCTCGATCGCCGCCGGTTGGTCCGCGCCATGCACCACGGTCGCAACGATCGCGTCGCAGTGGTCGTTGATGCCGACCGACAGCGCCGATTGTCCGCCGACCGGGGCGCCGCCGACCTTGAACGCGCGGCTGCGGCCCTTCATCCAGGCCACCTTGATCTCGCGGCCTGGCCCCTGCGCAGCAAGCTTGTTGCCGAGCAGATCGTAGTCGCTGATGCGGTCGAGCTCCTCGTCGTCCGACACGCCGGTCGTGCAGTTGCAGAAGCCGATCTTGGCGCGGATGTAGACCGTCACCTCGGTGCCGCAGTCGGCGGCCTTGCAGCGGAACGCCTTGCCCTTGCCCCACTGGTCGAGCGGGAACGGCCAGCGCACCTCGCTCCACGCCGGATGCAGCGGGCCGGCGGCCGTGCCGCGCTCCACCGGCCGCTCGGCCAGCAGCGCATAGGCGCCGACCAGCCCGCCCATCGCGAAGGCGGCAACAGCGAGGATGATCGTCGTCTTCCGCATGATCGCCGGTCCGGTCCTCGGCGCTCAGGTCTTGCCGAGGAACTGGGTGGCGGCCTTGACATCGGGCCGATCGGACGCCGCCGTCCCGGTCATGGCGACGAGCTTCTCGTAGTTGGCCTTGGCGGCGGCGCGGTCGCCGAGCTTCTCGGCGGCTTTCGCCGCGCCGGCAAAGCCGTGCAGGCGGTTCGGCTCCTTGGCCTTGGTCGCCTCGAACGCCGCCAGCGCCTCCTTGGCCATGCCGTGCTCGAGCAGCATGTCGCCGTAGAGCTCGCGCGCCGGCGCGAGCGGCCCCGGCGTCACCGGCGACTTGTCGGTCTTGTCCTCGGCGTCGGCCGCGGCGCTCATGGCCTTCAGCGCCTCGTCGGTCTTGCCTTCGGCGTTGAGCATCCAGGCGTTGGCGATCTGCCACTGGATATCGACCTGCTGAGCCCAGTAGCCGTTCTTCGCCTCGCGAAGCTTGTCGCGCAACTCGGCGAGCTTGGCGATGTCGGCCTTGGCGGCGTCCGGTTTGCCGGAGCGCGCGGCGCCGAGCGCGCGGGCGAAATGCGTGATCGCCATGACGTGCGGGAACGGGCTCGGCCGGACCTCGAGCTGGGCTGCGCCCGCCCAGTCGCCGCGCTCGACCATGTAGCGGGCCGGCGAGGCGGCCATCGCGAAATGGCTGCCGAACGCGGCGGAATCGGCGGCCGGCAGCGCCTTCATGTCCTCGATCACCTGGCGCGCGTCCTTGTCGTCGGCGAGCTGCAGATAGGCGTAGACCATGTAGTCCTCGCCGTGGAATGCGCTGCCGTATTCCTTCTCCGTCTTGGCGGCCTTCACCGACGCGATGTTGGACGCGATCGATTCCTTCCAGTAGCCGACGCGGGTGAAGATATGCGACGGCATGTGCTGGGCGTGCGGAGCGGCCGGCGCGATCTTCGAATAGAGCTCGGCGGCGTGCAGCCCCTCGTTGGCGAGCGCCGGGTAGTCGTAGAGGTGGATCAGGTAGTGCGCGATGCCAGGGTGCTGCGGCTGGCGCTTCCAGATCGGCTCAAGGATCGCCGCGCCCTTGCGCTGCTGGGCGTAGGTCTTGTCGGCGGGTGAGGCCGACGTGTTCAGGGTGATGGCGTAGGCGATCTGCGCCTCGTCGTCGTTCGGATTTTTCGCCGCCAGCGCCTCCATCGCCTTGAGGTAGGCATGGATGCGCTCGACGTGCGTCAGCTTGTCGGCGTCGGCGTACATGAACGTGAGCGCGTCGATGTAGCCGCGCTCGCGCTCGGTCTTGGCGCCGACCGCCTTGGCCTTCTGGATCGCGGCGAGGCCGAGCGGGATGTTCGGCGCCGGGATCGGGTTGTGCGGATTGTCGAGATAAGTCATCGCGACGCCCCAATAGGCCATGCCGCAGGTCGGATCGGCCTGCGGCGGCCTCCTGGAAGATGTCGCGCGCCGCGTCATACCAGAACGAGTGCTGATAGCGCATGGCGCGGTCGAAGCGGCGCTGCGCCACCTCGTTGCACGACGTCTCGAAATGCACGTTGCCGAGCTGCTGGTTGGTGTCGCCTTGCGCTGCGATCGGGACCGGCGATGAGACCGCCAGCGCCGCCGCTCCGGCGACCGCGACAATCACGGACTTCCGCATGATGACCTCCCGTAAACGAATCGAATGAAACTGCCGCATCCTGTCGTGTTAACCGATGTTACGCCGTTGCTGCGGAGCCGGAAAGGCCACGTGGATTGCGGCGCCCGGGGTTAACCAATCAACCGTGTCGCGGCACGCGCTTGCCAAACATCAGCCGCTGTCGCCGTTTGCGTTCCCACATTAACCGTCGAAACAGTTCAAGCGCGACGGCATTACGCGGATGATGGATGATCGGCGCAACGATCATCTTGGAATGCAATTCAGCGGGATGCGCACAATGGCCAGTCGCAAAAGCTATCTTCTTGCTGCCGCCGCGCTCGGTCTCGCGTTGACGGGAACGCCCGAGGCCTTCGCCGGCCGTCAGGTTCACGGCAGCGACGTGGCCCGGCTGCTGACCGGCCGCGCGTTTCACATCGAATGCATCGACGGCACCATCGGCCGCGGCCAAGTCACCACCGCCGGCATCGCCAACGTGCACTACCGTCGCGCGTCCGTGACCGGTCCCGAGGAAACCGACCATGCTGTCGTGCGGGTCAAGGGCGTTGAAATCTGCCTCGCCTGGAAGCAGTTCGGCGGCGGCGGCGACGGCTGCTACCCGGTGTCCGAAGAGGTCGCCGGCGCGCGCTATCGGCTCAGCACCGGTCCGCTGTGGTGCGACATCAGCCCGAAGTAGGTCTTTCCCGCAAACGTCAGGCTGGCGGCGGCGGTTGACCTGGCGCCGTCACTGATGGCATCCGCCGCGGAAACAGCAGCCGCTGGTAAAGCCAGCCGATTCCGACCAGCACCAGCCCGAGCCCGATGAACGACAGCGCGCGGTAGACGCCCGCCAGTCCCGCCATGTCGATCACGAACACCTTGGCGATGGTGAGCAGCGTGATCGCGGCGGAGGCGAGCCGCGCCGGTTGCGAGCGGAACACGATGCCGAACAGCAGCAGCGCCACGCCGTAAGCGAGCCAGACCACCGAATAGGTGTATTGCTCGGCGTCGGTGGTCGGCCCACGTCAAGATCGTGCCGTGATAGATCGCGCGCACTTCGAGCGACAGATAGCTCAGCATCAGCAGCACCGCGAAGGCCGCGGCAATGACCCGATAGGAGTGCGGACGAACATCGCGGGTCCGCATCGCCAGCACGATCGCCAGCACCGCCGGGATGCCATAGCCCAGCAGGATCAGGTTGAAGAAGCCCGAGCCGACCGGCTCGCCGGTGAACAGCGGATTGCAGAACATCCAAAGTCCGAAGACGATGCCGCACGCCGTCAGCGCCGCAATCACGAGCGCGCCGATGTTGTGGACGACGCTTTTCGTGCGGTGGCGGACGTGCTCCAGCCCGATCGTCATGGCAAGGCCGAGGCAGACCTGCAGCGCCAGTTCGCCGAGATCGCTGGTGTCCCGATAGATGTCGCCACCGTTCATAAAGTGACGGATTTCCAGCAGCGCGGTGAGCGCGGTGAACAGGATCGCCGCGCTCTCGACCATCCGTGTCGGCAGGTCGTCGGCGCGCTTGCGCAGCAGATACCCGGCGAGCCAGAACGCAATCGCCGGCACGCCGTAGCCGTAGAGAATCCAGTTGAAGATCGGCGTTGAGCCGACATCCGCGCCCATGATGCGCGGCTCCCAGGCGACGCGCGCCACCACCAGCACCGCAGCGGCTGCGGCGAGCGCGCGGAGCATCGGCCAGGGGCGCTGGTTGGCGATCCAGGCGATGCCCGGCACCATCAGCGCCAGCGCCACGGTGAGCCAGCCTTTTTCCAGCGCGAAGGTCAGCGTCAGCGCCAGCGCCGCCACCGTGCCGGTGGCGTAGAGCGCGCCGGACGCGGCGAGCCCCGGCCGCGGCGACCGCTTGCCGAGCAGCTCGGTCGCCCAGCCGAACAGTGCCGCGAGCAGCAGCGCCAGCCCGGCGAACGGGATCGAGCGTTCGAACCCGGCGACGCGGTAGTACAGCGCAATCAGCGTCAGCAGCGGCACGGCGATGCCGGACGCGCTCCAGATGATGGCTGCGACCGAACAGGTGGCGCGGCCTTGCGCCAGGAAGCCCAGCGCGCCGAACGCCACCGCGTAGGCCGGCGCCGAGCGCCAGGTGGGTCTCGATGCCGGCGTGCAGCGGCTGCGGCGAGGCAAGTCCGGCTGGGCCGGCCGGTGCGATCAGGCGATCAATGTCGGGATCGAGCGACCAGCGCAGGACGACGACCGCCACAAGCGCTGCCGCCGCCGCGACCGCGCCGGCTGCCGCTTCGGTGCGCCAGGCGATGGCGAGCGTCGCCGCGGTGAGTGCGGTGAACACGGTCAGCGCCGCCGGGTCGTGATGGCTGGCGAGCGTCAGCAGCAGGGCGCCGAGCAGATAGGCCGCGAGGGTGCCCGACGACATCTTGTCGATCTCGCCCGGCGCGGGCTCCGGCCCGTACAGCAGGCCGGACACGATCAGCGCCGCCACCAGTGCAAACCCCGCGATGACATGGAACAGATGCGCTGCAAGTGCATCGACGCGGTTGTCGAGCACGCCGGGGAACACCCAGAACAGTCCGAACGCCACTGCGGTGACGGCGAGCCACGGCCAGAGCCTGATGCGAGCGAGCGCGAACGCGGCGCCCGTCACCACCGCGAGATAGATGTATAGCGCCCAGTAGTTCGGCGCGTCCGAGGACACCAGCAGCGGCGTCACATAGGCGCCGACCAGGCCCAAGCGCGGCCAGCGCCGGGCCGTGCAGCAGCGCCGCGCCGAGCGTCGCCAGCGCCACCACGCCGAGCAGCACGAAGGCGAACGCCGGATCGAGGAAACCGTAGAGCGCGTAGGCCGCATAGACGGTGGCGTAGGCGATGGTGGTGCCGGCGGCGGTGAGGATGCTGGGGATATGCGCGGTCGGTACGACAAAGCCGGACAGCTTCTCCTGCCGCCGCGTCCATTCGCCGCCGGCGACCAGCGCCGCCGCGAGCAGCGCACCGAAGAACAACCGCAGCCGCGGCCCGATCAGCCCCGCCTCGATGGAATACTTGACGAGGAAGATGCCGCCCAGCGCCAGCGCCACGCCGCCGATCCAGACCGTCCAGCGGGTGCCGAATTTCTCCTCGAAGCTTTCGACATGCTCGGGCACCGCAGTGACGGCGGGCTGCGCTGGCGGGACTCGAGGAGGCGGCGGAGGAGGAGGTGGTGGCTCAACCGCGACGGCGGCGGAATCCGGAATGGGCTTCGCAAGGGGCTCTGGCGAGGGCGGTGGCGGGGGAGGCGGAGGTTGCGGCGCCGCGACGGGCGCTCCGAATCCACGCAATTCGAGGGCGGCCAAGCGCGCGTCGAGCAAGCGCAGCCGATCATTGGTGCTGACCGTCTTGACCAGCGCCACCAGGGCGATGATCGGAAACGCCAGCACCAGCAAGCCGAGGAAAACAAATTCCATGAATGCGCCCCCGCGAGGCCGAGTTTAGTCCAGCCAAGCGACCGTCGAAAGCGCGCTCAGGCCGCGAAGCCACAGGCTTCGCCGTCCTTGGTCGCGGCGACAGCGCCGGAGGTTCACCGGCCTACGACCGCCCGCCGAGCCGCAGCCCCGGCGCCGGGCGCTCCTGCACCACGTCGCGGCGGAAGCGGAATTGCGCCGCCGGCCTGCCGCCGGTCTCGGTCGAGGTCTCGCCGGTCGGCTCGACCAGCGCTGCGGTCTCGACCAGGCGGCGGAAGTTCTGCTTGTGCAGGTGGCGGCCGGAGATCGCCTCGACGGTGCGCTGCAATTCGGTCAGCGTGAACGCGTCGGGCATCAGCTCGAACACCACCGGGCGGTACTTGAGCTTGGCGCGCAGCCGCGCGATCGCGGTCGCCAGGATGCGGCGCTGGTCGAACCGCATCGGCTCGCCGAGCGGCGGGATCTTACCGCGCGGCACATTGGCGTCGCGGCCGTCGCGACGCGCCTCCTCGACCAATCCGGCCTCGTACAACAGCTCGTAGCGGTCGAGCACCTTCTCCTCGTCCCATGGCGAGCCGCCGACGCCGAAGCAGTGCCGCAGCCTCTCGCGGCGGCCGAGCGGCCGCGTCGGGCTCGGCCTTGCCGGTTTTCGACCACTGCTCCAGCAGCGGCACGATGGTCTGGTCGAGGATGCCGGGGCGGCCGTCGCGCCAGTCCTCCCAGGGAAAGAAGCGGTACCAGGGCTCGAAGCTGGCGCCGGCCGCCCGCAGCGCCGCGGCGTTGTCGGACATCCGCGTCAGCGCCAGATAGCCGACCGAGATCATGTGCATGCCGGTGTCGCCCGGCCGGGCGTGACGGCCGCGGTCGCCGAAGGTGTAGAGCTGCTCGACATAGCCGACGTTGATGGCGGTCTGCGCCGCCACCCAGTTGCGCAGGCCGATCTCGAAGGTGCGGTGCGACAGCGGATCGAACGGCCCGAACGGCAGGCCGGCGCGGGTCTCGCTCTTCGGATCGGCCGCGACCAGGATGCGCGGCTCCTCGGCCTCGACGGCGACGATCGCCGCGGTCAGCCCCACTTCGATCGGTGTCAGCGGCGCGTCGGCCATCTGCCGATCATATCATTCCAGATCGAGCCGGAAGGGTTCGCCCTCGAGCGCGGGGAGGCCGGGGCCCAGCGCCTCGACCGCGGCGATCATGCGGCCCTTGCGGCCGAGGATGCGGTCGGCATGACGGACCAGCATGTTGTTGGGGGCTGCCGTCTTCGACGCCCCCCGGATCGTGCGTGCGATGGTGGCCTCGTCACGGCCGGGATTGAGCGCGCAGGCCGAGATGAAGGCCCCCGCGGTGGAGCGGCTGATGCCGGCGTAGCAATGGATCACGATGGGCGCGCGGCGGTCCCAACGCTGCACGAATCCGATCAGCTCATGGACATGCTCCTCGGCCGGATGGGTGTAGCCCTCCACCGGCGTGCTGATGTCGTCCATGCCGAGGATCAGGTGGTTGGCCTTGGGGATGCTCGGCGGCCGCTGCACACGGTCGATCAGGCGCAGCAAGGTCACGATGTGGCTCGCGCCGGTTTCGGCGACGGTGTCTTGCAGGCGGGCGAGGGAGCAGACGTGGATCATGCAAGGCTTTCTAGAGTTGCATGCGTATAGCGTGCAAATGCGCCGCCGTCATGACGGCGGGTTATTCGCGCGACAGCGTGTTGAACCGCTCGAGCAGGCGTCTCTCCGCGGTTCCTGCCGGCCATGGCGTTAGATAGTCGCGCTCGATCGCGGGCGACAGCACGGGCGGCGGCCCGAAGAACCGTCGCGCCTCGGACGCGCTGAAGCCCGCGAGCCGCGTCGCTTCGAGGAAGGCTGCGCCCCGATCGGCCGTCTTGATCATGCGTTCGACCTCCTCGGTGCGCTTCACCGGCAGCCCGAAGCGCAGATGGATGGCGGCGAGCAGCCGTGCCTCGACCACCTTGTAGGAGCCGCCGATCACCGCCTTGAACGGCGAAATCATGTCGCCGATCACATATTCCGGAGCGTCGTGCATGAGCAGCGCCAGCCGCGCCTTGCGGTCGAGTCGCGGCCAGCGCGCCCGCGCCACCGCGTCGACCAGCAGCGTGTGCTGCGCCACCGAGAAGATATGCGCGCCTTCGGTCTGGCCGTTCCAGCGCGCCACGCGGGCGAGGCCATGGGCGATGTCGCCGATCTCGATATCGAGCGGCGACGGATCGAGCAGGTCGAGGCGGCGCCCTGACAGCATGCGCTGCCAGGCTCGGCTTCCGTTTGCGGATGCGGATATCGGCTTGCGGGACATCGAGGGCGGCGGCGCCTACTTCTTTCTGCCGTGCGTCTGCACGGTCGCGTGGCAATGGCACTTCACCAGATGGTCGTTGACCATGCCGACCGCCTGCATGAAGGCATAGACGATGGTCGGGCCGACGAACTTGAAGCCGCGCGCCGACAATTCCTTGGACATCTTCAACGACAGCGGGGTTTCCGCCGGCACCTGCTTGGTGTCGCGGAACTTGTTGATCTTGGGCTTGCCGTCGAGGAAGTCCCACAGGAACGCCGAGAACCCCGGGCCCTTCTCCATCACCTCCAGATAGGCGCGCGCCGACAGCACCGCGCCGTCGACCTTGAGCCGGTTGCGCACGATGCCGGCGTCCGCCATCAGCTTGGCTTTCTTGCGCGCATCGTAGCGCGCGATCTTCTCCGGATTGAAGCCGTCGAAGGCGCGGCGGAAATTGTCGCGCTTGCGCAAAATCGTGATCCACGACAGCCCGGCCTGGAAGCCGTCGAGCACCAGCTTTTCGTAGAGCGCGCGGTCGTCGTATTCCGGCACGCCCCATTCGTCGTCGTGGTAGGCGACGTAGACCGGGTCGTCGACCTTCGGCCACGGACAGCGATGCAGACCGTCGGGGTGGAGAACAGCGCCGCTCATCAGGGTTTCTCCACCGGCCAGCTAAACCTCGCCCAGTCCGGCTTGCGCGGCTCGATCGGCACGCCGCCGGCGGACAGCGACAGCCCCGCCGCGCGCGCATCGGCGACGCGGTCGAGGCGCAGCATCGCAAGCCCGCGGTTGCCCGCATGCGAGCCGGTAATGCCGACCTGCTTGTCGCCGGCCATCACCGGCATGCCGCCGTCGGGGGCGAAGCCTTCTGCTGCGATCGGCACGATGCGGTTTCGCGCGGTGCCGCGGTGCTCCATGCGCGACACCACCTCCTGGCCGACATAGCAGCCCTTGTCGAAATCGACGCCGGCAAGCTGGTCCATGTCGGTCTCGTGCGGGAAGGCGTCGCCGTAGATGAAATCGAGGCCGCCGCGCGGCACGCCGAGCGCGATACGGTGGGCGTCGTAGGCCGCCGCTTCGAGGAGTTCGGCGCCCAGATCGGCCGCCGCCTCCTTGGCAAGATGCGGCGGCAGCATGAGCCGTTGGCCGAGTGCCGGCAGGCGGGGGTCGGCGTACAGCAGTCCGTATTCGGTCGCGCCGCTGCCGTCCCAAAGCCCCATCACGCCGAGCACCTCCGACAGGTCCTCGCAGATCGCCTTGGCGCGCAGCTTGTAGAAGTTGAGCTTCTGGACCAGTTCGCCGGCCAGCGCCCGCGGGCAATCCAGGAAAAACCCGCCGCCGTCCTCGGCCGGCGCCTCGGCGACGATGCAATCGACGACGATCTTGCCCTGCGGCGTGAGCAGCGCGCCGAACCGGGCCTGCAGCGGGGTGACCTTGGTGACGTCGGTCGTCAGCAGGCCGTTGAGGAAACCCCGCGAGTCGGCGCCGGCCACCTTGACCACGCCGCGATCGGGAAGAAGTGCCGCTTTCATGCTTTTCCTTGCTGGCTGCGGCAACGTAGGCCGCTGGCTTTGACCGCTCAAGGGAGCCCGTGCGGGCCTGGGGTGCGCGCCCGGCGGCGTCGGCACACAGGGAACCCACGGTTTAGCGAAAGTTTTCCCCAACCCTCGATTGCCATTTGTTGCGGAGACTTACAACCTGCGCCTGTGGGATTCCCACGGGGGATGTGGGGATCGCACGCGTGATGATTCAGCTTTTAGGGGGCGAACCGGCTGCATGCCTTGGCATGACACGACGGATCGATGCGCGACGATATTCACTCACTGAAGATTCTGATCGTGTCGGATGCGGCGCAGGAGCGCGAGCTCGTCCGCCAGGCCGCGTTGCAGGCTTCGGTCCCGATTGACACGGCCGAGCTCGATGCGCTCGGCGAGCGTGCTGCCACCATCGAGTTGCTGGCAAAGCAGAGCTACGACGTCGTGCTGTTTGACTCGCGACTGCCGAAACTGGTGCGACAGGGTTTGCTCGATCTCATCCGCGCCGCGCCGAGCCGCCCGCTGGCGATCTTGATCGGTCCGGCGACAATCAAGACCCGCGAGGTGTTCACCGAGGGGCTCGATGTCGACAGCGCGCTGGCCAAGCCCATCGCGATCGGCGAGGCCGGCACCCTGATGGAACGCTGCATCCGGGCCCGGTTGCCCAAGCAGGTGCTGATCGTCGACGATTCCTCCACGGTGCGCTCCGTCGTCGACAAGGTGATGAAGGCGAGCCGGTTCAAGCTCGAGACCCAGCAGGCCGCAGATGGCTCGGCCGCGGTGGAGCTGGCCAAGAAAAAACGCTTCGATATTGTGTTCCTGGATTACCAGATGCCCGGCTTGGATGGCTTTGAAACGTTCGCCATGCTGAAGCGCTCGCATCCGGACATCAAGGTGGTGATGATGACCGGCGCGCGGGACGTGCGGGTGGAGGACCGCGCCCGTGGGCAAGGCCTTCACGATTTCCTCTACAAGCCGTTTTTTGCCAAGGACATCGATGCCGTGCTGAACAAGCTGTTCGGCTTGGCGCGTCCGTAGTCTCGGCGATTATTGGCGCGCGATCTCGACGGTGAATTCGCCGTTGCGAATGCGCTTGGACAGAGTGTCGGCGTATGTCGCCGCAGCCTCTTCGCCGTAGGTGGTCACCAGTTCGGCGAAGGCGGCGAACAGGCACGACATCGCCATGCAATCGTCGTCGACACCGTCGAGGCGGGCTTCCGCCCAGGCCTCGTTGACGTAGCTCAGCGCCACCATCTTCTGTTCGCGGTCGGGCGCGGGCTCAGGGCTTGAATCTGTGCTGGTCACGGAATGCTCAAAAAAAGGGGCGCTAGCGCGCCCTGGCTGCCACGTCAGCGAACACGCTAGCATGCGGCTGTCCCGCGCCCAGGCCGAACTCGACCCACGGTTAACCGGCGCGGTTAATGGTGGCGATTGAGCCGGGTTTAGTTCGTATATCGCGCAGTGATCTCGCGTGAGATCTTGGCGCCTTCGTCGAGATAGCGCCGCACCACGACGTTCGCCGCCGGCGTGCAGGAGCGGTAGGTGCGCTGGAAGCTGCGGTAGCCGTTGTTGAAGTTCGCCACCAGCCGGTTGCGCCGGTCGCCGCTCTGCGCCTCGGCGTCGAGCAGCGCCGACATCTGGTCGCGCCATTTGTTGCCCTCATTGGCGCCGCACAGCGGCTGCAGATAATGCAGCGCGCCAAGAATCTCGGCGAGCCGCATCAGATCGGCATCGAACGGGGCAGGGCCGCCTTCGGCGGCAGCGGGGGTCAGCGCGCCGGACAGGCTCAATGCGACAATGGCTATGGTGGCGGTACGTCGGAACATCGAAAGGCTTTAGCGCGCCGCGTCGATCCGTTCAAACGCCGCGGCGACGATCTCGGCCAAACCCTCGGTGGTTTGCAGTCCAGCGAGCTCATCGAGCTTGAGCCAGCGCGCCTCGGCAAGTTCCTCGTTGAGTTGCGGCTCGCCCGAAATCCAGCGCGTGGCGAAGCACATAATGACGAAATGACGCGACACCCGGCGGTCGTCGTCGCGCACCACCACCTCGCGGTGGCCGGCGAGCGCGACCGGCTCGACGATCATCGCGGTTTCTTCCTCGATTTCGCGCTTGAGCGCCTCGACCAGAGTTTCGCCGGCCTCGACCACGCCGCCCGGCATGGTCCAGACGCCGAGCGCAGGCCCGCGCGCGCGCCGGGCCACCAGAACGCGGCCGTCACGGATGATGGCGGCGCTGACGGCGAGGAAAGGACGGTCTGGGATAGGTGCGGGGGTCGGGGGCGATGCTCACCGCGCAAACATAGCATCGATCGCGGCCTGCGGTCCCTGCCGGCCGGCGGTATCCACGACGGTGCCATTGATCACCGCCGCGGTCCGGGCGATCAGCGGCCGCAGCCGTTCCACGGCACGGCGGGCGATCGCTTCGATCTCGGCCCGGTCGGTTTGCTGGCAGACCAGATCGCGGCTCCGCTCGGCCAGCGCGTTGAGCAGCTCGGCATTGCGATCGAGTGCGCCCCGCACCGCCGGGTCGGCAGCCCGGTAGGCGGCGACGATCGCCTCGCGGTTGCTGAAGCGCGAAGTGGCGAAATGCTCAGCATAGGTTTTCGGCCGCCACGCCCGGAGGTCGTCCACGCATTCCGGCATGGCGCCGGCCAGTTCAAGCACCATCACGGCTTCGGTGAAATGATTGAGATAGTCGGTGGAAAGCCCGGTCAACGGATTGATCTTGGGCCCACCGGCACCAGATGGTGGGGAGGCCGCTGCCGCGGTGGGGTCGGTCGCGCGATCGGCGGCAGGCGCGGGCATGGGCAATGGTCCAGACCGGAAATGCAATGGTTTGAGTCTTGCCCAGTCCGGTTAACGGTTGGCTAAGGATTTGGGCCGGGAGGTGCATCGAAAATGTGCGGCCGATACTGCATCTCCACTGCGCCGGATGCGATCCGGGCGTTGTTTCGCTATCGCCAGCAGCCGAATTTCCCGGCCCGCTACAACGTGGCGCCGACCCAGCCGGTACCGATCGTGCGGATGGTCCAAGAAGGGCGAGAGGGCGAACGGGAGTTTGCCCTTGTGCGCTGGGGCTTGATCCCGGCCTGGGTCAAGGATCCCAAGGACTTCAGCCTGCTGATCAATGCGCGCGGCGAGACCGTCAACGACAAGCCGGCGTTCAAGAACGCCATGAAGCGCCGCCGATGCCTGTTTCCGGCCGACGGCTTCTACGAGTGGAAGCCGGTCGGCAACAGCAAGCGCCCTTATTTCGCCGGGCCCGCGGCCGGCGGTCCGATCGCCTTTGCCGGCCTTTGGGAAACATGGATCGGGCCGAACGGCGAGGAGATGGAGACCGCCGCGATCGTGACGACGCAAGCCAACGCGGAAATGGCCGCGGTGCATCACCGCGCACCGGTGATCGTGCCGCCGGAGCAGTTCGACCTCTGGCTCGATTGCCGGAATGTCGATGAGCAAATGGCCGCCGCCATGATCGCGCCAGCGCCGGACGGCGCGATGCAGGTCTATGAGGTCTCGCCGGCGGTCAACCGCGTGGCAAACGACTCAGCTGCGCTGCTGGAGCCGTACAGCGCCGAGGCTGCGCCCCCGCCCGTAGATCATCCGAAGCCCGCTCGCAGAGCAAGGCAGGAGGTAGACACCGGGCAGGGCTCCCTGTTCTGATGTTTCGCCGAGGCCGCATCCGTCCGATTTTGCGCCCTCAGCCCCGATTTTGCCGCTTTGCGGCGGTCCATCCAGTTTGGGGCGACCACCGGCCAGGGGAGAGGCCCGATGCGGATCGTGCTGACTGCATTGCTGCTGCTGTCGTTCGCCGTGCCGGCCTTTGCCCGCGGCGGCGGCAAGCGCTCTTCGGACTCCAGCCAGCAATCCAGCGCCGAGACGCAAAAAAAATCCAAGGCAGAGGAGAAGGCCTACAAGGACGCGCTCAAGAACATCCCCAATCAGAAGCCCGCCGATCCTTGGGGCAAGATGCGGTAGCTCGCGCTACAAAACCTTGCCTGGATTGAGGATGCCCTTCGGGTCGAGTGTGCGCTTCAGCGTCTTCATCAGATCGTAGGCGACTGGGTCCTTGATCTTCGGCAGGTAGTCGCGCTTGACGATGCCGACGCCGTGCTCGGCGGAAACCGAACCGCCGAATTTGAGCACGATCTTGTAGATCACGTCGTTCATGTCGTCCCAGCGCTTGAGGTACTCGGCTTTGTCGGCGCCGACCGGCTGGGTGATGTTGTAGTGGATGTTGCCGTCGCCGACATGGCCGAATGGCATCGGCCGGCAACCGGGGATCAGCTTTCGCGCCGCGGCA
This sequence comes from uncultured Alphaproteobacteria bacterium, assembly GCA_963785665.1. GTDB lineage: Bacteria > Pseudomonadota > Alphaproteobacteria > Rhizobiales > Xanthobacteraceae > Z2-YC6860. Next base: position 293,140 of record CAWAWF010000022.1, read on the forward strand.
TTGCCCTCCTCGATGAACGCCGGGATGTTGGCGACCGGCACCGAGACGTCGTGCTTGATCGAGCCGCCCTCCTTGCCCTGCATCTCGCCGAACAACTCGCGGATGCGCCAGAACGCCTTGGCCTGCTCGACGCTCTCGGTGATGGTGGCATCGAGCACGAGGCCCTTCTCCATTCCGGCTTCAAGGATTTGCTCCATCGACTCGCGCAAGCCCTCGCGGCGCTGCGACGACAGCTCGATCAGCACGGAGTAGGGCGACTTCGTCGCCAGCGGGTCGCGCGTGCCGGTGGAATGCTTGAGCACGATATCGATGCCCTCGCGCGCCATGATCTCGAAGCTGGTGACGCCGCCGGCGGTCAATTCGGTGGCGAGACCGAGCAGGTCGACCGCGGCCTGCACCGAAGGGATCGCCGCCCACGCCGTCTCGACCGAGCGCGGGCGCGGCACCAGACGCAGCGACGCCGCGGTGATGACGCCGAGCGTGCCCTCCGCGCCGATGAACAGGTCGCGCAGGTCGTAGCCGGTGTTGTCCTTCTTCAGCTTGTTGAGGTTGTTCATGATGCGGCCGTCGGCCAGCACCACCTCGAGGCCGAGCGCGTGCGAGCGGGCGATGCCGTGCGCCAGCGCCGCGGTGCCGCCGGCGTTGGTCGAGAGGTTGCCGCCGATGGTGCAGCTTCCCTCCGAAGGCAGAAGCTGCGGATAAAGCCGGTCGACATTGGCCGCGGCCTCGCGCGCGCGCTGCAGGGTCACGCCCGCCTCGCAGATGATGGTGTTGGAGACCGCATCGACCTCGCGGATCTTGTCCATGCGGTTGAGCGACAGCACCACCTCACCGTTGTGCGGGATTTGACCGCCGACCAGTCCGGTGTTGCCGCCCTGCGGCACGATGGCGGTCGACGTTTCGTTGGCGATCTTCAGCAGCTCCGACACCTCCTTGGTCGAGCCTGGCCGCAGGATCACCGGGCTGTGTCCGGTCCACAGCGCGCGGAACTCGACCAGATAGGGGACCTGCTTGTCCTTATCGGTGATCGCGTTCTTCTCGCCGACCACGGCGATCAGCCGCGCCAGCGTGGCGGCGGAGACGGTGGTCGGCGGCTTGCTCATTTCATTCATGGCGACACTCCGGTCTCAAGCTTCTCGCGGCGCCGCAGCCCTGGCAAGCCGATCGTTGATCGCCTCGCCCAGGCCCTCACGCGGCACCGGCATCACGGCGATGGTGGCGACATCCGACCGGTCAAGCGTGCGCAGGTCGGAGAACAGGTTGGTCGCGGCCTCGACCAGGTCGCCGTTCGGCGACAGGTTCAGCACGATCGCGGCATCCGGCGTCCCGGCCGGCAGGCGCGTGCCGAAGGCCAGCAGCGCCTCGCCGGGATGGACGCGGTCGACGTCGAGGCGAAGCCGCGCCCGCGGCGCGTAGTGCGACTCGATCATCCCCGGCGCCAGCGGCGCCTCCGGATCGAACGCCGCGTCGGCGATGTCCTCCAGCGCGCATTCCAGCACCGCTTCGATCTGCTGGCGCGGCAGCCCGCCGGGACGCAGCAGCACCGGGCGGTCGAGGCAGCCGACGATGGTCGATTCCACGCCGACCGTCGCCGGACCGCCATCGACGATCATGTCGATGCGGCCGCCGAGATCGTCCATCACGTGCTGCGCGGTGGTCGGCGAGACATGGCCGGAGCGGTTGGCAGACGGCGCCACCACCGGCCGGCCGAGTCGGTCGAGGATTGCGAGCGCGACCGGATGCTGCGGCACCCGCACCGCGATGCTGTCGAGGCCGGCGGTGGCGAGCTCGGCCACCGGGCAATCGGCGCGCTTCTTCAGAACAAGCGTCAGCGGCCCCGGCCAGAACGCCGCCGCGAGCTTTTCGGCGGCTGCGTCGAACACCGCAAGCCGCCGCGCCGCGGCGAGTCGAACACATGGGCGATCAGCGGATTGAACGACGGCCGTCCCTTGGCGGCGTAGAGCCGCGCCACCGCGGCACCGTTGGTGGCGTCGGCGCCGAGCCCATAGACCGTCTCGGTCGGGAACGCGACCAGCCCACCGTTGCCGAGACAGAGCGCCGCATCGGCGATGACGACGAATTCGGCGGGCCGCAGGCGGGTTTCGATTTTCTGCGTCATTTCTTCCGCTTTGCTGGAGCCCGCTTGCTCGCCTTCTTCTTCGCCGTCACCTTGAGCCAGTCGAGGTTGCGTTCGTGGTCGATGTTCTGCAGCCGCTCGAACAATCGCGCCATCGCCGCGCCATCGCACGCTTTCGTCAGCAGCAGGAATTTCTCGCGCATCTCGCTGCGGTCGAGCGGCTGCTCGGGCGTGCCCTTGAAGCTCTCGACCTTGCGAACGAGCGCGCGGCCATCCTTCAAGTTCACGGTCACGGTCGAGGCGATGGTGTGGCCGTGTTTCGCCTCGTCGGCGACGGTGATGCTGACCCGCCGCGCCAAAGCGCGAATTCCCGGATCGTTGAAGTTCTTCAGATTGAACGAGGCCGGGTCGCGCGGATTGCGATGATGCGCCAGCGCCACGTTAAACGGCAGCGAGTATTGCGCCATCATCAGGTCGGCCGGCTCCGGGATGTTGTTCACCGTCGCCATCTTCTGGTTGCCGGCGACCGCGATCGAACTCGACGTCGCCCGGCGCGTAGCTGTACTGGCGCCGCAGGTCCTCCACCGCCTGCACCGAGGTGTGCGAGGTGATGTGGACCGGAAAGCGCTTGAGCATAATGCGCAGGCTCGCCCACTCCTCGCCGAGCCCGCGGGTCAGCGCGCCGACATCGTTGTCGCCGCAATAGACGTTGAGGAAACCGAACGGTCCTTCCAGCACGCTCTGCGGCCCGGTGAAGCCCGCTTCCGCGAGACTCGCTGCCAGCACGCCGCTTTCCGCGGCGCGGCCGAGATGCATCCGCTTCACCATCGCGCCGGTGCCGGACTTGGCAAATTCGAGAAGTCCGCACGACAGCGAGCCGGCGATGCCGAGCGCTTGCGTCATCGTCGCCGCGTCGAACTTCAGCAGCCGCCCGACCGCGACCGCGCTGCCGAACGGCCCGGTCGTGCCCGGCGCGTGAAACCCGCGGCCCTCGTTGTTGTGCTTTGTGGCGCGGCCGACCCGGATCATCACCTCGCTGCCGGCCACCACCGCGGCGATCAGCGCGCGGCCGCCGAGGCCGCGCTCCTGCGCGACCGCGATGGCCGGCATCGCCATGGTGCCGCCCGGATGCACGCCGGTGTTCGGCCAGGTCAGGTTGTCCATCTCGAAGGCGTGCGCCAGCGCGCCATTGGCGAAGGCGGCCATCGGCGCCTGCAGCCGCGGTCCGCCGGGCGCGAACACGTGGCTCTTGCCGCCCGCCCCGCGCTTGCGGGCGTAGTCGACGATGATCCGGCTCCAGGGCAAATGGGCGCCGAACGCGATCGCGGCGACGGTGTCGGCAATGGCGTCCTTGGCGCGCTGGATCACCGGACCGGGCAGGTCCTCATAGCGGAGCGAAGCGGCGTATTTCGCCAGTTGCAGCGTTTCCTGCGCCATTCCATCCCCATCGTCAGCCGGTTCCGGGACCGGCCCGGCAAGCAAGTTATCAAGCGGTTATAGCGGCTCTATAGCGAATAACCGCCTGTGCTTGCGAGGGGATAAGGTGGCCGCTCTATAGCGCCCTCAGTCGGAGTGTAGGAGCTATGCGGGATTTTGGGTGACGAGGTTGATCAGGCGGCGCGGTGAGCCGTCACTTCAGTGACCTCGATTCCATTTTGGAATTTGAAGCCTTGAACGACCTTTGGCAACTGGTTCTCGCCGTTCAATCGCCGCCATGTTTTCGCGGCAGCGTTGACGAGTTTGAACACCATGAGCTTGGCGGTCTTCGGCGATAGCGCGCCCTTCGTCCGCACGGTTCGATGACGCACGGTCGCGAATACGCTCTCGATCGGATTTGATGTGCGCAGATGGTCCCAGTGCTCAGCAGGAAAGTCAAAGAAGGCGAGCAGAGTTTCCCGATCTTGCGTCAAGCAGACGACCGCCTTGTCGTACTTGGCGCGGTATTTTTCAGCAAACGCGTCGATCGCGACCTCGGCTGCCGCGCGGGTCGGCGCGCCGTAAATCTCACGAAGGTCTGCCTTCATGTTGACCTGGACCGAGAGGGCGACCTTGTTGAGCACGTTGGCGGTCTTGTGAACCCAACAGCGCTGATGCCTGGTGCTCGGAAAGGCCTCCTCGATCGCCTTCCAGAAGCCGAGCGCGCCGTCGCCGACCGCGAGGTCCGGCCCGATCTCGAGCCCACGCTGCTTGACGTCGATGAGGAGCTCACGCCAGCTCTGCGCGCTCTCGCGCACCCCGGTCTGGAAGCCGACGAGTTCTTTCTTGCCCTCGGGTGTCGCGCCGATCAGCACCAGCATGCATTCGGCGTTGTCTTCCATCCGCGCCTGCAGGTAGACCCCGTCCGCCCACACGTAAACGTATCGCCGTGCCGAGAGATCGCGCTTCTGCCAGGCATCGTAATCGACCTGCCACTGCGCCGTCAGCCGTGAGATAACGGCCGGCGACAGGTTCGGCGCCTCCTTGCCCAGCAGGGCGGCAAGCGCCTCCTGGAAGTCGCCGGTTGATACTCCGCGCAGGTAGAGAACCGGCAACAGCGCGTCGAGGCTCTTCGTCCGCCGCGCCCATTTCGGCAGGATCGCCGAGGAAAACCGGATTTTCTCCTCCGTGCCCACGTCGCCTCGGTCGCGCACCTTGGCGCGACGGACCTCGACAGGCCCGACCCCGGTCTGGATCGCGCGATGCGGCCCGTGGCCATGACGCACGATGCGGTCGCGACCATCCGGCAACCTCTCGTCTTTCCACATGGCGACGAAGGCGTCGGCTTCGGCGATCAGCACCTGAGCCAATATCCGACGGGCGCCTTCACGGGCAAGTTCAGTCAGGGGATCATCGATAATGTCAGGCTGACGGAAGGCAATGACAGTGGTATCTCTCGACATGGCGTATCGCTCCTTTCGGGGAGGTTCTGGCAGGCTCGACACCCGCCTCGATACGCCGCCTATCTCACACCGTCATCACCCAGTTTCCCGCATAACTCGAGTGTAGCGCAGCTTGGTAGCGCACTTCGTTCGGGACGAAGGGGTCGCAGGTTCAAAATCCTGTCGCGCCCCATGGGACCAAAGCCAAGTCGGTCAACGATTTTGCCCGGTCGTCTTGGCGCACGCGCCCACCGTGATCCGCGAATGCTGTTTCTACACCCATCCGAAGGCTGAGTTGATCGCGCAGAAGCTGCGCTAGCTTGGCAAGCTATTTTGCCCCTAGCATACGCCGCTAGAACGCGCGCCGCGGTGCGCTGTGGCCGGTTAGACACGGGCCCAAGTCTATCCACCTAGCGCCTTGTCGGCCGCCCATCCTGGGTATTGAATTATCCAATTGGGGACTGGAAATCGCTGCAAAAAATTGCGCTGGCGTTGTATTGGGGGCCATCATGTTGCGTCATGTAGTTGTTGTTGGTGTTTGGACGTGCGCGTTCGCGCTTGGATTTGTTAAGTGTGCCGATGCGGGTTGGATTGATGCAGCCACCGGTCAGCCGGTGCATGTTACCCCTGTCGGCACGACAGCGGATACTTTGACAGCAAACACTTACGGCGATCACGATCACGCATATCTCGCGAGGGCCAGAATCTCTTCTGGGACAAAGCGTGCGGCACATGGCGTGACGCTAAAACAAATGATGAAGTGCATGTAACCCCTGTCGGCACGACAGCGGATACTTTGACAGCGAACACTTACGGCGATCACGATCACGCATATCTTGCGAGGTCGGGCCAGAATCTCTTCTGGCAGCCTTGTCCACCACCTTCGACCACGACCGGCGTGAGCGGCGGCATCCAAGTCAGCGTCTCGCTCGGCACGTCTTCCACATCAACGAGCTTCGTCAACGTCAGCACATTCTCTGCCGGTGGCCCAGACGCTGTTGCAGACAATCGCGCCCATGCTTCCGGCACCGGCGTTGTCGGTGGAGTGGGCTTCGTCGCCCCGATCTGGCAAGACATACCCAGCGAAGAAACGCTCTGGGACAGGCTCGGCAAAATCCTCTTTCCGCTGGGCGAGCTGTCGCCACGTTCGCAATACGCACCCGAAGCTAAGAACGCCTACGCTGCGTATTTTCCGCTCAAGGCTCCGCCGAAGCGTCAAGCGCGTGGATGGTCGGGAGGCGTGGACGGCAATGTGTATTTCTTCGGTGGTGGTGACGGCCACATAACTGGCATTCCGGGTGGGCCGTTTGGCACTGCGACCGGCATCGACAGTTTTAGGGTCAGCAACAATTTCATGTTCACGTTCGGCGGCTGGATCACCGCGCCTATCGCGTCAAACTGGAGTTTGTCGCTGACCGGCGGCTTGGCCGAGTTGAATCAAACCGTGAAATATAACTGCGTCACGTTCTGCACGTTCATACCGCCAACCGCCGCCTTCACCGCGTCACAGGACCGATGGGTAACGGGCGGCTATGTCGGGGGCCGTGTGGCCATGCCGGTGGCTCTGCCGGGCTTCCCTGGGGCCAGCATCGGCCTCGATTACAAGCATGTGTTCTTCGGCAACTACAACGCTTCGCTTGGCACCGTGGCCACGCGCCAAGTCAACGCGCGGCTGTCACCGGATATGGACTTGGTGACAGCGCGGCTGGCTCTACCGATACGGTAGCGGCCAAGCGGTGGCCACCCGCGAACACCGGCTAGCAGAATTCAACCAAGGCCCGCCACCGCCGGGCCAGCTACAAGTGCTGTGCGAGGATCACAACGGCACATACCTGCTGCCCTTTGCGTGTGAGTGGCGCGATGGCGTTTGGTACGGCAACGGCCGGGCAATTGAAGCAACGGTGGTTGGGTGGCGACCGGCGCGGTGGTGATGGAGATTCGCGCAATGGATATTTGGGAAGCGGGCCAACTCTCTAATCGCATCCGTAGTTGGATCATTCTGGCGATGCTAGCGGGGGCCGTCGTCTACACGTTGTTTTCTGTTGCCCACGATATTGTCTGGCCACCGCCCGCCAAACCGGCCGTGCAGCCTGCATCCGGTCCGGTGCGCGCTCGATAGCGCTCGCTACACAGCGCGCGTCGGGCTCCGGCGTCCCCGTGCTTCCTTTGGTGACGGCGACCGCCTGGCTTGTTGGTGCCTGTGGCGCGGGTTTTCCAAGCGGACAGCGGGGTTTACGGGCCGATTTGCACTGCCGGAAGGTGGCCGCTATATAGCGCCCTCAGTCGGAGTGTAGCGCAGCCTGGTAGCGCACTTCGTTCGGGACGAAGGGGTCGCAGGTTCAAATCCTGCCACTCCGACCAATCCTGTGTGCGATGTCCCGGATCGCGCCGATCAGCTTCAAAACGACGTCGGAATCACCCTTGCCCGCCAAACGGCGGGTATGCAGGATGGTTGCTTCGCACGCGCCCTCGAACCTGTTCTAGCCATGACCTCCACCCGCATCCTCGTTGGAATGCTGCTGTTGCTCGCCGCGCCGGGCGGGGCCGGCGCCGTGGAGAAAACCAACGACGCGGTCTGGCGGGAGCGGATCGAGACCGACTGCAAGCTGCAGGCGAAAAAATATTACTCCGTGCTGCACTTCAAGAAGCGCCGCATGTTCATGAAGCATTGCGTCGAACGGGCCTATCGGTGAACGGCCTGTTGCGACGAACGCTGGGTATCGTTCCTGCGGTCGGCGCGGTTGTGGCGTTGCTCGCAGCGGCACCGCCGGCGCTGGCTCAGGGCACGTTCGGCATGGCCGGGGTGCAGTGCAGCCAGTTCAACCAGGCGGCGCGCAAGAGCGACATGCTCTATCACCAGGCCTCGCAATGGCTGTTGGGCTACGTCAGCGGCATGAACGCGGCGATGCGGTCGGCCAAGGGCACAACGCCGGTCAGCAACATGACCAGCGACCAGGTGCTCAAATCGGCCGGCGATTATTGCGACGCCCATCCGGGCAGCAATCTCGCGAACGCAGCGAACGAGTGGTACGCCTCGCTGCCGAAGCAGACCGATCCGCAGGCCGCGGCCGAAGCGAAATCGGAATCGCGAGGCAGCGGCAGCCTGATCCTCAATCTCGACACCGCGCCAAAGAACAAGCCGCTGCTCGACCGCCACTGAGGGCAGGCGTCATCGGCAACGCGCGGTTTGTGGCCGCTCTAGAAAATGCTGTGATGTTCGTCGATCAGATCGACGCCGACCACGTTGGCCTTGCGCCAGACCACGCGGGCGTTGTGCGCGATTTCGCCGATCAGGACATGCACTTCGGCCGGCAGCACGACGTCGTCAGGCAATTCCAGCCGCATTCCCGTCACTGAATGGTCGAGCAGCGCGCAAGTGAACGGCGCGCGGCCGTCGCAAGGATCGAGGCGCATGCTGTATTGCCGATTGATCTCGGCGCGCGGAGCGTCACGGCGGTCGGCAAAGTCGGCGGCGGTTGGAACTTGGTCCATGGGCGATGTTTGTAACAGGTAGAGTTTAACGTTCGGCTACAACTTAGTGTTGATGGCTGGTTTACAACGGCTCGACGCCGGTCTGAGTCAGTTTCTCCAGCGTATCGAGCGCGCGGCGCTGCAGCAGCGCGACACTCGGGTCGGCGCTCGCCGGTTCGCTCGACAACAACGCCGGCCAAGGTTCAGCCAAGCCGCTGTTGTCGCGCGAGGCACTGGTCGCGCCGCTCAAATGCATCATGGCGACCACCAGCAAGCCCAGCACCAGGCCATGCCAGCGGCGCGTCTGCGCCACGATCTCGGACAACGTCATCGCAAGCCCCCCGGCTGCCATCGTTGCGACATGCTTACACCACGGGTGTCGACATCGCGTTTCGTGGAACCCCGGAAATCGGCTGTCGCTGTTAAGTCAAAATCAACCGCGTCGGCTGGCGCGGCCCATCGCCGCGCGGGTTTTCGCGACGGCTCGATCCCTGCTAACGTCGCGCTGTTTCAAGCCGGGACATCACAGCATGACCATCAGTCGTCGCCGCGCGCTTGCGCTGGCAGGGGCCGTTGCGGGAAGCGCGGCGCTGCCCGCCCGCGCGCAGCAGAACTGGCCGCCGCGGCCGCTCCGCATCCTGATCGGCACGTCGCCCGGCGGCAGCCCGGACATCGTCGGCAGGGTGCTGGCCGACAAGATGGCCGACCGGCTCGGCACCATCACGGTCGAGAACAACACCGGCGGCGGTGGCGGCATCGCCGCCAGCATGGTGACGCACGCGCCGCCCGATGGCACCACTATGACCTTGCTGACGGCGGGCTGGGCCAGCGGCGCCGCGGTCGGCAAATTCCCGTTCGATGGCGACAACACCTTCGGCTTTCTGTCGATGGTCTGCGCCTATCCGTTCATCTTCCAGGTGCCGAACAACTCGCCGATCAAGTCGTTTCCCGATCTCATCGCCCGCGCCAAGGCCAACCCCGGCAAGATCACCTATGTCATCACCTCGCTCGGCTCGATCTATCACCTGATCGGGAGCTGGGTGAACGCCAAGGCCGGCGTCGAACTGGTGCCGGTGCCCTATCGCGGCTCGGCCAATGCCGTCACCGACGTGCTCGGCGGGCGCGTCGACGTCATGCTCGACACCGCGACCTCGGGTTTCCCGCGCGTCGCCAACGGCCAGTTCCGCGCGCTCGCGGTGACATCGCCCGAGCGCTACCCGTTGCTGCCAGACGCGCCGACCGTGGCCGAGACACTCCCCGGCGTGCACTACATGTCCTGGCTCGGCATGGCGGCCGCGCCGCATACGCCGCGGCCGATCGTCGATCGGCTCAACGCGGAGCTTCATCGCGCCATGGCGCTGCCCGAGGTTGAGGCCAAGTTCAGGGAAGGCGGCAGCATCGCGACGCCGACCACGCCGGAAGGCATGGGCCGGCAGATGGCCGACGAGATCGCCGGCTGGAAGCAGCTCGTCGAGGCCAATCACATCCAGATGCAGTAGCGCCGGGGAGGGGCTTCCCCGCGCCGCGTCCGCCGCGTAGCCTTTGCGCAAATATACGGGCGGTGAGGTTCAACGCCGCCACGACAGGGAGAGCAACGCCGATGATGAAGCGCCGTGACTTTCTGCTTGCGTCCGCTGGGGGGCTGGTCGCGGCTCCGTTCGTCAGGACGCAGGCCTTCGCCGCCGATTATCCGACCAAGCCGGTGCACTGGATCGTCGGCTACGTGCCGGGCGGTACCACCGACATTCTGGCCCGGCTGATCGGCGCCTACCTGTCCGAAAAGATCGGCCAGCAGTTCATCATCGAGAACAAGGCTGGCGCCGGCAACAACCTCGCGGTCGAGGCGGTGCTGGCGGCTCCCGCCGACGGCTACAATGTGCTGCTGGTGAATCCGGCCAACGGCATCAACGCCACGCTCTACAAGAGGCTGTCGTTCAATTTCATCCGCGACATCGCCCCGGTCGGCGGCATCCTCCGTGTGCCGAACGTCATGGTGGTCAACAACGATGTGCCGGCCAAGACCGTGCAGGAGTTCATCGACTATGCCAAGGCCAACCCGGGCAAGGTCAACATGGCGTCATCCGGCAACGGCACCTCGGTGCACCTGTCGGGCGAATTGTTCATGGCGATGACCGGCGTGAAGATGACGCATGTGCCGTACCGCGGCTCCAATCCGGCCCTGACCGACATCATGGGCGGCCAGTGCCAAGTGCTGTTCGACAACATGCCGTCGTCGCTGCCGCTGATCCAAGGCGGCAAGATCCGCGCGCTAGCGGTCACCACCGACAAGCGCGCCGACTATCTCCCGAACGTCCCGACGATCGCCGAGACGGTGAAGGGCTACGAGGCGAGCGCCTGGTTCGGCATGGGCGCCAAGGCCGGCACGCCGCCGGACATCATCGGCTTCCTCAACAAGCACATCGAGGCCGCGCTGGCCGATCCCAAGATGCAGAAGAAGCTCTCCGACCTCGGCGGCGCCCCAATGGGCGGCACGCCGGCCGACTTCGGCAAGATCATCGCCACTGAGACTGAGAAGTGGAAGAAGGTGGTCGAGTTCTCTGGCGCCAGCATCGACTAGGCGCGCGCTTGCTCCGCGGAGCGGCTACTCGTTCTTGATGCCAAGCTCGGTGATCAGCTTGCCGTAGGTCGCGGCGAAGCCGTCGATATGCTTCTTGAGATTGGCCGGCGTGTTGTCGGCGCGCTCGGTGACGTCGAGACCGAAGCTGGTCAGCCGGTCGCGCACGCCCTTGTCGTCGAGCGCGGTGACGAACGCTGCGTTGAGCGCGGCCAGCACCGGCTCGGGTATGCCCTTCGGACCGATCACGAAAATCCAGATCGCGGTGGAGTAGTCGAGCTTCGCCGCCTCCTTGACGGTCGGCACGTCGGGCAGCTGCGTCAGCCTGCGGTCTCCGGTGACGGCCATGGCTGTGAGCCTGCCCTCCTTGATGTGCGGCATCGACAGCGTCGGTGTGTCGAACGTGAGCTGGACCTCGTTCTGCAGCAGCGCCTGCAGCATCGGCGCGTTGCCCCGATAGGGCACATGGACCATATCGATGCCGGCAGTCTTGACGAACTGCATGCCGCCGAGATGCTGCGGCCCGGCGATGCCCGACGAGCCCCAGGTGATCTTGCCAGGGTGGGCGCGCACATAGGTGAGGAACTCCGGCAAGGTCTTGAATAGCGACGTGCTGGCCTGGTTCGTCGCCATGACGAACATCGTCGAGTAGATGGCGGCAACCGGTGTGAAGTCGTTGCTCGGATGCCACGGCAGGTGGTTTAGCGCCGGCAGCGTGGCATGCGAGCTGGTGGTCGCCAGCAGCGTGTAGCCGTCGGGGTCCGATCGCATCAGCTCGTTGACGGCGATGGCGCCGCCGGCGCCGGGTTTGCTCTCGACCAGCACCGGTTGGCCGGTGTTCTCGCTGATCTTCTGCCCAACGAGCCGCGCCACCACATCGACGCCGCCGCCCGGCGCGAACGGCACCAAAAGCCGGATCGGCTTGCTGGGAAATTTCGCCTGAGCGTGCGCGTCGGGGACGGTGGCACCGACCGTCAACGCGGTCAGTGCCGCGACCAGTATCAGCTCGATTCTCGGCATTGGCGTTCTCCGGCGACACGCCACTTCCTGGGCGCTTGCTCACCAAGTGTACCGCTTCCGCCTCGGATTGGAATGAGCCTAGTATGCGGCCCAAGCTCGCGCACATGAGGATGCAATGACCCGCAAGAAGCCCGAAGAACTCCGCAGCCACCGCTGGCTCGGCACGGCCGACATGCGCTCGTTCGGCCACCGCTCGCGGCTGCGCCAGATCGGCTACGACGCCGAGGATTGGACCGGCAAGCCGGTGATCGGCATCATCAACACCTGGAGCGAAATCAATCCCTGCCACGCGCATCTGCGCTCGCGCGCCGACAACGTCAAGCGCGGCGTGCTGCAGGCCGGCGGCTTCCCGATCGAGCTGCCGGCGCTCTCGCTATCGGAGACCTTCGTCAAGCCGTCGACCATGATGTACCGCAACATGCTGGCGATGGAGACGGAGGAACTGCTCCGCAGCCATCCGCTCGATGGCGCCGTGCTGATGGGCGGCTGCGACAAGACCACGCCGGGCCTGATCATGGGCGCCATCAGCATGGGGCTGCCGGCGATCTACATTCCGGCCGGCCCGATGCTGCGCGGCAACTGGAAGGGCAACTTCCTCGGCTCCGGCTCCGACGTCTGGAAATACTGGACCGAGAAGCGCGCCGGCAACATCTCCGAGGACGAGTGGAGCGAGATCGAGAACGGCATCGCCCGCTCATTCGGCACCTGCATGGTGATGGGCACCGCCGCCACCATGATGGCGATCACCGAGGCGCTCGGCATGGCACTGCCAGGCGCGTCGTCGATCCCGGCCGCGGACTCCAATCATCCGCGCATGTGCGGCGTCGCCGGCCGCCGCATCGTCGAGATGGTGTGGGAGGATCTGACGCCGGACAAGATTCTCACCCCCGCCGCGTTCGACAACGCCATCAAGGTCCACATGGCGATGGGCGGATCGACCAACGCCATCATCCATGTGGTGGCGATGGCACGGCGCGCCGGCATTCCGGTCGACATGGAGAAGTTCGACCAACTGTCCCGGCAAATCCCGGTGCTGGCCAATGTGCGGCCGTCCGGCAAATATCTGATGGAGGACTTCTTCTACGCCGGCGGCCTGCGCGCCATGATGCAGAACCTCCGCGAAAAGCTCGACCTCGGCTGCATGACGGTGACCGGCAAGACCATCGGTGAGAACATCGAGGGCGCCCACGTTCATCTGCCGGACGTGATCCACTCGCTGAACGATCCGATCTACGCCGAGGGCGCGACCGCGGTGCTGAAGGGCAATCTCGCCCCGAACGGCTGCGTCATCAAGCCGGCCGCCGCCGATCCGCGGTTCCTCAAGCACCGCGGCAAGGCGATCGCCTTCGAGGACTACAATCACATGATGAAGGAGATCGAGCGCGACGATCTCGACGTTACCCCCGACCACATCCTGGTGCTCAAGAACGCCGGCCCCAAGGGCGGCCCCGGCATGCCGGAATGGGGCATGCTGCCGATACCGAAGCGTCTTTTAGGGCAGGGCGTGCGCGACATGATCCGCATTTCCGACGGCCGCATGAGCGGCACCAGCTACGGCGCCTGCATCCTGCACGTCGCGCCGGAAAGCTTTGTCGGTGGCCCGCTTAATTTTGTGCAGACCGGCGACGAGATAGAGATCGACGTCGACCAACGGAGCATTCACCTTCACGTCAGCGACGCCGAGCTTGCACGCCGCAAAGCGGCCTGGAAACCTGCCGCACCGAAATATCAGCGCGGCTACGGCGCCATGTTCTCCGAACACATCGGCCAGGCCGACCAAGGATGCGATTTCGACTTCCTGCAGGGTAAAGCGCCGATGCCTGAGCCCGAGATTCATTGATTCAAATCGTCTCGGTTTGGCCACGGAACTCGCAATGGGTTCCCTCTAGCCATTGGTGCGGCGCGAGAGGGGCGCCGCACCATGAAGTTCGATTGGTCGACCAACAAGCCGCCTGCCGCATCGAAGCGCCGAAAAATGCCGGCGTATTTGACGTTATCGTTGGTGAGTTGCGTGGCGATCGGGCTGGTTGTCCTGGGCGTGCTCTTCGCGAGCGATCCGAAACAGCTGTTCTCACTGAAAGGTGCCGGGGTTTTGGGCGGCACGGCAGAAGGTGCCACCCCATACAAGCTGCTCGGCGCGTCAGCGCTCGATCCGAAGGACCCGGCGCTGCGGTTCTCCGAAACAGGCATGGGGCAGGTGATGTTCGCCACGCCGAACAGCGACAAATGCCGCCGCGTCCTGTTCGACAATAAAACCGGCACCTCGTATTGGGTCCGCGATGTCGATTGCGGCCGCCCGGCCGAGCAGGCGGTCGAAGATGCCACGCCGAACCGCATGCTCGCGGTGCAGAAATCCTTCAGGCGCTAAGGCGCTCCCTCACTCCTTGATGTTCGCGGCCTTGATCACGCCGGCCCATTTCTGCTGCTCGGACTTGATCACGCCGGTGAACTCCTCCGGGGAGCTTGCGATCGGCAGCACGCCCTGCGCGGCGAGCTTCTTCTTCATCCCGGGCTCGTTGATGATGCGCACCACCTCGGCGTTGATTTTCTTCAGCACGTCCGGCGGCAGCCCGGCCGGCGCGATCAGCCCGAACAGCAGCGACGCCTCGTAATTGGCGACGCCGGCCTCGGCAACGGTCTGGGTGTCCGGCAGCACGTCGCTCCGCTTCAGCGCGGTGACGGCGAGCGGCTTCAGCTTGCCGTCCTGGATCAGCGGCAGCACCTGGAACACGCTCAGCACGCTGATCGGCACGTGGCCGGCGATGGTGTCGTTCAGCGCCGGCGCGCCGCCGCGATACGGCACATGCAGGAACTTGGCGCCGGAGAGATACGACAGCAGCTCCATCGAAAGCTGCTGGATCGAGCCGACGCCCGGCGTGGCATAGCCGATGGTGTTGGGCTTCTCCTTGGCGAGCGCGATGGCGCCCTTGATGTCGTTTGCGGCAAAGCCCGGATGCGCAAAGATCAGCAGCGGCGACGAGGCGAGCAGGCTGATGTTGGTGAAATCCTTCAGCGGATCGTAGCCGGCGTTCGCCATGATCAGCGGATTGGTGATGTGGCCGGACACCACCATCATCAAGGTGTAGCCGTCGGGTGCGGCCTTGGCGAGTTGCGCCGCCGCGAGCGCGCCGTTGGCGCCGGCGCGGTTCTCGACGATCACGGTGTTGTGCCAGGCCTTCTCCAGCTCGATGGCGACGTCGCGGGCGATGATGTCGGTGGTGCCGCCGGGCGTGAAGCCGACCATGATCTTGATCGTGCCGCTCGGATAGGTCTGCGCCGACGCAGACGCGGCAAAGGCCAGCAGCAATGCTGCAGCCAGCGACAGCCATTTTGCTTTTGTCATGGCATCCTCCCCCGTGCGGCCGGCGAGGCCGCCATGCCGGTTTAGTCGGTTGCCCGCGCGTCGCCAAGCGGGCACAGTGCCGCGACGGCCGGGGAAGAACAATGAAACTTGTGAGCTTTGTCGAGGGCGGTGAGACGCGCCTTGGTTTTATTTCCGGCGACACCGTGGTCGATCCGCTCCGTGCCTCCGGCGATCCGGCGATGTTCGGCAGCGTCTTGAAATTTATCGAATCCGGCGCGGCCGGTCTCAAGGCGGCGCGCGCCATCCTGGACAATCCGCCGAAGCAGGCGGTGCTGGCGCGAAGCGGCATTGCGCTCGCAGCCCCGATCCGCCCATCGACCATTCTGTGCAGCGGCAGCAACTACAAGGACCACAACGCCGAAAAGGCCAACACCCCGATCAGCGGCAAGGAGCCGGAGTTCTTCGTCAAGACCGCCGACTGCGTGGTCGGCCCCGACGAGCCGATCGCGTTCGACGAACGCTTCTCGAAGAAGATCGACTGCGAGGTCGAGCTTGCCATCGTCATCGGCAAGGCAGGCCGCTTCATCGAGACCGCCCGCGCGCTTGAGCATGTGTTCGGCTATACCATCGTCAATGACGTCACCGCGCGCGACCGCCAGGTCCGCCGCACGCCCGAGGGCATGACCTGGTACGAGCTCGGCTCCGGCAAGGCGTTCGATGCGAGGCGCGCCGCTTGGCCCCTGCGTCGTCACCGCAGATGAGATCGCCGATCCGCAGAAGCTCAAGGTGATGTCGCGCATCAACGGCGAGCTTCGCCAGTCGTCCAGCACCGCCAACATGATCTGGAGCTGCGCGGAGCTCATTCACTTTTTCTCGCGCAACTTCACGCTGAAGCCCGGCATGGTCATCATCACCGGCACGCCGTCCGGCACGGCGTGGTCGGTCGACAAGGAGCTTGGCGGCAAGGGCATGCACCAGCCAGGGCTTGTTCCGGCGACGCGCTATTGCCTGCCGGGCGACGTGGTCGAATGCGAGGTGGAAGGGATCGGCGTGCTTCGCAATCCGGTTGCGCAGGCCGGTGCGGCGGCAAGCCGGGTCGCTGCCGAATAAAAATCTCGGAGGGTTTCCATGGATCGGCGCAAATTCCTGCAGAGCGCGCTCGCGGCCCCGATGGCCGCGACGTTCGGCTCATCCGCCGCGCGCAATGCCCAGGCATGGCCGACCCGCAACATCACCATGATCGTGCCGTTCCCGCCGGGCGGGCAGGCCGACCTCGCGGCGCGGCCGGTGGCGCTGGCTCTGGAGAAGCTACTCGGCAAGTCGGTGATCGTCGACAATCGCGGCGGCGCGGGCGGTCTGCTCGGCAACGCCGCAGCGGCGCGCTCGGAGCCGGACGGCCATACGCTGCTGATGGCGCTGTCCTCGATGACGTTCCTGCCGGACGCCGAGCGCCTGTTCGACAGGAAGCCCTCTTACGAATTGGACCAGCTTGTCCCGGTTGCGCGCGTGCTGGCCGATCCCGGTGTGCTGTGCGTCCGCGCCGACGCGCCGTGGAAGTCGGTCGCCGATCTGGTCGCCGACGCCAAAAAGCGCCCCGGCGAGATATCGTTCAGTTCGTCCGGCAACTACGGTGCCGCCCACGTGCCGTTCGAAATGTTCGAGCAGGCCGCCGGCATCAAGCTGCTTCACATCCCCTATCGCGGCGGTGGGCCGGCGCTGACGGCGTTCCTCGGCAAACAGGTCGACATCACCGCCCAGGCGCCAGGGCCCGATCACGCCGCACGTGCAGAGCGGCGCTGCGCGGTTGCTCGCAAGCTGGGGCGCGAAACGCTCCGCCGAATATCCCGACGTGCCGACCATGATCGAACTTGGTTACAAGGATGTCGAATATTACATCTGGGCCGGTCTGTTCGCCCCGAAGGCCACGCCCGCGCCGGTCATCACGCGGCTGCGCGACGCCATGCGCAAGGTGATGGCCGATCCGGCAGTGACCAAGGTGTTCATCACGGCCAACAGCCCGCCGGCCTATCTCGACCAGCCGGAATTTCAGAAATTCGTCGACGCCGACGCCAAGCGGCTGATCCCCGTCATCAAGAAAATCGGAAGACTGGACGAGAAAGAAAAATGAAAATCGGACTGTTCGATCACATCGAGCACGGCGAACGCCCCACCGCGCAACTGTTCGATGAGCGGCTTACTTTCATCCAGCAGGCCGACGCCGCGGGCTTCTACTGCCTGCATCTCGCCGAGCATCATCAGACGCCGCTGAATATGGTGCCGGTGCCGGGCGTGTTCCTCGGCGCGGTGGCGCGGCTGACCAAGCAGATCAAGATGGGACCGCTGGTCTATCTGTTGCCGCTCTACTCGCCGCTCCGCATGATCGACGAGATCTGCATGATCGATCATCTGAGCCACGGCCGCGCCGAGATCGGCGTCGGCCGCGGCGTCTCGCCGTTCGAGCTGAAGTACCACAAGATCGATCCCGACAAGTCGCGCGACATCTTCATCGACGCCTACCGCTGCGTCGTCAAAGGGCTCGGCACCGACCTGCTCACCTACAAGGGGCCGCACTACGAGTTCGAGAACGTGCCGATTGCGCTCCGCCCGCTGCAGCAGCCGCATCCGCCGTTCTGGTACGGCTCCTCCGGCGCCGAAGGCTCGACCTGGGCCGGCGAGGAGGGGCTGCACTTCGTCACGCTCGGCGGCAACCAGTTCGCCAAGACCAACCTCGACACCTTCAAGGCGGCGTTCGCCAAGCGCGGCGGCAAGGCGGCGCAGCCGAAGCCGGAATTCTCCGGCGGCATCGCGATGGGCGTGCAGCGCCACGTCTTCGTCGACGAGACCGACGAGAAGGCGGAGGCCTGGGCCAAGCCCGCCATGAACAACCATCTCGGCAACATCAACTGGCTCCGCAACAAGCACGGCGTCACCATGGCGCAGGCCCGCATGCGCGTGGTCCGCGGCCAGAACTACGACGAGGGCGTCGCCGAGGGCACCGTGATCACCGGCTCGCCGAAGACCGTGCTGGCGAAGATCGAGGCGCAGCACAAGGAGATCGGCTTCAACTATCTGCTGAACTACATGTTCCTCGGCACCATGACGATGGAGCAGGCCACGCGCTCGCTGAAGCTGTTCACCAGCGAGATCATGCCAACCGTCGAGAAGATGTAAGCCAAGGAACGTAAACATGGCCGCCAAACGCGAACGCATCCAGCCGGACAAGCTTCACGTCCGCAAATCCGGCGACCAGGTGCTGTATTCCCAGGTCATGGTGGTCGAGGTCGGCCCCACCCGGCAAATCTACATCGCCGGCCAGACGCCGCGCGACGTGCACGGCAATTGTGTCGGCAAGGGCGACATGCGCGCGCAGATCGAGCAGGTCGGCGACAACATCAAGGCCGCGCTTGAGGCCGCCGGCGCCACGCTCGCCGATATCGTCAAGACCACGACCTACGTCACCGACATGGACGAGTATTTCAAGCACCAGGACGTGCGGATGCGCTACTTCGCCGCCGCCGTGCCGACCAGCACCACGGTGCAGGTGAGCCGCCTGTCGCGGCCGGAGTTCATGGTCGAGATCGAGGCCTTCGCGATCGTGTGAGGCCTCGCCCGTCTTCCGGGCGCAGCGCAGCACGTCGAAGTGCGCGAACCCGGAATCCATAACCCCTGTGCCAGCTATTGAACGCTGCGGGTCATCGCATCTGCGGTGCATCGCTTCGCGCTGCGCCGCGTGCGGGGAATGACAGCGGCGACGAGAGCTCGCTACTTCGCCCCCATCGCGTCGCGCTTCCACACCTCCCAGGAATCGCCGAGCCGCTGCGGGTCGAGCATCTCGTCCGGCTCGATATATTTGATCGGCTTCCGGAACGACAACGCGGTGCTGAGTTGCCGCGCATTGACCTCGGTGTAGAGCGCGCGGTGCACCACGCGCTGGATGTCGGGCGCCACCACAAGATTGCCGTGGCCGCGCAACAGCGCCACCGGGTTGTCGCCCAGCACCTTCGCCAGCGCGGCGCCCTGCTTGATGGTGGTGACCAGCAGTCCCTTGGTGATGCCGGGCTCGCGGATTTCGAACACCGGGCAGCCGCAGGCCAGGAACGACGCCACGCTCGAAACCGCCCGCAGCGGCTCATCGGTCACCGAGAACGGAATGACGGTCGGCGAGTGGCTGTGCACCACCGCCATGACGTCTGGCCGCGCCCGGAAAGCCTCGCCGTGGATGAACCGCTCCAGGAACATGCGGCGGTCGTCGCCGGCGACCGGATTGGAATCGAGGTCGAGCTCCATGATGTCGGCTGCGGTCACCAGCGCGGGGGCACGGGCCCGCGAGATCAGATAGCGCTCCGGGTTTTTCGGATGCCGCATCGACACGTGGCCCCAGGCGTCGAGCACGCCGTGGTGGGCGAGGATGCGGCTTGCGGCAACGAGGTCGTCGATCAGCGCGGGATCGACGGGGCCGGCGGACGGGCTTGGCATGGCGATGTCACCTTCAGTTCAATTGGAAACCAGTCTTCTTCACGATCGGAATCCAGACCTTCATTTCATTTGCCAGCAGCTTTGTAAAATCCTCAGGCGAGCCGGGATGCGGCTCGAAGCCGATCCGGCGGATCGCCGCGCGGATTTCTTCCGATTTCAGGCTCTCGTTCACGGCGCGGTTGAGGCGGGCGACCACCTCGGCCGGGATGCCGGTAGGCCCGAACAGGCCGTAGATCGTCAGCGAAGCCACCTCCGGAAGGCCGCTTTCGGCCATGGTCGGCACGTCCGGCAGCTCGGCGTTCCGCGTGGCGCTGGTGATGGCGAGCGCGCGAAGCTTGCCCTGCCGCACCAGCGGGGCGAGCGTCGAGATGGTGCCGATGTTCATCTGGACGCGACCGCCCAGCATGTCGGTGACCGCCTGGATGCCGCCCTTGTAGGGGATGTTGGCGATGTCGGTATGGGTCGCGAGCTTGAACATCTCGCCGACCAGCTGCGGCAGGGTGCCCTGGCCGAAGCCGAAGTTGAGCTTGCCGGGATTGGCGTGGGCATAGGCGATGAATTCCTTCAGCGTCGACGCCGGCACCTCGGGCGCGATCACCAGCATCAGGCCGCCGCTTGCCACCGATGCCACCGGCACGAAGTCCTTCAGCGGATCGTAGGTGAAGGTCTTGCTGACCAGTGGCGTGATGAAATGCGTCGGGCTGTTGGAGATCATCAGGTGTAGCCGTCCGGCTCCGCTGTCAGCGTCGCCTTGACGCCGATCGCGGTGCCGCCGCCCGGCTTGTTCTCGATCACCACCGATTGCCCCAGCTGCACCGACATCGGCTGGGCGATCAGGCGGGCCACCACGTCGTTCGGCGAGCCCGGCGTGAACGGCGCGATCACTTTGATCGGCCGGTCGGGAAAGTCTTCCGCCCCCGCGGGCACGGTGCCGAGCACACCGGCAAGGATGAGCCCGATGCAGACGGCCCGCCGGCGGTTCACTTCGCTTCCATCTCCTTGGTGACCTTTTCCGCGATCGGCCGCCAGGTGCGCTGCTGGTCCTGGGCGAAGGCCGTGACCTGCGCCGGCGTCATCGGATGCGGATAGGCGCCGAGCGCGGCGAGCTTCTTTTTCAGCTCGGCGTCCTCCATGGCCTTGTTCAAGTCCTTGCCGATCTTCTGGATGATGGCGTCCGGCGTGCCGACCGGCGCCAGCAGGACGTTCCAGCCGCCGGCGACGAAGCCTGGCAAGGTTTCTGCCACCGTCGGCAGGTCCTTGAAGTCATCGAGCCGTTCCAGCGAGGCCACCGCGATCCCGTCGATGAGATGGCTGTTAAGGCCGCCGGCCAGGCCGGAATAGCCCTCCAGCACGGCGGCGACCCGGCCGGTGCCGACGTCGCTCATCGCCGCGGTCGGCCCGCCGGAGTACGGAATCATCTGCAGCTTGATGCCGGCGCGCTGCTGGATCAGCTCCATGGTGAGGTGGGTGATGCGTCCGCGCCCGGTGGTGGCGTAGGACAGTTCGCCGGGCTTCTTCTTGGCAAGCGCAATCAGCTCAGGCAGCGATTTCACGCCGATCTTGGGCGACACCGCGATGAACATCGGCTGCAGGGTCATGAAGCCGATCGGCGTGAAGTCCTTTGGCAACTCGATCGGCAGGTTCGGCGCCACGCCCGGCGCGCCTTTCAACGCGGTGAAGGTGGAGGCCGCTCCGACATAGAGGGTGTAGCCGTCGGGTGCCGCCTGCTGTGCGGCGCGCACCGCAAGCGAGCCGCCGGCGCCGGGCCGGTTCTCCACGACCGGCTGTTGGCCCCATATCACGCCGAGCCGCTCGGCCATCAGGCGCGCGGACGTATCGGTCGCGCTGCCAGGCGCCGAGTCGTTGATGATCTTTACCGGCCTGTTGGGATAGTCCGATTGCGCCTGCGCGCTCGTGCAGAGCGCCAACGTGGCCGCGGCCACCAATGCCAATGTTCTCATCATATTCTCCCGTTCATTCCGATTTGATGCCGGCGGCTTTGATGACCGGCCACCAGCGTTCGATCTCTACCCTCTGCTGCTCGGCCAGCGCCGCCGGGTTCTGTTTGTCCCGCGGAAAAATCTCCTGGCCGATGTCCTTGAAGCGCTGCTGCACGCCCTCGTCCGCCAGCGTCTGCACGAAGGCGGCGTTGAGCTTGTCGACGATCGGCTTCGGCGTGCCCTTCGGCGCCCAGATGCCATGCCAGAACGAGGCGTAGATGCCCTTGATGCCAAGCTCGTCGAGAGTCGGCACGTCCGGCGCCGCGTACCAGCGCTTCGGCATCAGCACGGCGAACGCCTTGAGCTGGCCGTTGCGCACATAGGGCAGGTAGGTCGGCGCCTGCCCAAAGGTGAAATCGATCTGGCCGCCGAGCATGTCCTGGAGCAGCGGCGCGCCGCCGCGGTACGGCACGAATGCGAACTTCGTTCCGGTTTGCCGCTTGAAGGATTCGGCGGCGATATCGCCCGGGCCGCCGACGCCGACCGAGCCCATGGTCGCCTTGCCGTCCTGCTTCTTCAGCCAGGCGATGAACTCGTGGAGGGTGGCCGCCGGCACCGCGGGCTTGGCGATCAGCCAGATCGGCGTCTCGGCGATCGGGGTGACCGGCTCGAAGTCCTTGACCACGTCGTAGTTCAGGTTCTGCGTCGCACCGTTGATGACGTGGGTCTGGTTGTGGCCGATCTCGATGGTGTAGCCGTCCGGCGTGGCATGAGCGACGCGACCGGTGGCGATCGAGCCGCCGGCGCCGGTGACGTTCTCGATGATGACCGACTGCCCGAGCGCGGCTTTCAACGGGTCGGCCATGATGCGGGCCAGCGTGTCGGTCGGTCCGCCGGCCGGGTAGGGCACGATCATGGTGATCGAGCGCGTCGGATAGCTTTGCGCATCGGCGCGCAGCCGGCCAGCGCAATTTGGAACAATGCCAAAATGGCGACGCCGGAACCGCGTAGCGCTCGCCGCATGCCTGCCTCCCGATTTTCGCCGCCCGGATTTCACGGTATCCGGTTTGGCCTTCCGCTCGATCCTATTTGGTATAGGATTAATTCGACAACGGGTGAAAAGCCCGGAAAAACAAGGGAGGGTGTGACCATGAGCCTCAGAATGGTTCTGTGTTCGTCGGTGGCCGCGGTCGGCGTCGCCATGATGGCCGCGAGCGCGCCGGTCGACGCGCAACCGAAGCCCCGCACCGCCGCGATCGCGTCGGCGGTCGCCATCGACAACGACGATATCGGCGGCGTGGTGCGCGGAGCCAAGGGACCGGAGGCCGGCGTCTGGGTGATCGCCGAGACCACCGACCTGCCGACCCGCTTCACCAAGGCTGTCGTCACCGACGACCAGGGCCGTTACGTCATCCCCGACCTGCCGACCGCCAACTACGAGGTGTGGGTGCGCGGCTATGGCCTCGTCGATTCGCCGCGGATGCGCGCCAAGCCCGGCCAGCAGCTCGACCTCACCTCGGTCGCGGCGCCGAGCGAAGCGGCGGCCGCGCACTACTACCCGGGGATCTACTGGTTCGCGATGATGAAGATTCCGCCGGCCAAGGACTTCGGCGGCTCGACCGACATCCCCAAGAACATCACCCGCGAAAACTGGATCCGGCAGATGAACAACACCGACTGCGTCGGCTGTCATCAGCTCGGCCAGGAGGCGACCCGCACCATCCCGGCGCAGTTCGGCAAGTTCGACAACGGCGCCGACGCCTGGATTCGCCGCATCCAGTCCGGCCAGGCCGGCGAGATGATGACCAACCGCATCGCCGGCCAGTTCGGCGGCGCGCCCTACAAGTATCTCGGCGACTGGACCGACCGCGTCGCCAAGGGCGAACTGCCGAAGAACAAGCCGTCGCGTCCGACCGGCGTCGAGCGCAATCTCGTCGTCACCACCTGGGACTGGTCGACGCCCGACAAGTACCTGCACGACCTGATCGCCTCCGACCGCCGCAACCCGACGGTCAACGCCAACGGACCGCTGTACGGCTCGCCGGAATATTCCACCGACAACAGCCCGGTGCTCGATCCGAAGACCAACAAGGTGTCGTTCTTCAAGATGCCGGTTGCCGATCCCGGCATGCCGGTGTCGCTCGGGCCGGGCCATGCCGGCGCGATCAAGCCGACGGCGCCGTCGGCCTATTGGGGCGACCGCATCCTGTGGGACACCCGCGCCAACAACCACAATTCGATGTTCGGCAGCGACGGCCGCATCTGGCTCGCCGCGACCGTCCGCGGCCAGGACAATCCGGCTTGGTGCAAGAAGGGCTCGGACAACGAGTACGCCAAGGTGTTCCCGCTGGAAAAGAGCCAGCGTCAGGTCGCGGTGCACGATCCGAAGACGGAGAAGTACGAGTTCATCGACACCTGCTTCGCCACCCACCATGCGCAGTTCGGCTACGACGCCGACAACACGCTGTGGCTGTCGGGCACCGGGCCGGTGGCCGGCTGGGTCAACACCAAGGTTTGGGACGAGACCCACGACTCCCAGAAGGCGACCGGCTGGGCCCCGTTCGTGCTCGACAGCAACGGCAACGGCAAGCTCGACGAGATCGCCGAGCCGGGCAAGCCGGAGCAGGGCAAGGACACGCGCCTCAACGTCGGCTCCGGCCCCTATGCGGTGATGCCGAATCCGAAGGACGGCTCGATCTGGTACACCACCGGCACGTTTGCCGGTCCGGCGGGCTTCCTGCGCTACGATCCGAAGACCAAGCTCAGCGAGATCTATGTTCTGCCGAAGGAAGCCATCGGCGTCCGCGGCGGCGACATCGACTCGAACGGCGTGGTCTGGGGCTCGGGCTCCGGCGGCGACCTGATCGAGTTCGACCGCAGCAAGTGCAAGGCTCCGCTCAGCGGACCGAACGCCACCGGCAATCATTGCCCGGAGGGCTTCACGATGCACAAGTATCCGGGGCCGGGCTTCGCCGACGTGCCGAATTCGAGCGCCGAGGCGAGCTACTACACCTGGGTCGATCAGCACGACGCCGTCGGTCTCGGCAAGGACGTGCCGATCTCGACCGCCAACCTGCAGGACGGCTTCGCCGCCCTGGTCAAAGGCAAGATGGTGCTGCTGACGGTGCCGTACCCGATGGGCTACTACGCCAAGGGCCTCGACGCCCGCATCGACGACGCCAATGCCGGCTGGAAGGGCCGCGGCCTGTGGAGCGCCTCCGGCGACCGCACGCCCTGGCTCAACGAGCGCGGCAAGGGCGCCTATCCGATGGCGGTGCACATCCAGGTCCGGCCGGATCCGCTGGCGCACTGAGCGGACCGACATAAGAGGTTTCGAAGGGCGCGGCGAAAGCTGCGCCCTTCGCGCAAGTGGAAACCGACATTAGAGTTTTTCCAAAGCGAGGGGGCTGCGATGGAATGGATTGCTCTGCTGATCGTCCACGGCTTGCTGGCGGTGGCGCTGCTCGGCGCCATCACCCATCAGGCCGTCGCGGTGTTCTGGCCGGTGAAGGCTCACGCCGGCACCTTCGTCACCAAGTTCCGCGCGGTGCCGTCGACGTCCTACGTCACCGCCATCGTGGTGCTGTATCTGCTGACGATGCTGCTCGGCGGCATCATCTACACCCACTACACGATCAGCTCGCGCATCGCGATCATCCAGCTCCAGCTCTGGAAGCCGTACGCCCTGTTCGAGATCAAGGAGCATTTCGCGGCGCTCGGCCTCGCCGCGCTGCCGGCCTATTGGTACTTCTGGCGGGTGCCCGAACGCGCCGGGCGCCACCAACGCGCGCGCCATGCTGACCGCCGTTCTCACCATCATCGTGTGGTGGAATTTCCTGGTCGGCCACATCATCAACAACCTGCGGGGGTTCGCATGACCGCAACGCGCCAGTTCGGCACCTTCGCCATCGTGTTCGCGATCGTCTATCCGATCGTCTACATCACCGCGACCGAGATCAACCTCGCGGCCTTCACCTACCATTCCGCGCTCGGCCAATGGAGCCTCGGCCCGAGCAAGCCGATCAATGGCCCGGCGATGTACTGGTTCGGCTGGATGTTCACCTCCGCGGTGGTGGCGGGGATCGTCGCAGGAATTGCGGCCTATCTGCCGGCCAGCCTGACGCAGAAGTTGCCGGCGGCAACGGCCTGGCTCGTCCCCGGCGCGGCGATGGTGGTGGCCGTGGGCCTCATGATAAACTTGTACTTCTTCCGGGGATGACGCGGATGGCTCGATGCGACGGCTGCTGATCGGGATCGTGGGGCGCTGGCGGCCACCGCGGCGTTCGCCGGCGGCGACGAGTACGACGCCGCCAAGGACGTCGAGAATCTCGGGCCGGCCTATTTCGGCTTCGTGCGCGACGCCCGTGGCACGCCGGTGTCGGACGCCGAGGTGGTGCTGCATCCCAAGGCCGGCCAGCCGATCACCATCAAGACCAACGTGCTCGGCCTGTACCGGAGCCACATCAGCAAGGAGACGGTGCCCGACGACGTCTCGGTGACCTGCGGCAAGAACGGCTACAAGGAGACATCGGTCTATCGCCGCACCCCGCCGGGCTCGAAGGACATGTTCATCGAGACCGAATGCACCTTGCAGCGGTTGTGATGTGCGGGCCTGTTGCGGATCCGGCCGCTGCTCGGCGCTGTTGCGCTGTCGACATCGGCCTCGGCGGCCGCACGCGCAAGCACCCGACACCATCCTCGTCAACGGCAAGTTCGTCCGCTTCGACGCAACGCCCGCCGAGGCCCTCGCGGTGCGCGGCGATAAAATCGCCGCGATCGGCAGCACCGAAGTCGTCCGCGCGCTGGCGGGCCCCGCCACCCGCGTCATCGACCTCGGCGGCCGCACCGTCATTCCCGGTCTGATCGATTCCCACATCCACGCCATCCGCGCCGGCCTGACATACATGACCGAGGTTCACTGGTTCGGCGTCCGCACGCTCGCCGAAGCCCTCGAAAAACTCCGCGCCGCCGACAAGGCCGCGCCGCCCGGCGCCTGGCTGGTGGTGGCCGGCGGCTGGACCGACCGGCAGTTCAAGGAGGATCGGCGGCCCACCCAGGCCGAGATCGTAGCCGCCGCGCCCAACCATCACGTCTACATCCAGCAGCTCTACAGCCGCGTGCTGCTCGACCGGGACGGCGCCGACGCGCTCGCCATCCCGGCCGAGCTTGCCGCGCGCCTTGCCGTCGAGCGCGATCCCGCCGGCCAGCCGACCGGCTGGCTCACCGGCGACAACCGCGCCATCAGCGATCTGTTCAACCTGCTGCCGCGGCCCGACGTTCGCGCAGAAGGTCGCGGGCACGCGGGCGTTCTTTCGCGCGCTCAATGCGCTCGGCCTCACCGGCGTCAGCGATCCCGGCGGCTACAACCTCTCCATCCCCGACTATCAGCCGCTGTTCCAGGTCTGGCGCGAGGGCGGGCTTACGCTGCGGGTGCGCTACAGCCTGTGCGCGCCGCGCCGCGGCCATGAGCTCGACGACTTCAAGGAACTCACCCAGGTGCTGCCGATGGGCTTCGGCGACGGCATGCTGCGCTTCAACGGCATCGGCGAGAACGTCACCTGGGGCATGTACAACAACGACAATCCGACCGACGCGCAGAAGGATCAGCTTGCCGACGTGCTGCGCTGGGCGGCCTCACGCGGCATGACCGCGACGTTCCATTGGCCAAACGACGGTTCGGCGCATCACCTGCTCGACGTGCTGGAGCGCGTCAACGCGGAGACGCCGGTGGCGAAGCTGCGCTGGTCGATCGCACATCTCTACGACGCCTCGCCGGCGAGCCTCGCCCGGATGAAGGCGATGGGCGTGGGCTGGCTGATCCAGAACGCGTTCTACTTCCGCGGCGAGGCGTTCCTCGGCAAGTACGGCGCGGAGGCCGCGCTCCGCGTGCCGCCGGTCGTCAGCGCGATGCGCATGGGTGTACCGGTCGGCGCCGGCACCGACGCGCACCGGGTGATGGGGCCGAGCCCGTTCGTCTCGCTGCAATGGCTGCTCGACGGCAAGACCGCGGGCGGCATCGCCATGCGCGCGCCGGAGGAGTTGCCGAGCCGGATCGAGGCGCTCCGCCTCTACACCGAGGGCAGCGCCTGGTTCAGCTTCGAGGACAACGATCGCGGCTCGCTCGCGGTCGGCAAGCTCGCCGACCTCGCGGTGCTCGACCGCGATTATCTCAGCGTGCCGACCGAGGAGATCGGCGGCACCGTCTCGTTGCTCACCATGGTCGGCGGCCGGATCGTTTATGCCGCCGGCCCGTTCGCGGAATACGAGGAGAAGCACTGACTCTCAGCACGTGTCCCGGGCGCAGCGCAGCACCTCTTGGTGATGCGCTGCAGACCCGGGACCCCGGTTTGTCTTCAAGCAACCGGGGTCCCGCATCTGCGGTGCACCGCTTCGCGCTGCACCGCGTGCGGGACACGCTGCTGCTACTGCGCCGCCCAATACGTCAGCACCGCGGAGCTTGCCGCGCCGCCGATCACACAGGGCACCCCCGCCACCGACAGCGAGATCGCCGCCAGCGCCACGCAGGTGATGCCGATCGCGCCCTGCGCGACGGTGCCCCAGATCTTGCTGTCGTGCTGGAAGCCGGTGCCCTTCTTCACCTTGTCGACCAGCGCAAGCTGCTCTTTGCGGATCGCCGACGTCTCGGTGGTCTCGGCGGCCTTGATCACCTCCGTCAGGATCGGCTTCACCGCCGGCTCCTGGTAGCCCTCCATCTCCTTGATCAGCTTCAGGATGTCGGGATAGCGCGAGGCGTTGTTGGCGAGCGTGTATTTCGCCGAGCTGCCGACCGTGAGCCGTTCGGCGTTGTCGCGCTCCTTCGACCACGGCAGCAGCGTCATGATGCGCCAGATCGGGCGGTATTCGCCGGCGGCGAAATACTGGCCCCATAGCGTGTCGAGCAATTCCGGGTTGCGTCCGTAGGACAGCACCGGCGGCTTGTGATGGTTGCCGAGCTGTTCGCCGAGCTTTTCCAGCCAGGTCGGGCTCTTGTCGAGCTCGATCGCGTCGAGCGTCGGCAGCGCGCCGGTCAGATAGGCGTCGACCATGCCCCTGCGCGCCGGCACCTTGGAGGCGATCCGCGCCAGCAGGCTCTTCCATCCCGGCAAGCCGGAATAGGCGACGGCGCGCACCGCGAGCCATTGATCGGCCGGCGGCAGCGGCAGCATCTTGCCAACGAGCCGCTCGGCGTCCTTCGGATTGGCGCCGAGCACGCCCGCGACGAAGCCCACGTAATAGCCCGCCGTCTCAGGCTCGCGCAGCGCGCCGGACTGGCTCAGCGCTTTGACCGCCGCCGGAAGCCGCTGCGGCTCCGGCTTGTTGCGGTAGCCGTCGATCCACTCGATCACCGCCGCGCGGCTCAAGAATTCGGTGTCGGCGGCGGTCGCTGCGCCGGCGTGTCTTGGCGCAACCAGCAAGACGGCCAGCAGAATTGTCGCAATCGCAAATGCCACGGATGCGTAACGCATGGTCCCTCCGAGAGCACGTCCACGATGGCGCCAGGGGAGATGAGCCGAAGGACGGTTTCGGGGAGAGGGCAGGGCGCCGCCGGGCCGGAATGATGGCGGAATTGGCGCCCGTTAACCGTCTGGCACGCCCCGCCCAATGACGCTAAACACAGGCCCATGGCCCAAGAAACCCAGAAAGCCACCCAGCAAGACATCCCCTACGACAAGACGTTCGACCTCGTTCCGGACAAGGTCGACGAGCCGATGCCGGGCGTTCGCCGCGTCCTGTGCAACAACCCGAGCCCGTTCACCTACAAGGGCACGGTCAGCTACATCGTCGGCCGCGGCAAGGTCGCCATCATCGATCCGGGTCCCGTCGATGCCGCCCACAGCGCGGCGCTGCTCGACGCCGTGCGCGGCGAGACGGTGACGCACATCTTCGTCACCCACACCCATCGCGATCATTCGCCGGGCGTGCCGGCGATCAAGGCCGCGACCGGCGCGCTGGTTCTGGCCGAAGGCCCGCACCGCCCGGCGCGGGCCGCTGCATGTCGGCGACGGGCCGCGGACCGAGGCCTCCAACGACACCGACTTCATGCCCGACCGCGCGCTCGCCGATGGCGAGGTGGTGCGCGGCGACGGCTGGACGCTGGAAGCCATCACCACGCCGGGCCACACCGCCAACCACATGGCCTATGCCTTCAAGGAGAACAACATCGTGTTCTCCGGCGATCACGTCATGGCGTGGTCGACGCCGGTGGTGGCGCCGCCGGACGGCTCGATGGGCGACTACATGGCCTCGCTGCAGAAGCTCGCCAAGCGCACCGAGCCGGTCTATTTCCCGGGCCACGGCGGTGCGGTGAACAACGCGCCGCGCTTCGTCGCTGCCTATATCCTGCATCGCAAGGCCCGCGAGGCCGTCGATCCTCAACCGGCTGCAGGGCGGCGAGAGCGACATCCCGACGATCGTCACCGCGATCTACGCCAATCTCGATCCGCGGCTGTTCAAGGCTGCCGGCATGTCGGTGCTGGCGCATCTGGAGGACCTGGTCGCCCGCGGCGCCGTCACCACCAACGGCCCGGCCTCGATCGCCGGCCGCTACCGGCTGGCGTGAACCTCACGGCCGCCGCGGCGGCTTGTCTTGTCCTTGTCTTTCTGCTTGGCGTCGGCCTTGGCTTTCAACTGCCGCTGCTTGGCCTGCTCGGCGCGCTGCGCCGCGCGCTCGGCCTTCTCGCTGTCGTCGGTGAGGCGGTCGTCGATGTCTTCCAGCAGGCTCCTGATCCGCGAGGCGTTGCTGCCGAAGTCGTGGCGGCCGTAGCGCGACGCCGAGCGCACGTCGATGCGCGAGCCGTCCTCGTCGCGCCGCACCCGGAGCGAAACGTCTTCGCGGAAGCCCATGATCGGCGTGCGGGCCACCGCCTCGATCAGGCCGTCGCGGCGCGGCAGCGGCGGGCGGTCGACCACGATGCGCCACTTGCGCTTGACGATCACGGCAAGCGCCGCGTCATAGGCGGCGTTCGGCGCCGCGCCGACATTGAGCGGCTCGACGTCGGGATAGGCCTTGCGCTGCTGCTCGGCCGCATAGAGCCCGGCATATTCGACCGTGCCGCGCGGGCGCAGCCGCGCCAGCACGTCGAAGCGCGGCGGATCGAGCGCGTCGGTCGAGATGTCGTTGATCATCGGCAACTGGTAGGCGCGGACGCCGAGATAGGCCGGATAGCCGATCAGCGCGAGCCCGATGCCGATCGCGCCGAAGCAATGGCCCATGCCGCGCAGGCCATCCTTCCAGATCACGATGAAGGCGCCGAACGCCAGCACGATGGCGATCACGGCGAACACCAGCGCGCCCGCGAAGGTCGCCAGCGCCGGCACGATCTCGAGGATGCCGGAGCGCACGATCAGGATCGACAGCACGGTCGCCGCCAGCGCAAAGAAGGCGCAGCCGCGGGCCCAGATGGCCAGCCGCGAAACCGGCTCGTCGGCAAATCGGCGGCGCGCCATGGCTAATTACAGACCATGGGTTACTCGCAGATCGCCTTGAGCGCCGTCCATTGCGCCGGCGCAAGCAGCGGCCTGGTGGCGGCGGGCAGGCGGTCGGCGGCGGCGTTGATGGCTTTGACGCGGTCCTTGGTCTGCGGGTGGTCGGCGAGAATCTTGGACGGCGGCTCGATCGAGCCCGCGATGCGGTCGAGGATCACCGCCAATGCGCGTGGGTCGCTGCCGGCCTTGGCCATCAAGTTCACTCCATAACCATCCGCGGCCGTCTCGACCTCGCGCGAGTACGACGACTGCACCACCGTCTTTGCCGCGATCACCACCAGCCCGCCGCCGGTGAAATCGCCGAGCATCATGCCGAACATGAATGACAATCCGGCAGCCTCCAGCAGCGAGCGGGTTCCGTCGCGGTGGGCGACGTGGCCGATCTCGTGGGCGACGACGCTGGCAACCTCCTCGGCGCTGTTGGCTTTGGCGATCAGCCCTTCGAAGACGTAAATGTGTCCGCCCGGCAATGCAATGGCATTTGTCTCCCGCCGCCGCACCACCGCGGGACTGAGCGGGATCGGCAGATGGGCCGCTTCGGCGAGCCGGCCGACCAGTTCGTCCAGCGCGGCGCGGCCGGGCTTTTCGGCGTCGGTGGTGCCGCATTCGAACGGCTTGTCGGACTTCTTGTTGTCGAGCATGCCGCGGACCTGGGCATCGATGGCGGTTCCAAGCCGCTGCTCGACCGATATCGGGATCAGCGGCGTGATCTGCTCCGCCAGCATCGGCAGTCCGATTGTCGCCATCAGCACCAGCGAAGCCATGGCGGCGACCGCCCAGCCGATGACGTGCCGCCGAAGCCTTCGCTCGGTCGCGCCGGAGCGGTCGAGGCTGTCGGCAAACGCGTCGATCGCGGCGATCAGCGCGGCGTCGCGAATTTCGAGCCGCGCCAGCTCGGGTCCGGCATTGGCGCGGCGGAGCCGCATCACGTCGTCCGGCGCTGACTGCGAGCGCAGATCAGCGTAGGGCCATGACGCGATCGTCATTCCGTCGGGGCCGAGGATGCGGAGCGACTCCGGCGCGGCCATCACGGTGACCGGATGGCGCGCGCTGCTCGTGCCGTCGAAATAGAGGCCCGGTCCGGTCGTCATCAGAAGCTGCCCACGTTGAGCGCGTCCGCCAGGCCTTCACCGACCGCCGAGCTTGGCGCGCCTTCGGCGGTGACGCCGTCCAGCACCGCCGCGTTGTCGAGCGCGATGGTCTCCCAGGCGTGGCGCCAGTATGTCAGCTTCACGGTGCCCTGATAGATCGCCGAATAGCCGAGCATCACCGCGACGTAGGAGACGATCCCGGCCGCGGCACTGACGACGCCGGCGAACTGCGCCTGGTGGACCGCGATCAGCGCCGCGTTGATGCCCCCCAGCACAATCCCGATCGCGATCCCTGTGGCGATCGAGAACAGCAGGCCGAATCCGAGGAAGCGAAGATACGCTTTGTAGATCGTGCCGGTGCGCAGACGCGATCGGACGCCGAGCGCGCCGAGTCGAAGCCCTCCGATCCACCAGCGCAGCACGACGGCCTGGAACACCGGATAGAGCGCCGCCGCCATGATGAGACTGAGGACGACCGCGCCGATCGCGACCCCGATCGCGAGACTGGCTGTACGGGATCGCGCCAAGCGCTTTGAGGAACGCGGCACCGTCCTTGGCGGTGCGCGAGGCTGCCGTGACCGCGTCCCAGTCGACGGCGGCGGTCACATAGATCGCCGCGAAGGCGAGCGGCCCGATCACCGCAAGCCACATCAGCAAGCCGCGGAAGAACAGCCGCCAGCCCGAGCCCTCGAAGCGGCCCTGAAGGTTGCCGTAGTAGGTGTGGCGCATCTTGAAGCGTTCGAGCCGGGACACCGCGAACGGATAGGCGAGGCCGAGGGTGAGCACGATCATGATCCACCAGAAGCACCCGCACACCGCATAGCGCAAGGCCGAGCCGTCCTGATGGCAGCGCACGCCGCGGTAGATGGTGCGGGTGAGCCGGTAGCGCCGGGCGCGATAGATGGCGAACTGGCCGAGGAAGAACAGGATCGGAAAGCTCAACGAACTGGCGAATTGCCCGACCGGGCCAAGCCCCAGCGCTGCCACGAACAGCATCAGGTTGAGCGGCACCAGCACGGCGATGGCGATCAGGAAGCCGATCAGCAACTCGGTGGCGGTGCCGGAATACTCCAAGGTTTCGCCGGAGATTTCGGTGCCGGACCACAGGAAGCGCCGCACGTCGGTGGCAAACCAGAACCGGTAGATGCCGAGCGTGACCGCGAGCAGCGCCGAGCCGCGGACCAGCAGCCGCCAATAGGCGTTCTGATCGCCGATGAAACGCGCGGCGGGCGGGGGAGGCGGCGGGGGCGAGGGCGCGAAGCCGGCCGGCACCGGCGGCGGCGTTGCAGCCACATCAACGACAGTCATGCACGCGCGCCCCAGTCCATTTCCACGTCAGGCTTTATACCGGACATCCGCGCGCCGGCCTATACGCCGAACCCTCCGGTTTGGTCGTTCCGGCCGCGGCCCGGGTTCACGCCGCCACGGTGGGCAGCCGGTAGTCCTTGAAGCGCTGGCGCAGCTCGGTTTTCAGGATTTTCCCGGTCGCGGTGTGCGGGATGTCGTCGACGAAGGCCACGTCGTCGGGCATCCACCACTTGGCGATCTTGCCCTGCATGAAATCCAGGATTTCGGCCTTGTCGGCCTTCTGGTCTTTCTTCAGCACCACCACCAGCAGCGGCCGCTCGTCCCATTTCGGATGCGGGACGCCGATCACCGCGGCCTCGGCGACCTTGGGATGGCCGACCGCGAGGTTCTCCAGGTCGATCGAGGAGATCCATTCGCCGCCCGACTTGATGACGTCCTTGGAGCGGTCGGTGATCTGCATGTAGCCGTGCTGGTCCATGGTCGCGACGTCGCCGGTGTCGAAGAAGCCCTCGTCGTCGAGGATTTCGCTGTCGTCCTTGTAATAGCGCCGCGCCACCGACGGTCCGCGCACCTTGAGCCGGCCGAAGGTCTTGCCGTCCCACGGCAGCTTCTTGTCGCTGTCGTCGGTGATCTTCATCTCGACGCCGAACGGCGGATGGCCCTGCTTCATCTGCACGTCGAGCCGGGCGTCGCCGGTCAGCGCCGCATACTCCGGCTTCAGCGAGCAGAGCGAGCCGAGCGGGCTCATCTCGGTCATGCCCCAGGCGTGGATCACTTCGACGCCGTACTTGTCCTGGAACGTCTGCGTCATCGCGCGCGGGCACGACGAGCCGCCGATCACCACGCGCTTGAGATGCGGCAGCTTGCCGCCGGTCTTCTCCAGGTCCTGCAGCAGCATCAGCCACACCGTCGGCACCGCCGCGGTGAACGACACCTTGTAGGTGTCGAGCAGTTCGTAGATCGAGGGGCCGTCGAGCTTCGCGCCCGGCATCACCAGGGCGGCGCCCATCATCGGCGAGGTCAGCGCCAGCCCCCAGCAATTGGCGTGGAACATCGGCACCACCGGCAGCACGACGTCGCGCGACGAGACGCCCATGGCGTCCGGGATCGCGGCGAACATCGAGTGCAGCACGTTGGAGCGGTGCGAGTAGAGCACGCCCTTCGGATTGCCGGTGGTGCCCGAGGTGTAGCACATGCCGGCCGCGGTGTTCTCGTCGAAGTCCTTCCAGGCGAAGTCGCCATCGACCTCGCCGATCCATTCCTCGTAGGCGATCGCGTTCTTCAACGTGGTGTTCGGCATGTGCGCCTTGTCGGTCAGCACCACGAAGCGCTCGATGGTCTTCAGGCCGGGGGCGTGCTTCTCCAGGATCGGCAGGAACGTCAGGTCGACGAACATCATGCGGTCCTCCGCATGATTGACGATCCAGCAGATCTGCTCGGGGAACAGCCGCGGATTGACGGTGTGATAGACCGCGCCGATGCCGAGGATGCCGTACCAGGTTTCCAGATGCCGCCAGGTGTTCCACGCCATGGTGGCGACGCGGTCGCCCTGTTTGATGCCGTCGCGCTCGAGCCGCTGCGCCACCTTCAGCGCGCGGGCCCGCACCTGCGCATAGTTGGTGGTGTGGATCGGGCCCTCCACCGAGCGCGACACCACCGGGCGGTCGGGATGGTAGGTCGCGGCGTGGTCGATGATGCGATGGCAGAGCAGCGGCCAGTCTTGCATCAGGCCAAGCATGGGCGTTTTCCTCTCAGACAATGTTTCTTTTGGGCCGGCGCTTCCCCCGCCGGCCAAGTCCTGAATTTATAGCATGACGAACGGGTGGCTAGCTCTGCGCCGGAACCGCCAGATAGGGGCGCGGCAGCGCGATCAGGCGGTCGGCCGAGGTGCTGGGCGGCGCAAACCCGACATAGCGACCATCGCGGCCGAGCACGTCGACCACTATGGCACCAATGATGTGCCTTCGAACGCGTCCCTGCCATTGCAAAAGGGTCGAAGATGCGGCGAATTATTGCAGTCAGTTCGGGTGCTCTATGTCGTTCTTAGCCGGCACCCCGTAGTTGACTAACAGATGTTATCTCCGTTCAAGTACTTCGACAGCAAGTATCGTTGGCAAGTGACGCGCGATCTCCTGCCAATTCTCACCTTCATCGAAGCTGGCGAAGACCGAGCCACTGTTTGTGCCGAAATAGATTCCCGCTGGATCGCGTTCGTCACCCGCCATCGCTTGACGAAGCACAGTGAAGAAACAACCTTCCTGCGGAAGACCTTGGCGCATCGCCTGCCAGCTTTGGCCGCCGTCGCGTGACCGCCAGACCGCTGCGGCTGCGTCGGGTGGAAAACGTCCGGCCATGTCGCCGTTGAGCGGCAGCGTCCAGATGGTATTCGGGTCGCGCGGATGGACGCGGATCGGAAAGCCGAAGGTCGACGGCAAGCCTTTGGTCCGGTCGTCCCAGCTTCGGCCGCCATCGGCTGAGCGCCATACACC
This sequence comes from uncultured Alphaproteobacteria bacterium, assembly GCA_963785665.1. Taxonomy (GTDB): domain Bacteria; phylum Pseudomonadota; class Alphaproteobacteria; order Rhizobiales; family Xanthobacteraceae; genus Z2-YC6860. The sequence goes on from CAWAWF010000022.1 coordinate 329,235, forward strand.
ATGGTGGTTCTGCTGGTACAGCACGTCGCTCGTGCCCGGCGCACGCATCATATTGTGGACGCAGTGTCCGATGTCGCCATCGCGGGGCGCGGCAGGATGCTCGTGGTGTTCACATGCTTCGGCGTTCGAGAGGCGGTTGCGGCGCTCCCAGGTAGCGCCGCCGTCCTCGGTCGCGAAGACGCCGGCCGCCGAGATTCCAACCCAGAGCTTTTTCGGGTCGCCCGGATCAGACACTATGGTGTGCAGCACCAGCCCGGCAGCACCCGGATTCCAGCTATCGGCCGAGGGGTGATCCGTCAGAGCTTGTATCCGTTTCCAATCTTTGCCGCCGTTCTCACTGGCCAGCAGGTTGGCCGGTTTGGTGCCGGCATACAGCGTCCCGTGCGCGTAGCCGAGCGACCAGATTTGAGCGAATGTGTCGGTAAACGGCAGCGGTTCGTCAGTCCAGCCGATCATCTTTGCGAAATTAGGATCGTTGGCGGCCCAATCATCCATCTTTCCCTTTGTAAGTCGGGTGACCTTCCAACTCGTGCCGCCATCTTCGCTGCGCCAGATCCCTGCGCCGTGCCATTCGCCGCCGCCGCCCGCCCAAAGGACGCCGGTGTCAGGATCTCCGATCACGTGATTGATTGGCCAGCCGTCACAGTACGGACCCTGAATGGCCCAGCCGCGGCGGTCATTGCCGCCGGAAATCAAAAAGGCACCCTTTGTTGTGCCGACGAGCACGGTCATGCGATCAGAAGACATCAAGTGTTCGCTCCATATGCCGAACTATTCGGGGATCAGCCGGAATATGCGTTGTCGAGATCGGCGATGACGATCTTTCGCATCTTCATCATGGCCTGCATGGCGCGATTGGCCTTTTCGCGATCTGGATCGCTCAGGTAACGGCCGAGGGCAGTGGGCACGACCTGCCAGGACAGGCCAAATTTGTCCTTGAGCCAACCGCATTTCGATTCCTCGCCGCCATCGGCAATCAGTTTGTTCCAGAAGTAGTCCACCTCCTCCTGGCTTTCGACACTGATGAAGAAGGAGATCGCTTCGTTAAACTTGAATTTTGGGCCGCCATTGAGGGCGTTGAACTTCTGCCCCTCAAGTTCAAAGCTCGCCATGAAGTCATTGACGGTTTCGACCTTGGCATTGGGAAAAACCGATTTGTAGAAGGCGACGGCCTCGGGGACGTTGTTGTCGAGCCAGAGGAACGGCGTGATCGAAGTCATGAAGATGTCCTTACTAGTCGGGTCATGTTGCAGAGCGAGAACAGCGCCGCTTTGACATAAGGTTGATATCAACGTATTATGTTTGTCAATGGCATCGCACGTCCCCTTTGAAACGACCCTGTTCGTTCGGGACAATTGTCTCTGTCTTCACATGCAGCGCGCCGCTCGGACGCTTGCGCGGTTCTTCGATGACGCTTTGAGGGACGTCGACCTGACCAACGGACAATTTTCACTGTTGATGTCGCTCAATCGTCCGGAAATGCCGTCTATCGGATCGGTGGCATCGCTGCTCGCGACGGATCGAACGACCCTAACCGCCGCGCTTAAGCCTTTGGAGCGACGAGGGTTGATCAAGATCGTCGTCCAGGTGGACGACAAGCGACGCCGCCTTTTGAAACTCACTGCTGATGGACGGAAGGTTTTGGCTCGCGCGGTTCCACTTTGGTGTGATGCTCATGCGAAAGCGGAGGCGGTCCTGGGAGAATCCAAGGCCGATCTCATGAGAAGCAACCTTGAGGCGTTGGCGGTGTTGGGCGACGATCCTGTCGAGCAATAGGCGTCTGATTACGAACACAAACAACTAGCCAAACCGCGCCAGCGAGAAACGCGAAATGTCGTGCATGGTGCCGCCCTCGGTCGCGAGGTCGGCGAGGATTTCTCCCATCACCGGCGCGAACTTGAAGCCGTGGCCCGAACAGGGCGAGGCGACGATGATGTTCTCCGCACCGGGCAGGCGGTCGACAACGAAGTCGTGGTCCGGCGACACCGTGTACATGCAGGTCTTGGCCGACACCATCGCGCCGTTCGCCGCCGGAATGTGCTCGGCCACGGCAGCCCGGATCAGTGCCTCGTCGAGATCGCCGACCGGCCGCCGCGGATCGTCGGGATAGACCGTCTCGTCGCGGTGGTGGTGCTTGGCGATCTTGATGGTGCCGGCGGACGTCACCGGAAAGCCGTAGTGCATGCCGTGGCGGCTCTCCAGGATGAACACCGGCAGGCGGCCGGGCATCAGCGGCCCCGGATCGCGCGGATTGAACCAGGCCATCACCTCGCGGGTCGAACGCAGATGTTCGTAGAGACCTGGAATCAGCGCCGGCACCCACGATCCGGCGGCGACGATCACCGCGCGCGCTTCGATCTCGCCGGCGCTGGTGGCGATGCGAACGCCCTGGCCGTTCGGCTCGATCGTGTCGACGCGGACGCCGGTCCTGATCTCCGCGTTGGTGTTGCGCGCCAGCTCAAGCAGCGCCTCGATGCTGGCCTCGGCGGCAACGAAGCCGCCGTCCGGCTGGAACACGCCGATATATTCGTTCGGGACATGAAACGCCGGAAAGCGCTGCATCAGCTCCGCCGAGTCGAGGACCGTGTGCGGCAGGTCGTGCTGGCGCGAGGCGGCAAGCGTGCCGGCGATGAGCGGCCCGTGCGGCGGGCCGATCTCGACGATGCCGGTGGTGCGCATCAGCCGGCGGCCGCTGTCGGCTTCGAGCTCGCGCCACAGCTCGTAGCTTCGCCGCAGCAGCGGCACATAGGACGGATGCTCGAAATAGCCGAGCCGGATGATGCGCGTCTCGCCGTGGGAGGAGCCGCGGTCGTGCCCTGGCGTGAACTGTTCGATGCCGGCGACGCGGAAGCCGCGGCGCGCAAGCTCCCGTAGCGCGGCTGCCCCTGTGGCGCCGAGCCCGACCACGACAACGTCGAATTGCGCCATCGGACGAATCGATTGTGAGCCAAGCAATCCTTGGCTAGTTTGCCACAGGCCGCGGTCGGTGCGGCGGCGGTGTCCCCAACATGCTGGCGCGTCTGGTCCTGATTCTTTTGCTGTCGGCGCCGCTCGGCGCGCTGGCGCAGGACGGCGCCGACTTCAAGACGCTGGCGAAAAGCCCCGGCGAGCCGCAGATCCCGGGCCTGCATATCGTCTACATGGTCAAGCTCGGCGATCCGTCGAAGGCGCCGTGGCGCAACATCATCCTGCACCAGACCGAGGGCGCGCCGGGCGCGGCGAAATCGCTGGCCGAGGGCCAGTTCAAGAACCCGACCAAGCGCGGCGTGCACCTTTGGGTCGAAACCGACGGCACGGTCTATTGGGCGGTGCCGGAGACCGTCATCGCCACCCACGGCGACGGCGCCAATCGCAACGACAACAAGTTCATCGACAATTCCAAGACCTTCCACAACGTGATCAAGACCAATTCGATCGGCGTCGAATTCAACGGCAACGCGCCCGATGTGCGAAAGCCGCTGACGCCCGAGCAGTTCGCGACCGGGCTGCTGCTGGTGAAATTCCTGCAGCAGCGCTACGGCATCCCGCCCGAGAACATCTACGCCCACAACTGGATCGACTACAAAAACTCGCGCTATTGCGAGGGCTGCGAGCTGGCCGAGCGCGCCCGCGCGCAAGGCTTTCGGCCGGCGCCATAGTTAACGAACCAACCGCGATCTGCCGCGTTGTCGCGGGTCCGGACGCCGATCCGGGCTTAGGGGCTGAACGATGACTCATCCGGCATTTCGCTTCGCTCAGTGCGGGCTGCTGGCGCTGCTCGTCACCCCCGCCTACGCCAGCAACACCTCCGAGCTTCAGCATGAGCTCGACCGCGAGCTGCACAAGATGCCGCCGGCCGCCACCTTGCCGACGCCGCAGACGCTGGCCTGCTACGAGCGGCTCGGCAAGATCGCGCGCTTTGCGCCGCTGCCGATCCGGCCCGAGCCCGCGCAATGCGCCACCATCGACCTGGTGCGGCTCGACCGCGTGCTGATGCCCGACGGCGCCGCGGTCGCGGTCAATCCGCCGCCGACGCTGTTGTGCCGCATGGCCGAGCAGGTCGCGGAGTTCGTCCGCGCCGATGTCGGGCCTGCCGCGGCCGAACTCGGCGCGCCGCTCGCCGCCGTCACCGATCTCGATTCCTACGAGTGCCGGCCGCGCAACAACATCGCCGGCGCGAAACTCTCAGAGCACGGCAAAGGCAACGCCGTCGACATCGGCGCGGTGAAGCTTCGCAACGGCGCAAGCTTCACCCTGACCGATCCGCTGGTGTCGAAGCCGTTCCGCGAGGGGCTTCGCACGCTCGGCCTGCGCCCGCTTCACCACCGTGCTCGGCCCCGGCTCGGATGCCTATCACGAGAGCCACATCCATCTCGATCTCGCCGAGCGCAACCACGGCTATCGCATCTGCCAGTGGAACGTGCTCGACCCGGCGGCGCTGGCAGCCGACATCCCGCTGCCGCGCCCGCGTCCGCTCGATCTGACGTCCAACGCCGCGGCCAGCACCCCAAACGAAAACGGCGCCGGATTTTCATCCAGCGCCGTCCGGTCTCGGCCGAGAATTCGCTAGTTGTTGCCGACGCCAGGGCCGCCGCCCAGCGCCATGCGCGGGTTGAACGGCGCGTCACCCGAGCCCAGCGCCAGCACCACCACCGGCGTGCCGAGCTTGACCCGGTTGTACAGGTCGATGACGTCCTCGTTGGTCATGCGGATGCAGCCGGACGAGATCGCCGAACCGATATATTCCGGCTGGTTGGTGCCGTGGATGCGGTACAGCGTGTCCTTGCCGTTCGCATAGAGATAGAGGCCACGCGAGCCGAGCGGATTGTGCGGGCCTGGGCCGACGAAATCGGGAATGCCTGTCAGCCGCTTCTTGATGTCGGCGGTCGGCGTCCACGACGGCCATTCCTCGCGGCGGCCGACCTTGGCGACGCCGGAGAACACCAGCGCCTCTTCGCCGACGGTGACGCCGTAGCGGATCGCCTTGCCCTCGGGCAGCACGTAATAGAGATAGCGCGCATCCGGATCGACCACGATGGTGCCCGGGCCTTCCTTGCGGTGATAGTCGACGATGTGGCGGAGATACGGCTCCGGGATGGTGGCCTTGGCGTAGGGCGGGTTGGCGAGCAGCTTCTTGTCGCGCGGCGTGAAGTTCGCCTCGGACGCCGGCTCGATGGTCTGCGACATGCAGCCCGACAGCAGCACGGCCAAGCCCAACGCCGCCATTGCGATCGCCCGTTTCCCGGCGGCCCCGCGAAGTCCCATGCCATTCACCATGTGCAATCTCATTTCCATAGATAGACGAAGTTCGACCGCGGATTCCAGGTGACAACCGGTCTATGCCGCATGGCACTGTGAACCTGTGGCAGGAATGTCGCAGTTTATGACGGGCCTTTAATCTCGGTCCGCCAAGGCCATTCCCGGCATCTTCAGGTCAAGCCGTTAAGCAATGGTTTACCATACTGAATTTCTAATGCGTTCCCGATCATTGGAAGCATTGGCCCGAAGACCTCAGGAAAATCGCGGTTTTGCAGGGCAACCCGCGTCAATTCGCACCGGAGTTGCCGCGATAGCACACGATTGTCCGCCCATTTCTGCCGCGATCCGGGACCACTCACTGACCCCAATGAACAACCAGAGCACCAAACGGAGGAACCCATGACCACCCGACAACGACCGAGAAGCCCCCGACCGCGCTGTCCGAGCGCCGCGGCGAACAAACCCAGTTGAGCCGCCGCTACGGCAGCATCGGCATCGAGGCAGTGGCGGCTGCGGCGCGCTACACTGATCGCCGCACGAGTCCGGCCCACGTCCAGGCCGCCGTGACGCGGATCGACCTGCGCTTTGTGGAGTCCGCAGTCTAACCAGACCCACATCCCGATCGCATTCGGCGCACGGCCGCGGGCAACCGCGGCCGTCGCCTTTTCAGCGTGTCCCTTTCAGCTTGTCATCGGTCCGTCACGGAGACGCGCGGGCTCAGCCTTTCGATCATTTCCGCTTGCGGGATCGCTGTGATCGCGCCAAGACTGCCGCGTTCAAACGGGCGACGGCTGGACGCGGGGGCGCGTCACGGCGGGCGCCGTGGTTCAAAGCTCCCGCGCGGATCATCCCCCTCATGCTGGCCGCCTACGTCCCCAACGGCTCCTCGCTCGAACGCCGCGACATCGTGTCCGGCGAAGAGGTGCCCGACCATGCCGTCTGGCTCGATCTCGTCAATCCGGCGCCCGGCGAGGACAAGCTGGTCGAGCGGGTGCTCGGCATCGCGGTGCCGACGCGGGAGGAGATGCAAGAGATCGAGGTCAGCAGCCGCCTCTATGTCGAGCATCACGCGCGCTACATGACCGCGACCCTGATGTGCAATTCCGACACCGCGGTGCCGAAGACCACGCCCGTGACCTTCATCCTGTCCGGCCACCGGCTCGTCACCGTGCGCTACGAGGACCCCAAGCCGTTCACGCTGGTCGGCCACAAGCTCGCCCGCAACTGCCCCGCCAACCTCACCGGCGAGACCGTGCTGCTCGACCTGCTCGACGCCGTGATCGACCGTTCCGCCGACATCCTCGAGCGGGTCGGCATGGACGCCGACCGGCTCTCCCACCAGGTCTACGAGCCGGAAAGCAACGGCGCCGACGGCAAGACCTCGCTGTCGTACAAGGACATGCTCAAGGCCAACGGCAGCCACGGCGACCTCAACTCCAAGGTCCGCGAAAGCCTGGTCTCGATCGGCAGGCTGCTGCTGTTCCTCGCCAACGAGGCCGAGGGCATGCGCTGGCCCAAGGACGTCCGCCTGCAATTGCAGTCGATGCAGCGCGACGTGCTGTCGCTGGCGGACCACTCGACCTATCTGAACAGCAAGATCCAGTTCATGCAGGACGGCGTGATCGGCATCGTCAACATCGAGCAGAACAACATCATCAAGATCTTCTCGATCGCGGCCGTGGCGATGATGCCGCCGACCCTGATCGCCTCGATCTACGGTATGAACTTCAAGAGCATTCCCGAGTTGGAATGGCTGTACGGTTATCCCTACGCGGTGGCGCTGATGATCTTTTCGGCGATCCTGCCGTTCCTTATTTTCAAGTGGAAGGGCTGGCTCTAGCCGGCTTGTTGGGCTAAAGCGGCCGCGGAGCATTGGGGCGACATGTCGAAAGAATCGATGCGCGAGGAGGCGGATCGCCTCATCAAGGAGGCGATGGCCCGCAAGGCTGTCACGGTCAAGCAGGGCGACACCCGCATCGAGACCGTATGCGGGAAGTGCGGCGCGAAAAATCGCATCACCGCGCCGCCCGGCCAGATCCGCGTGCCGTTCGCCTGCAAGGAGTGCGGGCATAAGCAGGCGACGTTCTGACGGGACCGTACTGAAGTCCTCCTTCTCAGTTTGCCTGCACCGACCTCTCCACGTCATGCCCGGCCTTGTGCCGGGCATCCACGCCTTGCTTTGTGTAAATCAAGGCGTGGATGGCCGGGACAAGCCCGGCCATGACGAACTTTCTCTACGCAGGTGGGAAATGCTCTAGCCGCGCGGCTTGACTTGGCCGGCGGTCACCGCGCGGCGAAGGTGTCCCGCACGGGCGCGACTCGCCTGACCGATGCCCCGGCGGCCGGCGGCCGGCTCTGATCCTTCATCGCACTGAGCATGCGCAGTTGCGGAGGCTTCGGCCTTGGCAGCGGGACGGCCCCGAGCATCCTCGCCATTGCCGCCATGTGCATCTTGGGCGGAGGTGCGGTGGCGGCGGACAGCTCCGTCATCAGGCCGGCGATGCGGGCGAACTTCGCCTCCACCTTGACCTCTGCCGCGACCTCGGCGCACGGCGCGCGCGCCGGCAGCACGGCGGCCTGCGGATCGTTTGCAAGCTCGCCGGTCATCCAACGGTCGGCCGGCTGGCCGGTGATCCGCACCACATAGGCGCGGGTCTCGCCGGGCAGTGTCCGGTGCTCGGCGAGCCAGGCGTTCACCCGCTGCGGGCCGGCGTTGTAGGCGGCGGCCGCAAGGCCGAGATTGCCGTATTGCGCTTTGAGCTTGCGCAGCAGCTTGCCCGCCGAAAACAGCGCGTGGATCGGCTCGAACGGATTGATCACGCCGTGATCGACCGCCGTTTCCGGCATGAATTGCGCGATCCCGAGCGCACCAGCCGGGCTGATCGAGCCGAGATGGAAATTGCTCTCCTGCCAGATCAGGTTGGCGAAGAACGGCACCGGCAAATCGTTGGCCCGAGCCACCGCGACGATGGCGTTGCACAGGCTGTCGCGGGAGAAGCCCTGCAGTTCGCCGGGTTCGATGTCGATCGCCGGCGCCACCGGGCCGTCCGAGACGACGTCGGCGTCCTGCGCAGCCGTGCCGGTCAGCGCCGCGAAGGCCAGCGCGGGCAGCGGCGTCGGCGGGTGATGCCGGGAATAGGCGAAAGCGGCGGCCGTCGAGATCGGCGGTGTCTGAGCAGGTATGGCGTCCCAGTCCTCGGCGGCAGGCGCGGCGGCGGCCTCAGGCGCGATCGCACGGTCAGATGCCGCCGGCTGCTCGGCGGTGGTGGGGACGACAGTCGAAATCCGAAATGAGGGGTGCCCCACCAGAATGGCGATGCCGAGCAGAGCGATAATGGGTGGGCCACGCATGTCGCGCTCGCTGCCCCGCCAACTCCCGGGGCTGTTTGGACGCGCCGCATTAACTACAGTATGCCCGTCCCGGTTCCAATCGGCAAGTATGATTAACGCGCGTTAACCTCTTGTGCGAACAGCAAGAATTGCCCGAGACGAGTTCCATCAGAAGGCATTCGCAAATTTTTATTGACTTTATTCCTATAGACTATATTCCTAATGATGCCTCGCTCATCGAGGGCGTCATCATGAGACGTCTTGATGGTGGAGCGAGGTGCGGCCCCTGCGGGCAGGTCTCGTAAACCTGCACTCGGGCGGCCCCGGGACTCCGCTCGGGCGCCACTATGGGCGCCCTGCGAGGAGCTCGCTGCATTGGCCGGCGAAAATGCCGGTCAAGAAACGCGGCCTGGGGCTGATGGCGACACCCCCATCCGGGGGACGCCTGCAAATGCCGCCGGTGGAGCGCCGGGAGGCGGACGCATCGCAAGATGCGTGCACGCCTTCCCGCGGTGGGCCGCGCAAGCCTGCCGCAAGGCGTGAGATTTTCTAAAGCGCCTTCCGGCGCTCCGCTCCCTCACGTTTGTGAGGGGAAGGATGAAGACGCCGCGGCGTCTCTAAACATCCCGCGAGCGAATTCGCTTGGCTGTTTGACAACTGAATCTATTTTCGCGCGATCGCGGCCCCACGTCGCAAAAGCTAAACGTGCTGGCCGCCGTTGATGTGAATCTCCGCGCCGTTCACATACGAGCTGGTCTCCGTGCACAGCACGTAGATGATCTTCGCCACCTCGTCGGTGGTGCCGAGCCGGTGCAGCGGGATGTGCGGGATGATCGCCTCGGTGCCGGGCGACAAGATCGCGGTGTCGATCTCGCCGGGCGCGATGGCGTTGACGCGGATGCCGAGCGGACCGAAGTCGGCAGCCATCTCGCGGGTCAGTGCGGCGAGCGCCGCCTTCGAAGTCGAGTAGGCGGTGCCGGCGAACGGGTGCACCCGCGATCCCGCGATCGAGGTGACGTTGACCACCGAGCCCTTGGCCGCCTTGAGCTCGTCGAGCAGGCCGCGTGCCAGCATGATCGGCGCCAGGAAATTGACCTGGAACACCTGCTGCCAGACCTCCTGGGTGGTCTCGATCGACGACAGGCGCTTGCCGCCTTCGGCCTTGGGCGAGATCGCGGCGTTGTTGACCAGCGCGTGCAGTTCGCCGTCGGTCAGCCGCTGCTTGATCTCCGCGATGGCGTGCTGGGTGTTGGCGGGATCGGCGAGATCGACCTGGATGTGATCCTCCGGCCCCATCTCCCACGGGCAGTTCTCGGGAAAGCCATGCCGCGAGCAGGTGATGACCCGCCAGCCGGCCGCGGAGAAGCGCTTCACCGTGGCGTGGCCGATGCCGCGGCTGGCTCCGGTCAGCAGCAGCGTGCGGCGCGGCTGATTGGTCTGCGGTGCGGTCGCCATGTTTGACAACGTAGCTTACGGATAGAGCCGCGTCTTGCTCCAAGGCGCACCAACCTGCCCGCGCCGGAACTCGACGCGGTCGTGCAAGCGGAATGGGCGGTCTTCCCAGAACTCCATGGTCATTGGAATAAGTCGAAACCCCGACCAGAACGGCGGCCGCGGCACCGCCCCGATGGCGAATTTGGCGGTGTAGAGGGCAATCGCCTTCTCGAAGGCGAGCCGGCTTTCCAGCGGCGACGATTGCTTGCTGGCCCAGGCGCCGATCTGCGACAGCCGCGAGCGCGAGGCGTAGTAGGCGTCGGCCTCGGCCGCGTCGACCCGCTCGATCGGGCCGCGCAGGCGGATCTGGCGGCTTCGCGACTTCCAGTGAAACAGCAGGGCTGCCTTCGGGTTGGCATTGAGTTGCCGCCCCTTCAGGCTTTCCATGTTGGTGTAGAAGACGGCGCCACGCTCGTCGAAGCCCTTCAGCAGCACCATCCGCACGTCCGGAAGCCCGTCGGCATCGACGGTGGCGACCGCCATGGCGTTGGGATCGGATGGTTCCGAGGCGGTGGCATCCTCCAGCCATTGGCCAAATAGCCGCATCGGCTCGTCGGCCGCGGTGAAATCACCAATCGTTAACCCGGTCGGGTGTTGAATCGGGGCCGCTTCGGACATCTGGTGGGGTACCCGTATGGCCGGCCTTCCGGCTCGCCGTGCAGTTCGGCTCTCTTCTTATAATAGAACGGCTGTGGCAAGCCTACGGCTCGCCGTCGCGTTGACGCTTGCGATGGCTTGGGCTTGTCGTTGGGCGGTTGCGCGGTGTCCGGTTCATCGTTCGGCTCGATGTTCTCGAAGCACGGCAGGGATGAGGCACGCGCCGAAGCCCGCGACGACGTGACCGGCTCGGTCGGCACGCCAACTGTGATCCCGGCCTCGGTCTCGACCGGGGCGCTGCCGCCGGATACCGATCTCGTGTTCGCGCGCATGGCCATCGTCGACGTGCTCCAGCGTGACAGCAAGGAGATCAGCACGCCCTGGGAAAACGCCTCGAGCGGTGCTCACGGCACCGTCACCCCGATCGCCAGTGCCTACAGCAAGGACGGCATGAGCTGCCGCAATGTGCTGGCGAGCTACGTGCGTCGGCAGGGCTCCGAGACTTGGCTGCAGGGCGAGGCCTGCCGGGTCAAGGCGGGTGCTTGGGAGGTCAAGAGCCTGCGGCCGTGGTCGCGGTCCTGATCCGAATCGTTGCGTTTAAGGCCCCGAACCACCACATAGTATCCGGACTGAGGACGGGACCGGCCGCCGATTCGCGCGGCCGCATTTCTTCTCGATTTTCTTGGAGTTGCCCGGATGCGCGACCCCTATGAGATCCTGGGGGTACAGAAGAACGCCACCCCTGCGGCGGTGAAAAGCGCCTATCGGCGCTTGGCCAAGAAGCTGCATCCGGATGCCAACAAGACCGACAAGGCGGCGGCGACGAAGTTCTCCGAACTGAACGCTGCCTACGAGATCGTCGGCGACGAGGCCAAGCGGAAGGCGTTCGACCGCGGCGAGATCGACGCCGAAGGCAAGCCGCGTTTCCAGGGCTTTCCCGGCGGTGGCGGCGCCCGGGGACCGTGGGGCGCTGGTGCCGGCGCGGGCGGCCCTGGTCAGGACAGCCGCTTCGAGCACTTCACCTGGGGCAATGACGGATCGGCCCGCGGCGGCGGCCGAGCCGGCGGCGGTCGCGGCGGCATCGACGATATCCTGAAGGAGATGTTCGGCGGCGCGGGCGCCGGACGCCGCTCCCAGGGGTTCGAGCAGGAGGAGCCGGCCGGAAGCCGCGACGTCACCGGCACCGTCTCGATCGCGCTGAACGAGGTGCTGACCGGCACCTCCCGCCGCGTCCATCTGCCGACCGGCAAGGAGATCGATGCGAAAATTCCGCCGGGCCTCGCCGACGGCCAGACCATCCGCCTGAAAGGGCAGGGCATGCCCGGCCCCCGGGGTGCCGCCGGCGACGCGCTGATCACCGTCACCTTCGCCGAACATCCGCTGTTCAAGCGCGACGGCTTGAATCTCCGGCTGGAATTGCCGGTGACGCTTTATGAGGCGGTGCTCGGCGGCAAGGTTCGCGTGCCGACGCTCGATGGCGCGGTCGAACTGGCGATCCCGGCCGGCACCAGCTCCGGCCGCACCATGCGCGTCAAGGGCAAGGGCTTGCCGGGCAAGGACGGACCCGGCGATCTTTACGCGACCGTTCGCATCGTGCTGCCCGAGCGCGGCGATCCCGAGCTCGACGAGCTGATGAAGAAGTGGCGCAGCGACAAGCCCTACGACCCTCGCGGCGACTTGAGCTGAGTGGCCGAGCCCTGCGACGGCGCCGGGATGCGGTTCTCGAGCTGGTCGTAGGCGGCGCTGGCGACGGCCTTGAGCTTGTCGCGGTCCTTCGGTCCGCTGACCACCCAGCCGTAGCTGCCCTCGATCCAGTGCACGGCGCCGAAATTGTCTTCGGCGTCATAGCGAAACGCCGTCCGCTCGGCGTTGAGCCGCGAGCAATAGATCGTGTAGCGCTCGCCGTTGGCGCCTTCGTACATGAACAGCGCCGCCGGGCCGTCGACGCCCGGCAACAGCCGCCCGCCGAGCAGCTTGAGGCCGAAGCCGCCGAGATCGGGCGCCCGCAGCGTCGTCCCCACCCGTCGCGACAGCCACGGCAGCAGGTGATCCTCCTCCGCCTTCACTTCGATCGGGTGGCGGACCTCGCTGATGTAGAGCTTGTGGGCGTCGAGCGCGTCGGCGGTGAACAACGCGACCTCGCTCGGCGCGGCGGCCGAAACGCCCCGCGCCATCCAGCCGGCAGCGCCGCCGACGATGAACGCCGCAACCGCCGCCGCAGCGGCGATCGCGCCCCAGGACCGCTGCTTGCGCATGATCCGGTTGAGCGTCAGCCGATCCGGCACCGGCTCATGGATCACCGCGCCGTAACGCGCGCGGATCGCCTCGGCCTGGGCGCGCCAGGCGGCCACCCGGGCTGCATCGTCCGCATGGTTCGCAAGCCACGTTTCGACGGCCTGGCGGCGGTCCGCCGGCAACTCGCCGTCGACGTAGACGTGCAACTCGTCTTCCGTCACCATTGTTCTGTGGTCGATCATGAAATGACCTTTCTTGTTATTTAATGCGGCGAAGCGCGGGGCGCTCGCCATCGAGATAGGTTTTGATCTGCGCACGCGCTCGCGCCAGACGCGACATCACGGTTCCGATCGGCACGCCTTGAATCTCGGCCACCTCGCGATAGGTCAGGCCTTCCAGCACCACCAGAAGGAGCGCGGTGCGTTGCTCATCGACCAGCATCGCCAGGGCCCGCTCGATATCCCGGCCGCCCGCTTCGGGTCCGGCAGCATCAGGCGCGTCGTTGTCCTCGATCGGCATCAGCATCGGTCGCCGTGCCAGCGAGCGAAGACGGTTGCGGTTGAGATTGGTCAGGATGGTATAGAGCCAGCTCCGAACGTCGCCGCCATGAAACAGGTGCTCGGAGCGCAGCGCCCGCACCAGCGCATCCTGCACAAGGTCGTCCGCCGTCTCCGCGTCGCGCGTCAGCGCTCGCGCATAGCGGCGCAGCGCCGGGATGGCAGCCTCGATGTCCTGGTGAAAGGTGCCCAACCGAACTCCCCGTCCTGACGACTGCGATTTCGCTTGGAACAACACCGTGTGTTTGTCACATATTCCGCGCATTGGAAATGATTGAAGGGCCCCAGGCGCTATGCCATACGAGGCTGGGCAGCCGGATTGCGGCAGCTTGGCGCATTCAGGGCGAGGCTTGGGGAGGGTCATGGCGAAAGCCTCGGGTCTCATGCGCGGCAAGCGCGGTTTGATCTTGGGCGTCGCCAACAACCGGTCGCTCGCCCTCGGTATCGCCAGGGCCTGTCGCGCTCAGGGCGCCGAGATCGGGCTTACCTATCAGGGTGATGCACTGAAGAAGCGCGTCGAGCCGTTGGCCAAGGAGATCGGAGCCCAGGTGTTCGGTCATTGCGACGTGACTGAGCCCGCCACCATCGACGCGGTGTTCAGCGCCATACAGAAAAGCTGGGGCTCCCTCGACTTTGTGGTGCATGCGATTGCCTTCTCCGACAAGAAGGAACTCGACGGCCGCTACGTCGACACCACAGCGGACAACTTCGCCCGCACCATGTTGATCTCCTGCTATTCGTTTGTAGCCGTGGCCCAGCGTGCCGAGAAGTTGATGCCGCAGGGCGGCTCGCTGCTGACGCTGACTTATTACGGCGGCGAAAAATGGATTCCGCACTACAACGTCATGGGAGTCGCCAAGGCGGCGCTGGAGATGTCGGTGCGCTATCTCGCCGCCGATCTCGGCGGCAAGAAAATCCGCGTCAACGCCATCTCGTCGGGGCCGATCAAGACGCTGGCGGCGTCCGGGATCGGCGACTTTCGCTATATCCTCGGCTGGACGGAGCACAATGCGCCGCTGCGGCGCACCGTCACCACCGACGAGGTCGGTGACGCCGCCGTCTACCTTCTGTCCGACATGTCGCGCGGCGTGACCGCCGAAATCCTTCATGTCGACGCCGGCTACAACATCGTCGGCATGAAGCATCCCGACGCGCCGGACATCGACATTACTGTTCCCAAGGAGTAGGCGGCACAGCGCCGTCAAATTGCCATGGCGCGGCCCATCCTCTATTTCGTCCGACACGGCGAAACCGACTGGAATCGGGACAAGCGGCTGCAGGGTCAGCACGACATTCCGCTGAATGCGCTCGGCCGCGTGCAGGCGTCCCGCTGCGGCGAACTGCTTCGCGAATTGATCGAGCGCGCTGGCCGCGGGCTGACGGACTACGATTATGTGTCGAGCCCGCTCGGCCGCGCCCGCGAGACGATGGAATTGATCCGCGCTGCGGTCGGCCTCGATGCGGCCAGCTATCGCACCGACGCCCGCCTGATGGAAATGTCATTCGGCCGGTGGGAGGGTTTCACCTTTGGCGAATTGCAGGCGCGCGAGGCGACGGCGCTGGCGGATCGCGAGCGTGACCGATGGGGCTTTGTGATCCCGGGCGGGGAGAGCTACGCGCTGCTGCAGGCGCGGGTCGGCGCCTGGTATGAAAGTCTTGAGCGTGACAGCGTCGTCTCGGCGCATGGCGGGGTGTGCCGTGTTCTGATGGCGTATCTTCGCCTGGTCGATCCCGAACAGGCCTCCCGCGGCGGCGGCGAGATCGGGCAGGGCTGCGTCTACGTGTTCGACGGCAACAGCATGGCGCGCCACGAATGAGCCCGCCGTCCAAAGCAAAGCGGCCGGACTTTCGTCCAGCCGCTGCAGCGAAATGCTCGAAAGCAAATCGCGAAATAATCAGATCAGTCGCGATTGATCGCGACGTCGCCCAATTACTTCGCCTTCATCTCTTTCTTCTTGTGCTTCCGGTGATGGTGACGATGGTGCTTCTTGTGCATCTTCATGGTCGTGATCCTTTGATGAGTGTTGCCGTCGGCAGGTGGCCTAGCTGAGCGTCGTGGGATTTGGTCCTTGGGCCCGCCCCTTACCGTGAACATCCATGGCACAGCGACGCCAGGCCAGCAAATATAAAATCAAAAAAGTTGTGATATTTCCGTAGCTTAACAGACATTCAGCTTCGCATTAACCGTCGTTCACGCTCCTGAATATGCATTCATGCGCAACGCGGCTTTGACCGGCCAACAGGCGCGGGTTACGACACCGCAAGCGAGCAAAACTGCAATGTCATTCAACACCTTCGGCCATCTCTTCCGAGTCACGACCTTCGGCGAAAGTCACGGGCCGGCGATCGGCTGCGTGGTCGACGGCTGTCCGCCGCGCATTCCGCTGACCGAGGCCGATATCCAGCCGTATCTCGACAAGCGGCGGCCCGGTCAGTCCCGCTTCACGACTCAGCGCCAGGAGCCGGATACGGTCAAAATCCTCTCCGGCGTGTTCGCCGAGGAGGCGGGCGGCCAGCAATTGACGACCGGGACGCCGATCGCGCTCATGATCGAGAATGTCGACCAGCGCTCGAAGGACTATTCCGCGATCAAGGACGTCTACCGGCCGGGGCATGCCGGATACACCTATGACGCGAAGTACGGCTTCCACGACTACCGCGGCGGGGGCCGCGCGTCGGCGCGAGAAACCGCGATGCGGGTCGCGGCCGGCGCCATCGCCCGCAAGGTCGTGCCAGGGCTCAATGTGCGCGCGGCCCTGATCCAGATCGGGCCGCACAAGATCGACCGAGGCACCTGGGACTGGGCCGAGGTTGAGCGCAATCCATTCTTTTGTCCGGATGCGAGAGCGGCAGCGGGCTTCGCCGACTACCTTGATGACGTCCGCAAGAAAGGCTCGTCGGTCGGCGCTGTCATCGAGGTGATTGCCGAAGGCGTGCCAGTCGGTCTCGGGGCGCCGGTCTACGGCAAGCTCGATGGCGATCTTGCCGGTGCATTGATGGGGATCAACGCGGTCAAGGGCGTCGAGATCGGCGCTGGCTTCGCTGCCGCCGAACTGTCCGGCGAGGACAACGCCGACGAAATGCGAATGGGAAATGACAGCAAGCCGCGCTTCCTCTCCAACAATGCGGGCGGCATTCTTGGCGGCATCTCGACCGGTCAGCCGGTGGTGGCGCGCTTTGCAGTGAAGCCGACCTCGTCGATCCTGACGCCGCGCAAGACGGTCGATCGCCACGGCAACGAGACCGATGTTTCCACCAAAGGGCGCCACGACCCATGCGTGGGCATCCGGGCTGTACCGATCGGTGAGGCCATGGTGGCGTGCGTGATCGCGGATCATTATCTCCGCCAGCGCGCGCAGGTCGGCGAGACACCCGATTGGCCTTTCAAGAAATAGCGTACCGAGGAGTATCCGTGGTCGAGACCTATGAACGTGTCGAAGCCGCAATCGCGGCGTTTGCCCGCGGCGAGATCATCGTCGTCACCGACGACGACGATCGCGAGAACGAGGGCGATCTGTTCGTCGCGGCCTCGCTGTGCACGGCCGAGAAGATGGCCTTCATCATCCGCAACACGTCGGGCATCGTCTGCGCCCCGCTGTCCGGCGATGAGGCGCGACGGCTTCGGCTCGATCCGATGGTCACCTCCAACGACGCGCCGCTCGGCACCGCTTTCACCATCACCGTCGATGTCCGCCATGGCCTGACCACCGGCATCTCCGCCGAGGAGCGCACCAACACGGTGCGGGCATTGGCCAATGGCAATAGCGGCGCCGCCGATTTCGTGAGGCCCGGCCACGTGTTCCCTCTGGTCGCCAAGGATGGCGGCGTGCTGATGCGGTCGGGCCACACCGAGGCCTGCATCGATCTCTGTCGCCTCGCCGGGCTGCCGCCGGTCGGTGTGCTGTCGGAACTGATGAACGACGACGGCACGGTGATGCGCGGGCCAGGCGTGGCCGCCTTCGCGGTCCGCCACAAGCTCACCCAGATTTCCATCGCCGACATCATTGCCTACCGGCAGGCGCGCGAGAAGCTGGTCAAGCGGGTCGGCGAATTCCAGGTCAAGAGCGAGATTGGCCCGCTGACAGGCTACGCCTATGTCACGCCGTTCGACGCTGTGCACCACATGGCCGTGGTCTACGGCAAGATCGGCGACGGCAAGAACGTGCTGGCGCGGCTGCACCGGGCCGACATCATCCGCGACGTGTTCGGCGGCGCCAATCCGGTGCATTCAGCCCTGCAGCGTCTCAAGCAGGAGGGCCGCGGCGTCGTCGTGATCCTGCGCGATGGCGCGGCCGGCGTGCCGAACCAGGCGATCCCCTCCAGCGAGCAGAACTCGGAGGCCGCCCGGACCAAGCAATGGCGCGAGGTCGGGCTTGGGGCGCAGATCCTCAAGGACCTTGGCATCTCATCGATCCGCTTGATGGCCTCGGCGAAATTCACCTATGTCGGGCTTGCCGGCTTCGGCATAGAGATTACCGACACTGAAACCACCGACGGTTAGCGCGGCCGGACATCTTTCCCCCGACAGTGCTCCGTGCAACCATCGCCCATTGGGGCATGGGAGAGCCTGGCATGCGCGGACGTCTCGCGATCACTGCCGGTGTTGTGGTCGTGGCCGCCGTGCTGGCGGGCTTCGGCGTTGCCGCGCCAAACCGGCCGGAGACCTTGGCGCAACGCGGCGAGACCGGCACCGTCGCGGTGGATGTCGAGGTCGTGCTCGCGGTCGATGTGTCCTACTCGATGGACCCCGAGGAACAGGCCTTGCAGCGCGAGGGCTATATGGCCGCGCTGAGCTCGCGGGAATTCCTGCAGGCGCTGAAGCAGGGCGCGCAGGGCCGCATCGCGCTGACCTACTTCGAATGGGCGGGCAGCAACCATCAGCAGATCATCGTGCCGTGGCGGCTGATCGACGGCCCGGAGGCGGCCGACGGCTTTGCCGCCGACATCGGGCGGGCGCGCTACACGCGGGCCATGCGGACCTCGATCTCCGGCGCGCTGATGTTTGCCCAGCCTTTGTTCGAAGGCTCGGGCTTTCGCGGTCAGCGCCGGGTGATCGATGTCTCCGGCGACGGCGTCAACAACAACGGTCCGCCGGTCACCGTCGTGCGCGACGAGGTGCTCCGGAATGGACATCACCATCAACGGGCTGCCGATCCTGCTGAAGCGGCCCAACCCGAGCACGCTCGATATCGACAATCTCGACGTCTACTACGAGGACTGCGTGATCGGCGGGCCGGGCGCTTTCGTGATCCCGATCAAGACGCGCGAGCAGTTCAAGGAAGCAATCCGCACCAAGCTCGTGCTCGAGATTGCCGGCCGCACGCCGGAGCAGAGGATCGTGCCAGCCGCGGCGCCGCAGCCTCGGATTTCCTGCATGATCGGCGAGAAGCTCTGGCAGGAGCGCTGGGGCAACTAGGCGCGCTCCAGGCGCGCCACGATCTCGACGTGGGCGGAATGCCGGAACTGATCGACCGGCGTGACCGCGCACGAGCTTGTAGCCGCCGTCGACCAGGATGCGCGCGTCGCGAGCGAAGGTGGCCGTGTTGCACGATACCGCGACGATGACGGGCACGGCACTTTTCGCAAGCTCGCGAGCCTGCGCCTCGGCGCCCTGCCGCGGCGGGTCAAACACCACCGCGCCGAACCGCTTGAGCTCCAGCGGGACGAGGGGGCGCCGGAACAGGTCGCGGGTCGCGGCCTCGATCGGCTTGAGGCCGGATGTCATGTTGGTCGCTTGCACGAGGCCCGCGATGGCGGGCGCATCGGAATCGAAAGCCGCAATCCGCGCGCGCTCGGCAAGGCGAAGCGCGAACGGGCCGATGCCGCAGAACAGATCGGCGACCGTCTTGGCGTTGCCGACATGAGTCGCTACCAGCCGGGCCAAGGTCTGCTCGCCGGCGGCGGTGGCCTGCAGGAAAACGCCCGGTGGCAGAGCCACATTCGCCCGGCCGATCGTGAGGGTCGGCACCGCGCGCTGCGCGATCAACTCGCCGTGGCGGGTGAGGCGGGCGAGCCGATGAGTGGCGGCGAGCTTTGCCAGCGCCGTCATCCGCGATGGGGACAAAGGGCCGGAGCCGCGGACATCCATGTCGATCCCGACATCGGTCGCGGTGACCTGGATGTCGAGCGGCTTGCTTTGCGGCCCGAGCGCTTCGGCGACGGCCCACGCCGCTGGCGATGGCGCCGTCGAGCGAAGGCGCCAGCACCGGGCAGCGGTCGATGGCAATGATGTGGTGCGCGCGCAGCGCCGCAAATCCGACTTCCAGAATATCGCGTGCGCCGCGGCGGGCGTGGAGGGTGGCGCGGCGGCGGCCTTCGCCATGGGCGTCGATCAATTCGTCCACCGTCGCGTCGAGTCCGGCCTGCTCAAGCGCGGCAATGACGAGGCTGCGTTTCCACTCGCCATAGCGTTCCGGCATCCAATGCTGGATGGCGCAGCCGCCGCAGACACCGAAATGCGGGCAGAACGGCTCGATCCGCTCGGCGCTTGCGGTTTCGATCCGCAGCAAATGACGGCGGTCCGGATTGGCCGGGAACGGGCTCGACCTCGACGGTCTCGCCGGGCAGCGTGTAGGGCACGTAGAGCGGACCCGACGGCGTGTCGGCCACGCCATCGCCGCGGTGCGCCAAGCGATCGATGACGAGCCGTTCGGTCATGACGTCGAGCCGTGCTCTTCAGGCCGGAGTTGCAAGGTCCGGAAGATAGCCGCGCTGGGTTAACGCATGGAAGCGCCACACCAGCAGCACAGCATAGGCCACGAGCCCAATGGAAAGGCCAATCCAGATGCCGACCGCCCCGAGATGGAGCGTGAAGCCCAGCAGCCAGCAGGCGGTGAAGCCGATTGCCCAGAAGCAGACCGCGGCAAACAGCAACGGCATACGGGTGTCGTTCAGGCCGCGCAATGCGCCGGCCGTGACAGTCTGAATGCCGTCGGCGATGAAGAAGGTCGATCCGACCGCGAGCAGCAACGCCGCAAGCCGCAGTGTCGGGTCGGCGCCGCCGGTGCCGAAGCCGAGGAAGAACAGCGGGATGGCGCTGCGCGTCGCCACGATGATCAAGGTCATGGCCGCCATGAACGCGGCGCCGAGCGCCACCGCGGCAAGGCCGGCGCGCCGTGTCGCCGCGACATCGCGGCGCCCCACCGCATGGCCGACCCGCACGGTGGCGGCCATCGACACGCCGAACGGCACCATGAAGATGATCGACGCCGTGGTGACGGCGATCTGATGGGCGGCAAGCTCGGTGGTGCCGAGCCAGCCCATCAGGATGGCGGCGGCGGCGAACACGCCGAATTCGAACATCATGGTGCCGGAGATCGGCGCGCCGACCGCGAGCAGGCGGCCGAACAACGGCCAGTCCATCACCCAGAAGCGTCCCAGGACGCGGTACTTCTTGAACGGCCGGCAGGCGTAGCAGACCCAGACGCCAGCGACGCACATGCCGGTGTCGACGATGGTGGTGGCAAGGCCGGCGCCGAACATCTCCAGCCGCGGCAGCCCGAACGCGCCATAGATCAGCGCATAGGCCAGCAGCGTGTTGAGCGGGATCGCGACGAGCGTGATCCACAAGCCAGGCTCGGGCCGGTTCACCGATTGCATGAAGCCGCGCAGCGCGATGAACCACCACGCCGGCACCAGCGACCAGGCCAGCCCCTTGAGATAGCTCGCGGCGAGCCCCGCGGTGTCCGGGGACTGGCCGAGCGCCAGCAATATCTGTTCGCCGTAAAGCTGCGAGGCGGTGAGCGGGACGCCAAGCAGTGTCGCGGCCCAGAGGCCGACCCGGAGCGCCCGCCGCACCATGCGGGGCTGGCGCGCGCCGAACGCTTGCGAGGCGAGCGGCGACACCGCGGAGACGATGCCCAGGCCGACCATGAAGGCTGCGAACAGCACCGTATGGGCCAGCGCCGACGCGGCGACGACGTGATCGCCGAGCCGGCCCAGCAGCGCGAGATCGCTGGTCATCATCGCGATCTGGCCAAGCTGGGTCAGCGCGATCGGCAGCGCGAGTTTGATCGTTTCGATCAACTCGTCGCGCCAGACGTTCTGGCGTACGGGCGCGATGGCGGTGTCCACCGTTATGGGAGTTGGCATGGTCATGCTGGATGCTCGTCGCAGGCGACGGCGTAGTGACCGATCGTGGAGAAATTGGGAACGCCGCGCGTGCGCGTGCACGCGGCGGCATTGATTGATTGATGTGTCGATCAGCGGCGGCGATAAGCCCTCCGCTGGATCGTCGTCAGGCCAGCCGGCCGGCCTCGATCTTGCCGGCGTCGCGTCCGAGCGCCTCGAACACCTTCTTGACGATGGCCTTGGCGTCGAGACCCGCCTGCGCGTACATCGCGTTCGGCGAATCGTGGTCGATGAAGATGTCCGGCAGCACCATCGAGCGGATCTTGAGCCCGCGGTCGAGCGCACCGTTGTCGGACAGCGTCTGGTACACCTGCGCGGCGAAGCCACCGATGGCGCCTTCCTCGATGGTGATCAGCACCTCGTGCTCGTTGGCGAGCCGCAGCACCAGATCAGTGTCGATCGGCTTGGCAAAGCGCGCGTCGGCCACCGTGGTGGAAAGGCCATAGGAGGCGAGCTCTTCGGCGGCCTTCAGCGATTCCGCAAGCCGGGTGCCGAGCGACAGGATGGCGATCTTGCTGCCCTCGCGGACGATGCGGCCCTTTCCGATTTCGAGCGGCTTGCCTTCCGCCGGCATTTCGACGCCGACGCCTTCGCCGCGCGGATAGCGCAACGCCGATGGCCGGTCGTTGATGGCGACCTGCGTCGACACCATGTGCACCATGTCCGCCTCGTCGGCGGCAGCCATGATGACGAAGTTCGGCAGGCAGCCGAGATAGGCGAGGTCGAAAGAGCCGGCGTGGGTCGGACCATCGGCGCCGACCAGGCCGGCGCGGTCCATGGCGAAGCGCACCGGCAGCTTCTGGATGGCGACGTCGTGCACCACCTGGTCGTAGCCGCGCTGCAGGAAGGTCGAATAGATCGCGCAGAAGGGCTTGTAGCCTTCGGTCGCGAGGCCTGCGGCGAACGTCACCGCGTGCTGCTCGGCAATGCCGACGTCGAAGGTGCGCTCGGGAAATACCTTCTCGAACTGGTCGATGCCGGTGCCGGACGGCATCGCCGCAGTGATGCCGACGATCTTGTTGTCCTTCCTGGCTTCCTTGATCAGGCTCTCGCCGAACACCTTCTGGTAGGCGGGGGCGTTGGACTTGCCCTTCTGCTGGACGCCGGTGGCGACGTCGAATTTCACCACGCCGTGGTACTTGTCGGCGGATTTCTCGGCCGGCTCGTAGCCTTTGCCCTTCTGTGTGCGGCAATGGACGATGATCGGCCCGGTCTTGCTGTCGCGCACGTTCTTCAGGACCGGCAGAAGCTGATCCATGTTGTGGCCGTCGATCGGGCCGACGTAATAGAAGCCAAGCTCCTCGAACATCGTGCCGCCGGTGATCATGCCGCGGCTGAATTCCTCGGCGCGCAGCGCGCCGATTTCCAGCGCCTTCGGCAGCTTGGTGGCAAGCTGCTTGCCGACCTCGCGCAACGACCGATAGGTGTGTCCGGAGAACAGACGGGCCAGGTAGCCGGCCATGGCGCCGACCGGCGGCGCGATCGACATATCGTTGTCGTTGAGGATGACGATCAGCCGCGAGTTCATCGCGCCGGCGTTGTTCATCGCCTCGTAGGCCATGCCGGCGGTCATCGCGCCGTCGCCGATCACGGCGATCACGTTGTTCTTGCCGCCCGGACAGGTCACGCGCCACGGCCATGCCGAGCGCCGACGAGATCGAGGTCGAGGAATGCGCAGCGCCGAACGGGTCGTATTCGCTCTCGGCGCGCTTGGTGAAGCCCGACAGGCCGCTGCCCATGCGAAGCGTGCGGATGCGGTCGCGGCGGCCGGTCAGGATCTTGTGCGGATAGGCCTGGTGGCCGACGTCCCACACGATCCGGTCATCTGGGGTGTTGAACACGTAATGCAGCGCGACGGTGAGTTCGACGACGCCCAGACCAGCGCCCAGATGCCCCCCGGTTACGGCCACCGCATCGATCGTCTCGGTGCGAAGCTCGTCGGCAACCTGCTTGAGTCGGCTCTCGTCGAGCTTCCTCAGGTCGCTGGGGTATTTGATCTGGTCGAGCAGGGGCGTTTTGGATGGGATGGACACCAATGAATCTCCGCCACAAACTATTGGAACGATGGAACTTTCCAGGGTGCCACGGCACCGGGCCGGCCCCTCACATAAGAGGCCCAGAGTAGATTGGAAACCCTCGGCATTCAACCGACCTTTAACCAGTATGGCGGGCCAATTGAGGGTTTCGAGGCAACCAAGGGCCCGTTATCGGTCCGATTGCGGCTAGTTGATGTCGAGCGGCTCGGTCCCGGCCGGCTTGCCGGAGGCATCCAAGGTGATCTTCTCGACCCGGGCCTCGGCCTGGCGCAACAGTTCCTCGCAGCGGCGCTTGAGCGCCTCGCCGCGCTCGTAGATCGCCACCGACTCTTCGAGTGGGACCTTGCCCTCCTCGAGCCGCTTGACGATCGTTTCAAGCTCCTCGATCGCCCGCTCGAACGTCAGTTTGTTGATGTCGGCGCCGTTGTCGGCCATGGCGTGCCTTTGTTGCGATCGAGACGAACCCGGATCGCTTATCCTAATCTCAACCGCGCATCAACGCGATCACATGCGCCGCGGCTGATTTCGACAATCCCTCGAGATCGTAGCCGCCTTCGAGCACGGAGACGATCCGTCCCTGCGCCGTCTTGTCGGCGACCTCCATGATCTTGCGTGTCGCCCAGGCGAAGTCCTCCTCGACGAACTGCAGGTTGGCGAGCGGATCGCGCTTGTGGGCGTCGAAGCCCGCCGAGATGACGATCAGCTCGGGCCCGAACGCCGACAGCCGAGGCAGGATGCGGTCCTCCATGGCGGCGCGAAATTGCTCGCCGCCGTCGCCGGCGCGGAGTGGGGCGTTGACGATGTTGTCGTGGTCGCCGCGCTCGCCAGCGGCGCCGGTGCCGGGATAGAGCGGCATCTGATGGGTCGAGCAGTACATCAGGGTCGGGTCGGACCAGAAGATCTCCTGGGTGCCGTTGCCGTGATGCACGTCGAAGTCGACCACCGCGACCCGATGCAGGCCGTGCTTCTTCTGGGCGTGGCGGGCCGCGATCGCAGCCTGGTTGAAGATGCAGAAGCCCATCGGCCGCACCGTTTCGGCGTGATGGCCGGGTGGCCGCTGTGCGACGAAGGCGTTGTCGGCCTTCTTGCTCACGACCTCGTCGACCGCGAGCGTCGCGCCGCCGACCGCGCGTAGCGCCGCCTCGAAGGTGCCCGGCGACATCGAGGTGTCGGCGTCGAGCTGGATCATGCCTTCCTTCGGCGCCACGTTGCGGATTTCGACGACGTAATCCATCGGATGGCACAGCGCGACGGTCTCAAGCTCCGCCATCGGCGCCTGTTCCCGGATGAGCGACTGGAACCTGTCCTGTCCGAGAATGCTCTCGATGGCGCGGATGCGGTCGGGCCGCTCAGGATGGCCGGTGCCGTTGAGGTGATTGAGCGAGGCGGGGTGAGTGATCAGCAGCGTGGTCATGCCTATTCCCACCGGTTTCCAGACACGATAACGCCGGGCGGCGGCAATGGCTCACCTTCGGGCACGAAAAATGTGCCAGCGAGCGGCTCGCCCGGCATGGCGCGGTATTTCTCGAAGTCGGTGATGCCTTCGCCGGCGAGAAACGTGTCGTCGATCAGGAAATGGCCGGTGAAGCTCTTCGCCGGTTTGTGGAAGATCGCGTGGGCCGCGTCCGCCATGATGTCGGGCGTGCGCGCCATTCGCATCGCCCGCTCGCCGCCGAGCAGGTTCTTGATCGCAGCCGTTGCAATGATGACACGCGGCCATAGTGCGTTGACGGCGATGCCTTTGTCGCGGAGTTCGCCGGCAAGGCCCAGCGCCACCAGGCTCATGCCGAATTTGGCGATCGAATAGCCGGTCGAGCCCGCGAACCACTTCTCCTTCATGTCGAGCGGCGGCGAGTTCATCAGGATGTGCGGGTTCGAGGCCTTCTCCAGATACGGAATGGCGTATTTCGACACCATGAAGGTGCCCCGCGTGTTGATCGCCTGCATCAGGTCGTAGCGCTTCATATCGGTGTCGGCGACCGGCGTTCGTGCCACTGCACTGGCGTTGTTGACCACGATGTCGATGCCGCCGAACTTCGCAGCCGTGGCGTCGATGGCGGATTTCACTGCCGTCTCGTCGCGCACGTCCATGACCAGCGGCAGTGCCCGGCCGCCAGCCTTCTCGATCTGCTCCGCGGCCGTATAGATCGTGCCTTCGAGCTTGGGATGCGGCGTCTCGGTCTTGGCGGCGATGGCGATGTTGGCGCCGTCGCGCGCACATCGGAGCGCAATCGCGAGCCCAATGCCGCGCGAAGCCCCGGTGATGAACAGTGTCTTGCCCTTGAGCGACATCTGTCGGCCCTCTTAGTTTGCCTGATGCGGAAGGTCAGCGCTTGCGCGTCAGGAATGCGCTGAAGGCCTCGCGCGCCTCTGGAGATTTCAATCGCTGCTTGAACAGTTCGACCTCTTTGTTGATCAGCGCAACGATCTCGTCGGGCGCGCCGCGTAGCAGTCGCCGCGACTCAGTGACCGCCTCGACGGGCAGCGCGGCGATGTCGCGGGCGGCCTTCATCGCGGTGGCATCAACATCGACCGGCGACACCACGGCGTTGACCAGGCCGCAAGCCTGCGCCGCGGTGGCGTCGAAAGCGCGGCCCATCACCAGCAGCGCGAATGCACGCCGATGCCCCATCAGCCCCGGTGCGAGCCGGCTCGACGCAGCCTCCGGAACGAGGCCGAGGCTGACAAACGGCGTCGAGAAGCGGGCGTTGACGCCTGCGACGACGTAGTCGCAATGCAGCAGCATCGTGGTGCCCAAGCCCACCGCCACGCCCTGGACGGCAGCGACCAGCGGCCGCTCGGATCGTGCCAGCGCATGCAGGAAGCGCACCGTGCTCGTTCCAAGCCCTTCGCCGGCTTCGGCCGCTTTCATGAATTCGGTGAGATCGTTGCCTGCGGTGAACGCGCCGGGGCGGCCAGCGATCAGCACGCAGCGGATTCTGGCGTCGGCGCCGGCATTCTCGATGGCGCCGCCATCGCATCATACATCGCGGCGGTCAGGG
The DNA here is from genome assembly GCA_963785665.1 of uncultured Alphaproteobacteria bacterium. Lineage (GTDB taxonomy): Bacteria > Pseudomonadota > Alphaproteobacteria > Rhizobiales > Xanthobacteraceae > Z2-YC6860. Next base: position 355,854 of record CAWAWF010000022.1, read on the forward strand.
CGTTCTTCTTGTCCGGGCGGTTCATCCGGATGGTCCGGACCGGGCCCTCGTCGGCTATCTGAACTTCGCTGGTCATCCGGTCAACGCGACATCGGCTGTGTTGACGCTGTCGGCGGCCTCGGTGACGGCGCGTTCCAGGCCCGGGGCTGCGACCGCGATGTTCTCGGCAAAGAACCGCGCGATGGCGACGCGCGCGGCCGGCTCGCCATCGGATAAGCGGAGCGCAGCCAGTGCCTCATCGGCCAGCATGCAGCCGCCGGCGGCGTTGCCGAACAGCCGTAGATAAGGCGTGGCGCCTGCGAGCGCCGATCGGGGTTCCTTCTCGACTTTGCTTAGGAGCCATGTCGTGGCGCGGTCGAGGCTGTCCACCGCTTCGGCAAGCCGCGCGCCCGTCATGCCAAACGCCGGATCGTTTCTGGCCTGCACCGCCGAAACGGTGGCGCGAAGCTCGTCGAGATAGGTGCGCACCACTGCGCCGCCGGCCATGGGCACCTTGCGCATCGCCAGATCGATCGACTGGATGCCGTTCGTGCCTTCATAGATCGCGGCGATCCGCGCGTCGCGCAGGTGCTGCGCGGCGCCGGTCTCCTCGATGAAGCCCATGCCGCCATGCACCTGCACGCCGAGCGATGCCACCTCGATGCCGATGTCGGTGGAGAACGCCTTGGCGACCGGGGTGAGCAGCGCGGCGCGGGCGTCGGCCGCCTTGGCCTCATCGCCTTCACCATGGCTTTGGTCGATCGCGCCCGCGGTGGCGTAGCAGATGGCGCGCGCGGCGCGGGTCAGCGCCCGCATGGTCAGCAGCATGCGCTTGACGTCGGGATGCTCGATGATCGCGCTCGATCCGGCCGTGGCGCCGAGCGCGCGGCCCTGCTTGCGGTCGCGGGCGTATTGCAGCGCTTGCTGGGTGGCGCGCTCGGCGATGCCGACGCCCTGCAGGCCGACCGCGAGGCGCGCGAGGTTCATCATGGTGAACATGCAGGCGAGGCCGCGGTTCTCCTCGCCGACGAGATAGCCGGTCGCGCCGCCTTGGTCGCCATAGACCATGACGCAGGTCGGCGAGGCGTGGATGCCGAGCTTGTGCTCGACCGATGCGGCGCGAAGATCGTTGCGCGCGCCGAGCGAGCCGTCGGCATTGACCAGGAACTTCGGCACCAGGAACAGCGAGATGCCTCTGTTACCGGCCGGCGCGTCGGGCAGCCGTGCCAGCACGAAGTGGATGATGTTGTCGGTGAGGTCGTGCTCGCCGTAGGTGATGAAGATTTTCTGCCCGGTGATCTTGTAGGTGCCGTCGCCGGCGCGCACGGCCTTGGTGCGCAGCGCACCGACGTCGGAGCCGGCCTGCGGCTCGGTCAGCTCCATGGTGCCCATCCATTCTCCGGACACCAGCTTGCCGAGATAGATGCGCTTGAGATCGTCCGTGCCGTGGGCAGCGAGCGCCTCGGCCGCGCCCATGGTCAGCACCGGGCCGATGCCGAAGGCCATCGAGGCCGAATTCCACATCTCGATGCACGCGGCATTGAGCGCGCGGGGCAGCGCCTGGCCACCCCATTGCTCCGGCAGCGAAACGGCGTTCCAGCCGGCGGCGCTCCAGCCGCTGTAGGCGGCCTTCCAGCCTGGCGGCATGGTGACGGCGCCGTCCTTGAACGGGGTGCCGAATTTATCGCCAACCGCATTGAGCGGCCGATCACGTCGGTGGCGTAGCGGCCGGCTTCCTCCAGCACGGCGTCGACATCGTCGGCGCCAAGGTCGCCGCCTTGCGCCAGCGTGCGCGACAGGCCGGCACCGTGCTTCAGCGTAAAGGCGATCTCGGCGACCGGAGCGCGGTAGGTCATGTTGCGATCCTAAAGCCTGCGTCAATGTTCCGATAGCCAGCATTTGCGGCGCGGGATACGCTCCCGGCCGAATTGGGGGACGATGCCAGATGCCACTCCAGGGAGAACGTCACATGAAATTCAAGACGAGTCTGTTACTGGCTATAGCGGCCGTTGTCATGGCTCAACCCGCCAACGCCGAGGACCTGCTGGTCACCCAATACAAGAACGACCCGTCCGGTGCGTCTTACGCCGTCGCGCTGGAGAAGGGTTTCTTCAAGCAGCATGGCGTCGACATCACCGGCATCGTCGCCGGAGCGGGCGGCGGTAGCTCGGTGCGCAACGCCATGGCGACGAGCATCGGCTATGGCGACGTCACCGCGGCGCCCGTGATCGCCGCCGCGGCCCAGGGCCAGGACGTCAAGATCGTCGGCATCACCTCGCGCTCGCTCGCCGACCTCGTGGTGATCGTGATGCCCAACTCGCCGATCAAGACGCCGGCCGACATGAAGGGCAAGAAGTTCGGCATCAGCAATCCCAAGTCGCTCGGCGAGATGATGGGCGTGCTGGTGATGGAGAAGGCCGGTCTCAAGAAGGGCGATGTCCAGTTTACGGCGCTCGGCAGCCTCGGCGGCGCACTTACGGCAATGGAGAACGGCGCCGTCGATATCACTTCGATTCCTCTGATCCTGTTCCGCACCCAGGGCGGCGAAAAGAAATTCCGGGTCCTGATCGGTCCGAAGGAATTGCCGCTCGTTCCCTCGCAGCTCGGCATGGCGACCACCGAGGGAATGAAGAAGAATCCGGAGAAGCTCCGCGCCATCCAGGCGGCTCGACGCGACGGCACCAAGTTCATCTATGAGCACACCGACGAGGCGATCAAAATTCTCGCCAAGACCTATGCGCCCTTGCCGGAGGATCAGGTTGCGATCATGGTCAAGGAGCTGGTCGACGCGAAGTTCTGGAGCGAGGGGCGCATCGAGATGCCGCTGATCGAAAACACCATCAAGGCAATGGTTGAGGTCGGCATGCTGGATAAGCCCATCGATCCCAAATCCATCGTCGACACCTCGTTCCTGCCTCCCGACCTGCAAAAATGACGGCGACGCATGGCGGCTGAATCGCCGGATCAGCAGATCCACGCCCAGCTCTCGGGCGTGACGCGGATCTATCCAGGGGCGGCCGGCACCAAGCCAGTCCACGCGCTCGGACCGGTCGACCTCGACCTCAGGCGCGGCGAATTTTTCGCCGTGGTTGGGCCGTCCGGCTGCGGCAAGTCGACGTTGCTGGAGGTGCTGGCCGGGCTACAGCCGCCGACCGCGGGGACGGTGACGTTCGAAGGGCGTCCCGTTGCCGGCGAGGTGCCGGACGGCATCGGCGTCGTGTTCCAGGAGGACGCGAGCTTCCCCTGGCTCACGGTGTGGGACAACGCCGCCTTCGGGTTGCGCCGCCAAGGCACCGACGAGGCAGAGGTGCGGCGCCGCGTCGACGATGCGCTGGCCTTCATGGGCTTGAAGGACTTCGCCAAGGCCTATCCGTCGCAGCTCTCCGGCGGGATGCGGCAGCGCGTCTGCATCGCCCGCACGCTTGTGCTGCAGCCGCGATTGATCCTGCTGGATGAGCCGTTCGGCGCGCTCGACGCACAGACGCGGCTGCTGATGGGCGATGAAGTGCTGCGGCTGTGGCGGCGCACCGGCGCCACCGTGCTGCTGATCACGCATGCGCTCGACGAAGCGGCCATGCTGTCCGACCGTATCGGCGCCATGTCGGCACGGCCGGGCCGCTTTCTCGATATCGTCGTCACCGGCTGGCCGAGGGAGCGCGACAGCAAGATCGTCAGCGAGGCGGCGTTCGGCGAGATCACCGGGCGGCTGTGGGACAATCTCCGCGGCGAATCCATGAAGTCGCTCGGCTACGCCGGGATGGCCGCTCTATGAGCCGCGCTTCATGAGTCGCGCCCGATGAGCAAGGTCGGCTGGATCAGGCTCGCGGTGATCGTTATCGCGGTCGGGCTGCTGGAGGTGTGCTGCCGGACCGACTTGATCAATCAGAAGGTCGTCATCCCGCCGTCCGAGATGGCTGACGCGCTGTGGCGGCTCCTGGTCTCGGGCCAGTACAACGAGCAGATCGCGCGAACCTTCGGTGTCGTGCTGGCTGCGATCGTGATTTCCGTGGTGGCCGGCTTCGCGATCGGAGTTGTGATCCACGCCGTGCCGCGGATGCGGCAGGCGCTCGACCCGTTCTTCGCCACCTACTATGCGGTGCCGATCTTCATTTTCTATCCCGTGATGATCGTGATCTTCGGGTTGTCGGCTTGGCCGATCGTGCTGATGGGTGTGGCGACCGCGATCGTTGCGATGGTCATTGCGACCCTGAACGGGCTCGACCGGATTCCGCGCGTCCTCACCAAGGTCGCCCGGGTGCACCGCATGGGCACGGTGTCCACCGCGCTTCGCCTGAAATTGCCGGCGGCGGCGCCGCATCTCTTCACCGGGGTCAAGCTTGTGGTCAGCTACGCCTTCATCGGCGTCATCGCCAGCGAGTTCATCATGGCGCCGTCAGGCCTGGGCCGCGTGATTGCCGACGCCTATTCCGATTTCAACAACCGCAGCATGTACGCGATGATGCTGCTGCTCATCATCGTCGCCACCGTGGTCAACACGCTGCTGCACATGCTTGACCAGAGCTGGGCGGAGCGGCGGGGGATCGGCAAGCCATGATCCCGATGACCGTGACCAGGCGAGTGACCGACACGCTGATTATCTTCGCCGTCATGCTGCTGGCGTGGCAGGCGCTGCATAAGGTCGTCGGCGAAACCGCGCTGCCCGGACCTCTGTCGACGCTGATCTATCTCGTCCAATTCGTCCCGACGGCGCGCTTTGCCGAGAGCGCCTGGGCGACACTGCAAGCGTTCATCTTGGCGCTGATCCTGTCCTACGGCATCGGACTGTTCATCGGCATCTGGATGGGCGTTCACCGGCTGTCGGGCGCGGTCGGCGAACCGATCCTGATCTCGATCTACACGCTGCCGAAGATCACGCTTTATCCCGTGGTGCTGTTGATCTTCGGTCTCAGTCTGCCGGGGCGGGTGACGTTCGGCGCCATGCACGGCGTGCTGCCGGTCGCGCTGTTGACCATGAATGCAATCCGCAACATTCCGCCGGTCTATCTGAAATCGGCGCGCACCCTGCATTTGTCGACATGGCAGACCATTGCGACGGTGCTGTTGCCGGCGACGCTGCCGGAGGTGGTTTCGGGACTCCGGATCGGCTTCACACTGACGCTGCTTGGCGTGCTGCTGGCCGAGATGTTCGCGGCCAAGGCCGGCCTCGGCTTCCTGATCATCAACGCCATGCAGCTTCTGCAATCTCAGGAGATGGTCAGCGTCACCGTGGTGCTGTTCGTCTTCGCCGCGGTTGCCAACGCGCTGCTGCTCTGGATGGAGCACAAGCTGCACCGGCGGGTGTAGCCCTTCCTCACATCACGCCGTGCCCGCGCTTGACGGTCTGGCGCATCACCGGCGCTACGATCTGGTCGGAGATCTGGATGTTCCAGATTTCGCTTTCGCCCTGCGCGGTGAAGTCGGCGAACAGCTTCGGGATTGCCGACACATCGCGAATCTCGTGACCACGCAGACCGAAGCCGTGTCGCGATTTTTTCGAACGCGGGGCGGCCGAACAGAGCCCAGCGATCGTCGACGCCGTCGGCGCGCAGCTTGTGAAACTCCGAGCCGTATCCGCCGTCGTTCATCGCGCAGATCAGGATGCGATATCCTTGACGCTTGAGCGTCTCCAGCTCCTGGATATGGAACAAGAGCCCGCCGTCGCCTTCGAACAGCACGATCTTGCCCTGGCTGCCCTGCCGGCGCGCAGCCGCAACCCCAAGCGCATACGACAGGCCATTGCCGACCGCGCCGAATTCACGGACCGTCGTGTAGCGCTCCGCCGGCCGGCCACGCATTTGCGCGTTGAAATAGGCCTGATGGCCGCCGCCGACGACGATGTCCCAGTCCTTCGGCACGACCGCATCGATGGCGTCGACCACCGCGCGGGGATCGAGCACGCCGGGCGCGACGTCGAACTTCATCGAGTCCGCCGGCTCGGTCGCGATGCGATGCTCAAGCTCTTTCGTGCGGATCGACGCCGCCGTCGGTTTGCCGGCGCCGAGCTTCTTGTCGAGGCCGGCCAGGATCGCCTCGACGCCGACGAGCGCATCCGATTTGACGTAGAGGTCGGCGGCCTTCAGCCCATCGCGCAGGCCGCGCGGGGCATCGTCCAGCTGGATCTTGTACGCCTTTGGCCAGAAGTGCCCGCCACCGACGTAGTAGGACAGGCTGGTGCCGACCGCGAGCACGACGTCCGCGGACTCGTACATCTCCTTGCCCAACGCCGTGAAGTAGCTGCCGGTGATGCCCAGTCCGAACGGATGGTCGTGGAACAGACCGCGCGCGGGCAGCGTGTTGGAGAGTAGCGCGCCGCAGCGATCGGCGAGCTTGATCACCGCATCGCGCGCGCCGGAGTACAACACGCCGCGGCCACCGAGAATGATCGGCCGCTTTGCCGCGGCCAGCCGCGCGACGGCTTCGGCCACGAGCTCGGGATCGGGGTGCATCCGCCCGACCTTCGGCTGATACATCGCCGAGGTCTCGTAGGGATGGTTGGCCATGTGCTCGACCTTCTGCAGGTCGTAGGGAATGCCCAGCACCACCGGCTGCCGCTCGTGCTTGGCGATGTGGAAGGCCTCGCGCACGTAGTCCATCATGCGCGGCAGGCTGTGCGCAGCGATGTAGTGCGCCCCGGTCGCCGTCACCAACGGCGCCTGATCGATGGCCTGATTGTAGAACTTGGCGTTGATCGGCGACTCGCCGGCGAACACCACCATCGGCAGGCGGGCGCGAACCGCGGCCGGCAGCGCCGTCATCAACTGGGTCACGCCGGGGCCGCAGGTGACGGAGGCAACGGCGACCTTGCCGGTGGCGACGTTGTAGGCCGTTGCCGCCGCCACGGTGGCGTGCTCGTGCCTGACGTGGACGGTCTCTACGCCCGGCAGTTTGGCAAAGGCGGTGGACCAGTGCATGTTGCCGTCGCCCATCAGGACGAACTGCGTGTCGACCCCCTCCGCAAGGAACGCTTCTGCGAGGGCTTCGTAGAGTTTTGGCATGGGCGCGTTACCCCTTGGGTGATGAGGTGATCTGGCACGAAACCAAGCACCCCGGGCGACGGCCAGTCAATTGGCAGGGTTTTATTGAACTGCCCCCGGGCCGCCGCTATACGGAGCGCGCCGGCCGTGTTGGGGCGTAGCCAAGTGGTAAGGCAGCGGATTTTGATTCCGCCATCCCCTGGTTCGAATCCAGGCGCCCCAGCCAGCCAGTGCGGTCTCTGCGTTTTTAGCGGCCGACCACGCGAAAAAGCCTGCAAATACGGGGGTTTTTGCGCGTCCTTGAGTCTCCGAGATTACAGGATTCGAACCAAAACTCCCCTTGGGCGCGGAAAGTCTCTCGCGTTTTCCTAGGAAATGGCCGTTTTGCAGAGTCAAAAAGTGGAGACTGGTTCGATCTCCCACTGAGTGGTGAGGGTGACGAGATTCGAACCTCGAATTTCCATTTTAGAGTTCCGTTTCTGTGGCAGGGGTGAGCATGAAGCGGCGGGCGCCTCTTCGGATACTCGGATGACCGGGCATGTCGAAAGCAAAGAACGAGGCGGCGGCTTATCTGCGGCCGCCTCGACGTTCCGAGCCCACGATCACTCGATGACAAGGGTTGGTTTGAGAGTCACGGGCCGTGAAACATTGTAGAAGTTGGGCGAGGTCGCCATCACCGCTTCGTGAATCTTGGCGAACTCGTCTTTGGTGCCACTGCCTTTGATGCGGACGGTGTAGCTCAGGCTCTCGTAGCCCGCCGGCACGGTGGGATCGATTCCAAGGAAACCACGGAGGTCGATCTCGCCATCCGTCTCGATCTTCAGGCTTTCGAGGGTAATCCCGTGCACCGCGCACTGCGCCACGTAACCGACCGTGATACAGGCGTTGAGCGCCGACAACAGATGCTCCTGCGGATTGGCGAACTGGTTCGTTCCGCCCAACTCGCACGGCTCGTCGATGTCGATCGAAAACCGGCGCGGCACGTGTTCCCCTCCGATGCTGAAGCCCTCGACCTGCGAGCGGCTCCGTGTCTGGCCGCGCCAGGTGGTGCTGACGTGCCAGCTCGTCTTGGCCTTTGCCGCGTCGCGCTTGACGCCGTCGATCAGGGCGAACAGGTCGTCGACATTGATGCCGTTGACCACGTTTGGTCCGGCGCTTTTCGCTTGGGCAACCATGATAGTCTCCTTTGTCTTGAATGATGAGAGTTGACAGGCGGTTATTGGAGCGTTGCGAGCGCCGCCTGGATGCGCTGGCCCTGCTTTTCTGAGATCATGCTGGACAGCATCTTGCCGAACTGCGGGTGTTGGACGCCCGAGTGGATGTATTGCCAGCGGTACGCCTTCAGAAATGCGGTTTCGATCATCGGCGTTTCGCCCTCGCCGACGGCGCGGCCGCACGTAGCGGCGAAGTACGTTGCGTCAGCCTTGGCCTGGGCTTGCAGGATGCCGTCCACCGCGGCGATAAGTTCGATGAGCTCGTCAACCGCCTTGTCGCGTTGCTCCGCCGTCATGCCGGCGTCGCAGCGCACCCACTCGAGCTCGTCGAGAATCGCGTGCTGGCTTTCCTCTCTCCAGTGATAGAGGAACACGTCCTTGAACAGTTCTGAGAGCTCGGCATCGGGATCGATGCTCTGGCGATAGTGCAGCTGGGTGAACAGCTCGATGTCGAGCGTTAGCCCTAACACCGCCCAGGTGCTCTTGCCGAGCACGGCGTGGGCGACGCCGTTGGGATCGATGTCGAAGCGATAGCCGGCGGGCAGCACATCGCCGATCATCGCGTCGATGCGGCGGAACAGTGCCTGGTGCTTCAACTCCTCATCGCTGAACCGGACCAATGCCTCGAGCGCAACCTGGTCGCCGAACCAGTGATCGTGGCTCAGTTCGAGCACCTTGGCGTTGATGAAGCGCTCGACCAGTCCGAAGATGTTGGCGTAGGTGCGGCCCTGGATCTGGCTCACGAAACGCTTTTCGTCGGCAGACAACGTCGTGAACGCCTCTGCTAGCGAAAGGCCGTCCGGAAGAAATTTGTTCATGGTATCGAAGCGACGGCCGCGGATGACGTCCTTCTCGATGTCCCATCGCACCCGCTTGGATGTCTCGATGCAGCGTTCGTAGCGGTCGGTGGCGGAGATTTTATCGATCGCATTCATCTGACGTCTCCTGTTGGGTATTGATATGCCGGCGGTATGGACGGGCCGCTCGACTGATGGCGCGATCTGTAGGTCGGCAGGCGGTCGCTAATCTATGACCGGCACGCCGGTAGACATGACCGAAACGCCGGATCCTGATAGAAGGCGGCTGTGGACGCGTTATCCGACGTCTTGAGAGTGGCGCATTTGACCGGCGGCGTGTTCCTGCATGCCGACTTCTTCGCGCCGTGGTGCATGTCGGCGCGCGTCGCGCCGGAGCACTGCGCCCCCGCGCTTGGACCGACGTCCCACCTGATCCTTTATCATTATGTCGTCGAAGGCGAGCTTCATGTGCAAATCGAAGGTGAGGACGAAGAGGACCTCATCATCGAGGCCGGCGAAGTTGTCCTGCTGCCACGCAACGATCCGCATCTGATGGGCAGCGATCTCAGCCTGCCGCCGGTTGCAGGCAGCGACATCATTCGTCCGCCTCAGGGCGGCGGCCTCGCCTCTATTCGTCATGGCGGCGACGGCGGGCGCACGCGGATGATCTGCGGATTTCTGAGCTGCGCCAGCGGCGAAGGCAATCCGGTCATCTCGACGTTGCCGGCGCTGCTCAAACTCAACGTCGAACAGGCCGGCGCCGCGGAATGGATACGCTCGACCTTCCGCTACGCCGCGGAGGAGGTCGCCGCCGGTCGGCCAGGGTCGGGAACCGTGCTCGCCAAGCTGTCGGAATTGTTGTTCGTGGAAGCGGTGCGGCGTTATGCGGAGACGCTGCCGGATGGCCACACCGGATGGCTCGCCGGCTTGCGCGAGACGCATGTCGCTCGAGCCTTGGCATTGCTTCACGGCGACATCACCCGGCGTTGGACCGTCGATGAGCTTAGCCGCGAGGTCGGCCTGTCGCGTTCGGCGCTGGCCGACCGTTTCATTCGTCTGATCGGGGTGCCCCCGATGCACTATCTCGCTAGCTGGCGGATGCAGGTCGCGACTCAGAAGCTCCGTGGCACCAGTGCGTCCCTCGCACAGATTGCCGAGATTGTCGGCTACGACTCCGAGGCTGCCTTCTCCCGCGCATTCAAGAAGGCGTTTGGTGCGGCGCCAGCCACGTGGCGTCGTTCGAACAGCTAGGCCGCGTCGAGGGGCGTATCCTTTGGCAACGGATACTTTCCGGCGTCCTGAGCATAACAGCCGGTGCCTGCGTCATTCGCCCGCGCGGAATCTTCGACTATATCCGCCTTAGGTAAACGTCGGCGAAGAGATCGAACATGAGCATTCAGGTTTGGGCAGTGCTGGCGTTCGCGACGTGGACGATCACGATTCTGATACTCGGGGTCGGCGTGTATCGGTGGTCGCTCATTTTGGCCGGGGAGGCCGAGTTGAAAAGCTTCCCAGGCGATGAGCCGCATGGCTCGCCGTTTTACCGGCGCGCCGTGCGCGCCCACGCCAACTGCGTCGAGAACCTGCCGGTGTTTGCTGCGATCGTGCTCGCCGGACAAGCGGCGGATGCGCACTCACCCACGCTTGACTTATTGTCGGCGGGGGTGGTCTCCGCCCGGGTCGCGCAGACGAGCGCGCATCTCGCATCCGGCTCAAATGCGGCCATCGCCGTGCGTTTCACCTTCCTCTGTGTTCAACTGGCCGCGTTCGTGTGGATGGGAGCGCTGGTCGTGCTCCACGCGGCCACGAGATGAAGATTATGGCCCCAATAGCCGACATCTAGGGTTGGGCCATCGGGGTGTGAAACGGTGCAATCGACGATAGACCGCAAGACCCACCGTTCTGGGATGGTCATCGAGAAAGGTGCCCAGTTTTATGGATTGTCCTCGTGGAGACCCGGTTCGATCAGGAATGCGCGAGTTCGAATCCTCTCACTCCAGCCAGCCAGTCTAGTCTCTGCTTTTTTCTCGCTACGGTGCGCTAGAAAGCCCGCAAATACGGAGCTTTTTGCGCGCTCTCGAGTCTCCGAAATTCCAGGATTCGAACCAAAATTCCCACTCTGGGCGGAAAGTCTCTCGCGTTTTCCTAGGAAATGGCCGTTTTGCGGAGTCAAAAAGTGGAGACTGGTTCGATCCTGTACTGAGTGGTCGGGGTAGCAGGATTCGAACCGTGAAATCCCTTTTCTGCGGATTAAGGAAGGGAGTTCGCCTGTGTTGATCGTGGACGCAGCTTACGTCGCAACTTGGCGCAGAGCATCCGGGCATGTCCGCCGTTTGTTCGGGATGTGGTGAATAGCGGACAAGGCCCGGCTAGGCCAAAATCGACGCTAATGACTCAGAGCGGACGTTAGGCGTTGGACCTGGAACAGCGTAGCGTCCACGTGCGATCAAGCGCTCAGTTCATATTAACTTGTGGGGGGGGCACATGAGAACGTTTTCGTTGGCAGCAGTAGGCATCTTGGCCGGTATGATGCTGTCATCGGCTGCGACCGCAGCTGAGTTGAGGGTTCTGGCCGGCGGTGCCATGACAGCGGTGTGGGCGGGTCTCAAGCCGAAATTCGAGCAAACCTCAGGCCACAAGCTTGATATCTTCTTCGGCACCACCCCGAACCTGATCAAGGAAGCGACCTCCGGCAAGCCGTTCGATGTCGGCGTCGTGCCGGTCGAGGTGATGAGGGACGCCGCCGCGCGATCACACTTCGCAGCCGGGCCGACGCTGGACATCGCCCGTGTCGGCCTCGGTGTCGCGGTTCGCGCCGGTGCGCCAAAGCCCAACATCTCCACGGCCGATGCGCTAAAGGCTGCCTTGCTCAAGGCGGAATCGGTCGCCTCGATTCCGGAAAGCGCAACCGGCTATTCAATCGCGAAGGTGTTCGAGCGCCTCGGCATCACCGAGCCGATGAAAGCCAAGATGAAAGCGCAGCCGACGCCGGCACAGGTCGTCGCTGTGGTCGCCAAGGGCGAGGCTGAACTCGCGCTGTTCCTGATGAACGTCTTGACGGTGCCGGGCCTGGACGTGGTTGGCCCATTCCCCGCTGATTTGCAGCAGGATGTCGTATTCACGGCCGCGCTCGGTTCGGGTACGAAGGAAGCCGCAGCCGCGAAGGCGCTCGTCGACTACCTGAAAACGCCGGACGCCATCTCGGTGATCAAGAGCAAAGGTATGACGCCGGGGTGAAACAATCGGCTGCTTCGTGGGGGGCAACGACGTTCAATAGACGCTGCCACAGCGGATTGCTTAGGAAGAAGCGGCCGTTGGCGCATATCAGCTGATGGACGTTTGGTTTAGTCCCGAGCTGGAGACGCCATGAACGACGCAACTTCGCAGACGACATATTTCTACAATCGGCATCCGATTTCCTGCGACATCATCCTCGCAAAGCTGCGTGCCGGTCGTGGCCATCTCGACGGAGTGCGTCCAGAGGACCTCTTTCCGCACGACCAGGATCACTATGGCGGTACCGCAGCCACAGACGAATTGGCGAGAGGAGCACAGATTACGAATGGGTCTCGTGTTGCCGATTTTTGCGCTGGGCTTGGCGGCACGGTGCGATATCTCGCACATCGATACGGAGCCAATGTCACAGGCATTGAACTAACACCATCGCGTGTTGTTGGAGCACAGGAGTTGACCAAGCTCGTTGGTCTTCAGAACAACGCTCGAGTGATTGAAGGGAGCGTATTGGAAGTCCCGCTTCCTGATGCGAGCGTGGACGCAGTCGTCAGCCAAGAAGCGTTCTGTCATGTACCCGAACTGCGAAAAGCGTTGGCTGAAGCTGCTAGGATCTTGCGGGGAGGCGGCAGATTGGCCTTCACAGATTGGGTCGCAAATGAACCTTTGTCTGCCGAAGATGCCCAGCTCATGTGGGACGGCATGGCCATCCAACCTCTCCGCTCGATCACGGATTACCGTCATCTGGTTGAGGGCAGCGGCCTAAAGGGGGTCTCAGCCACTGATTTGACTGACGAGTGGGGCCCAATTCTTAAAGCGCGACTGGCGATGTACCAAAGGCTTCGTGAGGAAGCCCGCCAAGCCGGAACGCCTATGGGACATGATGCGTTTCATCAGTCGTACATTCGATTTGTCGAACTTATTCAGCAGCGCAAGCTTGGTGGCGTCCGGATTGTTGCCGAAAAGTAGCGTGAGCCTGATAGCTGCAGACGTTCGAACAGATCAGGAATTTACCCGCTTGCCGTCTTTGACAAACGATTTTGCGGTGCTTCGCGCACATTCGATGAATTGCTCTACCACCGGACTCAGCATGCGATTCTTGAGCGTGACGAGCGCGATGGGCCACGGCCGAACAGGCAAATCAACCAACAGCATTTTCAACGCAGATCGCTTTGCGTACAGATTAAAAATCGATCTGGGTATCGGAGCAATGTAGTCGCCGGTTGCAAGCAGGTCGCCTCTGAGACCGACCGACTGGGTTCCAAACGCTATGAATGGTGGCGCCAAGCCACGCTCGTGAAAAACCTGAATCATGTAATTGTAAATGGCGGCGCCTGGGGGTGTTAGAATCCAAGGATCGTCCATCAAGTCAGCGAGATCAACCTTGCGGCGATTCTTCCAGCGACTCTGCACCCCGGCCGCTACCACCAGATCGTCATCAAATAGGCACTCCATCTGCAATTCCTTGTAAGCAGGATCAACGGTGCGCGTTATCGGTGATCGCGCAATGACCAGGTCGAGGGTTCGATCATGCAGCTGCGGCAGGTCCAGAGTGGGGGTCGTGAGATTCGACATATTGATGGTCACGCGCGGATATTTGCGGATAAACTCCCGAACGATTGACGGGACCAGCGCTGTCGCGATTGATTCCGGGCAGCCGATCCGAAGCTCGCCGGCCGTGGAGTCCGTCAACACTTCGATTTCCTGAACCCCCTGTCTCAGTTCATCGAAGGCAGCCCTCGTGCGCCGCAGGAGCGCAGCGCCATAAATTGTGAGCTCGACACCCTTCCGGCCGCGATCAAATAGGCGCACTCCGAGCGCGTGTTCCAGATCCGCGATGGTCTCCGAAATGGTCGGTTGAGACACACCAAGCTCTGCGGCGGCCTTGGCCATGTTGCCGCGTTGGGCAACGGTCGAGAACACATGCAAGTCCCGCAATTTGAGGCGCCGACCAATCTGGCTTTCCCAATCGATTTTTCTAAGCATAGGGAGGATCCTATTACAATAAAGCCAAATTGGGAATTTGTGCTATACCTAAATCGGCCTAGGGTCGAGATTGCGAGTCGGTTGGCGCAATGCCGATCTTCTCTCGCGCCACCGCGCTGGGAGGACGTATGAAATTTTCTCGCAGACAATTCCTGCCTCTGGCCGCCGGCGCTGCCGCGCTCCCCGCCATGTCGCGTGTGACACGGGCTCTCGATTACCCGACGCGCCCGGTTCGCATCTTGGTAGGCTTTCCGGCCGGTCAGTCGGCCGACATTACAACCAGGCTGATCGGCCAATGGCTGTCGGAGCGGCTCGGTCAACCCTTCATCGTTGAAAACCGGCCTGGTGCCGCCACCAACATTGCCACCGAGGCGGTCGCGCACGCGGTCCCGGACGGGTACACCTTACTCTGTGCTGCTGCACCCAACGCGATCAACGCGGCGCTTTACGAGGGGCTCAAGTTCAGTTTCATCCGGGACATCGCGCCGATCGCATCTCTCGTCCGCGTGCCATTCCTATTGTTGGTCAATCCATCGTTTTCGGTACAGGACATTCCTGAGTTCATCGCCTTTGCCAAAGCTAATCCGGGCAAGCTCAATTATGCGTCGAGCGGTATTGGATCGGTAAATCACATGGCTGGCGAATTGTTTAAGGTCATGACCGGCGTCGAGATGACTCATGTCCCCTATAAAGGCACGGTACCGGCGGTGACAGATTTGATCAGCGGGCAAGTGCAAGTGATGTTCGCCGATGCGTCATCCATCGGGTACGTCAAAGAAGGCAAGCTGCGCGCCGTGGCGGTGACCACCGCGAAACGCCTGGACGAATTGCCAAACGTTCCGACGGTTCGCGAATTTGTACCAGGATTCGAGGTCAGCGGATTTTTGGGTATCGCTGCGCCCCAAAAGATACCCACCGAGATTGTGGCCAGGCTCAACCGTGAAATTAATGCCGGTCTGATGGATACGACCTTGAGCACGCGACTCAAGACCATGGGCTACACGGTATTTTCAGGGACGCCCGCCGACTTCAGCGGCTTCATTGCCGAAGAAACCGACAAGTGGAGCAAGGTGATTTCGAACTCGAAATATCAGGCCGGATTAACATCGGCTCCAGGCGGCACTCTGAACTCCGATCGGCCCATCCTCCACATCTGGAATTTAGAAAGCAATGATCGCTCCTGGTAGATTGTGTTGCAAAAGTCGTTTTGCACTGGGGTTCAAAAATTCTCCGGGCCGTGGGCGCGGTTTTCAGATAGAGATGCGAGGGACCTCATCGCCTCGCGTTAAACTCACCGGTAATTTCGGCAACGCGATTGAGCCTATACGAGTTGGCGATTGAGTGCCGCTCAGGGTTTTCTCGAAAATTTCGTCGCCCTGCAACTTTCGACTTTTGCAACATGGGGTAATTCCGGGATCGAGCCAGACGAAGGCAAGGGAATCAGCTCTCCAGGAACGTATGAGGCCATCCTCATGTGGCCTCGCAGCGATGGAGAGCGGCGATGGAATACTATGTCGGACTGGACGTGTCGTTGAAGCAGACCTCGATCTGTGTGGTGGATCAAACGGGATTGGTGGTGCGCGAGGGCGTGGTCGAATTGATCCAAAGGCGATTGCGGAGTTCGTGAGGGCGAAGGCTCCGGGTGTCGTTCGGATTGGCATCGAGACCGGGCCAACGACCACGTGGCTGTGGACCGAACTCAAGCGATTGGACCTGCCAGTGATCTGCATCGACGCACGCCATGCCAAGGCGGTGCTCAAGATGCAGATCAACAAGAGTGACCGCAACGATGCGGCCGGCATCGCCCGCATCATGCAGACCGGCTGGTTTAAGGAGGTGCGCGTCAAGGATCTCGACAGCCACGCGGTCAGGGCGCTGCTGGCCAGCCGTGCGTTGCTGGTCAAGATCAAGCGTGATCTCGAGAACCAGGTCCGCGGCCTGCTCAAGAACCTCGGTCTCGTCATCGGCCGCGCCAAGTTCAATGTCTTCGCTGTGCGAGCCGAGGAGCTGATTGAGGGTCGTCCCGAGCTGGTCGCCGCGGTCAGGCCGCTGCTCGAGGCGCGTCATGCTATCGAACAGCAGGTCGACGATCTCGACCGTAAGGTTCGGAAGCTGGCCCGTTATGATGCGCAGGTCCGCAAGTTCATGACCGCGCCGGGCGTTGGTCCAATCACCGCGCTCTGCTTCAAGGCGACGATTGACGATCCGGCGCGCTTCAAGCGATCGAGAAGCGTTGGCGCCTATGTCGGATTGACGAGCCGGCGTCATGCCTCCGGAGAGGTCGATTGGTCCGGCCGGATATCAAAGTGCGGTGACGCCATGCTCCGCATGTATTTGTTCGAGGCAGCCGGCGTGCTGCTAACCCGCGTGCAAAAATGGTCGGCTCTCAAGGCTTGGGGCACGAGGCTCGTCAAGCGCAACGGGCTCCGCAAGGCGAAGGTCGCTGTCGCGCGCAAGCTCGCGGTCATCCTGCACCGCATGTGGATCGAGGGGACCGAGTTCAACTGGTCGAAGAAGGCAATCGCCGCGTAACGCGCGCACAAGGAGATCATAGAGTTCCCGCGACACGGCGGGAAAAGTCGTCCCTGCCGGGACGGTGGCGGTGGTGAGATCGTCCGATTTTGTGCGAGCGCCCGAAAGGGCGACCGCGCTTGCAACATTGATCCGCCAACGTCGTCTTACGCCATCATGCGGAGGGCACGCCCCTACCGCGGAGAGAACAGTGGACCCGGCAAGGATGATCGTGGAGAGGTTGACACCTAGACCCGGAATTAGAGAACACTATCGGTACGAAGCTGACATGCTGATTGATATGTTTCAATGTTTGCTTCCGGGCAGGTGCCGACCAGCTACGATTTGGCCTCTGGCAGCGGCGTTCGAAAATGCCTAATTTGGCGATTGGGCTCAGAGAGACTTTGGTTTGATCGAGCACCCGAGTGGCCGGCACGCAGTGGCGGATTTTGTGCTCGCGCACCGTTCAGCCGAATCGACGCGGTGGTGGACGAATTTCGATGTCGCCGGCCGAGTTATGAGGCAGGTGTTCTCGTCGACCTAGGCAACTTCCTCGGGTGAAAGTCTCTGGCCGCAATTTGCCGGAAAAAATCGGAATTCTCGCGTTGTTTCAAACGCCAATTTCAGAACGGCAATCTTGCGGTTCGAATCCAGCCATCTCAGCCAGCCAGTCCGGTCTCTGTATGTTTCCCGCTACAGTGCGCAAGAAAGCCCGCAAATACGGAGCTTTTTGCGCGCTCTTGAGTCTCCGAGATTCCAGGAATCGAACCAAAATTCCCACTCTCGGCGGAAAGTCTCTCGCGTTTTCCTAGGAAATGGCCGTTTTGCGGAGTTAAAAAGTGGAGACTGGTTCGATCTTCCACTGAGTGGTGAGGGTGCCAGTTGGCCGACCGAATTTCGCATCAACGACGTTTGCAAACGGAGGCAAAGCGGCCATCATTCGGCGCAAGCTGCACCACTTCGGGCAGGCTGCGCCACTTTGGGCTCGTGATCACCAAAAGCGGTACGGGCATTCGTTCAACCGCTCGACCCCCTTGGAATTCACCCACCAGATATCTTCCCAGCAAGCGGTACCGAACTCGTACTTGACCAGTTTCGGCTCGAAGCAGAACACCATATTTTCTTCGAGCTTCTTCGGATTGCCTGACGCGAACGAAGATAAGTCGTGGGTGGCGCAGCCGATGCCATGCCCTCGGAAATACAGGTATTGCTCATAGCCGGCGTCGCGGGCAATCTGGATGCCGATTTCCGCGAATTCGCCGATCACGGCGCCCGGCTTTGCAGCCTTCTTCACAACGCGATCTCGGCGGAACTCTTGATGGCGCGCATGGCGTAGAGGATGGCCGGCGTATGCTTGACGGTCGCCTCCGGAAACCGCGACTTCAGGAATGCTTCCAGTTCGCACCCGGGTCTTCCCTAATTACCGCTTGGTCCGAGCTCGCAGGTAGACAACGATGTTCAATGCACGCGTCGCAATGTGGCGACGCCGGAGCGCGCCGGTCGACATGGTCGGATTTCTCCACGTGAGTTGGTCGCCGTTGAGCGTAAAGGCGCGCTTCTGTTCAGCACCTTCCTCGTTGGAATACGTGCTCGCCTCGATCCGCATGATCAGCGTATCGTTGCCGACCGCATAGGTCCCGCAATAAGCAAGACTTCCTTGGACAGTGGCCCTGTTCTCATCTGGCGTACCTTGATCGCGCCTGCCGCTTGCGAACTTCGCGCGGCCAGGCCGGGTAATCAGCCAGAAAAACCGACCGTCAGTGCCAAAGGTAAGGTAGCCGCCTGGCTTGGGACCAAATGGATGCGTCTGCGTGCCGTCCGCTGCCGTGTTGTCGACAGAGACCCATTCCCACGTTCCGACAAAGGCGTTTCCGCCTTGTGCTGCAGCATCGGTAGCCGATATTGCAAGTCCTAGCGCTGTCATCGCGATCGCGAACCCGGCCAACCGTCCTGTCATCGCGCGCCTCCTGGTTTGTTCTGCTGTTCATTTTGCCGGTTTACCGCGGCTGAATAATCAGCGATGAATCGGCATCACTCGTGAAGGAAGTTCATGAATGGAGAATGTCTCCGGAGAAATGACCGTCTTCACACGCGTGATCGAGCGCGGAAGCTTTGCCGCAGCGGCAGACGATCTTGGTCTTTCGCCTTCTGCGGTGTCGAAGCTCATCACGCGACTTAAGTCGCGCCTTGGCGCCCGCCTTATCATACGGACAACTCGTCGCCTCGCGCTGACCGCTGAAGGAGAATTGTTTCTCGACCGCTCCCGAAAAATTCTCGACGCGATCGAGGCGGCGGAAGCGGAAGTAGCGTCGGGACGGCGGGGACCGCAGGGGCATCTGAGGGTTCATGTCTTTCCGACTTTCGCGGTCGATCACCTCTCGGCGGCGCTTCCGAATTTCCTGGCCCGATACCCTCGCATCAGCTTCGAATTTGTGGTGACGAATCGCGAGGTCGATCCTGTTGATGACAACATCGACATCGCGTTGCAGGTGGGGCCTCTCGGCAAATCAGCGTTGGTCGCGCGGAAGATCGCCGGCCTGACGCAGATCGTATGTGCCAGCCCTGCGTATCTGGCGCGGCGCGGCCGGCCCGTTCACCCGTGCGATCTCGCGCAGCACGGCTGTTTAACGCTGAGCCACATACCGGCTTCCTGATCTGGTCATTCGTTGCCGGCGGCGAGTCCATTCGCGTCGAGGTCAACGGGTCCGCCGCCGCTGATAGCGCGCATATGCTGCTCAAGCTCGCGATCGCCGGAGTTGGCATCATTCGCTTCGGCGACATCATCGTCGCGCAGGCGATCCGGGATGGCCTGCTTATGCCAGTCTTGGAAGATTGGCAGGAGCCGGAAAGCTTCCCGCTGTGGGCGCTCCACCAAGCAGGGCGCCAACGCACGCCACGGGTGAAGGCATTCGTCGACTTCTTGACCGAGCACTTTGGACAAACGCCTTGGCGAGCCCGGCCAACAAAGTGAGACGCCTTGCTTCTGTTTGGGCACCGTTCGGAGCGCCAATAGGCCAAAATCGACGGTTCTGATCCGAAGCGGGCCGCGCTGCGAAACTGGACCGATGCTGCCGCATATTTATTTGCCACCGTCTGCATACAGACGATCGATGAACCCGCTGCGCTCCAGCTCATCGATGAACGATGAGTTGGCGATGTCGGTTTCCTTCAGCGCAGCGGCGGCGGGATATTTCGGGGCCAGCACGTCCCGCAGGGTCTGCATTCCAGGAAACGACGGTCGCGGGACCTTCTGGAACAGCGGCACGTGGAACGCGTGCAGCTTCTCCGCCGACTTCCGGTCCTCGATGTGCAGGTAGCGCTGTAGCAGCGGCACCACAATGTCCGGCCGCGTCTTGAACAGGTGAATCGTCTCCACGAAACCTTGCATCACGTTCATCACCAGTTCGCGGTTGGACGCGATCAGTTTTCGCGTGCTGGCAAAAATCGACGGCGTGCCGAACTCGTTGATGGGGAACGCGTGCCAACCGTAGTGTTGCTCGCCAGTGAACCGCAAATCGATCGGCAGCGCGCCGGCATCGATCTCCCGGGCTGCCAGCGCTGCAAAAATGCGGTCGAACTTGATCAGCGGTACGTAGGTAGCGGTCGCGCCGGCCTTCTCGACGGTAATCCGCGCCGCCACGCTGGTCTGACCGGTCTCCGTAAGGATGCCGACCTTCTTGCCAGCAAGCTGGGACAGTGCGGTGATCTCTTTCCGCGTCATGACGAACGAGTTGGCAAACACCGACGTCGGTGTGGCCAGGATCACGATGTCGCGCCCCTTCAGCACCTCCTCCGCGACCGGCAGGGTTCCAGTGTGGGCGAACTCCCAATCGCCGTGGATAAGCCCCGCGGCGGCCTGCGGGCCGCCGACGGCGACCCCCGGCAGGGTCATGTCGATGCCGCGCTTCTTGAACACGCCGGCCTCGGCCCCAAGCCATGCGGTGCTCTGCCATGTGGCGAGCAGCCCGGTCGCGACCCGGACGGGGTGCCCCGCTTCTTGCGCCCAGGCGATGCGCAAAGCCCCCGTGGGGACGGTTGCGGCGCCCGCGATCAGGCGCAGGAACTGGCGACGGACGAGCGTCATGGCAGACCTCCGTGATTTGCGCGGCAGCTTAAGGCTCCAGTGCCGGCTGGCTTGGACACCTCGGGAATACCGCTGGGACTGGACGGGACTCCGCTCCGGTTGTTAGCTGGACGTGCGACTCTTGAGGTCCAGCAACGATGAGCGATCCGATATGAGCGCGCGGCCCGCAGACGCCGTCCGGGTGCAGGCGCAGGGTAACGCCGTGCAGTCGCTACACGAGCGCGGTGTGACCTGGGTCTCGTTCAAGCCGGTGCCGGGTGTCGCGTGCGGTATCGACTTCACGCTCCGCAAGTTTGCCGACCTCGGCCTGTTGTCGGGAACGGTGCAGGGCGTGCGACACGAGCATGCCCGTCGCGATAGTGGCGACGGCGATGACGATTTCAGCTTCCACATGAATGTGAGCGGCGACAGCCTGGTCGCGGGACCGCGCGGCGAGACGACGCTGCACGATGGCGACGCGATGCTGCTAAGCTATTCAGTCTCGCGGATCATCAGCCGGCCGGGCAGGTCGACCATCGCGTCATCCGGCTGCCGCGTGCTTCGTTGGGCCCGCTGGTGCGCAATATCGACGACGCCGTGCTGCTGCCCGATTCCCTGCGGCTCCGGAATGTTGAGCCTGCTGAAGGGCTATGTGGACTCGGTGTTCGATGACCCCGCCCTTGCGATTCCTGACATGCGGCGGCTGGTGGTCGTACAGCTCTGCGATCTCGTTGCGGTCACGCTCGGCGCCACGCGTGATGCAGCCGCGACCGCCGATGGCCGCGGCGTGCGGGCGGCCCGGCTGCGCGCCATCAAGGCCGACATCGAAGGACATCTAACGCACAACGATCTTTCCCCTCGCGCAGTCGCACAGCGCCAGCGGGTGTCGGACAGCTATATACGCAAGCTCTTTCAGGGCGAAGGAACATCGTTCTCGGAGTTTGTGCTGGTGCAACGACTGGTGCGCGCGCACCGCATGTTGACCGATCGCCGGTGGTCCGGGCTTAGCATTGCATCAATTGCGTTTGAGGCCGGGTTTGGCGACTTGTCCTATTTCAACCGCGCGTTCAAGCGTTGCTATGGCGCCACACCCTCAGAGGTGCGCGACGCGGTTCGAGCGACCACATGAGCAGAACGCGCTTCAAAGCTGCGAGTTAACTTTTGGTACGAAGCCACCGACTCTGGATTTTTTTCAGTGGCCGCTTTTGGGGGTCAAAGCAGACGATTGTGCTCACTGTGAGAATTGTTGATTTTGCACCCGAAGTGGTCATCTATGCGACTAGCGTTTCTACAGGAGCTTATGAAATGTTTGGGTGCCGTGATGATCGTCGCGATTATTCGATTTTAAGATTGGCCGCCCGGGATGAATCCTCTCCCGCCCCACTTTTCATAATCTAATTTGATGAAACGGGCAAAATCCTCAGGCGAAGTAGCCATCGGCTCACCGAAATATTGGTCGAGGACTTTTTCCCGGAACAAAGGATCGGTGACAATACGC
>CAWAWF010000023.1:0-7254 GCA_963785665.1 uncultured Alphaproteobacteria bacterium
CGGATATGGTAGCGCGGTGGTGAGTTGGAGCGACAAGGGTGGCTTGCAATGTCTAGACCGATGATCCCGAGCGAGCGCGCCGAATTCTCGGCCATCGTCGACCGCCCGCCGCTGAAGCTGCCGAACAACGCGCGGCTGATTTTCTGGACCATCGTCAACTACGAGGTCTGGGACATCGGCCGGCCGATGGCGCGGCAGGTGATCCCAGCGCCGACCGGGCAGGTGCTACTGCCCGACGTACCGAACTGGAGCTGGCACGAATACGGCATGCGGGTCGGCGCCTGGCGCTTCTACGAATTGTTCAAGCGGCTCGGCATCAAGCCGACGCTCGCGGCGAACGCCCGCATCTGCGAGGACTATCCGCGCGTCGCCATGGAGGCCAAGAAGGACGGCTGGGAGTTCATGGGCCACGCCTACGACCAGCTTCCGATCCACAAGAGCGAAAACCAGGAGGCGATGATCAATCGCTCGATGGATGTGATCGAGAAGTTCGTCGGCTCCCGCCCGATCGGTTGGCTCGGACCCGGCCTGACGCAGACGCTCGACACGCCCGAGTTGCTGGCCAAGGCCGGCGTGCAATACATCGGCGACTGGGTCTATGACGACGAGCCGACCGTCATCAAGACCACGGAAGGTCCGCTGGTGACATTGCCCTACACGGTCGAGCTGAACGACATCCCGATGATGATCGTGCAGCACCATGAGAGCGATTATCTGCTGAAGCGCGCCATCGACCAGTTCGACCGGCTGTACGCCGAGGGCAAGGACCGCTGCAAGATCATGTCGCTGGCGATCCATCCCTACATCAGCGGGCAGCCGCACCGGATCAAATATCTCGAAGCGATCTACGACTACGTCAAGCGCTTCGACGGCGTGCTGCATTGGAACGGTGCGCAGATTCTCGACTGGTACAAGTCGGCCGCCAAGGTGCAGTTCAAGAACAGGTAATCCCGCACATCATGCCCCAGGAATCGCTCCGCATCGGCAAGGCCGAGTTGTCGGCATTCGTCGCCGCGGTGTTCACCGCCGTCGGCCTGCAGCAAGAGCACGCCGAGGAATGGGCCAAGATGCTGGTCTGGGCCAACCTGCGCGGCACCGACTCCCACGGTATCATCCGCATTCCGCGCTACATCGACTTGATCAAGGCGAAGTCGATCAATCCCGCGCCCAACATCCGCGTCGAGAGGAAAGCCGGCGCCGCCATTGTCCTCGAAGCCGACCGCGCGCCGTCGGCCGTGGCGATGACGCGCGCCATGTCGGAGGCGATGGACGCCGCCCGCAAGGTCCATGTCGGGTTCTGCGCCGCACGCAACGTCACCCATACCGGCGCGATCGGCTATTTCGCCGTGCAGGCGGCGGAGGCGGGCTTCATCGGCATCGCGATGAGCGCGTCCGGCCCGATGATGGCCTATCCCGGCACGCGGGTGCCCGCGGTGTCGTCGAACCCGATCGGCTTTGCGGTGCCGCGCAAGAACGGCCGGCCGTACTTGCTCGACTTCTCCACCGGCGTCGTCGCCAACGGCAAGATCATGGCGGCGAAGGACCGCGGCGAGAAAATCCCGGTCGGCTGGGGTCTCGACAAGGACGGCCACGACACCACCGATCCGGCCGCGGTCGAGACCATCCTGCCGATGGGCGGCGCCAAGGGCGCCGGCCTGTCGTTCATGATCGAGTGCCTGACCAGTCTCCTTCTCTCCCATCCGCGCATCGCGCCGGACCTGGAGAGCTGGGCGATCGGAGACGATCCGTTCCTCAATGGCACGGTGATCGCGATCGACATCGCGGGCTTCGGCGATCCGCAGCGTTTCGCCGCAGAGGCCGAGCGGCTCGGCACCGCCATCGCCGGCCTCGCCCGCGCCGAGGGCGTGACGAAGATCATGCTGCCCGGCGAGCGCGGCGACGCCATCCGCGCCGAGCGCGAAAGTTCCGGCATTCCCATCCCGAAAGGCACGTGGCAACGTATCGCCAAGGCGGCGGAAGCGGTTGGTGTTAAGCCGCCGATGTAGGTGGCCGGGAGGATGGCGATGAGGCGGCTGACGTCGTTGCTGTTTGCGCTTGTCGCGTTCGCCGCCCCCGCCCGCGCCGACATCTGGCCGAGCAAGCCGATCCATATCGTCGTCACCTTCGCGCCGGGCGGCGCCGCCGACATCTGGGCCCGCATCATCGTCGAGCCGTTGTCGAAGGCGCTGCACCAGAGCGTCGTGATCGAGAACCGCGGCGGCGGCGGCGGCGTGATCGCCGCGACCCAGGTGGCGCGCGCCGATGCCGATGGCACCACTTTCCTGATGGGCGGGCTGGCGCCGCAAATCCTGGCGCCCGCGATCTCCGGAAACGCGCCGTTCGACGCGCTGAATGACTTCGTCCACATCGCCTATGTCGGCGGGCCGCCGATGGTCTGGGTGGTGCCGCCGTCGAGCGAGCTGCATTCGGTGGCCGATCGTGGTCAAGGCCGCCAAGGCCGGCACGTTCTCGGGCTATGCCTCGTCCGGCGTCGGCACGCTCGGCCATCTGGTGGTCGAGTATGTGGCGAAGCAGGACGGCCTCAAGCTCACCCATATTCCCTACAACACCGCGGCGTTCGCCGACATTCTCGCCGGGCGTGTGCCGATGGGCTCCTTCACCTGGGGCGCGGCGCTCGGGCAAATCCAGGGCGGCACACTCCGCGCCCTCGCGGTGACCACCGAGGCGCGGCGGCCGGAAGCGCCGAACGTGCCGACCTTCAAGGAGCAGGGCTACGACCTCGCCGCCAGCACCTGGTTCGCGCTGGAAGGGCCGAAGGGAACGCCGAAGGAGATCGTGATCCGTCTCAACAAGGAAATTGTCCGCATCATGGACTTGCCAGAAATCAAGAAGCGCGCCATGCAAGACGCCTTCGATCTCAAGGCGCTGACGCCGGAACAACTCGCCGATTTCTACAAATCGGAGACCGCGCGCTGGACGCCGATCGCGCAGGCGGCAATCAAAAAGCAGTAGAGGCTTATGGCAGTTCAGAAGAGCAACGGCGCCAATGTCCGGCTTGCCGCCGACATCGGCGGCACCTTCACCGACATCGCGGTGTTCGACGACAAGACCGGCCGGCTGACCTTCGGCAAGGCGCTGTCGACGCCGGACCGGCTGGTCGATGGCATCTCGAGCGGCGTCGACAAGGCCGGCATCGACTACGGCTCAGCCAACCTGTTCCTGCACGGTTCGACGGTCGCCATCAACACCATGCTGGAGCGCACCGGCGCGAAGACCGCGCTGGTGACCACCGAAGGCTTCCGCGACGTCTACGAGATCGGCCGCATCAATCGGCCCGACGCCTACAACCTGTATTTCCAGAAGCACAAGCCGCTGATCGAGCGGGCGCTGTGCTTCGAGGTCAAGGAGCGGATGCGCGCCGATGGCGAGGTTTATATCCCGCTCGACGAGGAAGGTCTCGCGGCGCTGTCGCGATAAGCTCGACAAGCTCGGCATCGAAGCCACCGCTATCATGTTCATCAACTGCTACGCCAACGGCGCCCACGAGGCGCGAGCCAAGGAGCTGCTGACCAAGCGCCATCCGGGTATGTTCGTCTCGGCGTCGCACGAGCTGTCGCAAGAATACCGCGAGTTCGAACGCGTCTCGACGGTCGCCGCCAACGCCTATATCGGGCCGAAGGTGCGGCAGTATGTCGGCGAGATCGACAGTCACATCCGTAAGGCGGGCTTCAACGGCTCGTTCCTGATCGTGCAGTCGACCGGCGGCCTGTACGAGAACGAGCAGGCGCAGACGCAATGCGTGCGCATGTTGGAATCGGGCCCGGCCGCCGGCGTGATCGGCACCCAGGCGCTCTGCCACACGCTCGGCATCCCCAACGCCATCGCCTTCGACATGGGCGGCACCACGGCGAAGGCCGGTGTCATCTACAAGGGCGAGGCGCTGACCACCGGCGCGGCGTTGATCGGCGGCTACGACAAGGCGCTGCCGGTGCAGATCGCCATGATGGACATCTTCGAGGTCGGCACCGGCGGCGGCTCGATCGCCCGCGCCGATGACGGCACTTTGCGCGTGGGTCCGCAGAGCGCCGGCGCCAAGCCCGGTCCGGCCTGCTACGGGCTGGGCGGCGAGCAGCCGACCGTCACAGACGCCAACCTGTTGCTCGGCCGGCTCGGCGCCGACCGTTTCCTCGGCGGCGAGATGAAGCTCGACGTCAAGGCCGCCGAGCGCGCGCTCGCCCATGTCGGCAAGCCGCTCGGCATGAGCGGGACGCAGGCCGCCGACGGCATCCTCCGCATCGCGGCCACCGCGATGTCCTACGCGGTGAAGGGCGTCACCACCGAGCGCGGCCTCGATGCCGGCGATTTCGCGATGGTCGCCTACGGCGGCGCGGGGCCGCTGCACGCCGTCGCTGTCGCTCGCGAGATCGGCATCCGCAACGTCATCATCCCGGCCGCGCCGGGCGTGTTCTCGGCGTTCGGCATGCTGTTCTCGGATCTCCGCTACGACTACGTGCGCACCCACCTCATGTCGCTCGCCGACGCGCCGTTCGACGATATCGAGGCGGTGTTCAAGGACCTGGAGCAGCAGGGCCGCGACGCCATCGCCGCCACTTCGATCAAACCGCACAAGATCACAGTGAAGCGCGCGCTCGACATGCGATACGTCGGCCAGGAGCATCCGGTCACGGTCGAACTGCCGATGCGTGTGTTCCAGAAGCAGGATCGCAAGGCGATCAAGCAGCACTTCGACGACGACCACTTGTTGCGCTACGGCACCTCGGCGCCGAACGAGCGCTCCGAGATCGTCAGCCTTCGCGTCACCGTCGCCGGCCTGATGAAGAAGCCGCCGCAGGAGAAGATCAAGAAAGGCGGGGCTGCGCCGCCGAAATCCGCCTTCAGCGGCAAGCGCCCGGTGTCGTTCGACGGCAAGTTCCGCGACGCGCCGACCTACAAGCGCGCTGAGTTGCTCGCCGGCAACAAGATCAGCGGCCCGGCATTGATCGAGGAACACGCCTCTACGACGGTGCTGATGCCGCGCGACCGCATGACGGTCGACGCCTGGGGCAACCTGGTGATCAAGGTCGCGGGAGCGAAGTGATGGCGAAGAAAACGAAAAAGCAGCCGGCCAAATCCCGCAAGCTCGACCCGGTGATCGTCGAGATCGTGCGCAATGGCGTCCTCGCGGTGACCGAGGAGATGAAGACCAATTTAATGCGCACCGCCTACAACATGATCATCTACGAGGCGCTGGACTTCACCACGGGCCTGTTCACGCCAGCGGGCGAGACCGTCTCGATCGGCATCGGCTTGCCGACCTTCATCCGCGGCATGGCCGAGACCGTGAAGGCCAAGATCAAGCACTTCGGCGGCATCAAGAACATGCATCCAGGTGACATCTACGTCACCAACGATTCCTACACCACCGGCAGCCACCTCAACCATTTTACCTTCACTTTGCCGATCTTCCACAAGGGCAAGCTCGCCGGATTCTCCTGCTGCATGGCGCACTGGCTCGACGTCGGCGGCGTGCTCGGCGCCATGACCACGGACATCTATTCCGAGGGCATCCAGGTTCCGATCCTGAAGTATCAGGATCGCGGCAAGGTCAACCAGGATCTGCTCGACATTATCCGCATGAACGTGCGGCTGCCGGAACGCGGGATGGGCGATCTTCGTGCGCAAGTGACCGCGGTGAAGACCGGCGAGCGGCGCTTCCTCGAGCTGCTCGACCGCTACGGCCATGACAACGTGATGCGCTCGATCGCAGAGATCATGGATCGCGCCGAGGCGGCCGCCCGCGCGCGCACTCTCACCATTCCCGATGGCGTCTACGAGGCCGAAGTCCTGGCTCGACGACGACGGCGTCGACATCGGCAAGCGCATCCCGGTCCGCATCAAGGTCACGGTGAAGGGCGAGGAGATGACGGTCGACCTGACCGACGTCGCCAAGCAGGTGCGCGGCTTCTACAACTCCGGCATCTCGACCGGGTACGGCTGCGCCCAGGTGGCCTACAAGTGCATCACCTCGCCGACCGACTATCCGATCAACGACGGCGCATTCCGCAGCCTCAAGGTGATCATCCCGCCGGGCCGCATTGTCAGCGCGACGCGGCCGGCGCCGATGCGGCTGTGGATGTGCTTTCCGATGACCATCATCGACACCATCTTCAAGGCGCTGCAACAGGCGGTGCCCGACCGCACCATCGCCGGCCATCACGCCGACCTGGTGGCGCCGAGCTTCCACGGCCTCAACCCGAAGAACCATGAATTCTTCATCGGCACGTTCGGCCCGCTCGGCGGCGGCTGGGGCGCCAAGAAGACCGAGGACGGCGTGTCCGCCACGGTCTGCCTGAACGACGGCGACACCCACAACGGGCCGAACGAGCAGGCCGAGGCGAAGTATCCGATCATGATCGAGCGGTTCGAGCTCATTTCGGATTCCGGCGGCGCCGGCCGGCATCGCGGCGGGCTCGGCATCGCGCGCACCGTGCGGGCACTAAGCGCGATGACGGTGAACAGCCAGAGCGACCGCTCGAAGTGCCCGCCGTGGGGCCTCGAAGGCGGCGGCGATGCCACCGGCAACAACATCGCGTTCCGCCTTCAGGGCGAATGGAAGACCGATTTTCCCAACGCCAAGGTGCTGGTGGCGCAGCTCAAGGCCGAGGACGCCTGGCGTATCAGTTCCGGCGGCGGCGGCGGCTACGGTGCGGCCTTCGAGCGCCCGGTCGAGGACGTCCGGGAGGACGTGCGGCAAGGTTACGTATCGGTGCAGGCGGCGGCGGAGAAATACGGCGTGGTGATCGACGGAGAGACATTCGAGGTCGATCGGTCCGCGACCGACAAGCTTCGCGCCGGACATCAGGAGGCGAACAATGGCTGACGTGACGCAAACCAATCCGCCGACCATGGCGCCGCCCGGCGGCCATTACAGCCACGCGGTCACCGCCAACGGCTTCGTATTCGTCTCCGGCGAATTGCCGATCACGCCCGACGGCGCCAAGCTCAACGACAAGCCATTCGAGCAGCAGGCCCAGCAGGTGCTGGACAACGTCGCGCTTGCGCTGAAAGGGGCGGGCAGCGGAATCGAAAAGCTGACGCAGGTGCGCGTCTACGTCACCGACATCGCCAATTGGCCTGCCTTCAACGCGCTCTATGCCAAATGGGCCGGGACCGCGCGGCCAGCGCGCTGCGTTGTGCCGGTGCCGCAACTTCACTTCGGGTTTCTGATCGAGATCGAGGCGGTGGCGGTTAAATAGCCGGGCCCGGCTTCTTCTTCCGGTTCAGCGGCGCGGT
>CAWAWF010000024.1:0-49557 GCA_963785665.1 uncultured Alphaproteobacteria bacterium
ATGGAGCGGTTGTGGACTGAAGAGCGCCCTGTCTATGGAAAGTTCTATGTGGCAGTACACATGCCGGACGCAAGCCCTGCGCAGCAAAGCGCTCAGGACGATTTGCTGCGGAGGACGACGGCCCGGGATAACGCCCTGAAGCTGCTGCGAGCTTTCCAAAGAGGCCGACGTGCTCGATGTCGTGCCGCGGGTTCAATGCCCGACACTTGTAATGCACGCGCGGGATGATGCGATTGTGCCATTTGATGAGGGGCGTCGGGTTGCGAGCCTCATACCCGGTGCCCGCTTCGTGTCGCTGGAGAGCCGCAATCATGTGCTTCTGGAGGGCGAGCCAGCGTGGCAGCACTTCATCGATGCGATAACAGAGTTTCTTCCCGCCAGTACGGGCGGATCATCGGCCGCGCGTGACATGCTTATTGGCGGCTCCTTACCCGGCGAGAACAGCAGGTGTCCGAACTGCTCGCCCAAGGTCTCGACAACGGCAGTATCGCGGAAATGCTGTCCATCAGCGAGAAGACCGTGCGCAATCAAGTCTCCACGATTTTCAGCAAATTCGGAGTTAGCAGCAGAGCGCAGGCGGTGGCCCGCACCCGCAATGCGGGCTTCGGACGCAAGAGGTGAAGTGCATCGCTGTGATGGGTCGGCAGACGGGCGATCAGAGCCAGCTTTTCTATCTGTTCAACCTCGAAGAGCGCATTCCGGCGGGCCATCTGCTGCGCCGGATCAATCCGGTGGTGACGCAGGTGCTGGCTGACCTGCGCGAGAAGCTGGAACCCTTCTATAGCGACATCGGCCGCCCTTCGATCGATCCCGAACTGATGATCCGGATGCTGATTGTGGGCTACTGCTACGGCATCCGCTTCGAGCGGAAGCTGTGCGAGGAAGTCGAACTGCATCTTGCCTATCGGTGGTTCTGCCGGCTCGATCTCGACGACAGGGTTCCTGACCATTCGACGTTCTCGGTCAATCGCCATGGCCGCTTTCGTGACAGCGACATCTTGCGCCAGGTGTTCGAGGCGGTGGTGCGTGCGTGCATGAACGCCGGCCTGGTCAAGGGTGAGGGCTTTGCGGTCGATGCCAGCGTTATGGAAGCCGACGCCAGCCGCTATCACGGCAAGGCCCCCGATGAGATCGACTGGTCGGTGCCGGAGCGACAGACGCGGGCCGTCAGCTGAGTTCCTCGCCGGCCTCGACGATGAAGACCCCGATGCCGATCGCAAGCCACCGAAGGTGATCTCGCCGGTCGGATCCGTGCTCGGCCTGGACCGCGAAGGCCAACAAGCGTGTGCAGTTCGGCTACGGGCTCAATTACCTGATCGATATCGAGAACGCAGTGATCGTCGATGTCGAACCGACGCCGGCGCGCACCTATGATGAGGTTGAAGCCACCAAGACGATGATCGAGCGAACGGAGCAGCGTCTCGCCCTGAAGCCGAAGCGGCTTTTGGCCGACACCGCCTATGGGACCGGCCGCTTCCTCGGCTGGCTGGTTGGACGCAGGATCACCCCGCACATTCCGGTCCGGGACAAGACGAACGAAAGGATGGCACCTTCTCGCGCTCAGACTTCCGTTGGAAGAAACGGCGGAATGTTTACATCTGCCCCAACGGCAAGACTCTGCGCACCACCGGCACCGTGCACGACGGCAGGACACTGCTTCTATCGCGCCTCCAAGCTCGACTGCGACGTCTGTCCACTCAAAGCGCAGTGCTGTCCTAACATGGCGCGGAAAATCCCCCGCGATCTTCACGAGCACGCTCGGGATGTGGCGCGCCGGCTCATGCGAACCAAGGCCTTCAACAAGTCGCGCGATGAACGAAAGCGGTCGAGATGCGCTTCGCGCACCTAAAGACCCATCACCGCTTCGAGCGGATGCGTCTGAGAGGTCTTTCCGGCGCACGCGACGAGTTCCATCTCGCCGCCATCGTGCAGAACCTCAAGACGCTGGCGAACCATGTCTGGCGGCCACCACCCAATGCAATGGTCGCTTGCGCGACTTGAATATCAGTTGCCTCAGGTACAGCTCGTAGCGTCAGCGTCGCCCCTTCGACCGGGGGCGAGCAACAAACGACATGGCACCCCGGTCAAAATCTCGGAATGAGGGCCGTAACCCTCCAATCGCCGACTTTATCAACGGCCTGGTCGAACCGCTGCATTGTCCGGCGGGCGCTTCGCGAACAGATCGGCATCCTGCACCGCCGCCTGCTGGCCATCGTCCGGGACGATGATGTTCGCCGGCGCCTGATGACGGTGCCCGGTGTCGGCCCTGTGGTGGCGCTGACCTATCGCGCAACTGTCGATGTGCCCGCCCGCTTTCGGAACTCCAAGGCGGTGGTAGTGTTCTGACTGACGCCCTCAAAGTATCAATCGGGCGAGGTCGACCGAACCGGTGCGATATCAAAGTGCGGGGACGAGATGATGCGGATGATGCTCTACGAAGCGGCCCACATCATGCTGGTGCGGTCGGTGAATGGTCATGGCTCAAGGCCTGGGCGATGCAGATCGCCAGGCGCCGCGGGCGGAAGAAGGCGGTCGTGGCACTGGCGCGCCGGCTGGCCGTGGATCATGCACCGCATTTGGGTGGACGGCGCCGAGTTCCGGTGGACCAGGGAAACCACAGCAGCATGAGCGCCGGTGCAGGATCAAATAGGAGGAGACTCTAGCTCCACCCAGCGGTGGAATGATGTCCCTCGCGGGACGATGGATGAGGTGAGTTCGTATGAGGATCCTCTTGCGCCCGCTTCTGCGCAGCCTCGCGATCGCATCAACGATCAGATCGGTTTGTTAACGGCCGACCAATTAGTCAGCCGCGTTTTCAGCAGCCGAAAGTCTCTGCATGAAAGTTCCGACTTTGTGGTTACCGATCAATTCGTCGGCCGCGTACCCGATCCAGCGGCAAAAATCTGGTTGGCTTTGACGATACGTCCGTCGGACGCAGTCAGAGGTAGCCGCTTCAAACGGCGACGCGGCGAAAAAGCTCGCGCGAGTTCCTCGAAATCCTCCGACGGCAAGGGACGTCCGAACAAATATCCCTGGTAGTTAAGGTGTCCATGTTGCGCAAGAAAGGCATATTGCTCTTCCGTTTCGACGCCCTCGGCGATGACTGAAAGGCCAGCGCTCTTGCCAAGCGCAATGATCATCTGGGCTATGGCGGCGTCGTTAGAGTTCATCAAAACGTCCTTGACGAAGCTTCGATCAATCTTGAGCTGATCAAGCGGCAAACGCTTAAGATAGGAGAGCGATGAATAGCCGGTTCCGAAATCATCGAGGCTGAAGCCGATGCCAATTCCTTTCAATTTGTCCATCTTGGCGATCACATCGTCGACGTTGCTGACCAATGTGCTTTCAGTGAGTTCGATTTTGAGGCGATGGGGATTCGCGCCCGCTTGCTCGATGTTCGCGCGGACCTCTTCGACAAAATTCTTCTGACGGATCTGCACGGCGCTGACATTGATCGCGATGGTCAGGTGTTCGGTTGCTACATCGGCCGACCAGCGAGCCAGCTGACGGCAGGCGATTTTTAGCATCAAGGCACCGAGCGGCAAGATGAGACCAGTGCTTTCCGCCACTGGGATGAATTCGTTAGGAAAAATCATGCCTTTCTGCGCATGCGGCCAGCGCGCCAGCGCTTCTGCCCCCAGTAGCTTTCCTTCGTGATCTACCTGGGGCTGGTAATGCAGTAAAAGCCTTTCCTTCTTAAGATCTTCGCGTAGATCGGTCTCGAGGGCAGCGCGGGCTGTAATCATGGTCTGCATGGCTGGGTCAAAGAACCGGAGTATCGATTTCGGCCCGCGGTTTTTGCATCGTACATCGCGAGATCGGCCCTCTTCAGCAATTCGTCAACATTACGGTCCTCAGGCGAAAACAAGGTCACACCAACGCTGGGTGTACAGGGATATTCATACGCATCGAGCTGAAAGACCTCCGCGAAGGCGGCGAGAATTTTTTCGGCTATCGCTTCGGCCTGCACGGCGGCGGCCTTTGCTTTCTGTGTACCCAGACTGGCGAGAAGAACGACAAATTCATCGCCGCCGAAGCGGGCAACCGTGTCTTCCGCCCGGACACAATGGAAGATGCGTTGGGCCGCGCTTTTCAGAAGGATATCGCCGATATGGTGACCCAGCGAGTTGTTCAGCATCTTGAAATTGTCGAGATCGATGAAGAGCAGGGCGCCGTAGGATTTGGTGCGGATATTGGCATTGAGCGCCTGGCGCACGCGGTCGATCAGCAGGACGCGGTTGGGAAGGCCTGTTAGCTGGTCGAAAAAAGCCAGTTCTTGGATCTTTTCCTCAGCGTGTTTGAGTTTAGAGATATCATAATATGAACCGATGTAATTGGTGACTTCGCCCGTCTCGTTTTTCACGGCGGATATCGTTAGCCAGCGCGCGCAATTTTCTCCGCTCTTGGTCCTCAGATTCTATATCACCTTGCCAGCCACCAGTAACTTGAATGGCATTCCACATGCTGTGGTAGAATTCGGCATCACGCCGATGGGACCGGAACAGTCTTGCCGTTTGTCCCACCAATTCTTCGATCGTATAGCCGGTCAAGCCAACGAAGGCGCGATTGGCACTCAGGATTACGCCTTTGGTATCGGTGACGATCATGCCTTCCTGGGCATTGAAGGCGGCGGCGGCTATGCGCAACTCAGAATTTGACTTGTCCAGTGCCTCGCTCTGCCGCTGCAGGTCGGCCTCAATAGCTTCGCGACGCGTGATTTCTTCTGAGAGAGCGAGATTATTTTCGGCCAGCTCTGCCCGAAGGCGATTGGACTCGGCGAACTTGATTTGTAGCCGCGCCGCATTTTGGCGCATTCGCTCGAAGCCGATGGCCAGTATAAATAGTACGATAGCGAAGAGGCCAATATAAAAAACGGAAAGGGGTGAAAGCGTGCCGCTGTAAAGTTCATCTTCGCTCGCCAGCCGCAGGATGGAAAGTCGCGTGCCGTCAACCGGCGAACGAAGCGCGATATATCCCTTCAGTTCGGGAGCGTTGAGGTTTGACAGAGCCTCTATGCGGCCGGACGGAAGCGCAGCGAACGCGGCACCGTGGGTTGCAATGGACGATTGCTCCCGCTCGATCGGGAGCAACACTTCGCCGTCATCGCCCAGGAGGAATTCGTGCGGCTGTCCGAGCTCGTTGGTAGATACCAGTGATGAAAGTAGATTGAGACTGCTTACGGTCTCGACCGTCCCCCTTATCTTGCCCTTCTGAAGTACCGGTACGCTGACGACAATCAGGCGGCGCTTGTCATCGATCTGAATGTTCGGTTCGGCCAGGCTATTACCCGCCGGCGAAGGTATTGTCGCGCTGGACGCGCCGACGTCAACTTGCACCACGCCGTTGCGATCGAAGAAAGCCAGCCGCAAATAGGCGGGTTGGCCCTGGTATTTCTCCTTGTCCATGGTCGCTTGAAAGCGGTGCTCAATTGCAGCCAGATTGGCGAAGAGGCCATATTTGACGGACATCCCGAGATCGAAATTGCTGAAATAGTTAGAAATGTCCTCGCTGGCGGCGAGCCGCGCGGCGGCTTGCCGGCGTTCAGTCAAAAAAGCGCTGATCTCGGTGGCGCGCGCTTGGCCGATCGATAACAGACGCGCATCGGCGTTGTGTCGCAATTCCACTTGCGACGTATAGAGATTGCCAATCAGAAAAAACATCGACAGCAGAAAGGCACCTGCTGCTATCAAGAGCCAGCGCGGAGCCAGGGATCGACTGAGCGCGACCAGCAATGATTTCATCAATTCGTTTTCGCGAAATATTCCGGAAAGAATTGACGGATGCCAGGATAGTATTTGTCCACCAGGCGGTCATAGACGCCGGAGGCCTTGATGTCGCTCAAATAGGCGTTGAATTCATCTCGCAAAGCTGGCGCGTCTTTCGGAAAGGCCGTTGCTAACGTCTGCCGCTCGGAGATCGGCCCCAGAATCTTGATCTTGCCCGCCCATTTGCGCAAATCAAGAATGGCATCCGGTACGTCAAGCAGTGTCAGTTCGGCTTCCTTGTTGAGCATGGCGGGAACCATCTCATTCAGGTTGGCGCTCTTGTTGTAAGTCTTCAAGTCAATACCGACATTGGCCAAACCGTAATTGGTCGGATCCAGGCAGGTGTGCTCCATGACGAGGACGCTCTTGGATCCGATGGCCTTCCGGGTATTGGCGATATCGGCCGCGAGATCGGCACCGTCCTTAATCGGCTGAAGATCAGACTCGGCTGGTGCCACCAACAGAACCTGGGACGGGAGAGTCGGCTCGGAATATAGAAGAATCTCCGCACGCGACGGCAGCACGGTGAAGCCGGTCGATATCACATCGCCTTTGATTGGATAGTCACCTGCCAGCGTGACTCGGCCGTTTTCGCGCACGACATCCTTGCCGAGCAAGTCGCGGATCACCGAATAAAAATCCGAGTAAACAAGCTTGTAGGACACGCCAATTCGTTTGGCGAAACCCTGCATCAGCTCGACGTCTAAGCCATCGCCCGCGCCGGTCACAAAATTGGCGTAGCGGATGCCAATATGGCGGATTTCGCCTCGGTGCTTGATCTCTGCAAGATCAGCTGCCCAGCTTGAGGTCACGAAAAGACAGGCCATGGCGCCGCAAAGCGACGCAAGGAAGAAGCGTTTCGGGAACATGGAGGCGCTCTTTACTTTTACGTCAGTAGAAGCGCCTGCAAATCTAGTGGTCTGAACTTAAAAAAGGATGGTGGAATAAAATACAAATCGATAGTTGAAGTAGTGTCCAACGTTGAACGCTGCGATCACGATAAGCTATTGAAAAGCAATTCGGAAGTGACCGTTCGTCGAGTTGTCGATTTGAACCTCGCCGTCGTCGCGATACCGGGCCATCCTGCGGGCGAGCCGCGCGCGGGAGGTAGCGATGAACCTGGGCAAGTTCGTGTTCGCGCAGGTGATGGACATCTGCCGCTGCACGCGTTTCACCGCTGCGTCGTGCGCTATTCCGGCGAGTACAAGGTCAAGCGGTTCTCTTGTCTCGACCAGTACCTCTGCATGGCCTTCGCGCAGCTGACCTATCGCGAGAGCCTGCGCGACATCGAAGCGTGTCTGCGCTCAAAGTTCCAAGCTCTATCACTTGGGCTTTCGCAGCCCCATGGCGCGCAACACGCTGGCCAATGCCAACGCGACGCGGGATTGGCGCATCTACTGCGACTTGGCGCAAAGCCTGATCGGCACAGCCCGGCGACTTTACTCCGACGAGGCGTTTGGGCTCGATCTCAAGGACACCGTCTACGCGCTCGATGCCACCACGATCGATCTGTGCCTCTCGGTCTTTCCCTGGGCGCCGTTCCGCTGACCAAAGCGGCGGTCAAGCTGCACACGCTCTTGGATTTGCGCGGCAATATCCCGTCCTTCATCTTCATCAGCAACGGCAAGCTGCATGACGTCAATATTCTCGATCAGTTGCTGCCCGAGCCCGGTGCCATCTACGTCATGGATCGCGGATACATCGACTTCGATCGGCTCGGCCGCTTTCACGCCGCCGGCAGCTTCTTTGTCATCCGCGCCAAGACCAACCTCAAGGCCGAGCGCCGGTACTCGCATGCGGTCGACCGAAGCACTGGCCTCGTCTGCGACCAGACCGTCACGCTCACCGGCTTCTATTCGCAAAAAGGTTTCCCCGCGCCGCTGCGACGGATCAGGTTCAAGGACCCCGAGACTGGCAAGCGGCTCGTCTTTCTCTCCAACAATCTTCCGCGTTGCGCTCACCATTACGAAGCTCTATCGTCTGCGCTGGCAGATCGAGTTGTTCTTCAAATGGATCAAGCAGCATCTACGGATCAAGGCGTTTTTCGGCACGACCGAGAATGCAGTCAAGACGCAGATCTGGATCGCAGTCTCGGTCTACGTGCTGGTCGCCATCGTCAAGAAGCGGCTTCAGCTCTCCGCCAGCCTCTATGAAATCCTACAGATCCTGAGCCTCACCATGTTCGAGCGAATGCCGATAGATCAGCTACTTTCGCTGCAGCCGATCGTCGTGACCGAGCCGGCTTCGAACAACCAATTGACTTTGTTCGTTACGCGCACGAGGTCTGAACTTAAAAAAGGATGGTGGAATAAATAAAACAAAGTGGGATTCAATTTTCGGCAAAGCCCGGCTTATTCGTAGGATTAATCACAGACTATGTGCTGAGTGTAGCGAAAGATTATTTGATCCGGGCGAGTTTCAATTGCTTGAACTCGTTCAGCGCCGACCTCCAGGGGCCCATCGCGCTCAATAGAGTGCTCAAGGTTAATATAATCAAATATGCCGAAATTTGCTGCCAATGCGGAGTTTCGCCGGACAATAAGTGGTGCCCTTGCTGTCCTATTTGAGCATAAAACAGGACAAGCGGCGCGCCGCCCAACATACTGGTCGTCAGGTACTGAAGGGGCGAGACGTCAAAGAGCGCAGCAACGAAATTCACCAGTGGTGCGGGCACGAGCGGCGAGAGGCGCAATCCAAGTAAGGTCAACCAAACCTTCACGGCGGATTGTTGATTTAATAGAGCGCTAGGACGTTGAATGTGTCTCCGGTAAAACAGAAACGCGCTCAAACCACCAATGGCGCTGCCGAGCAGCACAGTGGCGCCTCCGGCAAACCCATCCATGTAGAAACCTGCCGCTAAGCAAATCATTGGCATGAAGGGAAAGGCCAGAAATGCAAGGACGGTGGATGTGACCAAAAACAACAGCGCGGTGCCGAGTGGATGCGCGTGGGTCATTATTTCAAGGCCCGGAAACACCTGCCAAACGGCCTCTCTCGAGATGGGTGAGGCAAAATATGCCAGCGTCAGAAACATGACGGCCGTCATATAGACAATCAGTGGTTTGTAACTACGCATCGGTTATCCCAAACTGGATAGAAGAGGCGGCATGTAGTCAAAGCTGTTGTAAGTGTTCCAAAAAAGGACCTTCTTATTCCTCAGCGCCCCCGCCTGAGACATGGTGAGCAACGATCGCCAAGCTTTCAAAGTAAAAACTGGATCAAGGCTGAGTTCTGCCTCTTTCAACTCGTTCGCCCACGCAAGGTCGTTGCCTTCGACCAAGCCGTAGCCCGGCTTCCAGCTGGTGGAATCCGGCACGAATATCTCGTGGTGCATCACGCGAAGAACATCAGAAGAAATGCCTGGAAAACGAATCTTTTGCAGCCAGTCAACCGTGCTTCGAGCGAGTTTAGCTACATTCCCCTCCACAAATGGCAAGGAGGGTTGTCGGTTGACAAGCCACCGCGTCAGATAGGATTTCTCCTGATCGGCCACTCCCACTACCTTGGTCTTCCATCCCATCAAATGGACGCCAAGCAGAAGGCCCAAAACCGTCGAGCCGCTGCCCATGGCGACAAAAATCACATCAGGCGGCGCACTCCACGCCCGAGCGGCGTCAAGAAACTGCGCCAACTCGGCAATCGCATTCATATGTCCCAACACGCTCACTTCGTTCGAGCCGCCTGGCGGAACGAGCAAATCGGTATTTGGATGCAACCAGTTTCTCGCATATTCCGGGGCAGCCTCACCCGCGAATTCGATGTCGTTCGTGGCTATGGCAACGTGTTGAACCAGCCCTCGCAAGATCGCCAGTCGCGCCATGTCTGTGGCAGCTCCCGGAACCTCGAAAAGCACCAAGTCCAGGGCACAATTCAGCGGCTGTCCGTCACCGGTCAAATCGGCCACACGATTGGCCACAGCAAACTGCAGCGCATGATTGCTGGAGACCGCGCCAACTGTTCCTAACCGCTTGGAGCCGGACCACTTCAGGTTCGGAAGTATGAACTCGTATTTGCGCGCCTTATTGCCAAAGACGGGATAACGGGTACTGCTCTCGTTCATTACCAAAAGATCAGAGCAGTCTATTTGTCGCGTCACAGACGAAGGCAACTGCAATAAGTGGTTATTTTCCCGCACAAATATGGGTGTCCAGGGAATGGTTACGCGCGCGTCAGCCTGCCTCGCGAAAACAGCGTTACCGGGTTCGCCCTGGCGAATGTAACCGGCAAACGAATCTTTGCCGGAAAGCGTGCTGGCGATGAAAGGCCCCCCTTTGGCATCGGGATCCAGCAGGGAGGGAAAGAGTTACCAAGCGCCAAAGATTGCGAGTTCAAGGCCGCGGAGGGCGGCGCCAAGGCTGAAAGGTCGGCTGTCTGCGGAAGCGGCGACAGCGGGGGGCGGCGTTGATTCACGCCGGCCGCGCTCAACGCGGCACCTCCGCTTAACGCGGCACCACCCAGGAGGGCCGCTTGCACGAAGTTCCGGCGAGAGAGGTTCATGGCAACGACACCGAATTGAATTCTACTTGGTGTAGCTTCAGGTTAATCCTTTTTTCACCATATTCCAACCCCATGGGCTCTCAGGGAAGAAATACTTAAGGTTTGCTTAACAAGGCCATGCGAGGCCGTGCTCGCGATCCGATCGAGCTCGACTTAACCTGTCGACGCGGTGTTCCAGTCCGCCGTATTGCTGTTTTGGCGCAAGGACTTCGCGGCGACCGGTCTGAGCGCCGCCCCCGAGTGTGCGGTCGCCGGACCTCTACGAGGATTTCGGCGGCAAAGGCGGTGCTCCGAAGTCGGTCGCAACTCCAGACTATCGGGCCGCCGGTCTGGGAATCTTGAAAGGGTGAGGCCCGGGATCGCCGTGAAGATGCGAGGGCGCTTCTTGCCGAAGGCGTCGACCCCCCCGTTCGGCGCCGGACCGACAAACTTGCAGACCGCGTCAGTTTCAAGGTGGTGGCCGAAGAGCTACTGCAAAAATGACTTGTGAGGGGCGCGCCGCCGCGACGCTCACCAAGGCCCTATGGCCGCCAGAGTTTGCCTAGACTAGCAGGCTGTTGAAGAAGGCCTGATTTGCGCGCGCTATCGAGGTGCCGCTCTGTTTTGAGCATTTATTGCGCTGGCTCGCATTCCGCGATCAACCTCTTGTGGCTGATGAACGGCATCGCGTTCTACGTCCTGCTGTTTTCCACCGACCAATGGCGCCGACTGGTGCCCATGACTTGGGAAGTCTTCCCAGCCGCGCTCTCGACCGCAATCCAATACGCCTCGCTAAATTTTCCGGTCGACGAAGGCTGGACCCGATATAACGGTCTCCAGCAGCTGAGCTACTTCACTACCGTCTTTGTCGCGGCGCCGGTCTCTATCCTCACCGGCCTGATGCAGAGCCCTGCGATTTCCAATGCGCTGGGCTGGTTCGGCCGGTTATTCAACCGGCAGGCGATGCGCTCGGTTCACTTCATCTCGTTCGCATGGTTCGTCGGATTCATCCTGGCGCA
Source organism: uncultured Alphaproteobacteria bacterium (assembly GCA_963785665.1). Lineage (GTDB taxonomy): Bacteria > Pseudomonadota > Alphaproteobacteria > Rhizobiales > Xanthobacteraceae > Z2-YC6860. The sequence continues at coordinate 11,261 of CAWAWF010000024.1, forward strand.
TGGCGCCATGGTGTTCGTCACCGGCATCCGGCAGAACACCAATCACATGTTCGGCGGCGTCGACGATGCGTCGTGGACAGGATTTCCGCTGTTTCTCCTCGCGATGGCCATCCTGGTCACGGCCTGGCTCGTCGTGTCACCTTTCACCATCCGCTACGCGCGTCTCGTGCAGCGCGCCGGCGCATTCGTGATCGGCTGGCTCATGGGACTGGCGGAGGGCTGGGACCCTCGATCGCAACTCACGAAGAAGGATATCTCTCCGTATTTTTGGCCGAACGGCACGATGCCGAACTCCCGGGAGTTTGATGAACTCGTGGCGGAGAACTTCGCCAGCTACAGGCTTCGAGTCGCCGGCCTCGTCGAGCTACCGCAAGAATTCTCGCTGTCCGATCTGAAGGCGATGGCGAAGCAGGAACAGATCACGACGCATTTCTGCATCCAGGGCTGGTCCGGAGTCGCCGAATGGGGTGGCGTCCCGATGCGGAACATCCTCGATTTGGTGAAGCCCATGTCGAAGGCGCGTTACGCCGTGTTCTATTCCCTGGCGGACGGCTCCGATGGCGGTCGCTATTACGACGTCCATAAGATCGAGAACATGCGCCATGAACTGACGATCCTCGCCTACGAGATGAACGGGGCGCCAGTCAGCGTCCTGCATGGCGCGCCGCTGCGGTTGCGATGTGTGAACGAGTTGGGATTCAAGATGGTCAAGTGGATCGTGGCAATCGAGTTCGTCCATGACTTCGCCGATCTCGGCGCCGGCCAGGGGGGCTACAATGAGGACCACGAATTTTACGGCTACCGGATGCCGATTTGATCATCTCTCTCGGTTGCCGAGCGCGTCAAAGGCGAGGATCGTGTCCCGGTCCTCGACTATGCACGCAGGCCGCTCGAAATCATCTATGAGCGGGACGCCCTACAGGCTCTGCTGAGCGAATCGGAGAACGAAGACGAGTTGCTCCGCGACTATATATCCGGGATCGGGTATCGGTAACCAAGCAAACTTCGCCGAGCGCGGCGCTGCTGACCGACGCGTGCCTGCGCGCCTGCAACCAATATTGGAAGGAGTTGTGATGCCGCGTCAGAAGGCTTCCAGCGAGACGAGCCAGCGTCAACAGGCGCTATCAAGATGGGATAACGAAGGCGGGGCCGGCCCCGCTGTGGCTCCCGCACCCGACAAAGAACAAATCTCAGCTCCGGAAATGAGCAATGCCGATCTGGTCACCTTGCGCGTCCGGGTCATTGCGTTGGAGAATCTACTGATCTCCTTGCTCGCCACGGCGTCGGACCAGCAGCTCGAACTCGCGCGCGAAATGGCGGGCTACATTTCGCCGAGGCCGGGCTTTACCCATCATCCGCTCACGACACACGCCGCAGCCCACATGATCGATCTCATCGAGCGATCGTCCCGCTTCCGATGATTGAACCGTAATTCTGAGGAGTGCAGCATCTGCCAGGACACCTAGTACCGTGCTGACGACGAGAGCCTCAGCGGCGGGGAGAGCCCGGCCGGAGGGGAACCGCCCAGGCTCTCCAGGGGTCACGCAGCGTGCGCGTCCGAAGCGCAGGCGGGGCCGGACAGAAGTGCCGATCGTTCACGTCATCTCCGATCGCGCGTTCCCTCCCGGGCGCTTGATGGTCCACGTGGCCAGCCTGGCCGAATTTATCGATAAGTTGGCCGAGACCTTGAGTATTGATGCTTGTGATAGCGGAAAACGCGGTTTTCAGACGTGGGTGTACTGCAAATGTCGTAAGTGTACCGCAAATGTTCTCGCTTAGGCTAAATGCAAGATCCGAATGCGTTCCGCAATGATGTTGATCCTAGCCGGACGATAGTGTTGCAAAAGTCGAAAGTTGCAGGGCGACGAAATTTTCGAGAAAACCCTGAGCGGCACTCAGTCGCCGATTCGTATAGGCTCAATCGCGTTGCCGAAATTACCGGTGAGTTTAACGCGAGGCGATGAGGTCCCTCGCATCTCTATCCGAAAACCGCGCCCACGGCCCGGAGAATTTTTGAACCCCAGTGCAAAACGACTTTTGCAACACAATCCGGACGCCAGCAGACACAGATCGAACCTTAATCGGAGAAATTAGGCTGGTTTGGCTGCTTCGGGCTGGACAGGGCGGCCTTTGCGGCAGAGACGGGTTCGCGGCAGACTGCTTCCACCGCCAACGCTTTCGGCGTACCGCCACCGCGCCTTGCGCCTCAACTGCGCAGGCCGGGCGCCTCGTGGCCGGTGCGTGCGACGTATTCCGTGTAGCCGCCGCCGTACTGGTGAATGCCCTCCGGCGTCAGCTCCAGCACCCGGTTGGACAGCGCGGCGAGGAAGCGCCGGTCGTGTGAGACGAACAGCATGGTGCCCTCGTACTCCGACAGCGCCGTGATCAGCATCTCCTTGGTCGCCATATCCAGGTGGTTGGTGGGCTCGTCCAGCACCAGGAAGTTCGGCGGGTCGTAGAGCATCTTCGCCATCACCAGCCGGGCCTTCTCGCCGCCCGACAGCACGCGGCATTTCTTCTCCACCTCGTCCTCGGAGAATCCGAAGCAGCCGGCCAGCGCCCGCAGCGAGCCCTGGCCTGCCTGCGGGAACGAGTGCTCCAGCGACTCGAACACCGTGTCGTCGCCGTCCAGCAGGTCCATGGCGTGCTGCGCGAAGTAGCCCATCTTGACGCTGCCGCCGACTGCCACCGTGCCGTCGTCCGGCTCCGTCGAGCCTGCGACGAGCTTCAGCAGCGTGGACTTGCCGGCGCCGTTGACGCCCATGACGCACCAGCGCTCCTTGCGGCGCACCGTGAAGTCCAGCCCGTCGTAGATGCTGCGATTGCCGTAACCCTTGTCCACGTTCTTCAGGCTCACCACGTCCTCGCCGGAGCGCGGCGCCGGCAGGAACTCGAACGACACCGTCTGGCGGCGCTTGGGCGGCTCGACCCGCTCGATCTTGTCGAGCTTCTTGACCCGGCTCTGCACTTGCGCGGCGTGCGAGGCGCGCGCCTTGAAGCGCTCGATGAACTTGATCTCCTTGGCGAGCATCGCCTGCTGGCGTTCGAACTGGGCCTGCTGCTGCTTCTCGCTCAGCGCGCGCTGCTGCTCGTAGAACTCGTAGTTGCCCGAATAGGACGTCAGCGTGCCGCCGTCGATCTCCACGATCTTGGTGACGATGCGGTTCATGAACTCGCGGTCGTGCGAGGTCATCAGCAGCAGGCCCTCATAGCCCTTGAGGAACTGCTCCAGCCAGATCAGGCTTTCCAGGTCGAGATGGTTGCTCGGCTCATCGAGCAGCATGGCGTCGGGGCGCATCAGCAGGATGCGGCCGAGCGCCACGCGCATCTTCCAGCCGCCCGACAGGGCGCCGACGTCGCCGTCCATCATCTCCTGGCTGAAGCTCAGGCCGGCGAGAACCTCGCGCGCCCGGCCCTCGAGCGCGTAGCCGTCGAGTTCCTCGAAGCGCGCCTGCACCTCGCCGTAGCGCGCGACGATGGTCTCCATCTCGTCCGCCCGGTCCGGATCGGCCATGGCGGCTTCGAGCTCCTTCAGCTCGGCGGCCACGGTGCTCACCGGGCCGGCGCCGTCCATCACCTCGGCCACGGCGCTCCGGCCCGACATCTCGCCGACGTCCTGGCTGAAGTAGCCGATGGTGACGCCGCGATCGACGGCCACCTGGCCCTCGTCGGGTTGCTCCTCGCCGGTGATCATCCGGAACAGCGTTGTCTTGCCGGACCCGTTCGGGCCGACCAGGCCGACTTTCTCGCCTTTGTGGAGCGCCGCAGAGGCCTCGATGAAGAGGATCTGGTGGCCGTTCTGCTTGCTGATGTTGTCGAGACGAATCATGGGCACGCCGGTCCGGGAAAAGTTGCGGCGCTCTTATGCCACGTCGCGCGCCCGGGGGAAGAGTATTCCCGAATCGTCAGCTCAGTTTCGCCGCCGCGGCTTCCGCTTCCGGGACCACGTCGTGATCGTAGAGGCGCTTGCGGAACTCGGCATGCGCGGCGAGCTCGGCGTCGCGAATCTTCAGGTCGGCATAGAGGGAATCGTAGCGCAGCCCGTTCTCGCGTGCGCCACGCTGCACCTGCGCCACCCGCTCGCGGCGGAGCCGCTCGTAGGCGAGCAAGGCTGCCGGCGCCGTTGCGGCATCCGCCTGCGCCAGGATCGTCGCCAGCGCCATGCCGTCCTCGATCGACTGGTTGGCGCCCTGTCCGAGATGCGGAAGCATCGGATGCGCGGCATCGCCGAGCAGCGTAAGCCTGCCACGCGTCCAGGTCGTCAGCGGCTCACGGTCGTACAAGGCCCAGCGAAAGGTGTGCTTGACCTGCGCCAGCAAGGTCTCGATCCGTGGGTCCCAGCCGGCGAACTCCTGACGTAGTGTGTCGGGATCGCCGGCGGCCGACCATGACTCCTTGATCGCCTGATCCGCCGGCACGAAGCCGACATAGTTGATGAGCTGACCGGCGCGCACCGGAAACGCCAGGAAGTGCTTGGATGGGCCGAGCCACATCTGCCACGCGTTGATATTCCAATCCGGAACGGCTCGTGGTTTCCACCAGGCCACGATATGCCGCGGTGCCGTGGAACACCGGCTGCGACGGCGGCGTCACGAACCGCCGCAACTCGGAGTGGATGCCGTCGGCGGCGATGACAATGTCGGCTTCCACCGTCTCGCCGTTGGCGAACGTCACGCGGCAGCGCTCGCCATTCTGCTCGAATCCGACACCGCGGTGTCCGGTGTGCACCACGCCGGGAGGCAGCTTGGCCGCCAGGAAATCGACCAGGTCGGCGCGATGCATGCCGAAGGTCGCGTTCCAGCCGGATGAATCGGTGACCTGGACCGGCGCGATCAGCGTGCCGTCGTGACGGAAGTATCGGGACTCGGTGCCGATCCGTCCGCCCCATTTTTCCACCGCCGGGCCGAGGCCCAGCCGCACCATATGGCGAACGCCGTTTGGCGTCAGGTAGACGCCGGCGCCGATCTCGCCCAGCGCCGGCGCCTGCTCGTGCACCGTCACGTTGAGACCGTGGGCGATCAGCGCATTGGCGGCGAACAGCCCGCCGATGCCGCCGCCGACAATAGCCACCTCCGGTCGCGACTTCATCGTCATTGCATCTCGCTTGTGTTCGGTTGCCCGATCGAAATTGTACCATCGCTCCACCCGGTCGCGGGCGGCTAGATTTTTCCCGCCAGCATCTGGAACAACCGGGTCGGCGTCACCGGATATTCCTCGATCCGCACGCCGAACGGCGACAGCGCGTTCTCGATCGCCGAGATGATCGCGCCGGCCGCCGGCACGCAGCCAGCCTCGCCGACGCCCTTGACGCCGAGCGGATTGAGCGGGGAGGGGTACTCGACCATCGTCGTCTCGATGCGCGGCACGTCGGTCGCGCCGGGCAGCAGATAGTCGGCAAAGTTCGTCGTCAGCGGCTGCGCCGTGTCGTCGTAGGCCATCCACTCCAGCAGCGAGTTGCCGATCGCGTGCGCGACGCCGCCGATGAGCTGGCCCTCGACGATCATCGGATTGATCAGCCGGCCGCTGTCGTTGACGACGACGTAGCGCAGGATGCGAACGCCGCAGGTGCCGATGTCGACCTCGACCTCGACGGCGTGGCAGCCGAGCCCGTAGGTCAGCGTCGGCGGGATGAAGTTCTGCATGCTTTCGAGGCCGGGCTCGAAATGGCCGGGCATCGGATAGCCCGGCACGCCGGACACCGCTTCGGCGACCGCCTTCAGCGTGATGCCGGAGCCCGGAACGCCGGCGACGTCGATGCGGCCGTCCTTCATCTCCAGGTCCTCCGGGCTCGCTTCCAGGAGATGCGCCGCGACCTCAAGCGCTTTCTCGCGCACCGACAACCGCGGCCAGGTGGACCGCCGAGCCGGCGGTGATGGTCTGGCGGCTGGCGAAGCCGCCCTGGCCGTGCGGGATCACCGCGGTGTCGCCGGCCACCACGGTGACGCTGTCCGCCGCCACGTTGAACTGCTCGGCGCAGATTTGCGCGAGCGCGGTCTTGATGCCTTGGCCCATCGGCATGGCGCCGGTGTAGACCGAGATGCGGCCGGACCGGCCGATCCGCACGATGCCGGATTCGAACGGACCGCGGCCGGTGCCTTTCACTCCGTTGCCGATGCCGATGCCGAGATAGCGGCCTTCGGCGCGGGCGCGGCTTTGCCGGGCGGCAAACTCCTGGTAGCCGATCGCGTCGAGCGCCATCTGCAGACAGCGCGGGAAGTCGCCGCTGTCGAGCGTGATGGCGGACCCCGAGCGCGACTTGAGCGGAGTGGTGTAGGGAATCTTCTCGACCGGCACCAGATTGCGGCGCCGCACCTCGGCGCGGTCGAGTTCGAGCTCGCGCGGCGATGCGGTCGAGCACCCGCTCCATGGCGAATGCGCCTTCGGGATAGCCGGCGCCGCGCACCGGCATGGTCGCGACCTTGTTGGTCTCGACCACCTGCACGGTGATCTCGTAGGCCGGCAGCAGGTACGGCCCCGGCAGCGCCGTCGAGGCGTTGTAGGGCAGGTTGATGCCCTGCGGCGTGTAGGCGCCTTCGTCGTGGATCATCCGGCCGCGCACGCCACGGAGGCGCCCGTCGTTTTCGAACGCCACTTCGAGGTCCCAGTATTGGTCGCGCTCCTGCACCGCGGCGAGGAAGTGCTCGCGGCGGTCCTCGATCCACTTTACCGGCCGTTTCAGCTTGAGGGAGGCCGCGGCGAGCGCGACCTCCTCGGGATACATCACGAACTTCGCGCCGAAGCCGCCGCCGACGTCGGGCGCGACGACGCGGACCTGGTTCTCGTCGAGCATCAGCAGGTTCATCAGGAAGGCGCGCACCTCGTGAGCGAGCTGCGTCGAATTCCACAGGGTCAGCCGATCCTCGTTGAGGTCGTAGGCCGCGACCGCGCCGCGGCCCTCGATCGAATGGGCGCCGCCGCGATGCTGCTTCATGCTGACGGTGGCGCGGTGCGGCGCCTGGTCGAATGCGCCGGCGACGTCGCCGTAGGACTGCCGGATCACCGTCATCACGTTGCTCTTCCGCCCGCGATGGGCGAGCGGCGCATCCGGCTGGGCGGCGACGCGGCAGTCCGACACGGCGGGAAGCGGCTCGTAGTCCACCGCGACCAGGGTGGCTGCGTCCTCGGCCAAGAACCGCGTCTCGGCGATCACCATCGCCACCGCCTCGCCGACGAAGGCGACCTCGTCCTTGGCCAGCACGAACGGCGTGATGTCGGGCGGCAGTTGCGCGGTCCGGAATTGCAGCGGCAGGCGCTCGGCCGACAGTTGCGGCATCAGATCGGCGAGCGTCAGCACCGCATGCACGCCGGGCGCCCGGGCGGCCGCGCTGGCGTCGATGCCCCGGATCAACGCATGGGCGTGCGGGCTCCGCACGAACGCGACGTGCAGCATGTCCGGAAAGCGGAGGTCGTCGACGAAGCGGCCACGGCCCTGCAACAGCGGAAGGTCCTCGATCCGCTTGACCGGCTGGCCGATGTTGCGGGCGCTGTTCATACCGCTGGACCCCAATGTGGCGTCGATCCTATCCTAGATGTATTCCCGGAGGGCGGATGAACCACAAGATCGCAGTGTTCGGGACCGGCGCCAACGGCAGTTGCATCGCCGCGAACCTGGTCGATGCCGGCCTCGATGTCACCCTGATCGACCAGTGGCCGGCCCACGTCGAGGCGATGCGCGCCGGCGGCTTGCGCATCGCGATGCGGGACGCCGAGCTGCACGTCAAGGTGCGCGCCCACCATCTGTGCGACCTCTGCACGCTGAACGTCACGTTCGACGTCGTGCTGCTGGTGATGAAGGCCTACGACACGCGCTGGGCCTGCGAGATGATCAAGCCGTATCTCGCGCCGGACGGCATGCTGATCGGCATGCAGAACGCCATGACCGCCGAGACCATCCGCGACGTGGTCGGGCCGGAGCGGACGATCGGCTGCGTCGTCGAATTGTCCTCGGAGATGTTCACGCCGGGCATGGTCAAGCGCAACACGGTGCCAGCCAAGACCTGGATCGGGCTCGGCAGCCTCGATCCGTCGACCGAGCACCGTCTCGCCGAGATGCAAGCGCTGCTCGCACCGGCCGGCCGGGTCGAGATCAAGCCGAACATCCTCGCGGCGAAGTGGACCAAGCTGATCGTCAACGCCATGTGTCTCGGCCCGTTCGCCATGGTCGGCCTGCCGCTCGCGGATGCGGTCAAGCTGCCGGGCATGCGCGAGCTGATCGTCGAGATCGGCGAGGAAGCAGCCCGCGTCGGCGACGATCTCGGCTATCCGCTGGAGCCGATCATGGGGCTGACGCCGGCGGACCTCGCGGCGTCCAACCGGCCGATCGAGAAGCTGTTCGACAAGCTCGCCGCCGACGTCGGGCCGGGCCGCAGCCGCAACACCGTGCTGCAGGACCTGCTCAAGGGGCGCGCCAGCGAGGTCGAGCTGATCAACGGCTTCGTCGCCGAGGAGAGCCTGCGCCGCGGCCGCTCGGCGCCCGCCAACGCCCGCGTCGCCGAGATCGTGCGGCGGATCGAGGCCGGAACTCTCAAGCCGTCGCCCGCCAACATGGAGCTTGTATCCGGGCGGTAGGCGATGCCGCCGTGGCGACAAGCCGGGCGGGAGCGGATAAGATGGCGTTCAAACGCCAACGTCACCTTCAAACGTCACCCGGAGCCTCTCATGTCGAGTGCCACCTCGCCGGAGCACAAGCCGACCTCGAAACTCCCCAAGGTCCTCAAGGATTCGGACTTCGACTGGCAAGATCCGCTCGGCCTCGAAGCCGACCTGACCGAGGAAGAGCGCATGGTGCGCGATAGCACTCGGGCGTTCTGCCAAGACAAGCTGATGCCGCGGGTGCGGCTCGCCTGGCGCGATGAGAAGGTGGACAAGGAACTGCTGCCCGAGATGGCGGCGCTCGGCCTGCTCGGTCCGACCATTCCGGAGGAATACGGCGGCGCGGGCCTCGGCTACGTCGCCTATGGGCTGATCGCTCGCGAGTTGGAGCGCGTCGATTCCGGCTACCGCTCTACGCTGTCGGTGCAGTCGTCGCTGGTGATGCACCCGATCTATTCCTACGGCAGCGAGGCGCAGAAGAAGAAGTATCTGCCCAAGCTCGCCAAGGCCGAGCTGGTCGGCTGCTTCGGCCTGACCGAGCCGGACTACGGCTCCGATCCCGGCTCGATGGTGACGCGCGCCGAGAAGGTGCCGAACGGCTTCAAGCTCAACGGCGCCAAGATGTGGATCTCCAACGCGCCGATCGCGGATCTCTGCGTGGTCTGGGCCAAGCTCGAAGGCAAGATTCGCGGCTTCATCGTCGAGCGCGGACAAGGGCTTCTCGACGCCGAAGATCGAGGGCAAGCTTTCGCTTCGCACCTCGGTGACCGGCGAGGTCGTGCTCGAAGACGTGCTGGTGCCGGAAGACAACCTGCTGCCGAACGTGTCGGGCCTCGCCGGTCCGTTCGGTTGCCTCAACATGGCGCGCTACGGCATCGCCTGGGGCGCCATGGGCGCCGCCGAGTTCTGCTGGCAAGCGGCGCGACAGTACGTGCTGGATCGCAAGCAGTTCGGCCGGCCGTTGGCCGCGAACCAGCTCGTGCAGAAGAAGCTCGCCGACATGCAGACCGAGATCGCGCTGGGCTTGCGCGGCGCGCTGGCGCTCGGCCGCATGCTCGAAGCCGGCAAGGCAGCGCCGCCGTCGATCTCGCTGATGAAGCGCAACAACACCGGCAAGGCGCTCGATATCGCCCGTGTCGCGCGCGATATGCACGGCGGCAACGGCGTCTCCGACGAGTTCCACGTGATGCGGGTGATGTGCAACCTCGAGACGGTCAACACCTACGAGGGCACCCACGACATCCACGCGCTGATCCTGGGCCGCGCCCAGACCGGCATTCAGGCGTTCATGTAGCCGCGTGGAATTACACGACGTTCTTATTCTGCTGGGCGCCGGCCTGGTCGGCGGCCTCATGGCGTCGACTGTGGGCGGCGCGTCGGTGATCACGTTTCCGGCGCTGCTGGCGGTCGGTCTGCCGCCGGTGATTGCGACGGCATCTAATCTCGTCGCGGTCAGTGCAGGGAACATGCTCGCTGCATTCATGGACCGCGCCAACCTGCCACCGCTCAATCGCGGCTTTGTCGGGCTGGTGGTGGCTTCGTTACTCGGGGCTGTGTTGGGCGCGGTGTTGCTGCTGGCGACGCCGGAACGCCGGTTCGAGCAGCTCATCCCGCTGCTGCTTGGCTTCGCCACTATCCTGTTCGCCTTCGCAGGCCGCATCACGCGATGGCTGCGCGACCGCGCAAAAACGCGCGGCAATCCGGAATGGAAGATGAGCGTGACCAGCGTACCCCTGATCCTGCCGATCTCGGTCTATGGCGGCTACTTCGGTGCCGGCGCCGGTACGCTGTTGCTCGGAGCGCTGACCATCGCCACCGAGGGAGATTATCGCCGCGCCAACGTCACCAAGAACCTGGTGTCGAGTCTCAACACCGTTGCGGCGTCCGTATGGTTCATCTTCCACGGCGCGGTGAGTTGGAGGCAGACCCTGGTGATGATGGTCGGCTGCCTGATCGGCGGTTATGGCGGTTCGTACCTGGCGCGCCGGATGCCTCAGCGCGCCATGCGGGGCGTGGTGATCGTCGTCAGCGCCGCGCTGACGGCGGCGTTCGCCTGGCGCTATTGGTTCTAGGTTCTGCCGCAAAGCTCGACCAGGCGCTTCGTCATGGCGCTGTCGGCTTCCAGCATCGGATCGCAGACGGTGAAGTGGTTCAGGCCGGGGATCGCCTCGTAGCGCGTCTCGACGCCCTTGCCGCGCCAGCCTTCGGCCATGATCTTGCTCTGCCGCAGGAACTCCGACGATTCGGCGCCGCCGACGACGGCGTCGAGTACACGGCCGCGCTCCACGTTCCAGAACAACGGCGACGATTGCCGGGCGCTGGCCTCGTCGAGCTTGAAGTCGACGTTGTTGCCGAGATGGATCAGCGGCGTCAGGTCGAACACGCCGGAGATCGCATAGCCCGCCGGCGCGAGATCGGCAGGCGCGCCGGCGTCGAGCGCCTTCCAGTCGGTCGCCACCATGCAGGCGGCCAGATGTCCGCCGGCGGAATGGCCGCTCACCATGATGCGCTTCTTGTATCGCCGCCACAGGAACAGGCAGGCGGTCTGCGTCTGCCGGATGATCTCGGCGATCGACACCTGTGGCGCGAGGTCATAGCCCGACACCGCGACGGTGACGCCGTGCGCGTTCATGCCGCGCGCCATCTGGCTGAAGCTCGATGGCTCCAGCGACTTCCAGTAGCCGCCATGGATGAACAGCGCCAGCGGGCCATCGGCTCCGCCTTTCGGCTTGAAGATGTCGATGGTCTGCCGAGGCGAGGCGCCGAACTTCAGGCCGATCTCGGCGCGGCCTTCCTTGGTGGCTTCAGCGCGATAGGCCGCGCCATCGCGCGTCCAGCGCTCGAAAATCTGCGGATGCTCCGGCACCCGCGCGCGGTTGTTGTATTCAACCTCCCAGTCGATCGCCATGAAAACTCCCGCCAGCTTTGACAACCGGCGGGAGCTTGGGCCATCGGCCGGGGCGAGGCAAGCTAGCGCTTGATCTGGACCGCCAGCGTTTCGGCCACCGCGCGGTCGAACGAATTCGCGGGCTTGCCTCGGCGCGTTGTTGCGCTGCTCGCTCGACGTACCGATCGCGCTTCTTGACGAGCTCGGCCATGCGCTCGTTCAGCGTCTTGCGCTCCGCCGCGTTCTTGTCGATGACGACCTGCCGCTCGGCCGGCTTCATGGCGCGAAGCGCGTCGGGCAGGTCATCGTCCTTGACGCTGTCGAGCTTCTGCCGGCCGGCGCCGACATCGGCCACCAGGTCGCCGCGGCCGGTGACGGCCTCGCCGGCCCGCATGCCGCCGCTCTTGTTGAGGTAGCCCGCCATCTCGGCCGCGACCGTCGCCGGCGCGGCGGCGTATCTGATGGGTCTTCTGCTCGACGCTGGAGCGCTGCGACCGCGGGCCATACGGAATCACCGTGCCGTTGATGCGGCCCTGCAACTCGATGATCTCGGTGTCCCACGGCGTCTCGATGACCAGGAGCCTGGCCGCCGTCCTGCGGGATCGGGATGTAGCGGCCATTGCCGCGCTGGGCGATCTCGCGCCAGACCCGCTCGGTGTCGCGCGCGCCGCCGGCCTGCACGGCGTTGACGGTGATGCCGCGGTCGACCGCCATGCGGATCACCTCCGGGTATTTGGTGTCCTGGGCGTAGTCCATGTGCGGCGGCGCATCGCCGACCAGGAACAGGATGCGGCAGATGTCGCGCGCCTTGCGTCCACGACAGCTTGGTGACGCCGGCTTCGAGCGCCTCGTTGACGCTCTCCGGCCAGTCGCCGCCGCCGCGCGCCTTCAGCTCCAGAAGATTGGCGTAGAGGTCCTGGATGTCGGTGGTGAGATCGAATTTCCTGGTCACGTATTCGTCGCCGATGTCGCGATAGGCGACGAGGCCCATGCGGATTTCGGCGTGCGGGATTGGCGTCGACGATCGCGGTGGCGATCGACCAGATCTTGCGCTTGGCGCCCTCGATCAGCGGCCCCATCGAGCCGGTGGTGTCGAGCACGAAGGCCACCTCGACGATCGGCTTCGGCCGGACCACGCGGCCAGCCGGTTCTTCGGACGCCAAGCTTGCGAAATAAGACTCGGCGCGACGGCGAGAGCAGCAGCAAAACAAGCGGGCAAGAACGCCCGTGCGGCATTTGCAAACATGGGTCACCCTCCTGAGAATTTTCCGACGCGGACAGCATTCCCAGGCTTCGCGACGCCCCAAGGACCGGATCGTGGCCGAGCACCGGCGGATTGCGGGCGGATTTTGACCGCCGCATTTCGGTGTCCGGCGGCAGGCCGCGGAAATCCGCGGCCGATGTTGTTCCGATTGCGGCGTAACGCTATGAGTGCGGCATGAAGGTCAACGGCAAGCCGACCCGCACGATCTGGCTCGAACCCGACGGCTGGTCGGTCGGCATCATCGATCAGACCGTGCTGCCGCATCGATTCGCGACGTTGCGGCTGACGACGCTCGACGACATGGCGCACGCCATCAAGTCGATGCAGGTGCGCGGCGCGCCGCTGATCGGCGCCGCTGCGGCCTACGGTCTATGCCTCGCGGTCCGCGCCGATCCGTCCGACGAAAGCATCGAGCGCGCCTATGCGGCGCTCCACGCCACTCGGCCGACTGCGATCAACCTGAAATGGGCGCTCGACGAAGTCGTCGCCGCGGTGCGCAACCAGCCGCGCGAGGCGCGGCTCGCCGCGGCCTACAAGCGCGCCGCCGAGATCGCCGACGAGGATGTCGCGATCCAGCAGGCGATCGGCCAGCACGGCGTCAAGCTGATCGAGGACGTTGCCGCACGCAAGCCTGGCCAGCCGGTCAACGTGCTGACCCACTGCAACGCCGGCTGGCTCGCCGCGGTCGACTACGGTCCGGCCACCGCGCCGATCTACACCGCGCACGACAAGGGCATCGCCGTCCACGTCTGGGTCGACGAGACCCGGCCGCGCAACCAGGGCGCCTCGCTGACCGCCTGGGAGCTCGGCCAGCACGGCGTGCCGCACACCGTGATCGCCGACAACACCGGCGGCCACCTGATGCAGCACGGCATGGTCGATATGGTGATCGTCGGCACCGACCGCGTCACCGCGCAGGGCGACGTCTGCAACAAGATCGGCACCTATCTGAAGGCGCTGGCCGCCAAGGACAACGACGTGCCGTTCTATGTGGCGCTGCCGTCGACCACCATCGACTTCACGGTGTCGGACGGCGTCGCCGAGATTCCGATCGAGCAGCGCGGCGGCGAGGAGCAGTCGCACCATGACCGGCCGCACCGCCGACGGCCGCATCGAGACGGTGCAGATCGTGCCGGACGGCTCGGCCGTTGCGAACTACGCCTTCGACGTGACGCCGGCCCGGCTTGTCACCGGCCTGATCACCGAGCGCGGCGTGGTGAAGGCCTCGCGCGATGGCCTGGCGCGGGCTTTTCCCGAGCGGGCGGCTGCGGCAGAATGAGTTCCGTTGCGGTGATGTTGCGGAGTGCGATCGCGTGCGTCAGCTTGAGCTTGTCTTCAACGCCGGCCTTCGCGAGCCGGATCAGGAACCGTATCGCGCGATGAATGTCAGAGCGCCGGGAATCGTGCCGCCGATCGACGGCCGGCAGTCGCAGACCGCGCTGAAGGTGGCGCGCGGCACCGCGCGGCTGTTGCACGCGCTGGGCTTCTGCGTGGTCAGCGAGTTGCCGCTCGCCTCGGGCCGCCGCGCCGACCTCACGGCGATCGGCCGTGACGGCGAGATCTGGATCGTCGAGATCAAGTCCTCGGTGGCGGACTTCCGCGCCGACAACAAATGGATGGACTACCGGATGCACTGCGACCGGCTGTTCTTCGCCACCACGATCGAGGTGCCCTGCGAGATCTTTCCGCCCGACACCGGATTGATCGTCGCCGACGCCTTCGGCGCGCAGATCGTGTGCGAGGCGCCGGAGCACCGCCTGCACGCCGCCACCCGCAAGAGCATGACGCTCGCCATCGCCCGCGCTGCCGCGCTGCGCCTGCAATCGCTGATCGATCCGGCGGGCCCATATGCGGGCGAGATTCTAGACTGCGCCTCACGGTTGCCGGTTGTTTCCGCTATAGTCTTTCGCAGCAGTGCTCGCTGCGCCGATACAAAAAGACCGCCGGGAGGATCTCATGAGGCTCTGGCTTGCCGCCGCGCTTTCGCTGTTCGCGCCCGTCGCCCTCGCGCAGCAAGCGGTGCCGTCCATTCCTTTCGATTCGGTGCCGGATTTCCTCAAGCTGCCGGACAACATGTACCTCGGCGAAGCCGCCGGCGTCGCGGTCAACTCCAAGGGCCACGTCTTCGTCTATACGCGCGGCGGCTCGAGCCAGGGTCCGGCCTACGGCAACACCGCCTCGCAGCTTCTTGAGTTCGACGCCGACGGCAAGTTCGTCCGCGAGATCGGCAAGAACCTGTACGCCTGGGCGTTTGCGCACACGGTGCGGATCGACAAGGACGACAACATCTGGACCACCGACAAGGGCTCGGACATGATCGTCAAGTTCAACCCGCAGGGCCGGGTGCTGATGGTGTTCGGGCGCAAGTCCGAGGCCTCCGACACCGAGGCCAAGCCCCACGAGCGCAACCTCAATCCGCCGCTGCCGCACGAGGACGGCCGCTTCCGCCAGCCGACCGATGTCACCTGGGGTCCGGACGGCACCATCTACATCTCCGACGGCTATGTGAATTCGCGCGTCGCCAAGATCAGCAAGGACGGCGACTGGATTGAAATCCTGGGGCAAGCGCGGCAAGGGGCCGGGCGACTTCAACACGCCGCACAGCATCGCCGCCGACGCCAAGGGCAACATCTACGTCGCCGACCGCGCCAACCGGCGCATCCAGGTGTTCGACGGCGATGGCAACTTCCAGCGCGAGATCAAGATCGACGTGCCGTTCGACGAGAACGCCAAGCCGGCGATCGGCAACAAGCCCAACCTCACGGGCTATCGGGAGACCGGCGGCACCATGACGCCCGGCGCGCCGTGGGCGCTCTGCATCACGCCCGCCACCGAACCAGGTGCTGTATGCGTCGGACGCCTATCCGGGCCGCGTCTACAAGCTGTCGCTCGACGGCAAGGTGCTCGGCGTGCTCGGCTCGTCGGGCAAGCAGCTCAAGCAGTTCGGCTGGATCCACGAGATGGCGTGTCCGTCCGAGAACGTGCTGTTCGTCGCCGAGATTCTGAACTGGCGGGTGCAGAAGCTGATCCTGCATCCAGAAAAATGAGAATAGTGATGCGAAAATTCGCGTGTGCGCTGGCCGCGGTGGTGGCGTTCGGTGCGCCGGGCTTCGGCGGCTCGGCTTTGGCGCAGCCGGCGGGCGAGTCGCTTGCCGGCAAGACCGTCACGCTGATCATCGGCTTCGGAGCGGGCGGCGGCTATGACCTGTGGGGCCGCCTCGTCGCCCGCCATATCGCCAAGCACCTGCCGGGCAATCCGACGGTGGTGCCGCAGAACATGCCGGGCGCCGGCAGCTATGTCGCCGCGAGCCACATCTATGCCGCCGCGCCGAAGGACGGCACGGTGTTCGCGATCATCGCCCGCGATGCAGCGCTCGGGCCGCTGAGCAATGCGCCGGGCGCGCGGTTCGATGCGACCAAGATGTCGTGGCTCGGCAGCCCGACCCGCGAGCACAACGCCTGCATCGCCAACGCCACAGCCAAGGTGAAGACCGCGGACGATCTTCGCACCACGGCGCTGATCCTCGGCGACACCGGACCCGGCACCGGCACGCGGTCGTATCCGAAGGTGCTGACCGACCTGCTCGGCTACAAGTTCAAGATCGTATCGGGCTTCCGCTCGTCGGCGGACGTGTTCCTCGCCATGGAGCGCGGCGAGGTCGAGGGCATCTGCGAAAGCCTCGACAGCATCAAGCAGCGCAAGCCGGACTGGATTCCGAAGAAGGTCGTCAACGTGCTGCTGCAGGCCGGCGCTTCGTCGCCGCCCGAGCTGGCCGGCGTTCCGAACGTATTGACGCTTGCGCAGAACGACGAGCAGAAGCAGGTGCTGGAATATACCTATGCCGGACAGGACATCGGCCGACCGTTCGTTGCGCCGCCAGACCTGCCGCCTCGAACGCTTGAAGATGCTCCGCGACGCTTTCACCGCCACCATGCAGGACCCCGAGTTCATCGCCGACGTCAAACGCAACAAGTTCGAGCTCGAACCCGTGGATGGCGAGCAGCTCGCGGCGCTGATCAAAAAGATCTATGCGACGCCGAAGGCGATCATCGAGCGGGTCAGCAACCTGATCAACAAGTGACCCGGTCGCGTTACTGGTTCGGCTTGATCCCCGCGGCCTTCACCAGTTCGCTGTTGCGGGCGATGTCGTCGTGGAAGAACTTGTCGAACTGCTCGGGCGACATGTCCTCGGGCTCGTTGCCGAGCACGATCAGCTTGTCCTGGACCTCTTTGAGCTTCAGCGCCTTCCGTGTTTCCTCGGCAGAGCTTCTCGACGATGGGCCGCGGCGTCTTCACCGGCACCCACATGCCGAGCCAGAAATTGTACTCCGAGTTCGGATAGCCGGCTTCGACCGTGGTCGGCACGTCCGGCAGCGACAGCGCGCGCTTCGAGCTCGACGTCGCCAGTCCCACCAGCTTGCCGGCCTTGATGAGCGGGATGGCCGGCAGCGTCGGCGAGTAGAAGAAGTCGGAGCGTCCGGACAGCACCTCGTTGATCGCCTCGGGCGCGCCGCGGAACGGAATTTGCTGGGCCTGGAAGCCCGCGGCGAGGCGGAGCCGCTCCGCGGCGAGATGCGCCGCCGCGCCATAGCCGACCGTCGAGTAGTTGATCGAGCCCGGCTTGGCCTTGGCGGCGGTCACCAGATCCTTCAGCGTCTTGTACTTCTCCGGCTGACGCGATCATCACCAGCGGCGCCATGCCGAGCAGCGTGACGCCGGCGAAATCCTTGCCGGAGTCATAGCCGAGATTCGGAAACGTCGACGGCTGAATGGTGAAGGCCGCCGAGTGGACCAGGATGGTGTAACCGTCAGGCTCGACTTGCTTTGCGACGTAGCCCATGCCGGTGGTGCCGCCGGCGCCGGTGCGGTTCTCGACAATGAACGGCTGGCCGAGCTGTGTCGTCAGATGATCGGCGATGATGCGTGCGGTGACGTCGGTCGCGCTGCCGGCGCTGACCGGAACGATGATGCGCACGGGCTTCGATGGCCAGCTCTGCGCCGACGCGGCGCAGACGTTGGCGAGCAACACGACGCCGGCGGTAAGCCAACGCTGCCACATGAATCTCTCCCGATGTTTTCGTATGCAGTCAGCGCGGCGCGCGCTTGGCCAGGATGCGCTGCAGGGTGCGGCGGTGCATGTTCAGCCGGCGCGCCGTCTCCGAGACGTTGCGCCCGCACAGTTCGTAGATGCGCTGGATGTGCTCCCAGCGCACGCGGTCCGCCGACATCGGATGCTCCGGCGGCTCGGCCTTGCGGCCTTCGAGCGCCAGCAGCGCCGCGACGACGTCGTCGGCGTCGGCGGGCTTGGAGAGATAATCCACCGCGCCGATCTTCACGGCGTTCACCGCGGTCGCGATGTTGCCGTAGCCGGTCAGGATGATGGCACGCGCGTCCGGGCGGCGCTGCTTGAGCGCGACGATGACGTCGAGGCCGTTGCCGTCGCCGAGCCGCATGTCGACCACCGCGAAGGCCGGCGGCGACGCTCTCGACCTGCTGCAAGCCTTCGCCGACCGACTCGGCGGTCGTCACGTCGAAGCCGCGAGCTTCCATGGCGCGCGCCAGCCGCTGCAGGAAGGACTTGTCGTCCTCCACGATCAGCAGCGTGCGCTCGGTCTTGGCGACCTCGTGCGGGATATCGATCATTGCCAGGCTCATCCGACTTGTCTCAACTCTAAGGAACCTCGTTGCCGCACCTCAAGTGCCGGCGAAACCGAGCGGCCGCTCGAAATCGCTGCGGTCCCAGCGGACCCGGATGACCGCACCGCGGTCCGGATAGCGGCGGTTCTCGAAATCGACCGTGGCGCCGGAGCGTTCCAGCAAGGTCTTGGCGATGAAGAAGCCGAGGCCCAGTCCGGTGGTCTCGCTGCCGGCGTTCATGCGGCGGCGCTTGCTCGATCGCACATAGGGCTCACCGATCCGGTCCATGATTTCCGGCGCAAAGCCCGGCCCGTCATCGCTGATGGTGACGGCGACGTCCTCGTCGCTCCAGTCGGCGGTGACCTCGACGCGGCCTTGCGCGAAATCGACGGCGTTCTCCAGAAGATTGCCGAGCCCGTAGAGAATGGCCGGGTTGCGCGCGCCCATCGGCGGCGCCGGCTCATGCTGCAGCGCAACGTCGATGGCGATGCCGAAATTGCGGTGCGGCGCCACCACCTCCTCGATCAGCGCCGGCAGCGGGATGCGATCGAACGGCTCGCCGGTCGGAGAGTTCGGTCAGCTTGGCCAGGATGTCGCGGCAGCGCTGCGCCTGCTCGCGCAGCAGCCGCACGTCGTCGAGATGCGGCGAGTCCGCCTCGAGCGCCAGCTCCAGTTCCTTGACGACCACCGAGATGGTCGAGAGCGGCGTGCCGAGCTCGTGGGCGGCGGCCGCCGCCAGCCCGTCGAGCTGCGACAGATGCTGCTCGCGCGCCAGCACCAGCTCGGTCGCCGCCAGCGCCTCGGCGATCTGCCGGCTCTCCTCGGTGATCTGCCAGGCATAGACGCCGATGAAGCCGATCGCGAGCAGGATCGAGAACCAGACGCCGAGCAGATAGATCCACGGCAGTTCGAGCGGATCGTCGGCGTCCCACGGCAGCGGATAATGCACGAACACCAGAACGGTCGCGCACAGGACGGCGAAGCCGCCGAGCATGATGGTGATGCGCGGCGGCAGTGCGGTCGCCGACAGCAGCACCGGAGCCAGGAACAGGAAGGCGAACGGATTCTCCAGCCCGCCGGTGAGAAACAGCAGCACCGCGAGCTCGGCGATGTCGAAGGCCAGCAGCCAGGCCGCGCGTTCCGGTTCGAGCCGCTGGGTCAGGCTGAAGCGCACCCGCAGCGCCACATTGAGCCAGGCCGACAGCGCGATCACCGACGAGGCAGGCCCAGATCGGCAGCGGGAACTCGACGGCGTAGGCGACCACCAGCACCGCCGTGGTCTGGCCGATGACGGCAAGCCAGCGCAGCCGCAGCAGCGTGTCGAGACGCACGTTTCGCCGCTGCGGCAGATGCAAGACGTCGGCGGTGTCTTCGAGCATGGGCGTTATCTTAGTCGCGGCGTGCGCTGTTCTCAATGTTGCCAACCGACGCATGCGGCGCGAATGACCGGCGGATCGCTGCGTTCCGGGGCTTGCGCCGGCCCGCGCGCCGCGTCACATCTGCCGGTCATGCTCGCGCCTGCGACCGAATCGCCCATTGCCGTCGACCGGCTGGTCAAGCGCTACAAGGCGGTGACCGCGGTGGACGGCATTTCCTTTGCGATCGCGGCGGGCTCCTGCACGGCGCTGCTCGGCGGCAACGGCGCCGGCAAGACCACCACCATCTCCACCATCATGGGCCTGGTCGAGCCGACCGCCGGCCCGGTCACGGTGCTCGGCGCCGCGATGCCGCGGCAGCGCCACCGCGTGCTGCACCGGATGAACTTCGAGAGCCCCTATGTGAACATGCCGATGCGGCTCACGGTGCGGCAGAACCTCAACGTGTTCGGCATGCTGTACGGCTGCGCGGACGTGCCCGGCCGCATCAAGGCGCTGGCGGACGAATTCGACATGCACGGCTTCCTCGATCGCGAGACCGGCAAGCTGTCGTCCGGCCAGAAGACCCGCGTCGCGCTCGCCAAGTCGCTGATCAACGAGCCGGAGATTCTGCTGCTCGACGAGCCGACCGCCTCGCTCGATCCCGACACCGCCGACTGGGTGCGCGGCCGGCTCGAGCGCTATCGCCGCGAGCGCGGCGCGACCGTGCTGCTCGCCTCGCACAACATGAGCGAGGTCGAGCGGCTGTGCGACCGCGTCATCATGCTCAAGACCGGCCGCATCGAGGACGACGACACGCCGGCGCGGCTGATCGCCCGCTACGGCCGCAGCAATCTCGAAGAGGTGTTCCTCGACATCGCCCGCGGCACCGGCGAGGCGCGGGAGGCCGCGCGATGACCATGCAATCGCCGGCCCATGTGGCGTTCTCGCTGCGCCGCGTCGGCGCGATGGTGCTGCGCCACTGGTATCTGCTGAGCTCGTCGTGGCCGCGCGTGCTCGACCTGATCTACTGGCCGGCGGTGCAGATGCTGATGTGGGGCTTCCTGCAGTCCTACGTCGCGCAGAACTCCGGCTTCTTCATGAAGGCCGCCGGCACCTTCATCGGCGCGGTGATGCTGTGGGACATCCTGTTTCGCGGCCAGCTCGGCTTCTCGATCTCGTTCCTCGAGGAGATGTACGCCCGCAACCTCGGCAACCTGATGATGTCGCCCGCTGCGGCCGGCCGAGTTCGTCGTCGCGCTGATGATCCAGAGCGTCATCCGGCTCTCGATCGGCATGGTGCCGGTGTCGCTGCTGGCGATCGCGTTCTTCGGCTTCAACCTGTGGGGGCTCGGCCTCGCGCTCGCGGTGTTCTTTCTGAATCTGCTGCTGACGAGCTGGGCGATCGGGATCCTGGTCGCGGGCATCCTGCTGCGCCACGGTCTCGGCGCCGAGAACATGGCGTGGAGCTTCATGTTCCTGTTCCTGCCGCTGACCTGCGTCTATTACCCGGTCGAGCGTGCTGCCGCACTGGCTGCAGATACGTCGCCTGGATGCTGCCGCCGACCTACGTGTTCGAGGGCATGCGGGCGCTGTTGATCGAGCACGTGTTCCGCGCCGACCTGATGGCTGAGGCCTTCGCGCTCAACATCGTGCTTTTTGCCGGCGGGGTGGTCGGCTTCCTGCTGTTCCTGCGCAGCGCCCGCCGCGAGGGCACCTTGCTGCAGGGCGGCGATTGAGTCGCAGCCGCCATCGCGAAATCGCAGGAAAGCCCTGCATTTTCGCGGTCAGTAACGCGTCAGCGAACCTGTTTCTTATATGTTGACCATGTCACTCGAATCGTCACTATGCTGCGGTGCAGCAAGAGGGCCGGGGGCCCGACAAGCATATGGCAATTGGCGAATTCGGCGGCGCGCCCATCGGCGATTCGGGCGGCACCGGTGGCTCGTCTTCGAACGGCCTTTACTGGATGTACGAGGCGGGCCACGCGGCGCTGCAGCCGGCGCGCATGTTCGCCGACGTGACGCGGCTCTCCTTCAAGAATCCGCTCAATCCATTCGCGCACACCACCTACGGCAAGAGCATCGCCGCCGCCGCCGAACTGTTCGAGCGCTCGACGCGGCGCTACGGCAAGCCGGAGCTGGCACATCGATTCCGTCATGGTCGGCGGCGAGCGCGCGCCGATTCATATCACGCACCGTCTGGGAGCGGCCGTTCTGCCGGCTGCTGCATTTCGAGCGCATGTTCTGCCACATGCCGCGGCGGCCGCAGCCGAAGCTTCTGATCGTCGCGCCGATGTCGGGCCATTACGCCACGCTGCTGCGCGGCACGGTCGAGGCCTTCCTGCCCAATCACGACGTCTACATCACCGACTGGGTCGACGCGCGCATGGTGCCGCTGTCGGAGGGCCGCTTCGATCTCGACGATTACATCGACTACGTCATCGAGCATGCTGCACTTCCTCGGCGGCGACACCCATGTCATCGCGGTGTGCCAGCCGTCGGTGCCGGTGCTGGCGGCGACCGCGCTGATGGAGGCCGACGGCGATCGCTATGCGCCGCGCTCGATCACGCTGATGGGCGGCCCGATCGACACCCGCAGCAATCCCACCGCGCGTCAACAAGCTCGCCGAGGAGCGCGGCATCGAATGGTTCCGCCGCAACGTCATCACCAAGGTGCCGTTCCCGCATCCCGGCGTGATGCGCGACGTCTATCCGGGCTTCCTGCAGCTCCACGGCTTCGTCAGCATGAATCTCGACCGCCACGTCGACGCGCACAGCAACCTGTTCTTCCATCTGGTGAAGGGCGACGGCGACTCGGCGCAGAAGCACCGCGAGTTCTATGACGAGTATCTCGCCGTCATGGACCTGACCGCGGAGTATTATCTGCAGACGGTCGACACCGTGTTCGTCCGCCACGCGCTGCCGAAGGGCGAGATGACCCATCGCGGCCGTCCGGTCGATCCGGGCCGGATCCGCAACACCGGCGCTGCTCACCATCGAGGGCGAGCACGACGACATCTCCGGCGTCGGCCAGACCGAGGCGGCGCACAAGCTCTGCGTCAATCATCCCGGCCGACAAGAAGATGCACTACCTGCAGCTCGGCGTCGGCCATTACGGCGTGTTCAACGGCTCGCGCTTCCGCTCCGAGGTGGCGCCGCGCATTTCCGACTTCATCCTGAGCATCGAGACGCCGGCCAAGGCGCAGGCCGCTGCGCCGTCCGCCGCTCAAGGTCGTCGGCTAGAACTGCACGGTTCGCGCAAAACGCGGCCGATCTGCTAAACTCCGGCGCCGAGATTCGGGCCACAAGAATGTCCCTGCGCGCGCTGCTCTATCGCCGTCCGAGCGAACCGCAGACGATCCAGATCGTCTTCGATCAGGCGATCTATCCGGTGCGCGTCCGCCGCCACCGCCAGGCCCGCCGCTATACGCTGCGCATCCATGCCGCCA
Source organism: uncultured Alphaproteobacteria bacterium (assembly GCA_963785665.1). Taxonomy (GTDB): domain Bacteria; phylum Pseudomonadota; class Alphaproteobacteria; order Rhizobiales; family Xanthobacteraceae; genus Z2-YC6860. Next base: position 34,448 of record CAWAWF010000024.1, read on the forward strand.
GCCGCGAGGTCATCCTGACCATGCCGCCGCGCGGCAGCGTTCGCGAGGCCAAGGAGTTTGCCCAGAAGCACGGCGGCTGGATCGCGGCACGGCTGCGCCGGCTGCCGGAGGCGGCGCCGTTCGCCGACGGCACGGTGCTGCCGCTGCGCGGCGTTCAGCATCGCATCGTGCATCGGGCGGGCGTGCGCGGCACGGTGTGGGCGGAGCCCGGCGAAGGCGGCGAGGCTTTGCTCTGCGTCGCCGGCGAGGCGCCGCACATCGACCGCCGCGTCGTCGATTTCCTGCGCCGCGAGGCGCTGCGCGATCTCGACACCGCGAGCCGCAGAGCCGCCGAAAAGCTCGGCGTCACCATCAAGCGCATCTCGGTGCGCGACCAGTCGAGCCGCTGGGGCTCGTGCTCGACCACCGGGCTGCTGTCGTACTCCTGGCGGCTGATCCTGGCGCCGCCGTTCGTGCTGGACTATCTCGCCGTGCACGAGGTGGCGCATCTGATCGAGATGAACCACTCGCCGCGGTTCTGGCGGCTGGTGCACGGCGTCTGCGCGGACGCCGGCCGCGCCAAGGCCTGGCTCGACGTCCACGGCACCGACCTGCATCGCTTCGGCGTGCCCGGCCGCCGCGCGCCGGCTAGCCGCGCCGCGATGCTCGCGCCCCGGTTCCTTCGCGCTGACGTTGCTGCTCGCCATGCTGGCCGGCTTCGGCCCGCTGTCGGTCGACATGTACCTGGCGTCGCTGCCGTCGATGGGCCGGCTGCTGAACGCACCGACCTCCCAGGTGCAACTGACGATCTCGGCCTATCTGGTCGGCTTCGCCGTCGCGCAGGTGTTCTACGGTCCGCTGTCGGACCGCCATGGCCGGCGGCCGGTGCTGCTCGCGGCGCTCGGCATTTATCTGGTGGCGACGGTGGCCTGCGGGATGGCGTTTTCCATCGAGACGCTGATCGCCGCGCGCTTCGTGCAGGCGGTCGGCGGCTCCGGCGCGAGCGTGCTGGCGCGCGCCATCGTGCGCGACATGTACGAGGGCGCCCGCATCGGCCGCGAGCTGGCGCGGATGGCGTCGATCATGGCGTTGGCGCCACTGGTGGCGCCGTTGATCGGCGGCGTGTTGCAGACGGCGTTCGGCTGGCGGTCGAATTTCGTTGCGCTGTTCTGCTTCTGCGCGGCGGCCTGGTTGATGATCTGGGTGCTGCTGCCGGAGACCGTGCGCCAGCGCGCGCCCGAGCCGGTGTCGTTCGCCTCGATCTTCCGGTCCTATCGCCGCTTCCTCGGCGACCTGGGCTTTGTCGTCCATCTCGGCATCGCGACCTGCTGCCTGTGTCGGGCTGTTCGCCTGGATCTCCAGCGCGGCCTTCGTGCTGCAGGATCTCTACGGGCTGTCGCCGCTCGCCTTCGGCCTGGTGTTCGCGTTCGGATCGTCCGGCTATCTGGTCGGCACCGCGATCGCCGCGCGCTTTGTCATGAGCTGGGGCAACCGGCGGACGATGGGGCTCGGCACCGTTGCGATGGCGTCGGGCGGCTTTGCGATGGTCGCGCTGCTGGCGCTCGCGCCGCATCATGCCGCCGTCATCATCGGCCCGATCAGCCTCTACACGATGGGCATGGGCATGAGCCTGGCGCAGGCGCAGGCGGGCGCGCTGATGCCGTTTCCGGACCGCGCCGGCGCGGCATCGTCGTTGCTCGGCTTCGTCACGCAAACCATGTCGGCGGCGGTCGGCGCGATTCTCGGCCATGCGCTCGGCGAGAGCGCATGGCCGCTCGCCATCGCGATGGCGAGCGCGGGCGGGCTGTCGCTGCTGTTGTGGTTTCGCGCTAGCGCCGTCCGAACAGGCGGTTGATCAGCCAGTTGTCGATGCCGCCGTCGGCGGAGGCCGATTGCACCGGGCCTTCCGGATTGCCGACCGGCGCCGGCGGCGCCGGCCTGCCGCCACCGCCGAACGGGCCAAGCGACGCGGTGAGCGGCGCGCTGCCGATGCCCGGCAGGCCGACCACCGGCACGCCCTGGTGCGCGGCCTTCATGAACCGGCTCCAGACCTCCACCGGCAGGCCGCCGCCGGTCGCCTTCCGGGTCGGTGACGAATCGTCGTTGCCGAGCCAGACGCCGGTGACCAGGTGACCGGTGTAGCCGATGAACCAGGCGTCGCGATAATCCTGCGAGGTGCCGGTCTTGCCGGCGGCCTGCCAGCCCGGCAGCTCGGCCTTCTTCGCGGTGCCGATCAGCAAGCGTCTGCTGCATCATCGTGTTCATCATGCCGACATAGGGCGTCTCGATGATGCGGCCGAGGTTGTCGTCCTTGTGCTCGTAGAGCAGCTTGCCCGCGGCCGAGCGCACCCGCTCGATCACGTGTGGCGTCACCGCCATGCCGCCGTTGGCGAATGTCGCGTAGGCACCGACCAGCTCCAGCACCGACACTTCGGACGTGCCGAGCGCGAGCGACGCGTTCGGCTCGAGCTTGGACGCGATGCCGAGCCGGTGCGCGGTGCGCATCACCGCGGTCGGGCCGAACTCCAGGGTCAGCCGCACCGACACGGTGTTGAGCGATAGCGCCAGCGCCTTGGTCAGCGGCACCGGGCCGAAATACTCATGGCCGTAGTTCTCCGGCTTCCAGCCCTTCACCGCGATCGGCTTGTCCTCGCGGATGGTGTCGGGCGTCAGCCCGCGCTCGATCGCGGTGAGGTAGACGAACGGCTTGAACGCCGAGCCGGGCTGGCGCTTGGCCGCGACGGCGCGGTTGAACTGGCTCTCGGCGTAATTGCGGCCGCCGACCAGCGCGCGCACCGCGCCATCCGGCGACAGCGCCACCAGCGCGCCCTGGCCGACACCGGCCTTGGCGCCGAACTTCGCAAGCTCGTCGACCAGCGCGGTCTCGGCCGCTGTTTGCAAGGCCGGCTCGATCGTGGTTTCCACCACGATGTCCTGATCGACCCGGCCGACCACGTCGTCGAGCACGTCCATCACCCAGTCGGCGACATAACCGATCGAGCCCGCCCCCGGCGGCTTCACGGCGTGCGCCGGCTGCATCAGCGCGACCTTGGCCATGTTGTCGGTGATGAACTTCATGTCGGTCATGGCGGCGAGCACGACCTGGGCGCGCTTTTCGGCGCCGTCCGGATTGCGGGTCGGTGCAAGCTTTGACGGCGAGCGGACCAGGCCCGCCAAGGTCGCGGCCTCGGCGAGCGTGAGCTTGGTCGCCGGCTTGTTGAAGTAGCGCTGCGCCGCCGCCTCGATGCCGTAGGCGCCGGCGCCGAAATAGACCCGGTTGAGATAGAGGTCGAGGATTTCCGTCTTGCTGAACTTGCGCTCGAGCCACAGCGCCAGCGCCGCCTCCTGCACCTTGCGGGACAGCGTGCGCTCCTGGGTCAGGAACAGATTCTTGGCGAGCTGCTGGGTGAGCGTCGAGCCGCCCTGCGACACGCCGCGGTGCAGGATGTTGGCGACCAAGGCGCGGGCGATGCCGATCGGATCGACGCCGTGATGCGAATAGAAACGGCGGTCCTCGATCGCGACGAATGCCTGCGGCACGTAGCGTGGCAGGTCCTTCAGCGGCACGGCTGCTCCGCCCATGTCGCCGCGCGTCGCCAGCAGATGGCCGGCCGCGTCGGCGATCTTGATCGATGGCGGCCGTTTGGGGATTTCGAGCGATTGGATCGGCGGCAGGTGGGCGCCGATCCAGACCACCCCGCCGATGCCCGCGATCAGAAGCCAAAGCGCGGCGACGGCACCCCAATAGGCGGTTCGGCCGATGGTCCAGCGGCCGGCTTTGCGTTTCCTGCGCTTCTTGCGGGTGCTCGCCGGCTTGTCGCTTGAGGATTTGGCGCCTGGGGATTTGACTCGCGGCGCGGCCGGCTCTGCCGCGAGCTCGGAGTCTGGCGTCACGTCGAACACCGGCTCGCGGCGCTCGGGGGCGCGGTTTCTTGCCTTTGGCGCTGCCATGTCCCGTCCCGCAAGCAGGCGCCGGCGGTCCCTCCACCGGCGCGCTTGGCCGGGTGTCCGCAGGCTACGGGGGTGGCTTTAAGGGGCGGTTAAGCCCGCTCCGGGTGGGCCGTGAAATCCCACAGCCGCGCTGGGTTAGCGGCCTCTTCCGGGGGTACAGACCGCCCCCTGGCGGCTATTCCTGATATGCGGGTGGGTGCCGTTGCACTTTCGACACGCCGGGCTGGAATCATAGAGCTTGCCTGGCTTTGTTGAGGGAAACCCGTTCATGGCCGTATTTGGCCCATGCTAGCGTCCGGGGCCACCGAAAGGCGGCGTAACAGGGGATTAGAATCGTTATGAAAAAAATCGCACTAGCGTTTGTGATTGCCGCTATGGCGGCCTCGCCGGCCATGGCCAAGAAGGCAAAGCGGATGCACCATCACGGCGGTATGGTGGTTGCCTCGGCCAACCCCAACGAAAATAGCTGGAATTTTGTGCGGGACGGTTTCCCGGTCTTCCTGCCGAGCTGGAGCATTCCGGTTTATCTGGCGGCGAAGAATCAGCACTAAGCACTTCACGTGCTTTCGGCGGGCGACCGCCAGGGGAATGCCGGCGCTTTGCGCCGGCGTTTTTCTTTGTGGCACTCCTCCCCGCTATTCATGACAGGGCGGGTTGGTCGCCGTCTTGACTGTGCTACGCTTGCGCCCATCGCCGCCGATGCGGGGCGAAAAGGGGGAGTGACACCATGAAGAAGTTTGCGTTGGCCGTTCTCATTGCAGTGATCGCGGCCGCTCCGGCCGCTGCGTTGACCAAGAAGAAGGTCAAGCGGGAGGCTTCGGCGGCGCCCGCCGCGACAGCGTCGCAAAGCGGTACCCAGAACACCACCAACTTCGTCAAGGATGGCCTGCCGATCTTCCTGCCGAGCTGGAGCATGCCGGCCTACATGGCCGTCAGCGGGCGGAAGAAGCTAGCAAGAGTACAGGCGGCTGCAGAGCCGAGACAGCTCTGTTTGCCGGACCGGGCGCGTCGGCCAGTTGGCCGACGCTTACTCGCGCGCGCATTGCAATGGATCACTGCGCCGCCACGGTCTTGGCCTTCGATGCTTCGGCTGGCGCCAGAAGCTGCGACAATGAGCGCTTGATCGCCATCTCGCGGGTCGGCGATGAGATTTTCGCGCCGAGCAGATCGGTCACATAGAACACGTCGACCACGCGCTCACCAAACGTCGCCACATGCGCCGAGGTGATGTTGAGGCTGAGCTTGGACAGCGTCGCCGTCAGCTCGTAGAGCAGTCCGGGCCGGTCGAGGCCGGTCACCTCGATCACGGTGTAACGGTTTGACCACTGGTTGTTGATGGTGACCTCGGGCTCGACGGCGAAAGCCTTGATCCGGCCCTTGGCGGCCGAACGGCGTGCCACCACCTCCGGCAGCTTGAGCGTCCCGCCGATGGTCTTCTCGATCGTGTCGGCAATGCGCGCGGCGCGGCGCGACTCGTCGTCGTCCTGTTCGAACTCGCGTGATACCGCGATGGTGTCGAGCGCGCGCCCGTCGGTGCTGGTGAAAATCTGGGCGTCGACGATGTTGGCGCCGGTTGCGGCGCAGGCGCCAGCCAGCGTGGAAAGCAGCCACGGATGATCGGGCGCCAGCACCGTGATCTCGGTGACGCCACGCGCGGCATCGAGGGCAAATTCGGTGGCAATTGTTTTGCCGGCGTCCTCGCGGGCGCGCACGAATCGCGCATGCACAACACGGTGCGGCAGGTCGACCTTGAGCCAGTAGGCCGGATAATGCCGCGCAATGTAGGCATCGAGGCGATCGGCCGGCCAGTCCTTGAGCTGGGCCCGCAGCTCGGCTTGGGCCATGGCGACACGTTGAGCGCGGTTGACCTCGGAGAAGCCGCCAGTCAGGACCGGCTCGGTCTCGTAGTACAGCGTGCGCAGAAGCTGCGCCTTCCAGCCGTTCCAGACGCCCGGGCCGACGGCGCGGATGTCGGCGGTGGTCAGAATGGTGAGCAGCTTCATGCGCTCCAGCGACTGCACCACGGCGGCGAAATTCTCGATGGTCTTGCGGTCTGACAGGTCGCGCGATTGCGCCACCGCCGACATCACAAGGTGCTGCTCGATCAGCCAGGCCACGGTGTCGGTTTCGGCCGGCGACAGCCCGAGCCGCGGGCAGAACCCGCGGGCAATACGAGCGCCGGCGATCGAATGATCCTCGGTGCGGCCCTTGGCGATATCGTGGAGAAATAGCGCGACATAGAGCAAGGTGCGATGCTCCGGCAGGATCTTCCGCATCAGGTCGCTGGCCAGCGGAAACTCATCGGTGTTGCCGCGTTCGATGTCCGCAAGGATTCCGATGCAGCGCAACAGATGCTCGTCCACCGTGTAGTGGTGGTACATGTTGAACTGCATCATCGCCACGACGCGGCCGAATGCGCGCACGAAGCGGCCGAGCACGCCGGTTTCATTCATCCGTCGCAGGAACGTCTCGGCGTTGGTCGACGTCAGGATCTCGAGCAGCAGCCGGTTGGCTTCGGGGTTGTGGCGGAGCTTGGAATCGATCATCCGCAGCGACCGGCTGGCGGTTCGCATGGCGTCCGGGTGCAGCACCAGATTGTGCTTCTGCGCGATCCGGAACATCCGGATCAGGTTGATCGGGTCGCGGGCAAACACCTCTTTGTCGGCGAGCACAAGGCGGTTGTTGTCGTCGAAGAAATCCTCGGTGTCGGGCAACGGGCGGCGGCCACGCGCGGGACGCAGCTTCGCCATCATGCGCGTCAGCACCGGCGCCGGCTTGGTCTGCTGATCCTCGAGCGCCGAGCAAACGATCGCGGTGAGATCGCCGACATCCTTGGCGATCAGGAAGTAGTGCTTCATGAAGCGCTCGACGTCCTGCATGCCCGGATGCTCGGTGTAACCGAGCCGGACCGCGACCTCACGCTGGATATCGAACGACAGCCGCTCCTCGGCACGGCCAGTGAGGAAATGCATGTTGCAGCGGACCGACCACAGGAAGTCTTCGCAGCGGCGGAACAGCTTGGCTTCGTCCTCGTCGAACACGCCGCGGTCGATCATCTCCTCGACGTCGCTGATGCGGTAGACGTATTTGGCGATCCAGAACAGCGTGTGCAGGTCGCGCAAGCCGCCCTTGCCTTCCTTGACGTTCGGCTCGACCAGGTAACGCGACTGGCCGACGCGGCGGTGGCGTTCCTCGCGCTCGTTGAGCTTGGCGGCGACGAACTCGGGCCCGGTGCCCTGGACCACCGATTTGTCGAACTTCACCATCAGCTCGTCGAACAATTTCCGGTCGCCGAGCAGGAAGCGCGCTTCCAGGACGGCGGTGCGGATCGTCATGTCCGCCTTGGCCTGGCGGATGCATTCGTCGACCGAGCGGGTGGCGTGGCCGACCTTCAGCCCCAGGTCCCACAGGCAATACAAGATCGCCTCGGCGACCTGCTCGCCCCACGCTGTTTGCTTGTAGGGAAGCAGGAATAGCAGATCGATGTCGGAGCCGGGCGCCATCAGGCCGCGGCCGTAACCGCCGGTCGCCACGATCGCCATGCGCTCGGAGTCCGAGGGGTTTTCCGACGGGTAAAGATGCGTGGTGACGAATTCGAACAGGATGCGGATGATCTCGTCCGTCATGAAGCACAGCCGCTCGGCGCACCGCCGGCCCTGACGGTCGTTCAACAGCGCCTGCTCGGCGTGATTGCGCCCCTCGGCCAGCAGCGTCTTGAGCCGCTGCGCAACGGCACGGCGCAGCTCCTGTTCGGAGCCGGCGTGCGCTTCGGCGAGCTTGGCGAGATCGGCGACAACCGCGGCCTCATCGAACAGGTCGGCGGTGTGGTGCGGTGGCTTGTCGAGGGTGAGCATGTGGGTCATTCGGATAGCGAAGCGCGGGCGTCCTGTCACGGCGCAGCGCATCATCCGGCAAAACAAGACCACTGTTTGGAGTGCCCAAAAGGGAAGCAAATTCCCTTCGGTGCAAATGCCAAAACATATTTTTCTCTTTGACTAACAATGGCTTAGAGACTATCAACGGTCAGCGCCGATTTGAAGCGAACAGCTTGCGGGCGCTTAACAAATGCAGCTAAAGCGGTCGGGGCCCGTCCCGTCGCAAAAAGCTGACGGGCGGGCGATTTGTTTTGCCCGCCTCCATCAACCGGCGGCCTCGTCCTCGACGCGGCTGCGCAACAGTGGAGGTTCTCGTGGTTCGCGTACCCAAATCCATCCTGTCACGGCGGTCGCTGGTGGCGTCGGTGCTTCTCGCCGGCCTGCTGCCGACGGCGAGCTTCGCCGCCGACAAGCCCTCGACCATCAACATCGACTGGGCGACCTACAACCCGGTCTCGATGGTGCTGAAGGAAAAGGGCCTGCTCGAAAAGGAATTCGCCAAGGACGGCATCGGCATCCGCTGGGTGCAGACGCTCGGCTCCAACAAGGCGCTGGAGTTCCTCAACGCCGGCTCGATCGACTTCGGCTCGACCGCGGGCTCCGCGGCGCTGCTCGCCAAGATCAACGGCAATCCGATCAAGTCGATCTACGTCTATTCGCAGCCCGAGTGGACGGCTCTCGTCACCCGAAAGGACACCAAGATCAACACGATCGAGGACCTCAAGGGCAAGCGTGTCGCGGTGACGCGCGGCACCGATCCGCACATCTTCCTGGTGCGGGCGCTGCTCAGCAAGCACCTGACCGAGAAGGACATCGTGCCCGTGCTGCTCCAGCACCCCGATGGCAAGACCGCGCTCATTCGCGGCGACGTCGATGCCTGGGCTGGCCTCGACCCGATGATGGCGCAGGCCGAGATCGAGGACGGCGCGCGGCTGTTCTACCGCGACAAGGGGGCCAACACCTGGGGCATCCTCAACGTCCGCGAGGAGTTCCTGAAGGATCACCCCGATCTCGTGAAGCGCGTGCTGGCGGTCTATGAGCAGGCGCGCAAGTATTCGCTCGCCAACTACGATGAGGAGCAGAAGGCCTTCATCGCGGCGACCAAGCTGCCGGTGGCGGTGGTCGACAAGCAGCTCAAGGAGCGCACCGATCTCACCCACAGCAAGATCGGCAAGGAGCAACGCGAGTCGATCCTGGCCGCGGGCCTTGCGCTTCAGCAGGCCGGCGTCATCAAGGCTGATGTGGATGTGAAAGCCACGGTCGACGCGTTGATCGACTCCAGCGTGCCGCTGACGAACTGAGGCGAAACGCCATCCCGGGGCGCGATGGCGAAGGCGCGCGACCCGGGATGCAGCGGCTTGCCATTGCGCCAGGTGTTGGTATGTCCTTTGTGTCTATGACGATTGCCGCGGCACAGGCCAAGCCGGAACAGCAGAAACCTTCGCGCGACCGCCTGGCGCGCTGGTTGCGGCCGGCGCTCGGCCTGATCCTGCCGGTTGCCGCCGCGGTGCTGTGGGAGCTCGCGGTCCGCGAGGGTTTCGCCAACGGCCGCCTGGTGCCGCCGCCGTCGGTGATCTTCAAGACCTTCGTGGAGCTTTGGCAGGCCGGCGAGTTGCAGCGTCATATCGTCGTGACGTGCCTCCGCGTTGCCGCGGGCTTCGGCATCGGTGTCGTCGCCGGCACCTTGGCTGGGGCCATCACCGGCTATTCGGCGATGGCGCAGCGGCTGCTCGATCCGACCTTGCAGGCGCTCCGCGCCATCCCTTCGATCGCCTGGGTGCCGCTGTTCGTTCTCTGGTTCGGCATCTTCGAAGGCTCCAAGATCACACTGATCGCGGTCGGTGTGTTCTTTCCGGTCTATCTCGGCGTCATGGGCGCGATCATGTCGGTCGATCGCAAGCTGGTCGAGGTCGGCCGCGCATTCCGGCTTTCCGACGCGGCGATGGTTCGCCGCATCCTGCTGCCCGCGGTGCTGCCGGCCTATGTGCTGTCGCTCCGCTCTGGCCTGGGGCTCGGCTGGATGTTCGTGGTCGCGGCCGAACTGCTCGGCGCCTCCGAGGGGCTCGGCTATCTGCTGATCGACGGCCAGCAGCTCGGCAAGCCGGCGCAGATCGTCGCTGCCATCGTCGCCTTCGCCATCATCGGCAAGGCTTCGGACTGGATCATCGTCGCCGTGGCGACGCCGTTCCTGCGCTGGGAGGACGCGTTTCAGCGGTAAGCAATATGCTCAACATCGAACGCGTGGGAAAAACCTATCCGAACGGCGTGCACGCGCTCGATGCCATCACGCTTGGCGTCGAGCCGGGCGAGATCGTCGCCGTGATCGGCGGCTCCGGCTGCGGCAAGTCGACCTTGCTGCGCGCCATCTCCGGCCTCGACACGCCGACACAAGGCTCCGTCCGCCTCGACGACATCACCGTGACCAAGCCGCACGAGAAGATCGGCATCATCTTTCAGGAGCCGCGGCTGCTGCCGTGGCTCACGGTCGCCGGCAATGTCGGCTTCGGCATCGAGGATCGCCCCAAGGCCGAGCGGCGCGAGCGCGTGGCGCATGCGCTCGACCGCGTCGGCCTGTCCGACAAGGCCAACGTGTGGCCGCGCGAACTGTCCGGCGGCCAGGCGCAACGCGTCGCCATCGCGCGCGCGCTGGTGCCGCGGCCGCAGGTTCTGTTGCTCGACGAGCCGTTCTCGGCGCTTGATGCCTTCACCCGCGTCGACCTGCAGGACCACCTGCTGAACCTCTGGAACGAGTTCAAGCCGACCCTGATCATGGTCACCCACGACGTCGAGGAGGCGATTGCGCTCGCCGACCGCATCGTGGTGATGCGGCCGCATCCTGGCCAGATCGCCGACGAAATCGCGATCGACCTGCCGCGGCCGCGCGACCGCCAGTCGGCGGCGTTCGACTTCGCCAAACGGCGCGTGCTTGCGGCGCTCGACCGCTCGCTCGACCGCACGCCCGGCGCCGAGCACCCCGAGCACAAGGCCGCCCAGGGCGCAGCGATGTGGTGGTAAGCCGCCGCTGGAATGACTAGAACAGTCGCCAACGATCACCGGGGACGATCCATGCGCAGCTTCCAGGTCTGCACCTGCGGCCAGCCGCTTCAGTGCAACGAATATCCAACCCCGCAGCCCACCGGCACCGAGGTGCTGCTGAAGGTCGTCGCCGCCGGCGTCTGCCACAGCGACCTGCATCTGTCCGACGGTTATTTCGATCTCGGCGGCGGCAAGCGCATGAGCCTGCAGGACCGCGGCATGAAGCTGCCGGTCACGCTCGGTCACGAAAATGTCGGCGACGTGGTGGCGGTCGGTCCGCAGGCGCAGGGCGTCAAGGTCGGCGCCCGCGTGCTGGCGCATCCGTGGATCGGCTGTGGCACCTGTCCGGTTTGCGCGCGCGGCGAGGAGAATCTCTGCCGAGCCATGAAGAGCCTCGGCGTGTTCTCTGACGGCGGCTATTCCGATTACGTCATGCTGCCGCATCCGCGCTACCTGATCGACATCGGCGATCTGGCGCCGGAGCGCGCCGCCCCGCTGGCCTGCTCGGGGGTCACCACCTACGGCGCCCTGAAGAAGATGAAGATAACGAAGGATTAATCGACCATCTCCGCGCCGTGCAAGGCGTCATCGTCGCGGCGTTTTTCGAAGAACTTTCTGACGGAAAGGTGCGCGTCAGCTGCGCTCCAAAGACGAACGCGTCGATGTTGCAAGATTTGCCAGCAATTTGGCGGCGGCGGGCACACTCTCGCCGCGGGTGCGCGCATGAGCGGACCGTTGGCCGAAGTCGAAGAGAAAGTTTTGCAGGAAACTCGTGAAATCTTAAGCGCGCCTGCATCTCCTGACGGCGTCCTCCTCGTGGACAAAGCGCCCGGCATGACGTCGCACGACGTCGTCGCGATGGCGCGCCGTCGACTGAAACGAAAAAGGTCGGCCATTGCGGCACGCTCGATCCGCTCGCGACCGGGCTGCTTCATTCTCACCCTCGGCCGCGGCACGAAGATTCAGGATCTGCTCATGGCCGAGGACAAGGAATACGTCGGCACGATGACGCTCGGGGTGACCACCGACAGCCAGGATCGCCGCGGCCAGGTGGTCGAAGCGAAACGCCGGTGCCGGAGTTGACCGAGGAAAATCGACGCGGCCTTTGCCAAATTCCACGGCGATTTCTACCAGATGCCGCCGATGGTTTCGGCGATCAAGAAGGACGGCGTGCCGCTCTACAAGCTCGCGCGCCAGGGCAAAACCGTGGAGCGCGAGCCGCGCTTCGTGCACGTCTATCGCTACACGGATCGACCGGATCGCCTGCCGGAAATCGATTTCCGCGTGGTCTGCAGCAAGGGCTTCTACGTCCGCACCTACGCGCACGACATCGGCGACGAGCTCGGTTGCGGCGCGCATCTGAAGACGCTGCGCCGGACGAGATCGGGCCGCTTCGATGTCGCGCGCTGCGGTCACGGTCGAGGAGATCAAGAACTCGCGCCGGCCGACATCCTCGAAGCGAATTCTGAGCCTGCCGGCAGTCTCCCGGATGCGCGGCGCATAGCGAGGAAGCGATGCACGTCCTGCGCTCGATCGCGGAACTGGCGCAGATTCCCGGGCCGGTCTTTCTCGCCATCGGCGTTTTCGACGGCGTCCATCTCGGGCACCAGGCGGTGATTTCGACTTCCGCGGAACACGCGCGCCGCGGGACGGCACGGCGGTGGTGGTGACGTTCGATCCGCATCCGGCGAAAGTCCTGCGGCCCGACGCAAGCGCCGCCTCGCTCACCTCGACGGCGCACAAGATCCGCCTCATCCGCGAGCTCGGCGTGGCGACATCTTGCTGGTCATTACATTCGACCGCGCCTTCGCCGCGACTCCGCCCGAGGAGTTCGTCAGGCAATTGGTCGGCTGCGGCCCAACCGCTGCGGGAAATTTGCGTCGGCCACGAATGGTCCTTTGGAAAAAATCGCGCGGGCAACCTCGCGCTTCTCGAAAAACTCGGGGCGAAGTTGGACTTCGACGTCGTCGGCGTGCCACCGGTGACGAACGACGGTCGTGTGGTCAGCAGCACCGCGATTCGGCAGGCGGTGGAAGGCCGGTGATTTCCTCGGCGACGCAGATGCTCGGCCGCGAATACACGATCCTCGGGACGGTCGAATGCAGGCGATGCAGCTCGGCCGCAAGCTCGGTTTTCCCACCGCGAATCTGAGCGCGCACAGCGAGCAGTTTCCGCCGAATGGCGTTTATGCGGCCGAGGCACAGCTCGACGGGGAAATGCTTCGCGGCGTGGTCAACCTCGGCGTCCGCCCCACGATCGAGGCGCGGCGCACCGGACGCGCGTGCTCGAACTTCATCTCTTCGACTTCGATCGCGACATTTACGGCCACGACGTCGAAGCTCCGCTTCGTCGCGTTACCTGCGGCCGGAGCAGAAATTCGAGAACGTGGATGCACTAGTCCGGCAAATCGCATGCGACGTGCAACAGGCGCGCGAATTGGCTGGAGTGTAATCGAACTCGGCGCTTCAAAAATCCAGCCGGGTCAGATTTCGTACCTCGGGCGTCTTGCGAATGGCGAAAATGACTCAGAACGCGCCAACGACGAGTCCGCAACCAAACGCGAAGACCAGCAACAGCCAAATCGGGAAGTCCGCCATCTGAACCACTCCTTGGCGAACCAAGCTGCCGCCACCGGAAAGGAAGTAAGCCATTCCGGTTCCGATTAACGCCAGGCCAACGACAATCATTGCACGCAGGCATTGCGGCTCCCGCCGTGCTGCGGGCAGCGTGGCTATAACGCGCGCGGTGAACCCGTCGTCATTAATGTAAGGCACGGCTTCACGCAGTTGTCGGTCTAGCGTCTCGTCGTCGATCATTGGATTCACTGTATCAATTCGGCCCCCACGCCGCCAGTGTCCGTTTCAACTTCTCGCGGCCTCGCAAAACGTTCGTTTTGACCGTGCCGAGCGGAATCTCGAGGACACGCGAAGCTTCATCATGCGACAGACCGTTCTGGCAGCAAAGTACAGACTGCTGTGCGCTCGTGTAACGGAAGCAAACTAAGAGCGTGCATAAGATCGTGCCTCAAACCGGGATCGACAGTGTGCGGATCCTGTTCTGCCTGCCATTGCTCCTCATCCACGCCAACCAATTCCTTGCGACGGCGCGCGTCCTCGCGAAAGCAATTGTTTACACGATTCGTATAAAGCCATGTGGAAAACCGCGCTTCACCGCGAAAGCTGCGGATGTTTTTGTAGGCCCGGAGAAAGCTTCCTGTGCGAGGTCATCTGCCAGAGCCATGTCTGTGCGGGTGAGTTGCCGCAGCAGACCGCGCACGCTCGATTGATGCCGACGCACGAGTTCACCGAAGGCGTGCTGATCGTCATCGGTAAGAACTCGAGCAACAAGGTCCGCATCAGTGAGCTCCACGGCCGCAATATTACGGTGCCGGAGGCGGAGGCGGAATGTCCTTTTTGTTTTCCAATTTCCATACAATCAAATAGCCAAGCCCGATCAGGAACGGAATTAGTCCGAACGACCACGCGCCGCCTTCCCAATCGTTCACGGCTGCAAGCCATATCATCAGACCCAGGCCCACCATGGTCCATACGACCCGCGACGCGCATCCGAGCGCCGGCGTATGCCTCGGGTGGCAGGAGCCAGCAGTTCTGCGGGAACGGGCTGCCCTTTCTCTACCATCATCCGGATAGTTCGCTGCCGCATCCGAGTCGCGATAATTGAAAATATTCCAATCATAACAACGATCGCTACCGGCGCGCCGAATATGGACAGGAACACGATCGCCACGATTGGAATCGCCACTAAATTGCGCATTTGTTGAAGATCGGCGTCTTCATCTTTGTCATCGCCGTCGATGATGATGCCATGCTTGTGGCCAAGCTTTTTCTCCAGCTTCCGGTGAATTTTGTCAGCGAGATCGGATGAAGCGGAACTGGATGTCGCACTAGGTGCCGCCGTTGGTGCTGGCGACGCTATTGATGTTGTCGCTGTCGCGGCCGTTGCTGCCGTCGGTGCTGTCGGGCTGGCAATCGGAGTTTCGGTTGGAGACTGCGGAAATAAGCTGCCATACAACCCGAGTGAGCACATGCAGAGGAGGAATAGTTTTTTCATAGAGTGTTTGATCATAGGATGCAGCAGACGTCCGACTTGGATTCAACGATTTTGGAGTTTCGTGGGCAATTAAAAGGTTGCGTGGCGCGATCGGCTGGACATTATTGTCCCTCTCAAAACTGCGGGTGTAGCTCAGTTGGTAGAGCACCACCTTGCCAAGGTGGACGTCGCGAGTTCGAGCCTCGTCACCCGCTCCAG
>CAWAWF010000025.1:0-214573 GCA_963785665.1 uncultured Alphaproteobacteria bacterium
CGAGTCCGGCACCGTGCCGTACAGCCCGAGCAGCATGATCGAGACCGCGCGCATGATGTGCGCGGAGCCCCACCACGCCAGCGCCCGCTTCGAGAAATTCTGGGCCCAGGCGAAAAACAATAGCAGGCCGAGGATGATCTCGACATTCATCGTCACCATGAACAGCGTGTTGACGTCGAGGTCCATCGCGAGCAACGAGTAGGCGGCGCTGGCTTTGTCAGGCATGCGGTTAAGCTACAGTCTGCAAACGAAACAAGGGGTGAAAGCGCGCCGTCGTCCGGACTTATTGCAATTGCACGGTTAGCGAAGCATTTCTCATCTCGATGCAATTTTTCGTAAAGCATTCCGAGCCGTTGGAATGCCGAATGGACGTGCTAAAACGGCACAGCCTGGGGCCGAGACAAAGGATTGCAATATGAACTGGACCGAACGCCGCGAGCGCCTGCGCGCCATGATCGAGGGCAAGCGCTGCGTCTTCCCGGCCTCGGTGTATGACGGCATCTCGGCGCGGATCGCCGGCGAGATCGGCTTCGAGGCGATGATGTTCGCGGGCTCGGTCGGCTCATTCAGCGTGCTGGCTGCGCCGGACCTTTGCGTGCTGACGCTCACCGAATTCGCCCAGCAGGCCTACCGTATCAACCGCGCCGGCTCGCTGCCGCTTTGCGTCGACGCCGACCACGGCTACGGCAACGCGCTCTCGGTCAAGCGCACCGTCGAGGAGCTGGAGACCGCAGGGGTTTCGGCGCTGACCATCGAGGACACGCTGTTGCCGGAGGCGTTCGGTGCCGAAAACACGCAGCTCATCTCGATCGAGGAGGGCGTCGGCAAGATGCGCGCGGCGCTGGCCGGCCGGCAGGACCCGCGCCTCGTCATCTGCGGCCGCACCAGCGCCGTCGGCATCACCGGAGTTGACGACACCATCGCGCGGCTCAAGGCCTACGAGGCAGCCGGCGTCGATATGTTGTTCATGGCGGGCTTGAAGAACCGCGCCCAGCTCGATGCGGTGTCGCAGGCGGTGAAGAAGCCATTGTTCCTCGGCAGCGTGCCGGAAGACATGATGGACCTCGATTATCTTTCGGCGCGCAACGTCCGCGTCTGCCTGCAAGGTCATCATCAGTTCTGGGCTGGCGTGCAGGGCGTCCACGACACGCTCAAGGCGCTGCGCGAAGGCAAGAAGCCGTCAGAACTAAAGAACGTCGCCTCGGGCGAGCTTCAGAAGAAGCTGCTGCGCCAAGGCCGACTATGACAAATGGTCGACGGACTTCCTGAGCTAGAACCGGGAGAGAAAGTTATGCGTGCGTATCAACTGGCCAAGGCCGGCACCGGCATCGAGGCGCTGAGCAAAGTCGAGCGGCCCAACCCGAAGCCCGGTCATCGCCAGGTGTTGGTCAAGGTCGCGGCCTGCTCGCTGAACTTCCGCGACCTCGGCATCGTGCGCGGCACCTATCGCATGCCGTCGAAGGAGAACGTCATCCCGCTGTCCGACGGCGCCGGCGAGGTGGCCGAGATCGGCTCCGGCGTGACGCGGGTGAAGGTCGGCGACAAGGTCGCCGGCAACTTCTTTGCTCGCTGGCCCGGCGGCGAGCCACCGCCCGATGTGCAGGCGAGCGCGCTCGGCGGCGCCACCGACGGCATGCTGGCCGAATACGCGGTACTGGAGGAGGAGGGCACGGTGAAAATCCCGTCGCACCTCTCGCTGGAAGAGGGCGCGACGCTGCCGTGCGCTGCGGTCACCGTCTGGAACGCCATCATGGAGCACGCCAAGCTGATCGCGGGCCAGACCGTGCTGCTGCAAGGCACCGGCGGCGTCTCGGTGTTCGGCCTGCAACTCGGCCACGCCATGGGCATGCAGACGGTCATCACCTCGTCGAGCGACGCCAAGCTCGCCAAGGCCAAGGCGCTCGGCGCCAGCCCACACGATCAACTACAAGACCACGCCGGATTGGGACAAGGCCGCGGTGGAGTTCACCGGCGGCCGCGGCGTCGATCAGGTCGTCGAGGTCGGCGGCGCCGGCACCTTCGCCAAATCGTTCGGCGCCATCCGCGTCGGCGGCAAGATCAGCATGATCGGCAATCTCAGCGGGCCGGCGACCGAGCTCAATCCTGGCTTGATCATGGGTAAGCGCGCCAACATCCAAGGCATCTCGATCGGCTCCACGCAGATGTTCGAGGCGATGAACCGCGCCATCGCGGCAAACGGCATCCGGCCGGTGATCGACAAGGTGTTCGGCTTCGACGACGTGAAGGCGGCCTACCAGCACATGGCGTCGGGCGCCCACTTCGGCAAGATCGTGATCCGCGTCGGATGATCAGCCGCCGCGGCGGTCGAACAGCTTGCGTACGGTGCCGACGGTCAGTGCGATCACGACAATCCACGTGATCACGGCGCCGAGCGCGAACACGCTGCGACCGACAAGTTCGCCGGTGGTCGGGATCGACCCGGAAACATCGAACGCATGCGGCCCGGAGGCGAGCGCGATCCATGTGCCGATCGTGGCCAGCGCGCCGGCTGCACCGATCGCCAGCATGCGGGTGGAGAGCTTGATCGGGTGCGGCGCCGCCTCGGACATGTCGATTTCGTGCGCCACCAAGCCATCGCGGGCGCGCACCATGCAGGTCACGCCGGCGAACAGAAACGCCGCGCCGACACAGAAGCCGAGGAAGCTTGGCCCATTGCCGTCCGGCATCGGCAGGTAGCCCGCCGCGCCGAGGATGAAGTAGAGCCCGGCCGCCGAGAATGCGATGCCGACGCCGACAACGTCCTGCGGCGATGCCTGGCGGCGCTCCTCACCCTGTATGCTCATGCACACCCTCACGCGACAGGGCGAGAGTGTGCAGCTTTAAGGTTGCCAATCCGTTGCGGGTTGGCTTTCCAGGCTAATCCCAGCCGCCGGACACCCGTTCGACCGGGTTGGCGATGCGCCCATTCGGCCGTTTGAGTGCGGAGATGCGCGCCATCTCCGCGTCGCTCAGGGCGAAATCGAACACCTTGAAATTATCCGCGATGCGCTGCGGATTGGACGAGCGTGGGATTGCCGCGACACCCTGCTGCATCAGCCAGCGCAGCGCGACCTGCGCGATACTGCGCCCGCGCGCCATCGCGATCTCGGCCAGCACCGGATCGCTGAACAGCCGGCCGCGGCCGAGCGGGCAATAGGCGACGAACGCCATGCCGCGATCGCGCACGGCGTCGAGAAGCTTGGTCTGGTCGAGATATGGATGATATTCGGCCTGCAGACAGACCAGAGGCTCTGGGCAAAGCCCGATCGCCTCGTCGAGCAGCGCGATGTTGAAGTTCGCGACGCCGATGTGCCGCGCCAGTCCCTGCCGCTTGGCCTTGGCCAGCGCCGGCATGGTTTCGCGAAGGGGAATCTCCGGATTGGGCCAGTGCACCATCAGCAGATCGACGTAATCGGTCTCAAGCGCGGCAAGGCTCTCGTCGACGGATTTCGCGAAATCGTCGGCGCGCAGATATTCGTGGCTGACTTTAGTGGTGAGGAAGATCTCGCCACGCGGCACGCCGGACGCGCGCATCGCTTCGCCAACGGCGCGCTCGGTGCCGTATTTCCAGGCGGTGTCGATATGGCGATAGCCGGCCTTGAGCGCCGCCACCACGGTGTCGGGCGAAAGCCCGCCGGTCATCGGCGATGTGCCGAAGCCGAGCGCGGGGATCTGCGCACCATGCGAGGCAAGAGTGGGTGTCGGCGATGCGGTCATGCGGGGGGAGGCGCGAGGAGGAATGCCGCATCATAGCCGGTCATTGCGGCCCCGTCATGCCGGCCGCGCTTGCCCCCGCCGCAATCGCACGTCAACATTCCAAGGCATGCGAGTGAGGTCGGATCAGGATCGGCTTCGATGTTGAACCGGTTGTCCGGATGGCTGCGAACGCGCGGGAACACGCGGTCTGGCGCCTCGCATCCGCTCGCCCATGTCGCATTGATGCCGCCCTTCGACACGATGGTGCCGCCGTTGCCGCCCGGCGCGCTTGTGCCCTCGGTGATGTCCGAGACGGAGCGGCGTTTCCTGTATGGACTGGCCCGTGACTATTACACGGGCGTGGGCTGCATTCTCGACGCCGGCATATTTTTGGGCGCCTCCACGGTCGCGTTCGGCGCCGGCCTGCGCGCCAACCCGCGCTTTGCGGAGATCATATCAAAGCGGCCGAAGCCGATCATCGCGATCGAAAAGGCGGTGGTGACGCCGACCATGATGCGCCATTTCAAGCGCCATGGCATCGGCGAAGGGCTTGAGCCGGGCATGTCGTTCGCGCCGCTGCTGCAGCGCTCCATCACGCCGGTGGCGGACCTGGTTAATCTGCGGATTGGCGACATCACCAAGATCGGCGTTGTCGACAGTCCGATCGAAATCCTTTTCCTCGATGTTCTCAAGCGTGCGGTCATCGGACTGTTCGCGGTCGAGAACTATTTCACAAGGCTGATTCCCGGACGCTCGATCGTGGTCCAGCAGGACTATTTTTTCGACAGCCTGGAGTTCATCAAAGTGCACCAGGAATTCTTCGCTGATCACTTCGATCAGATCGGCGAGATCGCCTCAAGTGCGCTGTTCCGCTGCCGCGCGGTGGTGACGCCGGCCGATCTGAAGCGGTTTGCCGGCGTCCTGCGCGATCCGGCAGCGCAGATCGCGCTCGCGACCGCCGCGATTGCGCGCACCGCCGATCCGGCTCGCCGGCTGCTGATGGCCATATCGAAGCTCCGCCTGGTCACGTCGCTGCTCGGCGTTTCGGCCGCGCGGGACTATTGCGCGGAGATCGAACGGGAGTTCGCGTCGGTGCTGCGCGCTCCCGACGCCCCGGTGCGGGTGCGGAACGCCATGCACGCGGCCCGCTTTCTCTCCGAATCGAAGGGCGACCGGAAGGCGCTGAGCCAGGCCCAGCGCATTGCGTTCGGTTTGTCTGATATCGACGGCAGCTAACGCGCAGCCGCGCTGGTATTGGAGAAATTGGCGCGCCCGAGAGGATTCGAACCTCTGACCTCTGCCTTCGGAGGGCAGCGCTCTATCCAGCTGAGCTACGGGCGCGTGCCGATCTTGATAGCGCACAGGGCGGCGGGCGGCAACGGCGATGGTCGGAGCCACCTGCGGTGCGGCCCAAACAGAAAATATTCTCCCCGGCAATCGAGACGGGACCACCGCGATTTTCTTATTTTCTCGATCGTATTGCACCTCAAAGACGCAGGCTTCTATTTAGCGGCTCCTGTTGACGTGTCCCGGGAGCCGCTGGCGATGTCCGCAATTCCGATCCCCAAGACCGCGCCGTTTCTCGACGAGGAGATCGATCTCCTGAACCGCGTGGTCGGTCCGGCCAGCGCGACGCAGCGTGCCTGGCTCTCGGGCTTCCTGGCCGGCGTCGAGGCATCGTCGGGGGCGCCGCAGCCGATGGCGGCGCCGCTGCCGGCTGAGCCGCTGACCATCGTTTATGCCAGCGAGTCGGGAAATTCGGAGCGGCTCGCGGGCGACATCGCCAAGGCGGCGCGGAAGAACGGATTGAAGCCCACAATCGTTGACATGGCCGATCTCGACGTAACCTCGCTCGTCAAAGCAGGCCGTCTGCTGGTGATCGCCGCGACCTGGGGCGAGGGCGAGCCGCCGGCGCGGACAGCGCGGGTCTATGCCGAGCTGATGGGAGAGACGGCACCGCGCCTCGACGGTCTGGAGTTCGGCGTGCTGGCGCTCGGCGACACCGCCTATGTCGAGTTCTGCGCGGTCGGCAAAGCGCTCGATGAGCGGCTGGCGGCGCTCGGCGGCAAGCGCGCGGTCGAGCGGATCGATTGCGATCTGGATTTCGCGGGGCCCGCGGCGGACTGGATCGGCCGCGCCGTCAAGGCGCTGACGCCGGCCGATGCCGGCCGCGGCACCGTGATCGAGGTCGACTTCGGCAAGCCTGGCGCTGTGGCGAAGCCCGAGATCGTCGAGGCGGAAATCGTCGAGCACATCGACCTCAACTCGTCGCGCTCCGACAAGGAGACGATCCATCTGGTGCTGGGCTTCGACGGCGCAGCGCCGGTTTATGAGCCCGGCGATTCGCTCGATCTCTACGCCGAAAACGATCCCGCCGAGGTCGATGAACTGCTCAAGGCCGTCGGCCTCTCCGGCGATCAAGCGCTGCGCGCCGACTTCATCAAATCGCGCGACGTCCACACGCTGTCGCTGAAGAGCCTGGAGACCTATGCCGGCGTGACCGGGCAACAGGACGTGAAGGCGCTGATCGAAAGCGGTGCGGCGCGTCAATGGATCGCCGGCCGGCAGTTGATCGATCTGCTGATCGATTTCCCCGTCGCGCTGACCGCCGAGCAATTGCGCGCGGTCACGCGGCCGCTGGCGCCGCGCGCCTATTCAATCGCCTCGTCGCGCCGCGAGAGCCCCGACGAGGCGCATCTTCTGATCTCCGCGGTGCGCTACGACAGCCACGGCCGCGCCCGCAAGGGCGTCGCCTCGAACCACGTTGCCGAGCGCCTCAAGAAGGGCGACCGCGTTCGCGTCAGGCTGCGCCCGAACCGGCACTTCGCGTTGCCCGATCGCCAGCCGCGACATCATCATGGTCGGGCCGGGCACCGGCGTGGCGCCGTTCCGCGCCTTCGTGCAGGAGCGCCGCGCCACGGCGGCCCCGGGCCGCAACTGGCTGTTCTTCGGCGACCGCAACTTCACCCACGATTTCCTCTATCAGCTCGAATGGCAGGACGCGCTCAAGGACGGCGCGCTGACGCGGATGGACGTGGCGTTCTCGCGCGACCAGCCGGAGAAGATCTATGTGCAGGACCGCATCTGGGAACGCCGCCATGACCTGGTCGAATGGCTTGACGGCGGAGCTTCGTTCTACGTCTGCGGCGACGCCAAGGCGATGGCGAAGGACGTACGCGCCACGCTGGTGCGCGCCTACGCCGACGTGAAATCACTCGCGCCGGAAGCGGCCGAGCGCGCGGTCGTGCAACTCGAACGCGACAAGCGCTACCTGACGGATACCTATTGAAGCCATGGCTGACAAACTCTCCGCCAACGAGCGCATCAAGGAAGCCAGCGACTATCTCCGCGGCACGCTGGCCGACGGCCTGCGCGACGAGATCACCGGCGCGATCGCCGACGACGACGCTCAGCTCGTCAAATTCCACGGCATGTATCTGCAGGACGACCGCGATCTGCGCGCCGAGCGCGGCAAGAAGAAGCTGGAGAAGGCGTTCGCCTTCATGCTGCGGGTGCGCGTCTCCGGCGGCGTGCTGACGCCGGCGCAATACCTGACGCTGGACAGGGTGGCGCGGGAGCTACGGCAACGGCACGCTTGCGGATCACCACGCGGCAGACCATCCAGCTCCATGGCGTCATCAAGTCGAATCTGAAAGCCGACGCTGAAGGCAATCGATGCGGCGCTGCTCAACACCATCGCGGCCTGCGGCGACGTCAACCGCAACGTGATGTGCAACCCCAATCCGTTCCAATCCCAGGCGCACGCGCGCCGCGCTGGAGCTCGCTCGGGCCATCTCCGATCATCTGACGCCGCGCACCGGCGCCTATCGCGAAATCTGGCTCGACGGCGAGCGGATCGCCGGCGGCGAGGGCGATGTGGTCGAGCCGATCTACGGCAAGACCTATCTGCCGCGGAAGTTCAAGATCGCGGTCGCGGTGCCGCCGTCGAACGACGTCGACGTGTTCGCCAACGATCTGAGCTTCATCGCCATCGTCGACGACGACGGCGACATCGCCGGCTGGAACGTCACCGCCGGTGGCGGCATGGGCATGACCCACGGCGAGCCGGACACCTATCCGCGCACCGCCGACATGCTGGGCTTCTGCCGGACGACCGACGTGCTCGCGGTGGCGGAGGCCGTCGTCACGGTGCAGCGCGACTGGGGCGACCGCGGCCAACCGCAAGCACGCGCGGCTCAAATACACGATCGAGGATCGCGGCCTCGATGCGTTCCGCGTCGAGGTCGAGAAGCGCGCCGGGCTGAAGCTCGATCCGGCGGCGCCCTATCGGTTCACCTCGACCGGCGACCGCTATGGTTGGACCAAGGGCACCGACGGTCGCACCCATCTGACGCTGTTCGTCGAGAACGGTCGGGTGCGCGACATCCCCGGCGCGGCGCAGCTTTCGGCGCTGCGGCGCATCGCCGAGCTGGGCATCGGCGACATTCGCCTGACGCCGAACCAGAACGTCATCGTTGCCAACGTCCCGGTCGAGCGCCAGGACGAGATCACCGCCATCGCCGCCGGGGCCGGCCTGCTGCCGCCCGCGTCCGGCTTGCGACGCAATTCGATGGCCTGCGTGGCGTTGCCGACCTGCGGCCTGGCGCTGGCCGAGAGCGAGCGCATCATGCCGGAACTGATCGACGCGCTCGACGCGCGGCTGAAGGTGCACGCACTCAGCACCGACGACATCGTCATCCGCATGACCGGCTGTCCGAACGGCTGCGCGCGGCCTTATCTTGCCGAGATCGGCTTGGTCGGCAAAGGCCCGGGCCGCTACAACCTCTATCTCGGTGCGGCGTTCGACGGCTCGCGGCTGTCGAAGCTCTACGCCGAAGACCTCGACCACGGAGGCATCGTCGCCGCTCTCGATCCGGTGTTCGCCGCCTATGCGGCGCAGCGCCAGCCCGGCGAGCGGTTCGGCGAGTTCACGATCCGCGCGGGCTTCGTGGCGCGGACCGGCAACGGCCGCGACTTCCACGCCAATGTCGGCAAGGCACGCGCGGCATGAATGCGCCGCTGCGCCACCCGCTGCCCACGCCGCCGGCACGGATCGCGCCATTGGCGCGGCTGCCATTGTTCTTCGCGCTCAGCGGCAAGCGCGTGGTGGTCGCGGGCGAGGGCGCCGCGGTGGCCTGGAAGGCGGAACTGCTGGCGGCGGCCGGCGCCCGCGTCGACGATCCCCGGGACGGTCCTGGACGTCAGCCGGCCTCCGCGGTGCTGCGCTGGCGATCGGCGGATTCGACGATGATGAGACCGCCGCCGAATTCGCCGCTGCCGCGCGCGAACTCGGCATCCCGGTCAACGTGATCGATCGCCCCGCCTTCTGCGATTTCAGCTTCGGCGCCATCGTCAACCGTTCGCCGCTGGTGATCGGCATCTCGACCGACGGCGCGGCGCCGGTGTTCGCCCAGGCCATCCGAGCCAGGATCGAAGCGTTGTTGCCGCAGGGCTTCTCGCGCTGGGTCGAGGCCGCGGCGCGCTGGCGCGGCGCGGTCAAAGGTTCGGGGCTGTCGTTTGCGGCGCGCCGGAGCTTTTGGCGGGCGTTCACGGTGCGGGCGCTGGCGAACCCGCACGCCGAGCCGTTCGGAGCTGGGCTTCGGCGAACTGATGTCCACGGTCAAAGCTGGCGCCGCCGAGAGCGGCTCGCTCACGGTGATCGGCTGCGCGCCAGCCGATCCGGATTTGCTGACGCTGCGTGATGTCCGGGCGCTGCAATCCGCCGACGTGGTCGTGTTCGACCCTGCCGTTTCGCCGGCTATTCTCGATTTCGCCCGGCGCGAGGCGATCCGGATGCCGGCCGGCGTGGATGATCTCGAAGCGTTGGCCGCCAGCGGCCAGCGCGTGGTCAGGCTGATCGGCTCGCGGCTCTAGCTACAGCAGCGGCACCGCATCGCGAACGCGACGCGTTCTTCCTCACTCAGCTTCTCATGCTCGGGCTCACGGACCTGCGGTTGCGCGGTAGTGGGAAACGGAATGATGATCTCGGTGATCGGCTCGTCATGCGGCAGGCCCTGCTTGGCCATATCGGCGCGGCGGGACTGGGTGGCCTCAAGATCGAGCTCCAGTGAATCCGGCTTGAACACCGCGCCGTAGTACCTTCTCCGCAGCGTCCTTGCCGACGTAGCCGCAGCGGACGT
The DNA here is from genome assembly GCA_963785665.1 of uncultured Alphaproteobacteria bacterium. GTDB lineage: Bacteria > Pseudomonadota > Alphaproteobacteria > Rhizobiales > Xanthobacteraceae > Z2-YC6860. The sequence goes on from CAWAWF010000025.1 coordinate 9,837, forward strand.
CGTGCGCCAGCGTGTCCAGATCGCGCTCCAGCGGCGAGCCGAATCCGCCGCCGCCGCCGGAGCGGATGATGTAGGCGTCGCCCGGCTGCAGCACCTGATTCAGCGCCTTGGCGCTCGGGAACGCGGTTTCCTCAGTCTTGCCAAAGCGATGCACGGCGACCGCGTTGCCCAGCCCGGACAGCCCGCCGAACAGCCCCCACGGCTTGCAGCGCGCCCGCTCCATCAGCGACGAGAACCGGATCGGATGGCGCGCCTGCACCACCTGCTCCGCGCCCAATCCGCCGCGGAACCGGCCTGCTCCGCCGGAATCCGGGCGCAAGCAATAGCGCTCGACCAGCAGCGGATACTTGGCCTCGACCTGCTCGGAGGGCCCGTTGTGGGTATCCCCGTCGTTCATGGCGATGACGGTGTTGCGGCCGTCGCTGTTGTGCTTGGCGCCCCAGCCGCCGCCGATCAGCCCGCCGAGATAGATGTAGAAGCTGTCGTCCTTCGGCCGCCGGCCGTTGATCCGGCCGACGCACAAGTCGGCGTGGTGCCCGGCGATCACCTGGTTCGGCAGCGCCGGCGCCAGCGCCTTGAAGATCGTATCGACGATGGTCATCGGATAGGTCATCCACATCCGCATCGCGGCGGGCTTCACCGCGCTGACCACGCGGCCGGCCGGCAGCACGATGTCGAGCGCGCGGAACTGGCCGTCGTTGATCGGCAGATCGAGCGACGAGGTCAGGCACTTGAACGCCACCTGGGCGCACGACATGCCGGCGGTCTTGCCGGAGTTGTAGAAGCCCTGCACCTGCTTCGACACGCCGGTGAGGTCGACCGTCATCTGGTCGCCCTTCACCGTGACCTTGACGCCGATCGGCACGCGCTGGCCGACATTGATGCCGTCGTCGTCCATGAACGACTCGGCCTCATAGACGCCGTCGGGGATGGCGCGCACCCGCTCGCGCGCCACCGCCTCGCTCTGGTCCATGATCGCGACGATGCCGTGGAGCACCTCGTCGCGGCCGTACTTGCCGATCATCTCCATGAAGCGGCGCTCGCCGGTCTTCACCGCGGCAAGCTGCGCGCGGAAGTCGCCCATGGCGCGCTCGGGCAGCCGCACGTTCATCTTGATCAGCTCGATCAGTTCCTCGTTCGGCACGCCCTTGCGATGGATCTTGACGATCGGCATCTGCAGGCCTTCGGAGTAGATGTCGGTGGTGCCTTCCATGATGGTGCCGCCGACGTCCGGCCAGTGCGCCATGCAGCACGAGAACGCCACCAGCTCGCCGTCGTGGAAGATCGGCACCGAGAACGTCATGTGGTTGAGGTGCGAGCCGGTGGTGTAGGCGTCGTTGGTGAGCAGGATGTCGCCCGGATCGAGCTTGTCCCCGAAGTGCGCGATCTTGGCCTTCACCGTCTCGCTCATGCCGCGGATGAACATCGGCAGGCCGAGCCCGATCGACACCGTGTTGCCCTGCGCGTCGAACAGCCCGACCGTGAAGTCGAGCGCCTCGTAGATGATCATGTTGTAGGCCGTGCGCATGAGGTTGATCTTCATCTCCTCGGTCACGGCGACCAGGCCGTTGCGCACGATCTCGGTGATGACGGGATCGGCTGTCTTGGTCTTTGTTTTCACCACATCGTCCATGGTCAGCCTCTCCGAACCGTGATGACCAGATCGCCGAACGCGTCGACCTCGACCACATCGCCCGGGTGGGCGACCGTGGTGGAGGCGTGCTCCTCGATCAGCGCCGGCCCGGTGATGCGGTTGCCGGCCTTCAGCGCCGGCCGGTCGTAGGTCGGCGTCTCGACGAATCCGGTGCTGGCGAAGTACACCGGCCGCTTGCCGCGGAACGCCGCCGCGTCCGGCTCCGCGCCGCCCTTTTCGATGGGCTCGAAGGCCGGTTTCTTCAGTTCGCCGATCACGGCGCTGCGGAGGCTGACGATCTCGGCCTTTTCGCTGGCCACCGAGAAGCCGTAGCGGGTCTGGTGCACGGCATCGAACCGCGCCTTGATGCCGTCGCGGTCCTGCGCCGTGAACAGCTCGACCGGCAGCTCGACGGTGACGGCGTGCTCCTGGCCGACGTAGCGCATGTCGGCGGAGCGCTCGACGGTGACGCCCGACAAGCGTCTGGCCGCGGCCCACCGTGTCGCGGCCCTGCCGCTCCATCTCCTTGAAGATTTTCTCCATTTCCGAAAACGACGCGTCGGCGAGCGGCGTGAACCAGGTGTTGACGAAATCGCGGCGCAGGTCCGCCACCAGCATGCCGAACGCCGAGAAATGCCCCGGCGCGCGCGGAATGATCACGCTGCCGATCGCGAGCTCGCGCGCCACGGCGGAGGCGTGCAGGGGCCCCGCGCCGCCATAGGCCACCAGCGCGAAATCGGCGGCGTCGAGGCCGCGCTCGGTGGTCACCCAGCGCACCACATGGGCCATCTTGGTGGTGGCGATGCGGAGGATGCCTTCGGCGGCTTCGATCGGATCGAGGCCGAGCGGCGTCGCGATCTTGTCGGTCAGCGCCTTCGTTGCGCCGCGTCGAGGTCGAGCTTCATCTCGCCGCCGAGGAAGCGGTCGGCGCCGAGCCGCCCGAGCACCAGATTGGCGTCGGTGATGGTCGGCTCGGTGCCGCCGAGGCCGTAGCAGACCGGACCCGGCGCCGCGCCGGCGCTTTCCGGGCCGACACGCAACGCGTTGCCGACCTCGACCCGGGCGATGCTGCCGCCGCCGGTGCCGACCTCCTGGATGTCGATCATCGGCATTTGCACCGGAAGCCCGGTGGCATAGCCGCCGATCAGCGCCGAGCCGGTCATCAGCACGGTGCCTTCGTAGATGACGCCGGCCTTGGCCGTTGTGCCGCCCATGTCGAAGGCGATGGCGTTCGGAATCTTGATCGAGTTGCACAGCGCCTTGGTGCCGACCACGCCGGCCGCCGGTCCGGACTCCAGCATGCGGATGCAGGACTGCCGGGCGTCGCCGACGTCGAACAGCCCGCCGGTCGACTGCACGATCAGGAAATTGCCGCCGAATCCCGAGTCGTTGAGATGGGATTCCATCTCGGTGAGGTAGGACTGCACGCGCGGGCCGACATAGGCGTTCGCGGCAGCGGTCGAGGTGCGCTCGTACTCGCGATACTCCTGGCTCAGCTCGTGCGACGCGGTGACGAACAGCCCGGGAAATTCCTTTTCGACGATCGCCTTGGCGCGCTGCTCGTGGGCCGCGTTGCGGTACGAGTGCAGGAACAGGATGGCGATCGCCTGCACGCCCTGGTCCACCGCCTGCCGCGCCACGGCGAGCACCTGCGCCTCGTCGAGCGGGATCAGCACGGTGCCGAGCGAATCCATCCGCTCCATGATCTCGAAGCGCAGGTCGCGGTCGATCAGCGGCGCGTGCTTCTGGAAGAACAGGTTGTAGGACTCCGGCCGGTTGACGCGGCCGATCTCGTAGATGTCGCGGAAGCCTTGCGTGGTCAGCAGCGCGCATTTGGCGCCGCTCCGCTCCAGGATGGTGTTGATGGCGACCGTGGTGCCGTGCAGGAACAGCTGCGCCGCCGAGAATTGCGAGCCGGCCTTGCCGACGCCGTTCTCGATGCCGTCGACCAGCCGCTGCGGCGTCGTCAGCGTCTTGCCGAGGCGAAGCGCGCCGGTCGCCTCGTCGAACGCCGCCACGTCGGTGAAGGTGCCGCCGACGTCGGCGGACAGGCGGATCGCGGAATCACGCAACGGGGCATTCACGAATTGGAACTCCAAACCTATCGGCTGGTCATTCCGGGGCGCGCGAAGCGCGAACCCGGAATCCATGAGCCGCAGCGTACGTTGCCAGCACAGGGGCTCTGGATTCCGGGCTCGGCGCCTTCGGCTCGTCCGGAATGACGGAGATAGGTGGTTCGTATCACGCATTCATCAGCGCCTGCGCCGGCAGATCGGTAATGAAGCTATGCGCCGGCGCGTGTGCGATGAAGAACGGCAGCCTGGCGTTTTCGGCCGCGCTTTGCGGGGTGACGCCGCAGGCCCAGAACACCGGCACGATGCCCGGCGGCGTCGGCGGCACCGGGCCGCCGAACAGCGGCGCCTTGAGGTCGGCGCCGATCGCGGCCGGATCGCCGAGATGGATCGGCGCGCCGTGATTGAACGGAAACCGCGAGGTCACCTGCGTCGCGGTGATCGCCTGCTGCGCGGTCAGCCAGCGCATGGTGACGATCATGTCGCCGCGGAACGGACCGGCCGGTTCGGTCGGCAACGTGGTGCGCAGCACCCAGCGGTCCTTGTGGGTCGGCACGCCGGCATTCTCCAGCGCGCCGTCGATGCTGATGCCGGAGCCGATCAGGAACGTGACGAGGTCGTCGCGCCAGAGATCGGTGATGTCGGTGCGGTCCTCGGTGCGGACGCCGTCGCGATAGATCGCATAGCGCGCGCAGTCGGTGCGAAGGTCGGCGGTGGGCGCGAGCTTTTTCGGCACCGGGCTGCCGGGGTCGGTGACTTCGAGCACCGGGCAGGCGCGCTGGTTGCGCTGGCAATAGAGCAGGAAGTCGAAGGCATATTCCTTCGGCAGGATGGCGAGATTGGTCTGCACGAAGCCGTGGGCGAGGCCGCGGCTCGTTCCGGTGATGCGGCCGGCGCGGATGTCCTGGCGCACGCGCTGGCTTTCCAGGAGGGCGGGGCCGGTCATCGGTCGTCCTCCAGCATCACCTCGTAGAGCTGCGCGTGGCCGGTCTTGTCCGAGGTGAACAGGACGCGGGAGCCGTCCGGCGAGAAGCGCGGATGCGGATGGGTGTGTTGCGCGGCCTCGACCGCGACCGGCCCGTCGTTGTAGGGAAACGGCCCGCCCCAGTGCTTGCCCTCGGACGACGCTTCGCTGGCGGCGAGGAACTCGGCGTCGTCGGCCGGATCGTCATCGACGCCGAAGGTGTGCAGGCCGCGATCCGGAAAATTGGTGTCGCAGACGAAGCGCTCGCCGTCGTCGTCGGGCGCGGCGTGCCAGGCCGGCGAATAGGTGAGCTGGCGGACGACGCCGCGGTCGACGTCGATCATCTTCATGCCGCGCGGCCAGTCGACGAAGGCGACGGTGCGGCGGCCCGGCACCCAGACCTCGTGGGTGACCCACTGCATCTTGTTCTCGCGCTGGTAGAGCCGGCGGTTCTTCGCGCCGCTGCGGTCGGTCAGCCAGACCCGGTCGGTGAGGGGGCCGGCGTAGAGGATAAGGTCGTCGTCGTCGGGGCAGAACTGCGGATGGCCGATGGTGTCGCGTTCCAGGAACACGCGCGAGGACTTCTGTTGCGTGTCGATCAGCACGAAGCGCGTGATCGGCGCCGGCCTTGACCGGCACCGCCCACCAGTGGCCGTTGGCCGACAGCGCGGTGGTGCCCATGGCGGCGCCGACCATGCCCTTCTCGCGCATCTCGACGGCGCCGAAGTCGGCAAGCTGCTCCTCCTCGAAGGTGTCGAGGTTGACCCGCCATCCGGCGGTGCCGGCGGTGAAATAGACGTAGCGGCCGTCGCCCGACGGGATGATCGACCAGTCGGCGAGGTCGGGCCGGTCGGTGACCTGGACCAGCTCGGCGGTCGCGCGATCCTCGAAGAAGATCTGCGGCAGGCCGGTGCGATACGACACGAAGACGAGCCTGGTCATGGCGCGGTCGTAGGCCGGCACGAAGAAGAACGGATGGTGGTGGATCGACGGATGGCTGGTGATCTGACGGATGCGCCGCCCGGAGGCGGCGTCCGTGTGCTCGCGGCTCTCCGCCGGATAGCGCTGACCTTTGCTCATCCCCGCATCACTAAAGCATCAGCCGTTCGGAATGAAGTGCCAGGCACGGCACCGCCCGGTCCGATGTCTCAAGTCTTCGCGGCCTTGGCCTCAGCGATGATCTTGCCGTGGTCGTAATTGTTGATCTCGTCGATCAGGTCGTTGGTGAACATCGGCTTGATGTCCTTGATGTCGAGGTCGAGGAACTTGGCGTCGAGCATCAGCTCGGATTCGCGGATGAATCCCATCTTGGTGTCCGGATAGGGCGGCCGGTAGAGCGGAATGCGGCGCTTGGCGGCGAACAGGATCGACTTCACGGCGTCGGCCGGGCTGGCGCCGCGCGGCGCGGTTTCCGGATAGAGCTTGAGGAAGGCGCGGGCGCCGGCCTCCGGATTGGCCAGCAGGTACTCCGACGCCTTGTTCACCGCACGGGCGAAGCCGACGCAGACCTTGCGGTTGTCCTTGATGAAATTCGACATCGCGCTGAGGTAGAGACCGCCGATCAGCGGCACGTTCGCCGGCCTTGGCAGCATCCGGATGCCGATGCCGGCGGCGTCGATCTGGCCGAAGCCGGTGTCGAAATAGGCCAGCGCGTCGATCACGCCGCGCTGCAACGCAACGCCCGCCGAGACGCCGGCGCCGACGGCGGTCCAGGTCACATCCTTGTCGGGATCGACGCCGATGTTCTTCAACGCGGCGCGGGTCACCGGATAGTCGGTGGTGCCGAGATCGGAGACGCCGATCTTCTTGCCCTTCAAATCCTCGTATTTCTGGATGCCCGAGTTCGGCTTCACCGCCACGTCCCATTTATAGGGATAGGTGTATTCGTAGAAATTCACGATCGGCGGCAGTTGCCCCTTGGCGAACAACGGAAATTGGAAGCTCGGGGTGCCGACCGCGAATTGGACGTCGCCCTTGTCGACGGCGATCTGCGCGTTGGAGTTGGTGCCGACCGCGACCGGCGTGAATTGCAGGCCCTCTTCCTTGGTGTAGCCGAGCTGTTCGGAGATCAGGATGTTGATGATGATCGGATTGACCGACTTGATGCCGAACGCCATCCGGATTTTTTGAAGCTCTTGCGCGCGGACGATGGACGGCATCGCCAGCACCAGCGCCGGCCGCGCCGATTCCCTGAGCGACCTTGCGTCGATTGATCATTGTCTCTCTCTCCCTAGTGTTGTCCGCGATCGACCCAATGGATCAGCGCGCGTTGTGTTCGTCGAACGATGAGATGCAGCGCGATGCCGGTGACGCCGAGAATGGTGAGCACGGCGAACACGCCGGCGACGTCGGTGACCGCCTGCGCCTTGGTGATGACGACGCCCATGCCCTCCTGGGCGCCGAGGAATTCGGCGACGATGGTGCCGAGCAGCGCATAGACGATGCCCATGTCGAGTCCGGCAAAGATATAGGGCGCGGCGGACGGCAGCTTGACCAGGCGATAGGTTTCGAGCCGCGTCGCCGACAGCGCCTTCATCAGTTCGATCCGCTCGATGTCGGCCGAGCGCATGCCGGCGAAGCTGTTGACCAGCATCGGGAAGAACGCGAGCAGCGCCGCCATCGCCACCTTGGAGCCGTCGCCGAAGCCGCACCAGATCACGATCAGCGGCGCAATGGCGACCTTGGGCAGGCTTTGCAGCGCGAACGCATAGGGCATCAGCGCGGTCTCGACCGGGCGGAATTCCGCCATCACCGAGCCGACCATGAGGCCGAGACAGCCGCCGATCAGGAAGCCCAGCAGCGCGTTCGACAGCGTGCTCCACAGCGGCAGGTAATAGCCGAGCGGGCTTGCCGGCGACACCGCGATGCCGCTCCACAGCGCGACGAACACGTCGTCGGGCGCCGGCAGGATGTACGGCGGCACCTTGAGGAGTTCGACCGAGAGCTTCCAGATCAGCAGCAGCGCCAGGAAACCGAGAATGCCGATGGCGGTGCTGGTCAGCCGCGCGCGGCGGCGGCGCGATTGTGCGTTCGCCGCCGAGGCCGCGATCAGGTCGAGCGCGGGTTCGCTGAGGGCGTCGGTCATTGGCCCTCCAGCAGTCCGCGGATTTCGCGGGCGATCCGCACGTGCTCGGGATGGCCGAACGTCTCGGCGGCGATGCGCGGGCGCGGCAGGTTGACGGCGATCTCGCGGACGATGCGGCCGGGCCGCGCCGACATCACCACGACGCGGTCGCCGAGAAACACCGCCTCGTCGATCGAGTGGGTGATCAGCACCACGGTCTTGCGGCTGGCGAGCCAGATGCGCTGCAGCTCGGCGTTCATCTTCTCGCGGGTCAGCGCATCGAGCGCGCCGAACGGCTCGTCCATCAGCAGCAGCTTCGGATCGCGCACCAGCGCGCGCACGATGGCGACGCGCTGCTGCATGCCGCCGGACAATTCGTAGGGATACTTGTTCTCGAAGCCCGACAGCCCGGCGATGCCGAGCAGATCGCGCACCGCGGCCTCGCGCTCGCCGATGCGGTGGCCGCCGACCCGGAGCGGCACGGTGACGTTCTGCCAGACCGTGAGCCACGGCAGCAGCGTGGCCTGCTGGAACACCACGCCGACCTCGGCCGAAGGCCCGTCGATGCGCTTGTCGGCCAGCGTGAAGGTCCCGGCGTCGGCGCGGTCGAGGCCGGCGAGCAGCCGCAGCAGCGTGCTCTTGCCGCAGCCGGACGGCCCGACCAGGCAGACGAATTCGCCGTCGCGCACCGCCATGTCGAGATGGTCGAGCGCCAGCACCGGCTCGCCCGACACGGTCGGATAGATTTTGACGATGCCGCTCGCCTCGATCAGCGCCCGCGCCGATGCGCTTGCCGTCGTGGAACCGCGCGCATGGACGGTGGTGGCGACATTCATCAGGCTAGTCTACACGCCGGCCGCGATTGCCCGCTATGCGCGAATTGCGCGCACGTCGAAGGCGGCGATCGGGCGGGTGAAGCCCTTCAGCTCCAGTTCGCCGACCGAGGCGGTCTCGGCCAGGGTTTCCACGGCGGTGTGGACCTTGCCGTCGATCAGGATCTGGCCGCTCTTGGCCTCGCCGCACAGCCGCGCCGCCAGGTTCACCACGCGGCCGATGGCGGTGTAGTCGAACCGGCCCTCCGAGCTGACGCGGCCGAGCGTGGCATAGCCGTGGGCGATGCCGACGCCGAAGCCCAGATCGTGGCCGAGCTTCTTCCACTTGGCGGACAGCTCGACGACCCGTTCGCGCATCTTCACCGCCATCTTGACGCCGCGCTCGCACGGATCGGGGCAGGGCATCGGATCGTTGAACAGCACCATCAGGCCGTCGCCGGCGAAGCGTTCGAGCGTGCCCTCATGGGCGTTGATGATGCCGGCGAGACCGTCATGATATTCGCGGAGCACCGTCATCACCTCTTCCGGCTCGGCGGTCTCGGCGAACGCCGTGAAGCCGCGCAGGTCGCAGAACACGATGGTGACGTCCTTGCGGTGGCTGTCGAGCAGCTTCTCGCCGCCGGCCGACATCACCAGCTCGGCGATCTGCGGCGCGAGGAAGCGCTTCAGCCCCGACATGCGCTCGATCTCGCCGAGCTGATCGGTGACGCGCTGCTCCAGGTTCTTGTTCATGTCGGTGACCTGGTCGTGCAGTTGCTTCAGCCGCAGCACCGACTTGACGCGCGCCACCAGCGCCATCTGGTCGATCGGCTTGGTCAGGTATTCGTCGGCGCCGGCTTCGAGGCCGGTGACGACGTCCTTGGAATCGGCCTTGGCGGTGCACAGGATGATCGGCATGAACGGCAGCGACGTGTCGGCCTTGAGCTGCTTGCAGACCTCGATGCCGTCGATCTTCGGCATCATCACGTCGAGCAGGATCAGGTCGGGCAGCAGCTCCCGTGGCGGCGGCGAGCGCCTCCTCGCCGTCGGCGGCCTGCTTGAGCTCATAGCCCTGCGGCCCGAGCCGCGCCATCAGGATGTCGCGGTTGGTCTCGTTGTCGTCGACGATCAGGATGCGCGGCGGATTGTGCATGAACTACTTCGGCAGGTATTCGCGGATTTTCGCCAGCAGCTGGCGCGGGCTGTACGGCTTGGTGACATAGGCGTCGCAGCCGGCGTCGCGCGCCTTGCCCTCGTCGCCGGACAGCGCATACGAGGTGACGACGATGATCGGAATGTCCTTGGTGGCGGGATCGGCCTTGATCCGCCGCGTCGCTTCGTAGCCGTCCATGATCGGGAGCTGGATGTCCATCAGGATCAGGTCGGGCCGCTGCTTGGCCACGGCGACGAGCGCCTCCTGGCCATCGTGCGCCTCGTCCATGTCGTAGCCGACGCTGCCGAGAAGGTCGCGCAGAATCTGGCGATTGTCCTCCTGGTCTTCCACCACAAGAATGCGCGCCACGTCAGCCCCGCTTGTTGCCGTTGACCGTCTGGATACTCATAGCTTTGCCTGTGTCGGAACGTTGACTGGCAAGGTGAACTGGAACACCGAGCCCTTGCCGAGCTCGGACTCGACCCAGAGCTTGCCGCCGTGCATCTCGACGATGCGCCGCGAGATCGAAAGGCCGAGGCCGGTGCCGCCCTTCTTCTTGGTGGCGGAGTTGTCGGCCTGCTGGAACTCCTCGAAGATCTTGCCCTGGTCGGCCACCGAGATGCCGGGGCCGTTGTCCTGCACCGCGACCGTGAACGAGCCGTTGGTCGAGCTCGCCTTGATGACCACCGCGCCGGTGTCGGAGAACTTGATGGCGTTGCCGACCAGGTTCAGCACGACTTGGGTGAGCCGCCTCTCATCGCCGTGCCCCTTCGGCATGTCGGGCTGCGCCTCGACTTTGAAGCCGAGCTTCTTGTCGTTGGCGAGCGGCTCGACCGCGCTGAAGACGTTGTAGAGCACGTCCTTCATCGAGTAGTCGGTCAGCGTCAGCGTAAGCTGGCCAGCCTCGATCTTGGAGAGGTCGAGCACGTCGTTGATCAGGCCGAGCAGATGGCGGCCGTTGCTCTCGACGCGCTTCAGCACGACCTGCGCCTTCTCCGGCGTCTCGCCGTAGATGCCGTCGAGGATCAGCTCGGTGTAGCCCAGGATGGCGTTGAGCGGCGTGCGCAGCTCGTGGCTCATGTTGGCGAGGAACTGCGACTTGTGCTGGCTCGCCACCGCGAGCTGCTTGCCCTTCTCCTCGATCTCATGGAACAGGTTGGCGTTCTGGATCGCCACCACCGACTGGTCGCCGAAGGTCTCCAGCAGGTCGATGGTCGATTGCGGGAACTCGCCGGGCGATTTGCGCCGCACCACCAGCGCGCCGACGATGGCGTCGGGACGCAGCAGCGGAATGATCAGCACCGCGCGGAAGCCTTCGCGCAGGTTGATCTCGTTGACCGGCGTGAGCGGCTCCGTCTCGATGTCCGGCACCTGCACCGGCTTCCGCTGCGTCGCCGCCGGTCCGATATGGGCGTCGCCCGTGCTGATGTGCCGGTCGGTGATGGCGGCGATCATCTCATCGCTCATGCCGTAGGTGGCACGGAGCTTGAACTCCTGACGCGCCTCGTCGAACACGTAGATCGCGCCGGCGTCGGTGCGCGAGAGCTGCACCGCGCGCTGCACGATGGTGGTCAGCACCTGTTCGAGGTCCAGCGTCGAGTTGACAGCTTGCGAGACCTCGCCAAGCGCCTGCAGCTCGCCGACCGAGCGGGCGAGATCGTCGGTGCGCGAGCGCAATTCGTTGAGCAGGCGGACGTTCTCGATCGCGATGACGGCCTGGCTGGCGAAGTTCTGCACCAACTCAATTTGCTTGTCGGTGAAAGGGGAAATTTCGGAACGATAGATCGCGATCGCTCCGATAAGTTCGTCCTCCCTGAGCATCGGCACCATCAGCAGCGACCGTGCGCCGCCCTGATCCACCAGGGTTTTCAGCGGCTCGATGCCTTTGAGATAGGCGGGGTCTTGGGTCAGATCGGCGACGTGGATAACCCGTTTCTCTTTGACGACCCGGCCCAGCGCGATTTCGGGGTGCGGGACAACGAACGGATGGCCCATGCGTTCGACGGAGTAGGTCGCCACGACACCTTCGAAGGCGACGACCCGCAATCCATCGTTTTCGGTGCGCCAAAACATTCCCGAGTTTGCACTGCAGATGCGGGTGGCATTCTTGAGCATCGTCTGGAAGACGGGCTTCAGCTCGCCCGGCGAACTGCTGATGACCTGAAGGACCTCTGACGTCGCCGTCTGCTGCTCTAGCGACTCGCTCAATTCATGCGTTCGCTGCTCGACCTTCTGCTCCAGCCCGGCGTAGGATTCCTCCAGCCGTCCAGCCATGTCGTTGAACTGGTCGGCCAGCAATTCGAGCTCGTCGCCGGTCTTGATCGAGATGCGCTGCTCGAGATTGCCGGCGCCGATCTGCGCCGCGCCCTCGCGCAATTGCTGGATCGGCACGATCATCTTGCGGGCGAGGAACAGCCCAGCCAGGAACGCCAGCATCAGGCCGCCGAGCAGCAGCAGACTCGACCGCTTGATCGAGTCGTAAAGCGGCGCGTTGGCCTCCTCGATCGGCAGCTCGACGAACATCAGCCAGCGCAGCGGCAGGATCGGCGCGTGCGCGGTCAGCACCTCGCGGCCCTGCACGTCGGTGACGATCTCGACGCCTTCTTGCGGCCGGGCGCGCCGTCCGTCGCTGCGCGCCGCCGCCACATAGGGCAGGCGCGACAGGTCGGTGTTGCGCAGCACCAGCGAGATGTCCGGATGCGCGATCAGCCGGCCGCGGGCGTCGATCACGAAGGCCTGGCCCTTCTGGCCGACCTTGATCTGCGAGACCACGTCCCAGATGAACTTGAGGTTCACCTCGGCGACGCTGACGCCGGCGTCGCGCCGGGCGCCGGCCATCGCGAGCGTCATGTAGGGCTCGGACTCGCGGCGGAAATAGACCGGGCCGTAGTAGATCTTGTGCGCCACCGCCTCGGTGAACTTCGGGTCCTTGGAGAAGTCGGTGCCGACGCCGACCGCGTCCATGGCGAGCCGCGACACCCGGAGCTGCTCGTGGCCGCTGGCGTCGAGCTGGGCCAGCTCGGTGATCGCCGGCACCTGGCGCAGCAGGCGCAGCGCGTCGAACCGGCGCTGCTCCAGCGCGCTCGCGGTCCACGGCAGTTGCGTGGTCCAGCCGATCTGGCCCTCGATGTCCTTGATGAACTGGCCGATCTTGGCCGCCGCGGCCTCGGCCTGCTCGCGCTGGATGCGGGTCAGCGCCTGCTTGTTCTCCTGGTAGGAGAACCAGATTTCGAACAGGCCGTTGGTGAGCAGCGCGACGCAGACCACGGCGACGAACAGCGCCACGTATTTCCGGAACAGCCGGCTGCCGACATGGCTCGCGGCCGCGGCCGATAGCCGGCGGAGCGCCCCGGCGGGGCGCCGTTCCAACGGGCCGACAATATCGCCGCTCGCCATCGCTGAATTATACGACCTGCCGGTGCAGGAGGAAGGGTCCGGCCAGTCTCTCCCCTATCGTAGGAAGCGTATTCTACGGTAAAACCGGCCACATTCACGGGGTGAGCGGGGCCAATGAACTGTCCGTATTGTGCGGAACAGGTCAAGGATTCGGCGATCGTCTGCAAGCATTGCGGACGTGATCTTTTCGTCATCCGGCCGTTGCTGGAGAAACTCGACGAGGCCACACGGCGCCTCGAACTGCTGGAGCAGGGTCTTCCCGAGGGGCAGCGGCCCGAGACCACGCGGCTGCCACGGCCGGCAATGCCGCCGCCACCGACCTTGCCGGGGATCGATCCGCTCGCCGCGATGGCATCGAGCCTGATCCTGCTGGTGTTCGCCCACTTCGTCATCATCGTCGAATACAATCTGCCGCTGATCTATCTCCGTATCGTCTCCATCGTGTTGCCGCTGATATTCGGCTTCCTTTGCCGGGAATCCCCGCGCAAGACGTTGGCGGTCGAACTGCTGTATGGGGCGATCGTAGCCGTGCTGTCGACCCTGGCGATGTCGACCGTCGTCGGCAGGCTCGACCATGTTCCGGTGCTGCCGCGCGGCTGGTACGAATGGCGCGAATTCCTGGAATACGGCGCCAGCATCATGTTCGGCTTCTTCACCGGGGTTATCGGCCGGCAGACCGTGATCGCCATGCGCGGGTCGGCGGAGACGACGAACCGCCTGATCGTCGCGCTGGCGCAAATTATATCCGATAAGCTCGGCGGCGAGGCTGCGGGCTTCAACATGAGGACGGTGCGGGCACTGCTGTCGGCGGCCATCACGGTCGGATCGGCGGCCGTCTCGCTGGTGACCGGACTCAGCCAGTTTTTCTGAGTGGCAGGAGAGCATCCGATGCGGACCATCAGAGTGGCGTTGCTGTGCGGGCTTGCGCTCGCGGGATGCAGCCATTCCGCGGTCTCAGCGGAGGTGCTCATCACTGCCGACGAGGCCAGGCTGCCGCCGCCTGGCACCAACGTCATGTCGACTCGCGGCCTGACCCGCGGTCCGGGCATCGAGCAGGAATCGCCGCCGCTGAACCAGACCGTCCGCTCGCCGCTGCCGTTCAGGATCAAGTTCAACGTCCGCAACAATGTCGGCATCGATCCTGCCAGCGTGCGACTCACTTACGTCAAGGCAACGCCGGTCGATCTCACGGGCCGCATCCGTTCGCACCTCAGGCCGGATGGCATCGTCATGGAGCAGGCCGAGGTGCCGCCCGGCGCCCATGTCCTTCGCCTCGACATCACTGACATGCAGGGCCGTTCCGGCACCGCGCTGATCAGGCTCAACGTATCGGACCGCTAGCGCCGCATGATGATCGACATCTTCAACCACTTCATGCCGAAGGCGTATCTGGAACGCCTGGGCGATCTGATTCCCGGTCACCCCGTATTGACCGCGTTTCCGCGGATCAAGTCGCTGTGGGACATCGATGCGCGGCGCGCGCTGCTCGACGAGTTTCCTGGCACGCAGCATGTGCTGTCGCTCGCCAATCCGCCGCCGGAGCTGATCGGTCCGCCGGACAGGACGCCCGAGCTGGTGCGGATGGCCAACGATGCGCTGGCGGAGATTTGCCGGAAGCATCCGGAGCATTTCCCGGCGTTCATCGCCTCGCTGCCGATGAACGATGTCGAGGCCTCGGTGAAGGAAGCCGACCGCGCGGTGAAAGCAGCTCGGCGCCCGCGGCGTGCAGGTGTTCACCAATGTCGCCGGCGAGCCGCTGTCGGCGCCGAAGTTCCGGCCGGTGTTCCAGCGCATGGCCGGGCACGATCTTGCCGTCTGGGTGCATCCGATGCGCACCGCGCAGTTTTCCGACTACGCCAGCGAGAAGGAATCGCAGAACGAGATCTGGTTCAGCTTCGGCTGGCCTTACGAGACCACCGCCTGCATGACGCGGCTGATCTATTCGGGGCTGTTCGACGAGCTGCCGGGGCTGAAGATCGTCAGCCATCACATGGGCGGCATGATCCCGTATTTCTCCGGCAAGATTAAGCTTGGCTTCCGGCAGATATTTTTCGGCGCACCGGACCGCAATCCGTCCGCGGTCGACGCCGGGCTGAAGAGGCCGCCGCTCGACTATTACAAGATGCTGTACGCCGACACCGCGCTCGGCGAAGTGGCGCCGACCCGCTGCGGCCACGCCTTCTTCGGCACGGACAAATGTGTGTTCGCCACCGACGCGCCGTTCGATTCGGAGCAGGGCCGGGGGCTGATGCGCAACACGGTTGCGGCGGTCAATGCGCTGGAGATATCGCAGGCCGAGAAGGACGCGATCTTTTCGGCAATGCGAAGAAGCTTTGAGGCTGTAAGATTCGTGTCCCGGACGCGGTGCAGCGCGAAGCGATGCACCGCTGATCCGGGACCCCGGTTAGCATGTGAAGGGAAGTGACCGGGGTCCGGGTCTCGCTTCGCTCGCCGGGACACGTGTGGAGACGCGCAATGCGAACCGAGAACATCAAGGTCAAGCTCCGCGACGGCACCATGGGCGCCTACATCGCCTATCCGGACAAGACGCCGGTCGGCGCCGTCATCGCCATCATGGAAATCTGGGGCGTCAACGACACCATGCGCCATCACGCGCACGAGTTCGCCGAGGCCGGCTTCGTCTGCCTTGTGCCGGACCTGTTCTGGCGCCAGGAGCCGGGCGTCGAGTTGTCCGACAAGAATCCCGACCATGTGCAGAAGGCGTTCGACCTCTACTACGAGTTCGACTACGACCTCGGCGTTCGCGACATGGAGGACGTCTGGCACCACCTGGAAAAGATTCCGGAGTGCAACGGCAAGGTCGGCGCGGTCGGCTACTGCCTCGGCGGCAAGCTCTGCTACCTGATGTGCTGCCGCACCGACATCGACTGCGCCGTGGCCTACTACGGCACCTACATCGAGCATCGCATTGTCGAGGCGAAGAACCTGCATCGGCCGTTCGTGCTGCACATGGCCATGAAGGACCGCTGGGTGCAGGCCGAGGTCAACGACATGCTGGAGCGGCGGTTGTCGCCCAACCCGCTGGTGACGATCCATAAATACCCCGGCGCCGACCACGCCTTCGCCCGCCACGGCGGCAAGACCTACTCCAAGCCGGAGGCCGACCGTGCGCTTTCGCTGACCGTCGACTTCTTCAAAAAGCACCTCGGATCGGGGTAAGATCGCGGTACGGCGAGAGGATACGACCCATGATGAAGCTTGGCTTCTTCCTCTACGGCACCGGGCATCACATCGCGTCCTGGCGCGATCCGGGCGTTCGGCCGGACGCCAACCGCAGCCTTCGCCATTACATCGACATCACCCAGGCCGCCGAGCGGGCGAAGTTCGACTTCGTGTTCAACGCCGACAGCAACTCCAGCTTCGGCCCCGACGATCCGGACAGCTGGAAGCGCAAGACCGATGCGATGCGGCTCGAGCCGCTGACCTTGCTCGGGGCCCTCGCTGCGGTGACCAGCCGGATCGGGCTGATTTCGACCGCCACCACGACCTATCTCGACCCGTTCCACGTGGCGCGGATGTTCGCCAGCCTCGACCAGATGAGCGAAGGCCGGGTCGGCTGGAACGTGGTGACCTCGTCGGCGGCTTCCGAGGCATTCAACTTCAGCCGCGACAAGCACGTCGCCCACGACGACCGCTACAAGCGGGCCGCCGAGTTCATCCAGGTGGCGCAGGGCCTGTGGGACACCTGGGAGGACGACGCCTTCCTGCTGGACAAGAAGGCCGGGCTGTTCTTCGACCTCGACAAGATGCATATGCTGCACCACAAGGGCGAGCACTTCTCGGTGCGCGGGCCGCTGATGGTGCCGCGCTCGCCGCAGGGCCAGCCGGTGATCGTGCAGGCCGGCCAGTCGGACGCCGGCCGCGAGCTCGCGGCGCGCACCGCCGAGGTGCTGTTCACGGTGGCGCAGAAGCTCGACGCCGCGCGGGCGTTCTATGCCGACCTGAAAGGCCTCACGGCGAAGTACGGCCGCTCGCCGGACTCCATCAAGATCATGCCCGGCGTGCTCACCGTGGTCGGGCGCAGCCGCGACGAGGCGCAGGAGAAGTTCGACCGCCTCCAGGAGATGATCCATCCCGAGCTCGGCGTGCCGGCGCTGTCAGACATCGTCGGCATGGATCTCACGCCCTATCCGCTCGACGGGCCGCTGCCCGAGGTGCCGCTCTCCAACACCCAGCAGGGCCGGCAGAAGGTGGTGGTCGACATGGCACGCGCCGAGAACCTGACCATCCGTCAGCTCTACAAGCGCGTCGCCACCGCACGCGGCCACCGCGTCCTGGTCGGCACTCCGATCGACGTCGCCGACGGGCTGGAGGAGTGGTATCGCGGCGGCGCCGCCGACGGCTTCAACATCATGCCGCAGGTGCTGCCGGCGGGCCTGCACGACTTCGTGGACGGCGTGATTCCGGAGCTGCAGCGCCGCGGCCTGTTCCGTACCGAATACCAGGGCGCAACCTTGCGCGAGAATCTCGGGCTGGCCCGTCCGGCCAACCGCCACGCCGCCAGGTCGGTGGCGGCGGAGTAATTACGTCTCCACCACCAGATAGTCCTCTTCCACCGACACCGGAAAAGTTTCCGCCACATACGGTCCCTTCACCAGGGTCTCGCCGGACTCCACTGTCACCTGAAACTGCCGCGCCCGCGTCGACTTCGGATCGCACCACGACTGCCCGGTGCGGATTTCGAACTCCCAGCCGTGCCACGGGCAGCGCAGGAATTCGTTGTGACGCTCCAGCCGGTAGGTGCCGGGCCGGTCCGACTTGATCAACGGAATGATGGTGCCCTGGCACAGCGGCCCGCCCTCGTGGGGACAGCGGTTGGCCAGCGCGAAATACTCGCCGTTCAGGTTGAACACACCGATCTCGCGGCCGTTCACGTTGACGATCTTGCACTGGCCCGGCGCGACTTCGACGGCGCGGGCGATCACCTGCCGCTTCACGGCAAGCCGTACAACGCCTTGGCGTTGTCCCGAAACACCATGGCCTTTTGCGCCTCGCTCATCGTGAACTTGAAGGTGTGCTGCGGATCGTCGAAGTCCCAGTGTGGATAGTCCGTCGAGAACATCAGCCGGTCCCAGCCGAGCCATTCGATGATCTCGGCGAGATGCTGTGGCTGCTCGGGTTCCTCGATTGGCTGGCTGGTGAACCAGACGTGCTGGCGCACGTATTCCGACGGCGGGCGTTTAACGTGCGGCGTCTCCACCCGCAACCGCTCCCAGTGCTTGTCCATCCGCCAGCACAGCGCCGGCGCCCAGGCGAAACCGCCCTCGATCAGCGCCACCTTCAGCTTCGGGAAGCGCTCGAACACGCCCTCGAACACCAGGCTGGTCAGCGTGTTCTGCATCCCCGTGGTCGCGGCGTAATGCTCCTCCATGTAATAGGTCGGCCACCCCGAGCCGGTCGAAGCGTGGCCGCCGCTGAAGCCCTGCACATGCAGCGCGATCGGCTTATTAGCCCGCTGCGCCGCCTCGAAGACCGGCCAGTAGCGGCGGTGGCCGAGCGGATCGCTGGAGCGTGGCGAAATCAGGATTTGCGAGAACCGCGGATCGTTTGCGCGGGCTTCGATCTCCTGCACGGCGAATTCGGCGTCCTCCTGCGGCACCACGATGCCGGCGCGGAGCCGCGGCTCCGGCTTACAGAACGTCTCAAGCTGCCACTCGTTGATGGCGTGCGACAGCGCGGCCGCGAATTCGAGGTTGCGCTCCTCCATGCCGCCCTTGGAGAGCTGCATCAGCATGCCGACCTCGACGCCGTTGGGGTCAAGGTGCTGCCGCCGCATCAGCTCGAGGTCGGAGCCAGGCGGGCCGTCCTCCGGAAACGCATCGACGCGCAGCCCCGACGCGCTCATGCGCGGCCAGGCGAGTTGGCCTGACAACCCCTGCCGGAGATGCTCGCCGAACGTGATCATGTGGTCGCGCCAGCGCGCCGGCAGGAACGGATAGAGGTCGGACGGCTTCTTGAACGCCGGATGGATGTCGCAATCGACGATCGAAAGCTTGCTGGCCGCGGTGGCGTGCCGAACCGGAATGTTCATCGCACGGCCTCCTTGTTGCTGGCGGCATTATCGTCGATTTGGGTGCCCTCCCGCAAACGCGGATAAGTCTCCAGCGGATTGTCGACCGCCATCCGCCGCACTGTTTCGTCGGACATTCCGTCCGGCAGCTACGGCGTCGCCGTCGAAATGCCAGTGCGGATAGTCGGTGGAGAACAACAGCATCCGGTCGGAACCGATGTGCTGCAATGTGCGCGTCAGTGCCGTTGCGCCGTCCTTGGGAACATCGACCGGCTGCAAGGTCACGCGAACGTGCTCGCGGATGATCTCGCCCGGCGAGCGGTCGATCCACGGCACCTCGGCGCGCATGCCGCGCCACGATTTGCTGGTGCGCCAGAGCAGGTTCGGCAGCCAGGTGAAGCCCAACTCGCTCAGCACCACCCGCAATTCGCGGAATTCCTGGAACACGCCCTCGGCGAGAAAGCTCAGAAGTTGCGACTCGAATGCCGCCGATTGCGCGACATAGTCTTGCACGCGGTGCGCCGGCCAGCCCGACGACATCGGCGCGTGCCGGTAGGTGCTGCCGGCGTGGATGCCGATGGCGAGCCCGAGTTTTTGCGCGGCGGCGTAGAGCGGCCAGTACGGCCGGCGGCCGAGCAGCGTGTCGCCCATGGCGAACAGCAGCACCTGGACGAACCGGCGATCCTTCGCCACCCGCTCGATCTCGGCAAGCGCATGCGCCGGATTGTGCAACGGCACCAGGATCGAGGCGCGCAGCCGCGGTTCACGGTCGAGCAATTCCTTCGCCACCCAGTCGTTGACCGCCGAACACAGCGCCATCGCCATGTCCTCGTTGAACAGCGCCACCGCGCCGTGCAGCACGTTGCAGATCGCGAATCGCGTGCCGAACGGGTCGAGCGCCTGGCTCCGGATCGTGTCGAGGTCGCCGCACGGCGCGCCGGAGGGCTGGCGCCAGTCGGGCCGCGCGCTGAGCGGCGAGTTCGGCGGATAGCTGGTCAGGGTGAAGGAGTATTTCGCGATATGCCGGTCGACGATCTGGTCGCGCCAATATTCGTCGAGATGGGGCAGCAACGCCGTGGCGCTCGGTGGCGCCGGATGGAGATCGCAGTCGATCGCGCCGACCGGCAGCTTCATCGAGAGACCTTGCGGTTTCCGCCCTGTTACGGGAGTCTGGTTGAAACGATTATAGGGGAGGTTCGGATGCACAAACATGGCTGGCGGGCCGCCGCCATCGCCCTTGCCGTTGGGCTGTTTCCCACCGCCGGTTCTGCCCAGGACATCGAAATTCTGATGGCGCTGCCGGCGCCGACGCTCACCTTCAGCTCGGCCTTCCTCGCCGAGGACGCCGGATTCTACAAAAAGGAGGGACTGAAGGTCTCCCACCGCATCCTGGTCGGAGTGGCTTCGCCCAATGCGGTGATCTCGGGGAGCGCCGACTTCACCATCGGCACCGGTCCGGTGTTCCTGCGGGCCGCTGCGGCGGGCCAGCGGCTGCTCGCCATCGCCAACCTGATCGACAAGCCGCTGGTCGAGTTGGTGCTGCGCAAGGACGTCGCCGAGGCAGCCGGCATCACCGACAAGATGCCGCTCGCCGAGCGCGCCAAGGCGCTGAAGGGCAAGACCATTGCCATTCAGGGCGTCGGCTCCATCGTCCATGCGTGGGAGCGCCTGGTGGTTCATCGCGGCGGTCTCGACGTCGAGAAGGACGTTCGCATCGCGCCGATGGACCCGCCGGCGATGCTGGCTGCGCTGGCGGCCAAGCAGGTCGATGGCTTCGCCACCTCGCTGCCGTACACCACCGATCCGGTGCTCAAGGGCGATGCGGTGATGCTGGCCAGCGGGTCAAGCGACGCGCCCGACCTGCTGCCGTTCGCATACGGGCTGATCTACACGCGGCCCGACATGTGCGCCAAGGCGCGCGACAAGTGCGAGCGGGTGGTCCGTGCGCTGGCCGCCGCCAACCGGTTCATCGTGGAGAAACCGGACGAGGCGCTGGCGCTTCTGAAAAAGCGCTTCGACAAGATGGATCAGCAGGTGCTGGCGGCGGCCTGGAAGACGGTGGCGGCCGCGCACGCCAAGGACTTGCACGTCACCGTGCCGGCACTCGAGCATTCGCAGCAGGTCAGCATCGAGGCCGGCCTGCTCGCCGGGAAGGATCAGCTCAAGAGTTTCGAC
This sequence comes from uncultured Alphaproteobacteria bacterium, assembly GCA_963785665.1. Taxonomy (GTDB): domain Bacteria; phylum Pseudomonadota; class Alphaproteobacteria; order Rhizobiales; family Xanthobacteraceae; genus Z2-YC6860. The sequence continues at coordinate 31,137 of CAWAWF010000025.1, forward strand.
GGGCTTTATACCGATGAGTTCGTGCGGTGAGCCATCCTCGTCATTCCGGGACGGCGCGTAGCGCTCGGGCCCGGAACCCTGAGCCGCGCATGTGGCTCGTGCTCTGAAGTTCCGAGGCGCGCACGAACGAGCGCGCACCTCGGGATGACGGTTCGAGGTTCTGCTGGCCGAAGCAAAAAGGCCCCGGGTTTCCCCGGGGCCTTCGTTTGCAGCAATCGCGGGAGCGGTTACGCCGCCGCGGTGAGATTGCCGAACTTCTTGAGGTTGGTCTTCTGCGCCTCGTTGCGGGGCTGCAGCTTGAACAGCCGGGCCGCGGTGCCGCCGAGGATGTTGTGCTTGGCCTTCTCCGTCAGGAACGGCAGGTCGGAGATGGTCGCCGGCAGATCGAAGTCCCAGTGCGGATAGTCGGAGGAGTACATCAGCTGCGTCTCCGCGTTCATCATGCGGAACGTGGTCTCCAGCGCGCCCATGTCCTGGATCTCCATCGGCTGCGACGAGTAGTACATGTCGCGCATGTAGTCCGACGGCTTCTTCTTCAGCAGCGGCGCCTCCGACGGACGCAGCATGTACTCGTGGTCGAGCTTCTGCATCAGGAACGGCACCCAGGCGAGGCCGGATTCGATCCAGACCACCGGCATCTTCGGGAAGCGCTCGCCCATGCCGTTGATGACCCAGTTCGACAGGTTGACGATGTTGTACCAGGAGAAGCCGAGCGCGTGCGCGACCAGGAAGCGGTTGCAGCTCTTGAAGATCGGCTCGCCCCAGTTCGGGCCGGAGTGGAACGACAGCACCAGGCCGCGCTCCTCGATGGCGCGATAGACCTTCATGTAGCGGTTGTCGTTGACCGCAAGGTTGTTGCGGACGGTGGTCACCATGAAGCCGCCGACGTGCTTGCGGTGGCCGAAGGTCTCGACGTGCCGGAGGCATTCGTCGGGGTCGGAGAACGGCAAGCGTCAGCATCGAGAAGAAGCGGCCGCTGGAATCCGGCAGCACCTTCTCGGTGAGCCAGCGGTTGTAGGCCCAGCAGAGGTCGGCCTCCATTTCGCTCTGCGGATGCAGACCGATGCTCAGCATGCCGGTCGGGAACAGGCAGGAGTAGTCGACGCTCATGGCGTCCATCCAGCGGTGGCCGAGTTCGACGTCGCGGAATCGTGCCGTCCGGCGTCTTCTCGGTGCCGCGCATCGGATAGCGCGTCACCCGGCCGCCCATGTCCTGAAAGCCGACGGTCTGCGGTGTAGATCGCGCCGCGGCCGCGACCCTTGCCGATGCCCGACAACGCGAGCTGCTTGAGCACGTCGTTTTCCATGAACGGCAGGATTTCGTTGAAGTGCTCGTTCTCGTAGTGGTGGGCATCGACGTCGACGATCATCATGTCGTCGAACTTGCGCTGCACCGCCTGCTTGCGGGCGTGGGCCAGCAACCGGCTGGTGTTCAACTCCTCAACGGTGACGCGTCGGCCGCGATCAGCAATAAGGTCCATGATGTCTTCTCCTGAAAATTCCCAAATTCCTGTTCGGACGTGGCGCGATCAGCGTCCCGTCCAGCTTTGCCACATTCCAAGCTCGAACACCGCAAGATTGGCGGCACGAAGCAGGCCGCTCGCCGTCACCATCACGCCGGTCGGGCTGACCGCCTGGCCTTCCTCGATCGGGGTGTATTTCGCGCCGTTCTCCACCTGGGTCGAATAGACCCGGCACAACACGCCCATCAGCGTCTGCATCGCGTCCTCGGAGATCGCGTTGTCGCTCTTGGTGAAAGCGTGCTCGATCTCTTTGGCGAGCTTGATGGCGTCGGCGGACAATCCAGTCGCCGGCATCTTCGGCTTCGCCACCACATTGCGGGCGGCGGGCTTGGCCGGGATGACCTTCTTTACGGTTGCTGTCGGACGGCGAGCCACCTTGGCGGCGGCCTTAGGCGACGACATAGACCTCGTCCCCTTTTTCCAGCACCTGGAATTTCTTCAGCTTCATCTTCCGGTCGGAGATGCACTCGCCGGTCTTCATGTCGTATTCCATGCCGTGCCAGGGGCAGACGAAGTTCATCTGCGTCTCCGAGAAATACAGACCCTGCGAGGTCTTGTCGGGGCGGAGCCGCTCTTCGACCTTGGCGATGGTGAGACCTTCGCAGGCCGGTCCGCCCTGATGCAGGCAGAAATTGCTGTAGGCGTAGTAGCTGCCCTGGTGGCGGAACACGCCGATCTCGTTATCACCGACGAACACGATGCGGCGATCGCCGTCTTTCATTTCGGATGTCTTCGCGACGAACTTCTCGGCCATGCGATTTCAGTTCCTTAAACTACGGCCTGCCGTGGTCCGGCGGGCCTCACACTCCCAGCATGATAGGCCGGATTTTAGACCGGTTCTTGGCTGTGAATTTGCTCCCCTTCGGTTACGAAAGCAACCAGCGAGCGCGCCGGGGAGGGTTGCAAAAGCCGTCGCCGTTGCGGCCGATTCTGCGATAAAATACGGTTTCAACCCGAACGGTTCCTCGGAGACGGCGACCATGACCACCCCGCGAATCGACGGTTTGCGCAGCATTGAGCTGGGCGTCCACGATCTCAAGAAATCGTCGGAGTTCTACCGCCAGGTCTGGGCGCTGGAGGAGGTCGCCGGGGAGGGTGACAGCATCCATCTTCGCGGCACCGGGCGTGAGCATCATGTGATCACCTTGCGGGAGCGCCCGCGGGCCGGGCTGCTGGGTGTGCATTTCTCCGCCCCCGATCGCGCCACCGTGGACGGGCTGCACGCCCAGGCCAAGGCGCTGGGCGCCAAGGCCGGTGCGGCCGGCGCGCTGTCGGCGGTCGAAGGCGGCGGCTACGGCTTCCGGGTCGCCACGCCGGAGGGCCATCCGATCGTCATCTCGTCCGACGTCGAGGCCCACGGCGAGGCGATCGACGACCGCTCGCGGCCGACCAAGCTCACCCATGTGGTGCTCAACAGCGCCGAGGTCGACAAGCAGACGCGCTTCTTCGTCGATGTGCTCGGCTTCAAGTGGAGCGACTCCACCTTCATGATGGACTTCGTGCGCTGCTGCTCCGACCACCACAGCGTCGCCTTCGCGCGCGGCAACGGGCCGACGCTCAACCACATGGCCTATGAGATGCCGAACATCGACGGCCTGATGAGCGGCGCCGGCCGTGTCCGCAAGAAAGGCTACGAGATCATGTGGGGCGTCGGCCGCCACGGCCCGGGCAGCAACGTGTTCTCGTATTTCGTCGAGCCGAACGGCTTCGTCACCGAATACACCACCGAGGTCGAGCAGGTGACCGACGACTACGTCGGCCACGACTCCGACTGGTGGAAGGCGCAGAACCTGTTTCCGTGCCGCTGGAACATGGCGGCGGCGCCGACCGAGTTCGCCCGCAAGGCGATGTCCGGCGAACTGTACGAGGAAGAGAACCAGCGCTGCGAGCAGGTGATGGCGAAGGCGCTCGGCCGCTGACGTGCGGCGCGCGGCACTCACCGCGGCGGTTCTCAGTCTTGCGTTGGTGTCGGGTGCGTTCGCGCAAGCCTATCCTACGCGCGCGGTCGAGATCGTGGTGCCGTTCGCGGTCGGCGGCAGCAACGATCTGATCGCCAGGCTGGTCGGCGAAGGCCTCGGCAAACGGCTCGGCCAGCCGTTCGTGCAATTGAACAGGCCTGGCGCCAACACCAACACCGGCACGCTGCAGGTGGTGAAGGCCGCGCCCGACGGCTACACGCTGGCGATGGGCAGCTTCGGGCTTGCGGCCAATCCGTCGCTGTACCGGCGGCTGCCGTTCGATCCGCTCCGCGACTTGGCGCCCATCACCTTGATTGCAACGACGCCGAGCGTCCTGGTGGTGCCGCCGTCGCTGCCGGTCAACAACGTGGCGGAGCTGGTCGCGTACCTCAAGGCGCATCCGGGCGAGCTCAACTACGGCTCCTACGGCGTCGGCTCGAGTCCGCATCTCGGCGCCGAGCTGTTCCAGCTCGCCACCGGCACGAAGATGACTCATGTGCCGTATTCCGGCGGCGCGCCGGCCGCGGTCGGCGTGATGGCCAACAACGTGCAGGTGCTGCTGGCCGGCATCCCGGCGCTGCTCGGTCTGATCCGCGGCGGTCAGCTCAAGGCCATCGCGCTCGCAGCCGAGCGCCGTTCGCCGCTGCTGCCCGAGGTGCCGACCTTCATCGAGAGCGGCCTCGACTTCCGCAACGGACCCTGGTTCGGATTGCTGGCGCCGGCAAAAACGCCCGAGCCGATCATCGCGACGTTGAACAAGGCGGCCGTCGGCTTTCTCCAGGAGCCGGCTTCGCGGGCGCGGCTGACCGAGCAGGGCGCCGACGTGGTGGCAAACACGCCGGAGGAGTTCCGCACCTTCATCAAGGATGAGATGGAGCGCTTGTCGGTGGTGATCCGGAACGCCAATATCCATCTCGACTAGCAGACGGCGGGGGAACATCGTGGAAAAGAACGGCAAGACACTGACCGGCCGGATCGCAGCCGACCGCATCCGCATGACCTCGACGCCGAAGCCACCAGCCGGCGCGGTCGAGCGCTTTATCGCGCTCGGCGAATGCTCAAGCCTGATCTCCGACGTGATGGACGAGCTCGGCATCGCCGAGGGCACCATCGGCGCATCGGTGCTGACGCCGACGTTGCCGGGCAAGCTGATCTGCGGCCCGGCGCTGACGGTGCGCAACATCACGCGGCGGATCGATCCGTTCGCCGCGGCCAAGCAGAACAAGAACGGCATGGCCGAGTTCGAGGCGCACAATCTGGCCGAGGACGGCGACGTGCTGGTGATCTCAGGCGTCGCCGGCATGTCCAACATGGGCGGCATCTCGTCGTACACCGGCCAGAGTCACGGCGAGCGCGGCGCGATCGTGATGGGTGGCATCCGCGATGTGCGGCACTCGCGCAGCATCGGCTACCCGATCTGGGCGAACGAGATCACGCCGGTCACCGGCAAGTGGCGACTCGAGACCGTCGAGATCAACGGCGAGATCCAGATGGGCAAGGTCCGGGTCAACCCGGGCGACCTCGTGGTGGCCGACGACACCGGCGTGGTGTTCATCCCGCGCGATTCCATCGCGGCGGTGCTGGAGCTGTGCGAGAAAAAGAAGAAGAGCGAGGACACCCGCGTCGACGCCATCAGCCGCGGCGTGCCGGTGCCGGAGTTCTACGGCAAGGGCTGACGTTCAATCGAACGCGTTCTCGCGCACGTAGGCCCAGAGCTGATCGATCTCGTCGGGGCTGAGCGTGCCCTGCCAGGGCGGCATCTGGGTGCCCTTGCCGTTGAGCACGACGGCATCGAAGCGACCCTTCTCGTTTGGATGCAATTTGCGAAGATCGAACGACGAGCCCGGGTTGATCATCCGCTCGCCGTGGCATGACGCGCAGTTCAAGTCGTAGAGCTGGCGTCCGGCTTCGATCGCCTCGCGGTCCTGCGCGAAGGCCGGTGTGACGGCGAGGGCAGCCAGAAGAACGGACAGGCGGAGCACGCGGTTTGAGTTCCTGCATTGCGGACGGTCGGCCCCGCAGCATAAGCTTCGGCACAAGCGCTTGCGCGCCATAAAATCGGGGAGGGCCCATGCTTCGCCGGCATGCTTATCTCGCAGCACTTTTTGTCTGCTCATCCGTGGCCCCGACCGTCGCCGCCGAGTTCAAGCCGGTGACCGAGCAGGTGCTGCTCAATCCCGATCCGGCCGATTGGCTGATGATCAACCGCACCTACGACGAGCAGCGCTTCAGCCCGCTGAAGGAGATCAACCGCGGCAATGTCGGCGAGCTTCGCATGGCGTGGACCCGCGGCATGCCGGCGGGCACCCAGGAATCGACGCCGATGGTCCACGACGGCGTGATGTACGTCATCGCGCCGGGCGGCGGCGTGCAGGCGCTCGACGCCACCAGCGGCGACCTCGTCTGGGAATACTGGCGCACCTATCCGAAGGACATGGCGCAGCACGTCCGTGCCGCCACGCTGTCGCGCGGCAAGAATCTCGCGATGTTCGAGGACATGGTCTATTTCGCCGCCGCCGACGGCTATCTGGTCGCGCTCGACGCCATGACCGGCAAGGTCCGCTGGGAGACCAAGGCGCACGACTACACCAAAGGCACCGAGCACACCGGCGGCCTGATGGTCGCTGACGGCAAGGTGATCAGCAACCGCACCTGCACGCAGCGCGACGGCTGCTTCATCGCCGCGCACGATGCGAAGACCGGGCAGGAGGTCTGGAAGTTCTACAACACCGCCTCGCCCGACGAGCCGGGCGGCGACACCTGGGGCGGTCTGCCGCCGGAGAAGCGCTCGGCGTCGTCATGGGGCCTGCCCGGCTCATACGACCCGGTGCGCAAGGTGCTGTACTGGGCGATCGCCAATCCGACGCCGTATACCCGGCTGAAGCGGCACGGCAGCGCCGACGCGGTGTCGAACACCTCGCCGTCCGAGCTCTACAGCAACTCGACGGTGGCGCTCGACGTCAAGACCGGCAAGCTCGTCTGGTACTACCAGCACCTGCCCGGCGACGATTGGGACTCCGACCACATCCACGAGCGCACGCTGTTGCGCACCAAGGTCGCGCCCGATCCGAAGTTCGTGAAATGGATCAGCCCGGCGATCAAGAAAGGCGAGGAGCGCGACATCGTCGTCGAGGTCGCCGAGGCCGGCGACGTGTTCGCGCTCGACCGCGACACCGGCAAGTTCCTGTGGGCCAACCCGTTCCCCTACGACTCGCCCGGCCAGACGCTCGCAGTCGATCGACGTCGACACCGGCCGCACCCACATCAACGTCGACCGACATGTTCAAGCAGAACGGCGACAAGCGCCTGACCTGCTCCTACAACACGCGGAGCTGGTGGTCGACCGCCTACGATCCGACCCGCAACGCGCTCTACGTGCCGTTCCAGGACGCCTGCCTGAACATGACCGCCAACGACAAGTCGCCGACCGGCGGCGGTCCGCGGTTCGGCGTCCAGCGTCCCGGCATCGACGAGAACGAATACGTCGGCATCATGAAGATCAATCTCTCCACCGGCGAGATGACGCGCATCCACTCGCAGCCATGGCCGGGCAACGGCTCGGCGCTGACCACCGCCGGCGATCTGCTGTTCTGGGGCGACCTCAACCGGCGCTTCCATGCCTTCGACGCCGACACCGGCAAGGTGCTGTGGGAGGTGCCGCTCGGCGGCATGATCATGGCAAGCACGATCAGCTACGCGGTCGAGCGGCAAGCAGTACATCGCGGTGTTCACCGGCGACGGCCAGAGCGGCACCGGCAACGTGCTGCGCAACGTGCCGAAGCTGAAGGCGGTGCGCGGCCACAACGCGGTGTACGTGTTCGCGCTACCGGAGAAGAAGTAGCGTCGTCCCCGAGCGACTGCCAGCGGCGACGCTACTCCGCCGGCTGCAGATGCACCGCCTTGCCGACCTCGTCCCATTTGGCGATCTCGGCGCGGACGAACTTCGCGAAATCGGCGGGCTTGCTCGCCACCGGATCGGCGCCCTCGGCGGTCAGCATTTCCTTGGTCTTCGGGTCGGCGAACATCGCCGCGGCCTCCGCCGCGAGGCGTTCGACGATCGCCGGCGGGGTGCCGGCCGGCGCGAACATGCCGAACCAGTTCAGCACCTCGTAATCCTTCACGCCGGCCTCCGACATGGTCGGCACGTCCGGCAGCGCCGGCGAGCGTTTGGCCGACGTCACCGCCAGCGCGCGGAGCGAACCCTTGTCGATGTGCGGCTTCGACGACGGAATGTTGGAGATCATCGACATGACGTGCCCGGCCAGGGTGTCCTGCAGCGCCGGCCCGACGCCCTTGTAGGGTACGTGCGTGACGTCGATGCCGGTGCGGTATTTCAGCAGCTCCATCGCCAGGTGCAGATTGCTGCCGACGCCGGCCGAGCCGTAGGTGATCTTGCCGGGCGCGGCCTTGGCGGCGGCGATGTAGTCCGCCAGCGTCTTCATCGGCTGCGCCGGATGCACCACCAGCACGTTCGGCACCGAGATCAGTTGCGTCACCGGCGTCAGATCGCGCAGCACGTCGTAGGGCAGCTTCTTCACGACCAGATGGTTGATGGTGATGGTGCCGGCGCCGACCAGCAACGTGTAGCCGTCGGCCGGCGAGCGCACCACCGATTCGATGCCGAGCACGTTGCCGGCGCCGCCGCGGTTCTCGACATAGAACTGCTGGCCGGTGACCTTGCTCATGTGCAGGCCGTAGAGCCGCGCCAGGTTGTCGGCGGTGCCGCCGGGCGCGGTCGGCACCAGGATTTTCACCGGCTTGGTCGGCCAATTGCTTTGCGCCTGCGCGTTGGATGCGACAAGGAGCAGAGCCAGCGCCGCGACAGCTTTTGCGATCATGATTTCATTCTGCCTTGATGTTGGCGGCCCGCGCGATGTCGGCCCATTTCACCAGTTCTGATTTGACCAGGGCCGCGAATTCCGCAGGCCTGCTGCCGACCGGCTCGGCGCTGTCCTGCTTGAGCCGTTCGGCCACCTCCGGCGCCTTCAGCGCGTCGGCGACCATCGAGGCGATCTTGTCGACCACCGGCTGCGGCGTGCCGGCCGGTGCGAACAGCCCGTACCATTGCAGCGCCGAATAGCCGGGCACGCCCGCTTCGGCGACGGTCGGCACGTCCGGTAGCGCGCTCACGCGTTTCGGTCCGGAGATCGCCAGCGCCCGCAACTTGCCGCCTTCGATCAGCGGCTTGGCGGTGAGGAGGTTTGAGAACAGCGCCGCGATCCGCCCCGAAAGCACCTCGGTCATCGCCGGGCCGGTGCCTTTGAACGGGATCGGCTGCAGGTCGATGCCGGCCATGTGCTTGAGCAGCTCCATGCTCATGTGCGGCGACGAGCCGACGCCGGCGTGAGCGTAGTTCAGCGTGCCAGGCTTGGCCTTCGCCAGCGCGATGAGCTCCTTCAGGTTCCGCGCCGGCACCGACGGATGCACCACCAGCACGTTGTTGATGCCGGCGACCTGGGTGATCGCGGCGAAATCCTTGGCCGCGTCATAGCGGGCATTGGGCGTCACCGCGGGCAGCACGGTGATCGTGCTCGGCGTCATCAGCAGCGTATAGCCGTCGTGCGGCGCATTCATCACCGCCTCGATGCCGATTACGCCGCCGCCGCCGCCGCGATTCTCGACGAAGAATTGCCCGCCCCGGGAAAGCTGCTGGGTCAGCACGCGGGCCAGGATGTCGGTGCCACCGCCGGGCGCCGAGTTGACCACGATCCGCACCGGCCGGGACGGATAGTCCGCCTGCGCGAAAGCATCGGACCAGAGCGCGATCAGGCAGGCCGAGCACGACAAGCCCGCGGCGCATGTCACGTTCTCGCGAAGCGCGTCGGATACGAGGTGTCCTCGAACTTCTGCTCGGTGAACCACTTCGCCACCTCGCGGTGGTGAGCGAACCAGACGTCCTTGTGGCCACGGAAGTATTCCAGGACCTGCCGGAACACCGCCGACATCGCCGGCCGGCCGCCGAAGTGGCTGTGGATGCCGATGTTGATCAGCCCGCCGGGTTCGCAGGCGTGCAGATAATCGAACATGTCCTTGTAGACGTCGAAATAGATGCGCGGGCTCGACCGCAGCGCGCGGTTGTCGACGAAGTCGCTCCACGGGATCATCACGATCTTGCCGGCTCTTGGTCTGCTGCGGGTAGGGCACGCTGGCGTCGAGCGCGTCCGAGCACCATTGCAGCTTCGCCTCGGCGAGATAGTCGATGGTGTTCTCCGACCAGCCGTAGATCGGCGTCACCCAGCCGGTCGGGCGCTTGCCCGCGGTCTTCTCCAGGATGTCGAGCGTCTTCTTGATGGTCTCGCGCTCGCGGTCGGCGCTCATCGAGAACAGCGTCTGGTCCTGCAGATAGCCGTGGCCGGCGACGTCCTGGCCGGACTTGGCGAAGGCCGCGACCGCCTCCGGCCAGACCTCGGCGCTGCGGCCGTTGCAGAACAAGGTCGCCGGCATGTCGAGGTCCTTGAGGTTGCGCGACAGCCGCCAGATGCCCTCGTTGCCGCCGAACCGCGCCCAGTTGATGCCGGCGACGTCCTTGGAGCCGGCCGGCAGCGGCGTGGTGCGCGGGAAATAGCTCGGCGACTTGCCGTCGCTCCAGGTCTCCAGCAGCACGCTGACCACCACGGCGACGCGATGGCCGTAAGGCCACTCCAACGGACGCTTGTTCATACGCAACCCCCAACCCAGCCGGTGGAAATTCCAGCATGGCGGGTGGTCGCGAGTCCATGCGGCTCGAAGTGACAAATCGGGCTGGGCTTGGCCAAACTCGAACGGGACTGGCACGTAGAGGCACAAGAACAATGATCATCGACTTCCAGCAGCACTACACCCCGCCGGAGATGCTAAAGGGCGATCCGAAGTCGCTGACCGCCCAGGTCGACGAGCGCGGCAACCCGAACTACCTGCTCAATCCGCAGCTCGGCGATCTCAACAACCACATCAAGATCATGGACCACGCCGGCATCGACATGGGCGTGCTGTCCTGCGGCGTCGGCTTCGATCAGCCCGACCTGAAGATCTGCCGTGCCATCAACGACCGCATGGCGCAGGCCGAGAAGGATCATCCGGGCCGTTTCGTCGGGCTTGCGCACGTGCCGGCGATGAAGCCCGACGAGACCAAGGCCGAGCTCAAGCGCTGCGCCGTCGATCTCGGCTTTCCCGGCGTGGTGATCGCCTCGGAGATGCAGGACCAGGCGCTCGATCACGAATCGCTGCGGCCGTTCTGGAAGGCCGCCTGCGACCTCGGGCTCTATGTGTTCATCCATCCGCTGGCGAAGGTCATCAACTGGAACCGGATGGACGCCGACGACCTCGGCCGCATGTTCGGCTGGGAGTTCTCGCTGATGATCGCCACCATCCGCGTCATCAACTCCGGCCTGCTCGACGAATTGCCGGACCTGAAGATCCACTTCTCGCATTTCTCCGGCGGCATCGGCCGCTATCGCGGCCGCTACAACGGCTTCCAGCAGCGCACCCGGTGGGGCACCTCGCAGATCAAGGGCCACAACCGGCAGCCGAAGCAGCCGGTCGATTTCTATCTTCAACAACAAGCTCTATTACGACTGCGCCGGCTGGGCCGGCCCGCAGCCGTGCGGGCCGCTCGGCGCCGACTGGGTCAAGTTCGGCTTGCAGGAACTGGCGCTGTCGCAATGCGTTTTCGCCACGGACTATCCGCAGGCGATCCGCGATCCGGAGCAGGTGAAGGACTATGTCGAGGCGGTGCAGCAGCTCGATCCGAACGCCAACGCGCTGGTGCATGGGCTGAACGCCGAGAAGCTCGATTCCGAACATCAAGGACCGGGTGGCGAAGCGGAAGAAGTAGGCTATCGTTTCACTTCGCAATGCGGGGCGTTGAGGTCATGCCGGGTTCGTCGCACGTCAATGCTCAGCCGACCGAGCTGGTGACGCCGTTCGCCGGCTACCAGCTCCTGAGCGATTCGCTGCTCAACAAGGGCACCGCGTTCTCCGAGCAGGAGCGCGACGCCTTCGAACTGCACGGCCTGCTGCCGCCGCGCGTCGCCACGCTGGACGAGCAGGTGTCGCGGCGGCTGCAGGTGCTGCGCGGCTTCGCCACCGATCTCGAGCGCTACGCGTTCCTCCGCGAACTGCAGGACACCAACGAGACGGTGTTCTACGCGCTGCTGACCCGCAACATCGAGGAGCTGCTGCCGATCGCCTACACGCCGACGGTCGGCGCCGGCTGCCAGCACTTCAGCCGGCTGTTCCGCAAGCCGCGCGGCCTGTTCCTCAGCCTGAAGCATCGCAAGCGCATCAAGCAGATCCTCGCCAACCCGCAGTTCGACAACACCGAGGTGATCGTCGTCACCGACGGCGAGCGCATCCTCGGCCTCGGCGACCAGGGCGCCGGCGGCATGGGCATCCCGATCGGCAAGCTCGCGCTCTACACCGCCTGCGGCGGCATCCATCCCTCGACCTGCCTGCCGGTGTTCCTCGACGTCGGCACCGACAACGACGAGCGGCTGGCCGATCCGCTCTATGTCGGCTGGCGGCACGAGCGGGTGCGCGGCGAGGAGTACGACGTGTTCGTCGAGGAGTTCATCACCGCGGTCGACCGAGCGCTGGCCGCACGTGCTGCTGCAATGGGAGGACTTCGCCAAGGCCAACGCCACGCGGCTGCTCGATCGCTACCGCGACCGGCTCTGCACCTTCAACGACGACATCCAGGGCACCGCGGCGGTCGCGACCGGCACGCTGCTGTCGGCCATCGGCGTCACCGGCGTGCCGCTGCCCGAGCAGCGCATCGCCATCTTCGGCGCCGGCGGCGCGGGCTGCGGCATCGCGGGCCTGCTGGTGGCGGCGATGGTCGAGGCCGGAGTCGACGCCAAGGCGGCGGCGCAGCACTTCTATATGGTCGACCAGGACGGGCTGCTGCTCGAAGGCATGAACGCGATCACCGGATTCCAGAAGCCGTTCGCGCAGCCGCGCGCGGCCGTCGCCAACTGGCCGATCGAGAACACCTCGCGGGTGACGCTGCTCGACGTGGTGCGCAACGCCAAGCCGACCACCTTGATCGGCGTGTCCGGCCAGCCCGGCTCGTTCTCCGAGCAGATCGTCCGCGCCATGGCGGAGAACCACCGGCATCCGGTGATCTTCCCGCTGTCGAACCCGACCTCGCGCGCCGAGGCGACGCCGACCGATATCCAGCGCTGGAGCGAGGGCCGCGCCGTGATCGGCACCGGCAGCCCGTTCCCGCCGCTGGAGCGCGACGGCCGCTCGTTCAAGGTCGACCAGACCAACAACTCCTACATCTTTCCGGGCGTCGGCCTCGGCGTCATCGCCGTGCAGGCGCGCCGGCTCACCGACACCATGTTCATGGCGGCGGCCAAGGCGCTGGCGGCGATGTCGCCGGCGCGAAACGACACCGGCAGCAATCTGCTGCCGCCGGTCACGTCGCTCCGCGAGGTGTCCATCTCGGTCGCCAAGGCCACCGCCTATCAGGCCCGCAAAGAGGGCCTGACCGATCTCACCGAAAGCGAAATCGAGCCGGCGATCCATGCCAAGATGTGGTCGCCGAAGTATCTCCCGTATCGCAGGACAAAGGCGCGTCACGATGACTGATCGCAGCAAGCACCCGATCGTGCATTTCGTAGGCTCCATCCCGCTGCCCGACAGCGAGACCGTGTTCCGCACGCTGTCGAAGGCGACCGGCCCGCATCTCACGCGGCTGCCGGACGGCGAGACCGGCATCCGCAAGAGCTGGATCAGGTTCCTGCAGGACGTGCTGGCCGGCAGCTCCGCCGTCGAGGTCGCCAAGGATGTGCCGCCGTTCAAGTTCACCCAATGGGACGGCAAGGTGGTGCGCGAAATCCCGCGGCTCCGCGTCAAGCCCGGCGCCACCATCGATCCGGCGGCGTTCGACACCGGCTACGCCGCCATGGCGATCGAACTCGTGGAAGGTGTTCGAGCGGATGCAGAAGGCCGGCGAGATTCCGGCCGGCGTCAAATTCCAGATTTCGATCCCGACGCCGATCGCGCCGACCTACAACAACATGATCCCGCAGGACCGCCAGAAGATGCTGGCGGCGCTGGTGCCGCACTTCCTCGGCGAGGTGCAGAAGATCGCCAAGGCGCTGCCGAACGACCGCATCGCCATCCAATGGGATGTCTGCCAGGAGGTGCTGGCCTGGGAGGGCTACTACGACAAGGGCCCGGTCGATTTCAAAACCGAGACCGTCGATGTGCTGCGGAAAATCGGCGACGGCGTGCCGGAGCCGATCGAGCTCGGCTATCACCTTTGCTACGGCAGCCCGGCCGACGAGCACATGGTGCTGCCGAAGGACATGGGCATCATGGTCGAGATGACCAACGCCGTCGTCGCCGGCGTGAAGCGCTCGATCCAGTTCATCCACATGCCGGTGGTCAAGGCGCGCACCGACGACGCCTATTACGCGCCGCTGAAGAACCTGAAGCTGAAGCCGGAGACCGAGCTCTATCTCGGCCTGATCCACCACAACGACGCCGCCGGCGACCAGGCCCGCCTTGCGGCGGGGCGCCGTTACGCGCGCGTCGACGGCATCGGCACCGAATGCGGCATGGCGCGCGGCGATCCGGCACGGCTGCCGGCGCTGCTCGCCGCACATGCCAAAGCGGCGCAGCCGTAAAAGAGAAAGAGGCCCTCCGCGATGGAGGGCCTCTTTTCGTCTGCTCAACTACGGGCAGGGATGCCGCATTCCGTCGTAGCCCATGAACGTCCCGCTGCTCGGGTCATACGACCGATAGCGTTGCGCGCAGTAGGCGTCGTCGGAGCCGCCGCCGCTGTATTCCGGCGCCGCCGCGTAGGCACCGTCGTAGTCGCCGTCATAGGCGTACGGCCGTAGCCGTAGCCGCCATAGCCATAACCGCCGCCGTAATACGGCGACGCGAGCGCGCTGCCGACAATGGCGCCGGTGGCGAAGCCGATGCCGGCACCGATCCCGGCGCCACGCCAGCCGCCGCCATGATGGTAGCCGCCGCCGTGCCAGCCGCCGCCAGCATGGCCGCGCCACGCCGCCGAGGCGGGACTCGCGGCCGCCGTGGCCAGTGCCAGCGCGGCGACCAATGCAACTGCGGTTTTCTTGTACTGCATGATTGAACTCTCCTTACATTGACCGATACAGGCCAACGAACGGATTGCTTCGGCGCGTTCCGCAGTTCCGCTGTCGCGCCGCATGAAATGTCTGTCATGCTGCCGCGCAGCTTGACCGCACCGGGGCGGTGCTGCCTTATTCCGTCCGCAGTTCCGGGAGGAAAAGTTGAAAGCCATTGTGATCCGCGAGTTCGGCCCGCCGGGCGTGATGAAGCTCGAGGAGGTTCCGACGCCGGAGCCGGGCCCGGGCGAAGTCCTCATCAAGGTCCACGCCGTTTCGGTCAACCGCACGCTCGACTGCGTGGTGCGGGCCGGCAAATACGCGCGGCGGGTGAGCCTGCCGCTGACGCCCGGCGTCGATCCGTCCGGCATCGTGGCGAAGGTCGGTCCCGGCGTCACCGAGCGAAAGGTCGGCGACCGCGTCACCGTGCAGCTTGCGCACGAGCCAGGACAGCGGCGCCGATTCGATCCGCAATCTCGGCGTCCATGCCTGGGGCGGCTATGCCGAATACGTCCGCGCGCTCGCCGACCGCACCGCGATCGTGCCGGATGGCCTCGACTTCGCCACCGCCACGGTGGTGTCGCGCCATGCGCCGACCGCGTTCACCTTGCTGCGCGACCGCGCCAAGCTGCAGGCCGGCGAATGGGTGCTGGTGATGGGCGCATCCGGCGGGCTCGGCAGCGCCGGCGTGCAGGTGGCGAAATACCTCGGCGCGAAGGTGATCGCCGCGGCCGGCGCCGACGACCGCGTCAAGACCGGGCTCGATCTCGGCGCCGACGCTGGCGTGAATTATCGCACGCAGGACCTCACCATCGAGGCGATGCGCATCACCGAAGGCAAGGGCGTCAACGTGGTGTTCGAGAACATCGGTGACCCGACCACGTTCCCCAAGGCGTTTGCGTCGCTGGCGCGGCGCGGCCGGCTGGTCACTGCGGGCGGTCACGGCGGCACCAGCGTACCGCTCGACATCAACCGCCTCTATCAGAATCACCTCACCATCATCGGCGCCACCGGCGAGACGCCGGAGGACGTCGACCTGAGCCTGAAGGCGGCAGCGGAAGGCAAATTCAAGGCGCTGATCGATCGCATCATGCCGCTTTCGCAGGCAGCGCAGGCGCATGAGTGGGTGGAGAGCCGCGGCGGTCTCGGCAAGATCATTCTCGATCCGACGCAGATGTAAGAATCGTAATCTGCGCGCCACAATCTCGCCAACACATCACGCGGCGTGATCGATTTCATTCCACCGGCTTCTTCACATTGCTTTGAACGCGGCCGTGCTTGTTGCGCCGCAATAAGCGAATAGATCACATTCGCAACGACGGACAACGTCGGAATAAAATTGGTGGATGGAACGTCTTTCGGGGTGTCGCTTAACGCAACGAAAGAGAGTTACGATCATGAAGAAACTTCAAATGTTGACGACTGCTGCCGGGATCCTGCTCGCGCTCGCCGGGCCGAGCTTGGCCGCCCAGCGCGTGAACCGTGGTGTTGACGCGTACGCCAGCGCCACGACCGCAGATCGCAGCGGTTCGTATTACTACGGTCCGCGCGACGCCCAGGACCGCGCGCTCAACGTCGGTCAGTCCACGCCGTTCCGGTCCGCGCCGCTCCAGTACGGACCGGTGCAGTACGATCGCGGACAGGCTGCTGTGGCTCCGGATCAGACCTACGGCCACCCGGATAGCTGGTAAGCCGTCCAAACAAAAAACCCCGGCAGCAATGCCGGGGTTTTTCGTCATTCGTTTCGTATCCCTCACATCTTGAGCAGCTTGCGCGCGTTGCCCTCGAAGATCGCGGCGCGGTCCTTGTCGCTGACCGGCGCGGCCTTCAGCCATTTGGTGCCGAGCGCGTCGTTGATGTAGGGCCAGTCGACCGCGAACATGATGCGGTCGATGCCCATCTCGGCGATGGCGCAGGCCAGCGCCGAGTTCGAGAATGCGCCGCTGGTGGTGAGCCAGAAGTGCGTCTTGTAGTAGTCGCTGAACGACTTCGGCATCTTCAGCACGCTTTGACGAGGTTGTGGTCGGTGCGCCACAGCGTGTACGGCGCGGTCTCGCCGAGATGGCCGACGATGATCTTCAGGTTCGGATACTGGTCGAACAGTCCCGAGGTGATCAGCCGGAACGTGTGGGTCAGCGTCTCCAGGCCGAAGCCGAGCGGCGAGCCTTGCAGCGCCGCGGCGTGATCCTTGAAGAACGCCTCGACCAGCGCGGGCTTGACCGGCGACGGGTGGATGTAGACCGGCACGTCGAGCTTGACGGCGCGCTCGAACACCGGCCAGAACTTCTTGTCGTCGACGAACTGGCCCTTGCTGGTGCCCATGATCATCGCGCCGAGCAGGCCGAGCTTGGTGACGCCGCGTTCGAGCTCGTCGGCGGCGGCCTTCGGGTCGGGCAGCGGCAGCGCGGCGAAGCCCTTGAAGCGCGTCGGGTTGGCCTTGATCATCTCGACGAGGAAGTCGTTCGACGCCTTCGCCATCGTCACCGAGGTCTCGGCATCGAGGTTGTGCGCGGCCGGATTGTTCTCCGACAGCACCGCGATGTCGATGCCGCCCTCGTCCATGTCCTTGATGAGCCGGGTGCTCAGCGTCGTCGAGCATCTTCTGGATCGGACCTGTCGCGCGGCGCGATCAGCTTGCGCAGTTCCGGCGAGGTGAAGTGCTCTTCGATGGCGATGACGGCCATGGTTGTTTCCTCTCTGGTTTTCTAATGACGATGGCCGGGCGAGACTGCCCGGCCATCACAACTGTGCGAAGGTCGGCGCCTAGGCGCTGACGTGCTCGATGAACTTCTGCGGCGGCGGATCGCCCCACTGCGACACCAGCGCCTCTTCGGCCGACAGCAGGTTCGAGCCGTTCTTGATGTTGAGCCGGTCGCTGTCGGCCCAGTGCTCGTGCACGCGCCGCCACGGATCGGCCCAGTAGTCATAGACCTGGCTGCCGAGCAGATGGCGGCCGATGCCCCACATGTGCTCGTACTTGCCGGTGTTGCGCAGATGCTCGTGGCCCATGAACACGTCGTCCATGTCCTGCACCTCGAACGACACGTGGTTCAGCCCGGCGTCGTGGTGGTTGATGGCGAAGAAGACGTGGTGGTCGACGAAGGTGTCGCCGCCGTCGATGCGGTTGAACGAGCCGATCAGGTTTTCCTTCTCGCCGGCATAGACGTCGTCGGAGCAGATGAAGCCGAGATGGTGGCGGAACCAGTTGACGGTTTCCTTCACCTTCGGCGTGCCGAGCACGGCGTGGGCGACGCGCTTGGGCCGCGACGGGCCCTTCTGGATGCGCATCAGGTCGCCCTTGCGCGCGCAGCGGCGCGTAGCCGGAGTTGAGCAACTGACGCGGCGCCTCGATCGGGTTGACCTTGTCCATGCCCCAGACCACCTCGATCTGGTAGCCGTTCGGCTCGGTCAGGCGAACGCGCTTGCCGCCGCCGGGCTCGTCCATGTTCTCGATGCCCGACGCGCCGGGCGCCTTGGCGAGGGTCTTGAGATCGTCCTCGCTCGCCGCGTGATAGCCGATGCCGACGAACTTCGGTTCGCCCTTCTCGGTGATGTGGACGTGGTGCACCGGATCGGTGCCGCGATAGTAGATCGCCTTGTCGCTCTTGTGGCTCGGCGTCAGCCCGAAGTTGTCGAGGAATTCGGCCTGGAGGTCGAGGTCCGGCGAGCGCAGGCGCACATAGGCGATATCGGTGACCTTGATGACTGCCATGGTCATTACTGTCCTTGGGTTATCGGACGCCGTGTAACCCCCCGGCGCCTTCTGCCCGAAGAATATCGCAGCCGTTCCGAGGAGGCAATTTTATCGCGCCGCCGTCCGGCTCCCAGGAACCAGATATGCGCGGCGCGCGGGCGGCTGGCCGGGGTCGGAGGGATGTGCTGTATTCCGCGCCAAATCGCAGGGGAGGCCATTCGTGAAACTGGTGCTGTTCCAATCGGGTGCGAATGCCGAGGTGCTACCCGGCCTGATGACCGGTCGCGGCGTGGTCGACATTTCCGGCGCGGTCAAGAAGGGCCACACGCCGCAGCTCACCATGCAGGGCATCATCGACGGCTTCGACGCCTTGAAGCCGGCGCTGGAGAAGCTCGCCGCCGACGGCCAGGCGGTGCCGGCCGACAAGGTGCAGCTCAAGGCGCCGCTGCCGCGGCCCGGAAAAATCCTCTGCTGCATCGCCAACTACTGGGAGCATGCCCAGCGCGAGGCGCGGCCGCTCAACATGTTCATGAAGAACCCCGACGCCGTGGTCGGGCCGGGCGACACCATCGTGCTGCCGGAATACACCGTGCCGTGGGCGTTCATGCACGAGGCCGAGCTGGCGCTGGTGATCAAGGGCCCGGCCAAGATGGTGAAGGCCGCCGACTGGCGAAGGCCGTGTTCGGCTACACCTGCCTGATCGACGTGTCGGCGCGCGAGCAGGGCCGCCGCACCTGGCCGGCGACGCCGCTGACAAGCTGGCTCGGCAAGTCGTTCGACACCTTCGCGCCGATCGGCCCGTGCATCGCCACCGCCGACGAGATCGAGGACCCCAACGACGTCGATCGTGCGGTTCTGGAACGACGGCCAGCTCCGCCACAACTACAACACCGACGACATGGAGCACCGCGTCCCCGAGCTGGTCGAGTGGGCGACCACGGTGATGACGCTGAACTCCGGCGACCTGATCGCCTGCGGCACCAACCACGAGGGCCTGGGCTTCCTGCAGGACGGCGAGACGCGTCGACATCGAGATCCAGAACATCGGCAAGATGTCGCTGAAGGTGCGCGATCCGCTGAAGCGCAGCTGGGAGCGCGGCGTCTATATGGGCGTCAACTCGACCAACCTCGACGCGGTCAAGCGCCATCGCCCGCAGGGCGGCCCGACGGCGACCGGCGCGATTTAGAAGAGACGCATTCCGAATTCAGAGTTCGTCATGGCCGGGCCTTGTCCCGGCCATCCACGCCTTGGCGATACAGTAAGGCGTGGATGCCCGGCACAAGGCCGGGCATGACGTGGATGGGATAGCGCGTGTCGCCTTAACCCAAGCGCCGTCACACCCGCCTGCGCCACCGCTTCGTCCTCGTGCGACTGCACGCCGGACACGCCGATGGCGCCGACGCACTCGCCCTGATGCACCAGCGGCAGGCCGCCCTGGAACATCACGCCCGGCGTCGGGAACGTCGCGAACGCCGGCCGCTCCTTGACGCGGTCCTCGAAGAACTTGGTCGGCCGCTTGGTGAGCGCGGAGGTCTGCGCCTTCTTCACCGCGACCTCCGAGCTGATGGCGCCGGTGCCGTCGAGGCGCTCCAGCAGGATCACGGTGCCGGCGTCATCGACGATGGCGATGGCGACGTTCCATTTGTTCTTCGCCGCTTCGGCCTTGCAGGCGGCCATCATCTTGTGCGCATCCGATGAGGTGAGAGCTGGCTTCTGACGCATGACGTTTCCTCGTTGGTGAGAGTGCAATCGTTGTGAGAAGGCTTATTCCAGTCCGCTCGGCACGTTCTTGTTCTCGCTTTCGAGCTTCATGCCCGACGACAGCGCCATCGTCTCCATCAAGGTGGCGAAGTCCTTGGCGAGATACTCCTCCGGGTTCTTCTGCGTCATGGCGTGACCCATGTGCATCTGCAGGATGGCGCGGGTCGCCGCCGTGATCGGCATCGGCACGTCGGCCTCGTCGGCCAGCGCCAGCCCGAGATCGAGGTCCTTGCGCAGCAGCTCCGGCGTGAACGTGGTGGTCCAGTCGAGATTGACCAGCGCCGGCGACTTGTAGGCGGTGAACATCGAGCCCATCACGCCGTTGTTGAGGAAGGCGAGGAAGGCGTGCCGCGGCACGCCCATCTTGTTCACCAGCAGCGTGATCTCGATCAGGTTCTGGATCACCACGCCGAGCATGACGTTGTGGGCGATCTTGCAGACGCGGGCGAGCTCGCCTTCGCCGACGTAGGACACGCCCTTCGGCGCGAACACCTTGATCATCGCCTCGGCCTTCTTGAAGGCGGCCTCCGGACCCGAGCAGACCGACGACAGCTTGCCGGCCTTGATCACCTTGGCGTTGCCCGACACCGGCGAGCAGACGTATTCGGCGCCGCGCTCGGTCAGGCGCTTGCGGATCGCGGCGGACTCCTCGACCGAGATGGTCGAGCAGTCGACGAACACGCCCGGCGTCTTGTTGCCGGACAGCACGCCGTCCTTGCCGAGATAGACCTCCTCGACGTCCTTGCCCTCGGCGACGATGGAGAACACCACGTCGCAGCCGGCGAGGTCGCTGAGCTTGTCGACGATCTTGCCGCCGGACTTGGCGAGCGGCTCGGCCTTGGACTTGGTGCGATTCCAGATCGACACGTCGTAGCCGGCCTTGAGCAGCCGCTCCGCCATCGGATAGCCCATGCGGCCCATGCCGATCCAGCCGATCCGTGTGTTCTGTGCCATTGCTCAAGCTCCTCTCGCGCCGCGCGCTTTCGATGTTCGGATTTTGCTAGCACAGCCGCGCGCGCAGCCGCAATGTTGGGCAGCTATTCCTTGACCGCGCCGGTCATGGCCGAGACGTAGTGCTCGACGAAGAACGCGTAGAGGATGACCAGCGGCAGCGAGCCGATCAGCGCGCCGGCCATCAGCGAGCCCCAGCGGTAGATGTCGCCGTCGACCAGCGCGGTGACGATGGCGACCGGCACGGTCTTGTACTGCGTCGAGGAGATGAAGGTGAGCGCGTAGATGAATTCGTTCCAGCACAGCGTGAAGCAGAAGATGAAGGCCGAGATCAGCCCCGGCATCGACAGCGGCAGCACGATCCGGATCAGGATCTGCCAGCGGCTGGCGCCGTCGATCAGCGCGCATTCCTCGAGCTCGAACGGGATGGTCTTGAAATAGCCCATCAGCAGCCAGGTCGAGAACGGAATGAGGATGGTCGGATAGGTCAGGATCAGCGCGAACGGCGTGTCGAACAGTCCGTACTGGAACACGACGGTCGACAGCGGAATGAACAGGATCGACGGCGGCACCAGATAGGCGAGGAAGATCGCGCCGCCGACCCACTGCGCGCCCTTGTAGCGCAGCCGCACGATGGCGTAGGCGGCAAGCACGCTGGCGACGATCGACAGCACGGTGGCGCAGACCGCGACCAGCATCGTGTTCCACAGCCAGATCGGATAGTCGGTCTCGAACAGCAGCTTCTGGATGTGCTTGAGCGTCGGATTCCAGGTCCAGAACGGATTGAAGGTGTCGAGATCGAGCAGCTGCTCGTCCGGTTTGATCGCGGTCAGCGCCATCCAGTAGAACGGAAACAGCAGCACCAGCAGGATGATCGACAGCGGCAGATAGAGCGTGACCAGCCGCCGCGGCACGCTGTGCAGATAGCTCATGCCTTCGGTGTCGTCGGCGATCGGCGACGAGCCGTGCAGCACGGCTTTCGGATCGGCAGCCTTGCCGGCGAGCGCGTCAGTCATTGCTCTCGCCCTGCTGCCATTTGCGCCGCTGCAAGCCGAACCACGACACCAGGATGGCGACGAGCAGGAACGGGATCATCGCCGTCGAGATCGCGGCGCCTTCGCCGAGATAGCCGCCCAGGATGGCGCGCTGGTAGGAGAACGTCGCCATCAGGTGCGTGGCGTTGACCGGGCCGCCGCGCGTCATCACCCAGATCAGCTGGAAGTCGGTGAAGGTGAACAGCACCGAGAACGTCATCACCACGGCGATGATCGGGGTCAGCAGCGGATAGGTGATGTAGCGGAAGCGCTGCCAGGGCGTGGCGCCGTCGATGGTCGCGGCCTCGTAGAGCGACGGCGACACCGTCTGCAGGCCGGCCAGCAGCGTGATGGCGACGAACGGCACGCCGCGCCAGATGTTGGCGAAGATCACCGACCAGCGCGCATTCCAGACGTCGCCGAGGAAGTCGATGTTGGTCGTGATCAGGTGCATCTTCTTCAGCGACCAGGAGATGATCGAGAACTGCGGATCGAACAGCCACCAGAACGCGATGGCCGACAGCACGGTCGGCACGATGAACGGGATCAGCACCACGGCGCGGATGATCGCCTTGAACGGCAGCTGCTCGTTGAGCAGCAGCGCGAGATAGAGTCCGACCGCGAATTTGATGATGCTGGCGACGCCCGTGTAGAGCAGCGTGTTGAACACCGAGAGCCAGAACGTCGAATCGTCCCAGAGAAATTCGTAGTTCTCGAGGCCGACGAACTCGCCGCCGCGGCCGAGCCGCGCGTCGGTGAACGACAGCCAGACGCCGAGGCCGAGCGGATAGGCCAGGAACAGGATCAGGAACGCCGCCGCCGGCAGCATGAACCAGAAGCCGAGCCAGTTGCGGTTGATCTTCAGCCGGTCCCACGCCGTGGCCTCGCGCGGCGCGGGCTTTGCGTGCTGCTTCGAGGGCGACGTCGGTCATTGTCGGATCGCTGAGCCTCTCACCGTCATGCCCGGCCTTGTGCCGGGCATCCACGGCTTATTCTGCCAAGCAACGCGTGCGATGGCCGGGACGCCGCCCGGCCATGACGTTGAGATGCGCGTGCCTACCGATAGATCCGCTTCAACTGCCGCTCGGCGATCGCGATCGAGCCCTTCACGTCCTCGCGGCCGAGTGCAGTAGTTGGCGAACATGTCGAGCACCACGAAGTCGGCGATCGCGGTCGCCGCCTTCTCGCCGACCGAGCCGAGCCCGCCCGCGGTCAGCGAGCGCTTGGCCGACGTCGCGGAACACCGTGCGCTTCGGGATCGGCGGTCCAGACCGGGTTCTTGTCGTAGGCGTTGAGGCAGTGCGTCAGGTAGCCCTGCGCCGACTCGATCCACGGGTTGAAGTTGTCCGCCTCCAGCATGAACGCCATCAGCGCCTTACAGGCCTGCGGATACTTGGTGTAGGTCATCGCCAGCACCGGATACATCAGGTGCAGTTCGGTCGGCTTGCCGACCGGGCCGACCGGCCAGAAGGCGTGGTCCATGTCCTCGGCGATCTGCTTCTTGGTCGGGTCTTTCTTCGCCGCGACGTAGATCGAGATGCCGTTGTTGGTCCAGTTGATCTCGCCGCCGAGGAACGCCTTGTTGTTGGACGCGTCGTTCCACGACGCCGTGCCGGGGATCATCTCGCCGTAGAGCGCCTTGGCGTAGTCCAGCGCCTTGGCGGTTTCCGGCGAGTTGATGATGACCTTGTCGTTCTTGTCGACGGCGTTGCCGCCGTGCGACCACAGGCACCAGTAGACCCAGCCGTTGCCGTCGCCCGAGGCGTGACCGAGCGCGAAGCCGCCCGGCGTGTTCTTCGCCTTCATCGCCTTGGCGTATTCGAGGAAGGCGTCGGACTTGTCGGGGAATTTCGAGAAGCCGGCCTTCTTCGAGGCCTCGATGCGGTAGTTCATCAGGTTGCCGCGAGTAGCAGATCGGGATCGCGATCCACTTGTTGCCGCTCTTGCCGTATTGCACCGCGCTCGGCACCCAGCCGCCGTATTTCTTGCCGAGATAGTCGGCGACGTCGGTGACGTCGATGCACTTCTGCGGGAACAGATGCGGCAGCGAATAGAGGCCCCAGAACAGGTCCGGGCCGGTGCCGGTGTTGGCGGCGACCGACGCCTTCGGCTGCACGTCCTCGTAGGACTCGCGCGAGATGTCGACCTTGCACGCCGGTCGCCTTGGTGAAGGCCTCGATCAGCTTGACGAAGGCGTCGTCCTCCGACTGCACGAAATACTTCCAGCGCAGCATCGACAGCTTGGCGCCCTTCTCGGGCTTCCAGGGCGCGGCCTGCGCCCAGGCCTTGGCCCAGTCGAGCAGCGCCGGGCCGGTCAGCGCGCCGGCCGCGCCTGCGGCCGTGCCGCCCTTCACCAGGGCGCGGCGAGTGAATGTTGTCATGGTCGTTCCTCCGTTGGTCTTGTCAGCGATCAGTCGTTGTCCCGTCGCCTCGTCGAACAGATGGACGAGCTTCGGATCGGGTTTGAGCCGGATCTTGTCGCCCGGCTTGAATTGGTGGCGTTCGCGGAACACCGCGATGATGTCCTCGCCGCCGAGCTTGGCGACCACCTGCGTCTCCGAGCCGGTCGGCTCGATCACCTGGACCTCGGCCTCGGCGCCGTCGTCGGCGATGGCGAAGTGCTCCGGCCGGATGCCGTAGACCGCGGGCCGGCCGTCGGCGCCGGCCGGCGCCGTCGCGAGCGGCAGCTTGACGCCGCCCGGCCCGCGAAACGAGGCCGCGCCGTTCACGCGGATCGTGCCGTGCAGGAAATTCATCGCCGGCGAGCCGATGAAGCCCGCGACGAACAGATTGCCCGGCCGGTCGTAGAGTTCGAGCGGCGCGCCGATCTGCTCGACCAGGCCGTCGTGCATCACCACGATCTTGTCGGCCATGGTCATGGCCTCGATCTGGTCGTGGGTGACATAGATCGTCGTGGTCTTGAGCCGCTGGTGCAGCTCCTTGATCTCGGTGCGCATCTGCACGCGCAGCTTGGCGTCGAGGTTCGACAGCGGCTCGTCGAACAGGAACACCTGCGGATCGCGCACGATGGCGCGGCCCATGGCGACGCGCTGGCGCTGGCCGCCGGACAGTTGCCGCGGGAAACCGGTCGAGATAGGGCCCAAGCCCGAGGATTTCGGCGGCGCGCTTGACCCGCGCCTCGATCTCCGCCTTCGGCGCGCCGCGCAGCCTGCATCGAGAAGCCATGTTGGCGGCGACCGTCATGTGCGGATAGAGCGCGTAGTTCTGGAACACCATGGCGATGTCGCGCTCCTTCGGCGGCAGGTTGTTGACCACCCGCTCGCCGATGCGGATTTCGCCGGAGGTGATGTTCTCCAGCCCCGCGATCATGCGCAGCAGCGTCGACTTGCCGCAGCCCGACGGGCCGACCAGCACGACGAACTCGCCGTCGCCGATGCCGATGTCGACGCCGTGGATGACCTCGGTCGCGCCAAAGGCCTTGCGGACGTCGCGGATTGCGACCGACGCCATACGATCTCCCGTCGCCCTTCCGGGCCGAAGCATGTTGCACCGGGCCTGATGAAATCAAGGGCAAATGCGGTCGCAGCGATGCGCCTTTAGGCGATGCGGCGGCATTGACTTGGCATTGACTTGGAGCCGGCCGGTCCCGACAGGGTGCGGCGTTTTTCGTGAAGCCGCATGGGCACGCTCCCATCGACGCGACAGGAGACGATGCGATGGCCGACAAGGCGGATGTGCTGCTGATTGGGCCGAAGAAGCCGCCGATGGTTGAGCAGCTCGGGGCCGCGTTCAATCTGCACATGGCGGCCGATGCGGCGGACTTCGACAAGTTCGTCTCGGAGGTCGGGCCGCGCATCCGCGGCATCGCGCTCAGCGTCACCAGCGAGCGCGCGCCCGGCGTCTCTGATGGCCAAGATGCCGCGGCTCGAGATCGTGTCGACCTTCGGCGTCGGTTACGACCACGTCGAGGTGGCGTGGGCGGCGGCGCACGGCGTCACCGTCACCAACACGCCGGATGTGCTGAACGAGGAGGTCGCCGACACCGCGCTCGGGCTGTTGCTCTGCACCGTGCGCGAGCTGCCGCAGGCGCGAGCGGTTCCTCCGCGCCGGCAAATGGCTGGAGAAGGGCTATCCGGCTGACGCCGGCGTACCTTGCGCGACGCGACGGTCGGGCTGGTCGGCATGGGCCGGATCGGCCAGGCCATCGCGCGCCGGCTCGAGGCCTTCCAGGTGCACCGTCGTCTATCACAGCCGCAAGCCGCAATCGGGCGTGCCGTACAAGCACTATCCGAAGCTGGTCGACATGGCGCGCGACGTCGACGTGCTGCTGGCGATCGTGCCCGGCGGGCCGACGACCGCGAACATGATCAACGCCGAGGTGCTCGATGCGCTCGGGCCGGAGGGCATCTTCATCAACATGGCGCGCGGCTCGGTGGTCGACGACGCCGCCCTGATCAAGGCGCTGCAGCAGAAGAAAATCCTGTCCGCCGGCCTCGACGTCTATCGCAACGAACCCGAGGTGCCGCAAGGAACTCATCGCGCTCGACAACGTCGTGCTGTTTCCGCATCTCGGCTCGGCCTCGGTCGCCACCCGCCGGGCGATGGACCAGCTCGTGGTCGACAACCTGCTGGCGTGGGGCTCGGGCAAGCCGCCGTTGACGCCGGTGCCCGAGACACCCTGGCCTCCGAAGAAGCCGGCGTGATAATTTGCGGCATGATCCGTCCCGCCGCGTTGGCCGCAGCCCTGTTGATCGGTTTCTCGGCGCAGCTTTCGGCGCAGCCGGCTCCGGACGCTGCGCCGCCGCCGGACACCGCCGCGCCGCTGCCCGATTCTGAGAAGGTGACCGAGCCTGCGCTGCCGGCGCAACCCCGCACGATGGCCGGAAGCTGGGAGTTCTCCAACGCCGATCGCGAGAAGACCTGCACGATCACCTTCCGCGACACCGCCGCCAAGGTCGGCAAGCGCGTCGAGTTCGATCCGAACTGCGTCAAGCAGTTTGCTTTCATTCCTGAGGTCGCCGGCTGGCAGCTCAAAGACAACGATTTCCTCCGCCTGCTCGATGCGGAAGGCAACTCGGTTCTCGAATTCAGCGAGGTCGAGAACGGCATCTTCGAGGCGCCGAAGCCGGGCGAGGGCATCCTGTTCATCCAGAACCCGAGCGACCTCGGCGCGCCGCCGAAGACCGCCGACCAGGTCACCGGCGAATGGCAGATCGTGAACCGCACCGGCAAACGCGTGTGCGGGCTGGCGCTGTCGAACACCGCAGCCGGCGAGGAGTTCGTGCTTCGGCTGCTATCGCCTTGCGACAAGGTGGTGACGACTTTCTCGCCGCAGACCTGGCAGATGGATCGCGGCGAGATCGTGCTGCATGCGGCCAACGGCCAGGGCTGGCGCTTCACCGAAGGCGACGACCAGAAATGGGAGCGCGTTCCGCAGACGGCGACGCCGCTCTGGATGGTGCGGAAGTAATCCGGTGCTGATATCCGGCGCGCAAAAGCTTGAACGGATGCGCGACGGCCGCACCGTCTACATCGGCGCCGAGCGGGTCGACGACGTCACCAGCCACCCGGCGTTCCGCGAAGGCGCGCAGGACCGTCGCCGGGCTCTACGACCTCAAGGCCGATCCGGCCAAGCGCGATCTGTTCTCGTTCGAGGAGGACGGCGAGCGCATCAGCCTTTACTGGCTGCGCTGCCGCAACCGCGACGACCTGGCGCGGCGGATGCGCTGCTGCAAGGCGATCGCCGACTACACCTACGGCTTTGTCGGCCGCTCGCCCGACCAGGTGTCCGGGCTGATCACCGGGCTCGCTATGAACGCCGGCCTGCTCGACCGCATCCGCGCGGGCTTCGGGCAAAATCTGCTGAAGTATTACGACTTCGCCCGCAAGAACGATCTCTATCTCAGCTTCGCCGTGACGCCGGCGAGCGGGCGGAAGGACGCCGTCGCTGTTTCCCGGCCAGCAGCGCGACGACCCGAACCTGCAGGTGGTCGCCGAGGACGATGCCGGCGTCACCGTCACCGGCATGAAGATGCTCGCCACCTCGGCGGTCTATGCCGACGAGATCCTGATCGGCAATCTCACGCCGATCGACGAGAAGCTGAAAAGCGAAGCGATCACCGCGGCCATTCCGCTCAACGCGCCCGGCCTGTCGCTGTGGTCGCGCCAGCCTTATGCGCAGCATGTCGCGCATCAGGCCGACTATCCGATGTCGTACCGCTACGACGAGACCGACAGCGTGCTGGTCTGCAACAACGTCAAGATTCCGTGGGAGCGGGTGTTCCTGCACAACGATGCCGCGATGTCGCGGCGCATCTACATCGAGACGCCGGCGAACTGCTACCAGAACCACCAGTCCAACATCCGGTTCTGGGCCAAGATGCAGCTCATCGTTGGCCTCGCCAGCCGCATCTGCCAGGCCAACGGCACCGACAAGATTCCGGCGGTGCGCGAGCAGCTCGGCCGGCTCGCCGCGCTGGAGGCGCTGGTCGGCGGGCTGGTGCACGGCCAGATCGATGCCTGGGAGAATTGGCCGGAAGGCTTCGCCACGCCGAACCGCCGCATCATGTACGCGGCGCTGAACTGGTGCCAGGAGCACCACAGCGAGATCGTCGATGCCTTGCGCACCTTGCTCGGCGGCTATCCGCTGGTGATGCCGGCCTCGATCGACGTGCTGACCGACGAGGCGATGCGCGACACCTTCCAGCGTTGGTGGAAGACGCCGTCGATCGAGGCGGTCGAACGCCACAAGCTCTACAAGCTGGCTTGGGACATCACCGGCACGGAGTTCGCCGGCCGCCACATGCTGTACGAGAAGTTCTACGCCGGCAGCTCGATCGTGGTGCGCAACCAGTCCGACCGCGAGGCACCGTGGCAGAGCTTCCACGACAATGTGGACCGGCTGCTCGCCAGCATCGAGGTGCCGACCTCAAGTGAGGAGCGCTAACAACGCCGGGGCCGTCACTTCTCCTTGCACTGTGACGTCTTGCCGGATCGCTTGATGATGGCGTTGCCGCCGTTCTTCAGCGAGAGCACAACGCCGTTCCTGGAAAAGCGCTGGCCGGTCAGCCACAACCGCTTCGGCAGTTGCACCGACTTGCCGTCGATCTGCACGAACGCGAATTTGGTTTCGGGATAGAACGCCACCTCGAAATTGGCGCCGTCGGTGCATTCATAGCGCGTATAGGTTTGCGCCTGCGCCGGAATGGCAAAGCCAAGCGCAGCAAGCGCCAGGATAGTCGCCAGGACGGTTGCCGCTCGCATGGTTACGCCGCCTTGCGGCTCGCCAGGAACTGGCCCATGCGGTCCAGCGCCTTGAGGATGTTCTCGGTCGAGTTGGCATAGGACAGCCGGATGTAGCCTTCGCCGAGAATGCCGAAGTCCGGCCCGCCGATGGTGACGACGCCGGTGTCGTTGAGCAGCGCGTTGGCGAGCTCCTTGGCCTTCCAGCCGGTGCGCGAGACGTTTGGGAAGGCGTAGAACGCGCCCTTCGGCACGGCGCAGGACACGCCGGGCAATTTGTTGAGGCCCGCGGTGACCACCTTCCGGCGCTTGTCGAACTCGGCGACCATCTTCGTCACCTCGTCCTGCGGGCCGGTCAGCGCCGCAAGTCCGGCGTATTGCGCCGAGGCGTTGACGCAGGAGTGCAGGTTGACCGCGAGCTTGCGGACGTACTCGTAGAGCTTCGGCGGGAATATGCCGTAGCCGAGCCGCCAGCCGGTCATGGCGTAGGTCTTCGACCAGCCATTGAGCAGGATCAGCCGATCGCGGATCGACGGATAGGACAGCAGGCAGACGTGCTTCTCGCCATCGTAGACCATGTGATCGTAGATCTCGTCCGACATCACGCAGACGTCGGGGAATTTCTCCAGGCCGGCGACCAGCTTGTCGATCTCGGCTCTTCGGCGTGACGCCGCCGGTCGGATTGGCCGGCGAGTTGATGATGAGCAGCCGGGTCTGCGGCGTGATCAGCTTCAATGTCTCCTCGGCGGAGAAGGCAAAGCCGTTCTCCTCGCGGATCGGCACCGGGATCGGCCGCGCGCCGGTGTATTCGATCATCGAGCGATAAATCGGGAAGCCGGGATCGGGATACATGATGTCGACGCCGGGCTCGCCGAACATCAGGATCGACATGAACATGGTCGGCTTGCCGCCGGGCATGATCATCACGACTTCGGGCGACACCTCGACGCCATAGCGTTTGTGCAGATCGGCGGCGACCGCCTCGCGGAGCGGCGGGATGCCGTTCGCCGGGGTGTAGCCGTGGTGGCCGTCGCGCAGCGCCTTGATGGCAGCTTCGACGATAAACTCAGGCGTGCGGAAATCCGGCTGGCCGATGCCGAGGCTGATGATGTCCGGCCCTGGGCCGCGAGCGCGTTGGCGCGCGCCAGCACGGCGAAGGCGTTCTCCTCGCCGATGCGGTCGAATGCCGCGATGGTCTTCAGCATGGGACGGTCCTGCGTTTCCTCAGGGGATTTTATTTCCCCTATTAGCCGCAGGCCCGCGCCCGGCGTCAACGGGCCGGAACCGTCAATCGTGGTTCAGTCTTGGCCGCCGTAGCGGCTCTTGTCGCGGATCAGGAACGACCGGATGTTGGGATCGGGGTCGTCGCCGAGATAGTCCTGGCCGTTGTAGAGCGGGCCTTTCAGCACGCCGCCCTGGAACTGCGAGCCGGACTGCGCCCGGACCGCCTGATGCCTGACCGTGTGGACCGCGTGCGCCCGCTTGTGCGTGGCATTCTTGGCTGCCGCCGCCGGTGGAATAAGGCCCATGGCCAACACCAAGGCCAGGCCCATGCTTGCGAGTACCACGATTGTCCGGCCGCGCATGTAAGACCTCACGTTGTGCCCCCACCGGAGTAAACACCGGGCGGGCGCGAAAAGTCTCAGCGTGGACGCTTCCGCCCGAACTGCACCTCGGCCATTCGCATCACCTCGAAAATGATGGCGACCGACCAGCCGATCAGCAGCAGGCCGCACAGTGCGGTGATCGGCCCCATCAGCCGATAGCCTTCATTGGGCACGGCGTCGCCGTAGCCCAGCGCCGTGTAGTTCTCGAAGGCGAACTCGAAGGCGCTGGCCTTCTCGGTCTCGATGCCGAGCAGCGCATAGACACTCGCCCAAACTGCGATCTCGGTGACGTGCGTGATCAGCAGCGCGACCATCGTCACCATCATCAGGGCCGAGACGCGCATGAAAACGTGCAGATCGTCGGTGCGCCCGGCAACATGCCGCGTCACCACCACGATGAGGCCCGTCATCAGCGCGTGGATGCCGAAATTGGCCAGGCTGACCACGCCGCCGACCAGCAATTGATTCAGCATGAAGCCGGCGCCCCTCAGTGCGCCGCTATTGAGCCTATCCCTGCGGCAAAATCAAATGGAGTGCGGTCAGTAGGAGCCCTGGTAACGAGTCATATCCTTGATCAGAGCGGCGCGAATGTTCGGGTCCGGATCGTCGCCGATGTAGTCCTGGCCGTTGTACAGAGGCCCGGCCCTGACGCCGCCTTGGAATCCCGAATTCATGACGACCGGCCGTTGCACGGTGGCGTGCCCAGCTACAGCTTTCCTATGCTTGCCGGCGGCTTCGGCCGGCGACGCGGCAACAAGCGCGAGCGCGATCGCGGAAACAATCAAAGCGGAAATCTTCATGCTCTCCTCCCCAGCGTTCGGGCGCACGCGAAAGGCATGCGCCCGAAGATGTCGTCAGCGTCCGCCGCCGTAGCGGCTGCCAAGATCGCGGAGCAGATAGGCCCGGATGTTCGGGTCGGGATCGTCGCCGAGATAATCCTGACCGTTGTAGAGCGGGCCTTTCAGCACGCCGCCCTGGAATTCGGCGGTGCTGCCGCCGGGCGTCATGGCATAAGCACCGGCGCCGGCGTTGTGCCGATGCCTCTTGGCCGCCTGGGCAGGTATGGCGACAGCCAGGCCCAATCCGATCACCGCAGCAGTCAAAGCAAGCTTTTTCATTTTTTGTCCTTTCAGCATGCGCACTTGCGCGTGGTCTTGACCTATAGGCATCCCCGCGCGGGACAATAATGGAACACCGAGGTGCCCCAAAAATTCAATCACAAACCCGTGTCGGATAGGCCGCCGCGGGCCGGGTTGCGAGCAAGGCTGCCTTCGGCGCATCCTCGCCGCCCGATCAAATGACACGGCACGCCGAGGATCGTGATGGCCAAAAAAACCGACAGGAAACCGAAAACCCTGGCTCCGCGCGGCAAAAATCTGCGCTCGCAGCTCTGGTTCGATAACCCGGACAACCCGGGCATGACGGCGCTTTATCTGGAGCGCTATCTCAACTACGGGCTGACCGGACCGGAGCTTCGCTCCGGCAAGCCGATCGTCGGCATCGCGCAGACCGGCTCCGACCTGTCGCCGTGCAACCGCCATCACCTGGAACTCGCCAAGCGCGTCCGCGACGGCATCCGCGACGCCGGCGGCGTGGCGTTCGAATTCCCGTGCCATCCGATCCAGGAGACCGGCAAGCGGCCGACCGCGGCGCTCGACCGCAACCTCGCGTATCTGAGCCTCGTCGAGGTGCTGTACGGCTATCCGCTCGACGGCGTGGTGCTGCTGACCGGCTGCGACAAGACCACGCCGGCCTGCATCATGGCGGCGGCGACGGTGAACATCCCGGCGATCGTGCTGTCCGGCGGACCGATGCTCGACGGCTGGTGGAAGGGCAAGCGCGCAGGCTCCGGCACCGCGGTGTGGTGGGCGCGGCAGGAAATGGCCGCTGGCCGCATCGACGCCAAGGAATTCCTCGACATCGCCTGCGCGACGGCGCCGTCGGTCGGCCACTGCAACACCATGGGCACCGCTTCGACCATGAACGCGCTTGCCGAGGCGCTCGGCATGTCGCTGCCGGGCTGCGCGGCGATCCCGGCGCCGTACCGCGAGCGCGGCCAGATCGCCTATGAGACCGGCGTGCGCGCGGTCGAGATCGTGCATGAGGATTTGCGGCCGTCCGACATTCTGACGCGGAAGGCGTTCGAGAACACCATCGTCGCCAACTCGGCGATCGGCGGCTCGACCAACGCGCCGATCCACATCAACGCCATCGCGCGGCATATCGGCGTCAAGCTTTCGATCCAGGATTGGGAGACGCATGGCTACGACGTGCCGCTGCTGGTCAACATGCAGCCGGCCGGCGAATATCTCGGCGAGGAGTATTTCCGCGCCGGCGGATTGCCGGCGGTGATGAACGAACTGCTCAAGGCCAAACGCATCCACGCCGACGCGCTGACCATCAACGGCAAGACCATGGGCGAGAACGTGCAAGCGCGCCAAGGTGAGCAATGCCGACGTCATCAAGCCGTACCACAAGCCGATGAAGAAGCAGGCCGGCTTCAAGGTGCTGAAGGGCAACCTGTTCGATTCGGCGATCATGAAATTGAGCGTGATCTCCGACGATTTCCGCAAGCGCTTCCTGTCCGACCCGAAGGACAGGAATGCGTTCGAGGGCCGCGCCGTGGTGTTCGACGGACCGGAGGACTACCACCACCGCATCGACGATCCGTCATTGAAGATCGACGACCGCACCGTGCTGTTCATGCGCGGCGCCGGCGCGATCGGCTATCCAGGCTCGGCCGAGGTGGTGAACATGCAGCCGTCGGCCAAGCTGATCAAAGCCGGCATCACCGCGCTGCCCTGCATCGGCGACGGCCGGCAGTCCGGCACCTCGGGCTCGCCGTCGATCCTCAATGCGTCGCCGGAGGCGGCGGCCGGCGGCGGACTGGCGCTGCTGAAGACCGGCGACCGGGTGCGGATCGATCTCAACAAGGGCACCGCGGACATGCTCGTCTCGAAGGCGGAGCTTGCGAAACGGCGGAAGGCGCTGGAGAAGGCCGGCGGCTACAAATATCCGGCGAGCCAGACGCCGTGGCAGGAAATCCAGCGCGGCATGGTCGATCAGCTTGCCGACGGCATGGTGCTGAAGCCCGCGGTGAAGTACCAGCGCGTGGCGCAGACGAGTGTGCCGAGGGATAATCACTGAGACCCGTCACCCTGAGGCGCGAGCGAAGCGAGCCTCGAAGGGCGACGGCCGCTGACTCGCTGCAACGATCGGGCCGTGCATCCTTCGAGGCGCGCAAGAGCGCGCACCTCAGGATGACGGGACCGACGTTACGGCGCGACGTCGAGATGCGACAGCCCGGCGCGGGCGAAGGCGTCCTTCACCACGCCGGACTTTTTCGCTTTCTCCAGAAACGCAGCGACCGTCTCCAGCGCCTCCGGACGATCCTTCGCCACCGCGATGGCGACGCCGGTGAACTGGAAGCCGCCCTCGACCATGCGCGAACCGGGCAGTTGCGCCACGAACGGCGGCAGCGAATCGCGCGACAGTGCGAAGGCGTCGGCCTGGCCGCCGGTCATCATCGCCATCGCATCGTGGATCGAGGCGGCGGCGACAGGCGTGGTGTGTTTCAAGGTACGTGCCGAGGCGCGGATCGTGGTGGTGTTGGCGATGCCGACGACGCGGACGCCCGGGCGGTCCACCTCGGCGACGGTTTTGATGCCGGAGGCGGCCGTCACCATGTAGGTGCTCTCCACCTCGAAATAGACCGGCCCGAACGCG
The DNA here is from genome assembly GCA_963785665.1 of uncultured Alphaproteobacteria bacterium. GTDB lineage: Bacteria > Pseudomonadota > Alphaproteobacteria > Rhizobiales > Xanthobacteraceae > Z2-YC6860. The sequence continues at coordinate 65,673 of CAWAWF010000025.1, forward strand.
ATGCGTTTCTTCCGCTCGTCGTCGACCGGCATGAACGACACGTCGATCCGTCCGGCCTCCAGCGCATCGACCAGCTCGCCGGTGTTCGGCGCGACCATCAATTCGAGCGACACGCCGAGTTCCTCCGCCAGAGCTTCGGCGAGATCGACGGTGACACCGCGCGGCGTACCACTGCCGTCCTTGACCACGAACAGCGGCGATGGCGACGGCGCGAACGCCACGCCGACGCGCAGTTTTCCAGCCGGAGTGAGCTCGCTCAAAGCTTCACCAGGTCCGGCGTCAGCGCCGCGAGGCTGTTGGCGCCGCAAAGCTGCATCGCGCGAACGAGCTCCTCGCGCATGTGGTTCATCACCTCGGTGACGCCGGCAGCGCCGCCGACCGAAAGGCCCCACAGCGGCGGACGGCCCAGCAGCACGGCGCGGGCGCCCATCGCCAGCGCCTTCACCACGTCCGTGCCGCGGCGGATACCGCCATCGACATAGACCTCGGCGGACTTGCCGACAGCCTCGACGATCTCCGGCACCACCTCGGCGGTGGTCACCGTGGTGTCGAGATGGCGGCCGCCGTGGTTCGACACCATGACGGCTTTGACGCCGCAATCGACGCAGCGCTTGGCGTCGTCGCCGCGCAGCACGCCCTTGACCAGCACCGGGATGCTGCAGCGCTTCACCAGCCATTCCAGGTCGGCGAAGTTGGTCGGGAACATCACGATGCCCTTGCGCTCGATATCGTAGGCGGTGCGCGCGATCGGCTGGCCGACCATGTTGACGCTGCGGATATCCGGCGTGGCGATCACCGGCGTCCGGTAGGCGCGCGGGCTCCAGCCCGGCGCCGGCTGGTCGACCGTGAGCACCAGCGCGGTGAAGCCCGCCGCGACGCAGCGGTCGAGCAGCTTGCCGGTCGCCTCGCGGTCCGGCTGCATGTAGAGCTGGAACCATTGCGGCGCGGCACCGCGCTCCTTCGCGACGTCCTCGACCAGGGTGTTACCCGAGGTCGACATCACGAACAGCGCGCCGGCCGCGGCAGCGCCGCGCGCGGTGGCGCGCTCGGCCTCCGGATGGAACAGCACATGGCGGCCGGTCGGCGCCACCATGATCGGCGTACGGAGCTTGGTGCCCAGCACCGTGACGCTGGTGTCGATCTCGAGGATGTCACGCAGCACGCGCGGGCGGAGCTTGAGCTTTCGCCATGCCTGCGCGTTCTCCTTGTAGGTGATTTCGTCGTCGGCGCCGGTGTCGCAGAAGATCCAGGATTCCGGCCGCATCACCCGCCGAGCGTTCTGCTCCAGCGCATCGAGGTCCACGCAATCGACGATCATTCCTCACCCCTTGTTGCAGCCATCACATCGCTTGATTGCTGTATCACCGAAATGCGCTGTCCCGGCGCGCGCCGCCGTGGCAGGCTTTCGCCTTCTCCATTTGCCGGGAGTGTTTCATGCCGTCCGCCCGCCCGTCCACCGCCGACAAGCGCAAGACCTTCCGCGAGCTGCACAAGGCCGGCTGCTTCGTCATCCCCAATCCCTGGAATGTCGGCAGCGCCCGCTATCTGCAGGGGCTCGGCTTCAAGGCGCTCGCGACCACCAGCGCCGGTCACGCCCACGCGATGGGCTATCCAGACGGCGCGCAGAATATCGACGAGGTGCTGGCGCATTATCGCGAGCTGGCCGCCGCGACCGAACTGCCGCTCAACGCCGATTTCGAGAACGGCTTTGCCGACGATCCGGACAAGGTCGCCGAGAACGTGACGAAGTGCATCGCCACCGGCGTGGCCGGGCTGTCGATCGAGGACTCGCCGCAGTCGCCGGTGCCGCTCTATGAGTTCGATGTAGCGCTGGCGCGGGTCAAGGCGGCGCGGGCGGCGATCGACAAGGCCGGCGGCGACGTGGTGTTCACCGCGCGCACCGAGGGCTTCATCCGCGGCCGGCCCGATATCGACGAGACCATCCGGCGGCTGAAGGCGTTTGCCGATGCCGGTGCGGATTGTCTTTATTCGCCGGGCATCAAGACGCGGGAGCATATCGAGGCTACCGTGAAGGCGGTCGGTGGCAAGGCGATCAATTTCCTGAACAGCGGCGCGTTCGGCTTCACGGTCGATGACCTTGCGAAAATGGGCGTGCGGCGGATCAGCGTCGGCGGCTCGCTTGCCCGCGTCGCGATGCACGCCTTCATCAAGGTGGCGACGCAGATCGGCAAGGAGGGCAAGTTCGACGGCTTCGAGGGGCTGATCAGCAACGGCGAGCTGAACAAGTTCTTCGGCGAAGACCGCAAGGCTTGGTCATAAAGACATGGTCGTGATGACGCCGGGAGAATCCGAGCCGCTTCCCTCGACCGGCCAGCCGGTCGGCCCCAAGGTGGCGGATCCTTCGCCTGCGCCGCGGCCCGGCCCCGTCACGCTCAAGGGCCGGTTCGGCTCGGTCGAAAAGCTGGATCCGGATCGCCACGGCGCGACGATGTGGGAGGCGATTCGCGGCCACGATGAGCTATGGACCTACAATGGAAATGGTCCGTTCCCGGACGCCGCCGGCTTCGCGGTGTGGCTGACCGAACGGGCGGCGCTCAACGACCCTTATTACTTCTCGATCGTGGATGCTGCCGGGCGCTCCCTCGGCATGTTTTCGCTGATGGAGATTCGGCCGGCGATGCGGGTGATCGAGGTCGGCCACGTCTGTTATGGCCCGACGTTGCAACGCACGCCGCTCGCCACCGAGGCCCAGTATCTCCTGGCGCGTTATGCGTTCGAGACGCTCGGCACTCGTCGCTATGAATGGAAGTGCCATTCGTTCAACGACCCGTCACGCCGCGCCGCCTTGCGCCTGGGCTTCACCTTCGAGGGCATTTTCCGCCAGCACATGATCGTCAAGGGGCGTAGCCGCGACACCGCCTATTTCTCGATGCTCGATAGCGAATGGCCGGCGCGCAAAGTCGCCTTCGAGCGCTGGCTCGCGCCGGAAAATTTCGATAGCAATGGGAGGCAGAAAACCAAGCTGGGCGCTTGAAGCCGCCTCGGAGAACGCATGCACATCCTCATCACCGGCGCCGCCGGCATGATCGGCCGCAAGCTGATCGAACGGCTGGTCGTCGACCGCGCGCTGAACGGCCAGCCGATCGACAAGCTGACGGTGATGGACATCGTCGCGCCGACCCGCATCGCCGGCTTCTCCGACCGCGAGAAGGTGCGGACCGGCGACCTGGCCGATCCTGCCATCGCCATGAAGGCGATTTCCGAACGGCCGGACGTGATCTTCCACCTGGCCGGCGTGGTCTCCGGCGAGGCCGAGGTCGATTTGCCGAAGGGCTACCACGTCAATCTCGACGGCACGCGATCGCTGCTCGAAGCGGTCCGCAAGACCGGCGATGGCTACAAGCCGCGCGTGATCTTCACTTCGTCGATCGCGGTGTTCGGCGCGCCGTTCCCGCACGCCATCCCAGACGATTTCCACCTGACGCCGCTTACCTCCTATGGCGCGCAGAAGGCGATGTGCGAGCAACTGCTGTCGGACTACACGCGCAAGGGCATTCTCGAAGGCGTCGGCATCCGGCTGCCGACCATCGCGGTGCGGCCCGGCAAGCCGAACAAGGCGGCGTCGGGATTTTTCTCCGGCATCATTCGCGAGCCGCTCAATGGCGAGGAGGCGCGGCTGCCGGTTCCCGATACGGTGACGCACACCCACGCCAGCCCGCGCTCGGCGATCGGCTTTCTGATCCACGCCGCCGGGCTTTCGCGCGACAAGATCGAGCCGCGCATCAACCTGACCATGCCGGGCGTCTGCGTCACGGTCGCCGAGCAGATCGAGGCGCTGCAAGCGGATCGCCGGCGACAAGGTCGCGGCGCGCATCAAGAGCGAGCCGGACGAGCTGGTGATGCGGATCGTCGCCGGCTGGCCGCAGCGGTTCGAGGCCACGCGCGCGACCGAGCTGGGCTTCCGCGCCGAGAGCACGTTCGACGAGATCATCCGCGTGCATATCGACGAGGACCGCGGCGGCTCGTTCGTGAAATAGCCGATGCGCTTTCCGGCGCTGATCGAAGCGACCCTGATCAAACGCTACAAGCGCTTCCTCGCCGATGTGACGATGCCGGACGGCACAACGATCACGGTGCATGTCGCCAATCCAGGCGCGATGACGGGGCTTTCGACGCCCGGCGCCCGGGTCTGGCTGTCACGGTCCGACAATCCGAATCGCAAATTGTCGCATAGCTGGGAGCTGATCGAGGTCGATTTCGGCCGCGGTCTGGAGCTGGTCGGCGTCAACACCGCGCACCCCAATCCGCTGGTCGGCGCGGCGCTGGCGACGGGCGCGATCCCGGAGCTGACCGGCTACGACACCATCCGCCGCGAGGTGAAGTACGGCAAGAACTCGCGGGTGGATTTCCTGCTGGAAAGCGGCAGGCGGCCGCCGTGCTACGTCGAGATCAAGAACGTGCATCTGATGCGGCAGGTCGGGCTCGCCGAATTTCCGGATGCCAAGACCGAGCGCGGGCCGAAAGCATCTCGACGAACTGGGCGACATGGTCGAGCAGGGCCACCGCGCGGTGATGCTGTATCTCATTCAGATCGGCTCGGCGGAGCGATTTGCACTGGCGCGCGACGTCGACCCGAAATACGGCGCCGCGTTCGACCGGGCACGGCAGCGCGGCGTCGAAGCGATGGCGTGGAAGTGCGCGATTACGATGGATGGCATCGAGATCGTCGAACGCGTGCCGATGGTGGATTGAGGCGGCGAACACGCTCGGGCATCCTCTCCCACAAGGGGAGAGGGAAACGCGGAGCACTGGTCGAGTGCCAGCACCTACTGCTTGATGAACGTACCGTTGCGCAGCTCGCTCATCGCCTGCTGCAATTCCGCCTGCGTGTTCATCACGATCGGCCCGTACCACGCGACCGGCTCCTCGATCGGCTTGCCGGACACCAGCAGGAAGCGCACGCCCTCTTCGCCGGCCTGCACCGTGACCTCGTCGCCGCGGTCGAACACAATGAGCGAGCGGTTGCCGGTCTGCTCGCGCAACACGATCTCCTCGCCGCCGACCTGCTTCTCGGTCAGCACGCCGAACGGCTTGCTCGCCGAAACGAACGCGCCGGAGCCGGCGAAGATATAGGCGAAGGCATGCCGGTCGACCTCGACCTTGAAGGTCTTCCGCTTGCCGGGCGGCACCGAGATGTCGAGATAGCGCGGATCGGCGGCGACGCCCTCGACCGGGCCTTTCTTGCCCCAGAAGTCGCCGGTGACGACGCGCACCTTGGTGCCGTCGTCGTCGATCACCTCGGGCACATCCTTGGCCTTGATGTCCTGGTAGCGCGGCGCGGTCATTTTCAAGTGACGCGGCAGGTTGGCCCAGAGCTGGAAGCCGTGCATGCGGCCCTGCGCGTCGCCGCGCGGCATCTCCTGGTGCATGATGCCGGAGCCGGCCGTCATCCACTGCACGTCGCCCGAGCCGAGCACGCCCTTGTTGCCGAGGCTGTCGCCATGGTCGACCTCGCCGGCCAGGACGTAAGTGATCGTCTCGATGCCGCGATGCGGATGCCAGGGGAAGCCGGCGGCGTATTCCTCGGGATTGTCGTTCCGGAAATCGTCGAGCAGCAGGAACGGATCGAACTCCTTGGTGTCGCCGAAGCCGAAGGCGCGGCGCAGATGCACGCCGGCGCCCTCCATGGTGGGCTTGGACTGGATGATCTTCTTCACGGGACGGATGGACATGACACTTTGCCTTTCTGGAATCGCCCCCGAAGGCAGCGCTTCCGTGTGCGAAACGAAAAACTTACTTGGCCGCGAGCTTGCCGACCAAGGTGGCGAACTGATTGAGGAACCCCTGCAGGAAACCCTTGGTGCTGTCGTCGGCGACCGCGCCATCGTCACCGATCACACCGGGCTTGAACTGGATATAGACCTCGCCGCCCATCAGCGTAACGCCCTGGGCGCCGAGGATTTGGCGGAGGTGTTGCTGCGCCAGCGCCGTCGAGATTGCGCCGGGCGAGGTGCCGGTCACGGCGGCGACCTTGCCGGTCCACGAGTTCTTGCCCCACGGCCGGGCGCCCCAGTCGATGGCATTCTTCAGCGCCGTCGGAATCGAGCGGCTGTGCTCCGGCGTGACGAACAGCACGCCGTCCGCCGCGCCGATCTCGGATTTGAAGCGGACCACGCTCGGCGCGAGGTTGCCCTCGTCGTCCTGGTTGTAGAGCGGCAGGTCGTCGATCCGGACGATCTGGAACTCGACATTGGGCGCGCCGAGCTTCACCAGCGCCTGGGCGAGCTTCTTATTGATGGATTCGCGGCGGATGCTGCCGACGACGACGGCGATCTTGAATGCGGCCATGGCAGTGTTACCTTCCGGTACGTGGTTACGGTTCGATACTGAGGCTATTTAGATGACCGCCAAGCGCAAGCAAGAAGGCACAAATCTGATACCGGGAAACCTCCATGTGCCCGACGATTGCCGGGCGGTCAGCGAGGTGCTGTCGCGGGTCGGCGACAAGTGGACCGTGCTGGTCGTGAGCGAGCTCGGCCACGGTCCGAGGCGCTTCAACGAGATCCGCCGCGCGCTCGGCTCGATCTCGCAGCGAATGCTGACACTGACGCTGCGCGGGCTCGAGCGCGACGGCCTCGTCACCCGCACGGTGTTCCCGACCATCCCGCCCAAGGTGCAGTACGAGCTGACCAGGCTCGGCGGCTCGCTGCTGGTGCCGGTCAGCGGCATCGGACTGTGGGCGCGGCAGAACCGCGCTGCGATCGAGGCGGCCCGGCAACGCTTCGATGCCGCGGTTCCCTCGAAATGAGCGCGCTTGCTTTGCCCCGCTCGATCCTTAAATTGGCCTACCATGACCTACGTTGAAGCGGCCGCGGCGCCGCTCCGCAAAACCGGCCAGATCAAGCTGCACGGCAAGGATGCCTTCGAGGGCATGCGCAAGGCCGGCCGGCTCGTCGCCGAATGCCTCGACATGCTGGGCCCGCATGTGCAGCCGGGGGTCAGCACCGATCATCTCGACAAGCTGGTGCTGGAGTTCGCCTTCGACCACGACGCGATGCCGGCGACCCTGATGTATCGCGGCTACAAGAAATCGACCTGCACCTCGATCAACCACGTGGTCTGTCACGGCATTCCCGGCGACAAGCCGTTGAAGGAAGGCGACATCGTCAACATCGACGTCACCTTGATCCTCAACGGCTGGCATGGCGATTCCAGCCGGATGTACGCGGTGGGCGAAATCCCGCGCCGCGCCGAGCGGCTGATCGAGGTCACCTACGACGCCATGATGCGCGGCATCGCGGTGATCAAGCCGGGCGCCACCACCGGCGATATCGGCAACGCCATCCAGAGCTTCGTCGAGGCCCAGCACATGAGCGTGGTCCGCGACTTCTGCGGCCATGGGCTGGGCAAGCTGTTCCATGACGAGCCCAACATCGTCCATGTCGGCCGCCCCGGCGAAGGCATCGTGCTGCGGCCGGGGATGTTCTTCACGGTGGAACCAATGATCAATCTCGGCCGCCCGCACGTGAAGGTGCTGTCGGACGGCTGGACTGCGGTGACGCGGGACCGCTCGCTGTCGGCGCAGTTCGAGCATGCCATCGGCGTGACCGCGAATGGCGTGGAAATCTTCACCACCTCGCCCAAGGGCCTGCACAAGCCGCCGTATCGGGCCTGACGGCTTTCCTGCACGGACCGATTGCAAAGGCGCGGCCAAGCTCGCATGCTTGCGAGGTCGGCAGCGTGCAGCAATCCAATGCCTAAAACGCAGAAAAGCGATGCGGAAAACGGCCTCGCCGAAGGCATCCCGCATTACCTGGGTCACCGCGAGCGGTTGCGCGAGCGCTTCCTCGAGGCCGGCCCCGAAGCGGTCACCGAATACGAGCTGCTGGAGCTGGTGCTGTTTCGTGCCATCCCCCGGCGCGACGTCAAGCCGCTCGCCAAGGCGCTGATCGCGAAGTTCGGCTCGTTCGGCGAGGTGGTGTCGGCGCCGCGGCAACGGCTTCGCGAGATCGACGGCCTGGGCGAGGCCGCCATCGCCGAGATCAAGATCGTGCAGGCGGCGGCCGGACGGCTCGCGCGCGGCCAGGCCAAGAAACGCACGGTGCTGTCGTCATGGTCGGCGGTGCTCGACTATTGCCGCACCACCATGGCGTTCAGCGACAAGGAGCAGTTCCGCATCATCTTTCTCGACAAGCGCAACCAGATCATCGCCGACGAGGTCCAGCAGACCGGCACGGTCGACCACACGCCGGTCTATCCGCGCGAGGTGGTCAAGCGCGGGCTGGAGCTGTCAGCGCCACCGCGCTGATCCTGGTGCACAATCATCCTTCAGGTGACCCGACGCCGAGCCGCGCCGACATCCAGATGACCCAGCAGATCGTCGAGATCGCCAAGCCGCTCGGCATCTCGGTGCATGATCACATCATCGTCGGCAAGGAAGGCCACGCCAGCCTGAAGGGGCTGAAGCTGATCTGATACCGCGGTCGATGACGGTCGGCTCAAGCTTCATTATTCTGCACGCATGACATCGCCGATTCGCACCATCGCGCGAATGCTTCTGGCCTGCGGCCTGTTGTTCGCACAGCCCGTCTCAATCGTTCGCGCCGCCCAGTCTCAGAACGCCGCGCTGACCAAAGCCCAGACCGAGGCGCTCGATACCTACAACAAGGCGCTGGATGCATTTAAGTCCGTGCTGGCCGAGCGGCGCGCGCAGATCGATCAGCATCAGCCGCTGCCGGACTTGCCGGGGCAGGCGCTTTATCTGGGCCGCAACGCGATGATCAGCGCCTACAAGGATCTCACCGATGTGCTTCCGGCCAGGATCGGCCGGCCGAGCCGGTTCGGGATGCCGCCGGCTTATTTCGATGCCGATAACGAGCCATTGCTCGACGAGTATTTCGCGCTGTTCACTGTGCTGCAGGCGCCTCTCGCAAATGCGCAGAAATCAAACACGCCATTCCATGATGTGGTGAACCTGGCCACTGACATTGCGCGGGCCAAGGGCCTCGACGCCGCCGACGCGGACGTGGCGGCGCGCATCAGCATGGGCATTTTCTTCGCCGAGACCGGCGGGCTTCAGAACATGGGGAACGCGCGCTCCAACGTCTACAAGGGCAGTTTCCAGACCGGCGCATCGGAGGACCGCAACGGCCGGAAGAAATGGGCGGCGATCAAGCCCACAATCGCGTCGTTCGATCCGGCGTTGATTGCGCGCGACGACAAGGAGGAGGCGCGCACGGCCAAGACCGACCAGCGGTTCAACCACTGGACCAACGTCCGAAACGCGCTGATGAACGAGCACGCGGAGATTTTCCCGCAAATTCCGCAGATCGAGAAAGCGCTGCCCAATCCGATCGATCAGATGAAGGTGTTCGAGCTGATCCAGATCGTTCCCACCCCGACCAAATCGGCGCTGCGATCGGGCGATCTGGTCAACTATCGTATTTCGACGCCGCGCATCATGGGGTATCTGCGCAACAACAGCATGTTCGCGTTCGGAAAGGCCGACCGCGCGAAAACCTCCGCGACGTTCCGCGAGATTCTCGACGCCATGTGGCTGTTCAATCGCCAATTCCAGCGGGCGACCGCCAAGTTCGACGAGATCAAGGCCCAGAAATAAGGGCTGACGATCAGGCGGCGTAGGCGGTGGGAACGGAAGGCTCCTTGTTCCATTCGCCCATCGGGTCGTAGCCCCAGACCCAGTCGGCGTTGCCGTGGACGCTGCCCTTGCCGGCAGCGATCGACTGCTTCTGTGCCGCTGCATCGCGCATGTGCTTGAAGCGGGCATTGGAGAGCGCGAGCCGCTGCACCCCATGCACGCGCGGGATGCGGATGCGGCGGAAGTTGGCGAAGGCCTCGACCGGATCGCGGCAGGCGTCGAGCCATCGCGCCAGGATGTAGGCATCCTCGAACGCCTGGCAGGCGCCTTGCCCGGCATTGGGCAGCATCGCATGCGCGGCGTCGCCGACAAGCTGGATGCGGCCGCGGCCCCAGTTCTGCGTCAGCGGGCGCGTGAACAGGCCCCACTTCGAGCACTCGGTCACGATGCTGAGAAGCGTCTTGAGGCGCGGCTCGGGATTGGGAAAGCTCAACCGCATCTCGTCGGGATCGCCGCGAGTCGACCAGCCTTCCTCGACCCACTTGTCGGTGTCTTCCTGGGTGACGATGTTCACGTGCTTCCTGCCGCGGATGTAATAGGCGAGCAGATGGCAGCCCGGCCCAACCCATTGGATATGGCCGGTCGGCTCCAGCACGTCCGCCGGCACGTCGCTGCCGTTCAGCAGCGCGCGCCACACCATCTGGCCGGTGTAGGTCGGGTTGTCGTCGCCATAGAGCGCCTGACGGATCACCGAGCGCACGCCATCGGCGGCGATCACATACTCGGCCTCGACCTTCGCGCCATTGGCGAAGGCGAGCACGCTGCGGTCGCTTCGCTCTTCTATTCCGATCAGCGGTGTCCGAGATGAATGGCGCTGGGGTCGAGCCCGCCGGCGAGCGCGTCCAGCAGGTCGGCGCGGTGAAAGGTGTAGTAGGGCGCGCCGAACCGCGCCGCGGCCTTGTTCCGGTCGTTCAGCTCGAGGAATTCGCCGGTCTGCATGTTGCGCGTGTAGATTCCAGGCGACGTGGTCCCGACCGCGGCAATTTTTTCGCCGACGCCGATCGCCTGCAGCGCCTTGACGGCTTGCGGGCTTGCGTTGACCGCGGCGCCGATTTCGCCCAGAGCCGGAGCGGTCTCGAAAACCTCTGCCTTCATCCCGAACGTCTTCAGCGCGTTCGCGACCGCGAGGCCGGCGAGGCCGCCGCCGACAATCGCAATTCCACAGCTTGATGGCACCCGTTCCTCCAGCGCGTTATTGCTTCAACTGCGTTTGATCGAGTCCGAACTGCGCACGATCGACCTTGGCCTTGGCTGCATCGTCCAGGGTCTTTTGCTTGAGGTGCTCCCACGGACGATTGATGTCAAACTCCTCGGGCGTGAACAGCTCGGGCTCGTTCATCGTGACGATATCGTGGGACAGCAGCAGCGCCTGCGTCTGCATCCGTGCGTCGATGTCCACGTAGGCGGCATAGACAACGGCTTGCTTGACGGATGACCCGACCACGACCTCGCCGTGCCCCCGCATCAGCGCGACCGGATGGGACGACAAGGTGCGGGCCAGCGCGGCGCCGCGTGCGCTGTCGGTCACCTGCATGCCGCGGTCTCCGTCCTTGCGGGCATCGCGGATTTCGAAGGTCGGGGTCTCCGGCGGCAGGAAGCCGGCCTGCGCGATCACCGGCTTCAGCTTGATCCCGGCGAGGGTGAGCGGGATCACCGCCTGGGAATGCGAGTGGATGACCGACATCACGTCCGGCCGCGCCTTGTAAATCTCACCGTGAATGTAGCGCTCGCCGTTGACGCGCCGCCCCTTGGGATCGACCGGCTGGCTGTCGGACACCCGCAACTCCAGAATGTCGTCCAGCGACACGAGAGCGGGCGGCATGGCACGGGGCATGAAGAAGATGTTCGGATCTTTTGACGAGCGCACCGAGATGTGACCGAAGCTGTCGAGAATGCCCTCGTTCACCAGGATCTTGTAGGCGGTGACGAGGTCCGCCTTGCGCTCGGCATCGGGGTCGCCCGCTGTCGCTTGCGCGCCGGCCGGCAGGCTCGCGACGGCCAGGATGGCAACGGATATCAGCGCTCTTGCCAGGCCTTGCAGCATTTGCGATTTCCCTCCCGACACCCGACCATTCCCAGGCGCGACCGTCCGAACCTAGCAGAGCGTCGGCGATCACGATCAGCCGCCCGGTTTTGAAGCTGCCGGGCTCTGTCCTAGAGTGCCACACCGGGGTCGGTTTCTCATCGTCCGGATACGCATCTTTATGAGGGAACTATGAAGCGGAACACGATCACCGTACTGGTCGCGCTCAGCGCGCATCTGCTGATGCTTCAAGGCGCGCAGGCGTATCCGGACCGGCCGATCAAGCTGGTGGTGGCGTCGCCTGCCGGCTCTCCGCCGGACGTCATGGCGCGGCTCCTGTCGGACAAGATGGGGGATGTTCTCGGACAGCCTGTGATCGTGGAGAACCGTCCGGGGGCAGGGGGCACCATCGGGGCCAAGTCGGTCGTGGCCGCGGAGCCGGACGGCTACACGTTGCTGATGGGAAGCACGAGCACGCTTCTCATCGCGCCTGCGGCCTACAAGAACGCCGGATACAACGCGGGGACATTCACGCCGATCGCCCGTGTTGCCGACACCAGCGAGGTCCTCGCCGTGTATCCGTCGGTTCCCGCCAAATCCGTGGCCGAACTGGTCAGCCTGGCGAAGTCCAAACCGGGCGCGCTGAACTACGCCTCGGCCGGCAATGGAACGCTCCCGCATATCGAAGGCGAGTTGCTGAAGGCGAGCGCGAAGATCGACATGAATCACATCCCTTATCGCGGCGGCGGCAACGCGCTGACGGCCCTGGTGGCCGGACAGGTCCAGGTCTTCTTCTCGGTGCTCACCCAGATGCTCCCGTACATCCAGGAAGGCCGCCTGCGTGGATTGGCGATCTCAAGTGCGGCCCGCAGCAAGCTTGCGCCGGACCTTCCGACCATGGTCGAGAGCGGCTTTCCTCAGTTCGTCACCACGTCGATCACGGCGATCGTCGCCCCGCCCAACATTCCGGCCGACATCAAGCAGCGGCTGAGCGAAGCCGTGAACCGCGCGCTCGCATCGGCGGATGCCCAGCGGGCGTTGGCGACAATGGGCGGTGAAGCGCGGCCGTCGTCCCCGGAGGAGCTCGCGTCCTACCTGGCGGGGGCGCAACAACACTGGGCCGGCATCATCGCAGCCACACATATCGCGATTGAGTGAGCGCGGATTAAAACGGGAGGGTGAGGGGGTACTCGGGATGGGGCTGAGACCCCCTCACCCGGCGCCATACGGGCGCCGACGCTAGTGGAACTGGTAATTCAGCCCGACGCGAACGAGGTTGTCGCGCAGTTTGATGTTGGTGTCGAAGCCCGTGAGGTTGAGAAACCGGTGCGTGCCGAGATCGACATAGAGATATTCGAGCTTGGCGCTCCAGTTCTTGGCGAACTGGTTTTCCACGCCGGCTCCGGCGGTCCATCCGGCCTCGGTCTTTGTCTCGGCATTCATGGCAGTGCCCGTCAGGGTGAACGCGCCGGCTCCGGTGAACGTCAGCGTGCTCACGGACGTGTTGGCGTAGCTGGCGCGACCGATGGCGAGCCCGGCCGTGCCGTACGCCAGCCATTGCGGGGCAAACAGGTAGCCGCCGCGCGCGCGTATGGTCGACAGCCAATCCAGTTTCCAGGCGTTGGTCGAGGTCACTGTCCCGGTCAGCGTGCCGTCCCGGAATGGAATAGCCAGCAAGGTGGCGCTGCCGGCATTCGAGGCCCTTTCCCTGGTCCACTGGAAGTCGCCTTCGAGACCGACCACCCAGCTCGGCTGAACATGCCAGTTGTAGCCCGCCTGGAATCCGCCGAGCCAACCGTCGACACCCGGCTTGGCCGTGCTGGTCAGTCCCGGGCCGAAATTTCCAAATCCAGCCGAGGCCAGCGTGTTGCCCGGCACCGGGTTGGAGCTGTTCCAGGACGCGAAGCTGTAGCCGACGTTGCCGCCGGCATAGAAGCCGGTCCACGGATCGTAAGGCGCCGCCTTGTAGATCGGCGCCTTGACCGGCATGTCGGCGGCCTGCGCCGCGCCGATTGCGGCCAGCGCCGCGACCGAAACGATGCCGCACAGCATTTGTCTCATTTTCGCCCCCCGCGAGTCGCCGATACCCACAGTTGGGAAAACGCTAGCGAGGAGGATCGCGCGAGGCTTGGTCCGGGCGACATTTCCCCACGGGCTGCCCATCACTATCCCGTCGTTTTTGAACCAGTGTTGCCGCCATGCGACAAAGACACGGGTGGGTCGCCGAGTCGCTGAAGGCATCAAGTTCATGCCGAATGAAGAATTGAGGTCGCTACGCGTCAGCACCGAGCCGTTTCGGGGCGGCAGCGGAGTAGAGGCTTTCCTCGAAATCTGGGGGCGCGAGATTCTCCGGATGGAGATGACGCCGCTCGACGGCCATCCGCTCGACATCGATCTGCTGCTGCGATCGCTGCCTGGCTTCGCGCTGGCGTCTGGCTCGCTGTCGCCGATGCGCAATCATCACACCTCGGCGCTGGTCGACAACGACGACCTCATCCTGGTCGTGGTGCAGCGTGGCACCGGCGAGGTAAGTCAGCACGGCCGGGTCGCCATGGTCGCCGCGGGCCACGCGGTGTTGACGTCGAATGGGGCGCCCGCGATCTTCAGCGGACTCACATCGACCCACGTGGTCAATTTTCGTCTGAGCCGTAACCTGCTTAAGCCGCATGTCGCCGACCTCGACGGTCTGGTGGCGCGGCCGATTCCGGACAACGACCGCATCCTGCAACTGCTGCTGGGCTACGCGAAAATCCTCGAAAGCCCGAACGAGCTAGCGACGGCAAAGCTTCGCCAGACGGTGGCGATGCACATGCACGATCTCGCGGCCCTGCTGCTGGGCGGCAGCGCCGCCGGGCCACACACCAATGGCCTCCGCGCTGCGCGGCTGCGGGCCATCAAGGACACCATCCTCGCCAAGATCGGCGACCATAGCCTTGCGATCGGTGACATCGTGAAGAGCCAGCAGATCTCGGAGAGCTACATCCGCCAGCTCCTGGCCGAGGACGACACCACGTTTACCGATTTCGTGCTTGAGGAAAGGCTCGCGCGCGCCCATCGGATGCTGAACGATCCGCGCGCCGGAAATCTGCTGATCAGCGCGATCGCCTATGAGGCCGGCTTCGGCGATCTGTCCTACTTCAACCGCACGTTCCGCCGCCGCTTCAACGCCTCGCCGTCGGCGATACGCCATGCGGCGCGCCGCGCCGGGGAGTGTTGAGAGACTTCTACTTCGGCTGGTCCAGCACGATATGCGCCGGCCCCGGGATCGGCAGCTTGACGCCCTCGCGCTGGAACGCGTCCCATAGCGCGATCATCACCGCGCTGCGCACGCCGGTCGGCCCGACCGCCGCGTCCTTGATCCAGAACCACAGCACGTATTCGATCGCGGTCGCTCCGTAGCCGGTCAGATGGCAGACCGGCGGCGGCGTTTTCAGCACCTGCTCGACGCTGCCGGCCGCGGCGACTGCGGCGGCGCGCGCCTTGTGCAGGTCGCTGTCGTAGGTGGTCTGGAACTTCACCTCGAGCCGCATCAGGTCGGACGAGTAGGTCCAGTTCACCACGCGCTGGGTCACCAGGTCCTCGTTCGGCACCAGCAGCTCGCGGCCGTCCTTCAGATCGACCGAGGTGTAGCGCGCGCCCATGTTGGCGACCCAGCCGAACTGGTCGCCCAGCGAGATCACGTCGCCCGGCTTGATCGATTTGTCGGCCAGCAGGATCAGCCCGCTGACGAAATTGCTGACGATCTTCTGCAGGCCGAGGCCGGCGCCGACGCCGATCGCGCCGGTGAACACCGCCAGCACCGAGAGGTCGATGCCGGCCGCGCTCATCACCACGATGATCGCCGCCGTCATCACGCCGATGCGAATGAGCTTGCCGAGCAGCACCTGGATCGACGGCGTCAGCCCGCCGACATGCTGCACCCGGCGGTCGAGGAAGTTGCTGGTCGCGGTCGCCGCCCACAGCGCCACCGACAGCAGCACCGCGGTCTTCAGGATCAGCAGCGGCGTCACCCGGATGCCGCCGATCAGGATGGCGCGCGAATCGAGCGCCGCCACCGTCTCGTCGAGCAGGCCGAGGATGCTGAGCGCCGCGATGGTCCAGCTCGTCACCGCGACCAGCCGGTTGATGAATGGATTGCGGATCACGCTTGCCGCGAGCGCGATCACCACCCAGGCGGTGGCGAGGTCGACCGCCATGCCGAGGATGTAGGTGCGCGGATGCAGCGCCCAGGCCCGGATCGCGGTGCGGACCAGGCCGAGGATCAGCATGAAGGCCAGCACGCCGAAATTGTCGATCAGCGCCCGCGTCAGCACGCGGAGCCACGCCGGCCAGCCCATCGTCACCGCGACCAGATCGAACCGGCGGCGGATCGCCACCGCGCAGCCCCAGGCGGCGAACGCCGACAGCGCGATGGCGCCGAACTGGATCGGCAGCCAGACCGAGGTGAGCTCGGTCCGCAGCGTCATCCGCAAGGTCAGCAGCAGGCTGGTCAGTGTGTCTTGCAGGTTGTCCATGCCTCCTCCGGGCACAACAATGGGGATGAATTGTGGATCAGGCGCGCTGCGTCAATCGGAATCCGATCAGCACGATGGCAAGGCCGACGATCTGCAGGAGGCTCGGCACCGAGCCGAGTGCGATCCAGCCGATCAGCAGCACGCAGGGCGGCACCAGGGTCGGAAACACCGACGCCCGGCCGGCGCCGAGCAGCACCACCGAGCGGGTGAACAGATAGATCGCGCCGGGGCCGGCGAGCAGCCCTTGCAGCAGCGCCTGCAGCAGGTTCTCCGGCAAGCCGAGCGCGGCCATGTGGCCGAAGCCCTTCCACCGCGGCAAAGATCGGCAGGATCGCGAGCGACACCACGCTGACCACGACCATGGCGCGCGTCGCCGGCACGCGCCACTTGCGGAGCAGCATGCCGAAGGTGCCGAAGAACGTGCCGGCCAGCACGAACAGCAGATCGCCGGCGACGCCGTGCGTGCCGATGGTGGCGATCGCCTCGCCGCCGATCACGACGAGGCCGGCGACGATGACGGCGGCACCGGCGGCACGTCGCGGCGGCAGCCGCTCGTGCAGCACCAGCGCCGACAGCACCAGCCCGAGCAGCGCCGCGGTCGACGGCTGGATGATGCCGCCATGGCCGAGCGGCACCAGCAGGAAGCCGGAGTAGCTCGAATACGAGATGCCGATGGCGCCGAGGAAGGTCAGCACCACGCCGCGGCCCCAGCCGACACCGTTGAGGTCGCGCAAGCCGTCGCGCCAGGCCAGCGGCAGCAGCACGAGGCCGGCCCAGAAGCAGCGATGAAACGTCAGGTCGGCGGGCGTGAAGCCGATGTCGATGCCGTGCCGCGCCGCGACGAACCCGGCCGCCCAGAACACCGCGGCGCCGATGCCGCAGGCGATCCCGATGGCGACGGAGCGGGTTTGGCTCGATGGGTTCATCCGCCGCGTCTTAGCATGGGGCTATCGGAGACGCCCCCGGTTTGCTTAAGCTTCGGACGACAGAAAATCAGGGAGTGCGCCCGTGGCTGCCAAGAACAAGGTCATCATCACCTGCGCCGTCACCGGTGCGATCCACACGCCGTCGATGTCGCCGCATCTGCCGATCACGGCCCAGGAGATCGCCGACGCGGCGCTCGGCGCAGCCGAGGCCGGCGCCGCGGTGGTGCATCTGCATGCCCGCAATCCGAAGGACGGCCGGCCCGACCAGACCCCCGAGGCGTTCCTGCCGTTCGTCAAGGTCATCAAGCAGGCGTCCAACGTGGTGATCAACCTGACCACCGGCGGCGCGCCGACCATGACGGTCGAGGAGCGCGTGCGGCCCGGCGGCGACGCTGAAGCCGGAGGTTGCCTCGCTCAACATGGGCACCATGAACTTCGGGCTCTACCCGATGATCCCGCGCTACAAGGGCAAGTTCAAATACGACTGGGAGGAGCCGTATCTCGAAGGGTCGAAGAAGGGCATGTTCAAGAACACGCTCGCCGACATCGAGTTCATCCTCACCACCTGCGCCGAGAACGGCACCCGCTTCGAGGTCGAGTGCTACGACATCGGGCATCTCTACACGCTGCGGCACTTCCTCGACCGCGGGTTGATCAAGGCGCCGCTGTTCATCCAGTCGGTGTTCGGCATCCTCGGCGGCATCGGCCCGCATCCGGAAGATGTGATGCAGATGAAGCGCACCGCCGACCGGCTGTTCGGCGACAAGTATCACTGGTCGGTGCTGGGCGCGGGCGCCGCCCAGATGCGGGTCGCGGCGATGGCGGCCTCGATGGGCGGCAATGTCCGCGTCGGCCTCGAGGACTCGCTCTGGATCGGGCCGGGCAAGCTCGCCGAGAGCAACGCCCAGCAGGTGCGCAACGTGCGCAAAATCCTCGAAGGCATGGGGCTTGAGATCGCCAACCCCGACGAGGCCCGCGAGATCCTCTCGCTCAAGGGCGGCGACAAGGTGAATTTCTAGCGCGTCTGTCGCCCGCGCGCGCTCTTGAGTCCGTCATCGCCGCGCTTGTCCCGGCGATGGACGGCTAGCCCGATAGGGTCGAGCCGGATGCAAGGCGCTGCATGGCCCGGCACCAGGCCGCGGCATCGCTCGGTCGACCTCGTCTCCGCAAAGCGCGGGAGCGGTCAAGCAGCCACGCGACATCTTTCTCGTTGCGTTCCCGCCATCGCGCCGCCAAGAGTTGGTGCTAAGGGCGCATCATGGCTTCGATCGACTCAGTCAGTCTCACCATCCTGTTCGGCGCGGTGCTGGTGCTGGCCGGCATCATGTCGTCGCTGGTCGCGCTGCGCTTCGGCGCGCCGCTGCTGCTCGTGTTCCTCCTGGTCGGCATGCTGGCCGGCGAATCCGGCATCGGCGGCATCAAGTTCGACGACGTGCGGCTCGCCTATACGGTCGGTTCCGTCGCGCTTGGCCTGATCCTGTTCGACGGCGGGTTGCGGACCCGGCTGGCCACCTTCCGCAACGTGCTGATGCCGGCCGGCCTGCTCGCCACCGCAGGCGTGCTGATCACCACGACCATCGTCGCGCCGGTTGCGGCCTGGGCGCTCGGCCTGACCTGGACGGAGGCGCTGCTGGTCGGCGCGGTGATGGCCTCGACCGACGCCGCGGCGGTGTTCTTCCTGCTCCATGCCAAGGGGCTGCGGCTGCGCCCGCGCGTCTCCGCCACCTTGGAGGTCGAGTCCGGCATCAACGACCCGTTCGCGATCTTCCTCACGCTCGTGCTGGTCGAGACGCTGTTCTCCGGCAGCCAGGGCTGGGCCGAGATCGCGGCGCTGCTGCTGGAGAAAGGCATCATCGGCGGCTTCATCGGCTGGATCGGCGCCCGGCTGATGGTGCTGGTGCTGAACCGCCTGGAGCTGCCGCAGGGCATGCACGCGCCGTTCGTCGCCACCGGCGCGCTGGTGATCTTCGGCCTCGCCGAATGGTGGCACGGCTCGGGCTTCCTCGCCGTCTATGTCGCCGGCCTCGTGGTCGGCAACCGCGAGACCCGCGCCCACAACACCATCGTCACGTTCCTCGACGCCGCCACCTGGCTCGCCCAGATCGCGATGTTCGTGCTGCTCGGCCTGCTGGCGTGGCCTGAGCGGCTGCCGCAGCGGCTGCTGCCGGCGCTCGCCGTGGCGCTGACGCTGATGCTGATCGCACGGCCGGCGGCGGTGCTGATTTGTCTCGCGCCGTTCCGGTTCAGCTTCCGCGAGAAGCTGTTCATCTCCTGGGTCGGCCTGCGCGGCGCGGTGTCGGTGTTCCTGGCCTCGATCCCGATGCTGGTCGGCCTGCCCGGCGCGCACTTCTACTTCGACGTCGCCTTCGTCGTGGTGATGCTGTCGCTGCTGATCCAAGGATGGACCATCGGCGCCGCCGGGCGATTCCTCCGCATCGGCCAGCCGCGCCCCGACGTCAACGCCCACCGCACCGAGCTCGACCTGCCCGGCACGCTTGAAGCAGGAGCTGGTCGGCTATCCGGTGGTGGCCGACAGCCCGTATCTCGCGCCGCGGCATCGCCCCGACCTGGGCCAAGCTCACCTTGGTGGTGCGCGACGAGCGCGTCCTGACGCCGGAGGAGGCGGCGCCGGTGCGCGAGGGCGACCAGGTCTATTTCCTGGCGCCGCCCGACCGCGTCCAGGCGCTCGATCGTTTCTTTGCCGAACGCACCAGCGCGCGGCCTGACGCCGCCCTGGTCGAGGACTTCTTCGTGCCGGGCGACGTCACCATGGGCGCGCTCGGCGAGATCTACGGCCTCACCGTGGCGCCGGAGGATGCGCTCACGACATTGTCGGACTACTTCGCCGCCTATTTCATCAAGCATCCGCCGCGGCCGAACGACGCGATCCCGCTCGGGCCCGTCAAGCTGGTCGCCCACACCGTCACCGAGGATCGCGTCGTGCTGGTCGGCTTGCAACTCGCCGAGCCCGAGCCGGTGCCGCGCACCTGGCGCGACAAGCTCTGGATCAGGATGCGCCGTCAGGGCCGCCGGCTGTTGGCGCGGCTGCGCCGGGTCCGGTCATCGTAAGGTTTGCCGACCATTCCGCGATGATGGCTTCGATGGCGTCGAGCCCGTCGGTCAGTGCCGCCGGGCCCGGTTGCAGGATCAGCGGCGACTTGATCTCGCGGAGAAAGCCGTCGCGCACCGCGGGGATGGCATCGAAGCCCGGGCGGCCCGCGAACTTGGCCGGCACGAATTTCTTGCCGCACCAGGAGCCGATCACGATGTCGGGCGCCGCCGCGATCACCTGCTCGGCCGTGACGATGCGATCCTTGGCGCTCTTTTGCCCGGCCAGATGCTGGAATACATCGACGCCGCCCGCCGCTTCGACCAGCTCCGACACCCAGCCGATGCCGGAGATCATCGGTTCGTCCCACTCCTCGAAATAGATCTTCGGTTTTCGTTTCAGCTTTGCGCCGCGCGCGCGTGCCGCATCGAGCCGCTGTTCCAGACTCCGCGCCAGTGCCGCCGCCTTTTCACTTGCATCCACCAGCGCGCCCAACGTGCGGATCATCGCGAAAATGCCCGCGACATCGCGCTGATTGAACGCATGCACCGCGACGCCGGCCCGGATCAACTCGGCGGCGATGTCGGCCTGCAGATCGGAGAACGTCAGCACCAGATCGGGCTGCAGCGCCAGAATCTTCGGCACGTCGGCAGAGATGAAAGCCGACACCCGCGGCTTCTCCCGCCGCACCCGCTTCGGCCGCACCGCATAGCCCGACACGCCGGCGATGCGCCGCTCCTCGCCGAGGAGGTACAGCGTCTCCACCGTCTCCTCGGTCAGGCAGACAATTCGTTCGTGCATGCGCGGCAGTGTAGCAAACTCAGTGCCCGCCGCCGTCGTCCAGCAATTCCAGCCCGCCCGCCGCGACAACGCGGCCGTCCTCGACCCGCACCACCTGCGAGCAGAGCTTCTGGATCTCGCCGGCCTGGTGGCTGACGTAGATCATCGGCACCTTGGCCTCGTCGCGCAGCCGCGCCAGATACGGCAGGATTTCCTGCTTGCGGGCGCGGTCGAGCGAGGCGAGCGGCTCGTCGAGCAACAGCAATCGCGGCTTCATCAGCAGCGCGCGGCCGAACGCCACGCGCTGGCGCTCGCCGCCGGACAGGTGCCCCGGCCGCCGCGTCAGCAATGCACCGATGTGGAGCAGCTCGACGATCCGCTCGCGCTCCGCCGCGTCGGCTGAGACGCCGCTCATGCGGCGGCCGTAATCGAGATTGCGCGCCACCGTCATGTGCGGGAACAGCCGGCCCTCCTGGAACACATAGCCGATGCGGCGGCGGTGCGCCGGCACGTCGATCGCGTTCGGCCGAATCGAACAGCACGGTGTCGTCGAGCGCGATCCGGCCGCGGTCGGGCGCAACCAGGCCGGCGATCATGTTGACGATCGAGGTCTTGCCGGCGCCGGATGGCCCGAACAGCGCGATCGCGCCGCTCGCCGCCGTGAATCTGCGCGGCGATCTGCACGTCGCCCAGTTTTTTCTCCACGTCGACCGCGAGCATCGTCAGTCCCCGTGGTATCGCAGGCCGGCGCGGCGGGCGAACCACTCCGAGGCGATCAGGGCGGCCAGCGCGATCACGATGGCGATGATGACCAGCCGGCCGGCCGCGGCGTCGCCGTCCGGGATTTGCGTGAACGTGTAGATCGCGGCCGAGATGGTCTGCGTCTCGCCGGGGATGTTGGAGACGAAGGTGATGGTGGCGCCGAACTCGCCGAGCGCCTTGGCGAAGCACAGCACCATGCCGGCGATCACGCCGGGCAAGCGCGAGCGGCAAGGTCACGGTGAGGAACACCCACATCGCGTTGGCGCCGAGCGTCGCCGAGGCGTCCTCCAGCCGCCGGTCGATCGCTTCGAACGACAGCCGGATCGCGCGCACCAGCAGCGGAAAGCCCATCACGCCGCAGGCCAGCGCCGCCCCGGTCCAGCGGAACGAGAAGGTGAAGCCGAACGTGTCATAGAGAAACGCGCCGACCGGCCCGCGCCGGCCGAACGAGATCAGCAGCAGATAGCCGGTCACGACCGGCGGCAGCACCAGCGGCAGATGCACCACGCCGTCGAGCAGCGCCTTGCCCCAGAATTCCTTGCGCGCCAGCACCCAGGCGATGGCGAGCCCGAACGGCAGCGCCGCCAGCGTCGCCACCACGGCGATCCGCAGCGACAGCTCGACCGCGGTCCATTCGTCGGGGGTGAGATTAAGCACGGCCATGCCCGGGCGAGCGCACGTGCTGGGGTGCGCTCCCCGGGACCGGTGGCAAGCAACCGTCACGCGGTCACCGCACCCTGCCCGCTGGGGAGGAGCTGCAGTGCAGCATCACGACGTCGGCTGGATCAGGAACGTGAAGCCATACGTCTCGAAGATCGTCTTCGCCATGTTCGACTTGATGAAATCGAGATACTTCGCAGCCTCCGGCTTGGCATCCTTGGTCAGCGCCACCGGATAGATGATCGCCGGATGCGAGTCCTCCGGGAACTTGCCGACGATCTTGACGCCCTTGTCGACCTTGGCGTCGGTCTCGTAGACGATGCCGAGCACGGCCTCGCCGCGGCTCACCAGCAGGAGCGCGGCGCGCACGTTGTCGGCCATGGCGAACTTCTTCTCCGCCGCCTGCCATGCGCCGAGCTTCTCCAGCGCCGCCTTGGCGTACTTGCCGACCGGCACCGCGCGCACGTCGCCGGTGGCGATGCGGCCGTCGCCGGCGAGCTTGGCGAGGTCGAAGCCCTGGCCGATCGTGACGTTGTCGATCTTGGAATCCTTCGGCGCGATCAGCACCAGCCGGTTGCCGAGCAGGTTGACGCGGCTGTCCGGCTTGATGAGATTTTTCTTGGCGACGTAGTCCATCCACTCCAGGTCGGCCGAGGCGAACAGGTCGGCCGGCGCGCCGGCCTCGATCTGCTTGGCCAGCGCCGACGACGCCGCGTAGCTCGACACCACCTTGATGCCGGTCGCCTTGGTGAAGGCGGCGTTGATGTCGTCGACCGCGTTCTTCATCGAGGCGGCGGCGAAGGCGGTCAAGGTCACGTCCTGCGCGCGCGCCGGCAGCGCTGCGAGCGTGACGGCGAGGGCGAAGGCGGACAGCGTGAAGGCGCGTCTGAGCATGGCGGTTCTCCGCGGCACGAGGCCGTATTTCGAGGATCGACTTGTGCCGGAACCGCCGTTCCGATCGACGCCGGCGCGCGCCCAGCGCGCCACGGTCGCGGCCAACCTATCAACCCGGCCACCGGAACGCAAAGCAGTTGGGTGCAGGCAGGTGCAGGCCACTGCAGCCGATTCGCAAGGTGTCGCAAGGGCTTGGCACGCAGGAAAGATGCTAGCGTGCCGCTATGCACCCGGACGCTTCCGCGCTCGACCTGGTCCTGACCGGCGATCCCACCTTGCTGGCGATCGTCCGGCTGTCGCTGCTGGTCAGCCTCACCGCCGTGGCGCTGGCCGCGTTGATCGGCATTCCGCTCGGCGCCTTTGTCGCGCTGACCCGCTTTCGCGGCCGCGAGGGCGTCATCGTGCTGCTCAACGCGCTGATGGGACTGCCGCCGGTCGTGGTCGGGCTTGCGATCTTTCTCCTGCTGTCGCGCTCCGGCCCGCTCGGCTCGCTCGGCCTGCTGTTCACGCCGTCTGCGATGGTCGTCGTCCAGACCGTCCTGGTGATGCCGATCATCGCCGCGCTGTCTCGCCAGACCATCGAGGACCTGTGGGCCGAGTACCGCGACGAGCTGACGGCGATGAATGTCGGCCCGCTCGGCCGCGTCATGACGCTGATCTGGGACGGCCGCTTCAGCCTCGTGGTCGCGCTGCTGGCCGGCTTCGGCCGCGCCGCGGCGGAGGTCGGCGCCATCATCATCGTCGGCGGCAACATCGACGGCTTCACCCGCACCATGACCACGGCGATCGCGCTGGAGACCTCCAAGGGCAATCTGCCGCTGGCGATCGGGCTTGGCCTGGTGCTGATCGCCATCGTCATCGTTATCAACGCGCTGGCGTGGACGGTGCGCCGCGCCGGCGAACGGCTGGCCCGCTAGCGATGCGCGCCGAGCCCGCCGATCTGCCGATCCGTTTCGAGGACGTCACCGTCACCGCCGGCGGCGTGACCATCCTCGATCGCGTGTCGCTCGACATCCGGCCCGGCCCGCCGACCGTGCTGATCGGGCCGAACGGCTCCGGCAAGACCACGCTGCTTCGCGTCGCGATGGGGTTGCTGCCGCCGTCGCACGGCCGCGTCACCTGGGACGGTGTCGCCGATGCGCCGCCGGTCCGGCGCGCCTTCGTGTTCCAGCGCCCGGTGATGCTGCGGCGAAGCACGGAAGGCAACATCCGCTACGCGTTGAACGCGGCCGGTGTGCCGCGCGAGCGCCACGATGCGCGGATCGCCGAGCTGCTGTCGCTCGTCGGTCTCGACGGCATGGCGTCGCGACCGGCGCGCCGGCTGTCCGGCGGCGAGCAGCAGCGGCTGGCGCTCGGCCGCGCGCTCGCCCGCGAGCCGACCGTGCTGCTGCTCGACGAGCCGACCGCGAGCCTCGATCCCGCCGCCACCAAGGCGGTCGAGGACATCGTCCGCGCCATCGCCGCGCGCGGCATCAAGGTGGTGATGGCGACTCACGATCTCGGCGAGGCGCGCAGGCTCGCCGGCGACATCGTGTTCCTGCATCGCGGCCGCGTCGTCGAGACCGGCGACGCCGGCGCGTTCTTTCCATTCACCGCAAACCAGCGAGGCGAGGGCCTTCCTCGCCGGCGACCTGCTGCTCTAGCCCAGGAGAAACTCGATGCTGTCCCGCCGCCTGCTGCTCGCTCTCGCCGCGCTGTTGCTCGCCTCGCCGGCGGTCGCGCAGGACAAGTCCATCGTGGTGGCATCGACCACCTCGACCCAGGACTCCGGGCTGTTCGGCTACCTGCTGCCGATCTTCAAGGCCAAGACCGGCATCGAGGTGAAGGTGGTGGCGCAAGGCACCGGCCAGGCGCTCGACACCGCGCGCCGCGGCGACGCCGACGTGGTGTTCGTCCACGCCAAATCCGCCGAGGAGAAATTCCTGTCGGAGGGCTTCGGCGTGAAGCGCTTTCCGGTGATGTACAACGACTTCGTCCTGGTCGGGCCGAAGTCCGATCCGGCCGGCATCAAGGGCAGCAAGGATATCGTCGCCGCGCTCAAGGCGGTCAAGGACAAGGCCGCGCCATTCATCTCGCGCGGCGACAGGAGCGGCACGCATATCGCCGAGCTCAATCTCTGGAAGGTCGCCGGCATCGACATCGAGAAGGATAAGGGCCCCTGGTACAAGTCGATCGGCCAGGGCATGGGCGCGGCGCTCAACACCGCGTCGGCGTCGAACGCCTATGTGCTGACCGACCGCGGCACCTGGCTCGCGTTCAAGAACCGCGGCGACCTCGTCATCGCGGTCGAGGGCGACAAGCGGTTGTTCAACCAGTACGGCGTCATGCTGGTGAACCCGGCAGAAGCATCCGAACGTGAAGAAGGAGCTCGGCCAGCAGTTCATCGACTGGCTGATCTCGCCGGAAGGCCAGGGCGTGATCGCCGGCTACAAGATCGGCGGCGAGCAGCTGTTCTATCCGAACGCCAACGACGCGGCGGCCTCACCCGCGTCGAAAACTACCCGCCCACAACCGACTCTTCAGCCCGCCTGCTCATCGAGGGCGTCGAAGCGGCGTCGGATGACGGAGCGGGTGCGGCCGACAATGGATCGCGGGAGCCGGGAGGCGCGGCCTACGTCATTGGCCGCGCGACGACAGCGGCGATCCTCGGCAACGGATGCCGTGGGTGCGATCAAACGGCCCTCGTCAGCCGTAGGGGGCCTCGCAAGCCCTGGCGCCTCCCGGCGCTCCACCCCCTCGTTGAGGGGCAGGAAAAGGGATGCGAGCTCACCCCGGGCTCGAAAATCAAGAACAGGGGCAGCGGAGCGTTGGCTAAACCGATTGCCACACTCGAACCAGCGCAGCAAACTCTGAGCGGAGCAACGGAGACGACATGGCAGACGCGACACCGCTCGACGGCGACTACGACTATCATCATCGTCGGCGCGGGCTCGGCCGGCTGCGTGCTGGCCAACCGGCTGTCCGCCGACCCCAGGAACCGCGTGCTGCTCCTCGAAGCCGGCGGCCGCGACAACTGGATCTGGTTCCACATCCCGGTCGGCTACCTGTTCGCGATCGGCAATCCGCGCTCGGACTGGATGTTCAAGACCGAGGCGGTGCCGGGACTGAACGGCCGCGCGCTGAACTATCCGCGCGGCAAGGTGATCGGCGGCTCGTCGTCGATCAACGCCATGATCTACATGCGCGGCCAGGCCGCCGACTACGACCACTGGCGCCAGCTCGGCCTCAAGGGCTGGGGCTGGAACGACGTGCTGCCGATCTACAAGCAGCACGAGCACCATTTCCTGGGCGCCGGCGAGCATCACGCGACCGGCGGCGAATGGCGGATCGAGCATCCGCGCGTGCGCTGGGACCTGCTCGACGCGTTCCGCACCGCCGCCGAGCAGGCCGGCATCAAGCGGATCGACGATTTCAACACCGGCGACAACGAGGGCTCGGCGCCCTACCACGTCAACCAGAAGTTCGGCCGCCGCTGGTCGGCGGCGCGCGGCTTTCTGAAGCCCGCGCTCGGCCGGCCCAATCTGCGGCTCGAAACCGGCTGCATGGTCGAGCGCGTCGAGTTCGACGGCAAGCGCGCGGTCGGCGTGCGCTTCAAGCAGAACGGCGAAACCAAGGTCGCGCGCTGCCGCGGCGAGGTGATCCTGTCGGCCGGCTCGATCGGCTCGATCCAGACGCTGCTGCTCTCCGGCGTCGGCCCCGCCGCGCAGCTGCAGCAGTTCGGCATTCCGGTCGTGCTCGACAAGCCGGGCGTCGGCGAGAACCTGCAGGATCATCTGCAACTGCGGATGATCTACAAGGTCAGCGGCATCAAGACGTTGAACGAGACCTATGCCTCGCTGTTCGGCCGCGCCAAGATTTTCCTCGACTATGCGCTGCGCCGCCGCGGCCCGCTGACCATGGCGCCGTCGCAGCTCGGCATCGTCACCCACTCCGATCCGAAGCGCGAGCGCGCCAACATCCAGTATCACGTGCAGCCGCTGTCGCTCGATCGCTTCGGCGAGCCGCTGCACACGTTCCCGGCGTTCACCGCGAGCGTCGCCAACGTGCAGCCGACCAGCCGCGGCCATATCCGGCTGAAGTCGCCCAATCCGGCGGACGCGCCGGCGATCCAGCCGAATTATCTGTCGACCGACGAGGATCGCCGCGTCGCCGCCGACTCGATCCGCGTCACGCCGCAACATCGTGGCGCAGCCGGCGCTGCAGGCGTTCCATCCGGACGAAATCCTGCCGGGCGAAGCGATCGGCAACGACGACGCCAGCCTCGCCAAGGCGGCCGGCGACGTCGGCACCACGATCTTCCATCCGGTCGGCACCGCCAAGATGGGCCGCGACACCGATCCGCTCGCCGTGGTCGACGAGCGGCTCCGCGTGTTCGGCATCGAGCGGCTCCGCGTCATCGACGCCTCGGTGATGCCGACCATCACGTCGGGCAACACCAACTCGCCGACCATCATGATCGCCGAGAAGGGCGCGACGATGATCCGCGAGGATGGGCGGACAGTGAGAGGTTCGGCGCGCTGGCCTGCTACGGCGCGTTCAGGATCTGCTTGCACGCCGCCGGCAGCGCCGACATCAAAATCTGGTGCGCGCCGGGCGTGGGCTTCGGCTCGCCGAGCGGCCGCTTGAACCAGGATGCGAGGTCGCCTGCCGCAGCCTTCGTCCTTCGGCGTCGCCGGCTGCGCCCTGCAGTTCGGGCTGCCCGCCTGACAGCCGATGCGCAGATGGAAATGATAGTTGTGGCCGAGCACCGGCCGGATCTTGTGCAGCCACGAGCGGTCGCCTTTGACGTCGCGGCACAGCGCCTTCTTGATCGCCGGATTGGCCAGCACGCGCTCGATCCGCGGGTCCTCCGCCAGCATCTTGTAGAGCGCGATGTATTTGTCCGACCACACGTCCGGGTTGCACGTCGGTCCATTTGTCGTTGACCACGTTGGTCGCCATCATCTCCTCGCGCTCCTGCGCGGGTCAGCTCGCGGTCCGGCATCGGCGTGAGCCAGACGTCGGCGTCGAGGCCGACCTGATGGCTCCAGTGGCCGGTGATCATCGGGCCGCCGCGCGGCTGCGCCATGTCGCCGACCAGGAAGCCGTTCCAGCCGAGGTCGTGCGCCTTCTTGGAGAGGTCCTCGAGGGTCTTGATCATCGCCGGATGGCCGAAGTTGCGGTTGCGCGACAGCCGCATCACCTGCCAGGTCGGGCCGTTGATCGGCAGCGCCACGCCGCCGTCGAGGCAGCCGCCGGTGTAGTAGCCGATCGAGCGCGGCTTGTCGGTCTTGGTCGGTTCGGTCTTGCGGCCGAACAATTGCTTGGCCGGCGTCTTCGGATCGTCGGGATGCTCGAGCGGCGGCAGCGGCTTCGGGTCCATGGTGCCGAGGTCCTGCGCGGTGGCGGCGCCGCAGGCATGGCGATCAGCAGGATGACGCTTCGGGTGAGGAGACGCGCGAACGGCAGTTGAGGCATCGGAAAAACTCACACCCTACAAGGTCGCGCCCGGATCAGTTGTACCTCAAGCCTGCGCGCATAGGAAAGCCGGCAGCCGGTTGTCCCCGGCGGCTGGAGCTGCGCTAGACTGATCGCAACGCGAACAGGGAGGAACCGTCATGGCCGAATACATGGGCAAGAGCGAGCACCAGAAGAAGCGGGCCTATTCCCCCGCCGTCATCACGCAGGGCGGCAAGACGATCTGGCTCGCCGGCCAGACCGCCACCCAGGACGAGCAGGGCAAGGACATCTCGGGAAATTTCGAGGCGCAGGTCCGCACCATCTTCGCCTGCTCGACAAGACGCTGAAGAGCTGCGGCGGCAGCCTCGCCGACATGGTCACCATGACGGTGTTCATCAACGACGTGCGGCTTGGCGACAAGTTCGTCGAGATGCGCGCCGGGTTTTTCCCGGGCGGCAATTTTCCGGCCAGCGCGCTGATCACGGTGTCGAACTTCGCGCGGCCGGGAATGCTGATCGAGATCCAGGGCGTCGCTGTGGTCGGCGGTTACGTTCAGACGTCCACCTTCAGCGCGGCGATGAACGCTTCCTGCGGGATGTCGACCTTGCCGTACTGGCGCATCTTCTTCTTGCCCTTCTTCTGCTTGTCGAGAAGCTTGCGCTTGCGGGTGACGTCGCCGCCGTAGCATTTCGCGGTCACGTCCTTGCGCATCGCGCGGACGGTCTCGCGGGCGATGATCTTGCCGCCGATCGCGGCCTGGATCGGCACCTGGAACATGTGCGGCGGGATCAGCTCCTTCAGCTTCTCGACCATGGCGCGGCCGCGCTGCTCGGCGCGGCTGCGGTGCACCAGCATGGACAGCGCGTCGACCGGCTCTTCGTTGACCAGGATCGACATCTTCACCAGGTCGGCTTCCTTGTAGTCGGTCAGGTGATAGTCGAACGAGGCGTAGCCGCGCGACACCGATTTCAGCCGGTCGTAGAAATCGAACACCACCTCGTTGAGCGGCAGGTTGTATTTCGCCATCGCGCGGGAGCCGACATAGGTCAGCTCGACCTGCACGCCGCGGCGGTCCTGGCAGAGCTTCAGCACCGCGCCGAGATATTCGTCCGGCGTCAGGATCGTCGCCTCGATCCACGGCTCGTGGATTTCCAGGATCTTCATCGGGTCCGGCATGTCGACCGGATTGTGGATCTGGATCTCCGAG
The DNA here is from genome assembly GCA_963785665.1 of uncultured Alphaproteobacteria bacterium. Lineage (GTDB taxonomy): Bacteria > Pseudomonadota > Alphaproteobacteria > Rhizobiales > Xanthobacteraceae > Z2-YC6860. Next base: position 95,546 of record CAWAWF010000025.1, read on the forward strand.
CCGTCGCGGAGCTTCATCTTGTAGATGACCGACGGCGCGGTCGCGATCAGCTCGAGATTGAACTCGCGCTCCAGCCGCTCCTGGATGATCTCGAGATGCAGCAGGCCGAGGAAGCCGCAGCGGAAGCCGAAGCCGAGCGCGGCGCTGGTCTCCATCTCGAAGCTGAAGCTCGCGTCGTTGAGGCGGAGCCGGCCCATCGCCGCGCGCAAATCCTCGAACGCCGCGGCGTCGACCGGGAACAGGCCGCAGAACACCACCGGGATCGCCGGCTTGAAGCCCGGCAGCATTTCGGAAACCGGCTTGCGATCGTCGGTGATGGTGTCGCCGACGCGGGTGTCGGCGACCTCCTTGATCGCCGCGGTGAGGAAGCCGATCTCGCCGGGGCCGAGCTCGTCGGCCGGCGTCAGCTTCGGCTTGAACACGCCGACGCGGTCGACCTCGTAGGCCGCGTTGGTGCCCATCATGCGGATGCGCTGGCCCTTCTTCAGGGTGCCGTCGACGATGCGCACCAGCACGACCACGCCGAGATAGGCGTCGTACCAGCTGTCGACCAGCAGCGCCTTGAGCGTCGCGTCGCGGTCGCCCTTCGGCGGCGGCAGCCGCGTGACGATCGCCTCCAGCACCTCGATCGACGTTCAGCCCGGTCTTGGCCGAGATCATCAGCGCGTTCGAGGCATCGATGCCGATCACGTCCTCGATCTGCTTCCTGATCTGTTCGGGCTCGGCGGCCGGCAGGTCGACCTTGTTGAGCACCGGCACGATCTCGTGGCCGGCGTCGATGGCGTGATAGACGTTGGCGAGCGTCTGCGCCTCGACGCCCTGGCTGGCGTCGACCACCAGCAGCGAGCCCTCGCAGGCGGCGAGCGAGCGGTTCACCTCGTAGGCGAAGTCGACGTGGCCGGGCGTGTCGATCAGGTTGAGGATGTAGTCCTTGCCGTCGCGCGCGTGGTAGTTGAGGCGAACGGTCTGCGCCTTGATGGTGATGCCGCGCTCGCGCTCGATATCCATCGAATCGAGCACCTGCTCGACCATCTCGCGGTCCTGCAGCGTGCCGGTGAGCTGGATCAGCCGGTCGGCCAGGGTCGACTTGCCGTGGTCGATGTGGGCGACGATCGAGAAATTGCGGATGTTTTCGATGGCGGAGGCCGTCATGGCCGCGAGATAACACCGCCATTGCGTTGCGGCAAGGAAAACACCCGAATTACTCCAGCAATCCCTTGGCTTTCGCTGCGATTTCCTTGGGCGTCGCCAGCACCTTGACGGCGATTGCCTGCATCTTCTCGCCGAGCACCGGATCGACCTCGAAGCCGAGCTTTTGCGCTTCGGCCAGGAACTCGGGGTCTTTCATGGTGCTCGGCGAAGGCGTCGCGGAGCGCCTTGACCCGGTCGGGCGGCGCCTCGTTGGTGGCGAACGGCCGGCCGAACTGCGTGCCCGACACCACGAGCTCGATCAATTGGCGCTCATCGGGCGTGCGGGCGGCGTCCTCCACCGACGGCGCATCGAGATCGGGGGCGCGCGGGCCAGCCTGGGCGATCACGGTGATTTTCTTGTCCTTCAGCCAGTCCGCCTTGGTCGCCTTCCAGCTCGACCAGGTGTTGTTGCGGGCCTCGACCTCGCCGCGCTCCATCGCGAGGTTGATCTGGTTGCCGCCGGTATAGCCGGTGACGATCTTGAACTTGGTGCCCAGGAATTCGTTCATCATCTGCGGATAGATGAAGGTGATGGCGCCGCGCGCCGAGGCGCCGGCGACCACCTCGCGCTTGCGAATATCGTCGATGCTCTTCACGCCGGTCGCGCTCCACACCGCCATGGTTTCGACCACCGGCGCGATGCTGCCGAGCCACTGCATCCGGCCGGCGTCGAACTGCACGCTGGCGATACCGGCCGCCTGCATCGCCGCCGAGGCGTTGGCGATCATGCCGATGCTGAGGCCGTCCTTCGGCGCGACGTTGTAGAGGTAGTTGACCATCCGCAGGCCGCCGGCGCCGGTCATGTTCTGCGGCACCACGGTCGGATTGCCGGGGATGTGCTTGCCGATGTGACGCGCCACCAGGCGGGCCTGGATGTCGTATTCGCCGCCGACACCGACGCCGATCAGCACATTGACGGTCTTGCCGCGGTAGAAGTCGGCGATCGGCTCGGCCCGCGCGGCGAGCGGCGCCAGCAACAGACGCGCATGACGACCGTCGCCGGCATTTCACTCGAACGCTCATGCGTGTCCTCGTCAGTCCATTATTTGATTCCGTGCTCGGCGCTCGGCGTCTTTGTCCCACGTCATGGCCTTGTAATCGAATCCGGTCTCGATGGTCGGCTTGACCACCGCGAAGAACGGCGAGATGTCGAAGTCGCGCGGCGTGTAAAGCGAATGATGGCGGATGTGCAGGATCTCGCGCCGGCTTTCGATATCCACCCGTTCGATGTCCGGCAGGATCGGGTAGCCGACCAATTCGAACGCCTGCGCGATCAGGCTCGAGCAGATCGCCCGGGTCGGCGCGCCGGAGCCCAGCGCGATCATGCGCCGGCGCCAGCTCGCCGGAACCGGCGGCTGCGGCAGGAAGTAGCGCATCAGGTCGATGATGTTCTTGACGTCATACTCGTAGCCGATCCGCTCCGACGCGAAGCGGACCACCTGGGACCGGTCCTCCGGGGTGAGCCCGACCGGCCGGCAGATGCGGGTGTTGTAGGTGGCGAACTTCGACAGCGGCGAGGCGATCACGCCCTTGCCGAGCTCGGCCTCGACCAGCACCAGCGGCTGGCCGTCGCGCTCGCCGAGATTGGCGCCAAGCCCGACATAGATGCAGGCATGCGACCAGGTCGATTGCGTCAGATAGCGGATCGCCGAGTTGATCTTGGAGCGGGCGCCTTCGACCAGCAGCACGTCGCCCGGCCGGATCACCATCGCCACCAGCTCGGGCCGCGCCGCCGCATAGGGCTCGTAGCCGCTGGTCGGCTTCTGCAACTGATGGGCGACGATCGCGCCCAGCCAGTCGAGCACTCTTATTGTTGCCGACATGCCCCGCCGAAGCTCTTACCCCGAAATGCGCGCCACGATACTGGTTTCGGACGCCCTGCGGCAAAGCGAAATTTTGTGGCGGCGCGGGAGCCCGGTTCGGGAATACTGGGCCGGAAGGACATCAGTAAAGGAAAAGGCCATGCCGGAGATCAAGGGCGTCGCGCATTTCAGCATTCCGGTGAGCGACGTCGACCGCAGCGTGAAATTCTACACCGAGATCGTCGGCTGCAAATTCCTGGCCCAGCGGCCCGACAAGGTCATCACCTTCCTCGATGCCGGCGGCGTGTGCCTGTTGTTGATCAAGCGCCCGGCCCCGATCATCAAGGGTCCGCTCGATATGTCGGACGGCGTGCACCACGCCTTCATGGTCGGTGCAGAGGAATACCAGGCCGCGGTGGACGCGTTGCGCGCCAAGGGCATCGACGTGTTTTTCGAGGAAGACCGCCGCAACGGTACCATCGATGGGCCGCGTGCTTATTTTCGCGATCCCGACGGCACCGCCCTGGAGTACATCAATCGCACGGCCTACGTCGTCGACAAGTAGGCAGGCTCATTCCGCGGCGAGGCGGGCAACCTCCGGGAACGGCTGCAGCAGCACGGGCTTGTCGGGTCGCGCCACGATCAGATGGCCGGGCGGCACCGGCTTCCAGACATCGCGCTCCATGTCGAGCGGCTCCGACACCACCACGACGCTGTAGCCGGTCTCGCGGTAGTACAGCGTATTGGCCGAGCCGCCATAGGCGAAGCGGAAGGCGTAGAGGTTCTTGCCGTCGGCGAGCGCCGCGGTAAAGCGGAGCGGCTCGGCGGTGCCGCTGGTGCTGACCAGCTCGGTCAGCGCGGTCAGCGTCCGCATCGTGGCGGCGACCGGGTCGGCGTTGGCGCCGGCGCCGAGGATGGCCAGGAACACGGCTTCCGAATCGGTGGTGCCGGCGCGGGACTTGTAGAACTCGTCGGGGATCAGGTCTTCGACCTTGCGGCGGATCAGCGACCAGTCGCCGACCTGGCCGTTGTGCATGAACATCCAGTTGCCGTGGATGAACGGATGGCAGTTCGGCCGCGTCGTCGGCGTGCCGGTGGCGGCGCGGACATGGGCGAAGAACAGCGCCGAGCGGATGTGGCGGCAGAGGTGCTTGAGGTTCTCGTCCGACCAGGCCGGGCGGACCTCGCGATAGAGGCCGGGCTCATCGCGCTCGCCGTACCAGCCGAGGCCGAAGCCGTCGCCGTTGGTGGAGCCGATCGCCTCCTTGGCCCTGAGGCTCTGCACCACCAGCGAATGGCTGGGCTCGGTGACATAGCGCTCGAGCGGAATGGTCTCTCCGCGATAGGCAATCCAGCGGCACATGGTGCGAATCCGAATCTAACGCAAAAATACCACCATTGCGGCGGTCGCCAAACAGCTAAGGCAACGCGCAACGGTGGGAACCGGTTTCGCAGAAAATATGATGAAAGAATGATTTCCGGACGCATGGCGCCAGAGATTACGCCCTCTCCCACAAGGGAGAGGGCATAGCCATCCGCTCAGTAGCGGTAGTGATCGGCCTTGAACGGGCCCTGCTGCGACACGCCGATGTAGCTCGCCTGATCGGGGCGCAGCTCGGTGAGCTTCACGCCGATCTTGGCGAGATGCAGCCGCGCGACCTTCTCGTCGAGCGACTTCGGCAGCACGTAGACTTCCTTCTTGTACTTGCCGTCCTTGTTGTTGGCGTAGAGCTCGATCTGCGCCAGCGTCTGGTTGGTGAACGACGCCGACATCACGAAGCTCGGATGGCCCATGGCGTTGCCGAGGTTCACCAGGCGGCCTTCCGACAGCATGATGATGCGGTGCTTGTCCGGGAACTCGATCTCGTCCACCTGCGGCTTGATGTTGGTCCACTTCATGTTCTTCAGCGACGCGATCTGGATCTCGTTGTCGAAGTGGCCGATGTTGCAGACGATGGCGCGGTCCTTCATCGCGCGCATGTGCTCGATGGTGATGATGTCCTTGTTGCCGGTCGCGGTGACGAAGATGTCGGCGATCGGCGCCGCGTCTTCCATCGTCACGACCTGATAGCCTTCCATCGCGGCCTGCAGCGCGCAGATCGGATCGATCTCCGACACCATGACGCGGCAGCCGGCCTGGCGCAGCGAAGCCGCCGAGCCCTTGCCGACGTCGCCGAAGCCCGCGACCATCGCGACCTTGCCTGACATCATCACGTCGGTGCCGCGGCGGATGCCGTCGACCAGCGACTCGCGGCAGCCGTAGAGGTTGTCGAACTTCGACTTGGTGACCGAGTCGTTGACGTTGATGGCGGGCCACAGCAGCGTGCCGGCCTTCTGCATGTCGTAAAGGCGATGCACGCCGGTGGTGGTCTCTTCCGAGACGCCCTTGATGCTCTTGGCGAGCTCGGCGAAGTAGCCCTTCGGCTTTTCCTTGAGCTGCTTCTTGAGCAGCGCGAAGAACACTTCCTCTTCCTCGGAGCCCGGCTTGTCGAGGAATGCGGTGTCGCCCTTCTCGGCGCGCACGCCGAGATGCACGTACATGGTGGCGTCGCCGCCGTCATCGAGGATCATGTTCGGGTGGCCGCCGCCGTGCCACTCGAACAGCTTGGCGGTGTAGTCCCAGTAGTCCTTCAGACTCTCGCCCTTGATCGCGAACACCGGAACGCCGGCCGCCGCGATCGCGGCCGCGGCGTGATCCTGCGTCGAATAGATGTTGCACGAGACCCAGCGCACGTCGGCGCCGAGCGCGGTGAGCGTCTCGATCAGCACGCCGGTCTGGATGGTCATGTGCAGGGAGCCGGCGATGCGCGCGCCCTTGAGCGGCTGCTTCGGGCCGTATTCCTCGCGGGTCGCCATCAGGCCTGGCATCTCGGTCTCGGCCAGCGAGAGTTCCTTGCGGCCGAACTCGGCGAGACCGATGTCCTTCACAACGTAATCTTTGGCGACGGCCATGACTGTCCTTGCTGGCTGGAAATGGGATCGGCGCGCGGCAATGCGGCCGGCGCCGTTGCGGGCTGGCTATAGCAGGGCCGGCCGGAGGGCGCAACGAGGATATAAAGATTTCTTTATATGGGTTAAGGGCGGATTGGCTGGATTTGCGGCCATGGAAGGATGGCGGCGAGCCATCAGTCTTCTTCGCCGAAACCGCTCGACACCAGCTTATCGAGGGCGTCGACCGCAGCGGTGGCCTCGTGGCCGGTGGCCTCGACCGTGATGGTGGCGCCGGTCGCGGCGCCGAGCATCATCAGCCCCATGATCGAGGTGCCGCCGACAGTCTCCTGGCCGCGGGTGACGCGGACCTGCGCGTCGAAGCGCTCCACGGTCTGGCAGAACTTCGCCGAGGCGCGGGCGTGCAGGCCCTTCTTGTTGACGATGTTCAGCACTCGGACGATAGCGTCGGTCGGTTCTCGGCGTTCCGGCAAATCGCCGTCGAGGTCTTCGGCGCCGCTCATTTTCCGGCGAGCACCCGGCTGGCGATGGTGACGTACTTGCGCCCGGCGGCCTGGGCCGCCGCGACCGCTTCCTCGAGCGGGCACTCGTCGCGGATCTTGGCGAGCTTCACCAGCATCGGCATGTTGATGCCGGCCAGCACTTCGACGTTGGGGCGGCCCATGCAGGAGATCGCCAGGTTCGAGGGCGTGCCGCCGAACATGTCGGTGAGGATGGCGACGCCGTCGCCGGTGTCGACGCGCTTGACCGCCTCGATGATGTCCTTGCGGCGTTGCTCGACGTCGTCGTCGGGACCGATGGTCACGGCCTCGATCTGACCTTGCGGACCGACGACGTGCTCCAGCGCGGCGCGAAACTCGACGGCGAGCCGCCCATGGGTGACGAGGACAAGACCGATCATCGAAGGGAAGCCCCGGCGGGCGCGGTTGCGCCGCACGAATGGGCGGCAATCATCCTTATCCAAGCCCCAAGTTCAAGGGCTGGTAGACCGATAGTAGTGTGTTGTTGCATTGCAGTAAACGGCCCCGGGCCGAGGTTTCGGCGACAGGCCGGATGCCCGATATTTAGGGTCTATCGGCCGAATTTCACGCTACCGCACCGCAATGTGATCAGGGCCAGCGACGGTCTTGAGGTGGGCCAGAACGATGGGGAGGGGGTCGGTATCGGTCGCAACTATCAGCCGCGGCAGGGCAATTCCCGCGATTTCGGCCCGTTGCCGGGCCCCATCGGGCAGGCGCCCGGCCTCGGCAACGGCAAGGTCGACCAGGAGACCGACCACCGCCACCGGCTCGAAGGGCAGGCGGCGGATGCCCAGGCCGCGCACCTCGATCAGGCCGGCTAGCGCGTCGGCTGGTCGCACCAGCAGCCGGCCGTGGGCGGCCTCGACATGGGCGCGGTCGTCGGCCACGAGGCGGGCGAACGAGATCAACGCCTTGGGCCGCCGCGTCGATCAGCGAAAGCGCCAGCCGTGACTTGCCCGAACCGGCCGGGCCGCGGATCAGCACCGCGCGCGCGGCAACCAAAACGGCCGATGCATGAATTGTCGGCGATTGATTCATACCGCGCCGGACCTTCGGTTCACTCGGCGGCGCGCCATCACTTGGTCGGCAGCCGCACCGTGAAGCGCGCACCAAGCATCTTGGGCTCGGCGTCTCCAGTCGCGACGGCGGTGCGATTCTCTGCCCACAGTCGGCCGCGATGGGCATCGATGATCTGTTTGGAGATCGACAGCCCGAGGCCGGAGTTCTGGCCGAATCCGTGGTTCGGCCGGTCGGTGTAGAAGCGCTCGAAAATCTTGTCGAACGCCTCGGGGTTGATGCCCGGTCCATCGTCGTCAATGACGATCTCCACTTCGCCGCGCAGCCGCCGGCAGAGTGACGCGCACGGTGGAGGAGGCCGGGGCGAACGAGCGGGCATTGTCGATCAGGTTGTTGATGACCTGGCCGAGCCGCGAATCGTGGCCGGGCACGACGAAGGCGATCGGCCCGCCGCCCTCGAACGCGACCGCGACCTTGGCCTCGTCCGGCCGGGTCTCGTTCTGCACCGCGACCACGGTGTTGAGCAGCTTCTTCACATCGAGCGGCGCCACCTCGCCGCGCTGCAATTCGGCGTCGAGGCGGCTGGCATCCGAGATGTCCGAGATCAGCCGGTCGAGCCGCTTGACGTCGTGCTGGATCACGTCGAGCAGCCGAGCCTTGCTCTCCGGGGATTTGGCGACCGGCAGCGTTTCGACCGCGGAGCGCAGCGAGGTGAGCGGATTCTTCAGCTCGTGGGCCACGTCGGCGGCGAACCGCTCGATCGCCTCGATCCGGCTGTAGAGCGCGCTGGTCATGTCGCGAAGCGCGCCGGAAAGATGCCCGATCTCGTCCTTGCGATGGGTGAGGTCGGGAATCTCGACGCGCGAGCGGATGCGGTGACGCACCCGTTCCGCGCCTTCGGCAAGCCGCTTGACCGGGCCCGCGATGGTGCGGGCGAGGAATAGCGACAGCACCACCATCACCACCAGCATGATGCCGAACAGCTTGACGATCTGCAGGCGCTCGGCCTCGACCGCATGGTTGATGTCGCCGCCTTGGGTGGAGAGCAGCAGCGCGCCGCGCACGGCGCGGAAGCGCTGAACCGGCACCGCGACGGAGACGATCACCTCGTTGCGATCGTTGACGCGGACCATGTAGGCGCTTTTGGCGCCGTCGAGCGCCTGCGCCACCTCGGGATAGTCCTTGCCGGCGTCGGGGCCGAGTTCCTGGTAGCGCGGCAGGTCGCCGCGGCCGATCCAGGAGCGGAAGCGCTGCCAGCGCCGCGCCAGCCAGCTCGGCTCCTTCTGGTTCGGCGGCGGCAGGTCGAGCCGCATCACCTCGCCGGGGATGTAGAGCGTGCGGCTGTCCAGGATCAGATAGCCGTTGCGGTCGTAGATACGGGCGCGCGTCTTGGTCGGCGAGATCAGGCGGCGCAGCACCGGCGCAACCCGCTCCGGATTGATGGAGAATTCCAGCCCGGTCACGCCCTCGTCGCCGAAGTTGTCGCCGGGCTGCAATTCGAGCAGGCGGTCGCGGTCGATGTAGGTGCCGTAGCTGTCGGCGGTGGCGGAGGCGGCGATGGCGCCCGCGATGATCTCGCCCTGCACGACGAGGCTCTCGACGCGCGCGTCGATCAGGCCGGCGCGGAATTGCGAGAGGTAGAGGATGCCGACGACGAGGGCGACCAGGCCCGCCACGTTGAGCGAAACGATGCGGCGGGTGAGGCTCGAAAAACTCTGGGAAACGAAGAACTGCCAGGCGCGCCGGATGACGCCGGCAAATCCGCTTGAGGAATAGACTTGGACGGCGCGGCGAGGCAGTTCGATGATACGGCTGCGATGGGCGCGCGGCGGGGTTTCGTCGGGCGTGGGTGTCCCGGCGGTCCCTTGCGCGGTTTCAGCGGTTCGATCGAGCAATGCTGCCTCGGTTGCCCCTCGCGTGCTGCTTTTAGCACAAATCGAGGGGTTCGCTCGACACCCGAAAGACTAGAGTTCCTTGAAGCGATAGCCGACGCCATACAGCGTCTCGATCATGTCGAAGTCGTCATCGACGGCCTTGAACTTCTTGCGCAGTCGCTTGATGTGGCTGTCGATGGTGCGGTCGTCGACATAGACCTGATCGTCGTAGGCGGCGTCCATCAGAGCGTTGCGGCTCTTCACCACGCCGGAGCGGGCGGCCAGCGCCTGCAGGATCAGGAATTCGGTGACGGTGAGCGTCACCGCCTCGTTCTTCCAGGTGCAGGTGTGCCGCTCGGGGTCCATGCGAAGCTGGCCGCGCTCGAGCGCCTTGATGTCGTCAGGCTTCGGCGTGGCCGTCGGGTCCTTCGGGATCGAGCGCCGCAGCACCGATTTCACGCGCTCGACCAGGAGCCGCTGCGAGAACGGTTTGCGGATGAAATCGTCGGCGCCCATCTTGAGACCGAACAGTTCGTCGATCTCCTCGTCCTTGGAGGTGAGGAAGATCACCGGCATGTCGGTCTTCTGGCGCAGCCGCCGCAGCAGCTCCATGCCGTCCATGCGCGGCATCTTGATGTCGAGGATGGCAAGGTCCGGCGGCGACGTCTTGAAGCCTTCGAGGGCGGAGGCGCCATCGGTGTAGGTCATGATCCGGTAGCCCTCGGCTTCAAGGGCAATCGAGACCGAGGTCAGGATGTTTCGGTCGTCGTCGACGAGTGCGATGGTCGGCATAAGCCCTACATCCCCTTACGGTTCAAATCCCGCCCAATTTGAAGCCCCCAAAGGGGGACCGAAATGTGGCAAGCGTTCGACAAATACGTGATTCGTCAATCCGTTGGCATGGGCAGTGGGTAAATATTCCGTGCGCCGCCGGATGTTGTGTCCGCCCATACACTTGCGGTCCGGCCGCGATCCGGATGGAGTCGATCGCGCCCTCCGAGAGAGCGATATATGCAGCCGACAGCCGATTTCGACCCCAAAACCGCGGCCAAGACGCTGATGCGCGAGGCGCGGTCGGGCGCGCTTGCCACGCTGATGAAAGGCTCAGGCGATCCATACTGTTCGTTGGTTAACATTGCGAGCGCAACGGACGGAGCGCCGCTGCTGCTGATTTCGCAACTTGCGATCCACACCAAGAACATCCTCGCCGATGCCCGCGTGTCGCTGATGCTCGACGAGCGCAAGGAGGGCGATCCGCTGCAAGGCGCGCGGGTGATGCTGATGGGCACGGCGGTGAAGACCGAGAGCGAGGATGCGCGGCGGCGCTATCTGACCCAGCAGCCCGAGGCCGAGATGTTCGCGGGCTTCTCCGATTTCGCCTTCTACGAGGTGAAGCTCAACGGCGCCCATCTGGTCGCGGGCTTCGGCCGGATCGTCGATCTCAGGCCCGCTGACGTGCTCACCGATCTCGCCGGCGCCGAGACGCTGGTCGCGGCCGAGCCCGAGGTGATCGCGCACATGAATGCCGACCACGCCGAGACCTGCCGGCTCTACGCGACGAAGCTGCTCGGCGCGCCTGACGGCGACTGGCGCTGCGTCGGCTGCGATCCCGAGGGTCTCGACCTGCAAAGCGGACGGACCGGATTGCGGCTGCCGTTCCCGCAACGGGTGACCCAGCCGGGCGTGCTGCGCGCGGTGCTCAAGCAGATGGCCGAGCAGGCGAGGGCGCGGTAGGCAACCATGCCGACGTGGTCCGTTGCGATCGCCGGGGCCGGGCCTGCCGGGTTGGCCGCCGCGCTGTGCCTGCATCGCGACGGCCATCGCGTGACGGTGTTCGAGCGGTTTTCGGCGCCGCACCCGATCGGCGCCGGATTGATGCTGCAGCCGACCGGGCTCGCGGTGCTGCGCGAGCTCGGACTCGCCGAAGCCGACCGACTATGACGCCTGGCGCGAGGCCGGCCTGGCGGCATGGAAGGAGCGCGCGCTCGAGCTTTGGCCCGAGACCGCGGTGCTACTCGAGCAGATCACCAGCCCCGATCAGTTCACGCTGGCGCGCTACGCCCACTACACCGTGATGCGGCCGATTGCGGCAGCGTTCGCCGCGATCGGGGATTCGGCGCACGCGGCGAGCCCGCAACTCGGCCAGGGCGCCAACATGGCGCTGCTCGATGCCTATGCGCTGGCTTTGGCGTTGCGCGGCTCGGCCGATCTCGCCGACGCGCTTTCGACCTACGCGGCATTGCGGCGTTGGCACATCCGGTTCTATCAGTCGCTGAGCGCCATGTTCACGCCGTTCTATCAATCGGACAGCGGGGTGTTGCCGCCGCTTCGGGACTGGATCGTGGCGCCGGCGACGCGGCTGCCGTTGATCCGCGGCTTCGTCGCGGCGATGGTCGCGGGCACCATTCTCGATCCGCGCCGGACATTGGGCCTGAGCCGGGAATTCGGCGCGAGGCCGATGTCGTGACGACGGTTCTGATCCTCGGTGGTTACGGGACGTTCGGCGGGCGGCTGGCGCATCTGCTGGCCGACGAGTCGCGGTTGCGCCTGCTGATCGCTGGGCGCTCGCGCGACAAGGCCGCGGCTTTCTGTGGCGGCCTTCGCGGATCGGCCGCCGCTCCGTTCCAGTCGCGTTCGACCGCGACGGCGATGTCGAAGCACAGTTGCGGGTTGCGGCGCCGGACATCGTGGTCGACGCCTCCGGGCCGTTCCAGGCTTACGGCGACGCCTATCGCGTGGTGCGCGCTTGTCTCGCGCTCGGCATCGATTACCTGGACCTCGCCGACGGCTCGGCTTTCGTTAAAGGCATCGCGCGGTTCGACGCCGAGGCGAAGGCGCGCGGGGTCTTTATCCTTTCGGGCGTGAGCAGCTTCCCGGTGCTGACCGCGGCGGTGGTGCGTCATTTGTCGGCCGGCATGACACGCGTCGACACCGTGACCGGCGGCATCGCACCGTCGCCTTACGCCGGCGTCGGGCTGAATGTGATCCGTGCCATCGCGAGCTACGCCGGCAAGCCCATCGAGACCGGACCGGGCGGCCGGCGTTACGCGATGATCGACGCGCGCCGGTACACCATCGCGCCGCCCGGGCGGCTGCCGCTCGATCCGATCCGCTTCTCGCTGGTCGACGTGCCCGACCTGCAGGCGCTGCCTGAGCTGTGGCCGAGCTTGAAGTCGGTGTGGATGGGCGCGGGTCCGGTTCCGGAAATTCTGCATCGTGCGCTCAACCTGCTCGCATGGACGGTGCGGTTGCGGCTGCTGCCGTCCCTGGTGCCGTTCGCTCCGCTGATGCACGGCGCCATCAACGTGCTGCGCTGGGGCGAGCATCGCGGCGGCATGTTCGTCGCGGTCGAAGGCGCCGGTCCGGATGGCGCCAGCATCGAGCGGTCATGGCACATGACCGCCGAGGGCGACGACGGGCCGTTCATTCCCTCGATGGCGGCGGAGGCGATCGTTCGCCGGAGCCTTGATGCCCGGCCGCCGCAGCCGGGCGCGCGGACGGCGGTCAGCGAGCTGGAGCTTGCCGATTATCTGGCGCTGTTCGCGCAACGCCAGATCGTCTGCGGCGTGCGGGACGCGATGCCGCCTGACGCGCCGCTCTATCGGCGGCTGCTGGGCGCGGCCTGGGAGGTCCTGCCCGAGCCGGTACGGGCCATGCACGAGCTGACAGGCAACGCTCACCGCGTCGGGGCTTGCGACCGTGGAGCGCGGCGGTGGGCTGCTGTCGCGTCTGGTCGCCGCGGTGATGGGTTTCCCGCGCGCCGGAACGGCCGTTCCGGTCTGCGTCGATTTTCACCGCGAGGGAGGCCGTGAAGTCTGGCGCCGCAATTTCGCAGGCAAGGCGTTCGTCAGCACGCAGGAAGAGGGCCGAGGCCGGTTCGAGCGGCTGCTGTGCGAGCGGTTCGGGCCATTCGCGTTCGGGCTCGCGCTGGTGCTCGACCAGGACAAATTGCGGCTGGTGGTGCGGCGGTGGTCGGCGTTCGGGCTGCCGCTGCCGCTTGCGCTCGCTCCGCGCGGCGAGGCTTTCGAAAGCCCCGACGATGGCCGGTTCAATTTCCACGTCGAGATCGGCCTGCCGCTGGTCGGCCTGATCGTGCGTTATCGCGGCTGGCTGGTGCCGCAAGCCACCTGACCGCTGCCCACCGCCGCCCACGGATGGACGCGCGGCGCGCGGATGCGGCAGACTTCCGTCCAACAAAAGGGGAGGACATCATGCGCCATTTGCTGTCGGCTGTTCTGCTCGCACTTGCCGTCACGCCGGCCCTTGCCGACGACGACATCGTGCTGCGCGGCATGGGCTCGTTTCATGTCGGCGGCCGCATCGCCGAGGTGTCGGGCAAGGAAGTGAAAATGATCCAGCGCCAGCCCGGCGGCCCGATGACCAAGCTCGATCCGAACGGCCAGTACATGGTCGAGCAGATGTACGTGCAGTACTTCCTGCCGAAAAACAAAAAGGGCAAGCTGCCGCTGCTGATGTGGCATGGCGGCGGCCTGACCGGCGTGACCTACGAGAGCACGCCGGACGGCCGCGAAGGCTGGGATAAACTTCTTCATCCGCAAAGGCTGGGACACCTACGTGTCCGACGCGGTCGAGCGCGGCCGCTCGGGCTTCGCTTCGCCGGACGTGTGGAAGGGCGAGCCGATCTTCCTGACCTACCAGGACCCTTTTGAGCGCTTCCGCATCGGCGACGGCGAGGGCTCGTGGAATCGCCGATCCGGCCAAGCAGAAGGTGTTGCCGGGCAGCCAGTTTCCGGTCGAGGCCTATGCGAATTACATGAAGCAGACGGTGCCGCGCTGGCTGTCGACCGACGACGCCATTCTCCGCGGCTATCTGTCGCTGATCGACAAGGTCTGTCCTTGCGTGCTGGTGCTGCACAGCCAGGGCGGCAATTTCGGCTTCCTGGCCGCCGAGCAGCGCCCCGACAAGATCAAGGCGATCGTCGCGGTGGAATCGGCGACCGCCGGCAAGGTCGCCAATGCGCCGAAACTCAAGGACATCCCGGTGCTGATGATGTTCGGCGACTATGTCGACCAGCATCCGCGCTGGGCCACGTTCAAGAAGATCGACACCGAGTATGGCAACGCCATCAAGGCGGCCGGCGGCACGGTCGATTGGATCAACCTTCCGGAGATCGGCATCAAGGGCAACGGCCACATGATGATGCAGGACAAAAACAATCTCGAGATCGCCGAAGTGATCCAGAAATGGCTGGCGAGCAAGGGATTGGTCGAGTAGCGGACACTCTTGTTGCGATGCAACGGAGCGCGGCCGACACAATTGTTAACCACCCGTCGGCGCGGCGGAACTTGGGTCCTGGCGGCGCTTACCTTGCGGCTGATTTGCCTTGGCAGGCGGCGCGTTCATGACTAAAAGTCGCGGCCATTCGGGTTGCGGGGTATAACCATCCGAAAATCCGGCCCAAACGGCCGGCCAGGGGAGTTTCGGCTGTGGGGCAGCCGGAAGCGTGAGGAGGAATTTTCGTGAAAGAAACCGGTCTGCGCAACGCCGCCTGCGGCGCTGACACGTTCGGCCTCAAGGACCTCGGCGCGGTCCATTGGAATCTGACCGAAGCGCCGCTCTATGAGCACGCCATCAGCAACGGCGAGGCGACCATCGTTGCCGGCGGGGCGCTGTGCGCCGAGACCGGCCATCACACCGGCCGCTCGCCGAAGGACAAGCACACCAAGGTCGATCAGCTCACCGAGAGCACGGTGTGGTGGGACGGCAACCGCAAGCAGAGCCAGGAGCACTTCGACAACATGTACCAGGACTTCCTGGCGCATGCGAAAGGCAGGACGTTCTTCGCGCAGGATCTCTACGGCGGCGCCGATCCGAAGTACCGCATCAAGGCTCGCGTCTTCACCGAGTACGCGTGGCACTCGCTGTTCATCCGCCAGCTGCTGATCCGTCCGGAGCGCGCGGAGCTTGCCAGCTACGTGCCGGACATGACGATCATCGACATGCCGTCGTTCAAGCCGGACCATAAGCGTCACGGCGGCCGCGAGGGCTCCGACACCCAGGTGGCGATCGATTTCACCCGCAAGATCGTGCTGATCTGCGGCTCGTCCTACGCGGGCGAGATGAAGAAGTCGGTGTTCACGACGCTCAACTTCTATCTGCCGGCGCAGGGCGTGATGCCGATGCACTGCTCGGCCAACGTCGGCAAGAACGGCGACAGCGCGCTGTTCTTCGGCCTCTCCGGCACCGGCAAGACCACGCTCTCGGCCGATCCGAACCGCATCCTGATCGGCGACGACGAGACCGGCTGGTCGCCGGAAGGCATCTTCAACTTCGAGGGCGGCTGCTACGCCAAGACCATCAAGCTCTCGGCCGAAGCCGAGCCGATGATCTGGGACGCCACCAACCGCTTCGGCACGGTGCTGGAGAACGTGGCGTTCGATCCGGTGACGCGCATCCCCGACTACGACAGCGACAAGAAGACCGAGAACACGCGCTCCGCGTACCCGCTCGACTTCATCCCGAACGCCTCACGCTCAGGCATGGCGGGCCATCCGAAGAACATCATCTTCCTGACCGCCGACGCCTTCGGCGTGATGCCGCCGATCGCCAAGCTCACGCCGGCGCAGGCGATGTATCACTTCCTCTCCGGCTACACCGCCAAGGTCGCGGGCACCGAGAAGGGCCTGGTCGGCGTCGAGCCGGAATTCTCGACCTGCTTCGGCGCGCCGTTCCTGCCGCGCCCGCCGGCGGAGTACGGCCGGCTGCTGCGCGACTACATCGCCAAGCACAAGGTCGACTGCTGGCTGGTCAACTCCGGCTGGACCGGCGGCATCTATGGCGTCGGCCACCGCATGCCGATCAAGGTGACGCGCGCGCTGGTGACCGGCGCGCTCGACGGCTCGCTGAAGAACTCGCAGTTCCGCACCGACAAGTATTTCGGCTTCGCGGTGCCGACCGAGGTGCCGGGCATCGAGACCAAGATGCTCAACCCGGATCAGACCTGGGCCGACAAGAAGGCGTTCGACGAAACCGCACGCAAGCTCGTCGGCATGTTCCAGAAGAACTTCGCCAAGTACGAGCAGACGGTGGACGCCGAGGTCCGCGCCGCCGCGCCCGAGGTGCGGCTCGCCGCGGAATAGAAATCTTGCGAAAGTGAAATGGAAGGGCGGCCGCGCGGCCGCCCTTTTTATTTGCGCGGCGCCGGACGCTGCCAGGGCTGCTCGGGAAACTCGGCGTTGATCGCTTCCAGGCTGACGATGCGGTTGCGCACCGCGCGCCAATAGCCCAACCGCGATTCGATAACCGCGGCGTCGTCGCCGTAGAGCTCGTTCACGTTGGCGCGGAAGCGCGTGACGTAACGCTCGCCGACCCGGTCGCGCAGATAGATTTCGGCGCGCTGCCCCCACTGGTCCGCGGCGGCGGTCGGCATCTCGTGCCTGTCGTCCCGGATCTGGCCGAGCAGCTCGCGGCCTTCGACGATGAAGGCCGAAAGGCGCAGGCGAATTTCGGCGCGGTCGGTCTGCTGCCGCTCGGTCTGAGCATAGGAGCGGTACGTGGTGTAGAAGGCGGCGCCGACCGCGAGCCCGCCCAGCACCAGGGCGAGCGCGCCGAGGCGAAGCTTGTGGACCGACCGGCGCATCGGCAATAGCGCGATGGTGATGGCGATCAGGCCGTTGACCACCGCCAGGATGGTCCCGACAGAACCAAAATAATCTCGCCACATCGACACGGACCTGTACGCGACCCACCCGTGGAAACGGTAGCACCTCGGGATCAGGTCTAAAAGCGCGACGCCAGTGTCAGTCGCCCTGGGCGGTGTCGCGGCCGAGCCGGTTGAGCTTGGCCTTCTGCTCGTCGTTGAGCGAGGTGTAGAACTCCTCGAGCGCGGGCCGCACGGTGTTGGCGGCGTCGATCATCGCCTCAAGCCGCTTCTGCATGACGTCGAGGCGTCCGACCGGCGTCTGCGGTACGGTGTTGGGGCAGGCTTGGCGCAAGGTGTCGACCGCCTTCTGCATCGCCTCGTCGAGCTTGTCCAAGGCGGCGCCCTGGGTGTCGGTCGGCCGCACCGTCTGCTCGATGCGGTTGACCGTAAGGTTGGAGATGCCGGCCTTCTCGGCGCTGCAATTGGCCTCGGCCTGCGGCTCCTTGCCGGTGCGCGAGGAGCGCGGCTGGCCGAGCTGGACGCCGATCTCGTTGAAGCGCGCCTTCTGCTCGTCGTTGAGCGAGCTGTAGAACGCGACCAGCGCCGGCTTGACGGTTTGCAGCGCCTCGTCGGTGGCTTGCAGGCGCGAGACCATGACCTCCAATCGTCCGGCCGGCGTCATCGGCACCGCATCCGGACAAGCATCCTTGAAGCGCGTTGCCGCTTCGTCGGAAGCCTTGCGCAGATTTTCGAGCAGGCTCTTCTGGTCCTCGTTCGGCCGCACCGCGTCGGTGATCTGTTGCAGCGGCCAAGCGGAGACGCCCTTGGCCTGCTCGGCGCAGAAATCGCGCGTTGCCTGGGTGATGCGTCCCGGTGTCGGGGCGCGGCTGCTGGGCGCCGAGCCCGTGGTGACGTGGCCATCCGGGCCGGCATAGGGACCATCGGCCGCATATTCGGCATAGGGCGCGCCGTCGGGGAAGAACACGCCGTCGAACATGTCGTCGTAGGCGTAGGCCCAGTAGCCCGGATCGTAAGCGTCGGGCCAGAACGTGTAGTAGAAAACGTCATCGTAGGCGTAGGGCCAATAGACCGGGCCGCGCCACGGCACGTAAGGCGCGAGCAGACCAAGCTGCCACGCGGTGCGGGCGGCAAGGCGCGCCGCGCGCCGTCCGGCGAAGCGGCCCTGGCCGGCGGATGCGTTGGCACGAAGTCCGGCGGCGAAGCGGCCCTGACGGGCCTGTTGTGCCGTCACTGCCTGGGTGCGCAGCGCGCGCGCCTGCTGGCTCTGCGCCGGCGCGGCGGCGGTGGTCGCCGGTTGGTTCTGCTGCTGCCGGGCGTTGCGCCGTTCGTCGTGCTGGAGCGAACGCAACTCGCGCCGCTCCGAGCGGCTCAGGTGGCTCCGCGACTGCAACTCATCGAGGCGATTCGGTTTGCACCGTCGCGGTGTTGCGCGATCGCGGGTTGGTCTGCTGCTGTGTGCTGCGAACGGAGCGGAATTCGCGACGCTCAGAGCGGCTCAGCCGGCTTCGCGACTGCGATTGCTGGAAGCGCGGGCTTGATGCCACGTGGCGCGAAAACGAGGGGCGGGACGCGGAGAAGCGCGGCGACTGCCGCGAGGGCGACGCGATGCGCGGGCTGAACCGTGGCCCTGCCGACCGCGCGAAGCTGGGTGCGGGACGTGCCGCCATCGCTGGGCGCGCGACCACGGCAGGACGCGCGACCATCGCGGGGCGAGCCACCGGCGCGGGGCGGGCAACGGCTGCCGCCGGACGAGCGGCCGGGGCGGCGCGGGCCGCAGGCGCCGGCCTCTGAGCCGCCCATGTCGGACCGAATGCCGTGGCCAAGACCGCTATGCCGAGAATGGTGGCCAGCGAGAGATTGCGAACCATCGTTGTGAACTCCCACGTCGCCATCAAATGAAATTCGCGAACCCGGGGATTGGTTCCTTGCCGCTCGCATCATAGAGCGATCTGTGTTGAATTTGCGGGCGGGTCGTTCACCAGCCGTTCATCCGTCGGCTCCACGAGTGAGGAATAATGCAGGTGCTGGTCGTCGGCGCCGGTGTGGTCGGGCTCGCGGTGGCTCGTGCGGCGGCGCACCAGGGCCACGAGGTGATCGTCGCCGAGAAAACCAAGGGCATCGGCAACGGGGTATCATCTCGCAACAGCGAGGTGATCCACGGCGGCATGTATTACCCGACCGGGTCGCTGCGGGCCTATCACTGCCCGCGCGGCCGTCGGCTGATGTACGCGTTCTGCGCCTCCCACGGCGTGCCGCATCGCAAATGCGGCAAGCTGATCGTCGCCACTGAGGACGGCGAGGTGTCCAAGATGGAGGCGATCCTCAAGCAGGGCGAGATCAACGGCGTCGAAGGCTTCAAGATGATCGAAGGCGCCGAGGCGCGCGCCATGGAGCCTGCATCTCAATGCGGTCGCTGCGCTGCACTCGCCGGAGACCGGCATCGTCGACAGCCATTCGTTCATGCGCGCGCTGCAGGGCGATCTCGAGGATCGTGGCGGCGCGATCGCCTTCAACACCAAGGTCGAGCGGCTGATCCACACCCAGGCCGGTTGGGTGGTGCGGTTTTCCGGCAGCGAGAGCGGCGAGCTTGCCGTCGACGCAGTGATCAATTCCGGAGGCCTCGGCGCGCAGCCGTTGGCGCGACACACCGATGACTATCCGGAGCAGCGTGTGCCGCGGCTGGTGCTCGCGCGCGGAAACTATTTCGGCTACGCCGGGCGGCCGGTGTTCTCGCGGCTGATCTATCCGGCGCCGCGGATCGACGGCGGCCTTGGCACCCACGTCACGCTCGATCTGGCCGGGCGGATGCGCTTCGGTCCCGATGTCGAGTGGATCGAAGAGGAGAACTACAACGTCAACCCGGCGCGTGCGCAGTCGTTCTACGCCAGCATCCGCCGCTACTGGCCGGGCCTGCCCGACGACTCGCTGCAGCCGGACTACGCCGGCATCCGTCCGAAGCTGACCGGGCCCAGGCGAGGCCGCGGCCGATTTCATGATCGAGGGCCCGGCGCAGCACGGGCTGCCCGGGTTAATCCATCTGTTCGGAATCGAATCGCCGGGATTGACCTCGTCGCTGTCGCTTGCCGACGACGTGGTGAAGCTGTTGGAGCGCTGATTACCGCGCCGCTTGGGCGCGCCCGCGGCGGGCCGGCTTGGCCTCATCGTTGGCCACCGGCTCGATCCGCTCGGTCGGCGGCGCCGGTTCGATCTTGACCTCGGCGAGGCGGCGCAACCATTCGCTGGAGGACGTGCTGATCGGCGTGAACTCGGCGGTCTTGTTGTTGCTGCTGTAGGTTGAAAGCCCGCTGTCGGTGGCGACGATATCGCCCGGCCGCAGCGTCGGATCGGACAGCGTATCGACCCGCGCGAGACCGAGCCCGTCCTTGCCGTTGCAGGAACAGCCCGTGCTTACCTTGTCGCGGTAGGCGAATGCGTTGTCGAGGTCGGCGTAGCGCGCGCCGTTCGGCGCGACCGCCGTGTCGATCTTGCTGCCGGAGAACACCATGGTCTTGGCGGTCGGGCAGAACGACCGGCAAAGATCGGCCGGCGAGGTCCCGCCATGACGCTGCAGCGGGAAATAGCGGCCGTCGCAGGTGCGGACGCAGAACACGATGCCATGGCCGAAGCTCGCTTCGCCGCCGGCTCGGCGGTTCTCGCCGCTCTGCGAATTGAACGGATCGGCGTAAGCGCTGCTTTCCTGGGAGACCGGCTGTGGACGGCGGAAGCCGCCGAACAGCGCTTCGAACAGGCTCTGCGCCGATGCGGGCTGCGCGGCGCCGGTAAGGCAGATCGTGAATGCGGTGAGCAGAGCGCCGCCGGAGCGAATCGAACTGCGATTGGCGATACCCAAACTACTCTCCCTGCGCCCCAAACCGGCTTGCGGCGTTCGCCTCATCAACGCGGCGCCACAAGATCGGTTGCAATCTAGCCGGTCCCGGTAAATGCAATGTGAGCGCGGCGAGCTATTTTTCGCCTGAAAACACAGAGGTTTAGAATGGGGATGTGCCGCTATGGCCAAATCCAGCCTAGCCGCGCTCCAGCAGTCCGAGCCGGCGTCCCAGCCATTTGGTGGTGGTGGCCTGGATCAGGATGGTCATGAGGATGGCGATGAACGTCACCGACGCGATCAATTGGGCACCCGGCGCCTTCATGCCGAGCAACAGACCCGCCAGCGCCGCCGGGATCACGCCGGTTTCTCGGGTCCAGCACATGAACAGCAGCTCGTTGAAACTCCACTGCGCGCGGCGGTCCGGTAGCGCGCAGATAAATACGGTGACCGGCCGGGCGACCAGCATGAACACGGTAATGACGATGACGCCGCCGCCGGCGTATTGGCCCATCAGGGCGAAATCGACCTGGGAGCCGAGCAGAATGAAAATGAACAGCCGCATGATGAACGCGGTGGTCGCGACAAAGTCGTCGAGCTTCTGCGCTTCGCCCGTCTCCATCTTGAAACCGAACGACTCTTTGTTTCCAAGCATCATCCCGAACACGAACACCGCCATGAAGCCCGAAGCCTGCAGACCGTCGGCGGCAAAATAAGCCCCGATGACAGCCATCACGGTGACGACCGGTGCGTACTCCGCAAGGAACGACCAGCGCTCGTGGGCGATCAGCATCGCCGCCAGATATCCGAGCACGACGCCGGCGATCAGGCCGATGACGGCTTGCTTGAGAAGGTCGAGCAGTGACGACGTCAGCGAGAACTCACCGGTGCCCATGGCGACCGCCAGCACGCCGAAGGTGACGATTGCGCCGGTGGCGTCGTTGAAGGCGGATTCGGACACTACGGTCTGAGTGACGCGGTCGCGGATGCGCACCTGACGAAAGATCGGGACCAGCGTCGCCGGGTCGGTCGAGGCGATCGTGGCGCCCAGCAGCATCGCCACGATTGGCGGAACGCCGAGCACCATGTAGGCCGCGAGGCTCGTGATGGCGCCGGTCACCACGACGCCAACGGTGGCCAGCACGACGATGGTGATCCAGACGTGTTTCAAGACGGCGAAGCGCACCGAGGCGCCGCCATCGAACAGGATGTAGCTTGCGCCGAACAGCAGGATGATCTGGTTCAGCGCCGAGTCGGCCTTGATGTCGATCAGGTGGAGAGCCGCCGGGCCGATCAGCATGCCGACGATGAGAAAGATCGCGACATCGGGCACCTTGATCTTCTGCGCCAGCAGGCTCGTCAGGGTGCCGATGGCGAGAATGAGCCCGCAGGACATCAGCGTGTGCTTGGCGATTTCAATCGCGGCCGACGCTTCCATTTGCCGTTGTCCTGCTGCGATAATCAGGCATCAATGTTGGATCGAATCGTAGCACGCGGGAGGAGCTTGTGAGCAATCGCTTTGCCAATCCGGACACCATGCCGCCGCCGCGCGGCTACACCCAGGTGGTCGAGACCACCGGGCCCGGGCCGCACCATCTACCTGTCCGGGCAGCTCGGCATGACGATCGGCGGCGCGTTCGCCGGGGCCCCGGGCGACTTCCGGTCGCAGGCCACGCAGTGCTTCGAGAATCTCAAGGCCGGGCTCGCCTCGGTCGGCGCGGGCTTCGAGCACGTGGTGAAGATTACCAATTTCTTCGTCGACATGGCGCACCTGCCGGCGTTCTTCGAGGTGCGCGACGGCTACGTCAACACCAAGGCCCCGCCGGCCTCGACCGCCATCCAGGTGGTGCGGCTGGCACGCGACGGCGCTCTGTTCGAGGTCGAGGCGGTGGCGGTGATCCCGGACCGGGCTGCGAAGGCGGCGAAAAAGCGTGGCGCGGCGAAGAAGACGGCGCGCAAGAAGAAGCGCCGTAGCGACCGTTGACGCGAATCGCGCATGATCGGCGGATGCCGAGCTTCGTCTATGTCCTGGGCTGCCGGGCGCCGGATCGCACGCTGACCTACGTCGGCTGGACCACCGACGTGGAGCGGCGGCTCGCCACCCACAACGCGGGCGCCGGCGCCAAGTCGACGCGTGGCCGCGCCTGGGTGCTGCTGCACACCGAGAAATTCCGCACCCGGCGGCAGGCCATGAGCCGCGAGTGGTACCTCAAGCGCGACCGCAAATTCCGCAAGACGCTGGCGCAAGGCGTCTGACATCTAGCTCTTGCGCTCCAGTGCGTCGAGCGCGTCGCGCAGCACCTGTTTGACCCGATCGGTGTGGGCGGCATCCACCATCCGCGGATCGAGATAGAAGTCGAGCCCGGTGGCGTGCTCGCGGAAGGTCTCGACGTTCTGCCCCGCCGCATCGATCAGGCCCTTCACGGTGTAGGGAACGATCTCGCGGCTGATGCCCTTCATCGTGATCGGCGGCAGTGCTTCGGCGGCGATCATGTCGCGGACCAGCGCGTAGGTCTCGTAGCTGATCACGATGTTGCCCGGCTCGGCGATCGATTGCAGGCGGGCCGCGAGGTTCGCCTCGGCGCCGATGATGGTGTAGTCCATGCGGTCGGTGCTGCCGAAGTTGCCGACGTTGCAGAACCCGGTGTTGATGCCCATGCGCACGCGGAACGGCTGCTCGGTGCCGCTGCTGCGCCATTTCGCGTAGAGGTGCTCAAGGCGGTGCTGCATGTCGAGCGCCATGCGGACGCACGCCTTGGAGTCTTCCACCTCGCCCTCGGTCTCCGGATCGCCGAAGAAGATCAGCATGGCGTCGCCGACGAACTTGTCGATGGTGCCGCCATGGAACAGGGCGATGGTCGACATCTCGGTGAAGTATTCGTTGAGCAGCAGCGTGATCTGCTCCGGCTGCATGCGCTCGGTGGTCGCGGTGAAATCCTTGATGTCGGAAAAGAAGATCGTCAGCTTCTTTCGCTCGGTGTGGATGGTGACGTCCTTCTGGCCGCTGAAGATGCTCTTGTAGATCTGCGGCGACAGGTAGCGCGAAATCTTCATCGACAGCGTGGCGAGAAACTCGTTGGCGGTTTCCAGCTCGCCGTTGATGCCGCGGATCGTCGCCGCCTGCCGGCGCTGAAAGCCGATGAAGCTTGCGCCGGACGCGGCCATCAGCCCGAAATAGCCGAGCAGATATTTGAAGGAGAAGATGTTGGTGGCGATCGCCTGGGTGATCGTCACCTCCTGGATGCCGCGAACGTCGCCGACCTTCCAGTCGTGCTTCGGGCTTTGCGGATGGGAGTTGTGGCAGTTGACGCAGGCCTGCCCCATGATGACCGGCGCGACCAGCCGCACCTTGTCCCTGAGCGCTGACCAGGTGACGTTGACAACCTGCTGGTTGGGCTGCGCGCGAAGCGTCGCGATCGCATACTTCTCGAAGTCATCGAGGACATGAGGCGTCCGCTCGGCAAACGGGTAATCGGACACAAACCGGTAGGAGATGTTCTGCTGCTGCTCGCTGATGACCCGGCCGAGCTCGAGCGACAGCGTGGCGGGAATCGGAATGGCGCCCGGCACGCTTTCGTAGTTGTGCACCACCTGGGTCTGGCCCGGGGATGCCAGCACCCGGCCGACGACATTGCTGCCGTAATAGCTGCGGACGCTGCTCACCACCGAGTTCAGGTCCCGGGCCTGGCGGCGGAGGTTGGTTTCCACCAGCGTGCTGAGGTCGAGCCAGACCGCGAGCGGCAGCCCCGCCAGCAGCAGAACGATCAGGATGCCGATGATGACGGTGTGAGACCGCGTGTCCTTCGAGGCCGCGCTTGCCATATCCCCTCCGGGGTGTGTTTGACGGTGGCGGAGCGGGGCGGGGGCTTACGCCCGCCCGCGCGCAAAAGGCTCAGTGCGCCTCGTCCCAGTTGTGGGCGGCGCGGGCGTCGACCTGCAGCGGCACCGAGAGCGATAGCGCCGGCATCGGCGCCTCCTCCATCACCCGCTTGACGATCGGCAAGGTCTTGTCGACCTCGCCCTCCGGCACCTCGAAGATCAGTTCGTCGTGCACCTGGAGCAGCATCTTGGCGTTGAGCTTGGCCCGATGCAGCGCCGGCTCGATCCGCACCATGGCGCGGCGGATGATGTCGGCGGCGCTGCCCTGCAGGCGGGCGTTGATGGCGGCGCGCTCGTTGAAGGCGCGGAGCGACGGGTTGGAGGCGGCGATGTCGGGGTAGTGGCACTTCCGCCCGAACAAGGTCAGCACGTAGCCGTTCTTCTTGGCGAACGCCTTGGTCTCTTCCATGTAGTCGCGGATGCCGGGGAAGCGCTCGAAGTATTTCTTGATGTAGGCGCCGGCCTCCTCGCGCGGGATGGCGAGCTGGTTGGCGAGGCCGAACGCCGAGATGCCGTAGATGATGCCGAAGTTGATCGCCTTGGCGCGGCGGCGCACCTCGCCCGGCATGTCCTTGACCGGCACGCCGAACATCTCCGACGCCGTCATGGCGTGGATGTCGAGGCCGTCGCGGAAGGCCTTGCGCAGCGCCGGCACCTCGGCCACTTCGGCGAGCAGCCGCAATTCGATCTGCGAGTAGTCGGCGGAGACGAGCTTGGTGCCGGGCTCGGCGATGAAGGCGCGGCGGATTTTCCGGCCTTCTTCGGTGCGGACCGGGATGTTCTGCAGGTTCGGCTCGGACGACGACAGCCGCCCGGTGGTGGTGGCGGCCAGCGCGTAGTTGGTGTGGACGCGATGGGTCTCGGCGTTGACGTAGCCCGGCAACGCCTCGGTGTAGGTCGAGCGGAGCTTCGATACCTGGCGCCAGTCGAGGATCTTCCGCGGCAGCTCGTGGCCCTGCTCGGCCAGCTCCTCCAGCGCGCGGGCGCCGGTCGCCCATTGCCCGGTCTTGGTCTTGGTGCCGCCTTCGAGCTTCATCTTGCCGAACAGGATGTCGCCAAGCTGCTTCGGGCTGCCGGGGTTGAGCGGCTCGCCGGCGAGCTTGCTGATCTCGTCTTCAAGGCCGCCTTGTTTCTGCGCGAACTCGCCGGACAGCCGCGACAGCACCTGGCGGTCGATCGAGATGCCGCGCCGCTCCATGCGGCCGAGCACGGACACCAGGGGCTGCTCCAGCGTGGCGTACACCGACGCCACATGCTCGGCGGCGAGCCGCGCCTTGAACACCCTCCAGAGCCGGAGCGCCATGTCGGCGGCCTCGGCGCCGTGCTCGCCGGCGCGCTCGATGGTGACGCGATCGAACGCCACGGCGGCCTTGCCGGTGCCGGTGAGCTGCTCGGCGCGGATCGGCTGATGGCCGAGCCACGATTCGGCGAGGTCGTCGAGGCCGTGATTGCCGCGGCCGGCGTCGAGCACGTAGGACATCAGCATGGTGTCGTCGAACGGATGAACGTCGATGCCGTGGCGGGCGAAAATCTGCCAGTGGTATTTCAGGTCCTGGCCGACCTTGAGCAGGCTCGGGTCTTCGAGAATCGGCCGTAGCGCGGCCAGCGCCGCGTCTTCCGGAATCTGGTCCGGGCGAAGCTGCGCCTCCGGCGCGAACAGGTCGCTGCCGGTTTTGCCGTCGCCGTCGCGATGGCCGAGCGGCACGTAGCAGGCCTCGTTGTCGGCAACGGCCAGCGCGAAACCGCAGAGCTGCGCCGTCATCGGGTCGGCGCCGGTGGTCTTGGTCTCCAGTGCAACGACGCCGGCGTCCTTGGCGCGCAGCAGCCAGGCGTTGAGCCGGTCGAGGCTGCGAACGGTCTCGTACTTGCTGCGGTCGAACTTGCCGGCCTTGGCGGAGGCCAGCGTCGCCGCCGCGAGCGCGGCCGGCGAAAGGTCGCTGCGCTCCTCGGCTTTGCTGCGCGCCTGGGGCGGTGGCGCGAACAGATCGCCGCTCCGGCCATACGGGATCGAGGCGCGCGGCCCTGCCGGGGGCGCGGCCGGTGCAGATTTGGCCGCCACGGAGCCCGACGACAGCTTGGAGTTGGCCTCGACCTCGTTCGCCTCGATGCCGGATTTCTCGGCGATGCGGCGGGTCAGGGTGGAGAACTCCATCGCCTTCAGGAAGGCGATCAGGAGCTTGTAGTCCGGCTCGTGGACGGCGAGCTCTTCGACCGGCACGTCGAGCTTGACGTGCTGGTCGAGCGTGACGAGCTTCTTCGAGAGGCGCGCCATCTCGGCGTTGTCGATCAGCGTCTGCCGCCGCTTGTCCTGCTTGATCTCGCCGGCCCGCGCCAGCAGCGTTTCGAGGTCGCCGAATTCGGTGAGCAATTGCGCCGCGGTCTTGGGGCCGATGCCCGGCACGCCCGGCACGTTGTCGCTGGAGTCGCCGATCAGCGCCTGCGCCTCGATCACCTTCTCCGGCGGCACGCCGAACTTCTCGATCACCTCGGCGATGCCGATCTTCTTGTCCTTCATGGTGTCGTACATGATCACGCAGTCGCTCACGAGCTGCATGAGGTCCTTGTCGGACGACACGATGGTGGCGCTGGCGCCGGCCTCGCAGGCGAGCCGCGTGTAGGTCGCGATCAGATCGTCGGCCTCGAAGCCGGCCTGCTCCAGGCACGGGATGTCGAAGGCGCGCACCGCCTCGCGCACCAGCGGGAACTGCGGAATGAGATCGTCCGGCGGCGCGTCGCGGTTGGCCTTGTACTCGGGGTACATCTCGGTGCGGAAGGTCTTCTCCGACTTGTCGAACACCACGGCGAGGTGGGTCGGCCGCTCGTCGGGCTTCATCTCGTTGAGCAGCTTCCACAGCATGTTGCAGAAGCCCAGCACCGCGTTGATCTGCAGGCCATCGGACTTGCGGGTCAGCGGCGGCAACGCGTGATAGGCGCGGAAGATGTAGCCCGAGCCGTCGACCAGGAAGACGTGGTCGCCCTTTTTCAGGGCGCCGGCTGTTACGGGCGCGCTTTTGACCGCTGCGGCGGATTTGGCGGTCGCGGGCTTGGCCTTGGCGGCCTTGCTTTTCGATGGTGCTGGCATGCCCCGAATGTGGGCTTGGTCACCCTGTTTGGCAACGCGCATTGTCCACAGCCTTCCTCGTTCCCGCGGCGCGTTTGCGCCCGGGTCATTTCGGCCGATGCGCCTTCGGAAAAGTCCGAGGGGGCGCGGGACGCCGGGGGTCCAGCGGACCCACGGGCTCAAACCTCTCGCGAAGTCTGAGCAGAACGGCGATCTCGGCCGAGGCCGCCGTCCGGATAATGTCGAAACCGCAAGTCCGCCTTCTCTCCAGCGTCCCGCGCGCGATGTTTGAGGTTTGCTCCGCACGTCCCCCGGTGGTCTGAGTTTTCTAACCACCGCTTTGAGCCTCGACGACACCTGGCCGTTCAGCACGGAGTTACGGCGTCGTCACCAAAGAGACTCGTGACGCGAACCCGTCGCGCCGGGACCGTGCGGCTTGGACCTGCCGAGCGTTGGGTGTGCGTGTTGCACCCGTGCTCGGCCACCGCTCTCCGGTCCCGCTTTTCGACGCCTCGAGAAGCGCCCTCGGATAGACCGGCCTGCGCGCATTATCAGGCCGTCGGAGGGGTGCGGGGATAAGTTCGCCAAGGGATTTATTTGCGCGAGGCGAAGTTTATTTTGCGGGATAGCGCGCGGGGATAGCACGGCGCTTGCTTCTATCCCCGCCGGTGCAACGGGCATCCCTCCGCGAGGGGAGGGTCGCGAGCGAAGCGAGCGGGGTGGGGAGATGTTTCGGAAAGCCGCCTGTCCACCCGGCGCTTCGGCGCCACCCTCCCCTGGCGGGAGGGATGACGGGCGAGTCGGTTATTCCGCCGGCTGCAAGACCGGCATTGCGCGGGCTTGAGCCGCGCCCAGGCCGGCCGCGCGAACAGGAAACGCAGGCGCGTGTCGCGCACCGCCCAGTACCAGCACAGCGCGCCGATCACGCCGGTGGCGGTGACCAGCACCGAGACGGTGCCGAGATCGGGGATGATGCCGGTCTTGAGCAGCACGGTTCGTGCCGTCGCCATCGGCAGGAAGAACGCGAGGTAGATGACGATCGAGTTCTCGCCGCAGTAGCGCAGCGCCTGGATCGCATCGCTGCGCGCGAGCAGCGCCGCGACCATGATGACCGCGCAGGCGCCGGAGAACCCGAGCATCAGCGAGACGCCGGGCTGCGTCGACATTCCGACCCAGACCAGCGCGGCGTCGATCGAGGCCCAGGCCATGAGCCAGGCCAGGGCGCGGCGCGGGTTGCGCTGGACGCGGGCGGCCAGCGCGAACACGTGCGGCGCGAACAGGTAGCCGCTGTAGATGTAGATGAAGCGGTTGGCGAACTCGTCGATCGCGGTCCAGCCGGTGTTGATGTGCGCCATCTCGAGCGCCGCGCCGACGATCCAGATCGCCTGCCACGGCACGCGGCGGGTCGCCTTGATGACGACGAAGAAGATCGGCAGCAGGTAGATGAACCACAAGGTGCCGAACGGCTCGATGAAGGATTCCAGATAGTCGAGGCCGACGCCGCGCCAGCCCTCGGCGTGGGCGAACATCGGCGCCTTGAAGGCGAACTGGATCGTCACCCACAGCACATAGAAATAGGCGAAGTGGATCACCTTGCGGTCGAGGTAGTCGCGCCAGTCGCGGTCGATGACGCGGGCGAGGAACAGCCCGGAGATCAGGAAGAAGTCGGGCATCCGGAACGGCCGCGCGAAGGCGACCACGGCGTGCATCCAGCCCTCGTGGCCGGCGGCCTGCTCGACGCCCAAGGTCGAATGCATCATCACCACCATGACGATGCAGATGCCCTTGGCGTAGTCGACCCAGTCGATCCGGTTCGGCGTGTGGATAGACCTGTCCATGTCACGCCATTGTCGCCCGGGCGTGGTTTCAGGGCCGTTTACGGGACCGGATAAACTCCGGTTGGCCAAGCCTGAGACCCAGTCTCGTCAGCGTATCCGGCCTCTGCTAAGAGGCGCAGTCCGGCCGCGGGCCGAACCGTTAACCATGTCCAGCAGCTCATGCGCGTCGCAATGATCGGTGCCGGCTATGTCGGGCTCGTTTCCGGGGCCTGCTTTGCCGATTTCGGCCACCATGTGATCTGCGTCGACAAGGACGCCGGCCGGATCGCCGCGCTCAAGTCCGGCAAGATGCCGATCTACGAACCGGGGCTCGACGATCTGGTCGCGGCCAACGTCAAAGCGGGCCGGCTGAGCTTTGCCGGCGAATTGAAAGGTCCGGTGGCCGAGGCCGATGCGGTGTTCATCGCGGTCGGCACGCCGTCGCGGCGCGGCGATGGCCACGCCGACCTGTCCTATGTGTATGCGGCGGCGAAGGAGATCGCGGCCGCGCTCGACGGCTTCACCGTGGTGGTGACCAAATCGACTGTGCCGGTCGGCACCGGCGACGAGGTCGAGCGCCTGATCCGCGAGGCGCGGCCGGATGCCGAGGTCGCGGTGGTGTCGAACCCGGAATTCCTGCGCGAGGGCGCGGCGATCCAGGACTTCAAGCATCCCGACCGCATCGTGGTCGGCACCGACGAGCCGCGCGCCAGCAAGGTGATGGCCGAGCTGTACCGGCCGATTTATCTGAACCGCTCGCCGATCATCACCACCGGCCGGCGCACCGCCGAGCTGATCAAGTACGCGGCCAATGCTTTTCTCGCCACCAAGATCACCTTCATCAACGAGATTGCCGATCTCTGCGAAAAGGTGGGAGCCGACGTGCAGGAGGTGGCGCGCGGCATCGGGCTCGACAACCGGATCGGCAACAAATTTCTGCACGCCGGGCCGGGCTATGGCGGCTCGTGCTTTCCCAAGGACACGCTCGCTCTGATCAAGACCGGGCAGGACCACGAGGCGCCGCTGCGCATTGTCGAGACGGTGGCGTCCGTCAACGAGAACCGCAAGCGCGCGATGGCGCGCAAGGTCACCGCGGCGCTCGGCACCGCAAGCCTGCGCGGCAAGACCGTCGCGGTGCTGGGTCTGACCTTCAAGCCGAACACCGACGATATGCGGGACGCGCCGTCGATCCCGCTGATCACGGCGCTGCACGACATGGGCGCCAAGGTGCGGGCCTACGATCCGGTCGGCATGGAGCAGGCCAGGAAGGTGCTGCCGGAGCTGACCTATTGCGCCGACGAGTATGAATGCGCGATCGGCGCCGAGGCGCTGGTGATCTGCACCGAGTGGGAGCAGTTCCGCGCGCTCGATCTCGACCGGCTGAAGACGGTGATGGTCGGCAAGCCCGCCATCGTCGATCTGCGCAACATCTATCCTGCCGATGAGATGGCGCAGCGCGGCTTCATCTATGAGAGCATCGGTCGGTCCCGGCCGAAGGGCTGAGCTCGGATGGGACGTTACGATTCTCCACTGCCGATCGACGAGGCGCTGCAGCCGCTGAGCGCGGCGCTGCGGCAGGGGCATACCGCCGTGCTGGTGGCGCCGCCGGGGGCGGGCAAGACCACGCGGGTGCCGCTCTGGCTCGCCGACGCGCTGTGGGCCACCGACAAGAAAATCCTGGTGCTGGAGCCGCGACGGCTTGCGGCCCGCGCCGCCGCTGCCCGGATGGCCGCGAACATCGGCGAGAGCGTCGGCGAAACGGTGGGCTTGCGTGTTCGGTTCGGCTCGAAGGTGTCGCGTAAGACGCGGATCGAGGTGGTGACCGAGGGCATCTTCACGCGGCTGATCCTGGACGATCCATCGCTCGACGGTGTCGCCGCGGTGCTGTTCGACGAATTCCACGAGCGCTCGCTCGACGCCGATCTCGGCCTGGCGCTGGCCCGTGACGTCCAGCAGAACCTGCGCGACGATCTCCGCCTGGTGGTGATGTCGGCGACGCTCGACGGCGCGCGGGTGGGCAAGCTTTTGGGCAATGCACCGGTGATCGAGAGCGAGGGCCGCGCGTTTGCGGTCGAGACGCGCTACCGCGGCCGCGATCCCAACGTGATGATCGAGCGGCAGGTCGCCGACACGGCGGCGCGGGCGCTGCGCGCCGATGCCGGCTCGATCCTGGCGTTCCTGCCGGGCCAGGCGGAAATCCGCCGCACCGAGTCGGCTCTCAAGGAGTTGGTCACCGATCCCGCCGTCGATATCGTGACCTTGTACGGCGCGCTCGATGCGCAGACCCAGGACCGCGCCATCTCGCCGTCGCCGGAGGGCCGCCGCAAGGTGGTGCTGGCGACGTCGATCGCGGAAACTTCGCTGACCATCGACGGCGTCCGCATCGTGGTCGATTCCGGGCTGGCGCGGGTGCCGCGCTACGAGCCCGACGTCGGCCTGACGCGGCTCGAGACCGTGCGGGTGTCGCGCGCCGCCGCCGACCAGCGCCGCGGCCGCGCCGGCCGCACCGAGCCGGGCATCTGCTACCGGCTGTGGGACGAGCCGCAGACCGCGTCGCTGGAGGCCTATGCGCGGCCGGAGATTCTCGCGGCCGATCTGTCGGGCCTGCTGCTCGATCTGGCGCAATGGGGCGCGGCCGATCCCGACAAGCTCGCGTTTCTCGATCCGCCGCCGGCGCCCGCACTGACCGAGGCGAGGGCGCTGCTCACCGAGATCGGCGCCATCGACGGCGAGCGCCGCATCACCGACGAGGGCAAGAGGCTTCGCAAGCTGCCGCTGCCGCCACGGCTCGCCCGCATGGTGGTCGACGCTGCGGCGGAGGGCGCCGGCCAGCACGCCGCCGACATCGCGGCGATCCTGTCGGAGCGCGGGCTCGGCGGCAGCGACGCTGACTTGGGCCACCGGTTCGACCAGTTCCGCCGCGACCGCTCGCGGCGCGGCGAGGATGCTCGGCGGATGGCGAAGCGCTGGGCCGAGGACGCCGGCACCTCCGCCGACACGACCGAGCCGTCGCCCGGCGCGCTTCTCGCGTTGGCCTATCCCGACCGCATCGCGAAAAGCCGCGGCGGCAACGGCGCGTTTCTGCTGGCGAACGGCCGCGGCGCCAATGTCGACATGGCCTCGCCGCTGGCGCGCGAGCCGTTCCTCGCCGTGGCGGAGTTGGCGGGCACGGCGGCGCAGAGCCGGATCCTGCTGGCCGCCTCGATCACGCTCGGCGAGATCGAGCAGCGCTTCGCCGATCAGATCGAACGCCGCGAGGACATCGTCTTCGACGCCGCATCGGGAAGCCTGCGCGGCCGGGCGAGCGAGCGGCTCGGCGCCATCACGCTCAGCGAGCGGCCGTTCGCGGTGAAGCCGGGCCCGGAGGCGGCCAAGCAGCTCGCCGACGGTATCGTCCGGCTCGGACTCGACCGGCTGCCGTGGACCAACTCGCTGCAGCAATGGCGCGACCGCGTCATGTTCCTCCGCCGTGCCGGAGGCGATACGTGGCCGGACTTTTCAGACACCGGCCTCGCGGCCAGCGCCGCCGACTGGCTGGTGCCGCTCTTGAGCAACAAGACCACGCTCGGCGCGGTGTCCGCTGACGAGTTCGCAGGCGTGGTCATTGGCCTGCTGCCGTGGAATTTGCGGCAGAAGCTCGAGCTCGAAGCGCCGACGCATTTCACGGCGCCGTCGGGTTCCGCGGTGCCGATCGATTATGCGGCCGAGGAAGGACCGAAGCTCGCCATCCGGGTCCAGGAGTTGTTCGGCTTCGACCGCCATCCGAGCGTCGCCGGCGGCAAGGTGCCGCTGCTGGTCGAGCTTCTGTCGCCCGCGCATCGCCCGGTCCAGGTGACGCGCAACCTGCCGGGATTCTGGCGCGGCTCCTACGCGGCGGTGAAGACCGAGATGCGCGGCCGCTATCCGCGCCATCCCTGGCCGGACGATCCGCTCCGGGCGCCTGCGACGCGGCGCGCCAAACCGCGCGGGACCTGATCGTTCAAATTTGAACGATCCGGGAAATCAGCCAGCCACCATCGCGGCGATCGACGACGCTTTCGGTGGGGGCGTTAGGCTCGCCTTGAGGACGTTGTGATGGGATGGCGCCGCGCAATCAGGGTGCGGGATCATGCGGCAGTTCATCTACGTGTTCATCGTCCTGGCGGGCATCGGTGTTGGCTTCGCCCGCCAAAACGGCCACGCCGGCAAGCCGGACGGCGCCAACGCCATGGCGATCGCAGCGAAGCCTGCGCCGGGGCCGGCCGCAGCGTCGGGCGGCTACCGCACCGTCACCTTGAACAACGACGGCCACGGCTATTTCCAGGTCGAGGCCCGGGTCGAGGGCCGCACGTTGGATTTCCTTATCGACACCGGCGCCCAGTCGGTGGCTCTCCGCGAAACTTCCGCCGCGAAGCTCGGCATCCATCCGTCGGCGCGGGACTACACCATCAAGACGCAGACCGCGAACGGCTCCGGCCGCGCCGCGCCGGTGACGCTCGACCGCGTCGAGATCAACGGCATCACGGTGCGCGGCGTCCGTGCCATGGTGGTGCCCGACGACGCGCTCAGCACCAACCTGCTCGGCATGACCTTCCTGTCGAAGGTGAAGTGGACGCACGATCGCGGCCGGCTGGTCCTGGAACAATAGGCCCTAATGCGCTATTTCTCCGGCAGCCCCCGGAGATTCGATGTTCCCGAAGCCCAAGCCGCAGCTTTCGCCTAACACCTACGCCTATGAATCCGAGCCGCTGGTGAAGCCGACCGGCTTCCGCGAGTACGACGCGCGCTGGCTGCTCGGCCAGGAAATCAACCTGATGGGCATGCAGGCGCTGGGCATGGGGCTCGGCACCCTGATCCGCGAGCTTGGCGCCAAGCCAGAGATCGTCACCGGGCATGATTTCCGCAGCTATTCGATGTCGGTGAAGACCTCGCTGATCGCAGGCCTGCTGGCCGCCGGATGTACGGTGCACGACATTGGGCTGGCGATGACGCCGATGGCGTATTTCGCGCAGTTCGATCTCGATGTGCCCTGCGTCGCGATGGTGACGGCCTCGCACAACGACAACGGATGGACCGGCGTGAAGATGGGCGCCAACCGGCCGCTCACGTTCGGCCCCGATGAGATGACGCGGCTGAAGGAGATCGTGCTCGACTCGGCGTTCAAGCTGCCGGGCGGCGGCGCTTATTATTTTGTCGAGAACTTCCCGGCGCGCTACATCGCCGACCTCACCAAGCGGCCGAAGCTGAAGCGCAAACTGAAGGTGGTTTGCGCCTGCGGCAACGGCACCGCGGCCGCGTTCGCGCCGCAGGTGCTGGAGGCGATCGGCTGCGAGGTGGTGAAGCTCGACTGCGAGCTCGACCACACGTTTCCGAAATACAATCCGAATCCGGAAGACCTCGAGATGCTGCACGCCATGCGCGACGAGGTGTTGCGGACCAAGGCGGACCTGGGCCTCGGCTTCGACGGCGACGGCGACCGCTGCGGCGTGGTCGACAACCACGGCGAAGAAATCTTCGCCGACAAGGTCGGGGTGATGCTCGCCCGCGACATGTCGAGCCTGCATCCGAATTCGACCTTCGTGGTCGACGTCAAATCGACCGGCCTCTACGCCACCGATCCGGTGCTGAAGAAGAACGGCGTCAAGGCCGACTACTGGAAAACCGGCCATTCCTACATGAAGCGCCGCACCCATGAATTGAACGCGCTGGCGGGCTTCGAGAAGTCCGGCCACTACTTCTTCAACAAGCCGTTCGGCCGCGGCTATGACGACGGTTTGGTCTCCGCGCTGGCGATCTGCGACATGCTCGACCGCAATCCCGGCAAGTCGATGGCGGAGTTGAAGGACGCGCTGCCGAAGACCTGGGGCTCGCCGACCATGGCGCCGCATTGCGACGACGAGAAGAAATACGGCATCGTCGAGCAGATGGTGAAGCATTTCGAGGCAGCGAAGGCGAAGGGCGACAAGGTTGCCGGTCAGGCGATCCGCGATCTGGTCACCGTCAACGGCGTGCGAGTGACGGTGGAGGACGGCAGCTGGGGCCTGGTCCGCGCCTCCTCCAACAAGCCGGAGCTGGTCGTGGTGGTGGAAAGCCCGGCGTCGGAGGCGCGCATGCGCGACATGTTCAAGGCGGTCGACGCGGTGCTGCGCACCCATCCCGAGGTCGGCAAATACAACCAGACGATTTGAGGCCAAGCCGCGGACTAACAATCCGCATGTCCGCCATCGCGCCGGTAGCGGCAAAAAAGCGGACGCGGATTTATATCGGCTTTGTGCCGATTTTGTTGCAGAAGTCCTTTGCCGTTAGCCGCGAACCATGATTCACCCGTCGATGGATTGATGATGGCGGGAGCGGACGATGATGGGGCGTCTGGAGCGCGAGCAGGAGCAACTGTTTTATTCGTTTCGGCTTGATGAGGCCGTCCCGGACGATCACGCCGTCCGCGGGCTCGCTGGTGTGCTCGATCTGTCATGGGTGCATGGTGAGCTGGCGCCCTATTATCCCAAGATTGGCAGGCCCTCGGTCGATCCGGTTCTGATGATCCGGATGCTGGTCGTCGGCTACGCATTCGCGATCCGCTCGGAGCGGATGCTGTGCCGCGAGGTCCAGGTCAACCTGGCGTACCGCTGGTTCTGCGGCTTGAGCATTGAGGACAAGCTTCCGGATCACTCGGCCTTTTCCCGTGCCCGCAATCAACGCTTCCGTGACAGCGACATCTTCCGCCAGGTATTCGAGCGTGTCGTTGAGGCCTGTATTGCGGCCGGGCTAGTCGGAGGAGAAGGTTTTGCGGTCGATGCCAGTCTGATTGCCGCGGACGCCAACAAGCAGCGGTCGATCCCGGGCAAAGATTGGGACAAGAACCGTGCCCCGGAGAAAGCGAGCCGTGCTGTGAAGGAGTACATGGCAACGCTTGATGCCGCTGCCTTCGGAGCGGCGAGCGACGTCACGCCGAAGTTCGTGTCGCCGTCCGATCCAGCGGCACAATGGACGGGGGCGATGCGCGGACCGGCGTTCTTTGCCTACGCCGACAACTACCTGATCGACGTGAGGTTCGGCATCATCATGGACGTGGAGGCGTCGCGCGCCATCCGCCAGGCCGAAGTCGGCGCGGCAAAGACCATGATTGAGCGGACCGAGGAGCGCTTCAATATCAAGCCCAAGCGGCTCGCCGCCGATACGGCCTATGGTTCAGGAAAGAACCTCAACTGGCTCGTCAACGACAAGGATATCGCGCCACACATCCCGGTCATCGACAAGTCGAAGCGCGAGGATGGGACCTTTAGCCGGGAAGACTTCAGGTTCGACAAAGAGCGCAACGTGTATGTCTGCCCGGCGGACAAAACTCTCAAGACGACTGGCACGGTGATCGACGATGGGGAGACGCTTCGTTACCTCGCGAGCACGTTCGACTGTCGCGGCTGCCTGCTCAAGGCCCAATGTTGCCCAAAGGCGCCTTTCCGCATAATCCCGCGTAGCATCTATGAAGAGGCCCGCGACGTTGCCCGCGCGCTGGCCAAGACCAAAGCGTTCGAACAATCGAGTCGCGAAAGAAAGCGTGTTGAGATGCTGTTCGCGCATCTGAAACGCATCCTGCGGCTCGGCAGGCTGCGATTGCGTGGGCCGCACGCTGCCCAGTTCGAGTTCACGCTGGCAGCCATCGCCCAAAACCTTCGTCGGCTCGCCAAACTGCTGACACGGCCACCGCCAACGGTCGCTGTCCGTGTCGCGTAACCGCCGTTGGGGGCCCCGAAACGACATCAACCCCGCCGCCTAGCTGAGCGGGGCGTCCGCCGACCGCTTCAAGAAATCGAGGCAGCCGCCTCGCGCGTCCAATCGCCGACTTCTGCAACAAAATCTGCCAAAAGCCGTCAACCGTATTGAGTGACCGTTAGGAGCGTTCGCCCAACAGCACTCCATTTCAACTGAACTATAAACACTTACCAAGACCGTCATTAAGCTTGCCGCGCTAGACGACCCAAGACGGCACTTTCGCAACTGGACAAGGTGCGATGTTTGTCGATCTTCCGACGCTGCTTGTGGTGACTGCATTCGCCACCGCGATGTCAGGCGTGCTGCTGCTATATGCGTGGTTATTAAATCGGCACGCGCCTGCGATTGCGCTGTGGGCTTTCGCTTATCTTGTCGGTTCGGCCGGAATAGCGCTGATCCTCGCTCGCGGCCACGTCGATGACTTCTGGTCGATCGATATTGCCAACGCGCTGCTGATTGCCAGCTACGGCGTGCTGTGGATGGGAGTGCGCAGCTTCGACAGGCGCGATACGCCACTGCTCTATGTTTGTGCCGGTGCTGCTGTGTGGCTGTTGGCCTGTCAAATCGAGGCCTTTCATGCCTCGATGGTCGCGCGCATATCCCTCTTTTCTGCGATCAACCTCGGTTACACGATTCTGACCGGCGTTGAATTCTGGCGTTACAGCGAAAAGCAGCTGATGTCGCGCTGGCCGTTGATCGTCATTCTCGGCATGCACGCAGGAGTGTATCTCAGCCGCATCATCTGGCCGGGTTGGCTGGTGCTTGTGATGACCGGACGCAGCCCGGCGATGTCCTTGACCGTTTTTGCTTCATTTGAAGTTCTGTTTCACACGTTTTGCGGGGCCTTTCTGTTGTCGTTCATCGCCAAGGAGCACAGCGAGCTCCGCTACAAGCGGGCATCCCTCGTCGATCCGTTGACCGGAGTCCTGAATCGCCGAGGCTTCACGGAAAACGCGACGCGACAGTTACGCCGGATGGCGATCAATCATCAGCCGGCGGCGCTGGTTGCGTTCGACCTCGACCGGTTCAAGACCCTCAACGACACCTATGGACATCCCAGCGGCGACGCCGTGCTCTGCATGTTCTGTGATGTCGTGAACACAGCTTTGCGGCCGGGTGATCTGTTCGGCCGCATTGGAGGGGAGGAATTTGCCTGCCTGCTTTCAAACGTTTCCCATATCGACGCGGTGGCAGTTGCTGAGCGGATCAGAATCCGGTTCGCAGACCGCGAGATCATTATCGGATCGGTGAAGGTGCGCGCCACCGCGAGCGCAGGCGTGGCGTTTGCGCACCAGCAAGATTGGGACTTACCAGCGCTCATGCTGGCGGCCGATCAAACGCTCTATCGCGCGAAAGAGCATGGGCGCAATCGAATCGAAACGACGCAGCCGCCCCTGGATTTCTCCAATGAACTATCGGGATCCAAGGTCGCTGTAAGTTGAGCGTACGCACAGGCGGCCGTCTGATCAGGCAAGAAACTCGCGCACGCTCCGCGTGAACATCTCCGGCTGGTCCATGTTGGAGATGTGCCCGGCGCCGGGCAGCACGACATAGTTCGAGCCCGGCAATTCGTCCTGCATCACCTTCATGGCGGCGGCGGTGTTGCCGTCCTTCTCGCCGCACATCCACAGCACCGGGTTTGTCACCTTCGGCATCAGCGGGCGGAAGTCGTGATCGGCCAGCGCCGCGCCGCAGCCGTAGAAGCCGTTGACCGGCGTGGTCAGGATCATTTTTCGGATGATGTCCATGTGCGGCGGATTGCGGTCGAGCGTTTCCTTCGGAAACCAGCGCTGCATGGTGGAATCGACCATCGCCGCCATGCCATCCTTTTGCGCCATGGCGATGCGCTCCTCCCATTGCCTGGCGGACTCCGGCGTGGAGCGGCCGACGTTGTCGCACAGCACCATCCGGTCGAAACGCTCCGGGTGTTGTTGAACGAGCGCCATGCCGGTGCCGCAGCCCATCGACACGCCGCACCAATGCGCGCGTCTTGATGTTCAGCGCGTCCATCAGCGCGATGACGTCGGCGCAGAGCAGCTTGAAGGTCGTAGCGTCCGGCCGGCGCGTCGGTCAGGCCGTGGCCGCGCTGGTCATAGCGCAGCATGCGGAACTGGCCTTTCAGCTCGGCCTCTTGCTGGTCCCACATGTGCAGGTTGGTGGCGAGCGAGTTGGAGAAGATCAGCCACGGCGCGTTGTCCGGACCGCTGATCTCGCAGTTGAAGTCGATGCCGTTGGCTTTGACCTTCATGCGATCTTGACCCGGTAGAGCGCCAGCGGATTGTCCCAGAACGCCTTCTGCGCCAGATCGTGGCCGAGCACGCGCTCGACCAGATCGATGTCGGACGGCTCGAACGGGCGCGGCGCCCGGGTCGAGGGAATGTCGGTGCCGAACACCAGCGCATTCGGGATTTTTCTTGGCGATGGCTTCGAGCGTCTTCGGCACGTCGAACTTGAGCCGGCCGAAGCCGGTGGCCTTCACCTTGCAGCCGGCGGCGACCAGATCGAGCAGCACCGGCTGACCGGCCTCGCTCATGCCGAGATGGTCGATGGAAAGCTGCGGCAGCTTCGACAGCTTGGCGACGTGCGGGGCGAGGGTGGCGGCATCGACATACATCTCCGAATGCCAGCCGGCGACGGAATGCACGCGGTTGGCCAGCGCGACGATGTCGTCGACGCTGTCGATCCGGCCGCGCAGCACGTTGAAGCGCACCGCACGGACGCCGAGCTTGCCGAGCCTGGCGATCTCGGCGTCGGGATAATCGTTGGGGATTTGCGTGACGCCGACCCAGTTCGGGCCGAGCTTCGGCAGCACGTCCATCAGGTAGGTCTGGTCGTTGGCCTGGAACGAGCCGGACACGATGGCGCCGGCGACCACGCCGAGCGGCTTGGTCATCGCCAGGTATTCATCGAGCGGAAAGTTCGGCGGCGTGTAGCCCTGGTTCGCCACGATCGGGAAACGATGGTCGATGATGTGGCAATGGCTGTCGAACAGCCGGCGCTGTTGCGCCAAACCTGTTGTGGCGGTCAGTGCGACAGCGCTGGCGCCAGCCAGGAACGAACGGCGAGTGAGACGCATCAGGCCTTCTCCTCGGCAAAGGTTTCGCGGAACGGATGCGCCGGATAGACGCCGAGGATTTTCAATTCCTTGGAGAAGAACGAAAGCTCCTCCAGCGCGAACACCAGGCCGCGGTCGTCGGGATGGCCCTCGACGTCGGCATAGAACTGCGTGGCGAAGAAGCTGCCCTCGATCATGTAGCTTTCGAGCTTGGTCATGTTGATGCCGTTGGTGGCAAAGCCGCCCATCGCCTTGTAGAGCGCCGCCGGCACGTTCTTGACGCGGAACACGAAGGTGGTGACGACCTTGCCCTTGCCGCGCGG
Organism: uncultured Alphaproteobacteria bacterium; assembly: GCA_963785665.1. Taxonomy (GTDB): domain Bacteria; phylum Pseudomonadota; class Alphaproteobacteria; order Rhizobiales; family Xanthobacteraceae; genus Z2-YC6860. The sequence goes on from CAWAWF010000025.1 coordinate 136,235, forward strand.
CGCCCATTTCTTTTCGCGCGACAGCACGATGAAGCGCGTGGTGTTGTGCGCCTCGTCCTCGACGTTCTCGGCCAGGATGTCGAGACCGTAGATTTCGGCGGCGAGCCGCGTCGCGATCGAAGCGGCGGTCTTGTCGCCGCGCTCGGCAATCTCGCGAGCAGAGCCGGCGGTGTCGGCGGCGACGATCGGCTTGATGCCGAGCTTGCGGATGATCTTGCGGCACTGGCCGAGCGCGTGGACGTGGCTCTCGACGGTCTTGATGCCGTCGAGCGTCGAGCCCTTCACGCCGAGCAACTGATGCTGCACCGGCATGAAGTATTCGCCGATGATGTGCAGGTTGGAGTCCGGCATCAGATGGTGGATGTCGGCGACGCGGCCGGCCACCGAGTTCTCGATCGGGATCATGCCGAGGTCGGCGTCGCCCGCGGTCAGCGTCGCGAACGCGTCCTCGAAGGTCGCGGCCGGCACGGCTTCCGCGTCCGGATAGGCTTGGCTGATGGCGAGGTGCGAGTTCGCGCCCGGCTCGCCCTGGAATACGATTCGTTGCTTGCTCATGACACGCGGTACGCCGCCGCTCCTAGTCGGTGTCCTTGGTGGTGCGCAGGATGTCGCCCCACTTCTCGATCTCGTCGCTCAGGTATTGCTTCAGGAACACCGGGCCGGTCTGGCGCGGCTTGACGATGCCGGTGCCCTGGAATCGCTTCTGCACCTCGGGGTCGGCCAGCGCTGCGTCGACCGCCGCGGTGAGCCGGGCGGCGACCTCCGGCGGCGCGTCCTTGGCCACATACATGCTGACCCAGGTGGTCGCCTCGTAGCCCTTGAGGCCGAGCTCGTCGAAGGTCGGCACGTCGGGGAACTGATTCCAGCGCTCGCCGGTCAGCGACACCGCGATCGGCTTGACCTGGTCGCTGCCGGCGAGGTTGCCGAGCGACGACAGCCAGATCATCGAGATGCGGCCACCGAGCAGGTCGGCGGTCGCCTGCGGCGTGGTGCGGTACGGGATGTAGCGGATGTCGGCGTCGCCATCTTCTTGAACAGCGAGCCGGCGAGGTGGCCGGCCGAGCCGCGGCCGTTGCTGGCGAAGGTCAATTCGCCGGGATGCGCCTTGATGTAGGCGAGCAGCGACGGGTAGTCCTTGCCGGGCACGTCCTTGTGCGCCACCAGCACCATCGGCGTCTGGCCGATGATGGTGACCGGCTGCAGGTCGCGCTGCACGTCGGCGGTGGCCTTGGGGTACAGCTCCTTCAGCGTGCTGACGGTCGGCCCGATGGTCAGCAGCGTGTAGCCGTCCGGTGATGCCTTGGCGACCTGGTTGATCGCGAGCGTGCCGCCGGCGCCGGGATCGTTCTGCACCACCACGCTCTGGCCGAGCGTCTTCGACATGTGGTCGGCGATGATGCGGGTCGTCACGTCGACCGCGCCGCCGGCGCCGGAGGCGCAGACCACCGTGATGGTGCGCTCCGGATAGGCGGCAGCGTGCGCCGGTGTCAGCGCGCCGAGCAAAATGGCAAGACAAGGCAACAGACGAAGGCGGGGCATTTCGATCCTCAAAGCGGTGTTCCGGGCCGACCTTATACCGGGGTTTGCCGCCCGCTGCGGGACATTATCGCAGCATGTTTCGCGCGGCTTCCAGATCGTCCGGCGTGTCGACGCCGAGTGGCACGGTATCGACGATTGCCACTTCGATGCGCATGCCGGCATCCATGGCTCGGAGCTGCTCTAGCTTTTCCCGTTGCTCATTTTCTGAAGGCGGGAGACCGTTAAAGCGCTCTAAGGAGGCTCTCCGATATGCGTAAAGTCCGATGTGGTGGAAAAAGGATTGTCGCGCGAAGTTGTATACGACCCCGGGAATTGCAGTTGTCTCGCGATTTCGGAATCTGCCGATTTCGGGAGCCACGAGTCTTGAAAATATTTTGGCGGTGAAACGGGTTGGATCTGACACCGAGCCGCCAACCTTTACAATATTCGGATTCAGCCAGTCGTCGTCGTCTCTGAGATCAGCCCCTAACGTGGCAATATCGACCTTATCATTTTCCAACAATTTGACTGCCGCTCGGAGGCAGGCGGGTTCAAGTGTTGGCATATCGCCTTGAAAATTGACGACGATCCGCGCCTTGGCATCGGGATCGACAATGCCGAGCGCCTCGAAGATGCGGTCGGAGCCGGACGGGTGGTCGGCCCGCGTCAGGATGGCGCGGCCGCCGGCCTTGTCCACAGCCGCCATGATGCTCTCGTCGTCGCACGCCACCACGACCGGGCCAAGCCTGGGCCTCCTCGGCGCGGCGGACCACCTGCACGATCATCGGCAGGCCGCCGATATCGGCCAGCGGCTTGCCGGGCAGCCGTGTCGAGGCCAACCGGGCCGGGATCAGGATGAGCACTTCGTCGGCCATGGAAGGCGCGTTATACGGGTTGCCAGAGCCCAGGAAAACCGGGTATTTGTGCGCCGCCGCAGGGTCCTTGCGGCGAAAGCCCGCGCCGTCCCGCCAGCGAGAGCCGACCAGCGATGGATTCCTTCGAACTGAACAAGATTCTCGGCGCCGTCCTCGGCACCTGTCTGATCCTGTTGTCGCTCAATATCGCATCCGGCGCGCTGTTCTCGGCGCACAATCCGGAGAAGGCGGGCTACGAGATCACGGCCAAGGAAGAGCCCGCCGCTGGCGCGCCTGCTGAAAAGCCGGCGCCGGAGGTGCCCCTGCCGGTGCGTTTCGCCAGCGCCGATCTCGGCCGCGGCGAGAATCAGGCCAAGAAATGCGCCGCCTGCCACACCTTCGGCAAGGGCGAGCCGAACCGGGTCGGCCCCAACCTCTGGAACGTGGTCGGCCGTCCGAAGCATTCCGAGGCGGGCTTCAACTACACCGCGGCGATGAAGTCCCAGCAGGGCAACTGGACGCCGGATGACCTCGACAAGTATCTGACCAATCCGCGCGGCGTCGTTCCCGGCACCGCCATGACCTTTGCCGGACTGCCGCGCGGCCAGGATCGCGCCGACGTCATCGCCTTCCTCAACTCCAAGGCCGACAAGCCGGAAGAGCTGCCGAAGCAGGCCGCGCAGGCGGCGGCACCCGATGACAAGGGCGGCGACAAGCCCGCCCCGGCTCCGGCTCCGGCCAAGCACTAGCCTCTCCGCGTCATGCCCGGCCTTGTGCCGGGCATCCACGCCTTTCTATGCGCGACGCAAGGCGTGGATGGCCGGGACATAGGCGAGCGAAGCGACGCCGTCCTTGGACGACTATGCCCGGCCATGACGAACGATTCACGTGCAGACGGCGACGCTTTGTCAGCCACCGGAAAACCGACATAATCGGTTGAGCATCGTGGCCAATTCATCCGGCCATTTGGAGCCTTCGCATGCGCCTCACCCGCCGCGTCCTTCTGCAAACCGGCGCCGCGGCGCTGGCTGCGCCTGCGGTCGGACGGCCAACCGCCGCGCTGGCCCAGGACGCCGCCCCGGCCAAGGTCTGGAAGCACGGGTTGTCGCTGTTCGGCGAGCTGAAATATCCCGAGGGCTTCAAGCAGTTCGACTACGTCAACGCCGGCGCACCGAAGGGCGGAGCGACCCGGCAGATGGCGTTCGGCACCTTCGACAACCTCAACATGGCGGTGGCCCGCGTGAAGGGGTCGGTCGCCGCCGGTCTCGATCTGATCTACGACACGCTCCTGGTGTCGTCGCTGGACGAGGTCGCGACCGGCTACGGTCTGCTGGCCGAGTCGGTGTCGAGCCTGCCGGACTTCTCCGCGGTGACCTACCGGCTGCGCGCGCAGGCCAAATGGCACGACGGCCAGCCGGTCACCACCGACGACGTGCTGTTCTCGTTCGAGCAGCTCAAGGCCAACGATCCGTTCTACTCGGCGTACTACCGCCACGTCACCAAGGTGGAGAAGACCGGCGAGCGCGATGTCACCTTCACCTTCGACGGCCCGGGCAACCGCGAGCTGCCGCAGATCGTTGGCGAGCTGACCGTGCTGCCGAAGCACTGGTGGGAGGGCACCGACAAGTCGGGGCAGAAGCGCAACATCGCAAACACCACGCTCGAGCTTCCGCTCGGCTGCGGCGCCTATCGCATCAAGGAGTTCGTGGCGGGCCGCAGCATCGTCTACCAGCGCGTCGCCGACTACTGGGGCAAGGACGTCAACGTCAACATCGGCCGCGATAATTTCGGCGAGCTGCGCTACGAGTATTTCCGCGACGCCACCGTTGCGATCGAGGCCTTCAAGGCCGACGCGATCGATTGGCGCACCGAGAACAGCGCCAAGAACTGGGCGACCGCCTACAAGGACGTGCCGGCGGTCAAGGACAAGCGCATCGTGCTGGAGGAATTCCCGATCAAGTCGTCGGGCGGCATGCAGGCGTTCGCCTTCAATCTGCGCCGCTCGAAGTTTTCCGATCCGCGGGTGCGCCGCGCCTTCAACTACGCGCTGAACTTCGAGGAATTGAACAAGCAGCTGTTCTTTGGCCAGTACCATCGCATCAACAGCTACTTCGAAGGGCTGGAGCTGGCGTCGAGCGGCCTGCCGGAGGGCGCCGAGCTGGAGATCCTGAACACCGTCAAGGACAAGGTGCCGCCGGAGGTGTTCACCACGGCGTACAGCAATCCGGTCAGCGCCACGTCCGACGATGTGCGCAACAATCTGCGCGAGGCGATCAAGCTGTTGCGCGAGGCCGGCTACGAAATCCGCGATCAGAAGCTGGTCGACACCAAGACCGGCACGCCGTTCACGGTCGAGGTCCTGATCGACCAGCCGGAGTGGGAGCGCATCGTGCTGCCCTACAAGCCGTCGCTGGCGCGGCTCGGCATCGACATGTCGCTGCGCATCGTCGATGACGCGCAGTACGAAAACCGCATGCGCCAATGGGACTACGACGTGATCGTCGCGAGCTGGGGGCAGGGGCTGTCGCCCGGCAACGAGCAGCGCGGCTATTGGGGCTCGCAAGCCGCCGACCAGCCGGGCTCGCGCAACACCGCCGGTATCAAGAACCCGGCCATCGACACGCTGGTCGACCGCCTGGTGTTCGCCAAGAGCCGGGCCGAGCTGGTCGTGGCGACCAAGGCGCTCGATCGCGTGCTGTTGTGGAATCACTACGTCGTGCCGCAGTGGACCTACGGCAAGGTCCGCAGCGCCCGCTGGGATCGCTTCGGCCGGCCTGACACGCTGCCGGAATACGGCAGCGGCGGGTTTCCGACCGTTTGGTGGTGGGATCAGGCCAAGGCGAGCAAGGTGGGATCGCGCTCGTGACAACGGCGTCCCGCCGCGACGTCCTTCGCATCGGCGCCTACGCCGTTGTGTCGGGCGCGGTGGGAGGCCAAGGAGGCCAGGCGCGGGCGCAGCCGGTCGAGACGGCCGAGCGGCACGGCATCTCCTCGTTCGGCGACCTGAAATACGCCGCCGATTTCCCGCACTTCGATTACGTCGCCGCCGACGCGCCGAAGGGCGGCGTGTTCTCGCAGATCGGGCCCGGCACCATCTACAATCAGAATCCGAACACCTTCAATTCGCTCAACAGCTACATCCTGCGCGGCGACGCGGCGCAGGGCATGGAGCTGACCTTCGCAAGCCTGATGGCGCGCTCGAACGACGAGCCGGATGCGATGTATGGGCTGGCCGCGCGCGCGGTCGCGATCTCGGCGGACGGCCTGACCTACCGGTTTGTCTTGCGGCCGGGGGCGCGCTTCCATGACGGCAGCCCGTTGACCGCCCACGACGTGGTGTTCTCGCTCAACGCGCTGAAGGAAAACGGCCACCCGATCATCACCCAGTCGCTGCGCGACTTCGCCGGCTGCGAGGCCGCCGACGATGCGACGGTGATCGCGCGGTTTGCGCCGAAGCGCGCGCGCGACGTGCCGCTGTTCGTCGCCGGGCTGCCGATCTTCTCGCGCGCCTATTACGGCAAGCGGCCGTTCGAGGAGTCGACGCTCGACATCCCGCTCGGCAGCGGACCCTATCGGGTCGGCCGCTTCGAGGCCGGCCGCTATATCGAATACAAGCGGGTGCCGGACTGGTGGGGCGCCGACCTGCCGGTGTCGCGCGGCCAGTACAACTTCGACACCTTGCGCTACGAATACTACCGCGACCGCGACATCGGCTTCGAGGGCTTCACCGCCAAGAGCTATCTGTTCCGCGAGGAGTTCACCTCACGGCTGTGGGCGACGCGCTACAACTTTCCGGCCATCAAGGACGGCCGCGTCAAGCGCGACGTGCTTCCCGACGACACGCCGTCCGGCGCGCAGGGCTGGTTCATCAATTGCCGGCGGTCGAAATTCAGCGACCCGAAGCTCCGCGAGGCGCTGGGCTGTGCCTTCGACTTCGAGTGGACCAATAAAAACATCATGTTCGGGTCGTACGATCGGACCCAGTCCGTGTTTCAGAACTCCGACATGATGGCCACCGGCAAACCCAGCGCGGACGAGCTCGCGCTGCTCGAGCCGTTCCGCGGCAAGGTGCCCGACGAGGTGTTCGGCGAACCGTACCTGCCGCCGGTTTCCGACGGCTCGGGGCACGACCGGGCGTTGTTGCGCCGCGCTTCGCAGCTTCTGCAAGAGGCGGGCTATGTCATCAAGGACGGCAAGCGCGTCTCGCCGAAAGGCGAGCGGTTCAGCCTCGAATTCCTGCTCGATGAGCCGTCATTCCAGCCTCATCACATGCCTTATATCCAGAACCTCAAGACGCTCGGGATCGATGCCACGCTTCGCATCGTCGATCCGGTCCAGGCCCAGCAGCGGCTGAAGGATTTCGACTTCGACCTGGTCATCCAGCGGTTCGGGTTCTCGGCGACGCCGGGCGATTCGCTCCGCAATTATTTTTCATCCCAGGCCGCCGCGATCAAAGGCTCGCAGAATCTCGCCGGCATCGCCGATCCGGCGATCGACGCCTTGATCGACCGCGTCATCGCCGCGAACTCCAGGGCCGCGCTGAGCACGGCCTGCCGGGCGCTCGACCGCTTGATCCGGGCCGGCCGCTACTGGATACCGCACTGGTACAAGGCGTCGCACTGGATCGCGTATTGGGATACGTTCGGCCGGCCGCCGGTCAAGCCGCGGTATTCTCGGGGGGTGCTGGAAACGTGGTGGTATGATCCCCGAAAGGCGTCCAAGATAGAGTCTCCAGGTTAGAACAGTCCGGAAGCATGTCAGCCTATATCGTTCGCCGTCTTCTGTTCATGATCCCGACCCTGCTCGGCATCATGTTTGTCTCATTCGTGGTGGTGCAGTTCGCGCCCGGCGGGCCGGTCGAGCGCGTCATCGCCCAACTGTCCGGCGCCGACACCGGGGCGAGCTCGCGCATCCCGGGCTCCGGCCAGGGCGGCGACTTTGCCGGCCGCGGCGCCCAGGGCGGCGCCGGCGTCGATGCCGCGACGTCGAAGTACCGCGGCGCCCAGGGGCTCGATCCGGAGTTCATCAAGAAGCTGGAAAAGCAGTTCGGCTTCGACAAGCCGGCCTACGAGCGCTTCTTCCTGATGCTGAAGAACTTCGCCGTGTTCGATTTCGGCAAGAGCTACTTCCGCGACGTCAGCGTGATGCAGTTGATCCGCGAGAAGCTGCCGGTGTCGATGTCGCTCGGCCTCTGGATGACGCTGCTGACCTACCTGATCTCGATCCCGCTCGGCATCAAGAAGGCGGTGGCCGACGGCTCGCGGTTCGACACCTGGACCTCGGGCATCATCATCATCGGCTACGCCATCCCGGGCTTCCTGATCGCGATCTTCCTGATCATCCTGTTCGCCGGCGGCTCGTACTGGGATATTTTCCCGCTGCGCGGGCTCACCTCCGACAACTGGTCGACGTTCACCTGGTGGCAGAAGATCCTGGATTACTTCTGGCACCTGACCTTGCCGATCATCTCGATGATGCTGTCGGCGTTCGCCACCATGACCTTGCTGACGAAGAACTCGTTCCTCGACGAGATCAAGAAGCAGTACGTGCTGACCGCGCGGGCCAAGGGTTGCACGCCGAACCAGACGCTGTACGGTCACATCTTCCGCAACGCCATGCTGATCGTGATCGCGGGCTTCCCCAGCGCCTTCGTCGGCGCGTTCTTCTCCGGCGCGCTGCTGATCGAGACGATCTTTTCGCTCGACGGCCTCGGCCTGCTCGGCTTCGAGAGCGTGCTGAACCGCGACTATCCGGTGGTGTTCGCCACGCTCTACATCTTCGCGCTGATCGGGCTCGTGGTGAACCTGATCTCGGACCTGACCTACACCTGGATCGATCCGCGGATCGATTTCGAGACGCGGGAGGTCTGAGATGGACGCCCGCGTCACCGAGAATGCGCCGACCCCCGAGCCGGGCACGGCTGTCGCCGTCGATCCGCCGCCGCGGTTGAAGCGCTTCGCGCTGTCGCCGCTCAATCGCAGGCGCTGGGACAACTTCAAGCGCAACCGGCGCGGCTACTGGGCGCTGTGGCTGTTCCTGGCGCTGTTTTTCATTTCGCTGTTCGCGGAGTTCATTGCCAACGACAAGCCGTTCATGATCCTGATGAACGGCCGCGCCTATTTCCCCGCCGTCATCACCTATCCGGAAACCAAGTTCGGCGGCGATTTCGAAACCGCGGCGGATTATCGCGATCCCTATCTGCAGGACTTGATCGCCAAGAAGGGCGGCACCGTGATCTGGCCGCCGATCCACTACCGCTACGACTCGCACAATCTCGATCTGCCGACGCCGGCGCCGTCGCCGCCGACCTGGGAGCTGACCGAGGCGCAGTGCAAGCCGGTGGTCGAGAAGAAGCATCTCACCGGCTGCCGCGATCTCGAATACAATTGGCTCGGCACCGATGACCAGGGCCGCGACGTGGTGGCGCGGCTGATCTACGGATTCCGCATCTCGGTGCTGTTCGGCCTGACGCTCACCATCATCTCGTCGGTGGTCGGCATCTCAGCCGGCGCCGTGCAGGGCTATTTCGGCGGCTGGACCGATCTGTTGTTCCAGCGCGTCATCGAGATCTGGACCTCGGTGCCGTCGCTTTACCTGCTGCTGATCCTGTCGTCGGTGCTGGTGCCGGGCTTCTTCGTGCTGCTCGGCATCCTGCTGCTGTTCTCCTGGGTGTCGCTGGTGGGCCTCGTCCGCGCCGAATTCCTGCGCGGCCGCAACTTCGAATACATCCAGGCGGCGCGCGCGCTCGGCGTCTCCAACACCACCATCATGTTCCGGCATCTGCTGCCGAACGCGATGGTCGCCACCATGACGTTCCTGCCGTTCATCCTGTCGTCGTCGGTGATGACGCTCACCGCGCTCGACTTCCTCGGCTTCGGCCTGCCGCCCGGCTCGCCGTCGCTCGGCGAACTTCTCTCTCAGGGCAAGACCAACATCCAGGCGCCGTGGCTCGGCCTCGCCGGCTTCTTCTCGGTGGCGATCATGCTGTCGCTGCTGATCTTCATCGGCGAGGCGGTGCGCGACGCCTTCGACCCGCGCAAGACGTTCCGGTGAGCAGCATGGACATGACCACCGAGCCGCTCCTCGTCGTCAAAGACCTGTCGATCGCGTTCGGCGCCGGCGAGCGCCAGGTGCTGGCGGTCGACCGCATCTCGTTCAGCATCAAGAAGGGCGAGACCCTGGCGCTGGTCGGCGAGTCCGGCTCCGGCAAGTCGGCGACCGCGTTGTCGGTCATGAAGCTGCTGCCCTATCCGGCGGCGAGCCATCCGTCCGGCCAGGTGCTGTTCAAGGGCCAGGATCTGCTCAGCCTGTCGGAGCGCAACATCCGCGAGATTCGCGGCGCCGACATCACCATCATCTTCCAGGAGCCGATGACCTCGCTCAATCCGCTGCACACCATCGAGCAGCAGCTTGCCGAGATTCTGCTCCTGCATCGCGGCATGACCGGCAAGGCGGCGCGCGACCGCATCGTCGAGCTGCTGACCCAGGTCGGCATCCCGAATCCGGAAACCCGGCTGAAGAGCTATCCGCACCAGATGTCGGGCGGCCAGCGCCAGCGCGTGATGATCGCTATGGCGCTCGCCAACGAGCCGGACCTGCTGATCGCCGACGAGCCGACCACCGCGCTCGACGTCACTGTGCAGGCACAAATCCTCAAGCTTCTCAAGGAGTTGCAGGCGCGCCTCGGCATGGCCATGCTGTTCATCACCCACGATCTCGGCATCGTGCGGCGGATCGCCGACCGGGTCTGCGTGATGAAGGACGGCAAGATCGTCGAGGAGAACAACGTCGCCGACATCTTCAAGTCGCCGCAGCATCCCTACACCAAGGCGCTGCTCGCCGCCGAGCCGCGCCCGCACGACATCCAGCCCAATCCGGCCGGCGAGATCGTGCTGAAGACCGACGACCTCAAGGTCTGGTTTCCGATCAAGCGCGGCGTCACCCGCAAGGTGGTGGGCCACATCAAGGCGGTCGACGGCATCAATGTCGAGATCCGCAAGGGCGAGACGCTCGGCGTGGTCGGCGAATCCGGCTCGGGCAAGACCACGCTCGGCCTCGCCATGATGCGGCTGATCTCGTCCGACGGCCCGATCGTGTTCATGGGCAAGGACCTGCACGGCCTGAAGTTCAAGGAGATGCGGCCGCACCGCCGCAACATGCAGATCGTGTTCCAGGACCCCTACGGCTCGCTGTCGCCGCGCATGTCGGTGTCCGACATCATCCAGGAGGGCATGTGGATTCACCTGCCGCACCTGTCGCGGCACGAATGCGAGCAGCGTGTCATCAAGGCGCTGGAGGACGTCGGCCTCAATCCCGAGACACGCCACCGCTATCCGCATGAGTTCTCCGGCGGCCAGCGCCAGCGCATGGCAGTGGCGCGCGCCATCGTGCTGGAGCCGACCTTCGTCGTGCTGGACGAGCCGACCAGCGCGCTCGACATGCTGATCCAGGCGCAGATGGTCGATCTGCTGTGCGCGCTGCAGAAGCGGCACAACCTCACCTACATGTTCATCTCGCACGATCTGCGCGTGGTGGCGGCGATGTCGTCGAGCCTGATGGTGATGAAGGAAGGCAAGGTCGTGGAGTCCGGCCCGGCGGCGCAATTGTTCAAGTCGCCCAAGACGCCCTACACCCGCGCGCTGTTTGCCGCCGCCTTCAACCTCGAGAGCTCGGCCGAGGACGTGGCCGCACAATAATGGCGGAGCGCGACGTCGCCGATTTGCCAAGCGATGCCATAGTGGGTGAGCCGCAGAATCGCGGCGGCGGCTTCCACCGTTATCAGAGCTTCCAGGTCGTCCGCGATGGCGTGACGTTCGAGCGCGACAGCGTGCGCATCGGTAAGGTCGCGGTGATCCTGCCGCTCGATCCTGAACGTGACGAGATCGTGATGATCCGGCAGTTCCGGCTCAGCGCGCAGCTCGCGATCGGGCTGGGCGAGCTGATCGAGATTCCGGCCGGGCATGTCGAGCGCGGCGAGGAGCCGATCGCCGCCGCCCGCCGCGAATGCGAGGAGGAAACCAGCCTGACGCCGCGGTCTCTGATGCCGCTGTTCGATCTGATGCCTTGCCCGGGTGCCACCGACGAACACATGTTCTTCTTCCTGGCGCTGGTCGATGCGGCGAAGCTGCCGGAGCGCGCCGGTGCAGCCCACGAGCAGGAGGACACGCGACCGTTCCGCCTGCCAGTCGATCGCGCACTGGAGCTGCTCGCCGCCGGCACGCTGCATTACGGCGCGGCAGTGATCGCCCTGCAATGGCTGGCGCTGAACCGCGCCCGCTTGCCGGACATTGCGCGGCAGGGCCGGGTGCGATGAGCGCGGTCCTGCTGGCCGTGAACGGTCCGCAGGCAGGCGCGTGGCTCGATGAACTTCGCGCCTGCGGCAAAGCACGCGACATTCGCCTCTGGCCGGACGCGGTCGGCGACGCGCGTGAGATTTCATACGCCTGCGTCTGGAATCCGCCGCATGGCTTGCTGGCGGGATTTCCCAATCTCAAGGCGATCATCAATCTGGGCGCCGGCGTCGATCATCTGCTGGCGGATCCTGCGCTGCCGCCGGTGCCGCTCGCTCGCGTCGCCCACGACGATCTGACGCAGCGCGTCACCGGCTATGTCGTGATGCACGTGCTGATGCACCACCGGCGGCAGCGGCTCTACGACGCCCAGCAGCGCCAGAAACTTTGGCGCGCCCACGATCAGCCATCCGCCGGCGAGGTTGCGGTCGGCGTGATGGGGCTTGGCGTGATCGGGCGGAATGTGGCGGATGCGCTGTCGCGGCTCGGCTTCAAGGTCGCGGGCTGGAGCCGCACGCCGAAAGACATCGGCGGCCTGCAGACATTTCATGGCCGTTCCAACCTCGATGCCTTTCTGGCGCGAACGGAAATCCTGGTCTGCCTGCTGCCGCGCACGCCGCGACACCGAAGGGATTCTCAACCTGGGCTTGTTCCGCAAGCTCAAGCGCGACGGTGCGGCCGGCGGTGCGTTCCTGATCAACGCAGGGCGCGGACAATTGCAGTTCGATGTCGACATTATTACAGCGCTCGACGAAGGCGCGCTCGCGGGCGCGGCCCTCGACGTGTTTCCGCAGGAGCCGCTGCCGGCCGAGAGCCCGTTGTGGAGTCACCCGAATGTCACGGTGACGCCGCACAACGCCGGCGACATTGCGCCCGCCGTTTTCGCGCGGCATGTTATCGAACAGATCGAGCGTTTCGAGCGCGGCTTGCCGCTCGAAAATGCGGTGGACCGTTCGAGGGGATATTGATCCATGCCGGCTCTGCTCGCGCGTCTTGTGATTTTGCTCACGCTGCTCCCGGCGGTGGCGCAGGCCCAACAGGCGCAATTCCCGATCAAGGACGAGGACGGCGCGCCGATGGCCAACCATGCGCTGCGCCCCGACCAGATGGCGGAGATCGCGCATCTGCCCGGCCTGGTCGATGTCGGCCGGCCGGACGCCGATGTCACGCTCTATCAGTTCTACGATCTCAATTGCCCGTATTGCCGGGAGGCCGCGGCGGACGTCGACACCCTGATCCGCAGCGACCCGCGGGTTCGGCTGGTGTTCGCGCCCTATGCCGTGCTGTCGGCTCAGTCGGTCGAGGGCGCGCGGGTCGAGCTCGCGCTGCGGCAGACTCGGTACGCCGCAGCAGTTCCTGGAATTCCACCGGCGCATCTATTCCGGCCGCGGCCGGATCGACGGCAATCGCGCGCTCGCCGTCGCGCAGTCGTTGGGGTTCGATCGCAGGGCGCTGATCGAGATCGCCGATACCGAGCCGATCACGGACACCCTGACCATTCACGCCAAGGTCGGCTTCGACGCCAAGCTGATGGTGACGCCGGCCTATGTGATCCAGGGCGTCGCCATCCTCGGCCATCCGGGGCTTGAGTCGCTGCGGCATGTGATCGCCTCGGTGCGGCACTGCGGCGCGGTGGCCTGCTAGGCGAGCAGCGCGATCAGCTCGCGCACGTCCGGCTGCGTTTCAAACGCCGCGATCCAATCCACCGCGCGCCGCGCGCGGTCGGCGCCGATCACCGGCGTGGCGTTGGCGATGAACTTCGCTCTCGATCTGCGCGTCGCTCATCGGATTTTCCGCGGTGCCGCTGGCGTGCGCGATATGCACTTCATGGCGTTTGCCGCCCGCGGTGATAACCGCATGGGCCTCGTCCTTGCGCAGCGTCGTCGTCGGCCGATCGCTTTGACCTTGCGCCGGAGTGCCGCCACCGCGGGATCGGTTGCCTTTGCGTCGGTGTATTGCGCGGTGCCGGCCATGCCGTCGATCAAGGCGACGGCGGCCGAGTGCACGGTCGAGAACTTCGATTGCAGGCCGGTTGAGGGCTCGACCACGCCGGTGATCGACAGCACCAGCGGATTGACCCGCAGCGCGATCTCGTCCACCGCAGCGGTGTCGATGTCGCGGTTGCGGATCGCGATCACCGCGTCGATCAACGGATGCAGCACCACGCCGCAGGCATAAGGCTTGTGGCCGTTGCTCTCGATCAGCCAATCGCCGCCAAGACCTTCGGTCAGATGCTCCGGCTCGGCGGTGTCGCTGTAGATGCGGGCGAAGCCCTTGCTTGCCTTCGATGATCTCCTGGGTCGAATCGAAGCCGCGCTCGGCCAGCAGCGCCGCCAGCACGCCGTTGCTCGCCGCCTTGCCGGCGTGCAGCGACTTGCACATGGTGCCGCGGTTCTGCTGCATGCCGCCGGCTTGCGTTGCCGCGATCCCCATCGCGTAGGTCAGCCGCTGCGGGTCGAGCCCGAGCAGCTTGCCGGCGGCAACCCCCGCCGCGATGCTGCCGAGCGTGCCGGTGAGATGCCAGCCGCCCTTGTGGTGGCCCGGCGCGGTGCGGCCGGCGCGAACGCCGGCCTCGAAGCCCACCGCGTAGGCCAGCATGAAATCCGCGCCGCTGCACGGGCGCGCGCTCGGCCAGCGCGAACAGCGCGGCCAGCACCGGCGAACTCGTGTGCAGCACGACGCCGCCCATGTGGGTGTCGTCGTAGTCCAGCACGTGGCCCATCTGGCCGTTGGCGAGCGGCGCGTCGAGCAGACCGAGCTTGAGGTTGCGGCCGAGCACGGTCGCCGCCGGCTTGCCGGAGGTTTCCTGCAATACGCCGAGCAATGTCGTGATGGTGCGATGGCCGGAGCCGGCCAGCGCGCAGCCGATCCAGTCGAGCACGCCGCGCCGCGCCTCGCGCTTCGCGGCAGCCGAAAGGTCGCCGAAGTGCGCGCCAGCGAGATGCGTGCACAGCGTCTTGGTCAGTGTCACAGCGTTGGTGTTGAGGTTCTGGTCCATGATTACTGTGGCTGTATCCCCGCGTCCTGGATGATCCTGGTCCAGCGCGCGGTGTCGGCCTTGATCTGGGCGTTCATGTCGTCCGGCGTGCCGCCGAGCGGCTCATAGCCTTGCAGACGGAACTGCTCGATCAGCTCGGCGGATTTCAGCGCCGTGTTGGTCTCGCTGTTCAGCTTGTCGATGACGGCCTTCGGCGTGCCGGCGGGCGCCGCCAGTCCATACCAGCCGGTGACCTCGAAGTCCGGCGATACCGCTTTCGATCATGGTCGGCACGTTCGGCGCCAATGCGGATCGCTTCGCCGACGTCACCGCCAGCGCGCGGAGCTTGCCGGCATCGGCGAGCGGCATGATCGCGACCAGCGGGCCGAACATCATCTGCACCTGGCCGCCGACCAGGTCGGTGGTCGCCTGCGCCGCGCCCTTGTAGGGCACGTGCAGGATGTCGATGCCGGCGGCGCGGCGAAAGAACTCGGCGGCGAGATGCAAGGTCGAGCCGATCCCGGCCGAGCCGTAGGTGAGCTTGCCCGGATTGGCCTTGGCGTAGGCGACCAGCTCGGCGACCGACTTGAACGGCGCCTGCGCGCTCACCGCCAGCACGTAGCTGCCGGACACCGCGGTGATGACACCGGCGAAATCCTTCACCGGATCGAACGGCAGTTTCTTGTAGAGGCCCGGCATGTAGGTCAGGCCGCTGTGCGCCAGCAGCAGCGTGTAGCCGTCGGGCGCGGCCTTGGCGACCGCGTCCATGCCGATGATGCCGCCGGCGCCGCCGCGGTTGTCGATCACGACGGGCTGGCCGAGGCTGGCGCTGAGCGGCGTGCTCAGCACGCGGGCCACCGCGCCGACCGCGCCACCGGCGGCGAACGGCACGATCAGCCGGATCGATTTCGACGGGTAGTCGTCGGCGCGGGCGCTGCCGCCGGCGAGCAGCGCGCAGAACAGCAGCGCGCGGAGTTTCATTTCAGCCGTCGCACGCTGGTGACCTGGCTGCCGGCGATGGCGATCCGCGCCAATGCGTCGGCCACCGGCTCGATCGCCACCGCCATGTGGAAGGCGTTGGCGTGGATCATGCTGTTGCGGGCGCGCGCGATGGCGACGTGGCCCTTCCAGAAAATGAGGTCGCCGGCTTGCAGCCCGGCGAGGCTGACCGGCTTGCCGAGCGCGGTCTCCTGCATGTCGCTGTCGCGCGGGCATTTGATGCCGCAGGCCGTCAGCGCCACCTGCACCAGGCCGGAGCAGTCGATGCCCATGCTCGATTTGCCGCCCCAGAGATACGGCGCGCCGACGAAGCGCTCGGCGACGGCGACGAAATCGCTCTCGGTCGCGCCGATCGGCGCCAGATGCGCTTCGGAATGAAGCCGCCGGGCGCGGTGACAGCAAAGCTGTCCTGCTCCCGCGCCACGGTGACCTGCGCGCCGAGCGGCAGCGCGTCGGTCGGCGGCAGCTTGATCGACGGCCCCGGAAAGACCAGCGTCCGCAACGCCGCGACCCTGTGGGTCGGCGGCGCGCCCGGCGCCAGCAGCATCGCGGCCGGCAGGAAGCCGACGTAATTGTCGGCGCTGAGCTGGCCCCAGGCCCAGCCTTCGTCGTCGGTTTCGTAGACGGTGATGCAGCTCACCGCAGAGCGCTTCGGTCAGTTGCGTCGCCTCGTGCGACGGCGCGGCGCGGAGCGGCACGATGCCGGCGATCACCTGCTGCACGGTGCCTTCGACGAAGCTGCGCCGCCTCGACCTTGCCGCGCAGATGCTTGGCGGCAATGTCAGGGCGCGCCGGGGTGATGCGGGGATCGAGGGCCATGCGGATCAACCTTTCGCCAGCGGCACCATCGACAGCCTGGCGTCGGCGCCGGGAATGTAGGCCTCGGCCAGGCCGAGCTCCTTGCGCACGATATTGGCGCCGCGCACCAGCGCAATCATCTTGTAGGTGGCGTGCAGGCGGCTGCCCGCCTGCCGGCCGAAGCCGCAGTCGCTGGTGAGGATCAGCCGCTCCGGCTCGATGTGCTTCAGCGCGCGGCGGATCAGGTCGGCAATCTCCTCGGGGCGCTCGACCTGCAAGGTGCGGTGGCTGATGACGCCGAGCGCGATCTTCTTGTTCTTCGAGATCATCGAGCCGAAGTGCTCGAGGTCCATGCCGTTGTTGAAGGCGCCCTCGACGGTCAGCACATCGACGTCGAGCTGGTCGAGATAGGGCAGTGCCGCCTTGTACGACTGGTTCGTGCTGGCGACGCGCTGCGCCGCGGGGCTGCCCCAGCAGGTGTGGCACCACACCTCGCATTTGCCGCGCAGGCCTTTGACCTCGGCGTTGAACGCCTCGACCCATTTCGCCGGAGGAATCTTCTGGTTCGGATCGGCGATCACCTGGTGGATCGCCGGCTCCTCGATCTGAATGAGCGGCGCGCCGGCATCGGCCAGCGCGTGGTATTCGCGGTTGAGCGCGGCGGACAGGTCCATCAGGAGCTGGAGCCGGTCGCCGTTGTAGTGTTCGTCGGTCAGCATCAGCGCCAGGATTTGCGCCGAGATCGAGCCGATCTTCACCGGGCGGTCGGTCATGGTGGCGACGGCCTTGTAGGCGCGGTCGAGCTGCAAAGTCGCCGCGCCGATCTTGCCGTGACCGGCGGCGTCATGCGGGTCTCGATCACCTCCCACAGCAGGTCGCCCGGGCCCTTGTCGGCCATGAAGCCTGCCGGCGGCACCTCGACGCGCGGCGCGCCGATGCCTTCGATCCGCTCGGTGGCGTAGCTGACCCAACTGCGCCCTGCGACGTCGTCGTCGAGCCGGGTGTCGCCGTCGACGAAGATGTCGATGCCGGCGCGATGCTGGGCCGCGACGTGGCACGCCAGGCAATCGAAATGCTGCTCGCGGTAGGCCTGTTGCGAGAAGCCTTGCGACAGCGGCAGGCCGCGCAGGTTCGCGGTGTACCAGCTCGGCCGCGGCAACGCGCCGGTCGTGGTCGTGAGCAGCGCGCGGTCTTTGGTGGTGGTGAACATGGGCTAGCCGTAACGCTGCTTCAGCAGCGCATAAAGCGCCCGCGCCGCCTGGCACTCGCCGCCCTCGGGCCGGCCCGGCTTCGCGGACGGCGTCCAGGCGTAGATGTCGAAGTGCAGCCAGCTCTTGGCGGCCGAGACGAAGCGCTTGAGGAACAGAGCGCAGATGATCGAGCCGGCCATGCCGCCAGCGGCGACGTTGTTCACGTCGGCCACCTTGGAATTGATGTTCTGGTCGTAGCGCTGCCACAGCGGCAGCCGCCACAGCGGATCGTTCTCGGCCGCGGCATGTCGGGCGAGTTCGGCCGCAAGCGTCTCGTCGTCGGTGTAGTAGGGCGGCAGCTCCGGGCCGAGCGCGACGCGGGCGGCGCCGGTCAAGGTGCCCATGTCGACCAGCAGGTCGGGCGCTTCCTCGCAGGCGAGCGCCAGCGCGTCGGCGAGCACCAGCCGGCCCTCGGCGTCGGTGTTGCCGATCTCGACGTTGAGGCCCTTGCGCGACGGATAGACATCGAGCGGCCGGAAGGCGTCGCCGGCGACCGAATTCTCCACCGCCGGGATCAGCACGCGGAGCGAAATCGGCAGGCCGGCGTCCATGATCATGTGCGCGCAGGCGAGCACGGTCGCCGCGCCGCCCATGTCCTTCTTCATGATCAGCATGGCGCTTTCGGGCTTGAGGTCGAGCCCGCCGGTGTCGAAGCAGACGCCCTTGCCGACCAGGGTGACCTTGGGATCGGAGGCTTTGCCGAAGCGCAGCTCGATCAGCCGCGGCGCGCGGCTCGGATCGGCGGCGCGGCCGACGGCGTGGATCAGCGGGAAGTTCTGCTTGAGCAGGTCGTCGCCGGTGATGACGCGAACCTTCGCGCCGTGCTGCTTGGCGAGCGCGCGGGCGGCGGCCTCCAGCTCGGCCGGGCCCATGTCGTTGGCCGGCGTGTTGATCAGGTCGCGGGCGAGCGTCATGCCCTCGGCGATGCGGGACAGCTCGTCGCCGTCGACGCCATCGGGCAGCACCAGCCGCAGCGCCTTGTCCTTGGCCTTGCTTGTATCGCGTGAAGCGATAGGCGCCGAGCGCGAAGGCGAGCGCGGCGAGGCGCGCGTCGTGCGGCGCATTGGCGAAACGGTAGGTGCCGGCCGGCAGCACGCCGGGCAGCAGGCCCGGCAGAAAGGCGTTGTGGCCGTCCTTGCCGTCGAGGCCGAACAGCACGGCGACGCCCCGCGCGGCAGGCAACACCAGATGGCGCCCCGGCCGCGGCTCGAAGCCCGCGGCCTTGACGAACTCGCGGGCCCGCTTGTCGAGGGCTGCGAGCACCTTGGAAAATGTCGATGGCGTCACAAACCAGATCGGCTGTGCCGCTTTGCTGCGTGCGACGAAAATCGGATGCATGTTGCTTTCGGTTCAGTCGGCCTTGATCTTGAACTTGCGCGTCATCGGCTCCGGCGATTGCGGGCCGAACCAGTTCTCGAAAATCTTCGCGGCGTCGCCGGACGACTCGACATCCAGCAGCGCCTTGTCGATGGCGTCCTTGAAGCGCGGCTCGCCTTTCTTCAGGGCAAAGCCGACGTCGCGAGATCTTGGTGAAGTCCGGCAGGAAAACGTAATCGTCGGGATGGCCGTCTTGCTTGACGATGGCGCGCAGCACGGTCTCGTCGGTCGGGAAGGCGTCGACCTTGCCGTCCTTCAGCAATCCGAAGGCGATGGCGTAGTCGCGCACATAGACCAGCTCGACGTGGGGCTCGACCTCCTTGAGGTTCGGGCCGGCGGTCGAGGTGCTGGCCGACGAAGCCTTCTTGCCGGCGAGCTGATGGACGGAGGTGATGCCGCTGTCCTTGCGGACGATCACCGCGTGCGGCGTGACGAAATAGATGAAGCTGAAGTCGACATCCTTGAGCCGCTCCGGCGTCCGCGTCATCGAGGTGGCGACGAAGTCGAGCTTGCCGTCCTTCAGCATCGGGATGCGTTCGGCGCTCGACACCGAGACGGTCTCGACCGGCAGGCCGAGGCGCTTGCCGACGGCATGCACGATGTCGAGGTCGTAGCCGACCACTGTGGTCTCGCCGGGCTTCTTGAAGCTGAACGGCGGCGTGGTGTCGCTCACCCCGACGATCAGCTTGCCGCGCGCCTTGACGTCATCGAGGCGGTCGGCGGCGGCCGGCTGAGCCCATGCGATACCAGCCAGGATTGTGGCAGCGAGGATGGCGGCTGGCCGTTTCATGGTGTCCTCCCGGAATTCGGGCGGAAAGCATGTCATGGCCTCCGCAGCGCAACAAGGACGCTCCGGCCGCCCGGGGCGCCGCAATCCCTTGGATTTCCTGGGTTAACCTCTCGTTAGGGTTAACGTTTTATTGCTCGGCCTTCCCGGCGGCATCTGCCGTCGTGACACCCGTTGAGGGCCTGCGCAGATGCTGCGACCACCCGCGCACCCATCCCGGCGCCTGCTGGCCTCCGCCGCGGTCTATGCCGCGCTGGCGCTCGCCGGCTGCTCGACCACGACATTGTCGCCGACCGCCGACGTCACCGGGTCGATCGCCACCGACAACGCGCCGCGCTCCCCCGTGCAATGGCGGACGGAGATGGATTCCTGGGGCGAGCGCTACCGTGCCAATCCGATCGATCCCGATGCCGCGGTCCGCTACGCGCAGGCGCTGCGCGCGGTCGGCCAGCGCGCCCAGGCCGCCGCCGTGCTCGAGCAATCCGCGATCCACAATCCCGAAAATCGTGTCGTGCTCGGCGCCTACGGCCGGGCGCTGGCCGACAACGGCAACTACCAGCAGGCGCTGGATGTGCTCAACCGCGCCCACACCCAGGACCAGCCCGACTGGCGCATCCTGTCGGTGCAGGGCGCGGTGCTCGATCAGATGGGGCGCCACGCCGACGCGCAGCGGTACTACGCCAGCGCGCTGCGGCTGATGCCGGACGAGCCGTCGGTGCTGTCCAATCTCGGACTGTCCTACGCGCTGTCGAAGAACCTGCCGCAGGCGGAGGCGACCCTGCGGCACGCCGCGGAGCAGCGCGGCGCCGAGCCGAAGGTTCGGCAGAATCTCGCGCTGGTGGTCGGCTTGCAGGGCCGCTTCCAGGAGGCCGAGGCCATCGCCAAGGGCGACCTCTCGCCGATCGAAGCGGCGGCCAACGTCGCCTATCTCCGGCAGATGCTGGCGCAGCAGGGGCGGAAGAGGACCAAGCGCGGCTCGCCGCTGACGCCGACCACCGGGGCTCGTAAGCCATCGCGCTGTCACTTGCGCGCTTGACGATCGGCGCGTTGGTGCCGGCGTCTTGCGTCGCCATCACGCGGATCGCGGCCGGGCCGAGAATGACGACGAACAGCACCGGCAGGAAGAACAGGATCATCGGCACCGTCAGCTTGGGCGGCAGCGCCGGCGCCTTCTTCTCGGCTTCCGACATGCGCATGTCGCGGTTTTCCTGCGACATCACCCGCAAGCGTCTGCGCCAGCGGCGTGCCGTAGCGCTCGGCCTGCTGCAGCGCCATGCAGACCGACTTGACGCCGTCGAGGTCGGTGCGCTTGGCGAGGTTCTCGTAGGCGCTCTTGCGGTCCTGCAAGATAGGACAGCTCGGCGGTGGTCAGCGTCAGCTCTTCGGCGAGCGCGATCGACTGCGAGCCGATCTCCGGCGCTGACCCGCTTGAACGCCGCCTCGATCGACATGCCGGATTCGACGCAGATCAGCAGCAGGTCGAGCGCATCCGGGAACGCGCGCTTGATCGAAAGCTGGCGCTTGGCGATGCGGTTCTTCAGGAAGAAGATACGGCGCCTGCATGCCGGCATAGGCGGCGGCCAGGCAAACGCCGATCTTGACCATGGCCGGCTGGTCCCATCTCCAGCACCACGAACAGATAGAACAGCGCGACGAGAAACATGACGACCGGCGTGATCAGGCGGAAGAACAGGAACGCGACATAGGGCGCCTGGCCGCGATAGCCGGCCTGCACCAGCTTTTCGCGCGCCTCCTCCTGGGCGAGCCACTTGGTGAGGTTGAAGCGCTCGACGATCCGCTGCCATGTACTGCTTCGGCGACTGCCGCAGCGAAACCTTTTCCTTCTCGCCGCGCGCCAGCCGCTCGCGCTCGCGCTGGCGGATCTTCTCGCGCTCGAGCGCGACCGACTTCATGCGCTTGCCGAGCACGTCGGGCGACAGCACCGGCATCGCCAAGGTCAGCACGGTCGCCACCGCGGCGACCGCCGCCAGCAGGGCGGTGATCTGCTTGGCGTTCATGGCGAACAACAGGCCGAAGATGTTCGTGAACATGTGCTTCTCAGAAGTCGAAGTTGATCATCTGCTTCATGACGAAGACGCCAATCCCCATCCAGCAGGCGCATCCCGCCATCATGAAGCGGCCAAGCTCCGTCATCCAAAGCAGCTCGATGTAGTCCGGGCTGGTCAGCCAGACGAGCGTGCCGACGCAGATCGGCAGCGCGCCGATGATCGACGCCGAGGCCTTGGCCTCCATCGACATCGCCTGGATCTTGGCCTTCATCTTCTTGCGGTCGCGCAGCACGCGCGACAGGTTGCCGAGCGCTTCGGACAGGTTGCCGCCGGCCTTCTGCTGGATCGAGATGACGATGCCGAAGAAGTTGGCCTCCGGCAGCGGCATGCGCTCATAGAGCTTGGCGCAGGCTTCGCCGATCGGCATGCCGATGGTCTGCGTCTCGACGATCGCCTTGAATTCGCTCTTGATCGGCTCCTGCGCATCGATCGCGATGATCTTCAGGCTGTCGAGCAGCGGCAGGCCGGCCTTGATGCCGCGCACGATGACGTCGACGCCGTCGGGGAAGTGGTTGAGGAATTTCTTTTCGCGGCGCTTCTTGAGGAACGACAGCAGCCAGCGCGGCAGGCCGAAGCCCGCGGCAAAGCCGACGCCGACCGCCGGCAGCAGAGCGCCGGTGAACATGAACACGACGAGGAAGCCGAATAGCCCGAGGCCACCGGAGATGATCAGGAACTGGTTCTTCGACCAGGACAGGCCGGCCTGCGCGATCTTCATCGGCAGCGGCAGGCTCTTCGGCTTCTTTGCCTTGACGTCGAGCTCCTTGAGCGTTTCCTCGACCTGCTCGCGGCGCGATTTCTCGCGGGTGCGGCCTTTGGCACGCGCCACCGGCTCGGAGCGGCTGGCGCTGGCAAGCCGCTGCCTCGGCCTTCGTCTCGCCGGAGAGCAGCGGATAGATGAACACATAGGCGACGCCGCCGATCGCGGTCGCCACCATCGCCGAACATCGCGATCGTCTGCATTTTCATGGCGGGTGGCTCCTCACCGCGCCAGCGGCGCAGCGGCGCCCTCGGAGGCGTCGAGCGCGGCGGCGAGCCGCTTCTCCTCGCCGTAGTAGCGGGCGCGATCCCAGAACTTCGGCCGGCCGATGCCGGTCGATTTGTGCGCGCCGATCAGGTTGCCCTGGGCGTCCTCGCCGGTCATCTCGTAGACGAACAGGTCCTGCGTGATGATGACGTCGCCTTCCATGCCGACCACCTCGGTGATGTGGGTGATCTTGCGCGATGCCGTCGCGCAGGCGCGCGGCCTGCACCACGACGTCGACCGAGGCCACGATCATCTCGCGGATGGTCTTCGACGGCAGCGAATAGCCGCCCATGGTGATCATGGATTCGATACGCGACAGCGCCTCGCGCGGCGAGTTGGCGTGCAGCGTGCCCATCGAGCCGTCGTGGCCGGTGTTCATCGCCTGCAGCAGGTCGAAGGCTTCGGGTCCGCGGACTTCGCCGACGATGATCCGCTCCGGCCGCATACGCAGGCAGTTCTTGACCAGGTCGCGCATGGTGACCTGGCCTTCGCCTTCGAGGTTGGGCGGGCGGGTTTCCAGGCGCACCACGTGCGGCTGCTGGAGCTGGAGCTCGGCGGCGTCCTCGCAGGTGATGATGCGCTCGTCGTCGTCGATGAACTGGGTGAGGCAGTTCAGCAGCGTGGTCTTGCCCGAGCCGGTGCCGCCGGAGACGATGGTGTTGACCCGGCAGCGGCCGAGAATCTGCAGCACCTCGGCGCCTTCTTCGGCGTGATCGAGCCGAACTTGACCAGGTTGGCGAGGCGCAGCTTGTCCTTCTTGAACTTACGAATGGTGAGCGCGGGGCCGTCGAGCGCGAGCGGCGGCGCGATGACGTTGACGCGCGAGCCGTCGGGGAGGCGCGCGTCGCAGATCGGCGAGCTTTCGTCGACGCGCCGGCCGATCTGGCTGACGATGCGCTGGCAGATGTTGAGGAGCTGCTGGTTGTCGCGGAAGCGGATGCCGGTCTTCTGGATCTTGCCGTTGACTTCGATGTAGACCAGGCCGGAGCCGTTGACCATGATGTCGGCGATGTCGTCGCGCGCGAGCAGCGGCTCGAGCGGGCCATAGCCGAGCACGTCGTTGCAGATGTCGTCGAGCAGCTCTTCCTGCTCGGAGATCGACATCACGATGTTCTTGATCGCGATGATCTCGTTGACGATGTCGCGGATTTCCTCGCGCGCCGCGTCGGCGTCGAGCCGCGCGAGCTGCGCCAGGTCGATCGCCTCGATCAGGGCGCCGAAGACCGTGCCCTTGGTCTCGTAATAGCTTTCCGAGCGGCGCGTGTCGGTCGCCATCGCCGGCGGCTGGGCGGCAAGGCGGGCCGGCGTCGCCGGTGCGCTGACCAGTGGCGCGCCGAGACCGGCCGAGGACAGCGGCTGCGAGCCGCTCCTGGGCCTGCGGCGCAGGCGCGCGCGCCGCCGGCGGGCTTGAGCGCCGGCGCGGGAGCCGGAGCGGCTGCCGCCGGCCTTGCATCAGTGGTGCTACGCTTGCCGAACACGAACTCTTCCCCAGACCTTTCCCGTCGCTACCGCTTCAACAACTTGCCGAGCAGCGGCGTCAGCAGTCCGACCTTTGGCCTTCTTCGCCTCCGACCGACCGGTCAGAAGCTGCGCCAGCGCACGGAATGTTTCCGCCGTGCGATGACCCGGCGACATCTCGGCGATCATCTGGCCGTTGTTGGCGGCGGCGCCGAACAGCTGCGGCTCGAACGGGATGATCGCCACCGGCTGGTCCTCCAGCGCCTTGGCGAAATCGGCGGGCTTGATCTCCGGCCGCTTCGGCACGCCGACCTGGTTGAGGCAGTAGGACGGGCGATGATCGTTGACGCGCGCGGCGCGCAGGTAGTCGAACAGGTTCTTGGCATTGCGCAGATTGGCGAGGTCGGGCGCCGCCACGATCAGGATGTCGTCGGCGTTGACCAGGGTGCGCTGGGTCCAGCCGTTCCACTGGTGCGGCACGTCGAGCACGATGCAGGGCATGGTGGCGCGCAGCGCGTCGAAGATGCCGTCGAAGGCCTCGATGCCGAAGTCGTAGGCGCGCTCGAGCGTCGCCGGCGCCGCCAGCAGGCTGAGGTGCTCGGTGCATTTCGACAGCAGGCGGTCGACGAAGGCGGTGTCGATGCGGTCGGGCGAGAACACCGCGTCGGCGATGCCCTGCGGCGGGTCCTGGTTGTAGTCGAGGCCGGCGGTGCCGAACGCCAGATCGAGATCGGTCACCACGCTGTCGAGCGACAGGTCGCGCGCCACCGCCCAGCCGATGTTGTGGGCGACCGTCGAGGCGCCGACGCCGCCCTTGGCGCCGACCACGGCGATGACGCGGCCGACGGGCTTGGCATCGGGCGCGGAGAACAGGCCGCAGATCGAGCGCACCACGTCGATGGTGCCGATCGGCGCGATCATGTAGTCGCTGACGCCGCGGCGGACCAGCTCGCGGTAGAGCGTGACGTCGTTGGTGCGCCCGACCACCATCACGCGGGTGCCGGCGTCGCAGTATTCGGCCAGCGCATCGAGGCCGGTCAGGATGCTGTCGCCGCGGCCGTCGGCTTCCAGCATGATGACGTTGGGCGTCGGCGAGCCGCGATAGGCCTCGATCGCGGCGGTGATGCCGCCCATCTGGATCTTGACGTGCGCCTTGCCGAGCCGGCGGTCTTCGCCGGCGGATTGGATCGCCGCGGCGGTTTCCACGGTTTCGCAGAACGCCTGGACCGAGACCCGGGGCGCCGGTGCGATGTGCTCTTCGCGCGGCGCCGCCAACGATTCGGGCTGATCCGGTTCAGGCGCGACGGTTTGCAGTGAGGTTCTGATCATTTGCCGAGATCGCTGATCGCGCCCTTGGTTGCGTCGGGGTAGGTGGTGGCCGGGCTGGTGCCCTTGCGCCATTTGTCGATGCTGAAGGTGCGCTTGCCGGTGTATGTCGGCGTTTCAGCGCGCGGCTGGATCAGGTCGGCCGGCTCCGCGGTCATCGAGGCGAGATTGCGCTGCGTCGCGCAGCCGAAGTTGTAGTATTCGCGGTTCTCGTAATGCTTCGTTTCGTAGCTCGGGCCGAGATCGTCGGGCCACATCCCGCAGGGGCCGGCGACGGCCTTCATCAACGGATAATTCAGCCGCAGCGGGGAATTGCGGGTGACCGGATTGTACGGCCGGATGCCGATGCCGTCGTGGGGAACGCCGGCCTGCTCCAAGATGGAGAGCGTCTCTTTCAGCGTGTCGGTGGCGGCATGCTCGTTGGGAGAACCGACCGGACGGTCGATGGTGACGCCGCCGGTGGCGTCGCGCTTCCAGTTCTGCGCAAAGGCAAGCACCTCGGCGCGCTGCATCGGCGACAGCCCACCGCGGCCGGCGCCGACCAGCAGCACCAGCGACTTGTTGCCTTCGCTGACCGTGATCGGATGACGTGCGCGGTAGTCGTTCGGGATGCCGCCGGTGGTGTCGATCTCGGCGGTCGTGGTCTGGCAACCGGCCAGCGCCGCGGCGAAGCCTGCGATCAGCAGGCCTCTGGCGCCGATCGCGACAGCGCGACGGCGGACGGTTTGAATGTTGGCGTGCATCGATTGTCCCCTGGTCGCCTGCCTCAATCGAGAATGAAACCGATGGCGCCGTGATAGTTCTTGTTGACCGGGTCCGGCTGGCCGGGCGTGCCGTACAGCCGGTTGAAGCGGCCGAGCAGGGTGGTCGCGGAGTCCGAGGCGTCGGCGTAGCCGTCATCCGGCCTGGACAGGTCCTTCTGCGCCACGGCGTGCACGATGTACGGCGTCACCATGATCACGAGTTCGGTCTGGTGGTTCTGGAAGTCGCGGCTCTTGAACAGCGCGCCGAGCACCGGCAGGTTCATCAGGCCGGGCAGGCCGTTGAGCTGCTGCTTGGTCTGTTCCTGGATCATGCCGGCCATGGCGAGGGTGCCGCCGGACGGAATCTCGACCGTGGTCTCGGCGCGGCGGGTTTTGATCGACGGGATGGTCTGGGTGACGGTGTTGCCGCTGGAATTGATCGACTGGGTGAGGGTCAGCGAGTTGTCGTTCGACAGCTCGGACACCTCGCTCAGCACCTTGAGGCTGATCCGTCCCTCGGACATCACCACCGGCGTGAAGTTCAGACCGACGCCGAACTTCTTGAACTGAATCTGGGTCTGACAGTTGCGGGTTGTCGGGTCGCAGGTGAACCCTGCCGGGATCGGAAATTCGCCGCCGGCCAGGAAGTTTGCGGTTTCGCCGGAGATCGCGGTCAGGTTGGGCTCGGCGAGCGTGCGGATGACGCCGGCGCGTTCCATGGCGCGCAGCGTCGCCTTGATGCCTTTGTAGCTCGCGGTGATGCCGTTTGCATTCAGCGCCGCCCCGGTAACGGGGAATCCGTTGGTGTTGGTGATGTTGACGTTCGAAAGGCTGCCGGTCAGGTCGACGCCGAGCTGCTTGATGACGTCGCGCTGCACCTCGGCCACCGTGACCTTGATCATCACCTGGTCGCGGCCGTGCACCGTGATGCCGTTGACCACCTTTTCGGTGCTGCCCGCGAGGCGCGAGGCGATGTCAAAGGCCTGCTGCGCCTCGAGCGGGCTTCCCACCGAGCCGGACAGGACGATGCCGTCGGCGAGTCCCTCCACCGCGATGTCGGCGTTTGGCAATGCCTTGCGCAGTCCCTCGCGGATGCCGTTGAGGTCGCGGGTCACCGCGATGTCCAAGGCCATCAGCTGGCGGCCTTCGGCGTCGAAGAAATAGACGTTGGTCTGGCCGACCGTAACGCCGATGATGTAGGCCCGGCGCGCGGTGCGCACGACAGCGTTGGCAATCTTCGGATCGGCGACCAGCACATCCTTGATGTCGCCCGGCAGGTCGATGACGATGCTCTTGCTGACGCCGAGCGGAACGAACTGGGATGTCCTGTCGCTGTGGACTTGGACGGCGGGCGCGACCATGCGCGCCGCCGGATCGGCGGCATTGACCGGCGTCGGCCGGCCGAGCGACGTCACGACGACCAGCGCCGCCAAACTCGCGGTGCGGATAAGCTTCGCCTTCGTCATGAACGGGCTCCTATCGAGCATCATTGCTTGCGGCTGTTGACACCGAAGCGGATGGTGTTGATGTCGGTTTTCTTGTCTGGTTCTTCGGCGGTGCTGACGGCATCGTACTTGCTGGCATCGAGCAGGCTGCGCAGCGCGAGCGAAAGCGTGCCCAACTGCCGTGCTTGCGTTAGCGACTCGGCCTGGCGCGGCGTGATCTCGAGCGTCGCGGTCTTGCCGACCACGACACGCTGGCCGTTCTTTTCCTCGACGGTCTGGTCGATCGCGAGGACGCGCACGTTGATGAGGATCGTTTCGCTGGCCGGCGGCGGTCCGACGCTGGCCTTGCGGTCATCGTCCTTCGGCCGTCTCGACAGGATCACGTCGACGCGGTCGTTCGGCAGGATGAAGCCGCCGGCGCCGGTTTCCGGCGAGATTTCGGTGGAAACGGCGCGCATGCCGGACGGCAGGATCGCCGCCATGAATCCGGCGGCGCCGTTGGCCTTGATCAGCTTGGCCTCGCGGATCGGCTCGCCCGCGGTGAAGGGAGCCCGCGTGATCGCGCCGCTCAGCTCCTCGATGGCGTTCGGCTTGTCTTTCTTGGTGATGTAGCTGTCGCCGGTGGTCGCGGCGGGCCACGCCTGCCATGCGAAATCGTCGGCGGAAACCGCGGTGCCCATGCCGATGTCGCCCTTGGCGATCAGCACGTCCACGGTCGCGAATACCGGAGCGGGGGGCGCCTCGACCTTCTTTTCCTCGTCGCCGCCGGCGACCAGGTATGCAGCGGCACCACCCGCTGCGAGGGCGACGCCAAGCACTAAAATACGCGCGGCTTTCATACCACTTGACTCACTTTGTTACGGGACACGACGTCCGGCACATGGTCCGGTCCGTCCCTGCTCACCTAGTGTGACTCCGCGGCGCTGATGCGAACCCTCCCGGATTTAAGCCGCTAAACGTCAATTCGTGGTTAACGGGGCGTATCCAAATGCGGTTAAAAATGTCTTGAGAGAAAAAACGCCGACGCGCGCACGACATGCGCGCGCGAACGCGCAGCCCGAAATTGATGTGAGCGGCAGCGCGCGGCTGGTCAGCCGAGCTGCATCCAGGCGGTGTCGGGATAGATCATCAGCGCGGCGGCCGCGAGTGCGATCCCGTAAGGCACGCCGCCGTCGAGACGGTGCAGGCGCTTCACCCATTCCTGCTCGGCGAGCGCCCGCGGCAGCGGCATCAGCCGGAACCGGATCATGGCAAGCGTCAGCGCGCCGCCGAAGATCGAGGCGTAGAGCAGGTAGACCACCAGGTGATCGAAGCCAAACCACAGCGCGATAGCGGCTGCGAGCTTGGCGTCGCCGCCGCCGATCCAGCCTCGCGCAAAGAACACGAAGGTGACCGCAAGCACCATCGCCGCGGCGCCGGCATGAATCAGCATCTCGCTCGGGCTCATACCGCTGAGGCAAGCCATCGCGACGAAGCCGCCGACCAGCGCCAGCGTGACCCGGTTGGAGATTGTCATGGTGAAGAGGTCGCTTGAGGCCGCGAAAGCCATCAACGCCGGAAACACTATCAGCCGGATCGCGTCGGTCAGCATCGCCATTCCCTTGCAGCCATCGCCGATCCTAACGGCCGCACGTTGCGGTTTCGTTATCGCCCTGGCCAAAATGCAATTCACCTCCGCCACGGCCAAAGCCACGGCAGAGGTGAGATTGCAAGCGCGGCCGCCCCCGGCGCGCGTCGGCATTAGTTCAGCGCGTTGCTCACCGTGGTGAAGGTCGAGTTCAGCTTGGTGCCGAGGCCTGCCACGGTGGCGATGATGGCCACCGAGATGCCGGCGGCGATCAGACCGTATTCGATCGCCGTGGCACCGTCCTCGTTACGAAGAAAGCGAGTGAGAAGTGACATGGTTTGATACTCCCTGACTGAGCTTGCGCCGAAGGTTCCCGGCGCATCAGGGGTTTTACGGATCGAAATCTAAAACACTGTGTAAAATGGAACCCCGGATTTTCCAGGTATTGTCTGAAAAAGCGCGGCATCGGATTTCCCAATTGGGAGGACGCCCGGCAAAAACGAAAAGGCTCCGGACATGCCGGAGCCTTCCGCAACGGATATGAACGCGTTGTTAGTTGAGCGCGTTCTGAACCGACGTGAAGGTGGACTTCAGCTTGGTGCCGAGGCCCTGCACGACGGCGATGATGGCAACGGAAATACCCGCCGCGATCAGGCCGTACTCAATGGCCGTCGCACCGGACTCATCCTTCACGAAACGCGAAACGAGGGTCTTCATCTGTCTGCTCCTTAGATCCACGTGGCTGTCTGAGCTGGCCCCTTAGGCCGTTCGGCCCATTCTCGGACCATGCCGGACCGTAACCGGGCCCCGTTTCAGTCCCGTTAATCCGATCAGTGAAACATCAAGCTTTCCGGGGCGTTTGCATCTTGGTTAACAAGTGCTTGCACTGTATCGGAGAAGTATCTGGGCCGGTTTCAGTCGAGCGTACCTTGCGAATATTGAATATCGGTTGGCAGGCTACTTAAAAGGCCAGGTATTCCGCGCGGGGCAGGGGCAGGTCAGTTCACTCGCTCGACTGGACGAAGTTTCCACCGGCGCTCCGCAACACCTGGATTTGCACTTCATTCACCAATTTGCTGTCAACTTGACCTTGCAGTGAACGGTCGCGGCGTGTGTGAGCCGGGCCGGTGTAGGTAGCGTGCGGAGTAGTGTGATGAGGGCGTTTGTTGCCTGGCGCGGCCGGCGGCCGTGGCTGTTTCCTGCGCTCGGATGGCTGGCGTTGGCCGTTGCCGCCGTCGCACTCCCGGCTTCCGGCTTGGCCCAGCCGGGCGCCAGCACGCTTCACGATACGCTGGTGGTTCATCTCGACCAGGCCACGCTGTTGAAGCTGCCCGAGACGACCGCGACGCTGGTGGTCGGCAATCCCCTGATCGCCGACGCCGCCGTGCAGGGCGGCACCATGGTGATCACGGCGAAGAGCTACGGCATGACCAACCTGATGGTGCTCGGCAACAAGGGCGAGACCTTGGAGGAGTATCCGATCCAGGTTGTCGGCCCGACCGACAAGCTGGTCACGGTGTATCGCGGCATCGAGCGCGAGACCTATAGCTGCGCGCCGAAATGCGAGAAGCGCATCACGCTCGGCGACTCGCTGCAGTATTTCACCAACAACGTGAGCGCATTTAACACCTTCAACAGCCAAGCCGGCGCCCAAAACAGGTAGCCCCGCCGCCGCGCTTGGTTAGCGGCGCGTAAAGGCGGGTCGTGCGGTTGTAGGCAATCGTCACAACCATTCGACAACCCCTCCCTGATACAACGCGTCGCGCGGCAAGCTCGCCGCCGCAGGTTCGGGTGAGGGCCATGATCGGGAAAATGCAGGCCACGTTGCGTGGTGCCGTCGAGCGGTCGCTGTCATGGATCGGCGCGCGGCGGATCGTCCGCGAGCAGGACGGCTCGACCACTGTCGAGTTCGCCTTGCTGGTCGCGCCATTTCTCGCGATCATCTTCGCCATCATCGAAACCTCGATCGTGTTCTTCGCCGGCCAGACGCTGGAGACGGCCAACGCCGACAGCGCACGGCTGATCATGACCGGGCAGGCGCAGACACAAGGGTTCAGCCAGGCGCAATTCAAGAACGCGGTGTGCGCGCGGATCTACGGCCTGTTTAACTGCGCGGGCGGGCTTTACGTCGACGTCAAGACCTACACGGGATTCGCCAGCATCAACAATTCGCAGCTCCCGGTCGACGCTAACGGCAACCTGCAATCCGGGTCGTTCGGCTATCAGCCCGGCGGCCCCGGCGACATCGTCGTGGTCCGGCTGATCTACCAGTGGCCGGTCTATGTGTCGCTGCTCGGGCTGAACCTCTCCGACTCCGCGGGCAGCAAGCGCGTCATCATGTCGACCGTCGCGTTCCGCAACGAACCGTATGGGACTGGGCCATGAGTTTTCTTCTCGATCACGCGGGGCGGACTGTCGAATCGTTCAGGCGAAAGCTTGGCGGTCTGGCGAGCGACAAGAGCGGCATCGCCGCCGTCGAATTCGCCATGCTGTTGCCGCTGATGCTGTCGCTCTGGCTCGGCGCGGTCGAGCTCTCGCAGGGCATCGCCGCCGACCGCAAGGTGACGCTCACCGCGCGAACCATCTCCGACCTCGTCTCGCAGGTGACCGCGACCTCCACCACCGACATCGCCAACTCGCTGAACGCGGCGACCGCCGTGATGGCGCCGTTCCCCACCGGAAATCTGAAGGCAACGGTGTCGAGCGTCCTCATCGATGCCAACAGCAAGGCGACGGTCGGCTGGAGCTGCACCTACAACGGCGTCGCCCGGTCCAAGGGGTCGGCGGTGACATTGCCCGCCGCGCTTCTCGTGGCCAACACGTCGCTGATCTGGAGCGAGGTGCAATACTCCTATACGCCGACGATCGGCTATGTCGTCACCGGCACGCTGACGCTGAAGGATCAGATCTACATGCGGCCGCGGTTGTCCGACTCGGTGACCGGCCCGTCGAGCTGCTGATCGCGGCAGCGGCGCCGCTTACGGGATCGGCAGCGCCGTGGTGGATTTGATTTTTTCCATCGCAAACCGCGACGTCACGTTCTTCAGCGACACGGTGCCGATCAGCTTCTTGTAGAAGGTGTCGTAGCCTGCGATGTCGGGCACCACGACGCGCAGCATATAATCGACGTCGCCGGCCATCCGGTAGAACTCCATCACCTCCGGCATGCTGCCGACCATCTCGGCGAAGCTCTTCAGCCAATCCTGCGAATGGTCTCCGGTCTCGACCGAGACGAACACGGTGATGCCGAGCCCGATCTTGGCCGGGTCGATCAAGGCGACACGGCGGGTGATGACGCCCTCGGCCTCGAGCCGCTGGATGCGCTTCCAGCATGGCGTCGATGACAGGCCGACGCGGCTGCCGATTTCGGCGACCGACAGCGAGGCGTCCTCCTGCACCACGGCCAGGATTTTGCGGTCAATGGCATCCATGCTGCGAAGCTCCGGCAAAAGAGATGAAATATGACTTAAAATATCGAGTTATATAGAATAGTCGTTCTATATGAAGCATAGTAATGTCTATTATGAGGTAAAATATTCTAGTTTTCAAGACTGAGCTCGCACAAAGCGCCACGTCCCTCCGCTGCTTAAGTCCAGCAGGGCGAATAGGCGCTGGCGCGAGGTGTTGGTGGTGGAAGGGCAGATCGACCCGGGAGAAGCCTCATGCGCATCGCCATCGCAGCTTTGCTGCTGCTGCTCGTCGCGTCGGCCGGCACACCGGCACAGGCCGATCCGTACCGCTGGTGTGCGACATACGCCGGCTACGGCGGCGGCGGTGTGGAAAGCTGCTACTACGTCACCCTCGAGCAATGCCGCGCTTCGGTCTCCGGAATCGGAGGGTTCTGCCGGGAAAGCGGCTGGTACGACGGCCGCCCGGTCTCGACCGACGGTCCTGCGCCGCAGCGGCGACGCCGCAAGCACGGCTGACCGGTTATACCGCTCGCGGCCGGCCGCGCAGGTTGAGCGACGACAGGAACTCGTCGCGCGTTTGCCGCTGGACCCGGAATGCGCCGAGCATCCGGCTGGTCACCATCGACACCTCGCTCTTGTGCACGCCGCGCGTGGTCATGCACTCGTGCGCGCCTTCGACGACGACGCCGACGCCGTGCGGCTTCAGCCCGGCGTTGAGGCAGTTGGCGATCTCCGCCGTCATTTTTTCCTGGACCTGCAAGCGGCGCGAGAACGTATCGACCAGGCGAGCGAGCTTGGAGATACCGATCACCCGGTTGCGCGGCAGATAGCCGATGTGAACGACGCCGATGATCGGAGCGATGTGATGCTCGCAATGCAACTCGAAGCGGATGTCGCGCAGCACCACCATCTCGTCGTAGCCGCCGACCTGCTCGAAGGTGCGCTGCAGATATTGGTTGGGGTCCTCGTTGTAGCCCGAGAACCATTCCTTGTAGGCCCGTGCGACGCGTCCCGGCGTTGCCTTCAGGCCCTCGCGGTCGGGATCGTCGCCGACCCAACGGATCAGCGTGCGGACGGCGGCCTCCGCCTCGGCCTGGGTCGGCGGCGGTTCGCCGCGCTTGGATGATGTCCTGGCCGATTTGCCCATGCTGGCTGTCCTCTGGGAACCACTTCATAACACCACAGAACGAAAAACAGTTCAGCCCTGGCCCGCCAGGAATGCCTCGACCTCGGCGCGGCTCGGCGCGCCCATGCTGCCGCCGAAACGCGTGCATTTGAGGCCGGCGGCGGCAGCGCCGAACCGCATCGCGGCGACGGCATCGCGGCCTTCGGCGAGCGCCAGCGCGATGCCGGCGTGGAAGACGTCGCCGGCGGCGAGCGTGTCGACGGCGTCGATCTTGAACACCGCAAGCTCACGCACCACGCCTTCGGCCAGGTAGCGCACCGGACCCGGACCGTCGCTCACCGCGAGAAACGCCGCGGTGCGCGGCGCCATCCGCTGCAGCCCGGCGCCGAGGTCGCCAAGTCGGGTGGTCTCGCGCAGGCACTCGCCGGAAAACACGACGTGGCTGGCGATCGCAAACAGCGGGTCGTCCTCGGTGGTCGGCCGGTCGGCATCGAGCACCACCGGGATGCCGCGCCGCCGCGCCGCCTCGCACAGCGGACGCACCAGATGCGGGAAACGGTTGTCGGCCAACAGCACGGTGACATCCTTCACCAAGCTATCGGGGTCGGCGAGTTGCGCGCTCTCGATCCGCGGGTCGCGGTGGGTGACGATCATCCGCTCGCCGGCCGCATCCACCATGATCCCCGAAACCGGGGCGGTGGCGCCGGCCACGCGCACCACGCCGCCGGTGTCGATGCCCTCGTGCGCCATCGCGGCCATCAACTGGTTGCTGGCGTTGTCGGTGAGGTCGCCGAGCGGCCCGGCATAGCGGGCGCGTCCGCCGAGCCGCGCCACCGCGATCGCGGCATTGACCGCGCAGCCGCCGGCGACGGTGACGAGATCGTGGGTCATGCATTTGCCGCCGGGCTGCGGGAACGTGTCGACCCGGAACACGATGTCCTGCACCGCGATGCCGGCGCAGAGGACAGTTGGCGCGCTAGAAGGCGGCACCGTCGCTCTCCACCCAGGTGCGGATGATGTGGTGGGCGATGGCGACCGGGGGCGGGCAGGTCAAGCCGTCCGGATGCTTGCGCATCAGCATCGCGGCGCATTCGTCCTTGCTGAACCAGCGGCAGTCGACCAGCTCGTTCTGGTCCATCTTGATGTCGTCGTTCAGCGCCTCGGCGAGGCAGCCGTTCATCAGCGACATCGGGAACGGCCACGGCTGCGAGTAGAGATACTTCACGCGGCCGCATGTGATGCCGGCCTCCTCCAGGATCTCGCGCCGCACCGCGTCCTCGAGCAATTCGCCGGGCTCGACGAAGCCGGCGAGGCACGACCACATGGTGGCGGCGAAACGGCCGGAGCGGCCGAGCAGCCCGCGGTCGCCGCGCACCGCCAGCATGATCGAGACCGGATCGGTGCGCGGGAAATGCTCGGCCTTGCAAGCCGGGCAGGCGCGCTTCCAGCCGGCCTCGGTCACGTCGGTTTTGACGCCACAGACCGAGCAGTGGCGATGGCGCGCGTGCCAGTGCAGCATCGCCTTGGCCTCGGCGAGCGGCGGCAGATGCTCGGGCGTGACCAGCCCCTGGATCGCGATCGAGCGAAGATCGGTGACAAACAAATCGTCGCGCGCCTTCAGCGCCTCGGCGCGCGTCAGCCGCGATGCCGGTGCCGAAGCGCGGCGCGCCGTCCATCAGTCCGAGGAAGAGTGATTCGGTTGCGGGGGCGAGGGCGCGCGCCTCCTGCGGCGTGAACGCCGGCTCGTGGATGCCGGCGCCTTTCTTGAGCACGATCATCTCGCCGCCGATCACGTAAGTGCGCGTGGCTGGGTCGGCTTGGCTTGCCGCAAGCCACGGCGCGTCGAGCCGCCGCTCGGCGGCGCGCTCGATCAGGCTTTCGGTGTAGCCGAGATGCGGTCTTGGACCGAGATCGTGACGGGGCATGCGGCCGGACATTGAAGCGGCAGAAAGAGCCGGTCAAGCCGATGCTTTCGCGAGGATGGCTTATCGCGGGCTGCCCGGTCCGATACAGTTGTCCTCAAGAAACGCAGCAAGCATCCGCCGCGCCCACGCCGACAGGCTCGGCAAGAAATGCATCAAGACAGGCATCAAGTCGGCTTGGGGAGAAATGTCATGTCAAAGCTCGTTTGGACGTCGTTTGCGGCGGCGCTCGTGTTCGCCGGCGGGATGGTTCTGTCGGCGCCCGGCCAACGCGCCGCGGCGCAATCCGGCGGGGTCATCGTCAATGCCATCGATCTCGATATCGCGCCGGCCGAGACGGAGAAATATCTGGCGGCGGTCAGGGAGAATGCGGCGGCTTCAGTGAAGGAGCCGGGCTGCCGCGAGTTCAATGTCCATACTCTCGCGAGCAACCCCAACCACGTGTTCCTGTACGAGGTCTATGACAACGACGCCGCGGCGCAGGCGCATCGGCAGACCGACCATTTCAAGAAATACCAGGCAACGACCGCCAACATGGTCACCGGGCGAAGCGCCCGGCCGATGACGCCGGTGGCGTTCAACGCCAGGGGCAAGTAGCAGAACTCGTATTCAAACCGGGGTCCCGCATCTGCGGTGCAGCGTGCCGCACCGCGTGCGGGACACGCAGCGCTATTCCGCTGCGACGCGGGTGGCGGCGTCCTGGCCGGCGCGCACGAGCTTGCCGGGCAGCGCGCCGGTGTGCTGGCCGTTCTCGAAGATCGGCGTGCCCGCGCAGATCGTCGCCTGATAGCCCTCGACCTTCTGGATGAATCGGCGGCCGTTGGCCGGCATGTCGTGGACCAGCTCGGGCTTGTGCAGCCGCATCGCGTCGAAGTCGATCAGGTTGACGTCGGCGCGAAGCCCGGGCGCAAGCCTGCCGCGGTCGGTGAGGCCGAAGAAGTCGGCGGTCTCGCTGGTCTGGCGCTTGACCAGCTTCTCCAGCGGCAGCCGTGGCCCGCGCGAGCGGTCGCGGCCCCAGTGCGTGAGCATATAGGTCGGCACGCCGGCATCGACGATCGAGGTGCAGTGCGCGCCGCCGTCGGAGAGGCCGAGCAGGCAGGCCGGGTCGTTCAGCATTTCCAGGATCGGGCCGTGGTCGCCGGTGACGTAGTTCACCACCGGGAAATAGAGGTACTGGCCGTCCTCCAGCATGTAGTCGTAGGCGACCTCCTCGGGCGCGCGGCCTTCGCGCTGCGCGATCGCGGCGACGCTCTTTTCCGGGCCGGGCTCGTAGTCCGGCGGATTGCCCATGACGAAGAACTTGTCGAAGCGCCGCGCCACGACCTGGCGGAACTGCGCGAGCTTGGCGATCTCGGCCTCCGACGGATGTGTCGGCCAGAATTTTCCGCCGCATCTCCGGGATCGCGCAGCCGCCGGCGCTGCTCCTCGATCGGCAGGCTTTCCAGCGCCTTGTAGCTCGGCCGCACCGTGAACGGATTGAGCGCGGTGCCGATGCCCATCATCACGCCGATCGGCCGGCCGGCCATCTGCGCGCTGAGCGGCAGGCCTTCGGCGCGCGCTTCGTGCACCGCCTTGAGCAGCCGGCGCCAGCGCTGCGGGTCCTCGTAGCGGTCGGTCAGCAGGAACCAGACCGGGCGGCCGGTTTCCTTGGCGAGCTTCCGCATCCAGCGCAGCTCGTATTCCTCGTCGTCGAAGTCGCTGTTCATGCCGAACGCGCCGGTGCCGGTCACGCCCAGCGCCGAGCCGATGCCGAGCAGCTCATGGTCGTCGGCGTCGCGCGACGGCACCAGCTCGCCGTCCGGCGTCTTGTGCGAATCGGTGCGCGAGGTGGTGAAGCCGAACGCGCCGACCTGCAGCGCCTCGATGGTGAGGCGGCGCATCTCGGCGATGTCGTCCGGCGTCGCCGGCTCGCGCCGCACCGCGCGGTCGCCCATCACGTAGACGCGCATCGGCAGGTGCGCGGCCTGCGCGCAGATGTCGATCGCGCGCGGGCGCCGGTCCAGCGCGTTCATGAATTCGGGGAAGCTCTCCCACTCCCAGGTCAGGCCGGCGGCCAGCACCGGATTGGGAATCTCCTCGACGCCCTCCATCAGGTCCATCAGCGCGCCGCGATGGTGCTTCTTCACCGGCGCGAAGCCGACGCCGCAGTTGCCGAACATCACCGTGGTGACGCCGTGCCAGCACGACGGCGCCAGCAGCGGGTCCCACATCGCCTGGCCGTCGTAGTGGGTGTGCACGTCGACCCAGCCGGGCGTGACCAGCAGGCCATCGGCGTCGATGTCGCGCTTGGCCGGGCCCTGCTTGCCGCCGACCGCGGCGATGCGGCCGCCGTCGATGGCGACGTCGCCGCGTGAATGCCGGCTTGGCCGCTGCCATCGATGATGCTGCCGCCGCGAATGACGATGTCGTGCATGGGAGCCGCCCCTGAAATTTGCGACAGGCCATGATACGCCCGGTCACCGGGTGGCGCTATGGCTCCTCAGCGCGGCCGGTTCAGCGCCTGGCCGGCCGCGACAAGCACCTGATCGGCCGTCAGTTCCTGCAGGCAGGCGCTGGCGCTGCCGATATGGCGTTCGCAGCCTTCGAGCTGGCACGGCAGGCACGGCAGCGGATTTTGCACCAGCCAGACGTTGCCGCGATTCTGGATCGTGCCGCTGGCCTGCCACGGCGCATCGAGCCCGCCGGCCGGCCACGGCCCCCACAGCCGCGGATCGGTCGGGCCGAACAGCGCCACGGTCGGGCAGCCGGCCGCCGCCGCGAGATGCGTCGTCGAGGTGTCCGGTCCGATGAACAGCCGCGCCTGTTGCAGCAGTGCGACGTTCTGCGGCCAGGACAGTTGATGGATCGGGACTTTGCCCTGCCAGATCGTCGTCGAGATGCCGGCGCTCGGCGGGATCGGGCCCGCCGATCGCCACGACGGACAGTCCGCGCCGCGTCAATGCTTCGGCGAGCGCCTGCCAGCCCTGCGGCGTCCACTCCTTGTAGCGGAACATCGGCGCCGCGTGGATCACCGCCATGTTGTCGCCGGGCGAGAACGGCAGCGGCGCCGCCGCGGGGCAGACCACGTCAGGCACGCGCGGGATGCCGAGCGTGTCGGCGATCCGCAGCATCTGCTCGACGCGATGAACGGCAGGCGCGGCAACCGTGCTGCGATGGAGCGCGCCGGCTTTGACCGCGCGGCCGAGCGCGGGCCCGTCGGGATCGATCAGGCCGACGTGCCGGCGGCCGGCGAGAAACGCAAACAATGTCGGGCGGTCGCCGGCCTGGGTCGACACCGCGAGATCGTATCGCTTGAACAGCTTGCCGATCAGCGCCAGCGTGTCGCCGACGCCGCGCCGCGCCGGCATCGCGATGACGCGGTCGATGTCCGGATTGCCCTCGACGATGCCCGCGGTGCCGGCGAACACCAGAACGTCGATCGTCGCATCGGGCCACGCGCGCCGCATGCTGCGGATCAGCGGCGTCGTCAGCAGCACGTCGCCGAGCCGGCGCAGCGTGACGACCAGGATGCGCGGCTTGGGTGGCAGTTCGATCATGCCGGCTCTGCCGCCAGCTTGTGGCGTAGTGCAACGATGAGAGAGTCCGCTGCCGCTCCGTCATAGGCTTTCGGCGGCACGGCGTTCCACACCGGCTTCGGCCACGCCGCATCGGTGCGGAATCGCGCGATGACGTGGACGTGGAGTTGCGCCACCACGTTGCCGATCGCGGCGACGTTGAGCTTGTCGCAAGCGGTCAGCGCCTTCAGCGCGCGCGAGGCTGCGGCAATCTCGCCCGTCAGTTGCGCCCGGTCGGCGTCGTCGAGGTCGATGATCTCGACGGCGCCGGGCCGCCGCGGCACCAGCAGCAGCCAGGGATAGTTGGCATCGCGGCTGAGCAGGACGCGGCAGAGCGCCAGGTCGCCGATCGCCCGGGTGTCGCGTTCCAGCACCGGATCGAGGGTCCAGTCCGGCTGATTTTGGGTCGGAAATCAT
The DNA here is from genome assembly GCA_963785665.1 of uncultured Alphaproteobacteria bacterium. GTDB lineage: Bacteria > Pseudomonadota > Alphaproteobacteria > Rhizobiales > Xanthobacteraceae > Z2-YC6860. The sequence goes on from CAWAWF010000025.1 coordinate 176,149, forward strand.
GTTCCACTCTACCGCGCGGTTCCGGCTCGGCGCATCCGTCGCCCGGCGGCTTGCTTTGGCCGGCCGGACGGCCAATATAGGGCCGGGAGGTTGGCGGTGGACGAACCACTCGCCAACCGGGTCAGGTCCGGAAGGAAGCAGCCCTAACGAGCACGGATCGGGTCGCTCGTCAGCCTCCCACCTCGACCAAATGATGTGATTCACGGGCTGGATGCCGCGCTTTGCGCGGTTTCCGCCATGACGCGGTGTGGTACCAAAGGCGACATGAACGACGCCCCCAAACGCGACCAGCCGCTCTGGAGCAGACCGGGCTCGATCTCGGCGGCGGCGATCAGCCGTCCTATCGCGTGCTGGCGCGGAAATACCGGCCGTCGAACTTCGATGACCTGATCGGCCAGGAGGCGATGGTCCGCACGGTCTCGAATGCGTTCGAGACCGGCCGCATTCCGCAGGCCTGGATCCTGTCGGGCGTCCGCGGCGTCGGCAAGACCACGACCGCCCGCATCCTGGCGCGCGCGCTGAACTACGAATTGCCGGACGGCTCGGTGAAGGGCCCGACCATCGACATGCCGACGCTCGGCCTGCACTGCCAGGCGATCATGCAGAGCCGGCATCCCGACGTGATCGAGATGGACGCCGCCTCCCACAACAGCGTCGACGACGTGCGCCAGATCAACGACGCCATCCGCTACGCGCCGATGAGCGCGCGCGCCAAGGTCTATATCCTCGACGAAGTGCACATGCTGTCGAACCAGGCCTTCAACGCGCTGCTGAAGACGCTGGAGGAGCCGCCGCCGCACGCCAAGTTCATCTTCGCGACCACCGAAATCCGCGAGGTGCCGGTGACGGTGCTGTCGCGCTGCCAGCGCTTCGATCTCCGCCGGATCGACGCCGCGATGCTGGTCAAGCATCTCGCCGGCATCGTCGGCAAGGAGAACATCGGCGCCGAGACCGAGGCGCTGGCGCTGATTGCGCGGGCGTCCGAAGGCTCGGTGCGCGACGCGCTGTCGCTGCTCGACCAGGCGATCGCGCACGCCGCCGGCGAGGTGCGCGCGGCCGATGTGCGCTCGATGCTGGGGCTCGCCGACCGCACCCGCGTCATCGACCTGTTCGAATCGCTGATGAAGGGCGATGTCGGCGCGGCGCTCAAGGAGCTGCGCGAGCAGTACGACATCGGCGCCGATCCGCTGGTGGTGCTGGCCGACATCGCCGAGTTCACCCACTTCGTCACCCGCATCAAGATCGTGCCGGCGGTGGCCGACGACATTTCGCTCGGCGAGTCGGAGCGGACGCGCGGGCGCGCGCTCGCCGCGACGCTGTCGATGCGGGTGCTGTCGCGCACCTGGCAGATGCTGCTGAAGGGCATCACCGAGGTGAAGGACGCCGGCCGGCCGCTGGCGGCGGCCGAGATGCTGCTGGTTCGCATCGCCTACGTGGCCGATCTGCCGACGCCGGACGAGGTGATCCGCTCGCTTGACGACGGCAACGGCGGGCAATCCCGGCCGTCCGGAAATGGCGGCGGCGGCACGGCAGCCGGCACCAGCGCGATGCGGCGCCAGCGTCGGCGCCGCAGGCCCAAGCGCCGCAGGCCAGGCGGCGCCGCGCTACGACGCGCCGCGCGGTGCGCCGCGAGGTGGCCCCAGCGCCATGGCCGCTCAGGCCGCGCCTGCTCAGGCGGTCGCCTCGCAGCCGGTCGCAGTTGCGGCGAGCGCACCGGCGCTGGCGATCAACGATTTCGCCGCGCTGGTGCAACTGGCGAGCGACCGCCGCGATATCCAGACCAAGCTTGCGCTGGAGCGCGACGTGCGCGTCGTCCGCTGCGAGGACGGCCAGCTCGAGATCGCGCTTGAGCCGAACGCGGCGAGGACGCTGGTCAACGACCTGTCGCGCAAGCTGCAGCAATGGACCGGCCGCTCGTGGATGGTGGTGATCTCGCGCGAGCCCGGTCAGCCGACGCTGAAATCGGTGGCGGATGCGAAGAAGGCCGATCTCGAAACCGGCGTGCGTGCCGATCCTTTGGTCAAGGCGGTGCTGGAACGATTCCCCGGCGCCGAGATTGTCGGCGTGCGCGGCGGTCCCGATGCGCCGCTGGAGGCGCCAGTGACCACAGCCGAGCCGGAGATTCCGCTGCCCGACGATATCGGTTTCGGCGACAACTGGGAGCGTGACGAGTAATGGCCGACTTTCTGGGCATGATGAAGCAGGCTGCGCAGTTGCAGTCGAAGATGCAGGAGATGCAGGCCGAGCTCGACCACATCGAGGTCGAGGGCACGGCCGGCGGCGGCATGGTCACGGTCAAGATGACGGCGAAGGGCGAGGTCAAGGCCGTCAAGATCGACGACACCCTGATCAAGCCCGGCGACAAGGAAATCCTCGAGGACCTGCTGGTGGCGGCCCACGCCGATGCGCGCCGCAAGGCGGAAGACGTGATGCAGGACAAGATGAAGGGCCTGACCGGCGGGCTGTCGCTGCCGCCGGGGTTGAAGCTGTTCTAGCCCGCGCTGAAGCGCGCGCCGATCGCGGCGTGCTCCATCCATTGCACGAATGCCGGCGCGTCAGGTCCGCCCTCCGGCGGCGCCCAGTCCATGAACTCGTTGGGCCGAAAGGGTCCGGGCTTGATCTCGACGATGACGGTGTCGTGCTCGACCACCACGGCGCCGTGGACCTGGCCTTGCGGAATCTGGATGATCGTGGTGCCGGCCTGCGACAGCGCGGTGCGGGTTGTGATCCGGCCGGTGGAATCGAAGAACAGCACATCGGCCGCGCCGCGCAGCAGCGTCAGCATCTCCCACTGGACCGAATGCACATGCGGCCGGATATAGGTGCCGCGACGAAGTGCGATAGCAAGCCGCTGCACCGGGTCGTCATGGCCGCCGTGCAGCAGCAGGTGTGACCGCAGCCGGGGGCTGGCCTCGGCCTGGCGAAGCAGATCGGCGAGTGCGGCCGCGTCGAGGCAAACCATGGCGCCGGGCGATCCTTGTGTAGAATGCCTATATGCGTTCCCGCGGGACGCGGACTCAAGATAGAAACTGACGTTCCAGATATCGACATCCCATATCGCATCCAATGGCCAAAGCCACCGCCGGACCGGAGATCGAACGCCTGATCCAGCTCCTGGCGCGGCTGCCGGGGCTTGGCCCGCGCTCGGCGCGGCGCGCCGCGCTGCATCTGATCAAGAAACGCGAACCGTTGATGACGCCACTCGCCGCTGCGCTCCAGACTGCGATCGAGAAGATCGAGGTCTGCCGCACCTGCGGCAACATCGACAGCCAGAATCCCTGCACGGTCTGCACCGATCCGCGCCGCGATCCTTCGGTGATCGTGGTGGTGGCCGACGTTGCCGACCTGTGGGCGCTGGAGCGGGCCGAGGTGCTCAACGCGCGCTATCACGTGCTGGGCGGCACGCTGTCTCCGCTCGATGGTATCGGCCCTCAGGACCTCGCCATCGACACCTTGATCTCCCGCGCCCACGATCCGGCGGTGAAGGAGATCATCCTGGCGCTCAATGCCACGGTGGATGGCCAGACCACCGCCCACTACATCACCGACCTTCTCCATGACGCCAATGTGGTGACGACTCGGCTCGCCCATGGCGTGCCGGTCGGCGGCGAGCTCGATTATCTCGACGAGGGAACTTTGTCGGCGGCGATCCGTAGCCGGACACCGCTTTAAGAAGTTTTTTACGATTCGGCCGGGATCATGGTTCTGCCGGCCTGGAACCGATTTTCGAACAAATTCTTATTCCAGGACGGAAGCCTGGAGATTGGCATGTCCTCAGCCATTGGCGCGGTGTTGCTGACGGTATCGCTTACCACCGGTGTCGCCGGCGAGGCCGACAAGTCCGTGCTGCCGCGACCCATCCTTGAGGCTGGGCTCAAGAAGGCCCATTGCACGATGCCGCCGCGGCAGGCCGAGATTATCGGCATCGAAAAGCTCAGCGATTATCTGCGCATCGTCGAGGTGTCCTGCTGGAAGACGTCGACCAATGACGGCAGCATCCTGTTCGCGGTGCCGGTGGGGCAGCCGCAACTCGCCCAGTTATTGACCGTGGACCGCTGGCACGACGGCAAGGTGAAGCCGGGCTTCAGCGTCGCCGCGCCGGGCTATGAGGCCAAGACGCGGACCCTGAGTTCGACCTACAAGGCGGATGCGGCCGGCGATTGCGGCACCATCCAGGAAATGGAATGGACCGGCTGGCATTTCCAGCTGCTCAATGTCTGGCGCAAGGACCAGTGCGACGGCCAGCCGTTCGAGTGGGACAGCCGCGAGCGCTGGCAGGTGTTCCCGCAGCAGGGCGCCCAGTCCGAGCCGGAGATTCCGGCCTCCCGCGGCGGCCGCGAGCAGGCGGCGCGCTAGTCGCCGGCAGGCTTCGCCGGCTCGAGCTTCTCGAAATGGCCGCGGGCCTGCAGCCACCACAGCAGCGCCAGCCCCGGCAGCCCGGCCAGTCCGCAGAACACGAAGAACCATGCCCAACCGGTTGCCGCGGCAACGAAGCCCGCGACCGATGACAGATAAGTGCGGCCGAATGCGGCGAGTGCGGTCAGCAGCGCGTATTGCGTCGCCGTGTGCAGCGGGTTGCGGCACAGCGCCGAGAGGTAAGCGACGAAGATCACCGTGCCGATGGCGCTGGTGAAGTTCTCGATGACGATCGCGAACGGTGAGCCAGGCGACGTCGTAGCCGACCACGGCCTGCCAGGAGAACACCAGGTTGGCGGCGGCCTGCAGCAATCCGCCGATCCAGAGGCTCGCCGCCAGCGGACAGGCGCGGGCGACGAAGCCGCCGGCAAAGCCGCCGAGAATCGTCGCGGCAAGGCCGACGCCCTTGATGACGGCGGCGTATTCGTTGCGGGAAAATCCGAGGTCGATGACGAACGGCGCCGTCATGCCGCCGGCCATCGCGTCGCTGAGCTTGAACAGGATGACAAAGACGAGCGCCACCCAGGCCAGATCGCGCGACAGGAAATCCGCGAACGCGCCGACCGCCGCTTCGGTGACGCGTTGCAGCCGGTTCTCCCGGGCGTGGGCGGCGTCGGCCCTGGTCGATTTTTCCGGCTCGGTCGCGATCAGCGTGGTGACGATGCCGATCAGCACCAGCGCCGCCATCGCGGCGTAGCCGGCGCTCCAGGCGCCGTGGCGGCCGAGGCCGAGCAACTCGAAGCCCGACACCATGAACAGCGCGCCCGCGGTCGAAACCAGCATGCCGACCCGGTAGGCCGCGACATAGGAGGCCATGCCGGCGGCCTGCTCGCTTTCGTCGAGGCTTTCGACCCGGAATGCGTCGATCACGATGTCCTGGGTCGCCGACGCCGTGGCGACCAGCAGCGCGCCGAGCGCCACCAGCCCCGGCGCCGACGCCGGATCGGTCAGGCCGAGGAACACGATCGCTACGATCAGCAGCACCTGCGAAAACACCAGCCAGCCGCGGCGGCGGCCGAGCAAGCGCGACAGCACCGGTACGTCGAGCGCATCGACCAGCGGCGCCCAGATGAATTTCGCCGTGTACGGCGTGCCGACCAGCGCGAACAGCCCGATGGTGCCGAGGTTGACGCCGGCCTCGCGCATCCAGACCAGCAAGGTGGCGCCGGACAGCGCGAGCGGCAGGCCGGCCGAGAAGCCGAGGAACAGCACGATCAGGACGCGCGGCTTGAGGTAGACCGTGAGCGCGTCGCGGAAGGTGGGCTTGCCCAAAGCTTACTCGGCCGCTTCGACCTTGCGCACCGTGCCGGTGATCAGATTGCCGGCGGATGCCTCGTCGCCATCGAACTCGAGCTCCTCGATCTTCGAGGCGCGCTTCTCGATGCGATTGGCGGAGATCAGGATGTTGCCGAGGTCCTCGTTGGCCTGGCCGAAATGCGTCTGCAATTTCTTGACGCGATCGCCGAGCAGCCGAACGTCCTTCATCATGTGACCGACCTCGGTGCGGATCAGGTCGGTCGCCTCGCGCATCTGCGCGTCCTTCTGGATTTGCTGCACCACCTGGATCGCCAGCATCAGCAAGGTCGGCGATACCATCATGACCTGGGCGCGATAGGCCTTCTGCACGATATCGTCGAAGCCATCGTGCAACTCGGCGTAGACCGATTCCGACGGCACGAACATCAGCGCGACGTCCTGGGTCTCGCCCGGACACAGATAGCGCTCGGCGATGTCGTTGATGTGCTTCATCACGTCCTGTCGCACGCGCTGGCACGCCAGCTTCTTTTCCTCTTCGGTCTTGCCCTCGCGGAACGCGGTCACCGCCTCAAGCGGAAATTTCGCATCGATCACCAGCGGCCGCCCGTCGGGCAGCATCACCACGCAGTCCGGCCGCTTGCCGTTTCGGAGGGTGTGCTGGAATGCGTAGGAGCCCTTCGGCAGCTTGTCCTGGATGATCGCTTCCATCCGGCCTTGGCCGAAGATGCCGCGGGTCTGCTTGTTGCTCAGCACGCTCTGCAGCGACGTGACCTGCGAGGCGAGGTCGGTGATGTTCTTCTGGGCGTTGTCGATGACGGCAAGCCGCTCGTTGAGCTTCTGCAGGTTGTCGGTGGTGTGCTTGGTGGCGGTCTGCATCGAGGTGCCGAGATGCGCGGTCACCGCGTCGAGCCGCTCGTGCACCGAGCTCTGCAACTGGGTCTGCGCCTTGGCGAGCAGTTCGCCCATGGCCTGGACGCGGGCGCCGAGTTCGACGACTCGCTGGTCGGCGAGTTGCGCCGCGGCGGCCTGTTCGGCGGCAAGGCGAATGGCGCCGGGGTCTGCGGCCGGCGAGCGCTGGCGAATGGCGAAGATCGCGAGCCCCGCGATGGCGAGGCCGACGATGAGGCCGAGAGCGACGAGCAGGGCGGTTTCCATGGTTCGTTCTTACGCGATTCGGTCGGAAGCGATGGGCGGCGACGCCGACCAGGGCGGTTTCATCGACAGGAACAAATAGAGAACACATTGACCGCGCAAAGTCCAGCCCTTACATCGCCGACATGGCGGTGCGCGACATCCTGATTTTGCCGGACAAGCGGCTGCGGCTGGTTTCCAAACCGGTCGCCAAGATCGACGCGGCGACCCGGCAACTCGTCGAGGACATGTTCGACACCATGTATGAGGCCCCCGGCATCGGGCTGGCCGCCATCCAGATCGGCGAGGCCCGGCGCATCGTCACCATGGACCTCGCCAAGAAGGACGAGCCGAAGGAGCCCCAGGTGTTCATCAACCCGGAGCTGGTCGGGAAGTCCGGAGAGAAGAACGTCCACGAGGAAGGCTGCCTGTCGATCCCGGAATACTACGAGGACGTCGAGCGGCCGGCGGAGGTCAAGATTCGCTATCTCGATCTCGACGGCAAACAGCACGAGGTTGAGGCGACGGGTCTGCTGGCGACCTGCATCCAGCACGAGATCGATCATCTCGATGGCGTGCTGTTCATCGACCACATCTCCAAGCTGAAGCGCGACCGCGTCATCAAGAAGTACACCAAGGCGGCGAAGCTCGGAAAAGCGCCCGGCGCTCGCGCGGCGGAGTAGCATGGCACTCCGTCTGATCTTCATGGGCACGCCGGATTTTTCCGTGCCGCTGCTGCTCGAGCTGCACGGGCAGGGCCACGACATCGCCGCGGTCTATACGCGGGCGGCGAAGCCCGGCGGCCGGCGCGGGCTCGAACTGGTGCCATCGCCGGTGGAGCGCGAGGCGAAGCGGCTCGGCATCCCGGTGCTCACGCCGAAATCGCTGAAGGGCGCCGACGAGCAGGCGGCGTTCGCCGCCCACGCAGCCGACGCCGCCGTGGTGGTGGCCTATGGTTTGATCCTGCCGAAGCCGATCCTCGATGCGCCGCGACTCGGCTGCTTCAACCTGCATGCGTCGCTGCTGCCGCGCTGGCGCGGCGCCGCCCCGATCCATCGTGCCATCATGGCCGGCGACGCCGAGACCGGCGTCACCGTGATGAAGATGGACGAGGGGCTCGACACCGGCGCTATGGCGCTGATCGAGCGCGTACCGATTCCGGAGAACATGATCACGGGCCTGATGCACAACACGCTGTCGCAGCTCGGCGCCGGCCTGATGGTGCGGGCGCTGTCGGCGCTGGAGCGCGGCACCTTGCAATTCACGCCGCAGCCGGCGGAGGGCGTGACCTATGCCGCGAAAATCGACAAGGCCGAGACTCGCATCGACTGGCGCAAACCCTGGGCGGAGGTCCACAATCACATTCGCGGGCTGTCGCCGTTTCCCGGCGCCTGGTTCGAGCTCAACGGCGAGCGCGTCAAAGTGCTGTTCACCACCAAGGGCATTGGCAGCGGCGCTCAGGGGACGGCGCTCGATGACAATCTCACCATCGCCTGCGCCGAAGGCTCGGTCCGCATCCTCGAATTGCAGAAGGCCGGCGGCCGGCCGATGAAGGCCGACGATTTCCTGCGCGGCACGCCCATCCATGCCGGCACGGCGCTAAACTAGCGCCATGCCGCGCTACAAGCTCATCGTCGAATACGACGGCTCGCCGTTCTGCGGCTGGCAGTACCAGGACAACGCGCCGTCGGTGCAGCGCGCCATCATGGCGGCGGTCGAGGCGTTCTCCGGCGAGAAGGTGATGGTGCAGGGCGCCGGCCGCACCGATGCCGGCGTGCACGCGCTCGGCCAGGTCGCGCACTTCGATCTGGCGAGCGAGCGCGCGCCCGACACCATCCGCGACGCGCTGAACGCGCATCTGCGGCCGCAGCCGGTCGCCATCGTGTCGGCGGAGCGGGTGGCGGACAATTTCGACGCCCGCCGCTCGGCGGTGCGGCGGCATTACCTTTATCGCATCGCCAATCGCCGGCCCGACCTGGCGCTCGATCGCGGCCGGGCCTGGCGGGTGCCGCGCCGGCTCGACGAGGCGGCGATGCATGCGGCGGCGCAGCGGCTCACCGGCAAGCACGACTTCACCACCTTCCGCTCGACCGAATGCCAGGCCAAGTCGCCGGAGAAGACACTCGACCGGCTCGACGTGTCGCGCGTGGCCGACGAGATCCACGTCAGCGCCACGGCGCGGTCGTTCCTGCACAATCAGGTGCGCTCGATGGTCGGCTCGCTGGTGCAGGTCGGCGACGGCAAGTGGTCGGCCTCCGATCTCGCCGCCGCGCTGGAGTCGCGCGATCGCGCCCGCTGCGGGCCGGTGGCGCCGCCGGAGGGGCTTTATCTGGTGCGGGTGGATTATTGAACGCGGCGCGTCACAGCTTCGCGCAGGTGATCACCACGGTCATGTTCAGCACGGCCGAGCACTTCGCGCCGCGCGGCGGAACGATGGTGGGCGTGGCGGTGAGCTCGGTCGCAGCACTCACGCAGTAGGCGCCGATCATCGTCTCGTCGGCGTGGCAGGAGTTCGACGCACTGCCGCGCAGCACGCGCAACGCCGGACCGCCGCTGGCGGCGGAATCGCCCACCGGGCCCGGCGGACCAGCCTCACCTTTCGATCCTGGCGGACCAGCTTCTCCTGTCGGTCCGGCTGGGCCGGTCTCGCCCTTCACACCTGACTGGCCGACGTCACCTTTCGGGCCCGCCAGCCCGGCCTCGCCCTTCGGACCCGCATCGCCCTTCAAGCCCTGCGATCCTGCGTCGCCCTTCGGTCCTGGCGGCCCGGCGTCGCCTTTCGGTCCCGTTGCTCCCGCTTCGCCCTTCGCACCTGGAGGTCCGGCATCGCCCTTCAAGCCCGGCGCGCCCGGCTCGCCGCGCGGGCCCTGCTGGCCGGCCGGTCCGGTCTCGCCCTTGGCTGCCGCCGGGCTCGGCGTTTCGGCCATCGTCGGACCAGGCCGCATGCCTTGGCCGACCGATGTCGGCGGGGCCGGCGGGCCGCTCAGGCTCGGCAGCAGGCCGTCGACCGCGAGGCGGCTGTTGCCGGGCAGCACGACATAGACGGCGGCGACAAACAGCGCGGTCGCGGCCATGGTGATGAGCCAAGATGCCCAAAGCCTCATCGGACATTCCTTGGGACGTTCCTTCGGCGGCGGATCATCCCCCATCGTGCCAAACAATTGTGGCGGGGGAAGCCCTTCGCGGCCGCGTTATCCCGTCTTCAGTGGAAATAATCGTCCAGGATCTTGCGGTAGACGGCGGTCAGCGTCTGCAAATCCGCCACCGGCACGCGCTCGTCGGTGGCGTGCATGGTCTGGCCGACCAGGCCGAACTCGACCACCGGGCAATAGTCCTTGATGAAGCGGGCGTCCGAGGTGCCGCCCGAGGTCGAGAGCTTCGGCGTCTTGCCGGTCACCGCGGCGACCGCGCCGACCACCACCTCGGTGAACGGGCTTGGCTCGGTGTAGAACACGTCGGCGTTCGACGGCTCCCAATCGATTTTCCATTTCACCGAATTGCCGGCCGCTTTGGCGGCGCGTTGCTCGACCAACTGCTTCAGCGACGCGTAGTCGTGGCAATCGTTGAACCGGATGTTGAAGCGCGCCCGCGCCTCGCCCGGAATGAGGTTCACGGTCGGATTGCCGATGTCGATCGAGGTGAACTCCAGGTTCGACGGATCGAACTTGTGGCTGCCGGCGTCGAGCGGCTCGTCCATCAGCGCGCTCATCAGCTTGACGAGGCCGCGCACCGGATTGTCGGCGCGGTGCGGATAGGCGACGTGGCCCATCTTGCCGGTAACGACAAGCACGCCGTTCTGCGAGCCGCGGCGGCCGAGCTTGATGGTGTCGCCGAGCGCGTCGACATTGCCGGGTTCGCCCAGCACGCAATGATCGAATTTTTCGCCGCGCGCCGCCGCCCACTTCAAGAGCTTGGGCGAGCCGTTGACGGCGACGCCCTCCTCGTCGCCCGTGATGAGGAACGAGATCGAGCCTTTGGTCTCGCCGCCGTGGGCGGCGAGATGGTCGAGCGCCGCCGCGAGCTTGCAGGCGATGGCGCCCTTCATGTCGACCGCGCCGCGCCCGTACAGCACACCGCCGTCGATGTCGCCTGCGAACGGCGCGTGCGACCACGACTTCGGGTCGCCCGTCGGCACCACGTCGGTGTGGCCGGCGAACATCAGATGCGGCGCGCCGCTGCCAATCCGGGCGTACAGATTTTCCACGTCGGCGGTGCCCGGCTCGGAGAACGTCATCCGGTGCACGGTAAAGCCCGCGCCCTTCAGCAGCGTCTCCAGATAGGCCAACGCGCCGCCCTCCGCCGGCGTCACCGACGGGCAGCGCAACAGGTCGCGGGCAATGGCGACGGGATCGGCGGGAGTCAAAGTTTCCTCTCGATGCCGGCTTTCTTGAGCACGTCGTTTGCGGTGTGACGGGACTTCGTGGTGCGCGGAACGGTCACGTGATGCCCATTCAAAGGACTGAACCAAATCTCATGGCTGCCTTTACCCTTTCGGACAAGGCTACAGCCGTTTTCGCGCAGGATCGCGACCAAGTCTCGATAGAGGTCGGCCATCAGGCCCCGGCGAGATCGAGGTGCTCTTCGGCGGTAAAGGTCAAAGACAACTTTTCACCGGATTGACCGCCCAATTCCAGCAAATCCGGCAACACCAGCCGAACCTCTTCGATCATGGCCGGCCATGTGTCTGCTTCAACAACCAGACCGCTGACATCCTCGCTGGTGGCGATCCATACGGAGGCTTCGCCGTCCCAGCGCGCTTTGATCGAAATATGCCGGATCATGCTCACTAGATGAGGTGCTTCGCCCTGCGCGTCAATCCCGCGAATTCCCGTGTCAGGCCGGCATCCGGATCGGCGGTGGCATCGCCGCCGGCATCAGCGGATCGGGGCCGAAACGATTGGCGCCGATGGTGCCACGCAGGCAGCCCAGCTCGACAAACGCCCAGACGCCGACGGCGAAGGCCACAAGACCGAGGATACCGGCGATGATGGTGGAATCCTCCATCGTCATGCTCAGCACGGAGGCGGTCGCGACGAGAACGCCGGGAACGACATAGAACAGCAGCAGATACCAGCCGGACTTGTCGCGGTCATGCAGGCGTTTGACGCCGACGGCGATGCTCGAAACCAGGATCACGAGCTGGAGAATGCCGTTAACGGCTTGAAACGCGCCGCCTTGATCCATCGCATAGCCGATGGCGGCCAGGATGACGTTGATGACCGCATAGACCAGCGCGGCGATCCAGAATTTCGCGCGGTTGGCGCGGCCGTTGAACTTGAAGAAGAGATGACCCCAATCCATTTTCTGCCCCTTTATATTCTGCCCCCTATGCGCAATTGGGCGATTCTATCCCGCAAGCCGGCGGGCCGGAAGAGGCCTTTCCGCGGGACCGACAGGCTCAATCGCGCAGTAATTCGTTGATGCTGGTCTTGGCGCGGGTCTTCTCGTCGACGCGCTTGACGATCACCGCACAATAAAGGTTCGGCCCCGGCTGGCCGTTCGGCAGCGGCTTGCCCGGCAGGGTGCCCGACACCACCACGGAGTAGGGCGGCACCTCGCCGCGCATGGTTTCGCCGGTCGAGCGGTCGATGATGGTGGTCGAGGCGCCGAGATAGACGCCCATCGCCAGCACCGAGCCCTCGCGCACCACCACGCCTTCGGCGACCTCGGCGCGGGCGCCAATGAAGCAGTTGTCCTCGATGATCACCGGGCCGGCCTGCAGCGGCTCCAGCACGCCGCCGATCCCGGTGCCGCCGGAGAGATGACAGTTCTTGCCGATCTGCGCGCACGAGCCGACCGTCGCCCAGGTGTCGACCATGGTGCCCGTGTCGACATAGGCGCCGAGATTGACGAACGACGGCATCAGCACGACGTTCGGCGCGATGTAGGCCGAGCGGCGCACCACGCTGCCCGGCACCGCGCGGAAGCCCGCCTCCTTGAAGCGCGCCGCGTCCCAGCCCTCGAACTTGGTCGGCACCTTGTCCCACCAGGTCGAGCCGTTCGGCGCGCCTTCCATCGGCGCGTTGTCGCTCAGGCGAAACGACAGCAGCACGGCCTTCTTCAGCCATTGGTTGACGGACCACGCCCCGTTGCCGCCACGCTCGGCGACGCGGGCCTTGCCGCGGTCGAGCAGGTCGAGCGCCTCGTCCACCGCCTCCCGCACCGGCCCCTTGGTCGACGGGCTGACGTCGGCGCGCTTCTCGAAGGCGTCGTCGATGGTCTTTGCGAGATCGGCGTGAGACATGGCTGCTCCTTGCGGGTCCGTCCGCATATCATTTCCGCGGCGGGGCGGGGAAGGGCGGTTAGGCCGCGATTTTCCGGAGAAACCCGGCCAGGTCGTCGGTGACGTGATCGACGTGGGCGGCGTCGCGGCCCTCCAGCTCCCAGCCCTCGCGGAACACCTCGCGGGTGGCCGGCGGCACCACCAGCACCGTGGTCATGCCGAGCGCATGCGGCACGCTGAGGTTGCGCGCCAGGTCCTCGAACATCGCGGCCTTGGTCGGATCGACGCCGTGCTTCTTCAGGAAGCGGTCATAGACCTGCGGCAGCGGCTTCGGATCGAGATTGGCCGCGGCGATGTCGAACACGTCCTCGAAGTGGTGGTCGATCTCGAGCCGCTTCATCACGGCTTCCGCGTGCTTGCGGGTGCCGTTGGTGAGGATCAGCTTCCGCCCCGACAGCTTTTCGATGGCGTCGCCGAGCTCGGCGTTCGGCAACAGCGGCGAATGGTCGATCTTGTGCACGAATTCGAGGAAGTCGTCGGACTTCATGCCGTGCTCGGCCATCAGCCCGCGCATCGTGGTGCCGTAGCGCTTGTAATAGTCCTTCTGGACCTTGAACGCCTCGTCCTTGCTGACCTTCAGGTAATCCGAGACGAACGACCGGATGCGGTCGTCGATCTGCTGCCAGAGATTGAGGTCGTGCGGGTACAGCGTGTTGTCGAGATCGAACACCCAGGTCTCGACAGCGTCGAATGTGCGCGTCGGGGGCTTGGTGGTTTCTTTCATCATTTGAACGGGCAGGGCTCCTTCCCTCTCCCTGCGAAGCGGGGAGAGGGTGGCCTGAGCGAAGCGAGGGCCGGGTGAGGGGCGGCCGCAAGCCTGGATCAGGCCCGGTTGGACTCCAGGTCAGCGAGAATGACGGTCAATACACCATCAAGATTGCTCAATACATCGCTATTCCAGAATCGCACGACCCGATAGCCATCGCTTCTCATCAAGGCGTCGCGCCGGCGATCCTTGAGGTTGTCCGCATGCTGTCCGCCATCGACCTCGATCACAAGCTTTCGGTCCCGACAGACAAAGTCAGCCACGAATGGTGCGATCGGTTTCTGCCGGACGAATTGAAGCCGCCGAGGCGTCGATCGCGCAACGCCAGCCAGAGTTTCATCTCGGCGTCGGTGGAGTCCCGGCGCAGTCGCCGCGCGGATCCGACGATCTTGGGATTTGGTCCTCGCATATCCGGGACTCTAGCCCCTCACCCGGCTCGGCGCTTCGCGCCTCGCCACCCTCTCCCCGTTTCACGGGGAGAGGGAAGAGAGCACGCGGCACTGCGGCCGCTACTTGAACTGCACCGTGGTGCTGCCGCCGGCCAGTTCCACGGTGGCGAAGCCCGTGGCGGTCAGGCCGTTGCTGCCGCAGTCCTTGTGGTCGCTGAGCTCGAACTTGACGTTGCGGGTGCACAGGATGGTCGAGCCGCCCCAGGAGATCGCCTGAGCCGGAGGCTTCGCCGTCGCGCCGAGCGGCTGGCCATCGGCGCCGATCGCCTCGCCGAAGCTGTAGAGCCGCTGCGGCTTGCCGGTCAGGTCCGGGCGCAGGCACTTGCCCGGCGCGACGCGATACCAGCCGCGGGTGACGACCGTGCCGCGGTCCTCGAAGCCCAGCGCCGCCAGCACCACATTGCGCGTCTCGTTGCACCATGCGAAGCCCGCGCCATTCGGCCGTTGCGCGGCGGCCATCAGCAGATCGAAGAAGTCGGCGCGGCCGGCGGCGGTGTTCTCCAGCTTGTTGTCGGTGATGAACTGCGCCAGCGCCTGATCGGTCTTCTCGCCGCGGACGCCGTCGATCGCGCCGGCGTCGTAGCCGGCGATGGTCAGGAGCCGCTGGATCGCCGCGTCGCGCGCCTGGGTGTCGTCATACTCGGCGTCTTCCGCCAGATACGCGACCAGCCCCTTCTCGGTCTCGGTCGGCTTGATCGCGGTGAAGCGGGCCAGATGCTGCCCGGTCCGGTTGCAGCTTTGCGTTGCCGGCATCGCGAAGGTGTCGGCGCCGACGCAGAAGTCGGCATGGCCCGCCTGCGGCAGCGGCGAGCCGCCATAGACCGGCAGCGCCCGAGCATGAAGATAGAGCGTGTCGCCCGGCGGGGTGCCCTGGATGACGGTGCGGCAGGCGCCGGGATCGATCCGAAACCAGCCGCGGGTCGCGGCCGCGCCCTTGGCTTCGACGGCGACCGCGGCTTCGACCACATAACTCATGCGGCTGCAGATTTGCAGGTCGGCGCGCGCCGGCTCCGCGAATGCGCCGAGCGCGGCCAGCACCAAGGTCAGGGTCATGGTGGTTCGAATCGACATGCGAATCGCGCACGACTTTTATCACGGCTGCGCTACAGTCGCACCGCAATCGGGGAGGATTTCATGTCGATCACGCTGGAGCAGGCCAACCGCATCATCGCGGCGATCATCAAGCGCGGCCAGGAGCTGGACCTTCGGCCGATCAGCGCCGTCGTGGTCGAGCCGGGCTGCATCGTCAAGGCGTTCCAGAAGGAGGACGGCGCCTCGATGATGCGGTTCGAGATGGCGTTCGGGAAGGCCTACGCCGCGCTGGCACTGAGCCGCAGCTCCAGGCTCGTGAAGATCCGCAACGAGGAGAAGCCGGCGTTCATGCGGTTCCTGATGGACACCAGCGGCGACAAGATTTTCGCCGAGGGCGGCGGCATGCAGATCCGCGACGTTAACGGCGAGGTGATCGGCGCGGTCGGCGTCACCGGCGACACCGAGGACAAGGACGACGAGCTCTGCGTGCACGGCATTCATGCGGCCGGACTGAAGACCGACGAGGACTGCGAGCACATGGGCCGCAAGTTCCGGCAGCGGGTGACCAGCGGCGCGGACGGCCGCTGACCGGCTTCAATCGTTCGACGCGATCTCCAGGATCAGCTTCCGCACGATCGCCTTGGCGAAATTGTCGTACGAATCCGCCGGCACGATGAACGAGCCGGCGCCGCCGATCACATTCTCGAAATAATATTTGTCGAGGTCGGGCTCGATCGACGAGATCGGTAGCCCATTGATGATGACGCCGGCGCGCACCGCCTCGTCGCGCGCCTCGCGGACGTCGCGGCCGCGGTTGTTGGCGCCGTCGCCGGAAATGTCGATCACCCGCTTCAGCCCGCGGTACGGCGCATTCGGCAGCAGCAGCATGGCGTGGTCGATGGCGCCGCTCAGCGAGGTGCCGCCGCCGAACAGTTGCCGGGGCGCCGCCTCGACGGCGTCGGCGAAGGCGTTGGCTGTGGCGGCGTCCTTGATCAGCGTCCACTGCACCACCTGAACCTGCATGGCCGGTCCGGTCCACTGCACCATCGTCACGGCGATGGAGCCGGTCGACAGCCCGCGAATGGAATTGAGCACCTGCGGATCGCGGAACGCCTCGGCATAACCGTGCCGCTGCAACTGGAAACGCTTCAAGTTGACGCTGCCCGAGGCATCGACCGCCAGCACCAGCGCGATATCGGTGGTCGGCCGCGGGTCGGTCTGCGCCTGGGCGGGCAAGGCGGCGGCGAGACAGGCAAGGGCGGCGGCGGCGACGAATTTCAACATACTCGGCTCCGGCGAACGGCTGCTATCTGGGCCACAGCTTCCGAGCATATGCAATCAGCGCATCGCCGACGGCACCCGGCTGCTCGACGATCACCGCATGAGCCGACGCTCGGAATCACCACGACGCTGACCCGCTCTCCCAACGCCCGCTTGTATTCCTCGGCGTCTTCCACATGGGCGAGCGGATCGTGGCTCGGCTGGATGTATAGCACCGGCGCGGTGCCTGCGGCGTAGTCGACCGTACGCGGCGTAAGGTCGCCGGCGATGCGCTGGGCGGCCAGCACCTCGGGATGCCAGCCGGTGAGCCAGACCCGGGCGTCGCTGCCCGGCGCGAAGAACACGAGCTGCATCGCCTTGATGCGCTCATCGTCGGGCGCGTTGAGGTCGGCGCTCTTGCGGATCGCAGCGCGCACATCGGGCGGGCTCGGGTTGTGCCCGACATTGGCGGCAACCAGGCAGACAGCGGCAACAAGATCGGGCCGCGCGGTCGCCAGCATCCGCGCCACCCGATTGCCGAAGGCGTGGCCGACCACGAAGGCCGATCCGTTGTTGTCATGCTCGATGACGGCGGCGATATCGGCGGCGAGGTGTTCCAGCGTGATGCCGGTCCACGGCCCTTTGCTTTGGCCGATGCCGCGCGGCTGCGGCCGCAGCACGCGATAGCCCGCGCCGGCAAGCCGTTCCGCGATCGGATCGAAATCATGGGCGCCGCGACCGAGCGAGGGCAGCAGCACGATGCTCGGGCCTTTGCCGTCCACCAGCACTTCGAGCTGCGCGTCGCCGCGCATAACGATCATGGGCTACTTCCGCAACTGGAACGAAATCAGCGCCGCCAGCATGACCGCGCCGCCGACCGCCTGCAATGGCGTGATGACGTCGCCCAGCACCGGCGCGCTCAGCACGGTCGACAGCAGCGGCTCGAGATACATGATCAGCGCGCTGCGGAACGGCCCGATCCGCTTGATCGACACGAACAGCGACAGCACCCCGATGGTGGTGCCGAAGCTGACCCCGATCATCGCCGCCCAGCCGCCGGTCGTGACGGGAGGCTGCCAGTCCCAGGCGGCGAGGGTGATGGCGCCAAGCACCACGGTCGAGCCGAGGATGGTGTACCAGGTCGTCATCTGCGGGTCGGCGTCCTGCAAGGTCGCGCGGGTGATCAGCAGGATCGCGGTCCGTCCGCACGCGGCCATGAACGAGAACGCGACGCCGGCCAGCGCGATGTCGTGCGGGTTGGCGCGGATCGTCAGAGCCAGCCCGCAGAAGGCCACCAGCGCGGCCAGCGCGCCGCGCCAGCCGATCCGCTCGATGCCGAGCAGCATGCCGAGGAAGCCGGTGATCAGCGGATAGACGAAATAGCTGAGGATGCCGATCGGCACGCTGACCGCGGCGAAGGCGGTGAACAGGCCGAACACGACACAGGCGAAGATCAAACCGAGCCCGAGGCTGATCGCAGCGCTGGCGCGGGTTGTGCGGCTTCGGCGGTGTGCCGACGCGGAGCCAGACGAACAGCAGCGCGACGCCGACCACGCCGCGGAACAGCGACAATGTCAGCACGTCGGCGCCGGCGTTCAGCACGAGCTTGCTCAGCACGTTGCTGGTGGCGAACATCGACGCGGCGAGGATGCCCGGGCCGAGATCGGCCAGCCGGCTGGTCGCGAGGGGTGGGCTCGTTGCGGTCACGCTAGAACGCGCCGTCGAGGATGCGGTCGCTGGCGCCGATCCGCGCCGAGGCGTTCTGCGCAAGCTCGGCGCGCGCCGCCTCCATGTCGGCCGCCGTGCGCACCGACTGCTCGTCGTGCAGCCATTGGCCGGAGAAGGTGTAGACGAAGGCGCAGCGCGGATAGCGCTTCATCGAATAACGCATCAGCCGGTCCTCGATCGGAACGTCGTCATTCAGCACCTCGCGCGCCAGGACGAAGCCGTCCTCGGCGGCCATGGCCGCGCCTTGCGTGAGGTGCGGGGCAAACGTATGCGCCGCGTCGCCGCCGATCACCACCCGTTTCCTGTGCCAGGGCCACGGCAGCATCAGCGGCTCGATCGGGCTGTAGACGATGTCGGACTCAGGCGTGAGCGACGCCGCGATCTCGGCGACGTAGCTGCCGTAGGGCGCGAGCCGCTCCTTGAATAATTTCGCCATGTCCTGTCCAGCGAAGCTCGCGCCGGGCGCCTCGGGGCGGATGTGGAACAGATACATGATGTTGTTGCTGAGCGGCATCGCGCCGGTCTTGCTGCCGATGCCTTGCAGGAATTCCATGCCGCGCACGTCGTCCGGCCGCGGCGCCTGCACGCGCCAGGCGCCGTAGCCCGAGGGGCGGGGCGCGAACGCCGTCCCGGCGATGTGCAGCCGGGTGGTCGAGCGGATGCCGTCGAAGCCGGCGACGAGGTCGAAGGTGTCCTGCTCGCCGGTCGAGAATTTCACCGCGACACGATCGCCATCGTCGTGGATTTCGTCGACCGTGGTGCCGAGCCTGAATTTCACGCCGGCGCGTTCGGCCGCGCCGAACAATATGTTGTGCAGCTCCAGCCGCGACAGCGCGCAGAACGCCGGCACCCGTTCGTCGCCCATCAGGAATTTGTGCTCGACGATCGGCCGCCGCGCCGCATCGAACAGCCACATGCGGTCGTAGCTGAAGCCCGGTGGCGAGAACCTGGTCGAGCACGCCGAGCGCGTCATAGACGCGGAGCGCGTTGGCCGGCTGGCCGAGGCCGACGCCGGGAATGTCGAACGCCGGCCGCCGCTCGATCAGCACGACCTCGACGCCGCGCCGCGCGAAGCTCGTCGCCGCCGTCAGGCCGCCGACGCCGCCGCCCACCACCAGAATGCGCCGGATGTCGCCCACGGCAAGCCTTTAGCGATGGATCAAGCGTGCCGGAGCCGAGATCGGTGAACAGCTCGAGCAGCACCGCGTGCGGCACCTTGCCGTCGAGGATGACGACGCCCTCGACGCCCTTCTCCAGCGCGTAGAGGCAGGTCTCGACCTTCGGGATCATGCCGCCGGAGATGGTGCCGTCGGCGATGAGCTTGCGCACATCGGCCGCCGACATCTCCTTGATCAGCTCCTTGCTCTTGTCGAGCACGCCCGGCACGTCGGTCAGCAGCAGGAAGCGCTTGGCCTTCAGCGCGCCGGCGATGGCGCCCGCGAAGGTGTCGGCGTTGACGTTGTAGCTCGACCCGTCGGCCGCGGCGCACACCGGCGCCAGCACCGGGATCAGTTCCTTGCCGAGGATGGTGTTGAGCACGGTGAGATCGACCTTGTCCGGCTCGCCGACAAAGCCGAGGTCCACCACCTTCTCGATGTTGGAGCCCGGATCGATGACGCGGCGGGTGGACTTCTTGGCCAGCACCATGTTGCCGTCCTTGCCGCAAAGCCCGATCGCCTTGCCGCCGGCGGCGTTGATGTAACCGACGATCTGCTTGTTGATCGAGCCGGCCAGCACCATCTCGACGATTTCCAGCGTGGCGGCGTCGGTGATCCGGAGGCCGCCGGCGAACTGCGACTCCACGCCGGCCCTCTTCAGCATCGCGTTGATCTGCGGACCGCCGCCGTGCACCACCACCGGGTTGATCGCGGTCTGCTCCAGCAGCACGATGTCCTTGGCGAATGCGCGCGCCGTCGCCTCGTCGCCCATGGCGTGGCCGCCATACTTGATGACGATGGTTTCCTCGTCGTAGCGCTGCATGTGCGGCAGCGCCTCGGACAGGATGCGGGCCTGCTCCTGCGGGTCGGTCATGATTTTGTCATTCATCGGCGGTGTTCCGGCGTCTCGCCAGCGTTCTAGCAGGTCGATTGCGGCCCCTCCACCGTCATTCCGGACAGCGAGCTAGCCGCGCTCCTTCTTCAGCCTCGCGATCGCGGCGCGCAATTCGGGAATCCCGCCGCCGCCGCGCGACGAGGTCGGCAGCACGTGCGGGAAGGCGGCCGGGCGCTTTTTCAGCTCGGCCTCGACCTCGGCGATCCGCTCGGTCAGCTCGGACGCCTTCACCTGATCGGCCTTGGTCAGCACGATCTGGTGGCTGACGGCGGCCTTGCCCAGCGCATCCAGCGCTGGCGTGTCGGCATCCTTCAGGCCGTGGCGGGCGTCGATCAGCACATAGACGCGGGCGAGGTTGGCGCGTCCGACCAGATAGTCCTGGATCAACTGGGTCCAGGTCCGCACGACGTCCTTGGGCGCCGCGGCGTAGCCGTAGCCCGGCATGTCGACCAGGGTCAGGTCGGGATCGGCGGCGAAGAAGATCAGCTCCTGCGTTCGTCCCGGCGTGTGCGAGGTGCGGGCCAGCGCGTTCTGTCCGACCAGCGCGTTGATCAGGCTCGATTTGCCGACATTGGAGCGGCCGGCGAACGCGATCTCGATGCCGCGCATCTTCGGCAGCGATTCGACCGAGCTTGCCGCGGTGGCGAACCGCCACGCCTGCGCGAACAGGAGACGGCCGGTTTCGCGCTCGGCGGCTGAGAATTCTGATGCAGTGTCCACGGCGTTTAAGCTAGGCTGCCGCTCTCACATTGTCATCCAAAGGAAAGCGCATTCCATGCCTGTTTCCATGTACTCGGTTTCGATTCCGGTTTTCATGCAGCATCTGAACGGCCTTAGCGGCGTGCTCGACAAGGCGGCCACCTGGGCGGCGGCGCGCAAGGTCAACGAGGCGGACCTGCTCCACATGCGGCTGTCCCCCGACATGTTCCCTCTGGCGCGGCAGATCCGTGCCGCCACCGATCACGCCATCAACTGCGCCGGCATGCTTTCCGGCAAGGAAGCTCCAAAGCTCGGCAGCGAGGAGACGACGCTTGCCCAGTTCAAGGAGCGGATCGGCAAGGCCATCGCGTTTCTGAAGACCGTCCAAAAGAGCGAGGTCGACGGCACCGAAGACAAGGAGATCAAGTTCACCGCGCCCAATGGGAACGTCATGAACTTCACCGGCACGAGCCTGCTGCTCGGCCGGAGCCTGCCGAACTTCTATTTCCACGCCACCACCGCCTACGACATCGTCCGCCAGTGCGGCGTCGAGGTCGGCAAGCGCGATTTCATGGGCACCCCGCCGGCGTAATTGAATCACCGCGCGCCGCAGTCTCTTCACCTCTCCCCGATGGGGAGAGGTCGGATCGCGAAGCGATCCGGGTGAGGGGGCCTTGCCTCATCGAGAGTGCGAGAGCCCCTCACCCTCTCCCCAACGGGGAGAGGGAGTTCGCTGCCGATGCCGCAGCTTCTTCAACCGGCGTCACTTCCGCCGCACGCCCGCCATGTCGACCATCTTGGCGTAGATCGGCATGTCCTTGCGGATGCTTTCGGCCGCCTGCTCCGGTGTCGTGCTCACCGCATCGATGCCGAGTTTCGAGAAAATCTTGACGATGTCAGGATCGTGCGCGATCGGCTCCAGCGCCTGGGCCAGCCAATTCCTGACTTCGGCCGGCACGCCTCCGGTTACCGCATAGCCATTCCACGCGATGTATTCGTAGCCGGGCACGGTTTCCGCCACGGTCGGCACGTCGGGAAGCTGCGGCATGCGCTTCGGCGTCGACACCGCCAGCGCTTTCACCAGAGCCGCTCTTCACCGGTTCGATCAGATCGGACGAATTGCCGAAATGCATCTGGACCGCCTTCGAGAGCACCGCGGTGAGCGCGGCCTGGCCGCCGCCGAACGGCACATGCACCATGTTGAGACCCTCCAGCCCGGCGAGATAGGCCGTCGACAGATGATTGTTGGTGGCGGGGCCGCCGCTCGAATAGGTGATCTCGCCGGGATGCGCCCGCGCGTAGTCGATGAATTCGCGGAGCGTCGAGTAGGGCGCGTCCTTGGCGACCACCATGACCATGCCGTTGGTGCCGGTGATGCTGACCGGGACGAGGTCTTTCAGAGGCTCGTAATTCACCTTCTGCGCCAGCGGCAGCACGGTGAACAGCGTGCTGCCGACGAACAGGATCGTGCTGCCGTCCTGCGGCGAGTGGACGACGTAGTCGACGCCGATGGCGCCTCCGGCGCCGAGCTTGTTCTCGATGACGAACGACTGGCCCAGGCTCTTGCTCAGCCGATCAGCAGTCATGCGCGCCATCGTGTCGGTGACGCCGCCAACCCCGTAAGGCACCACCACCTTGACGGTGCGGGTCGGCCATTGTTGCGCAAGGCCGGCTGGCATCGATGCCCGACCAACACGCAGGGAAGGCGCCGCACCACAGTCAGCGATTGTCTCAAGGTCATCACCGGATCTCCCTCGTCTAGCCCGGAACATAAACCCACAGGTCGAGTTGCAGCCGCGCGTCCGGCACGGGCAGCCATGCCACCTCGATGGCGGACAGCGGCAGCGGCGCGCGGTCCATCGCCTCCGACCAGACCTCCAGAGCCGGCGCCAGGTCGGCCAGGTCGGTGTGGAATTGCTGGATGCGCACTGCGTTTTTCAATGTCGTGCCGGCGGCCCGGCAGATCGTTTCGGCCTGCGCCAGAATTTCCCGCAGCTCGGCTTTGACCGGGATCGCGAAGAACGGCTGCGCCGGATCGCGCTTCGCCGCCGCGATCAGCGATCCATCGCGGACCGCCATCAATCCCGAGATGAACAGCAGATCGCCGGCCCGGATCGCGGTCGTGCCGCCCTGAAACAGCGGCGGAATCGGCGCGACGACCTGCTTCGCGGTCTTGCCGTCCTTGGCGAGCGCGATGGTGTTAATCTCGATGCGCAACTCCGGAATGATGAAGCCGGGCGTCGCGGTGGCGATGATGGTCGTCGCCGGCTCGACCGGAAAATGCTGGGCCCAGACCTCGCGAAAACCCGGAATGTCCTCCTGGTCGCGCAGATAGACCTGCGCCTTGACCACGGTGTCGAGGCTTGCGTTCACCGCCTCGAGCGTCGGCTTGAGCTTGCGCCGGATGATGAAATCGGTTTCCAGCTTGATCGGAGTGCCCTTCCAGAGGCCGCGGCCGCGCCGCGCCTCGGGATCGACGCCGGGCTCTTTTTCGTCGAGCGCTTCGGCGGTTTGGCCGGGGACAAAGCGGAAATCGCCCGCGCTCAGCGCCGGGCTGTAGCCTGAGCTGTGGTGGATCTTGTAGGCCCCGGCATCGGCTTCGTGCCGGACCTCGAAATTCCCGCCGGCACCGCCGCCATCACCTGCACCTCCATGGACTGCTGCGCGCGGGCAAAGCGGCGATGCAGGTTGGAGGTCGAAGGTGGGATCTTGCCGTTGAAAAACTCCCGCCGGGTCTGGTGGTAGGCATCCACCACGTCCGGCGAGGTGTAGTACTGATCGATGCGGACGACGTGGCTCGGGCCCGATCCGCCGGCGGCCAGGACCTCGGCGACATTCGCGAACAGCCGCCTCGCTTCACGATGCGGCTTCGATGGGCCGTCGAACGGATGGCCGGACTGCAGCACTTCGGGCGCGAGCGCGTGGACGTAGTCGGTTCCCGACTGCCCGGTGGCGAACACCCATCGTCCGGCGCGGACACCGCGCGCCAGACGATGCGGCGTGTTCGGAAGTTCGACCGGCAGCAGCGGCGTAGTGGCTGGCTTGGTGCTGTTGTTCACGGGCGCAGGATAGATGAGACGGGGAGCTGGGGCCAAGCCGTCAATGCGCGGCAGAACAGTTGATCGGGTTCAGTTGGTGGCTCGGGCGTTAGCCTCGAAAGAGGCGAACAGGTCAAGCAGCCTCTGCTGCATCTCGCGCCAGCGCGGCACGTCCTCGGGGCGCTGGCGGAAATAGTAATGCCGGCCGTTCTTCAGAAAGCGATGCTGGCACGATTTGGGCAGCTTCGCCGTTGCCGGACTGCAGTGGATCAGGGTCGTTCCATCGCTATTCGAACCAGTATCGAGGGTGTAGCGGTGGCTCTCGTAATCCTTGCCGTCCCGGCCGTGAAAGACAATCAGGGTCTTTCGCAACCCGAACTCAGTGCCCTGGTCGATGGCGCGGCCGTCGATCGAGGACATCACGCTCAGCAGCCAGTCCGGATTCCACTCCACGGAAACGGAGTTGCTGTCGTAGTCCCACGACGTCAGCCGTGACCAGGATGTATTCAGCGGTTGAAAATCTGGAGCGGCGGTGAGAAGCCTCAACGAGCGAGTCTGGCCGCTGCCCCATCGCGGTTGATACTCGTCCGGGATGCGAAAGATGTCCTGCTGCGACAGCCGGACGTATCGGCCCGAGGTGCTTTGCGGAAACAGCACGGGCAGGCTTGCGATGAAGTCGCGTTGCGGGATGCAAGTGACGGCGGGCTCGTATTCACCGGGCTTCCAATTCGATGCGCCCGCCACGAAAGCCTGCTTTCGATACGACCAATGGGAATAAGTCGTTCCGGTGCTTTCGCTCACCACCAGGATGGCGTGATGAAGGACTTGGGATAGGGACCACATCGTCAGGCCGGATAGGTCGAGCCAGGCGCGGGCAGGCTGGTAGCCGCCCTGGCTGTTGTCGGCGACCTGGATGCAATACGGAGCATCGTGTGCAGCCTCCGCCGCGCGTTCGGCGACGGTCCGCAGCGACAGCAGGCTTGCGGCGAGGCACAGCAAGAATGTCGCTCCGAATCCAGCGCCGGCCGCGCCGGCCTGCGCAGCACGGCTTGATGTGATCCAGCGCGGGGACAGCATCGCCGCGCCGCACATCAATACGACGCAGAGCACCACGGCGTGGGCGATCCAGGCCGGCCGCAATGCGGATTGCCAGATCGAGAGCACGTAGAAGGCCGTGAGACCCGACAGCAGGCCGATTCCAGCCCACTTCATGCGATTCATCTACGCACCGCGGATACGCTGTAATAGCGAAAAGCCGGCCTTTGATAGGCCGGCTGCGCTTAACAACTGCTGATCGCGGTTGTGGGCGTTTTGCGCGCGCGATTTACGTCCGATTGATGCTGGACGATGTCGCGGCGGCAAGGCGGCCGTTGCTTACGTCTTCTCGGCGTTCTTCTTGACGAACAGACCTTTGATGTTGTCGAACAGCTCGATCTTGGCGCCGTTCTTTTTCATGATGACGCTCTGCTGGATCACCGACAGCGTGTTGTTCCAGGCCCAGTAGATCACCAGGCCCGGCCGAGAACGACGCCAGCATGAAGGTGAAGATCAGCGGCATCCAGTCGAAGATCATCTTCTGCGTCGGATCGGGCGGCGCCGGGTTGAGCTTCATCTGGGCGAACATCGTGATGCCCATGATGACCGGCCAGAAGCCGAGATGCAGGAAGTGGCCGACCATCGGCAGCGTGGTCGGATCGAACGGCACCAGCCCGAACAGGTTGAAGATGTTGGTCGGGTCCGGCGACGACAGGTCGTGGATCCAGCCGTAGAACGGCGCGTGCCGCATCTCGATCGAGATGAACAGCACCTTGTAGAGCGAGAAGAACACCGGAATCTGGATCACCATCGGCAGGCAGCCGGCGATCGGATTGATCTTCTCGGTCTTGTAGAGCTCCATCAGCGCGGTCTGCTGCTTCACCTTGTCGTCGGGATAGCGCGCGCGGATCGCCGCCATCTCCGGCTGCACCGCTTTCATCTTCGCCATCGAGGCGTAGGACTTGTTGGCGAGCGGGAAGAACACCAGCTTGACGAACACGGTGATCAGCAGAATGGCGATGCCGAAATTGCCGACGTGCTGATAGAGCCAGTCGATGGCGAGGAACATCGGCTTGGTGATGATGTAGAACCAGCCCCAGTCGATCAGCAGATCGAAGTGGTTGAGGCCGAGCGAGGTGTTGTAGCCGCCCTCCTGGGAAAGCGGGAAGTTGATGCCGACAACCGCAACCTCTTTGGCGCCAGCGAACAGCCGCGTGCTGTTCGAGGCGGTGGCGCCGGGGGCGATGGTCTGGCCGTCGCCGAGATAATCGGTCTGGTAGGTCTTCTGGGTGCCGTTGAGGTCGTAGGAGAAGGTGCCCTGGACGTGGGCGTTGGTCTGGGGAAGCAGCGCCGCAGCCCAGTATTTGTCGGTGAAGCCCAGCCAGACGTTGGTGGCTTCGTAGGTCTCTTTCTTCTTGTCCTCGATCGTCTTGTAGGTCGCCTTCTGCTCGCCCTGGTCGCCGAACACCCCGATCATGCCTTCATGCAGGATGTAGTAGCCGAGCGTCTCCGGCGTGCCGATGCGCCGAATGAAGCCATACGGATAAAGCGAAACCGGGTTGGTGCCCTTGTTGCTGACCTGGTTTTCGACGGTGACGAGATACTTGTCGTCGACCGAGATGATGCGGCGGAATTGCAGGCCCTCGCCGTTGTCCCAGGTCAGCGTGATCGGCTTGCCGACATCGAGAGTGCCCGAGCCCTGCTGCGTCCAGACCGTATTGCTGTCGGGAGTCTTGATCGTCGCGCCGGCGCCGCCGACCCAGCCGAACTCGGCGAAGAACGGATGCGGACTGCCCGCCGGCGACAGCAGCACGATCGGTGGCGAGGTCGGATCGACGGTCTCGTGATATCGCGTCAGCGACAGGTCGTCGATCGCGGCGCCCTTCAGCGCGACCGAGCCGGACAGCCGCGGCGTCTCGATCTTCACCCGCGGCGAAGCGCTCAGCACGGCGTCGCGCGTGAGCTGCTGGCTCACCGTCGGGGCTGCGCCCTGGCCGGGGAGTTGCGGCTGCACGCCGCCCTTGGGCGTCGGAGTATCCGCCGTGGCCGGCTGGCCCGGCGTCTGCTGCGTCGGCGTCTGGACCTGGGATTGCTGTTGCTGCTGCTTCAGCGCCGCTTCCTGGCGCTGCTTCTCCATCTGCGGGAAGCCGATGAAATACTGCCAGGTCACCAGCACCAGCAGCGACAGCACGATGGCGAGGATGGTGTTCTTGTGGTCGCTCATGTCCGGCTCGCTCTCGTGCCCGCATGTGGGGTGGCGGGCCGGTCTTTGCCACCATGCAGGCGGCCAATCGCGCGGCTGAAGTCCTCGACCAGGCGCTCGAACGGCATCCGCAGCGCGGCTCGGCGGCCAATCAGCACGTAATCATGACCGGGCTGCAACGGCGCAGACTGCGACAGCCGCACCACCTCGCGCAGCCGGCGGCGGACGCGATTGCGCTCGACGGAATTGCCGACCTTCTTGGAAACGGTAAATCCAACCCGCACCGGTCCATCCTCGCGCCGTTGAAGCGCCTGCAGCACAAATCCGCTTGCGGGAGCCCTCGAGCCGGTCGCGGCCGCCAGGAAGTCTGCACGCTGCCGGAGCCGCTCCAAGGCATGCTCCATGGGATGACCGAGGGTCAGGTGTTCAGGCGCTCAACCGCTTGCGGCCACGGCGGCGGCGGGCGGCGAGCACCTTGCGGCCACCTGTGGTCTTCAGGCGGTGGCGAAATCCATGACGGCGCTTGCGCACCAGCTTGCTGGGTTGATAGGTCCGCTTCACGAGGTGGTCTCTCCGTTCGCCGTCCGCGTGCGGCTTATACGAACGCCCGGGAAGGGCGTCAATGCGACCCGCTAGGCCTCTGCCGCCGTCGCGATTTGCCTCAGATATCAGTGCGATGGCCTCAGGCGGGGACTTCCAGAAGCCCCATCGTACGGCCTCTTCCGGCTTGTTAAAGTGACCGCATATTTGGCGGGCGGGGAACCCCTTGGCTGAGCTTCTGACCCCTGATCTCTGCGTCATCGGCGCGGGCGCCGCCGGCCTGTCGCTGGCGGCGGCAGCCGCCACGCTCGGCGTGCCGGTGGTGCTGATCGAGAAGGGCCGGCTGGGCGGCGAGCACCTTCATACCGGCGGCGTACCGTCGCAGGCGATGATCGCTGCCGCCAACCGCGCCGCTGCCTTTGGCGGTACCGCGCCGTTCGGCGTGACCTCGGCCGCGCCCACCGTCGAATTCGCCGAGGTCAACGATCACATCCACCGCGTCATCGATGCGATCGCGCCGAACGAGTCCAAGGAGCGCTTGGCCGGCCTCGGCGTGCGCGTGATCGAGGGCGAGGCAAGCTTTCGCGACCCGAAAACCATTGTCGTCGGGCCCGAGCTGAACATCCGCTACGAGATCAAGGCGCGCCGCTTTGTCATCGCGACCGGCTCGCGGCCGCTGGTTCCGCCGATCTCGGGCCTCGAACAGGTGCCCTATCTCACCAACGAAAACGCGTTCGAGACACGCGAGCGGCCGAAGCATCTGATCGTGCTGGGCGGCGGCCGGGTCGCGCTTGCGCTCGCCCAGGCCTTCCACCGGCTCGGCTCCGAGGTCACCGTGCTCGACAGCGGGCAGCCGCTCGGCGACGAGGATCAGGAGTGCGCCGGCATCGTGTTCGACGCATTCGCGCGCGAAGGGCATCACCATCCGGAGCGGCGTCAAGGTCGAGCGCGTGCGGCGTCTGCGCCAGCGGATCGAGGTGGTGCTGGCCGGCGAGGGCGAGGAAACCATCCAGGGCACCGATCTCCTGGTGGCCGCTGGCCGGCGGCCGAACATCGATGCGCTCGATCTGGCGGCGGCGCGCGTCAAGCACGGGCCGGACGGCATCGTGGTGAACAAGCGTTTCGCCACCAGCAACCGGCGCGTCTATGCCATCGGCGATGTCACCGGGCTGCCGGCGTTCACCCATTCCGCCACCCATCAAGCGATGCTGCTGATCCGTCATCTGCTGTTCCGGCTGCCGATCCGACTCAACCCCGACGAGATCCCGCGCGTCACCTTCACCGATCCGGAACTCGCGCACGTCGGCCTGACCGATGCGCAGGCGCGCGAACGCCACGGCGCCATCCGGGTGGTGCGGTGGCCCTACCGCGACAACCATCGCGCGGAGGCCGAGCGCAAGACCCGCGGCCACATCAAGGTGGTGACCGACCCGAAGGGGTTGATCCTGGGAGCAACCATCGTCGGAGCCGCGGCCAGCGAGCAGATCACCGCCTGGACACTCGCCATCAACCATGGGCTCAATATTCGTGCATTTGCCGAAGTTGTGATGCCCTATCCGACCTATATGGAGGTCGGTAAACAGGCGGCGATCACCTTCTTCACGCCACGTTTGGCGACCAACTGGATGCGCCGCATTTTAAACTTGTTGCGCTGGTTCGGCTGAGACCGCGACAGTCGATGACGCAAGATTCGATGACGCAAGAGATAACACCGCCGGAAGGACAAGCGACCGGGCTGGCCAGGCTCAGGTCCAGGCTTGGCCCAGTCGCGGCTTGGTCTGTCCGGCAAGCTCCTGGTGCTGACGATTTTGTTCGTGATGCTCTCGGAAGCGCTGATCTATGTGCCGTCGATCGCCAACTACCGGCTGAACTGGCTGAACGACCGTCTCGCCGCTGCCCACACCGCGGCGCTGGTGCTGGACGCGGCGCCGAGCGGCATGGTGCCGGAAAGCCTGGCCCGGCAGATTCTCGGCAGCGTCGGCGCACGCGCCCTGGCGATGAAGATGGGCACGCAGCGGCGGTTGCTGGCGGTCTCCGACATGCCACCGATGATTCATCACGACATCGACATGCGCAACGTGTCCTGGTTCCGCGCCGTCGTCGATGCGTTCGGCACGCTCGTCTGCAACGACAAGGATGTCATGCGGGTGGTCGGCCCGGCGCCGATGGGCGGCGACTTCCTCGAGATCGTGATGGATGAGGCGCCGCTGCGCAAAGCGATGCTGCATTTCACCTTCACCATTCTGCTGCTGTCGCTGGCGATCTCCGGCATCACCGCGATGCTGGTCTATTTCGCGCTCGACCGGATGCTGGTGCGGCCGATGCGCCGCATCACTGCGAACATGATGCGCTTCCGCGACGACCCGGAGAATCCGGCGCGCATCATCGCCGTTTCCAGCCGCGGCGACGAGATCGGGCTGGCCGAGCACGAGCTCGCCGCGATGCAGCGCGACCTCGCCTCGATGCTGCAGCAGAAGAGCCATCTCGCCTCGCTCGGGCTCGCGGTCTCCAAGATCAACCACGATCTCCGCAACCTTCTGACCTCGGCGCAGCTGTTCTCGGAAGGGCTCAGCAGCCTGCCTGACCCGCGGGTGCAGCGCTTCGCGCCGAAGCTGATGCGCGCGCTCGAGCGCGCCATCGCGTTCTGCGAATCGACGCTGTCGTACGGCCGCGTGCAGGAGCCGCCGCCCGATCGGAAGCTGGTCGATGTCGAGGCGCTGATCGAGGAGGTCCATGAGACGCTGGCGCTGACCGAATCGAAGATCGCCTGGATCGCCGCGATCGAGCGCGGCCTGATCGTCGATGCCGACCCCGATCAGATGCTCCGCATCCTTCTCAATCTGGCGCGCAACGCCGTGCAGGCGCTGGAGACGCGCGCTCCGAACGATCCGGCCCGCGACCAGGTCCGCATCACCGGCCGCCGCGAGGGCGCCGTGGTGGTGATCGAGGTCTCCGACACCGGGCCGGGCTTTCCGGTCAGGGCGCGCGAGCATCTGTTCGAGGCGTTCCAATCGTCGGCGCGAAGCGGCGGCACCGGCTTGGGCCTCGTCATCGCGGCCGAGCTGGTGCGCGCCCATGGCGGCGAGATCAAGCTGGTCGAGGGCACCATCGGGGCGACCTTCCGGCTCACCATTCCGGACCAGGCGGTCGAGCTCGATGTGCGCCGCAACGCGAGGGCGAAGGCATGAGACGGAGCGCCGTTGCCGGTATCGCAATCTGTCTCGGTGTCGCGATCCCTGCCGTTGCGAACGCGCAGTCGGCCGTCCAGCCGATCGTGGTGGGCGAGGCCAAGGATCAGCTCGGCTGCTTCATCTATCTCAAGGCCGACGGCAGCCGGCTGCTGTTCCAGGCCAAGCCGATCATGGCGCGGGGCGATTGCCCAGAAGGTGATTTCCTGCGCGGCAGCGTCGAGCGGTTCGGCGCCGAGAGCTACCGTCTGCGGATCCCGAGCCAGAACGCCGATTGCGTCATCACGGCGGAAGGGCTCGGGCGCTGCCAGCCCGGCGTGATCGACGAGCGGCCGAAGGCCGAGCCGCCGGCCACGCAGCCGACCAAAACCGCGCCGCCGGCGCAGGCCCCGCAGGACGTCCCGGCCGAGCCTTCACAGTCCACGACGCAACCCTTGCCAAAGGGCGATTAGACCCTGTAGCTATGCCCCGTTCCGCGCCCCTGGTGCGCGGATTTCCCTTGCGGAATGGCATGCGCCCGTAGCTCAGCTGGATAGAGCACTAGACTACGAATCTAGGGGTCGGGAGTTCGAATCTCTCCGGGCGCGCCAAATTTCACCACGCGGAACAAACTTAGGATGAAGCCCGTCTGGTGAGACAGGCGGAATTTTCAGTCACTCTTGATTTTCGCGTCGCGGGCCACCTTGTTCCACTTTGCGGCTTGCTCGGCGATGAATTTTCCGTAGTCGGCCGGCGATAGCACCAGCGGCTTCGCCCCGAGGTCGATCATGCGAGCCTTGATTTGCGGGTCGGCGAGCCCGGCATTGATCTCCGCGTTGAGCTTGTCGACGATGTCGGCAGGCGTGCCCTTTGGAGCACAGACGCCAAATGCCACGCTGGCTTCGTAACCCGGCACGGTCTCCGCGACCGTCGGGAGGTTCGGCAGGGTCTCTGATCTCGATGCCGTGGTGACCGCAAGGGCACGAAGCTTCCCGGTCTTGATGTATTGGTCTGCCGGCAGATTGCTGAATAGCAATTGCACCTGTCCGCCGAGCAGATCGGTCAGCGCAGGTCCGCCGCCGCGATAGGGCACGTGAACGATATCGAGGCCGGTCATCGTCTTGAAGAGTTCGCCCGC
This sequence comes from uncultured Alphaproteobacteria bacterium, assembly GCA_963785665.1. Lineage (GTDB taxonomy): Bacteria > Pseudomonadota > Alphaproteobacteria > Rhizobiales > Xanthobacteraceae > Z2-YC6860. Next base: position 208,343 of record CAWAWF010000025.1, read on the forward strand.
CATATGCGGGGCAGTGCCGTTGCCCGCTGAGGCCATGCTGATCTTGCCGGGATTGGCTTTGGCGTAGGCGATGAACTCGGGAAGGGTGGCAACCGGAACCGAGGGATTAATCAGCATCAGCAGATAGGCCTGGTACGCGCCTGCCACTGGCGTGCACTCGCGCGCGAGATCGAAGTTCGCGGGAAGGGGCGGAGTGATCAGCGCGGGCATCGTATTCATCAGGAGAGTGAGGCCGTCGGCCGGCGAGCGTAAAACCGTATCGATCGCGATATTTCCCCCGGCGCCGACTTTGTTTTCGACGACGATCGTTTGTTTGAGCCGGTCCGTCAGCCATTGCGCCAGAAGCCGCGCGAGGACGTCGCCGGAGCCGCCGGCTGGAAACCCGACAAGGAGCCGAACGGGGCGTGCGGGATAGCCTTGCGCCTTCGCGCCCCATGACACGAGCGGCATCGACGCGGCGCCCGCCATGAGGTTCAGGAATCGGCGACGGGGTACTGTCATGGTGTCCTCATAGTTCTAACGGGTTGATCGGTTGGGCAGCACGTTTGGCGGCGGTCACTGGAGCTTGATGCCGGCCGCTTTGATAACTGCGCTCCAGCGGTCAAACTCGGACTGCACGTATCCGACGAGCTGGTCGGCCGGGACCTTCATGAGGCTGCCGCCCGCGGCGGCGAATTTTTCCGACAAGGCGGGAGCAGAGGCGGTGATGGCTTTCTGAAGCGCCTCGATGACCGGCTTGGGCGTCCCGGCCGGTGCGAAGATGCCGATCCATGCATCGATTTCGAGACCCTTCACGCCCGCCTCGGTCATCGTCGGGACATCAGGCATGTCTGGTGAGCGTTCGGAGGATAGAACAGCGAGGGCCTTGGCCGTACCCGCTTTCACAAAAGGCAGTGCCCCGGTCGTCGAATTCGAAAAAGATGTCGACGCGTCCGGAGAGCAGATCAGGATAGACCGCGGTCGCGCCCTTGTACGGCACCTGAAGGAATTCGGTGCCCGTCTCCATCATGAACGCTACGGCGGAAAGCTGTTGTCCCGTTCCGACGCCGGCTGTTGCAAGATTGATGGAGTTCGGCTTGCTCTTGGCGGCAGCAATGAGCTCCTGCACGTTTTTGTAGGGCAGCTTGTCGGATCCGACGACGGCATAGGAGTTCTTGTAGATGATGGCGATCGGCACCAGTTGCTTGAGCGCGTCGTAGGGTGCCTTCTCGTAGATGCGCGCGTTGAAGATGATGTTGCTCAGTCCGCCAGCCAGAAGCGTGTAGCCGTCCGGTGGGGAGTCGATAACAGATTTTGTTCCGACGATCGTGCCGGCACCGGTCTTGTTCTCGACAACGACGGCTTGTCCGAGCTTTTGATTGAGTTGATCGGCGACGATACGGCCGAAGACGTCATAGCCGCCGCCGGGTCCGGTCGGGACAACGAGGCGGATCGCCCGGTTTGGATAGTCCTGCGCCTGCGCCGCGGGCACAAGCGCTGCCATCAGCGATGCGGTCAACAGTGCTGCTCGGCCAACCTGGCGGTGCGAACAATCGATCATGTTTTTCGGAGTCATTTGCCCTCGGTACGACCCGGTTCGATCCCACAGCAGAAGAGTACAGCAAAGTCTTGGGTTGTCTGAAAAGACCGCATCGGTGGTATTTCAAGATGTTCCATGGCGATACCGCCATGTTCGGCGGTACAGCCTCCGCTCGGGGATGGCCCGGCCTGACGAAAATATATATGGCCGATCCCTGCCTATTCGCCGGCGCAGGCGCTAAGTAGGTTGATGAACCTGATCAAGGACAGTCGCCGGCACCGTCAGTTTCACGCGGCTGTACGTCAAAATCCGTCAGGAGGACGGCGCGTTCACGATCCTGGTCAGGCTGCAAAATCACCTCAAGACGGAAGAGGCGGCGTGGGGACAGGAGAGTGCAGCCACCATCGAAATCGCGAGCTCGATGATCGGCGCGCTCGCCGCGGAATATTCGATTCCGCAGCAGTGCATTTCCATTGATATCGGCATGGAAAATTTTCGCGACGGCACGCTGCATTGAGCGATCGACGCTATTGCGAGCGATCGCCGATCAAATGACGCCAGGCGATCGCGTGTCGAAGATGCCGAGCTGCCGTTGCGCGCCTTCCGGCATGTTGGGCACAAAGACCTGCCGGCCCATGAAGGTCACCCACGGCTTCTCGGCAACCGGCTGAAGCTGAGCGAAGTTCCAGAACTGCCGTTCGCTCATTTCGATCTCGGTGACCTTCTCGTCGAGCACCCAGGACCGCAGCCCGCTCAACCTGGATTGCTCCGGGTCGGTGAACATCTTTTCCGGCAGTGACTTTCTCAAGGGCAGCTCCTGATCGCTAAACCCGTCGCCATCCGGCAATCGGCGTCCTTCGGCGGCACGAGCCGCCCGGCGCAACTGGTCAGATTTTCTGGACTGATGGGCCAGTCTAGCCCGTGCTGCTTAACAAGGTGTGTGAGCATTCAGAACGGGCGCATTAACGTCGACTTTGCGCGGTCAACGGGCGCACACTCGACGACAGGGGGCATCGTGACGAAGCAGACCATCGATCTCGACAAGCATCGCGGCATGACCGCGCAGAAGGCCACCGAGTTGCGGCGGCTGATGTCGGACGTCGAGGCCAATGAAAAGCTGCTGCGTCAACGGCAGACCGAGCTGGAAGAGCAGCTCCTCGCGTCGTCCTCCGCGACCTGGGAAGAGGCTGCCGACAAGGCGCGTTATCTTTTGTCGCTGTTCGCCAGTTCGCTGAGCGCGCAGGACCCCCGTCGCCAACTGCTGATTGCCAGGGTGCTGGAGGATTTCGTGCGCCTGTCGTCGGCGGGTCCGAACGCCGAGTAGCTCGGACCGGCGCGTGCCGATCAATAAGGCCAATCAATAGCTGAGCTTGGCGATCAGTTGCCCGAGCGCCACCTTGCCTTCCTTCTGCGCGGCGCCCCGCGACTCGAAAAAGGTGTCGGACTGCTCGACCGGCTGTCGCTTCCCGGCGCAATAGATTTCCCATCGCCATGGCGCCGGCGGGTTGGCGCGCAGCTTGACGACGAGCGCGTAGTCTTCGGGTTCGAAATCGCGATGCATGCTGAACTATGAGCGCGTCGGCGCGGAAATGCCACTTAAATCGCATGTTTGGGCGCGTCGCGGGCTGCCGGGCCGCGATTTCCCTCGACTTTGCGGGGGCAATCGCCTAGCGTGCAGCCAACCAAACGCCGGCATGTCGCGTTCGGCTTTCAAGCTTGAAAATCGCCAAGCCGACCGCGCCCAACGGGGCCTCGCTCGACTCTCGACCGAACCGATCGGGCGGACGAATTCCCGCGCTTCAGATCGGTCAACCCAAAGAAGGATAGTCCCTTGCAGGTTCTCGTCCGCGACAACAACATCGATCAGGCGCTCCGCGTCCTGAAGAAGAAGATGCAACGCGAAGGCGTGTTTCGCGAGATGAAGCAGCGCAAGTCCTACGAAAAGCCGTCCGAGCGAAAAAACCGCGAAAAGTCCGAGGCGATCCGCCGGGCGCGGAAACTTGCGCGCAAGAAGATGGAGCGCGAAGGCCTCATTGCCGATCCGAAGAAGAAGCTGATGGACGACAAGAAGAAGGCGTTCGGGCAACGGCCGGGAATGTCAGGCGGCGCGGCCGGTGGAATGTCAGGCGGGCCGCGGCCACCGCGGGACTACTGACCGGCTCATTTGAAAGCGAAACATGAACGCGACGACATTCAACTACGCGGTGCGTGCGATCTGTCTGGCCGGCGCGCTCGCCATCGGGCTTGCCATCCTGGTGTGGTGATCGCGCCGCGGCAGCGCGTCGCGCGACCCGAAAATCAGCTTGCCGCTGCCGCCTTCGGCTTGTCGCGGAACAACTGATAGCCATCCTTCTCGATCGCCTGTTCGATGACGTCGCGGTTGACATTGAAGGGCGGATCCTTGGCTTCGGCGGATCGACGCCGATCGCGTGCCACGGGCCGAACTGCGACGGCAGCTTCTGACCGCCGGCTTCGCCGGCGAACGCCCGCAACGTGCTGTTGGCCTGCGACTTGAAGATGAAGATGCGCATGGCGTCTGCCTTCGGGTTGAAGAGCCGCCGCCGTTGCAGGCGGCGGCTCTCGATTAAGACGTCGTGATCAGACGAGCTCGATCGTGCCGACGGCGATCTTGCCGCTGCGCGGATCGTTCTGGGTGTCGAACTTCACCTTCTGGCCTTCGCGCAGGCCCTGGATGCCGGCGCGCTCGAGCGCGGTGGCGTGGACGAACACGTCCTTCTCGCCGTTGTCCGGCTGGATGAAGCCGAAGCCTTTTTGGTCGTTGTAGAATTTGACGGTGCCGTTAGTCATGGAAGTAGCCTTTCGTTTGCGTATGCACGTGGGATGTGGCGCACGATATCGTGGCCATCGTCCCATTTCGTCGATTTTGGAGAGAGGCTGAAACGTGCGCCCGTAAATGAGGGGCGAAGCGGCCCAGTAGTCCGGCCAATATCGATAGGCTGGCATATAGGCGCAAACTGGAACAAACGCAAGGTGCGGCAGCAGCCGCTGCGGCTTGTGGTTGTGCTTGGGCCCACTGCTTGCGCGCTAACTCGTCGCCCGGATGTCGCGGAACGACACCAGCCGGCGCTGTGTTTCGTCCCAAAGCACCAGCCTCACGCAGCGAAAACTTTGCAGCAGCGTTAACCGTCCGACACCGCGCAACTCGGGATAATCGCGCAGTGCCTTCGGCAGCCGGTAGTAGGGAATGCGGCTGCACAGATGATGCACGTGGTGCACGCCGATGTTGGCGGTGAACCAACGCAGGATCGGCGGCAGGTCGTAATGAGACGAGCCGTGCAAAGCGGCCGCGTGCAAATTCCAGTCCTGCTCGTCGGCCCAGGACTGTGTGCTCGAACTGGTGCTGAACGTAGAACAGCCAAACGCCGATCGAGCCCGCAAGCAGCAGGATCGGAAGGTGAACCAGCAGGAAGCCTTGAGGCCGATGAACGCGATGAGCGTGGTGGAGGCCGGCGGCGATCGCCACGTTGGTCGTCATGGTGCTCAGCCACGGCTCCCAGCCGCCGCGCATCAGGCCGAACGGCAACCGTTGCCGCAGAATGAAGACATAGGCAGGACCGATGCCGAACATCACAAGCGGGTGCCGGTACAGCCGATAGCAGAAGCGCTTCCAGAGCGATCCGCTGGGTGTATTCACGCACCGTGAATGTGTCGATGTCGCCCAGCCCCCTGCGGTCGAGGTTTCCGGACGTTGCATGATGCATGGCGTGAGCGCGCCGCCAAAATCCGTAGGGCGTCATCGTCACCACGCCGATGACCCGGCCAACCCAGTCGTTCGCCTTGCGCTGGCGGAAGAATGAGCCGTGGCTGCAGTCGTGCTGGATCATGAACAGGCGCACCAGGAAGCCGGCGGCCGGGACGGCGATCAGCAGCGCCACCCAGTCCGACCACGTGCATGTCGCCCAGGCTAGCGCCCACATCGCGATCAACGGGACGACGGTGATAACGATCTCGAAGATGCTTCTGGCGGTCTTCGGCTCACGATAGCGCGCGAGAATTTGTGTCCAGTCGCGCGCCTCGGAATTGCGTGCCACGGCCGGCACGCCGGTATGATCGTTTTGCAAGTAAACCGGCCTTCTGGTTGTATTTTGTGGAGTGCCGCCGGCCCAAGTTGGGTGACGCATAGCGAGGCGGTGTGAGCCTGACATCGAACGGGCCGATCATCACGGCATTGCTGTGTCGGGTATCTGACATCATAGCGCTTCTCGTCCTCCATTCATGAACGGAAAAGATGGGGTCTGTCGTCCTGTTTTATCGGGGAGGTTTTTTCACTCCACCATGGCGGGCGGCGGACAAATATCGCGAACAGGGGTCATTGTGAGTTGCGAGAATCGAGCTTAAATAATTGAAGTATCTGAAACAATTGGTTCTGAGTTTTCCCGAAAGGAAAATCCGATGCAGGCATCCGCGCCGACGCCGAGCGTGACCGGTTTCGATTACACCGCATCGGCCGAGCTGTTTCCGAGCCGCATCAAGAAGGGCCGGACGCCGATCCGCTACAAGCAATTCGAGACGGCGGCGGAGGCGGTTCGCTTCGCCGTTGAGGAGATTGCGCCGCCCGCGCTGCTTGGCGCTTACCTCGAGGTCGACGAGACGCGCTTCGGCATTGCCGAAATTCACGCCCTTTACGAGAGCCCTGACTTTCCGCTGCAGCGTGCCGCGGCCAGGAAAGACTAGCGGCCGTTCAGACTTAG
>CAWAWF010000026.1:0-11525 GCA_963785665.1 uncultured Alphaproteobacteria bacterium
GCCAAGCTGATGACCATCAACGTGGTGTTCGATCAGCTCCAGCTCGGCAATATCAGCCTCGACGATGAATACGTCATCAGCGTCAACGCCTGGCGCAAGGGCGGCGCGCCCTCGCACGGCTCGACGATGTACGCCGCCCTCAACAGCCGCGTGAAGATCGAGGACCTGCTCAAGGGCGTGATGATCCAATCCGCCAATGACGGCTGCATTGCGCTCGCCGAAGGCATCGCCGGCAATGAAACCGAATTCGTGCGAATGATGAACGACCGCGCCCGCGAAATCGGCCTGACCAAATCCTATTTCACCAACGTCGATGGCCTGCCGGATCCGAAGATGCGGGTGACGCCCCGGGAGCTCGCCATGATGGCGCGCTACATCGTGCTGAACTACCCCGACTACTACAAATGGTTCGGCGAACGCGAATTCACCTGGAATAAAATCCGCCAGCTGAACCGCAACCCGTTGCTCGGCGCCTTCGAGGGCGCCGACGGCATGAAGACCGGTTTCACGAACGAAGCCGGCTACAACCTGGTCGGCTCGGCCGTGCAAAACGGCGTCCGGCTCATCGTCGTTCTCACCGGCCTGAAGAACCCGAAGGACCGCGCCGAGGAGGCCAAGAAACTGCTTGACTACGGCTTTAGGAATTTCGAGGCCAAGGTGCTGTTTACCGATGGCCAAACCGTCGCCGATGCCAAGCTCTACGGCGGCGCACGCGGTAGCGTGCCGGTTGCGGCCAAGGGCGAGGTCAAGCTGATGGTCCCTCGCGGCGTGAGCGACAAGATCGTTGCCAAGATGGTCTATAATGGCCCGGTGCGGGCGCCCGTGCCGCGAAGGGCAGGCGATCGGCGCCCTGCAGGTCTGGCGGGGCGATGCCAAGGTGCTCGATGTTCCAGTGCAGGCCGCCGAGGACGTCGCCGAAGGCTCGATGCCGCGGCGCGCGCTCGACGCCGCCTCGGAACTCGTGATCAACCTGTTTCGCTCAGCCGCCAAACGGATATAAGTCGCACGAACAGATGCATGGACGCTTTATCACTTTCGAAGGCGGAGAGGGCACGGGCAAGTCGACCCATGCGGCGATGCTGGTGACGCGACTTCGCCAGTTCGGTATCCGCGCCCAGCTCACGCGCGAGCCCGGCGGATCGCCCGGGGCCGAGATCATGCGCTACATTCTGCTGTCCGGCGCCGCACGGCCGCTCGGTCCCGACGCCGAGGCCGTGTTGTTTGCGGCCGCCCGGGACGACCATCTCACCACCCTGATCCGACCAGCTCTTGTGGCGGGTCAGTGGGTGGTGTGTGACCGGTTCGCCGACTCCACCCGCATCTACCAGGGCGTTGCCGGCAACGTCGACCCGATGGCGATCCGCGCGATGGAGCGCATCATTGTCGGCGACACCCGGCCCGATCTGACCTTCATCCTCGACGTCCCGGCCAAAGAGGGCATGCGCCGCGCTTCCAAGCGCCGTGGTGCCGACGACGCCGACCGTTTCGAGGGCGAAGCCCTGACATTTCATGAGCGGCTTCGTGATGGGTTCCTGACGCTGGCGGCCAACGAATCGGAACGCTGTGTCCTGATTGATGCCTCCACGTCGAAAGACGAAGTTGCTGAGCAAATCTGGCGCGCGGTGCTCAAGAAGCTCGATCCTGCGACCGCCCCAATTCAATTCGAGGACGATGCGGCGGCGAGCGCAATGAATCCTGAGAGACGCGCTTGACGACCAACGCCGAGGACGAAGAAAGCGCGATCCTGCGTCCGCGCCTGGCGCATCAGCTGTTCGGTCACGCCGACGCCGAACGGACGCTGCTGGAGGCTTATCGTGGCGGCCGCATCCCGCACGCCTGGTTGATCGGCGGTGAGCCAGGCGTTGGCAAGGCCACTTTGGCCTATCGCATGGCGCGATTCGTCCTGGCCTATCCCGACCCCGAGATGCCAGCGGTGCAGAAGGCGACGTCGCTCTCGGTCGCGGCCGAGCACCCGGTGGGACGTCGGATCGCAGGGCAAGCCCATAGCGATCTCTTGGTGTTGCGGCGGGCCATCAACGAAAAAACAGGCAAGATGTTCACGGTGATCCGCGCCGCAGAAGACGTGCGGGACCGAATTGTCCCGTTCTTCGGCTCGACAGCAGGCGAGGGCGGCTGGCGGGTCGCCATCGTCGATGCACTGGAAGACTTGAATAGGCCGGGTGAGAACGCGCTTCTGAAGATTCTGGAAGAACCGCCGCCGCGCGCACTGTTGCTGCTGGTCAGCCACGCTCCCGGCCGGGTGCTCCCGACAATCCGCTCGCGCTGTCGCACCTTGAACCTGCGCCAGCTTGCCGCCACCGACGTCGCGCACGCCGTGGCCTCGGTGCTGGGAGCGGAGGCCCCAACCGATGAAATGCTCCAAGCTGCCAAAGCCGCGGACGGTTCGGTTGGCCGTGCGCTGATGCTTCTTGAGGGCGATGCGCTCGAACTGCATCAGCAGGTGACCGGCTTGCTCGACCGCCTTCCGACGCTCGATGCGCGGGCGCTGCATGCGCTCGGCGACGAGATCGCCGGCACCCGCGTCGAACCGCTGGTGGCCTTCATGGACGCCGTGAACACCTGGCTTAGCGCTCGTCTGCAGAATGGTCCGCAGGAGACCCAGCGGCTGGCGCGGGTGGGCGATATCTGGACGGCCGTCAATCGGGCGATGCAGGACGCCGAGGCCTACAATCTCGACCGCAAGCCCCTGGTGTTTTCGGTGTTCGGTAAATTGGCTGAAGCCGCGCGCATTTGACGCGACCGGGGGCACTGGTGAGCCGGCGTGGGCCGGCTTGGCGCAGTTTTGCCCTGCCGTCTTCTGTGATTGAATATCGGACAACCGATCGCCTGCAAACCAACGATGCGCCGGATCACGGCCGAAAGTCCGAGGAGAAAGCCATGATCCGTCGTATCAGTCGCCGCAAATTCGTGGCTGGCGCAGCCGCTTTCTCTGGCGCGGGCGCTTTCCCGATGCCGGCGATCGCGCAAAATGCGGCGATGAAGGTCGGCTTGCTCACCGTCAAGACGGGGCCGCTCGCCGCCGGCGGCATCCACGCGGAAGAGGGCCTCGCTGCCTTTCTGAAGGATAACAATTTCACCCTGTCCGGCCGCAAGATCGAGCTCGTGGTCGCCGACACCGGCGGCAATCCGGCCGGCGCCAAGAACAAGGCTCAGGAGCTGGTCGAGCGTGACAAGGTCAACGTGGTGTGCGGGCCATTTGCGGCCTTCGAGCTTCTCGCCACTTTGGATTATCTCGCACAGGCAAAAATGCCGACACTGGCCTTTGCCGGCGCCGAGGACGTGACACAACGCAAGGGTAATGCCTACCTGACGCGCACATCGTACACGTCCGCGCAATGCCTCTATCCCCTCGCCGAATACGTGGCGAAGGAAATGAAACTGAAGACGGCGACCACCATCGCCGACGATTTTGCTTTCGGTTACGAGCAGATCGGCGGCTTCCAGCGGACGCTCGAGGAAGATGGTGGCCGCATTGTCAAAAAGCTGTGGTCACCGTTGAGCACGGCTGACTATGCGCCCTACATCGCGCAAATTTCCGATTGCGACGTGGTCTGCGTCGGACTTGCCGGCTCGAATCCGATCAAATTCGTCAAACAGGCGAAGGGCATGGGCATCAGCCAGAAGCTGGTCGGCGGCTCGACCGCAGCCGATGACACCATCATCGGCGCTTACGGCGATGAGGTGGAGGGTCTGATCAACACCAACCCTTATTCACTCGACATCCAAAGCGAAGCCAACAAGCGCTTCCTCGCCGCGATGCGCAAGAACTACGGAAATGACGTGCGCATCGGCCACTATGCCGCCTGCTTCTACCTGGACGGCCAAGTGATCGAGGCGGCGCTCGCCAAAACCGGCGGCAGGTCAGATCAGCCCGATGAGTTCGTCAAGGCGATCCGATCGGTGACGCTGGCCGAGACGCCGCGCGGCCCTGTCAGCTTCGACGACCACGGCAATGTGGTCTGCGACGTCTATGTGCGCCGCGCCGAGAAGCAGGCCGGCAAGATGGTCAACAAGACCGTCAAGACCTACAGCAAGGTCAGTCAGTTCTGGACAATGGGGCCCAAGAAATTCCTGGAGCAGCCGGTGTATTCGCGCGACTACCCGCCGATGAAGGGCTAAAAAGGCCGCTTTCGACCGTCACTCCGCGATCGCTGGCCGCGGCGGGCACCCTCCGCCATCCAGTGCCTTCGGACCCACTGCAACGGCGCCCGCTCCGCTTGCCGAGGCGGCGTACGGTTGGTACCACCAAAGCCATATGCCCGAGCAGCCCCGCTATTACGTCACCACTGCGATTTCCTACCCCAACGGCCCCCCCCACATCGGGCATGCCTATGAGGTGATCGCCACCGACGCCATCGCCCGCTTCATGCGGCTTGACGGCTATGACGTGTTCTTCCTGACCGGCACGGACGAGCACGGCCAGAAGATTCAGCAGACCGCGGCCCGCGAGGGCATCACGGCCAAGGAACTGGTCGACCGCAACGTCGAGCAGTTCCGCGCCATGGTCGAGCGGATGAACTGCTCGAACGACGATTTCATCCGCACCACCGAGGAGCGGCACCACCGTTCGTCGGAGGAAATCTGGCGGCGGATGCAGAAGAACGGCGACATCTATCTCGACAAATACGCCGGATGGTATTCGGTGCGCGACGAGGCCTACTACGCCGAGGACGAGACCCACATCAACGAGCACAAAGTCCGCCTCTCGACCAAGACCGGCACCCCGGTCGAGTGGGTAGAGGAGGAGAGCTACTTCTTCAAGCTGTCGGCCTACCAGCAAAAGCTGCTCGATCTTTACAGCCGTGATCCCAATTACGTGCTGCCGAAAGAGCGGCTCAACGAGGTGGCGAGCTTCGTCAAGGGCGGCCTGCAGGACCTCTCGGTCTCGCGCACCACCTTCGATTGGGGTATCCGGGTGCCCGGCAACGACAAGCACATCATGTATGTGTGGGTCGACGCGCTGACCAATTACATCACCGCGGCGGGTTTCCCCGACGACACCGGCGAAAAGTTCAAACGCTACTGGCCAGCCGATCTGCATGTGATCGGCAAAGACATCGTGCGCTTCCACGCTGTGTATTGGCCGGCCTTCCTGATGTCGGCCGGCGTGGAAGTCCCGCGCCGAATTTTCTCGCACGGCTTCCTGTTCAACCGCGGCGAGAAAATGTCGAAATCGGTCGGCAACGTGATCGATCCCTTCGTCCTGGCGGACACCTACGGCGTCGATCAGTTTCGCTACTTCTTCATGCGCGAGGTGCCGTTCGGCCAGGACGGCAACTACAGCCATGACGCGATCATCAATCGCACCAATGCCGATCTCGCCAACGACCTCGGCAACCTGGCGCAGCGCTCGCTGTCGATGATCGGCAAGCAACTGGGCGGGGTGCTGCCCAAGCCCGGCGCCTTCAGCGAGAACGACAAGGCGATCCTGGCGGCGGCCGACGACATGATCGGCGCCGCGCGCGAGCACATGAAGACCCAGCAGCTCCATCAGGTGCTCAATACGGTGTGGGCGGTGGTTGCCGAGGCCAATCGCTATTTCGCCGGCGAGGCGCCGTGGGCGCTGGCCAAGACTGATCCGGCGAAGCAGGGTACGGTGCTTTATGTGACCGCCGAGGTGCTCCGCCAGGTCGGCATCCTCTGCCAGCCCTTCATCCCGGCTTCAGCGGGCAAATTGCTCGATATGCTCGGCATTCCCGCGCCGGAGCGGCAGTTCAACCGGCTCCGCAACGACGCCACCCGGATCGCGCCGGGAACGGCATTGCCGGCACCTGTTCCGGTGTTCCCGCGTTACATCGAGCCGGAAGCGGCCAGGACGTAAGGCGCGGATCGCTCATGCTGGTGGACAGCCATTGCCATCTCGATTTTCCCGACTTCCGGGACGAGCTCGACGGCGTGGTCGGCCGCGCCAAGGTAGCCGGCATCGGCCGGCTGGTTACGATCTCGACCCGGGTGCGGCGGCAGCCCGATCTGCTGGCCATCGCGGAGCGTTTTCCGGAGGTGTTCTCCTCGGTCGGCACCCATCCCCACCACGCCCATGAGGAGCTCGATATCGGCACCGCCGAACTGGTCGAGCGGACACGCCATCCCAAGGTGGTCGCGATCGGCGAGGCGGGGCTCGACTATCATTACGATAACTCGCCCCGCGACGCGCAAGAGCAGGGTTTCCGGGCGCATATCGCCGCGGCTCGCGAGACCGGCCTGCCGCTGGTGATCCATGCCCGTGAGGCCGACGCCGACGTCGCGAAAATCCTGCGCGAGGAAAGCGGGAAGGGCGCCTTCCCGGCCGTGTTGCATTGCTTCACCGGCGGCCGAGATTTGGCATTCACCGGGATCGAGCTTGGCCTCTACGTGTCGTTCACGGGCATCCTGACCTACAAGAAAACCGATGAACTTCGCGCCATCGCCAAGGACCTCCCGGCTGACCGCATCATGGTCGAGACCGACGCACCCTATCTGGCACCCGGCAGGTTCCGCGGCAAGCGCTGCGAGCCGGCCTACGTCGCCGAGACCGCCCAAGTGCTGGCGGAGGTGCGCGGCGTCCCGCCGGAGGAGATCGCCCGCCAGACCACGGAGAACTTCTTCCGGCTGTTTCGCAAGGTGCCGCGGCCGGCGGCGGTTGCGGCATGAGCCTGCGCTTCACCATCCTCGGCTGCGGGTCGTCCATGGGGGTGCCGCGGCCGGCGCTCGGCTGGGGCGCCTGCGACCCCGCCAATCCCAGGAACCGCCGGCGGCGAACCTCGCTGCTGGCCGAGCGCACTGGCCCCGGCGGCCGGACAAGCGTACTGGTCGACACCTCGCCCGACCTCCGCGACCAGCTCATCGACGCCGGTGTCGACTGGCTCGACGGCGTGCTGATCACCCACGAGCATGCCGACCATTGCCACGGTATCGACGACCTCCGGGCGCTATTCGTCCGCAAGCGCCGCCGCGTCGACATGTATCTTGGCGAGGCCGCCTCGCAGGTGATCCGGCCGCGATTCCTGTACTGCTTCGAGAAGCCGCCCGGCAGCGACTATCCTCCGATCGTCACCGAGCATCGGATCGCGCCTGGGCAGGCCATCACGATCGCGGGGGCAGGGGGCCCGATCACGGCCCTGCCCCTGCTTCAGCAGCACGGCGACATCGTCTCCCTGGGGTTCCGCTTCGGCGCCTTTGCCTATTCCTGCGACCTCAGCGACATGCCACCGGACAGCGCCGCGGCGCTCCAGAACCTCGATGTCTGGGTGGTCGATGCGCTCCGCTACACGCCGCATCCGAGCCACTTCAGCCTGGCCGATGCGCTGGCGTGGATCGAGCGCCTCAAGCCGCGGCGGGCGATCCTGACCAACCTCCACGCCGACCTGGACTACGAGACGCTGCGCAAGCAATTGCCGCCGCGCGTTGAGCCGGCCTATGACGGCATCGCGGTGGATTTCGATAGCTGATGTTGTTGTTTCAATAATCCAAAGAACCCATTGCAGCGTCTCGCAACTTGCTCTCCGGTTTCTGCAAAACTCATATCACAATTCGGAAGATTTGAGGTATTTCAGCGACATCGATCCAAAACTTCAACCGTTCAGTCAGGCCGGATCTATCCTATTGGTTATAGGCGAAGTTACACTTCCCATACCCAGGCCCAATAGCGAGGCAGCATCCCGAGGAAGGTGCCGACCGGGCCTTCCGGACGGCCGTTGGCAAGCCCAAAAAAAAAGCGAATCACGGTTCCGGGCAATACCAAGTTCGATTAGTCCGCTAGGACAGCAATTTTTGATAAGCCGATGTAAGCGCGCGGTTTCACCTCAGCCCGTAAGGTCCATTGCCCTAGGCTATCTCAACGCGCGTCCACGAGCATCGACTGCCCGCGTCACCGAATGCTGACATTGCTCGCATTCCAAGGTCTGTTGGCGATAGTCAGGTCGAGCGGGGTGACGCTTCTGGTGTGCGATCTTCATGTCGGCACCACACTCAGGGCACTTAGCTTGGTCTTGGGACATAGCGGCAGTTTGCCGACAATTTTATAAAAGTTCCCTGAATCCCGTCCGCGAAACTAGGTCCGAGCAGCACCACATAATGGGCCTGGGTATGGGCCCAAAATCTAGCTTTTCGACGCCTTCTCATATCAAATATCAATGGGATGGACGAGCATGGCCCTAGGCGTGACCGATTACCTTGAGCGCGCGCGGGAGTGTGCGGCCATTGCTGACACCCTGACGGGCGACGAGCAAAAGAAGATGCTCGAAGTCGCAGAAGCATGGCTCAAGCTGGCCGACGAGGCGGCACTCAAAGCCGCCATGACGAGCAAGTATAAGTGAAACATCGCCGGATAATATTCCATAATATGTCTTATGCGAATTAGAGCATGCGCATGATGCGCGTTTCTGTGGGGCGGCCTTTGCCGTTTGTCGCGCCTGGGGAGCGTGCTTGCTAGGGTTCGGCTCCATGAAACCGTCCCGCGACATCGCCCGCCTGCTCGAGATCATGGCCGCGCTGCGCACCCCAGGCACCGGCTGTCCCTGGGACTTGGAGCAGGATTTCTCGACCATCGCTCCCTATACGCTCGAAGAGGCCTACGAGGTCGCCGACGCGATTGCTCGCAGCGACCTGGCCGATCTGTGCGACGAACTGGGCGACCTCCTGCTCCAGGTCGTGTTCCACGCCCGGATGGCGCAGGAGCAAGGCGCCTTCGACTTCGGCTCCGTGGTCGAGGCGATCACGACGAAGCTCGTACGCCGCCATCCTCACGTGTTCGGCGAGGCCCGCGGCCTGTCGCCGAAGCAGGTCGAGGGCCAATGGGATCGCATCAAAGCCGAGGAGAAGGCCGAGCGTGCCGCCCGCGGCGGCGCAGCGCCTGAGACCGGCGCGCTGGCCGGCGTGCCGATGGCGCTGCCTGCCCTGACCCGCGCGCTGAAGCTCCAGGCCAAGGCCGGCAAGGTCGGCTTCGACTGGAACGATCCGCTGGCGGTGCTGTCCAAAATCCGCGAGGAATGTGACGAGATCGAAGCCGAGATCGCCGCCGGCGATCGCGCCAAGGCGACCGCTGAGGTCGGCGACCTGATGTTCGCCGTGGTCAACCTGGCCCGCCATCTCGACGCCGACCCCGAGGCGACCTTGCGCGCCACCAACCGGAAATTCATGCGCCGCTTCGCCTCGATCGAGCAGGCGCTGGCGGCCGAGGGCAAGACGCTCCGGGATTCCACGCTCGTCGAGATGGACGCACTGTGGGACGCTGCCAAGACGGCGGAGACGTCCGCGGAAAAGTAGTCCCTACCCGACGCCGACCGCCTTCAAATACCGCAGGTCGACGAAGCGCTCCGGCGGCGGCAGAGGGGCCGCCAGCATGCCGCCCTCTCTCATCAACGCGATCACTTGAGTGAGCCCGGCCATGTCGATGCCGCCCTGCCTGGGCATGACGCCGCGGTCCGGCTCGAAATAAAGCGCCAGCGTCTGTCGTGCGATGTCCTCGCTCGACCCGGTCACGGCCACCATCGTCTTGACGACCTCGGCGCGGTTGGCCGGATCTCGGATGAAGCGGAACGACGACGCGACCGCACGCACGAAGCGCATCGCCGCATCCTGGTGCGCCCCGGCCCAGGAACGCCTGACCGCAAGCAGTTGGAATTGGAACGCAGAAACCGCCTCGGTGGACACGCCGAGCCGCCGGTAGCCTTGCGTCAGCGCGATCAGATCGTCCGGCTGGCCGAGCGGCACGCCGTCGCATTCGCCGCGCTTGAGGCAGTCGAACCGCAACGGCGTGCCGACCAACTCCTTGACCCTGTAGTCGCCCGCACCAAGCCCCTTCATCGCCAACATCTTCCGCATCGAGATCGAGATGGTGTCGACCGGCAGCGACAGCCCGAGCAGCTTGCCTTTGAGATCGGCAAAGCTCGCGATCTCCGGCTTGACGATCAGGCTGTAGATCGGATTGGCGGTTTCGCTGGCGATGCCGACGGCGTCGGAGCCCCGCAGTACCGCCTGGATCAGGTACGGCGTCGCGGTCTGCGTCACATCGACGGCGCCCTGCTCCAGCGCCGTGACCATCTTGTCGGTGCCGCCTGGGATGGAGATGCGCTCGATCTTGATCCGCTCGCGAGCGAAGAAGCCCTGTTGCTCGGCGATATGCAGACAGACCGACGAGGTGCCGCGCCCCGCAACGCGCCGAGCCATAGCCCCGCCGCCGCGGCCAGTGTGCCTGCCTTCATGACGCCCTCCCCACCGCGATGCTTCAGTGCATCGGGAATTTTGCCTTCACCGCGTCGGTCCGCGTCGGATCGACCCGAACCGTCATGGCCATCTTGCCGTCCTCGCCGAGGGATTTCTCGATCACCTCGGTGTGCCGGTGCAGCCAGCTCATGCCGGCGCCGTCGGACGGGTCGAGGACTAGGTCGAGCACCACCCGGTGCAGCGCGAGCCGGGCCTGGATCGCCTGCACCAGATCGTCGACGCCCTGCCCGCTCAACGCCGAAACCAGCACCGGTCGCTGCCCCTCGGGCCGTCGATCGGCGAGATTTTTGAGGCGCGCCCAGCCATCGGCATCGAGCCGATCGATCTTGTTCCAAACTTCGATCAACCGCTGCTCTTCGTTGGGATCGATGCCGAGCGCGGTCAGCACCTGCTCGACATCGTGGGACTGCGCCTGGGTGTCCTCATGGGACATGTCGCGCACATGCAGGATGACGTCGGCTTCGATGACCTCCTCGAGCGTGGCGCGAAAGGCGGCCACCAACATGGTCGGCAGATCGGAGATGAAGCCCACGGTGTCGGACAGGATGATCTTCATGCCGCCCGGCAGAGCCACCGCGCGAAGTGTCGGGTCGAGGGTTGCGAACAGCATGTCGGCCTGCAGCACGCTGGCGCTGGTCATGCGGTTGAACAGTGTGGACTTGCCGGCGTTGGTGTAGCCGACCAGCGCGGCGATCGGATACGGCACGCGGGCGCGGCTGTCGCGGTGGAGCTTGCGCCGGTTCTTGACCTTTTCGAGCTCGGCCTCGATGCGCTGGATGCGCTCTCCGATCAGCCGACGGTCGATTTCAAGTTGACTCTCACCCGGCCCGCCGAGGAAGCCGAAGCCGCCGCGCTGGCGCTCGAGATGGGTCCAGCTCTTCACCAGGCGGCTGCGCTGATAGGTCAAGTGCGCCAACTCGACCTGAAGCGCACCCTCCTTGGTGTGGGCGCGGCGGCCGAAAATCTCCAGGATCAATCCGGTGCGGTCGAGCACCTTGGCGCCCCACGCCTTCTCAAGGTTGCGCTGCTGCACCGGGGAGAGCGCACAATCGCAAATCACGATGCCGACCTCGAGGCTCTTTACCAGGCCGGCGATCTCATCGACCTTGCCGGTGCCCATATAGGTCGCCGGCCGAATCTGATTGATCGGCACGATGGCGGACCGGACAACGTCGAGATCGATGGCGCGGGCGAGGCCAACCGCCTCATCAAGGCGGGCCTCGGGTGTGCGCTCGGTCGGAGCATTGGGTGCTGCGGGCCCACGGGCTTGCGCGCGCCGCTGATACGGGCCGAGCACGATC
>CAWAWF010000027.1:0-191222 GCA_963785665.1 uncultured Alphaproteobacteria bacterium
CGCGCATCTGAAACGCATCCTGCGGCTCAGCGGGCTGCGATTGCGTGGGCCGCACGCTGCCCAGTTCGAGTTCACGCTGGCAGCCATCGACCAAAACCTTCGTCGGCTCGCCAAACTGCTGACACGGCCACCGCCAACGGTCGCTGTCCGTGTCGCGTAACCGCCGTTGGGGGCCCCGAAACGTCATCAACCCCGCCGCCTAGCTCAGCGGGGCGTCCGCCGACCGCTTCAAGAAATCGAGGCAGCCGCCTCGCGCGTCAATCGCCGACTTCTGCAACAAAATCGAATGAATAGCGGACATAGTGCGGTCAGGCTCAAATCGACGCGATTGACCCCCGACTCGGGCATGCGGGTGCGATGCGTTTGCGGTACCAACCGGCCGGACAAATCGTGCCAGATGCGGCTCGGACGGTCTAAATACCCGCAAGAGCCTGATTGAGATCGGCAAGGCTGTCGTCGATGTGCTCGATGCC
Organism: uncultured Alphaproteobacteria bacterium; assembly: GCA_963785665.1. Taxonomy (GTDB): domain Bacteria; phylum Pseudomonadota; class Alphaproteobacteria; order Rhizobiales; family Xanthobacteraceae; genus Z2-YC6860. Next base: position 474 of record CAWAWF010000027.1, read on the forward strand.
GATGGATCGCTGACTTCGGCCGTCCGTCATCGCTCCCGGTCTTCGCCTGCTCTTCAGACGTTCGCTGTCCAGTGCGCGGTACTGGCTGGATGGATGGCGAGCGGCGAGCGTCGCCGATGCTGGCGACGTGATGAAGACATCTTCAGGCTGTCGATGAACGTTGCACCGGCATCCTTACCACCCTTAACTCGAAACCGACTAAACCACCGTAGCCACCCTGAGGTATGTCTGGCTGCCGTTTCCGTCTTCCTCCATCACTCCCGGGTAAATGACCTTGCTGACCTTGGAATGCTTGGTGAGATATTCCGCCACTGCACTGGCATTGCAGCAATGCTGCCGCACGCGCAGAGCGACTGTCTCCAACCCTTGGATAAACAAGAAGGCGTTGAACGGCGACATTGCCTCACCGACGTCGCGCAACGGTGTCACACGCGCCTTGAGGATGTATGCGATTGGGCCAAGCGGCTTGACGGCCTGCGTCCATACCGCGCCGTGATAGCTCCGATGGGCTTGTTGAGCATCGGGAAGCGGTCGGCGTGCTTCTCCCAGTCAAAGTCCCCTCCATCGACAATGATGCCGCCAATCGAGGTGCCGTGGCCACCGATGTATTTCGTGTGTCGAGTGCATGGTAATCGCCGCACCGTGCTTGATCGGCTGGCACAAGATCGGACAGGCGGTGTTATCCATGATCAGCGGTACACCGAGTTCGCGGCCAATCTTTGCGACTTCAGCGATCGGGAACACCGCGAGCTTGGGATTGGGCAAGGTCTCGCCGTGATAGCAGCGCGTCTTTGCGTCGGGCACGGCGAAAATTCTCAGGGTCGGCGGGGTCAACGAAGCGGCACTCAATTTCCGTTGTGCCCATGGTGTTCTGGAACAGGTTCCAGGTGCCGCCGTAAATGTCGGTCGAGCAGACGAAATTGTCGCCTGCGTGACAAATGTTCTGCACTGCGAACAGCGACGCCGCTTGCCCGGACGCCACCGCAAGCGCAGCCACGCCACCTTCCAGGGCTGCAACGCGCTCTTCGAGCACGGCCTGGGTTGGGTTCATGATGCGTGTGTAGATATTGCCCAGTTCCTTGAGCGCGAACAGGTTTGCTGCATGTTCGGTCGAATTGAATTGGTATGATGTCGTCTGATAGATCGGCACCGCCACCGCTGTCGTAGCGGGATCGGCACGATAGTTCCCGCCATGCAGGACGATGGTTTCTGGATTCTGGCTCTTGGTCGGCATGATGGTTTCCCCTTCTAGATCACCGCTGGCGTATTGCAGAATTAGGCTATGTCATTCTGCAATTCTTGTCCGCCTCTGCTCCAAACGGAAAATCCATCCAAAATGCCGCTGTCTGGTCGATATCGGGGGGTATATCCGACATTGAGCCGCCTGGCGCGAATCGTGCCGATAGCGATTAACCCGCTGCCCGCACGACGGGCGTATTTTTCAGGACAGGCGCTTGCGGGGACCAACCAAGCCATCTTCGGTGATGACGAGGTCATGCGTTACCCAATCCAAAGAGGCGAGGCCAAGAGTTGTGAGTGCTGATTGCACTGGAAGCGGAATGTTTTGGGCTGCGACCCGGCCGTTTTCTTTGAGAACCGCCCAATGATGGTGAAGGTCGATAAGCTTGAAATCCGGTCAAATTGGATCTCCTGGATGACTCCAACTCGAATCAAATTCGTGCCCGCTGTGAAATGGCAAAAAGAAATCTTTCTACCGCCAGAACTCTTTGAACCGCGTCGGCGACAACTCGGTGTAGCGCACCGTGTGCTGAATGTTCTTGTGCCCCAGATAGGCTTGCAGGGCGCGTGTGTCGTGGCCCTTGTTGGCTAGAGCGTACCCGCAAGCATGTCGCAGCATATGCGGATGAGCCTTGAAGCCCATTCCCGCCTCGACACCGGCACGCTCGATCATCCGTGCAAAGCCAGCCGTCGTGAACGGCGTACCGCGCTCTGAGGTGAACACGAATGGGGACTTGGGATCCTGCTCGCGTTGAAGCCGACGTAGAGCAGCGCGCAACTCATCACCGAGGATCGGGTGCGTGCTCGGTGTGCCTTGCTTGACCCGCCGCACGTGCAGGTTCGCTGAACTAAACTCGATCTGGCCCCACCGGAGGTCCGTTAGCTCGGAAGCTCGCAGACCATGACGATAGGCTACGAGGATCATGGTGGCGTCACGGTGTCCGTGGCGGTTGGCTTTGGCCGTGTCGGCCAGACGCTGCACCTCGTCGTCAGTCAGATATCTAGCCGGCGCATTGCGAGGCTGGCGTCGTCCGGGCCGTGGCGAGCGACAGAGCATAGCCTGTAAGGTGGCTTCACGCCCTACCCGGGCCCAGTGAGAGAGCCCTATCCCGTTCTCAGGCGTTCATGTTGGCCAACGATTGGCCAACGATTGCCGTAAATCAAACGCGAACATTCGTGTTTGAACGTGACAGAAAACAGCGGAAATTGGTGGGCCCGGCAGGACTCGAACCTGCAACCAGACCGTTATGAGCGGTCGGCTCTAACCATTGAGCTACAGGCCCGACTTGACGCTGAAGACCGGAGCGCCGGCTTATAGCACACCGGCCGGCCGGCGGCGCGACGCTACATCCGCAGCAGGCGCTTGGCGTTGCCGCTCAATATCTTGGCCTTATCCTCATCGCAGAGCGGCACGGTCTTCATCCACTCCACGCCGGGCGGATTGACCACGAACGGCCAGTCCACCGCGAACAGGATGCGGTCGACGCCCATCTCCTGGACGCAGCACATCAGCGCCGGATTGGAGAAGTTGCCGGAGGTGGTGATCCAGAAGTTGTTGCAAAAGATGTCGCGGAAGCTGATCGAGCGAGCCGCACCCGGCCGGGAGATGGCGTGGTCGACCCGCCAGACCAGGAACGGTAGCGTTTCGCCGAGATGGCCGAGTACGATCTTCAGCTTCGGATGCTTCTCGAACACGCCCGACAGCACCATGCGGATCGCCGTGGTCGCGGTCTCGACGGTGTAGCCCCAGGCGGCGCGCACCACCATCGGGAAGTCCTTGGCGTAGTCGTTGTAATAGACGTCGCCGACCCGCGAATCCGGCGTGGCGGGGTGAAAGTAGATCGGCACGTCAAGCGCTTCCGCCCGCTCGTAGATCGGCCAGAACCGCTTGTCGTCGAGGAACACGCCGCCGGAGAGCCCATGCATCATGGCGCCCTTCATGCCGAGCTTGGTCACCGCGCGCTCGAGCTCGTCGGCCGCGGCCTTCGGATCGTTCGACGGCAAGGCGGCAAACGCCGCGAAGCGCTTCGGGTTGGCGGCACAGGCCGCCGCCAGCCGATCGTTGACGCCCCGCACCAGCGCGGCCGCGCCCTCTGCGGGAAGCTTCTGCGCCGATGGCGCGCCGTGCGAGATCACCTGCATGTCGATGCCGACCTCGTCCATCTCCTTCAGGCGCAGTGCGCCGAGGTCGAACAGCCGGTCCATCTGCGGCCCCGGGCGGCCGGATTCCAGCCCGACATAGGTCTTGGCCATCTCCTTGTCCCAATAGTGCTCTTCGACGGCGATCACAGGACAATTCGGCTTCTTGAACATTTCTCTCCCCTTCGCGAAACTCCACCGGTTTCGTATCAGGGGCGGGCAGCGCTGTCACGGCGGCTTACCGCCTGAACACCAGGGAGCAGCGCATGCACGCGTTCAACATCAAGGATGAGCAGGAGTGGGATCCCAGGAAGCACGTCGAGAAAATCCTGACCGAACTCGATGTCGGCGGCGGCCAAAGCGGCGACTACACCGTCGCCTGCTGGGAGCCCGGCCAGATCAGCCCCAATCACTGCCATCCGCACGCGACCGAAATCTATTTCTGTTTCTCCGGCGGCGGCAAGATGCGGCTGCCGAGCGGAACGATGGACGTCGTGCCGGGCTCGTTCTGCGTCCATCCGCCCGGCGAAGTGCATGAGTACATTAACGGTCCGCAACGCACCTTGTTGTTCCGCGTCCGCCACGGCACCGACATGCTGTCGCGGCATGTGGAATGGCCGAGCAATCCGGACTTCAAACAAAGCGCGGAGGACGCCGCATATTACCGCAACAACCCGCCGGGCTGAGGCCGCGGCCGCAATTGCGGCAGCTTTTCCTTAATTGCTAACGAAATGAAATGCCTCCGCCTCAATCGAGAAAGAGGTCCTTAAACTGCCGGGCCTACGCTCGGCGACATGTCCAGCGAGCTAGCAAAACCCAAGGTCGAACGGCGCAGGGTCACCCGCCAGAAAAGCTTTCTGCGCGGCACGATCTATTTCAACAATCGCATCAACGCGGTCGATTGCCTGGTTCGCGATATCTCCTCGTATGGCGCGCGGCTGATCTTCACCGACTCGGTGACCACGCCGGACACGCTCGAGCTCTACATTCCGCAAAAGGATCAAACGCTTCGCGTCCATGTGATCTGGCGCCATGGCCAGGAGGCCGGTGTTGCCTTTACCCAGGCCGCCCAGGTGGACCCGCTTGCCGAGGGCGGCGATCCCGGGTCGAGCGCCGGGCCGGCTCTCGCCGATCGCGTTGCGCGGCTGGAACTGGAAATCGCCGGCCTCAAGCGCCTGCTTAAGAAGCTGAAGACCGATGCCGGTCCGGAATTCGACGTCGCCTGACCGCCTACAGCCCGCGAAAAGCCTTGTTCTCTCTTTGTTCTTGAGGTATTGTGCGCCCGGTTCACATCCGAGTCGCCAGCCCTCATGACCGTCTTCACGCCTCACCAGGACGCCGCGCTCAAGGCGGTGGCCGCTTGGCTTAACGCCAAGCCCGGACAGGGCAGCACGCCGCAGGTGTTCCGGCTGTTCGGCTACGCCGGCACTGGCAAGACCACCTTGGCCCGGCACCTTGCCCAGGAGGTCGACGGCAAGGTGTTGTACGCAGCCTTCACCGGCAAGGCCGCGCTGGTGATGCGCAGCAAGGGCTGCGAGCGCGCCTCCACCATCCACAGCCTGATCTACAAGACCCGCGAAAGCGGCGAGGAGGTGCCGAGCTTCGACTTGTGGGACGAGGCGCCGGCGTCCAAGGCAGCCCTCATCGTGATCGACGAATGCTCCATGGTCGACGCTGAGCTCGGCCGCGACTTGATGTCGTTCGGCGTGCCGCTGCTGGTGCTCGGCGATCCGGCGCAACTGCCGCCGATCCAGGGCGGCGGCTTCTTCACTGAGTCCGAGCCCGACGCCATGCTGACCGAGGTGCACCGGCAGGCCGAGGACAATCCGATCATCCGGCTGTCGATGGACATCCGCGCCGGCCTCGATCTGGAGCCCGGCCGCTATGGCGAGAGCGAGATCGTCACCCGCGACAATCTCGATCCGCAGCGGGTGATCGGCGCCGACCAGGTGCTGGTCGGGAGGAACGCGACGCGGCGCGCCTACAACATGCGGATGCGCGAGCGGCGCGGCTTTGCCGGGGAGTTTCCCGCGACCGGCGACAAGCTCGTTTGCCTGCGCAACAACAAGCGCAAGGGATTGTTCAACGGCGCGCTGTGGTCGGTGAAGGAAAAGCCGTCGGCGACGCGCCCCATCATCAAGATGCGGCTGCAGCCGGATGACGGCTTCGCCGGCAAGGGTATCAAAGTGTCGGTGCGGCCGGAGTGCTTCACCGGCGGCATTGAAGGCCTGGAATGGCCGATGCGAAAGCGATTCGACGAGTTCGACTACGGCTATGTGCTGACCGTGCACAAGTCGCAGGGCTCGCAGTGGGATGACGTGGTGCTGTTCGACGAATCCGCGGTGTTCGCCGAGACCCGCCAGCGCTGGCTTTATACGGGCGTCACCCGGGCGGCAAAGCGGTTGACAGTGGTGATGTGAATTCCGAGCCTCCCAGGATGCCAATCCGAGGAGAGCAGCATGGCCCAACCGAACCGCAGCCTTGAGGATCGCATCCGCGCCGTCGAGGACCGCCTCGAAATCTACGACCTGATCGCAAGCCATCCGCCGAGCGCCGACACCGGCGCCGACTACTACACCCGCGCGGTCTATGTGGATGACGGCGAGCTCGATCTCGGCCGCGGCAAGGCCACCGCGGGCAATGACACCATCGCTGCCGTGACGCGGACGCCGGCGCACCAGGCGGCAATCGCCGGCGGACTTGCGCACTTCGCCGGCTTGCCGCGGATCGAGCTCGACGGCGACCGCGCGACGGTGACGTCGTATCTGCAAATTCTGACGCCGCATCCGACCGCCGCGCCTCACGAGGTGCCGAACCACGGCGTCTCGAACGGCTATCGCATCCACCGCGTTGCCGCCAACCGCTGGGAGTTGGAGCGGACCGCCGCCGGCTGGAAGATCAGGCGCCGCACCGTGCGCACCATCGATGGAACGGAGCCGCCGCGCGAAATCCTTCGCGGCGCTTTGAAATCGTACGAGACAAGACGCTGACGTTATTGCGGCGGCTGCACGTGCGAGGGCGGATCGTCTTCCGCCTCGATGACACGCTTGCGCGACTTCTTGTCGGGCGTGACGAGTTTTTTCAGCACGGAAATCACGGCGTTGGTCGACTCGCCGGCCGCCGCCAGCACCGGGTTCGTCTCGTCCTTCTTCTTCACGGCCCGCTCGTGCCGCCGTTCCGGATGGTGCACCGGCTTCGCGGTCCGCTTCGTTGTCGGTGCCGGATCGAACTCGGGGCGGACCGGCGGCAGCGGCACCGAGGCGAGCTCGAATTTTCCCGCGGGCGCGGTCGGAGCGGCGTTGAGCCGGTCGGTCTTGGATGTCGACACTGGCAGGGACGGCGCGGTATTGGTCGCGCCCGCCTGCTGAACCAGCGGCGGCGCAACGCGGGTCGGCTCAAACTTGCCGACCGGGCGAGCCAGCGGCGTGGCCGATTTCGAGACGATTGCTTCGGTGTGAACCAGCTTCGGCTTGATGACATCGGCAGCCTTGGCCGCCGCTAGATCGGACTTCGGCTTGGCCGAAGCCTTCTCTCGCTTGCCTCTGCCGTCGGTTCATCCGCCTGCGCGACCCGCACTGCGCCAGACAATTCCGCACACTCCCGCAGCGCAGCGCCGTAGTAGCCACGCTGATAGTACGAGACAGCGCGATCGGCATCGCATCCGGCCGCCCGATAGGCGCCCGCCAGATACTTCACCGCATAGGTGAGATTGGTGTCGGGATCGAGCAGCCCTTCGGCATCGCCCGAATAGCCTACGCCTCGCGCGGTGCCGAGCCTGATCTGCATCAGCCCGTAGTTGCCAGCATGCGCGGCGCGCGCATTGCCCCGGCTCTCGATGCGGATGACGCGGCGGATCAGCGTCTCCGGCACGCCGTTCGCTGCGGCGTGCTTGGCGATCAATGCGTCGTGTGGGCCTGCCAGCGCACCGGACGCGGAAACGCCCAGCGCGGCGATCGCCAACACGGCCGCAAAAGATGCAACGCCCTTCCCCCACATGTGTGTTTTGATAGCGGCGGGGTGTGGCCGATTCAAGGAAGCAGAAATACCGCAGGTTCCTGCCTGCCCTCCGCACTCGAGGCAACCCCTCGATAAGGCTGGCTATTTCCGCATTGCACGCGGCTGGACGAGATAGGGCCGCGATGGCAAAGATGGCGCCCGGCGTTTTGCAGACAATCGGGGTGGCGTGATGGTTGACGGTCCGACAGCGAAAGAGAACGTAAAGCGGGTGTTCTATGTACGCTTCCTCAACCATCCGATCTATCTCGACCTGATCGCCACCCGTCCGGAAATCCGGCTCGACAAGCTGGAAAACGATTCGCCCGATGCGGTCGCCAACCCGATCGTGGCGGCGGCCCATGCCTACCAGGTCAGCTCTGCGCGCGATGAGCTGCCGGCCAAGTACCACGTCGACAAGGGCCTGATCGCGCGGGCGCCGAACCTCCTGATCGTCTCGACCGGCGGCGCCGGCTACGACACCGTGAACGTCAAGGACTGCACCGATGCCGGCGTCCTCGTCGTCAACCAGACCGGCGGCAACGCCGACGCGGTGGCGGCCCACGTGCTCGGCATGATGCTGATGCTGTCGAAGCAGGTGGTGCAGGTCAACAATGCGCTCCGCAACGGCACCATGAAGGACCGCAACCTCTACATGGGCAACGACATCAACAACAAGACGATCGGCATCGTCGGCCTGGGCAACGTCGGCCGCCGCCTCGCCAAGCTGTGCGCGACGGTGTTCGACATGACGGTGCTGGCCTACGATCCGTTCCTCGACGAGAAGACCATCGCCGGGCGCAACGCCACCAAGGTCGATCTCGACGAACTGTGCCGGCGCTCCGATTTCATCTCGATCAATTGCCCGCTCGACGACACCACGCGCAACATGATCAGCACCCGCCAATTCGGCCTGATGCAGAAGCACACCTATTTCATCACCGCGGCGCGCGGCTTCATCACCGACGAGAAGGCGCTGGAGGAGGCGCTCCGCAACAAGCAGATCGCCGGCGCCGGCCTCGATGTGTTCGCCAAGGAGCCGCCGGCGATGGATCATCCGTTGCTGCAGTTCGACAACGTGATCGCGAGCCCGCACACCGCCGGCGTCACCAAGGAAGCCCGCGCCAACATGGGCGAGTACGCGGCCTCGCAACTCATCCTCGCGCTCGATGGCGGCCAGCCGCCACGCATGGTCAATCCGGAGGTGTGGCCGGCCTACGTGAAACGCTTCGAGAAGACATTTGGCATCCGCCCGCAGGGCTAGCCCCGCATGATCAAGAAATTCCATGTGCTCTATGTCGGGCAGATCGAGCTCGACAACATCGGCCACAAGGGCACGCCCGCCAACGACCGGCGCTACTCCGACGAGCGGCTGCGCGAGGTGTTCGCGACGGTGAAGGACGTCGCGCAGACCATGGACGATCTCGATTTCGACGTGCTGTGGATGGCCGAGCACCATTTCCAGCGCGAGGGCTACGAGGTCATCCCCAACCTGATCCAGACCGGGCTGTGGCTTGCGACCCAGACCAAGAAACTCAAGTTCGGCTGCGCCTTCAACGTGCTGCCGATGTGGCATCCGATCCGCATGGCGGAAGATTACGCCATGGCGGATATCGTCACCGACGGCCGCGTCATCATGGGCGTCGGCCGCGGCTATCACACCCGCGAGGTCGAGACGTTCGGCGCGCCACTGCTCGACGCAGAGAAGAACCGTGACTTCTTCGAGGAACAGCTTCAGCTTTTGCTGACCTGTTTCAACGAGCCGGAATTCAAGTTCAAGGGCCAGTTCTACGAATGCCCGCCCGAGGTCCCGTATCGCGGCTACACGGTGAAGGACATCACCCTGGTGCCGCGGCCGAAAAATCTGCCGGTCGAGGTCTGGATGCCGATCGCCAGCGGCAAGACCATCGACATGATGGCGAAGTACGGCCTCAAGGGCATGATCACGCTGAACGGCGAGAAAATCCTCGATGACGTGGTGCGCGCCTTTCACGATGCCTGCGCCAAGCACGGCCGGCCCAATCAGCTCGGCGAGGATATGATCTGGGGCGCCGGCGTCTATCTCGCCGACAGCAAGGCCGAGGCGATGCGTCGTCTGGAGCCCGCCCACGACGAACGATTCAAATGGTTCGCGCCATTCGGATTTGTGCGCTATGCCGACGAGCACGGCCGGACCTGGGGCTCGCCCGGGGCGCCGGCTTCGGTGCCGACCCTGGCGGAGGGCGTCAAGCAGAAGGCGTGGTTCTGCGGCCCGCCCGGCGAGGTGATCGACGGCATCAAATCGATCGAAGCGAAATATCCAGGGCTCGACAGCTTCATGATCCATTGGGCCGAAGGGCTCGGCCCCAAGGAGTTCAAGGAGCAGCTTCGCTGGTTCGCCAAGGACGTGATGCCGGCTTTCAAAAACCGGCAATGATTTTCTGGAAACTGCAACAACAGGAGAGTTGAGATGGCTAAGAAGGGATATCTCGTTTCGGCGTATCGTTCGATCAAGGACCCGGACAAGCTTGCCGCGTATGCCAAGGTGGCGGGACCGGCGTTCGCCAAATACGGCGCGCGATACGTGGCGCGCGGCGATGCCGCGGCGGCATACGAGGCCGGCATCAAGCAGCGCATCGTCATCGTCGAGTTCGAGAGCCTCGAGAAGGCGATCGCCGCCCACGACGGCCCGGAATACCAGGCGGCGCTGAAGGTGTTCGACAACTGCGCCGAGCGGGACCTTCGCATCGTCGAGGGGCTGGAATAATGCCGAAGGGCTATTGGGTCACGATCTACCGCAAGATCAACGATCCGGCGAAGGTCGCGCGCTATGCCGAGCTTGCGCCGAAGGCGACGACGCCGTTCGGCTGCAAGTACATGGCGCGCGGCAACGCGGCGGCCGCCTACGAGAGCGGGTTGAAGGAGCGCATCGTGTTCTCGGAGTTTCCGAGCGTCGAGAAGGCGATCGAGGCCTACAACAGCCCGGGCTACCAGGAGGCGCTGAAGGCGCTCGGCGACGGCGCCGAGCGGGATGTGCGCATCGTGGCCGGGCTGGAGTAGCGGTCACCCGCCCTCCTTCGGGATCGGCCGGGGCTTGCCGGCGGCGTCGATGGCAACAAAGGTGAAGGTGGCGTCCGTCACCTTCTCCTGTGCGTGCGTCTCGAAGCGCCGGGCCCAGGCCTCGATGTGCATCTTCATCGAGGTGCGGCCGACGCTCTCCACCTCGGTATAGACCTCCAGCACGTCGCCGACCCGCACCGGCCGGATGAAGGTCATGGCGTCGAGCGCGATGGTGACGACGCGGCCCCTCGCCCGCTCGACGCCGGCGATGCCGCCGGCCTGGTCCATCCGCGACAGCACCCAGCCGCCGAAGATGTCGCCGTTGGCGTTGGTGTCGGCGGGCATCGCGCTGATGCGCACGGTCAGCGCGCCGCGGGGTTGTTCGGTCATGGGATCGGGCTCCTGAAAACGCTAGTGTAGAGGGGACACAACGGGAGCGAACCATGGCCGACATCAAGATTCTCAACCCCGACAGCCTCGGCACGCCGCTCGGGCAGTATTCGCAGATCACCCGGGTCAAGGCATCCGAGTTCCTGTTCATCGCGGGCCAGGTCGGCTGCACGAAGGACGGCAAGACCCCGGCCGATTTCGACGGCCAGTGCGCGCAGATCTTCGCCAACATCGGGGCGGCGCTGGCCTCGCAGGGCGCGAGCTTCGCAAACCTCGTCGAGTTCACCACCTATCTGGTGCATTCCCAGGACATCCCGAAATTCATGACCTACCGCACGCGGGAGTTTCCCAAGCTGTTCAAGGGCGGCGCCTACCCGCCCAACACGCTGCTGATGATCGACCGCCTGGTGCAGGAGCAGTTCCTGATCGAGGTGAGCGCGGTCGCCGCGCTGTAACGCCGCCCTCACGCAGTCGTGTGAAAACGTGCGTATGCGAAACGGCGCGCGGACCATACATTGCGTGCAACCCCTTCAAGGAGATCGAGACATGCGCATCCCCGGACTGATCGGAACGAGCCTCGCGGCGCTGGCCCTGATCGCAGCGCTTCCGCTGATGAAGGCGCATTCGGAAAACGCGGTGAAGATCGAGGCGCCGAAGGTTGACGCAGCGCCCGCCGAAGGATTGCAGACCGCGGTGATCGCCGGCGGCTGCTTCTGGGGCGTGCAGGCGGTGTTCCAGCACACCAAGGGCGTCACCAAGGCGGTGTCCGGTTATGCCGGCGGCACCCAGAAGGATGCCGACTACGACACCGTGAGTTCGTCGCGCACCGGCCACGCCGAGGCGGTGCAGATCACGTTCGACCCGAAGGAAATCTCCTACGGGAAACTCCTGCAGGTCTATTTCTCGGTGGCGCACAACCCGACCGAGCTGAACTACCAGGGCCCCGACCACGGCCCGCAATACCGCAGCGAAATCTTCCCGCAGAACGACGAGCAGGCCAAGGTCGCCAAGGCCTACATCGCGCAGCTCGACGGCGCGAAGGCGTTCCCCGCGCCGATCGTCACCAAGACCGGCACCATGAAGGCCGCGTTCTACCCGGCCGAGGGCTACCACCAGGACTATGCGACCTTGCACCCGAGCAATCCCTACATCGTCTACAACGACGCGCCGAAGGTGCAGAACCTGAAGCGGATGTTCGCCGACCTCTACCGCGACAAGCCGGTGCTGGTCGCCGACGCCACGCATTAGCCTCGCGGCCGTTCGCTTCCGCGGGGGCTTTCGCGGAACCCCGATTGCGGTTGTTGTGTTGTTGCCGCAATTCGGGCACACCCTGCGGCAACGCAGGGGCGGCGTCGCGCACAGGAACAACAACATGGCCAACAAACCAGGCACCCGGACCGTCGGCGAATTCGTGCTGTTCGACGTCGAATACGAGGACGGCATGCAGCGCTCCAACCGCCGCGTGCCGGCGTCGTCGCTCGGCGGCCTCGATGGCGACGAGCCGGCCAAGGCCATCATCGCCGAGCAGGACGCCGAGATCGCCGAGAAGTCCGGCCAGCCGCGCGGCCCGATCAAGAGCGTCCGCCGCGCCGGGACGAAGCCGACCGATCCGGCGAAGCCTTATAAGGACAAGGCTCGCGCGTAGGCGCGCTGACGCCAGCAGAAGGACCGGGCGACAACGCGCGGAGGCTGTCGCCGCGCCATTGGCCCAGCGCCTTGCGGCGCGCGATCTCCGCATCGAGCGCCTTCCGGAGCCAGAACTTCAGCTTCGCCTCTTCCGCCTCTGTCATCGGCGGCTCTGGGAAATCGCGCTCGCACTGATAGCCCGGGTCGGCGCAGCGCCGCAGCCGCTTGCAGATCGGCGCGCTGCAGCGCTTGGGCATGCCGGACAGTGTGACGGCCCTGCGGTTCAGCTCGTCGTAGATATACTCGCGCGTGAGCGGTTGCGCCGCCGCTTGCGGCTGGTTCGGTTTCGGCTCGGCATTTTTCGCGACTTTGTTCTTCACGGCATTCTCCTTTCAGGCATGGCTCTTGAGGCATGGGGGTTCGGCTCCGCGCGGCGGTGAGGCCTGCGGATCGTCCGTTCGAATTTTTCGCTGGAACGCAGCCTCCCGTGAGGGAGGCAGAGCGCCGAAAGGCGCCACCATCAGTCCCCGCCTCCGCCCGCCTCCCCTCGCGGGGCGTTGCGGACTTCGGCGGGCGCGCCTTCATCGGAAGGCGCGTCGCCTTTCGGCGCTCCACCGCGGCGATTTTGGGCCTCGGGACCGTACTTCCGCGACTCGGACAGCGACTCTTCGCCCGCCCTATCCCGGGGCTTTCGCCCCGTTCGTCCTGCCGCGTCCAGCCCTTGCGGGCAGCCCCCCGTAGTGGGGACGGACGGTGACCCGACGCCTCCCGGGGCCGTGCCTGCGAGGCACGGACGCGGGCGCCGCCGTCCCCGCTCCGCCAACAGAACGCCTCCGGAGAGCGCCCTCAGTTGAGCGAGGGTTGGTGGAATATAGTCCTATCTCACCCTGTTGTCAACGCCGCCGCGGCCATCGCAAACCAGCATTCCGCTGCCAAGGCCGCAGATACCAGTCGGCGCTATGCGGCTTTTGGCTTTGCCGACAGTCAGAATCTGAGAGACACGCTTGATCCTCTCGCCTGATGCGCGAATCTTGCCATGAGCGCAGTGGTCAGTGCCTGCGGTGATAGGGCTTTACTTACGTCATCGGGTTGCCACGTGCGGAAGTTGACCAAATTCCGAACAGTCATAATCGAGCTCGATGAACTGGAATTCCAGCCACTCCTCCACGTAGCCAACAATCTTCTGGTCGACCGCGGGATCGCCTGCAGGGCTGAATTCTTTCGAGAAAAATCCCACCAAGTCGCGATAGCCACGGAAGTCGCGATTTGCTTTCACCAAACTGCTGCTGAGGGTATCTCCGATAATCCCCGCAGCCATGTCTTCTAATTCTTCCTCCAGGCGCGGGTTTTGACACGGGACGATGGTGATTGGCCGTTGGAAGAGCCTCAGCCTTCAGCGAAAACCTATAACTTCCAGACCGTGCGCGGAACGAAGACATTGCTTGATGACTACGCTCATAAACGGGGTACCGTCGCTTTGACTACGCGGATGCCCGTTGGCGGGTGTTTGACGACCCCCGGCAAGCCTCGAAAGACATGAGCACCAGAGGGGGAAGAACCGGCAAGGTCGGGATTGTGTTTCAGGACGAGGTTTATGTTCAATACGTGCTGCCTCGAGCGCGTCGTCACACTTGCGGAAGCCATATCCACAAATTTTGGCCGGTATTCATAGAGATGCCGAAGCGGATGCGCAGTACGCGCTCCTCGCGCGGCATCAGCGAAAACCAGCACCCGCGTCATGGTCTCGCGCTGGTTCGACTGGATCGCCCGCGTCGATCGTGCAGAACGGCGTTCTTGTCCTGACAGGCGGGAACCCGAACCCCTCCTCCCTCGTTTTCTTCCGGAGCACCATGGAGGACGCCATGACCGACGCACCGCAGCAAACTGCGCCGCAGCAAAAGACGCCGTTCGGGAACAAAATCGCCGCCTGTATCATCCTCGGGCTGGGCCTGATCGTCGGCGTGGTCGAATACACGCACGGCACCGGCGGCCGCCAGCAGCAGGCCGAGACGGGCCATCATTCGCTCCATTCGGCGGCGACGACCGGCTCGGGCGGCTGAGCGGCGGTCTGCGCGCGGCCTGCGCTTCGCCGCCGCGCGGCGGTTTGGCACAGCGCGGTGGCCGGGCGGCCGCCGCTAGTCTGCCGTGGGGGAGCGACGTTCGAGGACCACCCGATGAAACACGAAAGCAATGCCGCGCCCGACGACCCGGCCGTTGTTCAGCGGCGGGAGGTTCTGACATTCTGGGCGTTCTGGGCGTTCCTGGCGGCGGGCCTCGTCGCGCTCGGCATCGACGCGCTGGTCAGCTACGCGTAGCAAGCGCGGCGCGCGGTATCCGCATTCGCCTTTCAGTTCCGAAGACGTGGATGCCCGGGTCAAGCCCGGGCATGACGTGGTGAGGGTGTGCTGCGTGGCCCCTGGGTCCCCGCTTTCGCGGGGACGAACGGGGAGAGGTTCGCGCCTCTCCCGCAGGCGTCAGTTGTCGAGGAAGCTCCGCAGCTTCCTGCTCCGGCTCGGATGCTTCAGCTTCCGCAGCGCCTTCGCCTCGATCTGGCGGATGCGCTCGCGGGTCACCGAGAACTGCTGGCCGACCTCTTCGAGCGTGTGGTCGGTGTTCATGCCGATGCCGAAGCGCATGCGCAGCACGCGCTCCTCGCGCGGCGTCAGCGAAGCGAGCACCCGCGTCGTGGTCTCGCGGAGGTTCGACTGGATCGCCGCGTCGATCGGCAGGATCGCGTTCTTGTCCTCGATGAAGTCGCCGAGGTGCGAATCCTCCTCGTCGCCGATCGGGGTTTCGAGCGACAGCGGCTCCTTGGCGATCTTGAGGACCTTGCGGACCTTCTCGAGCGGCATGCCGAGCTTCTCGGCAAGCTCCTCGGGCGTCGGCTCGCGGCCGATCTCGTTCAGCATCTGGCGGCTGGTGCGGACGATCTTGTTGATCGTCTCGATCATGTGCACCGGGATGCGGATGGTGCGGGCCTGGTCGGCGATCGAGCGGGTGATCGCCTGCCGGATCCACCAGGTCGCGTAGGTCGAGAACTTGTAGCCGCGGCGGTACTCGAACTTGTCGACCGCCTTCATCAGGCCGATGTTGCCTTCCTGGATCAGGTCGAGGAACTGCAGGCCGCGGTTGGTGTATTTCTTGGCGATCGAGATGACGAGGCGGAGGTTCGCTTCCACCATCTCCTTCTTGGCCTGGCGCGCCTCGCGCTCGCCCTTCTGGACGAACTGCACGATCTTGCGGAATTCGCCGATCTCAAGGCCGGTCTCGCCGGCGAGCTGGTGGATGTTGCCGCGGATTTCCTTGACCTTGTCCTTGTCCTTGGCGACGAGGTTCTTCCAGCCCTTCGCCGAGAGTTTCGAGACGCGGTTGAGCCAGCGCGGGTCGAGCTCGGAGCCCTGGTAGTTCTTCAGGAAGTCCTCGCGGACGACGCCGTAGCTTTCCGAGAGGCGCATCAGGCGGCCTTCGTAGCCGACCAGGCGCTTGTTGATGTCGTAGAGCTGCTCGACCAGCGCGTCGATGCGCGCCTGGTTGAGGCGCAGCGACTTCACCTCGGCGATGATCTCTTCCTTGAGCTTCTTGTACTTGCGCTCCTGCGCCGGCGACAGCGCGTCGCTCTTGAGCTGGAGCTGGATGTCCTGGTCCTGCAGGCGGCGCAGCCGCTTGAAGGTGTCGGCGATCTTGTCGAAGGTCTCGACCACCTTGGGCTTGAGCTCGGCCTCGATCGCGGCGAGCGACAGCGAGTTCTCCATGTCGTCGTCGTCGAAGTCGCCCTCGCCTTGCGGCTGCTCGCCGCCTTCGGCGCTTTCGCCGTCGGCGGAGCCGGGCGGCTTGAACGCCGGCGCCTGCGCCGGCTGCGACGGCGGCGCGGCCGCGGGCTGCACCACGGTCAGGTGCGGCCCGCCGGGTTGCGCGGCACCGTTGCCGTTCTGGCCCGGGATCGGCTGGCCGTCCGGGCCGACGGCCTGGCCGTTCTGCATCGCCATGTTGTTCTTGGCGTCGGGGCCGGCGTAGGTCGCCTCGAGATCGATGATGTCGCGCAGGAACACCTTTCCGGTGTTCAGCTCGTCGCGCCAGATGATGATGGCCTGGAAGGTCAGCGGGCTTTCGCAGAGGCCCGCGATCATCGCCTCGCGGCCGGCCTCGATGCGCTTGGCGATGGCGATTTCGCCCTCGCGGGAGAGCAGCTCGACCGAGCCCATCTCGCGCAGATACATCCGGACCGGATCGTCGGTGCGCTCGGCCGGCTCCTTGCCGGACGGTGGTGACCAGCGCCTTGGGCTTCTGCCTCGACCAGCTCGCCGTCGCCGTCGTCGTCATCCTCCTCGGCCTCGTCGGCGGGCTTGGCCTCCTCGTCGTCGGCGCCCTCCTCCTGCTCGACCACGTTGATGCCCATCTCGTTGAGCATCGCGTAGATGTCCTCGATCTGGTCGGAGGACACCTCCTCGGAGGGCAGCACGGCGTTGAGCTGTTCGTGGGTGACGTAGCCGCGCTTCTTGGCCTGCTTGATCATCTTCTTGACCGCGGCGTCGACAAGATCGAGCAGCGGCAGCGGACTGTCCGGCGTCTCCGGGGTCGGCGGCGTCCTTCGTCCTTCTCCGGGACCTCCTTCTCGTTCACCTTGGCCTTCGGTCGCCGCGGCACTCTTGGACGCCATACCCTTCTCCTGACTCTTTTTATGCACGGCCGGCGGCTTCGATGCTGGCAGCTTCGATGCGGGCAGCTTCGATGCGGGCAGCTTCGATGCGGACGGCTTGGACGGCCCCGGTCGGGAGGCCGTCGGCTTCTGCTTGCTTGCTGTGCGACCCCTGCTCATCGAGGGTCCTCCTACCTATAGGGAGTCTGGCGCGGTGTGCGGCCGAAACTGACTCGGGTGGGCTCGGACGTGGCGAATTTCCCGGAAATCGCCTCGAATCGGGCCCGAAGTGTCGACCGAGCTCCCTTAAGCCCGGCTTAACCCTCAAAACGCCGGGAACCAGTCTCCTATTCCCAGTTGCATCACACGCTTTGGACGCGAAACGCGATCCAAAGCCTCAACGGTCAAATGCTTCGCGCCGGGCGTCCGGAGGACAGGCCAAAGCCCTCGATCTGGGCCTCGCTCCCATCGAGGGCCGACAACCGCCCCTGCACGTCACGAAGCCAAGCCAGATTGGCGTCAGTTGGTTCCTCGCCCAGCGCCCGCTCGGCGTCCTTGAGCTCCTTATTTAGCGTGCGCTGCTTGCGATGCAAGGTAACAACGTGGGTCCACCATGGCCAACGTCGTCGGCGGACGGCGCCCGGCCGGGCCGGCCAGTCCGAGGTGTGGGTGATCGCAGCCTCGACCCGGGCCAGCACCGCGGCCGAGGCCGCGCGCCGCGATCGCCGCTCGCAGCATCTCCGGATCGGTGGCGCCGCCGTCGGTTGGCGGCATCCAGCACCGCCCGGCGGAGCTGATCGGCGTCGGGATTGAGGAATTCCAGCTCGGCGAACTCCTCGGCGTGGTGTTCCAGCAGCCACGGATGGTTGATCACCGCCATCAGGATCAGCGCCTCGCGCGGCGGCAGCGCGGTGCGGTAGCCGCGCACGATCGGGCTGCCGCTGAGCCGCGCGCTCGGCGCGACGTCGGCTGCGGCATGCTCGGCGCGGCCGCGCTGCCAGTCCCCTCGCCCGCGGGAGAACTCGCGGACATTGCCGGAACGCGCCTGGACCGCCGAATTGACCGGAATATGCGCGCGGCCGGTCGTTGCGCCCGGCCGGCGCCGGCGGCGCCATCAGCGCGCGCAGCCGCCCGCTGAAATCCTGCGCGTAATATTTGCGGACGAATTCATCGCCGATGCCGCGCACCACCTCGTGGACGCGCGCCTCGAAGGCGGCGCGGCGCTCCGGCGTGTCGAGCGAGGCCGCGTCGGTCTCGCGGCTCCACAGCATCTCGCCGAGCGGACGCGCGCCGTCCAGCACCTCGGCGATCGCCTCGCGGCCGCCGGAGCGATAGAGGTCGTCGGGGTCCTGGCCTTCGGGCAGCATCGCAAAGCGCAGGCTCTTGCCGGGCGCAAGCCGCGGCAGCGCCATGTCGACGGCGCGAAAGGCGGCGCGCTGGCCGGCCTTGTCGCCGTCGAAGCAGAGGATCGGCTCGTCGGCCATCTTCCAGAGAAGCCCGAGCTGGTCCTCGGTGAGCGCGGTGCCGAGCGGCGCCACCGCCGCCGGATAGCCGGCCGTGCACCATGGCGATGACGTCGACATAGCCCTCGACCACGATCAGCGCCGCGCCGTCGTGGATGGCCTGCCGCGCCGCAGCGCCGTTGTAGAGGTTGCCGCCCTTGTGAAAGAGCGGCGTCTCCGGCGAGTTGAGATATTTCGCCGGCGCGTCCGGCGACAGCGCGCGGCCGCCGAACGCGATGATGCGGCCGCGGAAGTCGGTGATCGGAAACATCACGCGGTCGCGGAAGCGGTCGTAGGGCACCGGAATGTCGTCGCCGGCGATCAGCAGCCCGGTCTCGACCATGTCCTCGACCGAGACGCCCTGCCTTGCCGAGATGCTCCTTCAGCGCAAAGCGCTCGCCCGGCGCATAGCCGAGCCGGAATTTGAGTTGCGTCGCCGCGATCGAGCTGGCGGTCGGCGAGATAGCCGCGCGCCTTGGCGCCGCCGCGCCCGGCCAACGTCGCCTCGAAGAATTTCGCCGCCAGCTCCATGACGTCGTGCAGCGTCTTGCGCTTCTCCTCGCGCTGCATCTTCTTCCTTGGAGAATATTGCGGCATCGGCATGCCGGCCATCTGCGCCAGCCGCTCGACGGCTTCGGGAAAGGTCACGCCCTCGGTCAGCATGATGAAGTCGAAGATGCTGCCGTTCTTGCCGGAGGAGAAGTCGAACCACGCCTGCTTCTGGTCGTTGACGAAGAACGAGGCGGTCTTCTCCTTGTTGAACGGCGACAGCCCCTTCCACTCGCGCCCGGATTTCTTCAACTGCACGCGCCGGCCCACCACCTCCGAGACCGGGAAGGCGGGCCTTCAATTCTTCGAGGAATTGCGGCGAAAAGCGCATGGGCTCTGGGGCGTTGAAGGGCGACCGAATCGGTGACCCGGCAGGGCATCATAGACGCTCAAATGGGGCTGCGTTTTGGCTGCGCGCCACGGCCTCGAAACAAAGGTCTGGAAAGCCTGCCTTTTCCCACTTATCCACAGGCTGTCACCAACCCGGGGGGAACATCCATGGCCACGTCCGATCGCAAGACCTTCGTCCTCGTCCACGGCGCCTGGCATGGCGGCTGGTGCTGGCGGCGGGTGGCCGACCTGCTGGAGAAGCAGGGCCACAAGGTGTTCACGCCGACGCTGACCGGCCTCGGCGAGCGCAGCCATCTGCTGCGCGCCGGCATCAACGTCAGCACCCACGTCACCGACGTGGTCAACGTGCTGAAGTGGGAGGGGCTCACCGACGTGGTGCTGTGCGGGCACTCCTACGGCGGCCTGGTGGTGTCGGGCGTCGCCGAGCAGGCCGCCGACAAGATCGGCTCGATCGTGTTCCTCGACGCCTTCGTGCCGGACAACGGCGACTCGATGGCCGAACTGACCAACCAGGCGGTCCGCGACCAGCTCAAGACCGCGACCGAGCGCGGCGATCTCGGCGTGCCGGCGCGCTCGGCGGCGGCGTTCCTGGTCAACGAGAAGGATCAGGCCTGGGTCGACGCGATGTGCGTGCCGCAGCCGATCGGCGTGCATGACCGAGAAGATGAAACTCACCGGCGCGCGCGAGAAGATCGCCAAGAAGAGCTACATCCGCGCCGGGGCCTATCCCAATCCGGGCTTCGACAAGGCGCTGGCGCGGGTGAAGGCCGACAAGTCGTGGCGCATCTATTCGGTGCCGTGCGGGCATGACGTGATGGTCGACATGCCGGAGCGGCTGGCGGAGATTTTGGTCGAGGTGGCGTAGCGCGCGCACCGATCTCGTGTCCCGGAGCGAGCGCACGAAGCGATGCACTGCAGAGCGGGCCGTCCCAACGCATCGTCGGCCCGGTCGCGCGCACCCAGCGGGCTGCGCTGCGTCGGACAACGAACCTACTGCGGCTCGAACCCCGCGTCGCGGACCACCTTCTCGGCGGTGAGCGCTCGCGCTTCATGTCCTCGGCGAACTGCTCGGGCGTGTTGGCGGCCGGCACCAGGCTTCGCGCGGTGAGATGCCGGTCGCGGAACGCCGGATCGTTGATGATGCTCGTCGATCTCCTTGGACAGCCGATCGACGATCGGCCGCGGCGTGCCGGCCGGCGCGAAGATGCCGTACCAGCTCCGCGACGGCGGGCCGTTGTAGCCGATCTCCGACAGCAGCGGCACCTGCGGGAAGTTCGGCGAGCGGATGTTGTTCATCATCACCAGCGGCGTCATCTGGCCGGCGCGGATGTTGCCGATCACGTTGCCCTCGCCGAACAGCGCGATCGGCGTGGTGCCGCTCATGATCGCGTTGACCGCCTCGCCGCCGCCGCGGAACGGCACGCGCACCCAGTCGGCGCCCTTCTCCTTCTTCAGCGTCTCCATGTAGAGCACCGAGCGGCGCGCCGGGCGCGAGATAGCTCAGCGTGCCGGCCTTCTGCTTCGACAGCGCGACCAGCTCGTCGACGGTCTTCACGCTCAGATTGCGAGTTCACCACCAGCATGTGGATCAGATGGAAGGCGTTGGTGATCGGCTGCAGGCTCATTCTCGGGATCGAACGGCAGTTTCTTGAACAGGAACTGGTTGTAGAGCATCGCGTCGGCGTTGGTGATGCAGATGGTGTAGCCGTCCGGCGCGGCCTCGGCGCAGGCGCGGGTGCCGAGGTTCATCGCGCCGCCGGGGCGGTTCTCGATGATCAGCGGCTGGCCCGAGGCGCTTGTGCAGCTCCTCGCCGAGCGCGCGCATGAAGATGTCGCTCAAGCCGCCGGCGCTGGTGGTGGTGATGGCGTGGATCGGCCGCGTCGGATAGTTGTCCTGCGCGCAGGCGGGCACAGCGGCGAGCGCGATAGCCCGCCGCAAACAGCACTGTCGTGATTTTCATTATCACACTTCTCATTTCACGTCGGGATAAAGTCCGGAGCCGACCACCACGTCGTGGCCCTCGACCTTGTCGATCTCGAGCTGCTTGGCGAACTGCTCCGGCGTGTCGAGCACCGGCACGAGGCCGCGCTGGATCATGTACTTCTCCTGGAATTCCGGCTTCGACGCGACCTGGACGATCGCCTCGTTGAGCTTGTCGATGATCGGCGTCGGCGTGCCCGCCGGCGCATGGATGCGCGAACGACGCGACCATGGTGTGGACGTTGAAACCCTGCTGCTTGAAGGTCGGGATATCGGGCATCAGCGGCGAGCGCTTGTCGCCGTCGACGGCAAGGCCGACGAATCTGCCCGTTGCGGATGAACTGCGAGCAGATTGCCGATGCCGAAGATGGCGATCGGGGTCGTGCCGGTCAGCATGCTGTTGACCGCGTCGCCGCCGCCCTTGAACGGCACCCGGACGAAATCGGTGCCGTGCTTCTTGTTGAAGTCCTCCATGAACGCGACCTTCGACAGCGACGGCGCCATGTAGGTGAAGCGTCTTGGGCTTGGCCTTGGCGAGCGCGGCAAGCTCGTCGAGGGTCTTGACGTCGAGATCGAGGCGGTCACCGCGAAGCACCTGCGTCAGGTAGAACAGCCGGATGACCGGGGCGAGGTCCTTCAGCGGATCGAAGTTCAGCGTTCTTGAAGATCAGCGGATTGATCACCATCGACTCGCCGTTGAAGGATGCAGATGGTGTAGCCGTCCGGCGCGGCGTCGGCGCAGGCTTGGCGCCGATCGAGCCGTCAGCGCCGGCGCGGTTCTCGACGACCAGCGGTGCCGCCGAGCGCGGGCCCAAGCTCGGTCGGCGAGCGCGCGCATGAAGATATCGCTCAGGCCGCCGGGGCTCTGCGAGGCGATCGATGCGGATCGGCTTGTCCGGATAATTCTGCGCGGCGGCGGGCAGCGCGGACGCCAGCAGCGCAGCAAGCGCGAGTGGCCATCGCCGCATCAGCTTCGGGCGCATCAGCTTTCTCCCTCGTGGCTTTTCTTGCTTGATCGGGCAACAATGCCGCACGCCGACACGAGGCGGCAACCGGGTGCGGACAACATGACGCAAGTCGAAGGTGCGCGGTACACGATGAAGGTCGAAAAGGGCGTCACCGTCACGATGCGCGACGGCATCAAGATTTCGCTCTGCGTGTACCGGCCGGACGCGCCCGGCGAGTTTCCGACCCTGTTCGCAGCGTCGCCCTACCAGTACGAGATGGACGAGGTGCCGGCCTATCCGCTGTTTCTGTGGCGCGAGACCGGCCCGGTCGAGTGGTACGTGCAGCAGGGCTACGTCTATGTCCACGCCGACGTGCGCGGCGCGGGCCAGTCCGAGGGCGAGTTCTAGCTTCATGGGGCTCGACGAGCAGCAGGATTATCTCGAGCTGATCGCCTGGATCGTCAAGCAGCCGTGGTGCAACGGCCGGGTCGGCGGCATCGGGCAGAGCTATTACGCGATGGCGCAATGGCTGATGGCGACCTACAACCCGCCCGGCCTCGCCTGCATCATTCCGTATGACGGGCTGGTCGATCAGTACCGCGGCTCGAACTATCACGGCGGGATTTATTGCAGCTACCGCTCGGTCTGGTACACGACGCTTGCGCGCCGACAACCAGCACCGGCTCGCCGGCAAGCACGGCCGGCCGCCGATGAAAATGGATCTGGTCGGCGAGATGATCGACCATCCGCTCGACGACGAATTCTGGCGCGTGCGCTCGCCGTACTGGCGGCTCGACAAGATCAAGTGCCCGGTGCTGTCGATCGGCCACTGGGGCAAGATGGGGCTGCACCTGCGCGGCAACATCCTGGGCTACGAGGCGGTCAAGGCGCCGAAGAAGCTCGTGGTGACCGGCGCGCGCAACACCTTCGATGCGCACAAGATGTTCGACCAGGTCGAATTCCACGAGAAGGAATGCCTGCCGTTCTACGACCTGCATCTGAAGGGCAAGAACAACGGCTTCATGGAAGCGGAGCCGGTGAAGCTTTACGTGCGCGGCGCCAATGTGTGGAAGGCGCGAGGAGGCATGGCCGCCGAAGGCGACCACCGTGCCGTACTATCTGCGCAAGGGGCCGTCGGGCAGCGTCACCTCGATGAACGACGGCGGCATGTCGACCGAGAAGCCGCCGCCGGCGAGCCGGCGACGAGCTACAGCTATCCGGACTGGGAGTGGGTCAACGGCGTCGCCATCATCGGGCCCGACGGCCGGGTCGATCCGGTGAAGCGCGTGCTGACCTTCACCACCGCGCCGCTGGAGAACGACGTCGAAGTCACCGGGCCGATCGTGCTGAAGCTTTACGCCTCGTCGACCGCGATCGACACCCAGTTCATCGTCAAGCTCACCGACCAGCAGCCGCAGGACGAGGCGGCGCGGAAATCAGGCGCGCAGCCGGGCTACACGCCGGTGGCGAAGGGCTGGCTGAAGGCCTCGCACCGCGAGAAGGACGCCGCGCGCTCGACGCGAGACGCGGCCGTTCTACACCCACACCAACCCGCAGCCGCTCAAGCCCGGCGAAATCTATCAGTTCGACATCGAGGTGCTGCCGATCTCGTATCGTGTTCAAGAAGGGCCACCGCATCCGGCTGGAGCTGGCCAACGGCGATTCACCCGCGACCGACGGGGTGTTCTCGCATCCTTATCATCCGAGCCTGATGGGCACCGACACCATCCACCACGACGCGGTCCATGCGTCGTGCCTGATGCTGCCGGTGATTCAATAAAGCGGCGCATAACTAAAGAAGAAAGAAAACATCATGGGTGCCGTTCGCCGCCGCTGGTTTGCGCTCTCGGTCAGCGCGATGATGCTTGTGCCCCAGGGCGCGTCCGCAATCGATTATCCGACGCGGGCGGTGCGCGTGGTGGTCGGCTTCCCGGCGGGCGGCTCCGCCGACATCGTTGCCCGCATCGTGGCGCAGGCGCTGACCGAGCGCACCGGCCAAAGCTTTTACGTCGACAACAAACCGGGCGCTGGCTCCAACCTCGGCGCTGAGACCGTGGTGCGCTCCGATCCGGATGGCTACACATTGATGGCCGAGAGCGTGTCCAACGCCATCAATCCGACGCTCTACAAGAAACTCAACTTCGATCAGCAGAAGGACCTTGTTCCGGTGGCGAGCATCGACGTCGCGCCGAACGTCATGGACGTCAATCTCGATGTGCCGGCGAAGACGATCCCGGAGTTCATTGCCTACGCCAAGGCTAACCCCGGCAAGATCACGATGGGATCGGGCGGCATCGGCTCGTCACCACACGTCGCGGGTGAGCTGTTCAAGATGATGACCGGCGTCGATATGCTGCACGTTCCCTATCGCGGCGTCGCGCCGGCGACGACGGACCTCCTGGGCGGACGCATCCAGGTGCTGTTCGACACGCTGCCGGCCGCCATCGCCAATATCCGCGCCGGAAAAATCCGGGCGCTGGCCGTCACCTCGAAGAAGCGGTCGGAGGCGCTCCCAGACCTTCCGGCGATCAACGAGTTCGTGCCTGGTTACGAGGCGGATTCGTTCCACGGCATCTCGGTGCCCAAGGGCACGCCGCGCGATATCGTCATTAAGCTGAACGCCGACATCAATGCGGTGCTGGCCGATCCCAAGGTCAAGGCGCGGCTTGCCGATCTCGGCGGCGAGGTCTTCACCGGCACGCCGGAAGACTACGGCCGCTATCTCGCGAGCGAGATCGCCCGCTGGGGCAAGGTGATCAAGTTTTCCGGGGCAAAGGCCGAATAGATAATTCCGGCTGCTCACTGCACCTGGATGTTCGCGTCCTTGATCGCCTTGCCGAACTGCTCGTACTGCCGGCGCAAGTCGGCGGCGTGCTCGGCGCCGCAAACGACATGCGGCGCAAGCCCGAGCGCCGCGAGCTTCTCCTTCATCTCGGCCGACTCTCCCGCCGCGCGGAACCAGCTCACGAGCTGCGCCAGCGTATCCTTCGGCGTCTTCGCCGGCGCCTCGACGTTGTTCCAGCTCTCCGCCTCGTAGTCGGTGTAGCCTAGCTCGGGGATGGTCGGCACGTCGGGCAGCCCGGCAAAGCGCTTCTTCGCGCCGACCGCGATCGCCCGCAAGGCGCCGGCCTTCACCTGCGCCGAGACGGTGCCGAAATCGGAATAGACCGACGTGATGTGGCCGCCGAGCAGCGCGTTGACGGCGGGAGCTGCGCCGGCAAACGGCACGTAGGTCATGTCGAGGCCGGTGGCGTGCTTCAGCACCTCGAAGCCGATATGGGTCGGGTTGCCGGTGCCGGCGCTCGCCACCGTGACCGAGCCGGGCTTGGCCTTCGCCATCGCCAGCATGTCGGCGATGGTCTTCAGCGGTGAATCCTTCGGCACCACGAACACCAGCGGAAAGTCCACGATGTTGCAGACCGGATCGAAGCTGGTCAGCGGATCGTAGCTGACCTTCTTGATGTGCGGGTTGATCAGGAACGCCGGGTTGCTGAGCAGCACCGTCTCGCCGTCGGGCGCTGAGCGCGCCACCACCTCGGTGCCGATCACCGTGCCGGCGCCGGGCCGGTTCTCTACCACCGCGCTGACGTTCTGCGCCTTGCTGATCTGATCGGCCAGGATGCGGGCGACAATGTCGGCGCCGCCGCCGGCGGCGAGAGGCACCACGATCTTCAGCGGGTGGCCGCTCTGAGCCTGCGCGGGCGCGGAGATACCGCAAGCAAGCAGCGCGGCGGCGAAAACAGAGAAATAGCGGGGTGTTGTCATGATGCTCACAGTGGTTTCATGCCGGCGGCTTTCACCGTCGCGGCGACGTGCTGGCTTTCGCGCTCCAGCGCTGCTTTGAACTCGGCCCCGCCGGCGCCGTTCGGCTCGATGCCGGCCGCGGCGAACTGCTTGGCCAACTCCGGATCCTTTGCGATCTCGACGACGGCGGCGGAGATTTTCGCCAGCAGCTCGGGCGGCGTGCCGGTGCGCGCATAGAGGCCGACGCGCGGCGCAAAGTCGAAACCCGGAATGAAATCGGCCAGCGGCGGCACGTCCGGCGCCATCGGCGAGCGCTGGGCGGCGTTGGTGGCCAGCATCTTGACGTTGCCGGTGGCAACCGCGGCGTTCAGATTGGGATAGGCGGCGAAGGCGACCTCGACGTGGCCGCCGAGCAGCGCCGGCACCGACTCGCTGGTGCCCTTGAACGGCACATGGGTCATGTCGAGCTTGAGCGCGGCCTTCACCGCTTCCATGCTGAGGTGATGCGTCGAGCCGACGCCGGACGAGCCGTAGTTCAGCTTGCCGGGATTGGCATGAACGTAGTCGATGAACTCCTTCATGTTGGACACCGGCACCTTCTGGTGCACGGCGAGGAACAGCGGCGCGCGAGCGACCATCGCGGTCGGGATCAATTCATCGATGCTGTAGGGCATGTGGGCGTAGATGTGCGGATTGATCGCGTAGATCGAGCCGTCCTGGATGATGAAGTTGTAGCCGTCCGGCGGCGACGACATCAGCGCCGCGACCGAGACCGAGCCGTTGCCGCCGGGCTTGTCCTCGACCACCACCGACTGGCCGACCTTGTCCTGCAGGCGCTTGGCGACCAGGCGCGCGACAGTGTCGGGCAAGCCGCCGGCGCCGGCCGGGATGATGAAGCGGATGGTCTGGCTCGGATAGTTGGCTTGGCCCAGCGCCGCGCGGACCGTAAGCGGCGCAATGGCGAGACTGGCAAGCACGGCGCGGCGGTTCGGATGCATGAAAGGTCTCCGGCGGGTCTGGCGCAGCATATCACTTCGGCTCCTGACCGGACTCCTTGACGATCTGCCCAGCCAGCTTCCGCTCGCGATCGACAAAACGGGCGAATGCTTCCAGCCGCTCCGTGGCCGGCTCGACACCGCGGTCAACATACATGCGCTTCTGGAACGCTGGATCGGCCATGATGCGGTCGGCGGTGGCAGCGACCTTCTCGGCAATCGCGCGCGGCACGCCGGTCTGGGTCCAAAGACCGAACCAGGACGGCCGCAGCGTCGCGCCGGGGCGGACCTCCTCCAAGGTCGGCACATCGGGGAACAACGGCGAGCGCGAATTGGACACCACCGCGAGCGGCGTGATGCGCCCGCTCTGCATCAGCGAAACCATGTTGGACAGCGCCAGCACCGCGATCGGCGTGTTGCCGCTCAGAACGGCATTCACCACCTCGCCGCCGCCCTTGTACGGCACGCGCACGATGTCGGTGTGCTCGGTCTTGTTCAACCCGTCCATGAACGCCTGGGCGGGAAACGCGAAGGTGCCGTAGCTGAGCTTGCCCGGCTGCGCCTTTGCCATCGCGATCATGCCGGCAAACGTCTTCACCTTGGTGTCGGGGTTGATGACGACGGCCAGCGTGTTGAAGAACAGGTTGGCGATCGGCTGGAAATCCTTTTCCGGATCGTACGGAATGCTCTTGTAGAGGAACTGGTTGTAGGTGGCGGGCTCGCTCGACATCACGCAAAGCGTGTAGCCGTCGGGCGTCGCCTCAGCGCAGGCACGCGCGCCGATGTTCTGGCCGCCGCCGGGGCGGTTCTCCACCACGAACGGCTGGTGCAGCGCCTTCTGCAGTTCGTCGGCGAGCGCGCGGGTGAATATATCGCCGCCGCCGCCGGCCGCGAGCGGAAACACAATCCGCACCGGGCGGGTCGGATAGTCCTCGGCGGAGGCCGGGCCGGCCGCGGCCAGCGCGAGGATGGCGGCGGCAAGAGCTGTGCGTTTCATCATTGCACCGGCTTGATGCCGGCCTCCTTGGCGATCTTCGCGGCGAACGCGCGGTTGTCGTTGATGAACTTGATGAAATCCTGGCGCGGGCCGGCGGCGGGCTCGACCGCGCGTTCGATGAAGTTGCGCTGCCGCCACGCCGGCACCGCCGCGATCCGCACCACTTCGTCGTGAACCTTGTCGACGATCGGCAATGGCGTGCCGGCCGGCGCGAACAAGCCGAACCACGGCGGCGGATAGTCCTCGCCGGTCGCCTCCTTCAAAGTCGGGATGTCGGGAAACAGCGGCAGCCGCGCCGTCGAGTTGAGCGCCACGCCCGTGAACTGGCCGCCCTTGACCTGGCCGATCATGTTGGACAGGCCAAGGAACACGATCGGCGTGGTGTTCGCCATCACCGCATTGACCATCTCGTTGCCACTGCGGAACGGCACGCGGACGAGATCGATGCCATTCTTCTTGTTCAACTGCTCCATGAAATATTCGAGCATGAACGAGAAGGTGCCGTAGCTCAGCGTGCCGGGCTTCGCCTTGGCGAGCGTGACCAACTCGGGAATGGTCTTCACGCCGAGCTTGGAGTTCACCACCAGCGCGTTGGCGTTGATGAACAGGTTGACGACCGGCTCGAAATCCTTTTCCGGATTGTACGGCAGCGTCTTGAAGGTGAACTGGTTGTAGACGACCGGTTCGCCGGACAGGACGCAGAAAGTGTAGCCGTCAGGCGCGGCTTCGGCGCAGGCGCGGCTGCCGATGTTGAGCCCACCGCCCGGCCGGTTCTCGACGATGAAGGGCTGACCGAAATGCTTCTGCAGCTCCTCGGCCATCAGCCGCGTGAACACATCGCCGCCGCCGCCGGGCCCGAGCGGAATGATGATGCGCACCGGACGGCTCGGCCAGTCCTGTCCCTTGTCCTGCGCCGACGCAGGCGCTGCGCCAAGCATTGCGGACGCGATCGCCAAGGCTGCCGCCCAGACTGCAATGATGCGCGACACGGCGTGGTTCCTCCCGGGCTTGTTGGCGCATCATAGCGCAACATCGGGAGGGTGCGAGATGGCGAACAAGCCGGTCAGCATTGCAGCGACAATTCGCGCAGCGGCCGTTTCCGCCGCGGCGGCGCTACGCCGCCTGCCGCTTCAGCGAGTCGGACCGGATGAAAGCAAAGGCGATCACGGCGCCGACCAGTTCGGCGCCGCCGCCAACCAGCATCGCGGCTCGTAAGCCCGCGAGGAAGCCGTCGCCCGCCGCACCCTCCTGACCGGCGAACGCCGCGAACAACGCGCCGAGGATGGCGATGCCCATGGTGGCACCGATCATGCGCCCGGTGTTGAGCAACCCCGACGCCGTTCCCGAGCGCGCCTTCGGCACGGCGGCGACGGCCACGCCGTTGACCGGGCTGGTGTTGAGGCCAAGACCCACACCGACGATCAGCAGCGCGACGGCGATCAGCCAGACGTTGGTGTCGGCGCCGATGAATGCAAGTAGAATTGCGCCGATGCCCATGCAGGCCATGCCGCCGGTCATCAGCATGCGCGGGCCGATCGCGTTGCTGATGGTGCCGGTGAGCTGCGATACCACCACGAAGCTCACCGACATCGGCAGCATCTGAAGACCCGCCCACAGGGCGCTGTTGCCTCGCATGGTCTGGAAATAAAGCGGCATCAGGAACAGCAGCGCGTACATGCCGAACGTCATCAGCGCGGCAATCGACAAAGCCGACGAGAACACCCGGTCGCGGAAGAATTCGACCGGGATCATCGCGCCGGTCAGGCGTCCCTCCAGAACGAACAGCGCGACGCCTGCGGCCAACCCCACCGCGGCGATCGACAGGATCGGCAGCGATGCCCACCCCCAATGCGATCCCTCGATGGCGGCGAAAGCCAAACCGCCGAGCGCCACGACGGCGAGCGCCTGGCCCGTCAGATCGAGCTTGCGGCCACGCGGCTCGGCGCTTTCCGGCACGGCAGCATAGGTGAGCACCAACGCCGCGGCGCAAACCGGAAGGATCAGATAGAAAATGCTTCGCCAGCCGGCGCTGTCGACCAGGAGGCCGCCGAGCGTCGGGCCGATGATGAAGGCAAGGCCGTTGCAACTCGCCCAGATGCCGAGCGCATGCGCGCGCGACTTCTCCTCCGGATAGGCCAGTGTGAGCAGAACGAGCGACATCGGCAATTCCAGCGCCGCGCCCAGGCCGCTGATGGCGCGGCCGGTGATCAGCACCGCCCCGCTCGGCGCCAGCGCGCAGACCAACGTGCCGACCGTAAACAGCGCGATGCCGAGGACGAAGATGCGCCGCCGACCGTACAGGTCGCCCAGCGTTCCGCCGGTCAGCAGCAGGCTTGCGTAGACCAGATTGTAGGCGTCGATGACCCACTGCATCTCGCTGACGCCGGAATTGAGGTCGGCGCCGATCCGCTTCACCGCGAGGCTGACGACGGACGTGTCGATTTGCGCGATCAGAACGCCGAGCGACACCGCCGCAAGCACGAGAACCTGATGCGACGCGCGCGATGACGATTTGGCGAGGGTTGCTGACAGCATCATTTCGGCCTCCGAAGCAAACATGCAGATAAGGGCGAACGTTCCGCGGCCCCACCCGATTTCTGCGAAGGAACAATCGGAGTTGCGCTCGCGGGACACCGCCGACAAATGCCGAGCGGCATTGCGTATATAGCGCGACAATCGACGCCCACGTTTCGGTGGCGATCAAAGCGTCAGAGCGGAACCAATGTCGGAAACTGGACGGAACGGAGTGCGGCGATAACGCCGGACGTGATGAGCTGCGTTCGCCTACTTCTTGCTCAGCAATTCCTTGATCTTGCCGCTGGCCTTGGCGAAATCCATCTTGCCGGCGAAGCGCTCCTTCAGCGCCGCCATGGCGCGGCCCATGTCCTTCATGGTCTCGGCATTGATCTCCTGCAGCAGATGCGAGATGGCGGAGCCAGCCTCGGAGTCGGACATCTGCTGCGGCAGATAGCCCCGGATGATCTCGATCTCGGCGTTCTCCTGGGCTGCAAGCTCGGGACGGCCGCCCTTGTCGTAAAGCTCGGCGGATTCCTGGCGCTGCTTGATCATCTTCTGGAACAGCGACATCAGGTCGGCTTCATTGAGCGGCTCCTTGCCCTGCCCGCGCGCCTCGATGTCGGCGTTCTTGATCGCCGCGTTCATCATGCGCAGCGTGCCGACCCGCTTCTCGTCGCGGGCCTTCATCGCATCCTTGGTGGCATTGTTGATGTTGTCGCGAAGCACTGGGAAAACCCCCGTTCCGGTATGCAAAACACCGGCTGTTCACATGGTCGTCTTTGGAGACCCGCGGCCTTTGACGGCGGCGGCCCGGCGGCCTATCTAGGCCCCATATGAGCCCCAAACAAGACGATTCCGGCTGGATCGAGCGGAAACCCACGGCGCTGTTGGCGCTGGCGGACGGCACCGTGCTTGAGGGCCATGGGCTCGGCGCGTCCGGTCACGCGGTCGGCGAAGTCTGCTTCAACACCGCGATGACGGGTTACGAGGAGATCCTCACCGATCCTTCGTATGCCGGGCAGATCATCACCTTCACTTTTCCTCATATTGGCAACGTCGGCACCAACGAAGAGGACATCGAAACCGTCAACATGGCGGCGGCGACCGGGGCGCGCGGCGTCATCCTGCGCACCGATATCACGCAGCCGTCGAACTTCCGCGCCACGCGCCACCTCGACCAGTGGCTGCGCGCGCGCGGCATTATCGGGCTCAGCGGCCTCGACACCAGGGCGCTGACCGCGCTCATTCGCGAAAAGGGCATGCCCAACGCGGTGATCGCGCATGATCCGAACGGCAAGTTCGATCTCGATGCATTGAAGAAGGAGGCGCGCGGGTGGCCGGGACTGGTCGGCATGGACCTCGTGCCCATGGTAACCAGCGGCCAGCGGTTCTCGTGGGACGAGACGCCGTGGCAATGGGGCAAGGGCTACGGCCGGCTCGACAAGCCGGAGTTTCACGTCGTCGCACTCGACTACGGCATCAAGCGCAACATCCTGCGATTGCTGGCGAGCGTCGGCTGCAAGGTAACGGTGGTGCCGGCCAAGACCAGCGCCGAGGATATTTTCGCGCTGAAGCCCGACGGCGTGTTCCTTTCCAATGGCCCAGGCGATCCGGCGGCGACCGGACAATACGCGGTGCCCGTCATCAAGAAGCTGATCGACTCGGGCACGCCGACCTTCGGGATTTGTCTCGGCCACCAGATGCTCGGCATCGCGGTCGGCGGCAAGACCATGAAGATGCATCAGGGTCATCACGGCGCCAACCATCCGGTCAAGGACATGACCACCGGCAAGGTCGAGATCACCTCGATGAACCACGGCTTCGCGGTCGACAAGGATAGCCTGCCGAAGAACGTCGAGCAGACTCACGTGTCGCTGTTCGACGGCTCGAACTGCGGCATCGCGTTGAAGGACCGCCCGGTGTTCTCGGTGCAGTACCATCCCGAGGCCTCGCCCGGACCCCGCGACAGCCATTACCTGTTCACCCGCTTCGTCGAGTTGATGCGCGCGCGGAAAACCAAGGCCGCCTAGTTCGGCGCGCTGCTGCTGCGACTTAAGCCCCGGTGGTAGATCGGCATCCGATGGCGTCCTCAGCGTGGGTCGAGTTCTGGGACGGCAAGCATCCGATCTACGTCAACACGCGCCACGAGTCCGCGCACTTCCGCCGCATCGCCCAGGACATCCGAAAGTTCGCGCCGCAGGACGGCGTGATGCTCGACTACGGCTGCGGCGAGGCACTGTCGGCCGACCGTGTCGCCGAGCTGACGTCGCGGCTGATCCTGTGCGAACCGGCGCCAAATGTGCGGGCGATGCTGGGCGCACGCTTTGCCGCCAACAACAAGATCGCGGTGCGCAAGCCCGAGGACGTGGCGATGATGACGGCGGGCACGATTGATGTCGTCGTCATGCATTCGGTAACGCAATACCTGACGGCCGGGGAGTTCGACGCGCTGCTCCCGTTGTTTCACCGCCTGCTCAAGCCGGGCGGCCTGCTGGTGGTCGGCGACGTCATCCCGAAAGAGATTTCCGCGTTTGCCGATGCGCTGGCGCTGCTGCGGTTCGGCCGTCAGGAGGGGTTTTTCTGGGCGGCGCTGCGGGGGCTGTTCCGCACCTATTTCTCGGACTATTGGCGGCTTCGCAAGTCGCTGGGGATCACCCGCTACAGCGGCCCGGAAATGGCGGCCAAGCTGGAACTTGCCGGGTTCTCGGCCGAGCAGGCCCGCCCAAACATCGGCCACAATGAAAGGCGAATGACCTTCCTGGCGCACGCACGCTGAAAATGGGGCCGGTGGGACGGCAAGCGGCCCCGTTATGGTTAAGCCGATATTAATCGGGCTTTGCGACAAGGCTGCGTGTAAGTCTTTGTGATGCGGGGAGTGTCGCTTGTCCAAACGTAAGGTTGCCTGCTTCGTCGTGTTCGGTGCGGCGGCCGTGACTCTGGCCGCCTACAGCAGCTATGCCCAGCGGATCAACCGGGCTTCGTTTGCCGCGCAGGCGACCGGCGATTTCCTGCAGCCGCAGATCACCAATCGCGCCGCCAAGACCAATCGCATCGAGACCGCGTTGCAAACGGTCGCGCACAAGCCGGTGTTCGCGCTCGCCTCGATGGGCCCCGACCTGCCCATCGAACGCCCGGCCGA
Source organism: uncultured Alphaproteobacteria bacterium (assembly GCA_963785665.1). GTDB lineage: Bacteria > Pseudomonadota > Alphaproteobacteria > Rhizobiales > Xanthobacteraceae > Z2-YC6860. The sequence goes on from CAWAWF010000027.1 coordinate 34,258, forward strand.
TCCGGTGATCGCCTCGGCACTGCAAATTCCCGACGCCGTGCCCGCTTCGGCCGCAGCGGTCGCGCCGAAGCACGCCACCGTTGCCGCGCTGCAGCCTCCCGCCGAGAAGCCGAAGCATCTGTTGCCAGCGCCGCCCCCGGCCCCCGCGCCGTCGGCGCATAGCGGGCTGCTCGACGACAACCAGATTTCCGGCCTCAAGGGCCGGCTGCGGCTGAGCTCGGACCAGGTTGAATACTGGCCCGCGGTTGAAGCGGCGCTCCGCGACGTGGTGCGCACCCAGTTGCGCGGCACCAAGCATGCGGTCGCCGGCAAGGTGAACATCGACACCGACAGTCCTGAGGTCCAGAAACTGATCTGGGCGGCGATGCCGCTGCTGATGCGGCTGCGCGAGGACCAGAAGAACGAGGTTCGCAAGCTCGCGCGCGTGATCGGACTCGACCAGGTCGCCTCGCAGATCTAGCGGGGCGTACGAGACTCGCAACGATGTTGCGGAGACGGCGGAACATCCTGGCGGCTCAAGGCGTTTCCCTTGCGGAGAAACGCATGCGCTTTCCGTATCACCTGTTCAACGCCTCAACCATCCGCTCCGAGCCGTGGCTCGCCGCCATGGCCGCAGTCGCGATCGGCATGTTCGCAGGTGCCTGGCTGATCGGGCCGGCGATCAGCTCCCACAACAGCGACGTGCCGGCGCAGGCGGCGCAAGAGCGGACCAGCTTCGACGAAATGATTTCACGGCCCGACCCGTCGCCCTATCGCGCCGCAACGCCGGCCTTCGACTTCAACGGCGCGCCGCACTACGCCGCCGCCGCGAAGGAAAAGGCCCAGGCCGAACTCGGCGGTCAGCCCGGCGATGACGAGGCTGCGGCCGAGCCGCCGAGCACCCCGCGGTCGCGCGGCAATTATCAGGCCTTCGACCGGCACCGGGTTTATTGACCCGCCCGCCGCCCAAGCCTCGGGTATGATGGAGAGATGGGCACGCTCGTTCTGCTCGACTTGATGGGGGGCGTGGCACTTCTGCTGTGGGGCCTGCACATGGTCCACAGCGGCATTCTCCGTGCCTTCGGGCCGGATCTGCGCCGTCTTCTCTCTCATGCACTTGGCAACCGTTTCGCGGCGTTCGCCGCCGGCCTCGGTCTAACAGCGCTCCTGCAAAGCAGCACGGCGACCGCGCTGATGACCGCCTCGTTCACCACCGAGGGCATGGTCGCATTGATCCCGGCGCTGGCGATCATGCTTGGCGCCAATGTCGGCACCACGCTGATCGTGCAGCTTCTGTCGTTCAACGTCGCAGCGGCTGCTCCGGTGCTGTTCGTGATCGGGCTCGTCGCCTTCCGCAGCGGCGGACGCAGCCGCCTTAAGGACATCGGGCGCGTCGGCATCGGTCTCGGCTTGATGCTGCTGGCGCTGCATATCCTGCTCGACACGTTGGCGCCGGCCGAGCAGGCACCCGTGGTGCGCACGCTACTCGGCGCCATCACTGGCGATCCGATCCTGTGCGTCGTGATTGCGGCGGCGCTGACCTGGGCGGCGCATTCGAGCGTGGCGACGGTGCTGCTGTTCATGTCGCTCGCCTATTCGAACTTCATCACGCCTGCAGCGGCGCTGGCGCTGGTGCTCGGCGCCAATCTCGGCAGCGCCATCAATCCGCTGTTCGAGGGCGCCCGGCGCGACGATCCCAAGAGCTATCGGCTGCCGGTCGGCAACCTGGTCAACCGCATTGTCGGTGTGGCGCTGGTGCTGCCGTTCCTGCATCCGCTGGCGGGACGGCTGATCGCATTCGAGCCGGACGTGTCGAAGCTGACGGCGGGCTTCCATGTCGCCTTCAACGTGGCACTGGCGGTGCTGTTCATCGGGCTGCTCGGTCCACTGGCCCGGCTGCTGGAGCAGTTTTTCCCGGCGCGGGCTGTGGCGGCCGACCCGAACATGCCGCGGCATCTCGATCCGTCCGCCCTCGGCACTCCCTCGCTGGCGCTGGCCGACGCGGCGCGCGAGACGCTGCACATGGGCGACCTTGTCGAGGTGATGCTACGTCAGGTGATGACGGCGCTGATGACCAATGATCGCGGGCTGGTCGCCGAAGTTTCCAAGATGGACAACGCGGTCGACCGCCTCGACGAGGCGATCAAGCTCTATGTCGCCAAGCTCACCGGCAACAGCCTCGACGAGCGGGAGGCCCGGCGCGCCATGGAGATCGTATCGTTCTCGATCAACCTCGAGCATATCGGCGACATCATCGACAAGAACCTGAGCGAACTCGCGGACAAGAAGGCCAAGCGAAAGCTGCAATTTTCGGCCGAAGGCGCGGCCGAGCTCAAGGCCTTCCACGCCCGTATCCTGGAGAACCTTCGTGCCGCCTTCGGCGTGTTCATGTCCGGCAATGTCGAGGACGCGCGGTGGCTGATCCGCGAAAAGGCCGAATTGCGCAATGCCGAGGTCGCCGCGGCGGAGCGGCATTTCGAGCGTCTCCGCGAGGCCCGCGCCGAGACGATGGAGACGACGTCGATCCATCTCGACGTGCTGCGCGATCTCAAGCGCATCCACTCGCACATCTGCTCGGCGGCTTATCCAGTGCTGGAGGCGGCGGGCGAGATGGCCACGGCCGGCGTCGCCGAGAGCGATCCGGTGACGCTCGCGCTGCCGCAGGGCAAGCCGACGCGTTAAGCCGGCGGCAGCTTGCGCTCAATCACGGTGTCGAGCTGGGCGCCGAGCAGCACCACCACGGTCGACAGCCACATCCACATCATCAGGCCGATGGCGGCGCCGAGCGAGCCGTAGGTGGCGTTGTAGTCGGCGAAGTTCGACAGGTAGAACGACAGCGCCGCCGAGCCCGCGAGCCACAGCAGCGCCGCCACCAGCGCGCCCGGCGACAGCCACCAGCGTGGCGCATGCTCGCGGCTCGGCCCGATCCGGTAGAACACGCTCAGCACGCCGACCATCAGCGCGAGCAGCAGCGGCCAGCGGATCAGCCATGTGGTGGTGGCGGTGAAGGCCTTGAGCCCGAAGGTGGACATCACCAGCGGAAACGCCACCACGGCGCCGACCGACAGCATCAGGAAGACGATGGCGCCGAGCGTCACGGTGAGCGACAGCAGGTTGAGCCGCACGAAGCTCCGCCGCTCCTGCTGGCCGACGATGACGTTGAGCGCGTCCATCATCGCCTTGACGCCGGCATTGGCGCTCCACACCGCGACCAGCAGGCCGACGCCGAAGCCGATGCTTAATCCGCTCGGCTGATTGGCGATGCGGTCGATCTGCTCGCGGATGATGTCGATGCCGCCGGCCGGCATGATGTTGGCGAGCATCGCCAGGTCGTCCTGGATCGCGCCGGTCTTGGCGAACAAGCCGTAGGACGACACGAAGGCGGTGACGGCGGGGAAGATCGCAAGCAGCGCGTAGAACACGACGCCGGCGGCGACCGCCAGCAGCCGGTCCTTGGTCAGGGCATGGTAGGTTTCCACCAGCACGTCGCGCCACCACGGCCAGCGCGTATGAAGAAGGCCGCGCCGCGACGGCATGGTGTCGGGGTCGACAGTCCAGCCGGCTGGGTAGGTTTCCATCTTCGGTGGCGGAGTCTTGGTCGGCCGTTCGACCACCCAGGCGAGCGCAATGGCGCCGAGGATCAACCCGGCGTTCACCAAGCGCTTGGTATCGAGCTTGTCGCGAAAACTCATGGCAGCCGGCCCGTGTTGTCCATAACGAACGGACCGGCGATTGGTTCGAGCGCCGTCAGTTCGGCTTGATGCCGGCGGCCTTGATGATATTGCCGAAGCGCTCGTGGTCGGCCTTAATTTCCGCGCCGAATTCGGCTCCGCCGAGGTAGGCCGGGGTGAGACCGACCTTCTCGATGCGCGTCTTGAAATCGGGATCAGCGACGATGCCGGCAATTTCCCTGGACAGCCGCGCCACCAGATCGGGCGGGGTCTTGGCCGGCGCCGCGAGCCCGAACCAGATATCGAGATCGAAGCCCGGCACGCCGCTCTCGGCGATCGTCGGCACCTTTGGCAATGACGGCACGCGTTGCGCCGAAGCGACGCCCAAGAGCTTCAACTTGCCGGCTGCGACATGCGGCATCACCGCCGTCGGCGCGCCCCAGCCCATCGGGATCTGGTCCGCCAGGACATCGTTCACGACCAGCGCGGCGCCGCGGTAGGGCACGTTGACGATATCGACCTTGGCGAGTGCGTTGAGCATGAGCAGGCCGAGATGGTGCGGCGTGCCGATGCCGGGCGTTCCCGCCGAGAGCCGGCCGGGCTCCTCGCGGGCGAGCGTGATCAGCTCGCGGATGTTGTTGGCGGCGAAGGTCGGGCTCGCGAACAGCAGCAGCGGCGACAGCGCGACGCGGGCGATCGGGGCGAAGTCCGTCGCCACGTCATAGGGCACGTTGGTGTGCAGGTAGCTGTGCAGCACCGCCGAAGTCTCCATCAGCAGCAGCGTCTGCCCGTCGGGCGCAGCCTTGGCGACCGAGTCGGTGCCAATCATCCCGCCGCCTGCCGGGCGGTTCTCGACGATCACCGGTTGCTTCAGCCGCTGCTGGAGCTTTTCGGCGACCAGCCGGCCGGTGGCATCGACGCCGCCGCCGGCGCCGATCGGCACCACCAGTGTGATCTGGCGTTGCGAATTGAGTTGGGCATGAGCGGGCAGCGCCAGCGTCAGCAGCAAGCCCGCGATCCATGCGCTGCGCATCTTCACGGCGTGTCCTCCATGCCGTCAAAGCCTAGTCCTACGACCGTTCCGGGGCAAACATGCCGCTTGTCGCACCTCCTCAAAGCTCCGACACTTGCGGGGACGCCCATGAATAAGCATGCCGGAGAAGGATTGAGACGTAACGCTTCACCAATCATCGGGGGGAAGATCGTGTCGAAACACTCACGCCGTAGGTTCTTGCAATTGGCGGCCATCGCCGCATTTGCCGCCATGCCGCTCGCGGCTCACGCCGAGACCTATCCGTCGCATCCGGCGCGCATCATCGTCGGCTTCCCCGCCGGCGGCCCCCAGGACATCACCGCGCGGCTGATCGCGCAGTGGCTGTCGGAGCATCTCGGACAGCAGTTCCTGGTCGAGAGCCGGGCCGGCGCCGGCGGCACGCTCGGGGCGGAATACGTCGTCAACTCGGCGCCGGACGGCTACACGCTGTTGCTGAGCGGCCCGCCGAACACCATCGGCGTCACGCTGTACGACAAGCTGAAGTGGAATTTCGTGCACGACATGGCGCATGTCGCCGCGATCAGCAAGGTGCCGCTGGTGGCCGAAGTGACGCCGAGCCTGCCGGTGAAATCAATCCCTGAGTTGATCGCCTACGCCAAGGCCAATCCCGGCAAGATCAACTACGCCTCGGCCGGCGTCGGCACGCCGCAGCATGTCTCCGGTGAGCTGTTCAAGATGATGACCGGTGTCGTCATGCAGCACGTCCCCTATCGCGGCTCGGCGCCGGCGCTGACCGATCTGCTTGGTGGGCAGGTGCAGCTCATGATCGAGACCACGCCGGCATCGCTGGAGCACATCCGCGCCGGACGGCTGCGTGGCCTTGCAGTGACGACGCTGACACGCGCGGAGGCGCTGCCGGACCTGCCGACCATCGCCGACTCGGTGCCGGGCTACGAATCGATCTCGTGGTACGGCATCAGCGCGCCGAAGGGGACACCCGCCGACGTGGTCGAGAAGCTCAACCATGAGATCAACGCCGGCCTTGCCGATCCGAAGCTGAAGGCGCGGCTCGCCGAGCTCGGCGGCACTGTGCTGCCGGGCTCGCCGGCCGACTTCGACAAGTTCATCGCCAACGAAACCGACAAATGGGGCAAGGTGGTCAACGCCGCCCACATGAAGGCGGAGTGACGGACCCTGGCTGGACGATCAGTCCGGCCGCTTGAGGATGGCGACCGCCGCCTCCACGTCGGCGGCAAACTGCACGGTCGGCGGCGCCACGCCCTGCGCCATCATGGCGTCGCGCAGATCGTCCGCCGCGCCGGTGAGGAAAACCTTGGCGCCGTTCCGCGCAGCGGTGCGGCAGACGCCTGCAATCATGTTGACGCCGGTGGCATCGGCAAACGGCACATCGGTGAAGTCCAGAACCAGCGCGCGATATTGGCTCGACACCTGCTCGAGCAGCGCCGCGATCGACGAGGCCGCGCCAAAGAACAGCGCGCCGCTGATGCGATAGACGACGATGTCGCGATCGGGGGCTGCCTCGTAGGCCGTGCGCGGGCCGTCGGCATTGTCGGCGCGGTCCTCGGGCACCAGCGGACGGTGGGCCTCGACGCCCGCCACGTCCGCCATGCGCTTGATGAACAGCACGGCGCCGATGGCAAAGCCGACCACAATGCCCTCGGTCAGGCCGACGAAGATCGTCAGCAGGAATGTCGCGAGCAGCACCAGCGCATCGCCGCCGCGCGAGCGGATCAGCGCGGCGAAGGCGTGCCGCTCGGCCATGCTCCAGCATACGGTTGCCAGCACGCCGGCCAGCGCCGCAAGCGGGATGTAGCTCGCGAGCGGGGCGGCGATCAGCAGGAACAACAGGAGGAAGATGGAATGCAGCATGCCCGCGACCGGGCCGCGCGCGCCGGCGCGCACGTTGGTCGCGGTCCGCGCGATGGTGCCGGTCACGCAAATGCCGCCAAACAGCGCCGAGCCGATGTTGGCGACGCCCTGCGCCACCAGTTCGCAGTTGGAGCGATGGCGGCGGCCGGTCATGCCGTCGGCGACCACCGCGGAGAGCAGCGACTCGATCGCGCCGAGCAGCGCGAAGGCGACCGCGTCGGGCAGCACTGCCATGATCCGTTCCGGCGATACCGGCGGTAGGTGTGGCAGCGGCAGCGTGCGCGGCAATTCGCCGAACTGGCTGCCGATGGTGGCGACGGGAAAATGCAGCAACGCCGCGACCACGGTCACGCCGACAACGGCAAGAAGAATGCCCGGCCATGACGGCCGCCAGCGCCGCAATGCCATGATCGCCGCGATGGTGGCCACGGAAATCGCCACGGCGTACGCATTGATGGTGGGAAGCGCCGCGCCAAGCACCGCGAGCTTTTGCACGATCGGCCCAGGCTCACCGCCCGGCAGGTGCAGACCGAGCAGGTCCCTGATCTGGCTGGCGAAGATGATGATGGCGATGCCGGTGGTGAAACCGACGGTCACCGGATAGGGAATGAACTTGATGTAGGTGCCGAGGCGGAGAAAGCCGACCGCGATCAGGATGAGGCCGGCGATGATGGTTGCGAGGAAAAGCCCATCGAGGCCATGGCGGTCGACGCACGCCGCAACCAGAACAATGAATGCACCGGCCGGCCCGCCGATCTGAAAGCGGCTGCCGCCGAACAAGGACACCAGGAAGCCGCCGACGATGGCGGTGTAGAGCCCGTGCTCCGGCGGGGCGCCGGAGGCGATGGCGATCGCCATCGACAACGGGGCTGCGACAATCGCGACCGTCAGGCCGGCGAAAACATCGGCCTTAAGGCCGGACCAGCCGTAACCCTCCTGAAGGATGGTGACGAGCTTCGGGGTGAAAAGCTCCGCAAAGGTCGGCCGGATGACGGGTTTGAACTTATGGGTCGCTGCGTCCACAGGGGTTGTCTCGCAGGCCGGGAAAGAATTGAGAATATCCCACCAGTATATCGCACTCCGGCGGGATGTTTTGCGACAGATCAATCCTCATATAACCCTGCTGACAACTGAGGCTTTGCCGGGTTCCGGGGTTGTTGGGACCCCGATTCTGGTCTAATCCCACCTCGCGCGGGGCCCTCCCCGCCGGGGCGAAGGACGCGCGATAGCGCGCCCTTTTTTTGTGTCAATCGAGGCCCGATGCCCAAACGCACCGACATCAAATCGATCCTGATCATCGGCGCCGGCCCCATCGTGATCGGCCAGGCCTGCGAGTTCGACTATTCCGGGACGCAGGCCTGCAAGGCCCTCAAGGAAGAGGGCTACCGGATCGTGCTGGTCAATTCCAATCCGGCCACGATCATGACCGACCCGGACCTGGCCGACGCCACCTACATCGAGCCGATCACGCCGGAGATCGTGGCGAAGATCATCGAAAAGGAGCGTCCGGACGCGCTGCTGCCGACCATGGGCGGCCAGACCGCGCTCAACACCGCGCTGTCGCTCAAGAAAATGGGCACGCTCGACAAGTTCGGCGTCAAGATGATCGGCGCCACGGCGGAGGCCATCGACAAGGCCGAGGACCGCGAGCTGTTCCGCAACGCCATGACCAAGATCGGCCTGGACACGCCGCGCTCGCACCAGATCAAGACCCTGGCGCAGGCGCTCGACGCACTCAATGACATCGGCCTGCCGGCCATCATCCGGCCGTCGTTCACCATGGGCGGCACCGGCGGCGGCATCGCCTACAACAAGGAAGAGTTCATCGACATTGTCGAGCGTGGCATCGACGCCTCGCCGACCAGCGAGGTGCTGATCGAGGAATCGGTGCTGGGCTGGAAAGAGTATGAGATGGAGGTTGTCCGCGACAAGAAGGACAATTGCATCATCATCTGCTCGATCGAGAACCTCGATCCGATGGGCATCCACACCGGCGACAGCATCACCATCGCGCCGGCGCTGACACTCACCGACAAGGAATACCAGATCATGCGCGACGCCTCGCTGGCGGTGCTGCGCGAGATCGGGGTGGAGACCGGCGGCTCGAACGTGCAGTTCGCGGTCGATCCGAAGGACGGCCGCATGATCGTGATCGAGATGAACCCGCGGGTGTCGCGCTCGTCGGCCTTGGCCTCGAAGGCGACCGGCTTCCCGATCGCCAAGGTCGCGGCCAAGCTCGCGGTCGGCTACACGCTCGACGAGATCGCCAACGACATCACCGGCGGGGCGACGCCCGCGTCGTTCGAGCCGACCATCGACTATGTGGTCACCAAGATTCCCCGGTTTGCCTTCGAGAAATTCCCCGGCGCCGACGAGACGCTGACCACGTCGATGAAGTCGGTCGGAGAAGCGATGGCGATCGGCCGCACCTTCCAGGAGTCGTTGCAGAAGGCGCTGCGCTCGCTGGAAACCGGGCTCACCGGATTGGACGAGATCACGCTTCCCGGTCTCGGCCAGGGCGACGACAAGAACGCCATTCGTGCCGCGCTCGGCAAGCCGAGCCAGGACGGCATCCTCAAGGTCGCCCAGGCGATCCGGCTGGGCTTCACCGACGCCGAGGTGCACTCCGCCTGCAAGGTCGATCCGTGGTTCCTGGCTCAGGTGCGCGGCATCGTCGAGACCGAGGCCGAGATCAAAGCGAAGGGCCTGCCGAAGACGGCCGGCGCGTTCCGGCGGCTGAAAGCGCTGGGTTTTTCCGATCCGCGGCTCGGCAAGCTCACCGGGCTCGCCGCCGACGAGGTGACAAAGCGGCGGCGCGCGCTCGATGTCCGCCCGGTGTTCAAGCGGATCGACACTTGCGCCGCGGAATTCGCCTCGCCGACCGCCTACATGTATTCGACCTACGAGACGCCGTTCGGCGGCCAGGGCGGCAGCGCCGTCGCCAACGAGGCGCGCCCATCGGACAAGAAGAAGGTCGTCATCCTCGGTGGCGGGCCAAACCGGATCGGCCAGGGCATCGAGTTCGACTATTGCTGCTGCCATGCCGCCTTCGCGCTGAAGGAGGTTGGCTACGAAACCATCATGATCAACTGCAATCCGGAGACGGTGTCGACCGACTACGACACCTCGGACCGGCTCTATTTCGAGCCACTCACCGCCGAGGATGTGCTGGAGATCATCGACACCGAGCGCGCGCATGGCACCCTGCACGGCGTCATCGTGCAGTTCGGCGGCCAGACCCCGCTGAAGCTCGCCGAGCCGCTGGAAAAAGCCAAAGTGCCGATCCTTGGTACTTCGCCCGACGCCATCGACCTTGCCGAGGACCGCGACCGCTTCAAGCAGTTGATGGAGAAGCTCAAGCTCCGGCAGCCGCAAAGCGGCATCGCGGCCAGCGTGAAACAGGCGCGCGCCACGGCGGACGGCATCGGCTACCCGATCGTGATCCGACCGTCCTATGTGCTGGGCGGCCGCGCCATGGAGATCGTGCACGACGGCGCGCAGCTCGACCGCTATCTGGTGCGGCTCGCCGGCGATCTCGACCGGCCGTCGGAGCTGGTGGTGTCGGCGAAGCGGCCGCTCTTGATCGACCGCTATCTCACCGACGCCATTGAGGTCGACGTCGATTGCCTGTGCGACGGCAAGGACACCTACATCGCCGGCATCATGGAACACATCGAGGAGGCCGGCATCCACTCGGGCGACAGCGCCTGCTCGCTGCCGCCCTACTCCCTCGACAAGAAAATGATCGCGGAGCTCGAGGCGCAGACGCGCAAGCTCGCGCTGTCGCTCAATGTCGGCGGGCTGATGAACGTCCAATTCGCCATCAAGGATGGCGAGATTTACATTCTCGAGGTCAATCCGCGCGCGTCGCGGACGGTGCCGTTCGTTGCCAAGGTGATCGGGCTTCCCGTCGCCAAGATCGCGGCCCGCGTCATGGCCGGCGAGACTCTCGCCTCGTTCAAGCTCAAGCCGATGAGCTTCGATCTGAAAACCGCCCGCCACGTCGGCGTCAAGGAGGCGGTGTTCCCATTCGCCCGCTTCGGCGACAAGGTCGACACCGTGCTCGGCCCGGAGATGAAGTCGACCGGCGAGGTGATGGGGCTCGACCGCGACTACGCGGTCGCTTTCGCCAAGAGCCAACTCGGCGGCGGCGCCCGCCTGCCCAAGGACGGCACCGTTTTCGTCTCGGTGCGTGACGGCGACAAGCCGAAGATCCTGGAATCGCTCAAGGTGCTGCGGACGCTCGGATTCGAGGTGATCGCGACGTCCGGGACCCAGCGCTTCCTGTCCGAGAACGGGGTCGAGGCGATCAAGATCAACAAAGTGGCGGAAGGCCGGCCGCACATCGTCGATGCCATCAAAAACGGCCGTGTTCAGCTGGTTTTCAACACCACCGAGGGGGCCACGGCGCTGGCCGACAGCCGGCCCCTTCGGCGGGCCGCCCTCTTGCATAAAGTGCCGTACTACACCACTCTTTCCGGTGCCGTCGCCGCGGCGCAGGGCATCAAGGCCTATCTCGGGGGCGACCTCGAGGTTCGTGCGTTGCAAAGCTATTTCGGGGGCCAGGACTAAGTCCCGCAAGGGACTGGAACCTGGCACCGGCGGTCGAATTGAGGACGTGGGTTTTTAGTCGCGGGTCGGAAGCTTTCCGCCCGCGATTGGACTTTGTGTCCCGAGGTTCAGAGGATTGAAGATGATTGAAAAGATTCCTATGACCGCAATGGGTCATACCGTGCTCGAGAACGATCTCAAGCACCGCCAGCAGGTCGAGCGGCCGCGGATCATTCAGCAGATCACCGAGGCGCGCACCCATGGCGACCTGTCGGAGAACGCCGAGTATCACGCCGCCAAGGAGCAGCAATCGCTCAACGAGGGCGCCATTGCCGAGCTCGAGGACAAGATCGCGCGCGCCGAGATCATCGACGTGTCGAAGCTGTCGGGCGACACCATCAAGTTCGGCGCCACCGTGACGCTGATCGACGAGGACACCAACAAGAAGCACGTCTGGCAGATCGTCGGCGAGCCGGAGGCGAACGCCAAGCAGGGCAAGATCTCGATCACCTCGCCGATCGCGCGCGCGCTGATCAACAAGAAGAAGGGCGAGAACGTCGAGGTGGTCACGCCCGGCGGCGCCAAGGCCTACGAGATCGCCAAGATCGAGTGGAAGTAGGCGGCGCCTCGTCTCTTTCTGGTCCTAGCACAATATCAGCAACGTCATGGCCGGGCTTGTCCCGGCCATCCACGTCTTTAACCTGGGTGCCAGAGCAAGGCGTGGATGCCCGGCACAAGGCCGGGCATGACGTTGAGAGAACGAGTGCATACCGATGAAATTCGGAATCTTCGATCACATCGACGACGCCGGCATCCCGCTCGGGCAGCTTTATGCCGAGCGGCTGGCGATCGCCGAGGCCTACGACCGCGCCGGCTTCTACGGCTATCACGTCGCCGAGCACCACACGACGCCGCTCGGCGCGGCAGCCTCGCCCGCTTTGATCTTCGCGGCGCTGTCGCAGCGAACCACCAAGCTCCGCTTCGGCCCGCTGGTGTATCTGCTGCCGTTCTACCATCCGCTCCGTCTGATCGAAGAGGTCTGCATGATCGATCAGCTCAGCCAGGGCCGCTTCCAGCTCGGCGTCGGCCGCGGCGTGTCGATGTTCGAGACCGCCGCGTATGGCCTCGACTTCGCCAAGACCCAGGCGATGTACCACGAGGCGTTCCAGGTGCTGATGAAGGGGCTCACCTCGGACGAGCTGTCGTTTGCGGGCGAGTTCTACAAATTCGATAAGCTTCCGATGATCCTCAAGCCGGTGCAGAAGCCGCATCCGCCGCTGTGGTACGGCGTCACGCTGCCCGGCAACGCCAAATGGCCGGCCGAGAACGACGTCAACATCGTAGCCCTGGGGCTCCGCGACAACACCAGCGCCATCATCAAGGCCTATCGCGAGGCGCGCCCGACCCACCGCCTCGATCCGCACGGCACGCTCGCTGGCGTAAGCCGCCACGTCGTGCTGGCCGACACCGACGAGGCGGCGATGGCGATCGCACGGCGCGCCTATCCGCGCTGGCGGACGAGCTTCCGCTGGCTGTTCAACCGCCACGGCACCGAGCCGCGGGTGATCGGCATCTATCCGCCGACCTTCGACGAGCTTGCCGCCCTCGACAACGGCGTGGCCGGCTCGCCCGCGACGGTGCGGCGTTTCATCGAGGCAGAGATCGCCGCAAACGGCTGCAATTATTTCGTGCCGCAAATGGTGTTCGGCGACATCACGCTGCCGGAGGCGCTGCGCTCGATCGAGCTGTTCCGGACTGAGATCATGCCGGCGTTCTAGACTTGTCGCGCAGTTCCATCGGCACCATGGCGGCGTCCTTGGAGTTGCGCAGCGTCAGCGAGGTCTTGACGTTGCGCACGTGCGGCGCCCCGGTTAGCTCGGCGACGAAAGCCTGGAAGGTCTTGAGGTCGGGCGCCACGCATTTGAGGACGAAGTCGATCTCGCCGGACAGCATCCAGCATTCGCGCACCAGCGGCTCCTTGCGAACGAAGGCCTCGAATTCGTTGAGGTCGGATTCCGCCTGGCTGGTGAGGTGGACCATGGCGAACACGGTCACCTCGTAGCCGAGTTGCTTCTCGTCGAGCAGCGCCCGGTAGCCCTTGATGAAGCCTGCCTCCTCCAGCGCCCGCATCCGCCGCAGGCACGGCGGCGCCGAGATGCCGACCCGGCTCGCCAACTCGACATTGGTGATGCGGCCGTCGTCCTGCAATTCCTTGAGGATTTTCCAGTCGATGGCGTCGAGTCGGCTGGTCAAGATCGGCTCCGAATCTGGGGGTGGCGCATTATCCCTGAGCCGGAACCGTGACGAAAGATTGTTGCGCGAAATATTATTGCGCGTCGACCGACAGATTTCCCGGCTTTGACGGCATGTGGATCAAGGGTTGCGTATCTTGCATAGCTCGGCCGAAGCCCTAAATTAGGGGCTGGGGGATGCATCGGCCGGCCAGACGGGTCGCCGAAACAACCCTCTCCGCGCGGCAGACCGAGAATTTGCCCGGATCGAGGGACCCATACCGATGGCAGAAACCACCCACGCCAAGCTCGTCATCATCGGCTCCGGCCCGGCCGGCTATACGGCCGCGATCTATGCCGCCCGCGCCATGCTGGAGCCGATCCTGATCCAGGGTATCCAGCCCGGCGGCCAGCTCACCATCACCACCGACGTGGAAAACTATCCAGGCTTCTCCGACGTCATCCAGGGCCCCTGGCTGATGGAGCAGATGCAGAAGCAGGCCGAGCACGTCGGCACCAAGATCGTCACCGACCACGTCAACGACCTCGACCTGACCGAGCGGCCGTTCCGGCTCAGCACCGATTCCGGCATGACCTATATCGCCGACGCCGTGGTGCTGGCCACCGGCGCCCAGGCGCGCTGGCTCGATCTGCCGTCGGAGCAGAAGTTCAAAGGCTACGGCGTCTCGGCCTGCGCCACCTGCGACGGCTTCTTCTACAAGAACAAGGAAGTCCTGGTGATCGGCGGCGGCAACACCGCGGTCGAGGAAGCGCTGTTCCTGACCAACTTCGCCTCCAAGGTGACGGTTGTGCACCGGCGCGATCACTTCCGTGCCGAAAAAATTCTGCAGGACCGGCTGTTCAAGCATCCCAAGATCAACGTGGTCTGGGATTCGGCATTGCACGACGTGACCGGCGACGCCAACCCGCTGAAGGTGCGGGGCGTCGTGTTGAAGAACGTCAAGACCGGCGCTTTGCAGGAGATGACCGCCGATGGCGTGTTCATCGCCATCGGCCATTCGCCCTCCACCGAGCTGGTCGCGGGCAAGATCAAGATGAAGCCGAATGGGTATGTCTGGACCGCGCCCTATTCGACCGCGACCTCGGTCCCAGGGCTGTTCGCCGCCGGCGACGTCACCGATGACGTCTATCGCCAGGCGGTGACGGCGGCGGGGCTCGGTTGCATGGCCGCGCTCGAGGCGGAGCGGTTTCTCGCTCATCACAATGTGCGGCAGCAGGACGCGGCGGAGTAGAACATCGAATGGCCAGCACGGGGATGGACTGGGACAAGCTGAAGGTGTTTCACGCCGCGGCGGAGGCGGGCTCCTTCACCCATGCCGGCGAGCAGCTTGGCTTGTCGCAATCGGCGGTGTCGCGGCAGGTCAGCGCGCTGGAGCAGGAATTGTCGGTGTCGCTGTTCCACCGCCACGCCCGCGGGCTGATCCTGACCGAGCAGGGCGAGCTGCTCTACCGCGTCGCACATGAAGTGTTCATGAAGCTCGAAGCGGCGCGCGCCAAGCTCACCGACAGCCGCGAAAAGCCGCACGGCGAATTGAAGGTGACGACCACGCCCGGCATCGGCATCCACTGGCTGACGCCGCGGCTCGGCGAGTTCATGGACCTGTTCCCGGATATCCGCATCACCCTGATCACCACCGACGAGGAGCTCGACCTCGCCATGCGCGAGGCCGACGTGGCGATCCGGCTGCGCCAGCCGACGCAACCCGACCTGATCCAGCGCAAGCTGTTCTCGGTGCATTTCCACGCCTATGCCTCGGCGGAATACCTCAAGCGCGCCGGCACGCCGCGCTCGCTCGAAGAGCTCGACAAGCACCGCATCATCCTGCTCGGCGGCTCGACGGTGCCGGCCTATCTGCAGAACCGGAGCTTCCTCACCGAGACGCACCGCAACGGCAAGGGCCCGCGCCAGGCGGCGCTGGTCATCAACAACATCATGGGGCTGCTGCGCGCCTGCCAGCGCGGCTTGGGCATTGCGCTGTTGCCGGATTATCTGATCGAGGAGAACGTCGGCCTGGTGCAACTGTTCGGCGAAGAAGAGAACCCGGCGCTCGATGCGTTCTTCGTCTATCCGGAAGAACTGAAGTCGGTGGCGCGGGTGCAGGCGTTCCGGGATTTCCTCGTCAGCAACGCGCAGCGCTGGAGCTTCTGAGCCCACGGGAAGCGACCGCGCATATCGTCGCAGCGTGGCGACGGCACTTTGCACGCACCGCATGGCTGGCATGTGCCCACCGTTTTTTGCGAGCATCGCATGGCTGACATGCGGCGCTCCTGATTGCCGAGCGCACCCGAGCCCCGCATTATTTGATCGTGCTGTCGGCGCCTGGGTGTCGCATCCCCCCAGATTAGCCAGCCAGGTGTCGGCAGCCTGTTCCCCTCTGGAAGGTGATTGTCGGCCTCCCGCGCCGACATGACTGAGCCGGGCCCGCAAGGGTCCGGCTTTTCTCTTCGATGCCAGCTCTGTGCCATCATGCAGCGGCGCGGTGATAAGTGTTATCGTTCGAAGACAACTTGCGACCGGGGGGCATCATGAATTGGAAGCTCTGGCGAACTGTGGCCATCGCGGCTCTCATCGCTGCTCTTGCCGTTGTCGTGACCGCGCCATTGGCCCAGGCGCAGAACTGGCCGACGCGGGCCGTGAAGTTGGTCGTGCCGTTCGGTCCAGGCGCCGGCTCCGATCTCGGTGCACGGCTGTTGGCGGAGAAGCTGCAGGCCAAATGGGGCCAGCCGGTCGTTGTCGAAAACAAGCCGGGCGGCGACGGCATGATTGCGATCCAGGCTTATCTCGGCGCCAACGACGATCATGTGCTGATGTTCGGGCCTTCAGGCGGCTTCGTCGTGCATCCGTTCACCTACACCAAGTTGCCATACAACCCGGCCGACATCATTCCGATCGCGCGCCTGTCCACCACCATCCTTGCCGTGGCCGTGAGGAAGGACGCGCCTTACAACAACGTCAAGGAATTCACCGAAGCCGCGCGGGCGGCGCCCGGCACATTCAACTCCGGCCTCGTGCAAGGCATCACCGAGCTGACATTCTGGGGCTATCTCGATCATGAAAAGTTGCAGATCAGCCAGGTGCCCTACCGCGACGTCAATCTCGCGCCGGTCGACCTGGGCGAAGGCCGCATCCAGGTGGTGATGTCGGCGCTTGCCGTCGTGCAGCCGCAGTGGCGCGCTGATCGCATCAAGCTGATCGCCGTGACCACCAAGGACCGGGTGAAAGCCGCGCCTGACGTCCCGACGGCGCGGGAGCAAGGCTATCCTTCGCTCGAAGTCGAAGGCATGGCCGGCCTGTTCGGCATCAAGTCGATGTCCGAGCAGCTCAAGGAAAAGATCGCCGCCGACGTGCGTGACGCCGCCGCAGACGGCAGCCTCGGCAACCGGCTTGAGGCCACCGGCCAGATCATCAAGGTCGGCGGCCCGAAGGAGTTTGCAGCCTCGATCGCCGAGCAAAGCGGCAACGTCGCGGCCGTGGTCAAGGCGATCGACTTCAAACCGAAGAACTGATGACAGCAAGAAGACCTGAACATGCGCCTTATCACGCTTGAAGAGCATTTTGCGACGCCGGCGTTCTTTGACGGCCCGGCGCGCTTCGTCAAAGAGCGCGCGGAAAAGATCGGCGATCGCTATCTCGCCGTGGTCGAGCGGCTTCGCGACGTCGATGCCATGCGGATATCAGAGATGGACGCAGCCGGCATCGATATGCAGATCCTGTCGCTGTCGGCGCCCGGCGTCGAGCAGATGGAGCCGGCCGACGCCGTCGCAATGGCACGCGACACCAACGATTATCTTGCCGATGCGGTGAAGAAGCATCCGAAACGTTTCGCCGGCTTCGCCGCTGTTCCGACCGGAGCGCCGAAGCAGGCCGTCGAAGAGCTGGAGCGCCGGATCAAGGATGGTTTCAAAGGCGCCGTCATCAACGGCCACAATCGCGGGCGCTATCTCGACGACAAGTTCTACTGGCCGATCCTGGAGTGCGCCGAGGCGCTCAATGCGCCGATCCATCTGCATCCGACGCCGCCGCCGCAGGCGGTGATCGACGCCTCATATGGCGGCTTTTCGCCGATGGTCACCGACATGCTCGCTGGCGGTGCCTGGGGCTGGCACATTGAGACCGCGGTTCACATCATCCGCATGGTCTGCGGCGGCGTGTTCGATCGCTTCCCGAAGCTGCAATTCGTCATCGGCCACATGGGCGAGGGCCTGCCGTTCTTCTTCCAGCGGCTCGACATCATTCCCGTGGCGACGACGAAGCTGAAGCACCCGATCAGCCACTATCTCAAGAACAACGTGCACTACACGTTCTCCGGCATGAACTATCCGGGAGTGTTCCAGAATTTGCTGATCGAGCTCGGCGGCGCCGACCGGATCATGTTCTCGGCCGACTATCCCTATCAGTCCATGACCTGGGCGCGCGACTTCCTGGAACAGATTCCCGTCAGCGCCGCCGATAAGGAGCGCATCGCCCACGGCAACGCCGAGCGGCTGTTTCGGCTGTAAGACCGGACGTAGCCGTTCAGGCCCAGAGCTTCTCTTTGCCTTCGAGGCCCTTGTAGAGGTCGGCGACGTAATCGCCGTAGCCGTTGAACAACAGCGTCGGCCGACGCTCGCCGGTACCGATCAGCTCTTCGCTGGCCTGGCTCCAGCGCGGGTGTGCGACCTCCGGGTTGACGTTGGCCCAGAAACCATACTCGGAGGCCTGCAAATCCTCCCACATGCCGCGCGGCCGCTTGTCGACGAACGAGAACTTGACGATCGACTTGACCGACTTGAAGCCGTACTTCCACGGCACCGCCAGACGAATGGGCGCGCCGTGCTGCTTGGCGATCGGCTTGCCGTAGGCGCCGGTGGCGAGGAACGTCAGCTCGTTGGTGGCCTCCGCCATCGTCAGCCCTTCGACATAGGGCCACGGATACCAAGCCTGCTTCTGGCCGGGCGCGACCGACTTGTCGAGGAAGGTTTCCATCCGCAGGTAGGTCGCCGACGACAGCGGCTTCGCGATCTCGACGAGCTTCTTCATCGGGAAGCCCGACCACGGGATCGCCATGCTCCAGGCCTCGACGCAGCGGTGGCGGTACAGCCGCTCCTCGACGCCGAACTTGCGGACCAGATCGTCGATGCCGACCTCCATCGGCTTCTCGACCATGCCGTCGATCTTGATGGTCCACGGCCTGATCTTCAGCGCCTGGGCCTGCTTGGCGACGTTCTTGGTCGAGTTGAATTCGTAGAAATTGTTGTAGTTGCCGTTGATCTTCTCGTCGGTGATCGGCCGGTCGAGCTTGAACGCCTCGTTGGGCTTGCCGGGGTAGAGATCGATTGACGGATCGGGCTGATCGGTGATGCGTTGCGCCAGCGCGATGTTGGGCGCAACGCCGGTGGCGGCGAGCGCGGCGAGCAGCGCCCGGCGATCGAGAAACAAATGCTCGGGCGTGGCGCGGCTTTCGGGCATGTCCCAACCGCGGCGGCGAATCACGTTCATAGGCCTGATCCCTCCGGATGTAAGGCTGCCGGAGGGATACGGGGAAGCTGCATCACAGGCAAGTCACGGAGTTGCGAGGGGCGCTACTCCGCCGCTCGCCTTGCCGCGACGATCTGGTCGGCGGTTTTCCCGGTCAGCTCGGCCATGTGGTCGAACTTGAAGGTGAACGAGCCGACGCCGGCCGTCGCCGAGCGCACCTCGACGATCAGATCGCCGATCTCGCTTTCCGGCATCTTGGAGCGCACCACATCCCAGCCGTCCCAGCCCTCGCGAGTGTCAAAGCCGAGGATCTGGCCGCGCCGGCCGGACAGGATGGCGTTGATCTTCGCGGTCGCATCGGTCGGGCAGACGATCTCGACCAGGTGGATCGGTTCGAGCAGCACCGGCTGGCATTGCGGCAGCCCTTCGACGATGGCGAGCCGCGCCGCCATCTGAAATGCCATGTCGGAGGAATCGACGGTGTGATAGGAGCCGTCGATCAGAGCGACATTCACGTCCACCACCTGGAAGCCGAGCGGCCCGTGCTTGAGGGCGTTGATGGCGCCCTCCTCCACCGAGGGTATGTAATTGCGCGGCACCACACCGCCGGTGATCTTGTCCTCGAACTTGAAGCCTCCGCTGCGCGGCAGCGGCTTGATGTCGAGCACGACATCGCCGAACTGGCCGTGGCCGCCGGATTGCTTCTTGTGACGGCCGCGCAGTTGGATCGGCTTCTTGATGGTTTCGTTGTAGCCCACAGACGGCCGCCCGGTGTTGATGGCGACGCCAAAATGGGCGGCAAGCTTCTCGGCGGCGACGCGCAGATGCATTTCGCCCTGGCCCCACATCACCACCTCGTGGGTGTCGGCGTTGTGGACGAGATGGATCGACGGGTCCTCCTCGACGAGCTTGTGCAGCGCCTGGCCGAGCTTGACGTCGTCCTTGCGCTCCTTCGCCGACACCGAGATCGCCAGCACTGCGGGGTGCGCCTCCAACTGCAGAAGCGCCGGATCGGCCTGCTTGCCGGCCGACAGCGTGTCGCCGGTCTTGGCGTATTCGAGCTTGCCGAGCGCGACCGTCTCGCCGGCGGTGGCCGGGCCCCGCTTCTCGCTGCTCTGGCCCACGAGCTTGAATGTCCCGGAGATCCGGCCGGCCTCGCGCTCCGGCGAACTCAGCGTGACGCCGTCGCCGACCTGGCCGGCCAGCACGCGGACCACCGACATCTTGCCGGCGTGGCCGGTGTTGAGCGTCTTCAGCACATAGGCGAGAGGGTCGCCGCCCTTGACGCCAAGCCGCTTGGCGGTGGTTTCGATCCCGGGCGCCTCGTGGCGCAGCGCCTTGAGAAGGCGCAGCACACCATTGCTGCGGGTGGCGACCCCCATCAGCACCGGCACCACCAGCCCGTCGCGCAGCTCCTTGGCGAGGTCGTCGAACACCTTGTCGCGCGGCGGCGGGATGTCCTCGAGCAACTGCTCCATCAGCTCGTCGTCGTGGTCGGCAAGCTTCTCCAGCATCGTGAAGCGCGCACTCTTCTCCTGCTCGAGGTTTTCGCCTTCGAGCGGGATCACCTCCGATGCCGCGTGTTCCTTGTAGACATGGGCGCGCTCGAGCGCGAGATCGACGAAGCCGGTGACGATTTCCTTGTTCCAGATCGGGATCTGGCGAAGCACCAGGGGCTTTCGCGACGCCGGCTGCAGCACCTGCAGCGCCTCCACAACCTTGGTCTCGGCCTTGTCGATCTTGTTGAGGAACAGAAAGCGCGGAACGTTGAGCTGTTCGAGCTCGCGCAGGATCAACTGCAACTGCGGCATCTTCTTCTCGTCCGCCTCGCAGACCACGACGGCGGCATCGATCGCGGGCAGCGCCGCGCGCATGTCCTGGACAAACTCGACGGAGCCCGGACAATCGATGAAGGTGTAGCTGTCGCCCATGAATTCGGTGGTGGCGACGGTCAGCTCGACACTCATCTTGTGGTGGCGTGCTTCCTTGGAGGCATCGCCAACCGTGGTGCCGGCCTCGACGGTGCCCTGCCGCTGGATCGCACCGGTGCGCTGAAGGATCGCTTCGAGAAGTGTAGTCTTGCCAGCCTGGAAGGGGCCCACCAGCGCGATGCACCGGGGACCCTGGGCTCGTGTGCCGCCATTGCCATTTGCAGCCGCCATCGACGCCTCCTTGTGGCGCCGCACGACCGGTGTGGTCCGGCCGCGAATTGTGACGCCGGTGGGGTTATCGTCTCAGGGGAATGTGGCGATGGCAAGGGGCGAGGGCTGGCGAGAGCAACCGCAAGCACAAGGGGATTCAGCCGACTGCCGCGCTCAGAGGCCCACGCACACGCCGCCAACGAGAATCTTGCCCGGTGGGCAGGTGATGTTCGTACCGGAAGCGCCAATGTCGATGAACCCGCATTGCCGAATGCGGACGCGCCATCGGTCAAGCTTGCCGGCGGGTCGTCCTCGCGATGACGGCGGATCAGCGATTTCGGCTTCTGTCCGAAATAGAACCGTACGCCGGCAGACGCTGTCCAACCGCTCGGTGCCGACGCGGCCCTCGATGAACAGCGCCGACGACGTCTTGCCGAAATTGGCAAACTGCCATTCGCTACCGAGCGCCAGCAGGTTCTTGCCGCCATAATAACGGTGGCCGATCGAGAATTTGACGTCGTCGGTCAAGTAGTAGGCGAGGTCGACCTTGTCGAACGCGCGCGTCGAGTGGTTCACCGTCTCGACGAGCCCGTTGATCACCGCCGTCCTGTTGTTGCGGGACTCGACGCCGACCACGCCTTCCCAGGTGAAGCGCCCCCAATAGAGCGCGCCTTCGACACCGACATGGCCGACCTCGGAGCCGAGCCGGTCCCAATGCAGATAGTCGCCATAGACGCCGAGCAATCCGCTGGACGGATCGCGCCAGAACGCGTGACCGCCGACACCGGCAAGCAGGTCGCCGCGATAGCTCGACACCAGACCGTCAGCCTGGAAGCCGAACTGTTGCGTCAGCGGCACGCTGAGCGAGCCGGCGCCGCCGTAGAAGCCATGATGGGCCAGCGCGCCGCCGACCGAAGGAGTTATCGACTTATTTCCTTGCAGTGACGGAAGCGTCACAGTTGAAAGCCGGCATCACCTCGCGGGCGAATCGGCGAAGCTGATCCTTGCCGCCGGGGAGGGTCAGGATGACGTAGTCCACCCCGGCCTTTTGCAGGGCTTCGAAACCCCGACGGACCTCCTCGGCCGGGCCGTAGAGCGCGTTGGCTTCGGTGCCCTGCGATGTTGCTGCATAGGCCAGCACATGGGAGCCGGTCTTGCTGCCCGGCGCTTGCGAGACAGCGACGGTCCGCCGGGTCCAGGCCGCCTGCTTTTCCAACGCGGCTTCGGCATCCGCCCTGTCATTCGCCACATAGGCCTGACGGGCAACAGCGATCTGCGCCGGCCCGGAGAGGCCGTGGGCTTTTCGCTCGGCGCGATAGAGCGCGATGCGCTGGCCGAGCACCTCGGGCGAAGCATATTGGTCGAGGATCAGGTTAAAGCCGCGCTGCGCCGCCCTTCGGATCGAGGCGTCGCTGCCGGCCGCCACCCAGAACGGCGGATGCGGGCGCTGCGCCGGCGGCGGCTCGACCACGATGTCGTCGAATTGCCAGAACTTGCCGCGATGCGAGAACCGCTCGCGCGAAACGAAGCTCTTCGTCATCACCGCAACGGATTCATCGAAGCGGGCCTCGGCCTCCTCCGGCGGGATGCGGAAACCCGCGAACTCGTTGTGGCGGTAGCCCTTGCCGATGCCGAAATCGAGCCGGCCGCCGGAGATCAGGTCGAGGGTCGCGGCCTGCTCGGCGAGCAGCACCGGATTGTGCCAGGGCAGCACGATCACTGCGGTGCCGAGCCGCAACGTCGTGGTGCGCATGGCGAGCGCGGTCTGCAGCATCAGGGTGGCGGAGACCTGGTTCCAGCCGGTGAAATGGTGCTCGACCAGGAAGCTCGAGCGATAGCCGAGCGCCTCGGCCTCGACGGCGGTGTCGAGATAGTCGCGGAAGCCCTGCCCGCTTTCGGGTGGAAGGTCGCCGCTATTGGCCTGCGCCGAGCCGAAGATTCCGAATTGCATATCGGCTAGTGTAATCAAAAAACCCGTCGTCTTCACGCGCCCTGGGAGAGGATACCGATGGCCGAGGCGGACACGTTCGACTACATCGTCGTCGGCGCCGGCTCGGCCGGCTGCGTGCTCGCCAATCGCCTCACCGCATCGGGCCAGCACCGCGTGCTGCTGCTCGAGGCTGGCGGGCATGACCGCCGTCTCTGGATTCACGTCCCGCTCGGCTACGGCAAGCTGTTCACCGACAGCCGCGTGAATTGGCTCTACAAAACGGAGCCGGAGCCCGAGCTCGACAACCGCCAGGTGATCCAGCCGCGCGGCAAGGTGCTGGGCGGATCGAGCTCGATCAACGGCCTGCTCTATCTGCGCGGCCAGCCGGCCGACTACGACCATTGGCGCCAGCTCGGCAACAACGGCTGGAGCTTCGACGACGTGCTGCCCTACTTCCGACGCGCCGAGCACCAGGAGCGCGGCGAGGACGCGCTTGCACGGCGTCGGCGGGCCGCTCGCGGTGTCCGAATGTCTGCGAGCCGCATCCGCTGTGCGAGGCCTTCATCGAGTCGGCGGAGCAGCGCGGGATTTCCGCGCAACGACGACTTCAACGGCCCGACCCAGGAGGGCGCCGGCTATTTCCAGCTCACCGCGAGGAACGGCCGGCGCTGCTCGACGGCCGTCGGCTATCTGCAAGAGGCGCGGCGGCGGCCCAATCTCAAGGTCGTCACCAATGCGCTGGCGAGCCGCATCCTGTTCGAGGGCCGCCGCGCGGTCGGCGTCGAGTACCGGCGCGGCGACACGGTGCACACGGCGCACGCCGGTCGCGAGGTCATCCTGGCGGGCGGCGCATTCAACTCGCCGCAACTGCTGCAGCTCTCCGGTATCGGACCGGCGGCGCTGCTGCAATCGCTCGGCATCGGCGTGGTGGCCGACATGCCGGGCGTCGGCGCCGACCTGCAGGACCACCTCCAGGTCCGCATGCAGTACCGCTGCACCGAGCCGATCACCATGAACGACGTGATCAACAGCTGGCGGCACCGGATCGGCGGCGGGGCTGCGCTACGCGCTGTTCCGCAAGGGGTTGCTGACGATCGGCGCCGGCTATGCCGGCGGCTTCTTCCGCACGCAACGAGCAGGTGGCGACGCCCGACGTCCAGGTGCACTTCATCATCTTCAGCGGCGAAGCGTCGGGCGCCGCACTGCATCCGTTCCCCGGCTTCATCGCCTCGATCTGCCAGCTCCGGCCGGAGAGCCGCGGCTTCGTCCGCATCAAGTCGGCCGACCCGGCGCAGGCCCCGGCGATCCAGCCGCGCTACCTCACGAGCGCGCTCGACCGCGACACGGTGGTGGATGGTCTGAAACTATTGCGCCGGATCATGGCGGAGGCGCCGATGCAGCGCTACATCGCGGCCGAGCGGGTGCCCGGCCCGGACGTGACAAGCGACGCCGATCTGCTGGCGTTCGCACGCTCGGCCGGGACAACGGTGTTCCATCCGACCAGCACCTGCCGCATGGGCGCGGATGCCGATGCCGTGGTCGACGAACGGCTGCGGGTGCGCGGCATCGGGGGTCTGCGCGTGGTCGACGCCTCGATCATGCCGACAGTCGTGTCCGGCAACACCAACGCCGCCGTCGTCATGATCGGCGAAAAGGGCGCCGACATGATTCTGCAGGACGCGAGCGCGGCCGCGTCGCCGCTCGCGGCGTAAACGACAGCCTCAGCGCTTGAGCTGATCGGCGCCCTCCGCCGGGCGCTGTGCGCCGGCATTGGGGCGAATGACGATCGAGGGTAGCGCGGAGCTGGGTTTCCACTCCTGCGCCAGTTTCTCCGCTTCGGCGATCTGGGCCGGCGACATCAGCGCCGCGGCCCGCTCGCGGTTGTTCGTCGACGCGCCGTTGCCCTGCGCCAGCGAGATGCTGAACCACATATAGGCCTGGACATAGTCCTGCGGCACGGCCTGGCCGGTTGCGTACATCACGCCAAGATTGTTCTGCGCGAAGCCGTCGCCCTGGTCGGCGGCGCGGCGATAGAGCCGGACGGCCTCGACGTCGTCGCGTGGAACGCCGCTGCCTTTCTGATACATGCCGCCAAGATGGGTTTCGGCGGGCGGATAGTTCTGCTCGGCCGCGAGCCGATAGAGCTTCAGCGCTTCCGCATAATCCTGGGCAACGCCCAGGCCATTCTCGTACATGTTGCCGAGATTGCTCTGCGCCTCGGCGTGGTCGAGATCGGCGGCGCGGCGATACCATTTCACCGCCTCGGCGTAGTCCCGAGGAACGCCCAAACCCTGCGCGAACATGACGCCGAGGTTGTTCTGCGCGCCGCCAAAGCCCTTGTCGGCAGCGCGGCGATACCACTTCATCGCCTCAACGTAGTTCTGCGCCGTGCCCCAGCCGTTTTCGTACATGGTGCCAAGCCTGGCCTGGGCCATGGTGTGCCCCGTGCCGGCCAGGGTCCGGAACATCTGGAACGCCGCCGCATAGTCGCGGCGGGCGAGCGCCGCGTCGGCGTCTTCGTAGGGCCCGGCTGCCGCCGCCGCAGCCTGCAACGCCAGCCATAACGCGAGAACCACACCACGCATCATTGCAGCGACCGGGGTCAGAATCTCGGGATGTCCGGAAACGCCACCTTGCCGGCATGGACATGGAGCCGGCCAAGCTCGGCGCAGCGGTGCAGCGTCGGG
Organism: uncultured Alphaproteobacteria bacterium; assembly: GCA_963785665.1. GTDB lineage: Bacteria > Pseudomonadota > Alphaproteobacteria > Rhizobiales > Xanthobacteraceae > Z2-YC6860. The sequence continues at coordinate 59,811 of CAWAWF010000027.1, forward strand.
AACACCTTGCCGGGGTTGAGCAGGCCCTGATCGTCGAAGGCGCATTTCAGCCGCTGCTGCTGGTCGAGATCGATCTCTGTGAACATCACGGGCATCAGGTCGCGCTTCTCGACGCCGACGCCGTGCTCGCCGGTCAGCACGCCGCCGACCTCGACGCAAAGCTTGAGGATTTGGGCGCCGAACGCCTCGGTCTTCTCCAGCTCGCCGGGCGTGTTGGCGTCATAGAGGATGAGCGGATGCAGATTGCCGTCGCCGGCGTGGAACACGTTGGCGACACGCAATCCATAATGCTCGGACAGTTCGCGGATGCGCTTGAGGACGAGCGGAAGCTTGGCCCGCGGTATGGTGCCGTCCATGCAGTAGTAGTCCGGCGAGATGCGACCGACGGCCGGGAACGCGGCTTTGCGGCCGGCCCAGAACAGCAGCCTCTCATCCTCGGAGGCCGAAGCCTTGCAGCTCACCGCGTTGCACTTACGGGCGATGGTTTCGACCCGCTCGATCAGATGATCAACCTCGGCGGCGGGACCGTCGAGTTCGACGATCAGCAGCGCCTCGACGTCGAGCGGATAGCCGGCATGGACGAATTCTTCGGTGGCATGGATGGCGGGCTTGTCCATCATCTCCATGCCGCCCGGGATGATGCCCGCGCCGATGATCCGCGACACGCATTCGCCGGCGTCTTCGGCGCTGGGAAAGCCGACCAGCAATGCGCGGGCGGTCTCGGGCCTCTTCAGCAGCCGCACGGTCACTTCCGTCACCACGCCGAGCAGCCCTTCCGATCCGGTGATGATGCCGAGCAGATCGTAGCCGCCGGCGTCGAGGTGCTTGCCGCCCAGGCGAAGCACCTCGCCATTGATCAGCACCATCTCAAGGCCGAGGATGTTGTTGGTGGTCATGCCGTATTTCAGGCAGTGCACGCCGCCGGAATTTTCGGCAACATTGCCGCCGATGGTGCAGGCGATCTGCGACGAGGGGTCGGGCGCGTAGTAGAAGCCGTTGCCGGCGACAGCCGTGCTGATGGCGAGATTGGTGACGCCGGGCTCGACCACGGCGACGCGGTTGGCGAAGTCGATCTCGCGAATGCGGTTGAACTTGCCCATGCCAAGCAGCACGCCGTCCTCGAGCGGCAACGCGCCGCCGGACAGCGAGGTGCCGGCGCCGCGCGGCACCACGCGGACGCCATTGTCGTGGCAATAGCGAAGCACGGCTGCGACCTGCTCGGTGGTCTCCGGCAGCACGACGACCATCGGCTGCTGCTTGTAGGCCGTGAGCCCGTCGGATTCGTAAGGCCGCATCGCCCGCTCCGCCGCGATCACGCCCTCGCCCGGCACGATTGCCTGCAAGGCCGTGACGATCTCGGCGCGGCGGGCCAGCACGGCCTGATCGAGGGCTGGCATGACAACGGACATGAGCGATCCGAATGCGGTTTCGAGCGTTGAACTGACGGCAAAAGGGATTGTACAACCGTCCTGGTCCGTGCCGAAATGGTTTCGGGGCTGCAAAGGAGAGAAGCATTATGAAATCGGTGGTATTGGCGGCGCTGGCGCTCAGCGCGACGATTGGGATGGCAAACGCTCAGGACCTCGCGGCGGGCGAGCAGTCGTTCCGCAAGTGCAGCCCCTGCCATTCGGTCGGTGAAGACGCGCGCAACAAGGTCGGGCCGGAGCTTAACGGGCTCGATGGGCGCAAGTCCGGAACGGCCGCGGAATACAGCTACAGCGAAGCCAACAAGAATTCCGGCATCACCTGGGGCGCCGATACCTTCAAGGACTACATCCAGAACCCGATGGCCAAGATTCCCGGCACCAAGATGGCCTTCGCCGGCATCAAGAACGAGACGGAAATTACCAACCTGTGGGCCTATCTGGCCCAGTTCAAGGCCGATGGCAGCAAGAAATAGATGATATTTCATTAGGTTAGAATGGTCCGCGCGCGTTGTTGCGCGCGGAACTTTTTGACCGCTCAGGCGTCGTAGCGGGACCCCAGCGCCCGGCCTATAGGGCGTATTGCGCAAACCACGGAGGGTGACCATGCTCCGTTCGCCCGACGACCAGAGTTTGAACCGGCAGCCGCGCGTGCCGGCAGACACACATCAGCATCGACCCAAGGTGGCCATGACGGGTGCTTATTCGTTCGGCATCGAGGAAGAGTATTTCCTGGTCGATGCGAAGACCAAGTCGGTCGCGGGCGCCATGCCCGAAGGCTTTCTCAAGGCGGCCAAGGAGGCCACCGGCGGGCAAGTCATGGGCGAATTCCTGCAGTCGCAGTGCGAGGTGGCGACCTTGCCGCATCATGATATCCGCACCGCGGCGGCCGAGCTTCGCCATCTCCGCCAGACCGTGGCGAAAGTCGCGTCCGAGCACGGGCTCGCCATCCTCGCTGCCGGCACTCACCCGACCGCGGACTGGGGCCGCGCGCAGCAGACCGACGGCGAGCGCTACGACCAAGTGATGGACGATCTGCAAATGATCGGCCGACGCAACATGCTGTGCGGCTTGCACGTGCATGTGGAGTTGCCCAACCCCGACGACCGCGTCGACGTGATGACGCGGATGCTGCCGTACCTGCCGCTGTTCATCGCATTGGCCACCTCGTCGCCGTTCTGGCGCTCGCGCCCGACCGGGCTGAAGGGCTACCGGCTCGCCGCCTACGACGAGTTGCCGCGAACCGGCGTCCCCGAGCTGTTCCGCAATACGGAGGAGTTCGAGGCCTACGTCGGCGCCCTGGTGAAGTCCGGGGTGATGGCCGACTCCAGCTATGTGTGGTGGTCGATGCGGCCTTCGCTCAAGCATCCGACCTTGGAGCTTCGCGCGCCCGATGTCCCAACGCGGGTGGAGGACTCGCTTGCCATCGCCGCGTTGTGGCGTTCGCTGGCGCGCCGGCTGGTCTACAATCCGGAGCTCAACGGCAACATCGATGCGGTCGGTCGCGCCATCGTGGTCGAGAACAAATGGCGCGCGCAACGCTACGGCGTGCACGGTACCTTGATCGGCAACGGCGGCCCGATCGCAATCGCCGATCTTGTCGACCAAGTGGTCGAAGAAACCTCTACCGACGCCGAAGAACTCGACTGCCTTGCCGATCTGCAGCACTGCCGCACCATCGCCGGCTCCGGCACCTCGGCCGATGCGCAGATGACGCTGTACGAAAAGGTCGACAAGGCCGAGGGCGGCGTCCGCGCGCTTCGCGCGGTGACCGACTGGCTCGCCGCGACCACGGTGCAATAAGGCTATTTCTCTTCCGGCAGCACGGCCTGCACCACCAGGCCGCGGGCGCGGGCGTCGACCACGCCGAGGCCCCGCAGCGCGAACAGGGCGAGCGTTTGCACTGCTTCCCGCGCGCGCGCCGGATCGTCGACGTTATCGGGCGCGAGCGGACCGATCAGCCCTTCAAGCAGCACGCCGACCAGCGCCGAGGCCGCAATGCCGGCGTCCTGCTCCGGCAGATGACCACCGTCGATGGCCGAGCGGATGCGCGCTTCGATCTCGCCGGAAAGCTCACGGCGATATTGCCGGCGCACCGCGTCGGTTTCGATGTCGACCGGCTCGGCGATCACCGCCCAGGCGAGTTTCCTGTCGCGCAGCGCCCGCGCACCAAACGTGGCGATGGCGGCGACCAGCGCCGAAAGCGGTCCGGGCGCAGCGTCGGCGGCTTGGCGCACCGCCGCGATCTCGCGCTCGGCGACGCTTTCGACCAGAGCGCCGACCAGTTCGATCTTGCCGGGGAAATAGCGATAGACGGTGCCGGCGGCGACGCCGGCTCGTTCGGCGATGGGGGCGATCTGTACCGCAGCCATGCCGCCGGCCGCGGCCGCATCGCGCGCCGCTTCGACGATGGCGTCGTGCCGCGCATGCAGCCGCCGGATCACGTTTTCGGTGCGGCGATAGGGCATTGCCAAAGACTGAATAGTGATTCATTGGCAAAAAGCAATGACGAACGGGTGCAAGCCGGGAAGCGGTGCTAGTCTTCAAGGCCACCGCGATCCAGCAAGGTCGCGGCATCAAGGCAATGACTGCGAACTCGGGAGGTCGCGCCATGAAATCCACAATCCGCATGATCGCTGCATTGCTGGCTGTGTTCGTCGCCGGTCCAGGCCACGCCCAGAATTACCCGAACAAGCAGGTTCGGATCATCTGCCCCTACCCGCCCGGTGGGCCGACCGATGTGATCGCGCGACTGATCGCGCAAAGGCTGCAGGAGCATCTCGGCGGCTCGTTCTTCGTCGAGAACCTGAGCGGTGCCAGCGGCGCGCTCGGCGCCGGCAACGCCGCCAATTCGACGCCCGACGGCAGCACACTGCTGGTCACCACCAACGATTTCGCCGTCGGCGCCACCACCACCAAGCTGAGTTACGACCCGATCAAGAATTTCACGCCGATCAGCATCGTCGCGTCGGCGCCGCAGATCATCATCGCCAGTCCCGAATTTCCGGCGAAGACGGTGGCCGAGCTGGCCGCGCTGGCAAAAAAGGACCCCGGTAAATACAGCTATGCCAGCATGAGCATCGGCTTTGGCCAGCTCACCGCCGAGCGATTCTTCAAGCTCGGGCTGAAGATCGACATGATCCGTGTGCCGTTCCAGGGTGCCGCGCCGCTGATCAGTTCGACCATGGGCAACCACACCCCGGTCGCTTTCATCGCGCAGCCGCCGACCACACCGCTGATCAAGGAGGGCAAGCTGCGCGCGCTCGCGGTTACCGGAAAGACGCGCTCACCGGATCTGCCCGACGTCCCGACCACCTCAGAGGCCGGCGTTCCCGGCCAGGAGAGCGATCTTCTGCTCGGACTGGTGGCGCCGGCCGGAACACCCAAGCCGATCGTCGACCTGCTGCAGAAAGAAGTGGTGCGCCTGGTCGCGCTGCCGGACGTCGCGGAGAAGCTCAAGACTCTCGGCTTCACGCCGGTCGCCAGCACGTCCGAGGCCTATGCGGCGCAGATCAAGTCCGACCTCGAGGTCTGGAGCAAGGTCGTTAAGGAGCTCGGCATCACGGTGCAGTGAGGCGCGCGGTCAGGCGCGCCCGGCCAGCGACTTCGAGCGGATCGCGTCGAGCGTAAGCCCCGGCGTCGAGGCGTTGGTGTCGACCTTGAGATGGATCAGCGCGGGCTTGCCGGATTTCTCGCAGGCCCTGAACGCCGCGGCGAAATCGGCGGTCTTCTCGACGGTGACGCCGAAGCCACCGAACGCCTTGGCGTAGGCGGCGAAGTCCGGATTCTTCAGGTCGGTGCCGACCACGCGGTTCGGATACTCGCGCTCCTGGTGCATGCGGATGGTGCCGTAGGTGCCGTTGTCGACGATCACGGTGATGAACGGCACCTCGTATTGCACGGCGGTGGCGAACTCCTGGCCGTTCATCAGGAAGTCGCCGTCGCCGGAGAAGCAGACCACGGTGCGCTCGGGGAATGCGCGCTTCAACCCAAGCGCCGACGGCACGCCATAGCCCATCGAGCCCGCAGTCGGGCCGATATGGGTGCCGAACTTGCGGAAGCGATAGAAGCGATGCACCCAGGCGGAGAAGTTGCCGGCTCCGGTGGTGATGAAGGCGTCCTCGGGCAGGTTCTGGCGCAGCCACACCACGACCTCGCCGACATTGACGCCGCCGGGCTGGGGTGTCGCCTTCTCGGTCCAGTCGATGTAGTCGGCATGCGCCACCTTGGTCTGGTCTCGCCAGGAAATCTCGTTCGGCGGCTGCAGGCCTTCCAGCGCCGCGGCGAAGCCGGTCGGCGCGGCGTGGATGGCGAGATGCGGGTGATAGACGCGGCCCAATTCCTCGGCGCCGGGGTGGACGTGGACCAGCGTCTGCCGCGGCCCGGGAATGTCGAGCAGCGAATAGCTCTGCGAGGGGATTTCGCCGAGGCGGCCACCGATCAGCACAATGAGGTCCGACGCCTTGATGCGGGCGAGCAGCTTCGGATTGATCCCGAGGCCGACGTCGCCGGCGTAGCTCGGGTGCAGCGTGTCGATCAGATGGGTGCGGCGGAAGGTGGTGGCGACCGGCACGGCGAAGCGCTCGGCGAAACGCGCGAGCGACGCGGTCGCGGCCTCCGACCAGCGGCTGCCGCCGACAAGAACGATCGGCGATTTCGCCGCCCACAGAAGCTTCTGCAATTTCGCCATGTCGGCGAGGCCCGGCCAGGTCTCGACCGGCTCGAAGGCCGGCGCGTCGGGCACCGCGACCCGCTCGACCAGCATATCCTCCGGCAGTGCCACCACCACCGGCCCGGGACGGCCGTTGCAGGCGGTGTAGAAGGCGCGCGAGACAATCTCGGGGATCCGCGCCGGATCGTCGATTTCGGTCGCCCATTTCGCCATGGTCCCGAACACTGCGCGATAGTCGAGCTCCTGGAACGCCTCGCGGTCGCGCATCTCGCGTCCGACCTGTCCGACGAACACGACCAGCGGCGTCGAGTCCTGCTTGGCGATATGGATGCCGGGCGAAGCGTTGGTTGCGCCGGGGCCGCGGGTGCAGAACACCACGCCCGGCCGGCCGGTGGCCTTGCCGATGGCTTCGGCCGCCATGGTGGCCCCGCCCTCCTGGCGGCAGACGGTGAGCTTGATCGGCCGGTCGTAGAACGCGTCGAGCGCCGCGAGATAGCTCTCGCCCGGCACGCAGAACACATGCTGCACGCCATGGACGACGAGCTGGTCGATCAGGATTTCGCCGCCGGTGCGGGTGCCGTCATTGGCGCGCAGCATGTCATTCTCTCCCGGATTTCTCGCCGCTGTATAGCACGGCCGCCGCCACGCGCTCTTGTCACCAAATTTCTTATTTTCCTGCACCGATTGCTTTACCCTTCGAGCGCTAACAGCACCGATGCGTCGATTCTCGAGCCGATAGCTCATGACAGGTTTTCGTCTGCGCAACCTCTTGGTTCTGACCGTCTTGCTGGGCGTGCCGGCATCGGCCTACATTTTTTACCCAACGACATATCGGTTCGGGCTCACGGCTTCTGTCGTTTTCGATGGTGCCGCCTATGAGCTGAAAGGCTTCGAGGAATGTCACTACCAGCGCGTCGCTCTCTACGGCAGGGATCACAGCAGGATCGGCGGGCCGATTATTGATGGATACCGGGTTACGACCTCGAAGGATGCCCCTTCCGTCACCCTGGCAAATGGGCAAGGTGCCCTGGTGTTGCTGTGGCCCGGCACATGCAACAGCTTAAGCAATCTCGGCGAAGGCTACCTCGCCAATCCGTCATTTCCCTTCAAGTCGCCGCTGCGCGCGATCTATCTTCCCGACCGCATTAACCCCCAGCGGATATGGCTGTTCAGCGACTATCGCGGGCGGATTTCCAATGAACCGGGACGGCTTCGTTTTCGGGACGTCACCGCGAAATTAGATGAAGCTGTCGGGGCAGCCAGCCTGCAGGACAACGCCCCGATACTTTGGACATGGCACCAGGAGCAGTCCGAGGCCCGGCGTCGGGCCATCAAGCAGCACATTGGCTATGGCGGGACGCCACAACAGACTTGGCTTGGCTTGTTTGGCTGTGTGGTTGCCGAAGACGAATGGAAAAACAGACCGGAATTTTCAGCTCAGGCTCTTAGCGGCCCGAGCCCATCGCGCGTCATTATAAAAAGCGGCGGACACGACGCGCCGTGCCCGGAAACGCGACTTCGGCATATCGGGCTCTTGCCCTCCGACGATCTGCGCACAGCCACATTGGACCTCGAGAGGACGGACCTTCGATGGACAACCATCATGACTCCGTACGCTTCAGAGGTTCGTGATCCAAGCGAAGGCTGGTGGATGCCCGAGATTTGCGTCAACGGCGACGGTTGCATGGGATTTCGCATGACGCGCCCGGTTTGGATATATGTGCCGTCACGCAAAGCGTTCGTCTACATCAGCGGACAGCGATTTGAGTCGTATGATTTCACGAATTTTGCGATGCGGCCCGGGGATGAAGAATAGTGGTTGTTCTTCATCCCCGTTAAGGCGCGCCGTCCTTTGTTCTCCGCTACTTCTTCAGCTGCGGTGAGAACTTCGCCGGCACCATCAGCGAGGTCTGCTGGTCCATCAGCAGGCCGGACTCCGACAGCTTCTTCACATAGATCTGCCATTCCGGATCGGCGGCCATCGCGGCGCGGCGCTTTTCGCGGTCGCCGGCGTCCTTGTAGACCCACTGGTGAACCAGCGAATTCATCGCGCCCGATTCCGCGAACATATAGGCGTGCGGCTCGCCGAGATGGCGCCATTGCGCCTTGAGGCCGAATTCCTCGTAGATGGCGAGATGGGTGTTCATGTGCGTCGGCTTGATCCGGTAGGTGCGGTGGTCGATCAGCAAGGTGGCCTCCCTTTGTGGCGCACGAAAGCGCGATGCCCGATAGTCCCGGCAGCGGTGGTGACCGGTCAACAGATTTGTGCTGAATGTCTGCCATGTTCGCCGCCACCAGGCTGTTAGATCGGCGCCGCATCGCCATAGCCTTCTGCGCCATCGGCGCGTTCCTGCACCTCTACGCGCCGCAGTCGGTGCTGCCGATGATGGCGCAGGAGTACGGCGTCGGCGCCGCCGATGCGAGCCTGATCATCACCGCGGGCACGCTTGCGGTCGCCGTCACCGCGCCGTTCACAGGCGCGCTGTCGGACGTGCTGGGGCGGCGGCGCGTCATCGTCATCGCCATGGCGCTTCTCATCATTCCGGCGACCATGACGGCGCTGGCGCCGACGCTGAACCAGGTGATCTTCTGGCGCTTCGTCCACGGCCTGCTGCTGCCGCCGATCTTCACGGTGACGATCGCCTATGTCGGCGGCGAATTCCCGCCCAGCGAAGCCAACGGCGTGTTCGGCATCTACGCCGCGGCCTCCTCGGTCGGCGGCTTCCTCGGCCGTTTCGTGCCCGGCATGCTGATGGACCAGGTCGGCTGGCGCGGCGGCTTCCTGGCGCTGGCCTGTGGCTCGGTGATCTGCTTCCTGATGGTGTTCTTCCTGCTGACGCCCGAGCGGCGATTCGTCCGCGCCGCCAATCTCACAAGCTCGCTCTTGCAGATGCTGGGACATCTGCGCAATCCCCGGCTGCTGGCGATCTACGCGGTCGGCTTCGGCGTGCTGTTCAACTTCATCGCCACCTTCACCTATCTGGCCTTCCATCTCTCCGCGCCGCCATTCAACCGCTCGCCGGCGTTTCTCGGCGCGATTTTCGTGGTCTATCTGTTTGGCGCCGCGGCGTCGCTCTGGCTCGGCAAGGCGATCGCGTGGTGGGGCCGGCGGCCTTTCGTGCTGGTGGTGATCGGGGTGTGGGCCGCTGGCATGCTGCTGAGCCTGATCCCCTCGGTGTGGGCGATCGTGCTGGCGCTGGTGTTCGCCTCGACTTGCGGCATCCTGGTTCAGGCCTCATCGACCAGCTTCGTCGCCATGGCCGCCAAGACCGGGACCTCCGCCGCGGTCGGACTCTATGTGATGTCGTTCTACATCGGCGGCACCTTCGGAGGCTGGCTGCCGGGGCTTGCCTATGAGGCGGGAGGCTGGCCCTATTCGCTCGCGCTGGTGCTTGGCATGCTGGCGTTCATGATGCTGATCGTGGCGAAATTCTGGAAGCAGGCATGACGATGCGTCCGAGGCAGAAGGATCGGGAGCGGACCAACCCGGCGCTGAGCACGCGGCGGCTCAAGCTCGGCACGTTCCAGACCAACCTCGATTCCGGCTGCGTGATGTCGGAACTGGACGGCCGACTCGACATCACCTGGGACAGCACGGTGGAGCTGGCGAAGCTCTCCGCCGACATGGAGTTCGAGGCGCTGGTGCCGGTGGCGCGCTGGCAGGGCTGGGGCGGCAAGACCAATCCGCAGGGGCCGGGCTTCGAGGCCTACACCTGGGCCGCCGGCATTGCCGCGCAGGTGCCGAAGGTCGGCGTGGTCTCGACCTCGCACATCACCATCAACCACCCGATCATCGCGGCCAAGCAATGCGCCGTGGTCGATCACATCTCAGATGGCCGTTTCATCCTCAACATCGTCACCGGCTGGGTGCAGCCGGAGATCGAGATGTTCGGCCAGCCGATGCTCGGCCACGAGGAGCGCTACGCCGCAGCCGAGGAATGGATCGCCATCGTCAAGCGGCTGTGGACGGAGGACGAGTCGTTCGACCACGAGGGCCGCTTCTTCAAGATCAAGAAAGGCTATCTGGCGCCGAAGCCTATCCAGTACCCCTACCCCGCCATCATGAATGCCGGCGCCTCCGAGCTCGGCCGGCACTATGCGGTAAAACACTGCGACCTGGTGTTCACGGTGATCCGCACCGGGGGCCTGGAGGAATGCACCCGCCACGTCCAGGCCTATCACCAGCTCGCCCGCGACTACGGCCGCGACATCAAGGTGTGGACCCTGGTCAACATCGTGCAGGGCGAGACCGAGAAAGAGGCGCGCGACTTCTACAACTACTACGTCAACGAGAAGGGCGACTGGGAGGCGGCGAAGAACATGGTCGACACGTTCTCGCTCGATATCAACAAGCGCGACGTGAAGCCTGAGCGGATCAAGCCCCTGCAGGAGGCGTTCATTCAGGGCTGGGGCGGACTGCCGGTGGTGGGGACCCGCGAGCAGGTGGTCGATACGCTGACGACCTTGTCGAAGGCCGGGCTGGACGGGGTGCTGGTCGCGTTCCCGCGCTACGCCGATGGCATGCGGGACTTCCGCGATAAGACATATCCGCTGCTAAAGCAGGCGGGGTTGCGGGATTTTCTGTAAACAAGATCAATCGGGGGAACGCCATGACCACTGTGACACCGGCGCAATTTGAATTCCTGCGCTCGATCGACACGCCGACCGTCTGCAATCTGCTCGAGGTGGTGGCGCCGGAGCGGCGCGGCTTCGGCTACACCGTGCGGCACCTGCATTGTCCGTTTCCCGACCTGCCGCCGATGGTCGGCTTCGCCAAGACCGTGACCATGCGGGCCCAGGACCGCGTGCCGCTCGGCGAGGCCGGCTACATGAACAAGCGGCTGGACTATCTCGACTACGTCGCCTCGCAGCCGCAGCCCGGCATCGCCGTGATCCAGGACCTCGACGACATCGTCGGCTTCGGCGCGTTCTGGGGCGAGGTGCAGACCAACATCCACAAGGCGCTGGGCTGCCTCGGCACCATCACCAACGGCTCGATCCGCGACATCCCGCAGGTGGCGCCGGGCTTCCAGATGCTGGCCGGCTCGATTGCGCCGTCGCACGCCTTCGTCCATGTGGTGGACTTCGGCGGCAACGTGAACATCCACGGCATGGCGGTGCGATCGGGCGACCTGATCCACGCCGACCGCCACGGCGCCGTGGTGGTGCCGCTCGCCACCATCGACCCGATGAAGGAGGCCGCGCCGAAGCTTGCGGCGAAAGAAGCGCAGATCATCGAGGCCGCGAAGTCCGGCAAGGGCGTCGAGGCGATCAAGGCCGCGATGAAGTGAGCTTTTCCGCGCTCGGGTGCCATTGCGGCCGGTAGCCGGCCGACAGCACCGACAGGATCGAAGGCGGCGTCAGCACATCGACCTGGTCCCGCGGCAACGGCCTGCGCGCGCCATAGCCTGTCGGCGTCCAGTGCAACAGCGCGCCGCTGCGGACCGCAAAGGCGCCCTGGCCTTCCAGCGCAATGACCGCGCCGTCCGGAAGCCGGTTGATCCGGCGACGATAAATGCGCTTGGCGTGGCCGTTCAGCCGCTCGACTTGCAGGACCTTGTCCATGTCGGGTGCAAGCGCCCGCACCGGCAGCCCCCGCGTCTTCGCCCAGAACTCCGCGAACAGGTCGGCGTCCTGGCGGCGGCACTCGAAGCAGGGCCGATGGCCCGCCGCGAACGCCGTCACCTCGTCGAGAAAAAACAATTCGGTGTAGCTGTCACCCCAGACCGTCCGATGCCGGTCGTTGAACTCCAGCCGGCAACATATCCACTGGGGCGACACCCAGCGCCGTTTGGTCAGCGTCCTCTCGTCGGTGTGAATCCGCCCGCCCCGGTTCCCCATCAGCAGCCCGCGCGCCGGCGTGGAGAACAACTCGCCGAACGGGTCGACCCTGTTGCAAAGCGGGGCACTCATGATGGATGACCGCAGCGCGGCGACCTGCCATTATATTTTGGGGCGAAAGACCGTCGGACGACCATTATCATCGAAGGCGGCGCCGGCCCAAGCGGCAAATGCGGGGGGAGACCTTGAACGGTAAGGTCATCGCGGTCGCCAACATGAAAGGCGGCGTCGGCAAGACCGCGACGGTCATTGGCATCGCCGAGGCCCTGGCAGCGAGCGGCAAGAGCGTCCTGGTGATCGACCTGGACGCGCAGGCCAACGCCTCGATCTGCATCGCCGGCGATGCCGTACTGTCCGACCTGATGCGAAACCACTGCACCATCGACGGCTTCATCAACGATTTCATTCGCAAGGGTTGGTCGGCCAACTTCGACAGCTTCATAAAATCCGACGTCAGCAATGTCACCCATCGGCACAAGCCGCTGAAGCTTTCTCTTCTGGCGTCGAGTCCCGCGTTGCGCGACCTGGAGCGGAACCTTGTCTACGCCCTGACTAAAAAGAAAAAGACCCTCGGAGACATCGTCGAGGCGCTCTGGGACCTGATGCAGGAGCAGTTCCGGATATCCAAGCGGGAGTTCGACGTTGTCATCATCGATTGCGCGCCGGGCATCTCGGTGCTGACCGAGGTGAGCATCCGGCTTGCCGACCTCGTCGTCATTCCGACCATTCCCGATTTCCTCTCGACATTCGGCCTCGACGCCTTCTGCGCCAACATGTGGGACCGCAAGCTCGCCGGCGACACGGCCCCCGCCCCGCGCGGCCTGCCCTACGTGCTGGCGACCCGCTGCCGCCCGATCAATGTCCACAAGGACACCATTGCCGCGCTGCGGCTGGAGGCATCGGCGACCAAGCCCTCGTTCAAGATGTTCAAGGCTGTGGTGCCCGAAGCCGCCGCAGTTGCTGCGGCGCTCGGCAACCTTGATGCACGCGCGGCGTTTGAAACCAAATGGACCCCGCGCGTCGCCGCAACCCTCGGACAGATCGCCGCTGAGATTAAGGAGATTTTCGATGCCCGAGCTTGACGGCTTTGCCGTGCTGCGCACGATCGGCGAGAATCCTGACGCATTCGGCGAAATCGACGCTGCGGTCGCCAAGGCCGCCCGCGACCTGGTCATCAAGCGTCTGAAGTCCAAATCCCTCGCGGTGGACGATGCTCGCTCCGTGCGCGAGGCGGTCGGCTACGATCTGTTCGACCGGATCGTCGAAGACATGTCGGCGGCCCATCTCAAGTCGATCGTCGCCAAGCTCGACAGGCACCATCCCGAAATGAAGGGATCGAGCGCGCAGTGGCAGCGTCAGCATCTGCAGACGCTGCTGGAGGGGGGCGCGGAGCCGGCCCAGAAGGCGGCAAAATCGAACAAGGCCGGAGCGCGGACGACGACGGCCAAAACGCCACCAACCCCGATCGGTTTTCGAACCGAGGCGATGAGCGTGTTTCGCGAGAGCCTGAAGCGGAAGTAGCGAACGCCGCCTACGATTGCGGCTGCGGCTCCATTGGGCCTGTGCCCTCCGGCCTCGGGCGGCTCTTGCCGGCCGGCGGCACCGCCGACGTGCGCGGCGTCTGCGGCTCGATCACCGACTCCCGCGTCGGCTTCTTGCCGAGCAGCAGGTCCTTGATCTCGTCGCCCGACAGCGTCTCGAACTCAAGAAGGCCCTTGGCCAAGATTTCAAGTTCGGCGCGCTTGGCCTCGAGCATGGCGCGGGCCTCGGTGTGGCCTTCCTCGACCAACCGGCGGACCTCCTGATCGATCTTTTGTGCCGTCGCCTCGGAAACATTCTGCGTGCGCGCCACCGACATGCCGAGGAACACCTCGTCCTGGTTCTCGCCGTAGGAGACGGCGCCAAGCTCGGGCGAAAAGCCCCAGCGAGTCACCATCATGCGGGCAAGCCGCGTGGCCTGCTCGATGTCGGATTGCGCGCCGGAGGTGACCTTGTCCTTGCCGAAGATCATCTCCTCGGCGACGCGGCCGCCCATCATGATGATAAGCCGCGAGGTCATCTGCTCGTAAGTCATCGACAGCTTGTCGCGCTCGGGCAATTGCATGACCATGCCGAGCGCGCGGCCGCGCGGAATGATGGTTGCCTTGTGGACCGGATCGGTCGCCTTGACGGTGAGCGCGAGGATCGCATGGCCGCCCTCGTGGTAGGCGGTCAGCATCTTCTCTTCCTCGGTCATGACGAGCGATTTGCGCTCGGCACCCATCATCACCTTGTCCTTGGCGTCCTCGAACTCGCTCTGGGTGACCATGCGCTTGTTGCGGCGCGCGGCCATCAGGGCGGCCTCGTTGACGAGGTTGGCGAGATCGGCGCCGGAGAAGCCGGGCGTCCCGCGGGCAACGGTCTTCAGGTTGACGTCGGGCGCGAGCGGCACCTTGCGGACGTGGACCTTAAGGATGCTCTCGCGACCCACGACGTCCGGGTTGGGCACCACGACCTGGCGGTCGAAGCGGCCCGGGCGCAGCAGCGCCGGATCGAGCACGTCAGGCCGGTTGGTGGCCGCGATCAGGATGATGCCTTCGTTGGCCTCGAAGCCGTCCATCTCGACCAGCAACTGGTTGAGCGTCTGCTCGCGCTCGTCGTTGCCGCCGCCGAGGCCGGCGCCGCGATGGCGGCCGACCGCATCGATTTCGTCGATGAAGATGATGCAGGGAGCATTCTTCTTGGCCTGCTCGAACATGTCGCGGACGCGCGAGGCACCGACGCCGACGAACATCTCGACGAAGTCGGAGCCGGAAATGGTGAAGAACGGCACGTTGGCTTCGCCGGCGACCGCGCGCGCGATCAAGGTCTTGCCGGTGCCCGGAGGACCGACCAGCAGCACGCCGCGCGGAATGCGTCCGCCGAGCCGCTGGAACTTGCCGGGATCGCGCAGGAACTCGACGATCTCCTGGAGGTCCTGCTTGGCCTCGTCGACGCCGGCGACATCCTCGAAGGTGATGCGGCCGTGCGCCTCGGTCAGAAGCTTGGCGCGGCTCTTGCCGAAGCCCATGGCCTTGCCAGCGCCGCCCTGCATCTGGCGCGACAGAAATATCCACACGCCGATCAGCGCGATGAAGGGCAGCCACGACACCAGCAGCGACACGAACCACGGCACGCTGTCGCCCTGCGGCCGCGCGGTGATGGCGACGCCCTTGCCGTAGAGGCGCTGGATCAAGGTCGGATCGTTCGGCGCGTAGGTCTGGAAGCTGCGGCCGTCGGAGAAGGTGCCGTGAATATCCGGTCCCTGGATCAGCACGTCACGGACTTTGCCGCCATCGACCTCGCTCAAAAGCTGCGAGAACGAGATGTCCTGCGAAGAGGTGCGCTGGCTGGGGTTCTGGAACAGCGTGAACAGCGCCAGCAGCAACAGAACGATGATGACCCAGAGCGCGAAGTTGCGGAGATTGGCATTCATCCGAAATCGTCTTTCCTGCCCCGGGGCGATGTCGCCCGCTGCCACGGCAGCGGCGCATTGTGCTGGAGGTCGCTTACAAACGGCCGACGTTTACCAATGTAGGTCTGCGTTTGCCACCTGCCAAGGCGAGCGGTCCAGCAAAAAGCACCGCGAATCCAGCGCATTCTAGCCCGTTCTGCCGTGGCGTGCCGGGCGATCCGCCGGCAGCTTTGGCTATGGTTAAGGCCGATTCGAGGCGGTGCGGCCACGCCTTGCCGGCGCGCGCTCGATGACAATTTGGACCCCGGCGCGGGTGACCACGGCACCCGCCAGCGTGCGCCGGAACCGCGTGCTGCCTGAAGAAGCGGCAAGTTCAGCGCAAAGCCTTTCGAGCTTCCCAAGCTCGACCGGACCCTCGTCGCCGGTCCAGGCGATGGCGCGGCCGATCAGCCGCAGCACCACCTCGGCCGGCAGGCGGGCGAGCGGCGCCAGGGGGAAAGCCACCGCACCGGTCTCCGGCCAAGCCCCTTCCGTGAGCGCGCCAGCCGCCGCATCGACCACCGCTTCCAACGCGGCTTCGGCGCGCTGGACCCGCCGGGCCAGCAACGCAAGCCGCTCAGGCTTCAGCCCCTCGCGCTCAAGCCCGGCCATCGACGCGCGGAGCCTCGCGCGGGTAAAGCGCGGATCGCGGTTGCTCGGATCGTCGGCGAAGGCGACGCCGGCCTTGCGGAGCGTGGCCACCAGCCGCGCCTTGCGAAGCTCCAGCAACGGGCGAACCAGGGCGATGTCGCGGCTGCCGGGGACCAGCGAGTGCCGCGCCATGGCGCCAAGCCCGCTGACGCCGCTGCCGCGGGCGAGCCGCATCAGCACCGTCTCGGCCTGGTCGTCAAGCGTGTGCGCGGTGAGTACATGGCGGGCGCCGGTTTTGCGCGCGGCTTCCGCGAGGAGGCGATAACGCTCGTGACGCGCCGCCTGCGGCAACCCGGTGGTGGGCTTGCGGCCGCTCCAGCGCAGGGTTCGATGCACGACCTTGAGCGAGCGGGCGAGCCGCTTCACCGCCAGCGCCTCAGCGGCGGCCTCCTTCCGCAAGCCGTGATCCACGGTGACCGCGACGAGTTTCGGCCCGCGCTTCAGTGCACTGCGCCAACGCGCGGCGAGGACCAGGAGTGCCGTGGAATCGGGCCCGCCGGAAATGGCGAGGATGAGAGCCGGATGATCGGCAAGATCGGCGAACAGCGTTCGGGCGTCGGCGGCGGTGAGCGCTGATCCGCGCTCAGCAGTGGCCACGCTTCTGCTCGCGCTCGACGCCTTGTTTCACCGACTGCGGCGCTTTCGGATATTTGCGGCCCACTTCGGCGAGCGTGGCGCAGGACATTTCCTTCTGCTTCATCGCCGAGAGCGATTGCGCGAGCCGAAGCAGCGCCTCCGGCGCCTTGGCGTGGCTGGAATGTTTGGTGGACAGATCGAGGAACGCTTGCGCGGCGGCGTCATACTTCTGGCGCTGGAACAAGCTTTCGCCGAGCCAGAACTCCGCGTCGGCGGCGCGGCGGTCGGTCGGATACTTCTTCAGGAACGACTGGAAGGTGTCCTCGGCCAGGGCGTAGTCCTTGTGCAGCACATAGCCGTAGGCGAGGTCGTAGGTGTCCTTCGGCGTCTCGGACGGCGGCGCGACGGAGGCCACCGCGCCGGTGGCGCTGGGGTTGCGCGACGGGGGTGCCGGCAGGCGGCCGTCGGGCGAAATGGCGGGCTCGTTACCCGGACCATTCATGGTCGACAGATCAAGCGGGCCGCCCGCGCCACGTCCGCCCGGCACCCCGACCGGCGGCTCGGCGGCGATAATCGGGGGCGGCTCGTGCTGCACACCCCCGAGCGGGCGCGGTGCGCCGGGCGCGTTGGGGCTCTGCGACGGGTCGAACACGTCGGCGCGGCGGCCTCCCGGTGGCGGCGAGGCCTGCGGCAACGGCGCGGCCTGCACCGGCGAGCGCGCGGCCTGCTGCGTCAGGGCATTCGGCGGCGGCGGAGCGGGCGGAGGAACGGCCGCGACGGGTCCGGGCGCT
This sequence comes from uncultured Alphaproteobacteria bacterium, assembly GCA_963785665.1. Lineage (GTDB taxonomy): Bacteria > Pseudomonadota > Alphaproteobacteria > Rhizobiales > Xanthobacteraceae > Z2-YC6860. Next base: position 77,238 of record CAWAWF010000027.1, read on the forward strand.
GCAGCGCCGCTCGGGGTGCCGCCGGCGGCGCGAACCTGGTTCTCGAGCTGCTGGTTGCGGTACTGCAACTGCTCGACGGTGCCGGTGAGCTGGCGGATCTGCGCCTCCAGCTTCTCGATGCGAAGCACCTGCTCGGTGGTCGGCCCATCGCCTTCCGGCTGCTGCTGCTGATCCGTGCTGGGCTTGTTGCCGAACATGCGGCCGATCGCCGACAACGGATTGTTGTCCTCGGCGCCGGCCGGGCCGGCGATGCAGAGCGCGGCAACCAAAACGGCCGCCGCAAGCCCAGTCGCAAGCCCAGTCGCAAGCCCAGTCGCAAGCCAGCGACGAGTTCTCAAGCCAGTCATGGCCAGCTAATCCTGGCTGAAGGTTCGATTTGTCGGCGGGTGTTTAGCATAGTCGACCGATCCGGACCAAAGTGTGATTTGGGTGATCGAAAGCAAACCGGCGCCCAAACGGGGGCGCCGATCTTGTCGTTCAAGCGGCGGCCGCCCCGCTCTAGGAGGTGGCGCCAAGCACCGTGACGGCGCGGCGGTTCTGCGACCAGCACGAGATGTCGTTGCAGACCGCGACCGGGCGCTCCTTGCCGTAGGACACGGTGCGCATACGGCCCGGGTTGATGCCGCGCGACGCCAGATAGTCGCGGACGTTCTGGGCGCGGCGGGCGCCGAGCGCGATGTTGTATTCACGGGTGCCGCGCTCGTCGGCGTGACCTTCGATAGTGAAGCTGTAGTTGCCGTATTGCTGCAGCCACTGCGCCTGCTTGTCGAGTGTCGAGCGGGCCTGGCCGCTGAGATCGGTCTGGTCGGTCTCGAAGAAGACGCGGTCGCCGACGTTGACGACGAAGTCCTGCTGGCTGCCCGGCGCCGCGGCGCCCGAGGCGAGCGAATCCACGGCTGGCTTGCTGGCGCACGCAGAGAGCGCGAGGCCTGCAAACAGCGCGGCGATCACGCCGGCGCTTCGGAATTTACGCATTACACTGGTCATAGGCCGGTGCCCTCCATTCTTGAGCTTTCGCCCGTACCTGCCCTGGTCTACCAGCAGGTTCGTTAAGCGAACGTTCCATCAACCTTGACGAGGCGTTGTCACGGCCGGGAAAAATGCACCGGCTCCCCGAACATTCCGTGATGGTTAATGGGGCGTGAACGTGTCGACCTTATGGCCGATGGAACCTGAGTTTTCGGAACTCTCTCAGGTCGAGGTCAGGAGCGGCGACCAGGCCGGGTCCGAGGCAAAACCCGGAGTCGGAACCCGCTGCTCGTTCCGGCCGGTGATGTCGACGGTGAAGAGCCCCGGTCCCGAGGCGCCGCCCGGATCGCGGAAGAACATCACGACACGGCCGTTGGGCGAGAAGGTCGGCCCCTCGTTGTGGAACCCTTCGGTGAGGATGCGCTCGCCGGAACCGTCCGGCTTCATGGTGCCGATGGCGAAGTCGCCTTTGCCGAGCTTGGTGAAGGCGATGACGTCGCCGCGCGGCGACCACACCGGCGTCGAATAGCGGCCATCGCCGAAGCTGATGCGCTTGGCATTGCCGCCGTTGGCGGCCATCACATAGATCTGCTGCGAGCCGCCGCGGTCGCTTTCAAAGCAAATCTGGGAGCCGTCCGGCGAATACGACGGCGCGGTGTCGATCGAGGGGCCGGAGGTGAGCTGCTGCTTCTGCTTGGAGCGCAGGTCGAGCACGAACAGGTTGGAATTGTTGCCCTCCTGCAAGCTCATGATGACGCGCTGGCCGTCGGGCGCGAACCGCGGCGCGAAGCTCATGTTCTTGAACTCGCCGACCACCTCGCGCTGGCTGGTCTCAATGTTGAGCAGATAGACCCGCGGTACGCCGTTCGCATAAGACATGTAGGTGATCTCTTGCGTCGACGGCGAGAAACGCGGCGTCAGCACGAGGTCGCCGCCGCGGGTCAGGGTGCGCACGTTGGCGCCGTCCTGATCCATGATGGCGAGCCGCTTGATGCGCTGCTGCGCCGGCCCCGACTCGTCGACGAACACCACGCGGCTGTCGAAGTAGCCGGACTCGCCGGTGAGCCGCTGATAGATCGCATCCGAAATGATGTGCGCGACCCGCCGCCAGATGTCGGGCGCGGTGAAATACTGCGCACCGGTGAGCTGTTCGTTGGAGGCCACGTCCCACAGCCGGAATTCCGATTTCAGCCGGCCGTCGCCCTGGCGGGTGATGCGGCCTGTGACCAGCGCCTGCGCGTTGATGGCGCGCCAGTCGGCAAAGCGCGGCAGAGTGTCGATGTTGGCGACACGCTCGAGGTAGGCCTGCGGATCGATTGGCGCGAACAGGCCGGAGCGCTTCAGATTGGCGGTGATGACCTGCGAGATGTTGCGCGCGACTTCGGCATCGTTCGGAGTGCCGCCAACGAAGTCCGGAATCGCGATCGGGATCGGCTGGATGTTGCCCTGGGTGACGTCGATGCTGACCACGGCGCCCGCGGAACGCGGACCGAGGCCCAGCGCAGCGCCGGCAGCCGCGCCGGCGAGCCAACTCCGCCGCGTCAGCCCCGCCCGCATCGATGGAGCAAGATCCGAACGTTTGACGCTCATAAAATGTTTGTCCTGCACGTTTGTCCTAAAAGTCCTTCGTCAGCCGCCGAACATCTCGCGCGGATCGAAGGTGATCTCGATATCTTTCCATTGCTCGTAATGCTCGGCCCGCAGCATGGTGAACGGCTGACAGGTCAGGATTGCGCGCTTGGCGCTTTCCGCCATCGCCGGACCGAACTCGGAGGCCGTGGCCGCGACGAGTTGCGGCGCCGTCGACACCGTCGCATCGGGCTTGAACAGCACGCGCAGCACCACCTTGAGCGCCGCGCCATTGGTGGCGCCGGCCGGCGGGTTCCAGCATTCGCCGAGGCGCTTTCGCAATGCGTCGATTTCGCTCTGCGACAATTGCGCGGACTTGCCGTCGGCCTTGCCGAGCGAAGGCGCCGGGCTGAGCTCCTGGGCCGCGGAGGCCTGCCGAAGCGGTTCGCGCTTGTCGAGCAGCGCTGCAATCTTGTTCGGATCGAACGATGGCTGCGGCTTCGCCTGTGCCGCGGCCTTTGCCTTGGCTTTGTCTTCGACCTTCTTCTTCGCCTCTTCCTTCTTCAAGGTTTCGGCGATCGGATCGATCTTGGGCGTTTCTTTGGGCGGGTCTTTCTTCTCGGGCTTGGCCTCGGCCTTCTGCGGCTCGGGAGGCGCAGGCGGTGGAGGCGGCGCGTCGGCCTTGGCGGCGTCGAGCACCTTTTTGTCGGTGACCTTGGCGCTGGAATCGTCGACCGGCTTGGGATCGCCGATTTTCTCGGCCAGTGGTGCGAGCGGCTTGTCCTTGGGCGCATTCTTGACGCCCTTGGTCATTTCCGAAAACTGCTTGTCGGAGATGATGTCGATCGGCAGCGCGTCGGTCGGCTTGGCCTCCAGCGGCTTGGACGCAAACGAGATCAGCCCCCACAGCAGCAGGGCTGCGTGGAACACCGCCGAAATCGTCAGGCCGGTTTTCATCTCAGGCAGCTTCACGGATTTTGCTCCACCTCCGTGACCAGCGCGACCTTGCGGAAGCCCGCGGAGTTGAGCCGTCCCATGATCTTCATCATGGTACCATAATCCACGCTCTTATCGCCGCGAACATAGATGCGCTCGTCGTTTCCGCCACGCGCCTGGGCGATGGCCGTGAGCTTGGGCACCAGCTCCTCGAGCGGGACTTCGGAATTCTGCAGGAAAATCTGACCGTCGTTGTTCACCGAGACCGCCAGCGGCTCCTTGTCGGCCTGGTCGAGCGAGGTCGCCTGGGTCTGCGGCAAATCGATCGGCACGCCGACGGTGAGCAACGGCGCCGACACCATGAAGATGATCAGCAGCACCAGCATGACGTCGACCATCGGCGTCACGTTGATCTCGCTCATCACCGGGTTGCGGCGATGCCGCCGCCTGCCGAAGCTCCCCGCGTGCGCGCCGCCGCTGCCGATCGCCATCCCCGATCCCCTACTGGACGCCGCGCTCGTCGATCTGCCGGGACAGGATCGATGAGAATTCGTCGGCGAAGCCCTCCATGCGCTGGGCCTGCCGGTTCACCTCGGTGATGAACTTGTTATAGAAAATGGTCGCCGGAATGGCGGCGATAAGGCCGATTGCGGTCGCAAACAGCGCCTCGGCGATGCCCGGCGCCACAACCGCTAACGATGTGTTTTTCGACGCCGCGATCGACTGGAAGCTCGTCATGATGCCCCAGACGGTGCCGAACAGGCCGACGAACGGGCCGGCGGAACCGACCGTCGCCAGCACCAGCAGGCGGCGCTCCAGTCGCTCGATCTCGCGGGCAATGGTGACATCCATCACCTTCTCGATCCGGGTCTGCAAGCCCGGCGAACGAACGGACCTGGCCCTCGAAGCTCCGCTTCCATTCGCGCATGGCGGCAACGAACAGCGCCGCCATCGAATGCGCCGGGCGCGCCGAGAGCGCCTTGTAAAGCTCCTCCAGGGACTGGCCGGACCAGAACGCCTGCTCGAAGCGGTCCATCGCCCGCCGGGTGCGGGTGTAGAGCATGAGCTTGTCGATCACGATCGCCCAGACCCAGACCGAAGCGGACAACAGCCCGATCATCACGCACTTCACCAGCCAGTGCGCGTGCAGGAACAGCGTGATCAGCGACAGGTCGGAGGAGGTGAGCGGCAGCACCGATTGTGCCACTTCGCCTGGATTCATCGCTGATGTCCTCCGAGCCCGTGCCATGCACCGGGCGGCGCGCTAGCGTCGATCAAATGGAGCCACGCGGCATCGCGTTTGCTTACCGCCGCAGACCCGACGCGTCATTCCCCGCCGTCCGCCACCGGCGCAAAGCAGAAAATCCCGCGAAACTTGACCAAACTAGGGCACCGGACCGGTCGTTCCAGCCCTAGCCAGCGTTATTTGGGTTAACGCCGGGTTACCAGCGCCCGCTGCCCGCCGTCCGGGCAGTCTCCGCCGTTCCCGCGGCATGTTTTTGCCCGGGTCATTTCGGCCGAAGCGCCTTCGGAAAAGTCCGAGGGAGCGCGGGACGCCGGGGGTCCAGCGGACCCACGGGCTTCGATCTCTCGCGATATCGAAGCAGAACGGCGATCTCGGCCGAGGCCGCCGTCCGGATAATGTCGAAACCGCAAGTCCGCCTTCTCTCCAGCGTCCCGCGCGCGGTGTTTGAGGTTTGCTCCGCACGTCCCCCGGTGGTCTGAGTTTGCTAACCACCGCTGTGAGCCTCGACGACACCTGGCCGTTCAGCACGGAGTTACGGCGTCGCCACCAAAGAGACTCGTGACGCCAACCCGTGGCGCCAGGACCGTGCGGCTTGGACCTGCCTCGCGTTGGGTGTGCGTGTTGCACCCGTGCGAGGCCCACCGCTCTCCGGTCCCGCTTAACGACGCCTCGCGAAGCGCCCTCGGATGGACCGGCCTGCGCGCATTATCAGGCCGCCAGAGGGGTGCGGGGATAAGTTCGCCAAGGGAATTATTTGGATTTATTTTGCGGGATAGCGATTTATCCCCGCGGGGATAGCACGGCGCTTGCTTCTATCCCCGGTGGTGCCGCCGTCATTGGCGCGCGCCGCGCCGACGTCGCAAAAACGCGAACCGTCCGCCGCGGTGTTCGCGACGGACGGCGTTCCGAACGGCACTCAAAAACGGAAATCAGCTCTGGGGATGAGCGTCCGGATTTGAGCGATTGCGCCGATCGGCCATGAACTGATCGAACTCGGACTTGTCCTTGGCCATGCGAAGCCGATCAAGGAAATCGTGGAATTCGCGCTGCTCGTCTTCGAGCCGCCGCAACGTCTCGCTGCGGTATTCATCGAAGGCGCGGTTGCCGCTGCCGCGCTGCGGCGGCTGCCACCAGGTGCCGCGGCCGCCGGCGCCCGCGTCCTTGGTCCAGCGGCTCATGCCGTAACCTCTGCAACCCATGCGTCCGCTCCCTATGGCAAAGGCGAGCGCCGCCAGACCCAGCGGCCACCAGACCATGAATCCCAGGATGACAAGCGCGATCCAGGCCGGCTTGCCGAATTCGTCGATCTTGGCGGTGATAGGCATGACGATCCTCGCGTGTGAATGTAAATAACATTTACATAGCTAGATGAGGGGTGCCCCCCTGTCAAGGGGCGGCGGGATGCCAGATAGGAGCTAGGGTTTCGCTGCGCCAGGGAGGCCTGTCCCGAGCCCAGTCCCGAGGCCGAGCCCGCGCAGATAGAGCAGCACGGCCGCCTCCAAAAGCTCCTCGGGCGTCATCGGCAGACGGCGGCTCGCCGCGTCACCCCGGCCGAACAACGAAGCGATGCCGTGCGACAGGGCCCAGATGTGCAGCGCCATCATCATCACCGGCGGCCGGCGCCCGGCCGGCATGGTCGCAATCAGCGCCTCGGTCGCGGTGCGCAGCACATTGAAGGCGCGGTCGCCCGCCTCGCGGTATTCGGGGTTGGCGTCGAGCGGGATGCCGGCCTCGAACATCGCCGAATAATAGGCCGGCTCCTTGCGGGCGAATTCGAGATAGGCCTTGCCGAGATTCTCGAAGGCCTTCGCGGGATCGGGCCGGCCCTCGTCCCAGGCCCGCCGCAGCGCCGCCTCGAACAGCTCGAAGCCGCGACGGGCGACGTCCGACATCAACTCGTCGCGGTCGCGGAAGTGGCGGTACGGCGCCGCCGGACTGACGCCGGCCCAGCGCGCCGCCTCCGCAAAGGTGAAGCCGGCCGGGCCCTTCTGCGCGATCAGCTCAAGGGCGGCGCGCACCAGCGCCTCCTTGAGGTTGCCGTGGTGGTAGCCGCGCGGCCCGCTGTCACGCTTCCAGCTCATGTGAAGAGGCTTTACATCAAGTGCAGCCTAGCCGCCATCCTGATCGGCCTTCATGGCCAGCCGCAGCGGCTTAGGGATCGGCCGGGCCCGGCCGCCCGACACGAAAGCGACCTGCACCGTCGCCTCGACCAGGGTCTCGTCGCCGCGCGCCACGATCTGGTGCAGCACCACCGAGGCGCCCTTCACCTCGAGCGGCGCGGTCGCGACCTCCAGCACGTCGTCCATCCGCGCGGGCTTGCGAAAGTCGATGGTCATCGAGCGCACCACGAAGGCAAAGCCCGGCGCCTCACGCTCCACGGCCTCGAACAGCCCGCGCTGGTCGGCACCGAGCAGCCGCAGATAGTTGGTGCGGCCGCGCTCCATGAAGCGCAGGTAGCTGGCGTGATAGACGACGCCGGAGAAATCGGTGTCCTCGTAATAGACGCGGACCGGGAGGAAATGCCGGCCGTCGCGGATCTCGCCGTCGAGCGGGTTCATCGCCAATCCTTCAGCGCCACGGCACCTTGCTGCTTGCATCGCCTCTTCCCAATGGCGGCCGTCGAAATGCTTGGGCGTGATCGCAAGCGTATCAAAGTCGTCGAGGCAGCGGGCGTTGACGTCGATCTTATCCGGATCGGAGCGCGGCACATAGAACGGATGCACGCCGCAAATCCTGCAGAAGCGATGCTTGGCGACGCCGGTGTTGAATGTGTAGGTCGAGAGCGCGTCCTGGCCGGACAGCAATTCAAAGCGTTCCGGCGGCACGATCAGGTGCCAGATGCCCTTCTTGGTGCAGATCGAGCAGTTGCAGATCGTCACGCCGTCAAGGTCAGCCGTGACGCGAAAGCGCACCCGGCCGCAGTGGCATCCGCCTTCGAGAGTTTTCATCGCTGGAACTCCGCATCGATGTCTCTGCGGCTGTCCAGAACACGCACGATGACGATCGAGGTCGGTCACTTGGTAAAATATCACGTAGCTATCGGAGACGAGACTTCGAATTTCTTCGCCGAGACTCGATCTTGCGCGGCCTGTAAACGGAAAATGACGAAGGTTCTCAAATTGTCGATTGATCCGGTCGACGATTGATTCAGCCGGCAGCCAGGTTGCGTTCCGCAACGTATCGATAGATTTGCAGCAAATCGGTTTCAGCCTGTTCCGAAAGGACGATCTCCATTCGGATCGTCACGAACCGGATGAGCGAGCCTTGCGCAGGAATTCCGCAAAGTCCCACTCGCGCACGCGCCCCGCTTTGATATCGTCCCGGCCCTTGTCGATATCGTTCTGGAGCGCGCGAAACTTCTCGGCCTGTTCAAGCAGAAAAGCCACGGCTGGCTCTCGCAATTCTTCGGGAAGAAGCTCGAGAGCGGCAGCCGCCTGTTCAGTCTTGTTCGCCATCGGTAGAGCCTAGCACGTTTGATTTTCCGTGCGAATATCTATGGCTCCTCGTCACCGCCCGCAAACAATCCGAACTGCGATGGATCGCGCGCAGGCTCGGCCAGGCCGAGATGCTTGAAGGCATGGCCGGTGATCAGCCGCCCGCGCGGGGTGCGTTGCAGCAGGCCCTTCTGGATCAGGAACGGCTCGATGATCTCCTCGATGGCGTCGCGCGGCTCCGACAGGGCGGCTGCGAGCGTTTCGACGCCGACCGGGCCGCCGCCGTAGTTCTCGGCGATCACCGTGAGATAGCGGCGGTCCATGGCGTCGAGGCCGGCGGCGTCGACTTCGAGCTGCAGCAGCGCGCGGTCGGCGAGCTTGCGGTCGATGGCCTCGACGCCGGCCGCATGGGCGAAGTCGCGGACCCGGCGCAACAGCCGCCCGGCGATGCGCGGCGTGCCGCGCGAGCGCCGCGCGATCTCGTTCGCGCCATCCGCGCTCATGCCGATGCCGAGCACGCGGGCGCCGCGATTGACGATCAGCTCCAGCTCCGCCTCGGTGTAGAAGTTGAGCCGGATCGGAATGCCGAAGCGGTCGCGCAGCGGATTGGTGAGCAGCCCCGCCCGCGTGGTGGCGCCGACCAGGGTGAACTTCGACAGATCGATCTTCACCGAGCGCGCCGCCGGCCCCTCGCCGATGATGAGGTCGAGCTGGAAATCCTCCATCGCCGGATAGAGCACCTCCTCGACCGCCGGATTGAGCCGGTGGATTTCGTCGATGAACAGCACGTCGCGCTCTTCGAGATTGGTGAGCAGCGCGGCGAGATCGCCGGCCTTGGCGATCACCGGCCCCGAGGTGGCGCGGAAGTTGACGCCGAGCTCGCGGGACACGATCTGCGCCATCGTGGTCTTGCCGAGGCCGGGCGGGCCGACCAGCAGCACATGGTCGAGCGCTTCGTTCCGCGCCCGCGCCGCCTCGATGAACACCGTGAGGTTGGCGCGCGCCTGCTGCTGGCCGATGAACTCAGACAGCCGCTGCGGGCGCAGCGACGTTTCGCCGGTGTCCTCTTCGCGGCGCTCGGCGGCGACCAGACGGCGGGGCGGGGTGCTCACGTTAGTTTCGCTCGCGGCTGTACTTGTTCGGCAGCAATTCGGCGATCTCGACCGACTCGGGCCCGTTTGGCCCAGGAACGATGACACGCGCGTTGCGATCGTAGTCCGAGATCAGCTCCCGGCAAGCACCGCACGGCGATACGACGGCGATATCCCGTTTCGTTTCGTCCGGTGCGGGATGGCGCACCGCGACGATGGTGTCGATGCCGGCCTCGCCTTGCGTCACCGCCTGGCCGAGCGCCACCGCCTCCGCGCACACCGCCATGCGGCCGAGATAGGCGTCGAGGCTGACGCCGGTGAAGATCTTGCCGGAACGCAGCCGCAACGCCGCGCCGACCTCCTGCCAGTCGTAGCGATAGCGCTTGCGGATCGCGTCGGCCGCAGCCTCGACCAGTTCGCGATCGGCGTCGCTGAGCGCGCTCACTTTGGCACTCACTTGGAAAGCTCCTTCAAGCCCAACCGAATGAGTTGCGCCGTCTGCGCGTCCTCGCCGGCACTTCGGCTGGCAGCCGAGATCGCCGCCGCCGCCTGCGGCTGGCCGTAGCCGAGATTGACCAGCGCCGACACCGCGTCGAGCACCGGTTGCGGCGCGCGCTTGTCGCTCAGCGCGCCGGACAGTCTGATCACCGCCGGATCGAGATCGGAATAGGCCGGCGCCTTGTCCTTCAATTCGATCACCAGCCGCTCGGCGACCTTCGGCCCGACGCCGGGCGCGCGGCGGATCGCGGCCTTGTCGCCCATCGCGATGGCCGACGCCAGTTCGCCGGGCTTCATCGCTCCGAGCACGCCCAGCGCGACCTTGGCGCCGACGCCCTGCACGGTCTGCAGCAGCCGAAACCACTCGCGCTCGACGTCGCTGGTGAAGCCGAACAGCCTGATCTGATCCTCGCGCACATGGGTCTCGATCGACAACGTCGCCGCCTCGCCCTGCGCCGGCAGCGCCTGCAAGGTGCGCGCCGAGCAGTGCACCTGATAGCCGACGCCGTTGACGTCGAGCACAATGAAGTCCTCGCCGTAGCTGTCGATCACGCCTTTGAGCTTGCCGATCATCGCGCCGCCCAATCCCCGTCATTCCGGGGCGCGCGCCAGCGCGAGCCCGGAATCCAGAAACAAATTCCGAGGGAGCATCTGGATTCCGGGCCCGGCCCTTCGGGCCGTCCCGGAATGACAAGTGGAGAATGCTTGCCGATCATCGCGCCGCAACCTTCAGCTTCAATAGGGCGCTTTGACGGTGATGCGCATGCGTCACCGCGATCGCCAGCGCGTCGGCGGCGTCGTGGGTCGGCGGATCGGCCTTCGGCAGCAGCACGTTGAGCATCAGCCTGATCTGCTCCTTCTCGCAGTGGCCGGCGCCGACGATGGTCTTCTTCACCAGGTTGGGCGCGTATTCGGCCACCATGATCCCGGCCCGCGCCGGGATCAGCATCGCCACGCCGCGGGCCTGGCCGAGCTTGAGCGTGGCGTTGGCGTCCTTGTTGACGAAGGTCGCCTCCACCGCCGCCTCGTCCGGCGCGAAATCCTCGACCACCTTGGCGAGCCCGTCGTGGATCGTCACCAGCCGCTCGGCGAGCGACACCTTGTCGCTGGTCGCGACCGAGCCGCAGCCGACGTAGATCAGGCGGTTGCCCTCAACCTCGATCACGCCCCAGCCGGTGCGGCGGAGGCCCGGATCGATGCCGAGGATGCGAATCGGTCGGCCCATGATGATTCGGTGATAGCCCCGCCGCCCGCCGTGGGCAAAGCAATCCCCCGCCTGCCATCCCGCAAGTCCCCCAATCTCCCCAAGCACGCTCCGGGCTGCTAGGAAGTCCGGCCGGAACCGTATCGTGATCGACCTCCCAAACAGCACAACCTTTGCCGCCGCTCTCGCCGAGCCCCGCATCTATGCCGCCATGGCGGTCGCGGCGCTGGCCGGCGTGACGCGCGGCTTCTCCGGCTTTGGCGGCGCCATGGTCTACATGCCGCTGATCGCCGCGATCTACGATCCGCGCATCGCCGCGGTCACCATCCTGCTGGTCGATTTCGTCTCGGCCACGCCGTTCGCCATCCCCGAGGTCCGCCGCTGCACCTGGCGCGAGGTGACGCCGCTCTCGATCGCCATGGCGGTCGGTTTGCCGGTCGGAACATGGCTGCTGCTCGTGCTCGACCCGATCGTGCTGCGCTGGTGCATCGCTGCGGTGGTGTTGAGCCTGGTGCCGATCCTCGCGTCGGGCTGGCGCTATCACGGCGCGCCGCGGCTGCCGATCACCATCGGCGTCGGCCTGATTTCCGGCGTCAGCGCCGGCGCGGTGCTGATCGCGGGGCCGCCGGTGATCCTGTACTGGCTCGGCGGCGGCAATTCGGCCCGGACCGTGCGCGCCAATCTGATGGTGTTCTTCATGATCTGCGACGTGCTGCTGCTCGCGATCTTCGGCTACGCGGATCTGTTCACGGCGCGGCCGCTGGCGCTGTCGGTTCTGCTCGGCATTCCCTTCTTCATCGGCATGGGGCTTGGCTCGTACTTCTTCCACGGCGCGTCGGATCGCCTCTACCGGACCATCGCCTACGTCATCATCCTGTTTGCCGCACTGAGCAGCCTGCCGGTGCTGGATCGATTTTTGCGCTAGCATCGCCGCGCAATGCCGGGATCAACCTCCAGAAAACGCCGCGCCATCATCGTCGGCGGCTCGATGTCGGGACTGTTCAGCGCAGCGTTCCTGCGCCAGATCGGCTGGGATGCCGACGTCTACGAACGCTCGGGTGTCGAACTGGTCGGCCGCGGCGCCGGCATCACCACGCATCCGGAGTTGCTCGCACGCGCTGGAAAAGAGCGGCGCCGGCACCCGCAATCTCGGCATCGAGGTGCGAGAAGCGCATCGCCATCGACCGCGACGGCCGCATCATCGCCGAGCGGCCGCTGCGGCAAATCCTGACCTCATGGGACCGGCTGCAACGCCTGCTCCGCGCGACCATCGATCCCGCGCATTACCATCTCGGCTGGGCATTCGAGCGCGTCGAGCAGAACGGCAGCGGCGTGCGCGTGCATTTCAACGGCGGCCGCGTCGAGGAGGCCGACATCCTGATCGGCGGCGACGGCATCCGCTCGACCGTGCGCGGGCAGGTCGCGCCCGAACTGCAGCCCGGCTATGCCGGCTATTACATCTGGCGCGGCGCGCCGAACGAAGCTGATCTCGCGCCGAAGACGCTGAAGGAAATCTTCCCGTATTTCGTGTTCTACCTGCCGCCGCGCCAGGAGGTCATCACCTATCCCATCGCGGGCTTCAACGACGACCTGCGGCCCGGCCACCGCCGCTACAATTTCATCTGGTATCGCGTCGCCGACGCCGAGACGCTTGCGCGCGATGAATGTCGACGAGAACGGCACCCAGCACGAGTTCTCGGTGCCGCCGCCGCTCATTCGCAAGGACCTCGATCGCGCAGATGCACGCCGACGCCCGCGCCATCATGCCGCGAGGTGATGCTCGACTGCGTGATGACGATCAAGCAGCCGTTCATCACGCCGATCTACGATTTCACCGCGCCGCAGAATCGTGTTCGGCCGCGTCGCCATGGTCGGCGACGCCGCCGCCAATCCGCGCCCGCACATGGGCTTCGGCGTGGCGAAGGCCGGCAACGACGCCGAGGCGCTGGCGAAGGCGCTGGCCAACCACGACGACATCGACACGGCGCTCACGGCCTACAACGCCGAGCGCCAGCCGATCGGCAACACCATCGTCATGCACAGCCGCAAGCTCGGCACCCACATGGGCGTCGACCTCAAGACCGACGAGGATCGCCGCATGCACGCGCTGCTGCAGGACGACGGCGCGATGATGGACTGGATCGCGGTGCCGAATTTCCTGGATGCCTACAAATGACGAGCCCGACTACGCGCGCAACATGCGGCTGATCGGCCATTCCGACCAGGGCGGCCGGCCCGACGGCGTGCAGGTCATGGTGCATCGCGGCCACGCCTATATCGGCCACATGTTCTCGAAAGGCTTCTCGATCGTCGACGTGCGCGATCCGAAGAATCCGCGCGCCGGTGAATTATCTCGCCGCGCCGCCCGGCACCTGGAACATCCATCTGCAAACCCACGGCGATCTTCTGCTGGTCATCAACGCCAAGGACATGTTCGCCGCCGCCGAGTTCGCCGACGAGAAGGCCTACTACAAGGGCCAGCTCGGCAAGGTGGTCGGCACCGCGGAAATCAAAAAGCGAAGCCGCGCGCGACTGGACCGCGGGGCTCGCGGTCTACGACATCTCGAAGCCCGCCGAGCCGCGCCGCATCGGCTTCATGCCGTCGAAGGCGGCGGCATCCACCGCGTCTGGTACACCGGCGGGCGCTGGGCCTATGCCTCGGCGCTGCTCGACGGCTTCACCGACTACATCTTCATCACCATCGACATGAGCGATCCGGCGAAGCCGCGCGAGGCCGGCCGCTGGTGGATTCCCGGCATGAACCAGGCGGCCGGCGAGACGCCGAACTGGCCGGCGACCAGCCGCTTCGGCCTGCACCATGCCGATCATCGACGGCGACATCGCCTATGCCGCGTGGCGCGACGCCGGCATGGTGGTGCTCGACGTCGCCGACCGCGCCAGGCCGAAACTGATCGCGCATCGCGACGGCGCGCCGCCGTTCGGCGGCGGCACCCACAATTGCCTGCCGCTGCCGGAGCGCGATCTGCTCGTCGTGCTCGACGAGGCCGTGCTCGACCATCAGGAGGATGGCGTCAAGAACATCTGGGTGTTCGACAACCGCGACAAATCCAATCCCAAGAGCATCGCGACATTCCCGCAGCCCGCCGAGGCCGACTACAAGAGCAAGGGCGGCCATTTCGGCCCGCACAACATCCACGAGAACCGGCCCGGCAGCTTCGTCAGCTCCGAGACGATCTTCGCCACCTATCAGAACGCCGGCGTTCGCGTGTTCGACATCCGCGACCCGCATCAGCCCAAGGAAGTCGGCGCCTGGGTGCCGCCGGCGCCGCCGCGCATGATGGACACCCGGCCGAACCGCGCGCGGGTGATCCAGTCCGCCGACGTGTTCGTCGATGCGGCGGGCCTGATCTATGCGACCGACTACAACGCCGGGCTGTTCATCCTGGAATACGGCGGCTGACCGATTGGATACGACACCCGGCATCGGCTTTGCGCTGCTCGCCATGATTTTCTTCGGCGCGGGCGACCTTGTCTACAAGCGCGCCGCGATGGCCGGCATCGGTGCGCGTCACTTCATCATGTTGCAGGCGTGGTTCTTCTGCCCGCTGGTGACGCTGTACGCGCTGGCGCGGCATCAACTCGTCCTGAACCAGGCGGCCTGTGGGGCGCGCTGGCCGGCCTGGTCATGTTCTTCGCGTTCTACAATTTCTCGCGGAGCCTGCGCACCGGCTCGATCAGCACCAACGCGCCGATCTTCCGGCTGAGCTTCACGCTGACGGCCGTTCTCGCGGTGTGGCTGCTGCACGAGCCGCTGACGCCGATCAAGCTCGCGGGCTTAAGCCTTGCGCTCCTCGCGGTGCTGGCGCTCGCCGGCGACGCCGCAGGCCGCGCCGCGCGGCGAGGTCAAGTACGGCTCGCTGATGCAGGTGCTGCTCGCGACCGTTGCGGCCGGGATCGGCAACCTCACCTACAAGGTCGGATTGTTGCAGGGCTCGACTCCGGAAACGCTGCTGTCGGCGCAGGCGTGGGTGTTCTCGATCGCTGGCGACCGCGTTCGTCTGGCTGGGCGAACGGCCGCATCAATCCACCGGCGGCGGGCTATCGCTACGGCGCGATGGCGGCTGCAACGCTGCTGACCGCGTTCATCCTGTTGCTGAACGGGCTGTCGGTCGGTCCGGCGAGCGTGCTCATTCCGGTGGCGCAGCTCGGCTTCGTCTTCACCGCGGTGCTGGGCCGGGTGCTGTTTCGCGAGACGCTGTCGTGGCGAAAGCGCTGCGGCCTGGTGATTGCCGCAACCGCGATGGTGACGCTGGCTTTCGCCTAGGCGCTGGCCTTGGCGAGCACCGCGTCCGACACCTCGAAGTTGGCGTAGACGTTCTGCACGTCGTCGTTCTCGTTGAGGGTGTCGAGCAGGCCGATCAACTGCTCGCCCTTGTCGTCGTCGACCGCGACGGTGTTCTTCGGCTTCCAGACGAGCGCGGCCTTGCGCGGCTCGCCGAACTTTCCCTCCAGCGCCTTCGCCACGTCGCGGAGCGAATCCACCGCGGTGTAGATCTCGTGGCCGTTCTCGCTCGACGCCACGTCCTCGGCGCCGGCCTCGATCGCCGCGTCCAGCATCTGGTCGGCGTTGGCGACCTTGCCGTCGAACTCGACCACGCCGACGTGGTCGAACATGAACGACACCGCGCCGGTCTCGGCGAGGTTGCCGCCGGCCTTGGTGAAGGTGGCGCGCACGTCGCCCGCGGTGCGGTTCTTGTTGTCGGTCAGCACCTCGACGATCACCGCGACGCCGCCCGGGCCGTAGCCCTCGTAGCGCATCTCGTCGTAGTGCTCGGCGTCGCCGCCCTGCGACTTGCGGATGGCGCGCTCGATGACGTCCTTGGTCATGTTCTCGGCGCGGGCCGCGATGATGGCGGCGCGGAGCCGCGGATTGAACGCCGGGTCGGGCTGGCCGAGCTTGGCGGCGGTGGTGATTTCGCGGGCGAGCTTGCCGAACAGCTTGGAGCGCACCTTATCCTGGCGCCCCTTGCGGTGCATGATGTTCTTGAACTGGGAATGACCGGCCATGATCCGCTCTGCGATGCTCTGAATTGGCCCGCGTTATAAAACGCAAAGCGCGGAAAAAGTCACTAGGGCGCCTTCAGCTCCCGGCACTCGGAAACCCACCGCGCCTCGAGCACGCTCTGCGAATTCGCCACCTGCTGCCCGGCCATCTCGGCCTTGTTGTGGATCGTCGCGGTGTAATGGCGCGGGCTGTCGAAATTGAACTCGCCAGACAACTCCATGTCGAGCTGGCCCTTGCAGACCAGCTTCCAGGTGAGCTTGCCGCCTTCGAAACTGCGTTCGATCGGCGCGCATTCGGAATTGATGGTGCCGGCGACCGGCGAGAACGTGGTGGCAAGATCATTGGTCTGCGCGGGCGTCAGACATTTCTGCGATTGCTGCGGCGGCCCTAAAGCAATACCGGTCGCGACCCGTGTGATGATCTGCCAAAGGCCCGGATCGATACCGTCGGCCGACGCCATCGACGTCCAAAATCCGAGGATGGTGATAGTAAGGGCGATACGCGACCACATCGGCATTTGCTCCTCAGCCCCAGAACGTGGGCTTGGCCTCTTCCAGAATGCCGCCGAGCCGCACCGGACCCACCCGCTTGGCAAGCCCGGTGGCGTCGTCGGTCTCGACCGCCAGCGCCGACAGCGTCCCCGGACCGTTCGCCGCCTCGAATTTGCTCGACGAAATCTTCCGCGTGAAACGATTAAGCGGCTCGTCCTTGTCCATGCCGATCACCGACTGGTAATCGCCGGTCATGCCGACGTCCGACATGAATGCTGTGCCGCTCGGCAGGATGCGGTGATCCGCGGTCGGACAGTGGGTGTGGGTGCCGATCACCAGGCTGGCGCGGCCGTCGCAAAAATACGCCATCGCCTGCTTCTCGCTGGTCGCCTCGCAATGCATGTCGACAATGATGGCGTCGGCCGAGCTTTTCAGCGGACAGGCAGCAAGCTCGCGGTCGACCGCGGCGAACGGATCGTCGAGCGGGTCCATGAAGATGCGGCCCATGGCATTGACGACGAGAGCGTGCGCGCCGTTCTTGGCCTCGACCAGCGCCGCGCCGCGGCCCGGCGTGCCGGGCGGGTAGTTGATCGGGCGAACCAGCCGCGGCGCGCGCTCGATGAACACCAGCGCCTCGCGCTGGTCCCAGGCGTGGTTGCCGAGCGTGACGGCATCGGCGCCGGCGTCGATCATCTCGTTGTAGATCGCCTCGGTGATGCCGAAGCCGCCGGCCGCGTTCTCGCCGTTGACCACGACCAGGTCGAGCTTCCATTCGGCGATCAGCTTCGGCATGCGATCGAGCAGGATGTGCCGGCCGCTCCGTCCCACGATGTCGCCGATGAAGAGAATCCGCATATGCGCCTTTACCGGAAATCGAACACGTCGCGCTCGGTTAGCACAAGATCGAGCCGCTCGTCGCGCGCCGTGAGCGGGAACCTCCGCGACCTCCTGGGCTGCATAGGCAATGCCGACGGCGACGATCGGTTTCAACGCGCGGAGCCTGGCGATGGTCATGTCGTAATAGCCGGCGCCGTGGCCGATGCGGTTGCCGCGGCGGTCGAAGGCGGCCAGCGGCACGATCAGGATGTCGGGATCGACTTGCGGCGCGTCGTCCTTCGGCTCGCGGATGCCCCAGACCCCGGCGTTCAATTCCTGCCCGAACGTGTAGGCGCGCATGATCAGCGGCTTGCCTTTGCCGGCCACCACCGGCAGCGCGAGCCTGGCGCCCGGCGGCTTCGAGCCGGCGCAGCAGCGGCATCGGATTGATCTCGGTGCGGATCGGCGAGAAGCCCGACACGATCACGCCCGGCTGGATCGGCAGCGGAAACGCCCGCGCCGCGATCGCCTCGGCCGCCGCCTGACGCTCGGCCGGGGGCAGCGCGTCGCGCCGCGCGAACACCGCCTGACGCATTTGGGTTTTGAGCTGGTCGATCGGGATGGTCGTCATCAACCGGGCCGAAATTCCATTCCCCGACGGAAGTTAAAGTGCGGAGCCGCGATGGCCGTCGGAGCGTGATCCCGGGAACCTACATAAGTAGGTGGGCGCCATATAACCGGAACCAGGGTCCCGGCCAGGGACAGCTCCCTTCGAGATCGTAAGGCCCCGGGGAATGTGTCTCTAACGCACCCCGCAGCCCCGCCCGATCAATGTAGTGCGGATCGGACCGCCACCGCCAGCGTCGTGCGAAACGCGGTGAATTAGCCTTGAATCTAGCCCTGGGCGATGCTGTTGCCGGTTCCGCCGCTCTGGCCGAGCTTCTTGGCCAGCCCCTCGATTCGCTCGGCCGCCGAGTTGAAGGCGGTGGCGATGGCGGCGTGGGTCGCCTCGGCCTGCTCGACCGAAGCACCGCGGGCGTCCTGCAAAGCGGTGTGGTCCTGCTCGAGACGCTTCAGCTTCTTGCCGGCCTCGGCGAGCTCGTCGGCGACCATCAGCGCCGCCATCACGGTGAGGCGTGCATCGCCGATCTCGCCGAACTGACCGCGCAACGCCACGATGCGCTCGTCGAGGTCCTTGGCGAGCCCGCGCAGATGGTCTTCCTGGCCGTCCTCGCATGCCATGCGGAACTGGCGGCCGTTGATGGTGACATTCACCTGCGACACGGAGCGAACCCTTTCAGTCCTGCTCAATCTTGCGATTCGAGCACGTGGCGGATGTTCTCCATCGCAGCGTCGAGCCGCCCCGCCACGTCGCGGTTGGCGGCTTCGAGGCTGCGCACCCGCGCCGAGCTGCGCATCGAGATCGGCGGCGAGCCTGGAGCGGTCGGCGTCAAGCTCGTGCACCCGCTCGGCCAGCGCCGCGCGGCTACGGTCCGTCTCGAGGCGGCGATCCACCGCGGCGTCGAGCATGTCCAGCGCCTGGCTCAGGCGCTTGGTTGCTTGCTCGACGAGGACAGGATCACTCATGACTCAACCTTCCACCGCGCGGCAGAGACCAATGAAAACGTTGAATCCGCAATAAATTAGGCGGAAAACCTTACGTGCCGCGGGACCTTTGCGTCAACGCGGCGAAGCCGCGTTATCCCTGGGTTTTCGCGGCCTGTGCATGGCGGGTTTTGGCGCGCCGGCTCGCATTGGACTCATGCGCCGCGCATGCTATCCACCGCCGATCCGGACAGGTCCCCATGAATGCAAAACCGTCGACTGCCGCCGTCGCGCCCTCCTCGCGTCGCGGCGATGAGGTGCCTATGACGCGCGCGCATCACGACCGCATGGCCAACGCCATCCGCGCGCTGGCGATGGACGCCGTGCAAGCCGCCAATTCCGGCCATCCCGGCTTGCCGATGGGCGCAGCCGACATCGCCACCGTGCTGTTCACGCAGGTGCTGAAGTACGACCCGGCCGATCCGAAGTGGCCCGACCGCGACCGCTTCGTGCTGTCGGCCGGCCACGGCTCGATGCTGCTCTACGCGCTGCTGCATCTGGTCGGCTACCAGTCGGTGTCGCTCGACGACATCAAGAAGTTCCGCCAGCTCGGCTCGGCGACGCCCGGCCATCCGGAGAACTTCGTCACCGAAGGCATCGAGACCACCACCGGCCCGCTCGGCCAGGGCCTCGGCAACGCCGTCGGCATGGCGATCGCCGAGCGGCATCTGGCGGCGGAGTACGGCGACGACATCGTCAACCATTCGACCTATGTGCTGGCCTCCGACGGCGACCTGATGGAGGGCATCAGCCAGGAGGCCATCGCGCTCGCCGGCCATCTCAAGCTCAGCCAAGCTGGTCGTGCTGTTCGACGACAACGGCATCTCCATCGACGGCCCGCTGTCGCTGTCGGACTCGGTCGATCAGGTGAAGCGCTTCGAATCCGCCGGCTGGAACGCCAGCCGCGTCGACGGCCACGACCCAGCCGCCATCGCGGCCGCGATCGAGAAGGCGAAGACATCCGACAGGCCGACCATGATCGCCTGCAAGACCACGATCGGCTACGGCGCGCCGACCAAGGCCGGCAAGTCGAGCGCGCACGGCTCGCCGCTCGGCGCCGACGAGATCAAGGGCGCGCGCGAGAAGCTCGGCTGGAGCGACGCGCCGTTCCAGCTTCCCGCCGAGGTGCTGACGCAATGGCGCGCCGCCGGACAGCGCTCGCAATCGGCCCGCGCCGCCTGGGCCAAGCGCCTCGCCGCCCTGCCCGCCGACAAGCGCGCCGAGTTCGAGCGCCGCATGAAAGGCGACCTGCCGGGCGCGCTCAACGGCGCCATCCGCGCCGTGAAGGAAAGCCTGGCCGCGACGCCGAAGGAGATCGCCACCCGCACCGCCTGCGAGTTCGCGCTGGAGAGTCATCATCCCCGCGGTGCCGGAGATGATCGGCGGCTCGGCCGACCTGACCGGCTCCAACAACACCCGCACCAAGTCGATGAAGGCGATGTCGGCGTCCGACTATTCCGGCCGCTTCATCCACTACGGCATCCGCGAGCACGGCATGGCCGCCGCGATGAACGGCATGGCGCTGCACGGCGGCATCATCCCCTACAGCGGCACGTTCCTGGTGTTCTCCGATTACTGCCGCCCGTCGATCCGGCTTGCCGCGCTGATGGGCGAGCGCGTCATCCACGTCATGACCCACGACTCGATCGGGCTCGGCGAGGACGGCCCGACCCACCAGCCGGTCGAGCATCTGGCGGCGCTGCGCGCCATTCCGAACCTCAACGTGTTCCGGCCGTGCGACGCGGTCGAGACCGTCGAGTGCTGGCAGCTCGCGCTGGAAGGCCGCGAGACGCCGAGCGTGATGGCGCTGACGCGGCAGAACCTGCCGCAGCTTCGCACCGCGCGCGACGAGCGCAATCTTTGCGTTGCCGGCGCCTACGAAATCTCCAAGGCGAACGGCAAGGCGGAGGTCTCGATCTTCGCCACCGGCTCCGAGGTCTCCATCGCGGTCGAGGCGCAGAAGCTCCTTGCCGCGCAGCGGCGTCGCCGCCCGCGTCGTCTCGGTGCCGTGCTTCGAGCTGTTCCTCGCCCAATCCGACGAGGCCCGCCGCGCCGTCATCGGCGACGCGCCGGTCAAGATCGGCGTCGAGGCCGCGGTCCGCATGGGCTGGGACGCCATCATCGGCTCCGACGGCGCCTTCGTCGGCATGACCGGCTTCGGCGCCAGCGGGCCCTACAAGGAGCTCTATAACCATTTCGGCATAACGGCCGGCAAGATCGCGGAAGCCGCGTTGAGCAAATTGGGCAAAAGGTGATAACAACCGCCTCAGCCTAGGGTTTTCTTCGTCATGGCCGGGCTTCACGCCCGGCCATTCGCGTCTTATCTCAGGCGCGGATGCCCTTGCCGGGCGTGACCACATCGGAACGTGGGAGCGAACAATGACTGTCCGGGTTGCCATCAATGGATTCGGCCGCATCGGCCGCAACGTGCTGCGCGCCATCGCCGAGTCGGGCCGCACCGACATCGAGGTGGTCGGCATCAACGATCTCGGCCCGGTCGAGACCAACGCGCATCTGCTGCGCTTCGACTCGGTGCACGGCCGCTTCCCCGGCACCGTCACGGTGAAGGGCGACACCATCAGCGTCGGCAACGGCGCCGATCAAGGTGAGCGCCGAGAAGGACCCGGCGAAGCTGCCGTGGAAGGACCTCGGCGTCGACATCGCGCTCGAATGCACCGGCATCTTCACGGCGAAGGACAAGGCGTCGCTGCATCTGACGGCGGGCGCCAAGCGCGTGCTGGTGTCGGCGCCGGCCGACGGCGCCGACCTCACCGTGGTCTATGGCGTCAACCACGACAAGCTGACGAAGGACCACAAGGTCGTCTCCAACGCCTCCTGCACCACCAACTGCCTCGCCCCGGTCGCCAAGGTGCTGAACGACGCCGTCGGCATCGACAAGGGCTTCATGACGACGATCCACTCCTACACCGGCGACCAGCCGACGCTCGACACCATGCACAAGGACCTGTATCGCGCCCGCGCCGCGGCGCTTGAACATGATCCCGACCTCGACCGGCGCGGCCAAGGCGGTCGGCCTGGTGCTGCCGGAGCTGAACGGCAAGCTCGACGGCGTGTCGATCCGCGTGCCGACGCCGAACGTCTCGGTGATCGACTTCAAGTTCGTGGCGAAGAAGGCGACCACCAAGGACGAGATCAACGGCGCGATCAAGCGCGCCGCCGAGCAGCAGCTCAAGGACATCCTCGGCTACACCAACGAGCCGAACGTCTCGCTCGACTTCAACCACGACCCGCACTCCTCGATCTTCCACATGGACCAGACCAAGGTGATGGACGGCACGTTCGTGCGGGTGATGTCCTGGTACGACAACGAGTGGGGCTTCTCCAACCGCATGGCGGACACCGCCGTCGCGATGGGCAAGCTGATCTTGATCCCGCGCGTGCGCAGCGAGCAGCGATCGGACTGAAGCAACATGGTCGCTTCCGCACGCTCGATCGACGGCTGACGTCAAGGGCAAGCGCGTCCTGTTGCGCGTCGACCTCAACGTGCCGATGGAGAACGGCCGATCACCGATGCGACCCGCATCGAGCGCGTGGCGCCGACCATCACCGAGATCGCCGACAAGGGCGGCAAGGTGATCCTGCTGTCGCATTTCGGCCGGCCGAAGGGGCCGGACCCGAAGGAATCGCTGAAGCCGATCGCCGAGGCGGTCGCCCACGCGGTGAAGCGTCCGGTCGCCTTCGCCGAGGACTGCATCGGCGACGAAGGCGCAAGCCGCGGTCGCGGCGATGAAGCCCGGCGACATTCTGCTGCTGGAGAACACCCGCTTCCACAAAGGCGAGGAGAAGAACGATCCGGCCTTCGTCGCCGAACTGGCCAAGCTCGGCGATCTCTGGGTCAACGACGCCTTCTCCGCCGCGCACCGCGCGCACGCTTCGACCGAGGGCCTCGGCCACAAGCTCCCCGCCTATGCCGGCCGCACCATGCAGGCCGAGCTCGAGGCGCTGGAAAAGGCGCTCGGCACGCCGCGGAAGCCGGTCGTCGCCATCGTCGGCGGCGCCAAGGTCTCGACCAAGCTCGAGCTGCTGGAAAACCTGATCGGCAAGGTCGACGCGCTGGTGATCGGCGGCGCCATGGCCAACACCTTCCTGCACGCCCAGGGCATCGAGGTCGGCAAGTCGCTGCACGAGAAGGACATGGCCGACACCGCGCGCCGCATCCTGGCCAAGGCCGAGGCCCAAGGCTGCGCCATCATCCTGCCGGTCGACGCCATCGTCGCCTTCCGCTTCGAGGCCAACACGCCGTCGCACGCCTACGGCGTCGACGCCATTCCCGCCGAGGGGATGATGCTCGACGTCGGCGGCCAATCGATCGAGCGCGTCAAGGCCGCCATCGACGACGCGGCGACCCTGGTCTGGAACGGGCCGATGGGCGCCTTCGAGATGCACCCGTTCGAGCAGGCCACGGTCGAGATCGCCAAACATGCGGCGGCCCATACCAAGACCGGCAAGCTTGTCTCGGTCGCGGGCGGCGGCGACACGGTGGCCGCCTTGAATGTGGCCGGCGTCACGGAACAATTCACATATGTGTCCACAGCCGGCGGCGCCTTCCTGGAATGGATGGAGGGCAAACCGTTGCCTGGGGTGGAGGTTTTGAGGCAAAAGTGACCCCAACAGGTCAATGCGAATTCCGAGGAGAGCGCGAATGAATCTCGCAGAGCTGAACAAGGTCGCCGTGGCGATGACCGCGAACGGCAAGGGCATCCTCGCCGCCGACGAATCCACCGGCACCATCAAGAAGCGCTTCGACGCCATCAACACCGAGTGCACCGAGGACAACCGCCGCGACTACCGCGAGATGCTGTTCCGCTCGGCCGAAGGCATGAAGCACATCTCCGGCGTCATCCTTTATGACGAGACGATCTGGCAGAAGGGCAAGGACGGCACGCCGCTGGTCGACATCATCAAGAAGGCCGGCGCGCTCCCCGGCATCAAGGTCGACGAGGGCGTCAAGCCGCTGCACAACTGCCCGGGCGAGACCGTCACCATCGGCCTCGACAAGCTCGCCGACCGGCTGCCGAAATACTACGAGCAGGGCGCGCGGTTCGCCAAATGGCGCGGCGTGATCGACATCGGCGCCGGCATTCCGACCTACACCTGCATCCGTGCCAACGCGCATGCGCTCGCCCGCTACGCCGCGCTGTGCCAGGCGGCCAATATCGTTCCCATCGTCGAGCCTGAAGTGCTGATGGACGGCGATCACGACATCGACCGCTGCGTCGAGGTGACGACGCTGGTGCTGAAGCTGCAGTTCGAGGAGCTGTTCTTCAACCGCGTCGCGCTGGAAGGCATCGTGCTGAAGCCGAACATGGCGATCTCCGGCAAGAAGAACGCCAAGCGCGCCGGCGTCGATGAGGTCGCCGAGAAGACCGTCAAGATGCTGAAGAACTGCGTGCCGGGTGCGGTGCCGGGCATCGCGTTCCTCTCCGGCGGCCAGTCCGACGAGGAGGCGACCGCCCATCTCGACACCATGAACAAGATCGGCAACCTGCCGTGGAACCTGACCTTCTCCTACGGCCGCGCGCTGCAAGCACGCGCCGCAGAAGGCGTGGGTCGGGCAAGTCGGAGAATGTCGCCGCCGGCGCAGCGCGCCTTCGCGCACCGCGCGCGGATGAACGGCCTCGCCGCGCTCGGCCAGTGGAAGCAGGATTTGGAGAAGAAGGCGGCCTGACGCCTGCCCAACGGTCGTTGCATGCGGCCTTGAGTCAGGGCTACGCTACCCCACAATCTCTCCGAGCAGCTTCGATACGGCTGCCGCGAATGAGAGGCCTGGGGAGGCGACAATGATCAACATTCCGACTCGTATTGCGGCTGTGTTTGCGGCGCTCGCTCGTGTTTGCCGCCGCGCCTGCGGTTGCGCAGCAGGTGGCGATCGACAACGACGACATCGGCGGCGTGGTGAAGGGCCCCGCCGGGCCTGAGGCCGGCGTCTGGGTGATCGCGGAAACGCACGATCTGCCGGTGCGCTACATCAAGATCGTCGTCACCGACGATCAGGGCCGCTACGTCATCCCCGATCTGCCGAAAGCCAACTACGACGTCTGGGTGCGCGGCTACGGCCTCGTCGATTCGCCCAAGGTGAAAAGCGAGCCCGGCAAGCAGCTCAACCTGACTGCCGTGCCGGCGCCGAACGACCGCGAGGCCGCGAAATATTACCCGGCGGTCTATTGGTACGCGATGATGAAAATCCCCGACTCCGAGGCGTTCAACGGCAAGGACGCGCCGGCCAACGTCAAGATCACCGACTACCTCAACGCCATGAAGAACAACGGCTGCATCGGCTGTCACCAGCTCGGTCAGCTTGCGACCCGCACGATCCCTGAATTCCACATGAAGGCGGCCAAGAACAACTACGAGGACGCCTGGGTCCACCGCACGCAATCTGGCCAGGCCGGCGAGAACATGACCACCATCGCCGCCGGCCAGCTCGGCGGCATGCCGTACAAGTATCTCGCCGACTGGACCGAGCGCGTGGCGAATGGCGAGCTGCCGTTCGCCAAGCCCACGCGGCCGCAGGGCGTCGAGCGCAACATCGTGGTGACGCTGCGCGACTGGCACAACCCCAAGCAGTATCTCCACGACCTGATCTCGACCGATAAGCGCTATCCGACCGTCAACGGTTACGGGCCGCTGTACGGCTCGAGCGAGCACGCCGGCAACGACATGCCGATCCTCGACCCGGTGAAGAACGTCGCGACGAACTTCGTGCTGCCGACCACGGCCGACATGCCGCTGGCGCTCGGCCCCGGCAACGCCGGCTCGGTCCACATCCTCGGGCCGTCGGCCTATTGGGGCACCGAAGACATCTGGGACTCCAAGGCCAACAACCACAACTCGATGCTCGACCGGAAGGGCCGCGTCTGGCTCGCCGCCACCGGCCACAAGCCGGACAATCCGGACTTCTGCAAGAAGGGCTCGACGCATCCGTCGGCGGTCGAGTTTCCGCTCAACAGCACCAACCGCCGGGTGACGATGTACGATCCGAAGACCGGCAAATACACCGCCTATCAGACCTGCTTCGGCTCGCACCATCTGCAGTTCGGCTACGACGCCAACGAGACGCTGTGGATGTCGACCGGCGGCGGCGGCGGCAACGTCGGCTGGATCAACACCAAGATGCTCGACGAGACCGGCGACATCGAGAAGTCGCAGGGCTGGACCGCGCTGGTGGTCGACACCAACGGCAACGGCCAGCGCGACGAATACACCGAGCCGGGCAAGCCGCTCGACCCGAACAAGGACATGCGGATCGGCGCGACCTTCTACGCCATCATGCCGAGCCCGACTGACGGATCGGTGTGGGGCACCTTGCGCGGCAACCCGGGCGCGATCGTCCGCATCGACCCGACCAAGAACCCGCACAAGTCGCTTGCGGAAATCTACAACGTGCCGCTGCCGGGCTTCGGCCCGCGTGGCGGCGACATCGACACGCAAGGCCGTGTCTGGGTGTCGCTCGCGAGCGGCCACATGGGCGTGTTCGACCGCCGGCTGTGCAAGGGCCCGCTCAACGGCCCGAAGGCGACCGGCGACCAATGCCCGGAGGGCTGGGCGTTCCACCAGTATCCCGGCCCGGGCTTCAAGGGCATCGGCGAGAACAGCGCCGAGGCGAGCTACTACTCGTGGGTCGACCAGCACAACACCTTCGGGCTCGGCGACGACATTCCGATGTCGACGGCCAACCTGATGGACGGGCTCGTCGCGCTCGCCAAGGACGGCAAGATGGTCTCGATCCGCGTGCCCTACCCGCTCGGCTTCTATGCCAAGGGCTTCGACGGCCGGATCGACGATCCGAATGCCGGCTGGAAGGGCCGCGGCCTGTGGGCCGCCAACGGCGATCGCACGCCGTGGATGATCGAAGGCGGCAAGGGAACGAAGCCGCTCGCCGCGCACTTCCAACTGCGGCCCGATCCGCTGGCGCACTAACGATTGGTTCAAACGCTGCACGTCCGCTCTGGCCTCCAGGGCGGACGTTGCATTTCGGGCGTGCGTGTTATGCTCGGGCGGCATGAATGAGCACGTGAAGACGGCGATCCGCGAGCTGATGGTGGCGAACCGCATCCTCGGCAACGAGGGCGTGGTCGACGCCTTCGGCCATATCAGCGTCCGCCATCCGGACAACCCGGCGCGCTATTTCCTGGCCTGCTCGCGCAGCCCCGGCCTCGTCACCGAGGACGACATCGTCGAGTTCGATCTCGACAGCAACCGGCTCGACGGCACCTCCCGCGCGATCTACGCCGAGCGCTTCATCCACGGCTGCCTGTACAAGGCGCGGCCGGACGTGATGTCGGTGTGCCACAGCCACGCCCACGCGGTGGTGCCGTTCACCGTGACCGACACGCCGATCGAGCCGATCTGGGTGATGGCGTCGGGCAGCGGATCGGACATTCCGAACTGGGATATCCGCGACGAATTCCCCAACGAAGGCACCATGCTGGTGGTCAACGACGCCACCGGGCAATCATTGGCGCGGAAGCTCGGCGCCGGCCGCGTGTGCCTGCTTCGCGGCCACGGCGCGGTGATCGCGACCGACGGGCTCAAGGCCACGGTGATGGTGTCGATCGGGCTGATGTGCAACGCCGCGATGCTGATCCAGGCGCACACCCTGTCGCAGGGCCGCGGCGATGCCGCGGTGAAGCACCTCAGTCCGGCCGAGATCGAGAGCACGAGCAAGATTCTGCTCGGCCCGCTCGGCCTTGACCGCGCCTGGGAGTACTGGCGCGTGCGCGCCGGGTTTCCGGCGAAAGAGGAATAGCGGTCGCCTACTCCACCGCCTCGAAGCGATAGTAGTTCGAGAACCGCAGCAGCGGCTCGTCGGACATCGCGAACCATTGCGCGTCCGAGTCGGCGCGGTGGCCGACCGCGTTCCAGCCCGGCGCGACGATGGTGTCGCCGCGCTTCCAGGAAAACCGTCTGATCGCCGACCGTGGTTTCGCCCTCGCCTTCCATCACGTGGAAGATGGTGTTGGCGGTGGTGCGATAGCGCCGGGTCTTCTGGCCGGATTGCAGCCGCTCCACCGTCAGCCCCATCGGCGGCATGGTCGGCGCTTCGAGCGTGATGCGCGGACCGTGGAAGCCTTCGTTGTCCGCCCGCGCGGCGTCGAGCTTTCGCGCGATGTCGGCGCTCCTGAAGCGGAACGGCGAGGTCTCCACCACGCTCTCGACCGGCGCGTGCTTCTGCGGGTGCTCCTGGAAGAACATCGGCTCGAGCAGGTGGGTGAGCGGCACGTCGAGCCCGTCGAACCAGTAGGCCGGCTCGTCGCCGTCATGGCCGTGGCCGTGCCAGCTCCAGCCCGGCGTCAGCACCACGTCGCCGGATTCCATCGGCGTCTTCTCGCCGTTGACCACCGAGTACGAGCCCTTGCCGTCGATGATGACGCGGAGCGCGTGCGACGAATGCCGGTGCGACGGCGCGTGCTCGCCGGGCAGGATCATCTGGTAGGCGCAGACCAGCGTGCGGGATGTCTCGAAGTTGGCGCTCGGCGTCGGATTGCGCATCACCAGGTTGCGCCGCTCCGCGAGCGACACGTCGATCAGGCGCCCTGCGGCGTCGAGGCCGGCCTTGGCGTCCTCGTAGGTCCAGTGCGCGGGCACGTATTCGGACCGCGGCTCGCTCCACAGGATCGGCTTCTTGCGCGGCACCCAGCCCGGCGTGAAGTTCACGCCGCCGGCCGCCTCGTAGAGCGACTCCAGCGTCGGAATTTCGCGGCCCAGCAGGCCTTGCGGGGCGGCGACGGCTTCAACGGACATGCGAGCCTCCTTCAGTTCTTGAAATGCGGCATCACTTCGCGGGCGAACAGCGTCATCGATTTCTCGGCGTCGGCCTGGCCGATCATACCAAAGTTCACCTGCAATGAGGCGGATTCGAAGCCGCCGACCAGGCCGTGATAGGAAGCGATGGATTTGCGGATGTCGTCTGGCGTGCCGACCCAGGCGCCGCCCTTCTCGACCTGGGACTCGAAGGTTTCCTTGGAGAGGAACTCGATGGTTTTCTGATAGTTCGGATAGTCCTTCGAGGCCACGCCCGACATCCAGTCCGACGCCGCATCGACGATGGAGCGGAGATAGATGTTCAGCGGCTCGCGCGCGACCGCCGCCGCCTGCTCGCGGGTTTCGCGCGCAGAACATATGGAACGCCAGCATCACCCGGCCGCGGCCGGGATGGCCCGCCGCCGCCCAGGCGTCCCGATAGACCTTGAGAAGCTCGGCCATCTGCGCGCCGCCGAGCGGGATGCCCATCAGGTGATAGCCGCAGCGGCCAGCCATCTCGAAGGATTCCCGGGTCGACAGCGCGGCGATCCAGAACGGCGGCCGCGGCTTCTGGGTCGGGCGCGGCAGCGACGTCACCTTCTCGAAGCTATGGAAGCGGCCTTTCGCGCTGACGTCCTCCTCCTCCAGCAGGCGCCGGACCTGTTCGAGCCCTTCGTCGAAGCGCGCCCGGCTGTCGTCCATGGAGATGCCGAAGCGGGCGAACTCGTGCGGCAGGAAGGCGCGAGCAAAGCCGATCTCGACGCGGCCCTTGGAGATCGCATCGACCATGCCGATCTGGCCGGCGAGCTTCAGCGGATTGTTGAACACCGGCAAAACCGCGCCGGTGACGAGGCGGATGGTCCGCGTCATCGCCGCGGCAGCGGCCAGGAAGATCAGCGGATCCGGGCTGTAACCGCCATAAGAATGGAAATAATGCTCGACCGTCCGCACATTGGCGAATCCAAGCTGCTCGGCGAGTTGGGTGAGCTGCAAGGCTTCCCCCCAATATTGTTCTGCCGATTTTCGCTCAGGGCCGACCGACGGAAAAAACTGGACGCCAAATTCCATCGAGCTCTCGCATTCAACTCTGCAAACACAGAACGATCATATCTCTTTATGCTTGCCGGAGTAAAAACCGGAGGCGACGAAGGCGTCGCAACAGCGGTTGACGCTGGGGGGCCGAATCGCCCCCATTCCGCCCCATTGGGAACGCATCGGAACACCATGGCCCAGCCAAAACCGGCCGATCTGAAACCGCCTGCGCCGCGACTTTATCTCGTCACGCCGGTCATCGAAGACGTGGCCGGCTTTTCGGGCAAGCTCCGGGACGCCGTCGAAGCAGCCGACGTTGCGGCGGTGCTGCTCCGTCTGAAAGACGCGGGCGAGCGCGACCTGATCAACCGCGTCAAGCTGTTGGCGCCCATCGTGCAGGGCAAGGAAGTGGCGCTGGTGCTCGACGGTCATCCCGACATCGCCGCCAAGGCCTCCGCCGACGGCGCCCATCTGACCGGCGTCGAGGCGTTCCGGGCGGCAGTGGAAGGTCTGAAGCCCGCGAGGATCGCCGGCTGTGGCGGGCTGAACAGCCGCGACGATGCCATGCTCGCCGGCGAAGCGGGGGCGGACTACGTCATGTTCGGCGAGGTCGAAGCGGGGCAGCGGCGTCCATCCTTCGAGGCGATCATCGAACGGATCGAATGGTGGGCCGGCCTGTTCCAGATTCCCTGCGTCGCGTTCGCTGGCAGCCCCGAGGAAGTCGGGGTGCTTGCCAAAGCCGGCGCCGATTTCGTCGCGATCGGTGGCGGCATCTGGGACGACCCGCGCGGCACCGCAGCCGCCGTGGCGGAAGCCTCACGCCTGCTCGCCCCGGAGCCCGCATGAGAACCGCGACCATCGCCGCGATCGCGCTGCTCGCCGCGCTGACGGCGCCGTCGTTCGCGGAAGAGCCCGACCTTGCCTACGGCGACTATCAGCGCGGCCGCTACGTCGCGGCATTCCGCGAGGCGACTCGCCGGGTCGAGCAGGAGAGCGACCCGAAATCCATGACATTGCTGGCAGAGCTCTACGCCGACGGCCTCGGCGTGCCGAACGACGACAAGAAGGCCGCCGAATGGTACCGGCTCGCCGCCGCCCGCGGCGATCGCGAGGCGATGTTCGCCCTCTCGATGTTCAAGATGACGGGCCGCGGCGGCCCCGCCGACCGTCCCGAAGCGGTCCGATTGCTCCAAGAGGCGGTCAAGCTCGGCCAAGTCGTCGCGGCCTACGACCTGGCGCTGCTCTATCTCGAAGGCCAGTCGGTGCCGCGGGATGTGAACCGAGCCGCCGAGTTGATGACGATGGCCGCCAAAGCCGGTCATCCGGAGGCGCAATACGCCCTTGCCACCTTCTACAAGGAAGGCCGCGGCGTGCCGAAGGACCTGGAGGAGGCCGCGCGGCTGCTCGGCATTTCGGCGCGCTCGGGCAACACCGAAGCGCAGGTCGAATACGGCATCGCCTTGTTCAACGGGACCGGCGTCGTCAAGAACGAAGCCGCCGCGGCCGAATATTTCATCAAGGCGGCCCAGAAAGGCAACGCCCCGGCACAGAGCAGGCTCGCCATGATGTATGCAGGCGGCCGCGGCATCAAAGCCGATCCGGTCGAGGCCGCCCGCTGGCACCTGATCGCCCGGGCCGGCGGCGACAACGACCCCGACCTCGACAAGTTCATGAGCGAGATGAAGCCGTTGGATCGCGCCACGGCTGAGGACAAGGCCAAGCCCTGGATCGCACGGATGAACCCGGTCGGCCCGACCCCCTTCCCCACCGTGCCGGCGAAGCCGACCAAGGCGGAGACCATCAAGCCTTGACGGACGTTGCAGGGTCGGGGCATCTGCCCGCTGGATCGAACGCAACAGACGGACCGTCATGACGAAAATCAGCGGCAGCGACGTTCGGCCCGGCATGGTGGTCGAGATTGACGGTGCGCTCTGGGCGGCGGTCAAGAGCGTGGCGGTGAAGCCCGGCAAGGGCCCGGCTTACAACCAGGTCGAGCTGAAGAACATCCTGGACGGGCGCAAGCTCAATCAGCGCTTCGGTGGCAGCGACCGCGTCGAGGAAACCGAGGTCGAGCGGCGGCAGTTCCAGTTTCTCTACAAACAGGGCGAGCAGCTCGTGTTCATGGATACGACAAGCTACGAGCAGATCGAACTGCCCGAGGATTTCGTCGGCGACCGCGCCACCTTCCTGCAGGACGGCATGATGGTGCAGGTCCAACTGCATGGCGAACGGCCGATCGGCATCAAGCTGCCGGAAACCGTGGTGCTGAAAGTCGTGCAGGCCGACGCCCACATCAAGGGCCAGACCGCGGCGTCCTCCTCCAAGTCGGCCACGCTCGAAAACGGGCTGCGCATCCAGGTGCCGGCGTTCATCGACACCGGCGAGCGAGTGATCGTCTCCACCGACGAGGTTTCCTACAGGGGCCGGGCGGACTGATGCAGCACTCCCCTCTCATCAACGTCATGGTTGCCGCGGCGCGCAAGGCCGCGCGCACATTGAAGCGCGACTTCGGCGAGGTCGAAAATCTCCAGGTCTCGCTCAAGGGCCCGGGCAATTTCGTCACCGCCGCCGATCGCAAGGCCGAGGAAACGCTTCGCGCCGAACTCGCCAAGGCCCGCCCGGGCTACGGCTTCCTCGGCGAAGAAGGCGGCAAGCACGAGGGCTCCGACGGCACCCACACCTGGATCGTCGATCCGCTCGACGGCACCACGAATTTCCTGCACGGCATTCCGCAGTTCGCCATCTCGATCGGGCTGGAGCGCTCCGGCGCCATCGTCGCCGGCGTGATCTACAATCCGATCACCGACGAGCTGTTCGTCGCCGAACGCGGCAAGGGCGCCTTCCTCAACGACCGCCGGCTGCGGGTCGCTGCGCGCAAGCTCTTGGCCGAACTCGGTGATCGCCTGCGGCCTGCCGCATCTCGGCCGCGGCGATCTCGATCTTGGCTTCGCGAGCTTGGCGCGGTGCAGGACAAGGTCGCGGGCTTGCGCCGGTTCGGCTCGGCCGCGCTCGACCTCGCCTTTGTCGCCGCGGGCCGCATCGACGGCTACTGGGAGCGCAACCTGTCGCCGTGGGACATGGCGGCCGGCATCGTCATCGTGCGCGAGGCCGGCGGCTTCGTCACCGATCTCGAGGGCCGCGACGGCATGTTCGCCACGCATCACATCGTTGCCGGCAACGAGACGATCCAGCGCGCATTGCTCGCGGCATTGAAGACGGCCGCCAAGGCCGAGGTCCGAGCCGCCGGATAGAATTCGTTTCGTTGAACATCCTCCGTTCGTCCCCGCGGAAGCGGGGACCCAGTCTTGGCCAAACGCTGGTCCCGCTTCCGCGGGGACGCCGGGCGAGCAATGGTGCCGGCGAGGCGCAGCGGCCGGCAACCAATTCGGCGCTCGCGCGTTTCCGAACACGCCGGCGCCCCATATCGCCGGTTTGCTTTCGCCCGGCCCGTGCCATAATGAGGCACGTATCAAGTGCTTCGGCGACGAAAAACGGCCAAGGCGCAACAGACGATGGCCCGCGAGATCGACCCGTTCAAGGTTTCCTCACCCCGCATCTTCCTGGTGCGGATGTCGGTATTCCTGATCCTGGGCGCGCTGATCGTGTTCGTCATCCACCAGCAGATCCTGGTGGCGTTCAAGGCCAATCCGCCGCTCAACACCCTGATCATCGCCGTGCTGCTGATCGGCATCATCCTGGCCTTCCGGCAGGTGATCCGATTGTTCCGCGAGATCGCCTGGGTCAACGGGTTCCGGCTCGCCGATCCCGGCATCGCGGTCGAACGGCCGCCGGTGCTGCTGGCGCCGATGGCGGCGATCCTCGGCGACCGCATCGGCCGCATGTCGATGTCGTCGACGACCATGCGCACCATTCTCGACTCCGTCGCCATCCGGCTCGACGAGGCGCGCGAGATTTCCCGCTACATGACCGGGCTGCTGATCTTCCTCGGCCTGCTCGGCACCTTCTGGGGGTTGATCGAGACCGTCGGCTCGGTCGGCGCCGTCATCAACAACCTCAAGGTCGGCGGCGACGCCAACTCGACCTTCGATGCGCTCCGCGAGGGGTTGGCCGCCCCGCTCAGCGGCATGGGCATCTCGTTCTCGTCGTCGCTGTTCGGTCTGGCCGGCTCGCTGGTGCTCGGCTTCCTCGATCTGCAGATGAGCCAGGCGCAGAACCGCTTCCACACCGAGTTGGAGGATTGGCTCGCCACCACGGTGTCCGACCTCGGCGGCACCGGCGATGTCGCGGCCGTTGCAGGCGGCGGCGGCTCGGGCGAGATGCGGGGCGCGATGGACCGGCTGCGCGAGGCGATCACCAGCTCCGGCTCGAACAAGGCCGCCACCAATGCGATGGCCAACCTCGCCGAGGCGATCCAGGGCCTGGTCCATCACATGCGGACCGAGCAGCAGATGATCCGCGACTGGGTCGATTCGCAGGCCGAGCAGCATCGCGAAATCCGCAAGCTGCTGGAGCACCTGACGCGCGAGCGGGTCGACAAATAGCCGCGCGAATGAAGCGAGTGGACTGACTTGCGAGTGTAAGGACATGGCTCTATCCCGCGGCCGCCGCGATCGCGGCGTCGACTACTGGCCCGGCTTCGTCGACGCGCTGTCGACGCTGATCCTCGGCATCATCTTCCTGCTCACGGTTTTCGTGGTCGTGCAGTTCGTGCTGTCGCAGGAGGTCACCGGCAAGGACACGGCGCTGCAGCAGCTCTCGGCCAAGCTCGCCCAACTCACCGACCTGCTCGGCCTTGAGCGCAGCAGCAAGTCCACGCTGGAGGAGCAGCTTTCGCAATTGCGGGCAAGCCTCGCCACCACCGAAAGCGAGCGCGACAAGCTCAAGGGGCTCTACGAAGGTTTGAGCGGCGGCAACGCCACCGCGCAAAATCAGGTCTCGGATTTGACCGGCAAGCTCGACGCCGAGAAGCAGGTTTCGCTGCGGGCGCTGGCGCAGGTCGAGGTGCTGAACCAGCAGATCGCAGCGCTTCGGCGCCAACTGACCGCGATTGAGCAGGCGCTCGAGGTGTCGGAGAAAAAGGACAAGGATTCGCAGTCACGCCTCTCCGACCTCGGCCAACGTCTTAACGTCGCGCTGGCTGCACGAGTGCAGGAGTTGTCGCGCTACCGCTCCGACTTCTTCGGCCGCTTGCGGGAAATCCTCGGCACCCGCCCGGATATCCGCGTGGTCGGCGACCGTTTCGTGCTGCCGTCGGAGGTGCTGTTCGACACTGGCCAATCGGTGCTGAAGCCGGAGGGCCGCGCCGAGATCGACAAGATCGCAACCGCGCTGATCGATATATCGGCCAAGATTCCGCAGGATATTCCCTGGGTGCTCCGCGTCGACGGCCACACCGATGTGCGTCCGGTCGGCGGCGGCAAGACCAATTGGGACCTGTCGGCGTCGCGCGCCATCGCGGTGGTGCAGTACCTGATCAGCAAGGGCCTGCCGCCGCAGCGGCTGGTCGCCGCGGGCTTCGGCGAGTTTCAGCCGATCGATCCCGGCACCACCGAAGAGGCCTACAGCAAGAACCGCCGTATCGAGCTGAAGCTGACGGAGCGGTGAGCGCAGGTGCCAAAGCGGCAATGGAATGCTAGATTCACTCCATGAACAAATTGACCGTAGAAATTCTGGATCGCATCGAAGCATGGCCCAAGGAGGCGCAGGATGAGTTGATGCAATCCATCGTCGATATCGAAGAAAAGCATGTCGGGGTCTATCGTCTGACGGACGAGGAGCGGGCAGCGGTGCGGCGCGGGCTCGTTGAAATGCGCGAAGGCAAGTTCGCAAGCGAGGAGCGGGTCGCGGCGATATTCAATCGCCACCGTGCATGAAAGTTCGTTACACAGACACCGCTGCCACCGAAGTCGAAGACATCCTGGACTATATTTCTCGGCACAACCCGACCGCCGCCACTCAACTGAATGCCCGTATCGAGCAGACAATCGGCGTCATTGCCGATTTTCCCGAGATGGCTCAGATCAGCGACGAACCGGGCGTCCGCAGAATGCCGGTCGGCCGTTATCCGATTCTGATCTTCTATGCTGTGGAGAATAACGAACTCGTGGTCCTTCACGTTCGACATGCGGCGCGCGAGCCGCTGTAGGCCTCCAATAGACCCCCCGCTCATGTCGAACAGTCCACTCAACGTCCGCCCCTATGCTGCCGCCGACGAGGGCGCGGCGATCGAGCTATGGCGGCGCGCCTGGCAGGACGCCTATCCGGATATCGATTTTGCGGCGCGGATGGACTGGTGGCGCGAGCGCTGGCGCAGCGAACTGGTGCCGCAGGCCCGCATCCTGATTGCCGAGATGGACGGCGTGATCGAGGGCTTCGTCACCGTCGATCCGAAGTCCGGCTATCTCGACCAGATCGTGGTCGCGCCGGAGTTCTGGGGCAGCAACGTCGGCACGCTGCTGCTCGACGCCGCCAAGCGGATCGCGCCGGCCGTCGTCGAGCTTCTGGTCAACAAGGACAACGGCCGCGCCATTGCATTCTATGAAAAGCACGGCTTCGAGATGGCCGGCGACGACGTCAATCCGGTGTCCGGCCGTCCGGTGTTCCGGATGCGCTGGCGGGCGTAGGCGACGGGACGAGGACTACTCCTCGTCCTTGTCTTCGGCCTTGCCGCTGAGCTGCTTCAGCTTGGCGAACACGGCCGCGGTGTCGAGGTCGTCCTTGGCCTTCACCTCGGCGGGGGTTTCCGGCTCGGCGGGCTCCGGCGGCGCGGTGGTCACCGCGGCCGGAAGCAGCGTGACGCCGCTGTCGACCGGCGCCGGCTTCTCCTTGGAGGCGCGCTGCACCTCGAAGTCGAGGTCGATCTGCGAGCAGAGGCCGAGCGTGACCGGATCGAGCGGGCTGAGACTCGCGGCGTTCCAGTGGGTGCGGTCGCGGATGCCGGCGATGGTGGACTTGGTGGTGCCCACCAGCCGCATGATCTGGGCGTCCTTCAACTCGGGATGATTGCGGATCAGCCACAGAATGGCGTTCGGCCGGTCCTGGCGGCGCGACACCGGGGTGTAGCGCGGGCCCTTCTTCTTGCCGGTCGGCTTGGCCGGCGGCAGGTCGACCTTAGGCTTGGAAAGCTGCAGCTTGTGGTCGGGTTCCGCGACGCCCTTGTCGATCTCCTCGCGAGTCAGTTGCCCGGTCTGGATCGGGTCGAGGCCCTTGATGCCCTGGGCGGCGTCGCCATCGGCGATCGCCTTCACTTCGAGCGGATGCAGCTTGCAGAAGTCGGCGACCTGGTCGAACGACAGCGCGGTGTGCTCCACCAGCCAGACTGCGGTCGCCTTCGGCATCAGCGGCGCTTCTTGCATGGATAAATCTCCTCTGAGCCCCGCCCGCCCTTCCGGACGAGGCCTGTGTCATCTTGGATGACTGGAATTGGCCGGAATATAGGCATTGCCCCCCTTAAAACGCAAGGATTTGCGGCCTGCCTTGACAGGTCGGGGGTCGGAACCTCATTTCTCTGCCATGGCTCAAGATATGACACAGGAAAACACCGGAAAACCGGCTCTCAAGGTCCTGCTCTGCTCGCCGCGCGGCTTCTGCGCCGGCGTGGTGCGGGCGATCGATTCAGTCGAGCAGGCACTGAAGCGCTTCGGCGCGCCGGTCTATGTCCGCCACGAGATCGTGCACAACCGCTACGTGGTCGAGAGCCTGAAGGCCAAGGGCGCGATCTTCGTCGAGGAGCTTTCCGAAATCCCCGACACCACCACCGCGCCGGTGATCTTCTCCGCTCACGGCGTGCCGAAGTCGATCCCCGAGGAGTCGAAGCGGCGCAACTTCTTCGCCTTCGACGCCACCTGCCCGCTCGTGACCAAGGTGCATCGCGAGGCCGAGATTCATTTCAAGCGCGGCCGCGAAATCCTGCTGATCGGCCATGATGGCCATCCGGAGGTGGTCGGCACGCTGGGCCAGTTGCCGGAGGGCTCGATCGCGCTGATCCAGACCGACGCCGAGGCCGAGGCGTATCAGCCGAAGAATCCGGCCAACCTCGCCTATGTGACGCAGACCACGCTGTCGCTCGACGACACCGCCGGCATCGTCGCCATCCTGAAGCGCCGCTTCCCCAACATCGTCGCGCCGCACAAGGAGGACATCTGCTACGCCACCACCAACCGCCAGGAGGCGGTCAAGCGGGTGGCGCCGCAGGTCGACGCGCTGGTCGTGGTCGGCGCGCCGAACTCGTCGAACTCACGGCGGCTGCAAGAGGTCGCCGAGCGCGCCGGCTGCGGCTATGCGGTGCTGGTGCAGCGCGCCGCCGAGATCGACTGGTCGAAGTTCGACGGCATCAAGACGCTCGGCGTCACCGCCGGGGCCTCCGCGCCCGAGGTGCTGGTCGAGGAAATCCTCGACGCGTTCGCCGCGCGCTACACGCTCCAGGTCGAGACCGTGTCCGGTGCCGACGAATCGGGCATGTTCTTCCCGCTGCCGCGGCAGCTCCGCGATCACGCCGCGGCCTGATAACCGCCGCCCGCCTCTTGACGGACCGGCCCGACGCAAGGCCTGACTTCTCGCATGGCCGTCTACACCGATGTCTCCGCCGAAGACCTGGGGCGATTTCTCGCCGGCTATGACGTGGGCGAGCTGCGCTCCTACAAGGGCATCGCCGAGGGTGTCGAGAACTCGAACTTCCTGGTCCACGCCGGCACCGGCTCCTACATCCTGACGCTCTACGAAAAGCGCGTGGCGGCCGGCGACGTGCCGTTCTTCCTGGCGCTGATGGAGCATCTGGCCAAGCGCGGCATCACGTGCCCGCAGCCGGTGAAGAACCGCGGCGGCGAGAGCCTCGGCACCCTGTGCGGGCGGCCGGCGGCGATCGTCACCTTCCTCGACGGCATGTGGATGCGCCGCCCGGATGCCAGCAATTGCGCCGCGGTCGGCGAGGCGCTGGCGCAGATGCATCTGGCCGGCGCCGATTTCGCCGGACAGCGCAAGAACGCGCTGTCGGTCGGCGGCTGGCGGCCGCTGTTCGAGCAGGCCGCGGAGCGCGCCGACAGCGTGCAGCAGGGTCTGCGCTCGGCAATCGAGGACGAGCTCGGCCGCCTGGAGAAAACCTGGCCGGCCGACCTGCCGCAGGGCGTCATCCACGCCGACCTGTTTCCGGACAACGTGTTCTTCCTCAACGATCGGCTGTCCGGACTGATCGACTTCTATTTCGCCTGCACCGATACGCTCGCCTACGACGTCGCCATCTGCCTCAACGCCTGGTGCTTCGAGCCCGACCATTCCTACAACGTCACCAAGGGCCGCAATCTGCTGGCCGCCTACATCAAGACGCGATCGCTGTCGGACGCCGAGCTCACCGCGCTGCCGCTGCTGGCGCGGGGCGCCGCGATGCGCTTTCTGCTGACGCGGCTGGTGGACTGGCTCAACGTGCCGCCCGGCGCGCTGGTGAAGCCGAAGAACCCGCTGGAGTATTTCCGCAAGCTCCGCTTCCATCAGAAGGCGTCGAGCGTGCGCGACTATGGCCTGACCGCCGAAGGGGCGCCGGCGTGACCGAGGGTCCGCACGTCATCGTCCACACCGACGGCGCCTGCTCGGGCAATCCCGGACCGGGCGGCTGGGCCGCGATCCTCAGTTCCGGCCAGCACGAGAAGGAGCTGAGCGGCGGCGAGGCGCACACCACCAACAACCGGATGGAGCTGATGGGCGCGATCGCTGCGCTTGAGGCGCTGAAGCGGCCGTCCACGGTCGAGTTGCACACCGACAGCAAATACGTCCACGACGGCATCTCGAAGTGGATCCACGGCTGGAAGCGCAATGGCTGGAAAACCGCCGACAAGAAGCCGGTGAAGAACATGGACCTCTGGCAGCGCCTCGACGCCGCGGTCCAGCATCACGACGTCCATTGGCGCTGGGTCAAGGGCCACGCCGGCCATGAGCTCAACGAGCGCGCCGACCAGCTTGCGGTCGCGGCGATCGCGGCCGTGCGCGCGGCGGGGAAATAGCACCGCCTCTCCGCGTCATGCCCGCGCTGTCGCGGGCATCCACGCCTTACGTGGCGCCAAGACGTGGATGGCCGGGACAAGCCCGGCCATGACGTTGTTAGGTCAGTGCGCGAAGTGAGAATAAAGATCAGAGGCTCTTCAGCAGATTGTCGGCGCCGGACGCTTCGGCCTTGCCGGGCGCGTCCTCGACGTTGAGCGTCTTCACCACGCCGTCGTCGACCACCATGGCATAGCGACCCGAACGCACGCCAAGCCCGCGCTCGGTCAGGTCGGCGGTGATGCCGACCGACTTGGCGAAGGCCGCGCTGCCGTCGGCCAGGAACTCGATGTCGTCGCTGCCCGACGCCTTCTTCCAGGCGTTCATCACGAACACGTCGTTGACGCCCGTGACCGCGATGGTGTCGATGCCCTTGGCCTTGATGGCGGCGGCGTTCTTCACGAAGCCCGGCAGATGATTGTTGTTGCAGGTCGGCGTGAAGGCGCCCGGCACTGCGAACAGCACCACCTTCTTGCCCTTGAACAGCTCGTCGGTGGTCTTCGGCTTCGGGCCTTCCGCCGTCATCACGGTGAAGGTCCCATTGGGCACGCGGTCGCCAACCTTGATAGCCATGAGTCGTATCCTCTCTCGGGTTTATGGACTTCGGATCGGGAGGGAAACTAGCGTGTCGCGGGCCAGCTAGTCGAGCCGAAATGCGACCTCGATGGCCTTGCCGCCCGAGACCGCCGTCAGCTTGAGCGTGGCGCCCTCGGCCTTCGCGCCGGGCGGCAGCCCGTCCAGTTCGAACGCGAAGCGCTGCAGCCCGTCCAGCGGACCGGCCATCGGCTCAGGCAGCGGCAGCGCCCACTGCGGCGTCGGGCCCTCGGCGAACAGCGTCACCGGCTCGTCGGCGGCGACGGCGACGACGATGCGCTCCTTGCCCGCGGCGTTCTCCCGATGAACCGCGCGGATGGCAAGCTTGCCGCCCGCGCCGAGCTTGGCCGGCTTCGGCACTTTCAACTCGGCGGCGCCGAGCGTCCCATCCTCCGCGGCACCAACATCGCTCAGCGAAAGCGCCGCCGCGGCCTTGGCCGGCACGCAGAGCTTCTCGCACACCGCGTAGTCGAGCTTGAGGTCGAGCGTCACCGGCTTGCCGGGATTCTCCGCCACCACATGAAGCGGCCAGACCACGTCGCCGGTGTAGCCGATCGAATTGCCGCCGGCGCCATCGGCAAAGCGTGTCGGCGCCGGATAAAGCACCGTGACCGTCTTGACGTTCTGCGACTTGGAAAAATCGAGCACCGGCGGCACGCCGGAGTCACCGGGATACCGCCAATAGGTATGCCAGCCGTCCTTGAGCTTGATCTCGATGCCGGCGCGGAACACGCGGCCGTCTGGCGTGTTATGGGCTGGCGCGGCAATGAGCCGCGCGGCCGATTGCAGGTCATCGTCCCAGGGCGATACGTCGGCCGCATTTGCGATTGTGGCGTCGGCGGTGGCCAGGGTTGCCCCGGCGACCAGAGCCAATAGATAAACGCGGCGAACGGCTGCGACCATGACGATGATCTAAATGAGGCAAGCCGCACATGCCACTGACATGCTCGTGAACGGGGCGGTGCGTTCGGCCAAGTTTTGTTTCCCAAGCCAGGACGATCGGAGTAACCTTTCGCCATGCGAATGACGCGCAAATCGCTGCAAAAGGGCACGGCGGCCCGCGGCTTCCTTGACGGACAGATGCTGATTGCATCGCCCGCCATGCAGGATGAGCGTTTCTCGAAGAGCCTGATCTACATGTGCGCGCATTCGTCCGAGGGCGCGATGGGCATCGTCGTTAACCAGCCCGCTCCTCACATCAGCTTCCCCGATCTGCTGGTGAAGCTCGACGTGATCCCCAAGGCGGAGAAGATCGAACTGCCGTCGCGCGCGGGCGAGGTCACCGTGCTCAAGGGCGGCCCGGTCGAGACCGAGCGCGGCTTCGTGCTGCACAGCGCCGACTTCTTCATCGAGAACTCCACCCTGCCGATCGACGAGGGCATCTGCCTCACCGCGACGCTCGACATCCTCAAGGCGATCGCGCGTGGCGCAGGCCCCGCCAGCGCGATCCTCGCGCTCGGCTACGCCGGCTGGTCGCCGGGCCAGCTCGAGAACGAGCTGCAGCACAACGGCTGGCTGCACTGCAACGCCGACCCGGAGTTGATCTTCGGCACCGCCATCGACAAGAAATACGACCGCGCCATGCAGAAGCTCGGCATCCGGCCCGGCATGCTGTCCAGCGACGTCGGCCACGCCTGATCGCATGTCCAAGTTTGGCACTGCAATGGTGGTGGCCGCCGGCGTGATGGCGTCGGCGTCCGCCAGTGCAGCCGAGATCAACGTGGTCGCCGCAGGCGCCGTGCGCGGCATCATCGGCGGCATGATCGACGACTATTCGAAGCAGAGCGGGCTGAAGTTCAACCTTGTTGTCGGTCCGACCGGGCAGCTTCGCGCGGCGCTCGCGTCCGGCAAGCCGGTCGATCTCGTCATCGTCTCGGCGCCGCTGATGGCGGAGATGGAGAAGGCCGGCCGGATCACGCCGGGCAGCCGTCTCGACCTCGGCCGTGTCGGTCTCGGCGTGGTGGTGCGCGAGGGCACGCCGTCGCCCGACATCTCCACGCCCGAGGCGATCAAGGCGGCGCTGCTGAAGGCCAACACCATCGCCTATACCGATCCGAAGCTCGGCGGCACCTCGGTCGAGCAACTGATGAAATTCGCCGAGAGCGCCGGCATCAAGGACGAGGTGGTCCGTAAGGGGCTGATCTCGACCGGCGGCAACGACGCCGCCGCCAAGGTCGCCGACGGCCGCGCCGACATCGCCATCGTGCCGATCACCGACATCCATGCCAAGGACGCCAAGCTGGTCGGCCCCCTGCCCGAGCCGATCCAGCTTTGGACCGTCTATTCGGCGGCGATCCCGGTGAGCAGCGCCGACCCGGCCGCCGCGCGTGCGTTCGTCGCGGCCATGACCGCGCCGTCGATGCACGAGCGCTGGGTGAAGGCTGGCTGGCAGCCGATGAAGTAGTCGCCAAATCCAAATCTGCCCTTACAGCGCCCCGTCTTGAGCCGCTACGATGTGCCTCCTGAAGCTGGGCAGGGGATGTGGAATGGAATTGGGCTTGAAGGGAAGACGCGCTCTGATCACGGGCGGGTCGCAAGGTATCGGTTACGCCGTGGCGGAGGGCTTTCTCGAGGAAGGCTGTTCGGTCGTCATCGCATCCAAGAACGAGGACAGGCTTAATTCCGCGGTGGAAAGCCTGTCGAAATACGGTCGAGACCGAGTCCGCGGCAAAGCCATCGACCTGTCGCTTCCCGGCGCCGCGGCTGCGCTGGCCGATGCCTATAGCGACACGGACATTCTCATCAACAACGCGGGGGCGATCCCATCCGGGGATATCTTTGAGATTGATGAAGCACGATGGCGTGCGGCCTGGGACCTCAAGGTGTTCGGCTACATCAATATGACGCGAGCGATGTTCGCCCATATGCGAGGTCATCCGCCAAAGGTGATCCTCAATGTCATCGGCATGGCTGCCGAGCGGCCGCAATGGCGGTACGTCTGCGGCAATGCGTCCAATGTGGCTTTGAACGGGCTCACGAAATCGCTGGGCGGACGCAGCCTGGATCACGGGGTTCGCGTGCTGGGCGTCAATCCCGGAGCGGTCGAAACGGAACGAGTGCAAACTCTTCTCCAGGGCCGCGCGGAAAAGATGTTCGGCGATGCCTCCCGCTGGCGCGACGTGCTCGCTTCGAGCCATCCCCACGGTCGAGCGGCGACGCCCAAGGAGATCGCGGATATCGTGGTGTTTCTGGCTTCGGATCGGGCGGCTTGGATCTGCGGCGAGGTCGTCAACGTCGATGCGGGAAATATCTACCGGCAGGATCTGTTTTGATGTCACCGCGTGCTGACGAAAGAGCGAAGACCATGGCCAACGGACTGGCAAATATTCCGCGTGCCGTGCGGCAGTTCCCTCGCCTGCTCTTTGCCGCCCTGGCGATCACCTCATCTGCTGCCATCGCGCAGAACTACCCGACCAAGCCCATCCATATCATCGTGCCTTATGCGGCGGGCGGCGTCGTCGATGCCACAGCACGCCTTCTGGGGGAGCGTTTGGGGCCGCTGCTCGGGCAAACCTTGATCGTCGAGGACAAGCCTGGTGCGGCGGGCAAGATCGCCGCCGAGTTTGTGTCTCGAGCCGACCCGGACGGCACCACGATTTTCTATACCACTGCTGCTGACCTGGCCTTGCTGCAAGGCAGGACAAGCACGGCTGAGAGCATCCGGAATCTGACGCCCATTACGTCGGCCATAAGCACCGTGGGCGCAATCACGGTGCGCTCAGGCTTGGGCCTGGATTCGATGGAGAAATTGCTCACATACGTCAAAGCGAATCCTGGAAAGCTGACGTATGGCACCGCCGGCTTCGGTTCATCACAGCATCTCCTCGGCGAGTATTTCAGGCAGCAGGGCTATGAGATGCTCCATGTGCCTTTCAACGGCATAGGCCCCGCAATGTCGGCACTCGCTGGCGGGCAGATCGACGTCGCCATCACCAACCTCGCGTCCAGCCTGCCGCTCGCCGAGGCCGGGAAGGTGAAAATCCTCGCTTTGCCCCAAGGTGACCCCTACGAGGGAGCGCCAGACATCCCGCCGATCACCAAGGCGATGCCCGACTTTGTTTTCAAGCGATCCCATGCGATTTATGCGTTCTACGGTCCGCCCGGCCTGCCTCGGCCGATCGTTGCAAAGCTCGCGGACGCAATCGGCAAAACTGTCGTATCACCTGAAGTCAAAGCAAGATTGAGGGCGCTTTCCATTGTTCCGATGGTGACCTCGCCCGACGAGTTCGCCGCGATGGTCAAAGACATCGGCGCGAAGTTTCAGACAATCATCAAAGCGGGGAATATCAAACTGGAGTAGCGCGCTCTACCGCGCCGGCTCGAGCTGCTCGCTCGTCAGCAGCTTCCGCGCCGCTTCCGCCGT
This sequence comes from uncultured Alphaproteobacteria bacterium, assembly GCA_963785665.1. Taxonomy (GTDB): domain Bacteria; phylum Pseudomonadota; class Alphaproteobacteria; order Rhizobiales; family Xanthobacteraceae; genus Z2-YC6860. The sequence continues at coordinate 121,867 of CAWAWF010000027.1, forward strand.
CATCGGCTCGCCGAACACGTAGCCCTGAGCGTATTCGCAGCCGAGCTGGTAGAGCTCGACCGCATCGGAATCGGTTTCGGCGCCCTCCGCCACCACGTCCATGCCGAGATCGTGGGCGAGCGAGATGATCGAGCGCAGGATCACCGGCCGGGTGCCCTTGTTGTTGGTGCGCACGAACGACTGATCGATCTTGATGGTGTCGAACGGGAAGCGCTGCAGATAGGCCAGCGACGAATGCCCGGTGCCGAAGTCGTCCAGTGCAAGGCCGGCGCCAAGCTCGCGGATGCGGGCGAGCAATTGCGCTGCGTGCTCGGGGTTCTCCATCACCAGCGACTCGGTCAGCTCAAGCTTGAGCGTGCCGCGGGCAAGCCCTGAGCGGGACAGCACGGTCCGCAGATCGTGGATCAGGTCGTGCCGCAGCAACTGCCGCGACGACACGTTGACGCTGACGAAGATCGGATTGCTCCGGCGGAAGCTCTTCTGCCAGATGCTGAGCTGACGCGCGGAGCGCTCCAGCACGAACAGGCCGAGATCGACGATCAGCCCGATCTCCTCGGCGATGCCGATGAACTCGGCGGGCGACATGCGGCCGAGCTTCGGATGCTCCCAGCGCGCCAGCGCCTCGAAGCCCGCCACCGAGCGGTCCTCAAGCCTGATGATCGGCTGGTAGTGGATGGCGATTTCCTCACGCTCGAGCGCCCGCCGCAACTCGGATTCCAGCGTCAGCCGATCTGTCTTGCGCGCCCGCATCGCCGCCTTGAACAGCTCGATGCGGTCGCCACCGATCCGCTTGGCGTGGTACATCGCCAACTCAGCGTCCTTCAGCACCTCTTCGGTTCGGCTCGGCTGGCCGTCGCCGAGCGCAAGGCCGATCGACGCGGTGAGGAAAATCTCACGGTCGTTGAAGGTGATCGGCGCCCGCAGCGTGCGGCGGATGGTCTCGGCGAAGGCGATCAGCCGGGTCGGGTCGCGCTCCGAGAGAATGATCATGGAGAACTGATCGCCGGTGAGGCGGGCCAGCGTGTCCTGCGGCTTTAGCAGGCGGGCGAGCCGGCGCGCCAGGGTGAGCAGGATGGAGTCGCCCACCGCGATGCCGACCGAGTCGTTGACCTGCTTGAAGCGGTCGAGGTCGATCACCACCACGGTGGCGCGGATGTTCGGGTCGGACTTGGCGAACGCCATCACCGATTCGAGACGGTCGATGAAAAGCTGCCGGTTCGGCAGGCCGGTCAGGTTGTCGTGCACGGCATCGTGCAGCAACCGCTCCTCGGCGGTCTTGAATTCGGTGACGTCGGTCAGCGTGCCGACGAGGCGCACCACCTCGCCATCGGAGCCGACCACCGGGCGCGCCTTCAGCGCGAACCAGAGGTAATGCCCCTCGGGGGTGCGGAGCCGGAAGTCCTGCATCAGGCGGCCGCGACGCTGCTCCAGCACGCCGTCGAGGGCTGCACGGAAGCGGTCGCGGTCGAGCGCGTGCAGCACGTCGAGCCAGCGCGACGCCGGCCCGTCGAGCGCGCCGCGCTTCAGGCCGAGCAGATGCTCGGTCTCGGGGCTGGTGTAGATGCGGTCGGCCGAGACGTCCCAGTCCCAGATCATGTCGCCCGCGCCGGTCAGCGCCAGTGCCCTGCGCTCGACATCGGTGACGATGTTGTGGGTGATGCCGCCGGCGAAGGCGTGCTGCATCACGGTGAAGCCGATCAGCATGACGATCAGGACGAGGCCGCCGAGCAGCGCCGGGCCGATGATGTCGTTGGTGACGTAGCCGGTCACCGTCATCACCAGGCCGACCGTCCACACCACCAGCAGGAACCAGGTCGGGATCAGCAGCACGGCGCGGTCGTAGCCGTGGGTCGAGAGATAGATGACGAGGCCGAGGCCGAGGAACGCGATGCAGACCAGCGAAAGCCGCGCGATGCCGGACGCGATCGACGGCGTCGATCAAGGCGATCGCGACGAGAGCCGCGAGGCCGGCGAGCCAGCCGATGGTGATGTGCATGTAGCGCACATGCCAGCGGCCGAGATTGAGATAGGCGAACAGGAACACCAACAGCGTGCCGGCCAGGATCGCCTCGCCGGAGGCGCGCCAGATGCGCTCGGCGCCCGACGACATGTCGAACACCTTGCCCCAGAAGCCGAAGTCGATGCCGATGTAAACGAGCACGGCCCAGCCGAGCGCCGCCGCGGCGGGAAACATCACGCTGCCCTTGACCACGAACAGGATGGTCAGGAACAGCGCCAGCAAGCCGGCGATGCCGATGACGATGCCGTAGTAGAGCGTGAAGCTGTTGATCTTGTCCTTGTAGGCGTCGGGCTCCCACAAATAGAGCTGCGGCAGCCGGTCGGTGCGAAGCTCGGCGATGTAGGTCACCACGGTGCCGGGGTCGAGCGTGACGCGGTAGATGTCGGCGGTGGCGCTGTACTGCTGCTCGGGCCGCTCACCGGACGACGGCGAGATGGTGACGATGCGCGAAAGGCCGAGGTCGGGCAGGAACAGCCCGGAGCCGACCATGCGGTAGTGCGGCACCACGATCAGCCGGTCGATCTGCTCGTCGCCGGAATTGGCGAGCGCGAACACCGCCCAGTTGGTCGAGCCTTCGCGCGCCGGCTGCTGCATGCGGCGCACGATGCCGTCGGCGCCAGGCGCGGCGGAAACCGCGATGGTGTCGGTGTCGGTCTTGACCAACTCGACGACGCCGGTGAGGTCGATCGCGGTGACGTCGGTGCGCACGTTCACCGCCTCGACGGCGTGAGCGGACGGCGCGTCCAAAATCGCGCTGAGCAACACGGCAATCAGGAGTGCCGCGAACGGTGCGGCGCGCAGCAAGCCCAAACCACCCTCCGCAGCTGTCTTAAAGTCCCCCGGGGATTCCCAGGGCGAGTTAAGCCCTTACCATTACGACCATTTCGCGGCTTCTGCCGCTGGGCTCAATTCCGAGCCGGAACTTCAAAAGGGCCTCGAATGAGTAGCTTTGGCCGCCCCTAAGAGCAAGACGTTCCGGCGGCCAAACCGCCCTCATCCGGTGTCATTCCGGGACGGTGAGGACGATCTTGCCGATGTGGAGGCTGGTTTCCATGCGGGCGTGGGCCTCGGGGGCCCGCTCGAGCGGAAACGTCGAGTCGATCACCGGCTTGATCTTGCCGGCCGCCACCAACGGCCAGACCCGCTCCTCGATGCCGCGGGCGATCGCCGCCTTTTCCGCGACGGTGCGCGGGCGCAAGGTCGAGCCGGTGTGGGTGAGACGCTTGCGCATCAAATTGGCGAAGTTCGCCGTGGCCTTCGGACCGCCGGTGAACGACACCTGCGCGATGGTGCCCTGCTCCGCCGCGCAATCGTAATTGCGGTCGACGTAGTCGCCGCCGACGATGTCGACGATGAGATTGGCGCCCTTGCCGCCGGTCGCTTCCTTGGTGATCGCGACGAAATCCTCGGTCTTGTAGTTCACCGCGACATCGGCGCCGAGCTTCTTGGCAGCCGCGCATTTTTCCGCCGAGCCCGCGGTGGTGACAACCTTGGCGCCAAACGCCTTGGCCAGCATGATCGCCGTGGTGCCGATGCCCGAGGTGCCGCCGTGCACCAGCACCCAGTCGCCGCTTTTCACGTCGGCGCGCATGAACATGTTCACCCAGCAGGTGAAGAAGGTCTCGGGGATCGCCGCGGCCTCGGTCATCGAAAGCTGCGCCGGCACCGGCAGCGCGTGCTGTTCGTAGGCCAGGCAGTATTGCGCATAGCCGCCGCCGACCACGAGCGCGCAGACCTTGTCGCCCTGCTTCCAGCGTTTGACGTCAGGACCGATGGCCACGACCTCGCCCGCGATCTCGAGGCCGGGAATATCGGTTGCGCCTTTCGGCGGCGGGTAAGAGCCCTGGCGCTGGCGCACGTCGGGACGGTTGACGCCGGCGGCCGCGACCTTGACCAGGATTTCGCCTGGGCCTGGCGCCGGCACCGGGCGCTCTTCCGGCGCCAGCATTTCGGGGCCGCCGGGAGCGCGGATGCCGATCACGGTCATGCGGGAAGGCAATGTCATGTCGTCCTCGATGTGTGGGGTATGGGATTTCTAGTCGTCCCGCCGGGGTGTGACAACCATGCCGATCGCCGCTATTTTTGCAGCCGACACGGAGCCCGACCATGGCTGCTGCTGACGACGAGGACCGGCCGAAGAAAAAGATCGTTCACGAGCTCGGGCAGGATCTCACGCTGCTGTCGGTCGCCGAGCTGAACGAGCGGATCGCGCTGCTCAAGGAAGAGATCGCGCGGCTGGAATCCGACATCAAGGGCAAGCAAGCCTCGAAGTCGGCGGCGGATTTGTTTTTCAAGAAGTGAGTGACGCCGCAAAAATCTGTTTACCGCGCGTTAACCATAAATGCGGTGCGCGACGATCTTAACTCTTGGTTAAGCTTTCTCGATCATTACTCATAGCCGTCCATCTTCATGGACATTGAGTGGCTCCTGTCCACTCTGTTTGACGCCTCCCTGTTATCACCTTCGAGCCGCCGGCAACGGCGGCTCTTTTTTTGTTCCGTTTCGGGGCACTCCTGTCCGGACGGTTACCATTTCGTAAACATTGCGGCTGAACGGCTGGACAGGTTCGCCCCGACCCGCTCATATCGGCGCGGGATTGGGGTAGCGTGAAGTATGAAAGAGCGTTCCGCCGACGAAGCGGCGCCGATCTATTTCGGTGAGAAGCTTGCGAGCTCCCAGGCGTTTGCCGGTCTGTTCCGAGACGGCATGGCGCTGGTCGAGGAGACCGCGGCTTATCTGGACGGCCCCGGCCGCCAGGAATCCAAGAAGCTCGAACGCTCTGCCGCGCTGGCCTATGCCACCGAGAGCATGCGGCTGACCACGCGGCTGATGCAGCTCGCCTCATGGCTGCTGCTGCACCGGGCGGTCAAGGAGGGCGAGATGACGCTTTCCCAGGCCAACAAGGAGAAGTCCAAGGTCAAGCTCGCCGCCGGCGAACCGGGCGATCCGGAGACCATCAAGCTTTTGCCGGAGCGCCTGCGCGGCCTGATCGACCGCTCCAAGAAGCTGAACGATCAGGTGCGCCGTCTCGACGCCAACATCTACGCGCCGCCGCTTGCCCCGGATAAGCCCCGCGCCGGCAACCCGGTGGAGCACCAGCTCGGTCTGTTGAAGGCCGCGTTCGAGCAGGACGGGCACTAGTTTCGCGACAACCCGACGCGCTGAAACGAAAAACCCCCGCGGTGCGGGGGTTTTTGTTTGACCGAAACGCCGGGCTTACTTCTTGGCACTGCTGATGCCCAGTCCCGCGAACTTCTTCTCGAAGCGCGACAGCCGGCCGCCACGGTCCATCAGCTGCTGGTTGCCGCCGGTCCAGGCCGGGTGCGACTTCGGGTCGATGTCGAGGTGCAGCGTGTCACCCTTCTTGCCCCAGGTGGTGCGGGTGGTGAACTCGGTGCCGTCCGTCATCTTGACGGTGACGGTGTGGTAATCGGGGTGCGCGTCCGCTTTCATCTTCAAAATCCTGGAAATGGGCTGAATTTGCGCGGTCTATACAGGACCGGCCCCTGTCCGACAAGACCTTGCGGGGCGGGCCGTGTTGCAATTGGTTCCTTGTGGAGTCACAGCAAGGGCCGGGCGCGGCCAAATTCCGGGACGGAAACAACAACATGAACGACACCGCCGGCAGCGCAGGGAGCATTGCCGCGGCGTCCACGGCGCCTGCTGGCGCGCCTCCGGCAGCCCGCAAAGCCAAGCTCCGACCGCTCCGGCTGCTGGTCCCCTTCGTCATGCGCTACCGCGGCCGCGCGGCGGCGGCGGTCGTTGCGCTGCTGGTCGCCGCCGTCACCACGCTGGTGGTGCCGGTGGCGGTGCGCCGGATGATCGACTTCGGCTTCGACGCCGAGCACATCGGGCTGATCGACCAGTATTTCGGCGTGATGATCGCGGTGGCCGGCGTGCTCGCGCTGGCCAGCGCGTCCCGCTACTACCTCGTCACCACGCTCGGCGAGCGGGTGGTGGCCGACGTGCGCTCCGCCGTGTTCAGCCATCTGGTGTCGCTGTCGGCGCCGTTCTTTGACACCGCGCGGACCGGCGAGCTGACATCGCGGCTTACCGCGGACACCACGCAGATCAAGTCCGCGGTCGGCTCGTCGCTGTCGGTGGCGCTCCGCAACCTCGTGCTGTTTCTCGGCTCCGTCACCATGATGGTGGTGACGAGCCCAAAGCTGTCCGGTTTTGTCCTCGCCGCGATCCCGCTGATCGTGCTGCCGCTGGTGGCGTTCGGCCGTGCGGTCCGACGCCGCTCGCGGGCCGCGCAGGACACTCTCGCCGATGCCTCCGCCTATGCCGCCGAACTGATCGGCGCGGTGCGCACCTTGCAGGCCTTCACCAATGAGCCGCTGGCCAGCGGCCGGTTCGGGCAAGCCGTCGAGCGCGCCTACAGCGCAGCAATCCAGTCGACCAAGGCACGCTCGGTGCTGACCGCGATCATCATTTTTCTCGCCTCCGGCAGCGTCGTGGTGATCCTGTGGGCCGGCGCACAGGAGGTTATTGCCGGCGCCATCACCGCAGGCCGGCTCAGCCAGTTCGTGCTGTTCGCGGTGTTTGCCGCAAGCGCGCTTGGCCAGCTGAGCGAGGTGTGGGGTGAGCTGTCGCAAGCCGCAGGCTCGGCCGAGCGGCTGGCCGAGCTCCTCGCCATCGCGCCGGACATTCGCGCGCCCGCCCATCCACGGCCGCTGCCGCCGATGCCGCGCGCCGAAGTCGCCTTCGATGCGGTGCGCTTTGCCTATCCGGCGCGGCCGGAAACCGACGTGCTCGACGGCGTGTCGTTCACGGTCAGGCCCGGTGAGAAGCTTGCCATCGTCGGGCCCTCGGGCGCCGGCAAGAGCACGATCTTCCATCTGATCCTGCGGTTCTACGATCCGAAATCCGGCACCGTGACGTTCGACGGCGTCCGGTTGCCCGATGCCGACCCAGCGGAGCTGCGCCGCCACATCGCACTGGTGCCGCAGGACACCGCGATCTTCGGCATGAGCATCCGCGACAACATCGCCTTCGGCCGGCCCGGCGCCTCCGACGCCGAGATCGAGCGGGCGGCTGAAGACGCCGCGGCGGCGGGTTTCATCCGGGCGTTGCCGCAGGGCTACGACACGCCGGTCGGCGAGCGCGGCGTCACGCTGTCGGGCGGCCAGCGCCAGCGCATCGCCATCGCGCGCGCCATCCTGCGCGAAGCGCCGCTTCTGCTGCTGGACGAGGCGACCTCCTCGCTCGACGCCGAAAGCGAAACGCTGGTGCAGATGGCGCTGACGCGCCTGATGCAAGGCCGCACCACATTGGTGATCGCGCATCGCTTGGCGACGGTGCTGTCCTGCGACCGCATCCTGGTGCTCGACCATGGCAAGATCGTCGAGGAGGGCACGCACGACAGCCTCGTCGCGCGCGACGGCCTCTACGCCCGGCTTGCCAAGCTGCAGTTCGAGACGACGTAAGCCCTAGTCGCGGCTATTGTCCTTGGCGTCGCCCAGGAGCTTGTCGGTCAACACCGCATAAACATGGCCTAGTTCGGCAAGCGCCTCATCGATCGTCCTGCGGCGCTGCCCCAACCGCTCCACCAACGCCATGTAGGTGTCCCGTCCGGACCTGATCTGCTGCGCCGAAATGTCGTCATCGGTCGCCTGGATGATCGCAACGACATCGCCCATCATCACGCCGGCCTTGCGGCACTTGATGATCAAAGCGAGCCGCTCGCAATCGGCCCAGCCATAGACCGGAACACCATCGAGCGAATGGCGACGCCTAATCAACCCACGTAGTTCGTAGTAGCGAAGCGACAACTTCCAGACGCCGAACATTTTGGCGACATTTTCGAGCGAGAGGACGCTCTCCGCTGGCAGATCGGTTCGACCGCTGCCGGTGTCGTCAAGCCACACCACTTCCGTTTCCTGAGCCGGATCATTCGCACAATTGGTCATCGTTGCCTCGCTGATGTGCAACGCGCCCTCGCAAATATGGCGATGGATTTCGCATGAAAGCGCGCGCCAAGAAATTCCAAAGGGCACGCTTCCGAAGGGGCTGAACGTCCAAGACGCTCGGCCTGTAAGCGCGCTGGCCGCATTCGCGCCAGCGGTCGGTATCTGTCAGCGGTGGCGTCAGAAGTGAAGCAACTTGCAGCAATGTGCCCGTTACGAGCCGAAAATAACAAGCCGGGTCAGTGGATTAGGCTAAAGCCCTGGGGACGGCCTCAGACCTTGCCGGTTAGCCCAGCCGCGGCCAGATCGCGGGCCAGCCTGTCGACAATGGCAGAATCGGCAATCAGCCGGGCCAATTCGGCATGAGGATCGCTGCGCCAGCGCGGCCCCAGCCCTGACAGCCGATCGATCGCCTCGCGCGCCTTGGCTTGGTCGCCCTCGGCATGGGCCGCAAGCACCTTGGCCACCTGGCCGAGCGCCACATTGTCGCTCGGAATGTCGTTGGCGTGCCGCACGGCTTCAGCCATATCGCCGCTCATATAGCTGCCGATGAACATGTAGATGTGATGCCAGCTCGGGCGAACCGCGCCGTGAGCGCCAGCCTCGCGCAGCATGTTCATCCCTCGCTCGATCCTACCGGCCATGATGAGCCTGCCGCCGAATTCACCCAGCGCCAACATGTCGTACTTGTTGAGCGCCAGACATTTTGCGCCAGCGGCAAGAGCCGCTTCGCCGTTGCGGCGGTTGGACTAAATCACCATCAACGCCAGATAGCCGCGCGAGCTTTCAGGGTGCAACGCAATCGACTGGCGCACCGCCCGAAGCGCCCGATCGAGCGGAGGCGCGTCGCCGGATCGTGGCGCGTACTCAAGCTGGAATTCCCGGCTGTAGAGCAGCGCCAGGAAACTGAACCCGACGGCAAAACCTGGGTCCAACACAGTCAGGTGCTCCAGGCAGGCCCGCGCCCGATCATGGGTTTGCCGATCGGCGGTTCGGATGGCGTCCGCTGCCTCGAGGATGCAGCGGTAACGGGGATCGCCGGTGTTCGAAGCAAGCTGGTTGGCGTGGTCCCTGGCCCGGATAACTCCGTAGGATTGCAGCAGCGAATTGGTCAGCGAAATAACGATGCCATCCTCGGTCAAGCCGCTGTCGCCGGGTGGTCGCACACGCTCGAAGGTCTGCGACCAGACGACCTTGCCTTCGGCGCTGCTGGTCAGGGTGAACCAGGCGTTGGCGGCGTCGCCGGCATATTCGACCGTGCCCGACAGGCGATAGTCGGCGAGAGGCTCCGCGGCGGTTCCGCTTGCCGCCACGTTAATGGTGTCGAAGCGCGTGAAGGCATCGCTGATCTTGGCATAAAGACGCTCGGACACGACCGCGCCGCGTGCCGGTGATCCGATGACCCGGAGCGGTTCGATCTGGACGACCGGCATGCCGTTGCCAGGCGGTAGCGTACTGACGGCCTGCGCGTCGAAACCACCTGCGGCAGCGGTCTTTGGATCGTGACGTGAATAGAGCAGGCCGCCTGCGATTGCAGCGACAACAACGGCGGCAACGACGGCCAGCGCAAGATAGGACGGCGGCCTCGACAACATATCGGACCAGCGTCCGACTGCCGCGATCGAAGGCATCGCGTGGCGCACCAATTCACGCCGCCGGAAGAGCGGCACGTAAGAGCCGCGCGGAAGATCGATGATGACCGGATCGGTCAACCCAGCTCCCGCGTAATAGCGCTCGATGGCGCGCCGCAGCCGCGTCGCCTCGACTCGCACGATCGGATCGATCTGGGGATCGAACTTGGTGTCCCGCCGGAGCACCTCCACACCAACGGTGTAGGCTTTGATGCGGTCAGCCTTGCCGTGGAGAACTGCCTCGACGACAAAGCGCAGAAACGCGCCGAGTTGCGGCGAACGGCTGAACACGTCGCTGCCGATCATCCGCTCGGTCGCCGCCCTGATCTCCTCGCGTGTGAGGGCATCGCCGAATGCGTCGGCTAGCGTTGTCATGTCGGCTTGCTGCGTTGTTCGAAAGCCCGAGCCAACGGGATTCCGGGAGGCCCGCGCGCGTCCACGTAACGCCTGCCGCCCCTACGCTGCAAGCGCCTTCACAACGTCTTGAACCGGCTTGAGCTTTTCTACAGCTCCTTACCGAGCTTGCGATCGAGCGAATACGGGCCACCGCCGCGCAGCGCGATGGCGAAGCAGATCAGGCCCCAAAACAGCGCGAACTCATAGCCGCGTGCGAGCCACGAGAAGCCGTTCGGGATGTAGATGAAGACGATGAGCAGCATCTCGATCGCGGCCGCCGCGGCGAAGAAGCGCGTGAACAGGCCGAGGATCAGGGCAATGCCGCCGACGAACTCGATGCCGAGGCCGCCCCAGACCCAGAGGATGTTGTCGAAGCCGTAATCGGCGAAGCCCTTGGCGTAGGCAGATGGGCCCTTTAACACCTTGCCGTATCCATGCATCACCAGCATGAAGCCGCAGGCGACGCGGATGATCGTCCAGGCGAGCGGCCCGGTGAAGTCGTAGAACGACCTGAGCTGCGGCAGCAGCAGTTTCGGTTCGGCTTGCGTGTCGGCCATGTGTCCCTCCCCGGACGTGTTCGCGGGCTGCTTCAACGGCGTCGGCCGCGGCAGCCCCTGCGCTAACTATGGACGAAAATCCTAAACTCAGGCAAAGGTGTTTTGGCGGTCTGTTTGCGGTCTTGCCTCGACCACATTGTTCGGCCATATCTTCGGGCCTTCCTCCATCACGACCCCAGTGCAGCAGCGTCACCGCGCGCACCCGTCATTGCCGAAACCCCAATAAGGACATCACGACATGGCTACGCGACCCGAGATCAAGGTGAAGAAATCCGAGCCCGAAGAGGCGCAGGCGCCGCCCAGCCAGACCGCCAAGAAAGAGGCCGGCAACTACCGGCTCCAGGTCGATCGCCAGACCAAGGCGTTCTACATGACCGAAGAGTTGGCGGAGGCCGCCGGCCTCGTCATCAAGAAGGGCCATCCGGTGGTGCAGGTGTCGATCTACAATTCCGCCGAAGGCATCAACAAGATCATCGAGCTGCCGGCGAAGTAGGCGCAGCGGGCCGGGCCTCTCGCCGCCGGTTGCTTTTCTTGCAGCACCCCTTGCCGCGTCATTGCCGGGCTTGACCCGGCAATCCATGATGACGCCCAACGGCGGGCATGACGCCGGGGGAGGCGCTTGTGGACAAGGTCATCATCGTCGCCATCGCGATGCTTGCAGCGCTCGCGCCGGCGCGCGGACAGAACTTCCCGAGCCAGCCAATCCGCGTCATCGTGCCGACGCCGGCCGGCGGCATGGCCGATATTCTGAGCCGCGTGCTGGCGCAGAAGATCAAGGAGCAGAGCGGCGCGACCGTCGTGGTCGAGAACAAGACCGGCGCCAACGGCATGCTCGCCGCCGAATACGTGGCAAAGGCCGCGCCGAACGGACTGACGGCGCTGATCGGCTTCCAGGGCACGCAGGCGGTGCTGCCGCATCTCGATCCGAAGCTGCCGTACAAGCCCCTGACCGATTTCGCGCCGGTGGTGTGGATCGCCTCGGCGCCGTGCGTGCTGGTGGTGCATCCGTCGTTCCCGGCGAAGACGGTGAAGGAGTTCATCGACATCGTGAAGGCAAAGCCCGGCGGCTACAGCTACGCCTCGGCGGGCTTCGGCACGACGCATCATCTGGCGGCGGAATTATTCAAGATCGCGACCGGCACCGACATCACCGGCGTCACCTATCGCGGCGCGGCGCCGGCCAACCAGGACGTCATCGCCGGCCACATCCCGATCGTGTTCGACAATCTCGGCAACGCCATGAACAACATCCATGCCGGCAATGTGCGGGCGCTGGCGATCACCGCCGACCAGCGCGCGCCGCAGATCCCCGATGTGCCGACCATGGCGGAGGCCGGGGTGCAAGGCGTGGTGGTGTCGTCGTGGTTCGCGCTGTTCGTTCCGGCCGGCACGCCGAAGGAGGCGATCGACTGGCTGAACAAGCAGGCGAACCTCGCGTTCTCGACGCCGGAGGTGCGCGAGACCTTCGCCAAGCAGGGCGTCAGCCTGCCGCTCGGCACGCCCGAGGCGCTCGGCGCCCATGTCGAGGCGGAATACAAAAAGTGGGGCGAGGTGGTGAGCAAGGCGCACATCACCTTGCCGCAATAACCGGAAAGCCCGCATGAGCCATCACGTCCATCTGGTCGGCAGCGTGCCGCTGCCCAACGCCCGCGCGGTGTTCACCACGGTGAGCGCCACGCTCGGCCCGCATCTGAAAAGCATTCCCGACGGCGAGACCGGCGAGCGGCTCGACTGGATCACGTGGCTGGAGCCGGTGTTCGCCAAGCATCCGGCGTTCGAGCCGTCCGGCGAGACATTCCAGTTGCACGGCGCGCTTCAAAGGAAAGACCGGCGCTATCGGCTGAAGGCGGGGCAATCGATGGAGGATGTGCGGTTCGACAACATCTTCTACGCCGACCACGCGATCCAATCGTATGGCATGTTCGCGGAGCTCAAGCGCCAGGGCGTCATTCCCGCGAACGTCAAGTTCCAGGTCGATCTGGTGCCGGCGCATTCGGTGATCTGGCTCTACGTGCAGGAGGACCTGCAGCCAGCGGTCGATCCCAAGTTCAACGACGCGGTGCTGCGCGAGATCGACAAGATCGCGGCGGCAATCCCGCACGATCAGCTCGCGATCCAGTTCGACATCGCGTCGGCGGTGTTCGCGCGGCTGGAGCGCAACCAGGCTTCGGTCTATGGCGCGACCAAAGCGGAGATGCAGGAGAATTTCTCCGCGATCGTGGTGCGGCTTGCCAACCACGTCCCGGCCGACATCGATCTGATGTTCCACTTCTGCTACGGCGACGCCGGCCACAAGCATGTGGTCGAGCCGACCGACATGGCCGACATGGTCGAGTTCGCCAACCGATTATCGGCGCGGGTGACACGCCCGATCCAGATGATCCACATGCCGGTGCCGCGCGGCCGCTGCGACGATGACTATTTCGCGCCGCTGAAGGGGCTGAAGCTCAAACCCGCCACGGAATTGTGCCTCGGCCTGGTGCATCACACCGACGGCGTCGCCGGCACGCGAGCGCGGCTCGCCACGGCGAAGAAGCACGCCCGGGACTTTTCCATCGGCACGGAATGCGGGTTTGGCCGCCGCGACCCGGCGACGCTGAACGAACTGTTGCGCATCCACGCCGAGGTGGCGAAGGACAGTTAGGGACCGGGAACGGCGCCACCTGCCGGGCTCGTGCCCAGAGTGACGAGAAGCTCGTCCAGTTGCTCGAATGTCTCGCCGACCCCACTCGTACTTCCGGAGGCGACGGCAGCGTCGAGAGCTTCCTTCGAGGGATAGAGGTCGTGCATGACGACCAGCGTCTCGCCGCCTCTTTCTTTGAACGTCACCGTGGTGACGGCACCGTCGGGGCTTTCGTCATTCGTCCAGGCGAAGCGGGAGTTCGGTATCACCTCGATGTACCGACCGAAGAACGCCATGGGCTGTCCTGAGGAAGGGTGGCTGAACACCAAACGGTATGTGCCCCCGACACGAACGTCCATCTCGCAGGAAAGCATGGTCAAGCCAAACGACTTTGGTGCCCACCACCGCTTGAACAGCTCGGGCTTGGTCCATGCCTCGAACACGATACGCGCCGGGCCGTTGAAGGTCCGCGTGACGACCAGCTCGCGATCGGACTTCCGTTCCGCCGTTGTGCGGTTCTGCATGGAGGTAGACTCACTTTTTCTTCCTGGCATCGACCTTCTCCTTACGCTTCAGTTCCTCGACAACTTTGTCCAATTCATCGAAGCGGGCTGCCCAAAGCTGGCGATAGCTTTCGATCCATGCCGCCTCTTCCTCCAGCCGGCGCAGGCCGAGCTTGCAGGTCCGGACGCGCCCGACTTTCTCTGTGGTGACAAGCCCGGCCTGCTCCAGGACGCCGACATGCTTCTTCATGCCCGTAAGGGTCATGTGGAACTTCTCGGCAAGGACCGTGATCGAAGCGTCTGAACGCCCAAGCTGCTCCAGAACGCCACGCCGGGTGGCGTCCGAAAGCGCGGCGAACGAGGCATCGAAGCGGGCTTGTAAATACTGAACCATATGGTTCAGTATATGGCATACGGATTGGCGGCATGCAAGAGGGAGCCGAACGCGGGCTGCGTTGCCGGCCCCGGGAGCGCCACTGTCGAAGGATAATCAGCGCCGTTCCGTCATCCTGAGGTGCGCGCTCTTTCTTGCGCGCCTCGAAGGATGATCGCCCCGGCTTTGCAATGTCTCGGCCGTCGCCCTTCGAGGCTCGGCGCATCGCGTGTCGAAGACGCGCGTAACCGCGCTGGTGGCGCGCCGAGCACCTCAGGGTGACGGGGATAGGCTAGCGACCTAAGTCCCCACGCCCCTGCCCTTCAGCGCGTCACCGATCTCGTCGAGCACCTTGGGGTCCTCGATGGTGGCGGGCATGGTCCAGGTGTCGCCGTCGGCGATCTTCTTGATGGTGCCGCGGAGGATTTTTCCGGAGCGCGTTTTCGGCAGGCGTTGCACCACGAGGGCGAGGCGGAACGACGCCACCGGGCCGATCTTGTCGCGGATCAGCGCCACGCATTCCTTCTCGATGTGCTCAGGCGGACGATTGACGCCGGCCTTGAGCACGACGAGACCGCACGGCACCTCGCCCTTGAGCTCGTCCTTGATGCCGAGCACCGCGCATTCGGCGACGTCCTGGTGCGCCGACAGCACCTCCTCCATGCCGCCGGTCGACAGCCGGTGCCCCGCGACGTTGATGATGTCGTCGGTGCGGCCCATCACATAGACGTAGCCGTCGGCATCGACGTAGCCGGCGTCGGCGGTCTTGTAGTAGCCGGGAAACTCGGCGAGGTAGCTCTCGCGCATGCGGTCGTCCTGCTGCCACAAGGTTGGCAGGCACGACGGCGGCAGCGGCAGCTTGATCACCAGAGAGCCCATGGTGCCGCGCGGCAGTTCCTTGTTGCCGTCGTCGACGGCGCGCACGTCATAGCCCGGCATCGCCACGGTCGGCGAGCCGTGCTTGACCGGAAGCTGGCCAAGGCCGACCGGGTTGCCGGCGATGCACCAGCCCGTTTCCGTCTGCCACCAATGATCGATCACCGGCTTTTTCAGGAGCCGCTCGGCCCATTGCACGGTGTCGGAGTCGGCGCGCTCGCCAGCCAGGAACAGCGTGCGGAATTTCGACAGATCGTATTTCGAGAAATACTTGCCCTCGGGGTCTTCCTTCTTGATGGCGCGGAACGCGGTCGGCGCGGTGAAGAACGCCACCGCGCCGTACTCGGAGATGACGCGCCAGTAGGCGCCGGCGTCGGGCGTGCCGACCGGCTTGCCCTCGTAGAGGATCGAGGTGCAGCCGTGCAGCAGCGGCGCATAGACGATGTAGCTGTGGCCGACCACCCAGCCGATGTCGGAGCCGCACCACCACGTCTCGCCGGGATTGACGCCGTAGAGATACTGCATCGACCATTGCAGCGCGACCATGTGGCCGCCGTTGTCGCGGACGACGCCCTTCGGGATGCCGGTGGTGCCCGACGTGTAGAGGATGTAGAGCGGGTCGGTCGCCTTGACCGGCACCGGCTCAAGCTGGTTCCACGCCCACACCAGCGCCTTGTCCCAGGTTTCCTGCCAGTCGTGGTCGCGGCCCGGCGTCAGCTCGCAGGTGAGCTGCGGGCGCTGCAGGATCATGCAGCCGCCGGGCTTGTGCTTGGCGAGCTCGATCGCGGCGTCGAGCAGCGGCTTGTAGGGGACGACACGCGCGGCCTCGATGCCGCAGCTTGCGGACAGGATGACCTTCGGCTTGGCGTCGTCGATGCGGGTGGCAAGCTCCTTCGGCGCGAAGCCGCCGAACACCACCGAATGCACCGCGCCGAGCCGCGCGCAGGCCAGCATGCCGACCAGCGCCTCCGGCACCATCGGCATGTAGAGGATGACGCGGTCGCCCTTCGTCACGCCGAAGTGGTGCTTGAGGATGCCGGCGAGCGTCTCGGTCTTCGTCTGCAGCGCGGCGTAGGTGATGGTCTGCTTCTGGCCGGTGACCGGCGAGTCGTAGATGATCGCGGCCTGCGTGCCGCGGCCGGCCTCGACGTGGCGGTCGACCGCGTTGTAGCAGGTGTTGCAGACGCCATCGGGAAACCAGCGGCCATAGACGCCGGCGTTGGGATCGAACACCGTCTTCGGCTTCACGATCCAGTCGATGGCGTCCGCCGCCTCGCCCCAGAATCCCAGCGGATCGCGCTGCCAGCGCGCATAGATTTCCGGATAGCGGCTCGTCTTCACGTCCATCGGCTTCCCTCTGCCGCAATTGTGGAGCGATAGAGCCTTTTTGCAAGTGCGCAAACCTCTCGTTCGTCATGCCCGGCCTTGTGCCGGGCATCCACGTCTTGTTTGCTGTCTGCGCTCGAAGCAAGGCGTGGATGGCCGGGACAAGCCCGGCCATGACGTGGTGCGGGGCCGGGAATTCGCTTTGGACCTGCTCACCGACCCCATCTTCATGGCCGTCGCCGTGTTCGGCGTCTGCCTGCTCGGCCTGTCGAAGGGCGGCTTTCTCGGCCTTGGCGTGATGGCGCTGCCGTTGATGTCGCTCTATGTGCCGCCGCTCCAGGCCGCCGCCATCATTCTTCCCACCGCGATCGCGCAGGATGTGCTGACGCTGTGGGCCTATTGGGGGCAATGGAGCGCCTGGAACCTGAAGATCATGCTGCCGAGCATGCTGGTGGGCATGTTCGTCGGCTGGCTGATCGCGGCATCGCTTTCGGCCGCGGACATCAGGCTCGCCATCGGCCTGATCGCGGCGCTGTTCGTGGCGAGGCATTGGCTCGGCTCGCGGTTCGAACGGCTCGCGCCGAAGCCAGGCGTCGCCGGCGGCATCGCATTCGGCGCGCTCGGCGGCATCACCACCATGCTCGCCAACGCCGGCGGGCCTGCCTGGCAGATGCACATGCTGCCGCAGAAGATCGACAAGGTGACTTATGTCGGCACCTTCGCGGTGCTGTTCGCGGCGAGCAATTGGATCAAGATTCCGGGCTTTGCGACGCTGGGCTTTCTCACCCGCGAGAACCTGCTGGTCGGCCTGGCGCTGATTCCGATCGCCGTGGCGTCAAATTTCGCCGGCATCTGGCTGGTGCGGCGGACTTCCACCGAAATGTTCTTCCGCATCGCCTACGTGCTGATGTTCTTCATTGCGCTGGAGCTGATCCGGGGCTCGGTCGTGGAGCTGTGGCCCGGTTGACGTGTTCCGAGCGCGGCGAAGCTAGAGCATGGACAGACGGTCGTTCTTGAAAACCGCGGGAGCCGGCGCGATGACGCTCGGTGCGGGCGCCCGTGCTTTCAGCGACGAACCCGATCCCGAGGCGGTCGGCGAAGGCAAGCTCGACGTGCTCTATACGGGAGGCGACGGTCGCATCATCGTCACCGATTCGACCTCCTATCTCGACAAGCGCGTCAACGAGCACGATGTCATCGTCGCCTCATCGTTCGCCGGCAATACGATCATCGGCGGCGCGCTCGCGAAAGGCATCAAGGCGCTAATCGCCCAAGACGCCGGCGTTGGCAAGGACAACGCCGCTATCGGTGGACTGCCGTATGGCGACCGCTACGGCGTGCCAGTCGCCGCGGTCGACTGCAAGACTGCGACGCTGTCGAATGGCAATTCGGCACTGGCGGGCATCATCAGCCACGCCAACGAGGCCGCTGGAAAGCTCGGCGTTCGCGCTGGTCAAGGCGCGCGAGAAGCTGCACAGCTTCTGTTGAAGGCGCCGCCGGGAAAGCCGGTGCCGCTGGCGCTCGACCTCGACAACAAGCTCTACGAGATGGAGGTGACGCCGAAGGGCCGCATCCTGGCGATCTGGGCGCTATTCTATCTGCCCAAGGACAAGACCTATCCAGACGACGTGTTTGCGGTCGCCACACATTCGGCGCGGGTCGCCGCAGAGCATGCGTTCCGCTGGAACGTCAAAGGCTGGATCTCCAATGACGCCGGTCCCGGCAAGAACAATTCTGGCATCTCGGGGCTCGCGATGTGCGGCGAGAAGGGCATGCCGGCGGCTGCGGTCGCCGCAATGTCGGCGCGGATCGGCGACGGGCTCAGCACCTATCGCGAGGGCGTTATCTCCTTCGTCAACGAACCA
Source organism: uncultured Alphaproteobacteria bacterium (assembly GCA_963785665.1). Lineage (GTDB taxonomy): Bacteria > Pseudomonadota > Alphaproteobacteria > Rhizobiales > Xanthobacteraceae > Z2-YC6860. The sequence goes on from CAWAWF010000027.1 coordinate 139,946, forward strand.
GCGCGGGCGAAAGGCATCACGATGGGCATGACCGCGAAGGACGCGCTACGGCTGATGATGGCTTGAACCAAATCGGTCACCCGGCCGACCAATGATCGATGCGACATGCATGGGCTTTCGTTCCGAGGCGGCGATGCGGGTCTGGATCGCAGTTATTGCTGTGTTCATTCTGGCCAGCCCGGCGGCCCTCGCCGCAGACCGGCAGGATCTGAAGACCTGCGCCAGCACCCAGGACCCCGATGCCGCCATCGCGTCTTGCACGCGGGTGATCCAAGATAAGACCCAGGACGCGCACACTCGCGGTGGAGGGCTGTTTTTCCGTGCGTTCGGACGCGAGAAGAAGAAGGACATCGACGGAGCCATCGCCGACCTCAGCGAGTCGATCAAGATCGATCCGAACCCGGGCAGCGCCTATTCCGCCAGAGGCCGAATCTACCACCAGACCGGCGACGACGAAAAAGCCTTCGCCGACATGAACGCGGCGATCCGCAGCAGACCCAACGTCGCGTTGTTCTATCTCGAGCGCGGTGAGTTCTACCTGGAGAAAAGCCGCAACGATTTTGCGATCGACGATTTCACCACGGCGATCCAGCTCAAGCCGGATTACGCCGAAGCCTATTGGCAGCGCGGCGAGGCGAACGCCGACGCAACCCGTCGCGGACGCGCCATCGCCGACTACACGGAGGTGATCCGCCTGGAGCCCAAAGGCCCGCGCGGCTATGGCGCCCGCGGCGAGTTGTACCAGGCCCAGAGCGACCACGATCTCGCCATCGCCGATTACAGCGAGGTGGTCCGGCTCGATCCGAAGGCCTTTGGCGTGTTCGCCGCACGCGGCAACGTCTATCGCGACAAGAGCGAGTACGATCGGGCCATCGCCGATTACACCGAGTCGCTTCGCATCATGCCGGACAATGCAATCGTGCTCCACGATCGCGGCGTCGCCCACCGCCTGAAAGGCGACCGCGAGCGCGCCATCGCCGACTTCCGCGAGGTGGTGCGCCTCGCCCCGCTGGGCTCGATCCAGTCGCTGAACGAGCTCGCAGCGCTTGGGGTCAGCGCGCCGAAGACGGCGCCGGAGGCGCTGAAGCAAGGCGTGCTCGACCTGCTCAAGTAGGCGCCGCCGTTGTTGCGTGCCGGGCCGGCGGTTCGCTAGGCTTCCGGCATGACGAAAACGCCCTACGACACCGACCTCGACCGCAATCCGGCGAACTTTCAGCCGCTGACGCCGCTGACGTTGCTGGAGCGCGCAGCGTCGGTGTTTCCCGACCAGCTTGCCATCGTGCACGGTCCGCTGCGGCGGAATTACCGCGAGTTCTATGCGCGGTCGCGCCAGCTTGCGTCGGCACTCCGCAAGCGCGGCATCGGCAAAGGCGACACGGTGTCGGCGGTGCTGGCCAACACGCCGGCGATGCTGGAGTGCCACTACGGCGTGCCGATGGCAGACGCCGTGCTCAACACCATCAACACCCGGCTCGACGCCGCCGTGATCGCGTTCCAGCTCGATCACGGCGAGGCCAAGGTGGTGATCGCCGACCGCGAGTTCGCCAAGGTGGTGAAGGATGCGCTGGGGCTCTGCAAGGCGAAGCCGCTGCTGATCGACTACGACGATCCGGAATACTCCGGCGCGGGCGAACGGCTGGGCGAGATCGAATACGAGGATTTCATCAAGGACGGCGATCCGGCGTTTGCCTGGCAGATGCCCGGCGACGAATGGGACGCCATCGCGCTGAACTACACGTCGGGCACCACCGGCGATCCCAAGGGCGTGGTGTATCACCACCGCGGCGCGCATCTGCTCGCCGTCAACAACGTCATCACCTGCGGCATGTCGATCCAGGCATCGGGCCAGCGCCCGGTGTATCTGTGGACGCTGCCGATGTTCCACTGCAACGGTTGGTGCTTTCCGTGGACCGTCTCGGTGGTGGCCGGCACGCACGTCTGCCTTCGTGCGGTGCGCGCCAAGGCGATGTACGACCTGATCGCAGAGCACAAGGTGACGCATCTGTGCGGCGCGCCAATCGTGATGTCGGCCCTGCTCAATGCACCCACCGAAGATAAGAAGCCGCTGCCGCACATCGTGCAGTTCGCAACCGCGGCGGCGCCGCCGCCGGAGGCGGTGCTGGCGGCGATGAAGGCTGCGGGCTTCAACGTCACCCATGTCTACGGACTGACGGAGGTGTACGGACCCTCCGTCGTCAACGACTGGAATGCCGACTGGGACAAGCTGCCGCCTGCTGAGCAAGCGGCCAAGAAGGCCCGGCAGGGCGTGCGCTATCACATGCTCGAAGCACTCGACGTGCTCGACCCGGAGACGATGAAGCCGGTGCCGCGCGACGGCGAGACGCTGGGCGAGGTGATGTTCCGCGGCAATGTAGTGATGAAGGGCTATCTGAAGAACAAGAAATCGAGCGATGCGGCGTTCGCCGGCGGCTGGTTTCACTCCGGCGATCTCGGCGTCATGCACCCGGACGGCTACATCCAGCTCAAGGACCGCTCCAAGGACATCATCATTTCCGGTGGCGAGAATATCTCGTCCATCGAGGTCGAGGATGCGCTGTACAAGCATCCGGCGGTGCAGGCCGCCGCCGTGGTGGCGAAGGCCGACGACAAATGGGGCGAAACGCCCTGCGCCTTCATCGAGCTGAAGCCCGGACAGACCGCGACCGGCGAGGAGCTGGTGGCCTGGTGCAAGAATAATCTGGCCGGCTACAAGGTGCCGCGCCACATCGTATTCGCGGAGCTGCCGAAGACCAGCACCGGCAAGATCCAGAAATTCAAGCTGCGCGAGATGGCGAAGGCGGTGTGAACGGCGGCGAACTCAGCGCGGCGTGTTGAATTCCATCGAAGTCGGCGGCGCGAGGCGGCGGTCGAACTCCTGCCGCGCATTGTCCGACGACAGGCTCGGGCCAAGCTGCGAGCTGAATGGCGAGCCTGAGTTGAATCCAGTGCCCGGCGAGACGCCGAACTGCAGCTTGCCGCCGGCGATCGGCGTTTCGTACAGAGTCTTGCCGCCGGGTGCGTTGATGCTGTCCTTGGTGAAGCCCTTGGCCTGCTGCTCAAGGTCGAACTTGGGAGCACCGTACTGGCCCGCGGTGTCGGTGTTCTCCATCGTGAAGGCGTGCGCGGCCGGGCCTGCCAGCAGGCAAGCGGCGGCAAATCCGAAGCCAATCAAATTCAGGCGCATGGTTCCCCCACCGGGTTTCCGACCACGGCTCCTGGGTACGATTCCGCGCCGGTTCCGTCAACCCGGCGGCGGCCCGCCACATTGCCGCCGCCGGCCGGATAACCTAGCCTTTTCAAGGTTGAACGCGAGGAAACCCATCCATGCGTGAGCTGCCGATTAGCCTCTGCCTCTTGCTTGCGCCGTTGTGGACAGCGCTGCCGGCTCCGGCCAGCGCCGCGGACAACTACGCCGGCAAGACCGTCGAACTGGTGGTCGGCGCGCCACCCGGCGGCGGCTACGACATCTACGCCCGCGTGGTGGGCCGCCATCTCGGCCGCCACATTCCCGGCGAGCCGACCGTTGTGGTCAAGAACATGCCGGGCGCCGGCTCTGCCAAGGCCGCGCAATACATCGCCACCATCGCGCCGAAGGACGGCACCTCGATCGGCGGCATCATGCCGGGCGCGATCATGGGCCCGCTGCTCGAAGACCACAGCGCCCCGCTGTTCGAGCCGACCAAGGTGAAATATGTCGGCACCGCCAACAGCGGCACCCGCGTCTGTGTCACGCTGAAGAGCGGCAAGATCCAGACCTTCGCCGACGCGCAAAAGGTGAAGGCCAAGTTTGGCGGCAGCGCACCGAACGACTCGACCTTCGAGTACGGCTATCTGCACAAGCACACCTCGGGCGCGCTGTGGGATATCGTGCCGGGCTATCGCGGCACGCCGGAGATGGCGCTCGCCATGGAGCGCGGCGAGATCGACGGCGTCTGCGGCTGGGACTGGTCGAGCTACCGCTCGCAGAAGCCGGACTGGATTCGCGACAACAAGGCGAACATCCTGATGCAGGTCAGTCTCGAGCCGCATCCGCTGCTGACCAAGATGGGCGTGCCGAGCGTGTTCCAGTTCGTCAAAGGCGAAGAGGACCGCAAGGTGGTTGAGCTGATCATCAGCCAGACCGTGTTCCACCGCTCCTACATCGCGCCGCCGGATACACCGCCGGCGCAGCTTGAGGTGTTGCGCAAGGCGTTCGACGAGACGGTGGCCGATCCGGCGTTTCTCGCCGACGCCGAGAAGCTCGGCCTCGACGTCGCACCGCTGCCGGGCGCCAAGGTGCAGGACGTGGTGGCCAAGCTTTATGCGACGCCACCGGCCATCGTGGAGCGGGCGCGGAAGGCGATCCGGCCGGACTGAAGGGACTAGACCATGCTTGAGCTTTATCACCACGGCTCGTCGGTCTGCGCGGCGAAGGTCCGCTTCGCGCTCGGCGAGAAGAAGCTCGAGTGGAAGGGCACCTATCTCGACATCCTCAAGGGCGACCAGTTCGCGCCGGAGTACCAGAAGCTCAATCCCAAGGCGGTGGTGCCGACGCTGGTGCACGACGGCCAGGTGATCGTCGAGTCGACCGTCATCAACGAATACGTCGACGAGACGTTTCCGGACGTGCCGCTGAAACCGATGTCGGCCGTCGAGCGCGCCGAGATGCGGCTGTGGACCAAGGCGGTGGACGAGAATCTGCATCCGGCGTGCGGCGAGATCACGTTCGCCTCATGCCACCGCCACATCGTCCGCCGCCTGCCGGAGGACAAGTTTCAAGCATTCCTCAACAGCACGCCGCCGATCTCGGTCACGGCGCATTGGCACGAGCGCAAGAAGGAGATCGTCATGCAGGGGCTCGATGCGCCGGGCCTCGGCGAGACCTACCGGCTGTACGACGGCTACCTCGGCAAGATGGAGAAGACGCTGGCAAGCCAGCCATGGCTCGCGGGCAAGACGTTCTCGCTCGCCGACATCGCGGTGACGCCTTACGTCAACCGGCTCGACATGCTCGGCATGGCGCAGATGTGGGAGCGTACCCGTCCGCGCGTCACCGACTGGTTCAACCGCATCAAGGCACGGCCGGCGTTCAAGCCGGCGTTCCTGGACTGGTGCCCGCCGGATTTGACGGCCGACCTGCTGACGTTCGGGCGGCAAAGCTGGCCGCAGGTCGAGAAACTGCTGGCGCAACGCTGACGCCTCCCACCGCTCCGACGGCCGCTTTAAGCCTCCTCAGAAGAAGGTCCGCAGCGGCCTTCAACGGCTAAACTATTGAATTAGATAAAGTATTTATCTTATAAAGATATATCTTGCGTTATATCCTATTACGATCTATCTAGTGATATATCTCAACGATAAAGGAGCAACTTGAGATGTTTGGAATGAGACATTCGGGCTCGCGTGAGGAACGCCACGGCGTCGGCCGTCACGGTCACTGGGGCCGCCATCATCGGCACGGCGGTGGACGCCAAGGCCGCGAGGGCGGCTTCGGCGGCGGCGGCGACATGAAGCGGTTCGGCCGGATGCTGGCGCAGGGCGACCTTCGCCTGCTGGCGCTCGCGCTGATCGCCGAGCAGCCGCGGCACGGCTACGAGATCATCAAGGTGCTGGAGGACAAGACCGAGGGCTGGTACGCGCCCTCCCCCGGCATCGTCTATCCGACGCTGACCTATCTCGAAGAAGCCGGCTACGTCACCGCACAGGCGGACGGCACCAAGAAGCTCTACACCATCACCGACGAAGGCCGCGCCACCGTCGCGCAGAACCGCTCGTTCATCGATGCGGTGCTGGAGCGGCTTACGGCCTTCGGCGAGCGCGCCGGCCGGATGCGCGATCGGGAGCGCGAGGACACCGTGGACCATCGCGGCGACGCCTCGATGCCGCGCTCGATCCAGGGCGCGTTCCAGGATCTCAGCGAAGTGGTGCGCGAGGCGCTCGCCCGCGATCCCGGCACCAAAACGAAGGTGATCGAGGCGCTCGACCGCGCCGCCGAGGAACTGCGCAAGAGCTGAACAAGAGCTGAAGGAGGCCTGTGATCCTCTCGCACGTCGTTCGCACCGTTCGCGTCTGGCGCGACTATCGCGCCGGCGTCCGCGAACTTTCGAGACTGAGTGACGCAGAGCTTTCGGATATCGGGCTCACCCGCTTGGCGATTCATTGGACGGCCTGGCAGACCAGCGGCGGCGACGCCGCTGGGAAGCCGGCCACTCCTGCATCGAACGCAGAGGCACCCGAAGATGAACGGTGAGCCAGGACATTTGCCGCCGCGCGCCCGCATCGGCCACGTCAACTTGAAGGTCGCCGATCTGGAGCGCTCGCTCGCCTTCTATCGGGACGTGCTCGGCTTCAAGATCACAAAGCGGATCGGCGATACCGCGGCTTTCCTTGCCTGTGGCGACTATCACCACGACATTTGCATCAACACCTGGGAGAGTCGCGGCGCGGGACCGCCCGCCGCGGGCACGACGGGATTGTTCCATCTCGCGATCGTCTATTCCCAGCGGAGCGAATTGCGCGATGCGTTCACGCGATTGAAAGAGGCGGGAATTGAGATCGATGGCGCCGTCGACCACGATGTGAGCGAGTCGCTTTATCTCCGCGATCCGGACCAGAATGGCGTCGAGCTCTATTGGGACCGGCCGGCCTCGCTTTGGCGGGACAGCGCCGGCGAACTCAAGATGGGCAACCGCCCGGTCGATCCCGAAGACCTGCTGCGGACCTAGTGCAGCGCGGCTCCGCGCGTGGTTATCGCGACTGGTTAGCGCGCGTTGTTAATGCCATCATGGCGGCAACGAAGAGCAAAACCGGAAACTCCCATGATCCTGGACTGGCATTCGCACATCTACACGCCCGAAGAGGCGGCCGACGAACTGCGCACCTTGGACGGCAAGAGCGGGCCGTCGCTGGGGCGAGCGCGGCTGCCCGATGGTGCTGGAGAATTTCCTTCGCGCCCACGAGGAGAACGACATCGACATCAGCGTCGTCACCAACGCCGCGCATTACCTGAAGGGCAAGCGCGACGACGAGGAGCTGGCGTCGGTGCAGGCGTGGAACGATTACGCCGCCAAGGTGCAGCAGGACCACAAGGGCATGCTCTATTCAGCTTCGCCACCATCCTGCCGTGCGGCGGACCGGCCTTCATCAAGGAGACCGAGCGCGCCATCCGGCAGCTCGGCCTGAAGGGCATGTTCATCCACTCCAGCCACAAGGGCCATTATCCCGACGACGACGAGGCGCGGCCGTTCTGGGAGCTGATGCAGGACCTCGACGTGCCGATGATGATCCATCCGCCGCATCTCGGCTTCGGCGAGGAGCGGATGCGGGACTATCGGCTGGCGTCCAGCATCGGCCGGCCGTTCGACCTGTGCCTCGCGCTCGGGCGCATGATCGTGCGCGGCGTGCTGGAGGATTTCCCGAAGCTGAAGATCGTCGCCTCGCACGGCGGCGGCGGCATCTGCGAAACCATCAGCCGGATGGACTACGCCTACGAACTGCAGGACGAGGCGTTCTTCCTCGGCTCCTACGCGCCGATGAAGATCAAGCACAAGCCGAGCCACTATCTGAAGATGCTCTATCTCGACACCGTCATCTACAACGAGCCGGCGGTGAAGATGGTGCTGGAGTGGATGGGGCCGGACCGCGTGCTCTACGGCAGCGACGCGCCGCCGCTCACGTCGCTGAAGCCGCGCGCGATCAAGCTGATCAAGGATTTGCGATATTCCGGCTGCCGACAAGGAAAAGATTTTCTGGAGCAATGCGCGACGGCTGCTCAAGCTCAACTAACGGGGCTGACCATGAAGATGCTTTCGTGCTTGCCGGCCGCATTGATCGCGCTGGCGCTGGTGGCGCCCTCCCCGGCCGGCGCCCAGGCCTGGCCGAGCAAGCCGATCCGCGTCATCACCGCCAACAGCGCCGGCGGCACCAGCGACATCTTCGTGCGCGCGCTCGGCGACGAACTGCAGAAGCGGCTCGGCCAGCCGATCATCGTCGAGAACCGCTCCGGCGGCGGCATGAACATCGCCGGCCGCGCCTGCGCCGAGGCGCCGAACGACGGCTACAACATCTGCATCCTGCCGAACGAGGTGCTGACCCTGAACGAGTTCACCTTCAAGTCGATCCCCTACAATCCGGAAAAGGACTTCGACCCGATCACCAACTGCTTCATCAACACCCAGGTGCTGGTGGTGTCGAGCGCGCTCGGCGTCAAGACGCTGGACGAGCTGGCCGCGTTGTCGAAGGCCAAGCCCGGCACGCTGTGCTACAGCGTGCTCGCCATCCCGATGCAGATCACCTTCGAGAACTGGAAGAAGAAGACCGGCGCCGACATCGTCATGGTGCCGTCGCGCGGCGGCAGCGACATGGTCACCGGGCTGCTCACCGGCACGGTGCCGGTGTCGATCGTCGGCCTGCCGAATTTCATTCCGCACATCAGGAACGGCACGGTGAAGGCGATCGCGGTGGATTCCGATGCGCCCTCGCCGCTGTTCCCCGACGTGCCGACCTTGCAGCGAGCTCGGCTTCCCCAATCTCGCGCCGGTCTATTTCGGCTTTGTCGCGCCGGCCGGCACGTCGAAGGAGGTGATCAAGCAGGCTGCACGACGAGATCGTTGCGATCGGCAACAACGCCGGAATTCCGGCAGAAGCGGCTGATCGACATCGGCATCGTGCCGGTGTTCGACACCACGCGAGCATTTCGCGGCGTATCTCAAGGAGCAGCGCGAGAATGGCCGGAAGCTGATGCGCGAGTCGGACTTCCAGCCGAGGTAGCTGCCGCGCCCTACTCCACCTTCAATCCGAGCTTGCGGATCAGCACGCTCCACCGCGCGTCCTCGCGCTCGATGTCGGCGCGGTATTCCTCCGGGCTCGACGGCAGCGGATCGCCGCCGTCGGCGGCGATGCGGCGCGCACCTCCGGCGTGTCGACGCCGGCGCGAAGCGCGTGGTTGAGCTTCGCGATGATCGGCTCGGGCGTACCGGCCGGCGCCAGCAGTCCGTAGTTCAACCCGGACTCGAAGCCCGGCAGGCCCGCTTCCGCCGAGGTCGGCACGTCGGGCAGATGGCTCGATCGCTTCGACGCCAGCACCGTCAGCGCCTTGAGCGGCCGGCCTTGCAGCATGCTCATCGCCGGCGCCAGCACGTTGAGGGCGAGCTTGACGTGGCCGCCGAGCAGATCGGTGGTCAGCGGCCCGGTGCCGCGATAGGTGACGATGGTGACGTCGACGCCGGCCATCGACTTGAACAGCTCGCCGGCAAGATGCGCGCTGGTGCCGGGCGGCGGCGTGCCGATGTTGAGCTTGCCGGGATCGCGCTTGGCCGAAGCGATCACGTCGGCGAGCGAATTCTCCGGCGCCGACGGATGCGCCATCAGCACGATCGGCGTCGAGGAGATCAGCCCGATGGGGCTGAGGTCCTTCAGCGTGTGATAGCCGGGATTGACGTAGAGGTTGGGATTGATCGCGATCGAGCCCGAGGTCGCCATCACCAGCGTGTAGCCGTCGGGCGCGGCGCTGGCGGCGACGCGGGTGCCGATCACGCCGGCGGCGCCGCCGCGGTTGTCGATCACCACCGGCTGGCCGAGCGCGGCGGCGAGCTTGTCGGCGACGATGCGGCCGATCACATCGACGCCGCCGCCGGCCGGGAACGGCACGATCAGGGTGATCGGCTTGGTCGGATAATCGTCGGCCGCATGCGACGGCGAAACCCATGCCAAGCACAGCGCGGCCAGCACGGCAGCAGAACATTCAGACGAAGCATTGGCGCTACTCGATTTTCAGGTTGAGGCTTTTGACGATCGCCGACCACTTGGTCTCTTCGGCATCGATCTCGGCGGCATATTCCTCCGGCGTGCTGGCGATCGGCTCGGCGCCTTCGCGCGCCAGGTGTTCGCGCATCTCGTCGGACGCCAGCGCCACGCGCAGCTCCTTGTTCAGCCGCTCGATGATCGGGCGCGGCGTGCCGGCCGGCGCCGCGAGCCCGTAGCGGATCGCCGCCGAGAAGCCCGGCACCGCCGATTCCGCAACGGTCGGCACGTCGGGCAGCAGCTTGGAGCGCTCGGCCGTGGTCACCGCGAGCGCGCGGAGCTTGCCCGCCTGTGACGTTGCCCACGACCGCCTGGATCGACAGCACCATCATGTTGATGTGACCGCCGATCAGATCGCCGATCGCGGCGCCGTTGCCCTTGTAGGGAACGCGGGTGATCTCGAAGCCGGCGCTTTTCGCGAACAGCTCGGTGGTCATGTGCCCGATCGTGCCGGGCACGAATCCACAGTTGATCTTGCCGGGGTTGGCCTTGGCGTAGGCGACCAGCTCCGCGGTCGAGTGCACCGGCAGCGACGGATGCACGGTCAGCACGCTCGGCTGCGACGCCGATCAGGCCAATCGGCGCGAAGTCCTTGCGCGGATCGTAGCCGGCGTTGGGATAGAGCGTCGGATTGATCGCGAGCGTGCCGGTGTAGGTGAGCAGGATGGTGTAGCCGTCGGGCGCGGCTTTCGCGACCGCGCGCGTGGCGACGGTGCCGCCGCCGCCGCCGCGCGATTCTCCACCACCACCTGCTGGCCGAGCGTGCGGCTCATGCGCTCGGCGACCGCGCGAGCCAGCGCATCGTTGCCGCCGCCGGCCGGGAACGGCACCACCAGCATGATCGGCTTGGTCGGATAGTCCTGGCGCGAGGCGGCGTCGCAAACGAACAGCACGCCAAGCAGCGCCGCCGCGACGACCGAGACGCATGCGCATCACTCCACCTTCAGATTGAGCTTCTTGATCAGCGCGGCCCACTTGCGCTCTTCCTGGTCGATGTCGGCGGCGTATTCCTCCGGCGTCGAGGTCAGCGGATCGCCGCCCTCGTTGTTGATCCGCTTCTTCATCTCGTCGGTGTTGGCGATCGGCGTTCATCGCGGCGTTGAGCTTGTCGACGATCGGCCTCGGCATGCCGGCCGGACCGAGCACGCCGTAGTGCAGCACCGACTCGAAGCCCGGCAGCCCCGACTCGTGCGAGGTCGGAATGTTGGGCAGCAGGCTGAAGCGCTGCTTGTCGAGCATGGCGATGCCGCGCAGCGTGCCGGCGGCGAGATTGCCCATCGCCGGCGGCAGCACGCCGAACGCCATCGGCACATGGCCGCCGAGCAGATCGTTCATCAGCTGCGCGGTGCCCTTGTAGGGCACGATGGTCGCCTGCACGCCGGTGATCGACTTGAACAGCTCGGCCGAGAGATAGCCGCCGGTGCCGACCGCCGAGGTGCCGATGTTGAGCTTGCCGCCCTCCTTCTTCGCGAGCTCGACCACCTCGCCGATGGTCTTGGCCGGGAAGCTCGGATGCGCCAGCAGCGCGACCGGCATCGAGGCGAACAGCCCGATCGCGGTGAAGTCCTTGCGCGGATCGAAGCCGGCATTGGCGTAGAGGCTCGGGTTGATCGAGATCGAGCCGGTGTGGCCGAGGAACAGCGTGTAGCCGTCGGGCGCGCTGCGGATCAGCGCGCGGGTGCCGACGAGGCCCGAGCCGCCGACGCGATTGTCGACGATCACCTGATGGCCGAGCACGCCGGAGAGCTTTTCGGCGACCACGCGCGCCAGCACGTCGACGCCGCCGCCGGGCGGATAGGGCACCACCAGGGTCACGGTCTTGTTCGGATAGTCGTCCTGCGCCACGGCCGGCGCGCGAAGCGCCGAGCGCGCCGACCGCCAAAATCCCAAGCGCCAGCATCGACGCCGCGCGGCTGCCCATGATGTCCTCCCTTGCCGTTTTTCGTCGCTTTTGGTTCCGCCAAAATAGCACCGCCGGCCCTTCTGCGAAGGGCCGGCGGTTCTATTTCGGGTCTATCTGGCTTTGAAACTCGAACGCTTCAGTGAAGGCTCGGCTGGTCTCCGACGCGAATGCGCGTCGATCTCGTCCTTCACCAGCAATTTTTTACGCTTCAGTTCCGCAATCTTGAGGTCATCGGTCGAAGGATGAGTCATCGCATCGGCGATTTCGTCCTCCAGCGCCCGGTGCTTCCGTTCAAGTTCAGAAAGATGCGCTTGCATGGTCATATGGAGTGGCTCCTAAGACAGTTTCGCCGAACACCCCTGACTCGTTCAGTGTGCCATGAGGTCGGCGGCAAGTCGATTGCCGTTTCTTGTGCGGCGCAGAAATCCCCGCTTTCCTGTCCGGCGCGACGCTGCGGCCGGCTTGCAGGCATCTTGAGAAAGTCGCCATAATTGCCTACCTGTCTGGTAGGCGCCGGCCGCGCAGCCTGGTTCAGGCCGGCGCCTCGTTGGTGTGTCCGGGCCGCGAAAGTCATGGGAATTCAAGAGTTTGTATTGATCTCAGGCTCTGCGCCGGCGGCCGGCGAGCGCCGCCAGTGTGGCCCACGAGGCGCTTCGTGCAGCGGCAGCGATGAAGCAAGAGGACGAAAGCGAATTGCGGGCGCAACTGGCGCAGTTGCGCCAGGAGCATCGCGATCTCGACGTTGCCATCGAGGCGCTGCACAATTCGCCAGGCTCCGACCTGTTGCAGGTGCAGCGGCTGAAGAAACGCAAGCTGCATCTGCGCGATCGGATCATCCAGATCGAAGACCAGCTCACCCCCGACATCATCGCCTGAGCGGCCGCGACCCAGATATTGCGGGCGATCCGGCGGGGCTTTGAGCCAAGGCCATTTACCCGCCGCTTAGCGAAGGCCGGCGATTTCGCCCCGCCAGCCCGGGATTGCAGAAATCCCGCTGCCAGATGGACTTTTAGCCCCTTTCCTGCTATTTGCGCCCAACTCGGAGGGCCATTTTCGGCCTCCTGCGCATCCGACAACCAGACTGACCCTTAGAAGGAAGCACGCGTGCAGGTTCTCGTCCGTGACAATAACGTCGACCAGGCTCTCAAGGCGCTGAAGAAAAAGATGCAGCGCGAGGGCATTTTCCGCGAGATGAAGCTTCGCGGCCATTACGAAAAACCCTCGGAAAAGAAGGCCCGCGAGAAGGCGGAGGCGGTGCGCCGCGCCCGCAAGCTCGCCCGCAAGAAGATGCAGCGCGAGGGCCTGCATTCCGATGAAGCCGAAGCTCGTGCCGGGCGCGCCGGGCGCCGAGCGCGGCGGTCGCGGCGGACCGGGCCGTGGCGGACCGGGTCGCAGCGCTGGCGGCGCCGGTTTCGGCGGTGGCGGCGGCTTTGGCGGCGGCGGCGGTTTCGGGCGCTGATCCAGCCCGCCTCTATCAATTCGATTGTCCACGGCGCGGGCGCCCGAAACGGCCCCGCGCTTTGGTTTTTTGAGGACCGGGCGCTATCGTCGAACCTTCGCCGCATTCCTTGGGTGAACAGCCGGGGTCGCGACCGGCCGCGACGGAACCCAGATCGATCGAGCCATGATGACGACGCAGCGCCACGACAGCGCGAGTCGCCGCCCTATCGGCGGCCGGCACAGCCGCGTCATCGCACTGGCAGGTCTGGCACTGACAACTCTGGCGCTGGCCGGCTGCCAGACCGTCACCGGCTCGCCGACCACCGAGGCCGAGGACAATCAGCTCGCCGCCTCGCCGGCCAACATCGCCTCGCTGACGGGCGTCGTGCAAAGCAATCCGAACGATCCGCAGGCCTACAACATGCGCGGCTCGGTGTTCGGCCAGGCCGGCCGCAACGACGAGGCGCTCGCCGATTTCAACAAGGCGATCAGCCTCGATCCGAACTACGCGCCAGGCCTACGGCAATCGCGGGCTGATCTACCGCAAGACCGGCAAGCTCGATCTTGCGCTCGCCGACTACAACAAGGCGCTGACGCTCGATCAGAACTACGCGGCGGCCTATCTCGGCCGCGGCATCGTCTATCGGTCGCGCAAGCAGCCGTTCGAGGCCTTCAAGGACTTCAACAAGGCGATCGCGATCCGCCCCGACAACGCCGAGGCCTACTACAACCGCGGCCTGCTCTATCAGAGCCAGAAGCAGCACCAGTTCGCGATCGACGATTTCTCGACCGCGATCGGGCTGACGCAGAACCAGGCCGAGCCCTATATCGCGCGCGGCCTGAGCTACATGGCGGTCAACGACTTCAAGGCCGCGGCCGCCGATCTCGACGACGCGGTGTCGGCCGAGCCGCAGAACCTGCAGGCCTGGACGACGCGCGCCTTTGCCTACGAAAAGCTCGGCGACAAGGAGAAGGCGGCCGGCTCCTACGCCCGCGCGCTCAACATCAACAAGGACCACGAGCCGGCCAAGCAGGGCTTCGCCCGCGTCGGCGGCAAGATGGGCCAGACCTATCAGACGTTCTGATCGGGCAGCACCGTCAGCTTGGGAACCATCAGCGGCCTGCTCGCGGTAACCCCAGCCATCCGCGCGTCCGCGACGACCGCTGGCGTCGCGCCAGCGGCGCTTCTCGACCTCGCCGTCATTGGCAAAACCGGAAACCACCTGGCTGGCGAGCAGCGCCAGCAGGCTGAAGAAGATCAGTTCCAGCAGATCGAGCGGGCTGTCCACCATGAAGCTGAAGCGCGGCGCGTAGAAGAAATAAGCCGCGGCGAAGGTGGAGACGATCGTCACGCACATCGCCGACATGCTGCCGTAGCGGATGGCGATCAGCGCGGTCGGGACGAAATAGATGAAGATCAGGTGGTCGTGCTGAAGCGGCGCATCGATAATCCAGAGCAGCGCCGTCGTCAGGGCAAGCAGCAGCGCCGACACCGTGATGGGGGTGACCCAGCGGCGAAAGAACGATTTCCTGGCTTCCGCGAATTCCCAGTCGGCGCGCACCGACATGCCCGCATCCCCCGCGCATCCCCCGCAGCATCGCTTCTTGACGGCGACGCAGCGCCTGACCTTAATCGCCCGGCGGCTGCCGCGCCAGTCTCAAGGCGCGTGCCCCGAGCCGTGGCTGCAAATTTCGGCCGCTATCGCGCTCTTCGCCACGCCGCGATCCGCTGATAAGGTCGCGCCGGTCACGCCATGGCAGCCCCCGCCGAACCGATAGCGACAAGCTGGGCGCAGCCGCGCGCCTCGGAAGCCCGCTGGGAATTCCCGCCGTGGGGGCGCCTCGCCTATGTCGATGGCGTGCGCGCAATCGCGATCCTCGCGGTGATCGGATTTCACGCCCGGCATGCCGGGCTTCCGCGGCGGCTTTGTCGGCGTCGATGTGTTCTTCGTGATCTCCGGTTTCCTGATCACCCACCAGATCGCGACCCAGCAACTGACCGGGCGTTTCTCGGCGATGGACTTCTACGCGCGGCGGATTCTGCGCATCTTCCCGCCGCTGCTCCTCGTGACCGTGGCACGCTCGCCCTGGCGAGCGCTGTTTCCGCTGCTGCCGCTGGAGAGCCGCGAACTGGCGAAGTCGGCAGCCGCGACCGCCGCGATGATCTCGAACTATTTCTTCTCGGCGAGCGCGGATTATTTTGCGCCGCAGGCCGAGATCAATCCGCTGCTGCACACCTGGTCGCTCGGCGTCGAGGAGCAATATTACCTGCTGGCGCCCGCCGTTGCCATGGGCGCGCGTTGTGGCTTGGCGGCGCGCCGCAACTGGGACGCGAGGCGCGCGCTGCTTGTCGGCGGCCTGATCGCCATTTGCGATTTCCTACATCACGCTGGCAATCGTCAGCGGCCACGACCGCCGCGTCGCCTTCTTCTCGATCATGACGCGGTCCTGGCAGTTCGCGGCCGGCGGCATGCTGGCAATCGCTGTGCTCCGCGGCACGCCGGTGCCGCCGCGGCTGCGCTCGGCGCTCGGCGTCATCGGGCTGCTCGGCCATCGCGGCGTCGGTGGTGCTCTACAACGAGCACATGCGCTATCCCGGCGGCGCGACCGGCCTGCTGCCGACATGCGGCACGCTGCTGTTGCTGGCGTCGGGCCTCGGCAACGACCGAGCGCCGCTGATGCGGCTATCCTGGCAAGCCGCCCTGCGGTGGCGATCGGCGTGCTGTCGTACACCTGGTATCTCTGGCACTGGCCGCTGACCGAACTGTGCGCACGCTGCCGATCGGCCAGGACAGCATCTGGAAGGATGTCGCATCCGACGGCGTTGCATTGCTGCTTTCGGTGCCGACCTATCTGCTGATCGAACGTCCGATGAAGATCGCTGCGGCGGCCGGCGATCACGCACGCCTTCGGCGGCCGTATCGTCGTCGCGGGCGTCGGCGGCTCGGCACTGATCGCGGTTCTGGCGCTGCTGCTGGCGCGAAGCCCATTCACCGAGCGCGAACCTGGCAGCGATTTCCGGCCGCGACGTCGTATCAAAGCGTCATCAATTGCCGGCCCGGACCGGGACTTGCCGAAGTTCAGCCACATCACGCCTTGCGTGGTCGGCGCGGACGGCGAGCCGAGCGTGGTGGTGATCGGCGATTCGCACGCCCTGGTGCTGTCGCCGATCGCGGCATGGACACCGCGAAAGCCGCTCGGCAAGGCCGCCGTCGTGCTCGTGGCCACGACGACCTGCCCGCCGCTCCTGGGCGTCGATGTCGCCTACTTCGCCGCAGCACCTGCGCCAGCACCAACAACGAAATCCTGGCTTGGCTGAACGGCGGGCGATCTACGGTTGCCGGCGCGGTGCTGGCGGCGCGCTGGTCGTTCTACAACGAGCAGGACACGCCGGCCCGCGACGCGGATCCTGCCGAGGCTGTTCTGGACCGATGGCCAAGGGACGCAGCCGCGACTATGCGACCATCGATGGGCGAAGGGCTTGCCGATTTCATCACGGCGCTGGGCCCGGATCGCCGGGTGCTGATCGTCGGCCCGGCACCGGAGCTCAAGCATCCGATCGAGAATTGCCTGCAGCGGGCGCAACTCACCGGCCAGCCGCCGCAGTCATGCGCGGTTCGTCGGGCGGATGTCGAGCAACGTCATCGCCAGACATGGCAGGTGCTTGCGCGCCGTGGCGGCGAAATTCCCAAACGTCGCGCCTGATCGATCCGGCTGAGGTGCTCTGCGACCGCGAGACCTGCCGGCCGTTCAGCGCCAAGCGGCCTGCTACTATGTCGACAAGGACCATCTCAGCGTGCTCGGCACCGAGATGCTGTACCGGCACTTCGAGCGCGACTTCCGCTGGGTGTACGGCGCCGGGCCGGCGCAATACGTGCGGCGCGCTCACATGCCCTTGACGATGGTCTCGGTCATCTTCTTGGCGTCGCCGAGCAGCATCATGGTGTTGTCGCGGTAGAACAGCGGGTTGTCGATGCCGGCGTAGCCCGACGCGAGCGAGCGCTTGATGAACATCACGGTGCCGGCCTTCCAGACCTGCAGCACCGGCATGCCGTAGATCGGCGAGGTCTTGTCGTCCTCGGCGGCCGGATTGGTGACGTCGTTGGCGCCGATCACGAAGGCGACGTCGGCCTGGGCGAACTCGGAGTTGATGTCCTCGAGCTCGAACACCTCGTCGTAGGGCACGTTGGCTTCGGCGAGCAGCACGTTCATGTGGCCGGGCATGCGGCCCGCCACCGGATGGATGGCGTATTTGACCTCGACGCCCTCCTTCTTGAGATGGTCGGCCATCTCGCGAAGCGCGTGCTGCGCCTGCGCCACCGCCATGCCGTAGCCCGGCACGATGATGACCTTCGGCGGCGTTCTTCAGGATGTAGGCGGCGTCTTCCGCCGAGCCGATCTTGACCGGACGCTGCTCGGCGCCGCCGGCGCCGGCCGCGACCTCGCCGCCGAAGCCGCCGAGGATGACCGAGATGAAGCTCCGGTTCATGCCCTTGCACATGATGTAGGACAGGATCGCGCCCGAGGAGCCGACCAGCGCGCCGGTGATGATCAGCGCCGAATTGCCGAGCGTGAAGCCGATGCCGGCCGCGGCCCAGCCGGAATACGAGTTCAGCATCGAGATCACGACCGGCATGTCGGCGCCGCCGATCGGGATGATGATGAGCGACGCCGAACACGAAGGCGATGCCGGCGACCAGCCAGAAGTCGATCTGGCTCTGCGACACCACGAGGCCGTAGATGAAGAAGAGCAGCGCCGCGGCGAGCGCGAGGTTGATGACATGACGGCCGGGCAGCGTGATCGGCGCGCCGCTCATGCGGCCCGACAGCTTGAGGAAGGCGATCACCGAGCCGGTGAAGGTGATGGCGCCGATGGCGACGCCGATCGACATCTCGATCAGGCTCTGGGTGTGGATGTGGCCCGTCGGTGCCGATGCCGAACGCGGTCGGCGCGTAGAACGCGCCCGCCGCGACCAGCACCGCCGCCATGCCGACCAGCGAGTGGAACGCCGCGACCAGTTCCGGCATCGAGGTCATCGGCACCTTGCGCGCGATCACCGCGCCGATGCCGCCGCCAAGCCCGAGCCCCGCGACCACCAGGATCCAGGCGCCGGCGCCGGCCGGCGGATGCGCGGCGAGCGTGGTGCCGATCGCGATCACCATGCCGACGATGCCGAGCATGTTGCCGCGGCGGCTCGATTCCGGGCTCGACAGCCCGCGCAGCGCCTGGATGAACAGGACGCCGGCGACGAGATAGAGCAGCGCTGCGATGTCGGCGTTCATGGCGCGGCCCTACTTCTTCTTCTTCTGGTACATCGCCAGCATGCGCTGGGTGACCAGGAAGCCGCCGAAGATGTTGATCGAGGCGAACACCAGCGCGACGAAGCCGAGCGCGCGCGCCCAGATGCGGCCCTGGTCGTTGGTGACGAGCTCGACGCCGACCGCGAGCAGCGCGCCGACCACGATCACCGAGGAGATCGCGTTGGTCACCGACATCAGCGGCGTGTGCAGCGCCGGCGTCACCGACCAGACCACGTAGTAGCCGACGAACACGGCCAGCACGAAGATCGACAGCCGGAACACGAACGGATCGACGGCGTCGAGCGCTGTTCCGGTCATGATGATCTCCTTCGGCGCGCTTGGCCGCGGTCTCTATGCTGCAGTCTTGGGCATGAAATTCGGATGCACGACGGCGCCGTCGCGGGTCAGCGCGGTGGCCTTGACGATCTCGTCGTCCCAGTTGACGGCGAGCTTCTTCTCTTTCTTGTCGATCAGGATTTCGAGGAAGGTCAGCAGGTTCTTGGAATAGAGCGCCGAGGCCGAGGCCGCGAGCCGTCCCGCCACGTTGGTGAAGCCGACGATCTTGACGCCGTTGACGTCGGCGACCTTGCCGGCCTGCGCGCCCTCGACATTGCCGCCGCGCTCGACCGCGAGATCGACCAGCACGGAGCCCGGCTTCATCGAGGCGACCATCTCCGTCGGACACGAGCTTCGGCGCCGGCCGGCCCGGAATGAGCGCGGTGGTGATGACCACGTCCTGCTTCTTGATGTGCTCGGCGACGAGCGCCGCCTGCTTGGCCTGGTACTCCTTCGACATTTCCTTGGCGTAGCCGCCCGCGGTCTGGGCGTTCTTGAATTCCTCGTCCTCGACCGCGAGGAACTTGGCGCCGAGGCTCTCGACCTGCTCCTTGGTCGCGGGGCGAACGTCGGTCGCGGTCACCACCGCGCCGAGCCGGCGCGCGGTCGCGATCGCCTGCAGGCCGGCAACGCCGACGCCCATGATGAAGACGCGCGCGGCGGGCACCGTGCCGGCCGCCGTCATCATCATCGGGAAGGCGCGGCCGTATTCCGCCGAGGCGTCGATCACGGCGCGATAGCCGGCGAGATTGGCCTGGCTCGACAGCACGTCCATCGACTGCGCGCGGGTGATGCGCGGCATCAATTCCATGGCGAAGGCGGTGACGCCGGCATCGGCCATCGCTTTGAGCGCGGCCTCGTTGCCGTAAGGATCCATGATCGCGATGACCAGCGCGCCCTTGTTGGCGCCGGCAAGCTCGGCCGCGGCTCGGACGCCGCACCGTCAGCACCACATCGGCGCCGCTGAACGCATCGGCCGACACCGTCGCGCCGGCCGCCGTGTAGTCCGCGTCGAGAATGCCGGACTTGACGCCGGCGCCCGGCTGCACCGCCACCTCGGCGCCGAGCCCGATCATCTTCTTGACGGTGTCGGGCGTCGCCGCGACGCGCGGCTCGGACGGATCGGCTTCAGCGGCGACTGCGATTTTCATGATGCCTCCAACGGCCGCCCGCACATCAACGCGGGCGCTTTCGAGCCCGGACCGGGCAAACCGCTCAGGTGAGGAAATAGGCCATGCCAGCGACGATCAGGATGACGAAGCCGCCAACCCATTTCACCAGCGAAATGAAATTCAGATAGGTCTGCTCGTGCGCGGGATAGTCATTGCCTTCGGCAACGGAATATTCGGGGGCGCCATGCGCGGCCATCACGCGATCCTTTCGATCAGCTTGATGAAGCATCGTACGGCGGCCCGGCCGGCCACGACGCTGCAACGAGGAGACACCGATTTAGCGGAAACGCCGGAGGCGGGCAATGCCGCGAAAGCAGTCGTCCCAGGCCTAAATCACCGCGCGTGACGGGCGTTACCGGCAGTCCGAGCGGGACGTGGTCTTGCGCGCCATCGCCAGGTCGTCCTCGTGGCCGCGGACGATGTCGGCGATCATGTTGCCCATCTGCGGGTCCTTGACGCAGCCGGACTGCTTCATCGCGGCAAGCTGGTCCTCCAGCCGCGGCCCGAGCTGGCGGGCGATCCGGCACTCCTCCTGGCCATCAGCTTGGGATTCGCGCCCTTTGTCCTGAATCTGCTTGGTGATCTCGTTGTAGCGGGTGGTCAGCTTCTCGGTGTCCTTGGACATCAGCTTGCTGATCTCGCTCGGCGCAGTCCGCGCGCGCGCGTCTCGTGCGGCATCAGCACCGAAGCCGCAAGGGCGACACAGCAAGCAAGCCGAACCAGCATCCGGACCTCCCCGTGGGAAATTGATCGTAGCGGCAGACCGAGCGGAATTGCGGCAACCGGCATTCGCGAGGAATGCGGACGAAGCCCCTGCCCCCATTAGCCGGAACCGTCTGGAAGTCCACGCGTCCGAATTCGCCGCCCTGCCGAGGCGGTGGAAAAGCCTAGCTACTGGGCGCGAGGCCGACGGCTTTGAGCGCGGCCGCCTGCCGATCGGCCACGCGCTTGACCGAGAAGTTCTCCATCGCCGCCTCGAACAGACGGTGGAAGTTCAACTCGGCGCGCAGATGCAGGAACACGCCGCCGAGCCCGATCGCGGCGCGGTCCATCAGCACGAATTCGCGCGGCACCGTCACCGGACCTTTTTCGCGCAACGCCTTGTGCACCTCGAAGGCCTGGCGGCGGCCGTAGTCGCCGGGCTTGACGCCGTCGGCGATGCTGCGCACGCGGTCGTCCATCAGCGGCCCGTAGATGAAGCGCGCCCAGATGTTGAGGATGTCGATCAGCTCGCGCGACAGCTTCTTGAAGCCCCAGGTCTCGTAGGCGTGCACCACCCGGGCGTGGTCGTCGTTGCGCAAGCCGTTGTAGAGATCGACCACGCCGCCGACGAACGATCGGCGGGAAGATGCGGATGCAGCCGTAGTCGAGCAGGTTGATGCCGGCGGGCTTGCCCTTCTCGGCGAACACCGAGTAGTTGCCGAGATGCGGATCGCCGTGGATCACGCCGAAGCGGCTGAACGGCACCCACCAGGCGGTGAACATCGCCTGTGGCGAGACGATTGCGGACCGCGAGCGGATCGTCCTTGTGCTCCAGCAGCCGCTCGCCTTCGAGCCAGTCGAGCGTCAGCAGCCGGCCGGTCGACAGCTCGGGCCACGACGTTCGGCACCCGGACCGACGTCCTCGTCCGCCAGCATGTCGCGGTAGAGCGCGGCGTGCTTGGCCTCGTGGCGGTAGTCGAGCTCCTCGCGCATCCGCGCGCCGATCTCCTTGATCATCTCGGTGGTGTCGATCGCCGGATCGAACCGCCGGCGGATCGCGAACAGCAGGCCGAGCTGACGGAGATCGGCTTCGACCGCCGACTGCATGTCGGCGTATTGCAGCTTGCAGGCGAGCTCCGCGCCGTCATGCGAATGCGCGCGATGCACCTGGCCGAGCGAAGCCGCCGCGGCCGGATGATGCTCGAAGCTTGCGAACTTGCTTCTGCCAGTCGGCGCCAAGCTCGGCCTGCATGCGGCGCTTGACGAAGGCCCAGCCCATCGGCGGCGCCTGGCTCTGCAGCTTGGTGAGCTCGGTGATGTATTCCGGCGGCAGCGCCTCCGGGATGGTGGCGAGAAGCTGCGCCACCTTCATGATCGGGCCTTTCAGGCCGCCCAGCGCCGCGGCAAGGTCGGCCGCGTTCTTGGCGCGGTCGATGTCCATGCCGAGAAAGCGCGCGCCGGCCATCCGCGCGGCGACGCCGCCGACGTTGCGCGCCGACGCTGGCGTAGCGCCGGGCGCGGGCGGTCAGACGGTTTCGTTCCTGATCAGCCATGAACTTCCAACGGCATCTGTACGCCGATTGCAAAATAGGGCTTCATTGGTGAAACACCAATGCGCGTTTTTTGAGGGGGTGAGTTGTCATGCTGCGGATGCCGTTCGTCGTCGTTGCCCTGCTTGTCCTGCTCGCGCCAGCCGCCCGCGCCGACGGCGCAAGTTCGGCGCAGGCCGCTCTCAAAGCCGCCCAGGATTTGACGAGCTACAACGACAGCGTCGTCAAGAAGAACGAGCGACCGGCATTCGACAAGCCGCCCGCCTCGACCTATCTCGCCCAGGTGCTCGACGGCAAGGCCCTTGCCGCGCTGCCATCCCCGACCGCCAACGACATGTCCTGGCTGGTGCAATGGGCGGAGGCCATGAACAAGGTCAATCAACTGCTGATCTTCACGGGCGCCAAGTCCAGCTCGGAGGCGGATAAGCAGGCCGCGATCGAACGCAACCTGGTCGACTACGAGGACGCCCTTTTCCCGGCGTGGGCGTTCATGGCACGGCTGCAGACCCGCATGCTGCTGAACGCAGACTTGTTCATGGACGCGCTGAAACCTGCGGATCGCACCCCGGCGCGGCAGAGCGGGCTGGTGAAAATCCGCAATGGCCATATCCAGTTCGTCCAGGGCGGGCTCACCACCATCGCCGCGGGGGTCAAACCGCAGAACGCAAAGCTCCTGACGGCCGCGCTTCGCGAGACGGCGCCGACCTGGGCGCCCCGCATCACCGAGCAGGAACAGAGCCGCATGCGGTCCACTTTGATAGAAGCGAAGAAGGCCTACACGGATCAGGCTCTGCTCGACGATCTCGGCGGCCTTGCGTTGATGATCGAGGGTGTGAAGCCGAAATAGACGAATGCGGCACAGGCACGGCCTGCCCACCGATTGACAACGCAGGATGGGCAGCACCACGCTGGCCTCAATCAAAATGGATGACGCCGCACCCATGCGGCGCTGGGGGAGGACGTCATGAGCCACATTCCATCGCGTGCCGCTTGCGGCGTTCTGCTGGCGACTCTCGTCGCTGCTGTCGCGCAGGCGGAGGTGAAGCTGCCGGTGCCGGCGGTCGACCAGTCGGCGGTCGCCAAGCGCGGCTACTTCTACGTCGGCGGCAAATATGTCGGCGAGCCCGGCAAGGAGATCATGGCCGGGCCAGATCTACGTCGAGGTGCTGGCGCCGAAGGTGCAGCAAGCGCCCCTACCCGCTGGTGCTGATCCACGGCGCGGCGCAGACCGCGACCAACTGGATGGGAACGCCGGACGGCCGCAAGGGCTGGGCCGAGTATTTCGTCGAGCAGGGCTAGGTCGTCTACATGATCGACCAGCCGATGCGCGGCCGTTCGGCGTGGCATCCGGGCGACGGCGCGACGCGGATGTTCACCGCGAAGAACGAGCAGTTCCAGTTCACCGCGATCGAGACCGACGGCACCTGGCCGGGCCGCGAGAAGCACACCCAATGGCCGGGCGACGGCCCGAACAAGGGCAAGAAGGGCGATCCGATCTTCGATGCGTTCTACGCGACGCAGGTCGAGACCGTGATCTCCGCCGAGGAGACGCAAAAGCGCAACCAGGACGCCGGCGCGGCGCTGCTCGACAAGATCGGGCCGGCGATCATCCTGACCCATTCGCAATCCGGCCCGTTCGGCTGGCTGATTGCCGACGCGCGGCCGAAGCTCGTCAAGGGCATCATCGCGATCGAGCCGTCCGGCCCGCCGTTCGAGAACACCGTGATCGGCACCGGCAAGGCGCGCGCCTGGGGTCCGACCGACATCAAGCTGACCTACGATCCGCCGGTGAAGGACCCGGGCGAGATCGCGGTGGTGCGCGACGACAAGGCGGACGGGCCGGACCTGTTCGTCTGCTGGATGCAGAAGGCGCCGGCGCGGCAGCTCGTCAACCTCAAGGGCATCCCGGCGGTGGTGATCGCGGCCGAGGCGTCGTACCACCAGCTCTACGACCACTGCACGGTGAAGTACCTCAACCAGGCCGGCATGAAGGTCGACTGGATGCCGCTGCAGAGCAAGGTCGGCATCCACGGCAACGGCCACATGGTGATGATCGAGAAGAACAACCTCGCGATCGCCAAGGTGATCGACGACTGGGCGAGGAAGAATGTGAAGTAGGGATCACTTCGGCCAGTTGTCGCGTATCCAGCGAGCGAGGCTTTGCTCGCTGACTTCGCCTGCGGCGAGAGAAAATATCATCGCGGCGGCATCGGCTTCAGCCACGACAAAGTCGATGCCGTTCACGCCGAGAAACGTGTAGATCGACAGCAACGAAGTGCGCTTGTTGCCGTCGACGAATGGATGGTTCTTTGCCAGTCCAAAGCCGTATGCTGCGGCGAGCTCGGGCAACTCCGCCTTTTCGTATGCCCATTTGTTGCGTGGCCGATCAAGAGCCGACTCAAGCAGCCCCGCATCGCGAATGCCACCCGCCCCGCCATGAATCGCCAGTTGCTCGTCGTGGATCGCGACGATCATCAGCAACGTCAACCATTCCGGTTCGTCACTTTGCAAGTTCGGCGAGGGCATTGCGATAGATCTTCATCCCACGCCGCGCGACGTCCATGGCCTCCTCGAATTTTGGGTCATAGGGCGTGAAGCGAATCCCGCCTTCCGGGGTGAGCGTGGCATAGAAGTTGTCGCCAACACTCAAGTTGAGGCGGGCCATGACCTCTTTTGGAAAGATCAAACCGGTCGAATTGCCGATCTTTTTCAACTGCACGACGCCGACAGGCTGACCCTTCGGATCGGCGACAATCTTCTTTTCTACCGACATGGGATGCTCCTGGCGTTTTACAGAATGTATAACGGCAAAGTCAAAGTTCAACGGGCGTTGAACGTGACTCCAAGTCGTTGAAATGTCTTATTTATCCAGCGCCTCCAGCTCGCCGATCATCCGCTCGATGACGCCGAGGCCGCCCTGCCAGAACTTCGGATCGCGGGCGTCGAGGCCGAACGGCGCCAGCAGTTCGGAATGGTGCTTGGTGCCGCCGGCGGCGAGCATCTCCAGATAGCGCTCGGCGAAGCCCGCGCTGGCGCGCTCGTAGACCGCGTAGAGCGAGTTCACCAGGCAATCGCCGAACGCATAGGCGTAGACGTAGAACGGCGAATGGATGAAGTGCGGGATGTAGGTCCAGAACACCTCGTAGCCCGGGCGAAGATCGATCGCGGGGCCGAGGCTCTCGCGCTGCACCTCGAGCCAGATGTCGCAGAGCTGCTCGGAGGTGAGCTCGCCGTTTCGCCGCTCGGTGTGGACCTTGCGCTCGAAGGTGTAGAACGCGATCTGCCGCACCACCGTGTTGATCATGTCCTCGACCTTGGCGGCGAGCATGGCCTTGCGCTGCTTCTTGTCGGTGGTCTCGGCCAGCAGCTTCTTGAAGGTCAGCATCTCGCCGAACACGCTCGCGGTCTCGGCCAGCGTCAGCGGCGTCGGCGCCATCAGCGGGCCGTTCGGCGCGGCCAGCACCTGGTGCACGCCGTGGCCGAGTTCGTGGGCGAGCGTCATCACGTCGCGCGGCTTGCCCTGGTAGTTGAGCAGCACATAGGGATGCGCCGACGGCACGGTCGGATGCGCGAAGGCGCCCGGCGATTTGCCCGGCCGCGCCGGCGCGTCGATCCAGCGGTCGCGGAAGAAGCGCTCGGCGATCGAGGCCATCTTCGGCGAGAACGCGCCATAGGCGGTCAGCACCGTCGAGCTGCGCCTGCGGCCAGCGCGATGGTGCGCATCGCGACCTGCGGCAGCGGCGCGTTGCGGTCCCAGTGCGGCAACTGCTTCTTGCCGAACCACTTCGCCTTCAGCGCGTAGTAGCGGTGCGACAGCCGCGGATAGGCCTCGCGCACCGACGACACCAGCGCGTCCACCACCTCGGGCTCGACGCGGTTGGCGAGATGGCGCGATTGCGCGACGTCGGCGAAGCCGCGCCAGCGGTCGGAAATCTCCTTGTCCTTGGCGAGCGTGTTGGTGATGAGCGTGAAGAGCCGCAGGTTCTCCTTGAAGGTCTGGCCAGCGCCTCGGCCGCGGCCTTGCGCTTCTTCGGGTCGGCGTCCTGCATCAGGTTGAGCGTCTGCTCGAGCGGCAGCGACTTGCCGCCGACCTTGAAGCGCAGCGCCACCATGGTCTCGTCGAACAGCCGGTTGAAGGCGGAATAGCCGGTCACCGACTTCTCGTGGAACAGCTGCTCGACGCGATCCTCGAGCTGGTACGGCTTGTCCTTGCGGATGTCCTCGATCCACGGCCGGTAGTGGCCGAGCGCCGGATCGGCCATCGCCTTGTCCAGCACGGCGTCGTCGAGCCGGTTCAGGTCGAGCGTGAAGAACAGCAGATGCAGCGAGGCCGCGGTGATGCGCTCCTGCATGTCGCCGTAGAACTTGGCGATCGCGGGATCGGTGGTGTTGCCGGCGTAGAGCAGGCCCGCATAGGAGATCAGCCGGCCGAGCACGTCCTCGATCGCCTCGTAGCGCCGCACCGCCTCGCCGAGCGTGCGGCCGGCGTCGGGGCTTGCCGCGATATCGGCGAGCCGGCCCTTGTAGGCCTTCTCGAACTCGATGCACTCGGTCTCGCCGCGATCGAGGTCGCGCTTGATCTCCGGCGCGTCCATCGCCGCATAGAGATCGGCCAGATTCCATTCCGGCAGCGAGCCGAGCGATTTCGGGGACTTCTTGGCGGTCGCGGCGCGCGCGGCACGGAGCTTTGATGGGGGTCATGGAAACCTGACTGTTGCTGGGTTCGGACTGCCCAGAACATAAGGCAGCCCGCGCATCCGGCAAGCCGCTCGTGGGCGTTTTCGCCAGGACTGAGACATGGCCTAGAGACATGGGCCACGCGGCTGAGTCGTTAATTGGCGCTTAACATGCGGCGGGCCGCGCGCAGACTTTTCCCCTCGGTGCCCAAAACCCACTCATCAATCCGTCATGCGAATCGCCTATAGTGTTCTTGCATGTCGGGTTGCAGGTTGGCGCATCGATGAGAAGTTCGACGTATCCAGAACTGGATACCGTCGCTCGCCGCCACCCGCCCCGCCGCCTGCCGAAGACTTCACCAGCAATACCTGCACCAGCAAAACCCGATCACTCCGCGCTCTCGCGCGGAGCGTCTGCGCACGACCATTCGCTCTTGGTCCAGCAAAAGGAGTCCGGCTTTGGGAAAGCACTTCAGCAACAAGCACTTCAGCAACAACAAGCACCTCGGCAAGAAACGCCGCCGCAACGGCCGCGAGTTCGAAACCGCTGAGATCATCGAATTCCAGCACTCCAAGTTCGAGGCTGAACGCGCGCTTCCCCCGATCAAGCCGCTCAATCCGACCCAAGCCGCCTACCTCGATGCGCTCCGCACCAGCCCGCAGGTCGTCGTCCTCGGGCCCGCCGGCACCGGCAAGACCTGGATCGCCGCCACCCACGCCGCCGATCTCTTCCGCAACGGACACAATCGACAAGATCATCCTGACCCGGCCCAACATGCCGTGCGGACGCTCGCTCGGATATTTCCCCGGCTCACTGGAAGACAAGTTCGCGCCCTGGGCCGCGCCGGTGGTCGAGGCGATCAAGGAGCGGATCGGCAAGGCTGCCTACGAGATCGCGCTGAAGAAGGGCGACATCGAACTGGTGCCGTTCGAGGTCATGCGCGGCCGCTCCTGGAAGAACGCCTTCGTGCTGCTCGACGAGGCGCAGAACACCACGCCGGCCGAGATCAAGACGTTCCTGACCCGCATCGGCGAGGACTGCACCGTGGTGATCAACGGCGACGTCAATCAGTGCGATCTCGACGAGGCCAGCGGACTCCGCGCCGTCATCCACATGATCAAGTCGCAGATGCTTCCGGTGCCGGTGATCGAATTCACGCGGGAGGACATCGTGCGCTCCGGCATCTGCGCGATGTGGGTCCGCGCGTTCGACGAGGCGAACCTGTAGCGGCAGAACGGGCGCTGCGCGGCTTAACGCTCCGTTAAGCGCAATTTCTAACGGCCCCTTAAGGCCACCGGCGCAGACTGCTTCGAAACGGCACAGTTGCGTTTGGAGTGTTGGCCATGACCGCTCGTGTTCTCATCGTCGATGACGATCCCGTCCAGCGGCGCCTGCTCGACAACATGGTGCGGAAGTTCGGCCACGAGCCGGTCGATCGCCGAGAGCGGCGACAGGCCGCGGCCGCATGCTCAGCCGGCGGCGAGCGCTTCGACTGCGTCGTGCTCGATCTGGTGATGCCCAATCTCGACGGGCTCGGCGTGCTGGCGCGGATGCGCGAGGCCGGCTCGACCGTGCCGGTGATCGTGCAGACCGCCCACGGCGGCATCGACAATGTGGTGTCGGCGATGCGCGCGGGCGCGGTCGATTTCGTGGTCAAGCCGGTCGGCGCCGAGCGGCTGCAGGTGTCGCTTCGCAACGCGCTGGAAAAGAGCGCGCTCGCCGACGAGCTCGTCCCGCATCAAGCGCAGCCAGTCCGGCACGCTGACGTTCAAGGACATCGTCACCCGCAGCCCGAAGATGCTGGCCGTGCTGCGCGGCGCCGAGAAGGCCGCGGCCTCCAGCATCCCGGTGCTGGTCGAAGGCGAGTCCGGCGTCGGCAAGGAATTGATCGCGCGCGCCATCCACGGCCAGGGCGAGCGGCGCGCCAAGCCGTTCGTCGCCGTCAATTGCGGCGCCATCCCCGACAATCTCGTCGAGTCGATCCTGTTCGGCCACGAGAAGGGCGCCTTCACCGGCGCGACCGAGAAGCACACCGGCAAGTTCATCGAAGCCTCGGGCGGCACGCTGTTCCTCGACGAGGTCGGCGAGCTGCCGATGGCGGCGCAGGTGAAGCTGCTGCGCGCCATCCAGGAGGGCGAGGTCGAGCCGGTCGGCGGGCGGAAGGCCGGTCAAGGTCGACGTGCGGATCGTCTCCGCCACCAACCGCAACCTGATCGACGACGTCAAAAGCGGCCGCTTCCGCGAAGACCTGTTCTACCGCCTGCACGTGTTCCCGATCGCGGTGCCGCCGCTCCGCGAGCGCAGCGAGGACATCCCGGACCTGGTGCGGCATTTCCTCGCCCGGATCGCCGCCGAGGAGGGCAAGCGCGTGCGCGCGATCAGCGGCGAGGCGCTGGCGCTGCTCGGCCGCCATCGCTGGCCGGGCAACGTGCGCCAGCTCGAGAACGCCGTGTTCCGCGCCGTGGTGCTGGCCGAAGGCGACAGCATCGGCGTCGACGAATTCCCGCAGATCGCCGCGCAGATCGCCGGTGCAGCCGCCGCAGGCGCGTCGAAGGCTTCGCCGAACCGATGCACGCACCGGCGATGATCGACGTGCCGCCGCTAGCTCGATTTCGGGCCGGCGATCGCGCCGTCGAGTCCGCTCGATGCACGGCTCGCTGACACTGCTCGACGCTCACGGCGACGTGCGGCCGCTCGATGAGATCGAAGCCGAGGTGATCCGCTTTGCCATCGCGCATTACCGCGGGCAGATGTCGGAGGTCGCGCGGCGGTTGCAGATCGGCCGCTCGACGCTCTACCGCAAGCTCGAAAATCTCGGACTTGCCGAGCACTCGGAAGAACAAAAGCTGCAGAGCGCAAGGAACCGGCCGAGGCGCATTAACGCTTCGCGCTAACCATGTCACGACCGGCGCGCGCAGCATTAACTGTCAATTCGACAGTTCGTGGACGCGGCGCCGTGTTAGCTGGAAAAGTCCCGCATTGCATCGCGACGCTGGCTTGCCGCGTCACGATCGGGACCCGGTCAAGTGGAGTACGCGTCACATGCACAGCGCCCGATTCAGCATTCTTGGCCGGCACCGCGCTGGCGCTGATCCTGACAGTCTCGACCACCGCGTCCGCCGCACCGCAAGACTCCGAAGCATTCGTCGCGCCGCAACCGCTCAACGCGCGATTACAGCACGCCGGGCAGCATGCCGAAGCCATCCGCATCGACGACGGACGACGGCATCCGCTTCCGCGGCCCGCTGCCGTCGCGCAGCGACGCAACGCCGCTGCGCGCCGCGAGCACCCGCGCGATCGAGCGCTCACGCCGGCCGAGCCCGCCGCAGCCGCCAAGCCGGCGACCGCGCCGAGCGCCGGCCCAGGCTGAGCCGAGCCGGCGCCGCGCCACGCCGGCAGCCTCGCGCCGAGTCGATCGCCAGGCCGCGCCCGCGCCCGTCGTCCAGCCGCAGCCCGCCCGAGCGCGTCACGCGCCCCGCCGCCGCGCCGGCTGCAGCCGCGCCGGCCGGCGGACCGCCGCCGTCGCCGCCGCGCCAAACGCCGCAAGCGAAGCCGACGTCGGCAACAAGATTCGCGAGATCATCACCAGCAAGCAGTTCGACCGCATGGTCGTCGCGCAAGCCTGACCGCGACGCCATCGTCGCGCTCTATCAGAAGGTCCGCAACTTCCAGCCGCTGTGGGTCGTCGCAGGGCGCGCCGAGCGAGCGCGCCAGCGATGCGCTCGAATATCTGCAGACGATCGACGCCGACGGCCTCGATCCGAAAGACTACCCGATGCCGAAGCTCAATGTCGGCAGCGCCGAGGCCCAGGCCGAGGCCGAGCTGAAGTTCACCGAGACGCTGCTGACCTACGCGCGCCATGCCATGACCGGGCGCGTGCACTTCACGCCGCGTCAGCCCGAACATCGACTACAAGCTCGCCTTCGACGCCGACGACGTGCTGAAGAAGATCGCGGCATCCAACGATCTGCCGGAAGACGCTGGCGCAGCTCAATCCGCCGCAGCCGGGCTACCGGGCGCTCAAGGCCAAGCTCGCGGAGATGCGCGGAGCGCCGGACGACGCCGCGGCCGACCGCATCCGCGAACGGCCCGGTGCTGCACTACACCCGCGACAGCCGCGGCCACGAAACGGTGATGACCGACCCGCGCGTGCCGGTGCTGCGCGAGCGCCTCGGGCTTGCCGCGAAGCGCCGAACTCCAACTACAACGCCGCGCTGGCGATGGCGGTCGGCAAGTTCCAGAAGGCCAACGGCATCCAGGTCACCGGCCAGCTGAACGGCCCGACCATCGAGGCGCTCAACCCGCCGAGCCGCGCCAAGCGGCTCGACGCGATCCTCGCCACCATGGAGCGCTGGCGCTGGATGCCGCGCGACCTCGGCAAGACCCACGTCGAGCTCAACATCCCGGACTATCTTCGTTCGCGTCTATCAACAACGGCGAGAAGGTCTGGCAGACCCGCACCGTCGTCGGCAAGCCGGGGCATGAGACGCCGCTGCTCACCGAGACGATGAAGTTCATCACGCTCAACCCGACCTGGAACGTGCCGCAGTCGATCATCTACAACGAGCTGCTGCCGATCTATGAGACCTCCGACCCGCAGATCTTCGAGCGCCAGGGCTTGAAGATGGAGCGCGACCGCGACGGCAGCGTCCGCGTGTTCCAGCCGCCGGGCGAGCGCAATGCGCTCGGCCAGATCCGCTTCAACTTCCCGAACAAGTTCCTGGTCTACCAGCACGACACGCCGGAGAAGCACTACTTCGACGCACGACAAGCGCGCCTACAGCCACGGCTGCCAGCGCGTGCAGAACCCGCTGAAATACGCCGAGGTGCTGCTGTCCTATGCCTCGCCGAAGGCCGGCTACACCGCCGACGGCATCAAGCAGATGCTCGGCGGCGAGGAGAAGCAGCTCGACTTCGTCAACCAGATCCCGGTCCACCTGATGTACCAGACCGCGTTCGTCGACGAGGCCGGCAAGCTGCAGTTCCGCGACGACATCTACGGCCTCGACGCCAAGCTGATGTCGATCCTCAGGGGCAGCGAGCGGCAGGTCGCCGACGTCGCGATCGAGCGGCCGGCCGACCCCAACTTCAAGCCGACCGCCGGAGCAGGGCGCAGAAGCTCCGGCAAGCGCGGCCGGCGGCGGCGGCCGCACGCCGTTCGGCGCTGTTCGAGCAGCTTTTCCGCTAAAATCGGCCGCAAAACACCGCTCGAAAAGGGCCGGATTCCGGCGATCCGGCCCTTAACCATGTCCACGACGCGCCTGGATTTCCCAGGCCATTTTTCGCCATACTCGCCCGGTACGACTTCCTAATCGGGGGCGGGGGGACAGTAATTCCGCATTAACCCATCCCGATAAGACTGCGTTAGCCATGTCACCGCGGCCGGGAAGCCGTGGCGACATCCCGTTTTGCGACCCCGTGGGGACGAGATCGCACGTGCGAGTTTGTGCCGCGCAGCATGCCGGATCTGGGTTGAGCGTCTCGCGCGCGATCAATCGCGCCGGTCTCGCCGCCTGTCTTCTCCTCATCGGCTCGGTCGGAATGCAGCACGCCAAGGCGGTGGGCGACACCCGCACGCTGTCGCTGCATCACGTCCACACCGACGAAGACCTCACCATCACCTACAAGAAGAACGGCCAGTACGACGAAGAGGCGCTGAAGAAGATCAACTGGATCATGCGCGACTGGCGCAAGAACGAAGCCGACCACGATGGACCCGCAGGAGATCGACCTGCTGTGGGAGGTCTATCAGGAGGTCGGCGCCAAGGAGCCGATCGAGATCATCTGCGGCTACCGTTCGTCCGGCACCAACGAGATGCTCCGCGGCCGCAGCAAGAATACCGGCGTGGCGCGCCACAGCCAGCACACGCTCGGCAAGGCCATCGACTTCTACATTCCCGGCGTTCCGCTCGAGAAGCTCCGCGAGACCGCGATGCGGCTGCAGGGCGGCGGCGTCGGCTACTATCCGACCTCGGGCTCGCCGTTCGTTCATCTCGACGTCGGCAACGTGCGCGCCTGGCCGCGCATGACGCGCGAGCAGCTCGTCAAGCTGTTCCCGGATGGCCGCACCGTGCATCTGCCGTCCGAGCGGCGATCCGCTGCCCGGCTATCAGCTGGCGCAAGGCCGATCTCGAGCGCGGCCACCGCACCGTCGCCGCGCCGCAGAAGCGCAGCTTCCTCGCCTCGCTGTTCGGCCGCGACAAGGATGCCGAAGAGGCCGACGACAACGCCACCGCCCGCGAGACCGCCTCCGCACCGCGGCGTGACCGCCAAAGCCGAAGCCGAACAAGGCCCGCAACGCCCGCTCTCGTCCAGCTCGCCTCCGCAGCCGAGCCTGTCGTGACCGCGACCCGGCCGGTGCCGCTGCCGCCGCGCCGGCCGACCTATCAGCTCGCCGCGTCGGACAGCCGGCCGGCCCCTGCCCCGCAAGCTCCAACCCCGCTTCAGGCGCCGCAACTGCAACTCGCCTCGCTGTCGCCGAACCAGATCGTCAACACGCGCGGCCTCTGGGATAGCCGGCGCGAGGCCGCGCCGATCCGCAAGTCGCCGGCTGCCGAAACCAATGCGCTGAGCGTGTCGAGCGCGCGCCGCATCTGCAGACCGCGCCGCGGGCCGCGAGACGACCGCCAGCATCGGCCCGTTCCCGACCCAGGATCGCGTTCCGGCCGACGTGGCGCTGGCCTATGCCGCGCAGACCGGCGCGACAGGCAACGCCGAGCGCGCGCCCGCCGTCGTCACCAGCAAGGGCACCGACCTCGATCGCCAGCAAGCCGCCGAAGCGATCGCCCAGAGCCGCCTGACGCGGCCGGCGAGCGTCTCGACGATCCCTGGCTGCGCGGCCTCGTGCTGGCGCCGAGCGTGCAGAATTCGCTGGTCGTGACGCAGGTCGGCGATCCGGATTTCACCAGCTTCACCCAGTTCATGACGAAGCCCGCCACGTCGCGTGCTGATGACGTTCTCGAGCGATCCCCATCTCGGCATGACCGCCGAGCAGTTCACCGGCAGCGCGGTGGTTTTCCCCGCCACCGTGACGTTCGTCCTCGCGGCACGCGAGCCTTCGGTAAAATCTCAACAAGCCGATTTTGACCAAGCGCGCTCCGAGGCGCGAGCGCTGACGTTTGGCCGGCAACCTGCGGCTGAAACCATCTGGACTCGACCGTCCGCTTGGGCAAAGCTTTCCCCAAAACAAAGCTTCATCCGGGGAGGTTGCCATGACGATCCTGCGGATCGCTGCGTTCCTGTTCGCCGCCCTGTTCGCCGACTCGGCGGCGCAAGCCGAGATCAAGACCGAGTGGGTCGAATACAGCCACGACGACGTGAAGCTGAAAGGCTATCTGGCCTATGACGACGCCATCACCGGCAAGCGCCCGGGCGTGCTGATGGTGCATCGGCGCGACGGCATGACCGCGCTGACGCTGAAGAACACCGAGATGTACGCCAAGATGGGCTACGTCGCCTTCGCCGCCGACATCTTCGGCTACGGCCACGGCGTCCTGCCCAAGGACGTGCCGGAGATGCATCGCGCAGATGGGCATCTACACCAAGGACCGCGCGCTGATGACGCTCGCGGGCCCAGGCCGGCCTCGACGTGCTGTTGAAGAACGCCCGGGTCGACGCCTCGCAGATCGCGCTGGTCGGCTACTGCTTCGGCGGCATGATCGGCGTCGAGATGATCTTCGCCGGCGTGCCGCTGGCCGCCATGGTCTCGATCCACGGCTCGTTCAACGGACCACCCGGTCGGCGGCGGCAAGAACATCAAGGGCACCGGGTGCTGATCGAGCACGGCGCCGAGGACAAGCCCGCTAGCCGCTGCCGGAGGTCGACAAGGTGCTCGCCGAGCTTCGCGCCGCCAAGGTCGAGTTCCAGATACGAGCTCTACAGCGGCGCCGGCCACGGCTTCTCCGAGCCGAACAGCAAGCCCGACGAGCGCGCCAATACGCAGTCGATCCAGGCCACCCAACGGTTCCTGAAGGAGACCTTCGGGATTTGAGCCGGCCGACGTAAGATGCCGTCGCCTGGTCACGGGAGACGGCATTGAGCCTTTCAAATTCGGTTCTGGACACGCGCTTTCGTTCGGCGCTCGGCCGCATGGCCGACGGCGGCCGGCTGCAGACCTATTCGGCGCCGGTCGACCCGTATCTCGAGGTCGCCGGCCTGATGAAGAAGCTCGACGGCGGGCCGGCGCTGCTGTTCTCCAAGGTCAACGGCCACGACATGCCGGTGATCGGCAACCTGCTGTCGTGCCAGGCCAATGTCGAAGCCGCGTTCGGCGTCGATTTCCGCGGCATCCGCGAGTTCGTCGGCCGCGCGCTCGGCGATCCGAAGCCGCCGGTGCTGGTCGAGCGGGCGCCGGCGCAGGAGCAGGTCCACACCAAGAACATCGACATCGGCAAGATGCTGCCGGCGCTGCAACACACCGCCGACGACGCCGGGCGCTACATCACCGCCGGCATCGTCATCACCCGCGATCCCGACACCGGCGTCTACAACGCGTCCTATCACCGGCTGATGCTGGCCGGCGGCAACCGCGCCGCCATCCAGCTCGACTTCGGCCGCCATCTGCGCGCGGCATTCGAGCGCGCCCAGAAGAAAGGCCAGCACCTGCCGGTCGTGGTCTGCATCGGCTGCAGACCTGGCGCTGCATTACACCGCGGCGACCATGGGCTCGCAGATGCCCGAGAACGCCGACGAGCTCGCCGTCGCCGGCGGCCTGTGCGGACGGCCGCTGCCGGTGGTGAAGGCGATCACGCAGGATCTGCTGGTGCCGGCCGAGAGCGAGATCGTGCTCGAGGGCGTGCTGAAGTGCGACGAGGAGGTGATGGAAGGCCCGTTCGGCGAGTTCGTCGGCTATCTGGCGCCGGCCGATCCCGGGCCGGTGCTCGAGGTCACCGCGCTCACGCACCGCGACAAGCCGATCTATCACGCCATCAACGGCTACGGCCGCGAGACCGTGGTGCTGCGCAAATACGTGCTGGAGGCGAGCCTGCTCAAGGTGCTGCAAGGCGCGGTGCCGATCGTCACCGACGCCGAGATGACGGCCGGCGGGCTGCACCGCTTCCACGCCGTCGTGCAGGTGAAGAAGACCGGCCCGGCCCACGACGGCTTGCAGCGCAACGCCATCATGGCGTCGTTCGGCGCGCTGAAGGACCTCGACATGGTGATCGTGGTCGACGACGACATCGACATCCGCGATCCGGCCGACGTGGAATACGCGCTGGCGACGCGCATGGAGGCGTCGAAGGACATCTTCATGCTGCCGGCCGCGCGCGGGCACGAGTATGTCCGGGTGTCCGACCGCGGCATGCGCACCAAGCTCGGCATCGACGCCACCGTGCCGTTCGCCGAGAAGGCGCGGTTCGCCCGCTGCGAGTTCAAGCCGGTGGAGGTGGATGCGAGGGCGATGACGCTGGACGCGAGCCGTGGCGCGGAAGCGCCTGGATTTGTGAGCGGGACAGACTCGGCCCAGCACCGTCATGCCCGGCCTTGTGCCGGGCATCCACGCCTTGCTTGACGGGCATCGCCAGACGTGGATGGCCGGGACAAGCCCGGCCATGACGTCGATAGGGGAGCGTCTAAAACACGCGCGCTTTACGCCGCCAGCATCCCCAGCGCGTTCATGTAGGTCTCCAGGATGAGCTGCTGCTCGTTCCGCTCGGTCGGCTCCTGCTTGCGCAGCCGGATCACCTGCCGCAGCGCCTTGACGTCGAAGCCGTTGCCCTTGGACTCGGCATAGACGTCGCGGATGTCGTCGGAGATGGTCTTCTTCTCCTCCTCCAGCCGCTCGATCCGCTCGACGAAGGCCTTCAACTGGTCCTTGGCGAATTTGGTGTTGGCGGCTTCTGGCGGCTCTTTTTCGACGGCGGACATAGGCACTCCTCGTGGTAAGGCGGAGACTGTCCCCGCCGCTTCACCGGGAGCATTCGGGAATCGGGCCCGCCGGGGCAAGGCGCGAGCGGCATTCGCCCCCGTCATCGGCACACCGCCTGCGTGGTGGCAGTGGCGGCTTCTGGAACGCGCCGAGCGACCACGACGCAGATGCTGCGGCGCCTGCAGGCGCGACGCTGCGCGCAGACCGGCGGGCGGCTCTGGAAGACCGCGGAGATCGACCATCGGGTGCCGCTGTTTCGCAGTTTGGCGCGAACGCGCGCGACACGCCGTGGCCCGAGCTGCTGTCGTACTGGGGCCTGCCCAACCTTCAGGTGATCAACCGCGATGTGCACGCCGCCAAATGCGCCGACGAAGCCAAAGCCCGCGCAGCCGCAGCTGGAGACGGCCGCGACAGGTGGACAGCGTCGCTGCCCACGCCGCAGCCTAGCGCCACCAGCACGTCCCAGCGCGTTGAGGTAGGTGCTCGAGAATGCAGACATCGTGCTCCTGGCGCTCCTGGGCGTCCTGCTTGCGCAGCCGGATCACCGCGCGCAGCGCCTTCACGTCGAAGCCATTGCCCTTCGGAACTCGGCGATAGACGTCGCGGATGTCGTCGGAGATGGTCTTCTTCTCTTCCTCCAGCGCGCTCGATCCGCTCGACGAAGGCCTTCAGCTGATCCTTGGCGAAACGGGTGTTGGCGGCTTCAGGCTGCTCTTTTTCGACGGCGGACATCAAACGCTCCTCAGGTCGCGAACCGGGCGGAGACTGTCCCCGCCGTGTCGCCGGAAGCATTCACGCCGCGGCAGCCGATCGCGGCATACCAAGCTCGAAGGCGCAAAGCGAGCCTCCGCCCCCGTCATCCACAGCCAAGCTGTGGGGAAAGATTGCCTTATTTCACGGATTTCAGCGCCTAGAGCCCGGCCAACGGATAGCGCGAGAAGTCGCGGCCTTCCTTGACAACGAACTCCAGCAGAAACGGCGCGCCGGTCTCCGTGACGGCAACGCCCTCCTTGATCGCCCGCGACGATATCGCCCGGCTTCTCGACCCGGCGCGCTGCGACGTTCAGGCCCTCGGCGACCTTGGTGTAGTTGCCGCCGACCGTCATCGAGCCGTACTTCTCGTCGGAGATTTTCAGCACGTCGCGCTCGGCGCCCATCACGCCGTTGTTGAACACCACGGTCATGATGGCGATGCGGTTGCGCGCCGCCGTCTCGATGTCCATGCCGGTCATGCCGATGGCGGCATCGCCCATCACGTTGACGCAGAGCTTTTTCGGCTCGGCGAGCTTGGCGCCCATGGTGATGCCGAGCCCATAGCCGAGTTGGGTGGACTTGCCCCACCCCATGTAGGAGCCGGCCACGGTGGGCTCCCAGAACGGCATCATCTGCTCGCGCGGGCTGCCGGAATCGTGCGTCATGATGACGTTGTCGCGGTCGACCGTGCGCATCAGGTCGCGGATGACGCGGTACTGGTCGAGCGGCATCGCGTCAGAATCCAGGAATTTCGCCCATTCGCCGAGCCAGGCCTTCTTGGCGGCGGCGATTTCTTCCTTGAGCGAAGCGAGCGCGTTGCCGCCGGCCGGTGTGCCCTTTTGTCCCTTCTGGCGCTCAACCTCGGCGATCAGCGCGTCGATCACCAGCGCGGCGTCGCCGACCACGGCATGAGCGGCGGTGTATTCCTTGTTGATGTCGCCCGCGTCGTTGGTCGAATGCACGATGGTCTTGCCGTCCGGCACGCCCGGCCCGAACGGCGTCTTGGTCAGGCTCGAGCCGATCGCAAAGATCAGATCGGCCTTGGCCATGAAGTCGGTGTAGTGCTTGCCGCGCGAGCGGGTCGAGGCGCCGAGCGACAGCGGATGGTTCTCCGGGATCGCGCTCTTGCCCGGATTGGTGGTGACGACCGGCGCCGGAATGAGCTCGGCCAGCGCCGCGAGCGCCGTCGCCGGCCTCGGCGTAGTGCACGCCCTGGCCGGCCCACAGCACCGGGTTCTTCGCCGCCAGCAGCATCTGCACGGCCGCTTCACCGCGTCCGGATCGGGCGCCGCGCGCAGCACCGGCACCGGCGTGTAGTCGAGCGCGCCCTTGAACTCGGCCTCGGCCACCTCGTCGGGAATTTCGATCAGCACCGGGCCGCCCTTGCCCGAGCGCATGGCGTGATAGGCGCGCCGCATCAGGTCCGGCAACTCCTGCGGCGAATGCGCCAGCGCCGACCATTTGGTGACCGGCTTGTAGACTTCGGAGGCGCGGAACACCGGCCGCACATATTGCCGCGCCAGCGGCAGGCCGCCGGAGACGATCAGCATCGGCACGTTCTCGGCATAGGCCTGGGCGATGCCGGGAAACGCGTTCTCGATGCCGGGGCCGGCTTGCGCCGCGAACACGCCGTTCTTCTTGCCGCGCTTGATGCGGGAGTAGCCGTCGGCGAGGCCGACGCCGACGCGCTCCTGCCGGCACAGGATCGGGCGGATGCCGAGCGCCGCGCAGGGCTCGATGATCTGGTTGCGCGGATAGCAGGACAGAAATTCCGTGCCCTCGCGCTTGAGGATTTCGGCAACGACCGCGGCCCCGTTCATGTGTTTCCCCCTGAAGTTTTCTATTTCACCAATTCGGCCAGCTCCGGCACCACCCAGGCCGGCTTCTCGCCGCGAGCGACGCGCTGCACGTTGTCGAAGGCGTTGCGGAAGCGCGCCACGTGGTTGTCCCAGGTCGGGCCGGCGAAATGCGAGGTCAGCACCACGTTCCGCAGCTTGAAGATCGGATTGTCGGGCGGCGGCGGCTCCTGGTCGAACACGTCGAGGCCGGCGCCGAACAGCTTGTTGTCGGCGAGCGCCTTGGTCAGCGCCACCTCGTCGATCACCGGACCGCGGCTGGTGTTGACGATGATCGCCTCGGGCTTCATCAGCGCCAGCTCGTCGGCGCCGATCATGTGGCGGGTCGAGGCGTTGAGCGGCACGTGCATCGTGACGATGTCGGAGGTGCGCAAGCAGCTCGCGGAACAGCTTGAAGCGCACACCGAGCGCGTCCTCCTCGTGCTCCGGCAGCCGGGCGATGTCGTAGTACTGCACCCGCATGCGGAAGGCGTTGGCGAGGCGCGCCACCTTCTTGCCGATGGTGCCGAGGCCGACGATGCCGAGCGTCTTGTCGTAGATTTCGTACATCATCGGCGCAGCCCCGTTGCCGCGCCAGCGGCCGGCGGAGACGCTCTCGTGCTGCCACACCACCCGGCGCGACACCGTCAGCATCAGCATCATGGCGTGCTCGGACACCGAGATCGCGTTGGCGCCGCCGTTGTTGCAGACCGGCACCTTGGCGCGGCGCGCCGCCTCGATGTCGACGTCGTCGTAGCCGGCGCTGAGCAATTGGTAGAGCTTGAGCTTCGGCGCCATTTTGTAGAAGGCGTCGTCGGACACCACGTTCGGATAGCAGACATGTATTCGGCGGTCGGCAGCACCTGCTCGAGCGCGGCGCGGTCGGGCCGCGAAACGACCAGCTCGAAGCCCGCCGGCGCCATCTTCTTGGCGATCTCGGCGATCTCGGCATGGGTGGGCGGCACGACGACGATACTGGGCGGCATGGCGGGTCCTGTTCAGGCGGGCGGGCGAGGATATCGGTCCGCCGCGGACGTGTCGCCGTCGAAGTTGGCTTGCTAGGATCGGAGCAAAGCCAAGGGAGGACACGCCATGCGGCCGTTCGAAGGCATCCGGGTGATCGATGCCACCCATGTTCTGGCCGGGCCGTTCGCGGCCTACCAGCTTGGCGTTCTCGGCGCCGACGTCATCAAGATCGAGGACCCGAACGATCCCGACCAGAGCCGCACCTCCGGCACCGACAAGACGCTGAACAAGAGCCAGATGGGCACGCGTTCCTGACGCAGGCGTCGAACAAGCGCTCGGTGGCGCTCGACCTCAAGCAGGAGCGCGACCGCGACATTCTGAAGGCGCTGGTCAAGACCGCCGACGTGTTCGTCGAGAACTACCGGCCCGGCGCGTTCGAGGCGCTGGGCTTAGGCTACGACGAGCTGTCGAAGATCAATCCGCGGCTGATCTATGCGTCGTTCTCGGCGTTCGGCCAGAACGGCCCGCGCGGCAAGCAGACCGCCTACGACCACGTGATCCAGGCGACCTCCGGCATCATGGCGATGACCGGCACCAAGGACGTGCATCCGGTCAAGATCGGCGCGCCGCGGTCGACTACATGACCGGCATGACCGGCGCGTTCGCGCTGTCGTCGGCGCTGTACCAGCGCGAGAAGACCGGCAAGGGCCAGCGCATCGACATGGCGATGCTCGACGTCGCGATGATCATGATGGCGTCGCACCTGACCGGCTATCTGCGGAACGGCGCGCATCCGAAGGCCCACGGCAACCGCCATCCGCATGCCACCAACGGCGCGTTCGCCACCAAGGACGGCACGCTGGTGATGCTCGGCGCCAGCAACATCCGCCAGCAGAAGCGGCTGTGGACGGTGCTGGGCCGCCCGGAGATGGCGAAGCAGACCAACGACGAGCGCGACGCCGACCACGCCCGCGAGATCGCGGTGCTGGAGGAGATCATGGCGACGCGCACCGCCGACGAATGGGAGGAGTTCCTGCAGGCCCGCCACGTGCCGGCGGCGCGGGTGCGGACCATGGGCGAGGCGCTCGCCGATCCGCAGATCGCCGGGCGCGGCGTGATCCACCGCCACGCCAAGGGCAACGGCATGGACGGCGGCTTCGGCGTGCCGCTCGCGGCGTTCAGCTTCGCCCACGACGGGCCGCGGATCGACTCGCCGCCGCCGACGCTCGGCCAGCACAACGACGAGATTCTGGCCGAGCTTGGATTTGGCGAGGCGAAGCGGGCGAAAGGCCTAGCTCGCGGCAAATCCGCCGGCGTGCACGTCGCAGCACGAGAAGAACAGCTTGCGCTTCGGCGGCGGCGTCTGGCGGCTGCGGCCGCTGACCACGATCTCGCCGTCGGCGATGACATAGGC
This sequence comes from uncultured Alphaproteobacteria bacterium, assembly GCA_963785665.1. GTDB lineage: Bacteria > Pseudomonadota > Alphaproteobacteria > Rhizobiales > Xanthobacteraceae > Z2-YC6860. The sequence goes on from CAWAWF010000027.1 coordinate 181,641, forward strand.
GATGCCCGGCAGGTCGCCGTGGGCGATGGCGTCGCCGACCGAGCTGCCGGTCGAGCCTTCGACCGGACCGCAGACGATCAGGTCCGCCGGGCGGCCGGGCGCCAGGATGCCGACGTCGAGACCGTGTGCCCTCGCCGTGTTGCCGGTGGCGATGGCGACCGCCTCCGCGGGCGGCACGCCGCAGACCGAGGCGATGTAGCAGATGTTGCGCAGCATGCCGCGCGGGATCACGCCGGTGCCGCCCGGCGTGTCGGTGCCGAGCGTCAGCCGCGCGAGCTGGCCCTTCGCTCGCATCCGCTCGACCGCGCGCTTGGTCGAGCCGTAGTTGCCGGACGAGCAGATTTCGATGGCGAAATCCGTGTCGTCGATCACCCGGTCGAGATCGCCGTCGCTCATCGGGATCGGCCCGCCGCTGAGGTGGGCGGCGATGTCGGGCTTGAGCCAGGACAGGATGTCGTAGCCGCACATCTGCGAGAGGCCGGAGCGCGACACGCCGCCGGTGTGGACCTTGGTGCGGATGCCGCGGGCGCGGCACCACTCGCGTGTATTGCAGCGCCTCGTCCTTGTTGGTGGAAAGCGGAAAGAAGATGAACTTGGCCAGGATCGACTTCGCCGCGGCGAGCCGGTCGAAATGCTCCTCGGTCATGCCGGGCACCAGGATCACGGTGCCGCAATGAACGCGGGCGCCGCTCCAGCGGATGCGGCCGGTGGTGGAGGCGGTGACCACGGCGAGCGAGGTGACCAGATCGGGCGACAGGTTCTCGTAGTCGAGGCCCGGCACGTGCAGCTCGCAGGCCGAGACCATCGTGGTGGTGCCGCCGTGCACGTAGTTGCCGATCCAGCCGATGGTGTCCTGGGTCGGCGTCCATTCGCCGAACACCGGATGGACGTGGCCGTCGACCAGGCCCGGCATGCACCGCGCTGCCGCCGGCATCGAGCACCGCGTCGGCCTTGGTGTCGGCGGGCGGATCGAGCGCGGCGATCTTCTGGCCGTCGATCAGCAGCGATGTCACCGCGGCCTGCGGCCTCGCGATGTCGCCGGTGAAGAACTCACCGATGTTCTTGATGAGAAGCGTCGCCATCGGTTCAGCGATCGGTCACTGCGGCTTGAGGCCGGCGAACTGGATGACCTTGGCCCACTTTGGAATCTCCGACTTCAGGAAGGCCCCGAGCTCTTCCGGGGTCGCGTTCGCGGTCTCGAAGCCGAGCGTCGCCAGACGCTCCTGCATCTCCGGCGGCGCGACGAGAGCTTCGACCTCCTTGTTGAGCAGCGCGATGATCTCCTTCGGCGTCTTGGCCGGAGCGAGGATGCCAACCACGGCATCGCATTCGACCTCCGGATAGCCGGCGTCGCGGAATGTCGGAATCGCGGGAAGTCCCTTCAATCGCTTCTTGCCGCTGACCGCCAGCGCACGCAGCTTGCCGTCCTGATGCTGCGGGATGGTCGCAGCGGCCGAGCCGAAGCAGAGCTGGGTGTGGCCCGCGACGGCCGCGGCGATCGCCGGACCGCCGCCGCCATAGGGAACGTGCACCAGATCGAGCTTGAGCGATGAGCGAAACAGTTCGCCGGTCAGATGCGCGCCGGTGCCGACGCCGGCGGAGCCGTAGTTGTACGTTCCGGGATTGGCCCTGATCAGCGCGACCAGCTCCTGCACCGTCTGCGCGGGGACCGCCGGATTGGCCGAGAGCACCTGCATGGTGGTGGCCCCGATCGCGACGGCGTCGAAGTCATTCAGGGGATCGTAGGGCAGCTTGGCGTAGAGCGTCGGATTGGCGGCGAAGCCGATCGCGTCGATGAACAGGATGGTGTAGCCGTCGGGCGGCGCCTGGGCGGCGCGGCCCGCGCCGATATTGCCACCGGCGCCGGCGGCATTCTCGACGTAGAACGACTGGCCCAGCCGATCGGACAATTTCTGTGCGATCAGGCGGGCAACCACGTCGGTCTGGCCGCCCGGCGCGAACGGCACGATGACGCGCACCGGACGCGATGGATAGGTTTGCGCGTGGGCCATCCGCGAGATGGCTGGAAGCGCGACAGCCCCTGCTGCCAGATGCAGAAATCGACGACGCGACAGTTTCATGACAGGTCCTGTGAGTCCGAAGGGATAAGAAGGCCGCGTTCTAGTGCTTGTGCGCGTCGGGCCTTGTCGAAGGCGGCCTTCTGCTCCGGCGAGGCCTCCTTCTGGTGCTTCGCCTTCCACTGATCGAACGGCTCGCCGTAGACGATTTCGCGGCTCTGGTCCTTGGTCATCGGCACGCCCTTGGCGTCGGCGGCGTCCTTCATCCAGTTCGACAGGCAATTCCGGCAGAAGCCGGCGAGATTCATCATGTCGATGTTCTGCACGTCGGTGCGCTGGCGCAGGTGCTCGACGAGGCGCCGGTAGACGGCAGCCTCAAGCTCGGTCTGGGTTTTGTCGTCCATGCGATGTCTCCTCGATTGCACCCAAGATAGACGCGCAGCCGTTCTGTTTGAAGGCCCCTCGCAGGGCGCTGCCGTCTAGGCAGCCCGATGCGCGCGGAGGAAGGAGCGTATCTGGCGAACCGCCAGGGGAATCCGCTCCTTGGGGTCCTTCCACGGATACATGCTGAGTTCGGCCTTGGGCGCGAGCATCGCGGCCTCCATGGCGACGGCGTACGGATGCGGCGGGACATCGTCCGGCAGGATCAGCACGGGCGTCTGACAGTTGCGCACGAAATCGCGTGTCACGGTGAAGACGAAATCTGGATTGGTGCGGTACATCCTGGTCAGGAATTTATCGACCGTCTCCATCGTGATTTCGGGCCGGTGCTTGGCCAGTTCGGGACCCCAGCCCTTCATGTTGTTCTCGTAGAACAGATCGCGCTTGTCCGGCCGTGAACCGCTGGGCTGCGCCAGCACGGCGGCGACGATCCGGTTGGGCGCCCGCTTCAACAGGTTCCAGATGAAGGGACCGCCGATGCAGAAGCCGATCACCATGAACTTGTCGATGCCGAGGTGATCCATCACCCCGAGATGGTCATCGGCGTAGGCGTCCCACGGCCGGTCGACCTCGAGCGGACCGGTGGACTGGCCGCCATTGGCGTTGCGCAGGTCCGACGCGATGCAGCGGTACTCGTCCTTGAACACCTCCATCGGGTTGAACGGCGAGTTGGCGCCGCTGAGGCCGGCGATCGTCGAGTTCAATCCGCCTCCGGCGATCACCAGCAACGGGAAGCCGGAGCCGGCCTCCTCATAGCGGATGCGAACAGCTCCCTTTTCGTAGATCGACATGGCAGCTCCTTGCTGAGCAAAGGCGTGCGGCGCGACCGCCACGGCGGTCGCCGCGGCGCCGGTCGCCAGAATGTTGCGTCTGATCGAGTCCATACACCAGCTCCAACAAGCGAGCCCGCCGCGTCCCCGGCGGGACGCGGCGGGAAAACCGAGGCGAACGCGTGCGCCTCAGCCGAGCGTCTGCTTGACCCGGTCCGGCGTCATCGGCAGGTGCCGAAGCCGCTTGCCCGAGAGTTGCGCGACGGCGTTGGCGATCGCCGGCGCGATCACCGGAACGCCGGCCTCGCCGATGCCGGTCGGCTCGCTGTCGTTGGAGATCACCTTGATCTCCATCGGCGGCACGTCCGACATCCGCATCACCCGGTAGCTGTCGAAGTTGCGCTCCTGCACCACGCCGTCCTTGATGTGGATCTGCTCGCGGAGCGCCGCACCAAGGCCGAACGTCATGGCGCTCTTCATCTGCGCCACGATGTTGCGTCGGGTTGCACCGCAAGCCCGGCATCGACCGCGGCCCAGACCTGATGGACCTTGATCGCGCCGGTCTTCTCGTCGAGCGAGATTTCCACCGCCGCCGCGGTGTGGCTGTGCAGCGCATCGGAATAGGCAATGCCGACCGCGCGGCCCCCTTGCCGCTTCTTGCCCTACTTCGACATCTCGGCGACCGCCTTGACCACGGCCGCGGCGCGCGGATCGTCCTTGAGCATCTCAAGGCGATACGCCACCGGGTCCATGTTCTTGCCGGCGGCCAGCTCGTCGATCAGCGTCTCGATCGCGAACTTGGTGTAGCCGGCGGCGATGCCGCGCCAGGCGCCGACATCGACGCCGCGGGCGGCCTGCACCCACTCGACGCGATGGTTGGCGACCGCATAGCTCATCTCGCCGCCGCCGCCCGACACCACGTCATGCATGCCGATCGCCTTGAACACCGGCGGCGGCAGGACGCGGCCGAGATAGGTCTCGTTGACGATGCGGTGCCGCCAGCCGACGATGTCGCCCTTGCCATCGAGACCGATCTCGATGCGCTGCGCGTCAGCGGGCGGAACTTGTCGTTCTGCATGTCGTCCGAGCGGCTCCAGATCATCTTCACCGGACGCCCGGGCACTGCCTTCGCCAGCATGCTGGCATGCAGCACGTCGTCGCCGTCCGAGCGGCGGCCGAAGCCGCCGCCGAGCAGCATGGTGTTGACGCTGACCTTGTCCGGCGTGGTGCCGGCGCCGATCGAGGCCAGGATCTGCATCACGCCCGGCGCCTGGTTGCCGGCCCAGACCTCGACCTTGTCGCCGTCGACCTTCACGGTGGCGTTGAGCGGCTCCATGCAGACATGGGAGACGTGCTCGGAGAAATACTCCGCCGTCACCACCTTGGCCGCGCCCTTCAGCGCCGCGTCGGCATCGCCCTTCTTCACCATCTCGACGCCTGGCTTGCTCCAGTCGGCGGCGATGGTGCGGTAGTCGGCGATGCACGCCGTCCTGCGGTGTAGGTCTGCCCCGGCGCCGCCTTGGTCCAGGTGACCTTGAGCAGCGACTTCGCCCGCATGGCGCCTTCGACGGTGTCGGCGATGACGCCGACGCCGACCGGCAGCGGCACGATCTTGCACGACGCCCTTGACGGCTTTCGCCGCGGCGTCGTCGACGTGCTCGGCCTTCTCGTGCTGCACGTCGGGGTAGAGCACCGCGGCGTAGAGCATGTCCGGCAATTGCACGTCGATGCCGTATTGCGCGGTGCCGTTGACCTTCGACGGCCCGTCGATCGCGCTCGATGTCCTTGCCGATCAGGCGGAACTGCGAGATCGGCTTCAGCTCCTCCTTGGTGATCGCCGGCAGCGGATCGGGCACCTTCGCGGTCTTGGCGAGATCGCCGTAGCCGATCTTCCGGTTCGACTTGGCGTGCACCACCATGCCGGGCTCGGTGGTCAGCTCCGCGACCGGCACCTTCCAGGCCTCGGCCGCGTTGGCGAGCAGCACCTTGCGGGCCTGCGCGCCGGCGAGCCGCATCGGGAAGTAGTAGCCGGTGACGGAGTAGCTGCCGACGGTCTGCTGCTGGTCGTTGAACTTCGGATTGCCGTAGAGCTTGCCGTTGGCCGGCGCCTGCACGGCGCGGACCTTGCTCCAGTCGGCGTCGAGGTCCTCGGCGAGGATCAGCCGACAGCGCCGTGCGGGTGCCCTGCCCCATCTCGGAGGCCGGACACGGTGATGGTGACGATGCCGTCCTCGCCGATCGTGACGAAGGCGCCGACGTTGAGCGGGCCGGCGGCGAACGCCGACGGCATGCCGTAGGCCGAACGACGACGGCGACGGCGGTGGCGCCGGTGCCGATCAGGAAGCCGCGGCGGGAGAACGCGTGCGTTTCAAAATGCTGTGTCATGGCTCACCCCCTCGCCGCGCGTTTCGATGGCGGAGATGATGGCGCTGTAGGTGCCGCACCGGCAGATGTTGCCGTCCATGTGGGCGACGATCTGCTCGCGCGTTGGCGTCTTGTTCTTCGCCAGCAGCTCGGCCGCCTGCATGATCTGGCCGGACTGGCAGTAGCCGCATTGCGGCACCTGCTCGGCGAGCCAGGCCTTCTGCAGCGGATGCGAGCTATCCGGCGACAGGCCCTCGATGGTGGTGATCTTCTTGCCCGCGACCTCCGACATCGTGGTCTGGCAGGAGCGCACCGCCTTGCCGTCGAGTGCACGGTGCAGGCGCCGCACAGGCCGGCGCCGCAGCCGAATTTGGTGCCGGTGAGTTTCAGGTGCTCGCGCACCACCCAGAGCAACGGCGTGTTGGCGTCGATATCGACGCTCTGCGCCTTGCCATTGACCGTAAAAGCGAACGCCATCGCGTACTCCTCCTTTGGCCGTTGTTGACGCGCGCCGTCCGCCATGTGCGGCCGGCACGCAATGATTTGGATTTTGACAATTCAAGCCGGCTTGAGCCGGCGTATTCCCTCCCAAGGAATTCTTTCTTTGGAAGCATTATAACGAGCTTCCCGTCCGGGCGGCAGCCGGGCTGTGCGATAAAGTACGCCGGCATGACGGCACGGACATTCCTGGACGGACTGTTTCGCACTGCAATCGCGGCAGCGCACCCGTCGGCCTGCCTGCCGCCGCATCTGCCGCCGCCGCCAAAGGCGGAGGCCGGCTGATCGTCCTGGCGGCCGGCAAGGCCGCCGGCTCCATGACGGAGGTGGCCGAAGCGGCCTACGCGGGCCTGCCGCGCGGCCGCCTCACCGGCATTGCCGTGGCGCGCGCAAGGCTATGGCCGGCCGACCAAGATCATCCCGATGATCGAGGCCGGCCATCCGATCCCCAACGCCGCCGGGCTTGCAGCCGCCGAGCAGGCGCTGGAGCTTGCGCCGATGGCGCCGGGCCGGACGATCTGGTGCTGGTGCTGCTCTCCGGCGGCGCATCGGCCAACTGGATCGCGCCGGTCGAAGGATTGACGCTCGCCGACAAGCAGGCGGTGACGCGGGCGCTGCTGCGCTCCGGCGCCAACATCGGCGAGATCAATACGGTGCGAAAGCATCTGTCCCGCATCAAGGGCGGCCGGCTGGCGCGGCGCGCGCAGCCGGCTCGCGTCGTCACGCTGGCGATCTCCGACGTGCCCGGCGACGATCCCGCCGTGATCGGCTCGGGGCCGACGGTGCCCGATCCGACGACGCTCGCGGACGCTCGCGCCATCGTCGCGCGCTATCGAGCTCGACCTGCCCGACGCCGTGACGCGGGCGCTTGGCCGATCCGAACAACGAAAGCCCGAAGCCGGGCGATCCGATCTTTCGCGACAACCGAGTTCAAGCTGATCGCGCGCCCGGCCGACGCCTTCCGCGCCGCCGAGCAGGCGGTGCGCGGACGCCGGCTACGAGATGCGTCATGCTCGGCGACCGGATCGAGGGCGAGGCCCGCGACGTCGCCGCCGAGCATGCCGGCGCGCGCGCTGGCGCTGCAAAAGCAAGGCCGCCGCGCCGTCATCCTGTCCGGCGGCGAACTGACGGTGACCATCCGCGGCCAGGGCCGGGGCGGGCCGAACCAGGAATACGCCCTGGCGCTGGCCATGGCGCTCGCAGGGCGCGCCCGGGATCGCGGCGCTCGCCGGCGACACCGACGGCACCGACGGCGGCGCGGGCTCCGCCGGACGACCCGGCCGGCGCCGTGATCGACCCAACCACCCTCGACCCGGGCCCGGTCGCTCGGCCTCGATCCGGCCCATTTTCTCTCGGACAACGATTCCACCGGGTTTTTCAGCCGTCTCGGCGACCTGGTCGAGACCGGTCCGACCTGGACCAACGTGAACGATTTTCGCGCCATCGTCGTTGACAGGCCGTAAGCCTCACGCGATACCGGCCTTCAAGAAGGTAACCCGCGCCTTGCCCTTCCCCGCTTTCACGTCTGGCCGACTTCTGCTGGTCGCGGCGGCGTTCGCGCTCTCTGCCGGCGCCGGCGCTGGCCGACTTCCATCTGTGCAACAACACCGGCAGCCGCGTCGGCATCGCCGTCGGCTACAAGGACACCGACGGCAGCTGGGTCACCGAAGGCTGGTGGAATTTGTCGGCGCGCTCCTGCGAGACGGTGCTCAAGGGCACCCTGATCGCGCGCTTCTATTACATCTACGCGATCGACTACGACCGCGGCGGCGAATGGTCGGGCCAAGCCTACATGTGCACCCGCGACAAGGAGTTCACCATCAAGGGCACCCAGGATTGCCTGGCGCGCGGCTTCGACCGCACCGGCTTCTTCGAGGTCGACACCGGCGAGCAGCGCGCCTGGACGGTGCAGCTCACCGACACCGCGGAAGGGCCGCAGCAGCGCCCGCTGACGCCGGGCACGCCGGTGCTGCCGACGCCGGGCCGCCAGTCGCCATCGCAACTGCCGCGAGGTCCCGCGCAAATGAGACGGCTGCGCCGCACCAAGATCGTCGCCACGCTCGGCCCCGCCTCCGGCAACGCCGAGATGATCGCGCGGCTGTTCGAGGCCGGCGCCGACGTGTTCCGCATCAACATGAGCCACACGCCGCACGACCGCATGCGCGAGCTCGTCGCCGCGATCCGCCAGGTCGAGAAGGATCACAACCGGCCGATCGGCATCCTGGTCGATCTGCAGGGGCCGAAGCTGCGCGTCGGCGCCTTCGCCGGCGGCTCCGCCATGCTCGACAACGGCGCGACCTTCACGTTCGACGCCGATCCCAAGCCCGGCGACGCCACGCGCGTGCATCTGCCGCATCCGGAAATCTTCGAGGGCGTGAAGGCCGGCCACACGCTGCTGCTCGACGACGGCAAGATCCGCCTCGTCGCCACCGAAGCGAGCAAGCAGAAGATCGTCGTGCGCGTCGAGGTCGGCGGCAAGCTCTCCGACCGCAAGGGCGTCAGCCTGCCCGACTCCATCATCCCGTTCTCGGCGCTGACGCCCGAAGGACCGCTCCGATCTCGACGCCGCGCTCGACGCCGGCATCGACTGGATCGGGCTGTCGTTCGTGCAGCGCCCCGAGGACATCGCCGAGGCCAAGAAGATCACGCGCGGCCGCGCCGCCGTGATGGCCAAGATCGAGAAGCCGCAGGCGGTGCTCCGGATCGACGAGATCATCGACCTCACCGACGCGCATCATGGTGGCGCGCGGCGATCTCGGCGTCGAGATGCCGCTGGAAAAGGTGCCGGGCATCCAGAAGCAGCTCACCCGCGCCGCGCGCCGCGCCGGCAAGCCGGTGGTGGTGGCGACGCAGATGCTCGAAAGCATGATCACGAGCCCGGTGCCGACCCGCGCCGAAGTGTCCGACGTCGCCACCGCGATCTTCGACGGCGCCGACGCGGTGATGCTGTCGGCGGAATCGGCGGCCGGTCAGTTCCCGGTCGAGGCGGTCACGACCATGAACCGGATCGCCGAAGAGGTGGAGAGCGAAGACACCTACCACACCATCATGAAGGCGCAGCACGCCGAGCCCGAGGCGACCGGCGCCGACGCCATCGCCGCGGCGGCCCGCCAGATCGCGGAGACGCTCGACCTCTCGGCGATCATCTGCTGGACCTTCTCCGGCTCGACCGGCCTGCGCGTCGCGCGCGAGCGGCCGCAGGTGCCGATCGTGGCGCTGTCGCCCAACCTCGCCACCGGCCGCAAGCTCTCGGTCGCCTGGGGCATCCACTGCATCGTCACCGAGGACGCCCGCGACACCGCCGACATGGTGGAGCGCGCCTGCCGCCTCGCCTTCAAGGACGGCTTCGCCAAGGCCGGCCGCCGCGTCATCATCGTCGCCGGCGTCCCGCTCGGCACGCCGGGCGCGACCAACATGCTCCGCATCGCCTTCGTCGGCTCCGAGGCGACGGATTAGGCTGCTTTCACTGGCAACCCGGCTGAGTTCATCCG